>CAWBUA010000009.1:0-35701 GCA_963791925.1 uncultured Alphaproteobacteria bacterium | reverse complement strand
GGCGGCACAAGCAATACTGGAAACCACGCAAAGCTTGGCGAAATTCGCCGCGACGCTGCGCTACGACGACCTCCCCGAGCGCGCTCGCGAGCATTGCAAGAACGCTGCTGCTCGACGCGCTGGCCTGCGCCTTCGCCGGACATCAGGGCGAGGAGACCGGCCAGGTAGCGGCGCTGGCCGGGCGCGCTGGCGCAATGCGCGCGAGGCAGCGTGCATCGGCGGCGGCCGTTTGTCGCTTGCCGGCGCGACGATGCTCAACGGCTATCTCGTCACCGCGGTCACCATGTGCGACGTGCATCGCGCGACGCTGACCCATATCACGCCCGAAGTCGTGCCGCCGGCGCTCGCGATCGCCGAGCGCGACGGGCTGTCCGGCCGCGATCTGCTGGTCGCGCTCGCCGCCGGCTGCGAGGTGACGACGCGGATCGGCATCGGGCTCGATTATCCGGCGTTCCGCGCCCGCGGCTGGCACGGGCCGGGCGTCATCGGCCCGTTCGGCGCCGCCGCCGCGGTCGGCTGGCTGCTCGGTTTCGATGCCGACACGATGGCGCGGGCCTTCGGACTCGCCGGCAGCCAGGCGGCCGGCACCTTCGCGGCCTGGGGCACGCCGACGGTGAAGTTCCACCAGTGCCGCGGCGCCCTGTCGGGCCTGATGGCGGCGCTGTTGGCCCAGCAGAAATTCGTCGCGACCCGCGAGTTCCTCACCGCCAAGGACGGCGGGCTCTACAACGCCTATGCGGACGGCGGCAAGCCCGACGCTGCGACCGCCGATCTCGGCAAGCGCTGGGAGCTTGAGCAGATCGCGCTGCGGCTGTGGCCGTCGGCGTCGCTCATTCAGGGCCTGATCACGGCGCTGTTCGATCTCGTCGAGCAGCACAGGCTCGATCCCGAGCAGGTGCGCCAAGTCCGCATCGCGCTCAGCCAGCCGCCCTTCGACTTGCACGGCGGCTTCGCCGCTACAAGGCGAAGTTCGAGGCGCTGCTGTCGGCGCACTACGCCGCCGCGGTGATCCTGCACGACCGCGCGCTGACCTTGGCGCAGTTCGAGCCGGCCGCTACGACGATCCGGCGCTGCGGCGCTTCGCCGCCGAACAGGTCGAGGTACGCCGACGCGTCGCTGGCCGGCGCGCAGGCCAAAGTGGACGTCGAGATGGCCGATGGCGCGACGTCTCGGCGCGCTGCGATCATCCGCTCGGCGCGGCGGAGAATCCGCTGTCGCGCAAACAGATCGCGGACAAATTCCGCACCTATGCGCGCGGCGTCATGCCGGATGCGCATCGCGAGGCGTCATCGAGGCGGTCGAACGCCTGGAAGATTTCGGCGCGATGCGCGGCTTGATGGAAATGCTGCGGGCCGCGCCGCGGGCTATGGCGGCCGCGGAGTGATATTATATGCAATGGCTCCGCAACCGCGAGGGACGTTTGACCAGTCATGACTTCCCGCCGGGCGCGAACGAGCTTGGCCTCGCCCAGCTGAACGAGCGTTCGCGCGAGATCTTTCGCCGGATCGTCGAGAGTTATCTGGCGACCGGCGAGCCAGTGGGTTCGCGCAACCTGTCGCGCATTCTACCGATGACGCTGTCGCCGGCGTCGGTACGCAACGTCATGTCCGATCTGGAACAGCTCGGTCTGGTCTATGCGCCCCACACCTCGGCAGGCCGGCTACCGACCGAACTGGGGCTGCGCTTCTTCGTCGATGCGCTGATGCAGATCGGCGATCTCACCGAGCAGGACCGCAACGCCATCGAGGCGCAGGTCGCGGCTCGGGCCAGTCGAATCGCTTGAGGCGGTCCTGACCGAGGCATCGGGACTGCTATCCGGGCTGAGCCGTGCCGCCGGCGTAGTGTTGACCGCCAAGGCCAACCCGCGATTGAAACATTCGAATTTGTCCGGCTCGAACCTGAGCGCGCGTTGGTGATCCTGGTCGGCGAGGATGGCCAGGTGGAGAATCGGGTGCTCAATGTGCCGATCGGCCTGCCGACCTCGGCGCTGACCGAAGCCGCGAATTTTGTCAATGCCCGCGTGCGCGGCCACACGCTTGACGAGGTCAAGGCCGAGATCGCGCGCACGCTCAAAGAAAGCGAAGCCCAGCTCGATCAGCTGACCAAGAAAATTGTCGCCGAGGGTCTGGCGAGCTGGTCCGGCGGCGAAAGCGACGAACGCAAGCTGATCGTGCGCGGCCAGGCCCATCTACTCGACGACCTCAAGGCCGTTGCCGATCTCGAACGGGTGCGGCTCCTGTTCGACGACTTGGAGACCCGCCGCGAGGTGATCGATCTGCTTGGCCGCGCCGAACAGGCCGAGGGCGTGCGGGTCTTCATCGGCTCCGAGAACAAACTGTTTTCGCTGTCCGGCTCGTCGACCATCGTGGCGCCCTATCACGACGCCTCGGGCCATATCGTGGGCGTGCTCGGAGTCATCGGGCCGACCCGGCTCAATTACGCGCGCATCGTGCCGATGGTGGACTATACCGCCAGGGTGGTCAGCAAGCTCTTGGGGGGCTGACCCCGACGCTTGATTTTTGCCGGGCGAACCCTGATATGCGGGGCGTCACAGGATGGAAAAATCATGACGGAACAGACCGCTCGCGCTGAGGGCGAAGCGGCCCCGCGGCAACAGACCGACGCCCCCCACGGCGCCCAGGCCGCGTCCGCGCCCTCGACCGCGCTCGAACGCGAACATGCCGAAATGAAGGATCGGCTCCTGCGCACGCTCGCCGAGATGGAAAACTTGCGCAAACGGACCGAGCGCGAGGTCGCCGACAGCCGGCTCTACGGCGTCACCTCGTTCGCGCGGGACGTTCTCGGCGTCGCCGACAATATGCGCCGCGCGCTGGATGCGGTGGCGCCGGAATTGCGGGCGAGCGGAGAGAACGGCGCCAAGGCGCTGATCGACGGCGTCGAACTGACCGAGCGCGAGCTCATCAAGGCGCTGGAGAAGAACGGCATCCGGCAATTCTCGCCGCAGGGCGAAAAATCCGATCCCAACCTGCACCAGGCGATGTTCGAAGTGCCCGACGCCACGGTACCGGCGGGCAGCGTGGTGCAGGTCGTGCAGCCCGGCTACAAGATCGGCGAACGGGTGCTGCGTCCGGCCCTCGTCGGGGTGTCGAAAGGCGGCCCGAAAGCCGCGCCGGCTTCGGCCACCAACGATAACGCCAAGACCTCGGCGAACTAGCGTTTTGGCCCGGACTGCCTTTGTGATTCGACGGCTGTCACTGACAGCCGCACAACATCACTCGGTCCCGATGCTGTCGCGAATTTTGCGCAAACGCATCAGCATGCCGGGCCACAGGTCGGCGTGCGCAATGCCGGTCATCTGCATATAGCCGCCGCTGCCGAAGCGGAGCCATTGCACCACCATGAGCTTGGTGCCTTCGGCGTCCTTGGCCGTCGCCAGAGTCTCATAGCCCGATTGACCGTTGATGCGCAGCGGTTCGGCATCCTGGATGCGGACATCGGCGATGCCGCCGATCTGATTGAACGTGACCCGGGCGAAATTGTCGTTGTCCTTGGCTTCGGCGGGGCCGCCCGGCAAGACGGCGACGAGGAAGCGGGCGTCGACCGGCTTCCCCTCCAAGTCCCGATTTACCAGGTCCTTGTTCGCAACCTTAGTCGCGTCCTTATTTGCGTCCGGCGTTGCTTTGCCGGCCTGGTCGCCGCCGGGCGGCGTGTCCACCAGCATCAAAGCGCGGCCCGGCAAGACGTCTTCGATATGAAATCCGGCCAGATCGCCGACTTTGAACGGCAGCAGGCTCAGCCGCTCCGCGTCGGGCACGCTGGCGCGTACGGCGAGCGTCGCCAGCGCGGCGCGGATCACCTGATCGGTATATTTGCTGCCCTGTTCCGGAGCCCGCGCGGTGACGAGCGCAGTGACGTTGCCTGCCGGCGCGATCAACATCCATTTGCGAAACGACGCCGGGCCGACCGTCTGCTTGCCGCTCAAAAGAAATCCGCCGCCGGCCTTGGACGCGAACGGCTCGCGTTTGTCGATGCCTTGCTTCTTCAACGCGTCCGGCGTCATGGACTTGTCCAATGACGTGAAGGCATCGCCGGGAAACGTAGCGAGAAGAATTGCTGCGTCGTTCTCGGTATCTGCGAAACCCATGAAACGCTGACTGAGCGGCATGTTGAGCGGCGGCACCAGTCCGATGCGGGAGCCGATCGGAAAAACCGTATCGCCGGCCGGCGCCGCAGTCGCCCCGGCCAGGACGGCGAAAGCGGCACCCGAGAGACATGCGAGAGCCCTCGCTCCTGATATTTTCCTGATCCAATTCATCGTCACCGGTCCTGGAAAGCTTCGGCGCGCCTGTTGGGCCGCCCATCTGCCGGGCGCGTCACCCGCCGCATGGTCACATTGATCCGACCGCCCTCCACGAGCAGGGTCGAGGTGCCGGGATAGATGCGGTCGACGCCATGGAACGCGCGCCGCGCGCCGCCACCTAGAACGAGTGCGTCGCCGGAATTAAGGCGAAAAGAGTGCGTCGGGTCGCTACGTTTTTTCCCGCCGACGCGGAACAGGCAGGCGTCGCCGAGCGAAAGCGAGACCACGGGAGCGGTAAAATCGGCCTCATCGCGGTCTTGATGCAGGCCCATTTTCGCGTCCGCGCCGTAGAAGTTGATCAGACAGGCTTCCGGCGGATGAGAATAGTCGGCAACGCTATCCCATAAGCGGAGCAGGAGATTCGGAAGCGGCGGCCATGGCCGCCCGGTCTCGGGATGGGCCGGGGCGTAGCGGTAGCCGTTCTTGTCCGATATCCAGCCGAGCGACCCGCAATTTGACATCCGGACAGTGAAAGGCCGGTCGGATTTCGGCATGCGCGGGATGAACAGCGGCGCCTCGGCAATGATGCCGCGGATCGCGGCAAGGGTCGCCGCTTGTTGCTGGCGATCGAGATAACCGGAGTAAAGGCGCAATCCGGCTTGAAGTGTTGGCATGTCCATGGGTGTTTTTCGCTCGGCTTCTACCACGCCCGGGCAATTCAAGGCCATGCCGGTGACGGAGGCCGCATTCGGCGGTGCCGGAAACCTTTGTTCGGCGGCACGGGGATGCGGCGATCAGATCGACCGCGATGCGTGAAGCGCCTTCCAGCTCCGTCCGGGCCGTGACGGCAGCGAGCCGGCCGACAGAGCCCATAGTGCGCGCGCTTTCTCCGCCCAATGATGGCGGAGCGCATGACGTGTCCACACCGCGACCAGAATCGCGCAAACGCCGACGCCAAGGCCGCCCAGGATGTCGATAAAATAATGCGCACCTTCGACTGGCGCCGAGGCCACCATGAAGGCGTTCAGCGCCAGCATCGGCCAGCGTACAAACCGAACTGGCCAGACCGACCAGACTGCCAGCATCGCCGCCGCCGTGTGATAGCTCGGAAAGCTGACAATGCCGCGCAGGTCGCCGAGGGGTATGGCGTGCAGTGTGCCATTGCGTACGGCGTCGAGATGGGGGACGAAATTCCAGAACAGCATCAGTCTGGGATAGGCCGCTGGATCGATACCGAGATAGCCGTACCAGCCGCGTGCCGGGAACAGCGCGAAGATCGCGATGGTGATGACGAGCGAGGCGACCAGCGCGACGGCGAAGTCGTGCAGCCGGCTGATCCGGCGCGTCAGCGTGAGCACGATGAAAACAATCGCCGGCTGGTAGACCATGGAGAGATAGACCAACGGAAAAAGCATCACGAGCACGGGGTGTGCATAAATGAAATCGAGATAGGCGCGAGGATGGAAGCCGAGCCAGCGGTCGGCGGCCAGGAGTTCGGCGTCGCGATAGGGCAGTGCCGCTGCCGCGGCGCCGTAGGCAAGCAGCGCTCCGAGAATGCTGATCAGAAAAATCTGCGTGATCGATTCTGCGCTATAGAAGATTCCGGGATCCGGCCGAAGCACGCGATAGAACAGCGCTACCGGCGCTGAGATCGCGACGACCACGACGAGGCTCGGCAGCGTTTGGCAGTCGACGGATAAACCGCCGGCCCAACAGGCGGCCGCCGCGCCGACCGCCATGGCGGCAATGAGTTCCCCAAAGCAAACGGGAACCGGCGCGCAAAAAATGAGGATCGGCGGAAACCGCGTCAGGCATGCCGCATTGCTAGCAAACCACGCTTAACGAAATTTGAGCATGTTCGGCGTGAAAAGCCTCAGCCGCGCTCCTTTTATGCGGTCTTTACCAGTCCCTGGCAGCTTGGCGCCATGTACCGGGTCTTCAGCGGCCAACTCGCCGGCGCTCCTGCGCCGCGTTCCGAGGAGCTCTACGGCAAGCTTACCGTAGCCGCCGCCGTGTTCTTCGTCATGCTGGAAGTGTCGTACTTCGCGATGGCGGGGCCGCATATTCTGTTCGCCCGCATTCCGCTCGACGGCTTCCATGCGGCGCTCGGCCGCGATTTTCTCAATACCTGGGTCGGCGGCCGCGCCGCGTTGAGCGGCGGCCCAGCGGCGCTGTTCGATTTCGCGACCTATAACAATGTGCTGCGGCAGATGTCCGGCCATGCGGATTTGCCGGATTATTTCTGGTCCTACCCGCCGCATCTTTTGCTGTTCACTTGGCCGCTCGGCCTGCTTCCCTATCTGCCGGCTTTTGCGCTGTGGTGCGTCGGCGGACTTGCGCTCTATCTGTGGGCGGCGTGGTCGGGCGGTGCCGACCGCAAATACATGCTGTTTCTCGCGGTCGCGCCGGGCGTCGCCGTCAACATATTCTTCGGCCAGAACGGCTTTCTGACGGCGGCGCTGCTCATCGGCGGTCTGGTCAATCTCGACCGCCGGCCGCTTCTTTCCGGAATCCTGTTCGGCATCCTCACCGTCAAGCCGCAGTTCGGCTTGCTGTTGCCGGTGCTTCTGGTGATGACCGGGCGCTGGCGGGTCATTGCCGCGGCGGTCGTGACCACGGCGCTGCTTGTCGGCGCCACCTCGCTCTGGTTCGGCGCCGATATCTGGACGGAGTACCTTCGCAAGGTGACGCCGCAGCAGCATTGGCTTCTGACCCGGGGCGGCGGCCTCCTCGTTCCCATGGTCTCATCCGCCTTCGTCAATGGCCGCATGGTCGGGCTGCCGCTCGGCGTCGATTGGCTCCTCCAGGCCATTGTCTCGGCCTGCGCCTTGGCGCTGGTGGTATGGACGTTCTGGCGCAAGCGCGATCCGGTGCTGTCACCGGCGCTGTTCGTCACCGCGACCTTCCTGTTCTCGCCCTGGATGCTGGTCTACGACATGGTGGTGTTCGGCTTTGTGGTCGCGCTGTTGCGCGAGCGGACGGACAACACGACGGTCGACGACGGACTTGCCGTCGCGGTCTGGTCGCTGCCGGTAACCATGATACTCTTTGGCGCGGTCCATATCCCCATCGCGATGCTGGTGCTGCCGGCCTTCGCCGGGCGGCTCACTTGGCGCCTGTCGCACGCCGCGCCGGCGCCATCCCCGGCGCAGCGTGCGACCCGCATCGCCGCCGACGGACTCGTGGCACGGTAGCGCGCGCGCTGGGCAATCCTGCCTTGCAGCGCGATACCGCCCTCCTATATGAGCCAAGGGAAATCGTCCCGACTTGCGAGTTGTGGCCAGCGGTCTACGGCCGGCGGTTTGGGGCGATGAGTCATAAGGGGGTCGGACTTTGGGCGCCTTCCGGGCCAGCCCGACCTGCCGCAAAAGAGAGGATTTTAAACCATGGCCAAGGTCATCGGCATCGATCTCGGGACCACCAATTCCTGCGTCGCCGTCATGGAAGGCAAGACGCCGAAGGTCATCGAGAACGCAGAGGGGATGCGCACCACGCCGTCCATTGTCGCTTTCACCGACGAGGGCGAGCGGCTGGTCGGCCAGCCGGCAAAACGCCAGGCGGTCACCAATCCCGAGCGCACCATTTTCGCAGTCAAACGTCTGATCGGCCGTCGCTACGACGATCCGATGGTGGAGAAGGACAAGAAGCTCGTTCCCTACAAGATCACGCGCGCCTCGAACGGCGACGCCTGGGTGGAGATCGAGGGCAAGACCTATTCGCCGTCGCAGATTTCCGCCTTCATCCTGCAGAAGATGAGGGAGACCGCCGAGGCCTATCTCGGCAGCAAGGTCGATCAGGCCGTCATCACCGTTCCGGCCTATTTCAACGACGCCCAGCGCCAGGCCACCAAGGACGCCGGCAAGATCGCCGGCCTCGAAGTGTTGCGCATTATCAACGAGCCGACCGCGGCGGCGCTCGCCTACGGTCTCGACAAGCAGAAGACCGGCACCATCGCGGTCTATGACCTCGGCGGCGGCACCTTCGACATTTCCATTCTCGAAATCGGCGACGGCGTGTTCGAGGTGAAGTCGACTAACGGCGACACCTTCCTCGGCGGCGAGGATTTCGACATGCGGCTGGTCAATTATCTGGCCGACGAATTCCAGAAGGAGCAGGGCATCGATCTGCGCCGCGACAAGCTTGCGCTGCAGCGGCTCAAGGAATCGGCCGAAAAGGCCAAGATCGAACTGTCCTCGACGACGCAGACCGAGATCAACCTGCCGTTCATCACGGCGGACGCCTCCGGTCCGAAGCACCTGACCATGAAGCTCACCCGCGCCAAGTTCGAGGCGCTGGTCGACGATCTCATTCAGAAGACGATCGATCCGTGCAAGCAGGCGCTCAAAGACGCCGGCGTGTCCGCGGCCGAGATCAACGAGGTCGTCCTGGTCGGCGGCATGACGCGCATGCCCAAGGTCCAGGAAGTCGTCAAGCAATTGTTCGGCAAGGAGCCGCACAAGGGCGTCAATCCCGACGAAGTCGTCGCGGTCGGCGCCGCGATCCAGGCCGGCGTGCTGCAGGGCGACGTCAAGGACGTGCTGCTGCTTGACGTGACGCCGCTGTCGCTCGGCATCGAGACGCTGGGCGGCGTGTTCACCCGGCTCATCGACCGCAACACCACGATCCCGACCAAGAAGAGCCAGGTGTTCTCCACCGCCGAGGACGGCCAGACCGCGGTGACCATCCGCGTGTTCCAGGGCGAGCGCGAGATGGCGGCCGACAACAAGATGCTCGGCCAGTTCGATCTCATCGGCATTCCGCCGGCGCCGCGCGGCGTGCCGCAGATCGAGGTCACCTTCGACATCGACGCCAACGGCATCGTCAATGTCTCGGCCAAGGACAAGGGCACCGGCAAGGAACAGCAGATCCGCATCCAGGCGTCCGGCGGCTTGAGCGAGGCGGACATCGACAAGATGGTCAAGGACGCCGCGGCTCACGCCGAGGAGGACAAGAAGCGCAAGGCCCAGGTCGAGGCGAAGAACCACGCCGAGGCGCTGGTCCACGCCACCGAGAAGACCTTGGCCGAGCACGGCTCGAAGGTCGGCGAAGCCGAGCGCCGCGCCATCGAGAACGCCATGGCCGATCTGAAGGAAGCCTTGAAGGGCACCGACGCCGACGCCATCGCGGCGAAGGCCAACGTGCTGCAGCAGGCTTCGATGAAGCTCGGCGAGGCCATGTATAAGCAGGCCGGCGAGCAGCAGCCGGGCGGCGGCGATGCCGGCGGCGGCGCGGAAGCCAAGCAGGAAGACGTCGTCGACGCCGAATTCACCGAAGTCGACGACGACAAGAAGAACAAAAAATCGGCTTGATGCAGCGAGGCGCTAATGCCGTTGCGGCTTGTGAGAATGGCACCCCCGGAAACAAAACGGGGGTGCTTGTTCATCAGGAATCGGACATCATCTATCGGTTCCTCTGTCGGTTCGTCTGTCCGTTCGTCTGTCCGTTCTTGGGGTGAGGACTGATGGCCAAGCGCTGCTACTACGAAGCTCTGTCGGTCGAACGGACCGCCAACGATAGCGACATCAAGGCCGCTTTTCGCAAGCAGGCCATGGCCTGCCATCCGGATCGCAATCCCGGCGACAAGGATGCCGAGCACCGCTTCAAGGAAATCAACGAAGCCTACGAGGTCTTGAAAGACCCGGATAAGCGCGCCGCCTATGACCGTTTCGGCCATGCCGCCTTCGAGCATGGCATGGGCGGCGGGCCGGCGGGCTTCGGCGCCGACTTCGGCACCACGTTTTCCGATCTGTTCGAAGGCATCTTCGGTATGGCGAGTGCGCGCGGCCGCAGCACCGGCGGCCGCGAGCGTGGCGCCGACTTGCGCTACAACATGGAGATCAGCCTCACCGAGGCTTACGCCGGCAAGAACGCGCAAATCCGCATTCCGACCTCGGTGACCTGCGAGGCCTGCTCCGGCTCCGGCGCCAAGACCGGCACCAAGCCGAAGACCTGCCCGATGTGCGGCGGCCACGGCCGGGTGCGTCACGCGCAAGGCTTCTTCACACTGGAGCGCACCTGCCCGAATTGCGGCGGCCGCGGCCAGTCGATCGACAGCCCCTGCGCCTCATGCGCCGGCTCCGGCAGGGTGACCCGTGAGCGCACGCTGGCGGTGAATATCCCGGCCGGCGTCGAGGACGGTACCCGCATCCGGCTCGCCGGCGAGGGCGAAGCCGGCGTGCGCGGCGGTCCGGCCGGCGATCTCTATATTTTCCTGTCGATCGGCGCGCATCCGTTCTTCCAGCGCGAAGCCGCCGACCTGTATTGCCGCGTTCCGGTGTCCATGGTCGCCGCGGCGATCGGCGGCGAAGTCGAAGTGCCGACCATCGACGGCGGCAAAACCAAGGTGAAAATCCCCGAAGGCACCCAGTCTGGCCGGCGCTTTCGCCTCCAAGGCAAGGGCATGCCGGTGTTACGCGCGCGGCAGGCCGGCGACATGTATGTGCAGGTCGTGGTCGAGACGCCGCAGAAGCTGACCAAGAAGCAGCGCGAGCTGCTGGCCGAATTCGATCGGCTGTCGTCGACCGAAACCCACCCGGAATCCGCCAGTTTTCTCGGCAAGGTCAAGGAGTTCCTCGACGGGCTTGGCGCGCGCGCCGGCTCCGCCTGAATTGATATGGTCTTTGCCGCCCGGATGTTTTAAAAGCGGCATGAATTTGTCGCGTACAAAAGCTTGTACAAGGTTTTTTGTGTGACGGTCATGCCGCTGCCGGCCCTGCAAAAGTTCGAAAAGAAGTTCGGGCGGCAGCTTCGCCTCCTGGAAGTCAGGAAGAATCTCATCGAGCGCAAGATCGGGCGCCAGATCAGGCTGTTCGAAGAGAAGCGCGACGGCATCGGCCGAAAGATCGACGCGCAGATCAAGCTGTTCGAGCGCAAGAAGGGCATCCGGCTCGACGACGAGGTGCGCTTCATCCGCTCCTGGATCGAGCGCCCGCTGACGGTCGGCGCGGTGACGCCGTCGGGCAAGATCCTGGCCCGCGCCATGGCGCGTTACGTCGATCCAAACTCGACCGGACCGGTGGTCGAACTCGGTCCCGGCACCGGCCCGGTCACCGAAGCTCTGGTCGAGGCCGGCGTCGATCCTTCGCGTCTCGTTTTGGTGGAATTCGATCCGACCTTCTGCCGCATCCTGCGCAACCGCTATCCCGACGCCACTCTGGTGCAGGGCGACGCCTATAGCCTGCGCCGGCTCCTGGAGGCGCTGCTCATTTCGCCCGCCGCCGCCGTGGTGTCCGGCCTGCCGCTGATCACCAAGCCGCTCAAGATGCGGCTGCGGCTGATCCGCGACGCTTTCGATCTGATGGTGCCGGGCGCGCCCTTCGTGCAATTCACCTATTCGGTGGCTTCGCCGCTGCCGAAGCGTTTCGGCGGCTTCACCGCGGAAGCGTCCGAACGCATCTGGCTCAACATTCCGCCGGCACGGGTATGGGTGTACCGGAAATCGGAGAACAGATGACGGAGGACAGCCGACGGAACACTGTTGATCTGTCCTCCGTCATCCGTCCTCTGTCGTCGCGCCTCCGATAGTCATGCTTGCTCCGAAGATTCTCATCATCCCCGGCTCGCTGCGCAGCGGCTCGCATAATGTCCGCCTTGCCGCGCTGGCGGCCAAGGAACTGGCGCTCGCCGAAGCGGACGTCACCCGCATTTCGCTGGAAGACTATCCGCTGCCGCTGTTCGATGCCGATCTCGCGGCGTCCTCCGGCATGCCGCCCGCGGCGCTCCGGCTCAAACAAATGATCATGGCGCACCGGGGCGTATTCATAACAAGCCCCGAATACTCGGCCTCGGTGACGCCGCTTCTCAAAAACGCCATTGACTGGGTGTCGCGCGTGCGCGAGGGCGCCGAGCCGACCTATATCGCGTTCAAGAACCGCGTCTTCGCCATCGGCGCGGCCTCGGCAGGCTCCGGCGGCGGCTTGCGCTCGCTGATCGCGCTGCGGCAGATTTTGGAGCTGGGCTGCGGCGCTCTCGTCATCCCCGAGCAGGTCTCGGTGGCCCGCGCCGGAGAAGCGTTTGACGAAGCCGACAACCTGAAGGATGAGGCGCTGGCCGCGTCGTTGAAGACGATGGCGTGCCGGTTGGTTGAGCTGGCAGCCGTCATGCCGTAGAGAACCCAAATCATGCAGCTAAAGCCGCGCGAGCGCCTGATCGTCGCGCTTGATGTGTCCTCGGTCGAGGCGGCGGCCGCGCTGGTGGCGCGGCTCGGCGACAGCGTCGCGTTCTACAAGATCGGCTATCAGCTCGCCTTCGCCGGCGGGCTTTCTTATGCGCATGCGCTCGCCGACGCCGGCAAACAGGTCTTCGTCGATCTCAAATTGCACGACATCGGCAACACGGTGGCCCAGGGCGTGAAAAGCGTCGCCCGGCTGGGCGCCGCCTTCCTCACCGTGCACGCTTATCCGCAAACGATGAAAGCCGCTGTCGAAGCGCGCGAAGGCAATTTGCGCATTCTCGCCGTCACCGTGCTCACCTCGTTCGACGACGCCGATCTCAAAGCCGCCGGCTATGCGATGACGGTGCCCGAACTTGTCGCCCGCCGCGCCGCGCAGGCCCGCGACATCGGCGTCGATGGGCTCGTCTGCTCGCCGGAGGAGGCTGCGAAAGTTCGTACCATCGTCGGCGACAAGCTGTGCCTGGTGACGCCCGGCATCCGGCCCGCCGGCGCCGCCGCCGGCGACCAGAAGCGCATCGCGACGCCGGCGGCTGCCATCGCCGCCGGCGCCGACTATCTGGTGGTGGGCCGGCCGATCATCGCTGCGCCGGATCCGAAGGCGGCGGCCGACGCGATCGTCGAAGAGATTTCACGAGCGAGCTGAAGGGAGACCGGTCATGGCGAAGGGCTACTGGATCGCACGGGTCGATGTGATCAATGAGGATGGCTACAAGCACTACGCGGCGGCCAATCCTCCGATCTTCAAGAAATTCGGCGCCCGCTTCGTCATTCGCGCCGGCAAGTTCGAAGCGAAGGAAGGCAGTTCGCGCTCGCGCAACATCGTGGTCGAGTTTCCCGACTACGCGACCGCGCTCGCCTGCTACAACTCGCCGGAATATCAGGAAAATATCAAGCGGCGGCTCGGCCATGCCGACGTCGATCTCTTGATCGTCGAGGGCTACGACGGCCCGCAGCTGTAAGCGCCACGTTGCTGGCGCTCTGCTGCCCCGTTATACCCGCCGCAACAGGAACGAAAACGATGGCCGCGGCCAATTCCGACATGCGGGTGGTGATCGCCGGCGCCGGCGGGCGCATGGGGCGCACGCTCATCCATGCCGTGGCGCAGACCAAGGGACTGACGCTGGCGGGCGCCGTTGACGCGCCGGATTCGGCCGCGATCGGCCGCTATGCCGGCGAGCTTGCCGGGCTGGGCGCCGATGGCGTGAAGATTTCGGCCGATGCCGCCGCGGCCCTGCAACAGGCCGATGGCCTGATCGAGTTCGTCGTCCCCGCGGCGACGCTGGCCTTCGCCGAGCTCACCGCCGCCGCCGGCAAGGTCCATATCATCGGCACCACCGGGCATACCGCCGAAGAGGAAGCGGTCATCGCCAAGGCCGCGGGCAGGGCCACGATCGTCAAGGCCGGCAACTTCTCCATGGGCGTGAATTTGCTCGCGGCGTTGGTCAAGCGCGTGGCCAGAACGCTCAACGACGACTACGACGTCGAAATTCTCGAAATGCATCACAACAAAAAGATCGACGCGCCGTCCGGCACCGCGCTGATGCTCGGCCGCGCCGCCGCCGAGGGCCGCGGCGTTGACCTTAAGCAGCATTCGGTGCGCGGCCGCGACGGCATGACCGGCGCGCGCCATCCCGGCGACATCGGCTTTGCCTCGCTGCGCGGCGGCACCGTGGTTGGCGATCATTCGGCGATCTTCGCCGGTCCGGCCGAGCGCATCGAACTCACCCACCGCGCCGAGGACCGCATGATATTCGCCCGCGGCGCGCTGCATGCGGCGCTGTGGGCGCGCGGCCAGAAGCCGGGGCTTTATTCGATGGCGGACGTGCTGGGACTGAAGGATATTTAGAACGTTTCGCTTCGGCGAAAGCGGCGCCACCGCACTCATTTTGACGCGGCAACGGCAGGGGGAGCGCGCCATGTCGATGAGTAACAACCCGGAGATCGAGGACGTCCAGCACGCGCTGGCAAAATCCATGCATCGGCATTGGCGGCTTTCTCTGCTCGAGGGCATCGTTCTCGTCATCCTCGGCGTGGCCGCCATCGCCATGCCGCGCACGGTGACGGTCGAGCTGCTGTTTGGTGGGCTGTTTCTGATCAGCGGCGTGATGGGCCTGATCACGGTCTTTGTCATCCGGCCCGCGCCGGGCTTTTGGTGGTCGCTGCTGTCCGCAATCCTCGGCATTTGGGCCGGTCTGGTGATGCTGATATCGCCGGTGCACGGCGTCTTGTCGCTGACGCTCATTCTCATCGTGTTTTTCGTGATCGAAGGCGTCGCCTCGATCATGTACGCGCTCGATCATAAGCGCGCACAATCGGGACGCTGGGATTGGGTGCTGATGGCCGGCATCGTCGACCTGATCGTCGCCGCCCTTATCCTGTTCGGTCTGCCGGGCTCGGCGGCATGGGCGCTTGGATTGCTGGTCGGCCTGGACTTGATCTTCGGCGGCGCGGCGCTGGCGGCGATGGCGCTGCACGCCCGCAGGTGAAACAACCGCGGATTTGATTCGATGGCGCGGCGCCTATTCCGTGAGGAGGGGCTTTGCGTCGGATCGGCGGCGGCGCGGCTCAAGCCATCCAGAACGGCTTGACGGAGCTCAGATCGCGCCGTTCCAATTTGAAGCCGATGTCCTTGAGGCAGCGGTCGCTCAGACTGTTCACGTCGGCGTCGTCGAAGGCGCGGTGCCGGGCCAGAAAGCCCAGGCCTGCCAGCTTGCGAGCGATGGTCGTCATGTCGAAATCTCCCTCTCCAGCAATCGGGAGCATAGGCATTCCGGCAAGAAGTAATGTGACTGGCGTCACAAAAAGTCGCTTGCGGCGTCGGGGTTTCCCTGCTGCACGGAGTTTCCCATCGCGCCGCTGCGCGATGGGACTACTGCGGGAACAAGCGGTGACCGCGGTTACTTGGCCCGCTGTGCCGCGTCGCTCACGATCTTGAAGGCTTCGGCCACGTCAGGCTTTTTCTTCGAGATATCGGCGCCGACGCTGGACATGGTTTTGATCATTTCCGCCTGTTCGTCGGCCGGCAAATTAATGAATTCGCCGCCGCCGGCGGTCCAGGCCTTGGTCGCCGCGTCCCCGATCTCTTTCTGGCGTGAACTGAAGTTGAGCGCGGTCGAGGCGGCGTCGCGGTCGACGATCTTTTGCAGATCGGGCGGCAGCGAGTTCGTACCATTTCTTGCTGATTTCGACGACGTAGAAGATCGCGGCGTGGTTGGTGAGCGTAATGTATTTCGCCGCATCGAAGAAATGCAGGCCGCTCAGGAGCTGAACGCCGGCTACCGAGGCGTCGAGCGCCCCCTGCTGGAGCGCGGCCACGACGTCGCCGGGCGACATCGCCACCGGCGTGGCGCCCAATTTGCTGAATGAGGCCGACTGGAACTCGGAGGCAAAGATGCGCAGCTTCTTGCCTTTGAAATCGCCGAGATGACGGATTGCGTTCTTTGACACCACTTCGGACTGCTCGGCGAAGCCGACGGCGACGCCGTGCAATCCCTTGTTGGCGCCGAGCCCGAGATAGAATTTCAGCACCTGCGGATCGGCGGCGACTTTCTCGGCCTGGGCCGCCGAGGTGACGAGACCGGGCGCGGCCAGCACTTCGAAACGTTCGTCGATGCCGACGAAGAACTCCGGAGGGATGATGGCGCATTGGATCGAGCCGAATTGCGTGCCTTCGATCTGGCGCGGGATGGTGCCGAGCTGGCTCGCCGGATAGAGCTGCGCCTTGATGCGGCCGCCCGAGTCCTTCTCGACCGCGGCGCCAAAGGCCGCCCCGTATTGGTCGAGTACGGCATGGATCGTGGGCGTCGTGATCTTCATCACGAATGTCTTGTCTTGCGCCTGCGCGGCCGAAGAGCTCAGCGCCGCGGCCAGGGTCAAAACGCCCGCGGCGGCTACAGCCAATTTTCCCTGCACCAAGTTCACGTCGTCCTCCCTGTGCGGATCGCGTCTTTTATCGCGTGTGTTGTTGCAGACGGGACCGACGTTGTCCAGTTCGCCCGCCGCCGCTTCAATCCGCCCGCAACAGCGAATGACCGGTCATTTCCTTGGGCTTCGGCAATTCCATCAGCTCGAGCAATGTCGGCGCGATGTCGGCGAGCTTGCCTTCCGCAACCAGCGCGCGATTGCGCGCGCCGAGAAGGACGAGCGGCACCGGGTTCGTGGTATGCGCGGTGTGCGGGCCGCCGGTTTGCGGATCGCGCATCATCTCGCTGTTGCCGTGGTCGGCGGTGACCAACAATGCGCCGCCCGCTTTCTCGATCGCCTGGGCGATGCGGCCGAGGCCGGTATCCACCGTCTCCACCGCCTTGATTGCGGCGGGCAGGCTGCCGGTATGGCCGACCATGTCGGCATTGGCGTAATTGAGCACGATCAGATCGTATTTGCCGGAATTGATCGCGGCGACCGCCTTGTCGGTGAGCTCGGGGGCCGACATTTCCGGCTGCAGGTCGTAGGTCGCCACTTTTGGCGACGGCACCATGATGCGGTCTTCGCCGGCATAGGGCTCCTCGCGGCCGCCGTTCAAGAAATACGTGACGTGCGGATATTTCTCAGTCTCCGCCATCCGCAACTGCGTGCGGCCGGCCTCCGCCACCACGTCGCCGAGGATGTTTTGCAGCGTCTGCGGCGGAAAGATCGTTTGCATCAGCCTGTCGAGCGCGTCCGAATATTGCGCCATGCCGACGGCGGCGGCGAACCGCACGATGCGTTGGCGCGGAAAGCCGGAAAAGTCCTTATCCAGCATCGCGCCCAAAATCTCGCGCACCCGGTCGGCGCGGAAGTTGAAGCAGAGCACGCCGTCGCCGTCCTTCATGCCGGCATAATCGCCGACCACCGCCGGCACGATGAACTCGTCGTATTTCTTGTTCGCATAGGCATCGGCGACGACGGCGGGCGCGTCGGGGAAATGCGGACCGTCGGCTGTAACGATCGCGTCATAGGCTTTCTCTACGCGGTCCCAGCGCTTGTCGCGGTCCATGGCGAAATAGCGGCCGCACACGGTTGCGATTTTGACCGCTGGCGGCAGCGCGGTAAGCAGCCGCTTGATGTCGTCGGCCGCCGATTGCGGCGGCGTATCGCGGCCGTCGGTGAACGCATGAACCAGCGTCGGCACGCCGGCCGCGTCGAGGATCTTCGCCAGCGCCGCGGCGTGGTCCTGGTGCGAATGCACGCCACCCGGCGAGACCAGGCCGAGCAGGTGACAACAGCCGCCGCTCGCTTTGAGCTTGGCGATGAAATCCATCAGCGCCGGCGCATGCGCTATCTCACCGCTGGCGATAGCGGCGCCGATGCGCGGCAGATCCTGCATCACCACGCGGCCGGCGCCGATATTGAGATGGCCGACTTCGGAATTGCCCATCTGCCCGTCGGGCAGGCCGACATCCTTGCCCGAGGTGTGCAAAAAGCCGTGCGGCAGTGTTCCCCACATCCGGTTGAAGGTCGGCGTCTTGGCCTGGCGGATGGCGTTGTCCGCCACCTCGTCGCGCCAGCCCCAGCCGTCCAGAATAACCAGCATAACCGGGCGTCGCCGCTGCATTGTTCAATCCTCGGCTTCAAGATGAACCCGAGGTATGGCGGTTCGTGGCGACGGTCAATCAGGGACGAAGCGTTTCCCAGCCGCTCGTCCCCGCGGAAGCGGGGACCCAGTTTGCAAGGATTGGGATTGCTAACACTGGATTCCCGCTTGCGCGGGAATGAGCGGAGCATGCGCTACGCCGCGGCCGCGACCTGGCCCGCTTCCCAGCCGAGCATGGCGCGCTTGCGGGTCAGCCCCCAGTGATAGCCGGTCAGCTCCCCGCTCTTGCCGACCACGCGATGGCACGGCACCACGAAGCAGATCGGGTTCTTGCCGACCGCGGCGCCGACGGCGCGCGCGGCGGTGGGTTTTTTCACCTTGCCGGCGATATCGGAATAGGTGGCGAGCCGGCCCATCGGGATGTGCAGCAAGGCTTCCCACACGCGCACCTCCCAGTCGGTGCCGATCAGCACCACGCGCAGCGGCTGTTCCTCGCGCCATTGCGTGGGGTCGAAAATGCGCCGCGCCAGCGGCGCCGTCGCCGCGTAGTCCTCGACATAGGTCGCCTTGGGCCAACGGCTCTTCATGTCGGCGAGCGCGGTGCGTTCCTTGCCGGCATCGGCAAGCGCCAGACCGGCGAGCCCGCGGTCGGTCGCCATGACCAGGGCCATGCCGAACGGCGAGGGATGGAAGCCGTAGCGCATGGTGAGGCCTTCGCCGCCGGCCTTCCATTCGCCCGGCGACATCGCCTCATGAGTGACGAACAGATCGTGCAGCCGGCCGGGACCGGACAGCC
Source organism: uncultured Alphaproteobacteria bacterium (assembly GCA_963791925.1). GTDB lineage: Bacteria > Pseudomonadota > Alphaproteobacteria > Rhizobiales > Xanthobacteraceae > BOG-931. The sequence goes on along the minus strand of CAWBUA010000009.1, from coordinate 16,959 downwards.
CCACCTCATAGGTGGCGTCGAGCACGCTTGCGGAATTGCGCAGGAGTTGCCGCGCGCCGTCAAGCGTGAGCGCCTGCAGGAACGCCTTCGGCGTGATGCCGGCCCAGCGGCGGAACAGATGATGCAGTTCGGTCGGGGTGACGCCGGCGGCCTCGGCGATAGTGTCGATTTCGGGCTGCTCGCGCCAATGGCCGCGGATATGGCCGATGGCGCGGCGCACCACGTCGTAATCGGCGGCGGCTTCGGTGAGGAGCTTCGGGTCGGAAACGCGATCGGGCGACAGCATGGATGCCTCCATTTCATTTGCTCCCGATCTAGGCTCCCGGCCGCGGCCGAACCACCCGATTTCTGCCTCCGTCGCTCGTCCGGCTGAGCGTCATGGGCGTTGCGAGGCCGTTCGGAACTTCCAAAGTGCATATTAGCTATTTGCCTGCCGGATAGCAGCAGGTTTGCCTGCACTCTATCGCTTGGCTAAGGTCCCTTTCCCCGCCCGCAGCACCATCAAGCCAGCGCAAGCAATTTTCTGGTCGACGTTCGGGAGCCTTGAATGGCCGGTTCGCGATTATTCGATTTCGTCATCGTCGGTGCAGGTTCGGCCGGCTGTACGCTCGCCTATCGTCTTACCGAGGATCCCAAAACCAGCGTGTTGCTGCTCGAGGCCGGCGGCTGGGATCGCGATCCGTGGATTCATATTCCGCTCGGTTGGGGTCGCATTCTGCAAAGGCGGCTGCACGATTGGATGTACTTTGCCGAACCCGACCCGACCATGAACGGCCGCCGCATCGAATGCGCGCGCGGCAAAGTCGTCGGCGGCTCGTCGGCGATCAATGCGATGGCGTATTATCACGGCCACCGCAGCGATTACGACCGATGGGCGGCAAACGGCCTGCCGCACTGGTCCTACGCTCACGTGCTGCCGTATTTCCGTCGCCAGGAAAGCTGGCAAGAGACTCGGCAAGCCGGCGCCGATACCTATCGCGGCGACGGCGGTCCGCTGACGACGCAATTCACCCGCTTTCAGGACCCGATCTGCGGCGCCTTCCTCGAGGCCGGGCGGACGGCCGACCATCCCTTCACGCACGACTATAACGGCGCCAAACAGGAAGGCTTCGCGCGCATTCAAATGACGTTGCGCAACGGCCGCAGGTGCAGCGCGGCGCTCGCCTATCTGCGGCCGGCGCTGGCCCGCCCCAACCTGACCGTCGAGGTCGGCGCGCTGGCCACCGAAGTCGTGATGGAAGGAACGCGCGCGGTCGGCGTCGCGTATGCGCAAGGAACGCAGAAGTCGCTCGCCCGCGCCGAGCGCGAAGTCATTCTGGCCGGCGGCTCGATCAACTCGCCGCAGCTGTTGATGCTGTCGGGCATCGGCGATCCGGACGAGCTTAAATCCTTTGCCATAGCGCCGCGCCTTCCGCTCAAGGGTGTTGGAAAAAATCTGCTCGATCACACCTCCGTGGCGGTCACGTTCCGCCGCCGAACGCCCGGCCCGTTTCACCGCCACATGCGGCTCGACCGCATCGCGCTCGCGTTGGCGCAGTGCTACCTTTTCGGCGGGGGCTTTGCCTCGGATCTTCCATTCGGCATCACCGCTTTTCTCAAGACGGCGCCGGCCGAGCCTGTTCCCGACGTTCAATTGCTGTTTTGGATGGGGGCTACCGCCGCCGCGGCGCCGTATCTGCCGCCATTCAAGAAGGCGTTCGCCGATAGTTTCTCGTGCCGCGTCATGCCGATGCGGCCGATTAGCCGTGGCCGCGTCGAACTGGCCTCCGCCGATCCGCGGCACGCGTTGCGCATTCACCAAAACTTCCTCGGCAGTGAAGACGAGTGGCGCGTCATGCGGGCCGGCATTCGCATGATTCGCGACCTCGCCGGCCAGCCCGCGATGAAGGAATTCGTCGGCGGCGAGATCGCGCCGGGCGCCAAAGCCGTATCCGATCCCGACATCGACGCATTCATCCGCGCTACGCTCGCCACCGTGCACCATCCGGTCGGCACCTGCAAAATGGGGTCGCCTGCGGACGAGACGGCGGTGGTCGACGAGAACCTTCAGGTGATCGGGACGGAAGGATTGCGCGTGGTCGACGGTTCGGTCATGCCGGATCTTATCGCCGGCGCGACCAATGCCCCGATCATCATGATCGCGGAAAAAGCATCGGATATGATTTTGGGGCGTCCGCCGCTTGCCCCGGCAGGCGTTTAGGCGCCGCGCCGTGATGGAATGAATCGAGAAACGCGGCTATCGATAGAACAAATCAAAACACGGGTAGGGAGATGTCAGTCATGATGCGAGCCATTGTTACCGCGCTGCTGGTGAGCGCATGCATGATCGGCTGCGGTCACGCGCAATCGTGGCCGTCGCGGCCGGTTCGCGCCGTCGTGCCGATCACCGCGGGCAGCGCGATCGATATCGTGGCGCGCGCGGTTTCTCAGCAAATGGCAAAAGACTTCGGCCAGCCATTCGTCGTCGAAAATCGCCCCGGCGTCGGCACCACGCTCGGCACCGCCGAGGTCGCCGGCGCGGCGCCGGACGGCTATACGATTCTCTTCACCTCAGCGGCCATCACCACGACGCCCTTCACGGTCCGCAACCTCAGCTACGACGTCGGCCGCGACCTCATCGCGGTGGCGCCGCTGGCCAATACGCCGCTGATCATGGTGACCCCGCCCGGCAAATACAAAAACCTCGCGGCTCTGGTTGCGGACGCCAAAGCCCAGAACGGCGCGTTCAATTACGCCACCATCGGCTACGGTTCGGTCTCTCATCTTACGTCGGAGCGTTTCCGTCTCGCCGCGGGCTTCAAGGCGCAGGCGGTGCCGTTTCGCGGCACGCCGGAAATTCTGACCGAGCTGATGACCGACCGCATCGGCTTCTTCTTTTCGCCGCTGACCGCCGCGCTGCCGCTGGTGCGCAGCGGCAAGATCGACGCGCTCGCCACCACCAGCCGCAAGCGGACCGCGCTCCTGCCGGACGTGCCGACGACGATCGAAGCCGGCTATCCCAACTCCGATTTCGACTTCTGGGTCGGTCTTTTCGTTCCGGCCAAGACGCCGCCGGCGGTCGTCGCGAAGCTGCACGACGAGGCGACCAAAGTCACGGCATCGCCGGACTTCCGCAGAGCCATGGCGGCGATCGGCGGCGAGCCGATGGACCCGGTGACGGCGAGTGCGTTCGGCGCCTCCGTCCAGGCCGAGATCGTGCGTAACGGCGCGCTGGCGAAGGCGATCGGACTGGTTCCGAAATAAGCGCGAAGCTATGTGAGCATGGTCCGGGTCGGCCCGCGCTTGGCCTCGCCGAGCGCATTCGACAAAGCGCGCGCAAAGCTTTCCTTCTCGTGCGGGCCCAAGAATGTGGCAATCGGCAGCCGCCGGCCGCGCGACACCAAAAACAGCCGTTCGATGCCGAACTCCTCGTGGACGATGCGGTCGAGCCGAACCCACAGTGGATTGAGCGTGAATTCGCGGACCCGGCCGCGATGGCTGACCTGGCGTACGGTCAAATCGGAGGCGGTCACGGTCACTTCCTCGTAGGCGCGCCCGGTGCGGTAATTGGCTTTGAAAGCGAGATAGACGAGCAGTACGTCGAGCCCGAAGAAACCGCAGACCGGCCACGCCCCCATCGCCACGAACGCGACGCCGGAGACGAAGCTCACCCCGCCGAGGCAGAGCATGAAGATCAGGAAGCCCTTGGGTCCGAGCGAGCGGTGCGGCGTAATGACGGCCGAGAAGATTTTCGGGTCGTCCAACGCCGTCTCCTCGTTAGGTTCGCTGCTGTTCTCGCGGTTCATGACGCTTATTATAAGGGATATGGGGTGGGTAAAAAGATGGCGCGCAAGGAATCCGGCAAGAAAACTAAGAAGCAGACCAAATCCGCTACCCGGCCGCGCCTCACCGCCGCCCGCCGGGGCAAGGCCGCGCGGCTGAAGCCGGCCAAGGCGCGGCGCAAGGCCGATGCGGAGGCGGCCCACGGCGAGCTGCCGCAATGGACAACCGCCGAGATCGAGGAAGCGTTCCGCCGCTTCGCCGCCGCCGTGCCCAATCCCAGTACCGAACTGGAGCATTCCAGTCCGTTCACGCTGCTGATTTCGGTGGTGCTCTCGGCGCAGGCGACCGACGCCGGCGTCAACAAGGCGACGCCGGCGCTGTTCGCGCTCGCCGATACGCCGGAGAAGATGGTCAAGCTCGGCGAAGCGCGGGTGCGCGACCTGATCAAGACCATCGGGCTCTACCGCACCAAGGCGAAAAACGTGATCGCGCTGTCGGAACAACTCATCGCGCAGCACGGCGGCAAGGTCCCGCACGACCGCGCGGCGCTCGAAGCGCTGCCCGGCGTCGGCCGCAAGACCGCCAATGTCGTCCTCAACGTCGCCTTCGGCGAGCCGACCATTGCCGTCGATACCCACATTTTCCGCGTCGGCAACCGCACCGGAATGGCGGTCGGCAAGACCCCGCTCGACGTCGAGATGAAGCTGATGGCCGTGGTGCCGGAAAAATACCGGCTGCACGCACATCATTGGCTCATCTTGCACGGCCGCTACACTTGCCTCGCGCGGCGTCCGCTGTGCGAAAAATGCATCATCGCCGATCTGTGCAAATGGCCGGGGAAGACGGTGAATGCACCGGCGGCCGGTTCATAGCTTGTCATGCTCCGCGAAGGCGGAGCATCCAGTAATCCATATGCCGGTGATTTTACCTCTGGGCCTGCCGGATACTGGATCATCCGCCTACGCGGATGATGACAAGCTTAGAGATCGGCACCTCAGGGTTTTCTTTCCATCCGCTCCGCCGCCATGCGCTTGAGCGCCGCGCGGTCGAGCTTGTTGGTCGAGGCGAGCGGCAGTTCGTCGACGAACCAGACGAATCGCGGATGCGCATAGGCCGGGGCGTTGGCAAGCGCGAAGCGCTTGATCTCGTCGCCGTCGCGGGCGTGGCCGGCTTTGCCGATGATGAAAGCAACCGGCTTCTGCCCCTTGATGTCGTCCTCGATCGGCACCACCGCCGCCTGCGCCACGTCTGGGTGGCGCTCCAGCATGCGTTCGATATCGGCCGGATAGATGTTCTCGCCGCCGGACACGAACATGTCATCGGTGCGGCCGACGAAATAGTGGAATCCGTTCTCGTCGCGGCGGAACACGTCGCCGGTGATGTAGAAGCCGTCCGCGGTGAGCGGCGGCGCCACGTCCGTGCGGTTGTGATAGCCGTTCATCAGCGCCGGACATTTCATTTCCAGCACGCCTTGCGCGGCATTGCGGTCGTCGCCGTCGGCAAGCCGCAGCATCACTTGCGGATGCGGAGTGCCGACCGACAATTCCGGCTCCGGCAAACTTAAAGGATGCGGGCCGAATACCACCGGGCCGGCCTCGGTCGTGCCATAGGCGTTGGTCACCGCGGCCTGCGGCAGCGCTGCGCGCAGCGCCGCCATCAGGCTCGCGCTCACCGGCGCCGAGCCCATGCGCACAAATTGCACGCTGGTGAGGTCGGTGCGCGCCAACAGCTCGGCCTCGCGCAGCATCATCGCGATCATCGGCGGCACCGCGGTGAGGAAGGTGCAGCGGTAGCGGCCGATCGCCTCGATATAGGCGCGCGCGGAAAATTGCGGCAGCAGCACGACGGTGGCGTGCGCGGCGCAGGCGAGCTTGGCCAAAGCCAGCGCGTTCATGTGATAGAGCGGCGCGGCGATCAGATAACGGTGGCGCTCGAGCCCCGGCGCGAGCCGCGTCTCCACCACCCAGATATGGCTCTGATGCGACAGCACGACGCCCTTCGGCGTGCCGGTCGAGCCCGAGGTGTAGAGGATCATCGCCGGCTCGCGCGGCTGCGGCGCGACTGCATCGAACGGGCCGGGATCGAGAAACGCGTCGAACGGCATTACGTCATTGCGAGGAGCGAAGCGACGAAGCAATCCAGACTGCGGCTGTGGATTGCTTCGCTGCGCTCGCAATGACGAATTGTCAGAGCCGAAGCAAACAACTGGCAAATCATCCGGGCAATCATTCACGCGCGGGCCATCGCAGAACACCAGCTTGGCGCCGGCGTCGCGCAGGATGAAATGGATGGTTTCGCGCGGAAACTTGAAATTCACCGGCACCGCGACCAAGCCCGCGCGCATGATGCCGTAATAGGCGGCGAGATATTCGGCGCGGTTGAGCGACAGGATGGCGACGCGGTCGCCGCGCTGCAGCCCGCGTCTCGCCAGCCCCCGCGCCACGCCGTTCGCCATGGCGTCGAGCGCAGCGAAGGAAAACTCGCGCGGGCCGCCGTCGCCGCCGAGATCGACGATCGCGACCTTCGCCGGATCGCGGTCGCGGACGATCAGGTCGCCGAGGTTGATGAAATCGACCATTCGCTCAGCGAGGGGATATTTCTATTATTGTTTCGCCACGCGCTAATGAGCTTAGAATCGCTGTTAAGCTATCGGCGAGGCGTTCGATCAAGACGCGCTTGGTGGTGTTGCCAATTCGTATCCAAATTACCGCCGGACCCCTATTATCAAGCGCTCGCATGGTTACGAAGTCCTCGTCCTTAGTGATCAGGACGGCGCCAGTCACTGCGGCATGGGACCAAATGTCGCCGTCAGAGGCTCTTGTCAGCCCGATATCGAAAACGTGCGCCGCCTCATGCCCATGCTGCGTAAGATACCTTGCCAGGCTTGGCGGCAACTGAGCATCGATCAGAAATCGCACGTCACGAGAGCCGGATTACCGGATGATCCGATAATCGGGCGGCGTATTCTAACGATGCGGTGATATCGTCTGCTTCGAGATAGGGGTACTCGGCCAGAATCTCCGCTGGCGTTGCTCCGCCGGCCAAGAGTTCCAGAATATCGGTCACACGAATGCGCTGCCCGCGGATGCAAGGCCGGCCACCTAGAACATCCGGATCAGATGTAATGCGATCGAGATGGTTAGCCATCGGCTGCTTTCCGAGCGATTGAGCATCATTCAGTGGAAATATAGCAGCACTTCGCGGTGGAATCATCCGGGCGCGGCTACGTTTTTAACCCCGGGGATGACGCCGGCGGCGCTGTGAGATAAGTGCCGCGGCCGCTGGCGATCAGCTTGCCGTGCAGGTCGAAAATCTGCGCCTCGGCGGTGGCGAATTGCGCGCCGGCGCGAATGACCTTGCCGTGGGCGACGAGATCGCCCGGCAGCGCCGGGCGGTGATAATCGACGCGCAGATCGATGGTCGGCACGCCGCGCCCGGTCGACTTCACCATGGCCCAGTCGGCGGCGAGATCGATCAGCGCGGCGAGAATGCCGCCGTGGGTCATACCGCGCTCCTTGTTGACCACCCATTCCTCGCGCCATTTGGCCCGGATCTCGATGCCGTCGTCCGCGGCCGCGACTACGGTCAGCCCGAGCCATTGATGAAACGGCGCGCGGGTGACCAGCGCCTGGATTTGCTGCAACGTCAATTGTTCACTCATTGGTGCTCCTGACGACAAAGGACGGAGGACGGACGACGGATCGAATCGGCGCTCTCGACAGTGCGTCCTCCGTCTTCTGTCGTCCGTCTTCCGCTAAGGCGTCACCACCACTTTGCCGATGACCTCGCGGTCGGCGATCAGCCGCAAGCCCTCGCGCGCCTCGTCGAGCGGCAGCAGCTTGTCGATCACCGGCTTGATCTTGCCGGCGGCGATCAGCGCCATCAATGCCGCGAGGTCGTCGTCGTAGAAACTGTTGGAGCCGATGATCTTCAGCTCGAAGCTCCACACATAGCGCAAGTCTTCCTTCGGATCGTAGCCGGCAGTGGCGCCGCAGACCAACAGCTTGCCGCCGCGCTTGAGACAGCGCAGCGACGGCACCCAGGTGTCGCCGCCGGTGAAATTGATCACCACGTCGACGCCGCCGTCGTAAGTGCGGCGCTGCGGCTTGCCGTATTTCTCGACCGCCCATTTCGACCAGTCGGTCTTGGTGTAATCGATGCCGTGATCGGCGCCGAGCGCCTTGAGGCGCGCGAGCTTCGCCTCGCTCGACGCGCAGGCGATCACCTCGGCGCCGAGCATTTTTGCCAATAGCACGCAGCCGGTGCCGACGCCGCCGGAGGCGCCGAGCACCAACACCCGCTCGCCGGCTTCGACCGACTTGTGCGTGATCAGCATGCGGTGCGCGGTGCCGTAGGCGACCGGCAGCGCCGCGGCGTCTTCGAAACTGACACCCGCCGGCATCCGCACCAGCTGGTCGGCTGAGACGCGGCAATATTCCGCCATGCCGCCGTCGAGCATCTCGCCCATCAGGCCCTTTTTCCGGTTGACCGGATTGACCAGCACGCGGTCGCCCGGCTTCCACCGCTCGACGCCGGCGCCGACCTCGGCGATCTCGCCGGCCATATCGAGCCCGATCACCACCGGCAGCGGCACCTTGATGCCGGGCATGCCGCGCATGGTGAACACGTCGTGGTAGTTGAACGAGGCCGCGCGCACGCGGATGACGACCTCGCCGTCGCCCGGCTGCGGCGTCGGGTAGTCGGTGACGACCTCCAGATCGTCGAGCCCGCCGTGGCGGCGGAGAACCAAGGCTTTCATCGTCCTCACATTCCCTGTCGTGTCATGCCCGCGGAGGCGGGCATCCAGTAATCGCCGATAGTTCGGGGGCTACTGGATCATCCGCTTTCGCGGATGATGACAATGCTCAAAGGTCTCAGTAGCTTAGCGCGGCAGCGCCGACAACTGCGGCGCCCAGGGATCGATCATGCAGGAAAACTTCCGCCAATTCCTCGACCGCCTGCGGCAGACCGGCGAGCTCGTCGACCTGCACCAGCCGGTCGATATCCGCCATATCGCCACGCTGGTCGATCAGGCCGAGACCGCGCTCTTCTTTCATAACGTGATCGGCTACCAGATGCCGGTGGTCTCCGGCATCATCCGCTCGCGCGAGCGCGCCATGATGGCGCTCGGCGCCGAGACCTATCGCGAGATCGAGGACAGGCTCAGCGCGGCCATCGCCAAGCCGATCCCGCCGCACTACGTCAAGACTTCGCCGACGCGCGAAGTCACGCTCACCGGCGACGACATGGACCTGTTCAAATTGCCGATCCCGATGTCGTCGATCTATGACGGCGGCCCGATGATCACCGCCGGCGTCGTCATCGCCCGGGATCCCGAGCTTGGATGGAATTCCGGCATCTACCGCTTCATCGTCAAGGAAAAGGCGCTCACCGGCATCGATCTGGTCACGCCCAACAATATGCGGCTGTTCGTGCAGCGCGCCTTGGAGCGCAAGGAACCGCTGCCGATCTCGATTTCCATCGGCACCCATCCGATCGAGATCACCGGCTCCGGCTATCGCGCGCCGCTCGGCGTCGACGAGATGGCGATCGCCGGCGGCATCCGCGGCGAGCCAGTCAAGCTCGCGCCCTGCGCCACCATCGATCTGCCCTACATCGCCGACGCCGAGATCGTGCTCGAGGCCGAAGTGCTGCCGACCGGCTGGACTTTTCCCGAGGGCAGGTTCGGCGAATTCACCCGGCTGATGGGCGGGCTGCACTGGAATCCGCTGGTGCGCGTCAAGGCGATCTCGATGCGTCAGGACGCCATCTATTACAATCTGCACATGCCGTGGGAGAACACCTGGCTCGCGGCGCCGACCCGCTATGCCGCGATCCGCGCGGCGCTGCGCACCGCCGGAGTTCAAGTCACGGACATCAATGTCACGCTCGGCGGATGTGCTTTTTGGCATGCGGTGATCTCGATCAAGAAGCAGCCCGGCGAGGGCAAGAACGCGCTCCTCGCCGCGCTATCGGTGATGGATCTCAAGCATGTCGTCGTGGTCGACGACGACATCGACGTCAACGATCCGGCCGAGGTCGAATGGGCCATCGCCACCCGCGTGCAGGGCGACCGCGACGTGATGATCGTGAGTAACGCCCGCGCCAAGCCGCTCGACCCGAGCCTGCCGCAGGGCTTCGGCGTGGTGCCGACCGGCGCCAAGGTCGGCATCGACGCCACCATTCCGGAAAATATCCCGCGCGAATATTACGAGCGCATCACTTACGCCTATGCCGACAGCGCCAAGATCGCCGACTATGTCGGCGGCAAGAAGGATGCGGCGGGTGAGGCCGGCGACGGCGCGGCGGTGGCCAAGCTCGCGGACGTGATCGCCGCGGCGATCGGCACGGCGCCGCTCTACTACACCGACGTCGCCGAGAAATTTTCCCAATACGATTTCGTCACCATCGCCCGCGCCATCGCGCACCTGCACGCAACGGAGAAGCTTTGGCAGGACCCGCGCGGCCGGCTATGCCTGCGCGGCTCATCCTTCGCCGCCAAGCCGCCGGGGAAATAGCCGGGGCTTCGAGCGTTGTGATTTGCGCCAAGGCGCCGGCAGCTGCTCGATCGTACCTATCGGGCAAACTCGATTTTTGCAGTTTCCGGATAGCTAAAATCGGGACCATTGGTAATGGGAGCAAAAGCATTGATCTGCGGATCGAGATTGCGGCATTGAACGACGAGATCGGCGAAGTCCTGGTCGCGCGCCGCACCAACCATCACCACGAGTCCCAGAGCAGGTAAAAAATCGACGCTGGTTTTGCGTACACGCATATCCTGCCAGGAAGTGCCGTTGGTCGAATACGAAAATGACATTGCCCAATAAGGTTGGTCGAACTGTTGTTTGGTGCCGGGAGTCAAATCCATTATGCGTCCGCCGCCGCCCAAGTCCCCCAGGTAATAAAACCCCATGCTCATCTTGATGCCGGGATGTGTCGATATGATCTCGACGATCCACTTTCCGTAGAAGAAAACTCGCGGCTCCATGGGATACCCACCTTTCACAATGTCGCTCAGGCGGCGCTTCAGTTCTCCTCGAGGCCGGTCTGCCGCGTAAACGCGCTGCTGAATCCATTGAGTTGACCGTTGTTCGTGATCCGGCTGAGCGATTTGCGCCACCGCGCCAACGGGCAATTCGGATCGGACTGGGGATCGCCGAAGCGCGCCTGGATTTGCGCCCGGTTTGATTCGTTGCGCTGGCCCCAGTGCATGATGGCGCCGAACTGATTACTGAGCGCCAGGGTGACGGCGTAGTCGATCAGTTCCTTGGTGCCGACGGCATCCGCCAGGCCGGCCACTTCGATCGCGCAATTGATCGGAAATTGGCTCATCCCCAGCAAGGCCCGGCTTTTCCCGGTAAACCGCAATGAGATGTAGCCGACAAAAGCGTGGCCGAGATTGATTTCCTGCCCGATTTCAAACGCGAGCAACGCATCGACGAACGCAATCAAATTGGCATCGGTGGCATCAAAAAATACCTCGATCGATTGGACATTCACGTTGCAGCTGCGGTCGAGATAATCAAATCCGTCCATCACGGCATAGCTGATGGCTTCGAACGTCGAATTGCCTTGCTGGGTGCTAAAGACCTGCGCGGCGATAGCCTGCCAGACAAACAATCCGGCCGTGCGCATCGCCGGATCCGGGGTGCCCAGGAGCGTACTGCGAAGGTCGTCGAGGACCTTGCCGAAATGTACGGGCGAGCCGCCGCCGAGGGCGTGCACCACGGCTTTCAGCAAATCTAGGATGGCCGGGAAAGCCGCAAGCAGAGCCAGCAAGCCGCCGCTGCCGGGGCCGCCCGCCACCGCGATGACAGTGCCGATCACCGTGCCGTTGCTTGATACAAAATCGCCGACTTGCCGGATCACTTCGTTCAATACGCCGGAGATAAAATCGGCGTCGGAGCAGGCGACCTCCAGAAAGCTGGCCGAACCGGCCTTGCCCCGATGGTCGGGATCGGGATCGTAGGGATGCGACGTCCCGGCATTGGCGAAACGCGGCGCCTGGAGCGAAGGATCGAAAGCCGTCACCATCTTGCCGACGCGTTCGGGCCGTCCCGACGGAACATTGGTTCCCGGGATGACGGCCATTGGCGCGTTGCGGCGCTTGGTGACGCCCGCGAAGTTGCGGCTGAAATTCGCGTGCGGCGTCACGCACACGGCGATCTGCAGAGATTTGTTAGGCTTGTCGCCGGATATCTGCGTGTAAAGCGGGCTCCTCGGATCGGTGACGGAGGATTTTATGTCTTGCCATGTGGTGAGGGTCCGCTCCTGATGCAAAGTATATTGGCGAACCGCTGCAAGCACGATCGAATAGACCGCGCCAAAGCGGCCGGCCGACACCAGCACGGAATGAAAGAAATCGTCGTCCCGGATGATCTTGAAGTTGTCAGGCCCGCCAAATCGCGGCTGGCCGAAAAATGCGGTCAGTTTGCTATCGTCCGTCAATTGCGCTTCGATGCTGAAGAACAGCGTTGCCGGTTCGATCCAGTAGTGCTTTCCGCCGTCTGCGACCAGGTGAATCGCCATGACCTCGTCGGTGATCGGCGGCTCATGGATATCGGCGCCGTGGGTGCCGGTGTGCAGCGCGCCGAACACGGTCTGGCCGCCGGCGCCGCCAAGTGTGCGAAACGCCCACGGATCAAGATAAGTGTCATTGCCGAACTTGTTCTTGAGCAGAACTGCGAGGCTGGCTTCATTGGTCTCGCCATAGTCGAGCTCGGCATAGAGCTGATAAACGCGCTTGCCAGCTTCGATATGGACCGGATAGAGCCCTACGTCTTCGAAAGTCGAGTTGCTGTCGAAGGGCGCGACCTTTCTTTGTCCCATGGCCTCGATGAAGGCGTCATTCATGCAATTGGGAATGACGTCGTAGAGCGTTTTCCCCATCGCCTGGTGAATATTATTCGGGTCGTGCGTTTCGATGAACGTATGGTCGGACATCGCCGCGGTCGAAAGCGCCCAATGGCTTCCGGCCGCGTGGAGCTTCTGGTCCGGCTTTCTTGTCGAGCAGATTTGTATCAAGTCTTCCAGGGCATGCGGATACACGATGCGGGCGGCGGAAGAAACCGCGGGCGTACCTGGATTATCGTGCTTTCGCGTCCACGGCTGGTTGGAAACCTCGTCGAGAGCCATCCGGAACCCCCCTCGCGACTGCAAATCAGCGTGTCACGCGGGCCGGGCGGCTGCAAGAGCCATGGTTGAAGGGGGCTGGCATGGCGGACCAGCACGTGTGGCGCGTCACATGCGGCGGGCTCCTCCGGGAGACCAAGTGAGAGTCTACGCCGCCCGTGCATAGGCGCGCCCGCGCAATTGGTATAGCCTCCACCCATAAAAGACTAACCAAGCTCAGGGGAGGACTGCCATGAAACTTCGCCGCAGGTCGGTGTTGCGTCTTGCCGTCGGCGCGCTGGCGCTGCCCGCCGTCGGCCGGCTCGCCCGCGCGCAAAGCTATCCGTCGCGCTCGGTGCTGTTGCTCGTCGGCTACGCCGCCGGCGGCCCCACCGACATCTGCGCGCGGCTGATCGGCGGCTGGCTGTCGAAAAAGCTCGGCCAGCAATTCGTCGTCGAGAACCGCGACGGCGCCGGCAGCAACATCGCCACCGAGGCGGCGATCCATGCCGATCCTGACGGCTACACGCTGCTGCTCGTCACCTCGTCGAACGCGATCAACGCCACGCTCTATCCGCATCTGAATTTCAATTACATGGCGAGCATGGTGCCGGTCGCGGGCATCATGCAGGCGCCCTCGGTGCTCGAGGTCACGCCGTCGTTCCCGGTCAAGAGCACCGCCGAGTTCATCGCCTACGCCAAGGCCAATCCGGGCAAGATCGATCTCGGCACCGCCGGCAACGGCAGCCCGCCGCACATGTTCGCCGAATTGTTCATGTACATGACCGGCGTCAAGCTCAACGTGGTGGGCTATCGCGGCGGCGGGCCGGCGCTGATCGATCTCATCAGCGGGCAGGTGCAGGTGATGTTCGAAGGCCTCACCTCGTCGATCGGCTACCTGCGCGCCAACAAGCTCCGCCCGCTCGGCGTCACCTCGGCGAAGCGATCCGCGGCGCTGCCCGACGTGCCGCCGATCGCCGACACCGTGCCGGGCTACGACGCCACCGGCTGGTTCGGCCTCGGCGCCCCCAAGGGCACGCCACAGTCGGTGATCGATACCCTGTCCCAGGCGGTCGCCGCGGCTCTCCTCGATCCGGCCATGAAGGCGAAGATGGCCAATCTCGGCGCCGAACCGATGCCGATGGGACCGGACGCGTTCGGCAAGCTTCTCGCCGACGACACCGAGAAATGGGCCAAGGTGATCCGCGCGGCCAATATCAAGATGGATTGAGCGCTCATCCGCCCCCGCGACCCGCCTTCGCTCGCTCGGCGAGCTACGGCGGGTTTGAGTCCGCCGACCTTGCTTCGCCCGCCGAAGCGGGCTTCGCGAAGGCGGGAGCGCGGAGCGCGTAGGCGGAAAGCGGGGGACGGGGACCATCCGTAGCTCGCGTAGCGAGCGAAGGATGGTGGAGGGGGCGCGGGCCGATCCGAATTGGAAAGCCTCGCGGCATATCACCCGCGGCGCCGTCGCAGTGCCCTCGCCCCTTGCGGGAGAGGGCGACACGGCGGTTCAACAAACAAGGACGGGTGAGGGGTTGCGGCCCGACCCCTCACCCGACCTTTGTTGCTGCGGCGCCGAGCGGCCCTCTGCCGTGATGTGACGAAGATCGTCGCGCATGGCGTTCAAGCGAGACCTCGTTCATCGCGAGCGCTGCCGTCCAAAGCGCCGCGAAAGTCGAGGGCTTCCTTAAAGCCGAAGCCGCGCGAATTATCGATCAGGACGATACGCGACGGCGTCAGCCGATAGAACGCGGCGCGGCGGTAAGCATCGCGCAGGCGATCCGGGGCGTCGCCGCGCTCGGACATGAAGCGAAACCGCAGCTCAAGCCGGCGCCGCGACTGTTCGCGTGCCGCGGCGTCGACGATCTTATCGGCGTCGCCAAAGACCTGCACGCCGCTGATCCGCGAATAATCCGAACAGTCGCCGGCGATGGTGGCGGCGACGCGGCGCCTTCCTTCGAGATCGATCGAGTGACGGCTCGTCGGGTCGGAAACCCAAAGCAGCGCATAGTCGTCGCGGACATAGAACAGGTTCGCCGCGTGCGGGCCGTCGGGGCCGACTGTCGCCAGCGACAAAACATGATGCGCCTCCAAGAAAGCGCTGACGCGCGCCGCCGTCTCGGAGCCCGTGTCGCTGCAAATGCGCATATCCGAGCTGCAGATCAAGCGGTCCAAGACCCCCGCAGCAGCGCCCTGGCGCGACGCCGCGATGTCCAATCCTCGCGCGCGAGCTGCGCGGCCCTGACGACGCAGGTCTCGCTCGGCGGCTGGCCGCATTGCTCCCATTTCTCGCAGTCGCCGCAGGCGAACTCGGACCTGGCGCCAAACGAGGCCATTAAAGCTGCGGCCCAATCGTAGATACTGCGCATGTTCGGCCTCCATCGCTGTGACATCGTCGCGCCAAGCGCGCGCGCTCTGAGCGCGCCTCATGGCCGCACGCGGCCACGGAAATTTAACGGCCGCACCCGGCCATGGAAATTCAGACACGCCGGCCGAGGCGCGCATTGATCTGCGTCAAAGCCGAAGACGGCCGCTTCAAATCCCGGTGCGAAACCGCGTCATCGCGATCGGGATCGCCACCTGCATCGCGCCTTGCAGCGCCACTCGGCGCAGGATCGGGCCGAGCACAAAACCCATGAACAGGTCGATGCCGGTCCACAGCAGGCTCGACAACACATGGACGAAGTCGAGCAGCCACAGATTGCCGGCAACGATCGCCGCGATCATCGCCGCGACCGCGAAGAGCGACCACGCCAGATAGCGCCAGCGTAAAAATCCTTCGGTCGGTTCAATCGCGGCGGCGGTCATGGGGGGTGCTGTGGGGTTGGGCGGGGCGAGGAGAGCGTATGCGATGTTCGCCGCCGCGTCATGGCCGGACTTGTTCCGCCTGCGGACCGAAGTGGATTTCAGTGGGTATTGAAGAAATATTTATGAGTGGGGAAAAATCCATGCGAGAATCGCGACGATAATTGCGATAGCGGCAGTAATGAAACCAGCAATTCCGATGAGTTCACTACGCCGGCGGCGCTTGGCCATCGCCACCATCATATGTTCATTGCCGCGCAAAGCAGAAAATGATTTTACCAGCGCAGGGAAATTGGTTGCCTCCAGCACTGAATAAATATTTTCTCGATTCTCCCTATCTCGCCTGGATTCAATGATCCTCTCACGAATTTTCTGCAGGTCTTGAAAAAGTTCAGTGAATTTCGGGTGTACGGATAAAATCACCTCATACCCCAGTTTTGAAATCATAATTTCGAGATCAATAGCTATTTTTGAAGTGCCGGCGTCAATCGCATCATGACGAGCGCGATAGCAATCAAAGAGGGCGTCATTTAGAAGCGCGGTAGCCTCAATGGGGGCGTTATTTTGAAACTTTACTAGAGCTTCGACTATGCGTCGTCCAGCATAGCGCAGTTCTTTGATAGAAGGATTTACAACTTTATTAGCGACTTGCTCGGCAATTTTTATATCTTCTTCCGCTCGATTCCATTCAACGAGAATTGAGTTGAGCAACTCCTCAAAATCGTCCAGCGGTGGCATCTTTCGACAAATTTTTTTAGGGTAGCCGCCGCTCGATCCTCATCATCGCAGCATCAGCAGCAATCGAGATTTGGTTTAGCTCGGACTGCTCCATAGATGAGCCATTCTGCGCGAGTGTGTTGCCGCGTGAAAGACGCTCCACAACTTCGTCGGTGGCGCGTTCCTTTGCGGCCTCATAATCGCGGAGTGTCACCCACTCGTAAATCGAGCGAATAGTGGTCATCTACAACCTCCTGCCCCAGATGACGCGAAAAATGGGAGACTTGACAGGGGTTGTCAAACCTACCGAATCGCAACTAAGCGCCTGTCAGGACAATAGAAAGACCACCGTTAAAGGCACCTTTAAAGGCCGAATCAGAGCCACTGATTCGCTAAATCTGCCGTTGATTCGATAGTGACTCCCCGTGAAAAAGCGCATCAGGCGTCAAATATGGGCCGCTGAGGGCCCAAAAATATTTTTGGTACAGCGGCAATCCGGCCGGTCTGCGGGTCATACCGCCCACTGCACTGGACGGCCCGGGGACAGGTCCATTCCTAACTAGC
>CAWBUA010000008.1:0-118120 GCA_963791925.1 uncultured Alphaproteobacteria bacterium | reverse complement strand
CCCGCGCGAGGGCGACCATGCCCTTGCCGCGCATCGCCTCGCGGATCACGGCGAATGCGTCCTGCCCGACCTGATCGTTCGGGGCGATGTAATAGGGGCTGTCCAGATATCGCTCGTCGATTTGCTCGCGCGGAACGAACGAGTCGATCTCGACAGTGTGACTGCTCTCGATCGCAACGGCGTCGAGTTCATCGTCATCCACCGGTATGTAAGCGTTCTTGGAGTACTCGTAGCCGCGTCCCTTATTGTGGGCCTCGACCGGCTCACGCGTGACCTCGTCAATGAGCTGCTGCCGCAGCCGGTTGCCGGTCTTCTTGTTGATCTGGCGAAATGACACCCGCTCGGTCGATGTTGTCCCGGTGTAAAGGGCGATCGGACACGACACGAGCGAAAGCTTGAGGTAGCCTTTCCAAAACGCAAGGGCGGGCGCCATGGATATATCTCCTTGGTTTGCAGAAGCCATTTCGGCACCTGCCGCGTTTACGGACCTTGCGACAGGACAAAGTCCTGGAAAGGAGGAAGGATGTGACCTGAAACCTTTCACAGTGATCCAGAGGGTTCGACCCCCTCCCGGCAAAGGCGAAGCCCGCCAGCCGGAAGCAAGTCTTGCATGAGCGGCGGCGACGTCGTTCGTGAAGCGTAGACAGCGGATGCTAAAGCCCTGTGGTAGCCTCGATATAATGTGCACGCGGATGCCTTCGGTCTGGTCCGACCGGGGGCGGTGTCGGCAAGACCGCTAGAGGGCGAGGTCCTGTCGGATCGGCCGGGGTCTTGGAGCAGGGCAAAGGCACAGGACGGATCGCCAGGAAACCTGTGATATCCCGCCCACGCCCACGGCGCAGCATGCCGGAATATGGGACGCCGGCTCACCAAAGACCCAGGCCTGACGAGCGGCCTCCCGCTCATCAGGAGCGCTTCGGCGAACACGAACATTGGAGGAGCGCGTGGGGCCTGCAACCGAAGCAAATAAGGGATCAGGCACGCGCGAGCGGGAAGTCGTAGCGCCTTCATAGTACCGACGAGGACGGGGAACCGGGCTCACCGGGACCCGGCGGAGGGAAGGGAGGCGTCACGAGTAGAGAACCGTTGACCTGAAACACGGGAGGGGACTCTGAACCCCACAAACCTGTCCACGAACCGACAACGGATAGCCGATTTGGCGAGGACGAAATCGGGGACGGCGCTGTGCTCGCTCCACCACGTCATCGATCTGGATTGGATGAAGGAGGCCTATCGGCTGACCCGCAAGGACGGTGCCCCTGGCATCGACGGCATCAGGGCGGCGGATTATGAGGCGAACCTGGAAGCCAACTTGTTGGACCTTCTGGACCGCATCAAATCCGGCCGCTATCGCGCGCCGCCGGTCCGCCGGGCGTACATTCCCAAAGCGGACGGCTCGCAAAGGGCACTCGGCATTCCAACCTTTGAAGACAAGGTGGCGCAACGCGCAGTGACGATGGTGCTGGAGGCGGTCTACGAGCAAGACTTCCTATCTTGCTCATACGGCTTCCGGCCAGGCCGCTCGGCGCATGACGCCCTGTGCAAGTTGCGGGACGACATTTGGGCCAAGCGTCTTCACTGGGTGATCGAGATCGACATACGCAAGTACTTCGACTCGATTCCCCATTCCCAGCTTCGGACGTTCCTCGGCCAAAAAGTCACGGACGGCGTCATCCGAAGGATGATCGATAAATGGTTGAAGGCAGGAGCCGTTGAAAGCGGTCTCCTGCGCCGTACGACTGAGGGCTCCCCGCAAGGAGGCGTAATCTCGCCCTGTCTCTCGAACATCTTCCTGCACCATGTGTTGGATGAATGGTTCGAAAGCCAAGTGAGGCCGCGCCTCAAAGGAGCAGGCACCCTTGTCCGATACGCTGACGATGCGGTCATGGCGTTCGATAACATTGTCGACGCCAAACGCGTCTTGGCGGTACTGGACAAGCGTTTTGCGCGGTATGGGCTGACGCTTCATACCGACAAGACACGCCTCGTCGACTTCCGCCCGCAAAAGACAGAGGGCACGCGGCATCCGGAGACGGCTGGAACCGGCTTCGACTTTCTCGGCCTCACCCATGTCTGGGGACGGTCGCGGAATGGAAAGAACATGGTTCGGCAAGTCACGGCCAAGAGCCGCTTTGCTCGCGCTGTGGCCGCAGTGAACGACTGGTGTCGGCACCACCGGCACTGGTCTATCTGCGACCAGCACCGCCATCTGTCTATGCTGATGCGGGGCCACTTCGCCTACTACGGCGTCGGTGGCAACAGTCGACGACTGCGTTGGTTTGCTAACAAAGTTGCCCGGATATGGAGGAAATGGCTCTCTCGGCGTGACCGTCAACACGTGTTCAGTTGGACACGTGTCAACGAGATGCTGAAGCGCCACCCCTTGCCTTCACCTAAGATCTTCCATCCGTACGTCGCCGCGAGCGAACCTCTACCGTGAAGAACCGGATGCGGGAAATCTGCACGTCCGGGTCTGTGAGGGATGGGGGCGGCAACGTCCCCATCTACTCGGCACCTTGCGAGGAGAAGCGCAGGCTGGTGCGGGCCAATCCGTCGATGCCCGACTCTTGTACGCTGTCACTGATGTAGGATGCGATTTTCGACAGGCAAATCGCTTCGCTTGGGATGGTTAATTGAGGGCTTCCATAAGCCCCACTAGATCCGGATATGCACGGCCGGCTCTCGTGAGCCGGTGTGGCGCCAGGTCCCGGATTCAGCCTTTCCCTAGGCAGTGACGCGTTCCAGCCGCCTGGATTTCAGAATCCGATCTCGTCAATCCACCGTTTGAGCAAAGGCACGGGGAAGCCCTCGCCGTAGCCAGCGGCAACAGTCGGTTCCTCATGGCCTAGGATTGCCCAACGCTTATCTTCGGGGCATCCGGCGGCGCGCAACCGATCTTGCGCACGATGCCGCAGTGAATGGATGACCTTTCGCGGATCGACAATGCCGCAGTCGTCAAGGAACCGATTGAGCCGCTTCGATGCGGCGTCCACAGGGTCCTTATATTTGCTTGTGAACAATGGCCCCTTGATGATCCTGGGCACGAATGGGAGCATCGCGGCAGGCAGCGGCACGCGGCGCAAGCTCTGTTTCGTTTTGCGACCGACAATGACAAACCGGCAACCCTTTTCGGTCGCCTCGCTGTCAATCGCGAATGCCTCGCTAAGCCGCATCCCGGTTGTCGCGAGCAAGCGGAGCAACAATTGATTACTCTTATCGAGTTGTTTCAGATTCGCTCGGATCACCTTCATGTCAGCGTCGTCAAGCGGCAGGCGGCGTTCGCTGTCCTCCATATCAGGCACGACGCCAGAGAACGGATTGAACTTTAGCTTGCCATCCTTGATCGCCAGATGCGCCGCAGCATTCAACCATCCGATTTTCTTCTCTATGGTTGCGCTCTTAAGTCCCTGGTCAATGAAGTGCTGCGCCAGCTTGCGCCCATCGTCCCGCGTGGCATCCTTCAAAGGCTTGCCGACTAGTTCCTTGTACAGTTTCCAAACAGCCCGCGCCTCGCTCGCATAATAGCCGCCGACGCGTCTGTGCTCCAAATAGGTTTCGATGATTTGGTCATCGCCGTTCTTAGTAAGCACCTTTGGACGTTCGCCGCGTCCGGTGCCGAAGTCAGCCTCTATGAATGCATTCGCCAACGACCGCACTGTGAGCGGAGCGCGACCGCTGACAATCTGGAATGCGAGTCCGCCGTTCGCTTCTGTCCGCAGAAACGCCCCGTTGTGATTGTAGTACGTCAATTCTCGCTCGGTCGCGGCGACGTGACCGCCATCGGGGCCGATATGCAAGCCCGGCTCTAGTCGGTTTTGCCATATCCGTTCCACGCGCGGCCGTGCGGCCAGCAAGCGCGCCTTGTGCTCCGCTATCTGCGGCAGTGCTATAATCTCGGCTTCTGCGCGTTTCGCCGTGCCAAGCGACTTCACGACGGTTTGACTTGGCGACCGCAACCGGACCCACCAATTCGATGAACCAGGTCGTTGAAAGAGGTAACTGCCGTGCCGTGCTCTCGATGCCGTTGCCATGGGGGACACCTAATTGTCTGCCCCGAATATAATTGGCAACAGTCATCGGCAACAGCAATTGGCAACAGCAATTGGCAACATAGTAAACCCTTATGAAATGGACATTTCTTGCACTTTTTGGGGTATCGAATTTCCATCTTCCCGGGACCGCCAAGCCAGCCGCGCCGACGCCATCCAGGGGTCTTCTTAACGGAATGATCACAGGCTAGAGTCCGCCCGGTTTTCACCCTGCAACCATCAATGCGTATCCTCATGAACAAGCCGGTATCGATCATCGACGAGGCCGGGGCGCTCCGCGACGCGGAGGCAGTTCCCGAATTTCTGAACCTGCACGAAGTGGTCGCCAAAGCGCGGCAAAATCTCAATCAGAACCATTGGGATTACATCGTCGGCGGGGTGGAGACCGAAACCACGCTGCGGCGCAATCGCATGGCGCTGGATTCCATCGCGTTGCGGCCGCGCGTCTTGCGCGACGTCAGCAAGGTCGATGCCTCGGTCGAGGTGCTCGGCCGCAAGCTGCGCCTGCCGATCGTGCTTTGCCCGGTTGGGTCATTGGAGAGCTTCCATCCCGGCGGCGCCGAGCCGGTGGTCAAGGCGGCGGCGGAATTCGGCGTCGCCCACATGTTGTCTTCGGTGTGCGATCCCGGCCTCGAGGAGGTCGCCAAGGCGGCGCCGGACGGCTTTCGCATGTTCCAGCTTTATGTCCGCGGCGACGCGGCCTGGGTCGACGACCATGTCGCGCGCGCCATCGCCAATCACTACCGCGTGTTCTGCCTGACCGTCGATACCGCCCATTACAGCCGCCGCGAGCGCGACATCGCCAAGCGCCATGTCACCGGCGGGCGGCGCCGCGCCACCGGCCGCGAATTTCAGGCGGCGCTCGATTGGAAAACCGTCGAGCGCATCAAAAGCAAGTTCAACATTCCGCTCGCCATCAAAGGCATCGCCACCGCGGAGGATGCCAAGATCGCGCTCGATCACGGCGTCGAGATCGTCTACGTCTCCAATCATGGCGGCCGCCAGCTCGATCACGGCCGCGGCTCGACCGAGGCGCTGCCGGAAATCGTCGAGGCCGTGGCCGGCCGCGCGACGATCATCATCGACGGCGGTTATTACCGCGGCACCGACATCGTCAAGGCGCTGGCGCTCGGCGCCAATCTGGTCGGCTTGGGCCGCATGCAATGCTACGCGCTGGCCGCGGCAGGCCAAGCCGGCATCGTGCGCATGCTGGAGCTGATGGAAGACGAAGTGACCCGCGCGCTCGGTCTTCTTGGCGCCACGAGCTTTGCCAAGCTCGATGCGAGCTATCTGCATGCCGCGGCGCCGGCCAACGCGCCGCATGTGTTCTCGGCTTTCCCGCTGTGGGAGCACACGCCGTATCGGTATTAGCCGTCATTCCGGGGTCGCGCGAAGCGCGGAGCCCGGAATCCATAACCACCGTTCGTGAGTATGGATTCCGGACTCGACGTTTCGCGTCGCTCCGGAATGACGATCATGCAAAAGCCCACTTCGCGAGCATTTCATGAACCTCCAACTCTCCATCGGCATCACCAATAACCCGCGCACCTGGCCGATCCTCGACGGCACGGTGAAGCCGGACGGCATCGATCTCATTCCGACGGTGCTGCATCCGTCGGAGCTGTTCTGGCGGCAGCTGCATTTCGCCGAGTTCGCGGTTTCGGAAATGTCCTGCTCGTCGTTTCTGATCGTGACCGCCCATGGCGATACGCGCTTCGTCGGGCTGCCGATCTTCACCACGCGGCGATTTTTCCACACCAGCATCCTGGTCAGCCGCAAGTCGGGCATCGCGACGCCCGCCGATCTCAAGGGCAAGCGCGTCGGCGTGCCGGAATATCAGCAGACCGCGGCGCTGTGGGCGCGCGGCGTGCTGCAGCACGAATTCGGCGTCGCGCCGAAAGACATGGAATTCTGGATGGAGCGTACGCCCGATCGCAGTCACGGCGGCGCCACCGGTTTCAAGCCGCCGCCCGGCGTCGTCGTCCATCAGATTCCCGCCGACAAGAGCATCGGCTCGATGATGCTCGCCGGCGAGCTCGACGCCGTGCTGCATTATCTGTCCGGCCGCAATCTGGTGGATCGAAGCCGGGCCGATCTGACGGGCGATCCCGACTTCAAATATCTGTTCCCCGACCCGATCGCCGAAGGCGTCCGCTTTTACCGCAAGACCGGATTGCTGCCGATCAATCATCAGGCGGTGGTGCGGCGCGACGTGTTCGAGAAGGAGCCATGGGTCGTGCTCAATCTGATCAAGGCATTCAACAAAGCCAACGAGATCGCCGATGAACGCCGCGTCGAGCACGTTGCCGATCATCTCGCCGCCGGGCTTCTGTCCGGCGACGCCAAGACGCCGCTGATCCGTCACGGCGTCAAAGCCAACCGCAAGGTGATGGAGACCATCGCGCAATATTCGCTGGAACAGGCGCTGACCCCGCGGCTTGTCAAGATCGAGGAACTCTACGCGCCGAGCGCGCTGGAGACGTGACGGCACGCCGCACCGGCGCTGCCCTTTGTTCGCAGGGCGGCAGGCTGTATGACCGCCAAGGTCGTCCGGGGATGGTCGGCATGACGCGCATTACCGGCCAGTGGCAGCGGCTCCGCGCCGTGGTCTTGCACCACCGCGTGCAGTTGGCGCTTTCGGTCAGGATGACGATTGCCGCCTTGGCGTCTTACCTCTTGGCGCAAGCGCTGCAGCTGCCGCTTCCGTTGTGGGCGGTGTTGACGGCAGTCATCGTCACGCAGATGAGCGTCGGACGGTCGCTGAAGACGACGTTCGATTATCTCGTCGGCACCATCGGCGGCGCGATCTATGGCGGCGCCATCGGCGTGCTGATTTCCTACAGCAACGAAACGGCGCTGCTTGTGGGCCTCGCCGTCGCCGTGGCGCCGCTGGCGCTGATCGCGGCGATCAATCCGCGCTTTTCCGTCGCGCCGATCACCGCGATCATCGTGGTCCTGATCCCGACGATGACGCACGCGACCGCGATTTCGTCGGCGGTGGACCGCGTCATCGAGGTGGCGCTGGGTGGCTTCACCGGTTTTCTGGTTTCGGCTCTGCTGTTGCCGGCGAATGCCCATCCCTTGGTCGCGGCCGCGGCGGCCCGCACGCTCGAGCAGATGGCACGGGCCCTGGCCGAGCTATTGGCGGGCCTGCGCGACGGGCTCGACATCGAGGCGCTGCATCGCCTTCAGGACCATATCGGACAAGCGCTCGAGCAACTGAACGTGGTCGGCGAGGAGGCCGAGCGCGAGCGCTTGGCGCGGCTCGCCGTCGGTGCCGACACCGGACCCTTATTGCGCACGCTGCTGCGCCTGCGCCACGACCTGGTGATGATCGGCAGGGCCGCCGCCAGTCCGTTGCCCGACGCGGTGCGGTTGCGGCTTGAGGCGCCGCTGGCGCAGGTCGGCGCGGCCTTTGCCGAATATCTCGAAGCCAGTGCGGCCGCGCTTCGCCTCGGCCACGGCCCGACCTCGCTCGACGCCGTGGGGTCCGCTCTGGAAGTCTATGGCGCCGAAGTCACCGCGCTACGTCGCGACGGCGTGACGCGCGACCTTACCGACGACGCCGCGGAACGCTTCTTCGCGCTCGGTTTTGCGCTCGAGCAGATGCACAACAACTGCAAAGATCTCGGGCGGGTCGTGGCTGAATGGGCCGAACCGGCCAAAAAAGCCGGCGCTGGCAAGGGTCGGTCCGATTGATCGCGGCTCAGCTTATTGCCTTCCGCCTATTGTGTTTTGCGTCCGGGCCTGCCACATAAGCGGGTAATCCAGATATCGATGTTGGCAATAACGACGCAAGGTTAACGACGCAGGATTCTTGCCACCGGTTCTTGCCACCGGTCGTGTCGGCGCCGCAACGATGCCTTTCCGTTAGCCAGTGGCCCGGGCGCCTTGGCCAACGGCCCATCTTAACCGCTCGAGCGAAGAGGAATGCCGCGTGCAGGTTCTCGTCCGTGACAATAATGTCGACCAAGCTCTCAAGGTGCTGAAGAAGAAGATGCAGCGCGAGGGGGTGTTCCGCGAGATGAAGCTTCGCGGCCATTACGAGAAGCCCTCGGAGAGGAAAGTTCGCGAACGTGCGGAAGCCATTCGCCGCGCCCGCAAGCTTGCCCGCAAGAAGCTGCAGCGCGAGGGACTGCTGCCGATGAAGCCAAGGGTCGTGCCCGGCGCCGCCGGACGGAGCGGCCCGCCGCGGCCGCCGCGCTTCTGATCGCGGAGCGGCGGCGCATCCGTCCGTTGAGGGAGGGCGGAATCGGCCAGATCAGCGTCGCTATTTCTTCGACAGGAACACGGCAGGTATAGGATGCCCTTCAAATTTGCGGTCGGCCAGGCGGTCGAGTACACGCCGCTCGGCGAGAAGAACCCCGGTCTCTATAGAGTGGTGCGGCAAATGCCGCTGGAGGAGCACGCCTTCGATTTGCGCTACCGCATCAAGAGCGACGCCGAAGCCTATGAGCGCAACGTGCTCGAATGCCAGTTGAGCGCCGATGTGTCCGCCGAAAGGGATTATGCCGGGGTCAGGTCGCCGCGCTCGCGGGGCTCGCACGCCTGATCAGGCTCTAATGGCGCGCGTCGGAGCCGGCCGTTCCCATGGCCTCCTGCTGCCGGTATTCGGCGTCGAATTCCATGATCTCGCGCATAAGCTGCTCGATCATTTTTTGCCGGGCGGCGGCGCTCTGGCTATAGGTCAATTCCGCGACCGTCTTGGCCACGGCATTGATGACCTCGTCGGTATCGAGCGCCTCGGGCTCCTCGTCGGAAACCGGATATTCCGCGAAAAAATTGTCGATCAGTTCGACCATCAGGCAATGCAGACATGGCCGTTCTTCGTCTTCGTTCTGGTCATCCGGGCGTCGGTCGTCTGACATGGCGGCGGTCCTTTGGCTCCAGATGGTAGCGGACCCGGTGCTTTACAATAACAGGCAAAACCCGGCCGCGTCACTCCGCCGCCTGCTTTTTCGGGGGGCCGCCGACGGCGGCGCCGGAAGCGAGCAGGGCCGCTATCTCGTCCTCGCCAAGCCCGGCCTCCCGCAATACTTCGACGCTGTGCTCGCCGAGCCGCGGCTGCAGCCGTTCGGGCGCGATCGCGGTATCGCTGAAGCGTATCGGTAAGTCCGTATAGAGGATCTCGCCTTCGCTCGGGTGGGTGGCGCGCTTGAAGAAGCCCGAGGCGGCAAGCTGGGGATCGCTCAATACCTCGTCGAGGCTCGCCATGCGGGCGGCGGGAATTTCGAGGTCGCGCAGCAGCGCCAGCCATTCACCCGTGGTCTTGCCGGCGATGCAGGCGCCGGCCAATTCGTAAAGCGCCACGATATTGCGGGCGCGCGCCGCGATCGAATCGAAACGCGGATCGGCGTGCACGTCCGGCTTGCCCACCAAGGTCCAGAACTTGCGCCAATGCGCCTGCGTATAGGCCATCATGCAGAGATAGCCGTCCTTGGTCTTGTACGGACGGCGCCAGCTCGCCAGCACACGGGTGTAGCCGAGCTCGCCCAGCGGCGGCACGAAATTGTGGCCGAACAGATGCTCGCCGAGGACGAAGGACACCATCTGCTCGAACATCGGAATTTCCACGAATTGGCCGCGGCCGGTGCGCTCGCGCGCAAACAAGGCGGCGGTGACGGCGCCGACGATGGCGAGCGCGCAGGTCTTGTCGGCGATGATCATGGGAGCGTAGCGCGGCTCGCCGGCGACCTTGGCCATCAGCGCGGCAATGCCGGACTGACCCTGGATCACGTCGTCATAGGCCGGCTGGCCGCTGTATGGACCGCCGTCGCGGTAACCGTGCAGCGCGGCGTAGACGAGGCGGGGATTTCTGGCGCCCACCGCCTGGTGGCCGAAGCCGAGCTTGTCGATTTTCTGCGGCCGCATCGAATGGACGAAAACGTCGGCGCCGGCGATCAAGCGCCACAGCGCGTCCGCGGCGGCGGGCTTTTTCAGATCGAGCACCAGCGAGCGCTTGCTGCGGTTCAAGCCCATGAACAGCGCCGCCATGCCGGGCGAGCGCGCCGGGCCGGTATGGCGCGGCGCATCGCCCTCGGGCGCCTCGATCTTGATGACGTCGGCGCCCATGTCGCCGAGCATCTGCGTGGCGAACGGTCCGGCGACCACGGACGTCAGATCGAGAATGCGGATTCCCGCAAGCGGTCCACTCATCTGAATATCACCCGCAGCCTGAACATCATTGCACCTGGTTTGAAGCGTCGGCTCGCCCTGGCTTTTCTTGTTGCCTCAAAGCGCCGCATAAATCGCAAACAGATCGGCGATCGTCTCGGGAGGCCGGCGGCCAAAGCCGCATTCGGTGGCGGCGCCGAAGTCCGACACGAATTTTGCCGCGGCCGACATCCGGCGGCGGGTGCCCTCGACGCCATCGCTGAGATGAATGAGCCCGAGATAGAGCTTTGTCTGCGGCCTTTGCCGCAGATCGCGAAGCGGCGCGTAATACGCGTCGTCGTCGCGGCTGCGCGGCACCGGTATGTGCAGCCAGTCGATCGGACGCGTCACCCGCTCCGACAGCGCGTTGTAGACCGTCGCCATATTCGCGGTGGTCGCCGGCTCCTTCCAATGTTTGTGGCCGTAGTCGCCGTAGCAGAGGTGGATGCCAAGCTCGACCCCGCGCGGCACGGCGTTGCAGTGGATCGTCAGACGGTCGATGACGCCTTTTTGAACATCGCCGAAGTAGGCGTGCCGGACGCCCTCCCACTGTCCCATTTCCGTCGAAACATCCCATTGGATGGCGAGGTCCGATGGCGCGATGGTCGCGGCCATCTGGCGAACCTCGTCCAGCAGCTTCGCGCGATAGATCGGCTCGATGACGGCATGCTGGGCATAGACCACATGGGCGTTCAGGAACGCTGCCGTGGTCGGCAACGACACTTGAAATTTCATGCCGCGGGAGATGACGCCATCATCGCGCAACCGCCGGAACACCGCATAGGAGTCCGCCGCCACTTCGGCATAGCCGAGCGGGCCGAGCTCGACTTGGCTCGGCTCGATGCCGGCGCGCAGCCGCATGCGCGGCGGCGGCGGCGTGCCCTGCTCCGCCGCCTCATTGCCGATCCAACGGCGTACCCCCTCGATCTCCGACGTGGCGCGCATGCCGCGCGCGCCTTCTTCCGGATCGACTTCGAATGCCGCGTTGCGTTCCAGAACACGGCGCGGCCAGAACACCCAGAGGCTGCGCGGTCCGGTCTCGCCGTCCGGGATCCGCTTGACCCGATCGCCGAGCTTCGCGCTTACCGCGCGGAAGACGTCCTCAGCCGATTGCAGGCCGACGCTGCCGACGAGCAATAACTCAGGATGGGCTGGAATTGCGGCCGACATCGCTTCCTCTAGGAATGACCAAACTCCGGCATCACCTCGCGGGCGAACAGCCGCATCGATTGTTGCGCCTCGGCAAAATCCAGCGTGCCGAAATTGATCTGCAGCGACGCGTGCTCGAACGGCCCGACCGTGTCCTGGAAGCGCCGGATGATGTCCTTGATCTCAGCGGGCGTGCCGATAAAGGCATTGCCGGTCTCGATCTGGCCCTCCAGCGAAAAGCCCTTCATGCGGCCGATCGATTTGTCGTAGCCCTGATAATCTTTTGACGCCGTGCCCTGGGTCCATTCGCCGGCGGATTCGACCAAGGCCTCGAAATAAAGATCGAAAGCGCGGCGCGGAATTTCGCGCGCGGCGCGCGCGTCCTCGTGGCAGAACATATGGAAGGCGATCATCACCTCGCCGTCGCCGGGGTGACCCGCCTCGCGCCAAGCCTGGCGGTAGAGGTCGAGCAGCGGCTTTAAGGGCCCGATCGGGATCGCCATCAGGGCATGGCCCATGCGCCCGGCATATTCGAACGAATCCGGCGTCCGCGTCGAGGCGATGTAGAATTTCGGCCGCGGCTTCTGCGTCGGCCGCGGCAGCGACGTGAGATCGTCGAAGGAATGGAATTGCCCGCGATGCGTGGCGTGTTCCGTCGTCAGCAACAGCGCGATCTGCTCGACGCCTTCGCGGAAGCGGGCGATCGACTCGTCCGGCGAAATCTTGAAGCGGCGGAATTCGTGCGGCAGGAAGGCGCGGGCGAAGCCGACGTCGAGGCGGCCGTGCGAAATGCCGTCGAGCATGGCGATTTCGCCGGCGAGTTTGAGCGGATTGTTGAACGCCGGCACCACCGCGCCGGTGACAAGCCGCATCTTCTTGGTGCGCTGTGACGCGGCGGCGAGAAACAGCAGCGGATTCGGGCTATAACCGCCGTAACGCCGGAAATAATGCTCGACCGTGCGGGCGTGGCTGAAGCCGAGCGTGTCGGCCTCCTCGGCGATGGCCAGGCACTCTTCGAAATAATCGCTCGCGCTCTTGTCTTCGGGCGCAACGGCGGGGAAGAACTGAACGCCGAACTGCATCTCCGTCATCCTGAGGTGGCCGCCGTCAGCGCGTTTACGCGCGTCTCCGAGGCGCTATGGCGGCCCTCGACGGGCGACGGCCCGAGCGTCTCGGCTGCATCCTTCGAGGCTCGCTCCGCTCGCACCTCAGGATGACGGCTCACGGTCTTGCGGCCGATATATTTCGTCAGGCTCGCCAGGTTGGTGCGCAGCGCCGCTTCGTCGACAATATTCGGATCGAAGTCGGGGGCGTCGAAATCAAGCATGTCGGCGTGATTAACGCTCGACGGATCGGCGATGCTGCGCAGATAGGTTTCGTAGCCGACCGGACCGCCGATATCGGCCGGCGGGCAGCGGCCCTCGGCGCGCACGAGCTGCGGATAGCGAACGCCGGCTTGCGCGCTTGAGCGGGCCAGCAAAGTGACGGTGTGCTCCCAGTCCTCGCCGAGCACGTAGTCGTATTTGAAGGTGCCGCCGTGCGCCAAAATGTCGGCAAGCGTCGCTTGCTCGGCAGGCAAGGGACTGCTTTCAAGATCGCGATCGCGCGGGCCCCAAACGCTGTCGCCGATGCGAAACTCGAACGGATGGCCGTTCTGCCAGCCGATGGCGATCTGCAGCACGAAATGCAGATCGTCGAGCCGGATATCGACCGGCACCTCGACGCAACGCACGACGCGCGGCGTCACGTCGTCGATCTCGACGTTAAGCCGCGCGATGTCGCCGTCCGATGCCGCAGCCGTCATTCGGCGGCCTGCTGGAAGGTCAACATCTCGTCACGCGGATAAAGATCGACGATCCTGCCGTCCTTGATCACCCAGGCGAGATTCTTGCTGTCCTGCAGAATGGCGATGTCGGCGAGCGGGTCTTTGGTCCACACGGTGACATCGGCCAATTGGCCCGGCGCGATCTGGCCGACCTTGCCGTCCAGTCCGACCGCCATCGCATTGTCGCGCGTCGCCGCGACGATCGCCTCCATCGGCGAATAGCCGCCGTGCTTGACGAAGATTTCGATCTCCTTGGCGTGCAATTCGCCGTGCCGCGTGAACGAATTGTTGCCGGTGTCGGTGCCGACCAGGAGCCGGATGCCGAGCTTGCGCGCCTTGTGCATCAATTCGCCAAGCAGATCGTAATGCCGCTGCATGCGGTTGAAATCGAGCTGCACCTGCTCGGCGCCGACCTTCTGCTGTTTGCCGAGCTCGCAAACGACGGCGAGGAAGGTCGCGGTCGGCAGGATCGGCATGCCGGCCTTGGCGACGGCGTCGAGATCGCGATCGGTGGCGAGATCGGCATGCACGATCCAGTCGACGCCGGCCTCCGCGGCGGCGCGGGTCGAGCCGGCGCCGCGCGAATGAATCGCGACTTTCAGATTGCGGCGGTGCGCTTCGCTCACCACGGCGGCGATTTCTTCCCTGGCCAGCATCTGCGATTCGCCGGAGCGGCTGTCGGCCATCTTGATGAAGTTGACGCCGTGCTTGCCCTGGCGGCGCACCTCGGTGACCATCTCGTCCTTGGTGTTGCACAACTTGCCGATCGAATGATCGGGCGTGCCTTCCCAGGACGGTTCGTCGTCCTCGATGCAGCCGTAAGTGACGATCATGCGGCCGGCGACGAACATGCGCGGGCCTTCCATCAGGCCGAGCTTGATGGCGTCGCGCACGCCGACATCGGTGAACCAGGTGCCGCCGGGCACCGAAATGCTGGTGACGCCGGCGCGCAAGACCTTCTGCGCGCTGCGCGCCGATTTCAGCGTCGAGAATTCCGGGCGCGTGGTGCCCTTGCCTTTGCCTTCGCCCTTGATCAGTGGATAGCCGTAGGACATGTGGCAATGCGCGTCGATCAGGCCGGGCATCACCCATTTGCCGGCGGCGTCGATGACGTCGACGCTCTTGCGGTCCTCGAGGTGAAGATCGGGGGGCAACGCGCCGACGCTTTTGATCGTGTTGCCCTCGATGACGATGGCCTCGTTGCGGCTCGAGGCCTTGCCGGAGCCGTCGATCAGCGTGCCGTTGCGGATCACCAGGGTCTTGGCGGCTGCGGTCATTGGGCTCCTCCGGGGAATTCCCTTGCTTTGCCTACACTATACAATGTCGCGGTCATTAGGCGAGGGGCGGGCAGGGGTGCAAAAAACGCAAGCACTCGCGTTCTCGCGATGCACGGGCATCCGAGTCATCGTTCAGGCACCAGACATCGTCTACGCCACGCCACGCTACGCCAAGCCAAACTAAACAAAACCAAAGCAAGGAAATGAAGCGCCGGGAGGCGCCAAAGTGTGGCCGCGCCACGCGGACGGATGTTGCCACCCGCTCGCGCTCCGGGCGCGGCGCGCGCCACAGAACGTCCCCTTACGGGGATCGCCTGCTTCGGGCGCGCTGCGCCTCCCGGCGCTCCACCGCGATCCGCCGCCCCGGCTGTCGACCGCCGAAGCTTCAAGGACCGCACCCGCTCCGCCGGATCGCCATCGGCGTCCGGCGTCTTGTAAGAGAGCGAGCTGAGGCGCCTAAAGCGCCGCTCGATGGCGCGAGTCAAGGGCAAGCCAAATTGGCGCTTCCGATTTTTTCTAAGCCGTTGACGCGCGCATCTTTTTTTCGGCGCGCTGCACCAAAATGACGGCGGCCGGCGATGCCATGCCCGCGCCGAACGGCGTTCACTCCGGAATGATTCTTTGCCGGCGCGTGGCGTGCGCATTGCGCGTCTGCGAAATTCGCAAAATGTTTAGGACAGCGGCCTCACAGACGGCCGAATCTCCGTCTCATGCCTGATCCGTCCCGGACTTAGGCCTTGGCGGCGTCCTGCGCGGCCTCGAATACATCGCGTGCGGACGTCGTACCCGCTACGTGCTCCGTACCCTCGACTCCGAGTGCCGTCCTTCCCGCATTTACGGCTTCAAACATTTCTTCGGCAGGTCCGGTGCGGCCCTTCGGGATGCCGAACTGCTCGAACGCTTCCGCCCACCCTGCACGCGGGATTGCAAAGGCTTTCACGTCGAGATTCAGGACTTCACCCAATTGCTCCGCGACTTCATCCGCGCTGACCATCGAACCAAGCTCGACGACGCGCTGCCCTGACCACGCTGGCCCGGTCAAAAGGGTTGCGACCTCCGCGCCGATGTCGTTCGTCGCGACCATCATCGATTTCCGGTTTGTCGGATTGTAGTAGACCGGTAGCGTTCCGCCCTGGGCGGCCTGCAAGCCGTAGAGGAAGTTTTCGAAAAATCCGCCTGCGCGCACAAATGCGATTGGGGATGTCAGGTCGTGAAAACCTCGCTCCAGAAGCGACAAGGCCGTGAGTATCCCGATCCCGCTGGTTCTGCTCGCACCCATCGACGAAAGCGCTACCACTCGCGGCGGCGCAGCCTTGGTGAGCGCCTCGACATAGTTCGCGATCACGCCCTTGGCTTCTTTGTAATCGGGCGAGGGCGCCCAGACAGACGGCAACATGACGAACGCGCCTTCGACGCCTTTGAGCGCCCGCTTGATGGCTGCCGAAGCATTCCAATCACCGTCAACCAGTTCCACGCCCTGCTTCGCCCAGTTAGCCGCCTTCTCGCGATTGCGGACCAGCGCGCGTACTTTCTTGCCGTGCGCCAACAGATGTTCTGCCGTTGCGCCGCCCACTTTTCCCGTGATTCCCATTACTAAAAACATGTGTTTTCTCCTGATGTTGAGGGACAGAGCACTGCCCCTGTTGGTTCAGCGGATAAGCGGCAGAATGGCCCGGATACGGGGATCGCGCGCGTAGAGGCCGCCCCATGTCATCGCGCCCAGAAGCAGGGAAATGATTTCCGGCGGCGACCCCAACTCGCCAATGCGGACATGGGCGCAGATGGCACCTCCCAAAAAGCCCGTCACCAGGATCGCGCCGAGGACGGCGGTGGCCGGGATGGCGTAAAGGATGGCGCAGGCGAGGATGATTGGACCCACGACATGGGTCAGGTCCATCGCGAACCCTGTTTCCTGCAACATGTTCGCGATCTGTGCCGGCGCGAAAAGCTGAATAGTGCCGTCTGCCACCAGAGCGATAACGACAAGCGCGCTCATTATCCGGCCGGCCCATAGGGCGCGATGCAAGGTCATAGTTTCAGGCACCCGATGCAGGTTCATAGTTTCGGACACTTGTCATTCTCCGATGGGGAATTGTCTCCTTCATCCGATGGTTGGTCGGGAAGCGCCGATTGAAGCGAGGCTGCATAGCCAGCCTGCTTTCAACAGTTCCATGACGGATTGCGCAAATGCCGCCGGAGCTTTCTACAGCAGCTTGAATTGGCGACCGCGAACCGTGCATCGGTAACGAGATCGATCCGAAACATCGCGGGCGTGCTGAGGCTGGAACGCTCCTTGGCTCCGGCTGTTCCGAGGAACTCGCAAATTATTTCATTTGAAGTCGACGGAGTGATTTCTCTCGCGTCTTTGTTCAGCACGGAACTCAGCACGAAATGTAGGGAAATTGTTTTCTCAGCCGATGGATCGAGCGGGCGGGCGCGATCGCAAGGTGTCCAAGATGATCCTTACAATCTTCCCGCACGCCACTGAGTTTCGTTGTCGTTGGTGAGCCGTCCAAGCCTGCGAACCGAGGCGCGACGCGCCGTTGTTTTCCGCAAGTGCAATCGATCGTTCTTGGCCCTTGACGAATATGTTGGCGCGTTCGCTTCATGCGGGCTACGCTTGCTGTCATCATCCGCGAAAGCGGATGATCCAGTAATCACCGGATGGGGCGGCGTGTACTGGATGGCCCGCCTTTGCGGACCATGACAGGTTGATGAGGCGCGGTTCGTATCGCGCATCTTCGCAGCAAGTCGTGGATGGCCGATACAAATCCGGCCCTGACGGAGAGAGCCGATCGCGACGGTGCGAAGCTCGCTCAATAAAGCCCGGTCAGGCCGTGGCTGGCGACAATGTCGCTCATCTGCTCGCTGCGCGCGATGTGGGCGTGGAGAACAGCGCCGAGGTCGCGGTGAAGTTCGGCGCCGCGGCGTTCGGCCTTCGGCTTGATCTGCGCGGAGAGGTAGGCGCCTTCCTCGCGGTTGATTTGGACCAGCGCTTTGCCGAACGGCAGCTGCATGCGCTCGTACTGCTCAAGCCCCGCGGCGATATCGCCGCCGGCATCACGCAGTAAATCGGCAAGGCAGGCGGCATCGAGCGCGGCCTTGGTAGTGCCGGCGCCGGCGTGAGGCCGGGCGACGAAGGCGGCATCGCCGGCGAGTGCGACGCGTCCGAACACCATGCGCGGCGACGCGAGATCGTAGATCGGCTGGAAGAACGGCGTGGTGCGTTCGACAATGGCGGCGATCTGCGGCGCGATCAGGCGTTTGGCGTCGGCTTTGACGCGCGCGATCACCTCGGGACGGATCAGCGGCGGCGGAATGCCGGCGGCGTGCGTGCGGCCTGCGGCATCGGTGGAGATATCGACAAGCGTCGCGGCATCGGTCGGCCGGTACCAGATGATGTTATAGGCGCGCCGGCCGACCGCGGTGTCATTATCGCGACCCGGCACCGGATAGGCGATCAACTGCTCGCCGTCCGGCAGGCAGAAGGCATAAAGCTCGACGACTTCGCGCCATAAGTCCGGCGGCACGTCGGCTTCGTCGAGCACGGCGCGCCAAGCAACATAGCCGGCATAGACCGGCTGCACGTCGGGCAGGAATTGCGCCCGCACCGTGGAACGGATGCCGTCGGCGCCGACCAACAGATCGCCGCGCTCGCTTGTGCCGTCGGCGAATATCGCGGTGACGCCGTCCGCGTCCTGCTCGACGCGCGCGAGCCTCTTGCCGAACCGATAGCTCCGCGCCGGCAGCGCGTCGAGGAGCGCGTGGTAGAGCCGCGACCAGCCGCTGAGCGTGCGCGCCATCGGCTGCTCGATGATGATCTTGCCTTGGCGATCGAGACAAACGCCGCGCGGCGGCGTGATCCCCATCGATCCGTCGAAATCGATGCCGGCGCGTTTGAGAATGCCGATGAGCTGGGGATGCGTGCCGAGCCCGACGCCGCGGCTCGCCAATTCCTCGTCGTTGCGCTCGAACACGGCGGCGTCCCAGCCCACCGGACGCAACAGATGCGCAGCCACCAGCCCGCCGAGCGAGCCGCCAACGATGAGTGCGCGGGGCAATTAAACCCTCCCCTGCAGGGGGAGGGTCGGCGCGCGAAGCGCGCCGGGGTGGGGTTGGTTGCGTGCGATATGAAAGCTCACAGGCCCCCACCTGACGGCCTGCGGCCGTCGTCCTCCCCCGTGCAGGGGGAGGTGAAGGCTGAAGGTCACGGCAGCGCCCAGGCCATCGCGTCGTGGCCGGGCTTGTAGTCCATGTTGGTGGCGGCCGGATTGCGGTTGACCAGTGGCCGGCCATACATCGGATTGGTGGCGCTGCGCGTCTCGTGCTCGACGGTGAACAGCACTTCCTTGCTGTCGAGGTCGATCACGTCCCTGAAGCGGTATTGGTAGTCGTTGTCCTCGATGGTGATCAGGCCGAGATCGAGCAGCTTCCTATACGGCCGCGAAAAGTTGCTGAGATAGATCTGCACGTGGTGGCCGTCATAGGCCGGCTGCGGCGTATCGGTCTCGCGGAAATAGAAATACTGGTTCTCGCCGACCTGGACTTTCGCCTCCGGCCCGGCGCCGTTCTTTTTCACCTCCGCCGGCGCTTCCACGACTTCGCGATAGAAGCGGGCGATGCGCTCCGCGGTGCCGGGCCGCACGTCGAAGCGGACATAGGGCATGCCGAGCTGGATGCGGCCGAAGCGGGCGGGGTGCGGCTCGTGCACGGTGATGCGGTTGCCCCACGGACACACGGTCTCGACGCCGTCGTTGCTTTCGCGGAACTGGAATTTGGTGCCTTCGAGCGCCTTCTTCACCCTGTTGAGCCGCTTCAACAATGCCTCGCGATCCGGCATCACCAGGCCCGTGGTGCCGCGCAAGACTTCGGGCTTGCCCATCGGCAGGTGGAACTGGCTCATGCCGCAATTGACCCACATATTGCCGGCGCCGGTATTGAGAAACGGATCGCGCGTGTAGCCGAGGCCGGTGATATAGAAATGCGTGGCCTTGTGCTGGTCGTCGATGCAGACATTGACGTGGCCGATACCGACGGCATTGCCGATGTCCTGCGTGGCGCGATCGTAGGTTTTGTCAAGCATGACGTTTTCCTTCCCGGCCTGATATTAGGCGCGGGCCGGCGCTGGCTCAACTACCGTCTGGGCGGGCGAGCGAGATCGGCGAAGGAGCACCGGATATGCCGTCAAGAACTGCCAGCGTTACCGGGTTCGAGCGGCGCGGCCAACCGGTCGCCCCGCGCCGGAAATTCCTGATCCGCATGGGCCTCGCAATCGGCCTATGGCTGTTTCTCACCGTGGGAGGCATGGCCATCGGGATTGCCGGCTATGCGTATTTCGAGGGCATGTCGTTCGTCGACGCCTTCGTCAACGCGGCGATGATTCTGTCAGGCATGGGGCCGGTGAGCGAACTGAAAACCACCGGCGGCAAGGTTTTTGCCGGGCTCTATGCGATCTTCTCGGGCCTGATCATGATCATCGCCACCGGTTTCGTGCTGGCGCCGATCTTCCACCGCGTCTTGCATCGCTTTCACGTCGAGACGGCGAAGGACTGAGCGAGGGATGCCGGAGCTTCATCGAGACCGCCTTAACGCCGGCGGCGCCAACGCAGCGTCCGGCTATGCTCTCACCGCAGCTCAATGTGGGCGGCGCGGATGATCTGGACCCATTTTGTCGTCTGCGCGACGATGAAAGCGCGAAAGTCTTCCGGTGTGTCCCATTGGGCGACGATGCCGAGCGCCTTGAAACGCGCCGCCGTTTCCGGTCGCTTGAGATCGGCGACCAAAGCCGCGTTGATCTTGTTGATGATTTCTTTGGGCGTTCCGGAACGAGCGAAGACGCCCTGCCAACTGCTGCCTTCGTAGCCGGGCACGGTCTCGTTCAGCGCCGGCACGTTCGGCATGTCCGGGTCACGCTTACTGGAGAGCACCGCGAGAAGCTTCAGCTTGCCTGACTGGATCAACGGCAGCGCCGGCGTGAGATCCGAAAACTCCATGGAGACATTGCCGCTGGCAACGTCGGTCAGTCCCGGCATCGCACCTTTGTAGGGAATATGGCGGATATCAACTCCGGTCGCGAGCTTGAATTGCTCGGCAAAAATCTGATGCGGCGTGGCGATGCCGGCCGACGCATAGGTCAGGGCGCCCGGCTTCGCCTTGGCGAGCGCGATGAGATCGGCCACGGAGCTTACCGGCAGCGATGGCGAAACGACCAAACAGAATTGGGTAAGGCCGACAAGCACTACGGGATCGAAGTCCCTGCCCAGGTCGTACGAAACCGATTTCATCACGAAAGGCAGTATGGTGATCGCGGATGGCGCATGGAGCAGCGTGTAACCGTCGGGTTCGGTTTTTGCGGCATAGGAAATGCCGATCTCGCCGCCGGCGCCGGTCTTGTTCGCAACGACGAAAGTCCCATGGAGCGCGCGTGCCAGCACGTCAGCCTCGTAGCGCGCCAAGAGGTCGTTTGAGGCACCCGGCGGAAACGGCACGACGATCGTCACCGGCCGCGTCGGATAGTCGGCCGCCGCGCGTGTCGGCTGGCCACTTAGGCCGGCGGCCGCGCAGGCCGCCAGCGCCAGCACGGCTCTCTTGAAACTCACGGTGTTCATGCTTGTTCTCCCGGGGTTGCAGAGAACCCATAGCAGAACGGCATGTCCGCGTGGGGGCAACGATGTTACATAAGGCAAGGCATTCGAAGAGCGCGGGGGCGCGGTGTCGAGCTTTTGGGAGAGACTTCAGCCGGCTTCCCGCCGCGGCGCTCACCCGCCGGCGAGTGACACCGATTATCGGCTGCTCGTGCCGCTGATGCTCAATGTCGCGATCATCCAGGCGGTCTATGCGATCGTCCGGGTGACGACGTCCTATCGTGCCATCGAGCTCAAACTGCCGGTGGTGTGGCTCGGCATCATCTCGGCGACGTTTGCGATGCTGCCGATCATCTTCGCCGTCCAGGTCGGCCGCTATTTGGATCGCGGCAGGGATGCGCAAGCGGCGTGGCTCGGCGCGAGCCTGCTCGTCATCGCCTGCGCCGGCTTTCGTTTCGCCTCCGGCTCGTTGCTGATGCTGCTCTTGCTCACCGCGCTGCTCGGCACTTCGCACATCCTCATCATGGCCAGCCAGCAGATGCTGTGCGTGCGCAGCACCGGGCCGCGCGGCCGCGATGCCGCCTTCGGCAATTACGTCATCGCCAGCGCGGTCGGGCAGGGGCTCGGCCCTTATCTGATCGCCTGGGCTGGCGGATCGGCGACATTGCCGCCGACCGATCGGCTTTTCGCGATCGGACTGATCGTCTCGTTCGGCTCGCTCGCGACTGCCGCCGCGATCCGGCCGGCGCCCGACCACATGACGAAAGCGAAGAGCAAGGAGGTCGTGCCGCTCAAGGAATTGCTGCGCCAGCGCGGGCTGATGGCCTATCTCGTCGCCAGCGTCATCACCATGGCGGCGCAGGACCTGGTGACGATCTATCTGCCGCTTCTTGGCGCCGAAAAGAACATCAATGCGCGCGATATCGGCAGCCTGTTGACGGTGCGTTCGGTCGCCGCGCTGGTGTCGCGCATGGGCTATGTGCGGATCATTGCGCTGGTCGGGCGGCGGCCGCTGACGCTTGTCAGCATGGTGGGCTCCGCGATCGGCTTTGCCTGTCTCGCTTTGCCGGTGCACCTTGCCGTACTGTTCGCGGCGATGACGCTGACCGGCGTCGCGCTCGGCATCGCCACCACGCTCAGTCTGACCAACGTCGTCGATCTCGCCTCGCCGGCGTCGATGGGCACCGTGATGTCGCTGCGCAACACCGGCAACCGGATCGGTCAGGCGGCGCTGCCGTTTCTCGCAAGCCTGGTCGCCGCCGCAAGCGGTGTCGGCGGCATTTTCGTGATTGTCGCGCTCAGCCTCGCCGTCTCGGGCGCGGCGGTGCTTTTTTCCGGCGACGAGCGGTGACGCCGTTATTTGGCATGATCGTCCCGAAAACCGGCAGGCCACTTTTCGGCATCATGATCTACCAGTGGTGCCAGTAATAGCCGCGGTGCCGCCAGTGGGGACCATAATAGCCGTACGGGCGCACCCGGTAATAAGGCGGCGGATAGATCGGCGGCGGATAAACCGGCGGCGGAGGCGGGTAGCCGACGCGCGGCGGCCGCGGCGGACCGCCGAGGCTCGACGCGATGATATAGCCGCCCTGGCCTTGAAACGTGACCTGGCACCATCCGGCGTCGCAGCCGCTAACGAGGACCGGGGCACCGGCGGGTATCGTGGTCAGGATCGGGTAATTGGTCCCGGGCCCCTGCCGCAGATTGACATTGGTGTTCACAGGCGCAGGGGGCGGTCCGCCTGCCGGTGGCGGCCCACCGGCCTGAGGCGGAGGTCCGGGCGGCGGTCCGCTCGCCGGGGGAGGTCCACCGCCGGGTGACGGTCCGCCGGCTTGCGGCGGCGGAGGGCTAGCTGATGGGCTGGGCGGCGGCGGGCTAGGCGGCGGCGGTGCAGGTTGGGTCGGCGCGGACTGCGCCGCGGGGGGTGGTGGGGGCGGCGACGGCTGGTTAGCTGGCGGCGGAGCGGACTGTGCCGGGGGAGGTTGATCCGGAGGCGGCGTGGCCGCCGGCTGCGCCGAAGCGGCCTGAGCCGACAGCACGGCCAGTATCGCGCTACCGGCAGCAATCCTGATGAGCCGCGACGTTCCGCGGTTGAAGGCTGCGCATTCCAAAGTTTTGCTCTTCACGACTTGGCACTCCGCCATTGCGTTCCGGCACAGTAAGGCCAATACGGCGCCCAATTTCAACACCATTCGCGGCGCCATCACGGCGGCAGCCTCTCCAATTCCGGGAACGGCGCATAGGCGGCGCCGGCGCAAAGGTCTTTCGCCGCGTCGGTTTGCCCTTTCGGAATTTCGACAAAACGATCGAAACGTCCGGCGAGAAAGACCGCCGCCAGTTCTCTGACGCCGGCATAATCGGTGCTGTTCTTCTTCGGATTGAACCTCACGCAGGCGATGTAGCGGGTCTCGCCGCCGACCTGCTTCAGTACCGGCGGCGACAGCGCGGCATCGCGAATTCCGGTCGGATCGTTCAGATAAACGTGCATGGCGCCGAGGATGTCGGTCTTGTAACTCGCCGGATGGGCATTGGCGCCGCTGTCATCGTCGCTGCTCGTCGTGAGCAGGTTGTGTCCACAAGCGCCGAGCGATAGCGCCAGCCCGAAAGCGAGGCTTGCGCGCCGCGCCGCATTGCCGTTCATCGCCTGTCTGCCCGCTCGCCGGCGCCCCGTGCCGGTGTAACGGCGAATCGCGCAACGCGCCACCGGCTTTGTCGCGCCGTTATTCGGCCGCCACATGCGCCTGCGTTTGCACCGGCATGTTGACGAGCTGCAGCGGGGAAGCGGTCTCTTCCAGCATGCCCCAGCTCTTGAGCCAGGCGTAAGTGCGCTGCAATTCGTCGAGCGGGATCGGCGCCGGATCGCAGACGACGAGCCGGCTCGCGCGCAAATCCTGCACTTTCAGCGCGGCGATCTCCGCATCCTTCTTGGCGTAATAGTCGATGAAGTAATGCATATAGGCTTTTTTGTCGGCATTGATGCGCCGCACCGCCTCGCGCACCGCGCGATTGAATGCGGCATAGGTCTCGGCATCGACCCGGTCCGAGGCGACCTCGGTGCCGTGGAAGAACGCCGCGCAGATGATGCGGCAGCCTTTCTTCTCGGCGAGGCTGACATGCGGCTCGGTCAGCGTGGTGGCTTCGATCTCGCCGCGCATCAAGGCATCGAGCCGGTAGCGCGAGCCGTTCGGCGCGCGGCACAGCCGGATCATTTCGCGCGGCACGAAACCTTCCAGCATGTGCAGCGCGATGTAATGGGTGCCGAAATAGAACGGCACGCCGATGGCGCGGTTGGCGAGTTGTTGCGGCGTGTAAACCGGGGAATCCGGCCGCACCACGATCGCAGCATAAGCGACGATGGCGCGGCGGCCGAGCTGCCGGCTGCCTTGGCCGGTGTCCTGGACGCGGCAGTAATTGCCCCATTCGCAGGCGTTATACATATCGGCCTTGCCCTGTTCGAAAAGCCTGCCGTGGCTGGCGAAGGGATCGACGCCCTTCGGCGTCGTGACATGAGTCTCGACCTTTTTCTCGACGCCTGATTCGCGATCGGCCCATTCGATGGCGAGGCCTTCTGCGGCGAACAGGCCTTCGTCGTAAGCCACCAATTCCGGCAGGCCCTGGAACGGCGCGGTGGTTTCGAGAACGAGTTTTTTCATTGTCGTGCTCCCTGCGGCCGTCGTTGTCAGCGTTGCGTGCGAGTATGCGTTCCTTCCGCACTTTCTCATATTATGGGACAAG
The DNA here is from genome assembly GCA_963791925.1 of uncultured Alphaproteobacteria bacterium. Lineage (GTDB taxonomy): Bacteria > Pseudomonadota > Alphaproteobacteria > Rhizobiales > Xanthobacteraceae > BOG-931. The sequence goes on along the minus strand of CAWBUA010000008.1, from coordinate 93,348 downwards.
GCGTTCCAAAATTCATTGACTAGTTTTGAGCTGGGCCGCAAGCATTTTTGTCGCGGGACTTATTGGCGATGAATGGCGAGCAGTTCGATTTTGTCGTTGTCGGGGCTGGATCGGCGGGTTGTGTTCTGGCCAACCGGCTGAGCGCAGACCCGCGCAACAGCGTGGCGCTGATCGAGGCCGGTCCGCGCGACCGCAATTTCTGGATTCATCTCCCCATCGGCTACGGCCGCACGATGTGGGATCCTAAGGTCAATTGGAAATTCTATACCGAGCCCGAGCCGGAGATGGACGGGCGGCGGATCTACTGGCCGCGCGGCCGCGTGCTGGGCGGCTCGAGCTCGATCAACGGGCTAATCGTCATCCGCGGCCAGCCGCAGGATTACGACCATTGGGCGGAGCTCGGCAATCCCGGCTGGTCGTGGCGCGACGTGCTGCCCTATTTCATCAAACTGGAGCACAATGAGGCTCTCGCCGGCGACCAGCTGCACGGCGCGAACGGTCCGCTGCAGGTCACCAGCATCGGTGAACGCAACGAGCTGATCGAAGCCTTCATCGCCGCCGCCAATCGCCACGGCATTCCCCGCACTTCCGATTTCAACGGTCGCGAACAGGAAGGCGCCGGCTACTTTCAATTGACCACGCGCAATGGCTGGCGCGATTCCGCGGCGGCCGCCTATTTGCGGCCCGCGGCCGCCCGCCGCAATCTCGCCATTCTCACCGACACCCAAGTCGGCCAAGTTCTGTTTGCCGGAAATCGCGCGGTCGGCGTGACGTGCCGCCGCGGCAATGCCGTGCGTACCATAACCGCCAAGCGCGGCGTCGTGCTTGCCGCCGGCGCGATCCAGTCGCCGCAGCTCCTGATGCTGTCGGGAGTAGGCTCCGGCGAAGAACTGCAGCGTCTCGGCATTCCGGTGAAAATCGATCGGCCCGCGGTCGGCCGCAATCTCCAGGACCATCTGCAATTCCGGCTGATCTACCGGATCGCAAAACCGGTCACGACCAACGACGCGCTGCATTCGTCATGGGGCCGCTTCACGCTCGGCTGGGACTGGCTCATCCACCGCCGCGGCGCGCTTGCGGTCGGCATCAATCAGGGCGGCTTGTTCGCGCGGCTGCAGCCGGGAGCGGAGACGCCGGACATCCAATTTCACGTCGCCACGCTGAGCGCCGACATGGCCGGCGGCAAAGTCCACGATTTTTCCGGTATGACATTGTCGGTCTGCCAATTGCGGCCGCAAAGCCGCGGCGCCATCGCGCTCGCATCGGCCGATCCGTTCGACCGCCCGCGCATCCATGCCGGTTATCTGACGGCGGAGGGCGACCGCCAATTCGCCGTGGCGAGTATCGCCTTCGCGCGCAAGCTGGCGGAAACGCCGCCGCTGTCCGATTACATTGCCGCCGAGGTGACGCCCGGCCCGAAGGTGCAAAGCGACGACGATATCTTGCGTTTCGCGCGCGCCAACGGCGCGACGATCTTTCATCCGGCCGGCACCTGCCGCATGGGGGCCGATGACGACGCGGTCGTCGACCCGCAGTTGCGGGTGCGCGGCGCCGACCGGCTCTGGGTGGCCGATTGTTCGATCATGCCGACGCTGGTGTCGGGCAACACCAGCGTGCCGGCGATGATGATCGGCGAAAAAGCGGCCGATCTGATCTTGCAGGGCTAGTTCAGCCGCCGGGCAACCTTGTACGTCAGCTTAAAGCATGATCCGGAAAAGTGGAAACCGGCTTTCCGAAAAGATCATGCTTCACCAAAAACTTAGAGCGCCAATCGATTCCATTTGAAGCGATTGCGCTCTAAGACCGCGGATTACGGCGAAACTTCCTCCAATACGCGGTGCCGCGTCTCGATCATGAACAGCGCGGCCGCACAGCCGATGAAGCCGAACACCGAAAAGGCGAGGAACACGCCGCCGATGCCGTAGCGCGGCAGCACGCCGCCGACGATCAGCGGACCGACGGTCGCGGCGAGCCGCAGCCAGAAGCTCGCCCAACTCACCCCGAGCGCGCGGATCCGCGTCGGATAGATTTCCGCCGTGTAGAGGAAGATGCTCATATTGATGGAGCCGAGCCAGATCTGGCTGAAGCCGTAGCCGAGCAGCATGCCGAATGCGGTGTTCGAGCCGAACGCCCAGAGTTCGACCAGCGCGGCGGCGGTAAAGAAGAAGGCGATGAGAAACCAGATGCGCCGGCCGGTCCAGTCGATCACCAAGGCGCAGATCGCCGAGCCGATCAGGCTGCCGGCCGGTCCGGCGATCGAATAGTTGAGCGCCTGCTGCAGCGGCAGGTGATAGACCTCGCGGTAGAGCGTCGGGATCCAGCCCGCGAGACCGTAGGTGATGATGTATGATGTGGTCCACAGGATCCAGACCAAAAAGGTGCGCGACAGATAGCGGCCCTGGAACAATTCCTGCCAGCGCGTCTGGTTGCCCAGCGGCTTTAACTCCAGATCGGGCACCGGCGGCAGCGGTCGCGCGCCGTCGCGCGAGACGATGCGCTCGATGTCGGTGACGATGGCGTCTGCTTCTTTGAGCCGGCCCTTTGACGCCAGCCAGCGCGGCGATTCCGGACAGTAGCGCTGCAGGAACAGCGCGACGAAAGCCGGGATCGCGCCAATGACGAACATCGACTGCCAGCCGAAGCGCGGCACCATGGCGGCGCCGACAATGCCGGAGCCGAGCAGGCCGACCGGAAAGATCATCTGGTAGGCGAGGAAGCGGCCGCCGCGCCGTTCGGCGCGCAGGATCTCGCTGATATAGGTCGAGGCGACCGGAATCTCGCCGCCGAGCCCGATGCCTTCGAGAAAACGCAGCACGAAGAGCTGCTCGTAGTTGTGCGTGAAGGCGCAAGCCAAGCTCATCACCGCGAACAGCGCGATAGCGATACGCGCGGTGGCGACGCGGCCGATACGCTCCGCGGCCCAGCCGAAGGTCAGCGCGCCGAGCGCCTGGCCGAAATTGGCGATGCTGATCAAGCCGCCGATGCTCGACGGCGGAATATGCCAGGCCGGCACGATTGCCGGCAGCACATAGGCGATCGCCAGCGAATTGAACGAATCGAAGAAGATGGCGACGCCAAGGATGACCGTCACCGTGACGTGCCAGCGCGAATTGGGCAGCCGCTCGAGCCGCGCGGCGATCGTCTGTTCGGTCAACGGCAAGCTGCTTGCCATTGCACTCGGCATCGCATTCGACATCTCGTTTCCTCCCCCAACCGGCCGATGCGGGACGTTGCCCGCGCGGCCGAGATTATCAGCGTTGCGGCCGCAGCCGCGCAATCTGCAACTGCGCCAGGAACGGCACCAGCGGATGCGCGCCCATTTTCACCATCGACGGCAGATCGAGCTTGATCAGCGCCTCGCGCTGCTCCGCCGGCAACCGGAAACGGTCGGCGAAGGCGCCGGCGTCGGCGACGTATTGCGCCCGCAGTTCGGCGTCATGAGCAAGGCCGTGCAGCGCCGAGGTGAGCTCGACCAGCTCCGGCTTGATCGACGGATAATGCGCCGCATGCTGTTGCTCGCCGTCGCCGCCGATCCAGGCCAATGATGCATAATTGTGATGCCAGCTCGGGTCGATCGACACGACGTCGGGCTTGCGCTCGCCCAAGGCGCCGGCGGCGCAGGCCCAGCAGCGCAATTCGATATTGCCGGTGTCGTCAAGCTCGGTCTCGTCGAAGCCGATCAGCGATTTCAGATGGCCGGCGGCGAGTTTTTCCAAGACGCGCTTGTCCCAGGCCAATTCCGGATTGGCGTAGCGGTCGGTGCCGGGAAAATGCGACATGCCGCCGCTCGCCAGGATCACGGTCTTCAAGCCGAGCGCGGTCACGGTGCGCGCCACGGCCTGACCGAACTGGTAGCAGCGCTCCATCGTCGGCTGCGGCGGCAGATAGGCGTTGACATAGATCGGCAGCACCGGGCCGGTATGGCCGAGATGAGTCAGCGGAATGCCGATGGCGTAATCGATCTTCGCCGTCGAGGTGAAGGCAGGATCGAAATTCTGCCGGTAGAGCTGGCGCACCAGCTCGATGCCGATCTCGCCCGGAATCCGCCAGTGGAATTTCCGTCCGGCGAATTCGCCGGTCGCCTCGCCGCCGACGTGAACCGTGAACGGCGGTGCGGTGGTGTGGAAAAACTGCTCGGCGTGGTCGTTGGAGAAGATGATCCAGAGATCGGGATCGAGCGCGCGCAGCCGCTTGCCGACGTCGGCGGCGACCTCGCGGACCTTGGCGACGACGGTCTTGTCCTCGGTGTCCGGCAAAGTGAAGAATTGCGGCGCGTGCGGCAACATGGCGCCGCCGATCACGGTGGACATCATGGCGCTCTCCCTTCGCCGGCAAGGCTATCGCGCGCGCCGCAGAACAACAAGCGTGGGCCGCGGCGACTACGGCGGCTGTGCTTCACAGGAGCGGGTGAAGTCAGTACGGTTCTCCTCCGCTCATTGCCGCGAAAGCGGCAATCCCGTCCGTCCCGCGAGAGGTGGGTCCCCGCTTTCGCGGGGACGGGCGGTCCGGTTTTTTTGGAGGAACGATGGCCGACGTGCCGGTGACGATCGCCTGCGGCGATTACGACCGCACCCGCGCGATCCGCGACGGAACCGTCAAAGTCGAGGGCTGCGACGTCACCTATCTGCCGCTTTATCCGGAGGAGATTTTCCACCGCGCTTTCAGGTTTCAGGAATTCGACATCTCGGAACTGTCGTTTTCGAGCTACATCCGCACGGTGGCGGCGGGAACCTCGGCCTATATTGGCATCCCGGCCTTCGTGTCGCGGATTTTCCGCCACTCCGGCATCTACATCCGCAAGGACGCCGGTATTGCGAAGCCGCAAGACCTGCGCGGCAAGCGCATCGGCGTGCCGGAATATCAGATCACGGCGGTGGTCTGGATGCGCGGGCTGATGCAGCACGAATATGGCGTCATGCCGTCCGAGATCCATTGGCGCAGCGGCGGCCAGGAACAGCCGGGCCGCCACGAGCGCACGCCGCTTCAGCCCATTCCCGGCCTCGACCTGCAGCCGATCGGCGACGACAAGACGCTGGTCGGCATGCTGCGCGCCGGCGAGCTCGACGCGCTGTTCACCGCGCGGGCGCCGTCGTCGTTTCTTGGCGGCGAGCCGCACATCGCGCGGCTGTTTGCCGATACGCGCGCGGCGGAGCAGGCCTATTACAAGAAGACGCGCCTGTTCCCGATCATGCATCTGGTCGGCATCCGCAAAACGCTCGCCGAGCACTATCCGTGGTTGGCGACCAGCGCTTACAAGGCGTTCTGCGAAGCCAAGGCGCGCGCCATGGTCGATCTGCGCGACGTCAACGCGCTGATGGTGACCTTGCCGTGGCTCGAAGCCGAGACCCATGAAACCAGCGCCATCATGGGCGAGGATTTCTGGAAATATGGCGTCGCCGAAAGCCTTGCGGAAATCGAAGCGCTGGCACAATACCTGCATGAACAGGGCCTCGCCGACCGCAGGGTCAAGGCCGAGGAACTGTTCCACCCGTCGACGTTCGATATCGCCAAGGTATGAAGATGGCGAGGGATGAATTAGATCATGGTCAGTACTGAGCAGCATGTGATTGTCGTGGGCGCCGGACCGGTGGGCGCCATCATGACGCTTGCTCTGGTGCGCAAGGGCATCCCGGCGCTGCTGATCGAGGCGGAGCCCGAGCCGGTCGAGGATCAGCGCGCCGCGACCATCCATGCGCCGACGCTGGAAATGCTCGCCGATCTCGGCCTCAAAGAGCAGGCCTTCGCCGACGACGCCTCGGGCGGCTTCCGGGCGCCGCTGTTCCAATTTCGCGATCGCTCGACCGGCGAGCTGGTGGCCACCTTCGATATTCGGCTGCTCGAAGGCGAAGTGCCGTATCCCTTCGTGCTGCAATGGGAGCAATACAAGCTCGTCCGCACCATCATGCCGTTGCTCGTCGAAAGCGAGCTTGCCGAAGTGCGATTTGCCACCAGGCTCACCGGCCTGACCCAGCACCCGGGTCATGTCGATGTCACCGTCGAAACCGATGGCGAAGCCGAAAAGCTGCGCGGCGCCTACGTCATCGGCACCGATGGCGGCCGCAGCACGGTGCGCCGGCTCGCAGACATCGCGTTCGAGGGCTTCACCTGGGAAGAGCGCTTCATCAAGATCGCCACCAGCTTCGACTTCGTCGCGGCCGGCACCGGCTATTGCACGCGAAATTATTTCTCCGATCCCGACGAATGGCTCAATCTGTTCAAGGTGAAGGGCAACGGTCCGCCCGGCTACTGGCGCGGCATCATGCCGGTGCCGGCCGACGAATCCGACGAGCAGGCCGTCGGCATGGAAGCGATCCAGCGCCGGCTGCACGGCATCTACGACAAGAACGGCGATTTCGACATTCCCTATTATGCGCTCTACACCGTGCATCAGCGCGTCGCCGCGACCTTCAACAAGGGCCGCGTGCTGCTTGCCGGCGACGCCGCCCATGTCAACAACCCGATCGGCGGCATGGGCATGAACGGCGGCATCCACGACGCCGTCAATCTTGCCGGCAAGCTTGCCGACGTCTGGTTCGGCCGCGCCGATGCGAGCGTGTTCGACCGCTATACGCGGCAGCGCCGCAAGGCGCAGATCGATTTCGTGCAGGCGCAGTCGATTCGAAACAAGAAGACGCTTGGGGAAAAGGATCCGGCCGTGCGGCGCCGGCATCTCGACGACTTGCGGCGCGTTTCCGAAGACGTGTCGCGGCACAAGGCCTATCTCTATCGCTCGTCGCTGATCGACAGCCTGAATGCGGCGAACGCGGTGGAGTGATCGGACGACGGCAAGCGGACGACGGACGACAGATTGCTTTGTCTATCGGTCGTCCGGCCTCCGTCGCCCGTCAATCTGGCTACCCCACTTCGCCTCGATCGCGCGCGCTTCGTCGGCCGTCAGCGCCGAAGTCGGCGGGAATTTGTCGATCCAGGCAAATGGCCGGCAGGCGTCGATGATCGCCTTGGAATGCGAGGTCACGCCGCGCGCTTTGGCCTCCGGCGGGATGCGCGGATCGAGCGCCGAGCTCCAGGCGTTGCGCACGATGTCGATCCCCTCGGCCGGCTCGCAGCGCGTCGCGACCGCCCACATCACGTCGGCGAGATTGGACGGGTCGACGTCCTCGTCGACCACGACGACGAGGCGCGCCATGTAGCTGTGCGCCGCCGCCACCAAGCCGGCGCGCTTGGCGTGGCCGTCGTAGCGCTGGCGCAAGGCGACGACCGTCATCAGCTGCGCCACGTGCTGCCAGGCGCCGGCGACGTCGGTGACGCCGGCGGCTTCAAGATTGCTCCAGATGGTGGCGGCGCGAAACGGCAGGCCGAAATGAAACCGCGGCGGTTTCAACGGCGGCGAGCCGAGCAGGATCGGATCGTCGCGGTAATGCATGGCGGTGACCTCCATCACCGGCGCCGGGACGCTGCTGCAGCGGCATAATAGCCGGTGAACTCGCCGAACGGTCCTTCCGGCAGGCTCGTCTCGTTCGTATCGGCAGCAGGCGCGCCTTCGAACACGATCTCGGCATGGGCCGGGATCGGCAGCCCGGTCTGCGGTCCGGCACAGACCTCGATCGGCGCGCCCTTGATCGCGCCGGCGAACTCGTATTCCGAGCGGCCGTCAGGCAGATATTCGAAGCCGGCGATGAACAGCGCCGGATCTTCGCCATGCACGATCGCGACCGGGCAGCTTTCGCCGCGGTCCCAATATTTCCTGGCGATGATCGCGCCGTGGCGGCCGGCATGATCGAACTGCACCGTGACTTTGTTGCGGGCCGTGGACCTGGACGCGATAGATCGAGGCATTGATCCAGCCGGTATCCGGATCGCGCATGACGACGAGCGAGCCCGAGCCGATGAACGGCCCGCCGTCGTGACGATGCCACACCGGCGCCGGAAACAGCGCGACATCGACGTCAGCCCCGGTCAGGAATTTTCCATGAAGGCTGCCGCGGTGACGGTCACCGGCGGCTCGCCGCGCAAGGTTTTGCGCTTTTCCATCCAGGCCTTGAGTGCGTCGAGCGGCCGCAGCGCCGGATCGAGCCCCAAGGCCAGCGCGGCGCGTTGCACATTGGTGGTCGCATTGGTGAATATGCGAAAACCGGGGCGATGGCCCTTGATGTCGTCGAACAGCAGCGCCGGGCATTCCGGCATGCCGGCGGCGACTTCGGTGATGCCGCCGATCTCGAATTGCGGCTCGGCGCCCATGATGCGCCGCAACACGCCAAGCCTGTCGACCAGCGCAATGAATTCCCGCAAATCCTTATACATGCGTGAAGTCTTTATACATTCGTTTAGCCTTCATACATGCAACAAGACTTGAGCCATGCAAACATTCTCGCGTTACGCGCTGGTCCGGCAAAGTCAAGTCATTATCTTTAGCATTGAGATATGTTTAAGTGAGCGGCGTTCCGGTACACGGCATTCATGCATTTTATTGGCCACCTCATCCACGCCTACGGCCTCATCACCGTCGCCGCGATTGTCGGCCTGGAATGTATTGGCGTGCCGCTCCCGGGAGAAACCGCGCTCCTTGCCGCGGCGATCTACGCCGGAACCAAACACGATCTCAACATTGTCGCCGTCATTCTGACCGCCGCCGGCGCGGCGATCGTCGGCCGCATGATCGGCTATGGAATCGGGCATCAATTCGGTTATTGGCTGCTGCTGCGTTACGGCAACTACGTCGGCATGACGCCGAGCCGGATCAAACTCGGGCAGTATTTGTTTTTGCGCCATGGCGGCAAGATCGTCTTCATCGCGCAGTTCATCCCGGTGCTGCGCACCTTCGCCGGCGTTTTTGCCGGCGCCAACGTGATGCCGTGGCGCGATTTCCTGATCGCCAACGCCATCGGTTCCGCCATGTGGGCGGCGATGTACGGTGCGGCGGCTTACGAATTGGGACGCGAGTTCGAACGCCTGGAAGGTCCCTTTGTCATCGTCCTGGCGCTGATCACCGTGGCCAGTTTCGTCCTTGGCGGCCTGTTCGTGAAACGTCACGAGGCGCAGCTGAGCGCGGAGGCGGAACGCGCCATGCCGGGCCCGCTGACGTGGCATTGACGAAGATCGCGCACGGGCGTTGAGGGATCGCGAAATGGCAGGGGGACAGTTGCGGCTCGCGGCGGATATCGGCGGCACTTTCACCGATATCGCGGCATTCGACGAAAAAACCGGCGCGCTCACCTTCGGCAAGGCGCTGTCGACGCCGGCGCATCTGGTCGATGGCATTTCCGCCGGCGTCGCCAAGGCCGGCGGCGATTACCGGGCGGCGGCGCTGTTCCTGCACGGCTCGACCGTCGCCATCAACACCATGCTGGAGCGCACCGGCGCCAAGGCCGCGCTGCTCATCACCGAAGGCTTTCGCGACATCTATGAGATCGGCCGCATCAATCGGCCCGACGCCTACAATCTGTTCTTTCAGAAACACGTGCCGTTGATCGAGCGGGCGCTGCGGTTCGAGGTCAAGGAACGCATGCTCGCCGACGGGGAGATTGACACGCCGCTCGATGACGCCGAGATCGCCGCGCTCGGCGAGGAACTTGAGCGCCGCGGCGTCGAGGCGGTCGGCTATTCTGTTCCTCCACTGCTATCGCCAATGCCGATCACGAACGCCGCGCCAAGGCGATCCTGGAGAAAAATCACCCGAAGCTGTTCGTGTCCGCCTCGCATGAATTGTCGCAGGAATATCGCGAGTTCGAGCGCTGCGCCACCGTCGCCGCCAACGCCTATATCGGGCCGAAAGTGCGCCGCTATATCGGCGAGATCGACGCCCATATGCGCGCCGCGGGCTTTGCCGGCTCGTTTCTGGTGGTGCAGTCGACCGGCGGACTCTACGACGCCGGCCAGGCGCAGAGCCAATGCGTGCGCATGCTGGAATCCGGGCCCGCCGCCGGCGTCATCGGCACGCAGGCGCTGTGCCGCGCGCTCAAGATCGACAATGCGATCGCCTTCGACATGGGCGGCACCACCGCCAAAGCCGGCGTCATCTACCGCGGCGAAGCCTTGACCACCGGCGCGGCGCTGATCGGCGGCTACGAGCGCGCGCTGCCGGTGCAGATCGCGATGATGGACATTTTCGAGGTCGGCACCGGCGGCGGCTCGATCGCGCGCGTCGAGGATGGCGCGTTGCGGCTCGGCCCGCAGAGCGCCGGCGCTGCGCCGGGGCCGGCCTGCTACGGGCTCGGCGGCACCGAGCCGACGGTGACCGACGCCAATCTGGTGCTCGGCCGGCTCGGCGCCGATCGTTTCCTCGGCGGCGAGATGAAGCTCGACGCGGCGGCCGCCGAGCGCTCGCTCGCGGCCAAGATCGGCGATCCGCTGGGCTTGAGCGCGGTCGAGGCCGCCGACGGCATTTTGCGCATCGCCACGACGACGATGTCCTATGCCGTCAAGGGCGTCACCACCGAGCGCGGCTTCGACGCCGGCGATTTCGTGCTGTTCGCCTATGGCGGCGCCGGACCGTTGCACGCGGTGGACGTCGCGCGCGAGATCGGCATGCGCAAAGTCATCGTACCGCCGGCGCCGGGCGTCTTTTCCGCCTTCGGCATGCTGTTCTCCGATCTGCGCTACGATTTCGTGCGTACCTGGTTCACGTCGCTCGACGACGCGCCGTTCGACGACATGGAGGAGGTCTATCGGGCGCTGGAACGACAGGGACACGACGCGATCGCCGGCACCACGGTCAAGCCGCAGCGTGTCGCGGTGAAACGCGCCGCCGACATGCGCTATGTCGGCCAGGAGCATGCGGTGACGGTGGATCTGCCGATGGCGGTTTTCGCGCGCAAGGACCGCAAGGCGATCAAGCGCCATTTCGACGCCATGCACGCCCGGCGCTACGGCACCTCGGCGCCGGAAGAGCGCGCCGAGATCGTCAGCCTGCGCTCGACCGTGACCGGGCTGATGCGCAAGCCGCCGCAAGGCAAGATCGCGCGCGGCCAAAGAACGTCGCCGAAGGCCGCTTTCGGCGGCAAGCGGCCGGTCTTTTTCGCCGGCCGCTTCCATGCCACGCCGACCTACCGGCGCGCCGCGTTGCTGGCCGGCAACCGCCTCAAGGGCCCGGCGCTGATCGAGGAATATGCCTCGACCACGGTGCTGATGCCGGGCGACGCGATGGAAGTTGATGCATTCGGCAATCTGGTGATCGCGGTGGCGGGAGGCCGCTGAGCATGGCGAAGAAGGCAAAGCGCGCGCGCAAAGCCAAAGCCGATCCGGTCATCACCGAGATCGTGCGCAACGGCGTGATCGCGGTGACCGAGGAAATGAAGACCAACCTCATGCGCACCGCCTACAACATCATCATCTACGAGGCGCTGGACTTCACCACCGGCCTGTTCACCGCCGAAGGCGAGACGGTCTCGATCGGCATCGGGCTGCCGATGTTCATCCGCGGCATGGCGGAGACGGTGAAGGCCAAGATCAAGCATTTCGGCCGCAACAACATCAAGCCGGGCGACATTCTACGTCACCAACGATGCCTATCATCACCGGCAGCCATCTCAATCACGTCACCTTGACGCTGCCGATCTTTCACAAGGGCATCCTCGTCGGCTTCTCCTGCTGCATGGCGCATTGGCTCGACATCGGCGGCACGCTCGGCGGCATGACCACCGATATCTATTCCGAAGGCCTGCAGATTCCGATTCTGAAATTGCATGATCGCGGCAAGGTCAACGAGACGCTGGTCGACGTCATCAGCATGAACGTGCGGCTGCCGAGCCGCGCCATGGGCGACCTGCGCGCGCAAATCACCGCGGTGAAGACCGGCGAGCGGCGCTTTCTCGAACTGGTCGACCGCTACGGCCGCGATCAGGTGCTGGGCGCCATCAAGGCGATCATGGATCATTCCGAGGCGATGGCGCGCGCCCGCACCCGCTCCATTCCCGACGGCGTCTACGAGGCGGAATCCTTCATGGACGACGACGGCATCGATATCGGCAAGCGGGTGCCGATCAAAGTGCGCGTCATCGTCAAGGGCGACGAGATGACGGTCGATCTCTCCGAGGTCTCGCGCCAGGTGCGCGGCTTCTACAATTCCGGCGTCACCACCGGCTACGCCTGCTCGCAGGTGGCCTACAAGTGCCTGACCTCGCCGACCGACTATCCGATCAATGACGGCTCGTTCCGCAGCCTCAAAGCGATCGTGCCGCCGGGCCGCATCGTCAGCGCGGTGCGGCCGGCGCCGATGCGCTGGTGGATGACCTATCCGATGACCATCGTCGACACCGTGTTCAAGGCGCTCGCGCCGGCGATTCCGGACCGCGTCATCGCCGGCCATCACGCCGATCTGCTGATCGCGGCGCTGCACGGCATCAACACCAAGACGTCGGAATTCTTCCTCGCCAATTTCGGTCCGCTGGGCGGCGGCTGGGGCGCCAAGCGCAGCGAGGACGGCGTGTCGGCGACCGTCTGCATCAACGACGGCGACACCCACAACGGCCCGAGCGAGCAGTCCGAGGTCAAATTTCCGATCGTGGTCGAGCGCTATGCGCTGGTTGCGGATTCCGGCGGCGCCGGCCGCCATCGCGGCGGGCTCGGCGTCGAGCGCGTGGTGCGCGCCCGCGTGCCGATGACCTTCAATACCCAGATCGAGCGCGCCCATTGCAAGCCGTGGGGCTTGGACGGCGGCGGCGACGCCACCGGCAACGAAGTGGCGTTGCGGATCGACGGCCGCTGGAAGACCGATTTTCCCAACGCCAAGGTGCTGGTGGCGATGCTCAAGCCCGGCGACGCCTTCCGGCTTCGTTCCGGCGGCGGCGGCGGCTACGGCTCGCCGCTCGAGCGGCCGGCGGAAGAGGTCGCGGCGGATGCGAAGCAGGGCTATATCTCGCTTGCGGCAGCGAGGGAGCTCTATGGCGTGGTGCTGGACGCGGAAAGCTTCGCGGTCGACGTCGCGGCTACCGAAAAATCGCGCGCGGCGCTGGGTGCGGTCCCGCTCCGCCGCCCGGCTTGACCCGGGTCTCTGACTTCGCGGCCGCGTCGCCTTTGGGCGCTGCTTGCGCGCTCCGTTGTGCGTCGCCATATAATACGCGGTCGAACGGAAGCTTTCCGTGCGGCCGCGGGGCGCCGTAAGGGCCCCACAAAGTCGCTTGATAAGGGCTTTGACCATGTCCAGGGTTTCGTCGCTTTCGTCACCCTTTCTGCTTGGCTTCGACGAGATCGAGCGCGTGCTCGACCGGGTCGGCAAGGCCGCGGACGGTTATCCTCCCTACAATATCGAGCGGGTGCCGCGCGACGGGAACAGTCCCGAGCGCTTGCGAATTACCCTTGCGGTAGCGGGTTTCACCCGCGACCAGCTCGATGTCACCGTAGAGGAGAGCCAGCTCGTCATCCGCGGTCGCCAGCAGGACGACAAGAGCCGCCAATACATCCATCGCGGCATTGCCGCACGCCAGTTCCAGCGCACTTTCGTGCTGGCGGATGGCATGGAAGTGTTGGGGGCTGACTTGAAAAACGGATTGCTGTCGATCGACCTGGTGCGCCCGCAGCCCGAGCGCATCGTTAAATCGATCTCAATCAAAGAGTGCGATTAAGGAAACCATAAGGACTCGACCAAAGTCATGGAAAGGAGTTGAGGGCCATGAACGATGTCAACCGTGACGATATGAACCACAGCGGACCCAAATTCGATATGTCTCCCGAAGCGCTCGCTCATCTGGGCGATGGCCGCATCGCTTACGTGAAGACCATTCGTTCCGAGGACGTGAGCGCGCTGTTCCCGGAAGCCGAGATGCCGCAAATGCCGCCGGGCCGCACGCTGTTTGCGCTGCACGCCGCCGACGGTACGCCGATCATGCTCACCGACAGCCGCGAGGCGGCGGTCGCCAACGCCTGGAGTCAGGAACTCGAGACCGTCAGCGTGCATTGACCGGGAATCAGTGTTCAGAAGTCAGTAATCACAGCGGGGCCCAAGCGGCCCCGTTTGTTTTCTGATCACTGATTACTGCCTCTGGCTGCTACGCAGCAGAGGCCGACGGCATGGCCAGCACGGCGTACAGCGTCTCCGCATCCTGCGAACCGCGCAATTTGTGAGCGACCGTCGGGTCGCGCAACAGCCGCGCGATGCGCGCGAGCGCTTTGAGATGATCGGCGCCGGCGCCTTCGGGCGCGAGCAGCAGAAACACGAGATCGACCGGCTGATTGTCCAGCGCCTCGAAATCCACCGGCCGGTCGAGCCGCGCGAACAGGCCGAACAATCGGGTGAGACCCGGCATCTTGCCGTGCGGAATGGCGATGCCGTTGCCGACCGCGGTCGAGCCGAGCTTTTCGCGTTGCATTAGAATATCGAAGATCGCCCGCTCGTTTTGACCGCTCAGCAGCGCGGCGCGGGCGGCAAGCTCGTGCAGCACCTGTTTCTTGCTGTTGACTTTGAGCGCCGGGAGAATCGCGTTGGGCGCGACCAGGTCGGTAAGCGGCATGAACGGAACCTAAAGCTGCGGGCCTAGTGCCTAACGCTCGTCGTCGATTGGAGTATTGTCGGGTTTGAGCATGATCTCTATGCGAAAAGCGGAACCCACAGTCCGGATCAGCTCAAGGGCGGCGGACCATAAGAAGCCCCCGCAATCGCGTCAATGGGCATCCGCGCCCGTCAATAGCGGCGGATCGATCCAGCCGAAATGCCCGTCGGCGCGGCGGTAAACGATGTTGATTCCGCCGTGCTTGGCGTGGCGAAAGACAACGACGGGCGCGCCGGTCATGTCGAGTTCCGTCACCGCGTCGCTGACCGAGAGCCGTTTCAACGCGGTGGTCGATTCGGCGATGATGACCGGGGTGAATGCATCGCCATCAGTTTCGCCTTCGTCTTCGGGCGCGGCGATGACGTAGCTCGCCGCAGCGATAGATATTTCGTCGTTGCGCTCGGCGCGGTGATCCTTGAGCCGGCGATGGTAGCGGCGCAGCCGCTTTTCGATCCGCGATGCCGCCTGATCGGCGCTGGCATAGGCATCGGGTGCGATGCCTTCGGCGTGCAGCGTGACCTTGGAATCGAGGTGGATCGCGCATTCGGTGCGGAAGCCGAAGCCGTCCTTGGCCAGCGTTGCGTGGCCGGAATAGCCTCCGTCGAAATACTTACTTACGGTTTCGGCGATGCGGTCGTTGATGCGGTCGCGCAATGCATCGCCGATGTCGAGATTCTTGCCGGACACCCGAAATGACATGACAACCTCTTTGGGCGGCCTGTGTTGCTGAAACGTCGTTGCAACGCCGCCTGACCCCGAGCTAGGCATCGCCGCGCGCTGCGTCAACACGGCCGTAATGCGGATCGACTCTAGCCCGCGGCCGCGGTCTGCTTTTCGCGCCGCCGCTGCACCGACGAGGGAATGCGAAGCGCCTCGCGATATTTCGCCACCGTGCGCCGGGCGATGTCGATGCCGGCTTCGCGCAGCTTCTCGACCAAGGTGTCGTCGGACAGGATATCGCTCGCGTGTTCGCCGTCGATCAATTGCTTGATGCGATGCCGCACCGCCTCCGCCGAATGCGCCTCGCCGCCATGCGCCGCCGCGATTGCCGACGTAAAGAAGTATTTAAGCTCGAAGATACCGCGGGTCGTCGCCATGTATTTGTTGGCGGTCACGCGCGACACCGTCGATTCATGCATGCCGATGGCCTCGGCGACGGTCTTGAGATTGAGCGGGCGCAGATGCTCGACGCCGCGCGCGAAGAACCCATCCTGCTGGCGCACGATTTCGTTCGACACCTTGAGGATGGTGCGGGCGCGCTGATCCAGCGCGCGGACCAGCCAGGTGGCGCTCTGCAGACATTCCGCGAGATAGGATTTTTCGGTATCGCGGCGCGCCGTCGACGAAACCTCGGCATAGTAGCGCTGATTGACCAGCACCTTCGGCAGCGTGTCGGTGTTGAGTTCAACGATCCATGCGCCGTTGGGCGCCGGGCGGACGAATACATCCGGTACGATCTGCTGTACCGGGACCGAGCCGAAAGCGAGCCCGGGCTTCGGATTGAGCGCCCGGATCTCGGCGATCATCTCGGTCAGGTCTTCGTCGCCGACGCCGCAGATCTTCTTCAAGGCGGCGAAATCGCGCCGGGCCAGAAGATCGAGCCGGCCAACGAGCGCCTGCATTGCCGGGTCGAAGCGGTCACGTTCTTTGAGCTGGATCGCCAGGCATTCCGCGAGGTCGCGGGCGCAGACCCCGGCCGGATCGAAGCTTTGCAGAATGTCAAGAACGGCCTCGACCTCGGCGATAGTGGTGCCGAGCCTCTCCGCCGCCGCGGTGAGATCGCCCGAGAGATAACCGGACTCGTCCACCAGATCGATCAGATATTGGCCGATCATGCGCCGCACCGGATCGGCGATCGCGAGCGCCATCTGCTCGCGCAGCCAGTCCGCCAGTGTGGTCTCGGCGGACACGAAGGCCTCGGGATTGTAGTCGCCGTCGTCGCGGCCGCCCGTTCCGGTGCTGGCCCATTCCGAATAGCCTGCCGGCATGTCGGAGCTGCGCTGCCGGATCGGCTCGTTATCGTCAGGGGAGGTGTCGTCGAGCGGGCTCTCGCGCTGCTCCGTGCTGCCTAAATTATGGGCACTATCGTCGTGACCGTTTAACGCCTCCCCGTTGGCGGCTGGCTGCTCATCTGCGGGCCGCGCATTGGGTTCGCCCGGCGCGGTTTCCGTCTCGCCGCCATCGAGCAGGGGATTCCGCTCAAGCTCGGCCTCGACATAGGCGACCAGATCGAGATTCGACAGCTGCAGCAGCTTGATCGCCTGCATCAGCTGCGGCGTCATCACCAGCGCTTGGCTCTGCCGGATCTGGAGTCGTTGCGTAAGCGCCATGATCGCCTAAATTGGTCCGATTCTTGCTTGTCTCTCCTTCTACAGCAGTTCCGGTGCCCTGTCGTCAACCCATTTCCGTCAAGCTTAAAGCCGGAACTCCTCGCCCAAATAGAGCCGGCGCACGTCGGGGTTGTTGACGATATCGTCGGCCCGGCCCTCCATCAGCACTTCGCCGGAATAGATGATGTAAGCGCGATCGGTAAGTCCGAGCGTTTCGCGCACATTGTGGTCGGTGATCAAAACCCCGATGCCGCGATTGGTCAGGTGCCGCACCAGCGCCTGGATGTCGCCCACGGCGATCGGATCGATGCCGGCGAATGGCTCATCGAGCAGCATGTAACTCGGCCGCGTCGCCAGCGCGCGCGCGATCTCGACCCGCCGGCGCTCGCCGCCGGACAGCGCGATGGCCGGCGTCCTGCGCAAGCGCGCGATGTTGAATTCCTCCAGCAGCGAATCGAGGTCTTGCTGGCGCCGCCGGGCATTGGGCTCGACCACTTCGAGCACGGCCCGGATATTGTCCTCGACCGACAGTCCGCGGAAAATCGAGGCCTCCTGCGGCAAATAGCCGATGCCGAGACGCGCGCGCTGATACATGGGCAGCTTCGTGACATCGGCGCCGTCGAGCTCGATGCGGCCCTGGTCGGCCTTGATCAGCCCGGTGATCATATAGAACACCGTGGTCTTGCCGGCGCCGTTGGGGCCGAGGAGCCCGACCGCCTCGCCCTTGCGGACATAGAGACTGACGCCCTTGACCACCTTGCGGCCGACGAAGGTTTTCTCGACGCCGTGGACGGCAAGGAGGCCCCTGCGCTCGCCCGGCACGGCGCCGTTGCCCTCGGGCCGGCGGCGCGGCCGCGCGACACGCTGTCCGTTTTGCGGCCCGTTCAGCGCGCCAGGTTGGCGCCGCGCCTGCGCCGGCGCCGGCGCCGGTTCGGACAAGGGCTGTTGCTGCGGCCTCGCTTTGCCCCGCGTTTTTCGCGCCGGTGAGGGCAGGCTTGCGATGTCGAGATAGACATTGCTGATGGTGCCGCCCATCGTTTCGAGGTCGATCCTTTCCAGATCGATCACGGCGTCGCCGCGCGGCGGAGCGCGGCGCGGTGCCGGGGCCCGGCGGCGAAAATATGCGAATAGGTCTGGCACGCCGATCTCGGAAATCCACCTGACGAAGCTGAATCTTGCCCAACTTGCGCAGTTTAGCCGACTTTCTTCACGAAAACTGGGGACGGGCGCGTCAATTCGCCGGCTAATTGGTCCGGCCCGGCCCAATGGTCATGAAATTCGTCTGGCCGCCATTCTGGCTCTTGCCCGGCTGTATCAGGGCGCGCACGCGGCCAGGACCGGGCGCGCCGGCCCCGGCGCCGCCATTGCTGCTGCCGGACTCGACCCGGGCATTGCCGGTCACCATGTCGACCACGACCTTTTCGCCGTGGATGACGTTTTGGCCCTGGCTGACGACGACGTTGCCGCTCAGGGTGATGGTCTTGGTTTTGAGGTCATAAATGCCGAGGTCGCCGCTGGCGTTCTGATCCTTGGTGATCACGGTGACGCCGCCGCGCGCCTCGATGCGACGGATATTCTGCGCGCCCTGCGGCATGCCCGGCGTCGATTTGGTGGTGGTCACCGGCGTGCCGTTGCCGCCGATGCCGACTTCCTGTCCGTAGAAGACAACAAGGCTCTGGCATTTCATCGTGGTGTCGCCTTGCACCACGGTGACATTGCCGGAAAAGGTCGCAGTCTTCGCCTTATCGCGGACTTCGAGGGTGGCGGCCTCGATCTGAACCGGCTGGTCCTTGTTGCGCTCCTGCGCAAGTCCGCCGAACGCTCCGGGCGCCGGCCCTTGCGCTGCGGCCGAGGTTGCGGCGGCCAGCGCCGCCAATGCGGCGCACAGTATGAGGCTGCGTATCATTGCTCGCTCGGGGCTGGGTTTGCGGTTTGCGCAGCGGCGCCGCTGGATTGCTTGCCGGGCTGCAGCGTCATCGACACGCCGGTGAAGCGAACTACGCTGCCGTGGTCGCCGATATCGAGGCGTTGGGCGTTAAGAAAGCCATTGAGCATTTTCAGCGAGACCGGCTTGTCGGAGGTCACGTTGCCTTTGCGCACGTCGATGACCGCTTCGCTGAGCCGGCCCTCATAGCCGGTCGACGATACCAGATGAATGTCATCCTTGAGCGTCAAGATCTCCGCCTTCACGTCGTAGACGCCGGAAGCCGCCGTCATCTCCACGCTGCTCTTGTCCTGCATTTCCATCTTGGCGTGGAGCTTGTCGAGCTCGACGAGATTGGGCTTGGTAATGTCTTGCGCCGCGGCTGCCGCGGAAAATTCATAGGCGCGGGAATCCAGCGTAAACCCGGTCAACCGCGGTTCCTCCATGGTGATCCTGGTGCCGTGAATGACGAGCTTGCCGAGATCGCCCGGCAGCCGGAAGCCACCGATCGGCGGCATATAGTCGATGGCCGCGACCGCCAGCAGCAGCGCCGCGATGCCGATCGGCACGCCGATGCGCAATAGCCGCACCTGCCGGCTGTGCCGCAGCGCCGACCGGTAGGTCCGTTCGAAATCGCCGCGGGAACCGGCTACGTATCCGTTCGCCGCGGTCTCGGGATAGACAGTGGCCAAATGGAGGTATCCCTTAGCGCGCCGCCCCGAATTCGACCTTAGACCATGGTTTGAGCCGCTTTGTCTCGCAAGAATCGGCGGCAAAATTGCCGCCAATGTGGTCGCGACAAGGCTGGCGGGGTTCGGCGTTAACAGCGCATCCGGCTTACGAATGCGCGAAGATATCGTCGGCGGCAAAGCCGGCAAGGTCGAGCCGCACCCGATCCGGCAGAAAGCCGAAGCAGGCGGCGGCGAGCCGCTCGCGGCCCTCGCGCGCCAGCATGATGTCGAGCCTGTCCTTCAGCGCGTGCAGATAGAGGACGTCGGCGGCGGCGTAAGCCACCTGCGCCTCGGTGAGCTCGGCGGCGCCCCAATCCGAGGACTGCTGCTGCTTGGAAAGCTCCTGCCCCAGCACCTCGCGCACCAGATCCTTCAAGCCGTGCTTGTCGGTGTAAGTGCGGGTCAGCCGCGACGCGATCTTGGTGCAGTAGACCGGCTCCGGCATCACGCCAAAGGCCTTGCACAACATGCCGAGATCGAACCGCGCGAAATGGAAAATCTTCAACAGATTCTTGTCGGTCAGAAGCCGCATCAGATTGGGCGCCGCGTTCGGCGTGTCCTTGGCGTGCGGCGGTATCTGCACCACGTCGGCGGAGCCGTCCCCCGGCGACAGCTGCACCACGCATAGCCGGTCACGCTCAAGCTCGAGCCCCATGGTTTCGGTATCGATCGCGACCGCGCGCGAGCCGGCGGTCAGGTAGCGCGAAATATCCGGCAGATCGCCGCGATGAAGACGAATGGTCGGCATGGGCGCGTGTTATCGCCCGCGTTGCGGGTGATTCCAAGTGCTCCATTGTCTGACCGATAACTCCGGCTTGATTTAGAGGGAATGGCGGCATTGCCCATGTTGTAGAATAAGGAAATTATATCACGCATTTCGGCAAACGGCATAACTTACATTCTTATTTTCGGACGAATCTTGCGGCTCTGAAGAATGTCTTTCTATTTAACGCCTTGTGATGTCCGTCAGGAGCCTGGCATGTCGCGTGCGGCCGCCACCATTCCCCATAACGCGCCGTTTTCGGAAGAGGACGTCGAATTGCTCAACCGGGTGGTCGGCCCGGCGACTGCAGTGCAACGCGCCTGGCTGGCCGGCTTCCTTGCAGGCGTCGAGCCAACGGCATCCGCCCCGCGGCCTGCGACTGGAGCTGCCGCAGGGCCTCTTACCATCGTCTTCGCCAGCGAATCCGGAAATGCCGAAAAGCTCGCCGCCGATATGGCGCGGCAGTCGCGCAAATTCGGCTTCAAGCCGACGCTGATCGACATGGCCGAGCTCGATCCGGCGACGCTCCAGACCGCATCGCGGCTTGTCATTATTGCCGCCACCTGGGGCGAGGGCGAACCGCCCGGGCGGGCGGCGCGCGTCTACGCCGAACTGATGCTGGACGGCGCACCGCGGCTTGACGGTCTCGAATACGGAGTGTTGGCGCTTGGCGATACCGCCTATGCCGAGTTCTGCGCCGTCGGCAAACGCATCGACGAGCGGCTTGCCGAGCTTGGCGCCAAGCGCGTGATCGAACGCATTGATTGCGATCTCGACTTTGCCGAGCCGGCCGGCAGTTGGATCGCTGCCGCACTGAAAACGCTGACGCCGCCGGACGGTGCGCGCAGCCGCGTGATCGAAGTCGATTTCGGCGGCAACGCAGCGGCCAAAACCAATCCCGGCATCGTCGAGGCCGAAATCGTCGAGCATCTGAATCTGAATTCGTCGCGCTCGGACAAGGAGACGATTTACCTGGCGCTCGCTTTCGACGGCGCGGCGCCGGCCTATGAACCCGGCGATTCGCTCGATCTCTATGCCGAGAACGATCCGGCCTATGTCGACGAGTTGCTGGCGCTGGCGCATTTGGCGAAAGATGACGCGCTGCGCGGCGATCTAATCACCGCTCGCGATGTGACGACACTCTCCGTCAAGACGTTGGAATCCTATGCGGAGCTCACCGGCCATGAGCGCGTCACGGCGCTCATCGGCCAGGGACAAACGCGCGAGTGGGTCGCCGGCCGGCAGCTTATCGATCTCTTGGCAAGCTTTCCGGCCACGCTCGGCGCCGAGCAATTGCGCGCGCTGACGCGGCCGCTCAGCCCGCGCGCTTATTCGGTCGCATCGTCGCGCCGCGAATTCGCCGACGAGGCGCATCTCCTGGTGTCGGCGGTGCGCTACCCCGCCCATGGCCGGCCGCGCAAAGGCGTTGCTTCCAATTACGTCGCCGAACGGCTTAAGCGCGGTGATCGGGTCCGCGTAAGACTTCGTCCCAACCGCCACTTTGCGCTGCCCGATCCCGGTCGCGACATCATCATGGTCGGTCCGGGCACCGGCGTCGCGCCGTTCCGCGCCTTCGTGCAAGAACGTCGCGCGACCGGAGCCAAGGGCAGGAACTGGCTGTTCTTCGGCGAGCGCCGTTTCACCCATGACTTTCTCTATCAGCTCGAATGGCAGGACGCGCTGCAGGATGGCTCGCTTGCCCGGATGGACGTCGCCTTCTCGCGCGACCGGCCGGAAAAAATCTATGTGCAGCACAAGCTGTGGGACCGCCGCCGCGAACTGATCGATTGGCTCGACAATGGCGCGCACGTCTATGTCTGCGGCGACGCCAAGGCGATGGCGAAGGACGTGCGGGCGACCTTGAGGCGCGCCTATGCCGAGGTGCAGGCGCTGACGCCGGCAGCGGCCGATGCCGCGATCGCGGGGCTGGAGCGCGAGAAGCGCTACCTGCAGGACGTCTACTGACCGGCTCGGCCGATTCCGCAAACGAGTTCGAAATCATGACCGACGACGTTTCGCGCAACGAGCGCGTCAAGGAAGCCAGCGATTATCTGCGCGGCACGCTGGCGCAAGGCCTTGGCGAGGAGATCACCGGGGCGATCGCCGAGGACGACCAGCAGCTCGTCAAATTCCACGGCATGTACCTGCAGGACGACCGCGACCTGCGGCCCGAGCGCGCGCGCAAGAAGATGGAGAAGGCGTTCGCCTTCATGATCCGCGTCCGCATCCCCGGCGGCGTGGTCTCGCCGCAGCAATGGCTCGCGCTCGATCGGGTGGCGCGCGATTACGGCAACGGCACCTTGCGGCTAACGACGCGGCAGACCGTGCAATTGCACGGCGTGATCAAATCGAATCTGAAATCGACGCTGCGGACCATCGACGCCGCAGTGCTCGACTTCATCGCCGCCTGCGGCGACGTCAATCGCAACGTCATGTGCGGCGCTACCCCGGAGCAGTCGCGCGCGCATGCCGCCGCGCTTTCGCTGGCGCGCGCCATTTCCGAGCATCTGACGCCGCGGACGCCGGCCTATCGCGAAATCTGGCTCGACGGCGAGAAGATCGCCGGCGGCGAAGAAGACGTCGTCGAACCGATCTACGGCAGAACCTACCTGCCGCGCAAATTCAAGACCGTGGTCGCGGTGCCGCCCTCGAACGACGTCGACGTCTTTGCCCACGACCTCGGCTTCATCGCCATCATCGACGCGGCCGGCGACATCGCGGGCTGGAACGTCACCGCCGGCGGCGGCATGGGCATGACGCATGGCGAGCCGGACACCTATCCGCGCACCGCCGAGCTTTTGGGTTTCTGCACGACCGCCGATCCCGTCGCGATCGCCGAAGCGGTGGTCACCGTGCAGCGCGACTGGGGCGATCGCACGAACCGCAAGCACGCGCGACTTAAATACACCATCGGAGATCGCGGCCTCGATGCCTTCCGCGCCGAGGTCGAGCGCCGCGCCAAGGTGAGGCTCGAGCCGGCGCGGCCGTTTCGCTTTACCTCCACCGGCGACCGCTACGGCTGGAGCGATGCGGGGGGCGGCAAAGCGCATCTCACGCCTTTCGTGCAGAACGGGCGAGTCCTCGATCGCGACGGCGCGCCGCAGCTGTCGGCGCTACGCCGGATTGCGGAAATCCATGACGGCGAGTTCCGCATCACGCCGAACCAGAACCTCATCATCGCCAACGTGCCGACGGAAAAACAGACGCGGATCGAAGCAATCGCGCGCGAGGCGGGTTTGCTGGCGCCATGGTCGGGATTGCGCCGCAACGCCATGGCCTGCGTGGCGCTGCCGACCTGCGGTCTCGCGCTGACGGAAAGCGAGCGCTATCTGCCCGAGCTGTTGACGGCGCTCGACGGCAGACTGGCCGCGCACGGTCTTTCCGCCGACGACATCGTCATCCGCATGACCGGATGCCCGAACGGCTGCGCCCGGCCTTATGTCGCCGAAGTCGGCTTGGTCGGCAAAGGGCCGGGCCGCTACAATCTTTATCTGGGCGGCGCCTTCGACGGCTCGCGGCTCAACAAGCTTTATCGCGAAGACCTCGATCATGCCGGCATAATCGCCGCGCTCGATCCGCTGTTCGCGGCTTATGCCGCGGAGCGGCAGGCAGATGAGCGTTTCGGCGCGTTTGCCATCCGCGCCGGCTTTATTGCGATCACCCGCAACGGCCGCGATTTCCACGCCAATACCGGACCGCAGCGCGCACGATGAGCGGCGGGCGCCTGGGCTTGCAGGAAAAGCCGGAACGGCAGAAAAAGCCGGAAAGGATAGGCGCGCTGGCGCGCCTGCCGT
This sequence comes from uncultured Alphaproteobacteria bacterium, assembly GCA_963791925.1. Taxonomy (GTDB): domain Bacteria; phylum Pseudomonadota; class Alphaproteobacteria; order Rhizobiales; family Xanthobacteraceae; genus BOG-931. The sequence continues at coordinate 69,362 of CAWBUA010000008.1, read as the reverse complement.
TGTTCTTTGCGCTTGAGGGCAAGCGCGCGGTAATCGCCGGCGGCAGCCCGGCGGCGGCCTGGAAGGCCGAGCTGTTGGCGGCGACCGGCGCGCGCGTCGACATTTATGCCGCCGATTCCTGCGCCGAGCTATTGCAGTTCGCAGCTGATCATCCTGTCGGCACCGTCACATGGCATCGCCGGGCCTGGACCGCGGCGGATTTGCCGGGTGCCGCGCTTGCCGTCGGCGATTTCCGCAATGACGCGGAGGCCGCCGCCTTTGCCGCCGCCGCAGGCAAGGTCGGCGTTCCCGTCAATATCATCGACAAGCCGGCCTATTGCGATTTTTCGTTCGGCGCCATCGTCAACCGCTCGCCGCTGGTGATCGGCATATCGACGGATGGCGCGGCGCCGGTTTTTGCCCGGGCAATCCGCGGCAGGCTGGAAGCGCTGCTGGGGAACGGATTCGCGCGTTGGAGCGCCGCGGCCGCACGCTGGCGCTCCGCGGTGCAAGCGTCGGAACTCCCCGTCGCGGGCCGGCGCAGATTTTGGGAGCTGTTCGCGGCTCATGCCATGGCGCATGCGGATGACGAACCGGGCCAGCACGATTTCGACCGCTTCATCGCCAAAGCAAACGGTGCGGAAGGCGGCATCGACCGCGGCGCGGTGTGCGCGGTCGATGTCGACCGCGACGATCCCGAACTCGCTGACTTTGCGCGCGGTCCGCGCATTGCATGCGGCCGACGTCATCCTGTTCGACGAAGAGGTCCCGCGGCAAGTCCTCGACTTCGCGCGCCGCGAAGCAAGGAAAATCTGTATTGGCAAGAAGGACCATGGCGGAGAACTCGATGCGATGATCGGCGAGTTCGCCACGCAATGTCTGCGCCTGGTGCGGGTGCGGTCATGCGACAGCCGTCAGACCGGCGGCAACGGAATTAGGGGTTCATCGCGCTCCATTCCCGCCAATGCGTCGGCCGCACCTCGATCCTGCTCCTGGTCAGGGCATTGATCCAGCCATTGAGCACGCGGCGGCAGGGAAACACCAGAGCATGCGGCTCACCGGAATCGACGACGGCCAATTCGAGATCGCAATCGAAAGGAGCGGTATTGATGGGCTGCCACATGATGCAAAGCTCGCCCGCGCCTTCGCCATTCGTCCTTGATTTAGATCAATATACCGCGATCGCGACCCTCTGCGTTCCGCGGCGGAACTTCTTCCATACCTCCGCAAGCCGACTCGACGGTATTGCGCCGATAGGCGTCGACCCACTGTTCTCAGCTGCCGATCCAACTGATCTCCGGCGTCTTTCTCGGCACCGCAGGCGGCTCCGCTTTCGGATGGCCGAGAATGATCGGGGCACAGGGACGATAGGCTGGCGGAATCTTGAGCAGCGCCTTGCCCTCGGGCGTGCCGAGCCAGCCTTGAGCGAATCCGATCCAGCAGGTGCCGAGCCCCGCGCCGCGGGCCGCCAGCATGAGATTTTCCGCAGCCAGCGCGCAGTCCTCGACCGCCCAGGGAATATCGGCCACGGTGGAAATCACGATCAGCACCGGCGCATGGTAGAAAATGTCGAAATCCGCGTCGTTCAATATGTGCTGAAAGTGGTGCGACATCAGCCCGACCGGCGTGCTTCTGACCATGAACGCCTTGGCCTCGCGGGAAATCTTCGCCAGCACGGCCTTGTCGCGGACGACGCAGAACGAGCAGGGCTGCTGATTGACCGCGCTCGGCGCCTGCACCGCGGCCTCGATCAGCTCGCGAATGGTTTTGTCGTCGATCGGCTCGGCCGTGAAATCCCGAATGGCGCGTCGTGTGTAGATCGCTTCCTTGAGCTCCATCGTTTTCCCCGCTGAGCGACACTGGCGAATTTAGGACTTATACGAGCGGGCAAATTGCGCGGATTGATCCAGATCAAGGCGATGCGCACCTGCCCGGTGCAATTTGTAAGTGCTGGATTGCACTCCGGGTTCGTCCTCCTCCCCTAGAACCCGGGCGCCAGCCCTTAAGCCCCGGTCGGTATTCTGGCCGGGGTCTTTTTTGCCGAAGCCGCTATGACGCCGTCGCCGCGCTCGAGCGGAAACGCCATACCGCCAGAACGAAGAACAAGCCGCCGATCGCCGCTACGATCGCGAATTCCGGCCACACCACATCGATACCGGCGCCGCGGTAAAGAATCGCCTGCGCGAACGATACGAAATGCGTTGACGGCGACGCCTCCATGACGGTGGCCAGCCACGGCGGCATGCTTTCCAGCGGCGTGTTGCTGCCGGACAGCATGTTCATCGGCAAAAAGACGAGCATGAACAGCAAGCCGAGCTGGGGCATCGATCGCGCCACCGTACCGATGAAAATGCCGATGGCGCAGGCGAAGAACAGATAAATCATGACTCCGAGCATGAACAAAGGAATAGAGCCGACGACGATCGGAACGCCGAGCATCGTGCGAACGACGAAGAACAGCGACAGGCCGGCGGCGACGGTGATGACCAGCCCGTTGGCCCAGACCTTGGACATTGCAATCTCAAACGGCGTCAACGGCATGACGAGAAGGTGATCCATCGTGCCATGCTCGCGCTCGCGCACGATCGCGGCACCGGCCAAAATGATGGCCAGCATCGTGACGTTGTTGATGATACCCATGACGCTGGTAAACCACGCCGTCGTGATATTCGGATTGAACGCGATGCGGACGTCGATATTGACCGGCGACGGCGGGGCGCCTTCGGAGCGCGAAAGAAAATCCCGGATCTCGTTGCTGACGATCTGCTGGATGTAGTCGGAACCCAGGCCGGCCTGAACCATTGCCGTGGCGTCGACATTGACTTGCAGCCCGGGCTTGCGGCCGCCGAGCACGTCACGCTCGAAGTTCGGCGGAATGTCGATCACGAAGGTGAATCTCCCGGCATTCATGTCCGGCATGATGTCGCGCTCGGCGATCGGCTTCGGCGTCTGAAAGTCGGGCGGCAGAAAGGCGTGCGCGATGCGCCGCGACAGTTCGGAATGGTCCTCATCGACGATGGCGATCGACGCGTTGTGCAATTCCTGCGAATTGCTTCCGGACTGCGCGACGATCGCGATCGAGAACGTATAGACGACGAGCAGCAGCAGAACGACGTCGCGCATGAAGCTGCGCAGTTCCTTGGTGCCGAGCCAGAAGATATTGCCGAGGCTTCGCATGCGGCGATCCCTAGCGTTCCTGCTTGCGCAACAGCATGAGGCTGATCGTCGTGAGGACGGGAATGAATATGGCGAGCGCCAGAATGTCGCCGCCGAGATCGCGGAGCAGGAGTCCCTTGGTGAAGGTACCGACCGTGATCGGCAGGAAATAGGTCATCGGAAAGGCGCGGCCCATGATCTGTGCGGTGCCGGACAACGCCGATACCGGCACCAGCATCCCGGCGAACTGCGTTGCCGGCAAAACCGTCAGAATGGCGGTCCCGAACAGGGCGGCGATCTGGGTCCGGGTGAAAGCGGAAATCATCATGCCATAGGCCGTTGTCGTCGTGACGTAGAGCAGAGCGCCCAGGACGAGCGCGGCAAAGCTGCCTTTGAGCGGGATTTGAAATATGAACAGCGCCATCAGAAACATCAGCGCGAAGTTCGCGAAGGCGACGCCGATATAGGGAATCTGCTTGCCGAGCAGAAATTCGATGCGCGTGACCGGCGTGACGTAGAGATTGGTAATCGAACCGAGTTCCTTTTCGCGCACGATGGCGAGCGCCATCAGAATGGCCGGAAACAGCGCCAGCAGGAGCGACATGGTCGCCGGCACCATCGCGTAGACGCTCTCGAAATCCTGATTGTACTTGAACCTGACTTCGATATCGGCGGGTGGCGGTTGTGCGGGAGTGGACGTCTTTACCGCCGGGTCGTTCAAATAGAGCGCATGCATCGCCTGCAGATAGCCGCGTATCGTCTGGGCCCGGAATGGCATGGCGCCGTCGACCCAGGCGCCGACCCAGGCGGCGCGGCCGCGTTCGATGTCGCGGCCGAAGCCGGGTGGAATCTCGATTGCGGCGTCGAGCTCGCCGCTTTGCATGCGCTTTTCCAGATCCGCATAATCGGCGAGCGGACGCTTTTCCGCAAAATACGGCGAGCCTCGTAATTCTTCGAGATAAGCGCGGCTTTCATGGCTTCGGTCGTGGTCGAGAACGGCGAATGAGAGATTATTGACGTCCGTCGAAATGCCGAAACCGAACACCAGCATCAGGAAAGCGGTGCCGAACAGCGCGAAGGCCAGCCGGATCGGATCGCGCATGAGCTCGATGGTTTCGCGAATGGTATACGCGAACAGCCGCTGCAGGCTGAACGCACCCTGAGCCGTGCGTGGCGGCGAAACTTGGTCGGCGGGCGGCGCCGGCAGGTCATAGGCGTCATCGACCGCGGGTCCTCCGGCGGCTTCCTCGAGATAGCCAATGAAAGCATCTTCGAGGCTTGCGGCGCCGCGCCGCTTGGCGAGATTCGCCGGGGTATCGGTCGCGAGCACGCGGCCGGAATCCATCAGCGAGACGCGATCGCAACGCGCGGCCTCGTTCATGAAATGGGTCGAGACGAAGATCGTCACGCCTTGATTGCGCGACAGATCGATCAGCAATTCCCAGAATTGGTCGCGCGCCAATGGATCGACGCCCGAGGTCGGCTCGTCGAGGATCAGCATTTCCGGCTCGTGGACGATGGCGACGGCCAGCGACAGCCGCTGGCGAATGCCGAGCGGCAAATCCGCCGCGCGCTGGTCCAGATAGTCGGCAAGCCCGAACTGCTCGACCAGGCTTTGCAGCCGCGACTTCGCCCGCTTGGGCGGAATATGGAACAGTCGCGCATGGAGATCGAGATTTTGCCGGACCGTCAGCTCGGTGTAGAGCGAAAACGATTGCGACATGTAGCCAACGCGCAGCCGTGCCGCCATATCGCGGGCGTCGAGCGCTTTGTCGAACAAAAGCGCTTCGCCGTCGCTTGGCGGCAACAGCCCGGTCAATATCTTCATCGTCGTGGTCTTGCCGCAGCCGTTGGAGCCGACGAAGCCGAATATCTCGCCGCGTTCGATGGTGAAGTTGACGCGGTCGACGGCCGTGAAATCGCCGAAGCGACGGGTCAGATTACGGGCGACGATCACCGGGTCGGCGTCGGCGAAGCGCGGTGGCGGTATTTCGAGCTTGCGGTGGCCGGCGCGCAGTTCTTCCGGCAGCAGTCCGACAAAAGCTTCCTCGACGGTGGCGGCTTTCGCCTTCGCCTTGAGCTCTGTCGGCGAGCCGGTTGCCAAAATGCGTCCGGCGTTCATGGCGATGAGAAAGTCGAAACGCTCGGCCTCTTCCATGTAGGCCGTCGCCACCACCACGCTCATGCCGGGCCGGCGCGAGCGGATGCGATCGATCAATTCCCAGAATTGCCGCCGTGACAGCGGATCGACGCCGGTCGTCGGCTCGTCGAGGATGAGAAGATCGGGATCGTGGATCAGCGAGCAGCACAGGCCGAGCTTCTGCCGCATGCCGCCCGACAGTTTCCTGGCTTGGCGGTCGGCAAATGGCGCGAGGCCGGTGCTCGCCAGCAGTTCGGCGATCCGCCATTGCCGCTCGGAGCGGGACTGGCCGAATAGCCGGGCGAAGAAGGCGATGTTCTCCTCGACGCTGAGATCCGGATAGAGGTTCCTGCCCAGCCCTTGCGGCATATAGGCGATGCGGGAACAGACCCCGTCACGATGGCCTGCGTCCGCCATGTCGCCATCGAGCACATCGACGCGCCCGGAATGAAACTGGCGCGCGCCGGCGAGAATGCTGAGCAACGTCGATTTGCCGACGCCGTCAGGTCCGAGCAGGCCGACCATGCAGCCGGCGGGACATTCGAGGCTGACATCGTCGAGCGCCGTGACGCGCCCGTAACGTTGCGTCACATTGGCGAACCGGGCGACCCGGGCGACCGGCGTGGCCGGCTCGCTCATTGCGGCGGAAACTTCTGCAGCGAGTCTGGCCAGGCCACGGCGGAATCGGTCTTGATGTATGCCTCGCCCGGCAGGCCGCTGCGCACCGATGCGGCGCGTCGGCGCAGCCGTGCGGGATCGAGCTGCACGCGAACGCGGAACATCAGCTTGTCGCGCTCGCTCTGGGTCTCCACCGTCTTCGGAGTGAACTGCGCCTGCGTGGCGATGAACGACACTTTCGCCGGAATGGCATAGCCGGGGTAGGCGTCGAGCACGATGCGCGCCTCATCGCCGAATTTCACCTTACCCGCCTCGAGCGTCGGCAAGTAGACGTCCATGTAAACGTCGGAGACATCGAGCATGGCAAACACATGCCCGCCGGCCGGCAGCACCTCGCCGACATTGGCGATGCGATATTGGATGCGCCCGTCGCGCGGTGCGACCAGCGTGTTGTCGGCAATTTGAACATTGTAGAGCTCGACGTCGTGGGTCGCCGCATCAAGAGCGCGCTGGGCTATCGTCACTCGCGCCTGCGCCGCATTGAGCGCCGCGTTGGCGCCGTTGAACTGCTGCTGGCGCTGATCCAGAACTTCCTTGGTCTGAAAGCCCTTCTGCACCAGATAGGCCGCGCGGTCATATTCCTGCTTGGCCAGCAATACCTGGGTATTCTGCTGCGCCAAGTTGGCATTCGCCTCGTCGACCGATTGCCGCGCTTGCGCAACCTGCGCCTGCGATTTCTTCAACGAAGCCTGAAGATCGCGGGTATCCATGCGGGCGACCGCTTGCCCGGCCTTCACCAGATCGCCCTCGTCGGCCATGATTTCGGCAATGCGGCCGGCGTATTTGGTATCGATGTTGATTTCCTCGGCTTCGAGGCGGCCATTGCCGAAAAAGATGCCGGGCGGCAGCGCGGGATGGAGCCGTTGCCACCAATAATAGCTGCCGCCGGCGCCGCCCAGGAGGATGATCAGCGCAACGAACGCCAGCAGCCGCCAGCGCCGCACGCGTGACGGCTTGGCGATGACTGCCGGCAGGCCGGCATCGGCGCGGACTAAGGCGCCGTGGGCGGTGGTGGCCGGCGTTGCATGTTGAGCCGTAGCAGGCCACGCCGCGGGCGTGATCTGGCCGCTTTCTTTGTCGTTTGGATCCATCTCGCGTCCAATTTGCCCAGCCGGGGAAAACGATAGGCTATGCGGACACTCCGTAAAATTCAGGGCTCGGCCCTAAGGGAGTTTACGGAGTGCTGGCATAGTTCCGTTGCCGGAGATTTGACCGGCATCAATTCGCTTTCTGGAACTTTGCCTATTGATGGTCGGGCGACGGTAAGAGAACGCGATGCCATTTAGGAACCGTTCCGAAGCAGGGCAGAAGCTTGCGATTGCGCTCGCCGGCTATCGCGATCAGGACCCGGTGATTCTCGCGCTGCCGCGCGGCGGCGTCCCGGTGGCGGCGGAGGTCGCTGCGGCGCTCGATGCGCCGCTCGACCTCATTCTGGTGCGCAAGGTCGGCGTGCCGTTCGAGCCGGAATTGGCGATGGGCGCCGTTGTCGATGGCGGCGCGCCGCTCGTCGTCCGCAACGAAGACGTCATCCGTCACGCCGGGATCGAAGCGGCCGACTTCAAGGCCGTCTGTGACGCCGAGTTCGCCGAGATCGAGCGCCGCCGCCGGCGCTATCTCGGCAGCCGCGATCGGGCCGATGTCGAAGGCTGCACGGCGATCGTGATCGACGACGGCGTCGCCACCGGGGCGACCACGCGCGCCGCCTTGCGGGCGACCCGCATGCGCAAGCCGAAACGCCTCGTGCTTGCGGTGCCGGTGGCGCCGACCGACAGCCTTAACGAATTGCGCGCCGAGGCGGACGACGTCGTTTGCCTCGAAGACTACGAGGCGTTCGGCGCCATCGGCTTCTACTATGCCGATTTCCGGCAAGTGCCGGACGAAGAAGTGATTGAAATCCTCAAGCGCTACCCCGCGCGAAAACAAGGCAAGCGCGGCGCGTCGGCATGATGGCCGGTGCGATATCGCCGTCGGGCTCGTTTTGCCGTCACCGAGTTCTGATCTAGATCAAAGCAATCAGGCTGAACGATCCCTATAGACAAAGAGCTAAGTCATGTTGCGCAGTCATCGAGGATCCGATCATGGCCGACTACACGCTGGACAATACGCCCGATTTATCGATCTCGCCGGAAAAGGTCTGTTACATCATCGTCAAGGCGCGCGACTTCGACGCCAAGGACGTCTTGACGGACCCTGACGATTCGTCGAACGCGACGGATGATGCGATGCGGTCGGTGCTGGAAGACCACAAGGACGATCCGGTGGTGCAGGAGATTTCGGCCGCCATCTTCGGCATGAGCGAGGATGAACAGATCGATCTCGTCGCCTTGGCCTGGCTCGGCCGTGGCGACGGCACGCTGGCGGACTGGGACGAGTTGCGCGGCGAAGCGGCGCGCGCCCATAACAAGCGCACCGCGGCCTATCTGCTCGGCATGCCGCTTTTGCCCGATCACCTGGAGGAAGGCCTCGCCGCGTTTGGTCTGTCCTGCGAGGAGTAGGTCTTTGGACCTGTCGTCAGGCGCCCTCGTGGTGCTTGACGTGCCCCTGCGTGCGGCGAACCTGATCCTGCAGCTGCCGGCGCGCGTGTTTGAAGGCGTCGTCGATGGCGAAGATCGGATCGGCATGCCGCTCGTCGGTCGGCGGCGTCCTTTCCACATTCACTTCGCGTCCGTCCGGCAGCACGAGCCGGATATGGACCTCATACAGCCCGCCGTTGCGGTGACGCTGACTGGGCGCCTTCACCACGACGCGGCAGGCTGTGATGCGCCCCCAGCGTTGTTCGAGTTCCGCCACATGCCTGTCGATGGCGTCGCGCATTGCAGCAGTGGCGGTCAGGCCTTGAAACTGGATTTCCGGCTGGGTCTGCATGATTTCGCTCCGATTAATCTACAACGTATCGTCGCCCCATGTGACCCGTCTTTGATGCATATCAACGCCGCCGGCGTCATTATTCCGGTTACTTCGGCTTGATGATGACCGGCATTGTCGCAAGCTTCGCCAGCACCCGGCAGCGGCGGCGGATCGGCACCCATTCGTAAAGAAAAATCTCCAACGGCCGCCACATCGCGACCCAGCCGATGATCAACATGCCTTCGCCGAAAATCTCCGAAGCCGCATCGTTGCCGAAGGAAAACGCCAATTCCCGCAACAATACGCAGCAAAACAAGAACATCAGTCCGCTGACGAGCGCGATACGACCGTCGCGGAACAAGAGCCGCAGCCGCCGGCTTTCGTGGGCTTCGCGATAGGCGAAGTAATTGTGGATCGCCTCGCCGAGATCCGGAGAACCCGATTGCGGCAATTGATCGGCCGGCAAATGCACGATCAGCGCGATAGGCCGCTGCAGCCCGATCTCCTCGGCCGAGCCGATGATGTAGTCCTCGGCGTCCTGGTCGAGATCGCGCTCGTGAAACGGCGATGGATCGAGCGAGTTGAACAGCTGCGATATGCGGTTGAGGCTGATTTCTATCTTCGCCTCCGCGGTCGGCGTGGGATTGCGATGCTCCGGCTCGGCCATGATGTCCCCGCGATGAGGTATCTCTTGCTGCTTGCGGCGCACGCTCGCGGCGCGCCGCCCATTAAGCGCAGTCCCTTTGACCGGGATCAAGGACGACAACAGCGGCCAAGCCGCATCTGTTGCGCGAATTTCCGATTTTTCGCATTGTCAACTGAAACCGCGCGAGGAAAGCCGCCATGAAAGTGAAACTTGAGATCGTCAAGGCCGGCAGGCGCCTGCACGAAGGCGTCTATGAGATCGACGATACCGCGAGCTTCGGCGCGGCGTGGCAGGACATCTGGGCCAAGTCCCGCGAAAGATGGATGGCCAAAACCAGCAGCATCGGCGATCTGATGGATTTCGATCCATGACGGCGTCATCGGCGAATTGAACGGTGCCGAGATCAGGCTGACAAAGCTTTGAGCGGGACGTTGTTTTTGGAAACGATCGCCGGTTCCGGGCCGTCGCTCGCCGCCAAGATCGCGTTTCTGATGGGCGGCGACGCTTATTCTCCGCCGGCGCGGGAGGTGATCCGCCGCGAGACGCACATGTCGGAAGTCTTTCTCGCCAAGGGGCGCGCCTATAAGCTCAAGAAGCCGGTCCGTTTTCCCTGTCTTGACTTCTCGACCATCGAGCGGCGCGAGGCGGCGTGCCGGGCCGAGTTGCGGCTCAATCGGCGCCTGGCCGCCGACGTCTATCGCGGCGTGGTGGCGCTGACGCGTTCGCCGTCGGGGCTCGCCATCGGCGGCTCGGGCGAAGTCGTCGACTGGCTCGTGGTGATGAATCGTCTCGACGACGCCAAGATGCTCGACCGCGTGATCGCGGAAAATCGCCTGCAGCGCTGGCAGCTCGACCGCGTCGCCGCCGTGCTGGTGCAGTTCTATCGCCACGCCCGCGCCGTCTTCATGGCGCCGGACATGTACCGGAACGCGCTGTGGAAGAGCCTCGCCTATAACCGGCGCGTCCTGCTCGACCCACGCTTTGCGCTGCCCGCGGGCGACGTTTGTTACAGCGATGCGATCCAGCGCCGCTTCCTCGCCGAGCGCGGTGCGCTGTTCGCCGCGCGGGTGCGAAGCCGCTGCATCGTCGACGGCCACGGCGATCTGCGCCCGGAACATATCTGGCTCGGCGATCCGGTGCGCATCATCGATTGCCTGGAATTCAACGCCGGCCTGCGCATGGTCGATCCGTTCGACGAGCTGGCCTTCCTCTGCGTCGAGTGCGAGCGGCTCGGCGCCGCCTGGGCCGGCGAATATCTGCGCCGCCGCGTCGCGCATGCGCTGCACGACGGCCATACCGACGAGCTGTTTGTGTTCTATCGCTGCCACCGCGCGACGCTGCGGGCGCGGCTCGCCATCGCACATCTCTTCGAAGCCAAGCCGCGCACGCCGGAGAAATGGCCGGCGCTGGCGCGCACTTATCTGCGGCTCGCGCATGCCGACGCGGTGCGGCTGGAGCGAAGGCTCAAAAAACCAGCAAGTCGGTAAGCGTTGCGCCGGCTCGCAGGCGGCGAATGGTCTCGGCCAGGAGTGGCGCCACCGGCAAGATAGCGAGCTTCGCCCGCGCGGCCTTATCGCCAAGCCGGAACGCAGGGACCGAGTTGGTGACCACGACGCGGTCGATCGCGGAATCGAGAATGGCGGCTTCGGCGCCCGGCATGAACAGTCCATGCGTGACCAACGCCAGCACCCGCTTGGCGCCGGCCCGCCGCGCCGCCTGCGCCGCACGAACGAGCGTGCCGCCGGTGCTGATCAGGTCGTCGATGATCAGCGCGGTCGCGCCCTCGACGTCGCCGATGAAGAGATCGCCGGAGACGACCCCGGCGCTGCGGCGCTTGTCGGCGAAGCCTTTGCCGATGGGCCGTCCACTCGCGCTTTCGAGCGCTTCGCGAAACAGATCGGCGCGTTTGCTGCCGCCCGGATCCGGCGACACCACGCAAAGTCTTTCGTCGGCCAGGCCCGTGGCCGCGCTTTTCACATAGTCGACAAACAGCGGCGCCGCCGTCAGCGCCACCGTCGTGCAGCGAAAGGCGTTTTCGAACGCGGCCGGATTATGCACGTCCAGCGTCACGACGGCGTCGGTGCCGACGGCCTCGAACAGGCTCGCGACATAGCGCGTCGTCACCGGATCGTTTGGCTTGGTGCGGCGGTCCTTGCGCGCGTAGCAGAGATAAGGCGCGAGCGCGGTGACGCGCGCCGCGCCGGCGTCCTTGACGGCGCCGATGAAGAACAACAACCGGCACAGCTTGTCATTGGCGCTTTGCTGCGGCCCGCCGTGGAGGCCGTGCAGCACGAAGACGTCGGCGCCGCGCACCGATTTCGAGCGGCCGCGCCTTGTGCTCGCCGTCCTCGAATTCGCGCTCTTCGTGCGCGGCCAGCGGCTGGCCGAGCGCGGCGGCGACTGCCGCGCCGAGCGCGTCGCTGCCGTGCAATGCGAACAGGCTCAGACGATCCGCCATCGCCGATTCTTCCAGTTTCAGCCTGCCGCCGGCACCACCGACAATCGCGGCTCGGCTGCGGTTTTTTCCGCCGCGGCCTTTTCTGCCGCCGCTTTCGGCGAGCGCAGCGGCCCGAAATCGTCCGCGGTGATGGTCTCGCGCTTGAGCAGCAACGCGACGCCGGCATCGAGGTCGCCGCGCCGCGACCGCAAAATCTCGCCGGCGCGCTCGGCCGCCCGGCCGAGCAGGTCGCGCACGGCGACGTCGATCTCGCGGGTGGTAAGCTCGGCGGCCTGAACGTGGTCGCCGGCCGGCATCGCCAAAAACGGCTGCGGCGGCGGCGCATAGGTGCGCTGGCCGACCTGCGGGTCCATGCCGAAACGGGTCACCATTTCCAGCGCGATCTCGGTGGCGCGCTGCAGGTCGTCGGCGGCGCCGCTGGATACGTCGCCGTCGAACACCAGCTGCTCGGAGGCGCGACCGCCCATCAGCACGGCGATGCGGTTTTCCAGATTCGATCGGCTGAGCAGGAAGCGGTCCTCGGTCGGGCGCTGGATGGTGTAGCCGAGGGCGCCGACGCCGCGCGGAATGATCGAAACCTTCTGCACCGGATCGATGCCCGGCAGCGTCGCCGCCACCAGCGCATGGCCCATCTCGTGGAATGCCACCCGGCGCCGCTCCTCGGCGTTGAGGACGCGGCTTTTCTTCTCCAGTCCGGCGACGATCCGTTCGATGGCCTCGGTGAAATCGTTGAGATTGACCGCCGTGGCATTGCGCCGCGTCGCGACGATAGCCGCTTCGTTGATGAGGTTGGCAATGTCGGCGCCGGTGAAGCCGGTGGTCAGGCCGGCGACGGCGTCGAGATCGGTATCGGGTGCGAGCTGGACCTTGCGGACGTGCACTTTGAGGATGTCGAGCCGGCCCTTGCGGTCGGGGCGGTCGACCAGAACCTGGCGGTCGAAGCGGCCGGCGCGCATCAGCGCCGGATCGAGGATTTCCGGCCGGTTGGTGGCGGCGAGGAGGATCACGCCGGAGCTTGGATCGAAGCCGTCGAGCTCGGACAGGAGCTGGTTGAGCGTCTGCTCCTTCTCATCGGTGCCGCCGAAGCCGCCGGGCACCCGGCTGCGCCCCAGCGCGTCCAGTTCGTCGATGAAGATGATGCAGGGCGCGGCCTTGCGCGCCTGATCGAACAGGTCGCGCACCCGCGCGGCGCCGACGCCGACGAACATTTCGACGAACTCGGAGCCGGAAATCGAGAAAAACGGCACGCCGGCCTCGCCCGCCACCGCTTTCGCCAGCAAGGTCTTGCCGGTGCCTGGCGGGCCAACCAGAAGCACGCCCTTCGGCACCCGCGCGCCGAGCCGGCCGTAGGATTTCGGATCGCGCAGAAAGGCCACCAGTTCCTGCAGCTCGAACTTGGCTTCGTCGACGCCGGCGACATCCTTGAACGTCACTTTGGTGTCGGTCTCGACGAAGACCTTGGCGCGCGATTTGCCAACCGTCATCAGCCCGCCGAAACCCTGCCGTTCGGCGACGTGCCGGAACAGAAACATCCAGATGCCGTAGAAGATGACGGCCGGAATCACCCACGACAGGATGGTCTGCACCAGGCCGCCGGACGGCGCGCCGTTGACCACCACCTGGTGCGCCGCGAGTTTCTCGGCGAGCTGCGGATCGACGCGCACTGCATAAAATTGCTTCTTGCCGTCGGCGAGCGGCTCCTTCAGCGTGCCTTGCACCGAATCGGCGCCGACCGTGACCTCGTCGACCTTGCCCTGGCCGAGCAGCGTTTCGAACTGGCTGTAGGGGATGGTCTCGATCTGCGAATAGCTGGTCCAGAATGCCTGGAACAATAAAACGCCCACCATGGCGGCAAGCACGTACCAGATCATGACCTGGCGTTTGCGCGCGTCGGGCGTCAGTTTGTCAGCCATTCTTGTCAGCCATTCTTGTCAGCCATATTTTTTCAGCCATCCATGTCCCAGCCGTGGATGGTGCCCAGTCAAATAATACTGCCGGGCAGGCTCCTTGCCGACATTGATATGCCGCAAAAAATATCAGGGCTGCTTTATCTTTATTTTCAACGGACTGGCGCGCCGGCCGGCTTGGCTTTTGCCCAATAATCGGCGTGCGATTTTGTCGCTTTGAGCCGCCCGGCGTCCTCGAAGCCGGGCGCCATCGAGGCCGCGGTGCCGGCCAGCACTTCGTGGTGCTCGATGTTGAGAAGCCGCAGCCAGCTCTGCTGGCCAAGCGTGAGCCCGATCATGCAACCGAGCTCGACCAGCTCGGGCTCGCTGAAATGCGCGTGCATGCGGTCCCAGAACGCATCGTCGGTATCGGCGCGCCAGACGATGGCTTCGGCATAAGCCAGCGCCGCCTTCTGCCGCTCGTCATACTTGCTCGACTTCTCGAAGTTCAGGAGATCGAGCACCTGGTCCTCGATCAGCGCTCCGCTCCGCGCCGCCTTCACCGAACGCTGATTGCCGCAATATTCGCAAGCCACCGAGCGCGACACATAGAGCCGGCACAGTTCCTTGATCGCATGATCGAGCACGCCGGTACGATAAATGTTGTGCCAGGACTCGGCGAAGAACCAGAAGCAGGCCGGCACGTGGGCGCGGATGGCCGAGCTTTCCGGCCGCGGCGTGCCTTCGCGCTGGCAGCGCTCCATCTCGGCGCGCATCCGCGCGTCCATTTTGTCGAGCGGGACGTAGCTGATCCGCTGCTTGGCCATGTCGTTCCTCCCGATGCTTGCTCTGCCGCCGAGCCCGATTGAGCGTTTTTTGCAGTCCGGATTAAAGATACTATCTTTACTATTTTAACGCCAGCCCCTAATCTGGCGCGCGAATGAGCGACCCACGAGCCAGGCAAAGCGTGCCGCAAGGCAGCGGCGATTTGACCGCGCGCATCATGTTCGCCGGCCGTTCGTCGTCGCTGTCGGCACAGGTGGTGGCGCAGGTGCGCGACGCGCTGTTCGCCAGACGGCTCAAGCCCGGCGATTTCCTCGGCACCGAGAAGGATCTGGCGGCGCGCTTCAAGGCAAGCCGCATCGTCGCCCGCGACGCGTTGCGCACGCTCGAAGCGCTCGGCATCGTCGAAATCCGCATGGGCAAAGGCGGCGGCGCGCGCATCGCGCACGGCAATCCGCGCCTGTTCGCCGAGGCGCTTGCCGTGCAGCTCGATCTCACCGGCGTGAGCGCCGCCGAGATCATGGATGCGCAGCGCGCCATCGAGACGCTGGGCGCCGAGCTTGCCGCCGAGAACGCGACGCCGGCCGACGTGATAAAGCTGCGCCGCCTGCTCGCCGAGGCGGAAGCGGTAATCGGCGACCTCGACGAATTCACCCGGTTGTCGCGCGACTTCCATCTCGCCGTCGCCGAGGCCTCGCACAACCGCGTCATCCTGGTGCAGCTCATCTCGCTCGAGCACGTGTCGTGGCCGCGCCGCAACGTCACCGCGACGCCGAAGCTGGCGCGGCACATTTTCGAGGTTCACACCAGACTTGCCGATCTGATCGAGCTGCGCGACCCGAGCGGCGCGCGCGCTCTGATGGACGATCACGTCAAGATGATCCGCGCGCGTCGCGTCGCCGAGCGCCGCCGTATTCCAACAAACGGACTCGTCAGCTGCTGAAATCGAAACCGGAGGAGAACGCCGTGGCGAAATTTCTGATCGAACCGCATTTCCGCCTGCAGGAATGGGTCGCCGAGGAGAAGGGCTATTTCCGCGCCGAGGGCCTGGATTACGAATTCCGCGAACTGGTGCGCGTCGACCGGCGGCAAGCATCCACGACAAGGGCGACAAGGTCGGCGCCTTCCAGTCGTTCGAGGAAGGCCGCAAGTCGAACGTGAGCTGCGCCTGCCACTGGACCGTCAACGTCGCGGCCTCCAAAGGCCACGGCCGCATGTACACCGACGTCTATTCGGTGGCGCCGGCCGGCATCTTCGTCGCGGCCGATTCGCCGATCAAAACGCCGGCCGATCTCGCCGGCGTGCCGATCTCGGTCGGCTATCAGTCCGGCAGCCATTACGCCACGATCCAGGCGCTGGAGCACTTATCTCAAGCCGGAGCAGATCAAGCTCAATTACGCCGACGGCATGCTGTTCGCGCGCATGGACGAAACTGATCGACGGCACCGCGCCGGCGGTGAACCTGTTCAGCGGGCCGTATTACTTCGCCGAGCAGCTCGGCTTCCGCAAAGTGATCGACACCACCTTCATGATCGGCACCATGATCCACGGCGATCCCGATCCGGAGGACCTGCGCAAGTTCTTCCGCGCGCTGCGCAAGGCGCAGCGCGACATCGACCTGCGGCCGGAACTCTACACGCATTATTACAAGAACGAATTCCCCGACCGCTTCCACGCGCTGATGGACACGCGGCGCTGGGGACCCGGCGAGCGGCTGGTGTTCGAGCCCTATACCAAGGAAGTCTACGAGGAATCCTTCGAATGGATCGCCGACCACCACATCTTCCCCGCGAGCGAGATGGGAGCGGGCCGCTACGAGCAGGCGACGCTGTCGCTGATCGGGTGATGTTAGGCGGTGGTGCCGAGGAGAGAGGCAACCCTCACCAGCGTGATCAATAGCTTATCGTTTCCCACCTTCACCAATCGTCCCATTGAGTCACTTTGCTGGCAGCCTTCCTTCGCCACGCCGCCTGCCCGCCCTCCTCCTTGATTACGAGTAGCGCATGCCGAGATTTTCGAGTCCGTCGGCGACGCGATCAAGCAGCGTAGCGGTATGGGGTAGCCCGCTTCTGACCTCGGTGATGGTCAATTCGGGAAAATCGCGGCAAAACATGCGGAAACTCTGTTTCCCTTCGTCATGCTTGCCGGCATGCACCAAAGCCGCGGCGAGGAAGCGATTGATCCATATCGCCTTCGGCTGTGCGGCAAGCGCGCGCCGATACCATTGAACCGCGGCGTGGTAGCTTCCGAGCTCAAAGTTGGCCGCGGCAATGCCAAGCGACCACACGAAATTGAGCGGGTCGACAGGCGCCAGCACCCGCGCGATCTTGCAACACTCGATCGCTTTGGTTGTTTCTCCCCGATAGGCATGAACCCATGCGAGGCGGCCCCAGCCCCAAGGCGATCCGCCGTCGATGGCGAGCGCCTGCCGTGCATGGGCCTCGGCGGCGGCGAGATCGTGCGCCAGCATGGAGGCGGCCGACAACATCGTATGGGCGAGCGGGTCGCCGACGGTGAGCGCCGATGCGTTCGATACAAGTTCAAGCACTTTACGCTGCTCGGCCTTGCGATGGGCGGTGAAGTGATGACCGGCTCGCAGCCCGTGACACCACGCTGCCATAGCGATCGGAATTGGATCACGCGGCACGCGCGCAATCGCTTGGTCGAGCAATTCGAGCGCCGTGGCATGCATGGCAGGGTCGGCCGCAAGCACCATCGGAAGAGCCTGCATGCTGAGCTCCCAGGCGGTGAGGTGTGCTGGCTCCACGCCAGCGGCACGATCAATCTCCGCGTCACACACGACCGAACGAAGCGCGCCCGATACGATGTTGGAAAGCCAATCCGGCGAGCCGAACAGATCGCCAGCCGCACAATCCGTGCAGTCCGCCCAGATGTAGCGGGACGTGGTTTGATCGAGTAGCGTTGCTCTGATCCGCAGCGCGCCGGCGCCGTCTTCCTTCACCCGACCGTGCAGGCAGTAGCGCGCTGCGCGAGCCGGCGCGATCCTGACCCAGCCGGTTCGGCCCAATGCCGCGGCGATCTCCTCACCGATGCTGATCGCGCAAGCCGCCTGCGGCCCAATAAAATCAAACGGCAGGATCGCAAGCGTCGCCCGCTCCGAACATGCAGCCAATCGGAAAGACGACGGATTTAGTTGCTGCGGAATACGCCGGTATCGCAGCGTGTCGGAGGGACTTTCTCCGTAGCGCTCGCGATAGGTCACGGCAAAGCGGCCGAGATGTGTCAAGCCACATTGCATGGCCACCGCGGTCACGCTGGCGCCCGGCGCTGCCGCGATGAGCTTGCGCCGCGCCTGATCGAGCCGCGCGGTGCGCAAAAATTCCAGCGGCGCGCAGCCGGCGAAACGCCGAAAGTGCTTCTCCATTGTGCGCCGCCGCACGTCACAGAGGCGCGCCAGATCTTTGACGGTCCAACGCCGCGCGAGGTCACCTCGTACGAGATCGATCGCTTTTTTCACGTCACGCGGAAGCGGCTGGCGCGGCATCGCGAGCATCTCCGTCGGCGACAATACCAGCCCAGCCCTGCATCGTCATTCGGATCGGCGCCGGGGCCGTATTTTTTTGGGCGCAAATCGGATAGCCGCGGCGCAACTCGGATGGTCCAGCCGCGGCACGGATGCGAAACCGTTGGCGCCAATGCGCGCGCCGCGCGTAGCGAAACCTCGATGAAAGGATCGATGCATGACCATCCAACCGATCGCCGACCTGGATGGCCTCAAGGCCCGCATCAGGGCGACCTGGATGGCGGGAGACTATAGCAGCGTGGCCGCGCTGACTGAATCCGCGGCGAACGATTTCATCGACCGCCGCCAGATCAAGCCAAACATGCAGGTGCTCGACGTCGCCTGCGGCAACGGCAACCTTTCCATTCCCGCGGCGAGGGCCGGCGCCGCCGTTACCGGCGTCGACATTTCTCCCAATCTGCTCGATCAGGCGCGCGCGCGAGCCACGCGGGAAAAGCTAAACATCAGGTTCGAGGAAGGCGATGCCGAAAATCTTCCCGTTGCCGCCGGCGCCTTCGATCTCATCGTCAGCATGTTCGGGGTAATATTCGCGCCGCGGCCCGACCTTGTTGCCGCCGAGCTGCGCCGCGTCTGTCGGTCCGGCGGGCAGATCGCGATGGCAAATTGGACGCCAAGCGGCTTCATCGGCGCGGTGTTTCGGGCCACCGCCAAGCACGTCGCACCGCCCGCCGGCGTGCCGAGTCCGTTGCAATGGGGCGATGAAGCGACCGTTCGTGAACGGCTCGGCGCCGATGTGAAGGACCTGCAGGTGACGCGTCGCTTTGCGCAACTCAAATTTCCATTCTCGATTCCGGAAACGGTCGACTTCTACCGGGTTCATTACGGCCCGACTTTGAAAGCATTCGCCGGGCTTAGCGAAACGGCCCAAGCTGCGCTCCGCCGCGACCTGGAAGACCTCTACGCCCAGCACAACGACGCCCGTGACGGCACAACCTGTATCGCCGCCGAATACCTCGAAGTCGTCGGAACGCGAACCTAAGCCGGCTACCTCCGTTCTGAATTGGTGGGAAGCAGCGACGATGATCCCTAACAGGGCGCCCTTGTCGCATCCGCAAGGCGACTTGCATTTCGGCTGCGGGGTCATTAGCGACCAATTCGAGACGTCAATTTGGAGTCTGCTTGGCCCCGAAAAACGGACGTTGGGCGGTACTGGCACGTGGCAGTTTGCCGTCACGCAGCAATGGGTTCGATTCCGATTTCTTGGGTGGGACTATTTCCGGAAAAAACAGAGCAGAATCAAAAACGTATTTTTGCGTTGGTGCCAGGAGAGGACTCTCAGAAAACAAGCAAGCTATTGAGATAACTTACGAATTGCAAGTGCGGATATGGGGCGTACTCTCAGTCGTACTCACACTCTTTTGTGCGAATTTATTCCTCAAACGGGACTCGAAGCATCGCTACACCGCGCCCGGTGCCGTCCGGGATGGGGTTGGAATTCGGTGTAGCGCGATCTCCGGTAACATGAAGGTATCGTTTCAGGCTGCGAGGTCAATCGGCTGATTGATGGGCTTTGTGGCGAGCGTCTGCCAACCATCGACCTTGCGCATGTTGATCTGACCGGAGGCGAGCAGCGCCCAGAACAACATCGCGGCGGTATCGGCCGACGGCAGCACCGTCTGCGTCTTGATCCTTCGTTTGAACTCTTCGTGCAACCGCTCGATGGCATTTGTGGTCCGCACGCTGCGCCATTGGCTTGGCGGCAGCCGGGTGAAGGCGAACAAGCGTTCGCCCGCTTCCTCCAGGCTCTCAGCGACGGCGCGATGCTTGAGCCGCCACTTGCGGATGAAGGCCTTGCGGCGGACCTCGATCTCCTCACGCGTCGCCGCGTAGATCATGTCGTTGTAATCCGCCGTGATCTCGTCATGCAGGCGCTCGGGTGCATGTGCGAGAAGGTTCCTATGCTTATGCACGGTGCAGCGTTGGACCGGCACGCCGTCCCAGACGGCGGCAATCGCTTTGTCGAGCCCGGGCGCGCCGTCGACAATGAGGAACTCGGGCTGCCGCAGCCCGCGCTTAATGAGGTCGTCCAGGACAGTGCGCCAGGCCTCGGCGCTCTCGCCGCCCATGCTTTTGATCGCCAGCAGCACCTTCTGGCCGTCCGCACGCACGCCGAGAACGACGAGCAGCGAGATGGAGGTCGCTTTGCGGTCGAGCCGGACGCGAACGACGGTGCCGTCGAGAATAAGCCGCACGATCGGTTCCTCGGCCAACGAGCGGGTGCTCCAGGCGTCCCAGTCGCCCTTCACCTTGCGCCAGATCCGGCTCACCGTGTCCTTGCCGACCGCGCCGCCGAACAAGACCGCCAGCGCCCGGCGCACTCGGCGCGTGTTGGTGCCGGCGAGATACGTACTCGCGATCAGCGCGTCAGCGGCCAGCGTGCGGCGCTGATAGGCCCGCAGCGCCTTGCTCTTCCACTCCGTCGTTTTGCCGTCGACGGTGTTCAGCCTGGCGCGCGGCACGGCAATCTCGATCGGGCCAAACGTGCCGGTCAGAGACCGCGTACGGCGCCCGTGGCGGTGGCCCGCAACGCCCGCTCTTCTTTCACTGCCGGCCATCTGGCTTCGCCCGTAACGCGGCCGTGCCAGTACAGCGTCGAGCTCGCCGCGGATCAGCTCTTCGATGAACCCACGCGCCCGAGACCGCACCTCGGTCTCGATCGGGTCAAACCAGTTGTCGAAAAGATCAACAGCCATCTCGGCCGCAGGCTGCAAAGAATCAAGCTTCGTGGTAGTGTTCGTCATGGCGTGGTCTCCAGTCCGACGCTTCAACGCCGGATGATTCGAGGTTGAACACCCCGGAGACTACGCCACCCTCATTTCCAACCAACTCCGCGACGGCACCCAACGCCGCACCCAGCTGTGAGTTTCAATTCTCAAATTCGAGGCCGCGAACATAGTAGCTCATAGCATCCTCGCCGGTCGGCGCATCGCAGGGATTCGGTCGCTATCAGTGAAAGCTGACGTTGTGCGGAGATCGTGAATCTGTCGCTCGTGACCCATTTGTGAAAATGGGCGTGCTGGGTGGGCGCCGACTGCTGCCGCGGATGCTAAACGCACGATCGAATTGTGGAACTGACCATGGCGCCAGGATCGATCTATAACTCTCGATAGATTGTGCCTATTGCAGCCCAACGCTTTTGATGAGAAACTAAACGAAGTGAGTTGGGGGATGCGCCATGGTGATGTCGCGGTTCTCTTTATACGCAGTTCGCTTCATTGCGCTAGTACCGGCGGCCGCCACTGCAACTCTGGTACTTTGGACGCAGGCGGCGTTCTCCTCGACGCTACTGCCGAACGGCACATCCGGCGTACATGCTCAGTTGTATGTGTTAGCCCCAGGCGGAATCGACGTACAGAATGAACTCGTCTCCACCCGACCGGAGCCTGTCGGTTTTCGCGACTGCCAGCGCCGGCGGTAAGGGTACCCAAAATTCCGGCTCCGCGACAGCTACTGTAAGTGTTTTGTCAGGAGGATTCGGCAAGCGGCCTGACACCTCGCTGCGCGCATCAGCGGCCGGAACGGGGGGTGGTGGCGGTGCCGTGCTGGAGACTCAAGCGGAAGTTCAAGCGACTGCAGGAATAACCTTTGATATAGATGACGGTGGGCTTGGGATTGCGACGGGTCTAACCAGGCCGGTCACATTTAGCGGAACCATCTCCGGACAGCAGACCATCGATGCATATAACTACGCCTACGCCACAATTTCTATTACTGATACCCTCGACAACACTCAGGTGTTCGATGTCAGTGCTAATGGCCCCTTCAGCGTTACCCTCAATCTCGTCCCGAATGTACCCTTTAAAGTGGTAGAGGCCGCCTACGCGTACGTGGACGCTCTCGGCGCCGGTACAACAAACGACCTCACCGTCACTGTTGATCCGACATTCGTGTCCGACGATCCTGATTACACGATCTACTACAGCCCTAACTTGATTACTTCGGCCACGACTCCACTGCCGGCAACACTTCCCCTCTTCGCCAGCGGTCTCTGCTTCTTCGGTTATCTGACACGCCGTCGCAAGAAGGGCGTCACGCAAGCTCTCGCTGCTTAGCTGAAGCCGACAATCAGGTTATGGAGAGACCGCCGCGAACGAGGCGGTCTTTCCGTTTGTGACACGCTGATCATGTTGCGTTGCATGAGTTTGAAATTGTGCAGGTTTCTCGGACGCCGGAGTGAAGACCAAGCCGCGGGTGTGTGCGGCCGGCGTCCGAGAAGCGCCAAGGCACGAAGTCGCGGGAGGAGATTGCAGGTGGTGCGGCGGGCGCTATGGGGATTGAGACCGGGCGCGCGCGGTGCGGCCCGGTGATTGTGCGGCGCAGGTGAGACCGGAAGCTGGCGCACAAGGGTTTTTGCGACCACTTGGCATGAGACGGCGACGGTTTGCGGCGCAGACTGATGGGTTGAGCAGATGCAACAGACGCCATTTGGTGTCTGCGGCCCGAGCGGCGGCGCTGCCGGCGAAGGGCCAGCGATGTGCGTCAGTCTGATCTGGCATCAGTGGCGAGTTCATGAGGTGTCGATTGATGGCTTGTGCCTGGGCGCCCCGCCGCGTGCAAAGACCTCGATGACGATCATGCGGCCACCGCAGCAGGGACATGGGCGCGGGTGCACGCGGGGCTGATCGGACTGCTGCGTTGAAGCGGCCTCTGGTTCAGTCTGCGGTGTCGCGACGGCGAGCAGTTCACGCGCCTTGGCGATGCTCTCGGCTCGGTTGCCGTTGGCGAACAGCCCGTAGTGGCGGATGCGATGGAAGCCTTTCGGTAACACGTGGATGAGGAACCGGCGGATAAACTCGTGCGGTGCGAGGGTCATGGTTTTCCAGCGGCCAGGCCCTTCGATGCGATAGTCCTTCCAGCGGAATGACACACCGCCATCATCAGCAGCGACCAGCCGACGGTTCGAGATGGCAACGCGATGGGTGTAGCGCGACAGATAGCGCAGCACCTGCCTGGGTCCCGCGAACGGCGCCTTGCAGTAGACCACCCACTTGATCCGACGCAGCGGAGCGACGAAGCGCTTGAACGTGCGCTTGTCGGCGAGACCGGCCTGGGTATTGAAGAACTTCAATTGGCCGGCGCGGTGCGCATCCATGAGCATCGCCAGCATCTTGCCGCGGAACAGGCGCGCCAGCACGTTGACATGGACGAGGAAGTTGGCGCGCGCCGCGACCCATCGCGCGTCATCGAGCGAGAGCCCTCCGCCTGGCACGATCATGTGCACGTGCGGATGATGCGTCATCGCCGATCCCCATGTGTGGAGCACGGCTGTAATGCCAATCCGCGCGCCGAGGCGCTTTGGATCGGCGGCGATGGCGAGCGTGGTTTCGGCCGCCGCCTTCATGAGCAGGTCATAGATGACGCGCTTGTTCTGATAAGCGACATCGCGCAGTTGACTGGGCAGCGTGTAGACAACATGGAAGTAGCTGACGGGCAGCAACTCGGCTTCGCGCGCGGCGAGCCATTTCTGTGCCGCCGCGCCCTGGCACTTGGGGCAGTGGCGATTGCGGCAACTGTTGTAGCTGACGACGGTGTAAGCACACGCACCGTTCTCGCAACGCGAGACATGACCCCCGAGTGCTGCTGTGCGGCAGCGCTCGATCGCACTCATCACCTTCATCTGGTCGAGGCTCACATGCCCCGCGTTAGCCGAACGCCAAGCGGAGCCGTGGTCGCGGAAGATGTCCGCGACCTCCAGCGCTGGTCGAACCACAACCGACGGCGTTACGCCGGCGGTCCTTCATTCGACTTGTCCTTGCGGCTCCGCATTTTCCGCTGCGGCTGCGACAGTTGCGTGAGCGGGCTCTCGACGGCCGCGATCATGCCGGTGGCCACGCGCGTGTAACGCGCCGTCGTCTCGAGCTTGTCGTGTCCAAGCAACGCCTGTATCACCCGAATGTCTTTGCCGTTCTCGAGCAGATGGGTTGCGAAGGAATGGCGAAGCGAATGAAGAGACAGCGTTTTGCGCAGCCCCGCCGCTTTCGCCGCCTCCTTAAACAGCCGGCTGAACTGGCGTGTGGTCAGAGGCCGATGCTCATCGCGACCGGGAAACAGCCAGCGTTGTTCCGGCGCAATGCCGGCGTCTTGCTCGGTCGGGCGCGCCTTCCACCATTGCCGCAACAGCTCGAGGACCTCCGCCGGCAGCATCACGTGCCGGTCCTTGCGGCCCTTCGACTGCACGATGCGGATGATCCTCTGCTCGCTGTCGATGTCGCCCGCCCGCAGCCGCACCACCTCGCCGGCCCGCAGCCCGCAACCATAGGCAAGCGTCAGCATCGCTCGCGCCTTCAGGCTCGTCGCCATGGCGAGAATGCGCTTGACCTCCTCTGGGCTCAGCACCGGCGGCAACTTCTGCGGCTCCTTGAGGTGCCAGACCTCGGCCGCCAGATCGTGCCGACGCAGCGTGACGCGGAACAGAAAGCGCACGCCGGTCATGATCCGATTGCGGTTACAGATGCTCGCCCCGCTCTCGATGAGATACAGCTGAAATCGCCGTACCTCGTCGGGCGTCGCCGTATCGGGCGAGCGTTTGAGCCAGGCGGCGAACCGCTTGCAACTGTAGACGTGGCTGCGCTGCGTGTGCGGGTTGAGTTTGCGCGCAGCCATATCTTCGATCATACGCTGGCGCAGCGGACTGACAGAGTTGGTCTCGTTCATGGGGAGCTCCATCCTGAGTGAGGTTGACGACGCCTCGATTGTCAGGACGGGGCTCTCCAACTGCTATTGGCTCTCTCGGCCGGCTACCGGCCTATCGGCTCCTGACCCCGCGCAGCGGGCTGGAGCGCAGCGACTTTGTGCCCTGGCCCTTCGCGTCATTTCGCCGCCGCGCAGCATTCCGGTCGCTTTCGGAGCGAAGCGGACATGAACTGACCGGCAAAATCGGCTGGATCGGTCGATAATGACCCAAGGCGGACATTCTGCGGTGGACGGGCGCGGGATGACTTGGTCTCGAATTACCCACGGCGGAAATTTTGCGCCGTATTCAACCGTTTAATAGAGCCTGTCAGTCGGCCTTCATTTTCCTATCAAAGCAATGTTCTTCGTAGCCATACGATGTGAGTTGCGCCGCACGCGCCGAGTATAAGGCATTGAGGGTTGATCGACAGTTGCGTTGTACCACTGAACTAGCGAGACTTGCACCTAGAACTAGGGCGACATTGAAATGGTTTCCGGGCTAGCGGAACTTTCGGCCGTCATCGGTGACATCTACGATGCAGCGATGGACCCGACACTTTGGCAACAAGCGCTTAAAAGCATTTGCGCGTATGTGGGGGGCGCATCGGCGGTTTTGTACTGGTACGATGCGGCGACGGAACGCTCCGAAGCCTTGCATCTGTTCAACGCAATTCCTCGCTACACGCAACTCTATTTCGAAAAATATCTGCCGATGAACCCGATGTTCCCGGCGGCGAGCTTCGTCGATGTCGGGACCGTGATGACCACCTACGACATCATGCCGAAGTCTGAATTCGTAAAAACCCGGTTCTATAGGGAATGGGTTAAGCCGCAGGGCATTGTCGATGCGCTTGCCGTAAACCTGGAAAAGGGCGTTAACCGCACCTCGTTGATCAACATCCGCACCGAAGTGTCGATCGACCACGAGATGCGGCGGCGCCTCGCTGTTTTAGTGCCGCATCTGCAACGTGCGGTCACAATTGGCCGGTTGTTCGATCAAAAATTGGCAGCTCAAAAGGCGCTGACGCAGACGCTCGACCATGTCGAAGCTGCGATCGTTCTGGTTCGCGCTGACGCGACGATAGCCTTTGCCAATGACTTCAGCAAGAAAAATGCTTTCGGCGGCTACGCTGATAAAAGAGGAGGGCGATGCCCTTCATGTGGTTGCCCCGGACGCCGACCGCGTGCTGCTGGACATCTTCGCTTCTGCCAAAAACGGCGACGCTTCCATTGGCGCGCGCGGCATTGCCGTGCCTCTCACAAGCCCGCCGCAGGAGGCGTGGTTCGCGCACGTGCTGCCGTTGACGTCGGGAAGGCGGCAACAGGCCGCGCACTACCATGACGCCGCCGCCGCCGTGTTCATCCGCAAAACCGCGCCCGACGCGCCACCGCCGCTTGAAGCGATTGCCAAGCTCTACAACCTCACGGCCAGCGAGGTGCGTGTCCTCCACGCGATGGTCGAGACCAGCGGCGTCAAGGCCATGGCCGCGAGGCTGGGGCTGTCGCAGGCAACGGTGAAGACGCATTTGCACAATCTGTTCCGTAAGACCGGGACGACTCGGCAGAGCGAGCTGGTCAAGCTGATCGCCGGGCTCTGACCGGCAAGGCCCGCTGAAAGGTTCGAAATTCCGGTCACTTGCCGATTTCAACCGTTCGGTTGATTGACGCGTTTGCGCGCTCATCCATTATTCGCACCATGTGGCGTTGAATTTGGCAGGAGCCGTGTCATGGGAACGACGTATCGGCGCGCGGACGCGGTTCGCTCAAGACATCCGAAGTTGGTGCTGCTCGCAGCGACCGCGCTGGCGGCAGCGATCCCGGGTTTGGCGCATGCCTCGTCGGTGGGGGTCCTTCCTGCCCAATATGACCCCGTTTACCGGATTATGGCATCATACGGGGACAATGGGGCCGTTGACGGGAAAGAGAATCAGACAGGGCAAGATATCTCCTTTATCGGTCAATCTTCCCCGCCCAACCCCGACTACTGGGCAGCGGCGGTCAACAACAATTACATCGTACCCCAAGTTTATGTGTCGGCGAGAGCCACCGGCAACGCGAACGCATCCGCGTCTACGGATTTTACCTACTACGTGGAATTTGGCGGGCCGGCCGGGGGCACCATAGACAGAACCGTGGAGGCTTACGTCGACTTAACTGCGGGCACAGTCGACGGAGCCACAAGCAACGTGCCACCCCAAGCCAGCGCATCCGTTTCCATCGTCTCCCTGGGAGCTGTGAATCCGCTTTCGCTGTCGAAAAGCGTACAATCCGATGGTTTTGCTGCCGGGCTCGGCACCCACACGGCCACTATCGATCAGGTCGCCACGTTCGATTACGACGTGGTCTATAAGGTGCACATGATCGTAGCGGCCAGCGCCGAGTACGGCCATTTTGCGTTCGGGGTGGCCGATCCCTATTTCGACCTGTCGAACCTGCCGGATGGCGTCACGTTTTTAGAAAGCGCCGGCATTGGCGACTCGCTACCTTCCACGCCGATTCCCGCCGCGCTGCCGCTGTTCGGTTCCGGGCTTGCGGGACTGGGTTTGCTGGGATGGCGGCGGAAAAAGAAGGCAGGGCCGCGCGCGGCGCTGGGCGTCCATAATGGGGGAGGCAGCTATGAAAACCTCTAATCGGTTTGGATTGGCAATTGTCTGTGCGGCGGCGTTGAGCGCGATCGTCTCGGCGTCTGCCAATGCCAATACGATTTATACATATACCGGAAATCATTTCGAATCCGCCGATCCACCATACACGACGGCTGACTCGGTGTCAGGGACGATCGAACTCCTGAACCCGATTCCAAATAACGCATCCAACGTAACTCTTACGCCAGTTTCATTTTCTTTTTCCGATGGTGTCCAAACATTCACGAACACCACCGCGCTCCCTGGGTCAATATTTGAAGACTTCTCCACCGACGCGACAGGGACTCCCATTAGTTGGTACGTCGGCATATCCGGGGCGGGGATATACACGATCAATGACTCGCCTGTTGACCCGCCCCAATTCGATCGCGGCACAATAGTCACTGCTGACAGCATCAGTATTGCGGAGGTAGATGGCCAGCCAGGCGTATGGACCGTTACCAGCGCCACCACCCCACTTCCCTCCGCCTTACCGCTATTCTCGAGTGCTCTAACCGCTCTGGGTCTGCTTGGCTGGCGCAGGAGGAGGGCTCAAGCAGCAGCTTGATCAAAACACCTGATCGGATTTCAGAGAGACCGCCGCGTTGGCGGTCTTTCTTTTTGCGGTGTTTGCTGCAAGTGCGTCGGTCGCGATTGTTGAGGGTTCCGGATGCCGGCCGTCACGGACGGTGCCACTGGCACCGTGGCCGGCGTCCGGAAGCCTGCAGGGAAGGAACCCGCGGGAGGTGACCGGTGGCAGTGCGGCGATCGCTATGGGTATTTGGACATTTGGTCGTTGGCGGGCGAAGTAGTTATTGCGCCGGCTGGGCTCGTGTTTGGCGAGCGACGGTCTGGCAACAGCTCGCGATGGTGCGATTGCGAGTGACTGCGGTCAGTGCGACAGCCACGCCGGCGGTGAATCGACAACGGGTCCGCGAGGCTGGCCGGTGACCAACTCGACGCATCATCGTTTCGCGGTGCTTCTACAACCCTTGTCATGACGTATCGATCCGGATCGATGGCGGGCACGGCGAGGCTTTGTGCCGAGGCGTCTGGCCGCGCTGGAAGACCTCGATGATGCGCATTTTGCTGCCGCAGCACGGACAGGTCTGTTTGTGAGGCTCGGGTTCGGCTGTCGCCGGCTTTGCGTCGGTCGCTTCCTCATTGTGCATCGGTTCCGCCGCAGCGTGGGCGATCTCTGCTACGGTCACGCCGACCAGCTTGCGTGCGAGCGCGATCTTGTCGAGGCGTGCGCCGTTGGCGAACAGGCCGTAATGACGGATGCGATGCTGCCCCTTCGGCAGCACGTGGAGAAGAAAGCGGCGGATGAACTCGGCGATGTCGAGCGTCATCGTGGTATGTCGCGCCACGCCGTCGACCCGATAGTTCTTGACGCGGAAGGTCACCGTCTTGCCATCGCTATTCAAGAGCCGACCGTTGGAGATGGCAACGCGGTGGGTATAGCGCGACAGGTAGGCGAGCACGGCTCTCGGGCCCACGAAGGGCTGCTTGGCGTAGACGAACCAGCGCTTGTTCTTGAGCGGTGCCAGGAACTCGGCGAAGCGCACAGCATCGGCGAGTGCCGCGTGCCTGCCGAAGAACGTGAGCTTGCTGGCCGCGTGCGCGGCAACAAGCTTCTCCAGCATCAGCCACCGGAACAGCCGAGAGAGCACCAGCACCGGCAGGAGGAAGTTGCGCCGCGCTGCAATCCAGCGATCGCCACCAAGTGAGATGCCGCCGCCCGGCACGATCATGTGCACGTGCGGGTGATGCGTCATCGCCGAGCCCCAGGTGTGCAGCACGGCGGTGATGCCAATCCTGGCTCCGAGGTGTTTCGGGTCGGCCGCAATGGTGAGCATCGTCTCGCTCGATGCCCTAAACAGCAGGTCGTAGATCACCGCCTTGTTCTGATAGGCAATGTCGCCGATCTCGGCCGGCAGCGTGAACACGACGTGGAAGTAGGGCACCGGCAAGAGATCAGCCTCGCGCGCCGCCATCCATTGGCGCGCTGCCGCCCCCTGGCACTTGGGACAATGCCGATTGCGGCAACTGTTGTAGGCAATCGAGGTGAAGCCGCACCGCTGGTTCTCACAGCGCGCAACGTGGCCGCCGAGCGCCGCCGTGCGGCAGTCCTCGATCGCGCTCATCACCTTCAGTTGTCCGAGGCTCACATGGCCGCGGTTGGCCTCACGCCAAACGGGACCATGGTCACGGAACAGGTCCGCGACCTCCAGGGCAGGACGGGCCAAGGAGCACCGACTATGCCGGCGACTGATCCGTCGGCCGCAGTAGTCGATCGAGCGGGCTCTCGACCGACCGCAGCAAATTGGTCGCGACCTGCGTGTAGCGCGCGGTCGTATCCAGCTTGGCGTGCCCGAGCAGAACCTGGATCACGCGCACGTCGATGCGGCTCTCCAGAAGATGTGTCGCAAACGAGTGTCGCAGCGTATGCGGCGACACCCAGAAGCCTAGCCCGGCGGCATCGGCGGCCATGTGGCAGGCGCGATTGAGCTGGCGCACGGTGATCGGCAACAGCGGATCGCGGCCCGGGAACAGCCAGCCCTGCGAGCGACACTGCAGCCACCATGCGCGCAACAGCTCCAACAATACCGGCGAGAGCATGGCGTGCCGGTCTTTGCGGCCCTTGCCCATCTCGACACGGATCAGCATGCGCTGGCTGTCGATGTCGCCGACGCGCAGCATGGCGACCTCGCCGCCTCGAAGACCCGCACCATAGGCCACGCTCAAGGCCGCTTTGTACTTCAAGCCTGGGCCCGGTGCCACCTCGAGCAGCCGCGCGACATCCTCGGGCGAAAGCACACGCGGCAGCTTCCTGGGGTAACGCGTGCGGGCAATCTGATGGGCCAGGTCGGCGCGACCGCATGTGATGCCAAGGAAGAAGCGCAGTGCGGATGCTTGCGTATTCATCTTCGCAGGCTGCGCGCCCTGCGCGATCTGCTCGGCCTGGAAGCAGCGGATGTCGTCGCCGCTCGCCGTATCCGGCGCGCGCCCGAGGAACTTGGCAAAGGTCTCGATGTGCCGGATATAATCGTGTTGGGTCTTGGTGCCGAAGTTGCGGTTCGTCATATCCTGCAAAATGCGGCGGCGCAGATCGCTGATGGGCTTGTCACTCATCGAAGGCTCCTGTCCTGAGATTGAGGTTCTGCAACCCCTCAATCCTCAGGGCGGGACGCCTGCCCGTCAGCGCCTCTCGATCAGTCGGTTAGCGCGGCCCTCGCCACTTGCTCCGTTCCGCGCGCAGCGCGCTCCCGCGCGAGCGGGTTCGTTCATTGGCCCTCATCAGACATTTCGACAGTCCGGCGGCCTTCGAGCAACGCAGACGGCTCGCACCTAAATGAAGTCGGCTCGAAAGCAATATCCGCTGGCGATCCGATGAGTTATCCGCTACGGGCGCGACCAGGAGGGTGGGATAGAGACGGGCATAGGTCGAATACGTAGACTAGAAAGTATCGCCTAGCCAGGGGATATGCCTTATTGGTAGAAGCCGTGGCTGATTGGGTTCCCGACACACCACTACTGCGTCGCTGAATGCCCCGCGTAATTATAATGCTTGGCCGATTGCGCTCGAAAGCAATTGATATCGGTTTGCGGACGCTTGGCCGCGTCTATTGTAGGCGCATGCCGACCGAACTTCGCAAACTGCTTGCGACCCTGGGGCCGCAGGGCGGCAGGCTATCGACCGGCGTGAGCCATGCAGATTATCTCGCACTATACGAGGGCATCCGGCGACGCGCCCCAATGCATCTGCTTGAGCTTGGTGCTGGCCGCAGCACCGCAGTGATGGCGCTTGCTCATTTTTCACGTCCTGGAGTTGGTTCCTTCGTCGCCATTGAAGAAAGCCCGGAATGGATCGCCGATCATCGCCGAATTATTCCGCAAGAATTTTTGTCGAGAGTCGAATTGATTCAGCGGGACGTGGGGGTGCAGGAGGTCGATGGCAAAAAGTGCGCCTACTACAAAGATATTCCCGTTCGCCCCTACGAGTTTGTCCATATTGACGGGCCGGCTCTACGCAAGCATGGCGTCGATTGCTCCAGCGACGTGATCGACCTATTGCCACATCTGGGCAGGCGATGTTTCATCACATTCGATGGTCGCGAAACGTCGGCTCGTTTCGTGCGACCTTATTTGGAAATGGCCGGCTTCAAGATGCGGCGGCATCCGTTCACGCTGAGCTACCAATTCATTCGCTAGGCTTATTCACGCGCAACGCCTGTTAGTGGTCTCCTGTGATAATGTAGCATGGGACTCAGGCCGGGAGAGATCGTCATGGGCGGAATTACAAAGGTAACTCTGGGACTGACATTAATCGGCGCGGCTACAGTTTGGACTGCACCGCTTGTTCGTGCCCAATATTATTATCCCCCTCCGCCTCCGTATTATCGCGGTGGTGGTAACTGTTATGCTGGCGGCTGCTGCCCGCCGGGCATGACAGTTCAGAGCGGCGCGTGCAGGCCCTACCAAGGTCCTCGCTATTATGGCGGAGGTTATTATGGCGGAGGTAACGGCTGCCCGCCGCATTACACCATTCAAGACGGAGTTTGTAAGCCGTATCGAGGCTATTAGGCGCGCCACAAGCGTAGCCAACAAATCCCCGCGCTAGCCACAGAATTGATGCCAACAGCATCGGCGCGGCAATCATCGGCTTCGCGATGCGCCATGTCGCCTCCTGTGCAGGTTTCTCGGACGCCGGAGTGAAGACCAAGCCGCGGGTGTGTGCGGCCGGCGTCCGAGAAGCGCCAAGGCACGAAGTCGCGGGAGGAGATTGCAGGTGGTGCGGCGGGCGCTATGGGGATTGAGACCGGGCGCGCGCGGTGCGGCCCGGTGATTGTGCGGCGCAGGTGAGACCGGAAGCTGGCGCACAAGGGTTTTTGCGACCACTTGGCATGAGACGGCGACGGTTTGCGGCGCAGACTGATGGGTTGAGCAGATGCAACAGACGCCATTTGGTGTCTGCGGCCCGAGCGGCGGCGCTGCCGGCGAAGGGCCAGCGATGTGCGTCAGTCTGATCTGGCATCAGTGGCGAGTTCATGAGGTGTCGATTGATGGCTTGTGCCTGGGCGCCCCGCCGCGTGCAAAGACCTCGATGACGATCATGCGGCCACCGCAGCAGGGACATGGGCGCGGGTGCACGCGGGGCTGATCGGACTGCTGCGTTGAAGCGGCCTCTGGTTCAGTCTGCGGTGTCGCGACGGCGAGCAGTTCACGCGCCTTGGCGATGCTCTCGGCTCGGTTGCCGTTGGCGAACAGCCCGTAGTGGCGGATGCGATGGAAGCCTTTCGGTAACACGTGGATGAGGAACCGGCGGATAAACTCGTGCGGTGCGAGGGTCATGGTTTTCCAGCGGCCAGGCCCTTCGATGCGATAGTCCTTCCAGCGGAATGACACACCGCCATCATCAGCAGCGACCAGCCGACGGTTCGAGATGGCAACGCGATGGGTGTAGCGCGACAGATAGCGCAGCACCTGCCTGGGTCCCGCGAACGGCGCCTTGCAGTAGACCACCCACTTGATCCGACGCAGCGGAGCGACGAAGCGCTTGAACGTGCGCTTGTCGGCGAGACCGGCCTGGGTATTGAAGAACTTCAATTGGCCGGCGCGGTGCGCATCCATGAGCATCGCCAGCATCTTGCCGCGGAACAGGCGCGCCAGCACGTTGACATGGACGAGGAAGTTGGCGCGCGCCGC
Source organism: uncultured Alphaproteobacteria bacterium (assembly GCA_963791925.1). Taxonomy (GTDB): domain Bacteria; phylum Pseudomonadota; class Alphaproteobacteria; order Rhizobiales; family Xanthobacteraceae; genus BOG-931. Next base: position 36,240 of record CAWBUA010000008.1, on the reverse strand, counting down.
GACCCATCGCGCGTCATCGAGCGAGAGCCCTCCGCCTGGCACGATCATGTGCACGTGCGGATGATGCGTCATCGCCGATCCCCATGTGTGGAGCACGGCTGTAATGCCAATCCGCGCGCCGAGGCGCTTTGGATCGGCGGCGATGGCGAGCGTGGTTTCGGCCGCCGCCTTCATGAGCAGGTCATAGATGACGCGCTTGTTCTGATAAGCGACATCGCGCAGTTGACTGGGCAGCGTGTAGACAACATGGAAGTAGCTGACGGGCAGCAACTCGGCTTCGCGCGCGGCGAGCCATTTCTGTGCCGCCGCGCCCTGGCACTTGGGGCAGTGGCGATTGCGGCAACTGTTGTAGCTGACGACGGTGTAAGCACACGCACCGTTCTCGCAACGCGAGACATGACCCCCGAGTGCTGCTGTGCGGCAGCGCTCGATCGCACTCATCACCTTCATCTGGTCGAGGCTCACATGCCCCGCGTTAGCCGAACGCCAAGCGGAGCCGTGGTCGCGGAAGATGTCCGCGACCTCCAGCGCTGGTCGAACCACAACCGACGGCGTTACGCCGGCGGTCCTTCATTCGACTTGTCCTTGCGGCTCCGCATTTTCCGCTGCGGCTGCGACAGTTGCGTGAGCGGGCTCTCGACGGCCGCGATCATGCCGGTGGCCACGCGCGTGTAACGCGCCGTCGTCTCGAGCTTGTCGTGTCCAAGCAACGCCTGTATCACCCGAATGTCTTTGCCGTTCTCGAGCAGATGGGTTGCGAAGGAATGGCGAAGCGAATGAAGAGACAGCGTTTTGCGCAGCCCCGCCGCTTTCGCCGCCTCCTTAAACAGCCGGCTGAACTGGCGTGTGGTCAGAGGCCGATGCTCATCGCGACCGGGAAACAGCCAGCGTTGTTCCGGCGCAATGCCGGCGTCTTGCTCGGTCGGGCGCGCCTTCCACCATTGCCGCAACAGCTCGAGGACCTCCGCCGGCAGCATCACGTGCCGGTCCTTGCGGCCCTTCGACTGCACGATGCGGATGATCCTCTGCTCGCTGTCGATGTCGCCCGCCCGCAGCCGCACCACCTCGCCGGCCCGCAGCCCGCAACCATAGGCAAGCGTCAGCATCGCTCGCGCCTTCAGGCTCGTCGCCATGGCGAGAATGCGCTTGACCTCCTCTGGGCTCAGCACCGGCGGCAACTTCTGCGGCTCCTTGAGGTGCCAGACCTCGGCCGCCAGATCGTGCCGACGCAGCGTGACGCGGAACAGAAAGCGCACGCCGGTCATGATCCGATTGCGGTTACAGATGCTCGCCCCGCTCTCGATGAGATACAGCTGAAATCGCCGTACCTCGTCGGGCGTCGCCGTATCGGGCGAGCGTTTGAGCCAGGCGGCGAACCGCTTGCAACTGTAGACGTGGCTGCGCTGCGTGTGCGGGTTGAGTTTGCGCGCAGCCATATCTTCGATCATACGCTGGCGCAGCGGACTGACAGAGTTGGTCTCGTTCATGGGGAGCTCCATCCTGAGTGAGGTTGACGACGCCTCGATTGTCAGGACGGGGCTCTCCAACTGCTATTGGCTCTCTCGGCCGGCTACCGGCCTATCGGCTCCTGACCCCGCGCAGCGGGCTGGAGCGCAGCGACTTTGTGCTGTGGCCCGTCAGTTCACTTGCTGCGGCGCAAGCAAATGTCGGCTATCGGGGGAACTGCGAACGTGCCGCCGACTTCGCCAAACCGACCTGAATGACCCACAACGGACCTGAGCGCGCCCCTTTCACGCATCATCGGGATGAGTTGCGACGATTTTGAACGTAGGGCGCGCGGGGGCTGCGTGCTAGATTGGCTCCTTAAGCCGGAGGAAGCGCTCATGATCCAGGCGGCGTCTCCGCTCATTTTGAAGCTTTCGCTATTTTTCGTGACGGCTGGCGCTACCCATTTGGTCATGTCATTTGGTCAGACGTTGATACACTATAAGGTGGCCCACCATCCCATGGGCGGTAAGATTTTCCGCAATCACATCAACTTCCATCACACCCACTATTCCGACGACCATCTTGTCTCTCGGACACACCTCGGTGATGAAGGCAATACGACGCCCTACTTTTTCATTCCTATCCTTCTCGTGGGGGGATGCGCTTATTTCTTATTGCCGCTAGATCTTTTTGTGGTGATGGTAGTCGCAGGCTCGGCGTCGTTCTACGCGCACGTCTTGTTCGACAACGAATACCACTCGGAGAAATCGCGGCTTCACCAGTTCGCATGGTTCAGACGCAAACAAGAGCTACACTTCATTCATCATCGGCACACGGACAGTAATTTCGCGATTATCCATTTTTTCTGGGATAGGATTCTCGGTACGTATAGAAGGCCAGATGCGGGATAGACGCCTGGAGACGGAGGCCTTCGGTTTTGGGGGTCAAGAAAAGCAGTGCGTGGCACAATGAAATCGCTCCAGCATTGAGAATTTGCGATGCCGCTACAGCGGGGTGAGGTGCAGGGCTACGATTCCGATCGAATGGTCGTTGAGTTCACAATGCTCAATCAAGACAAGGTGATTCGTTGCGCGATCAGCACCGCGGCGATGGACAGTCTTGAAGTCAGGCGTGACGTGAAGCCGGAGGAGCGCGTAGGTCAGTTTAAGCGATTGCGGGAAGCAATCGAGGAGCGAGCATCACGCAAGTATTTCGAGGAACAGGCCCAGGCCGACCGACCCGTGGTGTTGCGATCCAACGATTTCTCAAGATAAGTCGAGCCCGCAGGGCATGGGCGGATGCCGCCAAGCTTCGGAAACTCGCCGCGGGGGCTGATTTCCTATGGTACTGATTTCGCCGATCTCCCCGTGCAAGAGCCTACAAAGTTTGAGCTGATCGTCAATCTCAAGACCGCCAAGGCACTGGGCCTCGATGTGCCGTTGGATCTCCACGAACTCGCCGACCAGGTGATCGAATAGAGAAGCTGTTTGCGGCAGTGCCTGAATCTCCTGGTGGCCCGTCTGGGACATCGCGGCGGCGCAGTTGAGCTAATTTGGGAGGCGGATAAATACCCATCGAGCAGGCACGTCCGATATGACTTCAGTGCTATGCCCCTTGCCGGACGTATCCTCGTGTAGCAGACGATCGCCTGCGACGAATGTGTGCGATTCACCTGAGCTTGCCGTCGCGCGAGTGCAGCCTGATAAACAAAACGCCATCATTCGGGCTGGTGACGGGTGAGGTACTGCCCCTCCCCATTCAGGGCCAACCTCTAAGATGACGTAATTCTGAGCGGGTTGGGGGTCGCTAACACGGAGTGGAGCCGCAGGGGGCGCGAACTCTTTGAGCGCCATTGGCATTGTCGTGGTCTCAAATCGACTTTCTCCTAAGGCGTCCGCATAAAGCCTGAGAACCTTCATGCCGCCCGGTTCCGAGTGCTCATCCGCCATGCTTTTGCTCCGTAACAATCGCTGTTCCCAGGCCGGCCTCCCTAAATGCGCACCGGGCCGCGACGGATAGGTTGGCGACCGCGCGATGCGCGGCGCGGCAGGGAGCGCGGCAGCACCCGTTGCAGATGCAGAAATTGGCGACGGAGAAGGTTATTCGTTCACCTCGTCGGTGCGTGCAATGGCGAACGGTATCGCGTCTCTGTGACGAACATCACCCCGATCCGACGGTGAAATGGCTTGCTGCTTTTGGTGCGGGCGCGTGCGGCAGAAAGTGTTGAGGGTTCCGGATGCCGGCCGTCACGGACGGTGCCACTGGCACCGTGGCCGGCGTCCGGAAGCCTGCAGGGAAGGAACCCGCGGGAGGTGACCGGTGGCAGTGCGGCGATCGCTATGGGTATTTGGACATTTGGTCGTTGGCGGGCGAAGTAGTTATTGCGCCGGCTGGGCTCGTGTTTGGCGAGCGACGGTCTGGCAACAGCTCGCGATGGTGCGATTGCGAGTGACTGCGGTCAGTGCGACAGCCACGCCGGCGGTGAATCGACAACGGGTCCGCGAGGCTGGCCGGTGACCAACTCGACGCATCATCGTTTCGCGGTGCTTCTACAACCCTTGTCATGACGTATCGATCCGGATCGATGGCGGGCACGGCGAGGCTTTGTGCCGAGGCGTCTGGCCGCGCTGGAAGACCTCGATGATGCGCATTTTGCTGCCGCAGCACGGACAGGTCTGTTTGTGAGGCTCGGGTTCGGCTGTCGCCGGCTTTGCGTCGGTCGCTTCCTCATTGTGCATCGGTTCCGCCGCAGCGTGGGCGATCTCTGCTACGGTCACGCCGACCAGCTTGCGTGCGAGCGCGATCTTGTCGAGGCGTGCGCCGTTGGCGAACAGGCCGTAATGACGGATGCGATGCTGCCCCTTCGGCAGCACGTGGAGAAGAAAGCGGCGGATGAACTCGGCGATGTCGAGCGTCATCGTGGTATGTCGCGCCACGCCGTCGACCCGATAGTTCTTGACGCGGAAGGTCACCGTCTTGCCATCGCTATTCAAGAGCCGACCGTTGGAGATGGCAACGCGGTGGGTATAGCGCGACAGGTAGGCGACTCGGCATGTGGCTCCGACGATTATCGCAATCGCATTGATGGTCACTCTGCCGTGAATGAGATCAGGCAGCGTTCTTTGCCGCTGAGAGCCTCCTGAATTCATCCAGTAAGTCGGCCCAATCCTGCAAAAGCTTGATCCGCTGCGGCCAGTATTTTGCGCGATTGTAGACAGCGCGCACTTCGTCCTGGTCCTGGTGGGCGAGGGCGGCCTCGACGACATCGGCGTCATAGCCGCGCTCGTTGAGAATGGTGCTCGCCGAGGAGCGGAAGCCGTGAGAGCATACCTCTTCCTTCGTGTATCCGATCCTGCGCAGCGCGGAGTTCATTGCATTCTCTGAGAGGGCTTTGAGCGGAGAGCGGATGGATGGCAACACCAGCTCATGGCCTTCGGACAGGGACCAGATGTCGCGAATGATAGCGAGTGCTTGCGTGGAGAGCGGCACGTCATGCGGCCGGCGCATCTTCATCCGCTCGGGCGGTATGCGCCATGTGGCTTTCGGCCATAGGATTTCGGAACGCCGCATGTACCGGACCTCCCCCGGCCTCGTCATCGTTAGTGCAGTGAGCAAAAGCGCGGCGCGAATGGTTGGCCAGCCGTCGTACTCGTCGATCGCGACCATCAACGCGCCGAGCTTTGCTTCATCGGTGATGGCGGGCCGGTGCTGAACGTTCGGTTTGAGAAGGGCGCGACGCAGCGGGAATGTCGGATCGTTGGTAGCTCGCAACGTAGTGATCGCCAGCCGGAACACACTACCGATGCCGCCGCGTACTTTTCGCGCGGTTTCTCTGCGTCCGCTCTTCTCGATCTTCTTCAGGAGGCCGAGGATTTCAGCGGGCGTGATCTCGGTGATTGGTAGGTTCGCGAGCGGCGCGGCGAGGTCGAATAGATACCAACGATTTTTCGCCATCGTGGATGCTGCCGTTCCACTTTCCTCCAAGTTCCTCAGATGCTCTTCGGCGATAGCACGGAAGGTGTTTTTGCCTGCGGTCGCTGCGGCAATCTTGTCGAGCTTCCTTTGTCGGGAAGGATCGATGCCATTGGCGAGGAGTTTGTGTGCATCGTCTCGCTTTGCGCGAGCGTCAGCGAGAGAAACTTCTGGAAAGGAGCCGAGGCTAAGCATGTTCTGCTTGCCGCCGAATTGGTAGCGAAGCCGCCACAACTTGCTACCGTTTGGGTTGACCAAAAGATGCAAGCTGTTGCCATCGGTGAGGACGTAAACGGTCTCACGAGGCTTGGCGTTTTGGACTGCCAATGAGCTGATGGGCATGAGTATACGACCTCCCAACGGGAAAATCCGTATACTCATTCGTATACTCATTTTGGCGGATTGTCATCGGGTGCCACGGGGGACCATGAGCGATAACAATCGAAATAATGCAACTAAATCAGTTCTCTATGTGTAATGGCGGACAACTATGTAATGGCCTGCTGGTGCCCAGGAGAGGACTCGAACCTCCACGCCTCGCGGCGCTAGTACCTGAAACTAGTGCGTCTACCAATTCCGCCACCTGGGCAAGCACGGTGGGCTGAACAGGGATAGGTACGAAAGCGGTCGTCCCCTTGTCAATCGAACGGGGTATCGCCCGGTCGGACATGCGGACGACTTCGTAGTCCCCTATACAGCGCGAAAGCGATCATGTATTTCGCCGCTTCGGGCAATCAAGAGCAGCCATGGCAATCAAGAGCAAGGCTGAAACGCTGGTCACCGTGTTCGGCGGTTCGGGGTTTCTCGGCCGCCACGCGGTGCGGGCGCTGGCCAATCGCGGCTACCGCATCCGTGTCGCGGCGCGGCGCCCGGAATTGTGCGGCCATTTGCGGCCCATGGGCAAGGTCGGTCAGATCCATGCGGTGCAGGCCAACCTGCGCTATCCGGATTTGGTTACGGCTGCGGTGGCCGACGCCGACGCGGTCATCAATCTGGTCGGCCTCCTGTTCGAGCGCGGCAACCAGCGCTTCGACGCGGTGATGGCGGCGGGCGCCGAAACGGTGGCGAAAGCCGCCAACGCCGCCGGTGCGCCGCTCGTTCATATCTCTGCCATCGGCGCCAACCCGAACGCCTCCTCGCATTACGCGCGAGCCAAGGGCCGAGGCGAACAGCGGGTGCTGGCGGCGCAAAGTGACGCCATCGTCATGCGGCCGTCGATCGTGTTCGGCCCCGAGGATGATTTCTTCAACCGTTTCGCCGCGCTGGCGCGGTTGTCCCCGGCCTTGCCGCTGCCCGGCGGCGGTCACACCCGCATGCAGCCGGTTTTCGCCGGCGACGTCGGCGAAGGCATCGCCAAGGCGGTCGACGGCGAGTTGAAACCCGGCACGATCTACGAATTGGGCGGGCCCGCGGCGCGGACGTTCAAGGAACTGATGCAATTCGTGCTCGCCGTCACGCAGCGCCGCCGCCTGCTGGTGCCGGTGCCCTTTGCGCTGCTCAAGCTGCAGGCGGTGTTCCTGCAATTCGCGCCGAAGCCGCCGATCACGCCGGACCAGGTCGAACTGCTCAAGATCGACAACGTCGTGTCGGACGCCGCCAGGCACGACGGCCGTACGCTCGAAGGGCTCGGCATCATCCCGGAATTGATCGAAGCGATCGCGCCAACCTATCTGTGGCGCTTTCGCAAGACCGGCCAGTTCAATCCGCACACGGCATAGGCCGTTTCGTATCGCGACGGCAGCGGGCAATCCGCGAACAGTGGTATTATTCGGCTCCGCCGGTAATGATGCGCATTTTCGCCGCGCAGCCTCGCTAATATGACTGCGGTGATTCGACCTTCGCACGCTTCCCCGATTTGACGAGATGATGGGACCATGTCCGACGCTTGCACACAGGGCATCGATACCGGCTTCGTTGCGTTAGGTTACTTCAAAGTCGCAATTCTCGGGGTGGTGCAAGGCATCACCGAACTGATGCCGATCTCGTCGACCGCGCACATGCGGCTGGTGCCTGCGGTGCTCGGCTGGCCGGACCCGGGCTCCGCCTTCTCCGCCGCCATGCAGCTTGCCGCGCTCGGCGCCGTGGTCAGCTATTTCTGGACGGACGTCAGAGATCTGACCGTCAATTCGATCACCGCCGCAATCCACGGCAAGTTTCATGATCGTTATTTCCAGTTCGCTTTGTGGATCGTCCTTGCCACCATCCCAATAGGAATTGCCGGCCTCACCCTCGCCAAGCTTCTCAATACCTGCAATTCGCCGATCCGCGCCGTCAGCGTCATCGGCTGGAGCTGCCTGGTGATGGGCGCGCTCTTGGTCGTCGCCGAAATCTGGGCACGGCACCGGCGTACCATCGACAAGGCGACGCTCACCGACGCGCTCATTATCGGGCTGGCTCAGACCGGCGCCCTTATTCCCGGCGTGTCGCGTTCCGGCTCGACCTTGACCGCGGCGCTGATGCTGGGCTTTCAGCGCAACGAAGCAGCGCGGTTTTCCTTTCTGCTCGGGCTGCCGGCCATCGCCTTGGCCGGGCTCAAGGAGTTGTGGGAGCTCCACAAGATTCATCTCGATTGGCACGCCTGGTCGGTGCTGCTGGTCGGTATCGGCGTTGCCGCGGTTTCGGCCTTTTTTGCGATCTGGGGCTTGATGAAAATCCTGGAGAATTTTTCCAGCTGGCCGTTCGCCGTCTATCGGTTCTTGCTTGGCATCGTGATCCTTGGCGGCGTGGCGATGGGATGGGTGGCCTGATATTTCCCTTGCCAGCCGGGAGGCGCATGCCGGCGTGCAATTTCGTCAAGTTTTTGATGCAGAATAGGATTCGAACAAAGCTCATAAGCTCATGCTGACGCTGTTCCACCATCCGATTTGCCCGCATTCCCGCTTCGTCAGGCTTGCGCTCGAGGAATACGGCTTGCCGCCGCGGCTGGTCGAGGAGCGGGCGTGGGAGCGGCGCGAGGAATTCCTCAAGCTCAATCCCGCCGGCACCACGCCGGTCCTGGTCGAAGAGGGTGCGCCGCCGGTGCCGGGCGCCGCGGTGATCGCCGAATATCTCGACGAGACCCGCGGGCTCACGCTCGGCGAGTTCCGGCTGTTACCGGCCGAGCTCGGCGGGCGCATCGAAGTGCGGCGGCTAATGAGCTGGTTCAACGACAAGTTCTTCGAGGAGGTCTCCGGGGCGTTGGCGCGCGAGCGGGTCTATAAGCGTTACATCCCGGCGACGAGCGGCGGCGGCTCGCCCGACATGGAGACGCTGCGTGCGGCAAAGAGCAACATCAAGTACCATCTGGCCTATATCGGCTGGCTCGTTCGCACGCGCGATTGGCTCGCCGGCGATACCTTGACCTATGCCGATCTGGCCGCGGCGGCGCATTTGTCAGCCGCCGATTATCTGGGCGATGTGCCGTGGGACGAAGACGAGAGCGCCAAGAACTGGTACGCGCGGATCAAGTCGCGGCCGTCGTTCCGCACGCTGCTCGACGAGACGCTGCCCGGCCTGCCGCCGTCGCCAAACTACGCCAACCTCGATTTCTGACCGGCGTGGCGCTGAAAGCGGCGCTGGTCGAGGCCGCTCACGCGCAAGGTTTTGACGCGGTCGGCGTAACGCGGCCCGATGCGATTCCGCTTGCGGCCGAGCGGTTGCGCCAATTCTTGAACCTCGGCGCGCAGGGCGACATGGATTGGCTGGCGGCCAAGGCCGAGCGCCGCGCCGATCCGCATGTGCTGTGGCCCCAGGCGCGCTCGATCGTCATGCTCGGGCTCAATTACGGGCCCGACGATGCGCCGCTGGCGATCCTCAAGGAGCGCATGCGCGGCGGCATTTCGGTCTATGCCCGCGGCGACGACTATCACGACCTGATCAAGCCGCGGCTCAAAGCGCTCGGGCGCTGGCTGATCGAGAACGCCGGCGGCGAGATCAAGGTCTTTGTCGACACCGCGCCGGTGATGGAAAAGCCGCTCGCCGCCTCGGCCGGCCTCGGCTGGCAGGGCAAGCACACCAATCTGGTGTCGCGGCAATTCGGCTCCTGGCTGTTTCTCGGCGCGCTCTTCACCACGCTCGATCTGCCGCCCGATCCGGTCGAGGCCGACCACTGCGGCAACTGCCGCGCCTGCCTCGATACTTGCCCGACGGCGGCCTTCCCGGCGCCGTACCGGCTCGATGCCCGGCGCTGCATTTCTTATCTCACCATCGAACATAAGGGCCCGATCCCGCGCGAATTCCGCGAGCCGATGGGCAACCGCATCTATGGCTGCGACGATTGTCTCGCGGTCTGTCCGTGGAACAAATATGCCGTTGCCGGCCGCGAAGCGAAGCTCGCGGCCCGCGGAGCGCTGCAGGCGCCCTATCTTGCCGACCTCGTCCGGCTCGATGACGCGGCGTTCCGCGCGTTGTTCACCAAAAGTCCGATCAAGCGCGTCGGCCGCGGGCGCTTTGTCCGCAATGTGCTGATCGCGATCGGCAATTCGGGCGATCCGTCGCTGGCAGAAGAGGCCGAGCGGCTCCTTGACGATGAATCGCCGCTCGTCCGCGGCGCCGCTATCTGGGCGCTCGGCCGGCTCGACGGTGCAAGGCTTGAACGCCATGCGCAGACGCGCGGAGCGGAGTCCGATCCGGACGTGATCGCGGAATGGACGGCGGTGCGGGGCCGCCAAGGGTAAATGTCGAAGCTCATTTGCCTCGGATTGGGTTATTCGGCGGGGCATTACGTCGCCGCGTTCGGCCAGAAATTCGAGCGCGTCGTGGGCACCATGCGCGGCAAAGAGCGGGCCGCGGTGTTGAATGCCGATCGCGCCGGCAAGCTGCGCGCGGTCGTTTTCGACGGCAAATCGGCGTCAGCCGAGCTGCAAGACGCAATCATTGCGGCCGACGCCGCGTTGATCTCGATCCCGCAGGATGCCGGTGGCGATCCGGTGCTGCGCGCTTGCGCTGAGGCCTTGGCGCAGGCGCGGCAGCTGCGCTCGATCGTCTATCTGTCGACGGTCGGCGTCTATGGCGATCGCGACGGCGATTGGGTCGACGAGGAAGCGCCGCCGAGCCCGGAATCGGCGCGTGCCCGCGAACGGCTCGCGGCTGAACGGGCCTGGCAGGATTTCGGCGCGCGCCGCGGCATTCCTGTGAGCATTTTGCGCCTCGCCGGCATTTACGGGCCGGAGCGCAACGCGCTGACGCAGATTGCGCGCGGCGGCGCGCGCCGTATCGTCAAGCCCGAACAGATTTTCAACCGCATTCACGTCGCCGACATCGCGCAGGCGATCGATGCGGCGTTCACACGCACGGCGTCCGGCATTTTCAACGTCGCCGACGACGAGCCGTCGCCGCCCGGCGATCCGCTGGTCTTTGCGGCGCAGCTTCTCGGCGTCGCACCGCCGCCGGAAGTCCCCTTTGCCGAAGCCGCGCCGTCGATGTCGCCGTTGGCGCTGAGTTTTTGGCAGGAATGCCGGCGTGTGAAGAACGACAAGCTCAAGCGCGCGCTCGGCGTCACGCTGAACTATCCGACCTATCGGGAGGGGCTGCGGGCGTTGTTTACGGAGATGCAGTAGAAAATCGTGTCCCGGGCGCAGCGCAGCGTCCGCGAAACGGTCTCAGTGCAGACTCGGGCCTTTGAGAAACCGGTTGCGTTCGCTCGATTTCACCCGGAGCTCCATGGTCTCGCCGTCGCGGTAAATCGTGATCGGCACTTCGACGCCGGCCGCGCCTTGCGCCCAGATGCGGCGGAAGAAGCCGGCGAGGTCGCGCACGTCCTTGCCGGCGACCGACAAGATAATATCGCCGGTCCGCAAGTCCGCTTGCTTCGCCGGCCCGCGATCGGCCAGCCCGACGACGACGAGCCGGTTCTCGACCTCGGTCGCGTAAAGCCCGAGCCATGGCCGCGGCGGCGCATTGCGGCGGCCGAACTTCATCAGGTCGTCGGCGATCGGCTTCAACAGGTCGATCGGAATCATCATATTGATGTTCTGCGTCTGGCCCTTCTCGGCGGCATGCTGCAGCTGCAGCGAGCCGATGCCGAGCAGATCGCCGCCGGGGCCGATCAGCGCGGTGCCGCCCCAGTTCGGATGCGACGGCGCGGTGAAGATCGCTTCGTCGAGCACATATTCCCAATAGCCGGCAAATTCCTGCTTGGCGACGATGCGCGCGGCGACCGAGCGCTGCCGGCCGCCGAAGCCGCCGACCACGACGCGTTCGCCGACCGCGGCGGCGACCGACTCGCCGATGTCGAGCGTGGGCACGTCGAGCTTGGCCAGCGCCTGCACCAGGCCGAACCCGGTTTCCTGATCGTAGCCGAGCACGTGGCCGGGGACAGAGCGGCCGTCGTTCAGCGCGATCCACAACGTCTCCGCTTCGGTAATGAGATAGCCCACGGTGAGGACGAGACCGTTGCCGCGAATCAGCACGCCGTTACCGGCGCGTTCGGTGCCCAGCGTCTCCGCGGTGAACGCATCCGGCGGCACGATCGCGTGCAGGCCGACCACGCACGACAACGCCCGCTCCAGATCGTAGCTGTAGTCGTCCGCTTTCGGTTGCGCGGAGGACGGCACCTTCCAATCGCTCACGGATGGCATCGCATATTCCTTTGCTCGCCGCAGTCTACTACTGCAGGAGCCCGGGGCCGATCGGGGCGGCAGCAACATCCGGTCAAGTCCGAATTGCCGCATGCCGCACGGTTCCAGGCAATTTGTCCACTGTGGCGCCGCGGATCAAGCCCTTGCCTTGCCGCGGCGGTCGGCGTCACGACAACCCGGCATCGAGGAATTTCTTCGACCACGTCGCGTAGTCGGCCTGGCGCGTCACCTGTTTCATCAAATCGGGCGACGCTATGCCGGTGAGATCGGCCGGCGGCGTGCCGGCGCGCAGTGCCTTGAGCGTTTCGTGCACAGCGCTCACCGCCGCCATGAACGGCATATGGCCCTGCAGACAGATGCGGACGTTGCGCGCCGAAAGGTAATCGAGATCGTAGAGTTCGGCGCCGGGATTGCCGAGGAACAACGGCAGCTTCACCGCCGCGGCGACGGCGTCGAGCTGCACGCGCGTCTTCGCGCCGACCATGAACAGCATGTCCGACACCGGCCGCCTCATAGGCCTTCAGCCGCGCGATAGTGTCCTCGACGCCGGTCATCGCCATGGCGCTGGTGCGACCGACGATGACGAGCCGCTGGTCCTGCCGCCCCGCGAGCGCCGCTTTCATCTTGCCGACGCCCTCGGCGATGGGAATGAGCGCCGCTCCAGTCGCGCCATAGGGTGTCGGCAGGGCCGTGTCTTCGATCGTCAAGGCGGCGACGCCGGCGGTCTCCAGCTCTTCGACTGTGCGCTTGACGTTGAGCGCATTGCCGTAGCCGTGGTCGGCATCGACCAGAAGCGGCAGCTTGCCGGCGCGGTTGATGCGATAGGCCTGCTGCGCGAATTCGGTCAGCGTCAGCATGATGATGTCGGGCGCGCCGAGCACCGTGAACGAGGCGATCGAGCCGGCGAACATCCCGGCTTCGAAACCGAGATCTGCGGCAATGCGGGCGGAGATCGGGTCGAACACCGACGCCGGATAAACGCACCGCGGTCCCGCGATGATGGCGCGCAGCCGCTCGCGCCGCTCAGTCCAATCCATGCTGTAACCCCGATCTCGATTGCGTTGGCGATCCGAGGCCTCGTTCTAGCATGCGCAGGGGGCAATGACTTCCGCCATGCGCGCTGTCGCGGGCGCAAACTTGGATGCGGGGGATGCCCCCGGTGCGCAAGCTCGCAGGTGGACAGTTGCTATCAGCGCAGGCGAGGAGGCGTGGCCGCGTCGGGTTTACTTTTTGCTTTGCGGGCTTGGCGAGGACGCCGCTTGCTGCTGCAGCGCTTGGAGTTTCTTTTGCAGGTCGGGCAGGCTGGCCACCATCGCGCAATTGGCTTGGTCCTGCTTGGCCTCCTGCTGGACTTGGGTCCACCGCGTATCGGCGTCTTGCTGATTCCAGGGCTTATGGGTCTGCGGATTGAAGACCCGCTGCATTGCCAGATTGTCCAACGAGCGGTGATAGTCTTCGAGATTGAGAACGCGATCGCGCGGCTGGAAATAGAAATTGGAGCCGTTCAACTCGCTGCAATGCCGAAGCCCGCCGGCAAACATTTGCTGGGTCATTTTCGCGTCGAAAATCTTGCCTTTGAGGTCATCGATGGCGGCATTTTGGGCGTGCGCCGGCATGGCAAAGCCGGCCGCCAGCAACGCCACCGCCAAGACGCCTCCCAAGGCAGCACGCAAGTCTAATCGCGCCATGACCTCATCCCCCAATGAAATGCCCGGCGACATTCAAATTTTCCAAAGCCAAGCCCTAACACAATCCACTCGCTTGCTGCTATGACCAAAGTCATACAACTCATACGGGCGTCGCGGTTACCAATTTTTCACCATGGTTACGGGGCGGCCGCCGGGGCGGCAAAGTATCGGCAAAAGCCCGGTTTTGTGCCTTGTTCTGGCCAAATCTTGCCGTCAAAACAGCGTTTAAATTTGGGGTCGCAAGGGGGGGTCGGTTTTGCGTAATTTCGGTCTAGTCGCAGTAGCGGTCGCAGCGTGTCTTGCGGGGTCGCTCGGCAGTGCTGCCGCACAAAACTTTCCGCCGCAGCCGGCCGCTCCCGGCTATGCCGCCCCGGCCACGGTTTATCGCGCTCCCGACGGCGCACCGATCGATCCGCGCTACGTCCAGCCCACCCCGAACGACGATGGCGCGGGCCGCGTGGCAAGCGCGCCCTATTTGGCGCCGCAGCCGCTGCCGAGCCCCGATGACCGCCCGCCGGCCAATATCGGCGGCGCCGCTGCGCCCGCCGACGTAACCGGCTCGATCAACAGCCGGCCAGCCCCGGCGGCCGCTGCCGCGGCGCCGGCGTTCGCGCCACAGCCGTCGCCGCCGACGGTTGTCGCCTCGCTGCCGGCGCAATCGCACGCGCCGATCGATCAGAATGCGGATGCGCAATTGCCGGCGCGGTTCCAGCGGCAGATCGTGAATTTCCCGACGACGGAGCCGGCCGGCACCATCATCGTCGACACGCCGAATACCTACCTCTATCTCACCCTCGGCCACGGCAAGGCGATGCGCTACGGCATCGGCGTCGGCCGCGACGGGTTCACCTGGTCGGGCACCGAGCGCATCACCCGCATGAAGGAATGGCCGGACTGGTTCCCGCCGAAAGAAATGATCGACCGTCAGCCTTATCTGCCGCGCTTCATGGCCGGCGGCGAAAGCAATCCGCTCGGCGCCCGCGCCATGTATCTCGGCAATACGTTGTACCGCATCCACGGCACCAACGACCCGACCAGCATCGGCAAATACATCTCGTCCGGCTGTATCCACCTGACCAACGAGGACGTCGAGGATCTTTACAGCCGGGTCCAGATCGGCACGCGGGTTGTGGTGTTGCCGGCCACCATGCCGTCGACATTGTCCGACACCCCGCAGGCGCCGCAATATTCCGCGGCTCAGCAATATCCCGCGGGCCCGCAAGCTGCAGGGGCGCCGCCCATGCCGCCGACGCAGGTGATACGGTAGCACCGCCTACTCCGGGATTGACTGAGCGATCGACGCTAGGCTCATAGGGTCCGCGTCAACAAGAATGCGCGAAGAGCCGCGACGTGGTTCCGCTGTCCGTCCTCGATCTGTCGCCTGTGACCACCGCAACGCCGGGTGCGGCGGCTTTGCGCAATTCGCTCGATCTGGCGCGGCTCGCCGACCGGCTCGGTTACAAGCGCTATTGGGTCGCCGAGCACCACAATCTGGCGAATATCGCCAGCTCCGCGCCGGATATCATGATCGGACAGATCGCGGCGGTGACGTCGCATCTGCGCGTCGGCTCGGGCGGCGTGATGTTGCCGAACCATGCGCCGCTGATGGTGGCCGAGCGCTTCAAAGTGCTGGAGGCGCTGTTTCCGGGCCGCATCGATCTCGGGCTTGGCCGGGCGCCGGGCACCGATCCGGTCACGTCATATGCCTTGCGCGCGCGGCAGGACCCGCGGGACGGCGACGATTTCCTCGAGCGCTTCCAGGAGCTTCTGCTTATGGAGCGCGGCGGCTTTCCGGAAGGGCACCCGTTCCGCAAGGTGCATGCCGTTCCCGCCGACGTGGCATTGCCGCCGATCTGGCTCTTGGGCTCGAGCGGCTATAGCGCCGAACTTGCCGCCGCCGTCGGCATGGGCTTCGCTTTTGCCCATCATTTCGCCGACTATGACGCGGCAAGCGCCATGCTTGCCTACCGCGACCATTTCAAGCCCTCGGCCACGCTGGCGCGGCCCTATGCCATTCTCGGCACTGCCGTGATCGCGGCCGACAGCGATGCCGAAGCCGAACGGCTGGCTTCCAGCGCCGACCTGCATTATGCGCGGCGCGCCAAAGGCGAATACCTGCCGCTCGCCTCACCCGAGGAGGCCGCCGCCTATCCCTATGCGCCCGTCGACCTTGACCGCATCGCCCGGCATCGCGCGCGGCTTGTCGTCGGCGGTATCGATCGCGTGACGGAACGGTTGCGTGCCTTGATCGAAGCCACCCGCGCCGACGAACTTATGATCACGACCATGGTCTACGATCATGCGGCGCGCCGCCATTCCTACGAATTATTGGCCCGGGCCTTCGCGCTGACGCCGACGCCTTAGGTTGGGCCGCAAACACACGATCAAGAAAATATGTTCATCGCTGCCGGGCAACGGTGTCATGATGCCGTTTGCATGAGCTTTTAACTTCTTTGCGTCATGAATTGACCGCTATGATTTCGTGGCGTCGCGGAGGTTCACCGTGGTCGCTACGACTTATCGCTGCGAATCGCGAATTCCCGCTCGGAGGGGGGCACAATTGGCCATTCCAGGCTCACGGCGCGGGCCACTGCTTTCTGCCCGGGCCGGGTTCGGCGGCGCTTCTATGTTGGCGCTGTGCACGGCGCTGAGCGTGACCCTCGGCGCGGCGCCGGCCTCCGCCCAGTACTACGGATATTACGGATCGAGCTACGGGTTTTGGCACCGGCCCAAACACCGGGCGGTGAAGCACCCCAGCAAGGAGGTCGCCAGAGTCAGCAAGGATCCGTTCGGCGACATTCCGAAGGGGCCGCTGCAAATCTTCATCTCCATCGATCAGCAGAAGCTGCATCTCTATAGCGACGGCATTCACGTCGCCGACACCTCGGTCGCCACCGGCGTGCCACGCCTGCCGACGCCGCTCGGCGTGTTCAGCGTCATTCAGAAGCAGGTCTTCCATCGCTCCAACATCTACAGCAACGCACCGATGCCGTTCATGCAGCGCATCACCTGGTCCGGGGTGGCAATGCATGAGGGCGAAGGCATCGGCCACCGCGCGTCGCACGGCTGCATCCGCATGCCGCGCGATTTTGCCGTGCGGCTTTATCATGTGACCAGGCTCGGCGTGCCGGTGTTCATCGCCAACCGGGAATTGACACCGACCGATTTCGCCGACTCGCATCTGTTCGTGCATCGTGACAGGGCGCCCGAACCGGCGCCTGCGGCGGCGCCCGCCGTGTCGGATGCGGCGCCGGCGGCACCGGCGGCCGCGGCAAGCCCGGCGGTACTTGGGCTGCGGGTCGGTACCGACGGTTCCGTCGCCCAGCGCACTGCCGTCGCCGACGCCGCGAAGTCTGCTCCGCCCGTCAGCGATGCGCCGCAGTCCGTGACGCTGCTTCCGAAACCGGCGACCGAGGCCGGCGCCACGCCGACCGCCGCTGTCGCCGACGCGGCAAAGTCCGCTCCGCTCGCCAGCGATGTCCCGCAAACCGCGGCGCCGGCTCCGAAGCCGGCGACCGAGACCAGCGCTGCAGCGTCGCCCGACCCCAAAGCCGACCCGCCCGCCGCCGCGTCCTCCGGCGTGCCGGCTGCGCCGGCGGCCACGCCGGTATCCGTCAGCGTGTCGGCCGCGCCAGCACCGACTCCCGTGTCCGCGACCGCGCCGGCCGCGCCTGCCACCGCAGCGCTCGATCCCAGCGTGCCGATGCCGCCGGCCGAACCGCCAAGCCTGCTCAGGACAGCGCCGGCCAGCAAGGCGCCGATTGCGATCTTCGTCAGCCGCAAGGAAAAGAAGATTTACGTGCGTCAGGATTTTGCGCCGCTGTTCCAGGCGCCGGTCACCATCGCCGATCCCGACAAGCCATTCGGCACCATCGCGTTCACGGCGCTGGATTACGCCGGTGACGATCACACCACGCTGCGCTGGAACGTCGTGGTGTTTCCCGCCGAACCGCCGAAGGTGAAACGCAAGGCCGAGCGGGAGACGCGCTACGAACGCTATATGCGCGGCCGGCGCCGCGTCGTGGAAAGCGAAAAGCCCGCCGACCTGTCGCCGCCGGAGACCCCGGCCGAGGCGCTGGCCCGCATCAGCATCCCGCAGGCGGCGATCGATGATATTTCCTCGCTGATCGTTCCCGGCTCGACGCTGATCATCTCCGACCACGGCCTCGGCGAGGAAACCGGCGAAGGCACCAATTTCGTCGTCGTCACGCGCTGAGCGCCGCCGCGTTCCGATGCTCGGATCGTTGGCGCATTTGGCTCGATAGGCGGGGCCGGCGCGCTCGATACGTCCGGCAGCGCCCGCAAAACAAGCAGCGGAAGCGCCACCTGGCGCGGCGGAGCGAGAGGCTCGCCCCGCCATTCAAACGACATCCAGCCTGTTATATGTTAGGCCCCTTGAGGGTAGGGTTGAATTTGTCGCAAACAGGAGGATCGCCTTGGGTAAGCACTTTACGTTGACGTCATCGGATAATTTCAAGCTCGGCGCCTATCGCGCCGATCCCGCCGGCAAGGCCAAGGGCGGCATCGTCGTCATTCAGGAGATTTTCGGCGTCAATCATCATATCCGCGCGGTGTGCGACCGGCTGGCCGGCGAGGGCTATGCGGCGCTGGCGCCGGCGGTGTTCGACCGCCAGCAGCCGAACTTCGAGTGCGGCTACACGCCCGACGAGATCGCCAATGCGCGCAAGTTTGTCGCCAACCCCGATTGGGGCGCGATGCTGCGCGACGTGCAGGCCTCGATCGACGAGCTGAAGAAAGACGGGCCCGTCGCCATCATGGGCTTCTGCATGGGCGGCACCATCTCGTTCTTGGCCGCGTCGAAGCTCAACGGGCTGTCCGCCGCGGTCTGCTACTACGGCGGCCAGATCGCCAAGAACGCCGACGAGAAACCGAAAATTCCGGTGCAGATGCATTTCGGCGAGAAGGACGCCTCGATCCCGATGAGCGACGTCGAGATGATCAAGGCCAAGCGCGGCGGCGATTGCGAAATCTATGTCTATCCGGACGCCCAGCACGGCTTTCATTGCGACGAGCGCGGCAGCTATAACGCGGAAGCCGCCAAGCTCGCCTGGCAGCGCTCGATGGCGTTTCTGGCGAAGCACGTGAAGTAAGCCGACGACGGAGGACGGACGACTGAGGACAGATGAAGGAAGCGTATTTCCGTCATCTGTCGTCCGTCATCTGTCCTCTGTTAAAACCAGCGCTCCTCGACCTGGATGGTGTCGCCGGGCTGCACCTGTGCGGTGATCGGCGTCTTGAAGCGATAAGGCCGGCCGCCGTAATTGCGGGTGACGACGACGTAGTTCTTGTAGCCGCGCGGCGTGAAGCCGCCGGCGATGGCCACCGCGGTCTCCACCGTCATGTTGGCGACGTAAGGATATTGGCCGGGCTGCGTCACTTCGCCGAGGATGAAGAACGGCCGGTAGGCTTCGACCTCGACCGCGACATGCGGATCGCGCACATAGCCCTGGCGCAGCAGGTCGGCGATTCGGCCCGAGAGTTGGTCGGTAGTCAGCCCGCGCGCCTCGACCGAGCCGATCAGCGGCATGGCAATATCGCCGCTGGCGTCGACCACATAGGAGTTGGTCAGCCCGTCCTGGCCGAACACCACGACGCGCAGCCGGTCGCCGGAATCGAGCGTATAGGCGGTTTGCTGCGACGGCGCGTAAGCGGTGGGAGCGGCATAAGCGCGTGCGGCATAAGCCGGAGCCGTGTAAGCCGGCGCGGCGGGAGCGCTGTAAGCCGGCGCCGTGTAGGCCGGCGTGGCGGGGGCGGCGTAGGCGGGCGCTGTATAAGTCTGCCGGGTGATGGCGGCGTAAGTCGGACTAAAGCCTCTGCCGTAGGCCGGAACGGCCGGCCGCGCATAGGTCTGGTAGGGCGAGGGCGCGGCGGCCGCATAAGCCGCGGGTGTCGTGCCATAGGCGCCCGGGGCTACTGGCGTCGTCCTATAGCCAGCCGGTGCCGCGCCATAGACCACATTGTCGATGCCATAGGCCGGCGCCGCCGCCTGCACCCGCATCACGGGCTGCCGCGCGCAACCACCGACCGCAATTGCCAGGGCAAACAATACCAGGAGAGGGCGGGCGACCCGCATCGGCACGATCCGACCTCGCTTCGAGCCAAAGCCGAGGCCGATTAACGCCGGTTATGGTTAACAAACCCTCACCGCGCGCCGGGTCGCCTGGCGGACGGAAGCGCTTATTCGGGCTTGCCGTGACGGCGGGCCGTCAGCCAATCGGCGATGGCCAGCAGCAGCATGACCAAGGCGAAGGTTACCGGGAAACCCAGCACCCAGATCAGCTTCGACGTATCCGATTCTTTTTCCAGGTCGAAGTACCAGGCCAGCGCATCGACCGCGGCGATGCCGACGATCGAGCCGAGGAGCTTCTGCTTGAGCGCGCCGAAATCGACCTGGGTCAGACCCTCCGGCCAGTCCGGATGCGCGGTGGCGTCGATGCGGCGGATGAAATTCTCGTAGCTCGAGAAGATCACGATGATGACGAGATTGGCGGTGAGCGCCAGATCGACCAGATTGAGCACATTGGTGACGAGGTCGTGCCACGTCATGCCCTGCAGCTGCAGCCCCAGCGCGATCAGATCGCCGAAGAAGCGCCAGATCAGCAACAGCAGACAGAGCAATAGCCCGAGCAGGAACGGCGCCAGCAGCCAGCGGCTGAAAAACACCGCCGCCTGAATATAGCGTCCGTCCGGCCAGTGCATGATGACCTCCGCGCGAGGAATCGCGGACAGAGTACTTGCTCCAGCGGCTATTCGCTATCGGGCATTGGAGCCGTCACGCCGCCACGCCGGTGCCGATCGGGCAGCTCACGCCGGTGCCGCCGAGGCCGCAATAGCCGCGCGGGTTCTTGGCGAGATATTGCTGATGGTAGTCCTCGGCGAAATAGAACGGCGGCGCGTCGACGATTTCGGTGGTGATCGGGCCCATGTGCCGCGCGGCCAGCGCCTTGGCATAGGCCGCCTCCGAGGCTTCGGCGGCGGCGCGCTGCGCCGGCGAGAACACATAGATGCCGGAGCGGTACTGGGTGCCGACGTCGTTGCCCTGGCGCATGCCCTGGGTCGGGTCGTGGCTCTCCCAGAACGTCTTGAGCAATTGCTCGTAGGAGATTTTCTTCGGGTCGTAGACCACGAGCACGACCTCGTTGTGCCCGGTGCGGCCGGAGCAGACTTCCTCATAGGTCGGGTTCGCCGTCAGCCCGCCGGCATAGCCGACCGCGGTGACGGAGACGCCGTCGCCGAGCTCCCAGAATTTGCGCTCGGCGCCCCAGAAGCAGCCGAGCCCGAACATCGCCATCTCCAGGCCTTCGGGATAAGGGCCCTTGAGCGCGCGGCCGTTGACGAAATGCGTCTTCGCCGTCGGGATCGGCGTCGGGCGCCCCGGCAAGGCATCGGCGGCGGTGGGCATGTCGAGCTTTTTGCGGAGTGAGAACATGGCGGGGACTCCCAATCGGTCACTGGCGATCGCGGCCCAATATAATCCGCGCGCCAAGCGCCTGCACCGGGCAGCTCGATCACGTTCTCGATCGGCGTCATCCCTCGCCTCACCCGGGCGCGCGCCGGCGCGGCCCGGGCGGGGAGGGGAACGATGTTGAAGCCCGGCTTTTCCCTGCCGTCTTTGCCCCTTATTGTGCGGCGAGATTCGGCACGATCGGTTCACGCCGGGTGGGAGGCCTTGATGCTTCGACGATTCCTACGCGCCGGCGCGATTGCCGCCGGCCTGGCTTTGCTGGCCCTGGCCGGCCCGGCTTTGGCGCAGCAGCTGCAGCAGGCCCAGCCGGTGCCGACCGGGGCGACGCCGCCCTATGGGCCGCCGATCACGCTCGACCAGGCCAAGCGCGCGATGGCCGCGGCCGAGCTCGAGGCCGCCAAGAACTCCTGGCAGGTCGGCATCACCATTCTCGACTCCGGCGGCAACATGGTGATGTTCCACAAGATCGATAATGCGCAGCTCTCGGCCATCACCACGTCGGCGGGCAAGGCGCGCACCGCGCTCGAATTCAAGCTGCCGTCCAAGGCGCTCGACGACGCCATCGCCAATGGCGGCGCCGGCATGCGGCTCCTGGCGCTCAAGGACATCACGCCGTTGCAAGGCGGCATCCTGATCATGCTCGACGGCAAGATCGTCGGCGCCATCGGCGTCTCCGGCGCGCTGTCGTCGCAGGACGAGCAGGTCGCCAAAGCCGGCGCCGACGCGCTGGCCAAGCCGGGATTGTAACGCACCTCGCCCCGCCGCGCGGGGAGAGGTCGCCGCGCGAAGCGCGGCGGGTGAGGGGGCCTTGCCGCGATTCTGAGACCTTGCGGCAACGCCCCCTCATCCCGACCTTCTCCCCGCACGCGGGGAGAAGGAGTGCGGCGTCGCCGGCCGATCCGCCTTGCTCCGTATCGCCGCCGGACTAGATATCGGGCAGGACCGAAGCGATGCCGAAGCATAAGGACGCCTCAAAGAAAGCCGTCTCGTCCGCCACCGCGGCCCCGCCGGGCGACGACGACCAGATCCTCGCCAACAATCTGACGCTGCACGAGCTGTTCCAGAAGCAGTCCGCGGCGATGCTGGAGCGCGCCGACCTCTCTGAGGAGCAGAAGCAGTCGATCCTCATCGCCATGAGCTGCCCCTGCTGCGGGGCAGGGGGCTTTTCGTTTACGGCGAAGTTGAAGCGGGGGAAGTAATGCAGCTCTTCGCGGAACCCACCCCCCTTACGAAATCCACAATCATGCGGCGTTCAATTTGCTTTGCCGGGCGGAGATCGTAAGCAATGAAGCTGGCTGTCGACTGGCTCACTGACTCGCCTCGTTTTTGTAGAAATAATCGAAAGTGTACTTTCCAACTTCACGCGCGGACATTCCTCCACGTCCAAGATAGGTACGTATCTTGTTTACATGCGCAATTTTAGCCTGATATTGGATAGATACCTCCTCAGACGGCTTTGCGGCCGGCACTTCGAAGGTTTTTTTGAGATGATACAGACGCGCTGAGCAGGCTAACATTGTTGCCGGACGCTTCGATAAGCTCCTCTGGAGCAACCTCAGTTCCATCGTCTGTATATCGCCTATCCAAAAAACTGACTATTTCTCTCCCCAGTACAGCCATGTTTCTTTTAGCCTCCTGCCACACGAGGCTTTCTTGATCTACCGAAGCTTTTGTGGTGATCCACGGCAAATCTTCAGGCTTGCCACTTACAAAAAACACTAATCCCAAAAACGGACGATGCTTCGGTTGAAAAATCGGCAGGAGAGCGCCCCAGCCCGTGAGCTGTCCCTTGTCTGCATAGATAACGGTTCGTCCATTGCAAAACACGAACCAGCCAGCGGTTTCCTGCGGATATCTGCCGCCTGTCGGAACGGCTATTCCTGCTGTAATGCTATACGAGACCGTCCCTTGCTCGAAGGTGTTGTGAGTGTAATTGCTACCAATGAGAAATTCCGTGGGCTTAGAACCGATCCGAAAACTTCTTGAATTGAATGAATCAGATGTGATTCCTTGTTAGGCGCTTGATTTGCGAAGGGAGCGCCTCATGTGGACACCCCAACATCGCCGCGCTGCGAACCGCACCGGCCTGCGTTATCCTAGCGATTTGACCGATGGCGAGTGGGCCATTGTCGCGCCTATGATCCCGCCGGCGCGGCATGGTGGACGCAAGCGCTCGGTCAACGTGCGCGAAGTCTTGAACGGGATTTTCTACGTGCTGTGGACCGGATGCCAATGGCAGGCGCTCCCCAAGGATCTGCCGCCGAAGAGCACGGTGCACGATTATCTCGAACTCTGGAATTGGGACGGCACGCTGGAACGCATCCATCACGAATTGTACGTAGCGGTGCGCGAGCAGGAAAGACGTGAAGCCAGCCCGACGGTAGCGATCATTGACTCGCAGACCGCAAAGGGCGCGCAAAAAGGGGGGCTTGGCTCGATCCTTCGGGCTACGACGCGGGCAAGAAGATCAAGGGTCGCAAGCGGCACATCCTGGTCGACACGCTGGGCCTCTTGTTGAACGTCGTCGTCCATCCCGCCGATGTTCAGGACCGTGATGGCACTCTTCAGCTGTTGCGTCGGGCGCGACGATTGTTCCCATTCATCGAATGCATTTTTGCTGATGGCGGATATGCGGGACGCAAAATGGCGATGACGATGTGGCGCACCGGTGCCTGGAGACTGCAAATCGTCAAGCGATCGGACGTTGCCGGATTCAAGGTTCTGCCCAAACGGTGGATTGTTGAGAGGACGTTCGCCTGGATCAGTCGCAATCGACGCTTGGCCCGCGACTTCGAACGCTACGCCACAACCGTGGCTGCCTTCGTTCGTCTCGCCATGATCCGCATCATGCTTAGGCGCGTTGCCGCAAACGCCTCGTCTTGAATCCAAACTTCCCGGATGGGCTCTTAATGTCTTCGTTGTTAACGTAGATTTTGACGATTCGACCGAGGAAATAACTGTAAGTCCTCGATATGCGCAGCTTTAGCTCGTTAATAAAGGTCGCATCGTCTATTCGGCGTGAAATGTCGTCATACAGCTGAGTGACACAGATAATTGTGCCGCTCGCTGCACTCGCATCATATTCAGTTTCCGAAATTGGAATTTCCCACGGCGTTTCGCTTTGGTTCTCCCACCATCTTACATCCAGGTCCATGGTAAATCCGCGTTCTGGATGGTTAGAGTATATTTCAATTCGATTGCCCATTTTAAAAATGGCGCGCTTCAATCCAATTCCGTATACACTGAGACGATCAGTAGCAGCACCGCTCGGATCGCTGCCTCTGCCAAAAGCGAAAACCCTTTTTTTCGCTGCGTCTAGGGAAATGCCGCCCGCATTATCCGTAATATTCACCTCTTCATTTGTGATCTCAATCTTGATTTCTGTGGCAGGAGTGACTGAATTGTCAGATAGAAGGTCATGATATCCCTTTGCATCAATAAGACGCTCTGAGTATTCTGCCCATAGCGGCATTTATAGAGTTATCAAGGATATCTAAAATAGCGTCGACCAATGTAATGTCACGAGTTCAACAAAGATATGAAAAGTCGTTTTTCAGGTTGCGCATTTGCCGGGATTGTCATTCGTTCCTCGCCGCTTTTCGCCCCATGAAAAGTGAGCAGGTCGCCGCGCCACCGGAATTGTCCCGATCGATGTTGAAATAGGGGAAGCGGCGTTGCTCGCCTTGAGCCGATAGGCTCGGGGTGCTGATTCCACAAAGGAAAGCAACGCCATGAACACACTTACCACATCTACCGCCGTGCCGACGAGAGCGCTGAAGCTTGAGGCGATGGCGAACATTTCGGCGAGCTTCGAGCTGTTTTGCCTGGCTTCCGGCATGGAGGCGCTTGGCGAGATGATGGATCACGATGCGCAAGCGATCTGTGGTCCACGCCATGCACGAGGGCATTTCCGGCGGGCGCACCGCTGGGGAAAGACGAAGGGCAAGATCGGCTTCCACGGCGGCAATGTCGAGATCGAGCGACCGAGGCTTCGCAGCTTCGCGGGCAAGGAGCAGGCTCTGCCGAGCTGGGAGGCGGCAGTTGCAGAAGACTGGCTCGGCAAGTGGGCGATGAACCAGATGCTGATCAACGTCGCGACGCGCAAGTTTGCTCGATCGGTTCGGTTACCCGCAGGAGACGTTCCGGCGCCTGCCGGGGCTGGTCTGTCGAAATCGGCCGCCTCCCGCCGCTTCGTGGCGCTGTCGGCGGCACGCATGAAGGAGTGGATGGCGTCGGATCTCGCGGGCCTCGATTTGCTGGTGATCCAGATCGATGGCATTCACATGGACGAGGATCTGATCCTGGTCGCGGCGATCGGTGTTGACGCGAAGGGCGACAAGCATCCGCTCGGCCTCGCCGAGGGTGCGACGGAAAATGCCGCGACCGTTCAAGCGCTCATCGACAATCTCATTGAGCGCGGCCTCGACCCGGTGGTGCCGCGGCTCTTCATCATCGACGGCGCCAAGGCGCTGTCCAAGGCGATCCGCCGAACCTTCGGACCCGCCGCGGCAATCCAGCGCTGTCAGATTCACAAGGCCCGCAACGTTATCGAGCGGTTGCCCAAATCGCTGCACGCTTCAGTCCGGCGCGTGTTGCGACAAGCCTGGGAGCTGGACGACGCCGACAAGGCCGAAAAGCTGCTTCGCAATCTCGCCCAACGTCTCGAACGAGACTGGTCCGGGGTCTCGGGCTCGATCCTGGAAGGTATCGACGAGATCCTCACCGTCACGCGGCTTGGACTGCCGAAGGAGCTCCGGCGCTCGCTTGCCTGTACCAACATGATCGAGAATGTGATGGGCACGGTGCGGCGTGTCTGCCGCAATGTGAAGCGATGGCGCTCCGTCTCGATGGCGATGCGATGGACCGCGGCCGCCATGCAGGAAGCGGCCAAAGGCTTCCGACGACTGAAGGCTCATAGGCAACTTCCAGTGTTGCGTGCTGCTCTACAAGCTCACCAAAATAAAACCTCACACGGCGTCCTTGCTCGCCAAGCCGACGCCGCGTAACGTCAACCTCGGCAGCGTCCGCTTCTCAATGTTCAACAAAGAGCGGGACATATCCCGCGCCACCTCCTCCGTCCCTTTCGGTTCGTAAATTGGCCGGTCTAAGGGTCGGACCAGAGTCCCACCCATACTGAGCCGCACGACACGGCTCTTCGCGATCGCGATATATGATCTGTCGATGTCGCATCCTACGAACCTTCGCTGCTCCAATGCCGCTGCAACCGCGGAGGAACCCGAACCCATGAATGGATCGGCGACCAACCCGCCCAATCTGGTCAATGCTCTTACAAGTCGCTGTACTAATGCAACCGGAAATTGACAGGGGTGGTCGGTTTTTTCGACGTGTCTAGATTTGACGTTCGGTATTTCCCAGACGTCAGAGGGATTTTTGCCAAGCGGGTTCCCACTGAACTCGCCTTTGTTCGGACCCTTGTAATACCGTTTGCCGGGGTACTTCTGCGGCACTCGGACGGCATCGAGATTGAAGTAGTAGTCGTGTCCCCTTGTGAACCAAAGAATTGTTTCGTGACGGCCGCTAAACCTACGGCTGGCGTGGACGCCATGACCGAACGTCCAGACAATCCGATTCCGAAGGAGAAGCTCATTCTGCCCGCTGAAGATTGCATAGACAATCGCGTCTAACGGAACGACAACACCGTCTTTGACATGGTGGCCGACTTGCCAACACAGACTGCCACCTGGCCTTAGGGCGCGAACGAGTAACGGCGCTAATTTCTCGTGGTCGGCAATGAAGTCTTTTACGCTGCCGGAAGTGTCGTACGCTTTTCCCATGCAATAAGGCGGCGAGGAAACGATCAGGTCGACTGATCCAGGCCGTAATTTCGCGAGGAATTTAAAAGCGTCCTGACACTTTACCTGTATCGAGGCGCGTTTTTGGGGTGCTTTGGAGAGACGGCGGGCGCGTTTCGGTGGTCGGTAAAGCATTGGGCAAATCGATCCGGTTGCACCGAATCATAGCAGAAATTGGCTGCAGGATCTCGATCTGATACCAGCTCCATAACGGATTGAATTGGGCAGTCTTCTGCGCTGAGAGCGGAAGGCAGGGGAATTGTTTTCGAGGCGCTGAGTGTGATTCGCTTGGCTATCTGATTCGGGGAAAACAGATGGTCGAATGCAGCAAAGCCGAGGTTCGGCGGCTCAAAACCGCGCTACGATGGAAGATCACGGCCGGACAGCGCCAGCGCATTCAAATGGTGCTGTTACGCGAGAGCGGGATGACGCAGGGCGCGATTGCGGCAGCGATGGGTGTATCGCTGAGCACGGTGAACCGCGCGCACATGGCCTATGCTCACGGTGGCATCAAGGCGCTTAAGCCCAAGCCGAATGGCGGACGCAAGCACGAGAACATGACCGTGGCGACGGAAAAGGCCTTGCTGGCGCGCTTTGCCAAAGCTGCCGGCGCCGGCGAGATGTTGAACATTCACGATCTCAAAGCGGCCTATGAACAGGCGATCGGGCATGTGACCAGCGACAGCACGGTGTACAATCTCTTGCACCGGCAGGGCTGGCGCAAGCTGATGCCGCGGCCGTTTCATCCCAAGCGCGACCTCGCGGCGCAAAAAGCTTTTAAAAAAACGGCTTTCCTGATGCAGTGAGGCAGGCTCGGCGGGCGGCCAAGAGGCGCGGTCGGCATCTGCGCATCATGTTCGCCGATGAAGCGCGCTTCGGCCGCATTAATCGGCCACGGCCATGCTGGGCGCCGATCGGAACGAGACCAGCGGTCGCCGCTCAGCTCATTCGCGAATACATCTATTTGTACGGCGCAGTCTCTCCAAAAGACGGAGTTTGCGTCTATCTGATCATGCCGACGTCGAACACCGCCTGCTTTCAGGCCTTCCTCGACGTGCTGGCGCGCAGGTTCGCCCGCCAGGACATCCTTTTGGTTCTCGACGGCGCGCCCAACCATCGCTGTGGCCAACTGACCCTTCCCGACAATATCAAGCTCTTGTACCTTCCACCGTATTCGCCCGAACTTAATCCAAAGGAAAATCTCTGGGATGAAATCCGCGAGAAAATCTTCAAGAATTACGCGCTGAAATCCATCGACGCCGTGCGCGCTAAACTCAAACAGGCCATCCTCTACATCGAGCACAACCGCAAACTCGTCCGCTCCATCACATCCTTTCCATATATCGCCAACTCACTCTGATGTGGAGTTGGTATGACTTAGCGTCTCGGCGCTACTCTCCAATCCCCACACGCCCCGCGACCCGCCGCCGCGCCACATGAACCCGATGTAACGAAACGCCGCCCCCGCGCCGCGCGTTTCCGCTACGGGGCGATCATCCCGCAAAGAGGAGATCGCCGATGAAACCACACACCGCAATCGTCATCCCCGCGGCGCTGCTGTCCGGCCTTTTGCTGGTCGCCTTGCCGGCCTCGGCGGCGCTGTTTTCGTCGTCGCATGCCAAGGCCGGCGACAGCCTGACGCTGTCGAGCCAGCAGCAGAAGGCGGCATGGAACGACTTAAGCGGCGCCAAGACATCCAGCGCGCCGGCGAGCTTCCAGCCGGCGACGAGCTCGGCGATTCCGAGTACGGTGACGGTTCACGCGGTCCCGGCGAAGACCGCGAGCGACGTGCCGGCGCTGCAGCCTTATGACTACGCCAAGGTCGACGGCAAGCTTCTGATCGTCAATCCGCACGATATGATGATCGCCGAGGTGATCGCAGGCTGACCGCGCTCGCCGCAGCGTCCGTTCGGCCGCGGCTTGGGCTTGCCGCAAAAGAAGCGCGCGGCGCTGGACAACGCCGGGCGCAGCCATGCTTGCACGACTGATGAAGTCGCGTGCAGGTCAGTCGGCGCGTTAACGACAGCGGCGTTATTCCGCCGCTTCGGCCTGCTGGTTGACCATGGAATTGGCGAGCTCGGTGAGCGACTCGTCGGTGTCCTTCTCTTCGGTCAGCGTCTCGTCGAATAGCTCCGCGGCTTCGTCCAGTCCCATCTGCTCAGCCCAGCGCTTCAAGGTGCCATAGCGCGCGATCTCGTAATGCTCGACCGCCTGCGCGGCGGAAACCAGGCCCGCATCCAGCGCCGGGGCGCCCTTGAACTCCTTGATGATTTCGGAACCTTCCTCGATGATGCCCTCGATCGCCTCGCATTTCTTGCCCTTGGGCGCGGCGTCGATCATCCGGAACACCTTCTCCAGACGCGTCACCTGACCTTCGGTTTGCTTGAGGTGCTTCTCAAAAGCGCCCTTGAGGTCCTCGGATTGCGCGGCCTTCGCCATCTTGGGCAAGGCTTTGAGGATTTTGTTTTCGGCGTAGTAGATGTCCTTGAGCGTGTCTTCGAACAGATCGTCGAGCGTCTTCTCTTTGGCGGCCATCGCGGTACTCCCTGGCGACTTGAGTGATGTGGCTCAACTCGACCTCGATGGCTTGGTTCCTGCTCCGCCGGCATGCGTCGACGGCCCCGCGCGCTTGGCGCCGGCCGTGAACGTCAATTGACGCGAGAGAGGGGCTCGGTGCGACGGCGCCCCTCGCCGCGAACCGCGCCGGTGGCGTCTAGTTCTTCTTGCCGTATTGGCTCGCATAGGATGTGGCGGGCTGGGAAGGCGCGGTGCCGCCTTTTTTCTTGTTCTTGTCCTGCTTCGGTTTCTTCTTTTCCTTGTTGCCTCGCATCTGACCTTTCGCCATGGCGGCCTCCGGGTTCGCGGTTAAGTGATTCGCACGCGCGAGGCGCAATCTAGCCCATCTGCCTGACGGCGCGATATTGGGCTGTCGCCGCGCCCGCCGGCGTCGCGGTTCGGCCCGCCGCCGGAGCCGGGGTCGGTTGAACCGGCCGGCGCTTTTCCGCGTCGTATCTGTCTGAGGTCTGCGCTTTCCCAAAGGGAGCGCAGGGTTCCTTGCATTGGCGCGGAGCGGAAGCGAGGCGGGGCGATGAGCCGTACAAAATCCTGGTTCCGGGGCACGCTCGCCGCCGCGGCCATTGGCATGGCGGCCTATCTGGCCGGCACCGTCGGCGGCACCGCGCAGGCGGCCGCGCCACAGGCGATGCCCGGCAAGCAGTTGCATTTTGCGGAAGGCACCTGGAGCGCGGTGCCGCAGACCGGCCCGGACGGCAAAGTGCGGCAATGCGTGATGGTGGCGATGCGCCCGCGCGCGAGCAGGGCCGGACCGATCGACACCCGCTTGAGCCTCGACATCAGCGCCGGCGCCGGACTGGTCTTCGCGCTGCTTGACGACAAATTGCCGTCGGCGGCGATCCTCGACGAGCAAGCCGAGATCGTCGTCGACGGCACGACGTTTCCGGCGGTTGCTTTCACCATCGCCGGGTCGAACAGTCTCGCCTTCCATCCGGGCGACGCCGCCGGCGTGCTGGCGGCGCTGGCCAAGGCCGCTTCGCTGACCTTGCGCTCGGGCGGCGCCGGCATCGATACCGCGCCGGTCGCGCTCGATTTGCCCGGCGCCGCGCTTCACTGGCTCGTGCAATGCGGCAGGAAATTTCACATCGCCGTCGACAAGCCGACCGATCCAAACGCGCCGCCGATGCCGGCGGCGCGGCCGCGCTCGCCGGAGATCGCGCCGGCCATCGCCACCCCGGCCGGGCCGCCCGGCATCGAGATTAAATGGAAGATCGCCGGCTGGGACGCCTCCGAGCTGCGCGGCAATGCCGGCCGGATTCTTGCCTGCATGATCCGGCAGCACTATTCGGAACCGCAAGGCTCCGGTCCCGCCGTCAAATTACACGTCGTCGCTACGTTCCTGGTCGCCAGCCGCAGCAAGGGCCTGACCATGCTGTTGAAGGACTCCAATATCGACGTGCCCGGCGAGGCGCCCGTCGAGTCGACCTTCACGATCGGCGGCAAGCCGTTTTCTGGCTACGAGGCGCATGCGCTCGGCAGCGACGAGATCGGAATTTTTCCGCAGCACGGCCTGGCGCTGGCCGCGGCGCTGGGCGACGGCATCGAGGTCGATTTCAACGCGCCCAAGGTCCAGCGCATGGAATTCTCGATACCCGCCGGCGCCGTGCCATGGCTGCGCGCCTGCGCCCGGCGCAACGATTTCGGCTTCGAGCCGGCGGCGGCGGCGCGCTGAATGCGGTCTCGCTTTTGGTCGTCAACTTGCCAGCGCTCGCGTCACCGCCTCGGGCTCACGCTCGACGATTTTGAGCAGAATCCGCGCGCTGCGCTCGGGCCGCCGTCGCCCCTGCTCCCAATCGCGCACTACGGAAACGGCGAAGCCGTATTTCTGCGCGAAGGCTTCTTGGGAGAGGCCAAGTCCGCTTCGGATTTTCTTGACGTCGATTTTTTCCGGCACATGAACCCGGTATTTTCTTTTGTCCGCCGTGCCGTCAACATAGGCTTTTGCGCTCTCCAGGCCGGCCATGATCTTGTCGAATGCGCGCTTGCTCATCTTTTGCTCCGGTAGGCTTCCACTAGTTCCGCCGCCGTCCGCGCGAGTCTGTTTCGTTCGGCCTGCGACAGATCCGATTTTTCATTCTTTGCGAAGGCAGCCAGCAGAAATACAGGTACGTCGTCGCCGCCATACAAGAAAATAACGCGTGCCCCGCCGCGCTTGCCGCGGCCGCTCGCTGGAACGCGCAATTTCCGCACGCCGCTCGTGCCGGGCATCACAACTCCGCATCGCGGATTCGCCGACACCGTATCGACGATCATCGCCTGCTCCCTGGCGCCGAACAAACGCTCGGCATCGATAAGATAGGGCACCGTTTCGATGACCGTGTGCACTCGCACCATACTACGGCAATGCCGTAGTTAGTGCAAGTGGGGTGCAAGCCTAGCGCCCACGCGGCTTAAAGCCGCCGTGCATGCCGGGACGGCCGAGCGTCGAGCGCGGACCCGACTTCGCCCTGCGCGCTTCGTCGGGCAAGCCGGATCTTCGCCCAGGAATCGCCTCCACGCCCGGTCCCATCTCATCGAGATTGGGCTTGCGCGGTGCGTTGCGGCCGCCGGCGCGGTGCGGCGCGGCTTCGTGGTAGAGCGCGATACCCATTTCATCGAGCCTGGGCTTGTGGACTTTGCTGCCGGGCGAACGGTCGGCCCTCACCCCGCCCGCCTTCGCGCTGCGCGCTACGGCGCGGCGACCCTCTCCCGAGTGGGGAGAGGGTAAGAGCTTCGCCGTCGGGTCGTCGGTGACGGCAAGCTCGGTGGTGCGCAGGCGCTTGAGCTCGTCGCGCAGCCGCGCCGCTTCCTCGAAATCGAGATCGGCGGCGGCGGCGCGCATGCGGGTTTCGAGATCGGCGAGCACCGCTTCGAAATTGTGGCCGATGGTGGCCGCGTCTTCGAATTCGCCGCCTTCGCCGGCGCCGGCGGCGATCAACACGTGGTCGCGCTCATAGACGCTGTTGAGAATATCGCCGATGCCCTTGCGCACGCTTTCCGGCGTGATGCCGTTTGCGGTGTTGTAGGCTTCCTGCTTCTCGCGCCGGCGGCTGGTTTCCGCCATGGCGCGCTCCATCGAGCCGGTGACCTGATCGGCATAGAGGATGACGCGGCCGTCGATATTGCGCGCGGCGCGGCCTATTGTTTGCACCAGGCTGGTCTCGCTGCGCAGAAAGCCTTCCTTGTCGGCGTCGAGGATGGCGACTAGCGCGCATTCCGGAATGTCGAGGCCCTCGCGCAACAGATTGATGCCGACCAGCGCGTCGAAGGCGCCGAGGCGGAGATCGCGGATGATCTCGATGCGCTCGATGGTGTCGATGTCGGAATGCATGTAGCGGACGCGGATGCCTTGCTCGTGCAGATATTCGGTGAGGTCCTCCGCCATGCGCTTGGTCAGCACCGTCACCAGCGCGCGATAGCCGGCCTGCGCCACCTGCCGCACTTCGCCGACCAGATCGTCGACTTGGGTGCGCGCCGGGCGCACGTCGACCGGCGGATCGATCAGTCCGGTCGGACGGATCACCTGCTCGGTGAACACTCCGCCGGATTCGTTGAGTTCCCAGGCGCCGGGCGTCGCGGAGACGCACATTGTCTGCGGCCGCATCGCGTCCCATTCCTCGAAGCGCAGCGGCCGGTTGTCCATGCAGGACGGCAGGCGGAAGCCGTATTCGGCCAGCGTCGCCTTGCGCCGAAAGTCGCCGCGATACATGCCGCCGAGCTGCGGCACCGTGACGTGGCTTTCGTCGACGAACACCAGCGCGTTGTCGGGCACGTATTCGAACAAGGTCGGCGGCGGCTCGCCG
Organism: uncultured Alphaproteobacteria bacterium; assembly: GCA_963791925.1. Classification (GTDB taxonomy): domain Bacteria; phylum Pseudomonadota; class Alphaproteobacteria; order Rhizobiales; family Xanthobacteraceae; genus BOG-931. The sequence continues at coordinate 2,919 of CAWBUA010000008.1, read as the reverse complement.
GGCTTCCTTCCGGTCAGATAGCGCGAATAGTTCTCAATGCCGGCGCAGGCGCCGGTCGCCTCCATCATTTCCAGATCGTACAGCGTGCGCTGCTCTAGCCGCTGCGCTTCAAGCAGCCGGCCTGCGGCATTGAGCTGCTCCAGCCGCTGCCGCAATTCGAGCTTGATGCCGGAGATCGCCTGCAGCAGCGTTGGCCGCGGCGTCACATAGTGCGAGTTCGCATAAATCTTCACGAATTCCAGCTCGTCGGTCTTCTGTCCGGTCAGCGGATCGAATTCGTGGATCGATTCCACTTCGTCGCCGAACAGCGACACGCGCCAGGCGCGATCCTCGTAGTGCGCCGGGAAAATCTCGATGACATCGCCGCGCACCCGGAACGAGCCGCGAAAAAAATCGCCGCCGGAGCGCTTGTATTGCAGCGCCACCAGGTCGGCGAGCAATTGCCGCTGATTGAGCTTCTCGCCGCGCTTGATGGTGAAGGTCATCGCCGAATAGGTCTCGACCGAGCCGATACCGTAGATGCAGGACACCGAAGCGACGATGATGACGTCGTCGCGCTCGAGCAGCGCGCGCGTTGCCGAGTGGCGCATACGGTCGATCTGCTCGTTGATCGAGGAATCCTTTTCGATATAGGTGTCGGTGCGCGGGATGTAGGCTTCCGGCTGGTAGTAGTCGTAATAGCTGACGAAATATTCGACGGCGTTGTCGGGAAAAAAATTCCTGAACTCGCCGTAGAGCTGCGCCGCCAGCGTCTTGTTCGGCGCCAGGATCAGCGCCGGGCGCTGCGTCTCCTCGATCACTTTCGCCATGGTGAAGGTCTTGCCCGAGCCGGTGACGCCGAGCAGGACTTGCGAACGGTCGTTCCTTCGCACGCCTTCGACCAGCTCCTTGATCGCCGTCGGCTGATCGCCCTTGGGATCGAAATCGGATTTGATGACGAGTGCGCGTCCGCCTTCGGATTTGTCCGGCCGCGGCGGCCGGTGCGGGGTCCATAATGGCTGGGCGCGGAATTCGTCGCGGCCCTCGCGCAGCAGGCGGTCAAGCGATTGCTGGCTCGCCGCGCTGCCGAACGCGCCGCCTTCGGACATCGGCCGCGCGACGCGCCTGCGGGCGTTTTCTTCGCCGTATTTGATGACGCCGCCGCGCTCGGCCTGATCGGTCGCTTCGTCGATCCCCAGTGCTTTGGCCAGATCGGGATCGAGCTCGCCCGGAGGAACCGGCGATTTGCCGACGTAGCTTTGCTGCGGCGCTTCGCCGAAACCGCGCGCCACCGAGGCGCGCGCACGATGGGCATTGGCGAAATCGGCGCGGCGGTCGAAGGAATTATCCGGGGGCGGCTGCAGCCCGGTCTGCGAACCAAGTCCGGCGGTGCCCTGGCCGATACCGGGATTGAGCAGATCGGCCAGCGAATCGTCGAGCGCCGGCACGTCCGGACGCGCCGCCTTGGCGCGAGTTGGCTTGGCCGGGTCCTTCTTCGAATGCTTGGCGGGGTCGCGCTGTTTCGGCGCCATGGCGACAATATGGGGCGAGTCCCGGGGAGAGGAAAGCCTCGCTAGAAGGCGCGCAATCGGCGTAAGAGCCAATAGCTGACCAGCGCTGAAATGCCGGCAATCGCCAGCGCCCACCAAGTGCCGCCGTCGGTGCTCTGGAACGGCAGGTCCTTGGTGTTCATGCCGAAGAAGCCCGTCACCAGCGTCGGCGGCAGCAGGCACGCGGTCAAGACCGACAGCGTGAACAGGCGGCGGTTGGTGATATCCGCCATCTTGCCGGCGACTTCGTCGAGCAGCAGCCGGGCGCGCTCGTATTGCGCCCTGACGTCGTGATCGATGGAATCGAGCTTTTGCGCCAGCGCATGGATAGCGCGCGCGACCTTTCTGTTCTCGGCGGCGAGGCGCGGCTCGATGCGGTGGAACAGGGCGGACAATTGGCCGAGCTGCCGGTGCATGCGCACGAGCTGCAGCCGCAGCCGGCCGAGCGTGAGCCGTTCGTCGCCGAGCTCGCCGCGCAACAGCCCGTTTTCGATGTCGTCGAGGGTATTGCCAATGGTTTCGCCGCGCCGGTTGATGGCATCGGCGAACTGATCGATGACGCCGTCGAGGAAAGCCATCGGCGCGCGGTAGCGCCGGCCGCTTTGCATCGAGCGCCGCGTCAGTTCCAGCGCGTGCACCGGCGCGCGCCGCGAGGTGATCAGCATGCGTTCGCTCATGACGAAGCGCAGCCGCACCATGTCATCGCCGGCCCGGGCGAATTCCTGATGCAGGTCCGGCAGCACGCCGACGATTTCGTTGCCCAGCACGTCAAGCTGCAGGTGCTCGTCGCTGCCGGTCAGCAGGTCGCGCGCGGCTTCCGAGATCGGCGCCTGCGCGATCCAGTTGCGCGCCCGGACATCGGCGAGGCCGACATGGACCCAGGTCCAGCCGGTCGGATCGGCCAGGGCCGCGTCGGCCTGTTCGCCGGGCAGCGCGACGGCATTGCCGTCGTCGAGAAAGCGATAAACCCAGATAATGCCGGAAGCCGGTGCGGCCGATGCGGCGATTGAGCGTTCGGTATCCATGCGCGACGTCCCCGCTGGTGAGGGCCCCAAAGGGACGGCGCATTGCATGACAGAACGATGACAGGCGGTCCGAGTGCGGCTTGGCCGAGCGGCCTGCGTTACTCGAACTTGATGCCGGCGCGTTTGATGACGTCGCCCCATTTCTTGGAATCAGAGGCGATTGTTGCCGCGAACTCCTCGGGCGTGCCGCCGGCCGGCTCGTCGCCGATGCGGGCGTAGAACGCCGCCATGGCCGGCGAGCGGATCGCCGCATTGATCGCCGCGTTGAGCCGTTCGACGATCGGTTTCGGCACGCCCGCCGGCGCGATGACGCCGCTCCAGGTCGGCGCCGAATAGCCGGGCACGCCGGCCTCGGCGATGGTCGG
>CAWBUA010000007.1:0-615715 GCA_963791925.1 uncultured Alphaproteobacteria bacterium | reverse complement strand
ATGACGATGAACTCGACGCCGTTGCGATCGAGAGCAGTCACACTGTCGAGATCGACTCGTTCGTTCCGCGCGAGCAAATCGACGAGCGATATCTGGACAGCCCCTATTACATCGCCCCGAACGATCAGGTCGGGCAGGACGCATTCGCCGTGATCCGCGAGGCGATGCGCGGCAAGGGCATGGTCGCCCTCGCGCGGGTGGTGTTGGCCAAGCGCGAGCGGGTCATCATGCTCGAACCCTGGGATACGGGGCTGATGGGCACCACACTACGCTACCCGTACGAGATTAGAGACGCGAAAGAATATTTCGACGATATCCCGCACGTGAAGGTTGAGCCGGATATGCTCAAACTGGCCGAACACATTCTCCAGAGCAAGGCGGCCGACTTTGACCCGACACAATTCGTGGATCGCTATGAGGAAGCCGTGACCGGGATGCTCAAGAAGAAGCAGGCCGGCATGCCGGTATCACGGGAGCACGCGGCGCCGCGGCCGAAGAATGTTGTGAATCTCATGGACGCGCTGCGCCGCAGCATTGCAGATGATAAAGCCGCATCCGCAGCGCCGAGGAAGACGCGCAAGCGCAGTGAGCGACAGGGGGAAATGCTGCTGCCCATTCACGGCAAGAAGGGCAACGAGACAGCGGCGAAGCCAGCGGAACGACAGAGCGCTCGTCGGAAAAAGGCCGGCTTTCCCGTTGACGGAGAGGCCCTGTCCGAAGCGTCACATCTCCGCAAATAACCGGAGAAATCACCGTGGCCTACGAGACCAAAAAGCAACAAAGGGAACGAATTCATCGCGGAGTTTTTGCGGCGCCTACGTGAAGCGCCTCCAGGGACACGGGTCTATATGCGCGTCGGCGACGTGTTCAAGGACGCCGATGTTGTCAGCATTGACGAATTGCGGGCCGCTCGCGAGGCCGCATTATTGCGCGACGATTACGATGATGAGGGGGAAGAGCCGCGCCGGTGACCTAGCCCCTATGGCTGCCTCGTTGATATTGATGCTTCCGATGCAACATTCTAAGTGCCGGCGATCGCCGGCCTTTACTCTGCGAGAGGAACGTCATGAGCCGTGACCCGCTCGTAATGTTTTGCATGGCTCACGGTCTCGCGCTCGACCGCGAAACCTACATCGCGCTCGCTTATCCGCAGTGCAAGCCTAACCCATGGACGGCCGAGCACGAGGCCCAACTTCCGGAAATTTTTCGCGAACCGAGAAAGTGGGCATTGACCGGGTCGTCAGGATCCGGGCAGTCCGCCCGGGAGGTTTCCTGAATCTCCGGCCAAACGGTTATGAGCGGGCTACCTTTCCCGAATAGTCAGCAATTACTGGCAAAATGCGGTCGTCGAAATCGGCGAGCGCCGGGATTTGTCAGAGTGTATGCGGCGGTCCATCGAGCAATTTGAGCTTGGCGCTTAGCGTCGCAATCCGGCGATCAGCCTCAGCACGGCTGAGCTTGGGCTTGAATGCGTCTAGCTCGTAAGCCGCTTCCGCCAACCCCCTGAGCGTCGCAGCCTGCTCAACCGTCATTTTATGGATCGGCGGCATCCAGTCCGTTGTGGCGGTTCGCAGCGGGGGGAAGCCAGTCTTGCGCGCCTCAAATGCGGACCTGCTGTCGGGCGAATGAAAGGCCAGGACAGCAGGCTCCGGCACTTGCTCAATTGGCGCAGTGAACGTAAGCGGCATGGCCAAAGCGCTCTCCATTCGCTCGCTTAAATGAGCGGTCGGATGCCTCGCGATGTCAAGAAAACGCCACCCGCTTTCGTCGCGGATCGTTGAACGAGAAGAAGCCCCGGCCAGGGTCCAGGATGGATGCCGCGCTGACTTTGCTTACGCGTCGATCTTCTCATCCGGCAGATCGTGTTCGTGCCAGAGCGCGTTAAGAATGCCGCAGCCGCAGGCGAAACCTACGCCGAGAACCCAGGTAAAGTACCACATTGGATGTCCTCAGTAATAGCTGCTGGAATTTTTCTCGACCATGCTTGCAGTCACTGTCCCGCGCAACGCGCGAAACACGACAGCGGTGTAGACGAGCACGATTGGCAGAAAAATCAGTGTCGCCACCAACATCACAAACAAGGTGAGGCGACTTGACGAAGCGTCCCACACGGTCAGGCTGGCCCCAGGGGCGATATCCGACGGCATGAGAAACGGAAACATGCTCACGCCGGCAGTTGCGATGATCCCGGAAATACCAAGCGCACTCGCGATGAATGCCATCCCGCGCCAGCGCGCCAAGGCCAGGAACATGGCAAACACCGGCCCGCACAAACCGAGGATTGGCGCCGCAATCGTCCAACGGTGTGTCGTATAATTAGCGAACCACTGGCCGGGCTGGCGGACAACGGTTTTCAGAAGTGGGTTGGAGGGTCCGTCAGTGATGATAGCACTGGTAATAGCGTAGCCGTCGATGCCTCGCCATACCCAAAGGCCCGCGGCCGCGAATAAGACGATCGTTGCCAATGCGCCGCTCATTGCAATCCCTCGCGCACGCGACTGCACGGCGCCGTCGGTCCTCAGCGTGAGATAGATTGCGCCGTGAGTGGCGAGCATCGCCGCTGAAAGCAGACCGCACAACAGCCCGAACGAATTGAGCAGTTCGAACAATCCGCTGCCTTCGTACAGAATGCGCAGGTCGCTATCGATACGGAATGGGACGCCCTGCAACAGATTGCCGAACGCCACACCGAAAACCAGGCTCGGGACAAGCCCGCCAGCGCATAGCGCGCAATCCCAGAATGAACGCCAGCACGTGTCCGCGAATGCGTTACGGAATTTGAAACCGACCGGCCGCAAGATAAGCGTCGCCAGCACTAAAAACATTGCGATGTAAAACCCCGAGAACGAGGCCGCATACACCGGAGGCCAAGCCGCGAACACTGCGCCCGCGCCGAGTATCAGCCACACCTGATTGCCTTCCCAGAACGGGCCGATAGCGTTGATCGTGATGCGCCGTTCGACGTCATTTCGCGCCACGTAGGGGAGCAGAATTGCCACCCCGAGATCGTATCCACCCATGATGGCAAAGCCGATCAGCAGCACACCGAGAAATAGCCACCAAATGAGACGCAGGATTTCATAATCGAGCGGGATCGTCATGATGGGCCCTCATTCCGCCGGCATCATCGAAGGCTTCAGTGCCGGCGCCGCTAGACCCAACGCTTCCGGCGGTCCCATCCGGATGTATTTGCGCATCAAAACGATGTCGACGACGAGAAGCGCCGAATAGAACAGAATAAAGCCTACCAGCGTAAACATAACTTGGCCGGCCGACACCGAAGACGCGGCAAGAAATGTCGGCAGAACGCCGTCGATCGCCCACGGCTGCCGCCCATATTCGGCGACGACCCAGCCGAGTTCCGCCGCGACCCAAGGCAGCGGCAGCGACCACAACGTCAGGCGCAACAGCCACCGGCGTAAAAAACGCCGATGCGACGCATCCCAAAATATGGCCGCAAACAGAGCGATGAAATAGAAACCCAATCCCACCATGACGCGGAAGCTCCAGAACAGCGGTCCGATGTTTGGGACTGTATCTACGGCGGCTTTGGCAATAGTCGCGGCGTCGGCGATGCGCGGGTCGGCAACATAGCGCTTGAGCAACAGCGCATACCCTAAATCGGCGGCATGGTTTCGAAGCTGCGCCGCCGCTTGACCGTCATTGCGGTTTTGTTTGAGTCGATCGAGCGCGTCGTAGGCAATCAGCCCATTACGGATCCGTCCTTCGTTTTGCGCGACCAGGTCGTTAATCCCAGGAATCTGCTGATTGAACGAACGCGTAGCAATAATGCCGAGAGCCCATGGAATCTTTATTCCATAGTCGACACGATGCGCCGCAGTGTCGGGAATCCCGAAAGCATAAAAACCGGCCGGTGCAGGCTCTGTTTCCCACATGCCTTCGATGGCCGCGAGCTTCATCTTTTGATCTTCAGACACCGTGTAGCCGCTTTCATCACCGAGAATGACTACGCATAGGGCCGACGCTATACCGAATGCCGACGCCACGATGATCGATCGCTTGGCGAATGCCTGGAAGCGGCCACCGAGCAGATAGTAAGCCGAGATCGCCACAACGAACATCGAGCCGGTGACATAACCAGCACCGACGGTGTGGACGAACTTTGCCTGGGCGACCGAATTGAAGATCAGATCCCAGAACGAGGTGAGTTCCATCCGCATGGTATCGGGGTTGAAGACGGCGCCAACCGGATTCTGCATCCATCCATTGGCTATGAGTATCCACATCGCCGAAAGGTTCGAGCCGATCGCGACCAGCCACGTCACCGTGAGATGGCCGAGTTTCGGCAGGCGATCCCAGCCAAAAAAGAACAGACCGACGAAAGTCGCTTCGAGGAAAAAGGCCATCAAGCCCTCGATCGCGAGTGGCGCGCCAAAAATGTCCCCGACATAATGGGAGAAATACGCCCAGTTGGTACCGAACTGAAATTCCATAGTGATGCCGGTCGCCACCCCCATGGCGAAATTGATGCCGAACAGCTTGCCCCAGAATTTAGTCGTGTCACGCCAGATTTCCTGGCCCGTCATCACGTAGGCGCTTTCCATGATGGCGAGCAGCAACGAAAGTCCGAGCGTCAACGGCACAAATAAAAAATGATAAAGTGCAGTCGTTCCAAATTGCAGTCGCGCAAGACTTACGGGATCAATATCGAACATTGTCGATGTCCCTGGCTTGTTACCGTGGAAACGTGGACGGACCTATCACACGCATCATGGCGCTCGCGTCAACGACCGGCGTCGTGCTGTCGGGAAACATTAAAATCTTCATTCCGAAGAGTCCGATTGCCTTGATGACGAGGACGATCACAATCGCCCTCGCGAACGGACTTCGTTGCCACATGGTGGCGGTGAATAAGGTGTTCAGTGAGGACTTAATTTCGCTCAACTCGTTGCCCTCGTGCAGAGTAAGTTGATCGACATTTTCATCGGTCTTCGAACCGCGGCATAATTCCAGCCTAAGCCCCGAGCCAATGGGTTGGAGATCGAGGGCCTGGCGGGTCAGTCATAATACCCGGCCAGGCAATCGCGATACACCTGATGATAGACGTGTGAAGTGTTGTGCGCACGGCGCACGCCGCCGCCTATTGCACCTATTCCAGCGCCGATAGCGGCGCCTCGTCCCGCTCTGCCTGAAAATGCGCCTATCCCAGCGCCTAACAAGGCGCCTCTGGCCGCGCCACGAACCACCTGGCCATTTGCGCCATATTGCTGCGCATAGCTTCGAGCATATTGATCGCAATAAGCAGTTGATGACTGAGCCTTAAGGACTGGCACTACTGAAAGAAGGAAAACGGCCAAGAGCGGCAGCAGCGTAGCGTGCCGCATTGAGATAAAGCCCAACCGCTCCGAATGAGCGTGCCTCATGTTGCTCTCCCATGTATAACCATTTCACGACGTGAACTAATGGGGCGTCGCGTTCGATCGATAAGAGCCATCATTTCTCCCGACCGGTCAACGTCCAGATGCGGGTTTCGAATTAGCCAAACGATTATCGAGATACGAGCCTCGAAGTGTGGTAACGCTTGGCCGGATGGCCTTATCTAAGAGAGTAGACGAGACCGGCGATAGCCTGATCAGCGTGGCGTGACCGATAAGCCTTGAGATTATCTGTGTTCTCAACACGTCGCGTGCGTCGATTGAGGGTCAAATGGCCAGTACGGTTTCTGGCAGTCCGCTGTTAGTGCGCCGACAAGGCGGATCTCTGCGGTGGCATCGCTCTCGGCATTGGCACGCTCGCCGCACTCTTCATTGCGAACTCGCCGCTTGGCCCAAATTACAGCCTTCCAGACCAACAACATGGGGCACTTCGATGACAGCCATCACTGAAAACGAGGTGAATGCCGCTCAGCAGGCGTGGTGCGACGCCCTGGTGCGCATCGGCGCCGTGCATGCCGAAGGCGGCGACTTCCGTGCCGTGGCCAGCGGGCTGATCGATGGCCTGTACGACTACGCCGAGGGAACAGTTTTCTTCAAGCCGACACTCGCGTTCGGCAAGAACGCCTTCCGCAGCACAAAGCGGGGTGCGTTGTCATATTTCGTCGGAGGCGACTCCGACTTCCCGGAAGATACGGGATTCGCACTGAAGCACTGGGTAAAAGTCTGGTACGACAACAACGCTGCTGAGAATGGGATCCAGATACACGGCACCCTCGCCATTACAATGGGCAACGTCTACCTGCGGAACGCAGCCGGCGAGGAGGTGATGGTGGAAAAGACCTTCGTTTTCCGCCGCTGCGCCGACACCCGGTTGCGGCTCTGCGTGCACAAATCTGCGCTGCCTTACTCGCCGGACCGCTGAGACACAAGCGAAACTTTCGACCGGATCGATAATAATGCCCGTCAGATTTATTCCGAGCCGCGGTGACCTGTTCGGCGGCCTCTCCGCAGGCGTCGTTGCTTTGCCGTTATGTCTCGCGCTCGGCGCCCTCTCGGGTCTTGGCCCGGAAGCCGGTCTCTATGGTGCCATCGTGCTCGGGATACTCGCGGCGCTATTCGGTGGTACGCCTGTGCTTGTGTCTGGCCCGACCGCGCCGATGACGCTCGTCTCGGCGGGCGTCGTCGCTGCGAGCATGCTCCCCAACGGCCAGGTGAATCTCGGTTTCGTCGTCGTCATCTTTTTGCTGACGGGCGCGCTACAGGTGCTTATGGGGCTGCTGCGCCTCGGCAACTACATCCGCTACGTGCCGTACCCGGTGATTTCCGGATTTATGAGCGGCATCGGCATCTTGATTGTCATCCAGCAAATTTTTCCGATGGCCGGAATGGCAGCGCCTTCCTCGGATTCCGCAACGATCCTTGCCCGGCTGCATACGCTGCCCGCGGGGTTCGCCTGGCCTGTCGCGCTGCTGGCCGCGGCGACGCTTGCGATCATCTATCTTCTGCCACGTTTCACGCAGGCGGTGCCCTCATCCGTCGTCGCCCTGGTGCTGGTGACCGGGGGCTCGCTCTTGTTCGGCGTGAACGCGCCGCGCATTGGCGCCATCCCGTCTGGGCTGCCGGCGTTTGTCGTGCCGAAACTCGACTTCACTCAGGTGAGGTTCATCGTGATCGTAGCGGCAGAACTCGCGTTGCTCGGTGCCATCGATTCGCTGCTCAGCGCCTTGGTGGCCGACAACATCACGAAGACCCATCACGCCAGCAACCGCGAACTGATCGGACAGGGCATCGGCAACATGGCCGCGGCGCTCGTCGGCGGGCTGCCCGGTGCTGGCGCCAGCATCCGCACCATCGTCAATATAGAGGCTGGCGGCAGGACACGTTTGTCGGGCATCATTCACGGCCTATTCCTGGTGGCGGTGCTGCTCGGCCTCTCAGGCGTGGTGCAATACATCCCGAATGCAGTGCTGGCCGGCATCCTTGTCGCAGCTGGCCTCAGCTGCATCGACAGGCGTGGCCTGAGCCACATAACAAAGGTGCCGCGGGCCGACGCGGCACTGATGTTCCTGGTCTTAGTGCTGACGGTTTTCTCCGGGGTGATCATCGCCGTCGCCGTCGGTCTGATCGTTGCCTCCTTCGTCTTCATGAAGAAGGTCGCCGATCTCTCCGAACAGCAGACCACGATCGGGCTGATTGCAAACGAACCCTGGGCCGACGAGCTTGCCCTCCCCACGGCGGACCGCGAGCACCTGCTCATCAAGCATGTCGAAGGTCCGCTGTTCTTCGGCTTCGCCCGCGGTTTCGCCGACATCGCCCCGCTCGCGCGGAGTGGCAAGGTGCTGGTGCTCCGCATGGACCGGGTCCGCTTCATGGACCAGTCCGGCGCCTACGCACTTCAGGATGCGTTGGCTGACCTGAAGGCCGTGGGCCTGCGCATTCTCATCGTCGGGCTGCCGGTGGCGCAACGCGACATCCTGGAGGCGCTTCACCTCATTCCGGATGTCGTGCCGGAAAAGGACCTGTTTGACGATTTCCCCTCACTAAAGAACGCCCTGCCACGTGTACTGGCGGAGATCGGTGCGATGAGACACTAAACTTTATTCGCGGCGATCTTGATAACCGACGACCAAGCCGAATGTCGCCAATGAGGAACGTTGGGAGTATGCTACGGGACATTATCCACACAATTCGGTGGCAGACCATGAAGCGCGTCAGACCACTTTTTGGATTTTTAACGTGCCTCAGCCTGTTATTCCTTTTGTCCAATTGCTCCCAAAAACAGGACAGCTCCAGCGAGCAAATGGTTCGCGGGTTGCGCGCGTACAAGGTCGCTGCCAGCGCGGAGAGTTCGCGTCCGCCGGTTCCCAAGCGTCCTGCAGCCAGCGGACGTAAGCCGTTTATCATTTGAGATTGCGGGACAATTGCAAGCCATCACCCTTGAGGCTGGTCAAAAAGTTAAATTGGGCGATGTCCTAGCGGAAATCGACCCGCGATCACTGCAGACACAGGTCGAACAAGCCGGTGCCGGCGTGAAGCAGGCTCAAGCACAGCTCGATAATGCCAATGGGGACTTCCAACGAAAACAGGAGCTCTTGAAGAAAGGGTTTGCAACACAAGCCGCATTCGATCAGTCGAATGCGACTTTACTCACCGCAAAGGCGCAACTCGAACAAGCACAACATCAACTAGACCTCGCCAATCAAAATCTCGATCGGAGCAAGCTGCTGGCTCCCTTCAGCGGTACAATTGCCGGTGTCGAGGTGAAGTCGTTCGCGCAGGTCGCAGCCGGTCAGCCGATCGTCACCCTGTATAGTGATGACCGCTTTGAAATTTCCTTCTTGGTACCGTCGGCCACTTTCCAGAGCCTCAAGCTTGGACAGGCGGTCGACGTGAGGGTTGCAGACCGGCCGGATCTTTCCCTGAAGGGTGAGATCAAGGAACTCGGTTCGAAGGCGGAGCAAGTGTCAGCATTTCCCGTGGTGGTGAGGCTCGACAACAGTGCCGCTAGGCTGAACGCCGGTATGTCAGTGGAAGTATCACTGGAAGAGCCCTTGATCGGCGGTGGCAAGGGCTTTTTGGTTCCTCTCACCGTACTGGCCCCCGAAGGCGAGAAGGATCTGCAGGGCAGCGCGACCGTCTTTCTCTATGACAAGGCCTCATCGACCGTCAAAAAGCACAAGATTACCATTGGCGGCATTCGCGACAATCAGTTGGTTGTCACGGATGGTCTGAATGTCGGTGACCTCGTTGCCTCCGCCGGGGTGTCATACCTAGTCGATGGTCAGAAAGTGAACCTTCTTCCGCTGTCGGAGTAAGTCATCTTGAATTTTTTGACGCGGTTCGGCCTCGCGCGCTCGCGGTTCACCATCACCATCATGGCCGGCCTGCTTGCAGCGGGCATCGCGTTCTATCCCAATTTTCCCAAACGCGAAGATCCGGTTGTCGTCATCCGCACTGCAGTTGTTACCGCACAATTTCCTGGATTGGCGCCGGAACGCATAGAGAATTTAGTTGCCGTTCCCATCGAACGAAAGATTCGAGAGCTTGCCGAAGTCAAGGATATTCGGACGCTGGCGACCGAGGGATCTCTGATTATTTACGTCGACTTGAAGGACGAGGTCGGCAACGTCAACGCAGCGTGGCAACGGCTGCGCGACAAGATGGACGATGTCAAAGTTGATCTGCCGAACGACGTTATCGGACCATTCGTCAACAGCGACTTCGGCGATGTTTCGATTGCGACGATTGCGATAACGGCTGAAGGGTTTTCGCCACGGCAAATGAAAGACGCTGCAGACGACTTTCAAAAGAAGCTTTATCGAATAGACGGTGTTGCCAAGGTTGAACTTCTCGGCGTTCAGGACGAACGGGTCTGGTTGGAAATTGATACCCGAAAATTGGCCTCGGTGGGTGTTCAAGTCGACACTCTTATCAAGGATCTGCAGGCGCAAAACATCATTTTGCCGGCTGGGGCCATTGACGCGGATGGCACGCGCATTCTGCTGGAAACGTCCGGCGACTTCCCGAACGTGCAGGCCATCGAGACGATGCTGACGCGGGTCGGTACGACTGACAGCTTGGTGCGGCTTGCCGATCTCGTGACAGTACGGCGGGGCTACGTTTCACCTAAGGTCAAGCCAGTATACTTCGATGGACGACCAGCTGTTGTTCTTAGTGTGGTGATGCAACCCGATCAGGACGTCACGCAGCTCGGCAAAAGGCTTCGCACCGCCGCAAGTACCTACGAGGCCAGTTTGCCGATCGGCTACAAGATCGATTTTGCGTCCTATCAGGCGGAACAGGTCAATGCCGCCGTCAACTCGGCGCTGCTTAACGTTGCACAGACCTTCGTTGTCGTAGGTGTGCTTGTTGTCGTTTTCCTCGGCCTGCGGGCCGGATTGATCGCGGCGATGATTGTTCCATTTGCCGTAATGTTTTCCTTTATTGGCATGCGTTTTTTCGGCATCGCGCTCGAACAGGTGTCAATCGCAGCAATCATCATTGCTCTTGGTCTTCTGGTCGACAACGGCGTCGTCATTGTCGAAGACATCGTGACCAGGATGGGGCAGGGCATTCCAGCCGAGGAGGCAGCACTGGCGTCGGGCCAGCAGTATGCCTTTCCCCTATTGATTTCGTCGGTCACCACCGTCGCTGCCTTTCTGCCGCTGTTCCTGCTCAAAGGGTCATCCGGCGAATATGCATTTTCGCTGGGGGCGGTCGTCGCGCTGACGCTGGCAGGCTCGTGGATCGCGGCCCTGTATATCCTGCCGCCGTTGACGGTCTGGTTCATCGGCGGCAACGCCCGCAGCCGGAGTGAAGACCAATCCGAATCGCGTTTCCAAGCGGCTTACGGTTCCGTCCTGCGTATAGCCATCCGCTTGTCACCGATCGTATTGGGCGCTTGTTTCATACTCGTTGCCCTCTCCCTCATGCAGTTCGGTCGGGTCCCGAAACAGATGTTTCCGCTCAGCGAACGTAACCAGTTCCTGATCTACATGAACATGCCGGACGGCACGGACATATCCCAAACTGAAGCCAGCGCTTTGTCAGTTTCCAAATGGCTCGCAAATCCGACAGAGAACCTCGAGCTAACAAGCCAGATTCTCTATGTCGGCAGCGGCGGACCGCGGTTCTATCTCACCTTGACGCCAGTTGATGCGGATCCGGCGACCGCTTTTTTTCTCGTCAATACGAAGGACTATCTGGGTGCCGTCCGTGCTGCCGATCGCGCATCGAGATATTTATACGAAAATCACCCGGAGGCTCGCTTCAAGGTTAGGCGATTGGCGATGGGCTCGGTCGAATTCTGGAATCGTGGAAGTCGAAATCTCTGGGCCCGACGCCGATCGTCTGCTCGCGCTTGGCGAACGAGTACGATCCTTGTTCCGAAACGCGCCGGGAATTCGGGATAATGAAGATGACTGGGGCAACAAGGTCCTCAAGGCTACGATCGACATTAATCAGGATCGGGCCAGGCAGCTAGGATTGACGTCAGAAGACATAACGCAGCTGTTGAAGACCTATTTCAGCGGCACTACGGTTTCGACCTATCGAGAGGGCGACAACTCGATCCCGATTGTGCTGCGCGCCGGAGCGGAAACTCACACCAGCATTGAAGGTCTCACCAGTGCCACCTTCGCCCACAATGGAAGCTTAATTCCGCTGGCGCAGATCGCCACGTTGAAAACCGGTCTCGATTTCTCCAAAATACGCCGAAAAAACCAGGAAAGAACGATTACGGTCAGCGGCCGTAGCGCATCGCTGACGGCGGGAGAATTGCTTGCGGCGATTCAGCCTGGTTTGAACAAGCTCGATTTGTCTGGTGGATATAAAATTAATATTGGCGGCGAAATCGAAAAAAGCGCCGAGACCAATGCGAAACTCGCGGCGGGTATACCCGCCGCGCTCGTTATCATGGTGATTGCGATCATTCTCCAATTCAATTCATTCCGCCGCACATTACTGACATTCATGACCATACCGTTGATCTTCGTCGGCATCCCCTTCGGGTTGCTGGCCACGGGGCAGCCGTTGTCGTTCTTCGGAACGCTCGGTATCATCAGCCTCGCAGGCATCATCATCAACAATGCCATCGTGCTGATCGACCAGATCGACATCGAACGGCAAACATTGAGTTTAAACGATGCGATTGTCGCTGCCTCGCAGAAGCGCCTGCGTCCAATTCTGCTGACGTCGGCGACGACCGTTCTTGGCCTGGCGCCGATGGCAATAGCCGGCGGCGCTCTGTGGCAGCCGATGGCTGTGCTGATGATGTCGGGCCTTGCGATCGCTTCATTGCTGACTCTGGTCTTTGTACCTTCCGGTTATTTCTTGTTGTTTCGCCTCGACGAGAAGAAATCGGGCGCGACATGATATTGATCAATGACCCGCAGCGGCGTGAAGACGCCAGACTTGAGGATCGCGACGCATACCTGATCGCCGCCGCAAATTGACTTTCGCGCGGCAACCGCGCTGTCGCGCTTGCTGAAGTAAGGGGAGCCCCTTTGGTGCATTCGTTGTAGCAAGCCGTTCGGGGTCAAGAGCACCGTTGAGCGCGTCATCGACAAGCTCGCCGGGCAGCACTGGAAGGTGATCGAATAGGCGAAATTTTGCCGCACCTGCTCACGGCAGTTGTTGGCCCAGGCTGTGTGAAAAGTCGCTTGGCTGCTATGATTCTTTTTTGAATCGGCGGTGGGGAGCGACGGATGTCAGGCTTTGTGGAGGGGATTGACCGGAGCCAAAGCACATTTTTCCCTGCCACGCTCGACGACTACGTAGCCGAGGAGAATCCGGTTCGTGCGGTTGACGCTTTCGTTGAAGGTATCGATCTTGGCAAGCTTGGCTTTGGTCGGGTTACGCCGCTGGAACAAGGGCGACCCGGCTATCATCCGGCGACGCTGCTCAAGATATACATTTATGGCTATCTCAATCGCGTTCCGTCGAGCCGGCGGCTTGAGCGGGAATGCCAGCGCAACATCGAGTTGATCTGGCTGACAGGGCATCTGGCACCGGACTTCAAGACCATTGCGGATTTCCGCAAGGACAACGGCAAGGCGATTCGTGAGGTCTGCCGTAGCTTCGTGGCGCTGTGCCGCGAGCTTGATTTGCTGAGTGAGGCAAGCGTCGCCATCGATGGTTCAAAATATAAGGCTGTCAATGCGCGCGATAAGAACTTCACCGAGGCCAAGATGAAACGGCGTCTTGAGCGGATTGACGAGAGCATCGCGCGCTACATAGCGCAATTGGAGACTGCCGACCGACGTGGTGATGCGGTACCAGAGGCACAGGTTGTGCGGTTCAAGGACAAAATCGGGAAACTAAGGGAAGAGATCGAGCGGCTCGGTGCGATCCGTGCCGAGATGATGAAGAGCGAGGACAAGCAAATCTCGCTGACTGACCCGGATGCGCGTTCGATGGCGACGAGCGGCAAGGACACCGGAATTGTCGGCTACAATGTGCAAGCCGCAGTCGATACCAAGAACCATTGCTGATTCCGGAGCAAGCCGCCCACCGATTCCGGGATGATGCCGCCCGCCTGTTCCGATTAATTGCCGCCCAGCATTCCGATTAATCCTCGCCCACTATTCCGGGATGATGCCGCCCGGGGGAGACGGGGATTTCGGAGACCTCTTCTGGCTGTGTGTAGGGTCCGTTCTTTGGCTTTTGCCGGGGAGTGGATCGATGCCAGCGGAGAGGGTTGCGATGCGGTTGGTGCGCGAAGTCCTACGTTTGACGTATGCCGGAGTTTCCAAACGCGAGGTGGCGCGCCGCACCGGTATGGCGGCGTCGACGGTGCGAGCAACGATCGCGCGCTTCAAGTCGCTTGGGCTGATCTGGCCGTTGCCCGAGACCATCACGGACAGCGATCTGGAAGCGAGGATCTACAGGAGCGCCGGCAAAAAGCAGGGCCATCGGCGTATCATCGAGCCGGACTGGGCGAGCCTTCACCGGGAGATGAAGCGCAAGCACGTTACCTTGTCGATCCTGTGGGACGAGTACATCGCGGGCGATCCACAGGGGTATCGCTACAGCCGCTTCTGCGAGCTTTACCGGTCCTGGGAAGACAGGATCTCCGTCACGATGCGCCAGGCCCATTTGGGTGGCGATAAGCTGTTCGTCGATTACGCCGGCGACGCCGCGTCGGTGGTGATTGACCGGCTGACCGGCGAGATCAGGAAGGCGCAGATATTTGTCGCCGTCCTTGGGGCATCGAGCTTCACCTATGCGGAGGCAACGTGGACGCAATCGCTTGCCGACTGGATCGGCGCACACACCCGTGCCTTCGAGGCGATCGGCGGCGTGACACGGCTTCTGGTGCCGGACAATACCAAGACCGCAATCATCAAAGCGTGCTTATACGAGCCACAAGTCAACCGGACCTATACGGAGATGGCGGCGCATTACGGCACTGGCGTGCTGCCCGCAAGGCCGCGCAGGCCGCGTGACAAGGCCAAGGTCGAAGTCGGTGTTCTGATCATGGAACGCTGGATTCTGGGTCGCCTGCGCAATCGGCAGTTCCATAGCTTGGGTGAGTTGAACGAAGCCATCCGAGGGCTGTTGGTGAAGATCAACGACGAACGCCCGATCCGGCGTCTCGGTGTGACACGGCGCCAGCTGCTCGAAGAAGTCGACCGGCCGGCGCTCAAGCCTTTGCCGGCCGAGCCCTACGTTTTTGCCGAATGGCGCGCTCGCCGTGTCGGAATCGATTATCACGTCGATGTCGACAAACATTATTACAGCGTTCCGCATCGCTTCGCCCGTGCCGAGGTCGAGGTTCGGCTCACCGGACGTAGCGTTGAGGTATTCGCCAGGGGCGAGCGGATCGCTGTCCATCTGCGCTCGAGCGGAAACGGTAAGCACACGACCGTACAAGAACACATGCCCTCCAGCCATCGGCGTTATGCCAACTGGACGCTCGATCGTATCCGCACAGACGCGGCCGCGATCGGTCCATCGACGGCGGCGTTATGCGACCTGATCCTCGAGCATCGCCCGCATCCCGAACAGGGCTTTCGTGCATGTCTTGGGATCGTGCGGCTGGTCAAACCGTTCGGCAACGCGAGAGTCGAGGCCGCTGCGACGCGCGCGCTCGACATCGGCGCGATGACCTACGGCTCGGTCAGATCGATCCTCGACAACAATTTGGACCGCCATTCCGCCGGACAGCGCGGCCCGGACGGCGTGACGATCCTCCATCCCAATATCCGCGGGCCGCGCTACTACCATTGAGGTGACCACATGCTTACCCATCCCACCCTCGATCAGCTCAATCAGCTCGGGCTGTTCGGCATGGCCAAAGCCTTCGGTGAAGTTGCCGCCTCCGGCGACGCCGCCGCGCTCCCGCACAACGACTGGCTCGCATTGCTGCTCGATCGCGAGATGACCTATCGGCACGATCGAAAGCTGACGGCCAGGCTCCGATACGCACGGCTCCGCCATCAGGCCGCCGTCGAAGACGTCGACTATCGTGCCACGCGCGGTCTCGATCGCGCTCTGTTCCAGAGGCTGGCCGAGGGCAGCTGGATCGATGCCCACGACAACGTCATCCTGAGCGGCCCGACCGGTGTCGGCAAAAGCTGGCTCGCTTGTGCGCTCGGCCACCGCGCTTGCCGCAATAACCGATCCGTTCTCTATCAGCGCATTCCCAAGCTCTTCGCCGATCTCGCGCTCGCACGCGGCGACGGCCGCTATGCCCGGCTCCTGCGGTCGCTCGGCGGCGTGCAACTCCTCATCCTTGACGACTGGGGTCTCGAACCGCTCGACGCCGCCGCAAGGCATGACCTCCTCGAAATCCTCGAAGAACGCCACGGACGAAAATCGACAATCGTTACCAGCCAGCTCCCGGTGGACAAATGGCACGACGTTATCGGCAATCCGACTTACGCCGACGCCATTCTTGATCGCCTGGTCCACAACGCCCACCGCATCGATCTCACAGGCGACAGCCTTCGCCTGAGCCGAGCAAAGCACGCCAAAAAAGATTGACCATCCACAGCAAGCAATGTCACAAGCTCAGCAGCCAGCGAGGCCCGCGCCCTGTGCGACATCATGTCGGAATCCATGCGCGGCATCATCTCGGAATGCCCGGGCGACTTCATCGGAATCGGCAAACCATCTTATTGTGGCCCACGAGGTGACGAACATCGGCACGGACCGCCATCAACTGTCGAATATGGCGGAGCAGGCCCGCACCGAGATGGGCGTTGAGACGCTCGATGCTGTGGCGGATCGCGGCTACTACGCGAGCGAGGAGATTCGCGCCTGCGAGGAAGCGGGTATCACTGTCACGCTACCAAAGCCTATGACCTCGAACTCAAAGGCAGCAGGCCGCTTCGGCAAGCAGGACTTCCGCTACGTGGCAGCGGAGGACGTTTACATTTGTCCTGCCGGCCAAAGGCTAGCCTACTTCTTTACGACCGAGGACAAAGGCTTGGTCCTACGTCGCTACCGAACCACCGCCTGTCAGAGTTGCGCGATCAAGCGCAGCTGCACGACCGGCAACGAACGACGGATCTCCCGATGGGAGCACGAGGCCGTGCTCGAGACTGTGCAGGCACGCCTCGATCACCATCCGGAAAAAATGACAATGCGTCGTCAGACGGTGGAACATCCATTCGGCACCATCAAGTGCTGGATGGGAGCAACGCACTTTCTGATGAAACGGCTGCCGAAGGTGGCAACCGAGATGGCGCTTAATGTGCTCGCCTACAACATGAAGCGCGTGATGGCGATCATCGGCGTGGCTGGGCTGCTGCAGGCCTTAGCCACCTAAGCCGGGGGATGCTGCGCGTTCAAATCAATGCCAGCAGAAGCCCCAGGAAGCGTCTGGGGCAGTCAGAGAGCCGATTCTGCTCAGATCGGTCGCGAAACCGATGTCGCACTAACAATGGCGCTGATACCAACACCTTTCCACACAGCCTGGGCCCGTTGCGTCACTTCGCGGCAACGCAGCAATTCGGTAGTTTTCGGAGCGTAGCGGACATTCGGCGAGCCACGATACAGAACCAGCTTTATGAGTACGCGCCCTAGCGTTACGCGTAACGGTGCCACGAATAGCTGCGCTAAAATGAATTATGAACCCCATTACCCGCGATCGACAGAACGAGCACCGACCGGGGGCCGCATGCCGCCTCCGAAGACGCGATAAATATTCGATGGAAGTTAGAACGGATCCTTGTGAATCCGCCAAATCACACTTCTTCGATACGAGCAGTTGGGGTGCATTTTGCGACGTCACCCTAACCTTGAAGCAAGCTCGTCAGCCCGACAGCGGCGGTTGGGTCAAGATCGACGACTATCGGTGCAGACAATCTTTTCGACACTTCATGAACCTGCTCAACAGAGCAGTCTATGGAGCGGCATTTCGTCGATACGGTAAAAGCCTTCGTGTATTACCCGTACTTGAAAAAGGCGAGGTCCGCGGCCGCGCACTACGTTCATGGGACCGCGGCACGTCAGGTCGATGGCATATTCATTGCGCAATTGAAATGCCCTCGCACTTCGATGCTGTTGCTCTTGAAAAACTGATCCGCGAGTGTTGGGCGAATGTCGAGTGGGGTCATGGCCGAATTCTTGTCCGCGACGGTGCGAACGCGGGCTGGATCAACTACATGTTGAAAGATCGCCAGAAGTCAGAATTCGACGGTTTCGTTGACTGCATAATTATAGAGTCTTTGCACAATCCAATTGCCGACGCGTAGACGTTCTTTTGGAACAGGACTCTTCATCGACAAGCCTAAGCAAGGGCGATTGGTTAGCAGTCGCCTTGTTCCCTATTATTGCTTAAGCCAGCGCGGCGCTCGGCGCCGTACCGCCAACGGATAAAGGGCACGGCTGAAATCTCGGAGCGAGCACACGGCCGAGACCCATCAGCTTGCCGGTGCAAGCCGCCGGCGGCGACGTCGACCCCGTAGCTCGCTGCGCTCGGCGCCGCCAACCGGATTCGCAAAAAGAAAATCGGCCGGCGGCGGGCTCGGCTCCGCCTCGCGCGCGCGCGTAGTGCACAAAAGTGATCAACGCGGGCCCTTTCGGATGCAGATTCAATGCACTCGCGATTTTCGGAGCGCGAGACCCTCCTGGTGCGAGCGGCCGGCGGCGATCCTGACCCGTAGCTCGACGGCCACGGCCAAGGCCAAGGCCAAAAAGTAAGCCAGCGCGGCGCTCGGCGCCGTACCGCCAACGGATAAAGGGCACGGCTGAAATCTCGGAGCGAGCACACGGCCGAGACCCATCAGCTTGCCGGTGCAAGCCGCCGGCGGCGACGTCGACCCCGTAGCTCGCTGCGCTCGGCGCCGCCAACCGGATTCGCAAAAAGAAAATCGGCCGGCGGCGGGCTCGGCTCCGCCTCGCGCGCGCGCGTAGTGCACAAAAGTGATCAACGCGGGCCCTTTCGGATGCAGATTCAATGCACTCGCGATTTTCGGAGCGCGAGACCCTCCTGGTGCGAGCGGCCGGCGGCGATCCTGACCCGTAGCTCGACGGCCACGGCCAAGGCCAAGGCCAAAAAGTAAGCCAGCGCGGCGCTCGGCGCCGTACCGCCAACGGATAAAGGGCACGGCTGAAATCTCGGAGCGAGCACACGGCCGAGACCCATCAGCTTGCCGGTGCAAGCCGCCGGCGGCGACGTCGACCCCGTAGCTCGCTGCGCTCGGCGCCGCCAACCGGATTCGCAAAAAGAAAATCGGCCGGCGGCGGGCTCGGCTCCGCCTCGCGCGCGCGCGTAGTGCACAAAAGTGATCAACGCGGGCCCTTTCGGATGCAGATTCAATGCACTCGCGATTTTCGGAGCGCGAGACCCTCCTGGTGCGAGCGGCCGGCGGCGATCCTGACCCGTAGCTCGACGGCCACGGCCAAGGCCAAGGCCAAAAAGTAAGCCAGCGCGGCGCTCGGCGCCGTACCGCCAACGGATAAAGGGCACGGCTGAAATCTCGGAGCGAGCACACGGCCGAGACCCATCAGCTTGCCGGTGCAAGCCGCCGGCGGCGACGTCGACCCCGTAGCTCGCTGCGCTCGGCGCCGCCAACCGGATTCGCAAAAAGAAAATCGGCCGGCGGCGGGCTCGGCTCCGCCTCGCGCGCGCGCGTAGTGCACAAAAGTGATCAACGCGGGCCCTTTCGGATGCAGATTCAATGCACTCGCGATTTTCGGAGCGCGAGACCCTCCTGGTGCGAGCGGCCGGCGGCGATCCTGACCCGTAGCTCGACGGCCACGGCCAAGGCCAAGGCCAAAAAGTAAGCCAGCGCGGCGCTCGGCGCCGTACCGCCAACGGATAAAGGGCACGGCTGAAATCTCGGAGCGAGCACACGGCCGAGACCCATCAGCTTGCCGGTGCAAGCCGCCGGCGGCGACGTCGACCCCGTAGCTCGCTGCGCTCGGCGCCGCCAACCGGATTCGCAAAAAGAAAATCGGCCGGCGGCGGGCTCGGCTCCGCCTCGCGCGCGCGCGTAGTGCACAAAAGTGATCAACGCGGGCCCTTTCGGATGCAGATTCAATGCACTCGCGATTTTCGGAGCGCGAGACCCTCCTGGTGCGAGCGGCCGGCGGCGATCCTGACCCGTAGCTCGACGGCCACGGCCAAGGCCAAGGCCAAAAAGTAAGCCAGCGCGGCGCTCGGCGCCGTACCGCCAACGGATAAAGGGCACGGCTGAAATCTCGGAGCGAGCACACGGCCGAGACCCATCAGCTTGCCGGTGCAAGCCGCCGGCGGCGACGTCGACCCCGTAGCTCGCTGCGCTCGGCGCCGCCAACCGGATTCGCAAAAAGAAAATCGGCCGGCGGCGGGCTCGGCTCCGCCTCGCGCGCGCGCGTAGTGCACAAAAGTGATCAACGCGGGCCCTTTCGGATGCAGATTCAATGCACTCGCGATTTTCGGAGCGCGAGACCCTCCTGGTGCGAGCGGCCGGCGGCGATCCTGACCCGTAGCTCGACGGCCACGGCCAAGGCCAAGGCCAAAAAGTAAGCCAGCGCGGCGCTCGGCGCCGTACCGCCAACGGATAAAGGGCACGGCTGAAATCTCGGAGCGAGCACACGGCCGAGACCCATCAGCTTGCCGGTGCAAGCCGCCGGCGGCGACGTCGACCCCGTAGCTCGCTGCGCTCGGCGCCGCCAACCGGATTCGCAAAAAGAAAATCGGCCGGCGGCGGGCTCGGCTCCGCCTCGCGCGCGCGCGTAGTGCACAAAAGTGATCAACGCGGGCCCTTTCGGATGCAGATTCAATGCACTCGCGATTTTCGGAGCGCGAGACCCTCCTGGTGCGAGCGGCCGGCGGCGATCCTGACCCGTAGCTCGACGGCCACGGCCAAGGCCAAGGCCAAAAAGTAAGCCAGCGCGGCGCTCGGCGCCGTACCGCCAACGGATAAAGGGCACGGCTGAAATCTCGGAGCGAGCACACGGCCGAGACCCATCAGCTTGCCGGTGCAAGCCGCCGGCGGCGACGTCGACCCCGTAGCTCGCTGCGCTCGGCGCCGCCAACCGGATTCGCAAAAAGAAAATCGGCCGGCGGCGGGCTCGGCTCCGCCTCGCGCGCGCGCGTAGTGCACAAAAGTGATCAACGCGGGCCCTTTCGGATGCAGATTCAATGCACTCGCGATTTTCGGAGCGCGAGACCCTCCTGGTGCGAGCGGCCGGCGGCGATCCTGACCCGTAGCTCGACGGCCACGGCCAAGGCCAAGGCCAAAAAGTAAGCCAGCGCGGCGCTCGGCGCCGTACCGCCAACGGATAAAGGGCACGGCTGAAATCTCGGAGCGAGCACACGGCCGAGACCCATCAGCTTGCCGGTGCAAGCCGCCGGCGGCGACGTCGACCCCGTAGCTCGCTGCGCTCGGCGCCGCCAACCGGATTCGCAAAAAGAAAATCGGCCGGCGGCGGGCTCGGCTCCGCCTCGCGCGCGCGCGTAGTGCACAAAAGTGATCAACGCGGGCCCTTTCGGATGCAGATTCAATGCACTCGCGATTTTCGGAGCGCGAGACCCTCCTGGTGCGAGCGGCCGGCGGCGATCCTGACCCGTAGCTCGACGGCCACGGCCAAGGCCAAGGCCAAAAAGTAAGCCAGCGCGGCGCTCGGCGCCGTACCGCCAACGGATAAAGGGCACGGCTGAAATCTCGGAGCGAGCACACGGCCGAGACCCATCAGCTTGCCGGTGCAAGCCGCCGGCGGCGACGTCGACCCCGTAGCTCGCTGCGCTCGGCGCCGCCAACCGGATTCGCAAAAAGAAAATCGGCCGGCGGCGGGCTCGGCTCCGCCTCGCGCGCGCGCGTAGTGCACAAAAGTGATCAACGCGGGCCCTTTCGGATGCAAATTCAATGCACTCGCGATTTTCGGAGCGCGAGACCCTCCTGGTGCGAGCGGCCGGCGGCGATCCTGACCCGTAGCTCGACGGCCACGGCCAAGGCCAAGGCCAAAAAGTAAGCCAGCGCGGCGCTCGGCGCCGTACCGCCAACGGATAAAGGGCACGGCTGAAATCTCGGAGCGAGCACACGGCCGAGACCCATCAGCTTGCCGGTGCAAGCCGCCGGCGGCGACGTCGACCCCGTAGCTCGCTGCGCTCGGCGCCGCCAACCGGATTCGCAAAAAGAAAATCGGCCGGCGGCGGGCTCGGCTCCGCCTCGCGCGCGCGCGTAGTGCACAAAAGTGATCAACGCGGGCCCTTTCGGATGCAAATTCAATGCACTCGCGATTTTCGGAGCGCGAGACCCTCCTGGTGCGAGCGGCCGGCGGCGATCCTGACCCGTAGCTCGACGGCCACGGCCAAGGCCAAGGCCAAAAAGTAAGCCAGCGCGGCGCTCGGCGCCGTACCGCCAACGGATAAAGGGCACGGCTGAAATCTCGGAGCGAGCACACGGCCGAGACCCATCAGCTTGCCGGTGCAAGCCGCCGGCGGCGACGTCGACCCCGTAGCTCGCTGCGCTCGGCGCCGCCAACCGGATTCGCAAAAAGAAAATCGGCCGGCGGCGGGCTCGGCTCCGCCTCGCGCGCGCGCGTAGTGCACAAAAGTGATCAACGCGGGCCCTTTCGGATGCAAATTCAATGCACTCGCGATTTTCGGAGCGCGAGACCCTCCTGGTGCGAGCGGCCGGCGGCGATCCTGACCCGTAGCTCGACGGCCACGGCCAAGGCCAAGGCCAAAAAGTAAGCCAGCGCGGCGCTCGGCGCCGTACCGCCAACGGATAAAGGGCACGGCTGAAATCTCGGAGCGAGCACACGGCCGAGACCCATCAGCTTGCCGGTGCAAGCCGCCGGCGGCGACGTCGACCCCGTAGCTCGCTGCGCTCGGCGCCGCCAACCGGATTCGCAAAAAGAAAATCGGCCGGCGGCGGGCTCGGCTCCGCCTCGCGCGCGCGCGTAGTGCACAAAAGTGATCAACGCGGGCCCTTTCGGATGCGAATTCAATGCACTCGCGATTTTCGGAGCGCGAGACCCTCCTGGTGCGAGCGGCCGGCGGCGATCCTGACCCGTAGCTCGACGGCCACGGCCAAGGCCAAGGCCAAAAAGTAAGCCAGCGCGGCGCTCGGCGCCGTACCGCCAACGGATAAAGGGCACGGCTGAAATCTCGGAGCGAGCACACGGCCGAGACCCATCAGCTTGCCGGTGCAAGCCGCCGGCGGCGACGTCGACCCCGTAGCTCGCTGCGCTCGGCGCCGCCAACCGGATTCGCAAAAAGAAAATCGGCCGGCGGCGGGCTCGGCTCCGCCTCGCGCGCGCGCGTAGTGCACAAAAGTGATCAACGCGGGTCATGACCATGCTGCGGCGATCGGGCAGTCGTCGACATCGACCCCGTAGCTCGCTGCGCTCGGGCGCCGCCTCGCGCGCGTGTGAACGGAGATAACAGGGCTAACCTAACCCCCGGCTAACCCTTGCTGGGCTGTTGCCAAGGAAGCCCCGTAGCTCGGCCCGCCACCAAATAGATCTCAGGCCCGGCCGCTCCAGCGTCGCCCCGATCCGGGCAGGCGGCGCGAGCGGGTCGCTCTGTTGTCTGTCGGCGCGGCGCGCGGCGCCGCCAATGGATAAAGAGCACCATCCCGCCAGCCCGAAATCTTAGAGAGAGCAAGCACACGGCGGCACACGGCGGGCCGACCGCGCCATCCCCTGCGCTCCAGCGGCGGCGGGCCGCCGGCTCAGCTTGCTTCGCGAGGAAAGCTCAGCTTAGGTGGGCTGTTGCCAAGGAAGCCCCCTAGCTCGGCCCGCCACCAAATAGATCTCAGGCCCGGCGGCAACATCAATGGCGACGGGGGGCATCGTAGCGCGGAGCGATGCGTCTGAAGCCGCTCATTGGACTGGCCTCATAGGACGAGGAGGAGAGCGCCATGTTTCTCACAAACTATTGGTACGTTGCCGCAGGCGAAGAGGAAGTGCAGGACAGGCCGCTCGGGCGGACCATCCTCGGCGAGCCGCTGGTGTTCTGCCGCGGTGAGGACGGTACGGTCATGGCGTTCGAAGACCGTTGCGCCCACCGCCATCTGCCGCTGTCCATGGGCAAGGTCGTTGGCAACACGCTGCAATGCCATTATCACGGTCTCGCTTACGACAAGACCGGCAAGTGCGTGCGGATCCCCGGGCAGGACCACATTCCAATGAACGCCCGCGTGAAATCCTTTCCCGTGGTCGAACGCTACCGCTGGATTTGGGTGTGGATGGGCGATCCAGCGCTGGCCGACCCCGACAAGATCACCGATTTCCACTGGTTCAGCGATCCGAAGTGGGGCGCGAAGCATTCCTACCTCTACGTCGAGGCGAACTGGCAGCTCATCGTCGACAACCTCCTCGACCTCACCCATCTCGCCTTCGTGCACGACACGACGATCGGCAACATGGCACTCGTCGACCACGCAGCCGTCAAAGTGCAGCGTGCACCCAACAACGTTGTCGTCACCCGGTGGACCATCGACCAACCGGCGCCGCCGACCTTCGTGAAGGTCGGCGGCTTCACCACCAATGTCGATCGTTGGCAGATCATCGATTTCACGCCGCCGGCTTTCCTGCGCCTCGATGTGGGTTCGACCCCAACCGGCACCGGCGCACCTGAGGGCCGGCGTGTCGGCGGGATTTCGATGCGCAATCTCAATGCGATCACGCCGGAAACCGAGACCACCAGCCATTATTTCTGGGGTCAGGCCCACGATTTCGACGTCAACAATCCGGAAACGACTGAAAAGGTTTTTCAGCAGATCAGGACGGCTTTTCTGGAAGATGTCGCAGTCTTCACCGCGCAACAGCGTTCCATGACGCTGCATCCCAACGCACCGCAGGTCGACATCAATGCCGACGGCGGCGTGATTCATGCCCGCCGCATCATCGATCGCCTCTATGCCGAAGAACGGGGGGCTACGACCAGCGTCGTGGCGGCTGAATGACGGTGGCCTGACACGAGCCGATCAATCCATAAGCTGCGGGGGCGAAGTCCAATAATATGAACACGCGTAGACGATGCCGGAGGATACGATGAACGTACGAGAAAATCCGCAGAACATCTCAGCAGAGAAGCTGCGCTACGGCGTCGATCCCTATCTCGATTGGCTCGCCAGTGAAGGCATTCCCCTCACCGAAGATTACGGCGTCTATCTGTTCGACGTCGCGACCGCGCCGTGGCCGCGCTACGGCGTCAAGGGCGCCGCGGTGCACCTGAAGGGCCGCGGCGACTTCGCCAATATGTTCGTCTTCGAGATTGCCGGCGGCAAATCGACGGCGCCGCAGCGGCATCTCTACGAAGAGGTCATCTACGTCCTCGAAGGCCACGGCTCGACGCAGCTCGAATTCGCCGACGGCAGCCGCCGTTCTTTCGAATGGGGCGAAAAGAGCCTGTTCGCCATCCCGCTCAACGCCAAGCACCGGCACTTCAACGGCAGCGGCACCGAGCGCGCGCTTCTGGTCAGCACCACCAACCTGCCGATGGTGATGAATGTCTACCACAATGAATCCTTTGTGTTCGGCAGCGAGTTCGATTTTTCCGACCGTGCCGGCAAGAAGGAATATTTTTCCGGCGAGGGCGATCTCATCACGGTGCGGCCGGGCAATCATATGTGGGAGACGAATTTCGTTCCCGATCTCACCGCCATCGAGCTGAAAAGCTGGGGCGATCGCGGCGGCGGCGGCACCAACATCATGTTCGTGCTCGCCGACGGCACCATGCACGCCCATATCTCGGAAATGCCGGTCGGCACCTACAAGAAAGGCCACCGCCACGGGCCGAGCTTCCACGTGATGTGCGTCATGGGTCAGGGTTTCTCGCTATTGTGGTACGAGCAGGACAAGGATTTCCGCCGCGTCGACTGGAAGCACGGCGTGGTGCTGGTGCCGGCCGACCGGCAGTTCCATCAGCATTTCAATACCGGCCCGCAGCCGGCGCGCTATCTCGCCACCGCGGTCGGCGGCTTGCGCTATCCAACGACGCTGGCCAATCGCATCTCGCTGCTCGGTGCCGGCGGCGACGACCTGCCGGCGGTATCGAAAAGCGTCAAGGAGGGCGGCGATCAGATCGAATACGAGGATCAAGATCCGCGCATCCACCGCATTTGGCTCGAAGAAATGCGCAAGAACGGCGCGCCGCCGAAGATGGAGAAATTCGTCCCGACGCCCGAGGATCTCAAAGTACTCGTAGGGTGAGTTGAATACGTCATTATGGTCGAACGGAAGTTGGATTCCTGGGTTAATTGGAATCTGACAGCGATAAAGGGGAGACGCCATGTGCAGGAAGTTTAATCGACGAGCTATTTCACTATTGGTGTTCGGTATCTTGGCCTTGGCGCTACAGGGGACAACGAAACCGGCTTATGCTTACGACATCAACGCCATTTTGCCGCTGACCGGCGGCGCCTCGTTCCTTGGCAAGTCAGAGCAAAAGGCGATGCAACTGGCCGAGTCGATAATCAACAAGGCCGGCGGCGTCAAAGGCCAGCCGGTGCATTTCGAGTATTATGACGATCAGAGCAATCCGCAAACCGGGGTTCAACTCTCTAATCGCGTGATCGGCGCCAAGCCGGCGATCGTGCTGGGATCATCGCTGGTCGCGGTCTGCAATGCGATGGCGCCGCTGATGCAAAACGGGCCGGCCATGTACTGCTTCTCGCCGGGCATTCATCCGCCCGCAGGAAGCTACGTCTTCACTTCGAGCGTCTCGACGCTCGACCTCGCCGACGCGATGATTCGCTATTTCCGGCTGAAGGGTTGGACGAGGATCGCGTTCATGACCAGCGCCGACGCGACCGGGCAGGACGCCGAGCACGGCCTCGACGAGGTCGTCGGCCGCCCCGAGAATAAGGACATCACTGTAGTCGAACGCGCCCATTTCAATATCACCGACGTCAGCGTCGCGGCGCAGATCGAGCATATCAAGGCAGCTAATCCGCAGGCGTTGATCGCCTGGAGCACGGGCACACCGATCGCCACCGTCTTCAAGGGCATCATTCAAGCCGGGCTCGACATCCCGATCGGCACGACCAACGGGAACATGACCTACGCGCAGATGACGCAGTATGCTTCCTTCCTGCCGAAGCAACTCTATATCGCGGCTCCGGAATGGGTGGGGCATGAGGGTGTCATCACGCTCGACCCGGCGGTGGAAGCGGCCCAGAAGCACTTCTTCGACGCGTTCAAGGCGGCAAACGAAAAGCCCGATATCGCGGCAACGCTCGCCTGGGACCCGGTCATGATCGTCATCGATGCGTTGCAGCATCTCGGCCCAAACGCGACTGCGCAGCAGCTGCGCGACTATATCGGCGGGCTCAAGAGCTTCGCCGGCATCAATGGCATCTATGACTTCTCGAAAGTTCCGCAGCGCGGCCTCGACGTGCAGGATGCGATCGTCACGTTGTGGAGTCCAACCGCGCAGACGTGGCAGCTAGTGAGCAAGCCGACGGGCATTCCGCTCGACCACTAAAATCTAAGACCAGACGGGAAGATCTAGTCAGGTGGCCTCGATCATCATCGGCGGGCTGCTTCAAGGCAGCGTATTTGCTATTATCGCCCTTGGTTTCGCGCTTGTTTTTCGTGTCACCGGCGTCATCAATCTTTCCCAAGGGGCGTTCTGCATCGTCGGTGCTCTGACGATGTACACGCTCGAACAAACCCTGGCGTGGCCCGCACCGCTTGCCGCACTCGGCGCTGTCGCGGCAACGACGGCATTCGGCACGGCACTCGGCACAGCCACGTTCGTGCCGGCGCTGGCGCGCCTGCCCAATAGCAGCATGCTCATGCTGACTGCCGGCTTGCTGACGCTGATTGAGGGCGCGGTCTTGGTGGTATGGGGCAGCGATCCTTACGATCTGCCGGCATTTTCTGGCGAAGCGCCAGCCGATATCGCCGGTCTGCGCGTGCCGACCCAGGGCTTTTGGATCGCCGGCACCGCGCTGATTGTGATTTTAGCGCTGTGGTACCTGCTGTCGCGGACCATTCTGGGCAAACAGCTTCGCGCCTGCGCCGAGAATCCGCTTGCCGCACGCCTGATGGGTATAGACGTTCCGCGCATGACGCTGCTGAGCTTCGCCATGGCGGCGATGATCGGTGCGATCGGCGGAATCGTTGTCGCGCCAATCACGTCATTGCAATTCGACTCAGGGCAATTTTTCACGATTTTCGGCTTCATTGCCGTCGCCATCGGCGGGATGGGATCTTTCATCGGTGCCGTCGTTGGCGGCCTTGTGCTCGGCGTCGCCGAGCAGCTGGCGGCGGGTTACGTCTCGTCCTTGTTCAGCAATGGGCTGGCCGTGATCGTCTTGCTGTTGATCTTGCTGGTGCGGCCCAGCGGCTTATTTGTGACCGGTGTCGCGCGACGACAGGACGTGCGCGACGAGCAGCAGGTTCACCTAGGGCTCGTGCGCTTCCGCGGGCGTGATGTTGCGTTGTTTGGCGTACTGGCCGTCGCGGCATTGATGTTCCTGCCCTGGCTGGTGCCGCAATCTAGCGGCCTCCTCAGCTCGGTGGTCATTACCGGAATTCTCTTCATCGGTGTGCTCGGTCTCGACATCTTGATGGGTTATGCCGGCCAAGTCAGTCTCGGCCAGGGCGGTTTCATGGCCGTCGGCGGCTATACCGCTGCAATCCTGGCCGTGAGATACGGCTGGTCTCCCGTTCTCGGCACGGCAGCGGGCATTGTTCTCTCGCTCTTGTGCGCGCTGGCGCTTTCCTTGATGACCATGCGGTTGCGCGGCGTCTATCTCGCGCTCGCAACGCTCGCTTTCGGACTGCTGGTCGATTCCCTCTCCACCGGCATGATGAATGTCACCGGCGGACCATCGGGGCTGGTCGGCATCCCCTCGTTCTCGATTGGCTCGATCACATTCGCCACTCCGCTTTCGACGTACTACCTCGTTCTGGCGCTCATGGTCATACTCGTGTTTGCGCTCCTCGGCGGCGTGCGCTCAAGCTTCGGTCGAGCTCTGAAGGCGATCCGCACCGACCAAATGGCGGCCTCCGCACTCGGCATCAAAGTTGCGCGGTATAAGATGGCCGCCTTCGCCATCAGCGCCGCGCTCGCCTCGCTTTCCGGCAGCCTCTATGCGTTCTTCTTCCATTTTTTGTCGCCCGAAATGGTCAACACGTCGCGCTCGCTGGAAATGATCACGATGCTGGTTATCGGCGGTGAAGGAACGCTGGTCGGATCACTGGTGGGTGTGGCGCTGCTCACGCTGCTGCCTGAAATCTTTCAGCCTTTCGCGCTCTATAAGCGGCTGGCCGAGGGCGCCCTGCTCGTTCTCACCTTCCAATATTTGCCCGCGGGCATCTTTGGAACCTTGGCCGGCTGGCTGTCGCGGCTCGGCAGCAAGCGGGCGCGGCAACCGCCGCTCGGCCTTTTCCTGTCGAAGGACGAAAGCCGATGAGCGAGAGCGCACTGAAGGTGGTGAATGTCACCAAGAAGTTTGGCGGCCTTACGGCGATTTCCGATGTTTCGCTCGAAGTCCCGGATGGTAGCCTGACGGCATTGATCGGTCCCAATGGCGCCGGTAAAACGACGCTGTTCAACTTGATCACCAATCTCTTTCCGTCGACAGCTGGCGAGATGTTCTTCTACGGGACCGCGCTCGCCGGCCTGTCCTCCGGTGACATTGCCGGGCTAGGCCTGATTCGCACGTTCCAGACCGCTCGCGTGTTTCCCGGGATGACGGTCCTGGAAAACGTGATGGTCGGCGGCCATAACCAGCTTCGTCGAAGCGCCGTTCAACAGATGCTGTGGCTGCCCTTGGCCCGCAGTGAGGAACGCGACCTGGCGGCACAGGCGGCCGCCCTCCTCGACATGGTCGGTCTGTCTCGGTTTCATCGTGACGCCGCTACCGATCTTCCGATGGGAGCGCAAAAGCTCCTCGAGGTGATCAGGGCATTGATGGCGCGGCCGCGGATGCTTTTGCTTGACGAGCCAGCCGCCGGCCTCAACGACGCCGAAACCGCAGAGCTCGCATCGCTGTTGCGCGCCGTGCGCAACATCGGCGTGACCGTCATGGTGGTCGAACACAACATGTCGCTGGTCATGGGCGTCGCCGATCGGGTGATGGTGCTCGATGCCGGCTCCCTCGTAGCTTCGGGTACGCCGCGGGAAATCCGGCAAAATGCGCGCGTGATCGAAGCCTATGTCGGCCATGCCGAGGCTGCAGTTTGATGTTGGAGCTCTGCAAAATCTCGACGGGATACGGCGGCACGCCGGTCGTTCACGATATCGATCTGACGGTCCAGGCCGGTGAAATCGTAACGCTCGTCGGCGCGAACGGCGCCGGCAAGTCAACACTGGTGAAGACAATATCCGGCCTGCTGCGGCCCCATAGCGGTCACATGCTGTTCGAGGGAAGGCGGATCGACACGCTCTCGGCGCGCGCTCGGGTAAAGCTGGGAATTGCGCACGTGCCGGAGGGTCGGCAGACATTCGCGGGACTTACCGTCGCTGAAAACCTGGAGCTGGGTGGGCTTCTTCACCGCGAGCGGGCGGACGGCAATATCGCGAAGCGAATGCGGGAGGTCTGCGAGCGTTTCCCGGTGCTCATGGAGAGACTTCACGAAGTCGTCGCCAATTTCTCCGGCGGTCAGCATCAGATGCTCGCCATTGCGCGCGGCCTCATGGCGAGCCCGAAATTGCTGCTCCTGGACGAGCCATCGCTCGGGCTATCGCCGGTCCTGGTCTCCCAAATTTTTCAACTCATCGCGAGCTTGCGCGATCGGGGCACGGCCATCCTGCTGTCCGAGCAAAACGCCCGGCTCAGCCTGGCAATTGCCGACCGCGGCTACGTCATCGAAAACGGACGCGTGGCGATTTCCGGAAAGGGTCGCGAACTCCTGCAATCAACTGACATCGCTGAGCGCTATCTCGGCGTCGGGGCGGACTTGGGAGCCGTCAGTATCGCACGCGACGAACACTATACGGCGAAGCTACGCCAATTGATGTCGCACTGATCCGGACCGTCAGTAAGCTTGGAAAATATTGAATTGGTGATGCTTCGACGAGTATAATGAACGTCGAGGTCATCGGAGCACGGGAAAAAATCGTTTCGCCTCGACACAGTGAATCGACAGGGAGTGAATGCGATGGCGCAGCTGTCTCCAGCCGTTGAAATGAATTTGTCATCGCCTGCCTTGCAGACGAGACCGTTATCTCCCGCCTTGGGTGCCGAAATTATCGGTATCGATTTGCGGCAAGAGATGGATGAGCGGGTCGCCGCACAAGTCCTGGAGACCTGGCACGAGAATCTCGTCATTCTCCTGCGCGATCAGCGCCTGTCGGAGGAGGACGAAGTCCGATTCGCGGAACGCTTCGGTCCGCCCGCAGTGATTTACACCAAGCAGTTCATCCAAAAGCATCCCGCAGTCATGCTGATCTCCAACATCCGCGAGGACGGCAAGCCGATTGGAGCTTTACCCGACGGTGAGATGCACTTCCACTCTGACCAATGCTATCAGGAACGGCCCGCCATGGCGTCGATGCTTTACGCGATCGAGGTGCCGAGCAAGGGTGGCAATACGCTCTTTGCTAATGCCTATGCGGCATATGAGACCTTGCCTGCGGAGATCAAGCGGCGCATCGAGGGCCGCCGCGCGCTCAATGCCTACGACTACGACACTGCCGCCACCAAGCGTGGCACCAAAGTCGCCGATGGGGTGCCGACCTACGTGCATCCGATGGTGCGAAAGCATCCGGCGACCGGCCGCAGGGCGCTCTATGTCAACCGCCTGATGACGGTGCGGATCGAGGGCATGCTGGAGGAAGAGAGCAGCGAGCTACTCGACTTTTTGTTCGATCACCAGGAGCAGCGCCAATTCGTTTACGAGCACGTCTGGCGCGTAGGGGACATCCTCATGTGGGACAATCGGTGCACGCTGCACGCCCGCACCGATTTCAGTGCAGACGAGCGGCGCTTGATGCGCCGTGTGACGATCCTGGGTGAAAAGCCGATGTGATCGCCCGCTGCCGATGATGACAAGTCAATGCTTCGATCTCGCTGGCCGCACCGTGCTCGTCACCGGCGGCGGCGAGGGCATCGGCAAGATCTATTGCGAGGAATTCCGCCAGGGGAGTTGTGCCACCCGTCGCCGCAATAGAACCGCAGCGCGAAACGCGGTAGCAGTCAAAACATGAGCGAGCGGCCCGCATTCATCGAAAAGCACGGCTTGTGGAGCGATGACCAAAGACGGCAAGCCGACGAAATCAAGCGTCGGCTGGAGGCGGACAAGCTCCGGTATGTGAGGCTCGCTTGGGGAGATATCCACGGCTATTCGCGGGCAAAATCTCTGACCGTCCCGGCTTTCGTTTCGGCGTTGCAGAGCGGCTATAACATTGGAGTTGCCACCACGACGCTCGATTCCGCAGGAGCGCGTGTCTTTGCCTCATTCACGCGCGGCGGCGGGATGGGCCTCGATGAAATGACGGGGTCGCCTAATCTCACCGTCGTTGCCGACCCCTCAACTTTCCGGACGTTGCCGTGGGCGCCCGGGGTCGCCTGGATACTTTGCGACGAGTATTTCAATGACGGCAGGCCATTCCATTTCTCCCCGCGCCAGCTTCTGCGCAAGGCACTGCAAAGACTCGCCGATCGCGGCTGCGCCAGCATCGTCGGCACGGAGATCGAGTGGTACCTATTGCGCGTGGCCGACGACCATCTGAGCGAGGACAACATCGGCGCGCCCGGCACCCGCGGCCGTCCGATCGGAACCTGGCCGGCCGAGCCGGGTTATCACTACCATTCCGAATCCAATATGGATCTGATGCAACCGGTGCTTGACGCACTGGGCGACGCATTCGAGATGCTGGGACTGGGCTTGCGCTCGATCGAGAACGAATGGGGCCCCGGACAGGTCGAGTGCACCTTCGCGCCGCGCGCTGCGATGGAGGCCGCGGACAACGTGCTGCTCTTCCGCACCGCGACGCGACAGATCTGTCGACGCCTCGGGTACTTCGCAACCTTCATGTGCCGGCCGGCGCTCAGGGGCTTTTACGCGAGTGGCTGGCACCTCCATCAGTCGCTGACCGATAGGTCGAGCGGCGCCAATCTGTTCATGCCGAGAAAAAGCGGCGAGGCGCTGTCTCCGACGGGCCTTGCCTACCTCGCCGGACTTCTCGAATACGCGGTGCCCAGCACCGCATTCGCCACGCCGACCGTCAACGGCTATCGACGCTTGCGACCAAATTCGCTGGCTCCGGATCGGGCCACATGGGCTTGCGATCACCGCGGCGCCATGATCCGCGTTCTGGGCGATGTGGGCGATGCCGCCACACGCCTCGAAAACCGCACCGGCGAGCCCGCCGCCAATCCATATCTCTATATTCTGTCCCAAGTCGTTGCTGGGCGCGCTGGTATCGAAACCGGACAGCAGCCGCCGGCGCCGGACGACGCGCCCTACACCGCCGAGCGGCCCATGCTGCCAAAAAGCCTGCCGGAGGCGCTTGACGCACTTGAGAAGGAGCCGTTGTTCCGTCGTGAGCTCGGCGATACCTTCATCGACTATTTCGTCAAGCTCAAGCGAACGGAAGCCGGCAGGTATTTGAGCTCGCTCGAGGAGATCGGGGATTCCCTCCAAAGCGACGAGCCAAGCACCTGGGAACAAAACGAGTATTTCGATTTCTTCTGATCGTCGCGGATCCGGCCGATCGATCGCTTGCGGGAAGGAGCACGCCATGACGGCGTTGGAAAAGATTGGTTTGCCGCCGACACGGCTCGACAGCACCGCGCTGTACGATTGGGATTATCTCGTCCAGGAGGAGCGGGCCCATCGCCTGATCTACACCGATCCCGCCATTTTCGAAGCCGAAATGACCAACATCTTCGGCGGCACCTGGACCTATCTCGCCCACGAAAGCGAAATCCCGCACGACAACGACTTCATCACCCGGCGCATGGGCTTGCGCCCACTCATTATCGTGCGCGACGGAAGCGGAAAAATCCGCGCGCTGTATAACCGGTGCACCCATCGCGGCACGACGCTGTGCCGTTGGGACAAAGGCAATACAAAGTCGTTTCAATGCCCCTATCACGGTTGGAATTTTCTCAACAACGGACGGCTGCGCGGCGTGCCGTGGCCGGAAGGCTACGCTGACGACATGCGCGATCCAAAATACAACATCGCGCAGGTGCCGCGCGTGGAATCCTATCGCGGCTTCATTTTCGGTACGCTCAATCTCGACGCACTGCCGCTGACCGAGCATCTCGGACCGATCGCGCGCATAGTCGACGAGTGGCTCGACCGCAATCCCGGCGGCAAGGTCGTGGTCTGCGAGGCCAATCGGTTTAGGTTCAAAGGCAACTGGAAGCTCGCCTACGACAATTCATGTGACGGCTACCACGTGGCCTATTCGCACCGTTCGCTGCTTGAAACCGAAAACCGCTTTGCCGGCGAGAACGCCAAGGGCATGGCCTACTATCGCAACTCGCCTGACACCCAGCCGATGTACATGCGCTACACCGGCCACGGTAATCACTTCAAAGACAAGCGGCCAAATCTCGAAAAACGGGCAGGGGGCTTGTGGGCGCTGGAAAGTGCGCATCCCGGCATGGAGTACTATGAAGCTGAATTCATACGGCGCTACGGCGACCGCGCCTTCGAACTTCTTGACCTCGCCGGGTCCGAACCTGTCAACATCAATGTATTTCCGAATTTCTCGCTGCTCGGCAACCATATCCAGGTTTTCGAGCCAATTAGTGTCGGCGAAACCAACGCCATCTGGTACGGCACCATGATTGTCGATGACGGTCGCCTTGACGACGCTGTCGGCGATATCAACGCGCTGCGCATGCGCACCCAGGAGGGCTTTCCGAATTTCGGTGAGGTCGACGACATCGCGAATTTCGAGCAGATCCAGCGCGGACTGATGGCGTTGGAAGACGAGTGGGTCTACATGCACCGCGGTCTCGGAATTCCAGATCGGATCAAGCAGCACGAGGACGGCAGTATCACCGCGCCCGCGACTGACGAGGCGTTCATGCGCGAGCATTTCAAAGAATGGAAAAAACTCATGAAGGCGCGCCCAAACCTCGCGATCCAGCGGGAGCCATA
This sequence comes from uncultured Alphaproteobacteria bacterium, assembly GCA_963791925.1. Taxonomy (GTDB): domain Bacteria; phylum Pseudomonadota; class Alphaproteobacteria; order Rhizobiales; family Xanthobacteraceae; genus BOG-931. The sequence continues at coordinate 581,360 of CAWBUA010000007.1, read as the reverse complement.
AGGGAATCATGACATGAACGCGCCAGCGTCGCTCGATCCATCGCGCAGCTCGTATTACGTCGGCGATGCGCTCTATCGCGAGCTGATTGACAATTTCTCCGACTGGCAGGATGACGCGCAAGCCATCATTGATGGCGCCGTCCGCGATGAGTTCCGCGGACTCTTGGAGCGAGAGGCGCGGCTGCTTGACCAACATCGTTATGAGGACTGGCTCTCCATGTACGCGCGCGAGTGCATCTACTGGGTGCCGTCGACGCCGAACGCAGGCGATCCGCGGCGCGAGATTTCGGTCATGTTTGATGACCGCCGCCGGCTCGAGGACCGCGTCTACCGCCTGCGCACCGGCTTCGCCTGGTCCCAGGCGCCGGCGTCACGTACGGTACGCCTCATCGCCAACGTTGAAGTGTTCGGCACCGCCCGGGGCGACGCGCGCATGCTACGGTCGAATTTTCTCATCAGCGAGTTCTGGGGCGACGAAACAAGGGTTCTCACAGGCTGGGCGGGATACCGTGTCCTGCGGGATGACACCGGCTGGAAAATCCAGGCGAAGCAGGTGAACCTGATCGATTGCGATCAGTGCATCCGCAATCCAAGTATCATCCTGTAGGCCACGATCCAGTCGACACCTTTCCCATGCGCAAACTCAAACTCACACTGGCCTGCGGACGCTACGACCGCACCCAACCACTCATCGACGGGCGGGTCGAGCCCGAGGGCGTCGATTTGACTTTCCTGCCGTTGCGCCCGGGCGAGACGTTCTGGCGCATGCTCAACCACGGCGAGTTCGATGTCTCCGAAATGTCGCTCTCGTCCTACACCATCCTGCGCTCGGAGGGCGGCACGCGGTTCATCGCCATTCCCATCTTTCCATCCCGCGTGTTTCGGCATTCGGCAATCTACCTACGGGCCGATTCAAAAATTGAACAGCCGCAAGAGCTGAAGGGTAAGCGCGTCGGCGTCGGCGACTACCAGATGACCGCGGCTGTCTGGGTGCGCGGCATGCTCACGCACGAATACGGCGTCCAGCCGAGCGACGTCACCTGGGTGATCGGTAGACCGATCCGCACCATCAAACCACCCGAAGGCATTCGGATGGAATTTATGCCGCCCGAGACGACGCTCGAAGCCATGCTTGATCGCGGCGAGATTGACGCTCTCGCGTCGGTGATGATCCCCAAGGCACTCGGGACAACCGTGCGGCGGCTGTTTCGCGATCCGCGCAAGGTCGAGAGTGACTATTTTCAGAAAACGCGGATTTTCCCGATCATGCACACGTTAGTGCTTAAAACGCGTTTATACGAGGAGAACCCTTGGCTAGCAGTAAGCTTCTATCGAGCATTCTCCCGAGCGCGCGACGTCGCATATCAATCGATGTACGACACCGACGCGCTGACCGTGAGCTTGCCTTGGGTGATCGACGAGATGGAATCAACACGCAAGATTTTCGGGCTGCAGATCTGGGATTATTCGATTGAAGGCAGCCGCCCGACGCTGGAGGCGCTCGTAACCTATCTCGATGAGCAAAAGCTCACGCGGCGCCGCATGAGCGTCGAGGAGCTTTTTGTCCCCAATATCGGTCCTGGTCTCACGGAATACTTGCGGGCGACAGGAGAGGATTGAGTGCGATGGCCGTGAACGAGCGATTTGAGCTTTCCGGACGGAGCGTCGTTATCACCGGCGGCGGCAAGGGGATCGGGAAGGTCTATGCCGAGGAATTCGCCAAGGCGGGGGCCGGAGTCGTTGCCGCCGATATCGACGCCGATGCTGCCAAATCCGTCGCGGAGACGCTGCGCGGAGCGGGTTTTGACGCGCTCGGGCTCGGCGTCGACATTGCGAGCGAGGAAGCGACCAAGGCCCTGGCGCAAGCCGTCCTCGACCGCTTCGGTGCGATCGACGTGCTCATCAACAATGCGTCGCTCATGAGCGTGCTGCCGCGCCGCTCCTGGCTCGAAATCCCAGTCGAGGAATGGGATCAGGTCATGGCGGTAAACCTGCGCGGCATGTTCCTCACCTGCCGCGCGGCCTTCCCAGCAATGAAAGCGCAGAAACGCGGCAAGATCGTCAATATATCCTCCTCGCGCGTGTGGGAGGGGACGCCGAACCGCCTGCACTACACGACGTCGAAGGCGGGCGTCATCGGCTTCACCCGAGCGCTCGCCCGCGAGGTCGCCGCGTTCGGCATCACTGTCAACGCGGTGACGCCGGGCATGACGCAAAGCGACACCCAGGTTGCCTCGTCGTCCGGCAATTACCTCGCCGCCAGCAGCGCCGGCCGTGCCATCGAGCGCGTGCAGTTTCCGGCCGATCTCGTGGGCGCGGTGATGTTCCTGTCGTCGCCGGCAAGCGATTTCATGACCGGCCAGACCATCAATGTCGATGGCGGCAAGGCGATGCACTGATTTGACTCGCCATTACCCAGACTTCCGGATTGGGCAATAAGCGTCGAAGCCCGATAGCGCGAAGTCCGCGCATATTTGTCGCCCAAATCCTGCAAGTCGATTTTGGCAATCAGGCCAGTAGACAGCGAGGGGAGAGACAAATGCCAGCAAAATCGAACCTACGACTGGTGAAGCCAACCACCGGGCTACATTCGGACCAATATGCGTAAGTGGCGGTGATGAGGTCGCGACCTTCGCGTACTCGAACACCATGCGCGTCCCGCGGCAGGGCACCGATTTCGGGTACAGTCCAGATCGCGTCACTTTGCGACCAGACCTGCATCCCCGACGCCGCGACTATGGCGAGGACCATGAGCAGTTGAACGATTGCTTAGAGGATCCTGTTTCGAAGGCTGACCAAGCCGCTCATCCATAGCCTCGCTTGCCTTCGATCGCCGATACGTAGCGCGCGACAGATGTTTCCAGCACGGCTTTCGCGTCATTCGGGATGACGCGGTCGAAGTAGTGGCCGTAGATCGTCTCGAACGCGAACGGTTTAAGTGCTGCGCCGATGTGCTCTACTGTGCGCGCCGACAACGGAATGAAATTTGGATAGCTCCGCATGAACGACAGCCACTTACGATCGGTCGTCACGGTAAGGATATCACCGGCGCAAACGAGACCGCGTGCGTCTGCCCCACCGGCCCAATGCAACACGGTGCCGCCTTCAAAATGACCGCCGCAGCGCACCAGCGTGACGCCGTCCCAAAGCGTTTTAGTCTCGCCGTCCCATAGTTCGATAACGGGATCGTTCCGCATGATCCATTGTTTGTCGGCCACGTGCAGATGAATGCGTGCCGTGAACGCACGCGCCCATTCCACCATCGTCGTGTAGAAATGTGGGTGCGAAATAGCGATGATATCGATGCCTCCGAGGCCTTCGATCATCGTGACGGTCGCCTCGTCGAGCGTGGCGATGCAATCCCATAGGATATTGCCGTTGTCCGTGCGCACGAGTAGCGCGCGCTGACCGATAGCGAATGCAGGCGTCGAACCGATGCCGATGATGCCCTTATCGTATTCGCGGAAGGTGTTGGTGTGTGTCTGCCGCAGCGCTTGAAGCGTGGTCCAGGTCTGCCCGCGCGGCGGTACGTATTGCCGCTCTTCCTCACAGATGAAGCAATAAGTAGGCACCTGCGCGTTCTCGGGATATTGCGTGCCGCATGCGGTGCAAATGAAGAGGGGCATCGTTTCAATTCCTTGGCATTCCGTACGCAAGATAAGCGAGCACGGACGGAACCCATACTAGACCTGTTAGGCTACCAAGGCGCAATCACTTCCGAAGCAGGCGGGAATTGGTGCAGGGACTAAAGCCAGCAATGTCGACTTTCGGTCAACCGCGGACGTGGCTGCCGCTATTCGTGCTATCTGCATATCTCTCCACGGCAGACATCGAGCGGACCCTCATTTGGCTCCGATAATCAGTGTTATCGGTGACGACTGAAATTTCGCCGCAGTCGGGATTCGGAACGCGGCTCGGGCGGCGCGGTCTCGCGCGCGTGGGTCCAGTACATTGGGTAAATTCGAGCCCCCCTCTGTCAGTGCTGCAGATTTTCCGATCTGTTGTCGATGACCCCTTACCTCGCTGCGCTCGACCGGCGCCGTCACCATCACCGCCGCCCCGACCCGGCGAAGCCGACGTCAGCATCGGTCGTCATCATCGGTCGCTCCGAACCGGAATCTGCGAACAACAATCCGCTAAAAAGAAATGGCGCCGCCGGCGACCTCCGACCTCACCATCGTGCGGCCAGCACCCGCTGCACCGCCCAGGCGGCCCGAGCAGGTCGGTCGGCATCGCCCGCCCAACCTCGCACGCGCGCGTCAGGGCGAGAACACGGTTAACCCGGCGGGCTAGAATCTGGCTCACCTCGTTGGCGCGACCGAGCAACGTTAGCGGCACAGTCAGGCCGAGGGCCTTTGTGCTCACGCATTCTCGTTGAGTGCCGCGGCGCGCACGTCGTCTTCGATCATCCGCCAAATGCGATCGACGAGGCCGACGAATTCGCCGGTCCGCTTGATTTCTAGGGCGCGTGGGCGCGGCAGTGCGATATTGACTTCCTCCTGCAACCGGCCCGGCCGGCGCGCAAATACCAGCACGCGGTCGGAGAGGAAGACCGCCTCGTCGATCTGATGGGTAACGAACAGCACGGTTTTGTGGCCGCGTTCCCAGATGCGCAACAATTCGGCTTGCATGATCTCGCGCGTCTGGGCATCGAGCGCCGCAAACGGCTCATCCATCAGCAAGATTTGGGGATCGATGGCGAGCGCGCGCGCGAGGTTGACGCGCTGACGCATGCCGCCGGAAAGCTGGCGCGGATAATAGTGCTCGAAGCCTTCGAGTCCGACGAGTTTAAGGAGTTCCGTGGTGCGCTTGCGGTCGGCCGAACCGATCGCGCCGGCCACTTCACGCCCGATGATGGCGTTGGCACGCACGGTGCGCCACGGCAAAAGGCTGTCGTTCTGAAACACAAAGCCGCGGTCGGTTCCGGGCTCGCTCACCACGCGGCCATCGAGCACCACGTCGCCCGCCGTCGCGTGTTCGAGACCGGCAACGATGCGCAGGAACGTGGTTTTGCCGCATCCGCTAGGTCCGACCACTGAAATGAATTCGCCGTGTTCGACCTCAAGGTCGATCCCGCGTAGGGCTTCGAGATCTCCGAACCACTTACTCAGATGCGAAACGGCGAGCTTGGGTGCCATTTCAGTCGCGCGTCCACGGCACGAGCTTGCCTTCGAGCCAGCCAAAGCCCGCGGTCATGACGATGCCGGCGAAGGCGAGGATGACGACACCAGCAAACAACTCTGGCATGTTGAAGGCGTCGGCCGCCTCGCTGATGAGGCGGCCAAGACCGGCGCGTGAGCCGAACAGTTCCGCCACCACGACACCAATCAAACCGCGGCCGATACCGAGTTTCAGCCCAGCAAGAATGAACGGCACGGCCGACGGCAGCGACACTTTGACGAAGATTTGCCGGCGCGTCGCGCCAAAGCTGCGCAGCATCTCGATCAGCCGCTCGCTCGTGGTGCGCAGTCCCGCTTCGGTGTTGATCGTGACCGGGAACAGGACGAGGGAAATCACCACGATGACCTTTGACCAGATCCCGATGCCGAACCAAAGAATGAACAGTGGAGCCAGCGCAATTGTGGGCGTCGCATAAAGCCCGGAAACCCACGGCTGCAAGGCTTGTTTCATAGTGGCGCTCGATGCCATCACAAGACCAAGCGCAATACCAAGGATGCTGGCGGTGACATAGCCAAGCGCGAACTCGGCGGCGCTGATGCCGATGTGGTGCCAGAGCTGTCCGCTGACAGCGAGCTTGTAGATGGCGAAGATAATCTCCGAGGGCGCGGCAAGAAAGAGCGCATTGGCGACCACGAAACGGCTCACGAACTCCCACAGCAACAGCCCGCCGACGACCGACAGCGTCCCGGCAAGATATCTGCGGCGCAGCGCGCCGACGAACGGATGAGAGGCGGCAATCTCGGTCGGCTGGGATACCGGCGGGCGAACCGCCTTCAGGCCTTCGCTGGTCGCGCTCATGGTTGGCTGGATTCTCGCTAGTCGGAAATCCGCGTTACTCCCGGCAGCAGCAGGCTGTCGACCTTGAAATCGACGGGAAGATCGCCGAGATCGCGAAGCGCGTCGATCACGCTGCCGACCTTTCTTTTGGAAACCTCACCCGTCGGCTCGAACAAGTCCTTGTCATGGAGGAACGTGTAGGCTTTTTCCACATCGTCCTGTTGGATCTTGCTGGTGGCCATCTGGATCGTGACCGCGGCTTCTCGGTTCTTTGGATCGTAGAACCAAGCGACGCCCCTGTTATAGGCACCGAGAAACCGCTTGAGCAGGTCCACATGTGCCTCCGCCCAAGGGCGGTTGACCGCCATGCCGGCGAACGGCATGTCGGGCAAAACGGCGAAGGTGAAGCCGAGATTGGTAAAGCCGGCCGCCTCAGCGAAAAAATTGAATGGCATCGTAAGCAGTGCGGCGTCGACCGCGCCGGATTTCAGCGCCGCAAACCGCGCGCTGGTGGCGCCGGCGAACACGTAATCATAGTCGCCGGATTTCAGTCCATGCGGCGCCAGCATCCGCTCAGTGAAGATGCGTGTGATGTCCTTGGCGCCGCCGACGATGATGGTCTTGCCCTTGAGATCCTCGATTGTCTTGATCTCGGGCTTGGCAAGCAGCGCATAGGGCGGCGCCTGAATGACGATGCGCACCAAAGCAACCGGCGCACCTTTGTCGATGGCCCGGATCGGGTCGACCATGCCGGCACTGGGCGCGACATTGTACGAGCCGGCGGCAAGCTGCTGGATCACCGACGCGTTGGATTGCGCGAAGACGAGGTCAATCTTGATCCCCGCGGCGTCGAAATAGCCGTTCTTGATTGCAATATGCAGCGGCCAGAGATTGGCCGACGTGGCATCGACCGACCCGACCGAGACGGTGTCGGCCGCTTGCGCCGTCGGTGCGAACGCGAGCGCCGCACTCACCAGCAAGGCTGAAAGGGTGCCGTTCCGCATCGTGAACACCGTCATCATTCCGTCATCTGCGTGACGCCCGGCAGAATCGCCTTGTCGACGTCGAGCGCGCCCGGCAAGTCGCCCAGGCTCTCCATGGCCTTCGCCAAATTGTTGAGCTTGGAGCGCGACACTTTTCCGGTTGGCTCAAAGAAATGACCGTTGCGGAAGAAGTCGTAGGACTTCTCGACGTCTTCTTGCGTCAAGCCGCTGGCGGCTTTGAGAATCTGCACTGCCTCCGCACGATTTTTCTCGTCCTCAAACCAGGCGACGCTTCTGTTTTGCGCCCGCAACAGTTTCTCCAGCATGCCCTTATTAGCGTTAGCCCAAGCGATGTTGACGGCCGTGCCAGAAAACGGCAGGTCTTTTACATAATCGACGGTCAATCCGAGACTTTTGAACCCCTTCGACTCGGCCTGGAAATTAAACGCCGGCAGTAGAATGGCGGCATCGACAGCGCCGGCAAGGAGCGCTGAGGTGCGCGCCGCCGTTGCACCCGCGAACACCATGTCGAATTCGCCCGGCTTGACCCCGTTCGGCGCCAGCATGCGCTCGACATAGATGCGCGTGATGTCCTTTGGGCCGCCGAGCGAAATCACCTTTCCCTTGAGATCCTTGATGCTCGTGATGCCCGGTTTGGCGACGAGGTCGTAGGGCGGCGCCTGGACCTCGATGCGCACGATGGCGATGGGCGCTCCCATGCCAACTGCGCGTAGCGGATCGGCAAGTCCGGTTGAGATGCTGACGTCAAGCGATCCGGCCGTAACCTGCTGCACCAACGCCGCGCTCGACTGCACGTAGACGATGTCGAGCTTCAAACCCTCGGCGGCGAAAAAGCCTTTATCGATCCCGATAAGAACGGGCCAGAGATTGGCCGAAGCTTGGCCAACGGTTCCAACCGTCACCTGCTCCGCCGCGCGAGCGGGCGCGGCGGGCAAACCCGCCAGCACAGCCAAAAACGGCGCAAACAGCCGCAAAATCGCTTCACCCCGCATTTGCCCCTCGACTCACTGTGTTCCGGCGTGCACGCGGAAATGGCGTGCAATCTCCGTGCCGGTTGTCTTCCATACGCCCCCATGTTGGCCGATGTAGCGCAACGCCGCGTCGAAGGCATCGATACGATGCGGGACGCCTGTGAGATAGGGGTGGATCGCAATGGCCATCACGCGGCCCGATGTTGCGCCCTCGCGATAGAGCACATCGAATTGCCGGCAAATCATCTCGCCGAACTCTTTGGCGGTACGGTGAAACTTCTCGAATGCTGGTTTGTCATTGATCTCGTGGCTGTAGGGCACGCTGACCAGTGTTTGTCCGGTATCGAGCGTCATGAGATACGGCTGGTCGTCGTTGGTCCAGTCGCAGACGTAATCGCAGCCCTCGGCGGCGAGGAGATCGAGCGTGTCCCAGGTTTCCTGTAGGCCGGAACCGAGCCAGCCGCACGGTCGCGCGCCGGCCGCCCGTTCAATGGTTGCGAGCGAATTCTTGATGATGCGCGGCTCATCGCCCGGCGGTGCGGCGTTAAGACGGCGCGTATTGCTTTCGCAATGGCCCATCCATTCCCACTTGCGCTTGTTGCCTTCCTCGATGATGGCCGGATGTTCGGCACACAGCTCGCTGTTAAGCGCAACCGTCGCGCGGATGCCGTGACTGTCGAGCAGCTCCATCAGCCGGAACACGCCGACGCGGTTGCCGTAGTCGCGCGACGACCAGGTGGGAACGTCGGGCACCGGCACGCTAGTGCCGCCGGCAGCGGGCGGAACTTTCTCGTCGAGCGCAAAAAACTCGATGTTGGGAATGACCCACAGCGCGACGCGCGCGCCGTCCGGCCAGTGCAGCGGCGGACGGTGGATGATCGGCGAGTAGGGAAATGGACCGTAGCGGGCAGGCTTCATGTCAGCTCGCTTTTTTCACAGCCGGATTTTTGGCGAGGTGGGCGATCACCTCGTCGACGTGCATCACATCGGCATATTTGTGGTGCATGTCGAATAGGTTCACCTTGTGCGACAGCGCGCTGCGATCGAAGCAGCATTCTTCCGCGAGCACGACATGATAGCCGTGCGAATAGGCGTCGACCGCGCTCGCCCGCACGCAGCCCGACGTGCTCTCGCCGCATATGATCAGCGTCTGGATGCCGAGTTGGGTGAGGTGCGCGGCGAGCGGCGTACCGTAGAATGCGCTGGCGCGCTGCTTGGTGATGACGACATCGCCCGGCTGTGGCTTGAACTCCGGCCGGATGGCGTAGTCGGATGCCTCGATGGATGGCTTCACGCGTTTGGTCGCGTTGACGAACGCCGGACGGCTTTCGCTGCGCACGTCGCCGGTCGAATAAAAAACCGGAAATCCGGCGGCGCGTGCCGCGGCGAACAGGCGCTTGGTCGGCTCGATTGCCTCATAGGCATAGTGGCCGCAGGCGCTTGGATAAGTCTTGGCGATCTGGGCGGGCGGGTGCGGACCACCGCGATAAACGAGTTCATAGAGGTCGATGGCCAGCAGCGCCGGCGCCGACCCGACGAAGGTCTTGCGCCGGTAGCAGGAATAGACCTCCAGAATGTCTGGGGTCACGATGTCTTTCCAGCAATGGTCTTCGAAATCGTCGCTCATGCGTTTTACTCTCAAGTCGGTCGTTCTGCGTTGTCCGACAAAGTCTTAGCTGTCCCCCAGCCGACGTTGCTCGTGCGGCGTCCGGTAGGCAGGATACCTTCAATTTGGCGAACTGTCCTAGCGGGTTTTTTCACGACAGTGGCGTGGAGCCGATGGCGCGCAACGCTGCCGGACATGGTCTGATGTCATGCTAGTCGTGGACGCGATGATAGCGCTGGATGACGACGCACACCGTCCTAGCGTCAAAAAGAGTGCTGGTCGAGTAGGATGCTGACGGTGGGCGGTCCTATCCGTTATTCAGCGGATAGCTGTCGTACCACTCAGTAAGCGGCGAGGCAGTTCATGACCCCGACGCGAGCGTGAGCAACCGACGATGCGGCCCGCCCGATGCCAAAATCTGATGGCAATCGCAGAGGTCATTCACACCAACTGTCCTTCGCTGACGGGAATATCGCGCAGTGTGCCGGGCGTGAACAGTTCCTCGATTTTTAGACGGCGCGGCGTCAGCCCGTGCTCGTGGGTGTATTGCAGCAGCGCTTCGATCGAGGGGCGGTTAGCTTCAATCCCATAGGGATACCAATCCTTGCCGATGATCGCCTGCTCCTCTTCGAGCAAAGGCTGCAGCCAGGCGGAGGAAACCTTGGGCGATCCACCTTCCGCAAGCAGCCTAAACGCGAAATCCTTGGCCCGGCTCAGCGCTCTATAAAGATTCATCGCGACCCACGGATCGCGCTCATAAATGTCACGGCGGATGACCACCGTGTGCATGATGGGATAGATTTTGGTGCGCCGATAATAGTCCTGTTCGAGTTCCCGATAGTTGGGAAACAGCCGCCTTACGTTCGGCGCCCCGCGACGGAATGAGAGCGGGTTGTTGGCGGTCATAAGGAAGTCGAGTTCGCCGCGCTCGAGCAAATCGCCGAGTTCGGCGCCGGCCGGCGCTTGCGTTAGGCGAATGTCCGCCGGCAAAGCGTGACCTAGCCGGTCCGCGCGGCCCTGCACCCATTCGATGTCGCTCGGCCTGACGCCGTATTCGTGCTGCAGGAGACCGCGCATATAGACCGCGGCCGTCATACTATATTCGGGCACGCCGCCGCGCTTACCTTTGAGGTCGCTCGGACGAGTAATGCCCTTTTGCGTATTGATGAAGAAATAGCCGTGGCGGAAGACCCGTGACGGGAAGACCGGGATTGCCACGAATGGTGAAGAGCCGCTGCCAACCAGCGTTGTGTAGTTCGACAGCGACATTTCCGAAGCGTCGAACTCCTGTAGCTTCCGGCTCAGATGATGCGCCCCAACGCAAGCCTCCATGCCGATCAGGCACGGCGGCATATTCGCTAGCCGTGCTTCAATCTGGCCACGCGACCACTTCTGATGCAGAACAATAGTGCCGCGATCATCCTGCCCGACAATGTGGAATGAGTTCTTCCCGATATCGATACCGATCACGGCAACTTCGCTGTTGAGGTTCTGGGTCATGGCATGCTCCTTTGTCTGGGGAACCCCTTGCCAGATTCGTCACTGGCGGGGCAGGAGCACGGCCGGACCATCCCATTAGGCGACATAACGATCCACGTGTACCGTCCCAACATTTGGAATTCTATAGATAGATTACCCCCACAAAATGCTGCGATGAGGGTGGGTTTTGAAGTGGCGCGCCGACCAAAAGCGTAGCAAACTGGCTTGCATCGCAAACGATCTTTGAGGCCCCAATGCCTCGGAAGCCGATTAGGGCACCCGCTGGTCGTCGCGCCGCCAGGACGCGATCTAAGCGGGGCATGGCGACGCCCTCTGTTCAATCGGCGCTGAGAAAGACGGGCATACGCGCAATGGGCGATATGCCGTGGGGAACGCATATTTGCGTTTTCTACGAGAGTAAGGCTGATCTTCTCGACACGAACGCTGCCTACTTTTCCGCTGGACTAAGCAGCAACGAATTTTGCGTCTGGGCAGTCTCCGCGCCAACGACAGTGGACGAAGCACAAGACTTCTTGCGGCGAAATATTGCCGACTTTGATCGTCGTCTGGTCACTGGCCAAGTGGAAATTCTTCCGGGTTACGAATGGTACCTACCCGGCAATCAATTCGATCCCCAGCGAATTACCGGTGGGTGGCACGAAAAACTCAACGATGCTTTGTCGAAAGGCTTTGAAGGTGTGCGGGTCAGCGGCAACGCCTTTTGGATGGAGGCGCATCGTTGGAAGGAATTCCGCGAATATGAACACGAACTCGACCAGTCCCTCGCCGGCAAAAAAATGATCGTCATGTGTACTTACTCATTGCTTGGGAGCAGAGCGATTGATCTGCTGGATGTGACACGCGTGCACAACTTTACAGTTGCGAGACGAAACGGCGACTGGGAGTTCCTTGAAACTCCAGAACTGCGGCAAGCCCGTGAGGAAATCAAAAGGCTGCGGAGCGGTATCGACATCCTGTCAAATCCTTTTCCGGGTCATGAACTTCTCACTCCGCAAGAGCGTATCGTGCTGGCCCAAGTGGTACGCGGAGCATCCAGCAAAGAAGCCGCTGCGGGACTCGGAGTGAGCCCGCGCACCATCGAGTTTCACCGCGCGAATATCATGAACAAACTCGGCGCCAAAAATACAGTCGATCTTTTGCGGATCGTGCTTGGCGATGAAAGCCGAAAACTCGCGTAATCGGTTCCCGCCGCGACGATCCTAGTACGACTACCAGTAGATTATCGCCGACGCTATCAAATATGATTTCACAACCAATGATTCGGTTTGCTGTTTAAGCATGAACCGAGTGAATTCCTGATGGCCTCGTCGTCCGAGCCGATGATGCAGTGCACCGTTGAAGACCTGCGATCGGAAAATCAGCGTCTCCGGAACTTGATCGTTTCGTTAAGCGCTACATTGCTTCGGAATGTAGCAGTCAACTTTTACAAGAACAGTCGCGCCGTGAACAGCACCGATGCCGAGCAATTCCTGCGTGAGGCGGAAGATTGCCTTCGCTGCGCGACAATACCGGGGCTCAAAAAGGAAATCTCCGATGGCCTGGAAGTGGCGGGTCACGAATTCCTGGCGAAGGCTGTAGAAATCGAAACGATACGGCAGCGCTTAAAATGGAAAAAATAGCGAACTCTATAAAATGTCCCCGCGGATCGGGCGTGGAGACCGAGTAGGTGCGACAATGTCAAAAGTGTTCGGCGTTCGAGAGATGTTGCATTGGCGCGAAACTGCGCAATTGGGCGCAGGACCGCTCTAACCGTAATTGTCGGCGGGCGTTTACCGCTGTGGAGAAACCGCCGAATTCACATACCTAGTAATCCCTACAGTAGACGCCCCACGCAGCTTGCGCGAGTCTAGCTCCCCACCTGGCTCTGACGAACCTGATCAGATCACGCGAAACTCGTTTGTGGGCAATAACGCGCGCATGCACATCCCGCAATCCAATCCAGATATCCTGTTCTGCCCAGCCTGCGGACAACCGATGGGGCTTGCCTCCATCACTCCGAGGTTGGCGGGCTGGTCCGAGCTGCGGAGCTACGAGTGCCGATCTTGCAGCGTCTACTTTACTACAGCACCGTCCAATTCTCGGGACACGGGTGTCTTAGTGCGCCCTGCTTAGACTACGGGGAGCTAGTCGCGCCTTCGGAAGCTTTGTTGAGCCATTTTGGGGCGGAAGGAAGCGGTCATTTTGCTAGCTCTTTCTTCATCGTCGCGGCGTCGTTTCGGCGAACTGACAAACTTAGTGCCCCACAAGAGGATCGCCGATGGCGACCGCCGCAGTCACCAGGACAAGTCGAGTTGCGGGACCTGTTTCAGCGTTCTTGAGGAACGGTTCTAAAGGCATTTGTTGATGGTTCCGTAACCACCTAAAAGAAACGCGCGCTTCGTCCAGGTAGTTTTACCGGTGCAAAAAAACGTGGAATGCGACAAGCATTCTAAACACGATTTTGGCTTAACCGCATGGACCTACCCGTCTCATGCTCCATTTCGCGCTTTCCACGCTGCAATCACGGCACACTGGGATAAGCGACGATTTAGCCAGGGTTGGAAGCTGCAGGGAGGAGGCGACTACACCATGCCCAAATTGCCGCGCAGATTTCTTGCCGCACACAGTTCCAACTTTTGCGCCATGAGCAAGCCCCAACGCGGTGCAAAGCCGAGCCCACTTTCTACCACCTGCAATATCGATAACCGATTCCGCGTCATTTTTGACGCAGTTAACGACGGGATTTTCATTGTAAATCCGGGCACGGGTCGGTTTATCGAAGTCAACCAGACCGGCTGTGATTTGTTCGGCTACAACAAGTCCGAACTCATAGGCCGCGACATCGCGACACTTTCAAGCGGCGACCACCCCTATACGCAGGACATGGCTATCGAATGGCTCAGAAAGGCAAGTTTGGGCCAGCCACAAGTCTTTGAATGGCAGTGCAGAAGAAAGGATGAAGTTCGGTTTTGGGCTGAGATTTCGATCCGCTTCACGAAGTTTGAACATTCCCCGGCGGTCATAGCCATTGTACGCGATATTACCGAGCGTAAGCGGCTGGATGCCCAGATTGTCTATGCCGCCCAACATGACGAACTTACTGGACTGGCTAACCGATTCATGTTCACGAAGGCTCTTGATCGTGCGATCGCTCAGTCGGTTCGCAGCGGTAAACGTTTTTCCGTTTTATATCTCGATCTCGACCATTTCAAAGATGTCAACGACACGCGTGGTCATCTAGCTGGAGACCGGTTGTTGCGGCTGGTGGCAGAGCGGTTGCATGCCAATGTCAGGCCCAGTGAGAAAGTCGCCCGTTTTGGCGGAGACGAATTCGCCATACTGATAGGCGATCCGCGCGAGCCTGAGGAAATCGCTGCCTTGGCAAACCGCCTTATTCGCTCAATCAATGAGCCGTTCTTGGGCGATGGCAATGAGGTCCATGTTGGCGCCAGTGTCGGAGTTGAGACATATAATGAAGCCGTTTGTGATGCGGAAACGATGCTTCGACATGCCGACATAGCTCTATACCGCGCAAAGGCAGAAGGACGAGGAACTTATCGTTTCTTTTCCGAGGCCATGAATGAGGAGGTGCGGTCGCGCGTTATATTGACCGACGAACTACGTTCGGCCATTTCATGCGGACAGCTATTTCTAGTCTATCAGCCGCAGGTCCAGGCCGATGACGGCCGCATCATGGGCGTCGAGGCTCTAGTCCGGTGGCGACACCCCCGGCGCGGAATTCTCATGCCCGGGTCCTTCTTGCCGGTGGCGGAAAGTAGCGGTTTCATGGACGCGCTGGGTCAATGGGTTTTGCACGAGGCCTGCCAGCAAGGGCGGCAATGGATTGAGGCCGGAATCGAACCCCGTACGATTGCGGTGAACGTATCCAGCGCCCAGTTCAAAGTACCCTTCGAGCTTGAGAACAGTGTATTGGCCGTCCTCACGGAGACAGGGTTACCGCCGCATTTGCTCGAGCTTGAAATAACTGAAACGACCCTCATCGGACTTTCGTCGGAGCAAGTGACGATGATTCAGCGCTTGCGCCTCAGAGGTGTAAAAATATCCCTGGATGATTTCGGCACCGGGTATTCGGCACTAAACTACTTGCGGCGTTTTTCAGTCGATCAAATCAAGATCGCGCAGGAGTTCACTTCTGCGCTCGTTACGAGCGCCGAAGCGGCGTCTATCGTAAAGTTGATCATCGATTTCTCGCGTGCGTTCGGCAACGAGGTAACAGCCGAGGGTGTGGAAACGCCCGAACAGCTTCGTTTTTTGCAGGATTTGGATTGCCAGAAGGTGCAGGGGTTCTATTTCGCTCCTCCGATGCGTGCGGAAGCCATTGCCCCGCTCCTGAGCGCCGGAACTATCAAACCATCAATGGCAATTGCCGGCGCGTCCGCCGCTTAATCTGATACCAGCTCCATAACGGATTGAATCGGGCAGTCTTCTGCGCTGAGAGCGGAAGGCAGGGGAATTGTTTTCGAGGCGCTGAGTGTGATTCGCTTGGCTATCTGATTCGGGGAAAACAGATGGTCGAATGCAGCAAAGCCGAGGTTCGGCGGCTCAAAACCGCGCTACGATGGAAGATCACGGCCGGACAGCGCCAGCGCATTCAAATGGTGCTGTTACGCGAGAGCGGGATGACGCAGGGCGCGATTGCGGCAGCGATGGGTGTATCGCTGAGCACGGTGAACCGCGCGCACATGGCCTATGCTCACGGTGGCATCAAGGCGCTTAAGCCCAAGCCGAATGGCGGACGCAAGCACGAGAACATGACCGTGGCGACGGAAAAGGCCTTGCTGGCGCGCTTTGCCAAAGCTGCCGGCGCCGGCGAGATGTTGAACATTCACGATCTCAAAGCGGCCTATGAACAGGCGATCGGGCATGTGACCAGCGACAGCACGGTGTACAATCTCTTGCACCGGCAGGGCTGGCGCAAGCTGATGCCGCGGCCGTTTCATCCCAAGCGCGACCTCGCGGCGCAAAAAGCTTTTAAAAAAACGGCTTTCCTGATGCAGTGAGGCAGGCTCGGCGGGCGGCCAAGAGGCGCGGTCGGCATCTGCGCATCATGTTCGCCGATGAAGCGCGCTTCGGCCGCATTAATCGGCCACGGCCATGCTGGGCGCCGATCGGAACGAGACCAGCGGTCGCCGCTCAGCTCATTCGCGAATACATCTATTTGTACGGCGCAGTCTCTCCAAAAGACGGAGTTTGCGTCTATCTGATCATGCCGACGTCGAACACCGCCTGCTTTCAGGCCTTCCTCGACGTGCTGGCGCGCAGGTTCGCCCGCCAGGACATCCTTTTGGTTCTCGACGGCGCGCCCAACCATCGCTGTGGCCAACTGACCCTTCCCGACAATATCAAGCTCTTGTACCTTCCACCGTATTCGCCCGAACTTAATCCAAAGGAAAATCTCTGGGATGAAATCCGCGAGAAAATCTTCAAGAATTACGCGCTGAAATCCATCGACGCCGTGCGCGCTAAACTCAAACAGGCCATCCTCTACATCGAGCACAACCGCAAACTCGTCCGCTCCATCACATCCTTTCCATATATCGCCAACTCACTCTGATGTGGAGTTGGTATGAAGCGCACCTGCGAAGCGGGTTAGGTGGACTTGTCCGCATGAGCTGATCGACTTCCGCTTGTGTGCTGGTGTGCTGGTTTTTGGATGCCGGTGAATACATTGGCAGCCACGCGCTCGATTGGGCGACGTCCAAAAAGCGCCATAGCACGAAATCGCGGTCGGTGATGCGCCGGCGGTGCGGTGCACACTATCGGGATTTGACCGGGGCGCGATGCGTGAGTGGTTTGGATCGGGGCGCTAGCGGCGATCGTATTAGAGGTCGGATGAACGCACGACGGTGAAGGAACGAACTGCACCTTGGGTAGAATTTGTTGTGCGACTGCGGGGCGGTCGAGCGGACCGATACGAACTTGAGCATCGCCGGCGACGAGGTGGCCGGAAGAGTGAGCGTCGGGGCTCTTGGTCTCACCATCCCGTCCGGGATTTTTGCCATCGCCGACGAGATGATTGAATAGAGGCCTATTTTGCTGCGATGCACTTTGTCGCTTCGTGGCCCTTTTCGACCGATATTGCAGTGCAAGCGAATATCGGCTTTTGAGGGCATTGCGGAATTGATCGGCGCGGGGTCGAAACCACGCTAATGAGCCAACGCGATACATCGTGACCCCAATTACTGCATGCGAAAGTCGGCCACCTCGTCGGTGCGTGCGAGGCGTTACAAAGTAGTCCTAATTGCCAAAACTTTAGTTGAATCTGTGTGCCCGAAGATGAGATGACCCCCCATCGCAACTGTCCTTCTGTCTGCACCACGGGAGACTCAAGGCATCCCCTGATAGACAATTTTCGGAGCAACGCAACAAAAGCGGGAGGATGCAATGCCAATAAGTATGGACGGCACCGATCCGTCAACATGGGACCCTGCGCTGGACGCCGTGGTCGCGGCGCCGGAGAACCACAAGGTACTTTATGAGGATGACGTAATCCGCGTCCTTGCGGTCAGCGTTCCTGCCGGAGCGACTGAAAAACCTCATCATCATCGTTTTCCCTCAGTCTTCGTAATTGATCGCATGGTGAAGGTGCGTGACTTCAATGGCGTCACCGGGGATGAGATTCCACTGCCGCTGCCCAAGGAGCTCGATTTCCCTGTTACCGTAAGATTTTTACCGCAGCCGCTGCACTACGTTGAAAACGTCGATACAAAATCATTTCACGCGACTAGAGTGGAGTTTAAAAAAGGTTTCCCGACGGGACCGTAGCAGGCGGCCTTCTGCGCGGCACACCGTACATAAATAACACGAAAAGAATTTTAGGTTTCCTCAGCGACGTTCACTGCGACGCAGCGATACGTCCGGAGTCAGAGGCAAATCGGAAGTGCCCGGTGCACGCTCGAAGTGTCAAAAAATGATCCGTAAGAGACATTGGCTTCCAGTGACGATTTGGGCGATAATTATATCTTCAAAATTTCAATCAATGAGTAATTCGGAAACGGCAATGTATGGCGCAGCAAAAACATTTGGCTAATCCTCATTGCCGTCGCGCTGGTGGCGTTCGCGAATGTTGCGCTTAAGGTCCGCGTCACAGCTTTAGGCGGAGACCCCTCTGCTTCTTGGTTTTAGTATATCTTATCGTTGGCGCTCGATCCGTGGGTCTGGTCGGCGATCATCGCTGCAGTTGGTGCCGGATTACTTTATGTTACTTCCTTGCGGCAATCTTTTTATTGACGCTCGCGCGTAGCACTTCTGAGCAGAATCCGAACGCGCGTTTCCGTCAGTCCCTCGCTGGTGATCCCATAGAAGATCGGCAAAGCCAGGAAGATCATCAGTGCAAGCTTCGGCGCATATACCCAGCCGATCACTCCCGCGGCCGCGTAGAGCGCCAACCCGAACACCGCACGATGCCTCTCCTTTGGGAAAAAGGTCGGATCGACATGATCCTCCAGGAGGTACGAGTGGATGCTAAGGACATGGAACAGGAGGAGCCACGCCAGGCACATGACGCCGCCGATGGCGGCATAGAGCGCAACTGCGACCGTGGCGTCGAATGGGTTGCCGTGCTGCAGCGCCGAGGACAACACCGCTGTGGGAAAAGGAATCAGTGCCGAGGCCAACAAACAAAATAGATTAGCGAGATGCAAGCTCCGGTCACAGTAGCGGACGCGGGCGAATACTGCGCGATGATTGAGCCAAATGATGCCGATGTAGAAGAATGACGCCAGGAAGGCGACATAGTTGGGCCACTGCGCCAACAGCTTTTCCAAGAGGTAGCCCGGCTCATGCTCCGGGCGGACGATCTCGGAGACCAACAGCGTGATCGTGATGGCAAAAACGCCGTCGCTGAATGACTCCAGCCGATCGGTGTCGGCGAGCCGTACATGCGGCCAGGGCGGAGCGTCCTCCGTGTTGGGGCGACGATTATTCCGCTCTTCAGAGAGGCCCATGGCATTTTCCGTCCGTGGCAGCACTGTGCGGCTGCTTGCGGATTTGGGAATCAAGCTGCGTTGCGAACCTTCGTGATGGTACATAGCGCGGCGACCCATTCGATTTGCTTCCAGCCGGGCGCTGTGAGCAATCACGCCGTGGAAACCGGTTTGTTGTGAGCCATCCACAGATCGACAGCAGCGAGGACGGCGACGATCAGACCGATGAACAGATGGGCGTACATCGCCTGAGCCACCTCGACGAACCCGAGCAGCCACGGCGCCAGGATAGCCCATATGCCCAGCGCCATATTTGCCCATTCCTCCCACTCAGTGAGGTTGGCGAGCGCGTCCACTGCGACGAAGGCAACTGCAGCGCCCACTACCCACGCGTTCCAGGCGGCAGCCGTTTGGCCGGTAAAACCCAGCACCCACGGCGCAGATGCCAAGCACGCGCCGAGCACGAAATTCACGACGTCGATCGTTGTCTTTTCCATTCTCCTTTTCGTAGTGCGGCTGAACATGGGATACTCCTATTTTTCGTCAGTTGTGTCAGTGATACTTCCCTCGCTATGCGGCGCGCGGCACCTCGTTGGGCGCGTACGATATGATGACCGGGGCACGCCGCTCCGGCTCTTGCAAAGCGAGCAGCGCGCACTTCACCTCGTCGAGACGCGAAGGTTCCCTGCCCTCCGGCATCGCCTCGTCGCTTGCGACTTGCAGCAGGTATTCGTCCCAAGCCCAGCGCCTGAGAATTTCGCGCTTGCAATCGACAGACAGGACTGGATCGTGAACCACATCGTTCGGTGATCGAAATACGGCTGCGGGATTGACGAGCGCACGTTCGAGGTCGGGGATCTCAAATACCTCGCAGCGGCTGTACTGCGCCTGCAGCCACGCGAATGACAGATAACTCGCAAGGATATCCTTAAACGCCTGGCTCTGTTGCGGGTCGTCTTTCCAGGCGTCATGTGACGACTGCAAAACTCCGCCGCTGCAGCGCTCTTCCACAACATAGGCCAGACCTTGTCGCTGCGCATAAGCAACCGCGGCCTCGCGGGTCGGGAAAGTTAGCTCGACCTGGCTGAGTGTGTCGTCGCCACCGGTCCACCCCATCAGCGGCTCGATGAAGGGCGCCGTGCGGCGATCAAAGCGTAGCACCCAATTCTTCGTCCGCGCTTTGCCCGAAGTCATAGCAGAGCGCGCCGGACGGTAGATGCGGGCGACCGCATCCGAGGGCAAAAGCGAATCGTCAAAAATCGGCCGGTTGTTCATGTTGGCAGCGTCATGACCGCCATTTAGGCCGCGATAATCAATCGGACCGCAGTTTGTGAACTGCGTCTCTTTCCGGACATGCCGCATTGCTTACCTCCAGCAACTGACGAAAGAGGCCGCCGGGGCGTCCTTGCGGGTCGCCCCGACGCCGGCTGCCGTGCCTTCAGTTCTTGCCGTTGATCGCGATGCGCTTGACTTTCGCCTGCGCCTCCGCGCTCTTCGGCATCGTCACCGCCAGAACGCCGTTCTTGAACGAGGCCTCCACCTTGTCCTCCTCGATCTCGGTGCCGATAGGGATCTGCCGCTCGAACCGGCCGTAGAAGCGCTCGCTGAACAGCCGCTCCTTGTCTTCCGTCTCGATCTTCTTTTCGCCTTTGATGGCGAGAACACCGTTCGCCAGCTCGATCTCGACGTCTTTTTCTTCGAGTCCCGGCAGGTCAGCCGTGACCTTCACCTCCTTATCGGTCTCGCTCACCTCAACGTTTGGCCAAGCGAGCGTGCGATCGAAGCCGAATGGAGCAAGGTCGAAACCGCGGAAGACATCGTCGAACACGCGGTTCATTTCGCCGTGCAAGGTCAGGAACGGGTTGGCATCCTCGCTACGCCGCACCGTGACGCCGCGACCGCGATTCCATGGGATCAGGTCTCTCACGTTCATAGTCATACCTCCTTCTGACAAAGGGCTGCCGCCGCCCGGCCGAGCCGCGCGCGGGAACCCTGTAGGCCGGCGGTCCTGGGACCGCTTACGCTGCCTGCTGATGCTCGATTTGCTGGTTGTCGTTTCCCGCAACGCCGGACTTGATTTGGATCCGGCGCGGCTTCATTGCCTCCGGCACCTCGCGGACCAGATCGATCTCCAGCAGCCCGTTCTCGAACGAGGCGCGCTTCACCTCGACCTGGTCGGCGAGGTTAAACTGACGCCGAAACGGACGCGCGGAAATCCCCTGATAGAGGTACTGGTGATCACCCTTCTCGGCCTTGCGGCCTTCCACCGTAAGCATGTTCTGCTCCGCGGTGACGGTGACCTCTTCGGGCATGAAGCCGGCAAGCGCCAGCGAGATGCGATAGTTCTCCTCACCGGTTCGCTCGATGTTGTAGGGCGGGTAGTTGTTCTCGCCCGTCAACCGGAGCGAATCGTCGATAAGGTCGAACAGGCGATCGAAACCGACGGTCGATCGCCAGAGAGGGGTTAGGTCGAAGTTTCTCATAGCCACATCCTCCATTGAGCAACATGGATACGAGGGGCGCCCAAAGAGCCGGCGCCCCTTGACTGCGCCGATCCCCGGTCGGGGCGATCAGCGACATCGATTTAGGTGGCCCGCTTTTGGTGTCAAGAGGCCCAGAGATGATCGCGGCCCGGATACAACTCAGTACCAAATTCCGCTTCCCGTCGGCCCCTTCTCCTGGTCGCCGCGGTGCCGATCACGGTGCCCCGATTGCGACCCTTCGATGCCGCCGTTATCCCCACCGTCGGATTTTTCGTCTAGCTCCTGCAAGGCATCGATCACATCATCGAACGGGACGACGCAGTCGGAGCCGGGTATCTGCCGCAGCGCAGGCGTCGATTCAATGGCGCGGGCATCGGATGCCCATGAGGATAGGATTGCCCGCTTTTCGGCGGTGGTCAAAGTGTCGTCCCGCACGACGTCGCGCGGATGCAGGAAAAAGCGGGTTGGATGAAGGAGCCGTCCGAGCTCGGCCTCGAATGGCTCGGCGGTAGAAACAGGAACGATCGTCTTAAGGTCGTCGGACATAGCGCTTTCTCCATCTCCCTTCCGTAGGGACTATGGGCCAGGAGGTAGCCACGTAAAGCCCATCGTCCTTCGCATGTAACGATGACTTAGTTCGGCGTCGTCCGCGCGCAAGCGCTGCTAGAAACATGGAGGACGTGAAAACCGATAAAGGGGCACTGCGTGTCATTGGTAAAGATGAAACGCCCCGCCTCACGACTGGTGTCGAATGCCTCGCGCCATTGATCGGAGAGAAATAAGGCGGTTCGCCATGATCGGCGCGTTGGTTCGACCCTGCAGCGAGCCATGGGACTGGATATCGGCCCCCCTCAACGCGCGGAACCCGCCGGACGCGATCCGATCGACTGCGTCGCCGCGGTCTGGTCACGTCTGACTGTTGAGTGTGGTCGCGTACATTGCTTAATTCTCGCAATTGCGGCTACTTCCGCTTATGTGCAGGTTTCTCGGACGCCGGAGTGAAGACCAAGCCGCGGGTGTGTGCGGCCGGCGTCCGAGAAGCGCCAAGGCACGAAGTCGCGGGAGGAGATTGCAGGTGGTGCGGCGGGCGCTATGGGGATTGAGACCGGGCGCGCGCGGTGCGGCCCGGTGATTGTGCGGCGCAGGTGAGACCGGAAGCTGGCGCACAAGGGTTTTTGCGACCACTTGGCATGAGACGGCGACGGTTTGCGGCGCAGACTGATGGGTTGAGCAGATGCAACAGACGCCATTTGGTGTCTGCGGCCCGAGCGGCGGCGCTGCCGGCGAAGGGCCAGCGATGTGCGTCAGTCTGATCTGGCATCAGTGGCGAGTTCATGAGGTGTCGATTGATGGCTTGTGCCTGGGCGCCCCGCCGCGTGCAAAGACCTCGATGACGATCATGCGGCCACCGCAGCAGGGACATGGGCGCGGGTGCACGCGGGGCTGATCGGACTGCTGCGTTGAAGCGGCCTCTGGTTCAGTCTGCGGTGTCGCGACGGCGAGCAGTTCACGCGCCTTGGCGATGCTCTCGGCTCGGTTGCCGTTGGCGAACAGCCCGTAGTGGCGGATGCGATGGAAGCCTTTCGGTAACACGTGGATGAGGAACCGGCGGATAAACTCGTGCGGTGCGAGGGTCATGGTTTTCCAGCGGCCAGGCCCTTCGATGCGATAGTCCTTCCAGCGGAATGACACACCGCCATCATCAGCAGCGACCAGCCGACGGTTCGAGATGGCAACGCGATGGGTGTAGCGCGACAGATAGCGCAGCACCTGCCTGGGTCCCGCGAACGGCGCCTTGCAGTAGACCACCCACTTGATCCGACGCAGCGGAGCGACGAAGCGCTTGAACGTGCGCTTGTCGGCGAGACCGGCCTGGGTATTGAAGAACTTCAATTGGCCGGCGCGGTGCGCATCCATGAGCATCGCCAGCATCTTGCCGCGGAACAGGCGCGCCAGCACGTTGACATGGACGAGGAAGTTGGCGCGCGCCGCGACCCATCGCGCGTCATCGAGCGAGAGCCCTCCGCCTGGCACGATCATGTGCACGTGCGGATGATGCGTCATCGCCGATCCCCATGTGTGGAGCACGGCTGTAATGCCAATCCGCGCGCCGAGGCGCTTTGGATCGGCGGCGATGGCGAGCGTGGTTTCGGCCGCCGCCTTCATGAGCAGGTCATAGATGACGCGCTTGTTCTGATAAGCGACATCGCGCAGTTGACTGGGCAGCGTGTAGACAACATGGAAGTAGCTGACGGGCAGCAACTCGGCTTCGCGCGCGGCGAGCCATTTCTGTGCCGCCGCGCCCTGGCACTTGGGGCAGTGGCGATTGCGGCAACTGTTGTAGCTGACGACGGTGTAAGCACACGCACCGTTCTCGCAACGCGAGACATGACCCCCGAGTGCTGCTGTGCGGCAGCGCTCGATCGCACTCATCACCTTCATCTGGTCGAGGCTCACATGCCCCGCGTTAGCCGAACGCCAAGCGGAGCCGTGGTCGCGGAAGATGTCCGCGACCTCCAGCGCTGGTCGAACCACAACCGACGGCGTTACGCCGGCGGTCCTTCATTCGACTTGTCCTTGCGGCTCCGCATTTTCCGCTGCGGCTGCGACAGTTGCGTGAGCGGGCTCTCGACGGCCGCGATCATGCCGGTGGCCACGCGCGTGTAACGCGCCGTCGTCTCGAGCTTGTCGTGTCCAAGCAACGCCTGTATCACCCGAATGTCTTTGCCGTTCTCGAGCAGATGGGTTGCGAAGGAATGGCGAAGCGAATGAAGAGACAGCGTTTTGCGCAGCCCCGCCGCTTTCGCCGCCTCCTTAAACAGCCGGCTGAACTGGCGTGTGGTCAGAGGCCGATGCTCATCGCGACCGGGAAACAGCCAGCGTTGTTCCGGCGCAATGCCGGCGTCTTGCTCGGTCGGGCGCGCCTTCCACCATTGCCGCAACAGCTCGAGGACCTCCGCCGGCAGCATCACGTGCCGGTCCTTGCGGCCCTTCGACTGCACGATGCGGATGATCCTCTGCTCGCTGTCGATGTCGCCCGCCCGCAGCCGCACCACCTCGCCGGCCCGCAGCCCGCAACCATAGGCAAGCGTCAGCATCGCTCGCGCCTTCAGGCTCGTCGCCATGGCGAGAATGCGCTTGACCTCCTCTGGGCTCAGCACCGGCGGCAACTTCTGCGGCTCCTTGAGGTGCCAGACCTCGGCCGCCAGATCGTGCCGACGCAGCGTGACGCGGAACAGAAAGCGCACGCCGGTCATGATCCGATTGCGGTTACAGATGCTCGCCCCGCTCTCGATGAGATACAGCTGAAATCGCCGTACCTCGTCGGGCGTCGCCGTATCGGGCGAGCGTTTGAGCCAGGCGGCGAACCGCTTGCAACTGTAGACGTGGCTGCGCTGCGTGTGCGGGTTGAGTTTGCGCGCAGCCATATCTTCGATCATACGCTGGCGCAGCGGACTGACAGAGTTGGTCTCGTTCATGGGGAGCTCCATCCTGAGTGAGGTTGACGACGCCTCGATTGTCAGGACGGGGCTCTCCAACTGCTATTGGCTCTCTCGGCCGGCTACCGGCCTATCGGCTCCTGACCCCGCGCAGCGGGCTGGAGCGCAGCGACTTTGTGCTCTGGCCCGGAACGTCGTTTGCTGCGAGACAGCAATACGTCTGAAGTTGAGGGACAAGCCGACATTACGCGGACATCGCAAATCGGTCGAAACTGACCCAACCCGGAAGTCGGGTATGCATCGCAACAATCCAGACAATGATGGTTTACAGCTTGTCTTTGGCGCCCCTCGCCAGCTTCAATCGCTGGCGGGGCTGGACCACGACCGGACCATTCCATCAGCGGATGCGCTGTTTGATAGACCTGTTCGCCGGTAAAGCTTACATTCCACAGCCAGTCGGTTGGCAAGGCGGACCTCGTTATAAGGCCCTATCGGTGCCCTGCAGTGGGGCGACCTGATGGCTACCAAGCATGACGATTGCCGGGGGACGGAGAGCATGACCGTGAGTAATCTCGGACCCGTCTTCGATGACGCGCCTTTTCACGAGAGATTTGACAGACTCCGCGCGAGTTATGCGAACCATGACAATCTGGTTCGGGAACTGGAGAGATTCGTGCGGACGGCGCCCGACGATCAGATCGTACGCATCAATCCGATCCAATATGCAGCGGATCACGGCCGCGATGAGTCCGAAATCATTGATCTGTTCCTGCATGCGCGCAAGGCGGGTTTGCTTGGCATGGAGTGGCACTATGCGTGCCGCGGGTGCGGGCAAATCGTAGAAAGCCTTCAGACGCTGAATGCGGCGGGTGAGCACTATTTCTGCAACACCTGCCTGGTCAACCGCGATACGGATCTGAGCGATTTCGTCGAGATCGGATTTACCGTCTCGAAAGCCGTACGCACGTCGCGGTTCCATGATCCGGAGAACTTGAGCGCGAAGGAGCGTGTTATCGACTACAACATATCTGCAAACGCGATCTGGATGGATGGCACGAAAGCACGCGATTTTTTTCGGCGCCATCATGTGTTCTGCACCTATGTCGAACCGGGCGAAAACAGGACGTTCCAGGTCAACCTGGAGCCCGGATATTTCGTTTTGCGATATGGCCCGGGGTTTATTGTAGATCCCTCGTCGGACAATCGCGTTGAGCGGATCGGTATCACGCATCGTGATGGCCGGCCAGCCGAGCCGACGCAGACGGTGGCGCCGGGATCGTTGACATACAATCTGACAAACGCCAGCCCGGCTCGCATCATTGCGTACGCGCTCAGCATCACAGCGGCCGAACGCAGGGCCTACAGTGGGACCCCACAAGGCTTCAGGCTGGGAGGCTTCCTGTCGGGTTCGCGCCTTTTGTCGACGCAGACATTCCTCGATCTCTTCCCGTCGGAAACGGTGATGAGCGCCGGTGGCTTGGCGGTCAAGCGTGTGGCGCTGCTGTTTACCGACATCAAGGGCTCGACCGCGCTCTATGACCGTATCGGGGACATGAAAGCGTTCAACCTGGTGCGCCAGCACTTTGGCGTGTTGCGCGATGTCATCGCAGCGAACCGTGGTGCGCTGGTCAAGACGATTGGCGATGCGGTCATGGCGAGCTTTCACGAACCGCTGAACGCCATTCGTGCTGCGCTGGACATGCTTGCGCAGATCAGGCGCTTCAACGATAGCGTGGGTGAGGAACTGATCACACTGAAAATCGGCGCGCATGTCGGGCACTGCCTAGCGGTGACGTTGAATGGACGGCTCGATTATTTCGGGCAGACAGTCAACCTGGCGGCCCGCGTGCAGGGGCTGGCCGCGGAGAACGACATTTATATGAGCGACGAAATATACCGCTTACCCGGCGCCGCGGACTTGTTGGCGGCAATGCAGTGTGAGGCGCAGACCGTCCACGTCAAAGGCATCGCGCGCGAGATCGGCGTTCACGCATTGCGCTCCCGCCATCAGGGGAGGCCGTGACAGTAGGGCTCTATTTGCTGCGGTGCATGAGTTGGCAAGTGATGTGGTGGACGGTGCCCGCTCCCGGCAACGAAGTGCCATAGGGTGATCGTTGCCATCGAATCACATCAGGGAGCGGTCACATGCAGATCACCACCATCGGTTTGGATATCGCCAAAAACGTGTTCCAGGTCCATGGCATAGACGCGGCCGAGAAGGTCGTTGTTCGGAAGCAACTCCGGCGCGGCCAGGTGCTGGAGTTCTTCAAGGCGTTGGCGCCGTGCCTGGTCGGCATGGAGGCGTGCGCCACGGCCCACTATTGGGCGCGTGAACTCACGAAGCTTGGCCACAAGGTTTGTCTGATGCCGGCGAGAGATGTGAAGGCCTACGTCAAGCGCAACAAGAACGATGCCGCCGACGCCCAGGCGATCTGCGAGGCGGTGCGACGCCCGACCATGCGTTTTGTGCAGGTCAAATCGGCCGAGCAGCAGAGCCAGTTGATGTTGCATCGGACACGCGATCTGCTGATGCGGCAGCGAACCCAGGTGATCAATGCGTTGCGGGCGCACTTGGGCGAGCTCGGCATAACGGCGGCACAAGGGAAAGCAGGACTCACGGAGTTGCTGACGATCATTGCTGGCAGTGCGGATGAGCGCTTGCCGACGGAGGCTCATGCGAGCCTGATCGTGCTGGCAGCGGAACTCCAGGCAATGCAGACGCTGATCGCATCGATCGAGAAGCGGATTATTGCTCATCATCGCTCAGACGAAGCAAGCAAGCGGCTGCGGAGCATCCCAGGGATTGGTCTGGTGGGCGCGACCGCCATTGTCGCCACGATCACGGACCCAAAGGCATTCCGGTCGGGCCGTGATATGGCGGCCTGGATCGGGCTGGTGCCGCGGCAGGATTCGACCGGCGGCAAGCAGAAGCTCGGTCCGATCTCGAAACAGGGCGATCGCTATTTGCGACGCATTCTGGTGGTCGGAGCCCATGCGGTGTTGAAGCTCGCACGGCAGAAGCCGGAGAAGTATCCGTGGCTCACGCAGCTTCTCGCCCGCAAACCGTTCAAGGTCGTGGCGGTCGCGCTGGCCAACAAGATGGCGCGCATCGCCTGGGCGTTGCTGGTTAAGGGCGGCCGGTATCGGACGCGTGCGCTGGTGGCGGCGGTCTAATTATAAAACGGGCTTGGCGATGGAAGGATGAGGTTGCGTATGTACGTTCACGAACTGCAGGGGTGATGACGACGTTGATGCGAAACGGTCGAGACCGTCGATCGGAAAACCCGTCTGGGCCGACGCGATACTTGAGCGCGTGCAAAGTGTCTGGGACCGATCAGCGGATCACATCAGGGCCAGCGGCCACTGCGGCTGCATCGCAACGGGGCAAGCCTCCAAGCGAAAACAGGCCGGATACATGGCTGCACCCGAACGTCTCGCAGAAAAGTCAGATTCCTCTTGCACCGCGGGCACCGTCCATACATGGCCCGGAACGTCGTTTGCTGCGAGACAGCAATACGTCTGAAGTTGAGGGACAAGCCGACATTACGCGGACATCCCAAATCGGTCGTTCGTGACCCGTTTGAGACATGGCCGGCCGTGTAACCGCCAGTGGCCTAAGCCTATAATCAGCCACTCGGTTCCAGCACTAACCTAATTCACTTCCCTGACCCACAGCGTTCGTGAAGGTGGCAGACATTCAAATGAAAAGGCGTTGCACGATTAGGAACACGGCATATATCTTTTAGACGGAGGTACGGGGCTGACGTAAAACTACGGAGGCTCCGATGGCGGCTGAGCGCGCCTTGAGTTGCGGAAACAGCAAATATTACATGGTGGAGGCTTATGGGTATTTTGTTGTGCAGAGGCAGGATTGGTTCGGTAGAACTTTCATTGGTTACGCTCGCGATACAGGGGAAGCTATGGCACTAATTAGGTCGGATGCTCGATCGAGCAACATTAGGGCAGCGTAGCTTATTCGTAGTTGCGACATCCTCGTAATGACGCACCTCCGCACCGGAGCGGTGTGTCCGCTTCCGGAAAGCCGACCTCGCGCGGGGGGCGTCGGAAATCAGTTGGTCGTCACCCCAAGGCGAATCGCTCCCCCTCCGGAAGTCTCGCTCCCTTATTCGATCACCTCGTTGGATGCCGGCATCGACCCCCGCGACGGTCGAACTCCCAACGCCACGAACGATGCTCACGGCTCAGCAAGCCAGGATCGGAAAAGCCGTGCCAACAGCCAAATAGCGGCGGCAAACAGCAAAGGAACGACCTGGATAATAGGTTCGCCGTTGTCGGCGTAGACGACATAGTCCCATACGACCCAAAGCGCGATGAGGCCGACAACAACGCTTGCCGTCCAGCAAAAGATATCTCCCGGGCGCGCCATTTTACTCTCGCACAGCGCTTATCGTTAGCCGCCCGCCAGAACGATGTTCCGGGACTTATGTCCGAGCGGCCTTACGCCCTCCGGCGCAGTCATCCTTCGCCGGAGGGCTCCGTTGGTCGCGTGCACTACCGTGATGCAGTGAGCCGTGGCGGTGAGCGATGTAATATCCACAGCTCGACCGCTGCGATCACTGCAACGATTAACCCGATAATGACGTCGGTACGCATCGCGTCGGTGCTGCCTGAGAACTTGAGCGCCCACGGCGACACCAGGATCCAAAGCCCAACGATAAGATTGAGCCATTCCTCCCATTCAGCGAAGGCTGATAGGGCGGCAATCGATAGAACGACAATTACGCCGCCTCCCGCCCAAGCATTCCAACTTTCGGCTCCGGGCGAAAAGTGAAAGATCCAGGGGCTCAGAAACAGAAACGCGCCGAGGATCAAGTTGGCGACGTCACAAACTGCTGCATTTCTCCATTTGTCCATAGCGGCGACCTCCATGGCTAACGCGCCGATGACTCAGTCGCCCAGCGGTGAACCACCGGCTGTTCTTTTGATTAAACTCCGTTTTCTGGGGTTCGGTTCCCCCGCCTCACCCTTGCGACGCGGTGTCACAGTCGACGCGACCCTCGCCTCAGCAGCGCGCTTTTAGGCGATATTGATGGAACTTCCGTGTTCGGTTTGGCAGCGGCATCCGCACCGCGTTGTGATCGTTACCTGCGACTTCGCCTCGCTGATAACACGCCGCGCCCTGCCATGTTGAAAAAGGCAATTGCGCCAAAGGTTGCTTGCTAAACGCCGCCATGTTCGACAATCAGGAATGCGATCCCGAACGCCGTCATGCCGAACGCCGCCACCGCAATCGGCAAAAGAATTAGCGTCGCCGCCTGGAAGCTGCTCAGCCGGCCCGCGTATGTATCAAAGTCAGACGCCGCCCAATCGTGGAACGACTCCGGCTTATCATCGGCCTTCGCCTCATTTTCAACCATCGCGGGATCCTTGTGCCCAACGCGCGCGAGGATGAGCGTCAGCGCTACCACGACCAAGAAGAAACCGCTGACGATGACGAGCAGATAGTCAGTCACGCCGGCGCCAGCGAAACTCCAAATCCACAGAACGAACCACAGCACAAGCCCGATGAGCGTTGCATAGACCCGTGGGTGCAGCGAACTCGTCACCGATCGCATTTGGTCGTTGCTGTTATTTTTCGGTGTATGCATCGCGCCCTCTCGAACATGGGGCGGCCACAACGTCGCTCCGACGGTAACGCGCCAGTCGCCGTGAGGTTCGGAGCGTCGATGTCGCAGGCGGGCAACAACTTAAAATCCAAGGAGGAAGCATCGATTTTCGGCCCCAGCGATAGTCGGTTTTCGCACACGAAGTCCCCGCCGTGGAGCCAACAACGACAGCCGAGGTGTAATCACTCGCCACTCACGACGGTACGGAAGTAACTGCGCAGCTTCTCGCCACATTCGGGCATCACTCGTGCGTAGCCCCCCTCGTCTGTCCCTGCATCAAGTGCGCCTCTCCAACCGCAGTCACAGATCGCCGTGTAGCCGGCGTAATATTGGTATCGAAGGTGTGGTCCCAGAAGGAGCTGGTTACACCATAATTACCGCCCACTTTCGAGTAGTGGTGAAGTGCGTGGTGCATCTTAGTTCGGTACAATAGCGAACCAGGCTTGAGGTGCCGCCGATGGACGGCGTCATGCACGACAAGGTACCAGACATATCCGAGCATCAGTCCCGTCGTCACTCCGCTCGCCACGTCCCAACCGAAAAGAATGAGTGCCGGAGTGAACCCACCCAGCGCGAAGCACATCAGGCTGATCCAAGTCGGAGTTCCCACATACGCACCAGGCGTCGCATGGTGTTGTTCGTGAAGTCGGGCGACCGCTTCAACAGAATGTAAAATGAAGCGATGGGTTCCATACTCAACGATTGTCCACATGAGCAATCCGAGAGCCAGAGAACATACCCAAAGGTACGGAAATTCGTGAACGCTCCCCGTCTCGAACGCACCCAAGCCCATAATTAGGACCGGATACAAAATAAAGTCAGCGTAATATCCCGCTTTGCTCTGCTCCATCGGATCGCTCCCAAAAGCGCCCGCCATACCCGCCTTGGGCGATCATGATAATCTTTTCTGGAGCCAAAGAGTTCCTCTGACGCAACCTCGGTTCGCCTGCGTCTACCATACTTCGCGCCGCTGGCCCGACCGCCCCCAGCGCGCGGATCGCATCTTCCTGAATGAGTGGTCTATATCGTGTCACGTCCGAAGCATGTGACCTTCGGCGCACGATGCTGCGACGCTTTGTCAATCGTCATTACCAATTTGTAATTCGCTCCAGTGAGCACGGAGGGAGTATGCTCGCATTTGTTGATCGGGCATCCGTAGCCCCCTCCCGACCAACGAACCCCAGCCTCGCTCGCGAGCTGGGGTTTCTTATGTCCGACACATTCTGATTCGTCCCGCCACGGCGTTCTCCCGGTCGGAAAACCACTGATACCAGCTCCATAACGGATTGAATCGGGCAGTCTTCTGCGCTGAGAGCGGAAGGCAGGGGAATTGTTTTCGAGGCGCTGAGTGTGATTCGCTTGGCTATCTGATTCGGGGAAAACAGATGGTCGAATGCAGCAAAGCCGAGGTTCGGCGGCTCAAAACCGCGCTACGATGGAAGATCACGGCCGGACAGCGCCAGCGCATTCAAATGGTGCTGTTACGCGAGAGCGGGATGACGCAGGGCGCGATTGCGGCAGCGATGGGTGTATCGCTGAGCACGGTGAACCGCGCGCACATGGCCTATGCTCACGGTGGCATCAAGGCGCTTAAGCCCAAGCCGAATGGCGGACGCAAGCACGAGAACATGACCGTGGCGACGGAAAAGGCCTTGCTGGCGCGCTTTGCCAAAGCTGCCGGCGCCGGCGAGATGTTGAACATTCACGATCTCAAAGCGGCCTATGAACAGGCGATCGGGCATGTGACCAGCGACAGCACGGTGTACAATCTCTTGCACCGGCAGGGCTGGCGCAAGCTGATGCCGCGGCCGTTTCATCCCAAGCGCGACCTCGCGGCGCAAAAAGCTTTTAAAAAAACGGCTTTCCTGATGCAGTGAGGCAGGCTCGGCGGGCGGCCAAGAGGCGCGGTCGGCATCTGCGCATCATGTTCGCCGATGAAGCGCGCTTCGGCCGCATTAATCGGCCACGGCCATGCTGGGCGCCGATCGGAACGAGACCAGCGGTCGCCGCTCAGCTCATTCGCGAATACATCTATTTGTACGGCGCAGTCTCTCCAAAAGACGGAGTTTGCGTCTATCTGATCATGCCGACGTCGAACACCGCCTGCTTTCAGGCCTTCCTCGACGTGCTGGCGCGCAGGTTCGCCCGCCAGGACATCCTTTTGGTTCTCGACGGCGCGCCCAACCATCGCTGTGGCCAACTGACCCTTCCCGACAATATCAAGCTCTTGTACCTTCCACCGTATTCGCCCGAACTTAATCCAAAGGAAAATCTCTGGGATGAAATCCGCGAGAAAATCTTCAAGAATTACGCGCTGAAATCCATCGACGCCGTGCGCGCTAAACTCAAACAGGCCATCCTCTACATCGAGCACAACCGCAAACTCGTCCGCTCCATCACATCCTTTCCATATATCGCCAACTCACTCTGATGTGGAGTTGGTATGAGATCGTTCTTTGACGAGAAATATTGAACGCACGAGCACGAATTTTTTAAAATTAAAAAATAGCAACGTCACGGCCTCGTGACTGGTCGAGGACAGCGAACAGGTGAATCCTCTTGGTCGGATCGGGAGAGACTTCATGACTTATTACAGTCCACAACTCATCCAGACGATGCGTGACGCGCTTGATGCGGTGATGAGCAAGGTTCCTATGGATCACGCAATACCGGGATTAAAGGCGCACTTGGCCGAATTCATTTTGCGCGCTGCCGCGCAAGGCCTGACAAGCCACGATAGCCTAGTAGCCGTGGCGTCAGACCAGATCCAAGCGATTATCTCGGCACTCACCTAATGGAAGAATTGACGTGGCAGCGGAGTTATTCTTGAGAAGCCTATCAGTGCATACTGTGGTTCAACTTTTTCCGGCGCATAATTCCAGGTTATCAACTGTTCATTCGCATATCATGCTCTAGAACTTATGGAACCGCGACCGGTTCGATAGGATGAGCAGATGAAAACGCTCAACATCGGCCGCAATGTCGAAAGACGAATTATGAAATCGTGGCGGTAGGCCAAACTCAGGTCTCGTAGCCTTTATCAGTAAGCGTCGGTTCGCCCGCAGCGGTGTCAGTGATGAGGCCGGCCGATTTCAATTCGGGAATACCCTTCTTAACCGTCTTCGCGCTGCCAACCTTCATATTCAATTGAATCATCGGAATACCAGCACCCGGTAATCGGTTGAACGACTTCATCTTTTGAAGAACTTCTTGAGCTTCCCAACTAAGCCCGCCGCTGTTAGTCATCCGATACCCTCACATTCGTCCTTAGTCCGAACGCATCGATCTGAAATAATGCTCGGCGTACTGGTAGTAATTCTCCGCCCCAATCGTGTTGCCGATTTGGGCTTCAGCGCGGGCCAGCGCGAGATACTTTTCATAGTTTCTTTGCGCATTTTGAGAGTTCTTCGGCTCGGACCTGGTGGCACTCGGCGTCCACTGCTTCGAGTGTGGGGCGAATGACGCTGCCGGTCTGGGTTGGCGCGCGCTCATGATTGTCTTTGAACCATTTTATAGAGCTCACTTCTTAATAGCTGCAGGCAGATGTGCCCGTGCAAAAGATCGTAGCGTTGGGGTTGATTCGTCTGGTCGGTCTGACGGCATCTACCGCACGAGACGCGAAATAGATGAATTAAACGGCCATAGCACAAGTATGCGTAACTTCTATTGTACTTTGACCCCGAAACGCCCATTATTCCTCGATGTAGTTAAACGATGGGCTACTCGAAGAGTTCCCTTAATGACCCCGACGTACCGAAGTGTCCGGTTTTTCTGAGCGGCCGTGTGCCTATCGGCAGGCAGGATTTCAGATATTGACGTTGGTCTTATATCGCCAGCGCCATCGGCGCGGGCAATGTGCGTGGTCGCGCCAGTGGCCTGACTCCGAAAATCCTGTTCAATGGCACCGGCGGCTCGGCGCCCATTGTAGAAGGCTATGACAAACAAGACCACGTCGAGAAAGGACGAGATGCTGGAGCGGGAGAGTATCGAGAGTCCGCTACTCGACCTTTCCGACGCGGCCGTCAAGGAGTTGATTCACAATGCCAAGAAATGCGGCTACGTCACCCACGACCAGATCAACGTGTTGCTATCCTCGGAGGAAGTGAAGTCCGAGCGGATCGAGGATGTCCTAGCAAGGTTGAGCGAGTTGGGAATCAACGTCGTCGAGACCGAGGCGGCCGAGCTTGGGGAAGAGGTGGCGACCCACGGGGAGCCAGCGGAAAAACCCGACGGCGAGAACGAGCTAATCGAAGTCCCGCAACGACCGGCTCCGGCTAGGTCCCAGGTCAAG
This sequence comes from uncultured Alphaproteobacteria bacterium, assembly GCA_963791925.1. GTDB lineage: Bacteria > Pseudomonadota > Alphaproteobacteria > Rhizobiales > Xanthobacteraceae > BOG-931. The sequence continues at coordinate 546,555 of CAWBUA010000007.1, read as the reverse complement.
GAGCCTGTCGAGCGCACCGACGATCCCGTGGGGATGTATCTCCGCGAAATGGGCTCGATGAAACTCCTTTCGCGCGAGGGCGAGATCGCCATCGCCAAGCGCATCGAGGCTGGCCGCGAGACGATGATCGCTGGGCTCTGCGAGAGTCCCCTCACCTTCCAGGCCATCATCATCTGGCGGGACGAACTCAACGAGGGCAAGGTCTTCCTACGCGATATCATCGACCTCGACGCAACCTACGCCGGCCCTGACGCCGAAGCCGTTCCGGCGGCAGTGATGGGTCCCGACGGCCGGCCTGTCGTGGGCAATGTCATCTCCAGCCAGCTTGGGCAGCAGGCGCAGATGACGGCCGTTGCGCCCCCGATGGTCATCCCCGTCAAGCCGGCAGGCCAACCCACGGACGGCGAGGAAACGGCAGCCGACGGGACGATCGCCGAGAGCAACCCCAACGATGACGACGATATGGAAAATTGGCTCTCGGTCACTGCAATCGAGGCGGAACTCAAGCCCAAGGTGATCGAGACCTTCGACGCCATCGCCGACACCTATAAGCGGCTACGCCGTCTACAGGACCAAGACATTCAATCCCGGCTCAAAAGGCAGTCGATCTCTCCGGCCCAGGAGCGCAGGTACAAAAAGCTGAAGAATGAGATAATCGGCGAGGTGAAATCCCTTCGGCTGAACCGAGCGTGGATCGATGCGTTGGTCGAGCAGCTCCATGAGATCAACAAGCGCCTCGTCGGCTACCAGGGTCAACTCATGCGGCTCGCCGAAAGCCACGGCGTTTCGCGTGAGGATTTCCTCGAGAACCATCTGGATTCCGAGTTCGACCCGCTCTGGCTCAACCGCGTGTCGAAGCGCACCGCCAACGGCTGGAAGAACTTCGTCGCGCGCGACAAGGACCGCATCAGGGAGCTGCGCACGCAAATCCAGATGCTAGCGACCGAGACCGGGCTCGACATCGGAGAGTTCCGCAAGATCGTGCACATGGTGCAGAAGGGCGAGCGCGAGGCGCGTCAGGCCAAGAAGGAGATGGTGGAGGCAAACTTGCGCCTCGTCATCGCCATCTCCAAAAAATATGTCAACCGCGGCCTCCAGTTCCTCGACCTGATCCAGGAAGGCAACATCGGCCTGATGAAGGCGGTCGACAAGTTCGAGTATAGGCGCGGATACAAGTTCTCGACCTACGCCACCTGGTGGATTCGCCAAGCGGTCAGCCGCTCGCTCGCCGATCAGTCGCGTACCATCCGCGTGCCCGTACACATGGTAGACACGATCGGTAAGATCGTGCGAACGAGCCGCCAAATGCTCACAGAAATCGGTCGCGAGCCAACACCGGAGGAACTTGCGCAAAAGCTCGGCATGCCACTCGAAAAGGTCCGCAAAACCTTGAAGATCGCAAAGGAACCGCTCTCGCTCGAAACACCGATCGGCGAGGAGGGTGACTCCAACCTCGGCGACTTAATCGAGGACAAGAACACTATCCTGCCAATCGATGCCATGATCCAATCGAACTTGCGCGAGACCACGACACGCGTACTGGCTTCACTGACGCCACGCGAGGAGCGCATTGTGCGCATGCGCTTTGGCCTCGGCATGAACACCGACCACACGCTGGAGGAAGTCGGCCTCCAGTTCTCGGTAACGCGCGAGCGCATTAGGCAGATTGAAGCCAAAGCTCTAAGGAAGCTGAAACACCCGAGCAGATCAAGGATCCTCAGAACTTTCTTAGATAATTGACGCGTCCCATAGGCTCGCGAGCTGGACCGCCATTTTCAAATCCTTCGCAGCCCGGAATGCTACCTTCTTGCTTGCTTCGATTTTTATAGCTTCGCCGGTTGCTGGATTACGCTCCATGCGGGCTGCACGATTTCTGACTTCCAAAATATCGAGGCCGGCAATACGCACTCGTTCGCCCTTCCTAAGATGCTTTGTGATCATGCCGACGAGGTCACCAAGTAGGGATTCTGCGATGCCAGCGAGCGCGACGATGGCACATTATCGCGCAGCGACTTTCACCGGGACCGACTGCGGGGTGTTTACATCTGCCCGAACGGTAAGGCTGTACACCACCGGCAGGGCCGGCAAGGTGCACGAAGGCAAAACGCTTCGCTATCTCGCATCCAAGTTTGATTGCGATGTCTGTGCCCTCAAGATGCAGTGTTGTTCTAAGAGCCCGTCGCGACAAATTCCCCGTGATGTTCATGAATATGCCCGCGACGTGACACGCCGGCTGATGCGCACAAAGGCATTCCTTAAGTCGCGCGACCAGCGCAAACGTGTCGAGATGCGCTTTGCCCACTTGAAGATTCATCACGGCTTCGAGCGCATGCGACTGCGCGGACTTTCCGGCGAGCGCGACGAGTTCCTTCTCGCCGCCACCGCGCAGAACCTCAAAACCTTGGCGCTCCGAATGCTCGGGCCACCTCCCGCCCGGCGGCGCGCATCCTTTGCCTGAGATCGCGTACAGTTGCGTCGGTCGCGTCCGCGTCGAAGAGGCCGCCAATCAAGTGGTTCAAAACTAACAGCCGTTCGTCTCTGCCGGGTGTGCTGCAGCTGGAGCGCGTGCCGTGTCCATTTTAGTAACTAACCGACAATTGCGCACCTAAAATGCTCCAAACATGTATGCGAAGCTGACGATCGCGCAAAGCGTGGCCGACGCGAGCATCATGATTTCGGCAACGTCATAGGTTTTCAAAATGCGCACTAACATGGGGACTCTCACAGCCCCGACAAACCCATGCACAGCCCCGACAAACTCATGCGATTTTCCCGCTCAAACCGAGGCAAAAGTAAGGTGTCGCGCCGCTTTCCGCCGACCTGGACGAGATGTTCCCGTACGCGCGCAGTTCGGCAGCCCCCAGTTGATTTACATCAATACCTGAAGATCACAAACGGTCACTGTGATGACAAAAGGGGTCGAGCCATGAGTGTCGCTTTATACCGGCAATTCCCCACGCCCTGGTCGGTTCAAGAACTGCCGGCATGTTTCATCGTCCGTGACAAAAACAAACGGTCCCTTGCCCATGTCCATTTTGAAGATAGGTCTGGTCGGCAATTGCCGATGAGGCAGCTCACCCGCGACGAAGGACGGCAGATTGCGAACACCATCGCAAAACTCCCAGACCTGCTCGTGCAAACTGACCGGCTGCAAGCCGAAGCGGCTCTGGACACACCCGTCCCCGGATAAATCACTATGCAGGGTGTCGATACCGATGGTGAGTGTGGTGACCCGATACTTTTTCACAGTACGTGGTTCGGGGGGCGACATATTGGCCGACCCCAAGGGCACGTTTTTACCGGACCTTCGGGCTGCGCGCTTGCATGCCGAGCGCATCATCAAGAAAGTGCGCAGGCAAAGCGGCTATGACGATCCAGCGCTGATTATGCAAGTTAAAGACGAGGCTCATCGGACAGTTCTATTTTTGCCGCTCATTCCAAGTGATTAGAAAGGCTGCACGAGGCAGCCGAGTGATGCAGTGATCGCGCTGCGGCTCGTGCTGCAGCTGGAGCGCGTGCCGTGCCTGCCTCAGTAGCCGACCTAAATCTAGGCTGCCTGTAGGTCCGCTGCGAGTTCGAGCGCAGGGAAGTAGACGGTGCTCTCGAACTGATAGCCGCACATTTCACATGACCACGAGTGCCGCACGCAGCGCTCGGACAAATATTCAGACCAGTCCGGCGCGACGATCAGAGCACCGCACTGCGCGCACTGATTTGCGGCTTTACGTTTTGCTGACATAGGACGCTCCCTCGACGTCCCCGACACCTTGAGGGCATTAGGCGCCCGTGGGTTGCGCGAATTAAGACAGCAGCACTGTCTCTTGCTGCTCTGCACTATCGGAAAGTTTCCCCACCGCGCCCGCTTTCTGCCGCCCTTGCCCGGCCCTTTTTCGCTGCCATGGTCGCGGCGATGGGATTCGGAGATTTCTAAAATGAGTGATCTTGCAGTTGCCACGCGATGTCGAGGCCCGGACCGGGGTGACTTGATGGTGGCATTGCGGGCTTTTTTACGTAAGCACCAGCGTATCTGGATCCCGTCCGCAGTGGTCACAATCGGCGTCGCGTTGCTGTCGAGCCTGCTGGGCCACGCGCCTGAGCCGAAGCAATGCGACCCTGACAAGTTCGGGGTCGGATTTGCGCAAGCGCAAATCATAAGCCCCACCATCGTTACGCAGGGATGTCCTAGTGGCGTGAGCTATCGCGTTCGTTGGTAGCGTGAAGGCGGATCGCTTCCCACCGCCTTTGTCAATCGAAGGAAACCGCCGCCTGCTTCATCGTCAGGGGTCGAAAACTGCCAGAGTTTTTGCCGCGACGATCGAGCACGGGAACGCAGAGCGACTAGCGCGGTTCGCGTAGTGGCGGGCTTCGCGCATCCCTGGCAACAGGATTGCCGAGCTTGGCCGGTGGCTCCGGGAATTTCCGCAAGGGGCTCTCCGGGGCCACACTAATGAGGTGGTGGCCACGGATTGCCGCGAATATCGCCAGGCTGCTGGAGCTGCTCCCGTTGATGAGCCGCGACATACTGATCGCCCCCTTGTGTAGTGACCGCGGTATATTGACTATGCTTTAGGCTGGATCACGTTAAGGGGACTGTCATACCCATTAAGACCGCGATTTATGAGCCGCCCGAGGATGGCCTTCCCTATCTGGTTCTCGCATTCGAGTCTGACGGGCCGAAGGTTTCCGTCGTCAATTCTGCGCTTGAGGCCCGAACGATGGCCGCCGAGCGAGCGATCCGGCGGAGGAGACAGCGAATGAGCGAGGGATCGACGACGCTGTCCTCTCAACCGGCATAGTCGGCCGGTTTATCCTAGTCGCGCAATCGTCACGACAGTCATGTAGTGTTCCTTGGGCGCTATTCGGCTCTTGCGCCCGCCCTTTCTTGGACCCCAATTGCCAAGCCCCCGGCACATACCCTTGCCGGGGTCTTTTTGTTTTGGAAGGTGATGCGGTATAGCCGCGCGATCATTTGCCAAATGCAAAGCACCGCTCGCGCGGGGCATTAGGCGAGGCTACCCGGGGGATGGGGGCTGCAAGCGGATGGGTGCCTGTCCACGTCGCTTAGCGCGGTCCGTCGCCTTCTGTTCCGGGGCTAATTTGTTTTGCAAAGCTGGGAACGGGATGCGGCCGATGTGAGATCAGTCCCGCCTAGCCGCAAAATGCGCATCGCTTCATGGTGCCTCCCGTCGGCCGGTGCCACGAGGCACCTTTTGGCAGGATAGGTCGTCAGCGGTTCCTATTTCGCTAACGCAGGGCTGCCCAAGGGTCGGTAGGAGCGGGCGGCGTCGAAATCTACCCCAGCGCAGCCTTGGGATCCCCATATTACGGCGGCCCGCAGACTGCGGCAATTGTGACAACATTTGGCGGCTGTACCCCGACTCTGGTGCCATGTGAAGAATAAAATTGGGCCATGTGTAGAAAAATCGAACGCCGCTAATCAAAAAATAATTCCGGCGCTCGTTGGAACCGCCGAAGCTGGGCGGCGTTCATGCCGCGCAACCCGCGTCACGCTCCGCGGGGCTTAGAAACTCCCGCAGCCAAACTTGATGCATCCGGGGCGACATACGCGCTGGCGATACTCAGCCGCGGGACGTTGAGGGCCGGGCTTCGCCCGATCAGCGACGTCAGCAAAACGTAAAGGAGAACGTTATGAATAAGCCAGTTCGACAGTCCGACGCATCGTCAGGAACGGTAAAGGCGGCGAGCGTCGCCGATTACATCGTCGAGCGCCTTGCCGCAGAAGGGATCGACCACTGCTTTGGTGTTGCCGGCGATTATGTCTTTCCAATCTGCGATGCGGTTGACGGTAGCGCAAAAGTGAAGTGGATCGGCTGTGCCAACGAATTAAACGCGTCTTACGCCGCCGACGGCTATGCGCGCATCCGGGGCGCAGCGATGTTGGCGACCACCTATGGCGTCGGCGAGCTCTCGGCCATAAATGGCGTAATGGGCGCTAAGTCGGAACGATCACTGGTTTTTCACGTCGTCGGAATGCCATCCTATCAGAATCAGCGCGTACACAAGATCGCCCATCACACGCTCGGCGACGGCGTGTTCGGCAATTTCGTTGGGCTGTCCGCCCGCGCAGCGTGCTGTCATGCGGTCATCAATCCGGAGAACTGCGTCGTCGAAATGGAGCGCGTCATCGCGGAGGCGCGCCGCAACAATCAGCCGGCCTACATCGCCGTGCCGTCGGACTACGCGCTATCCCCAGTCGCGTCGGCTGACATGAAGCCGATCGTGCCACGATCCAACGAAGCAGCGTTGCAAAAGGCGATGGCAATTATCGCCGAGCGTGTCAACAAAGCAAAATCCGTCGTCGCGTTTCCGGCCTTCACGGTTTCGCGGCTCGGCTTGCAAAAACAGGCGCAGAAGGCGATTGAGGCGTTGGGCTGTCCTTTTGTCACAACGCTGATGGAAAAATGCCTGATCGACGAGGGTCACCCGCAGTTTGCCGGCATGTATGCCGGCGCGGTGTCAGAGCCGAAAACGCGGCAAATCGTCGAAGGCGCCGATATCGTCCTCGATCTGGGCGGCGTCAATTTGAACGACATCACCACGGCCGCCTATTCCGGCCACCTCGATCCGTCCCGGTTTATTACCGTCGGCCTCGATGATGTCAGGATCGGAGACGAAGTTATCCCCAATGTCCGGCTTGCGGACGTTCTGTCTGAGCTGGCCAAGCTCAAACGATCATCGGCGCCATACCGGGGAAAGCCGCAGGACCTTGCGCCGGTAAGCGGCAACGCATCCGACAAGATCACGATGGCGGCGCTTTATCCGCGCTACGCGGCGTTCCTGCGCGCCGGCGACACGGTCGTCCTCGAGACCGGGAGTTCAAGCCTCGGTATGACGCCAACGATCCTTCCGGACGGCGTTCGCGTGGAAGCGCAAGTTCTGTGGGGTTCGATCGGTTGGGCCACCCCGGCCGCCTTCGGTGTCGCGCTGGCCGACCCGAGTCGGCGCACAATTCTGATCACGGGCGAAGGCTCGCATCAACTGACTGCGAACGACATCGGCGCAATGGGACGGTTCGGAGCAAACGTTATTGTCTTCGTACTCAACAACAGTGGTTACCTTATCGAGCGGGCGTTGGAGCAAAATCCGAACTGGACCTACAACGACCTCGCATCTTGGAACTACGCCGAATTACCCAAGACGCTTGGTTGCGCCGACTGGTTCACTGCTCGTGTGACTACCCTCGGCGAACTCGATGAAGCGATGAAGTCGGCCCGCGCCAGCAAATCCGGCGCCTATATCGAAATCATCGGCGGCAAGATGGATATGCCGCCGGCTCTCGCCTTCGCCCACGGCCAGCTGAAGGCCATGTACGGCGATACGCCATAATACGCGGGGACCGACAGAAGATGGCGAGAGCAGCAGTGCTCTCGCCAACTGTGAGTTCAATGTCCGTGCCGGATCTCATTCGCGGCCGGGACGAGCCAGCAGCGGGGTCCGACTATGTCCGCTTCTCTAATCGGCCATTCGGGGTCAAGCGCTTTCAGACTATCCACCACCACTGCAGGCCCTAGTCATCGAGGATAAGAAGTTGAACGTGTCCGAGCGTTTTGAGCAAACGGCCATAACGCCCAGGACCGGTGAGATTCCGCAGGGCGTCGCCTTGCGCCGCTTATTTCTTCGCCTTGGCTTCGATCACAGCGACGCGGCGGCCCAGATCCCATACTTCAATGATGGTGCGACCTTTGGCCCGCTTTTTGGCTTTTTTGACCGCATCGGCGTCGTCTGCACACTTAACCGCCTCGCCGAGACCCATAATGCGCCCAACCTTGTCGAGCTTGTAGAACTGATATAGTGGCACCGCACTTGTCCCGGGCACCAATGCTGTTCGCAGTTTCCGACATTCTGCCAAAAGGGGACCGCCTTCAATTTCAAAATGGACCGGGGGGATGGAAAGGGGCCGGTACCTCCACCCGGGTACTGTCCGAGGACAGCACCTCCGCCCGTAAAGGAACGGATCGGAAGTCCGGACGAATGATCCAGATCAATTAGGGCGAGAGGCACCGCGATCTATCTCGAAGAAGGCGAAGAGATCGCGCCGTCCTCCCGGTTCCCCCACCTCAGTTACGGCTTCACCGCAACTATCGCAGTAGTAGGAGTAAAGTTCCGGAATTGCCCCAATTGCCGGGATAAGACGCGTGAAGCGCATTGGCTTGGCGCAGTTTGGGCAGTTAGGTGCTCGGGTACCCTGTTCGTCGATCATCCGTCACAGTGATGGTTCGGAGACGGCTCGACATTGACTCAGATCAATCGCCAATTTGACGTGGGTCTTTACTTCACCGGCTTCAACGGGTGCCCAATAGCGTCCGCAAGTCTGAGCCATTCGGCCGCCATTTCGCGGTTGATGGCTCGATCATCCTGATCTTTGATCGCGGGCACCACGTTCAAGCAATGCGCGGCGTAGCGCGTGTAATTCTTGTGCTTGTCATTCTTCGGCTCTGCCATGATGACCTCGCTAACCCCGCTGGCGGCTTAAATCTGTCGCGCCCACTAAGGACGAGTCTGTGCAAAATTGACCACAGGTCGCCAACTGAAGCGGCCTATTTGGGGAAATTAAATTCTTTCAGCGTCATCGCGCGAAGCTGATCCACGTCACAGACGCCGCGCTGGGCCAATTCAATGACCTTTTCAGCGACAAGGCGTGTCGCCGCGTCCTCTTTTATCCGCAGGCCCAACGCCTCGCACGCGCTGTCGAACGCCAGCCCCATGTCGCGTAGCATCTCGGGCTCGAATACTTGGCCCGCCAAGAAAGGTCGGATCGGCACGACGCAGTCCCCCCAACGTCGGCAACCAACCACCCTATGCCCAGCCCGGGTCCGTGAAAAGGGGCACCCTCAGTTTCAAAAGGGACCAGTACCAGTGCTTCTATAGGAACAATAGGGGAGCCCAGAACAATTCGCAAAAGCCGTCAATAAATGTCGCTGACGGGTCAGGAACACCATTTCTAGCGCATTTGGCCTTGGTCCGCTCTACCCCCGGGACCGACCGTCATAGCCGACGTGTCAGCGCTTCTATATAAAAACCAAATTCTAACATCGATCACATAACGCCTGTGAGCCAATCAGCGCGAACTCAGCGGCGTTGCGCTTTCATCACGTTGATAAAGAGCGCTGCGATGCAGCCAAACAACAGAATGGCACCCCTCACCCACGTGGCGCTCGGTACGACTAGGGCAGAAATTTCCACAACTGCCACGATGGCAAGCGCGAGCGCCCCATCCTCAACAAATAGTCCGCTCAATTCCTGAAATGCACCAATCACAATCTTCATGACGACACAACCGAGCGGCGACTTTTTAGGAGCGCGATTGCCGCAAGACCCGTAGCCAAGAATAAGCCGATGAAGACAAGGATCGCGAGGTCCGAGCCCGGCCAAGCGACGCCAAAACCTTCGCCAGTCCAGAATAACCCGAATGCTGAAAGCATCACACCAACCGCGAATTTCAGCACGTTTTCCGGAATGCGCGCCAACGGCCGATGCACGACAAGGCCGAGAGCGGCAACTATCAGACAGGCTGCCAGCGCGGCGACGCCCACCGGGATAAGTACGCCGCGACCCGCGCTAACTGCGATGACGATGAACACTACTTCGAGGCCTTCGAGCAGTACTGCCTTGAAGCTTGCGATGCCGGCAAGCCAGTCGAGATGTGGCTCATGTCGTCGTTCCTTGTCGCGCAGTTCGGTGGTTTCGCTGACGAAAGCCGTCGCCTCGTCGTGCAGCGCAATGATGCCCGCTGCCCGCAAAATCGCCTTGCGCAGCCAGCGCAAGCCGAACAGCAATAACAGAAGCCCGATGGCCAATTGCAGGAGGTTAAGCGGGACACGGTCGAGCAGCGGACCGAGTGCGACCACGATCATTACCAGCACGACAATGCCGGCGAGCGCACCGAAGCCGGCTGGGCGCCAGCCGCGAACGATGGCGACGGCAAGCACGATCGTCAACGCCTCCACCGCCTCAACCAACGACGCAAGAAACGCAGCCGTGACTGCCGATCCGAGATGTAAACTGCTGCTCACGGGAGATCCTGCCAACAATGCCAGCTCGCGGTCGAACTGCCTTCGGCCCAAGGACTACACCTTATCACATCACTGAATAAAAGCTGCGTTGTGCATCACAGCAAAAACTGGCCGGCCATGTCGTCAGGGTCATTTCGACCGATGCAGTCAGTCTTGCGTGCCGGGCCGGAGCAAGTCCAGACCATATTGAGAGCGATCAAAGCACTGTGATTTAAGCGCCCCACCTGGGAGCTTTGGATTACGCGCTCAGGACTTAGATAGACAACTCCTATCGGAACCAAATGTCATCTGCATTCAGTCCGCATAACGTCCATTATGGAATATCCGACGTGGAATGATTGAATGACAAGGTAATTGTACTTTCCTACCGATGCATGGTGTGGCCCGACTTTCCGCGGATAATTCTGGGTTATGTCCAGATGGAAGCGGCCCGTACGAATACTCTACGCCTTAGCATTGCTTTTCGATGGATCGGTCTGCGGTTATTTCGGCCTCAGGACTAGCCTTCGCTTTCCACTGAGCCGAAATGTCGGATAGTGCAGCTCTAAAACGCAGTACGATTGACTTTATGTCACGCCAAAGATGATGTACCGGCCCTTCCGCCGACTACAACCTCGTAATACCGATCCTTCTGATTAGGACAGAGAATTTCTTGTACTGCTTGTTGCAGGCAGCTAAACGAAATTCGCTCTTGTTCAAGTCGGACGCCTTCCCCGATTCGGTTGAGTTGTAAATCCTCGAAAAGGGTTCGCTCCGCATCTCTCAGACGAGTAAGCACGCCAACGTGGGGTATGGGTTCATGAGACCAAAGTGAGCGGTGCGCCAGTAGCGTCTCTCGATTCATCAAAAATGAAGAGGCGGATGGAAACATTGACCGCAACCGGTCGAGCATGGCGAAGCCATGAGTATCTATATCTCCCCAATAATAGATTTTCCGACCCTTCATCCAGTTGACGCCGGACAACACGTCCAGACCGTAGCCGAGGCCAAAGATGACGAGTCCAGACGCCACATTCGGAAGGGCTAGTCCGTTCACCTCATTTTCGGTTATGAAGATACGCTGAGCCGGCGATGACAAAGTTGTGAAATGCTCAGCAGGAACGCTGATATCCGACAGCCCGTGGATCGTGAGCTGATCATCAAGCAGGCGAAAGCGGACCAGTGATGGCTTATTGCGGAGGCCAAATCGCTGTTCGAAGTATCTTGTGCCAATTAGTATGTTCTCACCTGTCTGCACGGGCAGCACCACATCCAACAGCTCGGCGAAAAGCCCTTTCCGTCCTTCGATGAACTTCGTGTCGACACCGGGAATATCGAGCTGCCGAAGGTACAGGCCGGAGCGCGGATGGTCCCGAAACCAGACGAGAACGGCCAGAATGCGATCCCAGTCGGCTGCGTTTTCAAGCACCGTCAATGGTTTTCGTTTTATCCAATCCGCAAGTGACGGAAAGGTGGCCAAGGTGGATTTGGCGCGTTCGCAAAAGCGTTGAGCCTCCCTGTTCTTTCCGATCAGCCGTAGCGCATCTCGCTCAGTCGGAACCAAAATGCGGCCTGGAATTTGATTGCGGCCCAACTGGCGATGTTTGATGTCGATCCATTCGATGTCGTAGCCAAACCCGCGGTTGGCCCGGCTTCCGTCCTCTAATTCTCGAATCCACTCACGTACTTCTTCGAACCGTTGCCCCAGAGCCTTCGTGTCTGGCCGGCGCAACCGCAGACGAAGCGGAAACAAGGAAGTTCCATCGCACTTTGCCGTAAGTATCCGTCCCTGAGCCCAGTAGCGTGAGATCTGGTCTGCAACATCCAACGGTCTCGTCCAATCCATCACAGATCATCCCGCGCGCAGCATGCGTTCTGCGCGGTATTCCTCGATGGTGAGATTACGCAACATCGACCGGCTACCGTCTTCGTTGTGCACGAAACCAACCGCAGAAACGTATGGCTCAATTACATGAATCTTCTGCAAGGGGGTGACTATTAGCAACTGCAAGTTCAATTGTTGGAAAAGTTGCAAGCCATACCGGGTAGATTCATCCGAGCCCCTTCCAAACGCTTCGTCGATGAGAACGAAGCGGAATGAGCGTGATCTTGTTTCGCCCCACTCCAAGCCAAATTGATAAGCAAGGCTCGCTGCAAGAATGGTATAGGCAAGCTTTTCCTTTTGGCCGCCCGACTTTCCTCCGGAATCAGTATAATGTTCGTGCTCGCGACCGTCCTCCCGCCATCGTTCAGAGGCCGAAAAAGCAAACCAGTTACGGACGTCGGTGACCTTGACGGTCCAGCGGTGGTCAATCTCGGTTGTACCCTCACGGCCACGAAACCGCTCGATGATACGCTTGACCTGCAGAAATTTTGATTCCGAGTACTCGGTGTCTTCCGTCCCGGTCAGCGTCCCTTCGGTGCAAGCGCGAAGCTCTTGCTGGAAATCTCGGATTTCGACGTCAACATTTTGGTCCGGTTCGAGCGTAATGAAGCGGCCTGGATTATAATTGATCGATTGCAGGGATCGGTTGATTTTTTCAATTCGCTCGCGGATCGATTGTCGCTCCTGGTTCAGTTGCGACTGGAAATTCGCAATCTCGCGGATCGTATTTTCATTGAGCAATTCCTTGAAGCGGGCCTCAAACCTAGGAAGGCCATCGGATTCTAACTCAGCCAGCATCCCACGATAATCTGCAGCCGCTTCGATTGAGACGTCCACTTCGCGAGTTTCCATAGGATAATCCTGAGCGTAGGCCGTCATCGTGTTGACGATCTTATCCCGCAAGCGCTCAATCTTTTTGGTTTCGCCATCCATTTGGCTCTGTAGCTGGTCCCGCATTTCGCGTTCGCGGCTGTCGCAAGATTCGACGGTGAGTGGCCTCTCCACTTCAATTCGCATCGCATTCAATCGGGGAAACAGCTGTAATCTGACCAAATCGGTTATTGTAGATATCTGCCTAGTGCATTCCGCCAGAAGGTCAGCGCCCTGATCTCGACGTTCCTGGCGCCGAACGTGATCGTCCGTGACTCGGTTTAGATCCACGCCTGTTTGGCTAATCGCGCCTTCTAGTGCAGAAAGCTGCCCCTGCAATGTACGTAGGACATCTGACTCTTCTTCCAGCTGACGCCTTTCCCTTTCCAGCGCATCAATTTCAATGGCGACGGGCTTCCAGTCGAGGTCGCGAAAGCTTTCAAATACCGCGAGTTGTACCAACAGCCGAACTCGTTCATCGAAGGACGCTCGTTGTCGATCCAACCCGGCTATCTTATCGCCGCTCGCGTGCATTCGTTGCTCCAGACCACGAGCTTGATCTTCCAGGGCGGCGATTTTTGCTTCGTTGGACCATCCGAGGACAAATCGTGTGCGGTCATCCAGGCGATAGCGGTCATCTTTTTCATGTCGTTCGCCGCCCGCCTTGACTTGGCCCGCCTGCGTGAGAGCACGGTCCTCGCGCCGGAACTGTTCTAGCGTCTCACAGCAGGCGTAGTCGAAGCGGCGGGCCAGATCGGCCTCCAACCAGATGTAGAATGGGGATTTAGGTCGGATTGCTAGTTTTCGAACGAGCGACCGCGGGTGCAGGTCGGGTAAAGGGGCGGGGCGGCGTTCCCGGACCCTGTAATAGACCAGGCGGCCACGAAGGTGTGTACGATCCACCCATTCGGCGACACGTGCGTAATGATCGTCCGGGACGAGCAGAGACAGGGCATAATTGTGCAGTACCCGCTCAGCGGCGCCTTCCCAGGTTCGTTCCTCTTCCCGCACCTCGATCAATTCGCCCGCAAATGGTAGATCGGCCTCATCAAGCCGCAGCGCCTGACACAAGTTTTCGCGAATCCCGAGTATGCTTGCCGGGATGTTAGAGCGACGCTTTCGAAGCGATTCGATTTCTTGAAGGACCTCGGAATGCTGGCTCTTCGACTGTCGGAGCAGCACGGTCTCGTCAGTAATTGCGTTTTGGAGCTCAGCCGATCGGGAACGAGCGGCACCGGTGTGTGAATCAAGTGCGTGGCGATTTTGGAGAAAAGTGTCCGCATCCCCGGCCTCGGGCAAGGAAGCTTCGCGCGCTATTCGACTATATTGCTCGGCCCTACCCTTGCGATCGGTCTTTAACGACTGTCTGCTCGAAATTTCTTTAGTCAGAGACTCAATGCGGTCGCCGCCGTTCTCCGCAATGGCGCGCTTGATATCGTCCCGCTGGCGCCGTTGCTCTTTCTCCCTATCCCTTAAAGAATCAACCCGGTTGGCAAGTCGTGCAAGTTCACTGTTCAAGCCTTCCAGGCGCTTTTCAAGGAGCTCAGCCTTCAGGCTCGCGAAAAATCCCCGGAGCGCATCGCGGCAGCTGCGCAGGGTTTCAATCTCTATCGACAGACCGGCATGTTGGTCACAATCTGCCACCAGCGGAGTGAGGCGTTCGATTTGTCGTTTGGCTCTAAGCACGGCCTCATGGGCACGGTTAAGATCATCAAAGTGCGCGATTAAAGCTTGTATGCGCGGCAACACCGGAAAGGCTTCCAGCATGTGCTGCCTTACGAAGTCGGTGAGATTGCCGACCGACTTCATCGAGACGGTTTGATAAAAGAGGTCGAGAGCCTGTTCATTCTCGATGCCGAAGCGACGACGAAAGACCGCGCCGTATGGCGGAAATGAATCGTAAACTTCGACATGCGGCATCGCACGCAAACGCTTTCTGAGCGTATTGACGTCGGGGCCGAATCCAGTGAAGTGCTCGGCAACATTTAGGAGAGTATCAGCCACCACGTAGAAGCGAGAGGGCTGGCCATGAAGTTCCTTGAATGAGAAGACCTGAGCAAGGGTCACCTGCTGTTCGAAACCCTCATTCCGAAACTGGCCCAGAATTACAGAGTAGGTGTTGTGATCGCGCAATGCGACCGCGCGCGCTGATAAGCCTGCTTCGTGCTTCTCCGATTTGTAATGGCCAAGCACATAGGACCTGATACCAGCTCCATAACGGATTGAATCGGGCAGTCTTCTGCGCTGAGAGCGGAAGGCAGGGGAATTGTTTTCGAGGCGCTGAGTGTGATTCGCTTGGCTATCTGATTCGGGGAAAACAGATGGTCGAATGCAGCAAAGCCGAGGTTCGGCGGCTCAAAACCGCGCTACGATGGAAGATCACGGCCGGACAGCGCCAGCGCATTCAAATGGTGCTGTTACGCGAGAGCGGGATGACGCAGGGCGCGATTGCGGCAGCGATGGGTGTATCGCTGAGCACGGTGAACCGCGCGCACATGGCCTATGCTCACGGTGGCATCAAGGCGCTTAAGCCCAAGCCGAATGGCGGACGCAAGCACGAGAACATGACCGTGGCGACGGAAAAGGCCTTGCTGGCGCGCTTTGCCAAAGCTGCCGGCGCCGGCGAGATGTTGAACATTCACGATCTCAAAGCGGCCTATGAACAGGCGATCGGGCATGTGACCAGCGACAGCACGGTGTACAATCTCTTGCACCGGCAGGGCTGGCGCAAGCTGATGCCGCGGCCGTTTCATCCCAAGCGCGACCTCGCGGCGCAAAAAGCTTTTAAAAAAACGGCTTTCCTGATGCAGTGAGGCAGGCTCGGCGGGCGGCCAAGAGGCGCGGTCGGCATCTGCGCATCATGTTCGCCGATGAAGCGCGCTTCGGCCGCATTAATCGGCCACGGCCATGCTGGGCGCCGATCGGAACGAGACCAGCGGTCGCCGCTCAGCTCATTCGCGAATACATCTATTTGTACGGCGCAGTCTCTCCAAAAGACGGAGTTTGCGTCTATCTGATCATGCCGACGTCGAACACCGCCTGCTTTCAGGCCTTCCTCGACGTGCTGGCGCGCAGGTTCGCCCGCCAGGACATCCTTTTGGTTCTCGACGGCGCGCCCAACCATCGCTGTGGCCAACTGACCCTTCCCGACAATATCAAGCTCTTGTACCTTCCACCGTATTCGCCCGAACTTAATCCAAAGGAAAATCTCTGGGATGAAATCCGCGAGAAAATCTTCAAGAATTACGCGCTGAAATCCATCGACGCCGTGCGCGCTAAACTCAAACAGGCCATCCTCTACATCGAGCACAACCGCAAACTCGTCCGCTCCATCACATCCTTTCCATATATCGCCAACTCACTCTGATGTGGAGTTGGTATGAGATCCCGCTCTTTCGCCTCCGCCCCCGCAGCCTTATTGTAGGTAATCTTCTGTGCCGGCACGAGCAGCGTGGTGATAGCATCCACGAGCGTGGATTTGCCTGAACCGATGTCTCCGGTCAGCAATGTGTTTTCACCCCCGAGATCAAGGCCCCACACCCGACCATGGAACGTGCCCCAGTTGAAAAATTCGCAGCGGTGGAGACGCATTCCCGTGCGCTGGGCCGGCGGCGGCGGATCGGGCTCCTGAAAGCCGGACAGGGGTTCGATTTTATTCATTGGCGGCCATCACATTAGCGTCGCTGCCAACCGTGTGCTCACGATAGACTGACAGGCGCTGATTGAGCTCACTGAGCCATTGGGCGTCAACGAATGCCTTTAAGATGCGCCGAACTTCATATTGATGGTCCGTCCCACGCAAACGACGCAAGAAGCCCATTTCCATGAGCCGGTTGATGTGGGCGTCCACCCGGTCCATCAACCGTGCTTGATTTGTTGTGTCCGGCAGAAACAGCCGCATCATCTCAATTATCCCGTCTCGGCTGAGTATGAGACGGGACTCCCCGCTGGTTGCGTCGAACTCAGCGAGCTTTTTGCGTAATAGTGCGAGCAATAGACTGACTTGATAACCGAGCTGACGTCGCGGTACCAGACGCGGCAGTTCCTCTTCTCCGTCCTGTACAGGCCGCTGTCGGAGGTAGGCATAGCCTTCGGCTTCATCAAAAATTAGTTCCAGGCCCAAGATTGCAACATGGTCGCGTACACGGGTCTGTAGGTCGAGCAAGGACTGCCAGCGAGGAAGATCGTTCTCGCGATCCATGACGCCCTTCATCAGAGCAACTAGAACCTGGGACAGGTTGTTTGGAAGGGACGCAGTCACGGCATTCATCCGGCAGTAGCAAAAGAGCGCGATGTTCGACAGAAGACCACCAGCGGAAGCGTCGCCTGGCGAGAATGGCCACTTTGGTCATTCCATATCAGCGTCTGTCGTTGTGTGTCGTCGATGATCGCGTGTTCATCCTCGGCTGCGAGGCTAAAGTACGTCACCAGCTCCGCAAGGCCTTGCTCCAAGGGGTGCTGCTGTACCAGTTCGTCCAATGAAATTTGCGTCCGGATCTGCAACGCATGGCGAATGTTCGCCGCCAGTCGTGCCTTGTCCACGTAAATATTGTTGAACAATGCGTCGCACGGAACATCTTCCTCGCCCCCGAGCACTTCCTCTTCAATTTGCGGCCTTAGCGGCGGTTCAAACAGTGGGCGGTCCATCGTCAAGCCGATATCTGGCGCTGGATCGTCGATCTCAATGATTCGTCCGTCAGGCGATCTGTCTCGAATCGAAAGAGCTGTTTGCTCAATCTCTCGGATGAGCTGCATGATGCGGCGATTTTCGAGCCATGCCTTGTCGTCCAGATAACGGCGCAATTGTTCGGATAACCTGGCAACAGTGCGCTGCGCGACTTCGCCCGCTTGTAACCAATCATAGTGAACCCTCAGCAGACGCCGGTTGGGCTGCAACGCTTTGACAGGCTCTAGGCCAAAAACCTTGGAAAGAAGGCCCGTCAACTCCTCCTGACGGTCGGGTGACATGAGGAAGTCCCAAAAAGCCCGAAAGCTTTTGCCCTGATCTGAGTCGACGATGGCGTCACGATCGCCGAATATTTCTTCGAGCAAAACTCCCTTGCCACCCTCCCAGGTGGCAATTCGTTCTCGCACTGCGCGATCCAAGTCGCGGAAATTTTGTTCGACCTCCCGAAAATCTGAGAGCAATCCTCGGGCGGTGAGCGCGATCTGCAGGAAGCGTTCCTTGATTCGTGTCGCATCTAACTGATAGGGGTGGCCCCTGCGGATGCGATCAATCTTGGAATCGATTTCGTTCTTGCGCCGTTCGAGATCGGTAATACGAGCCCATGGGTCTTTCTCAGTTCCCTCCACCAACTGCCGAAGCAAATCAAATATCGTCATAAGTCGAGATTCCGTTCCAACAAACTGTCGTTGGCTGAGACTAGCTAGCCAGTCGACCGCCTTTTCCGTGGCCGGTGTGATGTCGAAATGAGGTACGTCGCTGTCAGGTGGATAATATTTGCGCAGCCAAGCGTGCTCGTCTGACGCCCAGTTCTCGAGGTAGGACGCGGCTTCCTTTGGAAAGGCGTCCTCGCCCAGATCAGTGCGAAGCGAATAGAGATAGTCATCGAGCCGCGAGGCGAGTTCTGGCTGAGCTAACGTCCGAACATTTGGAGCGACAAATGTGTAGTGTAAAAAACTCGCGATCAACGGCGCGTAATCCGCTGCGAGGAGACGCCACGCGGGATGCTTCTGCCGTAAGGAATTAAGGGTGCGATAGTCCACGTCGATCGCCTGGTAAGTCGCGTTATTGGTGCCCGGGCCCAGATCGCTTGCGGTCTGAGGGACTGATATCCCGAGGCCCTGGCAATGCTGGATAGACTACGTCAAGGCCTCTCGACCCGAAAGGGTAATCGGCGCCCGAGGCGGCACATTTGCCTAGGGTTCCTCGGCAACGCGCGCCACAAGAGGGAGCGGTCGAATAAGCGCTGCCGACATATCCCGCGCGGCTCAATATCGGTTTCGGCGTTGCCGGATCGACGTGCTTGGCCATGACCCGTTTCTTCTGTCCGCCTTCGTATCGTTCCGCGTGCCAGGTTGGCCAGTGTCCCTTCGCCAAGCACACCGGCTTGCGGCGGCAGTCCTCCGCCGACCCTCGATGATCGAGCACCATGCACACCGCCATTTATCAACTAATCATGTTGCCGGCCGCCAATCTCCGTGTCGGCACTGGTTCAGAAGCAACTAGGAAAAGTTGGTGGGACCCGAAACCCATCGCATCACTTGGGAGATTGGGGCGGCGCGCACATCGGTGCCCGCGATACGTCCGATAATTATTGCGGGTTATGCTCAACTCCATCACGCGCCGAGGCTCGGTGTTTAATGGCTTTACGGAGCTTCGAGTAAAGCCGGTAAACCCAAGTCCTCGGAAGGCCCATCATAGTTCGGTGGTCGTCTTCGCCGGTGACCAAACCAGCCGAGCGTTATGCAGCCTTTTGAAATCGCGAACGCTGAGGGCGCCGCGCTCGTTTCTTGCTTTGGAGCCGGGTTCGGCCAGCCGTGCCAAAACGTCCGAGAACGGCGCTTCCCACATTTCGCGCGGTTCGAGCGTCGCGTTGTCGAGCAGGACCAGCAGAACAATGTCACAGCGGCTCCCGGTCTTAATGCGCCCGATGCGCTGCGCCGGCGTCGTTCCATCGCTATAGGCTCGGCCTTTAATCTGGATATAAACAGGCCCGTCGGTGCCATGCCGGATGGCGTCGTAACCGGTGGTGCGCGCCATCGCCAATTCCAATCCAAGGACTTCGGCAGCGACAAACTCCGCGACCTCTCCGGTGACGCCAAACGGCTTGCCCGTGAGGCGATAATATTCGGCGGCAAGCGGCTTCACCGTTGCAAGAATATCCCGAACACGCGCCGTAACGGCGCTGGAGACGCAACTCGTTTGCCGGGTCTTGCCGGTCATTGCCGGATGATCCTGCAACCATATCTTGCGTCTGTGAAGCCGCTTCTCCGATCACAAACGAGCTGCTGAAATTCCCGGATGACACCGGACCGCGCCGGTTGGCTCGCGAATCTGGGCGACATACGCACAGCACTGCGCGGCGGAACCTTTCGCCATGAACGTAACGAAATGCGAAGATAAGCATCGCTCGCCGGCCTAAAAACGCTTGATTCTTCAGAGAGCCGCGATGCTGATTGCCATAGATGAGAGTGGCTCCTTCGGCGCCACCGCCAAAGGGACTCATTTCTTTGTCGCACTCCATTTGCGGCAGAGCGATCATTCACTTGAGCAAAAGAATGCCCAATTCCTCGCGTGGGAGCGCACCCTTCCAAGAAAGCTGAAGAATTCGAAGGGTGAGTTCAAAGGATCGGCTTTGTCGGATGCTCAGTTGCTGGATTTCGCCATGCGGGTATTCGGCACGCCGCCGGCGGTCGGTATCACGCCGGTTGCCATGGATTCATCCAGCCAAACTGCTGAGATCATCCGCAAGCATCGTCACGTCGCGCTGGTCGGCATTCGGGAAGGCGTGAAGGGCTATCGGTCACTGGGCCGCCCAGCCGTGGCGCAAACCTATGAGGAATTGGGAAATTGGTTTCAGAAGCTCGATAACAGGATTTATCTCAAGATCGAGCTCTTGGGCGAATGCATTGTCAGCGCGCTGGGCAACGCGATCGGTCATGCGGTCAGCGGCCGTTACGAGGATGAGCTTGTTGATTTGCGATACATCATTGATCGAGATTTCGTTCGCAACCCGCGGCACCTGACGTTCTGGCGCGAAATTCTACGCAATCAGCTCTGGCACATTACCAACAAGAAGCCGATTCCTCTTGTGAAGGAGTGGTGGACGACAGGTCATCCGTTCCTCACCAAATTCACGCGCAACGGAAAACTGGATATGAATGAATTGTTCGTGCGCCATTGCGCGTTTGCGCCGTCACACCAGCATCCCGAATTGCGCTTGGCGGACATGACCGCATCGATCCTAAACCGTCACCTCAACCGGCGGGAATGCGGCACGGCATTTAACGTCGTCCGGCGGTTCTTCCTGCGTCATGGAAAGATAGAGAAAATAGAATTGCGGGATTTCGACCTCGACGCGTGGCGGTACGATCCCGGTAAAAATCCTATGGTTCTTTACCCCCGAGGGGAAGACAGCGGTAAGTGAAGAAGTCTCAGCCGAGCGGGCGCGAATTAGGCGTTCGGCTTCGGTATCCGATCGCGCAATCAATCTTGCGCCTTCCGCAAATGCTCTCCCAGTTCCTTGAGAGTCCCGATTGCGGTCGCGAAGTCCACGCCCCGCCATAGACCATGTCGCGGCGGAAGGTCGCGTAATCCGCCGCGTGGTCGGCGCTGGCGGCGATGCCGTCAACCCACGTTACGATTTTCCGTGCATCCGTCCGACGGATTATTGACGCCGCCCCGACAGTTATCGCAGCACCGATTTTGATCCAACCAACTGCCGCTAATGACCCCCGCTAATGCCGCCAAGAGGGCCTGTAACCCATTGATTTTGTTGTCTGGCGCGCCCGAAGGGATTCAAACCCCTTCAGCCCAACCTTGGCGCGGTCTCGTCTAAGGATCTGCAAAAGGTAATCAACAAGGTCCGTTGTTCGCAGCGACGCTGCGCAGAGGACGACGTGGTGCGGCCGTTTTTCAATTGGGTCTCGCCGCGCGTGGCGTTAACTCGCCATGCGAGGAGATCGTCGCGCCTTCCGAGGACACCGAGCGGAAGCCACATCTTGACGGCGCGGAAATCAAGATCGTGTGGAAGGTGGTTCAGTGCAACCTTCGGCGCCCTGGTCGTGCGTTCAAGGCGACAGCGGTTATGTGGCTTCAAGCTTCGGGGCGTACCACTGTTGCCAATGGCTGTTGCCATTGTTACCAATGAGACAGCTAAGTACTTGATTCAATTAGGTGGCGGTCCCGGGAAGACTCGAACTTCCGACCTTCGGTTTAGGAAACCGCTGCTCTATCCGGCTGAGCTACGGGACCGTCGTAGGATTTCGCTGCGGCGCGCACGCGTGGCTCGCCGACCCGCTTCCTATACCATATGTGCCGCCAGCCGCGTCCAGACACGCCGCAGTGTCGCCGCATTGTGGCCTTTGCCTTGACGCCGATGGGGAGCTGGCGGCAGGGGATTTGCGTCGTTGCGATCGCATGCGCGTTCGTGATGAATGATCGCGGGCGCGCCGCGGCGCAAGAGCAAATTCATCGGCAAATTCATCCTTGCGGCGGCGACGAGATCGCCCGCGCTACGGTGGCCAAAGTCGGCGACGGCCGCACCTTCACGCTCGCCGACGGGCGCGAGGTGCGGCTTGCTGCGATCGAAGTGCCGGTCAGGCCGCCGCGTGAAAAATCCGATCAGGCATCCGCAGCTGCAGCCGGTGCGGCGGCGGCGAAGGCCGCGCTCGATGCGCTGGCCGGCGGCGATACCGTCGTGCTGCGGCGCGCGCAAACCGGCTCCGACCGCTACGGCCGCATCGTCGCCTATGCCTATACCGAGCGGGACGGCGACGAGTTGTTCGTGCAGGGCGAGATGATCGCGGCGGGCTTTGCCCGGGTCGGCGACCAGATCGAGAGCACAAGCTGCGCCGCGGCGCTCTTGGCCCGCGAAAATGGCGCCCGCAAGGCCAAGCTTGGCCTGTGGGCCGATCCGTATTATGACCTCATCGATGCCGGAACCCCTGCGGATGTGCTGGCGCACAAGGGCAGCTTTGCGCTGGTCGAGGGCCAAGTGGTGTCCGTGCATCGAAGCGGAGCGACGATTTACGTGAACTTCGGACGGCATTGGTCCGAGGATTTTACGGTTACGGTCCGGAAACGAAACGAGCGCAGTTTTGCCGCGGCAGGTCTCGATCTGCAGGGTCTCGCCGGGCGCCGCGTGATCGTCCGCGGCTTTGTCGAGGCGCGCGGCAGGCACGGCAGTCCTGCGATCGAGGCGACGCGTCCGGAGCAGATCGAGACCGCGGATCGCCACTGATCCATCGCGAGTGACAGGTGTCGAGTGACAGGTGTCGAGTGACAGGTGTCATGGTGAGACGGGGACAATCGGGCGTCGCAAGCGGTCGGCTGTGCCGGGCGGGCGTCGTGCTTGCGGCGATGCTGCTCGCCGCCTGCACCGCGACGCCCCCCGAAAACGTGCCGCTCGCCGGCAACCCCGCTCCGTCCAAGCTCGCCGAGGCCACCATGTCGCCCGCGGTGCTGCGCGAGCATCGCCGCATCCTGGCGACTTACGGCGGCGTCTATAACGACCCCAAGCTGCAGACCATGGTGGAGCAGATGGTCGAGCGCCTGGTGGCGGCCTCGGACAAGCCCGACCTGCATTACAAGGTCACGATCCTCAATTCGCAATCGATCAACGCTTTTGCGCTGCCGACCGGCCAACTTTACGTGACGCGCGGATTGATCGCGCTCGCCGACGACGATTCCGAACTGGCCTCGGTGCTTGCCCACGAGATGGGCCACGTCATCGCTCACCATGCGGAATTGCGCGAGAAGGAGGAAGAGCAGGTCGATCTGGTCAACCGCGTCGTCAACGACGTGGTCAGCGACCCCGAGCAAGGCGCCATGGCGCTGGCCCGGTCGAAGCTCGAACTCGCTAATTTCTCGCAGCAGCAGGAATTCCAGGCGGACGCGATCGGCATCCGCACCGCCGCGCGCGCCGGCTACGATCCCTACGGCGCGGTGCGGTTTCTCACCGCCATGGAGCGCAACTCGCAGCTCAAGCCCGAGCAGAGCAACGCCATCAATCCGGCGGCGCCGGACTTTCTGTCCTCGCATCCATCGACCCCGGAGCGCATCAGCCGGGCGATCGCCGAGGCGCGCCAATACAAGGCGCCGGCGAGCGTCACCCCGGCCGAAGAGGAGCAGGCCCGCGACGCCTATTTCGGCGACCTCGACGGCATCGTCTATGGCGAAGATCCGAGCGAAGGCTTTGTGCGCGGCCGGCGCTTCCTGCATCCCAAGCTCGGCTTCACTTTCACCGCGCCGGAGGGCTTCGCGCTCGACAACACCGCGCAGGCCGTTCTCGGCGTCAAGCGCGGCGGCGGCGAAGCACTCCGTCTCGACGTCGTGCGCGTGCCCGCGGAGCAGACACTGGCGCAATATCTCACCTCGGGCTGGATCGAGAACATCGATCCGGCGACCGTGGAGGACCTCACCATCAACGGCTTTCCGGCCGCTACCGCGGTCGCCAAGGGCGATCAGTGGGATTTCCGGCTTTACGCCATCCGGTTCGGCAGCGATGTCTACCGCTTCATCTTTGCGGCCAAGCATCGCACGCCCGACACCGAGCGCGCCTTTCGCGACGCCGTCAATACGTTCCGCCGCATGAGCCTTGCCGAGATCGCGCAGGCCAAGCCGCTGCGGCTCAAAATCGTGAAAGTGGCGCCCGGCGACACGGTGGAGAAGCTGGCGGCTCGGATGGCGGTTTCCGACCGGGCGGCGGACCGCTTCCGCGTGATCAACGGGCTCGAGCCGGGCGACCGGCTCAAGCCGGGCAGCGAGGTCAAAATCGTCGTCGACTGACCTTGTTTCCCCGTTTACTTCACCGTTTTTCGCCTATTTTCTCGCTGGATCGCCTCGGCTATGATGGGGCAAAAGAGCCGAAGGGCCGTGGGGGAATTCCCGTCTTGGGGGGGGAGTCATGCAGCTCTTAAAGGCGGCGCTGCCCGCCACCGTAGCGTTGGCGGTCGTATCGGCGGTCACCGCGGTATTGTGGTACTTTAAACTGGCCATGTTCGGACCGGCGCATCCGGTGTTCTTCTACCTGCTGCCGCTGGCGCTGGTGACGATTTTCTACGGCAGCTTTCCCGCCTTCCTCGGCGTGCTCACGGCAACGATCTGCGCCGACTATTTCCTCTACGATCCGCTGTATAGCTTCAATATTTCCAGCCGGGTCGAATTCGGCGATCTTTCCTGTTTCGCGTTCCTGGCGCTGATCGGCGTCAAATGCGCCAGCGAACTGTTTTGGCGCTCGGCCAAAATGCCGGCGCCGAAATCCCGCTACGGCAGACTTTGAATATCCGGAGCCGGCCGGCCCGGTCTGGACTAGAATTCCGACGCGAGCTGATCGAGTCCCATCACATGGGCGAGGTCGCGGACTTCCTGTTTTTGCTCTTCATTGAAGCTCATGATCAGCGGGACGGCCGCGGATTTGAGGCCCTCGACACTCTGCGGATCGATGTCGGCCACCTGCATCGCAGCCCCTGAACCGCCGCGGCGCTGCGCAGCCTGCGCGCGCGTATAGGCGATGTTGCGCAGCGCCGCTTCGACCGCCGGCCACATTTGCTCCTGGTCCGGCGTCAAATGCAGCCGCCGCTTGATGCTGGCAATCTGGGCGTCGTCCAGCATGAAACCCGGCCGGTTCGCGACGCCGCGGCGCTGCGCGGCGGGGACGCGACCGATCCGGTCCGGGGCGGTTGCGACAGCCGATAGTTTGGGCGCCGATATTTTGCGCGAGCGCATCGCGTCGGCCGCGCTGGCTGCCGGTGGCATCGCAGCCGTCTCGGCGGAGGCCAATTGCACCGGCGCTTGCGGGGCAGGAACTGCCGCGGCTGGTTGCGAGGCCGGCGGATGAACCGGCGGCGGCGCCATCGGCTCGGGGCTCAAAAGCACGAACTCCGCGGCATCGGCCTGAACTGCCGGCGCCGGCGGCGCCGAAGCCTCCAATACACCCGCGGGCGGCGCAAGGTCGGCATTGCCGGTGACGGGCGGCGCGACATCAGCGTCGCCGTCGGCCGCCGCGGCCGTATCCCATCGTTGCGGAAACCGCTGCGCCACGGACTGGGCCGCCGAGAGATTCTGGCTTCGCAGCGCGGTCGGATGCCAACCGCCGATCAGATAACCGATCATGCCGGCAAGGACGACCGGAAAGGCGCGGCCACGCGTCAATCCCCTGTTGCGTCCCATTCCTCGCCCCCGCGACATCACGCGCCGTGCTTTCTATCTCCTTTCAAATGAAGCTTAATTTATGACTAACCATAGGTGTTTTGCCGGCATCGGCTGGACATTTTGGATATCGTTAACGCGCACGACCAAACAAAAGGCCCGGCATTTCTGCCGGGCCTTTGAAGCCGGGAATGTTGTTCGGCCTACGCCGCCTCTTCCTCGACGACGGCTTCTTCATCCGTCTCGGGCTTCGGACCGCGACGCGGTCCTTTGGCGAGCGCCGCCTCGATCTCTTTGATCGCCTCGGTCTCCGTGATCCGTTGTACGGCGGACACTTCGCGCGACAGCCGATCGAGCGCCGCCTCGTAAAGCTGCCGCTCGGAATAGGACTGCTCCGGCTGCGTCTCCGACCGATAAAGGTCGCGGACGACCTCGGCGATCGCGACGATGTCGCCGGAATTGATCTTGGCCTCGTATTCCTGAGCCCGCCGCGACCACATGGTCCGCTTGATCCGGGCACGCCCTTTCAGCGTCTCGAGCGCCCGCTTCACCATCGGCGTCTCGGCAAGCTTGCGCATGCCGACGGAAGCCACTTTCGAGGTCGGCACCCGCAAGGTCATCTTGTCCTTGACGAAATTGATGACGAACAGTTCGAGTCGCGCGCCGGCAACCTCCTGCTCCTCGATCGCCACGATCTGGCCGACGCCGTGAGCCGGATAAACGATGAATTCCTTAGTCTTGAAGCCTTGTCGTTGAGTGGTCTTCTTCGCATTCATTCCCAAAGCTGCTCCTTCCGGCTCCGGCTTGCGCCGAGGCGCGGGCTTTGCCACGCTGAGGCGGCTGCGGGCCGCGGCTCGCGTGGACGGTGAGGGCCTCCGGCTCGCGCGGGAGGAGGTTTTCGCTGCCTTCCGGCTCATGCCGGCCGCACTCTTCTTAGAACGACGACGAGTTTTCTCTGCCACTGCTCTCGCGTGGAATTCACGCCTCTATTGACGGTTCCTCGAAAACGCCCCGAAAAAATATGCTCCCGGTTGGGGGCAGCGTCTCTGGGGTCTTTTTCATTACAGAATGCTATATATCACATTTTCAGCCAAAATCAAAGCCTTATGGCGTGGCTCCACGCGCCTTATTGCCCACGCAATGGGCAAATCGTTAATAAGGGTTAATCCCCACAGCCAATAACTGTTCCAAATGTGGCGGTTCAGAACCCCCACAGTTATTTATTTTGGCCGGGCGCGTGGAGCGGATTTCCGAACCCAAGCCGCACGAGATCAATGCATCGCCGGCGCCCAATCGTTCGCGATCGAATGTGCCGCAGAAATGCTGCGAACTCGGATCGAGGGCATGCATTTTCGGGATCATGCTTTAGTCGCCGGTACCTGGATTGGGAGAGAATTGCTCCTCAAACTTATTGGCGACCCCCTCCCATTCCTTGGCGTCGGCCGGCGGGGTCTTCTTGGCCGTAATGTTCGGCCAGAGCTTCGCATATTCGGCGTTGATCCCGAGCCACTTCTCAACTCCCGGCTCGGTGTCCGGTTTGATGGCCTCGACCGGGCACTCCGGCTCGCAGACGCCGCAATCGATGCATTCGTCCGGATGGATGACCAGCATATTCTCGCCCTCGTAAAAGCAATCCACGGGGCAGACTTCGACGCAGTCCATGTATTTGCATTTGATGCAATTGTCGTTGACGATATAGGTCATTTGGACACTCTGAACGGGCCTTTTCGCGACTTTGCTCCTAACGCATGGGTCAGGTGGGCGCAAGGCTGACCGAACCCCGAGGCAACCGGGCTCATGCGAGATCCTCATAGAGCGCCGCGACACTGTCGGCGGGGCCACGACGCTCGGCAAAGCCCCTCACTTTAAGCACCCGCACGCGGCGGTCGAGCGCAACCGTAATCACGTCTCCGGCTCGCACCATGCGGCCAGGCGCATCGATGCGGGCGCCGTTGACGCGGACATAGCCTGCGCCCGCCAGCGCCGCCGCAGCGCCCCGCGTACGCACCAGACGGGCATGCCATAACCATCGATCGACACGCTGGCGCTCCGGCTCGGCCGGCACTCAGCGCCGCTCCTTGGCGTCCGCCTCGAGCTGCGCCTTCAGGGCAGCCAGCTTGGCAAACGGCGAATTCGGGTCGGGCGCCTTTTCGCGCCGCTCGAAGCGCTTGACCGGCGGCCGATCGCGCTCGCGCTGCGGACGCTCCGGACGATGTTCCCCTCCGTGGCGCCGGCGATGACGGGGATGGCGCTCCTGCTGCGGCGCCGGGGCACCGGGAGATTGAGCTTGATCGGTTGGCGGCGAAGCTGCCGCGTCGGCGGGAGTGGCGGCCAATGCCGGCTCCGCGGCACGCCCGGGCGCCGCGGTGTCGCCATGTCTCGGCCTGCGCCGATCGCGATGTTTCGGGCGCGGCCAATAGCCGCCCTCGATCCGCCCCGGCCGCCAGACGTCGATCAGCGCCGATTCGGAGGGTGGCGCCGCGCCGGCCTGGGCATCGAGTGCCGTCGCATCGGCTGCGGCGGCAACAGGTTCCGCTTCGACCGGCTCGCTTGGCGGTACTTCGTTCACGGGCGGCTGAACCACATAGTCGCTGTCCTCGATCGGGGCGTCGATCGCGCTTTCGACCTGGGCCGCAGGTTCCGAGGCTCCGATCGCCGCCTCAGCCCCTGCGGAATCGGCAATCTCGGGCGTGGCAGACGCCGCCGCGACATCGGCTTGCACTTCGACCGTCGCTGCAACGCTGTCGGTTGCCGCAACGGCTTGTGGAGTTTCCGGTTCGGCGGCCGCCTCGACCGCGGGCTCCGGCGGTTTCGGCCGGCGTTCCATACGATAGCCCAGCGAACGCAGGATCGAGGCAAAGTCCTCGCCGGATGCGCCGATCAGCGAGGTCATGCCGCCGACGACGGTGAAACCGCCGCCGGCAATCGCGCCGGGCGGTTTCGGACTGATGCCTTCGCGCCAAGCGAGCGCGGGGCGGATCAGATCGGCAAGCCGCTCGAGAATATCGACGCGCACGGCGCGCTCGCCGCAAACGCGATATCCGGCCACACGATACAGCACCGGATCGATGTCGCGATTGGCGGGCATCGAGGTGCGGCCGCTGCCGGCGAGATGCAACAGATCATCGAGGCCGGCGCTTTGCGGCCCGTCGTGTCGCAACGCCCACAGCTGCGCGGCAAGCGCCCGCGGCGCCGGTTTCAGAAGAGCCGGCAGATAAATGTGATAGGCGCCGAAGCGCACGCCGTATTTGCGCAGACTGGCGCGGGCCGGCTGCTCCAGACCCTTGACGTCCTCGGCGACGCGCTGCCGGTCGAGCACGCCCAGCGCCTCGACCAGTTGGAAGGCGACGCCGCGGGCGATACCGGTCACGTCCCCGGCTGCCGCCAATTGCGACAATGGCCCGAGTAATTTGTCGATATGGGACTTGAGCCAGGCATTGAGCCGCGCCTCGACGGCATCGCGCGGCGCGCCGGTCAGATGCTCGTCGGCGATCAGCCGCACGCGCGGATGCAACGCCTCTTCGCCGGCCTGCAGCTTGCCGACCGCGGCGCCGGTCCAGCGCAAGGCGCCGTCGAGCGCCAGGACGAATTGCCCGTCCGGCGCCGCGGCGAGCCGCGAGGCGCGCGCGGCGATCTCGCCGGCGAGCGCCTTTTGCGCGGCGTTTTGCAGGGCTTTCGCTTCCGAGCCGCCCGATGCGGCGTCGGGCACGAAGACGAAGCCGTCGAGCCGGCCGATGACGTGGCCTTCGACCGCAACCTCACCGGTCTTGTTGAACTCCGGCTCGAAACTCGCGTTCTCGCGCAGCCGCCGCATCAAGACGCTGGTGCGGCGGTCGACGAAACGCTCGGTGAGACGCTCATGCAACGCGTCCGAAAGCCGATCCTCGACGCCGCGCGTGATCGCTTGCCAATGCTCGGGATCGGCGAGCCAATCCGGCCGGTTGGCGGCAAAGGTCCAGGTCCGGATATGCGCGATGCGGTTGGACAGCGTATCGATATCGCCGTCGACGCGATCCGCTTGCGCCACCTGTTGGGCGAACCAGTCGGTCTTGATGGCGCCGTCGCGCTGCAGAAAACCGTAAACCGTCACCGCCAGCTCGGCGTGATTGGCCGGCGCAATCTTGCGATAGTCGGGAAGCTGGCAGACGTCCCACAACCGTTCGACGTCGGCGGCCGTTCTGGTCAACGCGCGCACCCCGTCGTCGCGCGCGGCGTGGTCGAGCACGAGAATATCTTCGGCCACCGGCGCGCGCGCCAGCGCGGCTTCAGTCGGCGGCGCGGCGAGCGTCGCCTGCAAAGCGCCGACCGACGAAAAGTCGAGATCGGAATTGCGCCATTGCACCGATTTTACCGGCTCGAAGCTGTGCGATTCCAGCGCCTGGACCAGTTCGGTCTCGAACGGCGGACAACGGCCGCTGGTGCCGAAGGTGCCGTCGCGGGTGGCGCGGCCGGCGCGGCCGGCGATCTGGGCGAGCTCGGAGGGGCTGAGCTTGCGAAACTGGTAGCCGTCGAACTTGCGATCGGAGGCAAAGGCGATGTGATCGACGTCGAGATTTAATCCCATGCCGATCGCGTCGGTCGCCACCAGATAATCGACCTGCCCCGACTGGTAGAGCTCGACCTGGGCATTGCGCGTTCGCGGCGACAAAGCGCCGAGCACCACCGCGGCGCCGCCGCGTTGCCGGCGGATCAATTCGGCGATGGCGTAAACTTCCTCGGCGGAGAAGGCGACGATGGCGGAGCGGCGCGGCAGCCGCGTCAGTTTCTTCTCGCCGGAAAACGTGAGCTGCGACAGCCGCGGCCGGCTGACGATGCTGGCCCCGGGAAGGAGCCGCTCCACGATCGGCTTCATGGTGGCGGCACCGAGCACCAGCGTTTCTTCGCGGCCGCGCCGCTTGAGCATGCGGTCGGTGAAAACGTGGCCGCGCTCAAAGTCGGCGGCGAGCTGGATCTCGTCGACGGCGAGGAAGGCAACGTCGAGATCGCGCGGCATCGCCTCGACGGTGGCGACCCAGAAGCGCGGATTCGGCGGCTTGATCTTCTCTTCGCCGGTAATCAGCGCCACCGCTTCGGCGCCGACCCGCTCCACCGCGCGGTTATAGACTTCGCGCGCCAAGAGCCGCAGCGGCAGGCCGATCAGCCCCGACGAATGCGCCAGCATCCGCTCGATCGCGAGATGCGTCTTGCCGGTATTGGTCGGGCCCAAGACGGCGGTGACGCCGGCACCACGGGCATGCAAATCACGGTCGGCTGGAGGCGAGAACGAAATCGGCATCAAAAGCCCGGCACTGTCGGCCCTCCCTCAAGGCTCCCGCTGGCGCGGAAGGAGGGTGGGGATTGTCCTTCTGTATCACAATGTGACGCTGGAAAGTCCTGTGCTTAACGTGTGGAACGAGTTCTGGAACGAATCGCGGCCGAATCGGCAACTCCGAGCGTGTTCAGGTTCGTTCACTGCGATATATGGCGCAGCGGTCCGCATCGAATACCAGATCGGGTGGAATCGGGGTTTTCGAGCCGTCGGGCCGAAGCCGAAACCATTAACGCCTGCGACGATCACGATTCCACGCCGAGTCAAGGGCTATCATCCTGTGAATAACGGGGAGAGCGCCGTCGCGGCAATGGGCTGGCTGGCGGCTGCGGCGATCATTCGGTTTTCGCCGCCGTACGCGGCACTGGCTGCCCGACCGAGACGAATTCGGTCGCCTGCAACAGTCCGGTGCCGAGCGGCGTCGGCATCGAAAAGCGGAACGGCACCAGCACGCGGGTGCCGGCGATCGGGGCCAGCCAGACTTCGGCGTCGCGCAAGGTCACAAGATATTTGATGGCCGGCCGGTCCGGCACATAACCGGAGATCGGCGTGAAAAACACGGAGCAGACCACCACCGGACCGGCATAGCCGTGATCCGCTTTGACGGTCTCCATGCGCCGATATTCGCTGCGCAAATCGTAGCGCACGCGGCCATCGAACACCGGGACCTTGCGATTGCAGGCTTGCGGCGACACCGGATCGCCGCTGCCGGCGACATGGTTGAGCATCGACGTCATGGGATCGACGACGCCGCGGCGATCCGCATCCGTCACCGGCACCCGATCCGGCGCGGGCGGCAACGGCGGCTCGACCGCGTAATTCGTCACATTGCCGCCGGCAAACGCCATGCGCACGTCGTCGACCTTGTGATCGTAGTTGATGGTCGCGCCATAGCTCGTCGGCATCGGCTGGCCGGCGGCGATGGTGCCGTGCGCAGCACCGGTGCCATGCGCGCCGGTGAAGAACTTGATGAGGCCGGTCGTCGTACCGCTCGCGGCGGCGGTGTACTGATCGCCGGCAATATCGATGATCCAGCTGCCGCGGCCGATCGGAATACCGGCTATGCTTACCGCGTATTGGGCCTCGAGCCGTCCCTGCGGCCGGCTTTGGGCTGCGGCGCGATGGCCGGCATCGGCCGCCGCCGCGGCAAGCATGGCCAGCATGAAAAACGCCGCTGATGCGGCGCGGCTGTTATGGCGGGCGATTGGCGGCTCGATGACAAAGGCGGGCAAGTGGCTCCCCTCAATTCCCCGGCTCGGACCCCTTGTTTTGTCCGAGAATGCGTCGGTTCTGTGGTTTCGAACCGCCAACGGGGATCGATTCGATCCGCGTCGAGGGCGGCATTCGTGCGCTTGACGCTCACGGAAGCCCCGCTTATAGGTCCGCGCCATCTCCCCAAATCGTCTCAGGCGGCCGGGAATAGAGCATTCGGATTACAAGGATATTGCATCATGGCATGGCGTTGCGAACTTACCGGCAAAACGCGCCAGATCGGGCACCGGGTGAGCCATTCCAACCGCAAGACCAAGCGGCGGTTTCTGCCCAATCTGCTCAATGTCACTTTGATGTCGGACGCGCTCGGCCGCTCGGTTCGTTTGCGGATATCGGCCAATGCGCTCAAGAGCGTCGATCATCGCGGCGGGCTCGACGCCTTTCTGCTCAAGGCCAAGGACACCGAATTGTCGCCGCGGGCGCTCGAGCTCAAACGCCAGGTCGTCAAGAAGCGCACCGCGGCGGCGGCCGCGTGAGTCCGCTGGCTCTCCTTTTTGATTGCGCATGATCTTTTCCGAAAACCGGTATCCACTTTTCGGGATCATGCTCTAAAATTCCTCGAGGATTCGGCCGTAACCGGCGACGCGGTCGTCAATGCCGCAGCGGCGCAGCGCGTCCCAATAGGTCACCGCGTTGATCGCCAGCACCGGCTTGCCGAGCCAGCGCTCGGCTTCCGCCGCGATCGCGACCGTCGGCAGCGCGGTGCCGAGCTGAAGCAGCGCGTCGACGTCCGGACCGTCGAGGCCTTTGAGCGCATTGCGGACATCCGCCGCGGGCACCTGCGCGATGGCGCGCGGCGTGGCGCATTTCAATCCGACCAGGCGGACGATGTCGAAGCCGGCTTCGTTGAGATAAAGCCGCACCATCTCGTCGCCGCGCGGCTGATGCGGCGTCAGCACGGCGATCCGCTTGGCGCCAAAAGCCTGCAGGGCCGCGACCGCGGCGGTCGACCCCATCGACACGCCGACGCCGGCGCGCGCATTGAGCTCGTCCTGCAGCTTGGCCGCCGCGGCAACGCCGCCCCAAAATGTTTCCAGCGCAATGCCCATGATGAGATGGTCGAGGCCCGCGGTCATGATCTGATCGATCGCGGTGGCGATGCCCTCGCGCATATCCCGCATGTGCTCGAAGAATGCCTGTTCGGTATTGAGCGGCCGCTCCTTGATGGTCGAGCGCGCGGCGTGATTGGTGACGCCGCGCGGCCGCAACGCTTCGCACTCCGGCTGCACCGTGGTGTTGGTCGAAGGCACCACGATGCCGATGCGTTTACGAAATCCCAGAGTGTCGGGCACTATCGCTCCTCGAATCAGCCGCAGCTACGTAACGCGATCGCTTATCGTACCGGAATGCTTTTCAGCACCGGGAACCAGGTTTCCTGCTCCTTGTCGACAAAAGCGAGTGTTTGGTCCGGCGTCATGGCGTGCGCGTAGCTGCCGGTGGCAAGCAGCTTCTTCTTAACATCCGGATCGTTGAGCGCCGTGGTGAGATCGGCGCTGACTTTGTCGACGATAGGCTTTGGCGTGCCGACCGGCGCCGCCACGATCAGCCAGCCCGCCGCGGCAAATCCCGGAATGGTTTCCGCAACCGTGGGCAGATCGGGAAACTCCGGCAGCCGCTGCGGCGCCGCGACCGCGATGAGCTTCACCTGCCCCGCATTGACGGCGCCGATGATGCCCGGATAGCCCTCGATGATCATGTTCACGCGCCCGGAGGCGACGTCGCTCAGCGCGGCCGATGGACCGCCGTTATACGGCACCGGAATGAGCTTGATGCCGGCCTTTTCCTGCAACAACAAACCCGTCAGATGCGTCATGCGGCCGATGCCGGAGACCGCGATCGACAGCGTACCCGGCGCCTTCTTGGCGCGATCGATGAACTGCGGCAGCGAGGTGATGCCGCTCTTTGGATCGACCGCAATGAACATCGGCTGCTCGGCGATGAAGCCGATGGGCAGGAAATCGCGCGGCAACTTGACCGGCAGATTGGGCGCCACCGTCGGCCGCGCCAGGAAAGTCGACAGCGCGGGCGAATAGAGCGTGTAGCCGTCGGGAGCGGCCTCGCTCGCCGCGCGTGCGGCGATGCTGCCGTTGGCGCCGGGGTGATTGACCACCACGGCCTGCTGTCCCCAGATCGTGGCAAGCTTGGCGGCAACGATGCGCATGGCGACATCGGGGCTGGCGCCGGCGCCGGCATCCGAGATGATCGTGACCGTCCGGTCCGGATAGTTCGCGCCTTGCGCGTTCGCCAGCGGCGCTCCGGCGAGCGTCGAAAAGCCGATTGCGGCAAGCTTGAGCCAGGTTCGTCGTTCCATCATGTCGTTCTCCCCATCGTTATTTGCGCGCTTCTATGAACTTGGCGCGCGTCGGCACCAGGCAAAGCAAATTTTCAGGAGCGGCTCCGGCCCTTCGCCTCAGGCATGCAGCCGGCGCGGTTGGCGGGCCGGCCGCGGCGGTTGCTCGATCGGATTTTCCGCGAACAGTTCGGCAAGCTTTTCGGTCATGACGCCGCCGAGTTCCTCGGCGTCGACGATGGTCACCGCGCGCCGGTAATAGCGCGTCACGTCGTGACCGATGCCGATGGCGATCAATTCGACCGGCGAGCGGGTCTCGATGTCCTCGATCACCCAGCGCAAATGCCGTTCGAGATAATTGCCGGGATTGACCGACAGCGTCGAGTTGTCGACCGGCGCGCCGTCGGAAATCATCATCAGGATCTTCCGCGTCTCCGGCCGCGCCAACAACCGCTTATGCGCCCAGTCGAGCGCCTCGCCGTCGATGTTTTCCTTGAGCAGGCCTTCGCGCATCATCAGCCCGAGATTCTTCCGCGCCCGGCGCCACGGCGCGTCGGCGGCCTTGTAGATGATATGGCGCAGATCGTTGAGCCGTCCCGGATTGGGCGGCTTGCCGGCGGCAAGCCAGGTCTCGCGCGACTGGCCGCCCTTCCAGGCCCGGGTGGTGAAGCCCAAAATCTCGACCTTGACGCCGCAACGCTCCAGGGTGCGCGCCAGAATGTCGGCGCAGGTGGCCGCGACCGTGATCGGCCGGCCGCGCATCGAGCCGGAATTATCCAGGAGCAGTGTGACGACGGTATCGCGGAAATCGGTGTCCTTCTCGCGCTTGAACGACAACGGATGCATCGGATCGACGATGACGCGCGACAGCCGCGCCGGATCGAGCAGGCCTTCCTCCAGATCGAACTCCCAGGCGCGATTCTGCTGCGCCAGAAGAAGCCGCTGCAGCCGGTTGGCGAGCCGCGCGACGACGCCCTGCAAATGCGACAGCTGCTTGTCGAGATAGCCGCGCAGCCGGTCGAGCTCTTCCGGCTCGCATAGATCCTCGGCGCCCACGGTCTCGTCGTATTTGGTCGTGAACGGACGATAATCCGGCCCGCGCGGCTCATTGCGCTGATGCCGCGGCCGCCACGGCTCGGCTGCGGTCTCCGAATCGCCCATTTCGGCCTCGTCGGCCATTTCGGCGGCGGCCGCGTCGACCGCCTCCGACGCGCTATCGGGCAATTCGTCGGCCGAGGCTTCCGCCTCGGCGCTCATCTGATCGCTTTCCGCGCTATCGGACGCCTCGCCGTCCTGGCCGGTCTCGTCCTTCTGGTTCTGCTCCTCGCCCTCCTCGCCTTCCTCCTCGTCGGATTCGCTGGAGCGGTCCTCGCCCATGTCGAGGCAGTCGAGCAGATCGTGCACGACGTCGCCGAAGCGACGCTGATCGTCGACCACGCGTTCGAGACGATCGAGATCGCGGCCGGCGCGTTCCTCGATCAACGGCCGCCACAGATCGACGAGCTTGCGCGCGGCGGCCGGCGGGCTCTCGCCGGTCAGCCGCTCGCGCACGATCATGGCGAGCGCATCTTCGATCGGCGCGTCGGCGCGGTCGGTGATGTCATCGAATTTGCCGCGGTGGAACTTGTCGTCGAGCATGGCGGCGAGATTCTTGGCGACGCCGCCCATGCGGCGCGACCCGATCGCCTCGACGCGGGCCTGCTCGACCGCCTCGAACACCGCGCGCGCCTGCTGACCGCCGGGCGCGAGCTTGCGGTGCATCGCCGGATCGTGGCAGGCGAGGCGGAGCGCGATCGAATCGGCGTGGCCGCGCACGATCGCCGCCTCACGCTCGTTGAGCCGCCGCGGCGGCTCTGGCAACCGCACCTTGCCGGCGGTAAGGCCTGGGCGCTCGGCGGCGAAACTGACCTCAAGTTCGCCTTTGCCGGCAATCGCCTTCAGACAAACCCCCACCGCGCGCTTGAACGGCTCGGTGGGTGCCTCTTTGGCAGCGGGCTTGGGCTTGATGTTGGAGGACATGCTTTAAACGTCATTCCGGGGCGCCGCGAAGCGGCGAACCTGGAACCCATACTCACAATCCTTGTGGTTAGATGCCATGATCGGGATTATGGGTCCCTGCTTTCGCGGGGACGACCGTTATGAGAGTGCGACGTTGACCGCCGACTCCGGCAGCTCCTGACCGAAACAGCGCTGATAGAACTCCGCCACCAGCGGCCGTTCCAGCTCGTCGCATTTGTTGACGAAAGTGAGCCGGAAAGCGAAGCCGATGTCGCCGAAGATCTCGGAATTCTCGGCCCAGGTGATCACCGTGCGCGGGCTCATCACCGTCGAAATGTCGCCGTTCATGAAGGCGTTGCGGGTGAGGTCGGCGACGCGCACCATCTTGGAGACGATGTCGCGGCCTTCCGCCGTGCGGTAATGCTTGGCCTTGGCGAGAACGATATCGACTTCATTGTCGTGCGGCAGGTAATTGAGCGTGGTGACGATCGACCAGCGGTCCATCTGGCCCTGGTTGATCTGCTGCGTGCCGTGATAGAGGCCGGACGTGTCGCCCAAGCCGACGGTGTTGGCGGTGGCGAACAGGCGGAACGCCGGGTGCGGCTTGATAACCTTATTCTGGTCAAGGAGCGTCAGCCGGCCGGACGATTCGAGAACGCGCTGGATCACGAACATGACGTCGGGACGGCCGGCGTCATATTCGTCGAAGCAGAGCGCAATGTTGTGCTGCAGCGCCCAGGGCAGAATGCCGTCGCGGAATTCGGTGACCTGCATGCCCTCGCGGATGACGATGGCGTCCTTGCCGATCAGATCGACGCGGCTGATGTGGCTGTCGAGATTGACGCGCACGCAGGGCCAATTGAGCCGCGCCGCCACCTGCTCGATATGGGTCGATTTGCCGGTGCCGTGATAGCCGGTGACAATGACGCGCCGGTTCCTAGCGAAGCCGGCGAGAATGGCGAGCGTGGTCGGCTTGTCGAAGCGGTAATCCGCATCGATCTCGGGGACATGCTCAGCGGCCTCGGAATAGGCCGGCACTTCCAAATCGCTATCGATGCCGAACACTTGGCGGATCGACACCTTCATATCCGGCAAGCCGGATTCACTGTCAGTTGCGAGGCTCATTCTTCCTCCGTGCCCTCGGCGATCCGAGGCGCGACTCAGGCGTCCGCCGGCGGTCGGATATCGCGCTACATCTAGCAGAAAGGCCCAAGCCAATAAAAGGGCGGCGAAACGGCGCGCGAACTGCCCGCAGGGTCAGCAAAAACCCGCTGTCTTCAGGTAGTTGTAGGCCTGAATGATCTCCCGCAGCCGCGCTTCGGAACCGCGATCGCCGCCATTGGCGTCGGGGTGGTGCCGTTTCACCAGCACCTTGAACTTAGCCTTGATATCGGCACGCTTGGCATCGGCTTCAAGGCCGAGCACGTCAAGGGCGCGGCGCTGCGCATTGAATATCTTGCGGCCCTCCGACGCGGTCCGGGCATGGCCGTCGCGCCGCGGACCCGCTTCGCCGAACAGCGAAAACGGATCGTCGGCCGGGCCATCGAAGCCGGGAAATTCGCCGCGGCCGCGTTTGGCGGCGCGCTTGCCGCCAAGCGAGCCCATTTTCCAGGTCGGCCGGTGCCCGGTCAGCGCGTCCTTCTGATACTGCGCGATCGCATCTTCGCTCATGCCGGCGAAAAAATTGTACGAATTGTTATATTCGCGCACATGGTCGAGGCAGAATTGCCAATATTCGGATGCGCGCAGGCGGCCTTTCGGCGCGCGGTGGGTCGCCGGCGCGCTGCAGCTTGGCCACTGGCAGGGCGGCAGCTCCGCCTGCAAGCGGCGATCCTGATCGGGCTTGACCCGGATCCGATCGAACAGGGGCGAGTTGGTATTCATCGTCGCGATTATTGGGCTGCGTCGGTTTAAGCTTCAAGACTTGACAGAATCGAAACAGGACCTTGCGGACGTTGACCTTAATGCCCCGTTGTCGCTAATCGAGCCGTGTGAGACTGACATGGGAATGCAGGACATCATCACCACCAAGCTCATCGCGGCATTCGCGCCAGAGAGCCTGCACGTCGAAGACGAGTCGCATCTGCACGAAGGCCATGCCGGACACCGGCCGGGCGGCGAGAGCCATTACCGGCTCTATATCGTGTCGGAAGCCTTCCGCGGGAAGAGCCGGCTCGAACGCCACCGCATGATCAATACGGCGCTGGCGAACGAGCTCAAGAGCCGCGTGCATGCGCTCGCCATTCACGCGCAGGCGCCGGGCGAGAGCTAGGCCGCGCGCCGCCGGCTCAAACGCTTTGCGCGACGCGCTCGACGATGTCGCGCAATTCCGGCAAGCAGGAGCCGCAATTGGTGCCGGCGCGCAACGCGCGGCCGATATCGGCGACGCTCGTACCGCCCCCAGCGGCAACGGCGTCGATGATCGCCGCAAGCCGCACGCCAAAACAGGCGCAGATCAAAGGTCCGGCTTCGACCATTTCGTCTGCCGCGCGTCCGGCAAACACCATGCGCCGCCCCAGTGCCGCGTCCGCGCCGGACTCGAACATCGCGCGCACCACGTCCCATTGCGGCGGCCGGTGTGCCGGCCCGACGAAGAGGCAGCCGTCGAAGCGGCCAGAACGGAACAGGCCGAAGCGCGCCACGCCGCGCGACCGGTCGCTATAGGCGGCGAGCCCCGCGTCTTCGGCTGACAACCGGTCGGCAACATCGGCCCACACCGCCGGCGGCTCGTTGGTTGCAAACAGAACGCCGGTGCCGCCGGCAACCGCCAACCGGGCAAACCAGGTGCCCTCCGGCAGCGCCACGCGTCGGCGCGTCAGCGCAAAACCGCGATAGGCGAACTTGGCAGGCTCGACGCGGGCCGGTGTGGCCTTCAGCTCGGGCTGGCCTGAGATCGGATCCGTCGCCGCCGCCACGAGATCGCCGACGCGCGCCTGCGCGGCGGTGGCATCGCTCCAGTGGATCGGAGCGAAGATCGAGCCGCGCTGCTGTCCGGCGTGACAGAAAACCTCAAACGTCGCGCTGCCATGTTGCGTGGTGATTTTGGCGAGACCGCCATCGCCGAGCCCTGCCGCCTTGGCGTCATCCGGATGGATCTCGACGAACGGCCGCGGTGAATGCGCGCAGAGCCGCGGACTCAGCGCGGTGCGCGTCATGGTATGCCATTGATCGCGAACCCGCCCGGTATTGAGCCGCAACGGAAAGGCATCGCTCGTCGAGGCGTGCAGACGCGGCGATTCCGGCGGCACGAAGCGGGCGCGGCCATCGGGCGTGAAGAATTCACCTGTGCCGAAGAACCGCCGTTCGCCCGGCGTGGCGCCGGCGCGGACCGGCCACATCACTGGATCGAACCGGTCGTAGGCGGCGTCGGAGAGCGTTGCCAAAGCTCCGATGTCGAAGTCACGCTCTCCATCATTCTCGAACGCGGACAATGCGGCATGTTCACGGAAAATATCGGCCGGACCGCGGTAGTCGAATGCCGCGCCGAAGCCGAGGCGCCGCGCCACCTCGCTGACGATCCACCAATCAGGCCGGGTTTCGCCCGGCGCAGGCAGAAAAGCACGCTGCCGGGAGATGCGCCGTTCCGAATTGGTCACCGTGCCGTCCTTCTCGCCCCACGCGGTGGCCGGCAACAGGACCTGGGCGCCGACCTGGGCGCCGGCCTGGGCGCCGGCCTGGGCGCCGGCCGCGATGGTATCGTTGCTAAAGACGTTCTCGGAGACGACGAACAGTTCGAGCTTGTTCAGCGCCGCGCGCATCGCGCCGGCGCGCGGCAGCGACACCGTCGGATTGGTCGCCATGACCCATAGTGCTTTGATCGCGCCGCGCTCGATCGCCGCGAACATGTCGACGGCTTTGAGACCCTCGCGCGCGGCGATGCGCGGCGCCCGCCAAAAGCGGCCCACGCGGTCTATTTCGGCGGGTGAGAATCCCATATGCGCGGCGAGCTGGTTGGCAAGTCCGCCGACCTCGCGGCCGCCCATGGCATTGGGTTGGCCGGTGAGCGAGAACGGTGCGCTGCCGGGCCGGCCGATGCGACCGGTGGCGAGGTGAACGTTGATGATGGCGTTGACCTTGTCGGTGCCTTGCGCCGATTGATTGACGCCTTGCGAGAAGCAGGTGACGACGCGATCGGTGCTGCGGAAGAGATTAAAGAAACGTTCGACAGCCGCTGCATCGAGAGCGGTTGCGCGCGCGGTCGCCGTGGCGTCCGGCGCGATGGCGCGGGCCCGCCGTAGCGCCTCCGCCAAACCCGTCGTGTGGCGATCGACAAAGGGGCGATCGAGCGCCTGCGAGTTGGCGAGCGCGACCAACAGACCGCAGAACAACGCGCTGTCCGTGCCCGGAGCGATCGGCAGAAACAGATCCGCATCTTTGGCCGTCGCGGTGCGCCGCGGATCGACGACGACGAGGCGAGTGCCGCGCTTGTGTTTGGCCGCGATCATGCGCTGGTAGAGCACGGGGTGACACCACGCCGCGTTGGAGCCGACCAGCACGATCAGGTCGGCTTCATCGATGTCGCGATAGATGCCGGGCACGATATCGGCGCCGAATGCGCGCTTGTGGCCGGCCACCGTGGAGGCCATGCACAATCGCGAATTGGTGTCGACGTTGGCCGAGCCGACGAAGCCCTTCATCAGCTTGTTGGCGACGTAATAATCTTCCGTAAGCAATTGACCCGAGAGGTAGAACGCGACCGCATCCGGCCCGTCGCGATCGACGATCGCCTGCAGCCGCTTGGCGACGTCGTCGAGCGCTTCCTCCCAGCTCACGCGCGCGAGCAAGCCGTCCGCGCGCCGCATCATCGGGTGCAACAGCCGTTGGTCGAGCGCCAGCGTCTCCCCAAGCGCGGAGCCCTTCGCGCACAGCTGCCCGAAATTCGCAGGATGCGCGGGATCGCCCGAGATGCCGGCGCCGCCGGCGCCGTCAGGTGTCGCCAAGAGGCCGCAGCCGACGCCGCAATAGGGACAAGTGGTGCGCACGGCGGCGAGCGGGCCGCCCATAGCTTTATTCGGCTGCGGCACTGTGGCCGTAGGCTTCGCCGATCATGAATTCGGAAAGGGTCCGATAGGCCGCGCTCCAGGCCGCCGACAGGTCCGGGCTCCATTGCTCGCCGAGGCCCCGTTCGAGCGTCCACAGCAGCGCCTCGCCCACGGTTTCATAGTCGGCGGGTTTTACTCCGTAGGCCACGTGATTCTTCGCCAGCGCGCTCGCGGCGGGTAAAACCGCGGGGAGATCGCTCAGCCCATTGACCACGACCGCAAGGGTGGCCATCAGTTTTCGGCCTTGCTCCGCCATGTCGCCGCGGAACAGAGGTTTGACCGCGGGCGCAAGTTCGAACAGACGGCCATAGAAGAGAGCGGCGGCCTGTGCCGAGATGGGCGCGACTTTCGCGAAGCTATTCTGAACTGCCTTCACCTGGTCCGGCGTCATCTGCGTTCCCTAACCTGTCGATTGTGCTCGATTCAGGCGCCGCGGTCGCCTCATCGACCAAACAATCGATCCGCGACGCGCGGCACGGCGCACATCCAAGGCTTTTCGATACAAGGTTCATGCCAGTTGCGGCGGTGCCATAACCATTCGCAGTACAATGGCAAGTTGATGAATGAACGCATCATCGTGACAATTTGACATGCAGGTGGAAGCGACATTGTGCAGAAATTCTAGGCAGGAAAAAACAAACTGCGAGGCTCCGAAAAGAGAGCCCGATTTTGTCGCCGCGGATGTTTCTTGTTCTGAGATTGGAGGAGCCCAAATTCTCGCCGTTCTGCCTCGCAGGTAATCGTCAGGCAGCGCTTCGTGCTGTGGCAGAATGCGCAAAGCGTGTGCATCCGATGGACCGGCAAGGTTACCTCATCTGGAAGCGTTTGAGAAAAATTGGGCAGGAGACGCGCGCTTTTGCCCGACCGTCCCACGCACGCCTTGGCACAGGCTTTGCTCCGCCAAGACACGAACCGCCCCACGGCGATCGATTTGGCGCGTCCAGTCCAGAGGAGCGAAACGAATGCCTTCCAACAAGGTGGAGCAGCTGATCATAGCGACGGTGGGATTTTTTTGGTGCTTCCTGATGTGGTTCTCGACGGCTGCGTTCAGCCCAAGCATCGCGGCGAAATATAATCTCAGCATCAAGGATCTCGGTCTGCTCGCGAGTTCCGCCATCTGGATGGCGCCGCTTGGCCGCATCATTGCCGGCTGGGCATCGGATCGGTTCGGCGCGCCGCGCACTTTCGCCTGCATTCTTGCCGGCTGCGGCGTGGTATCGATCGCCTCGGCCTACACGACAAGCTACGAATTGCTGTTCGCCGAACGGGTCGTGGTCGCCATCGCGGGAGTCTCGTTCGTGGTCGGCATCCAGCACGTCGCGCAATGGTTCGACTCGCACGAGATCGGCACCGCCGAGGGACTTTATGCCGGCACCGGAAACGTCGGAGCCGGCGTCGGCGCACTGCTGCTACCCCGCATCTTCGGCACCGACTACCACAGCGCGTTCCTTTGGCTCGGCGTTATCGCGCTCGTCGTTGCGGCCTGGTACCTGATCCGAGGCAGCGCCGCCAAGACGGTGGAACGGCGCAGCGCCGCGCGCCGCGGCAGCGACTTGCGCGGCACGATTTTCGTCTGGAGCCGCTTCATCGCGATCGCGCTGATGTTCGCCTATGCGATGTCGTTCGGCCTTGAAATCGCGATGAATGCCTGGCTGCCGGGCTATTTCACGCGCGGCTTCCACGACGCCATTCTGGGGCTCGGCTTCTCCGGCGTAGCCGGCCTGCAGATTGCCGCGGGCACTTTCGCGGCGGTGGAATCCTTCAACGCCTCGCTGTTCCGGCCGTTTGCCGGATTCATGTCGGATTTGTTCCAGCGCAAGGGCTGGACGCCGCTGCCCTTCATCGCCAAGGAACTGCCTTATGCGCCGCGCCTGCACTGGCTCGGCATCGCGCTGATCCTGATCACGCTGGCGATGGCCGGGCTGACGGTGGCCGGGCTTTCCGGTTCGCTGCCGTGGTCGGTGGCGGTGCTGGTGGCCTTCGGCATCTTCCTGTCGTTCGGCACCGGCGGCACCTTCGCCCTCGTGCCGCTGCTGTTTCCAGACCG
This sequence comes from uncultured Alphaproteobacteria bacterium, assembly GCA_963791925.1. Taxonomy (GTDB): domain Bacteria; phylum Pseudomonadota; class Alphaproteobacteria; order Rhizobiales; family Xanthobacteraceae; genus BOG-931. Next base: position 502,995 of record CAWBUA010000007.1, on the reverse strand, counting down.
TCCCGGGATTGCGGCAGGCTTTATCGGCGGGGTGTCGACCGCGGGCGGCATCGTCTATCCGCTGATCTTCGCCTCCTCGGCGAACATTCACATGGGATACTTTTACGTCGCGCTCTACATGTTCGTGCCGTTCGTGCTGTTCTACTTCTGGGCGGCGCGCTACGAGCGGCATCCCGAAGAGCATGGGCTGTTCGAAAGCGGCTTGACCGGCCAAGAGGCCTGAGCGCGATCAGTCATTCCCGTCAAACATGGAGCGAGGAGCTGCATGATGAGCCCCGTTGAGATGCCGGCGGTCCACCAGCCCTGGTACAAATACGGCGTCGCCTTCCTTGTATTGGAAATGGCGATCGCCATCGCGGTGAGCGCCTATTCGTTGTACATGACGTTCAATGGCCTCGGCGGCTTCCCAGGCAAGCATTAGCTACGCCGGTCCTGCCGCGGCGCGGCTGGGGCCGGCGGCGAATGTCAAATCCGCTCCACTAGCCTATCGCCCGGCTGCGGGCCTTGTGCCGTGTCGGCTTCCTCGATCAATCCCGCCAGATCGAGCCGGCGGGTGAACATCGCGAGCTTGCCGTCGGCGTCGCGCGGCCATTGCTGCTTGGGGCGGTCCCAATAAAGCTCGACGCCGTTGTCGTCGGGATCGCGCAGATAGAGCGCCTCGCTCACCCCATGGTCGGAAGCGCCCTCCAGCGGAATATCGGCCGCGATGAGACGGCGCAGCGCATCGGCCAACTGTGCCCGGTTCGGATAAAGGATGGCGACGTGATAGAGGCCGGTTGAGCCGAGCGGCGGCGGCGAGCCGCCGGCGCTCTCCCAGGTGTTGAGCCCGATGTGATGATGATAGCCGCCGGCCGAGATGAACGCCGCGCCGCGCACGCGCTGCGTCACCTCGAAACCAAGCACGCCGCAATAAAAGCTGAGCGCGCGATCGAGATCGGCGACTTTCAGATGCACGTGGCCGATACGGACGCCGGCATCGATCGGAGCGTTTGTCATATCAGCAGGCCTTTTCAGCTCGCTTTGGCGGTTATCTTGCGCGTCAACGGCGCGACGCGCAGCGCGGTGATGCGGTTGCGGTTCTTGCGCAGCACCTGGAAGCGGAAGCCGTGAAAGGTGAAACTCTGGCCCGGCTCCGGGATCGAGCGGGCTTCGTGAATGACCACGCCGGCAATGGTGGTCGCCTCGGCGTCGGGGATGTTCCAATCCATCGCCCGGTTGAGATCGCGCACCGGCACCGCGCCGTCGACGTTGACCGAGCCGTCCGGCAGCACCCGCACGCCGGGGACCGCAACGTCGTGCTCGTCGCTGATGTCGCCGACGATTTCCTCGACGATGTCCTCGAGCGTCACCAGGCCTTCGAGCTCGCCATATTCGTCGACGACCAGCGCGAACGGCGTCTTGCGATTGCGGAACGCCTTGAGCTGTTCGTAGAGTGGCGTGGTGTCGGGCACGAACCAGGCCGGCTTGAGCAAGGCCGGGATGTCGATCATTGCCGGATCGCCCTTGGCCGCATGCAGCGCCCGCAAGAACTCCTTGGCATGCAGCACGCCGATCACGTTATCCGGCGAGCCCCGCCACAGCGGCAGGCGGGTGACGCCGGTCGACAGCACGGCCTCGACGATCTCCCGCGGCGGCTCGTCGGCGTCGATCATGACCATTTTGGTGCGATGGACCATGACGTCCGACACCGTGAGCTCGCGCAGATCGAGGAGCCCGCCCATCATGTCGCGGTCGAGCTTTTCCACGACGCCGGCGCGGTGCATCAGATCGACGGTGCCGCGCAGCTCCTCGCGCGGCGACAGGATCGACTGGATGCTGCCGACCGGCATGCCGAGCCCGCGCAAGATGATCCGCACCAGCCATTCGACCGCCCGCAGCAACGGCGAAAACAGGCGCACCGTGCTGGCGACCGGCTGCGCCACCAATAGCGCCATGCGATCAGGTGCATTGAAGGCGACGGTTTTCGGCAGCACTTCGGCCACGACGAAGATCAGAACGGTCATGGCGAGCGTGGCGTAAATCTCGCCGGTCGTGCCAAAGAAGGCGAGCATCAGGCCGGTCGCGAGCGTCGAGGCGGCGATATTGGTGAAGTTGTTGGCGAACAGGATCGCGCCAAGGAGCCGCTCCCGCGTCGCCATCAGCCGATTGACGATGCTGGCGTCGCGATTGCCCTGCTTTTCCAGCCGATTCATGGCGGCGCGCGAGGAGGCGGTCAGCGCCGTCTCGCTGGCTGAATAAAAGGCTGAGATGACGAGGCAGATCGCGACCGCCGTCACCGTGAGCCAATCCATCAAAGTCATCGTTCGGCGAGCTTCTCGCTGAGAAAGGTACGAACCTCGCGCGCATCGACGCCGGTCTCGACGAAGGCCGCGCCGATGCCGCGCACCAGGATAAATGTAAGCATGCCGCGCCTTACTTTCTTGTCCTGCGCGATCAAATCCATCAATTGGTCAACGGACGGTAGTGCGCCCGGAATGTCCTGAATCCTGGTCGGCAGGCCGACTTCGGCGAGGTGACGGATGGCGCGCGCGGCCTCGGGTTTCGACACCAGCCCTTGCCGCCGTGCTGAAAACTCAAAGGCCAAGGCCATGCCGATGGCGATCGCCTCGCCGTGCAACAGCCGGTCGGAAAAGCCGCAGGCCGCTTCCAGCGCGTGGCCGAAGGTGTGACCGAGATTGAGCAGCGCCCGGTCTCCGGTCTCGCGTTCGTCACGGGCGACGATCGCGGCCTTGGCGCGACAGCACACCGCGACGGCGTGCTCGCGGGCGGAACTTCCGGACGCGCTGCCGCCCGAGAAAATGTCGCGCCAATTGGCTTCGAGCCAGGCGAAGAAGCCGGCATCGCCCAGGAGGCCGTATTTGGCGACTTCGGCATAGCCGGCGCGGAATTCCCGGTCCGGCAGGGTATCGAGCAGCGCGGTGTCGGCCAGCACCAGGATCGGCTGATGGAAGGCGCCAACCAAATTCTTGCCGTGGGCGGAATTGATTGCCGTCTTGCCGCCGACCGAGGAATCGACCTGCGCCAACAGCGTGGTCGGGACCTGCACGTAATCGAGCCCGCGCCGCACCACCGCTGCGGCGAAGCCGGCGAGATCGCCGATGACGCCGCCGCCGAGCGCGATCACCAGATCGCCGCGCTCCATCCGCGCGGCGATGATCGCCTCGCAGACCTCTTCGAACACCGCGAAGCTTTTCGAGGCCTCACCGGCCGGCACGACGGCGCGGTGCGCCGCCACGCCGGCATCGGCCAGCGCCGCCTCGGCATCCGCCAGCACGTAGCGCGCCACGTTGTCGTCGGTGACGATGAAGACCTTGGCGCCGGGCCGCAGCGCCGCGATCCGCGTGCCGAGCGCGGCGATGATGGCGCGCCCGATAATAATCTCGTAGCTGCGCGCGCCAAGCGAGACTGCCACGATAGTTGGATCGCTGCGAACGATTGCCGTCATTGGTCGTCCCTCGGACCGTCGTTGGCCGGCGGATTGTGAGCATTCAGGAAATCGGCGAGTGCGCGCATGATTTCGCCGACGATCGCATCGTGCGGCACCTCGCGCGACTGCACGGTGATGTCGGCCTGCGCATAGACCGGCTCGCGCTCGGCCAGCAATTGACGCAACGTCGCCGCCGGATCGCCGGTCATCAGCATCGGCCGGTCATTCTTGCGTTTGTTGATCCGCCGCATCAGCACGTCGAACTCGGCCGACAGCCAGATCGAAACGCCCTTCGCCTTGACGGCGGCGCGCGTATCGGCGTTCATGACGGCGCCGCCGCCGGTCGCGAGCACCTGCGGTCCGCCCTCCAAGAGCCGCGCGATCACGCGCGCCTCGCCGCTGCGGAAATCGGCCTCGCCGTGACGGGCGAAGATGTCGGCGATGCTCATGCCGGCGGCCGCCTCGATCTCGGTATCGGCATCGACAAACGGCACGCCCAGGCGGGCGCCGAGCCGGCGGCCGATGGAGGATTTGCCGACCCCCATCATGCCGATGAGCACGATCGAGCGGCGGCCCAGGCGCGGCAATATGGCGGTCGCGGGAACCACCCCATTGCTGTCGCTTTTTAACGCTATATCAGACATTTAGGTAAATTCCATCATGACCGGCGAACCATCGATGGCGGCCTGCCGTCCGCGATCCATTCGGCGTTCCTAATCACTTCCTAAAGTCACTTGCCAGTCCGGACCGAACATGATCGTACTCGGTCCAACCTGCCGGCACCAATGGGATGAGCCCGGGCACCTGACGATGCCGAGTCTGTTGCGTTTACTGTCGATCATTGCGTTGATCTGCGCGGCCGTCTATGGCGGCCTCTATTCGCTCGCGCATTTCGTCAAACCGCACCCGCGCGACATGTCGGTGTCGATACCGCCCGATAAATTCTTCAAGGATCAATGAGGCCGGCGGATGGTGCGTCAGCCGATGGCTCGTCACTCGGCTCGCGCGACGGCACGAAGTGCAGGCGGCGGCGCGCGGCAATCCGACCAGCGGCTGGTGGCGCTCTATCTCGATATGCTCGCTGCCGAACGCGGCGCCGGTCGGAATACGCTGGCGGCCTATGGCCGCGACCTTGAAGATTTTTCGGCCTATCTCAAAGACGCCGGCCGCTCCATCGCCAAGGCGGGCACGGCCGATCTGCGCGCTTATCTGGGCGAGCTTGCCAAGCGCGGCTTGCGCGTGACGACGGTGGCGCGGCGTCTCTCGGCGATCCGCCAGCTCTACCGCTTTCTCTATGCCGAAGGCCAGCGGCGCGACGATCCCGCCGCGGTGCTTGAAGGCCCCAAGCGCGAGCGGGCTTTGCCCAAGACGCTGTCGATCGCCGAGGTCGACCGTCTGCTCTCCAGTGCCGGTCACGTCGACCCGGCAGCGCCTTTGCCGGCGCGGCTGCGCGCCGCGCGGCTCGCCTGCCTGCTCGAAGTTCTTTACGCGACCGGCCTGCGCGTCTCCGAACTCGTGGCGCTGCCGCTATCGGCGGCCCGCAAGGACGCGCGCGTTATCGTGGTGCGCGGCAAGGGCAACAAGGAGCGGCTCGTGCCGCTCAACGACGCCGCCAAGCGCGCGATGGCGGCCTATCTCAATCTGCTTGCCGAAGCCGGCAGCGCGGTCTCATCGAAATGGCTGTTCCCGTCGTTCGGCGAAAGCGGCCATCTCACGCGCCAGCATTTTGCGCGCGAACTGAAGGCGCTGGCGGGCGCCGCAGGCTTGCGCTCCCAGCAGCTCAGCCCGCACGTGCTGCGCCACGCCTTCGCCAGTCATCTGTTGCACAACGGCGCCGACCTGCGCGTGGTGCAGACGCTCCTTGGCCACGCCGACATTTCGACCACGCAGATTTACACCCACGTGCTGGAGGAGCGCCTGAAAAGCCTGGTGCGGGACCTGCATCCGCTGGCGGAGCGATAATAACATCAAAAATTGATTGATATTTGAGTATATTCCGATAAAGTTAAAGTGCTCGGGAGCGGACGAGCGAAGGCTCCACGGATTCTCCATGCTGCGCAGAGAAGTTTCGCAACTATTGAAATCCAAGGGGGCGCTATGGGCGGTCGTGGCCGCGCCGTTGGGCACAGGATCGAATGGAAAAGAAGACTACCCGGGTACAGCTTGAGCTTCCGGAAAGCGCGATGGAGCGGTTGAAGGCGTTGCGAGAAAGGACGGAGGCATCGTCCTACGCAGAGGTCATCAAGAACTCGCTGCGGCTGTATGAGGCACTGATCAAGGAAGCCGAAGGCGGCAATCGGGTCTATATCAAGGACAAAGACGGGACTGAAATTTCATATCGGATGATTTTCTGATACAAATCTGATCCGAGCACCCGATCGAGCTTGCCATGAACAAACACGAAGCCATCGAAGTTCTACGGCGTCATCAAGGCGATCTGCGCGCGCGCGGCGTTCAGCATGCCGCATTGTTCGGATCTGTAGCCCGCGGCGAGGCGGACCTGCAAAGCGACATCGATATTATGATCGAGTTGGCCCCGAATGCCAGCCTCGACATTTTCGCCTATGTCGAACTGAAGAACTTTATTGCCGGACTATTTTCGGGGCCGGTCGATGTGGTGAACAAAGAAGCGCTGAAACCATACGTGCGACCGGCCGCGACCGCAGATTCGATATATGCCTTCTGAGTCCGCCGTCGAACCCTTAATCGATATCAGAGAAAACATTGCGCTCGCCTTCTCATTCATCGGGCAGATGACGGTCGAGCAATTCCTTGCAGATCGTCGCACGGTCTATGCAGTGACGCGCTGTCTTGAGATCATTTCGGAGGCTTCGCGCCGACTGCCCCCTGAATTGAAATCGCGGCATCCTCATATTCGCTGGAAGGGGATGGCCGGCGCCGGCAACGTTTACCGGCATAATTACGAGCTTGTACTCGACAAGGCTGTTTGGGACACCGTCCACGCAAGTCTCCGACCATTACTCGCCGCAGTCGAGGAGGAATTGCGCCGGTTCGAAGCCGGATAAGCCGGTCGCGCCCGTCCTCGGTCGCATTGCTTGACTTGAGCGTGCGCACGGGTGAGTTAGGCCGCCGATCGGCGAAAGCGCCCCGGAACCCTGACAAACACTGCTCGCCCATCATGCGCTCCTATCTCGACTTCGAAAAACCTGTGGCCGAACTTGAGGCCAAGATCGACGAATTGCGCGCGCTCAACAGCGACGGCGTGGCGATCGCCGACGAGATCACCCGGATCGAAGGCAAGGCGTCACTGGCGCTCAGGGAACTCTATGCCGGATTGACGCCGTGGCAGAAGACGCAAGTGGCGCGGCATCCGCAGCGACCGCATTGCCTCGACTACGTCGCGGCGCTGATTTCCGATTTCGTGCCGCTCGCCGGCGACCGCAAGCACGGCGAGGACGCGGCGATCGTCGGCGGCTTCGGCCGCTTTCGTGGCGAAGCGGTCTGCCTGATCGGCCATGAAAAGGGCTCCGACACCGAAAGCCGGCTCCAGCACAATTTCGGCATGGCGCGGCCGGAAGGCTACCGCAAGGCGGCGCGGCTGATGGGCATGGCCGACCACTTCGATATCCCGGTGATTGCGCTCGTCGACACCGCCGGCGCCTATCCCGGCATCGGCGCCGAGGAACGCGGCCAGGCCGAGGCCATCGCGCGATCCACCGAAGCCTGCCTCGCGATCGGCGTCCCCAATGTCGCGGCGATCATCGGCGAAGGCGGCTCCGGCGGCGCGATCGCCATCGCCACCGCCAATCGCGTGCTGATGCTGGAGCACGCCATCTACAGCGTGATCTCGCCCGAAGGCGCAGCCTCCATCCTGTGGCGCGATACCGCCAAAGCCCAGGAAGCGGCATCGAGCATGAAGATCACCGCGCAGGATCTGGTGCGGTTTGGCGTCGTCGATGCCATCGTCGGCGAACCGACCGGCGGCGCGCATCGCGATCCTGATGCCGCGATCGCCGTGGCTGGCGAAGCCATCGCGGCGGCGCTCGGTGAGTTGCGCGGCCTCGACCGCGCCACCATCCTGAGGCTGCGCCGGGAAAAATTCGCCGCGATCGGGCGGACGCTCGTCTGACCGCGGTCATTGGCGCGGTCATGGCGCGGTCATGGCGCGGTCATTGCGCAGTCAGGGGCAACCGCGCACCGGCGTTCTGAAGCCTGGCCACAATAGCTTTGCCACAATAACCTTGCCACAATCCCGCCGCGATTGGTCCCCGGGCGCGGATGGCTGTCAAATCCTTGGATTCGGCCGGCAAATTCGACGATAATTTACCATTCATTTATCCGGCGCATCCTCAGGACTTGGGCGCGCGTCTGGTCGCCTTGCGAAAGCCACTGCTTATGGATAACGATTAGCAAGTGATGGCAAGGGGATGGCCGATCTGTCGGGGAACTTTACCTTGATCCGCGCCGGCATTGCCCGCGCGCTTTCATCCTGCGCCGTGAGCCTGCGGCTGCTCGCGACCTCGGCGCTGCTTGGCGCGGCCGCGCTGGCGCTCGCCGGCTGTTACGCCGACGAAGGCTATCAGCTGCCGACCCGGGCGATGAAGGAACTGTCGCCGGAAATGCTGGCGCTGCTGCAGCAGAAGAATATGCCGAAGGATTCGCCGATCCTCGTTCGCATCTTCAAGGAGGAATCGGAGCTTGAAGTCTGGAAGCAGGACACCACCGGCCAGTACCAGCTCCTGAAAGTCTATCCGATCTGCCGCTGGTCGGGCGAACTCGGGCCGAAGAAGACCGAAGGCGATCGCCAGGCCCCGGAGGGCTTCTACGCGATCACGCCAGGATTGATGAATCCCAACTCCAACTATTATCTCGCCATCAACACCGGCTTCCCCAATGCTTACGACCGGGCGAACGGCTATAGCGGCGCGTTCCTGATGATCCACGGCGACTGCTCGTCGCGCGGCTGCTATGCCATGACCGACGAGCAGATCGGCGAAATCTACTCGCTGGCGCGCGACGCATTTCTCGGCGGGCAGAAGGCATTCCAGATCCAGGCCTATCCGTTCCGGCTGACGCCGGCGAACCTCGCCAAGCACCGCAATAATCCGAACATGCCGTTCTGGATGATGCTCAAGCAAGGCAACGACCATTTCGAGGTGACGCATCTCGAACCCAAGGTCGATGTCTGCGACCGCCATTACGTGTTCGACGCGCAGCCGCCGGAGGGTTCGACCAGGCCGCTCGTCTTCAATCCCACCGGGCGCTGTCCGGCCTATGAAGTGCCGCAGGAGATCGCCGGGCCGGCGCTTGAGAAACAGCGCAACGACGAATATCAGTTCGCTCAGCTGCTCAAAGAAAACGTGCCGACCGAGCCGGTGGTCTGGGGCACCGACGGCGGCATGAACCGGGTCTTCGCTTCCAAGCTCGCGGAGACGCAGCCGGTGATGGACAATGACGGACACCTGCACGCGCCGCCCATCCATCCCGGCATGCCGGCGCCGATGCTGAGCGGCCCGCGTGAAAATCCGCAAGACGGCTTCATGCAGACGCAGGTCGCGAGTTCATCGGCCGGCATATTCAGCGGCCTGTTCAACAGCACGACAAAACCGGCTCCTGTACCGGCGAGCGACAGCAGCGCTGCGATGCCCGCGAGTTCGCCAAGTGAATCGTCAGGTCAGTCGTCAAGTCATTCGAACTTCTTCGCCAGCCTGTTCGAGCCGAAAAAACCGCCGCCGCCCGCCGAACCTCAAGGCACGGTGCTGGCCGGCTTGAACCCCAATCCGGCGCTGCGCGGCGAGGCGCCGCGGGAAGACGCGCGACGCGCCGAACCGCAAAAGGCCGAGCCTCAGATCGCGCAGGCGCCAAAGCCGAGGTCCAAGGCACAAGACGCTTCGCAGCTTGACGCCAATGCCGCGCCGTCAACCGTCGGCAGCACGGGCAGTACGGGCCTGCTGCGCGGGGCGCAGCCGGTGGTTCCCGCGGGCTCCTTCGACAGCCGCTGGGCGGGACTCCAGTAGACGTCGTCCGCTAAGCGTAACGTCCGTGACAGTGCTTGAATTTCTTGCCTGAGCCGCAGGGGCAGGGCTCGTTGCGGCCGACTTTGCCCCAGCTTTGCGGATCTTGCGGATTGCGTGCCGGTGCCGCCGCCTGCGGCGCGCGTGCCGGCATCGCGCCGGCAAGCGCCGATCCGCCTCCGTTCGCCGCCGCGGGGGCAGCCCCAATTCCTTGGCCGATTCCTTGGCCGATGCCGTGGCGGGCCAGCGTTTCGGCGCCGGCCAAAGCCAACGCCATCTCGTCTTCGCCGGTGGTGGGATCGATCTTGTGCGCGGCCATGACCGGCAGCGGCGCGGGGGCTTGCTCCGGCGGCGCCGCCTGGATTTCGACCCGCATCAGCTGCGCCGTCACCGCCTCGCGCAGGGTCTCACTCATGGCTTCGAACAGGCTGAAGGACTCCGCCTTGTATTCGTTGAGCGGATCGCGCTGGCCGTAACCGCGCAGCCCGATCACGTTGCGCAGATGGTCGAGCATGACGAGGTGCTCGCGCCAGAGATGGTCGAGCGACTGCAACAGGATCGACTTCTCGATGTAGCGGATGACGTCGGGGCCCCATTGCGCGACCTTGGCCGCCATGTGCTCGTCGGCGCGCCGCTCGACGCGGCTGAAGATTTCCTCGTCGGCGATGCCTTCTTCCTTGGCCCATTCGTCGACCGGCAGATCAAGGCCGAGCACTCGCTTGAGCTCCTCGCGCAAACCGGCGACGTCCCATTGCTCCGGATAGGCGTGCTCCGGCACGTGCTTGGCGACCAGATCGTCGATCACGGTATGCCGCATGTCGGCGACAACTTCGCCGACGGCCTCGTCCTTCATCCATTCGACGCGCTGATCGAAGATCACCTTGCGCTGATCGTTCATGACGTTGTCGAATTTCAGGATATTCTTGCGGATGTCGAAGTTTCGCGCTTCGACTTTCTGCTGGGCTTTCTCCAGCGCCTTGTTGATCCAGGGATGGACGATCGCTTCGTTCTCGCGCAGGCCGAGCTTCTGCAGCATGCCGTCGAGCTTGTCGGTGCCGAAGATGCGCATCAGGTCGTCTTCGAGCGACAGGAAGAACTTCGAGTGGCCGGGGTCGCCCTGGCGGCCGGAGCGGCCGCGCAGCTGGTTGTCGATGCGGCGGCTCTCGTGCCGTTCGGTGCCGAGCACGCAGAGCCCGCCGGCAGCCAACGCTTTCTCCTTCAGTTTTGCGACCTGGGCCCGGATTTCGCCGGCGCGCGGGCCTTTCTCCCGTTCCTGGGGATCTTCGATATCGGTCAATTCCTGGCGGATGCGCATGTCGGCATTGCCGCCGAGCTGAATGTCGGTGCCGCGGCCGGCCATGTTGGTGGCAATCGTGATGGCGCCGGGCACGCCGGCCTGCGCGACGATATAGGCCTCCTGCTCGTGATAGCGGGCATTGAGGATAGCGAAAACCTTGGCCTTGGAGGCGCCTTCGTCGCCGGAGTAAAGCGCGGCGAAGGCGTTGGGATCGGCGAAGTCGTGCTGCTCCCAGCCGTGCTTGCGCAGCATTTCCGCCAGCTGCTCGGACTTCTCGATCGAGGTGCTGCCGACCAGCACCGGCTGGCCGCGCGCCTTGCAGTCCTCGATCAGCGTCAGGATGGCGCGGAATTTCTCCGCCCCGGTGCGATAGACCTCGTCATCGTCGTCGAGGCGGATCATCGGCATGTTGGTGGGGATTTCCAGAACTTCGAGTTCGTAGATGTCCATGAACTCGTCGGCTTCGGTCGCCGCGGTGCCGGTCATGCCCGCGAGCTTCTCGTACATGCGGAAATAGTTCTGGAACGTGATCGAGGCCAGCGTCTGGTTCTCCGGCTGGATCGGCTGATGCTCCTTGGCCTCGAGCGCCTGGTGCAGACCTTCCGAATAGCGGCGGCCCGGCATCATGCGGCCGGTGAACTCGTCGATGATAACGACCTCGCCGTTGCGCACGATGTAGTCCTTGTCGCGCTGGAACAGCGTGTGCGCGCGCAAAGCCTGATTGACGTGATGCACGACCGAGACGTTCTCGACGTCGTAGAGCGAATCCGACTTGAGCTGGCCGGCGTCGCGCAGCCAGGTTTCCATCTTCTCCATGCCGCTCTCGGTGAGATTGACCGAGCGCTGCTTCTCGTCGAGCTCGTAATCGTCCTTGGCGAGCTTCGGGATATAGGCGTCGATGGTGTTGTAGAACTCGGAGCGGTCGTCGAGCGGACCGGAAATGATCAAGGGCGTCCGCGCCTCGTCGACCAGGATCGAATCCACCTCGTCGACGATGGCGTAGACATGGCCGCGCTGCACCATGTCCTCAAGCCGGTATTTCATGTTGTCGCGCAGATAATCGAAGCCGAGCTCGTTATTGGTGCCGTAGGTGACGTCGCAGTCGTATTGCTGCTTGCGCTCGCTGTCGTCGAGGCCATGCACGATGGTGCCGACGGTGAGGCCGAGAAACCTGTAGATCTGCCCCATCCATTCGGCGTCGCGCTTGGCGAGATAATCGTTCACGGTGACGACATGGACGCCGCGTCCGGCCAGCGCATTGAGATAGACCGGCGCCGTGGCGACGAGCGTCTTGCCCTCGCCGGTCTTCATCTCGGCGATCTTGCCTTCGTGCAGCACCATGCCGCCGATCAGCTGGACGTCGAAATGGCGCTGGCCGAGCGTGCGCTTGCCGGCCTCGCGCACGGTGGCGAACGCCGGCACCAGAATGTCGTCCAGCGTCGTCCCCTCGGCGAGCTGCTTCTTGAAATCTCCGGTACGCGCGCGCAGCGCCTCGTCGGACAGCGCTTCGAGCTCCTTTTCCAAGGCGTTGATCGCCTCGACCCGAGGCCGATAGGAACGGATGCGGCGGTCGTTGGAGGAACCGAACAGTTTGCGGGCGACAGCGCCGATCATCGCATCATCCTTCTAGATTTCGGGCTTGCCCGCCGGGCGGCTTCTTGGCGGCCTCTTGGGCGGCTTTCTTGGCGCATGATCGTGTCGGAAAACCGGTTCCCAGGGCTGGCGATCATGCTTTGGTCATTTCTGCCGGCAGCATCCAACCGACGGAAAATGCAGCGCTATTTGGTTTTCTGCAAGGCGACCGAACGTCCCAAGCATTGTGCGAGAGATAGGAGGGGGTCGTTTTTTTGTCAATGCAATCAGTACTATTTGGTGGGCCGCGGGGTCCGGCAGGGATTCCGCCATTGCCAATTCTGTCATTGCCAAGGCGTAAGCTTTCGGCGAGTGTCCGCCCGACCTCGGACTGCGCCGGGACGACTGCGCCAAGACGCGTCCGATAAACCTTCAATAACCCGGCGAAGCACTGCTTGGCCAAAGGATCGCATTCATGGCTTCCACCCGCCCGCTCGCCCGCGTGCTCGGCACATTTACGCTCGCGGCGTTCCTTATCGCGCCCGCCGCCGTCAAGGCACAGGATTCCGACCCGGTCCTTGCCCGCGTCAACGGCGTCGACATCCATCAGAGCGACCTTGCGCTGGCCGAGGACGAGGTCGGCAGCAGCATGCCGCAAATGGCGCCCGATCAGAAACGCGAGTACCTCATCACCTACCTGTCGGACGTCATTATTGTGGCGCAGGCCGCCGACAAGCAGAAGCTCGGCGAGCGCGACGACGTCAAGCGCCACCTCGCCTTCGAGCATAACAAGGTGATGATGGAAGCGCTGCTGCAGGACACCGGCAAGGCGGCCCTGACCGACGACGCCATGCACAAGGTCTATGACGACGCGGTCAAGCAGATGCCGCCCGAGGAAGAGGTTCATGCGCGGCATATCCTGGTGCCGACCGAGGCGGAGGCCAAGGAAATCGAAGACCAGCTGAAGAAGGGCGCGGACTTCGCCACGCTCGCCAAGGAAAAGTCCAAGGATCCCGGGGCGGCCGACGGCGGCGATCTCGGCTATTTCACCAAGGACCAGATGGTGCCGGCGTTCTCCGACGCCGCGTTCAAGCTCGACAAGGGCCAGATTTCCGATCCTGTCCACACCCAGTTCGGCTGGCACATCATCAAGGTCGAGGATAAACGCATCAAGCCGACGCCGACCTTCGATCAGGTCAAGCCGCAGATCGAGGATTTTGTTGCCCATAAGGCGCAGGCCGAGTTGGTCGAAAATTTGCGCAAGTCCGCCACCATCGAACGCCTCGACCAGCCGCCGCCCGCGGCGGCCGACCCGTCGCAGCTCAACCCGGCGGCGCCGGCGAAGAAATGATCCGCGTATCCCGGACGCGGTGCAGCGCGTAGCGGTGCACCGCTGATCCAGGATCGTCACGCACTCAGCGTGTGCTACGATCCCGGGTCTGCAATGCACCACGCGCTTCGCTTCGTGCTGCATTGCGCCCCGGGAAGCGTCGAATAAGTCATGTCCTCCGCTATCTCTCCCCTCGCGCCGAAATCGATCCCTGACTTGCCGGCCATCCGCGGCGTGCGGTTCGCCACCGGCGCCGCCGGCATCCGCTACCACGACCGCACCGACGTCATGCTGGCGGTGTTCGATGACGGCGCCAATGTCGCCGGCGTATTCACGCGCTCGAAATGCCCATCGGCGCCGGTCGAATGGTGCCGCGCCAGACTCAAAGGCGGCCGCGCCAGGGCGCTGGTCGTCAATTCCGGCAATGCCAATGCCTTCACCGGGAAAAGCGGCCGCGAGGCCTGTGCCTTCACCGCGAAGCTCGCCGCCGCCGCGGTCGGCTGCAAGATCGCCGAAGTTTTTCTGGCGTCGACCGGCGTCATTGGCGAGCCGCTGCCGGCGCAGGCGTTCGACGGCGTCTTGCCGAGGCTCGCGAGCGAAGCCACCGGCAATGGCTATGCCGACGCCGCCGGCGCCATCATGACAACGGATACGTTTCCGAAGCTCGCCACCGCGCAAGCGCGGCTCGGCGGCGCGAATGTGACCATCAACGGCTTTGCCAAGGGCGCCGGCATGATCGCGCCGGATATGGCGACGATGCTCGCCTTCGTCTTCACCGATGCGCCGATCGCGGCGCCGGCCCTGCAGGCGCTGTTGCGCGAGGGTGTCGTCGACACTTTCAACGCCGTCACCATCGACGGCGACACCTCGACCTCGGACACGCTCCTTGCCTTCGCCACCGGCGCCGCGCCCGGCGCGCCGCGCATCGTCCGCGCCCACGATCCGCGGCTCGTGCCGTTCCGCAAGGCGTTCAATGCGGTGCTCGCTAATCTGGCGGAACAAGTGGCGCGCGACGGCGAGGGCGCGCGCAAGCTGGTCGAGATCACGATCGAAGGCGCGGCGTCGAAAGCCTCGGCGCGCCGCATCGCGCTGTCGATCGCCAATTCGCCGCTCGTTAAAACCGCGATCGCCGGCGAGGACGCCAATTGGGGCCGCGTGGTGATGGCGGTCGGCAAGGCCGGCGAGCCCGCCGACCGCGACCGGCTGTCGATCTGGTTCAACGGCATCCGCGTCGCGCATAAGGGCGCGCGCGATCCGGCCTATGACGAGGCGGTGGTTTCCGCCGCGATGAAAAAGCCGGAAATCGCGCTCAAAGTCGCGCTCGGGCTGGGCAAGGGCCGCGATCGCGTGCTGACCTGCGACCTGACCAAGGAATATGTCGCGATCAACGGCGACTATCGCAGCTGACGCCGGCCTCATGCCCGCCGCGATCAAGAACATCCGCACGTCGACGCTCGACATCGCCTATGAAGAGAGCGGCGCCGCCGGCGCCGGGCCGGTATTTCTGCTGCACGGCTGGCCCTACGATCCGCGCTGCTACGACGAGGTCGTGCCGCCGCTTGTCGGCGCCGGCTGCCGCGTGATCGTGCCTTATCTGCGCGGTTTTGGTCCGACGCGGTTTCTGTCCGCGCCGACACCGCGCTCCGGCCAGCAGGCCGCGCTCGGCAACGATTTGCGCGAGTTGATGGACGCGCTCGGCATCGCCCGCGCCGTGCTCGCCGGCTACGACTGGGGCGGCCGCGCCGCTTGCATCGTCGCGGCGCTGTGGCCGGAACGCGTGCGCGGCCTCGTCACCGGCAATGGCTATAACCTGCAGAACATCCCTGCATCCGCGAGTCCGCTCGATCCGCAGGCCGAGCACCGGCTTTGGTACCAATATTACTTCCACGGCGAGCGCGGCCGCGCCGGGCTCGCAGCCAATCGCCGGGCGCTGGCCCGGCTGCTCTGGGAATTGTGGTCGCCGCCCTGGCGGTTCGATGACGCGACCTTCGCGCGCAGCGCGGTTTCCTTCGACAATCCGGATTTCGTCGCGGTGACGATCCAGTCCTACCGCCACCGCTTCGGCTATGCGGCCGGCGACCCGGCGCTGGACGCCATCGAAGCGCGGCTCGCCGCGCAGCCCAAGATCGCGGTGCCGGCGATCGCGCTCCAAGGCGAGGCCGACGGCGTCCAGCCGCCGGAGGCGAGCGCAAAGCACGGCGCCTTTTTCACCGCAAGCTTCTCGCGCCGCGTCCTGCCCGGCGTCGGCCATAATCCGCCGCAGGAAGCGCCAGGCGCGTTCGCCGATGCGGTGCTGGAACTGATCCGCGTGACAAAAGCCTGAGCGTCCCACATACCTTTCGTTAACCAGCGTGCCGAATGCGACAAAGTACGGGGCCGGATTGAATATGCCTTTACCCTCCACTCCTTAGATTGAGGCCGGCCGTGGGCGTCAAATTTGTTCTCGTCGCCGCTTGCGCGCTGATCGATCCCGACGGCCGCGTGCTCATCGCGCAACGCCCGCCGGGCAAGTCGATGGCAGGACTGTGGGAGTTTCCGGGCGGCAAGGTCGAGCCCGGCGAACGCCCCGAAGAGAGCCTGATTCGCGAGCTGCAGGAGGAACTGGGAATCGCCGTCAAGGAAAAGTGCCTCGCGCCGCTGACCTTTGCGAGCCACCTCTATCCCGACTTCTACCTGCTCATGCCGCTCTATGTTTGCCGGCGCTGGGAGGGCTTCGTCGAGCCGCGGGAAGGACAACAACTCAAATGGGTGCGGCCGCCGCAGCTGCGCAACTATCCGATGCCGCCTGCCGACGAACCGCTGATCTCGCACCTGACGACCCTGTTATGATCGCAATGCCAAAAAGGGCGAAGGACCATGTCGAAGCTCGAAAAACTCCCCGTCGCGGCTCTCGCATTGCGCTTCGCGCGTGACCAGCGCGGCGCCACCGCGATCGAATATGCCATGATTGCATCGGGCATCGCGGTCGCTATCGCCGCCACCATCGTGACGCTTGGCTCGAGCGTCAACGGCATGTATTCGAGCGTGCTGACGGCGATGAAATAGCCGTCACCTTCCGGTTTTCTCGCCCGCGGAAACTTCATTCGTCCCCAGCGCAGCGGCGAGCCGCATCCGCGCCGAACCCGGCTTGAGCGGCTGCTGCTGGCCCGGATGCGGCGCCCAGCCCGACAACCAGACAATCTCGAACGTCGCGCGCAGCCGTCCGTCGCGGTCGGAAAAACGCTCCGCATAGATTTCGGCCATGCGCATGAGCGTCGCTCGCTTGAGCGGCGTGCGCCGCCGCGCCGCGAGCGCGTTGGCCGCCCCCATGCGCCGCAGATCGCGCATCAGGCCGAACACGGAATCGTAGCGTACCGTCAGCCGATCGATGTCGGTCACCGGCAGGGCAAATCCGGCGCGCTGCAGCAAGGCGCCGAGATCGCGCAGATCGGCGAACGGCGCCACGCGGGGTGAAACCCCGCCTTCCACTTCGCTCTCCGCCGCGGCAAACGACTGGCGCAGTTCGGTCAGCGTCTCGCCGCCGACGAGGGCGGCCAGAAACAGGCCGTCGGGCTTGAGCGCACAGCGAATTTGCACCAGCGTGCCCGGCAGATCGTTGATGAATTGCAAGGCCAAAGCGGAGACCACGAGATCGAGACTGGCTTCGCCAAAGGGCAACGCCTCTTCATCGGCAAGGACGAACTGACCGGCGCGCGCGACGGCGGGAGCGATCGTGTCGGATTTCAGGATGGTGCCGACTGAGCCGAGACGCGATAGCGCCGCGCGTACCGCTTCGCCCGGCGTGCCGAGATCGAGCGCCAGATCGAAGCGGCGCAGCACCGCCGCCAGCCGGTCGGCGAGATCGTCGGCCGCGCGGTCGAGCAAAAACGTCGCCGCACCCAAAGCCGCGGCGCGGCGGCGGCGAGCGCGCAGCAGCGCGCGGTCGAAAATCACCGGGCGTTCGGGCATGACTTTGTTTTGGCCCATGACATTTCAACCATAGCGCGATAGCGTGAAGCCATGATGCCCTCGGCCGGCACGGCATTGCCGGCGCATATCAGACGCGCCGCGGATGCCATCCCCACGGTGATGCGCGCGGTGCTGCGCACGGCGCTCGATCTCGCTCTGCCGCCGTTATGCCCCGCCTGCCGCGAACCCGTCGAGGGCCCGGCGCTGTGCGCGGCCTGCTGGTCGAAACTGTCCTTCATCACCCGCCCCTATTGCGAGCGGCTCGGCATTCCCTTTGTCTATGACCCCGGGCCGGGCATTCTGTCCATGGAAGCCATCGCCGATCCGCCGGCCTATCGGCGGGCCCGCGCCGCCGTTCGTTTCGACGAGGTCTCGCGGGCCCTGGTGCACGCCCTCAAATATGGCGACCGGCTCGACCTCGCACCGATGATGGGACGGTGGATCAGCCATGCCGGCCGCGAGCTCCTGGCCGAGGCCGACGCGCTGGTCCCGGTACCGCTGCACTGGCGCCGCTTGTGGGCGCGGCGCTTTAACCAATCGGCCATGCTGGCGGCGGCAATATCGACCGCGAGCGGCGTGCCGATCGCGGCCGGCGCGCGCAAGCGCGTCAAGCCGACGGCGCAACAAGTCGGCCTGTCGCGAACCGAGCGGGCGGCCAACGTCCAAGGAGCATTCCGCGTGCCGCCGGAGACCAAAGGCGCGGTCACCGGCCGCCGCCTCATTCTGGTCGATGACGTGCTGACCTCCGGCGCCACGGTCGACGGCTGCGCCCGTGCGCTGTTGCGCGCCGGCGCCGCCAATGTCGATGTGCTGATTTTTGCCAGGGTTGCCGACCCGGCGCGAACGTCCATATAAGCAATTTGACGGATAAAATACGCAGCTTGATGCAGACCCATACGTAAAGACATGGCCGCCATCGATATCTATACCATTCGCTACTGCCCCTATTGCTTCGACGCCAAAGAACTGCTCTCCCGTAAGGGTGTCAGCTTCAATGAGATCGACGTCAGCGCCAACCGGGACAAACGCAAAGAGATGATCGCCCGCGCCAACGGCCGCAGCACCTTTCCGCAGATCTTCATCGGTGCGACCCATGTCGGCGGCTGCGACGACCTCTACGCGCTTGACGAGGACGGCAAGCTCGATCCGCTGCTGGCGCAGCTCAAAGAGCAAACGGCCAAAGGACCGCCGGCATGAGCGGCGCAACGACATCGACGTTCAAGGTCGGCCTCGTCCAGATGCGTTCGGGTCTCGAGCCGCAGGACAATCTCGCCGCGCTGTTGCCGGCCATCGAGGAAGCCAGGCAGGGCGGCGCCGATTATGTGTTGACGCCGGAGATGACCAACATCCTGGCGCTCAAGCGCGATCAGCTGTTCGCCAAGATCGTCGAAGAAGAGCACGACCCGACGCTGGCGGCACTGCGCGGGCTCGCCCGCAAGTTCAATATCTACATCCATATCGGATCGCTCGCCATCAAGGCGTCGCCGGAGAAAGCCGCCAACCGCTCCTTCCTGATCGACCGCAAAGGCGACATCGCCGCCCGCTACGACAAGATTCACATGTTCGACGTCGATCTTGCCGGCGGCGAGAGCTATCGGGAATCCAATAATTACCGCGCCGGCGAACTTGCGGTCATCGCTGATCTGCCGTGGGGCCGGCTCGGTTTGACGGTGTGCTACGACCTGCGCTTTCCGGCGCTTTATCGGGCGCTGGCCGAAGCCGGCGCCTCGTTCCTCGCCATCCCGTCGGCCTTTACCCGCCAAACCGGCGAGGCGCATTGGCACGTGTTGATGCGCGCCCGCGCCATCGAAAACGGCTCATTCGTGTTTGCCGCGGCGCAAGGCGGCAAGCACCAGAACGACCGCGAGACCTTCGGCCATTCGCTCATCGTCGATCCCTGGGGCCGCATCCTTGCCGAGGCCGGCACCGAGCCGGCCGTGCTGATCGCGGAGATCGATCCGGCCGCAATCGCCACGGCACGGGCGCGGATTCCGTCGCTGCGGCACGGCCGGCGCTTCGAACTGGTCGAGCCGATGGCCGAGCCGACTTATCTGCACGCGGTGCGGGAGCCATTATGATCCGCTACGCGCTCGCCTGCGACCAAGGCCATAGCTTCGAAAGTTGGTTCGCCAATTCCGCCGCTTACGACAAGCAGACCAAGCGTGGGCTGGTGACATGTCCGCTTTGCGGCTCGGCGAAAGTCGAAAAAGCGATCATGGCGCCAAACCTGGCGCCAAATCTGGCGTCCGCTTCGCCTCCCGCGGAGGCGGCGGTGCCGCAGCCGCCCGGGCCATCGCCCGCGCCCCCCGCTCCGCCGCCGCCGCCGCTGCAGCCGACACCGATGCCGGGAATTCCGCCAAAAAACCCGGTGGCAATGATGTCGCCGGTCGAGCGCGAATTGCGGCAGAAGCTGAAAGAGCTGCGCGACCACGTCACCAGGAACGCAAGCTACGTGGGACCGAGCTTTCCGGAAGAGGCGCGCAAGATCCATTATGGCGAGAGCAAGCGGCGCTCAATCTACGGCGAGGCCTCGCCGGAAGAGGCCAAGGAATTGCACGAGGAAGGCATCGAATTTCACCCGCTGCCGATCCTGCCGGACGACAAGAATTAGGCCGTGCACTCATAAAATAGACCAGCCGCATAAAATTGCTCCCGGCAGGAGATGAATGCCGGGAGCCAAGAAGGCCCAAGTTGGAGGGATGCTAGAGCCGCCGAAGTCGAAGGTGGACGTAGCTAGATGTCGTGGCGATGCGCGACGAGGTAGCTTGCTGGCCTATGCCGGGGGCGTCCGAAGCGCCGCTGAAGCCTCACTCATTCCCTCCCTCCTGCGTCGGATCGCTCGCTCGGAGACCAAGTTTCGCGCCTCAAGGTCAGTATTGGCGGTGAGAACCTTCAAGCCGTCAGACTCGAATGTCACCACCAAGTGGGGAAGCCCTTCCTTCGGCGGCTCGTAAATTGCGGTCTTGACCGGCATGACACCTCCTCGAATGGCTCATCACCTACAATGCGTATATGTCTGCCCGTCAGATTTCGATCAACCCCAGCCAGGATTCGCATTGTGCACTTGTAACATGGAACCCAGCGGCTGGAACATAATAGGAGAGCCTGTCGGTATGTGTGTGTCACATCCCGGGCGACAATCCACAAGGCGCGGCATGCGCGGCCCATATCGAACGAGAGCGCAAATAGAGTGGAGAGCGGCAGAGCCTTAATCCAGGGAATTGTCGTAATCTGTAGGGACGGTTTGGATCACTGCGCCTATCACACACCATTTCCAACAAGGACCTCAGGCCACATGCAAAGATATTATTTAAACGGATAAGGGCGAATGATAGCGAAACCGCCCTTCTCAAGATCGTCCAAATAAAACTTGGGATGTCGGTAAATGCCTACAGGTGCGAGAAAGTAGTTTCCCGCGGCAGTGGCGCTGGTTAGGGAAAACTAACATGAGACACGACTGGCTTCCCCTGCAGCATCGTAAAACTTCGAAATTGACGGCACCGAAGTCACGTGATGGGGCGGTCTCTACCGACATTCGACGTCAGACAATGCGCGATCATTTGACTGGCACCTCTTTCCCAGCGGCGTTCCCTGCTAATAGGTGGTTCCTTATCTGAAACTTTGCCGTAGGCTATTGACAAAAAACTCCTTTTGTCCGGCTCGCACTGAACGGGCAGAGGAACTTCGTCCAGTTCAAAAAATAATTTGAAAATACCTCGGAACAGCGGAAGCCAAAGCGCGTTCCGACAACGGCACCACACACTCACACGATCTTTCGTCGGAACCCCGCAGCAGTTCCGAACTCAAGTGGCGGCGGGTTGGGATGACACTCAGGGAGAATGATCATGTCAGCATTGTCATCACCTACACCTACCCGACACACTTCACTTTCCACCTCAGCAGCCAACATCGCAATGGACACCATCACTTTCACGAAGACCGCACCGCCGGAATGGCTGATGGCAATGTGGAAAGAGATCGATGACAAGACCTTTGGGAAGGGCTTCGATTGTTTCGCAGAGGATGCCATATGCAATCTCGGTATCGCCGACTGGCATGGGCGCAAGGCAATCCGAGAGAACCTCCGGCAGTTCATCGACACGGGCTTCACCGCGCATCACGACGTCGCGGAATATTGGGACAGCCCCTTGCTGAAGGTCTTTCATGGCAAGGTTGGCATGAAGTTCGATGATCCGAACATCAAGCCTGTGCGACCTACAATGGCGCATTTCTTCTATATGGACGAAAAGGCGCCAACTAAGGTCAAGCGCTGGATCGGCGCGGTAGGCCCGACTGGATTTTAGGCTTACATCGTAGGAATGTGGCGGCGAGGTGACCTCGCCAACGCCTAAGCCGGATCGAAGCCTTGATCGACAGAATGTAAGCCTTACCGAAGCGCGCCGTGCCGCCGGGTTTGGACCTAAGAGGTCGAATTGACTGTTATCATTGGATACTGCTTGTCAGGCGCGATCGTACTGGGGATTGTATTCATCGGCACACGTTTTTTGTTTGCGCCTTACGCGGCTGCCGCAGCGTTTGGCGTCGCTGTGCGGCCCGACGCCATCTGGCACGCCTATCTTTGGGTAAAGGCGATCCGTGACATCGCGTCCGGTCTGTTTACCGCGATCTTGATCTTCAATCGATCAGCCCACCTGCTAGGCTGGTTCATGCTGGCGGCCACAATCATTCCGCTTACCGATGCCGCAATCGTCCTCGGGCACGGCGGAACAAAAGCGGCCGCATTCGGAATCCATGGCGCGACCGCTGTTGTGATGATCGTCGCTAGCGGGCTATTGCTGTTAGGCTAAAGCTAATGGGAACAGCGCGCCGCTCGCCCAGTCGATTTCCGAAATGGGTCACGTACGGCCGATTTGGGTTGGTCGTGCGACTTCCGCTTTACCCCAGCGTTCAAATCGCTGCACCGCATTAAGTGACGCGAGGGGCCATAGCACAAAGTCGCTGCGCTCCAGCCCGCTGCGCGGGGTCAGGAGCCGATAGGCCGGTAGCCGGCCGAGAGAGCCAATAGCAGTTGGAGAGCCCCGTCCTGACAATCGAGGCGTCGTCAACCTCACTCAGGATGGAGCTCCCCATGAACGAGACCAACTCTGTCAGTCCGCTGCGCCAGCGTATGATCGAAGATATGGCTGCGCGCAAACTCAACCCGCACACGCAGCGCAGCCACGTCTACAGTTGCAAGCGGTTCGCCGCCTGGCTCAAACGCTCGCCCGATACGGCGACGCCCGACGAGGTACGGCGATTTCAGCTGTATCTCATCGAGAGCGGGGCGAGCATCTGTAACCGCAATCGGATCATGACCGGCGTGCGCTTTCTGTTCCGCGTCACGCTGCGTCGGCACGATCTGGCGGCCGAGGTCTGGCACCTCAAGGAGCCGCAGAAGTTGCCGCCGGTGCTGAGCCCAGAGGAGGTCAAGCGCATTCTCGCCATGGCGACGAGCCTGAAGGCGCGAGCGATGCTGACGCTTGCCTATGGTTGCGGGCTGCGGGCCGGCGAGGTGGTGCGGCTGCGGGCGGGCGACATCGACAGCGAGCAGAGGATCATCCGCATCGTGCAGTCGAAGGGCCGCAAGGACCGGCACGTGATGCTGCCGGCGGAGGTCCTCGAGCTGTTGCGGCAATGGTGGAAGGCGCGCCCGACCGAGCAAGACGCCGGCATTGCGCCGGAACAACGCTGGCTGTTTCCCGGTCGCGATGAGCATCGGCCTCTGACCACACGCCAGTTCAGCCGGCTGTTTAAGGAGGCGGCGAAAGCGGCGGGGCTGCGCAAAACGCTGTCTCTTCATTCGCTTCGCCATTCCTTCGCAACCCATCTGCTCGAGAACGGCAAAGACATTCGGGTGATACAGGCGTTGCTTGGACACGACAAGCTCGAGACGACGGCGCGTTACACGCGCGTGGCCACCGGCATGATCGCGGCCGTCGAGAGCCCGCTCACGCAACTGTCGCAGCCGCAGCGGAAAATGCGGAGCCGCAAGGACAAGTCGAATGAAGGACCGCCGGCGTAACGCCGTCGGTTGTGGTTCGACCAGCGCTGGAGGTCGCGGACATCTTCCGCGACCACGGCTCCGCTTGGCGTTCGGCTAACGCGGGGCATGTGAGCCTCGACCAGATGAAGGTGATGAGTGCGATCGAGCGCTGCCGCACAGCAGCACTCGGGGGTCATGTCTCGCGTTGCGAGAACGGTGCGTGTGCTTACACCGTCGTCAGCTACAACAGTTGCCGCAATCGCCACTGCCCCAAGTGCCAGGGCGCGGCGGCACAGAAATGGCTCGCCGCGCGCGAAGCCGAGTTGCTGCCCGTCAGCTACTTCCATGTTGTCTACACGCTGCCCAGTCAACTGCGCGATGTCGCTTATCAGAACAAGCGCGTCATCTATGACCTGCTCATGAAGGCGGCGGCCGAAACCACGCTCGCCATCGCCGCCGATCCAAAGCGCCTCGGCGCGCGGATTGGCATTACAGCCGTGCTCCACACATGGGGATCGGCGATGACGCATCATCCGCACGTGCACATGATCGTGCCAGGCGGAGGGCTCTCGCTCGATGACGCGCGATGGGTCGCGGCGCGCGCCAACTTCCTCGTCCATGTCAACGTGCTGGCGCGCCTGTTCCGCGGCAAGATGCTGGCGATGCTCATGGATGCGCACCGCGCCGGCCAATTGAAGTTCTTCAATACCCAGGCCGGTCTCGCCGACAAGCGCACGTTCAAGCGCTTCGTCGCTCCGCTGCGTCGGATCAAGTGGGTGGTCTACTGCAAGGCGCCGTTCGCGGGACCCAGGCAGGTGCTGCGCTATCTGTCGCGCTACACCCATCGCGTTGCCATCTCGAACCGTCGGCTGGTCGCTGCTGATGATGGCGGTGTGTCATTCCGCTGGAAGGACTATCGCATCGAAGGGCCTGGCCGCTGGAAAACCATGACCCTCGCACCGCACGAGTTTATCCGCCGGTTCCTCATCCACGTGTTACCGAAAGGCTTCCATCGCATCCGCCACTACGGGCTGTTCGCCAACGGCAACCGAGCCGAGAGCATCGCCAAGGCGCGTGAACTGCTCGCCGTCGCGACACCGCAGACTGAACCAGAGGCCGCTTCAACGCAGCAGTCCGATCAGCCCCGCGTGCACCCGCGCCCATGTCCCTGCTGCGGTGGCCGCATGATCGTCATCGAGGTCTTTGCACGCGGCGGGGCGCCCAGGCACAAGCCATCAATCGACACCTCATGAACTCGCCACTGATGCCAGATCAGACTGACGCACATCGCTGGCCCTTCGCCGGCAGCGCCGCCGCTCGGGCCGCAGACACCAAATGGCGTCTGTTGCATCTGCTCAACCCATCAGTCTGCGCCGCAAACCGTCGCCGTCTCATGCCAAGTGGTCGCAAAAACCCTTGTGCGCCAGCTTCCGGTCTCACCTGCGCCGCACAATCACCGGGCCGCACCGCGCGCGCCCGGTCTCAATCCCCATAGCGCCCGCCGCACCACCTGCAATCTCCTCCCGCGACTTCGTGCCTTGGCGCTTCTCGGACGCCGGCCGCACACACCCGCGGCTTGGTCTTCACTCCGGCGTCCGAGAAACCTGCACAGGATCGGACATCAGCATAGCGCGTTTACGCCGTGAAACGATTGCTGGGAGTTCTTCTTATGAGCGTGGAACTTGTGATTAACCGTGTGCATATCGTCCCTATGGGGATGGCAAACGCCTACCTGATTGAGGACGACGACGGATTGACCCTGATCGACGCCGGTTTTCCGAACAAGCACGTAGCTGCTTTTACGGCTATTCGCGGACTTGGCCGTTCACCAGACGAGCTTAAGCACCTGGTTTTCACTCACGGCCACCCCGATCATATCGGCAGCGCCGCTTCCATTGTGCGGGAAACCGGTGCGAGAACTTACATGCACCCGCTCGATATTCCTATCGCTGAGAGTGGAGGTCCGTTTCGGCCTATGACGCCGGCACCTGGTTTGTTGCGGCAAGTTATGTGCAGGCTGTTCTTTCATCCCGAGGAGCGACTGGAACCGGTTGCCATCGACCAACCTTTGACTGATGGGGAAGTGCTGCCCGTTGCTGGCGGCATCGAAGTCATCCATGTTCCTGGACACTGCGCGGGACAGGTCGCGCTGCTCTGGCGTCCGGGACGTATGCTGTTCGCTGGCGATGTGTGCATGAACCTTATGGGCCTCGCTGATCCCGTCGGCTTCGAGAATTTGGACGAAGGTCGTGCGAGCCAGCGCAAGCTTGCCAGTCTTTCATTTGATGCTGCCGGGTTTGGCCACGGCAAGCCTATCGCCCGTGATGCGTCAGCGCAGTTCCGCAGCAAGTGGGGCGACGACTCGTCTGTCTCGCCAGCAACGACGCTGCGGCGGGCCGCATGATCTTGACGAGCCGCGTTCAGCACGCTGACGTCTAGGGTCATTCGCGACCCAAGCCGTTGTTGGCCAAAATGCAACTTTGTCTGCTGCTCCCTGAAAGCAGACCTCAAACGCCGCTCCAAGGCAGTATTCGGGTCGCCGTTTAGGGTCTACGACCTAATAAGCCAATATCAGCACTATGACGCCGGCGACGACCAGCACCATGCCGGCGGCTTCGCGCGGCGTGGTGCGCTGGCCGAAGGCGAAGCGCGCGACGAGCTGCGCGAACAGGACTTCCACCAAAGCCAGTGTCCGCACGCTCGCGGCCGTGGCAATGGCGAAGGCGAGAAACCAGAACTGCGAGGCGAGCGCGCCCATCAGTCCGGCAAACACCGACGGCTTCCAGGCGCGCATGATGGCGGTCATGGCGGCGGGCTCGCGCGCGAAAAGATAAAGCGACAGCACCGCGGCCTGGATCAGCAGCCCGACCACCAGCGTGAACGTCGCCGCCATGACGAAGTCCGGCAGGTGCAGGCTCAGGATCGCGCCGCGAAAACCGATCGCCGACAAGGCGAACATGCCGCCCGAAGCGAGCCCGATGAGCGTCGGCCTGATCCCGCCCACCATGCCGCCGCGCTTGGTCGACATGATCAGGACGCCCGCCGTGGCGACCAGGATGGCCGCCGCCATCGGGCCGGTGACCTTGTCGCCGAGAACGATCAGGCCGAACACCGCGACCTGGATCGGTTCGGTCTTGATGTAAGCGATGGTGACGACGAAGGAGCGCTCGCCCATGGCGACCAGCATCAAGGCTGTCGCCGCGATCTGGGCGAAAGCGCCATCCAGTACCCACGGCCAGAAGTGCCATTCCGGCCGCGGCAAGGCGATGCCGGTATTGAGCATCAATCCGATCAGAAAGACCAGCGCGAAAGGAAAGCCGAACAGAAAACGGATGTGGGTTGCACCGACGGTGCCGAGCTTGCCGGTCAGTTCGCGCTGCATCGCGTTGCGCACGGTCTGGAAAAACGCAGCGATGACGGTGAAGACAATCCAAAGCCACCCGGCGTGCATCAGGCCGCCTTTTCCGCGACGAGCATGTAGTTGACGTCCATGTCGGCGGCCAGCTGCCAGCGGTCGGCAAGCAGATTGTAGATCACGCCGGTTTCACCGGCGATCGTCATGCCGCCTTGCTCGATGGCGATTTCAAGCTCGTTCGGGGTGACGAACTTGTCCCATTGATGGGTGCCGCGCGGCAGCCAGCGCAGAACATATTCGGCGCCGACGATCGCCAGCGCGAAGCTTTTCACCGTGCGATTGAGGGTCGCGACAAACAACAACCCGCCGGGCCTGACCATCGCCGCCGCGACCTCGACGAACAAGCCGACGTCGGTGACATGCTCGACCACTTCCATGGCGAGCACGATGTCGAACTTCTCGCCGGCCTCGGCCAGCGCCTCGGCGCTGGTATTGCGGTAATCGATCGCCAGTCCCGATTGCCCGGCATGGTGCCGCGCCACCTCGATATTGCGCTCGGAAGGGTCGGCACCGACGACCGCCGCGCCAAGCCGCGCCAGCGGTTCGGCGAGGATGCCGCCGCCGCAGCCGATATCGAGCAGGCGCAAGCCGGCGAGGCTGTCGAGCCGCTTGGCGTCGCGGCCGAAATGCGCGGCGCTTCGGTCGCGGATGTAAGCGAGGCGCACCGGATTGAACTTGTGCAGCGCCGCCATCGGGCCGCGCGGATCCCACCATTGCGCGGCGACGCGGGAAAAGCGCGCGATTTCGTCGGCGTCGATACTGCCGGCCGATATGGCTTGGCGGTCCATGATTCGATCCCTGGCGGATCTGTGGCCGATCCGCCGCTGCTGGCCACTCCTCTGGACCATGGGTGGGCGGCCCACGCAAGAGGCCAGCGGCGGGCCGCATCCCACCTTGCCGCACGAAAGGCTGCCGGCTGCGATTGCACTCGCGCCGATCCTGCATGAGGATAGGCGCTTAGCAACATGCAAGAGCATGTGGCCTGGGAGGGAACGATGCAAAAAGTCCTCATTGGACTTGTTGGCTTGCTGTTGGCGGCGGTGCTTGGCGGCGCGGCCAGCGCGCAAGACACGGTGAAGATCGGTATCATCAACGAATATTCCGGACAGTTCGCCGACACCGGCGCGCAGATCGACAACGGCATCAAGCTTTACATGAAGCAGCACGGCGACACTGTCGCCGGCAAGAAGATCGAGCTCATTCGCAAAGACACCGGCGGCATCGCGCCCGACGTTTCCAAACGGCTGGCACAGGAGCTGATCGTCCGCGACCACGCCGATATTCTGGCCGGCTTCTCGCTGACGCCGAACGCGCTGGCCGCGGCCGACGTTTCCGCCGAAGCCAAGAAATTCATGGTGGTCATGAACGCCGCCACCGCGATCATCACGGCGAAGTCGCCCTACATCGCCCGCACCTCGTCGACGACGCCGCAGCTCAATTACACGCTCGGCACCTGGGCGGCCAAGAACGGCATCAAGACGGTTTACACCATGGTGTCGGACTACGGTCCCGGCATCGACGCCGAAACCTGGTTCCAGACCGGCTTCAAGGAAGGCGGCGGCAAGGTCATCGGCTCGGTGCGCTTTCCGGTCGCCAATCCGGATTTCTCCGCTTTCGTTCAGGCCGCCAAGGACGCCCACCCGGACGCCATCTACATCTGGATTCCGGGCGGCGCGCAGCCGGGAGCGGTCGGCAAGGCGCTCGCCGAGCGCGGCATCGACGTCACCAAGACGAAAGTGCTGGGACAGGACGCGCTTGGCACGGAAACCGCGCTCAAGAGCATGGGTAACGGCGCGATCGGCATCATCACCGTCGCCGATTACGACTACAACCACAATTCGCCGCTCAATCATGAGTTCGTCAAAACCTTCAACGACGAATTTCATCGCAATCCCGATTTCTTCGCGGTGGGCGGCTATGACGGCATGCACCTGATCTACGAAGCGCTGAAAAAGACCGGCGGCAAGGCCGACGGCGACTCGCTGATCGCGGCCGCCGAGGGCATGAGCTGGGAAAGCCCGCGCGGTCCGATCAGCATCGATCCGCAAACCCGCGACATCGTGCAGACCGTCTATATCCGCCGTGTCGAAAAGGTCGGCGACGAACTGCGCAACGTCGAGTTTGACAGTTTTCCGAACGTCAAGGACCCGGCCAAGGCGCGCATGGCGCACTGAAGCGGCGGCCGCCAAGGGCGCCGCGTCAAAACGCGCGGCGCTTTGGCCGGCCGATGAAGTGGTACAGTCATGAAGTCAGCGACGACAAATGGGAGGAGACAATGAAACGTCTGTTGTTGGCTGGCATCGGCCTGTTCGCGGCAAGTCTGTTCGCGACAAGCCTGTTGCCGGCCGCGGGCCACGCCGAGGGCACCATCAAGATCGGCCTCATCCTGCCCTATTCGGGCCAGTTCGCCGACACGGCGACGCAGATCGACGACGGCATCAAGCTCTACATGCAAGCAGCACGGCGACAAGCGTCGCCGGCAAGAAGATCGAGATCATCCGCAAGGACGTCGGCGGCATCAACCCGCCGGTCGCCAAGCGGCTGGCGGAGGAACTGGTGGCGCGCGACAAGGTCGACATCCTGGCCGGCTTGCTGCTCACCCCGAACGCGATTGCCGGCCGCGAGCGTTTCGGCGCGAAGCGAAGAAATTCATGGTGGTCATGAACGCGGCGACCTCGATCATCACCGACAAGTCGCCCTACTGCACGCGCACCTCGTTCACCGCTGCCGAGGTCAACGACAACGCTCGGCAACTGGGCGGCCAAGAACGGCATCAAGAACGCCTACACGATGGTCATCCGACTATGGCCCGGGCATCGACGCCGAGACGGGCTTCATTCCAGCAGGCTTCAAGGCCGGCGGCGGCAAGATCGTCGGCTCGGTGCGCATGGCGGTCGCAGAACCCGGACTTCTCCGCCTATGTGCAGCGCGCCAAGGATCTCAACCCGCAGTGCGATCTTCGTCTTCATCCCCGGCGGCTCGCAGCCGGCGGCCTTCGGCAAGGCGCTGGCCGAGCGCGGCATCGACCCGAAGAAGATCAAGGTGATGGGCCACGCAGGAACTGGCCGACGAGCACGCGCTCAAGCAGCATGGGCGACGACGCGCTCGGCATCATCACCGCCGGCAATTACGACTACAATCTCGACAACCCGCTGAACAAGAGCTTCGTCGAGGCCTACAACGCCGACTTCCAGCGCAATCCCGACTTCTTCTCGGTCGGCGGCTATGACGGCATGCACCTGATCTACGCGGCGCTGAGCAAAGACCAAGGGCAAGACCGACGGCGACTCGCTGATCGCCGCGGCCAAGGGCATGAAGTGGGAAAGCCCGCGCGGCCCGATGTCGATCGACCCGGAGACCCGCGACGTCATCCAGACCATCTATATCCAGCAAGGTCGAGAAGGTGGACGGCAAGCTCGTCAATGTCGTGATCGACAAGGTCCCGAACGTGAAAGACCCGGTCACGAGGCGACGATGAAGAAGTAGGCGCCGCCGCGAACGAGCGTGCTGGATGCGGCAGCCATCGCGCGGTCGGGCTCGACCTTTATGGCCCGCCGCCGATCACGAGTTCGATAGCCTGACGCGGCTTCGCCAGAGGAGCGCCGTTCGGCCATGCTCCCTCCCGTTTTCGGCGTCCTGTTCGACGGCTTCGCCTACGGCATGCTGCTGTTCCTGCTGTCGGTCGGGCTGTCGGTGACGCTCGGCCTGATGAATTTCGTCAATCTCGCGCATTGCGCCTTCGCCATGCTCGGCGGCTACGTCACCGTCGCTGCTGATGACACGATCTCGGCTGGCCGTTCTTCGCCACGCTGCCGTGCGCCTTCATCGCCGCCGCCGTGGTCAGCGTCGGCGTTCGAGCGCGTGCTCTATCGGCCGGCTCTACCGCGCAGCGACCTCGACCAGGTGCTGCTGACCATCGGCATCGCCTTCATCTCGGTGGCGGTGGCGGCCTATGTTCTTCGGCACCGCAGCAGCAGCCGATCCGACTGCCGGACTATATGCGCGGCTCGTTCCACTGTGCTCGGCCTCGACATCGCCGTCTACCGGCTGTTCCTGATCGCGTCGGCGCTCGCCGATCACGCTGCTCCTGGTCGGCACGCTCGAATACACGCGCTTCGGCGCGCAGGTGCGCGCGGCGGTCGACAACCAGCGCATGGCGAGCGGGCTCGGCATCAATGTCGAGCGCACCTTCGCCGTCACCTTCGCGCTCGGCAGCGGGCTCGCCGGGCTCGGCGGCGCGCTCGCGATCGAGATCGTCGGGCTCGATCCGAATTTCGCCTTCACCTATCTCGTCTATGTGCTGATCGTGGTGTCGGTCGGCGGGCTCGGCTCGATCGCCGGCTCGTTCGCCGCCGCGGCGCTGCTGATCGGCATCAGCGACATCGCCGGCAAATATTACGTGCCGCAGCTCGGCGCCTTCCTCATCTATCTGGTCATGATCGTGCGTGCTGATGTGGCGGCCGGCCGGCCTGTTCGGGAGACGCTGAGCGATGGCGTTGATCGCAGAGCCTTGACGCGCCCGCAGCCTTTACTTCCAAGCGCGCAGCGCGCTGGCGGCCGGTCGAGATCGCGTTCTGGCTGGCGACGCTGCTGCCGTTCGTGCTGTTTCCCGATTATCTGTCGCTGGCGAGCCAGATCGCCATCACCGCGCTGTTTGCGCTCTCGCTCGATCTGATCCTCGGCTATGCCGGCATCGTCTCGCTCGGCCATGCCGCGTTCTTCGGCATCGGCGCCTATACCGCCGGGCTGTTCTCCAAATTCGGCTGGGGCGAGCCGTTCACCGGGTCTGATCGGCCGCCGTCGATCGCCGCCGGCATGCGTCGGCTATGCCACGAGCTTCATCATCGCGCGCTTCCGCCATCTGGCGCTGATCATGCTCACGCTCGGCTTCGGCCTGCTGCTCGAGGAACTGGCCAACAGCGCGAGCTGGCTGACCGGCGGCATCGACGGCCTGCAGGGCATCGACATCTGGCCGCTCGCTCGGCCATTTCAAGTTCGATCTCTACGGCTACACCGCCTACGGCTATTCGCTCGCCGTGCTGTTCGTGCTGTTCCTGTTCGCGCGGCGGCTGATCCATTCGCCGTTCGGCCTGGCGCTGCGCGGCATCCGCGAGAACTTTGTGCGCATGCCGGCGATCGGCGCGCCGAGCCGCGCGCATATCCGCACCATCTACACCATCTCCGCGGCGA
Organism: uncultured Alphaproteobacteria bacterium; assembly: GCA_963791925.1. GTDB lineage: Bacteria > Pseudomonadota > Alphaproteobacteria > Rhizobiales > Xanthobacteraceae > BOG-931. Next base: position 470,858 of record CAWBUA010000007.1, on the reverse strand, counting down.
TGGCCGGCGTCGCCGGCGCGCTGCATCGCGCAGACCACGGCAGACGCGTGTCGCTCGATTCGCTCGGCTTCGAGCGCTCCGCCGACGTGCTGGTCATGCTGGTGCTGGGCGGCGCCGGCACGGCTCTATGGCGGGCTGATCGGCGCCGCGATCTTCATGGTCGCGCGCGACCAGTTCTCCGGCATCGAGCCGCAATACTGGTATTTCTGGATCGGCGTGCTGCTGGTCGCGTGGTGATGTTCCTGCCCAACGGCATTCTCGGCGGCCTTGCCGAGCTCGCCGCGCGCTGGAGGCCGCACGTGAGCGCGCCGGCGCTTGTCGACGCGCGGGCTGTCCAAGAGCTTCGGCTCGCTGGTGGTCGCCGCGCGACATCGCATCGACGCTGCCGGTCGGCGCGCGCTACGCGCTGATCGGGCCGAACGGCGCCGGCAAGACCACGCTGATCAATCTGATGACCGGCATGCTGCGCGCCCAATGCCGGCGCAGATTTTCCTCGGCGACGAGGACATCACCGCGCTGACGCCGCAGGAGCGGGTGCGGCGCGGGCTGGCGCGCACCTTCCAGATCAACACGCTGTTTCCCGGCCTCAACGCGCTGGAAGCGGTGACGCTCGCGGTCTGCGAGCGGCGCGGCGTGGCGCGGCCAGTTCTGGCGCAACATCGCCGGCCTACGGCGAGGCGATCGACGAGGCCTACGACATCCTGGTCAAGCTCGAGGCTGGGCGACGGCCTGCTATCAGCCGACGCGCGAATTGCCCTATGGCCGGCAGCGGCTGCTGGAGATCGCGCTGGCGCTGGCGACGCAAGCCGAAAGTGCTGCTGCTCGACGAGCCGGCGGCCGGCGTGCCGCAGGAGGAAAGCGGCGATCATTTTCGAGGTGGTGGCCGGCCTGTCGGACGATCTCACGCTGCTGTTCATCGAGCACGACATGCACGTGGTGTTCCGCTTCGCCACGCACATCATCGTGCTGGTCGGCGGCGCGCGTGTTCACCGAAGGCACGCCGGCCGAGATCGCCGCCGATCCGGGCGTGCGCGAGGTCTATCTGGGCAAGCGCGCATGACGTGGCCTTGCAGCGCAGCTCGCCGGGAATTTCGCCGTGACCGAGCCGCTGTTCTCGCTCAACGACGTCCGCGCCGGCTACGGCGCCGCGCGTGGTGCTGCACGACGTGTCGTTCGAACTGCCCGAGCACGGCAGCCTCGCCGTGCTCGGCCGCAACGGCGTCGGCAAATCGACGCTGCTGCTCACCATCATGGGCTACACGCAATCGCGCGGCGGCCGCATCCGCTGGCGCGGCGCAGGACATCACCGCGCTGCCGCCGCATCGGCGCGCCGCTCGCCGGCATCGGCTGGGTGGCGCAGGAGCGCGAGATTTTTCCCTCGCTGACGGTGGAGGAGAACCTCACGGTGGCGGCGCGCGCCGGCACGCTGGGATCTTGCCAGCGGTGTACAAGCTGTTTCCGCGGCTCGCCGAGCGCCGGCGCAACATGGGCAACCAGCTCTCCGGCGGCGAGCAGCAGATGCTGGCGATCGCGCGCGCGCTGATGACCAATCCGGCGCTGATGCTGCTCGACGAGCCGTTCGAGGGCCTGGCGCCGGTGATCGTCGACGAGCTTGCCGCGGCGATCGCCCGCATGACCAAGGAAGGCACCTGCGCCTTCATTCTGGTCGAGCAGCATGCCGAAATCGCGCTGCCGCTGACGCAGCACGCGCTGGTCCTCGAACGCGGCCAGATCGCCCATAGCGGCCCCTCGGCAGAGCTTCTCGCCGATCACGCCACGCTCGACCGGCTGATCGGCCTCGGCTTGGCGGAGGGGTGAGCGAGCCGCCGCCGCGGCAACCGCGCCATGGACAAAGCGGCCGCAGCCGCCGCAAACTGGCGCCCTTGAGCGTACAACGACCGACCGGCTCGCCTTCGCCGGCGCGGGGGAGAGGTGAAAGCTCAAGCGCGCGCCTCCCCGTTCTCGCGATGCGGCTATCGCATCCGAGCTTTGCGTCACGCCACGGTAAGCAAGCCCGTCCAGTTCGCCCCAAATAAATGAAGGGGGGCGGAGCGCCAAAAGGCGCGCACTGTCGTTGCCGTGCCCGGCGGGGCCCGGCGCGCGCCACGCGAAAGGACGTTACCGTCCGTCCGCGCTTCGGGCGCGCTCGCCTTTCGGCGCTCCACCGCGGCGCTTGCCACGCAAATTAATGCCGTGGCTCAGCCCAGGCCGTGTTTCCTGGGACGTGCCGCGGACGGGCGTTACCCGCCGCGCGCTGTCCCAGTCCAGCGGAGCACCCCGCAGACCGGTCATAGTGCCGGCCAAAGCGATGCCCGAGCCGCCCGGGAGCGGTTTGCGAGACCGCCCGCGGGAACCGCACTTGCTCCACCTTTCGGAACGCCTCCGGAATGGTGCCCTTCGATGAGCAAGCTTCATTTGGCCAAGTAATGACGGCTGCGGCTTGTGTCAACGCCACAGAGACTATCGTCACATCACGTCTCCGTGATTAGGACATTCACGTTTTCCCGGGCGCGGCGCGGCATGGAGCGAAGCGTAATGACGCGCTGCAGACCCGGGATCGTCACAGGCGCGGAGTTTGTGAAGGTCCCGGATCAGCGGTGCACCGCTGCGCACTGCACCGCGTCCGGGACACGTCGCTCAGGCTTCATCCCGAGGCCAAATCCATTTCCGCTATTGCGCGGACCGCTTTTGGTTGTACCCTCTCTGTCCGGGAGGGTGACGGGAATCAACTTCAAATTCCTCGCAGGGAGGACCTTCACATGGGTAATAATAAGGATCGCGTCTACATCGAACGCAGAGAGCAGGGGTGACTACGCCATCCGAAAAGGCGGCTCAGACCGCGCCAGCGGCACGGCTCCGACGCAGCGCGAAGCTATCGATAAGGCCGAGAAGATGTTCCCAGACCAGAAGCCGCTGATTGAGCGGGTCAGGGAAACTAACAAGGGTGGCCGCGATAAGTGGCGTACTGAGTAAGCCTTACTGCCTCGATGCACATTTCAGACGTATTTCCGCCGCGCGGTCACGTTCAACGTCTATATTGTGACGCCTGCGGCAAGCCCCTGGCCCTTGTGTTCAAGGATTTCGACGATGCGGTTTCTGGGGTGACTATCCGCATTAATGGGCTTCCTTATCTGCATTGTTCCGACTGTCGGCGAGACTATCTGCCCGATAGATCACGCTTCGCCATTATCGAGAACCACAGGATGGCGCTCGAAAGAAAAGCACCTAGGGTCAATGTCACGCGACGGAAGATCATCGAGGATTTCGGATTTACAACAGTTCCCTTTATCTACGATCCCGATGATTACTATTATATCCCAGGTCTAGTACGAGAATTTAATGAAGGGTTTCTGACACCAGTTTTCTTCAATCGACGAGTTCTGCTGAAATACGATGCTTCTCCGGATTACGAAGTCCGGTTTGCATCACCGACCTATGGCACGATTGTGTTTGCAGACGGTGACTACATTTCCTTTGGGATCAATAATAATGGCAGAGTCGTTATGTGGCTCGGCGATATCGCCAAGCTGCCCGAGGCAGAACAATATTATCTGCGCTCAGAAAACGTAGCGTCGGACCACGCGATTGGCAGTGAATTCTATGACGGTCAGATCGAATGCATCTTTACCGAACAGCCCATGGAGAAAAAGCTTTTTGCCTCGCGCTCGAACTTCCTGGCGGCCTTTTTCAAGCGCGTTGGAACCAAAATCGCGCATTTGGATGACGAGGTTCTTGAACTTGCGGGTAGTTTCAATCCGCCAGTTGTCGACACCGACAAAGAACGGCGCAACGTCGCCGACACGTTGAACAAAATCTATATCGAGTCATTCGATAATGCTGCGCTAGGCAAGGTCCTTAAGGACCTCGGAGGTGATCCCAACAAATTGGGCAGTCTTAAGCGGCTTCAGAGCGTTTTAGAAAGAATTTTGCCGGATGAGGACATTTCAGGTCTGCTTGCGCCTTTCTATATCCTTTACGATCTCCGGGTCGCATATTTGCATCTCACCTCGGCAGATAGCTCCAAACGGTTACTCAAGGCGGTGACCGATCGTCTTTCATTGCCCGAAAGCCCAGGGCTTTTGCCGATTTATAACCACCTCTTGGAACGGTTGATGACTTCATTGGACACGCTAGAACACGCGATCAAGACGTACACTTCCCGCTTGGAGAAGTGAATCGATATATAGCGTCCACGACAGCGAATGCGTCACACATCCACCGTCAGCGCGGGCGATGAACGCCTCCTGCGGGAGGTCGACTTTGGTCGATCTACGCCGCCTCGCCGAGGAGCTCAGGGGAAAGCTGCGCCCTAGCGTCGAGCAACTCGATGCCGACGATCCGGCCCTCCGCGTCATAGTCAAACACGACATTCGGCGCGACCTCGGCACTTTCTAAAACCTTGTCCTGCGAGAGGCGGATATAGGCCGCGTTATCCTCAGGACTATATTTGATCGTCGGTGTCATGATGGCCTTCGGGCATCTCGATCAAAAAATACGGTCAAAACTCGAATTTCATCCGCTGTTCCGATGCAGGCGACGCGGAGTACACGCCCGCCAAATTCCGGGATCACACAGAACCTGCGCTGCACACCCGGCCTCCGCGGATCGGGACGAGACCATTCCGGCTCTCTCACCGTTCTTTCAATCCAGCTCTGTTCCAGCTCACGCTCCAGGATAGCGTCTCGTGCGTGCGTTGTAACCGTAGGGGCTTGATATTCGCCATTTTTAATCGACGGTGGGAGCCAGGATCGCGCACCTCGCACAACGAAAAATTATAGCAAAGGAGAAGGCATTTTACCTCCCCCCGCCGGGGAGAGGTAAGAATCACACATCCACCTTCAGCGCGGCGATGAACGCCTCCTGCGGGATGTCGACCTTGCCGAACTGGCGCATTTTCTTTTTGCCCTCTTTCTGCTTTTCGAGGAGCTTGCGCTTTCTGGTGACGTCGCCGCCGTAGCATTTGGCGGTGACGTCCTTGCGGAAGGCGCGCACGGTTTCCCGCGCAATGATCTTGCCGCCGATGGCGGCCTGGATCGGCACCTGGAACATATGCGGCGGGATCAGCTCCTTCAGCTTCTCGGCCATGGCGCGGCCGCGGCTCTCGGCGCGGGTGCGATGCACCAGCATGGCGAGCGCGTCGACCGGCTCGGCATTGACCAGCATCTGCAATTTCACCAGGTCCGCCGGCCGATAGTCGGTGAGGTGATAGTCGAACGAGGCGTAGCCGCGCGACACCGATTTGAGCCGGTCGTAGAAGTCGAACACCACTTCGTTGAGCGGCAGATTGTATTTCACCAGCGCGCGGTTGCCGACGTAAGTGAGCTCCTTCTGCTCGCCGCGGCGGTCCTGGCAGAGTTTCAGCACCGCGCCGAGATATTCGTCCGGCGTGAGGATGGTCGCCTCGATCCACGGCTCCTGCATTTCCTCGATGTGGTTGGGGTCCGGCATGTCGACCGGATTGTGAATTTCAAGCTGCTGGCCGTTGCGCAGCTTGATCCTGTAGATCACCGACGGCGCGGTCGCGATCAGATTGAGATTGAATTCGCGTTCGAGCCGCTCCTGGATGATTTCGAGATGGAGAAGGCCTAAGAAACCGCAGCGGAAGCCGAAGCCGAGCGCGGCCGAGGTCTCCATCTCGAAGGAAAAGCTCGCATCGTTGAGGCGCAGCCGGCCCATGGCGGCGCGCAGCGCCTCGAAATCGGCGGCGTCGACCGGAAACAGCCCGCAGAACACCACCGGGATCGCCGGGCGGAAGCCGGGCAGCGGCGCCGCCACCGGCTTTTTCTCGTCGGTGATGGTGTCGCCGACGCGGGTGTCGGCCACTTCCTTGATCGAGGCGGTGAGAAAGCCGATCTCGCCGGGGCCGAGCTCGTCGAGCTCGACGCGCTTGGGCGTGAACACGCCGACGCGGTCGACCTCGTAGCTCGCGTTGGTCCCCATCATCAGGATGCGCTGGCCCTTTTTCAGCACGCCGTCGACGACGCGGAACAGCACCACGACGCCGAGATAGGCGTCGTACCAGCTATCGACGAGCAGCGCCTTGAGCGGCGCCGATCGATCGCCCTTCGGCGGGGGCAGCCGGTGCACGATCGCTTCCAGCACGTCCGGCACGTTGAGCCCGGTCTTGGCCGAGATCAGAATCGCGTCGGAGGCGTCGAGCCCGATCACATCCTCGATCTGCTGTTTGACCTTGTCGGGCTCGGCGGCCGGCAGATCGACCTTGTTGAGCACCGGCACGATCTCGAGATCGTTGTCGAGCGCCTGGTAGACGTTAGCGAGCGTCTGCGCCTCGACGCCCTGGCTGGCGTCGACCACGAGCAGCGCGCCCTCGCAGGCCGCCAACGAGCGGTTGACCTCATAGGCGAAATCGACATGGCCGGGGGTGTCGATGAGGTTGAGCACGTAGTCCTTGCCGTCGCGCGCGCGATACTTCAGGCGAACGGTCTGCGCCTTGATGGTGATGCCGCGCTCGCGCTCGATATCCATGGAATCGAGCACCTGCTCGACCATTTCGCGCGCTTCGAGCCCGCCGGTGAGCTGGATCAGCCGGTCGGCGAGCGTCGATTTGCCGTGGTCGATATGGGCGATAATCGAGAAGTTGCGGATGCGATCGATCGGCGTCGCGGTCATGGCGGGGCAGATAACATCGAGGGGAGGAAGCGGCAAGCGCATAGCCCCTCCCCCGTTCCGGGAGAGGTCCGCAATTTTGCCGAAGCGCAGCGAAGGCAAAGTTGCGGGGTGAGGGCCGGGATTGGCGGAGCGTTGTGTGCAGGCCCTCACCCGCCGCGCTCACTTCGTTCGCTTGGCGTCCTCTCCCGGGACGGGAGAGGGTCATTATCTTTGCCGCCACACAAACGCGGCGCTGACCACGAAATTCCACACCGTGCCGATCAGCGCACCGGCCAGGCCGGCGAGCCACCATTTGCTGTCGTAGTCGTAGATCCAGGTGGCGATGCCGACATTGGAGACGGCGCCGATGGCGCAGATCACCTGGAAGCCGACCAGGCCGGTGAGGAAACGCCAGCCGGTGAGCCGCTGGTCGCGATAGGTGAACATGTTGTTGAGCACGAAATTCCAGGTGATCGCGGTGACGGTCGCAAGCGTCTGGGCGAGGCCGAACGCCAAGGCGGCGAGCTCTGTCGCGACCGACAGCGTGAGCAAATGCACGGCAAGACCGCTTAAGCCCACCAGGCAGAACAGCAGGAAACGCGCCGAGACGGCGTCGTTGGTCAGTTTCGCCGTGATCAGCGCGGCAAAATCCAGCGCGACCTTGCTGTCGAGCTTGCTTTCGCCGTGGCGGCGCTCGTGGAATTTCGACGGCAATTCGACGACGCGCAAGGCTCCCGGCTTGGTCGCCAGCAGGTCGAGCAGGATCTTGAAGCCTTGCGAAGAGATCGACGGCGCCAGCGGCTCGAAGGCGTCGCGCCGGATCATGAAATGGCCGCTCATCGGATCGGTGAGATCGATGCCAAGGAGCCGGCGCACCAGAAAGTTGGCGAAGCGGCTGGCGCGGGCGCGCTGCTTCGACAGCCCGGCGGCCGTGCCGCCCTCAAGGTAGCGGCTCGCCACCACGAGATCGCAGCCGCCGCCGCGCAGCCGGTCGAGCATGGCGACCAGCAGCGCGTCATCGTGCTGCAGATCGGCGTCCATGACCGCGAGATAGCGCGCCTGGCTCGCCAGCATGCCTTCGAGGCAGGCGCCGGCAAGGCCGCGGCGGCCGATGCGGCGCATGCAGCGGACGCGGGCGTCGGCCGCGCCGAGGTCGCGCGCGACCGCCGCCGTGCCGTCCGGCGAATTATCGTCGACGAACAGCACTTCCCAGTCGCAGCCGGCCAGCACCTGCCGCAACCGCTCGACCAGAAGCGGGACGTTGGCCCGCTCGTTATAGGTCGGCACCACGATGCTGAGTTCCGGCGCCGGCCGCGGCGCGGAGCCAGTGTCACCCTCCGACAACGGAGCTTTGGGCGAAATCGCGTCCATCGTGGCGGCGGAGTTAGCGCCGCGCTGCGACGAAATGCAATGCCGCGGCGACCGCGGTTTCAGCGAAATGCCACATTGTTGCCCGCGATCAAGTGCTTGTGACGAAGGCAAATTATTGCCACCATGACCGCGACCGCGCCTGCGTGGACGGCGGTCTTTTGGGGCTTCATCTCCAGATGTCCGTTGCGCTTTCCGATCGGCCACAAAATCCGCGCCGGCCGCTCGCCGGCGCCGCCGCGCGGCTCGTCGCCGCCGGACAGCGCTTGATCGCCGAACACGACGAAGCGTTCGTCGTCGCATTGGCGCTCGCCGCCTATGTCGCGCTGTGGATGCTGTTCGACACCATCGCGTTCTACACCGTGGATGTGCGCACCGACGCCCGCGAAGCCGCGGTGTGGGCCCAGCATTTTGCCTTCGGCTACAAGCACCCGCCGATGACGGCATGGCTGTTCACGCTGTGGTTTGCCGTTTTCCCGCGCGCCGACTGGTCGCTGCATCTGCTCACGCTGACGACGATCGGCGTCACGCTTGCGATCACCTGGCGGCTGCTGCGCGACCATCTCGACAAGAACCGGGCGCTGTTCGGCCTTGCTGCTCCGGCGCTGGTGCCGCTTTACAATATCAAGGCGCCGGAATTGAACGCCAACACGGCGATGATGCCGTTCTGGGCCGCGGCTTTATTGTTCTATCTACGCGCCCGGCGCGGCTTGAGCGCGGCGGATGCGTTCGTCGCCGGCGCGGCTGCCGGCCTCGCCTTCTTGAGCAAATATTGGAGCGTCTATCTGTTCGCCGGCATGGCGCTGGCCGCTTTTGTCGGCCCGGCGACGGCGCGGTTCTGGCGCTCACCGGCGCCCTATGCGATGGCGGCGGCGGCGGCGCTGGTGATCGCGCCGCATGCCTATTGGTACGTCGCCAATGACGGCGGCTCGAATTACGCCTTCATGCGCCAAAGCGTGATGACCGGCGACGGCTTTGCCGCCGCGCTCGCCAAATCGGTCTATTACATTCTCGGCGCCGTCGCCTATGCCGCCGGCCCGCTGGTGCTGCTTGCGGCCTCGCGGCCAGATAAATCGGTTCTCGCCGACATTGCCTGGCCGCGCGATGACATGCGGCGACAGGCTCTGATCCTGTTCGCGGTACCGCTCATCCTGCCGGCTTTGGTCAATCTGATCGCGCCCTACCGCCTCACGCCGGACTGGACGTTTCCGAATTGGGCGCTGCTTCCCATTGTGCTGTTTGCTTCGCCATTGCTCGCCATCGACGCGCGCAAGGCGAGCGCCGCCGGGCTGGTCGCGTTCGCCGTCGCCATAGCCTGCATCGCCGCTGCGCCGGTCATCGCCTATGCGAAGCTTGTGGCTGGACCCGATCCCGAGCGGCCGGATTCGCAGCCGGTCGCGGCCCTGGCGGAGCGCCTCACCGCTAAGCCGGCGCAGCTTTATTGGGGCTCGGCGGCGCTGGCCGAAAGCCTGCCGTTTTATCTGGCCGGCACGGACCGGCTCAAAGACGATCCGTTGTCCGATCTCGGCCGTGACGAAACTGCCGAGGAGGGCCTCATCGTCGCCTGTCTCGACAGCGACGCGCGCTGCCTGACGACGCAGACCGCGCTCGGCGGCGCCGCAGGCGCGCGCACCGCCAACGGCACGATCCGCCGCAGCTTCCTGGGCTTTGCCGCCAAGCCGATCGGCTTCCGCGTCACGGTGGTGCCGGCGCAGCGCTGAGCACCGCGCCACCCGCAGCCGCGTTCCAGTCGGTTGCGGATTGGCGAGCAGAAGGCTGACCGGGCGTTGGCGGAAGTACAGCAAATGCATAGCTAAATGCGAGCTGGCAATTGTGCGAGTCGACATGAAGCAGGTTCTCGTTCAACTTTCGGCAAGCGCGCTTTCCGAGCCCGAAGCGGCAAAGCATCAGGCACCGTTCGAACGCGCCAAGGACTTCGGACTGACGCTGGCAGCTCTGCATCCAGGATCCGACGATCCGGCGCTGTCGCGCTGGTTTTCCGCGGAAGTCGATAGCGCGAAGGCAACCGACTTTGTCGAGAGCCTGCGCAAACTGCCCGAAGTCACGGCCGCCTACGTGAAGCCGCGCGCCGCACGACCATGATTTCTGCACGATCGGTCCAGGGAGGGGAAGATGGCGAATGAAGCAACGCCGCGATACGCGGGCGATCGTTATTTGGTGGTTCTGGCGGCAACGGAGCCGGTGTGGGGCAGCACCAGTTTATCGGCGCTCGCGGAGGGCGCAGCGAGAAGCGCGCTTCCGCCGATGGCGCATCCGACGATCGCATCGATTCTCAGGCAATATGACGCGACCATTGCACCGCTGTTTGCTGCGGCGCCACGGACCGGGACGATCGGCCTTGAATTGCGCGCCCATGTCGCCGCGCCCGCGCCAGGAGCGCCGGGCACCGTGCGTCTGTATCATCGGGTCATTGCCGAAGACCGCAAGCTCGACGAGATCGCAAGCGCGCTACGCGCCGTGCCGGCGGTCGAAGCCGCTTATGTGAAGCCGCGTCCCGAGCCTCCCATCAACAGGATGCAGCCGAGCGCCGCCGCGCCGGCGCCGCCGCCGCAAAGTCCGGATTATTCCAGCCGGCAAATCCATCTGGGTCCGGCTCCTGCCGGCGTCGATGCACTCTACGCCTGGACGCGGACGGGAGGCGCCGGCGTTGGCGTCAATATCATCGACGTTGAGGGTGAGTGGCGGCTCACTCACGAGGATTTGCAGCGCAACAGCCGCGGATTACTCGGCGGCACCGCGCCAAACGACGCCGGGTGGCGTAACCATGGCACCGCGGTTGTCGGTGTGTGCATGGCCAATCGAAACGCTTTCGGCGTGACCGGCATTTGTCCCGATGCGACGATCGGCATGGTCTCGATCTTCGGCGCCGCTAACCGGACCAGCTCCACGGCTATCCGCGAAGCCGCGAACCTGCTGAGCGCCGGCGATATCCTGCTCATCGAATTGCATTACCCGGGACCGAAGAACAATTACGAGAACCGCGACGATCAGGATGGTTTCATCGCGGTGGAATGGTGGCCCGACGATTTCGATGCGATCGCTTATGCCGTGAGTTCGCGGCGTCATCGTCGTCGAGGCGGCGGGCAATGGGGCTCAGGACCTTGACGACGACCTCTATGAGACGCCTGCCGCCGGCTTCCCCGGGGACTGGAAGAATCCATTTCGCCGCGCCAACCGCGATTCCGGCGCGATCCTCGTCGGTGCCGGCGCGCCGCCGCCGGGGACCCACAACAGAGCCCTCTATGGGCCCGACCGATCGCGACTGGATTTTTCCAATTTCGGGAGCGCCGTCGACGTTCAGGGATGGGGCCGCGAGGTGACGAGTTGCGGCTACGGCGATTTGCAGAGCGGCAGCGAGGATCGCTGGTACACCGACGAATTTGCCGGCACATCGAGCGCATCGCCGGTCGCGGTGGGCGTAATTGCGTGCATGCAAGGCTTTTTGCGCGCCGGCGGCGCAGCGCTGTTAACGCCGGCCCGGGCGCGGAGCCTGCTGCGGACTACGGGCTCGCCGCAGCAGGACGCGCCTGGCCGTCCCGCCACGCAGCGAATTGGCAACCGGCCGGATTTGCGCGCCCTTCTGGCTGCCGCCGCGACGTCCTAAAGCATGATCCGATCAGGTTGAACGGATCATGGTCCAGACGGCTCGCACGATAATCCGCCGGAGCTGTCTCAATACCGGTAGTGATCGCTCTTGTACGGCCCCGCCGCCGGCACGCCGATGTAGGTCGCCTGCTTGTCGGACAGCTTGGTGAGCTTGACGCCGATCTTGTCGAGATGCAGCCGCGCCACCTTCTCGTCGAGCTGCTTCGGCAGCGTGTAGACCTTCTTCTGGTATTTGCCTGGATTGGTCCAGATTTCGATCTGCGCCAGCGTCTGGTTGGTGAACGACGACGACATCACGAATGACGGATGGCCCATGGCGTTGCCGAGATTGACCAGGCGGCCCTCCGACAACAGGATGATACGCTTGCCGTCGGGGAATTCGATCTCGTCGACCTGCGGCTTGACGTTGACCCATTTCAAATTCTTCAGCGCCGCGACCTGAATCTCAGAGTCGAAGTGGCCGATATTGCAGACCACGGCGCGGTCCTTCATCTTGCGCATGTGCTCGATGGTGATGACGTCGACATTGCCGGTCGCGGTGCAGAAGATATCGGCGCGCGGCGCGGCGTCTTCCATGGTGACGACTTCGTAGCCTTCCATCGCCGCCTGCAGCGCGCAGATCGGATCGATCTCCGAGACCAGCACCCGGCAGCCGGCCTGGCGCAGCGAGGCGGCCGAGCCCTTGCCGACGTCGCCGAAGCCGGCGACCATCGCCACCTTGCCGGCCATCATCACGTCGGTGCCGCGGCGGATGCCGTCGACCAGCGATTCGCGGCAGCCGTAGAGATTGTCGAATTTCGACTTGGTGACGCTGTCGTTGACGTTGATGGCGGGGAACAGGAGCCGGCCTTCCTTCTCCATCTGATAGAGCCGGTGCACGCCGGTGGTGGTTTCCTCGGTGACGCCTTTGATGGCCTTGGCGATGGTGGTGTACCAGCCCGGCTTGTCCTTGAGCCGCTGTTTGATGGCGGCGAACAGCACCTCTTCCTCTTCGTTGGTCGGCTTGGCGACCACGCCCGGATTGCTCTCGGCCTGCATGCCGAGATGCATCAACAGCGTGGCGTCGCCGCCGTCGTCGAGGATCATGTTGGGGCCGCCGCCGTCGGGCCATTCGAAAATGCGGTGGGTGTAGTTCCAGTAGTCTTCGAGCGACTCGCCCTTGACCGCGAACACCGGCGTGCCGCCGGCGGCGACCGCGGCGGCGGCATGATCCTGGGTCGAATAGATGTTGCAGGAGGCCCAGCGCACGTCGGCGCCGAGCGCCTTGAGCGTCTCGATCAGCACCGCGGTCTGGATCGTCATGTGCAGCGAGCCGGCGATGCGCGCGCCGCGCAGCGGCTGCTCCGGGCCGAACTCCTCGCGCGTCGCCATCAGCCCCGGCATCTCGGTCTCGGCGATGGCGATTTCCTTGAGGCCCCACTCGGCGAGACCGATATCCTTGACCACGTAGTCGGCGGGCGGGAGTTGCGTTTTCGGCTTGGTCGACGTGCTCATAACTGGCTATCCTTCGGGGCGGACATGTGGGAGGCGGGCGGCTTCTAGCAGGATAGCGCGCATGCGGCAATAACACATAAAGATTTCTTTATGTGGATGCCTGAACGGCCGGCGCGCCGGGCATTCTACCAACATGGATCAAGCGGACAACAAACCGGTCACGTCGCTGCGCCAGCTGGCGCAGGCGGAAAACGAGTGCCGGCGCTGCCCGCTCTATCGCGATGCCACCCAGGCGGTGCCCGGCGAAGGCCCGAGCCACGCCGCCTTCATGCTGGTCGGCGAACAGCCCGGCGACAAGGAAGACCTTTCCGGCAAGCCGTTCGTCGGCCCGGCCGGCCGCGTGCTCGACGCCGCGCTCAAGGACGCCGGCATCGATCGGGCGCAGACCTTCGTCACCAACGCGGTGAAGCATTTCAAGCATGAAATGCGCGGCAAGCGCCGGCTGCATAAGCGGCCGAACAATGACGAGATCGAGCGCTGCAAGTTCTGGCTCGACCAGGAACGCGCGCTGGTGCAGCCGCGCACCGTCATCGCGCTCGGCGTCACCGCGGCGCGCGGGCTGACCGGCAAGACGCTGACGATTGCAAAAGCGCGCAAGATCCCGCTCGAAATGGCCGACGGCACCAAGCTCGTCGTCACCGTGCATCCTTCGGCGCTGCTGCGCATCGAAGACCAGACCGACAAGCGCGCGGCCTACGACGAATTCGTCGCCGACCTGAAAGCCGCGGCCAAGGCGGCGCACGTGTCCGGGGCGCAGCGCAGCACGAAATGATGCGCTGCAGAACCGGGACCCTCGCAATTTCAGAGCTTGAGACGATCCCGGATCAGCGGTGCACCGCTGACGCGCTGCACCGCGTCCGGGAAATGTTCATCCCGCCTTCGGCGCTTCGGGCCGCGGCGCTTGCTTGACCACGCCGGCCTGGGTGAGCGCCGCAGCGATCTGCTGCATGCGGTTGATGAGGTCGACAGCCGCCGCCGGCGGCAACACCAGGCGGCAGGCCGGATAACGCCGGCCGGTGATCGCCGTGTTCGGCTTGACGTCGTCGAAGCGGGTGACGCCGAACTCGATGCGCAGCGTCTGGCCGTCAAAGATCAGGCCGGTGATCGAATTGGCGAAGGTCTCCACCATGTCGGCGCGATCGAGATAGCGGATGGTTGGCGGCTGCCGGCCGGCGTCGCCCGCGACCGCTGGAATGGCCGGAGCGGCGGGTGCGGCGGGAGCGGATTGCGCGGCGCTGTCTTTCGAAGTTGTGGGTTCGGGACTCATCTGCGTTGCCTCCTTCGGACGGCGGTTCGGCTTAACTTATCAATCGGCCTCGCCAAAACGCGACTCGATCAACGCCGCCAAAGCGTCGACCACCTCGGCGGCTTGCCGCCCGGTCGCCTCGACGGTAATCGAGGTGCCGGGCGCCGCGGCCAGCATCATAAGCCCCATGATCGAGGTGCCGCCGACGGCGTCGTTGCAGCGCATGACGCGCACGTCGGCGTCGAATTTCTCGACCGTCTGCACGAATTTGGCCGAGGCGCGGGCGTGCAGGCCTTTCTTGTTGCAGATGACGAAGACACGGGAAACGGCACCCCCGGGCGAACCGGCCGCGTCAGGCGCGCCGGCGCTATGGGCCGGTTCGTTCATTTGCCGGTGAGCACCCGGCTGGCGATGGTGACGTATTTCTTGCCCGCCTCCTGCGCGGCGGCTACCGCGTCGGCAAGCGGATATTCGTCGCGTACTTTGGCGAGCTTCACCAGCATCGGCAGATTGATGCCGGCGAGCACTTCGACCTTGGGCCGGCTCATCACCGAGATGGCGAGATTGGATGGCGTACCCCCGAACATGTCGGTCAGGATGGCGACGCCGTCGCCGCTGTCGACGCGCCGCACCGCCTCGATGATATCCCTGCGGCGCTCTTCGACGTCGTCGTCGGGGCCGATGGTGACGGCCTCGATCTGGTCTTGCGGTCCGACCACGTGCTCCAGGGCGGCCCGAAATTCAATCGCCAGCCGACCGTGGGTCACAAGCACAAGACCAATCATGGAACTCCCCGCGGGCGCGTCCCGAGTGCACCGCACGAAAGGGTGCACATCATGACCATCCGAAGCCTCGGCGCAAGGGGCCTTCTGAGACAAATCCGTAGGTTGCTGCATTGCAGTAGATTCGCTTATGCCGCGACCGGCTGGGCAGGCTGGCCAGTACGACCGGGCCGGCGAAGACCCGGCCCCGGGAGCCCGCCGCCGGGCGCAGCCTTACCGGCAGTCTGAAGCCATTATGGTTAACCAATCGCCAATCAAAGGCCGCCACGCCGCATCAGGACGTTTGCGGACCGGCCGGCGCGCCGGCTGAGGTGATGAGCGCGAGCACCGCCGGCAAGGCCGTGGCGCCCGATGCGACGGCGAGTCGCGGTATTTCGACACCCTCAAGCAGCGTCGTTTCCGGCTCCGGCAACCGTTGCGCGTCCGTGGCATCGAGATCGACGGCCAGGCCGACCACCGCGCAGGGCTCGTAATCGCGCGGCAAAATGCCGACCCCGCGCAACTCGATCAGGCCGGCGAGCGACGGTGCCGGCCGCACCAGAAGCCGTCCGTGGGCGCTTGCCAGATGGACGCGATCGTCGCCGACGAGCCGCGCGAAGCGCAGCCGGCCACTGCGCGCGGCGTCCAGGAGCTCCAGCGCCAGCCGCGACTTGCCGGCGCCCGAGGGTCCGCGGATCAGCACCGCGCGCGCGCCGACCAGCACCGCGGAGGCGTGGACGGTTTTGTGATCCGTCATCCTGAGGTGGCCGCGAAGCGGCCCTCGAAGGATGCTGCTCGCATGCCTTGGCCGTCGCCCTTCGAGGCTCGCTGCGCTCGCGCCTCAGGGTGACGGAACGACCCCATCACAGCGCCGGCAGGCGTACGATGAAGCGGGCGCCGAGCACGTTCGGCTCGCCGTCCGGTCCCGGCGGGCCGGTGCGGTTCTCGACCCAGATCGAGCCGCCATGCGCCTCGATGATCTGCTTGGAGATCGACAAGCCGAGTCCCGAATTCTGGCCGAAACCCTGGTGCGGGCGATCGGTGTAGAAGCGCTCGAAAATCTTCTCGCGCACGTCGTCGCGCACACCCGGCCCGTCGTCATCGACGAAAATCTCGATGTGATTGCGTTGCCGCCGGCAGGTTACGCGCACGGCGCCGCCGGGCGGCGAGAACGAACGCGCATTCTCGATCAGATTGTCGACGACCTGGCCGAGCCGTGAATCGCGCCCCGGCGCCTGGAACGCGCGCGCGCCGCCGCCTTCGAATTTCAGCGTGACCTTGATGCCGTCGTCGCGTTTCACCTCGTTCGCCACGGCGACGAGCGTGTTGAGCAGTTTGGCGATATCGACCGGCGCGGCCTCCTGGCGCTGCAGCTCGGCGTCGAGACGGCTGGCGTCGGAAATGTCGGAAATCAGCCGATCGAGCCGGCGCACGTCGTGCTGGATGATGTTGAGAAGCCGGCCGCGGCTGTCCTCGGTCTTGGCGACCGGCAGCGTTTCCACCGCCGAGCGCAATGACGTCAGCGGATTTTTCAACTCATGCGCCACATCGGCGGCAAAGCTCTCGATGGCCTCGATGCGCGAATAGAGCGCGCTGGTCATGTCGCGGAGCGTGCCGGAGAGGTGGCCGATCTCGTCGCGGCGCTTGGTCAAATCGGGGATCTCGACCCGCGTGCGGATGCGGCGGCGGACGCTTTCGGCGGCATCGGCAAGCCGCCGCACCGGCTCGGCGATGGTGCCGGCGAGCAGGATCGATAAGACGATCATCACGCCGGCCGCGATCAGAAACACCTTGATGATGGCAAGCCGCTCGGCTTCGACCATGTTGTCGATGTCCGCGCCTTGCGTCGACAGCATCAGCGCGCCGCGCACCGCGCGGAAACGCTGCACCGGCACCGCCACCGAAACGATGACGTCGCCGCGCTCGTTGATCCGCACCATGCTGGCGTCGCGACCGTTGAGCGCCTGCGCCACCTCCGGGTAGCCCTTGCCGTCATCCGGACCGAGCTCGTGATAGATCGGCAAGTCGCCGCGGCCGAGCCACATCCGCAGGGCAATGAAAGCGCGCTCGAAGAAGCCGGGCTTTTCCGCGGTCGGCGACGGCAGATCGAAGCGCAGCACGTCGCCGCGGCCGAACAGATTGCGGCTGTCGACCAAGAGCACGCCGTCGCGGTCGTAGATGCGCGCCCGCGTCTTGGTCGGCGAGACAAGCCGCCGCAAGATCGGCGCCACCCGCTCCGGATTGATCGGGAAATCGATGCCGTAGAGCGCGTCCTCGTTCGGGCCGTAGCTCTGTCCCGGTTGCAGATTTTGCAGCTTGTCGGGATCGAGCGTGATCGAGGAATCGCTTTCGACCGTGGCCGAAGAGGCAATGGCGCCGGCGATGATCTGACCCTGCACCAGAAGGCTCTGAATGCGCGCGTCGATCAGGCCGTTGCGGAATTGGGAAAGAAAGATGATGCCGATGGA
This sequence comes from uncultured Alphaproteobacteria bacterium, assembly GCA_963791925.1. GTDB lineage: Bacteria > Pseudomonadota > Alphaproteobacteria > Rhizobiales > Xanthobacteraceae > BOG-931. The sequence goes on along the minus strand of CAWBUA010000007.1, from coordinate 453,285 downwards.
GAGCGCGACAAGCCCGGTGAGGTTGAGGACGACGATGCGCCGGGTCAGGCTCGAAGAGCTCTGGGCGGCGAAGAATTGCAGGACCTGCTGCAGCCAGTGGCCGAGGCGCGCAAGGCCGTGGGGCAGCGGCCGCGGCTCCGCCTCGTCGAGGCCGGTGCCCTCGGCTTGGCTTTCGGCTTGGCTCTCGATCAGGGTCTCGACGCGGGGCTCGGCCTCAATCGAGGCTTCCGAGGCTCTGCCTGCGCGTTCTGCAATTCGGTCGAGCACGTCGTCTGCCGGGGTTTCGGTCATGCTGCGCCACCATGCGAGCATGGACGCCATTACTACCGCACGTCAGCCGCCCAGTGAACAAGCCCAGTCAGCGGCCGTGGTCGGCGGTCCAATACCAGCGCCCCCAGGGCCTTTGTGCGCCGGTGCGCCAGCTATTCCTTGAAACGATAGCCGACGCCGTACAGCGTCTCGATCATGTCGAATTCGTTGTCGCTCGCCTTGAACTTCTTGCGCAGCCGCTTGATGTGGCTGTCGATGGTGCGGTCGTCGACATAGACCTGATCGTCGTAGGCGGCATCCATCAAGGCGTTGCGGCTTTTCACCACGCCGGGGCGGCTCGCCAGCGCCTGCAGGATGAGAAACTCGGTGACGGTGAGCGTGACCGGCTCGTTCTTCCAGGTGCAGGTGTGGCGCTCCGGATCCATGCGCAGCAGGCCGCGCTCCAGCACCTTGCTGTCGGCTTCCTTCGGCGCGGTGCCGTCCTTGGGCAGGCCGCGGCGCAGCACCGCCTTGACGCGCTCGACCAGAAGACGCTGCGAGAATGGTTTGCGGATGAAATCGTCGGCGCCCATTTTCAGGCCGAACAATTCATCGATCTCCTCGTCTTTCGAGGTGAGGAAAATCACCGGCATGTCGGATTTCTGGCGCAACCGGCGCAAGGTCTCCATGCCATCCATGCGCGGCATTTTGATATCTAGAATTGCCAGATCGGGCGGCGCGGTCTTGAAGCCGTCCAGCGCCGAGGCGCCGTCGGTATAGGTATTGATGCGGTAGCCTTCGGCCTCGAGCGCGATCGAGACCGAGGTGAGGATGTTGCGGTCGTCGTCGACGAGAGCGATTGTCGGCATGGCGGCCTTCTTTACATGAGTTGGCCGCAAGCTTCACTAGCCCCGGCCCCATAAGCCTTTGAATCCCCATGTGGGGGCGGAAGTGTGACCAGACAAGGCAAAATCGGGGCAATTACTGGGGCATTGACCAAGGACCCGGGCCACGCGCAACAGGGCGAGATGGCAGGCAAGGAACCGTCATGACCGACGCCGATCCGGCCCAAAACGACCAAACGAAACGGCCTCTCCCCGGCATTATGCCCGATCGCCTGCCTGAAAATGCTCCGGCGCCGGATTTCTACCCCAAATCGCTGGCCAAGGAACTGTTGCGGGTGACGCGGGCAGGTTCGCTCGCGACCATCGACCGCAACACCGGCCATCCATTCGCTTCGCTGGTCAATGTCGCAACCGACATTGACGGCGCGCCGGTGATCCTGATTTCAAGGCTCGCGACCCACACCGCCAATTTGGAAGCCGAGCCGCGCGCCTCGGTGCTGCTGGCCGCGACCGGCAAGGGCGATCCACTGGCGCATCCCCGGCTGACGGTGCTCGGCCGCTTTGTCCGCGCGGCGCGGGACGATCCGGGAGAACCGCGGCTGCGCCGCCGCTTCCTCGCCCGGCATCCGAAATCCGAGCTTTACGCCGGCTTCGCCGATTTCGCGTTCTGGCGGCTCGATGCGATATCCGCGCATCTTAACGGCGGCTTTGCCCGCGCCGCGGACCTCAAAGCGGGCGACGTGCTGACCGACGTCACCGGCGCCGACGACCTGATCGAAGCCGAGGCCGGCGCGGTCGCGCATATGAACGCGGATCACGCCGAGGCGGTGCGGCTTTACGCCACCAAACTCCTGGGAGCTGCGGATGGCCCGTGGCGGCTGACCGGCCTTGACCCGGAGGGCCTCGATCTTGCCTGCGGCGACTTAACGCTGCGACTTGCCTTTGCCGAACGCGTCACCACCACCCAAGACATACGCAAGGTGCTGGTCGATCTGGCGGCAAAAGCGAGAGAGATTTGAGGGACTAATATTTTGGCGAAGCATGGTGTTTTCGGAAAACCGGTTTCCACTTTTCCGGATCATGCTTTATCGGCCGCGCGATAATTTCGATCAAACCCGGCCGTTTGGTTTCGCTGCACTGCAGCGTCGGAACGGCTGGGGTATCATCCAGTTAGGCTTGAGGACGCAATGGGCTTGTTGCGCTCTTGGCAGAGGCCGGGATGCTCGGTTATAGGGTCGCACGCTCACCGGCAGCGAAATTGACCGCGGATACTACAGGGCGGCTACTGGGCCCAGTGCGGCCGGGCGGGTCATAAGCGGAGGCTAAAGTGCAAGAAACCGGCGTGAGGAACGGCGCCTACGGCGCCGACAAATTCGGCTTCAACAATCTCGCCGGCGTGCATTGGAATCTGACCGAAGCCCCGCTCTACGAACATGCCATTCGCAACGGCGAGGCCGCCATCGTTGCCGGCGGCGCGCTCTGCGCCGAAACCGGGCACCACACCGGCCGCAGCCCCAAGGACAAGCACACCGTCGTCGATGCGCTTACCGAAAACACCGTGTGGTGGGACGGCAATCGCAAGCAAAGCAAACAGCACTTCGACAACCTGCTCGCCGACTTTCTTGCGCACGCCAAGGGCAAGACGCTGTTCGCGCAAGACCTCTACGGCGGCGCCGATCCGAAATACCGCATCAAGGCGCGGGTGTTCACCGAATATGCCTGGCACTCGCTGTTCATCCGCCAGCTTCTGATCCGGCCCAACGACGTCGAACTGGAAGACTACGTTCCGGACATGACCATCGTCGACATGCCGTCGTTCAAACCGGACGCCAAACGGCACGGCGGCCGCGACGGCTCCGACACCATGGTGGCGATCGATTTCACCCGCAAGATCGTGCTGATCTGCGGGTCTTCTTATGCCGGCGAGATGAAGAAGTCGGTGTTCACGACGTTGAACTTCTATCTGCCGGCGCAAGGCGTGATGCCGATGCATTGCTCGGCCAATGTCGGCAACGGCGGCGACAGCGCGCTGTTTTTCGGCCTGTCCGGTACCGGCAAGACGACGCTCTCCGCCGACCCCAACCGCATCCTGATCGGCGACGACGAGACCGGCTGGTCGCCGCAGGGCATCTTCAATTTCGAGGGCGGCTGCTACGCCAAATGCATAAAACTCTCGGCCGAAGCCGAGCCGCAAATCTGGGACGCCACCAACCGCTTCGGCGCCGTGCTGGAAAACGTCGTGTTCGATCCGGTCACCCGCATTCCGGATTACGACAGCGACAAGAAGACCGAGAATACGCGCTCGGCCTATCCGCTCGATTTCATCCCGAGCGCGTCGCGCACCGGCATGGCCGGCCACCCGAAGAACATCATCTTCCTCACCGCCGACGCCTTCGGCGTGATGCCGCCGATCGCCAAGCTCAATCCGGCGCAGGCGATGTATCACTTCCTGTCCGGCTACACCGCCAAGGTCGCCGGCACCGAGAAGGGCCTGGTCGGCGTCGAGCCGGAATTCTCCACCTGCTTCGGCGCGCCGTTCCTGCCGCGGCCGCCGGCGGAATACGGCCGGCTGCTTCGCGACTATATCGCCAGGCACAACGTCGACTGCTGGCTGGTCAATTCCGGCTGGACCGGCGGCATCTACGGCGTCGGGCGCCGCATGCCGATCAAGGTCACGCGCGCCTTGGTCACCGGCGCGCTCGACGGCTCGCTGAAGAACGCGAGCTACCGCACCGATCCGTATTTCGGCTTTTCAGTGCCGACCTCGGTGCCGGGCATCGAGCCGCACATTCTCTATCCGGTGAAGACCTGGAAGGACAAGGCCGCGTTCGACGAGACCGCGCGCAAGCTCGTTGGCATGTTCCAGAAGAACTTCACCAAATACGAGAACACGGTGGACGCCGACGTGCGCGCCGCGGCGCCGGAAGTGCGGCTGGCGGCGGAGTGAGTTGAACCAGTTGATGCAAAAGGGCGGCTCTCGGCCGCCCTTTTGCATTTGATGTGTTACCTGTCATGCTCCGCGAAGGTGGAGCATCCAGTAATCTCACTGCGACCTGTGATTACTGGATCATCCGCTTTCGCGGATGATGACAACGAGTGAGGCTTCCTCCCATGCAACAAATGAAACTCGGCCGTAACGGCCCGCTCGTCTCCGCCTTCGGGCTCGGCTGCATGGGCATGTCGGGCATTTACGGGCCGGCCGACGACGCCGAATCCGTCGCCACCATCCATGCGGCGCTCGATGCCGGCATCACCGTCCTCGACACCGGCGACTTCTACGGCATGGGCCACAACGAGATGCTAATCCGCGAGGCGCTCAAGGGCGGCAAGCGCGAGCGCGCCTTCATCATGGTCAAATGCGGCTCGATGCGCGGCCCCGACGGCAAGATCGTCGGCGACGACGCGCGGCCGCAAGCGATCAAGAACTTCCTCAGCTATTCGCTGCGCCGACTTAACACCGATTACATCGATCTCTACCAGCCGTCGCGCGTCGATCCGAACGTGCCGATCGAGGACTCGATCGGCGCCATCGCCGACATGGTGAAGGCCGGCTATGTCCGTCATATCGGCGTCTCCGAAGCCTCGGCCAACACGATCCGCCGTGCCGCCGCCGTGCACCCGATCGCGGCGCTGCAGATCGAATATTCGCTGTTCACGCGCGGCATCGAGCGCGAGATTCTGCCGACCCTGCGCGAGCTTGGCATCGCGCTCGTCGCCTACGGCGTCCTCTCCAGCGGGCTGATCAGCGACCGCGCCGAAGCGGCGCGAACCGCGCCGAGCGAGCTGCGGACGCGGCGGCCGCGGTTTTTCGCCGAGAATTTCGCCACGAACTTCGCCCTCGTCGAGGCTTTGCGCAAAATCGCGCGCGACAAGGGCGTCTCGACGCAGGCGCTGGCCTTCGCCTGGGTCAAGGCGCGCGGCGACGACGTCATGCCGCTGATCGGGGCGCGGCGCCGCGACCAATTGGCCGAAGCGCTGCGCGCTGTCGACCTGAGATTGTCGCCAGACGACCTTGCCCGCATCGAGCAAGCAGCCCCCGCCGACGCCGTCGCCGGCACCCGTTACATGCCGGCTGTGATGGCGCATATGGACAGCGAACACGCCGCTTAAAACGAAAACAATTGGAGAATGAAAATGGAAAATGCCGGCTATCCGGACCTGCACGCGCATATTGCCGAACTCGATCGGCAAGGACTGCTCATCCGCGTGCAGCGGCCGATCAACAAGGACACCGAAATGCACCCCCTGGTGCGCTGGCAATTCCGCGGCGGCATCCCGGAAGACGATCGCAAGGCGTTTCTGTTCGAGAACGTCGTCGACAGCAAGGGGCGCAAATACGACATCCCGGTCGCCGTGGGCATTCTCGCCTCCAACCGGCAAATCTACTCGGTCGGCATCGGCTGCGAGGTGGAGAAAATCCAGCAGAAATGGGGTCACGCCGAGGAACATCCGATACCGCCGGTAATGGTCGCGGATCCGCCGTGCCAGGAGATCGTCATCGAAGGCGCGGAATTGACCAAGGGTAAAGGCGTCGATGCGCTGCCGATCCCGATCTCGACGCCCGGCTTCGACAATGCGCCCTATGCGTCCTGCTCGATGTTCATCAGCAAGGATCCCGACACCGGGCTGCAGAACATCGGCAACTACCGCGCCATGGTGAAAAGCCCGACGCGCATGGGCATGAACCCGGAGATCGAGCTCAACCAGGGCATCCACGAGCATTTTCTCAAATACAAGGCGCGCGGCGAAAAAATGCCGGTGGCGCTGATGCTCGGCGCCCCGCCGGCCATCACTTTCACCTCGGTCCACAAGCTGCCGAAGCATCTCGACGAGCTCGCGGTCGCCGGCGGACTGGTCGGCGCGCCGATCAAGGTCTGCAAGGCCAAGACCGTCGACCTCGTCGTGCCGGCGGAGGCCGAGATCGTCGTCGAGGGCTTTCTCGACACCGAATGGCTGGAGCCTGAAGGCAGCTTCGGCGAATCGCACGGCTACATGAACCTGAAAGAATTCAACGCCTATTTCGACGTCACCGCGATCACGCGGCGCAAAGATGCGGTGCTGGTCTCGATCATCAGCCAGGTGACGCCGTCGGAATCGAGCCTGATCAAGCGCGTCGCCTATGAGCCGGCGTTTCTGCACCACCTGCGTCATCATCTCAACATCAGCGGCGTCACTCGCGTGTTCATGCACGAGCCGCTGACCAATTTGCGCAAGCTGATCGTCATTCAGATGAAGTCCGACACGCTGGATGCGGAAATCTGGCGTGCGCTCTACGGCGCCTCGTCCTATTCGTCGTCGGTCGGCAAGATGACGATCGCGGTCAACGAGGACATCGATCCGGAAAATCTCGACATGGTGATGTGGGCGCTTGCCTATCGGATGCGGCCGCACCAGGACATGCGGGTGCTCGACCACAAGGACATGGGGCACGGCCCGCGGGCCGGCGCCGACGACACCCATTACGAGGCGACCGACTCGGCGATGCTGATCAACGCCATGCTCAAGCGCCCGTATCCGCCGATCTCGCTGCCGGCGCGCGAATTCATGGAAGGCGCCAAGGCGATCTGGCAGGAGCTCGGCCTGCCGCCGCTCAAGCCGCAGGCGCCGTGGTTCGGCTATTCGCTCGGCCAGTGGCCGGAGGAATTCCAGGTCGAGGCCGACCGCGCCACGAAGAGCGAATATTGGACCACCGGCGAAGTGATCAAACAGCGACGGCGCAACGACAAGCGGCTGAACGATCCTTATCTGTCGCTGTAGGGCATGACCAAATAGCACCGCGCCGGGCAGCTATTCCGGCAGCAGGTCGGAGGGAAATGACGGCGGCCTGCCGGCGAGTTGGGCCAAGAAATTCGTGACGCGATCGAGATTGCCACTGACGGTCTCGACGTCGCCGCGCAATCTATCCATGCCGTCGAGCATTTCGCCCTGGCCGTTCACCAGATCGGGCATGGCCGCTTTCACGTCGGCGAGCGACACAGCGAGGCTGTTGATGGCGATGTGCACGCCGTCCATTTGCGTGCGCATGGTGCGGTAGTCGCGTTTGAGATCGCTCAACATCACGCCAGCCACCGCCCAAAATCCACCGACAATGATGACGGCGCCCGCGGCGGCGCCGGCCAGCAGTTCGGCCCAGCTCGCAGTCAAGATCTGTTCCATCGCCTCGCTCCCTCATCTGACCGGGTTACGCGAGCCCATGCTTGGCCAGAAACTCCAACGTCAGGCGGACGCATTCCTCCGGCTTCTCGATCTGCAACAGGTGACCGGTGCCTTCGACGAAGCTGTAATCATAGCCGCCTTCGCGGCCGAGCGCCGCATTGGCCGGCCCGGTCGCGGAACCCTTCATGTTCGGATCGCAGCCGATCAGCTTGACCGGGCCGCCGAATGCGCTCGCTTTCGGCCATAGATTCAAGCTCGTCGCCTGCGCATAGATGGTCGCTTCGTTCTCCGGATCGCACACCAGTTCGTAGCCGTCGCCGTCCGGGCACTGGCGCAGCACGGAGCGCGCCATCAGTTCATGCGCGCCCTCGACCCAGCGCACGGTGGCGCGCGACTGGCGGTATTCGTCGGCCAACTCCTCGATCGTGGCGAAGCGGCGCCGCCGCTGCCGCGCCCATTCGGTGAGCTTCTTCTCGAACGCCGCCATGGTCGGGTAAAGAGGATGGTCGGGCGGCGGCACGTTGGGCGGATCGAACAAGACGAGCGCATCCCAGCGCCAGCCGATCTCGATGGCGTGCTTCATCGCGGTGCGCCCCGACATCGAATGAAACAACCCCGCGGTCGGCCGCGGGCCAAGGCGCGATTTCACCTCCTGCGCCACCCGTTCGAGATCGCGGCTGAGCTGCTGATAGGTGTGATGCGACGGCTTGACCGGCACGTTCTGGCCGTGGTTGCGGAAGTCGAACACCAATAGATCGAATTTCGCCAACAGCTGCTGCCAATACGGATAATAGGCGTCGGCGGCAAAGCCGTTGCCGTGGGTGAGCAGAAGGCGGACGCCGTCCGGATTGCCATGACGGCGCATGCGGATTTTGGCGCCGTCTTCGAGTGCGACGTCGAATGTCATGCTGGGAGCGGGAAGATCGAAATGCATGCGGACCTGCGGATGATTTTGCTGCAATGTTTGGTGAGACGGATGAGCGCCGCCGGGCGTCACGCAGCCTGCATCTCCCGCCCGGCGCGCCGCGCCCAGTTTTCCCAGGCGCGGTTGAGCGTGTAGTCGGTGACCCGCGCGACGATCTTGTCGACCTCGCCCGGGGTGAGAAATTTGATCTCGCCCATCGCGATATTGCTCAAGGTCATGGCCTGCATCTGCAGCTTGGCGCCGACCTCGAGATAGACCGAGATGAACACGGCGTGGCGGACCGAGCGGCCGACCACGGTGGCGCCGTGGCCGCGCATCAGCGCGGTCGGGCCGCCGCCGAGGCGTTTGGCCAGATCGCGGCCCATCGCCATGTCGCCGACCAACAGCGTCGTGTCGCCGAATTTGTCCTGCGAATCCCACACCGGCACCTCGTGACCGCACGAGGCGCACATGTGCAACAGCGGCTTGAGCTTTGCGCCGGTGACGCCGAACGGGATGACGCTCGGCGAATGGTTGTGCACCACCGCGTGCACATCGGGCCGCGCTTCATAGAGAGCGCCGTGAATGAAGCGCTCCAGGTAAGGGGCGCGGCCGCGCTCGTCGATCGCCGTGCCGTCGAGCGTATATTCGACGATATCGTCGCGCTCGATGCGTTCCGGGGCGCGGGCGCGCGACAACAGAAAATGCTGCGGATTGTCCGGATGCCGGGCGCTGACATGGCCGAAGGAATCGACGATCCCCTCATTGGCCAGAATGCGGTTGGCGGTGACCAGTTCTTCCAACACGAAATCGAGCTTGCTCATTGCGGCGCTTCTCCCTAATGCATCCCGGATGTTGTAGCGGCAGCGCCGCGCGAGACTCAATCGGCAATCTGCGCTATGCCATGAGGCAAACGCAGTGCTGCAGCGGGGAGGTTTTCACTATGTTGAGACGTCATGCATTGGTCGCCGGGCTCGGCGCGGTTTTGGCCGGCGCCGCCGCGGCGGCAAGCTTCGCGCAGGGCGGCGCCGGAAACTACCCCGACCATCCGATCCGGGTCATCGTCTCGGTGCCCGCCGGCGGCGGCGTCGATACCGTCACCAGGCTCGTCACCGCCAAGATGGCGACCATTCTCGGCCAGCCAATGGTGGTCGAAAACCGGGCCGGCGTCGGCGGCAGCATCGCCGCCGACTACGTCTTCCACGCGCCGCCGGACGGCTACACGCTCTTGGCATCGCAGCCGTCGCCGATCACGACCAATCCGTTGCTCTATAAGTCGCTCAACTACGATCCGGCGCAATTCGTGGCGGTGGCGATCATGTCGCACATCCCCAACGTGGTTCTGGTGCGCAAGAACTTCCCGGCCAAGACGGTGCAGGAACTGATCGCCTACGCCAAGGCCAATCCCGGCAAGATCAACTATGCCTCGCAGGGCATCGGGACCACGTCGCACACCACCGCCGAGCTATTCCAGAGGATCACCGGCACCAAGATGACCCATGTGCCCTACAAAGGCACCGCGCCGGCGGTCAACGATCTGCTCGCCGGCAACGTCGATATCATGTTCAATGAGCTCGCCAGCTCGATCCAGCTGTACAAATCGGGCCGCGCGGGAATTCTCGCGGTGACTGTCAATCACCCCGTCGCTGCGCTGCCGGGTATTCCCACGCTCGAGGAAGCCGGCGTGACGGGCTGCGAACTCTGACACCTGGCATGGGCTGACCGCGCCGCCGAAAACGCCCGACGCCATCGTCGCCAAGCTCAATGCCGCGGCCAACAAGGCGATGCAGGATCCCGAGCTGCTGGCGCGATTTGGCCAACTCAGCATCAGTCCGGGCGGCGGCACGCCGGCCGAGGCGGCCGCCTTCATCAAGTCGGAGACCAAGCGCTGGAGCGAAGTGATCCGCGACGCCGGCATCAAGCCGGAGTGACGGCGCCGAGATTGACGCTGTCAACGACCTTGCCAGCTTGGACCTTTTTTGCCGCGAGCGGCCGACGCGCGGTGCGGAACCTGCCGCCGAGTCATGCTGTTCTTCGAAAGCGCAATTTTGCAACCAGCAAAGCCGCGAGTCAGCAATCATGAACGAGCAACCCGACCACGTCGTCAACGACATCGCCGCCCGTTATTTTCTGGTTCTTGGCGCGGCCGCCGCCGATCTGTGGAGCGAGCTGCCGCAGGACTGGCAACAGACGCTGTTCGAACGCGCCGTCGTGCTCGGCCATCAGGGCGAGCGCGACGAAAGCCTCCGCGAGCAATTGGCGAAATTCCTGCACGATCACAACGCGCGGACGGCGACTCGCTGAAGAGCGCGGTTGGTGGTGCCCTGACACCGCCAGCGTTCGGCGCAAAACTTCTTTGCTGCAACCTTTCCGCGTGCTACTCTTGACACATTACAGAGTTCGTTTGTGCAAGTCGGTTCACAGGAGTGAAGTCATGAAACCCGCGAAAGGTGTCAGCGTTCGCGTTCCGGACGGCCTCAATCTGGACCAGTGCAAAGCAGTGCTCGCCGCCGTGCTCGGAAAAGCGGGCCACCCCAATTGTTTCTCCGGCATTAAAATAGGTTTCGACAATTCGATCGACTATTTGACGGTGAAGCCGGGCAGCACCGAAGTGAGCGAGATCGAGCGCTGACGGCGGAGCGACGTTTTCGAGTTCCGCAACTCGGTCCGGGCGCGACCTATTTGCGTTCTCTCGACAGTTTGTTTCGGTCGCGTGCCGACCTGATCCGGGTTGCGGAGGTCGAACCGCAGGCATTATGGACCAAGGGGACTGCGCCCGGCGATTTGCCGCGCAGCAGCGCCGTCGAATTGCGCGCGCTGGCGGCGCTGCCGGAGCGCAAGCTGACGCATGGCGTCGGCTTTCCCATCGGCGGCACGTTTTGCGATCAGGAGCGCCATGTCGGCGAGCTTCGCCGGTGGACCGAGCAGCTCGGCTCGCCCTGGACCAGCGAGCATCTAAGTATCCTGGACGTGCCGGGCGCCAGCGGCGCGCGGCCCTGCGGCTATCTGATGCCGCCGCTGCAGACGGATGCAGAGGTCGCCTTGGCGGCGGCGAATATTGAGCGCCGGGCGGCGGTAATGAACAGGCCATTCGCCTTCGAGACCGGCGTCAATTATTTCGCTCCGCGCCCGGGCGAAATGGCCGACGGCGATTTCTTCGCGGCCATCGCCGAAACCGCAGACTGCGGAATCCTGCTCGATCTCACCAATCTCTGGGTCAACGCCAAGAATGGCCGCGGCAAGATCGGCGATGTATTCGCCAAGCTTTCGCCGGAACGGGTGTGGGAGGTGCATCTCGCGGGCATCGAATTCGCGCACGGGTATTGGCTCGATGCGCATTGCGGCGGCATCGACCCGGAATTGACAGCGGTCGCCGCCGAGATCGTTGCCGCGCTTCCCAACCTCGGCGCCATTATTTTCGAGATCGCGCCGGACCGTCTCTCCGCTTTCGGCAGCGCCGCGTTCTTGCGGCAAATGGAGACGCTGCATCGCTTGTGGGAGATTCCACGGCCGGCCGCCGACACCACCGCGACGGCGCCGACACCGCGTTCGCCGCCAGAGGGTTCGTGCGGTCTCGCGCCGGAGGCGTGGGAGCGGCTCATTGCGGTGAGAATGCTGCCGGCCGGCTATGCTCCTGCGACCGCCGGGGAGGAAGCGCAACTGCGTCGGTCGGACGAACGGAGCTTCGCGCTCTATGCGCGTTTGACCGCCTCGTTCCGGCATAGCGCGGTCGCCGATCTCCTTGCCAACAGCATTCGGCTGCTGCTGATTGCCATGGGGGAAGATGCGCTCCGCGACCTTCTCAGCCGCTATACGGCGCTCACGCCGCCGGCGGTATTTCCGACCGACGAAGCGCTCGGCTTCAGGCGGTTCGTCGAGGCGCATGCGGCTGCGATTCCCGGCTTCGGTGACGCTCTGTCGTTTGAAGCTGCGGCGATCGAAGCGGCGGCGGACAGCCGGACCGTGCGGGTCACAACGACGCACGATCTCGGCCTGCTGCTCGACGACATCGCCCTGGGCCGGCTTCCGAGTGCGGCTTCAAAGCGCCAGGCAGCCGTTCTTGAAATTGGCGTCGATCCTGAGCCGTTTATCCGCCCGGTCGAAACCGAGCCGGAAAGCGTCGCAGGATCAGGCGCGCGCGTGACGCGCTGACGCGGGTCACTTGTGGCGACCCATGGCGTCGTTACATAACTAACGACCGAACCAATGAAGCGCGTGAGTCCCATGGCAGATAATTCGGCAGGCGGTTCGAACGAGCCGGAGCGCCCGCGGGTCGAGCCGGAGATCATTCCGCCGAACCGCTTTGGCCGGGGCGATCGCGAGCAAAGCGGGCCACCCTACGGCTATTCGCAGATGCGCGGCACGCATCGCGTCTATGTCGGCCGGATCGGACCGTTCGGTTTTGCGCTCATCATGCTGATCGCCGGATTTCTTGCCGCGGTCCTGCTGCTGATTCTGGTGGGGGCGGCCTTGATCTGGATACCCGTGGTCGCGGTGCTGGTCCTCATCGCCGCCATTTCCGGGCTGTTTCGCCGGCTCTGATGCGATCCGGCGGCATCGCCGGCATACACCGCGCGTTAACCATGATCCTTCATGAATTGATTAACCATTCCAGGAGCCTGGACCGGGCCCTTGGACATGGCGGGCCGCATCTTCGTTGACTGAGCGGGCGGCGACAATCCGAGTGCGCAATGTTCGAGACGCCGCGCCAGATCAGAACGGCAGTCCTCGGCGACGGCCATTTCACCGTCGCAGCGGCGCCGCTTGCGCAAATCGACTTCGGCAAAATCTGGTCGTCGCTGTGGCGCGGCCGGACCACGATCCTTCTTTGCATCCTTGCCGCGCTCGCCTTGGCGGCGGCGTACCTCGCGCTGGCGCCGCGCGAATATACCGCGGTCACGCAGCTCCTCATCGACCCGAGCGATCTGCGCGCGGTCGGCACCGAGCCGCGGCCGCCGCAAGGCAGCGATGCGGCGCAGTTGCAGGTCGAGAGTCAGGTCAATGTGCTGACCTCGGACGCGGTGCTGCGCCGCGTCGTCGCCGGCGAAGGACTGGACCACGATCCGGAGTTCGTGCGCGGACCGTCGCTGCTCGGCCGGTTGTTGGGCCGCAGCGGCGTTGCCGGCGGCAAGGCGCTTGCTGCGCTCAACGAGCTGAAGCGGCGCATCAAGGTCAAGCGCGACGAGCGGACCTATGTGGTCGAGGTCGACGTCACCAGCCGCGATCCGGACAAGGCGGTGCGCATCGCCAATGCCACCGCGCAGGCCTATCTCGCCGAACAAACGCAGGTGCGGGCCGACGCCGCCCGGCAAGTCTCGCAATCGCTGTCCGCTCGCTTGCAGGAATTGAAGGCCAAGGTCCGCAACGCCGCGGAAATGGTCGAGGATTACAAGGAGCGCAACCACCTCTTGGCCGCCAACGGCCAGCTGGTGACCGATCAGCAGCTCACCGACATGAACAATCAGCTGAGCGCGGCGCGCGCCCGGACCGCCGACGCCAAGGCGCGTCTCGAGCAGGTCGAACAGGTCCAGCGCAGCAAGGACGAGAACGGCGCCTTCCCGGCGGCATTGCAATCGCCGACCATCACCGCGCTGCGCAGCCAATATGCCGAGATCATGCGCCGCGAAGCCGAGCAGACGGCAAGCCTCGGCCCGCTGCATCCGGCGGTGATCGACATTCGGGCGCAGGCCGAACGGTTGCGCCGCATGATCGACGCCGAGATCGACCGTGCCGCCATTGCAGCGCGGACCGAATATGAAAGCGCCAAAGCGAGCGAACAGATTCTCGCCGCCAATTTCGCGGCGCTGAAGCAGACCGCGGTCGGCGACAGCGCGGCCATGGTCGGCTTGCGCGAGCTCGAAGGCGACGCGCAGGCGAGCCGCGACATCTATCAGGCGTTCCTGGTGCGCGCCCGCGAAACCGGCGCGCAGGAGCAGGTCGACACCAAGAATATCCGCGTGCTGTCGAATGCCGATCTGCCGCAGAAACGCAGTTCGCCGCCACCCACGCTTTTGGTCGCGCTGGGCGCGATGATGCTCGGCGCCGCGGCCGGAACCGGCATCGTCCTCGTTCGGCCGCCCGCCGAAGCCGGCGTGCCGCGGCGCGCGCACCGGCCCGGCGCGCTACGCCGGACGGTCGCGGCGCTGGGATTTAAGCCGCGCGCCGCCGCCGCCATTCCGGTGCTCGCGGTCCTGCCGGCGGCCGACGTTTCATTTGCGCTCGAGGCGGCCGACGATCCGGCGTCGCCGTTCGCCAAGGAAATGCGCAAAGTCTACGACGAATTGCGCGCAAGCCCGGCTTCGCGCGGCAATCCGAGCGTGCTGGTCCTTGCCGTCGACGATGCGGACGACGCCGCGATGGTGGCGCTCACACTCGCCGCCGTCGCGGCGGCGAGCGCGCGTGCGCTCGTCATCGACGCCGACCTGCACCGGCGGACGCTTGCCGCGCTTGATGCCGAAGCGGGCGATGCCGGCCTGGTCGACGTCGCCGTCGGCCGCCGCAGCCTGTCCGACGCGATCACGATCGACCGCGACACCGATATCAACCTCATCGCCTTCGTGGCCCCGGCAAGCCGCCGCGACCGCCGCATCTACGATGCCGATATCAGACGCGCCTTCGAGCTCACCAAGCGCTACGATTTGGTGATCGTCGCCGCGATGGATTACGCCGATCCGAGCGTGGCTTTCTTCGCCGGGCTGGTCGATCACATCGTGCTGGTCGCGGCCGCCGACGGCTTCAAGGATGCGAGAGCCGAGCGTTTCGTCGCGCGGGCGGGACTCGATGCCGGCAAGGTCCGCGGCGCGGTGCTGACCGGCGTCACCGCGACATGACCCCGCAACTGAGCGACACGGCGAAGCCGCACTTTCCGACATCGTCCGGAACGGCGGCGCAGCCCTTGGTCGATCTCGATACGGTCATCCGCAGCGTTTTGTTCCTGGCGGCATTTCTAGCGGCGTGGATCTCATTTCATCCTTTTCCCGATCTGTCATTGCCGCCGCAGGCGGTCGTCGAAGGCGGCGATCCGGCCAACCAGATCGGCTATTCCTCGATGTTTCTCGCCTTTGCAGCCTTTATCTACCGGCATGAGCCGCGCCGCCTGCTGCTGGCGTTGCGGCCGGTCCTGATCGCGACCGTCGCCTGGTGCGCACTCAGCGTCATCACCTCCTGGCAGCCGGCGCTGGCCGCGCGCCGCTTCGCCTTCGAACTGATCGTCATCAGCATTGCGGCGATGATCCTTCTGGTGCCGAAGAACCTGCGGCAGTTCAGCGATCTGTTGGCTGCCGCGGCGCTGATCGTGTTGCTGGCATGCTATCTCGGCGTGTTTCTGCTGCCGCAATATGCGATCCATCACGCGACGGATTTTCTCGAGCCGGAGCATGCCGGCGACTGGCGCGGCGTGTTCCCGCACAAGAACAACGCCGGCGCCGCCATGGTGCTGTTCGTCTTCGTCGGCTTTTACGTGGCGCGGATGCGCAGCCTCGGGCTCGGCGCCGCGATCGCCGCGCTGGCGGCGGTCTTTCTCGCCTTTACCGAATCGAAGACGGCGATCGGCGTGCTGCCGATCGCCTTGATCCTGTCCGGCATTATCGCCAAGAGCCGCAGCGCGGCGCTGGGCATCGCCATCGTCGTCACCGCGCTTCTGATCTTCGAGCTATGTTCGGTCGGCACGGTCATTTTTCCGCAGATGCAAAAGCTGATGCAAGCGATCATGCCGGACGCGACTTTCACCGGGCGAACCGAGATCTGGCAGCTTGCGGTGCAGGCGGTGGCGCAGCGCCCGTTCACCGGATACGGCTTTTCGAGCTTCTGGGGCACGCCGGAAGTCGTCTACGGCTTCGGCGGCCGCGCGAGTTGGGCCAATGCCGCGACCGACGCCCATAATGCCTATCTCAATCTCGCGGTGACGATCGGCATTCCCGGAATGCTGCTGGTGGTGCTTTGGGTCGTGGTGCTGCCGATCGCCGATTTCTGCCGGCGTGCGGCCGACCCGGAGACCGCCGCGCTGCAGACGCTGTTTCTGCGCGTCTGTCTCTACGGCGTTTTCGCGTCCTGCTTCGAAAGCTCGATCCTGCAGCAGGCCGGCGAGGTCTGGTTCTTCTATCTGACGTCGGTATTCGGGCTGCGCTATCTGTCGCTTACCCGCGCGACAACGTAGCGATCTCTCCTTTGAACTGCTTTCATTCGGCCGCAGCGGAGCGCGGATCGTTCAGATGCAAAGCACGCATCAATTCCGGGTCGGGGTTGCGGTCGCTTTCGCGGACGTAGAGGCCGAACGGATCGTCGCGCAGCACGTAGGCGGTCCAGCCCCAGCCATGGCGGGCGATGGCGGCCGTGACGTCGCTCAGCCAGCGCGCGCGTGAGGCGCGGCCGATCTGTTTGCCGTCGACGGTCTCTTTCATGGCGCCGAATTCGGTGAAGACGATGCGATCGGAATCGACGCCTTCACGCGCCTGCCATTCGGCCACTTTGTTCATCCAGTCCGCGATCTGCGCCGGCCCTTGGGCCTGATCGAAATATTTGCGGATTTCAGCCTCGGCCCGCGCTTCCGCCGCCACACGGTCGACTCCGTCCGGCAGCTTCACGGCGCGAAAACGCGCGTGCGTGAGATCCAACGTCTCGGCAAGGCTGCCCGCGGACGCCGGATAGGGCAGGCCGATGGTGCCGGCGAGATAGGGGTACGACCAGGTGGCGCCCTGATGCGTGAACAGGAACGGGTAATAGAAATGCACGCTGACGAAGTTGCGCGGGTCGTGAAGGAGATCGGTGTCGAGCCGGACGATGCCTTCGATGTTCGACCAGCAGCCGCCGGTCAGAAACAGCGGTAGCCGCGGCGCGATGCGGCGGATGCGCTCGACGATAGTCTCCTGATAGGCGGTCCAGTCGGTGCCGAAATAAATGTGGCATTGCGACTGCGGCTCGTTCATCGGCTCAAGCGCCACCATGCCGCCCTCGACGCCGCCAAGCGCCGCGGCGACGCGATCGACTACGGCGGAATAGGCGCGGAATTTCGGGCCGTCGAGCCCGTCGAGAGTGGTCTGCGGCAGTTCGTGATGCAGCGACGGCGGAAACAGCGTCACCAGCACGGCAAGGCCGTGGCGATTGATCGCCGAGACCACGGCCACGAGCTGATCGAGGATGTCCTTCTGCTCCTGCGCGCCGCCCGCCAGCAGCGGGCCGACGTCGAGCGGCACCCGCATGTGATCGAAGCCGATGCGGCGCAGCGCGTCGAAGTCGAACAGCGACAAGGCCGCTTGCGGATGGGGATAGGCGGGATCGGCATAGGCCTTGTCGGCGCCGGTCCCAGTGGTCTTGGGAAATTCGAAGAATTCGACCAGCGTCGCGCCGCGCTTGAACGCCGGAATCGAAGCGGCGCCGATAGCCGGCGCGCGCATGACCGCCGCGGCCAAAAGGCAAAGCGCAACAAGCGTTGCGGCTGGCAAGACCGGCCGCGTCAAGGCCGGGCCTTTTCCGCCGCCGGCTGCAGCTCGTGGAGCGGTCCGCGCTCGATCCGGCGATGCGCCTCGAACAGACTGAGATAACTTTCGATCATGCGCTGGCGCGAATACTTCGCGGCCAATGCCCGCGCCAAGGGCGAGCCGCCGCGCGATGACGACGGCGCCGCCGTCAGCGCCCGGCCGATGGCGGAGATCCAGCCCTCGACGTCGTCGGGCTTGACGAATACCACCGGCTCGCTGCCGTCAGCGCGCAAAACTTCGCGCAGCACCGGCAGGTCGGCGACCACCATCGGCAATCCCGCCATGCCGGCTTCGACCGCGGCCAGCCCAAAAGTTTCCCAGGTCGAGGGGAACACGAACAGGTCCGCGGCGGCATAGAGATCGGCAATGTCATCCGCCGGCAAGGCGCCGGGCCGATGCAGCCGATCGTCGACGCCGAGCGTGGCGGCGAGCGCGGCAAAACTGTCGTCCTTGGCCCCGGCGCCGGCAAGGACGAGGTGCGCTTGCGGCAGGCACGACAGCGCGCGAACGAGCACGTCCTGGTTCTTTTGCGCGGTCAGGCGGCCGACATTGAGAAGGATCGGCTGGCTAAGCGGCAGGCCGAAGCGACGCCGCGTCGTTTCGCGGCTTGCCGTCGGCGCCGGCATGTCGAGCCCATGCTCGATCAAGATCAGCGCGCGCCGGTAACGCGCGGGATAGCGCGCGAACGCGGCCAAGGTGGCGGCGCTATTGACGATGTTTGCCGAATAAAGCCCGAGCGTGCCAGCAAGTTTGTCCAATACGCGCAGCGGCCGCGGTGTGGCGCCGGGCGTACACGTCTGATGAACCACGCGTAGCCGGCAACCGGACACCGCGCCGACGATGCCGACCAGGATCGACGCGGTCGATTGATAGGCGACCAGCGTATCGAAACCGCCGCGCCAGATGCGCCGCGCCATGCGCAGCGTGCAAGCCAGCTTGGCATAGAGCGGCAGGCCGGCGCGTGGATACAAATACGCGGTCTCGACCGCGAAGCGATGGGACTTAAGGCCCTGTTCGATCATGGCGGCGAGTGTCTGCACGCCGCCGCGCTCGTCATCGTGAAGAATCTGCAGAATACGCATCGGTTCGCACCCGCCGCCCGTTCGTTTCTCGCGTTTTTCATTTGCGACTTAACGATACTCGGTGAAAGGCGTCGTAGCCGCTTTGCTTCACGTCAACAATGACTTATCACGCGGAATGCTTAACACGTCGGGCCTGCTCTATCTGAGCGCGCGGGCGGTGTCGGCGGCCGGGAACCTCTTCGCCGTCGCGATCTTTTCGCGCCTTGCCGGCCCCGCCGAATACGGCCATTACGTGCTGATCTTCGCCTGGTCGCTGATCGTCTACGGTTTCGGCGCGCAGTGGATGCGGTTTGCCTATTTCGGCGTTTACCATCACGAGCGTCTTGGCGAATACGTCGCGTCGCTGGCGCGGCTGCTGGGCGGCGGCATCGCCATTGTGGCGCTGGTGCTCACCGCGCTCGGTGTGTTCGGACTGTTCGAGCCGAGCTTTCTGGTCGCGGTATTTGCTCTGGTCTGCGGCATCACCGTCTATGAAGCGGCATTCGAAGTCGCGCGCACGCTGCTCAATGCCCGCGGCGTCTCGCTGTCGATGATCATCCGCACCGTGCTGATGATCGGCTTCGGCAGCACGAGCCTCTATGCCGGCGGCGGCGCCCGCGGCCTCGCCATCGCGATCGCCGTCGCCCACCTCATCGCCGCGGCGCCGTCGCTGGCGACCTTCGCCAATGTGCGGCTGTCGCATTTTTCGCGTGCCGCCTCCTGGCACATCGTCAGTTACGGCTGGCCGCTGTTGCTGTCGTTCGGCGTCACCGCGCTCGGCCAGAGCATCGACCGCCTGTTGCTCGCGCATTATCTCGGGCTGGCGACGCTCGGACCCTACGGCGTCGTCGCCGACGTGCTGCGGCAGAGTTTCACCGTGCTCGGCGAGGCGATCATCCTGTCGCTCGTTACGGTCGCCAAGACGCAGGCCAACCGCGGCAATCAGGAAGCCGCCAATGAGACTTTGCAGATGGCGTTCAATGCCTGTCTTGCCGCCGCGAGTTTCGGCGCGGCCTTCTTCATCGTCTTCGGCCATGTCGTGCTGCGGGCGATCCTGCAGCCGGAATTCATCTCGCCGACGCGCGACCTCATTCCGATCCTGGCCGTCGCCTTCGCCTTCGCCACCATGCGCAACTACTATTTCGCGCAAGTGATCTATTTCACCAATGCGAGCTATCTCGAGCTGGTCGTCGCCGTGTTGTTCCTCGTGGTGTCGACGGCGCTTGCGCTGGTGCTGGTTCCGGCCGACGGCCCGCAGGGCGCCGCCATCGCCTTGATGGTGGCCTGCATCGTCGCCTGCATTGCCTTCATGGTTTTGGGGCGACGCCGCCACCGCATGCCAATCGATTTCACCGCGCTCGGCGTCATGCCGTCGCTGGCGCTCCTTTTCATATTTGGCGCCCGCATGACCGGCGAGCTGGTTCCGGGCCAATCGCTGCCGCTCGTTGTCGATGCCGGCATCTTCGCCGCCTTCGGCGGCTTTGCCATCCACCATTTCGGCCTGTTGCGCCTGCCCTCGGCGGAGATCGTCGGCGAACGCATCACGGTGCCATAGATGCTCACCTCGCCCGGCACGGTGGCGCCTTCGGCAGCGGATATCGCACCGCCGCTCGTTCCTCACGGCGGCGAGATCGCGCATGCCGAATTTCTCGGCCTGCCGTTCGCTCTGCTGTCGCAAGGCGAAGTCATCGACGCCATCATGGCGGACCGCGGCGCACCCTATCGCTACGTGGTGACGCCGAACACCTACCACGTCGTCGCGGCGCACGAAGCGCCGGCGCAATTGCTGCCGGTCTATCGGACGGCCTGGCTGTCGGTTTGCGACAGCCGCATCGTGCGGGCGCTGGCGCGGCTCGACCGGAAGGCCCTGCCTTTGGTCACCGGCAGCGACCTGGTCGCGGCCTTGCTCGCCCGGCTGAACGCGCAGGAGCGGCGGGGTCTGCCGCGGCGCATTCTTATCGTCGGGCCGCCGCATGGGGTCGCAGCAGCGCTGCGTGCCGCCTACCCCAGGCTGATCGTCGAAGTCCTGCCGGCGCCAAATGGTCTGACGCACGACGAGGAGCGGCGGCTTGGCGTCGCCCGCGCCTGCCTGGATCGTGAGTGGGACATCGTACTGTTGTGCCTCGGCTGCCCGGCCCAGGAGCTGATCGCGCATAAGCTCGCCGAACTGGGCCGCCGATCCGGCATCGCGCTGTGCGTCGGCGCCTCGATCGATTTTCTGATCGGCGCACGCTCGCGCGCGCCGCGCTGGCTGCAAAGGCTCGGTCTGGAATGGGCCTACCGTCTGGCGCGAGAACCGCAACGGTTGTGGCGGCGCTATCTGGTCGATTCGCCGAAAATATTGCGCATCTTCATCGCGGCCCGCTCGCCGCGCGGGCGCTGAATTTCGCAGCGGCCTCGGTGGTGCGGCGGAAGCCGATCGCCGCAAGCGCGTCGCGGATCGGCAAGCAGCGGATATTTTCGGCCTGCACCGCCTCGATCGTTTCGCGCAGCAGCGGCGGCGAGGCGCCGATCCAGCTTGGCGGCGCGGCGACGTCATGGGTGTAGAAGATCAGCCAGCCGTTGCGCGCGCGCGTCTCCCGCAATACGCGCTCGAGCTTGTCGGGGGTGAGCGTGCGATCGTACAGCTCGATGACGCGGAGCAGCGCCAGATCGACCACGCCGGCATTGATGCCTTCATAGATGCCGCGGCAGCTGTCGAAACGGTCGTCGAGCTGCAGCTTGCGCGGCAGCGAGACGCGGCCGAACGGATAGCAAAAATTGGTGACGTCGAGACCCGGGCAGATTTCGCGCAGGACCTCGCGATTATGCCGGCACTCTTCGTCCAGCATTCGGGCGTTGAGCGTATCGACGCCGACATGCGAAAACGTATGACAGCCGATCTCGTGGCCGCGTTCATGGAGCGCGCGGACCTGCTCGCGATCGATGACGCGCCAATGCTCATCCATTTTCCCGACCGTGCCGGCGGCGATGTAGAACGTGCCACGCACGCCGTGCTGTTCCAGGATCGCGGCGCCGTCGGTGTAGGCCGAGGCGGGCACGTCGTCGAAAGTGAAGCTGACAAGCGGCGCCGTGTTGCGCATGATAAAGGGCTTTGAGCGCGAATGCCGCGCCGCCTTGCGCAAAACTCCGGTGACCAACGGTTGGAACATCATGGGGCAGACTTCATAAGGCGCGAGCGACCGCGAGTGCGCCGTTCGCGGCCTGCGGCGGCGGCCGCAGCTCGGCAATGATTTCGAGAAACCGCTCGGCCGCCCGCGCCGCCGTGTAGTTGAGGCCCCGCGCGCGCAAAGCGGCGCGATCCGGAACCGCGTTCATCGCGGCGGCGATCGCGGCCGCCATGGCCGGTGCATCGCCGACCGGTGTCAGCGTGCCGTAGCGTCCGCCTTGCAGGATTTCGGTCGGGCCGTAGGGGCAATCGGTCGAGATCACCGGCGTCCCGCAGGCCAGCGCCTCGATGACGGCGTTGCCGAGGCCCTCATACACCGAGGCACAGACGGCAAGCCGAGCCCGCATCATGAAGCCAAAGGGATCGTTCACTTCACCGGTAAAGACGATTCGATCGGCAACGCCGAGTTCGCGCGCCAGAGCCTGCAGCGCCCCACGTTCCCGGCCGTCGCCGACAATGGCAAGACGCCAAGGCTGCGCCGCCGGCAACAGGCTCACCGCGCGGACGAGCGTGCGCTGATCCTTCTCCGGCGACAGCCGGCCGATGCAGACGATGAGATCGTTCTCGCGGCCGGCTTCGCCATCCCACTGCGCGATGCGGCTGACCATCGCCGGCGGCACCACCGCGTTGGTCAGCATCGTGGCAATCGATCGCTCGGGGACGGCAAAATTGTCTGCAAGGTCGCGCCGCGCGCCCTCGGTGAGGGCGACGATGCGGTCGGCATAAGCGTAAGCGCGGCGCAGAAGCCGGTAGGCGACGCGGTTCTGCAGATAAGGATCACGGTGCAGCGCGATCGACGGACTGCCGACCTCGCGCAACACCAGCCTTGGCCGGCTCGCGCGCGGCAAGGTGCGCACCGCAACGAGCGTACACAGATTGAGGCTGGCTTCCGAACTGATGACGACGGCCGGGGCCGTCTCGCGGATCAAGCGGCGCAGCCCGGGAACCGCATAACGCAGCTGCCGGCCGGGAACCTCGGCGACTGCAACGGCGGGATCGAGCAGCCGGCGCAACGGACCTTCAACGCGCAGCGCCAAGATGACGATACGGATACCTTTGGCGGCCAGCGCATTGCAGAGCAGGATCATATCGCGTTGCGCGCCGCCGCCTTCGAAAGCGCGCAGCACGACCGCAAGCGTTGATGCAGAACAAAGATCTTTGTTTTCGCTGTGCGATACCACCTGGAAAGGCCGGCTTCCTATTGGGATTGCAACAGGAATAGCCACGATGGCGGCAGCCGGATCAAGGTTAAACGCGCACGGCGAAGCGCTATTCTTCAGCAACCTTAACCGGCCGGGCCGAGCGCACCTTAATTAACTTTAATGCGCTAGCCATTGATCGCTCTAACCGTCGGATATAGTTCGCAACGGGCCCAGTCGCGCCGGCCGGGTCGCCGGCTCGGGTCGAGGAATAAAGTACGATTTTGAGGGGTTGCAGAACCAAGGTATAGCTAGCGCATGAGCGTGAGGATGACCGGGCAAAAATCCCGGGGGGTTTTCGTTGTTGCAGGCATCGCGGTGGCATGCGTGGCCGCCGCGGTCATTTTTTGGCGCCACGGCAGCGGCCAGGTGGCGAAAGCCGCGCCGCCGCCCTCGGTTCCGGTTGTTGTCACCGCAGCGGCGCAGCAGGACGTGCCGATCTATTACGACGCGCTCGGCACCGTGGCGGCGCTCAACACCGTCGCGATCCGCGCCCAGGTCAACGGCCAGATCGTGTCCGTCGATTTTCGTCAAGGCCAGGAGGTCCGCAAGGGCGACTTGCTGGCGCGCATCGATCCGGCGCCGTTCCAGGCCGCTTTCGACCAGGCCGTCGCCAAGAAGAGCGAGGACGAGGCGCAGCTGATCGACAACGAAAAGGATCTGGCGCGCTTCAAGGCGCTCGTCATCAGGAACGCCGAGACCCAGCAGAACGTCGACGCGCAGCAGGCCAAGGTCGATCAGACCAAGGCGACGATCGACGCCGACCAGGCCGCCATCGAGGCGGCGCGGACGCAACTCAATTACGCGACCATTGCGGCGCCGATCAGCGGCGTGGTCGGCTTCCGCCAAGTCGACATCGGCAACGTCATCCACACCACTGACATCAATCCGCTCACCGTCCTGACGCAGATCAAGCCGTGCACGGTGATCTTCACGCTGCCGCAAAGCGACCTCGCACCGGTGCGCGAGGCGATGCTGCATGGCGACGTTCCAGTGCTTGCCTTCGATCAAGACAACAAGGAGCAGATCGCCGAAGGCAAATTGCTTCTCATCGATAATCAGATCGATCAGAACACCAGCACCATCCGGCTCAAGGCCGAGTTTGCCAATGCCGACGAACGGCTGTGGCCGGGCCAGTTCGTGCACATCCATATTCTGATCACCACGCGGAAAGATGCGATCACCATTCCCGAGGTGGCGCTGCAGCGCGGCCCTGACGGCTATTACGTCTGGGTGGTCAAGCCCGACAACACGGCCGAAGAGCGCTCGGTGGAAGCGCAGTCGATCAGCCAGGAACTGGCGATCGCCAGCAAGGGTCTGGCCGCCGGCGAGCGCGTCGTGGTGGACGGCCAATCGCGCCTCGAGCCGGGTTCAAGGGTCAACATCCGCGCGCCGAAGACGGCGGAACGACCGGCGGAAAAGACCTGATGAACGTTTCCGAAGTCTTTATCCGCCGGCCGATCGCCACATCGCTGTTGATGGCGGCACTGGCGCTGGTCGGCATCGTGGCGTTTCCGCTGCTGCCGGTGGCGCCGCTGCCGCAAGTCGATTTTCCGACGATTTCGGTGACCGCCACGCTGCCGGGCGCCAGTCCGGAGACCATGGGCGCCACCGTGGCGACGCCGCTCGAGCGCCAGTTCGGCCAGATCGCCGGCCTCGCCGAGATGAGCTCGGTCAGTTCGATCGGCACCACCGTCATCACCCTGCAATTCGACCTCAACCGCAATATCGACGGCGCCGCCGGAGACGTGCAGGCCGCGATCACCGCCGCGACGCCGCAGCTGCCGAAGAACCTCAGCGCGCCGCCGACCTATAAGAAGACCAATCCCGCCGATTCCCCGATCCTGGTGCTGGCGGCGCAGTCCGACACCATGCCGCTCTATGAGGTCGACGATTTCGCCGAGAACATCGTCGCCCAGCAGATCGCCCAGATCTCCGGGGTGGCGCAGGTCCGCATCGGCGGCCAACAGACCCCGGCGGTTCGCGTTCAGGTCGACCCGGCAAAGCTCGCCGCGCGGCAGTTGACGCTGGAAGACGTGCGCAGTGCGCTGACGAGCGCCACCTCGGACGCGGCCAAGGGCACGCTGTTCGGCAAGGAGCAGAGCTTCTACATCGCCGCCAACGACCAGCTGACCAAGGCGCGGGAGTACAACAACGTCGTTATCGCCTACCGCAACGGCGCACCGGTGCATATCCGCGACATCGGCAAGGCCATCGACGGTCCGCAGGACGTCAGCCTCGGCGCGCTCGAAGTCGACCGGCCGAGCGTCATGCTCATCGTTTTCAAGCAGCCCGGCGCCAACGTCATCAGCACGGTCGACAATATCAAGGCCGCGCTGAAGAACATTCATGCGCTGATTCCGCCGGGCGTTCATCTCGACACCATCCTCGACCGCACCCAGACCATTCGCGCCTCGGTCAAGGACGTCGAATTCACGCTGCTGTTGACCTGCTGCCTCGTCGTCTTGGTGATCCTGGTCTTCCTGCGCAGCATCCACGCCACGCTTATTCCCGGCGCCGCCGTGCCGCTGTCGCTGCTTGGCGCCACGGCGGTGATCTATCTCGCCGGCTTCAGCCTCGACAACCTGTCGCTGATGGCCTTCACCATCGCGGTGGGCTTCGTGGTCGATGACGCCATCGTCGTCGTGGAAAACATCTTCCGCCATCTCGAAGCCGGCACGACGCCGCTGCAATCGGCGATCAAGGGCGCACGCGAGATCGGCTTCACCGTGCTTTCGATCAGCATCTCGCTCATCGCCGTGTTCATTCCGCTCTTGCTGATGGGCGGCATCGTCGGCCGGCTGTTCCATGAATTCGCCATCACGGTGACGGCGGCGATCGTGGTCTCGGTCGTGGTATCGCTGACGCTGACGCCGATGCTGTGCTCGCGCTTTCTGGTCAGCGAGCACGATCGCGAGCATGGCCGCATTTACCGGGTCATCGGCGTCGGATTCGACGCGATCGTCTCCGGCTATCGGCGCGGCTTGGATGTCGTGTTGCGGCATCAGTTCATCACGCTCATGGTCTTTTTCGCCACCGTTTGCGCGACGGCCGCGCTGTTCATCATGATCCCGAAAGGCTTCTTTCCGACCCAGGACACCGGCCTGATCATGGGTCTGTCCGACGCCGGCCAGGACGTGTCACCGACCAAAATGCGGCAGATCCAGCATGAGTTTGCCGCGATCATCGCCCGCGACCCGGACATCGCCAATTTCGGCGCGTTCTTCGGCGCGAGCTACGGCAACACGCCGAACACGGCGCGTTTCATCATCGGTTTGAAGCCGCGCGACGATCGCGAAGCCAGCGCCTCGCAGATCATCAACCGGCTGCGGCCGCAGCTTGCCAAGGTCACCGGCGGGCGCATTTTCCTGCAGCCGGCGCAAGACATTACCGTCGGCGGCCGCATCGCGCGCGGCCAGTTCCAATACGTGCTGCAAGATCCGAATCTGGACGAGCTGAACACCTGGGCGCCGCGCATGCTCGCCAAGCTGAAGACGCTGCCGGAATTGGCCGACGTTGCCAGCGATCAGCAGAACCGCGCGCCGCTCCTGACAGTGACCATCAACCGTGACGCCGCGGCGCGGTTCGGCATCCAGCCGCAGCTGATCGACGACACGCTCAACGACGCCTTCGGCCAGCGGCAGGTGACGCAGTATTTCACCAATAATTCCTATTACGTCGTGCTCGAACTATTGCCCGGCCTGCAGGAAACCCCGAAGACGCTGGACGAGATCTACGTCAAGGCGCCGACCACCGGGCAGCTCATTCCGCTGTCCACCCTGGTCAGCGTCGATACCAGCCATGTCGGCTCGCTGTTGGTCTCGCATTCCGGACAATTCCCGGCGGTAACGCTGACGTTCAATCTGCCGCCCGGCGTCGCGCTCGGCCAAGCCGTCGACGCGATCCAGAAAGCGGCCGACGAAATCGGCATGCCGTCGAGCCTGATCCCGACCTTCCAGGGCAACGCGCAGGCGTTCAAATCGTCGCTGGCGAGCGAACCGATCCTGATCGCGGCGGCGCTGGTCGTGGTCTATGTCATCCTCGGCGTGTTGTACGAAAGCTACATCCATCCGCTGACGATCCTGTCGACGCTGCCGTCCGCCGGCGTCGGCGCTTTATTGGCGCTGTGGGCCGGCGGCTTCGATCTTTCGGTGATCGGCATCATCGGCATCATTCTGCTCATCGGCATCGTCAAGAAGAACGGCATCATGCTGGTCGACTTCGCCATCAGCCGCGAGCGCGCCGGCCTGCCGCCGCGCGAGGCGGTGCGGCAGGCCTGCCTGCTGCGGTTCCGCCCGATTCTGATGACGACGATGACGGCGCTGCTCAGCGGCGTGCCGCTGATGCTCGGGCAGGGCTCCGGCTCCGAGCTGCGCCAGCCGCTCGGCTATGCGATGGTCGGCGGCCTGGCGCTGAGCCAGTTGCTCACGCTGTTCACCACGCCGGTGATCTATCTCTATCTCGACCGCTTTCAGACCTGGCTCCGCGGCGGCACCGCCGAGCACGAGGAAGAAGAACCGCTGCCGCTAGCCGCCGAGTAGCGCGCGAATTCGTTCCAAAATATCTTTGGCGGAACTTCACGGCGAGTTGAGCCGGGCGCGGAACCCCGTCGTGCCGCCACGCGTTTTCTCCTCTGAACCAAAGGCGCAATGAATCAGAGAGGAGAAGCAATGAAAAAACTCATGCTTGGCGCCGCTACAGCAGCGGCCTTGCTGACCGCCGCGCCGGCGATGGCGGCCGGCTTTTACATCGGGCCGGGCGGCGTTGGCGTCGATGTCGGACCGGGACCGGGTTGCGGCTACTGGAACAATTGGTGTAACGCCCCGTACGGCGGCTATTACGACTATTATCGCGGCCCCGGCGTGGTGATCGGTGGCGGCGGCTGGCACGGCCATCCGCATTACTACCATCGTCACTGGCGCCGCTGACGCCACCGCGAACTGCATCGAAAGGGCTCCCGATCCGGGGCCCTTTCTTTTTTGCGCTCAATTTTCAGCTGTTTTGTTTTTTGCTCGCACTCGCGCCAAGGTGCCGCTGCAACGCACAACGTTCCCGCATACACCGGATTGTGAAGCGGCTGCCGCCGTGTTGTTTCGTGCATCGCGCCAGACGCAATGGCATGATGGCGCCAACGGACTCTCGGGCGCCTTCGGCGGCCGGCCGCAGGCGCAAACCCGTAACGATTGAACCGGTTCGGTTCAGGAGGAGCGCCATGGCTACTGCCCATATCCTCGTCGGCGCGAGCACGAGTGCCGCGCAACCCGTCGTACGCCGCCTTGCGCCGTCCGATCTCTATCAATCGCTCGCCCGCGGCGTCGACGATTTCCTCGCCATGCCGAGCCACGCCTTGTTTCTCTGCGTCGTCTATCCGCTGCTCGGCATTTTTCTGGTCGCGATGACGATCGGCAATTCGCTGCTGCCGCTGGCGTTTCCGATCGCGGCCGGCTTCGCGCTCATTGGGCCGCTCGCCGCGATCGGGCTCTACGAGCTCAGCCGCCGCCGCGAAGCCGGGCTCGACAGTGCGTCGAGCCATGCGCTCGATGTGCTGCATTCGCCCTCGCTTGGCGCCATCATCGCGCTGGGCGTGCTGTTGATGGCGATCTTTTTGATCTGGCTCGCGGTCGCCGACGCGATCTATATCGCCAATTTCGGCTATCACGGTCCGGCGTCGATCCGTCAGTTCGCCCTTGATGTGCTCACCACCAGCGCCGGCTGGCACCTCATCGTCGTCGGCACCGGCGTCGGATTCCTGTTCGCCGTGCTGGTGCTGACCATCGGCGCCATCTCGTTTCCGCTGTTGCTCGATCGCGACGTCGGCGCGGCGGTCGCTCTATTGACCTCGATCCGCGTGGTCGCCGCCAATCCAGGGACCATGGCGCTGTGGGGCTTCATCGTCGCCGTGCTCCTGGTGCTCGGCTCGATTCCGTTTTTCCTTGGGCTGACCGTGGTGATGCCGGTGCTCGGCCATGCGACCTGGCATCTTTACCGGCGTGCCGTCGAGCCGGACGCCAATCCGCATCCGGATTACGTGCCGCGCCCGCGCCGCCGCCGCTACGCCGCGGACTTTCCGGCGGCGCTGTTTCCGACGCGGGACTGAACTATCCCAGCTCCGCTGCGCGGCGCAGGCTGGCGATCATGGCGAGGCGCAACAGATAGTCGTGTGTCGATTGCGGGTCGGCTGCCGTCCGCTTCAGCGTTGTGACAAAGTCGGGATTGGCGCATTCCAGGTTGCGCTTGTTCTCGATCGATTGCTTCTCGATATATTCGAGCGTGATCGCGCGGCGCTGCCGCTCATAGCAGTCGAGCTCGGATTGCGACGCGGCGCCGGTCCAGACATCGACCAGCCGCGCCGTCAGGTTCATCGCATCGTGAACGCCGCCGTTCATGCCCATGCCGCCGAGCGGATTGTTGACGTGGGCGGCGTCGCCGGCAAGGAAGACGCGGCCGGCGCGGAAATTTTTCGCCACCCGCTGATGCACCTTGTAGAGCGTGGTATGGGCAATGTCGTATTTGGCGATGCCGGGCACGACGCCGGCCATCAGCGCATCGGCAAAGGCGCGGCTTGACGCCTCCTCGTCGCCGACGGTCTCGGTCAGCGGAAACATCACCCGCCAGACGCCGCCTGGAATTTCCAGAAGGAAGTGCCAGCGCACCGGATCGGCCACGTAGGTGACCGAAACCAGGTCCGCGACGACCGCACGAAACTCGAACGGCGTCGACACCACCAGGAAACGCTCCGGCCAGGTGAAGCCGGCAAAGTCGATGCCGAGCGCGCGGCGCACGTCGCTGCGGGCGCCGTCGGCGCCGATGAGCCAGCGGGCGGAGCGCCGCTCGGTGGCTCCGTTGCGATCGAGCGTAACATGAACGGCCGTCGCGTCCTGCTCGACATTGGCAAGCCTGGCGCCGAATTCGATGCGAAAGTCGGACGTGCCGGTAAGCCGGTCGTGCAGGATGCGCGTCAGCTTGAACTGCTCGGCCTGCACACGGAACGGATGCCGTGTCGCGTCGGCGATGGCGGCAAAATCGAATGTCGCGATGACGCCGTCGCGGGTGCGGTACTGCACCTGCGGCGCGATCAGGCCCTGCGCGATGAGCGGGCCGGCGGCGCCGAATTCGTCGAGCATATCGAGCGTCGGCGGGTGAAAAGTCGAGGCGCGCGATTCCTCGGCGAGCGCGGGACCAGCCTCGAACGCCGTGACCGGCACGCCGCGGCGGATGAGATTGGCCGCGGCGACCAGACCGACCGGGCCGGCGCCAATGATGAATACGCGTTCCTCAATCGACATCTGGCCCTGTACCTCTTCCCACCTCTTCCCGCGCACGCCGGCGCTTTGTCGGCGCGCGGCAAAAGCCTATCATGCCGCATGCTCGATCTCGGCTTAAGCTTTCTCGGCAGCGTCGCCCGCGATCCGAACGCGCCGGCTCTCGTGGACGGCGAAGTGCGCCTGACCTACGCGCAGTGGTACCGGCGCATTTCGGCGCTGGTCGCAGGCTTCGACGCGATGGGGCTCAAGGCCGGCGATCACCTCGTCACCGCGCTGCAAAACCGCTGGGAGGCCGCGACGTTGCATTGGGCCTGCCAGTTCGCCGGCGTCATCATCACGCCGGTGAATTGGCGCTCGACCGCAAGCGAAATCGACTTTTATCTCGAAAACGCCGAGGCCAAAGCGATCGCCTATGAGGAGGCGTCGAGTGCAGCCGTAACCGCTTCGAGCCTGGCGCGGCGGCTGCCGCGGATCGCGCTCGATTCCGCGCCGCCGTCGGATATCGCTTTCGCCTCGCTCATTGCGCAAGCCGCGCCCGATGCCGCGCCGCGCGTCGATGCCGAGGCCTGGTCGGTGATGCTTTACACTTCCGGCACCACGGCGCGGCCGAAGGGCGTGCCACGCCGCCAGCGCGCCGAACGCGCCGCGGCGATCGCCCACGTCGCGCAAAATCTCTACGCCCACGGCGAGCGCACGCTCGGCGTCATGCCGCTCTACCACACCATGGGCGTGCGCTCTTTGCTGGCGATGTCGCTCCTCGGCGGCGCCTTCGTCTGCCTGCGCCGCTTCGACGTCACCGCGGCGCTCAAGCTGATCGCCGCCGAGCGCATCAGCAATCTTTATCTGGTGCCGACGCTGTATCACGACCTGGTCCACCATCCGCTGTTCGCGGCAAGCGACGTGACTTCGGTGCGCAAGCTCGGCTTTGCCGGCGCGCCGATGACCGACGGGCTGCTCAAGACGCTGACGGCGGCGTTCAGGCCGGAGCTGTTCGTCAATCATTACGGCTCGTCGGAGGTCTATACCTTCACCATCGACCAGAACGCGCCGAAGAAGCCCGGCTCGGCCGGCCGCGCCGGCATCAATCAGATGGTGCGCGTGGTCAAGCTCGGCGCCAAAACGGTCGACGAGGCCGCCGGCATCGGCGAGGAAGGCGAGATCATCGCACTTCTCGCCGGCGACGAATCCTTCGAAGGCTATTGGCGGCGGCCGGACGCCGATGCCAAGGCGCTGCGCCAAGGCTGGTATTTCACCGGCGACACCGGCTTCGTCGACGCCGACGGCGATTTGTTCGTCACCGGCCGCGTCGACGACATGATCATTAGCGGCGGCGAGAACGTCTCGCCGGTCGAGATCGAATCGTGCCTATCGCTGCATGCCGCGGTGTCGGAAGTGGCGGTGGTTGGCCTGCCGGACGAGCGCTGGGGCAAGATCGTCGCCGCCTTCGTCAAATGCCGCGAACCGATCGGGCCGGACGAGCTTGACGCTTTCTGCCGCGGTTCCGGTCTCGCCGGCTTCAAGCGGCCGCGGCGCTATATCTTCGTCAAGGACATCCCGAAGTCGCCGGTCGGCAAGCTGTTGCGCCGCAAGCTCGTCGCCGGCGAGTACGAGACCGCCAAGCCTGATTCCAGCAAGCCCGATTCCGACAAGCCGAAAGCATCCACCCAAGGAACCGCTGCATGAGTTCTGTCGTCTACGCTTTTTCCGAGCCGCGTTTACAGAAGCTTGATGGCTTCCGCGTCGAGATCGATGCGGAGCGCGAGCGCGCCGACGTCGTGCTCGACCGGCCGCCGCTCAATGTCATCGAGATGGGCGAGCGCGATCAGCTCCGTCTGGTGTTCGAGACGCTCGACGAGGATGCGCGGGTGCGCATCATCGTGTTGCGCGCCAAAGGCGAGCATTTTTCCAGCGGCGGCAATATCGCCGGATTCCTGGCGGCGGCCCCCGAACACGTGTCGAAGCTCGCCTGGAATATCGCCGCGCCAGCGCGCTGCTTAAAGCCGGTGATCGCCGCCAATCGCGGCTATTGCTTCGGCGTCGGTTTCGAGATTTCGCTCGCCTGCGATTTCCGCATCGTGTCCGAGACCTGTCTTTATGCACTGCCGGAACAGCGGCTCGGACAAATCCCGGGCTCAGGCGGCTCGGCGCGGCTGCAAAAGATCATCGGCATCACCCGCACCAAAGACATCGTGATGCGCAGTAAGCGCATCCCGGCGAAGCAGGCCTATGACTGGGGCATCGCCACCGAATGCGTGCCCGACGATAAGCTCGAAGCGGCGACCGACGCCCTGGTCGAAGAGCTGCGCGTTTTTTCGCCGCTGGCGCAACGCACCGCTAAGACGCTGCTCAACGAGACCGAGGATACCAATCTCGAAGCGGCGATCGAATTGGAAGGTCATTGCTACAGCCGGCTGCGGCAATCCGACGATTTCCGCGAAGGCGTCGAGGCGTTCCATGCCAAACGCAAGCCGTCGTTTCGGGGGACATGAGTTGGGACAAAGTTGATAGACGCGTGACAAGCGCATAACTGCGCGCGGTCCGGTCACGCCGCTTGCCGTTCTACGTCTTTAATGAGCGATTTTGCCGGAATTCCCAATCCTTCGTGGAGGCGCCGGATCATCTTCAGCGTCAGCGGGCGCTTGCGCGCAAGCACCTCGTAGACGCGATTGCGGCCTCCGACAAAAGGAATGAGGTCCTGCGGGCTCAGCCCCTTCTGCTCCATGTGGTATTTGATCGCCTCGATCGGGTCGGGCAGATCGAGCGGATAATGCTTAATCTCCCATGCCTCGACGAGGGTCACAAGCACGTCGAGCCGATCGCCTTGCGGGGTGTTGCGCTTCGCACGCATGAGACCTTCGATTTCCTTCAGCGCGCCCCTGTAATCGCGTGCACTCTTGATCGGCTTGATTTCCATATATTTTCGCCTTCAGATGGTCTGCGCGTCGATACGATCGTATTGCCTATGCGTGCCGATGAACCGAATGTAGACAACACGGTAGGAATAATTGATCCACACCACGATGCGATACTTGTTGCCAGCAATGTTAAACACCACACGGCCGCCCCTGAGGATGCTGGCTGAACGAACGTCGCGTTTAACGTCGGCCGGCGTGGCCCAGTCGGCTGCCTTGACCTGCCGATACCAGGCCATCACCGGCTCGCCAGCGTCGGCATAGGCTTGGCTTCTGTTCAGAAAGCCCTTGAGCGCGGCGAGCGCGATGATCCTCACCGAGTGCTCATAGCATAGTCCCAGCCTGGGACCAAGGCGGCTTGACCGCTGTCGACTAGCGCGACGTCCAAGGCCGCCTTGCGGCGCCGCGAAGCTGTTTCAGTCTTGATACCCCCGATTTGTTCGGAAAGTTTGCAACCGTTGCGATCGGCGGCCCCTCTATCCCGGGGAAACATCGAGCAAAGCAACGCTAGCGCCACGATGCACACCGCGATAATCTTCCCTGCACAATAAGTGCGCCACAAGACGAAGGCGCGCAGGGGAGGACGTCACATGCGCCACTTGAGCTGTCGCGGCTGCACGATCTTTTTAGCTGTTTGTATGCTGTTCGGACCGATTGCAGCAAAAGCAGCCGAGCCGATCAAGGTCGGCATGACCATGGCGTTGACCGGCGGCGTGGCGCCGATCGGCAAGCAGGTGCTGGCGGCGCTGCAAATCTGGCGCGACGACGTCAACGCCAAAGGCGGCCTGCTCGGCCGTCCGGTGCAGCTCGTCTATTACGACGACCAGAGCAATCCGCAAAACATCCCGGGGCTCTACACCAAGCTGATCGACGTCGACAAAGTCGATCTCTTGATCGGTCCCTATGCGACCAACATGGTGGCGCCGGCCATTCCCGTGCTGATGCAGTTCCACAAGACCACGATCGGCATTTTGGCCAACGCCGCCAACAGCAAATTCCACTACAACCAGTATTTCTCGATGCTGCCGACCGGGCCGGAGCCGAAGAAATCCTTCGCCTACGGCTTCTTCGAAATGGCGGCGGCGCAAAAGCCGCGGCCGAAGACCGTCGCCATCGTCGCCGCCGACGCCGAATTCGCCCAGAACGCCGCCGACGGCGCGCGCGAGAGCATCAAGGAGATCGGCGGCTTCCAGATCGTGACCGACCAGAAATATCCGCCGTCGACGACCGATTACACGCCGATCATGCGCGCGGTGCAGGCGCTCAACCCGGACGTCGTCTTTGTCGCGGCCTATCCGCCGGATTCGGTCGGCATCGTGCGCGCCGCCAACGAAGTCGGGCTGACGCCAAAAATGTTCGGCGGCACCTTCATCGGGCTTCTGGTCTCCCCGATCAAGGCCCAGCTCGGTCCCTTGATGAACGGCATCGTCAACAACGAAGCGTTCCTGCCGGCGCCGTCCTTGGCGTTTCCGGGCCTCAAGGAACTGCTCGCCAAATATCGCCCCGTCGCGAAAGAGGAGAAGATCGATCCGATGGGATGGGCCTTCCCGCCGCTCGGCTATGCAGCGGGACAGGTGCTGGCCGAAGCGGTCGAGGGCGCCAAGACCTTGGATCAGGTCAAGCTCGCCGCCTATATGCACAGCCACAGCTTTGCGACCGTTGTCGGCGACATCAAATTCGGCAAGGACGGCGAATGGGCGAAGTCGCGGGTGTTCTTCACGCAGTTCCAGGGCGTCACCGGCAATTCGATCGACCAGTTCAAGGACACCACGCACGAGGTCATCGTGTGGCCGGACCAATACAAGACCGGCAAGCTGATCTATCCCTACGCCGACGCCAAGAAATAATCGAGAAAGCCGCGAGGAGTTCATGAACGGCACGCCCTTCAAGCTCGGCAGTTTCGCAAAATCCGGCGGCGGCACATTTGCCGCCGTCATGCTCGGCGACGACGCCATTCCGCTATCGGCCGCGGCGATTGCGCATAAGAGCGGGCTGGCAAGCATCACGACGATCCAAAGCCTGTTGGACGATTGGGACGCCAACTTCGCCGCACTGCAGGAAATCGTAGCGTTCCTGGAAAAAGAGGGCCGGCCCGGCGCGCAAAAAGTCGCCAGCCTGCGCGCGCTGCCGCCGGTGGCGCGGCCCGGTAAGATGTTTTACGCGGCGCAGAATTTCCAGGAGCACGTCGACGAGATGCTGCGCGCCGGCATGACGCCGGCCGGCGGGCCGAAATTCACCGGCGAGAAATCGACCTCCGAGCCTTATCTCTTTCTCAAAGCGCCGAGCACGCTGTGCGGCGCTACTGACGACATCGCCATCCCGCTCGGCCTGAAGAAGATCGACTGGGAAGCGGAGATCGCACTCGCCATCGGCAAGCCGGGCAAGCGCATCAAGGCCGAGCGCGCGTTCGATCATGTCGCCGGCTTCATGACCACCAACGACGTCTCCGCCCGCGACCTGCAGATCCGCGCCGACCGGCCGGGGCTGCGTTCGGACTGGCTCAACGGCAAGAGCCACGACAATTTCGCGCCGATGGGGCCGTTCCTGGTGCCGCGCGCTTTCGTGCCGGACGCCATGAATTTGTTCATCCGGCTCACCGTCAACGGCGAGGTCAAGCAGAACGGCAATACCTCGCAATTCATCTTCACGCCGGAAGAGCAGATCGCCTACGCCTCGAATATTCTTTCCCTCGACAGCGGCGATATTTTCAGCTGCGGCACCTGCGGCGGCGTCGGCCAGGGCACCAACACGTTCCTCAAAGTCGGCGACGTGATGGAGACCGAGATCGAGGGCTTGGGCAAGATGCGCAACCGCATGGTGGCGGAAGCCGTATAGGGCCTTTTTGCTGCTTCGCGCTTGCGCTAAAATTCCGCCAACAAGGGGAAACGCGCCATGAAGCTATCGCCCGCGCAGCTCAAAGAGTTCGACGAACAGGGCTATCTGTTCTTCCCCAATTGCTTTGCCGAGGAAGAGGTCGCGCTGCTGCGCGACGACGCCGCTGCGATCCTCAAGCTCGACCGCAAGGAAGTGTGGCGCGAGAAATCGGGCGCGCCGCGCACCGCCTTTGCCGCGCACACCTTCAACGAGACCTTCCGGTTGATGGCGCATCATCCGCGGCTGATCGAACCGCTGCGCCAGCTGTTCGGCGAGGATGTCTATGTCCATCAGTTCAAGCTCAATGCCAAGGCCGCCTTCGAGGGCGACGTCTGGCAATGGCATCAGGATTACGGCACCTGGGCGCGCGATGACGGCATGCCCGAGCCGCGCGCCATGAACATCGCCATCTTTCTCGACGAGGTGATGCCGATCAACGGCGCTTTGATGCTCATCCCGAAGAGCCACCAGCAAGGCGTGCTCGCCGCCGGACACGACACGCTGACCACGTCCTATCCGCTGTGGACGCTCGACAAGGAGACGGTGACGCGGCTCGCCGCCGAGGGCGGCATCGTGGCGCCGACCGGCAAGCCCGGCGCGGTGCTGATGTTCCACGGCAATCTGGTGCACGCCTCGCCGCCGAACATCACGCCCTATCCGCGCAAGATCGTCTATTTGACGCTCTGCGCCTGCTCCAACCACATCACCAAATTCACCCGCGCCGAATGGATCGCGCACCGCGACTTCACCCCGATTAAGCCGGTCGCCGACGATGCGCTGCTGGAATACGCGCGGGCGCATCAGGTCGCGGCGGAGTAAAAATGAACCTGCAATCTCTCCTCGCCGCGCGCGTCGAGGCCGGCAAGCCGGTGCGTGTTGGCCTCATTGGCGCCGGCAAGTTCGGCTCGATGTTTCTGGCGCAGGTGCCGTCGATTGCGGGACTAGAGGTTGCGGTCATCGCCGATCTCGATCCGGAGCGCGCCAGGCTCGCCTGCAAGACGGTGGGCTGGGACGTGGCACGTATCGCGCGCACGCGCTTTGCCGATGACGGCCGCGCTGCAATTGCCGACGAGCGCGTCGAGGTGGTGATCGAAGCGACCGGCAGTCCGAATGCCGGCATCGCGCATGCGCTCGCGGCGTTCGAGGTGAAGAAACACATCGTCATGGTCAATGTCGAAGCCGATGCGCTGGCCGGGCCGCTGCTCGCGCGCAAGGCGCGCGAGGCCGGCGTGATCTATTCCATGGCCTATGGCGACCAGCCGGCCTTGATCGTGGAAATGGTCGACTGGGCGCGTAGCGCCGGCTTCCTTGTCGCCGCCGCGGGCAAAGGCACCAAATATCTGCCGGCCTATCACGCGGTCACGCCCGACGGCGTGTGGCAGCATTACGGGCTCACCGCGGCGGAAGCCAAGGCCGCCGGCATGAATTCGCAGATGTTCAACTCGTTCCTCGACGGCACCAAGTCGGCGATCGAGATGGCGGCGGTGGCGAACGCCTGCGATCTCGCCGTGCCGGAGGACGGCCTGATGTTCCCGCCCTGCGGCGTCGACGAGCTTGCGTCCGTGCTGCGGCCGCAAGCGTTGGGCGGCGTGCTCGAAAGCGACGGCATGGTCGAGGTGGTCTCCTCGCTCGAGCGCGACGGCTCGCCGGTGCCGCACGACCTGCGCTGGGGCGTCTATGTCGTGCTCAAGGCGCAGAGCGATTACGCCGCGGCCTGCTTCAAGCAATACGGCCTGCCGACCGATGCGAGCGGCCGTTATGCGGCGATGTACAAGCCGTTCCATCTGATCGGCCTGGAACTGTCGATCTCGGTGCTCAACGTCGCGCTGCGCGGCGAGCCGACCGGAAGCTGCCGCGGCTTCCGCGGCGACGCGGTGGCGGTCGCCAAGCGCGAACTGAAAGCCGGCGAGACGCTCGACGGCGAAGGCGGCTACACCGTCTATGCCAAGCTCATTCCGGCAGAGCGCAGCCTGAAACTCAACGCGCTGCCGATCGGGCTGGCGCATCACGTGAAGCTTCTGCGCGATGTGCCGGCCGGCGCATTTCTGACCCCAGCCGACGTGACGCTCGACGATAGCTCACAGGCGGTGCGTATCCGCCGCGAGATGGAGCGGCAGGCGCGACAACCGGGCGCAGCCATTGCGGCCGAGTAGCGGTGCTCTAACGCGCAGCCACCTTCTCTCCCGCCGCTGCCTTCACTTCATCCAGCGGCCACCGCGCGCGCGGCGCGACGTCGAACGGGTCGGTGAGCCCCAGCGCCAGCCGCTCGGCGCCGGCCCAGGCGATCATGGCGCCGTTGTCGGTGCACAACGCCGGCGGCGGCGCCACCAACTCGGCGCCGATTTCGAACGCGACGCGGTGCAGCACCTTGCGGATCGCCTGATTGGCGGCGACGCCGCCGGCGCAGACCAGCGCGGTGGGATTGCCGAGACGCATCCGGAACATGCGCAAGCCTGAGCGCAGCCTGTCCTTGACGGTATCGACCACCGCCTGCTGGAACGACGCGCACAAATCGGCGACGTCCTGATCGGAAAGCGGCGCGATTTTCTGCGCTTCGAGCCGCAGCGCGGTCTTGAGCCCCGACAGCGAAAAATCGGCATCGCGGCGGCCGGCCATCGGCCGCGGCAGCGCAAAGCGCGCCGGGTCGCCGCGCATCGCCTCCTTCTCGACCAGCGGGCCGCCGGGATAACCGAGCCCGAGCAATTTCGCCGTCTTGTCGAAGGCTTCGCCGATGGCGTCGTCGACGGTGCCGCCGAGCCGCAGATAGTCGCCGACCCCGCGCACGCCGAGAATCTGGGTGTGACCGCCCGAGGCGAGGAACAGGCAATACGGAAACGGCGTCGCGTCGGTGAGCCGCGCGGTCAGCGCGTGAGCCTCGAGATGATTGACCGCAATCAGCGGCTTGCCATGGGCGAGCGCGATGGCCTTCGCCGTCGTCAGCCCGACGATGACGCCGCCGATCAGACCGGGGCCCGCGGCGGCGGCGATGCCGTCGAGGTCCTCGAACGAGACTTTCGCCTCGGCCATCGCCTTCCCAATGATGTGATCGAGCGCCTCGACATGGGCGCGGGCGGCGATCTCCGGCACCACGCCGCCGAACGCGGCATGCTCGCCGATCTGCGACAGGATCACGTTCGATAGGATCTGGCCGCGGCCGTCGTCGGTCCGGCTGACCACGGCGGCTGCGGTCTCGTCGCAGGTTGTCTCGATGCCGAGAATGATCATCCGTGTATTATATGCATGTTATGACCCGTCTTAAGGCCAATCCCCCGACCGCAACATCCGTTCTGCGCATCGGCTCGCGCGGCTCGCCGCTGGCGCTGGCCCAGGCGCGCGAGGTGCAAAGCCGCCTGGCCACGGCTTGCGGCCTCGCACCGGAACGGATCGAAATCAAGACCATCCGTACCACGGGCGACATGATCCAGGACCGGCCGCTCGCCGAGGCCGGCGGCAAGGGGCTGTTCACCAAGGAGATCGAGGAGGCGCTCCTCTCCGGCGCCATCGATCTCGCCGTGCATTCATCGAAGGACATGCCGACCGTTTTGCCGGCGGGCCTGGCGTTGTCGGCATTTCTGCCGCGCGAGGACGCCCGCGATGCTTTCATCAGCCGCAAGGTCAGGAACCAGGCCAAAAGCCTGCGCGACCTGCCGCTCGGCGCCGTGGTCGGCACCGCCTCGCTGCGGCGGCAGGCCCTGATCAAGCGCTTGCGGCCGGATCTGGCGATCGTGCCGCTGCGCGGCAATGTCGAGACGCGGCTGCGCAAGATCGACAACGGCGATGCCGATGCCACCGTGCTGGCACTCGCCGGATTGAAGCGGCTCGGGCTTGCCGCGGCGGCGACTACCGTGCTCGACCTCGACGACTTTCTGCCGGCGGTCGGCCAGGGCGCGATCGGCATCGAGACGCGGGCGGATGACAGCCAGACCCGCGCGCTGGTCGACGCCATCAACGATCCCGACACCGCAACGGCGCTCGCCGCCGAGCGCGCCTTCCTCGCGGTGCTCGACGGCTCCTGCCGCACGCCGATCGCCGGCCATGCGCGCGTCATCGGCGGAACGTTGCGGTTTCGCGGCCTGATCGCCAAGACCGACGGCAGCGAGGCGCTGGAGGTTTCGCGCGAAGGCGCGCGCGCCGACGCCGCGGCGCTCGGCGCCGATGCCGGCCGCGAGCTGAAATCGCGCGCCGGGCCCGGCTTTTTCGAGCGGACTTGAGCGGTGCGTTTTCTGGTCACGCGCCCCGCAGCCGACGCCGCGCGTACCGCTAAGGCATTGCAAGCCCGCGGTCACGAAGCCATCGTCGCACCGCTGCTGACAGTCGAATTTTCATCCGATGCCGAATGGGGCGACGGGCCCTGGTCGGCAATCCTGGTGACCAGCGCCAATGCGGCGCGCGCCGTCGCCCACCACAAGCGCCGGGACGAACTGCGCCGCAGTCCCGTATTCGCCGTCGGCAGGCAAACCGCGCAGGAACTCCACATCGGGGGTTTCACCGATGTGAGCTCCGCCGATGGCGATATCGACGATCTCGCCGCGCTTGTGGCCGCGCGGCTGAAGCCGCCGGGGCGCCTGCTCTATCTCGCCGGCGCGGAACGGGCCGGCGATCTCGGCGGCGTGCTGCGCGCCAAAGGTTTCGTCGTGGACACGGTCGCGGTCTATCGCGTCGCTGTCGCGGCAACGCTGCCGGCCGAAGCCGCCGCCGCGCTGCGCGGCGATCTCCACGCCGTGCTGCATTACTCGCGCCGCAGCGCCGAGGCGTTTGTGGCCGCCGCGCGCCAGTCCGGCCTGCTCGACGCCGCGCTGGGGAAGCCTGTGCATTATTGCCTGTCGGCGAAGGTGGCCGAGCCGCTCCGGGAAGCCGGCGCGGCCAATGTGCGCGTCGCGGCGCGGCCCGACGAGGCGGCATTGATGGCATTATGCCGCTGAACCAACGCGATGATGCCGACTTGTTAGGGTTTGTTGGGCATGTTGCCGCTGCCGCCGCCCCGTATTATGCCGTCCTGCGGAGGGCTGGCCGGGGAGCTTCGATTCGGTGACCAAGTCTTGACGTGGCAAGTCTCGATCCGGTGACCATGTCGAACTCGCTTTGAGGAAAGCATGACGAGCGAGCCTGACAGCAAACCGGGCCGGCGGCCGCCGACCATCGAACTGAAGGCGACGGAAGTCGAGCAGCCTGCGGCGGCCGGGCAACCGGACGCAACCGCGCCGCCGGGTGGTAGTGGTGCGGCCGATGCGCCGCCTCCGCAATCGTCAGGCCCGGCATCGGAAGGCGCGCAGCCGACCGCTTCGTCCCCCAGCCGGCTGAAATCGCATGCCCTCGGTGCGGTCCTCGGCGCCGTCGCAATGGCGGTCATCGCCGCCGCGCTGTGGTTTGCCGGCGTCGTGCCGCCGCGCGAGGCCGCGGCGCCCTCTGCTCCTGCGGCGCCGGAGACATCGGCGGCGGTGCAGTCGGTGCAGAATGACGACGCCGCAATCGCGGCGCGGCTCGACAAGCTCGAACGCGCGGCGGCGGCGCAACGAACGCAGCCGAGCCAGGGCAATCAGGCGGCCGCGGCGGAAGCGCAGACCAAAGCGCTTTCCGATTCAATAGAGGCACTGACCCAGCGCGTCGACGCGATCGCCGCCGCAAGTCAAAGCGCGGCGAAAACCGCCGATGCCGCGCAAGCCGCGGCGGAAGCCGCGAAGACTGCAAGCGAAAAAACCGGCCAGAGCGTAAGCCGTGCGGCAGGCCAAGCGGCGAGCCAAGCCGCAAGCCAAGTCGCCAGCCAGACCGGTGTGCAGAAGAGCGATCTTGACGCGCTGGCGAGCCGGATCGCTTCGCTCGAAGGCGCGGTGAAAGCGCTGTCCGAAAATGCCGCGCATCCGGCCGAGGGCGCCAACGACCAGGCGGCGCGTTCGGCCGTTGCCGCCGAGGCGCTACGCGCGACCGTCTTGCGCGGCGCACCGTATCGGGCCGAGCTTGCGGCGGTGCAATCGCTCGGCGTCGCGCACGACGCCACAATGCCGCTTGAGCCGTTCGCCGCGAACGGCGTGCCGACAGCCGCGGCGCTCGCGCACGAATTGGCGGCTCTGACGCCGGACTTGCGGCGCGCTGCCGCAATGTCATCCGGCGGATCGACAATTCTTGAGCGTCTCGAAGCTCATGCCCGGCATCTTGTGCACATTACGCCGGTCAATGCGCCCCCCGGCAACGAGCCGTCCGCGGTGATCGCGCGGATCGAGCTCGATGCCGCGCATGCCGATATCGCGGCGGCGCAAAGCGACATCGCCGCGCTGCCGGACGCCGCCAAATCGCGCGCCGCCGACTGGCTCGACAGGGCCAGAGCCCGCGACGCGGCGATTGCCGCGAGCCGCAAGATCGCCGCCGGCGCGCTTGCGGATCTAAGCAAGCCAGTTTCGCAATGATCCGCATCGTTCTCTTCCTCATCATTGTCGGCGCGCTGTCGCTCGGCGTAGCGTGGTTCGCCGACCGGCCGGGCGACGTCGTCATCGTCTGGCAGGGCTTGCGCATCCACACGTCGCTGATGGTGCTCGGCGCGGGGCTCGTCGCGACGCTTGCGGTGCTGCTCCTGATCTGGAGCGTGATCCGTGCCATCCTGCGCTCGCCCGGTCTGTTGTCGCGGCACATGCGTCGTCGCCGCGGCGAGCGCGCCTATGAGGCGATTTCCAACGGGCTGATCGCGGTGGGCGCCGGCGACGTCGCCGCCGCGCAAAAGCACGCCGCCACGGTCAATCGCCTGGCGCCGCACGAGCCGCTCGCTTTGTTGTTGAACGCGCAATCGGCGCAGCTTTCGGGCGATCGCGAGGGCGCCGAACGCACCTTCCGCGCCATGGCGGGCCGCGCCGACACCAAGCCGCTCGGCCTGCATGGTCTGTTCGTCGAAGCGCATCGCCGCAACGACGCGGCTAGCGCGCGGGCTTATGCGGAAGAAGCCGCGCGTACCGCGCCGTCGCTCGGCTGGGCCGGCCGCGCCGTGCTGGAGGCGCGCTGCAAGGACGGCGATTGGGCGGGCGCGCTCGCCTTGCTCGAGGCAAATGCGCGCACGCTCGCCAAGGAAGTTTACCGGCGGCAACGCGCGGTGCTGCTCACCGCCCACGCCCACGCGCTCGAAAACACCGATCGCGACCGCGCCAAGGCGCTGGCGCTCGAGGCGCAGAAGCTGGCGCCGACTTTCGTGCCGGCGGCGTCGCTCGCGGCGCGGCTCCTCTCCGAAGGCGGCCAGCAGCGCAAAGCGGCGCGCGTCATCGACAAGGCCTGGCGCACCAATCCGCATCCCGAATTGGCGCAGGCCTATGCCGAATTGCGCTCCGGCGAATCAGCGCGCGACAAGCTGAAACGAATCGAGGCGCTGGCGGCGAAAGTGCCGGGCGATCTCGAAGGCGCGCTGGCGGTTGCGCGCGCCGCGCTCAACGCGCAGGAATTTGCCAAAGCGCGCGCCGCGCTCGAACCTTATCTCGCCGCGCCGACCCGGCGCGTGGCGCTGCTGATGGCGGAGCTAGAGCGCGCCGAGCGCAACGATATCGGGCGCGCCCGCGAATGGCTGGCGCGCGCGGTGCATGCGCCGCCGGCTCCGGCCTGGACCGCCGACGGCCACGTCTCGGATCATTGGCTGCCGGTGTCGCCGGTGACCGGACGGCTCGACGCGCTGCAATGGCGCGTGCCGGTGACCGGAATAACGAGCGCGCCGGTGATCGAACCGGAGCCGGCACCGGAATCGACACCCCCTGCGCCGGTGCAAATCGCCAGCGAAGCGCCACCCAAGAGCGACGAGCCGCCGCCCGATCAGGCTCCCCCGGCAACGGCGGCTGAACCCCCTTCCGCAGCGTCCACAGACGAGTCCCCGCAACAAACGCCGCCGTCCAAGCCGGAGGCCAAGTCGGAAGCCAAGTCGGAGGCCAAAGCGGAGATCAAGCCCGAACCGATCATCCCGCTGATCCACGCCCCCGACGATCCCGGTCCCGACGCCATTGAGGAGACCGAGCCGCACGCCGAGCAGGAAGGCGGCTGGCGGAAGATTTTCGGGTAGCGCCGCGGCCGCCGCCGCTCGCTTGTCATTTTGGCGCTGCTTATGCATTATCCCACATGAATTATATTTCATGAGCCTGCCGCCGCCGTGCCGACCGCAAAGCCCAAAACGCGTCAAAAGCCACCTGCCGCTCCGCCGAGCGACACCGCCGCTGTGGCCGCTTTTCTTGCCGCGATCGGGCGCGAGGTGCGGCGGCATCGCGCCAAGCGCGGCATGACGCGCCGGCAGTTGGCGCAGGCCTCCGAAACCTCCGAGCGCTATCTGGCGCAGATCGAGGGCGGCGCCGGCAATCCGTCGGCGAGCGTCATTCGCGCCATCGCGCAGGCGCTCGATCTGCCGGCCGCCGCCTTGCTGCCGGCGACCGGCACACGTTCCGCGGCGCTTGACGCCGTGCTCGATCTCGTCGCCCGGGTGCCGGAAGGCGAGCTGTCGGAGCTCGCCAAGCTGATCGAGGCGCGCGTCGCGCGCGCCGCTGGCGCTGACCGGGCGCGGCGCATCGCGCTCGTCG
Source organism: uncultured Alphaproteobacteria bacterium (assembly GCA_963791925.1). GTDB lineage: Bacteria > Pseudomonadota > Alphaproteobacteria > Rhizobiales > Xanthobacteraceae > BOG-931. The sequence continues at coordinate 408,644 of CAWBUA010000007.1, read as the reverse complement.
GTCTGCGCGGCGCCGGCAAATCGACGCTCGGCCGCATGCTGGCGCAGCATCTCGGCTGGCCGTTCATCGAGCTCGACCGCGTCGTCGAGGAGGATTACGGCGCCAGCATTCCCGACCTGATCGAGATGGCGGGCACCGCCACCTTCCGCCGCCATGAGCGCGGCGCGCTGGAGCGCGTCGTCGCCACCAACGAAGCCGCGGTCATCACCACCGCGGGCGGCATCGTGTCGGACCCGGAGACTTACGCGCTGCTGCTGCGCCGCAGCCACACCATCTGGATCAAGGCGCGGCCGGAAGACCACATGAGCCGGGTGATGGCGCAGGGCGATTTCCGCCCGATGGCGGCGAACCGCGAGGCCATGGCGGACCTCCTCGCCATCCTCGAATCGCGCCGCGCCGATTACGCCCGCGCCGAGGCCGAGGTCGACACGTCGGGCGCCGCGCTGGAGCAGAGTTTTGCCGCGCTGGTGCGGGTCGTCACCGTGCTGCTTGGGCCGCGAGCGGGATCGCCGTGACGCTCGCCGATTCGGGCTTTCTTGACCTGCCACCGCTGCGGCTCGAATACCGCATGATCGGGCCGCCGCCGGATGCGGCGCCGACTGTCGTGATGCTGCACGAAGGCCTCGGCAGCGCGGCGGCGTGGGGCACGTTTCCCGACCAGATCGCAGCGGCGACCGGCGCCGGCGTCTTCGTCTATTCGCGCGCCGGCTATGGCCAATCGCCTCCCGGCGCAATGCCGCGCGCGACGCGCTTCATGGAGGAAGAGGCGATCGAAGTGCTGCCGCGCATCCTGAGCGCTATCGGCTTCCAGCGCGGGCTCCTCCTCGGCCACAGCGACGGCGCCTCGATCGCCGCCATCTATGCCGGTAGCGTGCAGGATCATCGCGTGCGCGGGCTGATCCTGATCGCCCCGCATTTCTTCACCGAGGAGATCGGGATCAACGAGATCCGCCGCGCCCGCAAATCTTTCGAAACCGGCGGCTTGCGCGAAAGGCTCAAACCCTGGCACGCCGACGTCGATTGCGCCTTCCGCTCCTGGAACGAGCCGTGGCTGCAGCCGGACATGCGCGCCTGGGACATCACCGAGGCGCTCGGTTACATCCGCGTGCCGATCCTCATCGTCCAGGGCGAAGACGACCAATTCGGCTCGCGGAAGCAGATCGAGACCGCGCAACGCGAATGCTTCTGTCCGGTCGAGACTTTGATGCTGCCCGGCATCCGCCACGTGCCGCAGCGCGAAGCGCCGGAGCCGACGCTCAATGCCGTGACCGGCTTCATCAACCGGCTGCTGCGCGAACACCGCGAAGGGGAACAGCGGCGCGATTCCGGGGTTGCCGTCTCATGAATTATAGTGCATAAAAACGGCCGCCGCATTTCAGGTATTGCATTATAGTACATCATCGGGCCAAGGCCGGAGCGAACGCTATGGGCGATGCCGATCTTGCCACGCTGCACCCTTTGGCGAACGGCCAGACGCGGATCGATTTCCAGACCGAGCCGGCGCGCTACCGGCATTGGAAGCTTGCCATCGACGGCGACGTCGCCACGCTGACCATGGACGTCGACGAGAAGGCCGGGCTGTTCGACGGCTACGAGCTGAAGCTCAATTCCTACGATCTCGGCGTCGATATCGAGCTCGCCGACGCCATCGACCGGCTGCGTTTCGAATATCCGCAAGTCCGCGTCGTGGTGCTGCGTTCGGGAAAGCCGCGGGTGTTCTGCGCCGGCGCCAATATCCGCATGCTGGCCGGCGCAAGCCACGCCCATAAGGTCAATTTCTGCAAATTCACCAACGAGACGCGCAACGGCATCGAGGACCTCAGCGCGCATTCCGGCGTCAAATCGATCTGCGCCATCAACGGCACCGCGGCCGGCGGCGGCTACGAGCTGGCGCTCGCCACCGACCGCATCATGCTGATCGACGACGGTTCCGCGGCGGTGTCGCTGCCGGAGTTGCCGCTGCTCGCGGTGCTGCCGGGCACCGGCGGGCTCACGCGCGTTGCCGACAAGCGCAAAGTGCGCCGCGATCATGCCGACGTGTTCTGCACCACCGAGGAAGGCGTCAAAGGCAGGCGCGCCGCCGAGTGGCGGCTGGTCGATGACGTGGTGCCCGGCTCGAAGTTCGACGAGGCGGTCGCGGCGCGCGCCAAGGAATTGGCCGCCACGTCGCCGCGCAACGGCGCAAGCAGCGGCATCAAGCTGACACCGCTCACGCGCACGTTCGCGGCGGACGGCGTCGCGTATGGCTCGTTGTCGGTCGCGTTGCAACGCGCCGAACGCATCGCCACCGTGACGCTGCGCGGCCCCGCCGCGCCGCCGCCCGCTTCGGCCGAAGCCATGACGGTGCTCGGCGCCGATTTGTGGCCGCTTAAGCTCGCCCGCGAGCTCGACGACGCCATTTTGCATCTCCGGCTCAACGAGCTCGACGTGGCGGCGATCGTCTTTAAATCCTCCGGCGATCCGCAGCAGGTGCTGGCCTACGATCGCTTCCTCGACGCCAACAAATCGCACTGGCTCGCTCGCGAAATCCGGCTGTTGTGGAAACGCGTGCTCAAACGCGTCGATCTCACCTCGCGCTCGCTGGTGACGCTGATCGAGCCCGGATCGTGTTTCGCCGGCACGCTGGCCGAACTGCCGTTCGCGTGCGATCGCTCCTACATGCTGACCCCCACCCTTCCCTCCCCCGCAAGCGGGGGAGGGTTAGGGAGGGGGCCCGGCGACAATAAACCGCCAGCGGTGCTCGCGCTCAGTGACGCGAACTTCGGCGCCTATCCGATGGCGAACGGGCTGACGCGGCTGCAATCCCGCTTCCTGGCGAACCCCGCCGATGTCGAGGCGGCGAAAGCCGCGCGCGGCAACATGCTCGATGCCGCTCGCGCGCTCGAACTCGGCCTTATCACCTTCGCGCCCGACGACATCGACTGGGACGACGAGGTGCGGCTGTTTCTGGAAGAGCGCGCCAGCTTCTCGCCGGACGCCCTCACCGGCATGGAAGCCAATCTGCGCTTCGCCGGACCGGAGACGATGGAATCGAAAATCTTCGCGCGGCTGACCGCGTGGCAGAATTGGATTTTCCAGCGCCCCAACGCCATCGGCGAAGAAGGCGCGCTCAAACGCTACGGCACCGGCCAGAAGCCGGTATTCGATACCAAAAGAGTATGACAGACAGAGGACGGACGACAGATAAAGAAGCGACGAATTGAGATGCATTAATCCGTCGTCTGTCTTCCGTCGTCCGTCTACCGAGCGGAGCGAGCCATGGATATTCAGAACGTCGATTACACCACCAAGATCCCGAACAACGTCAATCTCGCCGAAGACCGCCAAGTGCTGCGCGCGTTGGAGAGCTGGCATCCCGGCTATATCGACTGGTGGATGGACATGGGGCCGGAAGGCTTTCAGCAGGCGCTGGTCTATCTGCGCACCGCGGTCTCGGTCGATCCCAAGGGCTGGGCCAAGTTCGATTACGTCAAAATGCCCGATTACCGCTGGGGCATTCTCTTGGCGCCGCAGGAGGAAGGCCGCAGAATCCCGTTCGGCCGCCACTTTGGCGAGCCGGCCTGGCAGGACGTGCCGGGCGAATACCGCGCCATGCTGCGCCGCCTCATCGTCATCCAGGGCGACACCGAGCCGGCGTCGGTCGAACAGCAGCGTCATCTCGGCAAGACCGCGCCGTCGCTCTACGACCTGCGCAACGTGTTCCAGGTCAATGTCGAGGAAGGCCGCCACCTGTGGGCGATGGTCTATCTGCTGCAGAAATATTTCGGCCGCGACGGCCGCGAGGAAGCCGCCGAGCTCCTGCAGCGCCGCTCCGGCGACGCCGACAAGCCGCGCATGCTCGGCGCCTTCAACGCAGCGACGCCGGACTGGCTGTCGTTCCACATGTTCACCTTCTTCACCGACCGCGACGGCAAGATGCAGCTGGAAAGTCTCGCGCAATCCGGCTTCGATCCGCTGTCGCGCACCTGCCGCTTCATGCTGACCGAAGAGGCGCATCACATGTTCGTCGGCGAGACCGGCGTCGGCCGCACCATCCAGCGCACCTGCGAGGCGATGAAGGAAGCCCGTATCGAGGATCCTTATGAGATTGACAAAATCCGCGCCCTCGGCGTCATCGACCTGCCGACCATGCAGAAGAAGCTCAATCTGCACTACACGCTCTCCCTCGATCTGTTCGGCTCCGAGGTCTCGACCAACGCCGCCAATTGCTTCACCGCCGGGATCAAAGGCCGCTTCCAGGAGACCAAGATCGACGACGATCATCGGCTCGAGGACGCGACCTATCCGGTGCTCAAATTCGTCGACGGCGAGATCAGGCGGGTCGACGAGCCGGCGCTGACCGCGATCAACATGCGGCTGCGCGACGATTACACCGCCGACTGCCAGCGCGGGCTCGACCGCTGGAACAAGATCATCGCCAAGACCGGCGTCGCCTTCAAACTTGAATTGCCGCATGTCGGCTTCCACCGCCAGATCGGCGAGTTCAAGGACGTGCACGTGACGCCGGCGGGACTGATCGTCGACGAGGCGGCCTGGAACCGCGACAAGGGCCGATGGCTGCCGTCCAAGGCCGACGGCGAGTTCATCGGCAGCCTAATGCAGCCGGTCACCGAGCCCGGCCAGTTCGCCGGCTGGATCGCCCCGCCTCGCATCGGCATCGACAACAAGCCCGGCGATTTCGAATATGTGAAGATCGCGGCGTAACGTCATTCCGGGGCGGCCCGAAGGGCCGAGCCCGGAATCCATAGCCACGAACATTGCAGAATTGGCGCCGAGCCGTACCCTGCGAGGATGGTGATTATGGATTCCGGGCTCGCTACGCGCCCCGGAATGACAAGGCCCCAACACGATGGTTAATCGGGTCTTAACCTCGCCCCACCTATGGTATTGGCTGCGGCAATACGGCGGGCGGTCCCGCTGTTTACGATGTACAGAATGACCCGCGAGTCTGCCTCCATACCTCTTGGCGCTCTTGGCGCCAATCGCGCTGCCGCGCCGGTGCACGCGCCCAACGGCCGCTCGCCCTTCGTGCGCACGCGCGAACTCGTTGGCGACACGCCGCCCGGCAAGCCGCCGATCAGCCTCGCGGTCGGCGAGCCGCAGCATCCGATCCCGCCCTTCGTCGGCCCCATCATCGCCGCGCACGTCGCCGAATTCGGCCGCTATCCGGCCAACAAGGGGCTCGACGAATTCGGCGTCGCCGTCGCCGGCTGGCTCGGTCGCCGCTACGAACTGGCGCGCGCCGTCGATGCGGCCAACGAAGTGCTGGTGCTCAACGGCACGCGCGAGGGCCTGTTTCTCGCCGCGCTCGCCGCCAAGAACTGGGTGACGCCGCGGGCAGGTCCGCCGGCGATGCTCATTCCCAATCCGTTCTATGCCGCCTATGCCGCCGGTGCCATCGGCGCCGGCTGCGAGCCGGTGTTTCTGCCGACCACGCGCGCGACCGGCTTCCTGCCGGACCTCGATGCGCTCGACGAGGCGCTCCTTTCGCGCACGGTGGCGTTCTACATCGCCTCGCCGTCCAATCCGCAGGGCGCGGTCGCCGATTTCGCTTATCTGGAAAAGCTGACCGCGCTGGCGCGGCGCTTCGGCTTTTTGGTCTTCTCCGACGAATGCTATTGCGAGATCTATAGCGATCGGCCGCCGCACGGCATGCTCGAAGCTGCGGGTGCGGATTTCGCCAACGTCGCCGTGTTTCATTCGCTGTCGAAACGCTCGAGCCTGCCCGGTCTGCGCATCGGCTTTGCCGCCGGCGACAAGAGCTTCATGCGGGCGTTCCTCGAACTGCGCAACGTCGCGGCGCCGATGGTGCCGACGCCGATGCAGCATGTCGCCATCGCCGCCTATAACGACGAGACGCACGTCGAGGAAAACCGGCGGCTCTATCGCGAAAAATTCGATCTCGCCGACCAGATCATCGGCGACCGCTACGGCTACGAGCGGCCCGCGGGCGGATTCTTTTTGTGGCTCGACGTGGCGGCGCAGGGCGGCAGCGAGGCGGCGACGCTGCGGCTGTGGCGCGAGGGCGGCTTGCGCGTGGTGCCCGGGCTTTATCTGGCGCGCGAGCAGGCCGACGGCTCCAATCCCGGCGCCGACTACATCCGCGTCGCCATGGTGCATAACAACGAGATCACCGCCGAGGCGATGCACCGCATCGTCGAGGTGCTGGGGTGAAGCGGCGATGACGTGGCATTGGAGCTGGCACCGGCAATCTCCCTCTCCCCGGAGGGGAGAGGGTTGGGGTGAGGGGGATCGAGCGCTGCGGATCGCCCTTTGCGCCCGAACCTCCTCACCCTCGCTTCGCTATCGCTCGCTCGACCTCTCCCCTGCGGGGAGAGGTGAAAGTGCCCTTGCGAGGCAAACGCAATGTCGATGATCGACCGCAGCCTCGACGGCATGGCGCATCTGTCCGGCCAGCTCGGCGCCATTCTGCAGCGCCGGCTGCGCGAATTGGGCGGCATCGCGCTGATCAGCCTCACCATGATGGCGGCGCTCGCGCTCGCCACCTGGTCGGTGCAGGATCCGTCGCTGAGCCACGCCACCGACGCGCCGGTGCGCAATCTGCTCGGCATGCCCGGCGCGATCGCCGCCGATCTCTTGATGCAGCTCCTCGGGCTCGGCTCGCTGGCGCTGCTGCTGCCGATCGCGGTGTGGGGTTATCGGCTGCTCGGCCACCGTCCCCTCAGCCATGAGCGGCTGCGGGTTCTCATGTGGCTGTTCGGCGCGGTGCTGACCGCCGCCTTCGCTTCCTGCCTGCCGAAGAGCCCGCGCTGGCCGTTGCCCTCCGGTCTCGGCGGCGTGATCGGCGACGCCGTGCTGGGCCTGCCGGCCTATCTGCTGCACGCGCCGCTTGCCGGCACGCATCGTTTCGGCGCCGCCATCGTGTTCGGCATCGCCGCGCTCGTCACTTTCGCCGGCGCCGCCGGCCTGCTGTGGCGCGACGCGAGCGACGAGGACGAGATCGACGAGGACGAAGAGGAAGAACCGGAGCAGGAAGCCGACGACGGCGGCTGGATCTCGCTCGGCTTGTTGGAGCATTACGTCTTGAGTTTCCGTGCGCGGCTCGCCCGGCTGTTCCGCGGCCGGCAGCGCGGCCCGATGCCGTCGCGGGAGGAGGGAGCGATGCCGCGCCGTCGCGTCGAGCCCCGCTTTGCGCCGGCGGTCGAGCCCGACCGCGAAGAGGACGAGGAGGCCGAAGACGACGAGGCGGAAGCCGCGCCGCGCGCGCGCAAACCGCGGGCGCCGAAAACCCCGCGCCGCTTGAGCGGCGGTTATATCCTGCCGCCGCTCGAACTGCTCACGCCGCCGAGCAAGAGCGGCCGCGCCACCGTCAGCTCCGAGACTTTGCAAGAGAACGCCACCGCGCTCGAAGGCGTGCTCGGCGATTTCGGCGTCCGCGGCGAGATTATCAATGCGCGGCCCGGTCCGGTGGTGACGCTCTACGAACTGGAGCCGGCACCGGGCATCAAATCGTCGCGCGTCATCAGTCTCGCCGACGACATCGCGCGGTCAATGAGCGCGCTGTCGGCGCGCGTCGCCGTGGTGTCGGGGCGCAACGCCATCGGCATCGAATTGCCGAACCCGACGCGCGAGAAGGTCTATCTCCGCGAACTGCTCGCCGCGCGCGATTATGCCGAGACGTCCGCACGGCTGCCGCTCTGCCTCGGCAAGGCGATCGGCGGCGAAGCGGTGCTGGTCGATCTCGCGCGCATGCCGCATCTGCTCATCGCCGGCACCACCGGCTCCGGCAAATCGGTCGCCATCAACACCATGATCTTAAGCCTGGTTTACCGGCTGCAGCCGGACCAGTGCCGGCTGATCATGGTCGATCCGAAAATGCTGGAGCTCTCCGTCTATGACGGCATCCCGCATCTGCTCACCCCCGTGGTCACCGACCCGAAGAAGGCGGTGGTGGCGCTGAAATGGGCGGTGCGCGAGATGGAGGAGCGCTACAAGAAAATGTCGAAGCTCGGCGTGCGCAATATCGACGGCTACAATGCGCGCGTCACCGACGCGAACAAAAAAGGCGAAAAGCTCAACCGCACCGTCCACACCGGCTACAATCGCGAGTCCGGCGAAGCGATCTACGAGAACGAGGAGCTCGATCTCGAGCCGCTGCCCTATATCGTCGTCATCGTCGACGAGATGGCCGACCTGATGATGGTCGCCGGCAAGGACATCGAGGGCGCGGTGCAGCGGCTGGCGCAGATGGCGCGTGCCGCCGGCCTGCATGTCATCCTGGCGACGCAGCGGCCGTCGGTCGACGTCATCACCGGCACCATCAAGGCCAATTTCCCGACCCGCATCTCGTTCCAGGTCACCTCGAAGATCGACAGCCGCACCATTTTGGGCGAACAGGGCGCCGAGCAGCTGCTCGGCCAGGGCGACATGCTCTACATGGCCGGCGGCGGCCGCATCAGCCGCGTCCACGGACCGTTCGTCTCCGACGAAGAGGTCGAGAAGGTGGTGCGTCACCTCAAATCGCAAGGCCAGCCGGAATATCTCGAAGCGGTCACCGCCGAGGAACCGCAGGACGAGGACGGCAATCCGATCTTCGACTCAACCGCGATGGGCGGCGCCGAGGGCGGCGACCTCTACCAGCAGGCGGTGCAAATCGTCACACGCGACCGCAAGGCTTCGACCAGCTACATTCAACGCCGGCTGCAGATCGGCTACAATCGCGCCGCTTCGCTGATGGAGCGCATGGAGCAGGAAGGCATCGTCGGCCAGCCCAACCATGCCGGCAAGCGCGAAATCCTGGTCGAGGGCGCCGACGAGGATCGCTATTGAGAATCGGGCGACGGCGTCTTAAGCGTGAAAGAGTAGCCGCGAATTCGCCATATCGGGCGCTTAGCGGAATGCGTTGATCGCGGGGCGTGCGTTCCGATGCGCCGTTTTGGGGTGCGTCGTTTGGGGTGCGTCAACAGAGCGACGCATCGGCGGGAGAGGGATGATGGCGGAACGGGGCTTGGCGAAACTCGGCCCGGCAATCTTAACTGTGGCCTTCATCTGCGGGCTCGGCATGGTTCGGCCCGCGGGCGCCTTCGCCGAGAACGTGCCGCTGCCGACGCCGGCGCCATGGCCGAAGACCGGGATCGCCCAGGCGCCGACGGCAACCGACAGCATTCCGGTGCCGCCGGCGTCGGTACCGCAGGCGAAGCCGGCGCCCCCGACGCCGCAAGCCTCGACGCAGGCGAACCACGCTCCAAGCTTCTTCCCGTTCTCCGACAAAGGCGCAACGAAACAGGCGACCGCCTTCGACGACAAACAGCGCGCGCTGCTCGAGCGCATCAGCACCTATCTGTCGAGCATTCAGACCATGGTCGGCAATTTCGTGCAGATCGGACCCGACGGCGGACGTACGACCGGCACGTTCTATCTGCAGAAGCCGGGCCGGGTGCGATTCGAATACAACCCGCCGAGCCCGATCGACATCATCGCCGACGGCTCCTCGGTCGTGGTGCGCGACCGCAAACTGGCGACGCAGGATCTTTATCCGCTGTCGGAGACGCCGCTGCGCTATCTGCTGGCCGACCGTATCAATCTATTGCGCGACACCGACGTCGTCAGCGTAACCTCCGACGATACTTACGACAGCGTCACCATCGAGCAGAAGCAATTGATGGTCGGCACCGACAAGCTGATGATCATGTTCGACGCCAAGGATCTCACGCTGAAACAATGGACCGTCACCGATCCGCAAGGCTTCGATACCACGGTTGCGGTCTATAATCTCGACACCGCCAAAAAGCCCGATCCGAACCTGTTCGTGATCAATTATCAGGGCAACCAGGGCAGCATCAGCAACCAATGAATTGTCATGCTCCGCGAAAGCGGAGCATCCAGTAAACCCTGCGCCGCGGACAATCTTCGATTCGCCTGTGGATACTGGATCACCCGCCTTCGCGGATGATGACACGTCGCCTAATGCTGGTGTAATTGCCGTTTGACCCCACATTCGCCACCATGCAAATCAAGCTCACTACCTGGAACATCAATTCGGTGCGGTTGCGCATCGATCTGGTCGCCAAATTTATCAAGGCGGTCCGTCCCGACATTCTCTGTCTGCAGGAGACCAAGTGCCCGGACGACGCGTTTCCGCGCAAGCGCTTCAAGCGGCTCGGCTATGAGCACATCGCGCTCAACGGCCAGAAGGGCTATCACGGCGTCGTCGTGGTGTCGCGGCTGCCGTTCGAAAGCTTCAACGTCCAAAGCTTTTGCGGCAAGACCGACTGCCGCCATGTCTCCGCGGTGTTCGGCGAGCGAGCCGGCTTGCGCGATCCCGTGACGCTGCATAATTTCTACGTCCCCGCCGGCGGCGATATTCCTGATCCCGCAGTCAATCCGAAATTCGCCCATAAGCTTGCCTTCCTCGACGAGATGCGCGACGCGCCGAGCCTGCGGCCGCAACGCTCGGAGCGTGCCATCCTGGTCGGCGATCTCAACGTCGCCCCGCGCGAGCACGATGTCTGGAGTCATAAGCAGATGCTGCGCGTCGTCTCGCACACGCCGATCGAGTGCGAGAAGTTCACCGCGGCGCTCGGCGCCGGCGGCTGGATCGACACGATGCGCGTGCTCACCCCGGAACCGGAAAAGCTTTACACGTGGTGGAGCTATCGCGCCGCCGACTGGCGCGCCGCCGACCGCGGCCGGCGGCTCGACCACGTCTGGACCTCGGATGCGCTTGCCGACCGGGTGTCCGCTATCGCCATCGCCAAGACCTATCGTGGCGCGGTGCGGCCCTCCGACCACGTTCCAGTGACGGCGACCCTGGAACTCTAGACTATGAGCGCCGTGAAGCCCAATCCGACTATGTCCCTCAGCGATTGGCGGAGCCGCGTCAAAGACTGGCATGAAGCCACCCGCGAGCCCGGCCTCACCGCGCTGTTGGTCATCGAAAGCTTGCTGATCTTTCTCATCATTCCGCTCACGGCGACAGGCACCCTGCCGGCCTTCGTGCTGCCGGCGATGTTTCTCGTGCTGGTCATCTCCATTCTGGTCGTGACCTGGCACAGCCGCGTCGCCGCGATTCTGGTCACGACGGCCGTCGCGCTCAGTCCGATCGGCACGTTCCTGTGGCGCGAGCATCCCACCGCGCTGACGGAATGGCTGAGTGCGGGCGGCCGCATCCTCGCCATTACCGCGGTGAGCGTCGTCATCGCCCGCGCGGTTTTCGCGGGCGGGCGCGTGACCATTCACCGCGTGCAGGGCGCGGTCGTACTTTATCTGAACTTCGCGCTGTTGTTCTTCACGCTCTATCGGCTGATGGAAGTCTTGCTGCCCGGCTCGTTCGGCAACCTGCCGCATAGCGGCAGCGAATACGGCTCCGGCGCGGCGCTGCTTTACTTCAGCTTCACGACGCTCACTTCGCTGGGCTTCGGCGACATCACGCCGATCCATCCGCTGGCGCGCAGCCTGGCCAATCTGGAAGGCGTGATCGGGCAGCTTTATCCGGCGACATTGCTGGCGCGGCTTGTCAGTCTGGAGATCGAGCACCGCCGGCAGAGCAAGGGCTGAACGAGCTAGCTTCGCGGTCCGGTATCTCTGGCCAGCGCAGCACGGACGTTCTCCATCTCGCGCGCCCATTGGTCGGCGCGCGCCGCGAGCAGTTCGCGCAAGCGCTGCGCGGCCTCCGGATAGCTGTCGAGCATGCGCAGAAACATGGTGCGCGAGATGCGCAGCACGACGCCATCCTCACGCGCGGTCGCCGTCGCGGACCGCCGCGATTGCACCAGCAATGCGGCCTCGCCGAGCAAGGCCCCCGCTTCGGCGATCGGCTCGGCTTCCCCGGCGCGTTCCGGCGTGACCTGAAAGGAGCCTTGTTGGACGACATAGGCGCAATCGGCCGTATCGCCGGCGGCGAACAGCACCTGGCCGGCTTCGACCGAATAGGCTTCGGCGCCGATGGCGAGGATGCGCAAGGCCGGGGCGCCGAGCCGGCGCAGCACAGGCACCTGGCTCAGGAACGCGATGTCATCCTCGATGGCCATGACGATCCGCGATCATGTGGCGCCCCATCATGGCACCAGCTTGTAGCCGCCGGCTTCGGTGACGAGGATGGCGGGCGCCGCGGCGTCTTTTTCGATCTTCTGCCGCAAGCGGTAGATGTGGGTCTCCAGCGTATGCGTGGTGACGCCGGAATTGTAGCCCCAGACCTCCTGCAAGAGCGTCTCGCGCGATACCGGGCGCTGCCCGGCGCGATAGAGATAGCGCAGGATCGAGGTCTCCTTTTCGGTCAGCCGGACCTTGTTGCCCTTGGGATTGAGCAACAATTTCGAGCTCGGCCGGAACGTATAGGGGCCGATGGTGAACACCGCGTCCTCGCTTGCCTCGTGCTGGCGCAGCTGCGAGCGGATCCGCGCCAACAGCACGGCGAAGCGGAACGGCTTGGTGACGTAATCGTTGGCGCCGGATTCCAGCCCAAGGATGGTGTCGGAATCGGTATCATGGCCGGTGAGCATGATGATCGGCGCCTTGAAGCCATTCTTTCGCAGGATGCGCACGGCTTCGCGGCCGTCGATGTCAGGAAGGCCGACATCCATGATGACGAGATCGATCTGACCGGTCTTGGCCGCCTGTACGCCCCTGCTGCCGGTATCGGCGGCTTCGACCTCGAATTCCTCGTGCAGCGACAGCTGCTCGGTCAGCGCGTCGCGCAGCTCCGCGTCATCGTCGACAATGAGAATTTTCCGCGTATTCGGCATCAAATCCGGGCTCCGCCGCCGCTTTGCCGCGCCCAAGGCGCAAAGTAAAGTTCCTCAGGATACAAGAGCCGATTGGCGTTGGGAATCCATGGGGCCGGGATGCGCCGAACCTTGTTTCGTTTCATCCACGTCCGTTCCCGGCCCGGCCGGCGCTCACAAGGTTGGTTATCCCGCCCCGGGGCATTTAGGCCTTTGCAAGTGGCCCTGGGCCGCGGCGGGATCAAGGCCTCCAAACGCGAGGGCGACGGCGGCACCCCGGCGGGTTGGTTTCACCCGGTCCGGTTGTGGTGGCGACGGGATCGGCTGCCCCGGCCACGGACTTTGCTGCCGCTGCGCGCCATCCGGCCGGACGATGCCTGGTGCGAAGACCCCTTGGACCGCCGTTATAACCGGGCGTTTCGCAGGTCGGCCAATGAACCAGGCGATCGGCTTTGTCGAGACGACGGACTTTACGACCTGATCGTCGAGATCGACCACAACACGCGCCCACGCGTGGCGGGCCGCGGCAGCGCGGTCTTCATTCACGTCGCGCGGGAGCACTTTGCGCCGACCGCAGGCTGCGTCGGGCTGCGGCGGAACGAGCTGTTGCAATTGCTGCAATCTTTGTCGCCAAAGACAAGAATCATCATTCATTCCTAGTTGGCGCGCGCGTCCCGAAAATCGCGGTGCCGACACGCACATGGGTGGCGCCGAAGGCGATGGCCGTCGGGAAGTCGGCGCTCATCCCCATCGAGAGAAATTTCAAGCCATTGCGGCGACCGATCTTGGCGGTGAGCGCAAAGTGCGGCGCCGGCGGCTCGTCGTGCGGGGGAATGCACATCAAGCCGGAAATGACGAGCCCGTAGCGCTCGCGGCAGGCGGCAAGAAAGGCGTCGGCCTCCTGCGGCAGCACGCCGGACTTTTGCGCTTCGGCGCCGGTATTGATCTCGACGAACAACAGCGGCTGGCGGCGCTGCCTGACGATCTCCTTGGCCAGGGCTTCGGCCAGGCTCGCCCGATCGACCGAGTGGACGGCGTCGAACAAGGCCACCGCCTCCTTGGCCTTGTTCGATTGCAGCGACCCGACCAGGTGCAGTTCGATGCCGGGGTGGCGCGCGATCAGCGCCGGCCATTTGGCCCTGGCCTCCTGCACCCGGTTCTCGCCGAAGATGCGCTGCCCGGCGGCAATGACCGGCTCGATCGCCGCGGCGCCGAAGGTCTTCGACACTGCCACCAGCGTCACGGTCGCCACGTCGCGGCCGGCGTCGCGGCAGGCTTTCGCGATTTCGGCGCGCACTTGCGCGAGGGCATCCTGCCGATCCGTGGTTTCGCTCATGGTTGGCGTGATGGTTGCCATGCGGTGAACGCCTCCGTCATCAGTTTAGCATTGGCGCGAGGCCCATTTTTACGCGCGCCCGCTAGGTTGGGAAACCGGGGCGGGAAGGCACGATGTCCGACGATCAAGCAAAATCGCTGAGCCCGGCGCGGCGGAACAGGCCTTTTCTGAGCATCCGCGCCCGGCTCCTGGTGCTGGCGCTGTTGGCCATCGCGCCGCTGATGCTGGAGCGCGTGCACGGACTGGAAGCCGCCCGCGCCGCGCGCACCGAGCGCGCCAACGCCGACGTGGTCGATCTCGCCAGGCGCGGCGTCGAGGCGCAACGCGATATTATCTCCTCGACCAGGGCGATTTTGCAGATCGTCTCGCGGCTCTTTGCCGAAGTCCCGATCGACCGGTCCAATTGCCGGCAATACATGGCCGGCATGACCGCCAAAATTCCCTGGATCCGCGATCTGTCGGTGGCCTCGACCAACGGACAGATCATCTGCTCGACCGAACCGACGGCCATCGGTTTGAACGTTTCCGATCGTCCGCATTTTCAGAATGCACTGCATTCGCGGGAATTCGCGCTCAGCAATTATCTGATCAACCGGCTCAATCAAGTGCCGAGCCTGGTCGCCACCTTACCGGTCATCGCCGACGATGGCACCATCAAGGGCGTCGTACTTGCGGTGATAAACCTGCAATGGATCAGCGATTTGGCTTCAAGCGTGGCGCAGCGCCCGGGTGCCTCGGCCGTGCTGCTCGACGGCAACGGCACGCTGGTTGCCGGCTCGCCCGATCAGCAGCGCTTCATCGGCAAGCGGTTCGACGACGTCCTGGTGCGGCAGATGCTGGCCAACGACGAAGGCACGATCACGACGGCCGGCTTCGACAGCATTCGTCGCATCTTCGCCTATGTTCGCGTGCCCTGGACCGATGCGCGGCTGGCGGTCGGTCTGGATGAGAACGCGGTGCACAGCAACATCGACAGCAAGATCGATTTCGCGTACCTCCAGCTTGTTCTGTTCGGCATGTTCGTCGTGCTGCTGGCCTGGTTCGGCGGCGAGCAACTGGTGGTCAAGCCGATCCGGTCGCTGGTGCGCACCGCGGCGCGTTTCGGCCGCGGCGATCTGCACGTGCGCGCCGCGCAGGAGCCCTGGGTCGCCGAGTTCGCGCCGCTGGCGGCCGCGCTCGACGACATGGCGGCCAAGCTCGCCGGCCGCGAAGAGGAACTGCAGATCGCCAATCAGCACCTCGAAGAGCTGGCGAGCCTCGACGGCCTGAGCGGGCTCGCCAACCGGCGCGGCTTCGATCGCGAACTCACCCGCCAATGGCAGCGCGCCGGCGAGAAATGCGAGCCGCTGGCGCTGATGATGATCGATATCGATCACTTCAAGCTGTTCAACGACCGCTACGGCCATGTCGCCGGCGATACCTGCCTGCGCGCGGTCGGCGAGACGCTGTCGCTGGTGACGCTGGATGAGGCGGTGCTGGTCGCCCGCTACGGCGGCGAGGAGTTCGCGCTGCTGCTGCCCGGGCTCGACCTCGAACGGGCCAGAGCGATCGCGGAGGAGGCGCGCAAGGCAGTGGAAGACCTGCTAATCAACCACGCGGAATCGCCCGTCGGCTATGTCACCGTCAGTATCGGCGTGGAATCCGTTATTCCGGACAGGTTTCAAACCACTGCCGATCTCGTCGAGGCAGCCGACACCGCGCTCTACGCCGCGAAACGCCGCGGCCGCAACAACGTCGTCGCGCACACGCGCCCGCTGCTGCGCGCGGCGTCCTGACGACCGCACGGCCGCAATCAGGATTGCCGCGTTTTCTGACGTGAATTGCTCAGCGAACCGCTGCTGCGCTTCTTGGCCGACCTCCGGGCTCCTTTCGCGGCTTTCTTCTTCTCCGGCGGCGCCCAGATCATGCCTTCGAGCTTCATGCCGTCGGGATCGGTGAAATAGACGGCGTAATAATTGCGGCCGTAATACTCGCCCGGCGGATCGACCACGGTCATGCCGTTGGCTTCGAGAAAGGCGCCGAGCGCATCGACGTCCTTGCGGCTTGAGAGCTCGAACGCATAGTGATGAAAGCCGATATCGCCCTTGCGGTATCTATGCTTCTTGCCCTGCGCATCGGCGGCGGCGATCCACAACAGCGTCTTGCCGTTGCTCCAGCCGGCCATTTCCTCGTATTCGTGCTTCAGCTTGAAGCCGAGGAATTTGAGGAGCTTGTCGTAGAACTCCTTGGAGCGGGCGAAGTCGCCGACGCTCAACACCAGATGGTCGATCCCGACGACACGCGGCATGGCCTTGTCCTCCTCGCTGGCGGGTTGCTCTGGCCCGGGCTGCGGCGTTAGATATCAACTGCCATGCCAACCGTCGCGCCCCGCACTTTGTTCGACAAGATCTGGGATTTCCATTGCGTCGGCCAGCGCGCCGACGGCCGCGATCTCATCTATATCGACCGCCACGTGCTGCACGAATTGCACGCCCATCATGCCTTCGCGCAATTGCAAAAGCAGCAGCGAAGGGTGCACCGGTCCGACCTGACCTTCGCGGTGCAGGATCACACGGTGGCGACCAGGCCCGGGCGCGACGACGATACCAACCCGACGGGCACCGCCTTCATCAAGGCGATGCGCGAAGGCTGCCGCTTAAACGGCATCCGGCTGTTCGACATCGACGATCGCGAGCAGGGCATTTCGCACGTGGTGGCGCCGGAACTCGGCATCGTTCTGCCGGGCGCGACGCATGCGGTGCCGGACAGCCACGCCAGCACCGTCGGCGGGCTCGGTGCGCTCGCGTTCGGCTGCGGCACCAGCGAGCTTGCCCATATCCTGGTCACCCAGGTGATGGCGCTCAAGCGGCCGAAGCGCATGCGGGTGCGTCTCGACGGCGCGCTCGGGCTGCACGTCAATGCGAAGGACATCGCCTTGCGGCTGATCGCCGAACTCGGGGTAGCGGGCGCGCGCGGCTATGTCGTGGAATATGCCGGCGCCGCGGCACGCGCCATGCCGGTCGAACAGCGCATGACGCTGTGCAATCTCAATATCGAAATGGGCGGCCGGTCCGGCTTTGTCGCGCCCGACGAAGCGACATTCGGCTGGCTCGCGGGCCGCCCCTATGCGCCGCAGGGCGCGGCCTGGGATCGCGCGCTTGCCTATTGGCGTACGCTGCAATCGGACGACGCCGCCTTATTCGACCGCGAAATCGTGCTCGATTGCGCCGGCCTCGAGCCGCAGATCACCTGGGGCACCGATCCGAGCCAGGTCGTCGGGATTTCGGACCGCGTGCCGGAGCCGGCCGCGGTCGATCCGAGCCGCCGCGCCGCGGCCGAAAGCGCCTTCGCCTATATGGGGCTGAAGCCCGGAACGCCGCTCGCCGGGCTGCCGGTTAATCGCGTCTTCATCGGCTCCTGCACCAACAGCCGGCTGCCCGACTTGCACACTGCCGCCGCGGTGGTGCGCGGCCGGCGCGTCGCGGAGGGCGTCGTGGCGATGGTCGTTCCCGGCTCATCCAGCGTCAAGCGCGAGGCCGAAGCGGCCGGCCTCGACCGGGTGTTTCGCGACGCCGGTTTCTTCTGGGGCGAATCGGGCTGCTCGATGTGTGCTGGAGGAAATGGAGATCGCGGCCAACCGGGCGAGCGCTGCGTGTCGACGACCAACCGCAATTTTGAAAACCGGCAGGGGCCGAAGGTGCGCACCCATCTCGCCAGCCCGGCGACCGCGGCGGCCACCGCGATTGCCGGCCGCATCACCGATGTCCGGCAATTGCTGGCGGGAACCGCGTGATGCAGCCATTCACCGCACATTCCGGCATCGCCGCGCCGCTCCTCAAGGACGATATCAATACCGACCAGATCGCCCCGGTCATGCATTCGCGCAGCCTCAAGGAGGACTACAAGACGATGCTGTTTCATCGCGCCCGGCAGCGCGACGACGGCAACGACGACCCGGATTTCGTCCTCAACAAGCCGCAGTTTCGCGGCGCCGGCATTCTGGTCACCGGCCACAATTTCGGCGCCGGCTCGTCGCGCGAATCCGCGGTGTGGAGCATGGTGGCAAACGGCATCCGCGTCATCGTGGCCAGGAGCTTCGCCGATATTTATCGCGAGAACTGCCTGCAGAACGGCCTGCTGCCGGTGGTGCTCGGCGCACAAGACGCCGATGCCTTCATCGCCCGCGTCGTCGCCGCCGACGGCGAGGCGCCGTTTACCGTCGATCTGACGACGCAGCGCATCAGCGGTCCGGGCGGGCCGGATATCGCTTTCGAGATCGCGCCGGCTGATCGCACCCGGCTCCTTGAAGGGCTCGACGACATCGGCATGACGCTCAAGCACATGGATGAGATCGCCGGCTGGGAGCGCCGTGCCGCGGCGGCCCAGCCGTGGCTGCAGACGGCGAAAGACAGCCGGTAATCAACAATTGGCACCAAAAGGGAGTCCGCGTCATGAGTGTGCGCAAGAAATTCCGGGCGATCATGGCGGGCAAGCGGCTGGTGCTGATGCCCGGCGCCTATGACGCGCTATCGGCGCGGATCATGGAAGCCGAAGGTTTCGAGGCGCTGTGCGCCGGCGGCTATGCCGCCATCGGCTCGATGCTGGCACAGCCCGACACCGGCCAGTCCAACATGCGCGATTATGCGGATCACTACGGGCGGATCGCCGCCGCCGTCGAAGTGCCGGTCTATGTCGACGCCGATACCGGGTTCGGCGGCGTCAACAATGTGCGGCAGATGGTGCGCGCCTTCGAGGCCGCCGGCGTCGCCGGCATGTTCATCAGCGACCAGGTGTTCCCCAACCGCTGCGGTTACCTGCCGGGCAAGCAGGTGATCCCCGTCGAGCAGATGCTGGCCAAGCTCAAGGCCGCGCTCGACGCCCGGCGCGATGCCGACTTCTTCATTGCCGGCCGCACCGACGCCGCCGGGGTCGACGGGCTCAACGCCGCCATCGAGCGCGCTCAATTGTTCATGGATGCCGGCGCCGACATGGCGAAACCCATGGGTGTCGACACCATCGACGACATCAAGCGCGTCATGTGCGAAGTCGGCGGCCCGCACATGGCGACGCTGTCGCAGGCGGCGGGCCTCAAGCAGCGCAGCCTGAAGGATCTCGAAGCGGCCGGCGTCGTGGCGGCGACGTTCCCGTCGCTCGCCTTGTTCGCCGCGGCGCAGGCGGTGCGCAATGTCCTGCGCATCCTCAAACGGGAAAACTCGCTGACTCCGACCTTCGAGCACCTTTTGCCGCTCGACGATTATTACGGCCTGGTCGGGCTCAACGAACAACTGGCGCGCGAGGAAAGCTACGACCGCGCCGCGGCCGCCCTGGTGCGCAAGCGGGCCGCCGAATAGCCGTCGGACGATCGATTTGGCCAACGCAAAAGGGACCCAGAAAAAAGCAAAGGGGACCCCGAAAAAGAAAGGGGCCGGCGCGAAGCCGGCCCTTCCCCCACAATGCCGTTAGGCACTACCCCTTGGTAACCACCGGCGGCGGGGCCTTGCCCTTGCCGGTCTGAGCGCAGCCAGCGATGCTCAGGAGAGCCAGCACCGCCGCCGTTGCAATAGCAATCTTCTTCATAGGGAACTCCCCCTTGTCATGACAGGGTTAACCATACAGATGGGGCCACCAATCCTCTAGTGCTGAAAAGACACAGTCATTATCCGAATGCACCGCGTCCGCGGTTCCATTTGCGGTGTTTGCCGCGCTTTCCGCCGAGCGCGCCCAAAAGGGGCCATTGGCCTATAGATTCCGGCCGGATCACCAAAAATCCGTGAGTCAAAGGCCGATATTCCGCTGATCCGGCCCCGGGGCGCCGCGGCGTTGCAAATATGGCGCAGTGGAAAAAATCCACAAAACCTGCCGAACATTTGCCACCGGGCAAAGGGCAATTATTGTTAGCATTAGGAACTGGACGCGGCGAACGGCAATCGAACTTCGTGCGACTGCAGAAGTTCAACGCGCAACCTAGTTACCTCGATGGCTGGTCAGGTTCGGTTTGGGGGCTCTCGGAGGGCATCATGCGGCATAGGCTCAGCGACCGTCTTCCCATTCGGCTCGGGGTTGCGCTCGTTCTAGCGGCACTCCTGGGTCTTGCGACAGGTCCCGGGATTTCGGCTGCAAAGGCGCAAAGCTCAAGGACAATCCTGCGCACCGGCAATCCGGGGGCCTCGGTCGTGACCGTCGGTTCCGGCGACTATTACATCGAGTTCCGCTCGCGCTACGCCTGGGACTATGGCCATACCTATCTCGTTCACGGCCGGGTCGGCGTTTCGCCCACCAAGGCGAGCGTCGCCGGGCTCTCTCCAGTCGGCGACGATTCCACGGCCTGGGTAATCGGCCATTACGTCCCGGTGCCTGCGGAAACCGGATGGACCGACGGCGACCTCGAAAACAAATACGTGACGGCGCGCTTTCGCGTGCTGATGAGTAAAGACCAATACGATCGCGTCCTCGGCCATATCGAGAGATTGCAGGCGCGCTCGCATGTGTGGAGCGCGGAGCTTTATAACTGCAACGCCTTCGTCGGCGACGTGGCGAGGTTCATGGGGCTCAAGGTGCCGGCTTCGTCGCTGATCTATCCCAAGGTGTTCGTGACGCATCTTCGGCTGTTGAATACGGGCCATGCCGATGCGGCGGAGACGCTGGTCAGCGACAACGTCAAGGAAATGAGCAACCCGACGCGCGACGGCCGGGCGATGATCTACAATCACATCTATACGATCGGCCCGAATGGCCAACCCGAATCGAGGGTGGTGCGCACCGCGCCGGTGCAGCGTCCGCACGTCACCATCGGCCAAATTCGGATATCGAGCCGGACCGGAAACTAGAGCATGATCCGGAAAGGTGGACGCCGGTTTTCCGAAAAGATCATGCTCCATCAAAAATGCATAGGGCGCAGTCGGCTTAGCTTCAAACGACTGCGCTCCGGCCGGCGCATCAAACTGGGCCGGCCTATCCAAGCCCCCTTCTAACAACGGACGAAACGTGAAAGCAGCGAGTTTCAGCGTGACAGCCGCGTTGGCGGTCGGCCTTGTTTCCGGCCTTGGGCTTTCCGGTTGCGCAACCACCGCGACCCAAGGAACGGCAGCGGCCCCCAGCCGCAACAATGTCGCCGATGCCGGCGCCAGCACACCTGGCAACGGCCCGATGCGCGACCTGACGCCGGCCGAGAAGAAAGCCATTATGGAAGCGGTCGGGGAGTTGCTGCGCAATCCGACGTCGGCGAAATACCGTTGGGCGAAAATCCCGGCGATCATAAACGATCAGTCCATCAATTATTGCTCCGTTGTAAATGCGCAAAGCCCGTATCCAGCCTACAACGGCGAACAGGCCTATATCGTCGAAGCGCAGATGGCCAACAACAGGATCAAATCCGCTGTCATGGGTCTGATCGCCGGCGGCAAGGACAAATCCATCGTGGCGACGATGTGCGCCAAATACGGCCTCGATCCCTTCAAGTCGAGTTGATTTGCCGTATCCCGGGCGCAGCGCGGCACGAAGTGACGCGCCGCAGAACCGGGATCGTCAGAAGCGCAGAGCTTGCGGAGGTCCCGGATCTGCGGTGCACCGCTTCGCGCTGCACCGCGTCCGGGACGCGCTGCTACGCTTGCGCCGTCCATTCCTCGGCGCTGGCGCCGGCGAGCGAGCGCACCCGCTCTTCATCCTTGGCGAACTCCGCGGCGGGACCTGAATAGACGACGTGACCGTCGTCGAGCACGTAAGCGCGGTCCGCGACCTCGACGGCGGCGCGCACGTTCTGCTCCACCAGGAGCACCGAAATGCCTTGCTCGCGCGCCGAAGTGACGACCTTGAACACGTCCTGCACGATGAGCGGCGCCAATCCCTGGCTCGGCTCGTCGAGCAGCAGCAGTTTGGGGTTCAACAGCAAGGCGCGCGCAATCGCCAGCATTTCCTGTTCGCCGCCGGACAACTGCCGGCCCTTGTTGTTCTTGCGCTCGGCGAGCCGCGGAAACAGCTCATAGATGCGCGCGATCGTCCATGGGCCGGGCCGCTCGAGCGGCACTTCGAGATTTTCCTCCACGGTCAGATTGGGAAAGATGCGGCGGCCCTCCGGGACATAGCCGACGCCGAGGCCGGCGACCCGATAGGGCGGCCAGTCGGTCGTGGCGCGGCCGAAAATGCGCACCGCGCCGTCGCGCGCGTGGGTGAGGCCGACCAGGCTGCGCAGCGTCGTGGTCTTGCCGGCGCCGTTGCGGCCGAGCAGCGTGACGATCTCGCCCTCCCGCACCTCCAGGCTGACGCCGTGCAGGATGTGGCTCTTGCCGTAATAAGTGTGGAGGTCTTCGGCCTCGAGTACGACGGCGCTCACGCTGCTGCCTTCCCCAAATACGCCGCCTGCACCGCCTCGTTGGCGGCGATCTCCTGCGGCGTGCCTTCGGCGAGAAATTTGCCCTGATCGAGCACCATGATGCGGTCGGCGAGATGGAACACCACGCGCATGTCATGCTCGATCAGCACGATGGTCAACTTCTGTTCGCGATGCAGTCTGCGGATCAATTGAGTGATGTCGTAGGTTTCCTGGTCGCCCATGCCGGCGGTCGGTTCGTCGAGCAACAGGAGCCGCGGCTTGAGCGCCAGCGCCATCATGATCTCGGTGGCGCGCTGATCGCCGTGGGCAAGCTCGCCGACCAGCCGGTCGGCCTTTTCGGTCAAGCCGCTCATTTCCAGCAAGTCGACGACACGCGCCTTGACCTCGCCGTCGGCGTCCCGCGACTGCCATACCCGCAACCGATAACCGCTCGCCACTTCGACGGCGATGCGCAGATTTTCCCGGATCGTGAGCTCCGGAAACACTTCGGTGATCTGGAAGGTGCGGGCGATGCCGCGCCACACCCGCCGCGCCGGCAACAGATTGGTGACGTCGTCGCCGTCGAAAATGATGCGGCCGGCGCTTGGCGTGAGGAAGCCGCTGATCAGGTTGAAGAACGTGGTCTTGCCGGCGCCGTTGGGACCGATCACGGCGCGCAATTCGCCCGGCTCGACGGCCATCGACACGTCGTTGACCGCGATCAGGCTGCCGAAATGCTTGGAGATTTTTTCAACGCGCAACAGGGTCACGATGTCGCCTTTCGCCGGATCACGCCAAGGACGCCGCGCGGGAAGAACAACACCACCAGCACGAAGAACAGGCCCACGAAGGACATCCAATTCTCGGTTTCGCTCGACAGATAATCCTGCAGCACGATGAAGATCGCCGCGCCGATCAGCGGCCCCCAGAAGCTCCTCATGCCGCCGAGCACAGCCATAATGACGAAGTTGCCCGACTGATCCCATCGGATCGCACGCGGGTCCACGAAATCGTTGAGCAGGGCATAGAGCGTGCCGGCAACGCTGACGAACATGCACGAAATCACCCACGACATCCAAATATGGCGGTCGACGGGAATGCCGAGAAAGCGGGCGCGGCGCTCGTTCTCGCGGATCGCGAGCAGCGTACGGCCGAACGGCGAGCGCAGCAGAAGCGCCATGATTGCCACGCAGACCGCGAAAACTGCGAGCACGAAGTAATAAAACGACTTGTTGTCCTCAAGGATGTCAAGCGTGGCGAAGCCGAAGTGGATGGGGGCGCGATGCCAAGCGCTGACCCCGTCGTCTCCATGGGTCAGCGAGAACCACTGAAAGGCAATGAAGTAGAACACTTGGCCGAAGGCGATGGTGCACATCGCGAAATAGACACCGCGCAGCCGCGCGATCATCGGGCCGATGATCGCCGCCGCGACCGTCGCCACGACGATGCCGACCAGCATGCCGAGCGGCGTGCTCGGATACAGAAGCTTGATGGTCAAGGCGGTGCCGTAAGCGCCGAGCCCGAAATAGGCGGCATGGCCGAACGACAGCACACCGGTATAGCCAAGCAGGAAATTGAGCGCCATTGCGGCGAGAGCGTAGATCAGCACCCGGGTGCCCAACTCGACATAGCCGCCGACATGCGTGATCCAGAACGGCGCGGTCAACAGCAGGGCCCAGATGAGGGCGTCGGCCGCGCGCTTGTCGAGCTTCGGCATCAGAAGCGTCCTTCCTCGCCGAGCAAGCCGCGCGGGCGCACGATCAGCACTGCGGCCATCATGATGTAGATCACGGCCTCGCTCGCCGACGGGAAGAACACGCTGGTGACGCCGGAGGCGACGCCGATCAACAGTCCGCCCAGCAGCGTCCCGGGCAGGCTACCGAGACCGCCGACGATGATTGCTATGAAGCTTGGCATGATGAGATTGTCGCCGACGGTGGGCTGTAATCCCAGCATGCCGACGGCGAGAACGCCGGCAAGACCGGCGAGATAGATGCCCAAACCGAAGTTCAAATTGCGCAACACACCCACGTTTATGCCGAGCACCGACACGGTCTCGAGATCCAGCGTTCCGGCGCGAATACGCAATCCCATACGGGTGCGGGTCAGGATAAGGAATAGACCGAGCACCGCCGCGCCGACCAGGAGCATCATGAAGACGCGGTATCCGGTCAAAAAGAAAAATTCGCTGCTCAACGGTGCGCCGAGCCAGTCCGGTATCCGGTAGGGCAGGCTCTGCGCCCCCCAAATGAAGCGCGTGCCGTCCTCGATCATGAACGCCAAACCGAAAGTCAGGAGCAGGCTGTAAAGCGGGTCGCGCCCGTAAAGCCGCCGGATCAATACCCGTTCAACCAGAAGACCGATAAAAGCCACCAGGAAAGGCGAGGCCACTAACGCGCCCCAGAAGCCCAGATAGGGCATTAGCGTGTAGGCGAGGTAGCCGCCAATCGCCAGAAATCCGCCGTGGGCAAAGTTGATCACGCCGGACAGATTGAGGATGAGCGACAGGCCAAGCGCCATCAGCGCGTAGAACGCGCCGATAATCAGCCCGTTGAAGACATTAAACAGTATTAGCTGCGTCATGCGACGATTACGGAACCCCTCACCCCGCCCAACAACACGCTGGCCAAGCCCCATGCCGTCGAGCGGGCCCGATCCCCACGCCTAAGACGGCCGCATCCGCAGCCCTCCCCTACTAAAAGAAATCGGGGACCGCAATGGTGCGGCCCCCGGTCCCCCATCGTTAGGTCGGCCAAACGAGATGGCAGCCGATCTGGTCGAGCGGCAGCGCGGCCTGGTCGCCTTTGACGAGCTGGGTGACCGCGAACAGGTCTTCCGGATCGCCGCCCTTCGGAGCCGGCTGTGAATGACCGACGAACAATGTCGGCATCAGCTGATTGTCGCCGTCGCGATAATACGGATTGTTCGGCATCAGCGCGATTTCCGGCGGCAAGACCAGGCCATGCATGGCGTGAGCCAACTTGACCGGATCGAGCGATTTCGCCTTCTCGGCGGCGAGCTTGCAGCTGTGGACCGCCGTGAAGCCGAACCAGGTGCGTGCGGTGGGCACTTTGCCGCCGCTGCGCTTGCGGACTTCGGCGACGAATTCCGCGACATGCGGCACGCCCGGCTGTTTCCAGTACCATTCGAACACCCAGTCGCCGAACAGCGCTTCCGGCGGCAGGCCCAGGTTCACTTCGAGTTCCTGTTGCGCACCGGCGATGTGGATTTTCTTATCGAGCCCGAACTGCACCGCCTGCTTGAGACAGTTGATCATGTCGTCGCCGGCAAGCAGCAAGATGAGCGCGTCTGGTTTGGTCGATTGCGCCTTGATGAGATACGACGAGAAATCGGTCGACTGCAGCGGCACCATGTCGCCGCCCAATTCAGTGCCGCCCGCGGCCTTGAGGCTCGCCTCAAAGCCCTGCTGCAGCGAATGGCCGAAGGCATAGTCGGTGGTGATGAAGTACCACTTCTTGCCGTACTTATCGAGCAGCAATTTGGAAACCGAATTGGTCTCCATGCGCGTCGTGTTGCAGACGCGGAAGACGTTCCAATGACATTGCGTGCCGGTGACGCTGTCGGTGTGTCCGCCCGGATCGATCATGAAGACGCCCTTCTCGAACGCGACATTGGCCATCGCCTGCGCCAGGCCCGAGTTGATGTTGCCGAGCAGGAAGTTGACCTTGTCGCGCTCGATCAGCTTGTTGGCCTTCTGCACCGCGGTCGCGGCGTCGGCGCTGGTGGAATCTTCGACGAGCAGCTCAACCTTGCGGCCGAGAATGCCGTTCTTGGCGTTGATTTGATCAAGGGCGAGCTGGGCGCCGATCAGTTCGTTCTTGCCGAGCGCGGCGTAGGTGCCGGTCAGCGGATTGTCGAGGCCGATTTTGATAGGCTCGTCGGCGAGCGACTGCACCACGAAGGGGCTGGCGACTTGCATGGCGCCGAGCGCGATGCCGGCTTTGAGGAGCGTCCGGCGCTTGACCGGAGCGTCGATTACATCCTTAGACATGCTGTTTCTCCCTTGGAAGCTGTTCTTGAGCGACGTATGGGCCGATCATTTATCGCTAAATGACGGACCTATTCAATCAAACGATTGTCGTATTCTATGGCGAAATGCAATGCGGGACCGCTGTCTCGAGCACGGCGCGACGCGACATTACGGCTCATTTTTTAATCACTGCGCGGCGCACCGCTCCCGCCATTTGTTGCGATTCCGGCGCAGTTTGCCGGTCCGTATGTTGACGGGTGAGACAAAGCGCCGCTGCTTGCGCATTGGCTGATCCCTCATTGACGGATTTATCCGCGGCGCCGCTGACGTGCAATCGCGGTTAATGCCGAAGGCTCGTATTGACCCCTTCCAACCGAATGCAAGGTTTTAGTTATCGTCGGCAACCATCACGGCGTCACATACATGGTCCGGGCGTCGGCGGTGAATGCCTTGCGGGAGTCCGGGTCGAGATAAAACATATGGCCGCCGCGGTAGAGCTTGAGCGAGGTGCGCTTATCGGCGAAGGCCGGCAGGTGGTCGAGAACATAGCGCGAGTCGGAAAACGGCGTGACCATGTCGCTGTAGCCGTGCGCGATCAGCAGCCGGAACGACGGCGACAGCGCTAGCAGATCGCGCAGATCGTCGGTCACGCCCGCCTGCGCGCGGCCGCCATTCCAATCCCATTTGCCGGCGATCTGGCCGTCAAGCAGATCGTAGGTCATCTCGGTCTTGAAGCCGAGCTCGTCGCGGGCATAGCCGGCAAACGCGCCGCCATACGCCCGAATGAAGCCATCGAGGATGGGATCGGGCCCGCGCGGCGACAGCGACTCTGGGTAGGGATCGTCGGACGCAAACGTCACGTCGTAGTGACTGACCATTTTGTGGTCGCCGGCAAAATGCTTGACGTAGTCATCGCGGATGTAGCCGCGGGTTCGCGTGACCACGTCCACCGGCAGGCCGGTCATTTTAGCGACGCGCGCATAGAAACTCTTGGCGGCATCGCCTTGCGGCGGCGGACCTGCCAGTGTGGTCAGATAATCGTTCAGCGCGAAATGCTCGGCTTGCGCCAGCGCTTCCTTGCTGAAAGTGCCGGTGCGCTCGAGCTCGGCGGCCGCCATCGACGGCAACTGCAGCGCCGCACCGAGCGCGAAGCGATCGCCGCCGAATTCGAGGGCGCCTTCGAGCAAGGGCGACAGCATCACAATGCCGGAAACCACGATGCCCTGCTGGTTCTGCAGCGTGCGGGCGACTTTGGCGGCGCGGAAGCCGCCATAGCTTTCGCCGAGGATGAATTTCGGCGAACTGGTACGCCCGTTCTTGGCGACGTAGAGGGCGATGACCTTGGCCATCGATTCGGCGTCGCCGCGCACGCTCCAGAAGAAATGATCGTCGTCCGATTTGGCCGCACGGCTCCAGCCGGTGCCGACCGGATCGATCAGCACGAGATCGGTGAAACCGAGCCAGCTTTGCGGATTGTCGACCAGATGGACTTTCGCGCCGTCTTTGCCTGACGGACCGAATTGCGCGATGCGCGGCCCGACGACGCCGAGATTGAGGAAGGCCGACGCCGCGCCCGGTCCGCCATTGAAGACGAAAGTCACCGGCCGCGCCGAAGGATTGTCGGTCTTGGCGACATAGGCGGTATAGAAAATCTGCGCCGACCGCGAGCCCGATTGATCAAACAGCGAGAGCGTGCCCGCGGTCGCCGTATAGGCGAGCTTGCCGGACGTAAGGTCAATCGAATGCTCGGTGACCGAATCGGGCGGCAGCAGCGAGAAAATGCCGGGACCATGCTCCTGCTGTTGGCTGCTCTCGCTGCGATGACCCCGCTCGCCGCCGCCGGGATGTTCCTGGGCCAGCGCCGTAGCCGCCGTGGCCGCCATGGCCGCCGTGGCCGCCGCGGCCGCAACAAGCACCAGCGCAATAAGCGGATGTCGCAGGTCAAGCATGATTCTCATTCCGGGATTTGGCGCAGTTCTTCATTCAAGCTCGACGGCGCCCTCGATCTCGACCGACAGGCCAAGGCCTTCGACGCTGAGCAGCACCTTGGCCGGCAAGGCCTCATTGCCTTTGAGCCGGCCGCCTGCAACCGCCGTGCGCACCGCCTGCTCGATTTCGCGCTGCGAGGTGACGCCGACCTTTTTCAAGAACTTGCGCACGCTGACGTTGAGAGCTTCCTCATTCATGATCGCCTCTCGAAAGTGCCGGAAAGATGGCCATTGCCGCGGCTACTGTATCGCCTCGTCGGGGTGGGAACGACCGGCTGCGCCGCCTGCAAGGCCGGTGGCAGGGCCGGTGGACAACACCGATAAGATCGGAGAAGTTCTGCCCCTTTCCGGCCGGGCGCAATGTGGGATTCGCACCCGGCAAGATAATGCCGGCCGAGACCGGCTGCGGAGACGCCGACAATGCCCTTCCCCCGCGCTTCCAAGGCTCTCGCCCGCTTCACGGTGCTCGATCTGACCCGGGTGCGGTCGGGACCGACCTGTGTGCGCCAGCTCGCCGATTGGGGCGCCAACGTCGTCAAGATCGAATCGCCGCCGAGCCCGGAAGAGCCGATGGGCGGGCCGCGCGAAGGCTCGGACTTTCAGAATCTGCATCGCAACAAGCGCAGCATGACCCTCAATCTGAAATCGCCCGAAGGCCTTGCCGCGTTCAAGCGCATGGTCAAGAAGGCCGACGTCGTGGTCGAGAATTTCCGCCCGGACGTCAAGAAGCGGCTCGGCATCGGTTACAAAACCCTCGCCAAGATCAATCCGCGCTTGGTCTATGCCAGCATTTCCGGTTTCGGCCAGGACGGCCCCTATGCCGACCGGCCCGGTTTCGATCAGATCGCGCAAGGCATGGGCGGGCTGATGTCGATCACCGGCCTGCCCGGCCAGGGGCCGGTCCGCGTCGGCATTCCGATCGCCGATCTTTCCGCCGGACTGTTCGCCGCGATCGGCATCCTCATCGCCTTGCTCGAACGTGAGAAGTCGCGCAAGGGCCAGCATATCGAGACCTCGCTGCTCCAGGCGCAGATCTTCATGCTCGACTTCCAGGCCGCGCGTTATCTGGTCTCGGGCGAAGTGGCCAAACAAGCCGGCAACAATCACCCGACCAGCATCCCGACCGGCGTGTTCAGGACCAAAGACGGCTACATCAACATCGCCGCCACCGGGCAGAAAATCTGGGAGCGGTTCTGCGAGGCCGCCGAAGCGCCGGCGCTGTTGCACAATCCCGATTACCAGAACGGCGCGGCGCGCTCGAAAAACCGCGATGCGCTCAATGCCGAGATCGACGGCTATATCGCCGGCCGCACCAGCGCCGATTGGATCGAACGCCTGAACAAGGCCGGCGTGCCGTGCGGGCCGATCTACGCGATCGACCAGGTCTTCGCCGATCCGCAAGTTCAGCATCTCGGCATGGCGCAGAGCGTCGCCATGAAGGACAAGAGCAAGATGCGGCTGGTCGCCCAACCGGTGAAGCTGTCGCGTACCCCGTCGCGGCTCGCGGTGCGGCCGCCGCAGCTCGGCGAACATACCGATGCGGTGCTCAAGGAATTCGGCTTCAGGCCGAAGGAGATCGCCGCGCTGCATAAGGCCAAGGCGCTGTGATCGCACCGGCTCACTGTCATGCCCCGCGCAGGCGGGGCAACCAGCAAGCTCCGCGCATGCAATCGATCGTTGAACAAGGTGATTACTGGATCATCCGCCTTCGCGGATGATGACGGATCAAGGAACAAGGAGTTGAGCCATGACCGACAAGATGCTCTCGCGCACGGAAGGCGGCGTCGGCATCGTGACCTTCAACAATCCGGAACGGCACAACGCGGTGTCGCTGGAAATGTGGGAGGCGACCACCGAGATTCTCAACGGCTTCGCGGCGGACAACGACATCCGGGTTGTGGTGCTGACTGGCGCCGGCGGCAAGGCGTTCGTGTCCGGCGCCGACATTTCCCGATTCGGCAGCGAGCGCGCCACGCAGGAAGCGGTGCGCTCGTACAACGCCAAGACCGAAGCCACCTATGCCAGCATCGCCGATTTTCCGAAGCCGACCATCGCCATGATCCGCGGCTATTGCATCGGCGGCGGCCTGGGGCTCGCCACCTGCTGCGATCTGCGCATCGCCTCCGACAATTCGCGCTTCGCGGTGCCGGCGGCGAAGCTCGGGCTGGGCTACGCCTATGGCGGGCTCAAGCGCCTCGTCGACATCGTCGGGCCGTCCTTTGCCAAGGAAATTTTTTACACCGCGCGCCAGTTCGACGCCGAGGAAGCGCGCAGCATGGGGCTGGTGAACCGTGTGGTGCCGTCGGCGGAGCTCGAGACCTACGTCAAAAGCATCACCGACATGATCTCGGCCAACGCGCCGCTCACCATCAAGGCGGTGAAATACACGGTCGGCGAGGTCGTCAGAGAAGATTCCAAGCGCAACCTGGCGCGCTCGGCCGAAATGGTCGAGCAATGCTTCGCCAGCAAGGACTATGTCGAGGGCCGCACCGCGTTCATGGAGAAGCGCAAGCCGGTGTTCACCGGCAGCTGAAATCCGCGCGGCACCCATCTGCCGACACCCCGCCTGCCCACCGCTGCCCATCTTGCTCCGTCGCAAGCGTGGGCAGCAGGTTCTCATCGCGCGAAGCACTTCGCATCGCCCGCCATGGCTTGCTAAGCTGGATTTTAAGCGCGATCGAGACGCTGCGATTTGGGGAGGCGTTGACCATGTACCGGGGCACCAAAAACACCACCTTGCCGACGACCATCACCGGCTCGCTGCCGCGGCCGAGCTGGTACACGGAAAATCTCGGCACCCGGCATTTCCTCGAAGCGATGGTCAGCCGCCGTTTCCGCGAGCAATACGAGGACGCGCTGACCTGTTATTTGCGCGATCAGGAACTTGCCGGCCTCGACATTGTCACCGACGGCGACTGCCGCTTCGACGACGACGTCGGCGGCCAGAGCTGGACCGCTTATCCGCCGAACCACATGAGCGGGCTCGACATCGCCCATCCGGAGGCGACGCCGGCCGGCCGCGGCGGCATCGCCTTCCCGCGCGGCCATATCCTGCACGACTATCTGGAATCGCGCGTCATGCCGGTCATCACCGGACCCGTAGGCCGCGGCAATCTGCAATACACCGCGATGTGGAAGGCGGCGCAGCGCTTCACCGAAAAGCCGGTGAAGTTCGGCGCGGTGTCCGCCGAGATCGTCGCCTTCGCGCTGCAGGACCGCTACTACAAGAGCGTGCCCGAGCGCATGTTCGCGATCGCCGACGCCTTCAACGAGGAATATCACGAGCTGGCCGATGCCGGCTGTCCGGTGATTCAGATCGAGGAGCCGCAGATCCATCTGATCGCGGTGCGCAAGATCCAGGACAAAGTGATCACGCCGGCCTTGATGGTCGAAGTGTTCAATCGCACCGTGAAAGGCTTGCGCGCCAAGACCGAGGTGTGGGCGCATTCCTGCTGGGGCAACCCTTCGCAGCAAAGAATGTTCGCGAGCGTGCAGAGCTACAAGCCGGCGCTCGAGACCTACAACACGGTCGATGCCGATGTGATTACTTTCGAATCGTCAAGCTCCGGCGGCATCGACCTCGAAGCCATCGGCAAGACCATCACGGCTAAGAAGATCGCCATCGGCGTCATCGATCACCACGTGCTGCAGGTCGAGAGCCCCGATGAGGTCGCCGAGAAAATCCGCGCCACGCTGAAATTTATTCCGCCGGGGCGCCTCGTCATCTCGACCGACTGCGGCATGGGCCGCGAGGGCATGAGCCGCCGTCACGCGTTCTACAAGATGGTCTCGCTGGTGCTCGGCACCAATATCGTGCGCAAGGAGCTCGGCCTGCCGCTCGCCGCATGCCTGGCGGCCGACGAGCGCTATTCACTGGTGGCGGCGGCGAAATAAGCCGGTATCGTGCGGTGTTTGACAGCGCGCCCGGTCCCGCCGCAAGCCTAGTGTCGGGTCGGGTGCAAGGGGAGGAGACGCAATGGCCGAAGCCCAGGCAAAACCCAAGCTGCTGCTGCCGTTCCTGCAGCCATTCTATGACGCCGTTATTCCGCTGTCCTGGCCGCTGATCCGCGTCACGGTCGGCGGCACCATGCTGGCGCACGGCTACCACAGGCTCACAGGGACCTCGATCGCGACCGCCGCGGAAGAATTCGCCAAGCTCGGCTTCGAGCCGGCCGTGCTGGTGGCTTATGTCATCCTCATCAACGAAACCATCGGCGCCATCTGCGTCACGATCGGCCTGTTCACGCGGTTCTTCGCCGCGACGCTTGCCATCGAGCTTGCCGTGATCAGCCTGCTCTTTTTCCACAACGGCTGGGCCTGGGCGCACCACGGTTGGGAATACGTGTTCCTGTGGGGCCTGATCTTCTTCGCCATCGCGCTACGCGGCGGCGGGCCCTACTCGCTCGACCGCAAGATCGGCTGGGAGCTGTAGTCACAGGCGCCGCTCTTGTCTCGCCGCCGCGGCACCGTTACATACTGCGCCGCGACACTCAGGCTTTTGCCTTCCCGGAGAGGTGGCTGAGTGGTTGAAAGCACCGCACTCGAAATGCGGCATACGGGCAACCGTATCGGGGGTTCGAATCCCTCCCTCTCCGCCATCTAACAAAATCAATGACTTAATGGTAACTTTTGGCTACACTGGCGACAGCCATTGGCGACAGGTGGACCACTAGACCGCCGCTACTTGGAAGGGCCGAAGCCCGCACATCGCTCTACACGAAACGAGTAAGCGCAGTCGCATCTAAGAGGCCGCTGCGCGCAAGCTCAGTCGAAAATGCAACGAGAACAGCCTTGCGACTGACAAGAATTTCCCCCGCGCGTTGGCGGCCCTCGCAAATCAACCGCTCACGTTCCCGGTCGGGATAGCCGTCCAACAGATTTCCGATTTCGACGGCATCCGACAGACCGGCTTGCGGAAGCGGTTCCGGGGCGTTCAGTATCTCTACGGCGGCCATTCCCGCTTCGGCGACCGCAATCCGGTCCGTAATTGGCAGGTGCGCACTGCATTCGATGCAGGACGCCCCGCTGCCATCGTCCCCGATGCGCACTTGCCGAACCTTTAGCCCGAGTGTCCACGCCACAATTGCGTGCCCGGCTTCGTGGACAGCGGCCCCGCGACGTAACGACTCAATTTCACTCAATTCCATTTCGCTATTCAATCACGGCTTCTTGTCAGTTTCTCCGGGTACCCTTGAACGCTGCATCTATATCCTCACTTACAATTAGCGTTAGATCGTGATCCGATGCAGCGCTTAAAGCCGCAATCCTATTCGCGTGAGCAACGATGGCCGCTTCAAACGTGTTTCGGACGCCCCGGCCATTACCAAAGCCACTATCTCCTTCGACTTGCCGGAATGGTCAAGAAGTGACTGGCTTGCATCGGGATCGATCTCAAAACTGTTATCAGCGGCACTTCGCTCGAATATTTGCAACATTTCATCGGCGGTATAGTCGTCAAACTCGATTTGTCTCGTGAACCTACTTTGGAGGCCCGGATTGGACGCTATGAAATCAGCCATCTTGTCCGTGTATCCGGCGACAATTACGGCAAGCCGGTCACGGTTGTCCTCCATCAATTTCAAAAGTGTCTCCACTGCCTCTGATCCTACATCCCCCCAAGATGTTTCCTTGTGGAGACTGTACGCTTCATCAACAAAGAGCACCCCATCAAGTGCGCGCTCGACCGCTTCCTTGGTTTTAATGGCAGTGCCACCAACGTACTGGCTAACTAAGCCGCCCCTATCAACCTCCACAAGATGACCCTTTGAAAGAACACCAAGTGCTCTGTAAAGCCTTGCGACTGCCCGTGCGACCGTTGTCTTTCCGGTTCCGGGGTTGCCAGTAAATATTAAGTGCAAGGAAATCGGCGCTTGCTTTGAACCCTCTGGCCTGCCGCATCCGGCCGACCTTAATGTATTTTGCAAGTGCTATAATTTCGTTTTTTGCCCCGTTCAGGCCGACCATCTCTGTTAGTTCAGAAATAGCTGTGGCAATCTCATCATCTAATCCCAATAGTTCTAGCTTCTTCTCTCCATTGGTCTCCTTTGAGGGCGCACCCGCAACGTTACCTTCGGGCGAAAGGCCGCGTCGAGTATCTGCCCGACCGCAAAGAATTTCCTCGAAAGCAGCAATCGCGCGTTCAGGCGCGAACGTTTCAAATTCGAGAACATTCAACTTACCGCAAATGTCGCGAACGGTATCCGCAACGCCGTAGTCCGGTATCTCTAGATACCTCACGAAAAACTTTAAGCGACTGCAGTCCACCTAGACAAGCCAGTGATGTTTCACCGCCGAACATCACCCAACTGACTGCGATGATGAAAAGTATCGGGCGAAGATAGCCGTGCCGTAGGCCTGATCGGGTTAGCAGTGCCTCTAATTGGTCTGGACTGTAATTCCAGAGCCACGAATATCCATACTCTCGGACTACCCCTGTTACCGTTTGTAAATGCATTTTTGCTTCCTCTTCGGGAAACTCGGGAAGCGATCCGACTAGACTAGCCAGTTTGTTCAGTTTGCTTTCCTTTGCATCGGAACTAGATGGGAGTTTCGTTCCCATATCGCGACAGAGCACCGGGAAAAGAAGCCAGCCTAGCAGAAGGCTGATTTGTTCTCCGAAGTCGCTTACAAATACTGCTCGATTAGGCGGCTCAGCTAAAAGCCTGTCGCTGATATGTCGAAGTGTTTCGGCGACGTAATCGGCCGAAGGCTTTGCGCCCGTCTCTTTCTCGACGAGCGCGATCACTTCCTCCTTCATTGCTTGATGCGAGGTTCCCACGCATACGACGCTTTGTCCCAAGCCTTTCTAAAGTCAGGGTTGGATTGGTACTCGATCCATGCTTCCTGAATTGCCAATTCCAGTTGTGTTCGCAACGCCGTCTTAGGGTTCATAGCTTCTTGGCATCCTTTCGGTTTGACTTTCTCTCTATCACGGCGTTGCGACGAACGTTGCACTAGTAGCCACTTTCATCGAAGCGTGACTTACGCACGCGACGGATTTGAGAATCTATTGAATAACTTGCTCGCATCTTGGCCCGTACGGAAACATGATTCCGGGTACTAGTTGCATACAACTCGATCTGCCGGGAACGGCTGATAGCCGACAACAGCATCAACCCATCCGGGATGCTGTAGCGTCGCGCCCCTGTGCCCGCACGTGCTGCATTTGGCGCACCGCCTCAGCTGTCGCTTGATGCGACGTGATTTAAAATTCGCTCGCAGTTTGCTGGTGTCGTCGTCCTTGGGACCGCAGCCGCACACAGGCCATGAAGCTCATGCTCAAGCAAGCCCTCGCCGCTCTCATTCTGCTGTTGAGCCTTGCTGCACCAGCGGCGGCAGGCCCGTTCGAGGATGCTACGGCTGCGTATAGCAGAGGCGATTACGCGACCGCCCTGCGGCTCTTTCATCCGCTGGCCGAGCAAGGCGACGCCCTCTCCCAGTCCATTCTCGGGCTCATGTATGTCAAAGGCCAAGGCGTGCCGCATGATACCGCTGAGGCGGTGAAGTGGTTGCGGAAGGCTGCCGACAAAGGTGACGTTGACGCCCAGTCCATGCTCGGGGCCATCTACAGCATGGGCCAAGGCGCGCCGAAGGACTACACCGAGGCGGCGAAGTGGCTTCGGAAGGCCGCCGACCAAGGCAACGCCGACGCGCAGTCCATGCTCGGGACTATGTTTAGCTACGGACAGGGCGTGCCACAGGACTATGCCGAGGCAATGAAATGGTTTCGCAAGTCCGCCGACAAAGGCAACGCCGACGCTCAGGTCGGGCTCGCCATCATATACGTGAACGGCCATGGCGTGCCGCAGGACTACGCCGAGGCAATGAAATGGCTTCGCAAGTCCGCCGACCAAGGCAACGCCGATGGAGAGTTCTACCTTGGGCTCGTTTATGCCAAGGCCCAAGGTGTAACGCAGGACTATGCTGAGGCAAACAAATGGTTCCGCAAGTCCGCCGATCAAGGCAACCTCGATGCCCAGTCCATTCTCGGCTTCAATTACGCAGCAGGGCGAGGTGTCTCGCAGAACTCGGTCGAAGCGTTGAAGTGGCTAATTCTCGCAGCTTCACAAACCGCAGTGTCACAAAGTAATCCTAACGCTGGTGCTCTCCGTGATGCAGCAGCCCACAATCGCGATTTATTCGCTTCCAAAATGAGCCCTGCACAGATCGCCGAGGCGCAGAATCTCGCACGCGAGTGGAAGCCGACTAAGCAGCCACTTCAATAGCACGTAGGCTGACGGTCATAGGCCATGAAGCTCACGTTCGCCGTCAGGAGGTGATCATGAAGTTGCGACGTGGACTTTTGCGTGCATGGCTCACCGCTTGTTGCGTCTGGCTGCCAATCGTGACTGTTTGGGGATACTGGGAACACGCGACCGCATACAAAACGTATCGAATTTATTTTGCCGCAAGTGATTTGGAGCCGACATTCTGGGCGGAAAGGGGCATCAGCCTATATTCCGCCATTGCCGCATGCACGACGAAATGCAAAGCGGAGTCCACAGAATGCTCTATGGTCCCACGGCTTACTATGCCCGGAACCGAAAAAATATGCGGCCTAACTTGCGAGCAAGAGTGCACCGATGGGATCAAGGCATCGTTTGTCACAGCGCATCCTTGGCAAGTGTTTGGAAATTTCATCGCTTACAACATCAAACGCATTTGGCCGACATGGGCACTCTATGGTCTATTGCCAATGATAATTCTCTTAGTCTTGGTCACAGTGGGAGTGTATCCAATTCAGTGGATTGCACGCGGCTTCGATCCATCCAAATAGTCCTCCGAATAAACCGCGCTCGATGTTGACAATCCCGATACGTGACGGTGGGCTTTCGTTTTCACGATCATGCAGGCACGGACGGCACGACCCTCGAAGCCATTAACGTGAGCGTCGGCGGACAACACGCCGGACGACATGTTAAAGCGACGGGCGATCACTCTCACATGCGGCATCACTCGCCGACCCGCTCGGCTGATCGCACGTCGCCGACGTGACGACCGTTGCACACCGCTGCCAGCGGCCTTTTCGCCGATTAACAACCACCATTTTGAATCTCGCAAGTGCTTGTCACGTTAGCGTTTTAACAATGAGCGCGATCCGATCTACTTTCAGCGAGCCCGTCACGCCTTCCATTTTTGTCGCGTTTGTGCTACGACAACCTCACCTTCGCCGGACATGGGTCGCGGCGGAAGTCCCTCACGTAAAACAGGATCGACGCCGATGCCAGCGCACCAGCGCGGCGCGAGCGTGCTTGCGGCGGCCCGTGCATACGGAATTCCGCACCATGCGATGCGCCGGATCATTCGTGAGGGATACGTCGTGCCGCGCGCGCTCGGGCGCCGCAGCATTGTGATTTTCAGTGAGCTTGAAGCGTATCTGAAAACTCTGCCGCCGACGAAATCGAGCCGGCCGGATCAATAGGAGAGATTCCCATGAGTACCCCCGAATTCAACGCCGTGATGAACAAGATGGACCTGCACGACCGCACATTCAAACTTGCGAAGTCTTGGGGCGCGACAGATGAATTGGCGGAAGTGTTCGCGGCGTCTCAGTCGGCGAAATTCAAATGGGACGGCGTTGTCCTGACCTACAACGGCAAGAACGCGGCGGATGATGCCGAGACGAAGGCGCACTTCACCGAAGGCGCATTGAAGCCGCTATTCCCGACTGCGGCAACCAACAAGGATGCGCCGAAGGTTCCCCCGGAGCTTTTGGAGAGTGCGAAAGCTGGAAACCTCACGTCGAGGGGCGCGCTCGTCCGGTTGCTCGGAAGTCTTGAAGCCGCTGAGGCCGCGCTCACTGAAAAGCCCGGCAACATAAGCGTGGTCGATGGCAAGACCACAACGGGCAAGACGCCGGTCGGCAAAACAGAATCCTTGGTCCGCCGAAGGGTGGGACAGCGGCAGGCAGCAAGACGTGGTGCGCAGTTTGGGACCTGTGAAGGCGAGCGAAATTGCCCGAAGCGCCGGCAGCTTCCTTGGTGCCACGTCGCCCCGATCAAAAAACATGACTTCAACCCGTAGGAGCGCGTGATGGCACGAAACACAACTGGCGTAGGCCACGACGGTAAAAGCGGCGCATTCGCCAAGCCGGGCGAAGCAACGTTAGCGACGCATCATGATCCGGGCCAAGCGCGCCAAGGCGACGTTGGCATTGCTCCGCGCTTCATGAAGCCGGCCGCCAAGAAAGCCTTACATCCCGTCAGCGTCCATAATTCGATGACGGAACAGCAACAGAAGATGACGGGCATGGGCCATCCCGTTGCCGGCGCACCGGATGCGTCGGCGGCGAACCCCTTGGACCCGACAGTACCGGGTAAACGGCTGACACCCCCACGTGCATCGTGGGGACCGCCCGGCGTCGATTTGTTGGCTGAGCAGGGGCGCCACGTGGTCGATCAAGCCATCGACCGCAGCAACAATTCACAACACCCGGCCAAGCTTGGGAGGAAATCATGAGTAACAGACATACAGGGACCGGCCGCTTCGTGTCCGGCAAATCGATCGGCGTCTATCGCGGCGCCGCGAAGCACGATCCGAGCACCGAGGAAATCAAGACGGCGCTTCACACGAAGCCGGCGCGGACGGTCGTCGCTCCGCACGCCAACACCGCGTCGGTCAGCACCGATGGCGGCGCCAAGCCGCACGCGCACGATTGCGAAGGCGATTGCAACGTTGCCGCCAACGCCAAGACGAACGCGGCCATGAGCGCAAGCGGCTCACCACGTCTCACTTCCGATCCCGGCCAGCTTGCCGGTGCCGGCGTATTCAAATCGAACTAACGGAGAACTGTCATGGCCTATCAAGGTTCAAAACCCGCGCCCGCGAAGATTCTTCGCACCCCGGCGCCCGACGAAATCACGAATGTCCGCCATCCATCGGCTGCCGGTCCCGGAATGAATGGCCCGCAACCCTCATTTGTTGCTCCGGGGCAGGCAAGTAAATCCGTCCTCGGACAGAATTTGCGGCAGTCGAGCGATCCCGAAGATTTGCTCGGCAACGTGATCCGCAGTGGCGTGAGTGGTCGTGATGATCGCGTGCCGGCAGATGGCAACACGCAAACGCGAAGCGTGAGCGATACGCCATACCCGACGACGTTCGGCATGAAGGGCGCCGCTCCGGGTCCGAAGATTCCCGGTGCGAAGTAAGTGCCATGGCGAAGGGCCGGCCCGTATCCGCGTGGCAGCAAGCGCGCCTCGACGCTGAGGCCGCGCGCGGGCTGTACGGCGGCAATCGTTATGTGAACGGTCAGTGGGTCACTGCAAATGGCTCACCCGAACAGCGCGCGCCGAAGCCGCCAAATCCTTTCGGCAAGCAAGGCTCACTGAGCAAGCAACTTGATCGGCAACTTCAAAAGGAAATCAATCGAGCCGTCGCGACTAAAGCACCGAAGGACGCCACGTTGCGTGCCAATGTCGATAGCACATGTCTCGCGGACCTTACGTTCTCCAAAAAAAGATTCGGTTGCCACGGCTACGTTCTATAGAGGGGGCAGCATTGTCTATGACTTCCCCATGAGCTTGGACGAGTTTTTGGATTGGGTATCGTCAGAGGACGGCATCGGCCGCTATGGAAACGCCAATGTTTTTGATTGATCCCCATGTGGTCCAATTGAAGTGCGACCGTCGCAGCCATCTTACGCGCGTCTGGGATCAATACGCGCTGGCCGGCATCTGCTTTCGTTCGGCGCCTGATTGGGTTTCGTGGGAGGAAATCGACGAAGTGCTGCGGAAGATCGAAACAACCGAAGTGCTTCCATGGAAGCACACGCCAGATGAAGAGTTTCTGTTAGCTGGTGAAGAGGGAGAGAAGTCATGACCGACTTACAGATAGTAGAGACCGGCACGGGAAAATTTTCACCGTTGACCGACGATCAGCTTGCCACGCTCAATCAAGATCAGGCAGCCGCGTACAATGAGGTAGCGGAAAGCTTCGCCGCGCTCAGCAATTCGGATACCGAAGTTGAGAATGAGAAAGCGCAACTGACTGCGGACGTTGCCGCGCTCGCCGAAGCTGAGCGCAACGCGCCGCGCTACGATCCCAGCGCAGCGCACACCGCCCTTGTTAAAGAAATGATCGAAAGCAACCGGCGAGAGCGCGGAATTTGACTGTGCTCGGCGCTGTACTTCGGCGGGGCGGCGCCTTGAGCGCATAGGCCGGCATCATGGGGTTCTCCATAACTCATGACGCCGGCCAACCTTCAAGTGAGAGTGTCATGAAAACGGGACGAGTATCAGTGTCGAGAGGAACGCCGGCAGAGTTGGCCGGATTCTCAACCGGATATGCGTCGAGCGGGGAAAGCCAATTCACGCGACGTATCTCGGGTGGGGCCGCACCAAAGTTCTCAGGTAGCCCGTCAAGGGTCAGAGGCGCCGGGATTGAGCGCACGCTGACGGAGAAGATCGGATACGAGCGCGCGCG
Source organism: uncultured Alphaproteobacteria bacterium (assembly GCA_963791925.1). Taxonomy (GTDB): domain Bacteria; phylum Pseudomonadota; class Alphaproteobacteria; order Rhizobiales; family Xanthobacteraceae; genus BOG-931. The sequence continues at coordinate 367,939 of CAWBUA010000007.1, read as the reverse complement.
GTTGCGCAAGTTGCGGATCGACATTGATCTTGAAACCAATCCGACCCGGCGCGCAAAGCTGGAACGTGACGAGGATATTAAGGCGAATTTTCTGGCGCGCTTAATCACTGAACAAAACGGAGAAGTACCATGACCACATCACCCGACAAGATCAGACGCGCAATTCGATATGCCGCCAATGCAAAGAAGAACATCGCCGACGTGGCGCATGTGAACTTCTACTTGGGCAGCGGCGAGCATATTTCGCAAGCCGATCTAGACGCGCATCACGCGGCGGCGCGGGAGATACCGCCGGTTGTTCGTGAGCATGTGGAAGCGGAAGCTGAGCCATGGCTTGCCGAGCCGGTCGAGCGGGTCGAGCACGTGCATGTCGAGACGGTCGAGCAGGTCGCGGAAGTCGCGCCCGGTGCTGAGCAACCGCAGCCGGCGACCGCGCTAACGGTCACTGATGCTCGGCGCGCCGTCACCGAGGCGCAAATTCGGTTGCGCTCGGCGGTTGATCGGCAGGCTCAGTGCAGACAGCGTTTGGCCCGCGCTATCGGTAAATGGTCCGCAGCCATTGGCAACGTCGTCACGGACGCCGACCTTCGCCGGCAGCACTTGGCGCATGAGGCACAGCTTCGTGCTGATCGTGCGGCCGGGCTTGTTCCGCCGAGAGGTTCCGGCCGGACGCTGGTCAGCCGCGTCGATCAAATCGCCGCTGGGACCGCAGGCGCGTCCCATGGTCGTGGTCCCGGCGTCTTTGCGTACAAGCGGCCTCTGATCGGCGCCGCCCCCGGTACGCCGGGCGGCGGTTCCGCAATGTCACTGGCCCAATCGCAAGCGGCGCTCGCCCGCATGGCGGCCATGCGCAAGCTGCCCTCTGAAAGATAATGGCCGTGACCGCGCCCCTACCAGCCGCCGTCCGTGCCCTACAGGCAAATCTCCGCAGGGCCAGAGAACCCGCATTGCGCGAGCGCCTATCCGTGGCCCTTGCGGGCGTAAAGCGGCTGTACGGACTCGACAGCGGGCCTCAGCATGAAGAGACCGGCGATCTTCGCAGGCGCCGGCTGGGATTGCGGCCGTCACAACAGCGACCGACGCTGAATAAGAGAAAATGGAACGTCACCGTGGACAGCGAATCGAAACGGCGCTAAGCAAATAACCGATTGGCGCGGTCTGCCGGGTAAACAGGCGACTAGCGAACTGCCCCGCCGATCCTCATACCGCTTTTGCATTCGGCCGCAAAGCGAAACGACCACCCCAATGACGGGGCGGCCGTTCGTTTTAATGGCCCGCTCGCGTTACCAGCGCGACGGACCCGGCACCGGGCAAGCGGCACACACATGACCTACCACCCCGACGAACGAGCGCAAGAGCGCCGTGCTGAGCTTGAGACGCGATTGCTTGTCGCGCTCATGAAGCGCGATGCGCTCATTTTTGCTGAGCGCATGGAAGCTCGCACCCGGATCATGGCGGTCGAACCGCCGCCGCCGCCGCAATCGCCGGTGCGCGAGCGGCAATCGCTTTCGCCATTCGATCCGATCAATTCGTACAGTGTGGGGAGGCGGTCATGACCGACATGGATGCAGCGCCGGTTGACCGGCGTTCGATCAAGATTCTCATCGAGGACGTTGAGGATTTGGAGCCGCACCTCTACCGTCAAAATCGGCCCGCAGAGGATGTGGACCGCATCAAGCGGGACGCGCGCGGCGTTGACGGTCTCAATGGAGTTCGGGAGTGGGAGGAATTGTCGCGGGACGAACTGCTGCGCGCCGAAAAAATCTATCTCAACGTGATTACTTCGAATGCGCCGCCGCCAGCGAGCGTGAAATCCAACGTCGTCAAATTGCGCCAAACCGTCAAAGCGCCAACATCGGGCGAAGCGGTGGCGCTCGACAACAGCGGCGGACTGGTCGTGCTCGATATGGAGAATGTCAAAGTCCGCAACGTCGATTTCATTTGGGAAGGACGGCTCGCACGTGGCAAGCACACTGCACTAGCCGGCGAAGCCGGCGAAGGCAAATCGCAAATTATGTGCGACCTGTTCGCGCGAATCTCGCGCGGCGGCTACTGGCCCGATGAAAAGAGGAAAAGCGACGGCGGCAAGGCTCCGCAGGGATATTGCGTCATCCTCAGTGCCGAAGATGATCCTGACGACACGTTGGGTCCGCGACTGATCGCGGCCGGCGCCGATATGAAATACATCAAGTTTGTGCAGATGGTCGCGGACGGCGCCGGCAAAACGCGGAAGTTCAATCTGCAAGCCGACCTGCAACGGCTCAAGGCGTACTGCAAGAGCTTGGGCAACGTCGTGGCAATCGGCATCGACCCGGTGTCATCGTACATGGGCGGCGAGATTGATGCGAAGTCGAATACCAGCGTGCGCCACGTGCTCGATCCGCTGAGCGATCTTGCCGTCGAGCTTCAATGCGCCATTCTGTCAATAACGCACTTTCGCAAAGGCAGCGGAGGGCCGAAGGCAGTGCACCGCGTCATGGATTCGGTCGCGTTCGCAGCGGCGCCGCGTGCAAGCTTTGCGGTGTATCCCGATCCGACAGACATAGGCAGTGATTTCCTTGGCCTCGTTCGGTTGTTGCTGTTGCTCAAGACGAACCTGCCCGGCGCCCGGCCGCTCGGCTTGAAGTACCGGATTGAGGAAGTCATCGGCGGCGACGGCTTGATGGATACGCGCGGCGAGAAGGCAGTTCCGATCAAAACCTCCCGCGTGGTTTGGATGGGCACGACCGAATTGAGTGCCGATATCGTCTCACAGATGGAAGGCGACCAAATCGCGCCGAAGCTCGACGAAGCCGCCGACTTCCTACGCGGCACGCTCGACGATGGTCCGAAGCCGGCGGCCGACGTGAAGGCGGAAGCCAAAGATAAGGGCATAAGCGAAGTCACGTTGCTGCGGGCGAAGCGACAGCTTGGCGTGATCGCTACCACGACCGGGGCGGGGCAACCTTGGGTGTGGAGCTTGCCGACATGATGACGCGCCAGTCTGTGTCATCAGAAAAGCCCTCATGATATCGTGACACAGACGAGAGTGTGTCATCCCTCAGTCTGTGTCATCAGAAACCCTTATAAAACAAAGAGTGTGTCATCTATCATGTACGGGCTTTTTGATGATACAGACTGCAAAATCTAATCATGGTCTGATGACACAGACTGAGGCTCAGAGCGGCCCCGATGTAGGTTCAATCCGACCGATCAGCGGTAGAGACCGCCGAGCAAATGGCCTCAAACGTGGCAGCCCGCACGGTTCGTTTGCGTTGCTATTTGAAAGCCCACGGCAGCCCTGAATGGACCCGGCGCACCCCGCGCTCCCACTCACAAGGGGAAGCGCGCATTGAAATTCCGTGCGAATTTGCGCTGACTGTCGCCAAATGTCGCCAAAGCACCCCGTAAATCAGGGATAGTGCGCGTGGGAAGGCGCCGCGACGTATGGGGTCGGCGCGCCCATGGTCATCGCCCGTGGCACGTCGTGTAGCTCCTTCACGATGCGGCAGTGAGCCGACAGCCCAGACCGGAGAGCCGGATTTTTCGGGACCCCTGATTTTATTCAGGGTCGAGCTACGGTCTGAATTCCAGTAATAAGATTCCGCTAAAAATTAGGGCGCCGACGCCTTCACGACATGCAGGCCATCGCGCGCACGCACCTTGCCGCAGCGGTCGGATTCTACTACATATACTTTGGAAGTTCCCCCAAATCCGACCGTTACAAACGCGCCTGCCGTGGCGCGGGGAGCTTCCGTCATGGGCGCCAAGAAGATTGATGATGATCGGTGGATTGATTTCCTCAACCGCATTGTCCTAACCCCCCGGATCAAGACCGTGGCGCGCGCCATCGGCGTGCATCACTCGACGGTGTTCGAAAAAATCCGGGCATCCATTTCCAGCCCGGAAGAGCATCAACTTACGTGGCTCAAAACCGTCGATAGCTTCTCCAATCATTTGTCGCTGGCGCGCAAGCTCAGCATCGTCGAGCTTGATCGCGAGGCTCTTTCGCTCGCCCTCTCCGGTCACTCACAGCCTCGTTTCGACGCTTCCGGCAAGCCAGTCTTTCGCACCGATTTGCAGGTAGCGGGCGATGCCCTGACGCTCGACGACTTCGATTGGTACGAGAAGTACGGCAACCGTTCGCGCGACGATGTTTATGCGCGCGATCAAGACGGCAAGCTGATCCATGAGCAGATCACGACGCCGGCCAACGGAGCTTTGGTCGGAAAGATTTTGTCGGCGCTGATCCCGGCGTACAAAGAGCGCAGTGAAGTCGAGCATCACCACACCGGCGGCGTTTGGGTCCAAGGCTTGCCTGTGCCGGCCGGCACGGCGCCACGTACTGACAATCTTCTCTTGGGATTCGATGCGCCGGCTGAGCAGCAACAGCGCCCGGTCAATATGCTTGCGCTCCCCCGGCCGTGCATCAACTCCGAAGAATTCGACCGCAAGTTTCGCAGGAAGCTGTTGCGCGAAGTCATTCTCTTTCGCGACAGCGACAACAAATTGCTGCCGCCTCTGCAAGACGACGTGATCGTGGCCGGCAGTAGTGCGCACCGTACTTTCCAAGACGCGCGCATTGAAGTGAACGCTGTGCGCGCCGAGACGCTGCTCGACGAAGGATTCCAAAACGATTTCCTCTATGAGTTGGCCCCGGCATGGAAGCCAAAGCCCAAGCCGAAGTCCGCGCCGCCGAACGAGGCGGAACGTGAGGCGGTCGCGCAAAAGGTTGCTACGAAGATCGCCGAGCAGCCCGGCAAGGCATCGGCGCGGCGCGATAGCGAAAATTTGGGATATGGAAAACCCGCACCGGGCGGCTTTCGTGCTTCGCCGCGTGTGCTCCGATGATCCGGCAGTTCAAACAGAGTGAGAATGGCCTGTACACGCCATTCGTGCGCGACGAGCAGGGACAGCTACAGCAAGTCTCGGCTGCTCCTATGGATGGTCCGCAGGTCGCCTTTCTTTCGGCGCCTCCCGACGAGCGAGAGGTAGGCATCTGTGGTCCGCGCGGCTCGGCAAAGACGAATGTGCTGCTGCTCGATTATCTCGGCGGCGTCGGTCGCGGGCATGGGATTCAGTACAAGGGCATCATCGTTCGTCCATCGCAGCGCGAATTCACGGACCTGATAAAGCTCAGCGAAGAAGTCATCCGTCCAATCTGGCCGAAGGCGCAATTTAACAAGCTCAAAAACTATTGGGAGTTTTCGGGCGGCGAGACATTGGAGTTTTCGTATCTGGATACTCCCGATCAATTTTCGCTCTACCAAGGAAAGGCGTATTGCTGGATAGGTGCCGAAGAGCTTCAACTGTTCGATCATTTCGAATGCTACTTGTTGCTGTTCTCTTGTCTGCGCTCTCCGATCCCGGAAGAGATTCTGCCGCGAAAAATTCGCTTTACTTGCAATCCATCAGGCCCGAGCCACTCAAAAATCAAATTCCGCTTTGGTCTTGAAGGCGTGCCGGAAGGCATCTGTGGTCCTTGCATCGAAGAGAAGGGTCCTGATGGCAAAATCTCCAAGCGTCGGATGATCTACTCTTCGTTCTCCGACAATCGCTTGCTGAACCGCACAGAACCCAATTACCTAAATCAGGTCTATCAGAGTTGCGAGGGGGATTCCGCGCGGGCGCAAGCATGGACGCGCGGCGATTGGAGCGTCATTTCGGGCGGCATCTTCGACGAGATTTTCTACAAGTACGCGAACACGATCAAAGAGCCATCATTTGATCCGCCGGATTCCGGTCGCTACTTCTTTGCGTATGACCACGGCTCGACTGAGCCGGCGTGCTTCTTGGCCGCGTGGGAGAACACAGACGGTCAAGACGTGCTGTTCCATGATGGCAAGGTCCGCTCCGGTCGGCGCGGCGACATTCACATCATTGGCGAGTTGTACATTTCGACCGGCAAGCCGAACGAGGGCACCAATGATCCGATTGCGGAGATTACGCGCAAATGGACTGAGTACAAGATTTTGCGCGGCTGGCGTTGGCGCGATCTTCAAACCGGCAAGTGGCGCGACATTATGAAAAGGGGCTGCGCCGATACCAACATCTTTGACGTGCTCAATGAGCGATGTATCGCGACAGAATTTGAGCAACCGATCACCGTTGCCGGTGAATTGCATCCCGGTATTCGTTTTGAGCGCGCCGACAAGGGGCCGAATTCGGTTGCGACCGGCGTCGCGCTTATGCGTGAGAGGTTCATCGGGACCGCGCCCGGCAAGGAAAGCGGTGTTCGCGAGAAGCCGGGCCTATTTATTGTTGCCGAAGAGTGCCCGAACTTCCTGCGCACCGTTCCCGTGCTGGCCCGTGACAAGCGCGATCAAAACAAATACCCGGAGGACGGAGAGAACCATTGCGCAGACACGTGCCGTTATTTGCTCAGATTCGATACCGGGCCGGCCTTCTCGACGCGGCGTCGGCAGGTTTTCTAAGCGACTGGCGTCGCTCCCCTAGGTCGCTTTCAACGGCGGGTTCTTCCTGTACTGCACATAAATTCCATCGGGCTGCTTTACGACTGACCATCCGGCGCGACAAGCAATCCATCCGTCTTTAGTGCGCTTTGCCACGCGCCCGCCGCCGGCAGTGATGTACGCGGCGTTGCCCTTATCGCCACCCTCAAATCTGGCGCTAGATTTGGGCATGTCACTTCACCACAAGTAGTCGGCCGCCTTTATCTAAGTGATTGGCCGACCACGTCTCAATTTCCAGATAGTCATTCGGGGTGCGCCCTTCGATGGCTTCAAAGGATCGAAGCAAAGCGCCGGCTTGCGGCAGGAACTCTTCGTCGCTGAGCATCCCATTGTAGACTACCATATTCTCGGCGATGGTACGGATAAGATTTTTGCGCCAACGCTCATGGCTACCCGTTGCGATATACTCTCGTTGTGCGCCCAATTCTTTGCCGCTTGCCTTGCTCATGTCGCTTGCCTTTCAAGCCTCGTTGTCGTCTGACAGGTGAGATTGCTTTGGCTGCTTCTCAAGATCGCCGGGCGCAAATGTTTAGTGCCATGGTTAAGAGTTGCGGGGCAATTTGACGGATACCGCAAGCCCGAATACAAAAGAGGCGACCCGCTCGCCAGCGTGATCGCCTCTTAAAGTCCTGTTCCGAAGATGCCGGCCGCCGAAGCGCCGGACACCTGACAATCGGAAGGTCTGCGCACCTTACCGCCAGCGCATTGCGATCCGGTTGTCGGAATCGTTCAATGTTGAACGAATGCGATCCGCCGCTCCGATTGCCAGCATAGGCCGCACGTGCTGCAACTTTCTGTCTTGCCGACTTGCTCAGGACACACGATGGCGTCACGGGGGGCTTGGTATGGATGCTCGACGCTGATCGTTGAACATGTTGCCTGTGGCGCGTTGCTGAGACGCATGGCAAAGCGATCCCAGCCAGCATCGGCGGCGAGCTTCGCCAGCGCGACGGCAATCGGATCGCCGGCATCGTGCCGCGCGCTATAACCGTACACGTGCAACGCCGGATGCCGCGACAACAGCTTGCGCCACAGTTCGACGTAACGAACGCTGTAGAAGTCGCCGAGCATGTGAAGGCGAATAACAAACCCGGCAGGATGGTCAATGTCGAGAAGCGCGACTTCTCGTTCAAGGCGCCATTCAAGGTCGGCGCCGGCTTCAACGCGATCCGACCATTGCATCCGATTCCCCATGCAAGAGCGCCAGTGATGGCAGCTTTGCGGACAGGTTTTCCTTTCCTCCAAGGTCAACGTGAAAACCGGAAAGCCTTTCCATCGTCCCTTGAGGACCACGGCGCCAATTTTGCGCGAGTGCTCGCCGGATTTTAGCGCCCAACGGCTGCTACTTCGAGCCGCCCGAACTGTGCTCGGATAGATCGTGCGGCCGGCCATGATGGCCGGATGATCGAACGGGGGAAGCGACGCCGACCGATTAAGCAGCGGTTGCGACGCGAAGCGTGCTTTTGTTTTCATCGACTTCGGCCGGCACCAACAAATCATCCCATGTGAGATTGAGGCGTGCGCGTTGTCGCTCGGCAATGAGCGCCGCGCTGGCGCGCTCGGCGGCGTGATCCGAACTGAGCATCCGAAGCGCCTTGAGCAATTCGGCGCGTGCGGCGGCTGGAATCCGTTTGGTGCCGACGCCGAACATCGCCGTGACCGCTTCGGCCCGCGCGCGCATCGCTAAGGCTTCCTCGGTCGTCATTGGACGCCGCGATTGTTTAACCGATTGAACGCGGGCGCGCTGTGCTTTCGATTGAGGGCCGAACGGCGTTCCTTTGTAGCCGGCTTTGCGCCACCGTAGGAGGCCATTGACCCATCCCGCCGACTTATTGATGGCCTTCGCGCTTTGCCGCTGTGTCGCGCCCAACTTGCGGGCGGCGGCGAGACATTCGGCCGCTTCGCGAAACTTGTGCTCGCCGGCATCGACGGCGCGACGGGCTTTGTCGTGCAGCATGGCAATGGTCATGAGCGCACGATGCCACTCACTGATTGCAAATCCCTTTAGCGACTCGATTAATCCTTTATAAAGTTTGCTTCTCCCGCGCTCGGCTTCAAACGCCGATTTTGTCAATCCACTTGCGCAACAGCGGCACGGGCGAGCCTTCGCCATAACCGGCGGCGACGGTTTCCTTTTCGTGGCCCAAAAGCTCCCAACGCACATCTTCGGGGCAGCCGGCAGCGCGGAGCCGATCTGTGCGCGGTGCCGCAGACTATGGATGACTTTACGTGTGTCTGTGATGCCGATTTTGTCTAGGAATTTATTGAGCCGTTTCGACGCGGCGTCGTCTGTGCCGGTAAACAGCTTGCCCTTGATGTTGGTTGGCAGGAACGGCAGCACGACGGCGGGCAGCGGCACGCGGCGTTGCGATTGTTCGGTCTTAGTGCCCACGATCACGAACCTACAGCGGCGCTCCGTTTGTTCGCTATCAATCCCGAATGCCTCAGCCAAGCGCATTCCGGTTGCCGCGAGTATGCGCAAAAGCAATTGGTCGCTCTTGTCGAGGCCCTTGAGGTTCGCGCGGATCAGTTTCATATCGGCATCGTCAAGCGGTAGGCGCCGTTCCGCGTCATCGAGCCGGGGGATGATGCCACCGAACGGGTTGAACTTTAACTTGTTCTCTTTGATGGCGAGATTCACGGCTGCATTCAACCATGCGATTTTCTTTTCTATGGTTGCGCTCTTGAGTTTCTTGTCCATGAAGTGCTTGACCAGCAAGCGGCCGTCGTCGCGGTCGGCATCCTTCAACGGCTTGTTGTGAGTTAGTTCCTTGTACAGATGCCACACTGCGCGAGCTTCGCTCGCATTATAGCCGCCGACGCGCCGATGCTCTAAGTAGGTTTCAATGATCGCATCGTCGCCGTTCTTGGTCGGCGCGGCCGGGCGCGGGGCTGTATAGGCTTCGGCGAGCGACCGCACTGTGAGCGGGCCGCCGACAAGCAGATGTGCGGGTGCCCCATTCGGCTCAGTGCGAATGATCGAGCCGTTATGGCCGATGTACAAAAGCTCTTTGTCGGTAGCGATGATTTCCCCGCCGTCCGGTGCGACGTGCTTGCGGCCCGGCTCAAGTTTGTGTTGCCACGTCGTTTCGATCCGGGGCCGCGCGGCCAAAAGCGCCGCTTTGTGAGTAGAGATTGAGACGATTGTGCCGTCGCTCAATGGGAAGCCCTTTAGTGCAATAAGCTCCGCTTGCGCGCGGTCTGACGTGCCGAGCGATTGTTCAATGCGCTTGCCGGCCGAGCGCAGTTTGACATACCAATTCGATGAACCGGGTCGCTGGAAAAGGTAGCTGCCGTGCCGTGCTCTTGCCGCCGCTCTCGCCGTTGCCATTGGCTTGTCACTCCTACCACTGCTCCGAATATACTTGGCGACAGGGCTTGGCGACAGACGTTGGCGACAGTAATTGGCGACATGGTAAACCGGTATGAAATGGGCACATCTTGCACTTTTGGACCTGTAGGCTTCCCCTCCCTCCCTCTCCGCCATCAACTTACATAATGTGCTGATATAACACACATTTCAGACGGCAGTTGCCTTCTGCCCTATCGGCTGCCCTAGCAGGCTCGCGCGCGATCCCGCCGAACGGATGTAACTCGAATTAGAGGGACCAGTCGGCGCGCCCGGCAGGTCACCGTGCTGGCAAGACCACCAGAACCAGCCGACGCAGTGCGTGCCGAAGGACTTCGCAAGCACTCTATCTGCGTAGAACACTTCGATGCTGGCGCCGGTCCGTGGGTCAATGTCGTAGAACGGTTCGTATTGCAAACACCGTTTGGATTCGAAAATCACTGCCCGTGCCACAGGTGCCTCCTTCAACGCTCACCGTCAAAATCAGCCGTCGGGTAAGGCGACCCCCACCGGTATGTTGGACAGACCGGGGGTCTTCGCGCGAAGCAAACGTGTGCCTGGCAGATAGAACCCCCAAAAAGAAATGGTTAAGCAATCGTTAACGGCGGCACCGAACAAATGCCCTCTACCGTCATTTGTCAAAGACGCTTGGGCGGTCCATCCGGGGAATCCGGGTTTAGGGGCCTCGCAACCATCCTGCCGTAAAGCATCAGCGTCGGTATAGGAGGTGGCGATGCAAAGAAAATGGATCACACGGCTCAAAACATTTGGCCTGGTGTTCTTAGTGGCATTTGGGATCAACCTTCTCTTTGTTGCTTCCAGTGCGCTGGCTGATTATGACCGGCTACTCGGGCAAAGCTTGTCGCAGGGCACGCTAATTGGCGTAGCGTATGTGATCGTTTTGCTTTGGCAACAGCGGAGCAAGGAACTGCCGCTGGCAGCGCTGTGGACGCCGCAGCGGGAACGGCCGCAGTGGTTCGACCAAACGTCCCGCTCGGCAATAATTTCGGTCCTAGTCGTGTTGAGCGTCGGCGGCGCTGTGCTGTACGAGACGCATCATCCGTCATTTGACGAATTGTGGGCGCAACAACATAAACCGCAAGTGTTCACTTACGCGGAAGCAGCCGGGATGACTGAAAGTGAGCGCGCTCAAGGCATAGCCAAATATTGTCGAGGGCGGCCGCCAGAGGAATTGAACGACGCCGAGGCTTCTTTCTCCACAATTGAAGAGTATCGCATTTTGCGACGGTTCAAATGTTGGAAGTGATTCGAAACTCCGCCCTGTCATGTTCAAGGATGGCACCATGGGTGTTGCAGTAAATATTGAGGTTGGAAAGTGCTACGTCACCGCGATAGGCCAAATCCGTCGCGTGCTGCTCTTGATGGGCGTGTCATGCTTTCGGTCTTGCTGAGCTTTGAAATCCTATTCGCCATTAGTTTTGTACTCGGCCTAGTCGCTTGGGCAATAAGTCCGGGTCCAAAGCGAGGCATCCTCATTGCGGTTGCCCTCCTTTTTGGCGGCTCGTTCCTGCAAAAGCTGTGGTGGGCATGGGGAGCCACAGGGGGCTTGGAGACCATCCTGTTCTTGGCAACCGCTGTGCTCGGTTTCGCAATTTGGCGCAAAGCAATGGGCCTAAACTTTTGGCCCGACTGACGGCATCTAGGTTGCCTTTTATCAGCCCCTAATGCTCGGTTGCAAGATGAACAACGCGTGCCGTTAATTGAGTGAGGCGTTGTAACTGACGTGCGTAACGTGGGGCTTCGGTTCCTGGCCCATCCCGACAGATATTGCGCTGGAACCTCATGTCGGCTTTCGGGGAGCTGCGGAAGTCCGCGCTCGTAGGCCTGCGGCGGTGTGAAGGTGGCGCGATCCCGAAGGAAGGTTGTTATCGTACGACAACTCGGCGTCCGGCACCCACTCACCGTCACACCTTGCACGTTCCGACGAATGGCACGGCGTGGTGCGTGAGGGGGGCGTAAGATTTTCACCTTGCCAGAAGCGTAAGTTGGATACGTCGAAATAAATGCGCTGCTCACGCCGCGATTTGCGCACGCCGGATGGCTAATGCGGTCCTAAGGAAATCGACAGAAACGAGTGGATCAGATGAACCTAACAGTTTTTAAATTGCGGTATCTCAGTCGGTTGCGGTTGATCGTCAAAAGCGCAACGATGTTTCAGCCGTAGAGGAGACAATCATGCGTGCGTTGTCATTGCTACTGACCTTACCGCTTTACATTCTTACGCTATTCCCCAGTTCTGGTAATGCAGGTGAGGCTCGCCCTTTCCAGATTGCAGCGGTTTCGGATAGTGAGAAACTCCAGGAGATTATTATTAATCCGAACCATGAAACCTATCGCGGCTACTTTGCCGACCTATCGGAAGTCGTAACACGGCAGGATTTTGCGCTAATGGCTGATGCACTGCGGCATCAGCTCGATATTGTCGAGAGCGTCGGACTGAGCCCGCGTGTGCTCAATTTCTTCCACACGATACCAATCGTGGTGGACGATGTAGCGTGCTTAAACACCGAGAAGGCGGACGACAAGAACACCGAGACGGCGGACGACAAGGCGCCAACTCTTGCATCCGCGTGCTATAGTCCGGCTAATAACCTACCGGAACGTACATCTCGCGAGCCTACGGTTTTGAATAGCGGCAAGTGGACTAATCCAAATCCAGTAGACCTAGCTGATGACACAAATCGCGGTGTCGTGTTCGTTCGTCCGATCACGCTTGACGCCTCCTCCACGAATACACAACGGCCAAACATCCTGCATGAGATGCTTCACGCTTATCACGCCAACATAATGCCACAGGGATTTAAGAACCCATTGATTCTGTTCTACTACAATCAGGCGAAAAGCAAACAGCTGTATCCTGCCGACGCTTACCTTATGACCAACCAAGAGGAATTTTTTGCCGTGACGGCAAGCGTGTTTCTCTATGGAAAGGATGACAAGCCGCCGTTCACGCGCTCGAACCTCAAACAAATGCAGCCGGACTATTATAAATATCTTGTTTGGCTCCTTGAAATTGATCCAGACCGCGCGCCGAGTGCCACACCGGTTGCGTCGGCGAATTGATCTAGATCGTGCATCGCCAGCCACAGCCGCGCATATGGGCCGCCCGTGAAGACTTGCACCTTTGGAACGAACGGCGTGCAGCAGCGGTGTAAACTCTTCACTGCGGTGCGGGAAGGTGACAGGTGGCACCTAACGGTGCGCCAGCACGCAATCGTCTTATCTTATCACCTTGTTACCCGGCTTGGTCGGTACGTTGGAATGGGCGACGGCTGTTGGATCAGGATAGGGGCGAGCCTCGTTTGTCACGCGCATAGCCGCGAATTTGGTCGCGGAAGCCGGCTTGATTTAATCCTCTCGCTTTGATGGGACTCCAGCCCAAATCCGTCATGACTTGGGCCAGTCTCTTGCAGGCGCCAGCCCCTCGATTGACCTGCGGGACTTCCAGAAAGTCGAAAACCGCCTGCGTAGCAATTCGCTCGATACCATCGCCACTATCCTTACCGTGCAACCTTTCAAGGGGCAGGCGCCATGGCTCGGCATTTCGCGCGGCCAGTTCGACCTTTGCTTGTCTCAGTTTTTCAAGTAATGACACCATCTGTTCCTCCCCTGCGTTACATGATCTGCCGGATTTACGCCAGAACATCCGTCTCTATTCATATTTGTCTAACCCGTTAAAAATGAACAAAGATCGGCGGGCGCTTGGCGGCAGGTGACGGTGCAAGCGTTATTCCTTGCCGGGGTTTCACCATTGCACTGGCGCACGACGGAGAATCGTCCAGCGTCAAACCCTGCGACCTTGCAGGCGGCGCAGCCGACTGTGGCTCGCGTTGCGCCATCGCCGGATGTGGGCTGGTCCAGGTGGTCCAGGTCTGACCTTTTGCCTGGACCACGAAAGCGATTGATTTTGCTGCCTTGGTCCAGGTGGTCCAGGTGGTCCAGGTATAAAATAAAAATGGTAGAAAAGGCTCTCGATGCCGATTTGGCCTCCCCCTTCGACACCTAAGCGACCCCCCGCGCAGCTAAAAGGAATTTGCTAAAAATCCCCGGTCCACTTGGACCACCTGGACCACGCCAACGTTTTCAATGACTCGCGTGGTCCAAGCATTTTCAGTGGTCCAGGTCATGCTTGGACCACGTTCACTCTCTCGCGTTCACAGGCTCTCGCTATAGCCAAGTAAGATGGTAGTCGTGCCCAATCAGCCCTCAGCGTCGTCATTGGACGTGGCGTCGATTTCGTCCGCGGGTTCCCACTCTATGTCAGCAGCGTGCACAAATTCGCCGTAGACCGTGCGGCATTCACCAAGTGGATGGAATGTCAGTTTGCGCTTGCGGTCCGCATTGTCATTGCGGGGTCTTCCGACAGAAACGCATTCTTTCAACATTTTGCGAAGGTCGCGCGACCACCATTCCTTGCTGCGCAGGTACTCTCGCCGTGCCTGACAAAATTGCCGAAAGGCTTCATAGGCGTCGTCAACAGAGATTTGCAGCCCATTCGCGTCCCACTTCGATATGGCACATCCCAAGCCATGTGATGACGTTGTGATTGCGGCGTCTTGCAAGATTTCAAACACCCAAGCTTCCGTTCCTTTTTGCGTGAGCAACTTTTGCTCGGTCTTGGCTGTACTCTTGGGCACGACACGGATGTTAAAGCCCCTCAGGTCCATGTGCAGCAAGTCGTACAACATCGCCGCCCTGCCCTCGTCCGGGGCATAATCGCCAAATTGTGCCTGTAATGGTTCCCAGTAGACGTTGTGCGCGGGGTTATTTTCGTCGGCGTATTGATTGCTTACATCAAGCACACAGTAGCGCCGCCCCCTTGTGCCAATGGGCACAATCCACTGGTTATTGCTCGCAATCATTATCCGCAGACGGTTCTTGACGGGGATCGGATCACAGAATTTGCGTTCGAGTTGGAACGTATCCTCGGTGACCAATGCCTTTAAGATTTGTTCGCCTTTGCGGTCGCCTGCCCACAGGGCCTCGTCCAGGAACACGACACAGGCTTCGGCAAGTGCGGCATTGAAGCGTCCTGTCAGATGCTCGCCGTGAGCAACATGCTTGAAATGTTTTCCAAATAGCTTGCCGTAGTTGCGCCAGAGGAAACCCTTGCCCGCGCCCTCCTCGCCACGTAGCGCGATCGCAACACCTATCGGACGGTCAGGATGCTGGACGCCGTAGGCCATCCATCTGATCACATATTGAAAGTGTTCTTCATTCCCCGAACAAATTACATCGCGGACGTGGTTGCGCATGAGGGACCAGTCACCTTGTTTCGGCTCGACGCCGAAGCCGCGGCATAAATTGAGCATGTCATTTAGGATTTCGAGCGGGCCGCCCGGCTCAAATACAACGCCGCGACCGACATATTGCCGCCGGTACTTCCACTTGAACCAGTATTTAGAAACTATGATCGTCTGCGTCGTCTTCTGCGGATTGCCCTTATCGTCCTTTGTCTCAACCTCTTTCTGGAACACAAGGTTGGCGAGCAGGTTGTGGAAATCGTCAAGCTTCATGAAATCCACTTCTTTGCCGACGATGATCGCAACTACCATCTTGCTGCCGTATTTGACCACGGCAAAGGTCTCGTTCATCGCAAGCAACAACCGTTTTAAGTTAGCGCCGTGTTTGAGCAATACCATCAGGGCCGCAACTGGATTGGCTTTAGCTGCTTCAAGCCACTCTGCCGCCTCGGCAAGCCCAGTCTCAACCGTTTCGATTGTGCCGTTGCCAGGAGGGTCGGCCTTCGTTTGCGGGTGACTTGTCCCTGAGTTTGCAAAGTATTTGTTTGCTTTTTCAGCGGCACGGAGAACTGCTTCCGGTATTTTTACAATTTCTTCAATGTTGGCGGCCTTGGCCATTATCGTGGCGCTAACAGTGTTGCCCTGTGCTGGGGTGGCACCCGTCGCGCTCACGAAATGTCCTTTCGTTTCGCGGGCGCTCGACCTTTCGCCTGCGGGGTGTCCGAAACAGCCCCGCGCTCTACGGGACGTTTCACTTCAATCTGCGGCAATGATTCAATCCAGTGCTGTAGATCGCTGGCAAAAATGAGGGTGCGCTTGCCCCGCTTGTGGGCGACTAGCTCGCCAGAGTTGATTGCTTGGTAGAGAGCCGTGCGCCCCGCGCGTGCGAGTGCGCAAGCCTCAGGAATGCTGTGAACTAAATTCATAATAATCTCCCGTTGTTGGCCGCGATGCTCACGGTGTACACGGACAATCAAAGCGGAAGCGAGTAAAGAGTTGCTTTATGGAGCAGGTATTGAACGGTGTTCGCTACCCAGTTCGCCATTTTCGGCGTTTGCTTCGGATGCCAAGTAGCTTCAGGTCCTTTATCAGAGTCTCACGGGTTGCCTTGAACGGCGCCGCCGACATTAACGACTTAGGATCAAGCCCGTCTTCACCTAACAGCTTACGGTACTCCCTCCGAAGAGCAGCAATCGAATAATCGGAATATGGCTCTATTTGATGTGTACCCTCCAGTCGGTCAAAGGCAATTTTGACGAAGTGGCGGCGTATCTCGGCACGACCCGCGCGCATGAGGCCGCTTTTTTTGCCCGCTGTCTTTTTCTGATTTTGTTGTTTTTTGAGTTGTTCTTCGTGATCCCATGGCGGAGTCCAGCCCTCCTGCCTCGCCGCCTCCTGCACAGCCCAGTGGAGCGGTGATGGCGGAATGGCATACAAACGGAACAGGTCGTTTAACGGCTTGCTCATGCTTGCATCACCTGCCGCCTCCGCAGGCTCCCTGGTCATCACTCACGCAATTGCGCCTTTGCGGCGTTACCGCACGGTAACAAGATGAGATTTTTTTCGAGAACAACGACAATACATAGCATCCGGCTACTGGGCCTTACGGCTTTAAGAAAGACCCGAGATTTGCGCGGCTACCGCCGAAACGCCACGACCTTTCCCGCCTTCGTAGTTGTGCAATAAACAGCCCACGCTTCCATTAGCTTGCGGCGCTTATCGAACAGATCGCCCCGTCTGTACGCTGCTTCGGCCTTGTTCTCGATCACATGGGCAAGTGCTGCCTCGCAAACCTCATTTGCAAAAGTTGTGCACTCCGCTGCCCAGTCGCGAAAGGCGGAACGGAAGCCGTGCACCGTCACGTTTTTGATCTTCATGCGGCGAAGCACCATTTCAAGCGCCATTACAGACAACGGGTTGCCGGGCTTCTGGCCTGGAAACACGAAATCGCCATTGCGGGTTTCGTGCATCGCCTTAACGATCTTGAGTGCCCGCCGCGACAGCGGGACGCGGTGTTCTCGACCAGCTTTCATGCGCTCCGCCGGCACCGTCCACACCGCACGCTCAAGATCAAATTCCGGCCATCTCGCCCCGAGGACTTCACCAGATCGCGCAGCCGTGAGGATAGCAAATTCAAGCGCCGAGCCTGCGGTAGATTGGCGGGATTGCAAGTCGGCCATGAAGGCGGGCACGTCGGTGTGGGCCATCGCCGCATGATGACCCCGCGTGAGCCGCTGGCGCTTCGGCAACAGTTGATCCAAGTGACCACGCCAGCGTGCCGGGTTCTCGCCGCTGCGCAATCCTTGCGCCTTGGCTCCATCAAGCACGCGCTCGATCCGGCCCCGAAGGCGGGAGGCGGTTTCCGGTTTATCGTTCCAAAGTGGCTTCAAAACCGAAAGAACGTCATCAGTTGTGATTTTGTCCGCCGGCAGACGATGGAGCGGGGCGGCGTAATCCCGCAAGGTCATTTCCCATTGCGCAGCGTGCTTGGCGTTGCGCCAGGAGGGACGCATAGCCTCGATCATCCGGTCAGCGCATTCCCGGAACGTGGCGCCTCCTCGGGGCCTTCTTGCGTCCTTTGGATTGATGCTCTCCGCCAGCTTGGCGCGGGCCTGCGAGGCCAGTTCGCGGGCGCGAGCGAGCGTAACGTCGCGCGCCGAACCGAACCCGATTTCGGTGGGCTTGCCGTGCCAACGATACAGGAACACCCACCGCCGACCACCATTCGGTGAAATCGAAAGGTAAAGGCCACCGCCGTCAGCGTGGCGACCGTCTTCGGTGATCGTCGCCACCGCCCGAGCGTTCAGTCGATTGATTTTCCGCGCCATATTGTTGCCTCTTCTGCCCTAGCACGTGCCCTAGCAGTCGCGCCGGATTGTAGCGGACGATGGCACACGATGGGATACGACGACAATAAAAAGTGCCCGTAAAATAAGGGTAAATGGAAACATCAGTGAATCACGGCGAACGTGAGCGGATCGTAGTGTGGCGGACTCCCTCTCCGCCACTTCAGAACAGAACTGCGAACTCAGCTTGCCTTGCGCGACAGCGTGAGCGGCAGGTCCAGCTCCACCCGGTCGTGCATGACCTTCGGTGTGATCCGACCCCGCTCGCCGCGTTCGAGGCGGACCAGGCCATAGCCTTCCATCGTCCGCAATGTCCGTGACAGGTTGGACTTGGCCTTGCCCGTGATCCGCGCCAGCTCGTCGAGCGAGCCAGGCGCCTTCTCGGCGATGACGCGGAGCAGTTCGCGATTGCCGGCCGACAAGACTTTGGCGAAAGACTCCGTCGAGGTGAACCACACCTTCGGCTCCTCGGCTTTGACGCGCCGCTCGCCCCGCGCCACCGCCATGGTGCGCGCCTTCATCTCCTCGTAGCTGGCGATGCCGACCTTCAGCGTGGTCATGAGATCACTCCTCTCTCGCGCAATACCGCGTCTACCGTCGTCCAAAAATCGGCGAGCAAGGTTGCCGCGTCGCTGTACTCGTAAGCTCTGGTCGTCCGCAGACGGTGGCGATGGTCCTGCGGCTCGCCGCGCTTCCGCTTCGCCACTGGATGCGCGTTGTCGAAGCCGACCAGCCGCTCGCCATCCGGCCCGTGCAATGTGAGCGAGTAGTCGATGCCGTGCGGCTTCTCCGGCGACACCGGCACCCGCGTGACGACGAACCGGACCCAATGACCGCCCTCCGGGTCCACCACGAGAACCTGCCCGTCGAGGTCGAGCAGCACATCGAGGGTCGGGTCGCGCGGGTGCGTCACGGTACTTTGTTATCATACTGAAGCAACACAAGCAAGGGAGGGCATTCGGCGGCTGTAGGGCGGGTGGCTGGCGCCCGCAGCATTGATATCGTTGAGCTTTCAGCTCAAAGCGCCAGCAGGGGGTGTCTGGATGGAGTCCAAATATCTCAATCGACCCAACCACATAGGCCGGACCGACGGTCGGCCTTTTACCTTGCCGTCAGCTTCCTTCATGCCCTCCCGCCCTTGGCACTATTCCCAACGTCGAATTTGCACAGCGAATCATTTGCGAGCAGTGCCGACAAAAAACAACGCAACCTTTGCCGCTAACCTACAATGAACCTGCACCAGCTATGCTGTTCCTGTGCAATTGGGGGGACTGCAAACGTGCTGATGGGCGACGGTCGGCTTGCCTGCACGCGATCTCACTCCCATTGCTCAAAAGAGCTATTTCGGCCTAAATGGCGCAATTTGGAGTTGTCGGAAAGTGGTCATGAAAACGATGTCGGCGCGGGAAGCGAAAAATGCTTTCGGCCTGATGATCGATACCGCGCGCGCCGAACCCGTGCTGATCGAGAAGCATGGGCGTGGCGTCGTGATGGTCATCTCGGTGGAAGAATATGAACGCCTTTCCATGCGTCCCGAACGCATAGAGAAGGACGCAGCAAAGGCTAAGGGGGTGGCGAGAAGTGGCCAATGAAGCGCTCGCGCAATTCAATTTGGATCAATTTCTGACGCGTGCCGACCGGTATCTCGCCGGCATGACCTGTTGCTGGTTCTGCGCGCATCGAAGGGGGACGCCGTGACGGCAATCGACCTCACCGAAAAGGTGCTGGCGTACATTCGCGCGCGTGGCCCATCGAAGGCGAAGCAGATAGCGGATACGCTCGGCGTTGACAGAACCGTCGTCAACAATGCGCTTTATGGTCCGCTGCGCGGAAAGGTTCGGCAAGGCCGAGACTATGCATGGTCACTGGCAGAGGCACCCCAACCTCGTGACAATGCGGGTGGTTCGCCGAAGAATTCTTATGAAGCACTGTTTGCCTACTATTTGGATTGCTTGTCACAAGACGATGATAGTGGCGTCCGGACGTTCGCGGACTCCAAATTTGATCTGGATTACGTGGAATTGGAGGAATGGCCCCTTGAAAGCGCCCAATCAGATTTTGGAGCGGAGCCGCTTAGAAAACTGATTGGCCGCCAGCGCCGTGACGCTCGGAAGAAGGCGTTATGGCTGGGGTATCCTGCCTTGGTACGCCACGTTCGCAGCCGCAAGGGCTGGGAAGGGGCGTTCCTGGAACCATTGTTGATCTGGCCCCAGGACCCGGATGCGGGAGAACTTGGATTCTTACCAGAGCCTCTAATCAATACACGCGCACTCGAAAGCCTTACTGCCTCAGAGAACGTCCTTGAGGAGGCCGCAAAATTAGCCGACGATCTCGGCCTAGAGGCTTCTGAATCGCCCCCGCTGGATGAACTAGCTGCGCGACTTCGTGATCTCCGGCCGGAGTGGGAGTGGAAAGAGGCACTCGCTCCCGCCAAGTTCCACGGATTTGGCGAACTTCGCAAAATCACCGAGAGTGGTATCTACAACGCTGCGGTTGTCATCATGGCGGATCGTTCGCCATTCACGGTCGGGTTGGAGCGAGAACTCGCTGATCTTCGGAGCGTTGATAATGCTTCGATAAGAGGATCTAGTACCCGCTTTTACGGAAGGCTAACTCGTGATTCAACGTTGGGATGATACCCAAGGCAGCGGAGGTCCGGCTGACGCCGGAGGATCGGTCGGTGCTTGAAGCGCGAGTTCGGGCACTGACGACGGAGCAGCGCGATGTGTTTCGCGCACGGATCGTATTGCTGGCTGCGGAGGGACGTTCGACGCGGTCGATTGCTCAGACGGTCGGCACGATGCCGAGAACAGTCAGCAACTGGCGTGGCCGTTTCGCGCGCGAGGGCTTGGCCGGTCTGGCGGACAGGCCGCGCCCAGGGCCGGCACCGAAATATGGTTCCGAGACGGCTCGCCGCATCCTTTCGGTTCTGGAGCGGGAGCCACCAGCGGGGTTCGCGCGCTGGAACGGACCGCTGATCGCCGCCGAACTGGGCGACGTGCACGAGCAGCATGTGTGGCGCGTCCTGCGGGCGCAGAAGATCGACCTGGCCGGGCGCAAGTCCTGGTGCGAGAGCGACGATCCCGAGTTCGTTGCCAAGGCCGCCGACGTGGTCGGCCTCTACATGGCGCCACCCGAGAACGCGATCGTCATCTGTGTCGACGAAAAGCCCTCGATCCAGGCGCTGGAGCGCGCGCAGGGCTATCTGAAGCTCCCGAACGGCCGCGCGCTGACCGGCCACAGCCACGATTACAAGCGCAACGGCACCACGACGCTGTTTGCCGCCTTCGAGGTGGCCACCGGCAAGGTTACGGCCTCGCACAAGTCGCGCCGCCGGCGCATCGAGTTCCTCGACTTCATGAACGATATCGTCGCAGGTCATCCGGACACCGCCATCCACGTCGTGCTCGACAACCTCAATACCCACAAACCCAAGAACGACCGCTGGCTCAAGCGTCATCCCAACGTTCGCTTCCACTTCACGCCGACCCGTGCGTCCTGGCTCAACCAGGTCGAAATCTGGTTTTCCATCCTGCAAGGAAAATCCTTGCGCGGCGCCTCCTTCACGTCCGTCGACCAACTGCGGGTGCATATCGATGCCTTCATCGAGGCCTACAATGACAACGCCAAGCCATTCGTCTGGACCAAAACAAAAGTCCATCAGCGTCGCGTCAAAGGTCGCCGTATCAGCGAACTGTGATTCCGGGTACTAGTCTTGGCACTCTTCTCGGGGCACCTGGCGCGCGGACAGCGATCGAAGGGCCGCTGCTAGAGCCTGCGCCGCTCAATGCCGAACAGCGGACAGCAGTTCGACAAGCACTCTCCGAACCGCTGACTGTGATCACCGGGCCTCCGGGCACCGGCAAATCTCAGGTCGTTACCGCTATCCTTGTGAACGCCGCTTGGCGTGGTCTTCGGGTACTGTTCGCCAGCAAGAACAATAAGGCCGTTGACGTGGTCATGGAACGGATCAATGCGCTCTCGCCGAGACCGATCATGCTGCGGCTCGGTACACGAGCACTTCAGGAACAATTGGCACAGCATCTAACGGCTATCCTATCGGCGAGGCCGACCGACGATGACCGGCGAGCATATAATTTGATGCTCGCCAAGCTGAGGTCGGAAGGCGAAGCGCTGCATCAACTAACGCTCCAGACAAATCATTCGATCGAACTTCGGAACAGGGTTGACAAGCTTGAGCAGGCAGCCGAAGGGGCGCGGGACGTTCTGCCTACCGCTTGTTTCAAAGATGCAGATAGGTTGTCTATTGCTGACGCCGTCGCTCGGATCGCCGATCTCCGGGAGGCTCTCCGGCGGTCGAATCGCGCAGTGGCTCCCTTCTTCGAAAAGCTATTCTGGGCGTTTCTGAAGGAATCCCGTCGTCGCCAATTGCTCGATTCTGTCGATAAATTGGATGCGGCCCTTGCGCGGCTTGGCTTTGAGAAAGATGAGAATCGTTCTCCCACGCGCAGCCTAGATGAAGGCTTAGAATTTCTCGAAGCCTTGAAAGCAGCGTCGGACTACAAAGCCGCTCTCAAGATATTATCGAATACACCAGACCCAGGGGCGCTCGCCGCTGAAGTGGCAAACCAGACACGAACTCTGGCGGAGATATCCGGCGACGCGTGGAGTAGCTGGACCGCCCTCCTTCCAGATAGATTGAACGACCAGGATCGGGCCGCTTTGGGTGACTATGCTGCAATTCTCCGCACAATTTCGAGAGCCGATGAGGAAGGAGGTGCAATCGCGAAGCAGGTTTGGCGTCGATATTACCAACTTGCCGCAAAAACAACGAAAGCGCTTCTGTGTTGGGCGGTGACCTCTCTTTCAGCCCGTGGCAGGGTACCGTTCACAGCCGGAGAATTTGACCTCATAGTGATTGATGAAGCCAGCCAGTGCGACGTTGCATCTGCCCTACCGTTACTTTTCCGTGCAAAGCGCGCTGTCGTAATCGGTGACCCTCAACAGCTTCGACACATCAGCCGACTTTCGGAACAGCGCGATCAAGCGCTGATGGTTAAACACGGTCTCCTTGATAATCCAGGACCGACTTGGGGTTATCGCGCGAACAGCCTCTATGACTTGGCGGCAGCCAAAGCTAGGTCGACCTCGATTGTGGTTTTGCGTGACCACCATCGAAGTCATGCCGATATCATCAACTTCTCCAATAGCTTCTTCTATGGTGGACGATTGAGAGTCGCGACAAACTACCGTCGCCTAAGGCGACCGGAAGGACCTGCAATCCGGTGGGTGAATGTCGTGGGGAACGCCGCTCGGCCACCTACAGGAGGGGCCGTCAACCAAGCGGAAGCCGCCGCTGTCGTCGAAGAATTAAGAAGGATCGCAATCACGCAGCGGTTTTCCGGTGAAATTGGTGTTGTGACCCCGTTCCGGGCGCAAGCGAACATGATCGAGGAACTGGTGGCTCGGGATGATGCTCTGGCCCCAGTGCTCGCGACCCGCAACTTCATTTGTGAGACAGCACACAAATTTCAAGGTGATGAACGCGATCTGATAGTGTTCTCACCTGTGGTGTCGCGTGGCATCCCCGTAGGCGCGACGGGATTTCTCAAGAGCCAGGGCAACATTTTCAACGTTGGCATTACCCGTGCTCGCGGCGCGCTTGTCGTCGTCGGGGACGCAGCGGCATGTGCGTCGAGCGAGGTGGAATATCTAAGCGCCTTCGCTCGCTATGTCGCGGATCGCGCCAGACCGGGACCGCAGCCGACAGCGACGCCAGTGCCCGACGGCGCGAACCAAAGCTATCCGGCTGTCGCTCATCCGGAGCGTGTGTCCGATTGGGAGAAGGTCCTCTATACTGCGCTTGTGGACGCTGGTCTCCGCCCCATACCCCAATTCGATGTTGATCAATACGATCTTGATCTCGCGCTGATACGCCCAAACGGCAGACGGCTTGATATTGAAGTTGACGGCGAGCGGTACCATCGCGATTGGGATGGAGAGCTGGTCCGCAGAGACCAACTAAGGAATCTACGGCTCATTGAGATGGGATGGGACGTCCTCAGGTTGTGGGTTTACGAGGTCCGAGACAGCCTACCAGCCTGTGTCGCCCGCGTGGCGGCGTGGGCCAAATCTGCCGATGCATCGCCTAGCGTTTTCAGCGCAGAACCGTCCCCGATACACGACGGGGGTGCTCAGACAGATCATAGGGCCACGGCGTAGATGTAGTGCTCATCATCGTCGGTCGCGGCCCGCCACCCCCAGGCGAGACGAACGGGCATCCAACGTTCTCCGGTTGGGCGGCGGCGCCTCTAATGCGGCCCCCCTATGCGAGTTGAATGCCAGCGTGGCGACGAACCGCGGAGGCGAGCCGCTCGTCACGTGTGAGCAAGCGCGCATTTAGCGCTTCCGCGAGGGCAACATAGACGCCGTCATACGGGGTGAAATTGCTCCGCAGATCCCAGACCCTTATCAGAAGGAAATCATGCGGGTACCGGCGAATAGGAAAGTCAGAGAGATCGCCGAGTTGCGTAATCCGACGCAAAGCGGCCGGTGATTCCGACGCAATCCGGCCACCGGTTCCGACGGAAGTCGGCCACCCATTCCGATTGAAGCCGGCCACCCTGGTGAGGCCGGACTGAAGCTCTCGCTGTCGGCGATCGAATCGCGGACGAGGCGCCCTTTGCGGCCATGCAAGGGGAGGTCCGATGCCCGCCGAGAGAGCGCCGATGCGGAAGGTTCGAGAGGTTCTGAGATTGCGGCACGCCCTTGGCGTGAGCGAGCGGCAGATCGCGGTGACGATCGGGGTCAGCCGGTCGACGGTTGGCGAATATCTGCAGCGCGCCGCCGTCAGCGGCATCACCTGGCCGGTGCCCGAGGGAGTGGACGATGCCGAGCTGGAACGGCGGCTGTTCACGTTGCCGACGTTCGACGAGAAGCCGACACGGCCGCTGCCCGATTGGTCCCATGTCCACAAGGAACTGAAGCGGCGCGCCGTGACGCTGCTGTTGCTGTGGGAGGAATACCGGGCCGAGCACGGTGACGGTTACGGGTATAGCCGGTTTTGCGATCTTTACGGGGAGTGGCGCCAGACCATCTCGCCGACCATGCGGCAGACGCATGGCGCCGCTGAGAAGCTGTTCGTCGACTTTGCCGGCGACACGATGCCGGTGTTCGACGCCGCCAGCGGCGCCGAGCGGCACGCCCATATCTTCGTCGCGGTGCTGGGAGCGTCCAACTACACTTACGCGGAGGCGCGCTGGTCGGAAGGGCTCGCCGACTGGATTGGGGCGCACGTCAACGCCTTTCGCGCGATCGGCGGCGTGCCGAAGGCGGTGGTTTGCGACAATCTCAAGGCCGGCGTCACTGCGGTTTGCCGCTATGAGCCTGGGATCAACCGCACCTACCAGGAGCTGGCTGAGCACTACGACACCGCGATCCTTCCCGCGCGTCCGCGGCGGCCGCGCGACAAGGCCAAGGTCGAAGTGGCGGTGCAAATTGTGCAGCGGTTTGTGCTGGCCAGGCTGCGCAACCGCCGCTTCTTCTCGCTTCATGAGCTCAATGCCGCGATCCGCGAGACTGTCGCCGACCTCAATGCCAAGATCATGCGCAAGCTCGGCGTCAGCCGCGACGAGCTGTTCGCAGAGATCGATCGGCCGGCGCTCAAAACCCTTCCGTCGGCGCCCTACCAATATGCCGAATGGAAGAAGTGCCGGGTCGCGCCCGACTACCACGTCGAGATCGCCGATCACTATTACTCCGTGCCCTCGCGGCTGATCCGCGAGCAACTTGAAGCGCGTATCACCGACACCACGATCGAGATTCTGCACAAAGGCGTCCGAGTGGCGAGCCATGCTCGTTCGCACTCGCCCCGCCGGCACACGACGATTCCTGAACATATGCCGAGCGCGCACCGGCGCTACGCCGAGTGGACGCCGGCCAGGATGAGGCGGGAAGCGGCCACAATCGGCCCGGCCACCATCGCCCTCGTCGAGGCGATCATGACGGCCAAGCCGCATCCCGAGCAGGGCTTCCGCGCCTGTCTCGGCATCCTGCGGCTCGCCCGTAGTTACGGCTCGGCGCGCATCGAGGCCGCCTGCCGCCGCGGCAACGACATCGGCGCCACCACCTACGGCTCGATCAAATCGATCCTGCAGCATGGGCTCGATCGTGCCTACGCCAATGAGAAGCCGCCGGACGGACCACCAATCCAACACCGCAACATCCGCGGCACCGGCTACTACCACTAAGCAAAGGAGAGACGATGTTGACACATCCCACCCACGGCCGCCTCGTTACGCTCGGGCTCACCGGCATGGCCAAGGCGCTCGACGAACAGCAACGACAGCCCGACATCGCGACGTTGGCCTTCGAGGAGCGGCTTGCTCTGCTCGTCGACCGCGAAGCGACCGAACGCGAGAACAAACGGCTGATCAGCCGCTTGCGCTTCGCAAGCCTCAGGCAAAATGCCGTCGTCGAGGATATCGACATGAAGGCGCCACGTGGGCTCGACAAGCTGCTGTTCCAAAAGCTCGTCGCCGGCGAGTGGATCGCGCGACATCAGAACCTGCTCATCGTCGGTCCCACCGGCGTCGGCAAGAGTTGGATTGCCTGTGCGCTCGGCCATAAGGCCTGTCGGGACAACCGCTCGGTCTTCTATCAACGCCTACCGCGGCTGTTCGATGCACTCGCGCTTGCACGCGGCGACGGCCATCACGCTCGGCCCCTCAAGAGCCTGGCGCGCGTCGAACTTCTCATCCTCGACGATTGGGGACTTGCTCCCATGACCGCCGAGCAGCGGCGCGACCTCTTGGAGATCATGGAGGATCGCCACGGCCGCGGCTCTACCATGGTAACCAGCCAGCTTCCGGTCGAACATTGGCACGAGATCATCGGTGATCCGACCCTGGCCGATGCCATTCTCGATCGCCTGGTGCACAACGCTCACCGGCTCACGCTCAAGGGCGAGAGCCTGCGAAAAGCCGAAGCCAAGCGTCAGAAGCTTGACGCCGAGCATGCCAACTGAACTGATAACCATGCCGACACGAGAGCACGCCTTAAGAGGTGGCCGGGTTCATCGGAATCCCCGGCCGGCTTCAATCGGAATGGGCGGCCGCCTTCGCTTGGAATCCCCGGCCGACTTCGTCGGAATACGCACGCCGAGTGCCGCACGACCGCGCTGCTCATCGATTTCACCAATCGCCGCGTAACGGCGGAGGACCTGCGCAACTTCGACATCAAGCAGGTGTGGCGCGTGCAGGGTCTCCCGCGGCTCACGGAACAGCCGCGTTTCCACGACTTCCGCTGCCGGCGTACGGAGAAGAATTTCCAGCAGCGCTGATGCGTCGACGACAATCACCGCCGGTCGCGCTCGAACCGGACCGCATCAACAGGTGTGATGGAAGGCGTCACAGGGGAGCGACGCTCCAGCCGAGCTCGCAGCTCTTCCAGTGTCGGACGCTCTGCTACCTCCCGAATTTCGCTGAGCAAGTAATCAGAAAGCGACATACCCGCCAATGCTGCCCGCGCTTTGAGGCGTCGGTGTATCGCATCGGGCACGTTACGGATTTGGATCATTGTTGTCATGCTTTAAACCTATTAGCATGTGGATCACATGTAAACATGCTAGAAGCTGGTGGAGCATGTTGATTCCCGGTCCGTTTCCCTCCGCCACTTCAGAACAGAACTGCGAACGCGGGGAGTAGCCGGCTTTGCGCCCTTGTGCCTGCCCGCCCAAGCGATCATGGCTCAGCTCGCCTTGCGCGAGAGCGTGAGCGGCAGGTTCAGTTCCACGCGGTCATGCATCACCTTCGGCATGATTCGACCCCGTTCGCCCCGTTCCAGGCGGACAGACCGTAGCCCTCCATCATCCTTCCGGCCGACAGAACTTTCGCGAAGGACCCGGTCGAGGTGAACCAGACCTTGGCGCCCGGCGATACGCTGCACTTCGGCAATACCGCGACAGAAGTGCTCGACCGCTCCACCGTATCGAATCTCTTCGTCGCCAGTTGATGGAATGGATTGTGGCCGGCTGATAGAATGAATGGCAAGCACGGAACCGTGGCATGTCGATAATTCCGCTATTGGCGCAATCGGCGTTCGAGCCGGAAACGGTCGAATTCCTGGTTTCGGTCTATGAAGCCGCCTGGAAGCGGGTCGAGCAGTCGGGCAGCAAGCTCGCGTCGCCCGCCTACCGGCGCGCGGCGCAGGAACTCCTCGC
The DNA here is from genome assembly GCA_963791925.1 of uncultured Alphaproteobacteria bacterium. Classification (GTDB taxonomy): domain Bacteria; phylum Pseudomonadota; class Alphaproteobacteria; order Rhizobiales; family Xanthobacteraceae; genus BOG-931. Next base: position 339,848 of record CAWBUA010000007.1, on the reverse strand, counting down.
CAAGCGCATCATCGAAAACGCCCAACGCGGCGAGCGCGATGCCACGCTTCTCGCCGACGACGCAGTGAGCTTTCTGGAAAATTCCTACGCCTGATCGCGCGCGTCTGGCAGCGCCGAACAAAAAAACCTTCGCTACGCCGCCGCCAACGAATCCAACCGAGCGGACGATGCGCTCATCGAGCGGCGCGAAACCTCAATCGTCGAAGTGCAGGAACCGGCTCTCAAAGCTCGAATGTTCCCGATAGGCCAACTCCCTCGCGCGTTCCTTCTCGGCGAGCCGGCGCAACCGGTTTTGCGGCTTCAGTGGCCTTTGCCGGGCGTCGCTGGCGACCGGCCGGACCGCCGTCTTTGCCGCCGCGGCAGCGAGACGCGTGTTCGATGCACCGGTTTTGGCAACCCATTTGGCACCGGGTTTGGCACTTGGCCTGATTTCCGCCTTGGCAACCGTCGTCACCGGCGAAACCGGCGCCGCGGTTGCGTGGCTCGGCCTTGCCATCGCGATGGCGAGACGTGGCTTCGGTGACAATTGACCGGGCGGCGAAAAGAAAACCACGAACGACATCGCGAGCCCGGCGACAATCCCTGTGATGCAGGCCAGATAGGCGAACATGGCGGCGAGAATATCCATCGACGACCACTCTCCACCCCGCCACGGCTCTACAATCGCCCTTCCTCGCCATTCGTTCCTGCTCATGGCCTTTGGAACTGCCGGTTTCGGTTAATGAAGTCCCTCCAAATATTGCCGCCGCGGCAACACATCCACGTTCGAAACGGGGCAGAACGCCGATTTGAATTTGTTGCAATCAATTAAAAACCGCCGGGACTTTTCAGGTCCCGGCGGCTGCAGTCTCAAGCACTTTGTGGGGTTCGCCTCTCAGCCTTGCGAGATGAACTTGGTGACGAGATAGGCGCCCAGGCCTTCGATGCCGCCTTCGCTGCCGTGACCGCTCTCCTTGACGCCGCCGAACGGCGTCTCCGGCGTCGAGATCGCGACCGAGTTGACGCCGACCATGCCGGACTCCAAGGCGTCGCCGATCGCGGCGGCGGTGGCGTTCGATGTGGTGAAGGCGTAAGCGGCCAAGCCGAATTCCAGCGAGTTGGCGCGCTCGACCACCTCGTCGAACGTCTTGAACGTGACCACCGGCGCGACCGGACCGAACGGCTCCTGCGTCATGATCTTGGCGTCGTCCGGCACCTCGGTGATGACCGTGGGCTCGTAGAAGTAGCCCTGGTTGCCGTGCCGCTTGCCGCCGGTCTCGATCTTGCCGCCGCGGTGCTTGGCGTCGTTGACGAAGCTTTCCATGGCGTCGATCCGGCGCGAATTCGCCATCGGGCCCATGGTGATGCCCTTTTCCATGCCGTCGCCGAGCTTGATGCCGTTGGCATATTCGGTGAAGCGCTTGAGGAAGCGCGGATAGACGTCCTCCTGCACGTAAAAGCGCGTCGGCGAGATGCACACCTGCCCGGCATTGCGGTATTTGAACGCGGCGATGGTGTCGGCCGCCTTCTCCGGATCGGCATCGGCGAACACCACGACCGGCGAATGACCGCCGAGCTCCATGGTGGTGCGCTTCATGCCCTTGGCGGCCAGCGCGGCGAGATGCTTGCCGACCGGAATCGAGCCGGTGAAGGAAATCTTGCGAATGAGATCCTTGCCGAGCAGATATTCGGAGACTTCCGCCGGCACGCCGAACACCAGATTGAGCACGCCGGCCGGCACGCCGGCATCGGCAAAGCAGCGCACCAATTCGACGCAAGAGGCTGGGGTCTCCTCCGACGCCTTGAGGATGAGCGAGCAGCCGGCGGCGAGCGCGCCGCCGATCTTGCGCGCCGGGGTCAGCACCGGAAAATTCCACGGCGTAAACGCGGCGACGACGCCGATCGGTTCCTGCACCACGAGTTGGCGCACGCCCTTGCCGCGGCCCGGCACGATGCGGCCGTAGGAGCGGCGGCCCTCTTCGGCGTACCAATCGATGATGTCGGCCGAGCCGATCACCTCGGCGCGCGCTTCCGGATAGGTCTTGCCCTGCTCCTGCACCATGATCTTGGCCATTGCGTCATGGCGCTCGCGCATCAAATCGGCGGCCTTGTGCATGACCTTGCAGCGGTCGTAGGCCGAAGTGGCGCGCCATACCGCAAAACCTTTCTTGGCCGCGTCCAGCGCGGCATCGAGATCGGCTTTGCTCGCATGCGGCAGATGCGCCAGCGGCTTTTCGGTCGCCGGATTGAGCACATCCTCGCCCTTGCGGCCGTCGCCGCCGTGCCACTTGCCGTCGATGAAGAGTTCGAGATTGGGATACATGGCGTCCTCGCTGGGCTTTGCTTGAGACCTCGTTGAGGAAGGCATTAGCAGCTTTTGGCGCCCCGTTCATCCCCACCCAAGCTGCACAGGCGCCGCGCCAGGGCGTAGGCCCGCAAGCGCGCGGGGATTGCCGCTTTCCGGGAGGAGCGGAGATCGCAAACACGAGGAACGACGTCCGCTTGTGACCGGGCTCGTTGCAAAAAAAGCCCCGAGCAAAATCGCCGGGGCCAATGCTGCCTCCTCCCATCAGAATGGAGCGCGTGTATGAAGTGAAGGCACCGCGTCAAACTAATGGCAGCGGAAATCTTATCAAAATCAGGGCGGTCCCGATTGATGTAGATCAATGTCGACCGGGTGACTTATCGCTTAAATTTTAGACAGGAACGGCTTTCAGAACACCAATGCCGACCGTCCTAACGGGTACGTCTTAGTCACGTCTGGGGGCGACGCCCCGGATATTTGATATGAAACCGCCCTCCAAGGGACAAGTGTCATGACGGAAACCGCCGCTCCCGCTACCAAAACGACGAAACACGCTGCCTCCCCGATCGATGTATCGGACTACGGGCTTCCAAAGTTTGAGATGCCAAAATTCGACCTGTCGAATATGGAAATGCCGGAAGCGCTTCGTGAGATGACCGAAAAGGGTGTCGAACAGACCAGAGACGCTTGCGAAAGAGCCAAGGTAGCTAGCGAGGAAGCAGCCGACTTGCTTGAGAACACCTACGAAGCTGCCGTCAAGCGTACCACAGAGTATAATCACAAACTTATCGAGATTGCTCGCACCAACACTCGTGCCGCCTTTGACTACTTCCATGACCTGTTAGGTGTGAAGTCCCCGTCAGAATTTATCGAGCTATCGACCGCGCAGATGCGCAAGCAATACGAGACCATGTCCGCGCAGAATAAGGAGCTTTGCGCACTCGCTCAGGAGATGGCGACCGAGGCTGCCGAGAAAATCAGAGCGGGCGTGTCCAAGATCGTCAATAAGGCTCCTTGATCGCATCAATTTCGCGCAGCACCATTTTGCCCCCGCGGTTAAACGGTGCGGCGCGATGCCCACCCGACTAGTGCTGCATTGCGTCCAGGAACTCGTGCGCGTCAATCCACCCGCGTCGGATCGACGACGAAATTGGTGAAGCCGCCGTCGCGATCGTCCATGCCGCCCAGCACCTCGTTGACCTTGGACAGCGGCGACACGCGGTGTTCGAGCGCCGAGAGGTCGAGCGTCCCGGCGCCGGCCATCGCCGCCATCTCCTCGCCTTCGCCGGTGGTGAACCACACCGAGCCCTGCAGGCCGATGCGGTTCGTCATCAGCCAGAATGCGTTAAGCGGCAGCGTCTCCATCACCGCGCCGACATTGACGGCACGGCCGCCGCGCCGCAGGCAGTAGAGCGCGCGCATCATCGCGCTTGCCGGCGCGCCGGGCGGCAGGCAATCGATCATGCCGTCGACGCCATGGCCTTCGGTCGCCACTTTGGCCCAGGCAACGAGCGGATCGGGCTGGGACGCAGCGTCGGCAACGGCGAGCACTTCGATGCGGCGCGGCGCCAGCGCCTTGACCCGGTCGAGCAGCGCGGCATTGCGGCCGGTGCCAAGAATTTTCGTGGCGCCCATCGCCAGTGCCAATTGCGCGGCGTTCAGTCCGAGTTGGCCGCTGATGCCGTTGATCAGCAGTGTGAAGCCCGGGCCGACCCCGATTTTCTTCATCGCCGCATAGGCGGTGCCGAGATAGCCGAGCCGCGCCGCCGCCTCGAAGCTCATGGTGTCAGGCAGCTTGACTAAAGCGTTCGCTGGCGCGGTGATGAACTGGGCAAGTCCGCCGTAGGGATAGGCCCGCATGATCTCTTGCGAGCGGCCGAAATAGCCCTGCAGCGTCCAGTTCGGACAGTCTTGCGCTTGGCCGCTGCGGCACATCCGGCATGAGCCGCAGGAGCGCGCCGGATTGACATAAACGCGGTCGCCGGGGCGCACCGCCCAGACCTGGTCGCCGACCTTCGCCACCACGCCGGCCGGGTCGAGGCCGAAAATCGCCGGCAGCGGCGGCATCATCTTGTTGTCGGGCGTCAGCTTGCCGAAGAAATTGCTGACGACGCGGGCGAGATTCGGCACGACGCCGCAGGCCTTGACCTCGACCAGCACGTCCATCGGCCGCGGCTCCGGCACCTCGATCCGGTCGAGCGTCATCGGCTTGCCGTAGGCGTGCAGCCGCGCGGCGATCATCGTGCTCATGGCGTCTCCCTGCCCTTGGCGGATCGCGAAGTCGCCCGCCCGACAGGAATTGCATCAAAATTGTCGGTTCAGCGCGAGCCCCAAAATCGCATAGGCTGTTTGGTGGGGCATGTCCTTATCGCAAAACCGGTTTCCACCCTCGGATCAAGTCCGAGGGCAGGCATTTTGCGGGACATGCGCTACAGCGCGGCGGCGTCGGTTTCGCCGGTGCGGATGCGCACCGCGTGGTCGAGGCCGAACACGAAAATCTTGCCGTCGCCGATCTGGCCGGTTTTCGCCGCGGTGCTGACCGTTTCGATCACCTTGTCCACCTGATCGGACGGACAGGCGATTTCGATCTTGATCTTGGGCAGGAAGCTCACGGCATATTCGGCGCCGCGATAGATGTCGGTGTGTCCCTTCTGACGCCCGAAGCCCTTCACTTCGGTCACGGTGAGGCCCTGAACACCGACCTTGGTGAGCGCCTCACGGACATCGTCGAGCTTGAACGGCTTGATGATGGCCATGACGACTTTCATGGGTTCCCTCCCTGGCCTTTCGCCGACGGGGTGCCGGTCGCTGCGGCGGAGGAATCAAACCGCATGCCAAGTTTGAAAGCTGTTTTCGAGCGTGCAGCCGAACGGAATTGAGCGGCCGCAGGCGCGGCCAAGCACTGGAATAAAGAATATCCGGCCTGGTCAGCCAGCCAGCGCCATGCTCAAAAATTAGGCTCGCGCCGCTGCCGTCACTGCAGCGCTTCGCCGTGCTGGGTGACGTCGAGACCTTCGATTTCGCTCTGCTTGTCGACGCGCAGCGGCACGAAGGCCGAGACCGCCTTGAGCAGCACCGCGGTCGCGATGCCGGACCAGGCGAAAGTGACGAGGATACCGTAGAGCTGGATCGGCAGTTGCTCCGGCATTGCCCGCCAACAGACCGGCGGCGCCGCCAACGATCGGTGTCGCGAACACGCCGACCAGCAAAGTGCCGGCGGCGCCGCCGATGCCGTGAACGCCGAACACGTCGAGCGAATCGTCGTAGCCGCAGCGCAGCTTGAGCCAGGTGCAGCTCCAGAAGCAGATCAGGCCGCCGAGGAGCCCGATGACGATGCCGTGCCAGGGCAGCACGAATCCCGACGCCGGGGTGATGGTGCCGAGCCCGGCTACCGCTCCCGAGATCATGCCCAAGACCGAGGGCTTGCCGCGCTTCCACCATTCGAGCGCCATCCAGGTGACGGCGCCGGTCGCAGCGGCCAGATGGGTGGCGACGATGGCAAAGACCGCGCGCGAATCGGCCGCCAGCGCCGAGCCGCCGTTGAAGCCGAACCAGCCGACCCACAACATCCCGGTGCCGATCACCGCCAGCGACAAATCATACGGCGCAAAATTCTCGTGGCCGTAGCCGTGCCGGGAGCCGATCAGATAGGCCGCGACCAGGCCGGCGACGCCGGCATTGAGATGCACCACGGTGCCGCCGGCAAAATCGAGCACGCCCGCTCTGGCGAGAAAGCCGCCGCCCCAGACCCAATGCGCGATCGGTACGTAAACGACGATGAGCCACAGCGCCGCAAACCACATGAAGGCCGAAAACCGCATGCGGTCGGCGACCGAGCCGGCGACCAGCGCCACGGTGATGACCGCAAACGTCATCTGATAGATCATGAACAGCGCTTCGGGGATGGTCTTGGCGAACGGGCTGATCGCCGCCGGCGTCATGCCGGCGAGCAACAGCCGATCGAGCGTGCCAATCACGGCGCCGCCGCCGGCAAAAGTGAGCGAATAGCCGACCGCCGCCCACAGCACCGAGCACAGCGCGACCACCGCAAGCGTCTGCGCCATGGTGGCGAGCACGTTCTTCTTGCGCACCATGCCGGCGTAAAACAGCGCCAGGCCCGGAATCGACATCATCAGAACGAGCGCGGTGGCCGCCATCATCCACGCGGTATCGGCGGCATCGATTTTGGCACTGGTTTGCGCCAGCGCCGGCGCCGCGGTGAGAACCGTGACGGCGCCGGCCGCGCTCAAACCGCGAGCGAACGAAGCCCCCCTCATTTTTGTTTCCCCCGGAGCGAGATTGGCTGCTTAGAGTGCGTCGGCGTCGGTCTCGCCGGTGCGGATGCGCATGGCGCGATCGATCGGCGCGACGAAGATCTTGCCGTCGCCGATCTGTCCGGTTTTCGCAGCGATGCTGATCGCCTCGACGACCCGGTCGGCCTCATCGGCCGTGACGGCGACCTCGATGCGGACTTTCGGCAGGAAGTTCACCGCATATTCGGCGCCGCGATAGATCTCGGTATGGCCCTTCTGCCGGCCATAGCCCTTGACCTCGGAGACGGTCATGCCGTGGATGCCGATGCCAAGGAGCGCGTCGCGCACCTCTTCGAGCTTGAAGGGCTTGATAATGGCGATGACTAATTTCATGGCGGCATCCCATCGGGGTCGAGGGACGATTGCCTACCATATCGGCAAGCCTGCCGACAATTAAGACACACGATTGCCCGGCTTTTGAGCGGCTAGGCGGTTGCAGCGCCGCGCCGCAGCCGCAGCAGCCCTTCCTGCGCCACCGAGGCAACCAAGGTTCCATCGGCGGTAAAGATCAGGCCGCGCGCGAAGCCGCGCGAGCCGGCGAGATTCGGGCTGTCCTGCGCGTAAAGGAGCCACTCGTCGGCGCGGAACGGACGGTGAAACCACAGCGCGTGATCGAGGCTCGCCGCCATGATGTCCTCGCTGAACACCGAGCGGCGGTGCGGAATGAGCGCGGCATCGAGCAGCATCATGTCGGAGGCATAGGCCAGCACGCATTGATGAATGGCTGGCTCGTCGGGCAGCCGCCCGGTGGCGCGCAGCCAGACGTGGAAACGCCCATCCTTCAGCGTGTCGCCGAGATAACGCTGGTACTCGACCGGCCGCAGCTCGATCGGGCGTTCGCGTTCGTAATAGCGCCGCACCGGCTCGGGCAGTTTCGGCCAGACATGCGCCTTCAATTCGGCTTCGTTCGGCAAGTCCTCGGGCTTCGGCACGTCGGGCATGGCGAACTGATGCGACAGGCCGTCTTCGTGCACATGGAACGATACCGACATCGAAAAGATGGCGTGGCCGTGCTGGATCGCCTTGACGTTGCGCGTGGTGAAGCTTTTGCCGTCGCGGATGCGGTCGACGTCGTAGATGATCGGCACTTTGGGATCGCCGCCGAGCAGGAAATAGGCGTGCAGCGAATGCGGCGGCCGCGCCGCCACCTCGTCGACGGTGCGGCAGGCCGCGACCAGCGCCTGGCCGATGACCTGGCCGCCGAACACCCGCTGCCAGCGCGATTGCGGCGAGCGGCCGCGAAACAGAATTCACTTCGAGCGGTTCGAGATTGAGAATATCAACCAGTTCCTGGACGGCAGAGGCCATGCTGTCTTCCCTCGCGCCGGAGCGGTTCCGGCCGCGCACGTCCTTGCATATAGGTTCGGCGGGTGGGTCAAGCCCGGCCCCCGTCCCGCGTGCTAGGATAGGATATGACGCGTAGCAATACTGACGTCCTGATCGCCGGCGGCGGCTTTGCCGGGCTGACGCTCGCCATCGCCTTGCGGCAGGGGCTCGGACCGTCGTTCGCGGTCGCCGTCGCTGATCCAGCGCTGGAATCGAGTTCGCGCGGATGACGAACGCGCCTCGGCGATCGTCGCGGCGGCGCGGCGGCTGTTCGAGACCATCGGAGTATGGCCGGCCGTCGCGGCGGAAGCACAGCCGATCCTCGACATGGTCGTCACCGACAGCCGGCTTGGCGACGCGGTGCGACCGACCTTCCTGACTTTCGCGGGCGAGATCGAACCGGGCGAGCCGTTCGCCCACATGATCGAAAATCGATTACTGGTCGACGCGCTGACGGCGAAAGCGCGAGAGGTTGGCGTTGCGCTGCAGCCGTCCGCGGTCGCCAGTTTCGCGCGCGACGGCGAGCGTGTGACGGCTGCGCTCGCCGACGGTTCGGAATTTGGCGGCCGGCTTCTGGTTGCCGCCGACGGCGCCCGTTCGACCATACGCGCGGCCGCCGGCATCGCCACGCATGGCTGGAATTACGGGCAGTCCGCGATCGTCATCAATGTCGCCCATGAACGCGATCACGAGGGACGCGCCGAGGAGCATTTCCTCCCCGCGGGGCCGTTCGCGATCCTGCCGCTCAAGGGTCGGCGCTCCTCGATCGTGTGGACCGAAACCACGGCCGAGGCGGCGCGCATCATGGCGCTGCCCGACGAGGCGTTTCACGCCGAGCTGGAGCAGCGCTTCAAGCTCCATCTCGGCGACATCAAGGTGATCGGTGCGCGGCGCGTGCATCCGCTCGGCTTCTTCGTCGCCCGCGCCTTCGTCGCCGACCGCATCGCGCTCGTCGGCGACGCCGCCCATGTCATTCATCCGATCGCCGGCCAGGGGCTCAACATGGGACTGAAAGACGTCGCCGCGCTCGCCGAGGTGGTCGTCGACGCGGCCCAACTCGGCCTCGATCCGGGTGCGGCGGACACCCTCGAGCGTTACCAGCGCTGGCGGCGCTTCGATACCATGGCAATGGGGCTCGCCACCGACGGGCTGAACCGGCTGTTTTCCAACCGCTCCGATGCGTTGCGCGCCGTGCGCGACGTCGGCCTCGGCCTCGTCGACCGGCTCCCTGGTCTCAAACGCTTGTTCATCCGCGAGGCGGCCGGTCTGGTCGGCGAAGTACCGAAATTGCTGCGCGGCGAAACGCTATGATGTACGCAATCGATCATCCGCTCATTCCCGCGCAAGCGGGAATCCAGGAGTCCCGGCGCCAATATTAAAAATCTGGGTCCCCGCTTTCGCGGGGACGAGCGAAAGCCATTCCACGGAGTTCTCTCTCCATCATGCCGTTCAATCACATCGCGGTCATCGGCGGCGGCGCCTGGGGCACGGCGCTGGCGCTGACCTGCGCGCGGGCCGGCCGCCAGGTCACGCTGTGGGAACAGGACGCGGCGAATGCCGCGCAGCTCAAGACCAAGCGCGAAAGCCTGTTCCTGCCCGGCATGCGCATCGATGACAGCATCGTCATTGCCGGCGATCTCGAAGAGACGGCGCGGGCGGAAGCGATCCTTCTGGTCGTGCCCGCCCAGGCCGTGCGCGCCGCCGCCAAAAATCTCGCGCCGCTCGTCGCCGCCGGCACGCCGGTCATCGTCTGCGCCAAAGGCATCGAGCGCGGCTCAAAGAAATTCATGAGCGAAGTGATCGGCGAAAGCGCGCCCGGCGCGGCGCCGGCGATTTTGTCGGGGCCAAGCTTTGCCGCCGACGTTGCGCGGGGGCTGCCGACCGCGGTGACGCTCGCGGCGGCCGACGCCGGGCTTGCCACGGCGCTGGCGCATGCGGTCGGCTCGGCGACGTTCCGGCCGTACCATTCCACCGACGTGCGCGGCGTCGAGATCGGCGGCGCCGCCAAGAACGTGCTGGCCATCGCCGCCGGCGTCGTCGCCGGACGCGGAACTCGGCGCCAGCGCGCTCGCGGCACTGACGACGCGCGGCTTTGCCGAACTGGTGCGGTTCGGCAAGGCCTATGGCGCGAAACCGGAAACCATGATGGGCCTGTCCGGGCTCGGCGATCTCCTCCTCACCTGTTCGAGCCCGCAATCGCGCAATTTCTCGTTCGGCGTCGCGCTCGGCCGCGGCCACGATCCGGCAACGATTCAAAAGACGACCGGTCTCGCGGAAGGCGCCTTCACCGCATCGGTGCTTCTGGACATGGCGCGCGAGCGATCCGTTGACATGCCGATCGCGGCGGCCGTGGTTGCGTTGCTCGAAGGCAAGATGAGCGTGGATATGGTCATCGAATCGCTTTTGACGCGGCCATTGAAGGCCGAGGGATAAGTCATGGCGTATTGGCTGTTGAAGACCGAGTCCGAGGAATTTTCGTGGGACGATCAGGTCAAGCGCGGCAAGAAGGGCGAAGCCTGGAGCGGCGTGCGCAACTTCACCGCGCGGCGGCATCTGCAGGAGATGAAGAGGGGCGACAAGTTTTTCTTCTATCATACCGGTGACGAGAAGCAGGTGGTCGGCATCGGCGAGGTGATCCGCGAAGCCTATCCCGATCCGACCGCCAAGAAGGGCGAGCCCTGGATCGCCGTGCAAACCGCGGCGGTCGAGCCGCTGCCGAAGCCGGTCACGCTCGCGGCGATCAAGGCGGAACCGAAGCTCAAGGACATGGCGCTGGTGAAATATTCCCGCCTCTCGGTGCAGCCGGTGACCGACGCCGCGTGGAAGCTCGTCGGCAAGATGGGCGGGATGAAATCTTAAGCGGCGGGACCCATGCGGCGAAAGGCACGTCAAAGCCGTCCTTAAGTCGCGGTATCTGAGCCTTGTCGCTCGTCGGGCCGCCGTCGCATAATAGGCTTAAGGAAAACGCCCATAATCGAGGCCGTGTCAGCCGCCTGCGCGTGGAGGATAAAAAATGTCGGACAAGATTTACCCAGTGCCCGCCGAGTGGAAAAAGCGCGCCTTCATCGACGACGCCAAATACCAGGACATGTACCGGCGTTCGCTCGCGGAGCCCAACGCCTTCTGGGGCGAAGAGGCCAAACGGATTCACTGGACCCATCATTTCACCAAGGTCAAGAACACCTCCTTCGACCCGCATAACGTATCGATCAAATGGTTCGAGGACGGCTCGACCAACGTCGCCTACAACTGCATCGACCGCCATCTGCACGGCCGGGCGCATCAGACCGCGATCATCTGGGAAGGCGACGATCCGAAGGATTCCAAGCACATCACCTATAAGGAGCTGCACGACGAGGTCTGCCGGATGGCGAACATCCTGCGCAACCGCAACGTCAAGAAGGGCGACCGCGTCACCATCTACATGCCGATGATTCCGGAAGCGGCCTACGCCATGCTGGCCTGCGCGCGCATCGGCGCCATCCATTCCGTGGTGTTCGGCGGCTTCTCGCCGGATTCGCTGGCCGGCCGCATCGCAGACTGCAAGTCGAACATCGTCATCACCGCCGACGAAGGCCTCCGCGGCGGCCGCAAGATCCCGCTCAAGGCCAACACCGACGCCGCGATCGCCAAATGCGGCGGCGTCGATTTCGTCATCGTCGTCAAGCGCACCGGCGCGCCGGTCGACATGGATCCGGTGCGCGACGTCTGGTACCACGAGGCCAAGGACGTGGTCACCGCGGAATGCCCGTGCACCGACATGAACGCGGAGGATCCGCTGTTCATCCTCTACACCTCGGGCTCGACCGGCAAGCCGAAGGGCGTGCTGCACACCACCGCCGGCTATCTCATCTATACGGCGATGACGCATCAATACGTCTTCGACTATCACGACGGCGACATTTACTGGTGCACCGCCGACGTCGGCTGGGTCACCGGCCACAGCTACATCGTCTATGGTCCGCTCTGTAACGGCGCCACCACGCTGATGTTCGAGGGCGTGCCGAATTATCCGTCGATGTCGCGGTTCTGGGAGGTCATTGACAAGCACAAGGTCAACATCTTCTACACCGCGCCGACCGCGATCCGCGCGCTGATGCAGGCCGGCGACGCGCCGGTGAAGAAGACCTCGCGCGCCTCGCTGCGGCTGCTCGGCTCGGTCGGCGAGCCGATCAATCCGGAAGCCTGGGAATGGTATTACCGCGTGGTCGGCGACAACCGCTGCCCGATCGTCGATACTTGGTGGCAAACCGAGACCGGCGGCATTTTGATCACGCCGCTGCCTGGCGCCACCGCGCTGAAACCGGGCTCGGCGACGCGGCCGTTCTTCGGCATCGTGCCGGAGATCGTCGACGCCGAAGGCAAGGTGCAGGACGGCGCCACCAGCGGCAATCTCTGCATCGCCGACAGCTGGCCCGGCCAGATGCGCACCGTTTATGGCGATCATCAGCGCTTCGTCGAAACCTACTTCTCGACCTATCCGGGCAAATATTTCACCGGCGATGGCTGCCGCCGCGACGCCGACGGCTATTACTGGATCACCGGCCGCGTCGACGACGTCATCAACGTCGCCGGTCATCGGCTCGGCACCGCGGAGGTGGAATCGGCGCTGGTCGCGCATCCCAAAGTGTCCGAGGCCGCCGTGGTCGGCTATCCGCACACCATCAAGGGCCAGGGCATTTATGCCTATGTCACGCTGATGGCCGGCGAGCAGGCGACCGAGGAGCTGCGCAAGGAGTTGGTGGCCTGGGTGCGCACCGAAATCTCGGCAATCGCGTCGCCCGATCTCATCCAGTTCGCGCCGAGCTTGCCGAAGACGCGCTCCGGCAAGATCATGCGCCGCATCCTGCGCAAGATCGCCGAGGACGAATTCGGCAATCTCGGCGACACCTCGACCTTGGCCGACCCCGCCGTGGTCGACGATCTTGTCAACAACCGGCAGAATAAGAGCAAGGAAAGCGCGTAAAGTTCCCTCTCCCCTTGCGGGAGAGGCCGCTGTGGCGCATCGCGCCGCAGCGGGTGCGGGGATTTACGCCGTGCCCCGGCCCTCACCCGCCCGCGCTTCGCGCGGTCGACCTCTCCCGCAAAGTGGAGAGGGGACATGGTGCGCCCACACCACACTTCCCGAAAAATTAGCGAAAACCTTACCCTATTGCCGCCGCGCTGCTGAGGGCGGCCGGCATTTCGGCTAGAATAGGCGCCTGAGTTCAGTAGGGCGGCTTCTTCAGTCGAGGAATGTAGCGATGCGAGGAAAAATCCTGTTTTCGGCCGCGCTTGCGGCTGTCGTCGGCCTGTTCGCATTGGCGCCAAATGCGGCGCAGGCCCGCGGCGAACTGGTGTCGGTGCGAGACAGCTATCTGCCGGGCACCATCGTGGTCCGCACCGGCCAGCGCGCGCTGTATTATTTCGTCGGCCCAGGCGAGGCGATCCGCTATCCGGTCGCCGTTGGCCGCGCCGGCATGCAATGGTCCGGCACTGTTTTTGTCGACGGCAAATATATCAGGCCGGCCTGGGAAGCGCCGGCCTCGATCCGCAAAGACTACAGCAGGCTGCCGGCCGTGATCCCGGGCGGCACGCCGCAAAATCCGATGGGCGTCGCGGCGATGACGCTGTCCGGTGGCGGCCAATATGCCATTCACGGCACCAATCAGCCGCAGCTGATCGGCCGTTTCGTCTCCCACGGCTGCATCCGCATGTACAACGCCGACATCACCGATCTCTATCGCCGCGTGTCGGTCGGCACACGGGTGGTGGTAACCCGATAGACGGACGACGGACGACGGACGACGGATATAGCACGGCGAATTTCGAACTCTGTCCGTCCTCTATCGTCCGTCATCTGTCCTCCGTCACCCGCACCACGAGCCGCGCCGGCCGCCGTCATAGCCGCGCGCAAAGCCGCCCCTGAGCAATGCCGCCGACACGTCGGCGGTGTCGCGCGTCGCGATGGCGGCATCGACACGGCCGCCATATTTATCGATGCCGACGCGGGAAACCGTCACGCCGCCTTGGCTCAAGATTTTTTCCAGCGCCGTGCGGGCGGCCTGCGCCTGTTCGAATTCGCTGGCGCAGCGCGCATGCAGTTCGGCCGCATCGATGCCGCGCAGCCGTACCTTGGTGTCGACGTCGAGCCCCGGCCACACCCGCACCCGCGCCTCGAAGGTATCGCCGTCGATGATGCGGATGACTTCGGCCGGATAGACGATTCCCGGATCGAGCCGGTGCGCCAGCGGGATGCCGGCGGGCATCGGTTCGCCGACGCCCGTAGTTGCAGGAGCAGATCCGGCCGGCGCCGCGCCGGGCGCCGACAGCGATGGCCGCACCGCCGCACCCGCCGCGAGCCCGAGCGCAAAGAGCGCCGCCGCCAGAAAGACGGGATTGGCGCGCCGCGGATTGCTCAAAGCGGCAAAAGGAAAGGTGCGTCGCATGGCTTCCTGCCGGCGCATTCGGACGGAATCACACCTGGATTCTAAGGATTATATTCTTAACAATTAGGAAAAATGTCAAGTGGCGCCGAATACGGACCTGGTTTGCAAAGGGCCTGCAAACGCGCCGCCGATCAGAAATCAGCGATCAAGCCGTTGATTTCCCAGTCGCCGTAGCGGGTCGGGTCGAGACCGCCGCGGCCGGAAAGCTCTTTCGGTGCATCGGCCGGTTGGCCTGCCTGTTGGACGCGGCGGGCCGCGGCTTCGGCAAGCGCGCGCTCGGCTGCCGGCGTCAGCGGGGGCCTGTCTGCGGACGGTTCCGGCAATGCGGGATCGGTTGGCATCGCCTGAGGCTTGGCGTAGCCCTGCCGCTCCCGCAAGGGACTTGTCATTCCGGGGCCGAGCGCAGCGAGGAGCCCGGAATGCATAACCACAAGGCTTGCAGGGCAAACTCCGCGCGTTTCACTTGAACGACTGGTGATTATGGATTCCGGGCTCGCCGCTTCGGGCGCCCCGGAATGACAGATTCGGAAACACCAATGGCACGAGCGGCTCACACACTTGCCGACGCACCGGGCCTTGCCGCGCGCCGCGTCGCCGCCAGCATCATCGAAGGCGTCATCCGCCGCCGCCGCGCGCTCGACGAACTGCTCGACTCGACGGCCGAGCTCGCGGCGCTCGACGAGCGCGACCGCGCGCTCGCCCGCGCGCTGGTCGGCACCGTACTGCGCCGTCTTGGCACGCTGCGCCATCTGCTGCGGCCGCTGCTCGAACGCGGCTTGCCGAAAGAGGCGCCGCGGGTCGAGACCGCGCTGCTCCTCGGCGCCGCACAGATCCTTTTTCTCGACGTGCCCGATCATGCCGCGGTCGATCTTGCGGTGCGGCTGGCACAGGCCGACCGTCTCGCCGCGCGCTTTGCGGGCCTCGTCAATGCGGTGCTGCGGCGCGTCGCGCGCGACGGCAAAGCCGCGCTTGCGGCGCTCGATATGCCGGCGCTCGATACGCCCGGCTGGCTGTTGGCGCGCTGGACCGCGGCCTACGGCGCCGAAACCGCGCACGCCATCGCCGCTGCGAACGGGCAGGAGCCGGCGCTCGATCTCACCGTAAAGAGCGAGCCGGAAGTCTGGGCCGCCAAGCTCAATGGCCGCGTGCTGCCGACCGGTACGGTGCGCACCATCGCGCACGGTCCGGTCACGGCACTGCCCGGCTTTACCGAAGGCGCATGGTGGGTGCAGGACGCCGCGGCGGCGCTGCCCGTCCATTTGTTCGGCGATGTGCGCGGCCGGCGCGTCGCCGATCTCTGTGCCGCGCCCGGCGGCAAGACGGCGCAGCTGGCCGCGGCCGGCGCGCTCGTCACCGCCGTCGACCGCGCGCCGGCGCGCATCAAGCGGCTTTCCGAAAATCTGGCGCGGCTGTCGCTTGCCGCCGAGCCCGTCTGCGCCGACGCCACTGCATGGATGCCGGAACAACACTTCGACGCCGTGCTGCTCGACGCGCCGTGCTCCTCGACCGGGACGATCCGCCGCCATCCCGACGTGCCGTGGCTCAAAGGCGAGGCGGACATTCTCAAGCTCGCGGGCCTGCAGCGCCGCCTGATCGACCGCGCCGTTGCGCTGCTAAAGACCGGCGGCACGCTGATCTATTGCACCTGCTCGCTGGAACCGGAGGAGTGCGAGGACATCGTCGCCGCGCTTCTGGCGCGCGAGCCAGGCATGCGGCGGGCGCCGCTCGCCGTGGCGGACGTATTCGGCTGCGGCGCGTTCATCAACAAACAAGGCGATCTGCGTACCTTGCCCTGCCAGCTTGCCGATGCCGATTCGCGGTTCGCTGGCCTCGATGGCTTCTACGCGGCGCGGCTAGTAAAAGGGTAGCGATATCAAGTCGCTATGCTGCGATTGGCCGTTCTGTCATCGTTTCGTTATGGTCGCCGCCGCGGCGCGGCGTTGCAGCCGCGGGCACCACATTGATGAAAGGGGCGAACCGGCCGATGTCGCGCGTTGCCGTCGCGAACCACGCCAAGCTGTCCTGGCTCCTTATTCGCGGCGCCATGCGGCGGCTCGCCGGCCGCGTCAACGGTCATCCGGTTCTGCGCTGGCCGGTCCGGCTGCCGCTCAAGGCCGACCGGCTCCTGATCGCGCCGCAAGACCTGCGTACGGCGGACGCGACGCGGGCCGCCGAAATCTATGCCGGCCGCTTCGCCTTCGCCGGCAAGGTCGTGGTCGGCGACGGCCGCTCGATCTTCGAAATAGAGCCGCCGTCCGACGACTGGGCGGCGGCCTTGCTCGGCTTCGGCTGGCTGCGCCATCTGCGCGCCGCCGACTCCGGCATCACCCGCGCCAACGCCCGCGCGCTGGTCGACGAGTGGATCGCGGTGCAAGGCTCCTGGCATGCGCTCGGCTGGCGTCCGGACGTGCTGTCGCGCCGCATCATCGCCTGGCTCAGCCAGTCGACGCTGATCTTGCAGGATGCCGATGTGCGCTTCTATCGGCGCTTCCTGCGCAGCCTGGTGCGCCAGGTGCGTTATCTGCGCCATACCGCGGACGACGCGCACCGCGGCATCGCGCGCCTGCAGGCGGCGATCGCGCTCGCTTATGCCGCGCTGTGCGTCGCCGGCCAGTCACGCCACATCAAGTCGGCGACCGAGCATCTGCAGCGCGAGATCGAGCGGCAGATCCTGCCCGACGGCGGCCATATCAGCCGCGATCCGGGAGCGGTCATCGAGATTCTGATCGAATTCCTGCCGTTGCGGCAGGCCTTCACCGCGCGCAACCTGGCACCGCCGCAGGCGCTGTCGAACGCCATCGACCGCATGATGCCGATGCTGCGCTTCTTCCGCCATTCCGAAGGCAGTTTTGCACATTTCAACGGCATGGGCGCAACGCCGGCCGATCTCATTCTCACGCTGTTGGCCTATGACGACAACCGCGGCGCGCCGCTCTCCAGCGCGCCCTACTCGGCCTATCAGCGCCTCGAGGCGGGTGGCGGCGTACTCATCATGGACACCGGCCGCGCGCCGCCGATCGAGATGGGTCTCGACGCCCATGCCGGCTGCCTGTCGTTCGAATTCTCCACCCCCAAGCAGAGCCTGATCGTGGTGAATTGCGGCATGCCGGAGACCGGCCGCGAGAACTGGCGGCAGCTGGCGCGGTCGACCGCGGCGCATTCCACGGTCACCTTCAACGACACCTCTTCGGCGCGCTTCGTCGAACTGGCGATGTTCCGCCGCATGCTCGGCGGCGCGCCGCTGATCGGCGGCCCGCGCACGGTATCGGTGACGCGCGAGGACGCGCCCGAAGCGATCGCGCTGCGCGCCGCGCATGACGGCTATGCCGATCGCTTCGGCATCGTGCACGAGCGCATGCTGATGCTGGCGGCGGACGGCAGCCGCATCGACGGCGAGGACATCTTCCTCGCCGCCGACGGCGGCACGCAGGTCCGCACCGCGCAGGATCAATTCGCCATCCGTTTTCATCTGCATCCGACCGTGAAAGCCACCCGGCTCACCAACGCCCATGGCGTCATGCTGATGACGCCGAACAAGGAAGTGTGGACCTTCACCGCGCACGAGGACCGGGTGGAGTTGGAGGACAGCGTCTACCTCGCCGGCAACGATGGCCCGCGCCGCACCACCCAGATCGTCATCCATGGCCGCGCCCGCACCGCCTCGCGCGTGCAATGGAGCCTGCAGCACGCCAACGCCGCGGGCGCCGCGAGCCGCCGCATCCGCGAGCAGGAGGAGCCGCGGCTGCCGCTGTGAGTTTTCCGCACCCTTGTGATCGCCCGGCTTGACCGGGCGATCCAGTAATCACAGAAAGTAGCGGAAACGCTCCTGCGGCGCTCCGCTGCGCCTTGGCTACTGGATGCTCCGCCTGCGCGGAGCATGACAGGATCAAGATGACCGAGCATCTCCGCCGCGCCACGCGCGCGCTCATTTCCGTCTCCGACAAAGCGGGCGTCGTCGACTTCGCGCGCACATTGGCGGGTTTCGGCGTCGAGCTCGTCTCGACTGGCGGCACCCGCAAGACCCTCGCCGACGCCGGCTTGACCGTGCTCGACGTCAGCGAACTCACCGGATTTCCGGAAATGATGGACGGCCGCGTCAAGACGCTGCATCCCGCCGTGCATGGCGGGCTATTGGCGATCCGCGGCAATGCGGAGCACGTCGAAGCCATGCGCGCCCACCGCATCCGCGCCATCGACATTCTGGCGGTCAATCTCTATCCGTTCGAAGCGACCGTTGAGCGCGGCGGCGATTTTGCCGCTTGCATCGAGAACATCGACATCGGCGGCCCGGCCATGATCCGCGCCGCGGCGAAGAACCACAACGACGTCGCGGTCGTGGTCGAGCCGAGCGATTACGCAGGCCTGCTCGACGAACTCGCCGCGCATAACGGCATGACGACGCTTGCGCTCCGCCGAAAACTCGCCGCCAAGGCCTTCGCCCGCACCGCAGCCTATGACGCCGCGATCGCCAATTGGTTCGCGCAAGAACTTGACGATACCGCGCCGGATTACCGGACCTTCGGCGGCCGGCTGATTGAGAAATTGCGTTACGGCGAGAACCCGCACCAGTCGGCGGCGTTCTACCGCGCGCCGGTTGGGCGCTTCGGCGTCGCCACCGCGCGCCAGGCGCAGGGCAAGCAGCTCTCCTACAACAACATCAACGACACCGACGCGGCTTACGAATGCGTCGCCGAGTTCGATCCGGCGCGCAGCGCGGCCTGCGCCATCATCAAGCACGCCAACCCGTGCGGCGTTGCCGAGGGCGACAGCTTGGTGGACGCCTATCGCAAAGCCTTCGACTGCGACCGAACGTCGGCCTTCGGCGGCATCGTCGCGCTCAACCGTCCGCTCGACGCCGAGGCCGCGCGCGCTATCACCGAAATCTTCACCGAGGTCATCATCGCGCCGGACGCCAGCGCGGAGGCCATCGCCATTGTCGGCGCCAAGAAGAATCTACGGCTTCTCCTTGCCGGCGGCCTGCCCGATCCGCGCGCGGCGGGGCTGATCGCCAAGACAGTCGCCGGCGGGCTCCTCGCGCAGACCCGTGATAACGCCGTGGTCGACGACATGGAGTTGAAGCCCGTCACCAGGCGCGCGCCGAGCAACGCCGAATTGCGCGATTTGCGCTTCGCCTTCCGCGTCGCCAAGCACGTCAAATCCAACACCATCGTCTACGCCAAGGATCGCGCAACCGTCGGCATCGGCGCCGGCCAGATGAGCCGCGTCGACGCCGCGCGGATCGCCGCGCGCAAGGCGGAGGACGCCGCGAAGGAATTGGGCCGGAACGAGCCTTTGACCAAAGGCTCGGTGGTGGCGTCCGACGCGTTCTTCCCCTTCGCCGACGGCCTCCTTGTCGCCGTCGCGGCCGGCGCCACTGCGGTGATCCAGCCCGGCGGCTCGGTGCGCGACGACGAGGTGATCAAGGCCGCCGACGACCACGACGTGGCGATGGTGTTCACCGGCACCCGCCATTTCCGGCATTAAGCGTCGGTTGTCATCATCCGCGAAGGCGGATGATCCAGTAATCACCGCACCGGCGGCGTGTACTGGATGCTCCGCCTTCCGCCCCCAATTGCCTTTGAATTGAACTTTTTCGCCGTGCGCCGACACACAAGATCACGCCTCTTGGCCTCTAGCGTATGAGCGCGAGATCGGGAGCGTAATCGGTTTCCCCCGTAACGGGCTGGACAGGGAGATACTTATGAAGGGTCTTGTTTTCGCAGTGGGCGCGATCGCGCTCGGTCTTGCCGCGGCCACGCCGGCAAAGGCGGATTTTGCGGTGATCAAATTCAAGGACACCGGCGCCTGCCGCGCCTGGTACGACCATACCGTCAAGCCCTGGGGCAATACACAGGTGCTGTGGGTCCGCACGCCGACCTGGGACGTCGCCCAGACCAAGGGCAGCTATGCGATGAAGCATCACTGGTGCAAGGCTTGGTGGTACTGAGCTAAGCGGTCACTCCCCCGACGTTATCGTGCCGCTCGCCGGAATCCGGCGGGCGGTTTTTTCGGCAGCGTCGGCGAATGTGCCGCTCATTCCCGCGAACCCGGGAATCCAAGCGGAGCCTGTCGGACTGCATCGGCTCAACCGGGTCCCCGCTTTCGCGGGGATGAGCGGTTGAAGACAAGCTCGCTCACATCGGCTTGTAGCCGCGCTCCATATCGACGTCGATCAGCATCGCCTTGTTGTCCTTGAGCGCCTTGGCGATGAGATCGGTGGCGTCGTGCGCGCTCGCGGCGCGGGCGCCGTCGATGCCGAGCGAACGGGCCAGCCCGACGAAATCGATCGCCGGATCGTTGAGCTCCATGCCGACGAAAGTGTCGGCCTGCTCGGCGAGCCCGCGCAGCATGACGAGCCGCTGCTTGAGGATGCGGTAGCTGGTATTGTTGAGGATCACCCAGATCACCGGCAGCTTGTAGCGCGCCGCGGTCCACAGGCCCTGCACGGTGTACATGGCGCTGCCGTCGCCGACGAGCGCCACCACCGGCCGCTGCGGCAGCGCGAGCTTGACGCCGATCGCCGCCGGCAGGCCCCAGCCGATGCCGCCGCCGCGCAGGCCGAAATAGCTCTGCTCGTCGTCGCTTTGGATCAGCGAACGGATACCCGGCGCCGAGGACAGCGCCTCCTCGATCACCACCGCGTCCTTCGGCAGCATCGAACCGATGGCTTCGAGCAAAGCGAGCGGGGCCACCGGCGTTTTGCCGGCCAGCGCGCGCGCCTTCATCCGGAATGTCTCGCGGTCTTTCTTGATCGCCGCGGCCAGCGATTGCAGCCGCGCCATCGCGGCGCTCTTGGCGCTCGCCGTCATGCGCGCGCCGACGGCCGCCGTGATGTCCGGCAGCGTCGCCTTGGGATCGCCGAGGATCGCGACCTGCGCCGGATAGTTCTTGCCGATCTGCCAGGGATCGGAGTCCAAATGAATGAGCGGCAAGCCTGCCGGCCACGGATCGACAGCGGACGGCAGCGACCAGGTAAACAGATCGCCGCCGACCGAGAACAGCAAATCGTGCCTGTCGAGCACTTCGCGGACGCCGGCCTGCGAGCGGATCATCATGCCGCGGTAAAGCGGGTGCGACGCCGGAAACGAGGCGGTCGAGGGGATGAATTCGACATAGACCGGCGCGGCGACGGCTTCGGCAAGCGCCACCAGTTCCTTGTGCGCGCGGCTTTGCGCCACCGCGTCGCCGGCGATGATGACCGGGCGCTCGGCCTTGGCGAGGAGTTCGGCGGCGGCGGCAACGGCATCGGCGTCGCCGCGCACGCGCGGCGCCACCCGTGTCGGCTCGAGCAGATCGATGTCGGCGTCGTTCTTCAGAATGTCGCCGGGCAGCGACAGGAACACCGGACCGGTCGGCGGCGCCAGCGCGGTCTTGACCGCGCGATGGACGTAACGCGGCAAGTCCTCGGCGCGATGCACCTCGGCCGCCCATTTGACGAACGGCCGCGCCAGCGTCGGCAGGTCGGCCGTCAGCACCGGCTCGGTGACGAGATATTCCATGTCCTGCTGACCGGCGGTGACCAGCACCGGGGCGTTCGCCTTCATCGCGTCGTAGAGCATGCCCATGGCGTTGCCGAGCCCGGGCGCAACATGAAGGTTGAGCACCGCGAGCCCGGCGGAGGCCTGCGCGTAGCCGTCGGCCATCGCCATCAGGGCTGCTTCCTGCAGGCCGAGGATGTATTTGATGTCGTGCTCGACGGCGAAAGCGTCCATCAGCGGCAATTCGGTGGTGCCGGGATTACCGAACATCACCGCCACGCCTTCCTGCTTGAGCAGATCGAGGAAGGCGCGCTTTCCACTCATTACGGGCAAGGGTGTCTCCTTCGTGGCAAATCAATTTTTGAGGCCGATGAAACCCGTGCCCTGCACTCTATTCGATATCAACGTCTTCCAACTTGACCGCTTGGCCGCTGCGCACGCTTTGCCGCGCACGTTCGATCCGGCGCAGAAAGCGCGCATCATTTTCGAGCCGATAATCGAACCAATCGTCTTCCGATTCAAAGCCGATCAGTACTCCGGCCGGCTTGCCGTGGCGCGTTATAACGATCTCCTGCGTCTCCGCCTCGCGTAGGAATCGAGACAGATCGTCTTTAATTTCGGACAAAGGGACCTCCTTTATTCCGGATTTGCGACCTGTGCGAGCCATGATTCAGCCTCCGATTTGGCTACGATCGCCAAGACTTCGCCGGTCGTGCCGGAAATATCATAGAACACCCGAACCTCACCGACCCGCAGCCGATATTGCGGGCAGCGCAATCCGCGTAATCGCTTAATGCGGCTACGGCTCGTCTTTCCAGGCTCGTGTCTGATACCAACTCCACATCAGAGTGAGTTGGCGATATATGGAAAGGATGTGATGGAGCGGACGAGTTTGCGGTTGTGCTCGATGTAGAGGATGGCCTGTTTGAGTTTAGCGCGCACGGCGTCGATGGATTTCAGCGCGTAATTCTTGAAGATTTTCTCGCGGATTTCATCCCAGAGATTTTCCTTTGGATTAAGTTCGGGCGAATACGGTGGAAGGTACAAGAGCTTGATATTGTCGGGAAGGGTCAGTTGGCCACAGCGATGGTTGGGCGCGCCGTCGAGAACCAAAAGGATGTCCTGGCGGGCGAACCTGCGCGCCAGCACGTCGAGGAAGGCCTGAAAGCAGGCGGTGTTCGACGTCGGCATGATCAGATAGACGCAAACTCCGTCTTTTGGAGAGACTGCGCCGTACAAATAGATGTATTCGCGAATGAGCTGAGCGGCGACCGCTGGTCTCGTTCCGATCGGCGCCCAGCATGGCCGTGGCCGATTAATGCGGCCGAAGCGCGCTTCATCGGCGAACATGATGCGCAGATGCCGACCGCGCCTCTTGGCCGCCCGCCGAGCCTGCCTCACTGCATCAGGAAAGCCGTTTTTTTAAAAGCTTTTTGCGCCGCGAGGTCGCGCTTGGGATGAAACGGCCGCGGCATCAGCTTGCGCCAGCCCTGCCGGTGCAAGAGATTGTACACCGTGCTGTCGCTGGTCACATGCCCGATCGCCTGTTCATAGGCCGCTTTGAGATCGTGAATGTTCAACATCTCGCCGGCGCCGGCAGCTTTGGCAAAGCGCGCCAGCAAGGCCTTTTCCGTCGCCACGGTCATGTTCTCGTGCTTGCGTCCGCCATTCGGCTTGGGCTTAAGCGCCTTGATGCCACCGTGAGCATAGGCCATGTGCGCGCGGTTCACCGTGCTCAGCGATACACCCATCGCTGCCGCAATCGCGCCCTGCGTCATCCCGCTCTCGCGTAACAGCACCATTTGAATGCGCTGGCGCTGTCCGGCCGTGATCTTCCATCGTAGCGCGGTTTTGAGCCGCCGAACCTCGGCTTTGCTGCATTCGACCATCTGTTTTCCCCGAATCAGATAGCCAAGCGAATCACACTCAGCGCCTCGAAAACAATTCCCCTGCCTTCCGCTCTCAGCGCAGAAGACTGCCCGATTCAATCCGTTATGGAGCTGGTATGAGATGCGTCTCAAGTGCCATCCGCGCGGTCGAGCGAACGTTTGCGGTCAGCCTCCTGAGGTCTTCGACCGCTTCCGGAGCGAGAAGGATCGCATAAGCCATTCTAGCCAGAATATAGCCAGAATTAGACTGGAAGGAAGGCTGGTGCCGCGGAAGGGATTCGAACCCCTGACCCCCGCATTACGAATGCGGTGCTCTACCGGCTGAGCTACCGCGGCAAGCGACTGATTCCTGCCACAGTAAGGTGAAAATTTCCACCTCAATCGGCTGGGCGGACCGCACACCGGGAACCTGGGCCCAAGTCAAATAACGGTCATGAGCGAGACAACGGAGACGGCGCCGCGCCAATCGAGCGTGCTTGCGGGCGCCGCGGAAGGGCTACGGGTCGCATCGTGCCAGACCGCCGCGATGGCGGTCTTGAGCTTGGTGCTGGCGATGCTGGTGCTGCGCTGCCTTGTCGCCCGGCACGTGGAGCTTGAAACCGACGAAGCCTATTACTGGCTGTGGTCGCGGCACCTCGCCGTGAGCTATTACGACCACCCGCCGCTGATCGCTTACACGATCCGCCTCGGCACCGCGCTGTTCGGCAACACCGCGTTCGGCGTGCGCAGCATGGCGATCGTGGCGATGCTCGCCGCCTCGGCGCTCTGCTATGCGCTCGCCGTGATCCTGTTCGACGACCGGCGGGTCGGCCTATTGGCGGCACTGTGGTTCAACATGATGCCGCACACCGCGTTCTTTTCGATCGTCATGTATCCCGACACGCCGGCGATCTTGTTCTGGCTCATGTGCTGCGCCGCGCTGGCGCTTGTCTGGAAGAGCGGCCGCGGCGAATATTGGTATCTCGCCGGCGCCGCGCTCGGCCTGCTCCTTCTGAGCAAATATACCGGCGTCTTCCTCGTTGCCGGCATTATGATCTGGCTGGCGGCGTCGGCGCAGATGCGGCCCTGGCTCAAGCGGCGCGAACCCTATGTGGCCGGCTTGATCGCGCTCCTCCTTTTCAGCCCGGTCATCCTGTGGAACGCCGAGCATCACTGGGCATCGTTCGCCAAGCAATTCGGCCATGCGCTGGATTCCGCCGACGGCGGCCTTGGCAATGCCGCCAGCTTCGTCGACGTTCAGGCGCTGTTCGTCTCGCCGCTGATCTTCGCTTTCGCCGTCGCCGGTCTGGCGGTCGCGAGCTGGCGCGGATTTTTCCGGCAGGAGGCGAATTGGCTGCTGCTCGCCGCCGCCGCAGGACCGATGCTGGTCTATTTCCTCATCCACGCGCTCTCCGCAAAAGTGCTGGCGCAATGGCCGAGCGCGGCTTATGGGATCGCGGTGGTCGCCGCCGTCGCGGCGTTTGTGCCGCGCCGGGACGCGCCGGATCGCGGGCCGTTCGTTCGTTACGCTTTTGCGGCGGCGCCATGGACCGGCCTGGTCTTTACGCTCGCCATGTTCGCGCAAATGACGTTTTGGCCGGCGCCGGTTGCCGCGGCGCACGATCCGCTCGACATTTTCGACGGCTGGGCGCGGTGGGCGGCGGACGTGCGCGCGGTCGCGGCGGCGCATCATGCCGGCTATATCGCCAGCGCCGAATACGACAGCAATGCCGAGCTGGCGTTTTATCTCCGCGACATGCCGGTGTTTCAGACCTCGGAACCGATCCGCTACCGGTTTCTGCCGCCGGTCGATCAAGCGCTTCTCAAGGACAGTACCGGCATCTACGTGGCGACGGAACCGTTGCACGACCTGCCGGAACTACAGAAGCATTTTGCATCCGTGGAAGAGATCGCGACGGTGTCGCGTTCGCGCCGTGGCGACCCGATCAAGGCCTACAGCATCTACGAGCTGAAGGGCTATCTGGGCGGTGTG
Organism: uncultured Alphaproteobacteria bacterium; assembly: GCA_963791925.1. Taxonomy (GTDB): domain Bacteria; phylum Pseudomonadota; class Alphaproteobacteria; order Rhizobiales; family Xanthobacteraceae; genus BOG-931. The sequence continues at coordinate 314,158 of CAWBUA010000007.1, read as the reverse complement.
CCGTACCAGGCAGGCCGATAGCGCCGGGAACGAGCGGCAGAGGCCGTCGACCGATATTCGCGACACGATCAATATCGATCGATTTTCGCTCAGCCGCGCGGCGATGAAGCCGCTTGCGCCTCGGCGCGCAATTTGAAGCGCTGGATCTTGCCGGTCGCGGTTTTCGGCAGTTCGGTGCGGAACTCGATCCAGCGCGGGTATTTGTAGACCGCGAGCTTCTTGCGGCATTCGTCCTGCAGCTTGTGCGCCAGGGCATCGCTGGCCTTGTCCGGGACTTTCAGCACCACGAAGGCCTTGGGTTTGATCAATTCGTCGGTGTCCGGCCAGCCGACCACGGCGGCTTCGAGCACGTCGGCATGGCTCTGCAGCACGCCCTCGACCTCGAACGGCGAGACATACATGCCGGAGACTTTGAGCATGTCGTCGCGCCGCCCGCAGTAGACGAAATAGCCGGCCTCGTCCTCGATATATTTGTCGCCGGAGCGCGTCCATTCGCCGAGGAAAGTCGCGCGCGATTGCTCGCGATTGTTCCAGTACATGATGGCGCTGGTCGGCCCGCGCACCTGCAATTCGCCCATGTCGCCGCGTTTGGTGACGACGTTGCCGTCGTCGTCGATCAGCCGGATATCGTAGCCGGGCAACGGCCTGCCCGAGGTGCCGTATTTCACCTCGCCGGCGCGGTTCGACAGGAAGATGTGCAGCATCTCGGTCGAGCCGAGGCCGTCGAGGATGTCGACGCCATAGCGCTCGCTCCAGCGCCGGCCGATCTCGGCCGGCAGCGCCTCGCCCGCGGAAATACAACGCCGGAGTTTCAGCTCGGACCGTTGCGGCGCCGCCGGACTCGCCAGGAAGGCGGCATAGAAGGTCGGCACCGCATAGAACACGGTGACGTTGTGCTTTTGCAAAAGCTCGGCCACCGCGTCCGGCGTCGGTCGCGCCGGCAGCAGCACCGTGGTCGCGCCCGCCGAGAGTGGAAAGGTCAGCGCGTTGCCGAGGCCGTAGGCGAAGAACAGTTTCGCCACCGAATAGCAGACGTCGTTCTCGGTGATGCCGATCACCGGCGCCGCATAAAGCGCATCGGTGAGTCTCAGATCGGCATGCGTGTGCACCGCGCCCTTCGGCCGGCCGGTCGAGCCCGAGGTATAGAGCCAGAAACACATGTCGTCGCGCGTCGTTGCCGCGGTGGTGCCTCCCGCGGTCTTGGCATTGTTCTTAATTTGGGTTTTGGCTTCGGCCATCAGCGCGTCGAACGACAGGTGGGAATGCGCGTCGTCGCCGGAGACGATGACATGTTCGAGGTGGTCGCTGTCGCGGATCGCGCCGGCGAATTTGTCGTAGAGCGCCTCGGAAACGACCAGGAGCCGCGCCCGCGAATCGTTGAGCATGAAGCGGTAATCCGCCTCGGTCATCAGCGTATTGACCGGAGCCGCGACGACGCCGGCCTTGATGGCGCCGAGGAACGCGGTCGGCCAGTCGATGGTGTCGAGGAGGCAGATCAGAACGCGCTCCTCGCGGCGCATGCCGAGCGCGCGCAGCACCTGGCCGAAGCGTTCGACCCGGTCGGCCAGCTCGGCATAGGTGTATTGGCCGCGGTGATCGATATAAGCGAGCTTGTTGCCGCGCCCGGCGTCGAGATTGCGCTTGAGGATATCGGCGGCGAAATTGTAGTCGCGCGGGATGGCCGTTTCGGACGGCGCCGAACTCGATCCCAAGCCCAGCTCCATATTCGGCGATGCATTGTTCATCGCGGCGTTTCCTTATCGGCACGGGCTTTGGCCCACCCGTTGCCCACAGCAAAGGCATCACGAGAAAGCATTATGCCGACGCGAAAATTCGGCCGCAATGGCGAAGCCAGCGGGCCCTGTCAGCGCCGCGAAATTGCGCTATGACAAGGCCCGCCAAATCCCGCCGGAGCCCTTCAATGCTAGTAAGCCGCGACCGCATTCTCACCACCCACGTCGGCAGCCTGCCGCGCAACGAGACGCTGAGCGACCTCCTGATCAGGCAGGAGGACGGCGAGAAACTCGATCCGACAATGCTCGCCGGCGAAATGGACAAGGCGGTGCGCCATGTGGTCGGCAAGCAGCTGGAGGCCGGCATTGATGTCGGCAATGACGGCGAGCAGCGCCGCATCGGCTTCCAGACCTACGTGCCGCAGCGCATGTCGGGCTTTGCCGGCGTCTCGAAGCGCCGCCGCGGCCGCGAGTTCGAGGAGTTTCCCGAGCTAGTCGGCTATCTGATGCGGCGCTTTCCGAATCCCGCCGAAGAGCCAGCATGGCGCCCCGGAGGCGCAGGCCGACATCAAATATCGCGATCTCAAGCCGATCAGCGACGAAATCGCCGGCTTTATCCGCATCGCCGACGAGCTCCACGCATTCTCCGAGCGGTTCATGACCGCGGCGTCGCCCGGCATCATTTCGACCACGATGCTGAATGCCTATTATCCCTCCCACGACGATTATCTCGACGCCATCGCCCGCGAGATGAAGAACGAATACCAGGCCATCTATAAGGCCGGCCTCGTCCTGCAGATCGACGCGCCCGACCTCGCCATGGACCGGACGATGATGTACCGCGATCTGTCCGACGCCGATTTCGTCAAGCGCTGCGAGCGCCACGTCGCCGCGATCAACAACGGCATCGAGGGCATTCCGCGCGACCGCGTGCGCCTGCATATCTGCTACGGCAACTGGGAAGGCCCGCACATCCACGACATCGCGCTCGAGAAAATCCTTCCGGCGCTCTATCAGGCCAAGGTCGGCGCGCTGTCGATCGAGTTCTCCAATCCGCGCCACGCCCATGAATACGCGGCGCTCAAGCGCGTACCGTTCCCGAAAGACATGATCCTCATCCCCGGCGTGGTCGAGACCACCTCGAATTTCGTCGAGCACCCCGAAGTGGTGGCGCGAAGGATCGAGGAAGCGGTCGCCACCATCGGCGACCGCGAGCGCGTCATCGCCGGCAGCGACTGCGGCTTCGGCACGTTTACCCGGCGCGAATGGGTCATCGAGCCGGTGGTCTGGCTCAAGCTTGCGGCGATCCGGGCGGGCGCGGATATCGCCTCGGCGCGGATATGGGGTAAAAGAAGCGCTGCCTAAGAGTATGCCCCGCTCGTCCCCGCGAAAGCGGGGACCCAGCACTGGATTCCCGCTTGCGCGGGAATGAGCGGTTAAGAAATTGCCTCAACCACCAACAGGACCAAGCACCGTGATCGATCTTTACACCTGGACGACGCCGAATGGCCGCAAAGTCTCCATCGCGCTTGAAGAGATGGGGCTGCCTTATACCGCGCATCCGGTCGACATTTCCAAGGACGAGCAGTTCAAGCCGGAATTCCTGAAAATCTCGCCGAACAACCGCATCCCGGCCATCGTCGACCGCGACAATAATCTCAGCCTGATGGAATCGGGCGCGATCCTGATCTATCTCGCCGACAAGACCGGCAAGTTTCTGCCGAAATCCGGCGAAGGCCGCTACCGCACCATCGAATGGCTGATGTGGCAGATGGGCGGGCCGGGCCCGATGTTCGGCCAGGTCCATCACTTCACCAAATACAATCCGGGCAAGGCGCCCTATGCCGAGGAGCGGTACCTCAAGGAAGCGCACCGGCTTTACGGCGTGCTCGACAAGCGCCTCGCCGACCGCGAATTCGTCGCCGACGCCTATTCCATCGCCGACATCGCGATCTGGCCGTGGGTGTCGCGCTACGAATGGCAGACCGTCGATCTCAACAAATATCCCAACGTCAAGCGCTGGTACACGACCATCGCCAAGCGCCCGGCGGTCCAGAAAGGCTACAAAGTGCCGAAAGACGTCGGCGAAGTGCCAATGCCGGCTTGATTCCGTCACCCTGAGGTGCGCGCAGCAGAGCTGCGCGCCTCGAAGGGCGACGGCCCGGATACCCGTGTCAACAAACCATCGGAATAGGCTACAATAGCGCGACAATAGCCGTGCCCGCTCATCCTTCGAGGCTCGCTACGCTCGCGCCTCAGGATGACGGAGAAACGCCAAGGAGTTACGCCATGGACGACATCGCCAAGCGCGATCCGATCAAGATCACCGCCGAGGACATCAACCCGCGCTACAATTGGGGCCGCCATCTGCCGGTGCTCGGCACCATGGGGGTGGATTTCGAGGAGCGCGTCGATTACCGCCGCCTGCACCGCTACCGGCTCGGCCGGGCGCAGGCCGCGCTCGAAGCCTCCGACCTCGGCGCGCTGCTTCTCTTCGACGACAACAATATCCGCTACGTCACCTCGACCAAGATCGGCGAATGGGCGCGCGACAAGCTCTCGCGCTGGGCGCTGCTCACCCGCGGCGGCGACCCCATCTTGTGGGATTTCGGCTCGGCCGCCGTGCATCACAGGCTCTATTCGCCCTGGCTCAAGCCGGAGAACTGCCGGGCCGGCCTCGTCGGCCTGCGCGGCACCGTCGATCCCGCCTTCGGCCTGATGAAGCATCACGCCGAGGAGATGGCCTCGATCCTCAAAGCCGCCGGCGTGCACAAAATGCCGATCGGCGTCGACATCATCGAGCCGCCGATGATGTTCGAACTGGAAAAGGCCGGGCTGAAGATCAAGGACGGCCAGCAGGTCATGCTGGAGGCGCGCGAGGTCAAATCCGCCGACGAGATCGCGCTCCTCAATCGCGCCGCGGCGATGGTCGACGGCGCTTACGATCTGATCAACGAAAAGCTCCGTCCCGGCGTGCGCGAGAACGACATCGTCGGCATGGTCAACGATTTCCTCTACAAGCACGGTTCCGACGACGTCGAGGCGATCAACGCCATCTCCGGCGAGCGCTGCAATCCGCATCCGCACAACTTCACCGACCGCATGGTGCGGCCGGGCGATCAGGTGTTTTTCGACATCCTGCAGGCCTTCATGGGCTACCGCACCTGCTACTACCGCACCTTCAACGTCACCCGCGCCACGCCGTCGCAGCACGACGCCTACAAGAAATGCCGCGAATGGCTCGACATGGCGATCGATCTGATCAAGCCCGGCGTCACCACCGCCGAGGTGTGCAGCGTGTGGCCGAAGGCGCAGGAATTCGGCTTCCCCGACGAATTGTCGGCGTTCGGCCTGCAATTCGGCCACGGGCTGGGCTTGAACCTGCACGAACGGCCGATCATCTCGCGCGTGGTGTCGTTGGACCACCCCACCGTGATCAAGGAAGGCATGGTGTTCGCGCTCGAGACCTACTGCCCAGCCACCGACGGCTATTCGGCGGCGCGCATCGAGGAGGAGATCGTGGTCACCAACAAGGGCCACACCGTGATTTCGCTATTCCCGGCGGAAGAGCTGCCGATCTCGGCGAAGTATTGAGCGTATTTCCCGCCCGTGGTCCGTCGTCCTGAGGTGGCCGCGAAGCGGCCCTCGAAGGGCGACGGCCCGGGCGCTCGGGCCGCATCCTTCGAGGCTCGCTTTGCTCGCACCTCAGGATGACGGATCGTCGTCAGTGCTTCGGTTTCAGCCGAACAGAATTCACGGCAACGCCTTCGCACTCATGCCGCGCAGCGCCGCCAGCCGCAATTCCATTTCGCGCTTGAGATTATAGGCCGGACTGCCGAACGACCGGTTGCGCTGGATGAGGAAAGCGCGCTCGTCCCGGCGGAGCTGCACGGCGGCCTTGCCGTTGCGCTTGGCCAGCGCCGCTCGGTAGGCGGCGGCGATCTCGCGGTCGAGCCGGGCGAGATCGGGATCGGAGCAGATCGCCTTTTCCACCGCGCGCCGCGCGTCACCGCAATCGAAGCTCGGCAGCAGATTGTCGGAGGTCGCGGCGCCGCGCCGGTCGCGCTCTCGCCGCGCGTCGGCGAGATTCTCCGCCGCCTTGTCGAATTGCGGATTGATGCGCAGCGCCTGTTCGTAATCGGCGATGGCGTGGTCGAGATCGCCCTTCTCGTCGTAGGCGGCGCCGCGATTGTTATAGGCGAGATAGAAGCCCGGATTGAGCGCGATGGCGCGGTCATAGTCGGCGATGGCACGGTCGTACTGCCGCTGGTGATTATAGGCGTCGCCGCGATTGGTGACGAAATTCGCCTGCGGCTTGAGCCGGATGGCTTCGTTGAAGTCGACGATGGCGCGGTCGTAGTCGCCATTCGCCTCATAGTCGAGGCCGCGATTGTCGAAATATTCCGGCTCGAGCGGATCGAGCTTGATCGCGTCGCTCTCGTCGGCGAGCGCCTGGTCGAATCGGCCGAGCTTCTTATAGGCGGCGCCGCGATTGGTATAGGCGCGCGACTTCTTCGGATCGAGCTTGATCGCCCGGTCGTAATCCTTGATCGCGGACTGGTAGTCCTCTTTGAAATAATAGGCGACACCGCGGTCCATGAACGTCTGCGCATCGTCGGGCTTGAGCCGAAGCGCTTCGCTATAGTCGGCGATGGCGCGGTCGTATTGGCCGTTATTGTTGAAGACATTGCCGCGATAGTCGAACCCTTGCGCATTGTTGGGGTCGATCCGCACCGCCGCATTGGCGTCGGCGAGCGCCTTGTCGAAGTCACCGCGGTCGCGGAACAAATTCGAGCGTTCGCGGAAACCGCGGGCATTGTTGGGATCGAGCGCAATGGCGCGATTGAGATCGGCCAGCGCCGCATCGATCTTGTCGATGGTCCAATACGTCGCGCCGCGATTGACCAGCGCCGCGGCCTGGGCCTGCGGCTCGCTTTTCAGCGTATCGATCAGCGCGCTGCAGGCGGCGATGCGTTGCTCCGGCGAATAAGCGCTGTCGTCGGCCGCGGCGCAGATGTCGGCATTGGGGCTGGTTTCAGCCCGCGCGGCAGGCGCGGCCAGTAGAACGATCAGGCCGGCGGCGAGAATGGGAGTGACACGGTGCATGGGAACATCCGATTGGCGATACTGGAGATTGCGGCCAAACTGGCCGTTTGCCGATTAGTCGCCGCCGTCGCGGACAAGGTTCTGACCCTGGGGCGCGGCATTGCATTCGCTGGCGCCGCGCCCGGAATTGCGCCGGTCCAACAAGCGCTTGACGGGACAAGGATTTCCGGTGACATGCCATCTCCGCCTTCGATCGCCAGCGAGACGTGACCATGGTTTCCGACGCGTTGCCCAAGACCGCCATTGCCGAGCATCTGGCGCAAAAGATCTGCGCGATCGATGCCGCGCGCCTTCCCGCGGCCGTGCGGGAGAAATGCACCGAGCTTTTGATCGACGTGGTCGGTCTCGCCGTCACCGCGCGCAACGAGGATTACGTCAAGATCACGCTCGCCGGCTGCGACGACGACGGGCCGTGCACCGCGATCGGTCACGCCCGCACGTTTTCCGCTGCCGCTGCCGCGCTCGTTAACGGCACGGCGATCCATGGCGAGGATTTCGACGACACCTTCGAAGGCGGCCCGGTCCATGCCGGCGCCGTGATCGTGCCGGCGGTGCTCGCCGTCTGCGAGCGGCAAAAGCTCGATGGCCGCGCCGCTCTCCTCGGCATCGCCGTCGGCGTCGAAACGATGTGCCGGCTCAGTCTCGTGGCGCCGACGCTGACCCACAAAGCGGGCTTTCATCCGACCGCCGTGTTCGGCGCCGTGGGCGCCGCGGCCGGCGTCGGCGCGGCGCTCAAGCTCGACGCCCGCCAGATGGTCGACGCGCTCGGCACCGTCGCGTCGATGGCCGGGGGCATCATCGAATATCTGGCCGAGGGCGCCTGGACCAAACGGCTGCATGCCGGCTGGGCGGCGCAATCGGGCATGCGCGCGGCGCTGCTCGGCCGCGCCGGCTTTTCCGGACCGCGCACCGTGTTCGAAGGCGTGCACGGATTCTTTCACGGCTTCGCGCGCACCACCGAGGGCGACTACGACGCGCTGATCGGCGATTTCGGCGGGCGCTGGGTCACCGAGACGCTCGCCTTCAAGCCCTATCCCTGCGGAACCATGACGCATCCCTACATCGACTGTTCACGGCGCCTCGCGGCGCGAGGGGTGAAACCTGACCAGGTCGCCGAAATGGTCTGCGAGGTCGGCGAAGGCACCGTGCACCGGCTGTGGGAGCCGCTCGCCGCCAAGCAGCATCCCGCCAACGGCTATTCCGGCAAATTCTCCACGCCGTATTGCATCGCCGCCGGCTTCGTACGCGGCAATGTGGGCTTGAGCGATTTCACCGACGCCGCGGTGCGCGATCCGGCGGTGCTCGCGCTCGCCGCCAAGGTCCGCTACGCGATCGATCCGAAAAATCCCTATCCGAAGAATTTCACCGGCCACATCCGCGCTACCTTGCGCAACGGCACGGTGGTCGAAGAGCGCCAGCCCTATATGCGCGGCGGCGCGCAAGAGCCGCTGACCCGCGCCGATATCGAGGACAAATTCCGGCTCAATGCCAAGCACGGCGGTTGGAGCGACGCCCGCGCCGCGGAGGCGCTGAAGCTGATCGGCGCCCTGTTCGACGGGCCGGTGAATCTCGCGGCGTTGCGGGGGTAGGGGCGGGTTTCAAACCCGCCCCTACGATGCGTCGCGTTTATAGCGACAATCTCTTGACAGTCGTCCTTCTTTTCGTTACATAGAGGGGCGAATCAAATCTCGCTCGGAAGGACGCCGCCGCGGAGATGAGCGGACGGGTGGAGCGAGTGCGGTTTTTGAGCCGAGGCGGGCCGGCCGCCTGGGCGAAGAAGCCGCGGTGGAGCGCCGGGAGGCGCAGCGCGCCCGAAGCAGGCGGTTCTCGTAAGGGAATCTTCCTGTGGCGCGCGCCGCGCCCGAAGCGCGAGCGAGTGGCAACATTCGCCCGTGTGGCGCGGCCATGACTTTGGCGCCTCCCGGCGCTGCACTTCCCGCTTCCGTTGGGGAAGAATTCTTGACCGTGGCTTAGGCAAACCTCGGACGCTTAGACGCGCCGCGAGAACGAGATCGCTCACCTCATTTCAGGAGGTATCAATGACTCAGTTAGGACGCAGATTTGGATTGTCAGAGATGCCCGGGAGTGGGGTTTCCTGTGGCAAAAATGGCCTGTTCGTAGGTGAAGTACCGCTATTGATGCAAACTTTCAGTAGCAATGGCATTGGGCAGTGGCAGCCGCGCCGGATGGCCGATCTCAATGGCGATCTTAGTAAGCGCTATCACCTGCCCGTTGAATTCAATGCGAAGATTGGCGGTCTCACGGCAGTCGCCCGAGCACTCGACTGCGGCGATCTCTTCCATGCCCAGATCGCGACGCTACATCTTCAGATTCCCGATCCACCTTCACTAACGAAATCACCGCAGACGACGAACGACATCCTTGATCTGGCGCGCCGGCTGCAATCAAGCAATCTTCTCAAGGCGGATTGGAATCCTACGAAGCATCCGCGTTGGCCCGCTGGAAGTCCGGAAAGCACCGGTGGACAATTCGCTCCTAGCGGTACGGCGATAGGCGATTTAGCTCCAACGCAAACGAGCCAGCCGCAAATGCAGGCTCAATTGACACTTCCAGCACCACTCGAGTCGCCGATCCCTGGAGTAATTCCCTTTCCTTCTGAGATCGTGCCCCCACCTGCCATTCCCGGCATCAATCCCCGCGGCGAACTGGGAAATCCTTATCCGGACCGACCGGAATGCGAGGAGGAGTGGGCTCACGCATTCGACTATTGTAGTAAGCTACTAAGGCGCGGATTTTTGGGAACAGATCAATACAGAGGGATGGGTAAAACATTCTTTCAATGCGTTATGGGCCAAGTCAGCAAGGACTGTGGCGGCAACCCAGTTGACCGATCGTGATCCGTTGGGGACAGGAGCGCACATCAATGAAGGAACCAAAGTCACCTGAGGAAGTAATGGTACTCCACAAGCTTCTTCGGTCGGACCCGCAAAGCTACCTTGGCATCGTGAATGATTGGATTCATGAGAATCCGACAAATTCCCATGCCTATTTCGATCGCCACTTTGCGTGGATGCAAATCGGCGAACCAAGGCGGGCACTGGAGGATCTTAATAAAGTCATCGAGATCGACCGTGATTCCGATCCGATGTCATTCCTGTCGCGCGGGCAAGTTTATCGGCACCTAGGCGAATACGAGAAGGCGCTGGAGGATTTCCATCGTGGCGAGGCATTGAACCCTAAGCAGTGGGAGGAAGATATTGTGTTCGGTCTGCTCTTCCAGGCAGATTGCCATGCGCGATTGGGCAATGAGTCAGCTGCACTATCCTGCTGTGCGCGGCTGCCAGATAGTTTTTGGACGCCGGGGCTCAGCGGCGCCCCCGCCGGCAACAAAGCGGATATTGCCGACAAATTGCGTCGTATCGCAGCGGACGCGAGACGGAAGCGGCTATGAATGCGACAGCGGCCCGTCGCACAGCCGCGCAAGATCGAAGCGGTCGATCTCGCGCAGGAGCTCGACGAAAGTCGCGGCGCCGTGCGCCAGCGCCGCCTCGCCCTTGGCCGCGGTCGCCAGCGTGGCGTCGCCGACCGCGCCGCTTGGATGCAGATCCTGCGTCATCCAGGCAAAGCCGGCCGGCCGGTAGGCGCCGAGCCATTTGAACTCGGCCGCCATCGCCACCGTGTCCGGCACGGCCTTGGGCGCCTGATCCATGCGCACGGTGTCCGCTTTGGCCGCCAGCATCAGCGAGGTCTCGATGTCGCCGCCGTGGATGCCGTGCTTTTTCTCCTCGCCCGAAAACGCGCCGTCGGGATAGCCGAAGCGGTGCCAGCCGACCGTGACCGCGAGCATGCCGCGCCGGGTGCGCAGCTCGCGCGCCACCGTTTCCATCGCCGCGACATTGCCGCCGTGACTGGTGACGAGGACGAGCTTGCGCAGGCCGGCGCGCGCCAAACTCTCGCCAAGCTCGGTCCAGGCCGCGATCGCGGTCGCCGCCGACACGGTTAGCGTGCCGGGAAAGGCCAGATGCTCGGACGAGACGCCGATGCGCTGCACCGGCAGAAACGTCACCGGCAGTTCGTCGGGCAAAAGACCGCGCACGCGCGCCAGATAGGCCTCGGCGATGAAAGTATCGACGCCGAGCGGCAGATGCGGGCCGTGCTGCTCGACCGCGGCGAGCGGCAGCACTGCGATCCAGCGCGCGGCATTGCCGCCGGCGCCGGCGATATCCTGCCAGGTCATCTCCATCCAGTCGCGCAAGGGCAGCGTCATCACGGTTCACTCGCCAATCGTGCCATGCTCTATTCTCGCGTCGCCGAACCAAAGGGGCAACCGATGTCGTTGAAGATGGTTTTTCGCGCCGGGTTAATGATTGCCGCCCTCGGGGCAAGCGCCTGGGCCGGCCCGGCTGCGGCCCAGGCGCTCGACAAGGTTACCTTCGGCACCAACTGGGTGGCCGAGGCCGAGCACGGCGGCTTCTACCAGGCGCTGGCCGACGGCACTTACCGCAAATACGGCCTCGACGTCACCATCCGCCAGGGCGGGCCGAGCGTGAACAACCGCATTTTGCTGCCGGTCGGCAAGATCGATTTCTTCCTGTCCGCCAACAATCTGCAGGGCTTCGATGCCGTCACGCAGAACATCCCGACCGTCGAAGTCGCCGCCTATTTCCAGAAGGACCCGCAAGTACTGATCGCCCATCCCGATCAGGGCATCGAGAAATTGCAGGACCTGAAGAATCTGACCCTGTTCATATCGCCGGAAGGCGTGGCGACCTATTTCCAGTGGCTCAAAGCCACCTACGGCTTCAAAAACTCGCAGGTGAAGCCCTACACCTTCAATCCGCAGCCGTTCCTGGTCAACAAAAAGAGCGCGATGCAGGGCTATGTGACGTCGGAACCGTTCGCCATAGAGAAGGCCGCGCATTTCACGCCGAAAATCTTTTTGCTCGCCGACGAGGGACTGGCCGGCTATTCGACCCTGATCGAGACCCGGCGCGACCTCGTCGACAAGAAACCCGACCTGGTGCAGCGCTTCATCGATGCCTCGACCGTCGGCTGGTACAATTATCTCTATCACGACAACAGCGCAGCGAATGCGCTGATCAAAAAGCAGAACCCGGAAATGACCGACGATCTGCTGGCCTATTCGGTGCGCGCGATGAGGAAATACGGCATCGTCGATTCCGGCGACGCTTTGACGCTCGGCATCGGCGCCATGACCGACGCGCGCATGAAAAGCTTCTTCGACGAGATGGTGCGCGCCGGCGTCACCAAGCCTGGGCTCGATTACCGCAAGGCCTACACGCTGCGATTCGTCGACAAGAAAGTCGGGCTCGACCTGCGGCCGAAGTGACACTGTTGCTGTCATCGTCCGCGAAGGCGGATGATCCAGTAATCGCGTAGGTTCGGGATGATCGGCAACGGCGGCGTTTACTGGATGCCCCGCCGTCGCGGGGCATGACAATGATGATGAACAAGGCGACCGTAACGCATTCAGGATCTCCGCTCGTCACGCTGCGCGGCGTCGGCAAGGCATTTCCCTCCGGGACGCTGGCGCTCAAGGGCTTCGATTTCGACGTGCGGGACGGCGAGTTCGTCTCGCTGCTTGGCCCGTCGGGATGCGGCAAATCGACCGCCTTGCGCATCATCGCCGGCCTGAGCGAGCCGAGCGAAGGCGCCGTCGAATGGACGTCGCCGCGCAGGTCCGCGGACGGCGAAAGCCGTATCGGCTTCGTGTTCCAAGAGCCGACGTTGATGCCGTGGACGAGCGTGTTCAGCAACGTGCTGCTGCCGCTCAAGCTCAAAGGCATCGCCGCCGAAAGGGCGCGCGCGCGCGTCGTTGGCGCGCTTGACCGCGTCGGGCTGAAAGAATTCGGCCGCGCTTATCCGCGCGAATTGTCGGGCGGCATGCGCATGCGCGTCTCGATCGCCCGCGCGCTGGTCACCGAGCCTGCGCTTTTATTGATGGACGAGCCGTTCGCGGCGCTCGACGAGATCACGCGCTTCAAGCTCAACAACGATCTCCTGGAAGTGTGGCAGGCGCTGCGCACCACCGTGGTGTTCGTCACCCATTCGGTGTTCGAGTCGGTCTATCTGTCGAACCGCATCGTGGTCATGGCGGCGCGGCCGGGCCGGGTCTTCGCCGAGCTTGCGATCGACGCGCCCTATCCGCGCCACCAGGATTTTCGCACCTCGGCTGAATACGCCGCATTCTGCCGCCGCGCCTCGGAAGCGCTGGCACAGGCCATGGCTACAACGGATATGACTGTGGGAGGAGGACAATGAGCTCTTCCTTGCCACCCTCCGCTCATTCCCGCGAAAGCGGGAATCCAATGCGAAACAGCGCAAGCCGCTCTGGGTCCCCGCTTTCGCGGGGACGAGCGGGAAATCTTGACCGCGCCTCGCGGGTCGCGCTGCCGATCGTCGTACTCATCCTCGGGCTGTCGCTCTGGGAGGCAGTGGTGCGGATCGGGCATATTCCGCCTTATGTCTTACCCGACCCTTGGCTGATCGTCCGCACCCTGGTCTCCGATTGGGCGTTGCTGTTCCAATCGCTGCTGGTCACGCTCGCCACCACCTTGGAAGGCTTTCTGCTCGCGGCCATCGGCGGAGTTGGCTTGGCCGTGCTCTTCAACCAGTCGCGGCTGGTCGAATATTCGCTGTATCCCTACGCGGTGATCCTGCAGGTCACGCCGATCGTCGCCATCGCGCCGCTCCTTTTGATCTATCTGCCGCAACCGCTCGCGGTCTTAGCCTGCGCCTGGATCGTCGCGTTCTTTCCGGTACTGGCCAACACCACGCTCGGCCTGCACTCGGTCGACCGCAATCTCGCCGACCTGTTCGCGCTCTACGGCGCCACGCGCGGCCAGATGCTGTGGAACCTGAAGCTGCCCGCCGCGCTGCCCTACATTCTAGGCGGACTGCGCATCGCCGGCGGGTTGTCGCTGATCGGCGCCGTGGTCGCCGAGATCGCCGCCGGCTCCGCCGGCGCCGGCTCCGGGCTTGCCTACCGCATTGCCGAATCCGGCTATCGGCTGAACATCCCGCGCATGTTCGCGGCGCTCTTGCTGCTCTCGGTCGCCGGCATCGTGATCTTTTATCTCTTGTCGGCGATCAATTACCTGGCGCTGCGCCACTGGCACGAAAGCGCGCTTGAGCAAGAGCAATGACAGCGCACGTGGACTCATACAAGGCGCAGTGATAGGTCCTTTCACGTTCATCGCCCTGGGGAGGGGAAATATGCGCTTTTTGGGGTGGCCGATTTGGCTGCTGGTCGCGCTGTTCACGGCCACAAGCCTGCTGCCAGCCGGCGCACAAACTAAACAACAAATGGATTGGTGCTTCGACAAGGGCGATCCGTCCCCTGATCTCCAGATTGGCGGCTGCACGGCCATGATCCAATCCGGCAAATCTACCGGCAAGAATCTCGCGATCGAGTTCAACAATCGCTGCAGCGCCTATATCAGGAAGGGTGATCTCGACTCCGCGATCAAAGATTGCGACCAGGCGATCAAATTGAACACGGGCTATTCGCTCGCCTATTACAATCGGGGCGTGAACTACTACGACAAAGACAACTACGACCAAGCCATTGCCGACCTCAGCGCCGCCGTCCGGCTCGATCCGAAATTCGCCAAGGCCTACGACGAGCGCGGCAATGCCTATTCGGATGGCGGCGATCACGATCGCGCCATCGCCGACTACAGTAAGAGCATCGAGCTTAGCCCGAACAATCCGGTTACGCTCGCCAATCGCTGTGACGAGCTCGGTATCATCGATCAACTCAAGGCCGCGCTCGTCGATTGCAACAAATCGCTGACGATCCGGCCCAACCATGCCAACACGCTGTTACACCGGGCGCGGGTGCATTTGATGCTGGGCGACCTGGACAATTCGCTCGCCGATTACGCCAATGTGTTGAAGCAATTTCCGAAGAGTGCCGTTGCGCTTTATGGACGCGGACAGATCAAGCTCAAGAAGGGGGACAGCGCCGGTGCAAATGAAGACATGGCGGCGGCAAAAAGCGTCAGCGCCAATGTTGCCGCCACCTTCAACAGGTATGGCGCAAAGACAAACAAGCCCTGACGGAATTCACCGGCCGTGTGCAATTTCAGAGCCGACCGGCGCCGGCCTTGAGGCTCATGCCCAGCACGCGGGCGACATGCAGCGCCTCGCGGCCGGCGCCGTCGTAGATTTGATGCCGGCACGATGTTCCGTCGGCGACGATGATCGCGTCGTCGGGCGCCTTGCGTACGGCGGGTAGCAACGACAACTCGCCCATGGCGCGCGAGACGTCGATGGTATCGGCATGGAAACCGAACGCACCGGCCATGCCGCAACAGCTCGATTCGATCGTTTCGACTGCGAGATCGGGAACAAGCTTCAGCACCGCTTCGACAGATGACATCGTGTCGAAGGATTTCTGATGACAATGGCCATGCAGCAAAGCGCGCTTTTTTAGCGGCGCGAGGTTGAGAGCAAGCGTCCCGGCTTTTGCTTCGCGGGACAGAAATTCCTCGAACAGCAGTGCGTTCTCGGCAACGCGCTGCGCCGTGGCGCTCTTCACCAGCGCCGGGATTTCGTCGCGGAAGCTGAAGAGGCAGCTCGGCTCGAGGCCGATAACCGGGACGCCGCGTTCCACATAAGGCGCGAGCGCAGCGAGCGTGCGCTCCGCTTCTGCCCGCGCCTGGTCGACTTTGCCAATCGAAAGGAACGTCCGGCCGCAGCACAATGGGCGGCCGCGGACGTTCGGCTTCGCGACATTGACCCGATAGCCGGCCGCAGCCAGCACCGTAAGCGCCGCCTCGATGTTTTCGCGCTCGAAATAGCGATTGAAGGTGTCGGCGAACAGAACGACTTCGTTGCCGTCATGCATGGCCTGATCCCGGGCATCCACGTCTTTGTAATAATCCGCCCGCCATTTCGGCAAGCTTCGCCGCGCGGAAAAGCCGGCGACGGCTTGCGAAAGTTTCGCCGCGCCGGGGACGACGTCGCGCAGATTGAACAGCCAATGCAGTCGCGCGGCGTAAGGCGCGTAGCGCGGCATATAACCGACCAGCCGGTCGTGCAGCGACAGGCCGAGCTTTTCGGCCCGCGCCCGCAGCACCTCGATCTTCATCCGCGCCATATCGACGCCGGTTGGGCATTCGCGCCGGCAGGCCTTGCAGGAGACGCAAAGCTTCAGCGTCTCCGCCATGGCGTCCGAGGTCAGCGCATCCGGCCCGAGTTGGCCGGTGATGGCGAGGCGCAGCGTATTGGCGCGGCCGCGCGTCACGTCGCGCTCGTCAAGGGTGACGCGGTAGCTTGGACACATGACGCCGCCGGCCAGCGCGCGGCAGGCGCCGTTGTTGTTGCACATTTCGACCGCGCCCTGAAAGCCGCCGCCCTTGCCGGGATAAGCCGACCAGTCGAGCGCGGTCGCGATATCCTCGGCGCGGTAATCGGGGCCGTAACGGAAATTGCTGCGGTCGTCGAATTTCGGCGCGCGCACGATCTTGCCGGAATTGAAGACTCCTTGCGGATCGAAGCGGTCCTTGACCTCTTCGAACGCGTGCACCAGCTCGGCGCCGAACATGAACTCGTGAAATTCCGAGCGCACGATGCCGTCGCCGTGCTCGCCGGAATGCGAGCCTTTGTAGTCGCGCACCATGGCGAAGGCTTCCTCGGCGATGGCGCGCATCGCGCGGACGTCCTTGTCGAGCCGCAGATTGAGCACCGGCCGCACATGCAGGCAGCCGACCGCGGCATGCGCGTACCAGGTGCCGCGCGTGCCGTGCTTCTCGAACACTTCGGTGAGCCGCGCCGTGTAATCGGGCAAATGTTCGAGCGGCACGGCGCAGTCCTCGACGAAGGAGATCGGTTTGCCCGCCTCCTTCATCGACATCATGATGTTGAGCCCGGCGGTGCGCACTTCGGTGATGCCGGCCTGCAATTTCGGATCGAGCACCTCGACCACGCCGCCCCATTTGGCGCCGCGCTTGTCCCAGCCGATGCCGAGATCGCCGAGGAGCGCGCCGAGCCGTTTCAACCGCCGCACATTCTCGTCGTCGTCCTCGGCGAATTCGACGAACAGGATTGCCTCGGGATCGCCGCGCAGAAACGCGTCGACGATCGGCCGATACATCGCGATGTCCTTGGCGAGACCGAGCATGGTGCGGTCGATCAGCTCGACGGCGATGGGCCCGAGCGCGACGATGTGCTGCGCCGCCAGCATCGCCTCGTGGAAGCTGCCGAAATGACAGGCGCCGACCGCGCGGCGGCCAAGGAGCGGCGCAAGCTTCAGCTCGATCCTGGTCGAGAACGCCAGCGTGCCTTCCGAGCCGACCAGAAGATGCGCGAGATTGATGTCGTTCCTCCCCGGCACCAGCGCGTCCAGATTGTAGCCGCCGACGCGGCGCTGCACTTTCGGAAAGCGCCGCTCGATCTCGCCCGCCTCGCGCGCCGCGATGGCGAGGAGATCGCGAATGAGCGGCTGCGGCACGTTCACGCTCGCCTCGCCGAGCCGGCCGAAATGCGCGTGCGTGCCGTCGGCCAGCACGGCGTCGATCGACAGCACGTTCTCGCGCGTATTGCCGTAGCGCAGCGAGCGCGCGCCGCAGGAATTATTGCCGACCATGCCGCCGATGGTGGCGCGCGACGCCGTCGAGATATCGACCGGAAACCACAAGCCGGTGGGTTTTAGCTTGCGATTAAGCTCGTCGAGCACGATGCCCGGTTGCACCACGCAGCGCCGGTTGGCGACGTCGAGTTCCATCATTTCGTTGAGATGCGGCGAGCAATCGACGATGAGCGCTTCGTTGACGGTTTGGCCGGCCTGCGAGGTGCCGCCGCCGCGGGCCGTCACCGCTACGCCCTCCGCGCGACAGACCGCGATCGCCCGATCGGCTTCCTCGATCGAGCGCGGCGCCGCCACGCCGCGCGGCATGATCTGATAATGCGATGCGTCGGTGGAATAGCGGCCACGCGTAAATGCATCGAAGCGGACGCCGCCGACCTTTTCCGCCTTCAGCCGGCGCTCGAGCCCCGGCACGAGCCGTGCTGACACATTTTCCTCCACGTCCAAAAGCGACGCGATAACAACGCAATACGGTTTACGTCAATTAGACTTGACCCGAATGTCGCATTCGCTATTCAACGCCACAAGCCGCGTGCGCTCACGGACATGCGCCGCCGGGGCTTATTCATCCGTCCGATGGAGTGCCGAAAATGCCGCAGAATGCTTCGCGCGCCGCCGGGCGTCACTTCCTGCAAATCCCGGGGCCGACGCCGCTGCCCGACCGCGTGCTCCGCGCGATGGACACGCCGCTGATCGACCATCGCGGCCCGGAATTCGCCAAGCTCGGCAAGCGCTGCCTCGACGGCATCAAGACCATTTTCAAGACCACCAATCCGGTGATCATCTACACCGCGACCGGCACCGGCGCCTGGGAAGCGGCGCTGGTCAATACGCTGTCTCCCGGCGATCGCGTGCTGATGGTCGAGACCGGCCAGTTCGCGACGCAATGGAAGACCATGGCGCAGAAGCTCGGTCTCAAACCCGAGTTCATTCCGGGCGACTGGCGCACCGGCGCCGATGCCGCCACCATCGAAGAGCATCTGCGCAAGGACAAGGCGCACGAGATCAAGGCGGTCTGCGTCCTGCACAACGAGACCGCGACCGGCTGCCTGTCGCCGATCGAGCCGATCCGCAAAGCGATCAACGCCGCCGGCCACCCGGCGCTGCTGATGGTCGACACTATCTCCTCGCTGGCCTCGACCGATTACCGGCACGACGAGTGGGGCGTCGACGTCACCGTCGGCGGCGCGCAGAAGGGCCTGATGCTGCCGCCGGGCATGTCGTTCAACGCGATCAGCGACAAGGCGCTAGCCGCCAACAAGACCGCGAAGCTGCCGAAGTCGTTCTTCGCCTGGGACGACATGCTGACCATGAACAAGGTCGGCTTCTTTCCCTATACGCCGGCGACGCAGATGCTGCAGGGGCTCGCGGTGTCGATCGAGATGCTGCACGAGGAAGGCCTCGACAATGTGTTCGCGCGCCATCACCGGCTCGCCGAGGCGACGCGGCGCGCGGTGCGCGCCTGGGGCCTCGAAACCTTGTGCCGCGAGCCGAAATATTATTCGCCGACCATCACCGCGGTGCTGCTGCCGGACGGCCACGACGCCGATGCGTTCCGCGCGCTGGCGCTCGACGCGTTCAATATTTCCTATGGCGCGAGCTTCGGCCCCTACGCCAAGAAATATTTCCGCATCGGCCATCTCGGCGACATCAACGACGGCTGGATGATGGGCGTGTTGGCGGCGACCGAGATGGCGCTGTCGCTGGCCGGCATCCCGCACAAGAAAGGCGGCGTCCAGGCGGCGATGGATTACATCGTCTCCGCGCATTCGGCTGCCGTGCGCGTGGCGGCGGAGTAATTTTTGTCATTAATCACGGAACAAGCCGGATCGCCCCGAGCACTTGCCGCAATGGCAGCGAATATGGATTTCGGGCTCGCGCTTCGCGCGCCCCGGAATGACCGGCTACGACAACGGCACCGCCGCGACGTGATCCTTGAAGGCCTTGCGCTCGGATAGGGCCGCATACCAGCGCTCGAAGTTAGGCATTGGCGGCCGGTCGGGCACCAGCTGGCGATAGCGATAGGCCATGATGCCGACCGGAATATCGCCGTAGGAAAAGCCGTCGCCGGCGAGATAGCGGGTTTTGGCAAGCTGCGCGTCCATCATCTGGATCGCCGCCGTGGTATTCTTCTTTCCCGCTTCGATGGCCGCGTGATCGCGCTTTTCCGGCGGCGTGCGGATCAGTCCCCAGAACACCGGGGTGATCGCGGGGCCGCAGACCGAGAGCTGCCAGTCCATCCATTTCTGGGCAAGCGCCCGCGTTTTCAGATCCGCCGGCTCGAGGATGGTCGATTTATACTTGGCGGCGAGGTAGCGGACGATGGTGTTGGATTCCCACAACAGAAAGCCGTCCTCTTCTTCCAGCGTCGGCACCAGGCCGTTCGGGTTCATCGCCAGATAGGCCGGCTCCCGGTTCTTGCCGAATGCGCCGCCGACATCGATGCGTTCGTGCGGCAGGCCGAGCTCGCCGACCGCCCACATCGCCTTCTGCACGTTGGACGAGGTTTTCCGCCCCCAGATCTTGATCACGATTTTCTTCTCCCAAGGCCCGACAATGTCATGCCCCGCGCAGGCGGGGCGTCCAGTAAACGCTGCCGCCGTGGCAGAAAGCAATGCCGGTGAATACTGGATCGTCCGCTTTTGCGGACGATGACAGCCGCGTCAATCGATCCGGCGCGCTTCCTCGGGCAGCATGATCGGGATGCCGTCGCGGATCGGATAGGCGAGCTTGGCTCCGCGCGAGATCAGCTCCTGCCTTTCCGCGTCATATTCGAGCGGGCATTTGGTCAGCGGGCAGACCAGGATTTCAAGCAGTTTCGGATCGACGCCTTCGGCGGGACGTTCGCCGGCAGGACTGGACATGCTGAGCTCCGCATTGGTTGGGTATTTATAGCATTTCCGCTATTGCAACGGTGTCTCGCCGGACGTCTTGCTCTTGGCGAGCTCGATCTCGGTGACGGCGACCAGGATTTCGGCGCGGGTCTTCAAATCCGGCGCCTCCAGCATGGCCTGTTTCTCGGCGGCGTCGTAGGGCGACATCATCGCCAGTGCATTGACCAAGGCTTCGTTGGGCGCGTTTTCGATGCCTTCCCAATCGGCCTTGAGATTGTTGGCTTTGAGAAACGCCGTGAGCGCGCGCAACAGCGCCTTGCGGTCGACCTCCTCCTCGCCCTTGCGCGCGGTGAAGTCGTCGATGAAGGGCTGATACGTCACCTTGCATTGCCGGTAGGGCGTTGCGACCGGCAGCTCCGCTTCGACGCGGAAGCGCGCGACGCCGGTGAGCTGGATGAGATAGCGGCCGTCGCCGCTCTCGGCGAATTGCGTCAGGCGGCCGACGCAGCCGACGCGGAACAGATGCGGCTTGTTTTCATCCGGCCCCGGATGCGCCGGATCGGGCTGGATCATGCCGATAAGGCGATGCTCGGAGCGCAAGGAGTCATCGATCATCGCCAGATAGCGCGGCTCGAATATGTTGAGCGGCATCTGCCCGCGCGGCAACAGCAGCGCGCCCGGCAGCGGGAACACCGGGATCACTGCCGGCAGCGCATCCGGTCCGTTGAAGATCGCGTTCATCGGCATGTCGCACTCCACTCCCGTACGCCGTCACCCTGAGGTGCGAGCGAAGCGAGCCTCGAAGGGCGACGGCCCGTGCGCCTCGGATGCATCCTTCGAGGCCCGCGCTGCGCGCGAGCACCTCAGGATGACGAATAGCGCGCGACTCTAAGCAAACAAGATCGACGACAACCGCTTGCGGCCCTCGATGGTGGCTTCGTCGGTCGGACCCCAGGCGTCGAAAAACTGCACGAGCTGCTTGCGGGCGCCGTCGTCGTTCCATTTGCGGTCGCGCTTGACGATGGCGATCAGATGCTCGAGCGCGTCGTGCCGCTGGCCCTTGCCGTTGAGCGCCAGCGCCAGATCGAAGCGGGCCTGATGGTCGAGCGGATTGGCGGCGACCTTCTGTTCGAGCTCGGTGACCGGGCCGACTGTTTTGACCTGTTCGGCGAGTTCGAGCGCGGCGCGGGCAGCGGCCACCGCCGAGTCATTATGCTTGGCTTCCGGCACCATGGCGAGCGTCTGCCGCGCCTGATCGAGCGCGCCGGTCGCCACGTAAGCGCGCGCCAGGCCGGCAAGCGCCGGCACGCTGCCGCCGTCCTCGGCAAGAACTTGCGTATAAAGCTCCGCCGCGCCGGCGGCGTCGCCCTCGGCAAGCGCGGCGTCGGCAGTCTTCAGCAAATCCTGGGCCTCGCCGCCGATGCGGTCCTTGGTGAGCCGTTCCAGGAACGCCGTGACCTGGCTTTCCGGCAGCGCTCCCATGAAGCCGTCCGCGGGCTGACCGTTGACGAAAGCGATGACGGCGGGGATCGATTGGATGCCCATCTGACCGGGAATGGCGGGATGCTCGTCGATGTTCATCTTGACGAGCTTGACCTTGCCCTTGGCGGCTTTGACGGCCTTTTCCAGGACCGGGGTAAGCTGCTTGCAGGGGCCGCACCAGGGCGCCCAGAAATCGACCAGCACCGGCTGGCGCTTCGATTCCTCGATGACATCCTTGACGAAAGTTTGCGTCGTCGTGTCCTTGACAACTGCGTCCGCAGGCGCGGTTGGAGTTTGCTGCAGCATTGACATCGGCTTGCCCGGTCGCCCTTTCCCTTGATTTCCCTTGAATTCCCTTGGCCCCCGGCGGGGCGAAATCCGCATCTTTCGCCTGATTAAATGGGAACAAAGCGGCCAATTGCAATCGGGGACAATTTACGGCCCACTATTGGACACCGGCTCGATCCGCGGCTGATGCCCGGTGGCTTTGAGGAATTTAATGAGGTCGTCACAGGAAATCGTCGTCGTCCCGGTATTGGCCAGCGGATGAAAGTTGAGCACCGGATGCGCCATCATGGCGGCGTCGAGCACGACCGTCACCCGGCCGCCAGTGTCGTTGATGGCGGCAAACGGCGTCACCGAGCCAGGCTCGACGCCGAGGAGTTCACGCAGCAGGTCCGCGGAGCCGAACGAGAACCGACCGGAGGCGCCAAGAAGCCGGTGCAGCGATTTCAACTCGATGACGGCATCTTCGTTGGCCACGACGAGGTACGGCGCGTCCTTTTTGTCGCGCAAGAACAGGTTCTTGGTATGGCCGCCCGGAACCGCGCCGCGCAGCGCGCGCGCCTCGCCCACGGTGAATACCGCCGGATGGCTCACGGTCTTGTGGGCGATGCCAAGCCTGTCCAGATAGGCAAAAAGCTCGTCGGGCGAGGCTGGCATGGCCGGTATTTAGCGCATGATCCGGAAAAGTGGATACCGGGTTTTCCGAAAAGTTCATGCTCCAGCCAAGGTCCTAGGCCCCCGAATCCCAGGCCCGCGGCGCGCGCGGTTGCAAAGCGGCAATGTCTTTGGCATAGCTTTGCCGTGGTCCGGCGCCGGTATGCTTGGCCGCCTTACCCTTCTCGGATGCGGGTGTAGCTCAGGGGTAGAGCACAACCTTGCCAAGGTTGGGGTCGAGGGTTCGAATCCCTTCGCCCGCTCCAAGCAAATTCAAACACTTAGCCGGTCCTCAAAAAAGGCGCTTCTGCGTCGGGGTAACACAGGGGTAACAGCGACTGGAGGGTTGCCGGCAGGCCGACTCGCGATCGGCGCGCCCGGCGTTGCTATTAGCCCTACGACTGTCAGTTCGTAGGCTTGCATAGAGTTCAGTCCCGTCGAAGGTTGGACCGAGGTGAAAAACAGGCACCGCACTCGAAATTCGGTTACGGCCATTTCAGCCAGTGATGGCCTGTTCTACACGGTCCTGTTTTCTTTGAGGATTTTGGCCCAGCCGTTCATCATGTCTCGTGCAATGCCGCGCGCTGCTACCGAGTTGGGTAGCAAAATGGTAGCAAGACGTTCCGTCTTCGTTCAGTGATCAAATGGTCAAGGCAACTCACTCGTCATGAGTGCTCTCAGGGTCTCCGGCTTCACTCGCAGGGGCTAAGACAAGCGACCTAACGCGACCGGCAAAAACTTTCCGAAATTGATCCATCTTGGCGAGCATCCAAGTGTGTTGTTCGTCGCGTTGCTTCTCATCTGACGGATCGACGCCCTGTCGAAAGATGGCGATCCGTGAGGCTTTCTTCCCTGGCAGCTCTTGCCACTCTAGCGGCTCGCCAAACTCGTGCTCAATCGCGCCCTTGTCCGCGAATAAAGCATTGAACGCGACCTTGTTCGGGTCATTGTGGTTGTAGAGTTCGACACCAATGCGCTGCTTGTCAGTGCTAATGGTGGCGCTGATTGCAAAGCCTGCACGACCGATCGGAAATTCGAACCAATGATCCTTGTTCGCCCGTCTGATGCGAAATGATGACCCATGCGCCTTGAGATACTCCGCAAATGAAGCCCAATACGCTAACCGAATGTGATGCCGCTCGGCCAGTTCGCCCTCACCTACCTGACGGGCGGCCGAGCGCGTGCTCTTGGTCCAATCATTAGGACTGGCGATAACGTTGAAGCGTGGAGCTGGTGGAGACGTGCCGATCCGCCACAGCTCAATTTCGATCGCGAAGAACGAAAATTCGTCGGAGGTGTTGTTATTCAACCAGTCAATTGCCGCTCGGTGATCAGCTTGTATGGTCTCCGCGATCCACACGACAGTCTTCGTGCTCTCGATGCCTGCGAGATACGTGAGGATTTGACCTAAATGTCCGTGATTTGTTCGACCAAATTGATTTTCGATGATAACGCGATGGTCAGTCTCATCCGTTGCGCGAGCAAGAATGTCAGCACGGAAGGGGCCAACCCAATGCTCGATAGCCTCAACCTCCAGCTCCATATCGAGTGCCTGGCCGAGTAGCCTAATGTTGGTGGCTTCGGCGAGCCACGGCGTAAAGTTCCGGTCTTCCGTTGGCCATGCCTGGGTGAGGGTTACACGCTCGAAGGTGCCAAGCGGGATAATCGCACTCATTCAAACTGCCTCCAACACTTGTCTGCCCAGGGGTAGGTGCACGGGCGCTTGATAGGTTTCGCCCGGTATTTTTGTGATCACTCGATGCGTATCTTTTTCGCAAACAAGTCTATCGGGGTTCGTCCATTTCAAATTCGGATGTTCGCTATCCTGATCAATTAAGCTCACATTTTTAGCTAAGCGAGCGGCCAAAAATGGATTGTCCCCGCATGTGATTGTGTTGCTTACGCGCAGCCCCGTGTTTGTCGTCATAAACTGTGCTTCAGAAGGATTAAAGGGCTTCTGATACTTGGCAAGGTCAAGATGCTCGCTTGGTCCGTAATGGAGCAGCGCATAGAGCCATTCAACATAGTCTTTGGCGGTGTCTGCACTTTTCCTCGCGGACAAAATGCCGATCACTTCGGTAGCGTGCCGCGTTCCTTCCTGAGTTATGACCCATGCACTTTTCATTTCGGCCGCCGACTGATCGTTAGCTCACATTTTGCCTTCGATAAACCTCTCGACAAGTCGCACTCCTATCGGCGTCAGCTCCAGCAGAATTTCCCCGTGGTCAGGCATCCTGATTGCGCCCTCTTGAACGCGCAAAAGGTTAAGCGCGCGCAATTCACTCACGAGGCTCATGAGCAACGATGCGTCAAACTGTTTGAAAAGGCCTCGCAGTTGATCGAACTGGAAATGTCCGTGATCGCCCTGGCCGGCATTAGCGGCAATTCGCTGGGCGGCGCCCAAAACAGATATTGCCCCAATCGAGAGCGTATCTATGCACCTTATAATACCAACTCCACATCAGAGTGAGTTGGCGATATATGGAAAGGATGTGATGGAGCGGACGAGTTTGCGGTTGTGCTCGATGTAGAGGATGGCCTGTTTGAGTTTAGCGCGCACGGCGTCGATGGATTTCAGCGCGTAATTCTTGAAGATTTTCTCGCGGATTTCATCCCAGAGATTTTCCTTTGGATTAAGTTCGGGCGAATACGGTGGAAGGTACAAGAGCTTGATATTGTCGGGAAGGGTCAGTTGGCCACAGCGATGGTTGGGCGCGCCGTCGAGAACCAAAAGGATGTCCTGGCGGGCGAACCTGCGCGCCAGCACGTCGAGGAAGGCCTGAAAGCAGGCGGTGTTCGACGTCGGCATGATCAGATAGACGCAAACTCCGTCTTTTGGAGAGACTGCGCCGTACAAATAGATGTATTCGCGAATGAGCTGAGCGGCGACCGCTGGTCTCGTTCCGATCGGCGCCCAGCATGGCCGTGGCCGATTAATGCGGCCGAAGCGCGCTTCATCGGCGAACATGATGCGCAGATGCCGACCGCGCCTCTTGGCCGCCCGCCGAGCCTGCCTCACTGCATCAGGAAAGCCGTTTTTTTAAAAGCTTTTTGCGCCGCGAGGTCGCGCTTGGGATGAAACGGCCGCGGCATCAGCTTGCGCCAGCCCTGCCGGTGCAAGAGATTGTACACCGTGCTGTCGCTGGTCACATGCCCGATCGCCTGTTCATAGGCCGCTTTGAGATCGTGAATGTTCAACATCTCGCCGGCGCCGGCAGCTTTGGCAAAGCGCGCCAGCAAGGCCTTTTCCGTCGCCACGGTCATGTTCTCGTGCTTGCGTCCGCCATTCGGCTTGGGCTTAAGCGCCTTGATGCCACCGTGAGCATAGGCCATGTGCGCGCGGTTCACCGTGCTCAGCGATACACCCATCGCTGCCGCAATCGCGCCCTGCGTCATCCCGCTCTCGCGTAACAGCACCATTTGAATGCGCTGGCGCTGTCCGGCCGTGATCTTCCATCGTAGCGCGGTTTTGAGCCGCCGAACCTCGGCTTTGCTGCATTCGACCATCTGTTTTCCCCGAATCAGATAGCCAAGCGAATCACACTCAGCGCCTCGAAAACAATTCCCCTGCCTTCCGCTCTCAGCGCAGAAGACTGCCCGATTTAATCCGTTATGGAGCTGGTATGAGAATGCAGGGCTTACGGCTCCCTGTCAGCCACTGCGGCCAATTGCGATGGGCGTATCGACGAACTCGCGGCCTTCCTGATGCCCTATGCGCCGGGGGCAAGGAAGTTGAGCGAAGCTAAAAATTAAGTTTCACATCGTGCAGCAAGGACGGGCAACGCCCGTCAATTTTGACCCGCCTGTTTCGGCCACGGGCGACCGGAATTGATATCGGGATGCCGAGGTTCGCCCTCGATCCGCCCGTAATGGTCGCGCAGCCTATCAATCTTGATCAAACATGCCTCGGCAAGAGCTGACTGTTTATTCTCGGCCGCCACGAGATCGAACAACTGCTTTCGAAGTGTCGTCAGGGGGACGCTGAATTCCTCGAATGCGCCCGGCCAATCCGGCGCCGGCCGCCGTCCAACAGCGACATTACGGACCGCTTCGCGGAGCGCGCCGTCGAAAGGCCGCATGTCGGCGGCATAGCTGCGCACCAGCGCCATCACCACATCGGAGTCCGCGATTTCGATTAGCGCGCGTTCAATGACAGCTTTGGCCGGCCCAGCACCCAGCCTCGATGTACCGTTCCATTAGCTCCGCCCGGAACGCCGGGAATTTACCTGCGAACTCAGCCAGCCGCTGCCCGAGATGCCAAGTGTCAAGACCGCCCGACCGCCCGATGGGGCTACCTGAACAAATCAAATCGAGAAGTTTTCGCGCGGCAGCCAGCGTGCCGATTCGGATAAGCGCGTTGTACCACTGGTATTGCTCAAGAACCCTTGGGTCATGTTTTGCAAGAGCCGCGAGCGTCTCCAAGCATGCTTCACTGGGGCCTTGCTCAAGTGCCGAGAGCAAACCGTCGAGCTGCCACGGCTGCTGGTGCTCTTTAGGCACCAGTTCGAGCGCCTCGATGACGCTCGGTGGCCTGTCCGAAAATGGAAACAGCTCAATCCAGCCCATCAGTTCGCCACGGTTCTCATCGAGCCGCCATCGCTCGGTTTTCGCCACTTCCAGCAGCTCGCGCAGAGCGGCGAGCAGGGAACCGGCTGGCAGCTCTTCTCCCGCGATGGCCGCTGCCCGGAAAAGCCCTTGCTTGGCCGCATAGGGCTGGGGGAGAGCCAATAACTGGTCGATTTCTTGGCGCTTTGACCCGTGCGGGATGCCAAGAGCCACGTACGCAAGCCCGATGGCATGCCGCTGCGTTGCGTCCTCTTTATCGGGTTTGCCAAGCTCTCTGATCACGGCGAATACTGCTTCCGCCTCGTCGCAGGTGGCAGGAGGGCTAGCGCCACCCCGCCGCTGTTCCCGGCGTGCTTTCACCTCCGAGAAGTCGTGCCGCGATCCGAACCGTGGCTCCTTCCCGGACGGATGCGCGCGTCTCCAACTGTCTGCTAGAACCCATGCGGCGTCGTTTCCGAAACGTGCGTCGGGAAGAGAGGACCTCATCATGTCCATCACCGCTTCGCCGCCGATTGCTTCGAACGCTCTCCGGTATTCGAGCATATGGCTGTGTGTCACGTCCGGCGTCAGCACGCCCGCGCGGCGGCCAGACTTAAAGTGCTCTTCTCGGGCCTTCGCCCAATCGGCGAGATCACGTTCGAGCATGCGCCGGAGGCCAACCGCCAATTGCGGATCGCCGAGCCGTCCTACAACGCGCGTCACGTTCGACATCTGATGCCGGTTCGCGGTGGGTGACGTAAGCAGCGTGTCTATCCATTGGCGAACGATGGGGGAGAGACGGTCACGATCCGATTGGCTCAGGCTACGGTCCCGTTCGCCATCGTCTCGTCCATGCCCAGCGAAGAGTCCGGCAAGGCGGTCAATGACCGTAGGTTCATTCGTATTAGCCCGCCCGATAAAGGCTTCAACGAAAGAAGCCTGACGCGACGCTCTGATCGCGTCCACTAACCGCTGATATTCTTTGCGGTCATCTTCCGATAGCTGTTGTTTGTTACGCTGTGCATCAAATGCGAGGAACTGGTCGATGAGGGCGCCGACGGTCTTCGGTCCGACTACGCTGGCCGCCGCCCGCGCCACGCGTTCCGGCGTTTTCGGGTCAATCGCGGCGGTGGCCACGGGTCCATTGTCGATGGCATCAACACGGGCAAGGTACTCGTTCGCTCCGTAGGGCAACTCCAGCCCGGCGGCGATGCGTGCAACCATCGCATTGGCGACCGGCTCGGGGTGGAGCTGAAAGGCCCGGTGCACCGACCATCGCCCCTGATCAATGTTGATTGGGAATTCCGGTGAACTGATCAGCGTCGCGAGCTCTTTGCCAGATTGCGCGTCAACTTGGCCATGCTCCAGCAAGTATCCGAATCTGCGGCTCGGATCGGCTTGATGTCCGACTTGTTCAGCCTCGCGCATCGCGACGAGGCGTGCGTCCTGCTCGGGATCAGCCAGTTTATCTGGGTAGCCTTCGCGGGCGAGGCGTTGCCAGATTTGGTCTGACGCATCCTTGAGAATCTCCGCAACGTGGCGGTCGCCGCGGCGAAACTGCAAGGACTGTATCACGTCCACGACGACATCAGGACTCGGGTCTGCCTTGGCAAGCCGCGCCGCAAGCTCCATGCCTTCAAATCCGCTGTTGCTTGCAATTTCGCCCAATACGTCCTTGCGAACGTCGTCCGGCAACGCCGCTAATCTCGTTTCCGCATCCTTGCCAAGGACCGCCGGGCTAAACCGCTCGGCGGCGCGCATCGCGTCGATATGAACCTGATTTTCTCGGTTTGAGATCAGCGGCCAGATGAACTCGGCGAATTCGGGCCGCCCCGTCGTAATCATGAACCGGATGGCACGGTCGACCCTTCCGGAGCGGTGCCAACGTTTCGCAAACGCGACGACGTCACTCCCGACAATCGGCCAAACTTCCGCTGCCGCCCGGAATACCATCTCCGCCGCCAGGACGGGGTCGATCCCAAGCGCTTCCCGCACTGCGGCGCTTACGGCCCGGACGCCTTCCGCGCCTCTTCGCGACAGGCGTTCACACGCAAAGTGGACCGACTCTTCCCATGCGATCCAGTTGAGCACGTCATTGCGCAGCGTGCGACGCGCCGCTGCTTTTCCCTGCGCGGCATCCTGCATGAGCCGCTCGACCTCGAACGAGGCGTACCATTCCTGAAATAGCTGGTGCTGAAACGAGATCGCGCTTCCTGCTGATGGAGAACGAACGAGGACATGGCTGCTTGTCAGGACATCGATGACGCTCGCCGGTTGCGGCTGGACCGTCATCTGTCCTCTTTGCATGAGACCGGCCTCAATCTCGCTGATCACACGGCGTGCATTGGTGTCCGAGATGGCCGTGTTCCCTGTCCGATTGGCTTCGATCGCTAGGCCGACCAGCATGTCGGTATGAAAATCGAACAGCTCTTTGCGCAATATGGCGGCCTGCTCAGGGGTGCGCTCATGCTGCGTGACGAACATGCGCAGTACTTCTTCTTTTGTCTGGGGAAATGAGGTGCCCGGCGTGGACATCACCAGCGCATGCAAATACAGCGGAATGCCCACCAGCTCCCGCACACCCGGCGTTCGCCACGCCTGATCAACGAGAGCTTCCCCTTCTCCTCCGCGCAGCGTCCTTGCCAGTTCGCGTTGCTGATCATGCGAAAGCGGCTCAATCCCCACTACTGCTCCGGCCATGGGGGCTGCATGCCGGCGCGTGCCGACCACGACGTTCAACACCGGATAGTCGCGGCGTAATGCCTTCAGATCGCGGATCGCCCGCGCTTGGGATGTGGGGTCAAGCTCGTTCCAGCCGTCAAGGAGCAAGACAAGGCGGCCATGGTAGGCGACTTGCATGAAGCGTTCACGACGAAAGGTCCGATAAGCATAGCGGCGCTTGGCGAAGTCGAAGAAGTCGTCCTCGCGGTCCGACCACTCTCCCAGTGGCACCACGACTGGAACGAATAAGCCTGCCGCCAGAATACGTTCCGCTAATTGTACAAGCGTCGTGGTTTTCCCCATGCCGGGATCTGACACGATGCTCAGTCCTTCGGGCACGCCGATCCCAGCCGCGATGCCGCCAAGCGTAACGGCTAAGGACCCGTGCGCATCATTGAGCGTTAGGGTGAGGTCAATGGCGTGCGTTGGCCATTCCCGGGTGTTGCGAAAGGCCGCCGCGTCATTTGCGGCCGCCGCCTGCATTCTGGCGATAACCGCGTCAACATCATCATCAGCGGCCGGTAGGGCGAGGGAGCGCAGGAATTCCCGGTCAGCCTCGTCAAACCGAATGACGATCGGTGGTCGGTTCGGACCGTCTGATGTCGCAATCGCCTTGAATGCTCCATCGACGGCATCTTTCTTCCACTTACGGATGACAGCCGTGGTGAAGCGCTTCTCGTCCGAGTTGATCAACTTTGCGCAGCCTTGGCAGAGCCAAATGCCATTCGACGCGCTCTTGCGCTCCTCAGGTCTCAAGGAGACATCGTAGCGTGGTCCGCCGTCCGCGGCTGCCGTGATATGCGCCGCCACGCCCACATTGACTGATTCATCTTCGTCGGACGCAGGGCCGATTGTCGCGCGCAAGCAATCGGGGTTTGAACAGCGGTAGCAGACCCGGCTACCGAGTACCCGCTTTACCTTCGATGAAAATTCGTCCCTCGCCGCCATGGCCCAAGCTCGACACCGTCATTTTCATTAACCACGTCACCCCAGAGTCGGAGCGACACAATAATAGCCCCACTTCGCGCGTCAAAAGCGCGGTGAATCTCAGGCTGAGGTGAATCTCAGGCTTTGGAATGCGATACAACGTAACGCAGGGTAATTCGGCGTTGCCGACGGCACAGGAGCGCGCATCTTCACGCGTGTGAGCCCCGCTTATACGCGATCCTTCGATGCCGCACCCCGTTTGATCGTGACCAACTAAATGCGAAATACGAAACTGAGCGATTTGCGTGCGAAGTGCTCTTGCATCTCGGGAGCGGCAGTTTTATCTAAGTATCGTCCCCCTTCATAAATGAAATGGGCGCCTCTCAGCGCCCCTTCCTGGTGTCGTTCCCTTTGCCGGGCATCGCACCGATTCCAGCCAATGGAGGGCCGGATGACCGATATATCGTCACAGACGCCTGCCGCGTCAACACCCCGACAAGTCAAAGTCGCTGAACTGTCCACGCGCCGCGATCTTGCGAAGCGCATGGGGGGAATTTGGATTCAAAAGGCCGCCGCCGAGTATGTGCATGCACGCACGATCAGGGACACCGGCGATCTGGCCATGGCCAAGAAACTGGAATTGCGAGGGGATCGCTACCAGCAGCGCGCCATGGATTGCTGGTCGGCGGTCGCGCATTTCAACCGCATCCTTCTGGAAATGAAGGTGCCGCCTCTCGTCCAGATGAACGCCGGTACATACCCCGATTATGTCTGTTCCACTGAAAAGGGCGTGAAGGTCAGTGAGCAGGTTCAATCCGCAATGCGCGACATGGAACACGCACTCCGTCCATTCGATAGTCCGTGAGCGCGTGCCATGTTCAACTACAGCGTCGCCGAGTACCGCGTCAACGCCGCCGGCCTGCTTGTCCCTTACTGCTCCGTAGATGGTGAACTGAAGGAAGTCGCCTGGGCGCCGCTGCCCGGTTCGCAGACGGCGTTCTTACAATGCTCCGAGCTTGAAGTCCTGTTCGAAGGCACGCGCGGCGGCTGCGGCAAGACCCTCGCCCTTATAATGGACTTCATTCAATTCGTCGGCCTCGGTCTCGGCGCTGAGCATCGTGGAATCATCTTCCGTCGCACCTTTCCGCAACTCGCCGATATGATTGCCCTCTCGCGCATCTGGATTCCGAAGATTCATCCTGATGCCGTTTACAACGAGATGCAGCACGTGTGGAAATTCCCGGACCGCGCCACGCTGCAATTCAGTCATTTCTATGCGCCAGAGCAGTTCGAGGACTTTCAAGGCAAGAGTTTTACCTTCGTCGGCTTCGAAGAGTTGGCCAACTGGCCGAACGTCAAGTGCCTGAAGCTGATGCTGTCGTGCCTGCGCTCGACGCATCCGAAAGCCATGCTGCATCTGCGGTCGACGACCAACACCTTTGGCATAGGCCGGGACGCAATCATGGAGCGCTATCGTCTGCCGCTGCCGCCCGGCACGACGCTCGGGCCAGTCATCGCCGACAGTTATGACGATGACGGCAATCTTGAGCCACCGCGCCGGGTCGTTCACGGCTACTTAGAAGAGAATCTGCTGCTGCTCTACAGCGACCCCCAGTACAAATCACGCACGCTCGGCTCGACAGATGATCCGGCGAAAAAACGAGCTTGGGCGTTCGCCGAATGGGCGGCGCCGCCGTCGGCAATGTTCGCCGACATGCCGTGGGAGTGTGTCCGCCTTCCGAGCTTCGTGGTCCCGACGCCCGGAAGGATTCGTATGGCATACGACCATGGTAGCGCCCGGCCATTCGCGGTGCTGTTCGTCTGGGAAAGCGACGGTTCGGACATCGAATTTCCAGATGGCCGGGTGCGCGCCACTGTGCGCGGCGACTTGTTTGTCGTCGACGAAATCTATGGTGGCCGCAAGAACGAAGGGCTGAAACTCCCGATCGGCGAGATCGCGGCCCGAATTAAGCGAAAGATCGAGGATCGTGGTTGGGACCCGCGCATCTGTCGGCGCGGCGGCAACGTCGCCGACACGTCGATCTTTGACGAGAATGATGGCAGGCCCTCACTGGCACACGATTTCGAGGACGCCGGCGTGATCTGGGAGCGGGCCGACAAAGGACCTGGCTCGCGCGTTCAGGGCGTCGAGCAGCTGCGCAAGATGCTGTCAGCGACAAGGCCGGTGGATGGGCTGAGAGAGCGACCCGGACTTTTTGTCTGCGAGAACTGCGTCGAATTCCTACGAACCGTTCCAGCGCTGCAACGCTCCGAAACCAATCCGGAGGATGTCGACACCGAGTTCGGACGATCATCTTTTTGATGCGATCCGCTACTACCTGCGCAAGGAACGCAGTCGGACAATTTCGACACGCCGTCGACAAATCATGTGAATGCAAGATCGGTTTGTTACTAACAACGCCTAACACAGAGAGCTGACAATACGAAAAGGAACGATGGATCGTTGACTCTTGCGATCGACAGAGCAAATAGCATTCTGAAAATGCCGAAAGCCTCGGCTGCGATCCCGAGGCTTTCGAGGAACGGCGATGAAGGCGCCTATTCCCATGAGAACGAACCCACATCTAATTAACCGTACCGACTCCGTCAAGGTTTCTCGCAAAGCTCTCGGCGCCGCGCTCGACGCCGCAGAACGCGCGCTATATGCGGCCGAGGCCGGCGGTGACCGTCATTACAAACACGACTTCGAGGCTGACGACCGCACGCTGCAGCACAACAGTGCGGAGTGCCCGTGGTGCGACCTGCGCCGGGCACGCAGCGCTTATTTTGCCGCCGTGCGCGCGCCAGTACTCAAGCGAAGCAAAGCTTTGGATGAATGGTTGCTGTCTGCCGGCGAGAGCCCTGCGCGTCGGATGTCGCGCGTGGCACACTGCCGCAAGGTACAGCGTGCCGCGCACTTGGCTTATGCAGCTGCCAACACCGCGCGCGTGCGGTGCGATGCGGCCGCGCAAATGGAGCAGGCCGAATCCGATTTCGCCACCGTATTCGAGAAGACGCTGCGCGCTCTGCCTCGGGACTCTGTCCTCCAAGAGCTGAACGCCGCGCGCGAGCGTAAGCGCGCCGCCGACGAGGCATTGAGGACCGCTACCTCAATTGGCACGTACGACGAGATCCTTGCCGCCGAGCTCGCGCTCGATGCCGCGAGCTCGGAGGTGGACCTCGTGCATTCCATTTATCGGCACTCGCTCGCACGCATGATAGCGCTGGCGCCAGCCGGATCGCAGGAACGCACCGCGTTGGCAGCGCAACTGCGCGATTTGGGAAATTTTGCCGATGCTCTCGTCGATAAGGATTCGTGCCATGCGTAAAGCCCGCGTCAAGAAGGCAGATCGTGATCTCGCCGACGGCATCGGTCTCGACGTCGCGCTCACCCCCAACGACGAGATTGTCGCCGGCCTGAATGAAGGCCTGGGTATTGAGCCCGGTGACGCCGGCGGGCCTGCGCCCGAGGCAAATGACAATGACGAGGGGGCGAACGACAACGAGCCTCAGCTCGGCGCCGAGGCTGAGGCTGCGCCTACCCAGGAGAACGAAGCTGGGGGCGATGCCGGCGGAGATGATGCTCAGGCCGACGCCGCCCATGAAGAGGACGCTCAGGCCGGGGACACCTGCGGCGCTGATGACAGCTATGATTACAGCGAGGAACTGAACAGAGCTGCCGCCGGCGGACGCCAAAAGATCGCAGCCTCGCCCTTCGATTCGGCGAAGTGGAAAAATATTCGGCCGCGGGAGTGGCTGTATGGCGGCCACTATATCCGCGGCTATGTGACTGGCACCAGCGCCCCGAGCAAGCAGGGCAAGTCGACTGTGGAACTCGTCGAGGCCGTGTCCATGGTGACCGGCTTCGACCTTCTCGGCGTCGGTTCCGCCAAGATGTCACCGCATCCGTTGCGGGTCTGGGTCTGGAACGGCGAGGACCCCGAGGAGGAGATCGTGCGCCGGCTCAAAGGCATCTGTCTGTACTACGGTCGAGCCGCGGCAGAGGCCGAGGAAGAGCCGGCGCATGAGCGCTTCGACTTCACCTTCGAGGACCTCGATGGCCGTCTGTTCCTCAACTCCGGCCGCGACATGCCGATCAAGATCGCCACCCTCGATCGTTACGGACACAGCATCAAGATCGCGGAGCCGGTGGTCGACGACATGATAGAGACGATCGTCGACAACGAGATTGACGTGACGGTCATCGACCCGTTCATCAACGCGCACTCGGTTCCAGAGAATGACCCCGCGATCGATGCGGTGGTCGGCGCGTTCAAGGACGTGGCGCATCGGTCGAACAGTTCGGTCGAGCATGTGCAGCATACCCGCAAGCCGCGCACCCATGCCGAAGCCGTGACCTCGGACGACAGCCGCGGCAGCACCGCCATCGTCGCCGCCTGGCGCGACAGCCGCGTCGTCAACATCATGAGTGAGGACGAGGCAAAGGAATACGACGTCGACAACCGCTACCGCTTCCTCAAGGTCGACAGCGATCGGCCAAACATGACGGTGCGCGGTGAAGGCGCCGCCTGGCGCTACCTTGAGAGCGTCTCACTGTACAATGCGATGGATGGGCTGCGTGCCGACAGCGTTGGCGTCGCCGTGCCGTGGTCGCCGCCAGAAAAGAACGAGTTCGAGAAGGAGGCCGACGCGGAAAAAATCTTGGCAGCCGTGCTCGAACTGATCGATCAGGGCAAACGGATCACCAAGCAAGCGGGTGGCGACTACACCGTCGGCGATCTGGTCGGCTATATGCAGCGTCAGAAGAACGTCAAGACGACGAAAGATGCGATCCATGCCGTGCTGCTGGCGGCATGCGAAGGCCGCGGCGCCACGATCGAGTATCACGCCGGCAATCGCGGCGACACCGGCTACCGCCGTGTAAAGAAGGCCTGAGGTCCATCTCTTCCCAATCAGGGCGAGACGGCACGCCCCGAGCTAAGGCGAGGGCGGGCGTGCAGGCCCGCCTGGGGGTATGGGGGAATCACACCCCCATGGACATCCACCCTGTTGGGTAAGGCAAATCAGCGGCTTGCGAGACACCCCCACCATGCGGTGTGTGGATTTTCTAAGTATTTGTTGACGCGCATAAAATGCTCTGGGCGACATCCGCGCCGTTTCGCGCGGTCCAGCGCGGCCGGCATCAAAATTTGACGATTTTGATTGACTTAGATCAATGTGTAGCATAGGCTACACCTTAATCGCGAGGATTAAGCCGGCATCCGGGCCGAATTTACCTTGCGTGCGCCCCCTCACAAATCGAAACGCTAACGAGGTCGTGCCATGGCGCACTATGACAAGATTCCGGCCTTGCTCGATAACCTGATCACCTGCAGCGTCGCGGAAGCCGCGCGCCGCGTCGGGATCACGCCGCAGACGGTGTGGAATTATCTGGTGCGCTCGAAGACAGGCGATCCCAAGCTGCAGGAGATCGAGTTCTGCGGCGTGGTCGCGCCGTTCCATGTACAGCTTGCTAACTGTCGGGTGCTGATGGCCGCGCAGGTCGAGCAGAACGCCTTGGAGCGGGCGCGCGACGGCTGCTACGCCGACGTGTTCTTCCAGGGCGAGCGCCAATATGAGCGGGTCAAAAAGGAGGCGTATGCGGCCTGGAGCGACGCCGACATCGAGGCGCTGGGCTGCGAGAGCGAGGCTTATGAGCTGCGGCCCACCAAGCAGTGGCTCAAACCCTCCGACGCGCTCGTCATCAAGATGCTGGAGAGCTGGCACAAGAAATACCGGCCGCACGCTCAGGTCGACGTTCAGTATGGCGGCGTGCTGCGGCTGGAGCGGCCGGACGAGCGCACCGCAAAGACTGTCGATGCCAAGCCGATCTTCGAGGACGCCGAGGAAACCGAACGGCGCGGCGGGCATCTGGCGCTGGCGCGGCCGGCCAAAAATTCGGCGGAGCTCGATCAGTGGCACGCCGCCGGCGAATTTAAGCCGCAGCCGGTGAAGTTTGTTGACGCGCAGGGCCAGCGGACCGAGCTCGTCGCCGCGCCCGATCCGCTATTGTCGCGGACCGCAGATCAAGCGTCGAAGACCCAGAGCGCCACTGCGCCGCCGGCACCGCCGATCGCGCCGCGATCGCCGGCGCCGACCACTGTGCCGCAACGGGCGCCAGCGGGTCCGCAGTACGCCAGCGGCGATGGCCGCGAGCGCCTCGGCCGGGGCGTGCCGCCAAAGGGTGGTTTCAAGGTTGCTTAGAACTTCTTCGGCCTTGCCGCCGATTGATTTACTTCACCGTGACGGTGACTTTGCCGGCTTTGGCGAGACCGACCAGGCACGGCCACAGTACAACGTCGTCGGCGATATTCATGGCGTCGGCGATCTTGACCATTTGAGTAAGCTGTTCGACGTATTTTTGATCTGGACATGTCGCGCTCTGTCTTGCGGCACGCTCTGCCTGGCGCCACTCGCCGGCGGTCGCCTCCTCGAAGTATCGATACCGGTTGCGCAAAAGATCGGGGCCGATCGGACCGAGCCATCGCGCGCTCCGCATTGGAAACGGCCAGTTGAGAGTACAGGTCACGACGACCTCGCCGATCGGAAATTCGCGCGGCGCCGCTTCTCGTCTCGCCATGAGACGCTTCCTCTTGGTTGCGGTGCCTTGGGCGCCGCCGCGTCTCACGGACCACCTTGCCGGGAAGGCGAGCAGGTTGGTTTGGGCCGATCCGTCGAAGCCCTGCGGCAGAGACGCCGCTCTCGACGCTGCATCACATCTAGAATCTCCAGCGCTCGCTGCCAGAGCCTCGGAGTTGGTGGGCGGCTCAGAATCGCGCTTTTGCTGCGACCAGCGTTACCAGGTCGTTTCGCGCGATCGGTCGGCGCGTGTTACCCCGCGCGTTACATAGACCTCCGCCGACACCGACCGCAGGCGACCTCAATTACCATCTGTCACTTGACGAGCACGGCCGCCTTGCGAGCGTCGCCGACACCACGCCTAAAGAAGTCCGTGCACCGCTGTTGGGCGAGTTCATCGGGACGTGCTTTCCAATAGGCATCCCGCCTGTCCCACACGGATTCGATGCGCGCCATGGCCGGCGTCGGGACCCCCGAAGGGCCCGACTAAAACAGCGCGCGCGTTCTGCTTAACGCGGGCTTCCTTTCAATTTTTTGTCGTTAAGCTCCGCTCGCATGTGTGCGGCTGCCGCCGCTGCGCGTTCTAATCCCTCCTTGGTCGGTCCCAATGCAACGCTAAAGCATCCTGTGCCGCCCGGCG
The DNA here is from genome assembly GCA_963791925.1 of uncultured Alphaproteobacteria bacterium. GTDB lineage: Bacteria > Pseudomonadota > Alphaproteobacteria > Rhizobiales > Xanthobacteraceae > BOG-931. Next base: position 276,079 of record CAWBUA010000007.1, on the reverse strand, counting down.
CATCCGCGCCGCACGATTTGCAAATCCCGCCGTCGCGAAAATCGCACATAAACAAATTTTCGCCGCTGTCGTTTAGGTAAGGCTCAACGGGATTGGACGCACCGCAGTGCGGAACCTCGCCGCGATTTAGACGCTCAAGCGCAGCGTCTACCGCGGCCTCTCGTTCTTTTTGGGTGATGTGTTTCGGCATCGTGTCACCTCGTATAGTTCCGGCCATCATGTGGCCGGCCCATCCCTGGTTTGGACCACCTTGCCCGAGGTCGGGCTGGTTGGCGGGGAGCACTGCTCCCGCTCTATGGATGGTCGATCGAAATGTAGGGTCGTGGACGGCGAAATCAACGGCGATCGCCGGCGCCGTTAGATTCAGGGCGAGCGAATTGGCTTTCTGACCTGCTCGACCTCGTCTGCTCCGTTACCCCGCGCGTTACCCCGGCGCCGAATTCGCGAGTCGGATCAACGGCGCTGCGATACCTAAATGGTCGCGGTTCGGCTAACCTAGTTAATAAAAGGTTAATGGCCATCGCCTCGAAGGCCAACCGCAGGGACCAAAAACCGGCGCCCTGCGCTAACGCCGGGCGATGATGCGCTCGCACCACTCCTGCAACGTCTCGCCGCTATCAGCGTCGCGCCAGGCTTTGACGACGCGCTCGACCATCGCCGGCAACGTTTCGCGCGATGCCAGATATTCGTCCAACCCCCGAAGCCGAAACAGCGTGACTGGATTTTTGAAGCTCATTGCCGTCACCTTGCTTGCTCGATTTTAAATATTGTCTTCGGATCGAGCAAACTCAAATAGTTGTATCGACACGCTCGGGCCCATAGACGGCGCGCGCTGTGCGCTGACCTGCCGCCCTCGGTAGAATGTTCGATATCGAGCAAACAAAGACCTCGATGCGACGCGCCGCATGTTCCATCATTATGAAGCGCAGTCTCCGCGTCGCGGCGGACGGCTAAGTTGGTTATTCGCAACCGTCGAATTTTAGCTACGGGGCCATAATGGTTAATGGAGCCACGGGCGCAACAGTCATGAGCATTGGCGGGCCCGACTTGGCAAATAGAAAATACGGAAGCTCGCCGAAAAAACCGAACCGAAAACTAAAATCGGAAACTCTCCCGGCTGAACAGAAGATGCCGGCGAATCTCGAACGCAGGGCCGCTGTTAAGGTCCCGCGAATTTGCACCGCCGACTGAAAGTGTCCGATGCGCGCTCGCTGGACGGCGGCTCTGCCCGGAGGTCCTGACCGGTCCAGGATTGCAAGAATTCCGCGCGCTTATCGCGCTTTTTAATGGCTTTTACCACCGCGCCCAGGCGCGAGTTTTGCAAAGTAGCGTTCGTCTCCGTAGCCGGCGGCGATGATGGTGCTAGCAGCGTGGCGATGTCGGCGGAGCTGATGACGATGTGCCCTGATGTCCCCAACCCGCGATTGACCCGGCGATATCGCAATCGGCCGTCGGCTATCATCGCCCGCAAGGTCTTCTCAGATACGCCAAGCTTCCGACACGCCTCGCTGATCGAAAGTCCTTTGCTCGCCATGGCGGTCGATCCGATCCAAGAAATATCGTTGATCAACGAGGCATAATCATAGGTTACGCGAGAGTGAAATTCGTTAAGGCGATCGTTCCAAATTAACCAAAACCGAAATAAATGTTGCTCGGCGCGGTCGGGCATCTTGCCGTTGACCGGCGCCTTCTTATCTGGGGCACAACGGCGACAAGCCGCAAAAAGCCTCCTGACGTTCTTGTCTTCCCATTGGAACGGCGCACAGGAAGCAAAGGACAGTTGCCAGCACCGACGCTTGCCGAACCAACGCGCAAGCCGGCAGCTTAACTGGCGCAATGGGTCAACCCGCGATCTTCGATCGCAGGAGGACCCAATATGCGTGCGCTGTCTACCCGACCGCATTTCATCACTGTCTCGAATGACGCCCGCTATCTGAGCGCCGCTCAGCTCATGGAGCGATTCGGCGTCAGCCACATGTGGCTCGTCCGCAGGATGGCCGACGCCGATTTCCCGCAACCGATCCGTTTCAGCAACGCGAAAACGTCGCGCCGTTTCTGGCGCGTCGTCGAGGTCGAGCAATGGGAACGCAAACATTGGGGCGCCGACCGCCTCGCACTTTCTGATCGTGAGCGCGGGAGGGCCGTATCATGAGATATGGCCGTACGAGTCGCGCGGAAGCCGAGAAGGCTGGACAACACCTCTACTTCACCGGTGAGCGGTGTGAGGCGGGACACAGGGCCGAGCGCATTACCGCGACGGGCGCTTGCACCGAATGCGAACGTCTGGCGAGAGCAAAGGCCAACGCCACGGCCTTCGAAGCACGGCTCGAGCGGCACATCACTCTTGATGCCATCGTTCGGCGAGATCGCATTGCGGCGCGACGTGCCGGGCAGGAGCAAGGTACCAGAAGATCGCCCCCCGAAGATTTTGCTCCGTCGTCAGACAACGCCAAACCGCTGTCGCGCGCTCAAGTAGCGCGGCGCAAGCGAGAGTCCTGCGGCAAGGGAAAGTCAGCTAGCCCCTTCGATGACGTGACTATCACCGATCGGAACTTAATCGACGAACTCGACCGCCTTGAGTGTGAGCTTGGGGAGGCCGCGTAAGATCATGACGCGCAGAAAGGAACTAATCGGCGTGGTCGCCGAGCTTGCCCGTCGTGCCGGCGTCTCTTGTACAGTCGAGCCAACCAGAGGCGGACACTTCGCCGCCGTGCTCAGCCATAAGGACCAGACACGGAAAGTCATCGTTTCCGGTTCCCCGAGCGATCGTAACGCGCGCTGGCTGGTTCAACGCGATGCGCGGCGGGTGCTGCGCGAGCTCGGCGCCGCAGCATGACTACCGAGCCAGTTTGGCACTGATATGTGGAATAAAACAAATGACAATCGAAACGATCACCAAGATGAGCTTCAAGGCCAAAACCAAAAGGGAGCGGCAGGACTACGACAGTCTGAAAGAGACGATCAAGGTCCTCTCCCATGGTTGGAAGTCGAAACTCGGCAAGCATTGCTGTTGCGTCACAAGTCGATCGAGGCGCTTTATAAGGCGCACCGCGCCTTTGTCGAGAAGCAATCCGAGATCGCGAAAGCAACGGCAAGCGACAACCCGGACCGCATCACTGGCGACGTTTGGGTCGACAAGGTGATGGAATTCGAGGAAGTCGAGTACGAACTTGCCTGCACCATCTGCGATTTTTGCTACGGCGAAATCGAAGCCGAAAAGGGCAAGTGCTGGCCCGATCTGGACTCCCAAATGGTCATGAGCCGGATCGAGAGTGCATGGGACGAGCGCGACTCGTACTGGAAAGACCGCCCCAAGGAATTGGCAGCGCAACAGCGTCAGGACGTTTTCCGTAAAGGCAGCCGCGATGCCGCCAAAAAACTAGTGGTGAAATGAGGCCGGAGCAAACCACACGCAGCAGCATCGTAATCTGTGCGGCCGCCAAGTCTAATGCCGGTACGCGGCTTGCCATAAGGACCCGAAGCTCCATATCCCACCGCAGCCTCGCGACGAATATGAGATCGTCTGACAACCGACCTCGATCGATTTCGAGATGCCTGCAGCAGAATTCTCTGTATGGCATCATGTATAGCGCCAGGAATTTCCAGAAGCTGATGAGATCGGGAAAGCAGGGGATTGAACTTCTCAAAGGGTCCGCCAGCGCCGCCTGCGTCGCGTCACCGCCTGTACCATTCCTCCGGCACAAGGCCGCGGCCACGCCACTCTTCCGTGAGGCCCACACCTTCCAGTCCGCCCCACACATCTTCGCCGGCGTGATCGAGGACGATGATCTGCAGCCGGCCACTGGCGGCCCGCACCTCTGATCCCAGCAGGGCGAAAACCTTGCGCACGGCCACGACATCCTGGTCGCGCCACGCGACCTCGGCGCTGTCTGACTCGTCATCGCCTGCGGCCCTCTTCGGAAAATATACCTGGCTCGGCTGGTCGTAGATCAGCAGCCCCGGCACGAAATGGTGGGGCTCGGTAAGAAAGAACTTCTGCAGAGCCAGTGTCATCGCGACGTGGTAGGCGAGCCAATTGGCGCCGCTTCCGATTTCCCAGAGAAAATCGTCGCGGCTTCCGCGGACGACCTTGACCGTCAGATCGTTGATGATCAGGCGCACCGGTGCATCGGGCCATTCGGCGTCCAGCTGGGGTACGAACTGGTTGGCCGCGGCCTCGATTCGGCTGAGCGCGTTGCGGAGCCTCCGCTGGATCTCCCCCTCCGAGATGACTGCCTGGAGGCGTCCAATCTCCGCTCGCAGACCCGAGATCTCGTCGCGAAGCGCCGACGACTGGTCGGCGCGGTCGTAGAGCCGCAGGGCATGCTCGAGCCGCCCGAGGAAACGCTCAGTACGGTCGAAGCGGCTCGCCAGTTCGCTTGCTTCCTCCGAATCTCGCTCGAGGCTGGAGATCTCGGTGCGGATCTCGTTCAGCCGACCGAGCACTTCCTCCGTCGCGGCGCGTTGGCGCAAAGTTTCTCTGTCGAGCGTATCGGAGACCGTTGGATGCGACCGGACCTTCACCTCCACCGCGTCGAGGGCTTCGCATAGCGTCAGCAGCTGCTCGCGATCGGCTTTGCCGAGTTTGGTTGTCGGATCGCCGGAATCTCCGTCCATCATGCCCCGCAACCAGTTGGCGAGGGCGAGGCGGTCGCGCTGGATAAACATGGCACCGCCATAGGCATCGCTGCTTTCGCGCAGCCGCCGCAGTTCATTGAGGCGCTGACGATGCTCGGTCAGCTGCCGCGCTGTCTCCTCCTCGTCGCGGCGAAGTTCTTCTAGCCGCGTCAATGTGACGTCGATACCTGCGAGGCTCGGCCTGGCGTCTCGCGCGTGAGACGCTACAACTCCCCGCAGCTGATCCACAATGATCGGCCAGTCTGTGGGGATCACCTGGTCCGGCGACAACAGGCCAAGTTCGATGCCCTGTCTCAGCCAACCTTGGGCTTCGAGCCGCCACGCGTCCGTCGCGGAAACGACCTCACGCAATTCCGCCTCCTTGCGGCGGAGGGTGCGGCTCAGGCGATCCACTTCGTACCTTGCCTGCAGCACAGCCCCGGTGATGGCGCCGAGGATGTACGGAAAGATCGTCTTCAGTTTCTCGCGGTGCTCGGTCGTATCCGCCTTGAAGAACAGCACGTTCGGGTTCGCCACGATGTTCTGCGGCTGGAAGGTGAAAGCCATCAGATCTCGGAAGCTCGGGTGCGATCTGAATGTCCCCTCCGCCCCGGGCTCGAAGTCCATGTTGCTCAGGCCCGCCAGCCGATTGAGCTTGTCCTTCACCTCGTCGACGTTGGTCGTCTTGTCTTCGATCCTTTGCGGAATCTCGAGATCCGGTCCTTCGATCAAAACCATGTCCCCGGTGCTCTGCTGTTCGCCTGGCTCGCGCCTGGCGAGAAGCTTCTGGCCCTCGATGGTGTCGACGAGGATGCCGAACCAGCTGCAGTTCTCACGGATGATGCCGACCGGAATGGTGCACTTGTCGGCGCCGAGGCAGTAATCGATGATTGGAATCACGGCCGACTTGCCAGTCTTCGACGCCCCGCTAATCACGTTCACGTCTCCGGGCCGGAACGACAGCACGCGCGGCGCCGCGTCGATACGCGGCCACAGGATCAGCTTGCGAAGCTGGAAGAACATCAGAACTCCACGGCAAGCGTCGACGCCACCTGGTTCAAGGTGATTTTGGAAAACCAATAGCCGATCTTGTCCGCGGCACTGGAGAAGTTCCTGATGCGCTCGGGTAACTTCGGCTTTGAGGCATCGGGTTCGGGAGTGTTCGCGCGCAGCGTCGCGGCATCGTAGTCCAGCGTCAGCAGACCGCTGGCGACGCCCATGCCGATCGATTGGAGGGTCAAGTGCCGCAGCGCGAGGGCGCGCTCGTGCACGGCGAACAGCAACTCGCGCTGTTCGCCCAGTTTCGCAGCAAACAGAGCGAGGCCAGAAGCCTTCCGCGTCGAGTCGATCATCTCCAATGTCGGGCGGTGGAGCACAAGCGGCAGGACGAGGAATGCGAGCGGCAGGATCGCCGGGCGTCCGTCTTCGCTCTGGAAACCGAGTCCGAACCGCCACAGAGCGAAGGCGCAGAGCGCTGGGTTCTGGACGATCTCAATCTCGCTCAGAGGCGGGGGGCCGGATGCCTCCGTCAAACTCATCCGTCACTCCCGTTCAACAGCGATTCGTAGTCTGGATGCCATCCCAATCGCATGAGATCGGCCAAGCTGTTGAAGCAGCCATGGACGAAATGCCCCGGAACTTCGCGGCCATCCAGCGGGGCCTGCAGCAGGGCGCAGCGGCGATACGCCAAGCGGCCGCGGACAAAAGCTTCCTTGTCAGAATGCAAATCGGCGATCTCGCCGCAGATCAGACCATGGCGACTAACCAGATTATCGTCCCAATCCTCGAGGCTCCCTTCGTGGATCAGACCGGCTTCCGCCCATTTGGACTTGTCCGCTGAAGTGCGCAGGAAGTCACTGACGGCCCGTACCCGTTCATCCTCGCTCACCTCGATGATTTCCAGCTGGCGGATAAACACAGGGCGCGTTGACAGAAGCGCCGCGACTTCGCCCTCCGCGGGCACCGGTGCGAACGACGAGAGCAGGCCCGGAATGTTGGTCTTCTGAATGAACCTGATGAAGTCATCCCGGAACGCATCGGCATCGACGACCCCCGGCTTTCCGGTTCGAATGAGCGCGTCCACCCGCTCTTTGGCCCTGCCGATCGCCGACTCGCAGAGCAGATCGATTAGTTCGGGCGCCACCGTCTTCCTCAAGAGCTCGCGCAGCGGGTCGAGCGGATTGGCATCCACGCTGAGAAGTTTGAACTGCGTCACCACCGCGGTCTGTCGGTCGGCCGGTGCTCCCAGGAAAGTCTGCAGGTACGGCTCGCAGGCCTTCGGCTTTTTCAGCTTCGCGCGCTTCGACTTCACCAGCTCGACGAATGCAACGGCCTCGGCTGGTGTCGAGGCGCCGCTCATCGCCTGTGCGAGCTCGCCCTGGTGCGGCGGCGTGACGTAGAGCCGGAATTTGGACCCCGAAGGAATCTTTTCGGTCGATAGCGCATCGATCCAGTTTGCGATCGTCTTCCAGAAATCTTCCGACCAGTCGCCGAGCGGATTGCTTTTCAGCGCGCTCTTCGTCTGCTCGAGCATCACCGATCCGTCGGCGTAGTGCACGGCCACGTCGTCGAGGTGTTCTAGTGAGACCTTTGCGCCCTTCGGGCTGTCGAGCAGGTGGAAGCAAAGACGCACCGGCTGCAAGGCGAAGCCGAGATACGGCCCAGGCGCGGCATGCTTTAGCCCTTTGACTGCGATATTCATTTCCGGCCTCGACCGGTTCTGCGGGCAAAACGATCGGAGCTGCCGCCGGCAACTGGCCGGAGTTGTCCTTTCGTTCCGCCAAAATCATAGCCATACGATTCCGGGACGGGTAGCAAGGGTTCCACCGCTGGTCTATCCACGGACCCCCGCCTACAAATCAAGAATAGAGTCCCAGCCCCTTTGGTGCGGCAGGGAATGGTAACTTTCACGTACCTTAGGTACGTTAAAGTTATATTTTCTCTTGAAAAGAAGAGCTCGGAGGTTTATTACTTTCCCGCACTTCAGGTACGCGAAAGTTATAAATGACCCTGCACCTCATCGGCGAAAACCTGGACAAGGCGCGCGGACATTACCGGGCCGGAATCGGGAAGCTCGTCCAGCTCTATCGCGGCGTCTACGTCGATGCCGGCGACGACGTTGGCGCCACCGTCATGAAGCACGCCGTGCGGATCGCCAAATACCTTTACCCCAAAGCCTATCTCTCGGCCGCAAGCGCCATCACCCTGGGGCCTACGCGCGACGGCCGGTTGTTCCTAAGCGGGAGACGCAAACAACGCACCCGCATCCGCGCCCTGGAGATCATCCAGAACCAGGCGCCCAAGCATCCGTCCCTCGGCACTGCCGTCGTCAATGACGGACTCGGCGAATTCCGGGTCGACGTGTCGTCGCTGCGCCAGCGCTTTCTCGAAGCCTTCCGGCTGCGGAGCGAACATGCCGCTTCGATCGATGACGCCATGCGCGACGCTGTTGCCACGCGCCTCATCGAGGAATATGGCAGCCCGCAAGACGCCGCCGATGCCGTTTGGACGCTGGCGCGGCAAAACGAATGGAATCGCGAAGGCGAGCGCGCTGAGCGATTTCTCTTACACCGCCCCGCTCCAATGGCACCGCGCAACGAAGCTGCACTCGATCTCATCGTCGCCTGGCACGGCGAGCCCATCGGTCATCTTCTGCACGACGGGTTCGAATGGCGTTGGACGCCGGCTACGAGAAAGGGCCCGACCCTGGTCCGGCAGGCCACTCCCGGTATATTGCCGCCTTTCATCCTCTCGCTTTTGCCCGAAGGTTGGTTGGAGTCGGTGCTCAAGGACAAGGACGAGCGCACCGCCCTCCGTACCGGCAAGCGTTATATGTCAAACATCACCATCGTCGAGCGCGAAAGCGAACTCGCCACGCTGCCGCCCGATGTTCTGCTCACGCCACTGGAGCGCTTCTTGAAGGACGGTGTATTCACCGGCACGTACGCAGGCCCGGGCCGCGGTGCAATCAAGGAAGGCTTCGAGCGCAATCTCGCACGGTTGTTCGAAAGCAGCGAAACGCCGCGTCTCTCCGGTGTCCAGATCAAAGCTCCGATGAACCTGGATGAGAAGGGCGCGCTGACGCCGGCCACCCGCACGGCCTTCACGCATATTCTCAAGCCGGCAGGAGGCGCGGGGTACGAGGCATTGCCGCTCATCGAATGGCTGGCGCTTGCGATCGGCTCTGCTGCTGGTCTGGAGGCACCGCCGACCGCACTCGTCGCAATGCCCGACGGAATGCCGCCGGCGCTTCTGGTTGAACGCTTCGATATCCGTCGCCGCGCGAACGATACGCGCATGCTGGCGCTTGAAGATTTGTGCTCGGTACTCGATTTGCCGACCACGGCGAAATACGACAGCACGATGGAGCGGGTCGCCCGTGCGGTGCGTCCGCTTTCAACTGCTCCAGACGATGATGTCCTCATTATTCTTCGACGTGCCGTGTTCGCTTGGCTCATCGCCGACGGCGACATGCATCTCAAGAATCTGGCGCTTCTCAAAATCGCCGAACCCGGCGACGAGGCCTTTCGCTCGGTTCGGATGGCGCCACTGTACGATGCGGTCACCACCCGAATATTTCCGGGCCTGAAACACGACCACATGGCCCTCAAGCTCAACGGGAAGGATGACCGTCTGCACGCCAAAGACTTCAGAACTTTCGCCCGGACGGCGCGCCTGAAGGCCGCCGATACCGACGCCGCGATCGATAACATGGTTGGTCAGGTCGGGCAGGCGGTCGACCGAATTTCATTGCCCGCTCTCGCCGATTATGGCGCTAATGGCAAGCAGATGACTGAGCAGATGCTTGAGATCATCCATTCACGCGCCAAAGCCTTTGGATGAGAATCAAAGGTTTCGACGTTTAAGCCTGGGTGTCCGAGTTACGCCGGCATGCCATAATGCCGTTCGTAAAAGGTGGAAAGACATTATGGCGGGAGCAAGCGTCAAAGAGATCACCGGCGCGTGGGTCATCCATCACGGCCGCAAACTCGTTCTAGACGCCAACGGTCCTGCTGAGTTTTCGGCTATCGACGAGGCCGCGAAGGCCGCAACCCTGCTCACCAAGCTCGGACAGTCGAACCAGACCAACATCCCCAAAACCGAGGTCCGGGCAATCGCTGCGGCCTCAGGTCTGAATCCTCGTCACGAGCTGATCGGCCTTCTTCAGGTGTTGGAGAAGAAGCGCCTTATCGATCAGTCAGACGATGAGGTCTCTGTTCTAGGTGTGACGACTAGCGGGAATGTTTGCGAATGCGTCGGACCTGGTGAAAATGAACTTGCCGGTACCGCCAAGCGGATTCAGGAAGGTCGGTATCCGCTCTGGACCCAATTTGGACCTAACTATCAGACGATTGGTTACTCGAACAACTCGGATGTGCCGGGGATGCGTCCGATGCCAGGTATTTTAGTCGAAGACGTGGGAAACCGGAATGGGATTATTATCCATCCGGCTCATCCACCGACGCTTTATCTTTCAAGTACTGGATGCTTCAATCCAACTAATCCGCTTCAAGCTGGTGATACGATCGATTTTTGGGACTCACGGGCCAAAGTTGTAGCGCTGATCAACGATCTAAAAACATTTTCACCAAATGCTTTAAAACTCGCTTCGACCAATCCTATCCCGGATGCTTGGATTGTGGTTGATGGCGAGCCTATGAACTTCTTATTCGAAACAGCATGACGGCAGCAAGCCGCTATCTATAAAAATGCACGGCCCATCGTCTAGATAAATAGGCTTACGTAATTCTCATACCAGCTCCATAACGGATTGAATTGGGCAGTCTTCTGCGCTGAGAGCGGAAGGCAGGGGAATTGTTTTCGAGGCGCTGAGTGTGATTTGCTTGGCTATCTGATTCGGGGAAAACAGATGGTCGAATGCAGCAAAGCCGAGGTTCGGCGGCTCAAAACCGCGCTACGATGGAAGATCACGGCCGGACAGCGCCAGCGCATTCAAATGGTGCTGTTACGCGAGAGCGGGATGACGCAGGGCGCGATTGCGGCAGCGATGGGTGTATCGCTGAGCACGGTGAACCGCGCGCACATGGCCTATGCTCACGGTGGCATCAAGGCGCTTAAGCCCAAGCCGAATGGCGGACGCAAGCACGAGAACATGACCGTGGCGACGGAAAAGGCCTTGCTGGCGCGCTTTGCCAAAGCTGCCGGCGCCGGCGAGATGTTGAACATTCACGATCTCAAAGCGGCCTATGAACAGGCGATCGGGCATGTGACCAGCGACAGCACGGTGTACAATCTCTTGCACCGGCAGGGCTGGCGCAAGCTGATGCCGCGGCCGTTTCATCCCAAGCGCGACCTCGCGGCGCAAAAAGCTTTTAAAAAAACGGCTTTCCTGATGCAGTGAGGCAGGCTCGGCGGGCGGCCAAGAGGCGCGGTCGGCATCTGCGCATCATGTTCGCCGATGAAGCGCGCTTCGGCCGCATTAATCGGCCACGGCCATGCTGGGCGCCGATCGGAACGAGACCAGCGGTCGCCGCTCAGCTCATTCGCGAATACATCTATTTGTACGGCGCAGTCTCTCCAAAAGACGGAGTTTGCGTCTATCTGATCATGCCGACGTCGAACACCGCCTGCTTTCAGGCCTTCCTCGACGTGCTGGCGCGCAGGTTCGCCCGCCAGGACATCCTTTTGGTTCTCGACGGCGCGCCCAACCATCGCTGTGGCCAACTGACCCTTCCCGACAATATCAAGCTCTTGTACCTTCCACCGTATTCGCCCGAACTTAATCCAAAGGAAAATCTCTGGGATGAAATCCGCGAGAAAATCTTCAAGAATTACGCGCTGAAATCCATCGACGCCGTGCGCGCTAAACTCAAACAGGCCATCCTCTACATCGAGCACAACCGCAAACTCGTCCGCTCCATCACATCCTTTCCATATATCGCCAACTCACTCTGATGTGGAGTTGGTATCAGTTCCTATCATCGCGTCAGCCGGCCGGACAATGCGTTTGCCACACCATGTTGGGCATCTGTAAGGATTATCTATGCCGCAACTGCTCGCCGACTGACCAAAGCCTCGACGTGTTCGCTCCAGAGTTCAAATGCGTCCCGGACTTGTTTCTCATAGCGGTGACGCTGATAAATGCCGGCCACTCCGGAAAATGTTCCACTGCGATGGTTCAACGCCAACTCGACAATGTGCGGAGCCACGCCAAGGCGCTGTAATCCGCTTGCAAAGCTTCGGCGAAGGTCGTGCAGCGTCCACGGCCGGATCGCTGGCGTGACCTTTTCCTTCGCGCCACTGTGGTCGCCAAACGGACGAGCGGTACCATTGAGCATAAACTTGCCGGTACTCGGCAATGTATCAACTACCCGGCGGATCATCGGCGTAATCGGAATGGTATGTGGCACGCCATTCTTCGTGCGCTCGCCAGGTAACTCGATCGCGTCTGCGCCAATCTCGTCGCGCGCCAGTTCGGTCATTTCGTTGCGGCGCGCACCGGACAGGATCAAGAGCTTGATTAGCGCCCCGGCCGCGCCGCTCGCGACTTCGGCAGCTTCCCATGTGAGCTTGAGTTCCGCATCGTCAAGAACGCGTTCGCGAGATCTCTCTTTTGCTGGTTTGCGAACGGATCTCGCCGGACTTGCGAAGTCATCCTCTCTCGCCTCGCACCATGCGAAAAATGCCTTGGCCACCTTCCACGCCGTCACGCCAGCGGACGGTCCTCGCTTCATCGCCTTATCGATAACCGCAATCACGTCCTTCTTCGAAATCGACCGCAGCGAGCGCCCGGGCCACGCATCCTGCAGGTGCTCGAGCTCGCGGTTGATATTGGCTGCCGTACCGGCTCGCACTGTACTGACATGCTTCTCTCGATAGAGGGCTACGTACGCGGCCAGAGTGTCATCTGCAGGCGTGCCGGCCTGCTTGGCCGCAGCAGGATCCTCGCCCACCGTAACGCTCTCCAGAGCCGTTCTCGCGGCCTCACGGGCTTTCGCCAACGAGAGCACCGGATAGCGCCCCGGCAATGTCAGCTTGCGCGTGCGATCGCCGAACTCGGTAGCGGACTGCCCACGACTTCACGCCGGTCGGCTGCACGATCAAGTACAAGCCGGGCAACACGGCATCGGCTATCTCGAGACGTGAGCTACCCGCTTTGGCCTGTTGCACGACGCGGTCGGTCAACGTGACGGGCATTTGTTTCTCCGAAGGGTTGGGGTAGGCTACTTATGTGTTGGGGTCATTCCGGGGTAACACAGGGGTAACAGAGTTCGCTGTTTGGACCTGTTGGCCGGTGTTTCTAACCACTCCACACAATGTAGAGGAAACGCCCATGGAATGGGAGGTTTCTGCAGCTCAGCGTGAGGATTTGTTTCTAACAATGGCTAACGGCCGGTGACCTTGCCAAGGTTGGGGTCGAGGGTTCGAATCCCTTCGCCCGCTCCAGATCCACCAAAGTCGATCTAGGCTGCGCTCTTGCGCGGACCCGGCTTTGGCAGATCGATCGACAACTCCGAGTTCATTTTGCCTAACGCTTCGTCGATCACCCACATATGCGAACTGTGTCGTAGATCGAGCAAGCGACGTACTGAGTTTTCCGGCATTCCGAGTTCCTTCGCCAGCCTCAACTTTGACCACCCGCGAGTGCGCATCGTTTCGTAGACCGCCAACTTTGCCGTCACGAGCGAAGGCAAAACGGCGCGATCAGGACCCGAGTGCCCGGCGCCCTGTCTTGGCAGCGGTTTGCCGGCCTTCAAGTACCCTTCTAGCGCTGCGATCACGCAATCGACTGCATTACGCCGCGCCTCGGACTCGGTTTCACCTTCTGTCAGCGCCTCCGGAATCCCCGGAAAGCGAACAAGCCACCACCCGTTTTTTTGACGCTCCAGTTTGTAGCGATATCCAAACGCCATCATCCGTTCTCCAAATCCGTTCGGGTCAGGCCAAGCTGATCCAGCATGGCCTTGAGAAGCCCCGGGCCGATTTCCTTTCTGCGGTCCTTCAGCGTGGTAAATTGCGAACCGTAGTAGAGGCGACCGTGACTGCCTTTACCGTGGCCGCTGTCAAACGAAACCACCACACCGCGCTTACGGCCGATCCTCCGGATTTTCCCTTCGAATTCATGGCCGTTCATGGCAGTTTATTCGCACAGATATGTGCGAATTACAACGAAGCAAGCCGCTGGCCGCCGCTCGTTTCGATATTTCTCGGAGAGGTCGCACGTTCGACCACTCGTCATGGCTGCTTGGCAAGACGAACGCTTCTCGCTGCCGAGGTAAGCATGTAGCAACTGCCGCGACTTACGGCCTGAAAACTCCGCACCCAGAGACATGTTGCATGGACGAGGAGGACACCTACTGGCGGCGCAACCTCGCCGTATGCCTCCTCGGCTCGTTCACGACCATCGTCGCGATGACGCTCTTGCTGCCGTTCCTGCCGATTTATGTTGAGCAGCTTGGCGTGTCGGATCAGGCCGCGATTGCGCAATGGTCGGGTGTCGCTTACGGCGCGACCTTCTTTGCCGCCGCGCTGGTCGCGCCGCTGTGGGGCCGGCTCGCCGACCGTTATGGCCGCAAGCTGATGCTGATCCGGGCGAGCCTCGGCATGGCGGTGGCGATGTCGCTGATCGGCATGGCGCACAATGTATGGGAGCTGGTCGGCTTGCGCCTGTTCGCCGGCTTTGCCGGCGGCTATGCCTCCGGCTCGACGATCCTGGTGGCGACGCAAACGCCGAAGGCGCGCTCGGGATGGGCGCTCGGCATGCTGACGTCCGGCATCATGGCCGGCAATCTGGTCGGTCCGCTCATCGGCGGCGCGCTGCCGCCTTTGATCGGCATCAGGAATACGTTCTGGCTCGCCGGCGGCGTGATCTTCCTGACTTTCATCGCCACCACCGCCTTCATCAAGGAAGACAGAGAGGCGGCGCCGGCGAGGAAGGCATCGGCGCAAGCAGGCTGGTCGCAAATTCCCGACAAGCGGCCGGTGATCGCCATGCTGGCCATGGGACTCCTCTTGATGCTCGCCAATATGTCGATCGAACCGATCATCACGATCTATGTCGGGCAGCTTGTCGAAGCGTCGCGTGTGACCATCGTCTCGGGCATCGCCATGTCGGCGGCCGCCCTCGGCAGTATCTTGTCGGCGTCGCGGCTCGGCCGGCTCGCCGACCGCAGCGGGCACTGGCGCGTGATGATCGGCGCCTTGGTCGCCGCGGCGCTGCTCCTGATCCCGCAGGCTTTCGTCACGGCGGGCTGGCAGCTCGTGGGCCTGCGTTTCCTGATGGGACTGGCGCTCGGCGGGCTATTGCCCTGCGTCACCAGCATCATCCGCCACAGCGTGCCGGACGGCATCCTCGGCCGCGTGCTCGGCTATTCGACGTCCTCGCAATATGCCGGGCAGGTTGTCGGCCCGCTGCTCGGCGGTTTTGTCGGCGGCCATATCGGCATGCGCGCCGTGTTTCTCGGCACCTCGCTGCTGATGGGTCTCGGTGCGGTCTACGCTTTTCTGGCAAGAACCGACCGCAAATAAGGCGGCCCGCCGGGCCGATCGGCCACGCCGGCGCCTCGACCCTGGGCGCGGCGCGACGTTATCACGCAGAAACTGTGTATTTCCGGCCCGTTTATTTGAACGGAGTTCCGGGCCAATATCGAAATCGAAAATAGCGAAAATTGGGAGGACGCAATGACAACGAGACGATCAGTATTGCTTGCCGGCCTGGGTTCGCTGAGCGCCGCCACGCTGGGCGCGCCAAAAGTGCTGCGCGCCGATGCCGCCTTGCAGAAGGTCACGGTCGTGATCCCGGCCGAGAGCGTTTTCGTTCTCAATTACATGGGGGCCAAGGACGCCGGCATCTTCGCCAAGCACGGCATCGATCTTGACGTCGATCCGCGGCCGTTTGCCGGCTTTCTGGCCGGCCTGCCGAGCAAGCAATGCATGTCGGTGACCTATTCCGGCATCGACGCAATTCAGAAGATCAACGAGGGCATCGACTGGGCGATCATCGGCGGCGGACTGACGGTGGTGCAGGATGTCATCGTGCGCAAGGACGCGCCCTATAAGACGGTCGCCGATCTCAAGGGCAAGAAATTCGGTACGTTCTCGACCGGCGCCGGCTCGTTCAAGGCGGCCCGGGCGGCGATGATCGACGCCTTCAAATTGGACATCGTCAAGGACGCGCAATTGCAGCAGGTCGCGGGGCCGGCTTTGACCAAGCTTCTCGAACGCGGCCAGCTCGACGCCATGATCAATATCAGCTCGCTCAATCTGGCGGCCGAGGCGCAGCCGGATAAATTCCGCGTGCTGTTTTCGCCCAACGACTACTGGCGGCAGAAGACCGGCTATCCCATCGTCTGGGCGGCGCCGCTCATCGCCTGGAAGAGCTGGGTCGATGAGGATCAGAAACGGGCAAAGAATTTCGCGCAAGCCGTCGCCGAATCCTTCCGTTGGCTGCGCCAGCCGGAGAACCTCGCTGCCGCGGTCAAGGCGCATGGCGAACTTGCCGGCGTCACCAAGCCCGAAGACGAGGCCGAATACAAGAAATGGCTCACGGCGAAGCGGATGTTCATGACCACCTGGGACCGCAAGGCGGTCGACGCGCAATGGAAATTCCTCGACGTGTGCCAGCGCACCGGCATCATCACCAAGGTGCCGGCCGAAGATAAATACGCTCTATTCGTGGAAAGCTGAATGCACGGAAGATTGCAGATCAGCAAGGCCAAGCGGCGCGCGTTGCCGGAGGCGGTCGCCCGGGTCGCGCCGGGCGTACTGACCATCGCAGGCGCGCTCGTGGTCTGGAAGGTGATCTCGCTATTTTTCTTCCCCGTGTTCTTTCCCGGACCCGACGTCCTCGTGGAGCGTATGATCCAGATCTACAGCAAGCCGTCGTCCTATGTCGTCGTCGGCCAGACGCTCGCGCGCATCTTCGAAGGCTTTGTCATCTCCATGGCCTTGGGGATGGCGTTCGGGCTGTTGATGGGCCTGCGCCGCAGCATCGAGGTCTTCTTCGACAGCTGGATCATGGTGCTGCTGACGTTCCCCGCGGTGTGCTGGGCGTTCCTCTCCGTGTTGTGGTTCGGCCTGTCGGAGACGGCGCCGATCTTCACCATCGTTCTCATCGTCTTCCCCTACGTCGCGATGAACATATGGGCGGGCACCAAGGCCGTGGAGAAGGACCTGCTCACGATGGGCGCCGTCTACAAGGCCAACCGCTGGCTGATGCTGCGCAAGGTGCTCATCCCGCAGCTGATGCCCTATATCTTCTCGTCGCTGCGCATCGCACTGTCGTTGTCGTGGAAGATCGCGCTCGTCGCCGAGGCCTTCGGCGTGGGCAGCGGGGTCGGCCAGAAGCTGATCAATTGGTTTCAGGACACCCGCGTCGACATGATGCTGGCCTGGGGCGTCAGCTTCATGATCCTCATGGTCCTGATCGATCTTTTGGTGCTGCGCACCTGGGCGCGCCGCGTTTTTGCCTGGAGGCCGCAACTTGCGAGCTGAGAGAACTCATCGTTTGCTCCGGCGCCGGTCGGCCGCCTCACGCAGCCGGAGGCGGCGATGCGTGTCGTGACCTTCACCTGCACTTCAGCCACGGTGGGCCATCATGTCGGCGCAGCAAGCGCATAACCTTCAACGCGTCAGAATGACGCCTGGCTTTGTGAGGGAGCCCATGGGGCAGGGTTCGACGGCGTCCGCGGCAGTTACCATCGACAAGCTGACCAAACGGTTTCCGGCTCCCGGGTCGGAAGAAAAGTTCGTGGTGCTCAACGACATCAGCCTGATGGTCGACGAAGGCAGGTTCGTCAGCATCGTCGGCCCGTCAGGCTGCGGCAAATCCACTTTGCTCAATGTCATCGCCGGCATCGAGCCTTACGATGGCGGCACCGTCACCATCCATCCCAGAGCCAGCAGCGCCGGAGCCGAACCGCGGATCGGTTACGTGTTCCAGAATCCGCGGCTGCTCAATTGGCTGACGGTGGAGAACAACATTCGTTTCGTGCTCGAGGCGCAGAACGTGCCGCGCGAGCGCTGGCGCGATCTGGTCGGCAAGAACCTCGAAATGGTCGGGCTTGCCGGCCAAGAGCGCAATTACCCGCTCAACCTGTCCGGCGGGATGCAGCAGCGTGTCGCCATCGCCCGCGCGCTCGCCATCGAGCCGGACATTCTGTTGATGGACGAGCCGTTCAGCCATCTCGATGCGATCACGGCGCGGAAGATGCGGTCCGATCTGATGGACATTTTGCGCCTCGCCAAGCCGACCATCCTGTTCGTGACGCACGATCTCGCGGAAGCGGTGCTGCTGTCCGACAATATCTACATGATGAGCACCAAGCCGGCGCGGATTTTCAAGCGGGTGACAATCGACGTGGCGCGGCCGCGCACGCCGGAAGACTCCCGGATCCTCGATTTGGAGAAGGCCCTGGTGCGCGAATTCTTCAGCGTCGTTGAGGCAAACGCCTAGATGGAAGCGCGCCTCAAAAGCATCGCCCTGCGGGTGAGCTCGATTGTCGTCCTGATCCTGCTGTGGTGGGCGGCTTCCATGGCGATCGGCGATCCGGAAATCCTGCCGACGCCATGGGCCATCGGCAGATCGATCGTCGCCGATCTGCACAGCCGCGGGCCGGAAGGAGAATCGGCGCTGTTCGACATCGGCATTACGCTCGCCCGCATTTTCGTGACCTTCGCGGCATCGATGATCGCCGGCATCGGCATCGGTCTGGCGATGGGGCTGAACCGGCTGTTTGAGCGTTCGCTGCTCGCGGTCATCCCGCTGCTGCTGACGATGCCGACCATCCTCATGGTGTTCCTCGCCATCATGTGGTTCGGCTTCAGCGAAGCCGGCGGGCTCGTCGCCGTGATGACCGTGGTCACGCCCTATGTCGCGGTGAATATTTTCGAGGGCACCAAGGCGATGGACAAATCGCTGAGCGAGATGGCCGTGACCTTCAGGGCGTCGCGCTATCTCCTCCTCCGCAAGGTCTATCTGCCGCAGCTCATGCCCTATATTTTCGCCGCCTTCCGCTATGCGTTCGGACAGACCTGGAAGATCGTGGCGCTGGCGGAGACGTTCGGGCTGAAATTCGGCATCGGCTACATGTTCTTCTTCTGGTTCGAGCAATTCAACATCCGGCAGACCCTCGCCTGGATCATGATGTTCGTCGTCCTGATGCTCATCCTGGAGCATGGCGTCTTCGCCCGGCTGGAAAGCCGCGCCTTCGCCTGGCGCACGTCATTCGCGCGCTAGCTGGAACCGTATCCGCATAGCTGTCCCCGGTCTGTGGCCGGCCGCCCCATCGAAACTATCCCGCGGCCGCGCCCATTGCGCTAATGTTGCGCCTCTCGTCAGGATGCCGTGGAACACGATCTCTCCCATTCAGCCGTTCGGCGTGCGGTCGCGCTTATTCTGCTCTGGCTGGCGGGCGCCTGCCTGCGCTTGACCGTGCTGGCGATGCCGCCCGTCGTGCCGCTGCTGCACGCGCAACTCCATCTGTCGGAGACCGATGTCGGCTGGCTCGCGAGCCTGCCGCCGCTGCTGTTCGCGATCGCCGCGGTGCCGGGGGCGCTTTTGATCGCGCGTTTCGGCATCGTGCCGGCGCTGGTGGTCGGGCTCTTGCTCAATGCCTTCGGCTCGGCGGCCCGTGGATTGCTGCCAAATGCGGCCGCGCTCTATGCCTCCACGATCGTGATGGCGGCCGGCGTCTCGATCATGCAGCCGGCATTGCCGCCCTTGGTACGCGCCTGGTTCCCGGCGCGCATCGGCTTTGCGACCGCGGTCTACACCACCGGGCTCCTGATGGGCGAAATCTTCGCCGCGGCGCTGACCATTCCCGTGGTCCTGCCGCTCGTTCACAATAGCTGGCAGCTCAATTTCGCGTTCTGGTCGATCCCGGTCCTCATCACCGCCGCCCTCGTCGCCGCCTTCGCGGGCCGCATCGGGGGCAGCGCACGCAAGGTCGCACCGATCGCCGGCCGCCGCTGGTGGCCGGATTGGCGGCAGCCGCTGATCTGGAAGCTCGGCCTCATCCTCGGCAGCGTCAACGCGACCTATTTCGTCACCAACGCCTTCCTGCCGGATTACATGACCGCGCAAGGCCGCCCCGATCTCATCAGCACGGCGCTCACCGCGATCAATGTCGGCCAGTTGCCGGCGGCTTTTCTGATGCTCGGCATCGCCGGGCGGCTGGTCACGCGGCCCTGGGCCTATGCGCTGATGGGGGCGCTGTCGCTCGCTTGCCTCGTCGGCATGCTGACCATGCGCGGCCTCTGGATCGTGTTCTGGGTCGGCGTGCTCGGCTTTACCGGCGCGCTGGTGTTGATCCTGGCGCTGGCGCTGCCGTCGGTCTTAAGCGCGCCGAACGACGTGCATCGCACCTCGGCCGGAATGTTCACCATCAGCTACAGCGTCGCCATGGCGATGTCGGTGATCGGCGGCTGGCTCTGGGATCTGACGCATTCTCCGGTCATCGGCTTTATTCCGGTCGCGCTATGCGGGCTGACCGTCATTGTGCTGGCGCCAACCGTCAGCCAGGCGGACCGGCATTTTCAGGCGACCAGTTCCAAGACGGCAGGGCAAGGATAGCGCCCGCCAGCCTCAATACCCGATGGCGGCGCCGCTACGGCTGCGTGGATCGGCGGCGCCGATAAAGCCTTCCGGCGTGATCGAGATCGATTCGGCGGAGGTGAAAGGCCGCTGCGGCACGACCTTATTGCCGCGCGCCTGCAGCGCGGCGACGACATCGGCCGGCACCGCGGGTTCGGCAAAAACCTGATCTGGCTGCCATTGATCGTGTATGCGCGGTGCCGTCACCGCGTCGGCGATATCCATGCCGCGGTCGATCACGTTAACGATCACCTGCAGCACGGCGGTGGTGATGCGGCTGCCGCCCGGCGAGCCGGTGACCAGGAACGGCTTGCCGTCCTTCAAGACGACGGTTGGCGTCATCGACGACACCGGCCGCTTGCCGGGCCCCGGCTCGTTGGCCGCAAACCCGGTCAGACCGTAGGCGTTCGGCGCGTCGGGCTTGGCGGCAAAGTCGTCGAGCTCATTGTTGAGCAGAATGCCGGTGCCGGCGGCCACCAGCCCGACCCCGTAGCTGAAATTGAGCGTATAGGTGTTGGACACCGCATTGCCAAAGCGATCGACAACCGAAAAATGCGTCGTGTTATGACCTTCGGGATCGCTGCCGCCGCCGGCGCGGATGGCGCTCGCCGGCGTCGCGTGCTCGGGATCGATGCCGGCACGGAGACTTGCCGCATAGCTCTTGGAAATCAGCTTCGTCACCGGGACCTTCACGGTGTCGGGATCGCCGAGAAACAGCGCACGGTCGGCATAGGCGCGCTTCATCGCCTCGACCAGCAGAAAAGCCGTCTGCGCCGCGTCGTCATGCGCAAGATCGTAGCCTTCGAGAATATTGAGCATCTCGATAAGCTCGATGCCGCCCGAGGACGGCGGCGGCATTGAGACGACATCGTAGCCGCGATAGCTGCCGGTCACCGGCGCGCGCTCGATGGCGCGGTAATCCTTCAGATCATCGATCGTCATCACGCCGCCGGCGGCCTGCACCGCGGCGGCGATCTTCCAGGCGACCGGACCCTGATAGAAGGCGTCCGGACCGTCGCGCGCGATGGATTGCAGCGTGTCGGCGAGATCGGTTTGGATCAGGCGACCGCCCGCCGACAGCCCGCTGCCGTCGGCCTTGAGAAATATCTTGGCGGAAGACGGCCAACGCGCGAGCCGCGCCAGAACATTGGTCTGTTCATCGGTGATGTCGTCGTCGAGCGTGATGCCGTCGCGCGCCATGGCGATCGCAGGCGCAATGAGATCGGCAAGCGTGAACCGGCCGGAGCCGTATTCCTTCTCCGCCAGCGCCAAGCCCGCCACCGTGCCCGGCACGCCGATGGCAAGCGCCGAATAGCGTGACTTCTGCGGATCGGCATTGCCCTGTGCGTCGAGAAAACTCCTGGCGTTGATCGCCGCCGGCGCGGTCTCGCGATAATCGATCGCGGTGTCCGTGCCATTGGCGAGGTGAATGACCATGAAGCCGCCGCCGCCGATATTGCCGGCGCGCGGATAGCTGACGGCAAGCGCAAATCCGACCGCAACCGCGGCATCGATGGCATTGCCGCCGTGCTGCAGCACATCGACGCCGATATGCGCCGCGCGCGCCTCCTGGGCGACCACCATGCCATTGCCGGCGGCAACCGGAACCGCTTGCGGAATTGTGGTTTGCGGCTGGCCGGGAACCTGCGCTGCGAGATTGGCCGACGCGGCGATCGTCGCAACGGCAAACGCGATCGCGGTCGCCGTCCGTGTCGCACCCCCGGATAAGATTCCGCTCATTTCAGGTTCACTTCTCGCCGGCGATGGTTGCGGCTACTGTGGCGAAGATCGGGGGAACGGCGGATGAGTGCCGATGCGGTTCTGTTAGCCAACGGCAGTGTGCGGATCAAGCGCACCCGCCACGGGCTGATGGCTTACAACATAAATGACCTTTTTGTGGGCCGCTCACTGGATTGTTATGGCGAATATTCGCACGGCGAAACGCTGCTGTTCGCACAACTCGCCGCACCCGGCGGATGCGTCCTCGATGTCGGCGCCAATATCGGTGCGCTGACGCTTTCGCTTGCGCAGGTCGTGGGCCCGCGCGGCGCCGTCATCGCCATCGAGCCGCAACGGGCCGTTTTTCAGCTCTTATGCGCCAATCTCGCTCTCAACGAGATCGGCAATGTTCGTGCGGTTCACGCGGCGGCAGGCCATGAGGCCGGGCAGGCTTTTATCCCGGTGACGGATTTCAGCAAGCCCGGAAATTTCGGCGGTATCGAGTTAAGCAGCGAAGGCGGCGAGCGCGTCGGCATGTTGACGATCGACAGTTTGCAGCTTCCCGCCTGCCAGTTCATCAAGATCGATGTCGAAGGGCGGGAACACTCCGTTATCGCCGGCGCCGCTGGAACGATCGCTCGCTTTCAGCCCGCGCTTTATGTCGAGAACGACCGCCGGCATCAGTCTCCTGATTTGATCCGGCAAATTCGCGATCTCGGCTACGCCTGCTATTGGCATCTGCCGCCGCTCTATCAACCCGACAATTTCTACCGTAATCCGACCAACGTCTTTCCCGGCATCGTCTCGATTGACATGCTGTGTCTTCCCGGCGGCGACCCGCGCAAGGTCGAAGGCATGCGGCCGGTGACCGGCCCGGACGATTGGCCACTGGCGAGCTGAGAGCTCCGGCTACAGCATCGACGGCAGGACGCGATCCGGCGGACGGTGGCCGTCGAGAAACGTCTTGATATTGACGATGACCTTCTCGCCCATGTCGATGCGGCCTTCCAGGGTCGCCGAAGCGAGATGCGGCAGCAGCACCACTTTGCCGGCGCGCGCCAGGTTAACGAGCTTGGGGCTCACGGCGGGCTCGTGCTCGAAGACGTCGAGGCCGGCGCCGGCGATTTCCTCCGCCTCGATCAGGCGGGCCAGCGCGTTCTCGTCGATCACCTCGCCGCGGGCGGTGTTGACGACATAGGCCTCGGGCCGGATCAGCTTGAGACGGCGCGCCGACAGCAAGTGATACGTCGCCGGCGTATGCGGGCAATGGATCGAGATGATGTCCATGCGGGCGAGCATCTGATCGAGGCTCTCCCAGAAGGTCGCGTGCAGCTCTTCCTCGAGCTCGGCCGCAACCCGGCGGCGGTCGTGATAGTGAATCTTCAAGCCGAAGGCCTGCGCCCGGCGCGCCACGGCTTGGCCGATGCGGCCCATGCCGACAATGCCGAGACGTTTGCCCCAGATGCGATGGCCAAGCATCCAGGTCGGGCTCCAGCCGGACCATTCGCGGTCGCCGATGAGCACTTGCGCGCCTTCGGCCAGACGGCGCGGCACCGCGAGGATCAGCGCCAGCGTCATGTCGGCGGTATCCTCGGTAAGGACACCGGGCGTATTGGTCACGGTGATGCCGCGCTGCACGGCGGTCGCCACGTCGATGTTATCGACGCCGTTGCCGAAATTGGCGATCAGCTTCAACCGCTCGCCGGATTGGCTGAGCACTGATTTGTCGATGTGGTCGGTCACTGTCGGGACCAGAACATCGGCGGCCTTCACTGCTTCGATAAGCTCCGCCTGGCTCATCGGCTTGTCGTCGGCATTGAGGCGGGCGTCGAACAATTCGCGCATGCGCATTTCGACGCTGTCCGGCAGCCGGCGGGTGACCACGACCAGCGGCTTCTTGCCCGTCGCCATTCGCTGCCTCTTGCGCAGATCGCCCGGAACAGAGCAGCAATTCGGCCTGCAAATTCAGACTGTTGCAACGACCGTTTGCCGCATCCGCTCGTTTAGTTCGCGTTAACCCCGCTCGCCGACATTACGACGCGAGGCGGTTCATTAAGGTCTCTCTACCAGATGGCTGCGCCGCCACAAAGCGTGCCGGGCGGCGCCGGCGTGGCAGCGCGTCGAGTATGAGATGGGCAGGTTGCGATGACATTTCGCCCCGGCAAGCGGCTCGTTTCGCTTAACGCCGCGTTCGCGGCCGCCATCGTCCTGATCTGCGCCGCGGGGCTCGCCCGCGCGGCCGATTCCACGTCGAGGGGACTGCCGGTTCCGCGCTTTGTCAGCGTCAAGGCGGATCGGGTGGCGGTGCGCGACGGCCCGGACAAGGACCACGATATCTCCTGGATCTACACCCGCGTCGGCTGGCCGGTCGAAATCACCGCTGAGTTCGAGGACTGGCGCCGCATCCGCGATTCGGACGGCTCACAGGGCTGGGTCTACCACTCGCTGTTGTCGGGCAAGCGCATGGCCGCCGTGCAGCTCAAGACCAAGACCGACTTGGCGTCGCTCTATGACAAGCCCGAGACCACCAGCGCGGTGACCGCGCGGCTGCAGGTCGGGGTGCTCGGCGCGGTCAAAAGCTGCACCGGAAACTGGTGCCAGATCAGCGGCAAAGGTTTCGACGGCTGGATCCAGCAAACCGAGCTGTGGGGCGTTTATCCCGGCGAAAAGATCGATTAAGACCGCGGCATTAGCGTCCGGCTGCAGTCTGTGTATCCAGAAGCGCGATCAAGCCCTTGAGAATTTCGACCGGCGCCGGGGGACAGCCGCGAATGTGCAGATCGACCGGCACGACCTGCGACACGCCACCGGCGACGGCATAACTGTCCGAGAAAATTCCGCCGTCGAATGCGCAGTCGCCGAGCGCCACCACCCATTTGGGGTCCGGCGTGGCCGCGTAAGTGCGCTCCAAGGCCTGACGCATATTCTTGGTGACGGGTCCGGTCACCAGCAGCACGTCGGCATGGCGCGGCGAAGCGACAAAGCGCAGGCCGAAGCGTTCAAGATCGTAGAACGCATTATTGAGCGCATGGATTTCGAGTTCGCAGCCGTTGCAGGAACCGGCATCGACCTGGCGGATGGCGAGGCTGCGGCCGAGCCGCCGGCGCGCCTTGCGATCGAGAGCCGCCGCCAGTTCGGCGAGCGCGGCGTCGTCGAGGGTGGGCCGCTTTTCCGTCAGTGGTCCGTGCGTGAGGCTTTCGAAAATCGTCCGGCGCATCAGAGGTCGTGTCCCGAATACGAACAGTTGAACGATTTGTTGCAGAGCGGGAAGTCGGCGACGATGTTGCCCTCGATCGCCGCTTCGAGCAGTGGCCATTGAAACCAGGACGGATCGCGCAGGTGGCATCGCGCGACTTTCGCTCCGTCGAGGCGGACCCAGGCCAGTACATCGCCGCGGAAGCTTTCGGCAAATCCCAAGCCTTCGGCGGCGCCGGCGCCGGCATCGGACGCAACGGCGGTGGGGCCATCAGGCATCCGGTCGAGGATTTGTTCGACGAGCGCGACGCTTTGCTCGATTTCGCGGATGCGGATCCAGACTCGCGCGTTGACATCTCCGGCGTTCAGTACGGGCACCGTGAAGGTCAACTCATCGTAGGGCGCGTAACCCGGCGTTTTGCGGGCGTCGTACTCGCGCCCGCTTGCCCGACCGACATAGCCGGCCGCCCCGAACTGCCGAGCGAGGCCGGCGTGCAAGACGCCGGTGGCGGCGGTGCGGTCCTGCAGCGAAGCCGTATTGTCGTAAAGTTCGATCAGCCGCGGTAACCGCCGGCGGATTTCCTGCAAGGCCTTTCGAATGCCGCCCGCCCCCTCGGATGTCAGATCGACGGCGACACCGCCCGGCATGAACTCGATCCATCATCAGGCGGTGACCGAATGCGCCGTTGGCGGCCCGCAGCACCAATTCGCGCACGATGCCGCAATGCGCATGCATGAGGGCGAAGGACGCATCGTTGCAGATGGCGCCGATGTCACCGAAATGATTGGCCAGCCGCTCCAGCTCTGCCATCAATGCCCGCAGATACCGCGCGCGGGACGGAGGTTTGACGCCGAGCGCCGCCTCGACCGCGTGCGCAAACGCGATGCCATAGGCAACAGTGCTGTCGCCCGAGGTGCGCGCGGCAAGCCGTGCGGCTTTCTCGATCGGCGCCCCGGCCATCAGCGACTCGATCCCCTTGTGCACGTAGCCGAGCCGCTCTTCGAGCCGCACCACCGTCTCGCCGCCGGCGGTGAAGCGGAAATGTCCCGGCTCGATGATTCCGGCATGCACCGGACCGACCGGGATCTGATGCAGGCTCTCGCCCTCGACCGGAAGGAATTGGTATGAGTCATGCGACGCTGGCGCCTCTCGGCGCGCGCCGAGCGGATGCTGCACGTTCCAAAAGCCGAGATCGAGCCACGGCCGCAGATCCGGCGCGCCGATGGCGACGTAACCGAAAAGACTGTGGATGGCGCGTTCGAGACGGATAGCGGGCGGGTGCAGCGCGCCGACCGAGGGATAGCTTCCATCCGGGCAGGCAAGGCTTGCGACCGCGATGCTACTGGTCGCGTCGTCCATGATCGCCATGTGAATCGTCGGCAGCGTCATCCGGTCGGCCCAAAGTCCGAGCAGAGTGGAGCGGCCGCCGGCGATTTCGCTTGCCGCCTGCAGCCAAGTCTCCGCGGTGACGGTGAAGCGCGGCCACGGCCGATGGTTCTCGGCACGCTCGCCCCGTCCGATGATATCGAGGACCGTCGGCATCGAATTATCCGAGCAGTCCGGCGACGTTCTGAAACCACGCCACCAGGGCCGGCGGCATATAGACGCCGGCGGCGAAGACGATGGCGAGATGCGCGAACATCGGCACGTAGGAGGCCTGCGCCTTGGCGCTCGGCCCGCGCGGCTCGCCGAAGACGATGCCGTTGATGCGCAGAAACAGTCCGGCAAGAGCGACGAGAAGACCGAACACGAGAATGATCGCGAGCGCCGGCGCGCGGGCGAAAGTCGAGGTCACCACCAGAAATTCGCTCATGAAAATGCCCAGCGGCGGCAGCCCGGCGATCGCCACGACACCGAGGATCAGGCCCCAGCCCAGCATCGGATGCGTTTCGGTGAGGCCGCCGATGTCGGCAATCCGTTGCGTGCCTTTGACCTGCGCGACATGGCCGACGGCAAAGAAGATCGCCGACTTGGTCAGCGAATGCATGGTCATGTGCAGCAAGCCGGCGAAATTGGCGATCGGTCCGCCCATGCCGAAGGCAAAGGTGATGATGCCCATGTGCTCGATCGACGAGTACGCGAACATGCGTTTGATGTCGCGGCGGCGGTAGAGCATGAACGCGGCGAACACCAGCGAGATCAAGCCGAGCGTCACCATCAGCGGACCGGGCGCCAGCGCGCCGGCATTGGCCGCCAGCAGCATCTTGAACCGCAACAGCGCGTAGAGCGCGACATTGAGCAGCAGGCCCGACAGCACCGCGGAGATCGGCGTCGGACCTTCGGCATGGGCGTCCGGCAGCCAGGCATGCAGCGGCGCCAGCCCCACTTTGGTGCCGTAGCCGAGCAACAGAAAGACGAAGGCGAGATTGAGCAGCGCCGGATCGAAGCCGCCGGCGCGCTTGACCAGCACGGTCCATATCATGGCGTCGAGGCCTTCGCCGACGACCGGCCGCGCCGCCATGTAGACGAGAATGGTGCCGAACAGCGCGAGCGCGATGCCAACGCTGCCGAGAATGAAGTATTTCCACGCCGCTTCGAGCGCTTCATGAGTGCGATAGATGCCGACCATCAGCACCGTGGTCAGCGTCGCCATCTCGATCGCCACCCACATCAGGCCGATATTGTTGGCGATGAGCGCGAGATTCATCGCGAACATCAGCACCTGATACATGGCGTGATAGAAGCGCACGAACGGCGGCGTCAGCCGCCCGGTTTCGAGCTCATGGGCGATATAGCTCGCGCTGAACACACTGGTGGTGAAGCCGACGAAGGTCGTCAGTACGATGAAGGTGGCATTGAGATCGTCGACCAGAAGATAGGCGCCGGTCGGCGGCCGCCGGACGAACATCGACAGCGCACAGAGGAATGTCAGCGTCGTCGCCGCGACGTTGAGACGCGCGGTCAGGCGGTAACCGGGCAGCACCGCCAGCAGCGCGGCGGCCAGCGCCGGGATCAACAGGACGCCGGTCAGTGCATCGATCCTCATCGCCGCTCTCCGCGAAACTGATCGAGCGCCTGCACATCCACGGTGTCGAAGCGTTCGCGGATGCGGAACAAAAAGATGCCGATCACGATGAAGGCAATCAGGATCGAAAACGCGACGCTGATCTCGACCACGAGCGGCATGCCCTTGGCGCCGGTCGCCGCGAGAACGAGGCCGTTTTCAAGCGACATGAAGCCGATCACCTGGCTGACCGCATTGAACCGCGTCACCATCATCAAGAGGCCGAGCAGCACCACGGCAAGCGCGAAGGCGAGATCCTCCTGCGCCAGCGGATCAGCGTTGTGCGTGACCCGCAACATGACCACCATGGACAGCGCAACCAGCCCCATGCCGGCAAGCATGGTGGAGCCCACGCCGACCACTTTGTCGATTTCGCGATGAATGCCGAGTTGGACGATCATGCGGTGCAGAGCCACCGGGATGACGATCGCCTTGAATATGAGCGCGATGCCGGCGGTGACATAAAGATGCGGCGCATCCTGGATCAACGCCTGCCAGGCGACGGAGGCCGCGAGCACCAGGGCATGCAGCGCATAGACGTTGAGCAGCGCATAGAGCCGGTCCTGATAGAGTTCGAGAAAGCTGATCAGCACCAGCGTGCCGGCAAGCAGATGCGCGACGTCGAAATCGATCCGGCTCATCAGAAGCTCCCCGACACGAAGCGCAACAGCGTCGCCAACAGCCCGAGCATCAGCGCGGCGCCCAAATATTCCGGCACGCGGAACACGCGCATCTTGGCGATCGAGGTTTCGAACAAGGCCAGGAGAAAGCCGCCGACGGCGAGCTTACCGATATAAGCGCTCGCCCCGAGCGCCAGCGTCGGCACTGCGGCGGCCGCCGATTCGATTCCCCAGGGCGCGAACAGGCAAGCGATCAGCGACACGTAGAGAACAAGCTTCAGCGCGCCAGCCAATTCGATCAGCGCCAGATGGCGCCCGGAATATTCCAGCACCATGGCCTCGTGCACCATGGTCAGTTCGAGGTGCGTTGCCGGATTGTCGATCGGGATGCGGCCGTTCTCCGCGATCGCGATCATGATCAGCGCCACCAGCCCCAAACCGAGCGAAACCCGCAGCCCGACCGCCGGCGACGCCATGAAGGCGGCCATGGTGGAAAGCTGCGTCGAACCGGCAATCAGCGCCAGCGTAAACACGATCATGAGCATCGCCGGTTCAGCGAGCGAGGCGATCATCACCTCTCGGCTCGAACCGATGCCGCCGAAGCTCGTGCCGACGTCGAGGCCGGCGAGCGCCAGGAAGAAGCGGGCACTGCCGAGCAGCGCGATGATGGCGATGAAATCGGCCGACCAGGAGAACGTGAGGTCGGTGCGAAACGTCGGCACCAGCGAGGCGGCAACCCAAGTGGCGGCGAAGATGAGATAGGGGATGACGCGGAACAGCCATGACGCGCTTTCCGCCAACACCACGTCCTTGCGCATCAAACGGACGAGATCGAGATACGGCTGGATTAACGGCGAACCTTGGCGGCGAAGCAGCCGCGCTTTGACCTTGCGCACGAAGCCGACAAACAGCGGCGCCACCGAGAGCACCAGCAGCATCTGCGCGCCTTGAATGGCCAGGTCTCGGATCAGGACCATATGGCGAGCACCAGCAGCAGGATGACGAGCGCGGCGAAGACCAGGCTGAGAAACTGGCGGATGGTGAGGAATTGCAGGCGATTGAGGCGATCGGCGGCGAGGCCGATGCCAGTGGCGATCGGCGCATAGATCGCGTCCCAGATCAAATCGCGCATTTCGACCGTGAGCCGCGCCGGACGCGTGTCGCCGGGCGGCGGCATTTCGACCGTCTCGCGGGCGTGGAACACCGTCGTGCCGAAGACGCGGCGGATCGGCTGCGCGAAGCTCATCGCCGTGTATTGCGTCGCGGGGCTGGCATCGGGGTAGCCGCAGTCCCAGGCTGGCGCGCGGCGCAAGCGATCCGACGCCAAGCGGTGAATCGCCGAGGCCGCGAGCGTGCCGGACATGACCATGAACAGAAACACCAGGAGCCCGTCATAAGAGCTGCGGCTCGCAGTGATCGGAATGATGGCGAACCAGGGCGCGCCGATCTGCGGCGGCATGTGCGCGCCGATCAGCGCCGTATTGACCGGCGCCAAGGCGTCGATGAACAGGCCCGGCAAGATTCCGGCGACGAGACACAGCGCCGCCAACAGCATCATCGCTGCCAGCGAGAAGAAGTCGGTTTCCTTCGCGATCGCCGCGGCGGGAGTCCGCGGCCGCCCCAGAAACGTCACGCCATAGGCCTTGACGAAGCAGGCCGCCGCCAGCGCCGCCGACAGCGCGAGGAGGCCGCCGACGGCCGGCACCAGAAGCTTCAAGCCCCAGGACGGCAGCGCCGGGCTGAGCAGAATCGCCTGGAAGGTCAGCCATTCGGAAGCAAAGCCGTTGAGCGGCGGCAGCGCCGAAATCGCGGCGCAGCCGACCAGGAAGACGAATGCCGTCTGCGGCATGCGGTGGATGAGGCCGCCGAGATGCTCCATGTCGCGTTCGCCGGTCGCGGTGAGCACCGCGCCGGCGCCAAAGAACAGCAGGCTCTTGAACAGCGAATGATTGAAGACATGAAACAGCGCCGCGGTGAGCGCCAGCGCCGCGGCGAACGGCAAGCCGTAGGTCTGGAACGCGAGCGCAAGGCCTAAGCCGATGAAGATGATGCCGATATTCTCCACGGTGTGATAGGCAAGCAGCCGCTTGAGGTCGTGCTGCATCAGCGCATAGAGCACGCCCATCACCGCGGTGACGCCGCCTGCCGCCAGCACGACGATGCTCCACCACCAGGCCGGCGCGCCGCAAAGCTCGAACACGATGCGCACAAAGGCATAGACGGCGACCTTGGTCATGACGCCGCTCATCAGCGCGGAGACATGGCTCGGCGCCGCCGGGTGCGCCAGCGGCAGCCAGGCATGCAGCGGCACGATGCCGGCCTTCGATCCGGCGCCGATCAGCGCCAGGATCAAGGCGAAGGCGCCGATCATCGCCGACGGATGCGCCGCGCGCATTGCGTCGAAGGTGTAGAGTCCGCCGGGGCCGGCGAGCAGGCCGAAGCAAAGCAGCAAAGCGAGCGTGCCGAAGCTTGCCATGATCAGATAGACATAGCCGGCATAAACGTTTTCCGGCCGGCGATGGTGCGACATCACCAGCGCCCATGACGTCAGCGACATGAATTCCCAGCACAGCAAAAACGTGAAGGCGTCGTCGGCAAGGACGACCAGCGTCATGCCGGCGAGAAAAGCGGGATAGAACGGCAGCACGCGCTGCGGCGCCGTCTCGTGCGCGCCATAGCCGAGCGCAAACAGGCTGGCGCCGAACGCGCCGAGATCGACCACGGTGAGGAAGAAGGCCGACAGCGCGTCGAGGCGCAGATGCGCGCCGAGCCAGGGCACGCCGAGCGGCAGCGTGACCCGCAACGGCGCCGCCCCGCCAAGCAGATGCGCCGCCGCGGCGGCGAGCGAGGTCACCGTCGCGATGATGCTTGCGCCATAAATGATGCGCGTTGCCGTCGCGCTGCGGCCGATCGCGACGGCAAGCACGGCAAGCACGGCAAGTGCCAGCAAGACCCCGGCACAGACGAGCGCGATCGTCAGCGTCACGGCCTCGGCCTCTTCAGCCGCACGCCGCGGCCGCCGGTGCCGCTCGTTGCATTGTCGGAGATCAGCTCAATATCGAGCGCGTCGAGCGCCGCGACGAGCTTCATGAGAGAATTGACGTTGCCGCGGATGACGCCTTCGCTTGATTCCATCCGCTGGATGGTTGGCAGCGAAAGCCCCGCCGATTCAGCAAGTTCGCGCTGATCGATTCCGAGAATGGCTCGCGCAGCCCGCAATTGCCCAGCCGTGATCATCCATATGACTGATGTTTTATATATCAATAATCATTGATTGCATATCTATTTTAAAGCCGCAACTGCAAACGACCATGGTGCCGTGGACGCTGTGGAGAAATTCAAGGATGCGCCCGCTGCTGCAGGCGCGAACGACCGCCGGGGCCTAACAAGGATCGGGAAAAACGCGCGTGGTCTGGCGTATGGGCGCCGATCAGGCCACCGCTCAGCCCTTCTTACGGCGCAGCCGCACCACGACGTCAATACGGGCAATCTCGTAGCCCTCGGGCGGCACCGGGGCCTTGCCCACCACCACGTCACTCGACGGGATATCCAGGAGATCGTTGCGGTCTTCGATAAAGAAGTGGTGGTGCTCGGAATTATTGGTGTCGAAATAGGCCTTCGAGCCGTCCACCGCGACCTGGCGCAGCAAGCCGACCTCGGTGAACTGGTGCAGCGTGTTGTAAACGGTGGCGAGCGACACCGGGACCTTGGCGCGGGTGGCCTCCTCGTAGAGCATTTCCGCGGTCACGTGACGGTCGCCCTTGCCGAACAAAATCCAACCGAGCGCCATGCGTTGCCGGGTCGGCCGCAAGCCGACGTCGCGCAGCTTGGTCTTGACGTCGTGCCAAGGGCAGCCCGTCAGATCGCCACGAGCCGGCTGAAGCTGGTGGCTGGTGGGGGCGGCAGGCCCGAAAGCGAATGAGTTCGACTGTGACATAGCGGCATCCAACGGCGGTCAGGCCGCAAAGATCGTTGCAATTGAAATTACTATACGCCAGCCTGCGCTGGCTGCAACTCCCTCGCCGCCTAGCCGCGGCGCCGGCCTGCCCACAAGGATGCGTCATTTGCGGGGGATGCGCCTTTGCCGCATTGCCCCAATATGTTAGTGATCAAACCATCGGCCGGAGACGGCGGAAGCTGGATTAAGCATGCAGGAACGCCGTTCCAATTTCGAATACGAAGACCTGCTGGCCTGCGGGCGCGGTGAGTTGTTCGGCGAGGGGCCGCAGCTGCCGCTGCCGCCGATGCTGATGTTCGACCGCATTTCCGAAATCGCGGAAGTGGGCGGCGAGTATGGTAAAGGCCTGGTGCGCGCGGTCCTCGAGCTCAAGCCCGATCTCTGGTTCTTCCCGTGTCACTTCAAGGGCGATCCGGTAATGCCTGGCTGCCTCGGCCTCGATGCGCTGTGGCAAATGCTCGGCTTTTTTCTGGGCTGGCTCGGCTCGCCCGGCAAGGGGCGCGCGCTGGGCATGGGCGAAATCAAGTTCTCCGGGCAGGTGCTGCCGACGATGAAGAACATCGTCTACGGCATCGACATCAAGCGGGTGATGCGCTCGAAGCTCGTTCTCGGCATCGCCGACGGCTGGCTTTGGGCCGACGGTTCGATCATCTATCGCGCGCTCGATCTCAAAGTCGGGCTGTTCCGCAATGCGGCACCGGAACCGAACGGCGCCTAGAGCGTGATCCGAAGCGGTTTTCGGAAGAAATCGTGCTCCAACAAACACTGCCACAAAAACAACAATCCAGTCGGGCGAGGCAAACATGAAACGCGTGGTCGTCACCGGGATGGGCATCGTCTCGTCCATCGGCAACAACACGCAGGAAGTGCTGGCTTCGCTGCGCGAGGCGAAATCGGGCATCGTCCGCGCCGATAGATATGCCGAGCTTGGCTTTCGCAGCCAGGTCCACGGCGCGCCGACGCTCGATCCGAGCGAGTCCGTCGACCGCCGCGCCATGCGCTTTCTGGGCGGCGGCGCCGCCTGGAATCACGTCGCCATGGAGCAGGCGATCCGCGACGCCGGCCTCGACGAGGGCGAGGTGTCGAACGAGCGCACCGGCATCATCATGGGCTCGGGCGGCCCCTCGACGCGGACCATCGTGGAGAGCGCCGACATCACCCGCAGCAAGGGCCCCAAGCGCGTCGGCCCGTTCGCGGTGCCGAAAGCCATGGCGTCCACCGCTTCGGCGACGCTGGCGACCTGGTTCAAGATCAAGGGCGTCAACTATTCGATCTCGTCGGCCTGCGCGACCTCGAACCATTGCATCGGCAACGCCTACGAAACTATCCAAGTCGGCAAGCAGGACATGATCTTCGCCGGTGGCTGCGAGGAGCTGGATTGGACGCTCTCGGTGCTGTTCGACGCCATGGGCGCGATGTCGTCGAGTTTCAATCAGACTCCCGATAAGGCTTCGCGCGCCTACGATGCCGATCGTGACGGTTTTGTTATCGCCGGCGGGGCCGGTGTGCTGGTGCTGGAAGAGTTCGATCATGCCAACGCGCGCGGCGCCAAGATCTATGCCGAGGTTGCCGGCTATGGCGCGACCTCCGACGGCGCCGACATGGTTGCACCATCGGGCGAAGGCGCGATGCGCTGCATGAAGATGGCGCTGGCTACCGTGGCCCCGCCGGTCGATTACATCAACCCGCACGCCACTTCGACGCCGATCGGGGATCTGAAGGAAATCGAGGCGATCCGCGAAGTGTTCGGCGCCAAATGCCCGCCGATTTCGGCGACCAAGTCGCTGACCGGCCATTCGCTCGGCGCCGCCGGCGCGCAGGAGGCGATCTATTCGCTGTTGATGATGAATTCGGGCTTCATCTGCGAGAGCGCCAATATCGAGAAGCTCGATCCGGCCTTCGCCGACATGCCGATCGTGCGCGACCGCCGCGACAACGTGAAGCTCGGCTGCGTGCTGTCGAACTCCTTCGGCTTCGGCGGCACCAACGCCTCCATCGTGCTCAAGCATCCGGATGCCTGACGCATGGCGGGGCTGATGCACGGCAAGCGCGGCCTGATCATGGGGGTCGCCAACGATCACTCGATTGCCTGGGGCATTGCGCGCACGCTCGCCGCGCACGACGCCAAGCTCGCCTTCACCTATCAGGGCGACGCGCTCGGCAAGCGGGTCAAGCCGCTGGCGGCCTCCGTCGGGGCCGATCTCGTGCTGCCGTGCGACGTCGAGGACATCGCCTCGCTGGATACGGTATTCGCCGAGCTTGGCCGCCTATGGGGAGCCCTCGACTTTTTGGTCCACGCCATCGCCTTTTCCGACAAGGCCCAGCTCAGCGGCCGCTATGCCGACACCACGCGCGAAAATTTCGTGCGTACCATGCTGATCTCGTGCTTTTCCTTCACCGAAGCGGCCAAGCGCGCCGCGGCGCTGATGCCGAACGGCGGCGCCATGCTGACGCTGACTTACAACGGCGGCCTGCGCACCATGCCGAACTACAACGTCATGGGCGTCGCCAAGGCCGCGCTCGAAGCCTCGGTGCGCTACCTCGCCGTCGATTTCGGCGCCAGCCGAATCCGCGTCAACGCCATCTCGGCAGGACCGATCCGCACGCTGGCCGGCGCCGGCATCGGCGATGCCCGGGCGATGTTCGCGTTCCAGCAGCGGCATTCGCCGCTACATCGCGGCGTGACGCTCGACGAACTCGGCGGTGCCGGACTTTATCTGCTTTCGGATCTCTCGACCGGCGTCACCGGCGAAATCCATTTCGTCGATTCCGGCTACAACGTCATTGCCATGCCGCATCCCGACGCCTTGCGGGCGGATAACAAAGCGGCGGCGGACGACGCAGGGAAATAGTCCATTAAGCCGCTCGTCCCCGCGCAAGCGGGGACCCAGTCATTGGTCAAGCTGGATTCCCGCATTCGCGGGAATGAGCGGGGAGCGTCGCGATCACAGCTTCGCCAAATGCGGCATGACCTCGTCGCGGAACAATTCCAGCGAGCGCATCGCGTCTTTGAACGGCATGTCGCCGAGGAAGAGATAGGTCAAAAGGTAATTGACGCCCAATTCCTCGGCCTGTTTTTCGATCGCCGCACGCACGGTTTGCGGCGAGCCGGCAATCGCCGTTCCGTCGGCGAGGCAGGCCTCGAAATTGGCGCCGCGCTCGACGTTCAAGCGGCTGGTCAAGCCGGTCTGGCCGTGTTTGGTGCGCAGCCAGTTGATGTGCTCGAGGTGGCGGTCCATCGCCGGCTTGCCGAAGCGAAGCGCTTCGGCATCGGTATCGGCGACGAAGATGTGCCGCTGCACGCCGATCGCGGCGCCGCCGGGAAATTCAGGCTTCGGCTGCACCGGCGCGCCGCGCTTGGCCAGCGCTTTCTTGTAGGCGGCGATATTGGCCTTGGCGAGCGCCATCGGCCCGAGCGTCACATAATGCAACCCCTGTTCGCCGCCCCAGGTCGAGCCGATTTCGTTCGACGAGGCATACCAGAACGGCGGATGCGGCTGTTGCAGCGGATGCAGCGCGATCGGCACGTTCTCGTAAATGTAGTGGTCGCCCTTGTAGGTGAGCGAGTCGGTCTTCAGCGCGGCGCTCACGCAGTCGAACGCGTCGAAAAAGATCTCGCGCGACTGATCGTGCGCGACCTTGTGGTATTTCAGCTCGTAGGGCGACACGCCGCGGCCGACGCCGACGTCGAGCCGGCCGTGGCTCAAATGATCGAGCATGCAGATTTCCTCGACGAGACGCAGCGGCGAATAGAGCGGCAGGAGATAAACCAACGGACCGAGCCGCATCTGCCGGGTGGCGCGCGCCACCGCGCCGAGATAGACGCCCGGCACCGGCACCATGTTGAGCGGCGTGGCATGATGTTCGGCAATTTGCAGGCAATAGATGCCGGCTTGGTCGGCGGCTTCGGCGTATTGCAGCCGTTCGTCGAACAGCTGCGCCATCGGCCGGTCGCCGAATTCGACGTGATCGAATAGTCCGATTTTCATGTTGCCTCTTTGGCTACTTTGAGCCGCGCTTAGCCGGGTTCTTGCTTATCAGCCCGATCTTGCGGCCCATCTTGGCGCAGTCGTCGTCGGTCTTGAGCCCCACGGCATGGATGCCATGGACGGCCAACTCCTCGTCGCGATCCTCGGTATCTCCGGTCACGCCCACGGCGCCGATGACGTCGCCGTTATCGTCGCGGATCAGCATGCCGCCGCCTTCGGGAAAAATCTGCTCGCCGCTCGCCGCAATCAGATAGCGCATGAAGATCGGCCGTTCCTGCGCCCGCTCGCGCACCAGCTTGGAGCTGCGGCCGAGCGACAAGGCGGCATAAGCCTTGCCGTAAGCCATCTCGAAACGGATCATCGAGGCGCCGTCTTCTTTCTTGAAAGCCTTAACCTTGCAGCCCGGCTCGACCACGATCACGCTCAACGGCCGGCAATTGAGTGCGGCGCCGCGTTCGATCGCGGCATCGATGATCCGCTCGGCCTGCGCCAGCGAAATGACCGTCACTGTGCCCTCCCCGCCTTTCGACTGCGCTTCTTCTGCCATGTTCCTCGCCTGCCGACTACCCGCGCCGCCGCATGGTTGGCCTCTTGCTTCACGCAGCGGAGCGCGCCACATGTGGGCGCGATGCCGGGTCCCCCTCCCATAGCGGTCGAGCGCCTCGTCAAGATTTACAAAACTGTTGCGGCGGTCGACGGCATTTCCTTCACGCTGACGCCGGGCTCCATCACGGGGCTGCTCGGCGGCAACGGCGCCGGCAAGACCACGACCATCGCCATGATCATGGGCCTGACCACGCCGACGTCCGGGCGCGTCTCCGTGCTCGGCGCGGACATGCCGAGCGAGCGCTATCGCGTTCTGCAGCGTATGAATTTCGAAAGCCCTTATGTCGAAGTGCCGATGCGGCTGACGGTACGGCAAAACCTGACGATATTCGGCAAGCTCTACGGCGTCGAAAACTTGAGCGAGCGCATCGCCGAGTTGGGGCGGCAGCTCGATCTCACCGATCTGCTCGACCGCCCGACCGGACGGCTTTCCGCCGGACAGAAAACCCGCGTGTCGCTCGCCAAGGCGCTGATCAATAGCCCTGATGTGCTGTTGCTCGATGAGCCGACCGCATCGCTCGATCCCGATACCGCCGACTGGGTGCGGGCGCACCTGCAGCGCTACTGCCGCGAGCGGCAAGCCACGCTGCTCCTTGCCTCGCACAACATGGCCGAGGTCGAGCGGCTGTGCGAGCGGGTCATCATCATGAAGCGCGGCCGTATCGAGGACGACGATACGCCGGCCAAGCTGTTGGCCCGCTACGGGCGGCGCACCCTGGAGGAAGTGTTCCTCGACGTGGCGCGCGGCGTCGCCAGCGAGGCCGCGCAGTGACCGCGCGCGCCGAGAGCGCCCCCTCCCCACCCTCCCCCGCTCGCGGGGGAGGGAAGGGTGGGGGCTCGTCGCAGCGGATCGGCGCGATGATGCTGCGATACTGGTACCTCTTGCGCTCGTCGTGGCCGCGGCTCCTCGACCTCGTCTATTGGCCGACGGTGCAAATGGTGACCTGGGGTTTCCTGCAATATTACATCACAAGCAATGCGGGCTTTTTCGCCCGCGCCGGCGGCACTTTCATCGGCGCGGTGCTGTTGTGGGACATCCTGTTTCGCGGCCAGCTCGGCTTCTCGATTTCCTTTCTCGAGGAAATGTGGTCGCGCAACATCGGCAACCTGATGATGAGCCCGCTGCGCCCGATCGAATTCATCGCGGCATTGATGGTGATGAGCGTGGTGCGGCTGGCGGTCGGGGCCGTGCCGGTGACGTTTCTCGCCATCGGCTTCTTCGGCTTCAACCTCTACGGGCTGGGATTGGCGCTGGTTGCATTCTTCTTCAATTTGATGCTGACCAGCTGGGCGATCGGAATCTTCGTGTCCGGGCTGATCCTGCGTAACGGCATGGGGGCCGAGAACCTCGCCTGGTCGATCATGTTTCTATTCATGCCGCTCACTTGCGTTTACTACCCGGTCACTACACTGCCGGTCTGGCTGCAGCCGGTCGCATGGGTGTTGCCACCTACGTACGTGTTCGAAGGCATGCGCGCACTTCTGATCCAGAAGGTGTTTCGCGGCGACCTGATGCTCGATGCGCTGGCGCTCAACGTCGTGCTGTTCGCCGCCGGCCTATTCGGCTTTCTCAAATTATTGCAAAGCGCCCGCCGCCACGGCTCGCTCCTGCAGACCGGAGAATAGGTTCCAAGCCTGATTTCCGCAGTCTTGGAGCGAATGGACGCTATGTGCGCTGCGAATAGATGCAAAACGTTGACCGTCAGCGCAGAAGTGAAAGCTCCACCGCTCGTTGCAGGAAAACCGAAACAAATTGCATATATATCCCTAGTATGACATATCCCAAAGCACATGCTGCGTTGCAGCAAGAAGCCGGGCAAGGTCCATCCATGGCCATCGGAGAGTTCGGCGGCGCGCCGGCCGTGCCAGTCGACAACGGTCTTCTGCTATCGACTCCGTTGTACTGGTTTTACGAAATGAGCCATGCCGCGCTCAATCCATCGCGCGCATGGGCGGACGCCACGCGGCTGTTCTTCAAGAATCCGGTCAATCCGCTCTCCTTCACCACCTACGGCAAGACCGTCGCCGCCGCTTGCGAATTGTTCGAGCGCTCGACGCGGCGCTACGGCCGTCCCGAATGGCGCATCGATTCGACGCTGGTCGGCGGCGAGCGCGTGCCGGTCCACGCCGCCACCGTCTGGGAGCGGCCGTTCTGCAAGCTCATTCATTTCGAGCGCGTTTTCGACCGGCCGCCGAAGCGGCCGCAGCCGCGGCTTCTCATTGTCGCGCCGATGTCGGGCCATTATGCGTCGCTGCTGCGCGGCACCGTGGAGGCGTTTCTGCCCAACCACGACGTCTACGTCACCGACTGGGTCGATGCGCGCATGATACCATTGTCGGAAGGACGCTTCGATCTCGACGACTATATCGATTACGTGATTTCGATCCTGCATGCGCTCGGCGGCGACATCAGCGTCGTCGCGGTGTGTCAGCCGTCCGTTCCGGTCCTCGCCGCCGCCGCGCTCATGGAAGCCGACGACGATCCCTATGTGCCGAATGCGATGGTGCTGATGGGCGGGCCGATCGATACGCGGGTCAACCCGACCGCCGTGAACAACCTCGCCGAAAAGCGCGGCATCGATTGGTTCCGCACCCACGTCATCACCAAGGTGCCGTTTCCCAATCCCGGCTTCATGCGCGACGTCTATCCCGGCTTTCTCCAGCTCAACGGCTTCGTCAGTATGAACCTCGACCGTCACATCGAGGCGCACAAGCAGCTGTTCATGCATCTGGTGCGCGGCGACGGCAACTCGGCGCAAAAGCACAAGGAGTTCTACGACGAATATCTGGCGGTGATGGACCTCGCGGCCGAATTCTATCTGCAGACCGTCGACACCGTTTTCGTCCGTCACGACCTGCCGAAAGGCGAGATGACCCATCGCGGCCGGCGGGTCGATCCCGGCCGCATCAAGCGCGTCGCGCTATTGACCGTGGAAGGCGAGCACGACGATATTTCCGGCGTCGGCCAGACCGAGGCGGCACATCGCTTGTGCGTCAATCTTCCGCCGGACCGGCAGGCGCATTGGCTGCAGCCCGGCGTCGGACACTATGGCGTGTTCAACGGCTCGCGCTTCCGTTCGGAGATTGCACCGCGCATCTCCGACTTCGTGCTGTCGATGAGCCAGCCGGCAGGCGCCGCTCGCGCCCGCGCGCGTTCGGGCAATGGCGCCGCGCTGCGTACCGCATAAACGATCGATCCTCCATATTGTAAATCTCGCCACCGGCGTCGGTGATGTGGCATTATCTCTCCCGCGATGGGATTCGGGGTGTTCGCCATGCCGTTGCATGCGCTGCTCTATCGTCGCACCAGCGAGCCGCAGACGATTGAAGTCGTCTGCGACGGAATGGTTTATCCGGTGCGGCTCAAGCGGCACCGGCAAGCGCGACGCTACACGCTTCGCATTCAGGCGGCGACCCGCGATGTCATCGTGACGATGCCGCCGCGCGGCACGCTGCGGGAAGCCCGCAATTTCGCGCAGAAGCACGGCGGCTGGATCGCGGCGCGGCTCGGCCGCTTGCCGGAGCCGGTGGCGTTTGCGCATGACGTCGTGGTGCCGCTGCGCGGTGTGCCGCACCGGATCGCGCATCGTCATCGCGCGCGCGGCACGGTGTGGGTCGAGATCGGCGGCAATGGCGAGCGGCTGTTGTGCGTTGCCGGCCACGGTCCGCATATCGGGCGCCGCATCACCGATTTTTTGCGTCGTGAGGCCAGGCGCGAACTCGAAGCCGCGAGCCTGCGCCATGCCGGCGCGCTCGGCCTCACGGTCCGGCGCGTCACCGTGCGTGACCAATCGAGCCGTTGGGGCTCATGCTCGACCACCGGCATGCTGTCGTTTTCCTGGCGGCTCATCCTGGCGCCGAGTCACGTACTCGATTACCTCGCCGCGCACGAAGTCGCTCACCTTGTCGAAATGAATCACTCGGCGAGGTTCTGGCGCCTCGTGCAGCGAATCTGCCCGCACCATGAAAGCGCCAAGGCCTGGCTCGACGCCCACGGCGCCGATCTGCATCGCTACGGCCCGCCTGATGGCGACGAGCCGTGATAAAGTTCCTGCATGCGCAGACCACTTGGCTGATCTGTCGCTAAGCATGCCTCGACCACCTCACGGCGCCGAAACAGATTGCTCAGCGAACAACACTAATCCGTGATCCGCTTGCATCTTTGGAGCGCGCTCCTATTTGTCGGTTATGAAGGCCGACCGAGCGGCTCCCCATCCCCCGACACCCCGTCGCTCGGTCAGATAAGCCTGAGTTGAGGCAACAACTTGAGGACCCCAAGCGGCGTATCTGCTTGGGGTTCTTTTTTGTCCGGATTCGACCGGCGTGCGGCCGCGCTCAGTTTTTCACCAGGTCGCCGAGCAGGCTCGCGGCAACCGAAAGCTTCGATAGCGTCAGGCCGGAATTGGCGATCTCCTGGATCGCGAGGCGGATGCGCTCGACGTCGTTCTTGCGCGGCGCCACCCAAGCTTCGACCGCGCCGACGCCGGCAGCGCCATTGCCGACCATTGCGGCCGTGAGCCGCCGCTCGGCGTCGCCGATGGTGTCCCGCGCGCGATCGAGCGCCAGCCGGTCGAAATAATCGGCAACGGGAATAGCGGCGGCGGCGCGGGTGATCCGGTCAAGCCGGAAGAACATGCCTGCGGCAAAATACGTCGCCGCGACCTCGGCAATCGGCTTGCCGGTGCGGTCGGCGACCAGAACGATATCCGGCGCCGCAACGAGCGCGCCAAGGTCGGCGATGCGGCCGGCAAGCGCATCCGGCACGCCGGCGGCGGAGAGTTCCCGCCGCCGCGCAGCGCGCGCCTCCTGCAAGTCCTGCGACAATGCGCCATCCAGCGTTGCGCCGACCGCGGCGATGCCGTCGCGATAATGCGCCACCAGGTCGGCCAGCCCCTTGGAAAGGTCGACATTGCGCAAAAACCAGACAATGCGGTCGAGCAGCAGATCTTCCACCGCGGCATAGAGATCGAGCTGCAACTCGCCGGGAATCTTGTTGTCGAGGCTGTCGATCGCGCCGTTCAAGGCGGTCATGCCGTAGCTGTCGCGCACGGCGGCGAACGCCGAGGCGATCGAAGCCGGAGCGGCGCCGGTCTGGTCGGCAATGCGCACGATCAGCGACGGACCGCCGCGATTGATCATCGAATTGGCGAGATGGGTGGCGATGATCTCGCGCCGCAGCCGGTGATGCTCAAGCGCGTCGGGGAAGCGCACGTCGATCGCCTTGGGGAAATAGCGGCCAAGCTCGCGGGCGAGATACGGATCGTCCGGCACCGCCGATTCAAGCAGGTCCTCGTAAAGCGTCAGCTTGGCATAGGCCAGCAGCACCGAGAGTTCCGGCCGCGTGAACGGTTCGGAACGGCGGCGGCGCTCGGCGAGCTGCATGTCGTCGGGGAGAAATTCCACGGCGCGATCGAGCAGGCCGCGGGCTTCCAGCGTCTGGATGAGGCGCTGCAGGAAGCCGAAATCCTCCATTCCGCGGCGTTGGGCGAGCGACAGCGCCAGCGTCTGCAGATAATTGTTGCGCAGCACCAGATGCGCGACGTCGTCGGTCATCTCGGCAAGAAGCGTGTTGCGCCCCGCCATGGTCAGCCGGCCGTCGCGCAACGGAATGCTCAGCGCGATCTTGATATTGACCTCCATGTCGGAGGTGTTGACGCCGGCGGAATTGTCGATGGCATCGGTATTGAGCCGCACGCCGTGGAATGCCGCCTCGATGCGGCCGCGCTGGGTCATGCCGAGATTGGCGCCCTCGCCGATCACCTTGCAGCGCAAGTTGCTGCCGGCGATGCGAACGGCGTCATTGGCGCGGTCGCCGACCGCCTCGTCGCTCTCGTCCGAAGCGCGAATATAGGTTCCGATGCCGCCGAAGAAAATGAGGTCGACCGGGGCTTTGAGCACCGTGCGAATCAATTCCTGCGGCGTGACGCGTTCGCCGACGCCGAACAGCTTTCGCGCCTCCGGCGAAAGCCTGATT
Organism: uncultured Alphaproteobacteria bacterium; assembly: GCA_963791925.1. GTDB lineage: Bacteria > Pseudomonadota > Alphaproteobacteria > Rhizobiales > Xanthobacteraceae > BOG-931. Next base: position 232,843 of record CAWBUA010000007.1, on the reverse strand, counting down.
TCTTTGGCCGCGCGCGGGTAAACGCCGCCGCCCTTCGAGATCAGCGCCTTGTCGTAATCCTGCCAGCTCGATCGCGGCAGATCGAACAGGCGGCGGCGTTCGGCGAAGCTTCGTTCCGGATCCGGATCGGGATCGATGAAAATGTCGCGATGATCGAAGGCGGCGAGAAGCTTGGTCGTCTTCTCGCGCAACAGGCCGTTGCCGAAGACGTCCCCCGACATGTCGCCGACGCCCACCACCGTGAACGGCGTCTTCGCAATGTCGACGTCCATCTCCTGAAAATGACGCTTGACGGATTCCCAGGCGCCGCGGGCGGTGATGCCCATTTTCTTGTGGTCGTAGCCGGCCGAGCCGCCCGAGGCGAAAGCGTCGCCGAGCCAGAAATCGTGTGCGATCGCGAGCTCGTTGGCGATGTCGGAAAACGTCGCGGTACCCTTGTCGGCCGCCACCACGAGATAGGGATCGTCGCCGTCGTGGCGCACCACGTCGGGCGGGGGAATGACGCCGGCGGTTCCGGCGCCGATATTGTCGGTGATGTCGAGCAGCGTCGAAATGAACATCTTGTAGGTGGCGACGCCCTCCGCCTGGATGGCATCGCGTGGACCCGCCGGCAAGAATTTCGGCACGAAGCCGCCCTTGGCTCCGACCGGCACGATCACCGCATTCTTGACGTTCTGCGCCTTGACCAGGCCGAGGACCTCGGTGCGGAAATCCTGCGGCCGGTCCGACCAGCGAATGCCGCCGCGCGCCACCTTGCCGAAGCGCAGATGCACCGCTTCGACCCGCGGCGAATAAACGAAGATTTCGTAGAGCGGCCGCGGCAGCGGCATGGCGTCGACTTTCCGACTGGAAAATTTGATCGCGATAGGCTCCTTGGCGCGCCCGTCGCTGCCGAGCTGGTAAAAATTGGTGCGGATGGCGGCCATGACCGCGTTGACGAAACGGCGGAGGATGCGGTCTTCGTCGAGACCCTCGACCGCCGCCAGCGCCGCTTCGATCTCCGCGCCGGCTGCCGCCTCGCGCGCCGCGCGTTCGTGCGTCGCCACCTGCAAATGCGGATCGAAGCGGATGCGGAAAAGCCCGACGATCTGCGCGGCGATGCCGGGATATTTGCGCAAGGTCGCCCACATGTAATCCTGCGAATAAGGCACGCGGATCTGGCGCAGGAAACGCGAGACGGTCCGGATCAAAGCGACGTCGCGCCAACCCAGTCCCGCCCCCAGCACCAGTGCGTTATAGCCGTCGCTTTCCGCCTTTCTTGCCATGACGACGAGGAAGCAGGCTTCCAGCCGTGCCTCGAGCGCGGCCAGATCGATCGGCTGCCCGGACGCGCCTTCGAGCTCCATATCGTGAAACCAGACCTCGGCCGCGCCGGCGGGCCGGATGTGATAGGTGCGTTCGTCGAGGACGCGAAAGCCCATGTTTTCCAGCACCGGCACGCGCTCCGACAGCGAAATCGGCCGGTTCTGGCTGAACACCTTCAATCCCGCACGCGATGGCGGCGCGCCGCCCTGGCGGTAGAAATCGACGCCAAGCGGACGCTCCGGCGCCAGCCCCTCGATGACGCGGATATCGCCGACTGCGATCGGCGCGGGATAAATCTCGCGGTAATCGATCGGAAATGCGTCGCGATAGCGCGCGAACAGCGCGCGTCCAAGATCCGGATCGTGACCCGCCGCGAGAGCCTCGCGCAGCCCGTCGGTCCAGCTCCGCACGATGGCTTCGACGCCGCGATCAAGCACCGTGCGGTCCGGCTTTGGCGTGGCGCCGCCGGAGCGCACGATGATGTAATGCACGCGGACCAGCGGCCCTTCGGGGAAAAACAGGTAGAATGCGCTCAGCCGCCCGTCGAATGCCGTTGCGAGATAATTGCCGATGGCCGCCCTGATCTGGCCGCCGTAGCGGTCGCGCGGAACGTAGACCAGTACGGACACGAGGCGGTCGAACCGGTCATAGCGGGGCAGCACACGCACGCGCGGACGCTCGTCGAGCTGCAGCACGTCGAGCGCAAACTGATAAAGTGCGTCTTCCTCGACCTGAAACAGCTCGTCGCGCGGATAGGTTTCGAGCACATTGACCAGCGCCTTGCCGGAATGGCTCGCCGGATCGAAGCCGGCGCGCCGGATGACACCGTCGGTCTTGCGGCGCAGATAGGGAATAGTGCGCGCCGACTGCGTGTAGGCGCTCGAGGTGAACAGGCCGCAGAAACGATGTTCGCCGACGAGCTTGCCGGAACGGTCGAAGCGCTTGATGCCGATGTAATCGAGCGGGACGCGCCGGTGCACCGGAGAACGCACCGTCGATTTGGTGACGATGAGGAGCTTGGGTTCCTCCAAGAACGCGCGAATCTCCGGCGTCATGATCAGCGGTTCGTTCCAGCGCTGCAGCGAACCCGCCTCGCGCGACCGCAGCAGACCGAGCCCGGTTGCGAAGTCGGGTTCGAGCACGTCGCCGGCGGAGGTGAAAGCAAAGTCCCGCGCGCCGAGGAACGTAAAGTTGTCCTCGGCGATCCATTCGAGAAACTGGATGGCTTCGGCAATCTCGCCGACCGGAAGCGGCGGTGGATTTTCCCTTAAGTCGGCGATGACGCCGCGAATCCGCGCCAGCATCGACTGCCAATCCTGCACGCAGACGCGCACATCGGCGAGGATGCCCTCAAGCGCCCGCACAATTTCCGCGCGTTGCGCCGCGCCGTCGACGCCTTCGACATGCAAATGGATGAAGCTTTCGCGCACGCCCCCGGCGCCATGCGCCGCGAGGAATTTGGTCAGCCGGCCGGCGGCGTCACGCTCGACCGCGAACACCGGATGGACCAATAAGCGGATATCGAGACCCCGCTGATTGATCTCGCCGACAACGGAATCGACGAGGAACGGCATGTCGTCGTTGACGATCTCAAGCACGGAAGTGCCGTGCAGCGCCGCGGCCGGCTCGAAACGGATTTTGGGCATACCGGCTTTGCGCTCGGCGAGGAATATCCACGACTGCTCAGCGATGCCGGCAAGCGCCTCCGCGCTGTACCGCTCGAGATCTTCGGCGACCGCGAGGCCGAATAGTTCGCCGACAAAGCCTTGAGAAATGTCGGGCTTGCGCTTCTCCAAGAGAGCTGCGGCTTTATCGAGCAGTGCCGCGCTGGCATGGCCGTCATCGCCGCGGGAAATATCCTGGGCTTTCATGTTTCTCCTATCTCGCTCGATTCCTTGGGATATTACCCGCCAGCCGAGCGTGGCAGCTGCGGCTCAGCGTCGCCATTTCGCACACCTGATATAATGATGATGGTCGCGGTGGGAGCGGCACTAGGGAATGATCCTCATGGCCAAACGCAGCAGCACCAAGACGGCGAATTCCTCCGGCAACCCGCAACCGAGCGCGGCGGCAAGCGATGACACCGCGATTACCGCGCTCGAACTTCCGCCGGCGCCGCTTTCGTCCGGCATGGCGGCCTATTTCGCCAAATGCGAGGAAAAGCTCGGCTTCGTGCCGAACGTGCTCAAGGCCTACGCCTTCGACATGGGGAAGCTTTCCGCCTTTGTCGCCATGTACAACGATCTGATGCTGGCGCCGTCGGGCTTGAGCAAGCTCGAACGCGAGATGATCGCGGTGGCGGTGTCGGCGCATAACCGCTGCTATTACTGCCTGGTCGCCCATGGCGCCGCCGTGCGCCAGCTATCCGGCGATCCGCCGCTCGGCGAGTTGATGGTCATGAATTATCGCGCGGCACGGCTGTCGAAGCGGCAGCGCGCCATGCTCGATTTTGCCGTCAAGCTCACCGCCGAGCCCTGGCTGGTCGAGGAGGAGGACCGCGCGCGCGTGCGCCGCGCCGGTTTTTCCGACCGCGACATCTGGGACATCGCCGCCGTCGCCGGCTTCTTCAACATGACCAACCGCGTCGCGTCGGCGACCGACATGCGGCCGAACAGCGTGTATCATAAGCACACGCGTTGACGTGGGGGCCGTCATTGCGAGGAGCAAAGCGACGAAGCAATCCAAGCCTCACGGCCGTGCTGGATTGCTTCGCTACGCTCGCAATGACGGCTTCAGGCGTGAACTGAGAGGTCCCGAATCGCCGGCTCTTTGCCGGACACCGGGTTCGCCGGGTCCCAGCCATAACGCAGCGTCTCGAAGCGCATCGAGCGGGCGTCGATCATCAGGAGGCGGCCGACCAGGTTCTCGCCGAAGCCGACGATCTCGCGGATCACTTCCAGCGCCATCATCGAGCCGATCACGCCGGCGAGCGCGCCAAGGACGCCGGCCTCGGCGCAGGCCGGCACGGTACCGGGCGGTGGCGGTTCGGGAAACAGACAACGGTAGGTCGGGTTGGGCTTGCCGTCGGCATCGCGCTCATGGGCGCGGATGGTCGTGAGCGTGCCGTCGAAGGTGCCGAGCGCGGCGGTAACCAGAGGCTTCTTGGCAAAATAACAGGCGTCCGACACCAGATAGCGCGTGGCGAAATTGTCGGAGCCGTCGGCGACGATGTCGTAGCCGCCGATCAATTCGAGCGCGTTCTTCGCGGTGAGCCGGGTGTTGTACTCATTCACCGCGACATGCGGATTGAGCCGCTGGATCATCGCCGCGGCGCTGTCGACCTTGGGCATACCGATGTCCGGCGTCGCGTGGATGACTTGGCGCTGCAAATTCGAGAGCGCCACCACGTCGTCGTCGATCACGCCGAGCGTGCCGACGCCGGCGGCGGCAAGATAAAGCAAAACCGGTGCGCCAAGCCCGCCGGCGCCGATCACCAGCACGCGGGCGCGGCCAAGCGCCGCCTGGCCCGGCCCGCCCACCTCGCGCAGCACGATGTGACGCGCGTATCGCTCAAGCTCGTCGGTAGTCAGCATGCCGGGAATATAGGTGCTTCGGGCGGAACGCGCCTGGACTATCTGTGTTCGAATTTCGGCGGCCGCTTTTCGATGAAGGCCGCCATACCTTCCTTCTGGTCATGCGTGGCGAACAGGGAATGGAAGACGCGGCGCTCGAACCGAACGCCCTCGGCGAGCGACGTCTCGAAGGCGCGATTGACCGCCTCCTTCGCCGCCAGCACCGACGGCAGCGACATCGAAGCGATGGTATCGGCGACCTTGAGCGCTTCCTCCATCAGTCCCTGCAGCGGCACGATGCGCGCGGCCAGCCCAGCGCGCTCGGCTTCCGTTGCGTCCATCGTGCGCCCGGTAAGGATCAGGTCCATTGCTTTGGCCTTGCCGACCGCATGCGTCAGCCGCTGCGTGCCGCCGATGCCGGGAATGATGCCGAGCTTGATTTCCGGCTGGCCGAACTTGGCATTGTCGGCGGCGATAATGACATCGCATTGCAAGGCAAGCTCGCAGCCGCCGCCAAGCGCAAAACCGGCGACCGCGGCGATCACCGGCTTGCGCACCTCGGCGACGCGATGCCAGTTGGCCGCGAAATCGCCGAGAAAGACTTCGGTAAAGGCCTTGTCCGCCATTTCCTTGATGTCGGCGCCGGCCGCGAATGCCTTGTCCGAGCCGGTGATAACGATGCAGCCGATAGCGCCGTCGGCATCGAAGGCAGCCACGGCGTCCGCCAGTTCCCGCATCAAGGCGCTGTTGAGCGCGTTGAGCGCCTGCGGACGATTGAGCCGGACCAGGCCGACCCGGCCGCGAGTCTCGACGATGACAGTGTCGTTGCTCATGGTCGCTGTTCTCCCCGGCTATTTCTGGCACGCCGGACAATAAAACGTCGAGCGGCCGTTCTGCACGATGCGCTTGACTGTGCCGTGGCAGCCCGGCGTCGAGCACGGCTCGCCTTCGCGATCGTAGACGCGGAAGCGATGCTGAAACATGCCAAGCTCGCCGTCGGTGAGCCGGTGATCGCGCAATGACGAGCCGCCGTCCTTGATGGCGTCGTTGAGCACCGCCTTGATGGCCTCGACCAGCCGTTCGGCACGCTCGTTCGGCCCGCCCTTTCTGTCCGCGATGGTCGCCGCCATTCGTTTTGGAGAGAGCCGCGCACGGTACAGTGCCTCGCAGACATAGATATTGCCGAGGCCCGCGACGATGCGCTGGTCAAGCAGCGCAGCCTTCAAGCTCGTCTTCTTGCCGCGGCAGGCGCGCGCCAGCATCGCGGCGTCGAAGGCGTTGCCCAGCGGCTCGGGGCCAAGCCCTTTGAGCAGCGGTTCGGCGTCGAGCTTCGTTCGCGGCACGAGCTTCATCGAGCCGAAACGGCGCGGATCGTTGAAGGTCACCGTCGCGCCGGACGACATGTGAAAGACAACGTGGTCGTGGGCGGCTTGCTTTTGGCGCTGGTGATGATAGCGGCCGAGCTGCCGGTCCTTTTCCTTAAGGACATGAAACGAGCCGGACATGCCGAGATGCATCAAGAGCACGTCGCCGGAGGACAAATCGGCGAGCAGATATTTGGCGCGCCGGCCGAGACCGGTCACCGTCTTGCCCGTAAGGCGCTGCGCAAAATCTTTCGGCAGCGGCCAGCGCAGATCGCCGCGGCGGACCTCGACTTTGGTAAAGCGCTTGCCTTCCATGGCGGGCTCAAGGCCGCGCCGCACGGTTTCGACTTCGGGAAGTTCAGGCATAGCGGTTTTCGACGGTCCCCGAGGCAACGTGGTTAATTTCAAACACATAGCGCCACTCGGCATGCCGCGCTATGTTTATCCATGAAGGGATCGGAGATGGCAGAGACCGTTCATTTCGGCGACCGGCAGGTGGCCCTTGAGGATAAGCAAGGGCTCGTCGACGACGTGTTTCACAGCGTCGCGCACCGCTACGACCTGATGAACGACTTGATGTCGTTCGGGCTGCATCGGGCCTGGAAGGCCGCGCTCGTCACCGCGATCGATCCGCCGAAGACCGGCGTTTTCTCGCTCCTCGACATCGCCGGCGGCACCGGCGATATCGCGGTTCGCGTGATCGAGCGCGGCGGCCCGCAAACGCAGGCGACGGTCTGCGACATCAACGCCGCGATGCTTGAAGTCGGGCGCGAGCGCGCCGCAGCCCGTTCGCTAAGCGGGGCGATCACGTTCGCGGAAGCCAATGCCGAGGCGTTGCCGTTCGCCGACAAAAGCTTCGATGCCGTGACCATCGCCTTCGGCATTCGCAACGTGCCGCGCATCGAACAAGCGCTGGCCGAGGCTTATCGCGTGCTCAAGATCGGCGGAAGGTTTGCCTGCCTCGAATTCTCCGCCGTCGACGTGCCGGGCCTCGACCGGCTCTACGAATTCTACTCGTTCAACGTCATCCCGGCGCTCGGCCGTGCGGTGACCGGCGATGCCGAATCCTACCGCTATCTGGTGGAATCGATCCGCCGCTTCCCGAGCCCGCAGGCCTTTGCCGCCATGATGCGGGCGGCCGGTTTTGCCCGCGCCTCCTTTCAATCGATGAGCGGCGGCATCGTGGCCCTGCATTCCGGTTGGCGTTTGTGATCTCCGGCTCGATGCATCTCATTCGCCTCGGCCGCGCCGGCTTCGTCTTCGCCCGCGAGGGCGTGTTCGGCGTCATCGATCCGGCGATGGTTCCGGTGCCGGCGCGTCCATTGCTGCGGATGGCGCGACTGTTTGAGCGACGCTCGACCGGCCCCGCCGAGACGCGCCTGTCGGCCGCGCTCAGCCGGCTTGGCCCAAGCTATGTCAAGCTCGGCCAGTTCCTGGCGACCCGGCCGGACGTCGTCGGCGCCGTCTTGGCGCGCGATCTTGAGCGTTTGCAAGATCGGATGCCGCCGTTTCCGCAAGCCGCGGCCGAAGCGGTCATTGCCGCCGCGTTCGGCCGGCCGGTCACGGCCGTGTTCGCAAGCCTCGGACCGCCGGTCGCGGCCGCCTCCATCGCCCAGGTCCATCGCGCCACGGTGGCGACAAATGGCGAACCGCGGGCCGTCGCCGTCAAGGTCTTGCGGCCCGGCGTCGAGCGGCGCTTTCACGCCGACCTCGCTGCCTTCGCCTTCGCCGCGCAGCACGCCGAAAACCTCTCCGCCGAGGCGCGGCGGCTGCGGCTCGTTGAAGTGGTCGACACTTTGCGCCGCTCGGTCATGGTGGAAATGGACTTCCGCCTGGAGGCGGCGGCGCTTTCGGAGATGGCGGAAAACACCAAAGACGATCCGGACTTTCGCGTGCCGGCGGTCGACTGGGACCGCACCGGCAAGGACGTGCTGACCCTGGAATGGATCGACGCCACGCCGCTATCCGATCGCGCGCAGCTGCAGGCCAAGGGCTTCGATCTGCGCCGGCTCGCCCGCGCCCTGATCCAAACTTTCCTTCGCCACGCGCTGCGTGACGGCTTCTTTCACGCCGACATGCATCCCGGCAATCTGTTCGTTGACGATGCCGGCCGGCTGATCGCCGTCGATTTCGGCATTATGGGCCGGCTCGGCGCCAGGGAGCGGCTGTTTCTCGCGGAAATCCTGCACGGCTTCATCACCCGCGACTATTACCGCACGGCACAAGTTCATTTCGAAGCCGGCTACGTGCCGCCGAGCCATTCGATCGAGGAATTTGCCCAGGCCATACGCGCCATCGGCGAGCCGATCCACAACCGCGCCGCCGAGGATATTTCGATGGCGAAGCTGTTGACGCTCTTGTTCGAAGTCACCGGGCTATTCGACATGCGCACCCGGCCGGAACTGCTGCTGTTGCAGAAGACCATGGTCGTGGTCGAAGGCGTGGCGCGTTCGATGGATCCCAAGCTCGACATCTGGAGCACAGCGGAACCGGTGGTGCGCGAATGGATGGAGCGCAATCTTGGCCCCGCCGGCAAGTTGGAAAGCGCCGCCCAGGGCATCGGCGAAATCGGACGCCTCCTCGGCAATGCGCCTGAACTGCTGACGCAGGGCGCCCGGGTTCTCGAACGATTGGACGAGATCACCCGCGACGGCCTCCTGCTGCTGTCGCCACAAACCGTCGCCGAGATCAAGCGGGACGAAACGCGTCTCACACGGTGGACCGTCGGCGCGCTCTGGGTCATCGCCGCCCTCCTGCTGTGGCTTGTGCTCAGGCGGTGATTGCACTGATTGCAATGCAATCATGTCGGCGCTAATATCCTGATCTTTCACCGGGAAACGCCAGTGGCCAGCCTCACCGTCCGCCAGCTCGACGACAAGTTGAAAAAGCTGTTGCGGCTGCGCGCGGCGCGTCACGGCCGCTCGATGGAAGACGAGGTGCGGACCATCCTGCGGGCGGCGGCGCAGGACACCGGCCGCGATATTCTCGAACGTTTCGAGCCCGGCGCTGTATCGGCGCGGCAAAACAAACCGATTGCCGAGACCGCCGCCACACCGCGCATCTTGCTCATCATCGGCGGCGGCATTGCCGCTTACAAGTCGCTCGATCTTATCCGCCGCCTGCAGGACAGCGGCGCGCGCGTGCGCTGCATTCTGACAGCGGCCGCGCAGCACTTCGTCACGCCGCTTGCCGCCGGTGCACTCGCCGGCGAGCGCGCCTACACCGACCTGTTCGATGCGCAGAGCGAATTCGACGTCGGCCATATTCGCCTCGCCCGCGACGCCGACCTGATCGTCGTCGCGCCCGCGACCGCCGACCTGATCGCGAAAATAGCCGGCGGTCATGCCGACGATCTCGCCACCGCGGTGCTCTTGGCACGCGACAAGCCGGTCCTGATCGCGCCGGCGATGAACCCGCAGATGTGGGCGGCCAAGGCGACGCAGCGCAATCTGGCGCAGCTCGCGACCGATGGCGTTCACCTCGTCGGCCCCAATGCCGGCGCAATGGCCGAGCGCGGCGAAGCCGGTTTGGGCCGCATGGCCGAGCCCTTGGAAATCGCCGCCGCGGCCGAAGCGCTCTTGCATCGCGCGGCTGCGCTGTCGGGCCGGCGTGTTCTGGTCACCTCCGGGCCGACCAGCGAGCCGATCGATCCAGTGCGCTTCATCGCCAATCGCTCGTCGGGCAAGCAGGGCCACGCCATCGCCGCGGCGGTGGCCGCGGCCGGCGCCGATGTGGTGCTGGTGAGCGGCCCGGTCGCCGTGCCCGACCCGGCCGGCGTTGCCGTGGTCAAGATCGAGACGGCGCGGCAAATGCTGGATGCGGTGGAGAAGGCGCTGCCGGCCGACGTCGCCATATTCGCGGCCGCCGTCGCCGACTGGCGCGCCGCCGAACCGAGCACGAGCAAAATCAAGAAGCAGCAAGGCCGCACGCCGACGCTCAAGCTGATCGAGAACCCCGACATCCTGTCGACGATCGCGCATCGCAAATCCGGCCGGCCGCGTCTCGTGATCGGCTTTGCCGCCGAAACCGATCACGTGATCGCCAATGCCAAAGCCAAGCTCGCCAAGAAGGGCTGCGACTGGATTCTCGCCAATGACGTCTCGCCGGCGACCGGCATTATGGGCGGCGACAGCAATACGATCCACTTGATCACGCCGACAGCCGTGGAGTCGTGGCCGCCGCAATCGAAGGACGACGTTGCCCGCACGCTGATCGAACGGATCGCCGCCGCACTCGAAGGAGGCAAAGGGTGAGCACGCAATTGCGCATCATGCGTCTGCCGCACGGCGCCGATTTGCCGTTACCGGCGTACCAAAGCGCGCTTGCCGCCGGGCTCGATCTTCATGCCGCGGTGGCGGCCGATTTGCCGGTCACGATCGCGCCCGGCGCGCGCGCCCTGATCCCGGCGGGAATTGCGATCGCGTTGCCACCGGGCAGCGAAGGTCAGATTCGGCCGCGCTCCGGCCTCGCCATCCGCGATGGCGTCACCGTGCTGAATGCTCCCGGGACCATCGACGCCGACTACCGCGGAGAATTACAAGTCATTCTTGTAAATCATGGCGCCGAAGCCGTCGTAATCACGCGGGCAATGCGCATTGCCCAACTAGTCATCGCCCCTATTCAACGTGTAGTTCTTGTTGAATGCGCCGAATTAAATACGACTGAGCGTCAGGCCGGAGGATTTGGTTCTACTGGAATTGCCGCGGATACCGCGATTAAGCATAGTTAAAACTGAAACTAAACTAGACCATACACGGCGTGTAATATATTAGCGCTAGTTATGAACTAATCTCCGCTTAAAGGCGTTTGTTCTCCTCGATGCCTCTGCTGCCTCGAAAAGGAGTCCTCGCCGTCGCGGCGGTTATCGATGTCGCGATGCAAGAACATGGGCAGCCGATTTCCGCGAAGACGTTGGCCGCGCGTCACGGCTTGCCGCCACGGCACCTCGAGCCCGTTCTGCAGGCGCTCGTGCGCTGCGGAATTTTGCGCGGCGTTCGCGGGCCGCGCGGCGGTTACGAGCTGGCCCGCGACCGCAGACGCGTGACCGCCAACGACATTCTGCGCGCGGCCCGAAGCGTCGAAGACAGCCAGCTGCCCGACGCCGGTTCGGATCTTCTGCTCAAGGTCGTTCTGTCGGCGATGGCCAATGCCGAAACCGAATTCGGCGTCGCGCTGTCCCGCATCAATTTGGAAGACATGGCGCGCGATGCGCAGGCTCTGAGCAAGCCGAACCGCGGCGCCGGCCGGTCCTGAAGTCAAAGCGGCTCACGTTCACGATCTGGACTCTTTCGGCACGATTTAGCTTGAGAGTAAAGTCGTCCGATTCGCGGGCTCTGCCCCTGCCCTACCGCCGCCGCAAGCGGGGGAAGGGAGGGGGCTGGCGAGATGGCGGCAGCCAGCAGAGGCGAAGGGGCATGCCGGACACAATCCGGACGAGCCGGAGCTATGCGCAACGGCGGCGCGCCCAGGGGATCGGCGGACTCCTGGCGGCGATCGCCACCATTGCGCCGTTTCCAGCAGCAGCCGCCGAACAGCCGGCGCTGTCGCTGCAAGAACTGGTCTTGACTGCGCATCGCAGCATCGACCAGCACGAGATCGCGTTTTTTGCCCTCGCCGTCGGCGTAATCCTGTTTGCCGTCGTCACCGCGATCATGCTGTTGCGCACGCGAGCGCGAGCGGCACGACTGGAGGCGTGGTCGCGCGATGAATTCACGCGGCTTCGCGACGAGCTCGATCGCGCCGACGCCGTGATTCGCTCCGAACCGCAGATCGTCGTGGATTGGCCGGCGGGTTCGGGCGAGCCTTCTATCGACGGCGACCTGGCGGCCCTGGGCGTCTCGGCATCGCATCGGGTACTGGCCTTCGGCAGCTGGCTCGATGCCGGCAAAGCAGCCGCCATGGAGCATGCGGTGGATGCATTACGCGCGCGCGGCGAAGCGTTTTCGATGACGCTCACGACGCTCGCCGGTCACCCGATCGAAGCGCAAGGCCGCGCCATCGCCGGCCGCGCCGTGCTCCGCCTCAAAGATGCCAGCGGCATCAAGCGCGAGCTGGTCGATCTCGTCGGCCGTTACCAGCGGCAATCGGCCGAACTCGCGGCGCTGCGCGCGCTCGCCGAAAAACTGCCGTCGCCGGTATGGGCGCGCGACGCGGCGGGGCATCTGACCTTCGTCAATGCCGGTTACACGCGCGCCGTCGAAGCCAAAAATGCGGCGGATGCCATCGAGCGGCGCCTGGAATTTCTGGACAGCACCGCGCGCGAAACCATCGCGCAGGCGCGGGCGAACGGCGGCTCCTACACCGGCCGGCTGCACGCCGTCGTCGCCGGCGACCGCCGCATCTTCGACGTGCTCGATTTTCGCACCGAGACCGGCAGCGCCGGCATCGGCATGGATGTCACCGAAGTGGAAACGCTGCAGGCCGCGCTGACGCGTCTTGCCGACGCGCACCGCCGCACGCTGGACCAGCTCTCCACCGGCGTCGCCATGTTCGGCGCCGATCACCGGCTGTGCTTCTATAATGCCGCCTATCGTGCGCTATGGGACCTCGACGCCGCCTTCCTCGATCAAGGCCCGACCGATTCGGCCGTGATCGAGGCGTTGCGCGCGGCGCGCAAGCTGCCGGAGGAGCAGGATTTCCGGCAATGGAAGGCGCAGCTGTACGAGGCCTACCGCGCCGTCGAAGCCAAAGAACATACCTGGCATTTGCCCGGCGGGCGGACCTTGCGCGTCGTCACCACGCCGAATCCGGACGGCGGCGTCACCTATCTGTTCCACGACGTCACCGAGCGGCTCGATCTCGAGCGCCGGTTTGAGGAATTGATCCGCGTTCAGAGCGAAACCCTCGACAACTTGGCCGAAGGCGTCGCCGTGTTCGGCAGCGACGGCCGGCTGCGGCTGTACAATGCCGCCTTCGCGCGGATGTGGCGACTGTCGCCCGGCGCGCTTGCCGACCGGCCGCACATCGAAAAGATCACGGCCTTATGTCAGCCGCTGCACGGCGATCATCCGACCTGGCAGGCGTTGCGCGCGTGTGTGACCGCGATCGATAATCGCGAAGCGATCGAAGACAAGCTCGAGCGCCGCGACGGCAGCGTCGTCGATTGCACCACCGTGCCGCTGCCCGACGGCGCCACCCTGGTCACGTTCCACGACGTCACCGACTCGGTCAATGTCGAGCGTGCGCTGCGCGAACGCAATGAGGCGCTCGAAGACGCCGACAAGATCAAGATCGATTTCGTTCATCACGTGTCCTACGAGCTGCGCTCGCCGCTGACCAACATCATCGGCTTCGTCCACCTGCTCGGCGATCCGGCAACCGGGCCGCTCGCCGCAAAGCAGCGCGAATATCTCGATTACATCACGGTCTCGACCAATACGCTCCTGGCGCTGATCAACAACATTCTCGATCTGGCGACCATCGACGCCGGACGCATGCAGCTGAGCCTCGGGTCCGTCGACATCCTGGAAACCATGGCGGCGGCCGCCGAGGGCATCCAAGATCGGCTGGTGAGCGCCGGCCTCGCCTTGGCGATCAACGCGCCCGCCGACATCGGCGGCTTCATCGCCGACAAGCTGCGCGTGCGGCAGATTCTCTTCAACCTCCTGGCCAATGCCGTGAGCTTCTCGCCGGGCGGCGCCACCGTAAGCCTGTCGGCCGCGCGCACCGCCGACGCGGTGATCTTTTCGGTGACCGACCAGGGGCCCGGCATCCCGCCGCAAGTCCTGGAAAAGGTCTTCGACTGGTTCGAGACCCACTCGCTGGGCTCGCAGCATCGCGGGCCGGGAATCGGACTTTCCCTGGTGCGCTCCTTCGTCGAATTGCATGGCGGCACGGTGACGATCATGTCAGCCGTGGGACAAGGCACCACCGTGACATGTACATTCCCGCTGACTGAAACCGCCACGCTGACGGCCGCGGAGTAGCAATGCTTCTGACCACCCCCGGTGGCGCAAGCTTTACTGTGACATTGGCGAACGAGGAGGCGACGCGGCGCTTGGCGATCGACATCGCCGCCGCGCTCGAGCCCGGCGATCTCGTCACGCTGTCCGGCGATCTCGGCGCCGGCAAGACGGCATTTGCGCGCGCCTTGATCCGCCACCTTGCCGGCGACGATACGACCGAAGTGCCGAGCCCGACCTTCACCTTTATGCAGACCTACGAGCTGCCGCGGTTCACGCTCGTTCACGCCGACTTGTATCGCGTTTCCGGATCGGCCGATCTCCTCGAACTCGGCTTCGACGGTCTGCCCGAAGGCGCCGTGGTGCTGATGGAATGGCCCGATCGCGCCGCCGGCTTTCTGCCGCCCGACCGTCTCGACATCGCGTTTACGCTTGCACCGGCGAGCGGGATCGACACGCGCAACGTCCGCTGTGTCGGCTACGGCAGCTTCGCGCCGCGCGTGGAGCGTATCGCCCGCATCCGCGCCTTCCTCGACGAAACCGGTTTCGGCGACGCCTATCGGCTGCGGATGCAGGGCGATGCCTCAACGCGAATCTTCGAGCGGCTGACGCGCGGCGAGCAAAGCTTCGTCCTGATGAATGCACCTCGCCGCCCCGACGGACCGCCGGTGCGCGACGGCAAACCCTATAGCGCGATCGCGCATCTCGCCGAGGACATCGTGCCCTATATCGCGGTGGCGGCCGGGCTGCGGGAGCTTGGCTTGTCGGCGCCGGAAATCCTGCACGCCGATCTCGACCACGGACTGATCGTCATGGGGGATTTTGGCAACGAACGCATCGTTGCCGGTGATCCGCCGGCGCCGATCGAGGAGCGCTACGCCGCGGCCACCGATCTTCTGGCTGCGCTGCACGGCCAGGAATTGCCGGATACGCTGGCGGTCACATCCGAGCTCGCCTACCGGCTGCCGGCTTATGACATGGAGGCGTTCCTGATCGAGGCCGAGCTGTTGCTCGACTGGTATCTGGTCGGGGCCGGCGCAGCCGCTGGCAGTGCGGCGCGCGCGGCATTCGTCAGATTCTGGCGCGAGGCGCTGTTGCCGGCGATCGCGGCGCCGCCGACCTGGGTGCTGCGCGACTATCATTCGCCGAACCTCCTTTGGCTCGCGCAACGTCACGACATCGCCCAAGTCGGGCTCCTCGATTTTCAGGATGCGCTGATCGGCCCTGCCGCCTACGACGTGGCCTCGCTCCTGCAGGACGCGCGTGTCGACGTCCCGGAAGCGATGGAAATGGCCTTGCTCGGCCGCTATGTGCGATCCCGGCTCGGCGAGGACTCCTATTTCGACCCAGCCGGCTTCACCCGGCTCTACGCGACCTTGGCGGCGCAGCGGGCGACAAAAATTCTCGGCATCTTCGCCCGCCTCAACCGCCGCGATGGCAAGCCGCAATACCTGCGGCATATGCCGCGGCTGTGGAACTATTTGCAGCGCTCGCTGGCGCACCCGGCCTTGGCCGCGCTCAAAACCTGGTACGCCACAAATGTGCCCGCTCCGGATGGGCTATGATATGGACAATCGGGCGGCGGAGCCGGGCTGGGCGAGACGATGATGCCGAAAAGCGCAATGGTGCTGGCTGCGGGGCTCGGCACGCGCATGCGGCCCTATAACGGTCAAATCCCCAAGCCTCTGGTCGCGGTCGGCGGCAAGTCCTTGATCGATTACGGCCTCGACCGCCTGGCCGATGCAGGCGTGGAGCGCGCAGTCGTCAACGTACATCACCTCGCCGACGCCATCGAGCGGCATCTGGCGGCGCGGCAGAAACCGCGCGTCGTCTTTTCCGACGAGCGCGGCGAACTGCTCGGCACCGGCGGCGGCATCGCCAAGGCGCTGCCTTTGCTCGGCAATACCCCATTCTTTCTGGTCAATTCGGACACGCTTTGGCTGGACAGCGTCAAATCCAACGTCGCGCGGCTGGCCGAGAATTTCGATCCGCGGTCCATGGATGCGCTGCTCCTCCTGGCGCCGACGGCCGGCAGCCTGGGCTATGAGGGTCGCGGCGACTACGCCATGGTTTCGGACGGGCGTTTGCGGCGCCGCGGCACGGACGAGACGGTGCCCTTCATCTATGCCGGCGCCGCGATTCTATCGCCGGCATTGTTCGCTGCGGCGCCCGCCGGCGCGTTTGCGCTCACGCTGTTGTTCGATCGCGCCGGCGAAGCGGGCCGGTTGTTCGGTTTGCGACTCGAGGGCACCTGGATGCATGTCGGCACCCCCGAAGCGGTGGCTGCGGCTGAAGCCGCGCTCGCCGCGATGGTCTAGCGGAGCCGATTTGAATCGGACCACTAGAACCTGATATCTGCATCGGATCGTTGTCGCCGCAACGGCGGCGAACCGATCACCGCTATGACCTCGCGTATCTTCACCATACCGGCGTCGGCGCCGTTTTTGCCGACGCTGATCGAGGCGTTGAACGCCGGCAAGCTTGGCTTTGCCGTCGCCGACGATCCGCTGGCGCTTGCCTCGGCAACGATCTATTTGCCGACGCGCCGCGCCTGCCGCTTGATGCGCGATGCTTTCCTGCAACGGCTCAAAGGCGACGCCGCCATCCTGCCGCGCATCGTCGCGCTGGGCGATATCGACGAGGACGAGATCGCTTTCGCGGAAGCCGCGGTGGGCGACATCGCGGCCGAGGCGCTCAGGCTGCCTGACGCGCTCGGCGGGCTTGAGCGGCGGCTTCTCCTCACCCGGCTTGTCACCACATGGGCCGGCTCCCCCGAGCTGCACGGGACGAGCGGCGCGCCGCTTGTCGCCCAGACGCCGGCGGCAGCTTGCGCGCTCGCCGACAACCTGGCGCGGCTGGTCGACGACATGACGACGCGCGGCGTGCCATGGGACCGGCTCGACGATCTGGTGCCCGATCAATTCGATATTTTCTGGCAGCTGACGCTGCGGTTTCTGCAGATCGCCCGTAAGGCATGGCCGGAGATCTTGCGCGCCCGGGGCTTGATCGAACCGGCTGAGCGGCGCGACGCCCTGATCAAGGCGGAGGCTGCGCGGCTCGCCCGCAAGACTGACGGTCCGGTGATCGCCGCGGGCTCGACCGGCTCGATTCCGTCAACGGCGGAACTCATCGCCACGATTGCGCGGCTGCCGCACGGCGCCGTCGTGCTGCCTGGCCTCGACACCTGTCTCGACGACGCCTCCTGGCGGTTGATTGCCGGCGACGAAAAACGAGGAATTGGCCCGGCGCCCGGCCACCCGCAATTTGCCATGCAGGCGCTGCTGTCGCGCATCGGCATTACCCGCGACGCGGTCGTGCCGCTGGCGGCGCCGCGCGGGCGCGAGCGGCTGGTGTCGGAAGCGCTGCGGCCCGCTGCCGCGACCGAACTGTGGCGGGCAAGCGCCAGCAATCCGGACTTCGAGGCCCACACCGACGCCGCACTTGGCACCATGGCCCTGATCGCCGCCGCCAATCCCGAAGAAGAGGCGCTCGCCATTGCCGTGGCGCTGCGCGAGGCGGTGCACGACGGCAAGACCGGCGCGCTGGTCACGCCGGACCGCGCACTTGGCCGCCGTGTGCTTGCCGCCCTGCAACGCTGGAACATCACGGCGGAGGATTCCGGCGGCGATGCGCTGGTCGATACGCCGGTCGGGATTTTTGCCCGGCTTGCCGCTACGACGGCGCTCGACGGCGCGCCGCCGGTATCGCTTCTTGCCTTGCTCAAGCATCCGCTATTCCGGCCTGGCGAACAACGAGCGGTGACCGCGCTTGAGCGCGCGATTCTGCGCGGTCCGCGGCCGCGCGCAGGTACCGCGGGGCTGGCGCTGGCGCTGACTAATTTTCGCGCTCAGCTCGAAAAATTTCGCCGCAAGGAGCCGGTCGATCTGCACGCGTCCGATCCGCGCATCGATGTCACCGACAACGACCTTGCCGCGGCCGCCGATCTCGTTGCGTGGCTGGGCAAGGCGCTGGCGCCACTCGAAAGCCTGGGAAGGAACGCCTATCCGCTCAGTGAACTCGCCAACCGCCATCGTGACGTGGTCGCATCACTGTCGCAGCGCGATGGCGACGCGACGGCCCTCACGCGGCGCGACGGCCAAAGATTGGCTGCCGCCTTCGATGAACTCGCGACCAGCGATGCCGCCACCAGCCTTGACGTCGCGACGCCGGATTATGTCGAACTGTTTTCGGCTGCGCTTGCCGGACAGGTCGTGCGGCGCGAGCCGCAGCCTGGTTTGCGAGTGCGCATCCTCGGTCCGCTCGAGGCGCGGCTGACCGAAAGCGATCGCGTGGTGCTGGGCGGTCTCGTCGAAGGCACTTGGCCGCCGGAAAGCAATAACGACGCATGGCTGAGCCGGCCGATGCGGCTCAAGCTCGGGCTCGATCTGCCCGAGCGCCGCATCGGACTTTCCGCCCACGATTTCGCGCAACTCCTCGGCGCGCGCGAAATCATCTTGAGCCATTCCGCCAAGATCGCCGGCGCGCCGACCGTGCCGTCGCGTTTTGTGCAGCGGCTCGCCGCGATCAGCGGAACGCATTGGCAAGATGCCGTCAATCGCGGCGAAGCCTACTTGGCCTGGGCCCGTGAACTCGACCGCCCGGAACGGCTGACGCCCGAGCCGCGGCCGGCGCCGACGCCGCCGCGCGCGGTGCGACCGAAGGGCCTGTCGGTGACCGAGATCGAAGACTGGCTGCGCGATCCCTACACGATCTACGCCAAGCACATTTTGCGCCTGAAACCGCTCGATGCGGTGGATACCGAGCCCGGCGCCGCCGAGCGCGGCACCATCATCCACGCCGCCGTCGGCGCGTTCACGCAGAAATTCGCGGCCGGCCTGCCGGCCGATCCGTTCAACGAGCTCATGACGCTCGGCGAGCCGCATTTTGCCGCGCTTGCAGACTTTCCCGAAGCGCGCGCATTTTGGTGGCCGCGCTTCCGGCGCATTGCGCACTGGTTCACGCGCTGGGACGCCGAGCGGCGCGGCGGCATCTCGGCGCTACTCGCCGAAATCCGCGGCGAGATCGATATCGCGCTCGCGGACGGCACATTCCACCTTCGCGGCATCGCCGACCGTATCGAACGCGACGCCGGCGGCCGCTGCCGCATCCTCGACTACAAGACCGGCTCGGTACGCAGCGAGAAGCAGGTGCGCACCGGGCTCGCACCGCAGCTCACATTGGAAGCAGCGATATTGCGCCGCGGCGGCTTCGCCGGCATTCCCGCCGGCAGCTCGGTCGACGAAATCGCCTATGTGAAGCTCCGAGGCGGCGAACCGGCCGGCGAATACGAGCCCATCGCGTTCAAGGAAGGCACGCCGGACAGTCAGGCCGATCGTGCGCTGGCGCGGCTCACCGGAATTGCCCAAGTCTTCGATACCGATACCGAGCCCTACCGCTCGCTTGTCCATCCGATGTGGCGCACGCGCTACGGCGACTACGACCATCTTGCGCGCGTCAAGGAATGGTCGCGAAACGGCGGCGAGATCGACGATGTCGGAGGCGGCGAATGAGGTCGCCCAACAGCATTCCCGAAGCGGTGCGCCGGCAGCAAAGAGCGGCCGCCAATCCCAAAGCCTCGTCGTGGCTCGCCGCCAATGCCGGATCGGGCAAGACGCATGTGCTCGCGCAGCGCGTGATCAATCTCCTTCTTGAGGACGTCGAACCGGAGAAGATTCTCTGCATCACCTTCACCAAAGCTGCCGCCGCCAACATGGCCAAGCGCGTGTTCGACACCCTCGCCGCCTGGACGACCTATGACGACCCGACGCTCGACAAAGTGATCCATGAACAACTGGGCGAAGTGCCGGGCGCGGCAGGGCGCGCTTCGGCACGGCGGCTATTCGCCCGCGCGCTCGAGACACCGGGTGGATTGAAGGTGCAGACCATTCACGCCTTCTGCACCCAGCTCCTGCACCAGTTCCCGTTCGAGGCCAATGTCGCCGCCCGCTTCACGGTGCTCGATGAAGCCGAACAGACGCAGCTTCTGGAACGATTGACGCTTAATGTGCTGCTCGACGGCGCCAAGGACCCGGACGGACGGCTCGGCCACGCGCTTGCGACCGCCATGACCGCGGCCGCCGACCAGACCTTTCGCGATGTGGTGCGCGAGGCGATCGGGCGCCGCGACGCCATCGTGCGCTCCGTCATGGACGCCGGCGGGATCGTCGAGGCGATTGCCGCGCTGGCGGGCGCGCTCGGACTTGAGCCCGGCGAAACCCGCGACAGCATCGAGCAAGAATTTTTCGCCGGCCCGGAAATCCCGGCGCAGCAATGGACCGCGATCGCCGCCGCGCTGGCGCAAGGCGGCAAGAACGATGCCGAGCAGGCGCGACGATTCGGCCTCTTGGCATCATTGCCGCTGTCCGACCGGGTGCAGACTTACCTGGAGATTTTTTGCACCGCGACGGACCGCAAGCCGCGCAAAACGGTGGTGAGCAAGTCGGTGAAGGACCCGCAATTGGTGCAGCGATTGAACGCGGAACAAGCTCGCGTTTGCACATTGCTGGATCGCTTGCGCGCCGCGATCTGCTGCGATCGTTCCGTGGCGCTGCTCACCGTCGCCTATGAAGTGCTCCGACGCTATCGCGACGAGAAGGCCCGCCGCGGCCTCCTCGATTATGAAGATTTGATCGACAAGACGCTGGCGCTCCTCACCAGCATCGATGCCGCCTGGGTGCATTACAAGCTCGATCTCGGCATCGACCATCTCTTGATCGACGAGGCGCAGGATACCAGCAGCAAGCAATGGGAGATCGTGCGAAAGCTGGTCGCCGAATTCACCGCCGGCGCCGGCGCGCGCGACGTATGCCGGACGATCTTTGCGGTTGGCGACGAGAAGCAATCGATCTATTCGTTTCAGAATGCGGCGCCGAAGGAATTCGCCGCGATGCGCCGCTATTTCGAACGCGCGCATGCGGCGAGCGGCCTCGCCTTCGTGCCCGGCCGCCTCGAGCATTCGTTCCGTTCCGGCGCCGGCATCCTCGCCGCGGTCGATCTGGTCTTTGCGGATATCGCCGGCAGCGTCACATCCGACGGCGACGGCTTTCCGCCGCATATCGCCTTGCCCGACGCGCCGCCGGGCATGGTCGAAATCTGGGAACCGATCGAACCCGATGAACGGCCCGAGATCGAGGGCTGGGATGCGCCGTTCGACACCGTGAGTGAGACCAGTCCGCGGGTAAAGCTCGCGCAGCGCATCGCGGTCACGGTGCGGCGGCTCGTCGAATCGCGCACGCCGGTCGGCATCGACCGCCACGCCGCGCGCTACGGCGACGTTTTGATTCTCGTGCGTCAGCGCGGTGAGTTGTTCGAGGCCATCATTCGCGCGCTGAAAAATGAAAAAGTGGAGGTCGCGGGCGCCGACCGCCTGGTGCTGACCGAGCATATCGCGGTCATGGACCTTATTGCGCTTGGGGAAGCGCTGCTGCTGCCGCAGGACGATCTCGCCCTGGCGACCGTGCTGCGCAGCCCGCTGTTCGGTTTGCGCGACGAAGATTTGTTTGCCATCGCCTGGGACCGGGGCCGCCTGTCGCTGCGCGCCGCGCTCACGCGTAAAACCGGTGAAAACCGCATCTTCGCCGATGCCGATGCATTGCTGCGCGCACTGGCGCAGGAGGCACAGAGCAAGACCCCATTCGCATTCTACGCCGAACTGCTCGGCCCCGGCGGCGCGCGGCAGCGCTTTTTGGCGCGTCTCGGCCACGAAGCGAACGACGCCCTCGATGAATTCCTCAATCTCGCGCTTGACTATGAGCGCCGCGAGACGCCATCGCTGCAAGGGTTCCTTGCTTGGCTCCGCCAAGCGCGCGCCGAGGTCAAACGCGACATGGAAATCGCCCGCGACGAGGTGCGGGTAATGACCGTGCACGGCGCCAAGGGGCTGGAAGCGCCGATCGTCATTCTCGCCGATACGATGACGCCACCCGCCGGACCGAGGCACCCTCGCCTGCTGACGATTGGCGGCCGGACGACGATCTGGGCGGGACGCAAGGCGGATGATGCCCCCGCGGTCGCGGCGGCGCGACAAGACGCGCTCGCCGAGGCCGAACACGAATATCGGCGACTGCTCTACGTGGCGATGACACGCGCCGCCGACCGGCTGATCGTCTGCGGCGCGCAAGGCGAACGGAAGCGGCCGGCAGGCTGCTGGTACGATCTCATTCGCACGCCGCTCGAACCCTTCCTGGTTGCAGAGAGCGACGGCACGGAGTTGGTGTTGCGCTACCGGCTGGCCGACGTCGCGCCGGCGGCCATGGCGCCAGAGCCGACCCTGCAACAATCGGAGCCGCGCGGCTTGCCCTCGTGGTTGCGGCAAGAGGCGCCGCCCGAAGTGCCGCGTGCAGCCCCGCTGTCGCCATCCTCGGCATTCGACGAGGAGATCAATCGCGCCTCCCGAGGCGCCACGGCGATCGATCGCCAGCATGCGCTCGATCGCGGCCGAATCGTGCACCGCCTGCTGCAATCGCTTCCCGACATCCCGCCGGCACGCCGCAGCGAAGCTGCCGAGCGTTATCTGGGCGGTCCCGCCGCCAAGGATTTTTCCGCCGACGAGCGGACCGCGATGAGGCAGCAGGTGTTCACGCTCATCGATGGGAAAGAATTTGCCGACGTCTTTGCGCCGGGCAGCCGGGCCGAAGTACCGATTGTCGGCTATATCCCGAGGGGCGGCGATCAGCCGCTCGGCGTTTCCGGCCAGGTCGACCGTCTTGTGGCCGGCGACGCCGTATTGATCGCCGATTACAAGACCGACAGCGCCGTACCACAACGGCATGACGACGCGCCTTCGGCCTACGTCGCGCAGCTTGCTCTTTACCGGGCAGTTATCTCTCGCCTGTATCCCGGCAGAACCGTGCGCGCGGCGCTGATCTTCACCAACGGCCCGGCGCTCCTTGAGGTGCCCGCGGCAAGCATGGACAAAGCGTTGCGCGCCGAACTGGCTAAGGATCGTCACGCTACGGTGAAGATGGCTTGACGCCCCCGTGACCCGTTCATAGGTTCGTCGACCCAGGCCGCCGATTCCCCGAAAAAGACGAGGTATTTCATGGTCGAGAAGACAACGGATGCGACGTTCGATACGGACGTGCTCAAGGCAAGCGAGCCCGTGGTCGTCGATTTCTGGGCCGAATGGTGCGGTCCGTGCCGGATGATCGCGCCGGCGCTTGAAGAGATTTCCAATTCGCTCAACGGCAAGGTGAAGATCGTCAAGCTCAATGTCGACGAAAATCCCGGCACCGCGGCGAAGTACGGCATCATGTCGATCCCGACGCTGATGCTGTTCAAGAACGGCCAGCTCGCCTCGCGCCAGGTCGGCGCGCAGCCGAAGCAGAAGCTCGAGCAGTGGATCACTGCTTCGGTATGACCGCGCGACGCCATTCCGATCGAGGAATGACGGTTCAGGAATTCCCGGCAGCGTGCGAGCGAATTTAGCTCGCGCGCCGTGCCGACCGGCCAGCCACCCACATCTTTTCGATATGGTAAAAGTCCCGCACTTCGGGACGAAAGACATGGACGATCACATCGCCGGCGTCGATCAGCACCCAGTCGCAGTGCGGCATGCCTTCGACACGCGCGCGAATGCCGGCCTTGTGCAAATCCTCGACAATCCTGTCGGCCACCGATCCGACATGGCGCTGCGACCGGCCGGAGGACACGACCATATAGTCGCCGATTGAAGATTTGTCTCGAAGATCGATGGTGAGGGTGGCCTCTGCCTTCATATCGTCGAGGCGGGCGAGGACCATGCGGAGGATCTCCTCGGCGTCAAGACGCATTCTGGAGACCGCCTCGGGCGCGCGACGTTCGGCCCGAGAGATTTCGACTGTGGACAGGGCTGCTTATCCTTTCACTCCGAGTTTGCTTGCCGCTGCAGTTTGCTTAGCGCTGCAGTTTGATTGTCGCTGTAGTTTGATTATCGCAGTATTGCCGACCACTGTTTGCCGGCCCCGGCCACCGAATCCGGAGCCTCCACGTCTAAGATAGTCACGGTCAGTTAACAGTTTCAACTACCTTGCTTTCAAGGAACTGTCATTTAGCGGGTTTCTTTTGGGGCTGCGCTCGGGCGGCGCGCAGCGCCGTCGAGGACAACGGCGATTTGAGACCGTGCAGGTAAATCCAACTTGGCGGCTTTCGTTCCGGCAGCGTCTTCGCCGCCGATTCCGGGATTCGCGCCCAGCTCAGCGCCTGACCGGTTACGCCGGCCGTCGAGTAAAGGCTCGGACCCAGCCGATCGATCACCGCAATGGGAACCAGCGCCGCGATGTCGCGCCAGCGCTGCCAGCGATGGAAGTGGCGCAGATTGTCAGCGCCCATGATCCAGACGAAATGCACGCCGGGACAGCTGCGAACAAGATAGCTGATCGTTCCGTAAGTATAGTTGGTGCCGAGATCGGTCTCGAAATCGCTGACGTCGATCCGCGGATGACGGGCAAGCGCGCGCGCCGCCGCGACCCGCTCGGCGAGCGGCGCCAGGCCGCGGACGTCCTTGAGCGGATTGCCCGGCGTGACCAGCCACCATAGCCGATCGAGATTAAGCCGCCGCAGCGCCAGCAACGAAGCCGCACGGTGCGCCGCATGCGGCGGATCGAAAGTGCCGCCGAATAGGCCGATACGCATGCCGCGGGCATGGGGCGGCAGAACAACACCGCCGCAGCGGCCGGGCCTTGCGGCAACCTGGCGCGCAGGAACGAGCTCCCAGTTCATGGCTTCCAGAAAGATTCCCCCTCCCCACGCACCGCCCGCTGCCTGAGCCGCAATGATCTGCGGCATGGGCCGCGAACGATCATGGCCGCGTCTGTCCGCTGCCGCGTATGCGATATTTGAAAGTCGTCAGTTGCTCGACGCCGACCGGGCCGCGCGCATGCAGCCTGCCCGTGGCGATGCCGATCTCGGCGCCAAAGCCGAACTCGCCGCCGTCGGCGAATTGCGTCGAGGCATTGTGCAACACGATCGCCAAATCCACTTCGCGCAAGAATTTTTCCGCCGCTTGCTTGTCTTCGGTGACGATCGCATCGGTATGATGGGAGCCATAGCGTTCGATATGCGCAATCGCGGCGTCGACGCCGTCGACGACCCCGGCAGTGAGAATGGCATCGAGATATTCGGTGCTCCAATCGGCCTCGCTCGCAGGCTTCACCCGGCGGTCGATCGCCCGGACCGCGGCGTCGCCGCGAATTTCGCAGCCGGCGTCGAGCAGCATGGTCACCAGCGGCTTGAGCAGCCTTGCCGCGCCGGCACGGTCGACCAGCAGAGTCTCCGCCGCTCCGCAGACGCCGGTCCGGCGCATCTTGGCATTGAGCACGATCGATTTGGCCATGCCGAGCTTGGCCTTGGCGTCGACATAGACGTGGCAGACGCCTTCGAGATGGGCAAACACCGGCACCCGGGCCTCGGTCTGTACCCGACCGACCAGATTCTTGCCGCCGCGCGGCACGATCACGTCGATTGCACCGTCAAGCCCGGCGAGCATCATGCCGACCGCCTCGCGGTCGCGGGTTGGAATGAGGGTGATGGCTGCGGCGGGCAGCCCGACTTCGACCAACCCCTCGACCAGTGCCGCATGAATCGCGCGGCAAGTGCGGAAGCTCTCGGAACCGCCGCGCAGGATCGCGGCATTACCGGCCTTGAGACAGAGCGCGCCGGCATCCGCGGTGACATTGGGCCGGCTCTCATAGATGACGCCGACGACGCCGAGCGGCACCCGAACGCGCTCGATCCGCATGCCGTTGGGCCGACGCCATGCCCCCATCACAGTGCCGACGGGATCCTTGAGCTTTCGGATCACGTCGAGCCCCGACGCCATCGCGTCGACGCGATCGGCATCGAGCGAAAGCCGATCGAGAAAGGCCGCCGTGGCGCCGCCGGACTTCGCTTCGGCCCGATCGTCCGCATTGGCGGCGAGAATCGCCTTCCGCGAGCGGCGAATGGCTTTGGCCATCGCCGCCAGCGCCCTGTTCTTTTGCCCGGCCGGCGCTAACGCCAGCGCGCGCGCGGCATGGCGCGATTCGCGACCGATCTCGCGCATCGTGACCGCTAGAGCCGCTCCGGGCTTCGCGGGGCCGATAACCGCCTTGAGCGGGGCGTTCATTGCGCCCTCATGGCATTGATCCGTCTTGCATTCGGGAACTTTCTACCATGTTCGGCCGGCCCCGGCGAGGCGGGCGGCCTGGCAACCGTGCAAGGGTAGATGCCCACAGCAATCCACAGCATTCTTTGAGCCGTCACAGATTTCGAGGAACTTGGGCGAAATCGTCAGCGTTTCTTATTCAATTCCGCAAATGAGAGGGTGCCATGCATTTCTCGGCTAGCAACAAGCCAACTCGCTTGCCCAAGCGGTTCCCTGTTGGAACCACATATGTGGTTGAGGGTCACGGCGGCGAACATGGCGATCTGCGCGTTTTTTCTCGTTACGTGGTGTTGCCCGGCGGGCAACGTATCAATCTCGGAGACGATTTTGGTAGCAAATTCGCCTCGCCCCGGGCGCGGCGGCGGCGGGCCTCAAGCCGTAATGGAACCACACGCGACGTGAAAAGCGCCGCCAGCCGTGCAAAGAAAATTGCGCTCCGAGCCGGAACCAGCCGCCGGCACCCCCGTTAACAGTCAGGCGCCGGGCGAAGCCCCCCAGCCCCTCACCCTCAATCACCCGGCGTCGAACCCCGGTCGCATTAGCGGCCGGGGTTCATCTTTTCCGGGGGAGGGACGGGCAATGCCGGGAAGACCCCGGAGCGCGCGCTCATTGCCGGCCGACGACCAGATTGTCGCGATGGATCATCTCCGCCCGGCCGGAAAAACCGAGGATCGCATCGATGTCGGCGGATGAGCGGCCTCTGATCTTTTGCGCGTCGTCGGCATCGTAAGCCGATAGCCCCCGCCCGATTTCCGCGCCATCGGGCCCGCGGATGACGACCGCGTCGCCGCGCGCGAAATCACCTTCGATCCGCGCCACCCCCACGGGCAACAGGCTGTTGCCGCGGCGCAGCGCGGCGACGGCGCCGGCGTCGATGAAAAGCGTCCCCCTGGGCTCCAGCGAGCCCGCGATCCACTTCTTGCGGGCGGTGACCGGATTTCCGGTGGCGAGGAACCAGGTGCACCGCGCACCGCGCACGATGGCGTCGAGCGGATGCTCGATGTGGCCCGAGGCGATGACCATATGCGCGCCGGCGCCAATTGTGATCTTGGCGGCTTCGATCTTGGTCTGCATGCCGCCGCGCGACAGACCCGAGCCGGCCGCGCCCGCCATTGCTTCGATCTCCGGCGTAATACGCTCGACTCGCGCGATATGCCGCGCCGATGACGTCGTGCCCGGCGGCGCGTCGTAGAGTCCGTCGACGTCCGATAAGAGCACCACCAGATCCGCGCTGACCATGGTCGCAACCCGCGCCGCCAGCCGGTCATTGTCGCCGTAGCGAATCTCGCTGGTCGCAACCGTATCGTTCTCATTGATGATCGGGATCGCGCGCCATTCCAACAGCTTGTCGATGGTCGAGCGGGCGTTGAGATAGCGCCGCCGCTCTTCGGTATCGCCGAGCGTCAGCAGGATCTGGCCGGCGGCGATGCCATGGCGCGACAGCGCCTCGGTCCAGGTCCGCGCCAGCGCGATCTGGCCGACCGCTGCGGCCGCTTGGCTGTCCTCGAGCTCAAGCGGCCCTGCCGGCAGCTTCAGCACCGTGCGCCCGAGCGCGATGGCGCCGGAAGAGACCACCAGCAGGTCGCGTTTGCCAGCATGCAGCGCCGCCAGGTCCGCGGCGAGCGACGCAAGCCATGCGTCGTTGAGCCGGCCCGCTTTGGCGTCGACCAGAAGCGACGAACCGACCTTCACCACGATGCGGCGAAAGTCGGCGAGCCGCGGCGTCTCCCGTAGCGTGTCCTTGGCCTTGCTCATGACAGGCTTTTAGCGGGGCTTGGGCGAAGGCGGTAGCCGCCCGAAAGACGCTACAATTCGGCTTCGTTTTGCAGTTCGGCCTTGTTCTCGAGGCAATAATAGCCGGACAGGCGGCTGACCAGTTTGCGCCGCTTCCAGTCGTTGAGAATGCGGCTGACATTTTCGCGGGCGATCCCGGCCATGGCGGCAAGGTCGCTCTGCCCGATTTTCTGTCGGATAACGATGCGGCCGGCACCGACGTCCTGGCCGAACTCCTGCGCCAATTCGAGGAGCGTGCACGCCACCCGGCCGCGCAGCGGCAAGAAGCTGCCGGCGGCCAGCGCGGCATCGGCCTCGCGCAACCGCGCCGCGATCAGCGTCACCAGCGATTTGTAGATCTCGGGATGTTTTGTGGCGAAGACCTCGAAGGCGGCGCGGCTGAGAAAACTCAGCGCGGCAGCGCGCACTGCCACCACCGAGGCCGAGCGCGGCAGCCCGTCGATGAGCGAGAGCTCACCGACGATCGCGCCCGGACCGAGGAACGCGAGAATGCGCTCGCTGCCGCCGCGTGACACCATGGTGACCTTGAGCAGTCCGTCGTCGACGCGATAGCAACCGTCGCCGGCGTCGCCGGCCAGGAACAGCGTCTCGTCAGCGTTGAGCTTTACCGGCTTCGCGCTGGTGAAAAGGCTTGCCGAAAGGTGCTCCGGCAATGCCGTCAGCAGGCTGGGATTGGGACGAGGAGGGGGCATGACGCCTAACGCCGCGTGATGATCGGGGCCAGTTCTCGATTGACCGGCAAAACATGGGGCAGAACTCGCTCAAGGAAAAGCCCGCCCGGTTTTCGGGCGGGCTAGTCTGGCCCGTTCCAGGGCCATCGGGGCGTATGGGGACCAGTATCACACCCCTTGGACGGCACCGGATCACTGGGGATGGTTGGGGACCGAGAGATGACCCAATGACGTCCTGACTGCCCCCTGTTTAGCCGGCACCGCAGACCCACAAAGTGACCTCCGTCACACAACGGCTCATTTCCGTAACCCATTGAAAACAATGAGTTTAGGGCTGCGGCCGCGCAAATGCCCCAAGTTTTGTGGCGCAGGACGCCTTAAGTGTTCGGGGCGCGGACTTCGACCCCGGCTCGATGCTCGATCGGCTGCACGATCGTGGTGACATCCTTCTCCGGGCCAATTTCAACGCACGTCAGTTTGAGCAAGGCCGCCACCGCCTCACAGACCTCGATCGGCACACCGAGCGCTTTGGCCTCGGACACGAACAGGTTCACATCCTTCATCATCAGCCCCGCCGTGAACCCCTGATTGAATTTGCGCGGAATGACGACGTCGGGAAATTTCTGCTCGCTCGCCGTGCTGCGGCCGGAGCTGGCATTGATGACGTCGACCATGATCCGCGGGTCGAGACCGGCCTTGACGCCGACCACCATCGACTCCGATGTCGCCGCCATCGCCGCGGCCGACAACACGTTGTTGCAAAGCTTCATGGTCTGGCCCGCGCCGGGCTTTTCGCCGATGTAGAAGAATTTGCCGATGACCTTGAGCGCCGGCTCGACCGCTTCGACTTCGGCGCGGGGCCCCGAGGACATGACTGCGACCGTGCCTTTTTCCGCGCCTTTGACGCCGCCGCTCACCGGCGCATCGATCTGCACGATGTTTTTCGCGGCGAGCAATTTGAAAATCTTCTGCGCCATCACCGAGCCGGTGGTCGAGAGATCGACGAAGCGGCGCACGCGTTTGCCTTCGATGACGCCGTCGGGGCCAGTTGCGACCTTGAGCACGATGTCGGGTGTCGGCAGGCTCACCATCACGGTCTCGGCGGCGTCGGCGACCTCCTTGGGTGATCGTGCGGCCACGCCGCCGAGCGCCGCGAGATTGCCGATCGCTTCCTGGCGCGTGTCGTAGACGATGACCTTGTGGCCGGCCTCGATCAGACGGCGCGCCATATGCGCGCCCATGTTGCCGAGACCGATGAAGCCGATGTCCATGGACGTCCTCCCCTGTCACTTTGCATTCATTGTAATCGCAGCAAATTCCTTGCGCACCGGCCCGGTATGCTCACCCAGCGCCGGCACCGGGCCGTAGCGCCGCGCCGCCGCCGCGCGTTCGGCCGGCGCCGGATAGGCCACCGGACCGCTCGGCGTGCCGACCGTGATACGGCGCAAATGCGGATGGCGGGCGAGGTCGGCCGGCGTGTTGACGCGGGCGAAGGCGATATCGGCGGCGGCCAGTTTTTGCTCAAGCGCTGCCGCATCGAGCGCAGCGAAGGTTTTGGCGACCCTGCCGTCGGTTTCGGCACGGCGCTTGACGCGTTGCACATTGGTGGCAAAGGCCGGATCGGCCGCCAGCGCCGGATCGTCCAAGACCTTTTCCGCCAAGATGCGCCATTCGCGGTCGCTCTGGATGGAAATCAGAATGTCGACGCCGTCGCGGCTCTTGAACGCGCCATAGGGCGAGATCGAGGTGTGCGCGAGACCGATGCGCCGCGGCGGCGCGCCGGCTTCTTGCTGCAGGAGCGGCACGGTCATCCAGTCCGCCATGGCGTCGAACATCGAAATCGAAAGCGCGGCGCCCTCGCCGGTTCGCTGGCGCGCGATCAGGGCCGCGAGGATCGCTTCATAAGCATTCATGCCGGAAGCGATATCGACCACCGAAACGCCGACGCGCGACGGCTCGACGGTGCCGGTGATCGAGGCGAGGCCGGATTCGGCCTGGATCAACATGTCGTAGGCCTTGCGTTTGGCGAGCGGCCCGCTCTCGCCAAAGCCGGAAATCGAGCAGCAAATAAGCCGCGGATGCTCGCGCCGCAATCTTGCGATTTCAAAACCAAGCTTTCCGACCGCGCCAGGCTTTAAGTTCTGCACGAAGACATCGGCGCGCGCCAGCATCGCCGCCAGCAGCGCGGTGTCCTCGGCCTTACCGAGATCGAGCACGACCGATTCCTTGCCGCGATTGAGCCAGACGAAATAGCTGCACTCGCCGTGCACGAGATCGTCATAGCCGCGCGCGAAATCGCCTTCCGGCCGCTCGATCTTGATGACGCGCGCGCCGGCATCGGCCAGCCGGCAGGTGCACATCGGCGCCGCGACCGCCTGTTCGAGAGAGACGACAAGCAGGCCGGAAAGCGGAAGAGGCATGCTCAATATGACCTCGGCAGTCCCAAGACGTGCTCGGCAATGTAGGACAGCACCAGATTGGTCGAGATCGGCGCCACGGTATAGAGCCGGGTCTCGCGGAATTTGCGCTCGATGTCGAATTCCTCGGCGAAGCCGAAGCCGCCGTGCGTCTGCACGCACATATCGGCGGCGGCCCACGACGCCTCGGCGGCGAGGTGCTTGGCCATGTTGGCCTCGGCGCCGCAATCCTTGCCGGCTTCGTACAGCGAGGCCGCTTCGCGCACCATCAATTCGGCGGCGCGCATGTCGATATAGGCGCGGGCAATCGGAAACTGGACGCCCTGGTTTTGGCCGATCGGCCGCCCAAATACCACGCGCTCGCCGGCATAGGCCGTGGCTTTCTCGATGAACCACTTGGCATCGCCGATGCACTCGGCGGCGATCAGGATACGCTCGGCATTCATGCCGGAGAGGATGTAGCGGAAACCCTCGCCTTCCATGCCAATGAGATTCTCCGCCGGCACTCGCATATTCTCGAAGAATACTTCCGTGGTGGCGTGATTCATCATGGTGCGGATCGGGCGGATCGTCAGGCCCTTGCCTTTAACGTCACGCATGTCGACCAGAAAAACCGACAGCCCGTCGGTACGCTTCTTGACGCGCTCGCGCGGGGTGGTGCGCGCCAACAGCAGCATGAGATCGGAATGCTCGGCGCGTGACGTCCAGATTTTCTGGCCGTTGACGATATAGCTGTCATTGCCGTCGCGCACGGCCGTTGTGCGCAGGCTCAGCGTATCGGTGCCCGACGTCGGCTCGGTGACCCCGAAGGCCTGCAGCCGCAGCTCGCCGCGGGCGATCGCCGGCAGATAGCGCTGCTTTTGCCCGGCGCTGCCATGCCGGAGCAGCGTACCCATCGTGTACATTTGCGCGTGGCAGGCGGCGCCGTTGCAGCCGGACGCCTGGATCTCCTCCATGATCGCGGCCGCCGCCGTCATCGTCAGCCCGCTGCCGCCGAAGTCTTCTGGAATGAGAGCGGCAAGAAAGCCGGCTTTGGTCAAGGCGGCGACGAACTTCTCCGGGTAGGCGCGCTCGCGATCGAGCGCGCGCCAATATTCGCCGGGGAAATCGGCGCACAGCGCGCGCACGGCCTCGCGGATCGGCGCCAGATCCGCAGTTTCCGTCACGACCGCACCTCGGCGCGGCCGTTATTGACGGCGATGACCTCACGCTCCGCCACGCGCGAGCGAAAGCTCACGACTGCGCCGTCGCGCCACATCTCGGTGCGCAATGTCTCGCCAGGATAGACCGGCGCGGAAAACCGCGCGGCGAACGCCACGAGTTTCTTCGGATCGTAGGCGCAGAAGGTTTTCAGAACCGCATGCGCGGCAGTGCCGAAGCTGCCGAGGCCATGCATGATCGGGCGCGGATAGCCCGCCTGTTTGGCGACGGCGGGCTCGGCGTGGATCGGATTGAGGTCGCCGCACAGCCGGTAGATCAGCGCCGCCTCGGGCCGCGTGGCGAGGTCGCAGACCGCATCCGGCGCGCGCGCCGGCAGCTCGTGCGGCGGCAGCGCGTGGCGTGGCGGGCCGCCGAACCCGCCATCGCCGCGGCAGAACATGGTGTGCGTCACCGTCGCGATCGGCTCGCCGGTCGCCTTGTCGGCAAGCTTGCGCTCGGAAAGAACCAGCGCCCCCTTGCCGGCGCCCTTGTCGATCACCTCGACGATGCGCTGCCGGCCGATCACGGTGCCTGCCCCGGCGATCGGCCGGTGCAAAGCGATGCCCTGTTCGCCGTTGACGACCTTGACCCAGTCGATGCCGGTGTCGCGGTTACGCGCCCAGAAGCCTGGGTGGCCGAGCACGGTGCCCATGGTCGGCAGCACCTTCAGATTTTTCTCATAGACGAACGGCAACTCTTCTTCGTTCATCGGATCGTGGCCGAATCCGACGCCAAGCGCGTAGAGGATGCAGTCTTTTGCGTCGTAGGTCTGCTCCCGCGGCGGAATATCGAGCGCCATCAGTCTGTCGTAGACGATCGCCATCACACCGGGTCCCACGAAAACACATCGCTCGAACGGTCGAGCGGCGTGAAGGACGCGGCGAACGCGCCCTTGAGCTGCGCATCGAGCTTTTCCGGCGTCCAGCCGTCGGAGCGGTGCAGCGTACGGATCGGGCGGGTCTGATTGAACAGATAAATCTCGTTGTTGCGCACCGAAAAAATCTGGCCGCTGATGCCGTCGGCGCGATCGGAGCCGAGATAGACGACGAGCGGCGCGATTTTCTCCGGCGTCATCTGCCGGAACGCCGCGACTCGCGCTTTCTCCGCCTCGGTCTCGGCCGGGATCGAATCGATCATCCGCGTCCAGGCAAAAGGCGCGACGCAGTTCGAGCGGACATTGAAGCGCGCCATGTCGAGTGCGATGCCGCGCGACAGGCCCACGATGGCCATCTTGGCCGCCATGTAATTGGCCTGGCCGAAATTGCCAATGAGCCCGGAGGTCGAGGTCATGTGCACGAAACTGCCGGAATTCTGTTCGCGGAAATGCGTGGCGCAGGCACGGCTCATGGCGAAGCTGCCGTGCAGATGGACGTCGATCACGTCCGACCAATCCGACCAGCTCATGCGATGGAAGATGCGGTCGCGCAAAATGCCGGCATTGTTGACGAGAATATCGACGCGGCCGAACGCGTCGAGCGCGGCCCGGACGATCTTCTCCGCATTGCCCGGCGTGCTGATCGATAGCGTCGAGGCGATGGCTTTGCCGCCCGATTTCTCGATCTCATCGACGACGCGCTCCGCCGGGCCGGCGTCGCTGCCGCCGCCGTCGAGACTCGCCCCAATATCGCAGACGACGACGCGGGCGCCTTCGGACGCCATCAAGAGCGCAATGCCGCGCCCGATGCCGCGGCCCGCGCCGGTGACGATGGCGACCTTGCCGGCGACGATTTCGGCCATGCCGCTTAAGCCCCCCACACGTCGCGCGCCACCTCGCCGATCATCCTAAGCTTCGCCCATTGTTCGTCTTCGGCCAGGACATTGCCTTCCTCGGTCGAGGCAAAACCGCATTGTGGCGACAGGCAAAGCTGGTCGAGGTCGGCGAACTTGGCGGCTTCCTCGAGGCGGCGCTTGATCGCGTCCTTGCTTTCCAGCGTGCCGGTCTTGGTGGTGACGAGGCCCAGCACCGCCACGAGGCCCTTCTGCAGCCGTCGCAGCGGCTCGAAGCCGCCGGCGCGTGCGGTGTCGTATTCCATGAAATAACCGTGCACCTTGATGCGGTCGAACAGCACCTCCTGCATCGCGTCATAGCCGCCGGAGCCCATGAAGGTCGATTTGTAGTTGCCGCGACACAGATGCATCGTCACCGTCATGTCGGACGGAATGTCGGAGATCGCCATGTTGATCAGATCGCCGTAGATCGTGCCGAGCGCTTCCGGATCGTCGCCGCGATCTTTCATCTGCGCCCGATAATGCGGATCGCACAGCATTGCGATGAACACTTCATCGAGCTGCAGATAGCGACAGCCGGCGTCGGCGAAGGCGCGTACCGCTTTTTGGTAGGCCGCGCCGAGGTCGGCAAAGAGCTTGTCGAGCGTCGGATAGGCCGCCTTGTCGATTGGCGTCAGGCTGGGCCGGCCATACAGCGCCGACGGGGCCGGAATGGTCATTTTCGGCGTCCGCGTCGTATGCGCCTTGAGAAATTTGAAATGCTCCAGCATCGGATGGCCGGAGAAGCCGATCTTGCCAGTGACCTTCACGCCCTCGTTGCGGGTGGTGACCGCGGCAAAGGCGATGCCGGTGTCCATCACGTGCTTCTCGACGCCGTCGAGGCCCCACAGAAAGTCGAGATGCCACCAGGAGCGGCGGAATTCGCCGTCGGTGATGGACTGCAGCCCGACCGCTTCCTGCTTTTTGATGACGTCTGCGATGGCGCGATCTTCCACCGCCTTGAGGCCGGCTGCGTCGATCTCGCCCTTGGCGAATTTCTCACGCGCGCTTTTGAGCTCGGCCGGGCGCAGCAGACTGCCGACATGATCGGCGCGGAACGGCGGCTTGGTACGTTGACTCATGCTCTATCCCCAAACCTCGTTGGCGATTTCGACGATCATTTTAAGCTTCGCCCATTCCTCATCCTCGGCCAGGACATTGCCTTCCTCGGTCGAGGCAAAGCCGCATTGCGGCGACAGGCAGAGCTGATCGAGGCCGATGAATTTCGCCGCCTCATCGATGCGGCGTTTGATGGCATCCTTGCTTTCCAGCGTGCCGGATTTGCTGGTGACGAGCCCGAGCACGACGGTCTTTCCCTTCGGCACGAAGCGCAACGGCTCGAAGCCGCCGGCGCGCGCGGAGTCGTATTCCATGAAATAGCCGTGCACGTTTATCGTGTTGAAGAGAGTTTCCGCGACCGGCTCGTAGCCGCCCGAGGCCACGAAGTTCGAGCGGAAATTGCCGCGGCACAGATGCATGGTGATGGTCATGTCGGCCGGAATGTCGGAAATCGCGGCGTTGATCATGCCGGCGTAAGTCGCGGGCAGCGTGTCCGGGTTCTCGCCGCGGTCGACGATCACTTGGCGCAGCGACGGATCGCACAAATAGGTCAGGTTGACTTCGTCGAGCTGCAGATAGCGGCAGCCGGCGTCGGCAAAGCCGCGCACGATTTTGCGGTAGGACTGCCCGAGGTCGCGATAAAACTCATCCATTGACGGATAGATCGATTCCGGCACGGCGTCGCGGCCGTAGCGAAAATGCAGCGACGACGGCGACGGGATCGTCATCTTCGGCGTCTGCCTGGTATGCGCCTGCAAAAACTTGAAATGCTCGATCATCGGATGCGGCTTGTAGCCGCCGAGCTTGCCGACGACGCGCAACAAGAGCGGCCGCGGCTGCGGCCCGGCGGTCGAAAATCTGATTTTACGTTCGCCGACGTAGGATTCGACGTTATCGAGCTGCTCGAGAAAATCCGTATTCCAGGAAATCCGCCGATACTCGCCGTCGGTGATCGATTTCAGCCCCACGGCCTCCTGCTTCCTGATGACGCCCTCGATTTCGCGATCTTCGATCTCCTTGAACGCCTCGGCGCCGATCTCGCCGCGGGCGCGCTTTTCCCGCGCCGCCTTGAGCGACGCCGTGCGCAACAGGCTGCCGACATGATCGGCGCGGAACGGCGGTTTGCTTCGCTGCATTGTCAACCCCACACTTCGTCGGCGATTTCCACGATCATGCGCAGCTTCGCCCATTGCTCGTCCTCGGCCAGTACGTTGCCTTCCTCGGTCGAAGCGAAGCCGCATTGCGGCGACAGGCAAAGCTGGTCGAGCGCGACATATTTGGTCGCTTCGTCGATGCGACGTTTGATGTCGTCTTTCTTTTCCAACGTGCCGCTTTTCGAGGTGACGAGGCCGAGCACAATCTGTTTCTTGCCCTTGGGAAAGCAACGCAGCGGCTCGAAGCCGCCGGCGCGCCCGGTATCGTATTCGAGAAAATAGCCGTCGAAGCCGGTATGGCCGAGGAGCTGTTCGGCGACGAACTCGTAGCCGCCCGAGGCGATGAAGGTCGAGCGAAAATTGCCGCGGCACGAATGCATGGTAATCGCCATGTCCGCCGGCTTGCCTTCGAGCGCCGCATTGGTGAGGCGCGCGTAACGCTGCGGCAGCGTATCGGGATCATCGCCACGTCCCTTCGATTTCTCGCGCTCGCTCGGATCGCAGATCATCGACCAGGCGGTGTCATCGAGCTGGAGATAACGGCAGCCCGCCTCATAGAAGGCGCGGATCGCGGCGCGATAAGCCGCCGCGAGGTCGTCGAAGAACGGATCGAGCGTGGGGTAGACCTCGTTGCTGATCAAAGCCCGGCCCTGGCGGAAGTGCAGCGTGCTCGGCGCCGGGATCGTCATCTTCGGCGTAACGCGTGCGTGGCGCTTTAGAAATTTGAAGTGCTCCAGCATCGGATGGCCGGAGAATCCGAGTTTGCCTGTGATCTTGATGCCTTCGGCCTTGGTCTGCACGCCGTGAAATTGGATGGCGTCCATTTCATAGAAGCTGAT
This sequence comes from uncultured Alphaproteobacteria bacterium, assembly GCA_963791925.1. Lineage (GTDB taxonomy): Bacteria > Pseudomonadota > Alphaproteobacteria > Rhizobiales > Xanthobacteraceae > BOG-931. Next base: position 195,739 of record CAWBUA010000007.1, on the reverse strand, counting down.
ACCGTCGAGGCCGCGGAAGAAGTCAAAATGCCACCAGGTGCGTCGGAATTCGCCATCGGTGGCAAGCTTGAGCCCGATTTCTTCCTGCTTCTTGACCACCTTCTCGATCTCGCGGTCTTCGACCTCCCGCAAGGCGTCCGCGGAGATTTCGTTGCGTCCGCGCTTGGCGCGCGCTTCCTTCAATGCCGCGGGCCGCAACAGACTGCCGACATGATCGGCGCGAAACGGCGGCGTGGTTCTTTGCATTGGGCTTCTCCTCCCAGCTTCTTTTGTGGCGAGAGCCCGGTGCCAATTCCGGCCATGGCAGCCGCCCAACGCGCACGATCGTGGGCAAACGCCAAGTGGGCAACGCCAAATTCGATTTAGCAATGCCGGTGCGCGAGTGTAAATGCCGTTGCGCGAGGAGCGCCGGACACAGACACTCGCCCGACGCATGGCGCGCTTTGAGGAGATCAACGAAATGTATCCGACGCTGCGGCTCTACGAAGACGTGTTGGCGAACGACGCCGAGGTCTCCTGGCCGGCCTTGCCGCGCATGATTTTCGTCGTCCACGGCACCGTCGCCATCGCCGATCGCACCATGAGCGACGAGGATACTTTCGGCAGCGAAAGCGCCGTCGGCATCAAGGCCGGCGGCAGCGGGGCAACGCTGTGGCGGTGGGAGCTGACGGCGGATGACGCTGCCGGCGCCGTCAGCCCGGCAAGCGGGGTGCGTTGCCGGGAAAAGCTCGCGGCGCGGCTCGAGACAGTGCCGAAGGGCGCGCTTCTGTTGCGCGGCGACGGCGTTGCATTTCCGCCCGGCGGCTGCGCCTATCTGCACCGGCACCAGGGACCTGGCATCCGCTGCGTCATCGAAGGCGGCATTCGCATCGACACTCACGGCCGCTCGACTTCATACGGACCGGGCGGGGCCTGGTATGAAACCGGGCCGGACGGAGTATTCGCCCAGGCCGCGGACCGTCCGACGCGGTTTATTCGCGTCATGATCCTGCCAGGCGCCTATCTGGGAAAAAGCTCGATCGAATATCTCAACGAAGCCGACCGGGCCAAACCGAAATCGCAAAGCTACAAGATTTACGTCGACATGCCGCTGACCCTGGAGATGCGTTGAGACCGCCATAGGTGACCATGCGTATCTTCGTTGCTGCCGTCGGCCGACTGAAGCAGGGCTCTGAGCGAGACCTCGCCGCCGCCTATCGCAAGCGTGCCGAGCAGACCGGCCGCGCCTTCGGCCTTCGTGCAATCGAAATCGTCGAAATCCGCGAAAGCCGCGCGCACGACCCGGAACGAAGGCGCGTCGAAGAATCCATCGCGATCGCCAATGTCATTCCCCAACAGGCCATCGTCGTCATTCTCGACGAGCGCGGCGACAACCTCGACAGCGCGGCGTTCGCGGCGAGTTTGCGCAGATGGCGCGAGGAAGACCGTCCGGCCGTGTGCTTCGTCATCGGCGGCGCCGACGGGCTTGCGCAGAACCTAAGGGACCGCGCCAAGCTCAAGGTCGCGTTCGGCGCCGCGACCTGGCCACACCAGCTCGTGCGTATCATGCTCCTTGAGCAGCTTTACCGCGCCGGCACGATTCTGGCCGGACACCCCTATCACCGGGCTTGAGTACCCCGCCCAGGGCTCAGGCAATCCGGCCCGGAAACCTTCGGCACGTCGCATCACTGAATTGTGACGATCGATAGCCCCCCGTCGTCTTATTCCGGTCTCACGCTGGCCCGTTTTGTGCAGTTTTCCTTGCCTTTCCGAGGTCCGCGCTTAGCCTTGAAACCGATGATTCTCCGACGGTCGAGCCGCACCGATCCGCGCTTTGTGCTCGGCTCCGCATTGGCTTTGGTCCTGCCGATCGGCGCAGAGATGGGCACGAGTTCCACCGCATTGGCGCAGACGAAATTTGCGCCCGTGGTGGCGCAAAATGCGCCTGCCTCGCCAAACGGCGCACTGGCGGGCCCACCCGCCGCCGCGAACAAGATGAATGTGCTCAAGCAACAGGATCGAGAGCTCGACACGACGCTCGCTCGTCAACGCGAATCGGTGGAGAGCCAGGCCAAGCTGCGCATCGAAATCGAGGCTTTGGCCCAGGATCGCCGAAAATTCAATCAAGATCTCATCAGCACTGCCGCGCGCGTCCGCGAGGTCGAGGCCAATATCGACGCCACCCGGGCGCGTCTGGTGCCGCTCGACGCGCAGGAAAAGCAGCTGCGTACCTCGCTTAGCGAACGCCGCGACGTGATCGTCGAAATTCTCGCCGCTTTGCAGCGCATCGGCCGCCAGCCTCCGCCGGCGCTGATCGTGCGGCCGGAGGATGCGCTCCAGGCGGTGCGCACGGCCATCACTTTGGGCGCCGTGCTGCCGGAGATGCGCGCACAGGCCAACGCGTTGGCCACCGATCTGGCCGAATTGGTTGGCGTACGCCAGAAAATCGTTGAGGAAAGCACCCAGCTTTCCGGCGACCTCGGTCTGCTCGGACGCGAGCAGCTTCGGCTGACGCTCCTCATCGACCAACGGCAGAAAAACCAAACGGCCGCGGAACAGGCGCTCAACACCGAGCGGCAACGCGCCACGGTGCTGGCGCGCCAGGTCAACTCGGTCAAGGATTTGATTGCCAAGCTCGAATCCGGCCTCGATCCCGCGGCTCGCGCGGCCTACGATGCCCGCCACGCCATCGCCAAGGATGCGACACAGCCGCAACTCGCAGCCTTAAGCGACCCCGGGCGCCTGACGCCGGCGGTCGCCTTCGCCGACATGCGTGGACACCTGCATTTGCCGGTCAACGGCGTGCCAATCCGGGCGTTTGGAGGCTCTGACGGCACCGGCAGCACCCAAAAAGGCGTTTCCATCGCCGCGCAGGCTGGAGCCGAGATTACCGCGCCATGCGACGGTTGGGTTGTTTACGCCGGACCGTTTCGCAGCTATGGCCAACTCTTGATCCTGAATGCCGGCGGCGGGTATCATGTTCTCCTGGCGGGCATGGATCGGATTTCCGTCGATCTCGGACAGTTCGTGTTGACCGGCGAGCCGGTGGCGATGATGGGCGACGCATCGCAAGCGCCGGCAGCCGTCACGACCGGGCCCAAACGGCCCGTACTCTATGTGGAGTTCCGCAAGGACGGCACTCCCATTGATCCCAGCCCATGGTGGGCGACAAACGAAGGCGAAAAGGTTCGCGGATGATGCGCAAAACTTATCTGGTGTTCCTCGGTGCGGTGGCTGGCGCCGCGGCAGCCCTGCTGGCCACTCAGCCACACGCCGTGCTGCTTGGCTCGGCCGCAAGGGCGGCCGCCTCGGACACCTATCAGCAGCTCAATTTGTTCGGCGACGTCTTCGAGCGCGTCCGCGCCGATTACGTCGAGAAGCCCGACGACAAGAAACTCGTCGAATTGGCCATCAACGGCATGCTGTCCGGGCTCGATCCGCACTCGAGCTACATGGATCCGAAGAGCTTCCGCGATATGCAGGTGCAGACCCGCGGCGAGTTCGGCGGCCTCGGCATCGAGGTCACGATGGAAGACGGCCTGATCAAGGTGGTTGCGCCGATCGACGATACGCCGGCGGCCAAGGCCGGCGTGATGGCCAACGACATCATCACCAAGCTCGACGATGAAGCGGTACAGGGCCTTACGCTTAATCAGGCCGTCGACAAGATGCGCGGCCCGGTCAACTCGAAAATCAAGCTGACGATCGTGCGCAAAGGCGCCAACAAGCCGATCGAACTGACGATCGTGCGCGACATCATCCGGGTGAAATCGGTGCGGTCGCACGCCGAAGGCGATGACGTCGGCTATATCCGCATCACCCAGTTCAACGAGCAGACCACCGACGGCCTCAAGCAGGCGATCAACGACATCGGCGGCCAGCTCGGCGACAAGGTCAAAGGCTATGTCCTCGATCTGCGCAATAACCCTGGCGGTCTGCTCGATCAGGCGATCTCGGTTGCCGATACCTTCCTCGACAAAGGCGAGATCGTGTCGACGCGCGGCCGCAACCCCGAGGAGACGCAGCGCTTCAACGCGCGGCCGGGCGACATGACGCATGGCAAGCCGCTCATTGTCCTTATCAACGGCGGCTCGGCCTCGGCATCGGAAATCGTTGCCGGCGCCCTGCAAGACCATAAGCGCGCGACGCTCATCGGCACGCGCTCTTTCGGCAAGGGATCGGTGCAGACCATCATCCCGCTGGGGGCCGGCAATGGTGCGTTGCGGCTGACGACGGCGCGTTACTACACCCCGTCGGGCCGCTCGATCCAGGCGCAGGGCATCAAACCCGATATCGAGGTGATGCAGGACGTGCCGGCGAGTTTGAAGGGCGAGGCCGATTCCGAGGGCGAAGCCTCGCTGCGCGGGCACCTTGCGGCGACCGGCGCCGAGAAATCGGGGTCGCAGTCCTATGTGCCGCCCGACGAAAAGGACGACAAAGCGCTCCACATGGCGCTTGATCTGCTGCGTGGAACGGCGAACAACGCCGCCTTCCCGCCCAATCCGAAGGCTACCGTGCCCAATTAAGGGAAAACGCTTACGCTGAGTTGAGTTTGGGGCGGCCTTGGGCCGCCCCAATTTTTAGGCGGTCTTCTGCGCGGCTGCTGCGGCTGCCGCCCGGGAAGCGGCGCGGCGCTTTAACCGGGCGTGATAGACTTGCGGCCATGATTCGCGGACGCACGATTCGCGCAAGTTTGGCCCCCAGTTTGGCCCCCAGTTTGGCCTCCAGTTTGGCCCCCAGCATGGCCCAATGGTCCGGCGATGGCCGTGGATGATCTGACCGCACCGCTTGGCCGCGCGCGCAAACGCCGCCGGCGTGCGCTTAAGCTTCCGGTACCCCAGATCGTAGCGGGGGCGCTCGCCGCCTTCCTCGGCGTGTTCGTTCTCTGGGCGGTGGTCGCCGATGATCCTTACGGCGGCGAGCCGATGGCCATTGTGTCGGCTACTCTGCACCTGCCGGCCAAAACCTCGGGAATTACCCTGCCGAACCCGGCAGCGCCAGCAGCCGACACCCAGCATGCCGGTCAGAACACGGCCCCGGCGTCGGCGCCCAACACCACCACCGTCACGATCATCGACGGCAAAACCGGCGCCAAACAGGAGGTCGTGGTGCCGACGCCTGCCGCTGGTCGGGCGGCACTAAAACCCGCCCCGGTCGACCCGAAATTCGTCGAGATGACGCCGCACGGCCCGATCCCGAAAATCGCCGCCGACGGCACCCGGCCCATGGACGCCTTCGCCCAGCCGGTAAAGCCGTTGCCCGGCAAGCCTGACGCTCCGCGCATAGCCTTGATTGTCGAAGGCCTGGGGGTCAGCGCAGCCGCGACCTCCGACGCGATCGGCAAGTTGCCGGGCCAGGTCACGCTCGGCTTTGTGCCCTATGGCGCTCAGGTTGCGGCGCTGGCTGCCCAGGCTCGCGCTGCCGGCCACGAGACTTTGCTGCAAGTGCCGATGGAGCCGTTCGACTATCCGGACAACGACCCGGGCCCGCAAACGCTGCTCACCTCGCTCACGCCCGAGCAGAACATCGACCGCCTGCACTGGGTGATGAGCCAGTTCCAAGGCTATGTCGGGCTCGCCAATTCGATGGGCGCGCGCTTCACGGCATCCGAGACGAGCTTCGCCCCGATCCTGCGCGAGACCGGCAAACGTGGGCTGATCTATGTCGACGACGGCTCGAATCCGAGAAGCGTGGCCGGGCAAATTGCGGGCGCCAACAATCTGCCGTTCGCGCGGGCCGACGTGATCATCGACGCGGTGCCGACGCCTACCGAGATCGATCGCGCCCTGGGCCGTCTGGAAATGGCGGCGCGCGAGCGCAGCGTCGTGGTCGGCGTCGCCTCCGCGCTGCCGGTATCGATCGAGCAAATCGCCAAGTGGGCGAAATCGGCGGCAAGCCGCGGCCTCTTGCTGGTGCCGATCACCGCGGTGGCAAACAAAGGCAAGCGGTCGACCGCCAGCGAATAGCCATGGTGCGCAAGAGCGAATAAATTCAATTTCACCTTCGCCCCCGCGTTCGGTCGTGGCGCGAATAATTGGAAAATGCGCTTCGAAGATCTCCCCTATCGTCCCTGCGTCGGCGTCGCGCTGTTCAACCGCGAGGGCCTGATCTTCATTGGCCGGCGCATCGACGGGCCGGAGCATATCGACCTCACGCATTCCTGGCAGATGCCGCAGGGCGGCATCGATCATGGCGAAGCGCCGTGGCCCGCGGCAATGCGGGAATTGCGCGAAGAGACAAATATCCGCTCGGTGCAACGCCTTGGCGAAGTCGCGGAGTGGCTGAACTACGACATCCCGCGCGAAATCGTGGGTCAAGCGTGGAAGGGCAAATACCGCGGCCAGACGCAAAAGTGGTTCGCCGTGCGCTTTACTGGGCAAGACCGCGAGATCGACGTGGAACATCCGGCCGGGCATGAGCCCGAATTCAGCGCCTGGCGCTGGGAGCGGCTGGAGAATATCCCGGACCTCGTGGTGCCATTCAAACGCGCGGTCTACGAACGCGTCGCCAGCGAGTTCCGGCAATTCGCCAAATAGCCAACCGTTACGACGACAATGCCGCCTGCAGGGCTTTCAATTGTTCAAGATTGCGGGCCAGCTTGTCGCGCAGCGCATCGTCCTTGCTGTCGGCGACGTCTTCCTCCGCATTCCTGATCTCGTCGGCAAGCAGCGCCATATCGAAATCGGCGCGGGCCACCGCCTTGTCGGCAAGCACGGTGAGCCCTTTCGGACTCACCTCGGCAAAGCCGCCGATGACGACGACCGGTTCGCGCTGGCCGTCGCGGAAGATGGTCACGATGCCCGGCCGCAACGTCGTCGCCAGCGGTGCATGACCAGGGAAGATGCCCATGTCGCCTTCGCTGCCGGGCAAATCCACCTGGTCGACGTCGCCGGAGAACAGCACGCTCTCGGGCGAGACAAATTCGAAATGAAGCCCGGCCATGGCGTTACGCCTCGGCGGCGAGCTTCTTGCCCTTCTCGACCGCCTCCTCGATGGTGCCGACCATGTAGAAGGCGGCCTCGGGCAGGTGATCGTATTTGCCCGCGACCAGATCGCGGAAACCCTTGATGGTGTCCTGCAGGTCGACGAGCTTGCCTGGCGAGCCGGTGAACACTTCGGCAACGAAGAACGGCTGCGACAGGAAGCGTTCGATCTTGCGCGCGCGCGCCACCGTGAGCTTGTCCTCTTCCGACAGTTCGTCCATGCCGAGAATGGCGATGATGTCTTGGAGCGCCTTGTAGCGCTGCAAGACCTGCTGCACCCGGCGCGCGACCGTATAATGCTCCTCGCCGACGATCAGCGGCGACAGCATGCGCGACGTCGAATCCAGCGGATCGACCGCCGGATAGATGCCCTTGGCGGCGATGTCGCGCGACAGCACGGTGGTCGCGTCGAGATGCGCGAAGGACGTCGCCGGCGCTGGATCGGTGAGGTCATCGGCCGGAACGTAAATGGCCTGCACCGAGGTCACCGAGCCTTTGTTCGTGGTTGTGATGCGTTCCTGCAGCGCGCCCATATCGGTCGCGAGGGTGGGCTGATAGCCGACCGCCGAAGGAATACGGCCGAGCAGCGCCGACACTTCCGAGCCCGCCTGGGTGAAGCGGAAGATATTGTCGACGAAGAACAGCACGTCCTGGCCCTGGTCGCGGAAATGCTCGGCGACCGTCAAGCCGGTCAGTCCGACGCGGGCGCGGGCGCCGGGCGGCTCGTTCATCTGGCCGTAGACCAGCGCGCATTTGGAGCCTTCGACCGAGCCCTTGTGCGGGTCCTTGTTGACGCCCGATTCGATCATCTCGTGATAGAGGTCATTGCCTTCGCGGGTGCGCTCGCCGACGCCGGCGAACACCGAATAGCCGCCATGCGCCTTGGCGACGTTGTTGATCAATTCCATGATCAACACGGTCTTGCCGACGCCGGCGCCGCCGAATAGTCCGATCTTGCCGCCCTTGGCATAGGGCGCCAAGAGATCGACGACCTTGATACCGGTGACCAGAATGGACGCCTCGGTCGACTGATCGGTATAGGCCGGCGCTTCCTGGTGGATAGCGCGCAGCGCCTCGCCCGTGACCGGACCGGCCTCGTCGACCGGATCGCCGATCACATTGATGATGCGCCCGAGCAGTCCGGCGCCGACCGGAACTGAGATGGGAGCGCCGGTATCGGTAACCTCCTGCCCGCGCACCAGGCCTTCGCTGGTATCCATGGCGACCGTGCGCACGGTGTTTTCGCCAAGCTGCTGGGCAACTTCGAGGACCAGCCGGCGGCCCTGATTTTTTGTTTCCAGCGCATTGAGGATCGGCGGCAGGTTGTCGTCGAAATGCACGTCGACCACCGGGCCGATGACTTGGGTGATACGTCCGACGGATTGAGCCATGAGGTTGTCCTTACTGGTGCTGCCGGCGCCGATCGTCACAGCGCTTCGGCTCCGGAGATAATTTCGATCAGTTCCTTGGTGATCATCGCCTGGCGGGTGCGATTATAGGTGAGCGTTTGCCGGCGGATCATGTCGCCGGCATTGCGGGTCGCGTTGTCCATCGCCGACATCTGTGCGCCATAGAACGAGGCGGAGTTTTCGAGAAGCGCTCGGAAAATCTGCACCGCGAGGTTGCGCGGCAACAGCTCGTGCAGGATATCTTCGGCGTCCGGCTCGAATTCGTAAGCCGCGCCGCCCAGGGCGTCGGCGGTCTGCGCGTCGAACACCGGCGGAATGATCTGCTGCGCAGTGGGTATCTGGGCGATCACCGAGCGGAACCGCGAATAGAACAGCGTGCAGACGTCGAATTCGAATTTGTCGAACAGCGCGATGATCTTCTCCGCGATCATCTCGGCATTTTCGAAGCGCAAGGTGCGCACCGAGCGCAGATCGACCAGTTCGACAATCTGCCGCGCATAAAGCCGGCGCAGTTGATCGTAGCCTTTGCGGCCGACGCAGAAGAACCTGACTTCCTTGCCCTCCGCCGTCAGCGCCGCCGCACGCTCGCGCGCCAGCCGTACGATCGCGGTATTGAACGGACCGCACAAGCCGCGTTCGGCGGTGCAGACCAGAAGGAGATGCCTCTGGTCATCGCCGGTGCCGCGCAAAAGCCGCGGCGCGGTGTCGATGCCGGCGACCGAGGCCGCGATATTGCCGAGCACGGCATCCATGTGATTCGCATAGGGCCGCGCCGCCTCGGCCGCGGCTTGGGCGCGCCGCAACTTCGACGCCGCGACCATCTGCATGGCCTTGGTGATCTTCTGCGTCGCCTTGGTGGCGGCGATGCGGTTGCGCAGATCTTTGAGACTCGGCATGGCTGAGTGCTGGACGACAGAGGACGGACGACGGAGAACGGAGTAAAAGGGCGCCCCGCTCGATCTTCACTTCATCTGTCGTCTGTCCTCCGTTCTCTGTCGTCCATTATGCGAACGTCTTGGCGTAATCGTTGACGACGCCCTTGAGCTTTTCCGCGGTCGCGTCGTCGAGGTCGCGCGATTCGCGGATCGTCTTGAGAATGTCGCCCTGCTTGCTATGCAACAGGCTCAATAGACCGTCCTCGAAGGCGCGGATGCGATCGACCGGCAGCGGATCGAGATAGCCGTTGACGCCGGCATAGATGACGCAGACCTGCTCCTCCATGCTAAGCGGGGAAAATTGCGGCTGCTTGAGCAGTTCGGTGAGCCGCGAGCCGCGATTGAGGAGCCGCTGCGTGGTGGCGTCGAGGTCGGAGCCGAACTGCGCGAAGGCTGCCATTTCGCGGTATTGCGCGAGCTCGCCCTTGATGCGGCCGGCGACTTTCTTCATTGCCTTGGTCTGCGCGGCGGACCCGACGCGCGACACCGAGAGCCCGACATTCACCGCCGGCCGGATACCCTGATAGAACAAATCGGTCTCGAGGAAGATCTGGCCGTCGGTGATGGAGATGACGTTGGTCGGAATGTAGGCCGACACGTCGTTGGCCTGTGTTTCGATGACCGGCAGCGCGGTGAGCGAGCCGGCCTTGTTGTCGTCGTTCATCTTCGCCGCGCGTTCGAGCAAGCGCGAATGGAGATAGAACACATCACCCGGATAGGCCTCGCGCCCCGGCGGCCGGCGCAGCAGCAGCGACATCTGGCGATAGGCGACGGCCTGTTTGGACAGATCGTCGTAAATAATCACGGCGTGCATGCCGTTGTCGCGGAAATATTCGCCCATGGCGCAACCGGCGAACGGCGCGAGATATTGCATCGGCGCCGGATCCGATGCGGTCGCAGCCACGACGATCGAGTAATCCAGCGCGCCGTTCTCCTCCAGAACCTTGACGAATTGCGCGACAGTGGACCGCTTTTGCCCGATCGCGACATAGACGCAGTAGAGCTTGATCTCCTCGTCGCCGGAGGCATTGAGCGATTTCTGATTGAGGATGGTGTCGAGCGCGATCGCGGTCTTGCCGGTCTGACGGTCGCCGATGATCAGCTCGCGCTGGCCGCGACCGATCGGAATGAGCGCGTCGATCGCTTTTAATCCCGTCGCCATCGGCTCGTGCACCGATTTGCGCGGGATGATGCCCGGGGCCTTGACGTCGACGCGCGCTCGATGGTCGGCCTTGATCGGTCCCTTGCCGTCGATCGGCTCGCCGAGCGCGTCGACGACACGGCCGAGCAGTCCCTTGCCGATCGGCACCTCGACGATGGCGCGGGTGCGCTTGACGGTCTGGCCTTCCGCGATGTCGCGGTCGCTGCCGAAAATCACGATGCCGACATTGTCGCTCTCGAGGTTGAGCGTCATACCTTTGACGCCGCTCTCGAATTCGACCATTTCGCCGGCCTGGACGTTGTCGAGGCCGTAGACGCGGGCGATGCCGTCGCCGACCGACAGCACCTGGCCGACTTCGGAGACCTCGGCTTCCTGGCCGAAATTCTTGATCTGCTCTTTGAGGATGGCGGAGATTTCCGCGGCGCGGATGTCCATTAGCGAGCCTCTTTCATGGCGTGCTTGATCGCGTTGAGCTTGGTGCGCAGCGACGTGTCGACCATGCGGCTACCGAGCTTGACCACGAGCCCGCCGATGATGGCGGGATCGATCTTGATATCGAGGCCGACCTGTTTGCCGCTCACGGCCTTGAGCGCGGCGCGGAGCGCCTCGACGTGTTCGTCCTTGAGTTTCTCGGCGACGGTGACTTCGGCCGTCGCCTCGCCATTGTGCTGAGCGACCAGCTGGCGGAACGCCCGTATCATGTCGCGCACCGCGAACAGCCGGCGGTTGGCCGTCACCAGCTTGAGAAAATTGGCGGCAAGGCCGCCGATACCGGCCCGGTCGAGCACGGCGCCGAGCGCCTGGCTTTGCTCGGCGGCGGAAAAAACCGGGCTGCGGACCAGACGCCAAAGATCGGCGCTTTCGCCGAGCAACGTGTCGAAGCGATCGAGATCGGCTTTCACTGTGTCGACCGCCTTGGCCTCACCGGCAAGCTCGAACAGCGCCGTCGCGTAACGGCCTGCCATGGTGGAAACATCGGCCGGTACGGTGGCAAAATGACCGGCCGTTACGGGGATGATGGGTTCTTCGCCTGCCACTTCGCGTGCTCGTCTAAGCGCTCTTGGAAGCCTTTTTCCGCAAGGTCCGCACCCGGCGCGAACGGTCGGGGCAAGCCCTTCGGATTCAAGCGGGACTTGGATAGCGCGGGGGCAGCGGAAAAGCCCGCGATCCCGCGTAAATCGCGGGTTTGCTAACATAGAGCCGATTGCGGTGCAACAACGGGGCCCCCCCAAAAAGGGGGCCTGGATAGCGGGCTCGCCGCTTTGCCCCGCTATGCCGCGCGTGCGACGTATTCGCGAACGACTTCGAGAAAAATGGCCCCGTATTTGCGAAGCTTGCTCTCGCCGACGCCATGCACGCCGGCCATTTCGGCCGTCGTCGCCGGCTTGCGCCGCGCCATGTCGATCAGGGTCCTGTCCGCGAAGACCACATAGGCCGCGACCCCCTGCGCTTTGGCGAGCTCGGAGCGGCGTTGGCGCAGCGCCTGGAACAGCGCCGCATCGTCCGCGCCACTCTCGGTCAGGGCAGCGGCATTGGCCGCCGCACGAGCCGCTTTGCGGGTTGCCGGCTTGAGCGTGTCCTTGCGCAGCGTGACTTTGTCGAGGCCTTTGAGTACGCGGCGGCCGGCTTCAGTCACCGACCATGTCCCATGACCCGTGATATCGAGCGCCACGACGCCGGCGCCGTGAAGTTGGCGGAAGATCGAGCGCCACTCCGTCTTGCCGTACTCCTTGCCGACGCCGAACGTCGGCAGACGATCGTGGCCGAATTTTTCCACCGCTTCGCTCAGTTCGCCGATCAGCACATTGGTCAGATGCTCGGTGCCGAAACGCTGGCCGGTGCGGACGATGGCGGAGAGCGCCTTCTGCCCGGCGATGGTGCCGTCGATCACTTCAGCGCCGTCGCAACAGAAGTCGCAATGGCCGCACGGCTCCGTGGATTCGCCGAAGTAGGACAGCAGAGTTTGCCGCCGGCAGCGCGGCGACTCGCACAACGACACCAGCGCGTTGAGCCGTTGCCGGTCGACGCGCTTCTGCTCCTCGGTCGTGTCGGACTCGTCGATCTGCATGCGGCGCAAGCGGATATCGCCCATGCCATAAAGAGTAAGCGTAGCGGCAGGCAGTCCGTCGCGGCCGGCGCGGCCGATCTCCTGGTAATAGCTTTCGATATTGGCCGGCATGTCGGCGTGCAAAACGAAGCGGACATCGGGCTTGTCGATACCCATGCCGAACGCAACCGTCGCCACCACGACAATGCCGTCTTCCTGCAGAAAAGCATCCTGATGGCGCGAACGGTCCACCGGCTCCATGCCGGCGTGATAGGCCAGCGCCTTGATACCGCTGTCGCGCAGAAATTCGGCCAGCGCCTCGGTCTTGCGCCGGGAGCTGCAATAGACGATGCCGCTTTGCCCGCGATGCGCCATGACGAAATCCGCGATTTGCTTGCGGCCGCCTGCTTTCGCCTGCATCGCCAGTCTTAAATTGGGCCGATCGAAACCGTGCACGAAGACGGCCGGCGGACGGCTGAAAAGCTTGCCCAAAATGTCGGTCCGCGTCGCCGCGTCGGCGGTTGCGGTGAAGGCGACCGTCTGCACGCCACCGAGCGCCGCCTGGACCGTACCGAGCGCCGCATATTCCGGGCGGAAGTCATGGCCCCATTGCGAAATGCAGTGCGCTTCGTCAACCGCCAGCAATGCGACCTTGGCGCGCTTGAGCAGAGCGAGCGTGTCGGGCCTGACCAGCCGCTCCGGAGCGACATAGACGAGCCGCAGTTCGCCGCGCGCAATACTCTCGAGCACGGCGCGGTTTTCGCCTTGATCGTTGGCTGAGTTGAGCGCCGCGGCCGCGATGCCGTAGCCGCGCAATTGCGCGACCTGGTTGCGCATCAGCGCGATCAAGGGCGACACCACGATGGTGAGGCTGTCGCGGAGCAGCGCTGGAAGCTGGTAGCACAGCGACTTGCCGCTGCCGGTCGGCATCACCGCCAGGACATCGCGGCCTTCGAGGACGGCAGCAACGATCTCAGCCTGACCGGAGCGAAAAGCCTCGAAGCCGAAGGTCGTGCGCAGTAGGCGCCGCGCCGCCGCGAGATCCGACATAATCGACCTCCGAACAGCGTTCTATATCTGTTCCGAACCGGCTTCAAGTCACGCTCGCTCGAGGAGAGGCCCGGACGGACTTTCTTGCGCCGCAGCGGCCGCTCATGCACGGTAGTGAGCCACGCCGGGTACTCCTTTCATGACACGCTCCGCAAACCGGGACGGCCTCTCGACCGGCCGTCTGATCAAGCTCATGTCGCTGCTTTGGCTTGCCGGAGTGGCGATGCGCATGACGATCCTCGCCATGCCGCCGGTGATCCCGCTGGTGCACCGCGAACTGCAGATGTCGGAGACCCAGGTTGGACTCCTGATCGGACTGCCACTGGCGCTTTTCGCCATTGCCGCCATCCCGGGATCGCTGCTCATTGCCCGGGTCGGCACCCGGGCGGCCGCAGTGATAGGCATGGTCATCGCCGCCCTTGCCGGCGCCGCGCGCAGCGCCGCCATCGACGTGGGGACACTTTATGCGGCCGCCATCGCGACCGGCTTCGGCGTCGCCATCATGCAGCCGGGAATGCCGACGCTGGTCCGGGAATGGCTGCCCGGCCGCATTGCGCTCGGCACCATCGCCTATACCAGCGGCATGCTGATGGGCACGCTGTTTGCGACCGGCCTGACCATTCCTCTGGTGTTGCCGCTGGTTGGCGGCTCCTGGCGCCTCGATCTTCTGGTGTGGGCCGTCCCTGCGCTTCTGATCGCGCCGGTGTTTTTTGTGCTCAGCCCAAAAACCGATGACGCGTCCACGATCGGCAACAAGATCGGCGCGCTGTGGTGGCCGAATTTCAAAGATCCGCTGGTTTGGCTCCTGGGTCTCACTTTCGGCAGCAACAATAGTCCGTTCTTCGGCACCAACGCGTTTCTTGGCGACTATCTCGCCAGCCAGGGCAAGGCGGACCTGCTCGCGGCGGCGCTGGGATGGCTCAATGGCGCGCAGATCGTCGCTCCGCTCATCCTGCTTTTGCTGGCCAATCGGCTGAATGGGCGCGCCTGGCCGTTCCTGCTGTTCGGCCCGGTTCTCTTGGCGGCTTTCCTCGGACTGATCTTCGGGCACTCCGCGACGGTCATTCTCGCTTGCGCCGCGCTGGTCGGCTTCGCCACGGCGATAACGCTCACGGCGACGTTGGCTTTGCCGCCGCTTTTGAGTTCGCACGCCGATCTGGCGCGGACCTCCGCCGGCATGTTTACCGTCAGCTATGCCACCGCCATCATCATTCCGACCATCAGTGGCGCGCTATGGGACGCCACAGGCCGACCCTGGACGGTATTCGTGCCGCTCTGCGTTTGTGCGGCCACGCTGACCATATTTGGCACGGTAGCGACACGTTATCCGCCCGCCACCGACAGTTGAGTGGATCGCCGGCCCGGCCATGCTATCTGCTGCCGCGAAAAGGCATGATTTCGCAATGACAACTCGACCGAAAAAACCCACTCGAAAGAAATCTTCGGCAAAGCGGCCGCTGCTGCCGCCCGACCGCATTCCCTATTCGGCGATCCCGGAGCGCGCGCCGCTTCGCTTGCCCAATGGCGCCCGCATGGCGGTATGGGCGGTCATCAATGTCGAGGACTGGGATCCGACCCAGCCGATGCCGCGCACCGTACTCACGCCGCCGGCCGGGGGCTCGCCGATGCCCGACGTGCCCAATTGGGCCTGGCATGAATACGGCAATCGCGTCGGCTTTTGGCGCTTCGTCAAGGTGTTCGACGAGTTCGCCATCCCGGCGGTGATCGCCATCAACGGCTCGGCCTTGGCCGCCTATCCGGCCATCGTGCAGGCCGCGGTCGAGCGCAAATGGGAATTCATCGGCCACGGCTTCAGCCAGCGCAATCTGCAAAAGGTGGAGAACGAGCGCGCCGATATCCGCAAGGTTCGTGACGCCATCGCCAAGGCCACCGGAACGCCGCCGCGCGGCTGGCTCGGCCCCGGCCTCACCGAAACCTGGCAGACGCCGGACGTGCTGGTCGAGGAAGGCTACGACTACGTCGCCGATTGGGTGCTCGACGATCAGCCGGTGTGGCTGAAAACCCGCGGCAAGCCGATCCTCAATCTGCCCTACACCCAGGAATGCAACGACGTCGCCATGATGCTGATCCAGCACCACAAGGCTTCCGAATATTGCGACCGCGCGCTCGACCAGTTCGAGCAGATTTACGCGGACGCCGCCGATTCGGCGCGCGTCATGGCGCTGTCGGTGCACCCCTACATCATGGGCGCGCCGCATCGCGTGAAATATCTGCGCCGGATCTTCGAGGTCATTCGCAACAAACCCGATGTGCTATTCTGGACCGGCGCACAGATTGCCGATTGGTTCCTCGGCGCCGGACCCAAAGCCCCGTGACTATTGCCCCGTGACCATCGCCCCGTGACTACCGCCGCCGTGACGAGCCAGTGAGAGAGCCACACAGCGCGCCCCACGTTGCGGACCAGACCGACGTCGGCGCCCGGCTGATGCTCCTCTTGTTGTGCGTCATCTGGGGCGCGACCTGGCCGATCATGCGGATCGCGCTCTACGAGATTCCGCCGCTGAGCATGCGCACCGTCACTGCGGCGCTCGGCTCATTGACGCTCTATCTGGCCTGTCGCGTGCAGGGCCGCAGCTTGCGCGTCGCCACCGCCAAAGATTGGCTGCATCTGACCATCGCGTCGCTGCTCAACATCGTCGCTTTCACCGTTTTCGGCTCCTTCGCCCAGCTGACCGCGGCAACGTCGCGCGTCACGATCCTCGCTTATACGATGCCCATTTGGTCGGTTTTGTTCGCGTGGCTGTTGCTGCGCGAATGGCCGAACCGCATGCAGGCGACGGCGCTGCTGTTATGCGCCGCCGGTCTCGCCATTCTGATTTATCCGCTGGCTGAGACGAAAATCCCGCCGGGAATCTGGCTGGCGCTGCTGACGGGCGTGTGCTGGGCCGCCGGCACCGTTTATCTGAAGTGGGCGCGAATCAAGGCCGATCCCATGGCGATCGCCAGCTGGCAGGTCACGATCGCCTTCGCGTTCACCGCGGTCTTCATGCTGATTTTCGAAGGCCATCTGCACTTCGCCCATGCGAGCCCGCTCGCCCTGCTCTGCACAGCGTCCACCGGGTTCCTCGCCAACGGCGTCGCCTACGGCCCGTGGTTCGCAATCGTTCGCCGCTTGCCCGCCATGACGGCCTCGCTCGGCGTTCTTGGCAGCCCGGCGATCGGCGTCGTGGCCTCGATCCTCATCCTCGGCGAACGGCCGACCGCCGCCGATCTTGTCGGATTCGGCTTGATTTTCGCCGCTTCCGCTTGCGTTCTGCTGGCGCGGCAGGCGACATCGAAAAGCTAACGCTTGATCTGCTGCGCCAATTCGGCAACGCGCGCGGTCATCGCGCTTTGTGCATCGGCCAGCAACTCAATGACGGTGAAGTGATTGGTGCCGGCGATCTCCCCGTAGCGGGTTTGCGCGCCGACCTGCTGCCACCTGTCGGCGATAAGCCGGCTCTGCCGCTTGAATTCGTTCGATTCCAGTTCGCCGACGACGGCGTCGAAGATTCGACCCGATTGAACCGGCCAGAACGCCGGCGAGAGGCTGCGAGCCGTGGCGGCATCGAGCCGCAAATCCGCATTCACGCTGATGCCGACCAGCGGGGCAAGGTCGAATAAGCCGGAAATCGCATATCCGGCCGGGATCAGATCGGCGGGCGCCTTGGGATAAAGCGAAGCCCAGTCGATGCCCACCATGGCCGCTGCGAGATGGCCGCCGGCCGAATGGCCGTAGACCAGCATGCGGCGGCCAAAGCGCTGCCATAAGAACGCGCAGGCGCGCCGCATCTGCTCGACGATGTCCGCGATCGAGACGGTTGGGCACAGATCGTAGCCCACGACCGCGACGCCTATGCCTCGCGCATTGGGGCCGCGCGCCACATGGCTGTAGAACGACGGATCGAGCGACCGCCACCAGCCGCCATGGATGAAAATCGCCAAGGGCGCCTCCTCGCCGGCCGTCGGCAGAAACAAATCGAAATATTGGCGCGGCGTATCGCCATAGGACATGCCGAGCTCGGCACGGCCGTCTTTAAGAGCTTCGGCGCGGAACATCTCGGCGTCGCCCGCCCAGCGCGCGAATATGTCCGGATGTTCCGGCACGCGGGCGCGGTTGTCGTATTCGGCTTCGTAGTCGATGTCGGCCACCGGCGTCTCCTGGCGCAGGAGGCGAATTTGCGGCAAGCGGCGCCGGCTGGCAAGTTGCCGCGGCACGACGGCGTCGACAGTGCGCCGAAATCTGCTAGTGGAGCCCCATGAAAGTCGGCGGCAAGGCAATGCGCAGCATCTGGCTCGAGCCGGATGGCTGGTCGGTCGGCGTGATCGATCAGACGGCGTTGCCGCATCGGCTCGTCACCGCCCGCCTCACCACGCTCGACGAGGCCGCGCACGCCATCCGCGCCATGCTCATTCGCGGCGCGCCGCTGATCGGCGCCACCGCGGCCTATGGCATGTGCCTGGCGTTGCGCGCCGACGCCTCCGACGAGGGGCTCGATCGCGCCCATGCTTGTCTGCTCGCCACGCGGCCGACTGCGATCAATCTGCGCTGGGCGCTCGATGAGATGCTGGCTGCCGTGCGCAATCGTCCCCGCAGCGAGCGCGCGGCCGCCGCCTATCGCCGCGCCGGCGAAATCTCCGAGGAAGACGTGGCCATCAACAGCGCGATCGGGCGCAACGGCCTGCCGCTGATTGAAGCTGTCGCGCGGCGCAAAAAAACGGGCGAACCGGTCAACGTGCTCACGCATTGCAACGCGGGCTGGCTCGCGGCGGTCGACGTCGGCACCGCGACGGCGCCGATCTATCTGGCCCACGACAGCGGCATCGCCGTCCACGTCTTCGCCGACGAAACCCGGCCGCGCAACCAGGGCGCTTCGCTGACCGCCTGGGAGCTCGGCCAGCACGGCGTACCGCACACGGTCATCGCCGACAATACCGGCGGCCATCTGATGCAGCATGGCCTCGTCGATATCGTAATTGTCGGCACCGACCGCGTCGCCGCCAATGGCGACGTTTGCAACAAGATCGGCACCTATTTGAAAGCGCTCGCCGCCCGCGACAACAATGTCCCGTTTTATGTCGCGCTGCCGTCGCCGACCATCGACTTCACCATCGCCGATGGCGTCGCCGATATTCCGATCGAAGAGCGCGACGGCGACGAGGTTGCGACCATGACCGGCCGCGCCGCGGATGGGCGCATCGAAACGGTGCGCATCATCCCTGAGCATTCGCCGGTGGCCAATTACGCCTTCGACGTGACGCCGGCCCGATTGGTGACGGGTCTGATCACCGAGCGCGGGGTGATCGCGGCTTCGCATGCCGCCTTGCGGGGGGCTTTCCCGGACCGCGCCGGCGCGGCACAATGATCAGCGCTGTCGCCTCCGCTGCCGTGAGCGTGAACAGCCTAGAGCCTTGGTCGGAGTGCGTGGCGTGCGTAAGCTTGCGTGCCGTCCGCTGTCGAACCTGCCGCTGCCCGGGATTCTGGCCATGAGTCTCGCCTCGCTCGCGTCTTCGGTTCCGGCCGACGGCCGGCAGTCGCAGACCGCGCTGGCCATCGCCCGCGGCACGGCGCGCTACCTGCACGCGCTCGGCTATTGCGTCGTCGCGGAGTTGCCGCTGCCGTCGGGGCGCCGTGCCGATCTGGTCGCGCTCGGCGGCGACGGCGAGATCATCATCGTCGAAATCAAATCCTCGATCGCCGATTTTCGGGCCGATCAGAAATGGATGGAATACCGGCTGCATTGCGACCGGCTGTTCTTTGCCACCATCGCGGAGGTGCCGGGCGATATTTTTCCGTCCGATGCCGGCCTGATCGTTGCCGACGCCTTTGGCGCGGCGATCTTAAGCGAGGCGCCCGAGCACCGGCTGTCGGCGGCGACGCGCAAGTCGGTGATGCTGCGCTTTGCCCATGCCGCGGCGCATCGCCTGCGGGCGCTGGCCGATCCGCACGGGCCGTTTGCCCGACAGACCTGAGTGTTAAAGCATGATCCGGAAAAGTGGAAACCGGTTTTCCGAAAAGATCATGCTTCACCAAAATCTTAGAGCGTCAATCGATTCGATATGAAGCGATTGCGCTCTCTAGGCGGCGAGCCGCGCGGCCCGCAGGCGATCGAGAAAACTACGCAGCATCGCCAGGTCGACGGGCTTTGGAATGCATTCCCAGATATTGAGCTTCAGCAGTCGGGCAGCCGCTACGGCTTCCTTGCAGGTCGCGGGGTCGCATCCACTGACGATGATGATCGGCGCGGTGCAGCCGACATTTGCCAGATGATGCAACATTTCATTGCCGGAGCGGTCGCTAAGTCCCAGATCCAGCGTGATGCAATCGAATGCGATCTCCCGCGTCAGCCTGGCGGCTTCGTCGTACGTCGCCGCCCCGGCCGGGAGATAGCCGGCTTTCGCCGCGGCGCGGCAGATGACGATGCGATGGAGATTGTCGTCGTCGATGACGAGAAGCCGCGGCGCCGCTTTGCCGGCATCCGCGACGGCCGATCTTTCTCGGACCAAATCGAACGGATTCGACTCTTCGAGCATCCAAGTCCCGCGGCGATCGTGGTTCGTGCTGCTGCCGATTGGTAGCTCGCCGGCGCAAAATTTGACCTAATAAATTGCATAAAATTCTCGGCAAATCGGTTGCGACGATGCGAGCCAAGCGACGCGGTTAGCCGCGCGTAAACGGAAACGAATAATCGTTGGCGGCGTCTTCTACTTCGGCGCGCGTTTGGCCAGAATCCGCTGCAGCGTGCGGCGATGCATATTGAGACGCCGCGCGGTTTCCGAGACGTTGCGCCCGCACAGTTCGTAGATGCGCTGGATATGCTCCCAGCGGACCCGATCGGCCGACATCGGGTTTTCCGGAGGGTCGATTTTCTTGTTGTCGAGCGCCAGCAGCGCCGCCGCCACGTCATCGGCGTCGACCGGCTTGGCAAGATAATCGACGGCGCCGAGTTTGACCGCGTTCACCGCGGTGGCGATGTTGCCATAGCCGGTCAGGATGATGGCGCGCGCCTCCGGCCGGCGTTTCTTCATTGCCGAAATGACATCAAGCCCGTTGCCGTCGCCGAGCCGCATATCGACGACGGCGAAGGCCGGCGCTGCTTTCTCCACTTGCAACAGGCCGTCGGCGACGGATTTCAGCAGTAGTCACCGCAAAACCGCGACCTTCCATGGCGCGGGCAAGGCGTTGCAGGAAAGATTTGTCGTCCTCGACGATGAGAAGGGTCCGTTCTGTGGGAAGCGGGCCGGCGGCGCTAATGGCGGCGTTAATCATGATAATTTCACTCCATCAAAGCGGAACACATGGCGCTTGATGACGATCACACGAAGCCGCCCCTCTAGAGCATCATTATAACCGACCGGCGCAATCTGGAGGCAATGATCGCAAAAGTCACGTCAAATCAGCCGGCATCGTCAATTCGGTCAATCACCCCAAACAGTTAGGAACTTCGACCCGCGGTCTCAAGTGGCGGGGACGAAACCAGCGAGCGCTCGAAATTAGCGCGGCTCCAGGTCACCGTCACGGTGGCGCCGTGCAGCGGCGGCGCCTGGTTGATCAACGCGAGCCTGGCGCCGGAACGCTCCAACAACGTCTTGGCGATGAAGAAACCCAAACCCAGTCCGAACACCATGTCGTCGTCGCCATCCTGGCCGCGGACGCCGGGCCGCCGGTGCGTCACGTAGGGCGCGCCGATGCGATCGACGACCTCGGAGGCAAAGCCGGGACCGTCGTCGCGGATGGCAATGCTGATTTCGTCATTGCTCCATTTGGCGAATATCTCGACCCGGCTGCGCGCGAAATCGACGGCATTCTCGATCAGATTGCCGAGCCCGTAGCGGATCGCCGGATTGCGCGCACCGGCAGGTTCGGTGGCGCGATTGGCGGGATACGTCACGGCGATCGAGACGCCGAAGTTGCGGTGCGGCGCGACCGCCTCTTCAACGAGCGCCGATAGTGGAATGCGGTCGAACGGCTCTCCGGTTGGAAGCTCGGTGATCTTCGCCAAGATCTCGCGGCAGCGCTGCGCCTGCTCGCGCAACAGCTTCACATCGTCGGCATAAGGCGAATTGGCTTCCAGCGCCCGCTCGATTTCGCGCACGACGACCGTAATGGTGGAAAGCGGCGTGCCAAGCTCATGCGCCGCCGCCGCTGCGAGGCCATCGAGCTGCGATAGATGCTGCTCGCGCGCCAGCACGAGTTCGGTCGCCGCCAGCGCATCCGAGAGCTGCCGCGCCTCTTCGGCGACTTGCCACGTGTAAACGCCGATGTAGCCGATCGCGAGCAGGATCGAGAGCCACACGCCGACCATATAGATTTCCGGCAGTTCAAGCGGGTTCTCGGCATCCCACGGCAAATCGTAATGCAAAAAGACCAGCACCGTGGCGCAGAACATGGCGAACGTGCCGATCAGCAACGTCATTCGCGGCGGCAGCGCCGTGGCCGATATCAGCACCGGGCCGAGAAGCAAGAATGAAAACGGATTTTCCAGGCCGCCGGTGAGATAAAGCAACGCCGCGAGTTCGGCGATGTCGAAGGTCAGGAGCCAGGCGGCCCGGTCCGGTTCGAGCCATTGCGTCTGATGAAAGCCGACGCGCAGCGCCACATTGAGCAAAGCCGCAAGCGCAATAACGGCAAGGCAGGGCCAGATCGGAACCTCGAATTCGAGGCCGAAATGCACGGCCAGCACCGCGGCAAGCTGGCCGAAAACCGCAAGCCACCGCAGACGGATGAGGGTGTCGAGCCGCACGTTGCGCGGACGCTCGTAAGTCCGTGGCAGACCAAACATAACGGGTAATGTAGCGGCTGCGGGAGCCATATCCAAACGCCGGCCACAAGGCCCTGGCGCCGGCCGCGCGGATGAGCGAAATTGTCGCCAATCGATCCAGCCATGGGAGTGAAAACAGTGGCTTATCAACTCGATCAATTCATATCGGACTGTCGTTCGATCTTGTCGCGCGACCCGGGACCGAAAGGCCGCGAAGATATACGCACGCGCCTCGAACAGCTCCTGCAAAATCCGGCGTTCATCCGCGAACATTGCGAGGAAGCGCCGCAGGGCTTGCAGACGCTGTACGAGGATCCCGAGCTTGGCTTCCAGATCTTGGCGCACAACAACGACAAAGCGCGCGTTTCGCCGCCGCACGATCACGGCGAGTCGTGGGCGATCTATGGCCAGGCGACGCTTTACACCGACATGACCGAATGGGAGCGCAACGACGACGGCAGCGATCCGGACCACGCCAACCTCAAGCCAGTGAAGCGATACCGCCTGACCCCGGGACACGCCGGCATCTATCAAGACGGCAAAATCCATTCGATCGATTATCCGGACAACTCCCGCTTTGTCCGCATCACCGGGACCAATCTCGATCAGATTCATCGCGTGCGCTTCGATTTGAAAACCGGCGAAGTCAAACGCATGACCCCGCAGCAGGCGACGTGACCGCGCGCGTCAGCCCCGCCGCTCTGCGGGAAATGCTTGGCGACGGCGGCGAACTCGCGCTCGTCGACGTGCGCGAGGAGCTGATTTTTTCGCAGCGTCATCTGTTGCTGGCGCGTTCGGTGCCTTTGAGCCGGTTCGAGCTGAAGTTCGCGCAATTGGTGCCGCGCCGCACGGCGCGCATCGCGCTGTGCGACGACGGCGACGGCCGCGCCGAGCGGGCCGCGGCGATCTTGGCACGGAACGGCTACAGCGATGTGCGTATTCTCGCCGGCGGCGTCGATGCCTGGGCGGCCGCGGGATTCGAGCTGTTTTCCGGGGTCAATGTCCCGAGCAAGGCGTTCGGCGAATATGTCGAACATGCCAAGGATACGCCGAATATTGCCGCCGCCGATCTCGAAAAATTGCTGCGCGACGGCGCCGATCTGGTCGTGCTCGACAGCCGGCCGTTCGACGAATATGTGCGCGTCTCGATCCCGACGGCGACAAACGTGCCCGGCGCGGAGCTGGTGCTGCGCGCCCGCGAAATCGCGCCTTTGCCGCAAACGACGGTGGTCATCAATTGCGCCGGGCGTACCCGCAGCATCATCGGCGCCCAGTCGCTGATCGATGCCGGACTGCCGAACAAGGTCATGGCGCTGCGCAATGGCACCATGGGCTGGAGCCTGGCCGGCTTCGCCTGCGACAGCGGCAAGAACCGGCGGGCGCCTGCGGTTTCGCCGGCGACACTCGATTGGGCGCGGGACGCGGCAGAGCGCGTGGCGCAAAGCTGCGGCGTCGAACGCATCGATCGCGGGACGCTCGAGGCATGGCGCACCGACACTGAGCGCACGCTCTATGTTTTCGACGTGCGCGACCCCGCCGAATACGAAGCGAGCCATGTGCCGGGCGCAATCTCGGCGCCGGGCGGCCAGCTTGTGCAGGCGACCGACCAATATGTCGGCACGCTCGGCGCACGGATTGTCTTGGTCGATGAGCTGGAAGTGCGCGCCGCGATGACCGCATCATGGCTGCGGCAGATGGGCTGGCGCGACGTTTTCCTCCTGACGGAGAAAGGGACCGAGACCGGCTGGCCCGCCACACCGGCGCTCGCCACCGACGCTGGATCGGCCGCAGCTATTGATTGCAAAGAGCTCGGCGAGCTTCTGGCACAGAACGCCGCAACGGTCGTCGATCTTTCGTTGAGCCGGAACTATCTCGCGCGGCATATTCCAGGCGCCTGGTTCGCCATCAGGACCCGGCTCGCCCGCGCGCTCGAGAAGATACCGCTGCATGGCATGCTGGTGCTGACCTCGGAGGATGGCGCGCTGGCGAAGCTGGCGGTCGCCGAAGCGTCCGGATTGGTGAACCATCCCGTGCGCTTCCTCGATGGCGGCAATGCAGCATGGCAGGCCGCCGGCCATGCCCTCTCGGCGGAAGCCCGAATGGCCGACGACATTGTCGATCAATGGCGCAAGCCCTATGAACGCGGCGGCGATACCAGGGCGGCGATGGCTGAATATCTGGCGTGGGAGACGGACTTGCTGCCGCGCATCGAGCACGACGGCTCGTTGAGATTTTTCTGCGCCGGCGCCTGAGCCATACCTATAAGGGATGCCAAGCGGCATCCTCGGCGCTCGGCGCGGACACCTCATGGCGGCTTTGCTCGATCACTTTGACGAGCGCCCGCATTACTTCCGCCACGCCGTCGCCGCTGACCGCGGACATCACCAGGGGAGTTTTCTTAATCACGCCCCGCAAGGCGCCCACTTGCCGCTTGATTGCATCCGCCGTAAGCGCATCGGCCTTGTTGAGCGCGACGATCTCCGGTTTGTCGGCAAGACCGTGGCCGTAAGCGGCAAGTTCCGCACGCACCGTATTATACGCCGCACCGGCATCGGCGGCCGTTGCATCGACCAAATGCAACAACACCCGGCAGCGCTCGACATGGCCGAGAAATCGATCGCCCAGACCCACGCCCTGGTGAGCGCCTTCGATCAGGCCAGGAATGTCGGCCAGCACGAATTCGCGGCCGTCGGCGTTCACCACGCCAAGCTGGGGATGCAGGGTGGTGAATGGATAATCGGCGATTTTCGGCTTGGCGGCGCTCACCGCGGCAAGCAAGGTGGACTTGCCGGCATTCGGCAGGCCGACGATTCCAGCGTCAGCGATCAGCTTGAGCCGCAACCGGATCGTCAGCGCACCGCCCGGTTGGCCGGGATTGGCATGACGCGGCGCCCGGTTGGTCGACGACTTGAAATGCGCGTTGCCAAAGCCGCCATTGCCGCCGCGCAGCAGCACGGCGTGCTGCCCAGCCGCCGTAAGATCGGCAAGCAGCGTCTCGCCGTCCTCTTCGTAGATTTGCGTGCCGGCCGGCACTTTGAGCGCAATGTCGGGACCATTGGCGCCGTGGCGGTCTTTGCCCATGCCGGCGCCGCCACTCTTGGCCGTGAAATGCTGCTGATAGCGGTAGTCAATCAAAGTATTGAGGCCGTTCACGGCCACCGCGACGACGTCGCCGCCCTTGCCGCCGTCACCGCCGTTCGGTCCGCCGAACTCGATAAATTTTTCCCGCCGGAACGACACGCAGCCGTTGCCGCCATCGCCGGAGCGAATATAGACCTTGGCTTCGTCGAGAAATTTCATCTGGAGTTCAACTTCACGCTTTTCGGATCGGCCGCCGCTGCGGCGTGCCGCGCCAGAAATACATATTCGCGCGGCGGCAATCACGCCACTTCGCGCGCCCGCCCCCAGGCCTTGAGCGACGTCCACAAGCCGCGATCAAGCCGGAAGCGGTCGAGCGGCGCCGACGAATTGATGGCGCGGATGCGATAGAGGCCGACGCCGGTCCACTGGAACCCGCACTTCTCCAGCACGCGCCGCGAGGCCGCATTGCCGACCCGCGCGCCCGCTTGCAATACGTCGTGGCCGACCGCACCGAAGGCATGATCGATGACGGCGCGGACGGCCTCGGTCGCATAACCGCGGCCCCAATAGGACGCGCCGAGCCAATAACCGAGCTCCGGCGCATTCTCGCGCGGCTCGACGCCGCACACACCGATCAGACCACCGCCATGGGTTACGGCGAAGGTCGCTTCGCCGGCCTGACGATTGATCGCCGCGATGAAACGCTCGGCATCGTCGAGGGCGTAGGGGTGCGGAATGCGCGCAGTGTTCTCCGCGATGCGGCGATCGTTGACGAGACGCAAAATGGCCTTGGCGTCGCCGTGCCGTGGCGCGCGCAGCACGAGCCGCTCGGTTTCGAGCACCGGCAGTCCGCGCTCCTGTCGCTCATTCGCGGGGACCGCCTTTGCTGTTTGGCTTGCGAGAGTCATCGCTTGGGCTCCTGCAGAAAAAACCGAAAGGGGGAGCCGGCATCCCGGTCTCCCCCTTTTTGGAGCCCATTCGGGTCCGCCGGTTCGACTGGATGCCGGCGGACCTCATATGATCCACCGTATTACTGGACCGCTGCCTCCGACGGACGTACCGAGACGAATACGCGGCCTTTGGCTTTAGTACGGAACTCGACTTTGCCGTTGATCAACGCGAACAGGGTGTGATCTTTGCCGACGCCGACATTGCGGCCCGGATGCCATTTGGTCCCGCGCTGACGCGCGATGATGTTTCCGGCGAGTACCTCGGTACCGCCGAAAATCTTCAGCCCCAGCCGCTGACCCGCCGAATCGCGGCCGTTGCGTGAGGATCCGCCTGCCTTCTTGTGCGCCACTACTGGCCTCCAAACCTACTAGTTAGAAACACCTATACTGGATTCGTGACAAACGCATCACCCGCCGGCATCACTTCTTTTTGCCCTTTGTTGCCGGCTTCTTGGCCTCCAGCCGGCGTGGTGGGCTTTTTTGCCGCAGCCTCGCCCGATTCTCCAGCCTTCCCCGCGACAGCCGGCGATCAATCTCAGGAAGCCACACCCACCGCATCGGCGTCCTGCGCCACCGCAGGCTTCGCAGCCGATTTCTTCTTCCTCGGCTGAACCTCTTTGCTCGCCTTCTTGCCATCGGTCAGGATTTCGGTGATCCGAAGCAATGTGAATTCCTGACGATGGCCGATCTTGCGCCGCGAATTCTTCCGCCGGCGCTTCTTGAACGCGATGACTTTCCCGCCGCGGCCCTGCTCGAGCACTTCAGCGGCGACCGTGGCGCCGGCAATCGTAGGGGCGCCCAGGGTCACGCTGTCGCCGCCAACGACCAAAACCTCGCCGAATTCGACAATCTCGCCCGGCTCGCCCTTGACCTTGTCGACCTTGAGCACGTCCTCGGCGGCGACCCGGTATTGCTTGCCGCCCGTTTTAAAGACCGCGAACATGTCACTTCCTCGTAACGCCGCCCCTCGGAAACTCGTCCGGACCGGCTCTTTCCGTCGATTTGCTGATGGTTAGCGGGTAATGGGCGTAATGCCGCATCGGACCCGCGCCGACCGGCATCCTTATGACGGGACGACAAGTACCTGTCAAGAAACGCAAAGCACCGGGCATGGGCCGCTCCCGATGCATCTTAACGCTTCCCGTCAAATTGGTGACGTTTCCGCCGCGGCCATGTTAAAGCGCCAAGGACAAGAGCGAAAAACCGACCAGGAGAGGAAGCGGCCGATGATTTCAAAGCCGGCCATAGCCTTTTCCCGCCGCGCTCTGCTGGCCCTCGCCCTTCCCGCAATGACGGTCAGAATCGCCCGTGCGCAGACCGGCACTCCGCCCGCGGCGGACTATCCGAACCGCCAGGTCACGCTCATCGTTCCCTTCGCCCCGGCCGGGGGCACCGACGTACTGGCGCGGCTTCTCGCCGAGAAGCTGGAGCAAGAATTCGGCAAGCCGTTTGTGGTCGAAAATCGGCCCGGTGCCGGAACGGTCATCGCCACCAACTTCGTCGCCAAGTCGCCACCTGATGGCTACACCATCATGATGGACGTCTCCTCGCTGGCGATTGACGTCACGCTCTACAAATCCCTTCCCTACGATCCCGCCAAGGACCTCGCGCTGGTTGCCTTGATTGCCAGAGTACCGTTCGTTCTGGTCGTCAACCCGGCGCTGCCGGTCAAGAGCGTCGAGGATCTCATCAAACTCGCCAAACAGCGGCCGCTCAGCTACGGCTCCGGCGGCATCGGCGCGTTTCATCATCTGGCCGCCGCACTGTTCTGCAGCATGACCAGCATCAAAATGACCCATGTGCCGTACCGCGGCACGGCGCCGGCGCTCAACGACGTGATGGGCGGCTATATCCAGCTGATGTTCAGCGACCTTGGCCCGGCGCTGCCCCTGATCAATGCCGGGAAAATACGTCCGCTCGCGGTGACGACCAAAGAGCGCTTTGCGGCGCTGCCGAACATCCCGCCGCTCGCCGATGTCGGCGTACCCGGCTTCGATGCCGCGGCATGGCAAGGCGTCGTCGCGCCGGCCAAGACGCCCGAACCGATCCTCGCCAAGCTCAATGCGAAGCTCAATGCCATTGTCGCCATGCCCGACATCCATACGCGCATGACCGATTTCGGCATGATCCCGGTCGGTACCGGCTCGCTTGACGATCTCCATCAATTTTTCCAGTCCGAGATCGCGCGCTGGGCCAAAGTAGTCGAGGAAGCCGGCATCGCCCGCTCGGAATGACCGACCCATCAACCCAAGCCGCGCCCGACCACGCCGCGCGCCGTCTTCCAGCGGGCGATGAAATTTTTCTCGATCACGTGGCTCATTTCGTGCGCGATGGCGAGGCCGCGAGCCGGGCGCTGGCGCGCTGTGGTTTCAGTCCGACGCCGATTTCAATTCAGGTTCATCCCGATGCGTCTCGTGGCGCGCGCCCGACCGGAACGGCCAATGTCACCGCGATGCTGGAACGCGGTTATCTCGAAATCCTGTTCAAGACCTCGGACACTCCGCTCAGCCGCGAATTCGATACGGCGCTGAGCCGTCACGCCGGGCTGCATCTGGCCGCCTTTGCCGTCGCCGACGCGGAAAAAGCCCATCGCCGCTTGGCAGCCGATGGTTTCACGGTTCGCGACTTGGTCCATATGCGGCGGCCGGTCGACACGGCGGACGGCGCGGCGACAGCGGCTTTCACCATTGCGCGCGTCGAGCCGGAGGCGATGCCCGAGGGGCGGATCCAGCTCTTGACGCACCACACCGAGCAGGCGGTGTGGCAGGAGCGATGGCTGAAGCACGCGAACGGCGCGACGGGCCTTATCGACGTTGTCATCGCCGTCGCCGACATCGAAGAAGCCGCACAACGCTTCGGTCGTTTCACCGGCCGGTCGGCAATGCGAACACCCGGCGGCGCCCTCATCCGGCTCGACCGCGGCGGCGTCTACCTCGTCACGCACGACCGAGTGACCGAGCGATTGCCGGAAGTGCCAATCACGACGCTGCCGTTCATGGCCGGCTATGCGCTGCAGGTCCAATCGCTTGCCGCAGCCGAAGCGGCCGTCGATCGCGCCGACTTGGAATGGCGTGCGATCGAGGATGGAATAGTCGCCGCCTTTCCGAGCGAACTCGGCGAGGGAGCGTGGTTCTTTGTCGAACGCGCCTCCGCGTTGCCGTGGTGGAAGTGAGGATTATTCCGCCGCTATATTTTCGCTCCCGGCGGGGACCACCTCCTTCACCGCGCCGCGCCAGCCGGTGTGGGTGAGATCGAACACGACACCGTCGGGATCGCGATATTTCGCCTCGTAGAAGGACAAGGCGGACGTCGGGCGGCCGGCCAAATAGCTGCCGCCGGCTTCCTTGACCTTCTGCTCCGCCTCGTCGAGATCGTCGACCCACATGCCGAAATGGTACAGGCCGGGCTTTTCGTCGCCCTCGGTTTTCAATAGCGCGACATTGATCACGCCATCCGACATATACACGCCGCGGCGCGCCGTGCCGGCCCGCGTCATGCCGAAGGCCTGCTCGAAAAATGTCGCGGTCTTCTCAGGATCGGGAACAATGATTGCGATGTGGCGAAGTCTGCTTGCCATCGGTCATCTCCAATCTGCTGCGCTGGGGGATGGCGCAGCTTAATCGGCGGTGCGATATTTGCAAACCTGATTTGGCCTAACCCGCCTCACCTAGATGGACTGAGAGTTCCTTGCACACTCCGGTGAATATCGAAACGAATATCGAGACGTCCTGGCCGGACGCGATCTACGCGCAGTTTCGTCGCGTCGGCATTCGCCAAGTCGGCTATGTGCCCGATGCCGGCCACAGCCGCCTCATTGCGCTGTGCCGCGACGATCCGAACGTGGCCGACGTCGTGCTGACCACCGAGGAGGAAGGCGTCGGGCTCGTCGCCGGAGCCGCGCTTGGCGGGGAGCGCACGGCGCTGCTCATGCAGTCGAGCGGCGTCGGCAACTGCGTCAACATGTTTTCGCTGCTGCGCAATTGCGGCTTCGGCTGCGTCGTCCTGGTGACGATGCGCGGCGAGTTTGGCGAATTCAATCCGTGGCAAGTGCCGATGGGCACGATCACCGAAGACGTCCTGCGACTATGCGGCTTTCTTACTTACCGCATCGACAGCCCCGACGCCGTCGCCGAGACCGTCGGCGCCGGCTGCGACATGGCGTTTAACGGCGATCTCCAGGTCGCCTTTCTGCTGTCGCAGCGCCTGATCGGGCCCAAAATATGGACGCGATGATGCAAAGGACGCAATGATGCTTGACCGGCGCGATTTCGTACGGCGGCTCCTGATCGATCGCGGCGATCTTCTGGTCGTGCCGGGGCTTGGCTCGGCGACCTACGACGTCGCTGCGGCGGGCGATCATCCGCTCAATTTCTATCTCTGGGGCGCCATGGGCGGAACCGCCATGATCGGATTGGGGCTCGCCTTGGCGCGGCCGGACCGTCGGGTCGCGGTGCTGACCGGCGACGGCGACATGCTGATGGGCATCGGCAGCCTCGCCACGATCGGCGTCAAGCGGCCGAATAATCTCGTCATCGTGGTGCTCGATAACGGCCATTACGGCGAAACCGGCATGCAGCCGAGCGCGACCAAGAACGGGATCGATCTCCCCGCCATGGCGTTGGCTTGCCGTTTTAGGGAGGCGCATTCGGTCTCGCGCATCGAGGAGGCGGCGGACGTGCGCGCCCTGCTGCATGGCGGCGCCGGTCCCATTCTGATCAGCGCGCGGATCAAAGAAGAGGACGTGCCGCGGGTGCTGCCGCTGCGCGACGGCCACGCCATCAAGCAGCGTTTTATCGAAGCGTTGAATTCCGCCTGATGCCTCACTCGACAATACGCGACCCGGCGCCGACAGATGAGGCGGCGTGGCGCGGTCTATGGGCGCAGTACAACGCATTCTATAAAACACATGTCTACGAGGCCGTCACTGCGCACACGTGGCAGCGGCTTCTCGATCCGGCTTCGTCAATCTTCGGTCGACTCGCTGTCCTTGACGGTCAGGCCATCGGCTTCAGCGTCAGCGTGCTCCATGACAGCACGTGGACGATCGGGCCGGCCTGTTATCTGGAAGACCTGTTCATCGCACCGGAATTTCGCGGCCGCGGCAACGGGCGCCTGCTCATTCAGGATGTGATCGATCGCGCCAAGGCGAAGGGCTGCCCGCGGCTTTATTGGCACACCCGCGCCGGCAACCCGGCGCGGCGGCTGTACGACGAATTCGTTCAGGCCGACGATTTCGTGCGCTACCGGCTGTTCTTCCCGAACGTCACGTAGCCTTAGCCGCGCGTTTCACCGCTTCGATGATTTCCGGATAGGCGGCGCAGCGGCAGAGATTGCCCGAGAAATAATGGCGGATATCGTCGTCGCTGGGGTCGGGATTCTCTTTAAGCAATTGATGCGCCATCATCACAAAGCCCGGCGTGCAGAAGCCGCATTGGAACGCGCCGCATTCGACAAAGGCCTGCTGGACATTCGACAGCGCACCGCCGGCGTCGAGATGCTCGACGGTGGTCACGGATTTGCCGTCGGCCCAGACCGCAAAATAGAGGCAGCCGGAAACCGCGATGCCGTCGACCAGCACGGTACAGCAACCGCACAGGCCCTGGCCGCAGCTTTCTCGGGCGCCGAATAGATCGAAGCGCTGCAACAGCTCGACGAGGTTGCGATGCGGCTCGATTGTGGTCGAGACCGCTTCGCCGTTGAGCGTGAAAGTGATGGTCCGCGCGCTCATCCTTGGTCCAATCATTCCTCGTCCAGCGGCCGGCCGTCCTTGGCGCGCAGCGCGCGCAGCACCGCCTCGGCGGTGATCGGCAACTCCGTGATGCGCACCCCGACGGCGTCGTGGATCGCGTTGGCAATCGCCGGCGACACGCCGAAGGTGCCTGATTCGCCGAGCCCCTTGGCGCCGAACGGCCCGGAATGCTGCTCGGCGGCGACCAGTTCGTTCTCCATCGGCGGAATGTCGCCGATGCCGGGAATCTTGTAATCGGCAAGCGAAGCGTTGGTGATCTGGCCGCCGTCGAGATGCATCGCTTCAGACATGGTGAAGCCGAGCTGCATGATCGCGGCGCCGGACAATTGCGTGCGCGCGACGCCCGGATTAATCGGCTTGCCGCAGTCGGCGGCGTTGATCAGCCGCAAAATGCGCACGTGGCCGGTTTCGGTATCGACCTCGACCTCGACGGCGGCGCCGCCGACCATCCAGAACGGCGTGACGTTGTCCGACAGCCCGGTCTGCGGATCGGGCGACTTGTAGGTCGGCACATAGCTCGCCGTGCCAACGACGTTGCCGGCCTGCATGCCATAACGTTTCTTGAATATTTCGGCCGGCGGATAATTGGTGCCTTCGGGCAGTCCGGCTTCGGTGGCGAGCGCGCGCAACTTGACGCGCGCATCCTCGGCGGCGAGCCGCACCGCGGTGCCCATATGAAACAGCGAGCGCGAGCCGAGCGTGCCCATATCGTAGGGCGTAATGTCGGTATCCGGGGCGACGACGCGCACGTCTTCGGCGCGGACATCGAGCACTTCGCCGACGATCTGGGCAAAGGCGGTATCGGAGCCCTGACCCATGTCGACCGTGCTCTTGTAGAGATAGACGCTGCCGTCGGCGGATACGTTGACGATGGCGACTGAAGTCGTTGGCGAGATCGACGCCTTGAAGCCGACGGCGATGCCACGGCCGCGGCGCAGCGTGCCCGAGCCGCGATCGAACGGCTTGTTCCAGCCAATGCGCGCCACCAGCGCATCGAGCACTTCGGCAGTGGCGGCATCCTGCAATACGGTGCCGCTCGCCTGCGGCCGGCCGTCGCGCAACAGGTTCTTGCGGCGGAACGCGACGGGATCGGCGTCAAGCGCGCGCGCAATCAGATCGGTGTGGCTCTCATAAGCCCAGACCAGTTGCGGAACGCCGAAGCCGCGCAAGGCGCCCGCCGGCGTGCGATTGGTATA
This sequence comes from uncultured Alphaproteobacteria bacterium, assembly GCA_963791925.1. Lineage (GTDB taxonomy): Bacteria > Pseudomonadota > Alphaproteobacteria > Rhizobiales > Xanthobacteraceae > BOG-931. Next base: position 162,436 of record CAWBUA010000007.1, on the reverse strand, counting down.
GAGCGCATAGGAATCGATGCTGACATTGTCGATGTCGTATGGCCCCGCGGCGGTGAAGCCGGATTTCTGCGTCACCCGCGGGCCGATATCGGCATAGGCGCCGCCGTTCCAATACACCTGACAGGACCGCGCCACTAAGCGCCCTTCCTTGTCGACGCCGCTTTTGATGCGGAACGTCGTCGGGTGCTTGGTGATCATGTAGAACTGCTCTTCCATTGTCAGCGCGATCTTCACCGGACGACGGACGAGCATGGCCAGCGCGGAAACCAGCGCTTCCAGTTTGACATAGACCTTGGAGCCGTAACCGCCGCCCAGATACGGCACCTTGACGCGCACGTGATTTTCCGGCCAGCCGAACAGCCGCGCGATTTCGATGCGCACGAAGGACGGCGTCTGGTTCGAGGTATAGATCGTCAATCGGTCGTCGCCCGGTTCGGCGATCGCGACATGCGGCTCGAACGGCAGATGCAGGCACTGCTGGGTCTTGAACGTGTGCTCGAAGACGCGGTCGGCGGCCGCAAAGGCCTTGTCGGCGTCGCCGCGCCGCAAATGATAATCGAGCGCGACATTGGTGCCCTTGCGGCCCTGCAGGTGTTTGAGATCGGCAAAGGTACCGGCGGGCCGCAGCACGTCGTGCACCAGGGTGTCCGGCTGCATCGCCGCGACTTCGTCGTATACCGCCGGCAATTCGTCGTATTCGGCGGCAATCAGCTGCACGGCTTGCTCCGCCACATGCGGGTCGCTCGCCAAAACGGCGGCAACCGGCTCGCCGACATAACGCACTTTGTCGAGCGCCAGGATCGGCTGGTCGTGAAAGGCGGGGCCGTAATAAGGCTCGGGGATCAGCTTCTTGATGTCTTCGCCGGTGACGACACGATGCACGCCAGGCAGTTCCCGCGCCGCTTGCGTATCGATGCTGCGGATGCGGCCATGCGGCACGGTTGCGCGAAACACCTTGCCATAGAGCATGCCGGGCAGACGGAGATTATGCGTGTACTCGGCGCGTCCAGTGACCTTGGCGCGGACTTCAAGCCGCGGGATATCGCGTCCGACCTGGTTCATGACCGCACCCGCTGCGCATCATCGGTCAGTGCCTGGCGCACGGCGCGGCGCATATAGACGCGCAACAGTTCGCGCTTATAGGCCGCCGAGCCGTGGGCGTCGGCGAGGATCGAGGCCTCAGCGACGGCAGCATCGCCCGCGCGCGCGAGTACCGCATCGTCCGGCGCCGCGCCTTGCAGCACTTTCTCCGTTGCTGTCATGCGCGTGACTTTTTCGGTCGCGGCGCTGACCACAATCGACCGGATCGCGGATTGCGCCGCCTTGCAAGGCAAACGACACCGCGACGCCGAGCGCGGGCCAATCGTCGGCAGACCGCGACGTGACCTTGATATAGGCCGCCTTGCGGCCATCGAGCGCCGGGACTGTCACCGCGGTAATGAGCTCGTTCTTTTCCAGCACCGTCTCGTAATAGCCGGAATAAAGCTGCTCGAAGGGCAACACGCGCTCGCCCTTCGGACCGGCGATGGTGACGCGCGCGCCGAGCATGGCGAGCACCGGCGGCAAGTCCATGTGCGGATCGCCATGCGCCAGCGCGCCGCCGACGCGGGCGACATTACGCACCCGCGGATTCGACAGACGGCGCATTGCTTTTGCCAAGACGGGTAGTCGCGAAGCGACGTTCGGGTCTCTCTCCAGTTCGCTTAACGTCGTCATGGCGCCGATCTGCAATTCGCCGCTGGCGGTCGGCGCGATCCGGGAATATTGCGGCTCGATGCGATGCAGGCAAACCAGGCGGCTTGGCGCGAACACGCCGGCCTTCATCATCAGCATCAGTGCGGTGCCGCCGGCAACGGGGCGGATCGTCGGCTCTTCCGGGTCGAGCAAGCTGAGCGCGTCCCGCAGCGATGTCGGCTCGACCATTTCGAACGGAATCACGAAGCCTACTCCCGGCGGTTTGCAGATATCAGGCGGCGCCTACGCCAAGCACATGATCGGCGATCTGGGCGCGGGTGCCGACCCAGATATCGGGCGACGACATCGCCTGTTCGATGATCTTGTCATAGAAATAGGCGCCGCGATGGTGGCCGAAGATATGGGCATGGCTGGTGATATCGATGATGCGAAGCTCGCCATTGCCGGCGCGCGCGATCTCGATCACCTCGTTGTAGGATTCGAGCATCATGCGCGGCGGGTGGCCGTATTTCATCGACGGCATGTCGTTGACGTCATAGGACAACGGAATGGCGACGATCCTTTTGTTGCCCTGGCCGACGACGTAAGGCAGGTCGGTGTTGAAGACGTCGCCGTACCAGCGGTAGCCGGCCTCGGCGAGCAGCTTCGGCGTGGACGGCTTCGAGGTGCCGCGCGGCGACAGCCAGCCGACGATTTTCCGGCCTGAGGCCTGTTCGAGCAATTCGGTGCAGCGCGCGATATTGGCGCGCTCGTCCGCGTCGGACAAAAGCGCCGGAACGACGTCCATGGCGTAGGAGTGCGATAAGACTTCGTGGCCGTTGTCGGCGATCGCCTTCACGGTCGCCGGCGCCCGCTCGGCGATGACAGCATTGGTCATGACACTTGCCTTGGCGCCGTGCCGCGCAAACGCCTCCATCAGCCGGTGGATGCCGACCTCGACGCCATAGGCGGCCCAGGAAATCGCCATGGTGTCGAGCACGCCGGGCGGCAGCGGATTGCCCATCGGGCTGATGCCGGGCGCCTTGCCGTCCGACCAGGCTTCGAGACAGACATTGAACACGACGGCAATGCGCTTGCCGTTCGGCCACTCCCAATTCGGCTTATTCTTCATTCACGGCCCCGGACACGGAACGCGGTCAGTGGCCAGTGTTAAATCACAACAGGTTCGCCGCGTCGAGAGCGGATCAGGCGCGCTGCGGTCGCGGGCTCATGAACCACGTGCCCGCAACCACGAGCAGCGCCAGCAAAGCCGGCGCAATGGCAAGCGACAGGCTGGCGGCGGCGACCGCGGCAGTGGCGGCCCAGCCGATCGAGGAGAACGCCTCGGCGAAAGTAGCCAAGCGCGAGGAGACCTGGCGGCGGCGAAATTGGCTGCGTTTGGCCTGGGTGCGGAACCAGAGCTGGATCGAGGTCGCCGCAATCGCGGCGATGGCGATGCCGGCAGCCGTGATAAGCGCATGCCACGGCGAAGCCAACGCCAGCGCCGCCACCAGCGGAGCGAAAATGACGGCGACGGTGCCGAGCACCGCCTCGATCTTGGCGCGGACGATAAATCCGCTCGATATCGGCGCGGAGGCGACGAGATCGGGCGCATCCTCGCCCGAGATCGCAAGCCAAGCGAGGCCGCCGGCAAGCTGGCCCGCCGCCATGACCAGCACCGGCACCAGGAGCTGGTAGGCGCCGTTGCCGCCGTCGAAGCTCCGCCACAGCAGCACCGCAGGAGGAATGAGATAGAGCATCTGCATCAATGTCTGCGACACCAGCCAAGGATCGCGCCGCAACAGCGTCCATTCCTTGCCCCGCAGCGTCCGTGACGGCGAGGTCGCCCGGAACGCGGTCGTGCGCCGCACTTCGACGACCGACGAAGCGTCGACACCCGCCGCCGTGATGGCGTATTCGCCAAAGCGCGGCGCGACAACGGCGATCACTGCGGCAAGCATGGCAAAGCTTACGGCGAGCACGGCCAGCAAGCGCCGCGCCATCGCCAAGCGCCGCACGCGCCGGCCACCAGATCAGGCTCGCTGGATCGGGCATATGCGCGACCAGACTTTGCGATTGCAGCAGCGAAACCCGCGAGATGGTGCCGTAGGACAAAATCGCCGCGATTTGCAGCCCGATGACAAAGGCGGCGCCGATCACCGCGGCAACGACCTGCGCGACAAAGCGCGTGCGCCGCGCGCCGAGGAGGCGAAACAGCGCCACGGAAAGCCCGACCGCCAGCGCCGTCGCCGCGGCGCCCATTGCGGCGATCAGGCCGTAGGCTCCGAGCCAGCGCCAGCCGCCGCGCGCGATCAAGACATCGATGAACGGCGCCGCGAGCGGCAGCGCCATCATCGCCATCGACAGCGCCACCGTGGCGATGCGCACCGCGAAGATTTTTTCCGCGGCAACCGGCGAGGCCAGGATCAGGTCGAGATCTGAGCGCGCGTAGAAGGCGCGCGTCGTCGATTCCATCGCCTGCGAGATCATCAACAGCCATGACAGCAAAATGCTGCCGGTGATCGCGACCAAGGTCGCCTTGTCGGGAGCGGCGTTAGCGTAAGGGCCGACCATCCAATAGGCCACGAAATGCATGAACAGGACGAAGATTGCGATGGCGATGATGGCGCGGCGCAGGCGCTTGCGCCGGCCGCCGCTCATCATCGCGAGCCAATCGCGCCAGGCCAGACGCCACTCGTGCTCGGCGAACCACGGGGTCGTGCCCGGCGCTGCGATCATGCCGCTTCCGCCGGCTGGGCCAGAAGCGCCAGAAAGGTGTCTTCGAGGCTCGCCCGATCGCCGTTCGTTTCGGCATAGCACCCTTCGTTCTTGCCGGCCTGAAGCCGCAATTCGTCAAGGGTGCCTTCGGCGATCAGCCTGCCGCGGGCGATGACGCCGATGCGATCCGCCATGCGCTCGGCGACTTCGAGGATATGCGTGGTCATGATGACGGTGCCGCCGGCGCGCACGCGCTCGCGCAAAACGCTTTTGACCTGACGGGCCGAGCCGGCGTCGAGCCCGGTCAGCGGTTCGTCGAGAATGATCAGCGTCGGCTCGTGAATGAGCGCGCCGGCGAGCGCAACCTTTTGCCGCATGCCCTTGGAGAAGCCTTCGCAGCGCTCCCGCGCATGCGGCTCCAGTTCGAGCCAGCGCAGAAGCTCTTGCGCCCGCGACTCGGCAAATGCCGGCGCCAGGCCCCACAGTCCGGCAACGAATTCGAGATATTCTCGCGGCGTGAGCTTGTCGTAGATCATCGGCTCGTCGGAAATCCACGCCATCAGCCGCTTCGCCGCGATCGGATCGGCGAGCGCATCGATGCCGGCAACGCGGATGCTGCCGGCGTCCGGCCGCAACAGGCCGGCGATCATGCGCAATGTCGTCGTCTTGCCGGCGCCGTTGGGACCGAGCAGCGCATAGAATTCACCGCTGCGAACATTCAAGTTCAGGCCGTCGACCGCGGGCCGATCGAAGCGCTTGACGAGGTCGCGGATTTCGAGGGCGAACGGCGGCGTGGGTCCATGCATGAAGGGGCAAGCTAAGCGACAGAGGTTTCGGCCGCGTGAATCCGACACCTCGAATTTCGCAAGTCAATTCAAACGGTAATACGGTCGATCTCGGCGATCTCAGCGGCTGACAGCGCCCACCCGACGGCGGCGACGTTCGCTTCGACCTGCTCCGGCCTGGTGGCGCCGGCAATGATGCTGGACACATAGGGCCTACTGGCGAGCCAACTCATGGCCAGTTCAAGGAGCGAATGACCCCGCTGTGCCGCAAAGGCGCGGAGTTTCTCCACGACATCCCAATTCTGCTCGGTAAGCAGATCGTCGGCGTGATGCACGCTATAGGACAGGCGCGAACCCGCCGGCATTGGGGCGCCTCTTTTGTATTTGCCTGTCAGCATGCCGCTGGCCAGCGGAAAATACGGCAGCAGACCGAGACCATGTTTGCGCATCACGGCGAGGCGATCTTTTTCAATGGTGCGGTCGAGCAGACTGTATTCGTCCTGACACGTCACGAAGGACGACAGTCTAAGTCGCGCCGCGACGGCCTGTGCCTCTTCGAGCTGCGCCGCCGATAAATTGGAGCAGCCGATGAAACGGACCTTTCCCGCCTTTGTGAGGTCGTCGAGCGCGCGCAGCGTTTCCTCGATCGGCGTCTTGGGATCGGGCCGGTGCAGCTGATAAAGGTCGATCCAGTCGGTCTTGAGCCGGCGCAAGCTTGCTTCGACCGCCTGCATGATGGTGCGCCGGGCGGCGCCGCCGGCGTTGCCGTCATTCATCGGCAGCCCGAATTTGGTTGCCAGCACGACGTCCACGCGCCGGGCGCCGAGGACTTCTCCCAAGATCGCCTCCGAGCCGCATTTGTTGCCATAGACGTCGGCGGTATCGATCAAAGTGATGCCGAGGTCGAGCGCTGCGTCAAGGACGCGCCGCGCGGCTTCACGATCGATGCGGCCGCCGAAATTGTTGGTGCCGAGCCCGACGAGCGAAACCTCAGGACCGGACGTTCCGAGCTTGCGCGTTTGCATTCTTCTGTCGCGCCAGGCTCGTCAGCCGCCGGCGTTGTAAGCGGCAATTGCCGCCATGTTGACGAGCTGGGCGTCGTTCGCCGATAGCGGCACGATCTGCACCGAGCGATCGAGGCCGACCAGCATCGGGCCAATAACATTGGCGCCGCCGAGCTCCATCAGCATTTTGGTCGAGATCGAGGCCGAATGGAACGCCGGCATGACCAGGACATTGGCGGGACCGGACAGCCGGCAGAACGGATAGGCCTCGCGCAGCTCCATGTTCAAGGCCACGTCGGCCGCCATCTCGCCGTCATATTCGAAATCGACGTGGCGCTCATCGAGCAGCCGCACCGCTTCCTGCACACGCTCCGAACGCTCGCCGGCTGGATGGCCGAACGTGGAGAAGGCAAGCAGGGCGACCCTCGGATCGTAGCCGAGCGAGCGGGCAACGCGCGCCGCCTCGACCGCGATCTCGGCGAGATCCTGCGCCGTCGGCATCTCGGTCACCGCGGTATCGGCGACCAGCACGGTGCGGCCGCGCGCCAGCACCAGCGACACGCCCATCACCCGATGCCCCGGTTTTGGATCGACGCAGCGGCGTACGTCTTCCAGCGCTACGGAGAAGTTGCGGGTGACGCCGGTGACCAGAGCGTCGGCATCGCCGAGCGCCACCATGCAGGAGGCGAAGTGGTTGCGATCCTGGTTCACCAGCCGCTGACAGTCGCGCTGCAGGTAGCCATGGCGCTGCAGCCGTTCGTAGAGATAGGCGGCGTAGGCCGAATTGCGCGACGACATCGCGGCGTTGATGATCTCGATATTGCCGCCAAGCTCGACGCCAAGCGCTTGCGCGGTTTCGCGCACGGCGCGTTCGCGGCCGACCAGAAGCGCCGAACCCAGCCCCTGCTGTACGAAGGTGGCGGCCGCGCGGATCACCTGCTCCTCTTCGCCCTCGGCAAAGACCACGCGCCGCGGCCGCCGGCGCAGCCGTTCATAAACGCCGGTCAGCACGCCGGCGATCGGATCGCGCCGGCTCCGCAATTGCTGCCGATAAGTTTCCATGTCGGCGATCGGCTTGCGCGCGACCTTGGTATCCATCGCCGCCTTGGCGACCGCCGGCGGAACGTCGCAAATCAGCCGCGGATCGAACGGCACCGGTATGATGTAATCCGGCCCATATTTCGGCCGCGCACCATAGGCGACGGCGACCTCATCGGGCACGTCCTCGCGCGCCAAGGCGGCAAGGGCGCGCGCGGCGGCGATCTTCATCTCCATATTGATGGCGCGGGCCCGCACGTCGAGCGCGCCGCGGAAAATGTAGGGAAAGCCAAGCACGTTGTTGATCTGGTTCGGATAATCGGAGCGCCCGGTGGCCATGATGGCGTCCGAGCGCACTTCGGCGACTTCCTCGACGGTGATTTCCGGATCGGGATTGGCCATGGCGAAGATGATCGGCCGCTCCGCCATTGTCTTCACCATCGCTTGCGTCACCGCGCCCTTCACCGAGAGCCCGAAGAACACATCGGCGCCGTTGAGCGCATCGGCGAGCGTGCGCGCCTTGGTTTTCACCGCAAAGGCCGATTTCCACTGGTTCATGCCTTCGGTACGGCCTTCGTAGATCACGCCCTTGGTGTCGCAGAGGACGAGGTTTTCCGGGCGAAAGCCGATAGCGCGCAGCAATTCGAGGCAAGCGATGCCGGCGGCGCCGGCGCCGTTGCAGACAAGCTTGGTCGTGGCAATCTCGCGGCCGGTCAGCTCGAGCGCGTTGATCAGCCCGGCCGCCGCGATAATCGCGGTGCCATGCTGGTCGTCATGGAAGACCGGAATGTCGAGCAGCTCGCGCAGCCTCTGCTCGATGATAAAGCATTCCGGTGCCTTGATATCTTCGAGATTAATACCGCCCCAGCCCTTGCCGAGGAATTTCACGCAATTGATGAATTCGTCCGGATCCTCGGTGGACACTTCGAGGTCGATCGAATCGATATCGGCGAAGCGCTTGAACAGCACCGCTTTGCCTTCCATCACCGGCTTCGCCGCCAGCGCCCCGCGATTGCCGAGGCCGAGAATGGCGGTGCCGTTGGTCACGACCGCGACGAAATTTCCTTTTGTGGTGTAATCGAAGGCCTTGGCTTCGTCCTCGGCAATGGCGAGCACCGGAACGGCGACGCCGGGCGAGTAGGCCAGCGAAAGATCACGCTGGGTCGCCATCGGCTTGGTGGCGACGACTTCGAGCTTGCCGGGCCGGCCCTGGCTATGAAACAGCAAGGCTTCCTGGTCGGTAAAGGTCGGACGGTTTGCATGGGCGCCATCTTTGCCGCCGTTTTTCAAAGCCATTTCAATTCCCTGCTGATGCGCCGAAGCCGTGTCGGGCGGCGGGATGGAACCTTAGCGAACCGGCCAGCCTATGCTCAAGGCAGCCGAGCGGGGAGCCGGCAGGTCGCATTGAACAAGTCCGCCGGTAGAGGTAATCCCTGCCCGGGAGCTCCCGATCAAGAGTTCCGACAACCGCCCGCCCTCCCCAGCCCTAGTCCGTCATCATGATCAGATTCCTGCTTCGCTCTCTCGGCCTCTGCCTGCTTGCTACAGGCTTTGTGTTCCTGGTCTATGACGGGACCAAATCCATCGCCAATCACGATGTCATCTATACCAAGGTGGTCGATGTGTGGGCCATCATCGACCAGCACAGCCTCAACTTGGTCCAAACTTGGCTGAAGCAGAATGCCGCCTGGGCCTGGAACCCTTACTTACAGCGAGTTTTCGATCTCCCGGCCTGGGTCGTCATCGGAATTCTCGCTATCATCCTGACCCTGCTCGGCCGTAAAAAGAAGCCGCTCATCGGTTACGCGCGCGATTAGACTTGGGGCCACGCGCCGCCAGGATGTGGGGGTGAAATGCCAGGGAGTGAAACTTCAGGGTCAGGCTACGACTACGTCATCGTCGGCGCCGGTTCGGCGGGCTGTGTGCTGGCCAACAGGCTGAGCGATGACTCGGCGGCACGCGTTCTCCTCGTCGAGGCCGGCGGCCGCGACTGGCACCCTTATATTCACATCCCGCTCGGGCTCGGCCGCATGCACGACCGCCGCATGTTCGACTGGGGCTACGAGACCGACCCGGAGCCCAACCTCAACAACCGGCGCATCGAGGCGATGCGCGGCAAGGTTTTGGGCGGCTCGTCGTCCATCAACGTGATGGCCTATACACGCGGCAATCCAGGTGACTACGACCGCTGGGCGCAGAAGGGCGCACGCGGCTGGTCCTATGACGATGTGCTGCCCTATTTTCGACGCTGCGAGACTTGGCGCGGGGGCGAAGATAGCTGGCGCGGCGGCACCGGCCCGCTCGGCACTGAATTCGCGCGCACCCAAGACCCGCTTTACCAAGCCTGGCTTGAGGCCGCCAAAGCTTGCGGCTATCCGCTGACCCCTGACTACAATGGCGAGCGGCCAGAAGGCTTCGGCAGCGGCCAATACACCATTCGCGATGGTCGCCGCTCATCATCGGCGAACGCCTTTCTCAAGCCGGCAAGCGGGCGTAAAAATCTCACCGTCGCGACCCGCGCCCACACCACGCGGATCACCCTCGACGGCGCACGCGCGACCGGCATCGAATACGTCCAGGCCGGATCGACGGTACGCGCGAACGCGGCGCGGGAGGTGATCCTTGCCGCCGGCGCCTTCAACACGCCGCAAATCCTGATGCTCTCCGGCATCGGCCCGGCGCAGCATTTGCGCGATTTTGGCATTGGCGTCGTGGCCGACCTGCCGGTTGGCAAGAACCTGCAGGACCATCTTGGCGCCTACATGACTTACAGCCGCAAGCAGCCGGGCAGCTTTCATCGCGAAATGCGGTTCGACCGCATGGCGGCAAACATGGTCCGCGCCTATTTGGTCGGCGAAGGGCCGGCCACCGTGGTGCCCGGTGGGCTGCACGCCTTCATCAAGACGCGCCCCGACCTCGCGGTACCCGATATCGAGTTCATGTTTCGCGGCACCTCGCACGCGCCGCATCTGTGGTTCCCCTTCATCCGGCCGGCCTTTATCGACGGCTACGGTATCCGGCCGACGCTGTTGCACCCAGACAGCCGCGGCGAACTGCTGCTCGGCTCGGCCAATCCGCTGGCGCCGCCGCGTATCGTCTATCGCTTTTTCATCGCGCCGAACGATCTGCCGACGCTGCGCGAAGGCTTCAAGCGGGCTCGCGAACTTGCCTTCCACAAGGCGCTCGAGCCCTATCGCGGCGAAGAGATCGGGCCCGGGCTGAAGGTCCAAACCGACGCCGAGATCGACGGCTGGCTGAAGAACACCGTCATCACCGCGCATCATCCCGCCGGCACCTGCGCGATGGGCCCCGACGGCGTTCTCGATTCCGATCTGAACGTGCACGGCATCGAACATTTGCGCGTCTGTGACGCATCCGCAATGCCGGATCTTGTCTCCGCCCACATCAATGCCTGCGTGCTGATGATGGCCGAAAAGGCCGCCGATCTCATTCGCGGCCGCAAGCCGGAGCCGCACGCGGAGGCGGCCTGACCGTCAGCCGCGCAAAAGCATGGTCTTGCGACGCCTCGCTGTGATCTTGGCAATCGTCGCCGTCGTCGTGGTGCTCACACCTTATGCGATCGCGCCGCTTTACCGGTTCATCGATCCCGTCTCGATGCCGATGCTGTGGCGCTACGTCACCGGCGCCCGCGTCGAACGGATCGAGGTCCCGCTCGGCCGTATCTCGCCCGCGCTACGTCTGGCCGTGATCGTCGCCGAGGATGGCGGCTTTTGCCGCAATCCCGGCATCGACCTCGGACAAATCCGCGCCGCTTTGAGGCAATCGCACGACGACCTCGGCGAGTCCCGTGGCGCTTCGACCATCACCCAGCAGACCGCCAAGAATCTTTTCCTCTGGCAGGGACGCAGTTATGTCCGCAAGGCGCTGGAGATTCCGCTGGCGCTCTGGATGACCCTGGTCTTGCCGAAATGGCGGATATTGGAAATCTATCTCAACATCGCCGAGTGGGGCCCGAACGGCGAGTTCGGCGCCGAAGCCGGTGCGCGCTGGGCGTTCGGCAGATCGGCGTATAATTTAAGTCCCTATCAAGCGGCGGAACTGGCCGCCATCCTGCCCAACCCGGTATTGCGCAGTGCCCGCAACCCGAGCCTCCTGGTGCGCAGGCTTGCCGGCATTTACCAACACCGCGCCGCCGAATTCAGCGGGCTCGACGCCTGCGTCAGGGGTTCTTGAGCTTTGCCCCTAGCCTAGCAGCGATCATTCTTCTATAAGCCCGCCATTCCGAGCAAGGCGAGTTGATTGAGAGGAGAGCGATCTTATGGCCGTGCCGAAACGAAAAACGTCGCCGTCCAAGCGCGGCATGCGCCGGTCGGCCGATGCGCTCAAAGCGCCGACTTATGTCGAAGACAAGGATTCCGGCGAATTGCGCCGTCCGCACCACATCGATCTCAAGACCGGCATGTATCGCGGCCGGCAAGTCTTGAGCAAGAAATCGGAGACCTGAGGCCTTCGGCCCACATTACACCCGCGGTTTTGCGAATATCGGTCTGGAACGAGCGAGCTATGTGACGAAAGATTCCGGTCATGTTCGTGCTTGGCTTTCCGCTGCTGCTCGTTCCCTTTGCCATCTACAACATGATTGCGTTTCTCACCCCGGGCGTCAGCTGGACCTCGCCGCTGACCACCGTGCACATGATGTCCGGGCAGGATTGGGTGTTGACCTGGGAAGACGTCCTCGTTGCGTTTGCGATTTTCTTGCTCTGGATCGAAATCATCAAATCGGCGCGAATGGGGTCGCGCAGCGTCATGGACCATATCCTGGCGATGGCGCTGTTCATCGCCATGCTGGTCGAATTCCTGCTGGTGCCGCGGGCCGCGAGCTCGACGTTTTTCCTATTGATGGCGATCGGCTTGGTCGACGTGCTCGCGGGCTTCATTGTCGGCATGCGCACCGCCCAGCGCCAGGTGGAAATTGAAGGTCCGGGCCAAGTCTGAGCGCGGAGCTCCGGCTAAGCGGAATCAATCGCCTGCTACAGCGACCGGCAGACTGTTCCGCCGGGAGCGCTCGGCCATTGGCCGAGCGCCCGATAGGCGGCCGCCGCCGTCTCTGGCTCGGCCCGGCGACGGAGGCGGGTCTGCGGCGCGTACGACGCCGTGGCAATCAACTGGGCGACGAAATCGGCATTCGGCCGCTGGCCGAGATCCGAAGGTCTGCTGTTCCGAACCGCTGCTCGAAGTGGGACGAGAGCCGTGCCCAATGCGATCTCCTTGTCCCGAAACGGGACATTGCATGGTCTTCACCAGGAGGATCGCAAGCGCCGTGCCGCGGGACCGGCTTACCGAATCGTTTAAAGTCTGCCGATAAGGTTGCGCCGAACCCGCCGTCTGCCGTCACTGTCCGCGGACTGCACCCTTCCCATGAGGCGACCGTGACCGAGAGCGGTCCGCGCGATTCATTTCGGCCCGTGAGCACCGGAGCGACCATTGCCGCGGCTGGCTCCGGGCCCGCGGCTGCTGCCGTCGATGCGGCCGCCATCCTCGCCTCCGTCGGCGAAGCGGCCTACGATTGGCGCATCGACAGCGACGAACTCGCGTGGAGCGGCAATGCCGGCGAAGTTCTGCTGATTCCAGACATTGCGTCGGTGTCGAGCGGCCGCGCCTTTGCGCAGTTCCTCGAACCGGAAAACGCGCAGGCCCGGTTCGACGTGGTGGCCAAATCCGACAAGCGCGACGCCGGCCACGGCGTCGCCTATCAGATCCAGTACCGCCTCCGTCCCGATCCTGGATCCGCGACCAAGCTATGGATCGAGGATACCGGCCGCTGGTTCGCCGGCCCGGACGGCCGGCCGGCGATAGCGCAGGGCGTGCTGCGGGTCATCAATGAGCGCTATGAGCACGAGCGCCAACTCACTTTTCTCGCCCGTCACGACGGCCTGACGGGCGAGCTGAACCGCCACTATTTGTGCGAAGTTCTCGACGATACGATCGACGAAGCCTTGCGCTTTCGTTCTTCCTGCGGCTTCCTCTTGGTCGGCATCGACAATCTGGCGCGCATCAACGAATCCTACGGCTTCGATATCGCAGACCAGGTGATCGCGGCGGTCGCCAAGCGCCTGCGCAGCAGGATGCGCGGCAAGGACACGCTCGGCCGCTTCTCCGGCAACAAATTCGGCCTCGTGCTGCGCGATTGCACGCCGGACGACATGGCGATTGCCGCGGAACGCATGCTCACCGCGGTCCGCGATGAGATGGTGCCTACCGCGGCCGGGCCGATTGCGGTCACCATCACCATCGGCGGCGTCACGGCGCCGCGTCATGCCCGGGGCATTGCCGAGGTGCTTGGACGCGCGCAGGAGAGCCTCGATGCCGCCAAGGCCCGGCGCCGCGGCTCGTTCCAGGCCTACCGGCCAAATATCGAGCGCGAAGCGATGCGCCGCGACAATGTGCGCGCGACCGATGAGATCGTCGCCGCACTCAACGAGCGGCGCATTTTCCTCGCCTATGAGGCGGTGGCCGAAGCGACCGGCCGGCGGCCTGCGTTCTACGAATGCCTGATGCGGATAAGACGCACCGACGGCAGCCTGATCGCGGCGAACGATATCGTGCCGGTCGCGGAACGACTCGGTCTGGTGCGCCTGCTCGATTTCCGTGTTCTCGAACTCGTCGTCGACGAAATGGCGGCGGCCCCCACGCTGCAGACAAGCTTCAATGTTTCGCCGGCCTCTACCACCGATCCCGACTGGTGGGCGGGATTGGGTTCGCTCTTGCGCAACCATGGCGGCGTCGCAGAGCGGCTTACCGTCGAAATCACGGAAAGCGCCGCAATTCAGGATATTGACGAAACACGTGGCTTCGTCACCCGCGTCAAAGACCTTGGTTGCCGCATCGCCATCGACGACTTCGGCGCCGGTTACACCTCGTTCCGCAACCTGCGCAAGCTCGGCGTCGACATCGTCAAGATCGACGGCGCCTTCGTGCAGCACATCACGCGTTCGGATGACGATCGCGCTTTCGTGCATACGCTGATCGATCTTGCCAAGCGCCTGAAGCTCGAGACGGTTGCCGAATGGGTCCAGGACGAAGGCGCGGCTCAGACGCTGACGGCATGGGGCTGCGATTATCTGCAAGGCGCGCTGGTCGGTCTGGCCGTCACCAAACGGCCTTGGCTCGAAAGCTCGGCCGCGGCCGTCTGAACCGGCTCGCGGCGATTTATTCGGCGCCAGGTTCTTTGTCGGTCAGCCGATCCACTTTGCGTTTCATCTCGTCGAGCTGACGCTTGAGGTCGTCGATATCGCCGGATTTCGCCGCGGATTTTTCCGGCTCCACAGCAGCTTCGCCGCCGGCGGTCTCGCGCCGCGCGAAAGGCGCAAACATGGCGAAGGTGCGCTCGAACATTTCCATGTTCCGCCGCACTTGCTCTTCGAGCGAAGTGAAGGCGCCGACGCCGAAAGCTTGCGCCATCTGATTGCGAAATTTTTCCTGCTCGCGGGTCAAGGACTCGATCGAAACTTCGAGGTATCGCGGCACCAGCATCTGCATGCTGTCGCCATAAAAGCGGATCAGCTGGCGCAGGAAAGCGATCGGCAACAGATTCTGGCCTTCCTTGTTCTCCTGCTCGAAAATGATCTGAGTGAGGACGGACCGGGTGATCTCTTCGCCGGTCTTGGCATCGTAAACGACGAAATCCTCGCCTTTCTTGACCATGGCGGCGAGGTCCTCGAGCGTGACATAGGCGCTCGTGCCGGTGTTGTAGAGCCGCCGATTGGCGTATTTCTTGATCGTGACCGGCTCGGCGGGCTTCGTTGTCGTATCAGTCATGCGACGGAACCATGCAATTTTGCCGTTAAAGTAGGCGGTTTTGCGCGGCGCGGCTACCTTTTTGTGGCGGGCCGCGCCCTGGGGGACAATGGCAGCCCCGGGCATGCCGGTAATGGGCCTGCCATGTGCCTCATTGCGCCTTGTCGAGGGGCGGTCGCGTCCCTATGAGATAGGGTGACCCCCGCGGCCAGCCCCCGCATTTGCAATAGCCCAACAGCGCGGAAGGAAATCCCATGAAAGACGATGTCGTCATTGTCAGCGCGACGCGCACACCGGTCGGAGCGTTCAACGGTGCCTTCGCGTCTCTGCCAGCCCATGAACTCGGCAAGACCGCGATCAAGGGGGCGCTCGACCGCGCCGGCGTTGACCCGTCTCGCGTCTCCGAGGTCATCATGGGGCAGATCCTGACCGCCGGCGAGGGTCAGAATCCCGCCCGCCAAGCCTCGATCGCGGCCGGGGTTCCGGTCGAAACTCCCGGTTGGGCCGTCAATATGCTGTGCGGGTCCGGATTGCGCTCGGTGGCCCTGGGTTACCAGGCCATCGTCAACGGCGACAGCGAGATCGTGGTCGCCGGCGGACAGGAGTTGATGAGCATGGCCCCGCACTGCGCGCATCTGCGCAACGGCGTGAAAATGGGCAATTTCGAGATGATCGATACCATGATCAAGGACGGCCTGTGGGACGCCTTTAACGGGTATCACATGGGCAACACCGCCGAGAACGTGGCGCGGCAGTGGCAGATCACACGCCAGCAGCAAGACGAGTTCGCGGTGAAGTCCCAGAACAAGGCGGAAGCCGCGCAGAAGGCCGGCAAGTTCAAGGACGAGATCACGCCGGTAACGGTCAAGAACCGCAAGGGCGACATCGTCGTCGATGCCGACGAATATCCCAAGCATGGCACGACGCTCGAGACGATCGGCAAATTGCGGCCGGCCTTCGACAAGGAAGGTACCGTGACCGCGGGCAACGCGTCGGGCATCAATGACGGCGCCGCGGCCGTCGTTTTGATGAAGGCAAGCGAGGCGGCCAAGCTCGGCAAGACGCCGCTCGCGCGCATCGTCTCCTGGGCGCAAGCCGGCGTCGACCCGAAAATCATGGGTACCGGCCCGATCCCGGCGTCACGCGCCGCCCTGAAAAAGGCCGGCTGGAACGTCGGCGATCTCGATCTGATCGAAGCCAACGAGGCATTTGCCGCCCAGGCCTGCGCGGTCAACAAGGACCTCGGCTGGGATACCGGCAAGGTCAACGTCAACGGCGGCGCCATTGCCATCGGCCATCCGATCGGCGCATCGGGGACCCGTGTTCTGGTGACGCTGCTTCACGAGATGCAAAAGCGCAATGCGAAGAAGGGCTTGGCCACGCTCTGCATCGGCGGCGGCATGGGCATCGCAATGTGCGTGGAAAGATAGACGACGGAAGACAGACGACAGAAGACGGATGAGAGAGGCCTGAAGATGACTGTCTGTCATCTGTCCTCCGTCGTCCGTCCTCTCTAAACAAAAGCATCCGGGAGGGAACCATGCCCCGTGTCGCGTTGGTCACTGGGGGGACGCGCGGCATTGGCGCCGCCATCTGCAAGGCGCTCAAAGCCGCAGGTTACTCGGTCGCCGCCAATTACGCCGGCAACGACGAGGCTGCGCAAAAATTCAAGGCCGAAACCGGCATCAACGTCTACAAATGGGACGTGTCGTCGTTTGACGCCTGCGCCGCCGGCGTCAAGCAGGTCGAGGCCGAGCTTGGGCCGATCGACGTGCTCGTCAACAACGCCGGCATCACGCGCGACGCCCAGCTCCACCGCATGAAGCCGGAGCAGTGGACGGAGGTGATCAACACCAATCTCGGCTCGCTGTTCAACATGTGCCGCAATGTCGTCGAGGGCATGCGCGAGCGGAAATTCGGCCGCATCGTCAATATCTCCTCGATCAACGGCCAAAAGGGTCAATTCGGCCAGTGCAATTATTCGGCCTCCAAGGCCGGTGAGATCGGTTTCACCAAGGCGCTGGCACAGGAGGGGGCGCGCGTCGGCATCACCGTCAACGCCATCTGCCCCGGCTACATCGCGACCGACATGGTCAAAGCAATGTCGCAGGACGTGCTGCAGAAGAACGTGCTGCCGCAAATTCCGATCGGCCGGCTTGGCGAGCCGGAAGAAGTCGCGCGCTGCGTGGTATTTCTCGCCTCCGACGATGCCGGCTTGATCACCGGCTCGACGCTGACCGCCAACGGCGGGCAGTATTTCGCCTAGCTTTTCGTGACTATATATCCGCCGCACCGGTTTTGCGGGCGACGGTATCACCATGGCGACGGCACCAATATCGATCCTGGAGAGACGGCGGGATCAGGCTGTTCCCGTTCTCGATCAAGCGGAGATCGAGCGGGTGCGGCGTTTCGGCGAGCGCCGTTCCTTCCCGGCCGGCACCGCGGTCTACAGGATCGGCGAAGTCGGTCCCGGATTGATGGTCATCCTTTCCGGCAGCATCGACGTCAGCCAGGTCGATAATTCCGACCATCGCACCACGCTCGTGACCCATGAAGCCGGCCATTTCCTGGGCGAGCTTGCGCAATTGTCAGGGCGTCCATCGCTGACGGACGCGACGGCCAAAGGGCCAACAGAGGTTCTGATTCTGCCGCCGGACCGGCTACGCGCTTTGTTTGTCGCCGAGGCCGAGTTGGGCGAGCGCATCATGCGGGCCCTGATCATCAGGCGGATGGGCCTGCTCGAGAGCCAGACCAGCGGCCCCATCATCGTCGGCCGCGCCGACAACGGCGACGTGCTGCGGCTGCAGGTCTTCCTCCGTCGCAACGGCCACCCCCATCAACTGCTCAATCCCGAGACAGACGCGGAGGCAAAAACTCTGATCGAGCGTTTTCACGTCGATCCGGGCCAGCTGCCGATCGTGCTTTGTCCGGGGGGACAACTCCTGCGCAATCCCGGCGAAGACGAGCTGGCGCGTTGCGTCGGTCTCGTTGGACCGATCGACCCCGACCGCGTCTATGACGTAGCTATAGTCGGAGCGGGCCCCGCGGGCCTGGCGACCGCGGTCTATGCCGCCTCAGAAGGACTTTCCGCCCTGGTGCTCGATTGCCGCGCTTTTGGCGGCCAAGCCGGCGCCTCGGCGCGCATCGAAAACTATCTTGGCTTTCCCACCGGGATTACCGGCATGGCGCTGATGGCGCGCGCCTATAACCAGGCGCAGAAGTTCGGCGCCGAAATGGCAATACCCGATGAGGCCGATGGACTGATAGCGCCGACGGAAATATCCGGCCGTTTCGTCCTGCAATTGGCAAGCAGGGAACGCGTCACCGCCCGTTCTGTCGTCATTGCCAGTGGCGCCCGCTATCGGCAGCTTCCCGTCGCCAACCTGCACGAGTTTGAAGGATCGAGCGTGCATTACTGGGCGTCGCCACTTGAAGCGAAGCTGTGCAGCAATCAGGAAATAGCCTTGGTCGGTGCCGGCAATTCGGCCGGACAGGCGGCAGTTTTTCTGGCGAGCCAGGGTGTCAGAGTCTCGATGCTCATTCGCGGGTCGGGACTGGCCGATTCGATGTCGAGCTATCTGGTCGACCGCATCGCCGGCCTTGAAAATATTCAGCTTATTACCGGCGCGCAGGTCAGCGCGCTGGAGGGCGGTAACGGCTCGCTCGAAGCCGTGCGCTGGCGTCTGACCGCGACCGGCCAGGAAGTGCGCAAGCCGATGCGCCATCTGTTCCTGTTCATCGGCGCCGCGCCGAACACCGACTGGCTGGCCCGCTCGGGCGTTGGGCTCGATGCCAAGGGCTTTGTGCTGACCGGCGAAGACGCCGGCCACAGCCGTCATGCCTTGGAAACCAGCCAGCGCGGCGTTTTCGCCATTGGCGATGTCCGGGCCAAATCCGTCAAACGTGTCGCCGCCGCCGTTGGCGAAGGCGCGCAGGTCGTCGCCGCGCTCCACGGCTATCTGGCGGCGCGCACGGGCGAGCCGGTCACGCCGATGGTGTCCAGTCCTTCGGCGCTAGCTCAAAGCCGCTGAAATCAAAGCCCGGCGCCACGGTACAGCCGCACAGCGTCCAATCGCCGAGGCTTTCCGCCGCCTGCCAGACCTGCGCCGGCACCATCGCCTGCGGGCGCTCGCCGCCGGCGAGATCGCAACCGAGGGTCAGGCGCTCGACGCGTCGCGGCTCGCGGCAGATTTCCAGCACGAGCGGTGCCCCGGCGTACCAATGCCACACCTCGACTGCGTCGATGCGGTGCCAGTGCGAGCGTTCGCCGCGCGCGAGCAGAAAATAGATCGCTGTCGAAGCGGCGCGGCCTACCCCCACCCTACCCTCCCCCGCGCGCGGAGGAGAGTAGGGTGGGGGCGTGTCGCGAAAGGTCTCGCGAAAATGCCCGCCCTCCGGATGCGGCTTGAGCTCGAGGAACCGGATTACGTCGCCTGCGCAGACCGATGACATAGCGGTGCGCGTCAAAACCGGTTCTTGCGTTCGCGGATCTCGGCGAACACTTTCCAGGCCGGACTGCCGGCAAGCCCGACGGATTTCGCCACTTCAGCCGCGTCGGCGCGCAGGAATGGGTTCTCCGCTTTCTCCGCGCCGATCGTTGCCGGGATCGTCGGCTTGCCGGTTGCCAGAAGCTTTTTGACTTCCTCGGCGCGCGCGGCGAGCGCCGTGTTGTCCGGCTCGATCGTCTTGGCGAAACGGATATTGGCCGCGGTGTATTCGTGGCCGCAGTAAAACTGCGTGTCGTCGGGCAGCGCGCGCAATTTCAGGAGCGAATGCCACATCATCTCCGGATTGCCTTCGATGACGCGGCCGCAGCCGATCGAAAACAGCGTATCGCCGACAAAAGCGAGCTTGTCGGCAGGAAAGAAATAGGAAATGTGCCCCGAAGTGTGGCCCGGCGTTTCGATGACGCGCCCTTCAAGCGCGCCGACGCGCACTTTGTCGCCCTCGGCCACGGTTTCGTCGACATGGGCGATGCGGTCCGCCTCGGCGCGCGGCGCGATCACGCGGCATTTGTGCCGTGTCTTGAGCTCGCCGATGCCGGCAGTGTGATCGCCATGGTGATGGGTCACCAGAATCTCGGAAAGCTGCCAGCCGGTCTTTTGCAGCGCGGCCTCGACGGGAGCCGCCTCGGGGGCGTCGATCGACGCGGTAGCGCCGCTCGCCGGATCGTGGATCAGAACGCCGAAATTATCCTTCAGGCAGGGGAACAGATAGGTTTCAACCGCCATGTTGCTTCTTCCAATCCTGTGTTTTCCCAATTGAGAGGTACCAAGCGAGGATCATCCGCCTCCAGGGCAAATGACGCAATAAGGCATGGTTAACGTCCAAGCGCCGGCACGGAACATCAATGCAATCCGTGCTATTTTGCCATCATGGATGTCGTCGATCTGCGAAATTTCTATGTCCAGCAGCTAGGCGTCGTGGCGCGCCGCTTCGTCGGGCAAGGTATCCGGAACCGCTGGGGCGATACCCGTGGGCTGCGGGTCCTGGGTATCGGCTATCCAACGCCCTACCTTGGCTTGTTTCGCGAGGAGGCCGAACGCTGTCTCGCCATGATGCCGGCGACACAGGGCGTCATTCGCTGGCCCTCCACACGCCCAGGCTTGGCCGCGCTTGTCGAAGAGGACGAGCTGCCGCTGACCGATTCCGCGGTCGATCGGGTCCTGCTGGTCCATGCGCTGGAAATGTCCTCCGATGCGACGGAGTTATTGCGCGAAGCATGGCGGGTGCTGGCCGCCGGTGGCAGGCTTCTGGCGGTGGTGCCAAATCGGCGCGGGTTGTGGGCGCGCATGGACACGACGCCGTTCGGCCAAGGCCGGCCCTATTCGCGCAGCCAGATCACGCAGCTCCTGCGCGATGCCTGGTTTACTCCGACCGGCTGGGACGAGGCGCTGTACGTGCCGCCTATTTCGCGGAATTGGTTCCTGCGCTCGGCAATTGCCTGGGAACGCACTGGCGCCACGCTATCGGCGCCGTTCGCCGGCGTGCATATCGTCGAGGCGACCAAGCAGGTCTACCGCGCCATTCCCGCACGCCGCGAAAAGCGCCGGCTGGTGCCGGCGCTGCAGCCGGTGCTGGCGCCCTCGCCGGGCGCCGCCGCGATGCGGTGACAATCGCGCTTCGGGACGTCAAGCCGGAAACGGCCCCCAGGCCCGCTGCACCGCCGGACGTGCCGCGATGGCGTCATGCCAGCGTTTCACATTGGGATAATCGTTGAGTCCGATGTCGTTGACGCCATGAAGGTGCACGTCGGAATACATCGTCATGTCGGCGATCGAATAGTCGCCGCCGAAATATGCGTTCGCGGCAAGATGCCGGTCGAGGATGCCGAGCATGTCCCGCAAGTTTGCCTCGTAATGCTCTTGCGCCAGCGGCGCCTTCACCGGCGAACGGATCGTCCAATGCCCGAACTGCTGGGACAGCGTGGTGAACGTCGCCGAGCCGTAGAACAGCCATTGGTCCACTTTGGCGCGGGCAGCGGGCTCGCTCGGATAGAATTTGCCGGATTTTTCCGCGAGATATTTGAGGATCGCGCCCGACTCGCACAGTGTCACGCGCGCGCCGCCTGGTCCGTCATCGTCGACGATCGCTGGTATCTTATGTCCGGGGCTGATCTTCATGAACTCCGGCGCCATCTGCGCCTTCTCCCGCAGATTGACCGGAACGATCCGATGCGCAAGACCGGTCTCTTCCAGCATCACGCGCGGCTTGTAGCCGTTATCGGTCGTCCACGTGTAGCAGTCGATCATCCTCATCCTCCTGAACGCGGCCGGTTTTTCAGCCTTGAGGGCTTTTGTAGTCCGGCAAAGCCGCCTTTGAGAAGCAGGCAGGGATTGCAATCGTCTCGACGCGTTGCGCCGTCACTCCGGCCACGGCTCGGCGGTCACGGCCGCAGCATCGGCACCGACATACTCGTTGAGGCTCGATTGCCGGTCGCGTTCGAGCGCCGCGAGAAGGGTTGTCTTGATCTCGCGCACAAGGCTCAAGCCGCGAAAGATCAGGCCCGAATAGACCTGAACGAGGCTGGCGCCAGCGCGGATTTTACCGAGGGCGCTTTCACCCGAGTCGATGCCGCCGGCGCCGATTAGCGGAAACACGCCTTCGACCCGCACATAGCTCTCCGCCAGCATGCGGTTGGCGAGCGGCAACAGCGGCCGGCCGGACAGGCCGCCGGCCTCTTTGGCCGTCTCGATGTCATGCAGGCCTTTCGGCCGAGTCACGGTCGTATTGCCGACGATCATGCCATCGACCCGGCGCGACCGCGCGATGCCGACAACGTCGTCGAGGTCGGGCAAGGAAAGATCGGGCGCGATTTTGAGCAGCACGGGGGTCGGCCCGGCCTTGGGCGCGACGCGCTCGCGCGCGTCGATCACGCGCGCCAAAAGATCGTCGAGCACGGCAGCCTGCTGCATGGCGCGCAAGCAGGGCGTATTGGGCGACGAGATATTGACCGTGACATAGCTCGCTACCGCGGCGAAGCGCTCGATCAGCTGCACATAGTCGGCAATACGATCCGGCGTATCCTTGTTGGCGCCGACATTGATCCCGACAATACCATGCGATCCCGCGCCGGCAGGGGAAGCAAGAGACGGCGCCGCCCGGGCGGCGAGCCGGCGCAGCACAGTGTCGGCGCCTTGCGAATTAAAGCCGAGCCGATTGATGACGCCGGCGTCGGCAGTGAGCCGGAACAATCGCGGCCGCGGATTCCCGGGTTGCGGCTTGGGCGTGATGGTGCCCACCTCGACGAAGCCGAATCCGACGCGCAGCAGCGCGTCCGGCACTTCGGCATTCTTGTCAAAACCGGCGGCGATCCCGACCGGATTGGGGAAGTTGAGCCCGAATACCCGCATCGCCAGCCGCTTGTCGTCCGTGGCGGCAGATGGCAGGGGCGCGAATTTCAATAGCCTGATCGCCAAGCCATGCGCGTCTTCCGGATCGAGCGCATGCAGAAACGGCCGTGCCAGGCGGTCATATAAGCCGATCACGGTTTCAGCTCCGGCAGCGCGCGCCGGCCCTCAATCTCGTCCGGCAACGGCTGTGCCCAAAGTACTGACACGAACGGCAGTGCGGCATAAAGGTGCGGAAACAGATCGCCGCAGCGCGAGGGTTCCCATTTCAGGCTCGGCCCCAACCCTGCGCTGTCCAGCGCGATCAGCATCAAGTCCTTTTGCCCGGCAAAATGCTTGGCCGCCGTCTCGGCGAGCTGCGCTGCGGTCGAGAAGTGGATGAAGCCATCGCGCCGGTCGACGTCCGAGCCATGATAGATCCCGGCGCGCTCCGCCGCCTGCCATGCCGCGCGCTCGCAGAGCTTGTAAATCGTCGTCACGCGCCGCCCCTCCGCGACCTCTCGGCGCGGGACCCTATCGGCCCTTGAGCATTCAGGCAATAATTCCTATCATGCCTCTCCTCCTCAGAGGTTTGTATGCTCACACACGCGCAGGTCTGGTCGGCCATCGATCGCCTCGCCGCCCGCGCCGGTGTATCCGCTTCGGGGCTCGCCCGTCGCGCCGGACTCGATCCGACGACGTTCAACAAATCGAAGCGCGTCACGCCGCAGGGCCGTGCGCGCTGGCCCTCGACCGAATCCGTCGCCAAGGCCTTGGCCGCGACCGGCACCTCATTGGACACTTTCGTCACCCTCGTCGAACCCGCCATCGCAGGCGCGGCACGTGCGGTGCCGCTGCTCGGTTTCGCCGAGGCCGGCGCCGGCGGCTATTTCGACGACGGCGGCTTCCCGGCCGGTGAAGGCTGGGACGAAATCGCCTTTCCCGCCGTCACCGACGAGCATGCCTATGCGCTCGAAGTCTCCGGCCAGTCGATGGAGCCGGCCTACCGCGACGGCGACGTCATCCTGGTGTCGCCGTCGGCGCCGATCCGCCGCGGCGACCGCGTCCTGGTGCGGACCAAAGACGGCGAAGTTCTGGCCAAGGAGCTCAAGCGGCGGACGGCAAAATCGATCGAGCTGAAATCGCTCAACACCCAGCATCCCGACCGCATGCTCGCGACCGCCGACGTGCTGTGGATCGCCCGGATTTTGTGGGCGAGCCAGTAAACCGCGAAAATTAGGATTTCATGCAAAAAAACTCTTAAATCAATGAGTTACAACCCATTGATTCTTTGCAAGGAATCGACTATATGAGTATTAATTCGGCTACGGTCGAAGGGAGATCGTTTCGCGATCGCCGGGGCCTATAGGGCCCCGGGTTCGTTTTTAGGGGAGCCACTTTCTGCCCCACCCCTCTATATTCCCATTGCGGTAGTTGCGGTCATACTTGGAATTCTCAAGAATACTGACCAGAGAAGCGCCATAGTCATTAGGAACGGCTTCTCCAAGTTGCGTAAATTTATAAGTCCGATGGGCGGGATGCGCCAGCAGGTCAGCGATTTGTAACGCGGAGACGTTCGCTGTCTTGGGTCTTAGCCTGAGCTCCCCAGAGATTAGACGTGCTTGGATCACATCTTTGCGAACTGTCGTTCCGTTTTTATAGAAATATCGAAACGATCGACGAAGTTGTGCATCGTGCTTCTTACTTCGCGCTTCGCTTACTACGTCGCCGCGGAATCCGTTTCGGTTCAGCCAAAGAACAAACCTTTCAAGCAGACATGTCAGCGCGTAGTGATAAGGGCTGAATTGCCACACTTTGTATTTTTCAAGATGGGCCTGTTTATCGATTGAAACTGTGATTGCGGTCGCAGGGAGACTGCGAACTAACTCTGCGAATTCCGTATCAAATTTCATTCGCAGAGCGTCATCTCTTAACGCTACGAACACGCCCTTTTTATCCATTATCTCCCGTCGATGAAGAATGATAGACGCGTTATCTGCACCAAATATATTCCGCTTCAGTGCGGCTAATTGTTCAGTAATCTGCGTGTCGTGAATATCCTGCCGAATTATTAGCCCGGTGAGACTCAAATATCGCTGATTTGGATCCTTCTTTGCTGCACTAAGATCGCCGTTACCGGTTTCATCGTAATAAAGACGATAGCGGTCTGCGGGGCGCACGAACGAGGGTATATTTGGCGCTGAGCGAGCGAGCGCGCCCTCAATCATGCCCATTGTATTGGCAATGCCGTACGCAGCAACGAATGAGCCAAAACGCGGTCCACGTTCCTGCCCGAGCAGCACTTGATAGAGCATGTTGAACCAATCAAGCGCAACGCCTAGCTTGCCGTCTTTGGCTTTCTTTTTCTTGTCGAGAAATGGCTCACGTCGCCCTACTTCGTATACAACATCCTGAATCGTTTGCGCATCGGTATTGTTCTCGAGCTGAGATAGCGCATCGTGCAAATCAAGCAGCGCACCGCGTTCGGCCGCCGACGGCGCACGGAACTTCTTCTTCGGCGCGACGAAGTCGCGATAATAATTGATCGCGTAGTCGACAAGCTTGGCGAGCCGCGGATGCGATTGCTGTGTCACGCCCGGGCGGTAGCGGCCGATAAAGCCCCACAGGGTCTCGGCATTGGCGGCATTCGACGCCGTGACCAGCGACAACAGCATCGCAAACGGCACCGGATTGTCGGACGCCGGCGGGGTGCCGGAATGAATATGCCAAACCGGATTGCCGAGTTGCTCTTTCGGCCCCTGGCGCGGGTAAGCGTCGAGAAATTGCAGATATTCGTCGACATGGCGCGGGATGACGTCGAAATAGAGCCGCTTCGCTGCCTTGGGCTCGCGATACATGAAGAGCGACAGGCTCTCGGGACTGGCGTAGCGCAGCCACTCATCGATGGTCAGTCCGTTGCCCTTCGATTTTGAGATCTTCTGCCCGTTCTCGTCGAGGAAAAGCTCGTAGTTGAACCCTTCCGGCGGGCTACCGCCGAGGACGCGGCAGATCTCGCTCGACAGCTTGACCGAGTTGATCAAATCCTTGCCGGCCATCTCGTAGTCGACACCAAGCGCCACCCAGCGCATGGCCCAGTCCGGCTTCCATTGCAGCTTGCAGCGCCCGCCGGTGACCGGCGTCGTGACGCGCTCGCCGCCGTTTTCGTAGGTGATGGTCCCGGCCTTGGCATCGTGGGCGATCACCGGCACCTGCAAGACGATGCCGGTCTTTTGGTCGATCGGCAGGAACGGCGAATAGGTCTGCGCGCGTTCTTCGCGCAGTGACGGCAGCATGACCTCCATGACCTGTTCGAAATGCGCCAGCATTTTGAGCAGCGCCGCGTCGAACCGCCCCGACGTGTAGCAGGCGGTCGAGGACATGAACTCGTATTCGAAGCCGAACTGGTCAAGGAAGGCGCGCAGCCGCGCATTGTTATGGGCGGCGAAACTGTCATGGGTGCCGAATGGGTCCGGCACTTGGGTGAGCGGCTTGCCGAGATGCGCCGCCACCATCTCCTTGTTCGGCACGTTATCGGGGACTTTGCGCAGTCCGTCCATGTCGTCGGAGAACGCGATCAGCCGGGTCTTGACCTTGTCGCCGGTGAGGACGCGGAAGGCATGGCGCACCATGGTCGTACGCGCGACCTCGCCGAAGGTGCCGATATGGGGCAGGCCGGAGGGCCCGTAGCCGGTCTCGAAAATCACCTCGTCCTTCGGCTGGCGCTTCAAGCGCGCGACGATCTTGCGCGCCTCCTCGAACGGCCAGGCGTGCGACAGCTCGGCGATTTCGCGCAGCGCAACAGTGGGGGCTTCTGCGTTTGTCATCACTGCTTAAGCTTTCACCCGCGGTGGCGCGCGGTATAGCGTTCAATATCGCGATTTCAAAACGGACTGATCGGAAAATAACGCAGCCACAAATCGGTGTAGCTACCCTTCTCCCACAGCCGGAACAACGCCCAGTTCAAGGCTTGCCGCAACAGATCGTTGCCGCGCTTCACCGCGATGCCGACGCCTTCGCCGAAAAAGCGGCTTTCCAGATAAGGGCCGCCGCGGAACGCGCAACAGCCGGCCGCGTCGGTGCCGTTGAGCCAGAGCGCCAAGGAAATGCCGTCGCCGAACAAAAGATCGACATCCTTGTTGCGCAGCGCCGCCCGCGCCGCTTCGTCATTGGCATAGGGCTTCACCTCGGCTTCGGTGAACATTTCCTTCAGGTAGGCCTCGTGGGCCGTTCCGGCGACGACCGCGATCTTCTTGCCCTCGACGAGTTCCGGCCGGACATCGCGGATCGGGCTGTCGGCGAGGGCCACGAATTGCGCCGGCGTGCGGTAGTACGGATCGGTGAAATCGGCGCGCTGGCGCGCCTGCGTGGTCGCCGCAATCGAAGCGATCACGGCGTCACCCTGATTGGCGTTGAGCGCATCGAGCAACAGATCGAAGCGGCGCGCCTGAATGGTGCAGGTGGTCTTGATCTCCTCGCAGAGGAGCCGCGCCAGGTCGACGTTGAACCCGGCTGGATTGCCGTCAGTGCCGGCAAAGTCGAATGGAGGATAATCGAGATCGGTGAGAAAGCGGATCGATTGGATGCGTGACAGGTCGGGGCGTTCCGGCCGCCGCCGTGGGTCCCAGAATCCGGGAACCGCGGCGCCCCGCGGTAAAGTCACGCCATCCTGGCTCCAGGCCGATCGCGCGCCAAAGCCAGCAGCGAGCACCGCGCCAAGCAGCGCCACAGATGCAAGCGCGCGCATGACCGGCGCGAATTTAATCGATATTGCCATTCCAGGTGGCATGGGCCACCATTGTACCCGTGTCATGTCCATTTCCGTCTCTTCGCCCGCTTAGCGGGGGCTTGGGGAAAAGTCGAGGCGGGCAACCCTGTGCGTTGTGCTAGGGGGCAACGGTGGCGGTCGGAGGCATCGGGGGCGCGGCCGTTCGCCGCGCCAGAGTGGAAAATTGGCTCGCCAACCTCGCGATCGCGCCGCCGCCGATCCAGCGGCACCGTCACGAGACTGTTGCGAGCCAGTCGAGCGGCTGTCCGGAACTCGATTGCATCCGCCATTTGCTGCCGCATCGGATCCTGGCCGCCGCAGAGCGTCGGGCCCGATCGATTGGTGTCGGCGCGGAGCGTGTGCTGATTTGCGCCGACGCCATGACCGAGGAGGCTTATCTTACCGCGCTGGCGAACTCTCTCGACACGTCCTATGAGCGATTCGAAGCTATTTCGCGCAGCGCCTGCCCGCTTGACGACGATCAACTGGTGCAGGCTGCGGCGGCTGGACTGCTGCCGTTGCGCGAGGGACGCCGATTGGTGTGGATCATCGCGCCGTGCGGTTTTACTGCGCGCCGGCTGGCCGATGCTCGCCAGCCACGTCCGGCGTGGCTGCAATCGTTCCGTCTGACCTCGGCAGACCGGCTTCGCGATTTCGTCCTGCGGCATGGTCAGCGCGCGCTGGGCCGGCGCGCCGCCGACAGCCTGCGCTTGCACCGGCCGCTGTTCTCAAATGCTCCGCCGAAAGGTGGCTGGAGAGCCCTGAGGACGAGCGCCATCGTGACAACCGCGTTCATTTTTTTCTCCTTCGCGCCGCTTCCCGTGATCGAAGTCGTAAGCGGCCTCTGCTGCGCTCTGTTTTTGGCGGCGGCGATACTGCGGTTGCTGAGCGCTTGCTTCATCGAAACCGAGGGCGACAGCCCTGCTTATCGCGATGACCGCGAGCTCCCGGTCTACACCGTCATCTGCGCGCTTTACCGGGAAACGGCGGTCGTGGAGCAGCTTGTCGGCGCGATCCGCGCTCTCGATTACCCTCCGGAAAAGCTCGACGTGAAATTCGTGCTCGAAGCCGAGGATCACGAGACACGCCGCACTCTCCTCGACCTCAATCTCGGGCCGCCCTTCGAAACCATCGTCGCGCCGCCAATCGGTCCACGCACCAAGCCCAAGGCGCTCAACGTCGCCCTTCCCTTGGCGCGCGGGACGTTTACGGTCGTCTATGACGCCGAGGATAGGCCCGAACCCGACCAGCTTCGCGTGCGCTCGCACGCCTTTCGCGCAAGGCGGCAAACGGCTCGCCTGCGTGCAGGCAAGTCTGACCATCGACAACACCGCCGACAACTGGCTCGCCGGCATGTTCACCGCCGAATTATGCGGGCCAGTTCGACGTCTTTCTTCGTGGCCTCGCGGCGCTCGGCCTGCCGTTTCCGCTGGGCGGCTCATCGAATCATTTCCGCACCGGCGCGTTGCGTCAGGCCGGCGGCTGGGACTCCTACAACGTCACCGAAGATGCCGACCTCGGCATCCGCCTCTATCGCCTTGGCTATCGCGCGCGGCCGTGGCCTCGACAACCTATGAGGAAGCGCCGGCACGCTTTGTGCCTTGGCTCAAGCAGCGGACCCGCTGGTACAAGGGCTGGATGCAGACTTGGCTGGTGCACATGCGCCGTCCCGGCCGGCTAATTCGTGAACTGACTCCTGCCGGCGCCATTGCCTTTCAAATATTCTTTGCCGCCAACGTGCTCGCGGCCTTGATCCATCCTCTGTTTATGGCCGGGCTCGGCGTCACGCTCTACGCGCTGCCGATGCCGTGGGCGAGCACCATCATGGAGAATGCGGCGCCGATCTTCGCGACCAGCCTTCTGTCCGGCTACGCTTCAACGGTCGCGCTGGACCTGATCGGCATGCGGCGGCGGGGACTGCTCGGCAATGCCTCGGTGCTCGTTCTGACCCCGCTGCACTGGTTGCTGCTGTCGATCGCCGCGTGGCGGGCGCTGTTTCAGCTGATCTGCGATCCACAGCGTTGGGAAAAAACCGAGCATGGCATGGCAACAACGTCGCGCATCGCCGAATCACGCCGCTTGCGGCCGGAGCCCCGGCGATCAGCGGGGCCATCGCGGCAACGCTCGCCGTATGCGCCGCGCCCAACAATGATTGCTGGCCGAGCAGGCGGCCCAACCATCGCACAGATCGGCCCCGGCAGGCCTGTTGCACCAATGAAGATCATGGAACTGACGCGCGGGACGCGGCTCACCCGCTAGACCATGATCCGATCAGGTTGAACCGGGATCATGGTCTAGGATTATTCGGTGGAGCATGATCTTTTCGGAAAACCGGTATCCACTTTTCCGGATCATGCTCTAAGCGGGCAAATTCATATATAGCGCCGCAGATCGGCGGCTTCCGCCTGGGGTGTGCGGCTCATATTGAACGGCGTGACGAAACGGCCGTCCTTGTCCATCAGATAGACGATAGCGGTATGGTCCATCGAGTAGTCGCCGTTTTCGAGCGGAACCTTCTTGGCATAGACCCGGTATTCTTTGATTGCAGTGTCGATCTGCGCCTGATTACCGGTCAGCCCGCGGAGGTGCGGATCGAAGTTCGATAGATAATCCTTGAGCACTTTGGGCGTGTCGCGCTCCGGATCGACGGTGACGAACAACGCGGCGACGCGATCGGCGTCCGGACCGAGGGCCTTCATCATCTGCGACATGTCGAACAAGGTGGTGGGGCAGATGTCCGGACAATGGGTATAGCCGAAAAACACCAGGAACGGACGGCCCCTCAATTGCGCGTCGGTGAATGGCTTGCCGTTCTGATCTTCCAGATCGAGCGGTCCGCCGATCGCGGCGACCGCCCGCCCGATCGGCCAGTATGGATGCCCGGTAATGAAGAAGATGACGCCGAAGATCAAGAAAAGGCCGCCCAGGAATGCCGCCAGCACCAGCGGCAGGCGGGAGGCTTGGGCATGCGGCTTCGCGTTCATCTGTCTCGTCCGGTCAGCCGAAGCACGCCGAAAACCCCACGCGGATGGTCTCGAAAAAGACCGTCGTGCCGTAATGTGCCCACAGTAGAACAGTGCCGATCAGAGCCAGCGCGACGACAGCAACGGTCGCAAGTGCCGGCACGGACAGATAGGGGCGGGTAACGATATCGGGCATGGCCGGAGTTCCTCAGCCTCGGATAGGCCCGAACCCGAGCATAAGCCCGGGCACAAGACAATGGCGTCGGAAGCCTCCGGGCCACGCCCAAGCTCGAACCATCCCTTGCCGCCGCGCCTAGCGACAGCTGCGATAGAGCGCGAACAGTTCCCGCCCGCGCAGCGTGATCAGCTGTGGGGTGAGGCCGCCGTGCCGATCGATCCAGGTCCGGATGGCCGGCGGGTAGAGTCGCATCACCAGGCGGCTGCCGCGACGCGTCGGCACCAGCGAGCGCGACACGTCGTCGTAATATGACGCCGCATGAAAGCCCAGCACGGCGCGCTGGGTGACGCAGATGCGATTTCGCGGAATAATGCCGGTCAGCAAGGTGCAAGCCGAAAGGCACGGGCCGTCGATAACCACGTGCTGGCCGGACGCGCGCATCGCGTGGAACTTTTGGATATAGGCGGAAACCTCACCCCCCGGATCGTTTACGATGCGAACCTCGGCCGATGCCGCACAAGTCACCAGGGCCGACGCCAAGGCGCCGGCCAAAACTGCCTGCCATTTCATGGAGCAACCTCTCCCCGCTCAATCGTCCGTGATATCTCCCGCCATTGTGGCAAGAGTTCGGGGTTTTCCCGTCTTTATGCCGAAAATTGATCGTCACCGACGGCGCGTACGCACGCGCAAAGGGATGCTATAAGAGGCCGGGAAGACCACACAGGCCCAATCAATCACACGTTCGGCAAAAACATCGCGAAAAGAGTGCTCACACATGGAAACGTCAGTCGCGCGCAAGGCAGTTCAGCAATCCAATGTTCCAGATTTCGCCACGGCCTATTACCTGCTCGAAGGCTTGAACGAGATCGGCATCGATTATCTGTTTTGTAATTTTGGAACCGATCACGCGCCGATCATCGACGAGATGGCGCATCGAAAGAAACGCGGCGACGCGATGCCCGGCGTCGTGCGCTGCCCGCACGAGAACACCGCCGCGCACATGGCGGCCGGCTACGCACTGGTCACCGGGCGCGGGCAGGGCGTGCTGGTCCATGTCGACGTCGGCACGGCCAATACCGCAAACGGCATGCATAATCTGTTTCGCAGCCGTCTGCCCGTGCTGCTGATGGCCGGCAAGGCGCCTTACACGGCGAATGACGAGCTGGTCGGCTCACGCGACACCTACGTGCATTTCGTGCAGGAGCCGTTCGACCAGGCGAGCCTGGTGCGGCCCTATTTGAAATGGGAGTGGACGCTGCCGTCGGGCGTGGTCGTCAAGGAGACGCTGCGGCGGGCCTCGTCGATCATGCACAGCGAACCGCGCGGCCCGGTTTATCTGATGATGCAGCGCGAGACGCTGACGCAGCATTGGAAGGCCGACGAAATCCGGCGCTATACGGCCGAGCAATATGCGGCGACGTCGGGCGGCGACGCCGATCAGAAGCTCGTCGCCGCGCTCGCGGACAAGCTTCTCACCGCGAAAAGTCCGATTCTGATCACCGGCTATGCCGGGCGCCACGCGCATGCATCGCGCGCGATCGACGAACTTGCGCAATTTGCCGGCATCGCCGTCTACGAAGCCAATATGACCAACAATATTTCGCATGACAGCCCATGCTTCGTCGGGTTCTCGCCGGACAAGGCAATCCCCGAGGCTGACGTGGGGCTCCTCGTCGACGTTGATGTGCCGTGGTTCCCGAGCGCCGTCGATACCGACGACAAGACGTTCTGGGCGCATATCGACATCGATATTCTCAAGGTTGCTTCGCCGATGTGGACCTTTCCCGGCAATATCCGCATGCAGGGCGACAGCGGCCACATCCTCAACCAGGTCTTGGCCGAGTTGAAGGCGAGGGCGACGCCGCAATTCAAGGAAGCGGCGGCGGCGCGGCTCCCCCGCATCAAGGCCGCCCGCGACGAACGCATCGCGCGCGCCGCCAAGCTCGCCGCGGACAAGGGCAAGCCGGGCGCGATCAATCCGCATTACCTGATGGCCGAATTGAGCAAGCTGCTCGACGACGAGGACATGATTTTCAACGAAGGCGTGACCAATGCCGCCGCGGTGCTCATGCAAATCCCGCGGCGCGTGCCCAATACGACGGTCCGCGCCGGCGGCGGCGGACTTGGCTGGTCCGGCGGCACCGCGCTCGGCGCCAAGCTCGCCGCCCCCAACCGCCTCGCGGTGCAGATTTGCGGCGACGGCGGCTTTTATTTCGGCAACCCGCCTTCGGTCTTCGCCGTCTCGCAGCAATACAAGCTGCCAATCCTGTCCGTCGTCATGGACAACACCGGCTGGAACGCAGTCAAGCAATCGACGCTGCGTGTATTTCCCGAAGGCGAGGCCAAATCGGTCAATTCCTTCGAGGCGGAGCTGGCGCCCAACGTCCACTTCGCCAAGATCGGCGAGGCGTTCGGCGCCTATGCCGAGGAAGTCAGCGATCCCGCCGACGTGGCCGCGGCGCTGGCGCGCTGCGTCAAGGAGGTTCGCGGCGGCCGCACCGCGCTGCTGCACGCCCGCGTGACGAAGCTCTGACGAGCATTAAGCAAGAGCGCTCGGCCCCGCGCAAGCGGGACCGAGCGTTTTCCAAATTGACCGCCAAATACCGCCGAGGACGAGCGAAAATCGGCCGCCCAGGATCCGCGTTACGGGCTGGCGTGATTGATGAATTTTTCCGGCGGCCGTTCGCCCCATTGCGACCGCAGCGCTTCGTCGGCCGCAATGAGATGCGAGCCGTTGGCGAGGTTGAGCCGGTCGCTGTCGGCCCAATGCTCGTGGACGCGTCCCCACGGATCGGCCCAGTAATCGTAGACCTGGCTGCCGAGGACATGGCGGCCGATACCCCACATGTGCTCGTAAGCGCCAAAGCCCTTGAGATAGTCGTGGCCCATACAGACGTCGTCGATATCGGGCACTTCGAAGGAGAAGTGGTTAAGTCCGGTCTTCTCATGGCGTAAGCAGAAAAAGACGTGGTGATCGACGTAGGCATCGCCGCGGTCGCAGCGGTTGAACGAGCCGATCAGATTGTCCTTGTCCTCGACATAGACGTCGTCGGAGCAGACCATTCCAAGCATTTCACGAAACCAGGCGACCGTTTCGGTGAACCGCGGCGTCATCAGCACGCCATGGCCGATACGTTTGACGTGCGCCGGGCCCCTGGGCAGCCGCATCAATTCGCCGGCACGCGCAGTCGGCTGTTCGCCGGTATTGAGCTTTTGCCGTTTGACGGGAATTTCCTTCACCGGAGCGATATCGGCGACCACTTCGATCTGATAACCGTTCGGGTCGGTCAGCCGCACGCGCTTGCCGCCACCGGGCTCGTCGATGTTTTCGATACCCGAGGCGCCGGGCCCCTTGGCCAACCGCTTCAAGTCGTCTTCGTTGTCGACGTGATAGGCAATACCGACGAATTTCGGATCGCCCTTCTCGGTGACATGGATGTGGTGACTGGGATCGGTGCCGCGCATGTAAAGCGCGGTGCTGGTTCGCTCGGTCCGATGCATGCCGAACCGCGTCAGAAACTCCTCCGCGACATCGAGATCGGGGGACCGCAGCCGCCCATAGGCAATGTCCGTTACCTTAGCCCAAGCCATTTCACACTCCCTGCAATATTTCTCGCTGCGGGGTGCCGCCCGCACGTCTGGCGGTAATGTGCCACGACCTGCGTGTCGTCGGCAACGATCCGGTTCAGGGGCGAAGGTCGCTCAGTTCGGTTACGTCGGTCCGCTCGGCGCCCATGGCGTTGAACAAGGGCGCCGGCACGATGGTCAAGACGAGGTTCAGGACCACGGTGTAGAGCGGGGAACAACCCGGAAGACGCGGCCGGCCGCTCCCAAGCCGCGACGCCCGCGGCAACGGCCTTTCGGCTTGACCTCGGACTTACTCTTCCTGCTAATGCGCTGACAAACCGCTCAGAAACCGAATGGGGCGCCACAAGCGCCGAGGCGACGGGAGAACACGGTGCGCGCGCTTTTGCGATTGTGTAGCATCATCGACGCGATCAACACCTGGATCGGCAAGAGCGTGGCTTGGCTGATCGTCGCTGCGGTCCTGGTATCCGCCATCAATGCCACGGTTCGAAAGGTATTCGATACCTCGTCCAATGCCTGGCTGGAGCTGCAGTGGGTGCTGTTCAGCATCGTCTTCCTGCTCTGCTCGCCGTGGACGCTGCTTGCCAACGAGCACATTCGCATCGATATCGTGAATAACCTGCTGGCGCAGCGCACGCGCAACATTATCGACGTCATCGGTCACGCGTTCTTCCTGCTGCCGCTCACGATCATCATGATCGTGACCGGGGTGCCGTTCTTCCTCAGTTCTTATGAGCAGAACGAACAATCGCTGAACGCCGGCGGCCTGCCGCAATGGCCGTCGAAAGGCCTTATCGCGCTCGCGTTCGCGCTGCTGTTCTTTCAGGCGCTTTCCGAACTCGTAAAACGCATCGCCGTGATGCGAGGTCTGATTCCCGACCCGCACGCGGGCCAAAAGTCATCGATGGAAAACGAAGCCGAGGAGCTGATCGGCACCATGGAAAGGCACTAGTCGTCCGGTTTCAACATTGGCTTCACGTTTGGCCGCGTATTGAGCGAATGCTGAGATCAAAGGACCACTAGCAACTGGGGCTCCGCATGGAGGCATTGTTCGTCGCCAACATGGCTCCGATCATGTTCGGGTCGCTGGTAGTCTTTCTGCTGCTGGGCTACCCGGCGGCCTTTTCGCTTGGCGCGGTCGGCCTGATCTTCGCGCTCATCGGCATCGAGCTGGGCCAGTTCCAGCCCGATTTCCTGCAGGCCCTGCCGGATCGCGTCTATGGCGTGATGAGCAACGATACGCTGCTGGCGATTCCGTTCTTCACCTTCATGGGACTGGTGCTCGAGCGGTCCGGCATGGCCGAGGATTTGCTCGACACGATCGGGCAGCTGTTCGGCACCGTGCGCGGCGGCCTCGCCTATGCGGTGATCTTCGTCGGCGCGCTGCTTGCCGCCACCACCGGCGTGGTCGCCGCCTCCGTGATCTCGATGGGCCTGATCTCGCTGCCGATCATGCTGCGCTACGGCTACGATCGCCGCTTCGCGACCGGCGTGATCGCGGCTTCCGGGACGCTCGCCCAGATCATTCCGCCCTCGCTCGTGCTCATCGTGATGGCAGACCAGCTTGGCCGCTCGGTCGGCGACATGTACGAGGGCGCTTTCATTCCGGGCTTGGTACTGGCCGGGATCTACGCGCTCTATACCGCGATCGTCTCCATCCTGTTCCCCAAGGCAACACCCGGTCTGCCCAAGGAAGCAGTCGGATTTCGGGAAAGCGAGCCGCGCGCCCGCCTTCTGCTTACGCGCTTCAATGCCGTTCCGCTGATCGTCAGTTGCGTCGCGGCGGTCGCATGGGCCGCCCACACCGACTATCAATTGCTGCCTCCGCTGCTGTCGGCCGGCATTTTCGCCGCGCCGGGCGACTTCTTCATCACGCTCGTGAACGTCGCCTTGATCGTTGCGGTGCTTTTGGCAGGCACCAGATTCGTTCGCTTCTTCATGGGCGGCGATGACGAGCGTGGTCTGCTTTCTCTGTTCGTCCTCGCGCTCGCCAGCGCGGTGTTCGGCGCCTTCATGATGCGCAGCTCTCAAGCCAGCGGCGCCGATTTCGTCGTTCTGACCATGTTCTACGGCATTCTTTTCGCGTTTGCCGTGGCGGTCGTGAACTGGGCGCTCGATCGTCTCGCCGGGTTGCGCTTTCTGTCACATGTGGCGCAACAGACCACCTTCGTGATGGTGCCGCCGCTGTTCCTGATCTTTCTGGTGCTCGGCACCATCTTCATCGGCGTCGCCACGCCGACCGAGGGCGGCGCCATGGGCGCCACTGGCGCGCTCATTCTCGGCACGCTCAAGCGCCGGCTGACCTGGGATCTGGTCCGCCAAGCCACCGAATCCACGGCAAAACTGTCGGCTTTCGTAGTCTTCATCCTGATCGGCGCCCGCGTGTTTTCGCTCACCTTCTACGGGGTAAGCGGGCACATCTGGGTCGAGAACATGCTGACCTCGCTGCCCGGGGGCCAAATCGGATTTCTGATCTTCGTCAACGCCTTCGTCTTCGTGCTCGCGTTCTTTCTGGATTTCTTCGAGCTCGCCTTCATCGTCATTCCGCTGCTCGGCCCCGCGGCCGAACATCTCGGCATCGACCTGATCTGGTTCGGCGTCATTCTCGGCGTGAACATGCAGGCGTCGTTCATGCACCCGCCATTCGGCTTCGCGTTGTTCTATCTGCGCTCGGTGGCGCCGCGCGAAAGCTTTCTCGACAGGGTGACCGGCAAATTGACGCCTGGCGTCACCACCGGACAGATCTACTGGGGTGCAATGCCTTTCGTCGGCATCCAGGCGCTCATGGTCATACTCGTCATCCTGTTCCCCGCCATGGTGATGCACTACAAGGGGACCGCAACGAAGGTCGACATTAAAACTATCCATATCGAGCTTCCGCCGCCGTTGCCGCCTCCCAGCTTCGGGCAGCCGAAGCCATGACGCGGCAAGCAGCCCAAGGGCAAAGCGAATAAAAAAACCCCGGAGCCGCGGGCTCCGGGGTTCTCGCCCGATCGCGATGATCAGGCGTTGTTATGACGGATCATGAAATCTTCGTAGGTGTATTCGGCGACCTGCCACCACATGAATTCGTCCTTGAGGAAGGGGGTGATCGACGCCAGCACCTTCTTGTAGTTCGGGTTCTTGGCCGACTCTTCGGCGTCCACCTCTTTGGCCGCCTTGTAGCACGCTTCCATGATCGGCGGGCTGAATGCGCGCAATTGCACGCCGTTGGACAGAAGCCGCTTCAACGCCTGCGGATTGCGTGCGTCGTAGCGCGCCTGCTCCTGGACGTTGGCGTAGCCGCACGCAGCCTCGAGAACTGCCTTATAGCTCTTCGGCAGCGCGTTCCACTTGGCGAGATTGATGAGCATGTGGTTGGTGGTGCCGCCTTCCCACCAGCCGGGGTAATAGTAATACTTGGCGACCTTGTAGAAGCCGAGCTTTTCG
Source organism: uncultured Alphaproteobacteria bacterium (assembly GCA_963791925.1). Taxonomy (GTDB): domain Bacteria; phylum Pseudomonadota; class Alphaproteobacteria; order Rhizobiales; family Xanthobacteraceae; genus BOG-931. The sequence continues at coordinate 124,707 of CAWBUA010000007.1, read as the reverse complement.
TCGTCGTAGGGGCCGACCCATTCGGCGGCGTCGATGACGCCCTTTTCCAGCGCCGGATAGATATCGGCACCGCCGATGAGCTGCGGCACGGCGCCGAGCTTGGCCATGGTTTTGCCGGCCCAGCCGCCGATGCGGAATTTCAGGCCTTTGAGATCGTCGACGGTCTTGATTTCCTTGCGAAACCACCCGCCCATCTGCGTGCCGGTGTTGCCGCAAAGCAGGCACTTCACATTGTAGGTTGCGCCGAATTCGTCGATCTGCTTCTGGCCGTCACCGTCGTAGAACCAGGCGTTCTGCTGGCGCGAATTGAGGTTGAACGGGCTCGAGCAGAACAGCGCCCAGGTCGGGTCTTTGCCGATGTAGTAGTACATCGCGGTATGACCCATCTCGACGGTGCCGTTCTGCACCGCGTCGAGCGCCTGAAGCGGCGGCACGATCTCGCCGCCGGCGAAGGTTTGAATTTGGAACTTGCCGTCGGTTGCGTCCGAAACGTACTGGGCAACGGTAACGCAGGCTCCGAACAGCGTGTCGAGCGACTTCGGCCAGCTCGCGGTCATGCGCCACTTCAGTTCCGGCATCGACTGGGCGATGGCAGGCTTGGCGATCGCCGTGGCCGCAGCCCCGGCACCGGCGACTTTCAGGAATTGACGACGCTTCATGGTACGTTCCTCCCCTTGAGCGTTGTCGAATGCCGCCGGCGAGGATCCGCGCGGCGCCCATCCGATTTGATATGCCAACGATCATAAGAGGTTGCCTTCTGTCAGGGAAGCCGCATTCAAGGGGACAGGGCGCCGCAGACGGCGCCGGGCAAGGCCGCCGTTCCCGCCCCGCGGCGAGGCAGCAGTAGATCGGCGCTAGCGTTCTTCCTCCAAGAGGCCCAGTTTGCCTCCCAGCCATCGCGTTGTCGGCGCTTGCACCAGGATGGTCGTGAGAATGGCGATGAAGGTTACCGAGGCGATCATCTGGGCCCCAGGCGCCTTGACCCCAAGCAGGATGCCGGCAAGCGCGGCTGGTATAACTCCGGTCTCCCGGGTCCAGCACATGAACAGCATCTCGTTGAAACTCCAGCGCGCACGCCGGTCCGGCAGCGCGCAAGCGAAGACGGTCGCCGGGCGAGCCACGAACATGAAGATGACAACGACAAGGATGCCATCCCAGAGATAGCGGTTCATCAGATCGAAATCGACCTGGCTGCCGAGAAGAACGAATATGAACAGCCGCATGATGAACGCGGTGGTCTCCACATATTGATTGAATTTCAGCGACTCGTCTGCGGCCATGCTGAAACCCAGCGAGTCCTTGTTGCCGAGCATGATGCCGAAGACGAACACTGCCATGAACCCGCTGGCGCGAAGACCGTCAGCAGCGAAATAGGCGCCGATCACCGCCATGATCGTCACCACCGGCGCGTATTCCAAGAGGAATCCCCACCGCTCATGGGCAATCAGCAGAGCAGCCAGATAGCCAAGCGCCGCGCCCGCGGCGATGCCGACGACGGCTTCCTGCAGCAGGCCAAAGAGCGATTTTCCCAGCGAGAATTCGGCGGTCCCCGTCGCCACTGCCAGGATCGCAAAGGTAATGATCGCTCCGGTGGCGTCATTGAAGGCCGATTCGCTCATCACCATCTGCGCGACACGGTCGCGAATGCGGATCTGCCGGAAGATGGGCACCAGCGTCGCCGGATCAGTCGACGCCAATACCGCTCCGAGCAACGCCGCGACGATCCACGGCCCGCCAAGAACCAGATGAGCCGCCGCGGTCGTGATCGCAGCGGTAATCACCACGCCCACCGTGGCCATGACGACGATGGTGATCCAGATTTGCTTCATCACCTGGATGCGAAGCGAGGCGCCGCCATCGAACAGGATGTAGCTTGCGCCGAACAACAGAATGATCTGATACAAGGCGGAGTTGGCCCTGATGTCGACCAGGCTCAGAGCCTGCGGGCCGATCAGCATTCCGGCCAGAAGAAATACCGGAACGTCGGGGATCCTCATCTTCTGCGCAAACAAGCCGGTCAGGGTGCCGACAGCGAGAATGAGACCGCCGGACAAGAGCGTATGCTTGGCGATTTCAACGGCAGCCGATTGTTCCAATGCCTCCCCCGCGACGCAGTCCGTAACCCGATTGGCGAGCCTGGTCAGGCTTTGGCGGCATCTGCAATGGAGCGGGCGATGGGAATCGAACCCACGACACTCAGCTTGGGAAGCTGATGTTCTACCACTGAACTACGCCCGCGCCGTGAACTAGAATACCGAACTCCGCCGGCGCACGGCAAGCGTTACGCCTTGCTTCTCCGCTGTGGACGGCGGGTTGATCCAGCCTGAGCGGAAGGATAATCCCGTGGCAGCAGCCGATATCGAGGTCCTTTCGCCACCCGGCGCGATCAAGCCGACCGGCACCTGGAGCGTCGCCGTTCGCGCCGGGGATTTCATCTTCGTTGCCGGCATGCGCGGCATCGATCCGGTAACGAATTTGCCGGTCGACGGCGCCGAGGCCCGCATTCGCCGGGCATTCCAGAACATGAAAACCATCGTCGCGGCGTCCGGCGGCACGCTGCGCAACGCCGTGCGGCTCGTGGTCTACGTCACCGACATGGATCGCCACCGGCCGATCGTGAACAAGATACAAGAAGAACTTTGGGCCGGCGGTCCCTATCCGCCGCGCACGATCGTCGAGGTGAGCCGCCTCAATCAGGACGACATCGTCGAGGTGGAGGGGACGTTCTTTTGTCCGGTTAGCCCTTAGCTCCTGACGAGCGTGGCTCATGGCTGGTGGCTCATGGCGCATCACGCCCCGCATACGGCGGCAAGAAGCTTTTCCATCTCGATGGACAGCCGGTTGCCCTCCTGAGCCAGCGATTTCGCCGAGGAGAGGATTTGCGTCGAAGCCGAGGTTATATCGCCGGCGCTGTCGTTGACTTCGGCAATGTTGGCGGCGACGTGCGCCGTGCTGCCGGTCGCGGCCTGCAGGTTTGCCGCAATGCCACGGGTCGTCGTTTCTTGCAGTTCGACCGCATCGGTGATGACGGCGGCGATATCGGCAATGCGGCCGATGGTTTCGCCGATCTCCTTGATGCTGACGACGGAATCCTGCGTCGCCGCCTGCACCCCGGCGATCTGCAGGCCGATCTCGCCGGTCGCTTTCGCCGTCAGCGCCGGCCAGATCACGAGCTTCGTGCGGATAGAACACAACCCAAGCGCGCATAGCGCGAGCCAACGACTGTGCCGGCGTGGCCCCTCATCGGCACACTGACACACGGCCCAAAGCGGGTGGCGACTATTCGCGGCCGAATTGCCTGCGCAATTCGTCTTTGGCGCGTTCCAGAGTCCTGCGCCTGACGGCGGGAAGATTTCCACCGGCGCGATTGATGTAAAACGTCAGCATCGACAGCGCCGAACGATACGGGTCGGACTTGCGCCGCCGGCTGCGCTCCGCCGAGCGCTTCAAGGAGGCGGCGATTTTCTTTGGATCGCGGCCGGTAAAAACCCCGCGCTCAAGGTCGAGCGCGTCGCTCTCGCGGGTCACGCGCGCCGACCAGCGGCGGTTCGCGGAAGGCCGGCGCACCGCTCGCCTGGACGATTTCTTGGGCGTTTTTGCCATGGACTTGCGAAAGTCATGATCGGTGAATTCGTGAGAAACAATGAAACGCGCGCGGCTTTGTTCCCGCCGCCGTGCCCGGTCTATTCGGCGGCGATCGCGTGAGCTGTCGGAGTGACAAGTCCGGCAAGGCATTTTGCCAGAGCTTCACCCTCCGGATCGACCAGCGCCGCGGTGCGCGCGCTGGCGACCGCATCAAGGGCGTGCCGCACCGGCATGTCGCCGGCGAGCGCCGGCGCGATCGCATGCTCTACGATCAGACGGTAATTGCCGCTGCCGCGCTTGTGGGTGTCGCCGTAGCCTTTGATGAGACGGGCGCATTCGGCGACCTCGATGGCAAGCTCGATCGAAATCGTCGTGGCGCGCGCGATCAGCTCAAGCCACGCTTCGATCTCACGCTGCTCCTCCTGGAAGCGGAAGGTCTTGCGCCGGAAGCGGCGCAGCGCGGCCAGGAGCTTGAAACGCAGATAGCCGGAAACCGACGCGGTATTGACCGCCATGCCCCAATGCGCGTTGCCGAATCCAGGATGACGTTTCGCCAAGCCGAGAATGGGCCGCGCCAGCCAAGGCGGCAAAATCGAGCAGAACTCATCAATCCCGGGTTTGAGGAATTCGGTGACCGTGAATGTCTGCTCCGGCCTGATACCAAGCTCGCGCGCGATGCGGTGGAAACGCGCCGGATCGATCTTGGCCTGCGCCACGCGGATCACATCTTCATACGACATGCGCACGGCAAGATGCCGTGCCGTCGCAGCGAGAAGCCGACCGTTGGCCCCGGATTTCGCATCGGCGACGCGGATCGAATCGAGACGATTTAGGTAAAGCCGCGCATAGGCAAGATCCTGATACGCAGCGAGCCGGCGAACGCCCTCCATCATGACCATGCGCGCCGCCTCGGGCATGTCCGCGACTGCTTGTTCGAGATCGTCAAGCGAAGCGGATGCCGTTCGCTGACGTTTGGCCGGTTCCACCCGGCGTTGCGATCCGACGCGGGCCGCCTCAAAGCCCGCCCGGAAGCCGCGCAGATTGGCGGCGACCGCTTTGCCGTCGGCGCGGATCGCCGCCTCGAAGGCCTCGGCGGGGATCGGCAACGCCCCCGTCCCCGCGGTCGCACCGAGCATCACCGCATTGATCATGGCGCCGTTCTGTTTGGCGATCGCTTCAAGGTCGAGCAGCAGGACACTCTTCGAATTCTTCTCGACCGCGGCGACAAGACGGTCCGGATCGTAGCGGCCGTCGCCCATCGCCATCTTTTCGACGGTCAAATAGGAGCGGCTTGTCGAGGCAATCGTTGTCGTGCGATCGGCCGTAACATAGCCGCCGGCGATGGCGCGCCCGGCTTCCATCAGTTCGCTCGCGACCACCAGATCGACATCGCCGATACCCGGCGCCAGCGCCAGGATCGGACGCGGATCGGAAGCCGACTTCGGCGCCGGCACCAGTTCGATATGATAGGTGGTGGCGCCGGTACGCTGCGCGACGCCAGGGATCGAGGTCGATTGCACCGGGAAACCTTGGTCCGCCGCCGCGGCGACGATCCAGTCGGTGAGCACGCCGCCGCCTTCGCCGCCAAGCGCAGCGATGAGAATTGTCAGCGGACGTGCATTCCCTTGCGGATCGCTCAAGCGAACCCCCTCGCCCCGTAGGGGAGAGGGTTGGGGTGAGGGGGTTCGAGACTCGCCGATAGGTCCGAGCCCCCTCACCCCTCCCTCTCCCCCCTGGGGAGAGGGGGAAGATGTGTCGCCCGGCCATTCAATGACCCTCGCCCGCGCATTTGCGAGCGTGCGGTCCCACCACGTCGGATTGCTGACGACGTCGGCGCGATAGAACGAGGGGCAGAGCACGGCCGCATGGGCGACCTCGCCGCACAGACCGCAGCCGACGCAGCTCTCGATCACCGCCGCCACCGGATCGGAGCGCAGCGGATCGGGATTGGGCTTGACGGTGAGCGACGGGCAGCCGGACAGCCGGATGCAGGAGTGATCGCCGGTGCAGATGTCGTCGTCGACGCCGAAGCGAGTCTTCACCACGCGCTCGCCGCGGCTGAGCTTCTCGGCGTCCTCGGCGCGAATGCGGCGCTGCCGCGCCAGCATGCACTCGCCGTCGGCAATGATCACCTTCAGCCCGCGCTCGGCGGTGCGCATCGCCTCCTTCAGCGTCGCCGTCATTTTCGCCACGCTGTAGCTGCGCACCGTGCGCAGCCACGTGACACCGAGCGCGCGCAGCGTGTTCTCGATGCTGATGCCGGTCGGCGTGCCGCTGCGGTTTGCCTTGCTCGACGGCAGATATTGCTGGCCGGTGGCGGAAGCGTAGCCGTTCTGCATGACGACCAGCACGCCGTCGCCCTTGTTGAACATGCTCGACGCGGCGCCGGTGATCAACCCGTTGTGCCAGAAACCGCCATCGCCCATGATCGCAATCGGCCGCTTCTTCATGTTCGGGCCGACCGCCGCCGCGCTCGCCAGCGACATGCCGTAGCCGAGAATGGAGTTGCCGAGCGAAAATGGCGCGAAGGTCGCAAACGAATGGCAGCCGATATCGGCGCTGATATGGGTCGGACCGATCTCGCGCTGGGCAAGCTCTATCGCGGCAAAGACCGGCCGTTCCGGGCAGCCGGTACAGAAATTCGGCGGCCGCGGCGGAATATCGCCAAGCGCGGCAGCGACGTCCGATTTGTGCGCCAGCATTGCCGCGACTTGCGCCGACACGGCATCGGCATCGATGCCGGACGGGCGCGCTTCCGACAGGAAGGCGGCGATGCCGCGTAAGAAAACCTCCGACGTGTAGTCGCCGCTGCGCGGCAAACAACCCTTGCCGAGCACGCGGGTCTGGATGTCCGCGCCGCGCAAGATCACATTGATCTGCTGCTCGACATAGTCGGGCGAACCTTCCTCGACGACGAGCACCGCGCGTTTGCCGGCGCAGAACGCTTTCACCTCCTCCGGCACCAGCGGATAGGCAATATTGAGCACAAAGATCGGAACGCGCGAGGCGCCATAAAGATCGGCGAGATCCAGGCGCGCCAGCGCACGAATGAGCCCGTTGGTGAGGCCGCCGAGAACAATGACGCCAATCTCGCCAACGTCGCCCGGAATCAACTCGTTGAGCTTTTGATCATGGATGAATTTTTGTGCAGCCGGCAGACGCTGTTCGATCTTCAACCGCTCCTGCGTGAAGATCACCGGCGGATGCGCGAGCCGGCCGTATTCGAAGCGCGGCGGGCCATCGAGGCGGTGCCGGCCGCTATAGACGCCGCGTTTGTTGTCCTTGGCGACGAATTCGCCGGTGACATGGCAGGCGCGCACCCGTAAATCCAGCATCACCGGAGCATGGCTCGCCTCGGACAGCTCAAAGCCGTTTTCGACCATGCGCACGATGGTCGGTAGATCGGGGCGCGGGTCGATCAGCCAGATCGCGGATTTCATGGCATAGGCATAAGAGCGTTCCTGAATGACGCTCGCGCCCTCGCCGTAATCCTCGCCGAGCACGATCAGCGCCCCGCCGATGACGCCGGGCGATGCCAGATTCGACAAAGCGTCAGCGGCGACATTGGTGCCGACGATGGATTTCCAGGTCACCGCGCCGCGCAGCGGATAGTTGATCGAGGCGCCGAGCATGGCGGCGGCGGCGGCTTCGTTGGTGCAGGTCTCCACGTGCACGCCGAGATCGGTCAAGAGATCTTCGGCATCCACCATGACGTCAAGCAGGTGCGAGACCGGCGCGCCCTGGTAGCCGCCGACATAGCTGACGCCGGACTGCAGCAATGCCTTGGTCACCGCGAGAATGCCCTCGCCGCGAAAAGTCTCGCCGGCGCCGAGCCGCAGCGCATCCACTTCTTTCTTGAACGAGCGTTCCATCCGTGCTTCCAGACCGTCGCTTAAGGCCACATATAGCCGCTTTTGCCGGAGCCTACCAAACGCGCGCTCCTGCCGCGCCCTGCCGGGTATGAGAGGTCTTGGTGTGGCGCGCCGGCCCGGCTAGGGTGCGAACATAAGCGCGTCCGCGCAAGGCGTAAGGGATGTGTAGCTCAAGGATGCGTAGGCGTTAATGGACGGCAAAGGCCAGATCGTTATCGAGCGGGTGAATCACACCTATCGCCCGCAGCGCGGGCGAAGTGTGCTCGCGCTGTCGGACGTATCGCTCGAAGTGCGGCCGCGCGAGTTCTTGGCGCTTCTTGGCCCCTCGGGCTGCGGAAAATCGACGTTGCTTTACCTCGTCGGCGGGTTTCTGCCTAACGAGACCGGCCGCATCCTGGTCGAGGGCAAGCCGGTCACCGCGCCCGGACCGGATCGCGGCATCGTGTTCCAGCATTTTGCGCTGTTTCCATGGAAGACCGTGCGCACCAACATTCTCTACGGTCTGGAGCGCCAGGGCCTGCCGCGCCCGGAGCGCGAAAAGCGGGCGCAGGCCTTCATCGATCTGGTCGGCTTGAGGGGTTTCGAGGACAGCTATCCGTCGCAACTGTCCGGCGGCATGCGGCAGCGCACCGCGATTGCGCGCACGCTCGCCTTCGATCCCAGCATTCTGCTGATGGACGAGCCGTTCGGCGCGCTCGACGCGCAGACGCGCTCGCTGATGCAGACCGAGCTCCTCAACATCTGGAAGCGCACGCCAAAGACGGTGATCTTCGTCACCCACGACGTGCAGGAGGCGGTCTATCTCGCCGATCGCGTGGCGGTGATGTCGGCGCGGCCCGGACGCATCAAGAACATCGTCGAGACCAAATTCGCCAATCGCGATCCGAGCATATTACGCAGCAAGGAATTCGTCGATAAGGTCGACGAAATCTGGAATCTGGTGCGCGACGAGGCGATCAAGGCGCAAGAAACCAAAGCGGGTTAGCCAAAGCGAGCTGACCATAGGCGAACCGATGAGACCGATCCGATGCAAGCGATGACGCAAGCCGGTTTGCGTTACCTGCCGCTCCTGCTCTTGGCGCTGGGCTGGGAGGTGACGGCGCGGCTCAACCTGATCGACAGCCAGGCGCTGCCGCCGCTCACGCACATCGCGACCGCGTGGGTCGATCTTCTTCGCGATGGCGAGCTTGTCGACAACGGCGCAGCCTCGCTTTATCGCGGCGCCATGGGTCTCCTCCTGGCTGTCGCCGTGGGCGGCGGCTTGGGAATTCTGATGGCGCGCTGGCGGCTGTTGGACGTGTTCGTCAATCCGCTGGTCGAATTGTTCTACCCGCTGCCGAAATCGGCGCTCATTCCGGTGACGGTGCTGTGGCTCGGGTTTGGCGACGGCTCCAAGATTCTGCTGATCTTTCTCGGCTGCATGATCCCGGTCACCATTGGCGCCTATAACGGCGCCCGCGGCAGCGATCAGGCGCTGATCTGGTCGGCCCGCAGCATGGGCGCCGGGCGGTTGCGCCTGCTGTGGGACGTTGTCGTGCCGAGCGCGCTGCCGGAACTGCTCAACGGCATCCGCACCGCGCTCGCCTTGGCCTTCATCCTGCTGGTGAGCTCCGAACTGATCGTCGCGCAACAGGGCTTCGGCTACCTGATCGGCTATCTCGGCTCGACCGGCGCTTACGAAGGCATGTATGCGGTGGTGCTCACCGTCGCGTTCCTCGGCTTTGCCGCGGACCGGCTCTATCAGCTTCTCATGCAATGGCTGCTGCAATGGCGGGAGTAGAAGACACGGCTTCGTTGTCGGCGGCGGAAGCCGACGTTACCCACGACGCCGCGCGGCGGCTCGATGCCGTGTTCCGCAGCGGCGCCGGCGTTTTTTCCGTTCTGGTGGTGTTGATCGCCTGGGAGCTGTTCGCCCGCAGCGGCAGAGTCACCGCGTTCATGCTGCCGCCGTTTTCCGCCGTCGCCGAGCGCATCTACGCCGACGCCGTCAGCGGCGACTTGTGGATCAATCTCGGGCTGACGCTCTCTCGCGCCATGACCGGCTTTTTTATCGCCGCCGTGCTCGGCATCGCACTGGGCGCCCTGATGTCGCGGAACCGGCTCATTCGCTGGTTCTTCGACCCGATCATTTCGGTCGGCTTTCCCATGCCGAAAATCGCCTTTCTGCCGATCATCATCCTGTGGCTTGGCGTCTATGACGTCTCGAAAATCTCCATCGTCGTGTTCGACGCGATCTTTCCGGTCGTCACCGCGACGCTGGCCGGCATCGCGGCAGTCGACAGGGAGCTGATCTGGTCGGCGCGCAATATGGGTGCGAGCGAGCGCGAGGTGATGTGGCAGATCATGCTGCCGGCGGCACTGCCGCAAATCCTGACCGGGCTGCAGGTGGCGCTGCCGATCTCGCTCATCGTCGCCATCATCGGCGAGATGGTGATGGGCGGCTATGGGCTGGGCGGCGCCATGATGAGCGCCTCGCGCTTCGCCAATTCGCGCGGCGTGTTCGCCGGCATCGTCGAAATTGCCGTCGTCGGCTACTTGCTGATCAAGGCCATGGCGGTGATCCGGCGCCGGCTGTTGGTCTGGCATCAAGAGACGGCCGAGCACTCGTAACCGTTACCGGCGGCGGTGCGGCAAGGGGCAGCAAGCGGAAGCCTTGCCTTGGATCGTCCTTTGCGCCCACAATCGGGCGGGCCGCCGCGCCCGCCGACTATTTAGCTAAATTAACGGCTTTTGGGAGATCGATGAGAATGCGTGGAAAGATTGCATTGGCGGGCATTGCGCTTTTTGTATTGAACGTCGGCCTGGCGCAAGCCGATCCGCTGCAAATTCGCGGCGCCTGGGTCGCGCCGGTCGCCAACTGGGCTTCGATCTGGCTGGCGAAGAAGGACCTCGCCAAGCACTTCGGTCAATCCTACGTGTTCGAGCCGGTTCATTTTGCCGGCACGCCGCCGATGGTCACCGCCATCGCCAACAACGAGGTGGAGATCGGCGATCTCGCCTTCTCGACACTGCCGATCGCCATCGAGAATGCCGGCATGGACGACATCCGGGTGATCGCCGACGAATTCCAGGACGGCGCTCCCGGCTACCGCGACGACACCTATGACGTGCTGGCCGACGGTCCGATCAAGAAGATCGAGGATCTCAAGGGCAAGGTCGTCGCCACCAACGCCATCGGCAGCGGCGTCGACGTGGCGATGCGCGCCATGCTGCGCAGGCACGGGCTCGAGGCCAACCGCGACTATACCGTGATCGAGGCGCCGTTCCCGGCCATGGCTGCCATGCTGGACGAGAAGAAGGTCGCTCTCATTCCGGCGATCGTGCCGTTCGCGCTCGGCCCCCAATACAAGAGCGCGCGACCGCTGTTTACCGTGCACGACGCGATCGGCGTCTCGCAATTCATCGTTTGGACCGCGCGCAAGGCGTTCATCGACGCACACCGCGCCGCCCTGGTCGACTTTTTGGAAGACACGATGCGGATCGAGCGCTGGTATCTCGATCCGAAAAATCACGATGCGGCCGCGCAAATCGCTGCGCAGGTCACCAAGCAGCCGCCGGAACGCTTCGGCTGGCTGTTCACCAAACAGGACTATTATCGCAACCCCAATATGCTGCCTAATCTCGACGCCCTGCAGAAGAACGTCGACGTTACGCACGAGCTGGGCTTCGTCAAAGCGAGCCTGGACGTCAAGGCGCATTCCGATCTGAGCCTGGTCGAAGAGGCGGCCAAGCGCCTGCAGTAATGCTTTCGCAGAACGAGGCGCCGGCCAAACGGCGCCCATATCACCTTGGGAGGGAATGATGCGTGCCACTACACGTGCGATGACGCTTGGAATGACGCTTGCCTGGGCCGGGCTGTGCGGCGCGGCCATGGTTTCGACTTGGGCCGGCTCCGCTAAAGCCGATCCCATTCACATCCGCGAAGCCTGGGTCGCGCCGGGCAATTGGGCTTCGATCTGGCTGCAGAAGAAGGACCTCGCCAAGCATTTCGGCCAGTCCTATGTGCTCGACCCGGTGCATTATGTCGGCACACCGCCGATGATCACGGCGCTCGCCAATAACCAAGTCGAGGTCACCAATCTCGCTTATTCGACGCTCGGCATCGCCATCGAGAATGCCGGACTCGACGACCTGCGCGTCATATCCGACGAATTCCAGGACGGCGTCCCCGGATACTATTCGCAGGAATTCATGGTCCTTAAGGACGGCCCCATCCATAAGGTCGAAGACCTCAAGGGCAAGGTCGTCGCCACCAATGCCGAGGGCAGCGCCGTCGACGTAGCGATGAAGGCGATGCTGCACAAACACGGCCTGGAGCCCAATCGCGACTATACCGTGGTCGAGGCGCCGTTCCCGGCCATGAAGTCGATGCTGGCGGAGAAAAAGGTCGCCCTCATCCCGGCCGTGCTGCCGTTCTCCTACGACCCCGAGCTGCAGAAAATCGCCCGCGACCTGTTCGTGCAGAAGGACGCCATCGGCGTCGCCGACATGATCGTGTGGACTGCGCGCAAGCCGTTCATTGACGCGCATCGCGCGGCGCTGGTCGACTTTCTCGAAGACACGTTGCGCATCGCGCATTGGTACGAGGATCCGGCGAACCACCAGGCCGCAATGCAAATCCTCGGCGATCTGGTGAAGAAGCCGCCGGCGATCTTCAGTTGGGCCTTCACCCACAAGGACGTCTATCACGATCCCAATCTGATGCCGAACCTCGACGCGCTGCAGAACAACGTCGACACGACCAAGGAACTCGGCTTCATCAAGGCGAGCTTCAACGTGAAGAAATATTCCGACCTCAGCATGATCGAGGAAGCGGCAAAGCGCTTGAAGTGAGGTGCCGTGATACCGGCAATGAGAGGATTGGACTCAATTTGAGCGCCGCTTGTTAGCGGTCACGATGTTCGGCGTTGTGCGAGGGTGGGTGACAGTGTAGCCTTTATCCCAGCGACTGCGGATACGTCGAGACTTTCAGCTCTCACGGTTGTCCGATGGCAACTGGGCGGCGCATCGTACTGTATGCGGGCGTAACGCTTCTCGCGGTGGCCGGAACGTTATTGCCGACAGCACCGGCCCGGGCGGATTGCCTAAAGGACATCGCCAACTCCATCGCCAATACCGCCAACGCCGTCGGCTCGCCAGCGTGCGACGCGGCGCTTGGAGAATCATCGGCCGCGCTGGCCGTGTTCACGGGCGCCCTTTCTGCCGATCAAGGCTTAGCCAGCCAGATCTGCAATGCCGTCGGCGATGTGAACCAGTTGCAAAGCCTGATCCCACCGGAGGTGAGCCAGGCGTTGGGTGGGCTCAACCCGATCGATTTCGCTCAATGTGCGTGCGATCTGAGCCAGGGGATCGATCAGATCGCCAGCGAGGCGGCATCGTGCCTTCAGGGCGCCATCTGCGGCATTCAGCAGGATTTGGGTTTTGGGCCATGCAGCTGTCAGGAGCCGGCCCCCGTTGCCGCGGATTGCACGCCGCCACTGGACTGCGCCGGCAATAACGCGCCCCAATCCCAATGCTCGAACCTCATGCTGCAGGATACCGGCGTGAATCCTCAGCCTGTGGGATGGTCGCAGCTTAAAGACGGCAGCTGGTTTGTTCTCGATACAAGCGACGGCTGGAACGGCAAGAGCCAATATTGCAGCCCGGACAGATATTGCATCTGTCCAGCTCCCCTGGTGATCGTACAAACGCCCGTAAGCTGGAATCCCGGCGTGGACATGATCTCTTGCGGCTGCCCGCAACTCGGTCCGGGACAGACCACGCACGCCGCGGCTGCGTCCGGGCCGCTTGCTGAGGTCTGCATCTGCGACAACACCGGCCGGGCTGCGGTGCCGCCCGACTGGGATCCACAACTCAATCCGACACACTCGATCTGCCCGTTGCCTTTGACCGGAATTCAATGTCCCGACGGACAGGCGAATTGGGACGGCAAATGCGTCCCGGCCTGCGCCAAGGGCGACGTGAGAACGCCTGACGGCAAGTGTTGCAATCCGAATCAGGTGACCTTTTGCGGCCAGTGCTGCCCGCAAGGATATCTCCCCGACCCGGTGAGGGGGATTTGCTATCAGCCACAACAGACCCAATAGGCTGGCGATGGCGGACCGGCGCAAGATTTTATTTGATCTTGGCCGCCGCACCGGCAGAAAATCGCGCTGCCCCGCCGCGGCGTTGGCCTTGATGCTGGTCTGTCTCGGTGCGGGCGGCGGCGATGCGCAGCAATCTCCAGGCGTCGTTCTCGTTCCCGGTAACGCGGCCGTCACCGGATTCTCCGGCGCCGTGCCGCCAATTCAAATCGCGCCCGGCGTCGATCCGGGCGAGGAAACATTTATCGACTTGAACGGACCGGCGTTGCGCGTCGTCGATCTGCGGCACATGGGTGGGCCGACGAACGCGCAGCTTGTCGGCGCCCCAATGCTCTTCACATTCACCGCCGCGCAGATCGGTCAGGTATTTGGTGTTGCGCTGGACGACAATTCGCCATCCAATATCTACGCGGCGGCGACTTCGGCTTACGGACTTCCAATCGTCGCGCCCAGCCCAGATGGTCGGCCGCGGCACATCAAGACCGGCGCTCCGCACGCTGCCTTTATGCCCGGGCTGTGGGGCCCGCAAGGCGGCCCGGGATCGATCTGGAAAATCGACGGCGCAACCGGCGCGGTGAGTTTATTCGCGACCGTAACGACCAATGGCAGAGCCAATTCAGGAGCGGCGCTCGGCGGTCTGGCCTACGATCCGAGTTCCAAATCGCTTTACGTCGCCGACCGTGAGACCGGCCTCATTCACCGCTTTGGACCGAACGGCACCGATCTCGGCACCTATGACCACGGCGTCACCGGGCGCGCCGCGCAAGGGTTGCCGCCGGTACCGCAGACTCCGCAGCAGCCGGTCGACATCACCAACCCGCAGTTTGACAGCGGTCAGCCCGCGACATGGAATTATGCGCCTCCCGAGCGCCGCGTCTTCGGCCTCGCAGTCCATCAGCATCGCTTGTATTACGCGGTCGCCGACAGCCTGCAAATCTGGTCGGTCGGCCTAAACGGCGACGGCTCATTCGCCAACGACGCAGTGATCGAACTCGCGGTGCCGCCCTCGGCCGGCCCAACCGAAATCTCGAAAATCACTTTTGACGAACAGGGCCGGATGTTCCTGGCGGATCGGCCGGCGCCAACCGGCGCGTTCGATTTCGAAGTTTTGGCCGTTCCGGCGATCGGCCGCGTGCTGCGCTATGCCGTGGTGGGAATCATGCCCAACGGGCGCCGCGTCTGGCAGCAGCAGCCGGATGACTACGCCATCGGCTTTCCGCACGACTTCCGCAACGGCAACGGCGGTGTCGCCATCGGCTACAATTACGACCACAACGGCGAAATCATTCTGTCGTCGTGCGGCGGGTTCATGTGGTCGACCGGTGAAGACCTGCGCAACGCCTCCGATCCCACGCTCGCGGCACAGTTCGGTCAATCCGGCCCGCTGCATGTTGACGGTGTGCAAGGCAACGGGACCTGGCGCATCAGGCCCGGCAACGCGCCGCCCGTTGAAAGCTACTTCATCGCCTACTTCGATGAACTCGAAGACGCCGCGGCCCATGGACAGATGGGCGACATGGAGATTGCACGACCATGTGCAGCTGCCGCCCAGACCTATCCGATTTCGCCGCCGCGACCTCCGCCAGCACCGCCGCCAATCAGACACGGAGAATTGCCTCCTGGCGGCGGTGGGCCGCCGGGTATGCCGCCGCCGCCGCCTGGAACACCGCCTGGCGCCTGTTCGCCTGACCAATTGCGAAACGTAACGACCGGCGCCTGTGGTTCGTGTTCGCCGCCGAACATCCAGGTCAACGGTAAATGTTGCCCGACGGCAACGCTCGCCGCTAACGCCGCGTGTTCAAATTCAAACTGCCCAACCGGACAGACCGCGGTCGGCCCGAGCAATTTCTGCTGTCCAAGCAACCAAGTCTATAACGGTGCCGGCGGCGCACCGGCCTGCTGCAGCGGTCCGCTGGTCAATGGCCAATGCCCCACCCCGCCACCGCCGCCAATCACGACATGCGAGAAGGGCTATGTGCAGGTTGGCGGCGCTTGCTGCCTTGCAAGCCAGGTGACCTCCACCGGTGTCTGCTGCCCGGCCGGAAAAGCCCCAGGCGGCCCGAACAAGAGCCAATGCGTCGTGCTCATCCCCATTCACGTCCCGCCGCAAGCGTGCTGTCCGTCGGGTGAAATTCCAGCCACGGGTCCGAAGTCGTGTTGTCCGACCGCTAATGTGACAACGAACGGGGCTTGCTGTCCGGGCCCGGTCGATCCGGCGAATCGCAGCGCGTGCAAAATCCTGATCCCGCTCACGGCCTGCGCGGCGGGCTACACAAAAATTCCGGACGGCTCTTGTTGCAACAATCGATATCTCGGCGCTGATGGAAAATCGTGCAACGTGAGCAGACAGCAATGCGCGCCGGGCGAGTTCCGCGACGAACGCGGCGTATGCGTGCCGGCGCCATCGACATCCTGTCCGCCCGGGCAGTTCCGCACGACCAGCGGCGCGTGCCTGCCCATTCCAACGACCACATGCCCGCCGGGAGAAGAGCGCGACCGGGAAGGCAAATGCGTGCCGGCCCCGACGCCGACTTGTCCGCCCGGAGAAATCCGCGATCGCGAGGGGCGTTGCATTGCTGAGCGGCCCGAGCCTTGCCCGCGAGGCGAGATTCGCAACGGCGGGGGTGCCTGCGTGCCGGAGCGGCCGGCCGCTTGCCCTCCCGGCCACATCCGAAATCCCGAGGGCGCTTGCGTTCCGGTACGAGCCCTACCGTGCCCGCCCGGCGAATTCCGAAACCGCTTTGGCGCTTGCATCAGGATCGGACCCCCGCCGCGGATCTTCGTCCCCGGCCGACCGCACGGTCCGTTCCCACCGCCGCGCTTTTTTGTCCCAAGGAGACCGTTACCGTGAGACGGATCGTTCCCGCAAAGGGCCGTGCCGAATCGCGTGCGGGCACGACTAGTGAGGATGGAGAGAAGACCATGAAAGCAGTGAATATCGTCGGCGCGGTCCTGGCCGGATTGCTGTTGTTTGCACAGCAGCCAAGCCGGGCACAAGATTTACGCGGCGAGATCGATGGGATCATCAAAGACTATCTGGCGAACCATCCCGACGAAATCGGAGAGATCGTCAAAAACTACATGGTCGCGCATCCGCAGGTCGTCGGCCAGATATTGGCCGAGTTGCTCAAACATCGGGCGGCCGCGAGCACGAGCGCCGGCGCGGCTGGCGTTGCGAGCGCAAATACCACGCCCGAAGCGAGCGGCGCCATCGCCAGCAACGCGTCGCAACTGTTCTCCTCCCCGCACCAGGTGACGCTCGGAGATCCCAAGGGCGATGTCACGCTCGTCGAATTTTTCGATTACAGTTGCGGCTTCTGCAAACGTGCGCTGCCTGACATGCTCACGCTTCTCAAGAACGATCCAAAACTGAAAATCGTGCTCAAGGAATTTCCCATCCTTGGGCCCGGCTCGGCGGATGCGGCGCGCGTCGCGGTCGCGGTTCGCATGCAAGATCCCGATGGCAAGAAATATCTCGCCTTCCACCAGGAGCTGCTCGGCGGCCCCGGTCCGGCCAGCAAAGAAAAGGCGCTGGCGGCGGCAAAGGATCAAGGTCTCGACATGACGCGACTAGAGCATGATATGGCAAGCGATGAGGTCAATAAGACGCTCAGCGAGGATATGACGCTTGCCAATGCCATCGGCATTCACGGCACCCCGTCCTACGTGGTCGGCAAGAATCTGGTCGTGGGCGCCATCGGCGTCGCCGCTTTGGAGAGCGATATCGCGGCGGCGCGAAAGACGACGAACTGAAGCATAACGCGAGGGATGCCCCCGGCGCGGCATCCGTCAGCATCGACTATTATTTGACCAGCACGTTGGTAAACTGCCACGGATCGCGCTTGTCGATGTCTTCCGGAAACAAACCGGGACGATCCGTGATCGGCGTCCAGTCCGTGTGAGCGCCGATCACCGGACCGAGATAGGGCATCTGCACTTCCAGGCAGCGGCGGAAATCCATCTCGTCGGCTTCGACGATGCCGGCCTTCGGATTCTCCAACGCCCACACCATGCCGGCCAGCACGGCGGAGGTCACCTGCAGCCCGGTGGCGTTCTGGTAAGGCGCGATGTCGCGGGTCTCGTCGATCGAAAGCTGCGAGCCGTACCAATAGGCGTTCTTCTTGTGGCCGTAGAGCAGCACGCCGAGCTCGTCGATGCCGTCGGCGATCTCGTGCTCGTCCAGAATGTGGATGGCCGGCTGCCGTTTGCCGGCTTGGCCGAACAGTTCGTGCAGCGACAGCACCGCGTCGTTGCAGGGATGGTACGCATAGTGACAGGTCGGCCGATAGACGACTTTGCGGCCCTGGCGCAGCGTGAAGTAGTCCGCAATCGAGATCGATTCGTTGTGGGTGACCAGAAAGCCGTATTGGGCCTTGGCGGTCGGCGTCCATGAGCGCACCCGCGTGTTGGCGCCGGGCTGGGTCAGGTAGATCGCCGCCTGGCAGCCGGTCTTATGCCTAAAGCCGTTCTTCGGCAGCTTCTTCTCATGCGTGCCCCAGCCCAGTTCCGCCGGCTGCATGCCTTCCGAGAGGAAGCCTTCGACCGACCAGGTATTGACGAAAACCTCGATCGGTTTTGGCTTGATGGCGCGCTGGGTGTCGCGCTCGGCGATGTGGATGCCCTTGACGCCGACCTTCTTGGCGAGCCTGCCCCATTCCTCGCGCGTCTTCGGCTCCTTGAACTTCAGCTTGAGATCGCCGGCGATATTGAGAAGCGCCTGTTTGACGAACCACGACACCATGCCCGGATTGGCGCCGCAGCATGATACCGCCGTGGTGCCGCCGGCGCTCTTGCGGCGCGCCGCCAGCACGGTTTCGCGCAGCGCGTAATTCGAACGCTTTTCCGGGCCGAGCTTGGAATCGAAGTAGAAGCCGGCCCAGGGCTCGACCACGGTGTCGATGTAGAGGACGCCGATCTCGCGGCAGAATTCCATAATGTCGACCGACGACGTGTCGACCGAGAGGTTGACGCAGAAGCCTTGGCCGCCGCCCTCGGTGAGCAGCGGACCAAGAAGCTTGCGGTAGTTATCGCGCGTGACCGCCTGGTGGATGAAGCGGATGCCGCGCTCGTCCAACAGCTTGCGATCCTTGTCCTCGGGATCGATGACGACGAAACGCGATTTGTCATAATCGAAATGGCGCTCGATTAAAGGCAGCGTGCCCTTGCCGATCGAGCCGAAGCCGATCATGACAATCGGGCCAGTGATGCGGGCGTGAATGGGCCATTCGGTCATCGTGGAAGCCTCCAACGGCAATAGCGGGGTGATATCCGCGGCAATGCGGAAACGGAAGAGACGCCGGGGGATTTTGTGTCCGGCGTCCCCGATTCTTGGAGTTCGCGGCTAGGCCGCGCGTACGCGTCGGACGCGAGCGCGTTCGGCGCGCCGCTCGTCCGCCACCAGGACAGCAAGATCGGGCGCCGGCGCCGGCACCCCGGTGGCGCCAATCAGACCGTGCGCACCGTCAAGCGCGCCGCGCTTGAGCTCGAGCGCGAGAAGCCGGCCGCGATCGTAACGGCCCGGCATCCATAGCGCGCCGGTCGAAGCCGCAGAGAAGCCGAAGCGGCCGTAATAGGGCGCATCGCCGACCAGAAGAATGGCGCCATGGCCGGCAACGCGCGCCCGCGCGATGGCACGACGAACAAGCGTCGCGCCGATGCCGCGATTACGATGCGCCGGATGAACGGCCAACGGCCCGAGCAGCACCGCGGTTCGTCCCGGCCCGGCGCTGACATTCCACAGCCGCACCGTACCGATGAGCCGGCCGTCTTCGACCGCGACCAGCGACAAGCCGGTCGCCGGCAAGCGCCCTTCGCGCAGCCGTTCGGAAGCCTTGGCAAAGCGTGCCGGGCCGTAGGCTTCGTCGAGCAGGGCCTCGCGCGCGGCGATATCGGAGGACTTTTCTTCCCGAATGGTCACCATGATCCGCTCCATTGCGCTGTTGCGCTCCGCGTCCCGCTCCCTTCCCTCCCCCGCGAACGGGGGAGGGTTGGGCTCGCGGCGAGAGCCAGAGGGGGTCAGATGTGGAAGGTCTGCAGCGGGGCGAAGCCGTTGAAGGCCACCGCTGCATAGGTCGCGGTATAGGCGCCGGCGCCTTCGATCAGCACCTTGTCGCCGATCTCGAGGCTGATCGGCAGATCATAAGGCCGCTTCTCGTAGAGCACGTCGGCACTGTCGCAGGTCGGACCCGCCAGCACGCAAGGCCCGACTTCGTCGCCGTCACGCGGCGTCTTGATCGGGTAACGGATCGACTCGCCCAGGGTTTCGGCCAAGCCGCCGAATTTGCCGATGTCGAGATAGACCCACCGCACGTGGTCGTGCTCGCTCTTGTTGGAGACCAGCACGACCTCGGCTTCGATCATGCCGGCATTGCCGACCATGCCGCGGCCCGGCTCGATGATCGTTTCCGGGATGGCGTTGCCGAAATGCTTGCGCAAGGCGCGGAAGATCGAGCGGCCATAGGCCTCGACCGCCGGCACGTCGCGCAGGTACTTGGTCGGAAAGCCGCCACCGAGATTGACCATCGACAGGTTGATGCCGCGGTCGGCGCAGGCGCGAAAGATCGCCGACGCCGACTTGAGCGCCTCGTCCCAGGCCGCGGTGCGGCGCTGCTGCGAGCCGACATGGAACGACACGCCGGCCGCCTCGAGCCCGAGCTTATGGGCGTGCTCGAGCACCTCGACCGCCATGTCCGGATCGCAGCCGAACTTCCGCGACAGCGGCCATTCCGCGCCGGCGCAGCCGAACAGGAAGCGGCAGAACACTTTAGCGCCGGGAGCGGCGCGGGCGATTTTCTCCACCTCGGCCTTGCAGTCGACCGCGAACAGGCGGACGCCGAGCGCGAAAGCGCGCGCGATGTCGCGCTCCTTCTTGATGGTGTTGCCGAAGGAGATGCGGTCGGCCGTGGCGCCGGCAGCGAGCACCATCTCGATCTCGGCGACCGAGGCGGTGTCGAAGCAGGAGCCGAGCGAAACCAGCAGGGACAGCAGTTCCGGCGCCGGGTTCGCCTTGACGGCATAGAACACCCGGCTGTCCGGCAGCGCTTTGGCAAAGGCTCGGTAATTGTCGCGCACGACGTCGAGATCGACGACGAGGCACGGACCATCGTCCAGCCCCTGTTCGCGGCGGCGGCGCAGGAAATCGTGGATGCGCTCGGTCATTGGCGCGCTCCTTTCCAGTTCAAGGGGCCGAGCGACTGGCGTGGCTCAGCCCGCATCGAAGTTCAGCCGCGCACGCTTGCGCGCGCACGACCGGCGTCAGCGGCTGCAGCGCTTTGGCGTCGGACCGTGCGTTGGGGACACGATGCAGACGCGTGGCGCTTAAGCCGAGATGCTGCCTTGGATTGGAGCGGGAGAACCCGTTCCGCACGGCCGGCAAGACAAGATGGACAAGCCTCTTCGGTGCTGACCTGTGGACGGCCAACGAGACCAAAAAAGCCCGCTCCGTCGTTGCTTTAAGCCGCGTCCCCCGTTGAGCGCGGGGTGCGCCGGTTTCGCCTCCGGCTGCCGATCACGGTGTGAGATTCTAAAGTTGCGAACCTCAGGCGACTGTCCGGCCTCTTGTCCGGATGCCTACCGATCGACACACGGCCACAGGCACGTGCGAATTTGGGCGAGCGGCACATAAGCGCATCGCAAACGCATTGCAAGAAAATTCGTCACGCGCCGCGAATTTTTTCCGGCGGCGTCATTCGCGCGCGGGCCGCGCTCGCCGCTTTCACTCCTCGCGCGGTGTGCGATAGTGCGCGCGTCTTGTCCCGAGGCTTCATCGAGAGGTGCGCGATGCCTTCCCTGCCGATCACTTTCGCCTGCGGTCTCTACGACCGCATGCTGGCGCTGCAAACCGGCGACATCAAACCTGACGGCATCGACCTCAACTTCATCGCCATCGATAATCCACGCGAGATTTTCGACCGCATGTCGAACCGGCTGGAGTTCGACGCCTGCGAAATGTCGAGCTCGGAATTCGTCAGCCGCTATGCGGCGAAAAAGCTGCCGTTCGTCGCGCTGCCGGTGTTCGCCTCGCGGGTTTTCCGCCACGGCTTCATCGTCGTTAACCGAAAGTTCATCACGTCGGCAAAGGACTTGGCCGGCAAGCGCATCGGCGTGCCGCTCTACACCCAGACGGCGGCGCTCTTCGTCCGCGGCCTGATGCAGCACGATCTCGGCGTCGACCTCTCGACCATCGAATGGGTCCAGGGCGCGGTCAACGAGCCCGGCGCTTACGGCAATCCCTCGGTGATGCCGCTTCTCGAGCCGATCAAGATCACGCCGAACCAGAGCGGCAAGTCGTTGAGCGACCTCCTTGCCGCCGGGGAAATTCACGCCATCATCGGCTCGAATATGCCGCGCGCGCTCAAGCGCCATCCCGACGTGGTGCGGCTGTTTCCGGACTACCGGGCCCGCGAGCAGGATTACTACCGCCGCACCAAGATTTTCCCGATCATGCATCTCGTCGTGATCCGCAACGACGTTTACGAGCGCCATCCCTTCGTGGCGACCAGCCTCTACAACGCCTTCTGCGCCGCCAAGGACTGGGCGCGCGAGAAGATGCGCTTCCCCGGCACGCTGCGCTACATGCTGCCGTGGCTGCCGGACGACATCGAAGAGATCGATGAATTGTTCGGCGGCGATTGCTGGCCCTATGGCGTCGAGCCAAACCGCCCGACGCTCGAAGCTTTGGTCAGCTACATGGTCGAGCAGGGCCTGATCGCGGAGCCCATTCCGATCGAGAAACTGTTCGTGCCGACCTTCGGATAGCAGCGGGAGGCTTAGATGAAGCGCTGGTTTGGTGCGGTTTTGGCAATCGCCGTCATCGGAACCGCACCCATTGGGCGCGCCGCCGACTACGCGCCACTTAGCTGCATGCAAGCCAAATCGCCTGCGCAACACACCGTTTGCAGCAACTATGCGCTCGGCCAAGCGGAAGCCCGGATGGCGACGCTCTACAGCATCGCCACATCGCTAGTGGCGATGGGCCAGCGCGGCGATATTCACGACGCCCAGGCCGAGTTTCTCAAGGCCCGCAATGGCTGCGGACGCGACGTCGCCTGCCTGAAGCGGATCTACGCCCGCCGCATCGGTGAGTTGGACAAAGTCATCGCCGCGATCGCTTCGCGCGGCCCTTACTGACGCGCGCCTTCGGCCTGCTCCCGGATGCCCGCGATTTCGCCGCGGACGGCAGACCGCCGGCCTTCTGCAGCCGCGTCGTCCAATATTCCCAGGCGCGTGACATCGGCCGCGGCTGCAGCTGGCGCGGCTCGCAAAGCTGCCGCTCGGCGGCGTTCAAAGCGCCGATCTTGCCGATCGCCATCGATCGCAACTGGATTTCGGCATTGGCGTGCGAATAGACGGTGCGGAAAACCAGCTCGCGCAAGGTCCGGCCGGCGACGGTGGCGCCGTGACGCGCCATCAGCACCATCCAGTTCGGGCCCAGCGCCCGCGCCAGCGAACGGCCCTCTTCCGGCTTGACCACCATGAGATTGGTGTCGCCGAACTCATCGCGGCTGTCCCACATCGGCACCACCTGACCCATGACCGGGCCCATGTGAAACACCGGCTCGAGCGCGACGCCGGTGACGCAGAACGGCAATACCGCATGCGAATGGTGATGGCACACGGCGTTGACGTCCGGCCGCGCCTGATAGATGCAGCCGTGGATCACCCGCTCGCCGTACATCTCGCCTTTGGGCGGTATCACCGGCTCGGAATCCAGCGTGAATTCGAGCAGGTCCGACGGCTCGATCAATTCCGGGCTGCGCGAGCGTGCCAAGAGATACCGCTTTGGGTCGTGCGGATGGCGCACGCTGACATGCCCGAAGCCGTCAAGCACGCCCTCATGGGCAATGATGCGATTGGCCAGCGCCAGCTCGTAACGCGTCTCGTCAAGTACTTTTGTCATTCATACCGCCTTCAGATGTGCGTCTTTGCGCTCGTAAAGTTCGTCGTCCGCGTAGCCCATGGTCTCCGGCCTGCCGCGACCGAGCATGACTTGGAAATAGACGGGCGCAAGCGAATCGTTCTGATAGCCGTGGATGACGCCGGCGGGGCACGAGATGCATTCCCAGGGACCGAGCCGCGTGGTGACGCGCTTGCCGCTTTCGTCCTCGACGAAGACGTCGAGATAGCCGTCGAGCACGAAAAAGCATTCCTCGACTTCATGGGTGTGCGCGGCGTTGCCCTGCCCGGGCTCCACATACATGATCGAGAGCGTGAAATTGCCGGCCGGGATCACCGTCGGGTCGCCGTGCTTGCCGGAGCCGCCGGCGCCGATGAAACGGTGCTGAGCGCGCTTAAAACCTTCGATCTTGGCATCCTCGAAGGCGGCCCAGTCCGGCTTCTTGTCTTTGAAGCGGCCGACATATTGCTGCATGATCGTTTCGACCGGGACTCCCTCGAGGTCCTTGGGGCGTGGGTGGCGGGCGACGCTCATGGACTTGCTCCTATCAATTCTTCGCAGGCTGGACTTCCGTCCGACGCGCTGCGCAGGGCTCGCTCGACCATGACGCCGACCAGCGTCTTGCGGTAGGCGCTGGAGGCGTGAATATCGTCCGGCGGATCGACGCCCGCGGACGCCGCGGCCTCCGCTTCGACGATCCTCGCCTCGTTGATCGGGTTGCCGTTGAGAGCCGCTTCGACGGCGCTCAGCCGCAGCGGCCGGTCGGCGACGCCAAACGCGCCGACATGGGCGTTGGCGGCGGTCCCGCCATTGTCATCATAAAACACTGCTGCGCCGGCGAGCGCAAAGTCGCCGCGGCGGCGGGCGAATTCGCAAAAGCCGAAGCGGCGCGGCGCCGGCCAGGGCGGAAAGCGAAGCTCGGTGATGATTTCGTCCGCCGACAGTGCGGTCGTCAATGCGCCGCGAAAGAAATCCTGGGCCGCAATAATGCGCGCGCCGGCTTTGCCCATGACGGCGATCGCGGCCTCGCAGGTGACGGCGACTGCCGGCAATTCGGCGGCCGGATCGGCGTGCGCCAGACTGCCGCCGACCGTGCCGCGATTGCGGATCTGATAGTGCGCCACGTGCGCGACGGCCCTGATCAAAAGCGGATGCGCCGTTGGCAGTTCCGGATGATCGAGGATGTCGCACCAGCGCACCATGGCCCCAAGCTTAACGCCGTCGGCGGCGATGCTGATGCCGCGCAGCTCCGGGATTTTGCGCAGATCGACCACAACCGCCGGCGCTGTGACGCGGAACGCCAGCATCGGTATGAGCGACTGACCGCCGGCGAGCGGCTTTGCCTCGCCGGCTTGCGATGCGAGCAAGCCCACCGCGTCGGCGATGCTGGTCGGGCAGGCATAGTCGAAAGGCGGAAGCTTCATGGCCGTGCGGGTGCGAAACCAAGAAACAGACGCTTGTTCAGATATTTCCTAGCATCCGCCGTCGTGGCGGAGCAACCGGCGCAATAAGATGTGCATCGCGCAAGATTGCTGATAGTCTTCCATGCAACAGGTGCGGCGCGATTGCGCGCCCGCTCCAGGGTCTGTCGGAGCATGATCCTTTCGGAAAACCGGCATCCACTTTTCCGGATCATGCTCGAAAGTGGAGGAAGCCGATGCTGAAGAAGACGCCGCGCCAAGAGAAAAATGGGAAAAATGGCAAAAGCGGCAAGAACGGCAGGAGCGGCAAGAACGGTCACAAAGCGCCGCGCGTCAGCGAATTGCCGAAAATCACCATTCAGACCGACACGCGCGAGATTCTCGCCCATGCCGCCAAGGAAGCGCGCGCCGAGGATTATTTCATTGTCGACGTCGACGCCCATGTCACCGAGACGGCGTTCTGGTCCGAGGTCGTCGACCGCATGGACAGCGATGTTTACCGGCAGATGGCGCGAGCGTTCAAGGATCGCGGCGCCGCTCCCGGGCTGCTCAACGCCACGCCGGGATTTTTGCATCAGGACGTGTTTGGCCGCATCCCGCATCAGCAGCGCCTGGCCGAGGCGGTGCCGGGCGGCCGCACCCATGCCCAGGTGACGCTGGTGCAGCGCGCCATGGATTCGATGGGCATCGATTACATGGTGGTGTTTCCGACCCCGATGCTGGTGCTCGGCATGCATCCGCAGATCGAAATGGAGGTGGTGATCGGCAACGCCTTCAATAAATGGCTGGCCGAGGAGATCCTGCCGCAGGATCAGCGCATCAAGGCGATGCTTTATCTGCCGTTCAATCATCCCGAGGAAAGCCTGAAGGCCGTCGAACGCTACGCCGACAATCCGAGCGTGATCGGCTTTTCGGTCACCTCGACGCGGTTCCGCGCCGTCAATCACGACAGCTACATGCCGCTCTATTCTGCGATCCAGGCGACCGGCAAGCCGCTCGCCTTCCACTCCGGCTTCCACTGGGGCGACCAGTCGATGCAGCAGTGCAACCGCTTCATCTCCATGCACTCGATCTCGTTCGTCTATTACAACATCATCCATCTGACCAACTGGCTCATCAACGGGCTGCCGGAACGCTTCCCGAAGCTGAAAGTTCTGTGGATCGAGAGCGGGCTCGCCTGGGTGCCGTTCCTGATGCAGCGGCTCGATTCCGAATACATGATGCGGTCGTCGGAAGCGCCGCTCCTAAAGCGCCGGCCGAGCGAGTACATTCAGGACATGTATTTCACCAGCCAGCCGCTGGAACGCTCGAACATGGACCTGACCGAAGCGACCTTCAAAGCGATCAAGGCGGAGACGCAGCTCCTGTTCGCGTCGGACTGGCCGCATTGGGATTTCGACCTGCCGAGCTCGATTACGACGCTGCCGTTTCTCGACGAACAGGCCAAGCGCAACATTCTGGGCCTCAACGCGGCGAAGCTGTTCAAGCTCGAAGTGCCGCAGCACAAGCGTGTCGCTGCCAACCCGGCCAAGACCAACATCCGCGTGCCGGTCACCGCCTAAACCGCAAATGCCCAGGAAGAGGTCAGCAGCGCGTGCCGCACGGCCGCGGCGCAAAGACGCAAGCCCTCGGGAGGCGCAGGATTTTTGTGCGGCCGCCCGCGCCGCGCTCAAGCGCGGCGAGCCCGACGCAATTTCCGACCGGCAATTGCAGCAGGTGCTCACCGCCGCAGCCAAGATCTATGCGGCCAAGGTGGAGCGGCGCGGTCATGACGTCGCGCCGTTTGCGCCGGGCGCGGTGACGGCGACGGAAACGGTCGTCACCGCATGCGGGCTCATTCGCGCCGCCGACCTCAACATGTTCGACGTGGCGATCTGGTTTCATCGCCCGCCCGGAATCGAGTGACGAAAGGGAAAGTCATGGACGAGATTTCAGTGGCCCGGCTCACCGACATTGCCGACGGCGACTATCGTATCTTTGCCTTGGACAAGATCGAGGTCGGCATTTTCCGCACCGGCAGCAAGGTGCTCGCCTATGAGAACGTCTGTCCCCATGCCGGCGGCCCGGTATGTCAGGGCAAAATCTTCAACCAGGTCGAAGAAATCATCACCCCCGACAAGAAAAGCGCGGGGCTGCGCTTCGGCAAGCAGCGCCACATCGTCTGCCCGTGGCACGGCTACGAGTTCGATCTGGCGACCGGCTGCCATCCCGGCGATCCCTCGGTGCGACTGACTCCGGTCCCCGTCGCGGTCCGCGACGGCCAGATCTACGTCAGCGTATCCGCTTAAGCCGCCGTCTCGCGGAGCATCTGATCGGCGAGCTTCTCTGCGACCATGATAGTCGGGATATTGGTGTTGCCGCGCGGGATCGTCGGCATGATCGAGGCATCGATGACCCGCAAGCCGGCAATGCCGTGAACGCGGCCGGCCGGATCGGTCACTGCGTTGCGATCGTCCGGCGCGCCCATGCGGCAGGTGCCTACCGGGTGGAACGTCCCGGCGACATTGTCGCGGATATGATCGGCCAGCGCCGCGTCATCCTCGACCAACCTGACGAGATCGACGCGGCGATCGGCAAGCGTCGCGAAGATCGGCTCAGCCAGCGGCGGCACGGCGTCGATGAGCGCGGCGATGGCCGCGCTTTTGATCTTGTTCGACGGCGTGATGCGGTTGAGCCGCCGCAGGCGGTCGTTGAATTTCACCGGGAAGGTCAGCGTCGTGATGGCGCGCACGGCGTCATGGGCCAAAATCTCGACGCAGCGGCGGCAACCCAGCATAAAGCGCTTGAGGTCGAGCTCGTGGCCGGTGAAATTGAATTCGACGCGCGGATAGGTCGCCGGGTCCGCACCGAGCAGCGACACGCGGCCACGCGCCATCGGCTTGAGCAGCGACGGCGCCAGGTTGGCGACCTGGTGGCCAAGCGGGCTCCACGACGTTTTGCACTGCACGTTGAGATACATATCGAGCGGCGGGGCGCCGGGCAGGTTCGAAGAGTAACGGAAGCATGTCATCGGATGCGGCCGGATTTTCGCCGCTTGGCGCATGCCGCGCTTTTGCAGAAGGCCGATAAATAGAATGGCGTGATTGGACAGATTTTCGCCGACGCCGGGCAAATCAGCGCGCACCTCGATGCCAAGATCGCGAAGCGCCGCCGCCGATCCGATCCCGCCGCGCATGAGAAAGGCCGGCGAGTGGATGCCGCCCAGCGCGACGATGATTTCGCGGCCGCGAAATTCCCTGGTCTCGCCGCCGATCTTTGCCGTAACGCCGGTCGCCCGGCCGCCATCAAATAACAGTCCGCAAACAAAGGCATCGGTGACGATGCGCAAATTGTCACGCCCGCGCACCGCCGCTGTGAGGTAGCAGATCGGCGCGGAAGCGCGTTTTTCCGGCCAGTTGCTCATGGGCACGTCGCCATAGCCGTCGCGAAAATCGGCGTTCATATCGGCGATAAACGGAATCTGCCGTTCCTCGGCAAACGAATGCACCGCCCTCGCCAGCGGCGCCCAGTCCGCCGCCTTGGTGCGGCGGATCGGCACCGGCCCGTCCTTGCCGTGCAGCGCGCCGTCGAAATCGAGATCGTGTTCAAGCTTGCGGTAGAAAGGCAGAACGTCGTCCCAGCCCCAGCCGGCGGCGCCGAGCGATTGCCATTCGGCATAATCGTCGGGCGTGCCGCGGTACGCGACCATTCCCATCACCGACGAGCCGCCGCCCATGACGCGGCCTTGCGAAAATCCGGTCAGCGGCGAATTGTCTCGGCGCCGCCAATGCACCTTCAGCTCGGGCCAGAAATAGGCGTCGTTGTAATAAGAGCGCGGATAGGAATCGAGGATATCCGCGGGCTCGGCTCCGGGCGCCGCATCGCGCCCCGCTTCGAGGAGCAGCACGCGATGCGCCGAGCGCGCCGAGAGCCGGTTCGCCAGCACG
Organism: uncultured Alphaproteobacteria bacterium; assembly: GCA_963791925.1. Lineage (GTDB taxonomy): Bacteria > Pseudomonadota > Alphaproteobacteria > Rhizobiales > Xanthobacteraceae > BOG-931. The sequence continues at coordinate 95,925 of CAWBUA010000007.1, read as the reverse complement.
CAGCCGGCCGCGCCGGCGCCAATAATGATGACGTCGAAGATTTCCGTCATTGCAATTCCCAAATTCCCGCAAGAACCGCCCCGCCGTGAGCCTGCGGGCCGGGAACAGATCGTGCTCGATTGAACATCGCGATGGTATGCTTTACTGGATCGGCGGCCGGTGCAAGCCGCACGGCCCCGTTTTGCCGGTAAGGGCGCGACCAATGAGCAAGACACTCCACGGCGTTATCGCCGCGATCGCAACCGCAGTCGACGACAAGGGCGAACCCGACTGCGCCCGTTCGACGGCATTGGCGCGCTTTCTCCTCGATACCGGCTGCGACGGCCTCAATGTGCTTGGGACTACCGGCGAAGCGACCTCGTTCTCGCTTGATCAGCGCCGGCGCGTGATGAGCGCCTATGCGGCCGCCGGGTTGCCGCTCGACCGGATGATGGTCGGGACCGGCGCCGCCGCTCTGGCCGATGCCGTCGCGCTGACCAAACACGCCGCCGAACTTGGCTTCGCCGGTGCTCTGGTACTGCCGCCATTCTATTACAAGGGCGTCCACGATGACGGTCTTGTCGCCTATATCGATGCGATCTTAGGCGCGACCGCGGCACGGCCGATTCCGATCTATCTCTACCATTTCCCAGCGCAATCGGGCCTGCATTGGCACGTCGGGCTGATCCGACGCCTGCTCGAAAGATTCGGCGACCGTATCGTCGGGCTGAAAGATTCCTCGGGCGATATGGCCTATGCCCGCGAAGCCGCCAGCATGCTGCCGCGGTTCAAGGTCTTTCCATCGACCGAAGCAGCGCTGCCCGAAGCCCGCTCGGGTCCCTTTGCCGGCTGCATTTCGGCAACCGCGAACCTCAACGCCGATCTTTGCGCCAGAGCCTATCGCTCCGGCGACGCCGCGGCGCTCGGCGAGGCGGTTGCGATCCGCAAACTATTCGATGGCAAGCCACTGGTTCCCGGCGTCAAGGCGCTGCTTGCCCACATTCACAGCGACCCGCAATGGGCGCGGGTCGAGCCGCCGCTTTCGGCGTTTCCAGCGGCCGACCGCGCGGCGGTCGTCGCCGGCTATGACGCCGTACGGGCGAAACGCGTTGCCTAGCCCGTCAGGGCGCGAGCGCGGCCCCTTGGCTTCGCTATAGGTTCTGGCCCAATAACAACCTGCGGCGTTGACGCTGGGGCCGCGCACCCCTATAAGCCCCGATCTCACTCACAACAGCGTATTTTCGATAGTCCATGGCCAATACCAAGTCCGCCAAGAAGGCCGCCCGGCAGATCGCGCGGCGCACCGTCATCAATAAATCGCGGCGCGCGCGCGTCCGTTCGACCATGCGCAAGGTCGAAGAGGCGCTAACGGCGGGGGACCGCTCCCGAGCGCTCGCCGCCATGGCGGAAGCCGAGCCGGCGCTGATCCGCGCCGCGCAGAAGGGCATCGTGCACCGCAATGCGGCGCGCCGCAAAGTGTCGCGCCTTGCGCAACGCATAGCCAAGCTCGAGAAGAAATAGCTTTCCGCAAGCCTCGCCGCGGAGATTTTCAATTTTTCCTGCAATCCATTTCCTGGATTGCCCCGGCTGTTGCATTATTGTCACGCAATGCCATTCTCGCTCGTTGGCGCCGCAGCAAACGGGCTGTTTTTATTTGCTCAAGTCACGCCAACCGGCGGCTACCCCAAAAAACTGTCCAGAAGAATTCTTGTCCTCGTAACGACTTATTCCACACACCGCCGATGGGACTTTGAGTTCGGACCGATTCTGGCCGCGCCCGATCTTATTAGCTCCCAACGCTCGTCCGAATCATGACAGGCCGATTACTGTTTTTGGCCGAAGCTAAATCATCTCATTGAGTTCAATGATTTGCCCCGCGCGGCGAGGCGTGCTCAATGAACTTGCCCGCCTGCGCTCGGAATTGCCGCTTCTCAAACTGTCTGTTTTTGCATTGCGGGCCGCTATTCGCATGCTACGTTGAATTTCCTTCGGTTCTGAAGGACTTCAACAAGTTGGTCTGAGCGATGACTCATCGAGAAATGGGTGCGGGTGAGGTGTGTCCAATCGCGAGTGTCCAACTGCATGTGTTCCAACCGTGTCGTGGCATGTGAGTAGCTTGGCGAGCGTAGCACTGAGTAAGCGCCGATTCTGAGGAATTACGCAGATAATAGTCTCGCAGCTGCGCTGCACAAAAAGCCAGCGATAGCCATCGGGCCAGGGAGCGATGGAGGTGGGGGCATGATGATCACAATCCGCAATCAGAGTCTTGCTGCGCCCGTCAGCTGGTATTGGCCCCGAGCCGCGTCCGGCAGCTAAACGGCACTCTGCACGCGCAGGCCCGAAGCGCCAGTCGCTCGCGACCTGCCTGCCCAGGTTTAGTGTGTTGCGTTTCCGGCAGTCGGGCTCCGCGGATCGTTCGACCAGCGCGCCCGGCAAATCCTCTCTCCAAAAAAGCGGATTGCTATGTTGAGCACGGATCAGGATCGCTGGCGGCGAGTCAAGGAACGGTTGCGCTCCGAACTTGGTGACGACGTCTTCACCAGTTGGTTCGGGCGTATGGAGCTCGAAAGCGCAGCCAGCGGCGTGCTGCGCCTCTCGGTGCCGACACGCTTTTTGCGCAACTGGATTTAATCGCACTACAGCGAGCGCGTGCTGGGCAGGTGGCAGGAGGAGGAACCCGCCATTACGCGCCTGGAATTGATGGTTCGCTCCGCCACCATCAAGCTTCCTGCCGCCAAGCCCAAGGCGCCCGAGCCGCTGGCATCCTCCCGTGAAGCGCGGGATGGCGTAGCGGTCAACGGCGGCGACCGCGCCGGGGTGCCGTTCCTGACCGTGCATGAGGCGCTCGGCGGCTCCCCGCTCGATCCGCGTCTGACGTTCGAGAGTTTCATCATCGGCCGTTCCAACACGCTGGCGCACGCCGCAGCCAAACAGGTCGCCACCAGCCGCCGCGGCGAACCGCTGATGTTCAATCCGCTTTACACCCACGCCGCGGTCGGGCTCGGCAAGACCCATCTGCTGCAGGCGATCACCTGGGCCGGCAACAATGGCGGCGATCGCAAGATGCTGTATCTGACGGCCGAGCGGTTCATGTACGGCTTCGTCTCGGCACTGCGCACCCAAACCACGCTCGCGTTCAAGGAGGCGGTACGCGCCATCGACGTGCTGGTGATCGACGATTTGCAGTTTCTCCAGGGCCGCTCGACCCAGGCCGAGTTCTGCCACACGCTCAACGCGCTCATCGATGCCGGCCGCCAGGTGGTGATCGCCAGCGACCGGCCGCCGGCCGATCTCGAAAGCCTGGATGATCGCGTGCGGTCACGGCTCGCCGGCGGGCTGGTGGTCGAGATCGGCTCGCTCGGCGAGGAATTGCGGCTCGAGATCCTCAAGAGCCGGATCGCCGCGGCGCGCACGCATCACCCCGGCTTCGAAGTGCCGGCGCCGGTGCTCGCCTTTATCGCCAAATCGGTCACCCATAACGGCCGCGACCTCGAAGGCGCCGTCAACCGGCTGTTGGCGCACAGCAAGCTCACCGGGCAGCCGGTGACGCTGGAAATGGCCGAGCGCGAAATGCGCGACTTGATCCGCCCGGCCGAGCCGAAACGGGTGCGCATCGAGGACATCCAGCGCATCGTGGCGCGCCAGTACAATGTCAGCCGTGCCGATCTCTTGTCGTCGCGGCGCACCGCCAACGTGGTGCGGCCCCGGCAGGTGGCCATGTACTTGGCCAAGGTTTTGACGCTGCGCTCGCTGCCGGAGATCGGCCGGCGTTTTGGCGGACGCGACCACACCACGGTCCTGCACGCCGTGCGCAAAATCGAGAACCTCGCCGGCAATGACAGCGCCTTCGCGGAGGAGATCGAGGCGCTCAAACGCCAGCTGCAGGATTGATTGCCGCCGCCCGGCGGTTCGCGAAAGCTGTGAAAAGACCAGGGAAAAGGCTCCCTTGACGGCGGCCCGGCCTTGCCGAAAGGGCCGCGCCACGCCACTTTTGGTATCCACTAGACGTTGGCCGGCTATGCCACGGATTTCGCGATGAAAGTCACGGTCGAGCGTTCCGAGCTTTTGAAATCGCTGGGCCACGTCCACCGCGTGGTCGAGCGCCGCAATACCATTCCGATCCTCGCCAACGTCTTGCTGCATGCCGACCGCGCCAAGCTGGCGCTGAAGGCCACCGACCTTGACGTGGAAGTCACCGACGCGATCGCGGCGGAAGTCGGGCCCAGCGGCTCGACGACGGTGCCGGCCCACATGTTCTTCGATATCGTGCGCAAGCTGCCCGAGGGCGCGCAAATCGTTCTCGAATCCTCCGGCGACCGCGCTGCGCTTTCGATACGCGCCGGCCGGTCGCGCTTCACGCTGCAGACGCTGCCGGAAAGCGACTTCCCGGATCTCGCCCCGGGCGAAATGACGCACAAATTCACGCTCAAAGCCGCCGATCTCAAGCGGCTGATCGACAAGACCCAATTCGCGATCTCGACCGAAGAGACGCGGTATTATCTTAACGGCATCTACCTGCACACCGCCGGCTCGGCCAAGGCGCCGACGTTGCGCGCGGTGGCGACCGACGGTCATCGCCTGGCGCAGATGGAGCTTGAACTGCCCAGCGGTGCCGCCGGCATGCCGGGCGTCATCGTACCGCGCAAGACGGTCACCGAAGTGCAGCGCCTGATGGAAGACGGCGAGACCGAGGTGGCGATCGAACTCTCGCCGGGAAAGATTCGCTTCGCCGTCGGCCCGACCGTCCTGACCTCGAAACTGATCGACGGCACGTTCCCCGATTACGGGCGCGTCATACCGGTCGCCAACGACAAGGAACTGGTCGTCGACAAGAAGGAGTTCGAGGCGGCGGTCGATCGCGTCTCGACGGTGTCGAGCGAGCGCGGCCGCGCCGTCAAATTATCGATCACGGCGGGCAAATTGCTGCTGTCGGTGACGAATCCCGATTCCGGCAGCGCCAACGAGGAACTCGAAGTCGAATACGACGCCGATCCGCTCGATATCGGCTTCAATTCGCGTTACCTCCTCGACATTGCCGCCCAGATCGAGAGTGAGGCGGCCGTGCTCAAGCTTGCCGATCCCGGTTCGCCGACCCTGATCCAGGACAAGGAGCCGCACGGCGCGCTCTATGTGCTGATGCCAATGCGGGTTTAGGCAGCCTCCGTTCGCATGACATGACGCCCGGCCAAGCGCGGCGCCTGTCAGCGCGCGCTCAAGGACCGGGACAAGCCTGGCCGCCACCGCTACAAGTAAATGGCTATGAGTTCCGCCCGCGTGCGCCGGCTGACCCTGACCAATTTCCGCAATTACCATGCGGCCGCGCTTGCAACCGAGGCGAAGACAATCGTGCTGGTTGGGCCCAACGGCGCCGGCAAGACCAATCTGATCGAAGCCATTTCGTTTCTCACGCCGGGCCGCGGGCTGCGGCGCGCGATGCTCGACGAGGTCGCGTTCAGCGAGGGCGATGGCTCGTGGGCCGTCGCCGCCGAAGTCGAGGGCGCGCTTGGCTTGGCCACACTCGGCACCGGCATCGAACGCCCGATCGAACTTGGCGCAACTGCGCTCCGCCGCTACCGGATCGACCGGGAACCGGTTTCCTCGGCTGCGGCCTTCGCCGATCATGTGCGCGTCGTGTGGCTCATTCCGGCGATGGACGGGCTGTTTACGGGAGCGCCATCGGAGCGGCGGCGCTTTCTCGACCGGCTGGTGCTGGCGGTCGATGCGGAGCATGGCAGCCGCGTCAATGCGCTGGAACGTTCGCTGCGCTCGCGCAACCGGCTATTGGAAGATCCGCGGCCCGATCCGCACTGGCTCGATGCGGTCGAGCATGAAACCGCGGAACTTGCGGTCGCAGTGGCCGGACTGCGGGTGGAGACCATGCGGCGACTGGCCGCCGGTCTAGCGACCCGCAAAGGCTCGGCCTTTCCTCCCGCCGAAATCGCGCTCGACGGCTGGATGGAGCAGCTCATTCCCGACCACCCCGCAGCGGCAATCGAGGAACGCTACCGCGCGGTGCTGCGTGACAACCGCGCGCAGGATGCGGCCGCGGGCCGCACGCTCGAGGGTCCGCATTTGACCGACCTCAAGGTCATCTATGTGGATAAAGCTATCCCAGCCGCCGACGCTTCCACCGGCGAGCAAAAGGCGCTCCTGATCGGACTCGTGCTGGCTCACGCCCGATTGATTGCGGACATGACAGGCTTCTCGCCAATTCTGTTACTCGATGAGGTTGTCGCGCATCTGGATCCCGCGCGGCGTGGCGCGCTGCATGCGGAGCTCGCGCAACTCGGCGGCCAAGTGTGGATGACCGGCGCCGATCCGGCACTGTTTGTCGAAATCGGCGACGACGCCGAGATGGTCGAAGTCAGTTCCGGCCGACTTCAGCCCAAACCGAGGCGGTCCTAAGTATATTCGGCGTAAACAGTTCCAAATCATCGCCGAGATTTGCTTTCGCCGCCGGCCCGCAGGCGGGGAACAACCCTGCGAGAAGCCTCTTAACCAGCAGGAGCAGGAAATGTCCGATAAGTGACAAAGGCAAAAAACAATGCCGGAACCGGCAGAAGATTTGATTGTGCGGAACCTGATCGAGGCCCTCGAACGGCTGCGCGAGGATTTGGACCGCATGGAAGTCTGGGCCGCGGTGCTTGGCTCGTTCCAACATCCGGTTCCCGACTATCGGCCCGGCGATCAGCACCTGCTCAAGCCGCAGGCGCGGCGCCCAGAATTCTGAGGGTGCCCTTTGGTGGCTATCTCTTGGATGGCTAAAGGCAGTTGACGGATACGGCCGTTCGGAGGCCGGATCGCGGCTCGATTTGACGCCAGCCAAAACCTTGAAAAATCGCGATCCGACAATATCTTAGTGATGTCCTTTTTGCCGTGTACGCGATACTGATTTCGTGTACAAGAATCAGCTGATTCACCCCTGTATTTTTGCCGCCGATTTGAGAGCTTTCCGCATGGCCGAACCCGTCCGTAAGCCAGTCCCCGCACCTTCCGATTACGACGCGGAATTGATCAAGGTGCTCAAGGGGCTCGACGCCGTGCGCAAGCGGCCGGGCATGTATATCGGCGATACCGATGACGGCTCCGGCCTGCATCACATGGTCTATGAGGTCGTCGACAACGCCATCGACGAGGCTCTGGCCGGCTATGCCAAGGACGTCGTGGTGCGGCTTAATCCCGACGGTTCCTGCACCGTCCGCGACGACGGCCGCGGCATTCCGACCGATATCCATAAAGGGGAAGGCGTGTCCGCCGCCGAGGTCATCATGACCCAGCTGCACGCCGGCGGAAAATTCGACCAGAACTCCTACAAGGTCTCCGGCGGCCTGCACGGCGTCGGCGTCTCGGTGGTCAACGCGCTCTCGACCTGGCTCAAGCTGACCGTCTGGCGCGACGGCCAGGAGCATTTCATGGAGTTCCGCGACGGCGAAGCGGTCGCGCCGCTCGCCGTGATCGGCGCCGCCCGCGACAAGCGCGGCACCGAGGTGACGTTCCTGCCGTCGAAGAAAACCTTCACCATGACGGAGTTCGATTTCGCCACGCTCGAACACCGGCTGCGTGAGCTCGCCTTCCTCAATTCCGGCGTGACCATCGTGCTTTCCGACGCGCGGCATGCCGTCGAGAAGCGCGAAGAACTGCGCTACGAGGGCGGCGTCGAGGCTTTCGTCAAATATCTCGACCGCAACAAGACGCCGCTGATGCCGGAGCCGATCGTCATGAAGGCCGAGCGCGACGGCGTCGTTGTCGACTGCGCGCTGTGGTGGAACGACGGCTACCACGAGACCGTGCTGTGCTTCACCAACAACATTCCGCAGCGCGACGGCGGCACCCACCTCGCCGGCTTCCGCGGCGCGCTCACACGCCAGATCACGGGTTATGCCGAATCCGGCGGCGTCGCGCGCAAGGAAAAGGTCGCGCTCACCGGCGACGATTGCCGCGAAGGTTTGACCGCGGTGCTTTCGGTGAAGGTGGCCGATCCCAAATTTTCCTCGCAGACCAAGGACAAGCTCGTCTCCTCCGAGGTCCGTCCCGCGGTCGAGGGCATCATCAACGACATGCTCAAGGCCTGGCTCGAGGAGCATCCATCCGAAGCCAAGATCGTCGTCGGCAAGGTGATCCAAGCGGCCGCGGCGCGCGAGGCGGCGCGCAAGGCGCGCGAAATGACGCGCAAGAGCGCGCTCGGCATCACCTCGCTGCCCGGCAAGCTCGCCGATTGCCAGGAGAAGGACCCGGCCAAGTCCGAACTGTTCATCGTCGAGGGCGACAGCGCCGGCGGCTCCGCCAAGCAGGGCCGCAACCGCGAATTCCAGGCCGTCCTGCCGCTCCGCGGCAAGATCCTCAACGTCGAACGTGCGCGCATGGACAAGATGCTGTCGTCCGAACAGATCGGCACCTTGATCACCGCGCTCGGCACCGGCATCGGCGCCGACGAATTCGCCATCGACAAACTGCGCTACCACAAGATCATCATCATGACCGACGCCGACGTCGACGGCGCCCATATCCGCACGCTGCTGTTGACGTTCTTCTACCGGCAGATGCGCGAGATCATCGATCGCGGCTATCTCTATATCGCCCAGCCGCCGCTCTATAAGATCGCACGCGGCAAGTCCGAGCAGTATCTCAAGGACGAGCGGGCGCTCGAGGACTACCTGATCGATACCGGTCTCGAAGAGACGACGCTGCGGCTGTCGTCGGGCGAAGTGCTGGCCGGCAACGATCTGCGCAAGCTGGTCGAGGACTCTCGTACCATCCGTAATCTCCTTCGCGGCCTGCACAGCCGCTACAATCGCCAGGTCGTCGAACAGGCCGCGATCATGAGCGTGCTCAACCGCAGCATCTTCGGCGATCCGCAGAAGGCCGTTGCCGCGGTGCCCTATATTGCCAAGCGGCTCGATGCGCTGTCGGAAGAGACCGAACGCGGCTGGGAGGGCCGTTTCGCCGAAGGCGAAGGTTTCGTGTTCGAGCGCACGGTGCGCGGCGTCAAGGAAGTAGCCGCGCTGGACCAGGCGCTGCTCGGCTCGGCCGACGCGCGCAAGCTCGACGAGTTCGCCCCCGAACTGCAGAAGGTATTCCCGCGGCCGACGCCGCCGGCGATGCTCAAGCGCAAGGACGAGGAAATTCCCATCCACGGCCCGGTCGGCCTGTTCGAGGCGGTGACCGGCGCGGGAAGGAAAGGCGTGTCGCTGCAGCGCTACAAAGGCTTGGGCGAGATGAACCCCAACCAGCTCTGGGAAACCACGCTCGACACCAACGCCCGCACCATGCTGCAGGTCAACGTCAAGGAGATCGACGAGGCCAATACGATCTTCGACGAGCTGATGGGCGACAAGGTCGAGCCGCGCCGCGTCTTCATCGAAGAACACGCGCTGGCGGCGAGCGTGGACGTGTAGCCTTCGTTAGACCGTCGCCGCGGCGAACGCCGATACGCCGCAAGGGCGGATCTTGATGCTTGGCCTTTCCCTGCGCATCGTGCTAAGTGACTATCTAGATGGTCACTTAGGAGGCCGGCATGGAAACAGTCAATCTCGCTGATGCCAAAGCGCGCCTGAGCGAGCTGGTGGAGCGCGCCGCGGCCGGAGAAGTGGTGCGCATCACCCGACGCGGCAAGCCGGTGGCGCAGATCACGTCAGTCAAAACGGCGCGTAAGCCTGTCGATATCGCGGCACTCCGCGCGCTTACGGATTCCATGCCGATGCAGAAGATGGCCGCCCGCGAGTTTGTCCGCAGAATGCGGGACAAAGCGCGCTATTGACCCTTTATCTGGATACATCCCTGCTCATCGCCGCTTTGACCAAGGAGGCGGAGACGGCCCGTGTTCAGAAATGGCTGGGTCAACAAGCCGCAACGGCTCTCGCGGTCAGCGATTGGGTGGTGACGGAATTTTCCTCGGCGCTTGCCGTGAAAATCCGAACTAGACAGATGACGGCGGACAACCGCGCCGGCGCGTTAGCCGCATTTGCACGTTTGGTCGAAGAAAATTTCGTGCTGCTTCCGATATCTGGCCCGCAATTTCACATCGCTGCCCGCTTCGCCGACAACTATGCGCTTGGTTTGCGCGCCGGCGACGCCCTGCATCTCGCGATTTGCGCGGATCACGGCGCCAACTTGTGCACCCTGGATCGCATCCTTGGCACGGCCGGCCCGGCATTGGGAGTAAAGACAACCCTACTATGATTCGGCGCACATCATATAAGACCCTGTTCGGTCGGCATTGCAGCCGCGGCGGCATCGGCACATCACGCTCCGCACCGGCCACACCGGAGTAACAGAGAAGATTGCAATGAACCTGCGTCCGAGCTTCGTCTTCGCCGTCATCTGGATCGGCTGGATCGTCAGTTGGATCGCCGCCTCGTTCTGGTCGGCGCGGACGGAAAAGCGTGTGGCGACAGTGCCGGTATGGGTCTCGCGGCTGGCGCTCCTTGCCGGCGCGGCCCTGCTGCTGCATTCGACGCGCGGACTCTTGCACGAGCCGATGCTCTGGCATGTCGGCTATGACGGCGCCTATGCGCTTGCCGGCGTGACGCTCGCCGGTATCCTGTTTGCTTGGTGGGCGCGGGTTTATCTCGGCCCGTTGTGGTCCGGCACCATCACGCGCAAGCAAGGCCATCATGTCGTGGACAGCGGTCCCTACGCGCTGGTCCGCCATCCGATCTATACCGGACTGATCGCCGCCATTGTCGCGACCGCAGCCGCGCAAGCGACGGTGACCGGCTTGATCGGCGCCGCGCTGATCGCCTTCGGCCTATGGCTGAAGGCACGGGTCGAAGAGGATTTTCTGACGGCTGAGCTCGGCGCGGATGCCTACGGCGCTTACCGCCGCCGCGTGCCGATGCTGGTACCGGGAATCAGATGGCAGTGATCACCGATTCCTGATTCACCGTCCGGACGTGATCGTGCCGCGCTCGGTCAGCACGATCCACTGGCCGTCCTGGCGCTTGATCTGATCGATGCGGCCGAGGCCGGGCAGCCTGCTGCCCTCGCCGACGTCGAACATGCCGCCGGAGCGGTTCTGCAACAGCGCCCGGCCGCTCTGCACGTCCTGCACGACCCAATCCAGCAACACGCGGTCAGCGATTTTCGGCCCCGCGGGCAGCACTGCCGGCGCTGCCGCAGCCGTCGCGATCGAACCGGTGGTCTCGATCGCGGCGGAGCGCTGGTCGAGCTTGTCGAGCCGGTCCGAGAGCTTCGCCAGTTGCGCCGAGGTGCTGCGGCTCGCGCTGTCGAGGTTGGCCTTGATCGCGCTGAGTTCGGCAAGTTGGAGCTTGCTCTGCCGCGCCGCTTCGGTCGTCGTCGCTTGCACGGCCGGCGCCGGCGCGGCCGGATCGAGAAACCACACCAGGCCCGAACCCGACACCGATCCGAGGAACGAGCCGAATGCGGCGGCGAAGGCGACCGACGCAGCCAGCATCAGAAAGCGCGAGGAATGCGCCGGCGAGGGTGGTGCCGCGGTCTCTTCCCCGCTCCCGCACGGCGGCTCGTCGATGACATCCTCTTCTCCGGCGCCAAGCTTCGGCGCCACCACCATCGGCAGATTGCTCACGGCTTCGTCCCCGTTCCCATCGGCGGCGCTCAAACGCGCCTTCTCGTTGTCGGCGGCGCCGTCGTTCGGGTTCTCGGCCATGGTCAACTCTCCGGAGTTACGGTTGACCGATCGTTAAGCCGGTTCGGTTAGCGATTGGTTACCGGAGATGCGTCGCGCTTCAACGCCCGTGCAAAACAAAGTGCCGGGCACGGCGCTAATCGAGCAAGCCGTTCTCGCGCGCCAAATCTTTCAGCGACGCTTCCGGGCGCGCGCCGATGTGCTGGATCACTTCGGCGGCGGCCAGCGCGCCGAGACGGCCGCAGGTGCGGTCGTCGGCGCCGCGGGCGAGCCCGCAGAGAAATCCGGCGGCGAACAGGTCCCCTGCCCCGGTGGTGTCGACGACGCGGTCGACGGGGAATGCGGGCACCGCCTCGATATCGTCGGGACCGACCACCAGGCAACCCTTCTCGCTGCGCGTCACCACCGCGACATCGATATCGGCGCGCAGCGCCGCAATCGCGGCATCGAAGTCCGCGCTTTGGTAAAGGCTGTGCAGTTCGGCCTCGTTGGCGAAAATGATATCGACGGTGCGCGTGCGCATCAGTTGCAGAAACTCGTCGCGCCAGCGGTCGACGCAAAAGGCGTCCGACAGCGTCAGCGCCACCTTGCGGCCGGCGTCGTGCGCGATCTTGGCCGCCTTGAGAAACGCCTGTTTGGCGTTCTGCGGGTCCCACAGATAGCCTTCGAGATAGACGACGGCGCTCGACGCAATGGCGTCGGCGTCGATGTCGGCAGGGCTTAAGTCCTGCGCCGCGCCGAGATAGGTATTCATGGTGCGCTCGCCGTCGGGCGTCACCAGCACGTAGCAGCGCCCGGTCGAGGCGCCATCGGTCGCCGGCTTGGTCGTGAAGCTCACGCCGGCGGCGCGGATATCGTGGCTATAGGCGTGGCCGAGGAGGTCGTCCTTGATCTTGCCGATGAAGGCCGAGCGCGCGCCGAGCGAAGCGAGCCCGACGATGGTGTTCGCCGCCGAGCCGCCGGAGATTTCCATCGCCGGCCCCATGGCGTCGTAGATGGCGTGCGCCCGGCTTTCGTCGATCAGCATCATGCCGCCCTTGCGCATGTTCTGGGCGAGCAAAAAATCCTCCTCGGCGCGGGCGATCACGTCGACAATGGCGTTGCCGATGCCGAGAACGTCGTAGCGGGCTGCAGTCATGGTTCGGCTATCTGGTTGAGCTATGCGGGCGCGGCGGGTCGCGCACTATAGCGGCCGCCTCTTGCACGGCAAGCCGACGCCGTGGCAGACGACAGGGCATTAAAGCATGATCCGGAAAAGTGGAAACCGGTTTTTCCGAAAAGATCATGCTTCACCAAAATCTTAGAGCGTCAATTGATTCGATATGAAGCGATTGCGCTTTGGGTCAGTACTGCTACGGAGACCGGCATGGCCTTCAAGGAACTGGTTTTTTCCGGCGTGCAGCCGACCGGCAACCTGCATCTCGGCAATTATCTCGGCGCCATCAAGCGCTTCGTCGAGCTGCAGGACCGCTACGACTGCATCTATTGCGTGGTCGATCTGCACGCCATCACGACATGGCAGGAGCCGGCCGAACTGCCGCACGCCATCCGCGAGGTCGCCGCAGCCTTCATCGCCTGCGGCATCGATCCGAAAAAGCACGTCGTGTTCAACCAAAGCCAGGTTGCCGAGCATGCGGAGCTGGCCTGGGTGTTCAATTGCGTCGCGCGGCTCGGCTGGCTCAACCGCATGACCCAATTCAAGGAGAAGGCCGGCAAGGACCGCGAGAATGCGTCGGTAGGCCTCTATGCCTATCCGACGCTGATGGCGGCCGACATTCTGGTTTATCGGGCGACCCACGTGCCGGTCGGCGAAGACCAGAAACAGCACCTCGAACTGTCGCGCGACGTCGCCCAGAAGTTCAACAACGACTATGCGGAATCGATCCGGCAAAAGGGCTACGGCGACGTGCTGTTTCCGCTGCCCGAGCCGGTGATTGCCGGCGAAGCGACGCGGGTGATGTCGCTGCGCGACGGCACCAAGAAAATGTCGAAATCGGACCCGTCCGACCAATCGCGCATCAACCTCACCGACGATGCCGATGCGATCGCGCTCAAGATCCGGCGCGCCAAGACCGATCCGGAACCGCTGCCCAGCGAAGAGAAGGGCCTGGCAAGCCGCCCCGAGGCCGACAACCTGGTCGGCATTTACGCCGCGCTCGCCGACACCAACCGCGCCGGCGTCCTGGCGCAATTCGGCAATGCGCAATTCTCGGCGTTCAAGGCCGCGCTGACCGATCTCGCGGTCGCCAAGCTCGGCCCGATCGGCGCGGAGATGAAGCGGCTGGTCAATGATCCCGTCACCATCGACGGAATCCTGGCCGACGGCGCCGCGCGGGCACAGAAGATCGCCCATCAGACCATGAATGCGGTGAAAGATGTGGTCGGCTTCGTGCGGTCCTGAGCCGCGAGGCGAACCCTTGAACTTCCAAGGCAATTTGCCACGTATTATGCTAGATTGAGATGAAGTCACGGCGCCGCCGATCCGGCGGCCGCAGGTGACGGAGGACGCGACATGTTCATCCAGACCGAAGCGACGCCGAATCCGGCGACTTTGAAGTTCCTTCCCGGCCAGCCGGTGCTGGAAAGCGGCACGCTCGACTTGCGCGACACCGAACAGGCGGCGCAGTCGCCGCTCGCCGAGCGGCTGTTCGGCATCGCCGGCGTCACCGGAGTGTTTTTCGGCTCCGACTTCATCACCGTGACCAAAAGCGACGGCGAGTGGCAGCAGCTCAAGCCGATGATCCTCGGCGCCATCATGGAACATTACATGTCCGGCGCGCCGCTGTTGAATGCCGGCGCCATCGAGACAGGCGACGGCGACGAATTTTTCGATGCCGCCGACGCCGAGACCGTAGCCACCATCAAGGAACTGATCGAAACGCGGGTGCGGCCAGCCGTCGCCAATGACGGCGGCGACATCACCTTCCGCGGTTTCAAGGATGGCGTGGTCTATCTCAATATGAAAGGCGCCTGCTCGGGCTGCCCGTCATCGACGGCGACGCTGCGCCACGGCATCCAGAATTTGTTGCGTCATTTCATCCCCGACGTCACCGAAGTCCGTCCCGTGTAATCGACCGGCCCGGCGCGCCGCGCCGGGGACCGGCATAATGTGACTCGCGCCATGCGCTTGCTCGCCATTGATACGGCGCTGGCGGCCTGCTCCGCCGCCGTGCTCGACACGGCCCATCGCACATTGAATGGCGGCATTATTGCCAGTGAAAGCCTCGCCATGGACCGCGGCCACGCCGAGGCGCTCATCCCGCTGATTGCCCGGGTGATGCCGGCATCGGGGCTTTCGTTTGCCGATCTCGACCGCGTCGCGGTGACCACCGGACCCGGCAGCTTCACCGGCTTGCGGGTCGGCATCGCGGCGGCCCGCGGGCTTGGGCTCGCGATGAAAATTCCGGTCGTCGGTGTCTCGACGCTGTCCGCCTATGCCGCGCCCTATCTCGGCGCCGACAACAAATTTCCCGTGCTTGCCGCCATCGATGCGCGCCACGCGCATGTCTATCTGCAGGTCTTCGCTCCGGGCGGACGGACACTCATCGCGCCGCGGCTGGCGCCCTTAAGCGAAGCGGTGCGTGCCGCGTCCGACGCGCCCGTCCGCATCGTCGGCTCGGCCGCGCAGGCGGTCGCTGACGAATTGTCCGGCACGGCGCCCGCCCCGGTCACCGTTGACGGCAGCGACGCCCCCGATATCGGCTGGATCGCGCAAATCGGCGCGGTCATGCCGGAGGCGACGGCGCCACCGAAGCCGCTCTATTTGCGCGCGCCCGACGCCCAACCGCAGAACGCCGCCTCGCTGCCGCGCCGATGATGAACGTCGTGTGGCGCCTTTTCGCCCGTGGCAAACCCGTCTTCTCCGAGGCAAGGCCCGGCGACGCGGCCGCCATCGCCGCCGTGCATGGCGCGTCGTTCCAGCGCGGCTGGGGTGAGGACGAAATCTACCGGCTCTTGGTCGAGAGCAACGTCGTCGGCCACCGCACCACAATCCGCGGCAAGCTGATCGGCTTTATTCTCTCGCGGCGCGCCGCCGGTGAAGCCGAGATCCTCTCGGTCGCCATTGCACCGGCGTGGCGCGGGCGCGCCCTGGCGCGGCCATTGCTCGACCTGCATCTGCGGCGCTTGGCCGGCTTGGGCGTGCGCTCGGTGTTCCTGGAAGTCGGCGAAAATAATGCGCCGGCCGGCAGGCTTTATCGCCGCGCCGGTTTCCGCGAGGTTGGCCGGCGTCAGGGCTATTACGAAGGCGGCGCGACCGCCTTGGTGCTGCGGCGCGACCTTTAGCTGACGCGTTCCCGTAAAATCGGTAGAATGGCGATGGACCCGAAAATATCGGGCCGCACGGGAGGAGACCGCCATGACCGCCACGCGATATGGACGCGGCGTGTTGACGCTTGCGCTGGCGCTTGTCGTTTGTTCGATCGCCAACTTCGCGCGAGCGCAGGGTACCGGATTTCCCGATCGGCCGATCAAGATGGTTGTCGGCTTCGCCGCCGGCGGCAGCACCGACGTTGCCGCCAGAATCGTGGCGCAGAGGATGTCGGAGATTCTCGGTCAGTCGGTCCTGGTCGAGAACCGGCCCGGGGCCAGCGGACTGCTTGCCGCCCAAGACGTGGCAAAATCGGCGCCCGACGGTTATACGCTGATGATGGCGAGCCAAACCGTGCTCGCGGTCGCGCCGCAGCTTTATCGCAAGGCGACGGTCGATCCGGTCAAGGATTTCACCCCGGTCGCCTATTGCGGCGCCTCACCGCTGGTTCTGGTCGTCAATCCATCTTTCCCGGCGCACACCACCGCCGACGTGATCGCCATGGCCAAAGCGAAGCCGGGCAAGATCATATTCGGTACCGGCGGCACCGGCACCACGCCGCACATCGCGTCGGAGATGTTTCAATACGCCGCCGGCATCAAAATGACCCATGTGCCCTACCGCGGCGAAGCCGGCGCAATCAACGATCTCGTCGCCGGGCAAATTCCGGCAATGTTCGCCAATCTTTCGGCGATCATGGGCCAGCTCAAGGCCGGCACGGTGCGCGCGATCGCGGTCACAAGTCCGCAGCGCTCCCCGCTGGCGCCCGACGTTCCCACAGTGGCGGAAACGCTGCCCGGATACGCCGCCGAAACCTGGTTCGGCCTCATTGCGCCGGCCGGAACGCCGCACGCCGTCATTGCCAAGCTCAACGCCGCGGCGCTGCAAGCGCTCGCGAGCGACGACACAAAGAAGCGCTATGCCGACCTCGGCATGACCGTCAGCAGCACGGGCGGCACTACGCCCGAGCAAGTTGATGCCTATATCAAGTCCGAGGTCGTAAAATGGGCGAAAGTCATCAAGGATGCCAATATCCAGCCCATAGACTGAAAGATCGGCTGAAGACTGGTTTGAGGATTTTCTTTTGCCCGGAATCCCGGTAAGACGACAGCCTTGAGCGGCAGCCGCGCCATGGCGCGAAGGAAGCGGATTTGCGAGCTGGCCCAGGAACTTAAGGCTCGACTGCACCCGGCATGAACGGACCCCGCAAGCGCCTCTACGTCAAATCGTTCGGTTGCCAGATGAACGTCTACGATTCACGTCGTATGGCGGACACGCTGGCGCCGCAGGGCTATGTCGAGACCGCCTCTGCCGACGACGCCGATCTCGTCATCCTCAATACCTGCCATATCCGCGAGAAGGCCGCCGAGAAGGTCTATTCGGAGCTCGGCCGCATCCGCCGCATGAAGGAAGCCGCCGCGGCCGAAGGCCGCGATGTCGTCATCGCCGTCGCCGGCTGCGTGGCGCAAGCCGAGGGCGAAGAGATCGTCCGGCGGCAGCCGGCCGTCGATCTGGTGTTCGGCCCGCAGAGTTATCACCGCTTGCCGCAATTGCTGACGCGCGCCGCGCGCGACGGCACGACGATCGATACCGAGTTTCCCCTCGACGGCAAATTCGATCATCTCGCCGCGCCGAGCACGACGGCGACGCGCGCACGCGGCGTCAGTGCCTTTGTCACCGTGCAGGAGGGCTGCGACAAGTTCTGTACCTTCTGCGTGGTGCCTTATACGCGTGGCGCCGAGCTGTCGCGTCCAGTGCAGAAAATCCTCGCCGAGATCGAGCCGCTGGCGGCAGCCGGCGTGCGCGAGATCACGCTGATCGGCCAAAACGTCAACGCCTATCACGGCGAAGGACCGGATGGCCGGCCGTGGTCGCTGGCGCTGCTGCTGCGCCGGGTGGCCCAGATCGAGGGCATCGGCCGGCTGCGCTACACGACGAGTCATCCGCGTGACATGGATGACGATCTAATAGCGGCGCATCGCGATTTGCGAAAGCTCATGCCGCAGCTGCATCTGCCGGTCCAGTCGGGATCCGACCGCATCCTGGCGGCGATGAACCGCCGCCACAGCCGCGCGGACTATGTCGATATCGTCAAACGCCTGCGCGATGCGCGACCCGACCTGGCGCTGACGTCCGATTTCATCGTCGGCTTTCCCGGCGAAACCGAAAGCGATTTCGCCGCCACGCTGAGCCTCGTCGACGAGGTCGGCTATGCGAGCGCATTCTCGTTCAAATATTCGCCGCGGCCGGGAACGCCGGGTGCCGACATGGACCGCCAGATCGACGAGGAGACCAAGTCGCAACGCCTGCAACGCCTGCAACAGGCGATCGACCGCAACCAGGCCGCGTTCAATCGCCGCTGTCTCGGGAGCAGCTTCGATGTCCTGTTTGAACGGCCCGGCCGTTACGCCGGGCAGTTGGTCGGCCGGTCGCCCTATCTCCAGCCAGTGCAGGTTTTGGCGCCCGCCGCATTGATCGGCGAAATTGCCCCCGTGACGATCACTGAAATCGCCAGCAACAGCCTGTTCGGAGCGCTTGCGCCGGATGCGCAACCGCGCGTCCCGCAGCCCGCTTTGCTTCCCGCAGGAGCCTGAGCAGGAGCCTTTCCTTGGCAGCACGCGAAACAGACCAATCGGTTTTCGTCGCATCGGAAAACGCGACCCAGATTTCTCTCACCTTCGACGATAATCGTCTCGCCTCGACCTTGTTCGGTCAATATGGCCAGAATCTCGCTTTGATCGAGCGCCGCCTCGGCGTCGTCGCCAATTCGCGCGGCAACACCGTCACCATCGAAGGCAGCCGCGATGCCTGCGATCAGGCGCGCCGCGTGTTGGAGGGTCTTTACGACAGGCTCAAGCGCAGCGACGAATTGGTGCAGGGCGACGTCGACGGCGCCATCCGGCTCGCTTTGTCGCAAGGCTCGCTGTTCGATTTCGATCCTGCCGCCGCGCAGGAGAATTTCGAGGAGATCAATCTGCGCAAACGCCGGGTACGCGCCCGTACCGCCGCGCAGAACGCCTATATCCGCGCGCTCAAGCGCCACGCTTTGGTGTTCGCGACCGGCCCCGCCGGCACCGGCAAGACCTGGCTTGCGGTCGCCCATGCCGTGCAGCTGTTCGAACGCAAGGAGGTGGACCGCATCGTGCTGTCGCGGCCGGCGGTGGAGGCCGGCGAGCGGCTCGGCTTCCTGCCGGGCGACATGCGCGAAAAGGTCGATCCCTATCTGCGGCCCATCTACGACGCGCTTTACGACCTGATGGACGCGCGCATCGTCGAGCGCGCCTTGCAGACCACCGAAATCGAGATCGCGCCGCTCGCCTTCATGCGCGGCCGCACGCTGTCGAATGCGGCGGTCATTCTCGACGAGGCGCAGAACACCACCGCCATGCAGATGAAAATGCTGCTCACCCGGCTTGGCGAGAACAGCCGGATGGTGGTCACCGGCGATCCGAGCCAGGTCGACTTGCCGTCCGGTCAGATCTCCGGCCTCGCCGACGCGGTGCGGCTCCTCGACGGCGTCGAAGGCATCGGCCATGTCAGCTTTTCCGCCGCCGACGTCATCCGCCACGAGCTCGTTGCGCGCATCGTCGCAGCCTATGACCGGGAAGCGGCAAAGAAGCGCGAGCGCCGCGAATGACGCGTGCGACGGCGCGCCCCGCGCTCTTAATCGACGTGATCGTCGGCAGCGACCAGTGGAGAGATGCCGGAAAGCTGCGGGTAGCGGTGCGACGTGCGGTGGCGCGGGCGGCCGCCACGCTGTCAACAAAGGGCACCGAGCTTGCTATCGTCCTGACCGATGATTCGACCATTCGCGCGCTTAACCGGGATTGGCGGGGCGTCGATAAGGCCACGAATGTGCTGGCATTTCCGACGAAATCGGCCGCGGCCGGGCATCTTGGCGATATCGTGCTTGCCTTTGAGACCATCGCGCGGGAAGCCCGTGCCGAACGAAAGCCGCTCGCCCATCATCTCGCCCATCTTGCGGTGCACGGTTTCCTGCATCTGGTCGGCTACGATCACGAACGGTCCAACGATGCGCTGGCAATGGAACGCACCGAGCGCAAAATTCTCAAGGAGCTGGCAATCCCCGACCCGTACCGGCCGACTCGCGCGCCACGTCGTACCGCCGTTAGGCGGCCTGCCGGCCGTGCCGCAAAACGTCCGCAAAAATCCGCCTAGTCGGCATCATCTCCCTTGGCATCGGCGCTGACGCCGAAATCCGCGATGGCTCAATCCTCCCAACCCAGCGAACCGGCCGAGAACGAACGCCGCGGTCTGCCGATGGTGATGTCGGAACACCACGAACAGCAGGAGGGCTGGCTCACCCGCGTCATGCGCATCCTGTTCGGGTGGAAAGCGGCGTCGACGCGCGCCGACCTGGAGCTCGTGCTGACCGCCGAGCAGCAGCCGCAATCGGGCTTTTCGCCCGAAGAGGCGGCAATGCTGAAGAACATTCTCAGCCTGCGCGAAACCCGCATCGAGCGCATCATGGTGCCCCGCGCCGATATCGTCGCGGTGCAGCAGGACATCGCGCTCGGCGACCTGATCAAGGTCTTCGAGGTGGCGGGCCATTCACGGCTCGTAGTCTACAACGACACGCTCGACGACCCGACCGGCATGGTCCATATCCGCGATCTGATCGCCTTCATGGCCTCCCGCGGGGCGCCGCCTGCCAAGCAGGACCAGACCGCACGGCCGGCCGCTAGCGAACTCAATTTTATAAACATCGATCTTTCAATGCCGTTGGCGGCGGCGAAGATCGTCCGCGAGATGCTTTATGCGCCGCCGTCAATGCCGGCGCTCGATCTGTTGGCCAAAATGCAGGCGACCCGCATTCACCTCGCGCTGGTTATCGACGAATACGGCGGCAGTGACGGCTTGGTGTCGATCGAGGATCTGGTCGAGCAGATCGTCGGCGATATCGCCGACGAGCATGACGAACAAGAGGGTCCCGCGGTGATCCGCCAGAGCGACGGTTCGTTCTTGGCCGCGGGCCGCGCCAGCCTTGACGACGTGCGCGCCGCGATCGGCGAAGAGTTCGACGTCGGCGAGGTCGCGCATGAGGTCGACACGCTCGGCGGCTATCTCGTCACCAAAGCCGGCCATGTGCCGGTGCGCGGCGAACTGGTGCCGGGGCCGGAACCGTTCGAAGCCGAAGTGCTTGACGCCGACCCGCGCCGGGTCAAGCGCGTTCGGATATACCTGCGCAAGGATAGGCGCCCTGCCGCGGCACGCGAACTGCCGCCGCCGGCGAAAACGCCGCCGATCCGGGTGGCCGCACCGCGCGAAGAGACCAATCGCTCCAACGCCAATACGCCACGGGCATCGTGACGCGGCTGGTCCATGCCATCGTGCTGTCCTGGGGCTGGCGGCGGCGCCTGATCGCGTTCGCAGCCGGCGCGCTTTCCACGCTGGCACTGGCGCCATTCAATGCTTGGCCGGTCCTGTTTCTGACATTCCCGACACTGGTTTGGCTGATCGACGGCTCCGGGGCCGGGCGTTGGGGTGGAGTAGCCGCCGCCGCGGCGATCGGCTGGTGGTTCGGTTTCGGCTATTTTCTCGCCGGCCTTTATTGGATCGGCTACGCGTTTCTGGTCGATGCGCCGGACTTCGGTTGGCTGTTGCCGATCGCAGTCATCGGTCTGCCCGCGGTGCTCGCCCTCTACACCGCGTTCGGCGTCGCCCTGGCGCGCCTGTTGTGGACCAAGGGCGCGCTGCGCATCGCGGCCCTGGGCGTGGCTCTCACCGCTTCGGAATGGCTGCGCGGCCACTTGCTGACCGGCTTTCCCTGGAACGCATTCGGCTATGCGCTGACGTCGCCGCTGGCTCTGGCGCAAGCCGCTGCGCTGGTCGGCATTTGGGGTTTGACGTTCATCGCCGTTGTTGTTTTTGCCAGCCCGGCAACCCTCGCTGACGATCATGCGGAAACGCCGCGGCCCTGGCTGCCGCTCGCGCTTGGCGTCGTCGCGCTCGCCGCGCTCGGCGGGTACGGCGTGTGGCGCCTCGACCGCACGCCGACGCGGCTGGTCGACGGCGTGCACCTGCGCATCATGCAGCCGAATTTGCAGCAGGACCTTCGCTTCAACTATTCGGCCAAGCAAGAGGTGATGGATCGCTACATTGCGCTGTCCAGTCGGGCGTCGAGCGGACAAGCGCAGGGATTAGGGGATACGACGCAACTGATCTGGCCGGAATCGCCGTTTCCGTTCTTTCTGACCCGCGAAGCTGATGCGTTGGCGCAGATCGCCAATTTGCTGCAGCCTAAGACCGTGCTGATCACCGGCGCCATCCGGCTCGCCGATCCCGATCATCCGGCGCAATCCGGAGTCTACAACTCGATCTACGTTGTCGATCACAGCGGCTCGATTGCTGCGGTCTACGATAAGGTCCATCTCGTTCCGTTCGGCGAATATTTGCCGCTTGAGCACATTCTCGAACGGCTTGGCCTCGAAGAGCTGACGCGGCAACGCGGCGGATTTCTCGCCGGCGATCGTCACCGACTCATCGCCGTTCCAGGCGCTCCGGTTGCATTGCCGCTGATCTGTTATGAAGTCGTTTTTCCCGACGAAGTCATGCCGCCGGGACAACGGCCCGGTTGGATCGTCAACGTCACCAATGACGGCTGGTTTGGCATTTCCACCGGTCCGTATCAGCATTTCCAGCAGGCGCGCGTGAGCGCCATCGAGCTGGGCCTGCCGCTGGCGCGCGCAGCCAATACCGGCATATCGGCGGTGGTCGACCCGCTCGGTCGGATTGTCAACGCATTGCCGCTGGGCGCCGAAGGCGTGCTTGATGCACCGTTGCCGCAGCCGATTGCGGCGCCGGTTTACGCCCGCTACGGCGATGCACCCGCATTCGCTATCGTATTGCTGGCGTTCATCGCCGTAGCGCGCCGTCGCCTGCACGCCAAACCCAAGCTATAATCGGCGGTGGATTTGGTTAACGGTCGCAAAGCATCGTTAACAGGTTGTAGAATGCCCGCTAAAATAGTGGCGGCGACGACCTCAGGATGTTTAACATCGCAAGGCCTCAACTGAGACGCGCAGCCCCTGTGTAAAGCTATGCGTTCGGTCTCCCCATCGAATGAGAATGCGGCATAGCGAATAAAATTCGTTCGTGACGATACTTGCGAAAAATGGTTTCAAGTGTGACAGATCACTCTCGACACCCGCGATAGATCATGGGGCACACAGGAGTTGAGATGGCTATGTTAGCTAAGAAGGCGCCGAACCCGACCGACAAGCACGTCGGCAGCCGCGTGCGCATGCGCCGAATGATGCTTGGCATGAGCCAGGAGAAACTCGGCGATGCACTTGGGCTCACTTTCCAACAAGTCCAAAAATACGAGAAGGGCACGAACCGGATTGGCGCCAGCCGGTTGCAACAGATCTCCCAAATCCTTCAGGTCCCGGTGTCGTTCTTTTTTGAAGGCGCCCCGGCCGCCCACACGATAGGCCGCCACGAGGGGATGGGTGAAGCGCCGTCGCCGGCCTATGTGTCCGACTTTCTTGCCACCTCGGACGGTCTGGCGCTGACGAAAGCCTTCATGCGCATCGACGATTCGAAGTTGCGGCGCCGCATTGTCGACCTCGTCGAGCAAATCGCCGGGCGCGACAAGCGCTGAACAAGCCTCCGCACTTGCCGCCAACCGTCGTAGGTAGTTTCCTCCGGCCGGCGCGGCAGCCGCCCACCTTTGGCCCACATCTTGACCGCGCAGCGTTACGCTGCAACAACCACCGTGCTTTCGTGCGGTTGGCGCCGCGCGTGGCCGGGCTGGACCTGATCCGGTACAATCGAATCGGATCCCGGTTTGGATTGTTGATTTGAGCGTGATGTTATCCCAAAAACCGGTTTCCGCTTTTCGGGATCATGCTCTAAGGCCTATGACTTCAAGGCCGATTATGAGGGGAGTGTTTCGCCGTGCGACGGGCCAACTATCTGTTCACCAGCGAGTCAGTGTCGGAGGGCCATCCCGACAAAGTCTGCGACCAAATTTCGGACGCCGTGCTCGACGCCTTTATCGAGAATGACGTCAAGCTCGGCATCGCCGACGAAAGCGCCGTCAATACGCGGCTCGGCTGCGAGACCTTATGCACCACCAACAAGATCATCGTCGCCGGCGAGGGCCGCGGTCAGGCGCCGCTGTTCCACAAGCATGGTGAGAAGGCGGTGGTCAACCGCGAGATGATCGCCGAGATCGCGCGCGGCGTGGTCAAGGACATCGGTTACGACCAGGACGGCTTCTCCTATTACGGCGCCGACGTTGAAGTACTGCTGCACGGCCAATCCCCCGACATCGCCATGGGCGTCGACGCCAAGAAGAAAAAGAACGGCGAACAGGAGGGCGCCGGCGATCAGGGCATGATGTTCGGTTTTGCCTGCACCGAGAGCGAAGTCTACGAAAAGGGCTCGTTCATGCCGGCGCCGATCTATTTCGCCCACAAGATCCTCAAGGTGCTGTCGGAGAAGCGCCGCTCGGGCGCTCTGTTCGACTTGCAGCCGGACGCCAAAAGTCAGGTCACCGTGAAATACGTCGAGGGCGAACCGGTCGGCTGCACCAAAGTCGTGGTCTCGACCCAGCACAATGCGCAGACCCGCAACGGCAAGAAATATTCTCCGGGCATGGTGCGGGACATGATCGAGGACACCGTCGATTCCGCCCTGCCCAAAGGCTGGATGCCGAAAAAGTCGAGCGATTTCCTGGTCAATCCGACCGGCAATTTCGTCATCGGCGGCCCCGACGGCGATTGCGGCCTTACCGGGCGGAAAATCATTGTCGACACTTACGGCGGCTATGCGCCGCACGGCGGCGGCGCATTCTCCGGCAAGGATCCGACCAAGGTCGATCGTTCGGCGGCCTATGCGGCGCGCTATCTGGCCAAGAACGTCGTCGCCGCCGGCCTTGCCGAGCGTTGCACCATTCAGATCGCTTATGCGATCGGCGTCGCCGATCCGATGTCGCTTCTGGTCGACACCCACGGCACCGGCAAAGTGGAAGAGGCGAAGCTGCAGAAGCTGCTTCCGGAATTGTTTCCGCTGCGCCCGACCAATATCCGCCGTTCGCTCAAGCTCAACCGGCCGATCTACCGGCGCACCGCGGCTTACGGCCATTTCGGCCGCGCTCCGGAAAAGGACGGCGGCTTCTCCTGGGAGCGAACCGATCTCGCGGACGCGCTCAAGCGCGCGCTGCGCTGAAAACTTGCCGATCCGACTGCCGCCGGATCAGACCAAGCAGCGTCGGTGCAATTCCGGCTCGACCGGTATTTACTGGATGCTCCGCCGGTGCGGGGCATGACAGTGATGGACGGTTCCGAAAGACAGCCGCGCGCGTTTTTTGGGCGGCGCAAAGGGCACCGGCTGCGCCCCAATCAGGAGCGGCTGTTTGCGGCCCTGCTGCCCCGGCTTGCACTCGATCTTTCGCAGCCGGCTCCCACCGAGCTTAAGGCGCTATTTCCGGTCCCGGTCAAAGCGGTGGAGCTGGAAATCGGCTTTGGCGGCGGCGAATCCATGATCGCACGGGCCCGGGAGCAGCCGGAGGTGGGATTTATCGGCGTCGAGCCGTTCGTCAATGGCATGGCCAAGGCGCTCGCCGCCATCGACAGCAATGGGCTGCGCAATATCCGGCTGCATTTCGACGACGCCGCCGGCCTGATGGCCTGGCTGCCCGAAGCATCCTTGGCGCGGATCGACTTGATCCATCCCGATCCGTGGCCGAAACGGCGGCATTGGAAACGGCGCTTCGTGCAGGACGAGACGGTGGCGCAGTTCGCCGGTATCTTGCGGCACGGCGGCGAATTCCGCTTCGTCACCGACATTGCCGATTATGCGGCCTGGACGCTGCAGCGATTCCTGCGCTCGCCGCATTTCGCATGGACCGCCGACTGCGCCGACGATTGGCGCAAGCCGTGGCCGGGCTTCACTGCAACGCGTTATCACGCCAAGGCGGCGCACGCGGAGCGGATGTCGTGCTTTCTCATCTTCCGGCGAATTTGAAGAGCGAGCGGAACACCGCTCGCAAAATCGTGACTTCAGTCTTTATGGTTTTGCCGCACCTGCCAGAACCGCACCACGCGCCGTGCGGTCGAAGCTGACAGCCGCTCATAATTGGCAAAGGCAGAATCGATGCCGAAGCTCGACGCTGGCCGCCCGTCGGGACGAAGCGTGATCACGGACCGCACCGCCGACCAGTTCAAGCCGGCGGCCTTGCAGAGAATCAGCACCGGATCGGGCCGCTCGCCGGCCATCAGCCGGTCGGCGACGGCGATCGGCACCTTGGAGAGTGCCGCCAGCGCCACGACCGTCTCTTCGTATTTGCCGTCGCCGGCGAATGCCGCCAATGCCGCCTCGGTCATGTCGCCGGCGCGATGCAGTTTGAGCACCAGGCGCTGCGCGGCGCGATAGTCGCGCGGACCGACGCGTGCGCCGACTTCGTCGGAGACTTTGTCCAGGACGCGGCGGATTTCCGCCTGCAGTTCGGGTGTCGCCGAGGCGAGCAACCGTTCGTGCACGACGGCGGTGGCTCGCGTCAGCAATTCGCGAAACAGCGGTGGCGGAATATCGGGCCGCTGTCCGACCTTCTCGGCCAGGATACCGTCCGTTTCGGCGCGGGCGACGAGATGGGAGAACCCCGTCCCGGAAATCCGTGCACCGCGGTTGCCGGCGACGCTGCGCGCGACGTCGCGATCGCCGCGCCGCACCAGGACGTCGGTAACCGCCTCGCCCAGCACTTCTCGTGCAGAAATCGCCTTCAGATGCGCCTGGCTCTTGGTTTCGGCGAGATCGACCAGGTCGGGCTCGGCCAGGCGCGGCGCCAACTTCAATACCGGCCCGGCGACGGCGATATCGTCGTCGCTGGCGAGTATGCGCAAGACCTTGACCGGCGCATTGCCGACCGGTGCGAGGCAAGCGGAAAGCTCGGCGCGCGCCTTGTTCTCGATTTCCTCGATGAGCAGGCTGAAGATGTCCTCGAACAGCGCGACGTGAGCGTCGTTGTAGCTGTCGGCGCCGTCCAAAAATAGCGCAGTCACGCGCCGCAAAGCCTCAGCGCGCTTATGCCGCGAGCCATGCTGCAATACGTCTTCAAGTTCCGGAATGAGCGAGAGGGCGGCACCCATTATCGATCCACCACTCTGTGCGAATTATGTGGTGCCCTGCGGCAGAATAATTCGGCAAGTCTGAACGAAACCTTGCGATCGGTTCTGGAATCTCCGCACTGCCCCTGGAGGATGTGGAAACCGGCACTGCAAACACCGTCACGGACTGGCCGGACGGGGCTCCCTGTAGCCCTTGCAACTGCAGGATAAACCGCTATATTCGGTTCATCCGTCATGGATACCTCATAACGCTCGGTTGATCCGAACGGTTTTGAGAGTGGGTTCCCCCGGGACCCGCTCTTTTTTATTACCCGAGGCCAGGCGGCGATTGTCCACGGGATCGATGGCCGAAACAGCATGGACGAGGGGCCGACGAACATTGTGCCAACGAATTTTGCCGACGAGCCGCGGCTCATCACAGAGCCGGGGCGGGCGGCGCGTGTCGCCGCGCTGGCCGAGCCGGTGCTCGCTGCGCTCGGCTTGCGGCTCGTTCGGGTCCGCATCTCGGGCTTCGCCGGCTGCACCGTTCAAATCATGGCCGAACGTCCGGACGGCACCATGACGATCGAGGACTGCGAAGCCGCGTCGCGCGCGTTGTCGCCGGTGCTCGATGTCGCCGATCCGATCGAGAGCGCCTATCGGCTCGAGATTTCGTCGCCCGGCATTGACCGCCCGCTGGTGCGGCGCTCGGATTTCGACCGTTATGCCGGCCACGTGGCGCAAGTCGAAATGCAGGCGCCGATCGACGGTCGGCGCCGGTTCCGCGGCGAATTGGCGGGCACCGACGGCGATTTCGCCCGCATCCGCCGCGTTGACGCGCCGCCTGATGCAGGTTCCGAGATCCTGCTGCCAATCGACGACATCACGGAAGCTAAGCTTGTTCTTACCGACGCGCTCATTTCCGAATCGCTGCGCAAGAGCAAGCACAACCAAAGCAAGGGAGACTGACCGATGGCGACCGTAAGCGCCAACAAGCTCGAACTTTTGCAGATCGCCGACGCGGTCGCCCGCGAAAAGGCGATCGACCGGCGCATCGTGCTCGGCGCGATGGAAGACGCCATCGCCAAGGCCGCGCGCTCCCGTTACGGCAGCGAGACCGAGGTCCGCGCCGAGATCGATCCGAAAAGCGGCGAATTGCATTTGTCGCGGCACATGCTGGTGATCGACACGGTGGAGAATCCGGCGACCCAGATCAGCCTCGAGGATGCCCGGCGCCGCCATCCTGCCGCGCAGATCGGCGACACCATCGCCGATCCGCTGCCGCCGCTCGAATATGGACGGATCGCGGCGCAGTCGGCGAAACAGGTGATCGTGCAGAAGGTGCGCGAGGCCGAGCGCGACCGGCAATACGACGAGTACAAGGATCGCATCGGCGACATCGTCAACGGCATCGTCAAACGCGTCGAATACGGCAACGTGGTGGTCGACCTCGGCCGAGGCGAGGCGATCGTGCGCCGCGACGAAATGCTGCCGCGCGAAGTGTTCCGCAACGGCGACCGCATCCGCGCCTATATCTATGACGTGCGGCGCGAGCAGCGCGGGCCGCAGATTTTCCTATCGCGCACGCACCCGCAATTCATGGCGAAACTGTTCGCGCAGGAAGTGCCGGAAATCTATGACGGCATCGTCGAGGTCAAGGCGGTGGCGCGCGATCCGGGCTCGCGCGCCAAGATCGCGGTGGTGTCGCGCGATTCCTCGGTCGATCCGGTCGGCGCCTGCGTCGGCATGCGCGGTTCCCGCGTCCAGGCGGTGGTCAACGAGTTGCAAGGCGAGAAGATCGACATCATTCCGTGGTCGCACGATATCGCCACTTTCGTGGTCAATGCGCTGGCGCCCGCCGAAGTCGCCAAGGTCGTGCTCGACGAAGAGCGCGAGCGTATCGAGGTGGTGGTTCCCGACCAGCAGCTCTCGCTCGCCATCGGCCGGCGCGGCCAGAACGTCCGTCTCGCCTCGCAGCTCACCGGCTGGGACATCGACATCCTCACCGAGCAGGAGGAATCGGAGCGGCGCCAGGCCGAATTCGAGAGCCGCACCCGCATGTTCATCGATACGCTCAACGTCGACGAGGTGATCGGACAGCTTTTGGCGTCAGAGGGCTTTAACTCGGTCGAGGAACTGGCGGTGGTCGACACCAAGGAAATTGCCGGCATCGAAGGGTTTGACGAGGATACTGCCGCCGAATTGCAGACCCGCGCGCGCGAATATCTCGACAAGATCGAAGCCGAGATGGATGCCAAGCGCAAAGAGCTCGGCGTCGAAGATGCGCTCAAGGACGTCGAAGGCGTCACCACCGCAATGCTGGTGCGGTTCGGCGAGAACGGCATCAAGACCGTCGAGGATCTTGCCGGCTGTGCGACCGACGATCTTGCCGGCTGGACCGAACGTAAGGACGGCGAAGCGGTCCGCCAGGCCGGCATTCTCGACGGTTTCGAAATGTCGCGCGAGGAGGCCGAGGCCCTCATCATGCAGGCGCGGCTCAAGGCCGGTTGGGTCACCGAGGCCGATCTCGCCCCGCCGCCTGCGGTCGAAGAAGCGCCGGCCGCCGAAGTGCAGCCTTAGAGTGGAGCGGCATTGCAAGCATGACTATTCTGGCGACCGAGACCGAGCTGGACCGCGGACCGCGCGACCGTGGCGTCGAACGCATGTGCGTTGCGACGCGCACGGTGCGGCCGGTCGTGGATTTGATCCGCTTCGTCATCGGGCCGAATGGCGAGGCCGTGCCCGACCTCAAGCAGAAGCTGCCCGGTCGTGGCGTCTGGGTCACGGCGACGCAGGGGGTGCTCAAGGACGCGATCAGGCGCAAGGCTTTCGGGCGCGGCTTTAAGCGGGACGTTCGGTTGCCGGCCGATCTCGTAGCGCGTACCGACGAGCTTCTGACACGATCCGCCCTTGAGGCGTTGGCGATTGCCGGCAAAGCCTCGCTGGTCGTTGCCGGTTTTGCCAAGATCGAGGCGGCGTTGGCGCATGAGAACGTCGTCGCGCTCCTGCATGCGGCGGAAGCCGCGGCCGATGGGGTCAGGAAGCTCGATTCTGCCCTGCGCCGGAGCCCGCATGCGGCGGCGGTCCCGATCATTCGAATCTTGACCACCGGCCAATTGGATTTGGCACTGGCACGCCCAAATGTGATACATGCAGCCCTGCTTGCCGGGCCTGCAAGTGACACGGTTTTAGGGCGCCTGCGCCGCCTGGAACGGTTCCGGACCGGCGATTTGGGCCAAAAGGCCGATGGCGCCGTGCCAAACTAAGCCGACCGTGATCATGGGTTTGTATGGAATTGGATGCGAATGACTGAGACGACCAAAAATAGCGGCGAGAAGTTGAGCGTGGCCCCGTCCAAGACGCTGACGCTCAAGCGCGGCGGCGTGGAACAAGGCGTGGTGCGCCAGAGCTTTAGCCATGGCCGCAGCAAGGCCGTCGTGGTCGAAAAGGTCAAACGCCGTGTCTCCGGCCCGGGCGAGGCCAAGGCCGAGCCTGCAGCGCCCGACCGCAGCGTCGCGCCTAAACGCCCCGGCGCGCCCGCCAAGCCAATGGCAGCCGCGGCGGCGCCCGCAACCGCCCCCGCGGTTGCTCCGAAATCGTCCGGGGTTGTGCTGCGCACGCTCACCGAAGACGAGCGCGCGGCGCGGGCGCATGCGCTCGCCGACGCGCGGCTCCGCGAGCACGAGGAGCGCGAACGCGCCGAGGAAGAAGCCCGAGTCCGCCGCACCCGGGAAGAATCCGAACGCACCGAACGGGCGGCGGCGGAAGCGCGCAAGCTCAATGAAGAAGTCCGTCGCAAGCACGACGAGGAAACCAAACGTAAGGCCGACGAAGTCGCCAAGAAGCGCTTCGGCGCCGATGTGGCGACAACGGCAAAGCCCGGCTTGCGGCCGGCGCTCGAAGCCGACGAGGAAGAAGCCCCGCGCGCCGCCCGCCGCGGCGGAAGCGCCGCGCCACGGCCGGCGCCGGCGCCCAAGCCGACCCGCGGCGGCGCCGAAAAACGTCGCGGACGCCTCACCGTGGTGACCGCACTTTCCGCCGACGAGGTGCGCGAACGGTCGGTTGCCTCATTCCGCCGCCGCGTGCAGCGCATGACCGGCCATCGCGATGAGCCGAAGGAAAAAATCGCCCGTGAGGTGACGATCCCCGAGACCATCACGATCCAGGAACTGGCCAACCGCATGGCCGAGCGCGCCGTCGACGTGATCCGCATCCTCATGCAGCAGGGTCACATGGCGAAGATCACCGACACGATCGACGCCGACACCGCGCAGCTGATCGCCGAAGAGCTCGGCCACACCGTGCGGCGCGTCGCCGAGTCCGACGTCGAGGAAGGCATGTTCGATGTCGCGGACAATCCGGAAAGCCTGCTGCCGCGCGCGCCCGTCGTCACCATCATGGGCCATGTCGACCACGGCAAGACGTCGCTGCTTGACGCCATTCGCTCGACCGAAGTCGCGGCCGGCGAAGCCGGCGGCATCACCCAGCATATCGGCGCCTATCAGGTGACCTCGCCGTCGGGCGGCCGCATCACCTTCATCGACACGCCGGGCCATGCCGCGTTCACCGCGATGCGCGCCCGCGGCGCCCGGGTCACCGATATCGTCGTGCTGGTCGTCGCCGCCGACGACGGCGTCATGCCGCAAACGGTGGAAGCCATTCAGCATGCCAAGGCGGCGAAGGTGCCGATCATCGTCGCCATCAACAAGATCGACAAGCCGGATGCCAAGCCGGAGCGCGTGCGCACGGAATTGTTGCAGCATGAAATCCAGGTCGAATCGCTCGGCGGCGACGTGCTGGAGCTCGAAGTATCGGCGAAGGAGAAAATCAATCTCGACAAGCTTCTCGACATGATTGCCCTTCAGGCGGAGGTGCTTGAGCTTAAGGCAAATCCGAACCGCGCGGCCGAAGGCACCGTGATTGAGGCGCGGCTTGACCGCGGCCGTGGTCCGGTCGCCACCGTGCTGGTGCAGCGCGGCACGCTCAAGCCCGGCGATATCGTCGTGGCCGGTTCCGAATGGGGCCGCGTGCGCGCGTTGATGTCGGATACCGGCCATTCCGTCGTGGCGGCCGGACCTTCGATGCCGGTCGAGGTTTTGGGCTTCAATGGCACGCCTGAGGCAGGCGACCGGCTGGCCGTTGTCGACACTGAGGGGCGCGCCCGCGAGATCGCCGATTATCGCGACCGCCAGAAACGCGAAAAACTGGCGGCGCGGCAGACCGGCATGCGCGGCTCGCTCGAGCAGATGATGAGTCAGCTCAAGACCAGCGGCCTCAAAGAGTTTCCGTTGATAATCAAGGGCGATGTGCAAGGCTCGATAGAAGCGATCGTCGGCGCGCTGGAAAAGCTTTCCACGGAGGAGGTGGCCGCACGCATCATCTTCGCCGGGGCGGGCGGCATTACCGAATCCGACGTGACGTTGGCCGAGGCGTCGGGCGCGGCCCTGATCGGCTTCAACGTCCGCGCCCACAAAGAGGCGCGCGAGGCTGCCGAACAGGCCGGCATCGAAATTCGGTACTACGACATCATCTATAACCTGGTCGACGACGTGAAGAAGGCGATGTCGGGTCTGCTTGCGCCGACTTTGCGCGAGACCATGCTCGGCAATGCCGTCGTTCTCGAAGTCTTCAAGGTGTCGAAAGTCGGCAATGTCGCCGGCTGCCGGGTCACCGACGGCACGGTCGAGCGCGGCGCCAATGTGCGGCTCATTCGCGACAACGTGGTCGTCCATCAGGGCAAGCTGTCGCAGCTCAAGCGCTTCAAGGACGACGCGCGCGAAGTCGTCGCCGGCCAGGAATGCGGCATGGCGTTCGAGAATTATCAGGACATGAAGGTCGGCGACGTTATCGAGTGTTACCGGGTGGAGAGCGTGCAGCGGACGCTGTGAGTCCGACACTCACGTTCGCGGTTCTCCGAAACTGTCGTGCCCCGCACCGGCGGGGGCATCCAGTAATCACCGCGCGATTGGGGTTACTGGATCGTCCGTTTTCGCGGACGACGACGAGAAACAAATTGTGAAGATTTGAATATGCCACGCCACCAACAGCGCGACCATTCGGCAGGCGGTTCGCAACGCCAGCTACGCGTCGGCGAGCTCATCCGGCACGAGCTCGCTGCCATGCTTGCGCGCGGCGACATCCACGACCCGGTGATCGAGGGCCACGTGATCACGGTTCCGGAAGTGCGCATGACCGCCGACCTGCGGCTCGCCACCGTCTACGTCATGCCGCTCGGCGGCCGCGACGAAAAGCAAGTGATTGAGGCGCTCGATCGCAACAAGCGTTACGTGCGCGGGGAAATCGCCCAGCGCGTGAACCTGAAATTCGCGCCCGAGATTCGATTTCGCATCGACGAGCGGTTCGACGAAGCGGAACGGATCGAAAAGCTGTTGCGAACGCCTGTGATCCAGCGCGACTTGCGCGGCGAAGGCTCCGACGGTGGGAAAGACGAACCATGAGCGCGCCGGAAGCCGCCCATCGCGAGCCGCTCGAACAACCCGCGAAGCCGAAGAAGCGGCCGAAGCGCGATGTCCACGGCTGGGTCGTGCTCGACAAGCCGGTCGGCATGACGTCGACGCACGCGGTCGCCGTGATCAAGCATCTCTATGCGGCGAAACGGGCCGGGCACGCCGGCACGCTCGATCCCCTGGCCTCGGGATGCCTGCCGATCGCGCTCGGGGAAGCGACCAAGACGGTGCCGTTCGTCGTCGATAGCCGCAAAACCTACTTGTTTACCATTCGCTGGGGCGAGGAGCGCGACACCGACGATGCCGAGGGCCGCGTCGTGGCAACGAGCGAAAGCCGCCCCGATGCGGCGGCGATCGCAAGCCTGCTGCCGCGTTTTATGGGCACGATCGAGCAGGTGCCGCCGCGGTTCTCCGCCGTGAAAATCGCCGGCGAACGGGCCTACGACCTGGCCCGCGACGGCGAGACGGTCGAACTCGCTCCCCGCGCCGTCACCATCCATCGGCTCAAATTGCTGGAAATACCGGACGCCGACCACGCCGTACTGTCGGCCGAATGCGGCAAAGGCACCTATGTGCGCTCGCTGGCCCGGGATTTGGGCCGGGCGCTGGGGGCGCTTGGGCACGTGGTAGCGCTGCGGCGAAGCCGGGTCGGCCCCTTCGGCGAGGGCGACATGAAACCCCTGGAACAGATCGAGGCTTTGTGCCATAGAGCGGCCGCTGGCGAGGGACACCTCGCCGATACGCTTCTGCCGATCGAGACCGCGCTGGACGACATCCCGGCGCTGGCCGTGAGCCCGGCAGACGCGGCGAGGCTCGCCAGGGGCCAAGCCGCATTGTTGCGCGGACGGGACGCCTCCATCTTCCGCGGCATGGTCCAGGTCGCCTCCGGCGGCCAGCTTTTGGCCATTGCCGAGGTCGAGCGCGGCGAGATTGTTCCCCGCCGCGTGTTTAATTTAACCGGCATCGCTGGTCGTGCCGCAAGACAAAGAGGTTAATGACGATGTCGATAACGGCCGCACGGAAAGCGGAAGTGATCAAAAGTTACGCCGCCAAATCCGGTGATACAGGTTCGCCTGAAGTCCAGGTCGCGCTCCTGTCGGAGCGGATCAACAATCTGACGGAACACTTCAAGAGCCATGTGAAGGACAACCATTCGCGGCGCGGCTTGCTCAAGCTCGTGTCGCAACGGCGCCAGATTCTCGACTATCTGCGGCGCGCGGACGATCGTCGCTACAAGGAGCTGATCGAGCGGCTGGGTATTCGCCGCTAAAGAGTTTGCGTGCGGGAAGTCCCGCGCGTTTTGTGGGCGGCGCGCAGGATGCGCTCCGCTATTTGCCTGGCAGCTTGAGCTGCCATTTGGAAATGGCAGCAAAGCTGCCGACCGTAGAATGGGCCGGTGCCCGTTCATATCTGAGGAAGGTCCGAAGGCCATGGCAGGATCGCCAGACGCTGACACGGCATTGCAGCGCCGCTGCGCCGACAGCGTCTCGCCGTCTTGCTTATGGCTTTCGCACTTTGCCGAAAACCATGAGAGACAATCGCAATGTTTAACATCCACAAGGTGCAACTTGACTGGGGTGGCCGCAATCTAACGCTGGAAACCGGTAGACTAGCGCGTCAAGCCGACGGTGCCGTGCTCGCCACTTATGGCGAGACCAGTGTGCTTGCCGCAGTCGTCGCCGCCAAGGAGCCGAAGGAAGGCATCGATTTCCTTCCGCTCACCGTCAACTATACCGAGAAATATTACGCGGCCGGCCGGATTCCCGGCGGCTACTTCAAGCGCGAGCGCGGTCCGACTGAGAAGGACACGCTGACGTCGCGGCTGATCGACCGGCCGATCCGACCGCTGTTTGCCGACGGCTGGCGCTGCGACACCCAGGTCACCGTGACCGTGCTGTCGCACGATCAGGAGAACGATCCAGATATCGTCGCGATGGTTGCGGCTTCGGCCGCGCTGACGCTTTCCGGCGCCCCGTTTATGGGTCCGATCGGCGCCGCCCGCGTCGCCTTCATCAACAATGAATATGTGCTCAACCCGGCGCTCGATGAGATGCCGGAAACTCAGCTCGACCTTGTCGTCGCCGGCACTCAAGACGCCGTCATGATGGTGGAATCGGAGGCGAAAGAGCTGTCCGAAGATATCATGCTCGGCGCGGTGATGTTCGGGCACCGGCATTTCCAGCCGGTGATCGAAGCGATCATCAAGCTCGCGGAAAAGGCCGCCAAGGAGCCGCGCGACCTGCCCGCGTCCGACAATAAAGCGCTTGAGAAGGAAATTCTCGGTCTCGCCGAGAAGGATCTGCGCGCGGCCTATTCTATCGTGCGCAAACAGGATCGCCAAGACGCCGTCGCCGCGGTCAAGCATAAGGTGATGGCGCACTTTTTCCCCGAAGGCGGCGAACCGACATACGACAAAGCCGCGGTGGCCGCCGTGTTCAAGGAGCTCGAGGGCAAGATCGTGCGCTGGAACATCCTCGACACCGGCACGCGCATCGACGGGCGCGACGTGAAAACCGTGCGGCAGATCGTGGCGGAAGTCGGCGTGCTGCCGCGCACTCACGGCTCGGCGCTATTCACCCGCGGCGAGACGCAGGCGCTGGTGGTCGCCACGCTCGGCACCTCCGAAGACGAGCAGTTCATCGACGCGCTGCAAGGGACCTATAAGGAGACGTTCCTGCTGCACTACAACTTCCCGCCTTATTCGGTCGGTGAAACCGGCCGCATGGGAGCGCCCGGCCGCCGCGAAATCGGCCACGGCAAGCTCGCCTGGCGGGCGATCCATCCGATGCTGCCGTCGAAAGAAGAATTCCCCTATACCATCCGCGTGGTCTCGGAGATCACCGAATCAAACGGTTCGTCGTCGATGGCGACGGTGTGCGGCGCCTCGCTGGCGCTGATGGATGCCGGCGTGCCGCTCAAGCGGCCGACCGCCGGCATCGCCATGGGCCTCATCCTCGAAGACAAGCGCTACGCCGTGCTCTCCGACATCCTCGGCGACGAGGACCATCTCGGCGACATGGATTTCAAGGTCGCCGGCACCGAAGGCGGCGTGACTTCGCTGCAAATGGACATCAAGATCGCCGGAATTACCGAGGAGATCATGAAAGTCGCTTTGGCCCAAGCCAAAGACGGCCGCCTGCATATCCTTGGTGAAATGGCGAAAGCGTTGACCGCCGCGCGGGCCGAGCTCGGCGAATACGCCCCACGGATCGAGTCGTTCAAGATCCCCGTCGACAAGATCCGCGAGGTGATCGGCTCCGGCGGCAAGGTGATCC
The DNA here is from genome assembly GCA_963791925.1 of uncultured Alphaproteobacteria bacterium. Taxonomy (GTDB): domain Bacteria; phylum Pseudomonadota; class Alphaproteobacteria; order Rhizobiales; family Xanthobacteraceae; genus BOG-931. Next base: position 59,218 of record CAWBUA010000007.1, on the reverse strand, counting down.
GCGAGATCGTCGAGAAGACCGGCGCCAAGATCAACATCGAAGACGACGGCTCGGTAAAGGTGGCCTCCGCCAACGCGGAAGCGATCAAGGCGGCGATCAACTGGATCAAGTCGATCGCCTCCGAGCCGGAAGTCGGCCACATCTACGAAGGCACCGTCGTCAAGGTCATGGACTTCGGCGCTTTCGTCAATTTCTTCGGCGCCAAGGACGGCCTCGTTCACATCAGCCAGCTGGCGCCGCGGCGCGTGCAGAAGACCAGCGACGTGGTCAAGGAAGGCGACAAGGTCAAGGTGAAGCTCCTCGGCTTCGACGAGCGCGGCAAGGTTCGGCTGTCGATGAAGGCCGTCGATCAGCAGACCGGCGAGGACCTCGAAGCCACGCAGAAGACGGAAGGCGGCGAGCAACCGCGTGAGGCCGCGGCGGGCGAGTAATCGCCGCGGCGTTCCGCAAGTTCTTTGGAGCGGGCGGCCGCGCAGGCCGCCCGTTTTCTTTCACTCCATCGCCGGAACGCTGGCGACCTGTGCCGACGGCCGCTTGAACACGATCAGCAACGGCAGCACGACCAGCGTCGCGATCATCAGAAGCTTGTAGTCGTCGATATAAGCGATGACCTGCGCCTGCTCGGTAATCACCGCATCGAGCGCGGTGCGGCCGGCGGCGGTCAGCGGATCCCAGAAATGCGCCACCGCCGGATTGTCGAAGCCGCGGTTCACCGCGGTCACATGCGCGGCGATGTCGGCGTGGTTCACCTGGGTATTGCGCGTCAACAGCGCATTGACCACGGAAATGCCGACGCTCGAGCCGATATTGCGGAACAAACTGTAAAGCCCCGCGCCTTCGGTCCGCAGTTGCGCCGGCAGCGTCGACAATGTCGCCGCGCTCAACGGCACGAACAGAAAGCCGAGGCCGAAGCCTTGCACCATCGTGACCGCGATGATGGACTGCTGCGAAATATCCGGGGTCCAGCCGGTCATTTGCGAGAACGACCACGCCGTGAGGCCCAATCCGAACGCGAGCAGAAGGCGGGTGTCGACACGGCCGACCATGCGCCCGACGATCAGCATCGAAATCATGGTTCCGACGCCGCGTGGTCCCATGATGAGGCCCGAGGTGACGACCGGATAGTTCATCAGCTCCTGCAAATACGGCGGCTGCAGCGCCATCGAGGCGTAATACGTCAAGCCGACGATGACGACGAACAGCATGCCGGCCGAGAAATTGCGGTCGCGAAACATCGACGGTTTGACGAACGGATTTTGCGACGTGAAGATGTGTACGAAGAACAGATAGAATGCGGAAGCCGCGACAACGGCCTCGATCATGATTTCGCCGGAAAAGAACCAATCCTTGATCTCGCCGCGGTCGAGCATGATCTGCAGCGAGCCGAGCGCCACGCTCAAGGTGCCGAAGCCGAACCAATCGAGCTTTTCCGCCGTTCGCGGCGGTGAATGCGGGAGGAACGCGCTCATGCCGATCAGGCCGAGAACGCCGATCGGCAGGTTGATGTAGAACACATAACGCCAGCTGTAATTCTCGGTCAGCCACCCTCCCAGCACCGGGCCGAGCACCGGACCGATCATCACGCCGATCCCGAACAGCGCCATGGCAAAGCCCTGGCGTTCCTTGGGATAGATGGTGAAAAGCACCGATTGCGACAGCGGTACCAAAGCGGCGCCGAACGCGCCTTGCAGCACGCGGAACAGCACGATCTGGGTGAGCGACTGCGCCATGCCGCACAGCATCGAGGCGACCGTGAAGCCGCCGACCGAAACCAGAAACAACCGCTTGAGCCCGAAGCGGCTGGCGAGAAAGCCGGTCGGCGGGGTCATGATCGCCGCGGCGACGATGTAGGAAGTCAAGACCCAATCGATCTGGTCTTGGCTCGCGGACACGGTGCCCTGCATATAGGGCAGCGCCACATTGGCGATGGTGGTATCGAGCGCCTGCATCAGCGTGGCGAGGATCACGCAGAGCGTGACCATGCCGCGATTGAGGCCCTCCGCCTGCTCCATTACGCTCACCAGTTGAAGAGGTGCGGAAGACCGCGCGCGTGACCGGTATCGACGTTGATCACCGCGCTCATACCGGCGCGCAGCGGCGGCCGGTTGGCTTCGGTGGCATCGACGCGCACCCGCATCGGCACGCGCTGGACGACCTTCACCCAGTTGCCGCTGGTGTTTTGCGCCGGCAACAACGAGAATTCCTGCGCCGCTGCCGGACTGATGCTTTCGACCGTGCCGTGCCAGGTGACGTCGGGATAGGCGTCGACGGTGACGGTCACCGGCTGGCCCGGCCGCACATAAGTCAGTTCGGTCTCTTTCGGATTGGCCTCGATCCAGACGTGGTCGGTATCGACGAGATAGAAAGCCGTCGTCGATGCGGCGAGATATTTTCCGGGAGCGATCGCCGAAACATTGGTGACCAAGCCGGCAAATGGCGCGACGACGACGGTGTGATCGAGCTGGCGCTGCGCCTCATCGACCTGGGCTTGAGCCTGGTGATATTGCGGATGCTGCGTGGCAGGGATGTCGGCATTGCCGTCAAGCCGGGCCAATTGCACTTGCGCCTGCTCACGCAGCGACTCGAGCTTGTTTTTGTCGGTGTCGAGCGTCGATTGCGCCTGATCGTAGATGGCCTGGGATACGGTGCCGCTGTGCAGCAGCGCCGCGTCGCGCGCATAATTGGTCTGGTCCAAAACGACCTGCGCCTGTTCGGCCGCGACGTCGCTCTGCATGCGCTTGTAGTCCTGCTTCATGGCTTCGATGTTCAGCGCGGTTTGCGCCAGGTTGGCCTTGGCGTTGTCGAGCGCGATCCGATACTGCCGGGGATCGAGCCGGTAGAGCATTTGGCCGGCGCGCACGCGCTCGTTGTCGGTGACGTTCACCGACTGGACGATGCCGGCGATGTCGGTCGAGATGCCGACCTTTTGGGTGTCCACATAGGCGTCGTCCGTCGACATCACTTTGCCGCCGGTAACGTACCAATAGAGGCCGATGCCGAGGACGAGCGGCAGCAGCGCAAAAAGACCCCACCGCGTGCCGCCGCGCCGATTAAGCTTGCGGATTTTTTTCTTGCCGGGTGCGGCCGTCACATCCGGAGGGCGCGCCGTCGGCACGGCCGCCGGAATCTCACGCACCTCGGGCGCTTCGTCGCGTTCCGACGGCACCGGTTTGAGCGCGCGCTCAGCCATAGCGCTGCTCTCCCGTTGCCGGCGCGCTTTTGTTCGCGATGGCGTGGCGCAGATTTTCTTTGACGGTGGCAAGCTGGACGACCATCCGCTCCACCGCCTCGCGATCGACGCCGGCAAGCGCGGTGGTCATCAATTCCTCGCCAAGATCGCCAAGGTGTTCCAGGAGCGGCCGGGCTTCGGCCGTCAGATAGAGCCGCTTGGCGCGGCGATCGTTGGGATCGGAGCGGCGCTCGATCAAGCCGCTGGTGCAAAGCCGGTCGAGCAGCCGCGTCAGCGTGATCGGCTGCAGGTCGAGCATTTCGGCGAGTTCGGATTGCTTGAGCCCCTCGAACCGGTCGAGGCGCACCAGCACGACCCATTGGGCCCGGGTGATGCCGAATTGGCTCGCTTTATGGTCCGCATAGGTGCGGAGCATTCGGGCTACGTCATTGAGAGAAAAGGCAAATTCTCGGTTGAGCGAACGGGGAAGCATGTTGTCCTGCCTCAATTGATGTTAGCATAATATAAGTGACCTTATGAAATTACAGCATAGAAAAGGCTGCAAGGCAGCTTTGCAGCCTTGTCATTCCACGCATCGGGGAATGCCATTGCGGCGGGCGCGTTCAGCGAAGCGCTGCGCCAGTCACGCCCATTCGGCCTGAGCCTCGGCGCGCAGGTCGACGGTGGACTTCACGCCGATATCGTCGAAATGCTCGTCGAGAAACCGCCGGGCCGCGCGCTTGCCGCTGACATGCAGCATATTGAAAAAATCATAATCGGTCGAAAGCTTGCTGAAGGCGTCGAAATGGGTCCCGAAGCGATCGAGCAGGATACGGTGAACATTGATGCGCCGATATTGTCCCCGTCCGGTGCCGCGCGGGAGCTGGCCCTGATCGATCAGCCTGGCGACGAATTCGATGGCCCGATATTCGCCGAGGAGCGATGAGTTGAAGGTGATTTCGTTGATGCGGTTCATGATCTCGCTCGACGACATCGGCGTCGCCTGCCGCACCAGCGGATTGATCTGCACCACCAAAACATCCTCGGTGGTCGTGGTGCCGAAAAACGGAAAGATCACCGGATTGCCGAGATAGCCGCCGTCCCAATAGGGCACGCCGTCGATCTCGACCGCGCGGAATATCGTTGGCAGACAGGCCGACGCCATGACGGCTTCCGCCGTGATTTTCTCGCGCGGGAAGACGCGCACGCGGCCGGTCTGCACATTGGTCGCCGAAATGAACAGCTTGAGATCGTCGCTCGCGCGCAGCTTGTCGAAATCGACGAAACGCTCGATCAGATCCTTCAGCGGGTTGATATTCAGCGGATTGGCGTCGTACGGCGAAAAGTAACGCGACAGCGTGTCGAGCCAGGCCTGTACCGGGCTGCCTTCGAGCGGTGTGAATGACAAAAGCCGCTCCATCACCGCCCGCTGCAGCGCCGGCAGATTGCCGGTGCTTGATACCGAACGCCAGAAATCGGCCAGCCGCTTTTGCGCTTCCTCGCGGCCGCCGCGCAGCAGGCCGTCCGCCAGCATCACCGCATTCATTGCGCCGGCGGAGGTGCCGGAAATGCCCTCGATCGATAGTCGTTCGTCGCTTAGGAGCTGCTCCAGCACGCCCCAGGTGAAGGCGCCATGCGCGCCGCCGCCTTGCAAAGCGAGATTGACGCGCTTGACCTTGGGCGCGGCGGCTTTTGCCGCCGCTCGGCCCGGCAGCAGCGAACCAAGAAGACTACTCATGCCGTGCTTTATTCGGCCGTCCAGCCGCCGTCGATCGAAAGGTTGGCGCCGGTAATCGATCGTGCGGCATCGGAGCAAAGATAGACGGCCAAGTCGGCGACCTCATCGACGGTCACGAATTCCTTGGTTGGCTGCGCCGCCAGGATCACGTCGCGCTTGACCTGTTCCTCGGTCATGCCGCGGGCCTTGGCGGTATCGGGAATCTGCTTCTCGACCAGCGGCGTCCAGACGTAGCCCGGGCTAATGCAGTTGCAGGTGATGCCGAACGTCGCGGTTTCAAGCGCCACGGTTTTGGCCAAGCCGGCAAGCCCGTGCTTGGCGGACACATAAGCGCATTTGAAGGGCGATGCGACCAGCGAGTGCGCCGAGGCAGTATTGATGATGCGGCCCCATTTGCGCGATTTCATGCCGGGCACCGCGGCGCGGATGGTGTGGAACGCCGCCGAGAGATTGATCGCGATGATCAAATTCCATTGCTCGATCGGAAACTCTTCGATCGGCGCGACATGCTGGATACCGGCGTTGTTGACCAGAACGTCCAGCGAGCCGAAGGTGGCCTCGCTGGTTTTGATCATGTCGGCGATCTCTGCCGGCTTGGTCATGTCGGCGCTGGAATAGATCGCCTTGACCTTGAAATCCTTTTCGATGCCGGCGCGTTCCTTTTCGATCGCGGCCTTGTCGCCAAAGCCGTTGATGGTGATGTTGGCGCCCTGCGCCGCGAGCGCACGGGCGATCGCAAGGCCGATGCCCGAGGTCGAACCGGTCACCAGCGCAGACTTTCCTTTGAGCATGACGATCCCCAATTCAGGAGGGCGCCCGGTAAAAGGGCGCCCGAACAAATGCTTGACCTTTGCGAAACGGCGGGAATGTGAGGCGCTTCCTGCTGCAGCGCAACATAAAAAACGGCGGCCGCGTCACGTTTTCGCGATCCCGTTCGATCCGTTACAATCCCGGCCGGCCAGACGGGTCGCGCAAAGGCCGCGAGTGTGACCGAACCATGACCAAGCCACTGCGTACGATCTTTCCGGGGCCGGATCACGACCATGAACGCTGCGCCAATGCGGCGATTTCCCATGCCGAGGCGCAATGTGCGGCGCGGGCGCAGCGCCTTACGCCGATGCGCCGGCAAGTCCTGCAGGCTTTGCTGGCGAGCCATAAGCCGCTCGGCGCCTACGAAATCATCGAGCGTTTGGCGCAGAAGAATCGACCGGCGCCGATCACGATCTATCGCGCGCTCGATTTTCTCCGCACCAACGGTTTCGTTCATCGCATCGAGAGCCGCAACGCTTATGTTGCTTGCGTGCATAATCACGGCGGCGAGGATCTCGTCGTCTTTTTGATCTGCGAGAGCTGCGGTGCGGTCGGCGAGGCGCCGGGCGGCGCGGCCGCCGACGCGCTCAAGGCATCTTCGCGAGCGGCGGGATTTTCACCCAAGAGTCCGTTGATCGAAATCGCCGGCGTTTGCTCACATTGCCGCAAACGATGACGCCGCGGCCTTGAATCGTTCGACCGTGTCAGCTCCCCCGGTTTCTCCGTCGTCCCGGCCACTCGACGCCTTCGCCGTCGCGGTGACGATCGGACTGTGCCTGAGCTGGGGCTTCAACAATGTCGCAATCAAGCTTGCGGTTCACGACATCCCGCCGCTGATCCAGTCGGCCTCGCGCTCGGCGATCGCAGCAGTGCTGGTCGGGCTGTGGACGCTGGCGCGCGGCATTCCGCTGTTCCGCCGTGACGGCACGCTCCGTGCCGGCATTGTGGCGGGTGTGCTCTTTGCACTCGAGTTTTTATTGATCTATCGCGGCCTCGTCTGGACCACGGTGACGCGCGGCACGCTGTTTCTTTATCTGGCGCCGTTCTTTGTCGTGCTCGGATCGCGCTGGCTGGTGCCTGGAGACCGGTTCCGGCTTTGGCAATGGCTTGGCTTGCTGTTGTCCTTTATCGGCATTGTGATTGCATTCGGCTTGCCGACGCCGGCGTCGAGCCCGCACCAGGCGCTCGGCGACCTGATGTTGGTCGGCGCCGCGGCGGCCTGGGCGGCGACGACTCTCGTCATCAAAGTGAGCCCGCTTAGTCGGATCAGCGCCGAGAAGACCCTGCTCTACCAGTTGATGGTGTCGGCGCCGCTGCTTGCCGCCGGCGCGCTGATTTTTGGCGAGCATATCGACGCCGTGCCTTCGCCGCTGGCGCTCGGCGCCTTCGCCTACCAGGCCGTGTGGGTCGTGAGCGTCACCTTTGCGGTCTGGTTTGCGCTGGTGGTCCGCTATTCGGCGGCCCGGCTGTCGGTGTTCACGTTCCTGGCCCCGCTGTTCGGCGTGGCGGCCGGTCATATCGTGCTGAGCGAGCCGCTGACGCCGGCTTTTGCCGCGGCGGTAGCCTTGGTTGCCGCAGGCCTCCTCCTCGTCAATCGCCCCCGGTAACGCTATATGACCCGGGGTGAGCCCTCCCTTCCCGCATGGTTCCGAGGGTCATCCAACTGCAGCATTATCCCTATAAGGACTTGGTCTCAGTAAGGATTTGGCTATGATGGAATTTTCCGGCCCGGCCGAAAGGCATCAGACCGTTGCCGTGAAGGTCGGCAAAGTCACCGTGGGCGGCGGCGCACCGGTCGTGGTGCAGTCCATGACCAATACCGACACCGCCGATATAGCGGGGACCGCGAGGCAGGTGGCGGCGCTGGCACGCGCCGGTTCGGAGATCGTGCGCATCACCGTCGACCGCGACGAGGCGGCGGCGGCGGTTCCGCACATCAAGGAGCAGCTCCTCAAGATGAACGTCGACGTGCCGATCGTCGGCGACTTTCACTATATCGGCCACAAGCTCCTGGCCGATCATCCGGCCTGCGCCGAAGCGCTGGACAAATACCGCATCAATCCCGGCAATGTGGGTTTCAAGGAAAAGAAGGACCGGCAATTTGGCGCCATTGTCGAAACCGCCATCCGTCACGACAAGCCGGTGCGCATCGGCGCCAATTGGGGCTCGCTCGACCAGGAACTCCTCACCCATCTGATGGACGAAAATTCGCGGTCGAACCACCCGGTCGATGCCCGCGATGTGACGCGCGAGGCCATGGTGCAATCCGCCTTGCTCTCGGCCGAGCGCGCCGAGGAGATCGGCCTGCCGCGCTCCAAGATCATCCTTTCGGCCAAGGTTTCGGCGGTGCAGGATTTGATCGGCGTTTACGCGGAGCTGGCGCGGCGGTCGAATTATGCGCTGCATCTCGGCCTCACCGAGGCCGGCATGGGCTCGAAGGGCATTGTCGCGTCGTCGGCCGCGATGGGCGTTTTGCTGCAGCAGGGCATCGGCGACACCATCCGTATCTCGCTCACGCCGGAGCCGAACGGCGACCGCACCTTGGAGGTCAAGGTCGCGCAGGAATTGTTGCAGACCGTCGGGCTGCGCACCTTCGTGCCGCTGGTGGCGGCCTGCCCCGGCTGCGGGCGGACCACCTCGACCACCTTTCAGGAGCTTGCCGCCAGCATCCAGGGCTTTATCCGCGACTCCATGCCGGAATGGAAAACGCGCTATCCCGGCGTCGAAGGCCTCAATGTCGCGGTGATGGGCTGCATCGTCAACGGACCGGGCGAATCCAAGCATGCCGACATCGGTATTTCACTACCCGGGACCGGCGAGCAGCCGACCGCCCCGGTGTTTATCGACGGCAAAAAGGCCATGACGCTGCGCGGCCCGACGGTGGCCGCCGACTTCCAGAAAATCGTCATCGACTACATCGAACAGCGCTTCGGGTCGGGCGGCGCAGGACGGACGGCGGCCGAGTAAGCCGAATATCGGAAATTGTTTGTAGGCTCGTCAGTTTGTAGACCCGCGCAGCGTATCGCACCGCGCTGCCCCGACTTCTTGCGTTTGTAGTCGCGCTTGAAGCGGTTGGTGTACCTAATCGTCCTCATTGAGCTTCGCCAGCAGCTCCTCCGGCGAGCCACCGACTACAAGCTCACCGCGTCGCGCCGCCTTTATGGCTTCGATCGTTTCGTCATTGGGAATGAGCGGTTCGAAGGGAAGCGCCTTCTCCTTGGCGATACGCACCATCATGAGGCGAAAAGCGTCAGATACGGTAAGTCCCATAGCACCAAGCACGGCCGCAGCCTCGTTCTTGATGCGTTGGTCGATCCGGGCGCGGACGACGGCATTCTCAGTCATGCGAAAAACATCCTCATTGGGCTACAATGTGGCCCAATAAGTCGCTGGATTCAAGGGGCAATAGTCACCTTAAAGAACTTGGCGTCAGCCGATACGGCAGGAGAAGCGAGTTTTGCATTGATCGGGAAATCGAACGGTCGACCTATTCGCATGCCGACCAAAGACAAAACGGATGTCGGAGCTAAAAGGCTGAGTGTGCGGTCTCCATTGACGGCAAAAAAGCCATGACGCTGCGCGCCCGACACTCGCTGCCGATTTCCAGCGAACCGTTGTCGACAATACCGAACAGCGCCTTGGATCTGGCGGCGCGGGACGCACCGCGTCCGAATAGTCGGAGACGCTCGTCCCACTACCGGAGTCTTCCCGAGCCTGGGGATAAATTCGTTGCCAAATAGGCACAGCGGCATGGAATCGTGCATTCCACAGTTCCACTCCCTCGACAGCCGCGCCCGACGCATTCACCATGCTCGTTAACCATACTGCGCGAATATTGGGCGCCGGTACGGAGGGGGAGTCACCTGATGAAACGGACGATGATTGCCGCGCTGGCGCTGATTTTCGCGCTGGGGCTGATGCCGCAGGCAGCCCGGGCGCAGGCCAACAATTGGAATATCTTCACCTGATTTTCCCATAACCAGGATCCTCGCCTCACCGCCGTGGGGATCGGCGTGGGTGCCGGCGCCGGCGTCGCGGATTATTTGATGACCAGGAAGCACGGCAATCCGCCCGTGCGTCACGCCAGCTTCGGCACCGCCTATGGCGTCACCGCATTTGCCTGCGCGGCTGTCTATCCGATCGTCGGCACGATCGTGCTCAATCGGCCGCTGACGCCGCGGGAAATGTATGACGGCGTCGGCGACTGCGTGGTGCCTGTCATCGGCGGCTGGCTCGTCGATTCTTGGCTGCCGCACACCGCATGGATCGACGGAACCCCGCCGCCGCGGCCAAGGGCGCGCCATCACAAATAGATTGCCGTAGATCGCGATCAGAAAAAGCCGGCCGTAAGCGCCGGCTTTTTGCTGCAATGAACGATCGCGGCTGTGCCGGTCAACGATGAGTTGGTAGCGTCGATCATGGCAGCCCCTTCCTCAAGTTCAGGCTCTCCCTCGCTCAGCGGCAACGCCATTATCGCCGCCATCAAGGCGTGCGGCATCGAGTACATCCTGTCGGTGCCCGACATTACCACCAGCGCCGGACTTCTCGCGCCAATCGCGCAAGACAAGGATTTGCGGCTCATCCGCGTCTGCAAGGAGGACGAATGCATCGGCATCGCCTCGGGATTATCCTATAGCGACAAGCGTGCGCTCATTCTGATCCAGCACACCGGATTTCTCGACTCGGTCAACGCCATCCGCGGCATCGCCGTCGAGTACAAGCAGCCGATCTGCATGATGGTCGGACTCTTGCAGCATGAGCCGGAACGGGCGCCGCGCGCCTCGTCTCGTTACGGCGTGCGCATCATGGAGCCGATCCTCGATGACATGGGCATCGCGCATCATCTCATCAGCGTCGACGACGACGTCGCGAAAATTCAGCCGGCGATCGAGAAGGCCTATGGCGGCTCGGAGCCGGTCGTTTTCCTGATCGGGCGGAGCCCGGCATGATGAAGCGCGATGAATGTTTCCGGGTTCTCGCCCGCCACATCACCGACGAGGCGGTCGTTGCCACTTACAGCTCGGCGGTGGATTGGGTCGCCGTTGCGCCGCGCGTGCTGAACTACACCTCGATCGGCGCCATGGGCCTCGACTCGTCGCATGGCCTCGGGCTCGCGCTCGGCCGGCCCGACCGGCGCGTCGTCGTGCTGCAAGGCGACGGCTCGCTGTTGATGAATCTCGGCAGCCTGGTCACGATCGCCGCGGTCGCGCCGAAAAACCTGATCCATCTCGTCGCGCATAACGAGACCTATGAGGCCAATGGCGGCCACCCCATTCCATCGCCGAAAGTGGATTTTGCTGGACTGGCGCGGGCGGCGGGCTATGCCGCGGTCTATGACTTTTCGGATCTTGGTGTGTTCGAGCAGCAGGTAGCTCACGTGCTCGGGCAGGATGGACCGGTTTTCGCCGCGCTGCATATCGAGCCGTCGAAGCCGCTCGCTTATGATTATCCGAGCCTCTACGATCCGGCGAAACGCAAGGCGTTCAAGGCGGCGTGGCGGCAATGAGGTTCGGGTGCGGCGTCGATCGCCGCGGACGAACCGGATTCAGCGCTTTTTTTCCAGCCGCCGCAGCACGTCGTCGAGCTGATCGAGGTTGCGATAGCGGATGCTGAGCACGCCGCCGCGGCCGCGGTCGTTGATGTTCACCACCAGGCCGAGCGCATCGGAGATGCGCTTTTCCAGTGCGACCAGGTTGGCGTTTTTCTCCGCCCGGGCGAGCGACTTGCGGCCGTTGCCAGGACCGTTGGCCTTCTTGCCGGTCTCGCGCGCCATCGCTTCGACCTGGCGCACATTGAGGCCGCCGGCGACAATTTCATCGGCCAGCCGCTCGGCATCGTGATGGCCCACCAAGGCGCGCGCATGGCCGGCGTCGAGTCGACCGGCATTGATGTGCTCCTTGACCCGATCGGGCAGCGTCTGCAAGCGCAGCATGTTGGCGACGTGACTGCGGCTTTTCCCGACGATGCGCGCAACCTCATCCTGGCTGTGGCTGAAATCGCGAATAAGGGCGCGATAGCCTTCGGCCTCTTCAAGAGGATTGAGGTCCGCACGCTGCACGTTCTCGATGATCGCGAGCTGCAGCGCTTCGTCGTCGCTCGCCTCGATGATGACGACCGGCACTTCATGCAGGCCGGCGCGCTGCGCGGCGCGCCATCGCCGCTCGCCGGCGATGATCTCGTAGGCGTCATGCGTGCCGCGCACCGGCCGCGCGATGATCGGCTGGATGATGCCGCGCTCGCGCAGCGAGGCGACCAGTTCGTCAAGTTCGGCGTTGGAGAATACCCGCCGCGGGTTGCGGGCATTGGGCCGCAGCGCCTCCGTGGGCACGCGGCGCTGACCGCGCGGCCGCTCGACCGAAGTCTCGGCCGCGACCTCGCCGATCAAGGCCGCAAGGCCGCGCCCCAATCGCGATCGCGTCGTATCGTCCGCCATCGCCGCTTCCCCTGGACCCTCAGCCATTCACAGGCCTCATCCGGCGCAAAGTGTTTTCTCTCGTTGGATGATTTCGGTCGCGAGCCGCAGATAGGCTTCGCTGCCGCTGCATTTGAGATCGTAGACCAGAACCGGCTTGCCGTAGGAGGGCGCTTCCGAGACCCGCACGTTGCGCGGAATGATGGTGTCGTACACCTTCGCGCCCATGAATTCGCGCACGTCGGCGACCACCTGGCCGGAGAGATTGTTGCGCGCATCGAACATCGTCAGCACGATGCCGTGAATGGTGAGATCCGGATTGAGGGTTTCGCGCACCGACTCCACTGTCTTGAGGAGTTGCGACAGACCCTCCAGCGCAAAGAACTCGCATTGCAGCGGCACCAGAATGGCGTTCGCCGCAGCCATGGCGTTCACGGTCAGGAGATTGAGCGACGGCGGGCAATCGACCAGAACGTAGGAGAATTTGGTGCCGTCCAGGGTGTTGAGAGGATTGAGCGCGCTGCGCAGCCGGAACGCGCGGTCGCGCGCCTGGCCGATCTCGAGCTCGAGGCCGGAGAGATCGAGCGTCGATGGCGCAAGGTGAAGGCGCGGCACGGCGGTCGCGACGATGGCGTCACGCAACGATGCTTCGCCGGTCAGCACGTCGTAGGTCGAGTAGCGCCGGTTGCGGCGATCGATGCCGAGCCCGGTCGAGGCATTCCCCTGCGGATCGAGATCGACGATCAAAACGTCTTCGCCGATCGCGGCGAGCGCGGTGCCAAGATTGATCGCCGTCGTGGTCTTGCCGACGCCGCCCTTTTGGTTGGCCACGGCGAGAATCCGTGGCGGCCTTGCCGTCTGCGCCGCGCGCTCGGGCAGAGTGAACGGGACCACACGGACTTCCTCGGGGGCGTCGGTCATCGCTGATATCCAAGCGTTGGTGGCAACTATAAGTTGCCATTGCAATCGGTGGCTGTGCCTACGAACTCCGAACGACCACGATTCTGGCGTTGGGGTCAGTCCGACTCTGCGTCAAAGCCATGCGCATCTTCTTCCAATATTTAGCGGCGTCGGTCAATTCTGCTGCAACATCTTGTCCCTTGGGAAACAGGCCGAGCGTGCCCCTTTTCAACAGCGGTGATGCTTCGCCGAGCAATTTGCCGAGTGGCGCCACGGCACGCGCGGTCACAACGTCGATGTGGTCCGGTGCGTGCTTGACGAAATCTGCAATCCGTTCGGCATGCACGATGGCCGGCACACCGCAGGCGCGCGCAGCCTCGCGCAGGAAGGCCGCTTTCTTGCCGATGCTTTCGACCAGATGGACTTGCGCGCCCGGCGTCTCCGCGAGCGCGCAAGCGATAACGAGGCCGGGAAACCCGCCACCGGATCCGAGATCGACCCAGATTTTTGCATCGGGGGCGAGATCGAGGAGCTGGAGCGAATCGGCAATGTGCCGCGTCCAAATCGTCGGTTCGGTCGAGCGCGCGATCAGATTTGTGTGCTGCTGCCACTGCAGGAGTAGCGCAACAAAGCGATCGAGACGGGCTGCTGTTTCACGTGAAACAGGCGTCAAAGCGAGACCGCGCGCGCGGTCCGCCGCGAGCTCAGACGGCGCCACGTGAAGTCCGGCGGGCGGCCTCCTCGGTCGGCTTGCGCTGCTGCCGGCGCATATGCGCCACAAGAAGCGTCAGCGCCGCCGGCGTGACGCCGTCGATCCGTCCGGCCTGGCCGATGGTCCGGGGCCGCTGGTTTTCCAGCTTGTGGCGGACCTCGTTGGAGAGGCCGGCGAGGGCCGCATAGTCGATATCGTCGGGCAGAACGAGGCTTTCGTCGCGCCGGTAAGATTCAACATCGGCGGCCTGGCGGCTGAGATAGACGTCATATTTGGCGTCGATTTCGAGCTGTCGGGCCATGTCGGGGGCGAGCTCGCCGAAACTCGGCCAGATGCGTGTCAGATCGCCAATCGCGATATTGGGGTAAGACAGAAGCTCGAAGGCGGACCGCCGCTGGCCATCCTTGCGCAGCGCAAGACCATGCCGGGCCGCTTCGCTTGGCGTTACGATGGCCGCCCGTGCCATCGCACGTGCCGCCTCAAGCGCTGCCATCTTCGCGCGATGACGACTGGCCCGCACCGCGCCGACACAGCCGAGCGCGATCCCTCTGCCCGTCAGGCGCTGATCGGCATTGTCGGCCCGCAAGGTCAGCCGGTATTCCGCCCGCGAAGTGAACATGCGGTACGGCTCGGTGACTCCACGGGTGACCAGGTCGTCGATCATCACGCCCAGATAGCCTTCGGCACGATCGAAGATGATCGGTGCCGCACCCGCCGCACGCGCCGCGGCATTGAGACCGGCCACCAAGCCCTGGGCGGCGGCCTCTTCATAGCCGGTGGTGCCGTTGATCTGGCCGGCGAGAAAAAGTCCTGGCAGGCGCCTTGTCTCCAGCGACGGCGTCAGCTCGCGCGGATCGACATGATCGTATTCGATGGCATAGCCGGGCCGCACGATGCGGGCGCGCTCCAGGCCGGGGATGCTGGCGACGAGCGCGCTTTGCACTTCCTCGGGCAGCGAGGTGGATATCCCGTTCGGATAGACCGTGGCGTCGTCGAGCCCTTCAGGCTCCAGGAAGATCTGATGCCCGTCGCGCTCGCCGAAACGCACAATCTTGTCCTCGATCGACGGGCAGTAGCGCGGTCCGCGACTCTTGATCTGGCCCGAATACATCGGCGAGCGGTGGACGTTCGTCCGAATGATCTCATGGGTCTCCGGCGTGGTGCGGGTGATGCCGCACTCGATTTGCCGATTGGCTATGCGGTCGGTCAGAACCGAGAAAGGCTCGGGCGGATCGTCGCCCGACTGCATTTCCGTGGATGCCCAGTCGATCGTGGTGCCGTCGAGCCGCGGCGGCGTACCAGTCTTGAGCCGCCCGAGCGTGAACCCTGCCCGCTCCAGTGTCCGTGACAGGCCGATCGCCGGCGCCTCCCCGACCCGTCCGGCCGGAATTTGCCGCTCCCCGATATGAATGAGGCCGCGAAGAAACGTGCCGGTCGTCAGGACCAGGGCACCGGCCGCGAATTCGCGGCCATCGGTCAAGCGCGCACCGGCAATCCGATCCTGGCCGAGAAGATCATCGACCTCACCTTCAACCACGGTCAGGTTCTTCGTGGCCCGGATCGCCTGCTGCATTGCCGCCGCGTAAAGCTTGCGGTCGGCCTGGGCGCGCGGACCGCGCACCGCCGGCCCCTTACGGCGGTTGAGAACGCGAAACTGAATGCCGGCGGCATCGGCGACGCGGCCCATCAGGCCGTCAAGCGCATCGACTTCACGGACGAGATGGCCCTTGCCCAATCCGCCGATCGAAGGATTGCACGACATCGCGCCGACGCTCGCGAAGCGCTGCGTGATGAGCGCCGTGCGCGCGCCCATCCGCGCCGCGGCCGCGGCGGCCTCGCAACCGGCATGGCCACCGCCGACCACGATCACATCGAAGCGGCCGTCCATCAAAAATCTCCAAAGCTCGCCGGTTTGTAGCGAAGCCAAAATAGGCGGTCAAAAAGCCACCGCCAGCGGCGTTTCACGTGAAACAACCTAGCCTCAGACGTTAACGAATCATTTACCAATACAAAAATCGCGAAAGATCACGTCCAAGACATCCTCGACATCGACCCGCCCAGTCAGCCGGCCCAAAGCGGTTGCCGCCGAGCGCAATTCCTCGGCGATCAGCTCCTCGTGCTGGCCCGGCTTCGCGGCCTCGGCCAATGCACGATCAAGCGCCACCACCGTCTCTTCGAACAGCTGCCGATGCCGCGCGCGCGTCACGATTCCAGTCTCAAGGGTGGAAAAATACGCCTTGGCAAAATCAGCCAATTGCACGACCAGCAAATCGACGCCCTCGCCTGTCCCTGCGGAAATTAAACAAGTGAACTCATATTCACTATTTCCTTCGCGCTCCTTTTGTAGCTGTTTTGCGAGATCAATCTTGTTAACGACCAGCCAGCTCCTCGACTCCGCCGGCGGCTTTGCTTCCGTAGCAGCCGTTGGGTCTTCGGCTGATCCGTCAATGACCCAGAGCACCAAATCGGCCTCGACCGCGCGTTTGCGGGCGCGCCGCACCCCCTGCTGTTCCACCGGCTCGACACTGTCGCGAATTCCAGCCGTGTCGAGCAATGTCACGGGATATCCGTCCAGATCCAAATGAACTTCGATGACGTCGCGCGTGGTGCCGGCATAGGGCGACACGATCGCCACGTCACGTCGCGCCAGCCGATTGAGCAGCGTGGATTTTCCGGCATTGGGCGGCCCGGCAATCGCGACGGCCAAACCTTCGCGCAACCGCTCCCCTCGCCCGCCGCCGGCCAGCGCGGCGGCGATTTCGCTGCGCAATTGCTGCGCAGCATAAACAGCCGGACTTATGAGATCGTCCGGCACATCGGCCTCGTCGGAGAAATCGATGCGCGCCTCGACCAGCGCCAGCGCCTCGATCAAACGCCGCCGCCAGGCTTCGGCCCGATCGCCGATTAAGCCCTTCAGCTGGCGGAACGCCTGTTTGCGCTGTGCCGGCGTTTCTGCCGCAATCAGATCGGCGAGACCCTCGACTCCCGTAAGGTCAAGCTGGCCATTTTCGAACGCCCGCCGCGTGAACTCGCCCGGCTCCGCCATCCGGCAGCCTTCGATGCGGCCCAGCGCGTCGAGCACGCCGGCGACCACGGCCTGGCCGCCGTGAAGCTGCAGTTCCGCGACATCTTCGCCGGTCTCGCTGCGCGGCGCCGAAAACCACAGCGCCAGCGCCTCGTCGATCGTTTCGCCGCTTTCCGGATCGCGCACACGCACCAGCGCCGCCCTGCGCGCCTCAGGCATGCGGCCGGTCAGCTTCTCCAGTGCCACCCCCGCTCGCGGGCCGGATATGCGCACCACGGCAATAGCCGCCGGCGGCCGGCCGGAGGAGAGGGCATAGATGGTGGAACGATCCGCCATGGTGTTCGGTTGCCGCCGAATGACGCTTCAGCGCTTCGCCCGATGCGGGCTACTTGCTACGGTGCGCTCATGTCAACGTCAGCATCGCCAACCCATCGCAACCGCCTCGCCAACGAGACGAGCCCCTATCTTCTGCAGCACAAGGCCAACCCGGTCGACTGGTGGCCGTGGGGACCGGAAGCGCTCGCCGAAGCCAAGCACGCCGACAAGCCGATCCTGCTCTCGGTCGGTTACGCCGCCTGCCACTGGTGCCATGTCATGGCGCACGAGAGCTTCGAGGACGACGCGACGGCAAAGGTGATGAACGAGCTTTTCGTCAACATCAAAGTCGATCGCGAGGAACGGCCGGATATCGACCAGATCTACATGGCGGCGCTGCATCATCTCGGCGAGCACGGCGGCTGGCCGCTGACGATGTTCCTCACGCCCGCCGGCGAGCCGATCTGGGGCGGCACCTATTTTCCCAACACCTCCCGCTACGGCAAACCCGCCTTCGTCGACGTCCTGCGCGAGATCGCGCGGCTGTTCCGCGACGAGCCGGAAAAGATCGAACAGAACCGCGCCGCGCTGATGGAGCGCTTGGCGGCAGCCGCACGGCCGGCCGGCACGGCAACCGTCGGCATCGCCGACCTCAACAACGCCGCGCGCCAGCTTGCCGGCATCATCGATCCGGTCAACGGCGGCACCCGCGGTGCGCCGAAATTCCCGCAAGCCGCCTTGTTCGAACTCCTCTGGCGCGCCGGACTGCGCACCGGCGAAGCGCGCTACTTCGCCGCGGTCGATATCTCGCTGCACCACATCTGCGAGGGCGGCATCTACGACCATCTCGGCGGCGGCTTCGCCCGCTATTCGGTCGACGAGCGCTGGCTGGTGCCGCATTTCGAGAAAATGCTCTACGACAATGCGCAGCTCCTCGAGCTGTTGGCGGTCGCGTACCAACGCACCGGCAACGCGCTTTTTCGCCAGCGGGCCGAAGAAACCGTCGCCTGGCTTCGCCGCCAAATGACCACGGGCGAGGGCGCGTTTTCAGCTTCGCTCGATGCCGATTCCGAAGGCGAAGAAGGCAAGTTCTATGTCTGGACTTACGAGGAGGTGCTCCGCCAGCTCGGCATCGAGGACGGCGAATTCTTCGCCCATCATTACGACGTCACGCCGGCGGGCAATTTCGAGGGCCACAACATCCTCAATCGGCTGAAAGCGCAGCCGCGCAGCGAGGCCGACGAGACGCGGCTCCGCACCTTGCGCGAAAAGCTTTTGGCCGCGCGCGCAAGCCGCGTGCGCCCAGGCCTCGACGACAAGGTGCTTGCGGACTGGAACGGTCTGATGATCGCTTCGCTGGTCAACGCGGGACTGCTGCTCGGGCAGCCATCCTGGATCGAGCTCGCCCGCCGCGCCTTCGATTTTATCGCCCACGCCATGACCCGCGGCGATCGGCTCGGGCATTCCTATCGCGAAGGGCAACTGAAATACCCGGGCCTCGCGTCCGATTTCGCCGCCATGATCCGCGCCGCGCTAGCGCTCTACGAGGCAACGGGCCAGCAGGCCTACCTCGATCGCGCGCTGCAATGGCAACGCGCGCTCGACCGCGACTATGCCGACGCCGCGACCGGAACCTACTATCTCACCGCCGCCGACGCCGAAGGGCTTGTCATCCGCCCGGCCTCGACTGCCGACGAAGCGACGCCCAACCACAACGCGGTGGCGGCGCAAAATCTGATCCGGCTCGCCGTGCTCGCCGGCGACGATAGCTGGCGCCACAAAGCCCACCGCTTGATCGCCGCCGTCGCCCCGGCGGCGGCGGAAAATCTTTACATGCACATGGCGCTTTTGAACGCCATCGATCTGCGGCTGCGCGCCGCGCAGATCGTCGTGACCGGGGAGGGACCCGCCGCACAAGCCTTGCTCGGCGCCGCCCGCCGCCTGCCGCCGCTCGACCGCATCGTGTCAGCCGTGCCTTCGGCGGAAGCGTTGCCGCCCGACCATCCGGCGCGGCAAAAGATCGCTGCTGCGGCTGCGTCCCACGCGCCGCAGGCCTATGTCTGTGTCGGCGACACTTGTTCCTTGCCGGTGACCGAGCCGCACGGCCTTACTGCCGCCATCGCCGCGGTGCGTTAGTCTTGACGGTGCGATCCATCCGTGGATGGTTTGTGCTTGGAGCATGATTCCAAAAAGTCTGCCCTCGGACTTGATCCGTGGGTGGATAGCCGTTTTCCGAAAAGATCATCCTCCGAGAGAGACTTTAGGCCGGGGCGCAGCAAGGGAGACCCACTCATGCGAAACGGGATCATCTTGGCGGTCGCGCTCGCGGCGCTGTCGGCGACCGGCGCACGCGCCCAGCAGTGGTGCGGTTATACGACCCGCAAGAACGCCGTCGTCGAGTGCGGTTACATGTCCGCCGCCGACTGCGAGACCGCCGTCGGCAAGGGCGGGATGTGTTTCGTCGATCCGGATCTGGCGCTCAACGCCAGCCATGCCGCCCCGGTCAACAGTACGAAGATTCCTCCCCGCAGCTGACGCCGACGCGTCTGCCTACGTATTCATCGAGTTGAAGAGCTCGCTGTTGTTCTTGGTAATGCGCAGCTTGTCGACCGGGATGTCGATATTCGCCGCGTTCCATGGGCCGCCGGCGCCTATTTTCCGCGGACGTGCGTCACGACCCCTGCCTTCGCTTGAGGAATGAGATCAAGAACCCCCGGCATCAACGGGCGAAGGGCGATGATATCGTTGCTCGACGCATGAATGACAATTACCGCAAGCGAAACACCTTTGAAGCTCTGCTGGTATTCAAGGTTGCGATCAACCGTGATCAGAACATCGAAGGCATTCGCCGCGAGCCGCAGCAACTCGCCGGGTTTGACGCCGGCCCAGCCGACCTCGGCAACCGTCCTGACGTCATGGCCGGGAATATCGTTGTGCAGTGCGCGAGGAACGCACTCGTCAAGCAGCACTCGCATCGGCAATCAGGCTGGCTTTCGCCTGCTCGAGCGCTGCAATGGCAATCTCGCGCGTGACGGTCGGGAAGTCGTCAAGAAACTCGTTCAACGAGTGACCGCCCTCGATATAGTCGATCAGCGCCTGCACGGGCACACGCGTTCCGACGAACACAGGCGTGCCGCCGAGTATGTCCGGGTCGGAGTGAACGACAGAACGCTGTTTCATCGGCGCAGCCCTCTTTTGCATAGCCGGTCTGATCGGCGCGAAGATTCCCCGTCGCGGTTATCCGCCGGCCACAGCGCCCTTACGTATTCATCGAATCGAAGAACTCGGAATTGTTTTTAGTGTTGCGCAGCTTGTCGAGCAGGAAGTCGATGGCGTCCATGGTGCCCATCGGATTGAGGATGCGGCGCAAGACGTACATCTTCTTGAGCTGATCCGGCGGCACCAACAGCTCTTCCTTACGGGTGCCGGAGCGGGTGATGTCCATCGCCGGGAAGGTGCGCTTGTCGGCGACCTTGCGGTCGAGGATCAATTCCGAATTGCCGGTGCCCTTGAACTCTTCGAAGATCACTTCGTCCATGCGGCTGCCGGTGTCGATCAGCGCCGTGGCGATGATGGTGAGCGAACCGCCTTCCTCGATATTGCGCGCGGCGCCGAAGAACCGCTTCGGCCGCTGCAGCGCGTTGGCGTCGACGCCGCCGGTCAACACCTTGCCGGATGACGGCACCACGGTGTTGTAGGCGCGGCCGAGCCGGGTGATCGAATCGAGCAGGATCACGACGTCGCGGCCGTGCTCGACCAGCCGCTTGGCCTTCTCGATCACCATCTCGGCCACCTGCACGTGGCGCACCGCCGGTTCGTCGAAGGTCGAGGACACCACCTCGCCCTTCACCGAACGCTGCATGTCGGTAACTTCCTCGGGCCGCTCATCGATCAACAGCACGATGAGATAGCATTCCGGGTGATTGTGCGTGATCGAGTGTGCGATGTTCTGGAGCAGCACGGTCTTGCCGGTGCGCGGCGGCGACACGATCAGCGCGCGCTGCCCCTTGCCGACCGGCGCGACGATGTCGATGACCCGCGCCGAGAGGTCCTTCTTGGTCGGATCCTCGTATTCCATTTTCAGCCACTCGTCCGGATAGAGCGGCGTCAGGTTGTCGAAATTGACCTTGTGGCGCGCTTTTTCGGGGTCCTCGAAGTTGAGCGAGTTGACCTTGAGCAGCGCGAAATAACGCTCGCCCTCTTTGGGGCTGCGGATGTGGCCGTCGATGGTGTCGCCGGTGCGCAGGCCGAAGCGGCGGATTTGCGAGGGCGAGACGTAGATGTCGTCGGGGCCGGGGAGATAGTTCGCCTCCGGCGAGCGCAGAAAGCCGAAGCCGTCCGGCAGCACCTCGACGACGCCTTCACCGACGATGTCGGTCTCGCGCGCGGAGAGCTGCTTGAGGATGCCGAACATCAGCTCCTGCTTGCGCATGGTGGAGGCGTTCTCGACCTCAAGCTCTTCGGCGAAGGAGACGAGCTCAGCCGGAGTCTTGGCTTTGAGTTCTTGGAGTTTCATTTCCCGCATATGCAGAATGTCCTATGGAAATCGGGCCAGCGACGGAATTTGGATTGCGGCGCCGCGGGCGGAAGGAAGATCGCAGGTCTTGGGTTTTAAGGGGCTTGGAACCCCGGACCCTGATGCACCCGGCGGCTCCAGTTTGCTGGAGCCAAAACACAACTGCATCCGCCTACGTTTGGTGGGATGGCCCGAAGATAAGAAAAGACTGCGCTCCAGGCAAGGGCCGAACCGAACTTTGCACTAGCAACGCGTAAAGATCAGAACGGTTTCACTACCGCCAGAATAACGATACCGATCATCAAGATCGTCGGTACCTCATTGATTATCCTGTAGAATCTTTGCGAATGCAGGTTGGCATCCGCAGCGAAAGCCTTGACCCAGCGGGCAAAGAATCCATGCAGCCCTGACAGGGCAAGAACCAGCACAAGTTTGGCGTCGAGCCACCCGAAAGCGAACCAGCCGTACCGAGAATCAGGGCCGTGCCAGGCAAGCCACAGGCCCAGAAGCCAGGTCGCGATCATCGCGGGATTGATGATCGCGCGCAACAGCCGGCGCTCCATCACCTTGAAAGTTTCCGACTGAACCGAGCCCTTCCCCGCCGCGCAATGATAGACGAACAGCCGCGGCAAATAGAGCATGCCGGCCATCCAGGCGATCACCGCGATGATGTGGAAAGCCTTGACCCACTGATACATTGTCGCCTTTGCTTCCTCCCACTAGGCGCAGATCAGCTCTTTGCACCGCGCACGCGCGCAATCATCCGCTCGACATGCGCGATCGGCGTATCCGGCAACACGCCATGGCCGAGATTGAAGATAAAGGATCCGGTGCCGAAAGCTTCCAGGATTGCATCGATCGACCGGTCGAGCGCCGCACCGCCAACCAACAGCGCCAAGGGATCGAGATTACCCTGAACCGGCCGCATGCACTGCACCTGCTCGCGTGCAAAGCCAAGCTCGATCATCCAGTCGAGGCCTACGGCATCGACTGGAACATCCGCAAGGTATGGCAAAAGCTTCGTCCCCGCGCCGCGTGGAAAACCAATGATTTTCGCATCGGGCACGCTGCTGCGCACCGCCGCGACGATCCGACCACAAGGCTCGATGCACCATTTGCGAAATTCATCCGCCGGCAGCACGCCTGCCCAGGTGTCGAATATCTGTACGGCATCGACGCCGGCCTGGAATTGCCGGATCAAATAATCTGCCGAAGAGGCCACCAGGAGGTCGATCAGGTCCACAAAGGCATCACCGTGCCGATAGGCAAACTGCCGTGCCGGCAGCTGATCGACACTGCCGCCGCCCGCGATCATGTAAGTTGCAACCGTCCAGGGCGCACCGCAAAAACCAAGCAGCGCCACGACAGGCGGCAATTCCACCTTGACCCGCGCGATGGTCTCATAGACCGGAGCCAATTTCGCTTGATCGAGCTCACGGCGAAGCCCGCGTAACGCTGACGGATCCGCGATCGCATCCAGCCGAGGTCCATTGCCTTCCTCGAAGCTGACGCGTTGGCCGAGCGCGTGCGGCACGACCAGAATATCGGAAAACAAAATCGCGGCATCGAAGCCGAAGCGCCGGATCGGCTGCAAGGTCACTTCGGCCGCCAATTCCGGATTGAAGCATAGATCGAGAAAGGTTTTCGTTTTTCCCCGAATCGCCCGGTATTCGGGAAGGTATCTTCCCGCTTGGCGCATGAGCCAGATCGGTGGAACAGGATTCCGCTGACCTGAGAGAACACGAAGCAGGGGTTTGGTCACAGGACTATCCGGCACATTCCCTTCCCCCATTCAAATAAATTCTTAAAATCTGTTGTAGTGCTTGGACGGTGGACTGGCCTCATACATTTCGCGCGCGGATGCCGTCCCGGACTTACCCACATTTCCCCACTATCGCGGTGGTGATCGCAGCATGGCAACTCTGCGGCTTTTTCGGGCCAAATCGCGTCAATCTTGCAGCAGCCGTCCACATTTCACCACTGCCCCGACGACCCGTTGAAATTCGATTGCCGCGCAGCAGGGGTGTGGATGATAGGCGGAGTTATCCGCCCATGGTGCTTGCACCCCGCGGCGAGCCATGGCCTTCTCCACAGTCGTCGACAGGTTGTCCCTTCGAACTCCATCGATTTCATGGCGCAGCCGCCAGGCTATTTTCACCTTCATCTGATCTCCGACGCGACCGGCGAGACGCTGATCACCGTGGCGCGGGCGGCGGCCGCGCAATACACGAAGGTCATGCCGGTCGAGCACGTGCACCCGCTGGTTCGCACCCAAAAGCAGCTCGACCGGGTATTGGCGGATATCGAGGAATCGCCCGGCATCGTTCTCTACACGCTGCTTGAGGAAAACCTGGTGAAACGGCTGGAAGCAAAATGCCGTGAGCTTGGTCTGCCGTGTCTGTCGGTGCTGGGCCCTGTGCTGCACTTGTTTCAGGCCTATCTGGGCGCCGAATCGACCCACAAGGTCGGCGCCCAGCACACGCTTAACGCCGAATATTTCCGCCGCATCGATGCGCTGAACTACACCATGCTGCATGACGACGGCCAACAGACCGACGATCTCGAGGAGGCCGACGTCGTCCTGGTCGGCGTGTCGCGCACCTCGAAGACGCCGACCTCGATCTACCTTGCCAATCGCGGGGTCAAGACGGCGAACGTGCCCTTGGTGCCGGGCGTGCCGCTGCCGGCCCAGGTCGAGCACCTGGACCATCCGCTGGTTGTCGGTCTCTATGCCACTCCGGAACGCATCGTGCAGATCCGGCAAAACCGCCTGCTCGGGCTCAAGGTCCATCGCGACGACGACCAATATATCGACCGCCAGGCGGTGGCTGAGGAAGTCGCCGCCTCGCGCCGGCTTTGCACGAAGCACAATTGGCCGCTGATCGATGTGACCCGGCGCTCGATCGAAGAAACCGCCGCAGCCGTGCTGGCCCATCTCGGCGAGCGCCGCCGGCAGCGCGCTTCGTGAGCAACTGTCGATGCCGCTATGGCTTGCCCGGGAACCGCTGGTGCTCGCTTCACGCAGCAAGGCGCGGCAAAGCCTGCTCGCCAATGCCGGCATTCCGATCGAGATAGTTCCAGCCGATCTCGATGAGCGCGCCTTGGAAGCTGGGGCGAACTCGACGGCGCCCGCCGCGGTCGCCGCGCATTTGGCGCGCGCGAAAGCTTCTGCAATCGCCAGGGCCTTACCCGGCCGGCTCGTGCTTGGCGCCGATCAGGTGCTCGCGCTCGGCGCCGAACGCTTTGCCAAGCCGGCCGATCGCGCCGCCGCGCGTGCGCAACTGCGCGCGCTTTGTGGCCGGGCCCACGAACTGCACTCTGCGATCGCATTGGTAAGACACACCGATGTGCTGTTTGAACATGTCGGCGTCGCGCGGCTTACCATGCGTCCGTTCTCGGACGGCTTCCTCGACCTCTATCTCGACGCAGCCGGCGAGGCGGCAACCGCCAGCGTCGGCGGCTATCAATTGGAAAGCCTCGGCGTGCATTTATTCGAACGCGTGGACGGCGACTACTTCACCGTGCTGGGATTGCCGCTGTTGCCGGCCTTGGATTTTCTGCGCCGAGAAGGGTATCTCGCCCGATGAGCGACGACGGCCCCTTCGTCCTGTGCCTGACCGGCTCGCTTGGCATGGGCAAATCGACCGCGGCCAAGTTCTTCGCCGCCGCCGGCGTGCCGGTTCACGATTCGGACGCCGTTGTCCACGCGCTCTATGCAGGCGAAGCAGTGCCGCTGATCGAGGCGGCGTTTCCCGGCTCGACCGCGAGCGGCAAGGTCGACCGCACCAAGCTTGCCGCGATGGTGCTCAACGACAGCGCGGCGCTGGCCCGGCTCGAGGCCATCGTGCATCCGCTGGTCTTTGCGTCGCGGGAAAAATTCCTTGCCGAAGCCCAGGCTCGCGGCGCGCCGGTCGTCGTGCTCGACGTGCCGCTGTTGTTCGAAACCGGTGCGGATTCCCGCTGCCACGCCGTGGTGGTGGTTTCCGCGCCGGCAGAAGTCCAGCGTCGGCGCGCCTTCGAGCGGCCGGGCATGACCGCGGACAAGTTCGCCGCCATCTTAAGGCAGCAGATGCCGGACGCGGAAAAACGCCGGCGCGCCGATTTCATCCTCGATAGTTCACAGGACTTCGAGCATACCCGGGCGCAGATTGCAGACATTTTGCGGCAGGTCGCTAAAATGCCGCGACGCCGCCGCTGATTTGCGTCGGGCGCAAGAGGTTTGCAAGGGACTCGCGAGAGATTTGCCGGAGCTTCGCAACAGATGCGCGAGATCGTTTTCGATACCGAGACCACCGGGCTTGATCCCCTGCAGGGAGATCGCCTGGTCGAAATCGGCTGCATCGAGCTCGTCAATCGTTTTCCGTCCGGCAAGGTGTTTCATTGCTATTTCAATCCGGAACGGGACATGCCGGCGCAGGCGCTGGCGGTCCATGGCTTGACCGGCGAATTCCTCGGCGACAAGCCGCGCTTCGCCGACAAGGCGGCGGAACTCGTCGATTTCCTGGGCGACGCGCAATTGGTCGCCCACAACGCGATGTTCGACCTCGGATTTCTGAATGCGGAGCTGGAGCGGGTGGGCCACGCGGCGGTCGCGCGCGAGCGCATGGTCGACACGCTTGTGATTGCGCGCCGCAAGCATCCCGGCGGCGCCAACCGGCTCGATGACCTGTGCGTGCGTTATGCGGTGGATAATTCGCGGCGCACGAAGCACGGCGCGCTGCTCGATGCCGAGCTCTTGGCCGAGATCTATGTCGAACTGATCGGGGCGCGGCAGGCGCAGCTCATCCTTTCCCAAGCCGCAACGCCTGTGGCGCTCGGCGGCGCACCGATCGTGCTGCGCGAACGGCCGGCGCCGCTCGGCGAGCGGCTGACGGCGGACGAGGTTCTGGCCCATCGGCGTTTCATCGCTACGCTGGGCGACAACGCCGTCTGGCGCGATTACGTCAGCTTGGATTGAGCGGCACCGCCGAAGGCTGCGCGGCCGCGAGGCGCTGCCGGTAGAGGCCGGCAAAATCGATCGGCTCCAGAAGCAGCGGCGGGAACCCGCCGTTGCGCGTGGCCGTGGCGATGATCTCGCGCGCGAACGGAAACAACAGCCGGGGACATTCGATCATCACCATCGGCTGCACGCTGTCGGGTGGAACATTGACGATGCGGAACACGCCCGAATACAAAAGCTCGAAGCCGAACAGCAGCAAGCCCTGGGACTCGGCTTTGCCGTCGAGCCGCAGCGTCACTTCGACGTCGGTGTCGGACAGCGGCGCGGCGTCCACCCCGATATTGATATTGATGGCCGGCTGCTGCGAGCTCGGCGCCATCGAGCGCGGTGCGTTGGGATTTTCAAACGAGAAATCCTTGACGTATTGGGTCAGAACGCCGATCTGCGGCATCGGCGGTTGCGCCATTGCGGTCTGCGGCGCGGGGCCGCCATTGGTCGCTGACATCCCTTGTCTCCGGCCTCTATGGGTCGCGGCTTGGCTAACATAGGGGAGGGGGGCGAACAATGCCGATGCCATCGTGGCGGCCCGGTATCCTGCGGCGGCATTTTGCGGTTTCTTGGCGCCTTCTTGGCGTCGATTTCGGCGGATTTGCCTAAAACCGTGCCATCGTGGCCTGCTTCCATTGTTGGCGCGCCAGACGCGATCGTCTAATCTCTTAGGCCAAGCACGCTCTGGTCATGATCGCGGCCACTGGATGGCTTCCGTTGCGTGCTTACATAGTGCCTGGAACCGGGACTGTTCTCATGCCCGCCGGTTCGATCCATTGATCCGCGACCAGCGCTGCTGAAAGAATGCCCGACGTGTTCGACATCTACACCATCATCTTCCTGGCGCTGGCGGTCTTCATCTTCCTGCGTCTGCGCAGCGTGCTGGGTCAACGCACCGGCCGCGAGCGGCCGCCATACGATCCGTATTCGGCGCGGGACGCCGTTCGCAGCCCGGCGGCCGACAAGGTGGTCACCCTGCCGCCGCGGCCCGCCGAAACTTCGCCGCGGCCGGCCGAAGCCGCGCCGGCGCCGGCTGCCGAGCGCTGGAAGGACGTTGCCGAGAACGGATCGGCCGTCGCCGCCGGTCTCGATGCGATCGTGGGTGCCGACCCGAATTTCGACGCCAAGCATTTCATCACCGGCGCGCGCACCGCTTACGAAATGGTCGTGACCGCCTTCGCCGCCGGTGACCGGAAGCAATTGCGTAATCTGTTGTCGCGGGAAGTGTTCGACGGCTTCGACGCCGCGATTACCGAACGCGAGCGGCGCAGCGAGACTGTCGAAACCCGCTTTGTTTCGATCGACGCTTCGACCATCACCGCGGCCGAACTGCGCAACCGCTCGACGGCGCAGATCACTGTGCGTTTCGTGTCGAAACTGGTCTCCGCCACACGCGACCGCGCCGGCGCAGTGATCGACGGCAATGCTGAAAAGGTCACCGACGTCACCGACGTATGGACCTTCGCGCGCGACATCGCCTCGCGCGATCCCAACTGGAAAGTCATTGCGACCGAAGCCGGGCAATGAGGCCGACAATGAGGTTGCGGTCGGCATCCTGCCCGGGCTTGCGCCTCGCTGTTCTTTTGCTCGGCATTCTCGGCGCGCCGTTGGCGGTCTGTGCGCAAGATCGCGCCCGGATCGAATTTCCCAACACGCAATATGAGCCCGTCGGCTGGTCGGATCTCGAGGGCTGGGACTCCGACGACCATGCCGCGGCCTTCGCCGCCTTCTTGACGAGCTGCCGCACGCTCGACGCCAAGCAAGGCAAGCGTCATCACGAACGGGATCTGACGCCAATTCCTTTGGCGCTGCGGGACATTTGCGAGCTGGCGCGACAGGCCGTGCCGCTCGACGAGGATGGGGCGCGGCAATTCTTCGAAGCGAATTTCCGGCCCATCCGCATCAATAAGCTCGGCGACAGTGACGGCTTTCTCACCGGCTATTACGAGCCGATCATTGCCGGCTCGCGCGTGCCCACCGGCGAATTCACGGCGCCGCTCTACCGCCGGCCGCCCAATCTCGTCGTCTCCGGCTGGCGCAAGCTCGGCAAGGACGCGTTTCCGAGCAAGGGTGTTCGCGTCGGCCGCCGCTATGGCCGTCGCAAGATCGTGCCGTATTACACCCGTGCCGAGATCGAGGACGGCGCGCTCGACGGCTGGCATCTCGAAATCTGCTATTTGCACGATCAGGTCGATGTGTTGTTCGCGCAGATCCAGGGCTCGGCGCGCATCCGGCTCGAAGACGGCACCATCCTGCGCGTCAACTACGACTCCCATAACGGCTGGCCCTATACCCCGGTGGGCCGCATCCTGGTCGACGACAAAATCATGACCAAGGACCAGGTCTCGATGCAGAGCATCCGCGCCTGGATGGAAGCCAACCCGGAGCTGGCCCAACAGGTGCGCCGCGAAAATAAATCCTATGTGTTCTTCCGCATTACCGGTCTTGCCGACGAAGACGAAGCGGTCGGCGGCGAGGGCGTCGAGCTGATGCCCGGACGTTCCATCGCCATCGATCGTTCGCTGCACGCCTACGGCACGCCGTTTTTCATCGAGGCCGAGCTGCCGATCGCCAATCCAAAGGCGGACACCAAATTCGACCGCCTCGTCATCGCCCAGGACACCGGTTCGGCTATCGTCGGTCCGGCGCGCGCCGACATTTATTTCGGCGCCGGCGACGAAGCCGCCCGCATCGCCGGCCGTATCAAACACGCGGGCTCCTTCATCATGCTGCTTCCCCGCGCACTCGATCCGGTCGCGGCCGGGCGCGACACGCCGCTGCCGCCGCAACGCCCGGGCGCCTTCAGCGTGAGTCTCACCACGATGGTCGACCCGACTGCGGTCGATGTTCCCGCGGAAGCGCCGCGGCCTCCGGCAAAGCCCGCGGCTGCAATCCACCCGGCGCCTCACATCAATGGCAAATCGCGGCGCCAAAAATGAGCCGTCGCCGCAATGTGAGCGATGAGGGGCACGCGCTTTGGGGCCGTGTAGCGCGCTCGATCAAGCCGCTTCGGCCCGCCAAAGCGGCGCCCACGCCGATTGCCGCCTCCGGCCAGGACGCCGATCGCGCCGCCGCGCAGCAAGGCACGCGCCCGGACGCGCCGCGCAAATCACGTGGCTCACCGCAAAGTTTCGCACAGCCAAAGCCGCCGCCCGCCGTCAAATCGCCTCCGCTCGCGCCGCTCGACCGCCGCGCCAAGCAACGCGTCGCGCGTGGCCGCGACGCCATCGACGCGCGCATCGATCTGCACGGCATGACGCAGCGGCAGGCGCATGCGGCGCTGCTTGGGTTTCTGCGCCAGGCTCAGGCGGAGAGCGCCAAGGTCGTATTGGTGGTGACCGGCAAGGGCGGCGGGAAAGCGGAGCCCGAGCGCGGCGAGCGCGGCGTGTTGCGGCGGCAAGTGCCGCTATGGCTGGCGCTGCCGGAATTCCGCCACTTCGTTGCCGGCTTCGCCGAAGCGCATGTCAGTCATGGCGGGCAGGGCGCGCTTTATGTGCGCCTGCGCCGCGCGCGGTAGGCCAAAACGTCACGCTCGGGTATCGGCGCGTTAACCTTAACGCCTAGAAAGCCACACAAGCTGCAAGAATTGGTCAAGTTCGTCGGCGACAACGGTTCAAGCCAACGCGCCGTTGTTCGTAGGAGTATCCATGTCCGACAATCTGGCCGTGCCGATGAAGTCCATTACGCCGCGCAGCAGCACCGCCGATACGCGCATCCTCGCCAAAGTCGAGAAATGGATGGCGCTGATCCGCGAGATCAAGCAAGAGCACGTCAAAGCATGATTCGGAAAAGTGGAAACCGGTTTTTCCGAAGAGACCATGCTTCAGTAAGACCTAATCAATCTTGATGCCGGCGGACTTTATCACCGCACCCCACTTCGCAGTGTCCGCCGCCAGCCACTGCCGAAGCGCGTCGGGGCTCGAGCCCTGTGCCGCATAGGCATTGTGCGCCAGCTTGTCCTTGATCGCCTGCACGGCAAGCGCGGTCACGATCTCGGCGCTCATCTTGTTGACGATCTCCGGCGGGGTCTTGGCGGGGAAGAAAACCCCTTGCCAGGAATCCACTGCATAGCCGGGTACGCCGGCCTCGGCGATGGTCGGCAATTCCGGCTCGGCCGGCGAGCGTTCGGCGCCCGTCGTCGCCAGCGCGCGCACCTGGCCCGACCGCGACAAGGTCAACAGCTCGCCGCTGCCGAAATAGCAGTCGACACGTCCGGGGATGAGGTCGACCATCGCCGGCGCGGCGCCGTGATACGGCACATGAACCATCTTGATGCCGGCCATTTCCATGAACAGCTCTTCGGCGAGCTGCGGCGCACTGCCGGTTCCCGGTGACGCCATGATGCGTTTCCCCGGGTGGGCCTTGGCATCGGCAATGAACTCTTTGACCGACTTTGCCGGCGACGAATTCGGCACGATCATGAAGAATGGAAACTTGGCGACCAGCGAGACCGGCGCGAGATCGGTGGCCGGGTTGTAACTCAGCGAATGGTAAAGGCCGACATTGGTCGCCAGCGACGACGTCGCGTAGAGCGCCGTGTAACCATCGGGCTCCGAATGCGCAACATACTCATTGGCGAGATTGGTGCCGGCGCCGGGCTTGTTCTCGACGACAATCTGCTGTCGAAGCGCCTTCGACAATTGATCGGCCAGGATCCGCCCCACGGTGTCCGTCGGTCCTCCGGGGGCGAGCGGCACGATAAGATGGACGGGCCGGCTCGGCCAATTGTCGGCGGCGGTCTCGGCGCGCGCGACGCGGCCTGGAAAATTTGGCACGCACGCGGCAGCGGCAGATGATGCAATCAAGCGGCGACGCGTCAGCATGGCCACCTCCCCGGCTGGACGGGCAAGTTTAGCGGCAAATGCCGGGCCGCGCCATGCGCCCGCAGCGCGTCACAATGACCGGCTGGCGGCGCCCGTTAGAGGATAAAGCGGCTCAAATCGGCGTTCTTGGCGAGATCGCCGACATGCTTGTGCACATAGGCGGCGTCGATCTTCACCGTCTCGCCGGAACGGTCCGGCGCGCCGAACGATATGTCGTCGAGCACGCGTTCCATAACGGTCTGCAGCCGCCGCGCGCCGATGTTTTCCACGCTCGAATTCACCGCCACCGCGACATCGGCCACCGCGTCGATGGCATCCTCGGCGAATTCCAGCGTCACGCCTTCGGTCGCCATCAGCGCGATATATTGCTTGATCAGCGAAGCCTCCGGCTCAGTGAGCACCCGCCGCATGTCGTCGCGGCTGAGCGGTTTCAGTTCGACCCGGATCGGCAGCCGGCCCTGCAGTTCGGGCAACAGGTCCGACGGCTTCGAGATGTGGAAGGCGCCGGAAGCGATGAACAGGATATGGTCGGTCTTCACCGGGCCGTGCTTGGTCGCCACCGTGGTGCCTTCGATCAGCGGCAACAGATCGCGCTGCACGCCTTCGCGCGACACGTCGGCGCCGACGCGGCCGTCGCGCGCACAGATCTTGTCGATCTCGTCGAGGAAGACGATGCCGTTGTTCTCGACCGCCTTGATCGCCTCCTGCGTCAGCTGGTCGGTATCGAGCAGCTTGTCGGATTCCTCGTTGATCAGAACGTCGTAGGAATCGTGCACGGTGACGCGCCGCGTCTTGGTGCGGCCGCCGCCGAGCTTGCCGAAAATATCGCCGATCGAGATCGCGCCCATCTGCGCGCCCGGCATGCCGGGAATGTCGAACAGCGGCATGCCGCCGCCGGCCGACTGCACTTCGATCTCGATCTCCTTGTCGTTGAGCTCGCCGGCGCGCAGCTTCTTGCGGAACGCATCCTTGGTCGAAGCGCTGGCGCCGGCGCCGACCAGCGCATCGAGCACGCGGTCCTCGGCCGCCTGCTGTGCCCGGGTGTGGACGTCCTTGCGCTTCTTCTCGCGCGTCAAGCCGACGGCGACCTCAACGAGATCGCGCACGATCTGCTCGACGTCACGGCCGACATAGCCGACCTCGGTGAATTTCGTCGCTTCGACCTTGATAAAGGGCGCGGCAGCAAGCCTGGCCAGCCGCCGCGAAATCTCGGTCTTGCCGACGCCGGTCGGGCCGATCATCAGGATGTTTTTCGGCAATACTTCCTCGCGCAACCGCTCTTCGAGCTGCTGCCGGCGCCAGCGGTTGCGCAAGGCGATGGCAACCGCGCGCTTGGCGTCGCTTTGGCCGACGATGAAGCGGTCAAGCTCGGAAACGATTTCGCGGGGGGAAAAGTCGGTCACGCTTTCAACGTCTCGATTGTGACATTGCGGTTGGTATAGACGCAGATTTCGGCGGCAATATCGAGCGAACGGCGCACGATCGCCTCGGCATCGAGCGGACCGTCGGCGAGCGCGCGGGCAGCGGCGAGCGCATAATTGCCGCCGGAGCCGATGCCGACGATGCCGGCTTCCGGCTCCAAGACGTCTCCGGTGCCGGTGAGCACCAGCGATACGTCCTTGTCGGCGACGATCATCATGGCTTCGAGCCGCCGCAAGAAGCGGTCGGTGCGCCAATCCTTGGCCAGCTCGACCGCGGCGCGGGTGAGCTGGCCGGGATACTGTTCGAGCTTGGATTCCAGCCGCTCGAACAGCGTAAAGGCGTCGGCGGTGGCGCCGGCAAAGCCGCCGATGACCTCGCCTTTGCCGAGCCGGCGCACTTTCTTGGCATTGGCTTTGACGATGGTCTGGCCGATCGAGACTTGGCCATCGCCGCCGACCGCAACCAGCCCGCTTTTGCGGACGGTCAGGATCGTGGTGCCGTGCCAGTGCCCGGCTTGTGCATTGTCCATATATCCTCGCGCGAACTCTGATTTAGGCACGCTTGCGCCGCTGTTCAATCGAACCACATGACGCGCTACGATAATCCAACCGCTTTGCGCAACGTGCTGTTGATCCGCGCCTGCCAGCCCGGCCCGCGCGCACGGAAGTGATCGATCACATCCGGATCAAGCCGCAGCGAAATGAGGCGTTTGGTCGGACGCTTCTGAGGACCGCGCCGCCGCCGGATGAGCGCGACAATTTCGGGAATGACTTCGCGGCCCGGGCGAGCACGCGCAAAATCCTCCCGGGTCCATTCCGGATTTTCCTCGCCGGGCTGCTGCTTATGCCTTTTAGTCCGAGCCATGACGTTTGATCTCTCTAGCATTGGCCTTTCGCACCGAAATGATGCGAATCTGATCACCGCGCCTGGTGAGTACGATCACGTAAAGCCGTCCCGCGACTGCGCCGAACGCGCGATAGCGCACTTCGCCGTAGTCGCGCCGATCATCGACGATAGTGGCTGCCGCCGCAAAGTCGAATTGCTCAACAATCGTAAAGTCAACTCCATGTTTGCGTAGGTTTGCGGCCCGCTTGCGCTCGTCCCAGACAAACAGCTTGGTCGTCGCCATATCAATTTGTATCTACAATTTGATGAATTGTCCAGCAGGTGGCGAAGGACAGAAACCCCTGATAAAAGGCCCGCAATCAAGGTGCGGAGAGCGCAATGCGCAAGGGCGCGGTTAAGCGCAAGACCAAGGAAACCGACGTCGAGGTCGCCATCGATCTCGACGGCACCGGGGCGTCGTCGATCGCGACCGGGATCGGCTTTCTCGATCACATGCTCGAGCTTTTGGCGCGGCATTCGCGCGTCGATATCAGCGTCAAGGCCAAGGGCGACCTGCACATCGATCACCACCACACCACCGAAGATGTCGGCATCGCGCTCGGCCAGGCGCTCAAAGCGGCGCTCGGCGACATGAAGGGCATTACCCGCTATGCCGACGTGCATCTGCCGATGGACGAGGCGCTGACCCGCGTCGCGATCGACATTTCCGGCCGGCCGTTCCTGGTGTTCAAGGTCGAGTTCGGACGCGCCAAGATCGGGGCGTTCGATACCGAACTTATTGCGGAATGGTTCCAGGCCTTTGCCGTGAATGCCGCGGTGACGCTGCACGTCGCCACGCTCTACGGCAGCAACGACCATCACATCGCCGAGTCCTGCTTCAAGGGCCTGGCGCGGGCGCTGCGCGCGGCCGTTGCCATCGATCCGCGCGCCGCCGACGAGGTGCCGTCGACCAAAGGCTCGCTCGGCGGCTAGTCCTGTCCCAAAACGTGGGAACCGGTTTTGCGATCCGATCGTGCTGCATAGATAGTCTGCAGGGCAAAGCCCCCGAAAGACAAAGTCGATGTCCGTCTACACTGTCCATCAGCCGCCGCCGCGCGTCGCCGACCCATTGGCCGAGGCGGCGCGCTTTGCGTTCGTGCGCGATGGGTTCCACTGGTGGGCGTTCCTGCTCACGCCGTTCTGGATGCTGCGCCACCGGCTGTGGCTGGTGCTCGTGATTTATCTCGTCGTTATCGCGGCGCTGGACACGGCCCTGCAGCGCTTCGGCGCTTCGGCCTTGGTCATCACGGTCGTCGGTTTTCTGATCTCGCTTCTGGCCGGGTTCGAAGCCGGCACGCTGCGTCGCTTTGGCTTGCAGCGCCGGGGCTGGAGAAATGTCGGCATTGTCAGCGGCGACGATCTCGAAGACGCCGAGCGGCGGTTTTTCGACGGCTGGGTCCGCAGCGCGTCCGCCCGCAAGCCCGTGTCGCCCCATGCGCCAGTGCCTGCGCCGCCGCCCGGTTCGGCCGGCCCGCAGGCATCCGAGGTCGTTGGACTGTTTCCGGAACCGGGGGCGCAGCGGTGAGCGTCGCCATTGTCGATTACGGTTCTGGCAATCTGCATTCGGCCGCCAAGGCGTTCGAGCGCGCGGCCCATGACGCCGGTTTGGATCAGCCGATCCTCGTGACCAACGATCCGGCCGCGGTGGCGCGCGCCGATCGCGTGGTGCTGCCGGGCGTCGGCGCCTTTGCCGATTGCCGGCGCGGGCTCGACGCAGTCGCCGGCATGGTCGAGGCGCTCGACGACGCGGTCCGGCGCAAAGGCCGGCCGTTCTTCGGCATTTGCGTCGGCATGCAGCTTCTTGCCGAGCACGGCCGCGAATATGAAGTGACCGAAGGCCTCGGCTGGATCGCCGGCGAAGTCGACCGCATCGCGCCGAGCGATCCGAACCTGAAAATCCCGCATATGGGATGGAACACCCTCAGCGTCGCGCGGCCGCACGCGCTGCTCGACGGGCTGACGCTCGGGCCGCAGGGCCGGCACGCCTATTTCGTGCACTCGTATCAGCTCAACCCGGCGCAACCGGCCGATCTCATCGCGACCGCCGACTATGGCGGCGCCGTGACCGCGATCGTCGGCCGCGACAATATCGTCGGCACGCAATTTCACCCGGAGAAGAGCCAAAAGCTCGGCTTGGCGCTGATCGCGAATTTCTTGAAGTGGAAGCCGTGATTCTTTTCCCCGCCATCGATTTGAAGAACGGCGAAGCCGTGCGCCTGCAGCAGGGCGACATGGCGCGAGCGACGGTGTTCAACCGCGATCCGGCGGCGCAGGCGGAAATCTTCGAGCGGCAGGGTTTTGAATATCTGCACATCGTCGATCTCGACGGCGCCTTTGCCGGCAAGCCGATGAATGCGTTAGCCGTCGAGTCCATTCTCGCCGCCGCAAAAATTCCAGCGCAGCTCGGCGGCGGCATCCGCGATCGCGCCACGATCGAGGGCTGGCTCGGCAAAGGCGTCGCGCGCGTCATTATCGGCACGGCCGCGGTGCGCGATCCGGCGCTGGTCAGGGACGCGGCGCACGCTTTTCCCGGCCGCATTGCCGTCGGGCTCGACGCCCGCGACGGCAAAGTCGCGGTCGAGGGCTGGGCCGCGACGTCCGAAATTACCGCGCTCGATCTGGCGCGGCGTTTCGAGGACGCCGGCGTCGCCGCCATCGTCTATACCGACGTGGCGCGCGACGGCATGCTCAAAGGGCTCAATCTCGAGGCCACCGTCGCGCTCGCCGAGCAGATTTCGATTCCGGTGATCGCCTCGGGCGGTCTGGCCTCACTCGACGACGTACGCGCGCTGCTGCAGCCGCATGCGCAAAAGCTGCAAGGCGCCATCGTCGGCCGCGCGCTCTATGACGGAAGGCTCGATGCGGCGGCGGTGCTCGCCCTGCTGCGCGGCGCGCGAGCCACCGCATAACATGTTCAAGGTCCGCGTCATCCCCTGCCTCGACGTCAAGGACGGCCGCGTCGTCAAAGGCGTCAATTTCGTCAATCTGCGCGATGCCGGCGATCCGGTGGCTGCTGCCATTGCTTATGACGAGGCCGGCGCCGACGAGCTCACGTTTCTCGACATCACCGCGAGCCACGAGAACCGCGGCATCATGCTCGACGTGGTGCGGCGCACCGCGGAAGCCTGTTTCATGCCGCTCACCGTCGGCGGCGGGGTGCGGACGATCGAGGACATCCGCGCATTGCTTGCATCCGGCGCCGACAAGGTGTCGATCAACACCGCGGCGGTGGCGCGCCGCGCATTCGTGAAAGAGGCGGCGGAAAAATTCGGCGATCAGTGCATCGTGGTTGCAGTCGATGCCAAAAAAGTATCGCAGCCGGCCGAACCGGCGCGCTGGGAAATCTTCACCCACGGCGGCCGGCATCCGACCGGCATCGACGCTGTCGGCTATGCGCGCGAAGTCACCGCGCTCGGCGCCGGCGAAATCCTGCTCACCTCGATGGATCGCGACGGCACCCGGCAGGGTTTCGATATCGCGCTGACCCGCGCCGTGGCCGACGCGGTATCAGTGCCGGTCATCGCTTCGGGAGGCGTCGGCAACCTCGATCACCTCGTCGCCGGCATCCGCGAAGGCCACGCCACCGCGGTGCTGGCCGCGTCGATCTTTCATTTCGGCGAATATTCGGTGCGCCAGGCCAAGGAATATATGGCCCGCGCCGGGCTGCCGATGCGGCTCGATCCGTAACCTGGTTATTGGGAAGCCCTCTTATTGGAATGTCTAGAGAATATTTGTGGCAGAGGTGATAAGGAAGGCCGCCATGCCGACGTTCACCCTTCACGACCTGGAACGGCGCGTTAACGACCGCGCCCGCGAAAGCGCGGACGTGTCCTACACCCGCAAATTGCTCGATCGCGGCGTAAACCACTGTGCCAAGAAACTGGGCGAGGAGGCCGTCGAGGCGGTAATCGCCGCGGTCGGCGAGGACAAGGACCGCATGATCGCCGAAGCCGCCGACGTGCTTTATCACCTCCTCGTCGTGCTTCATGCCCGCGGCATCACGCTCGACGAGGTCGAGACCGAGCTCGGCGCGCGCACCCGGCAATCCGGGCTCGACGAGAAGGCGTCGCGCAAGAGCGGGTAGGGTTCGACCGAATGGAGCAACGCACCGAAGCCGACGTCTCGCCCTATCGCGTATTCTCCCGCGGCGACTGGGCGACGCTCCGCGAAGACACGCCGATGACGCTGGAGCCGGCCGAAGTCACCCGGCTGCGCTCGATGCACGACCGGCTCGACATGTCGGAAGTCGAGGACATCTATCTGCCGCTGTCGCGGCTGCTCTCGCTCTACGTCGCGGCGACGCAAAATCTGTTTCGCGCCCAGCAGGGCTTTCTCGGCACCGAAGACGCCAAGGTCCCCTATATCATCGGCGTCGGCGGCTCGGTTGCGGTCGGCAAATCGACCACTGCGCGCGTGCTGGAGGCGCTGTTGGCGCGCTGGCCGAACGTGCCCAAGGTCGATCTGATCACGACCGACGGCTTTCTCTATCCCAACGCCATTCTCGATCGCGAAGGCCTGATGGAGAAGAAGGGTTTTCCGGAAAGCTACGACCTGCCGGCCCTGCTGCGCTTTCTCTCCGACATCAAGGCCGGCCAGCATCCGGTGCGGGCGCCGGTCTATTCGCATCTGATCTACGACGTCATTCCCAATCAATGGGTCGAGATCGACCGGCCGGAGATTCTCATCGTCGAGGGATTGAACGTGCTGCAGGCCGGGCGCTTGCCGAAGGACGGCAAGGCCATTCCGTTCGTCTCGGACTTTTTCGATTTCTCGATCTATCTCGACGCCGAGGAGGACGTGCTGCTGTCCTGGTATGTCAGCCGTTTCCTGACGCTGCGCGGCACCGCTTTCGCCGATCCGAAATCCTATTTCCACCGCTATGCGCGGCTCTCCGACGAAGAAGCGATCGCCACCGCGACCTCGATATGGGAGCGTATCAATCTCGTCAATCTGCGCGAGAATATTCTGCCGACGCGGCCGCGCGCCGATCTGATCCTGAAAAAGAGCGAAAGCCACCAGGTCGAAGAGGTCGCGCTGCGGCGGCTGTGATGAACCGCCGAGCGATCAAAGGGCAACGTCGCGATAAACGGCGGCGATGTGCCGCGTCATTGGGAATCGGATCGCGCGGTCTACGCCGCAACGGCCTCTGCTTCCGGCGTCGCCAGCGCCGCGGCCAGCCGTTCGCGGTCGAGCGGCTTGACCAGAAAACCGTCCATGCCGGCGGCGATGCTGTCGTCGCGGTCCTCGGCGGAGGCGCTTGCGGTCAGCGCGATGATCCGCGTGCGCGGGCCGTCATCCTCGGCTTCCAGCACGCGGATGCGGCGCGTGGCTTCGAGGCCGTCCATGCCCGGCATGTGCAGGTCCATCAGCACCCGGTCGAACGGCGCGCCGGCGTCGCGCGCGGCCTGCCAGCAGGCGATGGCGGCGCCGCCGCTGCCGGCCACGGTCGGACGGTGACCGAGCTTGGCAAGCAGCGAACGGACGAGAAGCGCATTGATCTCATTGTCCTCGGCGACGAGAATCGAGAGGCCGCCCACGGCCGGCGCGGCTCTCGGCGCCTCGATAGGCTCGGCGGCCCCCCGCTCGAAGGCGTCATCGGGCGCAAAGCGCGCCGCCAGCGAAGCGGCCCGAACCGGCTTGATCAGATATCCGGTGAAACCGGCTTCCTTGAGAGCGGCGAGCTCATTGCGCATGGCCGGCGTGACCAGCACGACGCGCCGCGGAATCTTCGCCGCGATGCGGGCCAGTGCCGCGCTTGCTTGCCCGCCGAGCGTCTGATCGACCAGCACGGCGCTCCACGGCTGCTCCGGCAGCAGCGCCGCCGCGACCGCCTCGTCCGGCACGATCGTCGTGCGCGCCCCCCAGCGCTGCAGACGGCGCGCCAGCAACGACGCTTCGACCGCGGCCGGGGCAACGATGAGAACGTCGTCGCCGGTGAGGTCGGGCACCGGCATCGGCGGCTCATCGGCGTCGGCCGTCCGCGGCAGCGGGACGGTGACGCGAAACGTCGAGCCTTGGCCCGGCGTGCTGTCGATGGCGACTGAGCCGCCCATGCGCTCGACAATGCGCTTGGAAATGGTGAGGCCGACGCCGATGCCGTCGAATTTGCGGGTCGGCCCGCTATCGGCCTGCTCGAATTCGAGGAAGACGCGGCGCTGATCCTCGGGCGCGATGCCGATGCCGGTGTCGCGCACCGCGATGACGATGTCGTCCGGCTGCGCACCCGGCTCGGCAATGATGGAGACGCCGCCGGATTCGGTGAATTTGATAGCATTGCCGACCAGGTTGAAAATCACCTGGCGCAGCCGCGCCGCGTCGCCGACCACCCGCGACGGCAGACGCTCGTCGACATAACCGCAGATTTCGAGCCCTTTGGCCTGGGCGCGCGGGCCTAGGAGCTCGACCGCCTCCTCGACAAACCCGGCGAGCGCGAATGGCCGCGGCAGGAGATCGAGCCGGCCGGCCTCGATCTTCGCCAGATCGAGCAGTTCCTCGATGAACGACACCAGGGTGCCGCCGGAAGTTTTCATGGCCTTGAGATAGGTCGCCTGCTCCGGCGACAGCGGCGTGTCGGCCAACAGGTCGGCCATGCCGAGGATGCCGTTCAGCGGCGTGCGGATCTCATGCGATACCATCGCCAAAAAGCGCGACTTGGCGCGGTTCGCGGCTTCGGCCTGATCGCGGGCATCGGCCAGCGCGCGTTCGGCATTGACGCGGTCGGTGACGTCGCGGCCGACGCTCTGCATCTCGCTGGCGTTGTCGGAACGCACCGTGACTTCCCGCCAGGCGATCCAGCGCGCGCCGTCGGCCGCGGCGATTTTCTGGTCGTGGACCCGCGTGCCGTCGGCGAGCAGGCTGGCCTCGCCTTGCGCCTCCACGGGAAGCGCGAAATCGGTGCCGACGAGCGCCTCGCGCGGCCGCCCGGCCAGCGCGCAAAACGCATCATTGGCGTAGGTGATCGCGCCTTTGCCGTCGCGGCGAACGATGGCGTCGCCTTGCGCGTCGAAAAAGCTCTTGGCGCGCTCCTGCGCCTCCTTGGATTCCCAATGGCGATCC
This sequence comes from uncultured Alphaproteobacteria bacterium, assembly GCA_963791925.1. Taxonomy (GTDB): domain Bacteria; phylum Pseudomonadota; class Alphaproteobacteria; order Rhizobiales; family Xanthobacteraceae; genus BOG-931. The sequence continues at coordinate 18,448 of CAWBUA010000007.1, read as the reverse complement.
TGCGCCTCGTCAAGGCGCGCCTCGAGCCGGCGCAGTTCGGCCTTCATCTGACGGATGCGCGACAGCATGATGCCCATGCCGCCGCACGCGGCGCCGAACAGTGCGGCGACCCCGATGGCAAACGAATTCGGATCGTAATGGGCCAGGGGGGATCTCGCGCCCGACAAAAAGCCGAACGCCACCGCGAACGACGTCGAGGTGATGACGAGCGCGCGGACGACGAGCGAGAGGACCCGGCGGGTCAGAATTGCGGGCTTCCTGAAACTGGCGCGATCCGGCATGGTCTCGAATCCCCGCTCGGCACCAACGGCGCGCTCGGCCGCAAGCCGAGTCCAGCTTCGGTTTGGCGAAGTGATGGCGATTTTGGCTCGGGAACCTTGCGTATTGCTTGCGCCGATAGCGGCCGCGCGCGGGCATCCGGATGCGATTGGAGGAAGGGTTTATGCTTTGTTAACATGCGGCGGCCCACGCCGGTGTGGGCGATTGCGGGGCGCTTGCGACTGCAAGTCCCCGCCGGAGAAATCGGATGGATAAGGTTGTGAGTTCAAAGCGCTCGCGCGCGAAAGTCGGCCGATCGATCGGCTCGAGCCGCTCCGAGCGCCCGTCACGCGCCGACGCCGAGGCCGCGGTGCGCACGCTGATCCGTTGGACCGGCGACGATCCCGACCGCGAGGGACTTCGCGCCACGCCGGCGCGGGTGGTGCGCGCCTATGAGGAATGGTTCGCCGGCTATAACGACGATCCGCGCGAATATCTCAAGCGCACTTTTGAGGAAACCGGCGGCTACGACGAGGTCGTGGTGCTGCGCGACATCCGCTTCGAATCGCATTGCGAGCACCATCTCGCGCCGATCATCGGCCGGGTGCATATCGGCTATCTGCCGCGCAACCGCGTGGTCGGCATTTCCAAATTGGCGCGGCTGGTCGAAGTCTTTGCCCGGCGCCTGCAGATCCAGGAGAAGATGACGGCGGAGATCGCCTCCTGCCTCGACGCCGTGCTCAAGCCGCACGGCGTCGCGGTCGTCACCGAAGCGACGCATCAATGCATGACCACGCGCGGCGTGCACAAGCCCGGCGTCACCATGGTGACGAGCCGCATGCTCGGTGTGTTCCGCGACCATGCCGAAACGCGGCAGGAATTTCTGTCCGCCGTCGGCATGCGCGGCGTGGCGCACGGCAACGGCACCGGGTGAGGTCTGCTATGCGGCCGGGGCTTTGATGGTGATGCTCTCCAGGCACTTGTCCGCCTTGTGAATGGCGATCACATTCAGCCCGCTCGGCACGATCAGATAACCGAGATTTTCGAGCCAGGCACGCAACGCATTGACGTCCGTTTTCAGCACCTCGACCAGCAGAATCGGATGATTGTCGGCGATGCATTTGGCTGCGCCCGCCAGCACCTCGAGCTCCATGCCTTCGACGTCGATCTTGACCAGATCGAGCCGGAAGAAATTGAACGAGTCGAGGTTGACCGTCCGTACCTCGACCATCTTTTCCTCGGAATAGTCGATCGCCTGGCCGATGAATTCGGTGTTGTCGCGTTTCCGCAGCTCGAGGCTGCCGAAGCTTGAATTGGTGAGGTAGTCCGGTTTCGGCATTTTCATGGTGCCCGGCTGGCTCGTCACCGCGGCGTGCATGACGCGGGCATTGAAGCAATTGTTGATCGCGATATTGCCGGCAAGCGCGTAGTAGATGCGTTCCTGCGCCTCGAATGCCAGCACCACGCCCCAGCCGGTCATGTGCTTGGCCCATTCGATGGTGTGAACGCCGAGATTGGCGCCGCAGTCCACCGCGACAATGCCGTCGCCGTGGTGCTTGCGGCGCAGGTCGAGCAGGCTCAACAGCAGCGCGACTTCCTCGGGATCATAGGCGGCCTTGTTGAGGAGCTGATATCCGGCGCCGAAGATGCGGCCGGATTCGATATGCTGATCGAACCGGTTCACGATCATGGTGCCGTGATCGGTCGAGGCGATGATGAAGGCCTGCGGGCGCCGCGGTTTTTCCATCGTGATCTTGCGCGCGATCCCAACGCTCAAACCAAGGGCCGCGAATCAGTTTGAGTGCGATGCTCAGCGGTCGCCGAATCGCAGTCAATGGCGAGAAATCACGCCGCCCGCCGGATCTCGTCGGTGAGCGCCCGGTACGACAGCGCTTCCGCCAGATGCACGCGGCCGACCTTGTCGATGCCGTCGAGATCGGCGAGCGTGCGCGCCACCCGCAGCACCCGGTGATAGCCGCGGGCGCTTAGCCGCATCGCATCGGCGGCCTCGCGCAAGAGCGCAAGCCCGCTGGCATCCGGCCGCGCCACGTCTTCCAGCACCGCGCCCGACACCGCGGCATTGCTGCGGATATGCGACAATCCGATCGCGGCGTAGCGCGCCGCCTGCCGCTCGCGGGCGAGCGCGACGCGTTCGGCGACCTCGCGGCTGCCTTCGGCCGGCGGCGGCAGGATCAGGTCGGCGGCGGTCACCGCGGGCACTTCGATATGCAGGTCGATGCGGTCAAGGAGCGGGCCGGAAATGCGCCCCTGATAATCGGCCGCGCAGCGCGTATTGGGCCCGCGCCGGCAGGCGAAACCGGGCTCGTCGGCGCGGCCGCAGCGGCAGGGATTCATCGCCGCCACCAGCATGAAGCGCGCCGGATAGGTGACGCGGTGGTTGGCGCGCGCGATCGACACTTCGCCGGTTTCGAGCGGCTGGCGCAGCGAATCGAGCGCCTGCGCCTGGAATTCCGGGAATTCGTCGAGGAACAGCACGCCGTGATGGGCGAGCGACACTTCGCCCGGCCGGGCGTGCAGCCCGCCGCCGACCAGCGCCGGCATCGAGGCGGAATGATGCGGCGCGCGGAACGGCCGCCGGTTGGTCAGCGCGCCGCCCTCGATCTCGCCGGCGACCGAGGCGACCATCGAGACTTCGAGCAGTTCGGCCGGCGCCAGCGGCGGCAGGATCGAAGGCAGCCGCGCCGCCAGCATCGATTTGCCGGCGCCGGGCGGCCCGACCATCAGCAGATTGTGACCCCCGGCGGCGGCCACTTCGAGCGCGCGCTTGGCGCTTTCCTGGCCCTTGATGTCGGCGAGGTCGACCGCCGGGCCTTCCGCTTCCAGGATTTTCGGCTGCGGCCGCGACAAGACCTGCGTGCCCTTGAAATGATTGGCGAGCTGGATGAGCGACGAGGCGGCGACGATCTCGATTTCCGGGCTGGCCCAGGCGGCTTCCGGCCCGCAGACCGCCGGGCACATCAAGCCTTCGCCGCGGGCATTGGCGCCGATCGCGGCGGGCAGCACGCCGGCCACTGGCGCGATCGAACCGTCGAGGCCGAGCTCGCCCAGCACCGTGAATCCGGCGAGCGCGTCGTGCGGAATGGCCCCGATCGCCGCCATCAGGCCAAGCGCGATCGGCAGATCGTAATGGCTGCCTTCCTTGGGCAGGTCGGCCGGCGCCAGATTGATGGTAATGCGCCGCGCCGGCAAAGCCAGGCCCGACGCGATCAAGGCCGAGCGCACCCGCTCGCGCGCCTCGGACACCGCCTTGTCGGGGAGGCCGACAATGGTGAAGGCCGGCATGCCCGGCGCGACCTGAACCTGGACGTCGACCGGGCGGACTTCGATGCCCTCGAACGAAACCGTGGAGACGCGCTGGACCATGTCAGCCCCTGCCCTGCCGCGCGCAGACTAGCCCATGCACGCGCAGCGCGCAAGAACAATCCATGAACATAGTTTCCCGCGGCCATCTTCCGGGTGTTCTTTCGCCTGGCCCCGGCTGTAAGCAGTTCGGGCATACTTCAAAGCGCCGCCGGCATAACCACATAGCAACGACGCCGACCGTCATTGATCCACCGGAATACCAATCTCATGGCATCTACCGCACTCGCTGCGTCGCTGGCCCGCCGCAACATCCACTACGGCTGGGTCATTGTCGGCGCCACGCTCCTGACCACCGTGATCACGGCGGCGGCCATGAGCACGCCGGGCGTGCTGATCGTGCCCCTGGAAAAGGAGTTCGGCTGGAGCGACGCGCAGATCTCCTCGGCCTTGGCGATCCGGCTCATGCTGTTCGGGTTGTTCGGTCCATTCGCGGCGGCGTTCATGAACCGCTATGGCGTCCGCGCGGTGATGATCAGCGCGGTGATCCTGATTTCCGCGGGCTGCCTGGCGTCACTGGTCATGACGCAGGTGTGGCAGCTCGTTCTGCTGTGGGGCATCGTGGTCGGCGTCGGCACCGGGCTGACCGCCATGGTGTTGGCCGTGACGGTGGCGACGCGCTGGTTCAATGCCCGCCGCGGCCTGGTGATGGGCATTTTCGCCGCCAGCAACGCCACCGGGCAGCTCATCTTTCTGCCGCTAATCGCGTCGCTTTCCACCCATTACGGCTGGCGCATGTCGCTGGTGTTTGTTTGCTGCATGCTCGCGCTCGCCGGCGCGGTCGCGTGGCTGTTGATGCGCGATCGGCCAAGCGACGTCGGCCTGCCGCTCTATGGCGAGACCGCGGTCGCGCCGCCGCCGCTCGCCGGCATCGGGCTCGGCTCGCTCTTGATGTCGCCGCTGATCGTGCTGCGCGATTGCGTGCGCGTGCCGATCTTCTGGATCCTGTTCGGCACCTTCTTCATCTGCGGCAGCAGCACCAACGGCCTGATCCAGACCCATTTCATCGCGCTGTGCCACGACTACGGGCTGGCGGCGACGCTCGCGGCGAGCGTGCTGGCGATGATGGGCATTTTCGATTTTATCGGCACCATCGGCTCGGGCTGGCTGTCCGACCGCATCGATCCGCGCTGGCTGTTGTTCTGGTATTACGGACTGCGCGGGCTGTCGCTGCTCTATCTGCCGTTCACCGATTTCACCTTCTACGGCCTGTCGCTGTTCGGCATATTCTACGGCCTCGACTGGGTCGCCACCGTGCCGCCGACGGTGAAGCTCACCGCCGACCGCTTCGGCCGCGAGCGCGCCGGCATCGTGTTCGGCTGGGTATTCGCCGGCCATCAGATCGGCGCCGCCACCGCGGCGTTCGGCGCCGGACTGGTGCGGACGGAATATTCGACCTACCTGCCGGCGTTCTTCGTCGCTGGCGCGCTGTGTCTCGTCGCGGCCTTGGCGGTGATCACGGTGCGCAGGTCGTCCGGCGCGGCGGTTGGTGCGGCGGCGCCGGCTAGGGCTTAGGAGCACGCCACTGACCGATAAAAACCAGCGCGGGTCCCCGCGTTGTGCCATTGCAAGACCCTGCATTTCGAATTAGTTAGTGATCTTTGGCCATATTGCGTCCCGACGCTGCTTGACAACCACAAAGTGTGGTTGGAGAGATTCGGTCGGCCACTACATACCAAGTGATTCGGGATTCAGGGGATCACAAATGGCTGAAATCGCCAGCGGATACAGGTCAATGAATATCGGACGTCAAGAGAACTTGCAGGGGCCTGCAATTAAACGCATCGCGGAGGCCCACGACACCAACGCAGCGTTAAAGATTGACAACGCGAAGTGGTATGCCGCTATCATCAGAAATTGCAAACGGTTCAATCTAATCCACGAGCGCCTTTTCAAGGATTGAACGAACAGATGGCGCCCACCCGTAGTGAGCATGGCGCCAGAATCATCAGTTAGAAAAGAAGCTAGAAAGGAACGTGCGCGCACTGTAGCTCGTTGCGTGGATGAGTTTGTCGCCTTTATCAATGGGCGACTACCTGGCTCAGTGAGCAGCCACCCAGCGGCGGGATTGCTACAAGCTTCGACGCGGCATGCAAAACAGCCTCACTCACAAATACAAAGTGGCTGCTCTCACGGCCGCCACGATTATGGCTCTCCGGCCAATTAGGGTTACAAATAATATCGTAACATCGCTTCAGGTAGCCTTCGCTAACCAGCAGTGCTCAATGCGGGCAGCTGAAGCGTTGCTTGGAGTGGACCTCGAAAAAATAGATGCTGATTTTCCGCGGCGTCTATACACTTCGATTTTGGACCGAGTGGAGCTGCCGTGTCTGCAAAAATATCTATCGGCATTTGAGACGGCTTTTAGCCCGCCGCGCCCGTTGACTTTCGAAGAGATCGAACAGGCCCTGCCTTTTGATGCGCATAATGTTCTTCAACTAAGCGACGATGAGCTCGCCTGCTTATATTAGAAGGACTAATCAATCAATTTGCCACTCTCGAAGCTGCATATGGCCACCCGTTCTACCGAATTTTATTCGGGTGGCGAAATTGGTGGTCATAGGCTCCTGGTTGGGGATCATGGATTTCGCAAACCATGCGCTAGCGCTCGAGCCAAGTATCGCCGCGTAAACTCGAGGCGGAAATGCCTAAATTTTCGACTGCAGCGGAACCGAAACTAGCCCCGCTGCTTCTCGATCTTGTCCCAGATCAGCGCCGCGATATCGGCGCCGCCGAAGTTCTTCACGGCGCGGATGCCGGTCGGCGAGGTGACGTTGATCTCGGTGAGGAAGCCGCCGATCACGTCGATGCCGACGAACAACAGCCCGCGCTCGCGTAACGGCTGCGCAAGCCGCGCGCAGATTTCACGTTCGCGCGCGGTCAAGTCGGTCGCCTTGGGTATGCCGCCGCGCACCATGTTGGAACGCAGATCGTCCGGCGCCGGCACGCGATTGACGGCGCCGGCAAATTCGCCGTCGACCAGGATGATGCGCTTGTCGCCCTCTTTCACCGCCGGCAGATATTTCTGCACCACCCATTGCTCGCGAAAGGTCGCGGCGAACAGGTCGTAGAGCGAGCCGAAATTGAGATCCTCACGCTCGAGGCGAAAAACCGCCTCGCCGCCTTTGCCGTAGAGCGGCTTCATGACGATATCGCCGTGCTCGGCGCGGAACGCCTTGATGGCATCGAGATCGCGGGTGACCAGCGTCGGCGGCATCAGATCGGGAAATTCGGTGACAAAGACCTTTTCCGGCGCGTTGCGCACATGCGCCGGATCGTTGACGACCAGCGTCTTCGGCTGGATACGTTCGAGAAAATGCGTCGAGGTGATGTAAGCGAGATCGAACGGCGGATCCTGGCGCAACAGCAAGACGTCGAAAGTGTCGAGCGCGACGTGGCGCGGCGCGCCGAGCGTGAAATGGTCGCCGGCCTGGTCGCGCACGGACAAAGGCTGCACGCTGGCGGAGACTTTGCCGTCGCGCAGCGCCAGCCGGTCGGGCGTGTAATAGGACAGCGGAAAGCCGCGGGTCTGCGCTTCCAGGAGCAGCGCGAACGTGGAATCGCCGCGGATATTGATCCGCTCGATCGGGTCCATCTGCACGGCGACGTTCAGGGGCATTGGGGTTGTCTGCGCAATCCGGGGCGGAATAGTCTTTGCTGGAGCATGATCTTATCGGAAAACCGGTATCCACTTTTCCGGATCATGCTCTAGCGGCTGGCATCGAAGGCATTGGCAATATGGCGCGGTATCTTGCCCGGTGCCACCAGGATGACGTCGAAACGGATTTCGGCGTTGACGTCATTGGGATGCTGCGCCAGCCAGAATTCCGCGGCGCCGACGATGCGGCTCTTGCCGCGTTCGGTCACCGCCTCGACGGCGTCATCGAGAGTGGCGCGCGCCTTGACCTCGACGAAGACCAGCGCCCGGCGGCGGCGGGCGACGATGTCGATCTCGCCGAACGGGGTTTTCCAGCGCCGCGCCACGATCCGGTAGGCTTTGGCGACGAGAAACATCGCGGCGCGGCTTTCCGACGATAAGCCGAGCCGAAAGGCGGCGACCCGATCCGGCTGTGGCCGCGCCTTCTGCGGCTTCAACGGTTCAGCGCGGCGCGCCATGTTTCTCGTCCTTGGCGAGCGCCAGCGCGCGCTGATAGACCTCGCGCCGCGGCAAGCCGGTCGCATCGGCGACTTCGCCGACGGCGTCCTTGAGCGAAACGCGCGCCAATGCCTGGCGCAGCATGGCCTCCGCTTCGGCGGCGCCGACGGGCTCGCTTGCCGGCGCCGGCGAAACGACGAGAACAATCTCGCCGCGCGGGGTGTCCCGTGCGTAGCGTTCGGCCAGCGTCGCGAGGCTGCCGCGCCGGACTTCCTCATGCAGTTTTGTCAGTTCACGGCATAAGGCGGCCTCGCGCTCTCCGCCGAGCCCCTCGGCGAGGTCGGCAAGCGTCGCGGCAAGGCGCGGGCCGGTCTCGAACAGAATGAGCGTCGCCGGGACGCGGGCAAGCTCGGCAATGCGGGCCCGCCGCGCCGCCTCTTTCGGCGGCAGAAAGCCGACGAACAAAAATTGATCGGTCGGCAGGCCGGCGACGGCCAAGGCCGCCATCACCGCCGATGCGCCCGGCAGCGCCGTGACGGTGTGGCCGGCCTCCTGTGCGGCGCGAACGAGCTTGTATCCGGGGTCGGAGATCAGCGGCGTGCCGGCGTCGGACACCAGCGCCACGGCTGTGCCTTCGGCGAGGCGGCGCAGCAGCACCGGCCGCGCCTTGGCCGCATTGTGCTCGTGGTAGGGGGTGAGCGGCCGGGCGATGCCGTAGCGGTCGAGCAATTTCCTGGTGACGCGGGTGTCCTCGCAGGCGATCAAATCGGCGCCGGCCAGCGCCTCGAGCGCCCGCAGCGTGATGTCGCCGAGATTGCCGATTGGGGTGGCGACGATGTGCAATCCCGGCGCGAGGTTGGCGACGTCAATGGCTTGGCCACCGATGCGGTAGCGGCGTAAACTCCGCTCGGCGACGCGCTCTTGATTGCCGGCTGCATTATTCATCGCCAGCACCTTAGCGGGGCCGCCTTGTGGCGTCATGCCGCGGGAAATTCCTTATCCTTTTCATTTAGTTAACAATTCGCCGCCAATATGTCTGATTGGCGTAGCATCGACGCTCGGGGCGTCGAGGGGGAGATCCGCCGTGTCCGCGCTGATGCAGGTTCGAGGGGCGACCGTGCCGACGCGGCGCCGCGCGATTGCCGGCTTGCTTGCCACCGCGGGAGCATTGCTGAGCGGCTGTTCGGGCAATTCGCAGTATCTGTCGACAGCGTCCACGCCGCAAAGCTCGCAGGTGCCTCCGGGCGCGACCATCGGCACCGGCCAAGTCAAAGCGGGCCTGATCCTGCCGCTGTCGGCGCCGGGCAATGCCGGCCTTGCCGGCCAGTCGATGCGCAACGCCGCGGACATGGCGATCGCCGAATTCAATAGCCCGAACATCCAGCTCCTGGTGAAGGACGACGGCGGCACGTCGCAAGCGGCGCAGCTTGCCGCGCAGCAGTCCCTCGACGACGGCGCCCAGATCATTCTCGGTCCGCTGTTTTCGCAATCGGTCGGTGTCGTCGCCCAAGTGGCGCGGCCGCGCAACGTGCCGGTGATCGCCTTTTCGACCGATGCGAATGTGGCATCGCCCGGCGTCTATCTGTTGAGCTTCCTGCCGGAATCGGATGTCGACCGCATCGTGCAATATTCAAGCTCGGTGGGAAAGCGGTCCTATGCCGCGCTCATTCCCGACAATCCCTACGGCACGGTGGTCGAAGCGGCCTTCAGGCAGGCCATTGCGCGCCGCCCCGGCAGCCAGATCGTCGCGCTCGAGCGCTACCCGCACGACAGGGCCGCCATGGCGGCCCCGATCCGCACCATGGCGCAGGGCTCGACCCGCGCCGAGTGTCTTTTCATTCCTGACAGCGCCGACGCGCTGCCCGACCTGGTTCAGGGCCTCGTCGCCGACGGCGTCAACCTCAAGCGGCTGCAACTGCTCGGCACCGGACTGTGGGACGACCCGCGGGTCTTTGCGACGCCGACGCTTGCCGGTGGCTGGTACGCGGCCCCGGACGGTACCGGCTATCGCAATTTCGCCACCCGCTACCGGGCCCGTTACAATCAGGATCCGGTGCGGACCGCGACGCTGTCTTACGATGCCGTCGCCCTGGTCGCCGCTTTGGTGAAGACCCAAGGGCCGCAGGCCTTTGCGCCGCAAGTGCTGACCAATCCGTCCGGCTTTTCCGGCATCGACGGCCTGTTCCGCTTCATGCCCAACGGCACCAACCAGCGGGGTCTGGCGGTATTGCGGGTCGCGGCAGGCGGAGCCCAGGTCATTTCGCCGGCGCCCCACAGCTTCAGCGGCTCGGCTGCCGGATAATAAGCACGCTTATCAATTCTCCGGGCACGATTGGCCCGTTTTCAGCCTGAGCGACGCGCTAGGCGGCGAGATCAGCGACCACCGCATCGAGCACCGGGAAGCCCGGCAACGTCACCCGCAAGCGGCCCTCGCCGGTCGTCTCGATCAGTCCGTGCTCGCGCAACATTGCGATGCGCGCCGGGTCGATCGGCCGGCCGGAGAGTGTGGCGTAGCCGTCGAGATCGATGCCTTCGGCCAGCCGCAGTCCCATCAGCAGGAATTCGTCGGAGCGCTCCTCGCGGGTGAGCACGTCGTTGCTGACCAGGCCGTCGCCGTTCGCCTCGACCCGCATCAGCCAGGCTTCCGGACGCTTTTCCGTGGCGGTGGCGTGGCGGTCGCCGTCGATATCCAGCCGGCCATGGGCGCCGGGGCCGATGCCGGCATATTCGTGGGCGCGCCAATAGACGAGGTTATGCCGGCACTCGCCGCCTTGCCGCGCATGATTGGAGATCTCGTAAGCCGGCAGTCCGGCCGCCGCACAAATCTCCTGGGTGGTGTCGTAAAGCGCGCGCGCGGTGTCTTCATTCGGCAGGCGCAATTTTCCGGCGGCGTGGAGCGCCGCGAACGGCGTGTCCGGCTCGACGGTCAACTGATAGAGCGACAGGTGCTCGCCGGCCTCGGCGAGCGCGGCCTTCAATTCGCTCGCCCAGGCCTGCGGCTCCTGATTCGGCCGCGCATAGATCAGGTCGAACGAATAGCGGCCGAATACGCTGCGCGCCACGGCGACCGCATCGAGCGCCTCGCGCGCCGAATGCAGCCGTCCGAGCTCGGCCAGCACCCGATCGTCGAGTGCCTGCACGCCGAGCGAGACGCGGTTGATCCCGGCCGTGCGATAGCCGCGAAACCGCGTCGCCTCGACGCTCGACGGATTGGCTTCGAGCGTGATCTCGGCGCCGGGCGCGATCCGCCAGTGCCGGCCGATCGCGTCGAGCACGGCGGCAATGGTCGAGGGCTGCATCAAAGACGGCGTGCCGCCGCCGAAGAAGATCGTCGAGACGATGCGGTCCGGCACGCGAGCCGCCGTCGCCGCGATTTCCGTGGCAAACGCCTTGGCGAAGCGCGCCTCGTCGATCGGCGCGCGCCGCACATGGCTGTTGAAGTCGCAATACGGGCATTTCGACAGGCAGAACGGCCAGTGGATGTAGACGCCGAAGGCCGCTGCGCTCTCAACCAAGGCACGCCTCCGCGAGCTTCAGAAAAGCGCGCGCCCGGTGCGACAGGCCTTTGCCCCGTGGCGGCAGGCCGTGTTTTTCCACGCTGTCCATCTCGCCGAAGGTGCGGTCGTGACCGTCCGGCAGAAACATCGGATCGTAGCCAAAGCCCTTGGCGCCGCGCGGCGGCCAGACCACCGCGCCGTCGACGCGGGCCTCGAATTCCTCGACATGACCGTCGGGCCAGACGACGCAGAGCGCCGAGACGAAATGCGCTCTACGGCGGTCGGGAGTGGCCGCGCCGCGCTGTCGCAATTTCGCCTCGACCGTTTCCATTGCCAGTCGGAAGTCCTTGTCCGGTCCGGCCCATCGCGCCGAATGAATGCCGGGCGCGCCGTCGAGCGCCTCGACCGCAAGCCCGAAATCGTCGGCAAAGGCCGGCAGCCCGGTCGCCTTGGCCGCCGCTTCCGCCTTGATGCGCGCGTTGTCGCGAAACGTCATCCCGGTTTCGTCCGGCTCTCCAAGCTCCAGCTCGCCCGCCGATATGGCGTCGATTCCATAGGGCGCAAGCAAGTCGCGCATTTCGGCAAGCTTGCCGGGATTATGCGTCGCGATGACCAGACGACCGGCCGCGACGATGCGCGGCGATGGACGACGCGTCGCGCTCACATCACCGCCATCTTCTGCAGATCGACCAGCTTGGCGATGCCTTTGCGGGCGAGCGCCAGCAGCGCGGAGAACTGCGCCTCCGAGAACGGCGTCTTCTCCGCGGTGGCCTGGACTTCGACGATATTGCCCGACCCGGTGAGAACGAAATTGGCGTCGGTGTCGGCCTGCAAATCCTCGGCATAGTCGAGATCGAGCACGGCCGTGCCCGAGCAGACGCCGCAGGAAATCGCCGCGATATGGTCGCGCAGAGACTTCCATCTCGATCATCGACCGCGCCTTCATCCAGGCGAGGCAATCGTAAAGCGCGATCCAGGCGCCGGTGATGGAGGCGGTGCGGGTGCCGCCGTCGGCCTGGATGACGTCGCAATCGATGGTGATCTGCCGTTCGCCAAGCGCCTTGAGATCGACCACCGAGCGCAAGCTGCGCCCGATCAGACGCTGAATTTCGACGGTGCGGCCGCTCTGCTTGCCGGCCGAGGCCTCGCGCCGCGTGCGTTCCAGCGTGGCGCGCGGCAGCATGCCGTATTCGGCGGTGATCCAGCCGCGCGCCTGGCCCTTGAGCCAGGGCGGCAAGCGATCCTCGAGCGTGGCGGTGACCAGCACGTGGGTTTCGCCGAATTTCACGAAGCACGAGCCTTCCGCATATTTCACCACGCCGCGCTCGAGCGAGACGGGGCGCAATTCATCAGGTTGTCGGCGGCTTGGCCGCATGCAGTTCTCCCGGTTGCAGCGCCCGATGCGTTGGCGCTTTGCCGCTTGTAGTGGCCGGCTGTGGACGCCACAAGGGCGGCGGCTGATTGCCAGCGGATGCCGCTGACCCTAACCTTCAGCCCGATTTTGGCCGGAGGTAGTCGACATGGCGGCACAAGCAATACTGGAAACCACGCAAAGCTTGGCGAAATTCGCCGCTACGCTGCGCTACGGCGATTTGCCGGAGCGGGTCCGCGAGCATTGCAAGACGCTGTTTCTGGATGCGCTCGCCTGCGCGGTCGCCGGCCATCAGGGCGAGGAGACCGGGCAGATGGCGGCGCTGGCCGCGGCGCTGGCGCAAGGGCGCGAATCGAGCATGATCGGCGGCGGACATTTGTCGCTTGCCGGCGCCACGCTGCTCAACGGCTATCTCGTCACCGCGGTGACGATGTGCGACGTGCATCGCGCGACCATGACCCATATCACGCCGGAAATCGTGCCGCCGGCGCTCGCCATCGCCGAGCGCGACGGCTTGTCCGGCCGCGACCTCCTGGTCGCGCTCGCCGCCGGCTGCGAGGTGGCGACGCGGATCGGCGTCGGTCTCGATTATCCGGCGTTTCGCGCGCGCGGCTTCCACGGCCCGGGCGTGCTCGGCCCGTTCGGCGCGGCTGCCGCCGTCGGCTCGCTCCTCAAATTCGACGCCGATACCATGGCGCGCGCCTTCGGCCTCGCCGGCAGCCAGGCGGCGGGCACCTATGCGGCCTGGGGCACGCCGACGGTGAAATTCCATCAATGCCGCGGCGCGCTGTCGGGCTTGATGGCGGCGCTGTTGGCGCAGCAAAATTTTGTCGCCACGCGCGAATTTCTCACCGCCAAGGACGGCGGCCTCTATAACGCCTATGCCAATGGCGGCAAACCGGACGCGGCGACCGCCGATCTCGGCCAACGCTTCGAGATCGAGCAGATCGCGCTGCGGCTATGGCCGTCGGCTTCGCTCATTCAGGGGCTCAACACCGCGCTGTTCGACATCGTGGAAAAGCACAGGATCGATCCCGCGCATGTGCGCCAAGTCGACATCGCGCTCAGTCAGCCGACCTTCGACTTTCATGGTGGCTTTGGCCGCTACAAGGCGAAATTCGAGGCGCTGTTGTCGGCACATTACGCCGCGGCGGTCATCTTGCACGACCGTGCGCTGACCTTGGCGCAGTTCGAACCCGGCCGTTACGACGATCCGAAGCTGCGCCGCTTCGCCGCCGAAACAGTCGAGGTTCACGCCGACGCGTCGCTGGCCGGCGCGCAAGCCAAAGTGGACGTCGTCATGGCCGATGGCGCGACGTTCTCGGCGCGCTGCGAGCATCCGCTTGGCGCGCCGGAAAATCCGCTGTCGCGGCAAAAGATCGAGCAAAAATTCCGCAGCTATGCGCAAGGCGTCATCGCGGATGCGCATATCGACGGCGTCATTGCCGCGATCGATCGGCTGGAAGACTTCGGCTCGGTGCGCGAGCTTTTGGAGCTGTTGCGCGGCGCGCCGGCGGCGCGTGCGATGGCGGCGGCGGAGTGATATAGTGGCGACATGACTGCGGCAATCGGGTGCGGAGCGGTATTTGGCCAGCCATGATTTTCCGCCGGGCGTGAACCAGCTGGGGCTCGCCCAGCTCAACGAGCGTTCGCGCGAGATCTTCCGCCGGATCGTCGAGAGCTATCTCGCGACCGGCGAGCCGGTCGGCTCGCGTAACCTGTCGCGCATTCTGCCCATGACGTTATCGCCGGCTTCGGTGCGCAACGTGATGTCCGACCTCGAACAGCTCGGGCTGGTTTATGCGCCGCATACCTCGGCCGGCCGGCTGCCGACGGAAATCGGGCTGCGTTTCTTCGTCGACGCGCTGATGCAGATCGGCGATCTCAGCGAGAACGACCGCAAGGCGATCGAGGCGCAGGTCGCTGGCTCGGGGCAATCGAAATCGCTCGAAGCGGTGTTGACCGAGGCATCGGGCCTGCTCTCGGGATTGAGCCGCGCCGCCGGCGTCGTGCTCACCGCCAAATCCAATCCGCGCCTCAAACATATCGAATTTGTCCGCCTCGAACCTGAGCGCGCGCTGGTAATCCTGGTCGGCGAGGACGGCCAGGTGGAAAATCGTGTGCTCAACGTGCCGATCGGCCTGCCGACCTCGGCGCTGACCGAAGCCTCGAATTTTCTCAACGCCCGCGTGCGCGGCCACACGCTTGACGAGGTCAAGGCCGAGATCGCGCGCACGCTCAAGGAAAGCGAAGCCCAGCTCGATCAGCTGACCAAGAAAATCGTCGCCGACGGTCTGGCGAGCTGGTCCGGCGGCGAGAGCGACGAACGCAAGCTGATCGTGCGCGGCCAGGCCCATCTACTCGACGACCTCAAGGCCGTTGCCGATCTCGAACGGGTGCGGCTCCTGTTCGACGACTTGGAGACCCGCCGCGAGGTGATCGATCTGCTTGGCCGCGCCGAACAGGCCGAGGGCGTGCGGGTCTTCATCGGCTCCGAGAACAAACTGTTTTCGCTGTCCGGCTCGTCGACCATCGTGGCGCCCTATCACGACGCCTCGGGCCATATCGTGGGCGTGCTCGGCGTCATCGGGCCGACCCGGCTCAATTACGCGCGCATCGTGCCGATGGTGGACTATACCGCCAGGGTGGTCAGCAAGCTCTTGGGGGGCTGACCCCGACGCTTGATTTTTGCCGGGCGAACCCTGATATGCGGGGCGTCACAGGATGGAAAAATCATGACGGAACAGACCGCTCGCGCTGAGGGCGAAGCGGCCCCGCGGCAACAGACCGACGCCCCCCACGGCGCCCAGGCCGCGTCCGCGCCCTCGACCGCGCTCGAACGCGAACATGCCGAAATGAAGGATCGGCTCCTGCGCACGCTCGCCGAGATGGAAAACTTGCGCAAACGGACCGAGCGCGAGGTCGCCGACAGCCGGCTCTACGGCGTCACCTCGTTCGCGCGGGACGTTCTCGGCGTCGCCGACAATATGCGCCGCGCGCTGGATGCGGTGGCGCCGGAATTGCGGGCGAGCGGAGAGAACGGCGCCAAGGCGCTGATCGACGGCGTCGAACTGACCGAGCGCGAGCTCATCAAGGCGCTGGAGAAGAACGGCATCCGGCAATTCTCGCCGCAGGGCGAAAAATTCGATCCCAACCTGCACCAGGCGATGTTCGAAGTGCCCGACGCCACGGTACCGGCGGGCAGCGTGGTGCAGGTCGTGCAGCCCGGCTACAAGATCGGCGAACGGGTGCTGCGTCCGGCCCTCGTCGGGGTGTCGAAAGGCGGCCCGAAAGCCGCGCCGGCTTCGGCCACCAACGATAACGCCAAGACCTCGGCGAACTAGCGTTTTGGCCCGGACTGCCTTTGTGATTCGACGGCTGTCACTGACAGCCGCACAACATCACTCGGTCCCGATGCTGTCGCGAATTTTGCGCAAACGCATCAGCATGCCGGGCCACAGGTCGGCGTGCGCAATGCCGGTCATCTGCATATAGCCGCCGCTGCCGAAGCGGAGCCATTGCACCACCATGAGCTTGGTGCCTTCGGCGTCCTTGGCCGTCGCCAGAGTCTCATAGCCCGATTGACCGTTGATGCGCAGCGGTTCGGCATCCTGGATGCGGACATCGGCGATGCCGCCGATCTGATTGAACGTGACCCGGGCGAAATTGTCGTTGTCCTTGGCTTCGGCGGGGCCGCCCGGCAAGACGGCGACGAGGAAGCGGGCGTCGACCGGCTTCCCCTCCAAGTCCCGATTTACCAGGTCCTTGTTCGCAACCTTAGTCGCGTCCTTATTTGCGTCCGGCGTTGCTTTGCCGGCCTGGTCGCCGCCGGGCGGCGTGTCCACCAGCATCAAAGCGCGGCCCGGCAAGACGTCTTCGATATGAAATCCGGCCAGATCGCCGACTTTGAACGGCAGCAGGCTCAGCCGCTCCGCGTCGGGCACGCTGGCGCGTACGGCGAGCGTCGCCAGCGCGGCGCGGATCACCTGATCGGTATATTTGCTGCCCTGTTCCGGAGCCCGCGCGGTGACGAGCGCAGTGACGTTGCCTGCCGGCGCGATCAACATCCATTTGCGAAACGACGCCGGGCCGACCGTCTGCTTGCCGCTCAAAAGAAATCCGCCGCCGGCCTTGGACGCGAACGGCTCGCGTTTGTCGATGCCTTGCTTCTTCAACGCGTCCGGCGTCATGGACTTGTCCAATGACGTGAAGGCATCGCCGGGAAACGTAGCGAGAAGAATTGCTGCGTCGTTCTCGGTATCTGCGAAACCCATGAAACGCTGACTGAGCGGCATGTTGAGCGGCGGCACCAGTCCGATGCGGGAGCCGATCGGAAAAACCGTATCGCCGGCCGGCGCCGCAGTCGCCCCGGCCAGGACGGCGAAAGCGGCACCCGAGAGACATGCGAGAGCCCTCGCTCCTGATATTTTCCTGATCCAATTCATCGTCACCGGTCCTGGAAAGCTTCGGCGCGCCTGTTGGGCCGCCCATCTGCCGGGCGCGTCACCCGCCGCATGGTCACATTGATCCGACCGCCCTCCACGAGCAGGGTCGAGGTGCCGGGATAGATGCGGTCGACGCCATGGAACGCGCGCCGCGCGCCGCCACCTAGAACGAGTGCGTCGCCGGAATTAAGGCGAAAAGAGTGCGTCGGGTCGCTACGTTTTTTCCCGCCGACGCGGAACAGGCAGGCGTCGCCGAGCGAAAGCGAGACCACGGGAGCGGTAAAATCGGCCTCATCGCGGTCTTGATGCAGGCCCATTTTCGCGTCCGCGCCGTAGAAGTTGATCAGACAGGCTTCCGGCGGATGAGAATAGTCGGCAACGCTATCCCATAAGCGGAGCAGGAGATTCGGAAGCGGCGGCCATGGCCGCCCGGTCTCGGGATGGGCCGGGGCGTAGCGGTAGCCGTTCTTGTCCGATATCCAGCCGAGCGACCCGCAATTTGACATCCGGACAGTGAAAGGCCGGTCGGATTTCGGCATGCGCGGGATGAACAGCGGCGCCTCGGCAATGATGCCGCGGATCGCGGCAAGGGTCGCCGCTTGTTGCTGGCGATCGAGATAACCGGAGTAAAGGCGCAATCCGGCTTGAAGTGTTGGCATGTCCATGGGTGTTTTTCGCTCGGCTTCTACCACGCCCGGGCAATTCAAGGCCATGCCGGTGACGGAGGCCGCATTCGGCGGTGCCGGAAACCTTTGTTCGGCGGCACGGGGATGCGGCGATCAGATCGACCGCGATGCGTGAAGCGCCTTCCAGCTCCGTCGGGCTGACGGCAGCGAGCCGGCCGACAGAGCCCATAGTGCGCGCGCTTTCTCCGCCCAATGATGGCGGAGCGCATGACGTGTCCACACCGCGACCAGAATCGCGCAAACGCCGACGCCAAGGCCGCCCAGGATGTTGATAAAATAATGCGCACCTTCGACTGGCGCCGAGGCCACCATGAAGGCGTTCAGCGCCAGCATCGGCCAGCGTAAAAACCGAACTGGCCAGACCGACCAGACCGCCAGCATCGCCGCCGCCGTGTGATAGCTCGGAAAGCTGACAATGCCGCGCAGGTCGCCGAGGGGTATGGCGTGCAGTGTGCCATTGCGTACGGCGTCGAGATGGGGGACGAATTCAAGAACAGCATCAGTCTGGGATAGGCCGCTGGATCGATACCGAGATAGCCGTACCAGCCGCGTGCCGGGAACAGCGCGAAGATCGCGATGGTGATGACGAGCGAGGCGACCAGCGTGACGGCGAAGTCGTGCAGCCGGCTGATCCGGCGCGTCAGCGTGAGCACGATGAAAACAATCGCCGGCTGGTAGACCATGGAGAGATAAGACCAACGGAAAAAGCATCA
>CAWBUA010000006.1:677500-1079541 GCA_963791925.1 uncultured Alphaproteobacteria bacterium | reverse complement strand
GGACGGCGCATTGCATGACAGAACGATGACAGGCGGTCCGAGTGCGGCTTGGCCGAGCGGCCTGCGTTACTCGAACTTGATGCCGGCGCGTTTGATGACGTCGCCCCATTTCTTGGAATCAGAGGCGATTGTTGCCGCGAACTCCTCGGGCGTGCCGCCGGCCGGCTCGTCGCCGATGCGGGCGTAGAACGCCGCCATGGCCGGCGAGCGGATCGCCGCATTGATCGCCGCGTTGAGCCGTTCGACGATCGGTTTCGGCACGCCCGCCGGCGCGATGACGCCGCTCCAGGTCGGCGCCGAATAGCCGGGCACGCCGGCCTCGGCGATGGTCGGCAGATCGGGAAACGCCGGCGAGCGGTGATCGCCGGTCACCGCCAGCGCCCGCACCGCGCCGGAGCGCGCGAACGGCGCGATCGAGTTGAGGCTCTCGAACATCAGCTGCACGCGGCCGGCGATGAGATCGTTGATCGCCGGCGCGCCGCCCTTGTACGGCACGTGCACGATGTCGGTTCCGGTCATGAATTTGAACAATTCGCCGCCGACATGGCCGGGCGAGCCGTTGCTCGACGAGGCATTGGAAAGCTTGCCGGGATTCTGTTTGGCGTAGGCGATCAGCTCCTTCACCGAATGGAACGGCGTCTTCGGCGACACCGCGAGCAGCAATTGGCCGCGCGATACCAGCGCGATCGGGGCAAAATCGCGGGCGATGTCATAGGGCAGGTGCTTGACCAGATGCGGGCTGATGGCGAGCGCGCCGATCGGCCCCATGCACAGCGCATAGCCGTCCGGCGCCGATTTGGCGGCGAGGTCCAGCCCGATCGTCAGCGCGCCGCCCGGCCGGTCGTCGACCACGATCTCCTTGCTGAGTTCGCTCGACATCGCCGCGGCGAGAACGCGCGCCACCGTGTCGGTGGCGCTGCCGGCGGCTTGCGGCACGATCAGGTGGATCGGCCGGTCGGGATATTGCGCGTGCGCGCTGCCAGCGAGCACGCAGGCGAACAGACCGGCGACGATGATGGGCAAGCGACGCATTGTTGTTTCTCTCCCTCGTGATGCCCGGCTTGATGCGGGCATCCACCTCGCGTGCGGCGTCGATGTTAAAGTCGTGGATGACGGTGAACTAAAATCCCTTCACCACCTGCGTCACATGCTCGACCTCCGGCGGTGAAGCAAAGCAGTGGCCGACCAGCTTGCGCCATTCCTGAAAATCGGCCGAGCCGCGGAAGTCGTTGGTGTGGTTTTCGACCGTCGCCCATTCCACGAACAGCCGATAGCGCGTCGGCCTCTCGATCGAGCGGCGCAACTCCATGCCGTGGCAGCCTTTGGCGCGCTGAAACAACGGTGCCGCGTTTTTCACGCCGCTCTCGAATTCGGCTTCCATGCCGGGCTTGACGTCGATCTGGGCGATTTCGGTGACCATGGCTGCTCCCTGCGATGAGCAAGAAGCCTAGCATGATCGCAGGCGCATTAAATCAGCCTAACGGCGCGCCGAAGAGGCGGAACAGGATCGGGCCCGCGATCAGAAAGGCCAGCAATCCGTCGCGCCAGCGCGGCGTCGGCAGCGCCGCCAAGAGCGACAGGCAGGCCAGCGGCACGACGGCGATCAGCGGCAGGTAATAGCGCGGATAGGCATCCATCAGCCACCCGGTGGCGACGTAGCGGCCGTAACTGTAGATGATGTGAATGGCGAAGGTCGCGGCGATCGAGGCCGCGCCGGCGATCACCACGACGTCGAGTCCGCGCTCCTGCCGCCGCCACAGCCGGCGCAGCGACAGCGCCAGACCGGCGAGCGCGCAGCCGAGCGCCTCCACCGGAATGACCAGCGCCGCATAATTAAGATCGCTGCGCGCGGCGAGCGTCGGCATCCAGTCGGCGACAAATGCACCGACGAAATAGACGAGATAATGGGGAAACGATTGCCGCGGCAGGTCGGCCCAGCCGGCGGCGCGCGCGCCGTCGGTGAGAAGCGCAAGCTGCGCCGGCGTCTCCGGCGTGGGGCTGCCGTAACGCAGCATGAATTCGACGTAGGGCGCCGCGGCCAGCACAAAGACCAGCGTCACGGCGACGATGCAGCTTAAGGTGCGCGTCCACGGCAATTGCCGGCGCCAATACATATAAGCGACCACGCCGCCGACGAGCCCGGCGCTGAGCAGAAGCCCGGTCAGCTTGGCCCAGCCGGCGATGACGACGCCGGCAAGCGCCAGCGCCAGAAAGCTTTCGCGGCCGGTCGCCAACAATTGCCAGACGCCGAGCAGGGCAATAGCGCCGCCGCAGAAGGCGAGATTGTCGTTGTTCACGGCGCCGGCGAGCGGGATGAGAACGGGCGTGCAGCCGAGCGGCACGGCATAGGCGTAGAACTCGAGCCGCGGCCAGTGCGCGGCGAGGCCGATACCGAGCAGGGCGGCGAAGCCGATGGCCGCGATGGCGATATCGATCAGGCGATAGGCGAACAGCGCGCGCGGATCGCCTTCGAGCGTCGGGCCAAGATGCGCCAGCAGCGCATAGAACAGCGGCGGATGGTTCAGATAATTCGCGGCCGCGGTGAATTGGAAGCTGCGCGGGTCGAGCAGCCGCAGGCTTTTCAGGTCGGGCGCCGCCGTGCCGTCGTGCTGGATCTGCGCGACATAGGAGACGTGCGCCACTTCGTCGAAACCCTGGGTAATGTCCTTGCGCGCCGCGCTCACGATCGCGGCAAGAACGAACAGGCCAAGGATGACCGCGGCGACGAGCCCATTGCCCGGCGCCCGCGCCGTCACGGCGCCCGATTGAACATATGTACCGGTGCTCGTCACGAGGAAGAGACATGCGCCGGGAGGGGTTAAATAATCGCTAGGCAATGGGTTAAAGTGACGGCCCCGTTACCCCTGGAACGCAAAGGTTTCTCATGATCGACGTACATTACTGGACCACGCCGAACGGCCACAAAGTCACGATTTTCCTCGAAGAGGCCGGTCTCGAGTACAAGATTATTCCGGTCAATATCGGCAAAGGCGAGCAGTTCAAGGCGGAGTTCCTGGCGGTGTCGCCGAACAACCGCATCCCCGCCATCGTCGACCATAAACCGGCCGACGGCGGCAAGCCGCTCCCGGTGTTCGAGTCCGGCGCCATCTTGCTTTATCTCGCCGACAAGACCGGCAAGTTCATTGCCAAGGACTTGCGCGGGCGCACGGCGGCCCTGGAATGGCTGTTCTGGCAGATGGGCGGACTTGGGCCGATGTCGGGCCAGAACAATCACTTCAGCAATTACGCGGTGGACAAGATCCAATACGCGATGGATCGGTATCGCAACGAGGTCAACCGGCTCTACGGTGTGATGAACAAGCGGCTCGCCGACCACCCGTACCTCGCCGGCGACTATTCGATCGCCGACATGGCTTGCTATCCCTGGGTCGTGCCGTGGGAGCGCCAGGGCCAGAACATCGCCGACTTCCCGCATCTCAAGCGCTGGTTCGAGGCGATCAAAGCGCGTCCGGCCGTGATCAAGGCTTATGAATGGACGCCGAAGATCAATCCCAACCAGGGCGGCATCCGCACCGCCGAGGAGCGCGCGATCCTGTTCGGTCAGACCGCGCAATCGGTCACCACCGCCGCCCAGCGCGTGCAGTAAGCTCGCCCGCTCGTTCCCGCGGAAGCGGGAATCCAGCTATTGTGTCTTTGCTGGGTCCCCGCCTCTGTGCGGACGAGCGTCTGCGAATGCCGTCGGCTATCAATTCTGCCGCACGATGACCTTGGTGCCGACTGGCACGCGGTTGTAAAGGTCCTCCACGTCATCATTGACCAGCCGGAAGCAGCCGGATGACACGGCTTGGCCGATCGTCTCCGGCGCATTGGTGCCATGGATGCGATAGACGGTGTTGCCGAGATACATGGCGCGGGCGCCGAGCGGGTTGCCGGGACCGCCGGCCATGAATCGCGGCAGATAAGGTTGCCGCTCGATCATTTCCGGTGGCGGCCGCCAATCGGGCCACTCGGCTTTCTTGGTAATCCGCAGCAGGCCCTGCCAGGTGAAACCGTCGCGGCCGACGCCGATGCCGTAGCGGATCGCGCGCGTCGAATCCTGGATCAGATAAAGGTGCCGCTCCTGGGTATCGATGATGATAGTGCCCGGCGGTTCGAGCGAACGGTAGAACACCATCTGCTTCTTGAATTCTTCCGGCAGATTGGCGTCGGAATTGCCATGATCTATTCCCGGATCGACGTCCGGCGCCGTCACAGGATATTGAAACACCGGCGGCTGGATCGATCCCGGCAGTTGCTGGGCCGGAGCATGGACCGAAATCGCGCACAGCAGCGCTGCGCCGGTTCCGGCCGCCAAACCGCGCCAATAGCGTGCTCGTCCCACCCTCGTCATGGCGGCATTGTCGCCCCGGCGGTTGGCCGGTTCAAGTGCCGGATTGGCGCCCCGCGACGGGCGAGGCTCGGTTATTGCGACACGCCGCCGACATAACCGGCAATCTTCCAGCCGCTGGCGTCCTTGCTGTAGCACATCTCGTCACCGCCGAGCGGCGACAGCTGCTGGGCGTCGATATAGCCGGTTTTGCCGGATGGCGCCGCCACATGCAGCAGTAACGGCTGATCGGGATTGGTCGGCTGGCTCGAATCCGGCAGCACCCGGATCAGGATCATGCCGAGCTTCTCGATGACCGGCGAGTTCGACTGCGCCGCGGCGTGCACGTCGACGCCGCCATTGGTCGGATAGCCCCACTCCGACGGATCGGTGCCGGTCGCCTCGCCGAGCGCCTGGAACGCCTTGGCGTCGATGCCGGGAGGGGCCGGCGCGCAGATGACCCCCTTCTGCTCGGGCAGTTCGGCGGCGGTCGGCTCGTCGGCATAGCCGTTGAGCACGTCCCAGCCCGAGCCGTCCTTGGCGTCGAGGTTGATCGCCTTGGCAAGATTGTCGATGCCCGCCTTGCGCTTGTCGGCGAGATCACGGTCCTGCACCCAGAAAAAGTTCTGCGCCACGACCATATGGGCGAGCGCGGCGCGATCCTTTTTGGCGACGACGTCGGCGAGCTGCTTGCGGAAGGCGGCGAAGCTCGGATCGTTGTATGCCGGGGGCGGCGTCACCGCGACCGCGTGATAGGGCTTGATCGGCGGCGGTGGCGGCGGCTTGAGCCCGCCGCCGGGCAGGCTCAGCCCCTGCTGCGCGCCGGCAGGCGCGACGCCTAGCGTCGCGGTGGTGACGGCGGCGGCCAGGCTCAGTGCGGCGACGAGAAGCGGACGGCGCATCGCAGAAATCTCCGGTTCGCAATCGGCCAAACAGGCTGTCGATAACGGCCAATTACGACGGCGCTGCGGCGGTCCGTCGCACCCGCCATGATTTTCGACGGCCGTCAAGCGGGCCATACACACCGGCCTGGTGGGAGAGCATGCGATTGCCGTGGACGGGAACGCCGAACCGGCTGGGCCGTTGGCTGGCTGCGGTATTACTGCGGCGCAACTCATTGTCTCAAGCGATTAGCGAAAGCAGGTGCACATGCCAGCCTTGACGGTATCTCCTTACGTCCTTCCCATTGTCTTGCTGATCGGCTCCAACGCCTTCATGACGACCGCCTGGTACTGGTATCTGCGCTACAAAGAGGTGCCGATCTGGCAAGTCGTCCTGATCAGCTGGGGTCTCGCCTTCTTCGAATATTGCCTGTCGGTGCCGGCGAACCGCTACGGCAATGCGGTCTATTCGGCGGCCCAGCTCAAGACCATCCAAGAGGTGGTCACCCTGTCGATGTTCGGCTTGTTTTCGGTGTTTTATCTGAATCAGGACGTCACCTGGAGCCAGATGATCGGCTTCGCCTTCATCGCGCTCGGCGCGTTCTTTGTGTTCCGCGCGCCGATCTGAGCTGTCGCCATGTTGCGCGGGTTGACGAAGCGGCGTTCGCTCGGCGCACTCAACGCGCTGAATTTTTTCATGGCCGACGTGCAGGGCGGCCTTGGGCCGTTCCTCGGCGTATTTCTGCAAGCGCGGCACTGGACGCCGGCCGAGATCGGCGTCGTCATGACCGTCGGCGGCATCGCCGGCATGGCGGTCACTACGCCGATCGGCGCGCTGGTCGACCGTAGCTATCGGAAACGCGCAATGGTCGTCGTGAGCGCGCTTGTTATCACCGCGGCATCGATCGCCACGCTCGCTTGGCCGGACATCGTCGTGGTCAACGCCGCACAAGTCGCGACCGGTATCGCCGGCGCGGCGTCCGGCGCCGCGATCGCCGCGATCACGCTCGGCATTGTGCGCCAGCGCGGGTTCGCCCATCAGCTTGGCCGCAACCAGGCCTCCAATCATTGCGGCAATGTCGTCGCGGCCGGTTTGGCCGGGTTGACCGGATATTTCTTCGGTCTCGGCGCGGTCTTTGCCGTGCTGTCGATCATGGCCTTGTTTTCGGTCGTCGCGACCCTCGCCATCGATCCGCGCCAGATCGACCACCGGGCGGCGCGCGGCGCGGCGGAGTACGATGGCGAGGGCGTCGCCGCGTTTTCCGTGCTGCTGCAGTCGGGACCGCTGCTCGTGCTCGGCGCGGCGCTGACATTGTTTCATCTCGGCAATGCCGCGATGCTGCCGCTGCTCGGCCAAGCGATGGCGGCGCACGGCGCCGCCAATCCGAGCGCTTTTACCGGCGCGACCATCGTCGTGGCCCAGATCATTATGATCCCGGCTGCACTCATTGCGGCGCGGTTGGCCGAAGCGCGCGGTTATTGGCTGGTCTTTCTGATCGCGCTCATCGCGCTGCCCGTGCGCGGGGTCATCGCATCGCTGGTGGGCGGATCGTGGGGATTGGTCCCTGTGCAGGTTCTCGACGGCGTCGGCGCCGGCGTGTTGGGTGTGGCGGTGCCTGGCTTGGTAGCGCGCACTCTGTCGGGCACGGGGCGGGTGAATGCCGGATTGGGCGCGGTCATGACGCTGCAAGGCATCGGTGCAGCCTTAAGCCCGACAATCGGCGGCATCGTCGCCGAACGCTTCGGTTATGGCGCCGCCTTCTTGGCGCTCGGTGCGATTGCGACCGTGGCACTGGCGCTCTGGCTCGCGGCGCGTCCGGTGATGGCCGCGCCTTGCGCGAACGAGGCAACAAGCGAAGAAAAACTCGCCGCCTGACGCAGTTGCGGGCGGGTTACGACTGCGACGACGTCGACTGAATACCGAAATTGTCCGCCAGGCTGCGGTGCAATTGATCGACCGTATAGGGTTTCGGCAGTACGGCCGAAGCTTTGACGAACATCGCCTTCATGCCGTCAGTTACGCCTTGGCCGGTGGTATAGAGCACCTTGAGTTTGGGCCGGCGCGCGACCGCCTGCTTGGCCAAATCGAGACCGGCGTCGAGATCGCCGTGCAGGGCGATATCGGTGAACAACAGGTCGACCCGCTCGGTCACATCGAGTGCGGCCAACGCCTCCTCGGCCGTCGCTGCCGAGACGGTCTCGTGGCCCTGCTCCTGAAGATAGGATTCGGCGAGGACACGGACCTGCTCCTCGTCCTCCACGATCAATACAACTGCCATTTCCGGCCGGCCCACGTGCCCTTAACTGTATCAAATGACTTAGGGGGAATTTGTTCCCAAATTATTCACAAAAGCGTCGCGCGTGCCCGACAAAGCATGCGGTAACCCGCTACAACACCGTCAATATGATTTCGGCAGCCCGAGCACCCGCTCGGCGATGAAGCAAAGAATGAGTTGCGGTGAGACCGGCGCGAGCTTCGGGATCATCATCTCGCGGAAATAGCGCTCGACGTGATATTCCCTGGCGTAGCCGTAGCCGCCATGGGTCGCGATCGCGGTCTGGCAGGCTTTGAAGCCGGCTTCGGCGGCGAGATATTTCGCGGCATTGGCCGCCGGTGCGCAGGGCAGGCCATGGTCATATTGCCAAGCCGCCTTGAGCATCATCAGGTCGGCGGCTTCGAGCTCCATCCAGCACTGCGCCAGCGGGTGCTGGATCGCCTGGTTCTGCCCGATCGGCCGGCCGAACACCACGCGCTCCTTGGCGTAGGCCGTGGCGCGCGCGAGCGCGGCGCGGCCGAGTCCGATCGCCTCCGCGGCGACCAGCACGCGCTCCGGATTAAGCCCGTGCAGAATGTATTCGAAGCCGCGGCCCTCGTCGCCGATGCGGTCGGCGGCCGGCACTTCCAATCCGTCGATGAACAGCGCGTTCGAGTTCGACCGCCTTGCGGCCCATCTTCTCGATCTCGCGCACTTCGACAAAGCGGCGGTCGAGCGCGGTGTAGAACAGACTCAAGCCGTCGGTCGGCCGGCGCCCTTCGCCGAGCGGCGCCGTGCGTGCCAGAATGAGCATGCGGTCGGCGACCTGCGCCGTCGAAATCCAGATCTTGGCGCCGCTGACGACGTAAATGTCGCCGCGGCGCTTTGCGGTGGTTTTGAGCTTGGCGGTTTCCAGGCCGGCGTCCGGCTCGGTTACCGCGAAGCAAGCCTTTTCCTCGCCGGCGGCGACCGGCGGCAGCATGCGGCGCTTCTGCTCGTCGCTGCCGTAAACCACCACCGGATTGAGGCCGAAAATATTCATATGCACGGCGGACGCGCCGGACAGTCCGGCGCCCGAAGCGGTGATGGTGTGCATCATCATGGCGGCCTCGCCGACGCCGAGGCCCGAGCCGCCGAATTCCTGTGGGATACAGATGCCGAGCCAGCCGCCGTCGGCGATCGCGCGGTAGAATTCTTCCGGAAATTCTCCGTCGCTGTCGCGGTTGAGCCAATACTCGTCGCCGAAGCGCGCGCAAATCTTCTCGATCGCGGCGCGCACCGATTGTTGCAGTTCTGTAGGGGCGAAGTCGATGGCGATTGCTCCGAAGCGCGCTCTATTGTTTCTTTTGCGTTTTCTCGGGCTGTTGCGGCCGCGCCGGATGGCCGGTGCCCCAAAACCGCGGATCGGAACGGGCCTGCGCCGTCTCCAGCGCCTCGGCCTCATTGCTGAATTGCGCCGCCTCGGCGAGCAGGCCGGCGGCAGTGGCAAATTGGCCTTGCTCGCGCGCCTTGATCGCCAAGGCCAGCAACCTCTCGGCCCGCTGCCGCAAGTCGTCGGCCTCGCTCATTGGCCCTCCGGAATCGTCATCGCCGCTCGAGGTTGCCGTTACACCGATGGGAGCGTAGCGCGATTTGAGCGGGAGCGAAATGCGGCCCGCCTGTCTACTCCGCCGCCTCCATGTCTTCGGCATCGATAAAGCCGCCGGCCTGACGCCGCCACAGCGCCGCGTAGTGGCCGTTTTGTGCCAGCAGCTCGCGGTGCGAGCCCTGCTCGATGATGCGGCCGTGGTCGAGCACCACGAGGCGGTCCATCTGCGCGATGGTGGAAAGCCGGTGGGCGATGGCGATCACCGTCTTGCCGGCCATCAAGGCGCCGAGGCTCGATTGGATGGCGGCTTCGACCTCGCTGTCGAGCGCGGACGTCGCTTCGTCGAATACCAGAATCGGCGCGTTTTTGAGGATCACCCGCGCGATGGCGACGCGCTGGCGCTGGCCGCCGGAGAGCTTTACGCCGCGTTCGCCGACATGGGCGGCGAAGCCGCGGCGGCCGTGCAAATCCTCGAGCGCGGGAATGAAATCATCCGCGTGCGCGAGCCTTGCCGCGCGCTCGACTTCATCGTCGCTGGCGCCCGGCCGGCCATAGCGAATATTATCGCTGATCGAGCGATGCAGCAGCGACGTATCCTGCGTGACCACGGAAATCTGCGACCGCAGTGATTCTTGCGTGAGGTTCGCTATGTCCTGCCCGTCGATCAGGATCGCTCCGTGTTCGATGGCGAAAAAGCGGAGCAGCAAGTTGACGACGGTGGATTTGCCGGCGCCGGACCGGCCGACCAGTCCGATCTTTTCGCCCGGCTCGATGACGAGATTCAGATTCTTCAGCACGCCGGCGTCGCGGCCGTAGCCGAAGCTCACATTCTTGAACTCGATGCGGCCGGCGCGCACCGTAAGCGGCTCGGCGGCGGCCTTGTCGGGCAGCTGCAGCGGCCGGGCGATGCTCAGCATGCCTTCCTGCACCACGCCGAGATCCTCGAATATCTCGGTGATGTTCATGGCGATCTGCCGCGACATATTGGTGAGCTGCAGCGCCAGCGGCAGCACCATGGCGATGGCGCCGACCTCGAGCGCGCCGTAGCGCCACAGCACTAAGGCCAGGGCGCCGGACGCCGCGATCAAGAGCGCGTTGAGGGCATCGAGCAGCGTGGCGAAAACGGTGAGAAGCTGCTGCGAGGAGCCGAACTTGTCGACATAGTGCTCGACGGCATCGCGCACATATTCGTCTTCATCGCTGGCGCGGGCGAACAATTTCACCGTAAGGATATTGGTGTAGCTGTCGACGATCCGGCCGGTCAGTTCCGAGCGCGCCAGCGAACTCTGCTTCGAGCGCTCGCGCATGCGCGGCACGAAATAGAGCAGCATTGCGGTATAGCCCGCAAACCACAGGACCACCGGCAGCGCCAGCCAGCGATCAGCCGACGCGGTCAGCACGATGGCGGATATGCCGTAGACAAAAATGTACCAGATCGTGTTGATGGTCGCGGTGATCGTCGAGCGCAGCGACGGCGCGGTCTGCATCACGCGGTTGGCAATGCGGCCGGCGAAATCGTTCTGGAAAAACGCCCAGCTCTGCCGCACCACGTGCCAATGCGATTGCCAGCGCACCAGTCCGGTGAACGGCGCCGCGATGCCCTGGTTGTTGACGAGGTAGCGCATCAT
Organism: uncultured Alphaproteobacteria bacterium; assembly: GCA_963791925.1. Taxonomy (GTDB): domain Bacteria; phylum Pseudomonadota; class Alphaproteobacteria; order Rhizobiales; family Xanthobacteraceae; genus BOG-931. The sequence goes on along the minus strand of CAWBUA010000006.1, from coordinate 1,068,862 downwards.
CGTCGCCAGCGGCCGGGCAACAAGGACGACGGCCGCCATGCCGATGAGCCAGGGCCATGCCACGGTCAGGAATTGATCGCGCGGTGTTCTGGTGACCAGTGTGACGATGCGGCCGATGAACCACGGCACCGCGCTGTCGCCGAGCGCGATGAACAGTTGCGCCACGAACAAGGCCGCGAACAGCCATTTCGCCTGCCGGGCGAAATGCCACAGGAAGGCGTTCAGGCTCCCCGGCGGTTCCGGGTTTTCCGGCGGCGCCGTCGGCGACAGGAATCGTTCGAAAACTGCGAACATTTTCGGATGGTTACAGGCCCGGCGTAGATGGCGTCAACCGCAGCCCCGATCAAGCCACGCCCGAAATTTTGCGGGGGTCATGACAGGGTTGCTGACCTTTTAGCCGGCAACCTGTCGTGTCATCGTTGCCGGGCAGCGTGGCGCCGAAAGCGACGCCCCAGTTACGGGATCCGCGCTTCCGGAAAAGATCACGCGCAAAAAAACCGGGAATTCCAAGGGGAGGGATTCATGACGCGAGCCCGTTTCACCGGCGCGCTTGCCGCGCTCGTTGTAATCTTTATCGGCGCATTCGGCGCACTGGCCGACGATTATCCGTCGCACCCAATCACGCTTCTCGTCGGATTCCCGCCCGGCGGCCCGACCGACGCGCTGGCGCGCTTGCTGGCCGACAGGATGGGACGCGCCCTGAACCAGACCGTCGTGGTCGAGACGGTCAGCGGGGCGAGCGGCACGATTGCGGCCGGGCGCGTCGTCCACGCTAGCCCGGACGGCTACACCATCGGCATCGGCAATTGGACGAGCCATGTCGGCTCGCCGGCGATTTATCCGCTGGATTTCGACGTGCAGAAGGATTTGCAGCCAATTTCGCTGCTGGCCTATTCGCCGCTGTGGATCCTCGGCAAGCGCGCATTGCCGCCGAAGACGGCATCCGAGCTCATCACCTGGCTCAAGGCACGCAAGCAATCGACGACGATGGGCACTGTCGGCACCGGCAGCGCGGCGCAGCTCGGCGCGATCTCGCTCGCCAAGGCCATCGGCGTGAAGTTTCAATACGTGCCTTATCGCGGCGCCGGACCGGCGATCCAGGATCTGCTATCCGGCCAAATCGAGCTCGCCTGCCTCGAGACCTCGTCGACGCTGCCTTATGTGCAGGCCGGCAAGATGAAGGCCTATGCGCTGGTGAGCGACCAGCACTGGCCGAAGTCGCCGGACACGCCGACGCTCGCCGAAGCCGGCGCTCCCGGCGTAAGCCTGCCGTTCTGGCACGGGCTGTGGGCGCCGGCCGGCACACCGCAGCCCGTCGTCGACAAGCTCGACAATGCGGTCATGATTTCGCTTGCCGACACGGCGGTGCGGCAGCGTCTGCAAGATCTCGGTCAGGTCATTTTTCCGCGCGATCAGCAGAACCCGGCGGCATTGGCGGCCTATGAGAGCACCGAGATCAAGAAATGGTGGCCGATCATCAAAGGGGCCGGCATCAAGGCGCAATGACCTCAGGCGGCGCTTTGCTGCGACGCGATGTGATGCAGCGCCGGCGAACGCGCCATGCCGATCGACACCGCCGTCGCGGCGACGAGCAGCGAAACCGCAAGCGCCAGCGTTGCAAATAATTCGACGCCGGCGCGCCGCCTTTTGGCAAATGTCTTGTCGGCAATCGGGCAAGTGAAGCCGGCCATCCCGGTCAGCTCAGTCATCGTCGTCGTCCTTTGCGAATCAGATTTGCGTTGCTGCAAGATCGCGTCGGACTTGGGCGGCGCCATTGAGAAATAACGGCGATTTGGTGTTTTTCGGTTAATGTTTGGTTAATGCGCTGCCCGGCGCGAGCGATAAACCGCGGGCGTGGCTTTCAGGTATCAGGTATCACTCCTCCGATCCCTGATACCGTCATCTAGATCGCCGGCATGGCGGCGGCCGGACGAAACGCCATCGGCACATGGCCCGGCTCATTGGCGACGCGATCGAGCCAGGCGCGAATCGCCGGAAATGCCGCAAGGTCGTAATCGCATTGCTCGGCCAGATGCGTGTAGGCATAGAGCGCGATATCGGCAATCGTGTAGCGGTCGGCGGCGAAGTAATCGTGCAGCGCCAGATGCTTTTCCATCACGCCGAAGGCGCGATTGCCTTCCTCCATCCAGTCATCGAGCGCGTGGCTCTGCAAATCGCGGCCGCCCTTGACCAGCACCAGCCAGAAATAGGCCGCGCCCAGATTGGGTTCGAGACTATGCTGCTCGAAGAACATCCACTGCAGGATCTCGGCGCGGTCGATGCGGTCGTCGGGGGCGAGCGGCGTGCCGCCGGCGATGTACCAAAGGATGGCGTTCGACTCGGCGAGATAACGGCCCGGCGCGACTTCCAGAAGCGGCACTTGCCCGTTCGGATTCTTGGTGAGGAATTCCGGCGTGTGGCTGTCGCCCTTGAGGATGTCGATCTCGATCAGCCGATAGGAAATGCGCAGCTGCGCCAGCGCAAGCCGCGCCTTGTAGCTGTTGCCGGAGCGTTGCATCGAATAGAGAGTAAACATTGCCGCTTCCAAATGGCCGTGCGGCAGTTAGCGAGCCAGTGTTGCGGTCTTACGACTTCAACGCGGCGATGTCATGGCTTTCGCCGGTCATTTTAACCGCAGCGGTGGAGAACGTCGTTGGCGCTGCAAAAAGTTCGCTGCGGCGCAATATCAGAACGAATACAGCGAGCATGGCCGGCACGCCGAGTGGAACCAGGGTGACGAGTGCGACACTGCGGGCGACCAATGGCATCAGCCACAGCGCCGCGAGCAAAGTTTTCTCCCATGGACCAAAACCGCGAATGATTCCGTCTACGGCAATAAAACCGATGGCCGGCGCCAGCACCATCATGTCGTAATCGAAGCTGTACGGCGTGGCGAGAATGGTGGCGAGGCAGAGTGCCGCCGCTTTCAGCGGATAAGGTGCGGCGCCGCGCCACAGCCGGACGAGCGCCGCGGCGAGCGCGACGATCGCGACGCCCTGTAGCGCATAAGCCAGCGGGATCGGCGCGTCCCACATTCGCGCCCAGGCGAAGATGCTCTGGATCTTGTACCAGCCGGTATTGCCTTGTTCGAGCACGACGGTGCGGGTGAAATGCGTCGAGTCTAAAAAGGCGCCCCAGACCGACGCGCCGAATGTCAGCGTCGTCGCCGCGCTCAAGAGCGCAACGGTCGCCGCCGCGGCAGCGAAGCATCGCCAGCGGCCTGAGACGCCGAGCACGATCGGCAGCAACAATCCGTATTGCGGTTTGTAGACCAAAAGTCCGAATAGGATGCCGGCGACGAGCGGACGGCGATCGAGCAGAACCAGCGCGCCGCCCATGAGCGCCGCGGTGAGGAATCCGTTCTGGCCGTGGCCGATATTGATCAGCACCGCCGGAAAGGCGAGGGCGAGGAGGAGCCACAGATAATTACCTCTCCCCGCGTGCGGGGAGAGGTCGAGCGAAGCGAGGGTGAGCGGGCGTTGCCGCGATTCTGAGGCGAGCCCAGCGGCCCCCTCATCCATAGCCAATGCTTCGCATTGGCGTTCTTGAGTAAAAGGACGGCGGCCGAAGGCCGCCTTTGCTTCTCCCCGCGCGCGGGGAGAAGGAGAAGCGACAATCGCCCGCATCACCAGTAAATAAAGTCCGAGCGTCATCGCTTGCCAGACCGCGAGTGCGGCGCCATAGGGCAGCAAAGCAAGCGGCGCGGCGATGAAGAGGAAGTAGGGCGGATAATGCCAGCCGTAGAACTGCGTCGTCGCGCCAAAGATCGCCTGCTCGCGGGCGAACTGTTGCGGCGGGTCGAAGGCGGCATTGACGTCGCCGCCCAGCACATAGGTGCCCGCGGCGTAGACGTTGGAGAAATCGGTGCCGAGCGGCCGGCCTTGCAGGTCGACGCCGCCGTGGGCGGTCACCACCAGAAACAAAAAGCCCGCGGCCGACGCGATCAAGAGCGCCGCGGCCACGAAGCGAATGCGCTCGCGCGTGAGCCAGTCGCCGCTTCGGAGCATCGCGCAGGCCCGCTGCATGGAGGTTCCCAAAAGGCTGTGTGCCAGCCCATCAACCGGCTTTTGTCGGGCATTAGGCCAGTTGCGGCTTAATGGATTCTTGCGGGCCTTATGCCGGGAGTGTTGCGTGGAGCGCACGCCCTGCCGGAAATGCCGCAGAAGTGACGAAAGTTTGAGGGTTTTGCGCTTGCCTGGGCGGTGGAGCGGCTTTAACAAGCACCCGCTTTTGTCAACCAGGAGACCGGAGACTGCAAAATGGCCTTCATCGCGGACCAGATCATGCGCATCAAGCCGTCGGCGACCATCGCCGTCACGGACAAAGCGCGTGCGCTGAAAGCGGCGGGCCGCGACGTCATCGGGCTCGGCGCCGGCGAGCCGGATTTCGACACCCCCGACAACATCAAGCTGGCGGCGATCCGCGCCATCAGCGAGGGCAAAACGTCGAAATACACCGCCGTCGACGGCATGGCCGAATTGAAGGCCGCGGTGGCGCGCAAGTTCAAGCGCGAGAACGAGCTCGACTACAAGCCGTCGCAGATCATCGTCGGCACCGGCGGCAAGCAGGTGCTGTACAATGCGCTGGCGGCGACGCTCAATCCGGGCGACGAGGTGATCATCCCAGCGCCCTATTGGGTGAGCTATCCGGACATGGTGCTGCTTGCCGGCGGCACGCCGGTCGAGGTCGTCACCACCATGGCCACCGGCTACAAGATGAAGCCGGAGGACCTGGAAAAGGCGATCACGCCAAAGACCAAGTGGATCATCTTCAATTCGCCGTCGAACCCGACCGGCGCCGCTTATAACAAGGCCGAGCTCAAGGCGGTGACCGACGTGCTCATGCGCCACCCGCATGTTCACGTCATGGCCGACGACATGTACGAGCACCTCGTTTATGACGACTTCAAATTCTATTCGCCGGCGCAGCTCGAGCCGCGGCTCTATGACCGCACGCTCACCGTCAACGGCTGCTCGAAAGCCTATTGCATGACCGGCTGGCGCATCGGCTATGCCGGCGGCCCGGAGAAGCTGATCAAGACCATGGCGATGATCCAGTCGCAGTCGACGTCGAATCCGACCGCGGTGGCGCAATATGCCGCGCTCGAGGCGCTCGACGGGCCGCAGGACTTCATCCCCAAGCACAACAAGATCTTCAAGGAGCGCCGCGACCTCTGCGTTTCGATGCTCAACCAGGCCAAGGGCATCGCCTGCCCCAAGCCGGAAGGCGCCTTCTACGTCTATCCGTCCTGCGCCGGCACCATCGGCAAGACCGCGCCGACCGGAAAGAAGCTCGCCACCGACGAGGACTTCGTCACCGAGCTTCTCGAAGCCGAAGGCGTCGCGGTGGTGCAGGGTACGCCGTTCGGCGTCGGCCCGGCGTTCCGCATCTCCTACGCCACGGCGACCTCGGCGCTGGAAGAGGCATGCACCCGCATCCAGCGCTTCTGCGGGAATTTGCAGTAGCTAAGGCGCATGTCCCGGGCGCAGCGCGCCATGAAATGGTGCGCTGCTGAACCGGGACCTTAACAAGCTCGGATTGTGAGACGATCCCGGATCCGCGGTGCACCGCTGACGCGCTGCACCGCATCCGGGAAATGTTCTTATGAACCTACCCCGTCGGCGGGGCGATCTCGTCGAGGCTCTTTTGCTTGGCCTCGGGACCCATCTGCGTCACCGACACCGCGGCGATGAACAACAGCACGGCGAGCGAGACGAACACCGTCATCAGGCCATAGCCGTTCTGCACCCACAAAATGGTCGGCATGATGAAGGCCGTCGCCAGCCGGCCGACGCCGGACGCCCAGCCGAAGCCCGACGCCCGCGCATTGGTCGGGAACACTTCGGAGGCGAAGATCTGCATCGAATTGCCGGCGACCTGAACGAAGAAGATCATGATGAAACCGGCAACCATGAGCTCGACCGCGGTGGCGGCGTTGGCGAACACCACCGCCATAATGCCGGCGCCGATGAAGGTGCAGACCGACGTGATCTTGCGGCCGTATTTGTCGAGCGCGTACATCATGAAGAGGCTCGCGCACGGCACCGCGAAGTTCATCGCCAGCGTGTAAGTGAGCGACTTGGTGATGGTGAAGCCCTTGTCGTGCATGATGTTGGGCAGCCAAGCGCCAAGCCCGATGGCGACGCCGAAGAACGCCGTAAAGCAGATCATGCCGGCGACGACGCGCAACGGGAACATCGAGAACACCACCGCGAACGGGTCGCTCTTGGTGTCGCTTGCCGCGTCGGTCCGCAGCGGCCCGGTCGGTCCGGCAATGCCGAGCCGGCCGAGCACGTCGATGGCTTCCTTGCCGCGGCCATGGGTGGCGAGATAGCGCGGCGATTCCGGCAGCGTGAAGCGGAAAAACCAGACGATCAGTGCGCCGACGCCGACGACCACCCAGACGCCGCGCCAAGCATGTTCGGGCAATGACAATGTGCTCCCGAACAGCAGCACCAGCGCGGTGCCGATCGGCCACACGCAGGCGCCGCCGATGAAATGCACGATCGCCAGAATGCGGCCGCGGATGCGCTTGGGCGAATATTCGCCGGCGTAGGCGAAGGCCAGCGGCTGCTCGGCGCCGAGGCCAAGGCCGGCGATAAAGCGGCACACGATCAGAATAGTGACACTCGGCGCGAACGCGCCGAGGAGGGTGAAGACGCCGAACAGGAGCAGATTGAACTGATAGATGAAGCGGCGGCCGAAGCGGTCGGCAAATTCGCCTTGGCCGGCGGTGCCCAGAAACATGCCGAACACCGTAGCGCTGCCGATGGCGGCGATTTCCGGTCCGGTCGCGAATTTGGAGGCAATGATCAGCGGAACCAGCGAACCGAACACCGTGAAGTCGATGACGTCGAAGAAATAGCCTGCCGCGATCAATCCGATAATGCGCCGGTGCAGCGGCGATATTCTCGCGTCGTCGAGTGCGTTGCCGACGAAACCTTCGATGGTCTGGGCGCCGCCCCCCATTTGCGTCGCGGTTACGGTTGCCGCCATGTGATCCTCCCCATGTTTCGAACGAATTGAGAGCCGCCAATGAGGCGACATCCGGCCGCTGGCGCGACCCTTATTTTGTCTCAGTGTGAAAGGGCGCGCGCCCACTGTCAATGAGGCAACGTGTAGGGTGGGTTGGCCGCGAGAGCGGCGTAACCCACTGCGAGCCGCGAGGCTGCACGGTGGATTTCGCTTTTGCTCAACCCACCCTGCATTCTTGCGATCACCCGCCCTCGAATTGCAGGATATAAAGCCCGGCGTTGTTGTCGGTGACATACATGACGCCGTTTCTATCGACGAAGCAGTCGGCGGACTGGATCACCTGCGGCCGGTTCGGCCGCGGATCGAACATGCGCGCCGGATTGGGCGGTACGAAATGGCCGGCCTCGCGCAGCTGAAACGGATTTTCGATGTCATAGACGCGCACCCCGGCGTTGTGCATCGTCGCAAAAATATAGCGCGAGCTGACGAAGGCGCCGGGCCGGTTCTCCCACAGATTATGCGGACCGAAATTGCCGCCCTTCTTGCAATAGTCGGCGTCGTCCGGAACCGGCATGGTGGCGATGCTCACGGGATTTGAGGGCTCGCGCACGTCGAACACCCAGATATAACGCAGCCCTTTGCTACAGTCGGTGAAATTGGCCTCGTCGGCGACGACCAAGAGATTGCGGTCGGGCAGCGGCAGCGGCGAATGCGTGCCGCCGCCGAACGGCGGATCCCAGTTGCGGTACGACAGCATCTTCGGCTCCCTCGGATCGCCGACGTCGACGATGGCGAGCCCACCGTCGCGCCAGGCGCTGTAGGCGAGGTTGCCGGCAACGAGCGCGTGGTGCAACGCGTAGCGCTTGCCCTTGGGCCAATTCGGCATTTCGCCGCCGCCGGTCCACATGCCCGGCAGCCAGAATTTGCCGGCCACCTCGGGCTTGGTGGGGTCCTTCATGTCGACGATGACCAAGATATGGTCGGAAAACTCCGGTAGATGCACGGAAACGTAGGCGTAGCGCTCGCCCACGTACCAGATGCGGTGCGGGCCAAGGCCGCCGAGCGGCAGGAACGCGATCTCGCGTGGCGCTTCCGGCTTCGCCAGATCGTAGACGCGCAATCCGCTGGCGAACTGTTGGCCCTTGAGCGCGTCTCCCGAAGTTCCGGTGAAATAGGATTCCTGGCTGACCTGCATGGTCCACACGCTCGGTCCGTTCACCGCCAGCAGCAGGTCGCCAAATTTCTCATGGGTGGCGGTCTGCAGATGATGCGCCCGCGTGTTCGGCGGGCAGGGCAGGAAATTGACCGTCTTCGGATGTTTGGCGTCGCGCACGTCGATGATGGTGATGCCGTTGGAAAAGCCGTGGCCGATATAGGCGAAGCCCTTATTGACCATGACTTGGACGCCGTCGCCCCGGCCGCCCTGGTCGGAGTGGCTGAGGTATGTGATATTGCGCGCTGCGCCGGCCGTCATTGATGAAATCCTCTGCAATTTGATGGCTTTGGCATACACCGAACCACGCCCATCCTGCGACAATATCGCTTCGCGCTCGGCCGGTTCGGCGCAGCAAAGCCCGCCGCCCTGTGCTAAGCAAGGGCTATAGCGGAGACGCGGTCGCAGCGTCCAACCGCATGATTTTGTTGCCGCCAATTGGAACGGCGACACCACAGCAATTCACAGGAGAGAACGCCATGTCGCACAAATCATCCGATCGCAATGGCAAGTCCGCAAAAGGCGCCCGCCTGTCACGGCGGAGCCTGATGCAAGCCGGCCTCGGCGTCACTGCGGCCGGCATTTTGCTGCGCAACGGCGCGCTGCCGGCCTTTGCCGCGGAGCATCCGGCGCTCGGCACCTATCCGGCCGGCACGACCGGGTCGAGCATCTTCATCGGTGGCGTGATGCCGCTCACCGGCCCCTATTCTTCGTCCGGGAAGGACATGCAGCTCGGCTTCGAAATGGCTGTCGATCATCTTAATAACGGCAGCCCCATCACCAAGCAGATACCGAGCCTGAAGAAGGGCGGCGGCGTGCTTGGCAAGAAGATCGAATTCCAGGTCGCCAACTCGGAGACCAAGCCCGATCCCGCGGTGCAGGCGGCGACCCGCTTCATTCGCGACAACAAGGCGATCATGCTGACCGGCACGGTGAACAGCGCGGTGTCGATCGCGCTCGAGAAGCTCGGCCAGCGCGAGCATGTCATTGTCATGATCGGCAACTCGGGCTCGAACGACACCACCGGCAAAGACTGCCAGCGTTACGGCTTCCGCGGCCAGCCATCGGCCTATATGGCGGCCAAAGCGCTGGCCCCGGTGCTCGCCAAACAGCTCGGCAAAAACATCAAGGCCGCCTACCTGGTGCCGGACTACACTTACGGTCACAGCGTCTATGACTCGATGAAGCAATTCACCGAGCAGGCCGGCTGGAAGACCGTCAACGAGCAGCTGGTGCCGCTCGGCACCACGGATTTCAGCTCGTATCTTCTGAATATCGGCAATAGCGGCGCCGATGCTTTCGTCAACGTCGCCTTCGGCGCCGACGCGGTGTCGTCGACCAAGCAAGCCGATCAGTTCGGCATTTTGTCGAAGATGAAATATGTCGTGCCCAATATCTCGCAGTTCCAGGCCAAGGAGCTTGGCGCGAAGATCATGGGGGGCACCTACGGCACCCAGGCCTGGTGGTGGACCGAGGAAGACAAATTTCCGCTGGCCAAGCTGTTCGTCGAGGAGTTCGAGAAGAAGAACAACTACAAGCCGCGCTGGGGCGCCAGCGAGGTCTATGTGCAGATGCTGGTCTGGGCCGACGCCGTCCAGCGCGCCGGCTCGTTCTATCCGGCCGACGTCATCAAGGCGCTGGAGAGCGGGCACAAGGTCGATTCGATCTATGGCGAAGTCTATTACCGCGCCGGCGACCATCAGATGGTGCGCCCGGTCCCGGTCATGGTGGGCAAGAAGCCCGATCAGATGAAGGGCCCGGAGGACTTTTTCGAGATTCTCGAACTGGTGCCCGGCGAGAAGGTGCTGCCGCCGCTCGCCGAGACCGGCTGCAAAATGCCGGGCATCGAATCGTAAGTCGTTGCGGCTGCCATGCCGAATTGAGGAACGGCCCCGGTGACGCGGGGCCGTTCTACTGTTAAGCCTCCGCGCTCACGGTTCGCCAATTTGAACAGCAGCGAATAACCTGCCGCGATGCCCACTCTCGCTCAGTTTCTCTCGCAAGCCTTCAACGGCATCGCGCTGGGCAGCCTGCTGGCGCTGATCGCGAGCGGGCTGTCGATCATTCTCGGTACGCTCGGCGTGTTGAACTTCGCCCATGGCGCCATGTTCATGCTCGGCGCCTATACCGCCTATGTCGTGCTTGGCCATTGGGACAGCTTTGCCGGCGCGCTGGCGCTGGGTGCTGTGGCGCTGCTCTTCGTCGGCTTCGCCACCGAGCGCGGCCTGATCCGCTTCTATTACGCCCGGCCGAAGGAAGATCAGATCCTGGTCACCTTCGGACTCGGCATCATGCTGGTCGAAGCGGTGCGCTACGTGTTCGGCGGCTTGAGCCAACGCGTGCCGCTGCCGAGCTGGGGGCAGGGCATCGTCAATTTTGGCTATTTCATCTATCCGCTCTACCGGGTCGAGGCCATCGGTCTGGTCGCGGCGCTGCTGCTGGCCTTTTATGTGCTGCTCTACCGGACCCGCATCGGGCTCGTGGTGCGCGCCGGCATCGAGGACCCGCTGATGGTCGAGCTGCTCGGCACCCATGTGCGCCGCGCCTTTCTTCTGGTGTTCTGTATCGGCTCCATGGCGGCGGGTGTCGCCGGCGTCATCTACGCGCCGCTGGCCGCCGTCATCCCGAATATGGGCGAGCCGTTTCTGGTCGAATGCTTCGTCGTCGTGGTGATCGGCGGACTCGGTTCGTTTCCAGGCGCCGTGGTCGGCGGCATCGTCGTCGGTGAAATCCTCTCGCTGACCACCTTGTTCAATCCGGCCTATGCGCAAGCCGCGATCTATGCGGTGATGACGCTGGTGCTCATCGTGCGGCCGCGCGGCCTGTTCGGCACCATGGGGCGGGCCTGATGGACCGCGCGGATTGGCGCCGGCCGGCGCGCTGGTGGCCCGAGATCGCGCTGGCGCTGGCGCTGATCGCACTGCCGTTCGCTTTCGACGCTTGGTTTCGTTCGCCCGATCTCCTCACCCGCATCCTGATCTGGGGCATTTTCGGACTCGGCTTCGATCTGTTGTTCGGCCGCGCCGGGCTTTTGTCCTTCGGCCAGGCCGCGTTCTACGGGGCCGGCGGCTTCGTCACCGCCTATCTTCTGACCAGCAACACGCTCGGCAATGTCTGGCTTGCCATGCTGATCGGCGTCCTGGCGGCGGCCGCGTTCAGCGTCATCGTCGGCTTTCTCGCGCTGCGCCGCGTCGGCATTTATTTTGCGATGATCACGCTCGCCTTCGGCGAACTGTCGTATTTCCTGGAGAATTCGCCGCTGTCGGATTTCACCGGCGGCGAGAACGGCCTGCCCGGCGTGCCGGCGCCGACCATTCATATCGGCGGCTTCAGTTACGCCTTCGCAGGATCGTGGCCGAGCTATCAGCTGGTCGCCGCGTTTTTCTTTGTCGGCTTTGTGGCGGCGCGTTTTGTCACGTTGTCGCCGGTCGGCCTGGTGCTGACCGGCATTCAGCAAAATCCGGAACGCACCGCGGCGCTCGGCCACGACGTCGGCGCCTATAAGCTTGCGGTCTTCGTCTTCGCCGCAGTGTTCGCCGGCTGCGGCGGTTCGCTGCTTGGCATTTTTCAGAGCTACATGCCGCCGGACGCTTTTGCGCTCGAGACCTCCGGACAGCTCGTCATTCAGACCGTGATCGGCGGGGCCGGCACGTTGATCGGGCCGGCCGTCGGCGCCGCGGTGTGGCTGTCGCTGCGCGACGTGCTGCAGCAGGTGCCGGCAATCGGCGATCTGTGGAAATTCATTCTCGGCTTCGTCTTCGTCGTTCTGGTTACTTTGCTGCCGAGCGGCATCGTCGGCACCATTGCGCGGCTGTGGGCGCAGCTGCGTCCGCGCGTTGCCGCGGCGCCGGACGCGGCAGCGCTTCCTGACGCTGCGGCGCGCGAAGCGCTGTTGGCGCCGCGCGCGACGGCACCCAAGGGCGGGACCAAGGCCGCGCGCTCGGAATTCGCGCTTGAGGCCCGTGACATCCGCAAGGCCTACGGCGGCATTCGCGCCGTCGACGGCGTCTCGCTCGCTTTGCCGGAGGGCGCCTGTCACGCCATTATCGGCCCCAACGGCGCCGGCAAGAGCACCTTTCTGCGGCTGCTCAAGCGAGAGGAAACCGTCGATTCCGGCGAGATCCTGATGCACGGTGCCGACATCACTGCGGCTGACGTTACCGCCGCCTATCAATACGGCCTGTCCAAGAGCTATCAGATCAATCAGCTGTTTCCGCAGCTCACGGTGCGGCAGAACCTGCGCATCGGCGCGCTCGGCCGACAGCGTGGGGGCTGGCGGCTCGACGTGTTCCGCTCCGCCGAAGGCTTTGCCGAGGTCGAGGCGGTGGTCGACGCGCTCATCGAAGAGCTTGATCTCACCGCCTGCGCCGATCTCGTGGTCAACACTTTGCCTTATGGCGAGAAACGCCGGATCGAGCTCGGCCTCGCGCTGGCATCGCAGCCGTCGGTGCTCTTGCTCGACGAGCCGCTGGCGGGCTTGAGCCCGTCCGAGCGCGAAGGCGTCAAGCAGTTGATCCGCAATCTGCGCAAGGGCCGCACCATCGTGCTGGTCGAGCACGACATGGACGCGGTGTTCGAGCTCGCCGAACGCATCACCGTTTTGCACGAGGGCCGGGTGCTCGCGGAAGGCACGCCGAAGGAGATTTCCGGCGATCCGCAGGTCAAACAGGCCTATCTCGGCGGGATGGCGGCATGAACAGCGGCGACGGCGCCAAGACCATGATCGAGGTGGAGCGCATCAACTCCTATTATGGCGACTCGCACGTGTTGTTCGACGTGTCGATGCGCGTCAAGGAGCGTGAGGTGGTGGCGCTGCTTGGCCGCAACGGCGCCGGCAAGAGCACGACGCTCAAGACGCTTGCCGGTGCGCTGCATCCGCGCTCGGGCGCGATCCGCTTCGAAGGCGTCGCCATCGAGGCGATGGCTGCGCACACCATCGCCGGCCTCGGCCTGCAGCTCGTTCCCGAGGAACGCCGCATTTTCGGCGGCCTGACCGTCGAGGAAAATCTGGACCTTGCCGCATTCTCGGCGGCTTCGCCATTGCCGCTCGACGAGGTTTACGCGATCTTTCCGCGGCTCAAGGAGCGGCGCGGCAGCTACGGCCGCTCGCTGTCGGGCGGCGAGCAGCAGATGCTGGCGATCGCGCGCGCTTTGATCCGCCGCCCACGGCTCATCCTGCTTGATGAGCCGTTCGAGGGGCTCGCGGTCAATATCGTGCAGAACCTGCTCGAGGTCTGCCGCAGTTTGGCAGCGGCTGGCCAGACGATCGTCATCGTGGAACAGAACGTCCGCGCTGCGCTCAGCCTCGCCTCGCGCACCTACGTGCTCAATAACGGCCACATGGTGTTCGAAGGCTCGGCCGATGCATTGCAGGCCTCGCCCGAAGTGATGAACCGCTATCTCGGCGTCTGAGCTCTGCGGGGCTGAATTCGCGCGAAGCCGACCTGCGTTCGCTATTTTGCTTTGCCGTACGGATAGATCAGATTACCGGTCCTGTATTCCGACGGCGTCACAATGGCTTGCGTTTTGTCGGCATCGCGGAATTGCTCCAGCCCGTTGCCCGAGATGTCGTGGAACTGGGTCTGGATGACCCGCGGCACCGCCCATTCGCCGTCCTTGCCGAACTTCACGTCGCCGACCACGGTGTGAAAGGTGGCGCTATGAAAATCCTCGGCGATCTTGGCGTCGCTGAGACTCTTGGTGTCGGTGACGGCTTGGCCGAGTACCTGCAGTTCGGCATAGGCCCAGGGCGCGATGTAGTAGCCGAGCGGATCGACGCCCGCAGCGGCGGCTTTGGCCTGATAACGCTTGACGAATTCCAGCGCGCCGGGGAACTGCATCGTCTTCGCCGGCAGCCAGAAGGTGAAATCGGTAAAGCCGTTGAGCAGCGTACCGAGCTGCATCTGCATGGCGGGCGACTGCGGGCCGACCATGGCGCCGCCGACGAGCTTCGGCGTGTAGCCGAGCTCATTGATGGCGCGCACCATGCCCGCCGAATCCAGCGGGAACGATGCGATCAGCACCACGTCAGGATTGGCGGCCGCTATCGCGCGCACGATCGGCGAGAAATCGGTCGTCGCCGGCGGGTAGGAGCGGTCGTAGACGATTTTCAATCCGGCGGCCTTGGCGTTGGCGCGTGCGCCTTCCATGGCGTTCTTGGAGAATTCCGCGTCGGCGCCGACGATGGCGATGGTCGCCGGCTTGGGATTTTGTGCCATCGCGATGTCGAAGAAGCCGGAACTGATGGTCGCTTTCGCATCGGGCCCGTTCGGCGTCATCGATATGTAGCGCGGATAATGAAAGGCGCTGTTGGCGGCGAGCGCGAACAGGCCGATGAAGGCCTTGCCGTGCTGCATCACCACCGGAATCGCCGGCGCGACAATATTGGTCGCATAGCCGCTGACCACGAGATCGACCTTGTCGACGTCGAGGAGCTTGGTGTAGATGCCGGGCACGGTCGAAGGATTGCTCTGGTCGTCGTAATAGACGAGCTTCACGGGACGGCCGAGCAGCCCTCCCTTGGCATTGACGTCGTCCTGCCAGATCTGCATCGGCAAAAGCGCCGACTTGCCGTTGACGGCGAGCGGCCCGCTCTGCGCCATCGAAAAGCCGATGGTGATCGGATCGGCGGCGTGCGCCGGGGCGGCAACCGCAATTGCGGCGCCGGCTATGAGCCAGGCGATGCGCAACCGGCGCAAAAATCTTGTCGGGCAAGCATTCATTTTGTCGTCCCCCGCAGCCTGCGCGTCACCCGCGCTTGTGTTTGCAAATTTTTGCGCCATCTTGTCGCCGCCGCTATAAATTGCAAGCAGCGCCATTGCGGCACACGGCAACAGGCATTGCGCGCGCCGCGCTTTGGGGAAGGAAACGATGGCCAGCGTAGAACACGGCATGATCGCGGTCGACAAGATGGGAACCAAGGTGCTGTTCCTCAATCCGCAGACCTTCGCCACCGAAGTGGTAATCGACGGCTTTCTCAAGACTGTGCACGAGCTTCTGATCGTGCCGGAAACCGGCGGCCGCCCCGCGATGGCCTATGTGCCGATCTACGGCGATGGCATCCACGGCCGCAATCCCAATCCGCAGCATCACCTGTGCGTCTTCGATCTGCATAAGCGCGCGCTCGTCACCACCATCGATCTCGCGCCCTATATCGCGCCGCATACGCTCAAGCTCGGACTCGACGGGCTGATCTACATCACCTGCGAGAACTCGGCGAAAGTCGTGATGATCGACCGCACGACAAACAAGGTCGTCGGCGCCATCGATTCCGGCTCGACCAACGGCCATCGCCTGATCATCGCGCCGGACGGCGCGCGCCTCTATACCGAGAACGAGGAAGACGCCACCGTCTCGGTGATCGACCTGCCGGCCCGAAAGCTCCTCGGCAAGATTTCGACACCGCGCCCGCTCGCCGGCATCGCGATTGCGCCCGACGGCGGCACCGTTGTCGCCGTCGACGACGCGCAGCCGACGCTGTTTCTGATCGATACTGTGGCCGGTAAGGTGCGCGACGAGGTGCCGCTCAAGGACGTGCCGAAACCGGCGCAGATCGCACGCTACGCGCCGGACAATTCTCTGGTCGTCGTTACCAGCGTCAGCAGCGACACCGTCAGCCTGATCGATCCGTCATTTCGCGAGCAGACCGCGATCAAGGTCGGCTCGCAGCCGATGGACATGGCGTTCCGCGACGGCGAATTGTTCGTCGCCTGCCAGGGCGACGGCTCGGTGCACGTGATCGACATTTCCGGCAAGCGTCACAAGTCGCAATTCCAGGCCGGCACCGGCTGCGAATCGCTTGGGTTTTTCTGACCGGCGGCTTACTCGATCACTTCGTCGGCCGCGACCAGGAGACTTTGCGGAATTGCGAGCCCGAGTGTCTTGGCGGTCTTGGCATTGAGGACCAGCTCGAATTTGGTGGGCTGTATGACCGGCAGGTCGCCCGCCTTTGCCCCCTTGAGAATGCGGCCGACATAGATGCCGGCCTGCCGGTAGGCTTCCCGAACGCTGGTGCCGTAACTGACGAGAGTGCCGGACACGGCATATTCTCGTGTCGTGCCCATGACCGGCAATGCGTATTGCGCGGCAAGGGCGCCGACGTGGCGGTGCTGGGCGCCGAGAAACGGATCGGCAGCCATCAATACGGCTTGGGCGCGCAGCTCGTGTGCCTTGGCAAAGCCGCTGTCGATATCCTGCGCACTGGTCGCTTCCAGAATCCGAAGCGCCAGTCCGAGACTCTGCGCTGCCTGTTGAACGTCTCGGCTCTCTTGCGGGGCCTGGAGGCTATGCGGGTTGACGAGGAATACGATCGAAGCCGCACTCGGAAGCAGCTCGTGTAACAGCGCCAGCCGTTTCCCAACCAGCACGCTATTGAAGAACGCGACGCCGGTCACATTGCCGCCGGGGTCGTTGAGGCGCGGAACGATGCCGGCCAGAACCGGGTCGTCTCCTGTCACAAACACAATCGGGATCGTCCCGGTCGCCGCTTTGGCCGCTTTGACGGGTGCGTTGCCCCCGCCGGCCAGGATCAGGCTGACGCGGCGGCTGGCCAAATCAGCCGCCGAGTGCCGTAAGCCGATTGTACTGTCCCTCGGCCCAACGGAATTCGATGGCTGCATTTTGACCTTCGATATAGCCCAATTCCTTGAGACCTTGCCGGAATGCCACGACAGCATAGGCATCCTGCACTGGATCGGCGATGTGCAGAAACCCAATGGTTGGCGCGTCCGCCCGTTGCGCCAGCGCCGCGAAGGGACGGCCAATCGTGGCTGCAATGGAGAAGGCCAAGAACTCGCGCCGGCGAACCGAGCGCCGCTCGAGGCAGAAGCGGGATAGAACAGCCTTGTTGCGCCTGGATAGAGCAAACCCCCGCATCGCCGCCTCCTACATCGAAACGGGTCAAATTCTACTACTTTGCAAAGGCGGCTGCAGCACTGGAAGTGCTTTGTCTCAGCGTCGGTTGTTCCGGCTGGAAATGGCGTCCGGTTCAGATCGCCGGCTGACCCGTGTCTGGGCTGCGGGGCCACACCGTCCCTCCTTGCGCGAGACGAAAGAGCGGCCGAGAAAACTCGAATTTGAAGGACGCCGCGATTTATGGAAGTTCCCGTGATTGTGTAACGGTGGCTCCAAGCCTTATGTAACGTACATGGCCGATCGCTGTTGCACCCCGCCGCCTCTCGATGCGGGCACGCCTGACGAAATCGCAGCCTATCGGCGTGTTCTTTGCGCTGTGCTCATCATCAACGCCGCAATGTTTGTCGTCGAAGTCGGCGCCGGCCTGGCGGCAGGATCGGTCTCGCTGCAGGCCGATGCGCTCGATTTCCTCGGCGACGCGGCGAACTACGCCATCAGCTTGTTCGTGGTCGGCATGGCCTTGCGCTACCGGGCCGCCGCGGCGCTCGCCAAGGGCGCAAGCATGGGGCTGTTCGGCCTGTGGGTGGTCAGCACGGTGATTTGGCATGTCTGGCACGGCACGCTGCCGAGCGCCTTCACGATGGGCGTCATCGGGCTCGGCGCGCTGGCTGCAAATGCTGGAAGCTTCGGACTGCTCTGGCGCCATCGCCACGGCGACGCCAATATGCGCTCGGCTTGGATTTGTACCCGCAACGACGTGCTCGGCAATCTTGCCGTCCTGCTCGCTGCCGCCGGCGTATTCGGGATCGGAACCGGATGGCCGGATGTGATCGTTGCTGCCGTCTTGGCCGTGCTCGCGCTCCAGGGCGCGACGGTGGTCATCCATCAGTCGGTTGGAGAATTGCGCGGCGCCGTCATCCGTCCCGCGTAGAGCTTCGCCTTCGTCGGCCGACGACATGCAGCGTTCGCACGCGCTTCGAAATCGGTCATGCGACCGTGCAGCTTGAGACTCCGGAAATGGCGCAGTCCTGCGCGCTGCGGCCCGAGCACGTGGCGTGACGACAAGCGGCGGCGTGAAGCCGGCTGGTCACATTCTTTCCTTCAAGCCGCGGGTGATGAGCCACCAGTTGGCCGGATAAGACGTCACAAAGCCGACCATCATCGCGATCTGCATCATGAACCAGAACTCGAAGCTGTTCACCTCGAGCTTCGCACCGAAGCCGTCATTGAAAAAGACGAAATAAGCAATGGCCACGAACCCATACATGCCAATCAAACAATTTATCGCGGAACAGCCCGTGCCAGCCGAATGCGACGGCGACCGCCGGTACCGCGAATACCGTGCGTCGCCAGCCGGCCGTAGCTGAAATATTGCCACAGCACCCAGGCCGTGCCGAACAGCGCGGTGACCGGCCAGACAATATCCATGATCCACATCTGCTGCGGATGGCGGACGACGTCGACCGCGATAATCAGCGCGCACACAACGCCAAGCGACACATAGGCGATTGAAAGCTCGTGGAACCACGCGGGAATCATCGATCGCTCCTGCGTGACAACCGCGGCGCGGATGGTGCGGTTCGCTCATCGAGCGATACCGCGCGGTGCCCATCCGGTCGCGCAGACGCCGACAAGCAAAGGGTTGCGGCGGAGTTCCCGTAGCCGTCACCGCCTGCATCAAAAAAGCTGAACCGCCCCGGCGACGGTCTGTTCGACCAGAAGCGGAATGCGGCCCAGATGATCGATGGCGATTTCTGCAGCGCGGTCTCTCAGACGGGATCCCGGAATGCCTTCCGCCACCGCCAGCCTGATGTCCACGATCGCAGGCTCGCTGAGCGGTGCACCGATCTTGCCCACCAGGAAGCATTCCGCCCTCGATATTTCTGGCGACATCGCCGCCAACGAGTTCGGCGATCCGTTGCGCAACGATGCTGTAGATCTTGCCCGACGTGGTTCACCGGGTTCTTGCCGGCGGTTGCCTCCATGCTCATCGGCCGGTACGGCGTGATCAAGCCGTTGACGCGATTGCCGCGCCCGACCTCGCCGTCATCGCCGGCTTCAGCGGATGTCCCGGTCACCGTCAGATAGACAGCGTCCGCATCGGGATCGTCCGCCAGATTCACCCCCGTTGTGCAAGCCGCAAACCCATGCGCATCAGCCAAGCTTCTGACCAACTCTTCGATCATCGCTTTCTGGGCCAGATATTCGCCCATGTCCGACAGGTACCGGCCGATCATGGCGCAGGCGACCGTAATATCGGCCTCATTACCCCGCCTTATTCCCATGATCTTGACGTCCTCACCCCAGGCTGGATTTTGCGTGGAACGATTTCGTCCGTTCATTTGCCGCTCGATTGCCAATACCAGGTGTTCGAGCGGACTGAGCGGGGCATGACCCACTCCGATCGATGAGTTGTTTGCAAGCACGGTTTCGCGCCGCGCGCCGCGGCAAAACAGAGCCTGAAGATCGAACGATCCCGGTTGCAGGCGCGGATGGACTTGAACGTGCAATTGCGGATCCAACGCGTGCATATTGGCTTTTAGCCAGGCGTACGCACTTTCGACGGCAATTTCTTCGATCGGAATATGGCTGCCTGCAGTCTCGGCAACTGCCCGTCCGGCAAGATAAATCTGAATCGGCGCGATCACCTTGCCGCCGCCGAAAGCCGGCGCGGCGCGACCGCCGCACAGCAGCGCCTTGTCGACATTGTGGTGAAGAATCGCGCCGTATCGTTTCAGATATTCACGGCACAAGGCCCATGAAAGCGCCTCCGCCAGAGCATCGCAAATCGTATCCGGGTGACCCAGACCTTTCCTTTCGACAACCTCAACCGGCTCGTCGACGGCAGGCATGAAGGAAACGATAGGACCATTCACGTCGAGCTAACCCGCATTGCTCCGGAAGCTAAGTTTCCGAAAAGATCATGCTTCGTCAATATGCTGGCGCTGATCGACCCAGTGTGACCGATTGGGCTGCCATAGGTATTCTTGTTGTACGCTATGGAGAAGCGCTGAGATGTGGCGACATCTCCTTCATCACTGTCCCACCGGCGATTCCAACGCCAAGGACATAAGCCCATCCGTGCGTAAAATCGAATAGGTGCGAGTTGAACAGGGAGCCTATGAAGTTTTGCAGAACCACGACAAGGCCGACCCAGCTTGCCGTGCTGCTGGACCGAAACAGCCAAAAGTGGGCCCCCCACATCGCGAGCAAGACGAAAATGCCGACGCAACCAAGCTGTATTCCTACCGCCAGGATCTGGTTATGCGGGTTATCCGTCACCTCCGCAGCGAGGCCTGTCTGGCCAACCGCCGCCTGACGAAACTCCTCGTCAACCGTCCCGGTGCCGTGGCCGAAGACGGGTGCGTTCCGGATGAATGCGATCGATTTTCTCCAAAACTCCAAACGCTCGCGCGCGGCCGGCGGCTCGGGCCCGGGCGAGCCTGAGCTAAGTTCCGCAAAGGTCGAAACAAGCCGCGCTCGGAGAAAGCTGGCCGACGGCCACGCAAGGGCTATGAAAACCGCCAACGCCACGAGCAGCCCGCCTGCTCCCTTCCAGCCAAACATCCGATAGCCGAGGACGACGAGAGCTATAGGAAGCACGACCAGGTTTGTACGGCTTGCCGCCACATAAATCGTATTGGCGAGAAAGACCAGCGCAAGAGCCGTCAGCACTCCAACCCAAAACCAGTTGCCTTGCCGCCGATAGTTGTCGACGAGCTTGATGATCACCAGGATGCAGAAGGTGATCATCGAGCTTTGGGCGATGTAATCCTTGACCGGGACGCCCGGAGTCTTGACCGTTCCGGGCCACGGCATTCCGGGCCATATCAGCAGCAGCCACGAAACCGCCACCAGCACAATGCACGAAACGAAAAAGCCAATGAGCGCGTATCGCGCCGCGTCGGATCGGCAAAATTGATGCATCAGCAAGGGAATGAACAGGAGCTTGCAAAACGATTTGAAGCCGTCGAACTGCTGGACAGGCGACACATGGGCCCACAACATTCCGGCGGCGCCGAGAGCAAGCAATAAAACAGGAATTCCGCCGGCCGAAGTTGCCACGATCCGGCTCAGCGATCGCGGATCGAGCGTCGGGATCGCGACCAGTAGCCAAAGAGCGGCAATAATCGCGAAGGCGGAGGTGGACCACGGTAAAGAGACCGCCATGGCAAAGGCCAGAGCATCGCCAAGGCCGGCCAACTTTGGCCGCGCGGGCTCCTGGTCCGCCGTCGTCATCGTGTTTGTTGCCAGCGACGCCGGATGCGGTCCCAAAGTTGAAATGCAAAGACGTCCAGCAACACGTAACGCAAAGCTATCAACAGGCACAATACCATTCCGACGATAATGTGAAGGCACATTACCGGTGCCCGGTAGCCTGCGGAGTGCTTGGCGAGCGCTTCCGTGTAAAGAGCCGCGAGATCATCGCCGGTGTGGCGCAATGTGAAGCGGGCAAGCATCCACTCTCTTCCGGCGCGGCCATATTGCTTGGCACGCTCAGGATCTCGCAGCATTGTCAGAATTCCGTTGGCGAGCGAAATCGGATCAGAAGGCTCCACCAATATGCCCGTTTTTCCGTCAATGATGCTGTCGGGCAAGCCGCCGACGCGAGTCGCGACCGTCGGACAACGCATCAGCAATGACTCGATGCTGCCGCCGAGATTTTCGCTGAGCGAAGGTTGAACCGCGAGATCGATCGCCGCGAGAACGGCGGGCACGTCGGTACGAAAGCCGGTAAATATGACGCACTGTTCGAGCCCCAGTTTGGCAACGAGTTCCCGCATCTGCCGCATATAAGCTTCGCCGCCGGCCTCCCAGCCGGAACCGACCAGGAGAAACTTTGCCTGCGGGAATTCACGAAGCACGAGCGGCGCGGCCCGGATAAGATCCTCGTGACTTTTGACCGCTTTTCCCTGCACCGCAGGAGGTATCCACCGGCTGTGGGGGAGTTGAGGATAGAAATAGGCGACCATTCCGATGAGAGGAGTATCGGGACCCCACCCGAATTCCTCTCGGAGCGGCGCCGGGACCACCTCGTCAGGGTCGAATTTGCTCTCGTCGGGACCGTAGTAAACCAGCGCGAGGTGCCGTGCCGGGACATGCATTCGCAAATACAGCGCCCGTGTATATTCGCATGAGGCGATCGTTTTTGTGTCGATCCAGCGCGTCCAACGGTCGATCCATCGCGGCGTATAGGCTTCCAGATGAAAAGGTCCCGCGATCATCGAGAATCGCGCGGGCACGTCGGCGAACCAGGCCGCGATACGGCCAAGGACCATCGAATGAAACAAATGCGTCTGCACGACGTCAAACCGCTCGCGTCGTAACAGACGCGTCAAGGCAACGACCTTCCGCGGCAGCGACAGCAAGTCGGCGCTGGCCGTGAAATCAAAATTGGCTGTATATGTTGATATGCCCGCAGCGCGAAATCGGTCGACGAGTGCGCCTTTGTCGCCGCTCAGCACGGCGGCCACCCGATAGCCATGACGATCGTGCAATTCACGCAGCTGTTCGAAAGCCCAAAGCGCGCCTTCGGTCGTCGCGACGATGAAGGCGATCCTCGGGCGGTGGCGATAAATTGGTGCTGGCGTCGTCATTGCGTCCGGGTCGCAAGAATTCGGGCCGCCGCCTGCAGGCTCGAGTCGCCCAATTAACCCCTGGGCGGTCACGAATCTCAATCAATATTTCTGCAGACATATTTTGCAGCCATTTGGCTTGACCTGTAACCTGTGGCAAAATCTTCGAGTGGTCAATTCTGCCAGTCGCGGTGGGGGCGGGGTTCGATGCGCATCGCGATCATGGGGGCTGGCGGCCACGCCAAAGTCATTGCCGATACGATCCTGGCTGACGGCAATCGGGACGTTTATGGGTTTTTCGATGACGATCAGTCCTTATGGAAGACTGAAATCCTCGGCTTTCCGGTGCTTGGCCCAATTCGAGGCTGGCAAGATCACTCGATGGACGCGTGCGTGATCGGAATCGGTCGAAACGCCATGCGGAAGCGGCTTTACGATCAGCTCAAGGCTGCCGGAGCGAGATTCGCCACGGTTGTCCATCCTCGTGCCAGCATTGGCCGCGGCGCCATGTTTGGCGATGGCGTGGTCGCCTTTTCAAACGTGGTCGTCAATGTGGATACTACCATTGGTACGAATTGTATTCTCAATACCGCCTGCATCGTCGATCATGACTGCAGTATCGGGCCTCATTCCCATCTGGCGCCTGGGGTCGTCCTCGCAGGTGAAGTCCAAGTCGGGCAGGAGGTTTTTATCGGAACCGGAGCAAAGATCATTCCGCGGGTTCGCATCGGCGATTCGGCTGTGATCGGCGCTGGCACTGTGATTATACGCGATGTCGCGGCGGCAATGAAGGTCGTCGGGGTGCCGGCGCGGACAATTTGACGTACTCACCACGATGGGACGCTAGTATGTTTCGGCAAATTTCGATGTCGCAGCCGGACATCCGCGACGACGACATCGCACTTGTCACTCAAGTGCTGCGAAGCAATCGCATCAGCCTTGGACCTTTCCTCGACCGCTTCGAGCGATTATTCGCCGATTATATCGGCACCGCTCATGCCGTCGCGGTGTCGAGCGGCACCGCCGGATTGCATATGTGCATTTGTTCCGCCGAAATCGGTCCGGGCGACGAAGTCATTACCAGTCCATTCAGCTTCGTGGCGTCCGCCAACTGCATTCTTTACGAACGCGCAACGCCGGTCTTCGTCGACATCGACGAACAGTCGCTGAACATCGATCCCAAGCTGGTCCGGGCTGCGATCACTCGTCATACCCGTGCAGTTCTTCCAGTCCATGTCTTCGGGCAGCCGTGCGAACTTGACGGCCTGCTGTCGATTACCGGCGAACACAACATCCTGCTGATAGAGGATGCTTGCGAGGCGATCGGCGCCGAGTATCGCGGACGAAAAGCCGGCAGTTTCGGTAAAGCGGCGGTGTTCGGGTTTTACCCGAACAAGCAAATCACCATGGGTGAAGGAGGCGTCGTCGTCACCGACGATCCGATCTGGGCGGAGACACTTCGAAGCTTGCGCAACCAGGGTCGCAGCGAAATGGGAACTTGGCTGCGGCACGAACGCCTCGGTTTCAACTACCGCCTCGACGAGATGAGCGCCGCGTTAGGCCTGTCACAACTGTTACGAATTGATGAGATGCTCGATCGCCGGGACAAGGTCGCTCGCACGTACGCCGAGCGAGTGCGAGATATCCCCGGTGTCATGCTGTTGGCGCCGGCGGAGACGACAACCCGCTTGAGCTGGTTTGTTCTCATAGTGCGATTGAACGACGACATTTCCCGCGACCGCGTCATCGAACACTTGCAGGAGGGCGGGATTCCAACCCGAACCTATTTCTCGCCCATCCATCTCCAGCCGTATTTCGTCAAGAAGTTTGGTTACCGGGAAGGCGATTTCCCAATTGCGGAACGCGCGGCGAAGCATACGCTCGCGCTGCCGTTCCACGGCAATATGCCGCTGGCGGATGTCGAATACGTCGTCGCTGGCCTCAAGGCGGCGGTACAATCGGCTAGGCTCTGACCAGGTGCGAAGCACCCATCCTGATCCCGAGTTTGGCGATGAAAAGCAAAGACGATATTGTCAGTGCGACGCCCGACGCTCCTCGCCTCGTCACGGCGATCTATGGCGGCCCGCAGACCCGAGGCTTTTCCAGCGCGTTCGCAGATTTCAGTGCAGGACTGCGACGATATGATTACTGGCACAGCTTGGCTTGGGGCGACATCAGAGCACGGTACCGGCGCTCGTGGCTTGGCGAATTTTGGATGGCCGCCAACCTCGCCGTCTTCGTCACATCGGTCGGCGCGGTCTATGGTGCAATCCTCCATATTCCCCCATCGGCCTATTTGCCGCACCTCACCGTCGGATATACCTTCTGGCTGCTTTTCTCGACGCTGACCGTGGACGGCTCCCAGACTTTCATCGCTGCAGCCGGCATTCTTCATCAGCAGCGCATGCCGTTGACCGTGTTTGTGCTACGCTACGTCGACCGCGCCTTCATCGCCTTTGCGCATAACCTCGTGATCGTGATTGTCGTACTTTACATCTTCGGTGTTCACCCCGGCTGGACGCTGTTTCTCGTCATTCCGGCACTCGTGCTGTGGTGGCTCAACGGAATGTGGGTGACCTTGGTCGCCGGTTTGGTCTCGGCGCGATTCCGTGATGTTCCTCAGATCGTCGCCAACTTCACGCAGATCTTATTTCTTGTTTCGCCGGTGTTGTGGCGCCCAGAAAACGCGCCCCATTCACTTCGCGTGCTCTCGGAATTCAACCCGGTTTCACACTTTCTGGCCGTGGCCGGCAATCCGCTGCTGGGAAAGGAAGTCCCGCCGCTGTCCTGGGCAGTCGTCCTCGCGATCACTGCGGGAGGTTGGATTGCCGCCGCCTTTATTCTCCGCGCGTGCCGGACTCGAGTGCCATACTGGGTGTGACCACGATGGCGTTGATCGATGTCGAGAATGTCACGGTTGAAATACCGCTATTTGATAGCCATTCGACCTCGTTGAAACGCTGGATTGCCGCGGCGATGGGCAAGCGGGACAACCGGCACGACGCTCAATGCGAGCAGCGCACAGTGCGAGCGCTCGACGACATCAGTCTTCGCTTGGTCGATGGCGATCGTATCGGTCTCATCGGCAAGAACGGCAGCGGCAAGACGACCCTGCTGCGGGTGCTCGCTGGGATTTATGAACCGGCGGTTGGGCAAGTGCGAGTTGATGGACGCACTACCACGGTCCTCGATCAGGCCTTCGGCATCGACATGGAAGCCAGCGGAACGGAGAATATCTACCTCCGCGGTTATGCTCTCGGCATGAGCAAGCGCATGATCAAAAGCGTCGAATCCGAGATAGCCGAGTTCACCGAGCTTGGACGCCGACTGGTGCATCCGGTGCGCACATATTCGACCGGCATGATGCTGCGTCTCGCATTTTCAATCTCGCTTATGTCGCCGCATGAGATTTTATTGATCGACGAGATCATCGGCGCCGGCGATGCGAGTTTCGTCGAGAAGACGCGTGAGAAGCTGCGATCGACGCTGGCCCAATCCCGGATCGTGGTTGTAGCCTCGCATTCTCTCGAACTGATCGAGAGCATGTGCAATAAGGCTATTTATCTTCGTGATGGCCGACTCAATAAGTTCGGGCCGGTCATGGACGTTGTTTCAGCCTTCCGGCGCGACGCCTCGTCCACTCCGGCATGAGGCTCGGTCCCGACGTTTGGCGGCATCCTGGCGGCCAGCGTCTTGCCGAGATGCTGGCTCGGCATTTCCACCGCAAAATGAATCAGGGTCGCGCATGCCAGCACGATGGCGAGCGCGAAGCATACCGCCGCCCAGGCTGGGATGCCGGCCGCGATGGCGCGCACGATGATCGTATAGCCGAGCACCGCGTGTACGACGTAAAGCGGATAGCTTATATCTGCCAAGAGAAAGAAGGGTTTGGCCACTCCTCTCGGCAAGTTCGAGACAACGTCTCGGGCCAGGTAGGCGGTCGCAAAGCCGACGAACGCAATCAGATAACAGAGGATAGCGGTCCAGCCTTGGAGCGACAAAACGCCAATGCGCATGCCGACCACGAAGGTCAGCAGGAGGAACGTTTGCGCCAGGATCAGTCCGCTCCGGCTGAGATGACCCCGGTGAAAATAGTGGAAAGCGACGCCGCACAACATGAAAGTGACGTAGACGGAAACTGCGGAAATCCAGGAGACGACACCGAAGGCGAGCGCTCCAATACGCATCAAGGGGCCCGCGCCATGAGTCACAAACAGCGCGAGCGGAACGACCGGTGCTGCGAAAACGAAAATTCGAGTATCGAAATTGCGAATCAGCCCTGCCCCCATCATGCAAACAAAATAGAAGAAAACCTCGATCTCCAGTGTCCAAATAATGCCGTCGATCGAGGGGGTCGACGTCGGCCAACGCGGCACGATCAAGGCATTGATCAGCACATCTCGCGGCGAATAGGGAAACGACCCACCTGACGCATTTGCGTTCAGGGCAATGCAGCCGACCGCGACAGTAAGGCCGATCAGATAGGTCGGCCAGATGCGGAATATTCTCGCAACGGCGAAGCCGCGGCGCGACAACGTCGATATTGACGATGGTATGACAAGGCCGCTGATGAGGAAGAAGAGTGCGACGCCGAAATAGCCCCAAAAATAAGGCAGGCCAAACTCCGTCACCGGGGTGAAATGTGCGCCGTGGATGGTGGCAGAACTCGCCGGATAAGCGATCAATTCGCCGATTGCGTTCGGCCTGCGCCAAATCAATGAGACAAGATGTGAAACGACGACCGCAGTCGCGGCGAGGCCACGCAGCATGTGGGCGAATTGAATACGACGTTTTGCCATCGTGCTGGTGGAAATATCCTGGAACGTACCCGCTGCGCCTGGGCGAACCCATCGTAGCCGGTTAATTCGGTGGCCCGGAAGTGGGATCTCAGGCCTCGGCCCATCATTCCCGAAAACGCATTGAAACGGGTAGCCCGAAACATGTTAGGCGATGGACGAGGACTGCCTCCGCGCCGGAGCGCTCGGGGCAAGAATTTGTAGAACCGGCGTTGCCATTTCCGCGGCGAGAGCCGGCGTCACGATGGAGGCTCGAAAATATCGCGCTTCTACATGACAGAATAGCAGGCCTGACCCGAAAGCTGGTTGATGTCTGCTGGTCCGGGCAGCTTTGGGCATCGGTCGTCCGGCGCGTGATCGGAGTGCCAGGCTGGCTCCCACTGGTGCCGGAGAGGCGTTCTCGCGCTTGCATCCGGTGAGCCCGGGAAGCGCGGCCCGGAGCCAAATCGAGGCATAAAAGGCCTCGGCGCATTTTTCGCTTCGCTCCATCCAGGCTACGTCTTGGAGCACGGCTCGGATGCCAAGCCGCATCACAAGAACGATGGTGCGCGTACCGAACCCGCCATTGCGAGGTAGAGGGCGCAAGCCTTAACGCTGGCCAAAACGACGCGAGACGCGGGCGCCAAAGTCGCTTAGAATTGTCTCGAAACAATCAGTCTTGGCCCGAAAGCGGGCCCGGTAAGGGGAGTTAAGATATGTTTTCTAAGGGTTTTGCAGCCGCATTGGTCGGGGCGGCGGCGCTTGCGGTGACGGCGGCGGCGCCGGCCAATGCGCAGGCAAGCCGCGTGCAGATCGGTACGCTGAGCTGCTCGGTCTCAGCCGGTATCGGCCTGATTGTCGGGTCGCAACGCAACGTGAATTGCAACTTCCAGCCGGAAAACGGACCGCCTGAAGCCTATACCGGCACGATGACGAAAATCGGCCTCGATGTCGGCTTCACCACCGGCAGCGCCATTGTCTGGGCGGTGTTCGCCGGGACCAACCGCTATGTCGGCATGCTGACCGGCACCTATGCCGGAGCGCAGGCGGAAGCGACCGTCGGCGCCGGCGTCGGCGCCAATGCGCTGATCGGCGGTTCCAATCATTCGGTAGCGCTGCAGCCGATCTCGGTTTCGGGCCAGGTCGGGCTCAATGCCGCCGCCGGCATCGGCGCGTTGGAATTGCATCTGGCGCAATGAGCGACGGTTGCCGCGGCGCGGACGGGTTCCACCCATTCTGATGCCCTCCATAGCCGGGCGGCAAGCGCGATGTTACGCCCCTTGACCGGCCCCGCCGTCGCCTGAAACGATGCTGTCCCGCTCCCCTCTCCTGTCCTCTCCGCCCGCGGGCTGAGGATCGAGAGGGCAATAACGGGTCCGTTTTCGGGAGGCGATGGCGGGAGGCGGTGATGGCGACAAATGGCAACGGCAATGACACCCGCGCGACGGGTCCCCGCTGCGTCGCGCTGGTCGGTCCGTTCCAGAGCGGCAAGACCACCCTCCTTGAAGCCATGCTGGCGCGCACCGGCGCCATCCCCCGCCAGGGCGGGGTGGAAACCGGCAATACCGTCGGCGACACCAGCAAGGAGGCGCGCCATCACAAGATGAGCGTCGAGCTCACCGCCGCCACCACGAATTTCATGGGCGACGCCTACACCTTTCTCGATTGCCCCGGCTCGGTCGAATTCGTTCACGACATGCGCGCCGTGCTGCCGGCGGTCGATGCGGCGGTGGTGGTGTGCGAATTGGACGAGAAGAAAATCCCGCAGCTCCAGCTCATTTTGCGCGAGCTGGAAGATCAGAAAATCCCGCGCGTTCTGTTCGTCAACAAGATCGACAAGGCGGACGCCGGCGTCCACGACGTCTTGAAATTGCTGCAGCCGGCGTCGCGCACCAAGCTGGTGTTGCGGCAAATCCCGACGTTCAAGGACGACATCATCACCGGTTTCGTCGATCTCGCGCTGGAGCGCGCCTTTGTCTACAAGGAGCATGCGCCCTCCGAAGTCGTGCCGCTCGAAGGCGACGCCGCGGATACGGAAAAGACCGCGCGTTTTTCGATGTTGGAGACGCTCGCCGATCACGATGACGAGCTGATGGAGCAATTCCTCGAGGACATTCAGCCGCCGCGCGACAAGGTGTTCGACGATCTGCGCAGCGAGTTGCGCGAGGGATTTGTCTGTCCGGTCTTGATGGGCACCGCGACGCGGGCGAACGGCGTGTTGCGGCTCCTGAAAGCGCTGCGCCATGAATCGCCCGGCATTGCCGAGACCGCCCGGCGGCTCGGCGTCAAACCCGGCAACGATGCGGTGGCTTATGTCCTCAAGACGCTCAATACGGCGCATGGCGGCAAGATGTCGGTGGTGCGCATGCTGGCTGGGCAGGCCAGCGACGGCACGACATTCCTGACCGACGGCGACGAGGAAGTCGGCCGCGTCGCCGGCGTCTTCAAGCTCGTCGGCCAGACCACCGAGAAGCGCGGCCCCGCGCAGGTCGGCGAAACCGTCGCTTTTGCCAAGCTCGATAAGGCCAAGACCGGGGACACGCTGACCGGGGGCAAGCAAGCCCATCCCGGGCTTGCCAAGGTCGCGCCCTACCCGCCGGTGCTGGCAATCGCGATTTCGGCAAAGGAACGCAAGGACGACGTGAAGCTCGGGCTGGCCCTCAACAAGCTGGTCGAGGAGGATCCCTCGATCACCATCGTGCACAATCCGGAGACCCACGAGGTCGTGCTGTGGGGCCAGGGCGAGATGCATCTGCGCGTCGCCACCGAGCGATTGAGCGACCGTTTCGGCGTCGCCATCGAACGGCGCGCGCCGAGCGTCGGCTACCGCGAGACCATCCGTAAAGGCGTTGTGCAGCGCGGCCGCCACAAGAAGCAGTCCGGCGGCCACGGCCAGTTCGGCGATGTGGTGCTCGATATCAAGCCGATGCCGCGCGGCGCCGGTTTTTCCTTCGAGGACAAGATCACCGGCGGCGTGGTGCCGCGCAACTACATTCCGTCGGTCGAGGAAGGCGTCATCGACGCGCTCAAGCACGGCCCGCTCGGTTTTCCGGTGGTCGACCTGCATGTGGCGCTGGTCGACGGCTCCTATCATACCGTCGACTCCTCCGACATGGCGTTCCGTACCGCCGGCCGCATCGGCATCGCCGAGGGCCTGCCGCAATGTCAGCCGGTCCTGCTCGAGCCGATTGATCTCGTTGAAATCTTCTGCCCAACCGAGGCCACCGCCAAGATCAATGCGCTGATGTCGGCGCGGCGCGGCCAGATCCTCGGCTTCGACACCCGCGAAGGCTGGGATGGCTGGGACATGGTGCGCGCCAGAATGCCGGAAGCCGAGATCGGCGATCTCATCGTCGAAATCCGTTCGGCGACCGCGGGCGCCGGCACCTTCATCTTCAAGTTCGATCACATGGCCGAACTGACCGGGCGCACCGCCGACCAGATCATCGCTGCACGCCGCGCCGCGGAGTGAGTTTCGGTCGCGTCAAAGTTTCGCGAAATCGTTTCCGCCCGGGCAACCTTTTGCCTGGGTAAATCTCCTTATTAACGCCATCCTCGCCCTTGTCAGGCAAACTCTGACACGACGAGGGCTGCTCGCCGTGTTCGAGAGATTGCGCACACTGATTGCTGCGAAGCCGGCCGGGCCCGACCGCGGCTCCGGAGACAGCAAAGTTACACTGCGCGAGGTGCTGCGGCGCAATTGGGAAGAGCTGTGGTACCAGCCCAAGATCGATCTGCGCTCGAAGCGGCTGGTCGGCGCCGAGGGTCTCATTCGCGCACGGCGGCCGGACGGCGGCATCATCTCGCCAGCGGAGTTCCTGCCGGGCGCCAGGGAGGACGAGATCCTGGTGTTGACCGAGCGCGTCATCATCGCCGCACTACGCGATTTTGAGGATTGCGCGGCGCTCGGCGCTTCGGTGAAGCTTTCGGTCAATGTGCCGGTATCCGCTCTCGTCAAGCTGCCGATCGCCGAGATCCTGCGCGAGGAGCGGCCAAGTTCGCCGACCTGGCCCGGGCTCATCCTCGAAGTGACCGAGGACGAAGGCCTCGACGATCTTGCTATCGCCAGCGACGTCGCCGGCATGTTGCGCGCGCTCGATTGCACGCTGGCGCTCGACGATTTTGGCGCCGGTTTTTCGTCGCTGGCGCGATTGCGGCAATTGCCGTTCAGTGAGCTGAAGATCGATCGCAGCTACGTCACCAATTGCCACGTCGACCGCGTCAATGCCGGGATGTGCGAGACTATCGTCGAGCTGGGCAAGCGTTTCGATCTCAAGACGGTCGCCGAAGGGATCGAAACCATCACCGCGAGCGACAAATTACAGGGCCTTGGCTGCGATTTCGGGCAGGGCTATCTGTTCGCCGGGCCAATGTCGAAGGCCGATTTTCTCGGCGCGCTCCGCCAGCGCATGGTCGGCGGCCCGCGGCCCGCGGCGCAACCGCTCGCGGCACCGGCCAAATTGCTGCGCGGCCTGTTGGCCGAGACATAGTTGTCCGCGTTGCGCGCGGATGCCCTTCGTGTATTCCCTTCGCTTGTCATTTCGGGCCGGTTCGACTTGGAATGACGCACAAGGAGGGAATGCATGCCAGCCTATTGGGTCGCGCGCTCCAAGATCAACGATCCGGTCGCCTACAAGAAATATACCGATCGCGTGCCGGCCATCATCGCCAAATACGGCGGCAAGGTCTTGGCCCGCGGCGGCCGCTTCCAGATCATGGAAGGCCCGCACAAATTTCACCGCTTCGTGGTGATCGAGTTTCCGACTTTCGAGCAAGGCGTCGCTTGTTTCACCTCGAAGGAATACGACGAGGCGGCTGCCTTCCGCCGCGCCAACGGCGCCGGCGAAGTCGAGACCATCATGGTCGACGCCGGCGACGCGACGAAGTGATTGTCTCCCTGTCCGCTCGTCCCGGAGCAAGCCGGGGCCCGGTCGCTGGATTCCCGCCGGCCCGGGAATCCGCGGAAGCATTCATCCCGTCTTGATATTGGCGAACTTGATCACCTTGCCCCATTTGTCGACCTCGCTGGCAATGAGCCGGCCGAATGCGGCGGGGGAAAGCGGCATCGGCACGCCGCCGAGATCGGTCAGGCGCGAGGCGATCTTGGGATCGGCCAGCGCCTTATTGATCTCGCCGCTGAGCTTGGCGACGATCTCGGGCGGCGTGTTCTTGGGCGCGGCGACGCCTTGCCAGGCAAAGGCTTCGTAACCCGGCACGAAATCGGCGACCGGCGGCAGGTCGGGCAAGGTCGGCAGGCGCTTTAAGCTGGTGACGGCAAGGCCGCGTAGCGCGCCGCTGCGGATGTGAGACAGCGACAGCAGGATCAGGTCGAACATGACCTGGTCCTGGCCCGCCAACAGGTCGGTGATCGCCGGCGCATCGCCGCGATAGGGCACATGCAGCATGTTGATGCCGGTCATCATCTTGAACAGCTCGCCGGCGAGGTGCGGCGTCGAGCCGACACCGCCGGATGCCATATTAATCTGGCCCGGATGCGCTTTGGCATAGGCGATCAGCTCCGGCACGCTGTGCACCGGCAGCGAGGGATTGACCTCGAGGATCAGCGGGTTGAGATCGACGCCGCCGACCGGCGCGAGATCGTGGATGAAATCGAAGCTGATACCAACTCCACATCAGAGTGAGTTGGCGATATATGGAAAGGATGTGATGGAGCGGACGAGTTTGCGGTTGTGCTCGATGTAGAGGATGGCCTGTTTGAGTTTAGCGCGCACGGCGTCGATGGATTTCAGCGCGTAATTCTTGAAGATTTTCTCGCGGATTTCATCCCAGAGATTTTCCTTTGGATTAAGTTCGGGCGAATACGGTGGAAGGTACAAGAGCTTGATATTGTCGGGAAGGGTCAGTTGGCCACAGCGATGGTTGGGCGCGCCGTCGAGAACCAAAAGGATGTCCTGGCGGGCGAACCTGCGCGCCAGCACGTCGAGGAAGGCCTGAAAGCAGGCGGTGTTCGACGTCGGCATGATCAGATAGACGCAAACTCCGTCTTTTGGAGAGACTGCGCCGTACAAATAGATGTATTCGCGAATGAGCTGAGCGGCGACCGCTGGTCTCGTTCCGATCGGCGCCCAGCATGGCCGTGGCCGATTAATGCGGCCGAAGCGCGCTTCATCGGCGAACATGATGCGCAGATGCCGACCGCGCCTCTTGGCCGCCCGCCGAGCCTGCCTCACTGCATCAGGAAAGCCGTTTTTTTAAAAGCTTTTTGCGCCGCGAGGTCGCGCTTGGGATGAAACGGCCGCGGCATCAGCTTGCGCCAGCCCTGCCGGTGCAAGAGATTGTACACCGTGCTGTCGCTGGTCACATGCCCGATCGCCTGTTCATAGGCCGCTTTGAGATCGTGAATGTTCAACATCTCGCCGGCGCCGGCAGCTTTGGCAAAGCGCGCCAGCAAGGCCTTTTCCGTCGCCACGGTCATGTTCTCGTGCTTGCGTCCGCCATTCGGCTTGGGCTTAAGCGCCTTGATGCCACCGTGAGCATAGGCCATGTGCGCGCGGTTCACCGTGCTCAGCGATACACCCATCGCTGCCGCAATCGCGCCCTGCGTCATCCCGCTCTCGCGTAACAGCACCATTTGAATGCGCTGGCGCTGTCCGGCCGTGATCTTCCATCGTAGCGCGGTTTTGAGCCGCCGAACCTCGGCTTTGCTGCATTCGACCATCTGTTTTCCCCGAATCAGATAGCCAAGCGAATCACACTCAGCGCCTCGAAAACAATTCCCCTGCCTTCCGCTCTCAGCGCAGAAGACTGCCCGATTCAATCCGTTATGGAGCTGGTATGAGATGCGGATTCAGCATGGCGTTGATGACGTTCGGATTCGCCATCAACAGCAGCGTGTAGCCGTCCGGTTCCGCCTTGACGACGGCCTCGGCCGCAATCTGCTGGCTCGCCGAACCGCGGTTCTCGACGACGAAAGGCTGGCCGAGCCGCTCCGACAGCATCTGCCCGGTGAGCCGGGCGATGATGTCGGCGGCGCCGCCCGGGGGAAAGCCGACGAGCAGATGAACCGGCCGTGACGGATAAGTGTCGGCGCGGGCATTGCACAACAGCGCGGGCATGGCGACGGCGCTTGCTGCCAGATTGAGAAATCGGCGACGCGGAAGCTGCATGTTTCTCTCTAATGCGATGCGTGGGATTCTCGCAAGACAAGATAGGCGAGACGATCACAGGACCTCAACCCGAAAAGTGGCCGGTTTTCGGGCGGGATCGCGATCAATCGGTGGTCGCTAAGCGGCGGCGATGCGCGGCTCGCCGCCGCCCGGCGGCGGCACCGGCAAGCCGTCGGCGGCATATTCATTGAGCTTGTTGCGCAGCGTGCGGATCGAAATGCCGAGCACGTTGGCGGCATGCGTGCGATTGCCGAGGCAATGCTTGAGCGTTTCGAGAATGAGGTCGCGTTCGACTTCGGCGACGGTGCGGCCGACCAGTCCCCGCGGCACCTGCTCCGCGGCGAGGGCTGCATGCGCCACTGCCGGCAAGCTCCTCTGCTGATCGAGCCGGGTACCGTCGGGGGCGAGGATGGCCTCGGGCCCGATCTCGTCGCCGCTTGCCATCAGTACCGCGCGATGCATGGTGTTCTCCAGCTCGCGCACATTGCCCGGCCAATAATTCAGCGTCAGCGTGCGGCGCGAGTCCTGTGAGAGCGGCCGCGCCGGCACACCGTTGGCGGCAGCGTATTTCCTGGCGAAATATTCGGCGAGCTCGATCACGTCTGCCGGCCGTTCGCGCAAGGGCGGGATTTTCAAATTCACGACGTTGAGCCGGAACAGCAGATCCTCGCGGAATGCGCCGTCGCGGACCGCCTCGGCGAGGTTGCGGTTGGAGGTGGCGATGATGCGGATGTCGATCGCTACCGGCCGCGTGCCGCCGACGCGGTCGATGATGCGTTCCTGGATGGCGCGCAGGAGCTTCGCCTGCAGGCGAACGTCGATCTCGGAAATCTCGTCGAGCAACAGCGTACCGCCATTGGCTTCCTCGAACTTGCCAACGCGGCGGGCAACGGCGCCGGTGAACGCGCCCTTTTCGTGGCCGAACAATTCGGATTCCAGGAGCGTTTCCGGGATCGCCGCACAGTTGACGCAGATCAGCGGCTTCTTGGCGCGGTTCGATCGGACGTGCACGTAGCGCGCCAGAACCTCCTTGCCGGTGCCGGAATCGCCGGTGATCAGCACCGAGGCCTCGCTGCCGGCAACCTGCTGGGCGAGCTTGACGACGCGCGCCATGGCGTCGTCGCGGTAGATCAATTCGCGCCGGTCGTCGGCGACCGCGGCCAGCACCGCGGCGATCAGCTCGGCGTCAGGCGGCAGCGGGATATATTCCTTGGCGCCGGCCTGGATGGCGGCCACCGCGGCGCGCGCGTCGGTGGCGGTGCCGCAGGCGACGATGGGCACGTGGATGTGTTCGGCCTCGAGCCCGGCCACCAGCTCGCGGATGCTGACCGCGACGTCGACCATCAACAGGTCGGCGCCGCGGCCGGAGCGCAGCACGGCGAGCGCCTGGGCGATGTCCGCGGCATGGGTGACCTGCGCGCCCTTGTCCATCGCCAGCTTGGTCGCGGTGGTGAGCTGGCCGTTGAGCGTGCCGACGATCAAAAGGCGCATCTTGTTATTCCTTCTTCGCTAAGCGGAGCGAATTACGATCTCTCTGCCTTGATGATTTCCGTCATGGTCACGCCGAGTTTCTCTTCCACCAGCACGACTTCGCCGCGGGCTACCAGGCGATTGTTGACATAGATGTCGATCGCCTCGCCGACTTTGCGGTCGAGCTCGAGCACAGTGCCCGGCCCGATCTTGAGCAAGTCGCCGATGTCCATGCGCGCGCGGCCGAGCACCGCGGAAACCTTGACCGGTACGTCGAACACCGCCTCGAGGTCGGAGGCCACCCGCGTCGTCGGTCCATCCGGCTCCGCCGCGAGCGGCGGCGCCTCGACGGCCGCTTCGCCGCCCTCGAGATTGGGCAGCGGGATCTTGTCGTCACTCATGCTCGGATCTCCTCAACGTCTCATGCGACGCGGCGACATTGCGGCGCGCGGCGATATAGCCGTCGACTGCCGCGGTGATCGCCATCTCGGTGGTGGCACTGTCGCGATTGATGCCGCCGTCGGCCCACTCGATGCGGCAGTCGCCCAGCGCGATACTAGGTTCGGCGAGCACGACCAGGCGGCCCTCGAAGCTGCGCGCGCGCACGATGTCGTCGAGCTTCTCTTTGGCGACGGCGTAGAGCGCGTCGTTGACGCGCACCACGAAATGCGGCGCGGTAACGAGCTGCCGGAAGCAGTCGCTGGCCAGCGCCGAGATTTCGGCAAACGGTTCGCGGGCGACGAGCGCCGGCGCCAGCTTGCGCGCCACCGCGACCGCGACCTCGACCGCCTCGCATTCGAGCCGGGTCTCGATCGCGGCCAGCGCCCGGTTGGCGATGACCAGAGCCGCTGCGATGTGCTCCAGCGCATCGGCCGCGCGGCGGCCGGACTCGGCTGCGGCGTCGCTTTGCGCGTCGGCATAGCCTTTGCGATGCGCGGCGGCTTCCGCTTCGGCGACTTTGACCGCATGTTCGGCAAGCGTAATCATCGTTCGCGCCGGCTTGCCGTCTGCGGCCTCGGCAAAGTCGGTATCGAACAGGAATTTTTTGGTCGCTGCGTTCATCTTCGGAGTCGTGTTTAGAGCCTTGCCGTTGCCTTGACCGAACTGTGCCTCAGTAGATCAGCTCTTCTTCGCCGCGGGTCTTGGAGATCACGATCTCGCCCTTGGCGGCGAGATCCTTGGCGAGATTGACCAGCATCGCTTGCGCCTCGTCGACTTCGCGCAACCGTACCGGGCCCATCGCCTGCATGTCGTCCATCAGCATCTTGGCGGCGCGCGTCGACATGTTGGACATGAAGAACTGGCGCACCGGCTCGGCGGCGCCCTTGAGCGCGACCGCGAGCTTGTCCTTTTCGACGTGCCGCATCAGCGTCTGCGCCGAAGCGGTGTCGAGCTTGGAGAGGTCGTCGAAGGTGAACATCAGGGTCTTGATCCGTTCGGCGCTTTCGCGGTTGTCTTCTTCGAGCGCGGTCAGGAACCGGGTTTCGGTCTGCCGGTCGAAATTGTTGAAGATCTCGGCCATCACCTCGTGGGCGTCGCGCCGGCGCGTCTGCGACAGGTTCGACATGAATTCGGTGCGCAGCGTCTGTTCGACGCGCTCGAGTACCTCCTTCTGCACCGCTTCCATGCGCAGCATGCGGTTGACGACGTCGAGCGCCAAGTCCTCCGGCAGGATGGCCAGCACGCGCGCGGCATGTTCCGGACCGATCTTCGACAGCACCACGGCGACGGTCTGCGGGTATTCGTTCTTGAGATAGTTGGCGAGCACCTCTTCCTGAACGTTGGAGAGCTTCTCCCACATGTTGCGCCCGGCCGGTCCGCGGATTTCCTCCATGATGATGCCGACGCGTTCCGGCGGCAGATAGGACTGCAGCAGACGCTCGGTCGCTTCGTAGGTGCCCATGATCGCGCCCGAGGCCGACATGCGCGAGACGAATTCGAGCAGCAGGTTCTCGACCTGCTCGGCTTCGATGGTGCCGATCGTGGACATCAACATGGAGATCTGACGCAATTCGTCGTCGTCGAGCATGCCCCAGATCTTGCCGCCGTAGTGTTCGCCCAGCGCCAGCAGAAGAACCGCGGCACGTTCCGGTCCGCGCAGCGGGCGTTTGGGCGGCGGCGCATGCGTCGCCTTGCCGGCAAGGCTCGCCAAGGCGCTGGCGATTTCGCTCTGCGCGGTATCGTGCTGCTTCGAGTCGTGTTTTGCCGGGGGTGTGGCCATGATCGATCACGCGGCGGCGCTGTCGTTCAGCCAGGAGCGGATGATGGAAACGGTTTCGCGGGGGTTTTTGTCGGCGAGCTCGCCGACCTTTTGCACGGACTGGGCGTGGACCTGGCCCTGGATCTGGGCAATGTCGATCATTTTCGATGTCTGGCTCGGATTCTGCCGCTTTGGCCGGGTCGATGCCTTCCTCGGCGAGGGCCGCCGTTGCCGCCGCCAAGCCTTGGCCGGCTTCGCTGCCGGCCGGCAATGCGGCCAAGGCGCGTTCGTCCGGCGTAATGATACGACGCACCAGCGGGCGCACCACGAGCAGCAGCACGACGAGACCGAGCACCCCCATCACCAGCGTCTCGATCAGGCTCATGATGTCGTCTTTGCTGAAATGCAGCATGGACAGCCAGCCGGTCGGTTCGACGATCGGATTAGCCGGAGTTTCGGCAAAGCGCAGATTGACGACCTCGACCTGGTCGCCGCGCTTCTGGTCGAAGCCGATCGCGGAGCGCACCAGCGTCGCGATCTGTTCGAGGTCCTCTTTGCTGCGCGGCTGGTAGGTGACGTTGCCCTTGTCGTCCTTGGCATAGGTACCGTCGACCAGGACGGCGACCGAGAGCCGCTTGAGCCGGCCGCCTTGGATTACTTCCGTTTTTGTCGTCTTGGAGATCTCGTAATTGACGATCTCCTCGGATTTACGGGTCTGGTCGCGCGGGCTGGCGTTGGCGGCTGCGGCGGGCCGGGACTGATTGGCGCCCGGCAACTCGTTGCCGACCGTGACCTCGTTGTTGCCCTGGCTCGTCGCCGAGCTCTCCTCCCGGGTTTGGCTCGAACGCACCACGCGGCCGTCAGGATCATATTGATCCGAGGTCTGGGTAATGCGGTTGAAATCGAAATCGGCGGTGACCTGCACGCGCGAATGGCCCGGTCCGACTACCGAGGAGACGATCCACTCCACCTGTTCGCGCAAATGCTTTTCGTAGGCCGTCTGGCGCTCGTCGGCGGCGACGCCGCCGGAGGTCACGTCGTCGCCGGCGCCATCCGCTAGCAATTGGCCCTGCTCGTCGACGATGGAGATGCGCTGGGGCCGCAAACCGGACACCGCGGTGGCGACGAGGTGGCGGATGGCGCGGACCTGGGACGGCTGCAGCGTGCCGCGCAGCTTGAGCACGATGGAGGCGGACGGCTCGACCTTGTCGCGCGAAAACAGCGGCCGATCCGGCAGCACCAGATGCACGCGCGCGTCCTGGACTTGATCGAGCGTGCGGATGGTGCGCGCCAGCTCGCCTTCGAGCGCGCGCAGCTTGTCGATGTTCTGCACGAAGCTCGTGGTGCCAAGTGCGTCCGACTTGTCGAAAATCTCGTAGCCGACGCCGCCGCCCTTGGGCAGGCCGCTCTCGGCCAGCGTCATGCGCAGCCGCGCCACCTTATCGCGCGGCACCATGATGACGTTGCCGTCGTTGCGCAGTTCGTAGGTGACGCCCTCGCGGTCGAGCTCCTTGGCGATCGAGGCGGAATCTTCCAGCGACAGATCGGTGAACAGCGGCGTCATCTGCGGCGTGGTCACGCGCAAAATCAGAAAGGCGAAGAAGCCGATGAGCGCAATGGTGACCGCGCCCATCGCCGCAATGCGCGGCGCGCCAAGCGTTTTGGCGAACTCCACCAGACTTTGCACCGAGCCTTCCCCCGCGCAGCGACGCGCAAGCGCCTTACCCGGCAAGATTTGCCCGGTTGATGGTTAGCGTCCGGTTAATAGAGGCTGGAATTGCGCTAACTTCGGTTCGTCCTTGCCACACCTTGGTCAGCGCGGCGCTCCGGTGACAGCCGGCCTACGGCCGTCGTCACAGCAAGCAAAACGCAGTCGGCGATTTGCGGCGCTATCCCGCGGCGACCACGGCTGCGTGGATGACCGGGCGATCGGGAACGCCAAAGCGTCGGCTGCGCCGATCGGCGTTGACAATTCGGCAAGGTCGATTAAGCGGGAGTTACTGGCGATATTGCTGAATGCGGGTCGTGCGCAATCCGGCGAGGCCGTGCTGATCGATCGAATATTGCCAGGACAGGAATTCCTCGACCGTCAGGGTATAGCGGCTGCACGCCTCTTCGAGCGACAGCAGTCCGCCCCGCACCGCGGCAACCACTTCTGCCTTGCGGCGGATGACCCAACGCTTCGTCCCCGGCGCCGGCAAATCGGCGATGGTCAGGGGCGAACCGTCCGGCCCGATGACGTATTTAACCCTCGGGCGATGGGGTTCGGTCATAGTCACTCTCACAACTCGACAACTACAGTCGGCGACCTTACGCACGGCCACTTAAAATTTGCCTAAGCGGCGCACGCAATTGGCCGCAATTTGTCGGGTGCAGACCGGAAATCCCGGTTTCCGGTGCGGCGGCGCTGAGGGTCATCGCGCTCGCGGGTTCGCAGCGGTAGGGGATAGCCGCTACAGCAGATTCGTCAGGTTGGTGAGGCTGGTGTTGAGATTGCTGAGCGTGCTGCCAAGACCGCTCAGGGCGCTGAGACTGCCGTTATTGATCGATTGGACCGCGCTGATCGGGTAGCCCTGTCCGTTGACCGTGAGTTGCGGCGGGTTCTGGCTCAGATCGACCCCGCTGACGGTGCCCTGGATCTGGGTGGAGACGGTGACCGGCTGACCACTGGCGCCGGTGGCGTTGATCGACAGCGTGTATTGGCCCGCAGGCCAGGTCACGCCGTTATTGCCCTGGCCATTCCAGCTGTAGGTCTGGGTTCCGGTGTTGAGCGACACGGTTCCCGCATAAGCCGTCTGGCCGCTCGAATTCGTGATCGTGACGTTGCCAGTAGCCGGCGATGGTGAATTCAACGACCAGGTCGCCGGCGAGCCGGCCGCCAGCGTCGCGGTCGTGCCGTTCAGCGTGACGTTGGAGCCGAGGAACTGCATCGCCGAAGTCGCTTCCGAAGTCTGCTGCAGCGAAATCAGGGTCTGCATGTTGGTGTTCATGTCGACCTGCTGCTGAACCGAAGTAAACTCGACCAGCTGCTGGGTGAACTGATTGGTGTCGAGCGGATCGAGCGGATCCTGGTTTTGCAGCTGCGTCGTCAGAAGCGTCAGGAACGAATTGAAATTGTCGGCAAGCTGCGCCAATCCGGTGTTGCCGGTGACGCCGGTATTGGTGGTGGAGCCTGTGGAGCCGGTGCTGGGAATTGCGGTGCTCGTCGTCATGATCGATCCTAAAAGCCGATGTGCCGGTTACACGCGAATGTCGATGCCGCCGCCGCCGAGATTGAGACGGGAATAGATTTGCGTCGTCTCCGTGGGCGGCAAATCGGCGGCGGGAATGACGAGCTGCTGCGCCGGGTTCGGCTGCGC
Source organism: uncultured Alphaproteobacteria bacterium (assembly GCA_963791925.1). Taxonomy (GTDB): domain Bacteria; phylum Pseudomonadota; class Alphaproteobacteria; order Rhizobiales; family Xanthobacteraceae; genus BOG-931. The sequence goes on along the minus strand of CAWBUA010000006.1, from coordinate 1,027,314 downwards.
GCCGCCGCCGTTGTTCTGTCCGGAGAAAGATTGATCGCGCAGCGAGAATTGCAGGCCGTTATCCGCGGTTTTCAATCCGGCCTGTTCGAGCGCGCGTTCGAGCTGTGGTTGCTGGCTCTGCAGAAGCGTGAGCGTCTCGGGGCGGTCGACGGTGACGTGCGACGTCACCTGACCGTTCGAGTCGACATCGAGGCGCACGTCGATACGGCCAAGCTCGGGCGGATCGAGCCTGATGTCGAACTGGTTAGACCCGGCCTGCACCCGGGCGGCGATGGCGACCGGCAGGCCGGCGATCGAAACTGCGCCCGCCGGCGCCGAAGAGGATTCTGCCGCTCCGGTTTAAGTCGTCGCCGCATTCGCCGTGAGGATGCCGAACGTCGGCAAATTGGCGGTGGCTGCCTTCACCGTATTGGTCGCAGTCTGTGCGGCGGTGGAGGCATCGTTCGGCCCGGACGTCTGCAGATGGGCGGTAATGAGACTCGCAGCGGGTGCGGCGGCATCGCCCGGCGTGACGGCAGCCGGCGGCGCTTGTTGCGGCGAAGCGTTCCCCGGCGACGCTGCCTTGGCGGCGAGGTCGGCCGCGAGCTCCGGTTTTCCCGACGCGGCGTCCACTGTCGGGCCTTTGCCGTCAGGCAGGCTGCTCGGTTGAGCAGCCTGGGCGCTTTGGGTGGTCTGAGGCGCGTCACCGGCCTTGCCGGCGAGTGAAATCTGGGCGTCGAGGTGTGATGCGGTTGCCCGGCCGCGCGGTGATGCGGCAAGTACCGTGCCCGACGGCGAGGCGGCAGCTCCTGCCGGAGATGATGGAAAATCGGCACTCGTGGCTATGACGGCTGCGACCGGCGGCGCTGCATTGACCCCTGCTGTGTTCGCCGCGGGTGCGGCTGGCGCGGCACTTCCGCCAGTGGCTGCGGCACCGTCGCCGTTTTGATCGGCGCCCGTGTCATCGGTCGTTTTTTTGGCCGGCTGGGACGAACCGGGCGGCGTCGGCATGGCGCCCGCTGCGTCCGCCGCAACGGCTGCAGCAGTTAATGGAGCCGCCGCCGCTTGCGCTGCCGCGGCGTCAGTCGCCGCCACAGTTCCGTCTGCCGGTGTCGACGGTCCGGTGCCGGCTGGCGTCGCTGCGTTCCCCGAGGCATCGGTGGCGCTTGCGCCGTTATCGACCGGCGTATCTTGTTGGGCCGTGGCGGTCGGACTCGCGGAGGCCGCCTTCGCCTTCGCGACCGCGATGGCTTTCGCTGCTGCGGCGGCCAGTTGGACGCCGCGCGCAACGATCGCATTGCCGCCGGCGTCCGCGCCCGCATCGGCTTTATTGCTCGCGCTGGCGCCGCCGGCCGTGCTGGTACTTGCGGGATTTTGAGTTCCGGAGGCTTGGCTGGATCCGGCATCCGTCGTGTTTCCCGTCGAGCCGCCGGTCGGCCCCGATGGCTGCTGTGTTGCTTGCGAGGATGTGGCGGATTGGGTCGACGCGACTGCCGGCGGGTTCGGTGCTGGCGGATTTGGCGTGGGCGGATCTGAAGCCGGCGAACTTGACGCCGGTGGATTTGACGCCGGTGGACTTAGCGCGGTCGTACTTGCCGGCGGCGGGCTCGGCGGCGCTGGCGCCGTGGCATCGAGCAAAGCCGCGAACGGTTGCGCGGCGGAGTCTTGGCTGGATGGAAATGCCTGCATTCGCGTCGCCGTCGTTAACGAAACCGCGGCAGGTAAGTCTGGCGCAATACTCGACATACTCGACACTTGGGAACCCCTGAAACGAACATGGAGCTGCATGGATCCAAATGGACCCGCAGATCGGCCTGCAACCCCCGGGCCAGCGCGAGAGCATCGCTAAACTCCATGAATTCAAAGACTTACTTTGCCTTGGGGGCAATTACGGACGGCAGGCTTTGTCACGCAGTCGGCAATTCTTGCCGACAGCACGGCAGTCGCGAGGCGCGACCGTGGCGGAGCGTGGCTGCGGCCCATATAATAAAGGGCGCTTGAGGCAGCGCGCACCTTGCGCCGGCCGGGATCACCGCATGGCTTTGAACCTACTCGACATCGAAGGACCGCCGTCGGCGACGCGCGTGGTCGTCGCCATGTCGGGCGGCGTCGATTCCTCGGTCACTGCGGCTATTCTGGCGGAAGCCGGCTACGATGTCGTCGGCATCACGCTGCAGCTTTACGATCACGGTGCGGCGACCCATCGCAAGGGCGCCTGCTGCGCCGGCCGCGACATCCATGACGCCCGCGCGGTCGCCGAGCACATCGGCATTCCGCATTACGTCCTCGATTACGAAGAGCGCTTCAAGGAAGCGGTGATCGACCGCTTTGCCGAGAGCTACGTGGCCGGCGAGACGCCGGTGCCCTGCGTGGAATGCAATCAGTCGATCAAATTCCACGATCTGTTGCACACCGCGCGCGATCTGGGCGCGGCGGTGCTGGCGACCGGCCATTATGTCGCGTCGCGCGGGCTGCCCGACGGCGGCCGGGCGCTCTATCGCGCCCGCGAGGCCGAGCGTGATCAGAGCTATTTTTTGTTCGCCACCACGCGCGCCCAGCTCGATCTCCTGCGCTTTCCGCTCGGCGACCGGACCAAGGCCGAAACGCGCGACTTGGCGCGCCGCTTCGGACTGTCGGTCGCCGACAAGCAGGACAGCCAGGACATCTGCTTCGTGCCGAGCGGGCATTACGCCGATATCATCGAGCGGCTGCGGCCGGGCGCCGCGGGTCCGGGCGAGATCGTCGACCTCGACGGCCGCGTGCTCGGCCGGCATGACGGCATCATCCATTTCACCGTCGGCCAGCGGCGCGGTCTCGGGCTGGCCACCGGCTCGCCGCTTTACGTGGTGCGGCTCGACGCAACTTCGCGCCGCGTGGTGGTCGGTCCGCGCGAGACGTTGCGCACGAGCCGCATCAAGCTGCGCGACATCAACTGGCTCGGCGACGGCAAGCTCGAGGAGGCCTTGGCGCATCCTCGCGAAGTCTTCGTCAAAGTCCGCTCAACGCGGCCGCCGCGGCCGGCGTGGCTGCGCAGCGGTCCAGCCGGTATCGAAGTCGAGCTGATCGCCGGCGAGGATGGCGTGTCGCCCGGCCAGGCCTGCGTGTTCTACGACGCGGCCGCGGGGCAGGCGCGCGTGCTCGGCGGCGGCGTCATCGCCGGCACCATAACGGCGGCGCAGGGCAAAGACGCGCGCGGCGTTGACCTCGCGGCCGCGCGCTGACGCGACCGCGATGGCGGACGAACTCGACAAAGCCGGCATCGCCAAGGCTTACGCGCGCTGGGCGCCGATCTACGATCTGGTGTTCGGCGCGGTATTTGAGCGCGGCCGCAAGGCCTCGATCGCGGCGGCCGAGCGCATCGGCGGCCGCATTCTCGAAGTCGGCGTCGGCACCGGCCTGTCGCTGCCCGATTATGCGGCCTCGAACCGGCTGATCGGCGTCGATCTGTCGGCGCCGATGCTGCACAAGGCCAAGGCGCGCGTCGCCGGGCGCCGGCTTCGCAATGTCGAGGGCCTCGCCGTGATGGACGCCCAGCATCTCGGTTTCAAGGATGCGGCCTTCGACGTCGTCGTCGCGCAATATGTCATCACCGCGGTGCCGGATCCGGAGCGCACGCTGGACGAGTTCGCGCGCGTCATAAGGCCCGGCGGCGAGATCATCCTGATCAATCATCTCGGCGCGGAGACAGGCTTGCGCGCGGCCTGCGAGCGTTGGTTTGCGCCGCTGGCGCGGCAGCTCGGCTGGCGCCCGGAATTGGGTTGGGAGCGGCTGGCGCGCTGGGCAGCGCGGCACGGCGGCGTGCGCGTCGTCGAACGGCGGCCGATGCCGCCGCTCGGACATTTTTCATTGATCCGCTTCGCGCGGGTCGCCAGCTAGCGGGACAATTTCAAAGGGAAAACTCAGCCGCGGCGCTCGGCTTCCCAGTGGCCGGAGCACGACGACGACGCGGAATGCCCCCGCCACAAGCCGCGGCCCGAGTCGCCGGACAGTTCGCCCGAGCCGCTCGCCCGCTCGCCGCCGGCAGCGACGGTCACGTTGACGTGGCCGCGCGCGTCGACATGCCCGGAGACCTGGAACGAAGGGTCGTCGTAGGTGACCCTGCCGTTGATGATATTGAGCGCATAACGATAGGCGCGGTCGCAGGTGCCGGCGTCGGTCACGATCAACACGCTCCAGTGGCCGTCGAATGACGAGCGCGCGATGGCGGCCGGCGCGGTCCAGAGCGACGACGCCGTCAACACCAGCGCGACCAGCGTCGCCGGCACAATGCTGCGCTTTCGCATAAGCTTGCTCCTCAATCTTCACCCTGACGACGACAGATGACACAAAACCGACAGGCAACAGGCGGCAACGGCAATTCCATTAGCAGAAGCGTCACGGTGCGCCAGATCGCGCGTCGCATCGTGGTTGCCGCTGGGTTTCCCGCATTGGCCGGGCTGTATGTATGGTGCGGCTTTCGCTTTGCATAGTGGCTGCGGCGCCCTCGATTGGGGCGATATCGGCGAGTTGCCATCTCTGGGCGAGTTGCCTATTAACTTCCGGGTTTGTCTGGCGCGGGGCAATTCGGGTGAATTCGATGTCGCCTCACCACCGTGATTTTGTGGGCGCGATCGCCGGCAACGCGATGGAGATCGGGCCATGATCGAGCGCGCGCTTGTCTTCGAAGATTTTGCCGACAAGGTCGAGGAAGTTTTTGTCATCAGCGAAGACGACCTGCCGGCCGTTCCGCTGACGCTCACGGAAGCCGCGCTCTTGAACCCGGCCTTCGCGCCGCCCGGCCTGCGGCCGCCGTTCTCGCTGACATTTGTCGCCCGCGACCCCCGGGTATTCCCGCAGCGCCTCTACCGCTTGGAGCATCAGGAGCTCGGCGCAGTGGCAATCTTCCTGGTGCCGGCCGCCAAGGACGCCGCGGGCGTGACCTACGTGGCGACGTTCAATTAGGCGTCGCGCGGAAGGACTCGATGCGCTCGTAAATCTCGCCGAGATGGCGGGTGGCGGCGTCACGGACTTTGGCGGTCGCCGCGGCTCGCTTTGCTTCCGCATCGGCGGCAAAGGGCACGCCGGGAGACTTGGCATTATACGTCGCCCGTCGCCGCATGGCGTCCCGCTCTTCGTCGCTGCAGGACACGCCGAAATGCCGCAGCCCCTTCGTCCACGCCGCTTCGGGAAGCTCGCGATAATTGAGGAGCAGGCCGCCACCCAAATGCCGATAGTCGAGCACGGCGCGGCAAACGGCGCCGAGCACGCGAGCGCAATAATTTTCGTCAGCTATGCCGTCCGCTTCGGCGATACCGAAGAAGCCCGGCGGGAAAAATTCCGGCACCATCTGCGTGCCGCGCTCGCGCATCTGCGACGCCAGCACTTCGGCCGGATCGCGATAAAGAAAGATCCAAGGGACCGCGGGAAAGGCGCGGCGGAACAGCGGCAAAGCGAGCGTATGCCAGCAATCGAGCTTGACGAAATAGCGCCGTTCCCGGCCGCTGCGTTTGCGGCCGAAGGCGGCCACGATCGCGCGGAGCGCCCGCGCCGCGTCGTCCTCCGGCACGCCGCGGCCGAGTTGCACCACGGCGTCGATCGGCGCCGCCTCCGAGACGACGATGCTGTCGTCGAGCGCCGCCAGCATTTGCGCCACCAGCGTCGAACCGCAGCGCGACATGTGGAAGATCAAGCCGTCGGGCGCGAGCGTCTCCGGCGCCGCGGCATGCGCGATCAGGCCGGGCAAGCCGCTGCGATAGCGGAACGCGCGGTTGAACGGCCGGCGCAGCGCGCGCCGGATGTCGTCTTCATAGAACGGCGCGCGCAACGGTTCGGCGCCGAACCAGGCCCAATCGATGTGGACGGTGCCGGCTTCCGCCGCGACGGCGATCGGCAGCCAATCGCGCGGCGGCAGTGCCGATCCGCCGAACGCGGGCGGCGACCATCGCGCCGCACCCAGAACATCGGGCGGCGCCGCCGCGCCCTGGCCTGCTTCGGACAGCACGATGCCGTGCGCCTCGGCGCTGCGAACAGCCTCGGCGATAAAGCCGGCGCCGTCTTCGATCGCGGCAAGGCGCGCGGCCAGTGCCGCATCGGCCATGATCAGCGCTGCGAAATCCTGCACCGCGAAGTTTTGCATCGCGGCGCGAGGATTCGTGCTGGTCGGGCAGGCCGCCATTTATCGCGAATGGCAATTGGAATTCTGCGCTATGATGTTCATGCGTTCTCTCTGAACCGGCGCCGCGCGCCGAGCACACGCCAAGCATACCTGGACATCGCCGTCGCCTCGACGTCGCTTAAGCATCGATAATGGCTGAACCTGTTCAAGTCCAATTCCCGGACCGCCTTCGATTGGCGCTGCATTTCGATCCCGGCCGGCTGGAGGAGGACCTCGGCCGCTTGCGCGGCTGCGAATGGATCGAGCACTTCGTCAAACAGAATTACGACGGCGATTGGAGCGTTATTCCCTTGCGCGCCCAGGCCGGCGCGACGCATCCGGTCATGATGATCTATTCCAATCCTACGGCAAAAGCCTTTGCGGATACTCCGCTGCTGGCGCACACGCCCTATTTCCGCGAGCTTCTCGCCGCATTCGAATGCCCCGTGGAGGCGGTTCGCCTGATGCGGCTTGGGCCCGGTTCGATCATCAAGGAACACCGCGACGGCGACCTCGCCTTCGAGCGCGGCACCGTGCGGCTGCACGTGCCGGTCACGACCAATCCGCACGTCGAGTTTCTGCTCAACGGCAGTCGTGTCGTCATGACGCCCGGCAGCGTGTGGTATCTGCGGCTGTCCGATCCTCACAGCGTTTCGAACCAAGGCGCCGCCGATCGCGTCCATCTCGTCATCGATGCGCTGGCCAACGATTGGCTGGCGGCGGCGTTTCACGCCGCAGCGTGAGCGGTGGGACACGCGTTCGCGGCGGCTGGTAGGGTGGGCACCGCGTAGCGAGGCCAAACAGCGTGGGCAAAATCGCGCCGACGCGGTGCCCACGCGGTACAGCGGTGCAGGGCGATTTTACCCACCCTACTCGACTGCGTCGCGAGGCCAAACAGCGTGGGCAAAATCGCTCAGGCGCGGTGCCCACGCGGTGCAGTGGTGCCGGGCGATTTTACCCACCCTTTTCGGCGGCACGGCTCTCCGGCCGCCATTCCATTTCCAGATAGACGCCATGGTCGCCGATCTCGGCGAAGCCGGCCCGTTGATAGAGCCGCAGCGCCGGATTGAATTTTTCGACGAAAGTGCTGACGCCCTTGCCGCAGGCGCGGCCCGCGGCCTGCAGGCCTTCGAGCAAAACGGCGCCGACGCCGTTGCCGCGCCAGGCCGGCAACAGCGCGACGTCGACGATGTGCAGGCGGGTCGGTTGCGCCTGGAGATAAAGCCGCCCGGCCGGTTCGCCGTTCTTCTCGATCACGTCGAAGGCGCAGTCGGTATAGGCGCGGTAGTGCCGCCGCTGCGCGACGAATTGCTGCGCCAGGAAGGCCGCTTTCTGCTCCGATGTCCACGGCACCGGGGCCAGCTCCTCCTCGCGCGTCGAGGCGTAGAGCCGCATCAGGAAGGCAATGTCGGCCTCGGTCTCCGGGCGGAGCGCAAAACCGCGCGACAGCAGCGCCGCCGGCAAGGCAAAGACCGGCGGCGGCTGATGCAAATTCACGAATGAGGTCCGTTCAATTGCGCGACGGGAACACTCCGTTCCACGCGATGCAGAAATTGACGGTCAGGAACGGCTGCATGTTTTCGTGCGGCAATGGGCCGCCGGTGTTCGGAGCAATCGCATTCGGGGACAGCGCCACGTTGGGAGTGCCGGTCGCGATATAGCATTTGCCGGGTTCCGCGGTACCGAGCCAGGTCGTGGGCGTGGGCACTGAGCTCCTGGTGGCGCCGGTGCCTTCCGCTATTTGGAGGAGGTGACTGTGGCTCGGTACTTGGCTGCTGTTGAGCGTTACGTTTGTGGAGCCCAACGGCTCGCCCAAGTCGTAAACGGTTCCGCTGGTGCTGGTGCCCCAATGCATCGGCACGCTGCCCTGCAAATTGGGCAACTGGAAATTGGTGGTGCCGTTGCCGCCGAAATAGGTGCCGATGATCGCAAACAGCGTCGTATAGCCCGAGATCGGCAAGACTTGGCCGTTGCATTGAAACCAGCCGTAAGGCGCGAAATTGAAGCCGAAAGCGCGGATTTCGCCGACATATTGGTCCGACATCGATTCCTCCCGCCGAGCTCAGCTCTGGCTCGGAAAAATACCGTACAGCGAGATGATGAAGCTGAGGCAGAGCGACGGCATCATGTTGGGATGCGGCAGGTTCCCGCTGTTGAGCGCCACCGACTGTGCGTTGAGCGTTCCCATCGTCGGGGCTGGAGAGCCAGGCAGCGTATACAAGACGGCATGGGTCGGACTTGTCGGAGTTGCGCCGGTCAGATTGCCGGTGGGACTGTTCGTCGTCGCCGTTACCTTCGAGGCCATCAGAGAATGACTGTGTCCCGGCATCGTGGAGGTCGTCAGCGTCACGCTCTCGACGCCGCCGGTTTGTCCGATCGCATAGTTCGAGAGGCCGGGGCCCTGACCCATGCCGACGCCCAATTGACCCTGCAAGTTCGGCAGATTGAACGTCGTCGTCCCGTTGCCGCCATACGTCGTCCCGATCAAGGTGTATAGCGTTTGGTATTGCGAGATCGGCAACGACTGACCGTTGCAGAACATCCAGGTACGCGGCGCGAAATTACCGCCGAACATCCGGATTTCGCCGACATAAGGTTGTGTCATTGCTATCGTCCTCGGATGGCTTGGCCTCTCGTATCGCGGCGTCAATTGCGCGACGGAAAGATGCCGGTCAGCGCGATGCAATAGTTCAGGGCGAGATAGGGCTGGATATTGCTGTGCGGCAGGCCGTTGCCCGCCGGCTGGATGCTTGCCGGATTGAGCGACGTGAGATTGGACGGTGCGGCGTAAACCGCAGCGTTGCCGGTGCCGGATTGGGCGAGCAAATGGCCGCTTGGCTGGAAGGCGCCGCCCGGTGAGTTTACTGCCTGCAGCATATGGATATGCGGCGCCAGTTGATTGGCGATCAGCGGCACGTTCTCCACGCCGGCCATCTCGCCGATCGTGTATGTGCCGCCGGCGCCGGACCCCATGTGGTTCGGCACGCGGCTGCGCAGGTCGGGCAGCTGGAAAGTCGATACCCCGTTGCCGCCGTAATAGGTGCCCAGCAGCGCGAACAGCGCCGAGTATTGCTGGATGGGCAGGAGCTGGCCGGCGCAAAACGCCCAGCCTTTCGGCGCGAAGTTGAACGTGAACAGCCGGATTTCGCCGAGATATTGGTTGGACAAGGCGCGCCTCCCGGATTGGCTTTAAGTGAAGCAAGCGGCAGTTGAGGCAGGAAATTAAAATCTGTATAAGTTTATACTAGCAGTTTCACAACCTCAACAAGAAACTAATATCTCGATTGGATGACAGTCTAGGCTTGTTTTCCTCACTTTTTGGCGAGGGTCTCCTCACTTTTTGACGAGCTTGTGAGGCTGGCAGATTTACGTATATAATGGCGGTTGTGCGCGTTAAGCGCGTGGGAGGCGGGGTATTTCGATGCAGTCGGACACCGAAGCGGGAAACGGTGGGCGGGAGGTAGGCGCGCATCGCCGCCGGAAGCCTTGGTCGCCGCCGCGGGTGATCCTTTCGGATCTGACCGGCGCTACAGCGGCCAAAAGTACCTTTCCTATTCACGAAAGCAAGGCGTCGAGCACAACCACCTTAACCTGCTAAAAGACCGGAAGGTTTTGCGGCGCCATTGCGTAAGTCAGGGCTCGTTTGGGCGCTCGAACCATTCGATGAATCTTGCGGTCCGAAGCGCGCGAAGCGCAATGTTCTTTTTCAGCACGCTCGGTGAATTGAGGTAATCGCGCACACGCGCGAAATCGAAATAAACCGAGAGCTTGGCGCTCTTCCCCAGCCGATCGGCTTCGGACTGCAATTCCGGAACGGTCCAATCCGGCAGCGCCACCTCGTCGAGCATGCCGACATTGCTGCGCCTCCGGCTCTGGAATTCCGGCGGATAGACGTCGGCAAGGGCGCGGCGCGCGAGATAGCGGTTGATGCCGTTCTTGACATAAAGCTCCTCCGGAATTGCGAGCCCAAGCTCTGCCACCCGTTTGTCGTGAAACGGGCGCGTTAGCTCCAGCCCGTGCGCGGCTGTCGGGATGGACCATCCGGGAGCCGCGCCGCGGCGCTGTCGGTTGAGCAGGTGGCGGTCAAGTGCGCGCATTGCCGCAAACGGAATCGCGTCCTCTGCTCGCGTGGTGTTTCTTTTTCTGAGCCTTCTCATGGTGGGGCCTTCGATGTTCCGCAGCGCCGACATTTGCTCCGCAGCAGGGCCGGCCCGCCGCAGATAGCGCTGCCAATAAACGAGGTAAGGGGGCAACAACGGGATCACGATTTCGCCCTTCAAGCATGTCCAGAGCGATTGTCCGGTCTCTCGCAGATGCGGCCGCAGCTCCGCGGCAAAACGGCGAAACTGGCCTTTGCGCAGGTAGCGGGCCAAGGCGCCGCGGCCGCGTGGATTGATCGTATAATCGCCGCCATAGCCGAACATGATCAAGCGGGCGCCGGCCGAGGCTGCCTCGGCGAACAGATAGGCCACCGACTTTCTGCTTCCGCCGGGAGAATCGTGCGCGACAAATCCCCGCTCCATGCCGCGGAGCGGGTTGTCGCCGTCCCGTGTCAACGCACGAATGTCGAGATGCGGCATGACCCGCCGGCAGGCCTCGAGCCAGGGACGAATGTCGCCGCGCGCGGGCGCGTCCGGATTTGACCCCAGCCACGACAGGGTGATGAGCTTGCGTCCCTGTGCCGTCACCACCGGGCCCGCGATCCCGGCAATGGCCGCAGTGTCGAAGCCTGCGCTCATCATCAGCGCGGCCGGTGCCGTCAACCGCCGCAACCGGCAGGCGACCGCTTCGGTCAATACCTTGCGATAGGTCTCGACATAGTAATCTTCGTCGCGGTTTTCATGGACCGGATCGGCGCCGGGCTCCCAATAACAATGGCTCTTAACCTTGACGGCGCGTGCGGGCTCCACAGTCAGCACCGTGCCGCCGTGAACGGCGTAGATGTTGGCATATAACGTGGCGCCTCGCGGCCGCTCTCTCACCCGCATGTGAAAAAACCGAGCGATTTCTTCATCGAGCAATCGGCGCGGCACGTCGGCGAGCGCCCAAAGCGCCTTGATCTCGGTGGCAAAGGCAAAGAAATCTTCGCCTTCGTGATAATAGATGTTGCGCTGGCCCATGTGATCGCGGCCGAGCACGAGCTTTCCCGCGTTCCCGTCCCAGATCGCGAAGGCAAAATCGCCGACGAGATGTTCGGCGCAGGCCTCGCCCCATTTTCGATAGGCCCGCAGCACCAGCGCGCTGTCCGGCATGTCGCGCAGCTCTGCCGCGCCGATGCCGAAGATGGCGGCGACCTCCTCGCGATTGTCGATCCGCAAATCGGCGACCAGGGTCAGATCGGCGCCGCGGTCGACAATCGGCTGACGCTCGAACAGGTCTTCCTGATTGACCCGCAGCAGGCAATGGCCGAGGCCTACGGATCCGTCGACGACGGACTTGACGCCATCGGGTCCGCGATGTCGGAGCGTGTTGCCCATGCGCTCCAGGTCCCGCGCGGAGACCGCGCCGCCGTCAAACCGCAGGATGCCGAAAATCGCGCTCATGGCCGTCTCATCCTATGTTTCCCGGGCGCAGCGCAGCACGAAGTGGTGCGCTGCAGAACCGGGATCGTTACAAGCTCAGAGCATACAGGCGCCGAGCCTGCGACGACCCCGGATCAGCGGTGCACCGCTGCGCGCTGCACCGCATCCGGGGAACGCAATCAAAGCATGCGCACTCATGGCCGTCTCATCCTATGTTTCCCGGGCGCAGCGCAGCACGAAGTGGTGCGCTGCAGAACCGGGATCGTTACAAGCTCAGAGCATACAGGCGCCGAGCCTGCGACGACCCCGGATCAGCGGTGCACCGCTGCGCGCTGCACCGCATTCGGGGAACGCGATCAAAGCATGACCAATCCATCATATAGATCACGCCATGTGGGATTGACGCGCTCGATTAACTTGAATTTCCAGACCCTGCGCCATCGCTTCAGTGTTCGCTCTCGGGCACGCGCTTCAAGGATCGACCCATATTCTTCGTAATAGACCAGCATCGTCACTCCATACCTGCTCGTGAATCCTGACACGACCTTGGTCTTGTGCTCCCAGATGCGGCGCGCAAGATCGTTGGTTACGCCGACATAAAGTACTCCCATCGGACGATTTGCCAGAATGTACACGAAGAAACGTCTGCTCAGAGGCCCCCTCCACCGCCCTTCGGGCGGTCCCCCTCCCCCGCTTCGCGGGGGCGGATATTCGCCCCCGCTTTTTTACGAAGCACCCAGCAATTGACGGCGAAGCGCGAGTCGACGAAACGCTGCGATGGGCAGCTTACCGGCATGACTTCGTGCGGCGCCCAGGACGGAAAGACCAGGAAGCTGTTGTTGAGCGGCTCGACGTCGACGAAATTCTCGTCCGGTTTGCCGCCGATGGCATAGAGCCGCAGCGCGCCGCCGCCGAACGCCTTTGGCTCGGCGTTGAAATAATACACGCCGCTCAGCACGCGGATGCGATCGACATCACTGTACTCGGCGGTTTGCGTGTCGATATGCCGCTTGAAAAACGCGCCGTCGCCATGCGCCACCAATTCGGTCTCGAGCGTCGGCGATTCGAAAGTGGTCACTTGCAATCTGGCGATCAAGTCCGGGACCAAGCCGAGCACTTTGGTTCTAAACACGGGGCGATGAATCCCAAGCTCCCGCAAACCCGCCGAGACACGAATCGACGGATCGGCCATTTTCGAATTCAGTCGTGTGGGCAAAAAGTCGGCTTGTCGCGCCAATGCGTAATCGAGCAGGCCGGCAACTGCCTCTTCGTCGAGGAAATCCCGCAGCACCACGTAAGGCGGCATCAAGGCGCGCGATGCCATGGTCGTTTCGATGCTGCGTCCCATGTCCGTCGACATCCCGCGCTCCCCGACCGCTCGGTGGTTACCTGATTATGTGGTTGCGATCGACAATGCGGCGCGACGGCATAGCCTAGTGATCTCAGCTCGACGAATTATCTTCATCGGAGCCATCCGGATCATAGGTTACCGTCGCGGGAAAAATCTCTTTTCCGCCCGTGAAGTCCTTGTACGTGTTGTCTCCGATCCGGTAGGCGACGCGGGCGATTTCAAGCAGCGTTATCGCGTCTCGGTATTTCCTGGCGGGCCCGGATACAGGTTCTCGCCGCACATAGCGCTCATGAAAATGCGCCTCGACGTCCTTCAGCCGCGGGTCGAACGTGTAGCGATTGGACGGTCCGCAGGCGTGCTCATAATTCGTACAGCCGCGCTTGATGACCACCTTTACCGATGAGCCAAGTACCGGATCGGCATCGACCTTGGCACGAACCTCTTTATACGTCGCGCGGGCCTGATCGAGACCGGTCAGGTAAAAATACGAGGAATACAGCGATTGGTTGCCGGGACGGTCGACCTCTGGGGCGGTCTTCGCGCGGCACTCGAATTGTTCCGCAATCTTCTCGACCGCCATCATTTCACGCATCGTTCGCGTCTCGACCTTGACCTTGTAGCAGGCCGCGCAACCGACCGGAACGCAGGCGCCGCCGTAGATTTGTTTAAACATGAAAGAGTTGAGAAACGAGCAGTCGCGTCCAAACGGCTTATTATTGCTCAGCTTCAGTTCAGGCGGAGTTTGAGGTAAGGACAGCCTGCCGTCCTCTCGGCGAACTACGCGCCCGGATGCAATTGCGGCCTCGAGGTTTTCGCCGATTGTTTTGCCGCCGATCCTCATGGAAAGGATTTCATCGTTCTCATCACTTGGCGCGTGACCCTCAGGCTTCCGCTCGGGCTCTGCTGTCATCGTAGCTGCTCCACGGTCACACAAAACACGCGATCTCGGCGAACCTTTCCGCCACGGGATAACCCGTTACTTCAATGCCTGCGGCATCGAGCCAGGCATGGGCGTCGAGCGGTTTCACGGTTCCTTTGGCTGCGCCGAAATGCATGACGCTGCCGATGCCGCGGCCCTTGAGCATCACGCGCGCCGCCATGGCTTGCGGCAGGCACACCGCCTTGAACGGTACGTAACGGGCCGAGCGTGTTACCGCCCAACCGATGTCCTTTGCGAGCTGCGTTTGGTCCGCAGTCGGTGCGGCTTGCGATGCCGTCGCGCGGGCGTCGCGCGGCGGAACGAAGTCGCCGAGGCGGCGGGCCAGGCGCGGGAACGGAATGAAAATCAAAGCAAGCCGCGCGGCGAAGAGATACGCCACCGCCTCGACCAGCAAGGCGCGCCGGCGATTATCGATCTGCCCGAACCTAAGCAGCAGACGGCGGGTCAAGCGGGTGCGATTCATGGCGTCGTACTACGCTCATTCCCGCGCAAGCGGGAATCCAGGCGGGCAGGCTCGCTCCGTTCGGGAGTCCTCTGGGCTTCCGCTTCCGCGGGGACGAGCGAATAAGGCGTTTGGCTTCTCACTTCGCGAACCGTGATTATGGATTCCCGCTTGCGCGGGAATGACCGGCGGAGGGTGCAGTCTCAAGCGCAATGGCGCCATGCTTCACCAGCTCGTTGAGGAAACTCTCCACCTCGGCGCGGCAGGTCTCGGGCGCTACCTCGAACTCGTCCTGTAATTGGGCGCATACCGCCTCGATGTCCCGCGGCGTCTCGAGCAATTCCCAGATGCGGGCGCCGACTTCGCTCAAGCCGATGTAATTGCCCTTTTCGGCGCTCATCATCACCAGCTCGTCGCCTACCTTCGCCGCCAGCCAGTCGCCTTGCTTGCGTATCATCGTGCCCGCTCCTCGGCCGTGCTCGCTCTATCCCGCGCGCGCCAGCGGCATCGCGCCCGCCGGTTCGTAGCCCAGCCGCCGCATCATCGGCGCATGTGCGCCTTCGATGCGCGCGATCTGCTCGGCGGTTAGTTCGTCGCGCCAGGCGCCGACTTCGCCGCGGCGGAAGAAAACCCCGCCGAGATGGGGACGTGACAATTCGCAGAAGCCTTTCTCTTCCTCCTGCCGCTTCAACTCGGCAAAGTTGGCGAAATCCACCGCGCGCCGAATTTCCTCGTCGCTGGCCTGACGGCCCGCAAAGTCCAGCGCCTGCCGAAACGTTGCAACAGTATCGGCCTGCATTTCCTCATAGCGGACGAGATGCACCGGAAGGTCGGTCTGATCGAGCCAACTCGCCATATAACCGCTCCAGCCGTGTAGCTTTTGCCGGAACTGCGTGTTCTGCCGACTTGTTCCCGAGCCGTAGCTCGCGTGGCTATTGTCCATGAACGCGATCGCGTCGTCGATGCTGCCGCGATTGTGATTGGCGAGCGAGGGCGCGACATCGCGTGGGTCGCGCACGATGACGATGGCGCCGTCGGCGCCGCGCCGGCCGGCGAGCAGGGGCTCGCCCTTGGGCGTCATCGTATAGGCGTCGTGGACTTTGACGAAACGGACCGGCGGGATGTCCGGCGGCGCGTCGTATTCGTCATCCTCCGCGCCGCGCGCCAGTTCCTCATAAACGCGCGGCCGCAAGCAATCGATCTCGTCATGGGTCAGCAGGCCGGAATCGATCAGCGTGAGATGATCGAACGGGCCGCGCGCGCTGGCAATGCCGCTGCGTTCCGGCAAGTTGTTGATATCGATCGGCTGGCCGTCTTTGGCGGAGAGATTGGCCACCAGCATCCGGAACCAGGTGTTGCCGGATTTGGGATAGGAGGCGAGCCAGATGGTGCGGGTCACGCCGCTTTCTCCGTGAGCCGCAGATCCAGCCAGTGCGTTTCCAGCCAAGCAATTACGTCCGGCATTTTGGCGAAATCCAGGGCGCGGGTGAGATGGAAAATTCCGGCGGCATTGGCGATCGTCGTGGCGGCGCGGAAATAATTCACTTTCTGATTCATGCGCTGCACAAGCAAAGGCCGGTAGGCGTTGCGGCGCAGGATGAGCGCCGCGTCGACCACATTGGGCCGCTCGACTCCCGGCTTGTGTGGCGGCCGGGCTTCGCGCAGCGCATAGATGGCGCCCAGTGCCAGCGGCTCGCTCGACGCCTCGTGCGCGTCGACGTAAAATTTTTCCAGGCTCGTGCGCACGCGCTCGCCGCGCCGTCCGGTCAAATCGAGCTTATTGATGCTCTGCGCCCACAGTTTCAGCTGGCGTCCGTCGGGATGGACGAGCGGCGTGCCGGTATCGGTCGTCGTGACGACACAGACGTCTTCCGATACCAGCGGAAAGCCGCGCTGCACCAGCGCCGCCGCCATGGTCGATTTTCCCGCTCCCGACGGGCCGCAGAACAGCACGGCCTTGTCGCCGACGCGCACCGCGCTGCCATGCAGGACGATCTGCTGGCGCTGGTGCAGCAGGATGCCGAACGCGCCGCCGAGGGTGAAGATCGGGAGGTCGGCGGCGGCCGCCTCCGGTTCCGGGGCCACCACGATCTCGCTGCCGTCATTGAGCAGGAAACGCGCGATGTTGGGGATGCGCAGCAGGAACTGCTTGCCGGCGATCTGCCAGGTCGGCCCGGAAGCGGTCGGTTGCGGCAGGCTCTCCGGCACCTCGCCGAGGCGTATTGTCACCTGGGCCGTGCGCCCGGGCGCGCCTGGGATCAGCCCCGGCAAGTCGATCTCGCTCGCCACCGAAAGCCCGGAAACGCGATAAAACTGCACCCGCGCACCCTCGTAAAAGCTAACGTCCCTGAAGTGCATTACCCTCACGCCATCAATAGCATAAAAGCAACCTGCGGTCGCCAAGCAAAGTTGGTTCCTGGCGATGAATCCCGCTTGGAAAGCCGCCTTGAGTGGCATAAATGTGCCGTCTCAGCGCAGACAGACACGGTTCGATCGGCGCGCGTCCGCCGCGGGGCCGGTTTGGCTAAGTGTCTGAGGAGGTTGGCGGAGTAGCTCAGCTGGTTAGAGCAGCGGAATCATAATCCGCGTGTCGGCGGTTCAAATCCGTCCTCCGCTACCATTCTTTCAATGACTTAGCAGTACTGGCTCTTCATTTTGGCTCCTTTTTGGCTCCCAATACATAAAACAGTGACGACTGCCCATTGCACGGGGTCCGAGCGTCATTATCCTAGAGGGCTGAAACGATTGGAACCATAATGATGCCCAAGCAAAATAAGACCGCGCAAGAATTGGCTGACATGGTCGCCGCGCGGCTGAACATCGGCGGAGTCTTCATCGCCGTTCACAAGGACCCAGCCTATGGCTGGCACCCGACCGTCATTACCAAACCAGCCGCCGCGATCAATGCGCAGATCGCAGCCGAGGAAATTGCCAAAGAGCTTCGCGTCGAATTCGACTTGGTGGCGTGATCCGGCCGGGCGCGCTCTCGATTGTTCCTAGCCTGATAGGGAACCTTGTCGGCGGCTTCACCTCGTATTTCCACCCGCTTTCATTTCCTCGATTATAGATTGGGTCTCGACACTCACGCGCGTGACGCGCTGGAGGAGATCAACCACCTGCTCCTTGTGATCAGCGAATTTATAGGTATTGAACTTCTCGCGGATGGTCGGGTCTTTCGGCGTCTTTCCCTTAAACTGGTCCAATATCCATTCCAGCGCCGAACGGCTCCCGAGCCGGTAAGTCCACGCCTGCGGTGGCACGCCAGTCAATTGCGTCTCGCTGTCGAGCTTAATGTTGCCAGCCTCCTTTTCCGCCTTGAGCAAAACCTTCGGCGCCAATCCCGCCTTGCGCGATTTATTGTCGGGTGTATCGATGCGTTTGAGTGGCCACGGCTCGGCTGTTTCATAGCCTATGTGCAATCTCATTAGCTTCTCACCCCGCTCGACCCAAATCCAGAAATCCAGATAGAAGGGAATTCGTGGAAGCTCTCGCTTGAGGTTCAGAGCATATTTTTCGCGATACACCGGGTCATGCAGCACCCCATATACGTAGTGAAAAATATCATTTTTGGTGATCGTCCGCTTACTGGACCTCTTTCCGTAATGCTCTCGAAACTGATCGAGTGCCCAATCGGTGATATTGTCTGTCCCTTCGGGAAGCTCAAAAGACTTCAATGGTAAGCAAACCGTGCCAGCCGCCGCTCCGACGTAATGCAGGTCAGGAAGCCGGTGGACTGCGGAAACGAGCCAAGGCTTCATGGCCGTTGGATCGGTAAACACTATGCATCGATTATCCACGACACGATCAATCGGATATATCAGTGTCTGCTGATAGACGCGGTGGGTGATTATTCGATCGTAATAAGTGTACAGAGATACAAACGGACGATACGCGGCCAGCCGTATTCGTTGCGGATTAAATTCAAGCGGAATGTCTCGTTTGAGATAGACTTCGAGCTCGGACGTCCATTTTATCTCCCGGCTTACCCAATCTCCGATCTGGGGCGGCCGACCCTCCCTTTTCCATCGGCGTCGCTCGGATTCGTATACTCCAATGAACGATCGGACTTGTTTGGATATTTGATCAACATCAATATTATAGACCCACTCGTCTCGATTAGTGACGACGCCAAGGGAAAACAGTTTGAAAATCGCTCGCTCTTGTCCCGAGACCTTGATGTTCTTGGTTGCCTTGCTCGCAACAGGAATGAAACTGTCAAAATCGTTGACTGACTGATTAATCCAATCGTTCTGCGAGTTGGGCCGGATGTCGTCGAACGTAATCTTGTTGAGTTTTGCTATGCCAAGATACGCCAGCTTCTCCTCGGCGATCTCCGATTGGGGACGCCGCGCGTACCGAATGCGACAACCCTTAGCATTGGCGCGTTTCACCATAAAGCTGATGGCAACACCGGTTTGAATACCGAATACATTATGTTTGGTGCCCGATAGCCGCGGATCGGACCGTACGTCTCCGCCAAGATCAATAATATAGATGTCGTTGAATTCGGCGCAGACCATTTTTCGAAAGCCGTCGAAGGTGCGGCTTTCGATAAAGCTGCGGTTTGTAATAAATGCGACTATTCCGTTTTCAGCAACGCGGTCTGATGCCCAGCGGAAAAAACGCGCGTACATGTCATACAGCTTTGTCTTCTGGGCCGTGGAGGCGTCGATATAGGTCGCCTTAATTCGCCGATCAATCTCAGGATATTCGCGGTTCTTATTATTCTCATTTTCGTTGAGCTGATTTGCGTTATAGGGCGGATTGCCGATAACGACACTTATCTTTCTTTTGTTCTGCCGGTTGATGCGCGCGACGTTCTCTTCGCTCACACCCCCGAACAGATCCCCAACATGCTGGTTCTTCTGTACTTTGAGTGCTGCTGTATTATCCAGCGTGTCAACAAAACAAAGATTTGGGTATTCTTCATAACCGTTGATGGCAGCATACGTCGCCTCGATGTTCAGATTGGCGACGTAATAGGGAAGAATCGCTACCTCGTTCGCGTGTAGCTCTTCCAAATATTTGTAACGCATCTTCTGCGGCTGACCGCGGAAGTGCTCTATCAGCTCGGTGATGAAAGTACCGGTTCCGGCAGCTGGGTCGAGAATTTCCACTTGCTTGTCAATCAGCGACTTGCCAAACTCCTTTTGGCAAAGCCAATCGGCGCTCTCGATCATAAAGCGTACTATTTCGTTGGGCGTGTAAACGACACCAAGGCGATCGGCTTTCTTCTTGTCATATACTTTGTAGAAAT
This sequence comes from uncultured Alphaproteobacteria bacterium, assembly GCA_963791925.1. Classification (GTDB taxonomy): domain Bacteria; phylum Pseudomonadota; class Alphaproteobacteria; order Rhizobiales; family Xanthobacteraceae; genus BOG-931. The sequence continues at coordinate 1,007,690 of CAWBUA010000006.1, read as the reverse complement.
TCTCGTAGATGATCTTAAGAAAGTTTTGCTTCTCGTGGTGACTCGTAACGAGCGCAGCCGCACTCCTTATTGCGGCATAGTAGGCTCGTAAGCTCACCAGCGTGTCATATTTCACTTTGCCGGTGAAGAATGTATTTTCCAGGGCATAGAGTTCTTTCGCCACGTTGTTTTGGCGATGAAAATTAGAATCGTCGAACACCTGGGAGAAGATTTCCTCGGTCAGGATGTGCTGTATCAGCATTTCTCGCACGTCCGCCGCGGTCACGCTCGGATTGATGGTGTCCTGGGCGTGTTTGAGGAACCGGAGCGCGGCGTTGCGAAACTCAACATTGTTCCGCTCGGCGGCCTCAATCATTTCCCGCAACGCCTTGAGGACCTCCGGTAGATCTCTCTTAAATTGCTCAACGGCCTTGCGGAAACCCGCGATCTCCGTTCGCTCGTAGCCGAAAAATAGCTCCAGAAGCTTTTGTAATTTCGCGGGGTCTTCAACCCCACAACGCATCACGGGCTGCTTATTTTGAATGAGCACCGCTTCATGCGAGTCGTCGAAGATGATGTTGTCCTGCGGATAACCCTTGCGGAACTTCTTGTCTATTTCCTCATCTAGGTTGTCTTCTTCGTCCTTCGCTTCCCAATAGCCAAGGGGCACACGCAACGCGTGGAGGAGCGCCCCGTCCGGATAAACTTGGGTTTTTTGGAGCGTTTGATACTCGTACTCCGGAATGAAAATGAGATCGTGCGACTTGCCCCAATCCTTGAGCAGCGTTTTGAAGGCCTCGCGCACCACGGATTCGCGCGATGTACCGGAAACCCGTCGAAGGGTTTGCAGTTCGTTAAGATAATGTTGAATTAGAAGCTGGCTCACTCGCCGCACCCGCGTTCAGCGTTATTTCAACTGTTGCACGCGGGCACTCTTCATCTGTAGTTCGAACATCGCTCCCCCCTGCACGGTCGAGGTAATTGCTTCCATAGCATCCCAAAGCGCAAGAATGCGCTCCATTTGCTTCGTTACCTTTGATTTGTAGAGTCCTTTTGAGAGAAAAAAACCGACTAGTCGTGAATTTCGGAAAGCGTGGTACTCGGCTTTATTGCGGGTAATTCGGCGGTCGCCGGAAATTACAATCCAACTGCCATCGCCACTCAATTCCGTGATCCATTCCACGTCGGTGGGCGCTCCGTGAAATTTGTCACGCAATGCGACAATCTCATGTTGGCCTTTGAACAATTCCTGGAGGGCACGGGCAAGCGCGGGGGATAGGTTATTGTCAAAAAGAACCTTCACGCCGCGAGGAGAGTTTTTTCAAAGCGAATTGCATCACGCACGACAGCTGTCGGTATTACGAAGAGCTTGGCGACCCGGTCAATTGATCCTTCGGCCTCGACGGCATCAACAAGCGAAACAGTTGGCACCCCAGACTTTGTTGCAATGGGCTGACCGAAGGCGCGAGCAGGATCAACAACAATCGAGGTCTTTCCGTTGAACGGGCGCCAACGAGACACTGCATCGTTCGCAATATCGAGGTCTTTGAAACTACGCTCAATGACTTGCCTTATCGCATACTGATGCTTTTTCAGGTCGAGGAGTGTGTCACCCGTCTTGCGAGCGCTTTCGAGAAAGATGGTGCGGCCGTCGGTTCGAAACCGCTGTGTCGAGAATGGGTGCGGATCGTTAACACATTCGCGAGCGAATTCTAGACAATGTCGAATGGTCTTTAGTCCAAGGCCGGCCTTTATGAATTCTTTGACGAAACGCAATTCGATGAGGTCTCGAAAACTTAGTTCGAGGTGATTGTCAAAAGAGGGCAGTTGGGGAGTCCAAAGCGGCGGCATGGTGCGCAATTCGCCATCATCCCGATATGTGTACCCACCAAGCCAACGTCTTATGTTGACGGCAGAAATCTTCAACAGCCGGGAAGCTTCCGGGACCGTGTAAAACCCTATCCCGAGTGGAATGGTTTCGGCGCGTTGGATAATCGGCGCATTCATGGCTCTAAGATACTCTGCTTCGTCGGAGGGAGCTACTCCAAAGGGGACTCTCAATCAATAAGGGGTGGGTTCGCGAGATGCCACAAGTGCGGGGAACGTGGGATGAAGCCGTTATAACTCGTCCAGGTTTGCCGGCACTTCGCCGAACGATTTTAGAATTGTGGCGTCGTTGAAATTTCCCATATTCGGGTCGCCACTCCGCTTGAACGCGAGCGCTCCGCCGTTGGCGGAATCATGCGACATCGCCTCGGCCCGCCGGATCGCTGCGCCTTCGTTGGGCATTTCTTGCGCCTCGCCCGGCGCCACGCCGTCCTCCGTCTTTATGAACGGCAGCGCGACGTAATACGTGACGGACATGATTACCTCCTACGCGACTAGATTTACTCGCCCCTTTTCTTCTGCGGATGTTCCCGAATTAGCTGTATCCCGTTCCGCAGGGCGAACCGCTCATTGGGCCAGCTCTTGGCCGCGGCCTCGAAAGCCGCTTGTCCGATCGTCACCGTTCCACAAGCCGCTATTACCCATCGGACGTGTTGCCCGGTGTGATCCCACAATTCGACGCGGTGATGCAGGTTCGCGATCTCATGTAGGTTCGGATTTTCCAACTCCCGAAGCAGCTTATCGACCCGGAAATAGAAGTCGGACGTGGCTCGCCAGAGGTAGCCGGATTCCGTGCGCAATTGCTCCAAAATGCCGAGCGTATGGACCTCGGCGCCGCTTTCCTCGGGGTCTTGACTTATGAGAACAAAATGGGAACATTTGGCCCCGGAGTCAAGCGTAAGAGGTCTGCCAATGTCCCAATCTGTGTCCGCCGTCTTAAGTGAGCACTTTCAATGTTCTGTGCACTTCTTCCTCGAACTGACCGAATTTGGGGAAGAGCTGACCGAAGAGCAGGGTCGGAACATCGAGACGTTCGAAGCCCTCGACAATTCACTCGACGACGTTCCGCACGAACTGATCGATCAAACGATCCAGCTGCGTGCCCGAAGCTTAGAAGCGTTTGAGAATTCGGTGTCGGCGATGTGCGGAGCGGTCTGCAACACATTCCGGCCGGCGACAGCCGCGCAGTTTGTCGAAAAGGTCAACGAAGATATCCAGTCGCAACTTGAGCTTGGCAAAAGCAAAGGGCGCGAACAAGCCGCTTTCCTGCGCGAGGTGGAAGCCATGATCGTGGCTCCTGGTTGAGGAGGATAGGTGAATGGCGAGCGGATACGAAAAATCTCCAGACTATGCCGGCCCCGATGGGACGTGGCGGGGCTCGTTGCTGATCGTGCTTTTCGTCGCCATATTAGCGGCCGTCCTTATCCACTTTGAGGTGATCTAAGACGATGTGTGGCCGTGTTCGTCTGTCGTCCGACTATTCCGAAATCAAAATCAGGCTGAAATTTGCCCCGGATTCGGCAGCGCCGAACTTTGAGGCCGATTGGAACAAGCCGCCGACGGCGCCGATGCTCGTCGCAATCCGGTCCGAGGACGGCAAGCGTGTACCCAAGATGATGAAGTGGGGCCTCATTCCTCACTGGTCGAAAGACGACAAGCTTCAGTATTCGACCTTCAACGCCCGGTCGGAAGATTTCAGGACCAAGCCCTCATTCCGCGAGCCGTGGAAGTGGGGCCATCGGTGTCTCGTCGTCACAGACGGATTCTACGAGTGGAAAAAGCTCGATCCCAAAGGAAAAGAGAAGCAACCCTACGCGATCGCCATGACGGGCGATGCGCAGATGGTCATGGCGGGCCTCTGGACGAAATGGAAGTCGCCGAGCGGCGAAGAAATTCAGAGCTGCACGATCCTTACGTGCGGCCCGAACGCTGCGATGGGGGAGTTGCATAACCGCATGCCGGTGATCCTGGCCGAAAGTGATTGGCCGAAATGGCTGGGCGAAGAACCGGCAACGGAAGATGAGCTGGTGGCGCTGCTCAAGCCGTGTCCGGATGAGGCGTTGAAGATCTGGCCGGTGAATAAGATGGTTGGAAACGTAAAGAACAGAGGTCGCGAACTGATCGAGCCGTTGGCTCTACTTGTCTAGCTTCTTCAAAAGCGCCGTTCGGCGCGCGCACGTAAGTATCTCGCGCACCAAGAAGCGGCTACTGAAAATTCCATCCCGAGTTATTTCCCCCATCTAGAGAATTGGTAGTATTAAATGTTGCACCGCCGGTCGTCGCGCTGTCTTTGATAGTAAGATAATTACCGGAAACCGTTCCGCTTGATTGAGATAGCGTTGCCTTTGTTCCCGGAGTGCTCGATATAATCGACAACGGACCCGTTGCACTGCCCGCCAAGCTAAACGCTGTCGCCGTATTCGTGATCGAGGCGGGCATCGTGAGAGTTCGTGCGCTGGCGCTAGAATCAGCAGTAAAATTGTTGAATGTGTTTGCGCCGGTGATAATGAGCCCCTGTGTGCTTGCCTCATCGGCCCACTCAAAATTATTGTAGGTCAACCCGGCACCAACAAAGGTACGAGTACCGGAGGGCGCACTGGAATCAACCTTAATCGTTGAGCCGGTTGACGTTAATGTCATCCCCGTAGAGGTGACGTTCCAAGCGTTCCCGCTGGCTGCGCCGATCTGCCATGTCCCCGATCCCAGCGTGATGGTGCGGGTTTTGGTGCCGGTTGACGTGAAGTTGTTTGCAATGGTGACGTTGTGGCCGTTGGCGTTGAAGGTGCCTGTGGTGACCGTCAGAGAACCGGGCGTACCGTTCGCGGTCGTGAGCGTCAAATCGGTGCCGAGGTTGAGCGTAGTACTATTACCGAGATTCCCCACAGAAAGCCCGATCGGTAGTGCCACGCCGTTGGTCGTGAGAGTTGTTGTTTTATTTATGTCGTTGAAACCATAGATAGAAAAGGCTCCGTCGCCGAGCGTCTGCATCGAGGGATCGAGCGTGAGGTTTCCCAAGAAATTCCCCCCAACGTAGAAATAGATGGTCGGACTGTTCGCGACGCCAGTGAAGTTCGTGGCCGGATAGAACTGATAGTCGAGCGTCAACGTCTGACCGAGAGCAATAAACGAATTGCTGTCAAAGATTGCACTATCCTGTGGAAGCGGCAGCGTTGCGCCTGGTGTGCCCCCGGTTGAGGAAGCCCAATGATTGGCTTGGTCTGACCAATTTCCTGTTCCGCCGACCCAGTATCGCGTAACGGGCGACGTAAAGGTAATATTGGAGTTACCGCCGAGGTCGCCGATTGATGTGCCGGCCCATGTAGCTATGCCTGCTCCTGTAATTGTTTCAAAATCAACATTTGTTAGAGAGACCGCGGCCGCCGTTATGGTTCGACCTCCTTGTCCGATAATTCCAAGACGATTGACCTGCGAATTGCCAGTCAGGGTAAGCGTCCCCGTTACCGTCCACGTCCCGATGGAATACGTGTTATCGAATGGCAGTGGGCCCGGTGTAGGAATCGTGATCGACAGATTGCCGAAAGTACCCGAGCCGATCGTATTTGCACCGCCGCCTGTGAAAGCCACATTAGGATAGGTCAGGCTTCCCGGCGTCATGCCCTGGTTATAGCCTTGGAAGTTTAACGTTGAGCCGGTCAGCGCGCTCGTAAGATTTGTGATGATCCCAGCGTTCCAGACGACATTCGTCGTGCTAGTTGCGTCGGCAATATTGTTTATCAAATCAAACGTGCTGTTGGTAAACGTCGCCGTGCGCGCCGTCGAGCCGCTGATAGCGACGAGACCGGTCGTGATCGTCTTCGCATTGGTATTCCATGTCCCGGCCGTGAGCGTGATCGTATCGGCGGAGCCGTCCGACAAGTTGTCCGCATCGGTCCAGCCCCCGCCCGTACCGTTGAAGGTAATATTGTTGTTAAGAGTTACGCCAGCTGTCGTAATAGTTTTGCCGGTCGAAGTCGCGTTAAAGGTCATCGCGCCCGTATAGGTCCAGCCCATGCCGGAAACTAGCGTCAGACCGCCCGCATTGGTCCAAGCGGCGGAGCCCGCGAACGTCGGCGAGCCTGACGCGGAATTGGCGACTGTCGTGGTAGCGCTGCTCGCGGCCGTATCAATAGTCACCGTGTAAGAGCTGAGGCTTGAGGATGCATCGAAGTGAACGACGTTGAAGGCAGTCGGAGGATCATATTGGCCCGTACCGCCCGAAGAAATTGCCCAGTGATGCGGGTCAGACCAGTTACCGCTACCGCCTACCCAGTAAAGGTCGGCTGACCCCGCTGAAATAGGCACTAGATTATCTACTGTAACGCTCTCACTCGTCGTCGCATAATTGCCCGACGTATCCTCGGCGACCGCGTACAGCGTGTACGTGCCGTCGGCGACGCCCGTGCTATCCCAGATCGTGGTGTAGGGCGAAGAGGTTATGGCGGAGCCTATGTTTGCGCTGCCCACTTTGAACTGCACGTTCGCGACGGCAACATTGTCCGAAGCAGTAGCGGTGAGGGTGACCGATGAGCTGGACACGGTGGCGCCGCTTGATGGCGTAGTGAGTGAAGTAGAGGGGGGAGTGGTGTCGGGCGTCGGAGTGGCGATTGTGTCGCCGCCGCCACCGCCAAACCCCGGGGTATATCCGTTGCCCGGAGCTGCGGGCTGAATGACTACAGTGCCTGGAACGTACTGAAATGATGTCGTTGCTATTGATAATGTACTGGATGCCATCGATACAGTGCCAGTGTTGGCCGGCCCGCGGGAAGGCGCGCCGGTAACCGCAATATTTGCAATAGCGCCGCGAGTCAGCGGGCCGAGGAAACCAGTCGCAGGTAATCCGCGTGATGTTTGGAATTTCAGGAGCGCTTGATAGGTGCGCGGTCCGAAGATGTCAGTCTCGTTGCCGAGTGAGCCGGCGCCAGAACTCCGCGAGCAGGAAGCCGTTGCCGTTGAGAAATTGCTGAAGCGATTGAATATCGGCACCAATGTCCCAGAGTTGCCGGTTTTGGGCGAACGTCGGCGCCGTGCCGTCTGCCAACGCAAAGGCTGGCGACGTTGCCGCCGAGAGAAGAATTAAAAACAAAATGCCGCGCTTTGCAGATGCCCTGAAATCCACACTTAAAATCGTACCATGCGAACGAACAGTTTCAGCGGTACTGTGTGGATACAGCGGAAGCTGATCTCGGGCTTTAGCACGTTTGTTGCAGAGCGCACTAAAGTGTGTGCATCGATGTTTTGGCGGATGCACTGACACAACTGTAGTTGGGCGAGTGTGTAGACGCGCTGATTGAGTTCCGAGATAGGACGCTATTGCAATGTTTCTCGGCTAGCCGACATCACAGCGTTGCTGTGGCCGTGGGGCCTGATTTGGATATCATGGCGGACTGCCGCCAGCTTGGCGATCGACGGGGTATGACTATCCACAATAGGAAAATATCGACGATATAAAGTTAGTGGAGAGGAGTTCAAATCGGCATATCTGCGGGCTGCTCTCAGGTGTTCCGCAGGGTCGGTGTCTCTACAAAGAACGGCAGTCGCAGGTCGTCGATGTTGGGCGCGTCGCCAATCTTCGCAACCACTGTTGCGGTTAGTTCGCCACCGAAGTGCTTTCTGAAAATCGCGGCGGCAAAACCAAAGGTAAACTCCGACAGGTCGTTCGCTAGAGGAGCCAGTTCACCCAATAATTTCTTGTGCGCCTCGTTAACATCACTTTCCTTCAACGCATTTGCCATCCCATGTACAAGTACGAAATCCGAAACGAAGAAGAAGGCGTTGAGCAACGCGGGGGTCATGTAGATGCACCAATTCTCCGCTTCGTCGTCCTCACTGAGAAGCGCCTGCTGAAACGCCGCCTCCATGTCGTCCATTGTCGGATGATGGAAGGAAAAGTTATCGCGAACGATTACCAACATATCCGGGCCTTTGAACCGTTGCTTCAATCGATCTAAAGCCTGACTGGCTTGAACATCGAGTAGCGGTACAAATTGCTTGCCAACTGGGCTACCCAGAAACCGCTTTTCAACCAGCTTCAGCGCCTCCCGCATCACGCCTATCAATAGGCGCACTAGAATCTGTGTCTGGGCACCTGACACGCGCTCCTCAACCACGTCTCGATTGCTGGGATTCGTTGCGATGATGACTAGCTTCCAAAGAGCATTCACCTGGTTTGAAGCGTGCCCGAGCAACAAAAATAGGCTTCGTTCTGCGACCGGCATCTTGAGTAGGTCGGACTTCGTAATGGGAATGCGCAGAATATCGAGCATGGCGCTGCACCTGCCGTTTCATTAGCCGACTTCGCTGAAAACTGTTTCCACGTGCGTCTTATCGAAACCTTCACACGCGAGAGAGCTTGTTACTACAACATAGCAACCTTTCGAGTGACTGACACGCTCGCTCGGCGTGGCGGGGCCAGCCGCAAGCTCGAAGTTATTTAAGGCAAGCAGTGTGAGCTGGGCTAAGTTTCAAAATATTGACGAAACGAGATTTGTGTGTCGTGAAACAGATATTGTGCGACGTATTTTTGGTGGCTCAACGAAGCCATTAAATGGAAGACCTTCCCTACTCGCGGTTGATGTTGTGCAATTTCGTTGGTGCTACCCAACATTAGTCGAGAGGTGGACGCCAACACCTCACCTATTTTCGAAATGTCTTTTGGAGCCGGCGATACAAAGCCTTAAGATCAACTCCGATCCCATAGATGCTTGGTTTGAGAGTGAATATTTCGGGCTCCTCCCCTTCCTCGTGCGACTCGGCGCCGGAGGCGGACGGTTGCATGACGGGCGCTGGAGGTTGTGGCTGAAGCAGCGGGGGCCCCTTCGGAAAGACGATATTAATCGGCGGCTGAGCGGAGCCTTCAACAACGTCCGCTCCAAGAGCGGTTATTTGGGCCATCCCAATTACGAAACCCTCTTGTGCTCCTACCAGCGGCTTCCATCTGATAAGTCCCCCGTCTGCGAGCTGACGACCAACCGTGCCTATCACCTGTCGATCAATCATTTCCTCGCCGGAGAACTCCATGTCCGATGTCGGTACCCACCCCCCTGCATTGTGGCGGTGGTCATAAAAGGCCTTCAAAAGTTTACCGCGTAATTCGGCGTCCTTCATAGCCCGTATCCCCGATCGGTAGCGACTGAACCTATTATATCGATATCGTATTGAAATGTTCATGGCCCAATCGGCAGGGCTGCGTCTGAAGTGCGGCGGCTCTTAGTGGCGACCCTCCTTCTTCCTTTAAGAAAGACACACGTAATCCTGTGTGAATTTATATTGAAGCATATTAGACGCGCGGTCGTTTCAGAATGGCGTTGTTCTATAAGGATCGTTTCGGCACCTTGCCGTTTAGGCTTGTGTCAAAAGCCCCACTTGCTTGTGTGAAAAGCCCCGGCGCCTTGTGTCAAAAGCCCCACCATCAAGGTGGGGCGAGACACATAGATTACGCGAAAGTCACATCCCATTTATCGTGCGTGCCGCTGCTGCCACTGCTCGAAGGTGTCAATTTTATTCGGGTATTTTTCGGCGGTAATCCGGGCTCGTTCGATCCCGTACACGATTTGCCCGAGCGATCCCTTGTCGCTTTCCTTTGGGCCCTTGGTGCCGTCGCGGAGTTGGTTGGAAATGAGGGTGGCGTAGTCTCCGGGGTGTTCAACCTCGAATCATCCGGCGTTGAAGCGTCGGACTGGAGACCACGCCATGACGAACACTACCACGAAGCTTGATTCTTTGCAGCCTGCGGCCGAGATGGCTGTTGATCTTTTCGACAACTGGTTTGACCCGATCGAGACCGAGGTGCGGTCTCGGGCGCGTGGGTTCATCGAAGAGCTGATCCGCGGCGAGCTCGACGCTGTACTGGCACGGCCGCGTTACGGGCGAAGCCAGATGGCCGGCAGTGAAAGAAGAGCGGGCGTTGCGGGCCACCGCCACGGGCGCCGTACGCGGTCTCTGACCGGCACGTTTGGCCCGATCGAGATTGCCGTGCCGCGCGCCAGGCTGAACACCGTCGACGGCAAAACGACGGAGTGGAAGAGCAAGGCGCTGCGGGCCTATCAGCGCCGCACGCTGGCCGCTGACGCGCTGATCGCGAGTACGTATCTCGCCGGCACCAACACGCGCCGAGTGCGCCGGGCGCTGGCGGTCTTGTTCGGCGGCGCGGTCGGCAAGGACACGGTGAGCCGGATCTGGCGCAAGGTGAAGGGCGACTGGGACGCCTGGAGCACCCGCTCGTTGGCCGAGGAACCGATCGTGCGGCTTATTCTCGACGGCACCGTCGTTCGCGTCCGGCTCGACCGCAAAGCGACCTCCATCTCGCTGCTCGTCGTTCTCGGCGTGCGTGCGGACGGCCAGAAGGTGCTGCTGGCGATCAAAAGCATGGGCGGCGAGAGCGCCGAGGCCTGGCGCACTGTCCTGGACGACCTCATTAAGCGCGGGCTGCGGCAGCCCGAGTTCCTCATTGTCGACGGCGCGCCCGGGCTCGACAAAGCGATTGCCGCCGTCTGGGACGGCGTGCCGGTCCAACGCTGCACCGTGCATAAGCATAGGAACCTTCTCGCACATGCACCCGAGCGCCTGCATGACGAGATCACGGCGGATTACAACGACATGATCTACGCGGCGACGCGTGAGGAGATCGAGGTCCGCCGCAAGGCCTTCATCCGCAAGTGGCGGCTCAAGCATCGCGCCGTCGCTGAGAGCCTGGAGGAAGCGGGCGAACGCTTGTTCGCCTTCACCCGGCTGCCGCCAAGCCAATGGCGCAGCGTGCGGACCACAAATGCCATCGAGCGGTTGCACGAAGAGTTCAAACGAAGGATCAAGACGCAGACGGTGCTGCCGTCGGCCGATACCGCCGCGATGTTGTTCTGGGCGCTGCTCGCCTCCGGTCAGATCAACATGCGCAAGGTCGATGGTTGGCAGACGCTCGCCACAAAGCCCATCAATCAGCCGATTGACCTCGCAGCCTGAAACGATACCTTCATGTTACCGGAGATCGCGCTACACCGAATTCCAACCCCATCCCGGACGGCACCGGGCCCTTACCCCGTGCTGCTCTTTCTATGAGTGCTTGGTCTCGGACAGACAGGGTGGCAAACAATCGGTCCGCCTGAAGCCGGCGAAAGTGCGAATATTCGGTCCGCGCGTGGGTCTCTTTTTCGTCTACGTCACGTTTATTGCGAGCGGCTTGACGAACAGCGGTCGCGTCGCTGTGTGCTATGTAGCCCTCTAAATACTGTTTGAGCCCTCCGAGAGACTGAACGTCGAAGCGGGTCTTTTTCGCTTGGGCCAGTCCGAAGTCAATAAACTCTGAGACCTGCTCAAACGGAATACGGGTAAGAATGTATTTCGCCGTCTCCACATCTTTCGACGGAACGTAGGGGATGCCGCCATTCCGATTGCCGGAGCGTTTTTCAATAAATAGGTACGCGACTTTGAGGGGTTCCGCGATCTCTTGGCGGTCGGAGTTGAAGTCGAACTGAACGCTCCCCCGCTCCCGGCGCTGATAAAAGCGACGGTAATCGGCGAAGAACGCTGAACCTGGTCTAAATGTGACAACAAATCCAGCGCGTCCCTTGGCCTCAGTGATTTTATACGATGCGAGAAAATCCGCACTCACAAGCTGGCGCAGGTGCGGACCCAGCTGGTCACGTTCAATGATGGATTGATACGGTCGCACCGCAAGTCCGCCCAGCCATTCGGTGCATATATCATCGTACCGCTTTATAAAGGTCAGGCGCCTTTGATGATGCCCGTCATACAGATTGGCAAAGTGAAAAAAGAGCCGCATGTAAAATGCCTGCCCGATTGTGCCGAGCTGCTGCATCAATGCGTGATTGAGGCAGGTGAAGTGGCCGTCTTGCAGCGATGCCATGATCGGCCGGGCAAGCGTCACGGTGCACGCTTCTATAGGGTCGGTAGCGTGCTCGCGCCGTTCCAAATAAATCTCCGGGAAGATATTAAAGGAGTGCTCCACAAAGTTGTCTGCGGATTTGAAGCGCGTTCTGACAAATGCGTAGTGAATTTCTTCCAGGGCCCGCTCCAGTTGCTCGCTGGCGCTGCCTCCCCACTCGGCGCGACCGATGAGTCGCGTCAACTCGCGCTTGGTGAAGGACACGTCCGCCTGCGTGGGTCGGCCGTAGCCTGAATGCTTTTTAATGAGCGCGACGAAAATCTTATGCGCTAGTGGGCCGGGCTGGCCAAGTTTGGAATCAGGGCGAATGACAATATTCTTTTCGGCGACGCCTCTGTTGAGCTCAATTGTCTCGGTGTGGGTCGCCGCCCGTTTGGCGTCGTGGCAGAACAACGCGCCAGCTACGCGTAGCAGCGTGTTCTCCATGTAAAGCTTATCTGTCTGTTGGACAGGTTGGCTCGTCTCCGCTGCCCTGGCGGTGTGGTCCATATATTCAGCAATTATAGCCCGCGAAATCGAGAACGCTGTCGGGCGCTGTTCACACCATGGCGGTTAACCCGCTGTTTCGTCGGTCGGGACTACGGGCTCGGTCGGCTGTTTTCGGTTTGGTGCGATGAGAAGCGGCGCGAGCATAGCTTGCAGTCGATGAATCAAGGTGTTGGTTTCCTTATCTCGTTCGAGCAATGCTTCGATCTGGCTGTCCTTTACCGACACCTGGCCGCGGAGAAATTCATTCTCCTTTTCGAGGAGCCCGACGTAGCGATCCTCCGGGGGGCGAACGGTCGCGTCTGTTCGCGTCTGTTCGCCGCTGTTCGTGGCAGGTGTAAGTGTCGGTTCTCCTTTATTTTCCGGGGGTCGAACGGTCGCGTCTGGTCGCGTCTGGTCGCGACCGTTCGTGCCTGTTCGCACCTCGTTGATGTAGGCAATGTGGTGAGCGACGGAGTAAGGAGCGACGAGATATTTCTCGCCGGTTTCCGTCTCAACCTTATGGCAGTCGAGCTTTGTGAGAGCGCAATATTTTTGGATGGCGCGGGGCGTCCGCGGATGGCCAGCTTCGGCGTAAAGCTCGGCGGTCTGTTCGACCGAGAGGGTATATTGGTGGTCGGGCGAACGTTCGCGACTGGTCGCGTCCGTTCGCGGCTGTTCGAGGGTCATTACCCTTGATGATAACGCGGTGCGCCCCCAACGCCGCGTCTGTTATCCCCAGGCTTCGGCGCAACCAGACGGATGATGTTGACCGATAGAGCGTCTCGCGCAACGGTTAGACCGTGGGGCGGATAACTTCCAAAACGATGAGCTTCCAGTCGCGCCTGTTTGGGCTGTTCGACGAGAGCACCGCATACAAAACGACGATCACGGACGGCGATGATACCGTCGTAGGAAGAGGGGATACCGCTGGACGGGCCGAGGCTGAGGCCAAATATAAATGGAGCCTTATCGAAGCGGAGCGAGAGGAAGAGTGCCGGCGGCGGGAAAGGCGCGCTAGGGAAGAACTAGCGAAGGAACAAGAATTCAGCGAGCCGCCGCCGAGGGCAAGAGGATGATGTCGATGAACCCCAGGAGTTTCGCACGGATGATGCTGCTAACGTCCGATGGGCCTTATCAGCAGTCAATCAAGGTCCCTGGTATGAGAAGATCTTTGGCGGGGTCGTGCTGGCATATTACGGCGCAATTGCTGTGTTCGTGGCTGGATTGATACTTGTATTTATCTTGCTAGCTATCTTGTCACATTTTGGAAAATAAAAAGCCCGTCACTAGGACGGGGCGTGTTAGGATTTGCTGAGCATGATGGCCTTCAATAATCCGAGGCCAGGCCGATCGTGAGGACGCGCCGCGTCTTGCTGGCGTCAGCTGGATCGTCCGAGCCGTACCTCATCGTTTCGTCGTAGTAGTCGAACTTGAAAAAGAACCTCTCGTCGCCTTCCTCGAAAAGGGCCATGTCGTGCTCGTGGTGCGGGTCGTTCTCGGCACTAAACGCGTCGAACGTGCGCACACGCTCAAGCACTTTCGCCTTCAGCCCGGCCGGCAACTCGGTGAATGCCGCAGTCGTGACGATGGTGGCACCGGTAAAGGTGCCGCGGCACCGGTCGTTGATTGTCCGAATGCGGACGTGACTGGGTTGGTCGTCCATTGCGAACCTCCTGATTGGGGAACGTCCGCTCCTAATCGTATCATTGCAGTTCACGATCTCGCGAGGGCCACGATGGTGCACGGTGGAGAATTGGCACTACCGCGGGATTCGCTACGCTCGTCCAACAAATGGAGAGCACGCATGACATTCGTTCGACGAAAATTAAATAAGAAGAGCGGAAAGATGTATCTGAGTCTTGAAGATCGCAAACGCGTCAACGGAAAGGTGAAGAGCATCTACATCCGCGCTGTCCATGACCGCCACTTCGCTGGCGAGGTGGGAGCATATAACGGGGCCGTGGAAGCCTATCAGCAGCAAGTCGCCAGAGATGCGACGAAGACGACGGGAAAGGATACGTCGTTTTCGCAAGAGAGCTTTCTCACAGAGACGGAAACTCCTGCCTGCGGCGCTCCTGCGGTTGATGCGCCGGCTAATGAAGGGGTGAGCAATGAAGGCGAAAACAGTCAATAATCATTCTTTTCGGGACGCCTAAACGGCGATACGCTGGGTCGTTCATTCGGCGGGGGATTACCATGGCTAGTTACAGCGAGTGCCCGAGATGTGGAAATAAAAGGAAGAACGACGCTGTCTTTAGTTGCAACAGCTGTGGCGCGGTGACGTGCTACCAATGCCGAGGTAGTGGTGCGTGTCCGGAGTGTGGAGTTGAACCGGGTATTATCTCAACGGGGTTCCGCATCGAGGGTAATATTTATCCGGAAAAATAGTCCGTGAGAATCGTCTGTATGGTGATTGGTGTCGATGGATATCCTGTCATACAAATCAAATAAAAAGTGGCCCTGATGAGCCACTAAGCGGACTTCTTCCCGAACGGAACGACGTTGTGATGCAGGAAGCCTTTGGGTGGTAGCCTCGCTTCCGTCACGCCGATGTACCCGAGCAGAGCCCCACTCTCATCCCTGATGGGCACGGCGACGGTGCCGCGCATAATGCCCTTGCCGGCGTAGCCGATGCCGAGGGCCTTGGCGGTTTCGAGGTCGAAGCCGACGGTCTCGACGGCAGGGTGTTCCGCTTCGAGGTAGTCGAGCGGTTCAAGCTTTCCTCTTGCCGGTTGGGGCTGGGGAATTGTGGCAGGTTGCCTAGGAGCTGTGAAAGTGTCGGACAGTTCCTGCGCTGCATCCTGCTGCTTGATGCCATGAATATGCGCGACAAGCTTGATGCAGTCGCCGCCTTGCTCTGCGGCAAAGCAGTAGAATAGGCCTTTTGCGGGCGTGAGGGCCAGGGCTCGGTCGCCGCCGGTCTTGCACGCGGGACAGGGTCCACGAAGCTGATGTTGGCTTGGTTTGAGTTGCAAGCCGAGATAGTCGGCCGCCTGCTCAATACTCACGCGCTCCTTAATCTGCTGGAAGTCGATGAAAGGCATGTGTACCTCCGCTGTTGATATCCGACTGGCTAACTTCTTCAGCAATCGTACCATTGGGGCAGACGTGCTCCGGTTTGGAGTGTGGATACGGGAGGCACCGTAGAGTGCGCGTGTGTGGCCTTGCGCCCACGCGAGAGAGAAATGTCTCGGCCCCTCGTACCCGCACTGCAAGCGGGAGAAAGGGTGGATGCGTATGAGCACCATCTCAGAGAGAGCGACTGCGCGGCAGCCGCAAAGACGCGAACGTCCTCAACCCAAGTACATCGCCAGGGCAAAAGTCGGAAACGGCTGGGTGTCGATCGGTGCGGCTTGGGAGTTGCGCTCCGGAGAAGACGGCCTGTCGGTCAAGCTCAATAGTATCCCGATCGGCTTCGATGGTCGGTTTGTGCTGCTGCCGCCCCTGCCGAACGGGGACGATCCAACGCCGCAGGACGAATAAAAAAGTAGCCCCTTAAATGGGGCTTTTTTCTTGTTGGGGTTCGACTGCCGTTTCGGCGCGCCGCGTCCATTTTCGTTTGGCGGGTTCGCCGCCCATGAGCCCGGTTATCTCCGCGTCGATCGTCTCACGCTGCAACTTCAATTCCATCAAACGTTGCAGTTTGGATTCGTCAATCATGTGTCGTCCTTTCCTTTTTCAGTACCTCCATGATGGAGAGCGTGCCCGCCGCGGTGAACCACGGCTCGGTAAGCAGGTAGCCGCTCGGGGCCGGCGGCTTGGCGTCATGGATGAAGTCGGGAAGATATTTGACGAGAAATCTTTCCGCTTGGTCGGCTGCAGTTTTCCGAATGATGTCGAGGATATTGTGGGCGCGCGCGTCGCTAATGGTGATGAACGCAATGCTCAGATTTGAGATGCCATACACGTCGCTATAGACGCGATCGGCAAGATATCTGGCGTATTGCGCGACCTTGCGCTCGATAGTCTGCCGTTTGAACCCCGTGATCGGCTCGGTACCCCGGTCGGCTTCAAAGCCATGAAGATAGAAATAGCGCTTGCGACCCGTTGGCTGCGTGTACTCATACCCGAATAGCGGGGCATCTGGCAGGATGTGGTCCGGATCAGTTCCGCCGGGGTAATTCGGATGGGATTTGATATCATCCAGCGTGCGCTTCTTTAGTCCAGGCACCTCTCTAGTCGCAATGTCGAACGAGAACTGCGTGATTGAAGCGAGGTACTTGTGGCGAAACTGCTCATTGCTGGTGGGCCGCATCGGTCGCCCGAAAGAATAGAGGAGTTGTAGTCCCTTGGGCTTCAGCTCGTAGACCGTCGGGCGGTTGTTTGGGTTGGCGTGCATCGTCGCTTCTGTGGGAGCGCCGATGTAACCTTCCTGTGCGAGCAGCAAGATCACGTCCGGAACCGAGCCCGATGGCAGCCACGCCTTAATATAGGTGGATGGCAGGCACGGGTATGCGAGAAGCAGGTCGAGGACCGCGAGTTGATTGCGCGTGCCGGAGACCCGCTCGCCATGTCGGCCGGCACCGCGCGGATCGGACTTAAATCGTGAGCGTCGTTTCAGCTTCTCCATAGATCATTTTATAGAAACCGAATTTGCAAAATGGAATTGGGGGGAGGTCACGGTGGCGCACAGTGTAAATTATAACGCGAAAATATTTTTTAAGGTTGGTCGTGACTATCGGTGCTGTCGCCCGCAACAGCCTTCTTGGGCGAGTTGATAGGTTCGTAACAGAAGTCCGCGTGCATCTGCGTCATGATGTCTCCCCATTGAGGATCGGACATCTGGTTGCGGTCAAAGCGAATGTTGGGAACGACAACATCTTTTACAGTCGGGTTGGTGGGATGATCCTTGAGGGTTACGGTCGCTGTCCCGGTTTGGAATAGCCGAGCTTGGGTAAAGATGCCGGATAGGGCGGCCTGCACGGATGCGGATATTTTGGAGCCGGGGCCGGTTCGATGGTGGGCAATGATGAGGCCGATGCTCTGTTTGCGAGCCTTTTCCAAGAGGTCCGGAATGCTGTCGTCGTCTTCGATGTAATCGGACGCCTCGTCGATGTAGAAATACGTTGGGACGCGGGCGTTGCGGTCGATGCCCATGCGATCTTCCATTGCCTGAAGTACTTTGAATATAAAAAAACGCCCGAGCGCGCGAGTGCCGGCCTTGCCGAGCTTGTTGCGGTCGGTGTTGAGCACTATGACTTTGCCGGCCTGGATTTCCTTGCCTATGTCGAAATTATCGGTCTCGCTAGCAAATACGTCTCGCATCTTGTTCTTGGGTGACGTGAACGCTTCGAGGCGGTAGAGGATTTCCTGCTTCGTCTCTTTAAAAATGTCGGCGTTGAAGCGCTTCGTCAGCCAGTCCTGAGTACGGGGGTCCAGTTTGGAGAGATACGGAGCGAATACCTTGGACCCGCCCGGCCGCAAAATATCTTGCAGAGTATAAATGTTCGCCTTGGGGACGATCGAGGCGGCAGCCAAAAGGTACTCGTAAAAGACGTTTTGCTTCATCGTGACATCCGCTCCGATGATGGATTTCATAACGAAGTCGCACAGCTCCCCAGCTTCGGAATTGGCGAATATATTGAACGCCAGCGGATGTTGCGGGTCATATTCGAGATAGACCAGCCGGCCGTGCAAATCGCCTCCCGGCGCAAAGCGCCGTTCTCTCGGAAGATACTGGGTTAGTTCATCGTTTTGGCTGTCCAATATGACCATGCTGGCTCTGCCTTTCGCAACTTTATCCAAGTCGTGCGCGATCAGGTTTGCGAGGAACGTGGTCTTGCCGGAGCCGCTGTCGCCCAACACCCACTGGTGCCGCATCCGGTACTGTTCGTAGAACATGAACGGCTCGGGTTCGCGCGGGTAGGGTTTGTAGCTCGACCTGTTTTTATCCATCAGTCCGCAAAGGGACGTTAGTCCGCGATGGATTTGGTCTTCGAAAAAATTGGCCCGGTATCTGTCCTCCATCGGGTGGAGGCTGATGTAGCCCGAAGTGGGTGTGTAGAATTTTCCGAATAGGTCTGGCGGCCTTTTTTCATGCTGACAGACTGGGACGTTGACCATGTTGTGCTGGTGGATGATGAGATGGTCATCTCCCGCAAAGTCGTAGAGCTGGACGACGACGTTAACCCCTCTGTGCTTGTCGTCGGTTTGGTGGATGTGCCACTTCACTGATACCGCCCGAACGCGCTGGGAGGATGGTCTCTTTTATAGTCGTCGTCCCCGTAGGTAGTTTGGCCTCTAGGGAGAGTGATGATGTCGATGTTCGTCCATCCCTCAATCGAAAATACGCGATCAATGATGCCCGGATTGCTTCGCGTGCTCGCGCCCATGTCGAAGGTTCTCATGCCTTCGCCCTGGAAGACGCGAACGGCTCCGGCGTTTACTGAGATTACAGTCCGGCAAAAATTGGGGAGCTGATATCCTTCGGGAGGGATGGAGACGCCGCGAATACTTGAGCCGCAGGCCAAGTCGGCATAGCGGCGGTCCGGGACCCGAGCGAAGTCTGGTGTACTTGGCTGACGGCTAATGTAGATGCCGCCGACGAAGCCCACGAAAATCAGGACAATGATGGCGTACGGAAGGAATTTGAGGCTCCTATAAATGCGTATGCGCCGCGCGGCAGCTAACGTTGCCTCATCGGGATCGTAATACGGTTGCTGGCTCACCTCTTGTTCCCCCCCATTTGGTAGGCGGATTGCGCCACAACCCCCGGTGCAGTTCAAGAACTTTTGGCGAGATATTCAGTAATAGCGATTTCAACCGGCAAGCGGGGGCGCGAAAAGACTGCGCGGCTGCGGCGTCGGATAGCCTCTAGACGGCGGCCGAGCGTCATACCCGGAAGCTGGTGGGTGTCGGTAACACTACGGTACTCGTCCGGTCGAAGGTCGGTGAGGATACTCGGGTTCATTATGCCGACATGAAAGGCCAACTGTTCGGCGTCTTCGCGCGCGGTTTTGAAGACATATTTGTCCGGAATGCCGAGCATGGCTTCGCGGAGTATCGGGGCTCGGTTGAGTTCGGTGAGGAAGCGTACCACTACGGTGAAGCGATCCTGCGGAAGCAGCGACGCGAGATGGTCGGAGGCGAAAAATCCGAGGTCGGCAATATAGACCGGGCCTTCCGCTCGGGTGAGTAGGAGGGAGCCCAAGAGCTTTGCGGTTAGGTCGCCCAAGGTGGCGCGATCGAGCGCGATGATATTGATGCACCCTTCGTCGAGAGAGAAGGTGCTGCGGGTCTGCCCATGACGTTGAAGCGTCAGATAGGAGACCACGCCATGACGATCACTACCACGAAGCCTGATTCTTCGCAGCCTGCATCCGAGATGGCTGTTGATCTTTTCGACAACTGGTTTGATCCACTCGAGACCGAGGTGCGCGCTCGGGCGCGTGAGTTCATCGAAGAGCTGATCCGCGGCGAGCTCGATACTGTGCTTGCCCGTCCGCGTTACGGGCGAAGCCAGATTGCTGGCGATGAAGCAAGGGCGGTCGTTACCGGCCACCGCCACGGGAGCCGGACGCGGTCGCTGACCGGGACGTTCGGCCCGATTGAGATCGCGGTGCCGCGTGCTCGGCTGAACACCCCGGAGGGCAAGACGACGGAGTGGAAGAGCCAGGGGTTGCGGGCTTATCAGCGCCGGACGCTGGCCGCCGACGCGCTGATCGCGAGCACCTATCTGGCTGGCACCAACACGCGCCGGGTGCGCCGTGCGCTTGGTGCCCTGTTTGGCGGCGCGGTCGGCAAGGACACGGTGAGCCGGACCTGGCGCAAGGTGAAGGGCGATTGGGACGCGTGGAACGCCCGCTCGTTGGCCGAAGAGCCGATCGTGCGGCTCATTCTCGACGGCACGGTGGTGCGCGTGCGGCTTGACCGCAAAGCGACCTCCATCTCGCTCCTGGTCGTCATCGGCGTACGCGAAGACGGCCAAAAGGTAGTACTTGCGATCAAGAGCATGGGTGGCGAGAGCACTGAGGCCTGGCGCACCGTCCTCGACGATCTCATCGAGCGCGGATTGCGCCGCCCCGAGTTCCTCATCGTTGATGGCGCACCCGGGCTCGAAAAGGCAATTGCTGCCGTGTGGGACGGCGTACCGGTGCAGCGCTGCACGGTCCACAAGCACAGGAACCTTTTCGCGCACGCACCAGAGCGCCTGCATGACGAGATCACCGCGGATTATAACGACATGATCTATGCGGCGACGCGTCAAGAAATCGAAGCGCGCCGCAAGGCCTTCATCCGCAAATGGCGCTCCAATGATGTTTCGAATGATCGGAGACATGAGAAGTGTACCGATCTTGTTTTGTAGTGGTGCTATTGCTGCTTGGAATTGCCTCTCATCCCAGTCGTTGATGAGCCGCCAGTTGGTCAAAACCACCGGGTCGCTCGTGTGGGAGAGACATCGGGCGCGATATGATTTGTCCGTCAGAAGTTTCAGGACGCCGAGCAAAGTGTTGTCCGGACTGTCGAGCAAGATGCGCAGGCAGTTTGCAAGAATGAAATTGGACTGAGCCCCCCAGCCGTTCGGCCACATTGCCTCGAAGTAGGCGCAAACGTCCTGGGTGAGCTTGTCCTTCTGAATTGTAGTGACAAGGCCGGCCAAGACGTTGAAGCCGGCGGGATAGTCGAAATCGGAAGGGTCGAGAAAAAGGACGCGCTGCGTATGTTCGATCGGAATAAGGTTCGCCGCTTTCTCGGCGAGCGATCTGTCGGCGATCAGGGTAAAGCCGCGCTCAATGTCAGCGCGGAGGAATTGAAGTATCAGATCTGTTTTGTCGGGCGCGCCGACGATGAGGCGGTTCATGTGGAAGGGTCGGGCGCCAGCCCGAGCTGTAGCAGCCGCCCCGCGTACCTGTCAGGGATTGCTTCTCGGTCGTCGGGCGCACCGACCTTTCTGCACGAAAGAACTGTCTTGATAGATTGTAGCGCGCTCATGCGCGGGCGTGTGCGTGTGTAGTGGTAATCCGCCCAACTTGTCCGTCGTGCGCATGCGCGCCGACCCAATCTGGCGCCCTGCGGTGAGCATGGTGGCCGCAGACTTAGTTCAAGGCCAAGGCAGATTGGGTCGGGGCGTTAGCCACGCGGCAAGTTGTGGCGGAAGTGTTGATAAATATGGAGCTTGTCGCGCTGCGTCGCGCACTTTTGCTACCGTTACCTGCAACGGTAGTGTAACGGTAATAGGTAACGGTAGGGAGCTGGGAAATGCGAAGCGGTAGGGCACCCCTTATCGGGCTGTTGGTTGGTGGGGTTGTCGGTGTTGGCGTTGGTATGGCCGGGACGCTTTATATAATGAGTGATGTAATCGCGGCCGGTAATTCGGCATTGTATGATTCGCCGCCGCCGACAAGTACGGGCTGCATTGAGACTAATAAGGTGAAGTGTCCGTATGGAAACAGTGTGCCAACGGTAAGTACCGGTAGTGGCGACCCGGCGGCAAATGCTGTGCAGAACGCGCCAGCCGAAAAAGTGGGTCAGCCGGTAACGACCGAAAACAATCCCGTTACGACGGGAAGCGATCCTGTGACGACTGGCGAACCAGCGCCAAACGCGATGAACGGAACGTCGCCGCCGACCACGGGAACGGGCGGCGGTGAGCCGACAACTGGAACCGGTAGCGCTCCTTTGGATGCTGGTACTGACTCAAAATAAAACCCCCGGCATTTGCGCCGGGGGTTCAGCTTCATTCCTCGTCAGGAATGTCGTCCCCGGTTAAGGGGAGCTGTCGCTCGTCCATGCGGGCTTTCGCCCATGCATCAACTTCCGTTTTGGGGTAACCAATTCGGCAGTTGCTACGTTTGCGCACTCGCTTGCCGACCAGAGGTCGAACAATGCCCAAGTACACTCGACGCGGAAAGCCGCAACCGAGTTCTGGGTGTTCCCAGCGACCAATTGTGGTCCTGGCAACTCTAAACATGGAACAAACTTCAGTCATTGTGTAGAACATGACAACTTCCTCTTTCGAGGGCGTTGCCATGGCGCACGTTCGGTTGCCCGAAACGAACGCGTGGCAAATTTAGCAAAAAGAAGAAAGCCGCGCTAGCGGCGTCAGATGATCACCAGCCGCCAAAGGGATATGTACCTTCAAGATGATATTTCCCGTTCTTTGGTCATGAATAATCCGGCTGCCCGGCGTCGGGTCCGACGGAATCATTGGTCGGCCAGGTGTAATTGGGGGAGGTCGCGGGGTCCGGTCTGGTTATCCCCAGTACGTGCTCAAAAGCGGCAAAATGCTATAATCGGTTTGTATGAAAAACATTATCCAGTTCGTCGTGTCGGAAGAAAATGGCGCTTACACCGCCGAGGGTTTGAATATCCCAGTCGTGACCGAAGGCGCCACGTTTGAGGAGCTAAAAGGCAACATTCAGGACGCGGTAGCCTTATATTTTGAAGGAGATGACCCGGCGGTGCTGGGATTTGGTCCGTCTCCATCCATCCTTACGAATTACGAGGTTGCCCCATTGCTTCATGAGGGGAGGCCTTAAGGTTCTCTCCGGAGAAGAGGTCGCGGATATTCTAGCCGAGTTCGGTTTTGCCATTCACAGCCGCAACAGCACTCACATGAAACTTCGGCGGAGCGGCGTCGATGGAAACGAGACATTGATCATCCCCGATCATTCGCCGGTAGCTCGGGGCACATTGCGGGCGATTTTCAAGCAAGCGTCTCGCTATGTCCCACAGGCTGAATTGCGGCCACACTTTTACAACGACTAAATTAACCAGCCGCCTGCACTGAAAGCTCGCGGTAACGACCGTCACCCGAATGGGCCGAGACCCGCCTGCGGGTCTCGGTCGCGCGCTGGCGCGATAGGGCGTGACCGGCCGCTTGGCCGGGGCCGCACATACCATTCCTAAGGCGAAGCGACCCGCGCGATCCCGATGTTTAGGTGTCGTTGTGTGCTACGTCCGGTTGTGGGAGAATTCCCTCGTGTCCAATCGGCAGATCATATGACTCAGCTCCCGCCCGCTGCAGAAGATGAAGCCCAGCCCTTTGCGTATGGAACCGATTGGATTCGTGCAGATTTCCATTTGCACACGAAGGCGGACAAAGAATTTAAATATTCAGGCGCAGAGAACGACTTCGTTGCGGCCTATGTTGACGGCCTGAAAAAAGCAACGATTGGTCTCGGCGTCATCACCAACCATAACAAGTTCAACCTCGATGAGTTTAAGGCGCTTCGCAAACGCGCACGCAAGGAACGCATCGGCCTGCTGCCTGGCGTTGAATTGTCGGTTAATGACGGGGCTAATGGCGTACACACGCTAGTTATTTTCTCCGACGACTGGCTGGAAGGCGGGCACGACTACATTAATCAATTTCTCAATGTTGCTTTTACGGGCAAAACGCCCGGTCAATATGAGCAAGAGAATGGTAGAACCAACGACGATCTCCTGAAGACGCTGAAGACCCTTGAATCCTACAATCGCGACTTCTTCATTGTGTTCGCTCACGTCGAGAGCAACAGCGGCCTGTGGAAGGAGATCGACGGCGGTCGGATGAAAGAATTGGCCGAAAATCCCCTCATTCAGAAATACTGTCTTGGTTTTCAGAAGGTACGCACGCACGACAAGGCTAATACCAAGTGTCGCGTCAAGGTAAAGCAGTGGTGGGGGAAACAGTATCCGGCGGAATTGGAAGGCTCCGACGCCAAAGCGATCGATGAGATTGGCCGCGGCGAAGCCTCATATTTGAAGATCGGCGAATTCAGCTTTCATGCGGTAAAATACGCCCTAATCGATTTCGAGTTCCGCGTCTCGACGTCGATTCCAAAAATTAGGCACTCACACATTGACGCCGTCCGCTTTGAGGGCGGCCTGCTCAATGGCGTCCGAGTTCCGTTCTCTCCACATTTGAATTGCCTCATTGGCATACAAGGGAGCGGAAAGTCGTCCATTTTGGAGAGCTTGCGATACGCGTTGAATATTCCGTTTGGCGATAAGGCCCAGGATAAACAGTACAAGACCGAGCTGCTCCCGTACGTTTTGCAGAGCGGCGGCAAGATCGTCGTGGAAGCATCCGACCGGCACGGGACCAAGTACGAAATTTCGCGAATCTTGAACCACGATCCTGATGTCTATGTGGAGGGAAAATTGCGGCCCGGAATTACCATCCGCGAAACAGTCATCTACAAGCCATTATATTTTGGCCAAAAGGACCTGTCGGCAGCGGGGAAGGAATTCGGTCAGGATCTAGTCGAGAAGCTGGTAGGAGACGGTCTGAAAGGTTTGCGGCAGAAGGTCCTAACTGATGTCAGCGAACTACAAGCTGCGGTGGCGGATCTTCAGTCGGTCCAAGGCGATGCAGAGGACATGAAGCAGTTCAAGCAGGAGCTGCAGGACGTGACGTACAAGCTTGAGCAGTTCGACAAGCACAAACTTAAGGAAAAGCTGGATAAGCAGGTCGAGTTTAACGGCGCGGCCGACTATTGCGTCGGGGTGGACGAGGCCGCGGAAAACTGGCGCGGCGCCTTGGATGACGTGGTGGAAGAGGCGAAGGAAAGCTTTGAAGACCTGAAAACTCCAGCCTCGACGCATAATGCGGACTTTTTCAAGAAATACGGTGAGCCAGTCTCCGCGCTGAAGAGAACCGTTGCCGACGCAAAGAAGATCGAACAGCGCATTGTCACGATCCAGGGCACTCTCAAAAAATTACATGCGGAGTTTCGGAAGACGAAAGACGGACTGAAAGAGGAGTTTGCCGAGACGGAACGTAAGCTTGTTAAGTCGCTCACAGAGCAGGGCGTGACATCCATCCAGCCTGATGCCTATGTAAAACTTACAAAGCAAAAGGCGACCCTTACCGCGAAAATTGATGCCCTCAGCAAGAAGACCACTAAGGCTAAAGCAAAAGCTGATGCTGTTCTTGGCGCGATCGCCGCGCTCAATGAAAGCTGGCTACAGGAATACAAGCAGATTGCTGACGCGCTGGGAAAAATAAACTCGGCAAAGATCCCTTTGAAGGTCAATCCCCAATTCAAAGGCGACAAGACCACGTTTAGAGAAAAAATGGAACAAACGTTCCGCGGCAGCGGAATCCGCAAAGAGACGTTTGCCACTCTCGCTGAGACCTATACTGATTTCGGGCAACTCTACAAAGACCTGGAAAAGGCTGCCGAGCAGGCCAAAGGTAAGGCGCAAGCGTTCAAAGATGGAGTTTTAGAGAACCTGTTCGATCTGCTGAGCTATCAGGTGCCTAATACCTACGAAGTAACTTACCACGGTAAGCCGCTTGGGTCCCATTCGATGGGTCAGCGAGCTTCGGCTATGATGCTCTTCCTGCTCAAGCAGGAAGACAATGACGTGCTGATAATAGATCAGCCAGAGGACGACCTGGATAGTCAGACCGTGTACGAAGAGGTCGTGAAACTGCTTCGGACGATAAAATCGAGCCACCAGTTTATCTTTGCAACACATAATGCAAATTTCCCTGTGCTCGGTGACGCGGAAAACGTGGGCGCCTGCGATGCCGAGAACGACAACATTATTGTTAAGAGCGGCAGCATCGACACGAAAGAATGCCAAGGCAAGATCGTTCGCATTATGGAGGGTGGCGTCGAAGCTTTCGAACGCCGGAAAACCATCTATCAAATCTGGAAGGCGGGCTAACCGCCCTCCGAACATTGGAGACCCAAGTGCCCACCTTCCACTCCGGGCCGGCGTTGGCTCAACCTGATCTTTTTACGTCTTTCTGGGTTGCGGCCCACTGGGCTTGGGAACGGAGACAGACTGCCAAGCGGGCGGGTTTCCCATTTTCAGAGGAGACTATCACTGAAACTATTTTGCTCGACTTAGCGACGCAAAACCCTATCGAAATTGTCGTGCAACCATTCAATAAGCGACAGGAGGCTCTGACCGGTGCCGATTGGGAATGGTGCTTCTACAACAAGAGCGAAAATCGCTTCGTGCGAATGCTTGTTCAGGCGAAGGTCCTAGATAATCTCGATTACGAGTACTCTCACATAGATCGAAAAATTGGCAATACCGGAGTTAAGCAGATAGACCGGCTGCTCGATACGGCGCGAAAGCGCGGCATACCGGCGCTTTACGCATTCTACAATCACGTCGCTAAAGCTAGCCGGGTGCCGACCGCGGCGTGTCAATGCTATGGTTGTCTGGAATGTTGGGGCGCTTCAGTAGCACCTGCCGCGGGCGTGCAGTCCGTCCTGCCTGACAAAACGTTTGATACATTGAAAGCAATTTCGGTTCCCTGGATTTGCCTTTTGTGTCCAAATAATCCGCCTAGTACACAAGTGGCGAGTGCCCCTGATCGAGCAGCGGCGGCTCTTGGAAAGCTCTTCAATATACTTGGTATGGTCGCTCCGGATATAAGGAGGACTGCGGCGGCCGGGGTGTTTACGGAGTTTATTCGGTCGGAGCCGCCCTCCTATTTTTCGGAGGTGCGCAGCCTTCAAAGTATGGACTCGCTTCAAGAGCGCGACGCCCGGATAGAAAGGGTGGCGGCGAACAATCCAGGGATTGATGGAATTGTATTAGTGACTGATCGGAGAGAAGGAATGTCCGCCGAAGGCCTGACGCCAAATCGCGGTACTCGATCATAGTGGCCGATTATTAGGCGGCTACGATAACTACGTCCGGTCTTGTGAGGATCGCCGGGAGGTGAACTCGGCAAAGTCGAGGACGCGGGACGTTTTCCGTTCGCCTTCAAATCCCGGCGTGAAATCGAGCCGCAGAAGTCCCGCAGGCCGGGAGTGGGCTGCATCTCGAATGACGTGATCCTCACACCATTGCCGGCCGAAGAAGTTGCGGATGACCGTCACTGCAAGCGTGAACGTCAGCCGGTGGGAGCGTGCCGGACCTCTTGGGGGAACGAGTGCACGGTCTGCATGAGGTCGGGGAAGGGAAGGCGGGCGGTATTGGACGCTATCTACCTGGCGGGAACTCAATAATTTTAGCGATTCCTGAAGAATCTCCTGGACACCGTATAACCGATAATTTACAGAGAAAAAACTGTCTAATTTAGAAAGAAAATGGTCCTGATACAGGAGGCGTGAAATGCTCGAAAAAACCGGCGATAAATCAAAGACGTCGATAGCAGATAAGCGCGAGAAGTTTGTCAATTTAGCGGAGAATCGCACCCGAAACGCGATCAAGGCGATCCGCGTAATCGGCAAGTTAGGCAACAAGAACGCCTACCAGTTCGACGACTCGGACGTTCAGAAGATCGCCAGAGCGCTTGCCAAAGAGATTGACGCGCTCAAAACACGGATGTCCTCGAACAGCGGCAAAGAGTCCGTGGACTTCAAGCTTTAGGTGTGGAGTAATCAGCTACAACTGGGGATCGCTATTTCAGGGGAGGGGCAACGTGAAAGTAAGTCCGCGAGAGCTGCTCAATCGGCTTCTGGCCGCAGATACGGAGGCCGAGGTCGTCAAAATTCTGACCGACGCGGGCTACTGGAACGATCCCACGGTGTGGCGGTATTACGGCGACAGGGCACGCAACTGGGCGACTGTCGGAGGGCAGCAAAGCAAGCCGGACCACGCGCTCGTTGAGAAACTCACCAACGCCATTGATACAAAGCTCATTTCCGCGGCAAAAATCGCGGACAAGTTCGATGGCCCTCAATGTCCCCAATCCGTGTTTGAGGCCCGCGATCTCCTCTTCGGTGCGCAACTGAAGGACATCGAGACACTATCGAAGTCCATCACTGTTGCCGCCACGGGCCAGCGAAAGCGGCCCTCCATTTCCATTGCGGATGACGGCGAGGGAGTGACGCCCGCCGATATGCCGAAGACGATTCTGTCCCTGCACGAAGGCAACAAGGAGCAAATCCCGTTTGTACAGGGCAAATTCAACATGGGTGGCAGCGGCGTGCTGGAATTCTGCGGTATCGATCACAACGTCGAGCTGGTGTTGTCGCGCCGCAATCCAAAGCTCCTGCCCGCCAACGCGTCGGCCGACGACAAGAAGTGGAGCTTCACAATTATCCGGCGCGAAGACCCGCCACCGGATTCACCACGGTCGAGCCGCTTCACCTATCTTGCTCCGGGACCGAAAGACGCCGAGGGACATGGGGGGCTGCTGATGTTTGAAGCGCCGACCATGCCGATTTTCCCTGACAAGAACCAAGCCTACTCGCGCGAGGCAACTTGGGGCACGCTGTTTAAGCTCTATGAGTACGGAACGCGGGCTACCACGAACATGATGCTCGAAGACGGATTGCTGATGAAGCTCCGGTTGCTGTTGCCGGAGCCGGCGCTGCCTATCCGCTTCCACGAGTGCCGAGATTACAAAGGGCACTCTGGTTCGTTCGATACGCCAATGGCCGGGCTCATCTATACCCTTGAACAGGACCGTAAGAACCCGAAACGGCAGAACGTCGAATGGTTCGACAAGTTTGACATCGACATTGACGGGCAGAAATTTACGACGCGCATCTACCTCTTCCGGAAGGCGGGAAAAGACGAAAGCAAAAACCCCGCGGAGAGTTACCGCAAGGATGAAGGACTGGTGTTCACGTATAACGGCCAAGCGCAGGCAGTCCTTAGCAAGGACTTTTTTCGTCGCAAGCGTGTCAAACAGGATTATCTCTGGAACTCTCTGCTAGTTTTTGTTGATTGCTCAGAGATCGGAGTTCGTTCGCATGAGAAGCTATTCATGCCGAACCGTGAGAGCTTGCGCGACGGTCCGCTCAAACGGCGACTGGAAGCAGAACTTGAAGAGAAGCTGCGTCACCACAAGGAGCTTGAGCAAATTGCTATTGCTCGCCGCAAAACTGAACTGGCCGATAGCCCGGAGGTCTCTGAGACCTTCGAGAAATTCATTGAGGACATGGTCAAGAAACATCCGCTTCTTGAGCAAATCCTTGGACCAGGCTTCCGCATCGCCAATCCCTTCAAACCGCATTTAGTTGAAGCGGTGGAGAAGCCATTCGAGGGCGTGCGCTTTCCAACTAAGTTCCACTTCAAAGGATTGCTGCCAGGAAAGGCTCTTGATAGGGAAGCGCATTTGAATTCTCAGGTGCGCATCGCATTCGAAACCGACGCGGAGAATGATTATTTCCGCCGCGATGAGGAGCCGGGCGAATGCAAACTCTTCCAGCTCATCGACGGTAAAATGAAGCCCGCCAAGAACTGGCAGACACCTCACCTGTTCGAGGGATCAGCCTCGTTGACTCTGGCGTTGCCGGAGAGTGCCGAAGTTGGCGACACACTGACCTATGAGGCACAAATCACTGATCCCAGCCGGATCGAGCCGTTCACGGACCGGTTTACGTTGACGGTCCGGGAGGAGCGCAAAGAACAGCCACCGCGGCCGCCCAAGCCAAAGCAACCGGAAGCGCCTTCGCCGACGGACGGCAAGGACAAGCCGGACGACACGAAGCTGAATGTGCCACACCCGCAGGAAATATATGAGCCAGCGTGGGGGAAGCAGGATCCAAAGTTCGACCGCTTCACCGCGATGCGTGTCAAGCGGCCGCCGAACGCACCTGAAGATTCAAACGTGTTCGATTACTTCATCAACATGGACAACGTGTTTCTCGTGCAAGCGATGAAGGCACAGCCGAAGCGGGCGCAAGACCTCAAGGAGCGCTTCAAATTCGGGATGACGCTCATCTCTCTGGCGCTGATCCGCTTCGACCTGGAAGCAAAGAAGCGGGAAGAACACAAACCTGCGGGCGAGGACGAAGACGGAAAATCGAAGCGTCCCGACATCCACGAGACCATTGCGGACGTGACGAGTGCACTGTCGCCGTTCCTGCTGCCGCTCGTGGACAGCCTGTCTGAGATTACAGGGGTGGCCGAACCTCTGTCCGCAGTTGCGGGCGAAGCCGCATAGCTGCCGCCGACTTGCGGTGTAGCAGTACAACTTCTTGGCTGCCGGGCGTTTCGCCGCGTTGTTCGCTGTACCACCGGCGGCTCGGCACGCTTCGCCATAGCCGCCCATCTGCCTGTCTGTGCAGCGCAGGCAAGAATTCTTCCGTAAGGCCCGCTTCCTCCATCGTTTCGAGGTAGCGTGGCAGCTGCCATTTCGGTTCTGAGAACGCGACCATCTGTACGACGACGGTATTTCCATCCGCCAACGCTGCGACGGAAGACATAGTGGCCTTGATATTCTCGAAGTAGGTCCGCAGCTCGGGATACTTTCGGTCGCCCATCGTGTAATAGCTGCTGCCGGCGCCATCGAGCTTGTTCGCGATCATAAAGGGCAGCGGCGCCTCTTTGCGACCGTCTACCTGCCAGCGGTGATACAACACGTGCACACCGGGATACGGCGGTGACGTGAGGACAAGCCGCGGCGCGCGCATCTCCTGCAGGCGCTCATCGCTTTCGAGACCCGCGGCGCTGCGGTGCAGGATTGTCACCGGATAACGGCCGTTCTTTCCTACAGCGTCCCGCAACTCCTGCGCGCCACCCGCCATGTGCAACACAGTATCAATAAGAAAAGCGCGAAACTCCTCAACCGAGGTGAGTTTGCTTCGACCATCAAGCGCCCATTGCGCTGTCCGCAACACGGCGCAGCGTCCGAATGCTTCCAGGCGCGGCGTTCCAAGACGTATTGCGCTTCCAATCGCCTGTTCAATTGCCTTTCGTAGCCGCCAGCGTGATGGATGATCGAGATGTTTGTAGTAGCCCAGCTCGGCATACGCGGTGATCTCCACGGAGCGAGCATGCATATCGACAACGCGCGGAAGGAGCGCGGCCCACGCCTCAAGTTTCTGCAACTCTGCTTCTGAGAAAACGATGCACTTCACGCGCGCGACGAATTCGGCGAGCGGGCTGATGTCAACGCCGACCGCCTCGCGTCCCGATGCGCGAGCCTCGACGAGACTCGTACCGCCGCCGACATGGGGATCGAGAATGAGCTGGCCCGGTCGTGTGAACGTCTCGATAGCCGCGCGGGCGAAGGTTGGTGAAAAGCGCGCGGGATATTTGTAAAACCCGTGGGTCAAGCCCCGCACAGGTTCGGCGTCGCGCGCAGCCGCAATCAGCCTGGCCTGCGCGTTCCGCGAAATCCGCAGAAAATCAGAGTTCCCCATAGCGGCCATCTACGCACTTGCTTTGGTTAACAGTCCGTTGAAACGTTGACAGCCAGCCAGCTTGTTCTTATTTCGTTCTTATGGGGACCGAGACTCTGGGGCAAGCTTTTTCTTGGGTTGGACATCACGGTTCAGTGCGGAACGGCAAACTGCCGACGACGCGGCGAAGCGTTTTCTTCCAGGAAGAAAAAGCCCGCTAAATTAGCGGGCTAAAAGTGTGTCGAAGTGAGCTTCGTAGGCGGCGACTGCCGCTCTCATTTGCGGCAGATAGGTCCACTGGTCGTAGATAGCCTCAACCTCCGTAGTGACTGCCGCCGCATGGTTGATTAGCCGCTCCGCAATCTCCGGGGGCGTTCCGATCTGGCCATGGATAGTTCTATACGTGCGCCGTAAGTCATGAAGCCTGTAGTGCTCCACGCCCTCGGTCAGCTCGTCTAGCTCGTGCTTGTACTTGCCCCAGCCGGAGAAGGGCCGTTCGTCCGACACTCTCGAAGGGAAGAGTAGGTCGGTTGAATTGAGGAGAGGAATGCTTTCGAGGATGGCGGCCACCCGGTCTCCATACGGAAAGCAATGCTCCTTGGAGTTCTTGGTCAGCCAGTCGGGGAGGGTGATAGTCCGCTCCTTCGCATTGATCCACGGCCGGCGCAGATTAGCGATTTCGCTGCGCCGCTGGCCGGTGAGCATGAGGAGTTGCACGACGGTGCCGTGCGGATATCCTTGTTCCTCGGCGGCATCCCAGACCTTCGGTATCTCCTCGGGCTTCAGCACCCGCTTTCGCTTTTTGGGAGGGGTGATGTAGACGCCCTCCAGCGGGTTGTGCGGTATATAGCGGCGAGGAGGCTTTACGCACCATCGCAGGAAGATATGAGCTACGGCGAGCGCATGTGCCGCTTCACCTGGCGCAACTCCTTCGACGCAAGCCGTTATGTCCTCGTATGTGAGGTCGGGTAGTCTCTTCTTCTTGAGTGGCTCCAGGAAATGGCGCTCGATGAGCCGCTTGTAGTCTTTTTGGGTGCGGGGCTTCCTGGGCTCAATAGCAACTTTCCATAGTTCGTAGGCCGCTTCAAACGTGACCCGCTCGTTCTTCCTGACCGGCTGCGTGAGAAGCGCCTTCGCTTCTTTGCGGGCTTCCGCGAGGCTTTTGTCCGGATAGCGACCGAATGTTTTTCGGCTGCGCTGCCGGCCGCGGACCACGAACCACGTCTTCCGGTTCTTGCCGACGCGGATTCCGAATGCCGGAGTTGCCTCGTCGTAGTACATGCCCTCGGTTTTTAGCCGAGAAATGGCAACGTCCGTGAAGTGGAGGTGCATTTTTTGGCTCCGATTTGTCTCCCAAATCGCTCTGATAAGGGGGAGTGCGTCTGGAGCCAGTATATCAGCTAAGTAATTGATATTGTGAGCATATTTGCGGTTACGGTGGGGTACGGTGAGACACAGAGTTCATGACAATCTAGAAATCATAATCCGTGTGTCGGCGGTTCAAATCCGTCCTCCGCTACCAACTCATCGATTGTCCGGCCCGGAGACATGGCTCGCCGGACGCGGCCCTTCGAACGCTCATCGCGACCCATGCGGAGATTTCGGCAATGAAGGCGTTATTCATGGCGGCCGTGCTGGCCGCGCTCTCCCTCGGCTCGGCCGGCTCCGCGCAGGCCACGGATTTGAGCTGCGTGAGCACGACGTTCAATTTGCTGTCCCCCAATGACAAAGTATGCGTCAGCGTCTTTGAAGATCCGCAAGTGCCCGGCGTCGTCTGCCATATTTCGCAAGCGCGAAAAGGCGGCTGGGGCCAGCCGCTCGGTTTGAACGAAGACCCGTCCAATTTTTCCGTCTCCTGCCGGCAAATCGGCCCGATCGACGTCGATCTGTCCAAGCTCGGGCAGAACGAAGAAGTCTTCAGTCAGAAGACCAGCATATTCTTCAAGTCGACCCGCATTTATCGCGTGGTGGACGAGCCGCACCACACGCTCGTCTACCTCGCCATCAGCACCAAGATCGTCAACGGCTCGCCGGCCAATGCGGTCAGCACCGTGCCGATCATGCCGTGGCCGCACTAAAATCATGATCCGACCGCGCAATCGCGCAAGATTTCCGGCTTGAAGGCGAGGCCATGGCCCGGCCGTTCCGGCGCCGCGATCATGCCGTTCTTGACCGGCACCGGGTCGACGAACAAGTCATCCGCCAGCCCCATGTCCTCGATCCACAGCCCGTTCGGGATCGAGGCCAGGAGCTGCACGTTCAGTTCGGGGAACAGATGCGGCGCGATCGTCATGTTCCAGGTGTCGGCGACGGTCGCGATCTTGCGCAATTCGGTCAAGCCGCCGCGCATCGGGTCGGGCTGCAGGATCGGCAGCTTCGGATTCTCGAAGAAGGGCTTGAGGTCGAAACGGGTGAAATGCGTCTCGCCGCCGACGATGCGCAGATCGAGCGCGTCGGCGATGCGGAAATAGCCGGCGTAATCGTCGGGCACCACCGGCTCTTCGAGCCAGTACACGTCATAGTCCTGAAACTTGCGGCCCATCTGGATGGCGATATCGGCGGTCCAGGCCATGTTGACGTCGATCATAATGGCGATGTCCGGCCCCAAGGCCTCACGCATGCGCCGCACATTGTCGAGATCGGTGGCGAGGCTCGCGGTATGCGCCACCTGCATCTTGATCGCCTTGTACCCGCGCTCCTTATAATGCAGCGCCTTGGCGATCATGCCGTCGCCGCCGGCACCGCGGAAGCACCCGGAGCCATAGGCCGGCAGCTCGGCGCGGTAATGCCCCCACAGCCGGTGCAGCGGCAGCTTGGCCGCCTTGCCGAGCACGTCCCACAACGCGATGTCGAGCGCCGACTGCGCCATGGTCGCGATGCCGCCGCGGCCGTAGGTGACGGTGGTCTTCCACAGGTCCTGCCAGATCGCCTCGATCCCGCTGGCGTCCTTGCCGATCACGTGCGGGATGACGACCTCCTCCAGGCAGGCGACGATCGATTTGATGCCCGGCCGGAACAGGAACAAGTAACCCATGCCGGTAATGCCGCCTTTGGTCTCGACGTCGAGCACCAGGAAATTGCGCGTCTCGCCGAAGGCGTGACCCTTCAGCCACGGCGTATCGGGCCACGGCACCCGCAGCACCGTGATGCGGACGGCGGTGATGGACAGGTCGGAAATGTCAGGCATGGCAAGGCTGTGCTTTCGGCCGGCGATATTGCGGGCCGGGCCTAGCGTATCAAGAACGATCGGATCGTCGAGAGCCCGTCGGGATCACCAGGAATAGCGCAGCGTGCCGGTGCCGGCATAAGTCTGCGATCCAGAGGCAAACTCGCCATCGAACTTGGCGTCGAACGACCACGCCGGCGTGACGTAGAGCTTGGCGCCGGCCGAGGCGAGCGCCGAGTTCGGCGGCGGTGCCGCGCCGTTGACCGTGAAGCCCGCGCCCGGAAGCGATTGGAAGACTGCGCCGAGCGTCGGATTGCTCACCCAGTCATGCGCCCAAGCGACGCGGCCGTGCCAGACGAGCGGCATAGTGCCGACGATCTGTCCGCTATCGAAACGCGCGCCCAGTTCGCTGCGGGTGTCGGTAGCGTTCATGGCGCCGTAGCTCAAGCCGAAGCCGCCGCCGGAGAGGTCGGTTTCGCTGTAGCCCGGCGTGTGGAAGGCCTGCGCCTGCACGGCGGCATAGGGCGTGATGCCGCTCGCCGACGCCACCGCGAAGCGGTAGCCGGTCTCGAAGCGCCCGCCATAGCTCTGGCCCTGGAAGCTGGCGTTGAGCTGATCGCCGGCGAAGGCGATGCGGCTGGTGTTGAACCAGTGATTGGCGAAGGCGAAGGCGGCGGCAATATAGGCCGGCCCGAACCCGGTCTTGCCATAGATGCCGGCCTGGAAGGCAGCACTCCGCCCGGTGCCGAGGTTTTGCGTCAGACTCCAATTGGTGCCGCCGCCAGCAAGCGCAAAACCGACCACCGAGTTGGGGGTAATGTGATAATCCATGCCGGCGGCGACGCCGTAAGTATTGGCGGTGACGTCGTGCGAGCCGACGACGGCATCGCCATTCGTGCTGCTCGAGCCGCCGAAACCGGAGGCCCACGCGCTCCAGCGTTGCGCGAAGGCGGCGGACTGCGGCGCCGGCATCACGGAGTTGTAGGCGAGTGCGATGTTGGGGGGCAGTCCCGCCTGCCGTTCCGGGGCAAAGCCGTTTGCCGTGCCGGCGCCGCCGCTGCCGCCGCCAGTGTCCCGTCCGGCGACGAAGGGATCGAGCATCAGGTCGAGGAACTCCGTCATCATCTGGGTCGAGACTTGCTGCGTGCCGGTCGCCGCTTCGCCCGACAATTGCGTCAGCGCGTTCGCCAGCGCCGCGCCGCTCAGCCCAAAGACGGTGCCGAAGCCCGGCGGCAGCGTGCCGCCGGAATTGAAATAATTGTTCAGTGCGGTCGCGACATTCTGCTGATTGATATTGAATCCGCCGGCCGGTGCCGCTAGCGCCAGATCGCCGGTCAGATTCAGATCCACGTCGGTGGCTGTCGGGTTCGGCACGTAAGTGAGCGTCGCCGTCAAGCCGGCCGGCAAATTGATGGTGTTGAACGTGGCAAAACTGGTGCCGCCGAGTCCGCCGGAATGCAGCAGCGTATATTGATGTGCGATCGCCGCGCCCGGCAGGAAATCGGCCGAGATGGTGCCGTCAAGCGTGGCGGTGCCGCTGACGTTCGTTCGTCCCGCGCCGCCGGGGCCGATCTGGACCAGATAAATGGCGCCGGACTGGAACACCAAATTGCCGGTGATGGTCATCGTGCCGGGCGTTCCCGGCGAACCGGGCTCCAGCGTGCCGCCGTTGTGGATCGTCACGGTGAGCGGATCGAGCGTGCCGGTGCCCGCCAGAACACCGCCATTGACGTCGATGTTCGTGGCGTCGTTGGCGCCGTTAAGGACGACAGTGCCGGAATCAACGTCGACCTGATTGATGCCGGTGAAGCCGTAGGCCGCGGCATAGGTGAAGGTGCCGGCGGCAAGCGCGAAATTGATCGTGTTGCTCGAGCCTTGGCCGACGATGTTGCCGTTGATGACGCCGCCCGTGATATTGAGAATGTCGGCATTCGCCGACAGCTTGATCGCGCCGGCGATCGTGCCGCCGTTCTGGTCGATGATGACCGCCATCGATGCGGTGCTCGCATCGATGGCGGCCGTCGTGCCGCTGATATTACCGCTGTTGACGATGGCGCCGCCGGCCGCAAACGTCACGCCGCCCAGGACCTCGATGCCGATCCCAGCGGTGATCGTGCCCGAATTGCTGACATTGCCTCCGAACGTCGTAATGCTGGAGAGCTGAATTCCGCTCAGTCCTGCCGAAAGCGTGCCTCCGTTGCTGATATTGCCGCTAAAGGCGGAGATCGAATTGGCAAAGATGCCTTGCCCACCCACTAAGAGCGTGCCGGCATTGGTGACGCCGCCGGCAAAGGTCGAGATCGAGCTTAGGGCAATGCCGGATCCAGCCGGCGAGGTAATCGTGCCGGCATTGCTGATGCCGCCAGTGAAGGTCGATACGTTGGCGACGACAATGCCGGCGTCGGCCGAAATCATGCCGCTGTTGGTGATGCCGCCGGCAAAGGTCGGCATCGGCGTCGCCACGCCGTCGACCAATATGCCGCGGTCGGTGGCGCTGATCGTGCCGGCATTAGTGATGCCACCTGTCAGCGTCAGCCCCGTGCCCTGGACGAGCACGGCGGTCTTGGTGGAATTCACCGTGTCATCCCCGTCGATGAAGATGCCGAGATGCGACGCCAGAATGTTGCCGGTATCGATAATCGAGCCGTTCATGGTGACGCCGCCGTCGAGCCTGATTGCGGCGGTGCCGCTGGCGGTGATCGAGCCGCCATTGGAGATGTTGCCGGAGAAAGTCCCGACATTTTCGATGATAATTCCGGATTGCCCTGAGATCGCGTTGTCATTGATGATGCTGCCGCCGAAGGTCGTGACATTGTTGACCCCGATGGCGTCTGCGGCGACCGAGATTTGGCCGGTTCCGCCGACGTTGACGATGTCGCCCTTGAAGGTCGTAATGTTCAGGACGGCAATACCCGCGATGCCCGTGATCGTGCCGCTGTTGGTGATGCCGCCGGTGAAGGTGGCAGTGCCGTCCGCGAAAATTGCAGTGCCTTTGGTGGCGCTAATCGTGCCGCTGTTGCTGATGCCGCCGGTGAAGGTCGAGACGTTCAGCGAAAAGAAGCCCGCACCTGCGTTGATCGTGCCGCTGTTGCTGAGGCCGCCGGAAAACGCAGAAACATCTTCAATCCGGATGCTGCTGTGGGTCGCGGAGATTTGGCCCGCGTTCTTGATGCCACCGCCGAGCGTGGGCCCGGAGATGTATATCCCGTTGCTTCCGGCGGAGATCGTGCTGGTATTGTCAATCGTGATGCCGCCGGCGAGCGTGCCGCTGTCGAGGATCGAGCCGGAAATTGTGCTGTTGGTGTTGACCGATATGCCGTTGGGGCTGATGGCACCGGTGTTGTTGATCGAGCTGGACACGTTGGCGCTATGAATATTGATGCCGGTGATGGTCGTGCTGTTGGTGCAGCCGGCGACGTTGCCCGTGATGTTGGTGGCGCACGCGGCCAATGCCGGCGATGGCGCGACTCCGATCAGCGCCCCGCCCGCGATCGAGACAATGGATGTCGTGGTCAAAAGCGCGCGCCGCCATGCCGCTCGCGCCTGCACGGACGGGCCCGACGCCGCGAAGCGGACTGTGCCTGACTGCAAAACAAATCCCCCATCCTGAGGGGGAAGACCGTAGCGGCAGCGCACTTTTTGTCTTGATCTATTGTGAAATGACTATGCCCAGGCGGAAATAAGCGGCTTTTTTACTGCGCTGTGTGGATAATGTCACAGCTAGAGCAAGGTTAATTATGCTCAGAATGAAATAGGCTGTGCCTAGAGTGAATTGCCGCTCGACTGGAATCTGTTATTTTGTCTGAATATGAACGCCGGTCCGTGCAACCGCGACCAAGAGTGATGGACAGGAGTGGGGTTGACCGCATCTATTTTACGACCGACGCGTTGCCGGAGCGCGATCGATTTCCAGCCTTCTGCGAGGAAGTGGCCCGCTGCTATATCGGCCTCGATCTGACAACTGAAGATCAATCCCAATTCCGAGCCTCGGTGGAGTTGCGGCAGGTCGGTGCGATCGGGATCGGCCGCAACGCGACCAGCCGGGTGGCGTCGGCTCGCACGTCGAATCTTGTCAACGACGGCGACGACAGCCTTCTCGTTATGCTCTTGGAGCACGGTCACGCTTATCAGACGCAGCGCCACGATGCACAAAGACTTCGGGCAGGAGATGCTATCATCTCCGATTGCGGATATCCGGGCGAACTTAACATCGTTGCCGACTCCCGATTTTGGAATCTGAAGCTCCCGCGCCGCTACATCGCGGGATTATTTCCGCGCGCAACTCAGTTTGCCGGCGCAAAGCTTGACGACAATTCAATCGCGCGGCGATTGTTGTTCGGCTATGTCGAGGCGGCGGCCGATATCGACTTGGATCGCGACCCCGCCGCCGCGCACATTTACGAGGAGCACATCGTCGATTTGATTGCCCTTGCGCTTGGCGTTGGCGGCGATGCACACCGTCTCGCGGAGGAGCGCGGCGCCCGCACAGCACGGCGTGTCGCGATTCTGCGCGAGATCGAACGTCGCAGCGGCGATCCCGAGCTGAGTGCGGCCGGGATCGCGACGCTGTTAGGTGTCACGCCACGCTATGTTCACCTGCTGCTCGAAGAAACTGGGAAAAGCTTTTCGCATCACGTGCTGGAACGGCGCCTCCAAATGGCCGGCGCACTGCTGCGGGACCGGAGATGGGACCATCGAAAGATCGCCGATATCGCCACCTTCGCCGGGTTCAATGATCTATCGTATTTCAATCGCGCTTTCCGCCGCCACTTCGGCGCGACGCCGTCGGACCTGCGCGCCGCGGCGTCGTCATGAGCATCAAGACGCTCCGCTTCTCGACGGATGACTTTCCGGAGCAAAAGCGAATCGACGCCTATCGCGAAATCTACAGTCGCACCATCGTAAAGCACGATATCGAGCCGCTTGGAGACGGGCCATTCCATTTCGAGGCCGATCTACGCAGCTTGCCCGGACTCGGGCTGGCGTTATGTCACTTCTCGCCGTGTCGTCGGTGGCACACCGCCGAGCAAATCGACAGCGACGATCTTCTCCTTGGTTTTGCGCTGGGCGGCGGATGCGTCCTCCAGCAAGGCGGCCGTGAAGCGGTGGTCGGGGAGGGAGAGGCTGTCCTGGCGAGCGCTGCACGTCCGGTCGACGTGATCATCGGAATGCCCTCGCGGCACATCGCTTTGCGGCTGCCCCGCGCCGTCCTTGAAGCAGAAATCGCCGACCTCGACGCCTGCATGACCCAGCGGATTCCGGGCAATTCTGAGGTTCTGCCGCTGCTGATCGGCTATATCGACACATTACGTCTTGTCGAACCGGTGAACCCGGCGCTTCGCGATCTCGTCGTCTCGCATGTCCACGATCTCGTTGCCCTGCTTCTTGGTGCGAAAGGCGACGCGTGTCGGCTGGCACAAGAGCGCGGCGGCCGCGCGGCGCGTCGTTCGGCCATTCTGCGCGAGATCGAGCGCCGCAGCGGCGATCCCGGCTTGAACGCGATGACAATTGCGATCCTGCTCGGCATCACGCCGCGCTACGTGCACCTTCTTCTCGAAGAGACGGGTAAAAGCTTCACGCATCACGTGCTGG
Organism: uncultured Alphaproteobacteria bacterium; assembly: GCA_963791925.1. Lineage (GTDB taxonomy): Bacteria > Pseudomonadota > Alphaproteobacteria > Rhizobiales > Xanthobacteraceae > BOG-931. The sequence goes on along the minus strand of CAWBUA010000006.1, from coordinate 967,729 downwards.
AGCGGCGTCTCCAAAGGGCGGCCGCGCTGCTGCGCGACCCGCAGTGGCGGAATTGCAAAATCGCCGATGTCGCTGCCGAATCCGGCTTTACCGACCTTTCCTATTTCAACCGCGCATTCCGCCGGCAATTCGGCGCTACTCCGTCGGATATCCGTGAGGCTGGGGCTTTCGATCTGTCGAAGATTAGAATTCCGCAGACCGCAGGCCAGCCAACATGATGCGGATTTCGACACGGGATTTGCCGGAGCATGGTCGCATCGCGACGATTTGCGAGTTCTACGGCCGCACCATCCTCAAACATGACATTGAACCGTTCGGCGATCAGCCCTTCGAGTTCGAAGCGAGTCTCTACAGTCTGCCGGGTCTGGGGCTGGCATCCACCGTCATCGGACCGTGCCGCGCACCGCGCGGACCCCAACATATTGACAGCGACGACCTCGTCTTCAGCGTATTGCGCAGCGGTGGTCGCGTGGTGCGGCAGCGCGGGCGCGAAGCATCGGTAGGCGAAGGTCAAGGCATTTTGACTGCCACCGCTGATCCCGGCGTCGTCACGATCAATCGCAAATCCAAGCTGTTTAGCCTGCGCATGCCGCGAACCGTGCTCCGCGCGGCGCTCGCGAATTTTGACGCTTGTCTGCTTCGGCCCGTTTCGAGCGGCAGCGAGGCATTGCGTTTGCTCACCACCTATGTTCACGCGATTCTAAGCGCCGAGGTTTTCCCAACGCCGCCGCTGCTCGACCTCGTCGTTGCGCACGTCCACGATCTGGTGTCGCTGACGCTGGGCGCGACCCGCGATGCCGGCGAGGTGGCGCGCGGCCGCGGCGTGCGCGCGGCACGTCGACAGATCATCGAAAATGAAATTATCAACAATCTCGGCAGCGGCGATTTGTCGGCTGGGTTCGTTGCCGCCCGTCTCGGCGTCACGCCGCGCTACGTGCATCTGCTACTTGAAGAGACAGGTAAGAGTTTTAGCCATCACGTGCTGGAGCGGCGTCTCGAAAAGGCGGCCGCGCTGTTGGGCGACCCGCGGTGGCGTCACCGCAAGATTGCGGCTGTTGCCGCCGAAGCGGGCTTCGCCGACCTTTCTTATTTCAACCGCGCCTTCCGCCGCCACTTCGGCGCTACGCCATCGGATATCCGCGAATCCGCCAACGGGGGCGCTAATGGCCGTGACTGACGGATTTTCTGGTCGTTAATTTCAGCGATCATTACCGGCCGTTCATACAAATATTCGTGGAGTGAAATGGTCGTTTCACTTTAGTCCGTTGTTTGTTTTGATATGAACGCTGTCTGTCGCATGCGCGACCAAGCGCCATGAACCGCAGATCGCGCCGTGACGCCATTCTTCGCGCCATCGAAAGCCGAAGCGGCGATCCCAACCTGAGTGCGATGGCCGTTGCCAGGATGCTCGGCATCACGCCGCGCTATGTGCATTTGCTGCTCGAAGAAACCGGCAAGAGCTTCACGCATCACGTGCTGGAGCGTCGTCTCGAACGGGCGGCCGCGCTGTTGCGCGATCCGCGATGGCATCATCGCAAGATCGCCGCGGTTGCCGCCGAAGCGGGCTTCACCGATCTGTCGTATTTCAACCGCGCGTTCCGGCGGCGCTACGGCGCGACACCATCGGCCATGCGCGAAGCGAACTCGTAAGCCTGTGTACGCCGGTCTGGTTGGCGGCGACAAAGTCGGCTAATCCGGCCGGCTATTTCGCCTTTAGCCGTACGTCTTTCGTCTTATTGCGGCAAAATTTCGCAGGCCTTAGCGCCTTATTTGCTCCCGATCCGGAGCGCAGAACGGGGCAACCTTGTAATCTGCATGGATGAGGTGAGGGCGACACCGAATGGCGGTCAGCGTGACCGCGGTTTCTGCAACAAACTTAAAGCAAACGGGAGGAAGACATGACGAGCAAGAACGCAACAATTGCCATGCCGCTTTCGCGGCGTCACCTGCTGCGCACGGCCGCCGCGACCGGCGCCGGGCTCGGCGCGCTTTCGGTCGGCGGCTTCACTTTCGTGCCGGCCTTCGCCGAAGATCAGCCGCCGATCGGCACCTGGCCGGCCGGCAGCCAAGGCGCGACCGTCAACATCGGCGCCACCGTTCCGCGCACCGGCCCTTACGCCGTGCAGGGCGAAGATGAGCTCAAGGGCGTCCAGCTCGCCATCGAGCACATTAATGAAGGCGATCCGCTGCTCAAGAAGATCGCGCCGAAGGTTTCGAAAGGCCTGCTCGGCAAGCAGGTCAACGTCGTCGTCGCCGACTCTGCCGCCAACCCGAACAATGCGGTGCAGGAGCAGCAGACCTTCATCAACGAGAACAAGGTCATCGCCATGTACGGCGCGACCTCATCCGCGGTCGCGGTGGCGCTCAACCATTTCGCCGAGCGCGAGAAGGTGCTCTACGTCGTCGGCATCTCCGGCTCCAACGACACCACCGGCAAGGATTGCACGCGGTATTCGTTCCGCCAGTGCTTCTACGGCGAGACGGCGGCGAACGCGATCGGCCCGGTGCTGGTGAAGGCCTACGGCAAGAACAAGAAAGCGGCGTTCATGACGCCGGACTACACCTACGGCCACACCGTCACCAAGTCGGTGAACGACTACCTGAGCAAGAACGGTGGCTGGACCATGGTGACCAACCAGGTCTCCAAGCTCGGCACGCAGGACTTCAGCCAGTTCCTGACCAACATCGCCAACTCCGGCGCCGAGGTCATCGTCAACGTGAACTGGGGCCGCGACGCGGTGCTGTCGATCCAGCAGGCCAAGCAGTTCGGCCTCACGCCGAAGATGAAGATGGTGATCCCCTATCAGATCCCCTTCATCGCCAAGGAAGTGACGCCGGAACTGACCGAAGGCGTCTATGCCTCCACCGATTACTGGTGGACGCTGGAAGACAAGTACCCGCTGGCGAAGATGTTCAACGCGGCGTTCGACAAGAAGTACGGCTACAAGCCTGAGTGGGGCGCCAACAACGGCTACATGCAGTTCGCCATCTGGGCGCGCATGGTGTCGGAGGCGGGCTCGTTCTATCCGCCGGACGTCATTAAGCAGTACGAGAAGGGCGAGACGTTCGATTCGACCGTCGGTCAAGTGCATTTCCGAGCCGAGGATCACCAGCTGGTTCGCCCGGTCATCATCGTACGCGGCAAGGCGCCGAAGGCGATGAAGAACAAGGAGGACTATTGGGAAGTGCTCGAAGTGCTGCCCGGCGCGCCGTTGATGCAGCAGCCCGACGCCTTCGGCTGCAAGCTCGGCGACTACACCTGAAATCTGCCGATAGCCGCCTTCTCCGCGCCGCGAGGCGCGGAGAAGGCCGTCGAGGCGTCGTGGCCGGGTCAAAAGCGCAGAGTTCTAGCTTTGCGTCTTGCGGCCCGGCCACTAGTCTGTTGCAAGGTGGCTCGGGAGCCCGGCATAAAAGAGCGCAGGGCGGCGGCTGAGCTTCATTTCGACAAATCGCGGACGACAGCGTGGTCAATTGGCCGAATTTTATCTCGCAATGCTTCAACGGGTTGGTGCTCGGCGCGCTGCTCGCGCTGATCTCGTCGGGCCTGACCATCATCTATGGCACGCTCGGTGTGCTCAACCTGGCGCACGGGGCCATGTTCATGCTCGGCGGCTATGCCGGCTGGGTCGCCTTCACCTATACGCATTCCTTCATCATCGCCATCATCGCCGGCTCTCTGTTCGTCATGCTGGTCGGCGTGGTGATGGAGCGCGTGATCATCCGCTCCTTCTATGCCCGCCCACACGAGGACCAGCTGCTGGTCACGTTCGGTCTCGGCATCGTGTTTGTGGAGACGGTGCGCTTTTTCTTCGGCAGCCTGTCGAAGGTGGTGCCGCCGCCCCCCGGTCTCGGCGGCATCATGGACCTCGGCTTCATGTTCTATCCGACCTATCGCATCGCGCTGCTCGGTATCGTCGCCGTCGCGCTGCTCGCGCTCTATGTCGTCCTCTACCGCACGCGGCTCGGCATGATCGTGCGCGCCGGCATCGAAAACTCGATCATGGTCGATTCGCTCGGCATCGACGTCTATAGGGTCTTCATGCTGGTGTTCGGCATCGGCGCCATGGCGGCGGGCTTTGCCGGCATCGTCAATGCGCCGGTGGTGTCGATCGCGCCCGATGTCGGCGAGTCGATCCTGGTGCAGACCTTCGTCGTGGTCGTCATCGGCGGCGTCGGCTCGTTCCCGGGCGCCGTGCTGGGCGGCTTGATCGCCGGCGAGATCGTCAGTGTCACCTCGATGTTCAACCCGGGTTATTCCTACGTCATGCTTTTCGCCGCGATGACGCTGGTGCTGGTGCTGCGCCCCTACGGCCTGCTCGGCACGGCTGGCCGCGAATGAACGCGGTCTTCTGATGGTCAGAAAACGTCCCCATGCAGTCGAGGCGCTGACCGCCGCCGGGCTGATCGCCGCGCCGTTCGTGCTGCCCTATCTTGGCTTCGCTCCCGCCACCGTCAACCGCATTCTGATCTGGGGCTTGTTCGGCATCGGGTTCGACATTCTGTTCGGCTTCATGGGCCTGTTGTCGTTCGGTCAATCGGCCTTTTTCGGCACCGGCGGCATGGTCGCCGCCTATCTGCTCACCGTCATGAACTTTCCCTACGTCATGACGGCGGTGTTCATCGGCTCCATCGTCGCCGCAGTAGTGGGCTATCTGGTCGGGCTGATTGCGCTGCGGCGCACCGGCATCTACTTCGCCATGATCACGGTGGCGATCGCCGAAGTGTTCTATTTCGTCGAGTTCAATCCGCTCTCGGCCTACACCGGGGGCGAGAACGGGCTGCCCGGCGTGCCGACGCCGGCGTTCAACCTCGGCTTCACCAGCCTCAACTTCAGCAGTGATAAGTCGCTCTACGGCTTGCTGGCGTTCTGCTATTTCATCGGTATCGTCATTGCGCTGCGTATCGTGCGCTCGCCGGTCGGCGCCGTGCTCTCCGCGATCCGCGACAATCCGCTGCGTGCGGCGGCGGTCGGGCACAATATCCACAGCTACAAGCTCACCGCCTTCGTCATCGCCGCCGCCTATGCCGGCTTTGCCGGCGGCCTGCTCGGCATCATGCAGGGCTTCATGCCGCCGGAAGCTTTTACTTTCGATACTTCGGGCCAACTCGTGATGCAGACGGCGATCGGCGGCGCCGGCACGCTGTTTGGACCGCTGGTCGGCGCCACCGTCTGGCTCTACCTCAGCGACTTCTTCCAGACCACGTTGCATCTCGGCGCCACCTGGAAGCTGGTGCTGGGCATCGTCTTCGTGCTCCTGGTCTGCTTTCTGCGCCGCGGCATCGTCGGCGGGCTCGTGGATCTGGCGCGGCTCGCCACCGGAAGGGACAAGCATCGCAAAGCCGTCGAATCCACCGGTCACCAAGTGGCGCCGTCGACCACGTCTACTGCGGAGAGCACCCCGCCCATCATTCAGTTGACGCCGTCACCGCGGCGGCCGAAGCCCGTGGGCGACAGCAGCACCATCCTTCAGGCTGAAGGACTGACCAAGCGCTTTGGCGGCCTGGTCGCCAATGACGGAATCAATTTCTTGGTCCGACGCGGCGAGCGCCGCGGCATCATCGGCCCCAATGGCGCGGGAAAATCCACCTTCTTCAAGATGCTGACCTGCGAGATGCATCCGAGCGAAGGACGCATCATGTTCGAAGGCCGCGATATTACCGGCATGAGCGTCACCGAGGTATGCCAACTCGGCCTGACCAAAAGCTATCAGGTCAATCAATTGTTCAACCGGCTGACCGTGCGCGAGAACGCCACCATCGCGGCGCTCGCCGAGAAGCGCGGCCCGTTTCGCCTCGATTTGTTGCGCCATGTCGAGCGCGTCGAAGGTCTGACCCGGCGTGTCGACGATACGCTCAAAGTCGTGCATCTCGCCGAGCGCGCCGATCTGGCGGTGTCCGAGCTCGCCTATGGCGAGAAGCGCCGGCTCGAGATCGGGCTTGCGCTCGCCACCGCGCCGAGCCTGCTTCTCCTCGACGAGCCGCTCGCCGGCATGAGTCCGCTCGAGCGCGTCGAGATGGTGCAGCTTCTCAAAGCCATCGGCCAAGGCCGCACCATGATCATCATCGACCATGATATGGGCTCGCTGTTCGAGCTGGTCGAACGCGTGACAGTGCTGCAGGAAGGCCGGGTGCTGGTCGAAGGCACGCCGGCCGAAATCAAAGGCAATGCGGCCGTGCAGGAGGCCTATCTCGGCGGGGTGCACGCGGCATGAGCCTGCTCGAAGTCAACGGCTTGAACAGCTATTACGGCGATTCGCACATCCTCTTCGATGTATCGCTGACCGTCGAGCGCAACGAAGTGGTGGCGCTGCTCGGCCGCAACGGCGCCGGAAAGACCACGACGTTGAAGAGCCTGATGGGCGTGGTGACGCCGCGGGCGGGCTCGATCGTCTTCGATGGCGCCGAGATCGCCGGCAGGAAAAGCCACGCCATCGCGCAATCCGGCATGCAGCTCGTGCACGAAGACCGCCGCATTTTCGGCAGCCTCGACGTCGAGGAAAATCTCGTCCTTGCCGGACTAACCGCGCAGAATCGCTGGCCGCTCGATCGCATCTACGCGACGTTCCCGCGGCTCAAGGAGCGGCGCGGCAGTCGCGGCACCGACCTCTCCGGCGGCGAGCAGCAGATGCTGGCGATTGCGCGTGCGCTCATCCGCGAGCCGAAACTCCTGCTGCTCGACGAGCCGTTCGAAGGCTTGGCGCCGGTCATCGTGCGCGATCTGCTCGCGACCTGCCGCGCGCTTGCCGAAGCCGGACAGACCATTCTCATCGTGGAGCAGAACATCTCCGCCGTCATGGCGCTCGCCCACCGAATCTATGTCATGCACAACGGCCACATCGTCGAATCGTTTTCGGCGGAGACGGTGCGGGAGCAGCCGGAACTGCTGAATCGACACCTCGGCGTTTAGGGCCCGGTCCCGGCAGTGGACTTCGCCCTGCCGCGTTCGCAAAAGCCTGCACCGGCGCGCCACGCAAGGTCGGAAAAAATCTTGCTCCATTATATGTTGGCGAGCGCGGCCTTGATAATTCCAAAATCGATTGCGCTTTAACATCCTCTCGCGATTCCAAGCGCGGCAGAGGAGGCGTAGTCTGCAGCCGCGCCGGTGCGCCGGAGGATGCCGTGGCCGCGACGATCAATGTAGCCGCCTATAGCGACGCGCTGGTCGTGCTCGGCACGGCGGGCATCGTGGTGCCGATCGTCAGCCGGCTCGGCTTTTCTCCGGTGCTCGGTTATCTCGGCGCCGGCGCTTTATTGGGCCCGCTGGGCTTGGGCTCGCTGATCGGCTCGTTTCCGGCGCTGCACTGGTTCACCGTCGGCGATGCCAAGGACGTCGCCGGCATCGCCGAGCTCGGCGTCGTCTTCCTCCTGTTTCTCATCGGGCTCGAATTGTCGCTGCCGCGGCTCCTCACCATGCGGCGGCTGGTGTTCGGGCTCGGCGGGCTGCAAGTGCTCATCACCACGGCGCTTCTCGCCGGCATCGCCGCCTATGCCGGCAGCAGCCTTTCCGAGGCCATTATTCTCGGCGCCGGCCTGTCGCTGTCCTCGACCGCGATCGTGCTCGAACTGCTGTCGAACCAGGGTCGCCTGAAGACGACGGTCGGCCGTTCGAGCTTTGCCGTGCTGCTGTTGCAGGATCTCGCGGTCATCCCGATCCTGATGTTCGTTTCGCTGCTTGCCGCCGGCTCCGGCGGCTCGGTGCTCGGCAGCCTCGGCCGTGCCTTGGCGCAGGCCGCGGTCGCGCTTGCCGTGATCGTCGTGTTCGGCCGCGTGCTGCTGCAGCCCTTGTTCCAACTGGTCGCCGCGACGCGATCCCGCGATCTCTTCATCGCTACCGCCTTGTTCGTGATTCTGGCGGCGGGCGTCGTTGCCAATCAGGCCGGCCTGTCCATGGCGCTCGGCGCCTTCGTCGCCGGACTGCTGTTGGCCGAGACCGAATACCGCAGAGCGATCGAAGCCACCATCGAGCCGTTCAAGGGCCTGCTGCTCGGCATCTTCTTCTTCACCGTCGGCATGGATGTCGATGTTCGCGAGCTGTTACGCAATCCACTGTTGCTGGCCGCGGGCGTCGTCGCGCTGATCGCCATCAAATCGCCGGTGATCGTTGGCTTGGCCAAGCTGTTCCGCCTGTCGTGGCCGGTTGCCGTGGAAATGGGGCTGCTGCTCGGTGCGGGCGGCGAATTCGCTTTCGTCGGTATCCGCATGGCGCGGGATTTACATCTGGTCGATCCGCGGCGCGCGAGCTTCGCCTTGCTCGTGACTTCGGTGACCATGGCGCTGACGCCCCTGTTGTCCTATGCGGCACGTCGCTTTGCCGCGCGGCTGAGCACGGCCACCGCGGGGCCGCCGGAACTGAGCGTGCAGCCGAACGGCGGCCGCGGGCATGCGATTGTCGTCGGCTACGGCCGCGTCGGCAAAGTGGTCTGCGCGCTGCTCAAACAGCACGGCATTTCGTTTATCGCAGCCGATCTCAATCCCGCCACGGTGACACACGATCGCCGTGAGGGACACGACGTCTATTACGGCGATGCCGCCGACACCAAATTCCTGGAAGCCTGCGGCCTCGCCGAAGCGGCCGGCGTGATCATCACCATCCACGACCACGGTCTGGTCGACGACATCGTCGCCCATGTGCGCGCTTTGCGTTCCGACATCCTGATCGTCTCGCGCGCCCGCGACGCCGACCATGCGCGCCATCTGTACCGGCTCGGCGCCACCGACGCGGTGCCGGAAACCGTCGAAGCGAGCCTGCAGCTCTCGGAAGCGGCGCTGGTGGGCCTCGGCATTCCGCCCGGACCGGCAATCGCCTCGATCCACGAAAAGCGCGACGAGATCCGCCACGCTTTGCAGGACGCCGCCCGCGCCGCCGGCGTCGACAGAAGCCGCGCCATCCGCACCAAAACCCCGAAGCGACGCCGGCGCGGCTGACCCGCGCCGGGGCAGGGGCTATAGCCGCGCCAGATAGGGCAGCAGCGCCGCGAGGCTTTGCAGATTGTGTGCCGGCGCGAACAGATCGACATACGGCAATGCTGCCTGCATGCCGCGCGCCTGCGGCGAGTAATCGCGCCAGCCGATCAGCGGATTGAGCCAGATGATCTTCTTGCTGCGGCGGCGCAGCCGGCGCATCTCCCCGGCGAGCTGCCGAGGTTCGCCGGTGTCGTAGCCGTCGGACACGATCATCACCGCGGTGCGCGAATTGATGACGCGCCGCGCGTGCCAGCGATTGAAAGCGGCAAGGCTGTCGCCGATGCGAGTGCCGCCGCCGATGCCTTGCGCCATCAGCGCCAGTTTTTCGACCGCGCGGGTGACGTCGCGGTCGCGCAGCGACGGCGACACGTGGGCGAGCCGGGTGTGGAACACGAACGCCTCGGCTTCGCGAAAGGCATCGACCACGCCGTGCAGGAAGCGGACGAAAAACGCGGTGTAAAGGCTCATCGAGCCCGAGGCGTCGAGCAGGACGACGAGCCGCAGCGGCTTCTCCTTGCGCCGCCGCCAGGCGAGATCGAGAAGCGTGCCGCCATGCGAGACGTTGCGGTGAATAGTGCGGCGCAGATCGAGCCGCCAGCCACGGCGGCGGATTTGCTCGCGGCGAACAAGGCGCGCGCGCATGACACGGGCCAGCCGCGCCGCCAACGCGTGGGTGGCGGCAACGTCGTCGGGATCGACGATGTGGCGCAGGTCGGTCGTAGTCAAAGCTTCGGTGCGCGACGCGCCCTCGCGGCGGCCGCGGCCGTCCGCCGGCATTTCGCCGTTCTGGTCGCTGCGCCGCTCGACATGGTCCGGCAGGCCGAGCGCATCATGCGGCACGTGCGATTCCGCGAGTTGCCGCGCGGGGGCATGACCGGCCGGCGGCGAGCCTGACAAGACCTGCCGCTGCCGCATATGGCGGCCTCGCCAAAAGGCATCGAAGATTTCGTCGAAGCGCTCCCAATCGGAATGGGTGGCGCAGAACAGCGCGCGCAACGCCGCCTTGAACGATGCCGGCTTGAGCGCCGCGGGCGACATCAGCACCGACAATGCATCGCGGGTTTCGGCAAGCCCAACGCGAAAACCGTTGTCGCGCAGCGTCCGGGCGAAGCCGGCAAGTCGGCGGCCGGCATTCGGCAACTCCGTCCGCTCGTCCCCGCGAAAGCCGGGACCCAGTGCTGGATTGCTGCTTTCGCGGGAATGAGCGGAAGTGTGGCGTACCCATCACGCCACCTTGCCAAGGAGCCGCTCGCTGACTTCGCGCGTCAGCCGGCCGCGGTCCTCGTGGGTCTTGAGGAGACAGATCATCGTCTCATAGACCGCTTCCGGCTCCTGGCGCAGGTCGTGGATGTCGAGGCCGGCGAGCGTCGCGGCCCAGTCGAGCGTCTCGGCGACGCCCGGCACCTTGCGCAAATCCTCCTTGCGGATGGCCGCGACCATGCGCGCGATCTGCAAAGCGAGCGTCGTCTCGATGCCGGGCGTGCGGGTCAGGATGATCTTCGCCTCGCGGTCGACCTCGGGGAAATCGACGTAGGTGTAGAGGCAGCGCCGGCGCAGCGCGTCGGACAATTCGCGCGTGCCGTTCGACGTCAAGCACCACGCGCGGGATGGCGGTGGCTTTGATGGTGCCAAGCTCGGGAATGCTGACCTGAAAATCGGACAACAGCTCGAGCAGAAACGCCTCGAATTCCTCGTCGGCGCGGTCGACCTCATCGATCAGCAGCACCGGCGGCGTGGCGCGGCGGATGGCGGCGAGAAGCGGCCGCTCCAGCAGATATTTTTCGGAAAATATGTGCTCCTCGATGGCGTCGGCGTCTTCGCCGATGCCTCACGCGTCTTTATCGCGAGCAGCTGACGCTGATAGTTCCATTCGTACAGCGCGGCGTGCTGATCGAGCCCCTCGTAACATTGCAGGCGGATCAGTTCGGTGCCGTGCACGGCGGCCAGCGCCTTGCCGACCTCGGTCTTGCCGACGCCGGCCTCGCCTTCCAGGAGCAGCGGCCGCTTGAGGAAATCCATCAGCCACAGCGCGGTGGCGATATCGCGATCGGCGATATAGCCGACGGCGGCGAGCTTGTCCGAAATCTCTTCGCGCTTCATTTGAGCGGCTCGCACCACTCGCCCCCGTCATCCTGAGGTGCGAGCATAGCGAGCCTCGAAGGATGATCGGCCCGGGCCGTCGCCCTTCGAGGGCCGCTTCGCGGCCACCTCAGGGTGACGGTTCGATACATATACTATCCTGGCACCTATGCATGCAGCCCGAGCTTTTCCGCGGCGGTCCAGACCCGCCAATTGTCGTGCGGCATCTGGATATGGGTGGAGCCGAGGAAGGCGAAGGCGTCATTCACTGCGTTGGAGAAGCACGGCACGCCGCCGACATTGGGGCTCTCGCCGACGCCCTTGGCGCCGATCGGATGATGCGGCGAGGGTGTCGTGGTCCAGTCGGTCTCCCAATGCGGGGTCTCCACCGCGGTGGGGAGGAAATAATCCATCGAGCGACGCCGTGGTGACGTTGCCGTCGTCGTCGTAATGGATCTCCTGGCCCATGGCGATGCCGAAGGCTTCGGTCAGCCCGCCATGGATCTGGCCCTCGATGATCATCGGATTGATCCGCGTGCCGCAGTCGTCGAGCGCGTAGAAGCGGCGCACCTTCACCGCTCCGGTGTCGACGTCGATGTCGACGACGCAGATATAAGCGCCGAACGGGAAGGTGAAATTCGGCGGGTCGTAATAGTCCACCGCTTCCAGCCCGGGCTCCATGCCGGGCGGCACTTCGTGATAGGCCGCCCAGGCAAGCTCGGTCATGGTCTTGAAGCGTTCGGGGTTGCCCTTCACCCGGAAGCGGTCGACGTCCCATTCCAGATCGTCGTCGTGCACTTCCAGCATATAGGCGGCGATCATCTGCGCCTTGGCCTTGATCTTGCGGCAGGCCATGGCGGTGGCGGCGCCGGACACCGGCGTCGAACGCGAGCCATAGGTGCCGAGCCCATACGGCGCGGTATCGGTATTGCCCTCCTCCACGATGATGTTGTCGGCGGCAATGCCGAGCTCGCTGGCGATGATCTGGGCGTAGGTGGTCTCGTGACCCTGCCCTTGCGACTTGGTGCCGAGCCGGCAAATGCCGGAGCCGGTCGGATGGATGCGGATTTCCGCCGAATCGAACATGGCGATGCCGAGAATGTCGCAATTGCGCGACGGGCCGGCGCCGACGATCTCGGTGAAGAAGGAGACGCCGATGCCCATCAGCTCGCGCGTCTCGCCGCGCTTGAACGCTTCGCGTTTGGCTTTCTGCTCCTCGCGCAGCTTCCGGTAATTGACCGCCTCCATCGCCTTGTTGAGCGCGGTCTGGTAGTCGCCGGAATCGTACTCCCAGCCGAACGCCGAGGTGTAGGGGAACTGCTCGCGGCGGATCAGGTTCTTCATGCGGAAGTCGGCCGGGTCCATGCCGAGCTTCTGCGCCATGATGTCCATGGCGCGCTCGATGGCATAGGCCGCTTCGGTGACGCGGAACGAGCAGCGATAAGCGACGCCGCCCGGCGCCTTGTTGGTATAGACGCCGTCGACCGAGACAATGCGCGGCCGGGATGTCGTAGGAGCCGGTGATGATCGAGAACAGCCCGGCCGGCCATTTCGTGGCGTTGGCGCAGGCATCGAACGCGCCGTGGTCGGCGATGGTGTTGCAGCGCAGCCCAAGGATCTTGCCGTCCTTGGTGCGGCGAGTTCCATCTCCATGTAGAAATCGCGCGCGAAGGCGGTGGTCGAGAGGTTCTCGATGCGGTCCTCGACCCATTTCACCGGACGCCCGGTGACGATCGAGGCGACGATCGAGCAGATATAGCCCGGATAGGCGCCGACCTTGTTGCCGAAGCCGCCGCCGATATCGGGCGCGATGACGTGGATCTTGTGCTCGGGGATCTTCGAGATCAGCGAGCCGACGGTGCGGATGACATGCGGCGCCTGGAAGGTGCCCCACAGCGTCAGTTCGCCCCTGATCTTGTCGAATGAGGCGACGCATTGGCAGGTCTCCAGCGGGCACGGATGCACGCGCGGATAGGAGATCATCTCCTTGATGGTGACGTCGGCCTTGGCGAAGGCGGCGTCGGCCGCCGCCTTGTCGCCGGCCTGCCAGTTGAAGATGTGATTGTAGTGCTTGCGCGGGCCGTGCGCGCCTTCGGTCTTGTCCTTGATGTCCTCGCGGATCACCGGCGCGTCCGGCGCCATCGCCTTGAGCGGATCGACGTTGCAGGGCAGCTCCTCGTATTCGACCTCGACCAGTTCGGCGGCGTCGGCCGCGGTGTAGCGGTTCTCGGCGATGACGAAGGCGACTTCCTGGTTCTGGAACAGCACCTTGCCGTCGGCCAGCACCATCTGCACGTCGCCGGCGAGCGTCGGCATCCAGGCGAGATTGACGGTCTTCAGGGTCTCGGCGGTGATGACGGCGACCACGCCGGGCACGGCGGCGGCCTTGGCGGTGTCGATCTTCTTGACGCGCGCGTGGGCGTGCGGCGAGCGGTTGAAATCGCCGTACAGCATGCCGGGCAACTTGATATCGTCGACGTAATTGCCCTTGCCCTGGGTGAAGCGGATATCCTCGACGCGCTTGCGCTTGCAGCCCATGCCTTCGAGCTTTTCGGCGCGCTCGGCGGAGGTGGGGGTCATGTCGTTCATTCTGCGGCCTCCTGCATGGGCGCGCCGTGAGCTTGGCGGCGGCGTATTGAATGGCTTTGACGATGTTCTGATAGCCGGTGCAGCGGCACAGATTGCCGGAAATGCCGAAGCGGATTTCCTCTTCGGTCGGGTTCGGGTTTTCCTGCAACAGCCGATAGGCGCGCAGGATCATGCCGGGCGTGCAGAAGCCGCATTGCAGGCCGTGCATCTCGCGGAAACCTTCCTGGATCGCGTGCAGCGTGCCGTCCGCATTGGCCATGCCTTCGATGGTGCGGATGTCGGCGCCGTTGGCCTGCATCGCGAACACGGTGCAGCTCTTCACCGACTTGCCGTCGAGATCGACGGTGCAGGCGCCGCAATGGCTGGTCTCGCAGCCGATATGCGGGCCGGTGAGGTTGAGCTGCTCGCGCAGGAAATGGATGAGCAGCGTGCGCGGCTCGACCAGCTCTTCGACCGTCTTGCCGTTGACGGTCATCGTAACGTGGGACTTGGCCATGGTCCGCTCCTCAGCCTTTCGCCAGTGCCTTGGCGCGCGCCAATGCCCGGGAGAGCATCACGCCCGCCATCTTGGTGCGGTATTGCGCCGGCCCGCGGGCGTCCGCGGCGGGCGCGGTGATCGCCTCGGCGGCGGCCACGGCCCTCTTCACCGTGGCGGCATCGAGCGCCGAGCCGACCAGGATTTTCGCGGCTTCCTCCGCCAGGAGCGGCGTCTGGGCGACATTGGTGAGGCCGATCGAGCAAGTCTCGACCTTGCCGCCTTTCATGGCCAGCATCACGGCCGCGGCGGCGGTGGCGTAGTCGCCGATCTTGCGCTTGAGCTTTTCGTAAGCATAGCCGTGGCCGGCGGCCGGCGCCGGAATGCGCACCGCGGTGACCATGTCGCCCGCGCCGAGCGCGGTGAAAGAGTATCGCGATAGAACTGCCGCGCGGCGATGCGGCGCTCGCCGCCCTTGCCGGCGATGTGATAGGTCGCGTTCAGGCACATCATCACCGCCGGCATGTCGTTGCCGGGATCGCCGTTGGCGACATTGCCGCCGAGCGTGCCGACATAGCGTACCTGCGGATCGGCGATCTGCAGCGAAGCTTCGCGCAACAGCGGAATTTTCGCCGCCAGCAGCTCCGAGCCGATCATCTCGTGCTGCGTCGTCATGGCGCCGATGACGATGTCGTTGCCGTCACTGCGGACGCCTTTGAGCTCGGCAATGCCGACGAGGTCGATCAGGTTCGCCGGCGTGGCGAGCCGCAGTTTCATCATCGGAATGAGACTGTGGCCGCCGGCGAGCGCACGGCCGTCGTCGCCGAACCCGGCGAGAAGGCCGACCGCCTCTTGGACGGATTTCGGGCGATGATAATTAAAGGATCCGGGAATCACGGGCACCTCCCTGGCGCATGCCGGCGATCCGGGTCGTCACCGCGGTCGACCTGACTGCGCTTTGACTTTTATAGCGGGAACTATACAGGAGTTTTGCGGCCGGCGGATATGCCTTTCCGCCGCCGCGGGAGGCCGGATTATGTCGTCGGTGTGACGTTCAGCCGGCGAGGCCGGGCCGCAGCGTCGGAGAAGCGGACCGCACCGGCGCCATCACCTTCGGGGCGGCGAGTTTCGGCAGCGGCGGGTGCGGCGCTTGTCTTGGCCGCGCCACCATCGGGCCGGCGCCGCCGGGCCGGCATGTTTCGCCATGAGCGGTTTCCAGCACGTAGCGCAGCGCTTCGGCCTGCACCCGCGGCGACTTGTCGATCGTCAGATGATCGATGCCCGGATCGCCGGAGAAATCGACATTTTCCAGCACGCCGTGGAAGCCGGCGCCGGGCCGCATATAGGCGTATTTGCGCTGCGTCATGTTGATGACGCAGGCGACATTGCGCGAGGCGAGCGCGGAGCCGGTGCCGTCGACCGGAATGACCAGCGCAACCGGAACGCCCGCCGCGTTCAGTTCCTGCGCCATGCCCATCACCGCGTCGGCGCCGAGCGAATGGCCGACCAGCATATAGGGCCCGTGATCGCCGGCGCGGTACATCTGCACGATGCGGGCGACAATGAAATCGGCGAAGGTGTGATTATAGACGCTGGCGCGGATACCGTGGCGCTGAATTTGCGCGGCGAGCTGGTCCATGCCGAGCGAGAAAATATTGAGCAGTCCGCGCATCAGATAGACGTGCGGCCGCGATTCCACGTGCTGGACTGCGCCTCGATGCGCCACCGCCCGCTGCGGGGCCGCCCGCGTCGCGCTCGGCGCGCCGGCTGTCAGCAGCAACAGGCCGGCAAGCATTGCGGCGCCGGCGCACAGGCGGCGCGGCAGCGACGACTTTGCCGGCGATTTTGCCAGGAAATTGCGAGCGCCCAACATCCCACCACTCCACCTACGGCGCGCGGACTATAACGGCGACTATGGCGAAACAGGGTAAAAATTTCCTTGAACTCAGCGGCTATTCGCCGCCTTGCGGCTGGCGAGTTCCAGCACGATCGGGCGAGTCGCCGCGCGCAGCGGGGTACGCCGTACCCCAGTCAGCGTGTGCAGGAAATCGGCGAACCAGTTCTGCACCGACGCCGCCTTGAGCTTGCGCACCATCGATTGCCAGCGCTCGCGCCGCTCCTCGAGGCTCATCGAAAGCGCTGCTGCAATTTGCCGCGCCATGCCGTCGATATCGTGCGGATTGATCAAAAGTGCAGCGTCGAGCTCCTTGGCCGCGCCGGCGAACGAGGACAATACCAGCACGCCCGGATCGAATGGATTTTGCGCGGCGACATATTCCTTGGCGACGAGGTTCATGCCGTCATGCAGCGGCGTCACCAGTCCGACGCGCGCCAGGCGATAGAAGCCGGCCAGCGTGAGCTGCGAGAAGCCCTTGTTGAGATAGCGGATCGGCATCCAGTCGACCTCGCCGTGCCGGCCGTTGACCTCGCCGACCAGCGCCGCCAGCTCGGCCTTGAGCTCGCGATAGGCCTTGATATTGCCGCGCGACGGCACGGCCACCTGCAACAGCGTCACCTCGCGCTTGAGGCTGGGTTCGATTTCCAGCATGCGGTCGATGGCGCGAACGCGATTGGCCAGGCCTTTGGAATAGTCCAGGCGGTCGACGCCGAGCACCAGCTTGGCGCCGTGCAGACTGTCGCGCAGCCGGGTCACTTCGAGGCGGCCGATCGCCTTGTTAGCGCGCGCCGAGAAGTCGTCGACGTCGATGCCGATCGGGAAAGTGGCGAGTTGAGTCAGTCCCCAGTCCGACGCCACCGTTCCATCCACCACGTTGAGGCCAAGCTCGGCCTGCAGATAATCCTCAAAATTCTGCCGGTCTTCGACGGTCTGAAAGCCGATCAGATCGTAGGCCAGCATGGCCTCGGCGAGTTCGCCATGATGCGGCACCGCCGCCATGGTGCGGCGATCCGCCCACGGCGTGTGCAGAAAAATCCGAGCGGCCGCTCGATGCCGAGCCGGCGCATTTCCGCGCCCAGGCCGAGGAAATGATAATCCTGAATCCAGAATGCCGCGTCGGGCGTGTTGAAGCGGATGAGCGCGCGCGCCATGAAGGCGTTGATCTCGCGGTAGGAGGCGTAATCGTCGGCGGTGACGTGAATGAGGTCGGGCCGCGAGTGCAGCGCCGGCCACAGCGCCGAATTGGCAAAGCCCTCGTAATAGCCGCGGTAATGCTTCGCCGGCATGTCGACGGTGGCGAGCGCGCCGGTGCCGAGCGGCTCGATGCGCGCGAACGAATCCCGCGTCGCTTCGCTCGCCTGCCCGCTGGAGCCCACCCAGATCGCGCCGGAGTCCCGCACCATCGGCAGCAATGCCGCGGCGAGGCCTCCCGCCAAGGGTTCATCCGGCTTTGCCCGCGCCACGCGGTTGGACACGACGACGACGGTCACGAAACCACCTCCAGGACAGTGCATCGTTAACTTATGTGAAGGCGCTTGGTTCCGCGTTTGCGATGCGCCGACGGTGAAGCTCCTCAAAGACAGGGTGCTCTCTCTGCGCAGGCTTAAGATTTCTCCGCGCCTTTTAGGGAAACGCCGGTTTTCGGCTTAACCTGCGCTAAGGCGGATCACGCCTCGGCATAGGCGACGGTCGAGAGCAGGCTCAGTTCGGCGCGCCGGGAGTCGAGCCTGGTGTGCTGCACCACGATCGGCACGTCGCATTCGAACACCGATGAATAAGCGGTGTCGCGCGGGATCGGCGCGGGGTCTTTGAGATCGTTGAAGCGCAGATGCAGCGTGCGCCGCGGGGGCACCGTCACGACATAAGGGCCGGCCGGTTCGCGATCCTCGAAAAAGACGGTGATGCGCACTTGTGCGGCCGCGTTGCCGGCGTTGAGAATGCACGCGGTCTCATGCGAGATCAGCGCCGGATCGGTAAACGAGCTTCGCGAGGGAATCCAGCCTTCGGCGATGGCCCAGCGTTTGCGGCCGAGAGCATTCATGAGAGGTGACGCGTCGCGGTTCAGTGCGTTGATGGTTACCCACGTCAACGACGCAAATAGCCGGCGGGTTCCCTGATGGAACCTCTTTCGCTTATAATCATTATCAACGACGGCGGGGCGGCGCCGATGTTTTGCCATTGCGCAAGCGAATTTCGCGGACCTTAAGTTCATGCGCGCCCTGACCGTTGCGCCTGGTGTGGCCAATTCCGCCAAGGTCGAAGACGTCCCCGAACCGCCAAAATCGGACGGCGCAGTGCTGGTGCGGGCGCTGGCGCTCGGCGTCTGCGGCACCGACCGCGAGATCGTGTCCGGGGCCTATGGCTGGGCGCCGCCCGGGCAGAAGCGTCTGGTCATCGGTCACGAGTCCCTGGGCCGGGTGCAGGAGGCGCCCGCCGATAGCGGCTTTAAACCCGGCGATCTGGTCGTCGGCATCGTGCGCCGGCCCGATCCGGTGCCGTGTCCCTATTGCGCCATCGGTGAATGGGACATGTGCCGGAACGGCCGCTACACCGAGCGCGGCATCAAGGAGCGCAACGGCTACGGCTCGGATCTTTTCCGCATCGAGCCCGATTTTCTGATCAAGCTCGATCCTTCGCTCGGCACCAACGGCGTCTTGGTCGAGCCGACCAGCGTCGTCGCCAAGGCCTGGGACCATACCGAGCGCATCGGCAAGCGCTCGCGCGCCTGGTCGCCGAAAACGCTGCTCGTCACCGGCGCCGGGCCGATCGGCCTTCTCGCCGCGTTGCTGGGCGCACAGCGCGGGCTCGACGTGCACGTGCTCGACCATAACGACCGCGGCCGCAAGCGCGAGCTGGTGCGCGAGCTCGGCGGCACCTTTCATGTCGGTAGTGTTACCGACCTTGACGCCCTCAAGCCGGATATCTTGATGGAATGCACCGGTGCGCCGAGCGTCATCGGGGATGCTTTCGGGCTCACCGCCGCGGATGGTATCGTCTGTCTGCTCGGCGTGTCCGCGCCGGGACACGATCTCGACCTCGACATCGGCAAGGTCAATCGCACCATGGTGCTCGACAACGATACCGTGTTCGGCAGCGTCAACGCGAACCGCGAGCATTATCAGGACGCCGTCGACGCGCTGCAGCGCGCCGATAAGCATTGGCTATCGAAGCTGATCACGCGGCGCGTTCCGGTCGAAGACTGGACCCAGGCGCTGGCGCAGCAGCCCGCGGACATCAAAGTCGTGGTCGATTTCTCCTGAAGGCCGGCAGCCCCATCCATCATGCCCTCCCCCATCGAAGACTATGCGCTGATCGGCGATTGCGAGAGCGCCGCGCTGGTCGCGCGCGACGGCTCGATCGACTGGCTGTGCTGGCCGCGCTTTGATTCGGCGGCCTGCTTCGCCGCGCTCCTCGGCACGCCCGAGAACGGCCGCTGGCTGATCGCGCCGCGCGTAGCGGCCAAGGTCACCCGCCGCTATCGGCCGCACACGCTGATCCTCGAAACGCATTTCGAGACCGAACACGGCGCGGCGACGCTGGTCGATTTCATGCCGTTTCGCTGCGGCAATTCGACCATCGTCCGCTTCGTCATCGGCAAGCGCGGCAAGGTCTCGATGCACACCGAGCTCATTCTGCGCTTCGGCTATGGCGGTATCTTGCCATGGGTGACCCGCGTCGAGAGCGGCGCGCTGCGCGCCATCGCCGGACCGGACATGGTGCTCCTGCATACCCCTGTCCACATCTACGGCAAGGACATGACCAGCGTCGGCGAGTTTACCGTCGCGCGTGGCGAGACGATTCCCTTCCTGCTGGTCTATTCACCGTCGCATCTGCCGCTGCCGCGGCCGGTCGACCCGACCGAGGCGCTGGCCGAGACCGAAACCTATTGGCGCGAATGGTCCAGCAAATGCCGGCCCGCCGGGCGCTGGACCGAAGCGGTCAAGCGCTCGGTGCTCACGCTCAAGGCGCTCACTTATCTGCCCACCGGCGGCATTGTCGCCGCGCCGACCACATCGCTGCCGGAGCAGATCGGCGGCCAGCGCAATTGGGACTATCGCTATTGCTGGCTGCGCGACGCCACGTTGACGCTCCTCGGCGCCATGAGCGCCGGCTATTACGAGGAGGCGCAGGCCTGGCGCGAATGGCTGTTGCGCGCCGTCGCCGGCAGCCCGGACCAGCTGCAGATCATGTACGGCATCGGCGGCGAGCGCCGCCTCGACGAATGGGCCGTGGATTGGCTGCCGGGTTATGAGAAATCGGCGCCGGTGCGGATCGGCAATGCCGCGCACAAGCAATTGCAGCTCGACGTCTTCGGCGAGATCATGGACACCTATCACCAGGCGCGGCGCGGCGGGCTCACCTCCAACAAATCCGGTTGGGGCATTCAGATCGAGTTTCTCAAGCATCTTGCGACCATCTGGCGGCAGCCCGACCACGGCATCTGGGAAATGCGCGGGCCGCCGCAGAACTTTACTTTTTCCAAGGTCATGGCCTGGGTCGCCTTCGACCGCGCGATCAAGAGCGCGGAAACGTTCGGGCTCGAGGGCCCACTCGACGACTGGCATACCCTGCGCGACGAGATTTGCAACGAGGTCTGCGAACGCGGTTTCGACAAGAAGCGCAACACCTTCGTGCAGGCGTACGATTCCGATCAGCTCGACGCCAGTCTGCTGCTCATTCCCACCGTCGGCTTTCTGCCGGCGAGCGATTCGCGCGTCGCAGGCACTATCGCGGCGGTCGAACAGCGGCTCCTTCGTGGCGGTTTCGTCATGCGCTACTCGACCGAGGACGTCGAGGACGCGCTGCCGCCGGGCGAAGGCGCGTTCCTCGCCTGCAGCTTCTGGCTGGTCGACGCCTACATCCTGCAGGAGCGTTTCGACGACGCCGAGCGGCTGTTTCGGCGGCTCGTCGCGCTGCGTAACGATGTCGGTCTGTTGAGCGAAGAATACGACCCGCGGCTAAAACGCCTGGTCGGCAACTTCCCGCAGGCCTTTTCGCATCTGGCGCTGATGAACAGTGCCTACAATCTGACGCGCACGCGCAAGCCGGTGCATCAGCGCGCGCAGGACGAGCACGCGCCGCCGGAATCGGAGCCGGAACCGGCGCAGGCTCCGGCCGAGTGAGGAGCGATTGCCTCAGCTCAGCAGCTCCAGCCGCCCGGTGCGCAGCTCGTAAATGCCGCCGACGACGCGGATCTTGTTGTCGTCGACGAAGGACTTCAGGATCGGTCCGGCCGTTTTCAGCTTGTCGACGTTGAGCTTGACGTTTTGCCGGATGGCGTTGGCCAGCATGTCGCCCGGCTGGCCCTGCGCCGCCTCGACCGCCGGCCGGATGGCGTCGACCAGCGACGGCAGGTGACCGGGCAGCGTAGTGCCGTCCTTGATCGATTTGATGGTGGCGTCGACCGCGCCGCAGGCCTCGTGGCCGAGCACCAGGATCAGCGGCGTGTTGAGCACCTGCACGGCATATTCCAGGCTCGCCACCATCTCGTCGCTGGCGAAATTGCCGGCGATGCGGCAGACGAACAGGTCGCCGCGCGCGGTGTCGAAGCAATATTCCGGCGCGATGCGGGAATCGGCGCAGGAAAGAACCGCAGCGAAGGGATTCTGCCCCTTGCTGAGCGCCTCGCGCTCGTGGCGGAAATCGTGCCGCCTGGTGTCGCCTCGCACATAGCGCTCATTGCCTTCCCTCAGCCGGTGCAGCGCGGCATCGGGCGAGATGACGTTTTCAGGCTTCGGCGGCGCGGCAAAGGCGTGTGGCGAAAGCGCAAGCCCCGCGGCCGCCCCGGCGGCGAGCTTGAAAATGCTGCGCCGCGCAATATGCAAATGCCGGCCGGCGGCATTGGTACAGAGTTCGCACATTTTCACCTCCTGAGATTGGGATGGTTGCCGAGAGGCGTGAACCAAACTTCGTTTGGACGCGTCAAATAGGATTGCGCACGCTAGGGACTCTCCGATGCGCTGTAAATTGCCTCTGGCGGCCATGGTTGCTGCCGTCTTGCTTGCCGCCGTCTTGCTTGCCGCCGGCGCCGCCAGGGCGGACGACTGGCTCGTTTATCAAAACGACCGCTACGGCACCACGATCGATTATCCGGATCTGTTCAAAATGCAGCCGCCGCCGGATGACGACGACGGCCGCAAATTCAAAGCCGCCGACGGCGCGGAATTCACCGTGTCGGCCTCCTACGGCGGGATCGATTTTACGCTTGCCACATATCACGATTTCATCGTTCAGCATCTCGATCCCGGCTCCGTCGTCAGCTACGAGGCGCGTGGCAAGAATTGGTTCGTCGTTTCGGGAACGGTGGGCGACAAGCTTTTCTATGAAAAGCATCGGTTGTCCCACGGCGCAGAAATGACCGAGGATTTCGTCGTCTTCTATCCGGCGGCGGCCAAGCGGACCTACGATCCGATCGTGGCCCGCATGGCGAAATCGTTCCGGCCGGGGCAGGGGTTCCAGACCCAGTAGCCTGCCCGCCCGCTCAGCCGCGCCAGTAGCGGTCTTCCCAGCTCCGCGACAGCCGCATCGCCGAGAGAATGAGCCCGGCCATCGAATAGGTCTGCGGGAAATTGCCCCACAGCGCGCCGGTCTGCGGATCGACGTCTTCGGAGAGCAGACCGTAGCGGTTGCGGTGCTGCAGCGCGTCGGTGAACAAATCGCGCGCTGCCTCGCGGCGGCCGAGCGACCACAGCGCGTCGATGAGCCAGAACCGGCAGATCAGAAACGCGGTCACCGGCATGCCGAAATCGTCTTCGCTGGCATAGCGCATCACGTGCTTCTCGCGCACCAGTTCGCGCTCCATGGCGCCGACGGTGGAGACAAAACGCGGGTCGTCGACGTCGACGACGCCGAGATCGGGAAGGAGCAGCACGCTGGCGTCGAGATCGTCCGAGCCGAAGGCCGCGGTGAAGGCGCCGCGTTTCTGGTTCCAGGCCCCCTCAAGGAGCGCGGCATGGATCGGCTCGGCCAGGCCGTTCCAATATTTGGCGCGGCCGTCCAGCCCGAGACGCGTGGCGATGGCGGCGAGCCGCTGGCAGCCGGCCCAGCACATCGCCGCCGAGTGGGTGTGGATGCGCCGCCGGCCGCGATATTCCCAGATGCCGGCGTCGGGCTCGAATGCTTTCGCCGCGGCGCGATGGCCGAGCGATTCCAGGAGGTGAAACAGGCCTTCGTCCCCCGGACGCGGCAGGCGACGATCGAAAAACATCGGCATGGCGGCGAGAATGACGCTGCCATAGGTGTCGTTCTGCAGCTGGTCGGCGGCGGCATTGCCGATGCGCACCGGCCCGTCGCCACCATAGCCTTCGAGGTCGGTCGCAATGCGCTCTTCGATGCTTGTCGTCGGCACGACGCTGTAAAGCGGACGCAGTTCCTGGTCGGGCTTGGCCGCGATCGACACCGTGAATGAGATGAATTCCTCCATGGTGCGCGTGGCGCCGATGCGGTTGAGCGCCTGGACGACGAAATAGGCGTCGCGCAGCCAGCAGTAGCGGTAGTCCCAGGTGCGGCCGGACGACGGCGCCTCGGGAATCGAGGTGGTGTGCGCGGCGATGACGCCGCCGGTTTCGTCGAAATTGGAGAGTTTCAGCGTGATCGCGGCGCGGATGATCGCTTCCTGCCAATCGTAAGAGATCGACAGCCGGCGTACCCATTCCGTCCAGTAGTCGTGGGTGCGCTCGAGGAAATCGCGACAGGTTTTCTGCAGGTCGCCGGTAAACGGTTCGTCGGGACCGAACACCATGGAAAGCGGCCGGGTGACCACGAACGGCGCTTCGCTGTCGATCATCGACAGCGGCGCGTCGGTGGTGAGACGAATGGCGGTGCCGTCGCCGGCATAACGGATGTGATTGCTGCCCAGCGAGCGGTTCGGAATCGGCTTGCCGTAGTCGCAGGTCGGCCGCATCCGGATTGTAATGCGCGGCAGGCCGGCGAGCGGCTCGATGATGCGAAACAGTTGCGGCGGCCGGAACACCCGGCCGAACTGGCGAAAGCGGGGCGCGAAATCGGTGATCTTGACCTTGCCGCCGTGCCGGTCGGTGAGCACGGTGGTGATGATCGCGGTGTTGCGGACATATTCGGATTGAAAATCCACCATGTCCTCGATCACGACGTCGGAGAAGCCCTTCTCCTCCCGTCCCGCCACCAGCCGGCAGAAAATCGGATCGCCGTCGAAGCGCGGATAGCACCACCACACCATTCGCGAGCACGGATCGATCAGCGCGGCGAGCCGGCCGTTGCCGATGATGCCGAGGTCGAGGCCATGATTGATCGCGCCGCGCGGCTCCGGCGTCGCGCCGCGTGCCGTGGCGCTGGCGCGGCGGTCGCCGACGGCCGCGACCCTGTGTTCGTTCATTGCGCCGTGCCCTGGCCCGGATCGGCAATGCGCGCAAGCCATGCGCGAACCGATTCGGGCTTGTCAAAATGGCCGTTGACGTCGGGCGCCACCCGGCCGACGGAAAAGGCCAGGCCGCCGAATTTGGCGATGACGCCGAATACCGGTTCGTCGGTGGTATCGTCGCCGATGAAGATCGGCTTGCGGTCGGCAAACGGCGCGTGATTCATCAGGTCGCAGACCGCATTGGCCTTGTTGATGCCGGTCGGCTTGATCTCGACGACGAGCTTGCCGGGCAATATCTCGACTGCACCCGCGGGCTGTGCGGCGATGATCTTCTCCACCGCCGCGCGCACCGCGCCGGCCTTCTCCGGCGTCAGCCGGTAGTGCAGCGCCAGCGAATAGCCTTTGTCCTCGGCGAGGATGCCGGGGCCTAGTTCGGCAACGCCGCCGAGTTGCCGCTTCAGCGCCGCGCTCAGCGGCTTTGCCCGCAGCACCGGTTCGGCGTTGGGCCGGGCGCGCAGTTCCGCGCCATGGCCGCCGATGGCGGCAAGCTGCAACGGCGAAAAAATCAAATCGATGTCATGCAGCGGCCGGCCTGACACCAGCGCCAGGGCGCCGCCGGTCAGCGCGTCGAGCCGCGCCAGCGTCTGCCGCAGCCCGGTCGGCACCCAGACCTGCTGCGGCGAGGGCGCGAGATCGAGAATCGTGCCGTCGATATCGAGCAGGATCGCGCATTGACGCAGGTCGGGAACGAGCGTCGTGTCCGAAAGCTCCATGTCGAGATCGGAAATTTCCAAGCTCATCTGCCCAAAACCCGTATGTGCAAAGCCCATCGCTGCCAGGTCCGATATCTGTTCTCAGTCGACGAATGCAAGCGGCTTGGCCACCGTTTCCAACGGCTTGCGTTCGGCGGCCACGCCCCACAGCGCTTCGGCTGCGGCGGCCCCGATCATCAGCGCCGCGCCGATGACATAGCCGACGGCGACGGCGCCGCGCGAGCCGGTATCGATCAGCATGCCGAACAGGATCGGTCCGGCAATGCCGCCGGCGGCGGTGCCGATGGCGTAGAAGAACGCGATCGCCAGCGCGCGGATCTCCAGCGGGAAGATTTCGCTCACCGTCAGATAGGCGGAGCTCGCCGCCGCGGAAGCGAAGAAGAACACGGTCATCCAGGCGATCGTCAAAGTTTGCGCCGACAAGAGGCCGCGGCTGAACAGATCGGCGGTGACGGCGAGCAGAATGCCGGACAGCGCGTAGGTCGTGGCGATCATCGTCTTGCGCCCGACCGTGTCGAACAGCCGGCCCAGCAAAACCGGCCCCAGCACGTTGCCGGCCGCGAACGGCAGGATGTACCAGCCGACGCGATCCGCCGGCGTGTGATAGAAGTCGGTCAGGACGAGCGCATAGGTGAAGAAGATCGCGTTGTAGAAGAAGGCCTGCGCCGCCATCAGGCTCAAGCCGACCAGCGTGCGCCGCCGATAGGTGACAAACAGCGCGCGCGCGACTTCGGCAAGCGGCGTGCGCGCGCGCATGCGCAGCCGGATTTTTTCGCGCGCCGGCAGCGCTCCGCTGCGCTCGAATTGCGCTTCGATGCCGCCTATGACGGCTTCGGCCGCTTGCGGCATGCCGTGCGTCACCAGCCAACGGGGACTTTCCGGAATCCAAAGTCGCATCACGAGAATCACGAGCCCGATTGTAGCTCCGATCAGAAAAGCGAGCCGCCAGCCTATCGCCGGATTGATGAACGCGGGGTTCAGCAAGACCAGGGAACCGCCCGCACCGATCCCCGCGCCGACCCAGAAACTGCCGTTGATCAGAAGGTCGGTCCAGCCGCGGAACCGTGCCGGAATAAGCTCCTGGATTGTCGAATTGATGGCAGTGTACTCGCCGCCGATGCCCGCGCCGGTGAAAGTGCGGAACAAAATGAAGCTCCATGCTCCCCAGGAGAAACCCGTAGCCGCGGTCGCCAACAGATAAACCGCGAGCGTAATGGTGAACAGCCTTTTACGGCCGAGGCGGTCGGTCAGCCAGCCGAAAAAGAAGGCGCCGGCGACCGCGCCGCACAGATAACAGCTGCCGGCAAGCCCGATCTGCGCGTTGCTCAGGCCCAAGGCGGCCGGTTCCTTGAGTTCGCCGGCAAGCGCTCCGGCGAGCGTGACTTCAAGGCCGTCGAGAATCCAGGTGATGCCCAGCGCCACGATCACGAGAAGATGAAACCGCCCGAACGGCAAGCCGTCGAGCCGCGCCGGGATGTCGGTTTCGACGATCGTTCCCGATCCGGCGGCGGCATGGGCGCCGCCCGGAGGCCCGCCAAGCGCCAAGCGGCCGGCCGGTGCGGCTTGAAGATTGAAGACGCGCCGTGGAAATACGTCGCCCGCGTATGAAATCATGTCGCAATGCCGCCAGCCTCGCGCTGCTCGCCACCAACGCGTTGATCGGTCGGGTGTTCCGGACCGCGGTTCCGCCCTGAAGCTCTACCGGCTTTGCCCGGGCATGCCGGTACCTTTGCCGGTATAAGAGATTCTCCAGATGGTGCCGCTTGCGTCCTCGGAGATCAACAGCGCGCCGTCCTCGGCTACCGTCACGCCGACCGGCCGTCCCCAGACTTCCGTATCGTTAATCACGAAGCCGGTAGCGAAGTCGTCATATTCGCCGGTGGGAACGCCATTGTGCACGATGACGCGGATGATCTTGTAGCCGGTGCGCTTCGATCGATTCCACGAACCGTGCTGGGCGGCAAACGCGTCGCCGCGGTAGGCGGAAGGAAACTGCGTGCCGTCATAAAAAGTCATGCCGAGCGACGCCGAATGCGCTTGTACGAGCACGTCGGGGATGGTGACCGTGTCCTTCAGGTCGGGGCGCTCGCCGCGATGCCTTGGGTCCTGGCCATGTCTTCGCCGTCGTTGGAGCCGGAGCCGACCGACACATACATTGTTTTCCCATCCGGCGAGAATGCGATGTCGCGGGTGTGATGGCCGCCGGCCGGCAGATGCGGCACCACCGTCTCGGCGGCGCCGCGCGCTGACGGATCGCCGTTGCGATAGGGAAAGCGAATGACGGCGTCGGTGTCGCCGACACAGACCCATTGCGGCTTGGGTCCGGGCGGATAGAACGCGATGCCGAAAGGATAAGTCAGCCCGGCGGCGAATACCGCTGACTGCATTGCCGCCGCGCCCTTGGCCCGCAACGCGCGGATGCGGCCTGCCGCGCTCTCGGCGACGACGATGTCGCCATTCGGCGCGGTGCGGATGATGCGCGGCCCCGACAATCCGGAAGCAAATAGGTTGACTTCGAAGCCATTTGGGACGATTGGCTCTTGGTCGGTCCGCTGCACGGTTCGAACGACATTGCTCACGGATTTGGCAAGGTCAGGCGCCGGTAAATCTTGCGGTCTGATCAACCGCCGCGTTCCCGGGCGGTCGGCATGCCAGTCGCCAAACGCGGCCGCACCTTCGAGTAGGCCGCCGCCCGTTTGCGCCAGCAGCGGGACGGCGGCAAGTGAAGCTATTGCTGCGACGGAAATTGCGATGATTGCAGAAGACGGGCGACGCATAGCAAGCTCCTGGCAAAGCCCGAACAGTGAACAAGCCGCGGCTGCCGCAGTTCCGCAAATTACCGATCTGGGGACCGTGCCGCGCCGCGGCGAGGACGGTGGCATCAGCTTGACCCATGCCGCGGCGGCGGGACAGGCCGCCTCGGCCAACCGCCGATTGGAAATTAACGCCGCTGCTCGACTGTTCTTATCCGGCGCTGCGCCCTTTCTTCATTTCACAGGTTCGGCTGGTGACCGTCTTGATCGCTAGAATCGCGACCCGGCTCGAAATCCCGCGGCGGCTGCGCGCCCTCGTTCGGGCGCGGGAATCGAGCCTGGTCGTGCTTGCGGCCTTGGTCGGGGTCATTGCCGGCCTGGTGGTCGCGGTGATGAGCGGCTCGGTCAATCTGCTGCACGAATTGTTCTTCAGAGTTCCGCATGGCGAGCGGCTTTCGGCGCAGCTCAGGCTCAACCCGTATTTGGCGCTCGGCGTGCCGATCCTGGGCGGCGTGATTTTCGGAGTGGTGAACGAGATCATCAGGCGCTGGCGGCCGGAGCGTGAAATCGATCCGATCGAAGCCAATGCATTGCATGGCGGGCGGATGTCGCTTCTCGGCAGCATCATCGTCTCGGCGCAGACGGTGTGGTCGAGCGGCGTCGGCGCCTCGGTCGGCCTCGAGGCGGGTTACACCCAAATCGCCTCCGGCATCGCTTCGCGCATCGGCAACGCGTTTCGCCTGCGCCGCGGCGATCTGCGCATCCTGGTCGGCTGCGGCGCCGCCGGCGGTATCGCTGGGGCCTTCCACGCGCCGCTCGCCGGCGCCTTTTACGGCTTCGAGCTGATCATCGGCAGCTACGCGCCCAGCGGTCTGGCGCCGGTCGGGATTTCGGCGTTGCTCGGCTATCTGGTGGCGCGGCAGTTCGAACCGGAAGAATTCGGCATTGTCGGTCCCGAAAAGATGACCATCGTGGCGCACGATCTAGTGCTCGCCGCCGCGGTCGGGCTCTTGTCGGCGGTGCTCGGCATCATTCTGATGCGCGGGGTTGCGTTAAGCGAGGCCTTGTTCGTACGCATGCGGCTGCGGCCGGCGCTGCGCACCATGGCCGGCGGCCTCGTCGTCGGACTGTCCGCGCTGGTATCGCCGCAGATCATGTCGTCGGGGCACGGCGCGATCCGAATCATCGGCACGCTCGATCTCTCGCTGCGCGCGGTCGCCATCGTCCTGCTGCTCAAGATCGTTGCCTCGATCGCCTCGCTGGGCTCTGGATTCCGCGGCGGCCTGTTCTTCTCTTCGCTCTTGATGGGAGCGCTCGGCGGCCACCTGTTCGCGGTCGCCATCACCATGTTCTGGCCGACCGTGTATCTCGATCCCAATGCCTATGCGCTGATCGGCATGAGCGCACTCGCCGCCTCGGTGATCGGCGCGCCGCTGACCATGACATTCATCGCGCTGGAATTGACCGGCGACCTCTGGCTGGCCACGGCGGTGCTCATCGCGGTCATTATCGCCGCGCAGGTGACCCGCGAAGTGTTCGGCTATTCGTTCGCCACCTGGCGCTTCCATCTGCGCGGCGAGACCATCCGCAGCGCCGCCGACATCGGCTGGATGCGCGATCTCACCGTCGAGAAGATGATGCGCGAGGACGTGCAGACGGTAAACGCGTTGTCGACCGTCGCCGCGTTCCGTGCGGAATTCCCGCTCGGCTCGACCGCCTATGTGGTCGCCGTCGATGACGCCGAGCGCTATGTCGGGCTCATTCTGGTGGCGGACGCCCACGCCGCCGAAGCCGCCGACAAGGCGGTCAAGGAATTGCTGCAGCACCCCGACGACATGCTGCTGACCGGCATGGCGGTGAAGGAGGCGGTGCTCGCCTTCGACCGCGCCGAATCCGAGGCGTTGGCGGTGGTCGATTCCTATCTCGACCGCCGCGTCGTCGGCATCCTCACCGAAGCCTATGTGCTGCGCCGCTATTCGGCGGCCTTGGAGGACCGCCGCCGCGATCTGGTCGGCGAGGAATAAACCGGCATTCGGCGCGGCAGCCGCGATCGCGGCAGGCAGTCATCGCGAACCGACGTAGCGCGTGACGAGCTGATGCCACCAATCGCCGTGGATTGCGTCAAGCATCGCCACGTTCAGCGTTCGCTCGATCGCACTGTTGTTCGGCACCGCGAAGGCGTATTCCTGGGGATCGAAGCTCGTATCGATCAGATCGATCGACGACGAGAAGTCGTTTTGGACGAGCCAGGCGAGCAAGGGCTTGTCGTAGACGAACGCATCGATCGAATGCGCGCGCAACGCCTTGAGACCGTCCTGCGGCGTGGCGAATTCCCGGTAGCGGATGCGCAACCGGGAAAGCGCGTCCTCCGTGGAAGTTCCCTTGACCGCTCCGACGCGAACGCTCGGCAGGTCGCTCACGCCATGGACCGCCCCCTGCAAGTGCTTGATCGTCAGCGTGGACGTTACGCTTGCGGTAAAGACCGCGATGGTAACGATCGACACGACCATCCAGACGATCGCGACGAGGCGGCCGGGCAAGGTTTTCGGACTGATGCCGCCGGCCTGCCGCTGCGTCATCGCCACGGTCGACCACCACACTCCGGTGGTCAGGCCTTTCGCGACGTTGCCGCCGAAATCTTCATTGTGGCGCCGCTCGAAGATCCAGATCATCAATCCGGCCGCCAACGCCAGCCCGACGAGCGCCAGAATAGCCTGCGCAAAACCGAACGACGTAAGCGTGTATAATAGCGGCAGCCAGCTTGGCTCGCCGCCGGCCGGCACCGCGATGCCAAGCCCGCTGTTGTAGAATGGCTGAGTGAAATCGATAATGCGTGCGCGAGTCGCGGTCACCGTCAGGGCCGCCACCGCGACATCGAATTTTCCGGCGGCAACTCCGCCGATCAGCATTTCCACGTTCGGTTCTTCCTCGAAGCGGTAACGCAGATGCAATTGGTCGGCGACGTGCCGCCAAAGATCGATGCTGATGCCGCTCCAGTTCCCCTCGCTCGTCTTCATCGCAAAGGGCGGCGCTTCCTTGGTGCCGACGACAAATTCGCGTTGCGGTGAAACCGCGTCCGGCGTTTGCGCTCGGCAGGGCGCCGGCAAAACGATCGCCCCGGCGGCCAGAACCGCAATAATGCGGGGCAAGTGATCAACCCGCACAATCGAACGCAGCATCCGTCGGACCTTGCCGCATGCGGTCTACGCACGCCTATTTTGTCACCATGACGTGGGCCGGCTGCGGCGGCGCCGCTGCGGCCGGCGAGAACGACAGCGTCACCCAGGCGTTATACCCGCTCGGGCGGTCGTGACCGTCGAATTCTGCATAAGCCTTCAGGCCAAGGAAGGTCTGCATCGTTGCGGACGGAAAGATAAAGCCGATCTGCGGTCCGACAGCGGCGACGCGCGACTCGATGGGGCCGAGAATTGGGAGTGATCCGCGGTCCGCGGTTAGCTGGTCATAGAAGTAACCGACCGCGCCAACAAAAAGTCGCTCCGAGAGAAACTGTGAAGCGCCCCAATCGAGGTGCCAGTCGACGCCGTTCTGATACCCCGTGGCCGGATTGACGAGATTATAGGTAAGGCCGCTCGCGACCGAAAACTCATGCCCCTTTGTCGGGTCGAAATATGTGTAGCCCGCGCCGCCGTCGATGGCGCCGTGACCGATGCCGATATTTGCCAGGTTGTTCGAATTATAGGCCCCGACCGGGATATCGCCGGTCGCGTAAGTCATGAAGTTGTTGAAACCGCTGTTCCAGCGCAGCGATACTTGCGGGTACAGATCGCCGACCCCGGTCTCGTAGTCGCTGACGCTGCCGGACCTGGTGACAGTGAACGATCCTATGCCTGCGGTGATTGTCCCGTTCAGCCCGACATTGTTCGCCCCCGCGACTCCCATCATGCCCACGGCCAACTGGCCGCCGAAGACCGGCGTGGCAAATACGTAGCTGGGAATGAGCAATACCAAGTCCGCGCTCGCGTTGGCATTGACATCGAGGTTGACTTTGACGGTCGGGTTGAAATGCCCGATGGGGACTTCGCGTGCTGCCGCGATCGCGCCCGACGCCGAAACGGACGTGTAATAGTTGATGGCCGCAAATGACCATCCCGGCTGCTCCGGCGCCGCCGCAAGACTGCCAAACAGGCCCGGCAGCCAGAAGCTGACGCCGCCTTCGTCGGCGCGAGCGTCGCCGGATGCCGTGGCGGCCGCAACTGCCGCAATCAAAGCAAACGTCAGCGGCGAAAGCGATATTTGGGCTCTGGCCATCATGCCCCCCGTCCGGAGTCCCTGCTGACGGATATTTTGGACGTGGACCGGGGCGGTCGGTATTGGCCTTTGGGGCAATCTCGGGGAGGCCAGAGCATGATCCGGAAAAATGGATACCGGTTTTCCGAGAAGATCATGCGCCGGAAAAGACCATTAGACCCTGATCCGATTCAACCTGATCGGATCAGGGTCTAGGGTTCCGCGCTTCGGTCGGCTGCCGCGATCGCGGCAAACAATGAGGCAGCCTGAACCGGCTTAAGCAAATATGCGAGTGCGCCCGCGGACTTGCATCGCTCGCGCGTCCCCGCGTCATCATGCGCGGTGATGATAATGGTCGGAATCCGAATACCGCGATTATTGAGGTTTTGTTGGAGCTCGAGGCCGTTCATCTCGGGCATCTGCAAATCGAGGATCAGATAATCGGGCCGGCCGTCGCTTAGAGATCCGAGGAACTGCTTGGCGGACTGAAACGTCCTGGCCACAAAGGACCGCGTACTTAAAAGGCGCGCCATGGCTTTCAACACTGACGGATCGTCGTCGACAATGGCAATCACATCGGAGGTTCGTGGCATAAAAACCAATATCGAGCTTCGGGCGCGCGCAGTCGAGTTGACCTATAGGCCAATACGGTAAAGTACCTAAGCTATGATCCGGTTCCGGAGGAAATGCCAGCCTTTTGTGCCAGCCGAACGAGATCGGCTACCGTACGCACGCCGAGCTTTCTCATCATTCGTCCGCGGTGAACCTTGATGGTCTTCTCCACTGTCCCTAGATCGCCGGCAATCTGTTTGTTGAGCTGGCCGGCTACAACGTGCAACAGCACTTCGCGTTCGCGCGGCGTCAGCGTGGCGACCCTGACGCCGATAGTGGCGAGTTCGGCGTGTGCCCGGCGATCTCTGCTGTCGACTTCCTCGGCCCGATGGATCGCTTCGAGCAAATCGTTCTGCTTGACCGGCTTGGTGAGAAAATCTATGGCGCCGGCCTTCATTGCCTGGACGCTTGCCGGGACGTCTGCTGTCCCGGTGACAAAGATGATGGGGCGATGCCAGCCGGCCGCACTGAGGGCTCGTTGCAAAGCAAGGCCGTCAAGACCCGGCATCGACAGATCGAGCACCACACAGCCCGGGGTCTCTATATCGTGACCGTCGAGAAACGCGCGGGGGTCCGTGAAGGGTCTGCTCTCGTAGCCGTTGGCCCGCAGCAGTCGCGACAGCGCCTTCAATACGCGGACGTCGTCGTCTACCAAATAAACCGTGAACATGTTCACCTTCGACGAAGCAATAACCCATTGGGCCGCGATCGCCGGTCCCGACAGCACCCGCTACACGGGACGTTTGATCGGCAGTACGAACTGAAAAAGCGCGCCGTTTCTTCCATCAGAGAGTGCCGACAGCTCGCCGCCATGGCGTTCCACAATCGCCCGGCAAATGGCCAGCCCCAATCCCATTCCATGCGATTTAGTCGTATTGAACGCATCGAAGACGTCGTCCAGTCGCTTTGGATTGATTCCCGGTCCGGCATCTTTTACGGCGACGAAAATTTCGTCGGTGTTATGGTGCCCCGTTGTAATCACTATCGACCGACCCCGATCTGCCACGGTCTGCATCGCTTCCACGGCATTGTGAACCAGGTTAAGCATCACTTCCCGCAGCTGGGTCCGATTTCCCATGACAGGCGGCACTCCGCTTGCCGGCTCAAAACGGGTCATTACACCGTGGTCGTTCAACTCCCCGCGCGAAAGCCATAGCGCTTCACGGACGGTCTCGTTGATATCGATTGTTTCTTCATCGTGATCTTGGCTGGACTTGGCGAATAGCGCACCTATGCCCTTGAGCACATCCCCCGTTCGGTGGCCGTCGCTAACCACGTCATCCAGAGCGGACAGCGCCTCTTCAAGGTCGGGCGGTGTCTTTTGAAGAAGCGCCAGCGCTGCATCGCTGTTCGCCGTCATGGCCGCAATTGGTTGCTTGATCTCATGCGTGATCGCGGCAATCGCCGTCTGCAGGTTCATGAGCCTGTTGTTGCGCTCGCGCTCCAGCATCTTGTTTGCGTCGGC
Source organism: uncultured Alphaproteobacteria bacterium (assembly GCA_963791925.1). Lineage (GTDB taxonomy): Bacteria > Pseudomonadota > Alphaproteobacteria > Rhizobiales > Xanthobacteraceae > BOG-931. Next base: position 933,536 of record CAWBUA010000006.1, on the reverse strand, counting down.
GAGGCGCACATATAGCCTCGTCACCTGCTGCATCAAGAGAATCAGCACGACCGTCGAAGTCACTATTGTAAATCCGCGTGAGGCATAAAAGCCCAGACTGTATCGTTGTCCTCCCAGGAAGTCGGCGATGACGTGATTCAAAACCAGCGAAAGCATGACAAGCGTCAGCCAATAATCGAGAATGGATCGTCTAACAGACCAAAGCAGCGCAATGGCGATAACAGTGATCAATATGGACAAGGGAGTGCAAATTTCGGTAACGACATAATTGTAGTGGTTGCCTTCCATCATGGACGGAAGCAGCCAGATTCCCGCGGTGCAGAGCCAGGTTATGCCGCACACCGAAACGACGGCGAGTAACGATGCCCACAGGATCGCGGAGCGCGCCGGTCCTTTTTTGGCTCCGGTGTCGCAGCCTGTGATAATCAACAGCGCATAGGCGATCGCGCCAAAGGGTATCCCGTCGATCCAGAAATAATACAGCCACGCACTGGACTGCGGACCGGCCTTGAGCAGCCCGGTAAACGCGCCGGGAAACGCCAATGTGTATGGAATAACGATGAGGGCGGTATACAGATAGCCAATTCCCAGCGCAAAGATGGCGCTTGAAGCGGTTATCTGGTACTGAGCAAATAAGAAAATTGCGGTTATAAAGTCAGTGACGAAAACGATTGATTGGACTGTGGGATTGAAGCTGACGTAGTGCGGCAGCTTTGCGCCGCCAAACGGTGCGGCTATTGCGAAAGCCAGCAGCAGCAATGCCGCGACCACAAATACGGTGCGAAGCTGCTGCGGGGTTGCCGGCAGCCGTGTCACTGAAATTGCTGAGACGGGTGTGTCCAAGCTGTGCCCCGCGCGACCGCAATTAAAACGGCGCCCAGTGTAAGCAAAAGTTGAGCAGGTGTGAAGCTTGCTCTCTGCGTCGGGGCCCTGCGCCCGCGGCTGCTCGTTCCGTCTCACGGTCCCGCTCTCTTGATCGCGGCAAATACGCCGTCAAAATTCCATTGACCACTTTCACTAAGCCTTGGACGAGGTCCGCCCGCCCATATTGGACCACGGTCCAATAGGCGACGCCGTTTCATTTCCTAAAGTACGTCGCAAGTTCGTAACGCCGCCGAAAGGGGCGTGTCCAACAATCAAGAGCGATCGTAAGCGCCGTCGTTATTCGAACGACTTTGCCGTTCGAGGGAGGCGTAGGTTGGACCGCAATGGCGCGACGACGATGATTTTCATCCCCGGCGGAACGTTCCGCATGGGGTCCGACAAGCATTATCCGGAAGAAGCGCCGGCCCATCGCGTCACGGTCGACGGCTTTTGGATCGACCGCACGCCGGTCACCAATCGCGAGTTCCGCAAGTTCGTCAACGATACCGGTTACGTCACTTTTGCCGAATTAGATCCCGACCCGAAGGATTATCCCGGCGCGCTGCCGCACATGCTCAAAGCGGCTTCGCTTGTTTTCACGCCGCCGAAAGTCGCGGTTGATCTTCGCGACTGGTCGCAGTGGTGGAAATTCACGCGCGGCGCCGATTGGCGCAGGCCTTATGGGCCGCGCAGTTCGATCAGTGGGCTCGACGATCATCCCGTCGTCCACATCGCCTATCGCGACGCGCAGGCTTACGCGACCTGGGCGGGAAAGCAATTGCCGGCCGAGGCCGAATGGGAATTCGCCGCGCGCGGCGGCCTCGACGGCGCCGAATTCGCCTGGGGCGACGAGTTCATGCCCGGCGGCCAGACCATGGCCAACACCTGGCACGGCGCGTTTCCACTGCAAAATCTCGCCACCGACGGCTACGAGCGCACCTCGCCGGTGACGGCGTTTCCGCCGAACGGCTACGGCGTCCGTGACATGATCGGCAATGTCTGGGAATGGACCGCGGATTGGTGGTCCGCGAAGCACACGCCCGAAGCGCAGAAAGCGTGCTGCATTCCGGAGAATCCGCGCGGCGGCGGCGAAGAGGGCAGCTACGACCCCTGCCAGCCGAAGATCAAAATTCCCCGCAAGGTCATCAAAGGCGGCTCGCATCTGTGCGCGCCCAATTACTGCCGCCGCTACCGCCCGGCCGCGCGGCATGCGGAAGCGGTGGACACGTCGACGAGCCATCTCGGCTTTCGTTGCATCATTCGCGAGAGGAGACAGACATGAACGCCAAGGACGATAGCGAAAACAAGAGTACCTTGAGCCGCCGCAATATGCTGCTGGCGGGCACGACGCTTGCGGCGGCATCTGCCCTGAACACCAGCGCGAGCGTCGAAAAGACAGTCGCGCAGGCAGCGTCCTCGGGCCGAAAGCCGAACATTCTCGTCATCATGGGTGACGATATCGGCTGGTTCAATATCGGCGCCTATCATCGCGGCATCATGTCCGGCAAGACGCCGAACCTCGACAAGCTTGCCGCCGAAGGCTTGATTTTCACCGACTATTACGCCGAAGCAAGCTGCACCGCGGGGCGCGCCAACTTCATCATGGGGGAGATTCCGTTACGCACCGGAATGACGACGGTCGGTCAAGCCGGCGCTGACGTCGGTATCCCGGAGCAGGCCTGTACGATCGCCACCGCGCTCAAGGCGCAGGGCTACGCGACCGGGCAATTCGGCAAGAACCATCTCGGGGACCTCAATAAATATTTGCCCACCGTGCATGGTTTCGATGAATTCTTCGGGTATCTCTATCACCTCGACGCGATGTCCGATCCGTATTGGTTCGACTACCCGCAGGATTGGATCGACAAATACGGTCCGCGCAATCTGGTCCATTCCTATGCCGCCGACGTAGACGATGCGAATGTGATGCCGCGCTGGGGCAAGGTCGGCAAGCAGCGGATCGTGGATGAGGGCCCGTTGAAGCCGTTCAAGGATATGAGCGCGGATCACCAGCTGTGGCAGAAGGGCCGCGCCGCCAAATACGACATGGAGACGTTCGACGAAGTGCTGGTGGAGAACTCAAAGCGCTTCATGGACCAGGCTAAGAAGGACAATAAGCCGTTCTTTATCTGGCACAACACCACGCGCATGCACGTCTTCACCTACCTGCCGCCGGAATATCAGGCGAAGATGAACTCCCAGAACAACTACGGCCTGGAAGAAGCCGGCATGGCGCAACTCGACGACTGCGTCGGCGATCTAATGAAGCACCTCGAAGATACCGGCGTTGCCGACAACACCATTGTCATCTTCACCACCGACAATGGAGCCGAGGTCTTCACCTGGCCGGATGGCGGGATGACGCCATTCCGCGCCACCAAGGGCACGGTCTACGAGGGCGGCTTCCGCGTCCCGTGCATCATCCGCTGGCCGGGTACGGTCAAGCCGGGATCGGTGGAAAACGGCATCTTCTCGGGATTGGACTGGTTCCCGACACTCCTTGCTGCGGCGGGCAATCCGAACATCACCCAGCAGCTCCTGCAAGGTGTGAAGTTGGGCGACCGGACCTACAAGAACCATCTCGACGGCTACAATCAGATGGACGTGTTGACCGGCAAAGGCCCCTCGGCGCGTCACGAGTTGTTTTACTTCGCCGAGGCGAATCTGGGCGCATTACGGATCGATGACTTCAAGTATCAGTTCATCCAGCAGCCGTATGGCTGGCCGGGTGAGAAGGTCACGACCAACATGCCGACGATCGCCAACCTGCGTCAGGACCCGTTCGAGCGAACGCCGTCGGTTCGCGGCGAGTTGCTCAACGATCAGGGTGCTGGCTATGTCAACGACTTCTTGGCCCGCGAATTCTGGCGGTTTGTCGAAGTGCAGCAAAAGGTGGGGGCGCTGGCGCAGACCGCCGTCGACTATCCGCCGATGCAGGCGCCGGCGTCCTTCAATCTCGCCGCCGTCAAGGCGAGAATTGACGAAATGATGAAGAGCCACGAAGGGCAATAGCCGGGCCACAGACCGGCGGATGCGCCGTCAGGCGTGTCCGCCGGGGGTTGCCGAGGCAATGAATAACCGAAGAGACGTGCTCATGCGTATCTTGCTCATGCGTATCTTGCCGATCAAGTTCATTCCGGCGATCTTTGCTCTGGCGGCAAGCTGGCCGGCGTCCGCGCAGGAACTACCCGATCTCAACGTCGATCCGGTTTGTCACGGTATCGCCCGGCAGGCGGCAAATCCGACGGAGCAAGGCGACCCGGACCTGGCTTTCTCGCAGTGCGTCCGGAGCGAGCAGGCCATGCGGCAGAAGCTCGCCGGCGAGTGGCCGACTTTTTTGCCAGCGGAAAAGACCAACTGCATTGGATCGGAAGCGGGCGGAATGGCGAGCTACACCGACCTCGCCTCATGTCTGGAAATGGCAAGAGACGCGAGGCAGCTCAATCGATGAGCTGTTTCGCCCGAATGGCTTCAGGGGGGAGGCGATGAAAGCCGGTGATTTGTCGTCTGGCGTCGGTCGAAGGCCGGTCGTCACGGCCATTGGCCTCGGGCTGGCCCTGTCGCTCGCTTTGGTCCGACGCGCCTTCGCGCAACAAAATCCGGTGACGGCGATCGACATCGCGCTCGAGCCCGACGCGACGATGGTTCAGCACGCCAAAGAGGCCAACGCCCGTCTGCTCAAGTCTTTTCCCAAGGGTTTCGCGCTGGATGAGACGCACCACCCACACGTCGGCATCTTGCAGCAATTCATCCGCACGGATGACCTCGACAAGATAACTGCGGCGGCGAACGGCTGGACGGTCATCAGCATGAAGAACGATTGGAGGAAAGTGTTTGCGTTTGGATCGTAAGACGACGAAGTGGAATTCGGTGGGCGTTACACCTGAGCCTGCCGTATTCGGAAGCGTCACGCCGGCGCATGACGCTCATTGGTTCAAGACAACAACGACGTGGGAGGATGTGAATGTTTAGCTTCAATCGTGCGATCAAACTGGCCGCGGTGCTTGCGGCGGCCACGGCGATATCGTTGAGCGCGGCGACGCCGTCGCGGGCGGAAACCTGCTCAATTCGCCTTCATATCGTGAAGGCCGGCTTCATCGTCGGCATCGGCGGCGGCGACGGCGTGCTGGTTTGCCATGGCAGGGCCGTGCGGTTGAGCGTTGGCGGCATCGGGATCGGCAGCCTCGGCGTTGCCGCGGTCGATCTCAGGGGCACGGCATCGAACGTGCGTGCGCCGCGCGACGTCGCCGGCACCTACGGGGCGGCCGGCGCGGGCGCCGCCTTCGTCGGCGGCGGACAGGCCGCCACGCTGCAGAATAGCAACGGCGTCGTGCTTCAGCTGCAAGGTCCGCAGGTCGGCTTTCAGGTCTCGCTGGGCCTCGGCGGCATGACCCTCGCCTTGCGTTAAGGCGGATAAGGGCGCACCCCGATAACGAGCCTTTGGATCGAGGGAGGGCACGTCGCGACGCGTGCCATCTTGAGCCATGCCATCCTGAACCATGGCGTTTCGGGTGCGCCCAAAAAACTACGGCCGCCATCTGTGCAATCGGGGCGGAAATGCGTTAAGTTTGCGAACCATCCAAGTGGCTGGTGCGACTGAGGATAAGACGATGGAGGGTGTAATGGGCAGGGTCACGGCATCCGCTTTCTTGGCGGTCGGCCTTCTCCTGGCGGGCATCGGCGCCGCGGCCGCGCAAACCATGAGCTATGCCGACGCTATCGATCAGCTCGCTGGCGCGTGCAGGGGCGATATCGCGAGATTCTGCAAGGGCGTCCCGCTCGGTCCCCAGCTCAAGTCGTGTTTCGACGCGAACCAGGGGAGGATGTCGCCGCAATGCCAGCAGACGCGTATCACGGTCTATGCCTCGATCACGCGGCGTGCCGCGGCGCAACGTGACATCGGCCGGCTCTGCGACGCGGACATCGAGAGATTATGCGGCACCTCGCATGCCGACGCGCACCTTGTCGAATGCCTGCGCAGCGTGTCGCCGGCCGCGATGAGCCCGGCCTGCGGTCAGGCATTCACCGATTCCGGCTGGCGCACGGAAAGGGCTCAGCAATGATCAAATATCAAATCGGCGCCGTCTGCGCCCTGGCTTTGGCGATCGGCATCGCGGTCGCCGGCGCCGATACGCGGCTGAATTCCGGTCAGATCGCCACGAGTTTGGCGCAAGTCAGCGGCACCGCGAAGCTCGATCTGACGGCCGATCAGATGCGGCAGCAGGTCTTGGCCCATATTCGCGATTATCCGGGGGCGCTGCCGCCCAGCGCCCTGACCTTTCCGCAGCTCGCCAATCTCGCTCAGTTCACGGTCGAGATTAATTTCAATTTCAACTCCGCGGTGATCCGACCGGAGTCCTATCGCAACGTCGGCGCGATCGCCGATGCGCTGCATAATCCGATCCTGCTCGGCTATGGCTTCCTGGTGATCGGGCACACCGATTCGGTGGGCGGCCGCACGTACAATGTCGGCTTGAGCCAGCGCCGCGCCGAAGCGGTCGTCGCCGCGCTGGTCAATCCGTTCGGCGTTAATCCCGCGGTGCTGCAGCCGGTCGGCATGGGCGAAGAGCAGTTGCGCGATCCGAGGCACCCCACCTCGGGCGTCAACCGCCGCGTTCAGCTCATCAATGTCGGCAAGAAATTCTGCTTCGGCCGCTCCGGCGAGCAGTTCCTGTGCCAGTGAGCGGGACCTGCGCGGATCGGACCGAGCGGTTCGAACGCATTTAGCGTCAGCCGCCTAGCGTCAGCCGCCGCCGCGCCGCGGGGCCGGCGGCATTTGCGGAGGCCGCGCGCTCACCTTTTCGGATAGGCGGTGAAAATGTAATCCTGCGCCGCCACTCTGGTGTGGCACGCGAAGCCGCATTCGGCGCCGCTGGCGGAAAGTGCCGAAGGCTTGAACGTGTCGGTCGCCGGGTCGTAAGCCCACTGGGCGTAGGCCCATCCGTGCGTGCTCGGGAATTGCTTGGTATCCTTTTCGATGAACGCAACGGTTTTCAGGGCGTCGGGCACCTGCACGAAATAGGGAGACGCCGGGTTCTTTTTGAACGACCACTCGATCTTGGTGATCTTGGAGCCGTCGGGAAAAAGCTTGCCGTCGGCGGGAAGCCCCTGCCGGTACGCGGCCAGCATCACGTCATTGGCTGCGATCACTTTCAAGCTGGTTTCGGTCTGACTGACGGCGACATTCTTCCAGTCTTCGTATCCCCTGAAGTCCGACCACGCGAGCCCGTTCGGTATTTGCAGCGAGTACTTGTCCTGCGCGGCAATAGCCAAGCCGCACAAGACCACGCTGCCCAAAATCGTCGGCAGTGCCACGCCGGCGGCGAGCGCCGCGATGTTCCTGCCATTCCGACGGACTGACGCAATATTCGACATGATCAGCCTCCATCTCCACTGCCGAGAGCCAGGCCGGCTCGCTCAAAAGAACTGAATTGATCGATCGCAAAAGTCGGTGCGACGAAGTTGGGGCATGACAAGCTTTTTATTTCAGCGCTTGATTGATGCGCTCTGAAAATCGATCAAACGGGCGGTTCGACGGGCGCTCCGCCGATGCAATCAAATGTTGATCGGTGGCTCGTCGCAACCCGGCGTCTTACTGCCATTTTACCATACCTGTAATTTGTGGCGGTTTAAATGCGTGGATCCCGATGCATCGACCCATCGAGGGCCGGGTTCCAGGCCAAGCCGGGCTTTTCGCAATTCTTTGGCCCAACGCCGCCGAAGCTGCCGCCAACCCGCGACCCCGATGGACCGGCTTGGCGGCGACGATAGAATGGCCGCTGGGAGGAAGCCGGAATGGACGAGCGGACCGCGGTCGATTGCGTCGCCAACGCGCGTGCGCTGGCGCCGGTCCTTGCGGCGGCGGTGCCGCGCATCGAAGCGGGGCGCGAATTGCCGCCGGACCTCGTCGACGCGCTGCATGAGGCGCGCATGTTCCGCATGCTGGTGCCGCGCTCGCTCAGCGGCGAGGAAATCTCCCCGGTCGCTTTCGTGCAGGCGATCGAGGAACTCGCCAAGGCCGATGCCTCGACGGCATGGTGCATCGCGCAGACCTCGGTTTGCTCGACCATCGCCAAGAGCATGCCGCGGCAAACCGCCGAAGAAATATTCGCAAAAAATCCGCGCGGCGTGCTGGCCTGGGGCGCTTCCACCCACAACGATGCCAAGGCCGTCGCCGAAGCCGGCGGCTACCGCGTCACCGGTGTCTGGCCGTTCGCCAGCGGCAGTCGGCACGCAAGCTTCCTCGCCGCGCATTGTTTCATCGTCGAGCCGGACGGGACGCCGCGCCGCGACGCCGACGGCAATCCGCTGCAAAAGACCCTGGTGGTGCCGCGTGAGCGCGCCGTCGTCAACGACGTCTGGCACGTCATCGGCCTCAAAGGCACCGGCAGCGACAGCTACGCGCTCACCGACGAGTTCGTGCCCGAGCACCGCGCCATCGCCTATCATGCGATGGATCCGGCCGAATGGCGCGAACATGGCCCGCTCTACTCCTTCAGCATTTACCAGCTGTTCGGCTCGACCTTCCCGGCCATCGCACTCGGCATAGCCCGCGCCATGCTCGACGCTTTCGTCGAACTGGCGCGGACCAAGGTTGCTGGCTTAGGCTCGGCGCCGCTGCGGGAAAATGCGGTGGTGCAATCGCAGGTCGGCGTCGCGCAGTGTCAGCTCGCCGCCGCGCGGACTTTCTTCCTCGACGCCTGGGAGGATATCTGGCAGGCGGCGCAGAGCGGAACGGTGTCGCTCGATCAGCGCGTGCGGCTGCGCATGGCGGCGATCCACGCCAGCCAGCAGGCCCGGCAGGTCGCGGAGACCGCCTATCTCGCCGCCGGCGCCACCGCGATTTTCGCCAGCCAGCCGTTCGAGCGCCGCTTGCGCGACATGCATGCGGTGTCGCAGCAGGCGCAATCGCAATTCTCGATCTTCGAAGCGATCGGCCGTTATTTCCTCGGGCTCGGCGCGCATCCGCGGTTGTTTTGATTGCGATTTGAGGCCGCTGGCGCGCTTCGCTGCGCTCGGTTATGGAACTCGAAAACCCCGTGAAAACCCAGGACCCGAGCCATGTTTTTTGAAGAGCGTGTTGCCGACTTGATGCGCAAAATGCTGCGCAAGAAGCTTTACGTCGTGCTCTCGACGCCGGTCGGGCCGCCGGACAAGCTCAAGCCATTCCTGATGGCGCATCTGGAATACATGATCGGGCTCGAGCGACGCGGCGTCGTCTTCGCCTCCGGCCCGCTGTCCGACGGCGCCGGACCGCCGAGCGGACAAGGCCTCACCATCCTGCGGGCGGCCAATGCCGCCGAAGCCCGCGCGCTTGCCGAAGGCGATCCGTTCTTTATTAACGGCTTGCGTACCTTCGAGCTGAAGGAGTGGACCATCATGGAGGGCACGCTGGGGCTGCGGGTCAATCTCTCCGACCAATCGATCGAGGTCACATGACAATCCGAGCGCTGGCGCGCTAACATGGGACAGAAACCCAGAACAAAAGTCGAGGACGCGTTCATGGAGACCATAGGTTTCGTCGGCGTCGGCAAGATCGGCCTGCCGATCTCGCAAAACCTGATCAAGAGCGGCCGCCGCGTGGTCGGCTTCCGCCGCTCTTCGCTCGCCGAGTTCGAGAAGATCGGCGGCGTGCCCGCGCATTCGGCGGCCGAGGTCGGCGCCCAGGCCGATATCGTCTTGTCCTGCCTGCCGTCGACCGAGGCGCTCGACGACGTGGTGCATGGGCCGCATGGCCTCGTTCATTCGGCGCGGCCGGGGCAGATCGTGGTCGAGCTCGGCTCGCATCCGGTGCCGGACAAGAAACGCCAGATCGCGCCGCTGAAGGAAAAAGGCGCCATCTTCATCGACGGCGAAGTGTCCGGCACGCCGGGCATGGTGTCGGCGAAGAAGGGCGTCGTCTATCTCGCCGGCGATGCCGCGGCCTGCAACAAGATCGGACCGGTGATCGCCGGCTTTGCCGAACTCATCTCTGTATTTCGGCGAGTTCGGCGCCGCGAGTCGCGTCAAGCTCGTCAACAATCTCCTGGTCGCCATCAACATCGCCGCCACGGCGGAAGCCATGACGCTTGGACTGAAAGCCGGCGTCGACGTGCCGCTGATGATCAAGGCGATTGCGACGGGAAGCGGCGGCTCGACGCAGTTCGGCATCCGCGCGCCGTGGATGGCCGACCGGCGCTTCCAGCCGGTGCAGGGCGACGTGCCCACGCTGCAGCATTATTTCGGCATGATCGACGATATGGCGAAGGAGGTCGGCGTGGCAACGCCGCTGCTCGATGCCGTCGTGCCGCTCTATCAGCGCTTCATCGACATGGGGCTCGGCGATCAGGACGTCGCCGCCATGGTCGATGTCATCGGCTCGCTGCCGCGCGCCAAAACGTAACAATAGGAGAGTTCGTGATGATCCGCGTCAGCAAGATCGCGCATGCCAGCTACGAGACGCCCGACCTCGACCGGCAGACCGAATATTACACCGAGATTCTGGGCTTGACCCCTGCCGCCAGGGAGAAGGATGCGGTCTTTCTCGCCTCCACCGTCGACCATCATTCGGTGGTGCTGCGCCAGGGCGCGCAGGCCCAATGCATGCGCGTCGGCTTTCAGATCCCGCAGGACGCCGATCTCAACGATTTCGAGCGTCAGGTCGCGAGCCACGGCATCAAGACCGAGCGGCGCAAGGATGCCGAGCCGTCGATCTCCGACATGCTGGTGTTCGCCGATCCCAAGGGCACCGTGATGGAGGTGTTCAAGCGCGACGCCTTCTCGCATCAGAAGTTCCAGCAGAAGGGCATCGTGCCGTTTAAGCTCGGCCATGTCGCCTTCCACGTCACCGACGTCAAGCACGTCACCAAGTTCTATTGCGACGTGCTCGGCTTCCGCGAATCCGACTGGATGGGCGACTTCTTCTCGTTCCTGCGCTGCGGGCCCGACCACCACACCATCAATCTGATGCAGACCGGCTCGAACCGGCACTTCCACACCGCCTTCGAGCTGCGCGATTGGGGCCACATGCAGACGGCGTGCGATTTCCTGTCGCTCAAAGGCTACAAATTGCTGTGGGGCCCGGGCCGTCACGGCATCGGCCACAATCTGTTCGCCTATCACCGCGCGCCCAACGGCCTGATCACCGAGACCTTCGCCGAGCTCGACCGCATGAACGAGGAACTCGGCTATTTCGAGCCGCGGCCCTGGCACCGCGACAATCCGCAGCGGCCGAAGGTATGGGCCAAGGACCCGTCGGCCTCGAATTTGTGGGGTATCATGCCGACCGACGAGATGCATCACTGACGCCGAACGGCGCAGTCGTCCTATTGGGGAGGAAACAATGAAGACCTGGATTCGCGCGGCGGCGGCCGCGATCGTTTGCCTTGCCGCGGCAGCCGCGGCGAACGGCGTCGCGCGCGCCGACAATTATCCCTCGCGCACCATCACCATCATCGTGCCGGCCTCGCCCGGCGGCGTCACCGACATGCTCGGGCGCATCCTGGCGCAGCACATGATCGCCGACTGGGGCGCCCAGGCGGTGGTCGAGAACAAGCCCGGCGCCAACAACCAGATCGCGGCGGAATACGTCACCCACCAGCCGGGCGACGGCTACACCCTGTTCGTCGGTCCGGAGACCACCTTCGTCGTCAATCCCACGCTCTATCCGCATCTGGCCTACGATCCGGTGAAAGGCTTCACCCCGATCACCGGCCTGGTGCAGATCAATCATTCGTTGATCGTCAATCCGTCGGTGCCCGCCAACAGCGTCAAGGAATTGATCGCGCTCGATAAGAAGAATCCCGGAAAGCTCAATTACGGCACCTTCGGCGTCGGCTCGAGCGGCCATCTCAACATGGAAATGTTCAAATCCATGACCGGGACGAAATTCGTCGCCGTGCACTACAAGGGCGCGGCGCCGGCGATGCAGGACGTGCTGGCCGGTCACATCCAGCTGATGTTCGTGTCGGTCGGCACCGCCTTGCCGCACGCCAAAGCCGGCGGCGTGAAATTACTCGGCATCGGCGCGCCGAAGCGGATGGCGCTGTTGCCGGACATCCCGGCAATCGCCGAAACCGTGCCGGGCTTCACCGCGGTGTCGTGGTTCGCGCTCTACGGCCCGCCGGACATGCCGCAGGACGTGGTCGCCAAGATCAACGGCGAAGTGCGCAAGACCTTCGCCGAGCCGGATGTGCGGAAAAACTTCCTCGACAAGGAATATTTCGAATCGATCGCCGGCTCGCCGCAAGACCTGAGCGAACGGCTGCGCAGCGAAGAGCCGAAATGGCGCAAGCTCATCACCGAGGCGCATATCAAGGTGGAGTAAAATCTTGGTTGCAGCGGCGTCTCGGCGTAGCGCGTCTGAACGCCGCCACCGCGCGCGCCCGCGAGATTGCCGCAGGCCGCGCCGAGGATTTATCATCTCACTGCAGTTCGGCCGGCGCCACGGCTTGCCTGAACCGCAGGCGATGCGCGTGCATTGCGCCACTGGCAATGAAATGGCAGCGTAGGCGCGACAGGAGGAAACAACGGAAATGCGCATCATCACCCTTGAAGAGCACTTCGCCACGCCGGGATTTCTCGACGGGCCGGGCCAGGACCTGAAAAACGCCGCGCTGAAATTCGAGGGCCGTGCGCAGCGGCTGATCGAGGGGCTGACCGACATCGCCGACAAGCGCATGGCGGCGATGGATGCGGCCGGCGTCGACATGCAGGTGCTGTCGCTGACTTCGCCCGGCACCGAGCAATTGGACGCCGCCGACGCCATCGCGCTTTCCCGCGAGGTCAACGATTTCGCCGCCGCCGGGGTGAAGAAGAATCCCAAGCGCTTTGCCGCCTTCGCCACGCTGCCGACCGCGGCGCCGGATAAGGCCGCGGCCGAACTCGAAAGCCGGATGAAATCCGGCGGCTTCGTCGGCGCCGTCATCAACGGCCACAATCGCGGCCGCTATCTCGACGACAAGTTCTTCTGGCCGATCCTGGAAGCCGCCGAAGCGCTCAACGCGCCGATCCACATCCATCCGACGCGCCCGCCGCAGCCGGTGGTCGACGCCTATTACTCGGGCTTCTCGCCGCTCGTCGTCGACATGTTCGCCAGCCCCGGCTGGGGCTGGCATATCGAGACCGCGGTGCACGTCATCCGCGTCGTGCTCGGCGGCACCTTCGACCGCTTTCCCAAATTGCAGCTCGTCATCGGCCATCTGGGCGAAGGCCTGATGTCGATGTTCCAGCGGCTCGACAACATGACGCCGGCGATGACGAAATTGAAGAAGCCGGTCACCTCCTATCTGCGCGAGAACGTGCATTACACGTTTTCCGGCTTCAATTTCCCGGCGACCTTCCTCGATCTGTTGCTCGAAGTCGGCGTCGACCGCATCATGTTCTCGGCGGATCATCCCTATCAGCCGATGGCGAGCGCCGTGGCTTTTCTGCAGCAGGTCCCGGTCTCGGCCGCCGACCGCGAACGCATCGCCCACGGCAACGCGGAGAAATTGTTCGGGTTGTAGCCCGAACGAAGCGCAGCGAAATCCGGGTGGGCAGCGCGGCCGTTTCGCTGAATCCCGGATTGCGCTTCGCTCCATCCCGGCTACTCGTTCTCTCACTTAATGGAAAACACCGCCATGCGCACCATCACGCTCGAAGAGCATTTCACCACGCCGAAATTTCTCGACGGCCCCGGCCGCGCCCGCCTGGAGAAGGCGCAGCAGCAGGGCGGCCGCTTCGTCAAGATCTTCGAACAGCTCGCCGACGTCGGTGCCGGCCGCTTGGCCGAGATGGACGCCGCCGGCATCGACATGCAGGTGCTGTCGCTGACCTCGCCCGGCACCGAGCAGTCCGACGCCGCCGAGGCGATCGCGCTGGCCACGGAAGCCAACGATTTCCTCGCCGACGTGGTGAAGGGGAATCCGCAGCGTTATGCCGGGCTCGCGGTGCTGCCGACCGCGGTGCCGGACAAGGCGGCGGCGGAACTGGAGCAGCGGGTAAGCGAGCAGAAGTTCGTCGGCGCCGTCATCCACGGCCACAACCGCGGCCGCTATCTCGACAACAAATTCTTCTGGCCGATCCTGGAAGCCGCCGAAAAGCTCAACGCGCCGATCTATCTGCATCCGACGCCGCCGCCGCAGGGCGTCATCGACATTTCCTACGGCGGCTTTTCACCGGCGGTCACCGAGATGTTCGCCGCATCGGGCTGGGGCTGGCACATCGAGACCGCGGTGCACATCGTGCGCATCGTGCTCGGCGGCGTCTTCGACGCCTTTCCCAGGCTGCAATTCGTCATCGGCCATCTCGGCGAGGCGCTGCCGTTCATGCTGCCGCGGCTCGACAATATGAGCCCGGCGGTGACCAAGCTGAAACATCCGGTTAGCCACTACCTGCGCAACAACGTGCACTACACCATTTCCGGCTTCAATTTTCCGGCGGCGTTTCTCGATCTGCTGCTTGAGGTCGGCGTCGACCGTATCATGTTCTCGGCCGATCACCCCTACGCTTCGATGAAAGCGGCGCGCGCATTTCTCGAGCAAATCCCGGTGTCCGCCGCCGACCGCGAGGGCATCGCCCACGGCAATGCCGAGACGCTGTTCGGTTTGTAGGTTGCTTTACCGACCGCTCGTCCCCGCGAAAGCGGGGACCCAGACCGGGAAGTCGCGGCTGGATTCCCGCTTGCGCGGGAATGAGCGGCAATCGCCGTTTAACATTTCCGTCTCCGCCGCTTCTTCGCGCACACCGCGCAGCGGCAGCCGAGCGGCTTGATGTAGAGCGCGAAATATTCCTCGCCGTAGTCGAGCGTGATCTCCTCGCCCGGCGCGATGGCGCGCAGCGCCACGAACACGATCTTGCCGCCGCGCAGCACGGCTTCCGCGTTCGGATCGCAGGAATGATTGAGATAGCGCCCGAGATTGCGCCGCGAGGCGCCGTCGATGGTCCAGCGCCGGTCGATCTCGAACATGTATTTGGCGCCGAAGCGCCGCTCGCGCCGCTGCGCCTGCGCGGTCGGGATCCGCTTTCCCCGATAGGTGACGATGTAGTCTCTCTTGGCGATCGGCTTCGCCGCGAACAGGCCGAGCCCGGTCGCCGCACGGCCGACGCGCACGCTGCGTGCCGACATGCGGGGGCCTTACCAGATTCGGCCGCCGCGCGCAGCGCCGCGCTCGCGTCAGGCGACGCGGCGGTATCCGTAGAGGAGCGCCGCAAGGCAGGTGCCGAGCATCCCAAGGACAAATCCGGCGGAGAACACGTTTATGCTGTGCAGCTTGGGGGTGCCTGCCTGCCACGCCAAGGCGTTGAGCACGGCGAGAACGATCACGACGCCGATCCCGTAACCTGTCAGTGTGCGCATGGGCGGTCTCTTTGTCTCTTCGGTCGCCCCCGCAGGTTTTGAATCATAGCGGCTATGGCGGCTGCGCGCGACCGGCTACGCATCCGGCCCGGCAGATGCTAATGTCGGCCGTTCGGCCCGACATTCGGCCCGATACGGGCAAGCCAATGGATCACCGGCATGAATGACGCCAGCGAAAATTTCAGCGACGACGACATCCTCATCTGCGACCTGTCCGACACGGCGCTGGAAGCCGCCGCGAGCGCGCTCATTCCCGGCGCGGCCTTGTCGTTTCCCAATTCCCCGACCGTGAGCATCCTGTTCCACTGCTGCGGCAATGACTGAGCCGCGCGGGGTGGGTAACGGTGCGGAATGCGCCGTGGCCGGCGCTCTGAACCGGGCTGCGCGGGCTTCGTGAAGGCTGTCACTCGGATCCGCCCTCTGGGCCGCGCCTATTGGCTCGACCCGCAGACCTGATCCAGGTTAGGACGCGTGTCCGGCAAATTTCGCACTTCGCTAAAATTGTAACGATTTTTCCAAGCCGCCCTTATCCACTCGGCCTTAACCCTTGCGCCATGAGTTCGATTTTATCGATTGCCGCCTCGGGTGCGGCGGCCGCGGCGACGCGGCTCGATGTCTCGGCCGACAACGTCGCCAATGCCAATTCCGACGGCCCGCTGCCGACGGCGGGCGCCGCGGTGCAGGCGCGATATGCGCCCGCTTATGCGGCGCAGCAGGTCGACCAGGTGGCGACGCCGGGCGGCGGCACCAGCGCCGTCGTCGTCGACGTGCAGCCCGGCACTTTAGCCGCCTACGCGCCGACCGCGCCTTATGCCGATAAGAATGGCGAGGTGGCGACGCCGAACGTCGATTATTCCTACGAAGCGATGCAGCAGGCGACCGCCTCCTACAGCTTCGCCATGAACGTCGCGGTGATGCGCGTTTATGCGCAGATGATGCAGGCGCTGCTCGACGTCCAGGCCTGACGGCCGCGCAATATCCGCTCCCCGGAGGACTTGCTCGTCACGTCCCTGTAGGATTGGACCGACTAGTCCAGCCGACGGGGAGGCTGCCGTGACGACATCGAAGAGCGACGATCCGGTTCTGCTGGAAGTGGACCAGCGCGGCGTGGCGCAGGTCGCGCTCAACCGGCCGGAACGCAACAACGCCTATGACGGCGCGCTGATCGCGGCGCTCCACGCGGCGCTCGACATGCTTGAGCAAACGCGCGGCTTGCGCGCCGTCGTCATCAGCGGCAAGGGCAGGCATTTCCAGGCCGGCGCCGATCTGAAATGGATCGATGACGTGCGCGCCGCCTCGCGCGAGGAGAACATCGCGGTGTCGCGCGCCACGGCGCAGGCGATCTGGCGGCTCAACGGCGCGCCGGTGCCGACGGTGGCGCTGGTGCATGGCGCCTGCTTCGGCGGCGGCACCGGGCTCATCGCCGCCTGCGATGTCGTCATCGCCGCCGACGACGCCAGTTTTTCCATCGCCGAAGTGCGCTGGGGCCTCACTGCTGCGATCATCATCCCGCAGCTCAACGACGCCATCGGCGTCCGCCACGTGCGCCGCTACGCGCTGACCGGCGAGCGCTTTTCCGCCGCCGAGGCCCGCCGCATCGGTCTCGTTCACGAGGTCGTCCCCGCGGCCGGCCTGCAGGCGGCCGGCGCGCGCATCGTCGAAGCGCTGCTGCAGAACGGCCCGCAGGCGGTCGCCGAGACCAAGGCGCTGGCGCTGCAATCGGCCTGGGGCAAATTCAGCGACGCGGCGGCGAGCCGGCTCATCGAGTCCCACGCCGACAAGCGCCGCTCCGCCGAGGCCGCCGAAGGCCTCGCCTCCTTCGCCGAAAAGCGCCCGGCAAGGTGGACGCCGTAAGTCCCTCCTGTCTGTCATGCTCCGCGAAGGCGGAGCATCCAGTACTCGGCGGCCGTCGAGGTCATCCCCCAATGGCTGGGCTTACTGGATCATCCGCTTGCGCGGATGATGACACGTCATTGGATCTCCTTACGCCGGCCTCCCCACACCGGGGAGGGGCGACTTTTTCAGTCCCTATCACAGAGACGTGATGTGACATTTGTCACGGTAGGAATATATACCGTGACGAACCTCGCCCTGAGGGACGCCGTCCGGGTGATGCCGGGCGGAGAGGGGCGAGTGCGGTGCCCGCGGGTTCGGCCTCATCAGCCGGCTCCCGGGCGGCTCGGGCATCAGTCCCCCGGCATTACGACCGGGGTGGGAGGTGCTCCCTGGGCTGGGACAGGCGAAGGCGGGTAACACCCGCTCAGACCGCGTCCCAGGAAGCCTGGCCTGAGTCCGCACCAAGGGACGACAACTCCCTTTTGGGCAGAGCCGCGGTGGAACGCCGGCAGGCGAGCGCGCCCGAAGCGGAGGGGCGGCGCAAGCCGCCTTCTCCGCGGCGCGCCCTGTGCGCCGCTTGCGTACGGGTCTTCTCTGCAGTCCGGTTTTGACTGCAGTGCGTCTGCCGGCGTTCCGCTTCCCTTTCTTTTTTTTCGTCGCTTGCCCTCGTACCGTCATCCTGAGGTGGCCGCGCAAGCGGCCCTCGAAGGAGACGGCCGAGGAGCCAGGGGCCGTCGCCCTTCGAGGCTCGCTCCGCTCGCACCTCAGGGTGACGGAAAAAGTAAGCGTGGGCTGTTTGACATCGTGGGCTGCGAACGCGCGCGCATAAAAACGCGGCGCGGGAACGATATGGCTGTCCGCTCATTCCCGCGCAAGCGGGAATCCAGGCTCGGTCGCCGCTTTCCGCCTTCGCGCTGATGCGCTTCGGCGGACTCAAACCCGGCGAAGCTCGCCAAGCGAGCGTAGGCGGGGCGCGGGGACGAACGGAGGAAAACTACTCCGGGGATCGGCGTCCCTGTTGATGCTATCCTTCCCCGATCTCGCGCAAAATCTCGGCGGTGTGTTCGCCGAGCTGCGGCGAGGGGCGGTCCGACGCCATCGGCGCGCCGTCGAGCACGATGGGGGTCCGGATGCCGGGGATCTTGCCGCCCTTGGCCGCGGCGCTGTCGAGTTCGATCTTCATGCCGCGGTGGATCACCTGCGGATCGGCGAACACCTGATCGAGATCGTTGATCGGGCCTGCGGGAATGGTGGCGGCTTCGAGCTTGTCCAAAAGCTCCTCGCGCTTCATTTGCGACGTGAGTGCGCAGAGCTTGCCGACAAGCTCGGCGCGGTGGGCAAGGCGTCCCTTGTTGTCCTTGTACGCCGGCAGCGCGGCGAGTTCCGGCGCGCCGAGAATGCCGCAGAGCTTGACGAATTGCGCGTCGTTGCCGGTGGCGATGATGACGCGGCCGTCGGCGACCGGGAATTCCTGATAGGGCACGAGGTTCGGATGCGCATTGCCGATGCGCTTGGGCACTTCGCCGGAGACGAGGTAATTGAGCGCCTGGAACGCCAGCGTGCCGACGGTGGAGTCGACCAGCGCGGTGTCGACATAGCCGCCGCGCCCGGTCTGCTCGCGGCGCGCCAGCGCGGCGAGGATGCCGACCGCCGAATAGACGCCGGAGAAAATATCGGCGATCGGCACGCCGACCCGCATCGGCGGTCCGTCCGGCGCGCCGGTCATGGCCATGATGCCGCCGATGCCTTGCGCCATCAGATCGTAACCGGCGCGTGCCGCCGACGGTCCGGTCTGGCCGAAGCCGGTCACCGAGCAATAGATCAGCCGCGGATTGTCGGGCGCCAGGCTCTGGTAATCGAGGCCGAACTTGGCGAGCCCGCCGACCTTGAAATTCTCGATCAGCACGTCGGAGCGCGCCGCGAGCTTTTTGACGATGCGCTGGCCTTCCGGCTTGGTGAAATCGGCCTCGATGGAGCGCTTGCCGCGATTGGTGCAGTGAAAATAGGCAGCCGACAGATTGCCGCCGTCGGCGGCCGGTACGAAGGGCGGGCCCCAGGCGCGGGTGTCGTCGCCCGACCCTTCGCGCTCGACCTTGATGACGTCGGCGCCGAGATCGGCAAGGATCTGCCCCGCCCACGGCCCGGCCAGGATGCGGGCAAGTTCCAGCACACGCAGCCCGGCGAGCGGACCTGTTTTCGTTGAACCCGGCATGATCACCCCTTGACGCCGCGGCGAGCCGCCGCGCGGCGCTTTAACTGACAAAGCGAGGCCGGTTTGTCCAGATTTGTCTGGGGTTTTGGGCCGTTAGCGAACTTGTCATTGCTTTGGCCCATCATTAGCTAAACCGAGCCGGCCGGATGGGATGAAACTGTGGACACCTCATTCTTCAGCGAAATGCTGCAAAGCATCGCCGAGCGGAGCCGCGCCCTTATCAAGCGCGAGCGCCGCGAGCCGGCGCATGAGCGCTCGGCAGGCCTGGTCGAACTGTGCGAGGCCTTATTGTCCGGCCGCGGCGAAGCCTCCGGCGTCGCATTGGCCCAGGAGATTTTGGCAAGCTATGCCGAGCTGACCACCGGGCCGCGCATCGCCTTTTTCGAGGCGCTCGCCACCACCTTCGGCCACGATAAAGCGCGCATCGAAAAGGCCGTTGTCGCCTGGCAGAACTCGCCCTCGGACGCGGCCGCGGCCGAGCTCAACCTCGCCAGCGAACCGCGGCGGCTCGAACTGTTCCGCCGGCTCAATCTCGCCCCCGGCGGCACCAAGGCGCTGGTGCGCATGCGCGAGCAGCTTCTTGACGCCATGGATCACCGCCGCAACGAGCTTGCCGCGGTCGACAAGGATTTCGTCCATCTGTTCTCGTCCTGGTTCAACCGCGGCTTCCTGGTGCTGCGCCGCATCGACTGGTCGACCTCGGCCGCGATCCTGGAAAAGATCATCCGCTACGAGGCGGTGCATGAAATCCGCGATTGGGACGATTTGCGCCGCCGCATCGATCCGCCGGACCGCCGCTGTTACGCCTTCTTCCATCCGGCGCTGGTCGACGAGCCCTTGATCTTCGTCGAAGTGGCGCTGACGCGCGAGATCGCCGGCGCGATCGGGCCGATCCTGTCCGACAAGCGCGATCCGGTCGAACCGCAGCGCGCCACCACTGCGGTGTTCTACTCCATCACCAATTGCCAGCGCGGCCTGGCCGGCGTCAGCTTCGGCCATTTCCTGATCAAGCAGGTGGTCGAGGAGGTCTCCCGCGAAGTGCCGCGCGTCGGCACCTTCGTCACCCTGTCGCCGGCGCCGAATTTCGCCGACTGGCTCAAGCACGAGCGCAGCAGGCCCAGTTCCGACGCGCTCGACGACCACGATCGCGACGCGCTCGCCGCGCTCGACGATGCCGACTGGTGGCGCACGCCCGACCTCGCCGACCAGGCGCGCGAGCCGCTCCTGCGCGCCGCCGCCTGGTATTACATGCGCGGCCGCAACGGCCGCGGCTTGCCGGTCGATTCGGTAGCACGCTTCCATCTCGGCAATGGCGCACGGCTGGAGCGGCTCGATTTTCTTGCCGACACGTCGGAACGCGCGCTCAAGCAATCCTTCGGCCTGATGGTGAATTACCTCTACGATCTCGATTACATCGAGCGCAATCACGAGGCCTATGCGCAGCAGCGCGCCATCGTCGCTTCCAGTGCGGTAACGCGGCTCGTCACCGCGCCGGCACGCGAGATGGTGGCGATTTCGGGATAGTTGTCATTCCGGGGCCGCGCGAAGCGAGGAGCCCGGAATCCACATCCACAATTCGTGATTATGGATTCCGGACTTGCCGCCTTGCGGCAATCCGGAATGACCGCTTGAGGTAACCCATGCCCGCACTCCTCGGCGTCCTGGAAACCGTGCTCTACGTCGACGCCTTCGAGCGCGCCTGTCCGTTCTATGAGCAGGTGCTTGGGCTCAACGGTATCTACCGCGATCAGCGGCTGTGCGCCTACGACGTTGGCCATCGCGGCGTACTGCTGTTGTTTCTGCGCGGCCATTCGCTGGAAACGGTGCATCTGCCGGGCGGCACCATCCCGCCGCATGACGGCCACGGTCCGGTCCATATCGCGTTCTCGATCGCCGCCGAGGACCGCCCCGCCTGGGAGGCGAAGCTGAAAGAGGCTGATATCGCCATCGAAGGCCGTACCATCTGGCCGCGCGGCGGCGAGAGCATTTATTTCCGCGATCCCGACCGCCATCTCATCGAATTGGCGACATCGGGCCTGTGGCCGGGCTATTAGGAAGAAACATCCAGCCGCTCGTCCCCGCGGAAGCGGGGACCCGGCGCAAAATCACGGCGGCTCGGACCCAGCGTTTGGATTCCCGCTTTCGCGGGAATGAGCGGAACAGAGGATCAGGATTTCCCGTACACCGGCACGATGCCGCCGCGGGTAACGCGGTTGTCGGGCGAGGCGAGGAACAGGATGGTGGCTGCGACCTCTTCCACCTTCGGCCACAAGGCGAAATCGGCTTTCGGCATCGACTGCCGGTTGGCCGGCGTGTCCATGGTCGACGGCGCCACCGCATTGACCAGAATGCCGTCCTTGACGACCTCTTCGGCGAGCGCCGCCGTGAAGGCTGCGACGCCGGCCTTGCTCGCCGTATAGGCCGCCATATTGGCGCCGCTGCGCCATTCCAGAGCCGGCCGCGCCGCGATATTGACGATGCGGCCGCCGCCGCCCGATGCCGTCATTGCCCGCACCGCCGCGCGGCAGCACAACATGCAGCTTACGAGGTTCATGTCGATCTGCTGGCGGATCGACGCCACCTCGGCCTCGCGCAGCGGGGCAAAGGCAAAGCCGCCGGCGATCTGGATCGAGGCCCACAGCGGGGCGATGCCGGCATAAGCGCGCGTCACTCCTGCTTCCTCGGCGAGGCTGCCGGTCACGGTCAGCGTCACCTGCTTGTGGTCGCGGAAGCGAAAGCGTTGCGCTTCCGCCTCGTTGTAGCAGGGCACATGGCAGATCGCGCCGGCATCGATCAGCGCGGCGACGACTGCGGTGCCGAGCGCTCCGGCGCCGCCGGTGACCACAATGTGACGGTCCTTGAAGTTCATTGCGTTTTCCTCCTCAGCGCAAAGCTGTGGGATAAGGAACCGGCCAATTGTAGCCTGGATGAAGCGACGCGTAATCCAGGCCCGACCGAGACTTTCGCGTGCTGCTCCCGGATTGCGCCCCGCTCCATTCGGGCTACCTTCCATCAGAGGAGAACGCAGTGGCCGACTTCGATCTCGCCATTATCGGCGGCGGCATCAACGGCACCGGCATCGCGCGCGACGCCGCCGGCCGCGGGCTTCGCGTCGTCCTTATCGAGCAGAACGATCTCGCCTCCGGCACCTCGTCGGCCTCGTCGAAACTCATTCATGGCGGCTTGCGCTATCTCGAGCAGCGCCAATTCCGGCTGGTGCACGAGGCGCTGCGCGAGCGCGAGGTGCTGTTGCGCGCGGCGCCGCATCTGATCCGGCCGCTGCGCTTCGTGCTGCCGATCAACGAAGCGCGGCGGTCGCCGGCGCTGTTGCGGCTCGGCCTGTTGATCTACGACTGGATCGGCTGGCGCCGGATCCTGCCGGGCACGCGCGAGCTCGATCTCGTCACCGACGAAGCCGGACAGCCGCTCAAATCGCGCTTCCATCACGCCTTCGAATATTCCGATTGCTTCGCCGACAACTCCCGCCTCGTCGTCGTCAACGCGGTCGACGCTGCCGAACGCGGTGCGGTGATTCGCACTCGCAGCCGCTGCGTGCGCGCCGACCGCGCCGACACCTGGCGGCTGGTGCTTAATGCGCGCGGCCAGCGCGACGTCATCACGGCGCGGATTTTGGTCAATGCCACCGGGGCCTGGAGCGAATTGTTCGCTGAAGCCGCGCTGCGGATCGAGCCGCAGCACCGGCTGTGGCTCGACAAGGGCAGTCACATCGTGGTGCCGCGTCTCTACGATCACGACCGTGCCTATATCTTGCAGGCGCCCGACAGCCGCGTCGTCTTCGCCATCCCGTTTCAGCGCGACTTCACTTTGATCGGCACCACCGATCGTTCCTTCGCCGGCGATCCGGCGACGGTGCTGCCGACCGGCGAGGAGATCGACTATCTGTGCGGCGTGGCGAACGAGTATTTTCGCACCGCGATCGGCGCCGCCGACGTGGTGTGGGCGTTCGCCGGCGTGCGTTCGCTCTATGACGACGGCGCGCGCAAGCCGCAGGACATCGGCCGCGATTATACGCTCGTCCTCGACGAGCGGTTCGGCGAGGCGCCGTTATTGACCGTCTATGGCGGCAAGATCACGACTTACCGGCGTCTCGCCGAGGAGGTGCTGGCGCGGCTGTCGCACTTCTTTCCGCGGTCGCGGCCGTGGACCGCGCAAAGTCCGCTGCCGGGCGGCGATTTCGTCTATGACGGCGTCGCCACCCTGGTCGAGCGCACGCTGCGGACCTGGCGCTTCCTCACCGCCGATCATGCCCGCCGCCTCGTCGACGCCTATGGCACCCACGTCGACCGCGTGCTCGGCGCCGCGACCGGACTAGACGATCTCGGCATGCGCTTTGGCGCCGATCTCACCGCCGCCGAAGTGCGCTATCTGATGAGCAAGGAATGGGCGCAGACCGCAGACGACGTGCTATGGCGGCGCTCCAAGCTCGGCCTGCGGCTGACGGCGGATCAGGCGGCGCTGCTCGACCGCTTCATGGCGCAGGCTGCGTCGCCGAGCCGCGCCGTTTCGTAATACTTTTGGCGAACTGGCACGCCGCCTGCCACGGGCCGTTAACCGCCTGCTCACTATGTCAACCGGCGCGACCGGCGCTTTACCCATGATAGCAACAATTTGACGATTTCAATTTTACCCTCCCGCAACAGGCGCGTGCTGTTATGCGCCAATGCCAGGACAAGAGCAGACACGGGAAACACGCGGCCGTCTTGGGCTCCGCAGCGGCGTGTCCGCCAAACACACCAAGAAACAGGTCGAAAATATCATCCAGTCGCTCTGCATCCTGGTGGTCGACGACAATCAGTACATGCGCAAGATGATCCGCAACCTCTTGGTCAATTGCGGCATCAAGGATATCTACGAGGCCGCCGACGGCATCGCGGCGCTCGACGCCATCCGCACCATGGCGCCGAATGTCGTCATCCTCGATTGGGAAATGCCGATGCTCAGCGGTCCGGAACTGGTGCGGATCGTGCGTTCGCCCGGCGTGTTCCCGACGCCGGATATTCCAATCATCATTCTGACCGGCCACTGCGAACGCTGGCGCGTCGTCGAGGCGGTCAGGCTCGGCGTCAACGAGTATCTGACCAAGCCGGTCTCGGCCAAAGCGCTCTATGACCGCCTTATTTCCATCACCACGCAGCCGCGGCCGAGCGTGCAGCTCGGCGACTATTACGGCCCGGAGCCGCGTAAGCTCGTCGCCGACGCGGTCGACGATGCCGGTCCGGTCACAGCGGCCGTCGCCATCCTCGACTGATCGCCGCATCTTTTCAGTTTCCCTAGAAATGCTTTAGCGTGCGCGCGGCGCGCCATCGGGGCGCGCGCCGTCGCGGGCCGGGCATCGATGCACACTGTCGGAGCGAAAGAGGGCGTGGCCAAACGCGATTTCGCGCCTTGGGCCGACGGCGCGTCCAAACCCCTGCTGCAGATCGAAGGCCTGACCAAGCGCTTCGGCGGCTACGCCGCGGTCGACGATCTGTCGCTCGCCGTCTATCCGGGTGAGTTCTTTGCGCTGCTGGGGCCTTCCGGCTGCGGCAAGACCACGCTGCTCCGCCTCATTGCCGGTTTCGAGCGCGCCAACGCCGGCCGCATTCTGCTCGACGGCGTCGATCTCTTGCCGGTGCCGCCGCATCGGCGTCCGGTCAATATGATGTTCCAGAGCTATGCGTTGTTCCCGCATCTGACCGTCGCCGGCAACGTCGCATTCGGTCTCAAGCAGGAGGGTTTGCCCAAGGCGCAGATCGCCGAGCGGGTGGCCGAGATGCTGGCGCTGGTGCGGCTGCAAAATTTCGATGCCCGTAAGCCACACGAATTATCCGGCGGCCAGCGCCAGCGCGTCGCACTGGCCCGTTCGCTGATCAAGCGGCCGCGCATCCTGCTGCTCGACGAGCCGATGGCGGCGCTCGACAAGAAGCTGCGCGGCGAAACGCAGTTCGAGCTGATGGAGCTGCAGCGCCGCTTGGGGCTTACTTTCATCATCGTCACCCACGACCAGAGCGAGGCAATGACGGTTGCCGACCGCATCGCGCTGATGGACCGCGGCCATTTGATGCAGGTGGCGCCGCCGGCGGAAATCTACCAACAGCCGAACTGCCGCTGGGTCGCCGACTTCATCGGCAACGTCAATCTCTTCGAGGGCCGCGTCGGCGCCGACCGCTTAAGCGTCGAAGGCACGGCCTTGGGCCGGCTGCGCGTCGCCGCGGAGATCGCCGCCGAACCCGGCGCCTCGGTCTGGGTTGCGGTGCGGGCGGAACAGCTGCGGATGGCGGCGAATCCGGCGCAGCCGGACGCGCAGTGGGCGCTGGAAAGCGACGTCGCCGCGACGCTGGCCGACATCGCTTATCTGGGCGATTTGTCGATCTATCGGCTGCGCACCGCGACTGGACTAGCTCTGCAGGCGAGCCGCGCCAATGTCGGGCCGCCGGCGGAACGCGCCATGGGCGCGAACGGCAGGGTGTGGCTGAACTTTCCGCGTGCCGCCGCGATCGTGCTGACGCAATGACAAGCGAAGCGCGCAAGACGATGCCGAAGCCGCGACGCTCCTTCATGGCGGAGCTCGTCGTGCGGGTTCCTTATGCCTGGCTGGTCGCGTTCTTTCTGGCGCCGTTTCTCATCGTACTGAAGATCAGCCTGTCGCAGACCGCGATCGCGCAGCCGCCCTATACGCCGGTCTTCGACCTTGCGGCCGGCTGGCACGGCATCGAGAGCTTCTTCGCCGGCCTGTCGTTCGACAACTACGCCTTCCTCGGTTCCGATCCGCTTTATGTGCTCTTCTATCTCAAGAGCATCGAGATCGCGGCGCTCGCCACCGTCCTGCTGCTCGTCGTCGGCTATCCGATCGCCTATGCGATGACGCGGGCGGCGCGGCGCTTGCAGCCGGTCCTGGTTGTTCTGATCATCCTGCCGTTCTGGACGTCGTCGCTTATCCGCATCTATGCCTGGATGAACATCCTGCAGCATGACGGTCCGCTCAATCGGCTGTTGCTGGCACTCGACCTGGTGCGCGAACCGCCGGTGTGGCTGTCGACCAACACCGCCGTCTATATCGGCATCGTCTATTCCTATCTGCCGTTCATGGTGCTGCCGCTTTATGCGAGCCTGGAAAAGCTCGACGAGTCGTTGCTTGAGGCGGCCGCCGATCTCGGCTGCCCGCGCTGGAAGGCGTTTTGGCTGGTCACCGTGCCGCTGTCGTCACCCGGCGTGATCGCCGGCGTACTGCTCTGTTTCATTCCGGCGGTGGGGGAATTCGTCATTCCGGATTTGCTCGGCGGTTCGCGCACTGCGATGATCGGCCAGACCATTTGGACCGAATTTTTCGCCAATAAGGATTGGCCGACGGCGTCCGCGGTCGCCGTGGTTCTGGTCTGTCTTTTGGTTACGCCGATCGTGATCTTCAAGCATCAGACGATGCGCGGCATCGAGCGGGACTGACGATGCGCAGGCTCTCCGCCTTCAATCTGGCGACGCTCGTTCTCGGCATCGCCTTTCTTTACCTGCCAATCGTCATTCTGATCGTCTACTCGTTCAATGCATCGCGCCTGGTCGTGGTCTGGGGCGGCTGGTCGACGCATTGGTATGCCGAGCTTGCCGGCGACGCGCCGCTTCTTGGCGCGGCTTTCATCAGCCTGCGCGTCGCTCTCGTCTCGGCGACGGCGGCGACTGTGCTCGGCACGCTCGCCGCGGTGGCGCTGGTGCGTTTCGGCCGTTTCCGCGGCCGGCTCCTGTTCGCGGCGATGATCTACGCGCCGCTGGTCATGCCGGAGGTCATTACCGGACTATCGATGCTTCTGCTCTTCGTCGCGATTTCGGCCGACCGCGGATTCTGGACGGTCGTGATCGCGCACACCACCATGGCGCTGTGTTTTGTCGCTGTGGTCGTGCAGGCCCGGCTGGTCGATTTCGACTTGAGCCTCGAAGAGGCGGCCATGGATCTCGGCGCCTCGCCGGCGCGCACGTTCATGACGGTGACCTTGCCGCTCATTGCGCCGGCGATCGCCGCGAGCTGGATGCTCGCCTTCGCGCTGTCGCTCGACGATCTGGTCATCGCCAGCTTCACCACCGGGCCGGGCGCGACCACGCTGCCGATCCGCATCTATTCGGAGGTGCGGCTCGGCGTCAGCCCGGAGATGAACGCGGTCTGCAGCCTCATGGTCGCCGTGGTCGGCATTGCCGTCATCGCCGCGTCGCTGCTCACCAAGATCACTGCCGCCCGCGGCGCGGCGGCCCCAAGCATCTGATTAGCCGAAGGAACTTCTTCCTCTTGATATGGACTAATAATTGGTCCATATAATGGACCATCGTTGGACCATTATAGCCAAGTCTAATGCGTATACCCGTTAGCGAAGCAAAAGCGCAGCTGACCGACTTGGTGCGGCGCGCGGAGAGCGGCGAGGAGGTCATCCTTACACGCCATGGCCAGCCGGCCGTGCGTCTTGCGCCAATTACGAAGCAGCGTCTTACTCGCGAAGAACGCAGACAATTACTCGAGTTCGGTCAGTCGCGAAGGAGCCGCCACAGCGAGCCCCGGTCCGAGCGCGGCGAGAAGCCAGGATTTCCTCTACGATGAGGATGGCCTGCCGAAATGATCGTCGTCGATACCTCGGCGCTGATGGCGATCATACTGCGGGAATCGCAACGCATTGCCTGTATGGAAAAGCTCGAAGCCGAGGCCGAGGTACTGATTTCGGCCGGCACCGTGGCAGAAGCGCTCGTCGTGTCGGCAAGACGGCACGCGGGATCGGCGATGGGGCGATTGCTTGATGACTTCGACTTTGAGATTGCACCTGTTACGCCGCGGTTCGCGCGACGGATTGGTCTCGCTTACGAGCAATGGGGCAAGGGCATGCATCCCGCCGGCTTGAACTTCGGCGATTGCTTTGCCTATACGCTCGCCAAGGAGCATTCGTGCCCCTTGCTTTTCATCGGCAATGATTTTGCGAAGACTGACGTTGAGAGCGCTTTGTAGTCAATCCCGGCTCTCGCCGGGCGGTCGGAAGATATAAAACAGGAACCACACCGGCACGATCACCAGTGCGCCGAGCAACAAATTGGGCAGCGCCCAGGTGACGCCGGCGCGCGCCAGATCCTCGATCCGCTCCGGCGAGAGGCCCGCGGTCTTTATCAGTTGGTCGGTATGAATGCCGAAATGGTCGAGGATCGTGCCGACGATCAACGACGCGATCAATACCTTCACGGCGGTACGGGTGAGGCTGAACATCAGCTAAGCATCCGGGGCCCGGTGATGGGCAAAACGCCCATTGATTCGTGGGCCGCGAATCATAAAGCAAAAAGTAAAAAAACTGCCCGCACGCTGCGCCGGCAACGGGCGCGGCGCGCCAGGCCCTTCTCGGTCGGGGCGGTAAATGCCCTATTGGGTGGTGGCGCCCGCCGCGGCCGGGCTTGCCGCCGGCACCGCCGCGGGTGCCATTGCCGGCGTCGTGGCGGGCGCGGTTGGCGCTGCCAACAACTGGTCGATCACCGAGCGCACCGCATCGCTGGCATTATAGCTCTTGGCCGCGTTGAGCAGCGGCGCTGCCGCCCCCGAGCGTCGAATCAAGCTCTGCGGATCCGGCATCATGATCGGATCACTCCACGGACCCTGGACCACGAACGGCAAGTCGAACTCTTCGGCGCTCGAGTTCGACACCAGCGTCGCCACGCCCTTGAGATCGAGGTCGCGCGACGGCACCGAGGCCTGTCCGCCGACGGCGAGTTTCACCGACGGTCCGCTGACGTGCATGTCATCGACCGACACCAGGCCGTTTTCCACCTTGAGGTTGACGGCAAGCTTGTCGAACGGGGTGCGGCCCTGGCGGAAATCGCCATTGCCGGAGAGCGGGCGGCGCTCGAGCCGTCGCAGCAATTGCTCGACATCAATGCCGGTCAGCGCCCCGGAATCGGCGGTCAGCGTGGCCGTGCCATTGAGCGCATGCGTTACCGCCAGCACCGAATTGCCGGCGCCATCGATATTGAAGGCGAGATTGCCGCGGCCCTGTACTTTATGCACGCCGAATATCTGGCCGAGGCAGCTTTCCAGGTCGACATCGAGGAACTGGATGTTCGAGCTCACCGCGACGCCGTCTGTGGCGCTGGCGATGCCGAGGCTGCCCTTGGCGGTGCCGCCGAAGGCTTGCGATTCTCCGATCGTGAGATCGAGCTTGCCGTCGTGCATGGTCGCGGCGACGGCGGTGCGGCCCAATTGCGCGTCCGCGATCTTGATGCTGGCGGCGGACAGCCGCAGATCGAGGTTGAAATCGTCAAAGCCGTTGAGCGCGATCGGCAAGCGGTCCCAATGATTTTCATCGCGGGCCAAGAGCCGCACGCCGGAAACATAGGGCGTCAAATCAAGCGCATCCGCCGCCAGCGTGCCTTGCACCAGCCGATGGCCGACGGTCGCCAATGTCAGCGCGCCTTCGGCGCTGTTGTCGTCGAGCTCGACATTGACGTTGGACAGGGACGCCATGCCGCCGCCGATATCGCTTTGGGCGCGCAGCGCGAACCGGCCGAAGCCGCCGAACGGCACCTTGCCTTTGCCGGTCCAGTGCAGCGCGTCGCGCAGCGAGGGCGACTCGACGTCGAGCGTGCCGTCCAGCTTCAGCGTCGGTTGATCGGTCGCCGCTCCATCGAAGGCGACGTTAAGCGGCGCACTGCTGATCCGCAGCTTGACCCCGGACCGCTCTCCGGTGAGCGCCGCGAGAAAATCGCTCAGCGTCAGGCTCGCCTCGACCGGTTCCTTGTTCCAGGTAAATCGGCCGTTGGCACCGAAGCTGCGCGAGATCGACGGCCAGGCCACTTGAAAATTCACGTCTTCGAGCCGTTCGGTCGCGTGCTCGCCTTCGTCATGCACGACGACGGTGCCGTTCTGGATGCCGATCTCCGAGAACGACGCGATGCGCCCGGGATGCGGCTTAAGCGCATGCGCCAGCGAAACCATCAATCCCGACCAGTTGCTTTGTCCGGCGGCGGAAAAGGTCACATTGATGACCGGCCGAACCAGCGTGACGTCGGCGATTTCGATGCGGCCGGCCAAGAGCGGAAAATAGCGCAGCCGCGCGGTCAGTTCGTCGGCGGCGACGGCCGGCTCGGCGGAGCGGTCGTTGCCCAAGAGCACATTGCGAAAACGCACGGTGCCCGATGGAAACAGCGACAGCGAAATGTCGTCGCCGAGTCTCGGGTCGAGGCCGGTCACGGCATGGATTTCCGCCTTGACGGCCTCGCGCACCGCCGCGGTCGGGATCAGAAAGGACAACGCCACCAGCGTGACGAATGCCGCCGCAATCACGCCGGCAACGGCAATTGCAAGGCGTTTGAAGCCGGTGGCCGCGGTCACGGGACGTATTTCCGATTGGTGTGGAGCCGGTCGACTATACCGAGTGGCATATCCGGTGCAAACATGCTGGGCATCTGTGTCGCTTTCGTGGCCGGCGCTCGCGCGCGCGTCCAAATGACTGTTGCCCTTAGAAAATCATGATTTCCCCGGCCGCTGCCGCGCCGCTCACCGGGTGGCGGCCCGCCAACGCTTGGCCTGGTGCGCCTGCGATACCTCGGCGATCATTTTGGCGATGATGGCCTGGCCGAACGAGTTGAAGTTTTTCGCCACCATGACAAAGGCGCCCGGGCCGCCGACGACGTTGTTGCGGTAGTAATTCTCGAGGCCGCCCGGCGGATTGGTGTGCTCCGGATTCCACGGCATCGGGTTCTCGCTGAGGATGACGAGGCCGTTGATGGTGACGCCCTTTGCGATGGCCTGGTCGCGCAGCTCGGCGACGGCGCGGCCGTCATTGTTGGTGCCGTCGCCCGACACGTCGATGGTGCGGCGAACGCAATTGAAAGGCGCCGCGGCGAGCCGTGCCAGGGCGAATTCGATGCCGCCGCTGATCGAGGTGCGGCCGGCGAATGACCGCGGACTCTCGATCAGCTGATCGCCGAACTGCTTCGCCGCGGCGGCGTCGCCGATCTCGGTCCAGTCGATCACGACGTGCTGTGCGCCGGCTCCCGACCACTCGACGAAGGTCGCGCCGATGCGGCCGTTACGGCCGGAGTGGATGGCGTCGAGCACGCGCGGATCGGAAATGGCGGCGGCGTAGCCGTTGCGCTGCAGCTGGAACTTCGTTTCGTCGACGCTGCGCGACACATCGGCGGCGAGCACCAAGAGCAGATCGACATCATCGGCAGCGCGCGCCGCGACCGGCGCCAATATGCCGCCGGCGAGGATTAGAACGGCGAGGATTTTGACCATGCGCATCGCCCAACCGCGACAAGCATCGCGGCGAATGGCGGCGAAAACGCGACAGCCGCGAATTGATGCCGAATTTGCCGGCGCCGCCGTTAAACCGCAACGATACGCCCTGGCGGGAATGCGATCTCGACCAGCGTGCCGGCGTTCGGCGCGCTTTTGATGCTGAAATTGGCGCGATTGGCTTCGGCCAATGCCTTGGTCAAGGGCAGACCGAAGCCGGCGCCGCCGGAACCAAAGCTTCCGGACGTGGCGACCTCCCGGAACGGTTCCAGCGCCGCCGCGATGTCTTTTTCGCTCATGCCGCAACCGGTATCGCGCACGCGCAACACCGCCTCGCGGCTGTCGGTGAAGACGGTCGACACGATCACCTGGCCGCCGGGGCCGGTGAATTTTGTCGAATTGGCGATCAGATTGAGGACGATCTGGCGCAGCGAGCGTTCGTCGGCGACGACCAGCGGCAAGCCCGGGGTGAGCGAGGTGCGGATGATGATGCGGGCGCGGTTCGCCTGTGGCTGCATGACGCCGACGCATTGCTGGGTCAGCTCGTTGAGATTGACATTGGCGAATGTAAGCTCGATCTGCCCGGTCTCGATCCGCGACAGATCGAGCAGGTCGTTGAGCATCGAAACGAGATGCGTGCCCGCGGCGTGGATGTCCTTGATATATTCGCGGTAGCGCTCGTTGCCGATCGGGCCGAAGCGCTCCGCCACGATCACCTCGGCAAAGCCGGTCATGGCGTTGAGCGGCGTGCGGATTTCGTGGCTGACCTTGGCGAGGAATTCCGCCTTCGCCGACGCCGCCCGCAGCGTCTCGCGCTTGGCGTTGCGCAGCTCTTCCTCGCTCTGCTTGCGGCTAGTGATGTCGCGGAGCACCGCGCAGATGCGATCGCCGCCGACCCGCGTCAGCGTCATCGCCAGCGGCATGAGCCGGTCGTCGCCGACGCGCGCCTCGACGTCGAGCGCGTTGTCGAGGGTGCCGGTGCCGCGCCGGACGCGGTCGAGATAATGGCGCGCCGCGCTCTCGCTCTGCGGCGCCAGCAAATCGCCGAGCGAGCGGCCAACGAAATCGGCTTCCGCTCGACCGAACAGCGCGGCGGCGCGGGCATTGGCGCCGACGACGCGGCCTTCGGCGTCGAGAGTGATGACGCCGTCGGTCGCCGCTTCGACGATCGCCTTGAGTTCGCGGTTTTCCGCCTCGGCCGTAGCGGGCTCGCCGTCGCCGTGCCACGCCGCCGCCTCGGCCTGCGCGTTGGTTTGGCCGTTGAACTGGCCGCTGAGCAGAACCAGGGCCAGCGCCGGCGCGCCGTTCCACGGTACCGTAAACATGCGGCCCTCGACCGCCAGTTTGTCGCCGCGCTGCGTCACGATTGCCAGCGATTTGATCGGGGCGCGGGCGCCGCCCACGGTCTCGTCAAGGGCATTGGCGGCAGGCTCGGCAAACAGCCTCGTCAAGCCGCCGGCCGCGTCGATGGCGGCGAGGTCGTCATAGCCGCTCCACTCGAGAAAGTGGCGGTTGGCGTAGAGGAGCTTGTCGTGCCGATAAACCAGAACCCCGATGGGGATGCGGTCGAGCAGCACTCGCGCGATCGCCGGCGCCGCATTGGCATTGACTTCGGTTTCCGCCGGCAGGGCTCCAGCCTCGCTCGCCTCGGGAGCCGGCGCTTGTTCCGGGCCACGCAGCCGGGCCGTCAGTTCTTGCGCCAATTCGCGAAAGGCCCTGCGCTCGACCGGACTCAAAGCCGGCGCCAGTTTGGGCTCGGCCGGAGAAGACGGACGAAACGGCACCACATTCGCTGAAGCCGGTGCAACGGCGGGCGGCCGCTCGGCCGAAGCAACATGGGCCGCTGTTTCGGCCGCGACGGCGGCTTCGGGTTTTTCCGGCCCCGCGGCCGGCATCGCCGGTGCAACGGCCGCGGCCTCCTCTTCCTGTTGTGGGGCTTCCGGCGCCGGCCGGAAGCCTATCGGTTGCTCGCGACGCGCCCGCGCCAACTCGTTGAGACGGCCGATCTCGCGGCAGACGCCGAAACCGCGATAGCCCCGGAACCTGCGGTCGCGGTCGAACACCGGCAGGCCGGATAATTCGATCGGCAGCCGCTCGGTCAGGTCGTCCACCGGCCAGGGCACGACGATGCCGCTCCAGGTTTCCTGGCTCGCCACGGCGCGCGCGACTTGATCGCCGGAGTTGAGCTTCAGCTCGGCGGCAATCTCGCTCCACGGCCGGCCGAAAGCGGCGCGCGTACGCGGTCCGGCAAGCTCGACGAATTCGTCCGAACCGACACCGAAGCGACCGTCGGCGTCCATGTGCCAGACGAAGCGCAGCGGATGCCGCCGCTCGGCGATGGCCTCTTGCAGAGCGGCCGTGTTGGTCTGCGCTTCTGGCGTTGCGGTCGGGTTGCCTTCGGCTGGCGCTGCAGCCGGCGCCGGTTCTTGCGATCCATTTTGCTCGCGATTTTGCTCCTGATTTTGCTCCCGGGGAGCTCGGCTCGGCTGCTGCGGCATGGTGAGCAGCAAAACACGCGCCGCATCTTTGCCAAGGCGCATGACCGCGACTGTGAAGGCCGCTTGGCCGATCTGCACAGTGCCGCTGCCGCTCCCGGTTTCCAGCGCGGTTGCAGCAAGCGTTCCGATGCCGAGCGCCGACAATGCGGTCGCGCCTGCAAGCCGCGACTGTGCCGCTGCATTGGCATAGACCAAGGCGCCGTCCGGTGTGAAAGCGGCGACCGGCTCTTCGGTATCGCCGAACAGGCGGCGGACGCGCTCGCCGAGGCTGAGTTCCGGCCCGGCCGGCTCCGCTGCAGCGATCAGCACTCCGGCGCTGCCGTCGTCGAGCACGATGCGCGAACAGGCGCAGGTGAGCGCCCGGCCGAAAGCTGCGCCGAAGCCGCGCAGCCGTTCCAGCCGTTCTTGGCCGGATGCGGGCAGCGTCGGCGCAAGCCGGACGATTTGCGACGCGCGGGCATCGCCGGCGTCAAAGCGGCTTTGCACGCAAGACTTGACGGTCGCGCTGCCGAGGATCGCCGCGCCGACGGCGTTGGTCCACACGATGTGCGAGCCGTCGCCGCTCCACAGCCAAGCCGGCCAGGCACCCGTCGCCAGCGGTGCGAGACGCGGATGACCTGACAGCGCGAGTTCTTTCTCCACGATTGGCATGCCCGTAGGAACTCGAAACCTAAAGAAAATCTTAATAATGCATAGTGCGGGGCGTCTGCGGCGTCTATGGCGACGGCCGCTCCGCGGCCAGGCTTGGCGGGATAACCTTAATCGCTCCGGGGACTTAGCAGGCGGCGCCGTTTCCCTTGCATGCCCGTCGCAATTTCGCGCTAGGATCGCCACGCCGGCGGCATGAGGAGCGTTTGATGGCGAAAGACCCTTTCGAACAATTTGCTATTCCGAGCGAGATGCGGGGCTTTGTCGAGCAGAGCGTGACGCAGGCGCGCAAGGCTTTCGACAGTTTTATCGAGGCGGCCAACAAGGCAATGGGCCAGTTCCAGGGCCGGGCCGAGGCGGCGCAGAGCGGCGCCACTGAAATCGCGCATAAATCGATGAGTTACGCCGAAGAGAACGTCAGGTCGACGTTCGAATTCACGCAGAGGCTGATGCAGGCCAAGGACGCGGCGGAACTGATGCGGCTGCAATCCGAATATTTGAGTCGGCAGATGCAAGCCCTGTCGTCACAGGTCCAAGATCTTGGACAAAGTGCCGCCAAGATCATGGTCGATAGTGCCAAGCCGAAGACATGATCGGGCATCAGCTTTGATTTGTATCGGGCATCTGCTCTGATCTGTCAAAATACATAACCAGTTCAATAGTTTATTTGTAGCTTTGTGCATTGCAATAATTTCCTGTTGCAATGCACCAAAAAAGTTGCTATTTGAAGAGTCAAGAAGGTGCCGCGGCCCATGCGTGGGCTTCATGAGGACGGCGTTTTCGCCGCAGCACCGAGACCAGACGACGTCAGGCAACGCGCAACGGGCGGCGAGGCCAATTAAAGAAAAACTCTCCAGGTGAGACAGCCCAAGAAGCAACGAGCGAAATCAAGGACCAGTGTCATGGCGGAAGCCACCACCACAACCACCCCCCCGAAGACGAAAAGCAAACCTGCTGCAGGCGCATTCGAAATGCCGAAGTTCGAAATGCCGAAATTCGAAATTCCGAAGGTTGAAATGCCCGCCGCTTTCCGTGAATTTGCCGAGCGCGGCGTCGCGCAGTGCAAGGACACCTACGAGAAGATGAAGGCCGCCGCCGAAGAGGCGACCGACGTGCTCGAAACCACCTACTCGACCGCCACCAAGGGCACATCCGAATACGGCCTCAAGGTGATCGAGGCGGCGCGCATGAATACCAACGCGGCGTTCGACTTTTTCGGCGAATTGATCACCGCGAAGTCGCTATCGGAGGTGATTGAGCTGTCGAGCGCGCATACCCGCAAGCAGTTCGAGACGCTCAGCGAGCAGACCAAGGAACTCAGCGCGCTGGCGCAGAAGGTCGCGACCGAGACCGCCGAGCCGATCAAGAGCGGCATGAACAAGGCGTTCAGCAAGGTCGCGTAACCGCGGCAACTTGATCGCCGCCGCATTATCGCGGCGAGGGGAAAGCCCGGGCTTGGCCCGGGCTTTTTGCGTTTTACCGGGTGATTTACGGTATATTGCCAATTGCGCGCGTTGTTCATAGGTTCCGCTCGCCGCCGCAAGGCACCGTGCAGCTGTAGCTCAGTTGGTTAGAGCGCCTGACTGTGGATCAGGAGGTCGGTGGTTCGAATCCACCCAGCTGTACCAGCGCATTGCCGCCCTAGCCACGTTCTCACACGATGAGACGCCGCCCGCGGGCGTGCATTTGACTCGCAAATCCGTCTCCTTACACTTGCTCGCCAAGCAAAAAAATCGGCGCGCGAGCGCGCATTGAGCGGGTGGGAAGAAATGATCAAGGCTTGTAAAGTCGTTCATGCCGTGTGCCATGTCGCCGCGGTGCTGGCGGTGGTTACCGCGGCGAGCTTCGTCGGCGCTGCCCGCGCCGACGACTATCCGAACCGCCCGATCACCATGATCGTCCCGTTCGCCGCCGGCGGACCGACCGATATTCTCGGCCGGCTTGTCGCGCAGGCGATCGGCCCCACGCTCGGCCAGCAGGTCATCATCGAAGACGTCACCGGCGCCGGCGGTACCATCGGCGCCACCAAGGCCGCGCGTGCCGCGCCCGACGGCTACACCATGCTGATGGGCAATCTCGGCACCCAGGCGGCGAGTGTCGGCATCTACGGGGCCAAGCTGCCTTACGATCCCCGCAAGGATTTCGAACCGGTGATTTTCGTTGCCTCGACGCCGATGGTGCTGGTGACCAGAAAGACGCTCCCGGTGAAAACGCTCAGCGACGTCATCGCCTGGGCCAAGGCCAACAAGGGCAAGGCGACGATGGGCTCGGCCGGCGTCGGCTCGATCTCGCATCTGACGCTGCTCCTGTTCAATCATCTCACCGGCGCCGACGTCACGCACGTTCCCTATCGCGGACTGTCCGAGGCGACCAACGATCTGCTCGGCGGCCAGATCGATTTGTTGTTCGACCAGGTCGTCACCGCAATGCCGCACATCCAGAACGGCGGCGAAAATCCCATTGTCGTCACCATTCCGCAGCGCTCGCCGTCTTTGCCCAATGTGCCGTCGGCAAACGAAGCCGGCTTGCCGCAACTGCAGACGGTGGCCTGGACCGCGCTGTTCATGCCCAAAGGTACGCCGGCGGCAATCGTCAACCGCATCAACGCCGCCGTGCAAAAAGCGATGCAGGATCCCGATGTGGCGAAGAGGCTGGCCCAAATCGGCGCCGATGTTCCGCCCCCTGACGGGCGCACGCCGGCGGCGCTCGGCCAGCTGGTCAGCGCCGAGATCGACAAGTGGACGCCGCTGATCAAGGCCGCGGGCGTCGCGGCGAAGTAAATCCGCCGCCGTGAAACTCAACGATGAAGAGACCGCGATGCGCGCGGGCGCATTCGGCCCGCTGCGGCAATGGGCGATCGCGCATCAGATCAAGGTCGGCGATTACCTCGGCGCGCGCGATTTCGTCCCGGTCGGCCAGGCTCATATCATGGCCGACACGGAATTGCTCGGCGCGGCCGGCGTCGAATGGCTGGAGCGCTCGGCGGCGCTGCCGGCCAATGAGCGCACCGTCCGCATCCCGACCATCACCGATCCGCGCGGCACCGATTTCGCGCAAGCCGCGCGATTGAAGCACCAGCCGTGGATGCTCGATCTCGAGCGCCGCGCCATCGCCGCCTTCGAGGCGCTCGGCGTGCTGATGACCGATACCTGCATCAATTATCAGACCATCATGCCGCCGGTGCGCGGCGAGCACATGGCCTATGGCGACACCGGCGTGGTGATCTATTCCAACAGCGTCTGCGGCGCGCGCTCGAATTTCGAAGGCGGGCCGTCGGCGCTCTCCGCCGGGCTCACCGGGCGCACGCCGCGCTACGGCTATCACCTCGACGAGCGCCGGCAGGCGACATTTCTCGTCGAGCTGTCGTTTACGCCGCGCGAGCTCGCCGATTGGGGCGCGCTGGGCGGCGTCGTCGGCCGGCTCGCCGGCGATTATTCGCAAGTGCCGGCGCTGGTCGGCCTCGACCGCGTGCCGGGCGCCGACGAAATGAAACACTTTGGCGCGGCGCTGGCGAGCTTCGGCTCGGTGGCGCTGTTTCACATGGTCGGCGTCACGCCGGAGGCGATGCGACTCGAAGACGTTGTGCCCGATGCGGCTTCGCTGCAGACCCATGATGTCGGCGAAGCGGACGTCCGCGCCCTGCAGGCGCGCTATGCCAAAGATATCGCCGCGGTCGAGGTGGTGGTGTTTTCGGCACCGCAGTTAAGCCTCGTCGAAATGCGAATGCTGGCCGGGATGCTCGACGGCCGCCGCGCGACGATCCCGCTGTTCGCCGTCACGAGCCCGCAGGTCAAGCCGGATTGCGACCGCATGGGGCTCACGGCGCGGATCGAGGGCGCCGGCGGCACGGTGCTCTCCGGCATGTGCTTCTATCAGAGCTACGCGCGGGAGATGGCGGAAGCCAACGGCTGGCAGCGCCTGGCGACCAATTCGGCCAAGCTCACCAACATCCTTGGCGGCTACGGCTATCGGCCGGTGCTGCTATCAATGGAGCAATGCGTCGCCGCAGCCTGTACCGGCGGGAAGCTGAGATGAACGAGAAAGTTTTTTACGCCGCCGCCGGCATGGGCCGCAAAGTGCAGGGGCGGGCGCTCGTCGCCAGCGACGGCTTCTCGGCGCGCTATGACCTCGATCGCGTCCGCGGCGTGTTCTCGCGCCCCGAGCACAAGCTCGCCGGCGAAAGCTATCGCGGCCGCGTGCTCGTGCTCGATGCCGCCAAGGGCGGCGTCGCGACGGCCTGGATGCTGCACGAAATGGCGTCGCGCGGCGTGATGCCGGCGGCGCTGGTGCTCAACCGCGCCAATCCGATCATGGTGCAAGGCGCGGCGCTCGCTAATTTCACGATGATTTCCGGCTTCGACGTCGATATCACGCGAGCGATCCCGAACGGCGCCGAGGTCGAGATCGATCCGACGGCGGAGCGGCCGTTCCTCCGCATCGTCTAGATCGCATCGCCCGGCGATTACCCCCTCGGCCGCGAATGCAGAAAAACGCGCACGAGATTGGCTTCGCCAACGACCTCGCCGAGCGAACGAAATGCGAAGAATGGAACAAGGATCAGCAGCATGACGAAGCTCGCGGCAATGAGCTGATCCAGCGTGCCGCCGGCAACAGCAAGGATCGACTCGGCGATGGAGCGATGATGGATAAGACCCATCACAACTTCCTCAATCGCATTAAGCGCCAACAGGAGTGCGAAGAATACGAACGATTTGTACAGCGTTATCCAGATCAAGCCGTGGTGATGAAATCTGCGGCCGAGGCGAAGAACGTTTCCCAGGCTCATGAATTTGGCGCACAACAAGGCTTTCACCACCGCGATACTGTAGGGTGAAAAATTGACGCCCTGCGCCTGCAGTATTGCGGCCTTCATGTTGATCAACGCGGCGAAGCAGACAAAAAGATAGGCCGCAATGACCAGAAATTCCTTTAATTCCTCCGCTGCGCGCCTGCGCAGCGTCGCGTGCGATGGGATGCTGGTCATGTCCACCCCCCTTAGTCCAGAAAGCCGTAGTCTTAGATCACTTCTTGGTCTTGTCGTCGATCTCGCAGCGGCGGCCCGCTTGCTGCCCCGGCCAGACAGCGTGTGCCGGTGCCGTTACCGACAACGTACCCGTCGACATCGAACAAATTTTACAAGCCTCAGTTAAGCATCAATAGGGCCGGCATTAAAAGCCTCTCTCCGTGCGTGTCCTGGTGCATCTGTCGTTTAGCAAATGGGGCTAATGAGAGGGGCAGTAGCCGAGCGACCGGCAATGGCCCTCTCTCATGATTTCCAAGCTCAAATCCCTGCTGGATAAATTCCTTAAGCGCTTGATGCTGTTCTTTTCCGCCAGCAGGCGCATTGATGGCTTGTGGATCGGGTGTTTCGACAGCAATTCGAAAACCAAACTCAACCGGGTTGAAGAGGCGCTTTCTCTGATCAAACGATACGATCGAAGACGCTATGATCGCCTCATTCGCGACCTCGAACGCGTGTGGGTATTGGTTATTCCGGGCGGCATCGCGCACTTCGACAGCTCGATATGGGCGTGCGTGCTCGATCCGCGTCACATGCTCGACGACCCAAATTCGGCGGCGCGCATTGCGGCATCCATCGTTCACGAAGCCACGCATGCCCGACTTTGGCGCCGCGGGATCAGGTATCAGGAAGATTTGCGTTCGCGGGTCGAGGCGGTCTGTTTCCGCAGCGAGCGGGCGTTTGCTGCCAAAATTCCGAACGGGGAACAGTTCCGCGAGCAGGCCGAGCAAAGCCTGGCCGCCTATGCCGGTCAGGATTTTTGGACCGACGAGGCCTGTTGGCGACGCCGCTATGACGGCTCGATCGAAGCGCTGCGCTACGTGAAGGCGCCAAACTGGCTGATCCGGAGATTTCAAGCGCAAGCCTGGCGGCCGCGCACGTGAGCTTCCGGCTTCGACACGCTCGGGCTAGATCACCTCCTTGGTCTTGTCGTCGGTCTCGCCGTAGCGGTGCAGCGTCGCCGGGCGGGTGCCGGCGTAAAGCCGCTCCAGGCCGGGCGCGATCTTGGCGTTCTCGCGCTCGAACAGCGAATTGCCGGCAAGGTCGCTCTCGACCAGGAACGGGCCGAATTTCTCGACGTCGAGCACCCAGACCGCCTGCGCCAGGCCGAGCTCTTCGAGCCAATAGACACCGGCGACGCGCTTGATGCCGCGGCCCAAAAGCGCGCCGGTGCCGTAGCCGACCGTGGTGAGATAAACGGCGTTGTTCGGCACGAAATGCTGGCGATAGGTCTCCGACGTCATGCCGCCTTTGCCGATGATGACGTTGCAGCCGGAAATCTTGAACCAGCCGTCGAGCCATTGGGCAAAACGAAATGACGCGGTCGCGGTGACCGCGCCGACGGTGTGGCTGCCGTCGGGATTGATGCTCGCCGCCGGCGAGCAATGGAAATTGGTGATGCCGAGCGCATCCTTGCCCGCGGGCATTCCCGCCCCGTCGGCGATCGCGCGTTTATAGACGCCTTCGCGCGCGGTGAAGACGCGGCCGGAAAGATAGGCGACCGAGCCGATTTCCAGCTTGCGCAAATCCTCAGTGCGGGCCGGCAGATCGATTTGCACTGTTTTGAGATCGGGCATTGATTTATTCCGCAGCCGCCGCTGCTTCTTGGCCCCACTCCACCGTGGAGCGCCGCATGTAATCGGTGAACCACATCGGATCGGTGCGGAACGTGGCCTTGCCGTCCGTTGCGATCCGCGCGCAGGCGCGGCGCGACGACAGACAGAACATGTGCACCGACATCGGCATGCCGCCGGTGTGGCAATAGCCGACCTCGATGTGGCAATCGACCACCATCGAGGAGCCGATGAACCCCATCGCCCCCATGCCGATCGAGTTGCCGAGCTCCTTGAACTCGTCTTCCAGCGCCGCGATCTTCGGATCGGGATTGCGCGAGCCGACGACGCGCAGGCAGGAGGCCTGCTTGCCGAGGACCATCGAGGTGTCCTTCGAGCCGCCAAGCCCGATGCCGACAATGGCCGGCTGGCAGGCGAGCCCGCGCTTGCCGAAGCCGATCAGCGTATCGAGATAGAACCGCTTGATGCCGTCGATACCGTCGTTGGGAAACAGCATGCGGTAATCGGTGCCGAACAAGCCACCCTTGTGCACGGTGGTCAGCTCGATCCAATCGGCGTCGGGATGGAACGAATACTCGATCTCCGGCGCATTGATGCCGACATTGTTGTTGTGGTCGGTGCGCCACAAGGGATGCACGCGATTAGGCCGCAGCGGCACGTTTGATGTCGCCCGCGCGGTGGCGCGGCGCAGCGCGGTTTCCAGCGCGACCGGACCGCCTTCGATGCGGGCGTCGTTGCCGATCTTGACGTACCAGCGCGGCAGGCCGGTGTCGCCGCACATGGCGCGGCGGTCTTCCTTCGCCGCCTCGTAGTTCTCCAGCATCGCCTTGATGACGAAAGCCGACAGATCGCCCTTCTCGGTATCGGCGCAGCGGCGCAGGCCGGCGAGGTAATCGTCGGGGATTTCGATGGCGGCTTTGGCCATCAAATCCTCCGCGGTGCGCTGAATGGAGGAAAGTGAAATCATTTGTTTGCTTCCCGGCGCCGACACCCTTGTTTGTCTTCGCCCGCGCAGGCGGGCGATCCAGTAGTCACCGTCGCCGGTGACAAGACCGAAGCCTTCGTGGTTACTGGGTGCCCCGCCTCCGCGGAGCATGACAAAGCCAGTGTATGCGCCATTTTATTCTGCTGCCTCGCGCAAAAGCGTCTCCCCCGGCCTCACGTGGCTGAAAACGACCGGCCGGTCAGTCATCTCGATCCTGCCGGATATATTCCTCGCCACCGTGAAGGTCGAGGTCGCGAGTTCTCCCGGTTCCGGAAAATCGGAGCGGTAATGCGCGCCGCGGGAATTTTCGCGCCGCAATGCAGCGAGCGCGATAACGCGGCTGATCTCGCATAAGGAGCGCAGATTAAGCCAATCGTGCCAGGTCATATTGAACCGGCGGCCGCTATCGACAAGGCCGGTGGCAAGGAGTTCGGCTTCGATGCGATCGATGCCGGCGAGCCCGCGTTCGATGCTGGCGCGGTCGCGCACTACGCCGACCTCGTCCCACATGGTATCGAGCAGCTTTTCGCGAAGCGCATTGAGATCGCCTGCCTTGCGGCTGAACGGATGCAGCGCGCGTTCGAGTTCGGCTTCGAGCGCCTGTGTATCGGGTGGCCGATGACCGGGATTTTTCGCGATCCAGCCCGGCATCACGTCACCGGCAATG
The DNA here is from genome assembly GCA_963791925.1 of uncultured Alphaproteobacteria bacterium. Taxonomy (GTDB): domain Bacteria; phylum Pseudomonadota; class Alphaproteobacteria; order Rhizobiales; family Xanthobacteraceae; genus BOG-931. The sequence goes on along the minus strand of CAWBUA010000006.1, from coordinate 890,665 downwards.
CCGCCGAACACCGTGGAATTGGCGACGCCATTGCCGCCGAGCCGGTTGGCGCCGTGCATGCCGCTGGCGTCCTCGCCGGCGACAAACAGGCCGTGGCGCTCGGTCGCCGTGTCGACGTCGCAGATCACCCCGCCCATGAAGTAATGCGCGGTAGGTACCACTTCGACCAGCCCGCCGGCGAGATCGAAGCCGCAGTCGCGGCAGCGATCCACCATGCCCTTGAACTGCTTAGCGACGTTCGCCGGGCCGAGATGGCCCATCTTGATATAGACGCCGCCGTTCGGCGTGGTGCGGCCGGCGCGCATTTCGGCATAAATCGCGCGGCTGACCACGTCGCGCGTGGCGCGTTCGAGCTTTGGATCGTAGTCGCCCATGAAGCGGTGCATCGCGCCATTGAGCAAATGCCCGCCGGCGCCGCGCAGGCCCTCTTCGAGCACCGTGCCGGTCATGCGCGTGTCCGGTCCGGCGAGAAGTCCGGTGGGATGGAACTGCACCATCTCCATGTCGCGCAGCGGCAGGCCGAGGCGGAGCGCCATGGCCAGTCCGTCCATGCTCTTGTCGCCGGACGGCGTGTGATAGCGATACATGGTCGGGCCGCCGCCGGTCGCGAGCAGGACGGCTTGCGACGCGACGAAGCGGAATTCGCCGGAGCGGACGTCGACCAGCAGCACGCCCGAGATCGCGCCGTCTGCCGTCGGGATCAGCGCGACGGCGCGATGCTCCTCCAGGCGGCGGATCGGCCGCGCCCAGACCTGCTCCATCAGCCGGTTGATGATCTCGATGCCGGTGAGGTCGCCCTTGTGCACGGTGCGGTCGAAGGTCTGGCCGGCGAAGGCCTTGCCGTGCAGCGTGCCGTCGGGATTGCGGTCGAAGAAGCAGCCGACCTCGTTTTCGAGTTCCCGCACGCGTTCGACGGCCTTGGTCACCAGCGTCCAGGCCAGCTCCTGATGCGGCAGCCATTTGCCGCCCTCGATGGTGTCCATGAAATGGCGCTCGATCGAATCGCCGGGATTGAGCGCGACGTTGTAGCCGCCCTGCACCATGCGGGTGCAGCCGCATTTGCCGAGCAGCCCCTTGCTCGCCACCGTGATGTCGAGCTCGGGATTGGCGTTAAGCGCATGCAGCGCGGCAAACAGCCCGGCGCCGCCGGAGCCGAGGATCAGAATGTCGGTTTTCAGATGCTCGACGTTCATGTGAGACCTTAGAACACGCGCACGAGGAAAACGAATGCGACAAGGGCAGCCGCTGTGGCCGCGAGCGTCGCAAGCTGCTTCTGGCCGTCGCGCCAGTTCATGTTTTCAATAACCAGGACACGCAAGCCGCCGAGGAGATGCACGGTCAGTAAAAAAACCAGTCCGGCTTCGGCAAGCTTGACCAGCGGCTGATCCGTCCAACGCAGGAAGCTGTCGAGCCCCGCACCGCCGCGGAGAGACAGCCCAAGGACAAAAAAATGGATCGGCAGAAAAATGGCCAGCGCGAGGCCGGAGATGCGGTGGACCATCGCCGCAATCCACAGCACGCTGCCGCGGCGTTCCATGTCCAGAGTTTTCACGTCAGCACCAAGGCGATGACGGCGTGGAATCCGAGCAGCGCCAATACTCCGCCAAAAATGGCGGCGCACCACCCGGCGGCGCGGTCCGCGAGCGGCGACCACTCCGTCAAGATATTGCGCACACCGATGGAGGCGTGGATGGAAGCCGCCGCGACGAATAGTCCATAATAGGAGGCCCACACAACGCTGCCGTGAGTACGGGACAGAATGTCCGCCGCCGTCAATTGCTGCCGCGTGGCGTAGAAGATGACGGCGATGTGGATCGGCACCAGCACCGCCAGCAGCGCCGCCGATCCCCGCTGCCAGACATAGAGACGCACGTTCATGTTTTCAGCTCGCCTTTCAGATACGCGGCGGTAGTTCGCTTCTTCAGGCCGGCAATCGCCGCGGTCGGATTGAGCGTCTGCGGGCAGAGCTCCTGGCAGGACTGATGCGAGTGGCAGGCATGGCAGCCGCCGTTCGCGGCGGCGGCTTGCAGGCGGTCGTGGTTGCCGGCGTCGCGCTCATCATTGACCAGCGTCCAGGCCCGCGTCAGCGCCGCCGGCCCGAGATAGGCCGAATTCCAGCGGACCGTGTCGCAGCCGGCATAGCAGACGCCGCAATTGATGCATTCGATCGCCGCGTCGGCGGCGGCGCGCGCCGGAGTGTCGGGCCGGATTTGCGCGATCGGGTCATGTCGCGTTTGCGACGGCGCGAAGACGCCCTTGGCGCGCTGCCATTTCTGAAAGAACTCGGCCATGTCGGTGGTCAGATCCTTGATCACCGGCAAATTCTCGAGCGGGCCGATTTCGAGCCGGCCGGTACCGGCGACCTTCGCCACGTGGGTGCGGCAGGTCCAGCGCGGCTTGCCGTTGACGGTCATGGCGCAGGAGCCGCAAACGCCGACCCGGCAGGCGAAGCGATAGGACAACGTCGGATCGAGATGGCGCTGCACGAAGGTCACGACGTCGAGTACGGTCTGGCTTTCGCGCCGCGTCACGCTGTAGGTCTGATAATGGCCTTCCTTGCCGCCGCGCCAGAGCGATACCGATAGTTCCGAAATCTGTCCCGACATGAAATCCCTTGGGCATCCTTTATGTGCGTACCTTGAACCGACTGTACCAAGCCCGCTCGCGCACAAAAAGGCGATCCGCGTTTCGGCAGTCCTGCGCCGTGAGACTTCGCAGCATCGGCGACAACGCGCTATAGTCGCCAAAACGTCTCGGAGGACACGCTATGGCCGGTCTCGAACTGAGTTACGTGCACGGCGCCAGCGAGCAGCCGCTCATCGGCCAGACCATCGGGCAGTTTTTCGACGCGGTCTGCGACAAATGGCCCACGCGGCCGGCTCTGGTGGTCCGCCACCAGAACGTGCGGTTGAGCTACGGCGAACTGCGGCAACAGGTCGACCAGCTCGCCGCCGGACTGTTGACGCTGGGGCTAAATCCCGGCGACCGCATCGGCATCTGGTCGCCCAACAGTTCGGAATGGGTGCTGACCCAGTTCGCCACCGCGAAGGCCGGCCTGATCCTGGTCAATATCAATCCCGCCTATCGCATCGCCGAGCTCGAATACGCGCTCAACAAGGTCGGCTGCAAGGCGCTCATCCTCGCCGAGCGTTTCAAGACCTCGGACTATGTCGGCATGCTGCGCGAATTGGCCCCGGAACTCGGCCATGCCACGCCGGGCAAGCTCGAATCGGCGCGGCTGCCGGCGCTGCGTTCGGTCGTGCTGCTCGGCGACGGCTGGCATCCCGGCACGTTCCGCTTCGCCGAAATCCTGGCGCGCGGCACCGAGAAGGAAGCGCAGCGCATTGCCGAGCTTGCGCCGCAGCTGCAATTCGACGAGCCGATCAACATCCAGTTCACCTCGGGCACCACCGGCTTTCCCAAGGGCGCGACGCTGTCGCATCATAACATTCTCAACAACGGCTTCTTCATCGGCGAGGCGATGCGGCTCACGCCGGACGACCGGCTCTGCATCCCGGTGCCGCTCTATCACTGTTTCGGCATGGTGCTTGGCAATTTGGCGGCGGTGACGCATGGCGCCTGCATGGTGTTTCCCGGCGAGGGCTTCGATCCGCTGACCACGTTGGAGACCGTCGCCGAGGAGCGCTGCACCGCGCTGCACGGCGTGCCGACCATGTTCATCGCCGAGCTCGATCATCCCGAATTCAGCCGCTTCGACCTGTCGACGCTGCGCACGGGCATCATGGCCGGCTCGCCCTGTCCGATCGAAGTGATGAAGCGCTGCGTCGCCAAGATGAACTTGTCGGAAATCACCATCGCCTACGGCATGACCGAAACGAGCCCCGTGAGCTTTCAGAGCTCCACCACCGATCCGCTGGAGCGTCGGGTGTCCACCGTCGGCCGCATCCAGCCGCATCTTGAGGTGAAAATCGTCGACATGCAGGGGCGCATCGTGCCGCCCGGCACGCCCGGCGAATTGTTGACGCGCGGCTATTCGGTGATGCTCGGCTATTGGGGCGACGAGGAGCGCAGCCGCGAAGCCATCGACGCGGCGCGCTGGATGCATACCGGCGACCTCGCCACCATCGACGCCGAGGGTTATTGCAACATCGTCGGCCGCATCAAGGACATGGTGATCCGCGGCGGCGAGAACGTCTATCCGCGCGAGATCGAGGAGTTTTTGTACCGGCATCCGAAAATCCAGGACGTCCAGGTGATCGGCGTGCCGGACGACCGCTACGGCGAGGAAATCTGCGCCTGGGTCAAGCTGCGGTCCGGCGTCGCCGCGACGGAAGACGAAATCAAAGCGTTCTGCCGCGACCAGATCGCGCACTACAAGGTGCCGCGCTACGTCAAATTCGTCGACGAATTCCCGATGACGGTGACCGGCAAGATCCAGAAATTCATCATGCGCGAGCGCACCATCAACGAACTCGGCCTGAAGGTGCAGAAGACGGCGTGAGCGTCATTGCCAACGTGTCATGCTCCGCGAAAGCGGAGCATCCGGTAATCGGAGGCCATGCGGCAGGTTTTTGAAGCCTGCGTTTACTGGATCGTCCGCCTTCGCGGACGATGACAGTCGGTTGGGTCCGAAGACAGGCGCTTACTGCGTCTTGACCTTCTCGTCCGCGACCACCCGCGCGGCGGCCGCGCGCTTCAAGAGCCGGTCCTTGTGCGCGGTGTAGTTTTTCAGCTCCGCCATCGGCAGTTCGCGGCGCAGGCCCCAGGTGTAGAACACGAGGCCGTAGGGATCGAGCACGGAATAGCTGTCGGAAAACCATTCGCGTCCCGCTAGCATGCCGTCGATCTGCTTCAGATAACCGTGGAACGTCTTCAGCCCCTTGTCCTTGATGCCGGGATAGGCCCCGGCTTCGTCGGTGTAGCGCTCGGGGCGGCCGACATGGGCGTGGGCCGGATGGACGCTCGAGGCAAAGAAGCCGATCAGCGACAGCGCTTTGGCTTCGGCGAGCGGGTCCTTCGGCCACAAGCCGAAGCGCTTGCCGAGATAGGGCAGAATGGCGGTGTTCTCGGTGAGCGGCTCGCCGTTATCGAGCTTGAGCGCCGGCACGCGGCCGAGCGGATTGATCTTGAGATACGCCTCGGTGCGCTGCTCGCCGCCGGCGAGATCGACCTTCTTCGGCTCGTATGCTTCGCCGCTCTCTTCGAGCACGATATGCGAGGCCATCGAGCAGGCGCCCGGGGCGTAATACAGCGTCAACATGCCAAAATCCTTTTTTGACCAATTCGTCGGTTTTTGCCGGCTACTTTTTGCCCACCTTTTGCAGGATCGGCGCCCAGGTTTGCTGCTCCTGCTCGACAAAGGCAAGCGTCTGTTCGGGCGTCATGGCGCGCGAATAGCTGCCGATCTTTGCCAAGCTCGCTTTGAAACCGGCGCCACTGACGACCTTGGCCAAGACGTCGCTCACTTTGCCGACGATCGCCGTGGGCGTGCCTTTGGGGGCGACCATGACTTGCCAGCCCAGCGCGCGGAAGCCGGGGATGGTTTCGGCAACCGTCGGCAGATCGGGAAATTGCGGCAGCCGCTCGGGGGAGGCCACCGCGATCAGCTTGACCTGACCCGCCTTCACCGCGCCGACGATTCCCGAATAGCCTTCGATGATCATCGAGACCCGGCCGGAACCGACGTCGGCCAGCGCTGCCGCGGGGCCGCCGGTATAAGGCACGCGCAATAGCTGCACGCCGGCGCGGTCCTGCAACAACAGTCCGGTCAGATCGGTCAAGCGCCCGGCGCCGGTCACGGCAATCGAGATTTTTCCCGGTTCCTTTTTGGCGAGCGCAATGAGTTGCGGCAGCGTCGAGACGCCGAGCTTCGGGTTGACCGCAACGAACATCGGATTTTCCGCCGTATAGCCGATCGGGATGAAGTCGCGCGGCAGTTTCAACGGCAGGTTCGGTGCAACCGACGGCAGCGCCACGAAGGTCGACAGCGCCGGCATGAACAGCGTGTAGCCGTCAGGCGCGGCTTGCGATGCGGCGCGGGCGGCGACGCTGCCATTGGCGCCGGGATGATTGACCACGATGAACTGCTGGCCGAATGCCTTGCCGAGCCCTTCGGCGACAAAGCGCGCGTCGACGTCCGGCGTCGAACCCGGCGCCGCGTCCGAGATGATCGACACCGTCTTGTCCGGATAATTGTCGGCCTGGGCATGCGCCGCAGTCGCTGCTGCCAATGCCAAAAGGCATGCGCCGACGATGCCAAACCATTGCCGAAGCTTATTCATGCTGTCCTCCCCCATTGCGCCGGATCCGGCGCGTCATAGCGACATTATTCGGTGGAGAATACGGCGGTCGAGCGCGTCTTTCTACCTGGGCAACTGCGCCAAACCGACACGCTTCGCGCCATCGGCAGCATAACGCGCAGCAGTCTCTTTACGTTAACCCAACGTAACCGCGCTCCCAAGGATGTACGTTTAAGGATTTCCTTTTAAGACGAGCGCGATGCTGCCTGCTCCGGTCGAATTCGCGGCCGGGCTTCCCGACCCAGTCTCTGATCAAGTTCGTGACCAGATCGTGACACGCGCCACACCACTGACAGCATTTCGCCCGGCGGCCGCGGCCGTCGATGACGGGCGCGTCGCGCTGTCGCATTTGGCTGAATTGTCCCGCGAACTTTCGCCCGAACCGACCTTCAGCGTCCACACGCGCCTCGACGATGTCGAAGACGAATGGCGCCGTTTCCAAGACAGCGCCGAATGCACCGCGTTCCAGAGTTTCGAGTGGCTGGCGACCTGGCAGCGCCACGTCGGCGCCCGTGACGGCACCCTGCCGATCATCGTGGTCGGGCGTTTTGCCGACGGCAGAACCGCATTCATCGTGCCGCTCGCCATCGAGACGCGGCGTTCGCTGCGGCGGCTGTGCTGGCTCGGCCAGGAGCTGTGCGATTACAACGCGCCGCTGTTGGCGCGCGATTTTGCGCAGCGCGTCACGCCCGATCGCTTCCTTATATTGTGGCGCGCGGCGCTCGCGCACCTGCAATCCGATCCCGCGCTGCGCTACGACTGGATCGAGTTCGAGAAGATGCCGCAAACGGTCGGCGTCCAGGGCAATCCCTTCGTCAATCTCGGCGCGGCGCCGAACGCCAACAGTGCGCATATCACGCAGCTCGGCGACGACTGGGAAAGCTTCTATCGCGCGCGGCGGTCTTCGGCGACGCGCCGGCGCGACCGCACCAAGCGCAAGCACCTGTCCGAATTCGGCGACATTCGCTTCGAGACCGTCGTTGCGCCGGCCGAGTTGCGGCAGACGCTCGACACGCTATGGGAGCAGAAGAAGCGGATCTTTGCCCGCAAGGGCATTGCCGACATCTTCGCGCGGCCCGGCTATCGCGAGTTCTTCGCCGACTTCGCCGTCAATCCGGTCTCCCGGCATCTCGCCCATGTCAGCCGCGTGCAGATCGGATCGGTGTGCGCGGCGGCGAATTTCGCCATTGTGTTCGGCGATTGCTACTATCACGTGCTGTCGAGCTATTGCGACAATGAATTGACCCGCTACGGCCCCGGCACGCTGCACCTGCGCGAGCTGTTGGCCTACGCCATCAAGCGCGGGCTGCGGCTGTTCGATTTCACCATTGGCGATGAGCGCTACAAGCTGGAATGGTCCGACGTCCGGTTGCAGTTGCACGATTACAGCGAGGCTGCGACGTGGCGCGGCCGTATCGTCAACCTGTTCGCCATTGCGCGGCGCCGGGGTAAGCGCTTCATCAAGCAAACGCCGCCGTTGTGGCAGCTGGCGTCCCGCCTGCGCGCCGCGGCTGGACCGCTGCGGCAACTATAGCCGCGCAGCGCCGGTCAAAATCGATTTTTCTATCTCTCGATCCGGTCGAGATTCATGGTCATCCGGGCGATCACGCGGCGAAACGCGGCGAGATCGCGCGCGGCGATGCCCTGTTCGGCGTCGTCGGTAATGCTGCGCGCCACGCCGAGGAGCTCGCCGCGCAGCCGCCGCGCCTTCGCGGTGAGGAAAACCCGCATCTTGCGGCGGTCGTCGTCGCCGCGCACCCGCCGAATGAAGCCGGATCGCTCCATGCTGCGCAGCGCGATGACCGTGGTGGATTCCATCATGCCGACGCGCGCCGACAGTTCGCGTTGCGACAGCCCATCGGCGTTCCACAGCACGCGCAGAAAATACCATTGGCCGCGGGCCACGCCGTAAGGCGCGATGCGCCGCTCCAACAGCCACTGGAACGCGCGGTGGGCATCGCGCACCAGAGAACCGGACGACAGGCGCGGCGGAAACTCGACCTCGCGGCGCGCAACCTTGGCTTTAGGATGCTTGCGGGCCGGCATCGGCGTTGACAGGTCCAGGCTATCCATGCAGAGATTCCTTAGAAATCTATGCAATGGGAACGCCGTCAATGCAACAGCCGCTCCGCAAGGAACAACACGCCGCCACCACGCCGAACCAGGCATTCGATCTGCGCTCCACGCTGGAATGGCTGCGCGCCACCGGCGAATTGATCGAGACCGACAAGGAGGTCGATCCTGACCTGCAGATCACCGGACTGCAAAAACACATGGACGGCGGCTGCCCGGTGCTGTTCAACAACGTCAAGGGCAAGCCCAACCATCGCGTCATCACCAATCTGTTCGGCGACATGGCGGTGATCAACCGCATGTTCGGCTGGAAGGACGATGCCGAGCGGGTGAGGAAGCTGGCCTATGCGCTGTCGCATCCGATGAAGCCCGTCGAGATCGCGCAGAGCGAGGCGCCGTGCCAGGAATTCGTCGTCGACAAGCCGGACGACGTCAATAAATGGATGGTGCCGATCCGCCACACCACCTACGAATCCGAGTTGACCGTCGGCTCCGGCATCCGCTGCGTCACCGGCCCGCAATTCGATGGCGGCTCCGACCTCGGCTACAACCGCATGAATTTCCGCTGGGGCAATGTGGGCACGTTCCAGATTTCGCCCGGCTCGCATATGTGGCAGGTGGTCAACAAATATTACAAGGAAGACCAGCCGGTGCCGATCACCATGTGCTTCGGCGTGCCGCCGGCCTGCACATTGCTCGCCGGCGCCGGCTTCGATTACGCCATTCTGCCGATGGGCTGCGACGAGATCGGCATCGCCTCGGCGGTGCAGGGGACGCCGATCCGCCTCGTCAAGGCGCGCACCGTGGACGCCATGGCGCTCGCCGATTGCGAACTGGTGCTCGAAGGCTACGTCAATCCGCGCGACCGCCGCTACGAGACCAAGGAAGCCGAGGACGCCGGCGTGCAGGGCCGCCATCATTTCCATCCCGAATGGGCCGGCTATATGGGCAAGGCCTACAAGGCGCCGACCTTTCACGTCACCGGCATCACCATGCGCAAGCCGGAGACAAAGCCGATCATCTTCGCGCTTGGCGTGCACATGCTCGACGACCACAATATCGACACCACGGTGCGCGAAGCCGCGATCTACGAGCTGTGCAACCGGCTGCAGCCGGGCATCGTGCAGAACGTGGTGATCCCGTATTGCATGACCGACTGGGGCGGCTGCGTCATCCAGGTCAAGAAGCGCAATCAGATCGACGAAGGCTGGCAGCGCAATTTCCTCGGCGCCGCTCTGTCGTGCTCGCAGGGCATGCGCATCGCCATCGCGGTGTCCGAGGACGTCGATCCCTATTCGATGGACGACGTGATGTGGTGCCTGACCACCCGCGTCAATCCGCAGACCGACATCCTCAATCCGATCCCCGGCGGCCGCGGCCAGACCTTCATGCCGTCGGAGCGCATGACGGCGGGCGGCCAGCAATGGACGGCGTCGAACACCCGCTTCGAAGGCGGCATGGGCATCGATGCCACCGTACCTTTCGGCTACGAGAGCGATTTCCTGCGCCCGGTCTATCCGGTCGACAAGGTCAAGCCGGAGGATTGGTTCTCCAAGGCCGACATCGAGAATGTCAAAAAGCGCATGCACGGCTGGGTGCATTCGCTGGCGCGGACCGGGCGGTAACTAGCGGCGGGCGTCTTCCTTCCACCGCTCCGTCAGCGCCTTGCGGTCAAGCTTGCCACGCTCGGTCTTCGGCAACGACGAGGCGCTGAGCACAATCTGCTTCGGCGCTTTGAACGCCGGCAGCGCGCCGGCGCAGTAACGCAGCAGCGTCTCGGCATCGACGCCGGGCCGCGCCACGACGTAGCTCAGCACTTCCTCGCCGTAGATTGCGTCGGGCACGCCGATGGTCGCCGCTTCGATGACGTCGGCGTGCTGCATGAGGAACGAATCGATCTCGACCGGCGAGATCTTGGCGCCGCCGCGTATGATCAATTCCTTCTCGCGGCCGCTCAATGTCAGGAAGCCGTCCGCATCGAGCGAGCCGAGATCGCCGGTGCGGAAGCGGCCGCGGCTGTGGATTTTCACGTCGCCGGCGTCGCCGAGATAGCGGTAAGGATGATGCGCGCCGAGCCCGCCGAGCTCGACATAGCCGATTTCGCCCACCGGCAGACGCCCGCCTTCGGCGTCGACGATGGCGAGATCGTGATAGGCAAACGGCTTCCCGACGGTGCCGAGTCGGCGCCGCTCGCCGGGAATGGCGGCAATCCAACTCACTTCGCTGGCGCCGCAGCCCTGCGCGACCGGGATGCCGAATTTCTGCTCGAACCGCTTCCACTCTTCGAGCATCAGCGGCGCCGAGCTCGAGGTGATGAAGCGCAGCTTCGGCAGATCGTCACGATGCCAAGTCCGCCCATTCGCCCCCTGCACAGTCTGATCACTGTTGAGCAGAATATTGATCGTGGTCGGATTGCCGGTGGAAATGGTCACATCGTAATCGCGCAGGTGCCGGAAAAACCGGCTGGCCGAGAATTTTTCCGACAGCACCAGCGTGGCGCCGCGGTTGACGGTCGTGAGCGCACCCAAGGTCTGCGCCGAGTTCCAGCTGAAGGGGCGGAAATCGTAAAGCCGATCGGCGGCGGTGATGCCGAAGCCGTCGCCGAGCGGATCGATGTTCAGGAGATATTCGCGGAAATTGAGAATGACGCCCTTGGGCGTGGCGCTGGTGCCCGAGGTGAACAGGATGACGGCGTCATCCTCCGGCTGCGCCTGGCCTTGCGGCTCGCTCGGCGGCAGGCGCTCAAGCTCATCGAACAGCGTGCCGGTCTCCGGCTTGTCCCAGCGCCCCAGGCGCAGGCGCGGCACCGCGGTTGCGGCCAGAAGATCGTCGAGCGCCAAGCCGTCCTGAAACAGAATGAGCCGCGGCTTGAGCCGCTCGAAAATATTGCCGAGCTGATTGCGGTTCATCTCGATGTGCACGGTGCACACGGTGGCGCCGGCCGCCATGACGCCGAAAAAACACAGCAAGTGCTCGATCGAATTATTGGCAAGAAGCGCGACCCGGTCGCTGCGGCCAAGCCCCTGCGCGCGCAGGAACGCGGCAAGACGGCCGATCATGTCGCGTAATTGTCCGTAACTGACGCTGCGGCCGTCCTCCGCCGACACGACCCAGGTCTTGTCAGGATCGCGGCGTGCAGCCCGCTCGATCCAGTCTCGCAGCAGTTCAGGACCGGCAGTTTCTGGCATTGCGGCGTTTCCCCGGAAATTCCTTAGCATTATAAGCATTGCGCAAGGAATGAAAATCCGCAACGCCTGTGACACTGTGCCGGAACGGCGGATTGAGATCAGCGCGGCGCGCGCTTAAAGTGCGCCCCGCAAAAAGCGCCGCGGGGAGGATGCCATGTTTCTGCGGAATTACTGGTATGTCGCCGCCTTGGACGAAGAGGTCCGCGATCGGCCGCTCGGCCGCATCATCCTCGGCGAGCCGGTGGTCCTGTTCCGCACCGCCGATGGCGCGCTGCACGCGTTCGAAGACCGCTGCCCGCATCGCCGGCTGCCGCTGTCGATGGGAAAGATCGTCGGCGACCTGCTGCAATGCCATTATCACGGCCTTCGCTTCGACGGCTCCGGCACCTGTGTGCGCGTGCCAGGGCAGGACCACATCCCGCACAACGCGCGCGTGCGCACTTATCCGGTGGTCGAGCGCTATCGCTGGATCTGGATCTGGATGGGCGATCCGGCCTTGGCCGATCCGGCCCAGATTTGCGACTTCCACTGGCTGTCGGACCCGGAGTGGGGCGCCAAGGCGTCTTATCTTCACGTCGAGGCCAACTGGCAGTTGGTCGTCGATAATCTGCTCGACCTCACCCATCTCGCCTTCGTCCACGAGACCACCATCGGCAACATGGCGCTGGTCGAGCATGCCGCGGTCAAGGTCCAGCGTGCGCCGAACAACGTCCTGGTCACACGCTGGATCATCGATCAGCCGGCGCCGCCGACATTCGTCAAGGTCGGCAAATTCACAGGCAATGTCGACCGCTGGCAGATCATCGACTACACGCCGCCGGCTTTTCTGCGGCTCGACGTCGGCTCCACGCCGACCGGCACCGGCGCGCCGGAGGGCCGCCGCGTCGGCGGCATCAGCATGCGCAACCTCAACGCCATCACGCCGGAGACCGAGACCTCCTCGCATTATTTCTGGGGGCAGGCGCATGATTTCGAGCCGCACAATGCCGCGACGACCGAACGCGTCTTCGCGCAGATCGAGACGGCCTTCCTCGAGGACGTGGCGGTGTTCACGGCGCAGCAGCGCATGATTGGCCTCAAGCCCGACGCACCGCAGGTCGACATCAATGCCGATGCCGGCGGCATCCAGGCGCGGCGCATCGTCGACCGGCTTTATCGCGAGGAGCAGGCGGCTGCGGCGGCGCAGGCCACCGCGGCCGAGTAAGTCACCACAATGGCGGTCAATTTTCGCGTGGAGCTGATCTGGAAGGAAAGCGACGACAAAGAAGCTTCGTCGATATTTCTCACCTCCGACGGCCGCGTCATCTTGCAGGGTCGCGGCGTTTCGGCCGAAGAACGGGACAAACTCTCCTTGCCGCAGAATGCGGAGCTCATCAGCGTCGACCGCAAGCTGATCCAAGCCATCAAGGACATGCTGTGATGGTGACCAAGCGCATTCCAAAAGCTCAATCGATCATGGCCACCGCTGCTGCGGCCTTGATCTTCATCCTCCTCGCACCGACGCAATACGCTGCGGCGGCCGACAGCTACTGTCCGAATCGGGCGCACGCTGGTCCGGCCAAGGTTCCGGCAGATTTGCTGCCTGCCGTCGCCAAGGCGTTTCAGATCGATCCGGGCGTCGTGGGCGAAGGAGCCTTCGTGCGCTGCGTTGGCGCGAAATTGATGGCCTGCGTGATCGGCGCCAATCTCGACTGCGGCAAGGCGAACACCCGGCGCGTGCTGCGCGGCGCGACCGCCTGGTGCCGCCGGCATCCGGGAGCGGCGAACATTCCGATGGCGGCGACCGGCCATGCCACGATCTACCAGTGGTCCTGCAGGGGCCGCCAGGCAGTTGCGGGAAAAGCGCTGGTCGCCGTCGATCCGCAGGGCTATATCGCCGACAATTGGAAAGCCGTTCCTTAGCAGCGCGAGAGCCCGCCGTGACCCGCAGCGTAAACTCGCGATGGCCGGATCTGCCGTTTGCGGCCTGGAGCGATACCTGCGACACGCTCCAGCTCTGGACGCAGATCGTCGGCAAGGTCCGCATCGCGCTCACCCCGCTTATCAATCACTGGTGGAACGCGACGTTTCAGGTCACCGCGCGCGGGCTCATTGCTCCGGCAATGCCCCATGCCGGGGGCACGTTCGACATCGAGTTCGATTTCGCCGACCATCGCCTGCTGCTCAAAACCAGCGACGGCCGCGCCGACAGCGTCGCGCTCAAGCCGATGACGGTCGCCGATTTCTACGCCGAATTCACGGAGCGGCTGCGTCGGCTCGGCATCGACGTGCCGATCCGAACCATGCCGTGCGAAATCGAGAAAGCCGTGCCGTTCGACCGCGATCGCGCGCATGCGCATTACAACCCGGTCTATGCGCACAAGTTCTTGCAGGCCTTGCTGCAGGCCAATCGCGTGATGACCGAATTCCGCGCCCGCTTCATCGGCAAGGCGAGCCCGGTGCATTTCTTCTGGGGCAGTTTCGATCTCGCGGTGACGCGGTTTTCCGGGCGCGTCGCGCCGCCGCCCAAGGGGCACACGCCGTATGTTGCAAATTGGATCATGGCGGAGGCCTATTCACACGAATGCTCGAGCTGCGGCTTCTGGCCGGGCAATGGCGGCTTCGGCCAAGCGGCGTTCTACGTCTATGCCTATCCGGAGCCAACCGGTTATGGCGACACGCGGCTGCGCACCGCGCAAGCCTCGTACAACAAAGACCTCGGGCAATTCATTCTGCCTTACGACGCGGTTCGCCAGGCGCCCGATCCGGATGCGCTGCTGCTCGGCTTCCTGCAGGAGACTTACGAAGCCGCCGCCAACCTCGCGCAATGGGATCGCCAGGCGCTGGAGCGAGCCGTTACCCGGCCGTAAGCTCGCGCCGCACCGTTGCCGCGCCTTGCACCATCGCCTGCATTTTGCCGAAGGCGACGGCGCGCGGCAGGTATTTCATGCCGCAATCCGGCGCCACGACGATGCGTTCCGCCGGCACGTAATCGAGCGCACGGCGGATGCGCGAGGCGACGATCTGCGGGGTCTCGATCGTCATGTCGGCAAGATCGATGACGCCAAGAATGATGGTCTTCGACGGCAAGTCTTCGAGAACCTTGAGGTCGAGCTTGGGCTGCGCGGCTTCGATGGAAATCTGCTGCGCCTTGGAGCCTTCCAGCTCCGGCAGAAACGAATAGCCCGGCGGCTTGTCGTGCACCACCGCGGCATAGCCAAAACACAGATGCACCGCGATCGTGCCGGTGACGCCGTCGAGCGCCCGGTCGAGCGCCTTGAGGCCGTATTGCCGGGCCTTGTCGGGATGCTGCTGCATCCACGGCTCGTCGATCTGCACGATATCGGCGCCGGCGGCGAATAAGTCCTTGATTTCGGCATTGACCGCGTCGGCATAGGCGAGCGCCACCGCTTCCTCGTCCTTGTAGTAGTCGTCCTGCGCCTGCTTGCCCATGGTGAACGGCCCCGGCAGCGTCGTTTTGACGGCGCGGCCGGTATTGGCGCGCAGGAACGTGAGATCGCGCAGCTCGATCGGCCGGGTGCGCCGGATCGGGCCGACGATGCGGGGCACCGGAATCGGCCGGCCATTGCGATTGATGACGGTGCCTGGATTTTCGACGTCGATGCCGTCGAGCGCGGTGGCGAAGCGGTTCGAATAGCTTTCGCGCCGCTGCTCCCCGTCGGTGAGAATGTCGAGCCCGGCGCGTTCCTGATCATGAATGGCGAGCACGGTGGCGTCGTCCTGCGCCGCTTCGAGCTTGTCCGGCGCAACAAGCCAGAGCGCATCGGCGCGCACCCGCGGCACCTGTTTCGACAGCTTGACGCGGTCGATCAGCCATTCCGGCTGCGGATAGGAACCGACAAGCGAAGTGGGAAGCAGCATTGCAGGGCCTCGACAAAATTTATCCCGGACCCGATGCGGCATCGGATCCGGGATCGTTTTCGCACTTTAACGGCCCGGGGCGCAACGCACGCGTGGCGGCGCCGCGCCCGGAAATTGCTTGGGTTCTTCCTACGCCTTCAACGCGTCGGCGTAAGGATAAATGATTTTGCCGGTGACCTCGTCGGCAGGCGCCAGAACGGTCTGATAGCTCATGCCGCGCCAGGTTTCGAGGTTCGCAGCATCGGTGATGTCGTGATACTGCACCTCCAACTGCCGCGGCTTGAGCCATTCGCCGTTTTTGCCGAACCTGAGGCCGTCGATCATGATGGTGTTGAACGCATTCTTGCCGAAGTAATTCGCGAGCTTTGCGTCATCGATGCTCTTGGTGCCGTCGATGGCCTGCTCCAGGAGCTGCATGCGGGCGTAGCCCCAACCGCCGAGATAATAGCCCAGCGGGTCGATGCCCAAGCCCGGCGCGCGCGCCTGGTATTTCTTGAAGAAATTCGCCGCCGGCGCCATCAATTTTGCCGACGGCACCCAATTCTCGTAATTGACCATGCCGTTGAGCTTGCTCTTGAGCTTGTTCTTGAACACCGTCACCTGCAGGCCGACCATGCCGCCGCCGAACATTTTCGGCTTCAGCCCGAGCTCGTTGGCCGACAGCGTGATGCCGACCGAGCTCAACGGGTAGGAGCAGATGCACACAAGATCCGCATTGGCGGCCTGGATGGCGCGGACGACCGGCGAGAAGTCGGTCGTGTTCGGCGGGTAGGTCCTGTCGTAAACGATCTTGAAACCGTGCTTTTTCGCGTTTTCACGCGCCCCATCCATGGCGTTGCGCGAGAACTCGGCGTCCTCGCCTGCGAGCGCCAATGTTTGCGGTTTCGGTTTTTGCTGGGCCGCGACCGCGAAGAAGTTCTCCGAGAACGTCTGCCGGGGGTTCGGACCTCCCGTTGGGATCATCGAGAAATATTTCGGATATTTGAACTCGGCATTGGCGTCGAGCGCGAACAGGCTGATGAACAGCTTGTTCTTTTGCATGACGATGGGGATCGCCGGAGCGACCATGTTGGTCGCATAGCCGCTGATGACAAGATCGGCTTTGTCGACGTCGAGCAGCTTGGTGTAAATGCCCGGCACCGTCGACGGGTTGGACTGGTCGTCGTAGTGGACCAGTTCGACCTTGCGGCCGAGCAGACCGCCTTTGGCGTTGACCTTTTCGGCCCAGATCTGGCTGCCGAGCAGCGCTTGCTGGCCGTTGGGCGCGAGCGGACCGGTCAGCGCCATGCCGAAACCGATCTTGATCGGTGCGGCGCCTTGGGCGAAGGCCGACTTTGTTGCCAATGCAGGTGACAGAAGAGCGGCGCCGATGCCGGCATTGACGCCGCGGCGCGTTATGCGACGACTCATGGGGTTCCTCCACAGAGCAGGTTTTCTGTTTGATGGGACCCGGTCTGACCGCCGGGCTTAGGCCTGGCGCCATGACGGAACGGATGTCATGGCGCCAGGCAAAAGCAAATTCGTCATACTGCCCCTGCAAAGCGGGGGCAGCGGCAGTGCGGCTCAGCCCAGCGCCTTGGCGTAGGGGTAGATCACCTTGCCGGTGGCTTCGTCGGCCGGCGTGAGCACGGTCTGGTAGCTCATGCCGCGCCACGTATCGAGATTGGCGGCATCGGTGATGCCGTGATACTGCACCTGCAGCATCGCGGATTTGGTCCATTCGCCGTTTTTGCCGAACTTGATGTCTTGCGCCATGATCGTGTTGAACGTGTGCGTGCGCATGTAGTCGGCGAGCTTGTTGTCGTCGATGCTTTTGGTGCCTTCGATCGCCTGTTGCAGGACCTGGAAATAGGCGTAGCCCCAGCCGCCGAGATAATAGCCGAGCGGATCAATGCCCTGCCCCGGCGCACGCGACTGGTAGATTTTGAAGAAGTCGGCGGCCGGCGCCAGCAGCTTCGGCGAGGGCACCCAGGTTTCGTAGTTCACGATGCCGTTGAGCTTGGACTTCAACTTGTTCTTAAAGACAGTTGCCTGCAGGCCGACCATGGCGCCGCCGAACATTTTTGGCTTGAGCCCGAGTTCGTTGGCCGAGAGCGCGATGCCGACCGAGCTCAACGGATAGGAGCAGATCACCACGAGATCGGCATTGGCGGCCTGCAGCGCGCGCACGATCGGCGAGAAGTCGGTCGTATTCGGCGGATAGGTCTTATCGTAAACGCTTTTGAAGCCGTATTTCTTGGCATTGGCGCGCGCGCCGTCGGCGGCATTGTGCGAGAAGTCGGCGTCCTCGGCCGCAATCGCGATGGTTTGCGGCTTGGGATTCTGCGCCGCTGCGATCTGGAAAAATCCTTCGGTAAAGGATTCCTTCGGATTCGGGCCGGACGGCAGCATCGAGAAGTATTTCGGGTAGTGGAACTCGCCATTAGCGTCGAGCGCGAACAGGCCGATGAAGACCTTGCCGCGCTGCATGGCGATCGGAATCGCCGGCGCCACCATGTTGGTTGCATAGCCGGAGACGATGAGATCGACTTTGTCGACGTCCAGGAGCTTGGTGTAAATGCCGGGAACGGTCGCTGGATTGGATTGATCGTCGTAATGGACCAGCTGAACCTGGCGGCCAATCAAGCCGCCCTTGGCATTGACTTGCTCCGCCCAAATCTCCGCGCCGAGCAGCGCCTGCTTGCCGTTCGCCGCCAGCGGACCGGTCAGCGCCATGCTGAAGCCGATCTTGATGGGGGCGCCCGCGCTTTGCGCGAAAGCCGGCGTCCGCGCCAGTGCCGGTGAAATCAAGGCCGCGCCGATCCCAGCGTTAACGCCGCGCCGAGTTATCCGATGAATCATTGTATTCCTCCAAAATGCAGCTTTATTCGTGTCGTCCTGACGGCCCGCCCGGGAGGGCTTGGCGCCAGCGTCGGGCTAACAATGCCCTGGATTGATGCGCGTGAAAAGAGAGTGACCGGGAGCGTGGCAATCTGCCCGGCTGGGCCCGGGGATCGGGGCGAGCGCCCCCGAGAGCGACGGGGGCAGGCCTAGCGGCGCTCCCCGCCATGCGGTTTGGTCATTCGCATTCGACCCTAAAGCGAGTAAGCTTCACTCCGAGGTGGGCGCATAACAGAGATCCCAAATGGGGACGCGCTGCATCGTAACGAGAGCAAAAGTTCATCCGACGGGAGGACAAACATGATTGCTCTTTCTGTAAACGGCAAAACCTATCACGTCGACGTCGAATCCGATACGCCTTTGCTCTGGGTGATCCGGGACACCATCGGATTGACCGGCACCAAATATGGCTGCGGCATCGCCCAATGCGGCGCCTGCACCGTGCACATCAACGGTGTCGCCACCCGGTCCTGCCAGGTTCCGGTCGGCACCGTCGGCAACAAGGCCGTAACGACAATCGAATCCTTGGCGCAGAACGGCAAGCTGCATCCGGTGCAGCAAGCCTGGCTCGATCTCGACGTGCCGCAATGCGGCTATTGCCAGAGCGGGATGATGATGGCGGCGGTGTCGCTGCTGAAGGAAAAACCCAAGCCCACCGACGCCGATATCGACGCGGCAATGACCAATATCTGCCGTTGCGGAACCTACCAGCGTGTTCGCGCCGCGATCCACGCCGCGGCCAACAACGCTTAAGGGGAGGCAATCATGACACATACGCCAAAAATCGATCGTCGTTCCTTCGTCGTCGGCTCGAGTGCTGCGGGCGCGGGGCTCGCACTCGGCTTCAGTCTGCCATACGGACCCGAGCAGGCGGATGCCCTCACAATGCCGGAAGTCAATGCCTGGGTGGTGGTCAAGCCGGACGAGACCGTCATCATTCGCATCGCCAAGTCGGAAATGGGCCAGGGCACGCTGACCGGTCTTGCCCAGCTCACGGCCGAAGAGCTCGGCTGCGACTGGTCGAAAGTCACTTACGAATTTCCGACGCCCGGAGAGAATCTCGCGCGCAAGCGGGTATGGGGCAATTTCTTCACCGCCGGCAGCCAGGGCATTCGCAGCTCGAACGAGTTGGTGCGCAAGGGCGGTGCGGCAGCCCGCCTGATGCTCATTCAAGCCGCAGCGGATGCCTGGAAGGTCCCGGCCACCGAGTGCAGCGCCAGCGGCGGCGTCATCGTGCACCAGTCGTCGGGCCGCAAGGTGAGCTTCGGCAAAGTCGCCGATGCCGCCGGCAAGCTCGAACCGCCCAAGGACGTGGCGCTGAAAGATCCCAAGACCTGGACCATCGCCGGCAAACCGCTCAAGCGCCTCGACACCCCGGATAAGCTCGTCGGCAAGACGATCTACGGCATCGACGTGCGTCAACCGGGAATGCTCTACGCGGCGATCAAGGCTTGTCCGGTCTTCGGCGGCAAAGTGCAAAGCTTCGATGCCGCGAAAGTGCAGGACATGCCCGGCGTCAAAAAGGTCGTGAAGGTCAACGACGGCGCCGTCGCGGTCGTCGCCGATTCGTGGTGGCGGGCGAGGAAGGCGCTCGACGCCATGCCGCTCAATTGGGACGAAGGCGACAACGCCAAGGTTTCCAGCGCGACGATTGCGGCATTCCTCAAGGAAGGCCTCGACGCCGACCAGGCCTTTGTCGGCAATCAGGCCGGCGATGCCAAAGGCGCCCTCGCCAAGGCGGCCAAAGTGGTCGAGGCGGTCTACTCTTATCCGTACCAGGCTCACGCCGCGATGGAGCCGATCAACGCCACGGCGATCTACACGCCGGACAGCTGCCGGGTGTGGTGCTCGACCCAAAACGGCGAGTCGGCCTTGGCGGCGGCCGCCGAAGCTTCTGGCCTGCCGGTGACGAAATGCGACGTCTACAAGACGTTCCTCGGCGGCGGCTTCGGCCGTCGCGGCCAGACCGACTATGTCCGTCAGGCCGTCGCTATCGCCAAACAAATGCCCGGCACTCCGATCAAGCTGTTGTGGACGCGCGAGGAGGATACGACGCATGACGTCTATCATCCGATCACGCAGTGCAAGATGCGGGCGGGGTTCGACGCCAACAAGAACCTGATCGCGCTGCATATGCGCATTTCGGGCCAGTCGATCCTCGCCTATCAACTGCCGGCGAGGATGGAAAACGGCAAGGACCCGCTCACCTTCCAGGGTCTTAATCCGGGCGGACCCGAAGGCGCGTTCGGCTATAACATTCCGAACCTGCTGATCGACCATGCCATGCGCAATCCGCCGATCCCGCCCGGATTCTGGCGCGGCGTCAATACCAACCACAATGCGATCTATGTCGAGACTTTCATCGACCAGCTCGCCCACGAGGTTGGCGAAGACCCGCTGGCGTTCCGGCTCAAATATCTCAAGCCCAAATATGCCGCCGTTCTCAAAGCGGTCGCGGACAAGGCCGGCTACGGCAAGCCGGCGCCGCAAGGCGTCCATCGCGGGCTGGCGCAGATCATGGGCTTCGGCAGCTATGTTGCGGCCTGTGCCGAGGTGTCGGTGTCGAATAATCAGGTCACGATCCACCGTATTGTCGGCGGCACCAATTCCGGGCATGCCGTCAATCCGGAGCAGATCGGGCGGCAGATCGAAGGTTCGTTCGTCTACGGCCTTTCCGCCATGCTGTACGGCGAGTGCACCGTGCGCGGCGGCCGCGTCGAGCAGACCAACTTCGATACCTATCAAGTGATGCGCATCGACGAGATGCCGAAGGTCGAAACCGTCATCATGCCCGACGGCGAGTTCTGGGGCGGCGTCGGCGAGCCGACGATCGCGGTTGCGGCACCGGCCGTGCTCAATGCCATCGCGGCGGCGACCGGCAAGCGGATACGCACGTTCCCGCTCAAGGACACCGACCTGAGCGCCGCCTAGGCTCAATCCGGCGGCGGGAGCGTTCCCGCCGCCGCTTTTGCGCGATGACCGGGAATTGCATCATCCTGGCGTTCGCCCTGGCGCTGCTGCCGGCGCAAGCCGGCGCGTCGTCGTCGCCGCCGCTTAACGTGGCGAACTGCATCCAATGCCATGCCGAAAGCGGCGGCGGTGCAACGTTGCCGCGGCTTGCCGGCCGCAACGCCGGCGACATTGTCGCCGCGATGGAAGCGTTTCGCTCCGGCTCGCGGCCGGCGACAGTCATGGATCGTATCGCCAAGGGCTTTACGCCCGACGAAATCGCGGCGATTGCCGCCTGGTATGCGGCCCGGAAATGACCGGCCAAGGCAAGACACGCCGGCAATTGCTGCGCGACGCCGGGCGCGCCGCCGCGGCACTTGCCGCTTTGTCATGCCCCGCCATCGCGCAAACG
This sequence comes from uncultured Alphaproteobacteria bacterium, assembly GCA_963791925.1. GTDB lineage: Bacteria > Pseudomonadota > Alphaproteobacteria > Rhizobiales > Xanthobacteraceae > BOG-931. The sequence goes on along the minus strand of CAWBUA010000006.1, from coordinate 869,042 downwards.
CCGCCGCGCATTGTCATCGTCGGCGGCGGCTTTGCCGGGGCGAGCTGCGCCGGCGCGCTGCGCCGGACCGATGCCAAGCTCGCCGTTACGCTGGTCGAAACACGCCGCATCTATACCGCGCCGCCGCTCAGCGCTGGCGTATTCGGCGGCATTCGCCGTCTCGCCGATCAGCAATTCGGCTACGATAAGATCGCGGCTGCCGGCGTCACGGTTGCGATGGCCAAAGCGACCGCCATCGATCCGCGGACGCGCACGGTCACGCTGTCGACCGGCGATAGGCTCTCTTACGACAAGCTCGTCCTCGCCCCGGGCGTCGAAATGCGCTTCGACGCCATTCCCGGCTACGACGAAGCCGCATCCGCGCAGGCGCCGCATGCCTGGACGACGGACGGCGCGCAATATGACCTGCTGCATCGTCGAGCTCGAGGCGATGGACGATGGCGGCCTCGTCGCGATCTCGGCGCCGGTCGATCCTTCGCGCTGCCCGCCCGGTCCTTACGAGCGGGCCAGCATGATCGCCTACTACCTGAAAACCAGAAAGCCGCGTTCGAAAGTGGTCATCCTCGATTCCAAAGACGGCTTCATCATGCAGCGGCTGTTTCAAGATGCGTGGCGGCGCCTCTATCCGGGACTGCTGGAGTGGAAATCGATCTCGTCGGGGGACAATATCGCTTCCATCGATACTGCGGCGAAACAGATCGAGACCGATTTCGACAGTTACCAGTATGCCGTCGCCAATGTGATTCCGCCGCAGGTTGCCGGCAAGATCGCGGCTGCGGCCGGTGTCGCCGACCGCACCGGCTGGTGTCCGATCGATCCGGTGACGTTCGAGTCGCTCTTGCAGAAAAATATTCACGTCATCGGCGATGCCGCACTTGCCGGCGCCATGCCGAAATCGGCCTTTGCCGCGGCGGTGGAGGGCAAGCTTTGCGCCGCGGCAATCGTGAACATCCTTGCCGGGAGACCGCCGGTCGCGGCCAAGCTCCTAAGCAATTGCTACAGCTTGATCGCCCCGGATTACGCGATATCGACGACCACCGTGCACCAGCCGCTCAATGGGGAATACGTGGATGTAGCGGGATCGGGCGGCGTGAGCCCGTTTGACGCCCCGCCGCAATTCCGCGCCGAGGAGGCGAAATTCGCCGATGTTTGGTTCCGAACCGCGACCGCCGCGATTTTCGGCTAGTTTGTGTCGCTCAATCGCCGTGCTCGTGCTGACCGCGGCGATTGCGGCGCCGGCTCGCGCCGCGCTGGTGCATTACACTGTCGTCGGCGACGCCGTCCCGGCATCGCTGACCGGAGCCAAAGGCGATCCCGCGCGCGGGCGGGCCATCGTCGCTGACAATACGCGCGGCCTCTGCCTGCTCTGCCATTCCGGGCCGTTTCCCGAAGTTCGCTTTCAGGGCAATCTCGCACCCAATCTCTCCGGTGCCGGCGCGCGCTGGAGCGAAGGACAATTGCGGCTGCGCATCGCCGACGCCAGCAGGCTTGATCCGAACACCATTATGCCGCCGTTTTACCGCGTCGATCACCTGCAACGGGTGGCGCCGGCTTACCGCGGCCGGCCGGTGCTCTCGGCGGCGGAAGTGGAGGATGTGGTCGCCTACCTGATGACACTGAAGTAAAATCGGTCCCAGGCCATGCAGCAAAATCGCCATTCACGCCGCCAGATTCTGCAGGGCGCCGGCGCGCTGGCCGGCGGCGGCGCTTTGCTGCGGCTATCGGTGCGCCCCGCCAAGGCGACGCCCGAATCGATGCGCCAGGCGGTCGCGAGGTTCGTGGGCGAAGCGCCGGTGAAAAAGGGAAAAGTCAAACTCGATCTGCCGCCGCTGGTGGAGAACGGCAATTCGGTGCCGTGCACCGTCTCGGTGGAGAGCCCAATGACGGCGGCCTCCTACGTCAAGGCCATTCACGTTTTCAACGAAAAGAATCCGTTGCCCGACGTGATCGGCGTGCGGCTTGGGCCGCGCGCCGGCCGCGCTCAGTTTTCAACGCGCATCCGGCTTGCCAACTCGCAGACGATAACGGTGATCGCCGAGCTGTCGGACGGCACGTTCTGGTCCGCCGCCGCCGACGTGGTCGTCACATTGGCAGCCTGCATCGAGGAGTCGCTCCATTGATCGGACGCGCATTGGTCCACGTACCGGCGACCGCCAAGCGCGGCGAGATCATCGAAATCAAAGCGATGGTCGCGCACGTGATGGAAACCGGCTTTCGCATCGGCGTCACCGGCAAGCCGATACCGCGCGATATCATCAACGATTTCGTCTGCACCTATGACGGCGAGGAAGTGTTTCACGCCACCTTCTATCCTGCGGTCGCCGCCAATCCGTTCCTGTCGTTCTTCACCGTCGCCACCGCGAGCGGCACGCTGACATTCGCCTGGACCGACCAGAACGGCGTCACCAAAATCCAGACCGCCGAGATCAAAGTGGAATGAGGCCGCCACGCTGGCAAGCCACGGCGAACCGGGGCGGGCTCCTAATTGCCGCCGCTGTTATCGCGCTCGGCAGTGCCGCGCTCGCCGCTGACATCCCGCTCGACCAGCGCCGCTCGGATCGGGATTTTATCGGCGCCGATACCCGCGCCATGCAGGATGACGACACCGCCAATCCGGGCATGCTGTCGGTGCTTGACGGCGAGTCGTTATGGAATGCCAAGGCCGGCGCGACGAATAAGTCGTGCGCGGACTGCCACGGCGACGCCACGGTGAGCATGAAGGGCGTCGCCGCGCGTTACCCGGCGGTGATTCCGGGGCAGAGCGCCGCGGTCGACCTCGAGCAGCGCATCAATATGAGCCGGGTCGCCGATCAGAAAGCGCCGGCGCTGCCGTTCGAGAGCCAGGACCTCTTGGCGCTCACGGTCTATATCGCGCATCAATCGCGCGGCTTGCCGGTCGCGGTCGCGATGACGGCACAGTCGAAGCCGTTTATCGCCGCCGGCCGCACGCTGTTCGAAGTTCGCCAGGGCCAGCTCAATCTCGCCTGCGCCGACTGCCACGACGATAATTGGGGCAAGCGGCTTGCCGGCACGCTGATCCCGCAAGCGCAACCGACCGGCTATCCGATCTACCGTCTGGAATGGCAGGCGCTCGGTTCGCTGCAGCACCGGTTGCGCGATTGCATGACCGCGATGCGAGCCGAGCCTTACGATTATGGCGCGCCGGAGCTGGTCGACCTCGAATTCTACCTGATGTGGCGTGCCCGCGGCATGCCGATCGAAACGCCGGCAGTGCGTCCGTAACTGTCATTGCCGACTGGCGGCATGCTGCGTATGGTCCCGGCCCTGCTCGAAAGAGAGCCGCAAGGACCGCACAATGAACGACGTCGCCAAACCGCAGCCGCCAATAAGTTACGCCGAGAAAGCCTGGCAGTCGGATGTCATCGTCGATCTGCTCCGGCACTACGACTTTCCCTATATCGCGCTCAATCCGGGCGCGAGCTACCGCGGCTTGCACGATTCGCTGGTCAATTACGGCGGCAATCATCCGCCGATTCTGTTGTGTCAGCATGAGAAGATCGCGGCGCAGATCGCCCACGGCTATGCCAAGGCGACCGGCCGGCCGATGGTGGCGATCGTGCACGACATCGTCGGCATGCTGCATGCCACCATGGGCATCTATTACGCGTACATCGATCGCTGTCCGGTCTTTGTCATCGGCGCGACCGGGCCGATGGACGAAAGCCGGCGCCGGCCGTTCATCGATTGGATCCATACCGCCAATGTCAACGGCGAGCAGCTCCGCCACTACGTGAAATGGGATTACCAGCCGGCCAGCATCGAAGGCGTGCCGGATTCCTTCGCGCGCGCCTATGCGGCGATGATGACCGAGCCGCAGGGCCCGATCTATATGTGCTACGACGCCTGGCTGCAGGAGCAGCCGCTGGAAAAGGACGTCGCGCTGCCGCCGCGGTCGGCCAACAAGGTACCGACGCCGATGGCCGCCGACAGCATGGCGCTGGCCGAGGTCGCCGACCGGCTTCTGGCGGCAAAGTTTCCGGTCCTGATGGCCGAATATGTCGCGCGCTCAGCGGACGGCTTCGATAATCTGGTGGCGCTGGCCGAAACCGTTGGCGCCGCGGTGTTCGACGTCCATGCCCGGCTCAATTTCCCCAACCGTCATCCGCTCAATCTCAGCGGCGACAAGGAAGTTTTTCGCGACGCCGATCTCATTGTCATGCTCGACGTGCGCGATTGGGAGAAATCGACGCATTACATCGACCGCACCAAGCGCGAGGTCGTGCCGCATTACGGCCCCGATTGCCAATTGATCGATGTCGGCTTCGGCGAGATCAACTTAAGCAAATGGTCGATGGATTATGCGCGCATGCCGACCTGCAGCCTGCGCGTGCTCGGCGACACGCTGACCGCGATCCCGGAGCTGACGCGGCTGTGCCGCGAGCGCATTGCCAAGGATGCAAGTCTCGCCAAGCGCATTGGCGAGCGCGCCAAGGCAGTCGCGCAGAAGCACGACGCGCTATTCAAAGCCTGGGCCGAGGCGGCGAAAAAAGACTGGGACGGCGTGCCGATCGCGCTGCCGCGGTTGGCGAGCGAACTATGGGAGGCGATCAAGCACGAGGATTGGGTGCTCACCGCCTGCAATCTGCAGGAATGGGCCTACAAGCTGTGGGATTTCGACAAGCCCTATCGCCATCCCGGTCAGGCGCTCGGCACCGGTACGCAGATCGGCGTGTCGCTCGGCGTGGCGCTGGCGCATCGCGGCAAGGGTCGGCTTGTCATCGACATCCAGCCCGACGGCGATCTGATGTTTGACGCCGGCGCGCTGTGGAGCGCGGCCAAGAACGACATCCCGATGCTGGTCGTGATGTACAACAACCGCGCCTATTACAACGACTGGGAGCACCAGATCCGCGTCGCGCATCATCGCGGCACGCCGGTCGAGCGCGCTTACATTGCCCAGGACATCACGGGCCCCGAGCCGGACTTCGCCACCATGGCGAGGAGCATGGGCTGGTACGCCGAAGGCCCGATCGAGAAGCCCGCCGACATCGCCCCGGCGCTGCGCCGCGCCATCGCGCAAGTGAAGGCCGGCAAGCCGGCGCTGGTCGATACAGTGTTACGGCCGCGGTGAGTAGCCGAGGGCATGTTTTAGGTGCACTAATTTGCGGCAGAAAGGGCCGGTTCGTTGGAAATCACAAGCCACGCATTGGGGATCGGCATGTTATTGTCTGCAGGAAAGTTCGGTCCAAGCTTATCCTTCATGGCTTCGATCAATGCCGCCACCCGTTTGCGACTGTCCGCGAAATCTATATCGGCGCTTGCTCCATCAAGTGGTTTGGACAAATTGATGGTGCCGATTGACATGATATATCCGGCAGCCGGATGAATTATTATTCCGACACGAACTCCAGTACCGTCAATACCGATCGCCGGCCAAGGTCGATCCCCCAAGCCCCCCGTCGCCGGGTATCCAATCGTTAGGTATCTCCCGGTGGCGCCTGCATATGTAGATAACCGATACGCGCAGGCCTCAATTCTGCGATGATTTGCGGCGCCAGACAAAGAATTGTCGCCCGGGCCTTGTTGTTCGACCGTGGCGCCTGTGAGACCCGGCAATTCTTTTCCCTCATAAGTAGCACGATACGTGCCTACAGTTCGTGGAGAGGACATTCCAGAGCGCAGTTCGGTGCGAATTCGGTCGACATAGATCACGAAATCCACTGAGAGGCCCCGGATCAACGCAACGAAACGCCGAGCTGATGGATGACGGGATTTTATCCTGACGTTCGATTAAGCTTTTGAGATCATCCGGATTGAATTTTGTCGGCGCTTGATCGTTGAGCAGTTGCCACGACCAGCGTGCAAGTTCCTTCGGAATATTATTGGGACTAGTCAAAATGTCCTTGGCGAGCTTTACATATTCCAGAGAGACCTGCGCCTTTTTGAGTGATTCTTCCCGTTCGTTCTGTTCCTTTGCCATCGCCTGCTGCTGAGCCATCGCACTTGCAGCAGCATGTTCCTTGTTGCTTTCAACCGCGGCTTGGATATACCAACCTCCGACGGCCAGTATGACAGGAACAAGCACGGTCGCCGCGATTCGCGCCACCTGCTCTATTTGGTCCAATCGGCTAGGAGCCGGTTCCTGTTGTTTACTCATGTCCCAGCTCCTCGGCGAAGTCGATATTCAACCCATACTTGCAGTTCGAATCAAGATATTCTGAAGCTTTGGGGTGATGAGCGTTGCACAGCGCCATCGCGCAGGCCAAAGCCGGCAAGCCGGCTTTGGTCAATACGGTGCTGCGGCCGCGTTAAATCCGGCGATTACCAATAGCGGCCGGTTCCGCCAATCACGACAGTGGCGATGCCGAGCAGAAGGTTGACCGCCACTATCATGCGGATCTGGTTCAGGCTCTTCGCCGCGTCGGGCAGCGCGTTCTGATCGAGCGCGGCGCGGAAGCGTTTCCACGGCGCGAAGTAGAGGTGCAGATAAAGCAGCACCATGAGGATGCCGAGGCCCTGCATCACGTTGATGTAAAGCGGCGCGGCGGCGAAACCGCCGAAATACATAGATAGCATTGCGTAGCCCGAGCCGAGCAACACCACGACGCCGAGGCCCACCCAAGGCAGGAAGATGCCGAACACGCGCCGCCACAGCGGCAGCCGCACCGCCGCTTCGAGCGGACCGGCGGCGGGCCGCAGCACGAAATAGGCAAAGGCCATGCCGCCGACCCAGAAAATCGCAGCGAGCAGATGCAGGGCGAGCAACGAAGCCAGCATGTTTTATTTCTCGACGCGCTTCACCGGCGTTTCCGGCGTGAGCGCGCCGCGGCGTCGCGCCAAGGTCTCCTTGCCGGTCTCCTCCCATTGGCCGGCCACGGCGCGCTCGGCGTAAGTGTCCCATGCCGCGTCCCATTCGCCGAGCGAATAGCCGTGCCATGGCTGCTTCGGCGTCAGCGCCGGCAGGCCGAGCTCGTCCCAGATCGCCCGCGCGCGCTCCATATATTCGCGCTTCGGCAGCGAGATCGGCGGGTAGGCTTCCTTTTGCGTGGCGTCGATCAAGAGCGTCGATTCCTCCCGCGGCCCGTCCGATTTCGGCCCGTGGCCTTCCGAGCGGTACGGAATGACATGCACGTCCTCGCTCGGATTGGCGCGATAGGCGAGCGACCAGAACACCGCGTCGGGATTGTCGGGATCGATATCCTCGCTGACGCCGATGACGTATTTGCCGATGTCGGCCTGCAGCGTCGCCGCGCCTTGCAGCGCGCGCCAGACTTCGGTGCGCGGCACGCCGGGCGCAAATTGCACGAACACGACCTTGCGCAGATTGGTCAGCGGTTCGTGCAGCACGACGCGGCGCACGCCCTTGAGCGCCAGCGTGTCGCGCAAATAGGACAGATAGCGCGGCTCGTAGGCGACGCGCTTCATCACGCTCGATTCGCTCGGCGTCACTTCGCTCAGGATCGAGGCCCAGACCGGCTTCTTCTTATGCGTGATCGCGGTGACCTGCATCGACATGTTGAAGCCTTCGACCACGACATGGCCGTGGCTTTCGCCGAACGGGCCTTCCGGTTCAAGCAATTCGGGATCGATCAACCCCTCGATGACGAATTCCGCGTCGGCCGGCACGTCGAGGTCGAGGGTGGCAGCCTTGACGGCGCGGATCGGCGCGCCGGCGAGTCCGCCGGCCACCGCCATCTCGTCGCAATCGATCGGCAGCTTTTGCGGTCCGGTGAACATCACCACCGGCGCGGCGCCCACTACGATGGCGATCGGCATCGGCTTTTTCAGCTTGCGGTATTTCTGCCAGTGCACGTAACCGCCGGCGCCGCCGGGCCGCGACGCCATGCGCACGGCAAGCCGGTCGGTGGCTTTGAGCCCACCGCGGTAGGTGCCCATGTTGCGGATGCCGGTCTCCGGATCCTGGGTGATGCACACGGTGGCGGTGAGGTAGGGGGCGGAATCGTATCCCGGCGTCGAGATCGGCACCGGCAAGAGCTTCAAGCCGCCGTCCGGGTTGCGCAGCGCGTCGCCTTTGATGATCACGTCCTGGCAGGGCGCCGCGGTCACCGCGACCGGCGCGATCGGATTGGCGATCGCCGCCATCCAGGCCTTACCGATGTCCTCGACCGGCCGTCCCATGCCAACGGCGTAAATCCGCGGCGAAGCCGCCAGCGCGCCGATCGCGACCGGCACATCGTAGCGGCGGCCGTTGGCGTCCGTGACATGGGTGAACAAGAACGCCCGGCGCTGGTCGTCGCGCAGGCCGCCTTGGAATTGCCAGCGCACCAAGGGATGCAGCTCGGTGTCTTTGTCGATCGGCCGGTCGACGCGGGTGAGCAGGCCAGCCGCATCGAGCCGCGCCAGATGTTCCTGAAAATCGAGCGGCGGCCCGCTCGATTGGTCCGATGAAACTTTAGCGGCGCGCTGTGAGTTCGGCTGATCGAGCATGCAAAGGTCCTCATTGCGTCGGAGATCGCCGGGGTCAAGCCCGGTCACGACCTCCGGTTACTTCTTGTTTTTCAGATGTTCGGCGATGATCGGCTTGGCGACGCGAAAGCAGTCGACGCCGATCGGCGCGCCGCAATAGATCATGACCTGGGTCAGCACGGCGCGGATCTCGTCCGGCGTCAGTCCGTTGTTGAGCGCGCCGCGCACATGAGTGGCGAATTCTTCCATTTTGCCGAGCGCGCCGATCATGCCGAGATTGAGGATCGAGCGCTCGCGCGGCTTGAGCGTCTCGTCGCCCCAGGTCTCGCCCCAGCAGTATTCAGTAAGCAGGCGCTGAAAATCGCGATTGAAATCGTCGACGTTCGACAGCGCGCGGTCGACATATTCGGCGCCCAGCACCTGCTTCCGTTTGGCAAGTCCGATATCGTAGCGTTTCTGATCCATTGCCGTATCCTCGATCCCAATTGACGTTAAATTATGGCTCCGCAAATCATGGCTCGGCTGGCCCGCCCTTCCAGCGTTTGACGATGCCGGTATCGATGCCGAACAGGTCCAACAGCCGGCCGCAGGTATGATTGATGATGTCGTCGACCGTTTTCGGCCGATTGTAGAACGCCGGCACGATCGGAGCGATCACCGCGCCGATCTCGGCCAGCGTCGTCATCGAGCGCAAATGGCCGCTGTGCAGCGGCGTCTCGCGCACCGCGAGTACCAGCCGCCGTTTCTCCTTGAGCACGACGTCGGCGGCCCGCGACAACAGCGACGCGGTCACGCCGGTTGCGATTTCGCTCATGGTGCGGATCGAGCAGGGCGCGACGATCATGCCCATGGTCGGGAATGAGCCCGAGGAGATCGCCGCGCCGATATCGCTGACGGGGTAATGCACCGAGGCCAGCGCCCGCACGTCCTTCGGCTTGAGATCGGTCTCATAGACGAGCGTCATTTCCGCCGATTTCGACATGACCAGATGGGTCTCGATCTCGGCCTGGCGCAACATCTCCAGGAGCCGCACGCCGTACACGGTCCCCGAGGCGCCGGATATGCCGACAATCAGCCGCGCCGCAGTTTTGGCCATTCCTGCCCTCTTTATCTTTGCCGGGGTTGTGCCACGGCGCGGCGCGCCGTGCCAGTAGGGGGCGGTTTAGGCCGCAACGCTGTCGAACGCGCTGGCAAGGAGATCAGCGGCGTCTTTGGGGAAGCTCGCGCCGGTTGAGCGCTCATAGGCCGCGATATTCGCCCGCGCCGCGGCCCGCGGCGATCCTTGTGCTCCGAGCGGGCCGGATTTGGTGAAGTTGTAGAGCGCCTCTTGCTGCAATTGCTCGGCCTCGAGCTCGACTGCCTTTACCTTGTTGCGGAACGCTTCCTGCTTGCCCGGTTCGACCAGCGTCGCCGCGCCTTTGAGCTTGCGGCGCGTGTCGCGGACCGGAACGATGGTGAGCTCCCGCCAGCTGCGTACCCGATCGTCCAGCTTCTTGACGTCGTCCGGCGACAATTGGCGGCCCTCGGAGGCGAGCCAGAACAGAAACAGCAACAGATTGACGTCGATACCGCAGCCATCCTGCAAGGCGATGCAGGCGTCGGACACGCCGGTCTGGCGGTAGAAGTTCAGTGAGAAGCGCCAGAACGGCGTGATCGCGGTGTTGGTTTCGGTGTCGGTCATGCTGTAAATAACCTTTCATAAGCGCCGGCGGCGCGCAGCGCCGCGACAATGCGTTCCGGCGTGAGCGGGGTTTCGGCAAAATGGACATCGAACGGCGACAGCGCGTCTTCGATCGCCGCGACGATCGCGGCCGGCGCCGGAATCGTGCCGCCTTCGCCGGCGCCTTTGACGCCAAGCGGATTGAGCGGGTTGACCGTCTCGACATGGGCGATGGCGCAGGTCGGCACGTCGGTCGCCATCGGCAGGAGATAATCGGCGAAGGTGGTGGTCAGTGGCTGCGCGTTATCGTCGTATTGCATCCATTCCAATAGCGCGTTGCCGATGCCGTGGGCGACGCCGCCTTGAACCTGGCCGTCGACGATGAGCGGGTTGATGACGCGGCCGCTGTCATGGGCCACGGTGTACCTGAGAACTTTCACACCGCCGGTCATATGGTCGACCTCGACTTCGGCAATATGCGTACCGGAGCAATAAGCGGCCTGCGGCGGCGTGTAATAGGCGGTGTGCTCCAGGCCCGCCGTCTGACCGGCCGGCAACGACACGCCGGGAATGCCTTGCGCCAAACGCGCCAGTTCGCCGAACGGCACCATCGGCCTGTTGCCGGTGGTGGCGACGGCTTTGCCGTCTTCAAGATCGATGTCGCTCTCGTTGACGTCGAGGGTGCGTGCGGCCAGCGCGACGATCTGCTTGCGCACCGCCTCGCCGGCGAGCTGCGCCGAGCAGCCGGCATTCACCGCTTGGCGGCTGGCGAAGGCGCCGACGCCTTGCGCGATGGCGCCGGTGTCGCCCACGGTCATCACGATGTCCTCGATACGGCAGCCGACCTGTTCGGCGACGATCTGCGACAGCGTCGTGCGGGTGCCTTGGCCTTGGCTGGCGGCGCCGGTCGCGACCGCGACCTTGCCGCTCGGCAAGACGCGCACGGTGACGCCCTCGAACGGACCCAGGCCGGTGCCCTCGACGTAATTGCCGATGCCGATGCCGATCAGCCGGCCGTGTTCGAGCGCCGTGCGTTGCCGCTCGCGAAAATCATCATAGCCGGCGAGCTTGCGCGCCTCGTCCTGTCCCTTCGGATAATCGCCACTGTCATAGATGAGCGGCTTGCCGTCGCGGAACAACAAGCCGACGGGGTAGGGCATCTGCTCCGGCTGGATGAAATTACGCCGCCGCACTTCGGCGCGATCAAGCGCAAGCTCGCGCGCAACGCGGTCGAGGAGACGCTCCATCGCGAACACCGCCTGCGGCCGGCCGGCGCCGCGCACCGGGGTGGTCGGCACTTTGTTGGTGAGCACGACGACGGTCTCGAGCGAATAGGCCGGCACCACGTAAGGGCCGGGCACCGTCACCGCGGCGATGTAAGGCATGATCACGCCCCACGGCACGAAGGCGCCGCTGTCGTGCAGCATGGTCCCGCGAACACCAAGGATCTTGGCGTCCGCGTCCACCGCAATCGCCATGTCCCAATACTGGTCGCGCTCCTGCGTGGCGCAGAGAAAATGCTCGCGGCGGTCCTCGATCCATTTCACCGGCCGGCCGAGTTTGAGCGCCGCAGCCGGGATCACCGCTTCCTCCGGATAGAAGATCGCTTTGGGGCCGAAGCCGCCGCCGACATCCGGCGCTATCATGCGGATCGATTCGAGATTGCGGTCGAGCAGATCGGCGAGCGTGCCGCGGCCGAGATGCGGCGTCTGGGTGCCGGACCATACCGTCAGCACGTCGGCGACGGGATCGTGGCTTGCCAGTACGGCGCGCGTCTCCAGCGCCATGCCGCCGCCGCGATGCTGCCAGAGCACTTCTTCGAAGACATGCGGGGCGTTGGCGAAGGCGGCATCGATGTCGCCATAGGCGAGCGGAAAGCGCGCGATGACGTTCGTGACGAGATCGCTGTGCGCACGCCGGGCGTCGCCCTTGATGGCGGCGCGGCAGTCGCCGACGGCGGCGAGCGCGTCGTAATCGACGGCGACTGCCGCCGCGGCGTCTTCGGCAAGATAGCGCGACTCGGCGATAACGACGGCAACAGCCTGGCCGACATAACAGACTTCATCGCGCGCCAGCGCCATTTGCGTGCGCGGCGTCGCAATCGCCGGATTTGGCGTCAGCATCGGGATCGGCATCCGCCGCATCGGTTCGGGCAGGTCGTCGGCGGTGAGAATCGCGTGTACGCCGGGTAACGTCATCGCCGCGCCGCCGTCGATGCCGCGCATCAACGCATGGGCGTGGGGCGAGCGGACGAAGCAGGCGTGCAGCACGCCCGGCAATTTCAGATCGTCGACGAAGCGGCCGCGGCCACAGAGCAGCGCCGGGTCTTCGAGCCGCTTCACGCGGGCGCCAAAATGCTTCGCGCCCATGCCTTACGCTCCCGATCCGGCGCGCAAGCGCTGCGCGGCGTCCAGTGCGGCCTTGACGATGCCGGCGTAACCGGTGCAGCGGCATAGATTGCCGGTCAACGCTTCGCGCACGTCGGCTTCGCTCGGCGCGGCATTGTCGCGCAACAATTCGGTGAGCGTGATCAGCATTCCCGGCGTGCAGAAGCCGCATTGCAGGCCGTGATTGTCCATGAACGCCTGCTGCAGCACCGACAGCTCGCCGTCGGCCGCCAGACCCTCGACGGTTGTCACTTCACTGCCGCTGGCCTGCACCGCGAACATCAGGCAGGAGCGGGCAGTACGGCCGTCGACCAGCACCGTGCAGGCGCCGCAGACGCCGTGCTCGCAGCCGAGATGGGTGCCGGTCAGCCCAAGCTCCTGACGCAGGAAGTCGGCGAGCGTCAGCCGCGCTTCGACGACGCGGGCATGCGACTTGCCGTTGACCGTGATCCGCGTCGCTTGCTTACCCATACGCCGCTCTGATCCAGCTAGATTATTGCTCTGAGCATGATCATTTCCGAAAACCGCTTTCCACTTTTCGGGATCATGCACTACACGTCGACGCCGGCACGCCGAGCCGCGTCCATGAGTGCGCGGGCGCTCAAGACCTGCGCCAGATGACGTCGGTAGTCGCCGCCAGCGTGGATGTCGGAAATCGGCTCGATCAGCCAAGCCGCCGCGGCCGCACTCTGGATCGCCGCGGCATCGATCGGCTTGCCGGTCAGCGGCGCTTCGGCGGCATCGACGCGCACCGGCTGTTCGGCGACGCCGAACAAGGCGAGCGCGGCGCGCCGCACCACATTGCCGGCGCCGATATCGAGCAGCGCCGCGGCACCGGCCAAGGCAAAATCGCCGTGGCGGCGGGCGAATTCGTGAAAGCCGTGGCCATGGCCCAACCGCCAGATCGGCAGCTCGATGGCGGCGATCATTTCGTCGGGCGCCAGCGCCGTCGTCATGAAGCCCAGGCTGAACTCGCGGAACGGCACCGACCGCAGCCCACGGATACTGGCGAGATGCAGGACCGCGTCGAAGGCAAGGCATACCGCCGGCAATTCGGCGGCTGGATCGGCATGCGCGAGCGAGCCGCCGATGGTACCGCGGTTGCGCGTCTGGCGGTGGCCGACATGACGCAGCGCCTCGGCCAGCAGCGGGCAATGCCGCGCGATCTCCGGCGAGGTTTCGAGATCGCGCTGGCGCATCATGGCGCCGATACGCAGCCGGCCGTCGCTCACGGCAATGCCGCGCAAGTCGTCGACACGGCCGAGATCGACGAGATGGTCGACGATCACGTAGCGAAAATTCATCATCGGCACCAGCGATTGACCGCCGGCGAGGATTTTGGCGTTGGGCAGAGTGGCCAGAAGTTCGGCGGCTTCCTTCAGCTGCCGTGGCGCGTGATAATCGAACGGCGCGGGCTTCATCGCTACGCCGATTTGATTCCGAGCTCCGCCTGCTCCTTGGCGTAAGCCGCATCCATGCGCGAGGCGATGCCGTGCTTGGCGAGATCGGCTGAGAAGATGCGGCGGATTTCCGGCTTCTCGTCGATATAGTCGAGCTGGTCGCCGCCGACGCGCCGTGAGATCCAGGCCTTCGGGACGCCCTGCGCGTTGCGGACCGCGACGCCCTCGTGCTTGAAGGCGAGATAGCGCGACGGCGTATTGCCGGTATTGAAATGCTGATGGAACCACATGTTCGGCGGCACGATGCAAGTGCCGATTTCCCAATCGAAGCGCTGCGGCTCCTCGCCCTCCGGCCACATCAGCGAAAAGCCTTCGCCGGACAGCACGATGACATGGGCGCCGGGGCCGTGGGCGTGGGCTTTTTTGTAGGTGCCGATCGGGAATTGCGAGATGTGGCTGTTCATCGAGCCTTTGGCCATGTTGAAACGGAGATGGCCGCCGCCGGCACCGCGCTCCGCCGCCGTGATCAAGGGGATGTTCACCGCGTCGGGCACGAAATTCGTCGTCAGCAGAAAGCCCTTCTGCTCGCCTTTTGAGGAAAAATAATCGGGCTCGCCGGCGAAGCGGTCCTTGAAGTCGTATTTGGTGTTGAAGATGAAATCGAGGTCTTCATAAAGGTTGATCACCGCCGGCGCATTGGTGACGGCGACATAGCGCGCCGGCTCAAGCCCTGAGCCGTTGAAGTGCTGATGGTGGCAATTGAGCGGGATGGCGAACAGTGCGCCGGTTTTCCATTCGAAAGTGATGCGCGCGCCCGTGTCGTTCCACACCGTGGTCGAGCCGCGGCCGCTCAAGATCATGATCATCTCTTCGTAGAGCTGCCGGTGCGGGTGAAGGCTCTGGCCCGGCGGGATTTCCATCACATAGCAGTCGTTCGAGGTGCGCGAGGCGTCGTGATTGAGAAATATCGCGTTGCCGCCGCGCCGCGCCCACGGCTTTAGCGCCACCGTGTTCAAGTTCTTCACGTAGAAGGACGGAATGATGTCGAGGCCTTCGGCCTTCACCCAGCGCGTATAGGGCGTTTCCTTCTCGGTCTTGAACTTGCTGGCGAGTTCCTCGGAAACGACGGCATTCTTGGCCATGACGTACCTTCGCTGTTTTTCTCGATATCGATCTTAGCGAAAAAGCCTTGAAACGCTAAGCCCTAGCGGCGACGCGGTGCCGCGCTTTCGTGGGCGCGGTCGTGCGGGTGTGTGTGATCGTGGCCATGATCGTGACTGTGACCGTGACCGTGATGATCGTCATGGTCATGCCTATGCTCGTGATCATGCTCGCGGTGATGCAGGCGCTGCGCCGGTCGCGGGCCGCGCGGGTCTTCGTTGAACACCAGCGATTTGATGGTGACCGGCACCGTGTAGGACGGCATGCGGATGCGGCCGAGGTCGATATAGTCGAAATCCCACAACACCACGCCGTCGATCACCAAAAGCTCGCTGTCGACGTGCAGCTCGTCGCGCAGAATGTGGCCGAGGGTTTGCGCCACGTCGCCATCAAGCATGATGTAGAGCGGCAGCTTCTTGGCGATGCGGTCGGCGAGCCCGCGCTTGATGCCTGCGGCGAAGGCGGCAAGCCTCGGATAGGACGGCAGGCCGGTCCAGCGCAGCGCCAGCGCGATATCGCGATCGGTATCGTCGAGGTCGAAGACTGCAATATGGCTGCGGATCGCCCTCGCCAATTGCTCCGGAACGATGCTTTCGGCCGGGACGAAAGGCGGTTGCACGACCTGGAGGTTGCGGCGCGGCAATAGCTGTCCCGGGGCCGAGATGTAGCTGGTGTTGCCGCTAAGCTGCACCGAGTATTCCGAGGCGCCGAGCGCGGTGGCGCGAATGCACTCGCCCGCCGGCAGCACCGGCCATGGCAGCGCGCCTTGTGCGACGCGCGCGGCAACGGCACGGCCGAGCTTGGCGCCAAGATCGCCAAAATCACGCGTTTCGCGTTCATAGATGTATTCGGCGACGCCGCCGGAGAACATCACGCCGTCGATGCGGCCAAGCTCCGCGATCGGATCGGTGAGATAGAGATGCGCGATATCGTGCGGCAGCGGCCGCGCCGTCACGGCCGCAACGAGCGCTTCCGCCATGCCGTCAGCGACTTTTAGCAGTTCGGCCGCGCTCGCCGCGCCGCCGCGTTCGAAGGAAAAGCCGGCGCGCCTGGCGTGATGTTTGCCGGCGGGGTCGAGCCGGACGATCTTGCCGTCTTCAACCACCTGCAGGCGGCCACCGATATGAACCGCGGCGGTCGCGATTACCTTGCCGTTCTCGACCACGCCGAGCTTGGTCGTGCCGCCGCCGATATCGATATTGAGGATGCGCTTGCCCTCGTCGCTCGACACCCGCGCCGCCCCGGAACCGTAGGCCGCCAGCATCGCCTCCATGTGGTGGCCGGCGGTGGCGGTGACGAATTCGCCGCCCTGCTCGGACAGGATCTTGGCGATGCCTTGCGCGTTGTCGCGGCGCAGCGCTTCGCCGGTAAGAATGACGACGCCGGTGTCGATCCGGTCCGGCGACAGGCCCGCTGCCACGTAGGCGTCGTCGATGATGGCGCCGAGTTTGGCATCGTCGATCCGTTCCTCGCTCTGATACGGCGTCAACGCGACCGGCGATTGAAATAATGTCTCGCGCGAGACGACGTAATAGCGGCTCGTCAAATCCTCGGCCAAGCGGCGCAAATGGACGCGCGAAAAGATGATTTGCGTGCCGGAAGAACCGATATCGATGCCGACCGTCATCAGCGTGACGTTGTCTTGCCGCCACAGAGGGTTGTCCTCGATCGGGCCGTCGTCATCGTCGAAATCGTGGTCGTGATCGTGGTCGGAATCGTCGGCGTGCATATGGACAACGTCGCGGCCATACAGATGGTCGGCGAGCGTGTGGGCCGCTTTCTCATTTTTGTCGTCGGCCATACCTTATTTTCCTCAGGCCTCAGTGGCTTTATTCTCGCGGCCTGAAGCGCAGGTCAATACCAGGGCGACATATGCAGACTGGAGCGCCGGCAATGAGCGAAAATGGCTTGATAACGCTGCCCAGCGCGCATGGTGCGAAGGCAACCGCCGACCGGCTCGCGGCCGAAATAGCCGCCAAAGGCATGACCGTATTCGCGCGGGTGGATCACGCCGCCGGCGCCAAGGAGGTCGGCATGGTGCTGCGGCCGACTGAAGTGCTGATCTTCGGCAACGCCAAGGGCGGCACGCCGCTGATGCAGGCCAAACAGACGCTCGGCATCGATCTGCCGCTCAAAGCGCTGGTTTGGGAGGACGCCGACGGCAAGGTCTGGCTCAGCTACAACGATCCGGCGTGGCTGGCGCAACGCCATGGGGCGACCGGCCTCGACGAAGTGACGGGCCGCCTCGCAGCGGCGCTCGCCGCCTTGGCTAAGGCCGCCACCGGCGCCTGACGATGGCGGTTGTGATCAGGCGGCAGGCGTAACGGCGACGGCAACGTCGATGTGTTGCCCGCCCGAGCCCAGGATCACGCCATCCATTGGCGCGACGTCGGTATAGTCGCGCCCGATCGCCAGCGTGACGTGATCTTCGCCCGCCAAAATTCCATTGGTTGGATCGAGCCCGATCCAGCCCCCGCCTTTCTCTCCCACGCCGCACCACAAAAGCATCCAGGCGTGCATGGCGTCGGCGCCCTGCAGCCGCGTGGGATCGGTGCGCGGCGCGCTGCGCAGATAGCCGCTGACATAGGCCGCCGGCAGCCCGATGCCGCGCAGCCCGGAAATCATGATATGGGCGTAGTCCTGGCAGACGCCGCGGCGCAGCGCGAACGACATCGGCGGCGTGGTGGTCACGGTGGTGGCGCCGATCTCATAGACAATGTCGGCCTTCATGCGGCCGATCAGTTCGATCGCCGCCTTAAGCACGGTGCGTCCCGGCGTGAAGCTTTGCCGGACATAATCGCGGATTTCCGGATCGAGCGAAACGATGCGGCTCGGGAACAAAAAATGCGCGGGCGACGCCGGTCCGATGTCGCTCGTCGCAAACGCCGCCTCGCGGACGTCTTCCCAGGCCGGCGTTGCCGACGGCACAGGTTCCGCATCGACGGCGACCCGCGCCGCCAATTTCACCGTCAGCGTTTCGTGCGGCTCGTTGATCTCAATCCAGGTCAGGCGGTTGCCGAAAAAGTCCTTGCTCTCGCGCCGGTGCGCCGGCTCAGGCACGATTTGCAGTGCCGCGACCTGCACGCGCTCGCCGTCGCGCGACACCGGCGTGAGCCGAAGCACGTGACGGGCATGCGCCACCGGGCTCGCATAGCTGCAGATCGTCGTTTGCCGCACGTCGTAGATCACGCCAGCGCCTCCCAGACCGGTTCGGACCGCTCATTGTTGGTGAGGTAAGCCGCGGTGATGGCGTCCGACAATTTCATCAGCGCTTGCTCGATGTCGGCCAACAACGCCTCGTTGACAGCGGCGGCCTCGGCGGTGCGCAGCCGGGTGGCGATCGACGCGGCGATTTGCTGCACCGGCGACAGTCGGCCGCCGGCGCTGCGCTTCGGTAACGCGCGCAGATGCGTCTCGATGCGATCGAGCTGGTAGAGCACCGAGCGCGGATTGTTCGGATCGAGCACGACGAGGTCGACGACCGGCGCCGGCGCGGCGATCATCACATAGCGCTGCCGGTAGGTGATTTGGCTGTCAGCGAGTTCCAAAAGCACGTCGAGCTCGCCATCTGCGGTGCCGGCTTGCGCCAAGGCGCGCGTGAGCCGGCACGTCAGCAGCGCGCGTTCGATGCGGCGGCCGAGCTCGAGAAAGCGCCAGCCGGCAAGCTGCGTCATGTTTTCCTGCGCCAGGCCGGATAGTGCCGCGATGATACGCAAGGCCGCTTCGACGCGCTCGGCGATCGCGCTTTCGGTCGGGCCGGCCGCGAGCGGCGTTGCGATCAGCTTGGCGAGATCGCTGATCGCCCGCCAGGCGTCCGGCGAGAAGCGGTCGCGAATGACGGAAGCGGCAAAACGCGCCGCACGCACAAGATGCGGCAGCGATCCGTCCAGATCCGCGCCGGTCAGAACCGCGCGCGCGATGAAAGTTGCAGGCGCGGCGGTGCTGTCGGGCGGGATGGCGTCCCAGGCCCCAAGCAGCGCCTGCAACGTGGCGATGACCGGAGCCGTGGCATCGTCGGCTTCGGCGACGCGGTTAACGATGGCGCGGACGAGCCGCAGCGTCGCCTCGGCGCGCTCCACATAGCGGCCGACCCAGAACAGATTGTCGGCGGCGCGGCTCGGCAACAGCCCGCTGGCCCGCTGCACCGGCATCCGTTCCGCGGTCGGCAGCAGCGTGGTCTCGGCCACCGGGCCGTGCGCCAGCACCCAGGCGTCGGCGGTCGCGGCGCCGCGTTGCAGGCTCACCGCGCGGGCATCGACGTCGTCGGCGATACGGACGAAGCCGGCGGGCAGAACCTGCCAGCGCGCGCCGGTCCGCGCCAGGAACAGCCGCAGCGTGAATGGCCGCGGCTGTAGCCGGCCGTCGCGCCACACCGGCATGCTCGACAGCGTGACTGCCTCCTGGGCGACGTAGTCGATGCCGCGGTCGCGGATCGATTGCATCAGAGCTTGCCGCTGCGTCTTGTCGAGCCGTGCGCCCAAAATTTCGCTGCCGAGCTGCGCGTTGGGGAGCTGCTCGGTGAATGCCGACGCAATGACCATATTGTCGAGCTTGCCGAGCATGTCTTCGCGCATGTCGGCGCGGCCGAGCCACCAGGTCGCGATATTCGGTATTTTCAGCTCGGCGCCGAGCGCGATCGGCGCCAGCGCCGGCAGGAACGCCAACATGGCGCGCGCCTCGACCAGGCCGGCGCCGAGCGCGTTGATGATGATCACCTTGCCCTCGCGCACGGCTTGTAGGAGGCCGGCGACGCCGAGCCGCGATGCGGCATTAAGTTCCAGTGGATCGGCGAAGTCGGCGTCGATGCGGCGCAGCACCACCTCGGTGCGGCGCAGCCCCGACACCGTGCGGATGAAGACGCCGTCGTCCTGGACGCTCAAATCCTCGCCTTCGACCAACAGAAGACCGAGATAGCGCGCCAGATAAGCATGCTCGAAATAGGTCTCGTTCATCGGCCCCGGGGTGAGGAGGCTGATGCGGGCGTCGTCGCGGCGGTTGAGCGCGAGCAATTCGGCCTGCAAGGCCTGGAAGAATGGCGCGACGCGCTCGACGCGCGCTTTGCGGTAAATGTCCGGAATGGCGCGCGACAGCGCGAGACGGTTTTCGATTGCATAACCGGCGCCGGACGGCGCCTGCGCCCGATCGTTGAGCACCCACCAGCGGCCGTCGGCGCCGCGGCCGACGTCGACGGCATAGAAGCGCAGATGCGCGCCGCCGGGCGGCTCGACGCCCACCAAGGGCCGCAAGAATTCCGGATTGCCGGCGATCACCGCGGCCGGCAGCCGGCCGTCGCGCGTCAGCGTTCCCGGCCCGTAGGAATCCGCCAACACCGCTTCGAGCAAATCGGCGCGCTGGACGAGGCCCGCTTCCAGCTGCCGCCATTCGCCCGGCTCGATGATCAACGGAACATGACTCAACGGCCAGGGTCGCTCGATGCCGGCAGCGTCCTCATAGACGCGATAGAACACGCCGGAATCGCGCAAATAGCGGTCGGCCGCGGCGAAGCGGCGATTGATCTCGTCGCCGCCAAGCGCGGCGAGCATGGTGAGGAACGGTTGCCAATGGGCGCGTATTCGCCCGTCGCCGTCCATCATCTCGTCGAACACGCCAGCGAGCGGCCGATAGCCGGAGATCAGCGGCGCGAGGTTGGCATCCGGTGCGTCAAGAGCGCTGGGAGATTGCAAGGCCATGGCGCGATGTGGCGAAGTTTCACGGGACGATCGTCAATTCGGGCGTCGCAGGTCGAGCGTGGTCGGATATTCGAGCGATGGTTCGAGCGGCGGCACGTCGATCACTCCACCAGTATGGCCGTGTTCCTGGAAGCGCGCCCGCCGCCGCGCTTCGGCTTCGTAGGAATTCACCGGGAAAGTCTCGTAGTTGCGTCCGCCGGGATGCGCCACGTGATAGATGCAGCCGCCCAACGAGCGCCGATTCCAGGTATCCACAATATCGAAGGTGAGCGGCGCGTGCACGCCTGAGGTCGGCTGCAACGATTGGGCCAGATCCCAGGCCTTGAACCGTACCCCGGCGACGAATTCGCCGGATCGTCCGGTGGCGACCAATGGCACGCGCCGGCCGTTGCAGGTGACGACGTGACGGTCGGCGTTCAAGCCCGAGACCTTGACTTGCAGCCGCTCCACCGAGGAGTTGACGAAGCGCACGGTGGCGCCTTGGTTGCCTTCTTCGCCGAGCACGTACCACGGTTCGATCGCCTGCCGCAGTTCGAGATCGACACCGCCGTGGTGCACCCGCCCGCAGAGCGGGAAGCGGAATTGCCGCTGCGCCTCGAACCAGCCCGGATCGAAAACGTAACCGGCATATTTCAGATCGTCCAAAATGCCGAGGAAATCGTCCCAGACGAAATGTTCGAGCATGAAGCGGTCGTGCAGCGCGGTGCCCCAGCGCACCGGCTTGCCGTCGAGCGGCGTGCGCCAGAAGGCGGCGATGAGCGCGCGCAGCAGCAATTGCTGGGCGAGGCTCATGCGCGCATCCGGCGGCATTTCGAACGAGCGGAATTCGACGAGGCCGAGCCGGCCGGTGGGGCCGTCCGGCGAGAACAGCTTGTCGATGCAAATCTCGGTACGGTGGGTGTTGCCGGTGACGTCGATCAGGATATTGCGGAACAGCCGGTCGACGAGCCATGGCGGCACCCAGTCGGGGCCGCCCGGCGGCGGCACTTTGCCGACGGCGATTTCGAGTTCGTAGAGCAAATCCTGCCGCGCTTCGTCGATGCGCGGCGCCTGGCTGGTCGGCCCGACGAACAGCCCGGAGAACAGATAGGACAATGCCGGCCGGCGCAGCGCATAGAGCACCAGGCTCTTGAGCAGATCGGGCCGCCGCAGGAACGGGCTGTCGGCGGCATCCAGTCCGCCGAGCACGACGTGGTTGCCGCCGCCGGTGCCGGTGTGCCGCCCGTCGAGCATGAACTTATCGGTGCCGAGCCGCGCGCGATGGGCGTCCTCATAGATGCCGCGCGTAATGTCGACGGCTTCGCGCCACGTCGTCGCCGGCTGGATATTGACCTCGATGACGCCCGGATCAGGCGTCACCTTCAGCACGTTGAGACGCGGATCGGGCGGCGGCGCATAGCCCTCGATGTGGATCGGCAGGTCGAGCTCGGCCGCGGTCGCTTCGATGGTGGCGACGAGATCGAGATAGTCGTTGAGCGTTTCGACCGGCGGCATGAACACGCACAGCCGGCCGTCGCGCACCTCGACGGACAAGGCGGTACGCACCGGAACGGCCGATCCGTCGACGGCCGCCGATCCGCTCGGTGGCCGCTGCAGCACCAGCGTCTCCGGCGCAAGCGGCGGCGCATCCGTCGCGCCGGTTGAAGTGCGATAGCCCTGCGCGCTGACTGGATGCGTGACACGTGGGTCGGACAGCGGCTGGCGTGCGGCGAACGGATCGGCGGGCACGAGGTGGGGATAATCGGCCGCAGCGAGCGCCGGCAGCGTTGACAGCGGCAGCCGCAGCCCGAGCGGCGAATTGCCGGGCACCAGAAACAGGCTGCCGCGGCGCGTGCGCCAGATCTCGCTCAGCCAGCCCGGTTTGGCTTGTGCCGTCCAGCGCTGCAGCGGCAGCACGAAGCCTCTCGGCTCGCCGCGGTGATCGTCGAACAGTTTGAGGATACGCGCGCGCTCGTTTGGATCGTCGCTCTTGGGATCGCTCGGATCGATGTTGTGCGGAGTGAGGCCGAGCTTGAGCATGCGGTCGACCGGATCCTCATAAGCCGGCTGCACATAATCGGCGACAAGTCCCGCCCGCGCGGCGATGCCTTCGGCAAAACGCCGCGCATCCGCTGTCGATGCCTGGGGCGCGGCCGCTTCGCGCCCGATCAAGCCGTCGTCACGCCAGATCGGCACGCCGTCGCAGCGCCAGTACAGCGCGAAGGCCCAGCGCGGAACCGGCTCCCCGGGATACCATTTGCCCTCGCCGTAGTGCAGCAGGCCGCCTGGCGCGAAGCGGTCGCGCAGCCGCCGGATCAGATCGTCCGCCCGTTCGCGCTTTGCGGCGCCAAGCGCCTCGGTGTTCCATTGCGCGGACTGATAATCGTCGACCGAAACGAAAGTCGGTTCGCCGCCCATGGTGAGGCGCACGTCATGCCGGCCAAGATCGGCATCGATCTTCTCGCCGAGCTTATCGAGCGCGGTCCAGGCTTCCTCGGAAAACGGTGCCGTCACCCGCGGGTGCTCGACCAGCCGGGTCACGCTCATCTCGTAGCCGAAGTCGACCTCGCAAGGTTCGACCAAGCCGCTGATCGGCGCGGCGGAGCGATAATGCGGTGTCGCCGCGAGCGGAATATGGCCTTCGCCGCAGAGCAGTCCCGAGGTGGCGTCGAGACCGACCCAGCCGGCGCCGGGAATATAGACCTCGGTCCAGGCATGCAGATCGGTGAAATCGAATTCGGTGCCGGCCGCGCCTTCGAGCGGCGCCACGTCGGGACGCAGCTGGATGAGGTACCCGGAGACGAACCGCGCCGGCAGGCCGAGGTGGCGCATAATCTGCACCAGGAGCCACGCCGTATCGCGGCACGACCCGGCGCCGGAAGCGAGCGTCTCCTCCGGAGTTTGCACGCCTGGCTCGAGTCGAACGAGATAGCGGATCATGCCTTGGAGGCGCTGATTGAGCTCGACCAGAAAATCGACGGTGCTGCGCGGCTGGCGCGAGATCGAGCGGACGAACGCCGTCAGGCGCGGCCCGGCCGGCTCCGGCGCGACAAAAGCGGCAAGATCATCCTTGAGGTCGGGGGCGTAGTCGAACGGCCACTTATCCGCATAGGGCTCGATGAAGAAGTCGAACGGATTGATGACTTCCATGTCGGCGCGCAGATCGACCGTAATGGAGAATTCGCGCGTCTTCTCCGGAAACACGTAGCGCGCCAGCCAATTGCCGTGCGGGTCCTGCTGCCAGTTCACGAAATGCGGCGCCGGCGTCACGGTCAGCGCATAGCTCGGGATCCGGGTCCGACAATGCGGCGCCGGCCGGAGTTGGATGACCTGCGGGCCTAATCCGATCGGCCGATCGTAGGCGTAGCGGGTGGCGTGGTGGAGCCCGACGAGGATCGACATGCTGTTGTTACGCGCTACGCCCGGTTTGCCCGATGAATCCGCAGTTTCCCTGCAATTTCCGGGCCGCCTTCGAGTGACCGTGCCGGTCCGATGCGTCAACGGTGCGGGGGAGTATGCCCGCAGGTGCAGCCCCCCGCTACAGAGTAATTTTCGCCGCCCGTGCCGCGGCTTGGTGCCGTCAAAGCCGTGGCCGATGGAGGCCCTTTTCTCCTCTGCGGCAGGACGCATAAGGGATTGAAACGCGCGGAACTTTCGCGGCCGGCGCGCGTTTGCCGGGCTGGGGGAAGCTTATGTGATGCGTGGTCAGGAGCCAAAAACCGTCTCGACGCCGCCCGGCCTGGACGTCTTCCGCACAATCGATCAGAGCGCGTTGGATGCCATTCCGACGGCGTTTTGCGTGTGCCGGCCCGATAGCGGGCTCGTCCGCTATAACCGGCGCGCCGTCGAGCTTTGGGGCCGGGCGCCGCCGCTTGAGGATCCGGGCGATCGGCACAGTGCTTCGTTTCGCCGCTATGGGGCCGATGGCGCGCCGTTGCCGTTCGAAGCCACGCCGGTCGCCATCGCGCTGCGGACCGGCGACAGCGTTCTCGCCGCTGAACTGGTGGTCGAGCGCCCCGACGGTGCACGGGTGCCGGTTTTGATGAATGCGACGCCGCTCAAAGACCAATCGGGCGGCACCGTTGGCGCCGTTTGCAGCTTTCAGGAATTGACCGAACGCAAGCGGGCCGAAGAAGCGCTGCGCGCCAGCGAAGCTGAGCTGCAATCGCTGATCAATCGCACGCCGTTCATGCTGGTACGCTGCACCCGCGACCTGCGCTACCGCTTTGTCAGCGAGGCTTACGCGAAATTCATCGCACGCGATCGCGACGAGATCATTGGCCAGACGATCGCGCAAGTGCTCGGCGATAAGGCATTCGCCACGCTCCGCCCTCATATCGAAAAAGTCTTGCGCGGCGAGGAGACGGAGTTCGAATGCGAGCTGGACTTTCCCGCGATCGGCAAGCGCAGCCTTTACATCGCCTACCGGCCCGAGCGCGACGCCTCGGGAATAACCGGCTGGATCGCCTCGCTGCTCGATGTCACCGAACAGCGGCAAGGCGATGCCGCGCGCCGGCAACTCGCCAGTATCGTCGAATTGTCCGACGACGCCATCGTCAGCAAAGACCTCGACGGCGTCATCATCAGCTGGAATCCGGCGGCGCAACGGCTGTTCGGCTATTCGGCTGAAGAGATTGTCGGCAAGCCGATCACGACCATCATTCCGGAGCAGCTGCACGACCAGGAACCGAAGATTCTCGCACGCATCCGGCGCGGCGAAAGCATCGAGCATTTCGAAACCGTTCGCCGCTGCAAGGACGGGCGGTTGGTCGACATTTCGCTCACCGTGTCGCCGATGAAGGACGAACGCGGCAATGTCCTCGGTGCGTCGAAAATCGCGCGCGACATCACCGCCCGCAAGCGCGCCGAGGCGGTTCTGGCGCGGCGCGCGGAGGAACAGGCGGCGCTGTACCGTTTCACCGACCGGCTGTTTCGTGCAATGTCTTTGGCGGACGTCTACGACGCCGCGTTGGATGCCATTATTGCGGCGCTGCATGGCACGCGCGCCTCGATCCTGCGTTGCGACGCCGACGGGGTCATGCGTTTCGCCGCATGGCGCGGCCTGTCGGACCGCTATCGCAGCGCCGTCGAAGGCCATTCGCCGTGGGCCGTGGGCGAAACCAATCCCGCCCCGGTCTGTCTGCCTGATACCGCCGCCGCCGACCTCGATCCGCTGATCGGCGGCGCCGTGGCGCGGGAAGGCATCGGCGCGCTCGCTTTCATTCCGCTGATGGCCGCGGGCAGGCTGGTCGGCAAGTTCATGACCTATTACGACGCGCCGCGCGAAATCAAACGCGAGGACGTCGATCTGGCGTTGACGCTCGCGCGGCAGCTCGGCTTCGCCATCGAACGCATGCAGGCGGAGCAGGCGCGCGCCGCCATGGAAGCGCAATTGCGTGCCGCCGGCGAGAAGCTCGAAGCCGAAGTCGAGAAGCGCACGCTCGAGCGCGACCGCATCTGGAACGTCTCGGAAGACCTGCTCGCGGTCTGCAATTTCGAGGGTTATTTCCTCAGCCTGAATCCGGCCTGGACGCGACTGCTCGGCTGGAGCGAGGACGAGATCAAGTCCATGCATGTCAGCCAGTTGCGCCATCGCGACGATGCGCCGAATGCCGTTGCCGGCCGCGCCCGGCTGGCGCGAGGCGTGCCGACCGTACGCATGGAAAACCGCTTCCGCCACAAAGACGGATCGTGGCGCTGGCTGCAATGGACCATGACCGAGAGCAACGGTCTGATCTACGTCGCCGGCCGCCATGTCACCGCGGAGAAGGAAGCCGCCGCGGCGCTGGAGCGCGCGCAACGGCAGGCCGCGCATTTGCAGAAGATGGACGCCATCGGACAGCTCACCGGCGGCGTCGCCCACGATTTCAACAACCTTTTGATGATCGTGAGCGGCCACGCGCAGCGCCTGAAGGGCCGCTTGCCCGACGTCAGGGACGCGCGCTCCTTGGCGGCGATCGAAATGGCGGCGACCCGTGGCGAAAACCTGACCCGGCAGCTGCTGTCGTTCTCGCGCACGCTGCCGCTTAGTCCGACGGTGATCGATCCGGCCGAGGCGGTGTACGCCATCCGTGAGGTGCTGGCCGGATCTATG
Source organism: uncultured Alphaproteobacteria bacterium (assembly GCA_963791925.1). Classification (GTDB taxonomy): domain Bacteria; phylum Pseudomonadota; class Alphaproteobacteria; order Rhizobiales; family Xanthobacteraceae; genus BOG-931. The sequence goes on along the minus strand of CAWBUA010000006.1, from coordinate 842,283 downwards.
CACGTCAACATCGAATTCCAGATCGACGTACCTGACAAGACATGGTCGGTCTTCGTCGACAAGTCGGAGCTGGAGCTCGCTCTGGTCAATCTCGCGGTTAACGCCCGCGATGCCATGTCCGGGGGCGGCCGCATCGTCATCGCCGCGGAAAACGTGCGTTTCAACGCGGGCGCGGCGCCGGAAAGCTTGTCCGCGGCCGGCGATTTCGTCGCGCTCAGTGTTGCTGACACCGGCGGTGGCATCCCGCCCGATCTGCTGTCCCGGGTGGTCGAGCCATTTTTCACCACCAAAGGTCCGGACAAGGGCACCGGGCTCGGCCTCTCGCAGGTCTACGGTTTCGCCCGGCGCTCGGCGGGCACGGTGACGATAGACAGCGAGATCGGCCGCGGCACCAAAGTAACGGTTTATCTGCCGCGCACGCATGCGGCCGTTGCTACGCCTTCGCCGCAAGACGACGGCCAATATGTCAGCGCCGGCCGGCAGACCATCCTGGTCGTCGAGGACAATCCCGAGGTCAGGGATGTCGCGGTGTCGCTGCTGCAGCAGCTCGGCTACCGCACGATGGAAGTGGAGAATGCCGCTATGGCCCTCGATGCGCTGGCCGCCGGCACAGGCATCGCGCTCGTCTTCAGCGACGTGGTCTTGCCCGGCCACACCGACGGCCTGGCGCTGGCGCGCATCATTGCCGGGCGTTATCCGGATATTCCAGTCGTGCTGACCACCGGCTACACCAGGGTGTTTGATGCCACGCCGGAATTTCCGGTGCTGCGCAAGCCGTATCAGGTATCGGCGCTCGGCCGCGTCATTCAGCAGTCGCTCGACCCGCCGGGTGCGATCGGTTCCGCGCTGGCGGGGTGACGTTGTTATCCTGCGTTAAGCCAATTCCTTCGACTTATTCAGCTTGTCCTTCGACTTATTCAGCTTGCGTTAGACGTGTTTTTCCATAGTCCGGTCGAAACGTGCTGTGGCGCGTCGGGGCGGCCAATTTTCCGCGACCTTCGCGTCCGAAGTGGAATGGTGGGCAATCGGTCGCTTCGCGAAGCTTTGACTTACCAAGGGTCCTTTTCACGCCGATGGATGCCCCAGCCGCCATACGGCCGATGTCGCCGGAGGCGCCGCCAGAGCTTCAAAGCGGCGGCGAGTTCAATAAGGAGTTTCTGCTTGCGACCATTATTTATGACTTGTTGTGGAACGTTCTGCATATCGGAGCCCTCGCCATCGCCTTGACGGCCTGTGCGCGCGGCAACACGCGTTTGACGCTGCGACCATGGCGTCATCTTCTCCATGACAACAGCAAGATCATGCAGCTCGGGCTGCGCTACGGTCCCGAAATCGGACTGAACGAAGAACTCTGCGCCAGAACCTCGAAGCTCTACGCCGACGTCGCTGTGGCGAAGCCGCCGCTCGCGGGACTTTGTAAAAGCGCCGGTTCCTATTCCGAGCCGGAGCGGCGACAGCTCGCCGGCGCCGCCGAAACATGGCGGCGCCTCGCCCGAGAGGCGAGGTCGATCCTCGCCGAATTCAATTCGGGAGCAATAGCGCGGGTCGGCGGTCTCCTGGTCGAAGACGCACGCACGCTCTGCCAATTTCTCGACGAAGCATCGGCCGGCAACGCCAAGCGGATCAGCCCGAATGGCGAGATTGCGCTCCCCGCCCTCAAGCAGATGCGGCGCTCGCCGCGCCTGAAAATCAGCGGCTCCTGCACGCTTCTGGTTGCCGGCAAATCGATAGCGGCGGAATTGAAGGACGTCGCGCAAAGTGGCTTGGGCATCATTTGCCGTCAGCCGTTGCTCGAAAATCAGAGTTTGACGGTGGTGATGAATGATGGACGGCAGCTCAAGGCCAAGATCGTCAATCGCCAGGGCGATCGCATCGGCCTGCTGTTCGATTTGCAGCTCAGCAGCGACGATCCATTGTTTGGCCGCGCCGACTGACATGCCGGGGAAAGCTGCACGGGTTCACCTATGAAGACGCTCATCAAGCCGACGAATACCGCGGTTCCGTTTCGCGAACCCGACCTCATCGTTTCCAAGACCGATCTCAAGGGCCGCCTCACTTATGTCAACGAGGTGTTCTGCAAGATCGCCGGCTATGACGAAGCGGAATTGCTCGGACAGCCGCATAGCATCATCCGCCACCCCGACATGCCGCGCGCGGTGTTCAAGCTGTTGTGGGATACGATTTTGGCCGGCCGTGAGATCTTCGCTTACGTCAAGAACATGGCCAAAACCGGAGACTACTACTGGGTCCTTGCGCATGTGACTCCGTCGTATGACGAACAGCACCAGATCATCGGGTTTCATTCCAACCGCCGCGTACCCGATCCCGCCACCATCGAGAACACGATTGCGCCGCTCTATGCCGAGGTTCTGCGTGAGGAGAAGAAACATGCCAACGGCAAGGAAGAGCTGGCGGCGGGGTTTCGTTTTCTTACCGACTTCCTGCAATCGAGGAATACGACTTATGACGCGCTTATCTTTTCGCTCTAATCCCGGCCGCGCGGCCAGTGCCGCGGCAGGCGCCGCAATTTTAGCGGCAACGCTCGCCTTGATGGCGGGATTGCTTGGCGACCCGCCCATCGAACGGGTCTTGATCGCTTTTTCGATCGTCTGCGGTGCGGTTTTGCTTGCGGTTCTGTCAAAGGCGACGGTGAGGCCCGCGGCGGAGGCAAGTCCCGAACTTGCCGCCATAAAAAGAATTGGCGCGGTATGCGCTGAAATATCCAAAGGCAACTTCGAGGCCCGAATCATCGGGATTACCGAAAAAGGGATTCTCGGCGAGGCTCAGCACCAGGTGAACGATGTGATCGATCGCTGCGATGCCTTTGTCCGTGAAGCGACGGGCAGCCTGCAGTCCGTCTGTCAAAATGTCTACTATCGCCGGATCATGTTGGGCGGAATGCAAGGCTCGCTTCGCGTCGCCGCCGAAGCCATCAATAGTGCGGTAAAAATGCAGGAGCAGGCGGTCGAGAAAGCCAAGCGCGACGCCGCCGTCGAGCTCTCCAAGGTCATTGCCACGGTCGGCGAGGGCCTCGACAGCTTGCAAAAGGGCAACCTGACTTTCCGTCTTGCCGATTTGCCCGAAGCCTTCGGCGCCATCAAGACGAACTATGATTTGGCCGTGAATGACCTCGAAACGGCGCTGGCCAATGTCGGGCTTGTCGCCGCTTCGGTCCATACTCAATCGCGCGAAATTTCCGCCGCCTCGGACGAGCTCTCCGAACGCACTGAGCGCCAGGCGGCGATGCTCGAGCAATCGAGTGCCGCCATTGAGGAACTGGTCGGCGCGGTCAACAAGGCGGCGGACGCCTCGACCAGGACGAAGGACATCATTACGGCGGCGAAGGTCAATGCCGTCGAGAGCATGGCAACCGTGCAGCAATCCGTCCAGGCTATCGAGCGCATCAAGGAGTTGTCGGAGAAAATCGGCGCCATCATCAGCGTTATCGACGACATTGCCTTCCAAACCAATCTGTTGGCCTTGAACGCCGGTATCGAGGCGGCGCGGGCCGGCGACGCCGGCCGCGGCTTTGCGGTCGTCGCCTCCGAGGTGCGGCGGCTCGCGCAGCGGTCCGCGGACGCGGCGAAGGAGATCAAGAGTTCTGATCTCGGAGAGTTCGGTCGAAGTCGCCAAAGGCGTCGAGCTCGTCGGCGCCACGGGGCGAACGTTCGACCATCTCCGGGAGCAGATCGCGGTGATCGACGGCGGCATAGCCGACATTGCCGGTCAGGCCGTCGCGCAATCAGGCACGATCAAGGAGATCAATGTTGCGATCGGCGAGCTGGACTCCACGACGCAGCGCAACGCCGCGATGGGCGAACAAGCGACGGCGTCATGCCGCTCTCTCGCCGACGAGAGCGCAAAGCTGACGAGCCTGTTGAGCAACTTCGTGTTCAGGGATGTGCAAACGGAGCAGGAGGCGTCGGGCGAACGATACGGGGAGATCGAAGGGACGATTCCGGCGACTGCCGCGTCGCAAGCTGCAGCTTGAAGAGTGAAATTCTCGGATCGCTCCAGCTCTCGATGCAACTTTCGGCAGAATTAGGTCGCCGGCGGCGTTGCGCGAAGCTAGGCGGTCTTTCCCACCCGAAACTGATACATGTTGCGGAACGCATGCGGCATTTCGCTTTCGAACGTGTGCCAGCAATCGAGATCGGTCAAAGCCGATCGGTCGGGGAAACGCGCAGCGAATTGGCTGAACAGGGAAGGCTCGGGAATAAAGCCGCAGAATTGCACGCCGTTTGTCGCCAGAAACGATTTGATCTGCGGCAGCGTGAACCGGTGCTCCTGAACATGGAACAGGAGATCACGGCAATCGCTCATGGTGAAGAAATCACTCCACTGCGCCACCGATTTCAGTATCGGATCATCGCCGGTGATGATTGCCTCGCGGCAGCGCCTCATATCGTCGGCGGTAGCATGATAGCCCTGCCGGGCAATCATGGCGCGAACTGCGACCACATTCTGCCGCGCCATCTCGCTGTAAAGGCCGACCTGCATGGTGCCGCCGGGTCGCAGCAGCGTCAACAAAATCTTCCACCCGGCCCACGGATCGGCGAGGGTCACCAGCACGCCGCCAACATCGATGAAATCGAAGCGGCGGCCGATGCCGCCCAATTCCAGGATGTCGGCCTGGGCGAACTCGATATTGGCAAGCTGCAATTCTTCCGCCATGCGCTTGGCATAGCTCAAACTGGCGAGGCTTAGATCGACGGCTAGAATGCGGCTCGCCGGCATCTGCTGTGCGAATTCAATGGTGAAAAGGCCCGTTCCGCAGCCGGCGATCAGCACATCCGAAATTTGGTCCGGTGCACGGTCCATGGGGATGATGCGCAAAGCCGGAGTTGCGGCTCTGGGTTTGACCCACCGCGGATAGGGGTTTTCCTCATATTGCTCGCGTACCGCGCGCGACACATCGTCAACGCCGATCGCCGTCAGCGCCGGTATGGTCGAAGCGAGCTGGCGTTCGCGCAGCGGCTCCGCGATCTGCTGCATAAGCAGGGTTTGCAGACAGTCCGGCCATCGGCGTTCCAGCAAAGCTTCCGCTCCGGGCAGGGTATGCAACGGAAAATAGGCGGCGACAGCGACCGGCCATAGCGGCGCAATTTCCGCACCATTGCTGAGTGCTTGGGCGAGTTTCGATTGAAGCGCGTGCGCATGTTCCAGTTCGGCGGGTGTCGACGCATAAACGTATTCATTGATGAAGCACTGTTGCGCCACCGCCGCGTAGAACGCTAGTGTCCGATCGTCGAGCGCATCGCCATCACCCTCCGCGGCCGTCAGCATAATATGCCGAACATTGGTCAGCAGGCGTTCGAGCCCGATATCGGCTACCGCACTGCATCGCAGCAGGCAAACAAGCAGCGCATCCTCGGCCAGTGCCGCCGGTGCCGTTGCGCCGAACAGTTCGCTGGCGTCCAATCGCGCCGGCCACGCCGCTACTGCGCGCGCGGTGCAGTCTTTCACGACCGGATTGAGCGCAATGATGCTCACGCAGGCTTTGGTGAGTTCGCGCGGCCGCGCCCAGGCCTCCGAAATCGCGCGCAACAGCAAAACACGAAGGTACGCGCTTTCCGCAGTAAATCGGAGCAGTTTCACGGCCTGACCGAACAGCTCCTTGCCGCGCGGCGTTTCCTTATGCTCGATTGCCCGCACTGCCGCGCTGAGCGCCAAATCGAATTTGCCCGCTGCCAGATACGCAGCACCGAGATCCTCGTGCGCGTCGGGCAGGTCGTGCTTGAGCGCAATCGCCGCCTCAAAATGCGCAACAGCCTTGCGGCTATCGTGCAGCGCCATTAACGCGATACCGAGCCGATGGTGAGCCTCGGCATGATCCGGCCTGAGAGCCAACGCTTTGCGGTAATGGTCGGTCGCCGCATCCCATCGATTCTGTTCCAGCAGGACATTGGCGAGGTTGAAATTCGCGCCGGGCAAATTCGGAACGAGCGCCAGCGCGCGTTCGTAGCAGGCGACGGCATCGGCCGATCGGGCCTGGTCGCGGCGCACATTGCCGAGATTGAGTACCGCAAGCGCGTGATCGGGTCGCAGCGCGATCGCGCGTTCCAGGTGCGCTGCTGCTTCGTCGTTCCGGCCGATCGCACGCCAGGCGAGCGCATTATTGTAGTGATATTCCGCCACCCCGCCGTTGAGCGCGATTGCGCGACCAATGAGGCTGGTGGCTGCATTCGCATCTCCGCCATTGAGTGCGAGCAGGCCGAGGTTATGCAGGCTGTCGGCGTGATCGGGAAACAACGACAGAATATGCCGGTAGCCGCGCTCGGCTTCGCCAAACGCGCCCGCGCGATGTTGCGCCACCGCGGCCGCGAACATTTTGGCTGCTTGTCCGTTCGGCGTTGTGCTGGCCGGAGCGCGGCCGTTTGGGCCTGTGCCAGATCGTCCCTCAGCGCGCCCTTGCTTGCGGTTCATCAGCCCGGTTCTCGACTAACCGCTCATGGTGCTAGCGAGCGGGCCGGAGAGCGTCAACTTGCGTATAGTGCGACTTCCGGCGGAACCGCTCGCCGGCGGCGTTGCGCGAAGGATGGCCGCGGCTTAAAATGTCGTCATGAGAGCGATTGCGCCCGGCGACTGCGATGAGCCGACCGATGGGGCTGCATGATCGCAGGAGCCCGCCTGAAAAATTGGTGGGCGCACAAGGACTCGAACCTTGGACCCGCTGATTAAGAGTCAGCTGCTCTACCAACTGAGCTATGCGCCCTAACCGGGAAATGGCAGCAGAGGTTAGGAGCTTCCACCGTATTTGCGGCGCCCAGGGGGCGCCGCGCCAGCCGTATCTAGGACATTGCGGCGGCAATTCCAAGCGGGCAATCGATCCGTCCCCGGAGGGATTCGGATCGGGACATCCGGCGCTTGAGCCCGCTCGCTCAATCCCCCGGCACAGGCGAATCCCCCTTGCCGCAGTCCGGTCGAAGGACGCGGTTTCATGCCGCCGCACATGATGCCGTCACTCACTTTCTCGCAACAGATGTGCTAGGCATGGTGACGCTGCGAAGCTCCCGGGCGGCGCCGTGAATTTCAGCCCCCCGCGCCTCGGCGCAAGCGGACCAGCAGTATTGAGGCGCGGGATTACTGCGATGAGCGACACCAGCCGTAAGATGAAGCTCGGCGCCTTTCTCTATCCCACCGGCCATCATCTCGGTGGCTGGCGCCATCCGCCGGCGCAGGCGGACGGCGGCATGAACCTGCGGCACTACATCGATCTTGCGCGCAAGGCCGAGGAAGGCAAGTTCGACTTTATCTTCTTTGCCGACACGCTGGGCGCCCGCGATGCGGCGAACGTCGAGGCGTGGAGCTACTCGCCCAAATACACCGGCCAATTCGAACCGTTGACGCTGTTGTCGGCGATCGCGGTCATGACGGATCGGCTCGGACTGGTGACCACGGCGACCACGACCTACAACGAGCCGTTTCACATCGCGCGCAAATTCGCTTCGCTCGATCATCTCAGCAACGGCCGCGCCGGATGGAACCTGGTCACATCGTCGAGCCCCGACGAAGCGTTCAATTTCGGTCTGGACGCCCACGTCCCTCACGCCGAGCGCTACGACCGCGCCCGCGAATTCGCGACGGTGGTGAAGGGACTGTGGGACACCTGGGAAGACAACGCCTTTCTGCGCAATAAGGAGTCCGGCCGCTATTTCGATCCGGCTAAATTCCACATGCTTAATCACCAAGGCCGCTGGTTCCGGGTGCGCGGTCCGCTGAACGTGGCACGTCCGGTGCAAGGATACCCGGTCATCGTGCAGGCCGGTTCCTCCGAGACCGGAATGGAGCTCGCCGCCGAAACCGCCGATGTCGTCTTCACCGCGCAGCGGACGCTCGAACAGGCGCAGGCATTCTACATGGACCTGAAGGGTCGCATGGCCAAATACGGCCGCGAGCCGGAGCACCTCAAAATCCTGCCCGGGGTCATGCCGATCGTGGGGCGAACGGCGAAGGAAGCCGCGGAAAAGTTCGACTATTTGCAGTCGTTGATGCATCCCGCAGTCGGCTTGTCGCTGCTGTCCGACATGCTCGGAGGCATCGACCTGACGGGCTACCCGCTGGACGGTTCGTTTCCGCAAGACCTTCCGGACTCGAATGGCGGCAAGAGCCGGGCGGCCCTGATCAGCGAAATGGCGCAGAAGGATGGCTTGACGCTGCGTCAGGTCTATCTCCGGATTGCCGGAGCGCGCGGCCATTGGACCATCGTGGGAACGCCGGCCGGGATCGCCGATCAGTTGGAGGAACGCTTCCGCGCCGGCGGCGCCGACGGCTACAACATCATGCCGGCGTCGCTGCCGACAAGCTTGAATGAGTTCGTCGAACTGGTGGTGCCGGAGCTGCAGCGCCGCGGCCTGTTCCGGCTTGATTATGAAGGTCCAACGCTGCGCGACAATCTTGAACTGCCGAGACCGCCCCATCCCGTCACTATGGCCCGGAACCAAACGAAGCTGCCGGCGCAGGCCGCAATGGTCGACAGCTGAATTTGGCCGGCGGGCCAAGGATTTCGGGCTATCGGCCCGGGTCCCGGCACGACGGAATCAACCCGCATCCGTCGAATGGATGCGGCGCTCGCCGGCGGCGATCGCCGATTGGCCCCGCGCGCGGCGGGCGACAAGCTTGTTGAGCGCGGCGAGATAGGCCTTGGCTGAGGCGACCAAAGTGTCGGGGTCGGCGCCCTTCGCCGTCACCGAGCGGCCATTTTCCGACAAGCGCACCGAGACTTCGGCCTGGGCATCGGTGCCTTCGGTCACCGCGTGCACCTGATAGAGCTCCAGCACCGCGTCGTGCGGCACCATGGCCTTGACGCAATTGAACACCGCGTCGACCGGGCCGTTGCCCTCGCATTCCTCGATCATCGCCTTGCCGTCGACGTCGAGCTTCATGGTGGCGCGCTGCGGCCCGCGGGTGCCGGCAATGACCGAGAGCGAGACGAGCTTGATGTGATCCTGGAAGGTCGCGATTTCCTCGTCGACCAGCGCCTCGATGTCCTCGTCATAGACGTGCTTCTTGCGGTCGGCCAGCGCCTTGAAGCGGACGAAGGCGTCTTCGAGCTGATTGCTGGCGAGGCGATAGCCGAGTTCCTCCAGCTTGTGCACGAAGGCATGGCGGCCGGAATGCTTGCCCATCACCAGCGAGGTCTGTTTCACGCCGACGTCCTCGGGCATCATGATCTCGTAGGTCTGCGTGTGCTTGAGCATGCCGTCCTGGTGGATGCCGCTCTCATGCGCGAACGCGTTCCGCCCGACGATCGCCTTGTTGTATTGCACCGGGAACGAGGTCACCGCGGCAACGAGCTTCGAGGCTCGCGTCAGCATGGTGGCGTCGATGCCGGTCCAGTACGGCAGCACGTCGTTGCGCACGCGCATCGCCATCACGACTTCCTCCAGCGCCGCATTGCCGGCGCGCTCGCCGATGCCGTTGATGGTGCACTCGATCTGGCGGGCGCCGGCACTGATGCCGGCAAGCGAATTGGCCACCGCCATGCCGAGATCGTTGTGGCAATGCACCGAGAAGCGCGCCTGGTCGGAATTCGGTACCCGTTCCCGCAATTCTTTGAACATCCGGAAATATTCCTCCGGCACCGTATAGCCGACGGTGTCGGGAATATTGATGGTGGTGGCGCCGGCCTTGATGGCGGCCTCGACGCAGCGGCAGAGGAAATCGAACTCGGTGCGGGTGCCGTCCTCGGCCGACCACTCGACGTCGTCGGTGTAATTGCGCGCGCGCGTCACCTGCGCGATCACCATCTCGTAGACCTCGTGCGGCTCCTTCTGCAGCTTGTACTTCATGTGCACCGGCGAGGTGGACAGGAAGGTATGGATGCGCCGCCGCTTGGCCGGCTTGATCGCCTCGGCGCAACGGTCGATATCCTTGAAGCCGGCGCGGGCGAGTCCGCAGACCACCGCGTTTTTGGTGCGCTTGGCGATCTCGTTGACCGCGGCGAAGTCGCCGTCGGAGGCGATCGGAAAGCCGGCTTCGATGATGTCGACGCCCATGTCGTCGAGAAGCTCGGCGACTTGGAGCTTTTCCTCATGCGTCATGGTGGCGCCGGGGCATTGCTCGCCGTCGCGCAAGGTGGTGTCGAAAATGACGACGCGGTCCTTCTCGGACTTGCCGGGGTGAGGATTGGCTGGCGTGGTCATGGCTGGAGGTCCTTCTTGCTTGCGCCCGCCTGATGTCCAACATCTGGGGTCGGGGCGCTCATCGGGTTCCGTGGCTTAAATCGAACCCCTGAGTGCCCAGGCGCAAACGCCCAGCCGGCCCTCAGGGGGCGCTAAGGAGCAGGAGCCCGCCAAGAAGCTTGCAACGCATGATGGCAGCGCCGGGCAGGACCTTCGCGGTCCCCCGGGTCATCGCGCGAACATCGCGGCGAAATGACATTGCTTCTGCCTTCGTTGCCGTCCCAGGCTCGCGGATTAAGGTGAATTCCGCGTTAACTCGATGTGGGACCGGCCTCTTTCTATCGGAAGAGGGTGGGACGAGGCAAGCGGCGTCAATCCTTGCCCTCGCGTTTAAGCAGGCGCTCGGCCTTTTTCAGGTCTTTCAGGGCTTTGCCGGTGACCTTTGGATAGTCGAGCTTGAGCTTTTGGAGCGCCTCGATAATGGCCGCCGAGACCACGATCCAGGCGATATGCTTGTGATCGGCGGGCACCACATACCACGGGGCGTAATCCGTCGAGGTTTCACGGATCATTTCCTCGTAGGCGGCCATGTACTCATTCCAATAGGCGCGTTCGGCGACGTCATTGGTGGAGAACTTCCAACGCTTGAACGGCTCTTCGAGGCGGGCGAGAAAACGCTTGCGCTGCTCCTCCTTGGAAATGCGCAAGTGGAATTTCAACACCAGCGTGCCGTTGCGCGTGAGGTGGCGTTCGAAGTCGCGGATTTCGCTGTACCGGTGTTTCCATATGTCCTTGCCGGTGGCGCTCGGCGGCAGTTTCTGCTTTTCCAATGTTTCCGGATGGACCCGCACCACCAGCACTTCCTCGTAATGCGAACGGTTGAAAATGCCGATCTGTCCGCGCGCCGGCACGTCCTTGCCGGTGCGCCAGAGAAAATCGTGCGCCAGTTCCTCGGCGCTCGGTGCCTTGAAGGCGTGCACGGTGCAGCCTTGCGGGTTGATGCCGGACATCACGTGCTTGACGATGCCGTCCTTGCCCGCGGCATCCATGCCCTGCAGCACGATGAGCACGCCCCACTGGCCCTGGGCGTAGAGACGCTGCTGCATCTCTTCGAGCTTGGCCACGCCTGCGGCGAGGATCGGCTGGACGTTCTCGATATCGGTCGACAGGCCGAAAGTCTCGGCGGGATCGCGGCCGGCGAGCTTGAAGTGCCGGGGGCTGTCGACCCGGCACTTCTTCACAATCGTCCGGGCTATCTTTTTGATCTTGGCGATCTTCATCGCCGGACGTCGCTCACCTGTGCCAAGCTGTGCCAAGCCTACTCGTGCCACGGATTGACGAACAGCCCGATCATGCCGGTGACGCCCTTCACGTGCGCCGGCGGCGGCCCGAACTTCGCGATGATGTCTTCGCGCGTCAAACCGGGGGGCAGATCGGTCGGGGCGAAGTCGCTGGCGATGAGGATGAACGTGTAGTGGTGCGGCGTGGCGTTGGGCGGCGTGCACGGGCCCGAATAGTGCCCCACGCCCATCGTGCTCTTGCCGCCGACATATTGATCCGAGTCCTTGCTGGTGGCGCCTTCGGCAAAGCCGGTGACCTTGGCGGGGTCGATGCCATAGGCGACCCAGTGGCTGACGCCGCCCGGGGCGCGCCCTTCGGGATCGGACATCAGCAGGACGAGGCTCTTGGTACCGTCCGGAACGTTGGTCCAGTGCAATTCCGGCGAGACGTTCTGGCCGACGCAATTGGGGTTGCTCGCGGCATTGCCGGCAACCTTTTTCGGCATGATCTTGCCGTCGGCGAAAGTCTTCGATTGCAGCGTGAACAGCCCCGCCGCATTGGCGGCCGTGCCGGTGAAACTGAATGCAAGTGCCGCGGCGCCGGCCGCGACCAGATAACGCTTGGCGAACATGGCCCATTCCTCCCAATGATTTTTTATTGCGTCGGCGCCAGTGTAACCGCCGCCGCCTTGAGAGCAACCCCGTGACGGGTTGAAAAGTCCCGTTCAATTCCGGCTGCGATCCGCGAGAGCGCGTTCTTTGGTTCCAAAAGGGCTTGCGCAAGCGAGCCCATCCTGGCGCAAAATGCCGTGGATCAGTTTTGCGACCGGTCGACCAGCGCCCTTTCATTGATCCCAAAAGCGCCCGCGGCAACGAGCCCATCCTGGCGCAAAATGCCGTGGATCAATTTCGCGACCGGTCGACCAGCGCCCTTTCTTTGATCCAAAAAGGGCTCGCGGCAGCGAGCCCGTCTTGGCGCAAAATGCCGTGGATCAATTCCGTGATCGATCGACCAGCGCTCTCTCTTTGATCCCAAAAGGGCTCGCGGCAGCGAGCCCGTCTTGGCGCAAAATGCCGTGGATCAATTCCGTGATCGATCGACCAGCGCTCTCTCTTTGATCCCAAAAGGGCTCGCGGCAGCGAGCCCGTCTTGGCGCAAAATGCCGTGGATCAATTCCGTGATCGATCGACCAGCGCTCTCTCTTTGATCCCAAAAGGGCTCGCGGCAGCGAGCCCGTCTTGGCGCAAAATGCCGTGGATCAATTCCGTGATCGATCGACCAGCGCTCTCTCTTTGATCCACGGCATCATCTCGCGCAGTTTGGCGCCGACGGCTTCCGCCGGGTGCGCCGCGAGCTTGCCGCGCATCGCCTTGAACGAGGTCTGGTTGACCTTGTTCTCCAGCATCCAGTCCTTGACGAACTTGCCGGACTGGATGTCGTCGAGGATCTTTTTCATCTCGGCGCGGGTGGCGTCGTTGATGACGCGCGGGCCGGAGACGTATTCGCCGTATTCGGCGGTATTGGAGACTGAATAGTTCATATTGGCGATGCCGCCCTCGTAGATGAGGTCGACGATCAGCTTCATTTCGTGGATGCACTCGAAATAGGCCATCTCCGGCGCATAGCCTGCGGCGACCAAGGTCTCATAGCCGGCCTTCATCAGTTCGACGACGCCGCCGCACAGCACCGACTGCTCGCCGAACAGGTCGGTCTCGCATTCTTCGCGAAAGCTCGTTTCGATGATGCCGGCGCGGCCGCCGCCGATCGCCGCGCCGTAGGACAGGCAGAGATCGTGGGCGTTGCCGGAGGCGTCGCGGTGGATGGCAAGCAGGCACGGCACGCCGGCGCCGCGCTGATATTCGGAACGCACCGTGTGGCCGGGTCCCTTCGGCGCGATCATCATCACGTCGAGGTCGGCACGCGGCTCGATCAGGTTGAAATGGATATTCAGCCCGTGGGCGAACATCAGCGCCGCGCCTTCCTTCATATTGGCGTGGAGCCGGCCGTTATAGATGTCGGCCTGCAATTCGTCGGGCGTGAGCATCATCATCACGTCGGCCCATTTGGCGGCCTCGGCGACTTCCATCACCTTGAGCTTCTCGCCTTGCGCTTTCTTGACCCCTTGCGAGTTCTTGCGCAGCGCCACCGCGACCTCCTTGACGCCGGAATCGCGCAGATTGAGCGCATGGGCATGACCCTGGCTGCCGTAGCCGATGATGGCGACCTTCTTGCCCTTGATTAGGTTCAGGTCGGCGTCGCGATCATAGTAAACACGCATGTCTCACCCCTGGTGCGGCCAGTGCTTTGGCTGATGGTTTCCGGTTGCAGCTTCTAGGTTTTATAGGGCGCTTCGACAAGCCCGGCCGGTGCTATGACGCCTTTTGTCGTGTCTCGCCGTCGAACCGCTCCCGCGCGCGGGCGATCTTGGTCTGATTGCGGGTCGCCCATGCACCGAGCGCGGAGACCGGCTCCAACAGGTCGCGGCCGAGCGGGGTCAGCGCATAATCCACTCGCGGCGGAATGGTCGGAAACACCGTGCGGGTCACCAACCCATCGCGTTCCAGCCCGCGCAAGGTCAGCGTCAGCATGCGCTGCGAGATGCCGCCGATCGAGCGCCGCAACTCGTTGAAGCGCACTGGCTTGTCGCCCAGGCGCGTGACCACCAAAACCGACCATTTGTCGCCGATGCGCGCCAGAATGTCGCTGATCGCCCGGCAATCGGTAGGCAAGTGCGTGTGTCTCGGTTTCATTGCTGTGCCTGCTTGCAAGGCCGCTGTTCGGGCACCTATCTAGCCCTAGTTACGAATTCTAACCGAGGTCTTCAACCATGGCACTTCCGCAAATCGCCGTTATTGTCGGCTCCAACCGCCGTGAATTGATCAACCGCAAGCTGGCCCAGGCGCTGATCAAGCTCGGCGCCGGCAAATTCGACGCCAAAATTGTGCGCATCGACGATCTGCCGCTCTACAATCAGGACAACGAAAGCAACCTGCCGCCCGAGGTTGTCCGCTTCAAGGACGAGATTACCAAGGCCGACGGCGTTCTGATCGTCACGCCCGAACATAATCGGTCGATGCCGACGGCTTTGAAAAACGCCATCGATTGGGGCGCGCGGCCGTTCGGCAAGAGCGTGTGGCCCGGCAAGCCGGGCTTTATCACCGGCACGTCGGGCGGTGCGATCGGTACCGCGCTGGTCCAGGCGCATTTGCGCACGGTCATGACCGGGCTCGGCATGACGCTGCTCGGCGGCGAGGCCTACATCACCAACAAGCCCGACCTGATCGACGACCAAGGCAATATTTCCGATGAGAACGTGCAGAAATTCCTGCAGGGATTTGTCGACCGGTTTGCGACGCTGCTGACGAAGCTGAAGGCGTAGGAGTCACATCCCCTCCGGTCCTCGCGTGATGGCGACGACGCCGGTGCGCGACACTTCGACCAGGCCGACCGGCAGCATCAGATTGATGAAGCTTTCGATCTTGTCGGAGGCGCCGGTGATCTCGAACACGAAGCTTTCGGTGGTGGCGTCGATGACGCGGGCGCGGAAGGCATCGGCGAGGCGCAGTGCCTCCATGCGCTGATCGCCGGTGCCGCGCACTTTCACCATCGCGAGCTCGCGCTGAATCGCCGGGTTTGCCGTCGTCAGATCGATCACCCGATGCACCGGCACCAGGCGGTCGAGCTGATTCTTGATCTGCTCCAGCACCATCGGCGTGCCGCGGGTGACGATGGTGATACGCGAAAGATGCCTTTCGTGCTCGGTCTCCGAGACCGTAAGCGAGTTGATGTTATAGCCGCGGCCGGAGAACAAGCCGATGACCCGTGCCAGCACGCCGGGCTCGTTATCGACCAGAACGCACAGCGTGCGGGTCTCGATGCCCTCCTTGATCGCAGCGGCCGGATAATGCGTCGTCGCGGTGCTCACGGTGTGTCTCCTTATCGGCGGACCACGGCAAAGGCCCAATCGCGGCCTTGGCCGCGATTGAGCGCCAGCTCGATCCACAGCATGGCGTGGGCTTCCAACAGTCGCGCATTGCGCAGCGGTCCGGCATCGATCACCTCGAAGCCGAGTGCTGCTACCAGCGCGATGACCTTCGGCTTGTTCGCCGCGTCGTCACCGGCAACGAACATCACCGATTTGACGCCGTGAAAGACCGGGTTGGCCATGTTGCCGAAGCCGGTGGTGTTGAGCGTCTTGAACACGGACGCGCCTTTGGCCCAGCCTTGGACTTTCTCGCCCGCCGAGGTGCTGTGGCCGATCTCGAGGCCGAGCCCGTCGGGTCCCATGGCCAGCGGATTGGTGGCGTCGAGAATGATGCGCCCGCTCAAATCGCCCATCGAGCGGATCGCCGCTTCGGCGGCGGTCCACGGCGTCGTCAGCACGATCATCTCGCCGAAGGCGGCAGCTTCCGCCGCGGTGCCGGCGCGGGCCTTGCCGCCGATTGTCTTGAGCAGCGCCTGTGTCTTGTCGGACTTCGGATTGGTGACGCCGAAGAAAATCTCGTGACCAGCCTTGTGCGCCCAGGCGCTGCCGAGCGTGCCGCCGACATTGCCGGCGCCGATGATGCCGAGTTTCATGACTCTATCCTCACTCCGTATTGTCATCGTCCGCGCAGGCGGACGATCCAGTAATCACCTCCATGTCGGCGATTACTGGGTCCCCGCCTTCGCGGGGACGACAGCAAAGGCTACACCAGCATCTTACCCTCTTCGGTCACCGCATCCTCGACCCGCGTCGCGGCGTCGCCGAGCAGCATCTCGTTATGGGCGCGGCCGGACGGAATCATCGGGAAGCAATTTTCCGCCGGATCGACCACGCAGTCGAAGATGACCGGCTTTTGCACCTCGATCATCTCCCGGATCTTGTCGTCGAGTTCGCCCGGATGCGTGCAGCGGATGCCGTGGGCGTGATAAGCTTCGGCGAGCTTGACGAAGTCCGGCAGCGCCTCGCTATACGAGTGCGAATAGCGGCCCCCGTGCAGCAATTCCTGCCATTGCCGCACCATGCCCATATATTGATTGTTCAAGATGAAGATCTTGATCGGCAGGTCGTACTGCGCCGCCGTCGACATTTCCTGCATGGTCATCTGCACCGAGGCTTCGCCGGCGATGTCGATGACGAGCGAGTTCGGGTGCGCCAGCTGCACGCCGACCGAGGCCGGCAGGCCGTAGCCCATGGTGCCGAGCCCGCCCGACGTCATCCAGCGGTTGCCTTCCTGGAACTGATAGAACTGCGCCGCCCACATCTGGTGCTGGCCGACTTCGGTGGTGATGTAGGTGTCGCGATCCTTGGTCAATTCGTAGAGACGCTGGATCGCGTATTGCGGCTTGATGATCTCGTTGGAGTTGCGGTAGGCGAGCGAATTCTTCGCCCGCCATTTGCCGATCTGCGCCCACCAGGCGTCGAGCGCCCTCTTGTCCGGCTTGGTCCCGCGCTCACGCCACAGGCGCAGCATGTCGGCGAGCACGTGCGCGCAATCGCCGACGATCGGCAGGTCGACTTTGACGTTCTTGTTGATCGAGGACGGGTCGATGTCGACATGAATCTTCTTCGAGCCGGGCGAGAAGGCGTCGAGCCGGCCGGTGATGCGGTCGTCGAAGCGTGCACCGATGCAGATCATCAGGTCGCAATCGTGCATCGCCCAGTTGGCTTCCCAGGTGCCGTGCATGCCGAGCATGCCGAGCCATTGCGGATCGGCCGCGGGAAAGGCGCCGAGCCCCATCAGCGTCGAGGTGATTGGAAAGCCGGTGAGCTTCGCCAGTTCGCGCAAATGCCCGCTGGCAGCGGGGCCGGAATTAATGACGCCGCCGCCGGTATAGAACAGCGGCCGCTTGGCGTCCGCCATCATCTCGACCGCCTCCCGGATCTTCCCTGGATCGCCTTCGAGCTTCGGCCGGTAGCCCTTGTGCTGAAACTCCTTGGGCTTGAAATAGACGCCCTTGGCGAATTGCACGTCCTTGGGCACGTCGACCACGACCGGCCCCGGCCGCCCGCTCGCGGCGATGTGGAACGCCTCATGCAGCACGCGCGGCAGTTCGTCGACGGATTTGACGAGATAATTATATTTCGTGCACGGCCGGGTGATGCCGACGGTATCGCATTCCTGGAAGGCGTCGTTACCGATCAGATGGGTGGGCACCTGGCCGGTGATGACGACCAGCGGAATCGAATCGCACAGCGCATCGGTCAAGCCGGTGACGGCATTTGTCGCACCGGGGCCGGACGTGACCAGCACGGTGCCGACCTTGCCGGTCGAGCGCGCATAGCCCTCGGCGGCATGCACCGCGCCCTGCTCGTGGCGCACCAGGATGTGCTGCACCTTGTCCTGCTGGAAGATGGCGTCATAGATCGGCAGCACCGCGCCGCCGGGATAACCGAAAATGTGCTCGACGCCCTGATCGGCCAGCGCCTTGATCACCATCTCCGCTCCGGTCATCTCCGTCATCGCTCGCTCCACTTGGTCAATTTTCGCTGCCACCTGAGAGACTTGCATCCGGGTAACAAAAAAGGGCCTCGAAGGGCCCTCTTGTTCGCGCACCGCCACGTTCCGCGGGTGGGATTATCCACCCTCGGCGGTGCGTCTTCCTACGAGAATCAGCAAATTCGTAACCAAACCGCGCACGGCGTAAGCCCTTTTTCCTGGTGCCGTGCTTATATGCATTGCCGCGCGACCGGTCAAGCAGAATGCGGCATCTGCACCGTCAGCGCCGCCGGTCGTCCATAATAGAATTGCGGTCTCAAGGAGACGCGGCTCTGGTCAGCGTGGTTCCGATACTCGCCTGGGCCGCTGCGCTGATAGCGGCGCTGCTTGCGAGCTACCGCGGCAGGTCGCCGCGCAGCGCAGCCGTTGTCGCCGATCGTCTGCTCCGCGCGGTACTGTTTTTTCCGCTCGGCCTGATGGGCTTGTGGGCCGCGCTCGGTCACATCTTTTTTCCGGCGATGGCCGCTCGCGCCATAGGCTGGGCGCCATCGCCGTTTCAGTTCGAGGTCGGCGTCGCCAATCTCGGCATAGGCCTCGCCGCGCTTTATGCCGCTTTCAGTTCGCGTCAGGCGCAGATCGCGGTCGGCATCGTTGCCGCCGGCTTTCTCGGCGGCGCCGGCGTCGGCCATATCCGCGACATCGTCGCGACCGGAAATCTTGCGCCCGGCAATGCCGGACCGATCCTGTTCACCGATTTTCTCACCCCGATCGCGATTTTCGTGCTGCTCTGGCTGGCGCGCGATTATCGGGCCGCGACTGCGACTCGGCCGTGATGCCGCGATTACGCATCACGCGCGCTCTCCTCACCGCAGTTCATCTGCTTGCGGCCGTCTTTGTCGCGCAACTCCTCGCTGCTGCGGCGCAGGCGCGATCGGTCAAGATGCTGCGGCGGCAACTCGATATCGTTGCTCCAGAGAAGGCTCCGCGGCGGCTCGATCTCGCCGCAGCGATGCGGACATTGCGCATTCCGTCCGTCGAGATTGCGCTGATCGACGGCGGCCGTCTCGCCTGGTCGCGAAGCTTCGGCGAGGCGCCGGCCGATGCGCTCTATCAGGCGGCATCGTTGTCGAAGCTCGTAACCGCCGTTGCCGCGCTGCGCCTGGTCCAGCGCGGCGCGCTCGATCTCGACCGCAATGTCAACGATGACCTGACGGGCTGGAAAGTACCGGACAGCCCTCTGACTCAGAACCATCCGGTCACGCTGCGCGGCCTTCTCAGCATGACCGCCGGCATCGGCGTGCCGGGCTATCTCGGCTACGCGCCCGGAATGCCGCTGCCGAGCCTGGCGCAAATTCTCGACGGCGCCCCGAATTCACCGGCGGTGCGCGTCGAGAAAGTACCGGGCACGGGTTACGCCTATTCGGGCGGCGGCTTTGAAATCGTTCAAGCGCTGATCGAGTCCAAGACCAAGCAAAACTTCCAGCGGGCGATGAAAGACCTGCTGTTGCGGCCCGCGGCAATGACGGACAGCTTTTTCCTGCAACCGCCGGCGCCTGAGGTGGCCGCCCGCGCCGCCGCCGGGCATTATGCCGACGGCAAGGAACTTCCCGGCGGCTGGCGTGTCGTTCCCGAACTCGCCGCCGGCGGCCTGTGGTCCAGCGCCGCGGATCTCGGCAAACTTCTCGTTGCGCTGGTTCGTTCCTATCGCGGCCAGCGCGGCGCTCTGCTCGATGCCGCGCTGGCGCACACCATGATGACGGTGCAGAACGGTGGGCCCTATGGCTCGGCGGCGCGGTTGCCGGCTCCGGGTCAAGCCTCGTTCTGATGAAGCGCGGACAGAACATCGGCTACCAATCCTACATGCTGGTCTTTCCGCAGACCGGACAGGGCATGGTGGTTCTGACCGGTTCGGACAACGGCACGACGCTCGCCACCGCGCTGATCCGCCGCGCCGCCGCGATCTACCACTGGCCGCCGCTTGGACCGCTGCACGATTGAGGCGGCGCCGCCGCCCTTCAATTGCGGCCGAAATCCGGCGCCGCGGCCCCCGGCGTTTCTCAAACTATCGTTTGAAATCGAAATGGCGGGCGAAAATCCAATTCTTAACCATCGTTAACGGTCACAGCTTGGCCGTGAATCCGCGCCGCAGCCGCCTTCATATTTCCCCGGCGTGTTGCTGAATTGGCGCATGGGGGCTCTGCGCGTCTTCTCGAAATCTCATCTCACGCGCCGCCGGTTTTCTCCGCTGGAGGGGACATGGTTACAGGACATCGGGCTTTCAGATACTTGCGCCGCATCGCCGCCGCTCTCACCGTTGCGCTCGCGCTCGGTGCGGCCGTGCTGGCGCCGCCCGCCGCCGCGCAGCGCCTGGCGCCGGCACTCAATTCCACCGACGCGATCCTCAAATGGATCAACAATTATCGCCATAAGCCGGATCCGGCGGGGCTGCCCGTCGTCGTCCACGCGCTGAGCGCGATGCAGGCGTTCAAGGACGCCGAAAGCTCGGGGCCCTATATCGGCTTCATTGCAGGCGTGCTCGGCGCCAATCCGGACCGTGCCGAGACGCTTGTCCTCAGAATGATCTCGATCGATCCGGCCGATCATTGGGTGCTGGTGCGCGCCATCGCCTATTCGGGCCTGCCGAACTGGAAGGACCTGCTCGCCACCTTCGTCGACCGCATGCCGACGCGCCGCGAGATGATCAACCAATATCTCGACGGCAAGCTGCCGACCTTGCAGCAGATCGATTTCAGGACGAAAAAGCCGGGCATGCTCGACAAAATCAAGGCCGACCTGCAGATCGGCGGCAAGCCGAAGAAAATTGTCGCGATCGAGCCGACGCCGGAGCTCATCGACGTGCTCTGGGGCTACTACCTCGCCACCGGCACCTACGCGCCGATCGAGAGCGTGATCAAGCTGTTGCCGCTGTCCAACGATCACGACAATGTCGACAATCTCACCACCGGCAGCGCGGCGAAATTCACGCTGGCCAGTAACGCGGTGCGCGACACCGATCTGTTGGCGATGCTGCAGGCGGCGGAAAAACATCAGCCCGATGATGTCAAGCCGGTGCTGCACGACGTCATTGAGACCGCGGAGACGGTCGACACCGTGCATATGCGCCAGGAGTCGCTCGCCGCCATCGCAGAACTCAAGGAGAAGGGGCCCTATTCCAAGCGCGAGCTCAGCGGCTGGGGGCAGATCGGGCAGGGCGCGCTGTCGATGGGCTGCGTCGTCGCCGCCGCCACCGGCCAGATTGAGCTCGGCATCCCCTGCGTCATCGGCGGCGCCGCCTACACCGCGGGCCTGCAATATGTGACGCATTAGCGAAGTGTGCTCATAGTCTTGAGGGTGTCCGCCTCCCCCTCAAAAGCGGACGTCCGGCCACGCCGTATTATAGATATATTCGTTGAGATTTGATCTTGAGATAGCGGTTTCTAATGGGATCGAAGTATCGAACTGTGACGCGGGCAATCTCCTTTGTGGCTTTGGCGTCGTTGCCATGCTGATACGGTGCATATATCTGGAACATTGCGTGCGCATTCGAGCCAACTGGGTCTGACGGGTAGGTGGAGTAACTCCTCCCGTCGCGGAACCACAGTGTTTTATCGCCGTATGGGATTTCAATGCCGCGCTGGGGATTGTTCTCCATGCCCGGCATATCTGAAAATGTGAACCGCTGAAACGTAATGCTGACTTGGTTGAGCACAATAGGGTATTTACGTCAATTCCACACCTCGAAGACGACCAGGAAGCCATGCTTGGGGGACGAAGGAGCTTCGCTGCGACCATGATGCGTCGTGAGTGTGCTCCGAGCAAGATGGGTCATGAGGATGATGGGCGTCCATCCACGGTGCCTGGCGGTATGTGGTGTAGCAAGATACGGCAGCAACGGTGACGCTTGCGCAGGTTAATGCAGTGTAAGAGATAAGTTGGAGAGTTGAAACGTCGAAGGTCATTGGTGAGGTTTTCGCTCAATCGCCCCAAACGGCTGCTTTAAGATCGAGGCCAGGTCCCCTAACACGGTCGAGGCCAACGATATCCCACTGCGCAACGTGATCGTTCCAATAGGTCGCGAACCACTTAACCTTCTCGAAATGCTTCGGATTATCGGTGGCTTCGTCAAAGCGGCGCTGGAGTTGGTTGGAGATATCGCCGTACGGCAGGAGTCTGCCGCCGAATATCGCATTATCAATTTTCGTGTGTATGGTCTGCTGACTTCCCAACCTTAAAGGCAGCACCGCCATTTCTATCGCGCGGAGAACGTGAATGAACATCGGCCCGTCTTCCGAGCGACGAAGCAATTGCCCGTAGGTCCTTTCATCGATCGCACGAATATCTTCGACGACTTCGCGCGTTACCATGACGCGGGGATAGCGGACTATCGTGCCTTCGAGGCCGTATGCACGCAGCAATGCCCTGCCGAACACGGTTCTATCGTCGTGATACAAAGAATCTTTCACCAGCGCGCCCCGAATGAAGAAGCCTTGTTTGAGCAAATCGACAGCAAGCTGGTTTATCGAATGAATGATGGCACCCAAACCTGCGGGGACGACCGCCGCCGACAGCGCAACGGCGTCCGAAATACTTTGTGCCCGGAAATCGGCGCGCGGCGACGAGGCTCCTCGGGTGGGCGGCGGATTATGAACTTTCGACAGCAAGTCCCGTAGAGCATCAAGGGGCGTGGAGCCGACGTCCAGCTTCTCGATCAGTGCACTAAAGCCGAGAATGTCGATGAAGGCACAATAACGCTGCCCATATTCCGGCTCAGGCATCCGTAACTCCCGTGGCGAAAGCGGGACTTGGATTAGTTAGAAAACGATCCCATGTAATCGACTGCCGGCCCGCAGGAGAACGCAAATGGTTGAGGAAAACAAGTTCATCTTGCCATTTGCGATCGCTTTGCCGAATGTTAGCCTTGCCCCCGGAAGCGGGCATTCCTTTTTGAGCACCTCCCAGAGGCGTGCGACTCTTCAAGAAAGTTCGCGCAGCTGGGCCTCGATCGCGGCATGCGCCTCGCCCGGAGCTACCCACACAAACTCGGGAAGCTGGTTGCGGAACCAGGTCGCCTGCCGCTTGGTATATTGGCGGGTTTCGAGCTTGGCGTGCGCGACCGCTTCTTCGCGCGTGACCTCGCCGGCGAGATAGCGAATAAGCCACGGCACGCCGTGCGCCTTCATCGCCGGCAGAGAGGGAGCGAGTTGGCGGGCCGCCAGCGCGCGCACTTCCTTGAGGGCCCCCGCCGCCATCATGGCGTCGAACCGCGCGTCGATGCGGCGCATCAGCGCGTCGCGCTCCGGCATCAAAAAGACTTTGGCCGCGTCGGCGAGATCGAGGCTCGCCGGCTTGTTCTCCTCATGCCAGGAAAGGATCGAGCGGCCGGTCGCCAGCACCACTTCCAGCGCGCGGCTGACACGGGCGCGGTCGCCAGGGCGCAGATGCGCCGCCGCGGCCGGATCGCGCGCGGTGAGTTCCGCATACAGCGCCGCCATGCCTTCATCGGCGAGCCGCGCGCGCACCTCGTCGCGAATTTCCTTCGGGATCGGCGGCACGGCGGCGAGCCCACGGGCAAGTGCACTGAAATAAAGCCCGGTGCCGCCGACGACGATGGCAGGGCGATTTTCGTTTTTTGCCGTCGTTAGCACCGCCGCCGCTTCGGTGCACCAGCGGCCGACCGAATAATTCTCCGCCGCGTCGACGTGGCCATAGAGCCGATGCGGCACGCTAGCTTCCTCGTCCGGCGTCGGCCGTGCGGTAACGATGCGCAAATCGCGGTAAACCTGCATGGAATCGGCGTTGACAATCGTGCCGCCGAACCGTTCGGCGAGCTTAAGCGCCAAGGCCGACTTGCCGCTCGCCGTCGGGCCTGCAATGAGGATGGTGCTCGGCACGTCGCTATCGTCCTCTCTGCCGCTCGGATCGCACGGCATGTTCTATGTGGCAACGCTGATCTCCGCTCCGGGCCGCCCGGCGGTCACCGACGCCCTGGCGCGGGCGGCCGCGCGCTATCTGCCGCACGGCCGGCCGGTCGACTGGCTCGCACCGGGCGTGGCGGTCGATATCGCCTTCCTGATCGAGGATGCCGCGCCCGGCGAAGTGCCGGCGCTGCTCAAAGACATGGCCGGCGACCTGCGCGAGATTGTCGGCGGCGCGGCGATCGACGTCGTCATCCAGCCGCAGGACAATCGCCGCAAGAAACTCCTCGTCGCCGACATGGATTCCACCATGATCGGCCAGGAATGCATCGACGAGCTTGCCGATTATGCCGGGGTCAAGGACAAAGTGGCCGACATTACCGCACGCGCCATGCGCGGCGAGCTCGACTTCGCGCCGGCATTGCGCGAGCGCGTCGCACTGCTCAAGGGACTGCCGGCCGCGATCGTCGACACCGTGCTGGCCGAGCGCATCCGCCTGACGCCGGGTGGCCCGACGCTCGTCGCCACGATGCGCGCCCACGGCGCCTACACCTGCGTGGTGTCCGGCGGCTTTACCGCCTTCACCGTCAAGCTCGCCGCAGCGATGGGCTTCGACGAACAGCGCGCCAATACGCTCCTCGTCGACGCCACGGGACGATTGACCGGCACCGTCGCCGAGCCCGTTCTCGGCCGCGAAGCCAAGCTTGAGACCCTGCGCGAGCTGGCCGCGCGTTTGCGGCTTGATCGCGACGACACCTTGGCGATTGGCGACGGCGCCAACGATCTGCCGATGATCGAAGCTGCCGGATTAGGCGTCGCCTTCCATGGCAAACCGGTGCTGCAAGAGGCCGCCGCCGCGCGCATCGATCACGGCGATCTCACGGCGCTGCTCTACGCGCAAGGCTATCGGCGCGAGGAGTTTGTCGAACGGGGATAGTTGCCAATTCGCGAAGGCCGATGCGTCTTCTCAGCTCCGCCCGTCCCCGCGAAGGCGGGGACCCGGATGATAAGCAACGCGAAATCTGGATTCACGCTTGCGCGGGAATGAGCGGTAAATGCGCTGCAACCGCGAGCGCTTTGCTATTGCAGGCTCAGCGCGACGAAACGCGTTTCGCCCGATCCGTTCGAGACCAAGAGCACCGCCATCTTCTTGCCTTGCCCTTTGAGCTGATCGACCCGTTTCTGCAGATCGGCCGGTGAGTTGACGGCGGTGTACTGCACCTCGACGATGACGTCGCCGGCAGCGAGCCGCTTGTCGGGATCGGCCATCGCCAGGTTCGGATCGACGCCGGTGATGACGACGCCCTTGATGTCGTCGCGAATCTTGAATTTGTGCCGCAACTCGTCGGACAGGCTCGACAGTTCGAGCCCGAGCGTCTTCTGCACGACGGTTTTTTCCGGCGGCGGATTGTCCTTGGTGCCGGCCTCGGCAACCTGGGTGTTGTCCTGCAGCCGGCCGACCGTGACCTTGTGGGTCTCTTGCTTGCCCTTGCGGATGACCACCACGTCGACCGTCTTGCCGACCTGAGTGTCGGCGACGATGCGCGGCAGGTCGTGCATTTCCTTGATGTCGTGGCCGTCGAACGTGACGATGACATCGCCGGGCTGGATGCCGGCGGGCTTGGCCGGGCCTTTGTCGTCGACGCCGGCGACCAGCGCGCCGTGCGGCGGGCTGATGTTCAGAACTCTCGGCGATGTCGTCGGTGACCTGCTGGATGCGCACGCCGAGCCAGCCGCGCCGGACCTCGCCGTATTGGCGCAGCTGATTGATCACGTCGACGGCGGTGTTGGACGGCACCGCGAAGCCGATGCCGATCGAGCCGCCGGACGGCGAGATGATCGCGGTATTGATGCCGATGACCTCGCCGTTGAGATTGAACAGCGGACCGCCGGAATTGCCGCGATTGATGGCGGCGTCGGTCTGGATGTAATTGTCATACGGTCCGGAATTGATGTCGCGGTTGCGCGCCGAGACGATGCCGGCGGTGACCGTGCCGCCGAGACTGAACGGATTGCCGATGGCGATGACCCATTCGCCGAGCCGCAGCTTGCTGGAATCGCCGAACTTCACCGCCTTCAGCGGCTTGTCGGCGTGTACGCGCAAGAGCGCAAGGTCGGCCTTGGTGTCCTTGCCGACCAGATCGGCCTTGAGCTTGGTGCCGTCGTTGAGGATGACATTGATCTCGTCGGCGTCGGCGATCACGTGATTATTGGTGACCACGAGCCCGGACGGATCGATGATGAAACCGGAGCCGAGCGAATTGATCCGCCGCGGCTCCTCTTGTGAATTGTCGCCGCCCTGGCCGCGGTGATTCTTGAAGAATTGGTCGAAAAATTTCTCCATCGGCGAGCCGGGCGGCAGATCGGGCAACTCGTCGGCATGCGGTTCGATTTTTTGCGACGTCGAAACATTGACCACGGCGTCGATGACTTGTTCGGCGACGTCGGCGATGGCGTCGGGCCCGCGCGCCGCCGCCGGTTGCGCCGGCAAAAGCGCAACCGCCGCTGCAAGTGCGGCGATCGCCGCACCGTGTTGGATCAGTCGGGCAAGGCGGCGCGCCGGAAATTGGCCGCTACGTGAGCCGGGACGGAACATGGAGGTCAGCGCTCCTGAGCTGCGAAGACGTGGTATCTCGAACATCGGGATTAAAGACTCAAATGGAAAAGGTGCTCTCGCCGCACCCCGGACGCAAGGGCCACGCTTTCCAAAGCTGCCGGAGCTTCACTAGCGGGCGGATTGGGGCGGAAAAGCGGCCTTCCGCACGCGTTCAACCGCGGACCAGCCAGACAATGAGCACGCCCACCACGGCCGAAACGATGCCGGCGATGCGCAACGGGCCGTCCGGCATTTCCAGCACCGACGCCATGGCGCGCTTGGCGCCGGCCGGAAAGGCGGCCAGAAAAATCCCTTCGATCGCGAAAACGAGGCCGATCGCGGCGAGAAAATCCGACATCGATCCGACCTGTCGCGCTTCCGCCGATTCTCCTATTTCCCGGCGCCGGTTCCGTTCGCCACGGGCGGCGTCGGCGGCGCCGACGCGGTCGGGGCGGCGACCGGCGTGCCGTCAGGCAGCGTCTTGCCAGACGGATCGCCGAAATAGCGGAAGAAATTGGAGTCCGGCCGCAGTACCAGGCGGGTGTCGCCCTTTTGCATGCTCCGCTCATAGGCCTGCATCGAGCGGTAGAAGGCGAAGAAACCCGGATCCTTGTCGTACGCCTCGGCGAAGATCTGGTTGCGGGTGGCGTCGCCCTTGCCGCGGACCTGCTCGGACTGCTGATTGGCATCCGCCACGATCACGGTCACGTCGCGGTCGGCCTTGGCGCGGATCGTCTGGGCCTTCTGGCTGCCCTCGGCGCGGAACTCGGCCGCCTCGCGCTGCCGTTCGGTCTGCATGCGGTGGTAGACCGCCTCGCTGTTCTGCTCCGGCAGGTCGGCGCGGCGGATGCGCACGTCGACGACGTGAATGCCGAACGGCTGCGCGTCGTGGTCGAGCTGATCGCGCATTTTCGCCATCAGCTCCTCGCGCCGGTTGCGTACTACGTCGGTCAGCGTCGACTCGCCCAGCACGCTGCGCAGGGTCGAATTGAGCAGGATGGCGAGCTGCGAACTGGCGCCGGCGGGACCGACAGTCTGATAGTATTTGAGCGGATCGACGATACGGTAACGCGCGAACGCGTCGACCACGAGCCGCTCGCCGGCCTGGCCGGCGCCGGTATTGGCGGTGTCGCCGCTCGAGGCGATCACCTCCTGCGCCGGCTGCTCGATATTGAGGAGGCGCTTGTCGATATAGATCACGCTGTCGACGAAGGGCCATTTGACGTGAAGGCCAGGTTCGGTGACGACCCCTACCGGCTTGCCAAGCCGGACCACGAGCGCCTGCTTGGTCTGGTACACGGTGAAAAAGGTGCTGTAGCCGATGATGACGGCGATCAGCAGCACGATGGCGGTCACGCCGCCCGCGAGACTGAACCTCATGGCTTTCCTCCCGCGGCCGCGCCCGAGGACGGCGGCGTCTGGGTGAGGCGATCAAGCGGCAGATACGGCACGACGCCCGGGCCGCTCTGCTGGCCGGTGTCGATGATCGTCTTGTCGGTGTTGCCGAGGATATGTTCCATGGTTTCCAGATACATGCGCTCGCGGGTGACGTCGGGCGCCTTTTTGTACTGTTCGTAGATTTGCAGAAAGCGCGAGGTCTGGCCCTTGGCGTCGGCGACGGTCTGAGCGCGATAGGCTTCGGCGTCCTGGATGATCTTGGCGGCGCGGCCCTTGGCCTCCGGCACCACGCGATTGGCGTAGGTCTGCGCCTCGTTCTGCAGGCGCTCGAGATCGGAGCGCGCCGCCTGCACGTCGCGGAAGGCGTCGATGACCTGCGCCGGCGGATCGACTTTTTGCATCTGCACCTGCTGGATCTGGATGCCGGCGCCGTAGCCGTCGAGCGTCTTCTGCAAGAGCTGCTGCACCGCGGTCTCGATTTTTTGCCGCGCGCCGGTCAGAATCGGCTGGATGTTGGACTGGCCGATCACCTCGCGCATGGCGCTTTCGGCCACCGCTTTCACGGTGCCTTCGGGATTCTGCACGTCGAACAGATAGTCGGCGACCGCGGTCGGCTTGATCCGCCACAGCACCGAGAAATCGACGTCGACGATGTTCTCGTCGCCGGTCAGCATCAGGCTTTCTTCCGGCACGTCGCGCATCGTCGCGCCGCCGCGCATGTCGAAGCCGATGTCGATCTTGTTGACGCGCAGCGCCGGCGGGGTGAGCGCGGTCTCGATCGGGTAGGGCAGGTGATAATTCAGGCCGGGCTGCACCTCGCGGACGAATTTGCCGAAGCGCAACACCACGCCGACTTCGTCCGGCTCGACCTTGAAGAAGCCGGATATGCCCCACAGCGCCACCAGGATAAGGACAATCACCGCGATGCCGCGGCCGCCGAGATTGCCGGGCAACAGGCCGCGCAGCCGGTCCTGGCTCCTCCTTAAGAATTCCTCGAGATCGGGCTGCTTCGGCCCCTGCGATTGCGGCCCCGAGCCCCAGGGTCCGCGCGGTCCCGAACCCCAGGGTCCGCCGGACTGATTGCTCCACGGCATATGGATGACTCCTTGGCGCCGGCTGTCTCCGGCTTGGCTGGCCGGGGTTATAGGGGACCGCCGGGGCCCTTACAACGCGCAGTTATGACGCGCTTGGCGGGCGCTATGCCGCCGCATTCGCACGCCCGTAGGCAACGAAGGCAAACGCCACGTCGTCCTCGGCCGCCGGCTCATGCTCGCTGCGCGCGGTTTCGCGCCAGACTTGCGGATCGATCGCGGGAAAATAGGCATCACCCTCGACGCGCTTGTGCACCTCGGTGATGGCAAGGCGTGTCGCCAGCGGCAGCGCCTGTATATAGATGTCGCCGCCGCCGGCGACAATGATGGCGTCGGCGCCGCGCCGCAATGCGTCGCTGCGCGCCGCCGTGAGCGCGAAATCGAGGCTCGGCGCCGCCAGCACGCCCGGCGCGGCGAAGGCGGGGTCGCGGCTGACCACGATGGTGGTGCGGCCGGGCAGCGGCTTGCCGATCGACAGATAGGTCTTGCGGCCCATCACCACCGGCTTGTTCATACTGACGGCGCGGAAATGCACCATGTCGGATTTCAGCCGCCACGGCAGCGCATTGCCGCGGCCGATGACGCCGTTTTCGGCTACCGCGGCGAGGAGGACGATTTGTGGCGCGATGAACAAGTAACTACTAAGCTGGGTGGTGAGCTTTCTGGAGTTCAGGCGAGATGTAGAGGACAACCACGCTCTCGAAATATTGCCCACCAGTGAAGGTGGTATCAAATTGTCTCCCCAAGTGCTCTGAACTTCGAAGGTAAGAGCCAATCGCGCGAGCGCGCACAATTTGGCTGGCGTCCACATAAACGTCCGACAACGAAAACACCGAACGATAGGGCGGCGTGATCATGATTTTTGATGTAGCGTCGACCAAATCACGTTCGTCTTGGATCGATTTCGGGACCAGGTACAAGCTCCAGCGATCCTTTTCTGATGCGAATTCCCAGTAGCCCGCCAATAACGGCGCCCGAACCTTGATCAGTTCATCGATCAGCGTCTTCGACGCTTCAAGCTTCCGCTCTACCAGCGAATGCTCAGCCATTGAAGCAACCCTCCGATTTTGCCGTCGCCGTCGATCGCATCGATCATAGCGGCCGCTTGTTCTGCCGTCCAAAGGCTATATCGAGATTTTTCATCCCAATTTTTCACGATCGACCAGCGTCGATCGAGTTCCGGATCCCTTTGTCGCGCGCTCGTCAATTCTTCCTCCAGACCCGCAAGGGCAAGCAATTTTCCGAGGTCATGGGTATATATGTCATTAACGAACTTTCTGTCTGGAATTTCACTTTCACGAAACTTTGCGGCAATACATGCTTTTAGCGCGCATTCAATTGCGTATCCCGAGACATAATAGGCACCCGAAAATTGCCTTTCCCGAGCCAGTAGCTTTGCCTCTTCGACCCGAAGTCCGGCAAGCTCCTGAAGTAATGCACGCTCGGAGGCCATTTCACACCGCCACCGCCGCCTTGATGTGCGGGTGCGGGTCGTAGCCTTCCAGCGAAAAATCCTCGTAGCACAGCGCAAACAAATCTTTCGCATCTGGATTCATCCGCAGCGTCGGCAGCAGCCGCGGCTGGCGCGTCAGCTGCAGCTGCGCCTGCTCCAGATGATTGAGATAGAGATGCGCGTCGCCGAAGCTGTGCACGAAGGTGCCCGGTTGCAATCCCGCGACCTGGGCGACTGCGACCGTCAGCAGCGCGTAGGATGCGATATTGAACGGCACGCCGAGAAACACATCCGCCGAGCGCTGGTAGAGCTGGCACGATAGCCGGCCCTCGGCCACGTAGAACTGAAACAGGCAGTGGCAGGGCGACAGCGCCATTTTCGGCAGGTCGGCCGGATTCCAGGCAGTGACGATGATGCGCCGGGAATCGGGGTCGCGCCGGATGGTGTCGAGCGCCTGTCTGATCTGGTCGATGGAGCCGCCGTCCGGCGTCGGCCATGACCGCCACTGCCGGCCATAGACCGGACCGAGGTTGCCGTTGTCGTCGGCCCATTCGTCCCAGATGGTGACGCCGTGGTCCCGGAGATATTTGACGTTGGTGTCGCCGCGCAGGAACCAGAGCAATTCGTAGATGATCGATTTGACGTGCAGCTTCTTGGTGGTGACCAGCGGAAAGCCGCGCTGCAGGTCGAAGCGCATCTGGTGGCCGAAGATCGAGCGCGTGCCGGTCCCGGTGCGGTCGCGCTTTTCCGCGCCCTCGGCGAGCACGCGTTCCATCAGGTCGAGATATTGGCGCATCGGATTCCACATTTTCCGGCCAACTCGCCTAAGAGTCTACCGTCAAATGAGCCGCCCACGAAGCGCGCGCAAGTGCGTTTTCAGATCAATCCCGTCAGCCCCAGCAGCGCCGCCACGGCGAAGGCCCACAGCGGATGCACTGGCAAGATATAGGCGGTCAGCGCGGTGCCAAGCGTGATCGCCGCCGCCATCCAGCCGTAGCCCGCCGTGCTGGCGACGATAACGGCGCTGGCGGCGGTGAGGCCGATGGTGACCGGGACCAAGGCGCGGTTGAGCGTGCCGTGCCAGGCCTTGCCCTTGAAGCGTTCCGACGCGCCGCCGACGAAGTATGCAAACAACGCCGGCGGCCCGCACATCGCCAGCGTCGTGATCAGCGCGCCGATGACGCCGGCGACGTGATAGCCGATCAGCGTGACGATGATGATGTTTGGTCCCGGCGTGAGCTGCGCCAGCGCGAAACTGTCGGCGAATTGCCGGTCGGTGAGCCAATGCTGGACGTCGACGGCGAAGCGATGCATTTCCGGCACCGCCGAATTGCCGCCGCCGATGGCGAACAGCGACAACACGCCGAAGAAGCCGGCGAGCGTCAACAGCGTGCCGTGCCCGGAGTTCATAGACGCACCCATGCAAGCGCGATGCTCACCGGCACGATGACGAGGAGGACCAGCGGCAGCGGCCACTGCATCACGCCGATCGCGGCGAAGGTGGCGAGCGCGATCAGCGGGCGGGTCACGGCGCGGTTTTGGAACAGCGGCCGCGCCATCTTGGCGACCGTGGCCAGCATCAGCCCGGCCGCCGCCGAGGCGACGCCGGTGAGCGCGCGGCGCAGCGCCGGCAAGTCGCCGTAATGCGCGTAGATGGCGGCGATGATGATGACGAGGAGCAAGGGCGGCCCCATCAGCCCGGCCGCCGCCGCCAGCGCGCCGGGCGCGCCGCGAAAGCGCGCGCCGAGAATCACGGAGAAATTGAGGATATTGCCGCCGGGCAGAAACGAGCACACCGCATAGGTCTCGTTGAACTGCTCTGCCGTGAGCCATTGCCGCTCTTCGACCATCATGCGCCGCGACCACGCCAGCACGCCGCCGAAGCCCGACAGCGAGATCGTGGCGAAAGCAATAAAAAGCTCGGCTAAGCTCGGCGGCGGCGCTGCGGGCGAAGGCTGGGGCGACGAGGCTTCGGGCTGTTGCCGGCTTGGAATCGGCGGCGGGGCATTCATGAAATCCGTTTAGCGCCGCGGCGCCGTCACGGCCATACGGTCGTGCGCAGATCGGGAATGTGCCCGGCGCTATTCCACAAGCGATCGATCAGAGCGGCGGCGCGCGCGTAGATTCCCGGCGCTTCGCTCTCGCGCGGCCCGCCGATCGCGAGCTTCAGGCCGTTGCCGTGTCGTGCTTCCTGGACGCGCAGCCACAGCGCCGCGCGATTGAGTGGATCGCTTTCGGCAAGGTTCAGGATAAGCAGCGGCTTGCGGTGCCTATGCGCCAGGCCCTGCGCCAGCGCCGTGCCCGCGGAGACCTCGATGCCGCCGGCGTCGACAAGGATCATGCAGGCATCGGCATCGCGCACGTTCCACTCGGTGCGCTGCGCCGGATCGGCGAGCGGGGTTTCCTGCAAATCCGGATATTTCGCCACGAGCCCGGGCGGGTCGGGAAAATCCTCGGCCCAGCCGTCTTTCGGGCACCAGCCGCCATAGGGCAAACCGCGCTCCACCGCCACGTCAAGGACGGCGCGGTCGACCCCGGTCTGGCCGCCGGAGATAAGCTTCATCGGCCGCACCTCGTCCTTCGGCCATTCCGGGGTCGGCCGCCGCACGCTCTTTTTTCGGCAACCTTTAAGGCCTATATTCCCAGGTGCCGGCGCAAGCCGGCTATGGCGATAAATGGCCGTCGTAATAAACCTTTCGGACCCGGGGGCGGTACCCGGCGACTCCACCAATTTCCGGAAGGCAGACGGCGGACGACGGACGACAGAAAGATCGCGTTATCTGTCCTCCGTTTTCTGTCCTCTGTCGTCTGATATGGGGTCGAAATAGGATCGACGAGGGCGTAAAGGGCGTGCTTTTGCTCGGCATGGTTCCGCCGTTATCGGGCCAAATTCATAGTTGCCAACGACAACTATGCTCCGGTTGCTCTGGCTGCGTAAGCAGTCCGAAAGACCGACTTGAAGCCCTGACGGGTTAAGCTCCGTCAGGCGGGGTTCGGAGGCACCTGGCAACAGAAGCCTCCACTTTCCAGGCGTCAGTAATCAGTCATCGGTAATCAGAGGACAGAGAGGGCTGGACCTCTATGAATCACGCCTTATTTGTCGTCTGATTACTGGCCACCGATTACTGATTCCTGACATGCCCACCGACCACATCCGCTACGACATCCTGGCGCAAGAGGCGCTGCGCGGCGTCGTGCGCACCGTCCTCGCCGACGCGGCGGAGAAAGGCCTGCCCGGCGAGCACCATTTCAAGATCACTTTTGCCACCGCGGCGCCCGGGGTGCGGCTGTCCGAGCGGATGCGCGCGCAATATCCGCAAGCGATGACGATCGTCCTGCAGCATCAATTCTGGGATCTCGTCGTCGGCGACGAGGCCTTCGAAGTCGGCCTGTCGTTCGGCGGCGTGCCGGAACGCCTCGCGGTGCCGTTCGCCGCCATCACCGCGTTCTACGATCCGGCGGTGCAGTTCGGCTTTCAGTTCGAGACCGTCGAGGCGGCGGCGGCCGCGGAGGGGGCCGCTCCAGGCGCAGCAGCCGGACAACCGCCGCAGACAAGAATCGATTCCCGCGGAATCCGCCGAGCCTGACGCTTTGCCCGCGCCCGCTGCGGCAAAGCCGTCTGAGCCGGCTCCGCCGGGCAGCGGCGGCGGCGAGGTGGTGCGGCTCGACCGGTTCAGGAAGAAATGAAGACGGACGACAGAGGACGGAGGACAGAGGGCAGAAGTGCAGCGGGTTCATCCGTCATCCGTCCTCCGTCCTCCGTTGTCCGCACCCGCACCGAAACCGACAGCTTCGGGCCGATCGAAGTCCCGGCCGATCATTATTGGGGCGCCCAGACCGAGCGGTCGCGCCACAATTTCCGCATCGGCGACGAGCGCATGCCGCGGCCCCTGATCGCGGCGCTCGCTTTGGTCAAGCGCGCCTCAGCCGAAGTCAATCGCGAACTCGGTCTGCTCGACGCGCGGCGCGCCAAGGCGATCGTGCAGGCGGCGGGCGAGATCATCGACGGCAAGCTCGACGATCAATTCCCGCTGGTGGTCTGGCAGACCGGCTCCGGCACGCAGACCAACATGAACGTCAACGAAGTGATCGCCAACCGCGCCAATGAGCTGCTCACCGGCAAGCTCGGCGCCAAGGATCCGGTCCATCCCAACGATCACGTCAATATGAGCCAGTCGTCGAACGACAGTTTTCCGACGGCGATGCATATCGCGGCGGCGCAGGAAATCGTGCATCGGCTCGTCCCGGCGCTGACCCATCTGCACGCGGCGCTCGCCGCGAAAACCAATGAATTTCGATCCATCGTCAAGATCGGCCGCACCCACACCCAGGACGCCACGCCGCTGACGCTCGGCCAGGAATTTTCCGGCTACGCGGCGCAGGTCGCCTCCGGCATCGCCCGCGTCAAGCTCGGCCTGAAGGAGCTTTATCCGCTGGCGCAGGGCGGCACCGCGGTCGGCACCGGGCTCAATTCAAAACGTGCTTTCGCCAAGCTGTTCGCCAAAAAGGTCGGGCGGCTGACCGGGCTCCCTTTCACCAGCGCGCGCAACAAATTCGAGGCGCTGGCGTCGCATGGCGCACTCACCTTTGCTCACGGCGCGCTGAATGCGCTCGCCGCCGACCTGTTCAAGATCGGCAACGACATCCGCTTCCTCGCTTCCGGCCCACGCTCGGGTTTCGGCGAACTGATTTTGCCGGAGAACGAGCCGGGCTCGTCGATCATGCCGGGCAAGGTCAACCCGACGCAGTGCGAGGCGCTGACGATGGTTTGCACCCGGGTATTCGGCAATGACGTCACGGTCGCCGTCGCGGCCAGCCAGGGCCAGTTCGAGCTCAATGTGTTCAAGCCGGTGATCATCGATGCGGTACTGCAGTCGATCCGCCTGCTCGCCGACGCCGCGGTGTCCTTCACCGATCATTGCGTCACCGGCATCCGCGCCAACGAGCCGCGCATCCGCGAACTCTTGAACAACTCGCTGATGCTGATCACCGCGCTGGCGCCGAGCATCGGCTACGACAAGGCGGCGCAGATCGCCAAGGCGGCGCACACCAACGGCACCACGTTGCGCGAGGAGGCGATCCGGCTCGGCTTTGTCTCGGCGGAGGATTTCGACCGGCTGGTCCGGCCGGCCCGGATGACGCGGCCGGACGCCTGATCATCCGCCGGCCGCGCCCTGATTTCGCGCATATGTTGTATTTCGGCGCGATGGATACGCCCTGAGCGTGCACGATAACGACTTCGTGTATCCGGTAACCACAGGAGCGCCGTCTGCGCTGTGACCAATATCACCGTACCGGCGCGATTTCCGGGCTATGTGAATGACAGTTGAGGCAGGTCAAAGCCCTGAAGGGACGTTGATTCATGGGTGCCATCGTCAATCTGCGGATCCAACGTAAGCGGGCGAAACGGCGGGCGGCCGAGGAACAAGCCGCGGCCAACCGGCTCGTTCATGGCCAACCCAAGGCGGGACAAAACCTGGAGCGCGCTCGGCGCGACAAAGAGCGCAGAAGCCTCGACCAGCATCGGATCGAGACGGGAGATGGGCAATGAAATCGCCGGTCGTCAAGCGTTCCATCGTCATCGCCGGCCACAAGACCAGCGTCAGCTTGGAAGACGCGTTCTGGAAGGGCCTCAAGGATATCGCCATCGTCCGGCAGATCACGCTGTCGGACCTTGTGGCTTCGATCGATACCGAT
Organism: uncultured Alphaproteobacteria bacterium; assembly: GCA_963791925.1. GTDB lineage: Bacteria > Pseudomonadota > Alphaproteobacteria > Rhizobiales > Xanthobacteraceae > BOG-931. The sequence continues at coordinate 806,306 of CAWBUA010000006.1, read as the reverse complement.
CGCCAGCACGGCAATCTGTCCTCGGCAATCCGGTTGTTCGTGCTCGATCATTACCGGTCGAGGAGCAACGCCGATCACCGGCCGGGCGCCGGGCAGCCGCCGCGCGAGATCATGCTGGCGTCGGCGCACAGCCCGTCGCTCTTGCGGGTAGAGTAGCCACGGCGTCGCTTAGACGCCAAAGATCTTGCCGGGATTGAGGATGTCGAGCGGGTCGAGCGCGCGCTTGATGGCGCGCATCGTCTCCAGCGCCGGCGCGCCGTGCTCGCCGGGCAGATATTTCATCTTTCCCTGACCGACGCCGTGCTCGCCGGTGCAGGTGCCGTCCATGGCGACGGCGCGCTCGGCGAGCCGGGCGAGGAATTCCTCGGCGCGGGCGACCTCGCCGGCGTCGTTGCGGTCGATCAAGAGCAGCATGTGGAAATTGCCGTCGCCGACATGACCGACCACCGGCGCGATCAGCCGGCTCGCCGCCGCGTCGCGCTGACTTTCGGTAACGCATTCGGCAAGCCGCGAGATCGGCACGCAGACATCCGACGACAGCGCCTGCACGCCCGGCCGCAGCCGCTGCGCCGCCCAATAGGCGTCGTGCCGCGCTTGCCACAGCCGGCTGCGGTCCTCGGCGCGGGTCGCCCAATCGAACGGACCGCCGCCGAGCTCCTGCGCGATCTCGCCGAAGCGCTGCGACTGCTCGGCGACGCTCGCCTGCGTGCCGTGAAATTCGAGAAACAGCATCGGCACTTCCGGCAGCGTCAGCTTCGAATAGAGGTTCGACGCCCGGACCTGCAGCGCATCCAACAATTCGATGCGGGCGACCGGAATCCCGGACTGGATGGCGAGGATGGTGGCGTTGCACGCCGCCTCGACCGAGGGGAACGGACAGACGCCCGACGCGATCGCCTCGGGAATGCCGGACAGCCGCAAGGTCAGTTCGGTGATGATGCCGAGCGTGCCTTCGGAGCCGACGAGGAGTCGGGTGAGGTCGTAGCCGGCGGAAGATTTCTTGGCCCGCCGGCCGGTGGCGATGACCTCGCCGCTGGCGAGCACCGCCTTGAGCGCCAGTACATTGTCTTTCATGGTGCCGTAGCGCACCGCGTTGGTGCCCGAAGCGCGCGTCGCCGCCATGCCGCCGAGCGAGGCGTCGGCGCCGGGATCGATCGGAAAGAACAGCCCGCTGTCGCGCAACTGCTCGTTGAGCGCCTTGCGGGTGATGCCGGGCTCGATCACGCAGTCGAGGTCCTCGGCGTGTACCGCGAGCACGCGGTTCATGTCGCGGAAGTCGAGGCAGATGCCGCCGCGCGGCGCGTTGACCTGGCCTTCCAGCGAGGTGCCGGTGCCGAACGCGACCACCGGCACGCGCTGCGCGGCGCACAGCCGCACCACGTCCTGCACTTCTTCGGTCGTCAGCGGAAACATCACCGCGTCGGGCGGCTCGTTCTCGATCCAGGTCGTGGTGTGGCCGTGCTGCTCGCGCAACGACGCCGACGTCGAGATGCGGTTGCCGTAGCGCGCGGCGAGCGCGGCGATGACGGCATCTGCGGCCTTGCGCTCTTGAGCGGTGCGCTCCGGCGCGGCAACGGGGGCCATTATTAGGCGTCCTTGTGCGTTTTTCCTTTGCTTTGCCGGCAACGTGGCGGCGGGATCGGCGCAGGTCAAGCCGTGAAATTGTTCCGCGCTTGGGCGGTTATGCTCCCGCTCTTGCCTTCCGCGCGGTTCATCCGCCACAGTCGGACGCATGAACGATCGTGCCACGCCCGAAACCGCGATGCCCGCGCCCTTCGTCTCCTCGGTCATGCGGGTCGAGCCGGGCTGGATCGACTACAACGGCCATCTCAACATGGCCTATTACAATGTGCTGTTCGACCGCGCCGTCGACGAGGTCTACGAGCTGCTCGGGCTCGGTCTGGATTACGTCAAGACCGCCAAGCGCTCCACCTTCACCGCCGAGGTGCACGTGCGCTATCTGCGCGAGCTTCTCCTCGACGCGCCGGTGCACGTGAGCTTCCAGCTGCTCGATTTCGACGCCAAGCGGTTGCATTATTTCGAGCAGCTGCATCACGCCGACGAAGGCTGGCTGTCGGCGACGTCCGAAAATATGGCGCTCAATGTGGATATGAGGATCAAGAAGGTCGCCGCGTTTCCCGATCACGTCATGGAACGGCTCGAGCTGATGAAAGCGGCGCACGCGGCGCTGCCGGTCCCGGCCGGCGTCGGCCGGCGCATCGAAATGCCCGCGAGATCTTGAGTTTTGCCGTCCGCCGCCCTTTATGGTAGAAAACGCAAAAGGATTTCTACCATGGGCACGCCGCAGCTCAACATCAAGGACGCCGAAGCCACCCGGCTCGCTCGCGAGCTCGCCGAATTGACCGGCGAGTCGCAGACCGAGGCGGTGCGCAAGGCGTTGCGCGAGCGCCTTCAGCGCGAGCAAGCGGAACGAGACGGCAAAGCCGCCCGCACTGCGGAGGAGAGCCGGCGCGAGTTCGAGAGGGTGTGGCCGAAGATCCAAAAAATTCAGGAGCGCGTGCGTCGCAGGGGGTTTACGGACGAGACCTTCACCGACCATGACCTTTATGACGAGAACGGTCTGCCGAAGTGAACGGCGAAACGGTTATTGTGGATTCGTCTGCCGTCGTCGCGATCTACAAGGGCGAGCCCGACAGCGTTCATCTCGCTGAGCGCATTGCATCTTACAAACGAAAGATCATGTCGACGACGACTTGGTTTGAAGCGGCCATGGTTTGCGAACGCGTATCGCGCGGCGGCGAAACTGATTTTGCTCAAATAATCGGCGACCTCGGTATCCAACTCGCTCCGTTCACGTCCGAACAAGCTGTCCTCGCCTTCGCGGCGTTCAAGCGTTTCGGCAAAGGCCGAGGCGATCCTGCCGTACTCAATTTTGGTGATTGCTTTGCCTATGCTCTTGCCAAAGAGACGGCCGCTCCGCTCTTGTTCAAGGGCAATGACTTTTCACGGACCGATATCACCGCCGCCTGACATGAATGCATTTGAAATGCCTATGACAGCGCTTTCGAACGTGAAAATCCGCGAGCACAAGATTCCGACGGCGGACGCCAAGCCCTATATCGCGGTCGAGGGGCCGGACGGGGCGTTGTGGTTCTGCGAGAGCGGGACCTCGAAGATCGGCCGGCTCGATCCCGGCCGCGGCGGCCTCACCGAATTCGCTTTGCCGACCGAGAATGCGACGCCGATCGGCATCGCGCTCGGCGGCGACGGCAATCTTTGGTTCACCGAAAAATCCGCCGACAAGATCGGCCGCATCACCCCGCGCGGCGACATCGTGGAATTCGCCCTTGGCCCGGGCGTCGGCGCCGACGGCATGATTCTGGGCCCGGACGGCAATATCTGGTTCTCCGAGAGCGACGCCAACCGCATCGCGAAAATCACCCCGGACGGCCGCATCACCGAATACGGCGAAGGCATCTCGGTCGGCGCCAAGCCGTTGTCGATCGCGGTGCGCGACGGCGCGCTGTGGTTCTCGCAAGCGAGCGGCAACCGCATCGGCCGCATCACCGTCGACGGCGCGGTGACGGAATTCCCGATTCCCTCCCGCGACAGCCAGCCGCGCGCCATGGTCACGCATCCCGACGGCTCGATCTGGTTTGTCGAGACATCGACCAACGCGCTCGGCCGCATCGACCGCGCCGGCCGCATCACCGAGCATCCGGTGCCGACGCCGAACGCGTCGCTGCGCGGCGTCACGGTCGGCCGCGGCGGCGCGCTCTGGTACACCGCGAACCTCGCCAACAAGATCGGCTGCATGGCGCCGGACGGCACGGTGATCGGCGAATACGACATTCCGACGCCAGGGAGCGGCGCCCGCTGCATCGCCGCGCTTGCCGACGGCCGGCTGTTCTTCACTCAATACGACGCCGGCTTGATCGGGGAAGTTGTCGTGGACTGATCCGCTTCGCGTCAAAATTCGACACTTGCCGACCAAATAATACGCTGCTGCGGCAATCGTCATACGCCGGACACGACTCGCAAAATAGTTAGAGTTCCATCTCGTTGCAGATAAGCCATATCATCCGAGAATTTCAGCAAATGCGGCAAACACGTTTGCTGGCTTCCCCTTAACCCAATACCGTCCGCTGGAAAGCGTGTAGCGGCGCGCAAACACGAAAACGACCAGCGTCGCGGCGGGGAAGGTGAGTAGTGCGGACAGCCAAGTGCGGACCGGTTGGAAAAGTTTCGAGCGACTTAAATCCCGATCCGAAGTCAATCAGCGTCGTAAAGCACGATCTGGCATTGCTGCCGATTGGGGCGCGACCGGTGCGACGCGTGAAGCGTCCGGCTCGGCGCCGCGGCGCGGCCGCTGCACGGCTCGCCCTGTTCCTCGCGCTCATAGTGTTGCTGGTCATCGCTCATGATCGGTCCGCCAGGGCCGCTTGTGCCGCCAATTTTTGCTGGAATGTGCCGAGCGGCAGCTGGTTCACCGGGACGAATTGGACGCCGACCGGACCGCCGACCAGCGCCGACACGGTCAACATCAGCAACGGCGGAACCGACACCATCGACAATACCAACGCACAATCGTCGAACGCCGTGATCGACAGCAACAGCACCGTTGAAGTCGTTTCCGGCGGCAGCTGGAACAACGACGGCAACGCGCCGGGCTTCAACAGGCGCGGCGGCGCCATCATCGTCGGCGAGACCGGCACCGGCGGCGCGCTCACGATCGACAATGGCGGCACGGTCACCACCTCCGGCACGATTGCCGGCAGCGTGTTGATCGGCGATCAGTCGGGCAGCAGCGGCACGATCACGCTCGGCAACGGCGGCGTTGGCACCGCGAGCCTGACCAACAACGGTCCTGCCGGCTATCCCGGCAACTTCTACGTCGGCTATGGCGGCAGCGGCACGCTGAACGTCAACGCCGGTGGAACGCTCAGCGGCTTCGACGGCATGACGCTCGGCGTGCTTACTGGCAGCAGCGGCGCGGTGACGGTGGATGCCGGCTCGCTCGACGTCAGCAATACCGGTGGCGGCATGACCATCGGCAGCAAGGGCCTGGGGACTCTGACCGTCGAAAATGGCGGCATCGTCACTGCCGGCAACTTCGCCGTGATCGCCGATTCCGCGGGCAGCAACGGCAGCAGCGCCATGGTCACCGGAACCGGCTCCACCTGGAACATCGGCGGCGGCGGCTTGATCGTCGGCGACGGCGACAACGGCTCCCTGACGATCGCCAGCGGCGGCACCGTCAGTCTGGCTTCCGGGACGCCGCAAATCTACGTCGGCGACAATAACGCCGGCACCAGCGGCGCCGGGACACTGACCGTCGACGGCGGAACCTTGAGCAGCGCTGAAGCCTCGATCGGCATCGGGGTGATTGGGACCGCTTCGAGCTCGATGCTGATCGAGAACGGCGGCCAGGTTACGACCACCGACGGCGCCACCCTCGGCGACGCATTGTTCGGCGAGAGCGGAACCGGCAGCGTCACGGTGACCGGAACAGGCTCGAGCTGGAATATCGGCAGCCAATTTCTGGAGATCAATAATGCGGGAACCGGAACCGCGCTGACGATCTCGAACGGCGGCTCCGTCACCAGCGGCGAGGCGCTGATCGGCTGGTACGAGTCGGGCCCCGGCAACGACGCCGTCGTCGTCACCGGCACAGGTTCGCTGTGGCAGAGCGGCGTCATCCTGCTCGGCAACACCGAAGATATCGGCGCCGGGACCGGCACCGGAACACTTTCGGTCAGCAGCGGCGGCCACGTCGCCGCCAGCGGCAATGTCGATATCGGTTACAGTCCCGATGGCGGCGGCGGCTTCACCGACACGATCACGGTCGACGGCAGCGGTTCGCAGCTGACCACCACCGCCAATCTTCGCGTCGGTTTCTACGGCACCGGCGCTCTCGTGGTCTCGAACGGCGGCAAGGTCAGCGACGTCGAAGGCGATATCGCCTACAGCTCCACCGACGCCACCGGGGCCGCCACCCAATTCGGCGCGACGACTCCGACCGACAGCGTCGGCAGCGCGACCGTGACCGGCGCCGGATCGGTTTGGCAGAACACCACGCTGATCGTCGGCGACAACACGGCGTCGCCGGGCCCCGGCTACGGCACCGGGACTTCGACCGGCACCCTGACGGTTGCCGACGGCGGCGAGGTGACTAGCACCAACGCCATCACCGTCGCCGCCAATGCCGGCGCCACCGGCACCATCAATATCGGCGCTGCCGCGGGCCAGACCGCCGTCGCGCCGGGCACGATCTCGGCCCCTGCGATCATGTTCGGCAGCGGCACCGGCAGCATCGTCTTCAACCACACCGGCACGGATTACGTGTTCGGCATTCCGATCGAGGGCGCCGGCTCGGTCGACGTCGAGAGCGGCGTCACGGCGCTCACGGCGACCAACACCTATGCCGGCGCGACGACCGTCAACGGCGGCACGCTCGAGGTCGACGGTTCGATCGCCGATACCAGCGGCGTGACGGTGAACGCGGGCGGCACGCTCAGCGGCACCGGCACGGTCGATCCTGCCACGACGATGATCGCCAATGGCGGCACGCTTGCGCCCGGCAGCCTGGCCGCGCCGACCGGCACGCTCACCATCGGCGGCAATCTCGCGTTGCAGAGCGCGGCGATTTATATGATCAGCATCAGCGGCACCAATGCGGGCAACACCGCGGTCGGCGGCATGGCGACGCTCGGCGGCGCCAGCGTGGACATCGCCGGCGGCAGCACCATCGCGGCGGGCCATAAATACACGATCCTCACCGCGTCCGGCGGGGTGTCGGGCACGTTCGACCCGACGGTCGATTACGGGTTCTACATTGGCACGCTGAGCTACGACGCCGACGACGTCTATCTCACCTTGAATTTTCAATCGCTCGCGTCCTTGCTGCCGCCCGGCGCGCCGGTCAACGTCATCAATGTCGCCAACGCGATCAATACCGGCCTCAACTCCGGCGTGACGCCGCCCGCCGGCTTTACCAACCTTTTCAATCTCTCGCCGGCGCAGCTTGAGAACGCCCTGACCCAGCTCTCCGGCGAAGCGGGGACCGACGCCGATAAGGGCAGCTTCCAGCTGATGACCGATTTTCTCGACATCATGCTCGACATGTCGGTCGGCGGCCGCGGTGACGGCGGCGGCGGCGCAAACAGCTTCGCGCCGGATCGGCCGGCGAGCTTCCCGTCCGACGTCGCGCTCGCCTATAACTCGGTGCTCAAGGCGGCGCCGGCCGCGAGCTTCGACCGGCGCTGGAGCGCATGGGGCGCGGGCTTCGGCGGCTACAACAAGACCAACGGCGATCCGGCCACCGGCTCGAACACGGTGACCGCACGCGATTACGGCTTTGCCGCCGGCATGGACTACCGCTACTCGGCCGACACGGTGCTCGGCTTTGCGCTCGCCGGCGGCGGCACCAATTGGGGCCTGGCGCAAGGGCTCGGCGGCGGCAGGAGCGATGCCTTCCAGGCCGGCGCTTACGGCACCACCCATTTCGGTCCGGCCTATCTCTCGGCCGCGCTCGCCTTCGCCAATAATTGGATGACGACAAATCGCAACGCGTTCGGCGACCAGCTCGATGCGAGCTTCGATGCGCAAGGCTACGGCGCGCGGCTCGAAACCGGCTATCGCTACGGCATGCGCGCCATGGGGACCATGGGCATCATCCCCTATGCCGCCTTGCAGTCGCAGCTCTTCCACATGCCGGCCTACAGCGAGACCGATCTCGGCGGCGGCGGCTTCGCGCTGTCCTACAATGCGATGAACGCGACCGACACGCGCAGCGAGCTTGGCGCGCGCCTCGACAATGCGACGCTGCTCGACGGCATGCCGTTGACGCTGCGCGCGCGCCGCCTGGGCCCACGACTGGGTGAGCAATCCCGCGCTCGGCGCCGTTTTCCAGACGCTGCCGGGCGCAAGCTTCGTCGTCAACGGCGCCGCGCCGCCAAAGGATTCCGCGCTCACCACGCTCGGTGCGGAATTGCACGTCACGCGGGCGCTTTCCGTGCTGGCCAAATTCGACGGCCAATTCGGCAATGGGTCGCAGACCTATGGCGGCACCGGAGCCGTGCGCTACGTCTGGTGATGCGGCGACCTTCGTCTAAACCGCGCCGGCCGATCACGCGACACCACCGCGCCGGGATCGTTGGCGAAGCCGCGATCGGGTGAGTTGTCGAGCAAGGTTATCCCGGCTACGACTGCCGCTCGTCCCCGCGACCCGGCTGCGCTCGCTTCGCGAGCTTCGGTGGGTCGCGGCAATGAGCGAACAGGGAGAAGAAACGCCGTGAGGAAATCGCTGCTTGCTTTGACTGCTTGCGCCGCGCTGTCCGCGTCCGCCGCCGCCCGCGCCGAGACCTATCCCAGCCATCCGATCAAGATGATCGTGCCGATCTCGGTCGGCTCGGTCACCGACGTTGCGGCGCGGCTCACCGCGGCCGAGCTGCAGCAGCGGCTCGGCCAGCCGGTGGTCGTCGTCAACAAGCCGGGCGCCGCCATGGTGCTCGGCGGCAGCGAATGCGCCAAATCGCCGCCGGACGGCTACACGCTCTGCGTGGTCTCGCCCGACACCATGTCGTTCAATCCGCTGACCGTGCCGAACCTGCCCTACAATCCCGACAAGGATTTCGTCCCGGTCATCGACATGTATCACGTGATGGAAGGCATCATGGTGCCGGCGTCGGGACCGGCCACGCTCGACGCGCTGCGCGCCAAAGCGGCGGCCGCGCCGGGCAAGCTCAATTACGGCACGCTCGGCGAAAAGACCACGACCGACGCCTTCCGCCAGTGGCTCGGCGAATTCTGGCACACCAGCTTCGTCGCCATCCCCTACAAGGGCGGCAGCGAGATCACCAACGCGCTGTTGGAGAACACCATCGACCTCACCAAGATCGGCGTCGGCAACATGGTCAGCCAGCTCGAGGGCGGCAAGATCAGGATCCTGGCGCTCAACGCCGCGAAGCGCTCGCCTGCGCTGCCCAACGTGCCGACCTTCAAGGAGACCGGGCTCAACGGCTTCCCCGGCGGCCCGATCTTCTGGGGCGTCGTGGTGCCGACCGGCACGCCGGCGCCGGTCGTGGCCAAGCTGCACGACGAATTGCTGGCGATCTTCCAGAGCCAAAAGTTTCTCGACTTCGCCGCCAAGAATTACCTCGACCCGGCCGCCGGCTCGACCGGCGACTTCGCCGCCTTTCTCAAGAAGGATCGCCAGGACGCCAAACTGGTGGTGGATAAGTATATGAAGTGACGCCACGCAGTATCCGCCCCCGCGAAAGCGGGGGAGGGGGACCATGCGAAGCATGGTGGTGGGGGCATCTGACGAGACGTTCCATTTTCCTCGCCGCGGAATCGTTGAGGCCGACGCCCCCTCCACCGCGCTACGCGCGGTCCCCCTCCCCCGTTTGCACGGGGGAGGAAGGCGCAAGCCTCGTAAAAGCCGCGTCCAGGTGCCATCTTTCGGCAATGAGAATCACTGGCACCGACCGCCGTGGCTGACCCTTTGAAGCGCAGCATCGAGCCTGTCGAACCGCCGGCGCCCGCGCCGGGCGGCATTGCCGCGCGCGCCCGCGCCGCGGCGGGCGGCGGCGCGGCCTATCTCGCCGGGCTCAATCCCGAGCAGCGCCAGGCGGTGGAGACGCTCGACGGCCCGGTGCTGGTACTGGCCGGCGCCGGCACCGGCAAGACCCGCGTCCTCACCGTGCGCATCGCCCACATTCTCAGCCTCGGCCGCGCCCGGCCCGGCGAAATCCTCGCCGTCACCTTCACCAACAAGGCGGCGCGCGAGATGAAGCACCGCGTCGGCGAGATCGTCGGCCAGGTGGTCGAGGGCATGCCGTGGCTCGGCACCTTCCATTCCATCGGCGTGAAGATTCTGCGCCGCCATGCCGAGTTGGTCGGGCTGAAAAGCGACTTCACCATTCTCGACGTCGACGACCAGATCCGGCTGCTGAAACAACTGCTCGAAGCCGAGCACATCGACGAGAAGCGCTGGCCGGCGCGGGTTTTGGCCTCGCTCATCGACGGCTGGAAGAACCGCGGCCTCACCCCCGAGCAGGTGCCGTCCGGCGAGGCCGCCGTGTTCGCCAACGGCAAGGGGCTCAAGCTCTACAAGGCCTATCAGGAGCGGTTGAAAATCCTCAATGCCGCCGACTTCGGCGATCTGCTGTTGGAGAATATCCGGCTGTTCCGCGAGCACGCCGACGTGCTGCGGCAGTATCAATCGCGCTTCAAATATATCCTGGTCGACGAATATCAGGACACCAACGTCGCGCAATATTTGTGGCTGCGGCTCTTGGCGCAGCGCAGCGCCCAGGCGGCAGTTGCTCACCCTCCCCTGGAGGGGGAGGGTCGGACCGCCGAAGGCGATCCGGGGTGGGGTGACAGCAAGGCCGCAATTGCTGCACCGCTGTCACCCCCACCCGGCTCGCTATCGCGAGCCGACCTCCCCCCTCCAGGGGGAGGTGTTCACGCCAAAAACATCTGCTGCGTCGGCGACGACGACCAGTCGATCTACGGCTGGCGCGGCGCCGAGGTCGACAACATCTTGCGCTTCGAGCACGACTTTCCCGGCGCCACCGTCATCCGCCTCGAGCGCAATTACCGCTCCACCGGCCACATCCTCGCCGCCGCCTCGCATCTGATCGCGCATAACGAAGGCCGTCTCGGCAAGACGCTGCGCACCGACGACGTGCTGGGCGAGAAGGTCACCGTCACCGGCTCCTGGGATAGCGAGGAAGAAGCCCGCGCCATCGGCGAGGAGATCGAGCAGCTGCAGCGCGCAAATGAATCGGGAAAATCGCATCCGCTCAACCAGATCGCCATATTGGTGCGCGCCTCGTTCCAGATGCGCGAATTCGAAGACCGCTTCGTCACGCTCGGCCTGCCTTATCGCGTCATCGGCGGGCCTCGTTTCTATGAGCGCGCCGAAATCCGCGACGCACTGGCCTATCTGCGCGTCGTCAATTCGCCGGCCGACGATCTCGCCTTCGAGCGCATCGTCAATGTGCCGAAGCGCGGCCTCGGCGACGCCACGGTGCAGATGCTGCACGATCACGCCAGGAAGCGCCGCATCCCGCTCACCGAAGCGGTGCGCGCCATGATCCTGACCGACGAGCTCAAGCCGAAGCCGCGCGGCAGCCTGCGCGCGCTCATCGAGGCCATCGACCGCTGGCGCAAGCAGCGCGACGTGCTGCCCCACAACGAGCTCGCCGAGATCATCCTCGACGAGAGCGGCTACACCGAGATGTGGCAGAAGGACCGCTCCGCCGACGCCGCCGGCCGCCTGGAAAACCTGAAAGAACTGGTGCGCTCCATGGAGGAGTTCGAGAACCTGCAGGGTTTTCTCGAGCACATCGCGCTGGTGATGGACAACGAGAAGGGTGCCGAGGCCGACGCCGTCAACATCATGACCATGCACTCGGCCAAGGGCCTGGAATTCGACACCGTGTTCCTGCCCGGCTGGGAGGAGGGCCTGTTCCCGCACCAGCGCTCGCTCGACGACCAGGGCCGCGCCGGCCTGGAAGAGGAGCGCCGCCTCGCCCATGTCGGCCTCACCCGCGCCAGGAAGCGCGCCAAGATCTATTTCGCCACCAACCGCCGCATGCACGGGTTGTGGCAGACCAACATCCCGTCGCGCTTCTTAGACGAACTACCGGAGCCCAATGTCGAGGTGACGGAAGCGCAAGGCTCGGGATTTGGCGGCTTCGGCGGTTATGGCGGCTACGGCTCGTCGCGCTTCGACGCCGCCACCTCGTTCGGCTCCAGCTACAACACCCCCGGCTGGCAGCGCGCCCAAGGCAACAGAAATGCCAAGAAGGCCGAGAACGGCGACGGCTTCGCCGAACCCGACACCGATTACGACGCCGGCGACGCCTCATCTGCCCTCCCCCGGTCGGGGGGAGGGCGATCGAGCGACTTGTCCGCCGAAGCCCGCAGGGCGAATGCGGAAGCTCGATCGGGTAGGGGTTCACAGAATCCCAGCCCCGAAGACGACACCTCCTCCCCCTCGCCCTGGCGCGCTCGCGACGAGCGCGTCCCCCGGCCGCGCCTGCCGCTCACCATCGAGGGCGAGCTGGTCGCCAAATCCACCGGCACCATCTCGGCCTTCACGCTCGGCGACCGCGTCTTCCACCAGAAATTCGGCAACGGCAACGTCACCGCGATCGACGGCAACAAGCTGACCATCGCGTTCGATAGGGCGGGCGAGAAGCGGGTGGTGGATAGTTTTGTCGAGCGGGTGTGATACCCTAAAGCTAATTCCCGTATAAAGAGAACGTTGAAACTGCAATTTAGCGATGACGGACGAAACGACCTTAAAAGACGAAGTTGAGGGCATCGACGTCAGCCACTCATCTGGCTGGGGTGAGTATCCGCTTGATAGTGTTTTTGTTCGCAAGGAGGAGCGATCGGTCAATGAGGTTGTCAAGCGAATTAATTCTAAACGGTACCAGATGGACCCCGACTTTCAGCGGGCATTCGTTTGGCCCATCGAAAAGCAATCAAAACTTATTGAATCATGCCTTATGCGCATTCCTCTACCTGTATTTTACGTTGCCGAAGCTAAAGACGGGCGCATTGTCGTTGTAGATGGCCTACAACGCCTGACAACGCTCCAGAGATATTTAGATAATGCATTTCCACTGACGGGTCTTGTTGAGGACAAGAAGCCCCCGAAGAATCACCCGCTCGAAGGAAAGCGATTTAAAGATTTGCCAATCAACCTCAGAGAGAGGATCGAAGATACGCCTCTTATCTTTTACATTTTAGACTCGAAAGCGCCGGAGCGAGCTCGTCTCGACATTTTTGATCGTGTAAATAGCGGGGTGGCGCTAAGTCGACAGCAAATGCGGAATAGTCTTTACAATGGTCCTGCCACGCGATGGCTTAGAAGCGCTGCAGAAGGCAAAGCGTTTTTGACGGCGACCGGCGGATCATTGAACCCACTCGTAATGCGAGACCGCGAAGCTATCAATCGTTTTTGCGCTTTCCGCATTTTGACTGTCGACTTATATCGTGGCGGCGATATGGATGGATTTCTAGGCGAAACTCTTGAGCGCATGAATAATTGGAAGGAAAAAAACCTGACTGAACTTCGCGACAGCTTTGATCGTTCGATGAGCACTAATCGGATTCTATTTCCCAACCATGCATTCCGTAAATCACTTGCGGAAAGTGATGCGAACGCTCGTCGTTCAATATTGAATATTGCCCTTTTCGATGTCTGCTCCGTGCTTTTTTCAGAATTACCAAAAAGCCTTACGGATCGCCAAATGAATTCGCTGAGACTATCAATCATTAAGTTGCTTGCCGATGACGATTTCAGTTTTGCGATTACTTATTCTACAAACAGCACCCAGCAGGTTCAGACTCGATTTGAAATGGCCCGTGAGAGCCCATCCGGGAAGTTTGGATTCAAGACGAGGCGTTTGCGGCAACGCGCCTAAGCATGATGCGGATCATGGCGAGACGAACGAAGGCAGCCACGGTTGTGGCGTAGCGTTCGAAGTCGCGGGCCAAGCGTCGATTGCGACTGATCCAGGCGAACGTCCTCTCAACAATCCACCGTTTGGGCAGAACCTTGAATCCGGCAACGTCCGATCGCTTGACGATTTGCAGTCTCCAGGCACCGGTGCGCCACATCGTCATCGCCATTTTGCGTCCCGCATATCCGCCATCAGCAAAAATGCATTCGATGAATGGGAACAATCGTCGCGCCCGACGCAACAGCTGAAGAGTGCCATCACGGTCCTGAACATCGGCGGGATGGACGACGACGTTCAACAAGAGGCCCAGCGTGTCGACCAGGATGTGCCGCTTGCGACCCTTGATCTTCTTGCCCGCGTCGTAGCCCGAAGGATCGAGCCAAGCCCCCCTTTTTGCGCGCCCTTTGCGGTCTGCGAGTTAATGATCGCTACCGTCGGGCTGGCTTCACGTCTTTCCTGCTCGCGCACCGCTACGTACAATTCGTGATGGATGCGTTCCAGCGTGCCGTCCCAATTCCAGAGTTCGAGATAATCGTGCACCGTGCTCTTCGGCGGCAGATCCTTGGGGAGCGCCTGCCATTGGCATCCGGTCCACAGCACGTAGAAAATCCCGTTCAAGACTTCGCGCACGTTGACCGAGCGCTTGCGTCCACCATGCCGCGCCGGCGGGATCATAGGCGCGACAATGGCCCACTCGCCATCGGTCAAATCGCTAGGATAACGCAGGCCGGTGCGGTTCGCAGCGCGGCGATGTTGGGGTGTCCACATGAGGCGCTCCCTTCGCGAATCAAGCGCCTAACAAGGAATCACATCTGATTCATTCGATTCAAGAAGTTTTCGGATCGGTTCTAAGGCAATAGACAGGGTGATCTAATGATCACGAGTCTCAAACTGATCAACCTCAAATGCTACAAGGCGCTTTCGCTGCCCTTAGCATCCCTAACGCTGCTTACAGGTTTTAATGCGGGTGGTAAGTCCACAGCACTACAGGGCATGCTCCTGATATCGCAGGCGCTTAGAGAGAACCCGCGCACCCGGTGGCTAGCTCTAAACGGGCCGCTCGTGCAACTTGGTACACCGGGTGAGGTTATCAACAAATCGACCAGTGAACGGTTGGTATCGATTGGTGTAGAAACGAGCGAGAGTGCTATTATTTGGAAATTAGACTCCGAGGAACGAGCTGAAACAGACGCGCTCCCAATTTGTCAAACAGAAGTTACGGAATCCGGCGATGGTGCCGTCCGGAATGCGGTTGGAATTCGGTGTGGCGCATTCTCCGGTAACATGAAGGTATCGTTTCAGGCTGCAAGGTCAATCGGCTGATCGATGGGCTTTGTAGCGAGCGTCTGCCAACCATCAACCTTGCGCATGTTGATCTGTCCTGAGGCGAGCAGCGCCCAGAACAGCATGGCAGCGGTGTCGGCGGATGGCAGAACAGTTTGGGTCTTGATCCGCCGCTTGAATTCCTCGTGCAATCGCTCGATGGCATTTGTGGTGCGTAAGCTGCGCCATTGGCTCGGAGGCAGGCGGGTGAAGGTGAACAAGCGTTCTCCGGCCTCCTCCAGGCTGTCGGCGACAGCGCGATGCTTGAGCCTCCATTTGCGGATGAAAGCCTTGCGGCGGATCTCTATCTCCTCAGGTGTCGCCGCGTAGATCATGTCGTTGTAATCCGCGGTGATCTCGTCATGCAGTCGCTCGGGGGCATGCGCGAACAGGTTTCTGTGCTTATGAACCGTGCAGCGCTGGACCGGCACGCCATCCCAGACAGAGGCAATGGCCTTGTCGAGTCCTGGCGCACCGTCGACAATAAGGAACTCGGGTCGCCGCAGCCCGCGCTTGATAAGATCGTCGAGGACAGTGCGCCAGGCCTCGGTGCTCTCGCCGCCCATGCTCTTGATCGCGAGCAGCACCTTCTGGCCGTCCGCGCGCACACCGAGAACGACCAGCAGCGAGATGGCAGTCGCTTTGCGATCGAGCCGCACACGAACGACGGTGCCGTCGAGGATCAGGCGCACAATCGGCTCCTCGGCCAGCGAGCGGGTGTTCCAGGCGTCCCAGTCGCTCTTTACCTTGCGCCATGTCCGGCTCACCGTGTCCTTGCCGACCGTTCCGCCGAACAAGGCCGCCAGCGCGCGACGCACCCGCCTTGTATTGGTGCCGGCGAGATACGTGCTCGCGATCAGGGCGTCGGCGGCAAGCGTGCGCCGCTGATAGGCCCGCAGCGCCTGACTTTTCCATTCCGCCGTCTTGCCCTCGGAAGTGGTCAGCCGGGCGCGCGGCACCGCAATCTCGATCGGCCCGAACGTGCCTGTCAGCGACCGCGTCCGGCTGCCGTGACGGTGACCCGCAACGCCGGCTCTTCCTTCATTGCCGGCCATCTGGCTTCGTCCGTAACGCGGCCGTGCCAGCAGAGCGTCGAGCTCGCCGCGGATCAACTCTTCGACGAACTCACGCGCTCGAGCCCGCACCTCGGTCTCGATCGGATCAAACCAATTGTCGAAAAGATCAACAGCCATTTTGGCCGCAGGCTGCAAAGAATCAGGCTTCGTGGTATTGCTCGTCATGGCGTGGTCTCCAGTCCGACGCTTCAACGCCGGATGATTCGAGGTTGAACACCCCGGAGACTACGCCACCCTCAATTCCTACCAACTCCGCGACGGCACCCCGGCGATTCGGCATCTTATTCGGCAAGTGAAGAGGACTTGTCTGATCTGTTGCCTTTCAATCTTCAGAGAACGTTGGGCGTGTGTACCCTAATCGAGGCGCTTCGATCCTTAATATTTCTCAGTGCGATCAGGGATGGAACACAAGAGATTTTCGGGGCACCACTGTCTAGTCGGCCCATTCATGCAGATATTGGTACCAGGGGTGAATTTGCCGCCTGGTGGCTCGAACGGTTTTCAGACGAAGACGTTGATCCTGCCCGACGGTTGGCTTCTGAAGCGGGAACAACCTTGCGACGCCAAGTCGGTGCGTGGGGTAGCGAACTGTTCCCGGGTTTCGAAGCATCCGCACAATCGCTGGAGAAGACCGGCCTCATACAGCTTCAACTGAGGACAAAGATAACCGACGAGTGGCGACGTCCGTCTAATGTTGGCTATGGACTAAGTTATGCGTTTCCCATTCTAGTGGCGGGTTTGCTCGCGAAGCCGGGGCAGGCGCTCCTAATTGACAGCCCCGAGGCGCACCTTCATCCAAAAGCACAATCGATGATGGGTAGATTTATTGCAGCAATGGCAAATTCAGGCGTTCAAGTGATCGTTGAGACTCACAGTGACCATGTCCTTAATGGTGTGCGATTAGCCGTCCGTGATCGTGTTATCAAGCCTAGCAATGTTGCTGTCCATTTTTTCTCTGGAGTGACGGACAGCGATCTTGGAATATCATCCGTTCATGTGGATAACGATGGGGCAATCGATGCATGGCCGACAGGATTTTTCGACCAGTCGGAGCGCGATCTAGCCCAACTTGCCGGCTGGGAGTGATTCTTGCGCTGGTACTTAAATGAGCTGTCACTACAGGGCCAGTATCAGTCCGCCGTCGATTTCATAAATGCTCTAGCGGGTATTCTGCGACTCCGAGCCAAGTCCGAGATCATTCGTCAAAGCCTTTTTTGCTCGCGAATGTTTTCGCAGCGACCGGCTATGCCAAACCGAGATTGCGGGAGTGTCGTGGCGGCGCATGCCTCGCGGGAAGAAAAGGGCCTAATTCTGGCATGGATTACTAGGCAGGGGCCGTTCATCGATGATGATCGACTCCAGGAGCCAGATGATTACTTTGAATTTGAAACTCATGATGTCACTGACCAGGGATTGGGAGAGGCTGCGCGGCGGATAAACGCCGCCGAAGCCGCGGCGGTAGTGAGCTTCTTAGGGGGACCGGTTGATTTTGAGAGAACACCACTTTCAGTACAGCATGGGCTCGCGGAAGCACCGGTGCCGTCCGGGATGGGGTTGGAATTCGGTGTAGCGCGATCTCCGGTAACATGAAGGTATCGTTTCAGGCTGCGAGGTCAATCGGCTGATTGATGGGCTTTGTGGCGAGCGTCTGCCAACCATCGACCTTGCGCATGTTGATCTGACCGGAGGCGAGCAGCGCCCAGAACAACATCGCGGCGGTATCGGCCGACGGCAGCACCGTCTGCGTCTTGATCCTTCGTTTGAACTCTTCGTGCAACCGCTCGATGGCATTTGTGGTCCGCACGCTGCGCCATTGGCTTGGCGGCAGCCGGGTGAAGGCGAACAAGCGTTCGCCCGCTTCCTCCAGGCTCTCAGCGACGGCGCGATGCTTGAGCCGCCACTTGCGGATGAAGGCCTTGCGGCGGACCTCGATCTCCTCACGCGTCGCCGCGTAGATCATGTCGTTGTAATCCGCCGTGATCTCGTCATGCAGGCGCTCGGGTGCATGTGCGAGAAGGTTCCTATGCTTATGCACGGTGCAGCGTTGGACCGGCACGCCGTCCCAGACGGCGGCAATCGCTTTGTCGAGCCCGGGCGCGCCGTCGACAATGAGGAACTCGGGCTGCCGCAGCCCGCGCTTAATGAGGTCGTCCAGGACAGTGCGCCAGGCCTCGGCGCTCTCGCCGCCCATGCTTTTGATCGCCAGCAGCACCTTCTGGCCGTCCGCACGCACGCCGAGAACGACGAGCAGCGAGATGGAGGTCGCTTTGCGGTCGAGCCGGACGCGAACGACGGTGCCGTCGAGAATAAGCCGCACGATCGGTTCCTCGGCCAACGAGCGGGTGCTCCAGGCGTCCCAGTCGCCCTTCACCTTGCGCCAGATCCGGCTCACCGTGTCCTTGCCGACCGCGCCGCCGAACAAGACCGCCAGCGCCCGGCGCACTCGGCGCGTGTTGGTGCCGGCGAGATACGTACTCGCGATCAGCGCGTCAGCGGCCAGCGTGCGGCGCTGATAGGCCCGCAGCGCCTTGCTCTTCCACTCCGTCGTTTTGCCGTCGACGGTGTTCAGCCTGGCGCGCGGCACGGCAATCTCGATCGGGCCAAACGTGCCGGTCAGAGACCGCGTACGGCGCCCGTGGCGGTGGCCCGCAACGCCCGCTCTTCTTTCACTGCCGGCCATCTGGCTTCGCCCGTAACGCGGCCGTGCCAGTACAGCGTCGAGCTCGCCGCGGATCAGCTCTTCGATGAACCCACGCGCCCGAGACCGCACCTCGGTCTCGATCGGGTCAAACCAGTTGTCGAAAAGATCAACAGCCATCTCGGCCGCAGGCTGCAAAGAATCAAGCTTCGTGGTAGTGTTCGTCATGGCGTGGTCTCCAGTCCGACGCTTCAACGCCGGATGATTCGAGGTTGAACACCCCGGAGACTACGCCACCCTCATTTCCAACCAACTCCGCGACGGCACCGAAGCACCAATTGGACACCTGTCAGTTCCCAATATTTGGAAAACTGATGACTTATTAGCGGCGGCATCGGAGTTGCACGGTGACCCGACTTCTTGGACTCAATTAATTGATGAAATAAACTCACGATTTGATCGTTTGAAAATATCTGACGATATTCTTGACCGGCTGAATGAGTCGACGTTTTATCCTGCCGTCGCTAAACGCGTGCTGGTATTGCTAGTGGATGGAATCTAACACTTGGTGCCCACGCCTGACGGCGGCGATGATTTTGTCTGGGTCGGCGGTCCAGGCGAAGGGTTTTGGATCATGGTTGGTCTGCGCGACGAAGCGGTTGATGGTGGCTTGGAGATCGACCACGCATCGGAAGACACCGCGCTTCAGTCGCTGCTTGGCAAGTTTGGCGAAGAACCCCTCGACTGCGTTGAGCCACGAGCACGAGGTCGGCGTGAAGTGGAAGGCGAAGCGCGGGTGCCGGTCGAGCCATTGACGCACCTTCGGATGCTTGTGGACGGCGTAGTTGTCGAGGATCACGTGCACCGACTTTCTGGCCGGCACCTGCGCCTCAATGGCGTTCAGGAAGCGGATGAACTCCTGGTGACGATGGCGCTGCATACACCGGCCAATGACCTTTCCCTCGAGCACGTCGAGAGCAGCGAACAGCGTCGTTGTTCCGTGGCGCTTGTAGTCGTGGGTCATCGTGCCAGCGCGGCCTTTCTTCATCGGCAGGCCGGGCTGGGTGCGGTCGAGGGCTTGGATTTGCGACTTCTCATCGACCGAGAGCACGATGGCATGGGCGGGCGGATCGACATAGAGCCCGACAACATCGCGCAGCTTGTCGATGAACTTCGGGTCGTTGGAGAGTTTGAACTGCTGGACCCGGTGCGGCTGGAGACCATGCGCGCGCCAGATGCGTTGGACCGAACTTGCACTGATGCCGACTGCTTTCGCCATCATGGTGGCGGTCCAATGGGTCGCCTCGGCGGGCGGGTCGGTTTGGGTGAGCATCACGACACGCTCAGCGATATCCGACCCAAGCGGCGGGATGCGCGACGGCCGCGTCTTATCGCGCAGCAGGCCGTCGTAACCTGCCTGCATGAAGCGTTCTTGCCAACGCCACACGCAGGTTTTCGACTTGCCGGTCTGACGCATGATCTCATTGGTGCCGACGCCGTCCGCGCTCAACAGGACAATCTCGGCTCGCCAGACATGCTTATGCGGCGCATTACGATTCCGCGCGAGCGTGGCCAGGCGGCGTCGATCAGCGGGCTTGAGAGTAATGGAAATTCCTGTTCGCATCCGCCAGACTTGCACGTATCGAGTTCTGCCGGGAATCCCCTCCAGGATTCAAATGTCAGGTTTGATCCACTAGGTATACTCCAGGAATATATGGAAGGTAGACTTGCGGATGGTGCTGCTGGGCCGAGAAGTATCGAGCTGTATCAACATTTTTTTGCCGGCAAGCGAGCTCGCTTCACCGATGAATCGGACCAAAACAAACACGAATTCCGAAAGGAAATGACTTTTCGCGATCCGGACGACGACTCAAAAATGATCTTTTGCCCTTGGCACGGTAAAATCCAAACACCACAATTTAGAATTCATTTCGAGTGGCCAGTGCCACCACAACAAAGACATTTAAAGGTCATGTATATTGGGCCAAAGATTACTAAAGGCTGATTGAATTCAACGGACGCCGACACGATAGGTAATTTCGCTGCGTGAAGATAATTACCCTCTCTGTTTCCGCCGACGCCTGTCCGGCGAAGCAGGAGATTTACCGCGTCGCCGAGCGCCATGCGGGGAAGGGCGTCTTTCTCGTCACCACCGGGCTTGACCCGCCTACGCGGGCCGTAGCTCTCGGTGTGATCCAAATTGAAGCGATGCTACGGCGGGCGAATGCCCGGTGGTCCATGCTGAGTGGCCGCATGGATTGCCGGATCAAGTCCGGCAATGACGAAATAAGCAAATCGTAGGGTGGGCTGAGCGAGAGCGAAGCCCACGCGGAACTACGAAAAACAGTTAGGTGGGCACGGCGCTTCGCGCCTTTGCCCACCCTACGACTGTCGAAGCGGCGCAATATGTGATAAGCTCCGCATAGGATAACGCGCATGTCCGCACGGTCGAAAGACATCGAAGCCAATCTCGCGCCCGGCGACGAGCCGGTGCGGGCGGACTATGAACGCGACTTTTATTCGTGGTCGCTCGAACAGGAGCGGCTCATTCGCGAGGGCCGCATCGAGGCGCTTGATCGGGACAATCTCGCCGAGGAGATCGAATTCTTTGGGGCGCGAGCAGTTCAACAAGCTCGTCGGCGCGCTGCGCGTGGCGATGTGGCACATGCTGGAGTGGGATCACCAGCCGGCCAGGCGATCGCGTACATGGGTTCTTTCGATCCAGGAGCAGCGCTTGGAGATCGCCGATGTGCTCGCCGACAATCCCGGCCTCAAGCCGCGCCTTGGCGAGGCAATGGATCGCGCCTATCGCCGCGCCCGTCTCGAAGCGGCAAAGGAAACCGGGCTCGATGAGACCGCGTTTTCCGCCGTATCCCCCTATGCGTTCGACGACGTGACCAAGCGCGATTTTTCGCGATAGAGCAGGGAACTCCCGCTCACCGTCTCATCACCACCGCCGCTGATAATAATAGGACTGGCCGCGGCCGGACTGTCCGTACTGCGGCTGCGCATAGCCGCCTGCAACGGCGCTGAAAGTCTTCGTCGTCAGCAACTCACCGATAGCGGTGCCGCGCGATGCAATGGCCGAGCACGCGGCCGTTCCCGTCTGAGTTGACACCAGTACCCCGTTGGGGTACAACCCTCTCCATGGGTCCGCGCCAAGTATCGGTGATCGAACTTGCCGCATACCGGCGGCGGGCCGACGAATTGCTGACGGCCGGCGAGCAGGACGCGGTGATCGATCTGATCGCCTATGACCCGACCTGCGGCGATCTTATTCCTGGCACGCCGCTCGCGGCTCCCTCTCCCCGCGCGCGGGGAGAGGGTTGGGGTGAGGGGGCCTCGACGCATGCGTGGCGCAAACGTAACGAAGACGCGTTTGGCTCGGCAACTGCGAAGAAATTCAACACGCGCTGAACGAAAGCTTTGGAGATATCTTTGCTCCCGGTCGCTCGGCGGTTTCAAATTCGTGCGTCAGGAGCCGATCGGGCCGTATGTCGTAGATTTTGTCTGTAGAGAGCAACGGCTCGTCATCGAAGTCGACGGTGGCCAACACGCGGATAGCAAGCGTGACGCTGCCCGTGGTCAATGGCTCATCGAACGCCGCTACCGTGTCCTGCGTTTCTGGAATAACGAAGTGCTCGGAAATATCGAAGGCGTGTGGGACATAATCTTCGCGGCAGCGTCTGCGGTGGAGCCCCCTCACCCCAACCCTCTCCCCGCAAGCGGGGAGAGGGAGTCGCCAAGTCAGACCTGCAAATGAAAATTCCCCGCATTGCAAGGAAGCGGTGATGTCATGGCGAAGAAATGAAGCGACGGTTGGCCGACGACCTTCTGGAGAGCCTCAAAGAGGCACGCGACTATTTTGCCGGCAAGAAAACCGGCGTCGTCGTCCACCGTGTTATCCCGGGCCAAAGCGATGCGCGCGAAGCCCGGCACAAGCTCGGCCTGTCGCAGCGCGAATTCGCCTCGTTCATCGGCACCGCCGTCGGCACCGTGCGCAAGTGGGAGCTTGGCACGCGACAGCCCTCTGGCGCCGCGCGGACCTTGATCGAGGTCATCAAGGCCGAGCCGAAGGCCGTTCGCCGCGCCATCGCGAAAAATAAATCGGCCGCGTGACGCCGATCTCCCTCTACATCGACGCCGACGCCTGCCCCGTAAAGCAGGAGATTTATCGCGTCGCCGAGCGCCATGCGGGGAAGGGCGGGGCGCTCAAGGTCTTCGTCGTCAGCAACGCACCGATCGCGGTGCCGCGGGATATGGCGAGGCTGATCGAGCGCGGTCCGGCGCGTAAGTTGACATCGGTACCCCGTTGGGGTACAAGGTCTTTATGCGCCGACCCCCGGTATCGGTGATCGAACTGCCCGG
The DNA here is from genome assembly GCA_963791925.1 of uncultured Alphaproteobacteria bacterium. GTDB lineage: Bacteria > Pseudomonadota > Alphaproteobacteria > Rhizobiales > Xanthobacteraceae > BOG-931. Next base: position 783,453 of record CAWBUA010000006.1, on the reverse strand, counting down.
CTACCGGCGGCGTGCGGATGAGCTTCTTAGCAGTGTAGAGCAGGACGCCATCATCGATCTGATCGCCTACGAGCCGACCTGCGGCGAACTCATTCCCGGCACGGGAGGGTTGCGGAAGGTTCGCGTTGGGCGCGGCAGCAGCGGCAAGCGAGGCGGCGCGCGCGTTATCTACTATTTCTATAGCGCGGATTTCCCAGTTCTTGTCATGGCGCTCTATGCGAAGAACGAAAAGGCCGATTTGAGCGCGCGCGAGAAAAGAGAATTCGCGGCCTACGCAAAGGAAGCAGCGACACAATGGCGAAGAAAGTAAAAAAGAATAAAGCGAAGCCCAGCCTCGCGGACGACATCCGCGCAAGTTGGCAGGAGGCGCTGAAATATGCGCGCGGCGAGAAGGCCGATGTGATCGTGCATCGCGTGGTGCCGAGCCGCACCGACGCGCGTGAAGCCCGGCACAAGCTCGGCTTGTCGCAGCGCGAGTTCGCCGCCGTCATCGGCACTGGCGTCGGGACCGTGCGCAAGTGGGAGCTTGGCACGCGGCGACCCTCCGGCGCTGCGCGCACTTTGATCGAGATCATCAAGGCCGAGCCGAAGGCGGTTCGCCGCGCCATCGCGAAAAGCAATTCGGCGGCGTGACGCCCATCTCCCTCTACATCGATGGCGACGCCTGCCCGGTGAGGCAGGAGATTTATCGCGTCGCCGAGCGCCATGCGGGGAAGGGCGTCTTTCTCGTCACCATCGGGCTTGACCCGCCCGCGCGGGCCGTAGCTCTCGGTGTGATCCAAATCGAAGCGATGCTACGGCGGGCGAAGGCCCGGTGGTCCATGCTGAGGGGCCGCATGGATTGCCGGATCAAGTCCGGCAATGACGAAATAAGCAAGCGTAGGGTGGGCTGAGCGAGAGCGAAGCCCACGCGGAACTACGAAAGACGGGTAGGTGGGCACGGCGCTTCGCGCCTTTGCCCACCCTACGACTGTCGAAGCGGCGCAATATGTGATAAGCTCCGCAGAGGATAAAGCGCATGGCCGCACGGTCGAAAGACATCGAAGCCAATCTCGCGCCCGGCGACGAGCCGGTGCGGGCGGAGTATGAGCGCGACTTCTATTCGTGGTCGCTCGAACAGGCGCGGCTCATTCGCGAGGGCCGCATCGAGGCCCTTGATCGCGACAATCTCGCCGAGGAGATCGAATCTTTGGGGCGCGAGCAGTTCAACAAGCTCGTCGGCGCATTGCGCGTGGCGATGCTGCACATGCTGAAGTGGGATCACCAGCCGGCCAGGCGATCGCGCAGCTGGATGCTCTCCATCAAACAGGCGCGCTTGGAAACCACTGACGTTCTGGATGACAATCCGGGCCTCAAGCCGCGCGTTGCCGAAGCGATTGGCCGCGCTTACCGCGGCGCCCGCATCGACGCCGCCAAGGAGACCGGGCTGGACGAGGCGGATTTCCCGGACGCGTGTCCCTATTCGTTCGGCGACATCACCTCGCGGGATTTTTCGCGATAGATCGGATCGGCAAGCGTAGGGTGGGCTGAGCGAGAGCGAAGCCCACCGGACGAAGCGACAGCGTGGGCACGGCGCTTCGCGCCTTTGTCCACCCTACGATGTCGTCAGCAGTTGCCGGCTGCCGCGGTCCGTGCCGCGCCCACCCTCACCACGTCCGCCGCTGATAAAAATAGTTCTGCGCGCGGGGCAGTCCATATTGCGGCTGCACATAGCCGCCGCCGAACCAGCCGGAGCCATAGCCGTCGTCGCGTGCCATGGTGGTCGGCGACGGCATCCGCGTGATAAAGCCGCCCTGCGGCTGATCGCTGAGCACCGCGACGAATTCGGTGCGGTAATTGGTTTCGCTCGACAGCGGCTCGTCCGAGATGATGATTGAGGACAGCGGCACCGCGGTGGGCGCGATCTTGTCGAGCACGGCTGGCGGGAAGGTGATGCGGTCGAGCGCGTTCTTGGCGCTGTCGCCGATGTCGATCGAGACTTCGGTCCAGCGCAAGCCGCCGCCGTCCCGCGCCACCGCGGTGAAGATGTGGGTGCCGAGCGGCTTGTCGGGATCCTTGATGGCGACCGGGTACTCCTGGCTGAAGTCGTACAGTTCGCCGCCGTCCGGCCACTTCTTGTGCGTGTCGCGTCGCACGTAAAGCTTCTGCGTCGCGCGGCTGATGAAGATCGCAACCGGCTCGCTCGCGAGCTTCGCCGCTGTCGCGGCGTTGACGGCCGCGACCCGCTTGGCCTCGGCGTCCTTGGCGGCTGCCACTGCGGCCGCGGCGGCGTCCTGCTTCGCCTTGGCATCGGTCTTGGCGGCGTCGAGCTGCGCGCTCAACGCTTCGGCCTTGGCGGCGGCTTTCTGCCTCGCATCCTCGGCCGCGGCCTTCACGGCGTCGGCCCTGGCCTGGTCGGTGATGACGTAGTTCGGGTTGGACTGGATCGCGTTGACGCCGGCGAGCTTCTTCTCGGCGACGGTGAGCTCGGCATCGGCGCGTCGCTTGAGATCGCTGAGCCTGCGCACCGTCAACGGCGCCGTGGCCGCGGCGCGCTTGGCCGGCATCACAGCCGCCTTCGTCGCCGCAGCCGCCTTCGTCGCCTCGTCGGCATCATGGGACAGCGCCGCGGCCCGCGCCGGCAGCGCGTCGATCACGTCCTCTTTCGGCTGAAACAGCGCCGGATCGGAAAACGCCACGGGCTCGGCGTCGTTCGGCGCGATGATCACCCGCATCCCCATCGGCGCCTTGTCGAACACCTTCGCGGCGAAATCGAACGGCATGCGCACGCAGCCGTGCGAGGCCGCGTAGCCGGGGAGCGGCCCGCCATGCAGCGCAATCCCGTTCCAGGTGATGCGCAGCATGTTCGGCATCCAGGCGTCGTCATACATGGTTGAGTGGTGATCCTTGTCTTTCTCGATCACGGCGAAAACGCCGGCCGGCGTCTCGCGTCCGGTCGTGCCGGTCGAGACCGGCGCGCGCAGGATCCAGCCGTCGGCGTCGTAGAAGGTCACGTGCTGACTTTTGATCGACACGATCGCCATGATCGGGTCGCCCGCCGGGCGCGGCGCCGTCATCACGGTCTGGCGCGGCGCGGCCGCGTGCCTGGCGGCGGCGGGCGGCGCCGCGGCCAGCGCCGCCAGCGCGGCCAGGGTTGCCACTATGGCCGCGAGCCTCGCGAGAGCTGACGCCCGGCCCCGCGAAGCGGGGAGGCGGACGACTCTTGCGACGATCCTTGCCGGCGTCTTGCAATGGCTCATTGCGGTCCTCGGTTGCAGCGGGATACCCCGGAAGAAAATCAGAATCTAACTCAAGATTTCGACCTCGAAGCTCGCTGGACGGTCGCGATAAACCCAGCACGCCAATCGTGGAAACCCCTGACGGCCCCGCAGGGTTCAATCCGGCCGGCCCAGCCAAGAGATATGTGATAACGCAAGAGAATGATCGCCATATTAATCGACGCCGACGCCTGCCCGGTGAAGAACGAAATCTATCGCGTCGCCGAGCGCCACGCCGGCAAGGGCGTCGCGCTCAAGGTCTTTGTCGTCTCGAATGCGCCCATCGCGGTGCCGCGGGATGAAATGATCGAGCGCGTCGTGGTCGGCGCCGGCATGGACGAAGCCGACCATTGGATCGCGGAACGCGCCAAGCGCGGCGACATCGTCATCACCGCCGACGTGCCGCTGGCGAGCCGCGCCGTAAAGGCCGGCGCCGAAGTCATCGCGCCGAACGGCAAGCCGTTCACCGAGGAATTGATCGGCATGGCGCTGGCGACGCGCAATCTCTTGGATTCGCTGCGCTCGGCCGGCGCGATCACCGGCGGCCCGAAGCCGTTTTCGGCGCGCGACCGCTCCGAATTCCTCTCCGCGCTGGACCGCGCCATCGTGCGGCTGACGCGCGCGGGCTTTGGGCGGGCAGCCGGTTAGCGCGTTTTAGGATGGCTGCGTTTCCCGGATGCGGTGCAAGCCGTAACCACGTTTTCCGGATGCGGCGCCGCGTGAAACGCTTCATCCCAGCGGGAGCGGCGAATTTTGGTGGTCCCAATCGCGGAGACGTGATGTGACGATGGTCTCTCTTCCATTGACAAGCGTCCCAGCGGCCCTTATTTGCCCGATCAGCCCGCCTTAGTCAGGGACGTCAACCGGTGACGCCGGCTGATGCGGCGGGTGCGGTTCCCGGAGCCAAGCTTCGTCATCTTGGGTCCGGGCGGCCTGGGCATCGACCGTCCGGCGCGTGACCGGACTGCCAGGTGCTGGCTGCACTGGTGCCGGAGAGGGTCCTCCCGTTTGCATCCGGTGATTCCAGGAAGCGCGGCCCGGGCCGAGTTGGAGGCTAAACCCTTCGGCGCATGACCGCGGTGGAGCGCCGCAAGGCGAGGGCGCCGCCGTTTTAATCCCGCAAGCTTACGCGGGAAAGAAGCGATGGTGCTCGCCGCGTCCGCAGGCAGGCTTTGTCCTTCTTCTGCGGCGGAGGCGGTTTCCAATGGATGCGCCGAACGGCGCTCCGCCTCCCTTCTTATTAGGGAGGCACGAAGGGCTTTCTTAAAGCGTGAAGCAAACCTCGGATGCGAAGGTGCATCGCGAGAACGGTCCCTCGTTGTTTGAAATCTGAATCGGACAAGCGCAGGCGCCGGTTCGTGGCCGGACGCATTGCTCTTAACCTCTCTTGGCCTCGAACCCTTCGCCGCTCACAGTGGTTATGGATTCCGGGCTCGCGCCTTCGGCGCCCCACCCCGGAATGACGAACGGAGCGCTCCTCATGATCCGCAAACTGCCGTCGGGCAAATACCGGCTCTATTCGCGCAAGATCAATCCGAAGACCGGCAAGCGCCGCAATCTCGGCACCTTCGACAGCCGCGCCGCAGCCGAAAAGCACGAGCGCGCGGTGCAATATTTCAAACGGCACTAATAGCGCTCATTCCCGCGCAAGCGGGAATCCAAGCTGGGTGCCCGCCTCCGCGGGGACGAGCGGGAATTCCGCTTCAGATGGTCCCGGCTGCCGGAGCGAAAGAATGAAGCATTCCCGCCGTATTTCATTCACCAATTCGTCTAGTGTGGCGGTTAGAAGTCCGCATCAGCTTTGCCGCGAACCCGTCATGCGGACTTCTAACCAAAGCCACACTATATCAATACCTTGTTAGTGTCCTTCGATTCCGAAGCTCGCAAACGAGAGCGCCGCATGATAATGCGAGCTTCGGAATCGAGACACTAATGGCGCGAATAGGCGCTTGATTTGAACCAAAGACCGGCAAAAGACTTCTAAGAGTTGGGCGACCGACCTGTCAGGGTATCATCAGGTAATCACATGCGTTCCGTCACCATGGTTTCCGCCTCGCTGCTGGCCGTAGCCCTGTCGCTGCCGCTGGCCTCGGCGGCTCAGGCCAATATCGCCATCTCAATCAACAAATCGACCCAGCGCATGGCGGTGGCGGTCGACGGCCAGCAGCGCTACGTCTGGCCGGTGTCGACCGGGCGGGCCGGCTACAACACGCCGAGCGGCAGCTTCAAGATCAACCGCATGGACGCCGCGCACTATTCCAAGGAATACGACAACGCGTTCATGCCGGATTCGATGTTCTTCGACCTGCACGGCCACGCCATTCACGGCTTCAACGATGTCCCGCACCTCGGCATGGCGGTGTCGCACGGCTGTGTGCGGCTGTCGCCGGCCAACGCCGCGGTGCTGTTCAGCCTGGTGAAGCAGGAGGGCCTGGCCAACACCACGGTCGAGATCACCGGCCGTATTCCGAATTCGCCGCTGGTGGCGAGCCGGCAAGCGCCGAGGGAGCAGGCCGCCAACGCGCCGATGCAGATCGAGCCCGGCTACGGCCAGCCGGCCTATCCGGCGCCGCAGCCCTATTACGGTCAGCAGCAGCAGCCGTATTACAGTCAGCAGCAGGCTTACAATCAGCAAGGCTACGGCCAGCGCTATTATGCCCAGCCGCAGCCCTATTATCGCCAAGGCAGTTACGGCCAAGGGTACGGCCAGCCGCGGACCTATTACGCGCCGTCCGGCTATCCGCCGCAGCCGCCGCCGGTCTATCGGCCGTGGTGATTGTGTAGCGTCATTCCGGATTGCCGCGATAGCGGCAAGTCCGGAATCCATAGCCACAGGTCGGCGAATATGGATCCGGGGTCGCAGCTTCGGTGCGTCCCCGAAGGAAAATCACGAAGCCGGCTTCCGAAACTTCAGCACGAAATTGTCGACCGGCATGTTCGGCTTGTAGCTCGGGAAGTCGTGGGTGTCGGCGCCATTGCGCCAGAAATTGCCTTCGGCGACCTGTTTGAAACCCGCCGCCTCGACCTCCTTCTGCAGCGTCGCCTCCTCGATGCGATGCAGCGTGTGCGCGACTGAAATGCCCTGGCCGGGCAGCGCCGAATGGTCGGCGATCACCAGAATGCCGCCGGGCCTGAGCGCTGCGAACATCTTCTTGTCCATCGCGGCGCGGTCGACGCTCATGTAGCTGGTGTCGTGGTAGAAGAACAGAAAGGTGATCATATCGAGATCGTGCACGCCGGGCGGGATCGGATCGTCGAACGGGCGGATGTCGGCGACCACGTCCTTGAATGCCGGCGTCTTCAGCCGCGCTTCGAATGTCGCCTTGGGCTTGTCGCCGAGATCGGCCGGGTTCTGCGCATAGACGACGCCGTTCGGCGCCACCGCGCGCGCCATCAGCTCGGTCGAGTAGCCGCCGCCGGCGGCCATATCGAGCACCTTCATGCCGGGCAGCGGCGCGGCGAATTTGAGAAACGGCACCGGGTCGCGGCGCTTGTCGGCGGCACGGTCGGCATCGCTGCGGTCCGGCGCCGCCATCAGTGCGGCATAGTCCGGCGCCGCCCGTGCCATCTGCGCGCGGGCGCCTGGCGCGAAGCAGCCGACAACGACAACCGCGACGATACCAGAGGCGACAGCCGCAGCTCGATAGCGCGAAGAATGGTTCATCGATTGCTCCCGGCAAGAACGGGTCGGATCGTAGCGCCAAAGCATGCCCGCGGCGTTGACAAAGCTGTGAAACGCCGTCGCAAATATTGTGGAAAGCCGGTGGAATAATCCGGGATAATGCGGTGGATATCCGGTAGGTGAGGATTTGCCAGCCCGCGCCGACACCCGAACCTGTCAATTGCGGGGATGATGTTAGAAACCTTCAGCGCATCAATGCCGTTTTCCGATCCGCAGGCAAGCCAAGATACGCGAATTGCGGCGTTGGAAATCGATGAACAATCCGCGCGACGGATGGCCGATCGGTTTGGCGAGAGTTTTGGCGATGATATCGCCGTCAGTCTGGCGGATATCGGGCAGGGCAACTGGCGCGTGACGCTCTATTTTCACCGCCCGGTCGACGAGGACACAGTGCGCGATTTGGCGGCGATCGCCGGCGGCGCCGCGGCGGCCGGCGCGCTGCGTTTCGCGACCATCGCCGCGAAGGATTGGGTCGCCGAGAGCCTTGTCGGCTTGAAGCCGGTCGCGGCCGGCCGCTTCATCGTGCACGGCGCGCACGACCGCAGTGCCGTTCCGCCCAACCGCATCGGCATCGAGATCGAAGCCGCGCTGGCCTTCGGCACCGGCCACCACGGCACCACGCGCGGCTGCCTCCTGGCGCTGGATCGGCTGTGCAAGTCGTTGCGTTGTGGGAGGGCCGCGCCGCGCATTCTCGATCTCGGCACCGGCACCGGTGTGCTCGCCATTGCCGCGGCGCGCGTCTCGCGTCTGCGCGTGCTGGCGACCGACCTCGACGCCGCGGCGGTGCGCGTGGCGCGCGCCAACGCGAGGTTCAACCGCGTCGGGCCGCTCGTCACCCTTGCCACGGCGGCCGGCGTCACAGCGCCGGCGATCCGCGCGCGGGCGCCGTTCGATCTGGTCTTCGCCAATATTCTGCTCGAACCGTTGCAGCGCCTCGCTGCGCCGTTGACCAAGGTCGTCGCGCCCGGCGGCCATGTCGTGCTGTCCGGCCTTCTCACCGCGCAGGCCAACGCCGCGCTCGCCGCCTATCATGCGTTTCGCCTTCAACGGCGGATCGTGCTCGACGGCTGGACGACGCTGGTGCTCAAGCGCGGCAGATGAGCCGCCCGCGCCGTTGCCCGATGTCAGCAAGGCCCCTAAATTGCGCGATCATGTTCGAGGCGCATTTCCAGTCGTTCGATGATCGCGGCGCCCGCGGTGACGGTGCGCCGCGGCTCGCGGCGCTGCGGGCGGAGCTGAAACGGCGCGGGCTCGACGGCTTCATCGTGCCGCGCGCCGACCGCTATCAGAACGAATATGTGCCGCCGTGTGCCGAGCGGCTTGCCTGGCTCACCGGCTTCACCGGCTCGGCCGGCGCCGCCATCGTGCTCGCCGACCGGGCCGTCCTGTTCGTCGACGGCCGCTACACGGTGCAGGCGCGCGAGGAGGTCGATGCCGCGCTGTTCGCCATCGAGCACCTTGTCGAGCATCCGCCGCCCGCATGGATCGAGGAGAATCTGCCGGCCGGCGCCAAGCTCGGCTATTCGCCGTGGCTGCACACCGTCGACGGCGCCGAGCGGCTCGGCAAGGCCTGCGCCGCCGCGGGCGGCAGCCTCGTCGCCGTCGCCGACAATCCGATCGACGCCTGCTGGCAGGATCGGCCGCCGCCGCCGCTAGGTGCCGTGGTGCTGCACGATCTGCGCTATGCCGGCGAGGACGCCGCGGCCAAGCTTACGCGGGTGCGCGCCGACATGCAGAAGCTCAAGGCCGATGCGCTCGTCGTCTCCGATCCGCAAGCGGTGTGCTGGCTGTTCAATATCCGCGGCAGCGATGTGCCGCACACGCCGGTGACATTGGCTTTCGCGCTGGTGCCGAAGGGGGGCCGGCCGTCGCTCTATATCGATGGCCGCAAGCTCGGCAACGACATCCGGCATCGGCTTGAGGAGCTCGCCGAGGTCCGCGCGCCGGACAATTTCGAGGGCGATCTCGCGGCGCTCGGCAAGGCGCAAGCCGCGGTGCGGCTCGATCCGGCCGCATGCCCGGAGGCGATCGCGCGGCTCGTCGCCGACAATGGCGGCAAGGTGATGCGCGGCAGCGATCCGATCGCGCCGATGAAGGCGGTGAAGAACGCGACCGAAATCGCCGGCGCCCGCGCCGCGCAGTTGCGTGACGCCGTCGCGGTGACGCGCTTCCTCGCCTGGTTCGACCGCGAGACGCCGGGCGGCCAAATGACCGAAATCGATGCGGTCGAGGCCTTGGAAAGCTTCCGCCGCGACACCGGCCTGCTCAAGGACGTTTCGTTTCCGACCATCGCCGGCGCCGGTTCGGACGGCGCCATCGTGCATTATCGCGTCACCCGCAGGAGCAACCGCCGCATCAATCCGGGCGAGCTGTTCCTTGTCGATTCCGGCGGCCAGTACGAGGACGGCACCACCGACATCACGCGCACGATCGCCGTCGGCACCCCGAGCGCCGAGATGCGGAGGAATTTCACGCTGGTGCTCAAGGGCCACATCGCGATCGCCCGCGCCGTGTTTCCGGACGGCACCACCGGCGCCCAGCTCGACACGCTGGCGCGGCAGTTTCTATGGCGCGCCGGGCTCGATTTCGATCACGGCACCGGCCACGGCGTCGGCAGCTATCTCTCGGTGCACGAAGGACCGGCGCGCATTGCCAAGATCGGCAGCGCGCCATTGAAGCGCGGCATGATCCTGTCCAACGAGCCGGGCTATTACCGCGCCGGCGCCTACGGCATCCGTATCGAGAATCTGGTCCTGGTTACGGAAGCCGCGCCAATTGCCGACGCCGAAAAGCCGCTCAACGCTTTCGAGACCCTGACACTGGTGCCGCTTGATGTGCGGCTTGTCGAGCCGCGCTTGCTCGCCGCTGACGAGATCGCCTGGCTCGCCGCCTATCACGCGCGCGTGCACGAGACGCTGGCGCCGCTGCTCGATGCGCCGGCTCGCGATTGGTTGGCAACCGCGACGACGCGGCTCAAGCTCGATTGATTCCTTTCAGCAGTGCGGCGCCGCAATTGTAGCGAAAAGCCGGCAAAGGAACTTTTATCCGGGAGCGACGTTTTTTCGCAGGATTGAATTTGGCGAGCGTCATTCGTCGCGCCGCGTCCGGCGTCGTGGCGGCACGCTCAAAAGCGAGGCGACGTCATGCTCTCAACAATTCTGATTATCATTCTTATTTTGCTCTTGGTCGGCGCGCTGCCGACTTGGCCGTACAGCAGCGGCTGGGGCTATTATCCCGGCGGCGGACTGGGCCTGATCCTGGTGATCGTCGTCGTGCTCGCGCTGATGGGGCGAATATGACGTAATTCGCTAGCGAATGAGCTTCGCCCATTCGTCTTCGGTCAGCACCGCTACGCCGAGCTTCTTGGCCTCGGCGAGCTTCGAGCCGGCCCCCGGGCCGGCGACGACGTAATCGGTCTTCTTCGACACCGAGCCCGACACCTTTGCGCCAAGGCGTTCCGCCGAGGCCTTGGCCTCGTCGCGCGTCATCTTTTCCAGCGTGCCGGTGAACACCACGGTCTTGCCGGCAACCGCCGAATCGCTGCGCGGCTTTTCCGCGTCGCGGATCGTCACTTGCGCGGCGAGCCGCTCGATGCGGCGGCGATTATGCGCCTCGCCGAAATAGTCGTGCAGGCTCTCGATCACGGCGTCGCCGATCTGATCGAGCGCGTCCATCTCCTGCTTGGCGTCTTCGTCGTCCTTGCCGAGCTTGAGGCAAGCGTCGTGGAACGCCTGCCAGCTGCCGTAGCCGCGCGCCAGCGCCACTGCCGTGGTCTCGCCGACGTGGCGAATGCCGAGCGCATAGATAAAGCGTTCCAGCGAAATGTCGCGCCGGGCCTCGATGGAGCCGAACAGGTTGCGCACCGAGGTCTCGCCGTAGCCTTCGACCTCCTCGAGACGGATCTTGTTGCCGGTCTCGCGCAGCAGCAGTCTGCCGTTGCGCTCCGGCAGCGTGAAAATATCGGCCGGCTCCTCGATCCAGCCCTGTTCGTAGAAAAATTCGATCTGCTTCTCGCCGAGCCCGTCGATATCGAAGGCGCGCCGCGAAACGAAATGCTTGAGGTGTTCGACGGTCTGATAGGGGCAGGCCAGTTCGCCGGTGCAGCGGGCCACCGCGCCTTCCTCGCCGGTCGCGGTCTGTTCGCGCACGACGTCGGTCTTCAGCGCGCAGGGACATTTCTTCGGAACGTGAAATTCCTTCGCCCCGCGCGGCTTGTCCTCGACGACGCCGAGCACCTGCGGGATGACGTCGCCGGCGCGCTGGATGTGCACGGTATCGCCGATGCGCACGCCGAGCCGGGCGATCTCGTCGAAATTGTGCAGCGTGGCGTTCTGCACCACGACGCCGCCGACGGTCACCGGTTCGAGCTTGGCGACCGGGGTGAGCGCGCCGGTGCGCCCGACCTGGATCTCGATGTCCTTGACGACGGTGATCGCTTGCTCGGCCGGAAATTTATGCGCGATCGCCCAGCGCGGCGAGCGCGACACGAAACCGAGCCGCTCCTGCCAATCGATGCGGTCGACTTTATAGACGACGCCGTCGATATCGTAATCGAGGCTGGCGCGCCGATCCTCGATTTCGCGATGGAATTTCAGCAAGGCCTCGACCGACCGGCATATCTTGGTCAGCGGATTGGTGTTGAAGCCGCAAGCCTCGAACCATTTGATCATGCCGGACTGGGTGTCCGCCGGCATCTCGCTCATCTCGCCCCAGCCATAGGCGAAGAAGCCGAGCGGCCGCGACGCGGTGATCGAGGGATCCTTCTGCCGCAGCGAGCCGGCCGCCGAATTGCGCGGATTGGCGAAAATCTGCCCGCCGGTTTCGGCCTGCCGTTTGTTCAGCGCAAGAAAGGCGTGCTTGGTCATGTAGACCTCGCCGCGCACCTCGCACACGGCCGGCACGGCTTTGCCTTTGAGGCGCTTCGGCACGTCCTCCAGCGTCTTCACATTGGCGGTGACGTCCTCGCCTTCGGCGCCGTCGCCGCGCGTCGCGCCGGTGACGAGTTCGCCACCCTCGTAGCGGAGCGACATCGACAGCCCGTCGATCTTCGGCTCGGCGGAAAACGCAATCTCGTCGTCGTCGCCGAGACGCAGAAAGCGCCGAATGCGGCCGACGAAATCGACGACATCCGCCTCGGCGAAGGCATTGTCGAGCGAGAGCATCGGCACTGCGTGGCGGACCTTGGCGAAGCGCGCCGACGGCGCCGCGCCGACCCGCTGCGTCAGGCTCTCCAGCGTGCGCAGTTGCGGAAAGCGCGCCTCGATCGCGTTATAACGTTGGCGCAGCGTGTCATAGGCCGCGTCCGAAACGGTCGGCGCGTCTTCGGCGTAATAGCGGCGGTCGTGCTCGGCGATTTCGGCGCCAAGCCGCGCGTGCTCGGCCTTGGCCTGCTTTTCACTCAGAGCGTCGACGGGCGTCTCGGATTTTTCGCGACGGGCCATGTGACGAGGTTGTGATAATCAGCTCGCGGCGCGGATCAAGCGCTCCGCCGCGGCGCGGGCTTCGGCGGTGATTTCGGCGCCGGCCAGCATGCGGGCAATCTCCTCGCGGCGGCGCTCGCCTTCGAGCTCGGCGACGCGGGTGGCGACCCGCTTGCCCTTGGCCAGCGCATCCTTGGTGATGAGATAATGCCGGTCGGCGCGCGCCGCCACCTGCGGCGCATGCGTGACCGCGATCACCTGGACGCCGGAGGCAAGCCGGCCAAGCCGCACGCCGATGGCGTCGGCCACCGCGCCGCCGACGCCGGTATCGATCTCGTCGAACACCAGCGTCGGCGCCGAGCCGCGATCGGCGAGCACGACCTTGAGCGCGAGCAAAAAACGCGCCAACTCGCCGCCGGACGCGACCTTCATCAGCGGCCCGGGCCGCGTGCCGGGATTGGTCTGCACCCAGAACTCGACGCGATCGAGGCCGTGCGGACCTTCGCCTTCGCTGTCGATCTCGGTGGAGAATGCCGCCCGGTCGAGCTTCAGTGGTTTCAGCTCGGCGTTCACCGCCTTGTCGAGCTTCTGCGCGGCGCGCCGCCGCGCTGCCGACAGCGCCTGCGCCGCGGCGCGATAGCGCGCGGTGGCTTGTTCGGCTTCGCGTTCCAAAGCGGCGAGCCGCTCGGCGCCGGCGTCGATCAAGGCGAGGTCGCCGTCGTAGCGGCGCGCCAGCGCGGCAAGCTCGTCGACCGGCACATTGTATTTGCGCGCCGCCGCGCGCAGCGCGAACAGGCGCTCCTCGATGCGATCGAGCTCGGCCGGATCGTATTCGGCGACCCGCAGCGCGTGCTCGAGCTGGGCGCGCGCCTCCTCCAATGCGGTCAGCGCCGTATCGATCGCCTTCACCGCCGGCTCGATCAGCGCCGGCGCCTGCGCGGCGCGGCGTTCGAGGCGGCGCACGGCGGTCGCAAGCGGCGGCACCGCCGAGTTCGGTCCTGTGACGGCGTCATGCGTGGCGCGCAAATCGTCGGCGACTTTTTCCGCCTGCATCATGGCGGCGCGGCGCTCGGCCAGCGAGGTTTCCTCTCCGGTCTGCGGGTCAAGCCGGCCTAGCTCCTCGACGGCGTGGCGCAGCCATTCGGCCTCGCGCTTGGCGCGCTCGACGTCGGCGCGATGACGCTCGACGGCGATGTCGCGCGCGCGCCGCTCGTCCCACAGCCGCGCCACTTCGGCGGCGTCGGCATCGAGGCCGCCATAGGCGTCGAGCAAGGCGCGATGCGTCGCGGCGTCGACGAACGCGCGCTCGTCGTGCTGGCCGTGAATCTCGACCAGCGCCATTCCCAGGGCGCGCAAGACCTGGACGCTGACCGGCTGGTCGTTGACGAAGGCGCGGGTGCGGCCGTCGGCGAATTGCGTCCGGCGCACGATCAGCTCGTCCTCGCCGACAAGATCGTTATCGGCCAGCACGCGGCGTGCCGGATGGTCCTTGGCGACATCGAAGGCGGCGATCACCTGGCCGTGCTCGGCGCCTTCGCGCACCAACGCGGCGTCGCCGCGGGCGCCGAGCGCCAGCGCGAAAGCATCGAGCAGGATCGATTTGCCGGCGCCGGTCTCGCCCGTCAGTGCGGCGAGGCCGGAGCCGAAATCGATGTCGAGCCGGTCGATCAGGACGATGTCGCGGATGGAAAGACGGGCCAGCATCGGACTACGGACAACAGAGGACGGATGACGGATAGTGTTAAGATTGATTCTATGCCTGATTCTGTCGTCTGTCGTCCGTCCTCTGTCGTCCGTCAGCCGCTTTGCGGTGAGCTGGCCAAGCCGATTTTCTGGAAGGCGCGGCTGATCCAGGACCCTTTGTTCTCGGTGGTCGGTTCGCCGCCGGCGTTCTTCACAAGATTATAGGCGTCCTTGTACCAGGGGCTGTCCGGGAAGTTATGGCCGAGCACGGCGGCGGCGGTCTGGGCTTCGTCCATGATACCGAGCGCCACGTAGCATTCGCTTAAGCGCTCCAGCGCCTCCTCGACGTGGCGGGTGGTCTGATATTGCGTCACCACGACCTTAAAGCGGTTGATGGCGCCGACGAAGTCGCGCTTGTTCTCGTAGAAGCGGCCGATAGCCATCTCCTTGCCGGCGAGCTGGTCGCGGGCCATGGCGATCTTCTTCTGTGCGGCGATGGCGTATTCGCTTTGCGGATATTTACGCACCACTTCTTGCAGGGCATCGATCGCCCTGGTCGCGCGCTCCTGGTCGCGCGAAACGTCGAGAATCTGATCGTAATAGGATTCGCCGATCAGATACTGGGCGTAAGCCGCGTCGGGGCTGGCGGGATGCAGCGTGATGTAGCGCTTGGCCGAATTGACGCAATCGTCATATTCGTTGGCCTGGTAATAGGCATAGGCCGACATCAACAGCGCCTTGCGCGCCCAATCCGAATAGGGGTCCTGGCGGTCGACCTCGTCGAATTTCTTCGCCGCGCCCTTGTAGTCGCCCTTGTTATTGAGGAGGAAAAGCCCCTCATTGTAGAGCATGTCGGGCGGATCGTCGGGAACGTAGTCGCCGCTCTTGTCCTTGAAAAAGCTGCAGCCCATGAGCGGCGCGGCGGCAAGCGCCAGCGCCAGGCAAGCCGCCAGCGCGCGCAGCCTGGAACTGGATCGCGGCGATCCTCGTAAACGCGACATCATGAGCGCAGTTCAATCCCCCGCTGGTGCGTCATTCCCCGCCCCCGAGACCAGCGTGAACGCACCGCAGCCTTATGACAATACAGTAATTATGGCCGACAATCGGCCTGGAATAAGGCGTAAAAGTTAAGGGGTTAGGCGAGCGACTCAGGAGACGTCGGGGCCGTAAGCCGGGCTGACGAAGGCGCCAGGCAGGTCGGCGTGCCCGCGCAGACGGCGGGTTTCCGGCATTTCGACATAGGTCCAGGCGCTGCGATCGGCCATCAGCGCGGTCAGCACGGCGTGATTGAGTTTATGGCCGCCGCGCACCGAGCGGTAGGCACCGAGAAGCGGCGCGCCGGACAGCGCCAGGTCGCCGATCGCATCGACCGCCTTATGGCGCACGAACTCGTCGGCGAAGCGCACGCCCTCCGGATTGAGCACGCGATTTTCGGCGATGACGACCGTGTTCTCCAACGAAGCGCCGAGCGCATAGCCGGCGCTCCACAGTTTCGACACGTCGCGCATGAAGCCGAAGGTGCGGGCGCGCGCAAGTTCGCGGCGGAACAGATCCGGCTCGACATCCATCGCAAAAGTCTGGCGGCCGATCAGCGGATGATCGAATTCGATTTCGGTCTCGATGCGCAGCCCGCGCAAATGCGGCCGCAACTCGCCGTAGCTGTCGCCCTTGGCGACACGCACCGGCTTGAGCACCTGGATGTAACGGCGCGCGGCAGGCAAAGCGACAATGCCGGCCTGAACGATCGCAGCGACAAACGGCTCGGCGCTGCCGTCCATGATCGGCACTTCGGGGCCGTCGACCTCGACCACCGCATTATCGACGCCGAAGCCGTGCAGGGCCGCGAGCACGTGTTCGGTCGTGGAGACCGCGGGGCCGTTGTGGTCGCCAAGCACGGTGGCGAATTCGGTCGCCGTCACCGAGCGGCAATGAGCCTTTATTTCACGGTCAGGGCGGCCGTCGGTGCCGCAGCGAACAAAGACGATGCCGGTATCGGCTTCGGCCGGATGCAATGTGAGGGTGGCTGGCGAGCCGGAATGAACACCGATGCCGGCGACCGCGGCATGATCCTTCAGCGTCGTCTGCCGGCCGGCGGCTACGCCCCTCATCATGCCCTCGTCCCAACCTTAGGGCCAAGCCACGCGGGCGAAATACCGCGCGAACCGATGGCCACCACCGCGACAGTCGGGGGAACACGCTCTACAGACAGGGGCTGGCCTACAGGCGCCAGAGATTTGATCCCCCAAACATCCCCCTCGAACGGTGGAAACTTACCGGTCCAGCCGGAACAGGCCAACTCACGCTTTCTTACCGACTGTTACCTCTTTCCGGCCGCAGTCTTGTCGGCCCCTTGCCGCAAAATGACACAAGTGGCGACGCCAAGGCACAATCCGCTCCGGCGCGTAGGGCGCGACGGAGCGGATCGGATCGATCTGACGAAATACTTTAGTTTTCTCAGAAACTTAGCCGTGACAAACGAGTTTGCTTGGTCCCGGAATGGCAGATCCGGTGTCTGCCGTCATTTCGCTTGCCGGCGCAGGAAGGCCGGAATGTCGAGTTGATCCTCATCCGGAGAGTTATGCACAGGCGCCTGGCGGCCGTGCTGATCGAGCCCCTGCGGTGCGGCCCGCCGGGCATATTCCGACACCGGCAGATCCTGGCTGGGTTCCCTGCGGGCCTCGGGCCGCGGCTGGGCCGGCCGCGGCGTTGGCCGCCCGGTCAGGCGTTCAGGCGACACCGGGCCTCCCATCGCGGCGCTTGCCGGCGCGGCCGGCAGGCCGGTCTCCGATTCATGGTCGTCGCGGCGTCCGAGGCCGACCGAGGCGAGCCGCTGCAACAATGACAGCCGGCGCTTTTCGGGATGATCGTCCTCACGCACCTCGCCGCGCCGCGCACGGATCTCGTTCTGCGCCGGGACCGGCAATTCGTCGATGCGGGGCATGCGCGGCGGCCGCGGCGGCAATCGCTCCGGCTCCGGCGGAATGAATGCCGCCGGTTCGAGAACATCCGGTCTGGCAGGAGCTTCCGGTTCGCTGGCGGCCGGGTCGATGAATAGCGAGGGTTTGGGCGCCAGCGGGCGGATCGAGACGTCCTCGACCGCGGCGGCGATAGCGGCCTTGGCCGCCGATTCGATCGAGGCGTTCACTGCGGCGGGCGCCGCCGCAGGAGCGACGGACGGTGCCGGAGCGGCGGCTGGGATCATCGGGGCTGCCGGCGCAATGGGGGCGGCCGATGCCGCAGCCGCTGGCCGGGCCGGCTCGGGCCGCGCGCCGCGCTGGTTCTCGGCGCGGATGCGCTGGGCGACCTCCGCCATTCGCGTGTCCACCGCCGGCACCAGCGGCCGTTGCGACAATGCCTGATCGATGCCGGTCGCCACCACCGACACCCGAATCATGCCGTCGAGGCTTTCATCGAAGGTCGCGCCGACGATGATGTTGGCGTCTTGGTCGACCTCCTCGCGGATGCGCGTTGCCGCCTCGTCGACCTCGTAGAGCGTGAGATCGCGGCCGCCGGTGATGGAAATCAGAAGTCCCCTGGCGCCCTTCATCGAGGCGTCGTCGATCAGCGGATTGGAGATCGCGGCCTCCGCGGCGGTGAGCGCGCGTTTGTCGCCCTCGGCCTCGCCGGTTCCCATCATCGCCTTGCCCATCTCGCGCATGACGGCGCGGACGTCGGCGAAATCGAGGTTGATCAGGCCTTCCTTGACCATCAGGTCGGTGATGCAGGCGACGCCCGAATAGAGCACCTGATCCGCCAGTGCGAAGGCGTCGGCAAACGTTGTTTTCTCGTTCGCCACGCGGAACAGATTCTGGTTGGGGATGATCAGCAGCGTGTCGACGCATTTCTGCAATTCGGTGATGCCGCCGTCGGCGATGCGCATGCGGCGCTGGCCTTCGAAGTGGAACGGCTTGGTCACCACGCCGACGGTGAGGATGCCGAGATCGCGCGCCGCTTTGGCGATCACCGGCGCGGCGCCGGTCCCGGTGCCGCCGCCCATGCCGGCGGTGACGAAGCACATATGCGCGCCGGAGAGATGATCGCGGATTTCGTCGATCACCTCTTCGGCGGCGGCCCGGCCGACGTCGGGCTGCGATCCGGCGCCCAGCCCCTCGGTCACCTGCACGCCCATCTGGATGACGCGCTCGGCCTTCGACATCGTGAGCGCCTGGGCGTCGGTGTTGGCCACCACGAAATCGACGCCCTGCAGTCCGGCGCTGATCATGTTGTTGACGGCGTTACCGCCGGCGCCACCGACACCGAATACGGTGATTCGGGGTCTCAGCTCACGGATATCGGGAATGTTCAGATTGATGGTCATGGTTGCCTCTTGTTCGCCGCACGGGCGTTGTTCACGCAGTCCGTGAACGTGCCCTGCCCCGTCCGGTCCGCCACCGGCCGCTTCAATTTTCTAGCTTCGCGAGTGGGGGCCATCAGAAACTCTCGCGAAGCCATCGTCCGACCCGGGTGAAATAGCCGCCCGAGCTCGTCATCAGATGCCGCTTGCGCCGCGCCTCGAAATGTTCGAGATGCGCGGCTTGCGGATAAACCAGAAGGCCGGCGGCGACGGCGAAGGCTGGGCCTTTGGCCGACTCCGGCGCTGCGGCGATGCCGAGCGGCCGGCCGATGCGCACCGGCCGGCTCAAGATTCGCGCCGCCAAATCCGGCAGTCCGGTCAATTGGCTGGCGCCGCCGGTAAGGATGACGTGGCCGCGTTGTTCGGCCGCGATCGAGGTCGCCGCCAGCCGGTCGCGCACCATTTCGAGGATTTCTTCGACCCGCGGCTTGATGATGCCGACCAGCGCCGCGCGCGAGACGAATTGCGCCTGCTCGCGCTCGTCCTCGCTCAGCGGCGGCACCGTGACCATGTCGCGCTCATCCGATCCCCCGGCGAGCACACTGCCATAAAGCGTCTTGATTCGCTCGGCGTCGGCGATTCGGGCGTTCAGCCCGCGGGCAATATCCATGGTGACGTGCTGGCCGCCGAGCGCGAAACCCTCCAGATGCACGCAGCGTCCGCCCAGGAACACCGCCATGGTCGTGGTGCCGGCGCCCAGATCGACGACGGCGGCCCCGAGATCGGCCTCATCATCGGCAAGCACGGCAAGACCTGCGACATAAGGAGAAGCCACCATGGCTTCGACGTCGAGGTGGCCGCGCTCGACCGCGAGCATCAGATTGCGTGCGGTGGCGACGTCGGTGGCGGCAACGTGCATGTGGACGCCGAACCGCGAGCCGAGCATGCCGCGCGGATCGCGCACGCCGTCGACGCCGTCGATCGAATAGGCGACCGGCAGCGAATGCAGCACGGCGCGGCCGTCCCTCAGAGAATGCCGGCTGCCGGCGGCCAACACGCGGGCGATGTCGCCGTCGGAGACGGCGGAGCCGACGATGTCGATGTCGGCTGCGAACAGTTCGCTGGCCAGCCGGCCCGCCGACAGTGACAGCACGACGGATTCGATCTCGACGCCGGCCATGCGTTCGGCCGCGTCGACGGCGCGGCGAATGGCGTCTTCGGCTTGCGCGAGATTGACGACGCTGCCGGCCTTCATGCCGCGCGCATGGGTGTGGCCGAAGCCGACGACTTCGATGGCGTGACTGCGGCGGGTCAAGGTCTGCTGCGGCTCCTGCGGCCGCAACCGCGCGATCAGGCAGACGACCTTGCTCGAGCCGACGTCGAGCGCTGCAACCAGCGCGCTGCGCCGCGGCGAAATCGGCTTCATCTTCGGGGTCAGGCCATAGCGGAGGGCGTTCATGCCTCGCCCCCTTTTTTCTTTTTCATAATCGCCTTGAGCGCTTCGTCGCGGGCCGCGGCGGCGGCGTCGGACAAGCGCACGGTGACGCGGTCCGGCAAGCGCAAATCGACCACGGTGATATCGCGCGACAGGAGCTTCTTATCGCGATCGAGTTGCACCAGGCGGTCGAGCGCCGCGGCGACATCGCCTTCCGGCAGCTGGACATTGATGCCGTTGGTCAGCCGCAAATCCCAGCGCCGGTCCGCCACCAGGATCGAAGCGCGGAGCTCCGAGCGGATATCCGGATAACGATCGACGATAGCGAGGAAGTCCCTGGCCTGGCGCTCGGCATCGCGGCCGACGACAAGCGGCAAACTGAGATAACGGTTCTCGACAAAAGGTTCGAGCACGGTGCCGTCGGCGGCGATGACGCTGAGCCGGCCGTTCTTCTGCCACAGCGCAAAGGCGTGACGCTCGGTGATCGTGATTTGCAGCCGGTCGGGATAGAGCTTGAGCACGGCGGCATCGGCGATCCACGGATTGGCCAACAGCCGCTGGCGCGCCGCATCGGCGTCGAGGAACAGAAGCGAGGCGCGCCCGGTGACGCCGGCGGTGGTGAGGACCTCTTCGCGGCTGACTTCCTTCTCGCCGGAGATCGAGATCGCCGCGATGCGAAAGCCGAGCGCATTCGCCGCGAGATCGCGGGCATTCTTGGTCCAATCGATCACCGCGGGGACATGCTCGCCGGCGACCGCGCCATAGACCAGCGTGCCGGCGATCAGCGCAATCGAGCCGATGACGCCGGCGCCGCGCGGCAGATGCGCGGCCTTGGCCGCCCAGCGTCCGATAAGCCGGCGATAGCTCGAAGCTGCGAAAAACAGGCTTTGGCCGCTGCCCGACGGATCGGCGGACGCACGCGTGCGCCTCGGCTCGTCATGCGGCGCGCCGTTTCCCCGTGCAGCTGATTGCCCCGGCCGCGTCAGCGGTTGGTCGAGGCGTCCTCCACCATCCATTGCACCAGCTCATCGAACGCGATGCCCGCATAGGCGGCAAGTTCGGGTACGAGCGAGGTCTCGGTCATCCCCGGTTGTGTATTGACCTCAAGACAGATCAGCTTTCCCGTCCCCCGATCGTCATAGCGAAAGTCCGCGCGGCTCACGCCGCGGCAGCCGAGCGCGCTATGGGCAACAAGGCTCAATCTGCGGACTTCCTGGTAAACATTCGGTAAAATTGGCGCCGGTAAGAGGTGCCGGGAGCCGCCGGCGGCGTATTTCGCCTCGTAATCGTAGAACCGCGTCGCCGGCACGATTTCGATGACGTCGAGCGCCCGGTCGCCGAGCACGGCGCAGGTCAGCTCCTTGCCCGGGATGTAACGCTCCACCATGACGGTGTCGCCGAACGGCCAATCGTCGCGGTAAAGCTCCTGGGGCGGGTGCGGATGCTCCTCGGTGACGATGAAGACGCCGACGCTCGAGCCCTCGGCGACCGGTTTGACGACGTAAGGCGGGGCCATGACATGGGCCTTTGCCGCCTCAAGCCGCGATACCACCCGATCCTCGGCCACCGGCACGCCGGCGGCGCGAAACAGCGCCTTGGCGTAGTGTTTCTGCATGGCGAGCGCGGAGGCGAGCACGCCGGAATGGCTGTAGGGGATGCCGAGGATTTCCAGGAGACCCTGCAGGGTGCCGTCTTCGCCGGGCCGGCCATGGAGCACGTTGAGCGCAACGTCGGGCTTGACCGCGGTCAAAGTCGCAGCGATGTCGCGGCCGACGTCGATCGGCGTGACCTTATAGCCGCGGCGGCCGAGCGCCTCGGCGCAGGCTTTGCCGGAGCGCAGCGAGACGTCGCGCTCGGCCGACCAGCCCCCCATCAGAACGGCGACATGCTTGGGCATAGCTCTCCGCTAGCTGCCTTCAGCCGCTGATTCGCTGGGACACCAATAGAATTGACAATTGGCGAAAAATCGAGAGTTCTCAGGGTCCGATTTTGTTCTTTATAGACGGGCCGTCATAAAGCCATGCCAGGCAATCAAACAGGTGCGCCTCGTCCCAATCGGCCACAGTGGCATTGCGGACGTCCCGGTCGAGGCCATCGCAGTGATAGAAGTGCCAGAGCGTGCGGGATTCGAGCTGGACCCGCGCCGTACGCACGAGCCGCGCCGCCTCGAACCGGGCAAAAGCGCTGCCAAAGTCGCCATTCGCCGCCCCGATCGCATCGGCAAGGCAAAGACCGTCCTCAATGGCCATGCCGGCGCCCTGCGCCAGCGATTGCAGCGGCGCATGTGCCGCGTCGCCGAGCAGCACGATTCGCCCCCTGCTCCAGTGCCGGACCGGATCGCGGTCGCCCACCGAACGGCGCCAGCGCATGTCCATCATGCCGATCAGATCGCGCATGGCCGGATGCGCGCGGCCGTAGGTCCGTTCGACCTCGGCGCGGTAAGCGGCGGCATCGCCGCGTTCGGCATGGGTCGAGGTGCGAAATACGGCAACGATGTTGAACAACGCGCCATGCCGCAGCGGATAATGCACGATGTGCATGCCTGGACCGCCCCATAACGCGACGCAATCCCGCGGCACGTCGGCCTTGACGTCTGCCATCGGCACGATGGTGCGGAGCGCGACATAGCCTGTGGCACGTTCCGGGTCGCCGATCAGCTTTTGGCGGAACAGCGACCGCACGCCGTCGGCGGCGATCAGCGCCGGGCCGGAAAAGCTGCGGCCGTCCGAAGTCGTCACCGCGACGGCGGCGCCGCGTTCCTCAAAACCCGTCACCATGGCGTCGGCGACGAGCTCGATGGCGCCGTTATGCCGGCACGCGTCGAGCAGCACATTGTGGAGATCGATGCGATGGACGACGATGTAGGAATATTTGAACCGCGCGCGAAACGATGCGCCGGTGGGAATGCGGACCAGTTCCTTGCCGTCGAGCGCATCGAACATCAGGACCGCCGCCGGCGAATCGGCGACGGCAAGCACCTGATCCATCAGGCCGAGACGGTCGAAAACGTGAAAGACGTTGGGGCCGAACTGGATGCCGTAGCCGATGGCGCCGAATTCCGGCGCGCCTTCGAGCACACGCGTGCTGCGTCCCTGCCGCGCCAGCGCCAGCGCCGCCGTCAGGCCGCCAAGTCCGCCGCCGACAATGAGCATGCTTTCCGGCATTGCCTTAGCCTAACATCGGCGGGATTGTTTGCGACATGCCCCTTCGCAAGCTCGCCGCGGTCCTTGTGGTCCTGCTCAATTGCGGCCTCGCGCAAGCGGCCGAGCCGGCAATACCGCCGGCCGTGGGCTTGAGCGAAAGCGCAAGCTACGAACGGGCGGCGCTGTTCGCCGAACTTGCGGCCGCCAAAAGCGATGCCGAAGCGCGCGTCATCGAGGATCGCCTGTGGACATTCTGGAGAAGCTTTGCCGACGAAGAGTCCAAACAACTGCTGGAGGAATCGCGGCAGGCGCAACTGCGCTTCGACTATGACGAAGCGCTTCTTTACATGAAAGAACTGGTCAAGCACGCGCCGCAATTCGCCGAAGGCTGGAACCAGCTCGCTTATGTCTACTTTCTCGCCGGGCAATACGATGCCTCGCTCGCCGCCATCGACCGGGTTTTGACGCTTGAGCCGATGCATTACGCCGCGCTCGCCGGCAAAGGCATCATTCTCATGCAGCAAGGCAAAGTGGCGGAGGCGCAGGTGGCGCTCAAGCGCGCGCTGGCGATCGATCCGTGGCTGAAGGAGCGCAATCTGATCGGCGAGGATGGAATCCCGGAGCCTTAAGCGGCTGTCACAGGCACGCCGATCCGCTTGATCTCCCATTCGAGCTCGATGCCGGATTTGTCCTTCACCCGCCGCCGCACGGTTTCGCCCAGCGTCTCGATGTCGGCCGCCGTGGCGTCGCCGAGATTGATCAGAAAATTGCAGTGCATGTCCGAGACCTGGGCGCCGCCTTGGCGCAGACCGCGGCAGCCGGCGGCGTCGATGAGCTGCCAGGCTTTGTGGCTGGGCGGGTTCTTGAAGGTCGAGCCGCCGGTGCGGCTCTTGATCGGCTGCGTCGCCTCGCGCGACTCGGTGATCTTGTCCATCGCGACGGCGATCGCGGCAGGATCGCCGGGTTCGCCAGCAAATAAAGCTTGGGTGAAGATGTAATCGTCCGGCACGCCGCAATGGCGGTAAGTGTAATGCATGTCGGCATTGCTCAGCACATGAATACGGCCGTGCCGGTCGACGGCGCGCGCCTCGATCAGCGCGTCTTTGGTTTCGCGGCCATAGGCGCCGCCGTTCATGCGCAGCGCGCCGCCGACCCCGCCGGGAATGCCGCGCATGAATTCCAGGCCGGCGATGCCGGCCTCCTGCGCCGCGCGCGCTACTTTCACGTCGGGCACCGCGGTGCCGGCGCGCACGCGCGTGTCTTCGATCGCTATCTCGTTAAAGCCGCGGCCGAGCCTGATGACGACCCCTGCTACGCCGCCGTCGCGCACGATCAGATTGGAGCCGAGGCCGATGACGGTGACCGCCACATCGTCGGACAGATTGGCGAGAAAATAAGACAGATCGGCTTCATCCTCGGGCATGAACAAAAGCTGCGCCGGCCCACCGACGCGAAACCAGGTCAGCTCGGCGAGCGATTGGTTCGCCAACAAACGGCCGCGCAGTTCCGGCAGACGCAATTTCAGATCGGGGATGATGTCGGAGAAGGCCATCAGCGTATGCGGCTCTGCCAGCGTTTTGGATCGCGGCGGCCATGAACACATGACACGATGACGATCTCATCATCGGTCACCGTATAGATCAAGCCGTAGGGGAATTTGCCTAATCGTGCACGACGGGGCCGAACAATGAGTTTGCGCCTCATTTACGGCGGGACCAAAGCCACGCCCGCACCTCTTCCCACGGAATCGCAGACGACGGATTGTGCTCGTGCTCTTCGAGACGGCGATCAATTTCAGCCTTTTGTTCGGCAGTGAGCGGCGGCAATTCTTCGGCTTGCGCACTATCCAAAAGCTCCTGCCCAAGCTCGATGCGCTCGTCCTCGCTCAATTCGAACAGCTCTTTAAATTGTGCTTTGTTCATGGAGTGTATCTATCGGGTGATTGGCAGCCGGATGATATGCGCGTGCCGTCAGACCCGCAATATTACCTCGAAGCCGCCAGTTCGCCGGGCAGCGCATAGGCCCATTGCGTGATCGAGCCGGCGCCGAGGCAGGCGACATAGTCGCCGGGATGCGCGGTGGCGGCGATCAGCGAAGCGAGTTTTTCCGGGCTTTCGAGCGCGACGACGTGCCGGTGGCCGTGTGTGCGCAAACCCTGCACCAGCGCGTCGCGATCGGCGCCGGCGATCGGCGCTTCGCCGGCCGGATAGACATTGGCGACGATCACCATGTCGGCGTCGTTGAAGCAGGTGCAGAACTGCTCGAACAAGGCTTGGAGCCGCGTATAGCGGTGCGGCTGCACCACGGCGATGACCTGGCCTTTGGTCGATTCGCGCGCAGCCCGCAGCACGGCCGCGATCTCGACCGGGTGATGGCCGTAATCGTCGATGACGGTGACGCCGTTCCAGGTGCCGGTCTTGGTGAAGCGCCGGCGCACGCCGCCGAATTTGGCGAGCGCGTTGCGGATCACGTCATCGGCGACGCCGAGCTCGTGGGCGACCGCGACCGCGGCGGTGGCGTTGAGCGCATTGTGCCGCCCCGGCATCGGCAGCGCGAGGTTCCTGATTTCGTGCAGCGCCTGGCCGGCGCGCTCATGCAGCGCGATGGTGAACAGCGAACTGCCGCCGGCGTGCGAGATGTCGGTGAGCCGCACATCGGCCTGCGGGTTTTCGCCATAGGTAATGATGCGGTGGTCCTCGATTCGTCCGATCAGGCTCTGCACCACCGGATGATCGGTGCACATCACCGAGAAGCCGTAGAACGGCACGTTCTCGACAAAGGCGCGGAACGCGTCCTGCACGGCCTCGAAGGTCTTGAAGTGGTCGAGATGCTCGGGATCGACATTGGTGACGATGGCGATGTCGGCCGGCAGCTTGAGAAAAGTGCCGTCGGATTCGTCGGCTTCGACCACCATCCAGTCGCCGGCGCCGAGCCGCGCATTGGTGCCATAGGCGTTGATGATGCCGCCATTGATCACGGTCGGATCGAAGCCGCCGGCGTCGAGCAGCGCCGCCACCATCGAGGTGGTCGTGGTCTTGCCATGGGTGCCGGCGATGGCGATGCAGCTTTTCAGCCGCATCAGCTCGGCCAGCATTTCGGCGCGCCGCACCACCGGCAGCCGTCGCGCGCGCGCCGCGATCAGCTCCGGATTGTCGGCTTTGATTGCCGAGGAGATGACGACGACCTGGGCGCCGGCAAGATTCTCCGCCGCGTGCCCGATGGCGATCTTGACGCCCTTGTCGCGCAGCCGCTTGACGTTGGCGCTGTCGGCCTGGTCGGAGCCCTGCACGGTATGGCCGAGATTGACCAGCACCTCGGCGATGCCGCTCATGCCGATGCCGCCGATGCCGATGAAATGCACCGGGCCGATGTCGCGCGGCAGCCTCATGCGGTTCCCCGTATCGTCCTGCCCGGCCTTGTGCCGCGCATTCTCAAGCCCCTTACACCAATGAGAGACATGAATGGCCGGAACAAGTCCGGCCATGACCGATAAGCAAGACCGATAAATAAGTCCGAAATTACTGTTTTGTAGCGATTGCCGCCACCCGCAGGACCAGGTCGGCGAGGCGGTCGGCGGCATCGGGCCGGCCCAACGACCGCGCCGCCGCCGCCATGGCGGCAAGCCGGTTCGGCGCGGCTATGAGCTTTTCCAATTCAGTCGCGAGGCGATCCGGCGTGAATTGATCCTGCAGGATGCGGCGCGCGGCGCCGGCTTTCTCCAGCACGCCCGCATTGGCGAACTGATCCTGATCGAGCGCGTGCGGCAGCGGCACCAGGATTGAAGGTCGGCCAATGGCCGAGAGTTCGGCGACGGTAGAGGCTCCCGAACGGGCGATCACCAGATGAACTCGTCGCCATGCGCGCCGGCAGATCGGCGAAGAACGGCGCGATTTCGGCGGCGACCGATACCTTCTCGTAGCCGCGCCGGACGCGGTCGACATCCTCCTCGCGGGCCTGCTGAACGACGGCGAGGCGATGGCGCAGGCTCGGATCAAGCCGGCCGATCGCGGCCGGGACGATATCGGCCATCACGCGCGCACCCTGGCTGCCGCCGAAAATGAGGAGCCGGAACGGATCGTCCGGTGGCGGGTAGGGCGATGCCGCGGCGACGACGGCGGCGCGGACGGGATTGCCGGTCAGCGTCGCCTTCAGCGCCAAGAGCGGCTCGCCGTCAAAGACGCCGGGAAAGGTCGTGGCGATCGCGGTGACCCGCGGCGCCAACAGCCGGTTGGCGCGGCCGATGACGGCATTGGCGTCATGAATGAGCGTCGGCGCGCCGCGCCAGGTCGCGGCCAGCACCGGCGGAACGGTGGGATAGCCGCCAAAGCCGATGACGGCCGCCGGCTTGAGCCGGCCGATCAGCGCCCAGGCTTGCATGAAGCCGATCCCGAGCACGGCGGCGGTTCGCGTCAGCGCGATCGGATTGCGCCCGCGCAAAGTCGCGCTGGCGACCACGTGGATCGCATCCGTGGCAAAAGCGCCGCCAAAGCGGGCGGCGCGATGATCCGTCGCGAGATGAACGGCGATGCCGCGCGCCGCCAAAACGGTCGCCAGCGCTTCGGCCGGAAACAAATGTCCGCCGGTGCCGCCCGCTGTCACCAGCACCGGCGCGCGGCTTTGCTCGACGATCACGCCGGGCTCGCGGCGAGCGTGATCTCGCCGGTGAGCTTGGCACGCGGCCGCTCGCGGGTGAGCGCCAGCAGCATGCCCATGCCGTAGGCGAGCGAGATCAGCGAGGAGCCGCCGTAGGAAACGAAGGGCAAGGTCATGCCCTTGGCCGGCATCAGATGCAGATTGACCGCCATATTGATAGTCGACTGCAGGCCGAACAGGATGGCAAGCCCGGCGGAGGCAAAGCGGACGAACGGGTCGTCGGCGCGCATGGCCTTGATCAAAGCGCGGATCACGATGAAGGCGAACAGCGCGACCAGAATGAGGCAAAGCACCACGCCGAATTCCTCGGCGGCGACGGCGAAGATGAAATCGGTATGGCCTTCGGGCAATATGCGCTTGATCGTGCCTTCGCCCGGGCCGCGGCCGAACCAGCCGCCGCGCAGGAACAATTCGGTGGCGACGTCGATGTTGTAGCTGTCGCCGGAGGCTGGGTTGAGGAAGCGGTTGATGCGCTGGGCGACGTGCGGCACGGTGAAGAACGCCACCGTGAGCCCGGCGCCGGCAGTGCCGGCAAGGCCCATCACCCAGATGAGCCGCATGCCCGCCATGTAGAACAGCGCGCCCCAGACCAGCGAGATCAGCATGGTCTGGCCGAAATCCGGCTGCAGCACCAAGAGCGTAACGACGACGATCAGCATAGCGAGCGCGATGGAATTGGCCGGCATTTCCGGATGTTTCGCGGTCTCGCCGAACAGCCAGGCGATCAGGATCACGAAAGCGGGCTTGAGAAACTCCGAGGGCTGGATGTTGACGCGGAGAATGACCAGCCAGCGCCGCGCGCCCTTGATCTCGGCGCCGAAATGCGGCGTCGCCGCGGTCAGCACCAGGCTCACGATGAAGACCAGCAGCGCCACTTTGCGGATATCGCGCGGCGACAGGAACGACGTGCCGATCAGCACGGTGCCGGCGGGAATGAGGAACAGCACCTGGCGATCGACGAAATGAAACGGGTCGAGCCCGATACGGGCGGCGACCGGCGGGCTGGCGGCGAGACACAGTATGATGCCGCCGAGCATCAGCGCGACCAGCGCCGCCAGCGTCAGGCGGTCGACCGTCCACCACCACTCGGAAAACAGCGTGGGTTGCGCGCGCGAAGCCAAGGCCTTCCCCGAGACCGATCCCGGGCTAGTCCTGCATCCGCCATGGTTTCCATGAGATTAAGAATGACGCGCTCGGCGCGTCATTTCACCCCCGGCAGCGCCCGCACCAGTTCCCGAAACGCGTCGCCGCGCACCTCGAAATTGCGGTACTGGTCGAACGAAGCGCAGGCCGGCGACAACAGCACGACCGGCTCGATGGCAGACGAGCCTTCCGCATCGCGCGTGGCCGCGGCCACCGCCTTGTCGAGCGTGCCGGTAATTTCATGGGGCACGGCCGTGCCAAGTGTCATTGCGAATTCATCGGCGGCTTCCCCGATCAGGTAGGCCTTGCGGATGCGCGGGAAGAAGCCGCGCAAGCTCTCGATGCCGCCGGTCTTCGGCTTGCCGCCGGCGATCCAGAAAATGTCGTTGAAACAGGCCAGCGCCTGCGCCGCCGAATTGGCGTTGGTCGCTTTGGAATCGTTGACATAGAGGACGCGGCCGCGCCGGCCGACCTCTTCCATGCGATGGGCAAGTCCGGGGAACGTGCGCAAGCCGGCCTGAATCGCCGCCGCATCGACGCCAAGCGCCAAAGCCGCGGCGGTCGCGCAGGCGGCATTCTGCGCGTTATGCAGTCCGCGCAGCGAGCCGATGCCGTCGAGCCCGGCAATTTGCGTGGTGTCGCCGGCGACGGCGCGCACGATCCGCGTGTCATCGGCGAAAATCCCGTTGGTCAATGCGTGCCGCACCGAAATAGGCACCACTTTTTTTGCCGATTGCGCGAGCCGCGCCGCGATCCTTTCGCACCACTCGTCATCGACGCCGACAATCGCCGTGCCATCTTTCGGCACGCCGGCGACGAGGCGTTCCTTGACCGCGGCGTAATGCGCCATCGTGCCGTGGCGGTCGAGATGATCCTCGGAAAGATTGATCAGAATGCCGGTCGACGGGTCGAGCGAGGGCGCCAGATCGATCTGATAGGACGAGCATTCGATGACATGGACGCGGCCGGGTGCAGGCGGCTTGAGCGACAGGATCGCGGTGCCGATATTGCCGCCGAGCTGGGCGTCCATGCCGGCGGAGGCGGCGAGATGCGCGATCAGCGCCGTCGTCGTCGATTTGCCGTTGGTGCCGGTGATGGCGACAAAGGGTGCGCCGGGCGCATGACGCGCCCGCTCGCGGCAGAACAATTCGATATCGCCGATCACTTCGACGCCGGCTTTTCGCGCGAGCGCCACGACCCAATGCGGCACCGGATGCGTCAGCGGCACGCCGGGCGCCAGTACCAGGCTTGCGATTTTGCTCCAGGCGACCTGCCGCAGATCGGCGGTGGGAATGCCCGCCGCATTGGCTTTCGCCACGCTCGCCGCATTGTCGTCGAACGCTATGACATCGGCGCCGCCGGCAAGGAGCGCGCTTGCGCTCGCCAGTCCCGAGCCGCCCAGGCCGAAAATCGCGACCCTTTTGCCGGCAAAGGTCGTGACCGCAATCACGACGCCGCTACCTCAATTTCAACGTGGAAAGGCCGACCAGCGCCAGCACCACCGCGACGATCCAGAAACGAATGACGATCTGCGGCTCGGTCCAGCCGAGCTGCTCGAAATGATGATGGATCGGCGCCATCTTGAAGACTCGCTTGCCGGTGAGCTTGAACGAGACTACCTGGACGATGACGGAGACCGCCTCCAGCACGAACAAGCCGCCGATGACGGCGAGCACGATCTCGTGCTTGGTCGCCACCGCCACCGCGCCGAGCATGCCGCCAAGCGCCAGCGAACCGGTGTCGCCCATGAAGATCGAGGCCGGCGGCGCATTGAACCAGAGGAAGCCGAGGCCGGCGCCAAGCACCGCGCCGCACAGCACCGACAGTTCGCCGGTGCCGGCGACGTAATGGATCTGCAGGTAATCGGCGAACACCGCGTTACCGCAGAGGTAGGAGATCATGCCGAAGCTCGCCGCCGCGACCATGACCGGAACGATGGCGAGGCCGTCGAGGCCGTCGGTCAGATTCACCGCATTGCCGGCGCCGACGATGATGAAGATCGCGAACAGCACGAAGAACCAGCCGAGATTGAAAGCGATCTCCTTGAAGAACGGAAACACCAGCGAGGTCGAGAACGGCCCCTGGCCGAGCTCGACCAGCGCGACGCAGGCCAGGCCCGCAATGACCGCCTCGATGGCCAATCGCGTGCGGCCGGCAAATCCGTTGGTCGCCTGCTGCTTGGTGACTTTCAGATAATCGTCATAGAAGCCGACCAGTCCGAAGCCGAGCGTCACCCATAGCACTACCCAGACGTAAGGGTTGGCGGGGTTGGCCCACAACAGCGTCGACACCAACATGCCGGATAGGATCATCAGTCCGCCCATGGTTGGCGTGCCGGCCTTGGCGATGAGGTGCGATTTCGGGCCGTCGGCGCGGATCGGTTGACCCTTGCCCTGCAGGAGCCGCAGCCGGTCGATGATGGTCTGGCCGAACAGAAATACGAACAACAGCGCGGTGATGACGGCGCCGCCGGTGCGGAACGTGATGTAGCGGAACACGTTGAGGACGGTGAGCTTGTCCGACAGATCGACCAGCCAATAGAGCATTGCATCAACCTTGTGCGGACGCGCCGGCGACGGCGCCCTCGATTGCGTCTTCGCCCGAATCCTGGCGCGGATAGGCCCGTTGCAGCGCCTTGACGATGAGCGCCATGCGCGAGCCGAGCGAGCCCTTGACCATGACGGCGTCGCCGGCGCGGATCGCGCGCAGCACCTGCGCTTCGAGCGCGGTGGAATTCTCTGCATAGCCGCCGCGGCGGCTTGCGGGAAGAGCTTGCCATAGCGCGTGCATCAGCGGACCGCAGCAGAATACCAGATCGACCCCATCGGCGAGCACCGCATCGACGAGCGCGCGATGCAGCGCGCGGCCTTTCGGCCCAAGTTCCAGCATGTCGCCGAGCACCGCGATGCGGCGGCCCTGCGGGCCGATCGGCGCCCGGCCGAGCACTTCGAGCGCCGCAGCCATGGACGCCGGATTGGCGTTGTAGCTTTCATCGAGAACCAGCGCCGGGCCGCCGGAAAGCTCGATGGCGATCGGCGCGCCGCGGCCGGAGACCGGCGCGAATTCGGCCAGCGCCAGCGCCGCCAGCGCCAGATCGGCGCCGACCAGCTCCGCCGCCGCCAGAACCGCAAGCGAATTGATGACGAGATGGCGGCCCGGAGCGCCGATCTTGTAGGCCAGTTCGGTGCCCAGAATATTGGCCTGCACGGTCGAGCAGCGCGGATGCAGCGCGCATTTGATCAGCCGCGCGTCGGACCCTTCGCGCTCGCCGAACGAGACGACGCGCGCGACGCCCGCTTCCTTGGCGCGGCGTTTCAGATGGGCGAATTGCGCAATGTCGCGGTTGATGACCGCCGCGCCGCCGGGCTCGATACCGAAGAAAATCTCGGCCTTGGCGTCGGCGATCTTGGTCAGCGAGCCGAGGAACTCCAGATGCACCGGCGCGATCGTGGTGATGATCGCGACATGCGGGCGAACGAGCCGCGACAGTGGTTCGATCTCGCCTCCATGGTTCATGCCCATTTCGAACACGGCGTAACGCACGCTCGCCGGGCAGCGCGCGAGCGACAGCGGCACGCCCCAGTGATTATTGTAGGAGGCGAGCGAAGCGTGGGTTTCGCCGTCCTTCGACAGCGCCAGCCGCAGCGCTTCCTTGGTTCCGGTCTTGCCGACCGAGCCGGTGACGCCGATCACTTTGCCATGCATGCGCGCCCGCGCGGCGGCGGCGAGCGCGCGCAGCGCGGCAAGCACATCCGGCACAATAAGCAGCGGCGCATCGCCGGGGAATTCGCTGCGGCGGTCGGCGGCAATGACGGCGAGACCGGCTTTGGCGTCCAGCGCCGCCGCGACGAAATCGTGGCCGTCGCGATGCTCGCCGTGGATGGCAAAGAACGCTTCGCCCGGCGCAAGGCTGCGGCTATCGATGGAAAGGCCGGGGACTGTTTGCGGCAGCGCGCCGTGACGCTCCGCGGCCATCGCGGCGGCCATCGCTTCGGTGGTCCACAGCGCGGACGCGGTCATGCGGCGGGTTCCTTGAGGGCCGTGGCGACCGCCTCATGATCGCTGAACGGTATGACCCGGTCGCCGATGATTTGGCCGGTTTCATGACCTTTGCCGGCGATCAAGAGAACGTCGCCGAGGCGCAGATCGGCGATGGCGCGACGGATCGCCTCGCGCCGGTCGCCGATCTCGCCGGCGCCGGGCGCGGCGGCCATGATCGCGGCGCGAATGGCGGCCGCGTCTTCGCTACGCGGATTATCGTCGGTCACGATCACCCGGTCGGCTTTGGCGGCGGCGACGGCGCCCATCAAAGGCCGCTTGCCGCGGTCGCGGTCGCCGCCGGCGCCGAACACCACGACGAGCCGGCCGCTGGCATAGGGCCGCAAGGCGTCGAGCGCCTTGGCCAGTGCGTCGGGCTTGTGCGCATAATCGACGAAAATCTGCGCGCCATGGCTTGCTCCGACCCGTTCGAGGCGTCCCTTGGCGCCGGACAATTGTTCCAGCGCCGCAAACACCGCTCCATGATGGCCGCCGGTGGCGATGGCAAGCCCGGCGGCGACAAGCGCATTCTCGACCTGAAATTCGCCGACCAGCGGCAAACGCAATTGAAAATGTTCGCCGCGGTATTCGAGCCGCAGCCGCTGCGCGAAACCGTCGATCGCCGCGTGGTCGAGGCGAATGCCGGTGCCTTTGCGCCCGACGGTCAGGAGCGAAAGCCCGCGCTTCTTGGCCGCCGCCGCCACCGCTTCGGCGTGATCGTGGTCGACGTCGATCACGGCCGCGGCGCCGGGTGGCAGCAAATCCTCGAACAGGCGCAGCTTGGCGGCGAGATAGGCCTCAAAACTCGGATGATAATCGAGGTGGTCGCGCGTGATGTTGGTGAAGCCGCCCGCCGCGATGCGCAGGCCGTCGAGCCGGAATTGGTCGAGACCGTGCGAAGACGCTTCGATGGCAAGGTGGGTGACGCCGTCGGCGGCGAGCGCGTCGAGCGAGCGGTGCAGCGCTACGGGATCCGGCGTGGTGAGCGAGCCGTAGATTTCGCCACGCGGTGACACGACGCCGATGGTGCCGATGCTGGCGGCGCGGTAACCGAGTGCGGTCCAGATTTGCCGGGTGAAGGCGGCGACCGAGGTCTTGCCGCTGGTGCCGGTGACGGCGGCGATGACGCGCGGCTGCCGCGGATAAAATTTTGACGCCATCAGCGCCAGCGCCCGCCGGGCATTGTGCACGCGCATGAACGCCACATTGCCGGGCAATGGCGGCTGCGGCGGCCGTTCCGCGGCGACGGCGATCGCACCCGCGGCGATAGCCGCCGGTACGAATTGCAGGCCATCGGCTTTGCCGCCGGCGATGGCGACGAAGGCGTCGCCGGGTTTGACCGCGCGGCTGTCGGCGGTCACGCCGCCGACGTCGAGATCGGCAAGGTGCGCGTTGAATTCCGCGTCGGGAGGTATGATTTCGCGAAGCTTCATGGTCCGGTCGGCGTCCAGATCGGCATATAGGGCGCGCTGGCACAGGTCGAGTTGCCGCAGATCGGCTGATGCAGATCGGCTTGGCGGATCGTCGATAATGCGATCAAAGCCGTACCTGATTAAGGCCTTATCTGCTTTCCTTCAGCGTCGCCAGTATCTCTTGATCGGCCGGCGGCAGGTTCATGCGCGGCGCGATATCGAGAAGCGGCGCGATCCGCGCGACCACCTTGCCGCCGGTCGGCACGGCGTTCCAGCCCGATGTGGTGAAGCCGTGGGTTTCCGGCGTCGTGTGCGGCTCGTCGAGCATGATCAGGAGCAGATAGCGCGGCTGATCGGCCGGCAGGATCGCCATGAAATCGGTCAGCACTTTGGTCTTGGAATAACGGCTGTTGACGACCTTGTCGGCGGTGCCGGTCTTGCCGCCGATGTAATAGCCGGGGACATCGGCCTTCTCGGCCGTGCCTTTCTCGACATTGAGGCGCATCAGATAGCGCATCTCGATGCTGGTCTCGCGCTTGATGACGCGGTGGCCGAGCTTTGCCGCCTCGGCCTGCGAGCGCTTGAGAAACGTCGGCGGGATCATGATGCCGCCGTTCATGATCGCGGCGACGCCCATCGCGGCCTGCAACGGCGCCACCGAGAGACCATGGCCGAAGGCGATGGTGGCGGTGGTCAGATCGCTCCAGCGCTTCGGCACGATCGGCTCGGCGCTTTCCGGCAATTCGGTGCGCAGCCGATCGAGCTGACCGAGTTTTTTCAGGAAAGCCTGTTGCGTCTGGCTGCCGAGCGACAGCGCCATGCGCGCCGCGCCGATATTGGAGGAATAGGTGAAGATCTCCGGCACGCTGAGAATGCGATGCTGGGCTTCGAAATCGTGGATCGCGAAGCGGCCCATCTGCAGCGGCACGCGGGCGTCGAATTTCGAAGCGAGCGTCACCTTGCCGGAATTCGAGCGCCATGGCCACGGTGAAGGCCTTGAACGTCGAGCCCATCTCGTAAACGCCGGTGGTCAGCCGGTTGATGCGCGACGGATCGAGCGCTTCGCTCGGATTATTCGGATCGTAGTCCGGCTCCGAGACCAGCGCGACGACCTCGCCGGTGCGCACATTGAGCACGAGGCCGGCGGCGGCGAGCGCGTTGAATTTTGCCCGCGCGGCGACGAGTTCGTCGCGCAACGCGTGCTGGACGCGCAGATCGACGGCGAGCTGCACCGGCGTTTGCAGCCGGTCGGTGGCGAGGCCGGCCAGGTGCAAGGCCGCAAGGCCTTGCCCGTCGAGCCATTTCTCGATTCCGGCGATGCCCTGATTGTCGATATTGACGTGACCGATCAGATGCGAGACTTCGTCGCCGTTCGGGTAGTCGCGCTTGTTCTCCTTGAGGAAACCGATGCCCGGTATTCCCTGCCGGTAGATTTCGCGCTCCTGTTCCGGCGTGATGTCGCGCTTGAGCCAGACGAAGCCGCGCTTGGACGACAGCCGCTCGCGCAACTCCTTGGGGTCGAGATCGGGCAGGTCGGCGGTCAGAAGCTCGACCGCCTCGTCGACGTCGATCAACCGGCGCGGTTCGGCATAGAGCGACGGCACCCGCACGTCGGTCGCCAGGATCTCGCCATTGCGGTCGAGGATGTCGGGTCGCGCCGTGGCCACGGCATCGCTCGACACCACGCGATGGGTCGTGTGCTCGTCGGCCTGGATCGCGAACATGACCAGCCGTGCCGAGATGACGGCGTAGACGAGAGCGAAGGCGATAATGGCCAGCCCGATGCGGGTCCGCGCTTTGGCGCTGCGGTCGAGGTCTTTGCCGTAGAGCAGCTTGCGGATGAGCCATTGCCGCCAGGGGATTTCGCGCGGGCGAATCGGCGGGGCTTGCCCATATGTGTCCGCGGTTGCGCTCATCGCAGCGACGCTCCAGAAGCTGCCGGCACTTGGCTCGTGCCGCCGGGGACCGCTGCGGCCGGCGGAATTGTTCCGGTCGTTTCGAATTTTCCGGACTCTTCGAAATTCTCGATCATGCCGCCGATCGGGTCGGCGCCGGCGACGGCATTCTGCGGCGGCCGCTCGGGCAAGTGATCGAGCGTGTCGAATTGGGCCGGCGCGATGATTTTGAGGTGCAGGAAGCGCTTGGCGAGCGCTTCGATGCGCGCCGGGTTATCGAGCTCGCCCCATTCGGCGCGCAGCGCCGCGATCCGATCGCGCTCGTGGCGCACCTCGCTGCGCAGTCTGGCGAGGTGCTCGGCCTGAACCGTGGCGTCGAACTTGATGCGATAGACCCAG
This sequence comes from uncultured Alphaproteobacteria bacterium, assembly GCA_963791925.1. Taxonomy (GTDB): domain Bacteria; phylum Pseudomonadota; class Alphaproteobacteria; order Rhizobiales; family Xanthobacteraceae; genus BOG-931. The sequence goes on along the minus strand of CAWBUA010000006.1, from coordinate 746,999 downwards.
GCGGCGGCGAGCACGAGCACCCCGATCACCGCGAAGTTGAGGATGCGCAGGATCATGGCCGTCCCCGCATGACGGCGGCGAGCGACGGCAGGCGCGGCAGCAGAGCATCAACGGCGGTCTCGCGCGGCGGCGCGTCGGTGCGCTCGGCGGCGCGCAGCTTGGCCGAGCGCGCGCGCGGATTGGCGGTGATCTCGTTTTCTTCCGGAGTCTCCGGTCGCCGGGTCAGCACGCGGAAGGTCGGCGGCGGCGCCGCGACGACCGGGCGATGGCGCGATCCGGCCGGCGTGCGGCTGCGTTCGGCGAGGAAAGTTTTGACGATACGGTCTTCGAGCGAGTGAAAGGCGACGACCACCAGGCGGCCCGACGGTTTGAGCACGTACTCGGCGGCGGCCAGGCCGCGCGCCAATTCACCGAGCTCGTCATTGACGAAGATCCGCAAAGCCTGGAACGTTCGGGTCGCCGGATGAACGCTGCTTTCGCGCGCATGCACCACGCGCGCAACGATTTCGGCGAGTGCGCGCGTCGTTGCGATGGGGCGCTCGGCGCGCGCCCGCACGATCGCCCGCGCCACGGCGCGGGCGTGTTTCTCTTCTCCCAGCGTGGCGATGATGGCGGCAAGGTCGTGTTCGCTGGCGCGGGCGACGACCTCGGCGGCGCTCGGCCCGTCGCGTCCCATGCGCATGTCCAGCGGCCCGTCGAGCCGAAACGAAAATCCGCGCCCCGCCTCGTCAAGCTGCATCGACGACACGCCCAGGTCGAACACGACGCCGTCGGCGACGGCGCTGGTCGCAATCGCGGCCAGGTTGGAGAAGCGGTCCTCGACGAGTTCGAGCCGGCCGTGCGCTTCTTCGACAACAGCGGCGCCGCGCGCGATCGCGGCGGGATCGCGGTCGATGGCGATCACGCGCACGCCGGGCGTCTGCAGAATGGCGCGCGTATAGCCGCCGCCGCCGAATGTCGCGTCGATATAGAGGCCGTCGGCGCGGACGCCGAGCCAGTCGGTTACACGGCGGCCGAGCACGGGAATATGACGAGCCAGTCCGCCAGCGACAGCATTGCTGTCGCTGCTCGTCATTCTTCCCGTGCTCCGAGCGGTTTTGCCGCCGCCGTCATCCGGGTTCCCAGCTCCGCTTTGAAGGCGCGGACCTTCTCGGTGGCCTCCGCGAGTTCCGCGCGAAAGCGGCCGGGCTCCCAGATCCGAATTTTGTGGCCAAGGCCGACGAACGTCGCCGCGTCGGCGATGCCGGCATGCGCCTTGAGCGTATCCGTCAGGGTCACGCGGCCCTCGCCGTCGATCTTGAGCGTCTCGCTGGTCCCATAGAGCGCGAGCGAGAACTGTTCGCGACGCTCCGAATAGGGCGAAAAACCGGAAATCAGCGTCTCGATCTCGGCAAGAAGCGCATTGCCACCGGCATCCAGCGCCGGGCGGTCGAGCGCCGGATAGCAATAGAGACCCTCGAAGCCGTCGCGCGCCAGCACGGCGCGAAACGACGCCGGCACCGATATGCGTCCCTTGGCGTCCAACCGCAGCAAGTAATGGGAAACGAAGCGGTCCATCTTGCCCTTCGCCGCGCAGGCCGATCCAGTATGGCTGTCGCCTTATGCGCGTTTCTGGGATCAAATGGGCTATCATGGGGCAATATGGGCGTCAACGGACCCGCCCAAATCCATTGGGCAAAACCGCTCGATTTCGATTAGTGCGGGGTAAGCTTAAGGAATGGTTGAAGTGAGTTTCGCCGCCGGGACGCAGCCGCGCTTGCGCCGGAGTTCGACCCGCAGCTCTCGCCGCTGCGAACCACTGGCCGCGCATTGTTGGCTTGCCGACGCTTCGCGTCAGAGGAACGCAACGCGGCAGCACATTCTTCACAATCTCTGTACACGCCAGCCAAATCGCTTTGTGGCAAAGCGGCGATGTCCTAAAACCTCTTTATGTCGCGTCCCGCGTTTCCTCCAGATTCCTGCGTCGTTGCCGAAGTCCTGCCGTCGCCCAACCATGGCGCGCGCCAGGACGGCCGGCGGCCCGATTTGATCCTGCTGCATTACACCGGCATGGCGGATGCCGAGGCCGCACTCGAGCTCCTCAAAGCCCGCGGCAGCGAAGTCTCGGCGCATTATTTCGTGTTCGAGGACGGCCGCATCATCCAGATGGTGCCGGAAAACCTCCGCGCCTGGCATGCCGGCAGATCGTCCTGGGCGGGGGAGACCGATATCAATTCCTGCTCGATCGGCATCGAAATCGCCAATCCTGGGCACGACCACGGCTATCCGGAATTCCCCAAGCGGCAGATTGCGGCGGTCACCGCGTTGTGCCGCAGCATCCAGACCCGCAATACCATTCCGTCGACGCGGGTCTTGGCGCATTCCGACGTGGCGCCGAGCCGCAAGCAGGATCCCGGCGAAAAATTCCCCTGGCGGACGCTTTACGAATCCGGCGTCGGCCACTGGGTCAAACCGGCTCCGATCATGAATTTCGGCCAGTCGCTCAAGCCCGGGGATCGCGGCGACGGCGTCGCCGCGCTGCAGAAGTCGCTGGCCGAGTACGGTTATGGCGTCGAGGTCAACGGCGAATACGATTCCATGACCCTTGAAGTCGTCACCGCTTTCCAGCGCCATTTCCGGCCGGAACGCGTCGACGGCATTGCCGATCAGTCGACGCGGAGCACGCTGCAGGAGCTGCTCGCCAGCCGTGGCCGGAGCCGGACGGTGGCCGCTCGCGCCCGCACCGCGATGCTGCTCGCTTCTCCTTAACCGCCATCTGCTCAGGCTCTTGACGGCACCCGGCTTCGTTCCCATTGCTGTCCCGTCAGTCGGTCGGACGGCCGCTCCGGCGAAACCGAAAGGTTGCCGGGGAGGAAAGTCCGGGCTCCATGGACAAGCGGTGCCGGATAACATCCGGCGGGTGCGAGCCCAGGGACAGTGCCACAGAGAACAGACCGCCGCGGTGCGTAGCGTTTGCCGCGGCAAGGGTGAAACGGTGCGGTAAGAGCGCACCGCGTCGGCGGCAACGCCGACGGCACGGCAAACCCCACCGGGAGCAAGACCGAATAGGGACGGCGCGAGGTTCGCGAGAGCGCGCTTCGGGATTGTGTCCGGATCCTGCCGTTCGGGTAGGTTGCTTGAGGCGCCGGGTAACCGGCGTCCCAGAGGAATGGCCGTCACGTCTGCGGACGTTGTCCGCAGGCCTTCCAGAACCCGGCTTACAGGCCGGCTGACGTGACTTAAGGGCGCCCGGCGGGATTCCCGTCGGGCGCCCGCCAAGTCTGGGGCGCCGTGGACCTGCCTAATATTTTTGCGTCGGGCGCTGCGATGCACGGCAGCGGCTGTCCAGCCGAACAAAACTCACAGTAGAATCAATGTTCTGTGGATGGCACAGGGTTTGCTGCCTTGCAGCAGCGTTGGCCTCGGCCAGCCAGGGGTCGAACTGGCTGGCCTCAGCCCATAGGAGCCGAACATGGATTACGTGAAGCCGGCGGATGTCGCCACCACCATGCTCAATACCGGGCGCACCAAGCTCGCCTTGTCGCCGCTCGACCTTGTCATCCGCGGCGGCCTTGCCGGCGCCATCCTGGCGGCAGCCACCAGTCTCGCCTTCACGGCCATGGTGCAGACCGGCCAGCCGCTGGTCGGCGCACTCATTTTCCCCGTCGGGTTGATCCTGATCGTGCTGCTTGGCCTCGATCTTGTCACCGGCAGCTTCGGGCTATTGCCGCTGCCCTGGATCGAAAACCATGTCGGCGCCAAGACCATGCTTGGCAATTGGAGCTATGTCTTCCTCGGCAATCTGATCGGCAGCGTGGCCTATGGCGCGCTGCTGGCGATCACGCTGACCAATTTCGGCACTGCGGCGCCGGCCGGCGTCGCCGCCAAGATCATCGCCATCGCGGCAGCGAAAACGACCGGCTATGAGGCGCTCGGCTTTGCCGGACTGGTGACCGTGTTCGTCAAGGCGATCCTGTGCAACTGGATGGTCTGTCTCGGCATCGTCGCGGCCATGTCCACCTCGTCGACCATCGGCAAGATCGCCTGCGCCTATATGCCGATCCTGATCTTCTTCGCCCAAGGCTTCGAACACTCGGTGGTGAACATGTTCGTCATCCCCACCGGCATGATGATGGGCGCCAAGATCACCGTGAGCGAATGGTGGCTGTGGAACCAGATTCCGGTGACGCTCGGCAATCTGGTCGGCGGCTTCGTCTTCACCGGGCTTGCGCTCTACATCACCCATAAACCCCGCAGCCTGGCGCCGGCGCCGCTGACCGCGCCGACCCAAGTTCCGGCCGAATGACGGAGGCGGACCTCAAGCCTGCCGCCGCCGACGCCGGCGATTTCAGCCCCGAGCAGAAGCGCTATCTCGAAGGGTTTGTTGCCGGAGTGCAGATCGCCAAGGCGGCAAAAACCGTCGGCGGCGCGGCGCCGGCGGCCGTAGCGCCTGCCGTTGCCGCGGTCGAGCCGACCGGGCCCGACGCGGCGGGGCTTGCGGCGCAGGATCGCGTGCTGGCTGCGGGGCGCAAACTCTCCGATCCGGAAAAGTTCAAGCGCGAGCAGCATCCGTTCGACACTTATGAGCGGCTCAAAGCGCATGCGGCAAAGGGCGAATATCCGAAGCCGCCGGACAATTTCCGCTGGCGCTTTTTCGGCTTGTTTTATGTCGCGCCCAATCAGAATTCCTACATGTGCCGGCTGCGCATCCCGAACGGCATCGTCAAGGCAGCGCAGTTCGAAGGGTTAGCCGATCTCGCCGAGCGTTACGGCGGCGGCTACGCGCATGTGACGACGCGCGCCAATCTCCAGATCCGCGAGATCGAGGCGCACAACGCCGTCGCCGTGATCGAGGCGATCCAGGATCTGGGGCTGTGCTCGCGCGGCTCCGGCGCCGACAACATCCGCAACGTGACCGGCACGCCGACTGCCGGCATCGATCCGCAGGAACTCATCGATACGAGGCCTTACGCGCGCGAATGGCACTTCCACATTCTCAACGACCGCTCGCTTTACGGTCTGCCGCGCAAGTTCAACGTCGCCTTCGACGGTGCCGGCACTATCGCCGTGCTGGAGGACACCAACGATATCGGCTTCCAGGCGGTCGAGGTGAAAGACGGTTTCGGGCTCGCCCCGGGCATCTGGTTCAAGCTCTGCCTCGGCGGCATCACCGGCCACCGCGATTTCGCCCGCGACACCGGCGTGCTGGTCGAGCCGAAAGACGCCTGCCTGGTGGCGGACGCCGTGGTCCGCGCCTTCATCGATCATGGCGACCGCACCGACCGCACCAAGGCACGGCTTAAATACGTGCTCGACGCCATGGGCGTCGAAAAGTTCCTCGTCCTGCTCGAGGACAAGCTCGGCCGCAAATTCGATCGTGCCGTACCGGGCGCGGTGGCGCCGCGTCCGGCGTTCGACCGCACCGCCCATCTCGGCGTTCACCCGCAGAAACAGCAAGGCTTGAACTGGATCGGCGTCGTCGTGCCGGTGGGGCGGCTGTCGGTCGCGCAGATGCGCGGGCTCGCCGACATTGCGCGCGATCTCGGCGACGGCGATCTGCGGCTCACGGTGTGGCAGAATCTTCTGATTTCCGGAGTGCCCGACGCGAAGCTCCCCGCCGCGCAGGAACGCATCGAAGCGCTCGGTCTCGCCATTGCCACCAACGCCATCCGCTCGGGCCTTGTCGCCTGTACCGGCAATACCGGGTGCAAATTCGCCGCTTCGGACACCAAGCGTCACGCCGAAGACATCGCGCGCTGGTGCGAGACGCGCGTGCCACTCGACACGCCGGTCAATATTCATCTCACCGGCTGCCACCATTCCTGCGCGCAGCACTTCGTCTCGGAAATCGGTCTCCTTGCCTGCAAGGTGCAAGCGAACGAAGACGATGATCCGATCGAGGGCTATCACATTCTGGTCGGCGGCGGTTTTGGGCCGAACGCCGCGCTCGGGCGCGAGCTGTTCCGCGACGTGACCGCGGAGGCCACGCCGCGAACCGTCGAACGCATCCTGAGAGCCTATCTGGCGCATCGTTCCTCGCGCGAGGAGACATTCCTGGCCTTTACCCGCCGGCACGAGATCGAAGCGCTCAAGGCGATGACCGAATTGGAGGCCGCTGCATGAGCATGACCTCACGGCCGCCGATCCCGTCGTTTATTCCTGAGTCGGCGCCGTTCACGCCGGAGCAGCGCACCTGGCTCAACGGCCTGTTCGCCGGTCTGTTCGGGCTGCAGCAGGGCGTCACGCCGCTGTCCAGCGCCGACGTCGCCAAACTCTTGCCCGGACTTATCGGCGATGCCGCGGCGCCGGCAGCGGAACCCGCCGAGGCCGACGACGCCGCGAATGATGATGGTGCTCCTTGGCACGATCCGGCAATGCCGTTGCCGGAACGCATGAAGCTCGCCGAGGGCCGGCCGCTGCCGCGGCGGCTGATGGCGGCGATGGCGCAGCAGGATTGCGGGCAATGCGGCTATAATTGTCAGGACTATTCGGCGGCTTTGTTCGCGCAATCGGAGAAGCGGCTCAATCTCTGCGTGCCGGGCGGCAAAGAGACCGCCCGCATGGTCAAGCAGCTTTATGCGGAGCTGGACGGCACCCCGGCAGCCGAAGCGCGCGCGGTGCCCACGGCCGCCCCGCAGTCTGCGCCCGCGCCAGACGTGCTGCCCGGCCGGTCGCGTGACAATCCAGCCCATGCGACGTTCTTGTCGCGCCGCCGCTTGAACAAGCCGGGCTCGCAAAAGGAAACCTGGCATATCGATATCGACCTCGCCGGCAGCGATCTCGATTACACGGTCGGCGATTCCTTCGGGATTTTTCCTTCCAACGATCCGGACCTGGTGGAGGCGGTGATCGCCGCCATCGATGCTCCGCCGGACTTTCCCATCGGCAATCGCACGCTGCGCGAAGAGCTCACTTACGGCACGTCGCTGTCGCCGGCGCCGGACATGCTGTTCGAGCTTATTTCGCATATGACCGGCGGCGAGCGAAAACAGAGGGCGATCAAGCTTGCCGCAGGCGGCGATCCGGACGGCGACGCGGCGGCGCTCGACGTGCTGGCGGCGCTGCACAAATTCCAAAGGGTACGGCCCGATCCGGAGGCCTTTATCGAGGCGCTCGATCCGCTGCAGCCGCGGCTCTATTCGATCTCGTCATCGCCGAAATCCACGCCGGGGCGCGTCTCGCTCACGGTCGATGCGGTCCGCTACGACATCGACAGGCGCACGCGTCACGGCGTCTGCTCCACCTTCCTCGGCGGCCGTATCGCACCCGGCGACAAGATAAAAGTCTATGTTCAGCAGGCGCAGCATTTCGCTTTGCCGGCCGACCCGGCGACGCCGATCATCATGATCGGGCCGGGCACCGGCGTCGCGCCGTTCCGCGCCTTTTTGCATGAGCGGCAGGCCGCCGCCGCGCCGGGGCGCAACTGGCTGTTCTTCGGCCATCAACGCAGCGCCTACGACTTTTTCTACGAGGAAGAGTTCGACGCCATGCGCGCGGGCGGTCTGTTGACGCGGCTGTCGCTGGCATGGTCGCGCGATGCCAACGAGAAGATCTATGTGCAGCACCGCATCCGCGAGGCCGGCCGCGAGCTGTGGTCCTGGATCGACGACGGCGCGCACATCTATGTCTGCGGCGATGCGCTGCGCATGGCCAAGGACGTCGAAGTGGCATTCGTGGACGTTATCGCCACCCACGGCGGCAGGAGCTCGACCGATGCGATGAAGGCGTTGAGCGAGCTGAAAGCCGGCGAGCGCTACCAGACCGACGTTTATTAGGAGATCGCCAGCGCGTGTTGATCGAACGCAATAAAGCCGCACCGCCGTCTGCCATGGCGGCATTGTCCCGCTTGCCGGTGTTTTTCGCGCTCGACGGCAAGAACGCCGTCGTCGCCGGCGGAACCGCGGCCGCGGCCTGGAAAGCCGAATTGCTTTCGGCCGCGGGCGCCCGCGTCGAGGTCTTTGCTTCAGCGCCGAGCGAGGAAATGCGCGCGCTTGCCGGCACGCCGCCGCGCGGGCCGATGACGATTCATGATCGCGTCTGGGCGGCGAGCGACTTTGCCGGCGCCGCGATTGCGGTTGCCGATTGTGCCGACGAGGCCGCCGCCGCGGCGTTCTCGGCAGCCGCGCGCCGTGCCGGCGTGCCGGTCAATGTCGTCGACCGTCCGGCATTTTCCGATTTTTCGTTCGGCGCCATCGTCAATCGCTCGCCGCTGGTCATCGGCATTTCCACCGACGGCGCCGCGCCGGTGTTCGCCCGGACGATCCGCGCCAAGATCGAAACGCTGATCCCGAAGGGCTTTGCACGCTGGGCGGAAGCCGCGCGCGCCTGGCGGCCCCGGCTCCAGGCGCTGGCGCTGCCGTTTCGCGAACGGCGCAGCTTTTGGGAAAAATTCACCGCGCGCGCGATGGCCGCGCCGGACCGGGTTCCAACCGACGCCGATCTTGACGCACTTCTTGCGGCGCCGGCCGCGGGCGAAGCCGGTTCCGTCGTCATTGTCGGCGCCGGTCCCGGCGATCCGGAATTGTTGACGCTGCGCGGGCTGCGCGCGCTGCACTCGGCCGATGTGATTGTGTTCGACGATCGCGTTTCGACCGAGACGCTCGATTTCGCCCGCCGCGAAGCCAAGAAAATGCTGGTCGACACCGCGGCACGCGAAATATCCGGCCGTCCGGGCAGCGCCGGCAATTTGATGCTGGCGCTCGCCGGCGCCGGCCGCCGGGTGGTGCGGCTTATAGGCGGCGATCCGATGGCTTCCGATTTTGCCGAGCGTGAGATTGCGGCGTGCCGCGCTGCGGGCATCGAGGTCGAGATCGTCCCCGGCATCGCCGTGGCGCAGCATGTTGCGAGTGGGTCGGTGGGTTCGCGGGCCGCCGATGCCGAAACGGCGTTCGATCAGGCGGCCTTGGCGCAGCGTGCGCAGGAAATGCCGCCCGTGCAGCAGCGCTAACCTCGGTAAAGTGTGGGTTGCGAAAGCCCGCCCGGACCGCCTATTTACCCCTGCATGGACATCGTCACCGCACCGCCTGCCGCGTCGAGCCGCCCGCATTTGCCGGAGCCGCATGCCCATATCATCGAAGCGCGATTGACCAAGATCGAGGACGTCGCGCGCGATACCAAGCTCTACACGTTCCAGCGCGCCGAGGGCGGGCCGCTGCCGGCCTATAAACCGGGGGCTCACATCGATCTGCATCTGCCCAATGAACTCGTACGCCAGTTCTCGCTGGTGGCGCCGAATTCAGACCCCGAGAGCTACGTCGTCGGCGTCAAGAAAGACGCCAATAGCCGCGGCGGCTCGCGCTACATCATCGACGAGATGAAAGTCGGCGATCGCCTCAAGATCAGCGCGCCGCGCAACAATTTCCCGCTGGTGGAGAACGCCGAGCACGTGGTGCTGGTTGCCGGCGGCATCGGCATCACGCCGATCTGGTGCATGGCGCAACAGCTGATCGCGCTCAAGCGGCCGTGGACGCTGCATTATGCCTGCCAGTCCCGCGCCGACATGGCGTTTCTGGAAACGCTGCAGACGCTCGATCCGCAGTCGGTGCATCTGCATTTCGACGATGAAGCCGGCGGCAAATTTCTCGACGTCAATGCCGCCATCGCCGCGGCGCCGGCCAACGCGCATTTTTATTGCTGCGGCCCGAATCCGATGCTCAAGGCGTTTGAGGCGGCGGCATCGAGCCGGCCGCACGGCAATGTCCACGTCGAATATTTCACCGCGAAGGAAGAGGCCAAGGCGGACGAACTGGGCGGCTTCTGGGTCGAGCTCGCCCGCTCCGGCGAGGAATATTACATCCCGCCCGGCAAGAAAGTCCTCGAAGTGCTGTTCGATGCCGGCGTCGACGTCGACTATTCCTGCGAGCTCGGCATTTGCGGCGCCTGCGAGACCCGCGTCATTTCCGGCGAGCCGATCCACCATGACGCGGTGTTGAGCGAGGAAGAGCAGGCGACCAACGAGAAGGTCATGATCTGCTGCTGCGGCTGCAAGTCCGAGCGGCTGGTGCTGGATATGTAGGCTTGCCCGCGTCTTTGCGGTAAGCTGGCTGCATGGACGCCCCCGTCAAGACGCGAACGTCGAACACGCCAACCATCAAGGAGCGCCAGGACCTGCGCGCCTGGATCGCGCTGCTGCGCGAGCACGGCGAGCTGCAGGACATCGCCGGGGCCGAGCCCGAGCAGGAAATCGGCGGCATCGTCGACATCTATCAGCGCAGGATCGGCAACAAGGCCGTGCTGTTCGACGACATACCGGGCTTTCCGCGCGGCCACCGCATCCTCGCCAATATTCTCACCTCGATCCGCCGCATCGCCATCACGCTCGGGCTTCCCGCCGACACGACGCCGGTCGAGCTGGTGCATTACTGGCGCAGTTATATGAAGGTCGCCAGGTCCATCCCGCCGGCGACCGTGAGCACCGGGCCGGTGATGGAAAACGTGCACACCGGAAACGACATCGACATTTTCAAGATCCCGGTGCCGCGCTGGCATGAGCACGACGGCGGCTATTACATCGGCACCGGCGACATGGTGGTCATGCGCGATCCGGATTCCGGCTGGATCAATTACGGCGCCTATCGCGTGCAGGCGCATGAGCCCGGCGTCGCCACGGTGATGTTCTCCAAGGGCAAGCACGGCGACATGATCAAGCGGCGCTATCACGAGCGCGGCGAGCCCTGCCCGATCGCGGTGGTCGCCGGCATGCACCCGGCGCTGTTCATGATCGCGGGCCTCGAAATCCCCTACGGCAAGAACGAATACGACGCGGCCGGCGGGCTGATCGGCGAGGCCGTCGAAGTCATCGCCGGCCCGAAGACCGGCCTGCCGATCCCGGCGCACGCCGAAATCGCCTTCGAGGGTTTCATCCATCCGAACGATCTGCACGACGAAGGCCCGCTCGGCGAATGGACCGGCTATTACGCCGGCGGCCTGAAGAAGGAGCCGGCGATCCGCATCGAGACTTTCATGCACCGCGACGATCCGATCCTGCTCGGCGCCATTCCCGGCATTCCGCCCGACGATGATTCGTTCTATCGCGGCACCTATCGCTCCGGCGCGGTGTGGAATCAGCTCGAAGCCGCGGGCGTGCCGGAGGTGAAGGGCGTGTGGGCGCATGCCGCGGGCGGCAGCCGGCTCTGGCTCACCGTCGCCATCAAGCAGCAATATGCCGGGCACGCCAAGCAGGCCGGCCTGATCGCCTCGCAATGCCATGCCGGCGCCTATGCCAACCGCTTCGTCGTCGTGGTCGACGACGACATCGATCCGGCCGACATGGACAAGGTGGTGTGGGCGATGTGCACGCGCTTCGATCCGCGCGAGGGCATGGAGACGCTGCGCGGCTGCTGGTCGACCGCGCTCGATCCGATGGCCTATGCCAGCGACGATCCGCGCAACGCCCGCGTCGTCATCGACGCCTGCAAGCCGTTCAAGCGCCGCGACACGTTTCCGGTCGTGGTGCGCGCGAGCGAAGAGGTCGAGACGCTGGTGCGGGGAAAATTCTCTGACGTACTGCCGCGCAATTGAGTGACGCATGACAGAAAAGTTCGATATCACGCTTACCATCAACGGCCGCGATTATCCGATCCGCGTCGAGCCGCGCAAAACGCTGGTCGACGCCATCCGCGACGATTGCGGCCAGACCGGCACGCATATCGGCTGCGAGCACGGCGTCTGCGGCACCTGCACCGTGATCGTCGATGACGAGGCGGTGCGCTCCTGCCTGATGTTCGCCATCCAGGCGCAGGGCAAGAAGATCCGCACCGTCGAGGGATTAGCCGACGGCGACAGGCTCTCGGTGCTGCAGCAGGCCTTCATCGACAATCATGGCCTGCAATGCGGCTATTGCACACCGGGTTTTCTGATGCTCGCCACCAACGCGCTGGAAAAAAATCCGCAGATCGGCGACGAAGACCTGATCGACGTGCTGGCCTCGAACCTCTGCCGCTGCACCGGCTATCAGAACATCATCAAGGCGGTGAAGGCGGCGCGCGACGAGATGCGCGGCGTGTCGAAGGTTACGGCATGATCGCCGCCAATGGAAAGTAGCCGGCTTGAGCGCAACGGGCGCCGGTATTATTAAATGTAAGGCGTCAAAGCGCTATATTGGCGACTTGGCGAGTTAGGAGCAACGCATGGCCCGTCCCATCGTCATTCACGCGGACTGGGATCCCGAAGCGGCGGTCTGGGTGGCGACGACGAACGACCTGAAAGGAACTCGTCACAGAGGCCAGCACCATGGAGGCCCTGCGGGCGAAATTACCGGGCATGATCCTCGATCTTCTCGAGGAATACGGCGTCTCCGATCACCCGGCTTCGATCGAAATCGTCGCGCGCGCGAGTGATCGACTAATTGCAGCCGAGTAGCCTTTCGTGGCTGACTATTATCGCGACGTGGTCCGCTTGCTGCGCGATGCAGGTTACGAGTTCAAACGGCAAGGTCGCGGCGATCACGAAATTTGGTGGAATCCGAAAACAGGCGTCCGCGTGACCGTGGATCGAAAGTTAACATCTCGGTTCACTGCAAATGGAATCCTCAAAGACGCCGGATTAGAGAAGGTGTTTTGATAAAGGATAAGCCGGGCTACGGCATGATCGCCGCCAGCGCCGCCTTCGCCACCTCGACGTCCTGCTCGATCTTGGCCCCGCCGGCGGCCACGGCGCCGATGACTTGACCATCGACCTCGATCGGAAAGCCGCCCGGCACATTGGTGAAGTCGCCCATCCGCACCGCCATCGACAGCGCATTCTCCTCGGGCGCGTAGCCGGTCGGCAGCCGCTGCGAGGCCGCGGTGATTGCCTTCCGTTGCGTGGTGATGATGGAGAAGTGCCGCGCGCCGTCCATCATCAAAAAGCCGATCAGCCGGCAGCTGCCGTCGACCACGGCGAGCGAGACCCTGCAGCCGAGCGCGTTGGCCTTGGTCACGCCCGCCATCAGCATTTTCAGGCTCGCCTCATGGGTGAGCCGGTGAGTAGGGACGAAATCCGCCATGCAAAGCTCCACTGCCGCGGGACCGAGCGCCCCCACATGACACAAAATCGGCAATGCTGTTAGTGTCCCCGCCCTCGGCAGCAGAGTGGGAAGAAGGGTCGATAATTGTGAGCAGGGAAAATTCGCCATCGGAGTGGGATCGCGAGGCCGATATCGTCGTCATCGGTTCCGGCGCGACCGGCATGCCGGCCGCGATCGTGGCGCGCGAGGCAGGCAGCACGGTGATCGTGGTGGAGGCCGAGCCGCATATCGGCGGCCACGCCATCATCTCGGGCGGCAATGTGCCGCTCGGCGGCGGCACCAGCTACCAGAAGAAATACGGCATCGAGGATTCGCCCGATCGGTTTTTTCAGGATCTGACCGACTGGTCGGTGGTCGAGACCAACGGCTTTCCGCCCTACCGCTATAACGACCGCGAAATCATCCGCGCCTTCGCCGACAACAGCGTGCCGGCCTTCGACTGGCTGTTGGCGCATGGCGTCAAAGTCATCGACCAGCCGCCGAACAAGGTCGGGCATGAGATCGGCATTTCGGCGTTGCGCACCATGCAGATCGATGTCGCCGACTGGCCGATGGTGCATACCGGCAGCCCGGCCGATCCGGGCGACGACGAGATCAGGGCCGGCACCGGCCTGATGCGGCCGCTGGAAGCCGCGGCGCGCAAGCTGTGGCGTCGAGATTCTGCTCGAGCACCGCATGACCGCGATCCATCGCGAAGCGGCGAATTCCGGACGCGTCTTCGGCATTGCCGTCGATCACAACGGCAGCAAGCTCAATATTCGCGCCCGCAAGGCCGTGATCGTCGCTACCGGCGGCTCGACCGGAAATGTCAATTTCCGCCGCATGTTCGATCCGCGGCTGACCGAGGAATATTGCGGGCTTGCCGGCATGCCGTGGTCGGATCAGGACGCCAGCGGCGAGATCGCGGCCATGGCGGTCGGCGCCTCGCTGTGGGGCCTGTTCAACTACACCGGCGAATTCGGTTCCGGCATCACCAAGCCGGGCGCGGTCGGCTGCCAATATGGCTATGTCAATGTGCGCTGGCATCCGAGCAGCGAAGTGTTCGACAAGGCGCGCGCCATCGGACTGCCGGTAAAGGACTGGCAGGACGTCATCATGGTCAACATGCTCGGCAAGCGCTTCTACGACGAGACCGCCGGGCACTTCAATTACAACACCTATCAGAGCACCAATCCCTACGACCCGGACAGTTATCTCAACGCCAAGAATCAAAAATACGATCCGAACAATTTGATCAACGCGGCGATCGCGGGCGTCGGCGACGGCCATAACGGCGGCGGCCCGATCTGGGCGATCTTCGACGCCGACGCCTGCGCGCGCGAGAAATGGACTCCGCAGCCGCCGCATGTCGATGCCGCCGCCGGCTTCTTCTTCAGCGCCGGCGGCATCGAAGAGCTCGCGGCCAAGATCAGAATGAAATACCAGCGCGTGCCGATGCCGCCGCAGAATCTCGCCGCCACGGTGGCGCGCTACAATTCATTCGTCGATGCCGGCAAGGATGCCGATTTCGGCAAGCCGAAGCCGCTCCACAAGATCGCCAAGCCGCCGTTCTACGCCGCCTGGGCGACGCCGGTCATCCACGACACCCGCGCCGGCTTGCGCATCAATGCGCGCTGCCAGGTCATCGACATGAACGGCGAGGTGATCCCCGGCCTTTATTGCGGCGGCGAATCGGCCGGCGGCTTTTCCATGCACGGCCTGCCGCGCGCGATCTGCCAGGGCCTCATCGCCGGAAAAAATGCAGTAACGGAAAATAGTCCGGCTTGACGGTGGGGCTGGCGCTCGTGGTTCGCTGTGGTGCCGGCGTGTGCCTGACCGGTTCGCCGGCCGGCAGTTTCAGCAAGTCCGATACTTTGACGAAACTGTATCCCTCCGCGCGGAGCCTCGCGATGATATCCGGCAAGGCGCCGGCCGTTGCCGGCGCGTTGGGGCCGCCGTGCATGTGAAGGACGACGATGCTGCCCGGGCGGACGTGCGAGATAACGTCGGAAGCGACCCACTTCGGACTTTTCTGGAAGGCGTCGGCGCCGTCGACATCGCCGCCGATGACAGTATAGCCCTGATCCTCGACCGTCTTCACCGCTTGGGCATCTGAGCACAGGCCGGGAAAGCGGAAATATTTCTTGTACGACACGGCGTATTGCTTGAGCAGATCGTCGGTCTTTCGCACCTCGGCGGCCTGTTTTGATGCCGGTATCGGGAAAAGGCCGTAGCACGGCGAATGAAAGGCGCCGTGCGAGTAGCTGTGATTGCCGAGTTCGAACAGCGGATCGGCCGACAGGTCCTTGACCGCGTTGCTGTAAGTCTCGATCCACAGTCCGGTGAGGAACAAAGTTGCCGGCACTTTTTCCTGCCGGAGCACCGCGACGACTTTCTCGTTGTACCAGGATGCGACGCGCTTGCTTTTCAGCTCGCGCAGCATGCCCGGCGTCATGTCGGCGTCGAAGGTCAATGCAACGATTTTCTGACTTGTCGCGGCATGATCGAAGCCCGCGGCCAGGGCGGTCGACGCCGTTGCCGGCGGCGATGCGGCGAGGATTACGCATAGCAGCGCACTTGCCGCCGAACGCAGACATGAGCGGCGCATCAGGAACGCAAGTCCCGGCTAAACCGTGGTCTGCGCCACGCCGCGCTTGGCGTTGAGCGCTTCCTTGGCGCCGTCCTTGAACGCGACATCCGGCGGCAGCACCACCGAGCAGGAGCGGATCTTGTGCTGCTCGGGATCGACGCCGGGCGGCGTGATGCCTTTCTCGGCCAGCGCCTTGGCCGCGCGCATCAGCCGATGGCGCGCCATGATGATGCCGTTGTCGGTCGAGACCAGGTTTTCCTTGGTGCGGTCGCAGATCGGACCCATGCTCTCCTGCAGCGAGGCATCCTGCATGGCGAAGCCGGCAACGCCGCTGAACGTCTTGCCGGCCCTCTGTGCCGCGCGGTCGACCAGATAGTCGTTGTCCTTGTTGGCGAGCGGCCGGAACGCGGCGTCGACCTTGCAATGCACGCCGGCGCCGTCCTTCATGGCGTCGACCTCGGCCTTGGTCAGCGCCCGCACCGGGTGGAAGTCATAGGACCAGGCCCAGCAATTTTCATCGTCGATCGGCACCCAGAAGTGGCCGTGGATCGGATGGTCGCCGCGCGGCGGGATCATCGTGAAGCACGGCATCACCCACGGCGTGATCCGCCAGTAATAATTGCCGTTCTCGGCATTGCGCCGGGCGCCGATGAACAGCCCGCCGGGCTGCTCGACGACCTCGAAATAGGGCT
Source organism: uncultured Alphaproteobacteria bacterium (assembly GCA_963791925.1). Taxonomy (GTDB): domain Bacteria; phylum Pseudomonadota; class Alphaproteobacteria; order Rhizobiales; family Xanthobacteraceae; genus BOG-931. Next base: position 730,753 of record CAWBUA010000006.1, on the reverse strand, counting down.
GCATGTCGGCGAGATTGTACTGATTGCCCTTGGCGCCCTTGAACAGCGGATCGGAATGCAGATCGCCGCGATGCAGGAAGGAAACGTGGCTCGAATCGATGCCGCCTTCCATGGCCTGGAGCCAGTTGGACTCCTGCAGCCGCTTCGAGGTGAAAGTCTGCTCCGGCGGCAGCAGCGCGAATTCCCATTGCGGCAGCGGCGGCTTCTTGTCGGCGGGGCCCATATAGGTCCACAGCACGTCGCCGATCTTGATGAGCGGATAGGAGGTCAGCTTGACCTTCCTGCAGAAGCCGCTTTCCACCGGTTCCGACGGCACTTCCACGCACTGGCCGGTCACGTCGTATTTCCAGCCGTGATAGGGGCAGCGCAGGCCCTTGTCCTCGTTGCGGCCAAACCACAGCGACACGCCGCGATGGGCGCAAAATTCGTCGATCAGTCCGTAGCGCCCTTCCGAATCGCGGAACGCGACCAGGCGCTCCGAGAGGAGCTTGGCCCGGACTGGCGGACAATCGTTTTCCGGCAATTCCTCGGCCAACAGCGCCGGCATCCAGTAGCAGCGGAAAAGCTGGCCCATCGCGGTTCCGGGCCCGGTCTGTGTCAAAAGCTCGTTCTGTTCTTTTCTGAGCATGATTTTTCGTCCGTAACGGCTATCCTTTGGAACAGTAGGGATTCGGTTACGCCCGAGCAAGCGCGACCGGGAACCGCGGCGCCTGTCCCTGTCATGACGGGCAGGCGAAATTGCCGGCGCAAGGGTGGCATCCGGTTGCCCTATAAGCACAATTACGCTAAGCCCGCGCTGTCCGGGACGTCGTTTTGGAGAGATGGGAATGTCCGATCACGGTGAAGTCGAATACGCGCTTGCGACGGGCAACGATTACCCCGCTCACGAAGAAACGTACCGCAATTTCATCACGCTGGTGAAAGTGACGATGGCAACCGTCGTCATCATTGTTATCGGGATGGCGTATTTCCTGGGCTAATTCTGACCGCTAATCCCGACCCGGCCGTCATGCCGGCCCTCGCGGCGTCGGAGGATCAATGAAAGTCGCGGTTGCTGCCGAGACCGATGCGGGTGAGCCGCGGGTGGCCGCGACTCCCGAGACCGTCAAGAAGATGATCGGCCTTGGCGCCGAGGTCGCCGTCGAACCGGGCGCCGGCGTCAAGTCCGGCATTCTCGACGCCGACTACGCCGCCGCCGGCGCCACCGTCGCCCGCGATGCGCTCGCCGGCGCCGATATCGTGCTCAAGGTGCGGCGGCCCAATTCCGTCGAGCTTGCGCGATTGAAAAAGGGCGCGATCGTCATCGCCATCATGGACCCCTATGGCCATGACGACGCGCTGCGCGCGATGGCCGAGGCCGGGATAACGGCGTTTGCCATGGAGCTGTTGCCGCGCATCACCCGCGCGCAAGTCATGGACGTGCTGTCGAGCCAGGCCAATCTCGCCGGCTACCGCGCCGTGGTCGATGCCGCGGAGGAATTCGGCCGCGCGCTGCCGATGATGATGACCGCCGCGGGCACGGTTCCTGCCGCCAAGGTTTTTATCATGGGCGCCGGCGTCGCCGGCCTGCAGGCGATCGCCACCGCGCGCCGGCTCGGCGCCATCGTCACCGCGACCGACGTGCGGCCGGCGGCCAAGGAGCAGGTCGAAAGCCTCGGCGCCAAATTCGTCGCGGTCGAGGACGAAGAGTTCAAGGCGGCCGAGACCGCCGGCGGCTACGCCAAGGAAATGTCGAAAGAGTATCAGGCGAAACAAGCCGCTTTGGTCGCCGAGCACATCAAGAAGCAGGACATCGTGATCACCACCGCGCTCATTCCGGGCCGGCCGGCGCCGCGGCTGGTGTCGAAAGAGATGGTGGCGTCGATGCGGCCGGGATCGGTCGTGGTCGACCTTGCCGTGGAGCGCGGCGGCAATGTCGAGGGCATGCAGGCCGACGCGGTCGCCGAGGTCGGCGGCGTCAAGATTATCGGCTACCGCAACGTGCCGGGCCGGCTCGCCGCCACGGCGTCGAGCCTCTACGCCAGGAATCTCTATGCCTTCCTGGAAATTTTGATCGACAAGAAAACCAAGGCGCTTGCCGTCAACTGGGACGACGAGATCGTCAAGGGGACGGCGCTCACGCGCGATGGCGCCGTCGTGCATCCGAATTTCAAGCCGAAGAGCGCGGCGTAAGTAATTCCCTCCGCAAAAGGGACTAGAACTGGAGGCCCCATCGTGGTGACGCTTTCAATCCTCGGCCAACTCGACCTGCTCGCCAACGCGCATACGAGCGTACCGGCGGCGGCCAGCGATGCCGTCAATCCGTTCGTGTTCCGGCTGTCGATTTTCGTGCTCGCGGTCTTTGTCGGCTACTACGTGGTCTGGTCGGTGACGCCGGCGCTGCACACGCCGCTGATGTCGGTGACCAACGCGATCTCCTCGGTCATCGTGGTCGGTGCGCTGCTCGCGGTCGGCGTCGCGCTCGCCGGCAGCGATTCCGGCCCGCTCTGGGCGCGCGTGCTCGGCTTCGTCGCGCTCACTTTCGCCTCGGTCAATATTTTCGGCGGATTTCTCGTGACCAAGCGCATGCTGGCGATGTTCCAAAGGAAGCAGAAGTGAGCGGAAGGATCGATCAATGAGCGCCGACTTCGCCGCGCTTTGCTATCTCGTCGCCGGCGCGCTGTTCATCCTGGCGCTGCGTGGATTGTCGAATCCGGAGACCAGCCGCCGCGGCAATCTGTTGGGCATGATCGGCATGGCGATCGCCATCGCCACCACGCTGGCGGCGCATCCGCCGGCAAGCGCCGCCGCTTGGGGCTTGGTTGTCGTCGGCATGGCGATCGGCGGCGGCACCGGCGCGGTGATTGCGCGGCGCGTGCCGATGACCGCGATGCCGGAACTGGTCGCGGCGTTCCACTCGCTGGTCGGCATGGCGGCGGTGCTGGTCGCCGCCGGCGCGCTCTATGCGCCTTCCGCGTTCGGCATCGGAGCAGAAGGCGCCATCCACAGCCAAAGCTTGATCGAAATGTCGCTCGGCGTCGCCATCGGCGCCATCACCTTTACCGGCTCGGTGATCGCGTTCCTCAAACTCTCCGGGCGCATGAGCGGCAAGCCGATCATTCTGCCGGCGCGCCATCTCATCAATATTGCGCTCGGCGTAGGCTTGATCGCGCTGATCGTCTGGTTCTTCGAGCAGCAGCAGCACGTCACGTTCTGGCTGATCGCCGGAGTATCGTTCCTGCTCGGCATACTGATCATCGTTCCGATCGGCGGCGCCGACATGCCGGTCGTGATTTCGATGCTCAATTCCTATTCCGGCTGGGCCGCGGCCGGCATCGGCTTCACCCTGGAGAACACCGCGCTGATCATCACCGGCGCGCTGGTCGGCGCCTCGGGCGCGATCCTGTCCTACATCATGTGCAAGGGCATGAACCGCTCGTTCATCTCGGTGATTCTCGGCGGCTTTGGCGGCGAGGTGGCGGGGCCGGCGGCCGCGGCCGGCGACCGCCCGGTCAAGATCGGTTCGGCCGAGGATGCGGCCTTCATTTTGAAGAATGCCGGCAAGGTCATCATCGTGCCCGGCTACGGCATGGCGGTGGCGCAGGCGCAGCATGCACTGCGCGAGATGGGCGACAAGCTCAAGCACGAAGGGGTCGAGGTCAAATACGCCATTCATCCGGTCGCCGGCCGCATGCCGGGCCACATGAACGTCCTGCTCGCCGAAGCCAACGTGCCCTACGACGACGTGTTCGAACTGGAAAACATCAATTCGGAATTCCCCCAGGCCGACGTCGCCTATGTCATCGGCGCCAACGACGTCACCAATCCCGCCGCCGAGGACGATCCGAAATCGCCGATCTACGGCATGCCGGTCTTGCAGGTGTGGAAGGCCGGCACCGTGATGTTCAACAAGCGCTCGCTCGCTTCGGGCTATGCCGGCATCGACAATCCGCTGTTCTATCGCGACAACACCATGATGCTGCTCGGCGACGCCAAGAAAATGACGGAAGAGATCGTCAAGGCGCTGTAGTAACTTGCGGCGATGCCCGACGACTCGCCGCCAAAGCCATCGGCTCCCCTTCGCGCCCGGCGCTGGTCCGGGCCGCGAACCCAGCCGGCGCGGCCGCGGCCCTATCGCATGGCGATGCGCCTCATCGGCATTCCGGCCGCCGCCATTGCCGGGGTGCTGATCTATCGCGGCGTTCGCGATCGTTTCGTGCTGCCGGCCTGCGATTCCGAGCGCGCCAGGCACTCGCTGTCCGATGTTCTGAAAGAACTGCAGCTGGAGCCGACGCGTTACGCGCCGATCGAGACCGTGTCGTCGAGCAAGGACCAAGTCGTCTGCAAGGCGGTCCTGCCTTTGGCCGGCGGCGGCAATGTCGTCGCCGATTTCACGTTCTATTGGCAAGGCGGCACCGTGCATATGAAGTACGGCGTGTCGCGGCAGGCACCGCAGGGGCCGCCGCCTCAACCGCCCGCGCCCGGCTTGCCGTAACCGCCCGCGGTCGGCGTCTGGATGATGATCGCCTCGCCGGCGTCGATTACGGTCGCGTCAGCGACCCTCGAGCTTCTGCATGGGCCGTTCTCGGCGCCGCACCCAGTTTTCGCCGACCTGACCGTTGCCGCCGCCGGCAAGCCCGAACGGCGGCACGCGGCGGTGGCCGGACAGGATCGTGCATTCCATCTGTTCCAGAAAGCGGATGGTGCGGCGAATGCCGTCGCCGGCGTTCCATTGACCGCGCCCGCCGGTGCCTTTGCGGATGTGGAAGTCCTCCAGCAGCACCGGATAGCGGAATTCGAGAATTTCCGGATCGGTCAGCCGCGTATTGGTCATGTGGGTATGCACCGCATCGGTGCCGGGAAAGCCGGGCCCGGCCGGCGAACCGGAGCAGATCGTCTCGTAATACTGATAGCGCGCATTGCCGAAATTAAGATTGTTCATGGTGCCCTGCGCCGCCGCCATGGCGCCGAGCGCGCCGAACAGGCAATTGGTGACCTCCTGCGAGGTCTCGACATTGCCGGCGACCACGGCGGCCGGATATTCCGGCGACAGCATCGATTTTTTTGGAATGACGATGCGGATCGGGCGCAGGCAGCCGGCATTCATCGGAATGTCGTCGTCGACCATGACGCGGAACACATAGAGCACCGCGGCGCGCGTCACCGGCTCCGGCGCATTGAAGTTCGACGGCTGCTGCGGGCTCGTGCCGGTGAAATCGACGGTGGCCTCGCGCATCTTCTTGTCGACGCTGATGCGCACCCTGATGGTATTGCCCTGATCGGTCTCGATCGCGAAACGCGCTGTCGTGCAGCCGGTCGATGACGCGGCGCACGCTTTCGGCGGCATTGTCCTGCACGTGGCGCATATAGGCGCGCACCACCGGCAGCGTGAAATAGCGCACCATCTTGCGCAGCTCGTGCACGCCCATCTCATTGGCGGCGATCTGCGCCTTGATGTCGTTGACGTTCTGCAGCGGATTGCGCGCCGGGTATCTGGCGCCTTCAAGCAGCGCGTAGGTTTCCTTCTCGCGGAAGCGGCCGCGCTCGACCAATTTGAAATTGTCGATATAGACGCCTTCCTGTTCGATGGTGGTGGCGTTCGGCGACATCGAACCCGGCGAAATGCCGCCGACGTCGGCGTGATGGCCGCGCGAGGCGACCCAGAACAGGATTTTCTTGCCGTCGAACACCGGCGTGCAGACGGTGATATCCGGCAGATGCGTGCCGCCGTTGTAAGGGGCATTGATGGCATAGACATCGCCCGGGCGGACCGAACCTTTGTTCTCGCGGATGATGGTCTCCACCGCGCGGTCCATCGAGCCGAGATGCACCGGCATATGCGGCGCGTTGGCGACCAGCGAACCGTCGCCATCGAACACCGCGCAGGAGAAATCGAGCCGCTCCTTGATGTTCACCGAATAGGCGGTGTTCTGCAGCGCGACGCCCATCTGCTCGGCGATCGACATGAACAGGTTGTTGAAGACTTCGAGCATCACCGGGTCGGCCTTGGTGCCGATGGCATTGCGCCGTGCGAGCTTTTGTACCCGCCGCAGCACCAGATGATTTTTCGCCGTCAGCTCGGCTTGCCAGCCGTGCTCGATCACGACGGTCTGATGCGGTTCGATGATAATGGCCGGGCCTTTGACCTTATTCCCGGGGACGAGCCGTTCGCGGGTGTAGACCGATGCACGATGCCATCTGCCGCCGGAGAAGAACCGCGTGCGCCGCGCGGGCGGCGGCAGCTTTGCGCGCTTTAGCTTGCGCGGGCTTTCCTTGAACGTTGCGCCGCCGCCGACCGCCTCGACGGATACGGCCTCGATGACCAGGTCCTTCTTGCGGTCGATGAAGCCGAACTGGGCTTTGTGTGCGCGCTCGAAGGCGGCTTTCATCTTTGCCAAGGTCGCGAGTTTCTCGGCGCTGCCGGCTTCGACGATTAGCGGCGTATCGGTGCCGGCATAGCGGATATGGGCGCGCACATGCAGCTTGATCTTGCGCCGCGCGACGCCCTGACCCTCCACTTCGCCGACTGCGTCTTTCGCGAGCTTGTTGGCAACGCTCTGCAGCATCGTGCGCGCCGTCTCGCCGAACGCCTCCTCGATCGCCTGCTGGCGCACGCTGCGAATGTCGGCTAGCCCCATGCCGTACGCGGACAGCAGCGACGACAGCGGGTGGATCAGCACGCTCTCCATGCCGAGCGCGTCGGCGACCAGGCAAGCGTGCTGACCGCCGGCGCCGCCGAAGCAGTTGAGCGCATAGCGGGTGACGTCGTAGCCGCGCTGCACCGAGATTTTCTTGATCGCGTTGGCCATGTTCTCGACCGCGATCTTGATGAAGCCGTCGGCGACCTGTTCGGCCGATCGGCCATCGCCGATCTCGTTGGCCATCGCGGCAAAAGCTGAGCGAACCGCTTCGGCATCGAGCGGCAGGTTTTGTGAAGGTCCGAAAATCTTCGGGAAGAAATCGGAAATGAGCTTGCCGACCATGACATTGGCGTCGGTCACCGCCAGCGGCCCGCCGCGGCGGTAGCATTTCGGCCCCGGATTGGCGCCCGCCGAATCCGGGCCGACGCGAAAACGCGCGCCGTCGAAATGCAGGATCGAGCCGCCGCCAGCCGCCACGGTATGGATCAGCATCATCGGCGCGCGCATGCGCACGCCGGCGACCTCGGTCTCGAAGGCGCGCTCGTACTCGCCGGCAAAATGCGATACGTCGGTCGAGGTGCCGCCCATGTCGAAGCCGATGAGCTCCTTGAAGCCGGCGGCGCGGCCGGTCTCGGCCATGCCGACGACGCCGGCGGCAGGTCCCGACAGGATCGCATCCTTGCCGCGAAACAATTCCGCCGCGGTGAGCCCGCCCGACGACATCATGAACATCAGACGGGTTGCTTCCCTTTCCCCTCCAGGGGTGGGTGAAGTGAGCGCCCGATCGCCATGCAAATCGCCGGCAACCTGCGCCACGTAGCGCCGCAGGATCGGCGACAGATAGCTGTCGACCACCGTGGTGTCGCCGCGGCCGACGAGCTTGATCAGCGGCGAGACCTCGTGGCTCGCCGAGATTTGCGGGAAGCCGAGCCGGCGCGCCAGCGCCACGATCTGTTTTTCGTGGTCGGCATAGCGGTAGGCATGCATCAGCACGACGGCGACGGCGCAAATGCCGTCCGCCAGCGCGCGCTCCAGCTCGATGCGCGCGGCCTCAAGATCGAGCGGCCGCTCCACCGTGCCATCGGCACGCACGCGCTCGTCGACCTCGACGACGCGCTCATAGAGCATGTCCGGCTTGATGATGTGCTTGGCGAAAATCTTCGGGCGCGCCTGGTAGCCGATGCGCAAGGCGTCGCGGAAGCCCTTGGTGATCAGCAAGAGCGTGCGCTCGCCCTTGCGCTCCAAGAGCGCATTGGTGGCGACGGTGGTGCCCATTTTGACGGCGGCCACGCCGCCATCCGGGATCGGCGCATCGGGCGCAAGGCCGAGAAGCTGGCGAATCCCGGCAACGGCCGCGTCGCGATAGGCCTCGGGATTTTCCGATAGGAGCTTGCGGGTGACGAGCGCGCCATCGGGACGCCTGCCGATTACGTCGGTAAAGGTACCGCCGCGATCGATCCAAAACTCCCAACTGGCCGGCATATGGTCCCTTCCGCCCTCGCCCGGGAGCAGATTTTATGCCAAGCTTGGCACAACCGAGTGTTCGGCGAAACGACTAGTCGAGGAAACAACGATGCACAAGATCGCAATCTCAGACGCCGCCCGCGCCCGAATGGCAGCCCGCACCGGCAAAGCGCATCCCTTCGACGAGATCGATCCGCGCCAAGCCGCTTTGGTTGTAATCGACATGCAGAACTATTTCTGCAAGCCGGGTCACCAGGGCGAGGTCCCGGCGTCACGCGAGATCGTGCCGGACATCAACCGGCTCGCCGCCGAGCTGCGGCGCCGCGGCGGGCTCGTGGTCTGGGTGCGGAACGGCACCCGCGATACCCGGGAAAGCTGGTCGAACTACCACGAATATCTGCACACGCCGGAGCGTTATGAACGGCGCTATGCGGCAATGGAGGCCGACGGCGACGGTTACGCCTACTGGCATGCAAACGACATCCGCCCGGAAGACGCCCAGGTGACGAAGACGCGCTACAGCGCCTTCATCCAGGGCTCTTCCAATATCGAGGGTCTGCTGCGCGACCGCGGCATCGACACGATCCTGGTCACCGGCACCGCCACCAATGTCTGCTGCGAAAGCACCGCGCGCGACGCCATGATGCTCAATTTCAAGGTGGTCATGGTGTCGGACGGCATGGCGACCCACAACGACGAGGAGCACAACGCGGCGCTGTCGATCTTTTACGGCCTGTTCGGCGACGTGCAGTCGACGGACGAAGCGATCGAATTGCTCGCCCGCGGCGACAAGGCTCGCGCGGCGGCTTGATTTTTACGCTTCGCTCTCGGAAGAGCGGTTATGCGAGAATGTACCTGCATCGATCGCGGCCATGGCCGCCAACAGTGCGGCTTGGGCCGTGTTGCTGTCGATGCCGGTTACAAATTCATCCAATTTTTTAAGGCCGCGGATGATAATCGGCATGCCATCGGCACGCCGTACCTTGGCGCGCCACTTTTCGGGTTGTCGTTCGAACGCGGTGATTAGAAATCGCTGATACTGCATGTCCAGGCCCCTTCGAAATAAATCTCGATGGGCCTGCCGATACACCGTTGCCGGTAATGGAAAACTTTCGGCGATCGCAGAAACTGCAGGCGCCTTTACCGCACGACCGTTACTGTTTTTTCAGTTAAAGCGCACTCCATATCGCTACACGAACTGTGAGCCTCGCAGTGTCGGCGGCATCGCGATGACGAAATGCGGCTTTAAAAGCCATCCGGAGTTGGAACATACTTCTCCATCTTCGCCGGCGCGCCGTTCTTGCGCATCTCTTCGAGCCAGATGCGGTGAATGCGCGGATCCTGATCCTCGTATTCGATCTGGTCGCCGCCGTCTTTGACGCTCTTCGACACCGCCGGCAGGTCGTCGCCGCCGGCGCCGAGGAGCGAAATACGGTTCGCCAGCGTCGTCGGATAGCGCAGGCCGCCGACCGCCGTGGCGAGATAGCGCGCCGGGGCCGGGCTGGTATTGAAATGCTGATGGAATTGCCGGTCGGCCGGCACCAGCACCATGCCGTGCTTCCAGTCGATGCGGCGGAAGTCCTTGTCGGTTTCGTGCCACAACAGCGAGAAGCCCTGGCCGATGACGCACATCACGTGAAAGCTCGGGCCGTGGCGGTGGCCTTTCTTGTAGGTGCCGACCGGCATCTCCGAGATATGCGCGTGCATGGTGCCGTCGGCCAGCACGAACATGATGTTGGTGCCGCCGCCGCCGCGATCGCCCCAGCTTTTCAGCTCGATAGCGGTGAGATCGGGAACGAAATTGGTCTCCCACATATGGTTGCCGGGGCGCACGGTGATGAGGTCGCCTTCGCCGGTGTAATATTCATTCTTGCCGGAGCGCTCGGCGAAATCGAATCCGTTGTTGAAGATGAAGTCTTCGTTGTGGAAGACATTCATCACCATCGGCAAATTGGTGGTCGAGACAATCAGCGCGCGCTCGGCCCCACTGCCATTGAAGTGCCGGTGCTTGGCGTTGAGCGGAATGGCGAACAGGCTCTTCGCGCCCCATTCGAAGCTGCGCTTGCTGCCGTCGGCGAATTCGAGCTGCGTCGAGCCGTGGCCTTCCAGCACGTAGATGACTTCTTCGTAGAGATGGAGCTGCGGGGCCGTCGATTTGCCCGGCGCGATATCGAGCACGAACATGTTGGCGAAGTCGCCGCGGCCCTTCAGGTGCACCGCGCCGCCTTTGACGCCGTAGCGCGGCCACGGCGCGGTCTCGACGTCGAACAGATAGACGCCGTAATCCTCGGCGACCGGAATGCCTTCGCCGGCGAGCCAATCGAGATAGGGATCGACGCCGTAGCTGGGCTTGGCTCGGACGGTCTCGCGGATGTTCATGTATTTCTCCGGCATCGGTTCGTTGCGTTGAGTTTACATCCTCGGTCGACCGGCCGCTACGCAAACAGCAGCGACTTGATGACCACCGGCACGACGCCGGGCGGCGCGATCAGTTCGCCGACGTCGACGAAATCGAGCTCGTGCAGGTCCATGCCGTCGATGGAGACGATCTTTCCCGGCCAATGCAGCTCGCGATGCAGGATGCGGCCGAAGGTCTTGCCGATATCGCCGTCGATCATCAGCAGCAAAAGCTCGATCCGCTCCTGCAACGGCGCGACGGCCCGCACGATGCCTTCGGCGGCGGTTTTCAGCCGCGCATGTTCGGGATCGCCGCGCCAGCCGAAGGCGAGCGCGACCCGCCCGGTATGGTCGAGGTCGATCTCGTCGAGGCCGGCGCGGACGGCGGCGGCGAGCCGCTCCGGATCGATCGTGCCCGTGGCAGCAAGCTCCAGGCGCAGCACCGGCACATTGTGCACCGGCAGCACATAGGGGTCGGGCAGATAGATGGTCTTGCCGCTGACCTGCACCGTGAATTGCGAGGCGCCGATGACGGTGGCGCGAATGCGCTGGCCGGGATCGATCAGCGGCAGACCGCTGCGCCGGCTCAATTCGCGGGCGAGGTCCTCCGCCAGGAACTTGGCGATGTCGCCGTAATCCTTCTGCTCGTGACCGAACATGTATTCGGCGACCCCGCCGGAGAAGGTGATGGCGGTTGGCGCCGACCCGCGCGGCAGGCGTTCGGTGAGGAGGAGCGCCTCGCCCAGCGCATCGAGCGGCGCGTCGAGGATCATGTCGGCCGCCACCTGTGCCAGCCGCTGCGCGATTTTGCGGCGGAGAGCCTCATCGGCCAGCGCCTGCGGCGAGAGTTCAAGCTCTAGATCGCCGGCGACAAGCTCCGCCGAATGATCGATGCGGTTCCACACGCCGCCTGCGTCGGTGGCGATGAGCCGGCCGCCGACGGCGAAGGCCGAAAGGCCGAGGATGGTGCCGCGGTCGATCAAGGCGAGTTTGGTGGTGCCGCCGCCGATATCGGCGTGGAGGAGGCAGGTATCGCGCGCCTTCGACAGCGCGACCGCGCCCGAACCGTGCGCGGCGAGCCGGCATTCGAGCTTGTGGCCGGCGGTGGCGCAGACGAACTTTCCGGCGTCGGCGGCGAACAATTCGTCGATGGCGCGGGCGTTCTTGCGCTTGATCGCCTCGCCGGTGAGGATGACGGCGCCGGAATCGATCGCGCTTTGCGTGAGACCGGCCTCGCGATAACAGCGGCCGATGAAATCGCCCAGTTCGGCCGCGTCGATGGTGCCGTCCGGCAAAAACGGCGTCAGCAGGATCGGCGAGCGCCAGACGATGTCGCGGCCGACGACGACGAAGCGGCTGGACAGGCCTTGCGTCTGCCGCTGCAAGGCGACCTTGGCGAAAAGCAGGTGCGACGTCGAGCTGCCGATATCGATCCCGACCGTGGTGAAGGCGACGTTGTCCTGATCCCAGATCGAGCGCGCGATCGCGGCGCGTTCGGCCGCCGTCTCGATATGCTCGTGGGAGAAGTCGACCTCGTGCATCGGGCGCACAATGCCGCGCGCCGCCGCGTCGATCAACCGGGGTCAGTTCGGCGCCTTGTCCTGCGCCAACAGGCCGGCGACGGTTTTGATCTCGTTGCGGGCATATTTGGGCAAGCCCGCGCTGATCGAAGTGCCGGAGTTGAACGACGACTGGCCCATCAGGACCTGGGCCGGCACCAGGTTGCGCAGGACCGGAATCCTTTCGAAGCCGCGCTTTTCGTCGAGCACCCGCGCCTTGATGGCGAGCGCCATGAATGCGGTGACGACCGTCTTGTCGGCGTCGGCGGGATCGGCCTGGAACACGGCGAAGAATTTGCCGAACTTCATGATCTCGTTGACGTAGAAAATGTCCTGTTCGAGCACGCCTGAGATCGGGGCGTCGAGCCCCGTCAATTGCTGCAGCCCGGGCTGATCGAGGTCGCCCGGCGCCAGCGCCGAGAGCTCGCTCTGGAAATCGATGTGGTCGGCGATCTTCTTGACGCTGTCACGCAGCTTGTTGACCAGCAGAATCCCCAGCGGAATCTTGCCCTCGAGCTGGTAGATCGACTGGATGCAGATCGAGGTGGTCCGCCCCGTGCACCATTTGCGCTCGGCATTGTCGTTGCCGGCGCCGGCCTCGTCGTCGAACGCGGTCACGTCGGCGGCGGTGATCAGCTTATGCTTGATCGCCGGATCGATCTTTTGCAGAAACGGCAGCGCCACGTATTGGGAAAGATCGATGGCGCTCGGCGCCTTGTCGAGGACGAAGCGCGCCTGCGCCACGTACATATAGAGCTTTTCGGTGACCTTCTTTTTGCCCTGGGCGCCGCCGCCCGGCGCGTCGACGGTCGGCTCGGTATAGGCCGGAAACAGCGCCAGGAATTTCTTTTCGTTGGGATGTTTCTCGGCCCACTCGTCGAAGCGGGTGAGCGCGGTCTCGCTGTCGATCGCGCCCGGGCTGGTGTGATCGCTGAAGTCGATGGTGCCGGGCTTGATGTCGGCAACGTTGGTTTGGCGCGCCGCGCTCACTTCCACGATCTGGAAATCCGGCGCGGCAGCCGCGGCCGCGGTCAAAAAGCCCGCCGCCACGCCGGCAAGCAGCATCGAATGCACGGTGGCGTGCCTGGTCCACATCCTGGGATTCTCTCGCGGATCTCTCTTAATCGGATGCTAGCGATTCACCGGCCGCCCCAGAAGTAGCCCTGGTTGGGCGGCGGCGGTGGCTCGCCCCAAGGCCGGAACAGGCCGAACAAGCCGCGCGACACCGGCTGCTGCGGCTGCGGCGGCAGGGGCTGCCAGCCGCGATTAGGATAATAGGATCGTCCGCTGTTGTCGCCGGCGCCGCCCCAGAAGGGATTGGATCCCCCGCCTTGATAGGCATAGGCGTCGTCCTGCGACACCAGCTGATATTGCGTGTCCGCGACCTGGCCATCGGCGCCGCGGCGAAAATGCTCGATGAAGTTGCCGCCGTTCATCCGGTTGCCGCTCACATAATCGATCGGGATGTCGACCAGGTCGCGCCGCGCTTGCGGTGAGGGCCCGGAGAGCGGCGCCTTCGGCGCGACGCCGTCCGCCCATACCGCCTCGATGATCGGCTGGAAGATCGGCACCGCGACGTGCGCGCCGTCTTCGTTCGGCCCGAGCGAGCGGCGCTTGCCGTCGGCATTATCGTAGCCGACCCAGACCGCCACCGTGACATCATTGGTGAAGCCGACGAACCAGCCGTCGACGAAATTCTCCGTGGTGCCGGTCTTGCCGGCCACGTAAGGCGCCAGCGCAGCCATCCTCCGCGCGGTGCCGCGCGCCACGACGCCCTGCAGAATGCTCTTGAGCTGATAGAACGCCGCGGGGTCGGCGGCGCCGATTCGCGGCAGCGGCGTATTGGGATATTGATAGATGGTACGGCCGTCCTGCTCGATGGAGTCGATGCCGTGCGGCTGCGGCAGCGCGCCTTCGTTGGCGATGGCGGCGTAGAAGGCGGCAAGATCGATCATCTTGACCGGCTGGGCGCCAAGTATGAACGGGTAATAGCGAACGCATTGCGCGTAGATTTTCGCGGCAACGGCCGTCGCGCAAATATCGTCGAGGCTCTTCTCCGGACTGGCGTCGATGCCGCCGTCGAGCAGATGCGCGGTGACCACATTGATGGAATTTTCCAGGCCGCGGCGCAGCGTATAGGCGCCGCCTTCGCTGTAATCGTCGTTGTGCGGCGACCAGTAATCCTCTTCGCGCACGCTGCCGCCGAACTCGCGGCTGATGACGTCGCGGCCGTCGATCCCGCTGCCGATCGGCGGAAAGGTGATCGGGTCGTTGGGAATGAGCGTGTTGGGCTGCAGGCCGCTTTGCAGCGCCGTCAGATAGCTCACCGGCTTCATCGCCGAGCCGGGCTGGCGCTGCGTCTGCGCGGTGCGGTTGAGCTGGCTCAGCGGATAGGAAAAGCTTCCCGCCATCGCGAGAATGCGGCCGGTCTTGTTCTCCAGCACTAGCGCCGCGCCCTGCACCGTCGGCCGCACGCGCAACTGCGCCTGAGCGGTTGGAGCCGCGGCGTTGCTCCTGGTTCTGCCGTCCCGCCTCGGCGCCACATATCTGGGCTCGACAACATTGACATAGACGACATCGTAGAGGCCGAGTTGGCGCCTGATCGCGGCCGACCAGGTCGTGAGCGGCACGATGCGGCCGTCGGGTAGACCGACATGAATCGCGCCGTCGCCGTATTTGCCGCCTTTCTCCAGCACCGCGGCCGGCATCCAATGCACGTCGTAGAGCGGCAGGTGGACGGCCTGCAGCGCCTGTTGCCATGCCGGCAAGGCGGACTTGTTGTCGACCTCAAGCTTTTGCACGGCGTCGGCGATATTCGCCTCCGGACCGCGGAACACGGCGCGGCCGGTCGAAATCTCGTAACGCGCCAAGCCTTCCTGCAGCGCCGCTTCGGTATCGCGCTGCAATTGCGCATTGATGGTCGAAAGCACCGTGTAAGAGTCCGCCGTCAGGCTCGTGACGCCGTCGGCCTTCGCCTCATGGCCGACGAAATCGACGAAATCGAAGCCGGTGTCGCGGTGCGGCAGCGAGAACGCGGTCAGTTTCAGCGGTGTTGCCAGCGCTGCGTTCCTCTGCGCCGCGGTGATGACGCCATCCTCCTGCATGCGGTCGAGCACATAAGTGAGACGATCCTTGGCGCGATGGGGATGGCGGTCGGGATTATAATAATTCGGCCCCTTGAGCAGGCCGGCCAGCATCGCGCCCTCGCCGAGCGTGAGGTCTTTCGCCGATTTGCCGAAATAGCTGCGCGCCGCCATTTCGATGCCCCACGAGGCGCGGCCCATATAGGCGGAGTTGAGGTAGAGTTCGAGAATCTGATTCTTGGTCAGCGTGTTCTCGAGCCGCGAGGCGACGATCATCTCGCGAATCTTGCGCTGGTAAGTCACGTCCTGGCCCACCAGGAGATTCTTCACCACCTGCTGGGTGATGGTCGAGCCGCCCTGCGGCCGGCCCGGTTCGGCGAGATCGCCGATGAAGGCGCGGATGATGCCGCGTTCGTCGACGCCATGGTGCTGGTAAAAACGCCGGTCTTCGGCGGCGATGAAAGCTTTCTGCACGACATCGGGGACGTCGGCGAGCGGTACCCAGATGCGCCGGTTGCCGGGCTCGAACACGTCGGCAAAGTTCTTGCCGCCGCCGTCGAGCACGACGCTGAGGCTGGGCAGCTTGCGGCCTTTGAGGGTGGCCGGATCGGGCAGGTCGGTCGCCGCGGTATTGAAGAAATCGATGACTTGGCCGAGATCGACGACCGGCGTGGTAATCGGTTCATTCTTGCAGAACTGATGATAGGCGACGTTGAGGTCGCCGAAATTCAGTCCATGGAACTGCGGAATGCTGGCGCCGGCCGCCTTCGGGTCGTTGAGCGCGGTGGAAATGAGGTCGTCGAGGTTGATGGATTCGATGTCGAACGCCTGCTTCATATGCTCGCAGCCGTTGCGCAATATTTGCACCACCTCGGCCTGGTCCTGGACCGGATCGAAATGCGTCTTGACCGCGTGGGGCTGCGTCGTGACCTCGCTCAAGGCGAGCGCCGCCGCAAAAAGCTTGACCAGGATGGTGTCCATTTGGACTGCGACGGCGGAGCGGCCGGGTTCGAGGGACGCGAGCGTACAACAGCGAGTATAGCGATCTGATCCTTACAAAAAGACTTTTTTGCGGGTACCAAGATTTCAGCAAAACGACAGTCAGGCGGCCGGTTCGTTGCGCCACGTCAAGCGCTGCGGGGTCATGCGATGTTCATTTTTTGGCCGGCTCGAGGCCGTCGAAATGGCCGCCATATTGTAGCCAGGCGAGCAGCAATAGCGCCGGCACTCCGGACACTGCGCAAATGGCGAAAAACCACGGCCAGCCGGTCGCGGCGGCGATAAAGCCGGCCCCGGATGACAGATAGGTGCGGCCGAACGCCGCGAGCGCGGTTAAGAGCGCATACTGCGTCGCGGTATGCAGCGGGTTGCGGCACAGCGCCGAGAGATAGGCGACGAAAATCACCGTGCCGATGGCGCTGGTGAAGTTTTCGGCGACGATGGCAAAAGTCAGCCAGGCCGTGTCACGGCCGACGATCGCCTGCCAGGAGAAGGCGAGATTGGCCATGCCCTGCAGCAGGCCGCCGAGCCACAGGCTCGCCGGCAGCGAGAAAGCGCGGGCGACAAAGCCGCCGGCAAAGCCGCCGGTCAATGTCGCCGCCAGTCCGACGCCCTTGATGATGGCGGCGTATTCGTTGCGCGAAAATCCGAGATCGATGACGAACGGCGCGGTCATCGCGCCCGACAGCGCGTCGGTGAACTTGAACAGCACGACGAAGGCAAGCGCGACGAAAGCCAGGTCGCGCGTCAGAAACTCGGAGAACGCGCCGATCGCCGCCTCGACCACGCGCTGCAGCTTGTTCTCGTGCGCGTGGGTGGCATCGGCGCCGGCCGACTTTTCCGGCTCATCGGCGACGAGCGTGGTCGCGATGCCGATCACGACGAGCGCCGCCATCACCGCATAGCCGGCGCTCCACGCGACATGGCGTCCGTAGCCGAAGACGCTTTCGAATCCGCTGACCAGAAACAGCGCGCCCGCGGTCGAGACCAGCATGCCGATGCGATAGGCGGCGACATAAGACGCCATGCCCGCCGCCTGCTCGCTCTCGTTCAAGGTCTCGACGCGAAAGGCGTCGATGATGATGTCCTGCGTCGCCGAGGCGGTGGCGACGAGGAGCGCGCCGATCGCGACCATGAACGGCGACACCGACGGATCGCACAGACCGAGAAAGACGATCGCCGCGATCAGCAGAAACTGTGACAGCAGCAACCAGCCGCGGCGCCGGCCGAAACGCCGCGACAACAGCGGCACGTCGAGCGCATCGATCAAGGGCGCCCACAGGAATTTGATGGTGTAGGGCGTGCCGACCAGCGCGAACAGCCCGATGGTGCCGAGATTGACTTTCGCTTCCGTCATCCACACCAGAAGCGTCGAGCCCGACAACGCGAGCGGCAGGCCCGACGAAAAGCCGAGAAACAATACGATCAGCACGCGCCGCTTCAGATAGACGGCGAGCGTGTCCGTGACTGAGAGGCGAGGGGGCGCGACGCTTGCGCCGGGCTCGGGCGGCACCGCCATCCGCCGCTACTCGCCGGCTTGCAGCTTGCGCAGCGGCGCAGCGACAACGTTCGAGGCGGCCTCGGCATCGCCGCTGAATTCGACCTGCGCAATGCGCTCGCCGCGTCCCTCGATCTTCTCGATCGAGATGACCGACTGCCGGACGTCCTCGTTCGCCTGATTGAAATGAGTTTGCAGCTTGCGGATGCGCTCGCCCAGGAGCCCGACGTCCTTCATCAGGCGTCCGACTTCGTCGCGGATCTGATCGGCGGCCTCGCGCATGCGGGCGTCGCGCTGGCTCTGCCGCACCAGTTGGATCGCCAGCATCAATAGCGAGGGCGAGACGATGACGATCTTGGCGCGGAACGCCTTCTGCACCACGTCGTCGAAGTCTTCATGCAACTCGGCATAAACCGATTCCGACGGCACGAACATGAAGGCCATGTCCTGCGTCTCGCCGGGAATGAGATATTTCTGGGCGATGTCGCCGACATGCTTGATGACGTCCTGGCGGACGCGCGCCGCGGCGAGCTTGCGCTCGTCCTCGTTCTTGGCGTCGCGATACGCCGTGACCGCTTCGAGGGGGAATTTGGAATCGATGACCAGCGGCCGCTGATCGGGCAGGAAAATCGCGCAATCGGGCCGCAGCCGGTTGGACAGCGTATATTGGAATTCGTAGCAGTCCTTCGGCAATCCGTCGCGAATGATGATTTCCATGCGGCCCTGGCCGAACGCGCCGCGCGACTGCTTGTTGGCGAGCACGCTGTGCAGCGAGGTCACCTGGGTGGCGAGCTCGGAAATGTTCTTCTGCGCGCTGTCGATCACCGCCAGCCGCTCATGGAGCTTTTGCAGCTTCTCGGTCGTGTTCTGCGTCGTCTTTTGAATCGAATCGCCGAGCCGGTGCGAGACCGAATCGAGCCGCTCATTGACCGCATGCTGAAGCTGCGATTGCCGATCGCCCAGCATCCTGATCATGGCTTCCAGCCGCGCCGCGGAATTGGCCTGCGCCCGGGCGAGCCCATCCAGCACCGCGGTATCCGGTTCGGCGGGGCCGGCGGCGCGGCGCGTCCGCCACAGCAGGATGCCGAGCACGATTGCCGCGGCACAGGCGGCGAGAACGAGCGCGAAGATAAGGCTTTCGGTCATCGGTCTCCCCTGCGGGCGGCGCGACTCGCCCTGGAACGAAGAGCGAACGGTCATACCCCGTCGCCGCCCGCGGGGCAACGACCGATCGATCCCGAATGCGCGCATTGACCCCGCTTTGCTCAGCCCTTACATCGCGAATCCAGCTCCGTCGTAACACCCACGGCTATCGGCGAAATGGCGATCCGCGACATCATCAAGCTTCCCGACAAACGGCTGCGGCTCATGTCCGAACCGGTCAAACATGTCGATGGCGGTGTCAGGAAGCTGATCGATGACATGTTCGAGACGATGTACAAGGCGCCCGGCATCGGATTGGCCGCAATTCAGATCGGCGTCGCCAAGCGCGTCATCACCATGGATTTGTCGAAAAAAGAGGACGATCATAAGCCTCTGGTCTTCATCAATCCGGAAATCGTCTGGAAGTCCGACGAGACGGCCAAATACGAGGAAGGCTGTCTGTCGATTCCGGAGTATTACGAGGAGGTCGAGCGGCCGGTCGCGGTCAAAGTCAAATATCTCGACCGCGACGGCAAACCGGCCGAGATCGAAGCCAAGGGTTTGTTGGCGACCTGCCTGCAGCACGAGATCGACCACATCAACGGCGTTCTCTTCATCGATCATCTGTCCAAGCTCAAGCGCGACCGGGTCATCAAGAAGTTCACCAAAGCCGCCAAGAAGGTGGAGGCGTGATTGGCGCTCCGCCTCGTCTTCATGGGCACGCCGGAATTTGCCGTGCCCACGCTGCTGGAGCTCGTCGGCGGCGGCTATGAGATCGCCGCCGTCTATAGCCGCGCGCCGAAGCCTGCCGGGCGCCGCGGACTCGAGCTGCCCCCATCGCCGGTGGCGCGCGAAGCCGGGCGGTTCGGTGTGCCGGTGCTGATGCCGAAAACCTTGAAAGATACAGATGCCGCGGCGGCGATGCGGGCCCATGGCGCGGACGCTGCCGTGGTCGTGGCTTACGGATTGATCTTGCCCAAACCTATTCTCGACGCTTTTCCGCTCGGCTGTTTCAATCTCCACGCTTCCGTGCTGCCGCGCTGGCGCGGCGCGGCGCCGATCCATCGCGCCATCATGGCCGGTGACAAAGAAACCGGGGTGATGGTGATGAAGATGGACGAGGGGCTCGATACCGGTCCGATCGCCATGGCGGAGCGGGTCGCGATCGGTCCGGATGTCACCACCGGCGATCTGCATGACGAATTGGCGCGGCTTGGTGCCAAGCTGATGCTGGTCGCGCTCGGCGCGCTGCAACGCGGATCGTTGACGCTCACGCCGCAAGCCGCCGAAGGCGTGACTTATGCCGACAAGATCGGCAAGAACGAAACGCGCATCGATTGGGCCAAACCGTGGAACAAGGTTCATGACCATTGCCGCGGGCTGTCGCCGTTTCCCGGCGCCTGGTTCGAGCTTCCCGGCGTTGGCCGCATCAAGGTGCTGCGCACCAGCCAAGGCGACGGCCAGGGCGAGCCCGGACGCGTGCTCGACGAAGGTTTGACCGTCGCCTGCGGCAGCGGCGCGGTGCGGCTCGTCGAACTGCAGCGCGCCGGGGGCAAACCGATGCGAGCGGGTGAATTTCTGCGCGGCACGCGGGTCGCGTCCGGCACCGTTTTGCACTGAACCGCATTCCGAAAACGGGATGCCGGCTTTCGGGTAAGGTCACGCGTAAAATAAATTCGCCCATGCCCCGCTATAAGCTCACCATCGAATATGACGGCACGCCCTTTATCGGCTGGCAGGCGCAGGACAACGGCGTCTCGATCCAGGGCGTGCTGACGGAAGCGGTCGCGGGTTTTGCCGGCGAGCGCGTCACCGTCTTCGGCGCCGGACGCACCGATACCGGCGTGCACGCGCTCGGCCAGGTCGCCCATATCGACCTTGCCAAGGATTGGGACACCGACAATGTGCGTGACGCGATCAATTTCCATTTGCGGCCGCAGCCGGTCGCCGTGCTCGCGGCGGAGAAGGTCGGGACCGATTTCGACGCCCGCTTCTCGGCGGTCAAGCGGCACTACCTCTATCGCATCGTCAACCGGCGCGCCGATCTGACGCTCGATCTCAACCGCGCCTGGCGCGTGCCGCGGCCGCTTGACGCCGTGGCGATGCACGCCGCCGCGCAGAAGCTCCTGGGCAAGCACGATTTCACGACCTTTCGCTCGACCGAGTGCCAGGCGAAATCGCCGGTGAAGACGCTCGACCGGCTCGACGTGGCGCGCGATGGTGAACGGGTGTCTGTAATCGCCGCGGCGCGCTCATTCCTGCAGCATCAGGTGCGCTCGATGGTCGGCTCGCTGATCCATGTCGGCGAGGGCAAGTGGAGCGCCGACGATCTGGCCGCCGCGCTCGCGGCGCGCGACCGCACACGCTGCGGTCAGGTCGCGCCGCCGCACGGGCTTTATCTGGTGCGGGTGGAATACTAGCTCGTCATCGGTGCAGGGTGGGACATGGCGGGGGATGATGTCGAAGTGGTCGTAATCGGCGGCGGTGCGGCCGGCGTTGCCGCCGCCAAGCGGCTTAAGCGGGCGTCGGTCCGCTGCCAGTTGGTCGAGGCGCGGCCGCGGCTTGGCGGCCGGGCCTGGAGCGTCCACGACACAAGCGGCCACGCGCTCGACCTCGGCTGCGGCTGGCTGCACTCCGCCGACCGCAATCCGTGGGTCGCGGTGGCGAAAGAACAGGGCGCCGCGATCGACAAAACGCCGCCGCCGTGGATGAACCGGCAGCTTGAGCGCAACTTTCCGCGTGCCGAATTTGCCGACTATCGCAAGGCCTTCGGCGTATTCTATGAGCGCCTGCACGAGGCGGCGCGGCGCGAGGGCGACGCGCCGGCTTCGAGCCTGCTCGATCCGGCCTCGCGCTGGAACCCGCTCATCAATGCGTCGAGCACCTATATCAGCGGCGCCACGCTCGACCGGATTTCGCTGCAGGATCTCGACCGCTACCACGCGACCGATGTCAATTGGCGGGTCGTCGAAGGCTATGGCACGCTGATCAGCAGGCATGGCGCGGACGTTCCGCAGATGCTCGACTGTCCGGTCGGCGCCATCGATCACAGCGGCGCGCGGCTGAAAATCGAAACGACCAAGGGTACGATCGCCGCCGATCGGGTCATCGTTACGGTGCCGAGTTCGCTGCTCGCGGCCGAGCGGATCCGCTTTGCGCCGGCGCTGCCGGACAAGATCGAGGCGGCGCAAGGTCTGCCGCTCGGCGTCGACGACAAGCTATTCATTTCACTCGACGGCGCGGAGGAATTCGAAACCAGCGTCCGCGTGTTCGGACACACCGATCGCGTGGCGACGGCAGGTTATCATTTGCGGCCGTTCGGCTGGCCGATCATCGAGTGTTATTTCGGCGGCGATTGCGCCGCGGAACTGGAAAAGGGCGGCCTGCCTGCGTTCTTCGATTTTGCCGCGTCCGAGCTCACGGGCGTGTTCGGCGGTGATTTCGCCCGCCGTATAAGGCCGATCCGCGTGCACGGCTGGCACGCCGACCCGTTCGCGCTCGGCGCCTATTCCTATGCCTTGCCGGGCAAGGCCGATTGCCGCGCCGCGCTCGCCGCGCCGGTCGACGATCGGCTGTTCTTCGCCGGCGAGGCCTGTTCGCGGCACGATTTCTCGACCGCGCATGGCGGCTATCTCACCGGCGTCGCGGCGGCCGAAGCGGTGATCGCTACGCGAAATATTTCTCGATGATGCGCCGATAGATCGCGGTGAGCGTGACGAGGTCGGCGACCGGCGTGCGTTCGTCGACCGCGTGCATGGTTTGCCCAACCAGCCCGAATTCCAGCACCGGGCAATAATCTTTGATGAAGCGCGCGTCCGAGGTGCCGCCGCTGGTCGAAAGACTTGGCTTGCGTCCGGTGACTTCGGCGATGGCCGCGACCGCGAGGTCGGTGAACGGTCCGGGCTTGGTGACAAAGACGTCGGCGTTCGACGGCTGCCAGTCGAAGCTATGGTGCACGCGCCCGGCAGCGGCAGCTTCGGCACGTCGTTCAACGAGCGCTTTGAGCGCCGCCTGGCTGTGGCGGTCGTTGAAGCGGATGTTGAAGCGCGCGCGCGCTTCGCCGGGAATGAGATTGACGGTGGGGTTGCCGACGTCGATCGAAGTGAACTCCAGGTTCGACGGCGCAAAATGCTCGCTGCCTTCATCGAGCGGCGCTTGCAGCGCGGTCATCAGCGCGATCAGGCCGCGGATCGGATTGTCGGCCCGCTCCGGATAGGCGACGTGGCCCTGGCGGCCGGTGACGATCAGCGTGCCGTTGAGCGAGCCGCGCCGGCCGGCCTTGATGGTGTCGCCGACTGCTTCGATATTGCTCGGCTCGCCGAGAATGCAGTGATCGAACGTCTCGCCGCGCTCTGCCGCCCACTGCAAAAGCTTGACGGTGCCGTTGACCGCGACGCTTTCCTCGTCGCCGGTGATCAGAAACGAAATCGAACCTTTTAGCCCGCCGTCATTGGCGGCGAGGTAATCGAGCGTCGCGGCAACGAAGCAGGCGATGCCGCCTTTCATGTCGACGGCGCCGCGGCCATAGAGCGTATCGGCCGCGACTTCGCCGGCGAACGGCGGATGCGACCACGCCGCTTCGTTGCCGGGCGGCACGACGTCGGTGTGGCCGGCAAACAAAAGATTGGGCTTGGCGATGCCGACGCGCGCGTAAAGGTTATCGACCGGCGCGGTGCCTGGCTCGTCGAACACCGCGCGATGCACGGCAAATCCCGCTTCCGTCAACAGGCCTTGCAAGAAACCGAGCGCGCCGCCTTCGTCGGGCGTGACGGAGCGGCAGCGAATAAGGTCGCGGGCGATGGCGACGGAGTCGGTAGTCATGCCTAGAACGCCTTCTCGAGGCCGGCTTTCTTGAGTATGTCGTTGGCAGTATGGCGCGATTTGGTAGACCGCGGCACGGTTATGTTTTGCTTGCTGATCGGGCTGAACCAGATTTCATGGCTGCCCTTACCTGATCGGACGAGATAACAACCATTTGCCTTCAGAATGCGCACAAGTCCGGGATAAAACTCGCCCCTCAGGCGCCGGCAACGTCGAGATGTTCTTCGGCGCGAAAAGTCAGAGAAAGATTATCGTTCTTTTCGCCCGACAATTCCAGGAGATCAGGCAGGACGAGCCTGACTTCTTCGATCATGGCGGGCCAGGTATCGGCCTCAACGACGAGACCGGCCACGTCGTTGCTCGTGGCAGTCCACACGCTCGCCTCAGAATCCCAACGTGCATCGATAACGATCGAACGGCTCATAACGGGAAGATCGTGCAGTCTGCCGCGTCGGTCAATCCCCCGCTCATCAAGTCCGCGGTAGCGTCGTTGTCGGGCCGAGCGGATCGGGCCCGTATGGGTTCGGACCGATGGTGCCGCGGCGAAAGCCGAGTTCGACGAGAAGCACGAGGCCCAGGATCGTAAACGGCAGCGCGATGGCGATCGACAGCGCGCTCGGCTGATCGTCGGTGCCGGTCATTTCCAGGACCGTGAGCAAGTCGAGAAACGCGCTGGCTATAAAGAAGGCGACGAGCAGCCAAAGCGGCAGATTGCGATCGTGGGCGCGCTTCAGCGCGACGGCGAATTCCGGATAGGCATAGGCCAGATCGACGATGGCGCTGAGCCGGTCGCCTTGAAGTTCCTCGGCGAGGATATGGCCGAAGATTTCGGCGACGGTGAGTGCCGCGATGCCGATCCAGAACGTCGTCCGGCTGATGCGGCCGTCGAAACCGGTGAAGAGATAGGCCCAATCCATCGGCGCGGCTTAATCCCGCAACAATTCGTTGATGCTGGTCTTGGCGCGGGTCTTCTCGTCGACCCGTTTGACGATCACCGCGCAGTAAAGGCTCGGCGAGGCCTCGCCGTTGTTGCCCAGCTTGCCGGCGATGCTGCCGGGGACGACCACCGAATAAGGCGGCACCTCGCCCTGCAGCGTGGCGCCGGTGTCGCGGTCGACGATCTTGGTCGAGGCGCCGAGAAAGACGCCCATCGACAGCACCGAGCCTTCGCGCACGATGACGCCCTCGGCGACTTCGGAGCGCGCGCCGATGAAGCAGTTGTCCTCGACGATCACCGGACCCGCCTGCAGCGGCTCGAGCACGCCGCCGATGCCAGCGCCGCCGGAAATGTGACAGTTCTTGCCGATCTGCGCGCAGGAGCCGACGGTGGCCCAGGTATCGACCATGGTGCCGGAATCGACATAGGCGCCGAGATTGACGAACGACGGCATCAGCACCACGCCGGGCGCGATATAGGCCGAGCGGCGCACCACGGAGCCCGGCACGGCGCGAAAGCCGGCGGCGCGGAAGCGCGCCTCGTCCCAGCGCTCGAATTTCGACGGCACCTTGTCCCACCACGCCGCGTCGCCAGGGCCGCCCGGGATGACGCTCATGTCGTTCAAGCGGAACGACAACAGCACCGCTTTCTTTAGCCACTGATTGACGCGCCAGGCACCATTGTCGCTCCGTTCGGCGACGCGCGCGGCGCCGCGGTCGAGGAGCTCCAGCGCCTCTTCGACGGCGTCGCGCACCTCGCCTTTGGTCGACGGCCCGATCTGGTCGCGCCGCTCGAACGCGGCATCGACGGTCTTGGCCAGATTATCGGCAGTTCCGGCTGACATGATATGGCTTCCCCGCTGCGCGGTTTGTCGGGTCAGGAACCGGCGATGTCAAGAAGGCGCGTCGCGGCGAGAGGACGCTTTAATGGCGGCCGCGTCCGGCGACGATGCCGCGCAAAAATCCGGCGAGATCGTCGGTGACATGATCGACATGCGGCGCCTCGCGGCCGGCAAGCTCCCATTCCTCGCACAGCACCACGCGGGCGCCTTCGGGCACCACCAGCACCGTGGTCATGCCGAGCGCATGCGGCACTTCGAGATTGCGGGCGAGGTCTTCGAAGATCGCCGCCCGCGTCGGATCGACCTTGTGACTGGCGAGGAAGCGCTCATAAACCTTCGGCCGTGGCTTCGGCTCAAGCTCCGCCGCGCGGATATCGAACACGTCGTCGAAATGCTGTTCGATGCCGAGCCGGCGCAGCACCGCGTCGGCGTGGTGGCGCGTGCCGTTGGTGAGAATGAGCTTGCGGCCGGGCAGCTCGGCGATGGCGGCGCCGAGCGCCGGATTGGGCTGCAACGGCGAATGGTCGATCTGATGCACGATTTCGAGGAACTGATCCGGCTCGAGCCCGTGCTCCTCCATCAGGCCGCGCAGCGTCGTGCCGTAGCGCCGGTAATAGTCTTTCTGCAGCCGAAACGCCTCTTCGTGGCTGATCTTGAGGAAACCGACGATGTAATCGCGAATGCGAAGGTCGACCTGCTGCCAGAGATTGACGTGATGCGGATAGAGCGTGTTGTCGAGATCGAACACCCAGGTGTCGACATGACCAAATCCGCGTTTTGCGGCACTGTCCGCCGCCGTGCTCGTCTCGTGACCCGTTGTCGCCATGATTTGCAATGATGGTGCCTCGTCGGCCGCGAATCAACTCAGGCCGCGCGGGGCAGCCTGGGAATCATTGATGCGCAGAACGCTTCGCAAGTCCATGCCATACTTGTTTGCATTGCTCGCCGGTACGCTCGCCGGCGCTTGCGTCGCCGGCTTCGCGTTCTACGCGGCGCACTCCTGATAGCCGCTAGCCCGCCTCGCGCCAGGACTTCGCCGGCACCAGGCCCTTGAGCGCGCCGTCGTGCAGCCGCACCGGGTCGCGCTCGCCTTCCATGGCGAGCCGCAGCACGCAACGCGCCAGTTCGTCGGGCTTCACCGTGGTGTTGCCGATCGCTTTCAGCGTCAGCCAGGCTTCGTCGAAGGCGGTCTCGAGAATGACCAGCGTCGGCGGATCGAACGAGTTGCTGTGGAACCCCCGCATGGTTCCAACCCCATGGCTTTAATGCGAGATGCTTGAACCGGCCTCGAAGCTTCGGCGCAAACTTGGCCGAGTTTGTGACGCCAAGCCTTGATTTGCGTCAAATGCCGATGACGGTTTGGTGTGCGGTTCCGGTTCGCGATTTCGTTGATCAGCTTTTTCAGGATCGCGTCGGCAAAGGCGTCGTAGTCGGCGGCCGGAACCATGAACGCGCCGGGGCCGCCGATGACGTTGTCGTAATAATAGCGATCGAGATCGGGTTCAAGCGCCAAGATAGGCAGGCCGTTGATGCCGATACCGTCATGTACCGCTTCGTCGCGGGCCTGCATCACCGGGCGGCCGCGGTTGTTGGCGCCGTCGCCGGAGATATCGACCACGCGCCGCGCGCCGTGGAACGGACTCTGCGCCAACAACAATCGCGAATAATCGATGGCGCCGCTGATCGAGGTGCCGCCGCCGAACAGCTGGCGCGGCGCCGCCATGATGGCGGCGGCAAAGCCGTTCGCTGTCGCCGCGTCCTTGATCAAGGTCCAATCGACCGCGACGACATGCAGGAGCGGTCCGGTCCACTGCATCATGGTGACGGCGATGGACCCGGTGTCGAGCGAGCGAATGGCGTTGACGACCTGCGGGTTGCGGAACGCGGCGGCATAGCCCTGTTTCTGCAGTTCGAAGCGGTCGTTGGAGACGCTGCCGGAGGCGTCCAGCGCCAGCACCAGCGTGATCGAAACCTCGGTTGGCCTTGGCGGCGCTTGCGGCGCCTCCGCGCGGGCCGGCGCCGCGATCGTCAACCAAACAAGCGCGCCGAGCGCAGCCCGGCGACAGAGCCGAAGCGGCATTACGCGTTCAGCCGCGGCAGCAGTCGCGCCGCGTTGCCGTTGGCGATCGCCGCCAGATCGGCCGGCGGCAGACCAAGCTTGCGCAGGTTTTCGATCTGGTCGAGCGGGAAATACGGATAATCGGTTCCGTAGGTGATTTGCGAGGCCGCCACGAGCTTGGTCAGCGCCGCCATCGCCGCCGGATGCGTTGCATTCGCCGTGTCGTAATAGAGCCGCCGGAACTCGGCTTCGATGCCGTCGGGGGCGAAACCGTTCGGGCCGCGGGCCTTTTTGTCGTAGAACGCCTCGATGCGGCCGGCGAGGAACGGAATGGTGCCGCCGCCATGCGAAAACAGCCATTTGATGTCGCGATACTGCGCAAACCGGCCGTGGAGCAGCAAGCTCACCACGGTCCTGGTCGTATCGTGCGGCACTTCGATCACCGCGGGGAAGGCGCCAACGCTCAACCGGCCGCAGCAGCTCGCGACCAGCGGATGAACGAAGATCGTGGCTTTGCGCCGATTGAGCTCCGCCAAGATCGGCTGATAGAGCGGATCGCCCAGCCACTTGTCGCCGTAATTGGTTTGCAGGTTGATGCCGTCGGCTTTGAGCGTATCGAAGGCGTATTCGATCTCTTTGAGCGTCGCGTCGATGTCGAGCATCGACAGCGGCGCGAACAGTGCATAACGGCCCGGCTTGTCGCGCACCATCTCGGCGGCGAAGTCGCAGCACAGGCGCGCCATGTCGTGCGCTTTCTCGGCGCCGGCGTCGAACCAGACGCCGGGGGTCGAGGGCAGCGACAGCGCGCTGGTGGTGATGCTGTTTTTGTCCATCGCATCGAGATCGTTCTCTTTGGTCCAGGCGAGTTGCACGCCGAGATGCGGAATCTTGCGTTGGTCCTCCCAATCGGCCCATGCTTTCTGATAGGCCGGCGGATAAAAATGATGATGCGTGTCGATCAGTTTTGGCGCGGCCGGCTGTGCATCGGCTTTGCGGGCTGGAAGCGCTGCGGTCGCGCCGAACGCCGCGGCGCCGGCGAGGAATTGCCGGCGTGAGGCGTGGCAGGCGCAGCCAAAGGTCCAGCGTTTTTGGGTTGAGTCTGCGCAATGCGCAGCGCTCGCTTGAACGGTCATGGTTCCCTCCCGACGTTTATGGTGCCGATGTTACACGAGCGCGGTGTAATGCGCGACCGTCCAAACCGGTGTCCGTCATCGCCATAATTGGAATGCGATCAGGGCCGCCAGCATGACGGCACTGCCGACGCCCTGGAGCGGCGTGATCGCTTCGCTCAAGAGCAGCGCGCTGAGAATCATCGCGGTCAGCGGCTCGAGATGCATGATCAGCGCGGTGCGGAACGGCCCGATGCGCATGGTCGAGACAAAGACAAACAGAATGGCCGCCGTCGTTGCCAGGCTGAGCGCGACCAGCAAGATCCAGCCGAGCTCGGTTTGCGGCGGATGCCAGGTTTGCGTGCCCAGCGAAACGGCGACGAACACGACGGTCGACGACAGCATCGAATACCACGTCGTCAATCGCGCGTCGGCGCCGACGAGATAGGCCCGCGTCGCCAGCAATACGGCGGTGCGGCAGCACGCGGCGCCGAGCGCATAGGCGATGCCGGCGAAAGCGAGGCCCGCCGGATGCGCGCCGATCATGATCGCGAGCCCGCAAAAGGCGGTTATGGCGCAGAGCACGCCCTTCCAGCGCAACGGCTCGAGCCCGGCGAGCGAGGCGGTGAGCCCGGTCAACAGCGGATAGGTGAAGTAGGACAGGATCGCGGTCGGCACGTCGATCGCCGCGATTGCCTTGAACAGGCAGAAGATGAGGCCGGCGAACATGCCGCCGATCGCCATCGAGACCCAGCGCACCCGCGCGTCGGCCGATGGCTTGCGGCCGAAACGCAGCCAGGTTGCGACGAAAGCGAGCCCGACCACGCTGCGAAACGACAGCATCGTCAGCACGTCGCAGCCCGCCGCCAGAACGAGTTTCGCCAGCACGTCGGAGACGCCGAGCGCGGTGCCGGCGGCGACGCCGGGGGCCAGCGGAAATATCCGGCGCGAGATCAGCGTCGCGGCTTCGGCTTGATCCGCGGCGCTCGAAGGCGGGACGGGTCCGGCGTCTTTGAGCATGGTCCTCCCCGAAGCCGGCGCGTCCCGTTGCGGGATCGCTTTCTAGATTATTCGCGGGAGCATGATCTTTTCGTAAAACCGGTGTCCACTCTTCCGGATCATGCTCTACGCGTGGATCAGCGTGCCGGCGCCGAGCTCGGTAAACAATTCGAGCAACACGGCGTGCGGCACCGTCCCGTTGAGGATGACGACGCCTTCGACGCCGCCCTCGAGGGCGTCGATGCAGGTCTCGACCTTGGGAATCATGCCGCCGGAAATGGTGCCGTCGGCGATGAGGCGGCGCGCGTCGTCGACCGACAGCTCCTTGATGAGCTGTTTCGATTTGTCGAGCACGCCGGGCACGTCGGTAAGGAGCAACAGGCGCTTGGCCTTGAGCGCGCCGGCGATGGCGCCGGCGAAGGTATCGGCGTTGACGTTGAAGGTGCCGCCGTTCACCGCCGCGGCGACCGGCGCCAGCACCGGAATCAATTCGCGGCCGAGGATCTGATCGAGCACCGTGGTGTCGACCTTGTCCGGCTCGCCGACATAGCCGAGATCGATGACTTTCTCGATCGCCGAATCCGGATCGATCACGGTGCGGGTGAGCTTGCGCGCCACCACCATGTTGCCGTCCTTGCCGCAGAGCCCGATGGCGCGGCCGCCGGCTTCGTTGATATAGCCGACCATCTGCTTGTTGATGGAGCCGGCCAGCACCATCTCGACGATTTCCAGCGTCTTTTCATCGGTGATGCGCAAGCCGGCCGCATATTGCGACTGCACGCCGACTTTCTTGAGCATCGCCTCGATCTGCGGCCCGCCGCCGTGAACGACGACCGGATTGATCGCGGTCTGCTCCAGAAGGACGATGTCGCGGGCGAATTCGCGCGCCAGATGCTCCGCGCCCATGGCATGGCCGCCGTATTTCACGACGACCGTTTGCTCGTCGTAGCGCTGCATATAGGGCAGCGCTTCCGCAAGAATGCGGGCCTGCTCGAACGGCGTGACGTCCATTGAAAGTCCCTCGGCAACTCCTTCGACCGCCGCTATTTAGCCGCCGCGGGCTTGGTGGGGAAGGCCAAGTTGGCCGGATAGGTCAATAAGGCCGCAAGCCGAATCTCGGCGGCAGATTGCGCAAAGCGTCCTGGACGCGGCCAGCCCGCGTCCAGGACGTGTCTTGTTCCGGCTAGGGCCAACCGTCAGCTCCGCTCGGCAAGGAGCCGCGCCACCGCCGCACGCAATTCGGCGATGCCGGTGCCGCGCGTCGCCGAAGTCGCAAGCAGGTCTGGAAAGGCCGCCGGCCGTTTTCGGATCGCCGCCGAGACGGTGGCCGCCCGCTCGATCAATTCCGCGGCGCCAATCTGATCGCATTTGGTGAGGACGATCTGGTGGCTGACCGCGGCCTCGCTCAGGGTATCGAGGATCGACTGATCGATTTCCTTCAGCCCATGGCGGGCATCGACGAGAAGATAGACGCGCGCCAAGGTGGCGCGGCCGTGCAGGTAAGCCATAATCAGCTTGGTCCAGGCGGCGACCTTGCTTTTGGCCGCCGCGGCGTAGCCGTAGCCGGGCATGTCGACCAGGACGAGCCGGTGCGGGCCGTTGAAGAAGATCAATTCCTGGGTGCGGCCGGGCGTATTGGATGTGCGTGCCAGCGCCCGTCGGCCGGTTAGCGCATTGATCAGGGAGGACTTGCCGACATTGGAACGGCCGGCGAATGCGATCTCCGGGCCGGCCATCGGCGGCAGGGATTGGAGCGAGCCCGCGGCGGAGGCAAAGCTCCATTCCCCGGCGAAGAGCCGGCGGCCGGTTTCGATCTCGGCGCTGGAGAAGCCCTCCATCAGGCCGGCAGACATCACGATACCGGCCTTGCGGCTGCGCTTCGGATTGCGCTCGCGCGGAACCAATGACGCCAACGGCGGTTTCCCAACGGGCCGGACGGATGCGGCGCGCGCCCAAAGGTCAAGCCATGACCGTCCGGCAAGGCGTTGGAGGCTGCGATGGACGATTGGTCGAGCATGCGGCTGTGCGATGTCGTCAACCTCATCCTCGGCGGCGTCCTGTTCTTCTCGCCCTGGCTGTTCGATCTTCCCTCAGGCGCACAATGGCAGACTGCCTCTGTCGTCGGCATCATCATCGCCGTGCTGTCGATTGCCGCCATCGCGGCATTCGCGGTCTGGGAAGAATGGTTCGTCCTGATCGCCGCCCTGGCGCTGATCGTATCGCCATGGCTGCTTGGGTTCCAGAACAGCGCTGCCATGAGCATTGACGTCATCGTCGGCATCATAGTCGCCGCGCTGGCGGGTTTCGAGGTCTGGCTGACGCGTGACGGAGAGCCTTGGCTGCCGGCCCGCAAATGATCCGCCCAAGCGGCGCCGAGGGGAAGGCTTGGCAGCAGGCATGACTCTGCTTTGCAAATGAAAAAGGGGACTTATCGTCCCCTTGGTCCGGGCCGAGCCGGTTGGGCGGCTTGCGGGTTTTCAGGCCGCCGCTTCGCCGTTCCGATCCTGCCATCTGGTTGGTGCTGGAGCGTAGGCCGGGTTTTTGGCGCTACCCTGATAGCGCGCGGCGGCGGCAACGGCCGAAATCCCGATTTGCCGATAGCGGCCGTCAAGCGGGACGCTTTGGTCGGAAATTCTCGGCGTTTCGTCCGCTTGAGCGGTTTTATTGGCCATTTCGGCGATCACATTCGTCATTGCAGAACCCCATTCCCTTTCGATTGCTGGCGATGATCAAATTGTAGGCGAGAAGTGCGGCAGAAATGGGCGGCAAAACGCAGGTCGCCGTAACATTTCCGCTTGCAGCCAAGTGTGTGGCTAAGTGCATTTGGAGTGGTAAACCCTCGCTTAATGTGTCGGGCCGATAATGGCGTCGGCTGGATTGGCTGGGTGGCTGCCTTGGACGGCCATTGTCCGGTCCTCTTTCGGATCGCTGCGGCCGCCGAATCGGCGTGATCAGGGCAAATTATCCAAAGGACCGACAGGCACTGCGGCATTCCTGCCACACTCGCGGCAGACCTTGTCGCCATAGGGCTCTAATGACTGGAATGGCCGCGGCGCTTTAGGTATGGGGACTGACGCAATTCGTTTGGCCAGGGCGGCTTGGGGCGGACGGAGAAGTAACGCGTGATGTCATTGCGTGCGATCTCATTCGTGGTCATGGGACTTGCGGCGCTCACGCTGGGCGGCTGCATGACGGATACGCTCGAGCCGGCGAGCCAGACCGGCTGGAACGCGCGCGACAAGCTATTGATGTCGAACCTGCCCTATCAGCAGGCCGATATTCCCGAGCCGTATCGCCGGCATATCGTCGACTACACGCGCAAGGAAGCGCCTGGCACTGTCGTCGTCGATTCCGACAACAAGTTCCTCTATTACGTGCTGCCCCACGGCAAGGCGATCCGCTATGGCATCGCGGTGGGCGAAGAAGCCCAGGCCTGGAACGGCATCGCCAAGATCGGCCGCATGGAAGAGTGGCCGCCGTGGATTCCGACCTCTGGCGAACAGCAACGGCTCGGGCCGTTGCCGGCTTTCGTCACCGGCGGGCCGCATAATCCGATGGGCTCGCGCGGCATGTATCTGTATTCGGGCGGCAAGGACACGCTGTACCGCATCCACGGCACCAATCAGCCGGAATATATCGGTCAGGCGATCTCGTCGGGCTGCATCCGCATGACCAACGAAGACGCGATCGATCTCTACAATCACGTCAAGGTCGGCACCATCGTCGTGGTGCTGGCGCCGAAGAACGGCAACGCGCCCGACAGTCCGAAAGTCGCATCGAGCTCCGTCCCCGATGAAGGCGCCACGGTGAAGTGGTACTGAGCTTTCTTCGCGACGCGCGAGATTAATTGACGGCGCCGGCTTTGACCGGCGCCGTTTGTTTTTGGGGCCACGGTTCAGACGCCGAGCGTAACGTGGACGATTTCCGGCGGCACGCCGAGGCGGGCCGGAATCATGCTGGTGCCGAGGCCGCCTGAGACGATCAGGTGCCGGTCGTTCTCCACCACATGACCGTAAGCGTAGCGCGCGCCGTATTTCGACGGCACGAAATACGGCCAGATGAAGGGCAGGCGGATCTGTCCGCCATGGGTATGGCCGGCGAGCGTCAGCGCGACGCGATCCGACACGACCGGAAAAATGTCCGGCTCGTGAACCAGCAAGAGCACTGGATCGTCGGTGTGAATTTTCGCAAGCGTCCCCGGCAGATCGTCGACGCCGCGAAATCGGCCGGGGCCGATCCAATGGGCGAGTTGGTCGCCCAGGCCGGCGAGCCAGAATTTTTGTGCGCCGGCGCCGAGAAGAACCGCATCGTTCTGCATCAACGGGATGCGCACATTGGCCAAGGCGCCGCGCACGCCCTCGAGGTCATGCCACCAATCGTGATTGCCGAGGATGGCCCAGGTGCCGAGCGGTGCGTTAAGCCGCGCCAGCTCGGCGGCCCACAACGCGTCGTCGACCGGTTCGGTTTTGAAATGGGCGTACCACGCCTTGAAATCGCCGAGCAGCACGATGAGGTCGGAGCGTAGATTCTGCGCGACGTCGACGACGTGGCGGATATGCGGCAGCGCCATGTCGGGACCGCCGGCATGAAGGTCGGCGATCACCGTGATCGTCAGCTTGTGGCCCGTGGGCCAGCGCGGCGGTGTCAGCGCGTAGCGCGTGACGATGACGCTCATCGGCTCGATGGCGCCGGCATAGGCCGCGGTCGCCGACGCCGAAAGGCCGAGCAAGCCGGCGCCGCCGGCAATAAAGCGCCGCCGTGTCAGCCGCGGCCTTGCCGCGCGCCGGCGTTGTTTGGTTCCATCTGTTGCTGCTGGCTTCATGGTAAATCTGGCCGCGTCATAGCGCGCGACTGGTGAACGGAGTGTTCATCCCGCGAAGAGAGCTCGCAGATAGGTATCACGACTGCGCGATCCGCTCGCGCGTCACCCAATCGAGCGTACGATCGAGCGCGCGGGCGAGCCGGTCGAACAATTCATCGGTCTCCGGCGCGCTGATGACGAGCGGCGGCGACAGCGTCAAAACGTCGCCGAGCACCGAACGCACGATCAGGCCTTCGGCTTCGGCGAACCGCACCGCGCGGGCGCCGACGCCGTGCGCAGGGTCGAACGAGCGCTTGCTGTTCTTGTCGGCGACGAGTTCCACGCCGCCGATCAAGCCGAGTCCGCGCGCTTCGCCGACCAGCGGATGCTCGCCGAGCGCTTTGAGCCGCGCCTGGAATTGCGCGCCCCGTTCGGCGGCTCGCTCGACGATGCGCTCGCGCGCGTAAATCTCGATCGCCTTGAGCGCGACCGCGGCGGAAACCGGATGACCGCCATAGGTGAAGCCGTGGCCGAATACGCCGATCTTTTTGCTTTCGACGAGCAGCGCCTGGTACATCGCCTCCGGAATCATGACGCCGGCGATCGGCAGATAGGCCGACGACAGCATCTTGGCGATCGAGAGCGAATGCGGCGCGAAGTTGAGCTTCTCGCAGCCGAACCTGGTGCCAAGCCGGCCGAAGCCGCAAATCACCTCGTCGCTGATCATGAACACGTCGTACTTGTTGCACACCGCCGCGATCTTCTCGAAATAGGTCTGCGGCGGCACGATCACGCCGCCGGCGCCCATCACCGGCTCGGCGATGAAGGCGGCGACGCTATCGGGGCCTTGCTCGACGATCAGCGCGTCAAGTTCGGCGGCGAGCCGCGTAGCGAAGGCTTCTTCGCTCTCGCCGGCTGCCGCGAACCGATAGTGATGCGGGCAGCCGGCATGCAAGAAGCCCGGCAGCGGCAGATCGAAATCGCGGTGATTGCCCGGCAGTCCGGTCAGCGAGGCGGCGGCTATCGTGACGCCGTGATAGGCCTTCATCCGGCTGACGATCTTTTTCTTCTTTGGCCGGCCGAGCGCATTGTTGAGATACCAGACGAGCTTGACCTGGGTGTCGTTCGCCTCCGATCCGGAATTGCAGAAAAACACCTTTGAGATCGGCACCGGCGCGATCTCTTTGAGTTTCTCGGCAAGCTCGATCGCCGGGTCGTGGCTGCGCCCGGTGAACAGATGTGCAAATGAGAGCTTGCGCATCTGCGCGGCGGCGGCCTCGACCAATTCTTCATTGCCGTAGCCGAGCGCGGTGCACCACAGCCCGGCCATGCCTTCGATATAGGGCTTGCCGTCGCTGTCGTAGACATAGACGCCCTGGCCGCGCTCGATGACGAGCGGACCGGTCTCGCGAAACCGCGCGAGATCGATGTAGGGATGGATCAGCGTTTCGACGTCGCGGGTGGCGAGATTGCTGAGCGGAGACATCTGTCCTTCGCTCCTTCTGGTCGTTCGGTTGAGATTATCTCATCGCGCGATGCAAGGGCGGATTCGCCGCCAATGGCCGCGGCCGCGGCAGTGGCACTTGATCGTCCGGGATCGGCGGGGGATCGAGACCCTGCAGCGGCACGCCTTCGGCCCGCGCCAGTTTCGCGGCTTTCGCCCGATCCGGCGCGACGTCCGGCGCCTCGGCCGCATCCTTGCTGGCAGCCTCGTCGGTACCCTTGGCTTGCGCCACGACGGCCGGCGGCACGCGCACGTCCCATTCGCAGATCTTGTAATTGTTGCGGCGCGGTTCGAGATCGAGATGGATGTGCTCTTCGTGATAGCCGTCGGAGCCCGGGCCGAGCACGGTCGCGAATCGCGCGCAGGCGCTGGCGCGAACCGTCTCGCGCCACTCCTTCGGCACATTGACATCGGTCAGCCCGAGCTCGCGGCCGTCGGCGAGCTTGAAATCATGCACGTCGAGCGCGTCGGCGCGGCCATGCTCGCTGACCTTGGCGGCGTGGACGTTGTTGCGGCCACGGCAGTCATACGACGCGAGATTGTCGAGCGCGCGCAGCGGCGCCAGGCCTTTGAGCGTCGGCGCCAGGCCTTTGAGCGCCGGCGCCACGTCGTCGCGCACCCAATCGGCGACCTGTTGCGCCATCGGGCAGCGCAGGATCGCCGGCGGCGACACCGCGACTTTGCTCTGATCGGGAAGGGTGATGGCGTTCATTTCCACGGCATTGTCGGCGCCGCAATCGCCCGGACCGACCAGGACGGGGAGCGGCCGGAATTCGGCGACCTTGGCAAGCTCGACCTGACAGGCCGACAGCGTTGCCGGCGCGGCTTGCGCCGCGGCGGCATCGCTTTGCGGAAACGAGGCATAGACCTCCTGCGGCGGCGCAAATTCCCGCGGCAGCACCACCGGCAGCGCCTGCCGGTCGGCCCGCGGCTGGGCGGCGCCATGCATGAACGCGGCCGGTTTCGGCCGCGTCACGTCGGCGGTTTGCGCCAGCGCCATCGGCATCGCGCATAACAATCCCGCGGTGGCGACGGCATATTTCACGCTCAGGTGCTCCGGCGCAGTTGCGGTCTGTCGGGAAGTTCGAGGCAGCCTCGATGGCATAAGCTTTAAGCCAACCGATCCCGCCTGTTCAAGCGCCTGGCCGGCGGCTCGACAAAGACGCTTGCCAGTCCGGCGCAGACGGGTAACCTTCCGGAAGAACAAAGCAAAATTACGAGGAAACGCCATGCTCGGGCTGATGCAGGATTGGCAATTGTTGTGCCATCGCATCCTCGATCACGCCGCGATCAATCACAGCGGCCGGCAGATCATCAGCCGTTCGGTCGAGGGCCCGTTCCACACCACGAATTACGCCGACTTGCGCGTGCGGGCGCTGCGGGTGGCGCAGCGGCTCGACCGCAGCGGCATCAAGCTCGGCGACCGGGTGGCGACGCTCGCCTGGAACACCTGGCGGCACCTCGAAGCCTGGTACGGCATCATGGGCATCGGCGCGGTCTATCACACCGTCAATCCGCGGCTTTATCCCGACCAGATCGCCTGGATCGTCAATCACGCCGAAGACCGCGTGATGATGGTCGACCTCACTTTCGTGCCGATCCTGGAAAAGCTCGCCGACCGGCTCAAGCCGATCGAGCAATACGTGGTTTTGACCGACGCCGACCACATGCCGGCGACCGCGCTGAAGAACGCCGTGCCGTACGAGGAGTGGATCGCCGAAGTCGACGGCGATTTCGCCTGGAAGGGGTTCAACGAGAACACCGCGGCCGGCATGTGCTACACCTCCGGCACGACCGGACATCCCAAGGGCGTCGTCTATTCGCATCGCTCCAATGTGCTGCATTCGCTGATGGCGGCGCAGCCCGACGCCATGGACGTCGGCGCACGCGACGTCGTCATGCCCGTGGTGCCGATGTTCCACGCCAATTGCTGGGGGCTCGCTTTGACCTCGCCGATGGCCGGCGCGACCATGGCGATGCCGGGCGGCAAGCTCGACGGCGCCTCGATCTACGAGATGCTCGACACTTGCCGCGTCAGCTTTACCGCGGCGGTGCCGACGGTGTGGCTGATGCTGCTCGCGCATCTCGAAGCCAATAATCTGAAACTGCCGCACCTGAAGAAAGTGGTGATCGGCGGCTCGGCCTGTCCGCGCGCCATGGCGCAGACATTCCAGGACGCCTACGGCGTCGAAGTGATCCATGCCTGGGGCATGACCGAGATGAGCCCGCTCGGCACGCTCGGCTCGCTCAAGCCCGAATATGCCGGATTGAAAGGCGAATCGCGGCTCGACGTGCAGCAGAAGCAGGGCCATTCGCCGTTCTGCGTCGAGATGAAGATCACCGACGATGCCGGCAATCCGATGCCGTGGGACGGCAAGACCTTCGGCCGCTTGAAAGTCCGCGGCCCGGCCGTGGCGCGGCGCTACTTCAAGGACGATGGCGAAATTCTCGACGCCGAGGGTTTCTTCGATACCGGCGACGTCGGCACCATCGACCGTTACGGCTATCTCAACATCACCGACCGCTCCAAGGACGTGATCAAATCCGGCGGCGAATGGATTTCCTCGATCGAGTTGGAGAACCTCGCGGTCGGCCATCCCAAGGTCGCCGAAGCCGCGGTGATCGGCGTGCGCCATCCGAAATGGGACGAGCGGCCGCTGTTGGTCATCGTGCTCAAGGAGGGCCAGAGCGTCGGCAAGGACGAATTGCTCGCTTTCTTGCGCGGCAAGGTCGCCAATTGGTGGCTCCCTGACGACGTCGCCTTCGTGCGTGAAATTCCGCACACGGCGACCGGCAAGATCCAGAAGACCGTTCTGCGCGACCAGTTCAAGGATTACGCCTTTCCGACCGCGGCGGCCTGACTTCATTTTCCTGATTTTTGAGTTTTGGCCGGGTTCCAACTCATGGAACCCGCTGCGTAATTTGACTTAAAGGCCGAACGAATCACGACCGTGTGAGTTTTTCCGGAAGCGACTGCCTCGCTCTGCGGCAAATGCCGCCGCACGATGCATGACACGCATAGCTATGCCCCTTTTGACCGGCACCCGGAGGTGTATCGGAGCGGATAGTTTTTGACTTTCAGTAACTTAACAATAGTTCCGGGAGACAGATTTATGCCGCATAGATTTCATTGCCGTGTCCAAAGTTATTCCAGCCATGATGCGACGCACAATGACCACATTTCGCCGGTCATAGCGGCCTCGCCCTGCGGATTCGCGGGCGAATCACCCTTCCCATCAACAATCGAATAGGATGGATATGGCTGGGTATAGCCTCAAGAAGACTTTCATTGCCTCAGCTTTTGCTTTGGCCGTTATCGGGCTACCGGCGGCGGCTTCGGCGCAGTCGGGGGTTGCTTCGGTCTATGCCTATTCCGGGGGACGCACCGCCAGCGGCGAGCACGCTTCTCCCGGCGCGCTTACCGCGGCACACCGCTCGCTGCCGTTCGGCACGCTGGTGCGGGTCACCAATGAGCGCAACGGGCGCTCCGTGGTGGTGCGCATCAATGATCGCGGCCCGTTCGTGCGCGGCCGGGTCATCGACGTGACCCCGGCGGCCGCCCGGGCGCTGGGCTTTTCCGGCCTCGCCGAGGTCAATCTCACCGTGGTCGGGCGAAGCTGACGATTTCAGACAGCCGATTTCAGTGCAATGGAACGGGAGGCTGCGGCCTCCCGTTTTTTTTGGCGAATGTCAGCCCGCCGGTGCGTGGTAATCGAATCATTAACAGTTGGGCAACGCTTCTCGCCGAACATGCGCGGTCCGCCCACGCTCCGGATTTCACCGCCGCGAATTTCGGCCGAATTCTCCGACCATGTCGCCAACCGAGATCATCCAGTCCTACAAAGACCGTCTGGCGCTCTATAGCATCGACGATCAGGTCCGGCGGGACGTGGTGGAGACTTGGCCGCTG
The DNA here is from genome assembly GCA_963791925.1 of uncultured Alphaproteobacteria bacterium. Classification (GTDB taxonomy): domain Bacteria; phylum Pseudomonadota; class Alphaproteobacteria; order Rhizobiales; family Xanthobacteraceae; genus BOG-931. The sequence continues at coordinate 691,009 of CAWBUA010000006.1, read as the reverse complement.
ATCGCGCCCGGCCTCGAAGCGGCGATCGATGAAATCATTGCGGTCACGCGCGCGCTGCCCAATATCGGCGCGGCCGTCGTGGCGAACAAAGACTTGGTGAAGCAGCTCGAACTGTCGCATTTCCGTGCGCTGTTGTCCGGCGAGCTCGGTCACGATTACGTCGAGTCATGCCGGCGCACCGTCGAGCGCGAAGCGGCGCTCGGCTTCGATGGGCGCTTCCGCAGCACGGCCGGCAGTTATGTGCTCAAAGCGGCGCTCAAGGCGCTGGCCCGCAAGCACCGTTACTCAGCTCCCAAGGCGGTCGAGCGCGGCATCGCGATTTCGCAACTCATCAGCTTCGACATCGCCAATGCGATGACGCTGCACCGGCAGGCGGCCGAGGCCGCGGCCTCGGCGCGGCGCCAGGCCATCGACACCGCGATCGCGGATTTCGATACCGCCATCAGCGAAGTGGTCGAGGCGATCAAGGAGGCGTCGATTTCGCTCAGCGCCACCTGCGCGACGCTGCACGCGGTCGCCGGCGACACCCTCGAACGCATGGGTTCGGCCTCCTCGGCATCGGCGGAAACCGCGCAGCGCATGGATATCATGGTGCGGGCGACCGAAGAGCTGTCCGGTTCGATCCAGGAGATCGGCCAGCAGGCGAGCCACGGCATGGGCATGGCGCAAGCCGCCGTCGGCGACGCCGAGCGCACGCAAGCTGCCGTCCGCTCGCTCGCCGACACCGCCGAGCGCATCGATTCGGTGGTCGGCGCGATTTCGGCGATCGCGGCGCAGACCAATCTCTTGGCGCTCAATGCCACGATCGAGGCGGCGCGCGCCGGCGAAGCCGGCCGCGGCTTTGCCGTGGTCGCGGCCGAGGTCAAGACGCTGGCCAACCAGACCTCGCATGCCACCGACGATATCGCGCGCCAGATCGCGGCCATCCAGGAAGCGACCAAGCGCTCGGTCGCCGAAATTGCCGCCATTGCGCAAGCGATCGGCCAATTGACCGGCGTATCGACCAGCATCGCGACCGCCGTGGAGGAGCAGGCCGCCACCACCCGCAATATCGCCGAAAGCATTCATACGGCGGCGAGCCACACCGCGCAGGCCTCGACCGAGATCGCTTCGGTCGAACGCAGCGTCGGCAAAGGCGCGGCGGCGGTCGGCGAAATCAGCCAATGGACGGCGGAACTGTCGGCGCGCGCCAAGGATCTGGAAGCCAAGGTCGCCACCTTCTTCGCCCGGGTCCGCGCGGCGTAAGGCGCACGCTCCAGGAACAAGGCTGCGGCTAGGCCGATTTGGCGGCGGCCTCGGCGGCGAGCCGCAGACAGGCTTCAAAACCGGTCAAATCCTCAAACAGCCGGTCGGGCGCCGCTGCGCGGCGGACGACGCGGTGGCCGCCGTGCAGGATCAGGGCGTTGTCGATCATCAGATTGTCGGCATTGCCAAAATTCTCGATCGTCATGCCGTTGGCGTCCCGCCAGACCTGCCGCGCCGGATCGAAGCGCGCGCCGCCCGCGTTCTGGCAGCGCATGAGATAATCCTCGGCGACATTGCTGTAGCCGTAGATACGCTTGCCGAGCCCGGCGAGGAGGCCGAACTCGAAGACCGTTCCGGCGTCGGCGCTGGTGCCGCGGAACGGCGTCAGATTGCAGATGCCGAGATCCGCGCGCCGGATCATGGCTTCGTTGGCCTGGTAAATCAGCCGGTCGGCGCCGGCCGCGCCCGCGTCGATTTCGTTGTCGAACGGAAACAAGCCTTCGAAACCGTATTTCGCGCACAGTTCCTTCTTGCGCCGGCCGATCTCGACGGCATCGGGCAGAAACACTTCCGGGCCGGCCAGATAGATTTTTTGCATCCGATCGTCATCGCTGCCGCGGCGAATCAGCGGTCCCGGCTGCCGAATGATAAGGCCCTCCCGGAACCCTTTCCAGACCGGGCGAGCTTCGGTAGCCTGCACGCATAACGTGTAGGAGGGGCCCATGAGCAGAGCCAAAACGGACACCGATCCCGTGGTGCAACGCGAGCGGCTGGTCGATCACTTCAAGGCCGCCTATCAGATCGTTGTCGGCATCGCCATCACTATCGCCTGCACCAATCTGTTCGCGGACGGCATCATCAAATTTCCGCTCGACGTTTCATTTTGGCTGTTCGGCATTTTCTTCATCACCGTGATGCCGATCTTCCACGGCGGCGACCGCTCGCTCGACGTCAAATACCTGACCCAGCCCGCGGCCGGCTTTGGCGCCCGCGTCTCCTATCTCTGGGATTTCTACGCTCTGGTCATCACCGCAATTCTGTTCGTCAAGATCGCCCAGGCCATTCCCGGTCCGGCGCCCAATCCCATTCCCGTCATCGGTCAGGCGGCCGCGGCCGCCGCGGCCGCCGCCGGCGCCGCGGCGTCGACGCCGGCGCATTTCTACGCCTGGATGGCGATCATGCTCGCGTTCGACATCTTTGTGCTGATCGTCGACGGCATCAAAAGCCGCCTGTTTTACGCCTACGGCAAATGGATCGCGCTCAACCTGGCGCTGGCCGTCGTCTGCCTGTGGGCGAGATCGCAGCCGGATTGGCTGCCGCTGCCGCAGTTTGCCGACGGCACCACCGCGGAGATCGTTTTCGTTCTCGCTTTCCTGCGCACGGTTTTCGATTACGTTTCGGGCGGCGCGTTCATGTTTCCTTGACTCGCTCTGCCGCGCGGCGGGAGAGCGTAAATAGAACCGGCTCCCTTGGGTGCGTGCGCCGCGGGTCGCCATGGTCGCAACGTGATAGAGCGAATCGGGCCGCGCTCACCTCGGCGCGCAAGCGGGGCCGGGGTGACAAACGACCCGGCGGCGTCCCTTTAGGGCGAGAGTTGTCACGTTACTTATCTATATCGGTGACGAATGTCACATCACGTCTCCGTGATCGGGACGCTAGCCGCTGCACCGCGTCCGGGGAATGTCAGGATATGCGGCGGTGTGAACGCAAACGCGAATGGCGCATTACACGATCCGGATCTCGTCTCCCGCCGCGATGTCGCCGGCCTCGACTACCTCGGCATAAACACCGCAATCGGCGTGGTCGAGATGGCGCATCAGCGTTTGCGGGATGTTGAGGTCGCGGATGGCGGTGTCGGGATCGACATTGGTGGCGGCGCAGCGGACGATGCGTTTGACCACTTTCAGCTTCGCTTGCCCGCCAGCGATCAATTCTCTACCGACAAGGTCGAGCTCGCTCCAGGCCGGCCAGCCTTCGACATAGACATTGCCGCGGAAGCGCAACGGATTGACCGGCACGCCGACCATGGCCTCGACCGCGGCGACCGAAGCGAGATTGATGATCGACACGACTTTCCTCGCGACGTCGGAGAAGCTGTGGCCTTCGGCATGGAGGATTTTCGGCGGCCCGCGCAATTCGTCGGCGCAATAGGCGGCGAAGAATTTTTCGATGGCGGCGCGGCCTTCGGCGGTGCCAAGCGACGCACTGACTTGCTGGCCGCCCGATTGACCCTCACCCGGCGTGCGTTGCACGCCGTCCTCCCCCATGAAGGGGGAGGGAGCGGAGATCGTCAGCGTGTGGCTGTCCTGGTCGAACGTGGTCCGCAATGACGCCAGCCGCTCGTTCTTCATCAGCATGAGAAAGCGGGTCTTGGGCAGGTAGGGCTTGGCCGGGTCGAAGCCGGACGGGCCGTTCTCGATGGCATAGAGGCGGTCGCCGGGAACGGTTTGCCCGGGCGTCAGCGCGGCCCGGTCAAGCCGTTCAGGACTCAAGCCCTTTATCGGATAGCGGTAGATCGACTGTATTTTAGCCATAGCGGCGCAGTCGCCTCTTTTCCCGGCCGGTTCCAACACCATATTTATTGCCGGCGGATCGCCTTCGGGGATTCGCAAACTACGGGCCGGAAACTTTGATCCAATTGCCTTGACTTAGGTCATGGTTTCGCCGGCCCGGAGACTTAAACTTACCCAATGACGATGTTCCGTCCGCGCCGCAAGGGCGGCCGGGATAGGCCGAGGGAGTAACATGGATTTCGAGAAATATACCGACCGCAGCCGCGGTTTCATTCAGTCTGCGCAGTCGCTCGCGCAACGCGAGGGACACCAGCAATTCGCCCCCGAACACCTGTTGAAAGTCCTGCTCGACGACCCGGAAGGGCTCGCCGCGGGGCTGATCGATCGCGCCGGCGGCAATTCGCGCAAAGCGCTTGCCGAGACCGAGGCCGCGCTCAAGAAGCGCCCGAGCGTGTCAGGCGGCGGCGCCGGCCAGGTTTATCTCGACCCGGCCTTGGCGCGGGTGTTCGACACCGCCGAGAAGGCGGGGCAGAAGGCCGGCGACAGCTTTGTCACGGTCGAGCGCCTCCTTCTGGCGCTGGCCACGGAGAAGAACAGCGAAGCGGGGAAAATCCTCGCCGATGCCGGCGTCTCGCCGCACAGTCTCAACGCCGCCATCGAGGCCTTACGCAAGGGCCGCACCGCCGATAGCGCGTCGGCGGAGAACGCCTACGACGCGCTGAAGAAATATGCCCGCGATCTGACGCAAGCGGCGCGCGACGGCAAGCTCGATCCGGTGATCGGCCGCGACGAGGAGATCCGGAGAACGATTCAAGTCCTGTCGCGGCGCACCAAGAACAATCCGGTGCTGATCGGCGAGCCAGGCGTCGGCAAGACCGCGATCGTCGAAGGCTTGGCGCTGCGCATCATCAACGGCGACGTGCCGGAAAGCCTGGAGGACAAGAAGCTTTTGGCGCTCGACATGGGCGCCCTGATCGCCGGCGCGAAATATCGCGGCGAGTTCGAGGAGCGGCTCAAGGCCGTGCTCCAGGAAGTGACCGGCGCGGCCGGTCAGTACATTCTGTTCATCGACGAGATGCACACCATCGTCGGCGCCGGCAAGGCCGACGGCGCGATGGACGCCTCGAATCTTTTGAAGCCCGCTTTGGCGCGCGGCGAATTGCATTGCATCGGCGCCACCACGCTCGACGAATACAAGAAGCACGTCGAGAAGGACGCCGCCTTGGCGCGGCGCTTCCAGCCGGTCTATGTCGACGAGCCGAGCGTCGAGGATACCATCTCGATTTTGCGCGGCTTGAAGGAAAAATACGAGGCGCACCACAAGGTCAAAGTGACCGACGCCGCTTTGGTTGCCGCGGCGACCTTGTCGCACCGCTATATCACCAACCGCTTTCTGCCCGACAAGGCGATCGATCTGATCGACGAGGCGGCGGCGCGGCTGCGCATGCAGATCGATTCCAAGCCGGAAGAGCTCGACAATCTCGACCGCGAAATCGTGCGCATGAAGATCGAGCAGGAGGCGCTGAAAAAGGAAAAGGACGCCGCCTCCAAGGACCGGCTCAAGCGGCTGGAAAAGGATCTCGCCAGTTTGCAGGAACAGGCGGATGCGCTCACCGCGAAGTGGAAGTCCGAAAAGGACAAGCTGTCGTCGGCGGCGCAGACGCAGATGCAACTCGACAAGGCGAAGAACGATCTCGCCGAAGCGATCCGCCGCGGCGACTATCAGCGCGCCGGCGAGTTGCAATATTCGGTCATTCCGGGGCTGGAAGGAAAGCTCAAGACGACCGAAGCCGCGACCTCGGGCGCCGTGGTCGCCGAAGAGGCGGTGACCGCCAATCACGTGGCACAGGTGGTGTCGCGCTGGACCGGCATTCCGGTCGACCGCATGCTCGAAGGCGAGCGCGAGAAGCTGCTCAAGATGGAAGACGCGATCGGCAAGCGCGTGGTCGGCCAGGCCGAAGCCGTGAAATCGGTGTCGACCGCGGTGCGCCGGGCGCGCGCCGGCCTGCAGGACCCGAACCGGCCGATCGGCTCTTTTATGTTCCTCGGGCCCACCGGCGTCGGCAAGACCGAATTGACCAAGGCGCTGGCGCAGTTCCTGTTCGACGACGAGCACGCGCTCATCCGCATCGACATGTCGGAATATATGGAGAAGCATTCGGTGGCGCGGCTCATCGGCGCGCCGCCCGGCTATGTCGGCTACGAGGAAGGCGGCGCGCTCACCGAGGCGGTGCGGCGGCGGCCCTATCAGGTGGTGCTGTTCGACGAGATCGAGAAGGCCCACCCCGACGTCTTCAATGTGCTGTTGCAGGTGCTCGACGACGGCCGGCTGACCGACGGCCAAGGCCGCACCGTCGACTTCCGCAATACCTTGATCGTGATGACCTCGAACCTCGGCGCCGAATATCTGGTGGCGCAGCCCGAAGGCGAGGACACCGACAGGGTGCGCGATCAGGTGATGGCGGAAGTGCGGGCGCATTTCCGTCCCGAATTCCTCAACCGCGTCGACGAGATCATCCTGTTCCATCGCTTGAAGCGCGATCAGATGGGCCGCATCGTCGATATCCAGATGGAGCGGCTGCAGAAGCTCCTCGATGATCGCAAGATCGCCATCGCGCTCGACGCCAAAGCGCGCGACTGGCTCGCCGAGAAAGGCTACGATCCGGCCTATGGCGCACGGCCGCTCAAACGCGTGATCCAGAAATACGTCCAGGATCCGCTGGCCGAGCTCATTCTGTCCGGCCAGATCAAGGACGGCGAGAAGGTCAAGATCTCGGCCGGCCGCGACAGCCTCGTCTTCAACGGCGCCGAAGTGAAAGCGGCGGCGTAAGGCGTTCATCCTCCCCCGTGAAAACGGGGGAGGGGGACCGCCCGAAGGGCGGTGGAAGGGGCGTCTGACTCAACGCTTCGCTTTCGTCGCCGGACAATCTCTGAGTCCCGCGCCCCTTCCACCATCCTGCACTCGCTTCGCTCGTTTGGATGGTCCCCCTTCCCCGCTATCGAGGGGCAGGAGGAGACTGGTTCAGCCGTTCGCGCACGTGCTCGACGAAATAGCGGGCTTGCCCTTTGGGCAGCCCGCGCACGCGCAACGGATTAAGCCCGCCCGAGCTTTCCACGCTGATGGCGTCCCAGAAAAATCCGCGCGTGTGCGTGACTTCGGCGATATGCGAAAGCGGCAGATGTTCGTCGGTGCGTTCCCAAGGAACGTACCAGCGCCGCACGATATTGGTGGAGACGCCGATGCGGTCGGCGACGAGACACGCCGGGAAGATGAGGCGCGTGAGACTGAAATGAAGGATCGCCCATAGTCTGCTCGAGCGGACCGCAAGGGTGTCGGGCGTCGTCATCTGCGATTCCTGGCCCCGTTCGCTGCCGCGCCAGGCGGGAACGAGCGGGCGATCTGTTTAGTTCCGGACATCGATGACCGCCGGCAACCTGTGTCGCTAATGCGCCTGCGCGACATGCGACAGCGGCGCGGCCGCCAGCACGGCGTCGAGCTGGGTGCGGTCCTTCTCGAAGCTTGCCAGCGTGTCGCCGTCGAGCACGCGGCCGCGCGGCAGCTTGACCCGCATCGGATCGACGAAGCGGCCGTTGACGATGATCTCGAAATGCACGTGCGAGCCGGTGGACAGGCCGGTCGAGCCGACGAAGCCGATGATCTGGCCCTGGCGCACGCGGCTGCCGACGTGCAGACCGCGGGCGAAGGCGGTCATGTGGCCGTAGGCAGTTTCGTAGCCGTTGGCATGGCGGATGCGGACATATTTGCCGTAGCCGCCCTTGAGCCCGATCTCCTCGATCTCGCCGTTGCCGGCGGCGAAGATCGGCGTGCCGTAGGGCGCGCCCCAGTCGACGCCGGTGTGCATCTCGCTGATGTGCAGCAGCGGATGCGTGCGCCAGCCGAACGGCGAGGTCTCGATGCCGACCGGCACCGGCTTGCGCACCAGAAATTTCTTGTCGCTGACGCCGTCCTCGTCGTAATAGTCGTAAACGCCGTCGTCGGGGGTCTGGAAGCGGTAATATTTCTTGGTCTCGCCGTCGACCGTGAGCGCGGCGTAGCGCACATCGGCGGCGCCCTCGCCGTTGTCCTCGTTCGCATACAGCACGTCGAAGCTGTCGCCGGGCTGCACTTTGCGTTCGAAATCCACGTCGTAGGAGTAGATGCGCACCAGATCCTCGATCACCGGCTTCGGCACATTGTTGCTCAGCGCAGTCTCCCACAGACTCTGATAAAGGCTTATGGAGCCGGTGTCGTTCTGATCGGTGTCGTCCGCGGCGGTGTCGGTGACCTCGGTGTCGATATTGCGAATGTCGACCGGCACATATTGGCCGAGGTCGGAAAGCGCGACCGCCGCGGTGATCCCGGAATTGCCGGCGATGATGACGCGTAACGGCTGCATGTGGCCGAGGCCGGCGGGCGCCATCAGCACGCGAAGCTTGTCGCCCTCTTTGATGCCGCCTTCGAGCGCCGCCGGCCCGATCACGCCGATGATGCTCTTGATCTCGTCGGGCGCCGCGCCGAGCTCGCGCAGGATCGAACCGACGGTCTCGCCTTTCTTGACGACGACCTGACGCTCGCTCCAGTCGCCGCCGCCGTTGTTCTGATTGTTGGTCTTGGGCAGCAGCGTGACGTTCTCGGGAACGACGCGCGGCGTGAAGCCGAAATAATTGTCGCCGTCGTGCTCGGAGGCGTAGCCCAGTTTCAGGCTCGGCGTCCAAGCGGCGTTGGCAAGCAGGGTCTTTCCCGTCCCCATCGCCGCGGCGACGTCGCGCACCTGGGTGAGCACGTCGTCGATCGGCAGCTGCGTCGCCGGCTTGACCTTCGCCAGCAATGAATTGAGGTCGCATACCGCCGGCGACACCGAGGAGGCCTTGGCCGATCTGGCGGGGGGCACCAGATCGCAGGTCACGAAGGACACTTCGGCATCCGGCTCGGCCGCCGGCGTCTGGTCGTCGCCGGCGATGGAATTGGTCAAGAGCTTCTGCGGATTGAACGGTGGAATATTGGTCGACAAGGCGCTCGCCGTAAGCGACAGGTTGCCGCTGACGCGGTCGTAGGAATGGACCCGGATGGTTTCGCGGTTGCGCACCCGCGAGGCGATCGGCACGCGCAACACTTCGCGGGCAACGGCCGGCTCGGTGAGCGCCGGCAGCCGATCGGTCTTGCGGATGCCGCTCAAGCGGTCGCCGATCGACGAAATCGCGCCGCGCAAGGCGCTCTCGACTTGTTCCGGCGCGCTGGCAAAATTGGTCTCGCCGTCAAGCGACGCAAAAACGGCGCCGCCCATCAGCGCGGCGCCGCACAATCCGGTGAGGATCGTTCCGGAAAACCATTGCACCGAGAGCCGGCGCCGGTCGACCAGGCTGCCGACGCCATCCGCCGAAAGCGGCGGCTCATTGCCGAGATCGATCGCCTCGGCATGGAGCCTCCGAGGCGGGACGTCTCTCGCGCCGCGCAGCCTAGCTTGGTCCAAGATTACGTCCCCACGTTCTTGGTCACCACGTTCTTGGTCACCCGTCCTTGGTCGCCACGTTCTTAGTCACAACGCTCTTAGTCGCCACGCTCTCGGTCGCATTGCCTCGACCGCGCTGTTGCGCTCGCGATCGACTTCTTAAGCTTGGGACGATGCCCCGGCGGTTTCCGGACCGTCAACAAGGCCCGGTCTGGTCATGGCGTTGAAGCGTAAACTTGCGTGATGCGGTCGCTCCCCCCTGGCTGCGACGTCGCGATAGGATTATGCCAAGAACGGCGGAGGAATGTGGCTGCAGTACGGCGCAGGGAAAAGCGAAAAAAGGCGAATGGCCCCCGCGGCCTGGCGATCATGCGGACGGCCGTCCGGGTGACGGCCTGCCAAGCGAGGGCGGTCAAATATTTCCGTTTTTTCCGCACTGCACGGCGTGAGATTTCGCCGTTGCAAGGTTGACAATCGCCGGTGCCGAGGCCTATATAGGACCTCTTGGGCGCACCGCCGCCTAGCCGATGGCGCGTCCGCGAAGCCCCTCACTGTTCACACGGTGACCGAGCATCTGGCCATGCTCCTGATGGCCATGTTCGCGTCGCCGCGTCGGATGTGCGGGGTTCTGGTTTCTCCGGCCTGGTTTCTCCGGCCTGGTTTCTCTGGCTCGGCCGGAACCGGTTTTTGGACGACGGACCGCGAGGTTCGGGCTGTTTGACAAGTGAATTGGAAGAAAGAGAAACGTGGACGGCGGAGTCCTTGCGGGCCGCTTTCGCGATCGGGGCAACCTTGTCGCGCAAATCGGCCAAGAAGAGACTTCGGCGGTCTTACGTTTCAAGGTTTTCTACATCGGCCGATTGCGCAAGCGATCGGACGTGTAGGGACCTCGTCAAACGTTGTGATCAGCCGAGATCAGATCTCTCTTCAACTTGAGAGTTTGATCCTGGCTCAGAGCGAACGCTGGCGGCAGGCCTAACACATGCAAGTCGAGCGCCGTAGCAATACGGAGCGGCAGACGGGAGAGTAACACGTGGGAACGTGCCCTTTGGTCCGGAACAACCCAGGGAAACTTGGGCTAATACCGGATAAGTCCGTAAGGAGAAAGATTTATCGCCAAAGGATCGGCCCGCGTCTGATTAGCTAGTTGGTGAGGTAACGGCTCACCAAGGCGACGATCAGTAGCTGGTCTGAGAGGATGATCAGCCTCACTGGGACTGAGACACGGCCCAGACTCCTACGGGAGGCAGCAGTGGGGAATATTGGACAATGGGCGCAAGCCTGATCCAGCCATGCCGCGTGGATGATGAAGGCCCTAGGGTTGTAAAGTCCTTTCGGCGGGGAAGATAATGACGGTACCCGCAGAAGAAGCCCCGGCTAACTTCGTGCCAGCAGCCGCGGTAATACGAAGGGGGCTAGCGTTGCTCGGAATCACTGGGCGTAAAGCGCACGTAGGCGGCTTTCTAAGTCAGAGGTGAAATCCTGGAGCTCAACTCCAGAACTGCCTTTGATACTGGAGGGCTTGAGTCCGGGAGAGGTGAGTGGAACTGCGAGTGTAGAGGTGAAATTCGTAGATATTCGCAAGAACACCAGTGGCGAAGGCGGCTCACTGGCCCGGTACTGACGCTGAGGTGCGAAAGCGTGGGGAGCAAACAGGATTAGATACCCTGGTAGTCCACGCCGTAAACGATGGATGCTAGCCGTTGTCGGGTTTACCCGTCAGTGGCGCAGCTAACGCATTAAGCATCCCGCCTGGGGAGTACGGTCGCAAGATTAAAACTCAAAGGAATTGACGGGGGCCCGCACAAGCGGTGGAGCATGTGGTTCAATTCGAAGCAACGCGCAGAACCTTACCAGCCTTTGACATGTCCCGTATGAGTACCAGAGATGGAACTCTTCAGTTCGGCTGGCGGGAACACAGGTGCTGCATGGCTGTCGTCAGCTCGTGTCGTGAGATGTTGGGTTAAGTCCCGCAACGAGCGCAACCCTCGCCCTTAGTTGCCATCATTCAGTTGGGCACTCTAAGGGGACTGCCGGTGATAAGCCGCGAGGAAGGTGGGGATGACGTCAAGTCCTCATGGCCCTTACAGGCTGGGCTACACACGTGCTACAATGGCGGTGACAATGGGACGCAATGGGGAAACCCTGCGCAAATCTCAAAAAGCCGTCTCAGTTCGGATTGTGCTCTGCAACTCGAGCACATGAAGTTGGAATCGCTAGTAATCGCAGATCAGCACGCTGCGGTGAATACGTTCCCGGGCCTTGTACACACCGCCCGTCACACCATGGGAGTTGGTTTTACCTTAAGACGGTGCGCCGACCGCAAGGGGGCAGCCGGCCACGGTAGGATCAGCGACTGGGGTGAAGTCGTAACAAGGTAGCCGTAGGGGAACCTGCGGCTGGATCACCTCCTTTCTAAGGATCGGACGTCAGAGGACAGACGACGGACGGCAGAAATGTCGTTTGAACGTCGCTCTACTTCCGGCTTAGAACACAATGGATGGAGAAGGCGCGGACGATCCGTTGTCTGTCTTCCGTCCTCTGGCAGGACACCGCCGTCTTCATTTCTCTTTCTTCGCGAACGAGCTGTTCAGGAGTCAGTGATCGGTAATCAGTAATCAGACATTGTTCCGATTACCGATTTCTGATTGCTGACTTCTGTTCCGGGCTTGTAGCTCAGTTGGTTAGAGCGCGCGCTTGATAAGCGTGAGGTCGGAAGTTCAAATCTTCCCAGGCCCACCAACCTTCGCGGCCAAGGCCGCTTCGGTTGGCACGCCAACCTTCGAACCGCGAAGGTTGTCCGCCGAAGCTTTAGCGAAGGCGGACGCCGCTCGGTTTGATGCCGACTGGACGGGGCCATAGCTCAGTTGGGAGAGCGCCTGCTTTGCAAGCAGGAGGTCGTCGGTTCGATCCCGTCTGGCTCCACCAACCTGCGCGGCTAACGCCGCTTCGGTTGGCGGAGCCAGACTGGAGCCGCGCCATGGTTGCCCGCCGAAGCTTCAGGCGAAGGCGGGCGCGGCGCCGACGAAGCTCGTTCGTGAGAAATTCAATCAGCGCGCTCTCGGCCATTGTCCATCCGGACAAGCGCCGACGGCGCGCAAGTTATCTGACATCGTGAAGAGGAGATCGATCCAAGCACTGCGCGTGGCGTGAGCTACGTGCGGCGCGCCTTCTCCATTCGGGGATCAGAAGTCATCTGATGACTGATGCCTGAAACGTCGGCAAAGCTTGACCGCCTTGCCGTTGGATCGATCTTGTGAAGCAAACTGGTCTTTCTAATCATTGTCCGCCGCGGCGAACGCTTGTTTGCCGCGCCATCGCCGAGATGGATGGGCATTGATAATGAGAGCGATCAAGTGTCTTAAGGGCATTTGGTGGATGCCTTGGCGCTGAGAGGCGATGAAGGACGTACTACGCTGCGATAAGCCGCGAGGAGCTGCGAAGGAGCTTTGATCCGCGGATTTCCGAATGGGGAAACCCACCTTCGATACCGGAGTTCAGACGACAGAAGACAGACGACGGAAAATATCCGGCCTCTGTCGTCCGACGTCTGTCGTCTGATCTCCGGTATCAAGAGAAGGGATAGAACTTCCGAATAAAATAGGAGGTTTTAAGCTAACCCGGGGAACTGAAACATCTCAGTACCCGGAGGAAAGGACATCAACCGAGACTCCGCTAGTAGTGGCGAGCGAAAGCGGACCAGGCCAGTGACGATCCAGAGACAACCGGAAGCGTTTGGAAAAGCGCGCCGCAGTGGGTGAGAGCCCCGTACGGGTAATGCGAAGGATCGTCCTCGAGTAAGGCGGGACACGTGCAATCCTGTCTGAACATGGGGGGACCACCCTCCAAGCCTAAGTACTCCTCAGCGACCGATAGCGAACAAGTACCGTGAGGGAAAGGTGAAAAGCACCCCGACGAGGGGAGTGAAAGAGACCTGAAACCGAATGCCTACAAACAGACGGAGCCCAAGGTTCGTCCTGGGTGACGTCGTACCTTTTGTATAATGGGCCAGCGACTTAATCTGACGAGCAAGCTTAAGCCGATAGGCGTAGGCGCAGCGAAAGCGAGTTTGAACAGGGCGTTCAGTTCGTCGGATTAGACCCGAAACCTAGTGATCTAGCCATGACCAGGCTGAAGGCAGGGTAACACCTGCTGGAGGGCCGAACCGGTGTCTGTTGAAAAAGCCTCGGATGAGTTGTGGCTAGGGGTGAAAGGCTAATCAAACTGGGAAATAGCTGGTTCTCCGCGAAAGCTATTTAGGTAGCGCCTCGGACGAATACTGTGGGGGGTAGAGCACTGGA
>CAWBUA010000006.1:0-672500 GCA_963791925.1 uncultured Alphaproteobacteria bacterium | reverse complement strand
CCAAGGACGGCGACAAATATCTGCGCCTTCCTGATCTCGCCGGTCAGCCGGTCAATCACCACCGACGCGGCGTCGCCGGCGTAATCGACGAACAGCTTATCGCCACCCAAATGGGCCTGGCGCATCGTGACGGAGATCCTGTCTTCCCAGGACCGGTAAAGCTCGCAGAAGCGGCTGTAGCGATACCCCTGTGGATCGCCCGCGATGTACTCGTCCCACAGGATCGACAAGGTAACGTGCTTGCGCTTCATCTCCCGGTGAAGGCTCGCCCAGTCCGGCTCGATGATACGCCGATGGCCCTGCTTTTTGCCGGCGCTCCTGTAGATCCTCGCTTCCAGATCGCTGTCCGTGATGGTCTCGGGCAACGGCCAGATCAGCCCAAGCGACTTGAAGCGCGCGATCGTTGCTCGCACCGTCGACGCCGCCATACCGGTGCGGCGCGCCACCTCGCGTTTGGAAACTCCGGCATACGTCAAACGTAGGACTTCGCGCACCAACCGCATCGCAACCCTCTCCGCTGGCATCGATCCACTCCCCGGCAAAAGCCAAAGAACGGACCCTACACACAGCCAGAAGAGGTCTCCGAAATCCCCGTCTCCCCCGGGCGGCATCATCCCGGAATAGTGGGCGAGGATTAATCGGAATGCTGGGCGGCAATTAATCGGAACAGGCGGGCGGCATCATCCCGGAATCGGTGGGCGGCTTGCTCCGGAATCAGCACGCGAAAGCGGCCGTACATCCGCGCTCACTCCCCGGTCACCTAAAGCGGAGGCCGGTTAAGCCGTTTATCCGATGCTGGCGGCGCCGAGAAGCACGCAAAACAAAATGGTGGTAAAAACGGAGAGTGCCAAAAGTTTGTCCGCTGGCGTGCGGTTGAGCCAACGAAATTGCTTGTCCAACAGTGCCTGATCGCGCCGAGTTATAGAGGTCGCTCCTCTAATCAAGGTGTCCTCCATTATGCAGGTCACTTATTCAAGAATTGGTCGGCTATTCTGTAAAATTTTAGGCGACTGCCACCGCCGATCGCCTCAGAGACAGCTCTTCACGTATTGAGCTATAATCCGACCCGCGCAATAAACCGCCACGCTCGTTTGCGAAACGTACATTAATTCCTCGCTGGCTCATTCCTGGAGGCAACCAGCCGCTAACTTCTGCGCATTGTCGACGGATAAGAGGCTGGGATAAATTGATATATTACTCACGCAGAGAAAATCGTGCGGCGCTTCGATCGTCCCGGCTCGGGGCATTTGGCCAAAAGGCCGAGAGGCAAGCCAACGATGCCCCACTACTATTTTCATTTGCTTGACGAGAGCACTACGACACTCGTGAGAGATTCCGCGGGTGTTTCCTTACTCGACGCTAAACAGGCCAAGCGAGAGGCAATCGGCTTGGCCCAGGATATCATACCAACTCCACATCAGAGTGAGTTGGCGATATATGGAAAGGATGTGATGGAGCGGACGAGTTTGCGGTTGTGCTCGATGTAGAGGATGGCCTGTTTGAGTTTAGCGCGCACGGCGTCGATGGATTTCAGCGCGTAATTCTTGAAGATTTTCTCGCGGATTTCATCCCAGAGATTTTCCTTTGGATTAAGTTCGGGCGAATACGGTGGAAGGTACAAGAGCTTGATATTGTCGGGAAGGGTCAGTTGGCCACAGCGATGGTTGGGCGCGCCGTCGAGAACCAAAAGGATGTCCTGGCGGGCGAACCTGCGCGCCAGCACGTCGAGGAAGGCCTGAAAGCAGGCGGTGTTCGACGTCGGCATGATCAGATAGACGCAAACTCCGTCTTTTGGAGAGACTGCGCCGTACAAATAGATGTATTCGCGAATGAGCTGAGCGGCGACCGCTGGTCTCGTTCCGATCGGCGCCCAGCATGGCCGTGGCCGATTAATGCGGCCGAAGCGCGCTTCATCGGCGAACATGATGCGCAGATGCCGACCGCGCCTCTTGGCCGCCCGCCGAGCCTGCCTCACTGCATCAGGAAAGCCGTTTTTTTAAAAGCTTTTTGCGCCGCGAGGTCGCGCTTGGGATGAAACGGCCGCGGCATCAGCTTGCGCCAGCCCTGCCGGTGCAAGAGATTGTACACCGTGCTGTCGCTGGTCACATGCCCGATCGCCTGTTCATAGGCCGCTTTGAGATCGTGAATGTTCAACATCTCGCCGGCGCCGGCAGCTTTGGCAAAGCGCGCCAGCAAGGCCTTTTCCGTCGCCACGGTCATGTTCTCGTGCTTGCGTCCGCCATTCGGCTTGGGCTTAAGCGCCTTGATGCCACCGTGAGCATAGGCCATGTGCGCGCGGTTCACCGTGCTCAGCGATACACCCATCGCTGCCGCAATCGCGCCCTGCGTCATCCCGCTCTCGCGTAACAGCACCATTTGAATGCGCTGGCGCTGTCCGGCCGTGATCTTCCATCGTAGCGCGGTTTTGAGCCGCCGAACCTCGGCTTTGCTGCATTCGACCATCTGTTTTCCCCGAATCAGATAGCCAAGCGAATCACACTCAGCGCCTCGAAAACAATTCCCCTGCCTTCCGCTCTCAGCGCAGAAGACTGCCCGATTCAATCCGTTATGGAGCTGGTATCAGATGTCATCGGTTGCAAGGATTGAGCTGGCAAGTCGTCGTTACCGATGCCAGTGCAAACATCGTCCTGAGGCTACCGTTAT
This sequence comes from uncultured Alphaproteobacteria bacterium, assembly GCA_963791925.1. Taxonomy (GTDB): domain Bacteria; phylum Pseudomonadota; class Alphaproteobacteria; order Rhizobiales; family Xanthobacteraceae; genus BOG-931. The sequence goes on along the minus strand of CAWBUA010000006.1, from coordinate 669,836 downwards.
CCAGCGTGCACCCCCGAAGGATCCGGGCCGCCATTGACCTGGTTCGCCGCATTGCGCTCTATGAGCCTAGACTTCGACCGCGCATTTTCACCTGGCTGTTGACGGCAGTGGTGTTGGCGCTGATCATGGAATCGGTAGTGTTAAGTGTTAAGTAGCGCGGTGAGACACGCAGCGGACTTACCTGGAATCCCACGCCTGTGCCGGACCTGTTAGAAGCGGCCATGCATTCTCCACAGCGCAAATCTTGCCTCATCGCCTTTAATGCGAATTTGGGGCCCGCCCGACTGTGTCACCTTCAGGCCCGCCACTGAATTGAATGTTGTTTCCCAGTTCTTCTTTACGGCGCCCCGGCCGACCGAGATGCTCTTGTCGCTTGGATTGATCAGCGTCACGTATTTTTCGTGGGCCCAGAGGGGTTCCATTTTCTTCATATCGAGCGAACCGATGGCGACGTGGAATGCATCAATGGCGCTCTTAATATCGGATTGCTGGGCGTTGGAAGTTCCCGTGCCCGCGAGCAGAACGATGGAGAGCAGTAACGCCTGAGCGAGCAATGTGATTGTGGTGCGTCGGTTCATGGTGTTTCTCCCTGGCCCGATGATTGACGTCTCCGCGATCGCCACATCGACATACCCCGTACGGGCGGTAGATGACCGGAATGGGATCGAGGATCACAAACGATACCAGTGAATCGCGGTGGTTGCCTCGGTATCGCGCCGGCTCGCCTCCAGCAGCGGAGTTGCATGCCGTGGTTCGGTTGCGCGTTTTTCCGCTAAGGCGGTATTAAAGCCTAAAGGACCGTGAGTTATTCGGGTCAGTCGTTCAGCTGAAGATCTCGCGGGAGAAACGCATCGATTTTTGTGGCTGAAACGAAATACCCAGCATAGCCGTTAGGCTGCCAACTTGGTTTTCCCAAGGGATATTTGTAACCGAACTTGAGCACCTTTGCGCTGACAATTCCGAGGAGGCATTTCCGCTCCGCATCAAAAATGCCAGAACCGGAGGCCTGGGGCCTGTCGATCAAAGTATCGAAACGGCGTTGCAGATCGAGTGGGATTGATCGTGACGAGACGATCTGGAGATCGGTAATAATCTTCCCGGGGGTAACGTCGATAACCTTCATTCCAACAATGGGTGGCTGCTTACAGAGCGGGTCGCGACGTAATCGTAGGCTTACCGGCAAATTGGTCTGGTCAATTGACAGTAGAGCCAGATCGGTTTGTTCAAAAGATCCCTCTTTGACGACGACGGCGGGCAGATCCTGATGGGCGACCCAAACACGGGGATGGGTGATCAATGCCCAGTGTCCGACGACATGAGCCGCGGTGAGCACATAACCGCCTTCGAGGTAGATCCCGAATCCGACATATTGCTTCTCGAACGGGGCGTTCTTGACGACGTTGACCGCGTATACTTCCAGAGACTGGCCAGGTGTTTGAGCAGACACCGCCGCCGCGGAGGCGCCGACTGCAGCGGCAATGACCAAATTTAAAAAGGTGGTTGAGCGCATGTGCTCACCGTCAGGCCGCTGCGAACCGCCGATCCATACCCCGCGAGGCGAGAGCCGCACCCGCTTCGCCGCCCATCGTTGCTCCCGGGCGACGTCAATCTTAGACAACCAAGTGCTGCCCGAAAAGAACGGATCAATTTTGACGGTAGCGCGTAGGCTGTCGCGGCCCAGTAAGGCGCACCGTCAACGCAAGGCACCACCCTCGGGCCATGGCCAAGGAACGGTAGCCAGCTAGCCTAAGCGCCCTCGCCCGATTGCCGCAAACCCGGCTAATTCCTATCTCACCAACCGCCTCTCGCTTGGGGACGACGCCGGACATAGGGACATAGACCCGACAATGCGGATATTCTTCCGGTTTGCCGCCTGGATGCTTCTTGGCGGTATTGTCATATTATCGGTAGTCCCGCCCGACTACCGGCCGGTCACGCCTGCCCCGCACAATTTCGAGCATGGGGGCATGTTCGTTTTGACCGGTCTGGCTTTTGGCCTGGGCTACCAGAGATGGCGCCTGGGCCAAGCCGTGGGCCTGGTGCTGTTTTCGGGCGTAATTGAGCTCGTGCAGCTCTTCGTTACAGGCCGTCACAGCCGCTTTAGCGACTTCCTGGTTGACGCGGTGAGTGTCAGCCTAGGGGTTGGGCTGGCAGCTTTCACGGACCTCCAGATAAAATCTTGGGGCAGAGCCAAGCCTTAGTCGCTCTGCCTTAACGATTAGGAACTCATTTTTGCAAGCACCGTGGCTAATCTATCACAGGCGGCGAGCCTGCTATTCATTACAATGGTGCTTCGGGGGCCGTGTGCGGCGGCTAGGAATTCTTTCCCCGGCCGCCTAACCTGCGCCGCGAGGCATATTGGGGGTCTTTGCCATGATCAAAACAAGCGTCTCGCTTGGGGTCATCGTTGCAATCGGGCTGTTGCTCGCAGGATGCTACACGGATTACGGGCCGATAGCGGCCTCACCAGATCCAATTCCTCCTCCTGTAGTGGGGTCCACACTGCAGCTGGGCGAGAGGTTGACCGTCACCGTTTATGGCGAGCCGGATTTGACCGGTGTCTACGACATCGCTCCCACTGGCAATCTGGATTTGCCATTAATTGGAACCGTGAGGGCCGTCGGACATACGTCGACTGAGCTCGAGCATGTCGTCGCCGATCGCTACAAGAACGGGCATTTCCTCGACGCGCCGAAAGTCACGATCGCGGTGCTGCAGTACACCCCAATTTATATCTTTGGTGAGGTCCAAAAGCCGGGGCAATACACCTACCGGACCGGCCTCGATGCCATCGGGGCGGTCACTGAAGCTGGCGGCCTGACGTATCGCGGCAGCCGTTCCTCGATCTTGATCCAACACCTTGGGGAACCGACCTGGACGACGTACCCGCTCCTGTCATCGATAACGATATTGCCGGGCGATCACATCCGGGTTCCCGAACGCTACTTCTGACGAGCGTCGCCTTGCCGATCGTCAAGCGATCCCATTGCGATCCTGTTGGCAAAGTGACGTGAGATGAACCGGGCTCGACATCCGCCGCAGCAGGCCAGACGACATCGATTTTATCGGTTCGTCTTGTGGCTCGTGCTGAGCGCGTGCGTCGTGGGGACGATTCATCGAGCCGAAGCGCAACAAGCATGGCCAACGTCGACCGCGACAACGCCCAAAACAACGTCACTTGATCAGGCAACGAGTCCCGACCAAACTTTGCTCAACCAGGGGCCGATTTCACAGCAGACCAACATCAATAACAACCAAAATAATCCGGTTGACGTCAACGGGGTTCCCTTCCCGAGCTTAGCCCGGCAGCCAATCTCTGCAACAGAATTTGCAGGCACAAATTCGTATGTAGGTGCGACTGGCTTTTCGTTAACGCCGCCGACGACCGGATCGCCATCGATGCCGCCAATCGAGGCACCGGGCGAGCCGCCGTTGCCAACCGGGGCCGGATCGCTGTCGGCGGGTGACTGGCTTTTATCCCCGCGACTGGGAATCTATACGCTTTACGACACCAATGTTCACGGCAGCCCGACAAATGCGCTGTCGGGACCGGGATTTCATTTTCATCCGTCGATATTGGCGGAATATAATTCGGGAATTTGGGACACCCGACTTTATGGCAATATCGACAGCAAGATTTATCCGACCCTGGACTATCAAACCAATACTTTCAACAAACAGGCCGGGTTCATTCAGACCTACTCCCCGACGCGGGACATGGTCTTCAAGGTCGAGGGTGAATACGCGCACAATACACTGACCAACGTAGTGCAGGCATCGCTAGCCAGCCCGCTCAATCCAGGCGGCGGGTCCCAGGGTGCTTCCGGAGTTCTGGCGGAGCAGCAAACTGTCGTCAAACCTAATGATATCTACACGATGACGGGCTCTTTGTTCAAAGAGTTCAATCGGGCATTCGTGACCTTTGGCGGCGTGCTGCAAAGTGATATTTTTACAACGGACTCAACGAGCAACTACAACAGGGCGAGCTACCACGGCGGCGGAGGATTTTGGTTCTCTCCTATTCTTTACGCTTTCGGCGACGGCACACAGTCCTTTACCAACCCCGAAACCGGGGCCCCATCAGACTATTTTCGCGCCAGAGTCGGCATTGGCTCGGGTCAGATCGGTTTCTTCCAGGGGGCGATATATTACGGCCAGCAGGGGTCCGAGGTTCAAAATGGAGGCAGCGCCGGCGGAGATATCTACGGCGGCGATATTGTGTTTATTCCGAGTCAACAACTGAACATGAGTTTTTCGGTCAGCCGACTTCGAAATATTTCGAATATTACCTCGGGATCGACACAAGGTCTGGGCGGTTTGGAATTGAGCGGCGTGGCCGTTCCGTCAGGCACCTCAGTGCAGTCAACCGTCCTGACCTATAAGGCCGATTATATCATTTCGCCTCAAACAAATGGTTTTCTTGTTCTGAGCGACACAATGCTTGCCCACCTTTCGGGTCCGGCCATGGTGGATCAAACATGGCTGGCCTCGATAGGATTAGAACATCGACTCTCGCAAAAATTGAGCTTAACATTTTCATACAACTATACTCGTGTCCTATCGAAGACGCCTGGTTCGAGCTACACTCGTAATCTAGTAGTTGCTGGTGCACACTACAACTTCTAGTCAACAAGGGAGGATGTTGAAATGAGAGTTCTTGCCAGTGCGGCGGCAGCGCTTGCTGCGGGACTTGTTCTCGTCAGTTCCGGAGCAGCTTTCTCGAGGGAGAAAGAAGCATGGGGCTTGCTGTCGCCGGTGCAGGCTCAAGCCTACCATCAATGCTTGTATGCAGCCTGGGTCGAGGATTATTGCCGGGCAAATTCCAAGGCTGTTGAGGCCTGCATCGTTGCAAACGGTGGTGGGCGTTTCCCGCTGGGGGGCCGCTGGTTTACTGATGATTATTGCTGGTATGCCGCGCAGGACCAGCGATAGGTACCGCGATCGCCGCCAGGCTAACTCGATTGGCGACGCGCTTTCTGATAACCGGAGATGGAGCATACCACCGTCGGTATACCGGCGATCTCTACCTCGATACTCCCGCAGCTTCGGCTGGCCTGGCCCGTCCGCTTGCGCCGCCGTCCTCGTAGGATCGCTGGTGGCAACGCCGTCTCCGCAATGGCTGGCACGACCTGCTGCGCCTTGATCTCGGCATTCGTCAGAGGCAGGGGCACAAACGACGCCTCACCGATCTTCTCGTCACACCCGACCGAAGCCGGCAAGCGACCCTGCCGCGCTGCTCTCCGCCACTCCGTCAATTGCTGCGGTGAAATCCGATGCCGACGCGCCACCTCGCTGACTGTAGCACCGGGCTCGAGGCTCTCGCGTACAATCCGTGCCTTGACCTCGTCCGGCCAAGCGCGGCGCCCGCTCGGCCCCTCGATCACCTCAACGCGGCCCGCAAAACCGTTCGCCTCAGCCTCGACCACTGTAAGCGGCGTCTAGCTCCCATAGGATTTTCGGTTGACGGCGGCGATTACCTCCGAGGCGCGAGCGACATCGTTTGCAACAAAGGCTGCAATGTTTGTTGCAAAGCTTTGCGGTAATTGAAGCGGAAGGGCTGCGGATGGGGGCCGGTCAGGCCGCAGCGGCGGTGACCGGCGTCTGGAAATTCCACGGCAGCAGCTGATCGATATTGGCGTTGCGATGACCGGCGACCAGCGCCTCGAGAGTGGTCTTCATATAGGCGAACGGTTCGATGCCATTAAGCTTGCAGGTGGTGACGAGCGAAGCCAGCCGGGCCCAATTCTGGGCTCCCTCATCGTGGCCCGCGAACAGTGAATTCTTACGATTCAAAGTCAGCGGACGGATCAGATTTTCGACCGGGTTGGAGTCCATTTCGACCCGGCCATCATCGAGATAGACGCTGAGCCCTTGCCAATGGTTGGCGAGGTAGGCGAGTGCCAGCCCCATATTGGACTTCGTCGACAGCCGCTCGCGGTGGGCGCGGATAAAGGCTTCGAGGTCGGCGACTAGCGGTTTGGCGCGTTGCTGGCGGACGGTGCGGCGCTGGTCGGGGGACGTGCCACGGATTTGCTTCTCGATGGCGTAGAGACGTATCCCTCCGCCGGCGGCCGCCTGGCATTGGTCTCGGTGATGGAGATAGCTGTCTGAGGAGTGGCACGATGATCGTGTCCACTACCTGGATGATGGACACTATCTCTGATGTCGGTTGGCAATGGCGGTAATTTTGCGCCGGGTGAGCGCAGACGTCGATCCTGGACGCGGGACGAAAAGCGTCGGATCGTTGACGAGAGCCTTCAGGAAGGGGCATCGATCGCCGAGGTCGCTCGACGTCACGAGCTCAACGCCAATCTCTTGTTCACGTGGCGTCGCCAGATGGGCGTTGAGTCGACTGAGCGGAGGGATCCGATGGAAATCGTTCCCGTGACGATTGCGCGGGGATTGGCCACGGAAGGGCATTGCCCGGACGCGGCCGGCCGGATGGAAATCGTTCTTTCGCAAGGCGACCGGATCATCGTGTGGGCTGATGTCGAGACGGCGGCGCTGGCGCGAGTTTTGAAGGCGTTATCGCGGCAATGATCCCGATTCCGAGCGGCGTCAGGGTTTGGATTGCGACTGGGCATACCGACATGCGGCGCGGCATGCAGGGTCTGGCGCTTCAGGTTCAGGAGAGTCTGAACCGTGATCCCCATGCTGGCGATCTTTATATTTTCCAAGGTCGTCGCGGCGATCTCGCCAAGATCCTCTGGCACGATGGCATCGGGCTATCGCTATACGCCAAACGACTGGACCGCGGAAAGTTCATATGGCCGTCGGCATCAGGCGGCGCGGTGTCGATCTCGGCGGCCCAGATGGCGTACATGCTCGAAGGGATAGACTGGCGAAATCCGCAACTGACATGGCGGCCTAAAAGCGCTGGTTAGCGTGAGCGGATTGAGCCGAAAAAAATTGAGGCCGCGTGCATTTTAGGGCGCCTCAAATCACACGAACTATGATTCACTTCGTCTCATGGATGCCGCTCACGCCGTTCTTGCCCGAGAAAACGCCGCCCTGAAAGCGGCGCTGGCCGTTGCGCAGACCAAGGGCCTGGAAGTTGCGGCAGAACTGGCGGTCGCCCGGGCGAAAGCGTCGGAAGACATGGCGCTGATCGCCCAACAGAAGCTTCGGATCGTGAAACTGGAGCGTCAGATCTATGGGCAGAGGTCTGAACGCTCGGCGCGCCTGATCGATCAACTGGCGCTCGACTTCGAAGAGCTGCAGGCCAGCGCCACGGAAGACGAACTGGCGGCGGAGAAAGCGGTCGCCAGGACGACCACGGTCGCCGGATTTACGCGCAAGCGTCCGGAGCGCAATACATTCCCCGATCACCTTCCCCGCGAGCGCGTGGTGATCGATCCGCCGACGGCATGCGAGTGTTGCGGTGGCAGCCGCCTGCGCAAACTCGGCGAGGACATTACCCGGACGCTGGAGTCGCAGCCTCGCCAGTGGAAGGTAATCGAGACGGTGCGGGAGAAGTTCAGTTGCCGCGACTGCGAGAAGATCTCGCAAGCGCCGGCCCCGTTCCATGTCATCGCACGGGGATGGGCCGGCCCCAGTCTTTTGGCGATGATCATGTTCGAGAAGTTCGGCCAGCATCAGCCGCTGAACCGCCAGGCCGAACGCTATGCTCTCGAAGGCGTGCCGATTGCGCTGTCGACCATGGCGGATGCCGTGGGATCGGTCTGTACGGCGCTCGATCCGCTGCTTCGCCTTGTGGAAACTCATGTGATGGCGGCCGAGCGCCTGCATGGCGACGACACGACCGTGCCGGTTCTGGCCAAAGGCAAGACCGATACCGGGCGGTGCTGGGTTTATGTTCGAGACGACAAGCCCTTCGGCGGCGTCGGGCCGCCCGCGGCGATGTTCTACTACTCGCGCGATCGCCGGGGCGAGCATCCGCAGGCGCATCTGGCGGGATATGCCGGCATCCTGCAGGCGGACGCCTATGACGGCTACAACAAGCTCTATCTGGCGGATCGCAAGCCCGGCCCAGTCCGGGAGGCGGCGTGCTGGGTGCATGCGCGGCGCCCCTTCTTCGCCATGGCAGATCTCGAGGAGAACGCGCGTCGCAAGGCCGCTGGCAAAAAGGAGATCCTTCTATCGCCGATCGCGATTGAGGTCGTTCGTCGCATCGACGCCCTGTTCGAGATCGAGCGGTCGATCAATGGCAAGAGTCCTGAGGAGCGTCGGGCGGTCCGACAAAACTTGAGCCGACCGCTGGTCGATAATCTCCGGGTCTATATGCAGGAGCAGGCCGCCCGGCTCTCGCGTGGCCATGACCTGGTCAAGGCCGCCAATTACATGCTCAAGCGCTGGACTGCGTTCACCCGCTTCCTCGACGATGGGCGCATCTGCTTGTCAAACAATGCAGCGGAACGAGCGTTGCGCGGAATAGCCCTTGGAAGAAAGTCGTGGCTATTCGCTGGCTCCGACCGTGGCGGACAGCGCGCTGCCGCCATGTACAGCATCATCGTCACGGCAAAAATGAACGACGTCGATCCCCAAGCTTGGCTCGCCGACGTCCTCTCGCGCATCGCCACCCATCCCGCGCATCGGCTTGATGAACTGCTGCCCTGGCATTGGGCGAAACAAAGTCCGGCAATCTCCGCTCGTGCGGCCTGATCATGCACGTCAACAAAGTCTCTCACGTCACGACCATCGACCGCGTCGCGGCAGATCTCGGCGAAAGCGAAGACCGGCTGTTTGAGGTCGCCTGCGAAATGGACACCGAGGACGGCGTGATCTGGATCCGTGGGCGTGGCGAAGATGCCGTGATGGCGTTCACCGACTTCGGAATCGAGAACTCTGATCGAACTGATAAAAATCCACAAAAACGATCCGACGCTCCAGGATCGGTAAAAAAGCCCGACTGCAATGCCCGCGGTCTACGCCGGATGGCTACGCAACAAAAGTCTCAGCCAGTTGAGCAGGAGGCGGAAGTAATAGCCGACCGCGGCGAGCACTGGCGTCGAAGTCGCCCTGGCGGACAACTGGACGGCCAAGGTCGAGTATCTCTATGCCGATCCGTCAATGCAATTGACATAGTAACTCTATTTGCGCGTGCCAGTTTGATCTGCGACGGCCGCCGTCCTGCGGTGGGTTCAGTCGCGGGCGACTGAAACAGGGAGACCGCCTCGCGGCGGTCTTTCAGAAAGATCCGGCCAGGTCTTCTGATCAGGCTATTGCTGCAATATTTTTCCGCTTTCTGCGCCAACCGAGCAGGCTGATGGCGCCGAGACCGCCCGCGAATAGCGGCAGAGCCCCGGGTATGGGAGTTGTACCCGTGACACTTCCAGGCCCACCGCTGGAGGTCACGGCATCCGGAAGCGTAGACAGAGAGTACCAAACGTCGGCTGCCGGCTTTAACAGGCCAAACCCATTGATGCCGATGGTGATGTAGGTGTCATCGGTAAGAGTCTTCGGTGCCGAGGGATCGCTGGATAGCGTGAGTGTGCCGCCATCATATTGAAAATACTGAATGTCGCTTGGGTTGAAAGCGAGGGCCGACAAAAGAGGGTCCGGATTGGTAACCGTCAGGCTCAGAAAGGTCACTACGCCGGTAACCGATTGGGATCCGACACCGGAAGCCGGATACAATTTGGTCGGGTCAAACGTGATGTCGAACGAACCGGTGGCTTCCGGCAACGACGAATAGCCCACAACGCCGAACTGTCCGTAGGCGTCCTTAACATCAAACGTAACCAAGTCGGTCACCGTTGAAGCCTTGGCTGGGGCGGCGCTGACGGCGATACCCAAGGCAAGAGCGCTAGCGGCGAGAGCGCATTGGACTTTCATACCTGTTCCCTTTTGGCGCCTTGAATAGAGAGTCCCATGGGCCATACCGGCAGTCAATCGGGTAAAGGCGACAATTCCAGTCCTGTTGGGCTTCGTTAATTCGGTCGTGATTCAACTCAACCGCAACACGCTGTTTCACCTTGAAAATCAGGCTGTGAGAGCACCTGTTATCCCCCAGAGACATTTTTTCGGCTTCTGCAATACGAGGTTCTGTAACTCGTTTGATAGGCCATGATTGAGGGGTGGAAGGGAAGGAATGAAAAGGAAGCCGCGTTACGCGATACGGCGCGTCACGGCCCGATGATTGCGGGTCGGACGCATAATTAGCCTCGGCTACGGACCGGGGCTCGGTGGGGATGGCCCCGTTGGTATTGGCTAATCAGCCGGCGATCACGCCAGCCTTCTGTCGGCGCATTCCGGCAAATCCGAGTAACGCCAAACCGGCTGAAAACATGGTCACCGCGGGTGGCAGAGGTGTAGCGCTAAATCTGTTCGTGATGATGTTGTTGCCCCACGAAAGATTGTCCAACTCGAACGAGTTTGAGGTCGAGTTGAGCACGATGCTGGTGAAGCCGGCGCCGACACCATCAATGTCGCTGATGGTGATGAAGCGGTTGTTGGCGTAGTCGGTTTGGAGCCCTTGTGCCCCGCTAGCCGGAATAGAAAGTGCGGCCTGCGTTCCCGTTATCGTGTCAAGAAGGTTGGTGCCGTTGAACAACTGGATCGAGTTATAGTTGTCCATCGAACCCCAGTAGAGACCAAGTGTCGTGTAGGTGTTTCCAAACGTCACGGTTTCGCTGGGGCCATAGGGCTGGACGGTCAGATACTGCGTCGTATCGCCGTATGGTTCGGCATACAGCCCCAGGGAGGATCCCGGGGTTGGATTTGTCATCAGGATTCCATCCCCGGAAAAGGTAGCGCCACTTTGCGTGAAAGTGCCTTGGGCGGGCGAGGTGTTACCGTAGAGCGTGGCCGAATTCGGACTATTGAAATTGGCCAGGCCACCGCCGAGATTGAGGCTCAGCACGCCAACGCCGTAAGCGGTAACGACCGAATTTGCCGGAGTTAAGAGGGAAGCGTTAGCCGGGGCGAGCACAAACGCGCTGGCCACGATGCAGCCAAGCGCGACACCGAGTTTCCTGATCACGTTAATTCAATTCCCGAGTTCGTATAGCCCGCCTAAACACATCGTTCCAGGGCCGCGGCGAATAGTCAAGTCCTCGGACCTGTGGAGGCCGCGCATGGTAAGGGAGATGGGTTAATTGCGCGCATTACGGAATTGGCGGCGCTCCGATGCCGCTGTTGTGCGATGGGTGCGATATTCCGTAGGCCAGGTTGCAGAGCGCAAGGCCGGCTGATCGTTACAAAGAAGCAGTTGGCATTTGAACACGAGGATCCGAGGTGAAGAAACACGTCATCTTTGGTTGGGGCATCTATTTTGCCGGACTAGCGATTTGGCTGTACGGATATTTAACGACCGGCCATCCATCATTCATCAATTGGCACGCCTATACACCGCGATGGATCGCCGACTTTATCCCGAATTTGGAATCTGAAATTGGCATGGCACTGATGTTCGCCAGCATGGTGGCGATGTACTGGCCTCACCGATCATGATCTAACAAAACATGCTTATCCGGTTTAAGCATGTAACAAAAGAGCCCCGGAGCTTGGCCCGGGGCTTCGTTAATTCTGACGTGGATATTCAGGCCGCGAAAGGATCGGCATACTGCCGCAGACGGCCCACAAAGAACGCGATGCCTAAGAAACCGCTCAACAGCATCAACCACGTCGACGGCAGCGGGGTTGTAGCAGTATTGCTGATGTGGATGGTGGCGTGTGGATCTACACACAACTCGGCCCCACCCACTCCACAGGAGGGGGGATCGGTATAGGTGGCGGGGAAGAAGCCCGTCAAGAATGTCGGAGAACTCTCAGGCCCGGTGTACAGCTGGGCCGAGAAAAGTCCGCCCATAAAATTAAAAAAGTAAAGATCTGACAATCCACCTTCCGTGTTGCTGGGGCCGCCATTATAGAACGTAAAGTTATCCAGACCGATTCCGACCCCGACGGCCTCTGTGAAAACATTATCAAGTTCAAAAGACGAGCCGAGCGTGTAAAAATTCGGCGTCGGACTTTGCGGCACCGAGAAATACAACGTCGGTTCAGTCTGGCTCGTGATCGTGAAAAAAACGTCCGGTTCGGTAACAGTAGCGTTAGCACCGCTCGTTCCAAGCGCAAACGTCAGCACTGCAAAGCAGCCCGCTAGGACCTTCGAGATCATAGCCATTCCCCATTACTCCGATGCCGCGCATGAAATAAATTTGACCCCTTTGATAACCGTCAGTCAAGGGGCGGCAGCAAAGAGCGGCGAGAGTTGCTGGGCCAACGCCCTGGACTTCTGCCTACCATTTAAATCCGGCTATATCATTGAATTTTATGAAGAATTAGTAGGGGCGGGATCCACCAAGCCTGGCTTGTTAACGCCAGCCGCTGCTTTTTTGGCCTCAGCCAAGCGGCACACAGCTCGGGCGATCGAAGTCAAAGCGAAACTGGGACCAAACAATCCGAAATTAGGCTCTCACGGTGATCAAGCCGGCTCGGTCAGAACTGCACCGAGAAACCGGTGCGCGAACGCCAGGAACCTATCGGCAGACCTTCTGATAGCCGTAGGTCGAACAGACCACCGACGGGGCGCCCGGCTTATAGACGAAGGTCTGATTGCCATGGGTCTCCGACAGCGTTCCATCGTTTTGCATCGTCCTGTTTCCATAACTAAAAGTCAGGCTGCCATCTGATCCGGCAACGTAATTGCCATAGGGCGAATACGTCGTTGTGGAGCCGTCTGGCGCGGTCACTATCGTGGTTCCGTTCGGCAAGGTGAATTGGTGGCTGCCCTCAGGCCCATAGGTTTGAGGCCCATAGGACGAGTATTGTCCGCTACCCAGATAGGGGATGGCCGACGGTGGCAAAGCCGCGCGCTGACTTGGTGCCGGGGTCTCGGAGGATTGGGTATCGGGCGATTGGGCGTCGAGCGACGGTGTGTCAGACGATTGGGCATCGGGCGTCTCAGCATTTGGCGTCTGCGCCGCGGCGGCGGTTAAAAGCGCAACGGCGAAGACCGCCATAACGTGGATGGTTCTCAACTTGTACATGACAACCTCCGCCGAAAGAGCGGCGTTTCCCGCCTAGCCGCCGCTATCTTACAACGCGGGCAAAACTATTTAACCCCCCTACTTTAATCGATTTATAGCGCGTCCACGACATAATCCGGCGCCTTGATGTTGCGGTATTTCTCGACCAAATTCTTAAAATACATGACCCCGGCCGTGGAGGCCGGGGCCAGGGGCGCGACCGAGTGGCAGGCACGGTGGGTAGCCAGCCCGATCAGCCAGTCAGCTAACGTACTCGAACCTATGAGGTTCCTCGCTCTGCTGGGGTAGGATTTTCCGGGGTGACCTAGCGGGGCGAGCTTGTCCTTCAGGCCCCCTGGGGATGGGTCCGTTTACCCATTCGCCCACTGGAAGGTCTTCCGAAACGCGCCGCGTCTTTGAGCGAACAGATGGTGTCTATGCAGATTGCTCTTGAAGGTCATGCAACCACGGTAATGCCACGCAGCGGCAAGCGCGGCTTAAAAGGTTGTTGGCTTAGCCCCGCGCTGTTTGGCATCTCGCTGGTTATCCTGGCGTCGATGGCTTCGCAGCGTGTAATGGCTCAGCCCAATGCGCCCGCCGAGCAGGCTGACGATTTACACTCTCAAATTTGCCAGATGATCGAAGCGGCGGCCCGCTCGAACGGTCTTCCGGTCGACTTTTTTACGCGGGTGATCTGGCAGGAGAGCAGGCTTCAAGCCGACGTCATTGGCCCACCAACCACTGGTGGGCGCGCAGAGGGTATCGCCCAATTTATGCCGGGCACTGCGGTTGAACGGGGTCTCTACGAACCATTTAATCCGGCCGAGGCGCTGCCGGCATCAGGAGAGTTCTTGGCCGAGTTACGCAACGAATTTGGTAATCTCGGGCTTGCTGCCGCTGCTTATAATGCCGGACCACAGCGCGTGCGTGATTATCTGTCGGGTATCCGCGGCCTGCCGCGAGAGACCCGCAATTATGTACTGGCTATTACCGGTCACCCGATCGAGGAATGGGCGGTTTCGGCCATCACCAGTGCTGATGCAGGTGGCAAATCGCCGGTAGAGAATCCCGTGGTGAACTGCAAAGACCTTTTGGCGGCACTGGCACGCACGTCGAACCGATACAACTCGCAATGGGCTGGGCGCACGTTTCCCAGTTGGTGCAAGGCGCTGCGTCATCCCAACGTGAGTTCCTGCGGACCCGTTCACCTGCAGACTTTTGTGCTGAACACGCCAAATATTATTTTCCTTCGCGGGCACGAACGTCTTTTGCGGTCGCGATCCACCCGTGCAGTTAGATCCTCGGTGCGCTAAGGCTTAATCGCTTCACGTTTCTGAACCGAGCAATCGACAACGGTCAGGGCCGCTGATTGGGCCGTTAATCGTGTGGCGGCCCGGTTGTTGTGATTGCGAAAACTATCGGCTATTGCTCCGGCCATTATGAATGCGAGTGTCCATTTCGACATCATCAGCCGGCTTGATAAGATCAAGTCCAGCGGCTTAATTACCGATTATTGGGTGAGCTGGGTTGGCTCTGGCGGCAAACTTGATCCCAAAGTGAGCAGTTGGGTAACGGAGAGCAGTGAAGTTTCGGCTGTCCAAGAGTTGCTTGTCATCCAGCTAGATGACGTCGTACCAAACAACAATATAATAGTGGAAGTCGATGCTAATTGACGGGATCACAACGTCTCAGGTCAGGCAGCGACAGCAAACAGTCGCGCGGCACTAAATTGAGGTAAGTGCGACCAGCATCGCCATAAGGAGAAGGCCAAGCAGTAGGATTGACCAGTCACCGAGATCAAGGCCAAAGAAGCGACTCACCTGTGTCTTCGGTAGGAGCATTTCTTTCACTATTTGCCAGTAAGAAATTTCCACCAGGCTTTGAGGCGAAACATTTCACGTTCGGAATTGGCTTTGTAGGCGTGCAGACATTCCTTTGAACAAAATTTTTTCAGTGCAAATTTATGACGGATTAAGCCGAAACCGCCCTCACAGCAGTAGCAGCGGTTTGGTCTCCGCGATGGAGCGTATCGAGGCGCCGAAAAACTTTGCTTGCTTTCGTGCATTGCGTCGCGAGTGCTTAGGAAGCTGTTTAAAGATCAGACAAAAGCTATCGCGACCTGCGCTCAGCAGCAATGCGCCAAGGCTCCTCACCTCGGCAACATTCTCTGTCAACCTTAAATGTTGAGGTTACGACGGGAGGAGATTTGCTCTGGTATCAGCGGGCGACATTTAAACGTACCGCGCTAGCCAGCGGTTGCACAGTTTAGCATTCTTTGAAATGGGTGGTCTGCCGGACGCTACGCTCGGGCTATGGCAATGACAGAAGGCTTAACAACTCGCTGACGGCGCCCCGATGTCGTGTTTCTTCCTCGTCCTGTTCTGTATTGTTCTTGCCCGTGTAATCGGTGCCGTCCGGAATGCGGTTGGAATTCGGTGTGGCGCATTCTCCGGTAACATGAAGGTATCGTTTCAGGCTGCAAGGTCAATCGGCTGATCGATGGGCTTTGTAGCGAGCGTCTGCCAACCATCAACCTTGCGCATGTTGATCTGTCCTGAGGCGAGCAGCGCCCAGAACAGCATGGCAGCGGTGTCGGCGGATGGCAGAACAGTTTGGGTCTTGATCCGCCGCTTGAATTCCTCGTGCAATCGCTCGATGGCATTTGTGGTGCGTAAGCTGCGCCATTGGCTCGGAGGCAGGCGGGTGAAGGTGAACAAGCGTTCTCCGGCCTCCTCCAGGCTGTCGGCGACAGCGCGATGCTTGAGCCTCCATTTGCGGATGAAAGCCTTGCGGCGGATCTCTATCTCCTCAGGTGTCGCCGCGTAGATCATGTCGTTGTAATCCGCGGTGATCTCGTCATGCAGTCGCTCGGGGGCATGCGCGAACAGGTTTCTGTGCTTATGAACCGTGCAGCGCTGGACCGGCACGCCATCCCAGACAGAGGCAATGGCCTTGTCGAGTTCCTGGCGCACCGTCGACAATAAGGAACTCGGGTCGCCGCAGCCCGCGCTTGATAAGATCGTCGAGGACAGTGCGCCAGGCCTCGGTGCTCTCGCCGCCCATGCTCTTGATCGCGAGCAGCACCTTCTGGCCGTCCGCGCGCACACCGAGAACGACCAGCAGCGAGATGGCAGTCGCTTTGCGATCGAGCCGCACACGAACGACGGTGCCGTCGAGGATCAGGCGCACAATCGGCTCCTCGGCCAGCGAGCGGGTGTTCCAGGCGTCCCAGTCGCTCTTTACCTTGCGCCATGTCCGGCTCACCGTGTCCTTGCCGACCGTTCCGCCGAACAAGGCCGCCAGCGCGCGACGCACCCGCCTTGTATTGGTGCCGGCGAGATACGTGCTCGCGATCAGGGCGTCGGCGGCAAGCGTGCGCCGCTGATAGGCCCGCAGCGCCTGACTTTTCCATTCCGCCGTCTTGCCCTCGGAAGTGGTCAGCCGGGCGCGCGGCACCGCAATCTCGATCGGCCCGAACGTGCCTGTCAGCGACCGCGTCCGGCTGCCGTGACGGTGACCCGCAACGCCGGCTCTTCCTTCATTGCCGGCCATCTGGCTTCGTCCGTAACGCGGCCGTGCCAGCAGAGCGTCGAGCTCGCCGCGGATCAACTCTTCGACGAACTCACGCGCTCGAGCCCGCACCTCGGTCTCGATCGGATCAAACCAATTGTCGAAAAGATCAACAGCCATTTTGGCCGCAGGCTGCAAAGAATCAGGCTTCGTGGTATTGCTCGTCATGGCGTGGTCTCCAGTCCGACGCTTCAACGCCGGATGATTCGAGGTTGAACACCCCGGAGACTACGCCACCCTCAATTCCTACCAACTCCGCGACGGCACCGTGTAATCATAGGAACGATTGCAAGTTTTGTGGAGAAAGAGCGAAAGCGGGAGGAAAGTATCAGGTTAACGCGGGACCCACAGTAAAGAAATTAATTGGCTCAGGCGGCGTCATCCACCTCGCCGTCGCGACCAATCGCGTTTGGCGAACTCTTAATATGTCAATGCTGTACGTTGACGGGCGCAAACTGGTGGGACGGGCAGAAGCAAAGGGCTTCCGACGCTGTCGGAGCCGCGTGATAAGAGACACATAGATCCGACTCTAGAGACACCGCCGCGCGAGGCAGTTTTTGCGCATCGCGGTCAATGTGACGAAACTACCGGGATCTATTACTCAAAGCGGGGTGGATTGAAGGTGAAGAACGGCGCAACCCATCGGGCTACGCCGTTCCCCCCTGATCGTTAGCCCCAGCCTAGGCGCGGTGGAAAGCTGGGTGCAGACGACAATGACCTTACTAGACGATTATAAACGACATGGCTGTGACCGCCAGCACACAATTCCAAAAAAATGGCGGTTGAGTGGATTTGGTTTAAGCCCCCGGCGCTGCGACGGAGGCGCGGCCAGCGCCGGGGACTCCCGGATGGAGTCCCGCCGGCTTTTTTTGCACGCAGAATGGTGTGAGTCCCGCCGCCGCCGGCCGGAGCGGGGGGGGAAAGGGTGTAACCCCGGGTGTCGGAAGGGCTCAATTTCCATGACTATCAGCTCTGTGACAGGCGTTCGAGAAAGCCACTTTATGTGCTTGCCGTCACGTCGGTTTGCGTTGGTATCGGTATGATGCGCTTACAATCTAGGGAGGGTTCCATGACGACTATCAGGCCAAAGCTCCCGACGCTGAATCTCATGAGCCGTCCGCGGGGCTACAGTGGCGTTAATCTCGAGGCTCTCAGCGACCGCGCCTTAAAGGATATCGGGTTCCGGTTGGATAGGCGCGACCTAAACTCCGTTAGGCCCTTCTGGCTCGCATAGTCGCGGCAATCTCTGACACCGGAGATCTTGAAAGCGGACCCGCGACCGCGAAAGTGCCGATTCCGATGAAGTCGCCCGGGCATTCCGAGATGATGCCGCGCATGGATTCCGACATGATGTCGCACAGGGCGCGGGCCTCGCTGGCTGCTGAGCTTGTGACATTGCTTGCTGTGGATGGTCAATCTTTTTTGGCGTGCTTTGCTCGGCTCAGGCGAAGGCTGTCGCCTGTGAGATCGATGCGGTGGGCGTTGTGGACCAGGCGATCAAGAATGGCGTCGGCGTAAGTCGGATTGCCGATAACGTCGTGCCATTTGTCCACCGGGAGCTGGCTGGTAACGATTGTCGATTTTCGTCCGTGGCGTTCTTCGAGGATTTCGAGGAGGTCATGCCTTGCGGCGGCGTCGAGCGGTTCGAGACCCCAGTCGTCAAGGATGAGGAGTTGCACGCCGCCGAGCGACCGCAGGAGCCGGGCATAGCGGCCGTCGCCGCGTGCGAGCGCGAGATCGGCGAAGAGCTTGGGAATGCGCTGATAGAGAACGGATCGGTTATTGCGGCAAGCGCGGTGGCCGAGCGCACAAGCGAGCCAGCTTTTGCCGACACCGGTCGGGCCGCTCAGGATGACGTTGTCGTGGGCATCGATCCAGCTGCCCTCGGCCAGCCTCTGGAACAGAGCGCGATCGAGACCGCGCGTGGCACGATAGTCGACGTCTTCGACGGCGGCCTGATGGCGGAGCCGTGCGTATCGGAGCCTGGCCGTCAGCTTTCGATCGTGCCGATAGGTCATCTCGCGATCGAGCAGCAATGCGAGCCAGTCGTTGTGCGGGAGCGCGGCGGCGTCGCCGGAGGCGGCAACTTCACCGAAGGCTTTGGCCATGCCGAACAGCCCGAGCTGATTGAGCTGATCGAGGGTGGGATGGGTAAGCATGTGGTCACCTCAATGGTAGTAGCGCGGCCCGCGGATATTGGGATGGAGGATCGTCACGCCGTCCGGGCCGCGCTGTCCGGCGGAATGGCGGTCCAAATTGTTGTCGAGGATCGATCTGACCGAGCCGTAGGTCATCGCGCCGATGTCGAGCGCGCGCGTCGCAGCGGCCTCGACTTTCGCGTTGCCGAACGGTTTGACCAGCCGCACGATCCCAAGACATGCACGAAAGCCCTGTTCGGGATGCGGGCGATGCTCGAGGATCAGGTCGCATAACGCCGCCGTCGATGGACCGATCGCGGCCGCGTCTGTGCGGATACGATCGAGCGTCCAGTTGGCATAACGCCGATGGCTGGAGGGCATGTGTTCTTGTACGGTCGTGTGCTTACCGTTTCCGCTCGAGCGCAGATGGACAGCGATCCGCTCGCCCCTGGCGAATACCTCAACGCTACGTCCGGTGAGCCGAACCTCGACCTCGGCACGGGCGAAGCGATGCGGAACGCTGTAATAATGTTTGTCGACATCGACGTGATAATCGATTCCGACACGGCGAGCGCGCCATTCGGCAAAAACGTAGGGCTCGGCCGGCAAAGGCTTGAGCGCCGGCCGGTCGACTTCTTCGAGCAGCTGGCGCCGTGTCACACCGAGACGCCGGATCGGGCGTTCGTCGTTGATCTTCACCAACAGCCCTCGGATGGCTTCGTTCAACTCACCCAAGCTATGGAACTGCCGATTGCGCAGGCGACCCAGAATCCAGCGTTCCATGATCAGAACACCGACTTCGACCTTGGCCTTGTCACGCGGCCTGCGCGGCCTTGCGGGCAGCACGCCAGTGCCGTAATGCGCCGCCATCTCCGTATAGGTCCGGTTGACTTGTGGCTCGTATAAGCACGCTTTGATGATTGCGGTCTTGGTATTGTCCGGCACCAGAAGCCGTGTCACGCCGCCGATCGCCTCGAAGGCACGGGTGTGTGCGCCGATCCAGTCGGCAAGCGATTGCGTCCACGTTGCCTCCGCATAGGTGAAGCTCGATGCCCCAAGGACGGCGACAAATATCTGCGCCTTCCTGATCTCGCCGGTCAGCCGGTCAATCACCACCGACGCGGCGTCGCCGGCGTAATCGACGAACAGCTTATCGCCACCCAAATGGGCCTGGCGCATCGTGACGGAGATCCTGTCTTCCCAGGACCGGTAAAGCTCGCAGAAGCGGCTGTAGCGATACCCCTGTGGATCGCCCGCGATGTACTCGTCCCACAGGATCGACAAGGTAACGTGCTTGCGCTTCATCTCCCGGTGAAGGCTCGCCCAGTCCGGCTCGATGATACGCCGATGGCCCTGCTTTTTGCCGGCGCTCCTGTAGATCCTCGCTTCCAGATCGCTGTCCGTGATGGTCTCGGGCAACGGCCAGATCAGCCCAAGCGACTTGAAGCGCGCGATCGTTGCTCGCACCGTCGACGCCGCCATACCGGTGCGGCGCGCCACCTCGCGTTTGGAAACTCCGGCATACGTCAAACGTAGGACTTCGCGCACCAACCGCATCGCAACCCTCTCCGCTGGCATCGATCCACTCCCCGGCAAAAGCCAAAGAACGGACCCTACACACAGCCAGAAGAGGTCTCCGAAATCCCCGTCTCCCCCGGGCGGCATCATCCCGGAATAGTGGGCGAGGATTAATCGGAATGCTGGGCGGCAATTAATCGGAACAGGCGGGCGGCATCATCCCGGAATTGGTGGGCGGCTTGCTCCGGAATCAGCACCCGTGGCGCCAGATCGGCGATGCCCAGCACGCCGATGACATTCATCCACGCACGCCAGAGAACGTCGTCGTTTGCCGGCAGCAGCCCTTCTTCGCCGAGCTGCCGCAGGTACGCGGCGAACATTGGCCGATCGATCCGGCGGTCGAAGCACAGCGTTCCCATCGCACCGAGGGCCGCCGCGCGAACGAACGGATCGACATTGGTATCGGCTATAGGGTCCGTAGCAGTTCATCGTCGCCGTCGAACAGACCGGCCAGGATTTTGGCCAGCGCCTCGGTGATGGCGTCACCCAACATGTCGACGCGTTCCGGCGGACCGCGCAGGAATGCGATGAAAGGCTGGAATGCCGCCGGCATTTGGCGGCCGCCCAGAATGTGGACGCCGCGGAACAGCAGCCGCTGATCCGGCGTATTCAGATCCTCGCGAAGCGCGCGATCCAGCACGGCAAGGATGTCAGGCTCGATGGCAGCGGCGTAGAGCGTGCCGAACGCAACCTCCACCGCTGGCGTATCGGCCGACATCCGCAGCGCCTCGACGATGCTTTCACGGCTATGCGGAGTTTCGTCGAGTTCTGGAATGCCCGCGGGAAGGGCCTGGGTCATGGCGTGGCTGCCTTTACCGCTTTCTATCAGGACAGCGTGGCGCCATGTTGCCTTTGCCGGGTGCGATCCGACTTTTCCACTGCGGGCCCGCGCCGGCTCGCCAAGCGCAGCGCTCGCGCCGATGCTGCAAACCGCTGATTGCAAACAGCAAACTTGCCTTGCCTAAGGCTCCTTGCGCATAGTCGGTGGCAATCGCGGCGCGATCGACGCCGCCGCAGGGTTGGGAAACGCCGATGCCGCCGCGCACCTTGTACGACAAGATCTGGGACGCCCACCTTGTTGCCGCCGACGGCGCGGTGCCGCTCATCTACATCGATCGCCATTTCATTCACGAGGCGACGTCGCCGCAGGCTTTTGCCGGCCTCAAAGCGGCGGGCCGCAAGGTGCGGCGACCCGATTTGACCTTCGCGGTGATGGATCACTCGGTGCCGACGACGGTCGGGCGCAGCGTGGCGGCGGTCACCGGCAATCGCGCCAAGCTGTTCGAAGCGCTCGACCGCAACTGCCGCGAAACCGGCGTGCGGCTGTTCGACCTCAACAGCAGGAATCAGGGGATCGTGCATATCATCGGCCCGGAAATGGGCATCACGCAGCCGGGCCAGACCGTGGTCTGCGGCGACAGCCACACCTCGACGCACGGCGCGTTGGGCACGCTCGCTTTCGGGATCGGCACCAGCGAAGTGGAAACCGTGCTGGCGACGCAATGTCTGCCGCAGTTTCGCGCCAAGACGATGCTGGTGCGCGTCGACGGCAGACGGCCGACCGGAATCTCGGCCAAAGACATCATGCTGGCGATCATCGGCAAGATCGGTTTCGCCGGCGGCACCGGCTACGCGATCGAGTATGGCGGCGCCGCGGTCAAGGCGCTTTCGATCGAAGAGCGGATGACGCTCTGCAGCATGTCGATCGAGTGCGGCGCCAAGGCCGGCATGGTTTCGCCGGACGACACCACATTCGCCTATCTCAAGGACCGGCCCTACACGCCGCGCGGCGCCGCGTTCGAGGCGGCCGTCGACAAGTGGCGCTCGTGGGCGACCGATGCCGGCGCCGGCTTCGACACCGTGGTCGATCTCGATGTTTCCGCGATCAAGCCGAAGGTCACCTGGGGCACCAATCCGGGCATGGTCGCCGATATCGACGCCGCCATACCGGAGCCGTCCGCGTTCGACGATGTCGAAGAACGCGAGTCGGTCGAACGCGCGCTGCACTACATGGGTCTTCAGCCGGGCACGCGGATCGTCGACATTGCGCTCGATCGGATTTTCATCGGCTCCTGCTCGAACGGCCAGATCGAGGATCTCCGGGACGCGGCGCGCGTGCTTGCCGGCAAGACGGTCGCCAAGACGATCAAGCAGGCCTTGGCGGTGCCGGCGTCGACGCAGGTGAAGGCCAAGGCCGAAGCGGAAGGTCTGCACAAGGTCTTCATCGAGGCGGGATTCGAATGGCGCGAGTCGGGCTGCAGCATGTGCATCGGCATGAACGAAGACGTGCTGCCGCCGGGCGAGCGCTGCGCCTCGACGTCAAACCGCAACTTCGAGGGCCGGCAGGGCAAAGGCGGACGCACGCATCTCGTCAGTCCGGCGATGGCCGCCGCAGCGGCGGTTGCCGGCCACTTCGTCGACGTGCGCGCCATGACGACGGCGAAATAAAGGAACGCCCGCCATGCAGCCCTTCAAGGAACATACCGGCCTCGTCGTGCCGCTCGACCGCATCGACGTCGACACCGACCAGATGGTGCCCAAACAATTCATCCTGCGCGGCACGCGCGAGGGCTATGGCCGCGACCTGTTCCACGACTGGCGCTATCGCGAAGACGGGTCGCCCGATGCCGATTTCGTCTTCAACTTGCCGCGCTACCGCGGCGCGACCGTCTTGTTGGCGCGGGAGAATTTCGGCTGCGGCTCCAGCCGCGAACACGCGGCCTGGGCGGTCAGGGATTTCGGCTTCCGCGCCGTCATCGCGCCGAGCTATGCCGATATTTTCTACACCAATGCGTTCAACAACGGCGTCGTGCTCGTCACCTTGCCGAAGGCGAAGGTCGACGAACTGTTCCGGCGCTGCGCGGAAATCGACGGCTATCGGCTGTCGGTCGATCTCGACACCATGACGATCACCGACGACCGGCAGCTGCGCATCCCGTTCGCGCTCGACGCCTACCGCCGCAATCGGATGCTCAAGGGCCTGGACGATATCGGGGCGATCCTCGAACAGGGCGATCGGATCGCCGCGTTCGAAAAGCGCGGCGACGTGCCGGCGCCGGCGATGTACGGGCCGGTGGATGTCAAGATTTCGCCGGCTTCGGATCGGGCGTAACGTCGGGCGGTTTGGCCGCGGCCGGGTCTGTTAAGAACAGAACGGCTATGCTTTGGCGGTCCGCAACTCCAGATGCTGCGGAGAATGGCGGAGGAGACACCGTACGCGTGCCATTCAATCTCCACCTTCGCTGCCGCTGCGGCCATGTACGCGGGCTTGCACGCGAGGTGTCGCCGTCGGCCGGCTTCCGCTTTGTCTGCTACTGCACCGACTGCCAGGCGTTCGCGCGCATGTTTCAGCAGCCGGACGTGCTCGACGCCGCCGGCGGCACCGCTATTTTACAGATGGCGGCGGGCCGCGTGACGCTGACCGCGGGCACCGATGCGCTGCGCTGCCTCGCCTTTTCCGGCAAGGTGCTGCGCTGGTACGCCGAGTGTTGCCGGACTCCAATTGCCAATACCGCGGCAAGCGCGCGCTTTCCGGTCGTCGCCCTTATACACTCCTTCATGGACTGCGACGATTGTCCTCCGCTCATTCCCGCGCAGCCGGAAATCCAGGCTGCGGGTGCCGATGTCTTTGCGGACTTGCTGGGTCCCCGCGTTCGCGGGGACGAGCGGATTATAGGCGAGGATATGCTCGGGCCGCCGCAGTGCCGCATCTTCGAACGCTCGGCCATCGGACCGCTGCCGCCGGACGCGCCGCCGCCGCCATCGTTCGGAACATTCACGCGCCGCGCCGCGAAGATTCTCGGCTGGTGGGCGCGCGGGCTCGGCCGGCCGAACCCGTTCTTCGACCAGCGCACCGGCGCGCCGCTGTCCGCGCCGCACACCGTGACGCCAAGCGAACGCGTAGCGCTTTGACGGGCGCAGCGTTCTGATCGGTCGCCGCTCTACCGGCGTGCGTTAAGTCAGCTGGTGCCTTGGCGGCGTTCCCCAAATGTGGTACATAATGCCCGCAAGGAGATTGCCGTGGCCAAGACGAAAATGATTCGGGCCCGCGTCGAGCCCGGACTGAAACATGACGCGGAAACCGTCCTCGACAAACTCGGCATGACGCCGACCGAGGCGATCACGCTGTTTTACAAGCAGGTGACGCTGTACCGGGGTCTGCCGTTTCCGGTCCGCATTCCGAATGCGGCGACGCGCAAGGCGCTGGACGAGGCGCGCCGCCGGCACAACATCGAAAGCTTCGCGACCGTAGCGGAGTGGGCGAAGGCGACGCGTTCGCTCTGAGCCCGCGCCGTGCGCCGGATCGCACAGCGCCGGCGATTTCGCGCCGATCTCAAACGCCGGAAGCGGCTTGGCAAGAACGTGGCCGAGCTCATTGCCGCGGTCGAACCGCTTGCCGGGCAGGGTGCGCTGCCGTCGGCCTATCGGCCGCATCGGCTGTCCGGCGAGTGGCGCGGGGTCTGGGAATGTCACATCGAAGCCGATTGGCTGCTCATCTACACCGTCGATGACGAGGAGGTCCTTTTGATCCGCACCGGAAGCCACGCCGACCTGTTCACGTAGCATTATGACACCGGCAGACCCTATGTCAGAAACCATCGACCCGCGCCTCTATTATCCGCACGTCGCGCGCAACCGCGAACCGATCCTCGACGTCTTGCGGCGCGTGCTGCCGCCGCGCGGGGTCGTGCTGGAAATCGCCAGCGGCAGCGGCGAGCACGCCGTGTTTTTTGCCAAGGCGCTGCCGTCGTTGACCTGGCAGCCGAGCGATCTTGATGCCGATGCGCTCGCCAGCATCGCCGAGCATCGCGCCGAGGCCTGCTTGTCCAACCTGTTGCCGCCGCTTGCGCTCGACGTGACGTCGCAGACCTGGCCGGTCGCGCGGGCCCAGGCGATCGTGTGTTGCAACATGATCCACATCGCGCCCTGGGCGGCCGGCGAAGGCCTGATCGCCGGCGCCGCGCGCGTCTTGCCGGCCGGCGGCGTCCTCTATCTCTACGGTCCCTATAAGAGCGGCGGCCGCCACTCCGCGCCGAGCAACGCGGCGTTCGATGCCGATCTGCGCGCGCGCAATCCGGCTTGGGGCATTCGCGACCTCGACGACGTCACCGAACTGGCCGAACGGTGCGGCTTCGTCTCAGGGGAAACGGTGCCCATGCCGGCCAATAATCTCAGCGTGATCTTTCGGCGCGGCGGCTGATCGTGGATTTTTCCGACACACGAAGCATGACAAGATAGCGATCGCGAAACGCTTGTCCGAGGGGAACGGCACCGTGAAAGCCGCGATCGTGCGGGAGCCTGGCAAAACTCCCGTCTATGCCGAGTTCGAGGAGCCGCGCCCGGCGGCCGGCGAAGTTTTGATCGACGTCGCCGCCGCGCCGCTCAGCCATGTGACCAAGGCGCGCGCGTCGGGCACCCATTACAGCGCGGCGGCGGCCCATCCATTCGTGGTCGGGCTTGACGGCGTCGGGCGGCGCCACGACGGCGGCCGCGTCTATTTCTTCATGCCGCGCGCCCCGTTCGGCAGCATGGCCGCGCGCACGGCCGTCGACGCGACGCACTGCGTGCCGCTCCCCGAGGCTATCGACGACGTCACCGCAGCCGCCATCGCGATCCCCGCCATGTCGTCTTGGGCGGCGCTGAAGGAGCGGGCAAAGTTCAATGCCGGCGAAACGGTGCTCATCAACGGCGCCACCGGAACGTCGGGTCGGCTGGCCGTGCGGATCGCGCGTCATCTCGGCGCCGCCCGGATCGTCGCCACCGGGCGGGACCGCGCCACACTCGCCGCGCTCGGCGCCGACGTTGCTGTCGCGCTCGAAGAGGATGACGCCGCACTCGCGCGCGCCTTCGCGCAAGAATTCGAGGGCGGCGTCGACGTCGTGCTGGATTATCTCTGGGGCCCGAGCGCCGAACGCCTGCTCGCTGCGGCGGCCAAGATCGGCAAGCCGCTTCGCTTCGTGCAGATCGGCTCGATCGGCGGCGCAGTCATTGCCTTGCCGGCGCACACGCTGCGGTCCTTTCCGCTCGATATTATGGGCAGCGGCATCGGCAGCATTCCGCAGCCGCGCATCCTCAAGGCCATCGGCGAAGTGCTGGGTGCGGCAGCGGCGGCGGGCCTGACCACCGCCGCCAAAGCCGTGCCGCTCGCCGAGGTGGGGCAACACTGGTCGACCCTCGATCCGCGGGTCCGGACGATCTTTCTGTGCCGGGACGCATGAGACCGGCAGACGATGGCACGAATCCAAGTCTGCAGCAGGCGCATGATAGAATGAGCCGGAACCGGAGGCGAAACGATGAATGCAGGACGCAAAGGTTTTCGGCAAATGGTCGACGAGGCGTTGACGCACATCGTCACGCTGTCCGTCGACGAGGCGAAGACGCTCCATGGCGATCCGAACGTTGTATTCATCGATCTGCGCGATCCGCGCGAGCTGGAGCGCGAGGGGCTGATCCCCGGCGCGTTCCATGCGCCGCGCGGCATGCTGGAATTCTGGATCGACCCGCAAAGCCCGTATCACAAGCCGGTGTTCGCCGAGCCGAAGAAATTCGTGTTCTATTGCGCCGGCGGCTGGCGCTCGGCGCTCGCCGGCAGGACCGCGGTCGAGATGGGGCTTGCCGACGTCGCCCATATCGACGGCGGCTTTTCCGCCTGGAAAAAGGCCGGCGCGCCGGTTGGGCATAAAGAGGCGAAAGCGAAACCAGGGGCTTGAGCGCGTCTCGCCGGCATTGCGAGGGGCGACAGCGCGCGGCGCATTCCTGTCAACCGCTCATTCTCGCGAAGGCTCAGCAACTGGGTCCCCGCTTTCGCGGGAACGACCGGATGTAAGGCTGAATTGCTTCGTTCCGCCCTCGCACTGTAATGTGCGCCGCAGTTTCAGGTCGTCTGGAGGTTCAATGCCCACCAATCGCGTCTACAACATCGCCGTCATTCCCGGCGACGGCATCGGCAAGGAGGTGGTTCCCGAAGGTGTGCGCGTGCTCGAAGCCGCGGCCAAGCAATTCGGCTTCGAATTGCGCCAGGACCATTTCGATTTCGCCTCTTGCGATTATTACGCCAAGCATGACCGGATGATGCCGGAGGACTGGAAAGAGAAGATCGGCCGCCACGACGCGATC
The DNA here is from genome assembly GCA_963791925.1 of uncultured Alphaproteobacteria bacterium. Taxonomy (GTDB): domain Bacteria; phylum Pseudomonadota; class Alphaproteobacteria; order Rhizobiales; family Xanthobacteraceae; genus BOG-931. The sequence goes on along the minus strand of CAWBUA010000006.1, from coordinate 642,505 downwards.
TATTTCGGCGCGGTCGGCTGGCCGGCCAAAATCCCCGATCATGTCTCGCTGTGGGGCTCGCTCATTCTGTTCCGCCGCGAGTTCGACCAATACATCAATCTGCGCCCGGTGCGGCTGATGCCCGGCGTGCCGTCGCCTCTGGCGGGCCGCAAGCCCGGCGATATCGATTTTTGGGTGGTGCGCGAGAATACCGAAGGCGAATATTCCGCCATCGGCGGCCGCATGTTCACCGGCACCGAGCGCGAAGTGGTGGTGCAGGAAACCGTGCTGTCGCGGATCGGCGTCGACCGCGTGCTCAAATTCGCCTTCGAGCTGGCGCGCAAGACGCCGAAAAAGCATCTGACCTCGGCGACAAAGTCGAACGGCATCGCCATCACCATGCCGTACTGGGACGAGCGCGTCGAAGCGATGGCGAAGAACTTTCCCGACGTGAAATGGGACAAGTATCACATCGACATTCTCACCGCGCTGTTCGTGCTCAAGCCCGACAAGTTCAACGTCGTGGTGGGGTCGAACCTGTTCGGCGATATTCTGTCCGACCTCGGTCCGGCCTGCACCGGCACCATCGGCATCGCGCCGTCCGGCAATATCGATCCGGAACGGCGCTTCCCGTCGCTGTTCGAGCCGGTGCACGGTTCGGCGCCGGACATCGCCGGGCAGGGCATCGCCAATCCGATCGGGCAAATCTGGAGTGGCGCGATGATGCTGGAGCATCTCGGCGAAGCCGAAGCCGCCGCGGCGATCGTAAAAGCCATCGAGAAAGTGTTGGCCGAACCGCAGCTGCGCACCCGCGATCTCGGCGGCGCCGCCGATACGGTCACCTGCGGCAAGGCGGTTGCGGCGGCGCTGATGTAAGTCACGCCAGCGCGACGCAATCGATCTCGACGTCGAACGGCCCGTGCCAAGGCAGCACGCAAACAAAGCCGCGCGCCGGCGGATCGTGCGGAAAATACCGCGCATAGACGGCGTTGATGGCGGCGAAATATTTGGCATCGGTGCAATAGATGGTGCACCTGAGAACCTTGTCGAGCGATGAGCCCGCCGCGGCCAGGCAAAGCTTGATTTGCTCAAGCGCAATCTCGGCCTGCCGTTCGACCGGCAGGCGTTTGATCTCGCCGGTTTCCGGGTCGTAGGGCGGAATATTCGACACGAAGATCAGGCCGCCGCCGCGCACGGCGGGTGACGACGGTACCTTGCGGGCTTCGCTTCGGCTTGACAACGGCTCGACGCGGATGACTTCGCGATTCATGGCTGATCCTCTTGCTTGATGCTGTCCGCCGAATAGTCGCGGCAGCGCCGGCATTTGTCGCGTTCAATCGGTTCGGCGCAGGCCGAAGCATCTTCGATTGCCCGTCTGACGGCAGGAGCGATACAATTACTCATGGTCGCCGCCGCCAATATGGTCGAGGTTGCCGCGCTCGTCGGCGATACGGCGCGCGCCACCATGCTCGGCGCGCTGATGGGCGGACAATCGCTGACCGGGAGCGAGCTTGCCTTTCTCGCCCATGTGTCGCGGCCGACGGCGAGCGAACATCTGGGCAAGCTCGTCGAAGCGCGCCTGATCGCCGTCACCAAAAAGCGCCGTTTCAATTATTACCGCATCGCCTCGCCGCTGGTCGCGCAGATGCTCGAAAGCATGAAGACGGTGGCCGCCATCGAGGTGCCGCCGCGTTATCAGCCGCGTTCGGCCCATGACGACGCCTTGCGCTTTGCGCGCACCTGCTACGATCACCTGGCCGGACGGATCGGCGTCGCGCTGGCCGACGCACTCGTTGCCAAGGGCTATGTCGCGCTCGGCGAGGATGGCGGCGAAGTGACGGAGACCGGCGCGCGCTTCCTGACGGAATTCGGCGCCGATCTAAATTTGAAACCGCAGAGCCGCCGTGTGTTCTGCCGGCCGTGTCTCGATTGGAGCGAGCGGCGCTATCACATTGCCGGCCATGTCGGTGCCGAGCTTTGCCGTTGTTGCCTGGAACGCGGCTGGTTCGCGCGCGAACGCAACAGCCGGGCACTGCGATTGACGGTCCTGGGCAAAGCCGGACTTTACGAGAGCTTCGGCCTCGATCTCGGAAGCCCGGACCCGGTGAAATCGCGGCTCATGACTGAGAAGGCGGAAGCGGTTGTTTAGCGCCGGCAATGCGGCGCGACTTTCAGTTCTTGCCGCCGGTCAGCCACACCGCATCGGACGACAGCTCCGGCCAGCCGATGGCGCGGCTCGACCGTTGCGCCGCTTCCGCGGGGGGAAGCTTGGCGTCCCATCGCGCCGCGGTGATGCGCCGGCCGGAGAAATCCTTCGCCTCGTCGGAAATAAGCCACGCCGTCGGCGCTCCCATGATCGCCGGCCGCAGCATCTTGTCGCGCGGCCAGCCGGCTTCGTCGGCGATCAGCGCCGTGTCGGTCGGACCGCCCGGCACCAGCACATTGACGGTGATGCCTGAGCCATCGAGCTGTTTCGCCCATACCGCGGACATCGATTCCAGCGCCGCTTTCGCCGCGCCATAAGGCAGCACGCGCAGCATCGTCATATAGCTCGTGGTGTTGTTGACGACGCGGCCGAAGCCCGCCCGCTTCATGTCGGGCAGCGCCGCGCGCACCAGCATGACCGGCGCGCGCACGAAGATCGCCATGAAGCGATCCCAGATGGCAGGCGTCAGCTCTTCGATGCCGGGCGCGCGCACCTCGGCGTCGGGGCGGATGCTCGACATGCCGATGCCGGCATTGTTGATCACGGCTGCGATGGCGCCGAAGCGCGCGCGGGCGGCGGCGACGGCGCTTTGGCAGCCGGCTTCGCTGGAAAGATCGGCAACGATCGGATACAGGCGATCCTTGGCCGCCCCGTGTTGGGCGGTCAGTCTATCCAGCGCCGCTTGGTCACGATCGGCCGCGGCGACCGAATGCCCGGCGGCCAGCAGCGCGTCCGTCATCGCCCAGCCGATGCCGCCGGCGGCGCCGGTCAACAACACTACGCGGCCGCGTGGGGATGACGCAGGCATCCGTCACTCCGCCGCTTGCGCCGTGGCATGCTGGCGGAATTTCGGCATCACCTCTTGCGCCAGGAGTCGCATCGAATCGCGTTCCCACGCTTGGTTCGGCCCGCTCCAGTCCAAGCCGGTCATCAGCAACGTGCCGAACGGGCCGACCTCGTCGCGGAAGGCGATGAGCTTGTCGAGCATCGTCTTCGGCGCCCCATAGAGCACGCAGCCTTCGGTGATGACGTCGACGGTGGCTTCTTCGTCCGGCATGTTCGGGTCGGGCTTCATCACCGACAGAATGCCGACCCGCGACAGCACCTCGCGCATATAGGTGTAAAAGTAACGGTTCGACCCTTGCGTGCTGAAGACACGATCGCGCGCTTCCGTGTCGCTCGGCGCCACCATCACGTTGCGCGACACGCGCCAATTCTCGCTGCGCGCGGTTCGCCCGGCGTCCGCGCAGGCTTTGCCGTAGCTTTGCCAATGGGTGGCGACGGCGTTGGCCGGCATATTATTGCCGGACAGAATGCCCCAGCCCTGCTGCCCGGCAACCCGCGCGGTCGGCGAGTTACGGCTCGATACCGACATCGTGACCGGCGGGCCCGATTTCTGAAACGGCTTCGGCATAGTACCGATACCCAGCCCGGGAATGATCGCGTCCTTGAGCTGAACGGAGCGGAATTCGCCGGGAAAATCGTAAGGCGGATCCTGCGCCCAGATGCGCTGGATCGTGGCAATCGATTCCATCGTCTTGCGGGCGCGCACGCCACGATCGGCGTTGCCGAACAATTCGAAATCGGACAGCAGCCCGCCCGGACCGATGCCAAGCATGAAGCGGCCGCGGCTCATATGATCGAATTGCGCGACCTCGGCGGCGACCGTGACCGGGTCGTGGTTCGGCAGGCAAATGACCCCGGTGCCGAAGGTGAGGTTCTTGGTGCGCGGCACAAGACTCGCCATGAACATCAACGGCGAGGGGATTGGTTCGCTCGAAGCCGAGAAATGCTCGCCCAGCCACAATTCGTCGAAGCCGAGCTGGTCGGCGTAAAGCGCTTTCTGCTCGTCCTCGGCCAGAGTTTCGGTGAACGAGCGCGCCGGCGGATGCACCGGCATCATGAACATCCCAAGCCGCATGCGTTCCTCCGCTTCCGCCTTATGCCGCGACGGTGTCCGGCTCGCGCGCCGGCACCAGGTCGCGAAGTTTCGGCGCCACCTGCTCCATGAACAGCCGCATCGAGCGGAACACTTTCTCGCGGGTCGCCCACTTCTTGCCGGTCACGATCAACAGCGTGCCGAAGCCGCCGGACGCCTCGTAGAATTGCCGCAGCTCCTGCGCCACCGTGTCCGGATCGCCGAGATGATAAACGCCGGCTTCGGCGAGCTGATCGAAAGTGACTTCCTCGGGCTTGAGCGACAGGCCGTAATTGGAGGTGAGGATGCGAATGAGGCCGCGCTTGATCTGAAACGTGAGCTCGTAATTGATGTCGGCGCGCAGATCGTCCATCGCCTGACGGCGGGAATCGGCGAGGTAGACGTAGCGCGCCACCGCGAACTTGCCGAGCGGAGCCTGCTGACCGGCGGCTTTGGCGGCGCGCATGTAGCGATCGGCGATTTTCTTGATCGATCCGGCCGGCTCAAGCTGGGCCCTGAGCATGGTATAGCCGCGCGCCGCGGCGAGATCGATCATCGCGTCGGTGTCGGTCGCCGTCGCCATCGGCATGTGCGGCGCGTTGAGCGGCCGCGGCAAGGCGACGATGCCCTTGCCGCGCCAATGCTTGCCGTCCCAGTCGAACGGCTCCTTCGCGCTCCAGCATTTGAGAATGAGGTCAAGGGATTCGCGCAAGCGCTCGTGGCGATCGGCATAGGACAGGCCGCGCTCGTCGGAGAACAGCGGGCTCGGAAAGCCGGAGCCGAAACCGAAGATGAAGCGGCCGCCGCCGATGACGTGATCGGCGACGGCGTCCTGGGTTGCGATGTCGACCGGATGATGCAGATGGATGAGCTTGACCGCGGCGCCCATGCGGATGCGCTTGGTCACCGCCGCGGCCTTGCACATCAAGAGTTCCGGCACCGGCAGCGTATCCACTTTGTCGATATAGACCGGCTCGCCGTGGTGCTCGCTGATATAGCAATCGCGAAAGCCGAGCTGATCGGCCAGCACGATCTCGGCGAGGTCCTCTTCGTAGGTCTGGGCTGCGGTGGTGTGCGGGCGAAAACCGTTGGAGAAAAGGCCGAATTCCATGTCCATTCCTTGCGTTTCTTGGCGGCACGTTACGACCCTTGCCCTGGCTTGACAACGCGGCTTGACAGCGGCCGGACGACCCCGCCAACTCCGCTGCAATGAGCACGGGGTTGCGCATCTATGGCGTCGCCCGCACGCGCGCGTTTCGCGCGTTGTGGGCGGCGGAGGAGCTTGGGGCGCCGTACCGGCATCTGCCGATCGAAATCGGCGATGCCGGCGCGCGGGCGGCCGAGTTTTTGGCGCTCAATCCGAACGGCCGGCTGCCGGTCATCGTCGACGACGGCTTTGTGCTGTTCGAGTCGCTGGCGATCACGCTTTACCTCGCCAAGAAGCATGCCTTCGGCAAGCTCTATCCGGCGACGCTCGAAGCCGAGGCGCGCGCTTGGCAATGGAGCTTTTGGGCGATCGCCGAGGTCGACCGCGGCGTCAATATCTGGTCGCTGCATGCGGTGCGGCTGCCGCCGGCGGAACGCGACGCCGCGCTATGCGAGGAGGCGCTGAAAGTTTTGGCGGCGCCGTTCAAAGTGCTCGACGCCGCGCTGGCAGCGCAGCCTTATCTGCTCGGCGAGGATTTCACGGTGGCCGATCTCAATGTCGCCGCCGTCATCAGCCGCGCCGTCGACATGGATCTGACGCCGTGGCCGCATCTGAAGAGCTGGCTGATGCGCTGTCTCGACCGGCCGGCGGCGCGCGCGGCGTTGAAGCTGAAATCGGCCGCCGACGATGCGACGCCGGCGGAGGTGACGCGGCGCATCGCGCGGATCAACCGCTTATGAATTCGCGGCAGGTCGATATCGGTCAGGCGCTCAACGAAGCGGTCGCCTTGCAGCGCCAAGGCCGGCTGCGCGAGGCGGAAAAGATCTATAGCCGCGTGCTCAAGGCGGCGCCGGACAATTTCGATGCGCTCAATCGCCTCGGCGCGGTGAAGCTGCAGCAGGGCCAGATCGGCGAAGCGCAGCGGTTGTTGACCGCGGCGGTGAAAGCCAATCCACGCGCGGCGGGGGCCTGGTGCAATCTCGGCCAGGCGCTGCACGCGCTCAAGCGCGCGCCGGAGGCGCTCGAATGCCTCGACAAGGCGCGGGCGCTTGCGCCGGACGATCCCGCCATTCTCAACGCGCACGCTCATCTGCTGATCACGCTGGGGCGGCCAGCCGACGCACTCGCCGAGTTCCAAGAGGTCCTGGCGCGCGTGCCGAACCACGTCGAGGCGCGGCTCAATAGCGGGCTTACGCGCGCCATGCTCGGATTTCCGGAATTGGCCTTGGCCGACTTCGACGCCGCGCAGCAGTTGGCGCCCGGCCACCCCGGCGTGCATTACAATCGCGGCGTCGCCTTGCTTAAGCTCGGACGCTATGCCGAAGCGGTCGCGGCCAACGATCGCGCGCTTGCCGTCGCGCCGGATTATGCCAACGCCCAGCTCAACCGCGGCAAGGCGCTGATGCAGCTCAATCGCGCCGACGAGGCGATCGCCGGCTTTGCCAAGGCGCTGGAAATCCGCAAGGACTTCGCCGACGCGCATTTCAACGAGGCGCTCGCTTTGCTGACGCGCGGCGATTACGCGCGCGGCTTTGCCGAATACGAATGGCGCTGGCGCCGCACCGGCATGCCGCCGCAGCAGAGCCGAGGCAAGCCGCTGTGGCTCGGCGAATATCCGCTCGCCGGCAGGACCATATTGCTTCATGCCGAGCAGGGGCTGGGCGATACCATCCAATTCGCGCGCTACGTGCCGCGGATCGCCGCGACCGGCGCCAAGGTCGTGCTCGAAGTGCAGGGCGAATTGCAGACGCTGATGCGCCGGCTCGACGGCGCAACTACAGTCATCGCTGCCGGTGACGCAAGCCCGCCGTTCGACGTGCACTGTCCGCTCGGCAGCCTGCCGCTCGCTCTGCACACCGAACCGGCGACGGTGCCGGCGCAAATTCCCTATCTCTCCGCCGATGACGCGCGCTTGGCCAAATGGTCGGCGCGGCTCGAGGCACTGCCGCGCCCGCGCGTCGCCATCGCCTGGTCGGGCAATCCGGGCCACGACAACGACCGCAACCGCTCGATCGCTTTTACGCGTCTCACGCCGCTGTTTGCCGCTCCGGCGAGTTTTATCGGCATGCAACGCGATGTGCGCAGCGATGATGCCGCGCCGCTCGCCGCGGAATTCCGGGTGGCGTCTATCGGCCCCGAGCTGGAAGACTTCGGCGATACCGCCGCCGTGCTGGCGCTGTGCGATCTCGTCATCGCGGTGGATACCGCGGCGGCGCATCTTGCCGGCGCCATGGGCCGCCCGGTCTGGGTGCTCGTTCCCTTCGCGCCGGATTGGCGCTGGACGCGCCACGGCGAAACGACGCCCTGGTATCCGACGGCGCGGCTGTTCCGGCAGGCCGCGCTCGGCGATTGGGACGGCGTCATCGCGCGGGTGGCCGAGGAACTAAAGCTCTTCGCAAATTCGTAGGCGGGCAAGGGCGCAGACTGCGCCGCGCCTAAAGCATGATCCGGAAAAGTGGATACCGGTTTTCCGAAGAGATCATGCTTCACCAAAAGCTTAGAGCGCCAATCGATTCCATTTGAAGCGATTGCGCTCTAGGACCGTTTCACCGTCCGTGCTCCCACAGCGTTTCCAGCCGGTGGCGGAACGATTTCGGCCGCTCGGCGAACAGCCGGTGCGCGATGCGTGCGGCGCGCTGCACCAGCGCGGTCGAGCGTTCGCCGATGGCAGGCGTCAGGCGCGAGCGCCAATGCGCCAGCATCTGATGCGGCTCGGTGAGCCCCTTGAGGACTTCGAGATCCTGGCATTGGCCGAGCCGTCCGCGCAATCGTTCCGCCTCGTTGGTCCACATCCGGCCGAAGCGCGGCCACAGCGGCTCGATCAGCTCCATCTGGTAGCGCAGGTCGACCACGCGCTGACGCAGCGTGTGCAGCTCTTCGCCGCTCGCCTGCGACCAGTCGGACGGAATTTGCCTGCGCGCGTTGCGGTAGCCCGCGGTGAGCTGCGCCGCGATGGAGGAGAAGTCGAATGGATCGAGCGGCCACTGCGCGACGGCCGCCGCCGCGGTGTCGAGCCAGGCGAGGATGCGGTCGCGCAGCTCCGGAGTGAGCACCGCCTGCTCTTCGCTGTCGCGCAGGCCTTCGATGTGGCCGCGGATGGTCGCGCTTGAGCGCGCCGAGATGATGAGCACGCCCTTATCGATGAGGCCATCGAAGGCATTGAGCGCCGCCGCGCCGTCACGAGCGTGAGCCAGCGCGCGGGCGTAATCGCGCGCTTCGTGGCGCCACCGGGTCGCGTCCGGGATGAACGGGGCAAGGAGCCGCATCAGCGCCCGCCATTCCTTCATGGCGCGGCGAAACTCATGTACGGCATCTTCGGGGGACCGTTCCGGATCGTCGATGACGGTCCGGGCTTCCGCCAAAGTATTGGCCGCGATCGCGCGCATAACCGGCCCAATCGCCGATTTGGGCTGCAATGCGGGTTTTTCGGCCATAGCCGGTTCTAGGAGCGCGTCCATGACGGTTCGACGAGGTTTCGTGTGACAGTATGACGAAAATTCGGCTCTGGCGCACTTCCCTTATTGGGGGGCGCTTGCTACATCAAGCCTCGAAAAACAGAGGCATTGCGCCGGCACATACAGCAAGGACACGGCCCCGCAAGGCGGGGCAGCATCATTGACGCGGGGTGGAGCAGCCCGGTAGCTCGTCAGGCTCATAACCTGAAGGTCGTAGGTTCAAATCCTACCCCCGCAACCAATTTCCCTTTCCACAATATTCTCTGCGGTTTTTGGCCCCGACGAAAGGGCCAGTAACCGCGGGGTTTTTCTGTGGGGCTAAGGTCCGGGCCTGCCTGGCGGTGGCCCTGTTTCGTTCTCTGTCGGCCCTTTTTCTCCGGACCTGCGGACTTGGGGACCACGGCCTTTAGGTTCTAAGCCGTTGATTTCGTTGAGGACGGCCGACACGCCAATTCAAATCCCGTTTGCCCAGCGAGTCCGAGCGGGTCGCAACCGCCTACTCGATGCCGGAACAGCTGGGGAACAAGAATGGGCTCAGCGCGAGTTGCGGATTGCCGAGCCGGATTGGGGCGCGATGCTCATTGTGAGCTGCGAATGGCCGAACGCTGTTCTTCCCATAGGAGCGGAAATGATTTCCGCAGCGTCTCGAACTGAAGCGCTGGCGGCTGCCGGCCGTCGAGGATCATCTCGACGATGTCGGGGGCGAGCAGGGTGAGGCGGAGCACGTCGCCAATATAGGAGGGGTCGATCTTCTCCTTCGCGGCGATTTCCTTGATGGTGCTGCAGGCGCCCTCGTCGAGAAGCTTTTGCCAGCGGAAGGCGCGAGCCAGCGCCTTGAGCAGAACATTGTCAGTCTGCGGCCGCTTGGGCGCCGCTTTTATGGCGGTGCCGTCGGGCGCGACGATCAGCTTGCGACCGCCGCGCCGGTGGAAGGTCATCGGGACGTGGAGGGTGACTGTGTCGCTCATCACGCCGCTGCCTTTTTCCGTAGATCGGTAGCGAGGGACGTGAGCCCTTGGGTGCGCAGCCGGATGGTCAGCCCATCGGGCTTGACCTCGACCCGCTCGACCAAAAGCTGGATCAGGCGAGCCTGCTCGACCGGGAACAGCTCGTCCCAAACGGCGCTGAACTCGGCGAGTGCGGCGCGGACCTCATCTTCCGTGATGCCGGCGTCATGACGGCGCGCCTGTCTCCACGTGCGCACGATGATCTCGGGCGTGCAGACGATCGCGCGTATTTGGTCAATGACGGCGGCCTCGATTTCAGCGGCCGGAACGCGGCGAACAGTGCACGCTTCGGGGCCGCGCTTGATCACGCCAGTCGAGACATAATAGCGATAGAGTCGATTGCCCCGCCGTGTATAGGCGGGCGTAAAGGCGCGACCATCTGGCCCGAACAGCAGCCCCTTGAGTAGAGCCGGCGTGTTCTGCCCGCGCGTCTTGGTGGCTCGCTTGCGCGGGCTTTCCTGCAGGATGGCGTGGACCTTGTCCCACAGGTCACGGGTGATGATCGGCTGGTGCTCACCGGGATAGGCCGTGTCCTTATGCACGGCCTCGCCGATGTAGGTGCGGTTGTTGAGCAGGATGTAGAGATAGCCGCGGTCGATCGGACGTCCGCGCTTGGTGAGGACACCCTCGGCGGTCAGCGATCGGGCCAAGGTCGTCGCCGATCCCACTCGCACGTAGCGCTCGAAGATCGCGCGAACGGTCGCCGCTTCCGCCTCGTTGAGGACGAGCTTGCGGTTCTTGACGTCATAGCCGAGCGGTGGATGGCCCCCCATCCACATGCCGCGGGAACGTGACGCCTTGAACTTGTCGCGGATACGCTCACCAATGACCTCGCGCTCAAATTGGGCGAAGGAGAGCAAGATGTTGAGCGTCAGCCGTCCCATTGACGTCGTCGTGTTGAACGACTGGGTGACGCTCACGAAGGTGACGTTGTTGCGGTCAAACACCTCGACCAGCTTGGCGAAATCCATGAGCGAGCGCGACAGGCGATCAATCTTGTAGACGACCACGACGTCGACGCGTCCGGCCGCGATGTCGGCGATCAATCGTTGCAGCGCCGGGCGCTCCAGGGTGCCACCGGAGAAGCCGCCGTCATCGAAGCGGTCGGGAACGAGCAGCCAGCCTTCGGCTTTCTGGCTCGCCACATAGGCCTCGCAAGCCTCGCGCTGCGCGTCGAGGCTGTTGAATTCCATGTCGAGGCCTTCTTCGCTGGATTTCCGGGTGTAGACCGCGCAGCGGAGTTTGCGGACGATGGCTGTTTTCATGGCCGTGTCCGCTGGTTCTTGAGGCCGAAAAAGATCAAGCCATTCCAGCGCGTGCCGGTGATGGCGCGGGCAATGGCGGAGAGCGACTTATAGGGCCGGCCTTGGTATTCGAAATCTTCGGGCCGCACGGTCACGCAATGTTCGACGCCCTGCCATTCGCGGATCAGCCGTGTGCCGGCGATCGGTCGGTCCTTGGCGCGCCGGCGGCGACGTTCCGGATCCCCGTCATCGAGGTCCTCGGCAATGGCCTCCAGCCGTTCCACCGTTTCGGGCTTGAGGCCGCCATAAGCGAGTTCCTGGATACGATAGGCCAGCCGGCTTTCCAGGAAACGGCGATTGTACGGCGGCGGCTCGGTGTCGAAGAGCTGGCGCCACATCGTCTTCAGCGCCGGCGTCGCCGTGCTCTTGAGCGCAGCCACCTGGGCGACGATTGCGTTGCTCACGATGCGTCCTCTGGCAGGTCTTGGCGGGACGCATGACCGCGTTGGTGGATCGAGAAGTCGAGGCGACTTTCTCCACGGTCGCCAGATATCGACCTTGACTTTCGCTGGCGCAGGCGCATGAGCGCGGCCGCCAACAGCTCGGCGATTTCATCGAGCCGTTCGGGCACACTGAGTAGATCGGGATTGAGCGCGTTCATCGCAAACCATCAATGATGGTTCACGATTATCTCGCTCGATTAAAAACATCAGCAAAAAAACTCGCAGAAATCGTTGTACGAGTAACGCCGCGTTCAAAAAGGAAGTCCCGCGCAATCGGCCGTAATTGTTTACAGATTTCGCTGAAGCACGATCTGCTACCTGCGAATGCGTTTTTATACCGATTTCCCACCGTCTGCTCTGCGCAGTCCGCCGTCGAACTTTTCCTCGCAATTGCAAAACTGATTCGCAGGGCCGATCGGCAAAAAAATGCATGAATCGTGCTTGCGCGAAATTCCGCGAAGGAAAAGGTTATTGATTCTTTGCATTGATGCTCTGCATCTTTCGTCACCTGGCAGTGAATTGCGCCAAGACGAAAGGATGCGCGCCGATGATTCAACAACAGACGGAAGACTGCGCCAAGGCAAACGGTGTAACGGGCGCCAGCCCAAGCTTTCTGGATGGCTACATCAGCGAGCGCGAGTACGCGCGTCAGCGCGGCGTGAGCGTACGCACGGCGCAGCGTGACCGACAGCTTGGCCACGCACCACCGTTCGTGGTGCTCGGAAAGAAGGTCTTCTACCGCCTCGCCGGGCTGGAGCAGTGGCTGCTGAAGCGGGAACGAGCGTCGGTTTGCACGCCGGTCAGAGCGGCAGGGCCACTGCGATGAGAGATTTTACCCATGCGCTCAGTCGCGACCGGCTTGACGCGTTAGCCGCCAAGGCCAATGTCGATGCGCCGCATCTCGCCGGTATCGTGAAGATCGTGCGGGACTGCGGCGTGCATCTTCTTATCGTGCCACAGTTGTCCCGCTCGATGAGCGAAGAACTGGCCAAGGCACAGCAGCCGTTCATCGCCCTCCTCGGCGATGATACCGATCGCGCAGTGGGGCCCAATTTCTTTGACAAGTCGTCCCTAGACCGGCTGATCGGTATGGTGGATGCGGCAGCGGTGATTGCGAGCGCCCCGCGAGCCGATGTCTACAACACGGTAGGCTCGCTTGCGGTCCTGCTTGCTCGCAACGTGCTGATTGTCGAGACCAGGCCCGAGCAGGAGATCGCCTGGACCCAGGCGATACAAAGGGTCAGACCCTGCCTGCCGACCCTCCTTTGCACGGTCGAGACGGCGCGCCAATGAGCCACACCGCCGGCGTCCTTGATCCCGACGGTGACGGGCGTGCACCGACGCTCAGGATAGGCACGCCCACCTCGATCGGCGAGATTGCAAAGCGCCTTAACGAGCGTATCGCCGATCTGGCGCGTGAGCTGTTCGGCGAGAGCAATCGCGCCTTATCGACAAAGGCTCAGCTCCGGTACGGGAACAAGGGCAGCCTTGCTATCGAGCTCGAGGGACCGAGGGCCGGATGCTGGTTCGATCATGAGCGCGGCATCGGCGGCGATGCGCTCGATCTGGTTTGCCATAAGCGCGGGTACACCAAGACCGAGGCCTGCGATTGGGCGATCGATTGGCTCGGGTGGTCGACTTGGACGAGCAACAGTCACCGCGCGGTCTCGCCGGCCGAAATCCAACCGCCGATCGCAGCGGCGCCGGCCATCAACGGCGATATGGCAAGGACACCGACCATCAACCGCGATGCCGAGAGGACGAGCAAGGTTGCCGACATTGTTGCCGACTGTCGCGACCCGCACGGGACTTGCGTCGAGCATTACCTGCGCAATCGCGGTATCGCGGTCGCGCCTCTGCCCGGCTCGATCCGCTACCTCAACCATGCCTACAACCAGTACGGTGCGCTGGTCGCGCTTGCGACTGACGCCGAGGGGAAAGTCCACGGGCTGCAGCTGATCTATCTGACCGAGGACGGCCGCAAGGCGCCGCTGAAGGTGCAGAAGCGCACCAACAAGGCGCATGACGGCTGGTCGGCGCTCGCCGCCGTGCGGCTGCCGGGCACGCCGCCGCTCATTGTCTGCGAGGGCGTCGAAACGGCGCTGTCGGTTTGGCAATCGACAGGACACGAGACCTGGGCGTGTCTGGGCATCGCCAATATTGCGCGCGCCCCGGTCCCGGAAGGGGCATCGGTCATCATCGCTCGGGACGGCGACGAGCCCGGCAGCAAGGCCGACCGGCAGATCGCCAAAGCCGCCTTTAGCCTCCACCAGGGCGGCCACTCGGTTGCCGTTGCGACCCCGCCGCCGGGCGAAGACTTCAACGATGTACTGCTCAAGCAAGGCCCCGAAGCGGTCCGCGACCTGATCGGACAAGCCAGGCCGCTCGCCGCGCCGACCACGGATGCTCCAAGACGCCAGCTCGAGATAGGATCGGACGTCGAGATCGCCAGACGGCTTCGCGCCGATCTGGTCGGGCAGTTCGGTCGCGTAGTGCACGCCGAGGGCATATTCTGGCGTTACGGCGCCTCGCATTGGGAAGCCATCGCCGATCACGAACTGCGAGCCGCCGTGCATCCGTATGACGGGGCTTTCTTCATGACCCCGATGGGCGAGCTGTCGCGGGTCAAGCTCGGCAAAGGCCGCATCGATTCGGTGCTGAACGAATGCGCCACATTGTGCGCCGACCCAGAGTTTTTCGCCAAGCGAGCGACCGGCATCAACTGCGCGTCAGGCTTCATACGCTTCGGCGCCGACGGCCTGGCGCGCCTTGAGCCGCACCACCACGACCACCGGTGTCGCCACACCTTGCCGGGCTGTTGGCAATTGCCGGATCTCGGGCAACTGCCGGCAGGCTCTCTCCTGTTCCGGCTTCTTGAGGGCATCTTTCGGGGCGACACTGACGCCTTCGACAAGGTGACGCTGCTCTCCGAAGTCTGCGGTTCCGCGGCGCTCGGCTATGCTACTCAGCTTATGCAGCCGCGGGCGGTGATCTTGTTCGGGCAGACGGCCGAAAATGGCAAGAGCCAGATCCTCGACCTGGCGCGCGGTCTGCTGCCGCCCGGCGCGATCTGTTCAGTGCCGGCAGGCCGCATGGGCGATGAACGCCACATCGTCGGACTGGTCGGCAAGCTGCTCAACGCGACCGACGAGCTCTCAGCGGTCGCCATTGCTTCCGACACTTTCAAGTCGGTTGTAACGGGTGAGCCGGTCGAAGGCCGCGATGTCTACAAAAGCCGCGTCGAATTCCGCTCCATGGCACAGAACCTGTTCGCCACCAACAACCTGCCGCCGTTCCTGGGCGGCATGGACCGCGGCGTGCAGCGCCGACTGCTGGTGATTCCCTTCAACCGCACCATTCCGATCGAGGAACGCGTGGAAAATATCGGCCGGCGTATCGCCGAGGAGGAAGCCGATCTGCTCCTCGCCTGGGCCGTCTATGGCGCCTCCCGCCTGGTGCGACAGCGCAACTTCAGCATCCCCGCCTCGTGCAAGCAGGCGCTCGCCGATTGGATTTTCGGCGCCGACCCAGTGCTGGCTTGGCTCGACGAATGCGTCGAGATAAGGCCTGTGATTGACGGCCAGCCGACAATCGCGACCCGCGCAGCATACGAACAGTTCCACGACTGGGCCGTGGCCGAAGGCTTCAAGCACGATAAGCTTCCAGCCATCAACGGCTTCGTGCAACGTGTCCAGGCCAACGCCAGGGGCATCGAGCATCGGCGCAGCAAAACCGGACGCCTGTTCGTCGGCCTCGCCATTGTCCGCCGCGCGCCGTCCCCTTCCTCCTGGTGACGCAGGGGTGACGCTCAATTCCGGCCTAAGTGCTTGATGGTGTTGAGATGACGCACCCCGCCGCTAACCTTTTTATGTGGGGAGGAAAATGCATCGAGGCCGATGCAGTAAATGCTTGTGTTGGCATCTGCATCAAAATGGTTTGGGGGCCGGTGCGTCATCTCAACACTGCCAAAGACTTAGCTCGATTTCTGCGTCACCCTTGCGTCACCGATGCGTCACCCGGTGCGGCAGTCGTCAACGTCGAGCTGAGGATTCAATCGTGCCATTGTCGGCCTGGACGTGGATGTGCGCGTTCACGCGAAATCTGTCTGCCATGACAATAGCGGCGTCGATCGCCGCATGAGACTTTGCGCTGGACTGCGCTCTTGTTCGAATGTCCAACTAACGCTGCCTTCGCCGCTCCTCGCCGTTCCTGAACGGCAAAGCGCCGCCGGACCATGAAGCCCGACGGCGCTCGACCGAGGTTCAGGATCAAGCTGGGATGCGGTAGACCCGACCACGACCTTCGATCTTCTCGGATGTGACGTCCAAGCCGAGCTTCTTCTTGAGAGCGCCCGCGATGGCGCCGCGCACCGTGTGAGCCTGCCAGTCGAACTTCTTGGCGATCTCATCGATCGTGGCGCCGTCGGACCGCTTGAGCATCTCGATGAGCTTCGCCTGCTTGCTGTCAGCGCGCGTGCCCTTCGGCTTGTCGCTCGACGTTGATGCCTTTCGCTTACGGCCCTTCGTCGGGTTGGACTCCGCGGTGGTGGCGTCCTTGTCGGCTGGCGCACCCGCGTCATCCGTGGTGATGCCAAGTGCCTCGAATGCCGCCGGCGTGGCACGCAAGGTCAAACGTCCGTGCTTCTTGTGCTCGCGCCAGACGTGATCTTCGCGCTTCGCCTGCACCTCCTTGATCAAACCCTTGCTGAGGAGGCTGTTCAAGACTTTGGTCGCCGCACCGCCGGGAAGCTTGGCGGTGAGCGGGTAGACTGATCGATCCTCTCGCTGGCATGCGGTGGAGAGGACGACGAGTTGAGAGTCGGATAGCGGTGCCATGGTTGTTGGCTCCTGTTAGTCGAGCCGCGACCATCGCGGCCCTTCTATGACCCTGAGCCCCGCATCGGCGCGAGGCCCGGTTTGGACGAAGCACAAGCTCTCAGCTTCGCCCGGAGAGCACGCGGTCCATGGCTTCCTGGAAGGTTTCGTTGGGGAGTGCAGTCTTGGCGGCGTGACGGATGACATCGAAGATCGTCATCTGCACGCGCCTGACTGCTTGTTCGAGCGTTTCGCCAGGCAGAACCTCAGCGCCAGCATTCGCCAGGAATTTCCGAAGTGCGGGTTCGCGGGCAGCGGCGACGCGGGCGCGAACCTCCGCAGCAGTAAGTCCGGTCCAGTCGTCCATGATCTGACCATCCGTTTCTAATGGTCGCCATACACGCGCTGCTGGGCCAAAGAGCCAAGCACATAATCGCTCCGCATGATTGATTTGCTCGGTGTGGCTCTTCAGCCGCTTGGCAAGAAGGCTTCTGCCCGATGCACCACGGTCAAGGGAGCAAGCGCCGCACACCGCGCCTTTCGATGCTGGGCAATCGAACGATGATGCTCGATACCCGTTCGGCATTACCTGCGGCGAAGACGACGGACCCGTTCTATCTCAGCCCGGAATGGCGCGCGCTCGTCGCCGAGATCATTCGCGAGCGTGGTGCACGGTGTGAAGACCCGTCGTGTCGCTATGCTGGTCGGACCGGCGCGCGAGTGTTCGGCGATCACATCGTCGAACTCAAGGACGGTGGCGCGCCGCTCGACAAGACAAACGTGATGCTTCGCTGCGGCTCGTGCCACACGCGCAAGACCAACGTGGAGCGCGCGAGAAGGATGGGAGCCTGAAGACGGGAGGGGGATTAAATCCCTCGAAGGCCGCCGGGCAGCAACCGCGCGCTTCCTCACGCGCAGAAATTTTTTTCGTCGGCCGGGAAGGCTCTCCGCGCGAGCAGGGCGGAGCACCCAATCCCCCGCGGCAGAGGCAGATTGGGGATTTCCTTCGGGCAAAACAGGGGTTCAGAGGGCCTAAAACGGCCTCAAATACCCATTCCGGGCCACAAGACAACCAGTCTCATGCTCTGAAATGCCCGATTTTCGGGCCTCTGGGAGTTTTTCCCGCCCTATAGGGGCCGTTCCGGCCCCGGCGGCATTGGCCTGGCAGAGAAATAAAGGCGTATCCGGCCTAAAGGAAGCGTCCAGGCGCCGAAGCCCAAAGCGGCGTCCGCGGAAGGGGTGCCAAGGCCGGAAAGCCGCCGGCAAGCCCGAGGCGGCCGTGACGCGCCCGCTCGGCAAGCGTGCGGCAGTCGAGGCCGCTGCCCGCGAGGGCAAGCTGCCCGAGCCGCCGGATTTCAGCGCGGAGACGCACAAGCGGTTTCGCAACAAACTGCAGAACGCTATTGACCTCGCGAAGGCCGGGGATCTCAAGGCTCTCTGCGCTTTCGAGATAAACCCGGTTGGCACCAGCCCGCAGCCTCCCAGGCTTCCAGCACATCGTCGATTGCGTTCCATCGAGCTATGCTTGATAGCTATAGACGCCTCGACCGGATTTTCGCCCGAGATATCCGGCAGCCACCATCTCCTTGAGGAGCAGACACGGCCGATACTTTGAATCGGCGAACTCGTCGTGCAGTGTCTGCATGACGGCCAGGAGCACGTCGAGCCCGATCAGGTCGGCCAGCGCCAGAGGACCAATCGGATGATTGCAGCCGAGCTTCATCCCTTCGTCTATTTCCTTCGCGCTGGCATCTCCTTCCGCGAGGACGAAAAATGCTTCGTTGATCATCGGCAGCAGAATACGATTGATGACGAAGCCGGGCGTACTTTTCACGGTGATCGGCGATTTACCTAACTATGTTGCAAGCGTGATAATCGCAGAGTGCGTGGCGTCGCTGGTCTGCAGCCCGCGGACGATTTCGACCAAGGCCATGACCGGCACCGGGTTGAAAAAGTGCATGCCCACGAAACGGTCCGGATGCGATATCAATGATGCGAGCTTGGTGATGGAGACCGACGAAGTGTTCGAAGCGATGATCGTTTCGGGCCTAACCAATGGATCGATCTGTTTGAGAATTTTCGCCTTCAGATCGTAATTTTCGGTGGCCGCTTCGATGACGACATCAGTCGATTTGAGATCGGCGTAGGCGGTGGTGCCGTGGATCCTCCTGAGCGCGGCCTCCTGTTCGGAGGCTGACATCTTGCCTTTCGCGACCATCCGGGCGAGTCGCATTTCGACAGCATCGACGCCTTTGCCAACTGCTGCATCACTCACGTCGATCAGGGTCACGTCGAGACCTTTTGTCGCGGCAGCCTGGGCGATGCCGCTGCCCATCGTTCCGGCGCCGATCACGCCGATTGTGCGTACTGGCATGGACGTTCACTCCTCTGGCTGGACCGGGAAGCAGCTTCTCGAATTCCTGCGGCGATGATTGGCGGTGACGGACCCGAACTTGTAGTAACATCCGCCTGAATGTTGTTTTCCAATTTCGAATTGGCAAGCTGTCGCGTGTGAAGTCATCTCACTCAAGCGCGACGGGCAGACGCACGGCTGCGGCGGGCTTGTCCGGCATCGCCTCGGTCGCAAGCGCCGCAGGAGCGATCTGTGCGCGCAAGGCGGCGATATCCTTCTCCTCAAGTGTCTCTTGTTGCAGCAACAATTGTGCAGTCTTCTCGTGCACCGCCCGATGCGCGTTGAGAATTTCAATCGCCCGGTCGAAGGCATGTCCGACAAGATCGCGGACCGCATGGTCCATAAGCCGTTCGGTCTCGTCGCTGAACTCCCGCGCATATGGGCTCGGCATGGCCGGCGTGCCGAGCATGGGCGGCCGTTCGCGCTCGTAGGCGACGTGGCCGAGTTCTTTGTCCATGCCATAGCGCAGCACCATGCTGCGCGCGGTATCAGTGGCTTTCACGAGGTCATCGGAAGCGCCGGTCGAAAGATGGTGGAAAAAAATCCATTCGGCAGCGCGGCCGCCGAGCAGCATCGCCATGCGGTTTTCCAGCTCTTCCTCCGTCATCAGGAAGCGGTCTTCGGTCGGCCGCTGGATAGTGTAGCCGAGGGAGCCTATCCCGCGCGGGATGATTGAGATCTTGTGAATCGGGTCCTGTCCGGGCAGCGCCATCGCCACGATGGCATGGCCTAATTCGTGATAAGCGACGATGCGGCGCTCCTTGGGAATGAGCAGCCGGTTCCTCTTCTCCAGGCCGGCAACGATCCGTTCCACCGCATTGGTGAAATCGGTCATTTGCACGCTGTCGGCGTGGCGCCGCGTCGCCAGCAGCGCTGCCTCGTTGACAAGATTGGCGAGGTCGGCGCCGGTAAAGCCTGGCGTCAATTCGGCGACTTGCTCGGGATTGACATCGGTCGCCAGCACCGCCTTTTTCAGATGCACGTTCAATATCGCAATCCGATCCTTCTTGTCGGGGCGATCGACCAGAATCTGACGGTCAAAGCGGCCGGCCCGCAGAAGCGCTGGGTCCAGTATCTCGGGCCGGTTGGTCGCCGCCAATAGGATGACTCCGACTGTCGGATCGAAACCGTCCATCTCCACGAGGAGCTGATTGAGCGTTTGTTCCTTCTCGGAATTGCCGCCATACGCAAAGGCGCCGCGGGCGCCGCCCAGCGCGTCGAGCTCATCAATGAAGATGATCGCTGGGGCCTCCTTGCGCGCCTGCTCGAACAGGTCGCGCACCCGCGCGGCGCCGACGCCGACAAACATCTCGACGAACTCGGAGCCGGAAATCGAAAAGAACTTGACGCCTGCCTCGCCCGCGACCGCGCGAGCCAGCAAGGTCTTGCCCGTACCCGGCGGGCCGATCAGAAGCACGCCCTTGGGAACATGCGCTCCAAGCCGGCTGTAGCCCTTCGGATCCTCCAGGAAATCGACGACCTCCTTTAACTCCTCCTTCGCCTCTTCTACGCCGGCGACGTCGGCGAAAGTCACCTTGGTGTCCGTCTCAACGTAGATTTTGGCCCGGCTCTTGCCGATCGCCATGAGGCCGCCGGCGCCCTGGCCGAAGCGCCGAATGACGAACATCCAAAGCCCGAAGAAGATCACAGCGGGCAACACCCAGGATAGAATGTCGGTCAGCCAAGTGCTTGGAATTTCGCCCGAATAGGTGACGTGGTGCTTATCGAGCGCGGTCGCGAGGTCGGGAGTAACCCGGGTCGTGACGAACTGCTTCAGTCCATCCTTCTCCGGCTCTTTGAGCGTTCCTTGGATCGTGTTCTGCTCGATCCAGACTTGGTCGATCTTGTCCTGATCGAGGAGCGTCTGGAACTGGCTATAGGGTATGGTCGTATATTGCTTGCTAGCCTGATAGAAGCTCTGCACGAGCATGAATCCCAGGACAGCGGCCACGACGTACCAGATATTGATCTGGGCCTTGCGATCCTTGGGATTGCGCAACCGGTCAGAAAGCTCATCGAACTTCTTTCGAAATGCAGACTTTTCTGGCTCGCTCATCGCGATCTCCGCCACGGGTCTGGATGAATCTTGCAGAATAACATTTTCTAAGGCTTGATGTCAGTCAAGCCTAAAGCCACGTACCATACCGCGCCGCACAGACTGCACCAGGACCGTCAATTGTCGGTCGGCTTAACGTCTTGTCCGACAAATGTTGGATTAACCGGCGCTGTGCCGCCTTTGCGTCCGATCGTCACTAAATTGATGCGTTGCGGAAATCGTCGCGGAGGGCTAACTGCAGCTATTAAGGAGGCGACGCTATGATTAAAGATATTGTCGTCAATCTCAGCGTCCGCGAAGGCGGAAAATCCACCGGAGACTACGCGGTCTCAATTGCCAGCGCACTCGAAGCACACATCGCGGGAGTCGCGTTTGTCTACGATCCGAACGTTCCGGCGTCGTCGGGCACGGCCTACATCTCCGTCGAAGCAATCGAAGCTGTGCGACGCGATCACGAAATCGCGGCGAAAGTAGCAATCGAGCGTTTTGTCAAGGCGGCTTCGCGTGCCGGCGTCTCGGCCGAGCCGCTGACGCTCACCACGAGCTTCGACGACGTCGGCGATCAATTCGGATGCGTTGCGCGGTGCTTCGATCTCGCAATTGTCGGGCAGGCCAAACCCGAGCCAAGCGCGGCCGAAGAGAAGATTGCAGAAAGCGCCCTATTCGGTTCCGGTGGGCCAGTGATCTTTGTGCCTTACATACAGAAAGCACCGCTCAAGCTCGACCGCGTCATGGTGTGCTGGGACGGCAGCCGGCCGGCGGTGCGCGCCATCGCCGACGCCATGCCGCTGCTTGAGCGGGCGGGAAACGTCGAGGTGGTCATCGTCGCCAACGAACGCGGCAAGCGGGAAGAAATCGACGGGGCCGATATGGGCCAGCATCTAGCCCGACACGGGCTCAATGTCGAGGTCCAGCGCATTACAAGGGACAATACCGATGTCGCCGACACGCTGCTCTCGCACGCTGCGGACGCTGGCACCGATTTCATCGTCATGGGCGGCTACGGCCATTCGCGCCTGCGCGAGTTCGTGTTTGGCGGCGTGACGCGCAGTATGCTGCGCTCCATGACGGTGCCGGTTTTGATGTCACACTAGCGTCGCATGCTCGTTACGATGGAAGTCTTCGCCATGGTAGCCCATCTGAAGGAGTGGGAGCGGCACCTGACGTTGGAGGACGGACGGACCATTTATGTACGTCCTGTCCGGCCGGACGACGAAAGACTTTATGGTCCGTTCTTTGCAGCGGAGACGGCGGAGGATTTGCGGCGGCGCTTCTTCGGTTCCGTGAAAGACTTCAGCCACAAATTCATCGCCCGGTTCACTCACATCGATTACGCGAAAGCCATGGCCTTCATCGCACTCGATGAGTTAACGGGCGAGATGTTGGGCGTGGCGCGCCTGCATGATAATCCTGACAACGAATCCGGCGAATACGCCATCCTCGTTCGCTCTGATCTCAAGAGCCACGGCTTGGGATGGGATCTCATGCAGATGATCATCACTTATGGCAGGTCGAAGGGCTTGCGATGGATCGAGGGACAAGTCCTGCACGAAAATTTACCAATGTTGGACATGTGCAGGGAACTGGGATTTGAGATCAGTACCGATCCCGATGAGCCGTATATCTGCGATGTAAAGCTTTCGCTTTAGCGGAGTGGATCTGGCGGTATGAACGGTTCGGGCGCTGATGGCCGATGGCGCCTCCGTGCCGGATTGTTGTCATTCCGGGAAACCCGTTTTTCCAAGGCAGCCAACATCAAGGCCGGATGGGCCTCTCGGCAGTGCAATAATTGATGGTGGGAAAGCGGCGCGATGGGCGATGGCGTTGAAAAAGCAGGTTCTTCGGTCGGGCGTTATGCTGTGCATAAGCGACGTATTGCAAAATATCGATTCTCGTCAATCGCTGGACAGCGGAGACTACCGGTCTCTGAGTAGATTCCGAATTTACCGCCATCGACTTCCCGCTCACTAAAATCGGGGTTGTGCCGATCAGCGCTTCGGCGTTGCCGCAATCAGCGATGTCGCGGGTCGGTGAGCCTTGAAATCGACGAAGAGCCATATCGGCTGTTCCCGCAGAGGAGTGCGCCATGTGCGATTATAGTCTGCATCTCGTCGCCTCCCGGCCTGCAAAGGTCGGAGACAAGCTCGTGGCGAGGGATTTTACAAACTCGATCACCCGCGGCTTCGCCGCCGTCGGGGAGCCCGAGGTCGCCGTCTGTCTGCTTCCCGGCACCGAACTCGCTTTCGAGCAGGAGGTCCGATATCACCGTGCTTTCAGTCTGTTCGGGAAGGCGCGCGTGGAGCACAAGGTTGCCCGGTTCCGGCAGCTCAATATGGACAACCCGCACGTCCATCACGACGGGCTCGAATTCCCAGGTGGCAAGGTGGTGTTGGTCACGCGGCTTGTCGCCGGTCAGACCGCCACCGTGCTGCAAATGCCGGCATCCGCGCAGGATAATGAGCGGCTGAAGGAGCACGCACGCTCGCACACGCGATTGCCCCAACCAATCGCACGCTGAGGTTCGGAGAAGCATGTTTAAGCACCGCGCGCTGGGTAAATAACGCTGCTTGAAAAATGGTGAGGACTATGAGCCAGACGGAACGTCGCGCCGACAAGGCGGAGAAATCAGCGCCATCAAATCTAATTCCACCCGAATTAGCCGCGATGGGAAAAAAACGTCTTGACGAGCTTGTCGCAATGCAGACGGAGCAATTGGAAAAGCTCCAAGAAGTGAACCGGAACTGGATCGACCGGATGAAATCGCAAGCAAAACTTGGGTCTGAATTTGCCGCGAAGCTTACAGCGGCCCGCTCGATCCCTGAGGTCGCGACGGCCTATCAGGAATGGGCCGGCCGGCAGATGGAGATGGCAGCCGAGGACGCCAAGCGCATATTCGCCGACGGTCAGAAATTGGCGGAGACGGGCGCGCGTTTTTTGTCCAACGGTTGGCGGACCAATGGCCACGACAGGGGCAACGCGTAACCCCGAGTCAATGCGTCAAGAAAGCATCCCCGCGTAAATAGGGAGGCGATACCGTGGGTATCTTGATGATTAAATGTCCGACCACGGGCCGCGACATTCCAACCGGCATCGAAACGGATCGGGCCAGTTTCACCAGCGCGCCGGTGTTCTTCTCGCGCACCTACTGTCCGATTTGTCGAACCAACCACGAATGGTTCGCAAAGCAGGCATGGCTTCGTGAGACAAGACCGGCAGCAAGAAGATTCTGGTCGGCTAGAGGAACTGACACGCCGTAGGCAGGTGCACAATGCGCGCTTTGGAGGCTGCGATGGACAGATTCGTCAGCCGAGAAAATATCAAGCGATATCGCAAACTTGTCAGCGCATCGACGGACGCTGCCGAACGATTACAGATTATGAAAGTGCTGGCCGAAGAAGAGGCCAAGCTCAAGGCGGATCTGGGCCGCAGAGACGATGCTCTCGGAGGACAATCAAGCGTCAACACGGCAACCGTGAATTGGTTTGAGTAACGAAACAAACGGCACACCGATTATTGCCGACGGTTATTATCGGCTCAGGGCGGTTTACAAATTTGATGAGGACGCCATGATCCCCTGCAAAATTGTCTGAGCAGGGGGATTAAATATGACGCAAGCCGGATCGACACCAGAGCAGCGCATGCTTCATGCCTCTGCGCCGCCGGACTTTTTGGCATCCGCCCATGAATGGCGACGACTTTTCTCAGAAGCCTGGGGCACATTCCTGCTCGTCGTCGTCGCCGCGGGCGCCGGGGTTGTGGGAGCGCTGAGCGGGGGAGCGATAACGCTGAGCATGAAAGTCGCAGCACCGGGGATGATGGTCATGGCCATCATTTACTTCATGGGTGCTGTCGGCGGGGCGCATCTAAATCCCGCGGTCACATTGGCGTTTGCAGTCCGCCGCAATTTTCCATGGAATCGAGTGCCGGGGTATATCGCTGCGCAGTTCGTCGGCGGCATCGCCGCAGCGTGTTTCCTGTGGGCGATGTTCGGCACCGTTGGATTACTCGGCGCCACCACACCCGGCGTGGGCATCAGCGATTTCAAGGCGCTCATCATGGAAGTGCTGTTAACGGCCGGCCTGGTCAGCACCATTCTCGGCACCGCCTCTGGCGCGCGAAACATTGGTTCCAACGGCGCACTCGCAGTCGGCGGTTATATAGTCCTTGGTGGGCTTTGGGCTGCCCCGATCAGCGGCGCCTCGATGAATCCCGTCCGGTCATTCGCCCCCGATCTGCTCCGCGGCGACATGAGCACAACCTGGATCTACATCGCCGGTCCGTTCATCGGCGCCATGATCGCCGTAGGATTCGAATGGATACTCAAAGGCAAGCCAACTGCCGCTGGCGCATCCGCAGCGCAGGGCAGTCCCTAAAAGATGCGTTGAGCGAGCGCTTGTCCGCACTATCCCGCGCCGGCGGCAAGCGCCAAGCGGACCAAGGCCGGAAGAGACTTCGCGCCGGTTTTCTTCATGATCGAGGCGCGATGGTTCTCGACAGTGCGTTGGCTGATACCGAGATCCGCGGCGATGTTCTTATTGGGATGGCCGGCGAGGACCAGTTCCATGATCTCGCGCTGTCGCGCGGTGAGGCCCGCGATGTGGTTCGTCGCAGCCTCCCGCCAGGCGGATAGCTTGTTCGAATCCCGCGCCTGTTCGAGAGCTCGCTCGACGCTGGCGACCAGTTCGGTGGGGCCGATCGGCTTCTCGATGAAGTCCGATGCGCCGGCCTTCATGGCTTGAACCGCCATCGGCACGTCGGCACTGCCGGTGATCATAATGGACGGCAGCCGATGGTCCGCATCATGGAGCCGCTGCAGCAATTCGAGGCCGTTCATCCCGGGTAGGTAGGCATCGATCAAGAGGCACGCTCCGCGGCCCGGACGATAGGCTTCGAGGAATGCCTCGCAAGTCGGATAGTCTTCGACGGCCTGGCCAGCTTCCTCGAGCACCGCGCGAATCGCATCGCGTACATGGTTGTCGTCGTCGATGACGAAAATGAGCGGCGGTTCCGGAGTGCTGGCTCCTTTCGCAGGGTGCTGAGCCTGAGAATGCGCCGCAGATTGCGCTACTGGGAGGAGGCGCTGGACGACTTGTGCCAGAACCTTCAACTTCACCGGCTTGTTGAGCTGCACACAGTCATGGCGAGCGATATCGCGCAGGGTGTCGGTCGAGATATCGCCGGTCAGAATGATGACCGGGATTTGGCGATGAAGCTGTTCCCGCAGCTTCGCGATGACCTGCAGCCCGTCCATACCGTTTGGCAGATTGTAGTCTGCAAGGATAAGGTCCGGTCGGACCGTCCCGCGCGCGACCAGTTTCAGCGCCGCTATGCCGTCAGGCACTGCTATCGCGCGATGGCCCTCGTCATTGAGGGCGAACGTGAGGAATTCGCACACGTCGGGATCGTCCTCGACGACCAGGATCGCGCCTGTGCGGCGAACGCCTTCAACGGCCTCGTCATCTTGCCCCCGCCGATGGTGCTCAAGTTGCGGTGCCGTTCCGCTCGGTGCGAGCATGACCTCGATGGCGAAGACCGAGCCCTTGCCCGGCTGCGAGCGGACGCCAACCCGATGACCCAGCAAAGTCCCCAGGCGTTGCACGATGGCGAGACCAAGGCCGAGCCCACGGCTGCGTTCACGCGCGGCGTTGTCGAGCTGATGGTATTCCTCGAAGATCGATTGAAGTTCCTCATTAGGGATGCCAATTCCGGTATCCCAGATTTCGATGCTCAACATGCCTTTGAGGCGACGGCAACCGAGCAGCACCTTGCCGCGCTTGGTGTATTTCACGGCGTTGGCGAGCAGGTTGCGGATCATCTGCTCGAGCAGTCGTGGGTCGCTATGTACTGAAAGACCGCACGAGACCACGTGCAAGGCAAGCCCCTTTGCTTGCGCGTGATAGGCGAACTCATCTCTCAACCCGTCAAGCAAACCCTTGATTGGGAAACTGACCATTTCGGCGTGGACAGTGCCGGCCTCGATCTGGTTTATGTCAAGCAGCCCGTTCAGCATGCCCGACATGGCGACCGCCGCCTCGTCGAGCCGTGCGACCAGCTTCAAGGCTTCGTCGTTCTTGTTCTCCTTGATCTTCTTGGCCAGGATGCCCTGCACCAGCTTGAGCGTTTGCAGCGGCTGCCGCAGGTCATGGCTCGCGGCAGCGAGAAACCGCGATTTAGCGGCATTGGCCAGTTCGGCTTGTCGCTCTGCCGTCTCCAGTGCTTCCGCTATGTGCTTGCGCTCGGTTATTTCGACAAAGGTGATGACGACGCCGTCCACGCCCTTGTCTTGGGTGCGGTACGGCAACACGCGACGGATGTACCAGGCATCACTCTGAGCTTTGATTTCTCGCTCGATCGGCGCGAGAGTTTGCAGCACCGTTCGGGCATCCGCCAGAAGAGCATTATCGGCCGCCAGCGAGCTAAGGTCTGCGAGCGGCCGCCCGACGTCGCCGGGAATGACATGGAAGAGCGATTTGGTGGCCGGCGTGAAGAAGCGGATATTCAGGTCGGTGTCGAGGAAGACCGTCGCAACATCGGTGCTGTACAGAACATTTTGCAGATCATTGGAGGTCGTACGCTGCCGCTCCAGGGTTTCCTGGAGCTGGCCATTGAGGGCGGTGAGTTCCTCGTTGAGCGACTGCAATTCCTCCTTCGACGTCAGTAGCTCCTCGTTCGTAGTTTGGTATTCCTCATTGTTCGACAATGCTTCCTCGTTGGCCGCCTTCTGCTCTTCGTTCGAAATCTCGCTGTTGCGGATGGCGCTCTCGAGCTCGGTTCTGGTGGCTTCAAGTTCCCGCTCGAGGTCGGCAACCCGCGGAACTTCTCCCGGAGCGATCGGGCGACCTTGTTTGCGCTCCTGCTTCGGCTCGTCGATGAAGCAAATCAGCAGGAACTCCTCGCCTTCGCTCAGAACCGACTGTACGGCGATGCTGAACGGGCCTGGATTGCTACCGTGGCTCGTCCGCCCGCCCGGGACGACAATTCGCGCGTAATCCTGGCTGGCCAACTGGATCGCCGACCTGAGCTTGGTACGCATCCCCCGATGCACCATGGCGAGCAAATCGTGGGTGGGGTGTCCCGGCGCCACACGCAGGTAGCGGTCCGTCGGTCCCAAGGAATAGAGGCACTCGTGCTTGCGGTTGATCAGGACCGCCGCCGGCGCGTAGGTCTCCAGTACCAGGCGTCGGCAAAGGTCGGCGAGAGCGACTTGGTGCGAGGGCAATTGACCCTGTGCCGGGCGCGCGGGGACCCGCACGCCATCACCGCCGCTCAGCGAAAAGCCGAGCTCTCGCGGCCGGCCGCGACCGATGTGCCGATAGAGCCGCTCCTGCTTGGCGATCACCTCGAACCGATCGGTGGCGTTGCCCGCCGTCTCGGCAGTGCCCAGAAGGAGAAGGCCGCCCTCGCGCAGCGCAAAATGGAAAAGCGAGATGACCTTTGCCTGTGCCTCGGGGCGCAAATAGATTAGAAGATTGCGGCACGAAACCAAATCGAGACGTGAGAAGGGCGGATCGGTCAGCACATCCTGTACCGTGAAGACCACCGCCGCGCGCAGTTCGCCCGTTACTCTGTAATTGTGACCTTCCTTCGAAAAGAAGCGGGCGAGCCGAGCCGCCGGCACGTCTGCCTCGATTGCTTCCGGGTAGAGACCTTCGCGGGCGTGCGCCACCGCATCCGGATCGACGTCGGAGGCAAAGACCTGCAGTTTGACGTTGCGCTTGGCCGCAGTGCTCTGTTCATGGAAAAGCATGGCAAGGGAATAGGCCTCCTCGCCGGTGCTGCACCCGGCAATCCAGATGCGCAGCGGGTCATCGGACGTGTGGCGGCGGATCAGGTCGGGAACGATCTTCTCGGCCAGAAATTCGAATACCTTCGGATCGCGGAAGAATCTGGTGACATTGATGAGCAGGTCCTTGGCAAGAAGGCCTAGCTCGCCTGTGTCGCTGCGCAACAGTGCGAGATACCGATCCATGTCATCGGTCTTGATCTTCGCCATCGCCATGCGCCGCTCGATCCGGCGCCGCAACGTACCCGGCTTGTAAAGCCTGAAATCATGGCCGGTTTTCGTGCGCAGGAGATCGACGATCTGGGCCAACCGGTCCTCCGGCACATCCCGCGGGCGTAAATTATTCTGGTTGCGAGAAAGCGCCAGTCGCCGGCCGTATTTGACGAGCGCTTCAGGAATCTTGGCCACCGGAAGCACAAGGTCCACGGCCCCCGTCATGATCGCGTTCCGCGGCATGCCATCGTAGCCGACCTCGTCAGGATCCTGCGCGATGACGAGCCCGTTTTCTCTCTTCACGACTTTCAGACCAAGGCTGCCGTCGGCCCCTGTTCCTGAGAGGATCACGCAAACGGCGCGCTTGCCGTACTCTTCCGCCAACGAATGGAGTAAAAAATCGAAAGGCAGTCGCGTACCATGACGCGCCTGGGGCTGGGAAAGATGCAGGGCGCCGTTGCCGACAGACAGATAGGTTCCTGGCGGAATGACATAGAGGTGGTCACGTTCGATCGGCATTCCTTCCGTCGCTTGCCGCACTGTCATCGACGTGTGGCCGGCCAGCAGGTCCACCATCATGCTTTCATGGGTCGGATCGAGATGCTGGACGAGGATGAAGGCGATGCCGCTGCCCGCCGGCAGCGCGTCCATGAGCTTCCGGCAGGCATCAAGGCCACCCGCCGAAGCGCCTATTCCGACAACCGGGAATTCCCTACTGCCGCGACGAGGGCTACGCGCCGCCAGCGAGCGCCGGCTCGATCGCGGCCGCACCGTCTTGGCCTTAAGTGAATGGGTCGCTTGTCTCCCGATCGGACGCTTAGGCATGACGTACTTACTAACACATGGCGGGGGGGGGGGAGCGAGGTTGAATTTTGCCCTTACTGAATTTAATTTCACGGTACTGCTTGACGCATCCCCGGCCAAATTAGCAGTGGATAGGCCCTCGGGCCCTGACAAAAATCAGGATGCGGAATTCCAAAATTTCATATCTTAGACGCGGGCGGATAACCGAGTGTCGACTATGTTCGGTAGTGAAACACTTATCGAGACGATGCTGTTTCCTGAATGGGCGTCGAAACTGACACGGTGCTCCGCCGCTCTGCGGCAAAAGCCGGTCGGAAGAAGCCTTTGCCCCCCTGCGCCGATCACTGCGAGGAGCCTAATCGAGCCGGCAGCGTCCGCGAGCAATAAAGTCCACGCAACCGTCCGGCGGCGCGTTGGCTGATCCCCGATGCGCCGCTCCAGCAACCCAAGCCATGCCGGCATCCGCATCCGCGCGACCCGCAGCTGGCCGCGCGAACACGGCGAGGAAGCCCCGTATCTTGCACTCACCGCCTCCGACAAGGCCGAGCTCGGGCGGGTGGCGCAGATTATCGACTTCCGGACCGTCGCTTCGAAAACATTTTCACAAGGCGATGCCGCTGCTTTCACCTATCTCCTAATCGACGGAGTGGTTCGGATTTATCACACGATGCGCAATGGCGAACGTCAGATCCTGGCATTTCATTGGCCTGGTGACCTGTTTGGGCTCGCGGATCATGGAAAATACGTCAATTCAGCGGAGACCATCGCCTCGTCCAGGGTCTACCAGTTCCCGGTCAGAAAGCTTGAGCGCTTCCTTCTGAAGAATCCGAACATTCAGGATGCATTCCTCGTCAAGGCGGTATACGACCTGCGCAACATGCAACGCCAACTCATTGTGATGGGGCGGCTTAACATTCAGCGACGCGTTGCCGTCTTCCTGGTCGATTGTTCGGCCCATGAGCATTACTTCGATCGGAGCAAACAAATTCTGACCCTTCCGATGAGCCGGTACGATATTGCGGACTATCTCGGCACATCGGCGGAAACGGTGACCCGCGCGCTGGCCCGTCTTCAAGGCGAGGGCCTACTTCATCGGGTTGCGCCGCGCAACCTCAAACTCAAGCTCGACCAATTGAAGACGTTCATCGACTTCGATTGACCCGCCCTGGTCTGCGCCAAATTCATAATCTTCTATAGCGCTGCCTTGCAGGAACGCCGGAAAAGTCCGAATATTCACGCCAAATTGGTGTTATCTGGAATCGCGGTTTGAAACCCCTCCAAACGCAAGAAAGCCGCGGCATCGGGGATTAGTACTGCGGACCTCCTCGCTTCCGTTGAGGATGCATGACGGCCAACCGCATTTTCCGGCAGATCAAGGCAAGATTATCTTTGCGCCTGCCACAAGCGGATACCCCCACGGGGATTCTACGGGGCGCCGTTCCAGTTTTGCCGAAGGGTAGCGTCTGGGGGGTTCGCGACTACCACACCACGCTGGAACTACGCGCCATGGCCGGCGCCACCATAAGCTGGGGCTACGTTTCCATGACGGTGGCAGCGACGGTAATGGCCACAGCCGGGCTTCTGCTCAACAGTTCGGCGGCCATCATCGGGCAATGCCCACCACACGAGACGTCGTGTTGAACGCGCTGATTGCACTCTCGGCGGGTGCGGCCGCCTCGCTCGCTCTAGTAACGCAGCCTCAGATCATCGAAACCCCCTGGGGGCAGGTCGTCGACGCGATCATTGGCGTAGAGATCGCGATCTCGCTCGTTCCGCCAGCCGCGGTGATTGGCATCGGATTGGCGCTCGGAGCGCCCGAGTACAGTCTTCATGCCCTCTACCTGCTACTGCTCAACGTCCTGTGCTTGGACCTCATAGGTAGTAGCGTGATCCTCGCCCTGTGGGGCGTCAGCCGCAAGCACCTCGATCTCGAGAAGAGTATCCGCAGCGCCGTTGCCGTGACCCTCGGCGGGATGCCCGGTTTCATCTCGATCGGCAGTACTGTCCACGTAACCCTCCTCGGAAACCACGAAGCGCTTGTCGACGTCATCCTCCGGCGCCAAGTCGGCGGGAAGGCGGCGGAGACGCTGGCCGCGACGATCGCCGCCGACATCGCGGCGAAAACGTCCTGCCGATCCGACATCACTGTGGAAATCATCCCAGTGCTTACACACGCGAGTATTCCACGGTAATTGGGTGAGCGCGCTTGACGGCCGGCGCCGAACGATAGTTCCCGTTTGCAACCGCAAATGCTTGGCGCAATGTACCGGCGGTTTTACGGCCGAAGGGGCGATAGACGCGACGGCCGCGCGAGCTTTCTCCAACGGAACGCTCCCGTCGAGCCTGGCGTTAAACTAGCGAGAGAAAACCACGCTTAGCCGCATTCCGGACATTGTCTGGTGTGTCTAGTTTTGCATTGATTCATGTTCGACGCGATCCTAATGCACGTCGATCCAGACCTACAAAAATAGCCCAAAGATCAAGAACCCTCGCTACGCTCGAACATCACGGGTGCGGCGAACTCTTTGAGCCGAAAGAGACGAAATGCCCGCTCACCGTTGAAATCGAGAACGCGAAGATCGTCGGTCTCGTGCAGATCCTGCATAGCAACCTGGAAATGGCCGCCATATCTCTCCTGCGCCATCGCGAGCGTCACCTCGTAGGCGATGAACTTCTCGATGCCCTTTGCGCGAAGCTTCTCGATGAGCGCCGGATCGGTAAACGAAGCATGCGACGTTACGATCACGAGCGGGCCGCTTCCGGTAATCAGCACAGCAACTTTCATGGCAGATCTCCTGTGAGGTATGAGGCGCGCTGACGTCTGATCGGTTCACGGCGTTCGATCCCGAGATCGTCAATCCTATTTTCGTGTCACAATGATGTTTTCGGTTTTTGGGCTTCCTGCTTCAAAATCGCTGATATTGCCGAGTGTAATATCGGCTATTTGCGTAAGCGCCTCGCGCGTCAGAAAGGCTTGGTGGCCGGTAACGACCACGTTTGGCAAGGTTGTAAGACGTTCGAATACATCGTCTTGGATGACGGTTGATGACAGATCCGAGAAAAGCAGCGGACCTTCCTCTTCATAGACATCCATGCCGAAGTAGCTCAAGCGGTCTTTCTTTTTCAAAGCTTCGATGACGGCGCTCGCGTCGACGATCGCGCCTCGTGCCGTATTGATAAGCATTGTTCCGGGTTTCATCAGCTGGATCGTTTGCTCGTTGATTAAATGTTTTGTTTCAGGCGTGAGAGGGCAATGAATGGAAATAATGTCGGATCGCGCAAGGAGTGTTGGCAGATCGGTGTATCGCAGACCGAGTTCAATGCAGGCTGGGTTGTGATAGATGTCATATCCCAGCAACTCGCAGCCAAATCCCTTCATGATGTGCGCCAGCGCAGTGCCGATTTTGCCGGTGCCAATGATGCCGACTGTCTTACCTGACATATTGAACCCGACCAGATTGTTGAGATCGAAATTGCCGTCGCGCACCCGGTTATAAGCTTGGTGGATATGACGGTTCAGTGTCAGCATCAGCGCCACGGCGTACTCGGCGATGGCGGCCGGCGCGTAAGCCGGAACACGCATAAGCGTTATCTTGAGCTTTTCGGCCGTGGGAAGATCGACATTGTTGTACCCCGCCGAACGCAAAGCGACCAATTGCGTGCCACCCGCCACAAGTGCACTCAGTGTCCCGGCATCCAACTTGTCATTTACGAAAGCGCAAACGGCAGGGAAGCCATGCGCCATCGGTACAGTCTCCTGGTGTAACGCCTCATTGTGAAAAAACAGTTCGTGGCTAAACGCCTTGTTCGCCCGCAAAAAGAATGGGCGCTCAAAATGTTGCGTACTGAATAGGGCGACCTTCATTGATGGCGTCCCGCGTTTTCAAAATGTCCAATCTTGTGATATTTGATTCGAATCGTTGATGGGTCGAACCGACTCTAGCCGTGGGAGAGCGTCAACCGATGCCAAGAACTCCTTTTGCCATTTTTGATGAATGGTCGCGTTGACCACACTCGATTACGACCGAATTGCTGCGCCACAGGGAACGACCGTGCGGCTTTGATGTGTTGTCCTCATGTCCGAATTAGATCGACCAAGCATCACTCAACCGCAGGCATGGCGTACAAGTGTGATGCCGAATGGCTCCGATCATGGGACGACGGTCAACGGCAAAGGCGAAAAACTCACGAGTTTTTGAGAGACGCTACCGAGCAATACTCCCGCGACCCGCCCGGCACCCCGTTTGCCGACGACGATGGCGTCCGCCTTCTTTTCGTGCGCAATATCGATGATCGTTTGCGCGACTTCGCCGGTCCGCGATTCGAGCACAATCGTGCTGACGCCAGCTTCCCGGGCGCGATCTCTGGCCGTCGTCAGTGTCGCAGCCGACTGAGATGCCAGCAGCTCTTTCAGCAAGACGTTCTGGTCATTGGTGAGAGCCAGGAACACCTTGTCCGGGAGCCCGTAGCCACCCATGACATTGACGATCAAGAGCTCGGCACCATCGGCCTTCGCCCGCCGTGCGGCATAATCGACCGCGCGATCTGCGCCCTCAGATCCATCCGTCGCCACCAGGATACGATTCATTGTCCACCTTCCATCTGTTCTCTCATAGCGGCGCTCATGTCTCTTGTTGCAGTTCGCTCACCGAAGCCGAGGCGCGAGATGTGCGGCTTGGCGCGCGCTAAGGGCGAATAAGCGCCAACGTGTGCTGCGCGATCATCAGTTCCTCGTTGGTGGGGATAACCCAGACTGACACGCCGCTGTCCGGCGCGGAAATACGGGGTCCGTTGGTTTCGTTCGCTTTCTCGTCCAGCTTGACGCCCAGCCACGAAAGCTTGGCGCATAGCGCCGCGCGGACCGGGGCGGAGTGCTCGCCGATGCCGGCGGTGAACACGAAAGCGTCCAGCCCGCCGAGTATGGCCGCGTAGGCACCGGAATATTTGGTCATCGCGTATACGAAATACTCCACCGCCGCGACTGCGCGCGGATCCGTGCTCTCCTGCAACACCCGCATGTCATCGCTGATGCCGGATAGGCCGAGCAGGCCCGCGCGCTCGTACAACATTTTCTCCAGCGACGCGTCGTCGAACAGTTTACGGCGCAGCAGATAGAACAGCGCCCCCGGCGGCACGTCGCCCGAGCGCGTCGCCATGGGCAGGCCGGAAATGGCGGCGAAGCCCATCGTGGTTTCGACGCTGCGCCCGTCCAGCATGGCGCACATGCTGGTGCCACCGCCGAGATGAGCCGCGATCACCCGCCGCGCCTGCGGTGCGAACTTCGGCACCTGCCGGCTGATGTAGTCGTAGGAGATGCCGTGGTAGCCCCAGTGACACACACCGGCATCGCGCACACCCTGCGGCAACGCATAGATCTGCGCCACCTCCGGCATCGTCCGATGGTACGAGCTGTCGAAACAAGCCACCTGCGGCAGTCCGGGGAACGCCTCGGCCAGTGCCCGGGCTCCCAGCACGTTGTAGGGCTGGTGCGACGGTTCCATGACCACAAGCGAGTCGAGATACGTCAGCACGTCGTCCTCGATCCGCACCGGCGCCTCGAAACGGGCGCCGCCGAGCACGATACGGTGGCCGGCGGCTATGATCTTCCTGTCACCCAGGTTGGCTTCCAGCCAGGTGATGACGAAGTGCAGCGCTGTTTTGTGGTCGATCGCGCGGCCGTTGCCCCATTCATGCGCGCCTAATTGCTTATCGTCTGCGTTCTTGACGACAAAATGCGGGTCACTTTCCATGCTGTCGATCTGACCGCGGCAGAGCAACGGCAATGCCTTAGTCGCGTCCACCGCATAGGCGGCGAACTTCAGGCTGGTAGAGCCCGCATTGACCACGACGATGGCCTCGCTGATGCTGGCTGCACTCATGGCCGATCACTCCGCGATTTCAGGCAGCAGGATGGCGGGATCTCGTGTCAGCGCATCGGCGTAAAGCACGGCGGCGGCAGCCGAGAAGCGGCGCGCCGCGGCGGTGTCGGCGCGACTGGTCAGGATCACCGGCACCCGCGCACCGACGACAAGGCCTGCGATCTGCGCATCGGCCATGAAAGCGAGATTCTTGTAGACCATGTTGCCGGCTTCGATGTTCGGCACGATCAGGACATCGGCGAGGCCGGCGATGGGCGACGAGATATGCTTGATCCGCGCGGCTTGCGCATCCACTGCGGCATCGAGATCGAGCGGCCCGTCGACGATGCCGCCGACGATTTGCCCGCGATCGGCCATCTTGGCCAGAATCGCACCATCGAGCGTGGCCGGCATTTTGGTCTGCACCATCTCGACCGCAGCCAGCACGGCGACTTTCGGCAGCTCGATACCGAGTGCGCGCGCGAAACCGATCGCGTTCTGACAGATGTCGCGCTTCTGGTCGGTGTTGGGCGCGATATTCAAGGCGACGTCGCTGATGATGAAGCGGCGCGCATAGGTCGGTACCGATACCATCACGCAGTGGCTGATCAATCGCCCGGTGCGCAGTTTCGCTTCCTTCTGCATGATCGCATGCAACAGCACGTCGGTGTGCAGGCTGCCTTTCATCAGTGCCGCGATTTCGCCGCTGCCTGCGGCGGTAGCGGCCTTGAGCGCCGAGTCCTCGGCGCCGTCCGTGGCCACGACCCGGCACTTGGCGATATCCAAATGCGCCTGATCCGCGATCCGTCGGATTTCAGCCTCGGGGCCGAACAGCACGGGCAGGATCAGCCCCGCCTCGGCGGCCTCCACCGCGCCAGCCAACGCATCGGCGTTGCACGGGTGCACCACGCCGGTCAGCATTGGCTTAAGACCTTTACAGTGTTCGACGAGCCCTTCGAGCCGATGCTCTGCCACTTGGTGTTGTTGCCGCGTCGTTGGGGCCAGCACTTCCAGCATCGCGGTGGCGAAAATCTGACCCACAGGGTCGGTGCACCGACCGTCCAGCACGACGATCCCCTGATCCGACCGCTTCTCCCGCACGACGAGTCGCGCCGTCATCGCCGCGCCGATCGGCAATGCACCTTTGATCTGCACTGAGGTTGTGCGGATCGAGGTTCCGGGTCCCGGGAGGACCGAACCAACGAGCGCGGTCAGGATAGCCGTAACGATGCCGGCGGCCCCTTGGCTATCGCCGGGGCCGGCAAGCATATCGACTTCGCCGAAGGCGGCAGCCCAGGCTCGCACGTCACCGGCTTGCAACGTGCGCTGAACCGACGCGGCGTCGCCGACAGCGATCTCTTTGAACGTTTTGTTCACGATGGTGTGCATAGTGCGACTACATCCAACAGGTGCGGCGTGATCGAGCGGCCTGCGCTCAGCGCGACACCGCGGAGCGCCGCGCGGTAGTCCCGGCGAGGGAGGCTGGGCTTGACGGTACAAGAGGCGCTGTCTTCTCAATCGGCGCCGCCAGCACCTGCGACAGGTGGGCCAAACGGTCGCGCTCCGCAGCGTGCGGGTGATCGCCCGCGCCGACGATCGCGTGCACCTGCTTCAGCAGCTCCTTCCGCGCACTCGCGTCCGGTACCAGGGATGCAAGCGCTTCCACCGCGCGCTCCCGCTCGAGCTGCAGCAGGAAGGCTTGGTCTCGCACCAGCGCCTTGAACTCGGCGAGCGATAGATGCATGAGTTTCTGGCGCGCGACGTTCAACGCGAGTGCGGAGCGCTGGTCGATCATCCGCTCCGCCGCGATGACGTACAGCACCGCTCGGGTCAGCGCTTCGTCGAATCCTCCGGTCCGCAGCTTCGCCGCGTATACGTCCGACTGGGCCTGTCGCGCCGCCAGCTTTTCGGGCGAGGTGCCAGGGAGTGGCCGTACTTCGCTGTCCTTGTTGAGGCCGAGCAACGCCTGCACGAATGGCGAGCCGTAAAAGCCGAAGAACATCTGCTCGGCCAGCTGGTCACGCGCCACGCGATAGGCGTCCAGAGCGGCCGTGATCTGTTCCGAGACCTGGGCCTGTAGCGCGAGAAACGGATTGTCAGCCGCCGCCGGCCTGCGGTTCGCTGCCGCGACGGCGGCCAGCTGTTGCACGCCCTTCATCCACGGATTGCGATCGGCGAAGATCGTGTAGCTGAGCCTGAGCGGGTTCAGGGATTGGGTAAGGTCCGCCGCCGACTGGTTGGCAAGAGCGCGCACTAAAGGCTGCATGAAGGTACGGTAGATCGAGAGGTTCAGCTCCGACAGCCGAGCGACAGCGGCGAAGGCGCGATCGTCCTCGGGGCTGTTGCGGCCGAGCGCGCGGATGTCGTCGAGCGAGCGCGCCTCGAAGCGGGCGATCCAGTCGCCAGTGACGAAGCCGCCCGGGGGGACGTCCGCCGGCCGCGGTGAAATGACCATCTCGTAGAGGCCAGGCGACAGGCAGTCGATGACGTCCATCAGCTGCACAAACTCCTCGTCCTCCTTCGCACCCACCTTGGCGGAGACGAAGAGGGCTAGATGCCCGATCTTATGATTCAGGGAATACACGATCGTCCGACCAGTGGCGCGGATGTCATCGACATCCCGATACAGATCGAGAATCCAGCCGAGTGTCTGCGGCGGTGGACTGATGTTGTCTTCCGTGGAGGTGAACACAATTATTGGCGAGGTGATGTTGCGGACATCGAAGGTCGTGCCATCATGCGACTGCAATTCATTGCGGGTCAGCTTGTCGCCGATGAAGAGGTTGTCCACCAGGAACTGCAGTTCGTCGCCGTTCAGTTGGATGAAGTCGCCCCACCACTTCTCAAATTTTAGGAAGCGCTCCGCTCCGGTGTCGATGTCGGCATAGACCCCATACTGCTTGCCCCACAGCCAATTCGCCGGATTCAGGACATCGAAATTCAGGATCAGCCCGGTGCCATCGAATTTCCCATTGCCGAGATCGCTGGTCATTGCGGTAAGCCAGCTGCCGCCGAGTAGGCCGCCGGAATAGCGCATCGGGTTCTTGCCGTGCACGCCTTGCCAGTAGGACATCGGGGAACCCGCGACCAGGCAAGGCCCGAACAAGTCGGGCCGCAACATGGCCACCATCAGTGTCTGATAGCCGGCCTGGCAGTTGCCGATTGCAAACGGACGCGGCGCATCGGCGTGAAGCTCGACCACCCGCTCGAAGAATTTCACCTGTCCTTCGACGACGTCGGGGAACTTCTGGCCCGGCGCCGGCTCCGCGCCGAAGCCGATGAAATAAACCGGATGGCCCGCGTTCAGGGCATCGCCGATCTCGCTCTCCGCCTTGAAGCCACCGATGCCCGGACCCTGGCCGGCCCGCGGGTCCACCACCACGACCGGCCGCTTGCGCGGATCGGTCGCGAGTTCCTGGCGGTGGCACGATGCGGGAGAGATGATAGTTGATCGGCCGCGGCAGCGACCGGCCGCTCATCAGCACTTCATGATCGAAGCGCAGCACGGTCGCCATCGGCCGCGATGTGATCTCAATCTCTTCGTTGCCACGCTGCCGCAGCAGATCGAGGAAAAGAACGCTGCGTTGAAACGCATCGACCATGTACTCTGGCCAGCTCGCCATAGGGTTGCCGGAAGCCGCTGCGGAGGCCTTCGGAAAAACGGACCATTCGAGGCCGAGCGGATTCATTGGCGATGGCGGCTTGGATGTTAACTCATGTGTCATCTTCTTCATCTTCGTTTTCACCTTAAGAGTACGCGCCAAGGATATGCCCCCGGTAGGTTCGGAAACTACCTATTGGCTAGCAACCGCGCCGACCGCACGATCGCAGGCTAAAGCGATTGCCCCTCCAGCTCCTTGACCTAACTCAAGACAGGGTGGAATTGTTCGATCACCGGTGCGACCGGTGCGATGGAAGAGATGCCTACCCTCTACGCGGCGATGATGACTTTCAGCGCGTGGGTATCCGCGGCGCGGGCGAACGTATCGTAGGCTTCGACGATCTGATCCAGATTGAACCGATGCGTGATCAATCGGGTCGGATCGATCTTCTTCGACTGGACCGTTTTCAAGAGCATGGGTGTCGTGACTGTATCGACGAGCCTGGTCGTGATGGCAATGTTGCGATCCCACAGGCGCTCCAGATGAAGATCTACCTTGACGCCGTGCACGCCGATATTGGCGATGATGCCGCCGGCCGCCACGATATCCTCGCAGGTGATGAAGCTCGCGGGCACACCGACCGCTTCGATGGCGGTATCGACGCCGCGGCCGCCGGTCAGCTTCATGATCTTCTCGACCGCTTTGCCGTCCTTATTGTTAATGGTAGTCGTGGCGCCGAAGCGGGAGGACAATTGCAGGCGGTTATCATCCATGTCGACCATGATAACTTCGGCCGGCGAATAGAACTGCGCGGTGAGCAAGGCCGCGAGCCCGATGGGGCCGGCACCGATAATGGCAATGGTCGAGCCGGGCTGAACCTTGCCGTTGAGCACGCCGCACTCGAATCCCGTCGGCAAGATGTCGCTCAGCATGACGAGCGCATCTTCATCCGCGCCTGTGGGAATGTGATAGAGACTGGTATCGGCGAAGGGAATGCGGACAAATTCCGCCTGGGTGCCGTCAATCTTGTTGCCGAGAATCCAGCCGCCATTGACACAATGCGAGTACATGCCGCGACGGCAATAGTCGCATTTTCCGCAAGACGAGACGCACGACACAATCACACGATCGCCGATACCAAACCCAGTGACTGCCGCCCCAACTTTCTCAATCACGCCAATGCCCTCGTGGCCCAGAATGCGGCCGGGCGCGCAAGTCGGTAGGTCGCCTTTGAGGATGTGAAGATCGGTGCCGCATATCGTCGTCTTCACGATTTTGACAATGGCATCTGTCGGCGCGGCGATCTCCGGCTTCGGACGATCTTCCAGAGCTTTCTTACCCGGCCCGTGATAGACAAGCGCCTTCATGGCTGTTCTCCCTGACTTCGCAGTTTCCGCTTTGTCCGCCTCATTCCCGGTCGGCTAGTCAGACCATAATTGCTTGGTTTCAGTGCATCGCCTCGAGTACGAGCGCGATCCCTTGACCTCCGCCGATGCACAGTGTCACGACGCCGCGCTCGATGCCGTCGCGCTTCATCGAATGAAGGAGGCGAGTGGTCAGCACCGCGCCCGTCGCACCGATCGGATGGCCGTGCGCGATGGCGCCGCCTTCGACGTTGACGATGTCTTCGGCCAAACCGAGTTCCCGCGTCACTGCAATAGCGATCGCGGCGAAGGCCTCGTTGATCTCGATGCGCTGAATGTCGGCGATCTTCCAGCCGGCGCGCGATAGCGCCTGGCGCACGGCGGGAACGGGCCCGAGCCCAAACATTCCCGGCTCGACCGCACCAATGCCGTAGGACACAAGCCGGGCCATCGGCTTAAGGCCCTGTTTCTCGGCCCATCCGCGTTCGGCGATGATCATCGCCGAAGCTCCGCTGTTCAGACCGGGTGCATTGCCGGCGGTAATCGTGCCGTCCTTGCGAAACGCCGGACGGAGGTTGGCGAGGCCCTCCAACGTGGTGTCGGGCCTGTTGCTTTCGTCCTTGTCGAAGACCTTCACCCCCTTGTGGCTGTGAATTTCGACCGGCGTAATCTCTTCCTTGAACTTCCCGGCCGCCTGCGCTGCCGAAAAACGCCGCTGCGAACGCAATGCCCAGCGATCTTGTTGTTCGCGGGTGATTTGGTGAGATTTTACCAAATCTTCCGTGTGCCACCCTGAATGCTCGCCGGAAAACGCGTCGTTAAGACCATCGCGCAACATGCTGTCGTACATTTGGCCGTCGCCCATCCGATAGCCCCATCGCCCGTTGGCGACGAGGTAGGGCGCCATGTCCATGTTCTCCATGCCGCCGGCGACGGCGCTGT
This sequence comes from uncultured Alphaproteobacteria bacterium, assembly GCA_963791925.1. Lineage (GTDB taxonomy): Bacteria > Pseudomonadota > Alphaproteobacteria > Rhizobiales > Xanthobacteraceae > BOG-931. The sequence goes on along the minus strand of CAWBUA010000006.1, from coordinate 601,197 downwards.
CGAGCATGCCGAGCATGACCTCCTGAGCGGCGGAGGCGATCCCCTGCGCACCGGAGCCGCAGACGCGGTTGACCGTCATGGCGGGAACATCGACCGGTATCCCGCCATTGACGGCGGACTGCCGCGCCGGATTCATCTTATTGCCGGCCTGTACCACATTGCCCATCACCACCGTTCCGACCTTCGCCGGATCAAGTTTCGATCGGGTCAGTACCGCCTTGATGGCAATCGCACCCAAATCCGGCGCCGATATCGTTTTCAGGCTCCCGTCATAGGTTCCGATCGGGGTCCGCACGGCTTCACAAAGGACGATTTCACGGATGGTCATTTTTTTCTCTCCATTCGACGCTCACGGCGATATCTATTCGTCACTCCATGCACAGATCGGCAGCTCCACCCGCATTCAGTTTGCCCTGATCCAATCGCGCGCTTGCGCGGCATCAGACCGCGAAAAGAGCTTCACCATCGTCCTGGGCATTAGGAACCCGAAAAAGCGCGTCATGTGCTTGATCCATTCGATGTCGGTGACGACGGCAACTCTGTCCCAGCGCGTGAAATGTTCCATTCCGATCTTGAAATCTTCCCACGCCGCACCGAGATCGAAGCCGGCAAAATCCGCGTCGGTCTCGTAGTAGAGTCGAACCTTATCGTGCGTTCGCAGTGCATTCAGGACGGCGGGCACCAGAACTGCGTCATAGTCTGATTTGGTCACCCGCCCCTTGCAGACGAATGCGACAACGTTGCTCGGAAAATCGGTAAGCTGCTCGATCATAGGCTACTCCACTGACTTCCCCGACGAAGACATCGCATCCGGCCGCACCGGTCATAGCCGTAATCCGCCGTCGATCTCCAGAATCCGACCGTCGTAGTAGTCGTTCTGCAGGACGAAGAGCGCGGCGCGCGCGATCTCCTCGGGTTTCGCGAAGCGCCGCAACGGAATGGTCGAGATGATCTTGTCTTTGACCTTCGGCGGAATGGTCGCCACCATGCGCGTGTCGCTAAATCCCGGAGCGATGCCGGCGACGCGAATATTGTAGCGCGCGAGTTCTTTGGCCCAGGTCACCGTCATGGCGGCGACGCCGGCCTTGGCCGCTGCGTAGTTGGTTTGTCCGACATTGCCGGCGCGAGAAATGCTGGAAATGTTGATGATCACGCCGCCGCGGCCGCTCTCGACCATGTGCACGGCGGCCTCGCGCGCGCACAGGAAGACGCCTCTGAGGTCCACGGCGATCACGCGGTGGAAATCTGCAAGCGACATTTTGCTCTGCACCTTGCCGTCTACCGCCTTCACCAGGAGGGCGTCGCTGTTGACTCCGGCATTGTTGATGAGGCCGTCGACGCTGCCAAAGTCGTCGTGGACCCGCCTGAACAGCGTCTCGACCGCCGGCTCGTTGGTCACGTCGGCCGGGTAGTCTTTGACTTTACCGCGTCCGCAGAGCCGCACCGTCTCTTGGAGTTTCGCGTGATCGAGGTCGATCAGCGCCAGGTCCGCGCCTTGGCCGGCCATAATCTCCGCCATCTTCCGACCGAGCCCTTGTGCCGCACCGGTAATTACGATCACCTTGCCTTGCACATCCATTTCACACTCCGCTGTTGCGTCAATTCTCGGGCCGCAACAGGCTAGCGCCGGTCGCCAGTTGCTCACTTCACGTAGACATAACGCCCTGGTGCATCGTCGAGCGCCGTAAACCCGGCTGCCGCATTTCCAAGCGGGGGCGGTTTGATGGGCTCGCCGGATCGCGCGGCAAGCCACGCGCTCCATGCCGGCCACCATGAACCTTCATGCGGCGCGTGTTCGGCAAGCCATCTGTCCGGATCGTTATAAGCTTCACCGTGCTCGCGGACCGCCATGCGGAAATGCCGGTGCGGGTGTCCCGGTTCGGACAATATCCCCGCGTTGTGCCCACCATTTGTCAGGACAAAAGTGATCGGAGCCTCGGTCAAAAGATGCAGCTTGAAGAGCGAGTGCCAAGGGGCGACGTGATCGTGCTCCGTGGAGACCGCGAAGAGGGGCAGGCGGATGTCGGGCAACGCCACCGGCCGGCCGGCCACTTCGAACCTGCCCTCGGCGAGGTCGTTGTTGAGAAAGAGCGACCGCAAATATTGCGAATGCATGCGGAAGGGCATGCGTGTCGCATCGGCGTTCCAGGCCATGATATCGATTGGGAAGGACGGCTCGCCCATCAGGTAGTCGTGAATGTTGCGCGACCAGATCAGATCGTTCGATCGCGACATCTGGAACGCCCCGGCCATCTGGCTGGAGTCGAGGTAGCCGTGCTCCCACATCATGTCTTCGAGAAACGCTACCTGGCTCTCGTTGATGAAGAGCATCAGCTCGCCGGCCTCGGTGAAGTCGACCTGGGCGGCGAACAGGCTCAGGCTCGTCAACCGCTCGTCGCCGTCGCGCGCCATGGCCGCGGCTGTAATTGAGAGCAGCGTCCCGCCGAGGCAATAGCCGACCGCGTGTACCCTGCGGGCGCCAGTGATGGCGGTCGCAGCCTTGATCGCCGGGAGCACGCCCTCGGTGCGATAGTCGTCGAAGCTGACGTCGCGGTCCTCCGCTCCCGGGTTCTTCCAGGAGACCATGAATACGGTGAAGCCTTGTCGGGTGAGGAACTTGACCAGAGAATTCGCCGGCGACAGGTCGAGGATGTAGTACTTCATGATCCAGGCCGGCACGATCACGATCGGCTCCGGGCGGACGCGGTCGGTTGTAGGGGCGTATTGGATGATTTCCGCAAGACGCGTGCGCAGAACCACCTTACCTGGCGTCGCCGCCACCGTTTCCCCGACCTTAAATGCCTCCGTGCCGCGCGGGGGCGCACCGCTTCGCGCTCGCGTCAAGTCGGCGAGCCAGTTCGCGTAACCGCGCACCAGGTTGGCGCCCAACTCGGCGCGCGTGCGCGTAAGGACCTCCGGGTTGGTTCCGATGAAATTCGAGGGAGCGACGGTGTCGAGGAGCTGCCGCGCCGTGAAATTTGCCATGTCGTCGTGGCCCTGGCTCACGCCCCGCACATGCGTGGTCGCCGCTTCCCACCAGCGCTCGATCGAAAGAAAGTTGTGGGCGTAGACGTTAAACGGAAAAGTCCGCCACTCCGGCGCGCGGAAGCGATCATCGTGCGGCAATGCGCGCTCGGATGGGTCGCCTGGCGAGCCCGACGCGGCTTGTGCGGCGAAGGCCAAATTGTCCGCAACTCCGGTGATCGCTCGCTGTGCCAGATCAGCCTGCTTGCCGGGCGACAACGCGAGATGCCCCCACCAATCGAAAAAAGCTGCTCCCAGCGCGGCCGGCGACAGGCCCAACGTGGTCCGGGAAATGGCCGCATGCGCCGCACGGTCGAGAACCTGGAATGCAGTGTCGGAAGACGATTCTTGGACTACAGTCCTTTCGGCTGCGGTTATGCTCGCCCGCGGCACCACAGTGTCGCGCGCGTGGACGAGGGCGACGGGCGGCATGATCACCTCCAATGCACTCGTTCGACTGGCTACGTGCTGAGGCCGCCACCGCCTTTGAACAGCGAACCGTTGGGCAGCAGGCGGGCGGCCGCCTCCATGAGCTTCTGGGTATCGGCGAGAAGGTGCTTGCCGTCTTCTGCCATCATTTCAAACCGCCGGCTGGTCCACTGCTGGTAAGCTGCCATCGCGTCCGGGATGGAACGCGCTGCCGTCAATTTGGATGCAAGCTCGGAAGCAAGATTTGCTTCCGATTGGGCGCGATCGAACCATTGACGGTTCATCTCCTGGAGCTTTTGGACAAGCTCCGTCTGAGCGTTGACGAACTCCTCAACGCGCTTTTTTCCCATCTCGGCAAACTCAGTTGGCATGGGATTCGGTGACAAGGATTTTTCTTTTTGGGCCATGACACGACTCCCTCCTGATTGCGGCAGCTCAGAAGCGCTGATTGGCGCAAACCGGCACCTTAGCGAGCAGGAAGCCGAGGCGGTAGCCTCGGAATGTACTCAGAGACCGGTTCTGCCAAAGTCTATTAGGCCAGCATTGACCAATTGGAGCATTGATGTAGATCAAGCAATCTTACGTTCTTTAAATACGCATCACGTTTGGACGAATTCAGCAAAGTCGCAGACATTTGATTTCTAAACCTTCCGTCATATTCCTATCACTCAATGCGCCGTTCTTTCATGCCTTGCGTAGCGGCCGTACGGCCTTTCCGTGCCAGGTTTCCGGCTCGGCTGACAGAGGTTTAACATGATCAAGACAGACATTATTTCCGGCAACGTATTGAGGATCACGGCACCAGATAAATTGAAGGCTGACGACTTTCGCCAAATTGTGCAGCAAGTCGATTCTATTATCAGTCGGTACGGCAAAATCAGGCTGCTGATTGATGCGTCCGGGTTCAACGGCTGGGAGAATATCGAGGCCTTTGAAAATCATGCTGGATTCGTAAAAAGTCACCAACGTAAAGTAGATCGCATCGCAGTCATTGTCGCGCACGACTGGCAGCATTGGCTGGTGGGCGCGGTCAGAGTGTTCCTGCATCCCGAGGTGAGAGCCTACGACAAAGGCCACGAAAGCGAAGCGTTGCAATGGATCGTCCGATAAGCGCCGAGGCGCGTGCATTCAAGGTGATGACCTAATTTCGAACTGCATCTCGCGTCACAATTCCACGCAACAGTCGTCCCAAAAGATCGGCTCCGGTTATTATGCGTTTTTGGTCCCCCCAGACCAAGATTAAATCGTTGTCTATGACATCATCTTCAGGATGTTCCGGCTTAACCCTCATGCGGCCGATCACGCTGCCCAAAGGTGTGCGCATATCCGTTACAATGATCGGGCGATGCCAGTAAGTTTCCGGGTCAACCGACATTGTATTGAAGAGTGAATCACGCAGAAAATGGTGTGCGTCCAATACGAATAATGGTCGGCCCAACGCGTCGGTGATGATGACCCATTTTTTCCCGGAGATATTCAAATGCCGCAAGAATGGGTCGTCCGGCGAACGTGCGAACTTCGGCAGTAGAGGTCGCTCGTTCTCGAATGGAAGTGCGATAACGCTGCGGGGGTCGACTAGCTCGCCCTCATCCGCCACGAAGATATCGTCGAGGTCGAGAAAGTTCAGCGCGCCGAGAGCCTCCAAATGTCCTACGTCCGCGCCGGCAACGCCCGCGTGCCTTGTGATGAGCGCTCGAAAGTCTCGCTCGCGAAGAAAGGTGATTCCTTCCGGCCCTAGCCACCAATTGAGAATAATTGCCGTCGGCTTCGCGATCGGAAAAAGCCCCATCTGGTACACAGTCAGCAGCGGCATCAGACGCGCCACCATGCGCAGCGCATTTCGCGAAAAATAAGCTTGGGGGAAAATTTCGCCGAACAGCGTGATGACGATCGTCGAGAAGGCAAATGCTCCTAAGCCGGCAAGGACGGAATCCGACAACAGCGTAAGGAGCACGTTGACCGTGACATTCCCCCAGAGAACCGTGGCCAAGGTGAGGTTTGAATCTTTCCGCAGCGTAAGCATCGCGGACGCATCGCGGTTGCCGCCTGCCGCTTCGACCTCCAATCGTAATTTGCTGATGCTGAAAATTGCCAGGTTGAGGCCGGAGAAAACTGCGGATTGGGTGATGCAGAACGCGATGCCAATCCAAACGAAGACATTCGCTAGCAATAGCGGGTACCATGGTGCGATAGCCATTCAGCTCAACCCGAACCGTCGAATAAACCATGTCTTCACGAAATGAGTCAGGATGACGTAGCTCAAGAGGATAAGACCGAGCGCGATCCAATACGCTGGGGGCAGCGGGACGAAACCAAGAAAGCCGCCAAGCGAGGTGAAGGGCAGGACTATCCCGATTGCGGCGATGACGATGGTCGTCGTGATGAGCGCCGTACTAGCTCGGCTTTCCAGAAACGGAATCTTGGCCGTGCGGATGATATGGATGATGAGCGTCTGGGTCAGCAGAGAACTCGACGAACCAGCCGGTCTGGAACAGCGCCGGATTAGTCAACGCGTTGAAGCCATAAAGCATCACGAAATAGGTGACATAATCGAAGATCGAACTGATTGGGCCGATGAACAGCACAAATTTCGCGATATTGCTGATGTCCCATCGCCGCGGCACCGCAAGGTACTCGGCGTCGACATTGTCGGTGGGGATGGTGGTTTGCGAAAAGTCGTACAGCAGGTTGTTGGTGAGCACCTGAATCGCTGTCATCGGCAAGAACGGCAGGAAGATGCTGGCCCCGAGCACGCTGAACATGTTGCCGAAATTGGAGCTTGCGCCCATCTTGATATATTTGGTGATGTTGCCGAAGACCTTTCGGCCCTCGATCACGCCGTCACCCAGCACTGCCAGGCTCTTCTCGAGCAATATGATATCCGCAGAGTCTTTTGCGATGTCGACGGCGCTGTCCACCGATATGCCGACGTCCGCGGCCTTCAGGGCTGGTCCGTCGTTGATGCCATCGCCCAAATAGCCGACGACGTGCCCGTTCCGGTGCAGCGCGTCGATGATTGCCGCCTTCTGAGACGGCGATACCTTGGCAAACACCGCGGCCGTCTCGGCCAGGCTTGCCAGCTCGTCCGGCGACGACGTCGCGATCACGCTGCCGAGAACGATGCGGTCCACAGGCAGGCCGACTTCGTGGCAAATCTTCCGCGTGACGATGTCGTTGTCCCCGGTCAGGATCTTCACCTGTACGCCGCTTGCCTTCAGCGTCGCAAGCGCGGCGGCGCAAGTGTCTTTCGGAGGGTCGAGAAACGCGATGTAGCCGAGCAAAGTGAGGTCGGCCTCGTCGGCGACCGAATACGCCGTCTGCGTCGGCGGCATCTCCTTGAAGGCGACCGCGACCACCCGAAACCCGTCCGCGTTGAGCTTCGCCGTCGTCTCCATGGCCGAGCCGAAGTGGCTGGCATCGAGGGAGCCGGTCTCGCCGTCGATCGCGTAGTGCTTGCAAGCCGCGAACACCTCTTCGACGGCGCCCTTGCAGATGAGGATATGTACCCCGTCATCGCGGCCGAGAACGACGGACATTCGCCGCCGTTCGAAGTCGAACGGCATCTCGTCGATCTTCTGGTATCTGGCCTGCACCTTGAGGGCGGTCGCGATCTCGATATGCTGCAGAACGGCGACGTCGAGCAAGTTCTTGAGGCCGGACTGGTGGAAGCTGTTCAGATAGGCGTATTCGAGGACGCGGTCCGAGTCGCCACCCCTGATATCAAGGCAGCGCTTGAGGATAATGCGATCCTGCGTGAGCGTGCCGGTCTTGTCCGTGCACAACACGTTCATGGCCCCGAAGTTCTGGATTGAATTGAGGCGTTTGACGATGACTTTCCGGCGCGACATCGCCAGCGCGCCCTTGGCGAGATTGACCGTCACGATCATGGGCAGCATCTCTGGCGTGAGACCCACCGCCACGGCGACCGCAAACAGTAGTGCCTCGAGCCAATTGCCTTTGGTGAGACCGTTGATTATGAAGACAAGGGGCGCCATCACCACGATGAAACCGAGCATCAACCAGGTAAACCGGATGATGCCCTTGTCGAAGCTCGTGAGCACCCGCTGCTTGGCAATTTCACTCGCCACAAGTCCGAAGGCCGTGCGCGGGCCGGTGAGCACGACGACACCGCAGCCGATGCCGCTCACGACGGCACTGCCCATGAAGCAGATGTTGGGGAGATCAAACGGCGTTTCCGCGGTGCCGACATGAGCAGCAGCGACCTTCTCGAGCGGCATCGCCTCGCCGGTGAGCGCCGACTGGTTGAGGAAGAGGTCCTTCGCCGAGATCAGCCTGAGATCGGCCGGGATCATGTCACCTGCCGACAGCAGGACGATATCGCCGGGTACAAGCTGCGCGATCGGCACGTCGATGTGGTCATGCGCCTCGACGCCCGTCTTCCGGCGCACGGTCGCGTTTATCGACACCATCCGCTGCAGTTTGTCGGCGGCATTGTTGGAACGATGCTCCTGGATGAAGCTCAGCGAGATGCTCAGAATGACCATCACGGCGATCACGATCGCAGCCCGCTGGTCGCCTAGGAAGTAGGACGCGGTCGCGAGCGAGAGCAAAAGTAAATTCAACGGGTTGATTGAGCGACCGATGAGCTCGCCGAGAATTGTATGTCGCGCCTGGTGAGCGACTTGATTCAGTCCCGCTGAACGGAGCCGCTGCTCGGCCTGCTCGGGTGTGAGGCCAGCCGCAGTGCTCGAAAGTCGCTGCAATGCATCGTCGGGCGAAAGGCAAGCGATTTCGCCCAAGGCCTTTCCGCTCGCGGCCGATCCTTCGGGCGCCTTGGCCGCCTGTCGCCGCCCACGAGCAAGGATGGGCGTTATTGCTATCGGCTTATTCACGAAGCCATCGCCTCGGTGTCACTCTTTGCCCGAGAAAATCTAGCGGGCTTCCAGGACGCCCTGTGTTGCTTCTTTGAGTGCGCGTATCACGTCCTCGCGAGAGATTATCCCTGCCAATTGGTGATCCGGCCCGATAACTGGAAAGCTGCGGCTCTTAAGGCTCACCATCAACTGAAGGACTCGTGTCAATGGTGCTGTCGGTTCGACATGTACGACAGCTTCGGTCATCATTTCGCCTACCGGCCGCCGCATCAACTCCTCGTAATGGGGCACCATCTGACCGGTGGTGAAGGCAAAGGCCCGAAGGAAATCGAATTTCGTCACAATTCCCAACATCTTTCCTTCCTCTACTACGGGGAAAGTATTGAAATCGTATTTCTCGAACAGCGCTTCCAACTCACGCATGGTTGTCCGGCGCGTCACCGTCGTTACAGCACGCGTCATATATCGATCCGCTGTGCCTTCGAGAAAACGATACATGATTAGGACTGCCGCCGGCCGTGGAAGTAACCCTCGTTTGTGGTGTTCTGCATGATATTGGCGATGTCGCCTTCTTCGGCGGAGTTGGGATGATGCTCATGCTTCACCACCTTGTCGTCTTTCGACACTTCTCGATACCTCTTCGGACCGTGCTTGCTGCGGCTAGCTGGTGGTACGGGCGGCAATTGGCTGGACATAATTTCAAAATCCTGACGTTGCATGAAATTAATCTTGCCGGGCGAGATCGTCGAGTTGCCGTCGAGCGGAGGCAAACGCCTCTTTGACTGCTACCTCAACATGTTCGTGTCGGCTCTCGTCAGACGGCGCGTGATTGACTATAACATTCTCGTGCGGCGGAACCGTAAGCGAAATGTGGATGCGGAATCCGCTGCCGTGACGGTGTTTGTGACTGGGTGCAATTACAGCGACGTGGCATCCAATGATGTGGCGATTGTGCTTCTCTAGCCGCTCCACCTCACGTTCGATCGCAACACGCACAGGCTCCGACGGATCGAATCCTTCAAAAGTCACTTGTGATGGGATTTGCATGGCGATCCTTCGGTTGGCCACCCGGTACATATAAACGTGGGCGAGGGCATGTGCAGCAGCCGTTCCGGCCATCTCGTCGAGCGAAGCAATTGAGTTCGGATCATCGTAATACTGCAGGACGAATTACCGGCTCACACCGTAATAATTACACCACTAAATCCAAATGCTTTTGATCCAAGTCAATCATGTCTGATATCGGACGGAGTTAATCTCAATTTTATCGTCGCTAATGTTCGGTTGGGCCGACGGAAGGAGACAATGCCATGTCCTTGGGACTGATTCTTGTAATCATCCTCGTCATTTTCCTGCTTGGCGGCTTCAGTGGCCGTTTTGGTGGCTACGGCTATGGCTATGGTCACGGCGGCATCGGGGTCATCGGCATCATCCTGATCGTTCTCGTCGTCCTGGTTCTCATGGGTCGGCTTTGATCTGACAGCGGAATGTCGGATGGTCGGCCTTGGGCAGCTCCCGGAGAGCCATTTCGTCAACCGCATCGGATGGTTGAGAGCAGCGGTGCTCGGGGCCAACGATGGCATTCTCTCGACCGCGAGCTTGATCGTCGGGGTCGCCGCGGCTACAGCGACGCAGAATGAAGTCTTGATCGCTGGTGTAGCGGGACTAGTGGCTGGTGCCATGTCGATGGCCGCTGGCGAATATGTGTCCGTCAGCTCGCAATCCGATTCCGAACAAGCGGATCTCAAGCGCGAGCGCACGGAGTTGACCGAGAATCCTGAATTCGAGCTCGATGAACTTGCCGAAATCTACGTCAAGCGTGGTGTCGATCGGGATCTTGCGCGGCAAGTTGCCCGACAGCTGATGACGAAGGATGCATTGAGCGCTCATGCGCACGATGAGCTGGGAATTTCGGAAATCACTACGGCTCGCCCGGTGCAGGCCGCACTGACATCGGCTGTCTCGTTTTCTGTAGGTGCGGCGATGCCCCTGCTCATGGTCGTTGTGTCGCCCACGGGCACGCTTGTCCTCATCGTGTCCGCTGCGTCATTGGGCTTTCTCGCATTTCTCGGCGCGATTGGTGCAAGGGTTGGAGGTGCAAACGTTCTGCGCGGCACCTTCCGCGTGATATTCTGGGGCGCGCTGGCGATGGCTCTCACCTCCGGTATCGGCAAATTGTTGGGCACGGTTGTCCGATGACGCCCTTTGGGGCTCATTGCCGGTCACTACAGACGGCGCGAAAATAGTATACCAAGGCCGGACCAGAGGCCCGCAAGGGTTTGCGTCTCGTTACGCTAGGCGTGGCCGATACGGGACGCCACGCGCTAGTCCCGATTACGGCTTCGCGGGGGTTGAGCTAGACCATGGACCCGGCGCACCGGCCGGCGTGCGTTTTTCTTGCCCCAACGTCGCCGTCAATGCCGTTATCCCGGCCACGCTACCGAGCTGCATCGTTTCGATCGCCGTGCTCGGCACGATAACGATCGTGGCGTTGTCTTTCTTCAATCCTTCGTACAGCATGTTCATCGCGCGCAAATGGAACGCGGTCGGGTTGCTGGCGTAGGTGTCCGCAGCTGCGACGAATTTCTCCGCAATCTGCCGCTCAGAATCGCCCAGGATGACGCGGGCCTGACGCTCACGCTCGGCTTGCGCCTGCATCGACATCGCGTCCTCCAGCGCAGGTGGGATCAATACGTCCTTGACCTCCACCGAAATGACATTGATGCCCCAAGGCTCGGTCCGTACATCGATGATCTTCTGCAACTCGTTGCTGATTTTATCGCGGCCTTCCAGCATGTCCGAAAGCATGGTTTTGCCGATGACATCGCGAAGCGCGGTCTGCGAGGCCCAATTGATGGCGCTGACGTAGTCGGCAACGTCGAGCGCGGCCTTCTTCGGGTCGATGACCTTCCAGAACAGCACGGCATCGACGTCCACCGGCACCGTGTCCTTGGTGAGGGTCTTTTCCGCCTTGAACGCGCTCGTTATCACGCGGGTGTCGATCCAATAGGGGACAGTCTCGATAATCGGGATGATGAAAAATAAGCCTGGGCCTTCGAGCGCGCGGAAGCGGCCGAGCCGCAGCACCACGGCCCGGTCCCACTGATCCGCTACCTTGACGGAGTAGGAGACAATGAAGGCAACGACCGCGGAACCGACGGCGATCGACACGCTTTGGCCGTACTCAGCAACCGCAAAGGTTGAATAGGCGACGGCCAAGCCGACGCCGAGAATGACGACGAAGATCAATCCTGGCAGAGAGCTGGGTTTCCTCATCTCGATTCTCCCCTTTCAAGTCGGTATTGGTTCCAAGACATCACGACCTCCGGTGCATCCGGATCGGCGGCGCGCCTGTGAAAAGCTCGGCCCCAGGAAGGAATCTTTTGAATAGATATTCCTCCCCGCGGCATGGCCAATGAGCTTGATAAGAGTTGTTGCCAGATGTCGGTAGGCTCGGAAACTACTCAGAATCCGTTTGCGCAGAACCAGTTTTGGCCGTTGAACGGGCTTAATTTTGGAGGCGCACTACTTCATTTCTTCATTTGCGGAAGGGTGCCCTGCGACGCGGTGCTGTGCGCTGAGCTGCGCCGGGGCGGCTTGGTCCTTCAAGATGCGGCCGCGGCGCCGAGCGCGCGTCGAATGGCCCGGACGAGGTCGAACTCATCAAAAGGCTTCTAAATCGCCACTGCGCCCGGCTTATGCGCCTGGATCGTTGAAATATCACCGCTGATGAAAACGTGCGGAACGAACCCAGTGCGGAGTATTTCCTCCACGGCAGAGACGCCACTTTCATCGCCCAATCGCGCATCGACGATCATCAGGTCTGGCCGGCATCGGACGGCGGCGGCCACCGCACCAGCCTCGGTCGCCTCGATCGCGCAAACGTCATGGCCCATCGCTGCGAACATTTCGGCCAATAGCATGGCGATCATGGCGTCATCCTCTACTACGAGGATGCGGAGTGGTTTCATCGGACTTCCCCAGGCTATGATCGCAGGCTTGGCAAAGTCACCGATCGCGCCCACCCTGGAGCACGAGTGCGGGCTCAAGCGTCCACGGGAAGGGCGCCACGATGGAGGATGGAGATGGGAAGAATCCTCATCACAGCCTTCGTAGCATCACGCGACCTCTGTCGCGCGTCAAACTAGTTGAAAATGAGCCCCGCTGCGCCATTCAGCCACCCGCATGGGCGAGATGACCTGCCGGCTCCGCCGCTTTCACGCCAGCATGCACATCAAGGCGTGAAGGCTTGAGCGTTCCGAGGATCGCCTTGGCACGAGCAATTTCTGCCGCCGCGCCGTGCGCCATCACCAGAAAGCTGTCGGCTTTCACGGCGGTCTCGTATTGGATCACGCTGTCCTTCGGCACGCCAATGCCGTAGAGCGCTGCACCGAGCGCACTCATCCCACCGACCAAGATCGCATTCTCGATCCCGTAGATCGCCATGGAGGCCAGATATCCAAGCACGACGACATGGCCCACGACGGGAATGGTCAGGAACAGTCCGCCGAAGAACATGCCCCAGAGGCCTCCCCAGAATGCACCCCGCGTGCCCCAAAACTTGATCCGGTCACCCGCATTGTAGAAGCCGACGACTTTTTCGTCGGTTTGATATCCCTTGCCGACAACGCTGAGGTTCTTCATCTCGAAGCCGGCTGCGGTAAGCTTTTTCACGGCCGTTTCAGCTGCATTGTGATCCGCGAAGACCGCGATGACTGTTTCTGCTTTTTCCATTTGATCCGCCTTCAGGACGAGCCTGGCAATGGTCGTTTAGCGCGCTTCGGCTTAACCACGACGCCAAGGAAACGCCTTAACCAGTAAGTCCCACAATATTCGTCAGTGATGCAGCAAAGGTAGGCTCGGAAACTACTCAGCCCTGTCCTATGCCATTCATGCGTCTGAGCGCCTGCATGAGGGATCGGTGCCGATCACACCGATGATTTTAATGCGGCATGCAGAGACCCGCCATTTCATGATTGCGTTCGTCGCCATATAGATAGCGGTCGCAGTAGTGTCGAATTGTCATCTCTGGCAAGATCCCACTCCCTCGGCGCCCGGCAGTAAACTCCTTTGGGAACAATCTCGGCAGGCGCTTGCGGCATGCCACAATCAAAAGAGCCCAGTACCGGGTGGTCGGTAGTGTCTCAGTTCGAAATTTAGACCATTTGCCTCGGTTGGCAGCCAGTAATAGCGCAGACTGACTGCACGAAGGCTTCAAGGATTTGTTCGTCAGGAAGGTCGCAGAAGATTGGAAAATCCGTTGCGTTTCCGCCAGGGTCGACACCTGGCCCGTCCACGCGCACCACATTCAGGTACTTGCCTGTTCCGGCCCAATCCTTATCGCTTCCACTGCGGTCCTGAATCCAAGCCCGCTTCCAACAGCCATCAGGCATCTCCCATTCGATCATAGGCTGGCCCTGTTTGTCGCGTGTGATGTTCATGGCTATCTCTTTCAATCCGCCCTGTCGTATTACTCAGCTCATGCGTTCGTCGATCATCTCAACCGATACGTCGGGCGGTCGCCCCGTAGTGCCGGTTTGAGAAGAATTGTCGCAGATAAAATACAATCACACAGCCCAGCGTAGTCATCATCATAATTGCAATGACAGTACCGGCTTGGTGCTGCCACCGGTCGCCTCTATCGGTTGCCCAGACCATCAGGCCACCGGCGAGAGCGCCAAAGAGAACGCCGTACATAACGGCAGGAATAGGGTTCCATCGATTACGCTCTGTCATGAGCCGCCATTCCCAATCGTCAAGCACGTTCACGATACTACCAATTTTCCGCAGCCGGTTGGTCAAGCGGCCGGTGCATAAAAATTGTCGCCTAGGTTCGGTGCAGCTCGATGCGCATGCGTTCCAGCGCTCGTGTCGGCTGCGGGATCGCCGAGCGGGACGACGATATAGGTAAATTCCGAACCTCACGTGGGAAGGCGCTGCGCAATATAGTCCGGTTTCGATAATGCAACAGTGACCGTGCTTAGTCCCCGTTCTATGTGTACTCGATGGCGGCGACGCAATCTGGCGGGTTAGATGGCGCCCACTCCTTCGATTTCGGTCCTTGGATCCGAGTTCGACGACTTTTTATTCGCGCCGATCGGTGAGGACAGAAACGACATGCCGCTCAGCGTGCTTTCAGCGTTGGCGCGATTGGATGTCGATCCTTGGCGGGAGGCTGCCGAATTATCACGTTTGCCGGGGGAAACTGCGACTCAGAGATTGGCCTCGTTGCTTGCGGCGTTACCTGACGGGCCAACGGCGCATCTGGACCCGGGAACGATTGCTGGTCGCTTAATCGCGCTTTTGCCGCGCCGAGCTCGTTCCAATCTTCCGTCGTGCGAGACGTTACTCAAGGTCGGTACGGCGACAAATTCCCGGGCCATCATATACATGATCCTTATCAACGTAATCGTTACGATCTTCATGCTGGGCGCCCAATGGATCGCGGCAAGCCGTCAACCGCCGGCGCAGAACAACGCTCAAGCGCCAGCCTCCGGCGCAGTCTCCCCACATTTGCCACCGCCGAACTCTCGCCAGTGACCATCAAGCCGGCCCTTTGATCAAGATCAATGACGTCCTTCCATGTGCTCCCAACATTAAATGCAACAACATTATCAAGCGCACGAGGCGATCATGGTTGATGAGACAATTTGGGCATCCCCAGCGGCACCGCGAGACTTTCACTGGCAGGCAAGCCACTATCACCGGCCACACGATTCAGCCGACTGTGATGACCGCACCGAACAGATGAAGCCCGACTGAAACCTAGGGAGATAAAGATGCAACCCGGAAAGCCTCAGGCTAGCAAAATCCATTGGGTATTCGTCATCGCTTGGCTGTTTGCCCTGGTTTTCTATTTCCTTCAGTACGGACTTCGTTCCGCGCCGAGCGTGATGGTAGCGGACTTGACGTCGGCCTACGGCCTGACGGCGCTTGGGATCAGTTCATTGATCGGAGTTTATTACTATACCTATTCGTCGTTCGCGCTCGTTGCGGGCGCCTGCCTCGACCGGTATGGCCCGAAATATACGATCCCGGTCGGCGTCGTGACGCTTGCCGCCGGATGTGCTCTGTTCGTCGTTGGCAGCATCGTGCCAGCCACCACGGGACGGTTACTTCAGGGCGCGGGGTCGGCGGTCGCGTTTCCGGGGGCGGTGTATCTGGCTGTTCAAGGATTTCCCGCAAGATATCTCGCGACGGCCATCGGATTCACCCAGATGGCCGGGATGTTCGGCGGATCAGCGGGCCAATTTCTCGTAGCTCCAATCTTGAAGGCGATACCGTCTTGGCGTGAGTTCTGGATTTACTCCGGCATCCTTTTAGTAGGCCTTGCGGTTGTTCTTGCTTTTGTCATCCCAAGAAAGGAAATTGAACGCTCTGCCGAACACCATACGTTTGCCTCGATTCTGTCGCCGATCAAGTTGGTGCTCGAAAATCCGCAATCGTATCTTTGCGGTATCGTTGCGGGACTGCTGTTTTTGCCGACAACGATCGGCGACATGATTTGGGGCGTGCGTTTCCTGCAGGTCGAGGGCGTATCCAACTATCTGGTGGCTTCCGATCGCGCTTCGATGGTGCCGCTTGGTTGGGTGATCGGCTGCCCGCTGTTGGGGTACCTTGCCGACTACATGGGTCTTCGCAAACCGGTCTTGATCGGTGGGGCGATCCTCATGTTGTTAGCCAGCGCCGCCATCATCTACTTGCCCTACGAGACGCCAGCTTATGTCGGCGGCTTCCTGCTCGGACTCGGATCCGGCGCGGCCATGATTCCCTACTCGATGATCAAAGAGACCAATCCCGATAAGGTTAAGGGCAGCGCCACCGGGGTGATGAATTTCCTGGTTTTCTTGTTCAGCGCTCTTCTCGCTCCGGTGTATGGGGCGGTCCTGGTCTATGTTTCTGGGGGCGCGAAGCTAACGCTCGTGGACTTTCAGGAAGCTGGCGTGTTGGGCGTCGGACTGATTTTCTTGGCCATCATCCTGGCATTTTTCCTGAACGAGACTGGCGTCAAGGCGCGGAAGCCGGCTGCACTCGCTGGCGTCGCTTCCGAAAGCTAGATGGGTGCGTTGGCAATGATGTGATCCACGCAGGATTGCATGTGCGACGATGTTTCCGAAGCGCGATCGTCGACGCGTGCGCCGTCGTCGCAGCTCTGAAAAAGAAGGATCTCTGAAGCTACTTCGTGACACGTCTCCAACAAGGATCAGTTCCATGGAACGAGATACATTACACCGCTTGCTTCGTGACATGCTGCTGTCACGAGCCTTCGAGGAGCGGGCTGCAGAAGAGTACACGAAAGGAAATATCGTCGGCTTCCTCCACCTCTATCCTGGCGAGGAGGCCGTCGGTGCGGGCGTCATCAACGCGGCCGGGCCGTCCGATTACATCGTCAGCACCTATCGCGAGCACGCGCATGCTCTGATGCGCGGAACGCCGGCTCGCAAGGTCATGGCCGAGCTGTTCGGGCGCGCCGCTGGCATGAGCGGCGGGATGGGCGGCTCCATGCACATGTTCGACAGCAAGCTACGTTTCATGGGGGGGTACGCCATCGTCGGCGAATCCTGCCCGATCGCCCTCGGCATCGCTTATGCCGTCGCAATGCGCGGTCTTCCCGAGGCGGTGATCTGCTTCTTCGGCGACGGGGCGGTCAACCAGGGCACGTTCCACGAATCGCTCAACATGGCCGGCTTGTGGCGGTTACCGTTGCTGTTCATTTGCGAAAACAATCATTACGCCATCGGCACGGAAATTCACCGTCACTCGGCGGTCGTCGAGGTTTACAAGCGCGCCGCGGCCTACAACATCCCGGCCGAAAAGGTCGACGGGATGGACGTGCTGAAAGTCTACGACGCTGCGCACCGTGCACTCGATCGGATTCACACCGGCGGCGGGCCGCAGTTCATCGAATGCAACACCTACCGCTACGGCGGTCATTCCATGGCTGACCCAGGGAGCTACCGGCCGGCTGTTGAAGTCAGGGCTTACAAGGCGTGGGACCCGATATCCGCGGCGATCCGTGAGGTCGAATTCAGCTACCCAACGCAGGCCGAGCTGGCCGAAGTCGGACCTGACACTATCGGCAAGCTAACGGCGCACATGGTCGAGGCCGGACATCTGGCCGAGGCCGACGTCGAAAATCTTAAGAAGGAGGTTCAGGCAATCGTGGAAGATGCGGCGCAATTCGCTTTGCAAAGCCCGCAGCCAACCATGGAAGCCGCCTGGGCCCACATGAATTGCAACCGACACCACGAAGTCCTGATCTAGGAGGCTACCATGTCAGAGGAATTGCTCTATTGGCAGGCTCTCAATCGGGCCATGGACGCCGAACTGGCGGCCGACGCGTCGGTGTTCACGCTCGGTGAGGATGTCGGCCTCTACGGCGGCAGCTATCGTGTCACCGAGGGTCTCTATGCCAAATACGGCGAGTGGCGCGTTCGTGATACTCCGATTTCCGAGAACAGCTTCACCGGGCTCGGCGTGGGCGCTGCTTTGGCAGGGTTGCGGCCGGTGGTCGAGATCATGACCATCAACTTCATGCTGCTCGCGTTGGACTCCATCATCAACGCGGCTGCCAAGATCCCATTCATGTCGGGTGGTCAATTCGGCATGCCGCTGGTCGTGCGCGTTCCAGGTGGGGTAGCACACCAGCTCGGGGCGCAGCATTCTCAGCGGCTGGAGTATACCCTGATGAACGTTCCGGGCCTGCGCGTCGCCGTACCGTCGACGCCGCAGGACGCCTACTGGCAGCTTCGCCAAGCGATCGTCAGCGACGAGCCGATCATCCTTTTGGAGCACGAGCTGCTTTATTTCAGTAAGGGCCCGGTGGACGTTCTCGCCGAGGCACCTCCAATGCATCGTGCATTAGTGCGACGTGAAGGCCACGATCTGACGATCGTGAGCTATTCGCGGCACGCAGTTCTCTCGCAGGAAGCCGCGGTCGAACTCTCCAAGGAAGGCATTGAGGCGGAGGTCATCGATCTGCGCAGCCTGAAACCGATCGACTGGGACACGTGCGCGGCATCGCTCGAGAAGACGCACCGCATGTTGGTGGTCGAAGAAGATTGCCGTTTTGCGGGTGCCGGAGCTGAGATCGTGGCGACGCTGACCGAGCGCTGCTTCGACTCTCTCGATGCTCCGGTGCAACGGCTGGCCGGACTCGACATTTCGACCCCGTTCAATGGGGCACTCGAGGCCGCAACTATTCCCCGGGTCCCCGACATTGTGGCCGCAGCACGAGCGTTGTGTCGGCCCGGTGACGCGCAAGGAAACAAGGCAGGAGCCAAGTCTGCGCCAAGTCCTAAATCCACTGGTCCTGGCGAAGCTGCTGCCGGGGTAGCGCAGGCCACTCCCGCTGCGCGCAAAACTGCGCCGCCAGAGACCGCAAGTGCACCGAAGGCTGTCGTGGCTGCGGCGGGCAAAGGCGTGCCGACTCCGGCCGCGAAGCCAGCATCAGTTCCCGTAGCTGCGGCGGGCAAAGGCGCGCCGGCTCCAGCCGCGAAGCCGGCGGCAACTCCGGCCAAAACAAAAGGTGCCTGAGCCCCATCACCCTAGCCCTCCCCTCAAAGGGGAGAGAAGGCAACTTAGGTCATGAGCGAACCGATCACGATGCCGGCGCTGTCGGACACGATGAGTAACGGGCGCTTGGTCAAATGGGTCAAGAAACTCGGCGATGCGATCAAGAAGGGCGACACAATTGCCGAGGTCGAAACCGACAAAGCCGTCATGGAAGTCGCGGCCTTTCACGATGGCTATCTGGCGGGCCCGCTGGCAGCGGAAGGTACCGAAATGCCAGTGGGGAAAGTCATCGGTTATATCGCCGACAGTCCTGGCGAAGCTCCCGCCGCGGTAGCGCAGGCCACTCCCGCCGCGCCCAAAACTGCGCCGCCAGAGACCGTACCTACGGCAGATGTGCCGGCGGAGGAGGAAGAGGGTCCGAAGGCCGCCGCGGCTGCGGCGGCCAAAGGCGCGCCAGCTCCAGCTGCAAAGCCAGCGGCAGTTCCGGCCACAGATGCGCTCACCCCATCATCACCCCAGCCTTCTCCCCAACGCGGAGAGGACGCGCGCAGTGCCTCGCTAACCGCTCAGAGTTTTTCGCCTCTCCCCGCCGGGGGGAGATCGGCGCCGAAAGCGCCAGGTGAAGAAGCTCAAAAGTCTCATGCAAACCGCGTCTCTGCCTCACCGCTGGCGCGGCGGTTGGCCAAGGATTCCGGCGTCGATCTCACCGGCATCCAGGGCTCCGGGCCGCATGGGCGCATCGTCGAGGCCGACGTGGAAGCGGCGAAATCCCGCAAGGGCGGCATGGCGGCAGCGGCCGAAGCGGCGGCTCCCGCCGGTCATGGCATGTCCGACCAGCAGATCCGCGCGCTCTATCCGGAAGGCTCCTACGAGACGGTGCCGCATGACAGCATGCACAAAATCATCGCCCAGCGGTTGGTGCAATCCAACCTCACTATTCCGCACTTCTACCTCACGGTCGATTGCGACATCGGCAAGCTCTTGGCCGCGCGCGCGGAGAGCAATCGCACTGCACCGCAGAACAAGGACGGCAAGCCCGTCTGGAAGCTCTCGGTCAACGATTTCGTCATCAAGGCGCTGGCGCTCGCGTTACAACGCGTCCCTGACGCCAACGCGACCTGGACCGAGAGCGGCATGCTCAAGCACAGGCATTCCGACGTCGGCGTTGCGGTAGCGATCAAGGGCGGGCTGATAGCGCCGCTGGTGCGCAACGCGGAGACCAAGTCCTTGTCGGTCATCTCCAACGAGATGAAGGAATTGGCCGCGCGCGCCCGCGCGCGCAAGCTGAAACCCGAGGAATATCTCGGCGGCGCCAGTGCGGTCTCCAATCTCGGTATGTTCGGCATCAAGGATTTCACCGCGGTGATCAATCCGCCGCAGGCGACGATCCTCGCAGTCGGCGCCGGCGAGGAGCGCCCCGTCGCGCGGTCCGGCAAGATCGAGATAGCCACGATCATGACGGTGACGCTTTCATGCGACCACCGCGTCGTCGACGGCGCGCTCGGTGCGCAGCTCATCGGCGCCTTCAAGGCGCTGATCGAACAACCGGTGCTGTTGGCGGTGTGACCGCCCGCGGCAAGCTCCCTGCGCAGTCAGGTGTGCAGTCGAGCCGGAGAAACCGACGCGCATGAGCATGCTGCGCATGCAGGAGACGAGCGAGATGGCTGAGACAAGTTTCGACATTGTGATCATCGGCTCCGGCCCCGGCGGCTATGTCACCGCAATCCGTGCGGCGCAGCTCGGCTTCAAGACCGCGATCGTCGAGCGCGCCTATCTGGGTGGCATCTGCCTCAACTGGGGCTGCATCCCGACCAAGGCGCTGCTGCGCTCGGCAGAAATTTTCCATTACATGCAGCACGCCAAGGAATTCGGACTGTCCGCCGAGAAAGTCGGCTACGACACGAGCGCCATCGTCAAGCGCTCGCGCGCGATATCGAGGCGCCTCAACGACGGCGTTGGCTTTTTGATGAGGAAAAACAAAGTTTCGGTGATCTGGGGCGAGGCGTTCATCGACGCGCCCGGCAAGGTCACGGTGAGGCCATCCAAGAGCGAGGCGCCGAAAGGGGCGCTTGGGCCGGGCAGCTATCAGGCCAAGCACACCATCATCGCCACTGGCGCGCGGCCACACGTGCTGCCGGGCATCGAGCCTGACAAAAAATTGGTGTGGACCTATTTCGAGTCCATGGTGCCCGACCGCATGCCAAAATCCCTATTGATCATCGGTTCCGGCGCCATCGGCATTGAGTTCGCCTCGTTTTACCGCACGCTCGGCGCTGACGTCACCGTGGTGGAAGTGCTGCCGCAGATCTTGCCGGTCGAGGACGCGGAGATCGCCGCGGCTGCGCGCAAGAGCTTCGAGAAGCAGGGCATCAAGATTTTGACCAATGCCAAAGTCACCAAGCTCGACAAAAAAAGCGACAGCGTCACCGCCACCATCGTGGAAGGCGGCAAATCACAGACCATCACGGCCGAACGCGTCATCTCAGCGGTCGGCGTGGTCGGCAATATCGAAAATCTCGGACTGGAAAAGCTTGGCGTCAAAACCGAACGCGGCATTATCGCCGTCGATCAATTCAACAAGACCAATGTTCCGGGCATCTACGCTATCGGCGACGTGTCCGGTCCTCCAATGCTGGCGCACAAGGCCGAGCACGAGGGCGTCGTCTGCATCGAGGCGATCAAGAGCCTGCACCCGCATCCGATGAACAAGCTGATGATCCCCGGCTGTACCTATTGCTCGCCGCAGATCGCTTCGGTCGGCCTCACCGAAGAGGCGGCGAAGGCGAAGAAGCTCGACATCCGCATCGGGCGCTTTCCGTTCATGGCCAACGGCAAGGCAATTGCGCTCGGCGAGGAACAGGGCCTGGTCAAGGTGATCTTTGACAAGAAGACCGGGCAGCTCCTTGGCGCACACATGGTGGGCGCCGAGGTTACCGAGCTGATCCAGGGCTACCTGGTGGCGATGAATCTCGAGACCACGGAAGAAGAGTTGATGCGCACCGTGTTCCCGCATCCCACACTCTCGGAAGCGATGCACGAAGCCGTGCTCGATGCCTATGGCCGGGTGCTGAATATCTGAACCTGTCGCCCGCGCGATCACAGCAGGAATGTTCGTCATGAAACCCAACACCGCCGAGCCCGAGGCTCCCGACTCGAAGGCTGAAGCCAAAGCCGAGCCCAAGCCTGAAGCCAAAGCCGCGCCTAAGCCCGAAGCCAAGGTCGCGCCTAAGCCCGAAGCCAAGGCCGAGCCCAAACCCGAAGCCAAAGCTCAGCCCGAGCCTGAAGCCAAAGCCGAACCCAAGCCTGAAGCCAAAGTCACACCCAAGCCGGGATCCAAACCCGATACTAAGGATGACTTGAAATCCCTCCCCCTGGCGGAGGTGGAGAAAAAATTGGCGTCGTCACCGGACGGCCTCACGCAAGCCGAGGCGCAGAAACGGCTGACACAATATGGGCCGAACGAGATTGAAGAAAAGAAGACCAATGAGCTCCTGAAATTCCTCAGCTATTTTTGGGGCCCCATCCCCTGGATGATCGAAGCGGCGGTGATCTTGTCGGCGGTGGCCCGGCATTGGCCGGACTTTGGCATCATCCTCGTTCTGCTTCTGGCGAACGCGGTCGTCGGGTTCTGGGAAGAACACGAGGCTGGCAACGCCATCGCTGCCTTGAAGGCCACGCTGGCAATCAAGGCCAGGGTGAAACGTGATGGGAAGTGGGTCAACCCGGCGGCGCGCGAGTTGGTGCCGGGCGACGTTATCCGCGTCCGTTTGGGCGACATTGTACCGGCGGATGCGCGCTTGCTGGAAGGCGACCCGGTCGAGGTGGATCAGTCCGCGCTGACCGGAGAGTCGCTGCCGGCCACGCGCAAGTCCGGCGAGGCAATATTTTCCGGTTCGATCATTCGTCAGGGCGAAATCGGCGCACTGGTCTATGCCACGGGTACGAACACCTACTTCGGCAAGACCGCCGAGCTGGTGCAGGGGGCGAAGACCGTCAGCCACTTTCAACGCGCCGTGTTGAAGATCGGCAATTACCTGATCATGCTGGCGGTGGTCATGGTGTCGGCGATTGTTGCCGTCGCCATTTTCCGCGGCGACCCGATCCTTACCACGTTGCAGTTCGCCCTCGTGCTGACCGTGGCTGCGATTCCCGTGGCGATGCCGACGGTGCTGTCGGTGACGATGGCGGTCGGCGCGCGCCTGCTCGCGAGGAAAAAGGCGATCGTGACCCGGTTGGTGGCGATCGAGGAATTGGCGGGCGTGGACGTGCTGTGCGCGGACAAGACCGGCACCCTGACTCAGAACAAGCTGACGCTGGGCGATCCGTTCAGCGTGAACAAGATCCCCGCCGAGCAAGTCATCCTCAGCGCTGCGCTGGCGTCGCGCGCCGACAATAACGACACCATCGACCTGGCCGTTCTGGGCGGCCTGAAAAACGATCAGGCCTTGAAAGGCTATAAGGTCACTCATTTCCAACCGTTCGACCCGGTGCATAAACGCACTGAGTCCACTGTCACGGGCCCGGACGGAAAGGCGTTCAAAGTGACGAAGGGTGCGCCGCAGGTGATCTTGGCGTTGTCCGCTAATTCCGCTCAGGTGAAGCCCGCCGTCGACAAGGCGGTCAACGAATTTGCGGCACGCGGCTTTCGTTCGCTGGGCGTCGCGCGGGCGGACGGAGACAGCAAATGGCAGTTTCTCGGCGTGTTGCCCTTGTTCGATCCGCCCCGCGACGATGCCAAGTCCACGATCGCGACCGCGGAACAGATGGGTGTGAAGGTCAAAATGGTGACCGGCGATGCGCTGGCCATCGCCCAGGAGACCGCCAAGAAACTGGGGATGGGCACCAATATCCTTGATGCCGCCACCCTGGGCGATGAAAAGCAACAAAAGACGGCAGCGGTGGCCAAGGCCATCGAGAACGCCGACGGTTTCGCCCAGGTCTTCCCCGAACACAAGTTCCACATCGTCGAGGCGCTGCAAAAGCGCGGCCACATCGTCGGCATGACCGGCGACGGGGTGAATGACGCCCCGGCGCTGAAGAAGGCCGACTGCGGCATCGCCGTTTCGAGCGCGACGGACGCGGCGCGTGCGGCTGCGGCTATCGTGCTGATGACACCCGGCCTGTCGGTGATCATCGACGCGATCAAGGAGAGCCGAAAGATCTTCCAGCGGATGAACAGCTACGCGATGTACCGAATCGCCGAAACGCTGCGCGTGCTGCTGTTCATGACATCGGCGATTCTGGTCTTCAACTTTTATCCCTTGACCGCGGTGATGATCGTGATGCTGGCGTTGCTCAATGACGGCGCCATTCTGTCCATCGCTTACGACAATGTTCATTACAAGAACGCGCCCGAGGCCTGGAACATGCGCCTGGTGCTGGGGATCGCTACGGTGCTGGGCTTGGTCGGCCCGATCGCTGCTTTTGGCCTGTTTTTCCTTGGCGACCGCGTATTCCACCTCAACCATCCGCAGATCCAGACGATGATGTATCTGATGCTGTCGGTGGCCGGGCATCTGACGATTTTCCAGACGCGCACGCGCGGCCCGTTCTGGTCGATACGCCCCGCGCGGATTTTATGGATGGCTGTGCTCGGCACCCAGTTGCTGGCAACGCTGATCTGCGTCTTCGGGTTCCTTGTGACCCCTCTTTGGTGGGGCTGGGCACTGTTCGTCTGGGGCTATGCCCTGGCGTGGTTCCTCGTGACCGACCCCGTAAAACTGCTCGCCTATCGGATTCTCGATCCCGTCAAAGCCGCGCCTCAGATTAAAGCGAAAGCTGCGCCTCAGCCGGAAGTCAAGGCCCATCCCAAGCCTGAAGTCAAAGCAGCCGAGCCCGAGCCGGACGGCAAGGCCGAGCGCAAACCTGGAACGAAGGCTGCTCCTCAGCCCGAAGCCAAGACTCCGCCTCAGCCCAAAGCCAAGTCTGACACCAAAGCAGAACTGAGGCCTGACGCCGAGGCCAAAGCGAAGCCCGAAGCCAAACCTGAGCTGAAAACTGACGCCAAAGAGCCGAAGCCTAAAGCCAAACTCGACGCCAAAGCCGAGATCAAGCCTAACAACAAAGTAGAGCTAAAGCCTGAGGTCAAAGAGCCAAAGCCTAACGCCAAGCCTGAGCCGAATCCTGACGCCAAAGCCGAACCGAAGGTTGAGACCAAAGCCGCGCCTCAGCCCGAAGCCAATACTGACGTCGCGACACTGATGAACACGACGCTTGGTGACGTCCTGCTGGCTGGCCTCGCCAAAGACCCGGAGAGTGTCGGGCGTTTAGTCGCCCAGGCAATCAACCAAGCTGACACGCCAATCGCGGCCGGGAAGGCGCCTGAAGCCGGGCCAGAGCCAGAAGCCAAAGCCGCGCCCCAGCCTGAAGTTAAAGTTGAGCCTAAGCCTGATGCCGAAGCCAAGACATCGCTCGAACTCGACGCCGAAGACCGTCAAGTGAGCCAATATACGAGACGAGCAGCAAGACTACTGGAAGCAAGGCGATGAAAATAAATTCAAAGGACTTTTGCGTGCGCGAAGGAGACGAGGTCGATCTCAAAAAGTGGCCGACGAAGGTCGATCCTGTGTACAAGTCGAAAGAGCAATATCAAAAACTCCTGGAAGAGCACGTTGCGCAACTCAGTTCACAACAGCAGCTTCTCTACGCATCAAACCGCCATGCTGTCTTGCTGATCTTTCAGGCGATGGATGCTGCGGGAAAAGACGGGGCCATCCGACATGTGATGTCGGGGGTCAACCCCCAGGGCTGCCAGGTGTTCAGCTTCAAACATCCCAGCGCCGCCGAATTGGAACACGACTTTCTCTGGCGTACCACTCGCGATCTGCCGGGACGCGGGAAGATCGGCATTTTCAACCGATCCTATTACGAGGAGGTGTTGATCCTTCGCGTGCATCCCGAGATTCTCCGCAGCGAAGCGATCCCGGACACCCCGCATCACGACAAGAAGATTTGGCACGACCGGTATCGTTCGATCGTGGATTTGGAGAAACATCTACACTGCAACGGAACCCGCATCATCAAGTTCTTCCTCCACCTCTCCAAGGAAGAGCAGCGAAAGCGCTTTCTGTCGCGCATCGACGAGCCCGAAAAGAACTGGAAATTCAGCCTTGCAGACATCGCGGAGAGGAAGTTCTGGAAGCAGTACATGAAGGCCTATGAGGAATGCCTCACCGCGACAAGCACCCGACACTCACCCTGGTATGTCGTTCCCGCCGACGACAAAGAGACCGCTCGGCTCATTATATCCCAAATTATCCTCGATGCGTCCGAAGGACTTAAAATGAGTTTTCCCAAAACGAGCGCCAAGCGCCAACGCGAATTGCAGTTGATCCGCAAGCAACTTGCGAAGTGAGATCTTCAGTGCACTGGGGGTCGTGATCAGGGGAGGGCGATGTACACCAACATCCTGATACCAACGGATGGGTTGGAACTCGCCGGGAAAGCCGTCGGGCATGGCATCGCCTTGGCCAAGTGGATCGGCGCCAAGGCCACCGTGCTGACGGTCTTGCCGTCTTTTCATACGCTTACGACCGACGCACGAATGATCGAGGACACGCCGGCACAGTACAAAACACGCATGCAGAAGCATGCCGAGAAAACTCTTGGCGCCGTCGCCCACGCAGCGCAAGCAGCAGGCATCTCATGCGAAACGGTCCAGGTCGAGCATGAGCATCCCTATCAGGCGATTGTCGATATTGCGCAGTCGAAAGGCTGCGATCTGATCGTGATGGCCTCGCACGGCCGCCACGGCATCGCAGCAATCGTCCTCGGCAGCGAGACGGTCACAAGGTCCTCACGCATTGCAAAATCCCGGTGCTGGTCCATCGATGAGCCTCAGGGCGATTCAATGGGATGCCTTCACTACGTCTGATCTTGTAGAAGCTTCGGCGCGGTCGTCGATGAAAGGTTGGTTCGTAACGTTTGGCCCGCTCGGGGGTTATGAACATTGGGTACTACTGAGAATTGCAGCGAAATCCTGCGAGAGAATGTTGAATTACAGTTGCTCTCCCTCAACCAAATAAACGCCGCTGAGCCAATGGCTTGGCGGCGTTTTGATTTATATGCTGTAGTGCGATTCCGCGTGCTCCAAGAATAAGTCCAAGAATAGAGGGCACAAAGGCGGGTACGAGGACAGTCAATCGGCGATCCACGCGAGACCACGCATGCCGCACATTACCACCGACGACGACGTGAAGCTTTATTACGAGGAGACCGGCAGCGGGCTGCCGGTCGTTTTCGTGCATGAATTTGCCGGCGATTATCGCTCCTACGAAATGCAGATGCGCTATTTCGGCCAGCGCTACCGCTGCATCGCCTATAACGCGCGCGGCTATCCGCCCTCCGACGTGCCGAAGGATCCGGCGCGCTATTCGCAAGATCGCGCGCGCGACGACATCCGCGCCGTGCTCGATGGCCTGAAGATCGAGCAGGCCCATGTCGTCGGACTGTCGATGGGCGGCTTTGCGACGCTGCATTTCGGCTTCACCTATCCGGCGCGCGCCCGCTCGCTGGTCGTCGCCGGCTGCGGCTATGGCGCGGCGCCCGACCAGCGCGCCAAATTCGCCGCCGAGGCCGAAGCGGCGGCCGCCCAGTTCGAAAGTCAGACCATGGCGAAAGCCGCCGCGGCCTATGCGCTCGGTCCGACGCGCGTGCAGTTTCAGAACAAGGACCGGCGCGGCTGGACCGAGTTTGCCAGCCAACTCGCCGAGCACTCGACCGAAGGCTCGGCGCTGACCATGCGCGGCGTGCAGGCGCGCCGGCCGTCGCTGTTCGATCTGATCGAGCGGATGAAGACCATCACGGCGCCGACACTGATCGTGACCGGCGACGAGGATTGGCCGTGCCTGGAGCCCGCGCTCCTGATGAAGCGCACCATCCCGACCGCCGCGCTGGTCGTCATGCCGAACGCCGGACACGCCATCAATCTCGAGGATCCGGCGGCGTTCAATGCGCATATCGCCGACTTCTTTCACAGCGTCGATGTCGGCGCGTGGCCAAAGCGCGACCCGCGCGCGATGGCATCCGCCATTCTCGGCCGCTGACGCCGGCTGCGGGCCGCCGCCGTGGTTGATTTAAGTGCCGGAAGAGTTCATGCCGCCTGCTGGCCGAGGCGATCCATCTCGCGCTGAACCAACTGCCGATAGGGGCCTTCGCGGCGCACCAGCAGGTCGGGCGGTCCGTCCTGCACGACGCGGCCAACCTGCAGGACGACGACGCGGTCGAAATTGCGCACCGTGGAAAGCCGGTGCGCGATGGCGATCACGGTGCGGCCGTTCATCAGCCGGCCCAAGGCCTCGCGGATCGCCTCTTCGGATTCGCTGTCGAGCGCGGAGGTGGCTTCGTCGAGCAGGAGGAGCGGCGCGTCCTTGAGAAAGGCGCGGGCAATCGCGATGCGCTGGCGCTGGCCGCCGGAGAGTTTCACGCCGCGCTCGCCGACGATGGTGCGCAGGCCCTGCGGCAGGTCCTCGATGAAATCGCAACGCGCCGCGAATGCCGCCTCCAACACTTCGTCGTCGGTCGCCTCGGGCCGGCCGTAGCGGATGTTTTCCGTCACCGAGCGGTGGAACATCGAAATGTCCTGCGGCACGACGCCGATCGCTTCGCGCAGGCTTTCCTGAGTCACGCGCACGATATCCTGGCCGTCGATGAGGATGCGTCCGGCCTGCACATCGTAGAAGCGCTGCAGCAGCGTGAACAAAGTCGATTTGCCGCCGCCGGAAGGACCGACCAGGCCGACCCGCTCGCCCGGCCGGAAGCTCAGATTAAAGCCCTGGAAAATTTGCCGGCCGTCGGCGTAGCGGAAATCGATCGCCTCGAACTTGACGCTGGCGCCGCGCCGTATAAGCGGTTCCGCCTCCGGATGGTCGCGCAGCTCGTGCGGCACCAGGAGCGTCGCCACCGCTTCGGCAAGCCGGCCGATGTGCTGGGTCATGTCGACCAGCGCGACGGCGAGATCGCGCGTGGCGCTGAGCACCGAGATGGAGAGCGTGCAGGCGAGCACGACATCGCCGGTGGTCGCCTCGCCTTGCGTCCACAGCATGATCGACCAGGCCAACAAGCCCAGCGTCAACAGGATCGTCACCACGGCGTGGAAGATGCGCAGCTTTTCCAGATAATAGAGGCTGCGCCGCCGCGCGCCGAGCTCGCGGCCCACAGTGCCGTCGAAGCGGCGAAGCTCGCGCTTGACGCCGCCGAACGCCCGCACCAGCGGCATATTGGTCACGACGTCGACCATCTCGCCGTCGACCGCCGCCGCCTTGGTGGCGAAGTCCTGGTGCAGCGGGCGGCCCGCGGCCGCGAGGCGAAACAGCACCAAGACCATGATGCCGGCGACGACCGCGAGCGCGGCGGCCATCGGCAGACTGATGGTGCAAACGAGCACGATCGCCGCGATGGTCGCTACACAGGGCGGCAGCACGTTCCAGACGAACATGTTCTCGGCGGTAAATACGGCGTTCGAGGTCGCCGTGACGCGGCTTGTCAGCATGCCGGGCAGCCGGTCGGCGAAATAGCCCGGCGAATGCCCGGTCAAATGTCGGAACAGATCACGCCGCAGATCGCCGGTGACGGCGACGAAAGTGTAGTTGGCGATCCAGCTGGCGACGCGCCACAACAGATTGTCGGCCGCGATCAGCGAACCGAGCACGAGAAACGCCGTCCACACCGCGGCATTGGCGCCGCCGGCCAGCGTATCGACGAGAAACTTGACGCCATATTGGGTGCCCACCGAGCAGACCACCGCGCCAAGGACGGCGGCGAGGATCACTGCATGCGAAATCGGCCGCAGCCGGATGTAGCGATAGATAAAGCCGAAAGGGGAACCGGCGTAACGCGAGAGTTCGGCCATACGGATTTGTTCTCCACCGGAACAAGCGCTGATCCTCCCCGCAGGCTCAAGTCGGCAGGTGTTATCGGGGGGCGTGGATGGAACGAGGGCCCCTCCGGTATGTTCCACCGGCGCTGTGCCGGCGCCCATCAATTTGGGCGACCGTTCGTTACGGCCGCCGTCGGCAAAACCCCGATTTAGGCCTTCGGTGTTCACGCCGCAGCGCGCAAAAAGTTCCAGCGGTCGGGCAAAATTAAGTTCCCTCCACGGTCTGAAATATTTCCCGTCTGCCACGTTGTCGGTAGTCGCCGGGTGAGGAATTTTCAAAGCAGCGAGGGTTTGTTCTATGCACATCGCACAGGTTGCGCCGTTGACCGAAGCCATCCCGCCCAAGCTCTACGGCGGCACCGAGCGGGTGGTGTCTTGGCTCACCGAAGAGCTGATCGCGCTCGGCCATGACGTGACCCTGTTCGCCAGCGGCGATTCGATGACGTCCGCGCGGCTGGAAGCGGTCTGGCCGCGCGCCTTGCGGCTCGACGGCGCGGTGCGCGACCCCAACGCGCTGCATATGATGATGCTGGAGCGCGTCTATCGGTCGGCATCCGACTTCGACTTCCTGCATTGCCATCTCGACTATTATCCGTTCTCGCTGTTGTCGCGCCAGGCGACGCCGTTCGTGACGACGCTGCACGGCCGGCTCGATTTGCCGGAGCATCAGCCGGTCTTCGACACGTTCTCGTCGGTACCCGTGGTATCGATTTCCAACGCGCAGCGCCGGCCGCTGCCGCAGGCGAACTGGGTGCGGACCGTCTATCACGGCCTGCCGGCGCAGCTGCTGGTGCCGAAACCCGTCAAACCGTCCTATTTCGCCTTTCTCGGCCGCATCGCGCCGGAAAAAGGCTTCGACCGCGCCATCCGCATCGCGCAGCATTGCGGCGTGCCGCTCAAGGTCGCCGCCAAAATCGACAAGGTCGATCAGGAGTATTTCGACGAACACATCAAGCCGCTGATGGCGTCGGGCCACGTCGAATATATCGGCGAGATCAGCGACAAGGAGAAATCCGAGTTCTTAAGCGGCGCGATCGTGCTGCTCGTTCCGATCGACTGGCCGGAGCCGTTCGGGCTGGTCATGATTGAAGCCATGGCCTGCGGTACCCCGGTCATCGCCTTTAACCGCGGCTCGGTACCCGAAGTCATCGACGACGGCGTCACCGGATTTGTCGTCGAAGATACCAATGGCGCCATCGGCGCGGTCGACCGGCTCGGCCATTTGTCGCGGGAAAAAATCCGCCGCCGCTTCGAAGAGCGCTTCACCGCGCGGCGCATGGCGCAGGACTATCTTGCGGTCTATCGCAGGCTGTCCGATGCCGCCTCGCCGCATCTGCGGCTCGTCGCCGACGACGCGCCGGCACTGTAGTTTTTGGTCGTTGCGGCAACGGCGAGGACCGAAGCATGAGCCGGAAGAGTCGAAGCCGGTTTTCCGGAAGGTCATGCTTGAGCAAAACTTGGAGCCCGATCGCTGTGGCGGCCGCGCCCGTTATTCCTCCTCGTCCCCCGGCCTGGTCTCCGGCATCAACAGCCACAACATGACAAAGCCGACCGCGGCGATCGCGGCAAGCGAAGCGAAGGCGGCGGCCGCTCCGAAGCGGTCGGTGATGTAGCCGGCGAGCGTCGCCGACAGCGATGCGCCGATTCCCGTCGCAGTGCCGAGAATGCCCTGGCCGAGATTGAAATGCCCGGTGCCGCGGGTCAGATCGGCCACCACGAGCGGCACCATGACGGCGAACACGGCGGCGGTGATGCCGTCGAGAATCTGTACCGCGAGAAGAAGCGACGGGCTTGTCACCAGGGCGAACAACAGTCCGCGGATCGGCAGCGCGGCAAAGCCGATCAGCAACAGCGGGCGGCGTCCCCAGATCTGCGCGCGCCGCCCGGCCCACGGCGACAGCGCCGCGACGATGAGTTGCGGCACGACGATGCAGGCGGCGATGATGACGGTGGCCCAATGCGCCGAGCGCATGGTCACCGCACTGCCGACCAGCGGCAGCATCGCCGAATTGGCGAGATGGAACAGCAGCAGGCAGCCGGCAAAAACCAGGAGCGGCCGATTATGCATCAACGCGCCCGGCTTGATCCGCGCGCCGTCGGCTTTACGGTGCGCCGGCGCGCCATGCGCCCGCTCCGGATCGATCTCGTTTTTGGCGATCGACCGCAGCGCGATCAGCGCCGGGATCAGCAGCAGCACGGTGACGATGAAGACGGCGCGCGCGGAGAGAAGATAGCCGCAGGCGCCCATGGCGGCGGCCGCCAGGCCGTTGCCGACGGAAGCGAAGCGCGCGTTGCGGCCGAGCCGTTCGCCGATCGCCGCATGACCGACGAGGCCGAGGCTGATCGCCGCGATCGCGGGCCCCAGCACGCAACTTGCCAGCGCATGCAGGATCGATCCCGCCAACACCACCGGAAAGATCGGCAGCACCGCGTAGCTCAAAGCGCTGACGCAGATCGCCACGATGGAAACGGCGGCGACGAAGCGCTCGGACCGGGCGGCATCGACCAAGGCGCCGCCCGGCATCTGTCCGATCAGCGAAACGAAACCCGCGGCCGACTGGATGAGCCCGATATCCACCTGGGTCCAGCGTTGCGCGGTGAGATAAACCGAGACAAACGGCCCAAATCCGGTCTGCACGTCGGCGACGAAGAAGATGAACCAATCGAGCCCGCGCAGGCTATCCTGCGAGGGGGCGAGCGGCGGTCCGCGCCGTTTAGGCCGTGGGGCGGATACGGTATCTGCAACGTCGCTCGCGCCGTGCGGCTGCGGCCGGTCGCGTAAGCGGCGTGACGGATTTGGGGCCAGGATACGTCTCCAGCGGTCGTTGCAAGTGGCGCGATCTTGTTCGACAACGATGGCCGCCCGGTCGAGGTCCGAGCCGACGCGTCGTTGCGGGATCATGTGCGGCTATTCGGGCAGTGGCTCGAGCTTGCCGAGCGCACCGAGGACGACGATCGGCTTCCCCTCCTGAAATTGGGGCGCGGCCTTCACCTGGTCGCGCGTCAGTTCGAGCGTGATCTTGGCGTTGGGTTTTCCCGGCGGCGGAAAATGCAGCGCACTCCAGTCCACCGCGATCTTGCGGCTGCCGACGCCGAGAAAGCCGCCGAAATCGATGATCGCCGCTCGTACCTGCCCGCCCCGGTCAACCAGCACGTCGACAATGCGGCCCATGTTTTCGCCGGCGCTGCTGACCACTTCGCGGCCGAGAATGCCTTCGACTTCGTGATCGGTGAGGATGGTGACCGCGGCGGGCGGCACGGCTGGCCGCGATGCGTTTGTCGGCGGCCCGGCCGGGTTGCTCGCCGCCGGCGGCTGCGCGTCTTCGGAGAAGGCCGCGCCGACCGCGTGCGGCAACGACGCGGTCAGCGTCAAGGCCGCCAGCGCCGTCATAATTCTCAGGACCGTGTTGCCGCGCATGCGCGTTTCCTGGATTGCAGCTCTGGCGAGGTTTCCAAGCCGGGCCATGAACTCGCAGCTGGAACTCACTCCACTAAGCCGAGGCGGCCGCAGTGGTTCCATCCGGCCGGCCCGGCGCGAGCCGTTTGTCGCCGGCCGCCGAGGCGCCGAAACGTCGAGGCCGAAAGATCGGGGGCTGAAGGATCGGATCCCGGGGATCAGGAGGAAAAGACGATGGAAACCCTGATGTCGCCGCTGATCTGGGTAGTGTCGAGCGAAACCGTGTCGCCATGACGGCGTACGCGCAGATCGACGCTTGATGACGAAAGCTTCAGGTCGCGCAACATCACTTCATCGAGGAACTGGGGCAGGCGGGGATTGCGCAGCCGGATCTCGCCGTTGAATGGATCGAATTCGAGGCCAAGCGAGGCCTCGAGGAGGGTAAAGGGCGTCGCACTGGCCCACGCCTGCGGCGAGCAGGCAACCGGGTAAAGCGTCGGGCCGTGACCGCGTTGCCGCTGGAAGCCGCAGAACAATTCCGGCAGCCGGCTTTGATCCATATAAGTGGCAGCACCAAACAAGCCGCCAAACAGGGTTTCGATCGCCGCCTTGCACTGGTAGCGCGCCAGACCCAGCGCGATCAGCGCATTGTCGTGCGGCCAAATCGAACCATTGTGGTACGACATCGGATTAAAGCGCACTTCATCCTTCGCCACGGTGCGGATGCCCCAGCCGGAAAAGAATTGCGGCCGCAATAGCTCGCCGGCGATGCGCTTGGCACGGTCGGCGGCGGCGATGCCGGTAAACAACACTTGGCCCGCGTTCGAGGTGTAGACCCGGCAGGGTTCTTTGGCGCCATCGAGGGCGAGCGCGTAAGTGTCGAGCTCCGGGCACCAGAATGCCGCCTCGAAGCGTTCGGCGAGGCGGCTCGCTTCGCCGTCGAGCCGCTGCGCCACAGCTTCGCGTTTGAGCCGTCGCGCGCAACGTGCCGCCATGCGCTTGGCGGCGTAAACGTAACCCTGCACCTCGACGAGCGCGATCTGGCCCTCCGCCAGACGTCCATCGGCATGGAAGATAGCGTCGTGGGAATCCTTCCAGCCCTGATTGGCGAGACCTTGCTCGCTGGCGCGCTTGTATTCGACGAAGCCGTCGCGGTCGGGGTCACCGGGGCCGTCGATCCAATCGAGCGCCGCCTCGATATTCGGCCACAGCTCCAAAACGGTCTGCGCGTCGCCGGTGCGCTCCAGATAAAGCCCGGCGAGAAGGACGAACAACGGCGTCGCATCGACGCTGCCGTAATAGAGACCGAACGGCACTTCGCGTAGCGCCGCCATTTCGCCGCTGCGCATTTCGTGCAGGATTTTTCCGGGCTCGGCATCGGCGAGCGGGTCCGTGGTCGTGGCCTGATAGGCCGCCAGGCGCCGCAGCACGCCACGCGCCACCTCCGGCGACCACCACAACATCTGCAAGGCCGTGATCAGGCCGTCGCGGCCGAAGGTGGTCGAGTACCAGGGAATGCCGGCATAAGGGTAACGGCCCTGCGGCGTATCCGTCATCAGCATCGCCAGATCGGCGGCCGATCGGCACAGCACCGCGTTGAAGCGCTCATTCGAAGTTTGCACCGAGGTTCGTTGCCGCGTCGACTCGCGCATTTCGCGGCGTGCCGCGATCAGCCCGCGCAGAAACGGCAACGGCAGCGACTCGCTCCGATCGCAGCTCACCGCGACGAAGAGCGGACATGCCTCGCCGGGCTCGAGATGGAGCTCGTATACCGCGGCGGTGGTCGTAAGCTTGTCCGGCGGAGGGTCGAAATTGAGCCCGGTGCGCCGCACTTTGCCGTCGAGGCCGTCATAGACGAGCAGCACCCGATCATCGCCGTGAAGTCTTGCCGTCGCCGTGCCGCGGCGGTCGCGGTGCGCGCCGCGTACTTCGAACAGATCGTTAAAATCACTGGCGAACAGAAGAGACAAGCGCAGATGGATCGCCTGATCGCCGTAATTGCGCACGCTGAGCCGCTGATAGGCAGTGTCGCGCCAGAGAAAGATCGTGCGCAGAATATGCACGCGATCCTTTTCCATGACGATGCGCTGACCGTCCATCAGATCGGGATTGGTCAGATCGACGAAAAACGTGGAATTGTCGTCGCGCAGATCTGAGCCGAGCAAAAGCGGCGGCCCGTCGTTGACCAGCAGTTCCAGCCGCGACAGATGCCGCGTATCGCGGTGGAACAGCCCGCCGGATGCGCCGCCGATGTCGCCGCGGCTGTCGAGGACGACGAAAGTATCGCCGTATTTGAGCGCGCGCGGCGGCCGGTTGGGCTGCGTCGCGGTGATGGTGAATGCCGCTTCGGGCGGCGCCTCATCGGCAACCGCTGTGGCGCTCCGGCCGGCGACTTTGACAACGGTCACGGTCACCGCGGGCCGGACGGAGGTCGCTTGCGGTTTCCCCGTCGCGGCCATTGCGGCTTAGAGCCCGACATTGCCGTGGATGACATCGATGACACGCATCTTGATCGGATCGACGACCACCACATCGTCCGCCACCATGGCATATTTGAGGAAGTCGGCGTCAACGATGCCGGTCTGCGCCGGCAGCTCGGCGAGCTGGGCCGAGCGCGGTACGACGGCGCCGACGGTGGGTTCTATTTGCGCGGTAGCAGGCTGCGCCCGCTGACGCAGAACCGCATTGTAGATTGCGCTCCTCTGTTCCGGAGTAAAGGCGATCGCCGGGGTGACAGCGCCCCGCGGCGTAATTCCTTCGTCGGCGCCCGCGCTTTGCGCAGTGGCACTTGCCATACCAAGGAGCATGGCTAGAACAACCAAAGACCAAACCCGGGCCTGGCAAAACCGGGCCTGGCCAGTCATGCGGCCAGTCACGCAGCCAGTCATGCAGCGCTCCAATAGAAATGATGCGGAACTTCTCCCCTAGCGAACGCCCGACCGCTGCAATTAGTTCAATCGGATTTTATTGCACTGCACATCATTATTTCCGCTTGCATTTTCCTTCCTGGCGCGATTTTCGGTGTGACGAATGGCCACGGAACGCCAAAAATTCCACGATGCACTCGTAAATTGTCCTGACATGCTCTAGAATTCGAGCAAGTAAAAAGCTCAACAGGGGACGGAAACCATGGCTTCAACAACCACGATGGTCGGATCCGGTGCATCGGTGCAGGCGACGCGCTGGTGGCAGCTCATCGTCGCCATCATCTGCATGGTGCTGATCGCCAACCTGCAATACGGCTGGACATTCTTCGTCAATCCTCTGAACCAGGCGCACGGCTGGTCGAAAGCCTCGATCCAGGTTGCCTTCAGTATTTTCGTCGCATTGGAAACCTGGCTGACGCCAATCGAGGGCTGGATCGTCGATAGTCTGGGCGTGCGTCGCGGA
This sequence comes from uncultured Alphaproteobacteria bacterium, assembly GCA_963791925.1. Taxonomy (GTDB): domain Bacteria; phylum Pseudomonadota; class Alphaproteobacteria; order Rhizobiales; family Xanthobacteraceae; genus BOG-931. The sequence continues at coordinate 564,731 of CAWBUA010000006.1, read as the reverse complement.
CCGAAGCTGATGATCGCATTCGGCGGCATCATGGTTGCACTCGGCTGGATCGTTAATTCGATGGCCGGCTCACTCGAAATGCTCTACCTCGGGGCCGCGATCAGCGGCGTGGGCGGCGGCGCGATCTACGCAACCTGCGTCGGCCAAGCGGTCAAATGGTTTCCCGACCGGCGCGGACTTGCCGTCGGTTTGACCGCCGCCGGATATGGCGCCGGTACGGCTCTGACCGTCATTCCGATTACCGCGGTCATCAGTAGCTCCGGCTACGCGACCGCATTCTTCTGGTTCGGCCTTGTTCAGGGCGGCATCGTCTTTCTTCTGGCCTGGCTGATGCGAGCGCCAGAAGCGGGCGAATTGACTGGCCTTGCCGCACCGAAAGTGGCGCAGACCGCGCAAAGCTATTCCCCGGCGCAAGCGCTGAGTACGCCGGTATTCTGGATCCTTTACATCATGTTCGTCATGGTGTCGGCGTCCGGCTTGATGGCGACCGCGCAACTCGCGCCGATTGCAGGAGACTTCGGCGTCGGCAAGGTCGTGATGATGTTTGGCCTGACGACCTTGGTGACGGCAGGCATCATCGACAATCTCTGCAACGGCGGCGCACGCCCGCTGTTCGGCTGGATTTCCGACCACATCGGCCGCGAATACACGATGGCACTCGCGTTCGGTCTGGGCGGTGTTGCCTATTGGCTCCTGGGAAGTCTCGGTCACGCGCCGTGGGCCTTCGTCGTTTTCGCAGGCCTGATCTTCCTGACCTGGGGCGAGATCTTCAGCCTGTTCCCCTCGACCTGCACCGACACGTTCGGCACCAAGTTTGCGACCGTGAATCTGAGCCTCCTCTATACCGCCAAGGGGGCGTCGGCCTTCCTGGTCCCCGTGGCGAACCTGGTGAAGAATGCGACAGGCGGCTGGCACATGGTCTTCGTCGTCACGGCGATCATGAACTTCATTGTCGTTGCCCTGGCGCTGTTCGTGCTCAAGCCGATGCGGACGCAGTTCCTGGCCAAAGGCTGAGAAGGGCCGACCCAAAGCGACGCCGTCGCAAGGTGACGGCAAGAACTCGGGCGCGGGAGCAATCCCGCGCCCGATTTGTTTCCGCAATAGTCCCCGCAGAATGCGGCATTCCGGCCCTGGCATAATGTATTACAGTGCGCTATGGGTGGCGCCCGGAACGCGGCCCAGACCCTCATTGAGAGCCTTCATCAGAAGGCCGCGTCCAACCGGGGGTTGAGGGCGTCTTTTGAGGTTCGCAAGCGTTCATGTCGTCCAGCGTGCATCGTTTTTCCGTCGCCAAAAGCGACATCGCGGCCAATGACGCCGACACGGTGGAGCGACCGCGGCTCGAGCCGATCGACACCTCCTTCAGTTTCAAGAACAAGGCCTATGCGGCGCTCAAATCCGTCATCGTCGGCATGGACGTCTATGGCAGCCGCAGCGAGATACGGCTCGACGAGCGCAGCCTGGCGAACGACTTCGGCATCAGCCGCACGCCGGTGCGCGAGGCGATGGCGCAGCTCGAGCGCGAGGGCTTCGTCCGCTCGGTGCCGCGGCGCGGCGTCTATGTGGTGCGCAAGACCAGGCGCGAGGTGATCGAGCTGATCACCGCCTGGGCGGCGCTCGAAAGCATGGCGGCGCGGCTGATCACGGAATACGCCGGCGACGACGAGATCGCCTCGTTGCGCAAGATGTTCGCCACGTTCGAAAACGGCGAAGTGCGTGCCCATCTCGACGAATATTCCGAAGTCAATATCGAGTTCCACCAGACCATCATCCGGCTGTCCCGCAACAGCGTGCTGATGGCGCTCGCCGAAAATCTGTTCACCCATATGCGGATGATCCGAAGAAAGACGATCGGCGAGAAAGATCGTGCCGACCGCTCGATCCTCGACCACATTCACATCATTGCGGCGCTTGAGGCGCGCGACACCGTGCGCGCGGAGACGCTGGTGCGCGATCATGCGCTCGGCCTTGCCGATCACGTGGCGAAATACGCCGACTATCTGGACTGAACCGAGGGAGAATTCCCATGGCAGACGCAGCAGTGAAGGCGAAGGCGCCGGACGTAGCCGAAGTGGCGGCGCAAGAGCTGACGGACGGATTTCATCTGATCATCGAGGCGCTCAAGCTCAATGGCGTCAACACGATCTATGGCGTGCCCGGCATCCCGATCACGGATTTCGGCCGCATGGCGCAGGCCGAGGGCATCCGCGTGCTCTCCTTCCGGCATGAGCAGAATGCCGGCTATGCCGCGGCGATCGCCGGCTTCTTGACCAAGAAGCCCGGCATCTGCCTCACGGTTTCCGCGCCGGGCTTCCTCAACGGGCTGACGGCGCTCGCCCATGCCACGACCAACTGCTTTCCGATGATCCTGATCTCGGGCTCGTCGGAGCGCGAGATTGTCGATTTGCAGCAGGGCGATTACGAGGAGATGGACCAGCTCGCCATCGCCAAGCCGCTGTGCAAAGCGGCCTACCGCGTCCTGCATGCCGCCGACATCGGCATCGGTCTGGCGCGGGCCATCCGCGCCGCGGTGTCGGGCCGTCCGGGCGGCGTCTATCTCGACCTGCCGGCCAAGCTGTTCGGGCAGGTGATAGACGCGGCGGAAGGCAGGAAGTCTCTGGTCAAGGTCATCGATGCCGCGCCCGCGCAAATTCCGTCGCCGGAGGCGGTCAAGCGAGCGCTCGATGTGCTCAAAAGCGCCAAGCGGCCGCTGATCGTCCTCGGCAAGGGCGCGGCCTATGCGCAGGCCGACGACGCGATCCGTGCGCTGGTCGAAAAAAGCGGCGTTCCGTTTCTGCCGATGAGCATGGCCAAGGGGCTCTTGCCGGACAGCCATCCGCAATGCGCGGGGGCGGCACGCTCCACGGTGCTCAAAGATTCCGACGTCGTCATGCTGATCGGCGCGCGGCTCAACTGGCTCTTGTCGCACGGCAAAGGCAAGGCCTGGGGCGAACCGCATTCCAAGAAGTTCATCCAGATCGACATCGAGCCGCGGGAAATGGATTCCAACGTCGAGATCGTCGCGCCGGTGGTCGGCGATATCGGCTCGGCCGTGGCGGCGCTGCTTGCCGGCATGGACGCCAAGTGGCCGGCCGCGCCGGCGGACTGGACCGGCGCGGTGGCCAAAAAGCGTGAAGAGAACGTCGCCAAGATGGCGCCGCGGCTGATGAACAACAACGTGCCGATGGACTATCACGGCGCGCTCGGCGTGCTCCGCACCATCATCAAGGAACGGCCCGACGCCATGCTGGTCAATGAAGGCGCCAACACGCTCGATCTCGCGCGCGGCGTCATCGACATGTATCGGTCGCGCAAGCGCCTCGACGTCGGCACCTGGGGCGTCATGGGCGTCGGCATGGGCTACGCGATCGCGGCGTCGGTGGAGACCGGCAAGCCGGTTCTCGCGGTCGAAGGCGATTCGGCTTTCGGTTTCTCCGGAATGGAAATCGAAACGATCTGCCGTTACGCGCTGCCGGTCTGCGTCGTCATTTTCAACAATGACGGCATCTACCGCGGCACCGACGTCAATGCCGGCGGTGGAGCGGATCCGGCAACGACCGTCTTCGTCAAGGGCGCGCGCTACGACAAGATGATCGAGGCCTTCGGCGGCACCGGCGTCAACGCGACGACGCCGGACGAGCTCAAGCGGGCGGTGAACGCCGCCATGGATTCCGGCAAGCCGACACTGATCAACGCGGCGATCGATCCGGCGGCCGGCAGCGAGAGCGGCCGGATCGGCAATCTCAATCCGAAAAGCGCGCTCGGCAAGAAGTGACCCGCAGGGTCATCCTGGATGCGGTGCAGCACTCGGTGGTGCGCCGCTGATCCGGGATCGTGAGAGGAACAGGAACGGAGCTTGTAACGATCCCGGGTCTGCACCGCACCACTTCGCTACGCTACGTGCTGCGCTGCGCCCGGGAAACGTGAGGAGAGGAAACATGGCAACGCGCAAGAAAGTCGCCAAGGCGAAGAGCAGAAAAGCGGCAAAAAAGCCCGCCAGGAAAGTCGTGAAGCTCGTAGCAAAGAAAACCGCGGCGAAAGCGGGTAACGGCAACGGGGTGCCGCGTCCTTCGGCCAAACCATGGGGCCAAGCGGGCCGGGCGCTCGAAGGCGTCAAGATCCTCGACTTCACCCATGTGCAGTCGGGGCCGACCTGCACGCAGCTTCTCGCCTACATGGGCGCCGATGTGATCAAGGTGGAGCGGCCCGGCGTCGGCGACATCACCCGCACGCAATTGCGCGACGTGAAGGGGCAGGACAGTCTCTATTTCACCATGCTCAACGGCTCGAAGCGCTCGATCACCATCGATTCCAAGAATCCCAAGGGCAAGGAAATCCTCGATCGGCTGGTCAAGGAGTGCGACGTGCTGGTCGAGAATTTCGCGCCGGGCGCACTCGATCGCATGGGGTTGACTTTCGAGCACATCAACAAGCTCAATCCGCGCATGATCGTGGCCTCGGTCAAGGGCTTCGGCCCCGGACCCTACGAGGACTGCAAGGTCTATGAGAACATCGCGCAATGCGCCGGCGGCTCCGCCTCCACGACCGGCTTTCGCGACGGTCCGCCGCTCGTCACCGGCGCGCAGATCGGCGACAGCGGCACCGGCCTGCATCTCGCGCTTGGTATCGTCTCCGCGCTTTATCAGCGCACGCGCACCGGCCGCGGCCAGAAGGTGCTCGCCGCCATGCAGGACGGCGTGCTCAATCTCGCGCGCGTGAAATTGCGCGATCAGCAGCGTCTCAAGCACGGGCCTTTGAGCGAATACAGCCAGTACGGCGAAGGCATTCCGTTTGGCGTGGCGACGCCGCGGGCCGGCAACGATTCCGGCGGCGGCCAGCCCGGCTGGATCGTCAAATGCAAGAGCTGGGAGACCGATCCCGATGCCTATATCTATTTCATCACCCAGGCGCCGGTGTGGGGCGCGATCTGCGATCTGATCGGCAAGCCGGAATGGAAGACCGATGCGGATTACGCCACGCCGCCGGCGCGGCTGCCGCGGCTGCGGCACATTTTCGATACCATCGAGGAATGGACCAAGACCATGACCAAGTTCGAGGTCATGGAAAAGTGCAACGCCCACGATATTCCGGTCGGGCCGATCCTGTCGATGAAGGAAATTGCCGACGAGCCGTCGCTGCGCGCCACCGGCACCATCGTCGAGGTCGATCATCCGGGGCGCGGCAGGTACCTGACCGTCGGCAATCCGATCAAGCTGTCGGATTCGCCGGCCGACGTGCGTCGCTCGCCGCTGCTGGGCGAGCACACCGAAGAGATTTTGCGCAAGGTGCTCGGTTATTCCGAGAAGGACGTCGCCGAGATCAAGCTGTCGGGCGCGATTACCGCGCCGGACAAGCCGGCCAAGGCGGAGGCGGCATAGTTTCGATTGTCGTCCCCGCGACCCGCCTACGCTCGCGCGGCGAGCTTCGGCGGGTTTGAGTCCGCCGAAGCGCATTCAGCGCCAAGGCGGAAAGCGGGGGCCCGGTAATCGCCCAACGATCGGCGGATATGGATGCCCGCCGTCGCGGGCATGACAGAGAAGGATTTGGGAGAGGTTTTTCAAAATGCGTATCGTGGTTCACGGCCAGCAGGCGTTCGGCAAGGCGGTGCTGGAAGCGCTCATCAAGCGCGGCGAGAATGTGATTGCCGTTTATGTCGCGCCGGAAAAGCCGGGCGCCAAGGCCGATCCGCTGAAGGAAGCGGCGCTCGCCGCCAAGCTGCCGATCTATCAGCCCGACAATTACCGCAAGCCCGAGGTGTGGGAGGAATTCAGAGCGCTCAAGCCCGACCTGCAGGTGATGGCCTTCGTGACGCTGTTCGTTCCGGAGGAATTTCTCAACATCCCGACCCATGGTTCGATCCAGTATCACCCTTCGCTCTTGCCGGCCTATCGCGGCGCCAGCGCCATCAACTGGCCGATCATCGAGGGCGAAACGGAGACGGGGCTCTCGATTTTCTGGCCGGACAATGGCCTCGATACCGGCGACGTGCTGCTGCAAAAGAAAACGCCGATCGGCCCGACCGACACGCTCGGCACGGTCTATTTCGACCGGCTGTTTCCGATGGGCGTCGACGCCATGATGGAATCGGTCGACCTCGTCAAAGCCGGCAAGGCGCCGCGGATCAAACAAGATGAAGCAAAGGCAACCTACGAAGGCCGCTGCACCGCCGAGAATGCAAGGATCGACTGGGGCAAGCCCTGGGAGCAGATCGATCGCTTGATCCGCGGCTGCAATCCGGCGCCCGGCGCCTGGACCACGCTTGACGGCAAGCAATTGAAGGTTTTCGACGCCAAGCCCATTCCGGCCAAGGACCCGAAGGGCATCGGCGGCAAGCTCGGCGAAATCGTTGCGGTGGAAGCCGACGGCTTCACCGTGGTCTGCGCCGACGGGCGCTTCAAGGTCACGCGCGTGCAGCCCGCCGACGGCAAAAAGATCGAAGCCGGCGATTGGGCGAAGTCGGCGAACCTTCAGCCGAAGGTTCGCTTCTCATGATTCACTGCGTCATGGCCGGGCTTGTCCCGGCCATCCACGTCTTTCGCGAATGAAGGCGTGGATGCCCGGCATGAGGCCGGGCATGACGACCTCGGAACCCTGCCGGGTTTTCTTTCAATCAATGGACCTTTGACATGCCCGCCTCACAACATCAGTCGCCGAAATCGGATATTGAAATCTCGCAGGCCGCCACAAAGCGGCCGATCGTCGACATCGCCCGCGAGAAGCTCGGCATCGCGCCGGAGAACCTCGAGCCCTACGGCCACTACAAGGCCAAGGTATCGATGGATTTCATCAAATCGCTGCAAGGCAAGCCCAACGGCAAGCTCATTCTGGTCAGCGCCATCAATCCGACGCCGGCCGGCGAAGGCAAGACCACGACCACGGTCGGCTTGACCGACGCACTCAATTATATCGGCAAGAAGGCGATGCTGTGCATCCGCGAGCCATCGCTCGGCCCCTCGTTCGGCGTCAAGGGCGGCGCCGCCGGCGGCGGCTACGCGCAAGTCGTGCCGATGGAAGACATCAATCTGCACTTCACCGGCGACTTTCACGCCATCACCTCGGCGAACAATCTGCTGGCCGCGCTGCTCGACAATCATATCTATTGGGGCAATACGCTCGGCATCGACCCGCGCCGTGTGGCCTGGCGCCGGGTGCTCGACATGAACGATCGCGCGCTGCGCTCGATCGTCAATTCGCTCGGCGGCGTCGCCAACGGATTCCCGCGCGAGGACGGCTTCGATATCACCGTCGCTTCGGAGGTGATGGCGATCTTCTGCCTGGCGCGCGACCTCGACGATCTCAAGAAGCGGCTCGCCAATATCGTCGTCGGCTATACGCGCGATCGGAAGCCGATCCGCGCCGGCGACCTTAAGGCGCACGGCGCGATGACCGTGCTGCTCAAGGAGGCGCTGGCGCCGAACCTGGTGCAGACGCTCGAAGGCACCCCGGCCTTCATCCACGGCGGACCGTTCGCCAACATCGCGCATGGCTGCAACTCGGTGCTGGCGACGACCACCGCGCTGAAGCTCGCCGATTACGTCGTCACCGAGGCCGGCTTCGGCGCCGACCTCGGCGCCGAGAAATTCATGGACATCAAATGCCGCAAGGCCGGCATTGCGCCGGACTGCGTCGTGCTGGTGGCCACGATCCGCGCGCTGAAGATGCACGGCGGCGTCAAGAAAGAAGACCTCAAAGCCGAAAACCTCAAGGCGCTCGAAGCCGGCATGGCGAACCTGCAGCGGCATATCGAGAATGTGCGCAAGTTCGGCGTCGTGCCGGTGGTCTCGATCAACCGCTTCTCCGCCGATACCGAGGCCGAGATCAAGCTGGTAACGGAAAAGTGCAAGGCGCTCGGCGTCGAAGCCTTGATGGCGGATCACTGGGCGATGGGCGGCGAGGGTGCGGCGAACGTCGCTCGCGCCGTCGTCAAGGTCGCGGAGAGCGGCCAGAGCAAGCTCAAATTCCTCTATCCCGACGATATGCCGCTGTTCGAGAAGATCCGCACCATCGCCAGGGAAATCTACCGGGCCAAGGACGTCACCGCCGACAAATCGGTGCGCGATCAGCTCGCCAATTTCGAGGCGATGGGTTACGGCAAATTCCCGATTTGCGTCGCCAAGACGCAGTACAGTTTTTCGACCAATGCCGATGCCAAAGGCGCGCCGACCGACCACGTCATCAATGTGCGCGAAGTGCGGCTGTCCGCCGGCGCGGAATTCGTCGTCGCCATCTGCGGCGAGGTGATGACGATGCCGGGCCTGCCGAAAGTGCCGGCCGCGGATTCGATCGACATCGGGCCGGACGGCAAGATTGTCGGCCTGTTCTAGCAAATCGAGCAGCTCGTCTCCGCGCAAGGCGGGAACCCGGCCGCAGGAATGGGTTCCCGCTTGCGCGGCAAGGCGCGGATATTACCTGACAGGACGAAGCTAAACCCAGGAGCCCCAAGATGCTGAAATTCTACTTTAGCGGCGCGCCGAACCCGACCAAGGTCGCGCTGTTTCTGGAAGAGACCGCCACGCCCTACGACGCCATCCCGGTCGATACCCGCAAGGGCGAGCAGCACAAGCCGGAATTTTTGGCGATCAATCCGAATGCGAAACTGCCGGCGATCGTCGACGGCGACGCCACGGTGTTCGACTCCAGCGCCATCCTGCTCTACCTCGCCGAGAAGACCGGCAAGTTCCTGCCGCCGAAGACCGACAAGGCGCGCGGCGAATTGTTGTCCTGGATGTTCTTCGTCTCCTCCGGCGTCGGGCCCTATTTCGGCCAGTCGGTGCATTTCCGCGTCTACGCCCCGGAGAAGATCCCCTACGCGCTCAACCGCTATGCTTTCGAATCCCAGCGTCATGCCGGCATCCTCGACGACCGGCTCGGCAAACGGAAATACATGCTCGGCGATGCCTACACGATCGTCGACATGAACGTTTGGGGCTGGGCCCGGCTATTGCCGACCGTGCTCGGCGAGGGCGGCCTCGACAAGTTCAAGAACCTCAAGCGCCTGGTCGAAGAAATCAATGCGCGTCCCGCCGCGCAAAAGGCAATGGCGCTGAAGGACCGCCACAAGTTCAAGACCGAGATGGACCAGCAATCGCTCGACGCGATGTTCCCGCATCTGAAGGAAAAGGTCGCATAGCCTCGGCCATGTGCGCAACGAGAAACGGCGCGGCGTCATGGCCGCGCCGTCGGTGCTTGAAGCGCGCTGGCTCAATCGGCGGGCGGGTCGGGGCAGGCGAACGGGTAATCCGGTAATTTCAATTTGTCGACGATGTCGCGGCCGACGCCATATCGCGCTACGCCGGGAATGCGAAACGTTCCGATCACGAGTTCGAGCAGGAACAAGTTCAGCCGCGTCTTCGGCGCGAAGAAGCCGGCAAAGCGCAAGGCGGCGCGCTGCTTGCCGGCAATGTAGTCGCGCAAGAGAGCCTCGTAACTGCGAAACGCCGCTTCGTAGTGCCCCGGGGATCCGGCGAGTTCGCCGGCGAGCACATAGGCGGCCGTCATCGCCAATGCGGAACCCTGTCCGCCCAACAGCGAGATGCAGAACGCCGCGTCGCCGAGAAGCGCCACACGTCCGCTCGACCAGCGCTCCATCGCGATCTGGCTGACGCGGTCGAAATAGAACTCCGGCGTGCGATCAAGCTCGGCAAGGATGCGCGCGCTCTCCCATTGCACGCCGCCGAAGCGTGCGCGCAGCAGGGCTTTCTGTTCATCCAAGGCGATGCCGTCGATGGGCAAATCCGGATCGCCGGCAAAGACGAACAGGAACAGCGTGCGATCGCCATGCAAGGCAAACCGGCCGAGCTGGAGGCCGGGCTCGGTATGGATGATATAGACGGCCTCGTCGCGCGGCCGGTATCCGGCGCTTTCGAACGCGGCGACCATGTAGCCGAGCTTCTTTTCAAAGCGCGACTGCGGCCCGAAAGCCAGCCGGCGCACGCCGGAGTGCAAGCCGTCGGCGCCGATGACCAGGTCGAAGCGCCGTTCGCCGCCGCGCTTGAGCCGGACCTGCACGCCGTCCGAATTCTCCTCCAGTGCGACGATCTCGTCGTCGAAAATCACTTCGCAATCGTTCTTGACGCGACCGAAAATCAGCCGCGACAGATCGCTGCGGCCGATGGTCACATAACGGCCGCCGGTCAGTTCGCCGAACACCGCGGTGCCGAAGCCGCTCACGCGCCGGCCGCGGCGGTCGACCATGCGCAGTTCGCGCATGTGGTAGCCGGCGCGATCGATCTCGGGCAGCAGCCCCATGCGTTCGGCGATGTCGTAGCCGAGACCCCAGAAATCGATGACGTAGCCGCCGGTGCGGAGCGCCGGCGCGCGGTCGATGAGCGTCGTGGCGTAGCCGGCGCGGTTGAGCCAGAAGGCCAGCGTCGGGCCGCCGATGCCGATTCCGGAAATAAGAACGGTCTTCGCGGCCATATCAGCGGCTCTGCTTGCCTGTGGGAAACGTCGATGTCGAACTCGCGTGCTCGGTCCGCGACACCCGGACTGCATATGAGCGCTGCAGGCGGCGGCACAACCGCGCGGGCAAATAAAAACGGCGCGGCCTTAAAGGCCGCGCCGTCCGCACCGTGAATGCTGAAGCCGTTATTGGAACAGCTTCAACGCATTCTCGATCGTCTGCAGCACGCCCCAGATCAGGGGAATGCCGACCCATCCCCAAGCGAGAACGAGATGCAGCGTGGTCGTACCTTCGCCTTGGTTCGCGGTTGCCATGATTGTGTCTCCCTCGGGCTGTCCGTTGGTTAGGCGCCTGCCGGCTCGCCGGCGGCATCGACCTCCATCTGCGCTTGGATCGCTTCATGATCGGGACGCATGTGGAAGCGGTGATGGACCGCCTTGATGAATAGGTTGCAGAAGAAGCCGATCACCAGCAACGCAGCCATGATGAACATGGTGACGTTGTAGGCATGGGCCTTCGGCACGCCGCTGTCGATCTGATATTGGCGGATGTAGTTGACCAGCACCGGGCCGAATACGCCCGCCGCCGACCACGCCGTGATCAGCCAGCCGTGGATGGCGCCGACATAGCGCGTGCCGAACATGTCCTTCAGATACGCCGGCACGGTAGCGAAGCCGCCGCCATACATCGAGATGATGACCAGGAAGCACAGCACGAAGACGGCCACGCTGCCGATCGATCCGCTCCACGGCACCAGGCAGTAGAGGATGGTGCCCAGCACGAAGAAGCAGAAATAGGTGTTTTTGCGGCCGATATAATCCGAGGTCGAGGCCCAGAAGAAGCGGCCGAGCATGTTGAACAGGCTCAGCAGGCCGACGAAGCCTGCCGCAGCGACCGGCGTGATGTGGCCGGGGAACATTTCCTGGCTCATCGCCGAAGCTTGCCCGAGCACGCCGATGCCGGCGGTCACGTTCAAGCACAGCACCCACCAGATCAGCCAGAATTGCGGCGTCTTGATTGCGTCATAGACGTAGACGTCGTTGGTGGTGATCAGCTTCTGCGCCACGACCGGCGGCGTATAGCCTTCCGGCTTCCAGCCCGGCGCCGGCACGCGCACGATGGCGGCGCCGACCCACATGAAGATCAGATAGATGATCCCCATGGTGATGAAGGTCTCGGCGACGCCGACGTGAGTCGACGACGAGAATCGCGCCATCAGCCAGACCGACAACGGCGAGGCGATGAAGGCGCCGCCGCCGAAGCCCATGATCGCCATGCCGGTCGCCATGCCGGGGCGGTCGGGGAACCACTTAATCAGCGTCGAGACCGGCGAAATGTAGCCGATGCCAAGCCCGATGCCGCCGAACACGCCATAGCCCAGATAAACGATCCAGATATTGTGGGCGTAGACGCCGATCGCGGAAATGATGAAGCCAAGGGCCCAGGACAGGCCGGCGACGAACATGGCCTGACGCGGCCCGCCTTCCTCGACCCAGCGGCCCATAATCGCGGCGGAGAAGCCGAGCACGAAAATCGCGATGGAAAAGATCCATCCGAGTTCGGTCAGCTTCCAATCGCCGGGGCCCGATTGAGCGATGCCGATCAGCTTGGTCATCGGCAGATTGAACACGCTGAACGCGTAAACCTGGCCGATGCACAGATGAATGCACAGCGCCGCAGGCGGCACCATCCACCGGCTAAAGCCGGGGCCGGCGATCGTATGGTTACGATCCAGAAATGGAAGCAGAGCCATTGCGCGGTCCTCCTTGTTTCCCCAACACGCTGCGCTTGCGCGCATTCTTGACCAGGCGCCGGTCGAGCGGCGGCCTTGGGGAGACTCAATCACAGGTTCCGCACCAATAGAAGATATCTATCTGCTGATTGACAAATTACCGCATGGATAAGTAGCGTTCGGAGTAAAAGGACTTTAGTCCTACGGACCAAAGCGCCGCGATTTGCAGCGCGTGCAGCCACGGCCAGAGCGAAACGCCGCTTCCTCCCGGCCGAAAGGAAGCGGCGCCCGTTCCGATTTGTTTTTATGGTTCTACTGGAACAGTTTCATGGCATTGATCAGGGTCTGCAGCACGCCGAGTGTGAGCGGAATGCCGACGAAGCCCCAGACCAGCACGAGCTGCAGTGTCGTCGTGCCCGTTTGTTGATTTAGACTTTGCATCACCTTTCTCCTTATGCGCCGGCCGGCTCGCCCGCCGCCCCAACCGCGATCTGCGCCATTTCGGCTTCGTGATCGGGCCGCATGTGGAAACGCCGATGCACGGCCTTCACGAGCAGATTGCAGATGAAGCCGATCACCAAGAGTCCGGCCATGATGTACATGGTGACGTTGTAGGCGTCGGCTTTCGGCACGCCGTGGCTGACGTTGTACTGCCGGATGTAGTTCACCAGCACCGGTCCGAAGATGCCGGCCATCGACCAGGCGGTAAGCAACCAGCCGTGAATGGCGCCGACATAGCGCGTGCCGAACATATCTTTCAGATAGGCCGGTACGGTGGAGAAGCCGCTGCCGTACATGCTGATGATGATCAAGAAGCAGATGACGAATCCGCTCACGCTGCCGATCGATCCCGTATACGGCACGGTGCAATACAGTATGAAGCCGAGCACCATGAACACGAAGTAGGTGTTCTTGCGGCCGATATAGTCGGACGTCGACGCCCAGAAGAAGCGGCCGCCCATGTTGAACAGGCTCATTAGTCCGACGAAGCCCGCCGCTGCCACCACCGAGACTTTGCCCGGGAACATTTCCTGGCTCATGGCGGAAGCCTGACCGAGCACGCCGATGCCGGCGGTCACATTGAGGCAGAGCACCCACCAGATCAGCCAGAACTGGGGAGTCTTCAACGCGTCATAGACATAGACGTCGTTCGTAGTGATCAGTTTCGAGGCTTGCGTCGGTGCAGCATAGCCTGCCGGCTTCCAGCCGGGTGCTGGCACGCGCACGATGATCGAGCCGACAACCATAAAGATGAAGTAGACGATGCCGAGCACGATGAACGTCTCGGCAACGCCGATATGGCTTGCGGCGCTGAATTTGCTCATCAGCCACACCGACAGCGGCGAAGCGATAAAGGCGCCGCCGCCAAAGCCCATGATCGCCATGCCGGTTGCCATGCCAGGGCGGTCGGGGAACCATTTGATCAGGGTCGAGACCGGCGAAATGTAGCCAATGCCGAGCCCACAGCCGCCCAGCGCGCCGTAGCCGAGATAGACGAGCCAGAGATTGTGGATGTAGACGCCGATCGCCGAGAGGAAAAAGCCGCCGGCCCAGCAGAGTGCCGCGGTAAACATCGCCCGGCGCGGCCCGCCTTCCTCGACCCAGCGGCCGAACACCGCCGAAGAAACGCCGAGGAAGAAGATGGCCAGCGAGAAGATCCAACCCAGCTCGGGGAGATTCCAGTCGTTCGGCGCCGATTGCGTGATGCCGATCAGCTTGGTCATCGGCAGGTTGAACACGCTGAAGGCGTAAGCCTGGCCGATGCACAGATGCACGCACAGCGCCGCCGGCGGCACCATCCACCGGCTGAATCCCGGCCCGGCGACCGTATGGCTATGATCGAGAAAACTCATCGCGCGGTCCTCCCCCTCTTTGTGCAAACAGGATTTTTGGCGACCGCAAAACGGATGCGGCGCTGTTTGGTTGTCAGACACTGACGAGCGCGATAATCGGAATCAATAATGGACTCTCTATCGTTCGATAGAAAAATCGCATTATGGCGCGAGGTGGCGTGGTGCGTCGGGGCAACGGCTTTTCGACGACCAATCAGATTTGCGCGACGCGCCGTGCCTCGGCGACAAGCGCCGCGGTTAGCGGTGTCATTGGTTCGCGCGCCGGAATCACCAGGCCCACTGTATGCGTAGCCTCGGGCGCGACGATCGGAATCGCGCGGACAACGTCGGCAAGGCCGAGTGTCGCGGCCATCCGCGCCGGCATGACGCTGGCCCAGCGTCCGGTGCGCACATGAGAATAGAGCAGCACCATGGAATTGGATTCCAATGTCGGCTGCGAGTCGCCGCCGGCCTGCCGCAAAAGATCGTCGATGATGCGGCGGGTCTGGGTATTGGCGGTCAACAGGCAGAGCGGCACCCGGGCGACCTCGGCCCATGTCACTTTGTCGCGGTTACCGAGCGGCGCGTCGGCGGCGATCAGCAGGCAGTAATGCTCGCGATAAAGCGGCACATGGGCAACTTGCCCGAGCGGCTCGTTGTCGAGATAGGTCACGCCCGCGTCGATCTCGAGATTCTCCATGAGCTGGAAAATCTCCTTTGAATTGCGGGACAGAATGGTGAATTGCACAGCGGGATGCCGCTCGCGATAGGGCGTCGTTAATGTCTCGATCATGGCAAGCGTCGCCGGGATCGCGGCTATGCGCAGCCGTCCCGCAAGTCCATGCTTGAGCGTCTGCACCTCCTGGCGCATGGCGCGGGTATCCCCGATGATGCGGCGCGCCCAGTCGAGCACCCGCTCGCCCTCGGGCGTGAAATCCTGGAACCGCGAACCGCGATTGACGAGGAGTACGCCGAAGCTCTCCTCCAGTTGCTTGATGCCAGCCGACAGCGTCGGCTGGGTCACGCCGCAGCCTTCCGCTGCCCTGCCAAAATGGCGTTCACGCGCCAGCGCCAGCAGAAATTCGAGCTTATCAATCACCACCCGGCCCCAGTTGATGCGATTTGGGTTGGAAAAATCCGGTTCGATTGCCTATGGTAGCAATAAGATGATCGGTTATTCCAGGCATAGTCAACATATCAATAGAAATGCTCTATTGACCTTTTCCCCGAGCGGACTTGATTAATGCCGTCGCTGACACCCTTCGTGCGCCCGGAGACAGAATGAGCTTAACTACGCCGCCGCCAACATTGCCGCCCCAGCCTGACATGCGGCGCGGTGGCCCCGGACGGCGCCGGCCGCCGCGCACCCCTAAAGGCCGCCAGGTCGACCCCACGGCGCTTGCGCAAGTGCAGGATTTGCTGATTGACCGGCCGCGCCGTCGCGACCTGCTCATCGAGCATCTGCACCTCATTCAGGATCATTACGGGCATCTTTCCGCCGCGCATCTTGCGGCGCTGGCGGCCGAGATGAAGCTCGCTTTGACCGAGGTTTACGAGGTCGCGACCTTCTACGCGCATTTCGACGTGGTGAAGGAGAACGAGACGCCGCCGCCGCCGGTCACGGTGCGGGTGTGCGATTCGCTGTCCTGCGCGCTGCAAGGCGCGGAACGGTTGCTCGCAGAGTTGCCGAAGACGCTCGGTCCCAAGGTCCGCGTGGTGCGCGCGCCGTGCATGGGCGCGTGCGACCGCGCACCGGTCTGCGCCGTCGGCCATCTGCAGGTCATGCAGGCGGATACGGCGAAAGTGACCGCGGCCGCGGCGAAGCCGGCGCATCCGCACACCTATCCGACCCCGGCCGCCTTCGATGCCTACATCAAGAGCGGCGGCTATGAGCTGCTCAAAGCCTGCATCGCCGCTACGCGTAACCGCGATGATCTGATCAAGACGGTGAGCGACGCGGGTCTGCGCGGCCTCGGCGGCGCCGGCTTTCCGACCGGCCGCAAGTGGTCGCTGGTCCGCGCCGAGCCGGCGCCGCGGCTGTTTGCGGTCAATTGCGACGAGGGCGAGCCGGGAACCTTTAAGGACCGCTATTACCTGGAGCGCGATCCACACCGTTTTCTCGAAGGCATGCTGATCGCCGCCTGGGTCGTCGAGGCGGCCGACACCTATCTCTACGTGCGGGACGAATATCCGGAACTGATCCTTCTTCTCAAGGAGGAGATCGTCAAGGTCGAGCAGGCCGGCCTGTCGAAGCACACCAAGATCCATCTGCGCCGCGGCGCCGGCGCTTACATCTGCGGCGAAGAATCGGCGATGATCGAATCGATCGAGGGCAAACGCGGCCTGCCGCGCCACCGCCCGCCTTACGTCGCGCAAGTGGGCCTGTTCGGCCGCCCGACGCTCGAGCAGAACGTCGAGACGCTCTACTGGGTGCGCGACATCGTCGAGAAAGGCGTCACCTGGTTCACCTCGCAAGGCCGCCACGAACGCAAGGGCTTTCGCAGCTTCTCCGTCTCCGGCCGGGTCAAGAATCCGGGCGTCAAGCTCGCACCCGCCGGCATCACCGCGCGCGAATTGATCGATGAGTTCTGCGGCGGCATGGCCGACGGCCACACGTTCAAAGGCTATCTGCCGGGCGGCGCCTCCGGCGGCATTCTGCCGGCATCCATGGCCGATATCCCGCTCGACTTCGGCACGCTGGAGAAATACGGCTGCTTCGTCGGGTCGCACGCGGTTGTGATCTTGTCCGACCAGGACGATATCAAGGCCGTGGCGCTCAACCTCATGAAATTCTTCGAGGATGAGAGCTGCGGCCAGTGCACGCCGTGCCGGGTCGGCACCGAGAAGGCGGCGCAGCTGATGGCGGCAGGGCCGTGGGACGCGGCCCTCCTCGACGAACTCTCGGCGCTGATGCGCGATGCCTCGATCTGCGGTCTCGGCCAGGCGGCGCCAAATCCACTCTTGTGTGTGCTAAAATACTTTCCGGATGAACTGAAGAAGCCGCTGGGACATTGGTGATCGAAGGCGAATTCCATGAGCGAAGGCAACGGACAAAAACCGGTCGGTTACGGCCACGACAAAAAAGGCGCCGCGGGCGGTCCGGCCTATGGCGAAGGCAAGCCCGGCGTGCCGCATACGGCGCCGGCGGACAAGGTCGCCGGCAAGGGCGATGCGGCGACCGCGAAAACCTTCATCATCGACGATCGCGAGGTCGATATCCGCGATGGCGAGACGATATTCCGCGCTGCGCGGCGCCTTGGCATCAAGCTGCCGCATCTTTGCTATTTGCCGATGCCCGGCTACCGCCCCGACGGCAATTGCCGGGTCTGCATGGTCGAGATCGAGGGCGAGCGCGTCTTGGCCGCAAGCTGCATCCGCACGCCGTCGCCCGGCATGAAGGTCAAGACGCAGACCGACCGCGCCAAAACGGCGCGCAAGATGGTGGCCGAGCTTCTGCTCACCGACCAGCCCGATCGCGCGCATGCCCACGATCCGGATTCCGAATTGTGGAAGGTTGCCACGCGGATGGAGCTCAAGCAGGGCCGCTTTCCGCGCCGACCGGCGCCGGCGCCGGATCGCAGCCACGTGGCGATGGCTGTCAATCTCGACGCCTGCATCCAGTGCAATCTCTGCGTTCGCGCCTGCCGCGAAGTGCAGGTCAACGACGTCATCGGCATGGCCGGGCGCGGTCACGGCGAAAAAATCGTGTTCGACTTCGACGATCCGATGGGCGCATCGACCTGCGTCGCCTGCGGCGAATGCGTGCAGGCCTGCCCGACCGGCGCGCTGATGCCGGCGACTTTGGTGGACGAGAACAACGTCTTTACCGGCAAGGCCGACCGCTCGGTCGACAGCGTCTGCCCTTATTGCGGCGTCGGCTGCCAGCTCACCTATCACGTCAAGAACGACAAGCTGCTTTACGTCAGCGGCAAGGACGGACCGGCCAATGAAAACCGGCTCTGCGTCAAGGGCCGCTTCGGCTTCGACTACGTGCATAATCCGCAACGGCTGACAAAGCCGATGATCCGCAAGGAGGGCGTAGCGAAGATCCCGCACGAATATATCGACCCCTCGAATCCATGGACGCATTTTCGCGAAGCGACCTGGGAGGAGGCGCTGGATCGCGCCGCGGCGGGCCTGAAGAAAATTCGCGACCGCGACGGCGCGAGGGGACTCGCCGGTTTCGGCTCGGCCAAGGGTTCGAACGAGGAAGCCTATCTGTTCCAGAAACTGGTGCGCACCGGTTTCGGCACCAACAATGTCGATCATTGCACCCGGCTGTGCCATGCCTCCTCGGTCGCCGCGCTCATGGAAGGCGTCGGTTCCGGCGCGGTGTCGGCCACTTTCAACGAATGCAAGAACTCCGAAGTGATTTTCGTCATCGGCGCCAATCCGACCGAAAATCACCCCGTCGCCGCGACCTTCTTCAAGCAGGCAAAAAAGCGCGGCGCGACCTTGATCGTCGCCGACCCGCGCGGGCAGGCGCTCAAGCGCCACGCCACGCATATGCTGCAATTCAAGAACGGCACCGACGTGGCGATGCTCAACGGCATGCTCAATACCATCGTCGCCGAGAAGCTTTACGACGAGCAGTACATCCAGACTTATGTCGAGGGCTTCAAGCAATTCGCCGAGAGCATCAAGGACTATACGCCGGAGGAGATGGCGCCGATTTGCGGCATCGAAGCCGACGTCATCCGCAGCGTGGCGCGCAAGTTCGCCCGCGCCAAATCGGCGATCATCTTCTGGGGCATGGGCATCTCCCAGCATACCCACGGCACCGACAATGCGCGCTGCCTGATCGCGCTGTCGCTGATCACCGGGCAGATCGGCCGGCCGGGCACCGGGTTGCATCCGCTGCGCGGCCAGAACAACGTGCAGGGCGCTTCGGATGCCGGACTGATCCCGATGTTCTTCCCCGATTACAAATCGGTCGAGGATCCGCAAATCCGCGCCCGTTACGAGGATGCCTGGGGCATCAAGCTCGATCCGAAGAAGGGTTTCACGGTGGTCGAGATCATGGATGCGGTCCATGCCGATGTGGTCAAGGGCATGTACATCATGGGCGAGAACCCGGCGATGTCCGATCCCGATCTCAATCACGCCCGCGAGGCTCTGGCGCATCTCGAACATCTCGTGGTGCAGGACCTGTTCCTCACCGAGACCGCGGTCTATGCCGACGTGGTGCTGCCGGCCTCGGCGTGGCCGGAGAAGGACGGCACCGTGACCAACACCAACCGCCAGGTGCAGATGGGACGCCAGGCGCTGCCGCTGCCCGGCGATGCACGCCACGACATCCGGATCATCCAAGAGATCGCCAACCGGATCGGCTGCAACTGGAATTACAAGGACGTGGGCGAGGTCTATACCGAGATGGCGTCGCTGATGCCGTCGCTCGACAATATCTCCTGGGAACGCGTGACGCGCGAGGGCGCCGTCACCTATCCGGCCGACACGCCGGACAAGCCCGGCCGCGACGTCGTGTTCGACAAGGGCTTTCCCCGTCCGGGCGGCTTCGGCAAGCTCGTTGCGGCGAAGCTCCAGCCGCCGGACGAGACGCCGGACGCCGAGTATCCCTTCATCCTCACCACTGGGCGCGAGCTCGAACACTGGCATACCGGCGCCATGACGCGCCGCGCCACGGTGCTCGATGCGTTGGAGCCGGGCGCGGTTGCCGCGGTATCGCGCGGCACTATTGCCAAGCTCGGCATCAAGCCGGGCGACATGATCCGCGTCGCCACCCGCCGCGGCGCGGTCGAGCTTGCGGCGCGCCAGGACGACGCCATTCCCGACGGCGTGGTGTTCATTCCCTTCGCCTTCGTCGAGGCGGCGGCGAATCTGCTCACCAACCCGGCGCTCGATCCGTTCGGCAAGATTCCGGAATTCAAATACTGCGCGGCGCGCGTCGAAGCGGTCGACCCGGCAACGCGGGTCGCGGCGGAGTAATCGGGAGTCGATAATCAGTGGTCAGTAATCAGAAACTCCCGGATGATACCTTCTGATTACCGATGACCGATGACCGGTCACTGGCGCCTGCTAGCGACCCGCGCGACGAGATCGTGCGCCTCGAAGCGCGCATCGACGATCTTGCCGACAAACTCGAGAGCTGCCGCAAGTTCATTCTGGCCGGGCGCGTCGCCGTGGCGGCGGGGGGCATCATCCTTGTCGCGCTGCTGGTCGACGCAATTCGCTTCGACCCGGCGGTGATGGCCTGCGCGGCGGCGGCCTTGCTCGGCGGTCTCGTCGCCTGGGGCTCGAACCGCTCGACGGCGAATGAGACGACCGTGGAGATCGCGGCGGCCGAAGCGCGGCGCGCGGCGTTGATCGGAGAAATCCAGCTTCGAGTGATCGAGGGCGGCGCGACGCTGCATTGAACGACGCGGCGCTAATCCTTCTTTTCGTCCTTGAAGTAAGCCTCGACCGGGCCGGCGAGCTTGATCGTCAACGGATTGCCGTGGCGGTCCTTGGTCTTGGGGGCCTCGACGCGGATCCAGCCCTCGCTCACGCAATATTCCGCGACGTTGGTTTTCTCGACGCCCTTGAAGCGTACGCCGACGTCGCGGCTAAGCACGTCGGCGTCATAGAACGGGCTTTTCGGATCGGTCGAGAGACGGTCGGGCGGGGCGTCGGGCATACGGTATTTCCTCTATTTATTACCCAGCCATTTCACGGTGCGGCCAATCTTAGCTCAACCGACAACGCGGCTTTAGGCATGACGAGTGACAGGGAGCATTCGGGCGGGCGCGGTTTGACCTCGCTCAACGTCTTCTTCCTCCCAAGCGGGATTGATTGTGGCAGAAAAATCCGATGGGGCCGAGTACGGCGTCGCCCTGAAAATTTACAGCAGGCGAAATCGCAAGCAAGCGAAGACATGAATCTCACGATGCAGGTGTTAGGCAAGCTCAAGCAATTCGTGCCCTGCATCGTGGCGGCGGCCATCGGCATTGCCGTGACGACCAGCGCCACCGGCGTGATCGTTGTGCGGGACAATAACGATGCCGAGCACCAATTCCGTGTGCTCGCCGAGAACCATTTCATGGTCCTGCAAAACGGCTTCAACGAATATGTCAACAGGCTCGAAGCCGTACGCGCTCTGTTCGACAGTTCCGATGACCCGGTCAAACGCGACGAGTTCGAGACCTTTACGCGGCCGCTGCTCCGCGAAAATGCCGCCATCGCCACGCTGTCCTGGGTGCCGCGAGTGCTCAATTCCGAGCGCGCGCAGCACGAACGTCAGGCGCAGCTCGACGGCGTTCCGGATTATCACATCAAGGACATGGTTCGCGGCAATGGCCCGATGACGCCGTCGCCGGAGCACAGCGAATATTATCCGATCTTCTACGCCACGGTACCGAGGACGTCCCCGCTTTACGGCCTCGATCTGCGCTCCGAAGCCGACACGTTGGCCGAACTCGAGCATGCGCGCGACACGGATCGCCTCGGCTTCTCGCCGGCGCCCACGCTGGTCAGCACTGGCCGGACCCAGAGCGGATTTCTGCTTTCGCTGCCGGTCTATAAGCAGGGGACGCCTCACGGTTCGGTTGCAAGCCGACGACGCAATCTTGTCGGCTTCGTGCATGGCTCCATCATTACCGCGAAGATGGTGAGCATCATCATCACCGACACTAAGACACCCAAAGGTCTCGACCTGTTTTTCTATGAACCCGGCGACGGCGCGCAGGCCATGCCGCTCTACATCCATCCCTCCCGGCTTCGCACCTCGCCGCTTGAGCCGACGTCGCGCGCTGCGGCCGCCGCGGGCCGCTTCTGGAGCCGTGATCTGCTTGCGGACGGGCAGCCTTGGTTGACGATGGTGGCGCGGCCGATGCCCGACGGTCCGCTGACCGTGCATCACGAGCGCGCCTGGGCGGTGCTGACATTCGGGCTCATCCTGACCGCGGCCGTCGTGACCTACATTCGCTCGACGCGCAGCCACGCCTCGCACATGATGCGTGTGAATAAAAAAGTGAATGATTTGGCGCGATCCGACCCGCTGACAGCACTTGCGAACCGCCGCGCCTTTGTCGATCGTTTACGCAATGGATTCGCTTCGTGCCGTCGCGGCGCCAAGCCCTTTGCCATCCTCTATTTCGATCTCGATCACTTCAAGGATGTTAACGACACGCTCGGCCATGCGGTCGGCGATGAATTGCTGCGTCAAGTGGCGGCGCGGGTCAAAGACACGGTGCGCGAAACCGACCTCATCGCACGCTTCGGCGGCGACGAATTTGCCGTCCTGCAGAGCGACGTCGAGGATTTGGAATCGGCCGGAACGCTGGCCGGCAAAATCGGGAAGGTTATTGGCGAACCCTGTGTCATCGAGGGCAACGAAGTCCACATCTCGGCCAGCATCGGGATATCGCGCTATACGCCCGAGGTTGCCGCGCCCGACGCGATGATGATCCAGGCCGATCTTGCGCTTTATCGCGCCAAGGAGGACGGTCGCAATTGCTACCGCTTCCATAGCGTCGATCTGGACCGCCAAGTCGAGGAACGCGTCACGATCGCCGACGAATTGCGCGGAGCGATCGATCGCAATGAGCTGGAACTCTGCTATCAGCCGCAGGTCGCGTTGCGCTCGGGTCATATCATGGGCTTGGAAGCATTGCTGCGCTGGAATAATCCCAAGCGCGGCAGGATTTCGCCCGCGGTCTTCATCCCGATCGCCGAACGGTCCGGTCAGATCCAGGTCCTTGGACAGTGGGTGCTCGATACGGCGTGCCGACAGTTGCGGCAATGGCAGGATGACGGCATTGCGCCCAATCTGCTCGGGGTCAATTTCTCGGCGCTGCACTTCAAGGCTTCGACCGAACTGGCCCGCGAAGTCGGCGACAGCCTCGATAAATGGGGCGTGCCGCCCGCCATGATCGAGATTGAGCTGACCGAATCGGTGCTGATGGAGATCACCCAGCAGCACGATTCCCGGCTGCAGCGTCTGCGCGAGCTTGGCGTGCGGATCGCGCTCGACGATTTCGGTACCGGCTATTCGTCGCTCAGCTATCTGGCGAATTATCCGATCAGCCGCGTAAAGATTGCGCAGGAGCTGGTGTCCGGCGTCGAGGGCGACGGCCGCAGCGCGACGGTGGTGCGGGCCGCCATCCGCCTCGCGCACGAACTCGGCATCGACATCATCGCCGAGGGCATAGAGACCGAGGGCCAGGGCAAATTCCTGCTGTCTGCAGGTTGCGAGCATGGCCAGGGTTTCTACTTCAGCCGGCCGGTCAACGCCGCGCGCGCCGCCGAATTGCTGCGTTCGGGCCAGATCGTGCCGACGCGGCGGTTGTTGCGGCTGGTGGAGACGCCGGCGGCGTAAGCGGCCATCTTTCCCACTCCGGCCTTGCCGGTTATACTGGCCGCAATGTCCCTCGCCACCGACGGCTCCCTGCATTCGCCGATCTCGGGTCAGCTACGCCATGACTGGACGCGCGACGAAGTGCGCGCCCTGTTCGAGCTGCCGTTCCCGGAGCTGATGTTCCGCGCGCAGTCGACGCACCGGCAGAATTTCGATCCGGCCGAGGTGCAGATTTCGACGCTGCTGTCGATCAAGACCGGCGGCTGCCCGGAGGATTGCGCCTATTGCCCGCAGAGCGCGCGCTACGACACCGGGCTGAGCGCCGAGAAGCTGATGGCGGTCGATGCGGTGCTGGCGGAGGCGCGCGCCGCGAAAGCCGCCGGCGCCAGCGCGTTTCTGCATGGGCGCGGCCTGGCGCGAGCCCAAGGACCGCGATCTCGATGCCGTCTGCGCCATGGTCGAGGGCGTCAAGGCGCTCGGGCTCGAGACCTGCGCCACGCTCGGCATGCTGACGGCGCCACAGGCGCAGCGGCTCAAGGATGCCGGGCTCGACTACTACAACCACAATCTCGACACCTCGCCCGAGTTCTACGGCGAGATCATCACCACCCGCACCTACCAGGACCGGCTCGACACGCTCGAGCACGTGCGCGAAGCCGGCATCCATGTCTGCTGCGGCGGCATCGTCGGCATGGGCGAGAGGCGCGAGGACCGCGTCGGCATGATCGCCACGCTGGCGACCCTGCCGGTGCATCCCGAAAGCGTGCCGATCAATATGCTGGTGCAGGTGGCGGGCACGCCGCTTGCCGAAGAGCGGCGCCGCTCGATCCGATCGATTTCGTGCGCACCATCGCGGTGGCGCGCATCTCCATGCCGCGCTCGGTGGTGCGGCTCTCGGCCGGCCGCGAGGACATGAGCGAGGAAACGCAGGCGCTGTGCTTCCTCGCCGGCGCCAATTCGATCTTCTACGGGCCGAAACTGCTGACCACGCCCAATCCCGGCCGCGACCGTGATCGCGAACTGATGGCCAAGCTGGGCTTAAGCCCGATGGATTGATTCCTCCGTATTTGCCGCAATTCCTGCCCGGCTCATGGTCGAGGAAAGACCAAGACGCGCGGGCCAATACGAACAACAACAGCGAGGTCGACAAGCCATGAGCGCGCTACAAACAGCTGCAAACCGCAAGCGGGCCGCTTGGCTCGCCTATATTTGCGCGATCGTGGTTTCATTTGGCGCGTTGTCGGCCGTCGCCTTCGCGGAACAGCCCGACGATGTTCTCAGCAGAGACAGCGTGCTGCGCGATCCCGAAATCCCGTCATTGGGGAATCCCAACGGCGATCTGACGGTCGTCGAATATTTCGACTACCAATGCCCGTATTGCAAAAAGATGGCGCCCGAACTTGCGCAGCTGGTGCACGAGGACGGCCATATCAGGCTGGTCTTGAAAGACTGGCCGATCTTCGGCGCGATTTCGACCGCCGCCGCCGAGCTGGCGCTGGCGACAAAATATCAGAACAAATACACTCAAGCGTATGACGCGCTGATCGGCGCCGATGCCAAGCTCACCAAGGCAAGCATCGTCGATCTGCTTGCCAAGGCCGGCATTGACGTCGACTTGGCGATCGCGGACCTGAAGGCGCATCAAAAGACGATCGACGATCTCATGGCGCGAAACGCAGCTCAAGCCGAGGCGTTCGGGTTCCAGGGCACCCCCGGTTTCATCGTCGGTACCTTCCGGGTGCCGGGCGTCGTGGACATGCGCGTGTTCAAACAAATCGTCGCCGACGCCCGCGCCAGAGCTAAGAAGCGGAAAACATAGGCCGGGGACGCTTCAGACCCCTGCTCAGACCCCTGCCGCTCCGCCGTCCGCCCGCGGATCGTGCGCGCCTTCTAACGCGCCGTCGGGGTGCAATACCGCGGCGCCGGCGTGACCCATGACGTCGGAATACGGCTCCGATAAAACCTCGACATCGTGCCCCGCGGCCATCAGCCTATCGATCAAGGCGTCGCTAAAGCGCGGCTCAAGCCGCAATGCCGTACGCGGCGCACCCCAGGTGCGGCCGAGCACCCAGCGCGGCCGATCGATCGCCTCGAAAAGCGGCTCGCGGAACTCGACATGGCGCGTGAACAGTGCGCCTTGCGTCTGCGGCTGGCCGTCGCCGCCCATGCAGCCATAGGCCATGATGCGGCCGTCATCGAGCACGGCCAGCGCCGGATTGAGCGTGTGGAACGGCAGCCGGCCGGGGCGAAGATAGTTCAGCGCGCCGGCGTCGAGCGAGAAGCTCGCGCCGCGATTCTGCATCAGCACGCCGGTTGCCGGCAGCACGCAGCCGGAGCCGAATTCCCAATACAGCGATTGGATGTAGGAGACGACGAGTCCGCTTCCGTCAGCGGCGCCCATCCAGATGGTGTCCCCCAGGCCGGCGGGAAGCGGCCAGCGCGACGCCTTGCAGCGGTCGATCGTCATCGCCTCGCCGGCGATGGTGCGGTCGTCGAGCACGCGGTCGAGCCGGTGCGGCAGATAATTCGGATCGGTCACGACTCGGTCGCGCATCCGCAAGGCGCGCTTGGTGGCCTCGACCAGGCCGTGAATATGATCGAAGCCTTCCGCTTCGGTCACGTTTAGCCGCGCAAACAAAGCAAGGATCATCAGCGACACGACGCCCTGGGTCGGCGCGTCGGTGTTGTAAACCGTGCCGGTCGGCAATGTGACGCGCAATGGTTCGGCGAGCCCCGCCCGGTAGCGCTCCAGATCGAGGCGCGTGACCGGGCTGCCGATGCGTTCAAGGTCGGCGGCGATCTCGCGTCCGACGTCGCCGCGATAGAAATCATCAAGCCCGGCATGGCTGAGATGCGAGAGCGTAGCCGCCAGAGCGCCCTGTTTCAGCCTGTCGCCGACCGCCGGCGGTTTGCCGTCGATCAGAAACGGCGCGGCAAAGCCGGGCACATCTTTCAAGTCGGAGATGTGCTCCTGTGTCAACCGCGCCTGGCTGCGCGTCACGGCGTAACCGTCGCGCGCTGCAGCGATCGCGGCAGCGAGCAGGATATCGAGCGGCAATTTCCCGCCGTGGGCTTTCCCTGCTTCCAGCGCCAGCATCCAGCCGCCGACGGCGCCCGGCACGGTCAGGGCCGCGAGCGGGCCGCGCGGCGGGATGGTCTCGTAGTCGCGATAGAGTTCAGGCTTCGCCTGCGTGCCGGCCGGACCCGCCGCCATGATGGCGCGCACCCGGCCGGACCGCTCGCGGACGAGCCAGAATCCGTCCCCGCCGAGGTGGTTCATATGCGGGTAAACGGCGGTGATCGCTGCGGCCATCGCCACCATGGCTTCCAGCGCATTGCCGCCCTCGGCGAGGATGGCACGGCCGGCTTCGACGGCGGCGACGTGCGGGGCGCAGACGACGCCGCGGCGGTGGCCGGCGCTGTGTAAATCCATGATGTTCAGTTCGCCGCGGCCGTTGCGAAGCCGCGTTTGCGCAACAGCGCGTCGGCGCTGGGCAGGCGGCCGCGGAATGCCGTGTAAGCGTCGGCGGGCTCCTGCGCGCCGCCGGCGGCGTAGATGCAGTCGCGCAGCCGCTGGGCGGTCGCCGGATCGAATATGTCGCCGCTCTCTTCGAATGCGGCAAACGCGTCGGCGTCGAGCACCTCCGACCACATGTAGCTGTAATAAGCCGCCGCATAGCCGCCGCCGGAGAAGATGTGGGCGAAGTGCGGCGGCCGGTGCCGCATGGCAATTTCCTCCGGCATGCCGATGCGCGACAACGCTTCGGCCTCGAATGCCGTGGCATCGATAGCTTCAGGCCGCGACAGCGAATGGAAGTCGAGATCGACCGCGGCACAGGCGATGTATTCGACCGTGGCAAAGCCCTTGTTGAAATTGCGCGCCGCGATCAGCCGTTGCAGCAGCTCTTCCGGCATCGGCTCGCCGGTCTGGTAATGGCGGGCGAAGCGGCGCAGGACTTCCGGCCGCTCCAGCCAATGCTCGTAAAGCTGCGAGGGCAATTCGACGAAGTCGGTGGCGACGTTGGTGCCCGAAATCGTCGGATAGGTGACGGACGACAACAGCCCGTGCAGCGCATGGCCGAATTCGTGGAACAACGTGCGCGCATCCTCGAAGGACAGCAGCGTCGGCTCGTTGCCGGGGGCCTTGGTGAAATTGCAGACATTGACGATCAGCGGCCGGATATCGCCGGAGAGCTTTTCCTGGTCGCGCAGCGAGGTCATCCAGGCGCCGCTGCGCTTGGAGGACCGCGCGAAATAATCGCCAAAGAACAGCCCGACCTTGTCGCCGGCGGCGTTGCGGACTTCCCAGACCCGGACGTCGGGATGCCAGACCGGCACATCGGCGCGCGCAAAGGTCAAGCCGAACAGGCGCGCCGCCGTATAGAACGCCGCTTCGATCATGCGGTCGAGGTTCAGATACGGTTTGATCGCGGCCTCGTCGAACGCGCATTGCCGCTGCCGCAGCTTCTCGGCGTAGTAGCGCCAGTCCCACGGTTCGAGCTGGAAGTTGCCGCCTTCTTCCTGGATCAGCGCCTGCATGGCGTCGCGGTCGGCAAGCGCCCGTGCGCGCGCCGGCGTCCACACCGCGTCGAGGAGCGCCCGCGCCGCCTGCGGCGTCTTCGCCATGGCGTCGTCGAGCCGGTAGTGCGCGAAGTCGGCATAGCCGAGAAGCTGCGCGCGCTCGGCGCGCCGCCGCACCGTCTCGGCGATCAGCGCCTTGTTGTCGGTCGGCCCGCCATTGTCGCCCCGCATGATGAAGCCGCGAAACAGCTTTTCGCGCAGGTCGCGCCGGTCGGAGAATTGCAGGAACGGCTCGACGCTGGAGCGCGACAGCGTCACCACATAGCCCGTAAGACCGCGCTGGCGCGCTTCCGCGCGCATCGCCTCGCGCATGAAGTCGGGCAGGCCGGCAAGCTCGGCCTCGCTTTCGAGCCGCAGCGTAAAGGCCTGCTCGTCGGCGAGCACGTTCTGGCTAAAGGCGGTGCCGAGCGCGGCCAGCCGCTCGGTGATCTGGGTGAGGCGTTTCTTCGCCTCGCCGTCGAGCGCCGCGCCGGCGCGGCGGAAGCTCGTATGGTAGCGCTCGGTGACCCGTTTTTGTTCGGCATCAAGCCCGAGCGCGTCGGCTTCGCGCATCACCGTGTCGATGCGGCGGAACAGCGCCGCGTTGGTGTGGATCTTGCTCCAATGGCGGGCAATCTGCGGCGAAATTTCGCGCTCGATTTCGAGTAGCGCGTCGTTGGTATGGGCGCCGGCCAGAAGCCAAAACACATTGCCGACGCGCTCCAGGGCCCGGCCGCTCAATTCCAGCGCCGCGATAGTGTTTTGGAAATCGGGCGTCGCGCTATCGGCCGCGATGGCGGCGACTTCGGCCTCGTGCTCGGCGAGCGCGCGCGCATAAGCCTCCCGGAAGTGCTCGGGCGCGACGCGGTCGAAGGGCGAAACCCCCTCGGCAGTGGTCCAGGCCTCGAAAAATGGATTGGCGCTGATGGGGTTTTGAGACGATTCGGGCATTGGGAAAGGGTCTTACCAAAGGCGGGTGCAGGCGTGATATATGTCATCGCGAGCGCAGCGCCAAAAGGAGTGCCGAAAATGCCCCGTCACGCCCATTATCTGCCGCATGGCGTCATACCGGCTGCCATCCTGCCGTTCACGGACGACTTGGCGATCGATGAAAGGGGCTTCCGCCGGCACCTCGCCGATGTGGCGGCGGTCGACGGCATCTCCGCCGTCACGGTTAACGCCCATTCGACCGAGGTCGCCTCCTGCAGTTTCGACGAGCAGCGCCGCGTCCTCGATATCGCGCAGGACGAAATCGGCGGGCGGCTGCCGATCGTCAACGGCGTGTGGGCTGACGGCAGTCTCGAAGCCGCGCGCATCGCGCGCATGGCGGAGGAGGGCGGGGCCTCGGCGCTCCTGGTGTTTCCGCCGGCGCCGTTCACGCTCGGGCAATCCCCGGCCATGGCGGTCGAGCATTTCAAGCGCATCGCCGACGCCGCGAGCCTGCCGCTGATCGCCTTCCAATATCCGCTGGCGACCGGCCAGGGCTATCCGCGCGACACCCTGCTGCGGATGGTTGAGGAGGTGCCGACGATCCGCGCCATCAAGGATTGGTGCGGTAACGTCCCGCAGCACGAAATGCACGTCCGCGAGCTGCAGAGCCTCAAGCGTCCGGTCAACGTGCTCTCGACCCATAGCGCCTGGCTGCTGAGCTCGCTGGTGCTCGGCTGCAACGGGCTTTTGTCCGGCTCCGGCAGCGTCATCGCCGATCTGCAGGCGGCGCTGTTCCGCGCGGTCAAATCGAATGACCTCGCCGGGGCGCGAGCCCTCAACGACCGCATCTACCCGCTGGCCAAGGTGTTTTACTCCGAGCCTTGGGCCGACATGCACAACCGCATGAAGGAGGCCCTGGTGCTGCTCGGCCGTCTGCCGCGCGCCGTGGTTCGCCCGCCGCTCGTCAAGATCGGTCGTGCCGAGGTCGAGCGCATCCGCGCGGCCTTGGTCGAGGCGGGGCTGTTGTCCCAGAAATCCGCGCGCGACGCGGCTTAACGGTAGAGGACGTTCCCGATGGACAGTTCGACGGCTTCGCGGCGGCGCCGCATTCTGTGGCCGAACGTGCTTACCGTCATCAGCGCGGCGATCCTGATCAGCGCCGAGGTGTTCGGCGCGGCGTTTGCCGGCAGCTGGGCGATCGCCAATCTGTTTGCCCTCGGCACGCTGGGTGCGCGCGTGCTCGACGTCCTGTTCATGCTGTGCGGCATTGCCGTGATGGTGCAATTCGTGCGCGCCGCGCACCATGTCGAGCCGTTCGTCGCGGACTGAACTCCGCGGCGTGCGCTCGCGGCGCTGGTTTTTACTCTTCCTTAAAACTAAAACGCTTGCGCGCTCGGGCTAAATCGCTTATTGCGGATTTGCCCAATTTCGCACGTGCCTGTGGCCGTGTGTCGGTCGGTGGGCATCCGGACAAGAGGCCGGACAGCCGCCTAAGGAAGAGACGCTACTTCCTTGCACCCGCGACCGGCAGCCGGAGGCGAAACCGGCAATGCCAGCTCTCCACTGGCGACGCGGCTTAAAGCAACGACGGAAGGGCTTTTTTGGGTCTACTTGCCGGCGCCAATGCCGGGGACACCGAAGAGGCTTGTCCATCTTTGCCAGCAGTGCGGAACGGGATTTCCCTCATCCGGACCAAGGCAACATCACGGTGACGCAGACGACTCCGCAATGGTGCGGGGCCAGGCGCGTTACAGGAGGTTAACCTCGGCGGCTACGCCGCCTGCCGGATCAGGGAGCTGGGTGGCATGACCACACGCATCCGCGAATTTCTCAAGCATCGCACCGATAACGGACCCTGCCTCGTCGTCGATCTCGACGTCGTGCGCGAGAACTACCAGAACTTCGCCAAGGTGCTGCCGGACACCAGGGTGTACTACGCCGTCAAGGCCAATCCGGCGCCGGAAATTTTGAAGCTCCTGGCCGAGCTCGGCTGCTGCTTCGACGTCGCCTCGCTGCCCGAGACCCACCAGGTCCTCGCCGCCGGCGCCACGCCGGACCGCATCTCCTACGGCAACACCATCAAGAAAGAGCGCGAGATCGCCGAGGCCTTCCGCCTCGGCGTCACGCTGTTCGCGGTCGACTGCGAGGCCGAGGTCGAGAAGGTGGCGCGCGCCGCGCCGGGCAGCCGCGTGATCTGCCGCATCCACTGCGACGGCTCCGGGGCCGAATGGCCGCTGTCGCGCAAGTTCGGCTGCGAGCCGGCTTATGCCGCCGACATCCTGGAGCACGCCCACAAGAGCGGCCTCGTCCCCTACGGCATCTCCTTCCACGTCGGCTCGCAGCAGCACAATGTCGAAGCCTGGGACCGCGCGCTGGCCTCGGCGGCGGCGGTGTTCCGCACCTGCGCCGAACGCGGCATTGGCCTTTCCATCGTCAATCTCGGCGGCGGTTTTCCGGCGAAATACATGCGCAAGACGCCTAAGCTCGAGAGCTACGGCAAGGCGATCTTCAAGGCGCTGCGCAAGCACTTCGGCAACAACCTGCCCAACACCATCGTCGAACCCGGCCGCGGCCTGGTCGGCAATGCCGGCATCATCGAGGCCGAGGTGGTGCTGATCGCCAAGCGCAGCCCGGAAGACGAGGTGCGCTGGGTCTATCTCGACATCGGCAAGTTCCATGGGCTGGCCGAGACCATCGGCGAATCCATCCGCTACCCGATCCGCACCACGCACGATCGCGACGAGACCTCGCCCTGCATCATTGCCGGGCCGACCTGCGATTCGGTCGACGTGCTCTACGAGAAGACGCCCTATCCGCTGCCGGTATCGCTTGCCATCGGCGACAAGGTCTTGATCGAGGCCGCTGGCGCCTATACCGCGACTTATTCCTCGGTCGGCTTCAACGGCTATCCGCCGCTGCGGCAATACGTGATCTGAGCCAGATTATCTCGGCTGAACGTTGGGATTGCCGCCCGGGCTTCCCGGCGGCGGAATGACTGGCATTTTGCCAGCGTTCGGGGTCGGCGCCTTGATGTCGGGATCGACATTCGGCGGACAAATGACGCCGTTCGACTTCGCCAGCTTGTTGCTCAGGTTCTGATCGGACGCGGTGGCCGCGCCGTTCGCACAGGTAGTGCCGCTCTGCGCGCCGGATTGGACCTGCGCCAGCGCCGACGAGCGCATCCCATGTGTAATGAAGATCACAGTGAAAATGATTTTAACGATCGTGTTCACGAAACGACAACGGCCGGCGCTTCGGCCAGTTCCGTGACCGTCAGGTCAGATCGACGATGCCCGCCTCGCCGCTCTCCGTGCCCCATGCCAGGAACTGCCCGTCGGCGCTCCAGGCGAGCGCCGTCACCGGCCCGTCGCCCGGCCGCTTCGCCAAAATCTCGGCGCCGTCCTCGATGCGCACGAGCAGCACCATACCGTCGGCATAACCGGTGGCGACGATGTCCTGCTTGGGATGGCAGGCGACGGCCTCGATGCGATGCTCGGATGGGGCCAGGAGCCGCGGCTGCTTGCCCATCGGGCCGTCCTTGCTCTGGAACGGCCATAGGATGAGCTGGGTAGCCCCGGATGTCGCCAGCCAGTGCCCGCCGACGGTCCAGCCGAACGAGGTGACGCGCGCGCTATAGCCGGACATGCGCATGTGCTGGCGGTCGACCAGCCGCCAGCCATGCAGCATCGGCTCCTGCATGGTGGTGACAAGGAAGCGGCCATCGGGGCTGACCGTAACGCCGAGATGGGAGCCTTTCCATTCGAGCTTCTCGGGCGCCGCTCCTGCGGCGTTGGGAAACCACAGCGTGGCGCCGTTGTAGCGCGCGATCGCCAGGCGAAAGCCCTTCGGCAGGAAAGCAAGCCCGCCGACGGTCGAGGGCGCTTCGAACTCCCGCAGCTCCTTGGCTTGCACGAAGGCGGTCTTGCCCGCCGACCAGGCCACCGCCCCGTCGGGACCGAGCGCGACATGATCGATCCAGCGATGCTTGGCATCGGTCGCCAGCACGCGGCTCGAACCCGGGTCGGTTGTGATCAGCTTGCCGTCGTCGCCGCCGCTGATAACGCGTTCGCCGTCAGCGGCGGTGGCGAGGATGGCGCCGCCGTGCACGGCCAAGCGACACAGTTCGCCCTCCGGCTCGGCAAACACAAGCGCCTCTTCGCCGAGCACGAATACGGCGGTGCGGCCGAGAAAATGCGCGGCGAAAACCGCGCCGCCCGCGGTCACAGCGCGCGTGCGTTCGACGACGGAGACGGTATCGCTACGTGTGTCGCTCATGCGGGCGACCTAGGCGACGCACGCCTCAAAACCTTCGGTGATCTTCTTGCCCGGCAGGTTGCGGCCGATGAAGACGATGCGGCTGTCGCGCTTCTCGTCGTTCTTCCATGGCCGCTGGTGATCGCCGTCGAGGATCATGTGCACGCCCTGGAAAACGAAGCGCTGATCGTCGTTCTTGAAGGACAGGATGCCCTTGCAGCGCAAAATGCTCGGGCCTTCCTTCTGCACCAGATCCTGGACCCAGGGAAAGAACTTGTCCGGGTCGAGCGGCTTGTCGGTTTTCAGCGCAATCGATTGCATGTCCTCGTCATGATAGTGCTTGAGCCCGCCATGCGAATGCGCGTGCTTGTGATCGTGGCCGTGATGATGATCGTGATCATGGCCGTGGTCATGATCGTGGTGATGGTCGTGATCGTGATCGTCGCCTTCGAGGAAATCGGGCTCAAGATCGAGGATGCGGTCGAGGTCGAAGGCGTTGCGGCCGAGCACGGCGTCGAGCGGAACCTGCGATCGCTGCGTCTTATGCAGCTTGGCGTAGGGGTTGATGCCGCGAATGCGCGCCTCGACCTCTGCAAGCTCGGCGGCGGAGACGAGATCGGTCTTGTTGATCAGGATCACGTCGGCGAAGGCGATCTGGTTCTTGGCTTCCGGGGCGTCCTTGAGTTGTTCGTTGAGCCATTTGGCGTCGGCGACCGTCACCACCGCATCGAGTTCTGGTCTTGCGCCCGACATTCTCATCGATGAAGAAGGTCTGGGCCACGGGAGCCGGGTCGGCGAGCCCGGTAGTCTCGACGATGATGGCGTCGAACTTGCCCTTGCGCCGCATCAGCCCGTCGAGGATGCGAACGAGGTCGCCGCGCACGGTGCAGCAGATGCAGCCGTTGTTCATCTCGAACACTTCCTCGTCGGCGCCGACGACGAGGTCGTTGTCGATGCCGATTTCGCCGAACTCGTTGACGATCACGGCGTATTTCTTGCCGTGCGGCTCGGAGAGGATGCGGTTGAGGAGCGTGGTCTTGCCGGCGCCGAGATAGCCGGTGAGCACGGTCACCGGCACCTTGTCCGATGCCATTTCTTGCGCCTTTTCTTGCAGTTTTGCGTCGGTCATTCGTCCCTCCGTTGGCCCTCCTATATAGGTATCCGCTGCGCCTTGCATCACCGGCCTTGGCGGCTCGGATCGCCAAGGCCAGGCTTGATCCGGGCCTCCCTTCCACTATGGTTTTCGAACGTGAATAAGGGAGGAAACGATGCCGAACGGTGCGCTTTCCACCGCGAGCCTGACCCTGGGGTTGGCCGCGATTATCGGCGCCGCGACCGGGGTGGCGGCGCAGGGGTACCCCGAGCGCGTCGTCCAGATCATCGCGCCGGCGACTGCCGGGTCGAGCGCCGACATTCTGGGCCGGGTGCTTGCCGACGGCTTTTCGGCCCGGCTCGGCAAGCCTTTCATCGTCGTCAACAAGCCGGGCGCCAATGGCGTCCTAGGCACCGCCGATGTCGCCCGGGCCAATCCGGACGGCTATACGCTGTTGCATACCGCGACCTATTCGATCACGGTACAGCCGCTCACCAATAAGGAAGTTAGCTACACCGCCAAATCGTTCACGCCGATCTGCCAGACTTTCAAGAACGATCAGGTCGTCGTCGTGCCGCCGAATTCGCCGCTGAAGACGGCGCGCGATCTGATTGCGGCGGCGAAGAAAAAGCCCGGCGCCGTGACCGTCGGCATTCCCGGCATCGCGACGATCCCGCATCTCGCCATGATCCAATTGGCCGATGAGGCCAAGGTCCAATTCAATGACGTGCCGTTCAAAGGGCCGGCCGAGGAAATTCAAAACGTGCGCTCCGGCCAGATCGACTTTGCCGCGGTGCCGCTGACCGCCGCGGCGGGCAGCGGGCTGCCGATGCCGGGCCTGTTCGCCGAGACGCGCAATCCGTCGCTGCCCGACGTGCCGACATTCAAGGAGCAGGGCTATGACGTGGCGCCCTTGAGCTTCGGCGGCTTGTTAGGACCGGCCGGGATGCCGGCCGATGTGACGCATAAGCTCGAAGCCGCCTGCATCGCGATCATGCAGAGCGACGCCGCGCAACGCGTGGTCAAGCACACGCTGCAGCCGGCGGATTATTTCGCCGACAGTGCCGGTTTTGCCAAGAATATCGCCAAGGACGTCGCCGAAAAAATCCGCTTGGTGGCGATGCTCAAGCCGCACTGAACGCCGCCGACTTGGAGCTTCACTAAAACAAGCCCATGCGCTCGCTCGCCATGTAGCCGGTGAGAAGCAGAATACCGAAGGTGAGCACAGAGCCCGCGGCGACGAACTCGAGCCCGCGCATGAGCGCACCGCCGCGGCCGCTCGGCTTTTGCGCAATTCGCTTCGCCAGCCCCTTGGCGCCGACGGCAAGCGTCGCGACCGCGCCGACCGTGATCGCGGTGCCGAGACCCATCACGAAGGTCGAAGCGATGCCGGCCCAGAACAGGCCCTGCGCCAGCGCGAAGACGAGCACGATGATCGCGCCGGAGCACGGCCGCAATCCGACGGCCGCCACCGCGGACAGGCCGCGTCGCCAGCCGCCGGGTCCTGCCAATTGCTCCGGCTCGGGACCATGGGCGTGACCCCACGGTAATACGTCAAGTTCCTGGTGGTGGTGATGGTCGCCGTGACAGTGAAAATGGGCGGACTCGCGCGCAGCGCCAGGAAGACCCACTGCTGGATTTTGTGCCTGAGCGGCTTCGCCATGGAGGTTGCAGCTCACATCGTGGGGGTGATCGCAGGTCGCATCGGCGTGGCGATCGCCGCCCGCCGCGTGGCCGGCACATTCGGCCTTCAAGTCGCGAAGCGCGGCGAAAAAGCCGCAGCCCTTGACCCATAACAGCCGGGCGCCGAGCAGCACGATCAGAACGTAACTTGCGGTTTCGATGAGATTGACCGTGTCCGACATGAGCTTGGCGGTGGCGCCGAGCAGCACCGCGGCGACGCCGACGATGGTGATGGCAGTCAAGGACTGCAGCACTGCCGAGGCCAGCGACAGCGTGATGCCGCGGCGCCAGGTTTCCTCATTGGCGACGAGATAGGAGGAGATTACCGCCTTGCCGTGGCCCGGACCGGCGGCATGAAAAATGCCGTAGACGAATGAGAATTCCCATCAAGCCCCAGAGTGCGGAGCCGTTGTTTCTGGCGGCGCGGATCATGCCGGCCAGTTCCTGGTAGAACATCGCTTGCTTGCCGAGCACCCAGCCGGCGATGCCGCCGATCGCAACCGGCCGCGGACCGCCGAACAGGTTGCTCTGAGCCCACGCCGGATGGTTCGCGACGATCAGTGCCACTGCGGCCAGCAGCGCCGCCGAAAGGATCGAACCGAAGTGAGCGGAGTGACGTGGGTTTTTCATGGGCATTGCACCAGGATATTGTTGGCGAATTGCGCGCCCATGCCGACAAACGCCTCGGAGGAGATGAACGACCTGTTGAGAGTCTGCGACGACAAGAAGTGCGGATCGTGAGGCTTCTCGGTCCATACCGCGCACAGCGGCGGCGCGCCGACGAGCTTGACCGGATCCTTCTTGGCAAAGGCGAAATCGATGAAGAATTCCGGATCGTAGACTTAAATCTTGAGCACCTTCGCTTTCACCGGCTTCTTGAACGGCAGCGTAAAGTGCAGCGTCAGCACCGTCGCCTTGGGATCGTATTCGAGCCAATAATCGGTCGCATCGTCGAAGGCGTCCTTATCCTTCGTCCCGTCCGCGATGGCGTAGGTAAAGTACGCGAAGCCTTTCAGCAAATCGACATTGACCTTGGCGAGCGGCTGCAATTCCTCGCGGGTGAATTGGCCCTTGGTTTTGGCTTTGATTCCCACGGTGGCGAAGGCCGAGAACATGTCGTCGAAGGTCCAGGCATGCCGGACGGCCGTCACCGTGCCGTCGGTCGCGTAGAGCAGATCGGTTTTGATCGTCGCCCAAACGTGGGGATGAGCGCGCGCTTCGCGCGGCCACACGGCAACAAGCGCGGCGACAAAGACGAGACACTTCGTCCAGTCTGACAATCGAAGCCACATATATGCAGGCATCGTCGATGGTCCCCGACCAAAAGATCAGGTGAGTTCCCGGACCGTGCACGGTGGTCGCGGCGGCTCGCGCTTGCGTCCACTCCGATACGATCGCGTCGTTAGGCCGTGGGGGCGCCAAGCGTTGGCGGAGCGCGCGCCCGGAATGAGGCTGTAAATCGCGGTGCTATGCGGTGCACCGGCGGCTGCGCCGGCCAGACCGGGTCGACGCGAGGCGGCGTCGGCAAAACCGGTGGTAATGATGGAAAAGCAGTCGAGGCCAGCATGAGGCTGGCACAGATCGGGCAATATCCCTCGGGCGCGGCGGGAACGTGGTTTCGATCAGGGCCAGCAGCGGCGGCATTTGATATCGAGCCGAGAGCAAGATGGATGTGATCGAGCCACGGCAAGCCAAGCTCGTCCGCATCCATGTGGCCGAACGAGACGATCATCTGAAAGGCCAGCGCGGATAGCGCCAGCCGGGTCACTGATCGCAGTCTTGATCGGAGCCACGTCATAGCCCGGCGCCGCCACGCTAGCGGTCGTCCCCCTGCCACGATAGTCGCGGCCAATTACGCCGCTTTTTCGACCCGGTTCGCCCGGCCTCAAGGCTATCGCGCAGATGGCCTTTGACGATGCATGGCGTCTTGTTATGTTATAATGTTACAGTAATCTCGCTGAAAATCGAAATGTTGTTGAAAAACAAGGTGATGCCATCTGATTGGGAGGCCGGTTTCCATGATGAGAGTCGTCGGTGCCCTTCTCGCGCTCTTTGTCGCATCGGCGCCGCTACGCGCCGCGGAAATCAAAATCCAAGTCGTGGCGGCGGAGAATTTCTATGGCGAGGTGGCGCAGCAGATCGGCGGTGACCGGGTCTCGGTCGCCAGCGTTCTGAGCAATCCCGACCAGGACCCGCACCTCTTCGAGACCACGCCATCCATTGTCCGCGCCGTCGCTGCGGCGCAGGTGATCGTCTATAACGGCGCCGATTACGACCCGTGGATGGAAAAATTGCTCACGGTGACTGCGAGACCGAAACGCATCGCGATCGTTGCTGCCGATCTCATCCATAAAGAGGCCGGCGACAATCCGCACATTTGGTACGATCCGTCGACGATGCCGGCGGTCGCCAGGGCGCTGGCGGCGGCGCTTGGCGCGATTGATCCAGGCCATGCAGACCGTTACACGGCGCGCCTGAACGGCTTTCTTGCATCGCTCCAGCCGCTGAACGACAAGATCGCGGCAATTCGCCTCAGATATGCGGGAACTGCCGTGGCGGCGACCGAGCCGGTGTTCGGCTATATGGCGGAGGCGCTGCACCTGACCATGCTGGAACAGCATTTCCAGCTTGCGGTCATGAACAATACCGAACCGAGCGCCCGCGACCTCGTTGCATTCGAGCGCGATCTCAAGACGCACAAAATGCGGGTGCTGTTCTATAACAAGCAGGCGGCGGACAAGATCGTGGAGCATCTCGTCGATCTTGCGCGCGCCGCCGATATTCCCGTCGTCGGCGTGACCGAGACCTGCCCGCCCGGCCTGTCGTACCGGGATTGGATGCTGGGCGAGCTTGACCGGACCGAAACCGCGCTGGGCGGACGTTCCTCATGAACATCATTGAGCTCGATCACGCCACGCTCGCGATCGGCGGCCGCACGGTCCTTGTCGATAACAGCTTCGCCATCAAGGCCGGCGAATTCGTCGGCGTTCTCGGCCCCAACGGCGCCGGCAAGACCACGCTGATGCGCGCGATCCTGGGGCTGTTGCCGCCGCGCGCAGGCGAGGTCCGCGTGTTCGGCCGCGCGCCGCAACGCGGCAATCCGGCCATCGGCTACCTGCCGCAGGTGCGCACGGTCGTACCGGACCTGCGCGTGCGCGGCCTCGATTTCATCGCCAGCTCACTGCATGGCGAACGATGGGGCGTGCCGTCGCTAAGCGGCGCGGACCGCATCATGATCGACAAGACGCTGGCGCAGGTGGGCGCGCGCGATCTCGCCGCGCGGCCGCTTTCGGAAATGTCCGGCGGCGAGCGCCAACGCCTGCTGTTGGCTCAGGCCTTGCTCGGCGAGCCGCGCCTGCTGTTGCTCGACGAGCCGCTGATCAGCCTCGATTATCGCTATCAGGAAGCGGTCATCGATCTGGTCCGCCGCTTTGCCAGGGAGCGCAACATCACGGTCCTGTTCAGCGCGCACGAGCTCAATCAGCTGATCGGGGCGCTCGATCGCGTGCTTTATCTCGGCAATGGCCATGCCGCGCTTGGCACGGTGGCCGAAGTGGTTACAGCTCCGGTGCTGTCGCGACTATACGGCGCCGATGTCGAAGTCGTGCGCGCTGACGGCCATATCTTCGTGCTGTCGCGCGGCCGCGACGTCGAACGCGCTGATCACCTGCACGATCATGGTCACGAGCACGGCCATCATGAACATCATCACCATGCTTGAATACGATTTCATGCGAAATGCCTTCGCCGCCGCGGGCGTGGCGGCCGTGGTGGCGGGACTGGTCGGGTACTTCCTGGTGCTGCGCGGACAGACCTTTGCCGGTCATGCGCTCGGCCATATCGGTTTCGCCGGAGCGACCGGCGCCGTTTTGATCGGCGTGGCCTCGGTCTGGGGCCTCGTCAGCTTTACCGTCGCGGCGGGGATCGTGATGGGCCTGATGGGCGACCGGCTCAGCGACCGGGATGTCGCCATCGGCGTGGTGTTGGCGCTGGCCCTGGGCTTTGGGCTGCTTTTTCTGCACTATTATACGGCGTTCGCCGCCCAGGCGACGGCACTACTGTTCGGCAACGTTCTCGCCGTCGACGGCGCGACGATCGCAACGCTGATTGGGCTCGGCGTCATCACGCTGATGGCGCTTGCCGCGATCATGCGGCCGCTTATTTTTGCCAGCCTTCAGCCGGAATTGGCGGAAGCCAAGGGGGTGCCGCTGCGCTTTGTTTCGACGGCGTTTCTGGCTATCGTCGCGCTCGCAGTCTCGGAAAGCGCCCAGATCGTCGGCATTCTTCTGGTGTTCAGCCTGATGGTGGGCCCGCCGGCTGCGGCACAACGGCTGGTGACGGGCCTGTGGAGCGGCTTGGCGCTGTCGGCGGCGCTGGCTCTGGCCGAGGCCTGGCTCGGCCTCGCCATTGCCTATTGCACCGATTGGCCGGTCAGTTTCTGCATCGCCCTGCTGAGCGCGCTGGGTTATTTCGCCGCCCGTGGCAGCTGGTTGGTGCGCCGTGCGCCAGCGCCGGCCGCCGTTGCGGCTGAGAAGCTGTGAATTGCGCGCTTCGGCGCGGACGCTGGAGCATTCGGTCGGTGTCAGGACGATGAGCGAGCAAAACCCCCGCGCCATTTGCATCGGCGAGGCCGTGATCGAATTGACGCGCGGCGCCGACGGCGCGTTTGCGATGTCCTGCGGCGGCGATACCTTCAACACCGCGATCTATCTGGCGCGCGCCGGCATCGACGTGGCGTTCGCCACCGCGCTTGGCGACGATCCCTATTCCGACAGCGCGGTGGCGCTCGCCGCGGCAGAAGGCGTGGCGGCGAATCTCCTGCTGCGCATTCTCGGCCGCCTGCCGGCGTTGTGCCTGATCGAAACCGGCGCCGCCGCCGCGCCGGCCGTGCGCGGGTGGGGCGAGGGCGCCCCGGCGCGCGAACTGTTCGAACTGCCGGACTGGATGCGCATCGCCGAAAGTCTCATGACGGCGCGGCTGATCTATTTCTCCGGCATCACGTTGTCGCTTTACTCGAACAACGGGCTTGGCCGTCTGTTCGCCGTGCTGGAAGTGGCGCGGCAACAGGGCGCCAAGGTGGCGTTCGACGGCAATTTCCGGCCGCGCGGCTGGAGAGGCGACTTGCAGCGCACCCGTGCGGTGTTTCTGCAAGCGCTCAAGCGCGTCGACATCGCGCTGCCGGCCTTCGACGACGAGGCTGTGCTGTGCGGC
Source organism: uncultured Alphaproteobacteria bacterium (assembly GCA_963791925.1). Classification (GTDB taxonomy): domain Bacteria; phylum Pseudomonadota; class Alphaproteobacteria; order Rhizobiales; family Xanthobacteraceae; genus BOG-931. The sequence goes on along the minus strand of CAWBUA010000006.1, from coordinate 523,742 downwards.
GATCCCAGTCCGGAGGCGACGGTGGCGCGGCTGCAGGCTTTCGGCATCGGCGAGATCGTGGTCAAGAACGGCCCCAACAGTGCGCTGGTCGCAACCGGCGCCGTCCAGGAATTCGTGCCCGTGCCGGAAGTCCTGGTGCCGGTCGATCCGACCGCTGCCGGCGACGGCTTCAACGCCGGTTATCTCGCGGCACGGCTATCCGGTAGCGATCCGGTTGGGGCCGCCGGCGCCGCGCACCGGCTCGCCGGCAACGTTATCAGCCACTTGGGCGCGCTGGCGCCGCGCGCCGCCGCGGCGATGCATTAAGTCGATCTCACGCCGCTATGACGCTTGGCGCAGCGTCGCGCGGCCGTTGCGCAAGTCCGCAAGGATCGCTTTGGCGCGGGCCATCGAGAAATCCCGCGTCTTCTGGTCGAACGCCTCGCCACCGTCGGGCATCATGTAGCCGTGCAGCACGCCCGGAAAGATGTTCAAGTCGAGATTAGGAAAGTGCGGCGCCGCGGCGCGATAGGCATCGAGCACCGGCGCCGGCGCCGCGTGGTCCTTGTCCCCCCAGATGATGCAGACCGGCGCCTGCACGCCGTCGAGTTCGCCGATGTAATCGAGAAGCTGCGTGCCGTGGCAGGAAATGCCCGCGGCATAGCCCAGGCGCTTCGGGCCGATGATCGCGTAAGGGCCGCCGTAGCAAAATCCCATGACCGCGGCCTGGCCGTTGAATTGCGGCAGCGTGCGCAGATATGACAGCGTATCGGCGAGGTCGCGTTCGCCGGTTCTGATGCGCTCAAGGCGCGGTTGCGCCCGTTCTTTGGATCGGTTGTCGCTGCGCGGCAGCGGTCCCGGCACCGTGCGCCAGAACAGGTCGGGCGCGGCAACGACATAACCGTCTGCGGCGAATTCTTCGGCAATGCCGCGAAGATCGGCATCGACGCCGTGGATTGCGGACGCCAGCACCATCGCCGGCACCGGCGTATCCGTCTTCGGCACGCCCAGATAACAATCGAATTCGCCGCCGTCGCTCGAGCGGATTTTTACGGTGTGGCCTGACATGCATTCCTCCAATGGTGAAGCGTTCAGTTTTCGAAATCGTCCGGGCATAGCTCGATCGGCGTGCCGTGCGGCGTGCGCGCGCAGGCGCGCTGCCAGGCGTCGCGGGTGCGCGCCAACAAGCCCGCATCGGCGACGCCTTTGGCCGTGACCATGCGCTCCAGCGCGGCGAGCCAATGGTGATAATAGGTCCCGCCGGTGTCGGGATCGCCGGCGGCCTGCGCCTTCTTGATCTCTTCGCCCAGCGTTGCCGCCCATTCGGTCCAGGTGAACACGCCGCGCTCGCGGAGCACGAGCGCCAGCGCGAAGGCTTCGGCTTCCCAGGGCGCGGCGAACACCGGGCCTTCGGCGTTGCGCGGAAGGTTTGGCACGGCTTCGGCCGCGCGTTGTGCGGCGGCATCGCTGCTCATGCCGGCTCCAGATAGGGCTCGAACGCCTCGATCGAGATTTTGAGCGACCGCTCGGCATTGTCGCCCCATAACTCGCGGCCCCCGAACAGGACGGTATAGAGCCATTGCGGATTCTCGGTCTTGCCGAGCGCGGCACTGTCCGGGAACACGTGGCAGCCGCGGACGGCCTCGATGACGCCGACATGGCCGCGGGCATAGCGCGGCAGGCGGGTATGCGTCGCCGGATGAATGTTCTTGGTGCGGACGCGGTCGCCGGGCGCGAAGCGCGCCGGCGCTGGCGCTGGTCGCGCATAAGAGCCGCGCGTCAATGACGCCGGCACGTCGGCAACGTTGAGCTTGCGTTTGAGGGCTTTGCCCGGATGCACAGCATGGCCGGATTGGATCTCGTCGGCGTCGGCAAGCCCGAGCTTGACGAGCAGGTTCTCCAGCCGCAGCGCCCATTTCCTGTAATAGGAGCTCGTCAGATAGACGTCCGGCGGCAGTTCTTCGATCGCGGCGCGGGATTGATCGATGTTGAAGGCGCCGGCATAGCTCATGGCGCGATTGATCGCGAGGCAGTGGGCTTCCCACGCGGCGTGGAACACCGGCTCATCCGGCTCGGGCTCGACTTTGCCGAAGCCGTGCATGCCGCCCATGTCGTGAATGCCGTCCATCACGCATCCTTCGGATTTTTGGGCAGCCCGGTGCCGATCATGCTGTCGCGCGTCACCAGCGCCACGAGCTTGTCCTCGCTCCAGCCTTCGGTGCCGGCGGGTCGCATCGGCAGCACCATGAAGCGCGTCTCGGCGGTGGAGTCCCAGACGCGGATCGCGGTGTCGGCCGGCAGCGTGACGCCGAAATCGGCGAGCACGCCGCGCGGGTCGTTGACCGCGCGCGACCGGTAAGGCGCCGATTTGTACCAGACCGGCGGCAGGCCGAGCACTTCCCACGGGTAACAGGAGCACAGCGTGCAGACGATCATGTTGTGCCGCTGCGGCGTATTTTCGACGGCGATGAGATGGTCGCCGACGCGGTTCATCAGGTCGAGCGCGAGGATCGCCTTGCTGGCATTGGCGAGCAGCGCCTGTCTGAACGCCGGATCGCTCCACGCCTTGGCGACGATGCGCACGCCGTTGTGCGGGCCAACCTTAGTCTCATAGGCCTCGATGATGACGTCGATCGCGGCCGGATCGATATAGCCCTTTTCGGCCAGCACGGTCTCAAGCGCGCGCACGCGCAGCTGCATCTCGGATAGCTCCGAGCCATGATCGTGATGGTCGTGTTCTTCGTGATTTTGGGTCATGGCGGGGTCCTAGGTGCCGCTTCGCAGCGGCGGCCAAGCCACATTATAGTGCGGCCGCCGCGCCGGGGAACCCGCGCCGAGGCATGCCATTGCGAGAGGCGAGGGGGAACTCATGGCGGCAGCAGATATTTTCGATCTTCGCGGCAAGGTTGCGCTGGTGACCGGCGCATCCAGCGGTCTCGGCGAGCGCTTCGCCGAATGTCTCGCCGAAAACGGCGCCGCGGTGGCGCTTGTGGCGCGGCGGGCCGATCGCCTCGCGGCGCTGCAGGACCGCATAGAAAAGTCCGGCGGCAAGGCGATTGCGGCCGAGGCAGACGTGCGCGACCGCGCGGCGATGCGGGCGGCGTTCGACGCCGCGGAAAAAGCCTTCGGCACGGTGACCATCCTCGTCAATAATGCCGGTGTGGCGAGCTCGGGCCGCGCCGTTGAGCTGGCCGAGGAGGAATGGCGGCGGATTCTGTCGACCGATCTCGACGCGGTATTCTTTTGCGCGCAGGAGGCGGCCCGCCGCATGCTCGCTGCCCGGACCGCAGGCGCCGTCGTCAATATCGCTTCCGTGCTCGGCTTCGGTGTCGACAAAGGTGTCATCGCCTATGCCACCGCCAAGGCCGGCGTGATCCAGCTCACCAAGGCGCTGGCGCTCGAGCTCGCGTTCAAGGGCATCCGTGTCAACGCCATCGCGCCGGGCTGGATCGTCACCGAGCTCAACCGCGACTATCTGCAAAGCGAGCGCGGCTTAGCGCTTAAGCGCGAAATCCCGATCGGCCGTTTCGGCGAGGAGCGCGACCTCGACGGGCCGCTCTTGCTTCTGGTCTCCGACGCCGGCCGCTTTATCACGGGGGCCACTATCGTCGCCGACGGCGGTCAAATGGTCGCGCTGCGCGGTTAGCGATGGGATCGGAGCAGATGGCCATCGTCTTCGCCGGTGCGCTCGCCGGCGGCCTGGTCAACGGGCTGACCGGCTTCGGCACAGCTCTCACCGTGCTCGGCATCTGGCTCTACGCCATACCGCCGACCGTCGCTGCCACCTTGGTGATTCTCTGCTCGATCACGTCGCAGCTGCAGACGCTACCGATGATCTGGCGCACCGTTCGCTGGGAATACGTGCTTGCCTTCGCCGTACCCGGTCTTCTCGGCGTGCCGATCGGAACTTATCTCTTGCCGCACATCGATCCGCGACTGTTCAAGATCGGGATCGGCGGCTTTTTGGTCGCCTATACCAGTTACGTGCTGATGCGGCGCGCGCCGATGAAAATCGCGTGGGGCGGCGGCGCCGCCGATTGCGCCGTCGGATTTCTTGGCGGCATTCTCGGCGGCATCGCCGGATTGTCCGGCGTGCTACCCGTGGTCTGGACCGACATGCGCGGCTGGGCCAAGGAACATCGCCGCGGTGTCATCCAGATCTTCAATATGGCCGTCCTTGTGCTGGCGTTGGTATCGCACGTCATTGCGGGATTCTTGACGCGCCAAGTGGCGGTGGCGGCGATTGTGGCGCTGCCCGGCACCGTCGGCGGCGTCTGGCTGGGCGCGTTCATCTATCGGCGCATCGCCGACCGCAGCTATTCGCGCGCGATCATGACGCTGCTGTTGATCTCCGGCATCATATTGATCTGGACCAGTCGGTGACAACGCGTCGCCGTTGCGAACGGAGATCAAATCAGCGGTAACGGGGCGGTGGAGGCGGGGTGGTGGTGCCCGTTCCGAACTGCGTCCCCTGCGTGATGATCTGGTTGGCGTCGTTGAAGCCGGTATCGGTCGGCAGCCACGGCGTGCCGGGACAATTATTGCTGGGCAGTCCGAGCACGCCGCAGGCGCCGATGTTCACGGTATGCAGGCCCGCTACGCCGCCGTTCTGACCCGGCTTGCTGGTCAACAAGGCCAGCAAGTCGTCGATCTCGGCGAGAGTCACGCGTTCAGGCTGCCCCGGCAGTGTTTTCCAGTTCAGCACCGTCACCTCAAATCCGGAACGACTCAAGACCGTGGTGCCGGCGCCGTTGTGGATGGTGATGATGCCGAACTGATCGATGATGTGGACGACGCCGTGGCGGTCGATGACGATGGTGACCGTTCCGCCGCGAATGCCGACGGCGGCGGCCGGCGTGGCAATCGACGCCTCGCCGGCGTGGCTCAGCGCGCCGCCGACGAAGCGCAGTGCACCCTGGGTCAGCGTTGCCAGCATGTGACCCTTGCCTGAATTCGGGTCGTAAACGAATTCATTGATCACGATGCTGGTATTGGGCGCGATGCTCAGCGTGCTTTTGTCGAGGAAAGCGAGCTGCGCCGTGCCAGTCGGCGTCGTATGGATGTGCTCCCTGTGAATGATGCGGGCGCCGACCGTCAGCGGCGCCGTTGCGGCGCCGGGCGGAGTGCCCTCGGACAGCGGATTGACCGCCGTCGCGGTGCCGACCTGCTGCGCCGCAGCGGGCAGGCTCGACGGAGCGATGACCGCCAGCACCACCGCCATGATTCTGTAAGCGCGCATGGCAAGCCCTCCAAAAATCCTCTTAGAATTTGAATGTCGGTCCGGCCGAGACGGACAGGTCGTGCATCGTAAACGCCGGAATATTGGATTGGTCGGCGCGGTACTGCACCAGCGTCCCGAGCACGAGGTGCCTCCACAAAGGAATCTCCAGACCGAGGCCGACGCGCCACTCGGTCGTCTGCGGCGTTTTCGTCGGATCGATGTTCGGATCGGGCGCCGCGTAGAGCCAGCGGCTCACGCCGGCCGTGGGGATCAGCGTCCAAATGCGGCCGTCGCCGGGAAACGAGAAATTCCACGGCAGCCAAAGGTCGGCCGCATAAACGTCGTAACCATAGGGCCCATAATGATCGCTGGCATGGCCGAAACCGAGCCGCGATTGCCACGTCATGCTGTTGGCGACCGGCCCGGATGCTTGCAGCCCATAGGTCGACAATGTCCCGCTCAAGCCGCTGGCCAGCGGATAAAAACTGGAATTGCGAAAACTCTGCTGCACGATTTCGGCATACGGATCGAGCGCCACATTGCCGAGATTGGTGTGCAAAGTCAGCCCGGCGCCCAAACCGCCGTAATACGGCGCGTCCGCCAGCAACGCGCCGGTGGCGACCAGGTACGGCTTGATCGACAGGCTCGTTTTCGGGTCTCCGGTCGGGATGCCGAAGCGCGGACCGGCGCGCAATTCAAGGACGCCGACGTCGAATTGGTGCAGTCTGAACTCCTGCGCGTCGTAGCCGACGACCGAGGCTTCAAACGTGTCGCCGTTCTGATTCTCGAAATCGTGGACGTAATTGAGCCCGAAGGCGCCAAACCAGTTCCAATCGGGCTTGGCGAAAAAACTGCTGTTGAAGGTCCGGCCCGACGCCAAAGCGGTCTGCGCGCCAGGTCCGGCGCCGGGGTTGGTCTGGTAGGCGAGGCCGGTTTGCAGGTAGCCGGTAAACTGATCGACCTGCAGCTTCTTGTCGATGACCTCGATCAGGTCCTGCGCGCGCTCGCTTAGATCGGGCGTGATGTCGCCCATCTGCAGCGCCGATTTTAGATAGCTGCGCGCCGTTTCGTAGGAGCCGAGCCGAAAATAAAGCACGCCGAGCTCGAAGCGCAGGCGCGACAGGCTTGGATTGTAGAACAGCAGCTGTTCGTAGGTGCCGATCGCGGACTCGATGTCGTCGGCGGAAGCGGCGGCGGCATATTGCAGCGTGTTGTTGAGGTCCGAGGGCCGCGCCAGGATGGCCTGATAGAGCGGACTGACATTGCCGGCGAAATCGGATGGCGTTTGCGCGGAGGCGGACACGGCCGAGAGGGCAAGCAGGCCTGTTGACGCAAGGGCGCCCGCACATCGTCGCCAAAATGCGCGCCGAAGCCCGACCTGCAAGATCTCTCCGTCGCCCTAACTCTCGCCCCGGCGTCATTGCCGGGATCAGTCGATGGTATTATTTTCCGCGCAAGTTCAAATCGCTTCGCAACGTAATGCGGCCGGCCCATCAAGTCGAGACCGAACCTGCCGTATTGGTGGCGCTCTGTTCTGCACGCTATGCTGGTTATGCCATTGTAGGGCGCAGCGCGGCTTCGCATCGGAGCGTTCGGGGGATGCCATGATTGATCTTGAGCCGGTGGACCGGCTGGACGTCCACATTCTGGTCGACAATGCAACCGACAGCCTCTCCAGCAATGCCGCCAACGTCGAAACCGAATTCTCCTATCTGCAGCGGAAGGGGGCGCGGTTTCTTTCCGGGCAGTGCATCTGTTGTGCGAGCCACGGGCTTTCGTGCCTGATCACCGCGCAGCGCGGCGACACGCGGCATACGATATTGTTCGATACCGGCCCCGAAGCCGATACGTTCGAGCGCAACACGCAGCGGCTGGGGCTCGATCTGGGCGCGGTCGAAGCGATTATGCTGTCGCACGGACACTGGGATCACGCCGGCGGCATGTTGCGCGCAGTCGACATGATTCGCGCCAACGGCAACAATCGCGATCTCCCGTTCTACGGCCATCCGGACATGTTTCGCTTGCGCGGGCGAAAAATGTCCGACGGCGGCATGATGCCGATGGTGGGTGTTCCCAGCATTGCTGAATTGAACGCGCACGGCGCGCGCGTGGTGGCGACGCGGGAGCAGAGAATATTCCTCGATAATATGTTTTATGTCAGCGGCGAAATCCCCCGGGTGACCCCGTTCGAGCAGGGTTTGCCGAATCACTATGCCGAAACCGAAAATGGTTGGGAGCCCGATCCCTGGCTCATTGACGAACGCTGGCTCGGCGTGAATGTCGCCGGCAAGGGCTTGATCGTCTTCACCGCTTGCTCGCATGCCGGCGTCGTCAACGTGCTCACGCACGCCCGACAGACGTTCGGCGCTGTCCCGCTGCATACGGTCTTGGGCGGCTTTCATCTCTCGGGGGAGACCGAGAAAATCATCCCGGAGACGGTGGACGCGTTGCGCGAATTTGGCCTCGTTTCCGTCGCCGCCGGGCATTGCACCGGCTGGCGCGCGATGGCCGCGCTGGTCGCCACGTTTGGCGACAAGGTCGTGACGCCGACCGCGGTCGGCAAGCGCTTCGTTTTTAGCAATGGGACTTGACCCGTCAGCCGGGCAGCCGTTCGGCCAGGGTTTCGCGGACGGCGCGGGTCAGTTCCTCCTTGCGGTAGGGCTTGCTCAAGAGGCGCGCGCCGGTGTCCATGCCGTGCATCTCGGCAAGCCGTGCGCCGGGGAAACCCGAGGTGAGCAGCACTTTCGACTGCGGCGACGCCGCCTTGATCATGCGCGCAAGCGCGAAGCCGTCCATCTCGCCCGGCAGTACGACATCGGTGAAGAGCAGGTCGACGCCGCCGCGCGTTGCAATGATGTCGAGAGCGTGCTGCGCGTTGTCGGCCTCGAAGATCTCGAAGCCGAGAGCACGTAATTGCTTGACCACGATCTCACGCAATTTGGCATTGTCCTCAACGACAAGAATTGTCTGGTGCGGAGCGGCATCGGGTTGCAATGGCGGCGACTCCGCGGCGATCGCCAGCGCCTTTGGCGCGGCCGGCGGCAAATAAAGGCGGAATGTCGTGCCGCGCTTAGGTTCGCTATAGACGCTGATGTGCCCGCCGGATTGCTTCATGAAGCCGAACACCATGCTTAAGCCGAGACCGGTGCCCTTGCCCGGCGCCTTGGTCGTGTAAAACGGCTCGAAAATGCGCGCCTGCACGTCGGGCGGCATGCCCTCGCCGGCGTCACTCACTTCGATCGCCACATAATTGCCGGGAGCAACCTCGGCGTGGTGTTGGGCGTAGTCCTGATCCAAGGTCGTCATTCGGGTTGCGATGATCAACCGGCCGCCTTTCGGCATCGCGTCGCGGGCATTGTTGGCCAGGTTCGCGATGGCCGTTTCAAGCTGCACGCGATCGACGATGACTTGCGAGATCGTCGGCTCCAACTCGAGCCCGATCTCGATGTTCTCGCCCAGCGTGCGCCTCAATAGCCTGCCGAGATCGTCCAGCAGCGCATTGACGTCGATTTGTTCCGGCTGCAGCGGCTGACGCCGCGCAAACGCCAGCAAGCGGCGCGTCAGCTCGCTGCCGCTCACCGCGGCGCCGATGGCGGCCTGCACCAATTCCTGCTGCTCGGCGTCGCCCGGCACGGTATCGGACAGCACATCCAGGTTGCCGAGGACGATGGCGAGCAGATTGTTGAAATCATGGGCAAGTCCCCCGGTCAATTGTCCGAGCGCTTCCATCTTCTGGGCGTGACGCAGCTGCTCCTCGGTCTGTCGTTGTTCGGTGACGTCTTCGCAGAAGCCGAGCAGGTATTTCGGCGCGCCATGCTCATCAGGCACGACCAGTTTTTTCGTTCGCACCAGCCGCACGCCGCGCCGCCGCGTCGCCAACGTGTTTTCGTACGACTCGCAGGACTTGCCCGATACGATCAATTGCCTGTCCTGGAGTTCGATGAGCGATGCATCGACGCTTGGCATCACTTCCTGCACGCTCTTGCCGACGATTTCACTGCGGTCGATTCCAGTGAGTTCCTCGCCGGCGCGGTTGAGATAGACTACTTTGCCGGTTTTCGCGTCCTTCAAGAGCAGCATGGCCGGAACGTTATCGATGATGACATCAAGGAATGTGCGCGCGTGCATCAGTTCCTGTTCGGCTTGCAGTCGCTCCGATGCTTCCGATTTCAGCGTTTCGTTGGATAGATGGAGTTCGCGGGTGCGCAGGCGCACGCGCTGCTCGAGGTCGCGCGTCCGCTCTGCCAGGCGCCTTTGTGCGGTCGCCAACCTGTCGTGAAGCCATATGGTTTCGAGGAGCAGAACCACCAGCACGAAGCTCGCCGCCAGCAAGCCGTAACTGCGGCCAGCATACCAGCCGAGATCGTAACGCGCCGAGCTGATGATTGCCGACAACGCAATGTCGAACAGCCAGGCACACATAACGACCATGACCCAGACGTCGAGTACGGTCGGCCGGGTGCGGCGCCATAACGCGAACAGCGCGATCAGGCTCAACAGTCCTAGCGCAGGAACTCGTTCCGGTGCTGATCAGCCGGGAAAAATTGTCGCCTTCGATGATGACGGGCAGCCGGTTCATGCCGACGGTGGTGAGCAGGGTGCAGCCGCCAACCAGGACCGCGACGCCGCCGACAGCCGCCGCTATCGTCCATCCGGGGCTGACAGGCAAAGCGTCTCGCGTCTCGTCGGCATCGTTGCGCAGCAGCGCGTAAGCGAGCACGAACAGCGGAAATCCGCCGTGCCAGAACACATAGAGCCACGCCGTGCTCTGGCTGCCGGCGCCAAGGAGCCCGGTCGGCGAGAAAACGTCCGGAAAAGTCAGGGCATGCGGGACAATGATAAAGCCATCGAACAGGTAGCCGCAGGCAAGCGCCAAGAGCGCGCTCGAGCGCAAACGCGTGAACTTGCCGAACAACAGCGTCGCGGTGATTAGGTCATTGATCGCGAGCGCCGCTTCGTAGCTTGATACGAACGCCGGCAGCTTCGCCAGCGGCGTGCGCACGAACGGCACCGTGCAGATGAAGATCAGCGCGGATAGGCCGATCACCCAGGCGGCCAGGCGCCAGTCTTTCGCTCTTGCCGGCGTCGTGGAAAGGTAGGTGTGCGGCTCGACGTCGGCCCGGGCGGCGAGGTTGAGGCCCGTCGACTCGCGCGACGACGCATCGGAAGCGCTCATGTCTGCGCCGCCTTGAAGGCGCCGTCGGCGCCGGGCGAACGGTCATTGTTTGGGCCGGCGTCGCGCTGCCCGGCGATGAAGTCGACGAACCGATGCGGCGGCATCGCCGGCGCGAATATCACGCCTTGCCCGATCTCGAAGCCGAGGTCGATCAGGCAGCGCAAATCCTCCACGGTCTCGACGCCCTCGGCGCACGCGGACGCTCCGAAACAACGCGCGAGGTTGGAGACAGTCTGGCAAAGACCGCGCTTGAGGGTGTCTGTCGCGCAACTCAGCACGAAGCATCGATCGAGCTTTATTTCGCGGACCGGCAAATCCCTGATCCGCGACAGCGACGCATAGGCCGACCCGAAATCGTCGACCGAGATCCAGATGTTGTAAAGCCGCAGCTGCGTCGCCACTTCGTGTATCCAGGCCGTGTCCCGGATCACTTCATCCTCGGTGACCTCGACGATAAGGCCTGGAAATTTCGGATGCGCCGGCCTGACGTTGCGAATGAAATCGACAAAACCGGGTGCGCTGAGTACCGAAGCCGGCACGTTGATGGACAGTTTGAGCGGATGGCCCTGTTCGGCAAAAGTGAGCCAATCCGACATGGCTCGTTTGGCGACAAAGAGCGTCAATGGCTTGTAAAGCGGATCGCCGGGCGGCGGCAAGAGGTCGGCCGGCTCGATGATGCCGCGCTTGGGGTGCCGCGCACGAATCAGCGCCTCGGCGCCGCAGACGCACAGCGATCGCAGGTCGACTTTGGGCTGGTACCAGAGCTCCAGCCATTCGTTGGCCAGCGCTTGTTCGAGAATGTGCTCCAGCCCGGCCGCGCTCGATTCCGCGCCCGACGTTTGGTCTTGCTGGGCGATGCCGTGCGAGCCCTGACCCGACTGTATCGCAGCTCTGAATTCGGCCGTACGGAACGGCTTATGCAGAGACGGCAGTATCCGCAAACCATGCGCCCGGCCGATCCGCTCGAATTCGCGCAATGTCTCCTGGTCATGACCGCTGATCAGAAGGACGCGTCCGGCGAATTTGAGAAACTCAAGCTTGCGAATGACATCAACCGCGTCCGAGGGCCCCAGCGCGAGATCGAGCACCAACAGGTCCGGTGGCGCGCGTTTCACGTCCAACAGGAACTGCAGAGGATCGGTAAAATGCTTTGCCGCCACGCCGAAGGACGCAAGCGCTTTGCAGACGAAGGCTCCGATCTGGACTTCGTCGTCGAGCACAAGAGCGGTTTGCGGGGGCCCTGGATATTGGAGCTCGCCCATCGGCCTTCCTGAAATTCGTTCCTGAAATAGCCTGCCGTCTTTTTTTGCCGCTCCGGTTTAAGGACGACTTAAGTTCCAGCCCACGGGTATGTGAGGGGTTTTACTGACAGCAGAACTCCCTCGGTATTTTTCCTTGCAATCGATCGCGAAAAATCGGCTTGCGACGTCGAGCCGCGGCGGCCAAGCGCTTTTGGCGCCACCGTGCAAAACCGACCGGCCTGGAGCGCGGTGTCGCAGCGTGCGGCCCGGCCGTGCCTCGCGTCAACTTATTCTCGCGGCGCGCGAATGAAATTGATGATGCCCGAAAAATCCATTCCGCCGTGGCCGGCTTGCGCGAACTCTTGGTAGATTTCGGCGGCATGGGCGCCGATGGCGTTCTTCACCTGCACCGATTTCGCGGCTTCGCGCGCGAGCTTGAGATCTTTGAGCATCAAGGCGGCGGCGAAGCCCGGCTTGTAATCGTTGTTCGCCGGGCTGGTCGGCACCGGTCCGGGCACCGGGCAGTAGCTCGTGAGCGCCCAGCATTGTCCGGAGGACGCCGCGGCGACGTCGAACAGCGCTTGGTGCGACAGGCCGAGCTTTTCGCCCATGACGAAGGCCTCGCCGACGGCGATCATCGATGCCGCAAGAATCATATTGTTGCAGATTTTCGCCACCTGGCCGTTGCCGGCTTCGCCGCAATGGACGATGCGCTTGCCCATGCGCTCGAGGACCGGCTTGCCGCGCGCGAAAGCGTGTTCGGTGCCGCCGACCATGAAGGTCAGCGTCGCCGCCTTGGCGCCGCCGACGCCGCCCGAGACCGGGGCGTCGAGCGTGGCGATGCCGCGCGCGGCCGCCAGATCATGGGCCTTGCGCGCGCTCGCCACGTCGATCGTCGAGCAATCGATGAACAGTGTGCCCTGCCGCGCCCGCGGCACGATGTCGTTCCATACCGACAGCACATGCTCGCCCGCCGGCAGCATGGTGATGACGACGTCGGCGTCGTCGACCGTGCTGCGGGCGCTGGCGACGATCTGGACGCCGTCCCGCGCCGAAGCGTCGCGCAGCGCCGGCACCAGGTCGAAGCCGAGGACGTGCTCGCCTGACTTGACCAGATTGGCGGCCATCGGCGCGCCCATATTGCCGAGACCGATGAAACCGATTGCCGGCATGTGCGGATCCTCCCCTAATCGTCGAAATTCAGTTCCAGCGCGCCGAGCGGCCTGAAGTGCCGTTCGACGATATCCGGCGTGATGCCCTCAAGACTGTCTGGTTGCCAGGCCGGCTTGCGATCTTTGTCGACGATCGTTGCGCGAATACCTTCGATGAAATCATGTCCGGCGATGCAAGCCAATACGATCCGGTAATCCTGCCGGAAGCACTCCTCGACACGCGCGAAGCCCGGCGCTTCGCGCAAGTTACGCAACGTGACTTTCAGCGAAGTCGGTGACCCCTTGCCGATGGCGTTGAGCGCCGTATGTGCGTCGGCGGCGGTATCGCGCTTCAACAGGTCGACAATCTCTTCCATGCGTTCCACGGCATAGCAACGATCGATCCAAGACCGCGCCCCCGCAAGCGAACCGGGCGCGGGCGGAGAAGACATGGCATTGAGCGTCCCACGCACGCCCGCAGCGTCATGGGATTCGGCAAGCGCCGATCGCAGATCGCCATGTCGGGCCATGGCGATGTGAATGTCGGCAAAGCCGGCATAGATCGCGTCGGCGGCGCTCATGCGTGCGCCGGTGAGGGCGAGATGGGTGCCGACCAGGCCGGGCGCTCGCGCCAGAATGAACGAAGCGCCGACGTCAGGAAAAAGCCCGATTGCGCATTCCGGCATGGCGACGGCGGACCGCTCTGTGACGATCCGGTGCGCGGCATGCGCCGAAATGCCGACGCCGCCGCCCATCACCAGGCCATCCATGATCGCGATGACCGGCTTCGGGTAGCGCGCGATCAGTACATCGAGCTTGTATTCGGTCGCCCAGTACCGCGCCGGAAAGGGACTATTCGTCTTCGCCGCGTCGTAGAGCGCGCGCAGGTCACCTCCGGAGCAAAGGCCACGGTCGCCGGCACCGTCGATCAAGACAGCGCCTACCGCGGCATCAGCGGCCCAGGCGCGCAGGAAGCCCGTCATCGTTACGGCCATGTCGAGCGTCAGTGCGTTGAAAGACTGCGGCCGATTCAGCGTCAGGCGCCGTAGCGCACCCAGTTCACGAACAACGATGTCGCCGTCCTGAATCAGCTTTTCGTTCATCGGCCGACAAGCTGGCGCGCCACGATAAGGCGCATGATTTCGTTGGTGCCTTCGAGGATTTGATGCACGCGCAGATCGCGCACGATCTTCTCGATGCCGTAGGCGGCAAGGTAGCCGTAGCCGCCGTGCAATTGCAGCGCCTGATTGGCGACGTCGAAGCAATTGTCGGTGACAAAGCGTTTGGCCATGGCGGAAAGCGCCAGCGCGTCGGCATCGCCGCGATCGAGCGCCGCGGCGGCGCGCCACAACAGGCCGCGCGAGGCTTCGAGCGCGGTCGCCATGTCGGCGAGGCGGAACTGCAGCGCTTGGAATTCCTCGAGCCGTTTGCCGAAGGCCTTGCGCTCCTTCATATAGGCCAGCGTCTTCTCCAGCGCCGCCTGGGCGCCGCCGAGCGAGCAGGCCGCGATGTTGAGCCGGCCGCCGTCGAGTCCCGCCATCGCGATCTTGAAGCCGCCTCCTTCCGCGCCGAGCCGATTGCCCGCCGGGATTCGCACGTCCTGGAAAACGACGGCGCGCGTCGGCTGCGCGTTCCAGCCCATCTTGCGCTCGTTGGCGCCGAACGACAGGCCTTCGCCGTCGCCCGGCACGATGAACGCTGAAATGCCCGACGGCCCTTCGCCGCCGCTCCGCGCCATCACCAGATAAAGGCCGCCCGCGCCGGCGCCGGAGACGAATTGTTTCTGCCCATTGAGCACGTAGTGATCGCCCTCGCGCATCGCGCGCGTGGTCAGGGCTGCGGCGTCCGAGCCGACGCCGGGCTCGGTGAGGCAGTAGCTCGCCAGCAGCTCCATCGTGCACAGTTTCGGCAGCCAGTTTTGCCGTTGCTCCTTCGTGCCGAAGGCGTCGATCAGCGCCGCCGTCATGTTGTGGATCGACATATAGGCCGCAACCGTCGGACAGCCGGTCGCCAGCGCCTCGAAGATCAGCGTGCCGGTCAGCCGCGACAGGCCCGAGCCGCCGACGTCTTCGGCGATGAAGACTCCCCCCATCCCAAGCGCCGCCGCCTTGCGCATTTCGGCGACGGGGAAGTGCCTGGCCTCATCCCAGGCCAGCGCCTGCGGTGCAAAATGCTCATCGGCAAAGGCGCGCCCCATATCGCGAACCGCGATCTGATCGGCATCGAGTGAAAACTGCGGCGGCGCGCCGTGAGACGAATCGAGCATCAAATTTGAGCCCTCGCGACCGGTCGATCGAATGCATTGTCGCATTGCCGCCTTGGCGCAGCAATGCGTGAATTCGGCGGTTTGCAGCGCGAAATTGCGAACCGGCGGCGTGCGGAAGTCAGTGGTAATGCCAGCGTCGCCGCCGATAGTGCTTGGCGTGCGAGGGCGGTGCTGCACTGGGCACGTAATAGGGATTGAGATTGCAAAAACCCCGATTGCCAGCCACCACGTTCGGCGCACATTGCTCGATGGTTTGGTAGTGGCAATCCCATTCGACTTCGCCGGACCCGATCTCGACGACCGCGCACCAGGGGGCGTCACCTGACAATGCTTGGCTTTCCGGAACTCCGACAAGCAGAAAGGCGCTTGCGCCGGCAATCATACAGGCCATGCGGATCATATTCTCACCACAACGATTTGCTGGGAAACTTCGCCTCGTCACCGGTAGTTCCGAATAATCCTCCCGTCCGTCTTAATCTCTCGATTGTGAATGTTTCGGCACGCGGCGCCGCACGTAACGCTTGATTGGATGCTTGATCGGCGGAGCCGTGACGGCACGGTATGTTGGATTGACGTTGCAAAAACCGCGATTGCCGGCGACGACGTTCGGTGCACAGGCCTCGAACGTCTGATATTGGCAATCCCAATACACTTCGCCGGGGCCGATATTGATCACGGCGCACCACGGCGCGTCGCCGTAAGCCGCGTGGCTCGACGGCACTTCCAGGCACAACAGCGCGGCGGCGCCGGCGATTGTCCGTAGCATGCGTATCATGGCATCACCTTCGGTTTCCACCCACCCTTGGCTTTTGTATAACCCTTGCGCGATGCAATTATTCCCGCCTTGATCAAGATCAACTGGGGGGCGCCGGCATGGATTTCACTCTTCCGCCCGAAATCGAGGATTTGCGAAAGCGCACCCGCGCCTTCATCGAAACGCACGTGCTACCCCTTGAATCCGATCCTGAGAATTTTTCCGAACACGAGAACATCCCGCTTGCCAGACTGGCTCCGGTCCAAGAGCAGGCAAGGAGAGCCGGACTGTGGGCGCCGCAATCGCCCAAGGAATTCGGCGGCATGGCGCTGCCGATCGTCGCCTGGGCGGCGATCTACGAGGAGGCGGCGCGCTCGCTGTTCGGGCCGCTGTCGATCAATTGCGCGGCGCCCGACGACGGCAATATGAATCTGTTGTCGCGCATCGGCACGCCGGCGCAGAAGGAATGGTGGCTGCGGCCGGTGGTCGAGGGCAAGGTCAAATCGTCCTTCGCCATGACCGAGCCGGCGCCGGGCGCCGGCTCCGATCCGGCCATGATGCGCACCTTTGCCGAGAAGAAGGGCGGCAAATGGGTAATTCGCGGCCGCAAATGGTTCATCACCGGCGCTGCGGAGGCGGCGCATTTCATCGTTATCGCGCGGACCTCCGACGACAAGCGCCGCGGCTTGACGGCATTCCTGTATCACCGCGACCAGCCGGGCTGGCGCATCGTCCGCCGCATCGAGATCATGGGACCGGAAGAGCACGGCGGGCACTGCGAGCTGGAATTCGACGGCCTCGAAGTCGGCGATGAAAACATTCTCCTCGGCGTCGGGGACGGGCTGAAATGCACGCAGATCAGGCTCGGCCCGGCGCGGCTCACGCATTGCATGCGCTGGCTCGGGCAAGCCAAGCGGTGCCTGGAGATCGCGCAGGACTATGTGAACCGGCGCGAAGGTTTTGGCATAAAACTCGCCGACCGCGAAAGCGTGCAGATCAAGCTCGGGCAGATGGCGCAGCGCATTCAGATCGGCCGTCTCCTCACCATGCATGCGGCCTGGAAGCTCGACCAGGGCGACCGCGCCCGCAAGGAGGTCTCCATGGCCAAGGTGCACGTCGCCGATACGCTGCACGAGGCCGCCGACACCGCGATCCAGCTCAATGGCGCGCGCGGTTACTCCAAGGATACGATCCTGGAGGGGATCTACCGGGCGGCACGCGCGGCGCGCCTCGTCGACGGCGCCTCCGAGGTGCATAACATGGTGCTGGCCCGTTTCCTGCGCGAAGAGGGCCGCGACTTCTGGAGCTGGAGCGCGGGGAACAGGGTGTGAGCCACCCTGCCGCGAGCCACTTTCCCTCGGCCGCCAAACTGGCTAACCAATGGCCCCCGGCTGTTACGGCTTGCGATAGCATTCGTTCCATCGAGAAAATTCCCAAGGAGCAGATATGAAACTGGCGTTTTTCGACGACTTCAAACTGGGCGTGGTCACGGGCGACAAAGTCGTCGATGTAAGCGAGGTGGCCAAGGACATTCCGCGGCTGGGCCCGCAGGACGTCATGCGCGGCGTGATCGAGCGGTTCGACGCGCTCAAAGCCAAGCTCGCCGATGCGGCCGCCAAGGGGCAGGGCAAGCCGATCGCGCAGGTCAAATTCCGCCCGCCGCTGCCGAAGCCTGAGAACATCATCTGCATGGCAGTGAACTATATGGAGGATGGCACGCTGGCGGAGCCGGCGCCGATCAACGCCTTCATGAAGTCGCCCAGCGCCATCATCGGCGACGGCGACGCCATGGTGCTGCCCGACATGGCGGCAAGCATTTTCGAAGGCGAAGCGGAGATTGCCGTCGTCGTCGGCAAGCGCGCTTCCCACGTCAAGGCGGCCGATGCGATGGATTACGTGTTCGGCTACACCAATTTCATCGACGGCTCGGCCCGCGGCGTGGTACCGCCGACCAACGTCTTCTATCAGATGAAGTCGCGCGACACCTTCGCCCCGATCGGGCCCTATATTGTCACCGCCGACGAGATCAAGGATCCGCAAAGGCTGCAGATCAAGCTTACCAATAACGGCGTCGTGTACCAGAACTTCAACACCGACGACATGGCGCACAATATCCCACGCTGCATCGAATGGGTCACCTCGATTCACGCGCTCGATCCCGGTGACATTCTGGCCACCGGCACCAACCATCGCGGCCTCAATCCGTTCATGGATGGCGACAAGATCGAGCTGACCTGCGAGGGCTGCGGCACGCTGCACATCACGGTGCGCGACGATCTCAAGCGCAGCTGGGCGCGCATCACCCGGCTGCAGCACAAAGAGAGCGGCGGCGAGGGCGTGCACACCAAGCAGACCGGCGGCAAATACGCGAAATAAGTCTGCGAAGAATGTGGCTCGCCGCGGCGCCGCCGCGGCCGCGAGTTTAGGTTAATACCAGCCCAACGTGGTGCGGCCCGTACTCGCATGCCATGGTTCGTTCAGGGGCGGGCCGGCAGTTCGGGCTCAATAGCGTGATCGAAACAGCAATAGATTTCAGCATCGGGTTCCTGTCGGCGGCATTGCTCGGGCTGCTGCTCGTGCCTTTGATCTTTCGGCACGTTCTGCACCGCTCCGTGCAGCGTGTCGTCGCGGCGACGCCCTATCCGCCCGCCGAAATCCGCGCCGACAGGGATCAGCTGCGCGGCAGGCTTGCGATGTCGACCCGTCAGCTCGAAATGAGCTTGACGGAAATGAAGAGCAAGACGATGTCGAAGCTCGCCGAGCTCGGCGAAAAAACGAATCTCATCGGCCAGTTGAAGAGCGAGATCGGCGAACAGACCGACACCATCAGGCGCCTGCGCGGCGAGATCGAAGTCAAATGCGCAGCGATTGTTGCGCTCGAGGATCGCAGCAGGACGCTTGGCGAAAGGCTCCGCACCGTCGAGGAGCAATTCGAAATCCGAGGCCAGACGCTGCGGCACAGAGAAGAGGTGCTGGCGGATAAGGAAGCCGAGTTGGTGAAGCTTGTCGGCGAACTTGGCGAGCGTACCACCATGGCCGATCAGCAGCGTGAGGAAATCGACGGGCTGCGCGAGCAGGTCGATGCGATCAGGCTGAGCGTCGCCGATTACGAACTGGCGCTGAACGAAACGGTGCTGCGCTTGGCGAGCGACGACGATATCGATGCGTCCTGGGCGAATCGAACCGCCGCCCGCGACGAGAGAAACGGGCTCGGCGCCCGTCGCCAGCGGTCATGACAATGGCGGCGCGGCCGCTGCCGCGCTCGTTGTCTATCGCGACGCCTTGAAGCCCGTCAGCTTGACCAAGGCCGCCCAATGCTCGCGGCCCGCCGCGATGGATTCGGCAAAGGCCTCGCCGCTTTCATTGGATAGATCGTAGCCCTGCGCCAACAGCGGATTGCGTACGCTTGGCTGCTGTTGCGCCTTCACCCCGGCGGCGATCATCTTGGCGACGATGTCCGGAGGCGTGGCCGCCTGCGTCAACAGACCGAACCAGACCATCGCCGACAATTCCGGATGGCCGAGCTCGCGGAAAGTCGGCACCTCCGGCAACAACCGGAACCGCTCGTCGCCGGTGACGGCGATGGCATTGAGGCTGCCGTTCTTGATGTATGGCAGCGAATTTTGCGTTTGCGCAAAGCCGAGCGGCGAATTGTCGGCCAACAGCGCGCTGACCTGCGAAGCCGAGCCCCGATAGGGCACCGCAACGAGGTCGAGGTCGAAGACATGATTGAGCTGGGCGCCGAGGAAATCGCTCGGAGTGCCGGGATTGTAGGAAGCGTAATTGAGCGTGCCGGGATGGGCCTTCGCATAGGCGACAAGCTGATCCAGCGTCTTGACCGGCAGCTTCGGATTGCTGACCAGCACGAGCGGCGACTGCACGCCTTTCACCAGCGGCGCGAAGTCCTTCATCGACCAATGCCGGTTGGCAAAAACCAGCGGATTGATTTCGCACAAGGCCGCGGTGCCGACCATGATGGTCGAGCCGTCGGCGGGCTTGCGTGCCACGTATTCGGCGGCGATATTGCCGGCGGCGCCCGGCTTGTTCTCGACGACCGTTGCGCGGCCGAGGAGTTTGCCGATTTCCGGCGCCACGATCCGGGTGTAAAGATCGGGGGCGCTGCCGGCTTCGAACGGCGATACGAAGGTCAGCAGGTCCGCAGCGCGCGCCCGCCCGGGCAGAAGCGCCGCGCCGGCCAGCCCCGAAAGCACGACGTTGCGCCGCGACATCCGGATCGGCGCAGCGCGCCGATCTTTGACAGAACGCATGATATCCTCCCGATTCTCGTTTGCTTCGCTCACGCGCGGCGCACGGCGCGCGGACTTTGATCGACCGCGTCCATCATCGCTTGGACCAGCCGTTCGGTCAGCCGTGCCCGCGTCGCGGCCTGCGACGGCTCGTCCCACAAATTGAAAGTTTCGTCCGGATCTTTGACCAGATCGTACAACTCGCCCCAGGCCTCGCTTTTGTAGAGCGTGAGGCGGTGGGTGTCGGTGACAAGGCTGCGCACGAAGGCGGGCTCGGCAAAGCCGAGCCGCGGCGCGCTGTCCTGAAATTCAATGAGAATTTGATCGTGCACACGGGCATCGTCACGGATCGCCGGCAGCAGCGACTTGCCCTGGATGCCCCAGTATGGCTTCAGCCCGGCGCGCTCGATGATGGTCGGCGCCAGATCGCAGGTCGAGGCGAGAGCATGGCGCACGCATGCGGCGGGGCCGGCCGGGTCGCTCCAAATAAACGGCACATTGGTGATGCTCTTGAGCGGCAGCGCGCCCTTGAGTAGCAAATTGAAATCGCCGAGATAGTCGCCGTGATCGGAGTTGAAGATCACGATGGTATCGTCGAAGTGGCCGCTCGCCCGCAGCGCTTCGAGCACCGCGCCGACGGCGTCGTCGATCATCGCGATCATGCCGCAGGTCAGCGCCATCGCCTCTTTCAACTGGCGCTCCGTCGCCATGAAGGCGATCTGGGACTGCGTGTCCTGGGTGTTGTCCAGCATATGCGCCCGCGCCCAGCGCAAAGGCGGCACCGGGTTGCGGTGCGCTTCGAACGGCAGCCGCACCTTAAACTGCTCCGGCTCATAAAGGTCCCAATACCTGCCCGGCGGCGTGAACGGGTGATGCGGATCGGGAAACGAGACGAAGGCGAAGAACGGCTGGTCGTCGCCCTTGGTGCCGGCCAGCCATTCCGCCGCGCGGTCGCGGACAAAAGCGGTGGGATAGAGCTCCTCGGGTATCGGCGTGCGGAACGCCTGCGGACAGATGTAATTGTGCGGCAGCTGATTGGCGCGGTCGCGCCAGGCGGCGGCTTGCGGCGAGTGCGAGCGCAGCCACTGATCGTAATGGCCGTGCGCCTGGTCGCCGTGATTGGTGACCATGTCGACATGGTCGTAGCCGTAATACGGCAGCTTGAATGCGTAAGGGGCCGTGCCGGCATAGCGCTCCGGCGTCTCCTCGCCGTAATCGCCGCCGTCGTCCTTCCAGGCCTCGTCCAACAGGCCCAGTGTCTTCGGATCGACGCGCGCAACGGCGGGATTGGAGGTCATCGGCTGCACATGGCTCTTGCCGATATGCGCCGTCTTATAGCCGCCCTGCCGCAGCACCTCGACGAACGTCGTGGCGCGGCGGCTCAAGTGATTGCCGTTGTGGCGCAGACCGTGTGCCGAGGGATAACGCCCGGTCAGGAGCGAAGCCCGGTTGGGCATGCATACCGGGCTTGCGACGAAGAAACGGTCGAACCGTGCGCCACGCGCCGCCAGCGCATCGATATGCGGGGTTTTGAGCACCGGATGGCCGGCGCAGCCGAGATAGTCGGCACGGTGCTGGTCGGTGATGAAGAACAGGAAGTTCGGTTGTTTCACGAATTGCTCCGCCTGCGATGATGCCCGATGGTGAACCGCATGATACTAGCGCGGAAACCGTCGCACCGTGACCTCGGCGCCGATATCGAATGCCATGAGGTCCTCGCCGATTTCCACCGCTCCGGAATAGGTCTCGCGAGTTTGAGACATGAGATCGTCAAGCGTCGGCGGCGCGATCTGATCGCTGCCGAGCAACGCGAGGTGCGTATAGACCGCGAGCTTGGGCCTGGCCTGCGCGAACACCCGGCCGGCGTCTTGCGGCGTGATGTGGTGGCCAATAATGCGCTGCATATAGGCTTCGCGCATCAGTGTTGGATGCGCCGCCGCGACCTCATGAATCAAGAGGTCGGCGCCGGTGGCGTATTTGATGACGTTTTGATTGTAACGGGTGTCGCCGGAAATGACGGCGGTGCGGCCGCCATATTCCACGCGATAGCCGTAGGCCGGCTTGATCAGGTCGCCGTGGTCGACTTCGAATGCGATGACGCGCACGCCGTTTCTCTCATAGACGACGCCGTCGCGATCGAATTCGTCGACCGAGGTGGCGATGCCGTCGGGCGGCAGCTTTTCGTCCGCAAGGCGGATTTTGATGTCGGCGGCGTAGGCCTCGGCCAGTTTCGCCATCAGAATTTTCGCGCCGCTCGGACCGATGACGCACAGCGGCGCCTTTCGCGTGCCGAAAAAAGATTCGAGCCAGCCGGTGAGCCACACATCCGGAATCCCGGACGTGTGATCCGAATGGTAATGCGTCAAGAGCAGCGCGTCGATGCGGCCGAGCGGCACCTTGAGCTGAAAAAGCCGGATCGCCGAGCCGCGGCCGGCATCGATCAAGAGTTTCTCGTCTCCGGCCTCGACCAGCGTGCTGGCGCCGAACCGGTCGGGGCTCGGCACGGGTACGCCGGTTCCAAGCAGCGTGACGGTGAATCTGCCCGTTGCGCTCATTGCTGCACTTTGAGGTTGGCGTCCTTGATGACCTTGGCCCACAGCGCGACTTGCGAATTGACGAATGCGCCGAATTGGGCCGGCGTATTCCCGGCGGGCTGCGACGTGATCTTCTCGAACGCCGCCTCGACCTTCGGCGTCTTGAGCACCTTGTTGATGGCGCCGTTGAGCCGGGCGACGACGTCCGGCGGCGTGCCTTTCTTGACCGCAAAGCCGACCCAGTCCTCGGCGGTCAGCGTCGGATAGCCGGCCTCGGCGATCGTCGGCACGTCCGGGAGCGCTGCAAGGCGCTTTGCCGAGGTGACCGCGAGCGGTCGCAGCTGGTCCTTTTGAATGAAGCCGATCACCGGCAATGCGGTGATGAACTGGTAGGCGTTGACGCCTTGCAGAAGGTCGGTGATCGCGCGCGGAAAGTCGGTGTACGGGACATGGGTCGCCTTCACGCCAGTTTGCAGCTTGAAGAGCTCGCCGATGAGATGGGCGGGCGTTCCGAATCCGCCCGACGAATAGGTCAATTTGTCGGGGTTCTGCTGCAAATAGGCGACAAGCTCGGCGACGGTCTTCACCGGAATTTTCGGATTTACGACCAGCACATTGCCGGACGTCGAGAGCTGGGCGACCGGCGCGAAATCGGTCTCGAGATTAAACCCGGTGTTGGGGATGAGCGACGGCGCAGCGGTCGTCGGCAATCCGACGGCCATGATGGTGTAGCCGTCGGCGGGCTGCGCCAGCACGTATTGCGCGGCCAGGGAATGCATGGCGCCGGGCTTGTTCTCGACGACGACACTCCATCCCTCGCTGTCATTGAGCGCGCTTGCGACGATGCGGCTGATGATGTCCGGCGGTGTACTGACCGAGGTGCCGACGATGACGCGAATGGATCGGGACGGATAGGCTTGGGCGAGGGCATGCCGTGAAGCGACGGCGATGCCGAGAGCCATGAGCGCGAGCGCAATGAACCTGCCGACAAGCCGCGATTGTTTTGCCTTCACCTTAACCCTCCCCGGGATGGTCTTGCTCGGTTACGATGCGTGGATCGTTCCGGCCTTTATTCGACGTTCGATGCGGACGAGGCGCCGCATTTTTTTTGCTGCCGGAAAAGACCCTTGCTCAAATGCAGGCTTTGTTCAATGAATCACGACCCCTGTGCCACACAGTGGTGCGCAACCGAAGGGCGCTTTCTTGCCGGCTGCCAGTAAAACGCGTTCGCTGGATCGGGCCATCGACATTCTCGAACTGCTTGCGGTTCGCGGACCGAGCCCGTTGCACGAATTGCATCGCGTCTCGGGCCTGTCGAAGACAACATTGCGTCGGCTTCTGGGCGCTCTGGCCCGCCGGCAATTCGTCCGCCGCGGATTGGCCGACGGCGTTTATCGGACCAATATCTCAATTCCGCGCCGCGGCGACCCGACACATCAAGGCAGCGTCACGCGCCTGATCAATGCCGCGACACCGCTGCTCCTGGAAATCAATGCCAATATCCGCTGGCCCGTCGACCTGCACGTCCATCACCAGGGGCGCATGCAGGTTGTCGAATCGACGCGCACGATCAGTCCGCTCAGCTTCAACGATCCGTATCGGTCGCAACTGGAACTTAACATTTTTGCCGCGGCCAGCGGTCTCTGCTACCTGTCGACCCTTGCCGACGAGCGGGTGTTGAAATTGATCGAGGCGCTGCGCGATCAGGAACTGTGGTCGCTGTCGCGGTACCGGATTTCGCCGCAAAGGCTGTTTCAGGAACTCGCTGCGGTCAGGAAGAACGGCTATGCGCGCCGCCTGGCGAATCAGACCAATCAACGCGGTTTTCATGCCATCGCCGCGCCGATCGTGGCCGGCGAGCAAGGCGTCGGCGCGGTCAGCGTTCAATGGCCGCGCAGCTATCTCACCGTCGCGGCGTTCGCCGACCGCTACGCGGCGCAAATGATAAGGCTGGCGAAGGCGATCTCCGCCGAATTCGGTTGAGCGCTGGAGCGCCCGCCTATCCGCGGCGCTTAATTCCGCCAGCCGGTATCGACCGCGTCGAGCATGCGCAAATAAGCCGGCCAGTCGGCGGAGCCGCGGCCCGCGTCGTGATGCTCGAATTGATGCGCGGTCTTTTCGCAAATCTCCGCCGGAATCTCGACCAGTTCGCCGCCGGTCGCCTCCATCTTGAGCTGGATGTCGGCCGCCTCTATCAGCGTCTTCATCAGCACGAAGGCTTCGCGCGTCGTCTTCCCGACCGTGAGCAGGCCGTGATTGCGCATGATCAGCGCGCGATTCTTGCCCAGCGCCTTGTTAATGCGCGCGCGCTCGCCGAAGTCCTCGGTGATGCCTTCATAGGCATGGTAGCCGACGCGATTGTAAAACCGCACCGCGGGCTGCGACATCATGCGCAGCCCGTGCTTGAGGCCCGAGATCGCCATCCCGATTTCGCTATGCACGTGAACCGCGCAATTGACGTCCGGCCGCGCCGACAGCACGCCGCCATGCAGCGTGAAGCCCGGCCGGTTGACGCCTGCGGATTTGTCGAGATCGTCGTCCATGCTGACCTTGACCAGGTTCGAGGCCGTCACTTCGGTGTAGAGCAACTCGTGCCGCTTGATCAGGAAATTGCGCTCCTCGCCGGGAACGCGCAGCGATGAATGATTATAGATGACGTCGCCCCAGCCATAATGCGCGATCAGCCGATAGGTCGCGGCGAGATCGAGGCGGGCCTGCCATTCCGCCGGCGAAATGTCGGCCTGAGTGACGGTGGCGAGCTTGACATGGGGGTTCATGGGCGGTCTCCCTGGGTTTTGCCTAAAGCTTAGCACGATACTGCCGTGCCGCACATGCCGGATTGGCGGCCGTCAACGGCTTCGGCCAGCGCCCCATCGGCGAGGTCAAACGCTCTGCAAGCAGGCGGCCGCTGCGTTCGACATGAAGCCGACATGAAGATGCTCGAGTTTGGCGGTCGAGCTCGATTAGCTTTTGTTAATTACATCGCGCTAGTGAGAACTGCTGGGTTAGCTTAATCGGTAAAGCCACTGGTTTGTATCCGGTGAGTTGAAAGGTTCGAGTCCTTTCACCCAGCTCCAAAAGCCGTCACAACATCGTCACAAAGAGCTATCGGCGCAATTCGTATCCGCCGATCTGGCGCGGCGATTTTCGCGTTTTGCTGCGTCACGCTACGCCGCCGTGTTAACCTTAATTGTTAACGGAGAATTGCGTCATTCCCGCAGGGTGAATTCATCGCTGCAAGGAGTTGTTGACCTTAACAAATTCAAGTGTAAATTTTTTCTTAACAGCGTGGCGGGGCCATCGGCGCGCTGTCAGCGGCGGGTCAGTCAAATGCGGTACGGTACGAGCGGCTCTGTCCGGGCAGCGCGGGAACTCGACTATTCGGATCAACTGCCGCGCCTAAGCAATCCAGCCCAGCGCCAAGCCACTTTCCCGACCAAACGAACCGGCGGCTGGACGCGAGCGGTTACGCCGGAACAGATTCTGAGGTCGTTCAGCACCAGGGCATTCAAGCGCGAGAAGCCCGATAGGCCCGAGCTGATGCTGCAGTGCATCGCCGAGGCCCAGGCCCGCCAGGCGCCCATTCCGTTCGTGCAGTATTGGGGCAAAGGATTGCGGCCGAAGCTGGCTGTGCCGGAATTCACGTGCCTCGACTTTCTCGATTCGA
Organism: uncultured Alphaproteobacteria bacterium; assembly: GCA_963791925.1. Lineage (GTDB taxonomy): Bacteria > Pseudomonadota > Alphaproteobacteria > Rhizobiales > Xanthobacteraceae > BOG-931. The sequence goes on along the minus strand of CAWBUA010000006.1, from coordinate 497,506 downwards.
TGATGTCGCGCATTGTCGACATCTACGAGCCCGGCGCCGAGTTTACGCTGGTCTTCACCGACACGCACGCCGCGTTGAACGGTCATTCGCAAGCCAGCATCCATTCGTATTTCCAGGATCTCGTGCTCGCCACGCATGGCCGCCGCTTCAAAATTTGCCTACTCGGCGAGTTGGTGAGCGCGGCCGGCCTGCAGCCCGAAGAAAAGCCGGAACCGCAGCTCCCGCCGCCTGAACTCCTGGCCGAATTGCGGGTGAGCGCGGCGAAATGGTTCAAGGGCGAAGGATCGGCGGACGAAGGCGCTATCCGCTACTTTCAAGCCAATATGCTGGAGCGCAAAGTCATGGAACGCGCGTTCCCGCGTTCCATCTTCGTCACTTTCAACGGCAGTCAGCTCAAGAGTTTTTTCCCCGATAACTTGCCGATCTTCTATATGTTTTCGTTGCGGCACGGTATTACCGACAAGCCGTGGTTCCTGCCTCCCGATTACGCGGGCCGCAAGCCGCCGCTCAATGAACAATCCAGTGCGCCGTTTCGCCCGGCCTCGGAAACTCGGGATGGGGCGGCGTCATGACCGATTACAATGTGCTCGCCGCCGGCGATACCGCGCTTGTTGTCGACTTCGGCAACCAGGTCGATTTGAACGTCAGCGCGAGAGTGCTGGCTCTTGCTGGACGGCTCAACGCACTCAAGATCGACGGCGTGATCGAAACCGTGCCGACGATCCGTTCGCTGAGCATTTATTACGAACCGCTCGCCGTTTCCGCGATCGAGCTCGAGCGGCGGGTCGCAGATATCCTTGACCACCTGGAAGAAGCGCCGGCAACCGGCCGCAGTTGCGACATTCCCATCTGCTACGATCGGGAACTCGCGCCGGATCTCGAGTGGGTCGCGGCACAGTGCAATCTCGATCCCGCTCAGGTGATCGAGATTCACAGCAGCCGAACCTATCATGTCTACATGCTCGGCTTTCTGCCCGGTCTCGCCTACCTCGGCGACCTGCCACCCGAGCTTGTTCTGCCCCGACGCACCACGCCCCGGTCCAGAATTCCGGCAGGCTCGCTGGGCATTGGCGGCAAGCTGACCTGCATCTACCCGATGGCGACGCCGTGCGGTTGGCACCTGATCGGCCGCTCGCCGCTCTCGCTTTGGGATCCGGCTCTTACGGCCGGAGCATTGCTGCGGGCCGGAGACAAAGTGAGGTTCAGACCGGTGAGCCTGCGCGAGTACCGTAGCATGTGCGCGGAGGACGACATCGCGGTGTCGCAGGCGGACACGAGTTCATTGAGGATTGCATGTCCGCTGTGTTGCGTATCCTCGAACCGGGTCTGCTCACGACGGTCCAGGATCTGGGCCGCATCGGCTACCAGCATCTTGGAGTCCCCACGAGCGGCGCGCTGGACCCGGTAAGCTTTAGGGCCGCCAACATCCTCGCCGGCAACAAGCCGAGCGAAGGTGCGCTGGAGATCGCCTATATCGGTCCGACATTCTTCGTCGAGGCTGACAGCGTCAATGTGGCCTGCGCCGGTGCCAACGTATCCGTCGAGGTGCTGGCCGACGAAGCCGCGGCACATGGGGTGCGCTACTCGTCGATGCAAAGCTTTCGGGTCGAGCGCGGGCAAGTCGTTCGTGTCGGCCAGACGGCGGGGTGGTCGCTGGTCTATCTGGCCGTGGAGGGCGGATTTGATATCGAACCGGTGCTCGGCAGCGTTTCGACCTATATCCGCGGCCATATCGGCGGATGGCAAGGCCGCGCGCTCGCTGCCGGCGACGTTTTGCCGCTGCGCCGGAGCAGCGCCGGCAGCAAGGACGAGTTCCGGCTTGAGGGACTGGATCTGGCGCGGCCGTCGCGCTTCCGCGTCGTTCTCGGCCCGCAGAACGCGCGCTTCTCGGAAAAATCAATCAGAGACTTTTTGGCCGGCGAGTACACCGTCGGTCCGGCGACCGATCGGATGGCCATGCACCTCGACGGGCCGAAGCTCGAACATATTGCCGGTCACGATATCGTGTCGGACGGGATTGCGCTGGGCTCGATTCAGGTGCCCGGACACGGGCGACCGATCGTCCTCATGGCCGACCGGCAAACGACCGGAGGCTATCCCAAGGTCGCAACCGTCATTTCGGCAGATCTGCCTGCTCTCGGCAGATCGCGGATCGGCGACAAGATCTCGTTTCAGGAAGCCAGCGTCGAGGAAGCGCAGCAGCTGCGGCGGACGCTCCTGCAAGAGATCGAAGCGATTCCGGGCCGGATGGTGCCTGCTCGCCGCACCGACGACGACATCACGGCGTCTCTCCAGACGAACAATCTCATCAGCGGCATCGCCAATGCCCAATTGGCTTCATTCATCGAGTAACGGGCAACCATGACGACCGCGCATTCGCAAGCCAACGCTCCGGCCAGCGCCATCCACATCCAGGCTCCGAATACGGCGGCCTCGGACGTGTCTCGCGGCATTCTTTGCATGATCATCGCCACCGTTGCATTCGCGATCACGCACGCGCTGAGCAAATGGCTGGTCGCCGGTTATCCCGTCGGCCAGGTGATGTTCTCGCGCTCGCTTGTCGGATTTGCGACTTGCGCGGCATTTCTGCTGCCGATCCACGGTACCTCCGTGTTTTCTACCAGGATCCCGGCGGCGCATTGGGCGCGAGGCCTGTCGCAATCCATCTCGCAGACATTTTCGGTGCTCGCATTCAGCCTGATGCCGCTGGCCAGCGCCATCGCCATCAATTTCTCCGCACCGTTGTGGACGGCGCTGGTGGCGATCATCTGGCTCAAGGAGCGCTCCGGCCCGGCCCGCTGGACCGCATTGATCATCGGCTTTTCCGGCGTCCTCGTCGTGGCGAATCCGGGCCTTGACTCGCTTACGCTCGGAGCGGTCTTCGCGCTGCTCAATGCCATTATGCTGGGGACCGTCACGGTTGCCGTTCGGGGCATGACCCGCACCGAATCGGTGAACACGCTCTTGATCTGGCAGCTGGGGACGGTGCTGGTCTTTCACTCGCTGTTGCTGGTGTTCGGCGTCAAATTGCCGACGCTGCGTGACCTTTCGCTCTTCGTCATGTGCGGTCTCGCCAATCTCGTCGGCCAAGTGTTCTGGACGAAGGCTTTGATGCTGGCGCCGGCCACGGCGGTGTCGCCGTTCTTCTATTTCATGCTGGTTTGGGCCGCGGCGATCGGATTTTTCGTCTGGGGCAACGTTCCCACGCCGGCCCTTATGGTCGGTTCATGCATCGTTGTGGCGTCGGGTCTGTTCCTGTTGTGGCACGAGGCACAGGTCAAGAAGGCAGCCAGACGATAGGGTTGAGGTCAGGCAGCGGCTCTGACCGACCGCTGCTCGACCAACTTGCCGATTTCCGCGGCCGGAGCCGGCATGCCCAGCAGGTAGCCCTGCACGTCGTTGCAGCCGAGCAGCTTCAGAAGTTTCAGCTGCGCCTCGGTTTCGACGCCCTCCGCCACGGTCTTAATTCCGAGGCTCCCTGCGATCAGAATGACGGCTTGGACGATGACGCTGCAGCTGGTGTTCGCGTCGAGGTCGGACACGAAGCTGCGGTCGATCTTGACGATATCGAACGGGAAGCTTCGCAGATACGACAGCGACGAATAGCCGGTTCCGAAATCGTCAAGCGCAATCTGAACTCCGATCTGCTTCAGCTTATGCAAAGTCGACAGCATCTTCTCGCTGTCCTCGATAAAGATCGTCTCGGTGCACTCCAGCACGAGCCGATGCGGATCGAGACCGGTCGCAGTCAGCACCGATTGAACCGTCGCCACAAAATCCGGCTTGGCCAATTGAATGGGCGAAACATTGACCGAGACTTTCATGTCGACGGGCCACTGCTTGGCCTGATGACAGGCTTCCACCAGAATCCAATGGCCGAGCGCGTCAATCAAGCCGCATTCTTCGGCAACAGGAATGAACTTGGCCGGTGAGATCATCCCCTTGCTTGGATGGGGCCACCGCATCAAGGCTTCGAAGCCGGTGATCGAAAAATTGTGCAGGTCGACGATCGGTTGGTAATGAACGTCCAATCCGCCGTTGGTCAGGGCTTCCCGAAGCTGCAGTTCGATTTCGCGGCGGCTGTTGAGGTCGTCATTCATGCGCTTTTCGAAGACCCGGTAGGTACCGCGCGTTCCAACCTTTACCGAGTAGAGCGCGAGGTCGGCGGCGACGAGAAGCGCGTCGGCCGTCGCGCCGTGATCCGGCCCTATGGCAATGCCGATGCTGATGCCGGTCGTAATGACGTTTTGATCGACATTGAAGGGCTCGGCCAGGGCGTCGATGATCCGTCGGGCGAGCGACTCGACTTCGTCGTTTGAGCGGATGGCGGGACGCAGGATCGCGAATTCGTCGCCGCCGAGACGCGCGAGCACGTCCGCCTCCTCGACAACCGACTGCAGGCGTTTTGCAACCTGAATGAGAAGCTGGTCGCCGGTCCGATGACCGAGCGTGTCGTTGACGACCTTGAACCGATCCATGTCCATGAACAACAGCGCGAACCGCTTCTTCGAAGCGCGCTCGCAGACCTCCTGCATCTTGGCGCGGAAGACGCGCCGGTTGTGCAGGGAGGTCAAAGGGTCCTCGGAAGCAAGTTTGGTGATGTAAGCTTCCGCATGCCGGCGCTTGGTAATATCGGTAAACGTCTGCACGAACGCTCCGTCGGGAAGCCAGGTTTTTCGCACCTCGATGAACGCCCCGTCGGAGCGGCGCAGATCGGAGATCGAAGACCTTTGCCAATCCTGCGAACCGGCACCATCGCCGTCCACGGTCGGCCGATTCTCGTTCCACATCTGCGTGATGTCGTTGCCGGCTTGGTCCTTGATCAGCTTGTCGAGCTTTGGCGGCGCATCTATTACGGTTCGGGGAAGCAATAGGAGTTCCGCACAGCGCTGATTGATGACGGGAATTTCCCCTTCCTTCGTAACGAGCATGATTCCTTGGCCGATATGCTCGAGCGTGAGCTGCAGCTGTTTTGCTTTTTGCTCCGCTCTGGCCTCGGCGCGCAGGATCTTCTCGAGAGCGAGCAGCACGAGAGCCGTGAGGAACGCGGCGATCAGGGAATTGCGCCGCAGGCTGCCCCAAGCGGACTGGTAGATTTGGCGCTCCTCGGTGCTCACCGTTACCCACAGAGGGTATCCGCTCACCTGCCTCGCCGAGACCACCAGGCTCTCGCTCGCCGTCGAACGCGGTTCGACGAACGTTCCATCCCCGGTTTTCTGCAGGCGCTTGAACAGGTCGGTGCCGGACAAGTCTTGCCCCAGCGCAAGCTGCGCAATTGCGCCGCCTCCTTCAGAACGCACGACGCCGTCGTTGCCGATCATCGCCACCGAAGTATCGGCGCCAAGTTTTACCTGATCGTAGAAGCTGGTGAAATATGCCGGATCCATCGAAGCGACCACGATGCCGCCAAATGTGCCATCCTTGTTCAGGTAACGGCGGGTCAGCTGCACCGACCACTTGCGGCTCGCCCTTCCGACGACGGGCTTGCTGATAAAAAGCGTGTCCTTGGTGTTGTTCACCTGGACCTTAAAATGCTCGCGGTCGCTGATGTCGATCGGCTTGCTTAGTTTCTTGACGGCATTCGTGGCCCAAGCCATGCCTTTGGAGTCGGTGATCGCGACTTGAACGATGATGCTGCTCTGCACGTCCGTCGATTTGACGATTCTCTGATAATCCGTCGTGTCTTTTAATGCTTCGACCCTGCGGCGCACGTATAAAATTGTCTTGTCAATCTCGCCGAGCGAGCGCAGAACGTTTTCCTGAAACAGAAGCGCGTAGTTCTCGTTTCTCTGCACCACCGATGCATAGTCTTGCTGCAGGTCGCGTTGGAACATCAACGCAACGCCGGCCCATAGAATGCCAATGATGGCGAGACCAAGCAGAGCCGACCCGCGGCGCTGCAGCGCCAGCTTGGGAATGTTGAGCACGTGCAGTTTCATCGGCGAGAGCTTTCGTTGGTTCTAAGGACCAGCTCTCGGCGACCTTAGCCGGCTTTCTGTAATTTTCGTCTATAGATATGTGGTAAACAAATGCGCAAACGCGTCACCGAAATGGTGGCCTTGCGGTCCCGCGATCCGTCGCCCGTGTGCCTAGCGCAGCGGCAGGACAGCTCAAGACCCGGACAGAGACCGGGAGCAGTCCGCCGATAGGCATCAAAGGCTGCATTGAACCACAAGTATTCATCTGAAGGTTGCAGCCGCGCTTTGCTGCGGCATAATATGCAAGCCACGCGCGCGAACGCCGTCGCGGGCGTGAAGAATTCTCGATCGTAAAACTGCGCGAGCGTGAAGCGGCATGAAAAGAGACGGCGTTTGGCAGCGCCTGCAGAGCGGTGTCGGGGGAAAAATCGTGATGGCTCAATTCGCTAGCATTGTTCCCCGCGTGCGCCGGTCTATATTCCTGGTATATTCTGCCCCTCCCGCTGTGGACCTGCTAAGTTCACCCCCCGCGGTTCGGAGGCCTGCGTAATGGCGCTACGCGACGTCAAGCTCGACGACAAATACGACCTCGGCCAGCGCCGCGTGTTCGTGACCGGGTTTCAGGCTCTGGTTCGGCTCTGCCTGATGCAAAAAGAACTGGACCGCCGCAACGGCCTCAATACCGCGGGCTTTGTCACCGGCTATCGCGGCTCTCCGCTCGGCGGGCTGGACAGCCAGTTCCTGCGCGCCCGGCCGTTTCTGGAAGAAAGCGACATCCGGTTCCAGGGCGGCATCAACGAGGATCTCGCCGCCACGGCGGTCTGGGGCTCGCAGCAGGCGGAGCTGCGCGGCGAAGGCAAATACGACGGCGTTTTCGCCATGTGGTACGGCAAAGGCCCCGGCGTCGATCGCACCGGCGATGTGTTTCGTCACGCCAATTTCGCGGGCTCATCGAAGAACGGCGGCGTGCTCGCTTTGATGGGCGACGATCACACCGCCGAATCCTCCACCACTGCGCATCAATCTGAATACCATTTCATCGACGTCATGGTTCCGATCCTCAATCCGGCGGGGATCCAGGAGGTGCTCGACTATGGCCTCTACGGTTGGGCGATGTCGCGCTACACCGGCGCCTGGACCGCGCTCAAAACCATGCATGAGACCATCGAATCCACCGCGGCGATGGACGCGAGCCTTGAGCGGATCAATATCGTCACGCCGGACGATTTCCGCATGCCGGAAGGCGGCCTCAATATCCGGCTCGGCGATCCGATTCTGGCGCAGGAAGCGCGCCTGCACGATTACAAGCGCGACGCCATGCTCGCTTTCGTGCGCGCCAACAAACTCAACCGCACCATAACCTGGGGCGGCAGTAATCCGAAGATCGGCATCATCACCACCGGCAAGAGCTATCTCGACGTCCGCCAGGCCTTCGACGAGCTCGGCATCGACGAGATCAAATGCAACGCGCTCGGCATCCGGCTCTACAAGGTCGGCTGCGCCTGGCCGCTGAGCCGCCGCGAACTTGCCGAATTCGCGCAAGATCTCGATCTCATCGTCGTCGTCGAGGAGAAACGTTCGCTGATCGAAGTCCAGGTCCGCGAGGAACTCTACGGCACCGTCAACCAGCCGGTCTGCATCGGCAAGAAGGACGAAACCGGCAACTGGCTGTTTCCAGTCAAGGGCGCGCTCGATCCGAACGAGGTCGCGATCTGCATCGGCGAGCGGCTCCTCAAATATCACCGCAACGACGATCTCGCCGGCCGCGTGGCGCGGCTCAAGGAGTTTCAGCGCATCGCCGCGGAAACCAAGGACGTCGCCCAGCGCATTCCGTATTTCTGCTCGGGCTGCCCGCACAACACCTCGACCGTGGTGCCGGAAGGCATGCGCGCCTATGCCGGCATCGGCTGCCATTACATGGCGCAGTGGATGGACCGCTCGACGCTCGGCTACACCCATATGGGCGGCGAGGGCGCCAATTGGATCGGCGAGGCGCCGTTCTCCACCCGCAAGCACGTTTTCCAGAATCTCGGCGACGGCACCTATAATCATTCTGGCTACATGGCGATCCGCGCCGCGATCGCTTCCAACACCAACATCACCTACAAGATTCTGTTCAACGACGCGGTGGCGATGACCGGCGGCCAGGCCAATGACGGCGGGCTGACCGTGCCGCAGGTCGCGCGCCAGGTGACGGCGGAAGGCGCCAAGCGCGTCGCCGTGGTGACCGACGAGCCCGACAAATATCCGCGCGATACCGCTTGGCCGCGCGGGCTGACCATCCATCATCGCGACGACCTCATCACGGTGCAAAAACAGCTCGCCGAAATTCCCGGCGTCACCGTCCTGATCTACGATCAGACCTGCGCGGCCGAAAAGCGCCGCCGCCGCAAGCGCCACACCTTTCCCGATCCCGACAAGCGCGTCATCATCAATGAATTGGTCTGCGAGGGGTGCGGCGATTGCGGCGTGAAGTCGAATTGCGTCTCGGTGCAGCCGCTCGAGACCGAATGGGGGCGCAAGCGCACCATCGACCAGTCGAGCTGCAACAAGGACTTTTCCTGCGTCAAAGGCTTCTGCCCGTCCTTCGTCACGGTGCATGGCGCCACCTTGAAAAAGGGGGCCGGCGTCGCCGCCGATCACGATCTCGCGCCGTTGCCCGAGCCGGTGCTGCCGGCAATCCGGCACACCTATAACGTCGTCGTTACCGGCGTCGGCGGCACCGGCGTCGTCACCGTCGGCGGCATCCTCGGCATGGCCGCGCATCTCGAGGGCAAAGGCGTCGGCGTGCTCGACATGGCCGGCCTCGCGCAGAAGGGCGGCGCGGTGTTCAGCCACATCCGCTTCGCCGAGAAGCCGGAGGATATTCACGCCATCCGCGTCGCGGCCGGCCGCGCCGACCTCGTGCTCGGCGGCGACATCGTCGTCGCCGGCACCCAAAAAGTGCTGGCGACGGTCAAGACCGGCGCGACCAGAGTGATCGTCAACACCGACGCCTTCCTGCCCGGCGAGTTCACCCGCAACGCCGATTTCTCGCTGCCGACGGAGCGGCTCAAGCGCACCATCGTCGCCGATGCCGGCCGCGATAATGCGCATTTCATTGACGCTTCGCGCATCGCCAATGCGCTGTTCGGCCAAACCATCGGCGCCAACATGTTCATGGTCGGCTATGCCTACCAGCTCGGCGCCGTCCCGCTGTCGGGCGCGGCGATCGAGAAGGCGATCGAGCTCAATGGCGAGGCGGTCGCCATGAACAAGGCGGCGTTCCATTGGGGCCGCCGCGCCGTGATCGAGCGCGCCGCGGTCGAGGCGCTGGCGAAGGCCCCCACCCCACTCTCCCCCGCAAGCCGGGGAGAGTGGGGCGGGGGTCCAAGCGACGCCGAACGCCTGTCGGAATCGTTCGAAGAGACTGTCGACCGCCGGGTGAAGTATCTCACCGCCTATCAGAATGCCGCTTATGCCCGCCGCTACCGGGCGCTGGTCGACAAGACGAAGGCTGTCGAAGCGGCGCGTGCACCGGGCAAATGCGGGCTTGCCGACACGGTGGCGCGCTATCTGTTCAAGCTGATGGCCTACAAGGACGAATACGAAGTGGCGCGGCTCTATACCGACGGCGCGTTCTTGAGTCAGGTCGCCGACACGTTCGGCGGCGAAAACTTGCGCTTCGAGTTTCACCTCGCGCCGCCGCTATTGGCGCGCCGCGACAAGGAAACCGGCCTGCCGCGCAAGATGAGCTTCGGGCAGTGGCTGATGCCGGCACTGCGCGTGCTGGCCAAATTCAAATTCCTGCGCGGCACGGCACTCGATCCTTTCGGCCGCTCCGTCGAACGCCGCACCGAGCGCGCGTTGATCGGCGACTATGAGGCCATGCTCGACGAGGTGATGGCGCGGCTCACGCCGGACAACCATCATCTCGCCGTCGGTCTCGCCGCTATCCCGGAAAAAATCCGCGGCTTCGGCCATGTCAAAGAGCGGCATCGCGCAGCCGCCAAGGCCGACGAGGCGGCGCTATTGGAGCAGTTCCGCGCCGGGGCGCCGGCGCTGCTCAAGGCGGCGGAGTGAGACGCCCGCATCAGCGGTTACTGACTGGGCACCGCCGGTCGTCGATCGGGACGCCAGCCGCCGGTTCGCGGCGGTCGCGGCACTGGGCGGCTCAGCTCGTGTGCCGCTTTCGGCGCCCTGCCGGTTTTGCCGCGCGCGGTCCGACGGCGGGTGACAAGCCGCCGGTTTGACGCTGCAGGGCCGGTCGAGCGCGCGTCGAAGCGGTGGGATGCGGCGTAGGCAGTGCGTCCGTCATCGGGCTCACGCCGAGCCAGAAGTTCAGCTCCGCGGACTTCACTTCATTGGCCGGGGAGAAATAGGAATTCTGCCAACTATCGTCTTTGGCCAGGAAGTGCCAGGCGTCTTGCTTCTCGGTTTGCAGCCAATAGCGCCAGGCGTAATGATCGTAAACGTCCAGGCAATGCGCGGCATAGGCCTCGGCGACCGCACGATGACCTTTGATGATGTTCAGATTTTCGTCGTTATTGTAGGACGCCTTGTAACCGTCATTGTGGCTTCCCATCGCCACCGCGCAATTGTCGGAAAACGGATCGATGACGACGATCTTGTCGTGGATGACGGCATGTCCGGCTTGCGCCAGTTCAGCGGTCCACTGGTCGAAGGCATCCGCCGTGGTGACTTCCCGCGTGTGAATCACCCGGAAGTCCTCGGGCAAGGGCGGGTCGCCTTTCTTGGGTCTCTTGACCGGAGTCTCGCCGCCGTTGACGGCGGTATAGAATTCCCCCGACGCGGTGGCGTCTGTCACGGCGCCGCGCACGAACAGCGATGGGCGCGTTTTCTGGGCGGCGGCGATCGCATCGACAATGCTGGGATAGCCCGGCTCGAACACGAGAAAAAGGATCGCCTGCTGAGCTTGGCTGATCAGCTGAAACAGTTCCTGCAGATCGCGGGGACACGGTTCGTTCGGCCCCGGCTTGCTTGCTCTCGCTTTCGGCGTATTGGGAGAAAACCAGATGTCGATCGAGCCACTGCCATCTTCCAGATCGACTTTGACGGGTCCCTTGCCGTCGGCGGCCCGAAGCGGCGCGGCTTGAGGGCCGGTCACCTTGGGGCCGGGCTTGAGCGTGTCGGCCTTCAGGTTTTCCCAATAGCTCTTGTAAGCGGCCGCGACCGCCGGCGATCGGGCGATCACCGTATTGTTCGTTTGCGCGCACAGCCCGTGCGCGGTCACGTTCGTCGAGCCGAATAGCGCAACCTGAGCAGCGTCGTCCTGCATCAGGACCTGGAACTTGTTGTGGCCGATATGGTTGCCCGCCATGAACCGGTCGGCGACGTTCGCCCCCGCCGATTTGATCTGCTTGCGCTGCGCCGCATAGGTATCGTTTGTTTTGTTGCCGCTGGCGTCCGTTCCCGGCATGTTCGATGGGATCAGCTGCAAGGAACCCTTCAACTTTTCGAGGTCCAAGATGAGCTCGGGATCGTCGAATTCATAGAAGGAACAATAGAGCGTTGCGTCGTTCTGAATCGCTTCCTGGCTCAGCGCGCTCAAGGCGTCTATCATCTCGCCGGCGAGGTCGTCGCGGAGCGGATCGCCGATCTTATAAATGTGATCCTTCAGCTTGTCGGCCAATTTGCCGCCTCCGGGCGCGTCGTGCAGCGCCTTCGCGGTCGCCTGCGTCGCCAGAATGCCGCGGTTGAAATACGCCGACAGGGCGCCGTAATGCGGCGTAAGTTGCACCTGATTGGAAATCAGCGGTCCGTAAGGCATGGGCTGCAGACTTCCTGGTGTTCCGGCCAGCGGCACGATTTTGTATTTGTAGGTGCCTCCGCGCTTGGCGTAGACGTCCTTCCAGAAAAACTTCTGGATGGGATCGTCGGCGGTCGTGCGGCCCGTGGTGGCCTCTTGACCGTCGAAGGTGGCCATTGCCGGCAGACAGGTCTCGGTACCCGACAGCACATCGATCCGATAGACGGCAAAGCCGAGGCAGTCTTTTAACTTGCCGCCAAACGTCCAGGCGACAACGGCAATGTCGTTGTTGGAAAAAGCAACCGCTTTCATGGAGCGCCCCCGCGCGGCCCGAACTCAGGAATCGGGCGGTCGCTGCCTTCTCGACGGAGAACAACGGCGACTAGTTCCACTATGCAACCGATGCGTGAGAGGGTCAATCGCCGCGTTGGAGCGGACCGCATGATTTGTGGTGGTGCGATGATACTTTGATGAGACCTGCAGCGCGGCTTGACGCCGGTGTTGGATCGGCCACCATCCGAACCCAAGCTTCCCTTTGCCCGGACGCGGACCTCGTTTGCGCGGAGCCTGACATGAGCGCTCTAACCTTGGACCTCGGCCGCTTCGTTGCCGAACTCGACTTGCGGCAAATTCCGGCGCAAGGCTGCGCCATCGCCCGCACTGGAATCGCCGATTGTTTCGGCGTCTTGATCGCCGGCTCGCTTGATCCCGAGATTGCTCTGATCGATCGCGAGCTTGGCTCCGGCGGCGGCGCCACTCTCGCTTCCCTTATTCCCTCCGGCGTGCGCCGCACGCTTGACAGCGCGGCGCTGATCAACGGCGTCGCCGCGCACGTGCTCGATTACGACGACGTGTCGCTCGACGGCCATCCCAGCGCCGTGCTCGTTCCGGCGATCCTGGCGCAGGGCGAGGCGAGCGGATCGAGCGGCGCCGAAATGCTCAGCGCCTACATCGCCGGCTTCGAGGTCTGGGCTGAGCTTCTGCTCCGCGAAGGCGTGCCGCTGCATCGCAAGGGCTGGCATCCGACCGCCGTGCTCGGCCCCGTCGGCGCCGCGGCGGCCTGCGCCAGATTGCGCGGCCTCGACGCCAAAGGCGCGGCGACGGCGATGGCGATTGCCGCCTCGATGGCGGCGGGCCTGGTCGCCAATTTCGGCACCATGACCAAATCGTTCCAGGTCGGCCGCGCCGCGCAATCGGGCGTCATCGCCGCGCGGCTGGCGCAGGCCGGATTGACCGCGTCGCTCGATGCGCTGGAGCATCCGGCGGGATTGCTGATGGCGCTGTCGCCCGACGCCAAGCCGCAGCTCGATCGTCCATTCAATGCGAAGTCCAAAGAGTGGCACATCCTCGGACACGGATTGAACATCAAACGCTACCCGATCTGCTATGCGACGCACCGTTCCATCGACGCCGCGCTCGATCTGGTCGAACGCTACGATCTGAGCCCCGACCAGGTCGCGCGCATTGATGTGTCGACCGGTCAGACGCAACTCTTGATGCTGCGCAACAGCGCCCCACAGACCGGCCTCGAAGCAAAATTCTCGATGCAATTCGCCATGGCCGCGGCGCTGGTCGCCCGTACTGTCGGCTTGCGCGAACTGACCGATGGCTTCGTGCGCCGCCCCGATGTGCAGGCAATATTCCCGCGCGTCTCACTCGAAGGCACCGCGGCGATTAGGCCGGGTTCCAATTTCGCGCCCTTTGACGCCGTCGCAATCACCACGACCGGCGGCGAGACGTTCAAGAGCGGGCCGGTCGAATATGCCAAGGGCAGCCACGAGCGTCCGCTGTCGCGCGAGGAACTATGGACTAAATTCGCCGATTGTCTCGGCGCGGAGTTCCCGGAGGCGAAGAAATCGCACGCCTTCGACAATCTGATGATGTTCGACCGGCTTAACGGCGCCCACGATCTGGCGCTGTAAGCCGTTTGAGTTTCACGCCTTTTCCGAATGCTCGCGCCGTACGGCGGGACCATGGTAACTTGATACTATGACCGGCTCACCGCCCAGTTCCGTGCCCATTGCCACCGCCGGCGAAGCCCCGGCTGCCCTGGCCGAGCATAGGGTCGAGGCTCCGCCGCTCGCCGAGCCGGTTCCGGCGATCCAGCCGGCTCCGCCACCACCGGACCAGCCCGCGGCCGAAGCCGCCGCCGTCACCACTTCCTCGGCTGCCGAGGATGTCGTGGCAGCGTCCGTGCCGTCGGCGACCGGCATCGGCGTGCTCCTGGTCAATCTCGGCACCCCCGATGCGGCGACGCCGGCCGCGGTGCGGCGCTATCTGAAAGAGTTCCTGACCGACCGGCGCGTCATCGAAAAAGATTCACTGTTATGGAAGCTCGTGCTCCACGGCGTAATCCTGCCGATCCGCTCGCGCCGCAAAGCCCGCGACTACCAGAACATCTGGAACCGCGACAAGAACGAGTTGCCGTTCAAGACCATCACCCGCTCGCAGGCCGAAAAGCTCGCCACCATTCTCGAACCGCTCGGCAAGCATGTCTTCGTCGATTGGGCGATGCGCTATGCGTCGCCGTCGATCGCGTCGCGGCTCGAAGTGCTGACGACCTGGGGCTGCGAGCGCATCCTGATCATGCCGCTCTATCCGCAATATTCCGCGGCGACCACCGCGACGGTGGGCGATGAGGTGTGCCGCTTCATGTTGCGGCAGCGCTGCCAGCCGGCGGTGCGCATGCTGCCGCCTTATTACGACGACCCCTATTATATCGAGGTGCTGGCGTCCTCGCTCAAAGCCGAAATCAAGAACCTGCCGTTCACGCCCGACGTGATCGTCGCGTCGTATCACGGCATGCCGAAGGACTATGTGGCGAAGGGCGATCCCTATGAGAGCCAGTGCCTGCGCACCACGGAGCTGCTGCGCGCGAAAATGGGGCTCGACCAGTCGAAGCTGATCATGACGTTCCAGTCGCGCTTCGGCCGCAGCAAATGGCTCGAGCCCTACACCATCAATACGGTGCGGGCGCTGGCCAAGAAGGGCGTCAAGAACATGGTCGTGGTGACCCCCGGCTTTTCCGCCGACTGCCTGGAGACGCTGGAAGAGATCGCGGTCGACAATGCGCGCGCGTTCAAGCGCGCCGGCGGGGAGAATTTTGCGGCCATTCCCTGCCTCAACGACAGCGAGGCCGGCATGCTGATGATCTGGCAACTCGCCATGCGCGAATTGAAGGGCTGGGTGTGAGCGGGGAATCTTTGCGCATGATCTTCTTCCGAAAACCGGTGCCCGCGTTTCGGGATCATGCATGATCCGAGACGGCTCGCTGGTGTCGTGGATCTGGTTCGCGCTGGCGCTCGTCTTGTTTGCGGTCGAGGCGCTGCGGCCGGGACGGTTTGCGCTGTGGCTCGGCTTTGCCGCAGTGCTGGTCGGCATCATCGCTTCGGTGGCGCGCTGGCCGTGGCCGGCCGAGGCCGCGGCATTCGTGGCATTCGCCGTGATCGTCGTTCCGGTCTGGCGGCGCTACGAGCGGAAAACCTAGGCTCGCATCTCAGCCGCTCCATTCCCGCGTAAGCGGGCGATGCAGCCGCGTCCCCAATCAACCTCTCGTTAACCATATCCGTTTTAACTCCGTTAACCAGCGGTCTGCCGTCCGGCGGCCGGTGCCGGTCGTCGCGTGGCGCAACGCCAGGCGAGGGCGCGGACAGTCCGCTGCGGGGCGAGGAGGTCGCAGGTGCCGCGCCGTTGCCGATCACCAAGCGTCGCCGGCCTGGTTCGCTCGCGCTTGGCTTTTTCGCGCACGGCTGTTGCGGCCCTGCTGGCGCTGGCCGCGTTGGTGCCGGCGCAAAGCCGGGCGCAGTCGACGTCATCGTCCGCGCTCTACGCCGACCTGTTGCAGCCGTCGCTGCCGGGCAATCCCAATCCGCCGAGCTTTGCGCCGGGCATCCGCGGAACGCTGCCGCCGGATCAGGCGCCGCCGGTCGGCACGTTCATGGCGCCCTCGCGCATTGGCGCGACGCCGATTTACGGCAGCCCGACCGGATTCGGCGCCGGCGATACCGGGTTCAATTCCAGCAATACGCCACGCAAACGTGCGGCGACCGGGCCGAGCCAGGGCACAGCGCTGGCGCCGCCGGGCGAGACCACTTTCCAACCCGTGCCGCCCGAGCCGCCGCAAATCTCTTCCGTGCCGCCGACGCTGCCGCAGCTTCCCGCTCCCGTCGTCTTCCCGGCCAAAGCCGCAGCGCGGCCGGGCGCCGTCCTGCCGCCGCCGCCGACCGAGCTTCCGATCAGCAATCCACCGGCGGTGGTCTACCCCGTAGCCGCGGCGAACCGGCCCGGCGCCGTCCTGCCGATCCCGCCGCCGCAAGATTTCCAGGGCTCCGCCAGCACGCCGCCGCCCGGCACGCCGCCGCCGAACAGCCTGCCGCTCGGCACGGTGCCGCGCGGCAATCTGCCGATCGCCGCCGGCGATCCGTACGAGGCGCTCGGCATCAAGGCCGGCTCATTCTTGATTCTGCCCGCGGTCGAACTCTCGGCCGGATACAGCACCAATCCGCAAGCCACGCCCGGCGGTCCCGGCGCGCTGTATCTGGTCGTCGCCCCGGAATTGCACGTCCGCTCCGACTGGGCGCGCAACTCGCTCACCGCCGACATCACCGGCTCCTATACCGACTACCCCGACAGCAATTTCCAGCCGTCGCTGAACGTTCCTTTTGTCAACGCCAAGGTCGACGGCAAGCTCGACGTCACCCGCTACACCCAGATTCTGCTCGAAGGCCGCACCATCATATCGACCGACAATCCCGGCAGCCCCAACATCCAGTTCGGGCTTGTCACGCTGCCGATCGAGACCACAGTCGGCGGCACCTTCGGCGTGGCGGAAACGCTCGGCCGTTTCGGCGTTTCGCTCAAAGGCACCTTCGACCGTTCGATGTATTCGAACGGCACGCTGTCCGACGGCGAGAGCGCCAATTTCGACTGGCGCGCCTTCGACCAGTATGCCGGCATTTTACGCCTCGGCTATGAGATCGATCCCGACCTCAAGCCGTTCGTCGAGATCGACGAGGACACCCGCACGCACGATTCGCCGGTCGATATCTATGGCGAGAATTGCGACTCCGACGGCTCCAGCGTCAAGCTCGGCGCCGACCTCAATCTGTTCGGTTCGCTGACCGGCGAAATCGCCGTCGGCTATATGGAGCGCGACTATCACGACCCGACGCTGCCGAACATCAGCGGCGCGACGCTCGACGGTACGCTGCTCTGGCAGGCCACCGCGCTCACTTCGGCGAAATTCAACGCGCAATCGAGCGTCAGCGAATCGAGCGTGCAGGGCGTCTCCGGCGAATTCAGCCGCAGCTTCAGCATCGAGGTCGATCACGCGCTGCGGACCTGGCTGATCGCCAATGCCGTCGTCGGCTACGAGAACGACGACTATGCCGGCCTCGGCCGCACCGACAACCACTACTTCGCCGCCACCGGCCTGACCTACAAATTAAATCGCGAGATGCAGCTCAAGGGCGAGGTGCGGCAGGACTGGCTCAATTCCAACGTCAGCGGCGTTGCTTACACCGCCTCGACGTTCCTGCTCACCTTGCGCCTGCAGAAGTGATCGCGGCCGGCGCGTTCAGTACAAATGTGCCGGCAGCCACAAGGCGATCTGGGGGAACGCCAGCAATAGAGCGATGACGATGACGTTGGCCGCGAGAAACATGGCGCTGCCGGCGTACATCTTGCCCAGCTTGGCGTCCGGCAGTTGCGACTGCAGCACGAACAGGTTCATGCCCATCGGCGGATGAATGAGGCCGACCTCGATCAGCACCACCAGCAGCACGCCGAACCAGACGAGATCGTAGCCTAGTCCCTGCGCCAGCGGTGCGAACACCGGCACGGTGATGAGAATCATGGTCAGCGATTCCAGAAAAGTGCCGAGCACGATATAGAACAGCACCACGACGACCATCACCGCGGTCCGCGGCAAGTGCAGCGATACGACCCAGCTCGCCAGATCGCTGGCGATCTGCGTTTGCACGACGAAATAGCTGAACATGATGGCGCCGAGCAAAATGAAGAACAGCATGGCCGTGGTACGGCTCGCCTCGATCATCGACGCGGCGAGGTTGCGGAAGGTCAGCTGGCCGGTGGCGCCGGCGATGACGATGGTGGCAAAGGCGCCGACCGCCGCCGCTTCCGTCGGACTGAACCAGCCGGCATAGATGCCGCCGATCGACAGCACGAAAATGAACAACAGCTTCCACATGCCGATCGAAGCGCGCAGCCGCTTGCGCAACGGCGCCCGCGGCGAAACCGGGGCCCAGTGCGGCGCGAGCGCGGTCGCAATCTTGATGACGCCGATCTGCAATGCCGCGAGCAATATGCCGGGGATAAGCCCGGCGGCGAACAGCTTCGGGATCGATTGCACCGCGGTCAGTCCGTAGAAGATCAGCATGACCGACGGCGGAATGAGGATACCGAGCGTGCCGCCGGCCACCACGGCGCCGAGCGCGAGCCTTTCGTCATAGCCGGCGCGGCGCATTTCCGGCACGGCGACGTGACTCATGGTGGCCACCATGGCGACCGAGGAGCCGGAGACCGCACCGAGCGCGGCGCAGGCGCCGACGGTTGCGGTGGCGAGCGTGCCCCGGCGGCCGCTGAACATGACATTGATCGACTGAAACAAATCGCGCGCCATTCCCGAATGCGCCGCGATGACGCCCATCAGCACGAACAGCGGGACCACCGACAAATCGTAGGCCGAGGCAAAGCTGAGCGGCACCCGGCTGAGCACCTGCAGCGACTGCGTCCAGCCGTCGAGCGCCGCATAGCCGACCGTGCCCACCAGGCCGAGCGCGATGGCGACCGGCATGCGCAGGAAGATCAGCGCGATCATGACGACGAAGCCGACGATGCCGACGGCGTGCGGGCTCATCCTGCCTCCTCGGCGCGCCCCAGCCGCCGCACGCTCTCGAACAGCATGAATGCCGCCGTCGGCAGCGCCAGCACGATGCCGGCGATCATCAGGCTCCAATGCACCGATCATCGGGATCGAAAGATCCGGCGAGTCTTCGTGGAATCGCATCGAATCCAGCGCCGGCGCACCATCCGCCATGACAGCACGGCAAGAAAAACAAGGCCGGCGAGATTGGCGAAGACCTTGAGCAGATCGACCGCCGTGCGTCCGGCGAATGTGATCGACGAAGTCGATCGACGATGTTTTCGCCGCGCAGGAACACGTCGGGAATGCTCAAGAAACACCGTGCCGACCAGGAACAGCTGCACCAGGTCGTAGGCGCCGGTGATCGGCGCATTGAACAGCGCGCGCGAACTCACATCGGCGACGGTGATCAGCATCATCGCCGTAAGAAAAGACGCGCTGGCGTAACCGCACCAGCGCGCCATCAGCCGCAGCAGCGCGCGCACGCCGGCCGCCATTCATGTCTTCCAGAACGAGAACGAGGTCTTGGCGGCCTCTGCCGCCGCCGCCTGCATCGCGGCGTGCACCTTGCTTGCCGGCAGGCCGCGGCCGTCGAGTTCCTTGAGCACTCTTGCGGTGTCCTCGGCGCCGATCTTCTTGAACAGCGCGTCCTGATCCTTCGACAGCTTGATCGGCGTGTCGCCGTTGTCGATCAGATATTTCTTGCCCGGCGCGTCGGCCGAATCCCAGAGCTTGCCGATCTCGTCGATGCGCGGACGCGTGGTGTCGTCGATCAGCTTCTGCAGGTCGGGCGGCAGCTTGGCATAGGAAGCAGGGTTCATCACCACGCCGAAGCTCGACACATAGGAGTACATTTCAGTCGATGTATTTGGCGATGCCGCCGAGATGAAACGCCGAATTGGCGCCGCCGTAATCGAGGAAGCAGCCGTCGATGGTATGCTTTTGCATGGCGTCGGCGATGCCGCTCGGCGGCACGCCGACCGGCGTTCCGCCGAGCGCGGCGATGAAAGCTCTTGATCGTCACCGAGGCGAAGCGGATGCGCAGCCCCTTCATGTCGGCGACCGTGTGCACCGGCTTTCTCGGTGGTGAGCAGGTTGCCGGGCTGATGGGTCAGCAGATAGAGGATTTGCAGCCCCTGATATTCCGGCGCGATCAGTTTGAGCACCTCGGGATCGTTGAGCGTCTTGGTGCCGATCTCGGCGCTGCCGACCATGTAAGGAAGCTGGATGATCTCGGTGAGCGGGAAGCGGCCGGGCGTGGCGCCGGACAGATACCAGGTGATGTCGGCGACGCCGGTGCGCGCATAGTCGACATAGTTCTGCACCGGACCCATCTCGTTGGCCGGGAAGATCGTGATGTTGAGCCTGCCGTCGGACCGCTTCTTCAGCTCGTCGACCCAGCGCTGCAGATATTTGCGCGAAGATGTGCTGCGGATTGATGAAGTGGCCGAGCTTGAGATTGTAGACGGTGTCGCTGCGCGCCACCGCGCGGCGCGGCGACGGCCGCTCGCGCCGGCAAGCAACGACGTTGCTGAACTCTCGCCTGTTCATGAGTTCCTCCCCTTAGCTGCGGCGCTTTTGGGCCGCATTTGTTGCCATAGTCTGCGCCGAACTGTCGGGCTGACAACGGTTGGCCCAGCTCGGTTGGCCGCACGGTCTAGTGGGGCTTATGTCCACCGTGCGTGTCGACGCCGGCCGGCGCGACGTATTTGAGCCGGCGGATGGTCGACGGCTCCGCGCGCGGCACGCCGGTCACCGGCCCGCCTTTGATGGTCACCCGCTCCATATAGCGGCGCTGCGGGTAATAGTCGTGCACCGCGTAATGCTGGGTCGAGCGGTTGTCCCACATCGCGATGGTATGCGGCGCCCAGTGCATGGCGGAACTGATATTCCGGCACCAGAGCCTGCCGGAACAACAGGTCGAGCAGCGCGCGGCTCTCGTGCTCCTCCATGCCGTTGATGCCGACGGTGAATTGCGGATTGACGAACAGCACCTTCTTCCCGGAGACCGGATGGATGCGCACCACCGGATGCAGCTGCGGCGGATACATCAGCTCGAATTGCTGCAGCTGCTTGCGTTCCTCCTGCGACTTGCCGAACAGCGGGCGGAACGGCTTCATGTCGTGGATGCCTTCGAGCCCGGAGATGAATTGCTGCATGCGGTCGCTCAGGCCGTCATAGGCGGCGGCCATGCTGACGAACATGGTGTCGCCGCCGACCGCCGGCACTTCCTTGGCGACCAACATGGTCGCCATCGGCGGCTCGGCGCGGAACGTCTCGTCGGAGTGCCAGACGTCGGTGCCGAAGGGCGGCGTCTTCTCGTCGTTCCTGAACTTGATCAGCTCGGGCGCGTTCTTGCCCTCGTTCGGCGCGAAGGGATGCACGGTCAGTGGCGCCGAAGCGGCGGCCGAACGCCATGAGATCGTCGGATGAGATGTCCTGATCGCGGAAGATGATGAGCTCGTTGTCGACCAGCGCATCCTCGACGCCTTGAACTGCGCTTCCGACAGCGGCCGGCGCAGATCGACGCCGCTGACCTCGGCGCCGAGATGGACGCCGACGCGCTTGACCACGACGCCGGCCTGTTCGCTGACGAGCGGCTTGCCGCCGCGGAATTCGAAGGGCTTGTTCATGCCCGCCTCCCTCGGCCGTGATCGCTTTGTTTCGCCGCCATGATGCACTCATGGCAGCGCTCGCTGGCACGGCTCTAGTCATTCAGTCCTGTTCATGTACAATATGCACGACATGCATATTGACGACCTCGAATTCGGCGAAATCCGGCTGCTCGCGGCGCTCTTCGAGCTGCGCAAGCTCTCGGCGGCGGCAGCCCGGCTGGGCCTGTCGCAATCCGCCGCCAGCCATGCTTTGGCGAGGCTCCGGCATCGCACCGGCGATCCGCTTGTTCGTGCGCGGCAGCGGCGGCTTTTTTCCGACGCCGTACGGCGAGCGCTTGAGCGCCGCCGCGCGCAAAGCGCTCGACATTCTGCTCGACGGTTTCGCCTCGAACGCGCCGTTCGATCGCCAAATCGACGACCCGCCGCTTCAACGTCTATCTGAGCGACGTCGGGCAGATGGTCATATTGCCGAAGCTGCTGGCGCATATGGGCGACGAAGCGCCGCAGGCCGGTCTTGCGCATCTGCCCCATCCCGCTTGACGCTCCCGGCGTGGCGCTTGCCTCCGGAGAAGTCGATGCCGCGGTCGGCTTTTTCCGCAATCTCACCACCGGGTTTCGCCAGAGCGTGCTGTTTCGCGAACGCTATGTCTGCGTTGTGCGCGCCGATCATCCCAATTTCCGCTCCGGCATGTCGCCGCAAGCCTTTGCCAATCGCCGCGCGCGCTGGCCGACGCCAGCGGCATGGCGCACACCGTGGTCGAGGACGAGCTCAAGAAGCACGGACTGACGGCGCCGCCGCGGCTCACGGTGCCGCAATTCATGGTGCTGCCGCTGGTCATCGCCAATTCCGATCTCCTGGTGATCATGCCCGGACGGCTGGCCCAGACCTTCGCGCAGCTGGTGCCGATCAAGATCATGGAGCCGCCGGTGCCGCTGCGGCCTTATGACATCAAGATCTATTGGCACGAGCGGTTCGACCGCGATGCCTCGAGCCGCTGGCTGCGAAGGACCTTCGTCCAATTATTCCGCGAATGAGGTGAAAGTCCGGCGCCGAGGTATGCCGCCGCCGCGGCGCTCAAGATCGGGCACTATCCCGACGCATGAGAAGAAATCTGTGCGCGCGCTTGATGTCGCCTATCACAAAGAGACGGCGCGGTACCCCCTGGCAACCGCGCCGCCGCCCCGTCATCGATCCCGTTCGAGATCGATTCCAGGTGTTGATGATACTGACAGTGCGCTCGACAGGGCTCCTTGATCGAAATCAATGGGACCGAACGCGAACTGGCTTGACCCCGGCAAATCGCGGGGGTCTGCCATGCCGTTTGGCTGGTGCCAAATTGACCTAGGTCAACCCGCGAATCTCGATCGGCCGCAAGATCATACGAACCGACGAGAGGAGGGTCAGATGAGAGGCCTGCCCAATAGAGAGGAAAGCCAATCGCGTTTTGAAACGATGTGGCGCGTGCTCAGCGATTGGATCAGGGGACCTTATTCCGGAGTTTCATGTTGCGGCGAAGAGGAAATCGAGCGCATCGCGCGCGACGTGCGCATGACTCCGGCCGAGCTGCGTGTCCTTGCCAAGCAGGGCCCGGGGGCGGCCGACCTGTTGCTGGAACGCATGGCCGCGCTCGATCTCGATCCCGCGGAGGTCGCCCAGATCGGCCCCGAAACGTTCCGCGATCTGCAACGGGTCTGTTCGCTGTGCGAAAGCAAGCGGCGTTGCGTGCGGGATCTCGCGCACGATGCCGCGGCGGCGCAGTGGCAGGACTACTGTCCGAACGCGCAAACGCTGATGGCGTTGGATGTGCTGCCCTGGGCGTCGCGGCGCGAGTGGTAACGGCGATGCATGATGGCTCCGATCGTTACCGCGCCGGCGTTCTATGCGGTGGCTATTCCCGCGGCGGTTTTTCTCGGGCTTGCCAAAGGCGGCTTTTCCGGCGTGGCGACCGGCGCGACGCCGTTGCTTGCGCTCTATCTGCCGCCGCTTGAAGCCGCCGCGCTGCTGTTGCCGATCGTCATTTGCCAGGACGTGATTTCGATCCACGTCTATCGCCGCGACTGGAGCGGCTGGAATTTGAAAGTGCTGCTGCCGGGCGCCGGCTTTGGCTTGGCGCTCGGTTGGCTGTTCGCATCCTATGTCTCGGATGATGCCATCCGCATTCTTATCGGCATCACCGCGCTTCTTTTCGTCGCCTTGACCTGGTTGCGTGCGGCGCCGCCGCAGCCGCGGCAACGCACTGTCCTCGGCGGGCTGTTCTGGGGAGCAGTCTCCGGCTTCCTGTCGTTTGCCAGCCAGGGCGGCGGACCGCCCTTTCAGGTCTACACGCTGCCGCAGCAATTGCCGAAAATGACCTTCGTCGGCACCACCACGATCTTCTTTGCCGCCGTCAACGCGCTCAAGATCGTGCCATATTTTATGCTCGGGCAATTCTCCGCCAAGAACTTCGCCACCTCGCTGGCGCTGCTGCCGCTCGCCGTCGCGGCCAACTTCGCCGGCATCTGGATGGTCAGGGTGGTGCCGACGGCGCAGTTCTACCGCATCACCTATGGGCTGCTGTTCATTCTCGGGCTGATGTTGTTCTCTCAAGGTGTCGTTCATCTGCTGCACGGAGCGCATTGAGAAACGCCGACAGCGCGGCCGACGATCACTCTAGGAAGCCGCGAATGTTTTCCGCGATTTCGCGGGCATTCGTCTCCAGCGCGAAATGGCCGGTTTCCAGGAAGCGGACCATGGACCCAGGAATATCGCGCTTGAATGCCTCAGCGCCGGGCGGAAGAAAGAACGGGTCGTTCTTGCCCCACACCGCCAGAAGCGGCGGCCTATGCGTGCGGAAATATTTCTGGAATGACGGATACAGCGCGACATTGCTCCGGTAATCGCCGAACAAGTCGAGCTGGATTTCGTCCGCACCGGGACGAGACAAATAAAAGTTGTCGAGATTCTGGCCGTCCGGCGAAACCATTGCAGGGTCGGGTGCGCCGTGGGTGTACTGCCAGCGGGTGGTCTCCGGCGTGAGGAACGCGCGGAGCGCCTTTCGGTTCGCCGGCGATGGATCCTGCCAATAGGCCCGGATCGGAGTCCAGCCGTCGCTGAGGCCTTCTTCATAGGCGTTACCGTTCTGCGAAATGATGGCGGTTATGCGCTCGGGATGAGCGACAGCCAGCCTAAAACCGGTCGGCGCGCCGTAGTCGAAGACATACACGGCAAAACGATCGAAACCGATGATTTCAGTAAAGCGTTCGATCACGCGAGCCATGTTGTCGAACGTGTAGTTGAACTTCTCTCGCGGCGGCATGTCGGATTGACCGAAGCCGGGAAGGTCGGGCGCGACCATATGAAATTTGTCGACAAGGAGCGGGATGAGATCGCGGAACATGTGTCCTGCGCTCGGGAAGCCGTGTAACAGTAAAAGTTTAGGCGCGCCGGCCGGTCCGGCTTCACGATAGAAGATTTTGAAGCCATCGACGTCGGCCGTGCTATATCTGACGGGCGCCATGAAACTCTCCACTGTTTGGCAACTTCAGCTGCCGGTTACGGAACCGATGGCATCGCGAATGATGTCCGCAACGACGTCCGGAGCGGTCACGCTCGGCGTGTGATCGACGGCATGCGCCTTGATCTTCGCCTTCATGCGCTGGGCCATGAAGCGCTGCGTGTCGGCAACGATCATCCGGTCGTTTTCGGCGACCAGAAACCAGCTTGGAACGTCTTTCCAAAGCGGGCGTCCGGCGGGAATGGTGATGCAGTCGATCGATATCGGCCGCTGCACGGCCGCGAGCACGGCGCGCTGAGCCGCGGAAGCGTTCGGCGCGAACGCCGTGGCGAAGGCGCTTTCAGGCATCCAGATCAAACCGTTGCCGTCGGGTGCAAGCTTTGGCGCCTGCGGATGGGGTGGAAGGCGATAGAACACATCGGCGACCTTCTCGCCTTGGTCGGGAGCAAGCGCGGTGACGTAAACCAGAGCCTTTATGCGCTGCGGACGGGCAAGCGCGATCACGGCGCCGGCATAGGCATGTCCCGCCAGCACGATCGGCCCTTCGGTTCGGTCCAGACTGCGGTTCAGCGCCACGACGTCGTCGGCCAGGGATGTGAGCGGAAGCGGTGCCGCTGACACCTTCACCGATTGTTCCGCGAGCGCCGCTATGACACCCGCCCAGCTTGATCCGTCCGCCCATGCGCCGTGCGCAAGCACCAAGCTCACATCTTCCGTTGCCATGCTGTCGCTCCTGCGATCGCGGGGCTCGCCATCGTAACCTCTTAGAGGCCGCTTGATAGGTTATGGCTATCGACCCATAACTTGTCAACGACGGCCTGACAGGTTATGCAATTGGAACCTTCGCCGGGGGCCGATCATGCAAGACAAACCGCCTGCAATTTTTATCGCCGACTCGCTCGGTCTTGATTTTCTGAACTCCGTCGCGACGCCGGTCGATATGCCGGTTGACTGGCTCGACGGCGGCGATGGGCTCTTAAAGTGGCTCGCTCAAGCCAAGCTTGTGCCGGCGGACGCACTGAATGAGGTGAAGGCGCGCGCGATGCCCGGCGAACTGGACAAGATTGCGGATCAAACGCGCGCCCTGCGCGAGTGGTTCCGAAGATTTGTGCGCAAGCACATGGGCCGGCCGCTTCCCGCCAAGGCGCTGCAGGAACTTGGGCCTCTGAACAAGCTTCTGCAACGTGACGCGACGTTCAGCCAGATAGAGCGCCATCATGAGCGCGGTGCCGATCGCCTGGAACTGCGCGCCATGCGGCGCTGGCGATCTCCCGACACCCTATTGCTGCCGATCGGCGAAGCCTTGGCGAGATTCGTGTGTGAGGAGGATTTCAGTAATATCAAGGCCTGCGAAGGCCATAGCTGCACGTTGATGTTCGCCGACCATACGCGGAGCCGGGTGCGAAAATGGTGCAGCATGGCGATCTGCGGCAATCGCGCCAAACAGGCCGCGCATCGCAAGCGCTTGAAGACCAAGCAATGATCGGCTGACGAATTCGAGATCGGGGGGCGCAGTAACGGGAGACCGATATGCCGTCACTTCCTCTGATCGTCTTCGACGTCAACGAAACGCTCCTCGATCTTGGTACGATGGAACCGACCTTCCAGCGCACCTTCGGCGACAACAGCGCGATGCGGCTGTGGTTCGCCAATCTGATCCTGTATTCCGCGGCGCTGACCGCGGCCGGCCGTTACGTCCCGTTCACCGATATCGGTTCGGCGGCGATGAAAATGCTGGCCGATACCCGCGGCATCAAGATCGACGACAAGGACAAGAAGGAACTGACGGAAAAATTCTCGACCATGCCGCCGTACCCCGAGGTTCCGGTGGCGCTGCGCAAGCTTCGCGGTGCGGGCTTCCGGCTCTTCACTCTCACCGACAATCTGCTTGAAGTGCAAACCCGCCAGCTTGCGCATGGCGGCATCGTCGATCTGTTCGAGCGGCGATTCAGCGCCGACGGTGTGAAGCATCACAAGCCGTCGCGCGAGGCATACGGATATGTCGAGAAAGAGCTTGGCGCCAGGCCGTCGCAGTTCTGTCTCATTGCCTGCCACACCTGGGACACGCTCGGCGC
This sequence comes from uncultured Alphaproteobacteria bacterium, assembly GCA_963791925.1. Lineage (GTDB taxonomy): Bacteria > Pseudomonadota > Alphaproteobacteria > Rhizobiales > Xanthobacteraceae > BOG-931. The sequence continues at coordinate 470,772 of CAWBUA010000006.1, read as the reverse complement.
CGTCGCCGCGGGCTGGCAGGCCGCGCTGATCAAGCGGGCCGGCAACGATGTCTTGGGAGTGGGCCCGCAGCCGCAGATCGTCGGCAGCGATCTCAACGACGTCGCCGATCAGCTCATCGCCCGGCACCGGGTGGCGGCCTAGACCACGATCCGATCAGGTTGAGTTCGGATCGTGGATTATTTGCTGGAGCATGAATTCTTTTCGGAAAACCGGTATCCAGTTTTCCGGATCACGCACTATCCGCCGTTGAGGTCGCCGAGGATCTTCTTGATCTCGGCGCGGAAGCCCGGCGCGATGTCGGGACGCTCCAGCGCGTAGGAGACATTGGCGGCGAGAAAGCCGATCTTGGAGCCGCAGTCGAAGCTGCGGCCCTCGAATTGCAGGCCGTAGAACGGCTGCTGCTTGGCCAGTTGAATCATGGCGTCGGTCAGCTGGATTTCGCCGCCGGCGCCGCGCTCCTGCGTGCTCAGGATTTTCAGGATTTCCGGCTGCAGAATATAGCGTCCGGTGAGGATCAGATTGGACGGCGCGCGGCCGACCGGCGGTTTCTCCACCATGCTGGTGATCGAGAACATCCTGCCCTTGCGCTCGCCGACGCCGACGACGCCGTATTGATCGACCCGCTCGTGCGGCACTTCCTCGACCGCGACGATATTGGCGTCGCCGGGCAGTTGGCGCGCCGCTTCGAGCATCTGCGCCAGACAGCCCTGCTGGTGCTGCACCAGCACGTCCGGCAACAGCAGCGCGAACGGCTCATGCCCGATCAATTCGCGCGCGCACCATACCGCGTGGCCAAGCCCGAGCGGCTCCTGTTGGCGGGTGAAGCTCGTCGAGCCGGGCACCGGCAGGTCATGGTTGAGATAGTCGAGGATTTTGTGCTTCTGCCGCTCGAGCAGCGTCATTTCCAGCTCGAACTGGCGGTCGAAGTGGTCCTCGATGACGGCCTTGTTGCGGCCGGTGACGAAAATGAAATGCTCGATGCCGGCCTCGCGCGCCTCGTCGACGACGTGCTGGATCAGCGGCCGGTCGACCACCGGCAGCATTTCCTTGGGCATGGCCTTGGTCGCCGGCAGGAAGCGGGTGCCGAGACCGGCGACGGGAAAGACGGCTTTGCGGACGGTGTTCATGCGATGCCGAAGGGCGCTGTGGAGGACAAAACCGCAAGGAGCGGCGTTTGGCAGCCGAAATTATCGTGCGGAACCGGGTTTTCCAAAGTCTCGCCTAATTGCTTGTCCAAATGTGAACGTGGCCGAGCCGGAAAAATCGAGCTTGGCCAAAGATATTAGCCCGGATTTCCGCATTGTGACCGACCGCACAAGGGAAGTCGCTTAGCCGCCGGCGGCAAGAACGCACTGTTAGTGATTCGAGGTACATTAGCAGGTGCCTGTGGGGGCGGCCATTGGCGCGGCCGCAAGTTGGGACTGGCAAGTCGGGACTGGAAGTCCATGCGTTCCATGACCCTTCGCCATAGCGTTGCCGTCATGCTTGGTGCCGGCTTGGTCGCGGTACTGACCGGCGCCGCCGACGCGGGGCAGCCCGACAACTGGCTGACGCGCCTCTTTCAACCCCCGCCGTCAAGCTCGGTTCCGAACGCGTCCGCGCAATGGAGCGGACAGTCCGGCGCCTCCGGCAGTCCGTTGATGACGGCGGATGCGATCCGCACGGCGGCGGCCGACTTTCCCAATTGCATCGCCGGCCTGTGGCCCGAGGCCGAGCGGCGCGGCATCACGCGGACGAGTTTCGAGCGTTTCACCGCGGGGCTCACGCCCGATTTGAGCATCATGGATAAGCTCGACGCGCAGCCGGAGTTTACCAAGGCGCCGTGGGACTATCTCGACCTTCTGGTGAGCGACGACCGCATTGCGCGCGGCCGCGCGCTGCTCGCGCAATATGCGCCGACCTTCGCCGCGGTCGAGCGCGCTTATGGCGTCGACCGCTATGTCCTCGCCGCGATCTGGGGCGTCGAATCCGATTACGGCACGCTCGGCGGCGACCGGCCGGTGCTCCGCTCCACCGCGACGCTGGCCTGCGTCGGCCGCCGCCGCGATTTCTTCCGCGGCGAATTTCTCGCGACGCTGGAGATCCTGCAGCGCGGCGACGTGCCGCCGGACCGGCTGGTCGGTTCCTGGGCCGGCGCTTTCGGGCCGACGCAATTCATGCCCACCACGTTCAAGCGCTATGCGGTGGATTTCGACGGCGACAGCCGCCGCGACCTTGTCGACTCGGTTCCTGACGTCCTTGCCTCGACCGCGAACAATCTGAAAACAGACGGCTGGATTCCCGGCGAGACCTGGGGCTACGAGGTCGCACTGCCGCAAAATTTCAATTACCTGTTCGCCGACAACGCGCGGCAGATGACGTTGCGGCAATGGCAGAGCATGGGCGTGCGCCGCGCCGACGGCCAAGCCTTCCCCCGTCCCGCGGACCGGGCGTTTCTGCTGCTGCCGGCCGGCGCCCGCGGCCCGGCCTTCCTGATGCTGAAGAATTTCAGCGTCATCATGAAATATAATCCCGCGGAGGCTTATGCGCTCGCCATCGGCCATCTCGCCGACCGCATGCGCGGCGGCGCGCCGTTCGTGCATGGCTGGCCGCGCGACGAGCGCGTGCTCACGCTCGATGAGCGCTATCAGATGCAGCAGCTCCTGGCGCGGCGCGGCTTTCCGATCGGCGAGGCCGATGGCCTGATCGGCCCGCGCACCCGGCTCGCCATCCGCGATTTTCAGGCCTCGGTCGGCCAGATTCCCGACGGTTTCGCCTCCAGCGACCTGCTTGACCGCTTGCGGCAGCCGTAAACGGCCCAACAGCTGTTCCCGGCACCCTCAGTTTGACATTATCCCTGCGCAAATTTCTTGACCTGCGGCGGCGCTATGGCGTCGGCTTTTATGCCGCGATGCGATAGTCTGAGCGGGAAACGGCGGCATTGGGCGACACATTCATGGCAAGGCATTGGCAACGTATCATCGCCGCGCTTTTGATCGCGGCTGGCGCCGTGGCCGCGTCGGTGCCCGCCGCCGCGCAGGTCTATTATTGGTCCGACCGGCCGTCCTATCAGGGCGGCTATCAGCAGCCGCAACAGCGCGATTTCTTTTCCTTTCCGTTTTTTGGCCGGCCGCGCTATCGGCCGCCGGTTGCCGACTACACCAAGGCGCCGCCGCCGCGCAAATTGGAGACCCCGCCGGCCTCGACGATTGCCGTCGTCGGCGATTCGATGGCCGACTGGCTCGGTTACGGCCTCGATGAGATCTATGCCGATCAGCCGGACACCGGCGTCACGCGCTACATTCGCGCCGTCGCGGGCCTGATCCGTTATGACGCGCGGAACGAAACACTCGACTGGCCGGCGGTGATCAAGGACCAGCTGGCGAATGAAAAGCCGAAAGCCATCATCGTCATGCTGGGGCTGAACGACCGGCTGTCGATCCGCGATGGCACGGCGCCGGCCAAGGGGGCCGAGCCGAAGCCGGCTGCGCCGGGCGATGCCGCCGCAGCGGCGCAATCCGCCGCGGCCGCGGCGCAGCATCCCGTTCCCGGGCGTTCTTACGAATTCCACACCGATCTGTGGGCGGAACTCTACGTCAAGCGCATTGACGCCATGATCGCCGCGCTCAAGAGCAAGGGCGTGCCGGTGCTGTGGGTCGGCCTGCCGGCGCTGCGCGGGCCGAAATCGACGAGCGACATGGCCTATCTCGACGAGCTTTATCGCGAGCGCGCCGAGCGGGCCGGCATCTCTTACGTCGACGTCTGGGACGGCTTTACCGACGATCAGGGCCGCTATGCGGTGGATGGCCCCGATTTCGAGGGCCAGATTCGCCGGTTGCGCACCGCCGACGGCGTGCATTTCACCAAGGCCGGCGCGGTGAAGCTCGCAAGCTACGTCGATCAAGCTTTGCGCCGCGTCTTGTCGAACCACGCGGCGCCGGTGGCGCTGCCGGAGCAGGCCGCGCCGGTCAAACCCGGCACGGCGCGTCCTGAGATCGGTCCGGTCTTGCCGCTGACCGTGAGCAGCACCGAAGGCGGCAGTGGCGGCCTCCTTGGCGGCGGCAATGAAGCGGCGCCGCTTGCTTCCGATCCACTGGCGCAAAAAGTGCTGGACCGCGGCGCGCCGATGCCGCCGGTTGCCGGCCGCGCCGACGATTTTTCCTGGCCGCGTCCGCAACCGCCGGACGCCGCCGCGCCGCAGCCGGTATCGATGTCGCCCGCGGAGCCGGCAAAAAAAAGCGGCGGCGCGCCCGGCGACGCGAAGAAGCCCGGCGACGCCAAAAAGGACGCGAAGAAAAAGCCGGAAAAGGAATCCGACGCGGCAAAAGCTCGCCACCAGCCGCGCGCCGAGTGAACGTCAGTCAGTGCGGAATTCCGCGTATGTGCCAATTTTGATATGAGTGGCCCGTTTGAGATCGGTCGGTGGGGGGAGAGCGATGGCAAGCGTTTCAGCGGTTCAGCGCGGCCGGAACATGCTGGAAAAATGCGCGCTGTTCGGAGCGCTCGACGACAAGGCGCGTCGTGACATCGTTACTCGGGCACGGCTGCGCAGCTTCAATGTGGGCGATCCGATATGCCGGCTTGGCGACCACGGCGACAGCATGATGGCTGTCATCGTCGGCACAGTGCGTATCTCGCTTCCGACGGTACGAGGCAAGGAGATCATCCTGGCCGATCTGCGGTCCGGAGAGTTGTTCGGCGAGATCGCTCTTCTCGATGGCAGGCCGCGTTCGGCAAATGCCAGGGCGCTTACGAATTGCGAGCTCATGGTGCTTGAGCGCCGGGATGTCATCCCGTTTCTCGAACGCAATCCTGCGGCGTCCTTGAAACTGATGGAATTTCTCTGCGCGCGGATTCGGCGTTCCGACGAGCGCATGGCCGATATCGCCTTCTTCAATCTGCCGGTGCGGCTTGCCAAGACGCTGCTGTCCTATCAGCCGGAAGTCCGCGGGGCGATCAAGCTCTCGCTTTCACAGAGCGAATTGGCGGAAATGTCGGGGGGCACCCGCGAGAAGGTCAATCGCTGTCTTCGCGAGTGGCATCGCCAGGGTATTCTGGAACTGAAGGATCGCTGGACGATCATTCGCAGGCCCGAAGCGCTGCGTGAACTTGTGGATTCGGGCTAGTTTCCCCGATCGGCACGGCTCGGCTGAACCGAGCGTCGCCTCAGCAAAACCTTATCGCCGCAAAAATCGAGTTCGCACGGCAGCGCGCAACCGCTTGCCTTGATGGGCGTTTTTGCTGTGACCCCCGGCACAGACATTGCCGCGTCCCGCGGCCACATTCGCTGCCATCATAAGGCTCGATCCGCCCGAGCACAGCCGCACGGCATCGGGCCGGAACGACAGCAAAAATGGAGGCACCGATAAGTCCTACTTCGCTGCGAAGCGAGCGTCTGATCCTGACCGATCCAAAGGATGCCCGGCTTCCTCGCCAGGCGACCAGATGGGATCGGATCATCGCGACGCTTGGAAACCCCGAGCTTCTCGCACTCGTCATATTCTGCGCGCTCGGGTTATTGGCGACGGTCGCGTTGAATCTCCTTGTGCCCGATTTCGGCGAGATCATCGCGTCGCTGCAGCCGTTGTTCTAGCCACTCGATGGCAGCGGCTGATTTCCCGGCGGATGCAGTTTGCAACGGATTTGCCATGGCCGATCTACTCCGCATGAGAAAGCTGACGGTTCGCGTCGGCGAACGCGAGTTTCCCTTCGCCGTAGAAGTCGCGGTGCCCGATGGCGGCTTCGCATGCGATCCGGGCGCCATTGATGCGTGGCACCATTACAACGGAATCCGCAGCGTTGCCGGCAACATTGCCTTGCTGGCGAGCAGGAGTTCTGGCGTTGCTGTTTTGACGGCCTGGAGATTGCAAAGGCCGTTCGGCAGCGTTTCGGCGGCGAAATACTGCCGGTAACGGTACGATTGCGTACCGACCTCCGTCGCGATCGCGCATCTCGACCAGCCGATATTCGGCATAGTGAGCTGTTGTCGGATACCAATGTCGCCGCTGTTGCGTTTTGATGACCGGTCCGAGCGAGAGCTCACGACGTCGACATCTCGCGTGCCCGGCGCACATCTGCCGTATCGTTTCCTTCGCTGAACCAGCCGCAGATCGGCTCGATCAGACTTCGCGCTTCGTCGAGCCGCTCTTGCGTTCGCCACACCCTTGCCAAGGTGGTGGCGGCCCGCAATTCCAACGATTTGGCGCCTTGACGCCGCGCTATCGCGATTGCCTCTTTGAGGTGGGATTCCGCCTCGGTTACTCGCGTGCTGTCGAGTGCCAGCTGGAATTGCGCCTTCTGGCGATAAAGCTCGGCCTCCCAGGCCCGGCCCATCACATCGAGATCATGAAGCGATTGCTCGACGATCGACAGCGCGGCTTCGGGTTCTCCGGACCGGGCATGTACGTCCGCCAGCCAACTTTCCATCATCGAAAGCATGAAGCCGATGCCGGTATGGCGCGCTTCGTTGATGCCCCGTTCGATCTCGTTCTTGGCCTCGCCAAGCCGGCCCAGCTTGCCGAGCGCCCGGCCTCGGGAAATGGTGGATAGAACGACGTACAGCGAGAACCGCTGTTCCTTGGACATTTCCAGGCTCTGCTCGGCGCTTGCAAGCGCGCGATCGGGATGTCCGCGAAACAGATGAACAACAGACGTCATATAGTTCGCGAACGCTATGGTGTAGGGCTGCGAAAGCTCCTTGGCCAGGCCAAGAGCTTCCGAAACGCGGCTCAACGATTGGTCCGGATAGCCCAGAAACCACAAGTCCCAAGACAAGAGCAGGAGCGAGGCCACGCGCGGCTCCACCATATAAAGGCCGTATAGCGGCTGTGCGTCGGCGACGTCCGAAAGCGCGATGCTTTGCTCAAAATGCTCCCGCGCCGATTGAAACTCGCCGCTGGTGAGCAATGTGCTTCCCATGATCCGATGAGCGACTATCGACGGAACCGGGTCGCTGGATGCAGCCGATCTCGATAGAAATTCATTGGCCATGCTGAGCGCTTCGTCGTGCTTGCCGCCCATCCAGGAATGGCCCCACAGCCCGTACAGGGCTTGAATATAATTCGGCGTATTGTTCAGCTTGAGACTGAGCGCACGGGCGCGCGCAAACGCCTCGCGGGTCTCGGCCGAGGCATAGCCGCGGACGGCGATGAGCGGGATGCCCAGCGCCAATTGAACCTCAATCTCCTGCTCGTCGCGCTTGGGCGATTCCGGCAGGACGGTCAGCAGCTCCAGAGCCTTCTGAAGATTGGCGATCGCCTCGCTGTTGGCGGAATTCGCAAAGGCGCGCAGTCCCGCCGCACGCCAGTAATTCGCGGCCAATTGATGGCTGCCGGCTTCGCCGTAGTGATAGGCGACGATTTCCGGTTGGCTCTCGACAAGTTCCTTGAAATGAGCCTCCAAAATCCGCGCGATGCCGCCATGAATCTCCTGCCGCTTGCTCCTCAGCAGGGAATTGTAGATCGCATCGCGTAATAAAGCGTGCTTGAAGGCGAAACGCACGAATGGCGAAACATCGACCCGATAGATGATGTCGGCCTGCTCGAGGACGGAGAGCGCCGAGCGCAGGTCATCGTCCGCAATTGCCGTCGCAGCGGACAACAAATCGTAAGGAAACTCCCGCCCGATCACCGCGGCGATTTGCGCGACCCTGTGGCCCGGGGCAACGCGATCGAGCCGCTCCATGAGCGCATCATAAAGCGTCTCCGGAACCTTACTCGCCGCCGACTGGGCGGTTTGCCCGGCAGGCTCTTTCCCCGACTCCGAGCGCAGCAACGACCGTTTGATGCTCCGCGTCAGCTCCTCTATGAACAACGGCACCCCATCCGCCTTGTCGACGATCTCGTCGACGACCTTCCGGGACAAATTTGTGCCGCTCGAAAGATCCTTCACCATCGCGATCACTTCGTTGCGCGACAATCGCGTCACCGAATGCGTCGTTACGTTGGCGCGGCCAAGCCACGCGGGACGAAACTCGGGTCGGCACGAGACAACGAACAGGATACGAGCGCTATCGATGCGGCTTAAGGCGTGGTCGAGGAATTCGAGCGTCGACGGATCGATCCAATGCACGTCCTCGAAGATACAGAGCGTCGGACGCTGGACCGACAGGGCCAATAGCCTGTCCACAAGCTTGGTTATCGTCCTGTTCTTTATTTGCTGCGACGTGAGCTGGGCCAATTCATGGCTATCTTCGGCGGGGATCGACAGAAGCTTGGCCATCAGCAAGATCAGCTCGGTCGGGCTGTCGATTGACGCGGCGAAATAGGCCTCGAGTTTTGCCAGTTTATCCGCAGCGGAGTCGTGGGTCGTTATCCGGGCGGCCTGGGTTGTTTGGTCGATTATCGGAAAGAACGCGCTCTGGCTGTGATAGGGCGAGCACTGATGATTTACCAAAAAATGCGCTTCGTGCTGGATATTGGACTTTAGCTCGTGAATGAGCCGCGACTTTCCAACGCCGGGGGAACCGGAAAGCACTATGGTTTGGCCGTCAGCCTCCTTTGCTTTTTGCCACCTATCGAGGATCAAGCTCAGTTCGATCGAGCGTCCAATGAGTGGGGTGAGGGCGCCGCCATGCGCCGCCTCGAACCGGCTCGCGGAATTCTTCGCGGCGAGTACGCGATAGACGGCAAGAGGTCTGCTTATGCCCTTGATCTCGCGCGAACCGAGATCTTGGAGATCGAAGGTCCCGGATATCAGAAGTTTCGTTGATTCCGAGATCAGAACCGAATTGGGCGCTGCAAGGGCCTGCAGACGTGCGGCAATGTTGGGTGTCTCGCCCACGGCCTCGATCGAACCCGCGGTCGGACCGGCTCCGATATCGCGGACCACCGCCGGTCCCGAGCAGATTCCGACCCGGGAAGCCAGCGTAACGGGACCCGAAACATTCGTCACGGCATGAAGGGTTTCGAGCGCGGTGTGGACTGCACGCGCGGCATCGTCCTCATGTGCGCGCGGCCATCCGAAAAACGCCATCACGCCGTCGCCGACGTAGCTCGCCACTTCCCCGCCGTAGCGCCTGACCGCCGTGCTGCACGCCTCCCGGTACGCGTCGAGCAGGAGCCGCAGATCCTCGGGGTCCAGCTTCTCCGATAATTCCGTGGATCCCACCAAGTCGCAGAACAGCACCGTGATTTGACGCAGCTCGTCTTCGCGAGGTGGCGTCGCAGTCACGTTCGATGGAGCCGGCGGCGTGTTGGAAGGCTGCGGCGTCGCCGTCAGCGCGGCGATCGCCCGCAGCAGTATCTTGCGGTGGCCGAGAGTAACTCCGAGCTTTTCCAGATCGTTTTCCGTCAAATCCGGAAGAACGGAGAACTCGACATCGTTTTCAGCGAATGTCTTGACGTACCGGTCCAGTCCGCAACTTGCCAGCCATTCGCCTACGTCGGTGGTCGCACTCGTCGAGACGGGCTTGAGACTCACTACGCCAGCGTCCTTTTCGGCTCACGCCGCGGATCGACCGCTGCGCATTTCATCATGCAAAGGACCCGAACCGCGCAACCGCGGGAGCGCCTCTCCGAGCGCCCGCTCAAGCTCCTCAAGCATCTGCGCATCGGATTTGAGGAGCTCGTGATTGTATCCCTCGGCCAGGAGCAATGCCGATTGATACGTCTCCTGAACGACGCTTATACGATCGTTGGCGGGAAGCGAGGCGACGAATTCGATCGTCTCCTCGACGTGGCTGACCTCGCTTCCGAGCGAACTGTGACTTCTGAGGAAGCGGGTCGCGTCGATGCCGCCCGGGCACAGCCTCTGCACCTTTTCGATGTCGGAGCTCTGTTTGAGCGCGGCAATGCGCTCCAGGCAGTACGAATAGCCGATGCAGCCGATCGGATAGTCTTGCATGCACAGGTCGTCGAACCGATCGCAGAGCGGACTAATGCCCTCCGGGATGAAATTGGCGACGAGCCGGTCGCCGGGGACGCCCAGCGCCTGTAGGTCCTTGAGCGCGAGCCGGTCGTGGCCGGTCTCCTCGCGCGCACGCAGTTCCAGGTACGCGGCGACTTCGGGCCTGCCCAGCGTCGCGAAACGCTCGGCGGCGCGCCGCAGATTTCGCGGCGTGTGCACGGACGTGTGATAGGCGCCGACCAAGGCAACGATATAGGCAACGAGCGTCGGTTCGGGGCTTGCCAGGCGATTTTCAATTTCGGCAAAGCCGAGATTTATCGCGCCATCCAGAAGCCCGACCGTGCTGCCCTGCGTTCCCGCGCCGGTCATCGGCGCTGCAAATGGGTCGACGGTCTCTCGCGTCCCGCCTTGGTTGTGAAACCAGACTTCTCCCGATTCACGAGCAATGATGGAAATATCGTCTCCAACCTTCACCCACTCGGTCACCAGCCGCGCCATTTCAGGCCTCCCGTTTCCGAGCGCTTGCGCGCAATCATTCACAAGACCGCGTTCCGTTATGGACTCCGCACTCGCTTCAATCGAGGAACAAACCACGTCACGTCAATGTCGATGGTGCGGCACTAAATTCCGTTCGGCGTGCAGCCCATCAGCAATTTGGCCGTTTCGAGAAGATTCTTGGGAGACGCCTTCAAGCGCGACTTCTTCGGCAGCACGAAGACGATTTCATCGTCCGATTGCATGATATAGTCGCTGTCATGCTCTTCTTCCGTAATTACAACGGCGCGCGTCAGGTCGAAGCCCGCGGCATTGATCCGCTTGGTGGCGTCTTGCACGGCGGCTTTTGTTGGTAGATTCGAATGGGAATCGCGATCCAATAAATGCCCCGGATTGGCCCACGCATCGACAACGACTTGCGCAAGGGCGTCGGTAGGCAGGTAGGAAAATGCCGGCAATACCAGGTGTTTTTCCTCTCCTGGATGTGCGGGATCATGCACCTTCTTGTGAATGGCCATCGTCAACCCCCCTTATGAAATGGGCGCGGCATCTTGCCGCCTCCGATTTCTAGCACCCTTTTTGGTGGCAAGCTAGGCTGGGTCGGCAAGCGGGGGCCGAACGACAAAGAATCGTATTTTAATTTTGTCTGAGCTTTACGGCTTGTTTTTCTTTGAAAAACTCGGGTAATCGCCGCGCGCGCCGCTCATTCGTGCGTTTCCCCGCCGTACGACCGGCGTCGTTTGCAGCACCCCGTCATCCTCGCATCGCCGGAAAGATATGATTGCGACCTCAATTTCCGCTTCCGCCCAGGGGAGTCGACCAGGCCGCCGACATTGTCCGATAAATCGGTCGATCCCGAGCGCGAGCCGCCTTTGGCAAGGCCATTGAGGAACCGAAGCCGTGAGCAGCAACGCCATCTACCTGGTGACGGTCTGGGCGCTTCCCGTGATCGTCGCCATAACCTTTCATGAGGCCGCGCACGGCTTCGTCGCCCACCTGCTCGGCGACGACACGGCATGGCGGCTCGGACGCGTCAGCTTCAATCCGGCAAAGCATATCGATCCTTTCGGGACGGTTCTGCTGCCTGGGCTGCTGCTTCTGTTCCACGCGCCGTTCCTGTTCGGTTACGCCAAGCCGGTGCCGGTCAATTTTCGCAAGTTGCAAACGCCGCGACGGGACATGGTGCTGGTCGCCGCGGCCGGACCGGCCATGAATATTGCGCTGGCGGTGGCCGCAGCGCTGGCATTTCACCTGGTCGGCTACCTGCCGATCAGCGCCGCGCAATGGCTGGCGGACAACTTGAAGAATGCGCTCATTCTCAACGTGGTGCTGGCGGTGTTCAATCTGTTCCCGCTGCCGCCGCTCGATGGCGGACGGATCCTGGTCGGAATTCTGCCGCAGGCCCTTGCCGCGCCCATTGCCAAGCTTGAGCCTTACGGGCTGGCGATCTTGATCGGCCTCCTCATCGTCTTGCCGATGCTCGGGGCGCAGTTCGGTATCGATCTCAGCATCGTCTCGCGCGCGATTGCCATCGCGACCGGCGTCGTTATCGAGGCCGTCCTTCGTCTCACGGGAAACGGTTAGGCGCTTCGCGCTACCGCGGCAGCAGCGTCGAGCCCATCAGATACTTGTCGACCGCGTGCGCGGCTTGGCGGCCTTCGCGGATCGCCCAGACGACGAGCGATTGCCCGCGGCGCATGTCGCCGGCGGTGAAGACCTTGAGCAGCGAGGTCTTGTAGTCCTCGGTCGAGGCGGCGATGTTGCCGCGCTGGTCGAGCGCGACATCGAGGCTCTTGAGCAAGCCGTCGTGCACCGGATGCACGAAGCCCATCGCCAAGAGAACGAGATCGGCGGCGATCTCGAACGCGCTGCCGGGAACGGGCTTCATCTTGGCGTCGACGCGCACGCAGTGCAGTTTCTTCACCGCGCCGTTCTCGCCGGAGAATTTCGTCGTCATCACCGCGAAATCGCGCTCGACGCCTTCCTCGTGGCTCGACGAGGTGCGCAGCTTCAGCGGCCAGTCCGGCCAGGTCAGCGCCTTGTTCTCGTGCAGCGGCGGCTCCGCCATGATTTCGAAATTGGTCACCGAGAGGGCGCCCTGGCGGAACGAGGTGCCGATGCAGTCGGAACCGGTGTCGCCGCCGCCGATGACGACGACATGCTTGCCTTGGGCGAGGATCGGCTCGCCCGGCAACGCGGCTTCGCCCGACACGCGCCGGTTCTGCTGCGGCAGGAAATCCATGGCGAAGTGAATGCCCTTGAGCTCGCGGCCGGGCACCGGCAGATCGCGCGGCGCCTCGGCGCCGCCGGTCAGCACCACGGCGTCATAGTCCTTGAGCAGTTTTTCCGCCGGCAGATTGACGCCGACATGGGCGCCGTAATGGAATACGACGCCTTCCGCCTCCATTTGCGCGACACGGCGCTCGACGTGAATCTTCTCCATCTTGAAATCGGGAATGCCGTAACGGAGCAAGCCGCCGGCCTTGGCCCAGCGCTCAAAGACATGGACCGCATGCCCGGCGCGTGCGAGTTGCTGCGCGCAGGCGAGGCCCGCCGGGCCGGAACCGACGATCGCCACGCTCTTGCCGGTGCGCACCGCCGGCGGCTCGGGCTTAAGCCCCGCTGCGATGGCGCGGTCGGCGATCGCGCATTCGATCGATTTGATGGTGACCGGGTTGTCGTCGATGTTGAGCGTGCAGGAGGCTTCGCACGGCGCCGGGCACACGCGCCCGGTGACTTCCGGAAAATTATTGGTCGAATGCAGGCTGCGCGCCGCCTCGTCCCAATGGCCGGTATAGACGAGGTCGTTCCAATCCGGAATCTGGTTGTTGACCGGGCAGCCCGGCGTGCCGGGCTGAACCGCACCGGTGCCCATGCAATAGGGCACGCCGCAATTCATGCAGCGCGCCGCCTGGGTGACGTAGTCCTTGTCCGGCAGCGGCAGGACGAATTCGCGCCAATGATGAATGCGCTCGGCGACCGGCTGGTAGTCGCGGTCCTCGCGTTCGTAGTCCAGAAACCCGGTGATCTTGCCCACGTAACGCCCTAAAACATCATCCGATTGCGTTCAACCATTTCCGCTCATTCCCGCGCAGGCGGGAATCCAGAACTGGGTCCCCGCCTGCGCGGGGACGAGCGGATAATGACACAGGTTCGCCGTCATCGGATTCGATTTTCTGTTATTTCATTCCGCCGCGATCGCCGCGGCTTTCAGTTCGTTGAGCGCGCGGCGATACTCGACCGGCATCACCTTGCGGAATTTCGGGTACCAGGTTTTCCAGTCGTCGAGAATCCTGGCGGCGACGCGTGATCCGGTAAAGCGCGCATGCCGCGTGATCAGGTGATGCAGCCGGTGGCCGTCGAAGCGGCTCAAGTCCGACATGACGTCGACCATGCCGTGGGCTTCGAGGTCGCGCGCCTGGTGGAAGATCTTGGCGTTGATGTCTTCCTCGTCGGGCATCGGCTCGAGCTCGACCATGGCCATATTGCAGCGCGAGGCGAACGTGCCGTCCTCGTCGAGCACATAGGCGATGCCGCCCGACATGCCGGCGGCAAAATTGCGCCCGGTCGGGCCGAGCACCACGACGACGCCGCCGGTCATGTATTCGCAGCAATGGTCGCCGGCGCCCTCGATCACCGCGGCGGCGCCGGAATTGCGCACGGCAAAGCGCTCGCCGGCCACCCCGCGGAAATAGCATTCGCCGGCGATGGCGCCATAGAGCACGGTATTGCCGACAATGATCGACTGCTCCGGCACCACGCCCGATGCCGCGGGCGGACGCACCACGATGCGGCCGCCGGACAGCCCCTTGCCGACATAATCGTTGGCGTCGCCGTCAAGCTCGAAGGAGACGCCGCGGGCGAGAAACGCGCCGAAACTCTGGCCCGCGGTGCCGGTGAAGCGCGCCACGACGGTGTCGGCCGGCAGGCCGGCATGGTCGTAACGCTTGGCGATCTGGCCTGAGAGCATGGCGCCAACCGTGCGGTCGACGTTCCTGATCGGGAAGGAGAGCTGCACCGGCGTGCCGCGCTCGATCGCGTCCTTCGATTGCGCGATCAGCTTGCGGTCGAGGATGTCCGCGATCTTGTGATCCTGCGCCTCGCAATTATAGATCTTCACGCTCGCCGGCACGTCCGGCTTCATGAACAGCCTGGACAGATCGAGGCCGCTCGCCTTGCCGTGGGCGATGAGCTTGCGCTGATCGAACATCTGCATCTGCCCGATCATCTCGTCGAAGCTGCGGTAGCCCATTTCCGCCATCAGCTCGCGCACTTCCTCGGCGACGAAGAAGAAGTAATTGATGACGTGCTCGGGCTGACCGGTGAAGCGCTTGCGCAAGACCGGGTCCTGGGTGGCGACGCCGACCGGGCAGGTGTTGAGGTGGCACTTGCGCATCATCACGCAGCCGGCGGCGATCAGCGGCGCGGTGGCGAAGCCGAATTCGTCGGCGCCCAGAAGCGCGCCGACCACGACGTCGCGGCCGGTGCGGATGCCGCCGTCGACCTGCACGGCGATGCGGCCGCGCAGCCGGTTGGCGACCAGGGTCTGGTGGGTCTCGGCCAGGCCGATCTCCCACGGCGAACCGGCATGCTTGATCGAAGTCAGCGGCGAGGCGCCGGTGCCGCCCTCATAGCCGGCGATGGTGACATGGTCGGAGCGCGCCTTCGACACGCCGGCGGCCACGGTGCCGACGCCGACCTCGGAGACGAGCTTGACCGAAACGTCGCCGTCGGGATTGACGTTCTTCAGGTCGAAGATGAGCTGCGCCAGATCCTCGATCGAATAGATGTCGTGATGCGGCGGCGGCGAGATCAGCCCGACGCCGGGCGTCGAGTGCCGTACCTTGGCGATGGTCTTGTCGACCTTGTGGCCCGGCAGCTGGCCGCCTTCGCCGGGCTTGGCCCCTTGCGCGATCTTGATCTGCATCACGTCGGAATTGACGAGATATTCGGCGGTGACGCCGAAACGGCCGGACGCCACCTGCTTGATCGCCGAGCGCATCGAATCGCCGTTCGGCAGCGGCTTGTAGCGGTCGCTCTCCTCGCCGCCTTCGCCGGTATTCGACTTGCCGCCGATCCGGTTCATGGCGATGGCGAGCGTGGTATGCGCCTCGCGCGAGATCGAGCCGTAGGACATGGCGCCGGTGGCGAAGCGGCGCACGATAGCCTTGGCCGGCTCGACCTCCTCGATCGGCACCGGCTTGCGGCCGTCTTCCGCCGCCGACTTGATGCGGAACAGGCCGCGGATCGTGTAGAGGTGCTCCGACTGATCGTTGATGATGCGGGCGAACTGCCGGTACTTGTCGTAGGAATTGCCGCGCACGGCGTGCTGCAGCGCCGACACCGTCGCCGCGTTCCAGACGTGATCCTCGCCGCGCACGCGGAAGGCATATTCGCCGCCGACGTCGAGCGCGGAGCGATAGATCGGCGCATCGGAAAACGCGTCGCGATGCCGCCGCACCGCTTCTTCGGCGATCTCGGCGAGCCCGACGCCCTCGATGCGGGTCGCGGTGCCGGTGAAATATTTGGCGACGAAGTCGGACTTCAGTCCGATGGCGTCGAAAATCTGCGCGCCGCAATAGGACTGATAGGTCGAGATGCCCATCTTCGACATCACCTTGAGCAGCCCTTTGTCGATCGACTTGATGTAGCGCTTGATGATTTCCTTGTCGTCGAGCTTTTGCGGCAGCTCGTTCTTCATCGCAGTCAGCGTCTCGAAGGCGAGATAGGGATTGATGGCTTCGGCGCCGTAGCCGGCGAGACAGGCGAAATGGTGCACCTCGCGCGGCTCGGCGGATTCCACGACGATGCCGACCGACGTGCGCAAGCCCTCGCGGATGAGGTGATGATGCACGGCGGCGCAGGCGAGCAGCGACGGAATCGGGATGCTGTCGGCGCCGGCGCGGCGGTCGGACAGGATGATGATGTTGATGCCTTCGCCAACGGCGCGTTCGGCTTCGCGACAGAGCGCGGCGACGGCGGTCTCCATGCCGGCGGCGCCCGCTTCCGCCGGCCAGGTGGCGTCGAGCGTGCGCGACTTGAAGTGATCGTGGCCGACTTCCGAGATCGCGCGGATCTTCTCCAGGTTGGCGTTGGTGAGGATCGGCTGATGCACTTCGAGACGCTTCTGCTTCGAGGTGCCCTCCAGATCGAACAGGTTCGGCCGCGGCCCGATGATCGAGACGAGGCTCATCACCAGTTCCTCGCGGATCGGGTCGATCGGCGGATTGGTGACCTGGGCGAAGTTCTGCTTGAAATAGGTGAAAAGGAGCTTCGCCCGAACCGACAGCGCCGAGATCGGCGTGTCGTTGCCCATCGAGCCGACCGCTTCCTCGCCGGTGGTCGCCATCGGCGTCATCAGGATTTTCAGGTCTTCCTGGGTATAGCCGAACGTCTGCTGGCGATCGAGCAGCGACAGGTTCGAGATCGGCGCCGCCGCCGCCGTGTCCGGCAGCTCTTCGAGCTGGATCTGCGTGCGCTGCAGCCATTCCTGGTACGGATGGCTCCCCGCCAGTTGCGACTTGATCTCCTCGTCGGGAATGAGCCGGCCCTGCTCGAGATCGACCAAGAGCATCTTGCCCGGCTGCAGCCGCCACTTGGTGACGATGTCACCTTCCGGGATCGGCAGCACGCCGACTTCCGACGCCATGATGATGCGGTCGTCGCGGGTGACGACATAGCGCGCCGGGCGCAGGCCGTTGCGATCGAGCGTGGCGCCGATTTGCCGGCCGTCGGTAAAGGCGATCGCCGCCGGACCGTCCCACGGCTCCATCAGCGCGGCATTGTATTCGTAGAAGGCGCGGCGCGCTTCGTTCATCGATTGATTGCCGGCCCAAGCTTCCGGAATCATCATCATCATGGCGTGGGCGAGCGAATAGCCGCCCATGGTGAGGAATTCGAGCGCGTTGTCGAAGCACGCGGTGTCGGATTGACCTTCGTAGGAGATCGGCCACAGCTTCTTGATGTCGTCGCCGAACTTGGGCGACGACACCGAGGCTTGGCGCGCCGCCATCCAGTTGTTGTTGCCGCGCAGCGTGTTGATCTCGCCGTTATGGGCGATCATCCGGTACGGATGCGCCAGCGACCATGCCGGAAAGGTGTTGGTGGAGAAGCGCTGGTGCACGAGCGCGAGCGCGCTGTGCAAGTCCGGATCGTGCAAGTCGGGATAGTAGGTGCCGAGCTGGTCGGCGAGGAACATGCCCTTGTAGATCAGGGTGCGGCATGAGATCGACACCGGATAATAATGCGAGACTTGGCGGCCGCGCTTGCCGTGCATGATGCCGGATATGGTCTTGCGCAGGATATAGAGCCGACGCTCGAACTCGTCCTCGGTCTTGATCTTCGCCGGCCGGCCAATAAAGACCTGCATGTGCTTCGGCTCGGTCGGCTTGACCGATTCGCCGAGCGTCGAATTGTCGGTCGGCACGTCGCGCCAGCCGAGAATGGTCATGCCTTCCCGCGCCGCGACCGCGGTGTAGGTGTCGACGATTTCCTGCCGCCATGCCGGATCGTGCGGCATGAACAGCGCGCCGACCGCATAGTCGCCCGGCTGCGGCAGCGTGATGCCGAGCTCGGCGGCCTTCTTGGCGAGAAACTTGTGCGGCGTCTGAATGAGGATGCCAGCGCCGTCGCCGGCGCGCGGATCGGCGCCGACCGCGCCGCGATGCTCGAGATTGACCAGAATGGTCAGCGCGTCCTCGACGATCTTATGCGAGCGGCGTCCCTTGATGTCGGCAATAAATCCGACCCCGCAGGAATCCTTTTCCAGCGCCGGATCAAACAGGCCGAAACCAGACGCACCCATCGTCGTACTCGTCATCCTCCCGGAGCCCCGGCCGTCGCGGCCGGAAGTCTCCGACGAAAGTTACCGCTGCGCTCCCTTCGCGCCATCGCCCGCGTCCGGTCGATGGGGCGAAAAACAGAGCTTGCGCCCAAGGGCGAGCCACTCTTCCTGGAGGCAACCTTCATGCCGCCGAAAGGCGGCCGCTGGCTGCTTGTTGTTGCCGCCCGGCGCGCCCTCGCCGCCGGCGGCCGACCCCGCGTCTCGTCGGATCTCCCGACCGCGCCTGGGGCCGTCAATTGGGACAGCAATGCTGTCCTATGGGAACATCGCAAATTCCCTTGCCGAACACAAGCGCTCGACCCCTCACTTTCGTTCCCGGAGCGTGGAAATTGAAAGAGTAGGGTGCCCTGCGGCCCCGGCCGCCATCGAGTTTTGCGAAGGCTCCGCGGTCGCAAGTGGATCATGGGACGCGGTTTGGCGCAATGGCCGACGGTGGCGCATTGCGCGTCATCCGCGCTAGTTTCGCGGCCGATGAACTTCGCCAGTGACAATACGGCCGGCATCGACCCGGCCATCCTTGCCGCCATCTCCGACGCCAATACCGGCTATGCCCGCGGCTACGGCAACGACGACTGGACGCAAGCCGTCGAGCGCAAGCTTGCGCACCTATTCGAGCGCGAGGTCGCGGTATTCCTGGTGCCGACCGGCACGGCGGCGAATGCGCTGGCGCTGGCGCAAGTGTCGCCGCCCTGGGGTGTCGTCTTCTGTCACGCCGATTCCCACATCGCCACCGACGAATGCGGCGCGCCGGAGTTCTTCGGCCATGGCCTCAAGCTCGCCGGCTTGCCCGGCGACGGCGCCAAGATCGCGCCGGCGACGCTGCAAGCGGCGCTTAACGGCTATGGCGGCCACTCGCCGCATCAGATGGTGCCGGCGGCGGTCTCGATCACGCAAGCCAGCGAAGCCGGCACCATCTATCGTACCGGGGAGATCGCGGCGCTGGCCGAGATCGCGCATGGCCGCGATCTCGCTGTCCACATGGACGGCGCCCGCTTCGCCAATGCACTCGTCCGGCTCAATGCCAGTCCGGCGCAGATGACCTGGCGATCCGGCGTCGACGTGCTGTCGTTCGGCGCCACCAAGGGCGGCGCGCTGGCGGCCGAGGCGGTGATCGTTTTCGATGCCGTTCGTGCCGCTTTCATGGGCGAACGCCGCAAGCGCGCCGGGCATCTCCTCTCCAAGCACCGCTTCATCGCCGCGCAGTTTTTGGCCTATCTCGCCGAGGACCGCTGGCTCACGCTGGCGCGTCACGCCAATGCCATGGCCGACAGGCTCGCCGAAAAACTCACGGCGGTCGGACTGAAACCGGTCTGGCCGGTCAAGGCCAATCTCGTCTTTGTCGTGATCCCTTGCGCGCTCGAAGCCAAGCTGAAAGCCGCCGGCGCGACTTACTATGTCCGATCGAGCGAGGGTCTCGATGTTGGAACCAATAACGTTCTGGTGCGTTTGGTCACGTCGTTCTCCACGCAAGAGTTCGACATCGAAAGGTTCGTCGGCCTATGCAAAAAATCCGCATAGCGCCCAAGCTTGCGCCAAAGCGCCGCCCTAATTGCGGATGACGCTGAAGCTGCGGGTCGAGATTGGCCGCCGGGGAAGGGGGCGCTCGTGGGTGTACGCGTAACGGGAATCTTGGCGCTGACGTTTTTCATCGTCGCTGCCGCCTCCGGGCAGGCGCAGGTTCCGCCGTTGCCGCAAGCTCCGCCGTTGCCGCAAGCTGCGCCGAAAAAGCCCGTGTCCGGCGCGCCGGCGCCGCAGCTACTGCTTCCCGCGCCGGGCTTCGTCTCGAGCTATGAAATCGTCCGCACGCTGCATGCGGCCGGCTTCGATCCGCTGGCGCCGCCGCTGCGCGAAGGCACGGTCTATGTGGCGCGCGCGACCGACTATCGCGGCATGCTGATGCGCGTCGTGCTTGACGCCCGCACCGGCGCCATCCGCGATGCCAACCGCATCGTGCGCGGCCCGGGCAATTACGCCGGACCCTATTACGGCGGCATTTACGGCGAGCGCGATTACGGGCCCTATGGTCCGGGACCTTATGCTTCGGCGCCCTATGACCGAGGCCCCTATGGTTCGAGCCCCTACGCGTCGGATCCGGATGATCCCGATCCCTATGATGCGGACGATGCGAATGCGGAGCCGTCCGGTCCCGCACCTTACGGCGCCCGACCTTACGGCTCGGACGGCGGCGCCACGCTGCCGTATGGCCTGCCGCGGGGCTCCGATGCCCCGGTGGCGCCGGTCGCGCCGCATCCGCATAGCGGCGCAAGCGTGACGCCCTTGCCGCGGCCGCGCCCGCCGGAGCTGGCGTCGCGCAAAGCCGAAGACGCCAAGCCGCGAGCCACAGTTAACGACATCAAGGCCGGCACCAGGCCTTCGGCCGCGGTCGATCCAAAGCCGGAGCCGGATCCTAAGCCGAGCGTAACGGCGGCGCCCGCAGCACCGTCCGCTCCCGCGGCGCAAGCCGCGCCGCCGGCAAAGCCCAAAGCGCCGTCGACGCTGACCATCAAGAATTGATCGCGACCGGCCGACGGCGGCGCTGTGCCCCGGCACGCGCCACCATGCGCCGGCCTTGTGGAGTGTGTCATGTGCCTTGCGCAGGCGAGCAATGGCGTGCGGCGCGATTGAGCTGGCGTCGGCCGCCGCGTAGCATACCCGCGCATAACAATGAATTCGCCGGGAGGCGCCGCCGTGAAAGTCTGCATGTTCCATTTGATGCCCTATCGCGGGCTGCCGGCGGATTTCGATCGGCGCTACCAATCGGCCTACATCGATCCCTTGTGGTTCGATGTCGCCGACCCCGATAAAGTCGGCGAATACTACAACGCGACGCTCGATGAGCTGTTGTTCGCCGCCAAATCCGGCTTTCACGGGCTGTGCACCAACCAGCATCATCAGAACGTCTACGGCTTCATGGCCAATCCGAGCATCATGGCCGCGGTGCTGGCCAAGGGCACCAACGGCCAGAACACGGCCATCGTGCAGCTCGGCTCGACATTGCCGTCGACCACGCCGCCCACCCGCATCGCCGAAGAATACGCGATGCTCGACTGCATCAGCGGCGGCCGGCTGGTCGCCGGCTTTCCCACCGGGCTGCCGGCCGACGCCACCATCAGTAACGGCGTCGTGCCGATCGAGCAGCGCGAGCGTTATCGCGAGGCGCTGGCGCTGGTCGTCAAGGCCTGGTCGGCGCGCGAGGTCTTTGCCTGGAACGGCAAGCATTATCAGCTCGGCGCGGTCAATCTCTGGCCGCGGCCAATCCAGCAGCCGCATCCGCCGATCTGGATTCCCGGCTCCGGCATTTCCGGCACCGCCGAATTCGTCGTCGGCGAGGATCACTGCTTCTGTCACTTGAGCTACTACGGCGCCAAGAACGCCAAGCAGGTGAACGAGCGCTATTGGGATCTGGTGGCGCGCAAGGGCCGCGACGACAATCCCTATCGCTTCAGCTTCCTGCAGCTGATCGGCGTTGCGCCGACCGACGCCGAGGCCGAGGACCTCTACGCCGAACACGCCGAATATTTCTTTCACAAGCTCCTCTACGCGCCGCCGCATTATCAGGCGATTCCCGGCTGCCTCGAATACGACGCGCTGCGGGCGGCGCTGCAGCACAATCCGCGCGCCGAAGTGAAGCTCCGCGAGCTGAAAGCAAAAGATTTCTTCGAACGCGGCTTTGTCGTCGTCGGCAGCCCGAAGACGGTCCGCGAGCAATTGCTCGATGGCATCAAGGAATTGCGCATGGGCCATCTGTTGGCGCTCTTGCATTTCGGCTCGATGCCGACGGAATTGTGCAAGAGCAACATCGATCTGTTCGCCCGCGAAGTGCTGCCGTATCTGAAGGATCAGTGGGACGACGAATACGAGGACCGCTGGTGGCCGGAGCGGTTGAAGGTCAAACGACCGGCAGCGGCGATGGCTGCAGTGTCTTAAAGCATGTGACCGAATGCACAGTCTCTTGAAACCGCTCACTCCCGCGAAGGCGGGAAGTCCAGCAGGGGATTTTCAAGAAGGGCTGGATTCCCGCTTTCGCGGGAATGAGCGGAGAGTGACAAGAATGGCCGCCGCCGAAATTCGCCGGATCAAGCTCTGGCAGGATCGCATCGATACCGAAGTCGAGATTTTAGGCTCCGGTCCGCCGCTTGTTTATCTGCACGGACCCTGGGGTCTGGCGCCGGATCGCGGCTTCGTCGCGCGCTTGGCCCAGCGCCACAAGGTGTTCGCGCCGAAATTCCCCGGCACCAGCGCCGGCGATCCGAATGCGGTCCATGCGCTCGAAGGCTGGCACGATCTCGTCGTCTATAGCGGCGAATTGTTCGACCGGCTCGAACTCAATGCGCCGGCGCTGGTCGGCCACTCCTTCGGCGCGCTGCTTGCCGCGGAATTCGCCGCCGCCGCGCCGCGCGCCCTCAGCCGGCTCGTTCTGATCGATCCGGTCGGGCTGTGGCGCGACGATCATCCGGTGAAGAACTGGATGATTTTGAGCGAGCAAGCGCGCAAGGCGGCGCTGTTCGCCGCGCCCGACGGCGACGCGGCGCGCCGCTTCTTCGCGGTGCCGGCCGATCCGGAAGGGCGCGTCGAGGCACTCTCGCAATTCGTCTGGGCGCAGGCCTGCACCGGCAAATTCGTCTGGCCGGTCGCCGACCGCGGTCTGGCGCGGCGCATTCACCGCATCGCCTCGCCGGCGCTGATCGTCTGGGGTAGCGCCGACGGCGTCGTGGCGCCGGTCTATGCGCGGGAGTTCCTCAAGCGCATTCCGGGCGCGCGCCTCGAAGTCATCGACCAAGCCGGCCACCTGCCGCAGCTCGAACAAGAGGAGCGGGTGGTCGCGGCGATCGCCGCCTTCGCCCTCACGCCTTGAGGAAGGCCAGCAGGTCGGCGTTGATGGTGGCCGCTTCCGTGGTCGGCATGCCGTGCGGGAATCCCTTGTAGGTTTTGAGCGTCCCATTCCTCAAAAGCTTCGCCGACAACGGTCCGGCCGCGACATAAGGCACGATCTGATCGTCCTCGCTGTGCATTACCAGCACGGGGATCGCGATCTTCTTCAGATCCTCGGTGAAGTCGGTCTGCGAGAAGGCGACGATGCCGTCGTAATGCGCCTTGGCGCCGCCCATCATGCCCTGCCGCCACCAGTTGGCGATGATCGCTTCCGATTTTTTCGCGCCCGGGCGGTTGAAGCCGTAGAACGGCCCTTCCGGCAGTGCGCGGTAGAACTCCGAGCGATTGGCGGCAAGCTGCGCCTGCAGATCGTCGAACACCGATTTCGGCAAGCCGTTCGGGTTGGCCGGCGTGTTCACCATCAGCGGCGGCACCGCCGAGATGATCGCAGCCTTCGCCACGCTCCGGTTGCTGTGCCGCGCCAGATACCGCACCACTTCGCCGCCGCCAGTCGAGTGTCCGACATGAATGGCGTTCTTCAGATCGAGATGCGCCGTCACCGCGGCAAGGTCGTCGGCATAGTGATCGAGGTCGTGGCCGTCGCCCGTCTGGCTGGAACGGCCGTGGCCGCGGCGGTCGTGGGCGATCACGCGATAGCCCTTGCCGAGGAAGAACAGCATCTGGTTGTCCCAGTCGTCGGCCGACAGCGGCCAGCCATGACTGAACACGATAGGCTGACCTTGGCCCCAGTCCTTGTAATAGATGTCGATGCCGTCTTTGGTCCTGACCGTACTCATTGGGGGTGCTCCTCGATGATCATGCCCTGGATCGTTGCGCCCGCATAACGCGGCAATGTTGGCCGGCGTCCGCAAGACTAGCGCGGTTGTACGCATGTCCGTGATAACAAGGCTGAGATCACCGGGCCGAAATGAGCCGCCCGGCCGATGCTCCCTCTGTCACAAATGAGACTTGGAAACGGACCAGAGGACGTTGAAAAAAGACCAGAAGTCCTGATCCAAAGGGGAACGCACAGCCGGTTGAGATCGACGATGGCGTCGTGCCCGCCGGGGCAATTGCGACACCGCGATTAGGACCATGACGGTTCGCGATCGGCAACCGGCGTTTAAGCCGCCTTACCGATTGGACGCCAGCGCTGGAGCGCTCATCGGATCGGCGCCGAACTTGTTCGGCCCGCCGGTTCCTTCCAGGCCGAGCCAATAGAGCAGCAAAAGAATTCCGATGCCCGTGGCGGCGAGAAAGAGCCACCAGCCGGAGCGATCGACATCGTGCAGCCGCCGCGCGGTCAGCGCAAACGTCGGCACAAGAGCAATCAAAGTGAAGATGCTGTTGAGCGGCGACAGACCCGGATGATAGACAAAGATCGCGGCGTCGGCGAGGTTTGCGGCCAACGCGCCGCCGATCGCGAACAGCACCCAGAACCAGAACTCCGGGCGCGACGCCCGGCCGGAGAAATTTGCGTAATTGGCAAATCCAGACGCAACCGCCTCACCAAAGGACATCGGACATCGTCCCGCCGTCGGAAAACACAACGGTCCGCTCCGCGGCACTCTCAGATCATCCGATGAATTTCGTGTGACGGTTTTTTGATGGAGCTGAACGCCGCTGACCGATTCCTCTCTTGCGTGGCTGATATCGCGATTCGTGCATCTTTTTCGTGCGCCCTGTTGGGCCGGCATGGCTTCCATGAGTGGCCGCGCGCGGGTTCCGTCCCCATCTCTCTGTCATGCAAAGCCTTTTCATATGCGCCGGCCTCGTTGCCGCCGCTCTCGCTCTCAGCTTCGCGGCGGAGGCCCTGATCTGCGGGATTGAATTCCGGCGGCCGGCCCCTCCCGCGAGGTGACGACGCCGCCGAGAATTATTTTCTCTCCCTCGCCGATAAAGCCTTCCCGCGGCCTTGCGCGGGCCCCTATAGGAGTCATGTCTCTTTTATAAGGACGCCCCCTTGACAATCGTCCCCGCTATAGTTACTTAGCCGCCAGCTCGCTCATCGGGGACGCCTTCGCGAGGGTACTCTCGGATGTGGAGCGAGTGCGGTGCCCGCGGGCGGGCCATACACCCGCTCCCGGGCGGCTCCGGACACCGCCCGGCCGGTAATAACGACCGGCCTGCGAGGAGCTCGCTGGACTGGGACAGGGGAAGATGCGGGTGACACCCGATGACGCCAAGTCTTCTCTACAGAGAGCAAGTGCTCTCTGAAAGAGAGGTTGCCCAGGAAGCGCGGCTGGAGCTGAGCGGAGGCGTTAATTCGCCGAAGCGAGTCCGCGGTGGAGCGCCGGAAGGCGTGCGCGCCCGAAAGCGCGGTCAGGTGGCAACATCTGGCGGCGTGGCGCGCGCCGCACCCGCTGGTGCGGCTCGTACAGTTTGCGCCTTTCGGCGCTCTGCCTCCCCTTTCTGTTTAGGAGGTGCTTGGGAAGGGCTTTCTTAAGGCGTGCAGCAAAACTCGGATGCGATAGGCGCATCGCGAGAACAAGGACGCTTGCGCTCGCGCGTCGCCACTCCCCCGCTGGAAGAGGCGTGTGGCGTGCGGCGGATGAAGCAAAAGGAGCTTGCCCATGCCGATCGTCTCAGCGCGCGTGAATTTCCACAAGCGGCACACCGCCGAGCAGCTCAGCGCGCGGCGCGATGCCGCCATGATCGCGTTGTGCCGGATCTATTGCGACGTCATCGGATTCTGGCGCGCTTGCGCGCACAAGCGCTGCAAGCGTCATCGCCGTTGTTGCGGCGATCCGTGGCCGTGTCTGCAGCGTGGCAAGCCCGGCGTGCCGCGGGGCCTTTATCCAAAAATTATTTCTGAGGTTCGCCGCGGCGGGCCGGCGCGCATTCCGCCGCTCAACAATCTGGAAGTAGAGATGCGCAAAAATCCGCCGGGCTGGCTGCGGTGATCGGCGCACACGCCATCCGCCCCCGCGACAGGGACGCGCCGACAAATCAAAAGCGCCCCAGAGGGCCGGGGCGCTTTATCGTTCTCAAGATGGCGGAAGGCTTACGCGGCCTTCTCGACCACCATCGGGCCGTTCGCTTTGCCGTTGATCGGGATCGCGCGCGGCTTTTTCGCCTCGGGGATCTCGCGCACGAGGTCGACGTGCAGGAGACCGTTCTCGAGGCTGGCGCCCTTGACCTGGACGAAGTCGGCAAGCTGGAACACGCGCTCGAAGGTGCGGGCGGCAATGCCCTGGTAGAGCACTTCACCGCGCTTCTCCTCGTCCTTGGCGTTTTTCTCGCCGCGGATGGTCAGCGTGTTCTCTTTGGCGACGACCGAAAGCTCCGGCTCGTTGAAGCCGGCAACGGCTACCGACACGCGATAGGCGTTATCGCCGGTCCGCTCGATATTGTAGGGCGGATAACCGGGCGCGCCGCCCTCGAGGCCCTGATCGAGCATCGAGAACAGCCGGTCGAAACCGACGGTGGAACGATAAAGAGGTGCAAGATCGAAAGTTCGCATGGCATATCCTCCTTCTGAAGCGACATGCGGATGGTCCGCCCCGAAGGGCCTGACCGATGAATGCGCAGCCCGCTTTGGCCTGCGCAACTTGGATATGGGATGGCTTTTCCGGCCCGCAAGATGGCCAGTAAATTGTTGTTTCCACTGGCATATTTGCCATGCATGGGATTCGACCCAAATTGCCGGATTTAAGCAAAGCAAGATGACGCTGCGCGCGAGGCTGCTATAAGCGGACGCAGAACCGCGCAGCTTCGTCCTCATGAAACTCATCTCGATTCCCGCCAATCCGGTTCCGGATAATTTCGTCACCGGCACGCTCAAGACGCCCGATGGCGTCAATTTGCGCTTTGCGCGCTGGCAGCCGCCGGCAGGCCGCCGCGGCACGGTGTGCCTATTTCAGGGCCGCGCCGAATGGATCGAGAAATATTTCGAGACCGTGCGCGATCTGCGCGCGCGGGGCTTTGCCGTCGCCGCCCTCGACTGGCGCGGCCAGGGCCTGTCGGACCGGGCGCTTGGCGACCGGCGCAAGAGCTACGTGCGCGACTTTTCCGAATACGACGTCGATCTCGAGACCTTCATGCGCGAGATCGTGCTGCCGGATTGCCCGCCGCCGATCTTCGCGCTCGGTCATTCCACCGGCGCCTCCGTTCTCATCCGCGCCGCGCATCGCGGCCATCGCTGGTTCGACCGCATGGTGCTGACCGCGCCGCTGTTGAAGCTCGGCGGCGTCGATTATTCGCTTGGCGCCGGTCCGGTCATCGTGCGCGCGCTGCGGATGGCGGGCTTCGGCACCATGTATGTGCCGAAGACCGACACCAGCATCGTCGAGTCGCGGCCTTTCCTCGGCAATATCCTGACCTCGGATCCGGTGCGTTATGCCCGCAACGCGGCGATCATCGAGGCGGAGCCCGCGCTGTCGGTCGGCGCGCCGACGGTCGCCTGGATGGATTCGGCCTTCCGCGCCATGCGGCCGATGCGCGAGCACGGCTATCCGGCGCGCATCCGCCAGCCGATGCTGATCGTCGCCGGCGGCAACGACGCCGTGGTGTCGAATGCGGCGGTCGAGGATTTCGCCAGCATGCTGCGCGCCGGCTCGCATCTGGTCATTGTCGGCGCCCAGCACGAAATCCTGATGGAGCAGGACCGTTTCCGCTCGCAATTCTGGGCGGCGTTCGACGCCTTCATTCCCGGCACGCCGCTGTATTGAAAGTGCGGGCACGACGCTCTAATAAAATCTCCGCTCATTCCCGCGAAAGCGGGAATCCAGCAACTGGGTCCCCGCTTGCGCGGGGACGAGCGGGTTGTGATGCCGTCAGCCGTTCAGCACCGCCATCGCCTGCGCGTGCACGCGCTTGTCGCCGGCGGCGACGATGCGGCCGCCGTTGTGCGGCCGGCCGTTCTCCCAGGTGGTGATGATGCCGCCGGCGCCTTCGATGATCGGAATGAGCGGCAGCACGTCGTGCGGCTTGAGCTCGGTCTCGATGACGAGATCGACATGGCCGGCGGCCAACACGCAATAGGCGTAGCAATCGCCGCCATAGCGCGACAGCCGCACTTTATTTTCAACGCGGCCGAAGCATTGCCGGTCGGCGGTGTTCATAAGGAGCGGGCTGGTGGTGGCAAGGATCGCGTCGCCGAGGGCGGCGCAGGCGCGCACCCGCAGCTCGCGATCGCCGGCGGGACCGCGATAGCGGGCGCCGCGGCCGTCGCCGGAGAAATGCTCGCGCGTGAACGGCTGGTGCATCATGCCGTAGATCGGCTCGCCGCGGCGGGTGAGCGCGATCAGCGTACCCCACACCGGCATGCCGCAAATGAAGGATTTGGTGCCGTCGATCGGGTCGAGCACCCAGACATATTCGGCGTCGGCATTGTCGGCGCCGAACTCTTCGCCGATGACGCCGTGCTCGGGAAAGGTCCGCTTGATCAGCGCCCGCATCGCCGCTTCCGCGGCGCGGTCCGCGGCGGTGACCGGGTCGAAACCGCCGGAATGGCTCTTGTTCTCCAGCCCGAGACTCTCGTTGCCAAGCGCGCTGCGGAAAAACGGCCGGATGGTCTCGCCCGAAACGGTGGCGAGTTCGTCTACGAATGCCGCGAAGTCGATCGCCGTCATGTGCGCTCTTAGAGCTTCCCGCGGGTTCGAGTAGCGGAGCTTGGCCGATCCGGCAATCGGGGCGACAGGGCGCGTGATCTCCCGGCCACAGTCGCCGTTAATCCGCTATGCAAAACCGGGTTATCGGTCCGGCGTCAATTTGCCGGCTCTGGCGTAATTTTATGCAGCCTGCTTGGTCCTCGTAAGCGGTTGATTTTAAATATTTTCTAGTGACGTTGCCAACGGCGGGGCAGCGCTTATACCCAAGTTACTAAATTTGCGGCAGACCTATCCCCCAGAAATTAGGTCAGCAGCCCTTGTATTTTGTGCGGCGCGGTGTATGTTGCTGCAGTGCGGTAGCGAGAGGTTTCCTCCCGTTACCGTCGCCCTCCTTGGGCGTTTCCTCCCTAGACTTGGGCCGCTCCCGCAAGGTGAGCGGCCCTTTTTCTTTTAACGTCAAGTTGGCCGTTCGGGCCGGCTACTCCGCCGCCGCGCGGTACGGCCGCAGTTCCTCGACCGGGATGGCGACAAGCCGCTCGGCCAACACTTCGAACTCTTGCGCCAGCCTGGCGAACGAAGCGGAGCGTTCATAGCGCCGCTCATCCATATAGAGGGCGCGATTGATCTCGAGTTGGATCGCATGCAGCCCGGTGGTCGGATTGCCGTAATGTTCGGTGATGAAGCCGCCGGCATAGGGCTTGTTGCGGCTCACCGAATAGCCGAAGTCGCGCAGGCATTCCTCGACGGTTTCGGCCACCACCGCCACGCAGCTCGTGCCGTAACGGTCGCCGAGCACGAGGTCGGCGCGCGTGCGGTCGTCGCGTCCGCCGGTCGATGATGGCATGGAGTGGCAATCGACCAGGATGGCGACGCCGAAATCGCGCTGCAGCCGCATGAATACGCGCCGCAGCATGCGGTGATAGGGCTTGTAGAGGCCGTCGATCCGGCGCAGCGCTTCGCCGACCGAGATGCGCTGGTCGTAGATCTCCTGGGCGTCGCCGACGACTCGCGCCACGGTGCCGAGCCCGCCGGCCACCCGCATCGAGCGGGTATTGGCGAACGACGGCAGCCGGCCGTCGAACATCCGCGGATCGAGCTCATAGGGTTCGCGGTTGACGTCGACATAGCAGCGCGGGAAGTGTGCCCGCATGATCGGAAAGCCGCGCGCCGCCACGCCTTCGATCAGTTCGCCGACGAAACTATCCTCGGAACGGCGCAGCGTCGCCAGATCGAGCCGCGACGTCTGCAGGAATTCGGACGGATAGACCCGCCCGCTATGGGGCGAATTGAATAACAGCGGCCCGCGGCATTGCGGCGGCTCGACGGTCTCGAACGGGGGATCGAATTCGTCCTGGATTTCCGACATGGCGCCTGGCGGGCTTTCCGTGGCTCGCGACCCAGCGCTTGTTCCCTAGCGTGCGCCCGCGGCCATTGTCCATAGGGCTTTCCGGCTTGCCAAGAGCCCTCCAAGAGCCCCCCTTGCCAACGGCCTTGCCAAAAGCCTTGCCAAGACCACTTGCCGCCATCGTTATATCGCCGTCTTTCACTCGATGTTTACCGGCCATCCGGCTTATGGAATGTAGGGGGGCCGGCGTAAAGCCGGGTTCGAGTGATATGTCCAAAATCCTGCTTGCCGAAGACGACATCGATATGCGCCGTTTCCTGGTCAAGGCGCTGCAAAATGCCGGCTTTGAGGTCATTTCCTACGACAATGGCCTTTCCGCCTATCAGCGGCTGCGCGAGGAGCCGTTCGAGCTCCTCTTGACCGATATCGTCATGCCGGAGATGGACGGGATCGAACTCGCTCGCCGCGCCGCCGAGCTCGATCCCGACATCAAGATCATGTTCATCACCGGCTTCGCCGCCGTGGCGCTCAATTGCGATTCGAGCGCGCCCAAGCACGCCAAGGTGCTGTCCAAGCCCATTCACCTGCGCGAACTGGTCAACGAAGTGCAGAAGATGCTGGCGGCCTGAGCCGGCGCGGCTTTCCTGCGACGCCGCGGCGGCTGCTCACGCGTTGCCGCCTTTTTTGATGCCCGGCCGCGACATGGAAAGCGGAGCGATGTCGTAGGACGTTTTGCCCGTGGTCGCGAGCGCGGGCTTGCGGTCGGCCGCTTGTGCAAATCGTTAGCTTCTTTGATGCCGACGACGCGCAGCCGTCACTACGCGTTTCTTACATGGCGTAGGAATTTTTCGACGTTGGCCTGCACGCCGCGGGTATGGTCGAACAGCCGCTTGGTGGTGTCGAGCACTTCGCTCGAGGCGGCGTAAGTCGCGTCGGCGTGACCGTTGAGGTCGACGATATTGGCGGCGACCGCGCGCGAACTGTCGGCGGCCGATTGCGCGCTGGCGAAAATGCCGGCGGTCTCCGCCGATTGCTGTCCGATCCCGGTCGAGATCTCGGTGGCGAAAACGTTGAGGTTCTGCACCGCCTCGATGATGCGGCCGATGGTCGATACCACGGCGCCGCAGGTTTCGCGGACCGCCGAGATTTTCTGCGCGATCTCGTCGGTCGCCTTGCCGCTCTGCTGCGCCAGCGATTTCACCTCGGCGGCGACGACGGCAAAGCCCTTGCCGGCAAGGCCGGCGCGCGCCGCTTCGATCGTGGCATTGAGCGCCAACAAGTTAGTCTGCTGGGCGATGCCTTGGATCAGATCGGTAATCGGCAAAATCTGCTCGACCGAGGCGGCGAGCTTGGCCAGTTCGGTGCTGGCGCTTTCCGACTGCTCGGCGGTGTCTTTGGTCAGCTTGAAGACGTCCTTGGCCCGGCGCGCCAATTCGTCGATCGTGCGCGACAGTTCGCTGGCCGCTTGCGCGACGGCTTCGACGCTCTCACGGGTGCTGACCACGGCGTCCACGGTCGAGCCGGATTTTGCACGCGTGTCCTCCGCGGCCTTTGCCATGATCTCCGCGTTGCTGCGCACCGCGGTGACCGCCTCGACGAGGTGACCGGCGATCTGCTTGACCGAGCCCTCGAATTCCGCGGCGAGCGCCGACATTTCGTCGCGGCGCTTCTGCCTGCGCTCTTCGTCGGCTTCGCGCCGCGACGCCTGCATCGCCTCGATCTCAAGCGCGTTGCCGCGGAATATCTCGATCGCTTCGATCATCTGCCCGATCTCGTCGCTCCGGTCGCGATAGCCCAATTTGATCTCGGTATCGCCGGTCGACAGTTTCTGCATGACATTCGTGATCGACCTGATCGGCTTGACGATCGATCGGGCGATGAACGCGATCGCGGCGATGCCGAACGCCAGACAGGTCAACAGGCCGATCGCCAATGAAAGCGTTTCGGCCCGCGTCGCCGCGGACAGAGCAGCGGCGATCCGGTCCGACTGCGCGCTGACCGACGTCAGAATCCGCCGAATGTCGCTCTCGATGCTGGTAAATTTGTCGTCGGTCTGGCCCAGCATCATGGTCGCCATGGCCGGATCGGTGGCGCCGACGTCGAGCACGTCCTTGGCGGTGCTTTGGTATTGCGCCAGCTTGACCTTGAGCGCCGGCAGATCCGACTTTTCCGCCGCCGATAGATCCGGCCGGTCCGCCAGTTCCTTGAACTTTTGCCGGATCAGCTGGAAATCGGCGTCGATTTCGCTACGAAGCTTTTGCAAGAGCTTGGCGTTGACGCCGTTGCTCGCCCACGACACGTAGCGGAATATCCGCATATGCGCGGCGACGACGGCGTTATTGACGGCCGACGCCGCGCCGCGCGTCGGCAGGTTGGAGCGAGAGAGCTCGTTCAAGTTGCTTGTGACCCGGGCGGAGGTCACGGCGACGGTGGCGGCCATGCCGAGGAGGCAGATGAGCGCGACCGCGCAAGCGGCGAAGGTCTTGGTCCGGATCGTCAGCCGCGAAAGCGCGTTACGCGGCCCGCCGCGATCAAGTCTGAGCATGGATGCGGCCTGTTGCCGGACCAACTTGTCCTTGATTGACGCGACAGTTCACTCCTTGTAGACGCCCACGCCGACGAAGTAGTCGCCCATTTTCTCGACGTAGCTCGTCTTGTCTTCGATCTTGTTGGTCAGCGGATTGGGCCATTTGTAATCGACCCATCCGGAGCCCGGTCCATTGGCGATCGCGACCATCTCTTTGATGAGATACTTGCCGTCCTGGTCTTTCAGATCGATGAGATTCTTGCCGATCAGGGCTGGCCGGGCGCCGTGCGCGACGCAAACACCTTTCATGTCGTAGATGAACGGATACAGGTCGCGATCGTGGAAGGCGGCGTTCGATTTGTCGGATACGGCCTTGAACGTCGCATCGGCGCCGTCTTTTGCAAACATCGCCTCGACCCGTTTGACCATCGCGACGGCTTCCGGCTTCGTGCCGTTATTGCTGGCCGACGCCGCGCCGGTGAACATCAGCAACGTGACGGTGGCGACCGCAGCAAACATGCGCACCATGACAGCTCTCCTCGGAACGGATGGCAGGGCCTCCAAAATGACCAATGATAATTAACGATTATTTAATCTGGGTTAGTATGCGGTGCAGCATTACGGCTTGGGCTTGCCGATGCCGCGCGAGCGGGCGCGGCGGCAGCTCAGATCGGCTAAGGCGATATCGTTCTGGCGATACCGAACGACCTTGCTCGCCTCGCCGCGATGCGATTGCCGCCACCACGGCAAGCACGATTTAGCTGGGGATCATCGGGTCGGCCGTCATATACATTTCGTGCGATCGTGGTTTCAATTGTCGGCGTATTCAATTGCCGATTGTGACCGCAACAAGCCTGCGCTAAACTCGCTGCCTTGCGGCGACGGCAGACCGGGACCAAAGAGGGGAGGCCGATCATGGCGCGCACAGTCAGCTTGGGGGCGCGGACCCCTCGCGATCCGAAATTCAAGGACATCGATGCGTCGGCGCTTTATGCCGTCGCGCAAGCAGCGGTGAACGTCGAGCTGTTCACGATTCCGCTTTACATGGGCACGCTCTACTCGATCCAGGGCACCCATCAGATCACGGCCAAGGGCCAAGCCTATTTCAAAGGCCGGCTGTGGCCCGGCGCGGCGACGACCGCCAATCCCAAGAGCGCCAACGAAACCGCGTTCAACATCATCTTTTCCGTTTTCATTCAGGAGATGCTGCATCTGCAGCTCGCGGCCAACATGGCGACCGCGATCGGGCTGACGCCGAGCTTCACGAGCCCGGCGCTGCAAGACGCCAATAATGGCTGGACCTGCTACGGCCCGACCAACACGGTCATTCCCCATATCGTCGACCTGCGCGACATGGACGCGCCGTATTCGAGCCTGATCGTCAATATCGCCGCGCTGACCAAAGCGCAGGTCAACTTGTTCCTCGCCATCGAGGAGCCGGATGACGTCGCCCGCAAGCACATCGTCAAGGGCAAATATTTCCCGACCGTGCCGTTCGCCGGATGGGAAACCTGGTACAACGAGAAAAATTTGCCGATGTTCGGCACCATCGGTCAGCTCTACCAGTGCTATTACGATTATTTGCATCTGCGCTACACCGACGGCACTAGTACCCGGAATCACAGTTCGCTGATACGGCGACCTTTGACGCGACGCTGATGGACTTTTGTTTTGGTCCAGACGAATGGCTTGGCGTTGTCATTGTAGGCCTCGATGAAGGCATCGATATGCACCCGCAGTTGGTCGACGGACGTGAAGGAGGCGCCGCGCAAGGATTTTCCTTGCAGGATGGAAAACCAGATTTCGACCTGGTTGAGCCAGGACGCACGGGTCGGCGTGAAGTGGAAGCGAACGTTGGGATGACGCTTGAGCCAGCGGTCGTTCTTGGGTTTGTGGGTATTGAGGTTGTCGAGCACGACGTGGATGGCGGTGTCCGGATGACCTGCGACGATATCGTTCATGAAGTCGAGGAACTCGATGCGCCGGCGGCGCGACTTGTGCGAGGCCGTAACCTTGCCGGTGGCCACCTCGAAGGCGGCAAACAGCGTCGTGGTGCCGTTGCGCTTGTAATCGTGGCTGTGGCCGGTCAGCGCGCGGCCGTTCGGGAGCTTCAGATAGCCCTGCGCGCGCTCCAGCGCCTGGATCGAGGGCTTTTCGTCGACACAGATGACGATCGCGTTCTCGGGTGGCGCCATGTAGAGGCCGACCACGTCGGCGGCCTTGGCAACGAACTCGGGATCGTCGCTCTCGCACCAGGACTTGCGCCCGGCCAGGTCGATCTTCTGCGCCCGCAGGACGCGCCACACATGCTGCTCGTGCACGTCGCCCAGTTCGGCGGCGATCAGCGGTCCGTTCCAGCGCGCGAACCCCGCTGGTGGCTCCCGCTCCAGAACCGAAAGGATGCGGCGAGCCGTCTCGGAACCATATTTCGGTGCCGGCCCTGGGCGCGGCCTGTCCGCCAGACCGGCCAAGCCCTCGCGCGCGAAACGGCCACGCCAGTTGCTGACTGTTCTCGGCATCGTGCCGACCGTCTGAGCAATCGACCGCGTCGAACGTCCCTCCGCAGCCAGCAATACGATCCGTGCGCGAAACACATCGCGCTGCTCCGTCGTCAGTGCCCGAACTCGCGCTTCAAGCACCGACCGATCCTCCGGCGTCAGCCGGACCTCCGCTGCCTTGGGTATCATCCCAACGTTGAATCACGAGTCAGCCTTCCGTAAAAGCGGGTACTAGCCTTTGGCAATACGTTACCGTCAGTTCACAGCAACGGGACCTGTTCAACGTCGAAGTCGCCGGCGACCACCCGCTGCGCGAATATCCCGGCTTCGAGGCGTCGCTCAGCTCGCTGCACGCCGTCGTCGACATGATGGACGCCATCACCGATCAGGGTGAAGGCAGCACGCTGGTGAAGACCGATCCGCGGCTGCTTGCCGCCGTGGAGGAAAAATACCGCTCGTCCGACCAGGCGCTGATGCAGGACTATCCGAGCTACACCGACGGCGGGCAACCGGCGCCGTCGGCCGACGCCGCGGCGCGCTTCAAGAACGACGCCAAGGATCATTTCGAACGCTTCGGGGAGGTCATGGCGCTGCTCGACGGCGGCAAGATCGTGACCTGGCCCGATTGGTTCAAAGCCGGCAATATCTGGAAAAAGGAAGATCTGCAGGCGGGCGACTACAATCCGAACGACAATCCGAAGCTGCCGTCGACCGAGGCGATTGCGGCGGCGCTCAACGCGTTGGCGGCGCCGGCGGTCCGCGACGCCAACCGCAAGCTCATCAGCAAGGTCGCCGCCGGCGCCATCGCCGGCGTCACCACCGTGCTGAACGAATATTGGAAGAGCCAGGACCCGAAAAATCCGGTGGCGTTTCCGTCGCCTTCGATGGGCGGCACCGGCGACCGCATGGCGATCTGCTGGGCGCTGTTCGGCGAACCGCCGGATCTGTCGCTCGGCGTCGATCCGATCGTGCCGGGCAAGCTTTATCACTCCTGCCAGGCGCTCGACTTTTCCGTGCTGGGCAACAATCAGTGCGCCCCGCCGGAAGTGTTTCACACCTGCATCGGCTCCAACAAATGCAAGGCGCAAGGCGGCTGCGGCTTCGTGCTGAAGACGAGCGGCGGCGGCGTTTGCGGCCAGGCCATGGGAACCCGCGGGCCGTTGAGCGCGGGCAGCTGCAGCCCGCCGCCGCCGAGCAACGTACTCTATTCGGCGCCGAGCGATAACAAGTGCGGCACGTTCGGCGGCTGCGCGGTGCCGATCTCAGCCGCGCAGGTCTATCCGAAAAGCGGCACGATGGAGCTGTTCGATTTCACCGGCACGGGCAACACCCCGGCGCCGATCGGCAAGATGGCTTTCAGCGAAGGCGAGCTGGTCCATGATGTGGCGTATCGTGCCTATCTCGCGGTCATGGCGCATCGCAGCCAGAAGCCGCCGCCGAGCCCGCCGCCGCCAAGCGACATCCGCTTGGCCTTTCCGCCGTCGACGTGATGCGCTTGGCGGCCGCGAAGCAGCGCCGCGGCATGGCATGGACGCAGTCTCGTGAGTAGCGGCAAACCTCGCCTCGGCCTGCCGAATCTCGGCGACGGCGTTGGTTTGCGCGACACGCACTTTCCGCACCTCATGCGCACCGACCCCGCGCAGTGGGGGGTCGATTGGTTCGAGATCATCAGCGAGAATTTCATCGACAATTACGGCTATCCCGCGCATGTGCTCGAGCGCATAGCGGCGCACCGGCCGGTCGTGATGCACGGCGTGTCGCTGTCGATCGGCAGCACCGATCCGCTGGATCTGAGCTATTTGCGCAAGCTGCGGGAGCTTGCGGCGCATGTCCGCCCGGCCTGGATCTCCGATCATTTGTGCTGGACCGGCGTCAACGGCGTGAACTCGCACGATCTGTTGCCGATGCCGCTGACGCGGCAGAGCCTGGCGCATGTCGCCGACCGCGTGCGCGCCGTGCAGGATTATCTCGGCCGGCCGCTGGTCCTGGAAAACCCAAGCACTTATCTGGAGTTTCGCGTCTCAGACATTCCGGAATGGGAGTATCTGGGCCTGCTCGCGGAACAGACCGGCTGCGGGCTCCTGCTCGACGTCAACAATGT
This sequence comes from uncultured Alphaproteobacteria bacterium, assembly GCA_963791925.1. Taxonomy (GTDB): domain Bacteria; phylum Pseudomonadota; class Alphaproteobacteria; order Rhizobiales; family Xanthobacteraceae; genus BOG-931. The sequence goes on along the minus strand of CAWBUA010000006.1, from coordinate 433,713 downwards.
CTATGTCAGCGCGATCAATCACGGCTTCGACATGACGACTTATGTGCAGGCGGTGCCGGCGCAGAGTATCGTGCAGGTGCATCTGGCGGGCTGCACCAATTGCGGCTCGCACATGATCGACACGCACAATCAGCCGGTGCCCGACCGCGTCTGGCCGCTGTACGCCATGGTGCAGCAAAGAACCGGCGGCGTCGCCACCTTGCTGGAATGGGATGCCGATATTCCGCCGTTTCCCGAGCTCCTGGCGCAGCTCGCCAAGGCCAAGGCGGCGCGCGGCGGCGTTCTGCCCGATGCGGCGCCGCCGCTTGCGGCGGCGGGACGGCCGCTCTCCAACCCGGTCGATTTTCAGCTCGGCTTGAGCGATGGCTGACGCTGACCTCGGCGTGCTGCAGCGCTGGATGCAGAGCGCGGTGACGACGCCCGGCGGCGTGCGCGAAGGCTTGCGCGTGGCGCGAGAGACTTACGCGCTCGATGTCGGCGACGCGGTCAAAGAACTTCGAACCGGCTGTCGGCGCCGGCCCGCCTCGAAATCTATGCGCGCGGCTATGTGCTGCGCTTGCTGGAATGCCTGCGCGCCGAGTTCCCCATTTTGCTGGGGCTGGTCGGCGACCAGGTGTTCGAGATGTTCGCCTCGTCCTACGTTTGGAGCAGGCCGTCGCGGTCGCCCTCGCTCTATGGGCTCGGCGCGGGGTTTGCGGATTTTCTGCAGTCGACGCGGCCCGATTCCGGGCGTGAGCCGGGAGCGATCGAAGCGATCCCCGCCAACCTCGCGGCATTGGAGCGCTCCCGTGCCGAAGTCTACCGGGCGCGCGGCCTCGAAGGCGATTCCGGGCATCATGCCGCCGATGCGGTCACTTTGCTGATTTCCGGCGCCTCGTTGCGCCTTCCGGAAAGCGTGCGCCTGCTGGCGCTCGCGTTCGATTTCATGGACGCCATCGCGGCCGTGCGCCGCGGCGACAAGCCGCCGGTGCCGGCGGCGAAACCGACCTGCTACGCCGTCGCCCGCAGCCGCTACCGTGTCCACACCCATGTCTTGGAGCCATGGCAATTCGCGTTTCTGAACGCCTGCGGTCCGCAAGGTTTGCCACCGCAACAGGCCTGCGCGGCGGCGCAATCGGCCGTGGCCTGCGACGCCGCCGAAATCTGGGCTAAACTGTTGCTCTGGATGCCGGCGGCATTGGACGCCGGCCTAGTGACGATGACGAAATGAATGGGGAATGCAATGAAGGTCGAAAAAATCAAATATCCGATGGGAGCGCTGACCGCCGAGGGCGCGTTGATTTATGACGAGACGATTGCCGCCAAGCGCCCGGCGGTGCTGATGGCGCCGAACTGGATGGGCATGACCGACGCGGCTATCGAGCGCGGCAAGCCCGTCGCCGGCGACCGCTATGTCGTTTTCGTCGCCGACATGTACGGGCAGGGGACGCGCCCGGCTGATTTCGGCGAGGCCGCGGCGCTCGCCAATCCGCTGCGCGAGAATGCGGCCGAGCAGCGCAAGCGCATCCGCGCCGCCTATGATGCAATGATCGCCGAAGCGGCAAAGCGCAATTTGATCAACGGCTGCCGCGCCGCGGTCGGCTTCTGCTTCGGCGGCGGCAATGTGCTGGAGCTCGCCCGCGACGGCGCCGATATCGCGGCGGCGGTGTCGATCCATGGCGATCTCAAAACCGCGGCGGCGGCGAAGAAGGGCGTGGTCAAAGCCAAGCTTCTGGTCGCGCACGGCGCGCCCGATCCGGTCGCGCCCAAGGCCGATCGCGACGCTTTCGAAAGCGAAATGGACGCGGCCGGCGCCAAATGGCAGATGTTGGTCTTCTCCGGCGTCTATCACGCCTATACCGACCAGGGCCCCGACGTTCCCGGCGTGGCGGGCTGGGACGAGCCTGCCTGCCGGATGACCTACGCGGCGACGCAACAGTTCATCGCCGACGCTTTCGCCGGCAAATTGTGACTGCAGTGCCTTTCGACAAGCGCAGGCCGGAAGGCTTCGGTGCCGGTTTCTTTCTCCGTTGTGGCCCGGTAAACTAAAGCGAATATGTCGATAACAACGTCATACGCGCCGCAGGAAACGCCCCGCCAAATTCGTCAGCCGCAAAACTTTACCGGCGGCATTGCTTCGCTTGCCGATGACCGGCTTTACGTGCTGCAAAATCCGTTCGCGCTCGACGGCCGGGTCAGTTCCTATCCGGCGAGCGCGCGGGGCTTCTCGGTCGTCAACAGCTACCTGCTCACGCAGCCCGACGCCGCGATGCTGATCGACACCGGCTTCGGCAAGGACGAGCCGGTGATCCGCGCCCAGATCGAGGCGTTGACCGCACCGGGGCTGCCGCTGTCGCTGTTTCCGCTGCGGCTCAACGAATTCATGTCGATCAATAATGTCGCGAGCTTCGCCGGCCATTTCAACGTCGAGACCTGCTACACCAGCAATATCGACGCGGCGCTGTGGTTCGATTTCGGCGACGCCGGCGGCCGCGACATCTTGAAATCGATGAAGGTCACCGCGGTGGGCCGCGCCGATTCCATCGCGCTTGGAAAATTGGGCCGCTCGATCGATGTGATGAATGCGCCGATCCGGCTCATCGCCACGCGCTGGCTCTACGACCACGCCACCAAGACGCTGTTCTCCTCCGACCTGTTCACCCATATCTGGCGCGACGCCGCGACCGGCCCATGGATCGTGAACGAAGGCGACAACGACCCGACGGCGCCGCGCGACGTCCGCTCCTTCATGCTCAACACCCGCTATTGGTGGCTGGAAGGCGCGCCGACCGATTCGATCCGGCGCGGCATCGGCAATGTGTTCGACAAATACGATATCGAGACGCTGGCGCCCGGCTACGGCTGCATCTTGCGCGGCCGCAATGTGGTGGCGCGGCATTACCGGATGCTCGATGAATTTCTCAAATCCTGCGACAAGAGCGTCGCGGTGTCGCGCTACGTCACACGCGACGAGGAACGCTGAAGATGCTCGACAAGCCGCAAGCCAAGACCATGCTCGACCTGCCGGTTGCCGAGCGCATGCCGCGCGAGATCGCGCCCGGCGTGTTCTGGATCGGCGACTGCCTGGCGCAGCGCCACAAGGGCAACGTCTATCACGGCTATAACGCCGCGTTCCTGGTCGCCGGCGACGAGGCCTCGATTTTGGTCGAGACCGGGCATCCGAAGGATTTTCCGGTGATCGAGCGGCATCTCAACGCGCTGTTCGCCCGCGGCGTGGCGCCGCTGCAATATTTGTTCGTCACCCATCAGGAAACGCCGCATTGTGGCGGGCTCGGCCGCATCCTGAAAACTTTTCCTGAGGCGATCCTGTGCGGCGACGTCAGCGACTATCATCTGGCGTTCCCGCAATATGAACGCCGCATGCGGTGGATGAAGGAGGGCGACGCGATCGAGCTCGGCGGCCGTTCGTTGATGGCGGTCGAGCCGGTGATCCGCGATCTGCGCACCACCTGGTGGGGCTTCGACACCAAGGAGCGGGTGCTGTTTCCGGGCGACGGCTTTGCCTACAGCCATTATCATGAGGACGGCCATTGCGGGCTCGTCGCCGAGGAAGCGGTCTCGCTCGATCTGCCCGACGTGTCGTCGACCTTCGCCGACCTCGCGCTGTTCTGGACCAAGTTCGCCGACATGAACGTGTATTGCGACCGGCTCGATCATCTGATCGCGCGACTTGACGTCAAGATCGTCGCGCCGACCCACGGCCTGCCGATCACCGACGTAAAAACCACGGTGCCCAAGGTGCAGGAAGGGCTCAAGGCCGCCGCGCTGATGCCGGAGACGGGGACGAATGAAAAAACTCAGGCGGCTGCGGCTTCCTAGTCGTACGCCGCCGCATCTCCAGAACGCATCGGGGAAGTCCGTGAAACAGCTCACCATCGGCGACGTGACGATTACCAGCATCATCGAGCGCGATGGGCCGTGGCGCAAACCGGAAGACATGTTTCCGGCTTACGACCCTGTGATCGGCAAGCGGCATCTGGCCGAACTCGATCCGGGCGTGTTCGATCCGGCGTCGGGCAAGATGATCATCACCTATCAGACCTTCATCGTGCGCACGCCCAGGCACACGGTGCTGATCGACACCTGCACCGGCGAGGACAAGGGCTATCCGCCGCCGATGGATTTTCCGAAGCAGCCCTGGCTCGACCGCTTTAGCGCCGCGGGCCTGCGTTTCGAGGACATCGACTACGTGTTCTGCACCCATCTGCACATCGATCACACCGGTTGGAACACGATGCTGCGCGACGGCAAATGGGTGCCGACCTTTCCGAAGGCGAAATACATCTTCCACAAGCGCGAATATGCCGCCTGGGAAGAATCGAACAAGCGCGGCGAAAACCGCCCCGGCGGCGGCGGCAATGTCTGGGGCTTCAACTGCGAGCCGGTGGTCGCGGCCGGTCAGGCGCTGCTCGTCGACGACGATTATGCGCTCGACGACACGTTCTCACTCACGCCGACGCCCGGCCATTCGCCGTGCCATTGCTGCGTCAATATTCGCTCGCGCGGCCAACAGGCGGTCGTGGTCGGCGATCTGATGCATCACGCCTTGCAGGTCCGCGAGCCGGACTGGTCGACGGTATTCGATTGGGACCCGGAAGAGGCCAAACGGTCGCGCCGGAAATTTCTAAGCGCGACCGCCGGTACCGGCAAATTCGTGCTGCCGATTCATTTTCCGCATCCGACCACCGGCCTCATCGAGGCCGATGGCGAGCGCTTCCGCTACAAACTCGTGCGATAGGGCTCCTACTGCCCCGCGATGTTGTTGTCGCGGATCACCTGACCCCACAGCGCGATCTCGCTCTTGAGCAGTTTGGCCGAAGCCTCGGGCGTTTCCTGGTCGGCCGGATACTCATAGATGCCGCCCTCGGCATAGGTCTGCTGCAGCTTGGGATCGGCAAGCGCCGTGCGCAGCGCGGCGTTGAGCTTGTCGATGATCGGCTTCGGCGTGCCGGCCGGGGCCAGCAGCATGTGCCAGAAATCGACGTTGAGCTTCTGGTAGCCGAGATCGCCGAAGGTCGGCACATCCGGCAATTGCGCAAATCGCCGTTTGCCGACGACGGCGTAGACTTTCATCTTGTTGGCCTTGACCAAAGGCCCGGCGACCACCGACGAGATGATGCTGATATCGACCTGGCCGGCGAGAAGGTCGACGAGCGCCGGGCCGGCGCCGCGGTAGGGAATCTGCGTGACCTTGGCGCCCAGGCCTTGCATGATCAGCACGTCAGCCAGGTGACCGAAGGAGCCGACGCCGGGATGGCCAACTTTGATGTTGCCGTTGTGCTCTTTTATCCAGGCCAACAGTTCCTTGAAATTGTTCGGCGGCAGTGTTTCACGACCCGCCAGGGTATTTGAAGTGATGTTGACCAGGCCGATCGGAGTGAAGTCCTTCTCCGCATCGAAAGTGCGTTTCGGATAAAGCGTCATCCCTGCCGCCAGCGAAGGCTGGTGCAGCAGGATGGTGTAGCCGTCGGGCTCGGCGCGGGCGGCCTTGGCGGCGGCGATCATGCCGCCGGCGCCGCCGATATTCTCGATCACGATCGGTTGGCCGAGCGCCTTCTGCATCGGTCCCTGAAGGATGCGCGCGGTGGCGTCATCGGCGCCGCCGGGCGGGAACGCCACGATCAAGGTGATGGGACGGTCGGGATAAGTCTGGGCCGATGCGGCGCCGGCAGCGAATAGACAAGCGGCGGACAACAACGCCGCGAGCATGCGGACGAACTTCATGAATTTCCCCCCAAGAGGTTTTCCATACGGCCGCTTATGATTGTTGTCCGGCATCGGGCCGATCGGATTCGGACTTGGCTGGATATTCCTCCTTTTCACCGCCGCTGCGCAAGACGGCTGCGAGGGGGTGGGCCGTTGCGCTGCCTCAATGCTTCTTGCGCATCTCGCTCGCCGAATTGACGGTGGCGTGGAGGTTGCGGGCGAATTCGACGGCGCCGTAGACCGCCATGTCGGGTCCCGTTTTCACGTATTCCTTGACGCCATAGATCGCCGGTTTCGGCGCCTTGAGGATCGCGACGCACAGCGTCTCGACCGCGGCGTTGAGCCGGGCGGCCGGCACTACCTCGCTGACGATGCCGAAGCTCAAGGCGCGCTCCGGCCCGATCTCGGCTTGCGAATAGACCAGATAGCTCATCGCCTTGCGCGGCACGCGGTCGACGAACGACGACATCACCATGGTCGGCAGGATGTTGTGCGCCATTTCCGGCACCTGAAAGACGGCGGCGTCGCTCGCCAGCGTGATGTCGCAGGCCGCGGCGATGGCGCAACCGAAGCCGAGCGCGCGGCCCTGCACCACGGCGATGATCGGGATCTTGGCGTCGCGCATGGCGCCGTAGCAGTCGAACACGACGTCGCTGAACGCGCGCCGCTCGTAGGCGTCGGGCTCGGTCGGCGGCCGCTGACCCATCGCGGCGCGGCCGACGCAGAAGTCGTTGCCGGCGCCGCGCAGCACGACGACGCTTGATGTTTCCTCGGCGGCCCCGATAATGCGGGTCAGCTCAGAAACCATCTCGTCCGATACCGCATTGCCGCGTTCCGGATGATTGAGAGTGACGCGCAGAATCGGGCCGTCTTGCTTGGTCAAAATGTCGGGCATTGTTGCTCCTTGTGAATTGAAACCGTCATCCTGAGGTGCGAGCGCAGCGAGCCTCGAGGACGACGGCCGAGGCGTTTGGGCCGCATCCTTCGAGGGCCGCTTCGCGGCCGTCTCAGGATGACGGAAATTGACTCAACGCGTTTTCCCTGCCTGGATCGCGCGCCAAATCTTCTCCGGCGTCGCCGGCATTTCGATATGGCTGACGCCGAATTCGGCGAGCGCGTCGACCACCGCGTTGACGACGGCGCCGAGCGCGCCGGTGGTGCCGCCTTCGCCGGCGCCGCGCACGCCGAGGCGGTTGGTCGGCGTCAGCACCTCCGAAATATCGGTGGTGAAGGACGGCAGCAGGTCGGCCCGCGGCATGGCGTAATCCATGAACGACGCGGTGAGAAGCTGGCCCTGCTCGTCGTAGGCGCAAAGCTCCCACAGCGCCTGACCGATGCCTTGCGCCGCGCCGCCATGGGTCTGGCCGTGCACCACCATGGGATTGATGGCGCGGCCGACGTCGTCGACCGCGGTATAGCGCACGAGGTCGAGCGCGCCGGTCTCGCGATCGATCTCGACCTCGCAGACATGGGCGCCATAGGGAAAGCCGAGCTGCCTGATGGTCTCGTCGGCGGTGGCCGACAGCGGCCCGCGCAAATCCTCAGGGACGGCGGCATTGCCGTCGGCGGCCGCCGCGGCGACGTCGAATAGGCCGATGGAGCGGTCGGTGCCTTTGACGGTGAAGCGGCCGGCGGCGAAGGCGATATCGTCCTCGGCGGTTTCCAGCATATGCGCGGCGATCTTCTTGCCCTTGTCGATGACGACGTCGGAGGCGTTGCCCATGACGATGCCGGCGAGCCGCATCGAGCGTGCCGAATGCGAGCCGCCGCCTTCCTTGACGATGTCGGTGTCGCTTTCGATGACGTTGACGTCGTCGAACGGCACGCCGAGCCATTCCGCCACGCACTGCGCGAAGGTGGTTTCATGGCTTTGCCCGCTCGACAGCGTGCCGACCACGACGTCGACCTTGCCTTGCGGCCGCACGGTGATGTCGGCGCGCTCGCGCGGATAGCCGCCGGTGGTTTCGAGGTAGGCGCACAGCCCGATGCCGCGCAGCCGCTTGCGCTTCTTCGCCGCGGCGCGGCGTTTCTTGAACCCCTGCCAATCGCCGAGCTCCATAGCGCGGTCCATCACCGCGCGATAGGTGCCGTTGTCGTAGGTGATGCCTTGCGCGTTCTTGTAAGGGAATGCCGACGGCGGAATGAGGTTTTTCCGCCGCAGGCTGATGCGATCGAAGCCGTGCTCTTGGGCGGCCTTGTCGATCAGCCGCTCGATCACATAAATCACTTCCGGCCGGCCGGCGCTGCGATAGGGCGTCGTGCTCATCGTCGTCGACAGCACGGCCCGCGCTTCGATGTGCGAGACCGGAATGCGATAGCCGGCGGTCGCGAGCCCGACGCCCTTGACCAGCGGCACATAGGAGCCGGAATGGGCGCCGACATTGCTGAGATTTGACGAACGCAGCGCCAGGAAATGGCCGTCCTTGTCGAGCGCAAGTTCCGCCGACACCGTGAGGTCGCGTCCCATATAATCGGTGACGAAAGCCTCGCTGCGATCGGCGGTCCATTTGACGGGGCGGCCGACGCGGCGCGAGCCCCACACCACCAGCGCGAACTCGGGAAAGAAGCTGTTCTTGGTGCCGAAATTGCCGCCGATCTCATGCGCGATGACGCGGACGTTGTCGAACGGCACGCCGAGGATTGCCGCGATCTCCTTTTTCTGGCGCACGATGCCGCCGGAGCCGGCGTAGAGCGTGTAACGGCCGGTCGCGGCATCGTAGATGCCGACGGCGGCGCGCGGTTCCATCGGCACGCCGGTAACGCGGTTGATCCAGGTGTCGAGCCGCGTCACATGCGCGGCGCGCGCGAAAGCTTCGTCGGTGGCTTTGGCGTCGCCAACCTCGGCGTCGATCATGATGTTCGGCAGATCGTCGTAGAGCCGCGGCGCGTCGTTCTCGACGGCCGCCTTGGCCTCGGTAACGGTCGGCAGCGGCTCGTAGTCGACAATGACCTTCTCGGCCGCATCTTTCGCCTGCGCCAGCGTTTCAGCGATGACGAAGGCTACGGCGGTGCCGACGTGGCGGACACGGTCGATCGGCAGCACGTAATGCGGCGCGGCCGGCACCGGCGAGCCGTCGCGGTTATGCAGCACGATATCGGGCGGCGTGCCGGCGGCGGTGAGATGGGGAATGCGCGATAGCCCGTCGGCCAGCGCATCGGCGCCAGTGAGCACCGCACGCACGCCGGGCATCGCCCGCGCCGCGGCGACGTCGATGCCGCGGATCAGCGCATGCGCGTGCGGCGAGCGCACGGCTGCGCCGTAGGTTTGATCCGGGAAATTGAAATCGTCGCTGTAACAGCCGCGGCCGGTGACGAGGCGTAAATCCTCCTTGCGGCGGACTGTAGTTCCGATACCTGATTGCATTGATTACGGTTGGTTCGAGACTGACGGATAGGCGAGTGGTAATAATTTCATAGCGCGATGAATGCCGCTACCCGCTTTTCTGCCGCGTGGTCATGCTCAAGGGAGAGCGCTCGAATGCGGACTTATCGCTTGGATGCCGGGCCGCAGACCGTGCATTGGGGTTTTTTCGATGCCGCGCTCAAGCCGGTGCTCACCGTCGAGCCCGGCGATGGGGTGGTCATCTCGACGGTGTCCGGCCCAGCGTCGGCGATACCTGCCGCGGAGTCCGGCCTCTGCGTACCGGATGCGCTGCGCGCGATTCACGCGTCCGTCGCGCCCAAATTGAATGGGCCACATATCCTCACCGGACCGGTTGCGGTGCGCGGCGCCAAGGCCGGGCAGGTGCTCGAGGTCCGCATCAAAGCGATCGAGTTGTTCTACGACTGGGGCTACAACGCCATCCGGCCGCTGGGCGGCGCGTTGCCCGACGATTTCGAGAAGGCGCGTCTCATCCACATTCCGCTCAATCGCGCCCGCATGGTCGGGCGGCTGCCGTGGGGGCTCGAGCTGCCGCTCAAGCCGTTTTTCGGCATCATGGCGACGGCGCCGCCCGCGGCTTGGGGACCGGTCGCCTCGCCGCCGCCGCGCCGCAACGGCGGCAACATGGACAACAAGGAACTGGTCGCCGGCACGACACTCTATCTGCCGATCCATGTCGACGGTGCGCTGTTCTCGGTCGGCGACGGCCACGGCGTGCAGGGCGATGGCGAAGTCTGCATCACCGCGATCGAGACCGGCCTCATTGGCACCTTCGAACTGCATGTGCGCGACGACATGAAGCTTAAGTGGCCGATGGCCGAGACGCCGACCCATGTCATGACCATGGCGTTCGATCCCGATCTCGACGATGCCGTGGTGATCGCCCTGCGCGACATGATCAAGCTCATTTGCGAGCGCAGCGGCATTTCGCGCGAGGACGCTTATACGCTGTGCAGCCTCGCCGCCGATCTGCGCATCACCCAGGTGGTGAACGGGTCCAAGGGCGTCCACGTCATGCTGGCGAAAGACCACCTCGCACGCTGAAGCGCCTCGGATCAGTGCGCGGCCTGCGCCGTCTCCTCGACGCGATAAAAACCGAGCCGCTGCATCACCGGCGCGTCGGTGACGCGCAGCAAAAGCGCGTCCTCGGCGGCTTCGTGGTGGTGCGGCCGCCAGGCCGGCGCGGCGATGACGTCGCCGCGGCGCCAGTCGAAGCGTTCGCCGTCGACGGTCGTTACGCCCGTGCCTTTGACGACGGCATAGATATTGTTCGCGGTGGTCCGATACGGCGCCGTGGCGACGCGCGGCGCAAGCCGCATCATCGACAGTCCGATCGTGTCCATCGCCGGGTTGCCGAGTTCGACATGGGTGCCGAACGGGCCCGCCGGATCGGGCATCGCGGCGTCGAGGCGCTTAAGCGTTTCGCTCAGAGGGAAGACGAAAGCCAACTCCTTGGTCGGCGGTACACCCGCTTGCGCCTCGTGTGTGTCTTCTTCTTCCGCCGGCTCGAAGAACATCGGCTCCAGCAGTTGCACCAGCGGCACATCGAGGAAGTCGAGCCAATAGGCACTGGCGCGGCTGTCGTTGCCATGGCCGTGGCTGCACCAATTCGGGGTGAGCAGCACGTCGCCCGGCTCCATGGCGAGCTTGACGCCGTTGACGTCGGTATAGACGCCGGGCTCGGCGTCGATGATCAACCGCAGCGCATTCGGCGTATGGCGGTGTGCGCGCGCCCATTCGCCGGGCAAAATCATCTGATAGGCTGAGACCATGGTGCGCACCGTGCCGTAGCTCTCGCCGGAGGCCGGATTGAACAGAATGAGATTGCGCCGCTCGGCCAGCTCGGTGTTGATCAGCCGGCCGGCGGCATCGAGCGCACCGCGCGCCTGCTCATAGCGCCAGTGCGCCGGAGCGAAATTCTTCTTCGGCGCCGGCCACAGCGAGGCGACCTTCTTGTTCCAGCCCGGCGCGATGCCGACTTGCTCAAGCTTGCCGTAAAGTTCGTCCAGCGTGCCGGAACGGGCGAGGTCTTCTCGGGATGGGGCCTGCATGGGATGTTTCCTCTTCGCTATGGCCTACAGTCTAGGGGAATTCGCCGCGGCTTGCATCGTCGGTTTTTCCGCGATCCGCTCCGGCAGCTCGGCCGCGCCGCGCACGACATCGACGAGGCGCAGCGCATCGGCCGGCATGCGATCGTCGCGCCAAGCCACATGGCCGTCGGGGCGCACCAGCACGAATTTGCGCTGGTAAAGCGCGGCGACCTGCGGCTCGGCTATGGTGACGACCGTAAGCGGCAGCCGGCGCTGCTGTGCAGCTTGCACGAACGGCGCCGCCGCGATCGCGTCCGCGCCAAAAACGAGCAGCGTGTAAGCCCGGCCGAAGAGATCGAGCGTCGAGCGGCCGTCGGCGAGGCAGGCGTGCGGCGCGCGATGGCCGGGCCGCGCCGTGGGGACGTAGCTGCGCGGATCGTCGGGCGGAGCTGGCGTTCCGTCCGGCCAGCAGATCGGCGACCCCTCGTAGCGATAGCCGAGGTGGATGCCGAGCGTGTGCCATTCCCGGCGCATGGTTTCGCTGAACGCGCGGCCGACCTTTTCCCGCGTCGCCACGCCCTGCGGCGTCGGGTCGAGCAGATCGGCATGGCGGCCGACTGCGAGCATCCGCCGCAGATTGCCGCTGGCCTCGGCCACGTTGCGGGCGCCGACTGGCTGGCGCTCGGCGCTGTAGGAATCGAGGAGGCCGGCGCCGCCCCAGCCTTCGATCGTGGCGGCAAGCTTCCAGGACAGATCGACCGCGTCGCCGATCCCGGTATTCATGCCGAAACCGCCGGTGGGCGACATCACATGCGCGGCGTCGCCGGCAATAAAGCCGCGCCCGTTGCGGTAGCGTGCGGCGACGAGTTCGCGGCGTACCCAGGGCAGCACGCTCAAGATCTCGAATTCGAAATCGCGGCCGACGGCGCGGCGGATCGCGGCCTTGATCGCATCCATGGTGTATTCGTGCTGCTCGGCGCCGCCGATCAGCGAGAAGCGCCATTCGTCGCGGCCGTTGATGGCGACGATGGTCGCCCAGGTGCCTTCCGGGCCGATGAAGATGTGGCGATAGGCCTTGCCCTTGTCGTGCAGCGAAAGCAGATGCGGGCAGCGGAAAATGACGTTGGTGGTGTAGGTCAAGACCGGATTGCCGGACATGCGGATGCCGAGCGTCTCGCGCACCAGGCTGCGCGCGCCGTCGCAGCCGACGATGTAGCGCGCCGCGATCTCCTCCCGGGCGCCGGTGTCGGCGTTTTCGACCGTGGCCGTCACCAGATCGGCGTTTTGCCTGAACGACACGAGCCGCGTGTAGTAGCGCAATGTCACGCCCGGCTGCGACGCCGCGAAGACGCGCAGGATAGGGTCGAGCATGTTTTGCGGACAGCGTTCGCGCCGTTGCGGGCTCTCTTTGGGCGGCGGCGCCTCGCCGATGCCGGGGAAGCGCTCGCGGCCAAGCTCGTAGCCGGCGAGGCTCGTCAGATAGACATTGTCCTGGGCGTAGCCGCGCGGATAGGGCGAGCCCTCGACGGCGGGGACCAGGCCCCAGCGCCGGCAGAACTCCATGGTCCGGATGCCGACGAGGTCCATGCGCGGCTGATAGATCGAGCCGTCGGACTGCTCGATCAGGACGCAACGAACGCCGTGCCAGCCGAGGTCGCCGGCCAGCGCCAGCCCGACCGGGCCGCCGCCGACGATCAATACCGGCTCGATTTTCGACTGCACGCTGCCTGCGTCCCGGCGTCCACCTGATGACCGGCGCGATCATACGCGCCCAGGCGGCGATAAGGAAATTGCGGCCTGCCGGCGCGAGGCGGCTTGGCGGTTGTCGCGACCACGCCACCGTGACACCATTTGCCCTTAGGCTCGTCGGGGTTTTGAAGCGTCATGCCGCGTAGGAAATCGCGCCGGAAGTTCCCCTGGGCATCGTTGTCCGACGACGAATTGCTCAAGGTCCGGCTCAAGGACCTCAAAGTCACGGTCGAAGGCACCTGGCTCGAGAAGTGCCTGAACCGGCTCTATGGCGAACTCGCGGAGCACGGCATCCGGGTGCGGCCGCATGCCTGGATCTCGAGCGAGTGGTTCTCGCCCGAGAACACGCCCGGCATCGCCATCCCGTTCTATCTGGCGCACCCGCGGCTGATGCGGCTCGAGAAGAAGATGATCCTCGACGTCGAGGGCGGCACCATGTCCGAATGCATGCGCATTCTCCGCCACGAATGCGGGCATGTCGTCACCCACGCCTATCAGCTCTATCGGCGCCGCCGCTGGCAGCAATTGTTCGGTCCCTCGTCGAGACGTTACCCGCGCTATTATCGGCCCAATCCGGCGAGCCGCAATCACGTCCAGCATCTGCGGCTGTGGTACGCGCAAAGCCACCCGGACGAGGATTTCGCCGAGACCTTCGCGGTGTGGCTGCGGCCGCGCTCGCACTGGCGCACACGCTATGCCGGCTGGCCGGCGTTAAAGAAGCTCGAATATGTCGACGCGCTGATGGCGGAGATCGCCGGCAAGCGGCCGACGCTGACGCACCGGGAAAAAGTCGATCCCTTAAGCAAGCTCAATCAGACGCTGGGCGATTACTACAAGAAAAAACGCGCGCTCTACGTCGTCGATACGCCGAAAACCTACGACCGCGATCTGCGGCGGCTGTTCTCGGCCGATCCGCGCCACCGCCACGCCGAGGCGGCGTCGTCCTTCATCCGGCGCAACCGCGCCAAGGTGCGCGAGCTGGTCGCCAAATGGACCGGCGAATATCAGCTTACCTTCGACGTCGTGCTCGACGACATGATCCAGCGCTGCCGCGAGCTCAATCTGCGCGCGGCCGGTCCCGAGCGTAAGCTGATCATGGAATTCACCGTGCTGTTGACCGCCAAGACCATGCACACATTGTTCGGTCCGTCGCGGCGAAGATGGATCGCGCTATGAAAAAGCTGCGCGTCCTGCTGCTCGTTCATCCGGACCTGATCCCGCCGGAATCGAGCAAGGGCTACACCGAACAGGAGGTCAACGTCTGGAAGACCGAATACGACGTGGTGACGACGCTGCGCGCCGCCGGTCACGAGGTGCGGCCGCTCGGCGTCCATGACGAGCTTAAGCCGATCCGCGAGGACATCGAGACTTTCAAGCCGGACGTGGTGTTCACGCTGTTGGAGCAGTTTCGCGGCGAGGCGATCTACGATCAGAACGTCGTCAGCTATCTGGAACTGATGCACGTGCCCTATACCGGCTGCAATCCGCGCGGCCTGATGCTGGCGCGCGGCAAGGATTTGTCGAAGACGCTGGTGCATTACCACCGCATTCCGGTGCCGGACTTTGCCGTGTTTCCGAAGGGCCGCAAGGTGAAGCGGCCGGCGCGGCTCGCTTTGCCGCTGATCGTCAAGAGCGTCAACGAGGACGCCTCGTACGGCATTTCGCAGGCCTCGGTGGTCGACAGCGATGAAAAGCTCGTCGAGCGCGTCAATTTCATCCACGAGCGCATCGGCACCAGCGCCATTGCCGAGCAATATATCGAGGGCCGCGAAATCTACGTCGGCATCGTCGGCAACGAGCGGTTGATCGTGTTGCCGGTGTGGGAGTTGCGATTCCAGAACATGCCGGAGGGCGACTGGCTCATCGCCACCGAGAAGGTCAAGCACGATCCCGACTATCAGGAAAGGCGCGGCATCCGCCACGGACCGGCCGGAGGCCTCACCCCGGAGCTGACGGCCCGTATCCAGCGCATGGCCAAGCGGATTTACCGGACGCTGGAGCTCGACGGCTATGCGCGTATCGATTTCCGTCTCGCCGCCGACGGCACGCCGTATTTTCTCGAAGCCAATCCGAATCCGGAAATCGCCGAGAGTCAGGAGTTCGCATTGTCCGCGAAGCATACCGGCATTGAATATCCGGAGCTGTTGCAGCGTATCGTGACGCTCGGCATCAGACGCAATTCGGCGTCGGCGGCCGTGGATTGAAGCGGCGGGCCGCGGCCACCGTCGCTAGACGCTGTTATGCCTGTCGCGACCGCTGCGCGGCGGGCGCGCGGCCTCGCGCTTGACGGCGCGCCGCGCATGTGCGTGCGCGTCGCGACGCTCGCGGTTGCCGTGGCCGCGCCGGCGCCCGGCTTCGTGCTTGCCGTGTGACCGCGCCGCGGCTTTGGCCGTCCGCTTGTCGAGCTTGGCTTGCTCCAGTTTGGCTTTTTCCGCCTTGGCCTTTTCTGCGTTGGCCTCATCGACCTTGAGCTGTTCGAGCTTGGCCTGTTGCAACTGAACTTGTTCCGCATTCGCCTGTTCCACGCTGGCAAAGGCCGGCAGGCTGCGGCAGGGCAGATGCCGCACAAAGGCCAGCGCGTCGTCGTTCACCGCCATGCGGCGCCAGGCATCGACGGAGAGACCGGTCACGCGCACGACGTAGCCGCGGGTTTCGCGCGGCAGACTGTTGCGATGCTCGAGCCATTCCATGACCCGATGGGCGCCGGCATTGTAGGCTGCCGCGACAAAACCGAGATTGCCGAATTGCAGGCGCAGCTCGCGCAGGAAGCGCGCCGAAGCCGGGATCGCTTGAAGCGGATCGAACGGATCGTCGAGCCCGGTTTCGGCGGCGGTCTCCGGCATGAATTGAGCGATGCCCAGCGCGCCCTTCCGGCTCACCGCGTCGTCGCGCAGCCGGCTTTCCTGCCAGATCAGATTGGCAAAGAACGGAACGGGCAGGTCGTTGTTCTGCGCCGAGGTATAGAGCGCGTTGCACAGATCGTTGATGGAGAGGTCTCCGGCACTGCCGGAGGCGCTGTCCGTATCCGCACCCGCGGCGGCATCGGGGGCGGCGTCCGCGTCGATGCCGGGATCGGGCCGAATCAAGGTCTCGACTGCAATGGCGTGCTGCAGCGACGCCACGGCGAGCCGGTCGGCTCGCCCGGTCGATGACTCGATCTCGATCAGCGAGGCCGCCGCACCTGCGGCATGCGGATCGCCGGTAAAGTAGCGGGAATAATCCGGCTCCGGCGCGGCACGGGCCATCCACAGCAGCAAAATTGCAAACGCCAGTATCGGACGCATCCCGTTCCCTCACAGAAACGTGTCGCGACGGCGCACGGCGGCGCAGTCCAGGCTTGGTTAATGAAGGGTTTCCCTCGTCCTCCGGCGGCGCTCATGCCGGTCCAAGCGGGCGGCTTTTGGGACAGATTGTGGGTCTCTCAAGGCGATTTGCGGCGGCGTCCGCCGCATTGGAACCGGATATGCCGAGCAGCTTGCGCCCCGGTCGCGGAAATTGGATATTTGTTGCGAACGCGACCAATTTCCGCACGACATGAGCGTCCGCCGTCCGTTGGGAGGCCGGAGGGGCTCGGCGAGTTGCCGTGCTGCGCGGAACGAGCGAACGGGGGAGGTTTACGATGAATCAAGAAGCCAGACTTCGCGCGTCGGGAGAGCAAAGTGCCAATGCGGAAGTTCGCTACCAATCCGGCTTCGGCAATCATTTTTCATCCGAGGCGGTGACCGGCGCTCTGCCAGTCGGCCGCAACTCGCCGCAGCGGCCGCCGCACGGACTTTATGCCGAATTGATTTCGGGCACCTCGTTCACCACGGCGCGTGCCGAAAACCGCCGGACTTGGACCTATCGCATCCAGCCCTCGGTCGTGCATCGGCCCTATGCGCGCATCGACAACGGTCTGATCCGCAGCGCGCCGTTCAACGACATCGATGCCACGCCGACGCAATTGCGCTGGAGCCCGGTTCCGGTTGCGGTCGAGCCGACGGACTTCATTGAAGGCATCGTGACGCTCGGCGGCAATGGCGACGCGGCGACGCAGATCGGCATGGCGATCCACCTTTACGCCGCCAACCGCTCGATGACCGACCGCTGCTTCTACAATGCCGACGGCGAAATGCTCATCGTGCCGCAGCAGGGCCGCGCGCGCTTCGTGACCGAGCTGGGCATCGTCGAGGCGACGCCCGGCGAGATCGTCGTCATCCCACGCGGGCTGCGTTTCCGCGTCGGGCTGCCGGACGGCCCATCGCGCGGCTATATCTGCGAGAACTACGGCCAGGCGCTGCGGCTGCCGGAGCTCGGCCCGCTCGGCTCCAATGGCCTTGCCAATCCGCGCGATTTTCTCAGCCCCGTCGCGGCTTACGAAGACACCCAAGCGCCGTGCACGCTCATGGCGAAATTCCAGGGCAATCTCTGGGCCGCGGCGATGGATCATTCGCCGCTCAATGTCGTCGCCTGGCACGGCAATTTTGCGCCTTACAAATACGAATTGGCGCGCTTCATGGTCATCGGCACTGTGAGCTTCGATCATCCTGATCCGTCGATCTACAGCGTGCTGACCGCGCCGTCCGATTTGCCCGGCGCCGCCAATATCGACTTCGTCATCTTCCCGCCGCGCTGGCTGGTCGGCGAGGATACGTTCCGGCCGCCGTGGTATCACCGCAACGTCATGACCGAGTTCATGGGGCTTCTGCACGGCGCCTACGACGCCAAGGCCGAAGGCTTCCTGCCCGGCGGCTGCAGCCTGCATAATTGCATGACGGCGCACGGGCCCGATGCCGAGACCTGGCAGCGCGCCAGCCGCGCCGAGCTCAAGCCGCACAAGCTCGAAGACACGATGGCCTTCATGTTCGAAAGCCGTTACGCCATGCGGCTTACACGTTATGCGATTGAGTTCAGCGGAATTGCAGCACGACTACTTTGAAGGCTGGCAAGGGCTGGAGAAGCACTTTAAGAATAAGTAGTCTCGCTAAGGTCATCAGCAGCTGGTGGCAGCCGACGCCCGCGTTTGCCCGCCTATCGAAGGAATTTCGCAGTGAAGAAGCAAGGCAATAAGTTTCTGCTTGGCGCGGTTCTCGCGCTGGCAACCCTCACCTTCGGCAACGCTGCCCGCGCCCAGGATGCGGCGAAGAATTATCCGTCGCGGCCGATCACCGTCATCATTCCCTTTGCCGGCGGCAGCGCCAGCGACGTCGTTAGCCGCGTTCTGTTCGACAAGATGTCGAAGCTGTTGGGCCAGCCGATCGTGGTCGAGAACAAGCCGGGCGCCGGCGGCAATATCGGCACCGCGGACGGCGCGCGCGCGGCGCCCGACGGCTATACGCTTGTCGGCAGCGGCTCGGGGCCGGTCGCCGCCAATGTCACGTTGTACAAGCATCTCGATTACAATCCGGTGACGGATTTCGAGACGATCTCGCCGTTTGCCTCCTTCACCATCGTGGTGGCGGCCTCGACCAAGCTGCCGGTCAATACCCTGCAGGACCTGATCGCCTACGGCAAAGCCCATCCGGGGCTCAATTTTGGATCGGTCGGCATCGGCAGTTCGCAGCATCTCGCCGGTGAATATTTCAGCCAGCTCACCGGCGTGACGCTCACCCACGTGCCCTATAAGAACATCGGGCAATATGCGACCGATCTCATGTCGGGTCAGGTGCCGCTTGGTTTCCAGTGGTACCCGAACGTCGCCGCGCCGATACAGGCCAAGGGTGCCAGGGCGCTGGCGGTCGCCGGCCCGAACCGGCTCGACGTGTTGCCCGATACGCCGACCACCAAGGAAGCGGGCCTGCCGCAATACCAGGTGTCCGGCTGGTTCGCTTTGCTGGCGCCGAAAGGCACGCCGCCGGCGATCGTGAACAAGCTTAACAACGCGCTCAAGGAAGCGGTCGCCGATCCGCAAGTGCATGCCGGTTTCGAGCGCCAGGGCGCCGAGACGATGTATCTGGCGCCCGATCAAGCCGTGAAATTCATCTCAAGCGAGATCAAGAAATATCACGATATCATCGTGAACGCGCATATCCCGCAGATCCAGTAACCCGACGCCTGTGGTTTCCGGCGCGAGCAGATCATGAAAGTGGTCATGCTCGCTCTGGTCGGCTTCGTCCTTGGCGCGATCGCAGGCGGCGTCATCGGCATCGGGCTGGGCCTTATCTGGACCAGCGTGTTTCACACCAGTTCCTTCGAGGGCTATTCAGGGATGCTGGTGTTCTTCACGTTCATGCCGATCGGCGTCTTTGCCGGTGGCCTGGCTGGCGCCGTCGGGTTGGGGCTTCTCGCCGCGCGCGACCGCGCGACGTGATCTCAAGCGGCGTCGATGGCTCGAGACCCGTGCGCCGCCGCCGACCAATCCATGCCGACGATCCTCAATTCGACCGCAAAACCCCAGACCGGATCGAACCGGTGGAGGTGATACACCGGACACGTCTTCATGCGCGCAGGGTATTCACCCTTGCGCAGCGACGTCGCGACGCTCGGCATCACCGTCGCCGGGATGCGCCCGACGTAACCCGCCGTACCGCGATGAACATGGCCGCTGATGACGGCGATCACGCGCCCCGAATGCTGCACCGTCCGGCGCAGCCGCTCCATCATCTCCGGCGTCTCGAAATTGATCGGGTCGGGCCCCACCGCAACCGCGAACGGCGGGTGATGCGCGAAAACCGCGATCGGTCTGGCGACGTCGGCATCGATCATGCAGATCAGACGTTCGGCTCGCTCGGGACAAAACTCGCCTTTGTTGCTGCGCGTGTTGAGTGTATCAGCTGCAATCAGTCTGACCGGATAGTCCTCGATGGCATAGTCGATAAAGGCAGAATCGGGATCGAGATATCCGCTGCCGCCAAAGGCGGCGCGCAGATTCGTACGCTCGTCCTTGTTGCCGGCCAGCACGTAGACCGGCCGGCGCGCGTGAGCGAGGATTTTTAGCGCTTGTGCGTATTCGTCCGGCCGTCCGTTGTGAACGATATCTCCGGTGTGAATGATGACGTCGGGAGCCGGGTCGAGCGTATTGATGTCGGCAATGGTGCGCTCGAAATCGCTTATCCTGCGATCGCCGTCGGGCGTGTCCAGCGCGATATGGGTGTCGGAAATCTGCGCAATGATCATGAGGCGGGATGCCGAGCCGCCGGCCGCAGGCTCGCATAATACTCCCGCAGGATCGCCACCACCTCTGGCCGCGAAAACTCGGGCGGAATCTCGGCGTCGGTCGAGAGCATTTCCCGCTGCTGCGTGCCGGAAATCGAAATATGATTTTTGGGATCGTGTGGACACGTCTTGGCGGTCGCCATTCCGTAGCACTTGCGGCAATAGAAAGTGACGTCGATCTTCAGCGGCTGGGTCAGGAGCGCGCCGGGCCACAACTCATCGAAGATGTGATGCGCGTCGAACGGGCCGTAATAACTGCCGACGCCGGCGTGATCGCGCCCGACGATCAGATGCGAACAGCCGAAATTCTGGCGGATGAGCGCATGCAGCAGCGCCTCGCGCGGTCCGGCGTAGCGCATCTCGATCGGGTAGCCCGCCTGAATGACAGTGTCAGGCCGAAAATAGTTGTCGATCATCGCCTGGATCGCGCGGGTTCGGACCTCGGCGGGGATGTCGCCTTCCTTCAGCTTGCCGAGCACCTGATGGATGAAAACGCCGTCTGAAACTTCGATCGCGATTTTTACGAGATATTCGTGGCTGCGGTGCATCGGATTGCGGGTCTGAAAGGCGGCAACCTT
Source organism: uncultured Alphaproteobacteria bacterium (assembly GCA_963791925.1). Lineage (GTDB taxonomy): Bacteria > Pseudomonadota > Alphaproteobacteria > Rhizobiales > Xanthobacteraceae > BOG-931. The sequence goes on along the minus strand of CAWBUA010000006.1, from coordinate 413,134 downwards.
CGACCAGCCCCGATCGAGAAACATCGCCCGCGATTCCGCGGGACGGATGTAGAGCTTGGGATATTTGACGGCGTACTCGCCTTCGTCGATCGCCATCACGGGACCGGCGAGGTTGACGTCGCCCTGGGCCAGCACCTTCGCCACGCCCGGATGCTTCGGATCGGTGGTGCGGTAGACGTGCTCGGCCTCGAACTGCTTGTCGATCGAATATTTCTCGCGAACATTCATGAGCGCGAGGATCTTTCCGCTCTCGGCGTCGACGAGAGCGACCTGCTCCTCGGCCTTGATGCCGTCGGCAAGGTCTTTGCCGACCGGGAGCGTGATCGGGATCGGCCAGAACAAGCCGCCGCCAAGCTTCATGTCCTGGCAGGAGCCCCGCCAATCGTCATGCCCCATAAAGCCGCCGAGCGGCGTATAGGCGCCCATCGCCAGCATGAGCACGTCGGAGACGGCGCGCGAATCGAGCGGAACTTTTCGAAGCTTTTCCGCCCGCCGGCGCTCGGCCGCCCGCTCCGTCTCGGGCAGCAACAGCGGCTTGACGGACTGCGCGCCGTGCGGCGGTACAAGCTGCGGCATGGCGGTCTATGGCCGTTTGGGGGTCTCGTATTCGGCTTCCTTCTGGAACGGTTCCCAGACGGTCTCGAAACCGACGAACCCCTTTTCGTTGGCCGGCTTCTGCCGCGTGGTCAGAAAGCGCGTGTGGCCGTCAGGAACCTTGGTGATCGGCTTTTGCTCGCTGCTCATAAGTCACCTTTGCATCAAAACGGGATTGATATTCAAACTGCCCGCATGAGTGACGGGTCGACGGCCGCCGCTGCGCCGACCGCTCCGCCCGCCCTTGCTTCTTCTTCGGTTGGCTGGCGCACAGTCACGATCTCGAGCGTAAAGACGACCTCTCTGCCGCACAGCGGATTGTTGCCGTCGACCGTCAGCGTCCCGTCGTCGATCCTCGTCACGAGGAAGCCGCGGGTCTGGCCCTTGTCGTTTTCCATGAGGATGGAAGTGCCGACCTTCCGATATTCCTCGGGAACGTTCTCGATGCGATCCGCAAAGACCAGCGACTCGTCTCGGGCGCCGAAGATGCGATTGCCGTCGATCGGCACCTCGATGACCTCGCCGGCGGATCTGCCCTCCAGTTCCGCGTGGACGAAAGGGGCGAGAATTTCATTGTGGCCGTGAACATAACCCAACGGAAATTCGACCAGGGTGAGAACATGCCCCGATTTCCTGTCGGTCACCTTGTAGGTGAGTTCGACATATTTGCCGTCGTGGATGGTTTCACTCATGTCTTGACCCAAGCCGCTCAGAAGATGGACGCGCCGAAAATCCTGATTTTTCCGTCCTCATAGCCGAGGACAAGCCGGCCAAGCCATTCCCCGCTCTTTTTGCTGCTGCGCTGCCGGTAGAGAACCGTCACATGCTCGCCGCGGCGGATAATGCCGAGATAATCAAAGTGTCCGGACAGACTTCTGGCAAGCTCGCTGTTGGCGAACTGGTGGCCAGCTGTGACCTGATTCATGGCAAGCGCCATGGAACTGGAGAAATTCTTGACGAACTCTCCGTATTTGCCTTCGTTCGAATTCTTGACGAGGTCGCGCCACAGCGGCTCGGCTACGGCCCGTATCTCCTCGTCGGTTTTTTCAATGATGTTCACGCGCGGGTCTCTGGGAGCGTGCAAGACCGATTCTGCAGAGTGCATCGAAAGCGGCATGTTGGTCTTTCTTAGCGTCCGGCCGGACGTTCAACGCGATGGTCTGTCCGGAGCAATTTTTTACTCGTCCGCCCCAACCAGGTGATAACAGGGCGCCTTCTCCATGGTGTATTCACCGCTCTTCGGATCGCGGCGCGAAACCGTCAGTACATGCCAGTTGGCGTCGTCCACCTTCATGGCGTCGCCGCGGTAATAGTAGCCCGGCCAGCGCGTTTCCTTGCGGAACAGGGTGTGCTGCGTGACGCACTCCGCGGCGCGATGCCGGTGCTTGAGCTCCCACGCGCGCAGCAACTCGTGAATATCCGCGGCAGCCAGACTCTCGAGATCCTCCTCCATGACCTTGAGCTTCTTGAGACCGATATTCAGAAGCTTGTCGTTGGTCATGTAGCTGACCGTGACCCCGCCGCAATACTCGTCCATGAGCTTCTGCAGACGATCCAGGCCCTGCTTGGGATTGATGTAGTGCGGGTTGACGTCGCCCGCCACGATCTCGTTGCGATAGATCTTGTAGCGCTCCAGCGGCTTGTAGATTTCCTTCTTGCGGCGCTCGATCTGCTCGTCGGAGACGACGATGCCTTCACCCTTGCCGTCGTCGATATATTTGCAGGCGGCCTTGGCGGCGAGACGGCCTTCGGTGAACGAGCCGGACGAGAAGGCGTGCGGCGTGCCGCCGACCGCGTCGCCGGCGCCGAACAGGCCTTCGACCGTCGTCATGCGGTTGTAGCCCCAGAAATACTCAGGCGGAGAAACGTCCTCGGGACCCGAGCACCAGGCGCCCGAGCAGGTCGCGTGCGAGCCCATGACGTAGGGCTCGGACGTGGTCAGTTCGGGATTCTCGTTCTTGGGGTCGACGTCGGTCGAAGCCCAGAGCACCGCCTGGCCGATGGTCATGCCGAGGAAGTTTTCCCAGCCGACTTCTTCCAAATGCGGATCCTGGAAGGCCTTCATGGTCACCATGTGGATGGGGCCGCGGCCGGCATTCACTTCACTGATGATGCAATGGTTGCGCAGGCACGTCGGGATCGGCCTGTGGGTCAGGTGCGAAGCTTCCGGATCCAGATATTCCTTGCCGACCATTTTCTGCAGTTCGGGGAACCACTTGGATTCGTACTCCTCGCCCAGGCAATTTTGCGTGTAGGTCTTCAGGTGCAGGAAATAGGCGCCGACCGGGCCGTAACCGTCCTTGAAACGCGCCAGCACGATGCGGTTTTCCATCTGCGTCATCTTGGCGCCGGCTTCGATCATGAGCCCATAGGCGGACGCGGACGACCATGGCGCGTACCAGGTACGGCCGGAACCTTCGCCCACCGAACGCGGCTTGAAGATGTTGGAAGCGCCGCCCGCGCCGCAGATCACGGTTTTGGACTTGAAGACGTGATAGTTGCCGGTGCGCACATTGAAGCCGACGGCGCCGGCGACCCGGTTCGCCTTGCCGTCGTCCATCAGCAGGTGAGTGACGCAAATGCGGTTGAAGACCTTGTCGGCGGATTTCTTGGCGGCCTCGGCCACGATGGGCTTGTAAGACTCGCCGTGAATCATGATCTGCCATCGCCCCTCGCGCAGATAACGCCCGGTTTTTGGGTCCTTCATGATTGGCAGGCCCCACTCTTCGAACTGGTGCACCGTGGAGTCGACGTGACGGGCCATATCGAACAGCAGGTCTTCGCGCACCAGCCCCATCAGATCGATACGAGCGTAGCGGACATGATCCTCCGGATTATTTTCGCCCCACCGGGTCCCCATGTAGCAGTTGATGGCGTAGAGACCCTGTGCGACCGCGCCGGAGCGATCGATATTGGCCTTCTCGGCGATAACGATCTTCTTGTTCTGGCCCCAGAATCTGGCCTCCCAGGCGGCACCGCTGCCGCCGAGGCCCGAGCCGACAACCAGGATATCGATATTGTCTTCGACGATCGTTTTGTAGGCCATCAGTAATACACGCCTTTCTTCAACTTTAGACCGGCTGACTGAAGCGTGCGCAAATCGCCGTCGTCCATGCGGATCCACTTTGGCTCATTGTACAAGAGCTGGCTGTCGCGCATGTCCTTGCTCGGCGCGGGAACGTCGGCGAGCTTCGGGATCGCCTGCCCCCAGGGCTTGGTCGTGATCGGCGACAGGAAATTCTTTTCCGTGCCGTTCCGATATTTGATCTTCCAGGCGATGGTGCCCTTCTCTTCGTCGCGGATGACGCGAACGCTGTGACCGAGCGGGGCGAAGTCGGCATATCCGCGCACATCGATCGCATTCTGCGGGCAAGCCTTGACGCAGGAGTAGCACTCCCAGCACATGCTCGGCTCGATGTTGTAGGCGCGACGATAGGTCGGATCGATGTGCATGATGTCCGAGGGACAGATGTCGACGCAATGTCCGCATCCGTCGCACCTTGTCATATAGACGAAGGTTGGCATTTGTCGGCTCTCCCTAACTGCTCCAGTAGAACTTGCGGGCTGTTTTCTAATAGTGGCGCGGCGCTTCGCGCTTGATGCCAAGTCCCATTCGCATCGGAGCGTTTTGCAACAGCTCCATGGAATGTCGTTTCCGTTGTTCGGGATCGTCGCGGGTCAGCGTCGGCAAGTTCTGGGCCGAACCGTTGGCCTTCGACACGCGTTTCTCGAACGCGGCGGCCGGCTTGAAGAACATGTGCGAGAACTTCGACCACGGGATCGATCCGAACAGCACCGTGGTGGCAATCAGATAGAGGGCCAGAAACAAGGTCGACCAGCCCGAGCCTGTCGTCTGCAACAAGGCCCAGATCAGGCCGAGCGTGGCGCTGATGACGAGCGAAAGAATGAAAAGATCCGCGCGCATGATGCGGAACGGCGACTGGCCTTCGGCCGCGACGTCGACGCGGATGAAGAACCAGAACCAGTAGCCGCCGACACAGATCATCAGCGCGCCAAGCCACCAAAGCAGCGGCCAGTATGACGGGGCCGGCGTCGCCGGCGTCGGATAAACGAACACCATGGCAATGGTGGCCACGACATAAAGGACGAAGCCATACATGCCGAGGAGATGCGCGAGCCTGCGCTTGGTGTTGCAGAACTCGCCCGAGGCCAGCACGTCGACAACCGCGGACTGCACGGCGAGCGACGCCATTTTTCCGCCGCCGACCTGCTGCCGCCCTTGGCTCTTCGAATCTCGCCAGTTGGCGAAGAAATAAGTGGCGCTCCGCTTGTGGATGACGTCGAAGAGCGTGCCGCCCACGACCAGAACGATCATGACGGCAACGTAGACCTGCATGATGGCGGGCGAGATCGAGGCCGAAAGCTCGGCAAACGGATTAGCTGTGAACATTTTATTGCCGTCCCGGGTGGCGTTTCCGAAAATCACGATAACCGAAGCAGCCCGGCACCTGCAACGAATTGTTTTTATTTATCTATCGCTCTTGTCATTTTGATCGTCATATCCGATTAATTATGCATGACGCTCGATCAGTTGCGCATCTACGTCGAGGTCGCCGAGCGCGGCCATGTCACGCGTGCCGCCGAGGCTCTGGGCATGAGTCAATCGGCGGCGTCCGCGGCCATTGCCGCGCTGGAATCTGCTTATCAGATCAAGCTGTTCGACCGCGTTGGCCGTGGCATCCAGCTCACCGAGACCGGCCGGCTATTCTTACGCGAGGCGCGCGCCGTGCTCGACCGGGCGGCGATGGCGCGTTCGGTGCTGCAGGATCTCGCGGGGGGTCCGGCCGGCCCGGTGGTCATCGCTGCCAGCCAGACGATTGCCACTTATTGGCTGCCCCGCCGGCTTGCCGCCTTCCACTCGGCCAATCCCCGCGTGCGGTTCAATGTCATCATCCGCAACACCCATGACGTCGAGACCGCCGTGGTGGAGGGCGAAGCCGGCGTCGGCCTCGTCGAGGGCCCGACACAGCATCCGGCGTTGACCCGGCAGGAGATCGATCACGACAGCCTGGTCCTTGTGGTCGGCTCCAACCATCCGCCGCTGCCGCTCAAAGCCAACGGTCAGCTCGACCTTCGCGCCATCACTTGGGTCATCCGCGAAGCCGGCTCGGGAACGCGCCGCGGACTCGAAGATTTGGCGAGCCGTAAAGGCTTATTGCTGGACGATCTCGATATCTCCCTGGTGTTGCCGAGCAACGAGGCCGTGCGCGAAGCAATTGAGGCCGGCGCCGGCGCGACGATCATCTCGCGCCACGTCGTTGCCTCCGCGGTCGCTGCCGGCACCTTGACGGCCATTCCGGTGGATTTGCCGCCCCGCGAATACGCACTGGTCCGCCATCGCGACCGGCACGAGACACTGGCGCAACAGACCTTGGTTGCCTTCCTGACCGAGACGGCCGACGCGCGTTTTGGAATAGAAGCGGATTCCCCGAGCAGCGTCGGCAGTGGATTTCCGTAAGTGGATCGGCCATGGCTGCAAAAAACACGGCTGCAGAAATCATAGATGGCATTGCGGTCGCCAAAGGAACATTCAGTGACGGGTAGGTCACCGCGTGCGATTTGATCTAAGTCAAATGTTTTCCGTTGTCGAAGCCCTATTCTGGCAACATTTCAAGCTCGTACCGACTCGCGGAAAGGGATCAGACATATGTGCAAGCTCCGCGAAATAATTGAAAGCCTACGAAGCGCGATCACCGCGCAACGGGCGGTTTCTCGTTTTATGTGCGAAGGCTGCGATTTGCGGGACGGATGCAGTCTGCCTGCTTACCGGCGGCAATTGTGCTGGGAAGCACGGGCGTTGCGCCCGCGGTGGTGAGCAAGATTGAGAAGCGTGAACTGACCAGCAGGCGAGAAATTGTCCGCTCGCTAGCGCAGACGCAAAACCCGACATTGCATCATCATGGCGCGGCGCAAGCCAGCGCTGGAGGCGCCAGTCACCGTGCCGATCGCCTCATCCCCGCGCGTCGCGCCAACTGACAGAAAATAATTATCCGCGGTGACGCCCTTAATCGAGCGGCGTCAATTCGTTGTCCGGCACATAGCCGGTCGGCCCAACCTCGCCATGCTTGGCAAGCCGATAATAGTTTCGGACCAGGTCATTCGATGCCCGCTCGTGATCGGGCCTCAACGGCGGACATGACAACGGGGCGGCCAAGCGGCTAGGCTTGGCTACTCTATCGGCCGGTGCCGCGCGCCGGCACAACAAGAAAATGCAGCGCGGGATCAATGGGAGGCGACCTTTGGCAAAGCTTGTGAGCGTATTTGCAGCAGTGGCGGCCCTAATCGCGGTTGGCGTATCCAGCCCGATGGCCGCCGATGATTACCCGAACCGGCCGATCGTTCTGGTCATTCCCCTGCCGCCCGGCGGCACCAACGACATCATGGCCCGGTCGGTCGCCGACAAGATGGGGGCGGCGCTTGGCCAGCGGGTCGTGGTCGAGAATTGTAATGCCGGCGGCAGCGGCACCGTCGGCACGCGCGAGGTCGCCCACGCCGCGCCGGACGGTTATACGATCATCCTCGGCTACACCTCCACGCTCGCCACCGGTCCGCATCTCTTCAAGAACGTCGGCTACGATCCGCGCAAGGATTTCGCGCCGATCGGCCTGATCGCGCAGGCGCCGGCGCTGCTCCTGGTCTACAAGGACTTGCCGGTGCACAATCTCGGCGACTTGATCGCGATGATGAAGCGCTCCAAGGAGCCGTATCAGGTCGCCACGCCCGGCGCCGGCACGGTGAACTTTCTCGCTTCGGTGCTGTTTGCACAGCAGGCCGGCGTGAAGGTCGAGCAAATCATCGAGAAAGGCTCGGGCCCGCTGGTCACCGACATGATGGGTGGCTTCGTCAAGGTCGGGTTCAATCCGATCCCGGCGTCGCGCGCGGGTCTCGACGGCGGCTATATCCGCGCGCTGGCGGTGACGTCGGCGAAGCATTCGACGCTGATGCCCAACCTGCCGACCCTCGCCGAATCCGGCTTGCCCGGCTTTGATGCGACCTTAAGCTACGGGTTGCTGGCGCCCGCCGGTACGCCGCAGCCGATCATGGAAAAATTGAACAAGGCGCTCAACAAGGCGCTGGCGGACGAGGCGGTGCGCAAGCGCATCATCAACGAGGGCGCCGAGCCGGAGCCGGGAAAGCCGGCCGACCAGGCCGCCGTCATCGATCACGAAGAGATCAAGTGGGCGGCGGTAATCGAGACGGCGGGCCTGAAGCCGAAGTAAGGTCCGAACCCGCCCTACAGGCGGCGCCGGCCGAAGCCGCCGCGGAAGCCGGTCGACAGCAGCGAGATGACAAACAGCACCAAAGCAACAAAAAACACGATCTTGGCGATCCCGACAGCAGCTCCGGCGATCCCGCCGAAGCCGAGAATTCCGGCGATAAGCGCGATGATCAGCAGTGTGATGACGAGGCTCAGCATTGGGTCACTCCACGAATCCGTCGTCGAGTTAAACCCGTAGCGCTCCCAACGGTTCCGCAGACGCCGCTGCGGATGCGATTAGGCTTGGTCAGGATCGTTCTTCGACGGAAGCAGCAATGCACCAAGCAGCAAAAGCAGCAAAAGCAGCACCAAAGTGCCGTATATTTGCGGTTCGGAATTGTGCAACGCGGTGGCAAATTCTCCGCAAAAACGATCGATGCTCGCCAGCATCGCAATGGCGGCGCTCATTGAAATCCCTCACCGAAACGGTCGTGCCCCAATGAGTTCTCATTGCAATGCGATACAAGCGAAAATGTGACGGCTCCCGGCGGAACCGCCGGGTTGCCGCCGCCAAAAACCGGATCGCGCGGATCATAGGAGTTGGTTCCATCGTCGCAGCGGCTTTGCTGTTGTCGGCGGTCGTTTCTGTTGCGGCCGGCTATCCGGTGCGGCCGATCACGCTGATCGTTCCGTATCCGCCCGGCGGCGGCAATGACGTGATCGCACGGCTGGTCGCCGCCAAGATGAGCGCGCGCCTCGGGGAGCCGATCGTTATCGAAAATCGCGGCGGCGCCGGCAGCACGATCGGCACCAGGGACGCCGCGCGGCGCGCACCGGACGGCTACACGATGCTGATCGCGACGAGTTCGCTCGCCATCAATCCGTCTCTTTATCCCGACGCCGGCTACGATCCGAAGAAGGATTTTGCCGCGGTCGGCCTGATTGCGTCGAGCCCCAATCTTGTTCTGGTTCACCCCGCGGTACCGGTGCAGTCGGTCGCGGATCTGATCGCGCTGGCGAAAAGCGAGCCGGGCAAGTTGAACTTCGCCTCGACCGGCGCCGGTGCCAGCACGCATCTTGCGGCGGAGTTGTTCGCCGTCATGGCACACATCAAGTTGAACGCCATTCCGTATAAGGGAGTTGCTCCCGCGCTCATCGATCTCGTCGCCGGGCAAGTGCCGTTGATGTTCTGCCCGACCGCAAGCGTCATTGGTCTGGTGCGACAAGGCCAGGTGCGGGCGCTGGCGACAACAGGGGCGAAGCGATCGCCGCTGTTCCCCGATCTGCCGACGGTCGCCGAAGCGGGCTTGCCGGGTTACGATGCGGAGCTGCATTACGGCCTTGTCGTGCCGGCGGCCACGGCGCCGGCGATCGTGTCGAAGCTGAATTCCGCGCTCAACGACGCGCTGGCCGACCCGGATGTCAGAGATCGCCTGGCTCGCGACGGCGAGGTGACTTTGCCCGGCACGCCCGAAGCCTATGCCGCGGATATTGCGAACGAGCAGGCGAAATGGTCGGCGATCGTGAAAAAGGCCGGCGTAACGGCGGAGTAGTTCGCGCATTTTGACCGACCAATGAGCCAGTCATGAATTTCGACTTTACGGCGGAGCAGAAGCAATTTTCCGATTCGGTGGCGCGCTTCGCCCGGGATCATCTGGCGGCGGGTGCGCTCAAGCGCGCGCACGATCCGCGGTTTCCCTTCGACGTCGCGCAGTTGATGGCCGGGCACGGGCTCATGGGGATAACGCTGCCGCAGAGCGACGGCGGGCAGGGCGGCAGCCTGGTCGACGCCGTGATCGCCATCGAGCAGGTGGCGGCGGTCTGCCCGCGCAGCGCCGACGTGGTGCAGTTCGGCAATTTCGGTCCGATCCGCACCTTCGCCGAATACGGCACGCCCGTGCAGAAAGCGCGCTGGCTCGGCGAACTGCTCGCCGGCCGGATGGTGATGTCGCTTGGCATGACCGAGCCCGACGCCGGCTCGGCGCTCACCGACCTGAAGACCGACGCGCGGCCGGACGGCTCGCATTACATTGTCAACGGCAGCAAGGTGTTTTCGACGTTCAGTCCCGACGCGCAGATTTTCCTGGTCTATGTGCGCTTCGGTGCCGGGCTTTCCGGCATCGGCTCGGTGCTGATCGAGCGCGGCACGCCGGGATTTTCCATCGGCGCGCCGTCGGCGTTCATGAGCGGCGAGGAATGGTGCGAATTGCATTTCGACGATTGCCGCGTGCCAGGCGCAAACGTGCTGCTCGGGCCCGGCGGCTTCAAGAAGCAAATGGCCGGCTTCAATGTCGAGCGGCTGGGCAACACGGCGCGATCGCTGGCCTATGGCCGTTACGCTTTCAACGCCGCCCGCGACTACGCGGCGACGCGCCGGCAGTTCGACCGGCCGCTGTGCGAGTTTCAGGGCCTGCAATGGAAATTCGCCGACATGGCGATCAAGCTCGATGGCGCGCAATTGCTGCTCTACCGCGCCGCCGCCAATGCCGACCGTGGCCTGCCGTCGGCCTACGAGACCGCGATCGCCAAGGCGGCCTGCAACCAGGCCGGCTTCGAAGCGGCGAGCGAAGCGGTGCAGATCATGGGTGCGCTGGGCTACAGCCGCGAGACGCTGGTCGAGTATTGCATGCGGCGCACGCGCGGCTGGATGATCGCCGGCGGCTCGATCGAAATGCTGAAGAACCGCATCGCCGAGCATGTCTTCGACCGCCGCTTCGATCAGCGCGGCCGGTCTCGGGCCTCCGAGTGAGGCTTCACTTGACGCTGCAGCCGCGCGAGAGCGCGAATAACAGCCAGCCAACAAGCGCAACACCGCCGCTCAATGCGACGATGTCGATCGGTCGCGACGGCGATAGCACGGTAGCGAACGCCAGGGCCGCCAGGACGAGATTGACCGCAAAGACACGAGCCACCACGTCGGCTGCCGAGAAACCGCGATCCGTGGCGCGCTGGTAGAAGTGCGAGCGATGCGCTCGCCAAATCTTTTCGCCGTTGAGTGCGCGGCGGGCGAGTGTGATGGAGGAATTGGCGAAATAATAGAGCGGCAGCAGGAAGGCTGCAGCGCGGGCGCCATGGCCGGCAAGCAATACCAGGAGCCAGCCAAGAATTAGCCCGATGGGAAGGCTGCCGACATCGCCGAGAAAAAGCTTGGCCACCGGACGATTGAAGAAAGCAAATCCGATCATGGCGCCGCACAAAGCGAGACTGACCATGATCGCTGCCGGTGGCAGGAAACCGAAGAGGCCGATCGCAGCGAGCGCCGCCGTGAGCGGAACAACCTCCGCCACCGTCATCCAATCGAGACCGTCCATGAAATTCACCAGATTGACGAACCACAAGACGCCAATGAGGAGCGCAACGCGTTCGGCCGGCAATGGAAGCATCGGCAGCGCCCGCAATCCGGGCGGCAGCACGACGATGACCGCGGTGACCGTCAATGTCTGCAGCAGCAACCGCCACGCCACGTTCTCCGGGTGGATGTCGGCAAGCACGCCGACGCCCGCGATCAGAACGGTGGCGCCAAGTATGACGGGAAGTCGCAGTTCCGATGCCGCATCGGCCGGCGAAAAATAAAGCGCGGCGGCGGCGACGATGATCGTCGCCGCTATGACGGCGATGCCGCCACCCTGCGGCGTTGGCACCGTGTGCGACGAGCGTGCATTGGGCTTTGCCATCGCATTGCGCCTGAGCAGCGGAAGCAGCGTCGCGATCAAGACGGAACTGAGCGCTGCCGCCGCGACCACAATTGCGACGACGCCTGCAGCCCACAATACTGTCCATTGCGTATGCATCGAAACTCAGTTCGGGTTGGGCTTCCGCCGGTCCTCCAGCAGTCGTCGATAAAGCGCGACGATTTGCCGGCCGATAATGTCCGCCGCGAATTTTTCGACGACCAAATTCCGCGCCGCTTCCGCATATTGCGCCCGCAAATCCCGCGTTCGCGACAACCGCTCCATCGCGTCCGCCAGGGCGGCGGCATCGTCGACCGGAAACAAGAGTCCGGTGCGCCCATGGATGACGATTTCCCGGCAGCCCGGCACATCGCTGGCGACCATCGCCCGCCCACAGGCGGCCGCCTCCAGCAACGACAATGGCAGGCCTTCGCGGCGTGACGGCAAAACGGCGAGATGCGTGCGCGCCCAAAAGCCGGCAATGTCCTCGACATGACCGAGACAGGTGATGCCGGGCTCGTTATTCCAGGATGCCGCTTCCGCTTGCGAAACCGAGGCCGGATTGGCCGGATCGGGCGTGCCGGCGATCAACAGGCGCACATCGAGGCCGCGCGCGCGTAAAAGGCGATGCGCGGCGACGAGGGTGCGAATGCCTTTGTCGTCGAGCAGACGGCCGACGAAGCCGAAAGTCAGCGGACCCTGTGGTTCCGGAAGCGGCGCGAAGCGCCTGACGTCGACCCCCGATCCGGGAATGAGCGAAATACGACTTTTATTGATGCCGAGCGACGTCAACGCCGACACGTCGTCGCCATTCTGCACGAGGGCGATGCTGCCGTCGCGATCGACCAGAAAGCGCAGCACCGCGCTGATGAGCATCGCCACGGCGTGGGCCTTGGCGCTGTTCGACGTAAAGGCGTAGCCGAGGCCGATGAAGGCATTGATGCAGGCGCGGCGGCGGCCGAGGGTTGCGATGTTGCCCAACATGCAGGCCTGCAAAGCCACATGATGGGTGATGGCCGGCGCAACATCGCGATGCGCTCGGCGCAATGCGGCAATCGTCCTAAACGTCGCCAGGGGGGCCGTGCTGCCGCGGGCGAACGGAATCGGGTGCAGGGCGAATCCTTCCGCGGCGATGGCCGGCGCGCCGGCGCCGACGCGGGTCGCCACGTGCACTTCGAAGCCGGCATCCCGCGCGGCGCGCGCCATCGGTAGTCGGTGTGAGAGGAACGCCCAGTCCTCGGTGACGACGTAGAGGAGCCGCGGCGGGCTTGCAGCTCTGGAAGCTAGCCGAGCATCTTCCGTCATGGAGGAATTGATAGCGTCATCGTCACACTTGCGCTATGCCCGCAGCGACGGAACGGGGGGTCATTGGGTACCACGGTCGAAATTGCAGATCTGAGCAGCGTCTCGGGCGCTTTTTAATTGTACGACATCAGCATCCGCTTCACAGGTATCGATCGATCAGCTTACGCTCAACTGACGGAGAAGACACGCGCGTTGCAGCCACCAACGAACGGTCAATGTGCGCCTTAAATCATACGGTGCGCCGACTCGAGAGCCGCAACAAGGAGCGCCCCCGCGCAAGTGGCCCGCCGAAGGCGGATCCGATGGCCTTTGATGTCACATTATGCTAGGCGAAAGATTTGTTGGAGCCTTCATGACGGATCGCGGCAAAAATGATTTTGTTTCGGAGCACTTCCGCCGCTCCTGCGAGACGCTTTCGCGGGCGGCGGAGGACACGGCGTTGCGGGACGCCATCAATGCCATCGCGGACGTTATCGCTGCGGCGTTTCGCGCCGGCAATAAACTGCTGATCGCCGGTAACGGCGGGAGCGCCGCCGACGCTCAGCACATTGCCGGCGAATTTTTGTCTCGGCTGAACTTTGACCGCAATCCGCTGCCTGCGATTGCGCTGACCACCGACAGCTCCGTGCTCACGGCCATCGGTAACGATTACGGCTTCGAGCGCAGCTTCGAACGCCAAGTCCGGGGTCTCGGCAAAGCGGGCGACGTGTTCATCGCGATTTCAACGTCCGGGCGTTCACCCAACATTATCGAGGCGTTGAAGGCTGCCCGCGGCGTCGGGCTCACCACCGTCGGATTCACCGGCGCCGGCGCGGCGAATGCGATGACGCCGCTTTGCGACTATTGCCTGGCTGCTCCAACGCCTGAGACGCCGCTCATTCAGCAAATCCATATCGTCGCGGCGCATGCAATTTGCGGCTTGGTCGAATACGGCTTATTCCGCAGCTTATAGAATTAATAAATTTATTATGCAAAAACAATATCTTATTGCCGTTCATCATTTGAACATTAATCTTGACGTTCATAGCATGAACAGGTTACTGATGGCGCGGATGGGAGGGCTGGGATGCCTCAAACGGCGCGCAGCGAGGAAACCGATAACGCTAGGATTGTGCTGGGGCTCCTGGAGTCCGTCGAACGTGACGGCGCACAGTCGCAGCGCAAGCTCGCCTCCGATCTCGGCATCGCGCTCGGTCTCGTCAATGCCTATCTCAAGCGTTGCGTGAAGAAGGGCCTTCTCAAGATCGGCCAAGTCCCGCCGCGACGCTATGCCTACTATCTCACGCCGCATGGCTTCGCCGAGAAGTCGCGGCTGACCGTCGAATATCTCTCCAGCTCGTTCTCGTTCTTTCGCCGCGCTCGCGAGGATTGCTCGTCGGTCCTTAAAGCGGCGCATGCGCGTGGCTGGAACCGGATTGCCCTGATTGGCATTTCCGACCTCGCCGAGATTGCGACGATTTGTGCGCTCGAAGGCGGCATGACCATCGTCGCAGTCGTAGATGCCAAATCCGAACATGCGCGCTTCGTCGGCACACCGGTGGTCCGGTCAATCGCGGAAGTACCGGGAGGATTCGACGCCCTGGTCGTGACCGATCTCCAAGCGACCCGCGAATCGGTGCAAGCCGTGACCGCGCAATTTGCCGATCGAGTCTTGGTGCCTGCCTTGCTTGGCATACGCCTCGATCGGGCAACGGAGAGCGCTGCATGATCCTTCATCCGCGTTGGTACGTCGCCCACACCCATCCGCATGCCGAGGCTAAGGCGACCGCGCACCTCAATCGCCAGGGCTTCGAGACCTATGCGCCGCGCTATCTGAAACGGCGACGGCATGCCCGCCGCGTCGAAACTGTCGCGGCGCCGTTATTTCCCCGTTATCTGTTCGTCGCGGTCGATTTTGCAGCGCAACGCTGGCGCTCGATCTATTCGACGGTCGGCGTCACCCGGCTGGTTTGCAACGGCGACGATCCGACCGCTGTGCCCGATGGGGTCATCGAGGCGCTCAAGGGCCGCGAGGACGTCAACGGCTACATCAAGTTGGACAGCCGACCGCCGTTTCGCGCCGGCGACAAGGTCCGCGTGCTCGACGGCGCGTTTTCGTCGTGCCTCGGCTTGTTCGAAGGCATGGCGGAACGTGAGCGGATCGCGATCCTGCTCGATTTGCTGGGGCGCAAAGTCCGCGTGGTATTGGACGCGGACTTGGTCGCTGCGGCCTGAATTTTCGCGAAGCCGCGCGGCTATTGCGGCGGACCAAGCGCCGCTGCCGGCCGGCGAGCGAGGATGCGAATGATCTTCGGGTGACCGGGTGTCACCCGAACTGCGGTAGCGTGAGAATCTCCGAAATCTTCTTAAGTCCAGCAATCGCCCGTCCATGACCTCCTTCGCTCTGATCGGGGCCGCCGGCTATATCGCACCGCGCCACATGCGCGCGATCAAGGCGATCGGCGGCGACCTAAAGGTCGCGTTCGATCCGAACGATTCGGTCGGCATCATCGACAGTTATTTTCCGGATGCGAGCTTCTTCGTGGAGTTCGAGCGCTTCGACCGCCACATCGACAAGATGCGCCGGCGCGGCGAAAAGCTCGATTTCGTGTCGATCTGCTCGCCGAACTATCTACACGATGCTCATTGCCGCTTCGCGCTGCGCTCGGGCGCCAATGCGATCTGCGAGAAACCGCTTGTGCTCAACCCGTGGAACATCGACGGGCTCGCCGAGATCGAAAAGGAGACCGGGCGCAAGATCGCGACGATCTTGCAGCTGCGGCTGCATCCGCAGATCATCGCGCTCAAGCAGCGCATCGAGGCCTCGCCGAAAAACGAGTTCGCCGTCGATCTCACCTACATCACCTCGCGCGGGCGCTGGTATCACACGTCGTGGAAAGGCAGCGAGGCGAAGTCCGGCGGCATTGCCACAAATATCGGTGTTCATTTCTTCGATATGCTGGCGCATGTATTCGGCCCCACCACGAAGAACGTCGTGCATTTGCGCGACGACGAGCGCGCCGCAGGCTATCTCGAATGCGGTCGCGCCAAGATTCGCTGGTTTCTCTCGATCGACGCCAAGGATCTGCCGGACGGCGTGCGCGGGACCAAGACGACCTATCGGTCGGTGACGCTCGACGGCGAGGAGATCGAGTTCTCCGACGGGTTCACCGATCTGCACACCCGCAGCTACGAGGAGATCATAGCCGGCAACAGCTTCTGTGTTGAAGACGTGCGGGCGTCCGTCGAGATCGTCTCGGCGTTCCGCTCCGCACCGGTCGAACTCGCCGGGGGCGAGCGCCATCCGTTCACCGGCAGGCATATCCGGCAATGACCGCGCAACCGCGCGAGACTGAGCGCTTTCCCGGCGTGCGCGTCCACGAAAGCGCCTATGTGGACGAAGAGGTCGCAATCGGCGTGGGAACGACGATCTGGCATTTCTGCCACGTGCTGCAGCATGTGCGCATTGGGCGCAACTGCTCGATTGGCCAGAACGTGATGATCGGCCCCCATGTCGTCGTCGGCAACGGCTGCAAGATTCAGAACAATGTCTCGATCTATGACGGCGTGGCGCTGGAGGACGACGTGTTCTGCGGGCCAAGCTGCGTCTTCACCAATGTGCTCAATCCACGCGCCCATGTCTCGCGCAAGGCCGAGTTCAAGTCGACGCTGGTCAAGCGCGGCGCGACGATCGGCGCGAACGCCACCATCGTCTGCGGCCACACGGTTGGCTACTATGCTTTCGTCGCCGCGGGCGCGGTGGTGACGCATGACGTGCCCGATTACGCGCTCGTCGCCGGCGTGCCGGCGCGCCGCATCGGCTGGATGAGCGCGGCGGGCGAGCGGCTCGGCCCCGATCTGGTCTGCCCGCGCGACGGCTCGGCGTATCGCGAGACCGAGGACGGGCGGCTCGAACCCGCCGCCTAAACGGCATCAGGACTTAAATGGATTTGCGCGGCAAACGTCTGGTCGTGGTCGGCGGCGCCGGCTTGATCGGCTCACACACCGTCGACCTTTTGATTGGCGAGGACGTGCGCGAGATCGTGATCTACGACAATTTCGTGCGCGGCACTCACGAGAACCTGGCCGGCGCGCTGCGCGATGCGCGGGTAAAGATCTTCGAAGCCGGCGGCGACATCACCCAGACCGACGTTTTGCGCGCGGCCTTGGCCGGCGCGGATGGGGTATTCCATCTCGCCGCCTTGTGGCTCCTGCAGTGCCACGACTTTCCACGCGCTGCCTTCGACGTGAACATCCGCGGCACGTTCAACGTCATGGAAGCTTGCGTCGCGGCCGGCGTGAAGCGGCTGGTCTATTCCTCCTCGGCCTCGGTCTATGGCGACGCGGTGGAAGAGCCGATGACCGAAGATCATCCCTTCAACAACAAGAATTTCTACGGCGCCAGCAAAATCTGCGGCGAGGCGATGCTGCGCGCCTTTCATCACCGCTACGGGCTCAATTACGTCGGCCTGCGCTATATGAACGTCTACGGGCCGCGGCAAGATTATCAGGGCGCCTACATCGCCGTGATCATGAAAATGCTCGATGCCATCGACCGCGGCGAGGGGCCGACCATCCTCGGCGACGGCTCGGAAGCCTTCGATTTCGTCGCTGTCGAGGACTGTGCCAGGGCCAATGTCTGTGCCATGCGCGCCGATACGCAAGACCGCTTCTATAATGTCGGCACCGGCAAGCGCACGTCGCTGAAGGAAATCGCCGAGAAACTGCTCGTGCTTACCGGCTCCAATCAGCCGATCAACTACGCGCTGCGCAGTCAGGTGACGCTGGTGCGCAACCGCATCGGCTCGCCCAAGCGCGCCGAGGCCGATCTCGGCTTCGCGGCCGATATCCCGCTCGACGACGGCCTGACGCGCCTCATCGCTTGGCGCAAGGCGCATAAGGAAGAAGTCGCGCGCCGCCGCGCGCGCACGGCGTCGTGACGCCCGCGGTGCCGGCAAACCTCATTCATATCGGCCTGCCGAAATGCGGCTCTACGACGCTGCAGGACCGGCTGTTCGCAACACATGAGCGGTTCGTCTATCTCGGACGCATCAAGAATGGCTATCGCGATGCAGCGGTGCGCGAATTGTTCGAGCGTATCACGTTTCAGGACTCGCTCGACTATGACGCCAATGCGACCGCGGCGCTGCTGCAATTATCGCGCGCCAAGGTCGCCGCAAGCGCAGCCGCGCCGCAGCGTCCAGTTCTGGTCTCCGCCGAGTCACTCAGCGTCGAGGGCCGCACCGATCGCCGACTGATCGCCGAGCGACTGCATCGCCTGTTCGCGCCGGCCAGGGTTCTCATCATCCTGCGCGCGCAGCCGGCGATGCTGCAGTCGCTTTATCTCAATCACCTGCGTGGTTCGGGCCAGCGTCTCGTCAGCTTCGAGCAATGGCTCGAAGGCGCCTATGGCGGTATTCGTTTCACCGACATGCACCGCGTCGGCCTGAACTACGACGAGCTTGTCCGGCTCTACGAGGACGTGTTTGGCGCTGACAATGTCGTCATCCTGCCGTTCGAGCAGATCAAGGACGAGAGCTCACCCTTCGCTCCGACGCTTGCCGCGCTGCTTGACATGCCGGCGGCCGAAGTGCGGGCTTGCCTCGAGGCGAACGTCGAGAACCAGCGTATGAGCGGTCGGCATCTGCTAGCCTTGCGTCTCCAGGACCGACTGCCAAGCGGCACGAATCTGGCGCGGCTCGGCCGACGCTTGATGCCGCCGTCATTATATGAACCGGCGCACCGCTTCGTCGCGGGCGGCCGCCGTGTCGCTTCGCCGGCCTTGCCGGACCGCTGGCGCACGCGGATCGCCGCCATGTGCGGCGAAAGCAATGCGCGGCTTGCCGCGCGCAAGGCGCTGCCACTTGCCGCGCTCGGCTATCCGCTCGCGCGGAAAGGTGCGGCGGTAACCGACGTTGCGCAGGCCGCTCTCTTGGCGCCGGTGCCGTGAAGGAGCGCAGCCGCGTCGCCGTGATCGGTGCGGGCGCGATCGGCGCGCGGCACATCCAGGCCTTGGCGCTCGTCGCGGCGCCACTCGACCTCGACATCATCGATCCGCTGCCCCAGGCGCGCCAGCGCGCCACGGCGCTGCTGGCCGAGGCCGGCGGATTGGCAGCGGGCACGGTGCGCGAATTCTCGCGCGTCGACGATCTCGATGCGACGCCCGATCTCGCAATCGTCGCGACGGCTTCGCGCGAGCGGCCACAGGCCGTGCGGGCGGTGCTCGCGCGCGGGGCGCGCGCGCTGATCCTGGAAAAGGTGCTGTTCACGCGCCTTGCTGATTATGACGAAATCGACGCATTGCTGGCGGGCGTGACGGCCTGGGTCAATTGCCCACGTCGTGCTTATCCGCGTGCGGCGCGGCTTGCTGAACTTGTCGACGGCACGCCGTTCTCCTATCGCGTCGAAGGACAAGGCTGGGGCCTTGCCTGCAATCTCGTGCATCACCTCGACGAATTCGCAAGCCTCGCCGGCGGCGATGACATCGTGCTGGATGGGGCCGGACTCGATGATGCGATCGAGCCTGCCAAGCGCGACGGCTATGTGGAATTTTTCGGAAAGGTCGCCGGCACAAGCGAACGGGGCCATCGACTTGTTGCGCGCTGCACCGCCGGTCCGGCGACCGGACGCACGGTCGAAATCGAGACCGGCGACAGGCGGCTGACCATCTCACCGCAGCACGAACTCGTCATCGCCGAGGGGGCCTGCCGCGAGACCGAACCCTACCCGATGCCGCCGCAAAGCCGGATGACCGGCGATCATGTCACAGCGATTCTCGCCGGACGCGATCCGGGACTGCCCGATTACGCGACCGCTTCGCGGCTGCACCGCGTCATGCTCGGCGCCTTTCTTGACCATCTGCGCCGCGTGCGGCTTGACGACACGATCGACGAATGCCCGGTCACATGAAGGTCCTTCTGGTCGGTGCCGGGCCGATGGCGGTGGCCTATGCCCGCGTGCTCGACGCTTTGGGCGCAGCCTGGAGTGCGGTCGGGCGCGGCGCGCAATCGGCAGCGCAATTTGCGGCCGCAACGGGGCGCGAACCGGTGCTGGGGGGTCTTGGCGCTTATCTCGACGCGGCCAGCACCCGCCCCGATGCAGCGATCGTGGCGCTGCCGGTGCGCGATCTCGCCGCGACCGCCGCATTGCTGCTCGATGCCGGCACGCCGCGCGTTCTGGTCGAGAAGCCGGCCGGACTGACCGCAAGCGAGATCGAGGAGCTGGCATGCGCGGCGGCGCGCGCGCGGGCGGACGTGTTCGTCGCCTATAACCGGCGCTTTTACGCTTCGGTCACCGCGGCGCGGGACCTGGTCGCCGAGGACGGCGGCATCACCTCGTTCCACATGGAATTCACTGAACTTGCCGATCGCGTCGGCGACTCTGTCGGCGATCGCGTACTGCTGAGTAACTGGTTCCTCGCCAACTCGACCCACGTTGTCGATCTCGCCTTTCATCTCGGCGGAGAGCCGGTGACGGCTGGGGGTCTCGTCGCCGGCGCGCTTGACTGGCATCCGCAGGCTGCGTGCTTTGCTGGCCACGGCCGCACCAAAAAAGGCGCGGTATTCAGCTGGCACGCCGATTGGTCCTCGGCCGGACGTTGGGGGCTCGATTTGCGCACGCCGCGCCGCCGTCTCATCCTGCAGCCGCTCGAGACGCTCGCCGTGCAGGAAAAGGGCAACTTCGCAGTGTCGCCGGCGCCGATCGCCGATGAACTGGATCGGCGATTTAAGCCCGGGCTTTACCGCCAGGTCGAGGCTTTTCTGTCCGATGCTCCGGCCGCGACCGCGCTGCCGACGATTGCCGCGCACAGCGAGATGGTGCGGCGGTGGTACGCGCTAATCTGCCCGCCCGCAGCGGCCTCGCCTGTTGCGCGCGCCGTCAATGCTCATTGAGTGCGAAAAACCTGTTCGGCGCACCACCGTGATTGCCGCAACACCTCAGCCGTGACGACGAACTATTATTTCGATGATTTCACAGAGGACGGCTATCGGGCCTGCCTCGCGCGCGCCGCGGCGCACTGGCGCTTCGAAAGCTTCGGCACAGCGGCGGTCGCGCCGCATGTGTTGTGGCGGCACGACGTCGACATATCGCCAAACCGAGCACTGCGGCTGGCGCAGATCGAGCAGGAGCACGGGCTGAGAACGACCTATTTCTTCCTGCTGCACAGCGATTTCTACAATTGCCTGGAGCCTGCGGTGCGCGATCTGATGCGACAGATCGCAGCTTGCGGCCACGATGTCGGCCTGCATTTCGACGTCGCGTTCTATCCGGAGATCGGCGACCTTGGCGCGCTGGAAGGCCGCATCGCCTTCGAGGCCGGGATCGTCGGCGATCTCGTCGCGAAATCGCCCGTCGCGGTATCCTTTCATAACCCGACGCCGGCGCAGCTCGAACGTTACGACCAGCCGCGGCTCGGCGGCCTCGTCAACGCTTATGGCCGCCCAGTGCGGACCGGTTATCGTTACGTCTCGGACTCCAACGGCTATTGGCGCTTCCACAGGCTCTCTGACGTGCTTGCCGCGCGCGCGGATGCGAATTTGCACGTGCTGACGCATCCGGAATGGTGGACGCCGGACTGTCGCAGCCCGCGCGAGCGGATCGTGCGCGCGATCGAAGGCCGTGCCGCGCGCGTCCTCGACGCTTATGACGCCTTCCTCAAGGCACAGGGCCGCGAAAATGTCGTCTGAAGGCGTCGCCGGCACGGATCGCATGCGCCTCCGCAGGCTGACAGCGGACAAGCGCATCGTCATGTGCGGCTGCGCCGAGGTCGGCGTCAATCTCGTTGCGGCGCTGCTCGAGGCCGGCGTGCATTTCACGCATTTCGTCGCACTCACGCCGGAGCAGGGCAAGACGTACGGCGTAGCGGGCTATGCCGATTTTCGGCCGCTCGCCGAGCGTCACGGCATTCCGATCCATGTGCCGAAGACTTACAGCTTGAGCGACGAAGCGGATGTGGCGTTCTTTCGCGACGGCCGCTTCGACCTTCTCATCCAGGGTGGCTGGCAGCGGCTTTTTCCAGCTACCGTCCTCGAGACGCTTGCGATCGGTGCTGTCGGCGCGCACGGCAGCGCCGATTTTCTGCCCAAAGGGCGCGGCCGCTCGCCACTTAATTGGTCACTGATCGAGGGGCGGCGGCGCTTTCTTCTGCATCTGTTCCTGGTCAAGGCCGGCATCGACGACGGCGACGTGTTCGCGGTGGACGATTTCGACATCACGCCGTTCGACGACATCGAGACTCTCTATCTGAAAGTCGCACTCTGCACGCGCCGTATGCTCATCCAGAACCTGCCAGATCTGTTGGCGGATACGATTAGGTGCTGGCCCCAGATTGGCGAGCCGAGCTATTACGCCAAGCGCACCCCTGCGGACGGCCTGATCGATTGGGAGTCGATGGACCTCGAGCAAATCTACAATTTCGTGCGCGCCCAGACGCGACCCTATCCGGGCGCTTTCGGGCCGCTCGACGGGCGCACGCTGCGCATCTGGAAGGCGCGGCCGTTCGATACGCGCATCCGATATCCCGGCGCGACTTATGGGACGGTGGTCGAGCGCTTCGGCGAACGGCTTCTGGTCAATTGCCGCGGCGGGCTATTGCTGGTCGAGGACTATGAAGCCGTCGCCTGAGCTCAAGAAGAAGCCGGTGCCGCTGCAGCGGAAAGTTCAGATCGCGTTGCCCGCGGTGGGTGAGGACGAATGGCGGGCGGTGCGCGAGCCGCTGTTGTCGGGCTGGATGACGCAGGGGCCGAAGGTCGCGGCCTTCGAGCGCGCCTTCGCCGAACGGCACGACGTCAAACATGCGCTTGCCACGACGAGCTGCACGACGGCGCTGCACCTCGCGCTGGCGGCGCTCGAAATCGGGCCCGGCGACGAGGTGATCGTCCCGTCGTTCACCTGGGTCGCCACCGCCAATGCCGTGCTCTATTGCGGCGCGACTCCGGTTCTCTGCGACGTCGACCCTCGTACCAACAACATCGAGCCGGAGTCGATGCGCGCCAAACTCACGGTGCGCACCAAGGGTATTATCCCCGTGCATCTGTTCGGCCTGTGTGCCGATATGGATGAACTGCGCAAAGTGCTGCCGGCGCATGTCAAAATCGTCGAAGACGCCGCCTGCGCCGCGGGGGCCGCCTATCGCGGCGTCTCGGCGGGCGCGCTCGGCGATGTCGCCTGCTTCTCGTTCCATCCGCGCAAATCCATCACCACCGGCGAAGGCGGCATGGTGACGACCAGCGATGCCGAGATCGCGCGCCGCGCCGATGTGATGCGCAATCACGGCGCCTCGATCTCGGAAGAGCAGCGCCATCATGGAGCGCAGCCCTATCTGCTCGCTTCTTTCGACGAGCTCGGCTTCAACTACCGCATGACCGACATGCAGGCCGCCATCGGCCTTGTGCAGCTCGACAAGCTCGACGCCTTCATCGCCGAGCGCGACCGCTGGGCGCGCTTCTATCGCGAGGCGCTGGGCGATCTCGACTGGCTCGCTCATCCGGTAGCACCGAACGACGGCCGCCATGCCTGGCAGGCCTACGTCACCTACGTCGATCCGAAGCGCGCGCCGCTGCCGCGCAACGAATTGATGGCGCAGCTGCATGCGCGCGGCGTTGCGACGCGGCCCGGCACGCACGCGGTGCATATGCTCGGCTACTATCGCGAGCGCTTCGGCTATAACGCCGACGATCTGCCCGGGGCGCGCGACTGCGAGCGTAACACGATGGCGATCCCGCTGCACAACCGCATGAGCGAGGACGACTACGCCTATGTCGTCGATTGCATCAAAGACATTGCACGCAGCGCCTGAGCCGGCTGTCCAGGGCTGGTTCGCCGATTTGCTCGGCGCGCCGCTGCCCGCGGAAGGCGGCCAGGTCATGCTGCGGGGGTTGCCGTTTGTCATGCGCGACGGAATTTTACGGGCGCAAGAGACGTTGTCGGCGGCGCAAGACCAGACCCGGGACATCTTCGGCTTCAAATGGCAGAAACGCGAGACATTCGACGGCGACACGATGAAATTCTTTCAACCGTGGCTCGTCGAAAGATACGGTGACGTGGCGCGCGCGGCTTGGTTGTTCGCGACAAGCGACACGCCGATCCTGCTCGATGCCGGCTGCGGCGCGGCGCTATCGGCGCTTGGTCTGTTCGGGCCCGTGCTGGATCGCGTGCGCTATCTCGGCGTCGATGTCTCGGCGGCGGTCAATGTCGCGAGAGCGCGCTTTGCCGAGCGCGGTCTGCCCGGCGCCTTTCTGCAGGCCGACCTCAATCGCTTGCCGCTGCCCGACAGTGCAGTCGATCTGATCTTTTCCGAAGGTGTGTTGCATCACACCGATTCGACGCGCGATGCGCTCGCCGCAGTGGTGCGGCATCTGAAAAAGGGCGGCCGCATCTTGTTTTACGTCTATCGCCGGAAAGGTCCGATCCGCGAATTCACCGACGATTATATCCGTGCACAGCTGCAGGAGATGACGCCGGACGCGAGCTGGGCCGCGATGTTGCCGTTGAGTCGGCTGGGGAAGGTCCTGGGTGATTTGGACGTCGAGATCGAAATCCCGGAAGACATTGCGCTGCTCGATATTCCAGCCGGCCGCATCAATTTGCAGCGCTTTTTCTACTGGCATGTGCTCAAGGCCTTCTACCGGCCGGAAATGTCGCTTGAGGAAATGAACCATCTCAATTTTGACTGGTACGCGCCAAAAAACGCGCATCGTCAAAGCGCCGAAGACGTTCGCTCCTGGTGCGCGGAGCTCGGCCTCGCGATCGAGCACGAGCGTGTCGAGGACGCCGGCATGACCGTAATAGCGCGGAAGAACTAAAGGAATGTGCGGCATCGCGGGCTATCTCAATTGCGACGGTCGGCCGGCGGTTGCGGCGGTGGCGCAGCGCATGAGCCGGGCGCTTGCGCATCGCGGACCGGATGGCGAAGGCCATTGGACCGATGGAGCGCTCGGTTTCGGTCATCGTCGGCTCGCCATCATCGATCTGAGTGCCGCGGCCGCACAGCCGATGCTCAGCGCGGATGGCCGGTTCGCGATCACCTATAACGGCGAAGTCTACAATTTCCTCGAACTGCGCGAGGAACTTGCCGCGCTCGGATGTCGGTTTCGCTCGTCCTCCGATACCGAGGTCGTAGTGGAGGCCTTCGCTGCATGGGGTGTGGCTGCCGTCGAACGCTTCAACGGGATGTTCGCGCTGGCGCTCTGGGACCGCCGCACGCGCAAGCTCCTGCTGGCGCGCGACCGCTACGGCGTGAAGCCGCTTTATCATGCACGCGTCGGCCATACACTGCTGTTCGCGTCCGAAGTGAAGGGCCTGCTCGCGCACGGCGCGTTGCAGCCGGCTATCGATCTGGACGGGCTCGCCGAATATCTCACCTTTCAAAACTTCTTCACCGACCGCACGCTGTTCAAGGAGGTACGCCTGCTGCCGCCGGGCACGGTGATGGAGATCGAAGCCGACGGCGAAACGCGCATGCGGCGATTCTGGGATTTTCATTTTTCGGAAAGCGAGTCCGCGAGCGCCGACGCCCTGCTCGAATCGCTCGACCACGCCTTTACCAGCGCCGTGCAGCGGCAGCTGGTCAGCGATGTCCCGGTCGGTTCCTATCTGTCGGGCGGCATGGATACCGGCGCCGTCACGGCGATCGCCGCGCGGCATTTGAAGAACATGTGCTCGTTCACTATCGGCTTTGACCTGACCTCGGCTTCGGGTCTTGAGCTTGCTTTCGACGAGCGCAAGCCAGCCGAACGGATGAGCTACCTGTTCCACACCGAGCACTACGAGATGGTGCTCAAAGCCGGCGATATGCAGCGGGCCATGGCCGACGTGGTGTGGCATATCGAGGAACCGCGCGTTGGGCAGTCCTATCCGAATTTCTACGCCACCAAGCTTGCTTCCCGCTTCGGCAAGGTCGTGTTGTCGGGCGCCGGCGGCGACGAACTGTTCGCCGGCTATCCGTGGCGTTACTGGCGTGCGCCGGCTGGCGGCGGCTTCGAGCAATATGTCGACGATTATTACCGGTTCTGGCAGCGGCTCCTGCCGGACGACAATTACCAGCGCGTCTTGGCGCCGGTCTGGCACCAGGTGCGCCACGTCGATCGCCGCGCCATCTTCCGCTCAGTCTTCGCCGAGGCGCCGCAGCGGCTCGACGGACCGGAGGACTACGTCAATCACTCGCTGTATTTTGAGGCCAAAACCTTCATGCACGGCGTGCTCACCATCGAAGACAAGCTGTCGATGGCGCACGGTCTCGAGACACGCGTGCCGTTTCTCGACAACGATCTCGTCGATCTCGCCTGCCGCATTCCGGTGCGGCACAAGCTCGGCGGCCTCGATCAGCTGGTGCGGCTCGACGAGAACGACGCCGGGCCTAAACAGGCGCGCTATTATGCCAAGACCCGTGACGGCAAGCTGATTATGCGCACGCTGATGAAGCGCTATGTGCCCGAAGACATTGCCGACGGCGTCAAGCAGGGCTTTTCCGCCCCCGACGCGAGCTGGTTCCGCGGCGAATCGATCGACTATGTGCGCGGCCGGCTGCTGGCTTCAAACGCGCGGCTCTACGATTATCTCGATCGGCGTGCCGTCGAGGCTCTGCTGAGCGAGCATCTGCACGGAAAGGCCAACCGGCGCCTGCTCGTCTGGTCGTTGCTTTATCTCGAAGAGTTCATGACCTGCTTCATGTCGGCCGACGGCCGCGCCAGGGAACTCGCCGCGGCATGACTCCCGAAGTGCTGCAAAGTGCCTTGGCCGAGTTGCGGCTCGCCCGCGAAGCGGAGCTCAAGGCACGTTATGCGCGCAGCCTTCCCTTCGCCGACGGGCTGTTCGACCGCTGGGAGCGCGCGCGCCGGCTCGGCTTTGGCGCGGGCGCCTCGATCTACGACTCGGCTTGCGTGTTCGGCGATGTGTCGGTCGGCGCCGAAACTTGGATCGGGCCCTGGGTCATGCTGGACGGATCGGGCGGTGGCATTCGCATCGGTACAACGTGCTCCATCTCGTCGGGCGTTCACATCTATACGCATGACACGGTGCTGTGGGCGCTCTCCGGCGGCAAGCTCAAGCCATGCCAGGCGGCGGTTTCGATCGGCGACCGCGTCTATATCGGTAGCCAGAGCGTCATCGCCCGGGGTGTGAGCGTCGGCGATATGTGCGTCGTCGCCGCCAACAGCTTCGTTCGCCAGGATATGCCGCCGCGCGCGATCTTCGCCGGCGTGCCGGCAAAGCCAATCGGCCGTGTCGAGGGCGAGGGCGAGACGGTCCGGCTCGTCTTCGACGCTGCTGCGGACGCCGCGCTGCAAGCCGCCCGCACATGAAAATCCTGTTTATCGATTGCTATCACCAGTACCTCAATCCAACGAGCGGATTGGTCCCGGCGCTGTTCCTCGCTGCGGCCAAGGACGTGCGCTTTTACGGTCCCGGCTATTCATCCGAGGATGAGCTCAAAGCCGGCCTTCGCGCTTTCGTCGACCGCACCGGCCCTTATGATGGGTTGGTGCTTGGCATGCAGGTGCCGCTGTTCGCCTGGGATGAGGAGCGGCTGCGGCGCAACGCCCTGCACGTGCAAAATTATAATGCCTTCGGCTCGCCCGTTCCGACGCTCATCCCGTTCTTCAAGGACATTCTCGCCAGTGTCGGCCGCGTGCCGATTCCGCATCGGTTCATTTCGCTGTTGAATTTCGATTATTACGTCACGACGAGGCGGCACACGGCGGTGTTCGAGGAGCTCGACGCCTTCGTCATTACGCCGGGGGCGCAATTCGCGACGGCGCCGCGCGATCTGCCGGACTGGGTCTGGCAGGAGAGGCACTTCGTGCGCAAGAAAGATATGATTTCGAGCGCCTGGATCGACTTTCTGCAGCGCCGCCCGGAGCGCGTGCTCAGCCTGCCGCATTTCCTTGCCGACAGCGAATTCTCCTTTCGCGGCCTCGCCGAGCGGCGCCACATCGTGTCGATCCCCGGCATTCAATACGTCATGCGCAAGAAGGGCCGCGACGTGTTGCGCGCACGCGGCTTTCGTCCATCGAAGAAGCCGGTCTTCAATCTGCTGCGTGTCGCCGATCGACTGCGGCTTCGCCCATATTCTAAATATCTACTCCTCAAAATCTATCACGCCGCCTACCAGAGCAACCTGATCGATACCCGTTTCGCCTACACGGCGCGTGAAGGCTACGGCATTCCGGTACGCAAGTTCTTCGAGATACCCGCCGCCGGTGCGGTGATGCTCTGCCTGCCGCCGATCGGCTTTGCCGAACTGGGGTTCCGCGACGGGGAAAGCTATATCGAGGTGACACCCGAGGCCGTGCCGGATGCGATCGATCAACTGATGCACGAGCCAGTACGGGCGCAGGCGATTGCCGCGGCGGGACGCAAGCTCGTGTTCGAGCGCCATTCGCTCACTGCGCGCTCCGCCCAGCTCGCGCACTGTCTGGAAGCGATCGACGCCGGCACGTTTGCCGGCTCGGTCTGGGATCGCGGCGAGTTCAAAGTGTTGACCAAAGAAGTCGGCATCGCCGCCGCGCAAGCGCAAAGCGCCGCTGCGGCGAGAATCTGAGCATCGGCGACCGCACGCATCGAACGACATGAAGCAAGTCCTGGACATCCTGCGCAACGCGCATGCGCATAGCGGCCATAGGCTGGCGCTGCTGCTCGTGCTTTTGGTCGTAACCGGAATGAGCGACGGCGTCAGCATGGCGCTGCTCTACCCGCTCCTCCAACTGATCGGCGTTGGCGGCATGGGTTTGACCAGTCAGGGTACCGTGAGCACGGCCGTGCACGCCTTCACGGGCTGGATCGGCGTGACGCCGACGCTGACGAGCGTCGCGCTGCTCCTCGTCGGCTCGTTCCTGCTGCAGGCGATCCTGGTGATGAGCCAGAACTGGCTTTTGTTCGACATGCAGAAAAAATACGTCGCTGCCTGGCAACAGCGGCTGGTGTCGGACTTCCTCGCCGCGGATTGGTCCTACTTTGCCGCGCAAAAACACGGCCAGCTTGTCAATTTCGTTCTGGTCGAATGCCCGCGGCTCGGTGCGGCCTTATTCGGCATTTTGCAGCTGATCGTAGCGGGCGTCGTGCTTTGCATCTATCTGGTCGTCGCCGTCATCGTGTCGTGGAAGGTGACGCTCTTTCTCGCCGCGGGGTCTCTCATTCTTCTGGCCCTCGGCCGTCCAATCCGCCGCGCGACGCGCCGCTATGGCAGCGAGCTGGCGCAGATCAATGCCAACGTCGCGACGACGCTGAACGAAGTCCTGTCCGGCGCGAAACTGATCAAGGCCGGCGCCAGTGAGGCCAAGGCCAATTCGCTGATAGCGGAGCAGGTGAACAGGCTGCGCCGGAACCTGACATGGAGCGCGTTTCTGCCGAGTACGACGCGCGCGTTCTTCGAGTTCTTCGCCATCGTCATGATCCTGTCCGCCGTCCTCTACGGCGTCAAAGTTCAGCACATTGCCGCCGCCGAGCTTCTCGTGATCGTCGCGCTGATCGGCCGGCTGCTGCCCCGCCTTGCGCAGATTCAGCAGTTCAACAGCATGGTCATTCTCTCTGCGCCGGCCTATCCGCTGCTGCGCGACATTCACAAGAGCTTTGCGACGCATCGCGAGATCCGGCGCGCGCCGCCGACCGCGCTGCGGCGTCTCGATTTCACTCAACCGGTCCGCATTAGCGCGCGAGGTCTCGTTGTGCGCTATGGCGACAGCACGGTGCTTGATGGCGTGAGTTTCACCGTCCCCGGCGGCGAGGTGGTCGGCTTCGTCGGCCGCTCGGGCGCCGGCAAATCCACTTTGATCGATGCCATCATCGGACTGGCACAGCCGGCCGAGGGTGAACTGACCGTCGGCGGCGTGCCGTTGCGCGACATCGATCTTGCCTCCTGGCGAGAGCGTGTCGGCTACG
This sequence comes from uncultured Alphaproteobacteria bacterium, assembly GCA_963791925.1. Classification (GTDB taxonomy): domain Bacteria; phylum Pseudomonadota; class Alphaproteobacteria; order Rhizobiales; family Xanthobacteraceae; genus BOG-931. The sequence goes on along the minus strand of CAWBUA010000006.1, from coordinate 383,491 downwards.
TCTCGCAGGATACCTTTCTGTTTCACGACACGATCGTCAACAATATCCGCTGGAGCACGCCCGGCGCCAGCACAGCGGCGGTCGAAGCGGCGGCGCGGCAGGCGGGGCTCGCTCCGTTCATCGCCAGCTTGCCGCAGCGCTACGACACGATCGTCGGCGACCGCGGCGTGAAGCTCTCGGGCGGCCAGCGCCAGCGCATCAGCTTGGCACGCGCGCTGGTTCGCGCGCCGGCGCTGCTCGTGCTCGACGAACCGACCAGCGCACTCGATTCGATCTCCGAGCAGGAGGTGATGAACGTCATCAACGCGCTACGCGGCAAGGTCACCGTCATCATCGTGGCGCATCGACTGTCCACCGTGCGCGACACCGATCTCATTTATGTGTTGGACAGCGGCCGTATCGTCGAACAGGGTTCCTGGAGCGCTCTGAGCGAGCGCAAGGCGGTGTTCCACCGTCTCCTGCAATCGCAGATGTTCGGCGATCCCGTCGGCCAATGAGCAGGGTGAGCCGATGATCGCGACCCGGATGCCGGGCTTCCATACGCGATTTGAGATTGGCGGCCGCCGTGTCGGCATCGACGCGCCGGTGCTCATCATCGCCGAAGCCGGGGTCGCTCATTTCGGCGACATGAAGCTCGCTTTCGATCTCGTTGATCTCGCCGCCGAGTCCGGTGCCGACGTGTTCAAAACGCAGTTCTTCGATGTCGAGCAGCTCTATGCCGAACGCGCGCAGGATTGGCGCGATCGCTTGCGGCCGCGCAATCTCACGCTCGATCAGGCGCGGCTATTGGCCGAGCGTTGCCGCGAGCGCGGCATCCTCTTTATGTCGACCGCTCATGATGAGAGCCGTATTCCCTGGCTCGTCGCGCTCGACGTGCCGGCGATCAAGGTCGGCTCCGGCGAGCGCAACAATCCGGCCTTTCTGGAAAAGCTGGCGCGGCTTGGCAGGCCGATGATCGTCTCGACCGGCATGTATGGCGAGGCCGACGTGCAGGAGGCGCTGGCGGCCTGTGCGCGCGGCGGCTGCCGAGACGTGGCGCTTTTGCATTGCGTGACGAGCTATCCGACGCCCAATAGCGAGGTCAATCTCGCAGCCATGGATCGCCTGCGCGAAGCTTTCGACGGACCGATCGGCTATTCGGATCACACTGACGGCTTTGTCGCGGCTTATGCGGCGGTAGCGCGCGGCGCCAAAGTTGTCGAAGAGCATATCACGATCTTGCGCGACGTGCCCAATGCGCAGGACTGGAAGGTCTCCGCCGGGCCGGAAAACTTCAAACGCTTCATCGCCGAACTGCGCCAAATCGAAGCCATGATCGGCGACGGCCGGAAGGGACCGGCGCCGTGCGAGATTCCCGCGATGAAATGGGCGCTGAAATCGCTGGTTGCGGCGCACGACCTGGCTGCTGGACACAGGCTTGTTGCTGACGACCTGGTCGCCAAGCGGCCCGGCGAAGGCGTGCCGCCAAACCGGATCGAAAGCCTGCTTGGCCGCGTTCTGCTCAGGCCGGTGCGTTGCGACTCGCCGATTCTTCCCGAAGACGTTGCGGCCCGATGAAACGGATCTGCATCGTTCTGACGACGCGCGGCAATTTCGCCAAGATGAAGACGGCGATGCGCGCCATCCTCGCGCATCCGGAGCTCGACCTGCAGCTCGTGGTCGGCGGAGCCCTGCTCAACCGCCAGTCCGATGTTCTCGATGCGGCTGCCGCGGAATTCAAGATCGCGGCGACGCTCGATTACATGCTGGCGTCGGAGACGCCGGCCGCGATCGGAGCGTCCGCTGCGGTGTGTCTGTTGCGCGCGAGCGATCTGCTGGCGCAGCTTGCTCCCGACGTGCTGATGGTGATCGCCGACCGATATGAGACGCTGGCGCTGGCGCAAGCCGGCTTGATCGCCAATTGCCGCATCGCCCACCTCGAGGGCGGCGAAGTGTCGGGTTCGATCGACGAACGCGTCCGGCATGCGGTGACCAAGCTTGCGCACTATCATTTCGCTTCCAGCAAGGAAGCGGCCGACCGTATCGTCCGGCTCGGTGAGACGGCCGAATCGGTGCGTGCGGTCGGTTCGCCCAGTTTCGATCTGCTGCGCGACGAAAACGCGAGCGGCCTGCGTCGGCTGCAGGCGCGGCTCGCCGGTACGCCCGGCATCGATCTTGGCAAGCCGTTCCTTCTGGTGTCGCAGCACCCGGTCGTGACTGAGTACAGCGAGGCGCAAACGCAGTACGACATCGTCGCCGACGCCGTGCGGGCCGTAAATCTGCCGACGATCTGGATCTGGCCCAACAATGATGCCGGCGCGCAGCACGTTCGCGGGCCACTCGAGCGCTTGCAAGCCGAGACGGGCGCGCCGCCGATTACCGCGCTCGCCGGCCTGCCGATCGAGGAGTACGGCGCGGCCCTCGGCCGCACGGTCTGTCTCGTCGGCAACAGTTCGAGCGGCATCCGCGAATCTGCCTTTCTCGGCACGGCGGTGGTCAATATCGGCACGCGACAAACCGGTCGCGCACGCGGCGCCAACGTTATTGACGCGCCGTGCGAGGCGGACGCCATTGCCAACGCGGTGCGCGAGCAGATGGCGCACGGCCGCTATGCGCCTGATCATCGATACGGCGATGGCTCCGCCGGCAGCAGGATCGCCGCCTTTCTTGCCGATTATTGGCCGCCACTCGACAAGACCATTACCTACTGAGCACCCGCGTTCATGACGAAGCCGAAGGCGATTTACTACCGCATCCTGCGCTATCAGCCGGAAAACCGGGCTTTGCTGGACCGTCTGTTCGACGTGATCGAATTTGACGATCCGCGTGACGACGATATGCGGCTCGCTGAAGCCGAATTGCTGTTCGCGCCGCTTGGCTTCAATATCGACGCCGCCAAAATGGCCCGCTGTCCACGCCTCAAAGCCATTGCCTCGAACACAACCGGCATCCCGCATATCGACGCCGCCGCGGCCAAGGCGCGCGGCGTCCGCGTCTGCGCGCTCCATGACGAGCCCGAATTTCTGGACACGATCACGCCGACCGCCGAACACACGATCGGTTTGATGATCGCGGCCTGGCGCCGCATTCCGGCAGCCCATCGCGCCGCATCCCACGGCGCCTGGGATCGGCGGCCCTGGGGCGCGCCACGGATGTTCTCGCGGATGCGGCTCGGGCTGGTCGGTTATGGCCGGCTTGGCCGCAAGGTGAGGCGCATCGCCGAAGCAATGGAAATGCAGGTGTCGTTCTATGATCCCGCCGTTCCGGGCGGTGTCGCGTGCCTCGAGGCGCTCGCCGAGCAGGTCGACGTTTTGAGCCTGCACGCGCCGGCGACTCCTGCGACCCGCAATCTCGTCTCGCGCGCGGTGATCGAGCGGCTGCCGCGTGGCGCCATGGTGGTCAACACCGCGCGCGGCGAATTGCTCGACGTCGAGGCGTTGCTCGACCTTTTGGACAGCGGTCACATTGCCGCGGCGGCACTCGACACAGTCGACGGCGAATACGATCCGGATTTCTCGAAGACTTTCGGCGACAGCCGCCTCGTCCGCGAGGCGCGCCGACGCGACAATCTCATTTTGACGCCGCATATCGGCGGCTCGACGCTGGACGCCTGGTACGAGACCGAACGCTTTGTCATCGCGAAAGCGGCGCGCGCCGTCGGTCTCGACCCGGCACCGAACTTCGAATGGGCCGCAAATCCTATTATGGTCGCGAGCGCCGCCCCAACACGGCACCGCGGGCCTGGGCGGCGGTAGCGATGTCCGTGCGTTCGAAAGCGATCGGACTCGGGCTAGCCGTGCTGTCCGCGGTATACTACCAGAGGATTCGCCGCCATCCTGAGCTTGCGGCGATGCTCGACCAAATGCGCGCCCTGGCGCCGGACGGCAAGCGGGCGACGCAGCGATGACAGTCTGGGCTCTCGTCCCGGCGCGGGGCGGCTCGAAGAGCATTCCGCTGAAGAATCTGCTGCCGCTCGCGGGCCGGCCGCTGCTCGATTACGTGGTTCGCGCCGGACAGGCGAGCGGGGTGCTCGCGCGGATCATCTGTTCGACGGACAGCCAGCGCGTCGCTGAGCGGGCGCGCGAACTCGGCGTCGAGGTCGACAGCAGGCCCGCCGCGCTTGCGACCGACGAAGCAAAGGTTGACGACGTAGCGCGCGATCTCTTGACTCGCGCGCGCGATGCCGGACGGCCGCCGCCGGACATTGTGGTTTTGCTGCAGCCGACGAGCCCGTTCCTGCAGCCGCAGCATATCCGTGATCTGCTGGTCTTTCTTGGCGCGCGTCCGAATGCCGCCTCTGCACACAATGTCTATGCCGTGCCGCATAATCTGCACATCTGGAATCAGCGATTCGTCGGCGATGACGGCGCGGTCACGTTTCCGTTCGAAGCGGAGCGCGAGAAGGCGCGCAACAAGCAGCAGAAGTCCAAACTCTTCGCCTTTGGCAATCTCATCGCGACCCGCGCCGCAGCGCTTCTCGAGGGTGCCGGCTTCTATGCCAAGCCCAGTTACGCGCTGCCGATCGCGCCGGAGTTCGCGTTCGATCTCGACCAGAAGTCCGATATCGCGGCGGCGGAAGCCATGATCGCGGCCGGCCTCATCGGCGTCGACCATCTCGCGCGGGCGAAAGCTTGAGCGGGTTGCGGTCGCGCGGCCCTGTCGCGCCGTCCTGCCTTGGACAACCAATATAAAGCGGAGTCAAAGAGCACATGCGCATACTCATTCTCGGCGGTGATGGTTATCTCGGCTGGCCGACGGCGCTTCATTTCTCGGCGCGCGGTGACGAGGTCACCGTGGTCGACAATTTCGCCAAGCGACAGTGGGAATTCGAGGAAGGCATCGAACCGCTGCTGCCGATCGTGCCGCTGCATCGGCGCGCCCGGCTGTGGAATGAGGCAACCGGCCGCGATGTGAAGGTTCAGGTCTGCGATCTGCTCAATCATCGGCTGCTGTACAAGATCATGGCGGAAGTGAAGCCGGACGCCATCGTGCACTACGCCGAGCAACCCTCGGCGCCGTATTCCATGCAGAGTCGCAACAGCGCGGTCCATACGCAGCAGAACAACATCATCGGCACGCTCAATGTTCTGTTTGCGATGGAGAGCCATTGCCCGAACGCGCATCTGGTCAAGCTCGGCACCATGGGCGAATACGGCACGCCCAATATCGACATCGAGGAAGGCTGGCTGACGCTCACCCACAACGGCCGCACCGACACCGTGCTGTTCCCGAAGCGTCCGGGCAGCATTTATCACCTCTCCAAGGTGCATGATTCCGGTAATATCGAATTCGCCTGCCGGACCTGGAAGATGCGGGCGACTGATCTCAACCAGGGCGTCGTCTACGGCCTGGAGACCGATCTCGCGCCGTTCGGCTCGGAATTGCGCACGTCGTTTCATTACGACGACGTCTTCGGCACTGTGCTCAACCGCTTCTTGGTGCAGGCGGCGATCGGTGAGCCGCTCACCGTCTACGGCAAAGGCGGCCAGACGCGCGGCTTTCTTAATATCCGCGACACCATCGCTTGCGTTACGCTCGCGGTCGATCATCCGGCGACGGCCGGTGAATTCCGTGTGTTCAACCAGTTCACCGAGCAGTTCTCCGTCAATATGCTGGCCGAGAAGGTGCGGGCGGCGGCGGCGCGTGTGGGCGTGGCCGTCAAGATCAATCATCTGCCCAATCCGCGACTGGAAGCGGAGGAGCACTATTACAATGCCAAGCACACCAAACTGAAGGATCTCGGCCTCAATCCTTATCTGCTCGACGACCGCACCATGGATGGCATGTTCGCGGCCGTGATGAAGGTCCGCGAACGGGTCGATCCCGCCGTGATCCCGCCGCGCGTCAAATGGCATTCGGGCGGCGATCGTGCCGCGGCAGGAAGGTGACGGTGGAAAGGGATCGGCCGTCGGCGCAAACGCGCGCCGGTGTTTCAAACATGAATTTCCCGACGCGCCTTCTTGTTCTTTGTGCGCAAGGCGGCCAACCGGAAGCGGAGTTCAACGCCGCGATCGCCGGCGCCGTGCAGGCCGAGGGCGGCGACGCGCTTTCGGTCAACGTCACCTGCCTGCGGCGGAGCGATGCTGAAACCATCCGGCACCTGGCGCCTGCCGTGCGCGTCCTCAAGTCGTTCGAGGAGTTTTGCGACGAGGGCACGGCGGCGGACCTCAAGGAGGAAGCGCTGCGTCTCGCGCGCGACTATCGTGATGCCAAATGGTGGTCGATCGCCATTGCCGAGCGCCATCTCGTCGATTCGTCGTTTCTGCTCGGCGGCGCCGGCGAACGTCCAGAACCCCAGGATCATGTCGAGGCGCTGGTCGTCAGCATGGTGCAGCATTTCGAGGCGATTTTCGCGTCGGAACGGATCGACGCCGTGGTCAGCCCGGTCGCCGATTCGCTGATTATCCATATCTTCTATCAAATGGCGCGCCGGTTCGGCGTGCGGGTCCTTGCCCTGTCACCCAATGCCTGGATCCGGGAGGAAGGCAGACCGGGCTTCTATATCGGCCGCGACGAGTACATGCATTGCGACCGCATGGAGGAGGCGTACCGTAAGGCGATCAAGCGCGGCCTGACCGAAGCAGAACGCAAGCGGGTGCGGCGTTACAAGAGCAGCGTCGCCGAATTCGATATCGCCAAGACGTATCAGGCGGTGATGAAGCGCTCGTTCGCTGCTTCCGCGTTGTCGCCGAACGTGACGAGACTTTGGGCTTACCTGCGCGAGAATGCCGCCCGCCGCAAAGAGGTCGAATATTACAAGATCGACGTGGCGGCGAAGGCCAAGGCGAATCTTCTGCGGCTGTGGCGCCGCCGCCGCTCGAAGTCCTTGCTGGGCACCACGGCGCTGGACATTCCGCCGCATAGCGTCTTCTACCCGATGCAATATCAGCCGGAGCAGACCACGCTGGTCGGCGGCTTGTTCTTCGCCAATCAAATCGGGACCATCGAGAATATCGCGAAATCGCTGCCGTTCGGCTTCACGCTCGTTATCAAGGAGCATCCGCGCGGCCGCGGCGCACGGCCGGTCTGGCAATACCGCCATCTCTCGCGCTTTCCGAACATCCGGTTCTGCGACGCCGACGCCAAGGCGATCATGAGTCGCTGCCAGGCAGTGATCACGATCACCAGCACGGCGGGGCTCGAAGCCATGGCGCTCGACAAGCCGATTATCCTGCTCGGCCAGTGCTACTACGATTTCGCCGACATCGTGTACAAGCCGCGATCGTGGAGCGAGGTTGTCGACATGCTGCGCCGGATTCTGATCGACGGCGAATATGCGCAAAATGAGCAGCGCCACGACCTGATCGACTGCTTTTTCCTGGCCTATCTGCTCGCTCGCATTCCGTCGCTGCTGAACAAGGAATCTGCGCCCGCCATTGCCGAGGCAGTCTGCGCCCAATTGGCGCTTGCCGGTCGCCCGTTGGTGCAAGCGGGTTGAACGGACAGTCCGTGGCTGGTGTGCATAAAGGCATTGTTCTGGCTGGCGGCGCGGGCTCCCGGCTCTGGCCGCTGACGATCGTGAGCACCAAGCAATTGTTGCCGGTTTACGACAAGCCGATGATCTATTATCCGTTGACGACGCTGATGCTCGCCGGTATTCGCGACGTCCTCTTGATCACTGCGCCGCCGGAAGTACCGCGTTTTGAATCACTGCTCGGCGACGGCAGCCAATGGGGCATTCGCATCGCCTATGCAACGCAGCACGAGCCGGACGGCATCGCCAGGGCGTTTCTGATCGGAGAGAAGTTCATCGATGGCGGCGCCTGCGCTTTGATCCTCGGCGACAACGTCTATTACGGCGCGGGCCTGGGTGACATGGTGCAGCGTGCGGCGGGACAGGCTGAAGGAGCGACGGTGTTCTGTCACTGGGTCAAGGATCCGAGCCGCTACGGCGTCTTGGAACTGAACGCGCAACGCTGCCCGGTGCGGATTGAGGAAAAGCCGGCGGATCCGAAATCGAACTGGGCCGTCACCGGTTTGTATTTTTACGATGCGTCGATCGTCGAGATCGCGCGCAAGCTCAAGCCTTCGCCGCGCGGTGAGCTCGAAATCACCGATGCCAATCGCGCTTATCTGGAGGCCGGCCGGCTCAAGGCCGAGTTGCTCGGCCGCGGCTTCGCTTGGTTCGATGCCGGCACGCATGAATCGCTGCTGCAAGCCTCCGACTTCATCCACACCATCGAAGAGCGCCAAGGGCTCAAGATCGGCTGTCCGGAGGAGATCGCCTATCGCATGGGTTTCATCGACGGTGGGGCGCTGGAGAGGCTGATCGCAACGATCGCCAACAAGGATTATGCCGGTTATCTGGGCCGGCTGCTCGGCTCTTAATCGATGCTCGACGCATTCCATAACCTGTCGCGCCGGTGCCGCATTTGCGACGCGCCGATCTCTGCCTTCATGTCGTTCGGCCGCATGCCGATCGCCAACGGCTTTCTCGCTGCCGAGGAGATACCGGACGAGTTCTTCTTTGAGCTCGCGCCCGCCTTCTGCGAGCGTTGCGGCATGTTCCAGATCGTCGAGCAGCCGGCGCCGGACAAGATGTTCCATGCGCAATATGCGTTCTTTTCCGGCACCTCCCGTTACATGCAGAGGCACTTTGCCGGCTTCGCCGAAGCGGTGATCCGCGACGTTCTTCCCGGTCGCGCCGATCCGTTCGTCGTCGAGCTCGGCAGCAATGACGGCATCATGCTGCGGCACTTTCATGCTAGCGGGCATCCGCCATCTCGGCATCGAGCCGTCCGCCAACGTCGCCGACGTCGCGCGCAAGCACGGCATCCGTACCATCAGCGAATTCTTCGATCGCGCGCTCGCCGATTGCATCGTCGCCGAACACGGATACGCGGATGTGATGCTGGCGGCCAATGTTATGTGCCACATCCCGGACCTTCCCGGCGTCGCCACAGGCGCGGCGCGCCTGCTTAAGCCCGACGGTGTGTTCATCTTCGAGGACCCCTATCTCGGCGACATGATCGCCAAGACTTCCTACGATCAGATCTACGACGAACATGTCTTCATTTTCTCGGTGACCGCGGTCGGCAGGGCCTTCGCTCCGTATGGGCTGGAGCTCGTCGATGTCGCGCCGCAGACGACGCATGGCGGATCGATGCGCTATACCCTCGCCCGCAAGGGCAGCCGGCCGCCGTCGCCGCGTGTCGCCGAGCAACTCTCCAGGGAGCGCGTGCAGGGACTGGACTTGCCCGAGACCTATCTGCAATTCAAGAAGAACTGCGAGATTTCGCGCAGCCTCCTGATGCGGACACTCGAGGACCTGCGCGACGCCGGCAAGCGCGTGGTCGGCTATGGCGCCACCTCGAAAAGCACGACGGTGACCAATTATTGCGGCGTCACACCCGCGCATGTCGAGTTCATTTCCGACACCACGCCGATCAAACAAGGCAAGCTGTCGCCGGGCGCGCACATCCCGGTCAGGCCATACGAGGATTTCGTCCGGGCGTATCCCGACTACGCGCTGCTGTTCGCGTGGAACCACGCGGCCGAAATTCGGGAAAAGGAACGGGTGTTCGTCGCCGCCGGCGGGCGTTGGATCGTCTACGTACCTGATGTCGATATTGTCTCTTAAAGCCATGATCCAGGTAGCCTCTCCGCTCGCGCAATACGTGACGCACCGGGACGCGATCCAATCCGCTCTCCTGCGCGTCATGGAAAGCGGCACCTACATCCTCGGCGACGAGGTTGAAACGTTCGAGCGAGCGTTTGCGGAATACTGTGGAGCAGCGCATGCAGTTGGAGTGGGCAGCGGAACCGACGCTCTGATCATCGCGTTGCGGGCACTCGATGTCGGGCCTGGAGACGATGTGGTTACCGTCTCACATACCGCCGTGGCGACCGTAGCAGCAGTTTTGGCGACTGGCGCCACGCCAGTGCTGGTAGATGTCGATCCCGAATTTTACACGATCGATCCTGCCCATATCGAAGATGCATTGACTTCGCGGACCAAGGCAGTTGTCGCGGTTCACCTCTACGGCCAGACGGCGGACATGGCTTCGATCATGGAGATCGCAACGCGTCGCGGCATTCGCGTCGTCGAGGATTGTGCGCAGGCCGCCGGCGCCCGTTATGGTGATCGACGCGTTGGGACGCTTGGCGATATCGGCTGCTTCAGCTTTTATCCCACCAAGAATCTCGGTGCCATCGGCGACGGCGGAATGATAACCACAGCGGACGCGGCGCTCGCTGCGCGCGTCAGGCGCATCCGTCAATATGGCTGGGATGAATCGCGTGAATCCGATGAGATCGGAGTCAATTCGCGATTGGATCCGCTCCAGGCCGCAATCCTTAACGTGAAGCTGCCACATCTCAACGCCGAGAATGCACGGCGGTCCGCCATCGCCGCGGCATACGACCGTGGGCTCGCTGGCTTCGACGTTACCGTACCGGCGATGCGTCCGAATACCCAGCATGCCTATCATCTATATGTAATCGCCTGTGAAGAGCGGGATGCGCTGGCGAAGCATTTGGCCGGTGCCCAGATCGGGAGCGCGGTGCACTACCCGGTGCCGGTCCACCTCCAGCGCGGTTATGCCGAGCGTGTCGTCGTGCCGAAGCGCGGGTTGCCGATCAGCACCAGCTTGGCCCAGCGAATTCTCAGCCTACCGATCTATCCCGAACTCCGCGATTCCGAAGTTGACTACGTCATTGCTTCAACTCACGCCTGCTGCAAACAAGTCACCTAAATACTTTGCCAACCTCAATGGCGCCGCGTCTTACAGTCATTCTGCCTTTGAAGGGACGCTACTTGTTCACGCTTCGCTTCCTATGGCACGCCAACCAAGCGCGGCTGCCGTATCATTTCCTGGTCGCGGACGGCCAAGTGAATGAAGGACTCGCGCAGCTTCTCCTTCGCTCGCACGAGGTTTTTCCAGAACTCGACATCGAATACATCCGCTATGAAAACGATGTCGATTTTTGCCGGTTTTACGCCAAAATGTCGGACGCCCTGTCCCGCGTACGCACACCCTACGCGATGCTTGCGGACAACGACGATTTCCTGGTGCGCAGCGGAATTGATCGCAGCCTCGAATTTTTGGAGCGTAATCCGGATTATGTCTGCTGCGGCGGCGGGCTCGGCGGGCTTGCCGTCTATGCCGGACCGCGCGATCCGAACAAGGGAATGATCGGCCGTGTCAATCGTTATAGCTATCGATACACTTACCTTGATCGCTCGGAGGATTTTTCGTCATCTTGCGCTGTCGAGCGGTTGCGACGGGGTTCGCGCAATTGGTGGAGCTATTACGCGGTTTTTCGCACCGATGCCCTGGCGGCAATCTGGCGGGAGATCGTCGATATCGACTTCAGTGATCTTCAGCTCTTCGAATTGTATTGTGCGATGCGAACTTTGACCTTGGGAAAGGCGCGGTCGGATGCCGCAACCATTGCGTATCTTCGCCAGTACGGCACATCGCAGCAATCATCATTCAAGAAGGACTGGGTGCATCATCTATTGCGGAGCCGCTTCACCAGCGACTTTTCCGCCATGCTCGATCGCATTTCCGCTGCTGCGGCCGCTGCCGACGGGGTGGATGCTGCTCCGGTTGCTGAAATGCTGCGTGGCATTTGCGAAGGCTGGCTGCGGGAGTTTCTACACGTCTACTACGGGCCGTTGCAGACGGTGAAACAAGCCGTGCGCGACTACGCTCCCGAGTTCATGAATTGGCTCAAGAAGCGCCGCCGTTTTTTCGTAGCTCGCGAACGTGCTGCAATATTTGCAAAACTGTCAGCGGACGGCGCACCGTCCGATTATCTCAATACCTTTGACGACGAACTGCGAACCATCGAGAACGTGATCGCAGGCGGCGATTTCGCGAGGTTCGCGCAACCATACATGCCGGCATTTGTTACGGCCGATGCAGTAACTGCAAGCGCGCCGGCTGAAACACAAATGGCGGCGGAATAGCCTCCTTGCGAGTCGAACAAGCGGCTCTACCGGGCGTGCTCTTGATCGAGCCGCGGCGATTTGCGGACGAGCGGGGATTTTTTCTCGAAAGCTATCAGCAGGCGCGTTACCGTGCGGCGGGCATCGTGGACGATTTCGTACAGGATAACCACTCTCGCTCGGAAAAGGGCGTTTTGCGAGGCTTGCATTTTCAAGTCAAACACCCGCAAGCGCAGATCGTCACAGTGATGCGCGGACGGATATTTGACGTGACCGTGGATATGCGTTCCAATTCGCCCAACTTCGGCCGCTGGTACGGCGCCGAATTGAGCGACGAGGGGCAATGCCAAATTTATATGGCGCCGGGCTTTGCGCACGGCTTCTGCGTGCTTAGCGATGTCGCGGATTTGCATTACAAGGTGAGCCGTATCTACGACCCTGGCGACGAAGGAGGCCTAGTCTGGAACGATTCGGATGTTGGCATCAACTGGCCGCTGCAAGTGCCGATAATATCGTCGCGCGATTCCGCCTTTCCGCGATTGCGCCAACTCGACCGGTCGGTTCTGCCAAAGAAAATCGATTAGGATTGTCAGGTCGAGAACCACGATGGCCCTCGCAGTCGCGCGTCTTTGGAGATCGTTGTGTGCAACCGAATTCGCACGCGTTGATGAGGATTTCATCTCAAGCTTCAGACGCCCGGGAGGCGCCAACAATCGGCTTGCGGCGTGGGATCCGTTTGACGCTACAATGCGCTATTTCAAATTTATGCTTTATGGCGCAGCTGTCAGGCAGCCGGAACGATTTTTCGAGCTCTATCGTGCGCTCGGTCGCGTCGATATAGGCCAGCCTGTTGCGATAAATGTTCATTCCTGTGCGATTAATATCGACTACTTTCTTGCGATCGAGGAATTTATGTTCCTCGAAACAGCGATCGATCTACAGTCCGTGCAATCGGTGATCGAGATTGGTGCGGGCTTTGGCCGGACCTGCCACGCGCTTCTTGCTTTGTGTGCGTCTGGTCAGCTCCAGCACTATACGATTGTCGATCTGCCGGAAGTCCTCGAACTGAGCCGCCGAACTCTCAAAAAGCTCGTGCCAGCGCATTATCGCAAGCTGCGGTTTGTCGATGCGACAAGGGAGGGGGAGTGGCGCGGTCTCACCGCTGATCTCACCATTAACATCGATAGCTTTCAGGAAATGCCGCCGTCGACGATCGACTCCTACATGCAAAATCTGATCGCGCACAGCGCCAATTTTTACATCAAGAACCCGATCGCGAAATACGATCCGAAGGACATCGGTCTTAAGGTCGAAGATCCGCGTATGCTCGGCGATGTATTTTCGGTCGGCTATTGCCGCGATATCATCGATATTTTCGACGACGTCGCCTTGACGCAAGCAAGGCAGACTTACCTGAACGCGTATTGTCCGGGTCCCAATTGGAAATGGACGGCCGACAAGCCAATGGAGTTATTTCCTTACTACCATCACGCGATGTATCGGCGGGATCGAAAAGTATCCGCAGCATGATCGTCATCACGGGCGCCCAGGGGTATATCGGCACCGCTTTGGCGAAACGTCTTGCGGCCGAAGGCGGCGCTTTACGCCTCGTTTCCCGTTCCCGGCCGGCGATCGGCACGGCGGGCCAGAAACAGGTTTATCACGTCGAAGCTGACTTGCGCGAGCCGGAAGCCTGGTCGCGGGTGCTGGCCGGCGCCGATGCAATCGTTCATTTATCGTCGCGCACGGATTTGCGTGCCGCCGAAGCCGATCCAGCGGGCGACTACAGTCTCAATGTCGAGCCCGTTCGGGCGCTGGTGGCTGCGGCCGCACGGTGCGGCGCTCAAATACCGGTGCTCTTTGCCAGCACCGTGACGATCGTCGGAGATTCGCACCTAAATCCCGTCGACGAATCGGCAGCGGATCGTCCGTGTTCCGTCTATGACCGCCACAAGCTCGAATGCGAGACGATCTTGAAGAGCGCGACCCAGCGCGGCGTGATTTCTGCCTGCAGCCTGCGTCTGTCGAACGTCTATGGCCATGGAGTTTCCTCGGTCAATGCCAATCGCGGCATTCTCAACGCGATCATGCGGCGGGCGGGCGAGGGCGAGGCCCTGACGCTTTATGGGCAAGGCGAGTACATCCGCGACTTCACCTTCATCGGCGACGTCGTCGATGCGTTTTGCCGGGCGCTCGCCGTCGAGCGGGTCCGCGACGGCGGACATTATGTGATCGCGACCGGCCGCGGCCACAGTCTGTCGGAAGCGTTCGGTCTCGTCGCTGCGGAGGCGTTCCGCTGCACCGGCCGCCGTGTCGAAGTGCGGCATGTGCCCGAGCCGCGGGACCTGCATGCGATCGAGCGGCGCAATTTTGTCGGCAATTCCGGCCTCTTCCAGCGGCTCACCGGCTGGCGCCCGCGGGTCGACCTGAAGGACGGAATTCGCGACTGTTTTGCTCAAGCCTTTCCCGCCGCGCGAGCAACCGGTACGCCGCATGCGGTTGCGTGAGGCCATGGCGGCGGCCGCATTCGATCTCGATGCGGTGCGCACGATCGAGCTGCCTCGGCATGCGCGGCCGGATGGCGAGGTCGTGGTCGCGGAGGGTGGTAGCGTCGTGCCGTTTGCCATTGCGCGGATGTTTACCGTCAAGGCGCCCGGCGGTGCCAATCGCGGCGAACACGCGCATCGGCAATGTTCGCAATTCATGATCTGCGTGCACGGGATCATCGATATCGCCTGCGACGACGGCCGCAGCCGGCGCATTTTTGCGCTCGATCGCAGCAACCTCGCCCTGGTGGTGCCGCCGACCATCTGGAATACGGTCATGTTTCGGGGGGGCGATTCCGTTCTCGCTGTGCTGTGCGACCGCGCTTATGAGGAGCACGACTACATCCGCGATTATGCGGAATTTCTGGCGTTTCGCGAGGCCGTACGCTCATGAAAATCGTCGTAACCGGGGCGCTCGGCCACATCGGCTCGGCGTTGGTCCGGCAGCTGCCGCTGCATTTTCCGGATGCCGAGATCGTCATGGTGGATAACATGATGACGCAGCGCTACGCGTCCTTGTTCAATCTTCCCGCGATTGGGCGCTACCGCTTCGTCGAAGCCGATGTTCGCAGCGCCGAGCTGAGCCCGCTGCTCGAAGGCGCGCATGCGGTCGTTCATCTGGCGGCTATCACCGACGCGGCGGGCAGTTTCGACCGGGCCGCCGAGCTTGAGGCCAATAATTTCGATGCCACGGCCAAAATCGCCGCCGCCTGCCGGGACGCCGGCGCGCGATTGATCCACCTTTCGTCGACCAGCGTCTACGGGACGCAAAATGCGCTGGTTTCCGAGGATTGCACGCTTGAGGAGCTGAAGCCGCAAAGTCCCTATGCCACGACGAAGCTGAAGGAGGAGGCGCTCGTGCAATCCCTTGCGAAGGATAAGGGCTTGCGCGCCACCGTGTTTCGTTTCGGCACGATCTTCGGCGCGTCGGTCGGTATGCGATATCACACCGCCGTCAACAAGTTCTGCTGGCAGGCGGTCATGGGACAGCCGCTCAGCGTCTGGCGTACCGCCTACGAGCAGAAACGGCCTTATCTCGACCTGGTCGACGCCATCCGCGCCGTCGCCTTCCTCATCAAGCAGGATCTTTTTGACGGGCGCGTTTACAACGTGCTCACGCTCAACGCGACCGTGCGCGACATCGTCCAATGCATTCGCGAATTCGTGCCGCAGGTAGAACTGTCGTTCGTCAACAGCCCGATCATGAATCAGCTCTCCTACGAAGTCTCCTGCGCGCGTTTCCGCGATTGCGGCTTCAGCTTGGCCGGCGACATCCGCCGCGGCATCGGCGAAACCGTCGCGCTGATCGCTGGCGCCAACCAGCCCAGCCGTTGATGTCCATCCTCCTTGTCACCGGCGGGGCGGGGTTCATCGGCGCCAATTTCGTCGCCTATTGGCGGCGCTCGCGGCCGGCCGACCATATCGTCATCCTCGACGCGCTGACCTATGCCGGAAACTTCGACAGCGTGGCGCCGCTCTGCGATGAACATTCGTGCAAATTCGTCCGCGGCGATATTTGCGACGCCGCGGCGGTACAGGCCTTGTTCCGGAAGTACGATTTCGACACCGTCGTGCATTTCGCCGCGGAAAGCCATGTCGACCGCTCGATTCGCGCTTCGCAAGTCTTCACGCGGACCAACGTGCAAGGCACTCACGTTCTCCTCGACGCCGCGTTGGCGGCCTGGAAGTCATCGTTTGCCGGGCGGCGATTCCACCATATCTCGACCGATGAGGTTTTCGGCTCGCTCGCGGCCGACGAAGCGCCATGGACCGAATTGTCGCGCTACGACCCGAAATCGCCCTATGCCGCCGGCAAGGCGGCGAGCGATTTTCTGGTCCGTTCCTATGCGCACACCCATGGCCTGCCGGTGACCATAACCAATTGCTCCAACAATTACGGTCCGTACCAGTTTCCCGAAAAGCTCATCCCGCTGATGATCGTGAATGCGCTGACCGGCGAGAAACTGCCGGTCTACGGCGACGGCGGCAACATCCGCGACTGGCTCTTCGTCGAGGACCATTGCGCCGCGATTGCGCTGGTATTGCGGCAGGGCCGGTTGGGCGACACCTACAATGTCGGCGGCGGCCGGCAGCTGCCGAACATCGAGCTTGTCGGTCTGTTGTGCGATGCGATTGATCGCCGTTTTGCCGAAGATGAAACTCTTGCGGCACGATTTCCCGACTGCCCTGCCGCCCGCGGCGACAGCACGCGCGCGCTGTTGACCTTCGTCAAGGACCGGCCGGGACACGATCGCCGTTACGCGATCTGCGCCGATAAGCTTGCTCAGGAGCTCGGCTTCCGCGCCGCGACGGGTCTGGCCGAAGGTCTCGTGCGCACGATCGATTGGTACCTGGCCAATGAAGCCTGGTGGCGGCGGATCCAGAGCGGCGCGCATCGCGATTGGATCAAGCTCCACTACGGCGTCGCGACTTGACGAGACCGGCATTGACCACAGCCGCGTTGCCACCTGACCCGCGACGCTTGGACGCCGAAGCGGTCCGCGTGTTCCGCCAACCGACGGTGGATTTTCCCTTTCTGGATCCTGATCAGAAAGTGAGCCTCGCCGAATACACTTCGCGGTCCAAAGCCGCCGCTGCGAAGCTGACCGATGCCGTGGATTCATGGCGTAATCCGCGTCAAAGCGCCGATGGTTTCGCCGCGCACATCGTTTGGCTCGCGGACGCACCGCTTCTTCCCGGCCGGGGCTATTTGCTTAAGGCCGGTGGGCAGACCGTCGGCGCCATGGTGACGGAGCTCAAATATCGCATCGATACCGGGACTTTGGATCACCTCGCCGCCAAGGATCTGCATCGCCAGGAAATTGCATTCGTCAACGTTGCGACCGCCGAGCCGATCGGCTTCGAGCCCTATCAGGAGAATAAAGAGACCGGCAGCTTCATCCTGATCGAGCGGCACGGCAACGCGACGGTGGCCGCCGGCCTGATCCGTTTCGGGCTGCGCCGCGCCGCCAACACCTATTTCCAATCCTTCGAGGTGACCAAGACGGCGCGGGCGCGGCTCAATGCTCAGAAGCCGGCGCTGTTGTGGTTCACTGGCCTCTCTGGCGCCGGCAAGTCGACCATCGCCGACCAGCTCGAAGGCAAGCTCCACGCGCTCGGCAAGCACACCTTCGTGCTCGACGGCGACAATGTCCGCCACGGACTCAATCGCGATCTCGGCTTCACGGAAGCCGACCGTGTCGAGAATATCCGCCGCGTCGCCGAAGTGGCGAAGCTGTTCGTCGAAGCCGGGCTGATCACGCTGGTATCGTTCATCTCGCCGTTCCGGGCGGAGCGCGAAATGGCCCGCGAACTCGTCGCTCCGGGCGAATTCGTCGAAATCTTCGTCAATACGCCGCTCGAAACGTGCGAACAGCGCGATCCGAAAGGCCTGTACAAGAAGGCGCGGCGCGGCGAACTGCAGAATTTCACCGGCCTGGATTCGCCCTATGAGCCGCCGGAAAATCCCGAATTGACCCTCAACGCGCGCACGGAGAGCGCCGGCGACCTCGCCGATCGCATCATCGATTTCATGCAGCAGCGCGGCATGCTGTTCTGACGTCAACAACCGATCCGCGATCACTGCGTGTCACAATCCCCGCGCGTCACCGTTGTCACCTCTCGCCTCGATGTCGGCGGCACCGAGCGTCACCTGACGCGCGTTTTACCCGCGCTGCAGCGCCGCGGCATCGACATCGCGCTGTATGTCATGGAGCGCGGCGGGTCACTGGAAAGCGAGCTGGCGGCGCAAGGCGTGCGCATCGCGGGGCCGGTTCGGGCAAGCTTCCTGCACTGGCCCAAGGCGACGCTGCATTTGGCGCATTTCCTGCGGCGCGAGCGACCGGACCTGGTCCATTACTTTCTGCCGCGTCCGTATGTCTATGGCTCGCTGGCGGCCGAGCTTGCCGGGCATCCCCGCCGGATCATGAGCCGCCGTTCGCTGACCCATTATCAGGCCGCCTATCCGCTGCTCGGCAAGCTGGAGCGTGTGCTGCACCGGCGCACCCTCGGCATGATCGGCAACTCGCAAGCGGTCGTCGACCAGCTCGTTGTGGAGACGGGCGACGCGCGCAGAGTCGCGCTCATTCATAATGGTATCGCCTTGCCGGAGCCGATCGGTGCGGCCGAACGCCAGCAAATTCGGCATGCCCTGCAGATCCCGAACGAGACGTTGGTGGTCGCAAGTGTCGCCAATCTCGTCGCCTACAAGGGCCATCGGGATTTGCTCGAAGCGCTGGCGCGGGCCGGAGACGAGCTGCCGCGTCCCTGGCGCCTGCTCGCCGTCGGTCGCGACGACGGCATTGGCGTCGAGCTGAAACAGCAGGCGCAAGATCTCGATATTTCCGGCAATGTTTCCTGGCTGGGTGAGCGCTCCGACGTCGGTCGCCTGCTCGCGGCGAGTGACCTATTTGTGCTGGCTTCGCATCAGGAGGGTTTTTCCAATGCGCTGCTGGAAGCCATGGCCGCGAGCTTGCCGGCGATTGCGACCGCGGTCGGCGGCAATATCGACGCCGTGGGCGACGGCGACACCGGACTTTTGGTGCCCGCCAAGGACGCCAAGGCCCTGGCCGCGGCGATTGTGCGGCTGGCGGGAGACCCGATGTTGCGCCGCCGCTTCGGCGATGCGGCGCGGTTGCGCGTCGAGCGACGCTTCTCGCTCGATGCTTGCGTCGAACGATATGACAGATTGTATCGCGCGCTGGTCGAGCGCGCACCGGCGCCGGTCGGTGAAATATTGATCGAGGGTTGTGGCGGCGCCGCTCGCGCGCTGACGGCGGGTGAAATCGCGCATGCAAGCTAGCGCGCGCGACAATGTCGATCCGCAGAACCTTGACCGAAAGGTCGCGCGCGGCTTCGGGCGGGAATGGTCGACGTTCCGGCAGGACACCGACCACTTGTCGCAACAGCAGCGCCAGGAGATATTCGACGACTATTTTCGGATTTTCCCGTGGCATCTGCTGCCGCCGGGCGGCGGCGTCGGCGTCGATGTCGGCTGCGGCACCGGCCGCTGGTCGATGCTGGTGGCGCCGCGTGTCGCGCATCTGCATCTGCTGGACGCCAGCGCCGAGGCACTCGCCGTTGCCAGGCAGAACTTGAAGACCGCGAGCAACGTCAGCTTCCACGCCGCCAGCGTCGCCGAGATCCCTTTGCCGGCGCAATCGCTGGATTTCGCCTATGCGCTCGGCGTTCTGCATCACGTGCCTGACACGCAGGCCGCGATCGCGGCGATCGCGTCGAAGCTCAAGCCGGGCGCGCCGTTTCTGGTCTATTTGTATTACGCCCTCGATAATCGCCCCGCTTGGTATCGCGCGCTGTGGCGGACCAGCAATCTCGGCCGCCTTGTCATCTCGCGGCTGCCGCACCCGCTGCGGCTCGCCCTCAGCCAGACCATTGCGGCGTTGGTCTATTGGCCGCTGGCGCGCGGCGCGGGGCTGTTGTCACGCTGCGGAGTTTCGAGTGGCGCGCTGCCATTATGCTATTACGCCGATAAATCGTTCTATGTGATGCGAACCGACGCCTACGATCGTTTTTGCACGCGCCTGGAAAAGCGTTTCACCCGCAGCGAGATCGAGCGCATGCTGCGGGATGCCGGCTTCGTCGACATAGAATTTTCCGATGCCGTGCCGTTCTGGTGCGCCGTCGGCCTTAAGGCGTCCGGATAGCGTCAGGCCCAACGTTCGCGCCAAGCCTCCAGCATCAGCACGTCCCAGATCAGATATTGCCAATTGCGTCTGCCGTCGATGTGCTCTTGCCAATAGCGGCGCGCCACCGCGGCATCGAGCAAGCCAGACTCGCGCAGGCGCCGTTCATCGAGCAAGGTCTCGGCCCAATCGCGCAGCGGCCCGCGCAGCCATTCGCCGAGCGGAATGCCGAATCCCATTTTTGGCCGTTCCACGAGCTCCGGCGGCACGTGACGGTACAGCACCTGCCGCAACAGCCACTTGCTGGTGTTGGCGCGGATCTTGGTGTGGCGCGGTAGCCGCCAGCAGAATTCGACGACCCGATGATCGAGCAGCGGCACGCGCGCTTCCAGCGCCACCGCCATGCTGGCGCGATCCACCTTGGTCAAAATGTCGTCGGGCAGGTAGGTCACCAGATCCAAAAATTGCATGCGTGCCATCAGGTCGGGAAATTCCTTCGCCAAGGTCGGATCGTCGAGCAGGCTTTCCGGCTCGCGCGCCTGCAGCATGATCTCGGCCGGTTCCCAATGACTGACCAGGCGGCGGTAGACGGCGTCAGGCCCGTCGAGGCGCAGCACGCCGGCGGCCTTGTGCACCTTGTCGCCGGCTTGCGGCGGCCGCAGCCGCGCCGGCAGTACCGCCAGCAGAGAGGTCCAGCGATCGGGGCTCACCGTGGTGAGTGCGCCGGCCATGCCGTGGCGCACCGCGCGCGGCAAAAGCGATAGTGCGTGCCAGAACCGCTGCGTCAGTTGATAGCGGTTATATCCGGCGAACAGCTCGTCGCCGCCGTCGCCCGACAGCGCGACGGTGACGTGCCGGCGCGTCATCGCCGAAACCAGATAGGTCGGGATCTGCGATGAATCGGCGAACGGCTCGTCGTACCATTCGGAAAGCTTCGGGATCACGTCGAGCGCCTGGCTCGACGTCACGGTCAGTTCGGTATGCTCGGTCCGGAGATGCCGTGCCACCGCGGCCGCCTGCGGCGCCTCGTTGAAGCCGGGAAGGTCAAAGCCGATCGAGAACGTCCGCACCTTGCCCGAGCGTGCGGCCTGCATCAGCGCGACGACGGTCGACGAATCGATGCCGCCCGAGAGGAACGCGCCGAGCGGCACGTCGGCGATCGTGCGGCGGCCGACGGCGTCTTGCAGCAGCGTTTCCAATTGTTCGGTCAATTCGGCGTCGCCGCCTTCGAGCGGATGCCGCAACCCGTCGCGGGCCACCGCGCGGGCGTCCCAGAAGCGCGAAATCTGCGGCTCACCCTGCCACGGCAAAGTGAGAACCGCGCCGGGCTCGAGTTTGCGGACACCTTCGTAGATCGTGTGCGGCGCCGGAATATAATTGTGCCGCATGAAGGCCGCGACGGCGTTGCGGTCGATACGCGGCGTCCAGCCCGGATGCGCGCGCAGCGCCTTGAGCTCCGAGCCGAACAGAAACAGATTGCCGAACTTCGCCCAATACAGCGGCTTGATGCCGAGCCGGTCGCGGATCAGCGTGAGCGTGCGCTCGCGCCGGTCCCAGAGCGCGATCGCGAACATGCCGATCATCCGCTTCAGCGTCGGCGCGATGCCGTCGACGGCAAACGCCTCCAGCATGACTTCGGTGTCGGAGTGGCCGCGGAACTGGTGTCCGCGCGCCGCAAGCTCGGCGGTGATCGGCTGATAACTGTAGACCTCGCCGTTGTAGCTGATGACGAAGCGGCCATCGACAGAGACCATCGGCTGATGACCCGCCGGCGAAAGGTCGATGATCGAAAGCCGGCGATGCACCAGCACCGCTCCGGCCTCGTCATCGCGCCAGATGCCCTGGTCGTCCGGCCCGCGATGCGACAGGCTGGAAGCCATCCGTTCGGCGATGGCATTGCTGTCGGCGCCGGGAATAGGCGATGCGACGAAGCCTGCAATGCCGCACATCGATAGCGTTCCGCGCCAATGACTGACAGCAACTGCATATAGGCTCGACACGGAACAAACAACGAAGTTTTTCGGCCGTGCCTGATCGCTTAACGATGATGCGAGCGCCTTTGCGCGCGCGAAGCTGCCGCTGTTGCGATACGGCGCCGGCGCGGCTAAGGAAAGCGCGCCGCGGCGGGCGCTTAATCGAGGACTAGGCTTTTGGGGCACCAACGCAAGATTGCCGTGATCGGGCTCGGTTATGTCGGGCTGCCGGTGACGGTCGCTTTCGCGCGCGCCGGCGCCGCCGTGATCGGTTTCGATGTCGATCAAAGCCGGATCGGCGAATTGCGTTCGGGCCTCGACCGCACGCGTGAAGTGGAGACATCGGACCTGACGCATCCGACGCTCCGCTATACCGCGGACGCGGCGGCCTTGGCGGCGGCCGATTTCTATATCGTCACGGTGCCCACTCCCATCGATGCCGCGCGGCGTCCGGATCTGGGGGCGATGTTTGCAGCCTCCGATACGGTCGGCCGCTTCCTCAAGCGCGGCGACATCGTGGTTTACGAATCAACCGTTTATCCCGGCGCCGTCGAAGAGGATTGCGTGCCGCGCCTCGAACGCGCTTCGGGGTTGCACTGCGGCGCCGATTTCTCGGTCGGCTATTCGCCGGAGCGCATCAATCCGGGCGACAAGACACACCGCTTCGAGACCATTACCAAGGTGGTGTCCGGCCAGGACGAGAAGACGCTGCGTATCGTCGCCGAAGTCTACGGTTCGGTCGTCACCGGCGGCATCCATTGCGCGCCGTCGATCAAAGTGGCCGAGGCCGCCAAGGTCATCGAAAATACCCAGCGCGATCTCAACATCGCATTCATGAACGAGCTGTCGGCGCTGTTCGAGCGTTTGGGCATCGACACCGGCGACGTGCTCGCCGCCGCGGCGACCAAATGGAATTTTCAGAAGTTCTACCCCGGACTGGTCGGCGGCCACTGCATCGGCGTCGATCCCTATTATCTGACTTACCGCGCCGAAAAGGCCGGCTACGATCCGCAGGTCATTCTGGCCGGCCGGAACATCAACGACGGCGTCGGTCAACGCGTCGCCCGCGAATGCGTGCGCCGGCTGCTCAGACGCGGCAAGGGGGGGGCGGTGATCACGATTCTGGGCATGACGTTCAAGGAAAACGTCCCGGACACGCGCAACTCGAAGGTCGCCGATATCGTCAACGAACTGCAATCGTTCGGGCTCACGGTCCAGGTGCATGATCCGCTCGCCGATCCGCGCCAGGTCAAGCACGAATACGGCATCGAGCTTGTGGCGATCGAGGCGTTGCGCCGCGCCGACGCCGTCATCTTCGCGGTCGCGCATGACAGCTTCGTGCGCGGCGGTTGGCCGTTCGTGACAAAACTGCTGGGCGAAGGCGGCGGCATCGTGCTCGATGTGAAGTCGCGGCTCGATCGCCGGCAGCGGCCCGATTGCGTCGAGCTGTGGCGGCTCTGACCGTGACGAATTCGCAAGCTTCGGCAACAGCGTCGGCACAAGCTCCGATCCTCGTCACCGGCGCGGCGGGCTTCATCGGTTTTGCCTTGGCGCGGCGGCTCCTCGAAGGCGGCCGCGCCGTCGTCGGTATCGACAGCATCAACGACTATTACGACCCGGCGCTGAAGGAGGCGCGGCTCGCCGTACTGCGCCAGTTCAACAGCTTCACTTTTCACAGGCTCGATCTTGCCGACCGCGCCGGTACCGAAGCGGTGTTCCGCGACGGCGATTTCGGTCCGGTGGTCC
Organism: uncultured Alphaproteobacteria bacterium; assembly: GCA_963791925.1. Taxonomy (GTDB): domain Bacteria; phylum Pseudomonadota; class Alphaproteobacteria; order Rhizobiales; family Xanthobacteraceae; genus BOG-931. Next base: position 359,712 of record CAWBUA010000006.1, on the reverse strand, counting down.
ATCTCGCGGCGCAGGCCGGCGTGCGCTATTCGCTGCAGAATCCCCATGCCTATCTCGACGCCAATCTCGCCGGCTTCCTCAACGTGCTCGAAGGCTGCCGTCATCGCCGCAGCCCGCATCTCGTTTTTGCGTCATCGAGCTCGGTCTACGGCGCCAACACCCACTTGCCGTTCTCGGTGCATGACAACGTCGACCATCCGATCAGCCTCTACGCCGCAACCAAGAAGGCGAACGAGCTGATGGCTCATGCCTACAGCCACCTGTACGGGCTGCCGACCACCGGGTTGCGCTTCTTCACCGTTTACGGTCCTTGGGGCCGCCCCGATATGGCGATGTTCATCTTTGCCAAGGCGATCGCCGAAGGCCGGCCGATCCGTTTGTTCAATTTTGGCCGCATGCGCCGCGATTTCACCTATGTCGACGACGTCATCGAGGCGGTCGAGCGCCTCATAGCCCGCGTCCCGGCGAAATCCGATGCGCCGCCCGGCGGCAAGCTCGATCCGGCGAGCAGCACCGCGCCGTGGCGGATATACAATATCGGCAACAATCGCACCGTCGAAATCTCCCGCGTCGTCGAGCTTCTGGAGCAGGAGCTTGGCCGCAAGGCCGAAATCGAGCTCATTCCGATGCAGCCCGGCGACGTCGCGGAAACCTGCGCCGATGTCGATGATCTGATGCGCGATGTCGGTTTCCGGCCGTCGACGGCGATCGAAGTTGGCGTGCGCAACTTCATCGCCTGGTACCGCGACTTCCACCGGCAATGATCTGTCGTCAAACGCGATATGACATTTCGTTTTGCCGTGTGGGCTGGACTATAATGCCGTGATGATGGATTTTCTGCGTAACCCCCGGCGCGTTCTGATCGTCGTCCACGACTTGGCGATGACGGCGTTGGCGTTGGTCGCCACGCTCTATATCCGCTTTGCCGACGGCAACAACGGCGGGCTCGGCGAGCGCTACCACTGGCTCGCCTTCATTCTGCCCTGCTATGTGGTCTATGCCGGGATCGTTTATTGGTACTTCAACCTCTATATCGGCAAGTGGCGTTTTGCCTCCTTGCAGGATCTGTCGAACATCATCCGCGCCGTGACGGTGCTGGCGGTGTCACTCCTGGTGCTCGACTACGTCCTGCTTTATCCGACATTGTTCGGGACCTACTTCTTCGGCAAAGTCACAATCGCGTTGTACTGGCTGCTGCAGATTTTCTTTCTCGGCGGCCCGCGGATTTCCTACCGGCTCTTCAAGCACTCCCGGGCGCAACAGAAAGTCAAGCACGCCAATGCCCTGCCGACGCTTTTGATCGGTCACGCTGCCGAGACCGACGTGCTGATACGCGCCGTTGAAAGCGGTGCGGTCAAGAATTTGCGGCCGGTCGGCATTCTCTCGCCGTCGCCGGCCGACCAGGGCACCGCGGTTCGCCACGTCGCGGTGCGCGGCCGCCCTGGGGATCTCGAAAAAATCGTCGCCGCATTGGCGGCGCAAGACATACAGGTTGGCCGGGTGGTGTTGGCGCCGAGCGCATTGGCGCCGGAGCTGCATCCCGAAACGATACTGATGCAGGCGCGCCGGCTTGGTCTCGCGACCAGCCGGATGCCCTCGCTCGGCGTCGGCGAGGAGGCGCTGCGGCTCGCCCCGGTCAACGTGGAGGACCTGCTGCTGCGGCCGAGCGTGAAAATCGATTACGGGCGGCTGGAGAACTTCATTCGCGGCAAGACCGTGGTCGTTACCGGCGGCGGCGGCTCGATCGGGGCCGAGATCTGCGAGCGGGTGGTGAATTTCCGCGCCAGCCGGCTTCTGGTGGTCGAAAACTCCGAACCGGCGCTGCATGCGGTGCTTGAACGGCTCGCGGTGAAGGCGAGCACGACGGCGGTCGAGGGACGGATCGCCGACATCCGCGACCGCGACCGGATGTTCCGGCTGCTGGCCAAGTTCAAGCCGAACCTGGTTTTTCACGCCGCCGCGCTCAAGCACGTGCCGCTGCTGGAGCGCGACTGGGAGGAAGGCATCAAGACCAACGTCTTCGGCTCGGTCAATGTCGCCGATGCCGCGGTCGACGCCGGCGCCGACGCCATGGTCATGATCTCGACCGACAAGGCGATCGACCCGGTTTCGGTGCTCGGCGCGACCAAGCGCCTTGCCGAAATGTATTGCCAGGCGCTTGACGCGGCGGGCAACGCCGGTCACCGCAACGGCGGCAAGCTGCCGCTGCGCATGATCGCGGTGCGTTTCGGCAACGTGCTCGCCTCCAATGGGTCGGTGGTGCCGAAATTCAAGGCGCAGATCGAGGCCGGCGGACCGGTCACCGTGACCCATCCGGATATGGTGCGCTATTTCATGACCATCCGCGAAGCCTGCGATCTGGTCATCACGGCGGCGAGCCATGCGCTCGGTCCGGCACGTTCCGATACCTCGGTCTATGTCCTCAACATGGGCCAGCCCATCAGAATCGTGGATCTCGCCGAACGCATGATCCGCTTGAGCGGGCTCGAGCCGGGACGCGACGTCGACATCGTATTCACCGGCGTCCGCCCCGGCGAGCGGCTCAATGAAATTCTGTTCGCCGCCGAGGAGGGCAGTTCCGAGATCGGTATCGAGGGCGTCGTCGCCGCCAAGCCGGTTTGTCCGTCGGTCACCGCGGTGCAAGGCTGGATCGCGAAACTGCAGCGCGATCTCGAGGCGGGCCAACGCGCGGCGATCTACGGGGTGTTGCGTGAGGCCGTGCCGAACTTCGCCGGCGACACACAACCGATTGAAAAACAACAAAACTAGAGGACGAAGCCTGGCGCGCCGGTTTGGGCCGGTCGCGGCAGTCCGTCACACAGCGGTATTCCGTGCACTGCCGCGAAATTGCTGTATCCTTGGCGCCCGGCATGGGGAAGCTCGACGCCGCCTCGACGCGGCGCGAGCGTTGCCGACAGGGAGGACAGCATGAGCACCATCGGGCATGGACGTATTGCGCGTTCGATCGTCGCCGCGAGCGCTTTCGGCGCGGCGCTGGCATTGCCGCTCGGCGCGGCGCAGGCGCAGGGCAAGACCTACGAGATGAAAATCTCGACGCCGACCATCCATGACGTGCCCGACACGTTCGGCGCCAACTTCCTTGCCGCGGTCGAGAAGAACTCCGGCGGCCGCATCACGGGCCAAGTCTATCCGGCGAGCCAGCTCGGCTCGATCCCGCGGCAGATCGAAGGCACCCAGTTCGGCTCCATCCAATGCTCCATCATCCCGCCGGAGTTCTTTGTCGGCATCGATCAGCGCTTCGAGGTGATGGCGGCGCCCGGGCTCGTCAATTCGCTCCCGCAGGGCGAGAAGGTCGCGGCTGATCCGCAGGTGCGCAAACTGATGCTGTCGCTTGGCGCCAAGAAGGGGCTGCACGGCGTCGCTCTGTTTATGGCCGAACCGTCCGACGTGATCTCGAAAGCCCCGATCCGCCACCTCGCCGACTTCAAGGGCAAGAAGCTGCGGACCTTCGCCTCAAAATTCCAGACCGAGGCGTGGAGCCGGCTGGGCGCTACGCCGGTTGCGATGTCGCTCGGCGACGTCCTGCCGGCGCTGCAGCAGGGCACTATCGACGGCGCGGTGGCGGGGATGGGACCGTTCACCCACATGCATTTCAGCGATGCGGCGAAATACATTACCATGGTCGATCAGCCGGCGATCTTCCTCATCGTGGAGATCAGCAAGAAATGGTACGACTCGCTGCCGCCTGATCTGCAGAAGATCGTCGACAAAGACGCGACCGAGCAGGCCGCCGCGATCGGACCGGTGGCGGTCGAAATGCGCAAGAAATCGCAAGCGGCTTGGCTCGCCTCCGGCGGCGAGGAAATCAACCTGCCGCCCGACGAGCAAGTTCAAATGATGAAAACGCTTTCCAGCGTCGGCGCCGACGCCTCGAAGTCGGACCCGCAGCTTGCCGCCGCCTATAAAGTGGTCACCGCCGCCGCCGCACGAGCGGCACAGACTCCCAGTCAATAATCGGCCCTGCCGCGCGCCGGTGCGGCGGCCATCATCCGTGCCTGGGCGACGCGGAGGCACTTATGTTCGGCTCGGAAAGTAAAGCCGCAAACTACGCCTGCGCGGCCGCAGTAATGTTATCGGTCGGGGCATCGCCCGCCGCTCGTGCGGCGGACGAAAAGCCCTACGTGATGAAGATCTCGCTGGCGACCGTCGACGATCCCCTGCACGAATTCGCCAAGGCTTATGCGGCTGCGGTCGAGAAGGATTCGAATGGCCGCATCAAGGTTGAAATCTATCCTTCGAGCCAGCTCGGTTCGACGCAGCGGCAAATCGAGGGTGTACAATTCGGCGAAATCCAAGGCCTCGTCGTGCCTCCGGAATTTCTGACCGGCATCGACGAGCGTTTTGCAGTTCTTGCCGCGCCCGGCCTCGTCAAATCCAGGGACGACGGCCAGCGCCTCGCCGCCGATCCCGCGGTGCGCAAACTGCTGCTTGGCCTTGGCGCCGACAAGGGCCTACACGGCGTTGCGCTGTTCATGGTGGCGCAATCCTCCGTTGTAGCCACATCCCCGCTCCGGCGCCTTGCCGATTTCAAGGGCAAGAAGATTTGGGTGTTTGCGTCGCAGTTTCAGACCGTGGCGGTGCAGCGGCTCGGCGCGACGCCGAAGCCGATGACGCTCGGCGACGTGCTGCCGGCGCTGCAGGACAATGCGATCGACGCGGCGGTCTCCAGCATCGCGGTCTTCGCCACCATGCACTACTGGAATGCCGCCAAATATGTGACGGAAACCGGGCAGCCTGCCATCTTCGGATTAGCCGAACTCAGCAAGAAATGGTTCGATTCCCTGCCGTCTGACCTGCAGCAAATCCTCGACAGGGACGCCGCTGTCGAGGGCGCCGCGCTGACCCCTAGGAGCGAGGAATTCGCCGCCGCCGCCCGCACGCTTTGGACAGCGCATGGCGGCGAACTGATCAGTCTGCCGCCCGACGATCAGTCGGCCATGCTCACGGCGCTGGCGAGCGTCGGCGAAGATGTCGCGAAGGAGAAACCACAACTCAAAGCTGCCTATCAAATAGTCACGGAGGCAGCACGGCGAATTCACTAGGAAATCGAAGCGGCCGCCGAATGAAATTCTCGTTGTTCGGCACACCGCCATCATCTAACGTCGCTCGCCAACAAGACACGGCTGCGGTTGTCTGCCGCAGGCGGCCGCCAAACGGCACAAGCGACGGCGCCGCAATCGATGCCGGATCAGCTGCGTTCTCAAGCAGAAAACGGGCATCGGGAGAGGAGAGTGAAATGCCTTTGCGAAAGGGACCAGAGTGATCGACGGTGTAGTCAAAGGAGTTCGGTGGCTCCTTGCCTTGACTCGCGCGGCGTCGGCGATATTCCTGATCGCCAGCGTGGCGATCAATTTCGCCAACATCATCGGCCGCTATTTTTTCAGTTTTTCGATTCCGTGGGCTGAGGAGATCATGCTTTTCCTCATGGTCGGTTGCGTCTTCACCGGCTGCTGCGCCGTCGCCTGGGAAGGACGGCAGATTCGCATGGACGTTGTTGTCAACATGCTGCCGCCGAAGCTGCGCGAGCTCGTCAACGTGCTGTCGGAGCTGGTGCTGATCGCCACCGCGATTGCGGTGACCGTGTTCGCCTGGCCGGTCATCACCGAGCTCGCGGCGTTCGACGAACGCAGCCAGGCGGCGAATTTCCCGCTGGTCATTCCGCAATCGATGGTGCCGATCGGTTACACTCTGATGGGGCTGTTGGTCGCCATCCGGCTCATCGTGCGATGGCGGCGCGGCGCCGGCAATGCCGGCGGCGGCGCCGGCACCGCGCATTGAGAGGCGGCGGCGATGGGCTATTTCGTCTTTTTCGGCGTGCCTGTGCTTGGGCTCATCCTCGGGATTCCCATTTTTCTCATCCTGCTCGTGACCTCGATCGTCGCGGTGCTGACCGTGTCCCGCGATATTCCGACCGACGCCATCCAGACCTACATGTTCGGCAGCCTGGACAATTTTCCGCTGCTCGCCGTGCCGTTCTTCGTGCTGGCCGGCGAGATCATGGCGCAAGGCGGGATCGCGCGGCGCATCATCAACATGGTCATGGCGATTGTCGGCGGGGTCCGCGGCTCGCTCGCGGTGACGACCGTGGCGGCTTCCGAATTGTTCGGCGCCATGTCGCACACGGCGGTGGGCACCGTCATCGCCATGGGGCGGATGATCTATCCGTCGTTGCAGGAGGGCGGTTACAACGATCGTTTTGCCGTCGGCCTGATCGCCTCGTCGGGCGCGATCGCCGTCGTCATCCCGCCCTCGATCGCCATGATCCTCTACGCCGTATCGGCGGAACAGTCCGCCGTGCAGTTGTTTACCGCGGGCATCCTGCCGAGCATCCTCATCGGCGTCATCGATGCCGCCTTTGTCATCACCTACGCGAGGCTGAAGGGCGTTCCGCGCGGCCGCAGCGCGCACTGGGATATGATCTGGAAGACCAGCAAGGAGGCGAGTTGGTCCATCGGCTCGCTGGTGGTGATCTTCGGCGGCATCTATGGCGGCGTGTTTACGCCGACCGAGGCGGCCGGCGTCGCCGTGGTCTATTCGCTGTTCGTCACCATGGTCATCTACCGCGAAGTCGATTTGCGGCGCTGCTGGCAGATTCTGATGAGTTCCGCGTTTCTCATTTCGCAGATTCTGCTCATCGTCACTTCGGCCGGCATCTATTCCTGGCTGCTCACCACCAGCGGCATCCCGCAGCACATCGTCGCCTCGATCGACGCGCTGCACATGTCGAAGTGGGAACTGCTGCTGATCCTCAACGTCGGCCTGTTGATCGCCGGCAGTTTCCTGGAACCGCCGGCGGCGATCCTGATCCTTACTCCGCTGCTGCTGCCGATCGTGCGCGAGGTCGGCGTCAATCCCATCCACTTCGGCATCATCGTCGCCGTCAATCTCAGCCTCGGCATGTATACGCCGCCGTTCGGCTTGAACCTGTTTTCGTCGCAGGCGATCTTCAACGCGCCGTTGAACCGCATCTATCTCGGCGTGCTGCCGTTCCTGGTGCTCAATTTCGGGGCTTTGTTGATCATCACTTACATTCCCGAAATCTCGATGGTGTTCCTGCATCATTGATTTTCCCGCTGCGTCCCGGCAAAGGCTCGAGGGCGCAAGCTCCTACTCGCGCCGAGGAAAGCGATTGCTCATGACCAAGGCGGTGCTCGGCATCATCGGCGGCTCCGGCATTTACGATCTTCCCGGCCTTGAAAAAGTGCGCTCGAAGGTCGTCAAGAGCCCATGGGGCGCGCCGTCCGGGCCGCTGCTCGTCGGCGAGATCGCCGGCCTGCCGGTGGTGTTTCTATCGCGGCACAGTCCAGGCCATCGCCTGTCACCGTCCGACATCAACTATCGCGCCAATATCGACGTGCTCAAGCGCGCCGGCGTCACCGATCTCGTCTCGTTGTCGGCGTGCGGTTCGTTCAAGGAGGAGTTGCCGCCCGGCACCTTCGTTTTGGTCGATCAGTTCGTCGATCGCACCTACAAGCGCGATAATTCGTTTTTCGGCAAAGGCTGCGTCGCCCATGTGTCGATGGCGCATCCGGTGTCGCCGCGATTGCGCATCCACCTCGCCGAAGCGGCGATGGCCGAGGACATCGCCCTGGTGCGTGACGGCACCTATGTCTGCATCGAGGGGCCGCAATTCTCCACGCTTGCCGAGAGTCTGACCTACAAGAATCTCGGCTATTCGGTCATCGGCATGACCAACATGCCGGAAGCCAAGCTCGCGCGCGAAGCCGAGCTTTGCTATGCAACCGTTGCCATGGTGACCGACTTCGATTGCTGGCACCCCGATCATGACGCGGTGACCGTGCAGGACATCATCAAGGTGCTGATTGCCAATGCCGAGAAGGCGGCACGGCTGGCGGCGCGGCTGGCCAGGGACTTCCCGCGTCAGCATGAGCCGTGCCCGATCGGTTCCGACCGCGCGCTCGACAACGCGCTGATCACCGCGCCGAAGGCGCGCGACTCGAGGCTTGTCAGGAAGCTCGATGCGGTCGCCGGCCGCGTGCTGCGCAAAAGGTGAGACGGGCGCCGTCTTGATCGGCGTTCCCGCCTGCAGGCATAGTCCACAACCGCCTAGAGAATCTTAACCGGCATGCGGCACACTGGCGCCGTTTCGAAGGACGCCGCCGGGCAATATCCCTCACGGACATAACTTGGCTCAACCCATCATTCCTCTGATCATGTGCGGCGGTGCCGGCACGCGGCTGTGGCCGGCGTCGCGTGAAGGCCGGCCCAAGCAGTTCCTGCCGCTGTTCGGCCCGCATTCGACGTTTCAGGAGACCATCCGCCGGGTTTCCGATCCGGCTTTGTTCGGCCGGCCGATCGTCGTCACCAACAACCAATATCGCTTTCTGGTCGCCGAACAGCTCGCCGCGGTCGGCATCGAGGCCGATATCATGCTGGAGCCGATGCGGCGCGATTCCGGACCGGCGATCGCGGCCGGCGCGGTGTTCGCCGTCACGCGCGGCGGCGATCCGCTGATCGTGGCGCTGGCCGCCGACCATGTCGTCACCGATCCGGAGGCCTTCGCTAAGGTCTGCGGTCCGGCGGCGGAGGCCGCCGCTGCCGACCGTATCGTGACATTCGGTGTGCGGCCGACTCGCCCGGCGACCGAATACGGCTATATCCGCGCCGGCGCCGCGATCGGGGCCGACATTTTCGCCATCGCGCAGTTTGTCGAGAAGCCGGATGCCAAGACTGCCGAGCGCTACGTCAAGGAAGGCTATTTGTGGAATTCCGGCAACTTCATGTTTCGCGCCGGTCTGCTGCTCGATGAATATAAAGGCTTCGAGCCGGACAGCATCGCCGCGGTGACCGCCGCGGTGGAGAATGCCGGCACCGATCTCGGCTTCGTCATGCTCGATGCGCCGTCGTTTTCCGGCGCGACGGCGAAATCGATCGACTATGCGGTGATGGAGCGCACCAAGCGCGCCGCGGTAATGCCGGTGTCCTACGGCTGGTCGGACGTCGGCTCATGGCAGGCGGTGTGGGAGCTGTCGGAACGCGACAGCCTCGGCAACAGCGGGCATGGTTCCGGTTCCGTCGTCTTTGTCGATTCGCGCGGCTCCTATGTCGCGAGCGACAAGCAGCTCGTGGCGCTGTTCGGCGTCGAGAATCTGGTCGTCGTCACCACCGACGACGCGGTGCTGGTCGCCAAGCGCGAAGACGGCGACGGCCTGCGGCGTCTGGTGCGAAAGCTCAAGGAAGTGGCGCCCGCGGTCACCGAGGAACATCTGAAGGTGCATCGGCCCTGGGGCTCGTATCATTCGATCGATCAAGGACCGCGGTTTCAGGTCAAGCGCATCGTGGTGAAGCCCGGCGGCCGATTGTCGCTGCAGCTGCACCATCACCGCGCCGAGCATTGGGTCGTGGTGCGCGGCACCGCGCGCGTCACCATCGGCGACGCGACCAAGATCCTGCACGAAAACGAATCGACCTACATTCCAAGCGGCGCCAAGCATCGCCTGGAAAATCCCGGCAAGATCGACCTCGAATTGATCGAGGTGCAGACCGGCAGCTATCTCGGCGAGGACGATATCGTCCGCATCGAAGACGATTACCGCCGCGCGTGAGCGTGAATTCTTTAGCGCAGCCAATTCTCGATCGTGAGGTTTTTGATTCGCGCAAAGCCCCGATCGTCGCTTACCAACACGTAATTGAGAGCGACGGCTTGAGCGGCAATCAGAAGGTCGTTTCCGCCTATCGGTTTGCCGATCTCCTCAAGTTGATTGCGGATCAAGCCATAGGCGCGGTCGGCAGGTGCATCGAAGGGAACGATGTGAAGTGCGCCGAGCACGGTCTCAATCTGCGTCGCCAGTCTTGCTGAGCGTGTTTTGGCAGCGCCGTACCGCAACTCGGCTGCGACAATTATGCTGGTGCAAATCTGGTCCTCACCGACGGCCCTTATCTTTTCGGCAACGCGTCCCTGAGGATGACGAACAATGTCAGACACGACGTTGGTGTCGAGGAGGTACGGCATTAAACGTCAATCGGACGTGGGAGCGGATCGGCAATTGGCGGAAATTCCTCTTCGATTGGAGAAAGAGTTGCCAGCAGCGCCAGCAAAGATTGGGGCGGAGCCGCCTCAATGATGAGTTTTTCGCCCTCCTTGCGGACGATGGCGTCATCGCCGGGAAGCTCGAATTCGCGCGGAATGCGCACTGCTTGGTTTCGTCCGTTTCTAAAGAGTTTTACCCGGCGTTCCGACATGTTTCGATCTCACGACATATGCCATAGCATAGGCCAACGAAAAATCAGCGTCCATGGCATTTTTCAAGCGCTTCTTTGGCTTAGCGAATTCCCTAGAAAGGTGGCATTGCGGCCATAATCGTAAGCCTCTGAATCAATTCGTGTATGGATTTTCCCGGATGTCCGGTCGCCAGTTGGCATAGGGCGTGCTACGGGAAAACCGTGGGGTCGGCTCCGGGCAGTGAGGGGGCTTAATGAGTGATGCTGAGAGACTAGGCGCGGATCCGTTGCGTATCGGCGTTGTAGGCGTTGGCGTAATGGGCAGTAACCATGCCCGCGTCTTGTCCGAACTGCCGGGTGTCAGTCTGGTCGCCGTTGCCGATCCCGACCGCAATCGCCGCGAAATGGTCGCCCGCAATCTTGGTTGCGCCGCTTTCGACGATGCCGATGCGCTGTTGCGTGAGGGCGTCGACGCCGTCACCATCGCGGCGCCCACCCATCTGCACCGCGACATCGCCATTGCCTGCGCCGCCCGCGGCGTTCACGTCATGGTGGAGAAGCCGATCGCCCCGACCGTCGAGGAGAGCCGCGCCATCGTCGCGGCGGCGCGGCACGCTGGCGTCACGCTGATGGTCGGTCATGTCGAGCGCTTCAATCCGGCGGTGCAGTCGATCAAGCGCGCAATCCAGGATCAGGACATTCTCTCGATCGCCATCACCCGGGTCGGTCCGTTCCCGCCGCGCATGTCCAATGTCGGGGTCGTCATCGATCTTGCCGTGCACGACATCGATCTGATCCGCTGGTTCACCGATTCCGAGATCGTCGAGATTCAGCCGCAAACTTCGAGCGCGGTCGCCGAGCGCGAAGACATCGCGCTCTTGCAGTTCCGCACCGCCTCGGGCGTATTGGCGCACATCAACACCAACTGGCTCACCCCGTTCAAGGCGCGCACCATCCATATCGCGACGCGCGACAAGTATCTCATCGGCGATCTGTTGACGCTGCAAGTCACCGAATGCTTCGGCTTTCAGCCCGATGGTAGCTATTCGATGCGGCATTTGTCGGTCGGCTATGCGGAGCCGCTGCGTTCGGAAATGGTCGCCTTCGTCAACGCCATCCGCAGCGGTCAGTCGCCCGCCGTGACCGGCGACGAGGCTGTCGCCAGCCTCGAAATCGCCATCCGCTGCCTCGATGCGCGCGCAGCGCCCTCGGCGATGCCGCAGCGCAAGCTACCACGGCGCGTCGCCGGCTGACAACTTATCCGCGGCCAATCTTAGGCCAAACCAAGACCGATCATGAATTAGCACGCGCGCGTTGCCGAAAAGCCTCTTCCCTTCATCGACGTCGCCGCGCAGCGCCGCCGGCTCGGCCATGCGATCGACGACGCGGTGGCGCGCGTTCTGGCCCATTGCCAATTCATTCAGGGCCCGGAAGTCCGCGCGCTTGAGGCCGATCTCGCCGCGTTCTGCGGTGCACGGCACGCGATCGGCTGCGCCAGCGGCACCGATGCGCTGCTCCTGGTGCTGATGGCGTGGCAGATCGGGCAGGGTGACGCCGTGATCTGTCCGGCGTTCACGTTCTGCGCGACCGCCGAAGTGGTGGCGCTCCTCGGCGCCACGCCGGTGATGGCGGACGTGGCGCCGGAGACGTTCAATCTCGATCCGCAAAGCTGCGAGCGCGCGGTGGCAACGGCGAAGCGGCTTGGGCTCAGACCGCGCGCGATCATCCCGGTCGACCTGTTCGGCTTGCCGGCCGATCACGACGCCATCAACGCGATTGCCGCCGCCCATGGTCTTCTTGTGCTCGACGACGCGGCGCAGGCTTTCGGCGCCGCCTCCAAGGGCCGCAAGCTCGGTACGCTGACCAGCGCGGCGGCGACGAGCTTCTTTCCGGCCAAGCCGCTCGGCTGCTATGGCGACGGCGGCGCCGTCTTTACCGACGATGACGACGTCGCAGCGCGAATCAAAAGCCTGCGCGTCCATGGCGAGGGCGTCGATAAATACGACACCGTTCGCATCGGCATCACCGGGCGGCTCGATACCATTCAGGCCGCGATCCTGATCGAGAAGCTGAAAATCTTTCCGGAAGAGATCGTCGCCCGCAACGCCGTTGCGGCGCGCTACTCGTCGGCGCTTGCCGATGTCGCCATCGTGCCACGCGCCGGCCATCAGTCGACTTCGGTATGGGCGCAATACACGCTGCGCCTCAAGCCGGGTCGGCGCGATGATCTAGCCGCCGCGCTCAAGGCTCAGGGCATCCCGACCGCGGTCTACTACGCCAAGCCGCTGCACCGTCAGGCGGCCTATCGCGGCTTCCCCGTCGTGGACGGCGGTCTGCCGGTAAGCGAACAGCTTGCCGAGGAAGTCATCAGCCTGCCGATGCATGCTTATCTCCAACCGCCGGTGCAGGACCGCATCATCGAGGCCGTCCGTCGGGCGCTGGCGGGCTGACTTTCCGTCATTCCGGGGCCGAGCGTAGCGAGGAGCCCGGAATCCATATTCACTGACTTGTGGATACGGATTCCGGACTTGCCGCTGCGCGGCAATCCGGAATGACGGGCAGAACGATAATCCCTATTTGTTATCCTGCAATGCTCAAGAAGATTCTCACCGTCGGCGGCTACACGCTTCTCTCGCGCGTGACCGGCTTCATGCGCGACATCCTGCTCGCCGCCATCCTCGGCGCCGGGCCGACGGCCGATGCGTTCTTCGTCGCCTTTCGCCTGCCCAATCATTTCCGCGCCATCTTCGCCGAGGGCGCGTTCAATGCCGCCTTCATTCCGGCCTATGCACGGATTCGCACCGAAGAGGGCGAAAAGGCCGCGGACCAATTCGGCGATCGCATCTTCACGCTGTTGTTCGCGTCGCAGATTGTGCTCCTGGCGCTGGCGCTGCTGTTCACCCCGCAGGTGATCGAGGTGCTGGCGCCCGGTTTTTCGCACGAGCCGCACCAATTCGCGCTGGCGGTGTCGCTGACGCGCGTGACGTTTCCATATCTGCTCCTGATCACGCTGGTGACGCTGTGGGGCGGCATCCTCAACGCCTTGCACCGTTTCGCCGCGCCGGCGGCGGCGCCGATCCTGCTCAACCTGACCATGATGGCGACGCTCGCCTGTGCCGCATTCTTCCCCAGCGCCGGCTATGCGGCGGCCTGGGGCGTGCTGATCTCGGGGGTGCTGCAGGCCGCTCTGGTCGGCGGCGATACGTTTTACGCCGGCGCCATGACCTTCTTCCGCGCGCTGCGGCTCGACAGCGACGTTCGCCGCTTCTTCAAGGCGCTCATCCCGGCGACCGTGGGCTCGGCGGGGACACAGCTGGCGCTGTTCGCCGACACCATCATCGCCAGTTTCCTCTCGGCCGGCGCCATCTCGGCGCTGTATTACGCCGATCGCATCGATCAACTCCCCATCGGCGTCATCGGCATTGCGGTAGGCACCGTGCTGGTGCCGGAAATGACGCATCGGCTTGCCGCCGGCGACGAGGCCGGCGCCCGTTCGGCGCAAAACCGTGCCATCGAATTCGCGCTCCTTCTGGCGATCCCCTGCGTCATAGGCTTTCTGGTCGTCCCCGGCCTGATCATGCGCGCCTTATTCATGCGCGGCGCCTTTACTGCCGCCGACGCGCATGCCGCGGCGATGACGCTGATGGCCTACACCATCGGTCTCGTTCCCTTCGTGCTGATCCGCAGTGTGGTCGCGCCGTTCTACGCCCGCGGCGATACCGCGACCCCGGTCAAGGCGGCGCTGATCGGGACCGCTATCAACATCATCTTCAAGGTCGTGCTGATGGTGCCCCTGGCCCAGGTCGGCCTGGCGCTCGCCACCTCGATCGGCGCCTGGATCAATTTCATTCTGGTGCTGATTTTCGCGCACCGCGCGCGGGTCCTCGCTGCCGACGCCGAGCTGAAAGTGTCGCTCGCAAAGCTTGCCGCGGCCGGCGCCGCGCTCGCGCTCGCGCTGTTGCTCGCCGACCCGTTCGTCACGCGACTGTTATCGTCCTGGTCCAGGTTCCGCAACGAATCGGAACTGGCGCTGTTGGCTCTGCTTGGCGGCCTGGTCTATGGGGGATTGGTGCTGGTGTTATTTGGTCGGCGCTGGGTCCTGCTGATGAAACGCAGCGCCAGGACCGCCGAAGCCGCGGCGATTTCATCCGCGGCGCCGATCGAGGAAACCGAAGCCGGGCTGGACCAAGGGTTCGACAAGGGGCTCGACCAGGCATGATGATGCGAAAGCAGGAGACGCCATGCGCGTGACCATGATCGGCGCCGGATATGTCGGGCTCGTCTCGGGCGCCTGCTTTGCCGATTTCGGTCACCAGGTCACATGCATCGACAAGGATGCCGGCAAGGTGGCCGCGCTCAATCGCGGCGAAATTCCGATCTTTGAGCCGGGGCTCGCCGATCTTGTCGCGGCCAATATGCGCCAGGGCCGGCTGGAATTTGCCGTCGACACCGCGCGCGTCGGCGACGCCGAGGCGGTGTTCATTGCGGTGGGAACCCCGTCGCGCCGCGGCGACGGCCATGCCGATCTGAGCTTCGTCTACGACGCGGTGCGGGAGGTCGCGCCGCAGCTTCGTGCCACCGCGGTCGTCGTCACCAAATCCACCGTGCCGGTCGGCACCGGCGACGAGATCGAGCATATCCTCCGCCACAAGCGTCCCGATGTCGAGATCCAGGTCGTCTCCAATCCGGAATTCCTGCGCGAAGGCGCCGCGATCCAGGATTTCAAGCACCCCGACCGCATCGTGGTCGGCAGCGACGACAGCCGGGCCCGCGCCGTGCTCGCGGAAATCTACCGGCCGCTTTATCTGAATACGCCGCCGATCATCTATGTCAGCCGGCGTACCGCCGAGCTGATCAAATACGCGTCCAACGCCTTTCTCGCCACCAAGATCACCTTCATCAACGAGATCGCCGATCTGTGCGAAGCGGTCGGCGCCGACGTGCAGGAAGTGGCGCGCGGCATGGGGCTCGACAACCGCATCGGCGGCAAATTTCTGCACGCCGGACCCGGCTTCGGCGGCTCTTGTTTTCCCAAGGACACCAGCGCGCTGCTCAAGACCGCGCAAGACCGCGGCGTGGCGTTGCGCATCGTCGAGACCGTGTTTGCTGTCAACGAGCAGCGCAAGCGCGGCATGGCGCGCAAAGTCGTCGCCGCGCTCGACGGCTCGGTGCGTGGCAAGATCGTCGCCGTGCTCGGCCTTACCTTCAAGCCGAACACCGACGACACCCGCGACTCGCCGGCGATCCCGTTGATCACTGCGCTGCGTGACCTCGGCGCGACGGTGCGCGGCTACGATCCGGCGGGCATGGAACAGGCCAAGCCTCTGTTGCCGGACGTCCACTATTGCAGCAGCGCCTACGACGCCGCCGCAGGCGCCGATGCCGTGGTCATCGCCACCGAATGGGAGCAGTTCCGCGCGCTCGACTTGGCGCGGCTCAAGGGCGTGATGGCGCGGCCGGTGATCGTCGACCTGCGCAACATCTATCGCACCGAGGAAATGGTCCGGGCGGAGTTCCGCTACGTGGGAGTCGGGCGGGCGGGCGTCGAGTAGGGCGCGCGCCTTTGCTCAGGCCACGAGCCGCGCTGGTGACGGATCCGCAAGCAGCTTGAATACGTCGCCGGCCGGCACGGCTTTGCCGTACAGAAATCCCTGGGCCTGTTGCGCGCCGTGCGCCAGCACCGCCGCCGCCTGTGCCTCGGTCTCGACGCCTTCGGCGGTGACCGACAGGTTGAGCCCGCTGCACAGCCCGATGATGGCGCGCATGAATATGGCGCTTTCACTGCTGGTCGCGAGCTCCTGGACGAAGCGCCGATCGATCTTGAGCTTGTCGAAGCGCAATTCGTAGAGGTGATACAAGCTCGAATAGCCGGTGCCGAAATCGTCGATCACGATGCGCACACCGGAATTGCGCAGCGTCTGAATGGCGTGGCGCGTCGCCTCCAAATCCTCGACCAGCGCGCTTTCGGTGATTTCCGCTTCCAGCCGATGCGGCGGCAGCCCGGCGTCATGCAGCACGGTCAGCACCGCGTCGGCGAATTTTCGGTCGGCAAGCTGCGACGGCGAGAAGTTGAACGACAGCGAGATATCCTCCGGCCATTTGACCGCGTCGCGGCAGGCATCGCCGAACAACTGGCCGGACACGATGTCCATCAGGCCGAGCTCGTCGGCCAGCGGGATGAAAGTGTCCGGCATGATCATGCCGCTGACCGGGTGCTGCCAGCGCCCCAGGCTTTCGAAGCCGACGATCCGCTTGGTCTTCAGATCGACGATGGGCTGATAATAGGGCCGGATTTCGTAGCCGCCGATCGCGGCGCGCAAGTCCTTTTCCAGCAGCGACCGCTCGCGGACATGCGCATCCATCTTCGGGTCGAAGAAACAATATTCGGTGTGGGTATTGCGGGCGCGCGACAACGCAACATGGGCGCAGCGCAATAGCTCGTCGACGGTCATGTGGCCGCGGCCGGCCTGCGCGATGCCGACGCTGGCGCCGATGCTGTGCTGCTCGATGCCGATCTGCACCGGTTTCTTGACGATCTCGACCAGCGCGCAGGCGATCCGGCGCGCGGTCTCGGGGTCGCAGCCGGCCAGGCACAAGGCGAACTCGTCGTCGCCGATCCGCGCGAAGATGTCGCCCGGCGCGGCACGAGCGTGAATCCGCGAGCCGATCTGCACCAGAGCCTCGTCGCAGCCGACATGGCCATACACTTCGTTGAGCTTCTTGAATTGATCCAGTCCCAAGAGCAGCACGCTCATCTTGTTGTCGGACTTCTTCAGCGCGGCGCTGACGTCGGTTTGGAATTGCCGCCGGTTCGGCAGCTGCGTCAGCGGATCGCGCATCGAAGCCGCTTGGGCGCGCCGCTCCGCCGCGACGCGTTTAGCCCGCTCGCTGCGCTGGTCGCCGATCCGGCGCATGCTGAACAGCACCAGCGCCATGCCGAAGAAATACAGGAACGACGGCCTTACCGGCTCGATGCCCAGCACGTTATGCAGGATCGTGAGCCCGCCCCAATCGGCGATTGCCTTGTAGGCGAGAATGACCATGGAGAAGATCACCAAGGCATCGGTGGCTTCCCGCGCGGTCGCTGAGGAAAGGTCAACGGCCAGGAGCCGTTTCAGTGGATTGGTCATGGACTATTTGTTCATGCACAATTTCAGCCGTCGCATGTGTCGCAGAAACACTTCACTTTTTCATGAATCGGAAGCGCGTCAATCGCGCCTATTTAGAATTTCTTCACTTAAAGGCGCGCCCGCTAATGGGCGTTTCGGAGCGCAAGCGGCCGTCGCGCGGCCTCGTGTCATCTCCGCTTAACCTTGCGACGGAATCCGGACCGCAATGCCGATGCCGGACTGAATAGGAGTTGGGCCGCCCGGTCACCGAGCGGCCCCTTTCGTTGCGAGCAACTGTGCGATTGCGCTCAGCTCCAGCGGACGGCGATGGCGCCGGCGATCGAGCGCGGCCGGGTGCGTAAGGCGTGGCCGTCGTTGCCCAATTCGATCACCCACATGCCGTCTTTCTGGCCGACGATTTTGCCGACGTGATGCGGCCAGACCACGACCGCACCGACACCGGCCGGCCCGGCATGCCCCCAATGCGCCCAATTGCGCGCGAGGTTGTACGACGGCCCCGGATCGCTGCCGACGAGGCGCCGCATCTCCCAGCCGCACCATGCTGCGGGGCGCGGGCCGAGGCCGCCACGGTACGCCGTGTACTGCGGCGCCGTGTGCTGCGGATAGATCTCGTAGCCCGGCCGGGACAATCCAAACGTTTCCGGTCTGGAATAGAGTTGCGGTTGCCACGCGAACCGATTGTCGGCCGCCCAGCCCCATTGCGGCTCCGTGGCAAAACGGCTGCGCGCGATATGGCGATGGAAGTGCCGGTAATGGTGCTGGTGCGCTTGCGCGGAATGCGCGAACGCCATCGTGGCCGCAACAGCGACCGCTAAGGTCGTCTTCTTCATGCGATGAGAACTCCTACTCGTTACAGCGTTTGTTGTTGCCGTCCGCAAACAAAAGCCCCGCCAAACATCGAGCTTGGCGAGGCTAAGCGGACGGATGCGGCTCGTTGACTGAAACGAGGCGCGGCGCCGTCATACCATCATTAAAGTTTTAGACACTGCCCGTTTTTGCATGGCATGTATTTGTTCAGCGGGCACGCGCGCCAAATTCTCGCCGCGTTGTCCGCCGGCAAATGCGGCGATTGTTTGATTGGTATTTGTTGGCTGCCGCCTCAAGGCCCGTGGTACGGCGATAATCGACGTTTATGCCGCAAATCGGCCGCGCCGGCGCGGCCGGTCCCCGATCGATGCCGCTCGTCATGGTCCCGCCGCTTAGATTAACTCGCGCGGCCGCGATCGCCGCCCGATCCAACGTACCGGTGGCAGAGCCCAGCCGTCCCCCGCTTGATCCCGCAAGCCGCCGGCGATAGCGTCGAAGCAAAACATGCGCGGGAGGCAGCGCCGATGACGTCGTTCACCATCACGCCCCTGACCGGACACACCGGCGCCGAGGTGGTCGGCATTGATTTCACCGCGCCGGTCGACGCCGAAAGCCGTGCCGCGCTCAATCGCGCCTTCGCCGAGCATCACGTGCTGGTCATGCGCGATCAGGACTTCGATCCGGACGAATTCAAGACCGCCGCGCAGGTGTTCGGCGAGCTGCAAATTCACGACCGCAAGGAGCAGCACGTTCCGGGCCATCCCGACGTCTATTACGTCTCCAACGATATCTTCGTGAACGGCAAGCGGATGATTCCGGGCGAGACCTTCCACACCGATCATTCCAATCATCCCGCCCCGCCCAAGGCGACGACGTTGTTCGCGGTCGAGCTGCCGTCGCATGGCGGCGACACCCAATACGTCAACATGCACCACGCCTATGACGATCTGCCGGAAAGCACCAAACGGCGCATCGACGGATTGAAGGCGGTGCATGTCTATCAGAGCAAATACAGCCCCCGCGCGCTTTCCGGCCTCAACGAAGACAGCCGGACCAAGCTGCCGCCGCCGGGCATTCACCCGCTGGTGCGCACCCATCCGGAAAATGGCCGCAAGGCGCTGTTCCTCAATCCCGTGCGCATGGAGTCCATCTTCGGCATGGACGACGCCGACGCGCTCAAGCTGATCGACGACTTGATGCGGCACGCGACGCAGAAGAAATACGAATATCGCCACCAGTGGCGCGACGGCGACTGGGTGATCTGGGACAATCGCAGCGTCATGCATCAGGCCAATCCAGACTATGACATGAACGAACGCCGCTATCTGTATCGCCTGATGCTCAAGGGCGACGTGCCGGTGTGATGCCCACGCAGTCGCGAGAACCTACGGCACGTACGATGGCATTCACGATTCTGATCGCGCTGGCCGGCGTGATGGGCGCGGGCGGCATCATGCTGGCCGCGGCCGGTGCGCATGTCGCGCCTGGCGCCGGCCTCGACAGCGCGGCCTATATGTTGTTGTTCCATGCCGCGGCGGTCCTTGGCGGCGCCGCGCTCATCCAGCAGGGCTCGCTATGGCGGCCATTGGCGCTCTATGTGCTAGCCGGCTGGGTGCTCGGCGCGGTGCTGTTTTCCGGCGACATCGCGCTCCGCGCTTTCACCGCCCACCGGCTATTTCCGTTCGCGGCGCCGACCGGCGGCTTTCTCTTGATCGCTGCCTGGCTGGGGCTTGCGGTGGCGGCTACGCGCGGGTGATTAGCCCTTGCGCCGCTCCTGCGGCACCAGCGACAGCGTCAGCCGCTCGGTGCCGCGCAGCACGTCGAGCGCGACGTCTCTGCCGATCTTCTCTCCGGTGAGTGCGCGCACAAGGTCGTCGGCGCCGGCAATGGTTTCGCCGTCAAGCGCGACGATAATGTCGCCCGCGTTGAGCCCGGCGCGCGCCGCGGCGCTATCCGGCTCGACGGTGCCGATCATCACCGCGCGATCCTGGGCGAGAGCAAAGGCGCGGCGGCGCCGTGGCGGAATCGCGGTCTGTTGCGCGGCGATGCCGATGAAGGCGCGCCGCACCCGGCCATGGCGGACCAGTTCGCCAAGCACGAAGCTTGCGGTGTTGGCGGCGACCGCGAAGCAGATGCCCTGCGCGCCCATGATCACCGCGGTGTTGATGCCGACGACTTCACCGCGGGACGACACCAGCGGTCCACCCGAATTGCCGGGATTAAGCGCGGCGTCGGTCTGGATCACGTCGTCGATCAGCCGGCCGTTGCGTGACCGCAGACTGCGGCCCAGTGCCGAGACCACGCCGGTCGTCACCGTTGAACTCGAAGCCGAGCGGATTGCCGATGGCGATCACGAGTTGGCCACGTTTGAGGCGCTTGGAATCGCCGAGCGCCGCCGCCGGCAGGGTAACCGCCTCGTCGATCCGCAGTAAGGCGAGGTCGGTATCGGGGTCATCGCCGACGAGCCGCGCGTGCAAGTCCTGGCCGTCGGCGGTGGTCACCTCGATCCGGGAAGCGGTTCCGGCGACGTGGCTATTGGTGAGGATGAGGCCGTCCGGCGCCACAACGACGCCGGAGCCGGTGCCGCCGCGGCTCTGCCCGCCCGGATTGGAATTGCCCGGGTGGACAACAAGGCGCACCACGGCCGGGCCGACGCGGTCGACCACGTCGATGACGGCGCGCGAATAGGCGTCCAGCAGTGCCTGGTCGTCTTCGGGGATGGGATCAGGCGCGGTCGCATTCCGGCCGGCCCGAAGGGCGTCGGTCAAGGGTATGATTGTCATGATCAGTCAATGCATTAGACGGCTTTTGGGCCGCTACTTGTGAATGTCGGGATCGGCCGCACATATGGGGTGCCCGGCGCGGTGGCAAAAGAGGGGCGCCTCCGCGCGGCGACTATGCGTCTCGTGTGATTGACTTGGGCCGCCGCCTATGATGCCGAGACGCGCGAAGGGGAAGAGCACGATGAAGTTCGTCACTACGGCGCGGCTGGCCGTCCTGTCGGCCGCCGCGCTGCTGCTGATCAGCACCTTGGCCGGCTGCGACCGCGGCGGCCAGCAGCAGCATGCGGCCTTTCCGCCGCCGACGGTGACCGTGGCCAAGCCGGTGCAGCGCACCGTCGTCGATTACGACGAATATGTCGGCCGCTTCGTCGCGGTCGATTCGGTCGAGATCCGCTCCCGCCTGTCCGGCTATCTTTCCGCGATCCATTTCACCGACGGCCAGATGGTGAAAAAGGGCGACCTCCTTTTCACCATCGATCGCCGGCCGTTTGAAATCGCGCTGCAACAGATGAAGGCCAATCTGGCGCAAGCGCGCGCTAACCTCTCCTTCGCCCAAGGCGACCTGCAACGCGGTCAGGCGCTGCTGGCGAACAAGACCATCACCGATCAGACCTACGATCAGCGTCTGCAGGCCAAGAACGTGGCCGAAGCCGCCGTCGCCGCACAGGAGGCGATGGTGAATTCCGCCGAGCTCGATCTCGACCAATATAGCAAGCTGCGTGCGCCGATTGACGGCCGCATCGGCGACCGCCGCGTTTCCGTCGGCAACCTCATCACCGGCGGCGCCGGCGGCAATACCACGCTGTTGGCCACCATCGTTTCGGTCGATCCGATCCGTTTCGAATTCACCTTCGACGAGGCCTCGTATCTGCGCTACGAGCGGTTCGCCAAAGGCCGAAAATCCGATGAGGCGGCGGATCCGCCGCCGGATCAGCAGCTTGCCAAACGAACGGATCAGCAAGCCGGTCAGCAGCCCGATCCGCCGTCGGATCAGCAGGCGGCGGATCAGCATCGCGACGGCGTCGATACCGGCGTTCCGGTCTCGCTCAAGCTGATCGACGAAAAGGATTTTGACCATACCGGCAAGATCGATTTCGTCGATAACGCCATCAGCACCTCGTCGGGCACGATCCGCGGCCGCGCCATCTTCGCCAATCCGAACGGGCTGTTCGTGCCCGGCATGTTCGGCCGCGTCCGCGTGCCGGCCTCGCCGCCGCATCAGGCGCTGCTCATCCCCGACGCCGCAATCGGCTCCGAACAGGCGCGCAAATACGTCCTCGTCGTCGACGACGGCGAGGCCGTGAGGCAGAAATACGTGACGCTGGGCCAGCTCGACGGCGGCTTGCGCGTCGTCCGCGATGGCCTTCTCCCCACCGACCGCGTGATCGTCAACGGGCTGATGCACGCGCATCCCGGCATCAAAGTGAAGGCCGAGGAGCAAAACATCCCGGCCGCGCCGGCCAAGGGCGGCGACCAAAGTAACGCCGGTTGATGCTGTAAAATGCGCATCTCGCACTTCTTCATCGATCGGCCGATCTTCGCCGCCGTGGTCTCGATCGTGTTCGTGATCCTCGGCGGCGTGGCGTTCTCGCGCCTGCCGATCGCGCAATATCCCGAAATCGCGCCGCCCATCATTAACGTCACCGGGCAGTATCCCGGCGCCAGCGCCGAGACCGTGGCCTCCACGGTGGTCGCGCCGATGGAGGAGCAGATCAACGGCGTCGAGAACATGCTCTACATGTCCTCGAATTCGACGGCTGACGGGCGTTTCTCGATTCAGGTCACGTTCGACCTCGGCACCAATCTCGACATCGCCCAGGTGCAGGTGCAGAACCGCGTCGCCATCGCGCAGCCGCGGCTGCCGGCGGACGTCCGCAATATCGGCGTCACGGTGCAGAAATCCTCGCCCGACCTGATGATGGTCGTGCATCTTTATTCGCCCGACAAGTCGCGCGACGCCTTGTTCATATCGAATTACGCCACGCTCGAAGTCACCGATCCGCTGACCCGCGTCGACGGCGTCGGCTCGATCACCGTGTTCGGCAGCCGCGACTATTCGATGCGCATCTGGCTCGATCCGGACCGCCTGCAGTCGCTCGGGCTGACCGCGACCGACGTGACGAGCGCCTTGCAGGCGCAGAATATTCAGGTCGCCTCCGGCGTGCTCGACCAGCCGCCGGTCGCGCATCCGGGCGCGTTCCAGATCGCGGTGCAGACGCTCGGCCGGCTCGATACGCCGGCGGAGTTCGGCAATATCGTCATCAAAGAGACGGCCGGCGCCGTGGTGCGGCTGAGCGATGTCGCCGACATCCAGCTTGCTGCGCTTGATTATTCGTCGAATTCCTATCTCGACCACGATCCCGCGGTTGCGCTCGCGATTTTCCAGCGGCCGGGCTCCAATGCGCTTTCCACCGCCAAGGGCGTCACCGACCTGATGGCGAAACTGGCGCAGCGCTTTCCCAGCGGCGTCAAATACGCCATCGTCTACAACCCGACGCAATTCATCCAGCAGTCGGTCGACGCGGTGATCGACACCATCGGCGAGGCCATCGTGCTGGTGGTGCTGGTGGTGGTCTTGTTCCTGCAGACCTGGCGCGCCGCCATCATTCCGCTCGTCGCCATCCCGGTCTCGCTGATCGGCAGTTTTTCCTTCATGGCGGTGTTCGGCTTCACGCTGAACAATCTGTCGCTGTTCGGCCTGGTGCTGGCGATCGGCATCGTGGTCGACGATGCCATCGTCGTCGTCGAAAACGTCGAACGCAATATCGCGTCCGGCCTCAATCCGCGCGACGCCGCGCGCAAAAGCATGGACGAGGTCGGCTCGGCGCTGATCGCGATCGCGCTGGTCTTGTGCGCGGTGTTCGTGCCGTCGATCTTCATCACCGGCATTTCCGGCCAGTTCTACCGGCAATTTGCGCTGACCATCACCGGCGCCACCATCATTTCCCTGATCGTCTCGCTGACGCTGTCGCCGGCGATGTGCGCGCTGCTGCTCAAGGCGCATGAGAGCGGCCGGCGCGAGCGCTGGTGGCAGCGGCCGATCCATGGGTTCTTCGACTACTTCAACCGCGGCTTCGACAAGGTCGGGTCCGGTATCTCCTGGCTCGCCAGCAGAACGGTGCGGCGCGTGGCGATCATGGCGGCGATCTATCTCGTCGTCATTGCGCTCGGCCTGAATGCCTTCCGCACCACCCCGGTCGGCTTCATCCCGCAGGTCGATCGTGGCTATATCATCGTCGTCGTGCAATTGCCGCCGGGCGCCTCGCTGGCGCGCACCGACAAGGAGCAGCAGCGCGCGCTCGACATCGCGCTCGGCGTGCCCGGCGTCGCGCATGCCGTGAACATCGTCGGCTTTTCCGGCGCGACCTTCACCAATGCGCCCAACTCCGGGGCGCTGTTTCTGGTGCTCGACGATTACACCAAGCGCGGCAAGGACCCGCGCAAGTCGGCGGCGGCGATCCAGGCGCAGCTCAACCGCCGGCTCTCCGTCATCCAGGACGCCTTCATCATCGCGGTGCTGCCGCCGCCGGTGCTCGGCATCGGCACCGCTGGCGGATTTCGCATGATGGTCGAGGATCGCTCCGGACAAGGTTCGGAGGCGCTGCGCAAGGCGACCGAATCGCTGGTGCTGGCCGCGGTCAAGACGCCCGGCGTCGCGCAAGCGTTCTCGCTGTTCGAGACCTCGACGCCGCAGGTCTATCTCAACATCGACCGCATCAAGGCGCAGCTCCTCGGCGTCAACGTCCAGGACGTGTTCAGCGCGCTGCAGGTCTATATCGGCTCGTCCTACGTCAACGACTTCAATCTGTTCGGCCGCACCTTCCGGGTCATGGTGCAGGCCCGCGACGAGGACCGCCAGCACATCGGCGATGTGCTCAAGATCAGGGTGCGCAACGCCAGCGGCGATACGGTGCCGCTCGGCTCCTTCACCACCGTGGACAATATCGCCGGGCCCTATCGCGTGCCGCGCTACAATCTCTATCCGGCCGCCGAGATCGACGGCGCCGCGGCACCCGGCTATTCGCAGGGTCAGGCGATCGAGATCATGGACAAGCTCGCCGACGCGACTTTGCCGCAGGGGTTCGCCACCGAATGGACGACGCTCGCTTATCAGCAGATCAGGGCCGGCAATACCGCCATGTTCGCCTTCGTGCTGGCGGTGGTCTTCGTCTTCCTGGTGCTGGCGGCGCAATACGAAAGCCTCACTTTGCCGCTGGCCGTGATCATGATCGTGCCGATGTGCCTCGTCGCCGCCATCACCGGCGTCATCCTGCGCGGTCTCGACAACAACATCCTGACCCAGGTCGGCTTCGTGGTGCTGATCGGGCTTGCCGCCAAGAACGCGATCCTGATCGTCGAGTTTGCCCGTCAATTGGAGGAGGAGGGTCGCACGCGGTGGGATGCCGCGGTCGAAGCGACTCGGCGGCGGCTGCGGCCGATCCTGATGACCTCGTTCGCCTTCATCCTCGGCGTGACGCCGCTCGTCTGGGCGATCGGCGCTGGCGCCGAATTGCGCCAGGCGCTCGGCACCGCGGTGTTCTTCGGCATGATCGGGGTGACGGCGTTCGGCCTGATCTTTACGCCGGTGTTTTACGTCATCGCCCGCTACATCGCCCAGCTTGGACGGCGTCGCCGCACCGAAAGCCAAGGTTCAGTGCAGCCGGCCGAATAGCGCCGCAGGTCTCTCACGCGGGAGCAGGCTCGATCTCGTCTACCTTGCCGGAATAACGCCACGGGTTCAGTGTTTATGGCTGCGGAACGTCCGCGGAGGCGGGGCGATAAAAGGGAGCTGGCATATGATCCGTATGGTTTTTGCCATCGTTACGCTGGTGTTGGGCCTGAGCGTCGCGATGGCGCAGGAAAACCCGATCAAAGCGCGCAAGGACTTGATGAAGGCCAACGGCGACGCCGCCAAGACCGCCGCGGCCATGATGAAGGGGGAGAAGCCGTTCGATCTGGCGGAGGCCCGCAAAGTCTTCGCGACGTTCGAGGACGCGGCGGCGAAGATGCCGACGCTTTATCCGGACAGTTCCAAATCCGAGGCTGGTTCCCCGGCTGCTGATGATTTCAGTCCCAGCCCCAAGGTCTGGGAGAACATGGCCGACTTCAAAGCGCGCTTCGCCAAGTTCGGAGAAGATGCCGAAGCGGCTAGCGCGAGCGTGAAGGACCTCGACGGCTTCAAGGCGGCGATCGGCAATATCGGCAAGAACGATTGCGGCAGCTGCCATCAAACCTACCGTCTCAAGAAAAGCTGAACGCCAATCTTCGGCGTAACGAGGGCGGCGGTCCGCGTGGACGCGCCGCTCTTTCATTTTTGCTAAATAGACCCGCTGCGAATAAGGCGGAAGGCCACGGCATGCCGGCACTGCGAACGCTCACGCTTGTCGCCACGGCAGCCGCCACCTTGGCGCTTGCCGCGTTGTGGCTGTTAACGCTGCCAGCGGTCGTGCCCGCTTCGGCCTTGCCGCCTTATGTGCCCAATCTCGCCGACGGCCGCACCATGCTCGACATCGGCGGCTGCGCGTCCTGCCATGCGGTGCCGAATAAGGATCCCGACAAGGTCGATCGCACGCGGCTAGGCGGCGGCTTGGCGCTCAAATCGCCGTTCGGCACCTTCTACGTGCCGAACATCTCTCCCGATCCCAAGGACGGCATCGGCCGCTGGAGCGAGGCGAATTTTGTCACCGCGCTGTGGAAAGGAACGTCACCCAGCGGCGCCAACCTCTACCCGGCGTTTCCCTATACCTCCTACCAGCATATGCGCCTCGACGACGCCCGCGATCTGTTCGCTTATCTCAAAACTTTGCCGCCGGTGCCGGGCCGAGTGCGCCGCCACGATCTGAGATTTCCGTTCGATCAGCGCCGGCTTATCGGCGCCTGGAAGCTGTTATACCTGCATGGCGGGCCGTTCGTGCCCGATCCATCGCGCTCGGCGCAATGGAACCGCGGCGCTTATCTGGTCAATGGTCCCGGCCATTGCGCCGAGTGCCACTCGCCGCGCAACGCGCTCGGCGCCATTATCGAGGGCGAGCGCTTTGCCGGCGGCCCGGCGCCGGACGGTAGCGATTGGGTCCCGAACATCACGCCGGTCGGGCTGCAGCATGGCAGCGATAAATGGTCCGAGAAGGACATCGCGAGCTTTCTCGGCGACGGCATGACGCCGTCCGGCGATTTCGCCGGCGGCGCGATGGCCGAGATCATTCGCGGCACATCACAGCTCGGCGCCGAAGATCGTGCCGCCATCGCGCACTATATTTTCACGCTGCCGCCGGTGGAGGGGCCAAGGCCGCCGCCGAAGAAGAAAGATTGAGGTGCTTGCGGCTGCCGCCGATTATTGGCGGGTTAAGTTCCGGCGCCGAATGCCTTGAACGTAATGATGGTGCGGGTATCGGCGATGCCGGGGATCGGCTGCACCTTTTCGGCGATGAAATGGCCGATATCGGTCGACGGATCGACGTAGAATTTTACCAACAGATCGAAATCGCCGGCAGTCGAGTATATCTCCGAGGCGATCTCGGCATCGGCGAGCTTGTTGGCGACTTCATAGGACTTGCCGAGCTGGCATTTGATCTGCACGAAAAAGGGAATCATACCGACCTCCGGGTGCCTCGGAGCAAGCTTATACTAGACGGCAAGGACTGCACGAGCCCGGCCGGACGGTGTAACCTTTGCCGGATAACTGGGATTTTGTGATGCCGGTCGATCTTCGCCTCAATGCCATTGTCGATCCCGAGCGTGCCGGCGGCCGCGATCTCGCCGACTTGGCGCGGCTCTGCGCCCAAGGCGGCGCCACGCTCGTCCAATTGCGCGACAAGGTCAACGAGACGCGCGCCATGGTGGCGGAGGCGAGGGCGATCAAAAAGGCGCTGGCGCCGTTTCGCGTGCCGTTCGTCGTCAACGATCGCATCGACGTGGCGCTCGCCGCCAAAGCCGACGGCGTGCATCTCGGCCCCGACGACATGGCGATCGAGGACGCCCGCGCGATCCTCGGTCGGGACGCAATTATCGGCGCGTCGATCAAGTCGGTCGAAGCGGCCGATGCCGCCCCGCTCGAGCTTATCGATTATGTCGGCTCCGGCGGCGTCTATGCCACGCTGTCGAAACAGCAGAAGAGCCCGCCGATCGGCCCGCAAGGTCTCGCGCGCATCATCGCCGCGCTGCATCGCCGCGCCCCGAAGGTGCCGGTGGTCGGCATCGCCGGCATCGACGCCGGCAATGCCGCCGAGGTCATTGGCGCCGGCGCCGACGGGGTCGCCGTCATCTCGGCGCTGTCGCAATCCCCCGATCCCGCCGGTGCGGCGCGCACACTGCGCGACATTGTCGACGCTATGCTGGCGAAGCGGGGCACGTGATGGCGGTACCCGTTGCCGTGACCATCGCCGGTTCGGATTCAGGCGGCGGCGCCGGCATCCAGGCGGATTTGAAGACCTTCTCCGCGCTCGGCGTTTACGGCGCCTCCGTCGTCACCGCGCTGACGGCACAGAACACCAAGGGCGTGTCGGCCATTCATCAAGTGCCGGCGGAATTCATCACGGCGCAAATCGACGCCGTATTTTCCGATCTCAATGTCGGTGCGGTGAAGATCGGCATGCTGGGCAATGCGGCGGCGATCGAGGCGGTCATGGCGGGCCTCGCCCGTTACGCCGCGCACAACGTGGTGCTCGATCCGGTCATGGTGGCGACGTCGGGCGAGAGGCTTCTGCGTCCGGATGCGCTCGACGCTCTGCGTAAACTCATTGCCCATGCCAATGTCGTCACGCCCAATCTTCCCGAAGCGGCCGCGCTCCTCGACACGCCCCCGGCGCGCGACGAAAGCGAGATGTTAAGTCAAGCAAAAAAGCTACTGGAGCTCGGCGCCGATGCGGTACTGATCAAAGGCGGCCACGGCGGCGGCCCGGACAGCGTCGATCTGTTGGTCGAAACCGCAGGCTATACCCGCTTTTCCACGGAGCGCGCCAGGACGGCCAACACCCACGGCACCGGCTGTACGCTCGCCGCCGCGATCGCCGCCGGCCTCGCCAAGGACGACCTGCTGGGCGAGGCGGTCGGCGAGGCGAAGACCTATGTCAGCCGCGCCATCGCCGCGGCGGACCGGCTCGGCGTCGGCTCCGGCTCCGGCCCGGTGCATCATTTCTTCAAGTGGTGGTAGGAAGCGTTGCTCCCGCTCGTCCCCGCGAAAGCGGGGACCCAACGCTGGATTGCCGCTTGCGCGGGAATGAGCGGAGAAGCTAGGCCGCTGCAGGCGCGCCGGGCTGCTGCAACGGATGCGCGCGGGCGAAGGCGTCGATTTTCGCCAGTTCGTCGACGATGCGCCTGAAGTTCGGGAATGGCGCGGTGTCGACGTTGAAAAACTTGGCGCCTGCCGCCTGGCTGGCAAGACAGATATCGGCCATCGTGATCGTGTCGCCGTGGCAATAGCGGCCGGTGACCTTGTCCTTGAGATGGGTTTCTAGTGCGGTGATCGCGGCATTGTGCCAGTGCCGGCACCATGTCTGCACCGCGGCTTCATCGAATTTGAATTCGTGCGCCAGATATTCGCGCACCCGCGGTACGATCAGCGGATGCGAATCGCAGGCGACGAGCTGGCTCAAGCCGCGCACCCGGGCCCGGCCGCGCGCATCGCGCGGTAATAGCGGCGGGTTGGGGTGCGTCTCGTCAAGATATTCGATAATGGCGAGCGATTCGAACAAGGCCGGACCGTCGCCGTCGATCAGCGCCGGGATCGCCATCATCGGATTGATCGCGCGGTAAGCCGCTTCGCGCTGCTCGCCTTTGACGAGATTGACCTGGATCACCTCGTCGGGCGTGATGCCCTTGAGATTGAGCGCGATGCGCACGCGATAGGTCGCGAGCGAGCGCCAGAACGAAAACAGCTTCACTGAGTCCTCCCTTGCCGTGCCGTCAGGTGCGGGGCATCGTGCTCGGACACGTTGCCGTCCCCGTTGAACATCTTCGAGGGGCTTCTATTTCTTCGCTCCGCCCGGATCGGCGTTCAGTCCCGCCGCCGCGATGCCGGCGACCGCGATGATCTCGTCATTGTCGCCGGTATCGCCGGAAATGCCGACGGCACCGACGACTTGACCGCCGGCGTCGCGGATCAGCACGCCGCCCGGGTTCGGCACCAGCCGCCCATCGCTCGCCGCGACAATGGCGGTGAGAAAATTCGGATTTTGCGCCGCGCGCTCCATCATGGTGCGCGAGCCCCAGCCCATGCCGAGCGCGCCATAGGCTTTGCCGACGGCGATCTCAAAGCGAATGATGCCGGAGCCGTCCTCGCGCTTGGCGCAGACGACATGGCCGCCGGAATCGAGCACGACCACCGTCGGCGGCATCTGTTTGAGCTCGCGCGCCTTGTTCAGCGCGGCGTCGACGATGGCGGAAGCTTGCGCAAGGGTTACGGCCGACATGGGAACTCCGATGTGCTGGTAAGTTTTTACTGCTGACCGCGGCCCGCCCAATAGGCGGCGACCGTGGAGATTTCGGCGCCGCCCGAGCGGTGGCGCTTGGTCTCCTCATAACAGGCGAGCGTCTTGTCGACGACCGGCAGCTCGATGCCGCGCGATTTGGCTTCCGCCAGCATCGCGCGCATATCCTTGATGCCGCCGTCGACATCGAAAGTCACCGGCCCGGGATCGCCGCCTTTGAGCATCGCGGCAATGCCCGGTGCCCGCACTTTGGCGATGGTGGCGGCGCCGGACGTGTCGCTGAGCAAATCCATCAGCCGTCCCGGCTCGACCGGCAGCGTATGCGCCAGCGCCAGCGCCTCGCCCAGCGCCTGCCAATAGACCATCAGCGGCAGATTGACCGCGAATTTGAGGACGGCGCCCGAGCCGACCGGTCCGGCATGTTCGAGCCGGCGGCAGAGCTGCTCGAGAATTGGGCGGGCACGCGCCACGTCTGCTGTGTCGCCGCCCACCAGGCCGATGAGCTTGCCTTGCCGCGCCGGACCGGTCGAGCCGCCGACCGGGCACTCGACGAAAGCGGCGCCCTTGCCGCGCACCGCTTCAGCCAGCGCGACTTCGGTCGCCGGCAACACCGTGCTCATGTCGATGAACAGCTTGCCGGCGACGTTGCCGCTGAGCAGGCCCGATGCGCCCTTGTAGACAGCGTCGAGCGCCGCCGCGTCGGTGAGGCTCGAGATGATGACATCGGCGCGCTGCACAAGTTCCGCCGGTGTCGCGACGACCGTCGCGCCCGCCACCGCCTTGGCCTTATCGGCCGTGCGATTCCAGACCGCGACGTCGTGTCCGACCTCGATCAGGCGCGCCGCGATGGCCGCGCCCATTTTGCCGATACCGGCGACACCGATGTGCATAGGGCGTTCTCCCTGACGCATTACTTCCGGCGCGGACGATAGGCGATCGGCGAGCGGCGAGAAAGCGGCTTGCGCGGCCGCGGAGCGGGTGTCATAGCGTCGCGTCCTTGGGGAACAGGGGAGTAGGTGGGGAATGGCATCGGGAGACAAAGGCGCCGTCGGCATCATCGGCCTCGGCATCATGGGCGGCGCATTTGCGGAAAATCTGGTCGCCGGCGGCTGGCGCGTCATCGGCTACGATATTGCGCCGGCGCGCCGGCGGGCGCTGGCCCGCGCCGGTGTCGAGATCGCCGCCGATGCCGTCGATGTGGCGCGCCGGGCCAAGACCATCATTACCAGCCTGCCCAAGCCGCAAGCGCTGGCCGCGACGGCCGCCGCCATCGCCAAAGCCGGCTTGCCGCGCCGCGTGTTCGTCGAAGCGTCGACCTTCACGATCGACGACAAGAGCCGGGCGCAAGCAGCGCTGCACAAGGCCGGTCACGTGCTGCTCGACTGTCCGGTGAGCGGTACCGGCGCTCAGGCCAAGGTCAAGGATCTCGTCGTCTATGCCTCGGGGGGCTCGGCCGAGATCAAGCGGCTGCGTCCGATGTTCGCCGCCTTCTGCCGCGGCGCGTTCGATCTCGGCGAATTTGGCAACGGTAGTCGTATGAAATACGTGGCCAACCTCCTCGTTGCCATCCACAACGTTGCCAGCGCCGAAGCCATGGTGCTCGGCATCAAGGCCGGCCTGCCGCCGCAAGCGATTCTCGATCTGGTCAAGACCGGCGCCGGCAATTCGCGCATTTTCGAGCTGCGCGCGCCGATGATGGTGAAGGATCGCTACGACCATCCGACCATGAAGATTTCGGTATGGCAGAAGGACATGGACGTGATCGGCAGCTACGCCCGCAAAATCAAGGTGCCGACGCCGATGTTCGATGCCTCGAGCCGGATCTATGAGAAGGCGCTCAAGAGCGGGCACGGCGCCGAGGACACCGCCGCAGTCTGCGCCGTGCTGGAGAAGATGGCGGGAGTGAAACGGAGTAAGGCGCGCCTTAAGCGAGATTAGGCTGCCGACAGGGTAGGTATTTTCTTGATTTCTCGGGCAAGCTCGCGTTCTGCACGCGCCAAATCGTAAGTGCGTTGAAGATTGATCCAAAGATCGGGACCGTTGCCGAGCAGCTTGCCGAGACGCAATGCCATGCTTGGCGTTACCGGCTGCTTTTCGTCAAGAATATCGTACAGTGTCTGCCGCGAAACGCCGAGCAGTCGTGCGATCTCAGTTTTGGACTTGCCAAGCGCTGGCAGGACGTCTTCGCGCAGCATCTCGCCCGGATGCATCGGTTTTAGCCCGCGAATGAGCGGATTCTTGCTCATCAGTGATAGTCCTCCAAGTCAACGTCGATCGCGTCTTCACCATCCCAGGCGAAAGTTATACGCCAGCTTCCACTCGCATCGACGGCGTAGCGGCCCCGCTCGCGGCCCCTCAGCGCGTGAAAACGAAACCCGGGCACATTCATCAGAATACGACGGGATTCTGAACGCTAACCCTTGAAGCGTCGCCCCGTTCGGCGAAGCGCCGCAAGCCCTTGCTTCGAAACGTCCGGATCACGCGGGATTGTAAGGCGCCACCTTACAATTGGCCAGAGCGTAATCGTTTATTAGACTGCCGAATTACTGTTGTCGGAGGGAAACGCATGTCATCGTTGGAAGGCGAGGCCCGTATGGGGGCGGTCGCGGGCGACCGCAAGACGCTGCAAGCGCGCAGCGAGACGCGCGACGGCATGCGCATCGACTGGAACGTGCCGGTCGGGATGGACGACGGCCTTATTTTGCGCGCCGACGTGTTTCGTCCAGTCGCCGAAGGCCGCTATCCCGTGATCTTGAGCTATGGACCTTATGCCAAAGGGCTCGCCTTCCAGGATGGTTATCCGAACGCATGGCAGCGCATGGCGGAGCAGCATCCCGACGTCACCGCCGGTTCGAGCAACCTCTATCAGAGCTGGGAAGTCGCCGATCCGGAAAAGTGGGTGCCGCACGA
The DNA here is from genome assembly GCA_963791925.1 of uncultured Alphaproteobacteria bacterium. Taxonomy (GTDB): domain Bacteria; phylum Pseudomonadota; class Alphaproteobacteria; order Rhizobiales; family Xanthobacteraceae; genus BOG-931. The sequence goes on along the minus strand of CAWBUA010000006.1, from coordinate 326,454 downwards.
TTATGCCTGCGTGCGCGTCGATTCGCGCGGCGCCGGCTGCTCGCCGGGGTTCATCGATCCGTTTTCGCCGCGCGAGACCAAGGACTACTGCGACTGCATCGAGTGGGCGGGCTTACAGCCGTGGTCGAACGGCAAGGTCGGGCTCAACGGCATTTCCTATTACGGTATCAATCAGTGGCAGGTCGCCTCGCTCGAGCCGCCGCATCTCGCCGCCATGTGCATCTGGGAAGGCGCCGCCGACTGGTATCGCGACATGACGCATCACGGCGGCATTCTCTCCACGTTCTGGGAGAATTGGTACGACATGCAGGTCAAGACCGTGCAATACGGCGCCGGTGAGCGCGGCAAACGCAGCCGCGTGCACGGCGAACTGGTCTGCGGGCCGGAGATTCTCTCCGACGCGGAGCTTGCGAAGAACCGCAGCGCTTTCGGCGCCGAGATCGCCGCGCATCCGCACGACGACGATTATCACCGCGCCCGCTCGCCGGTATGGCCGAAGGTGAGGGTGCCGTTCTTATCGGCGGCCAATTGGGGCGGTCAGGGACTGCACACCCGCGGCAATTTCGAGGGCTTCGTGCGCGCGGCGTCCAGGCAAAAATGGCTCGAAGTGCACGGCATCGAGCATTGGACGCATTTCTACACCGATTACGGCCGCGATCTGCAATTGCGTTTCTTCGATCATTTCCTGCACGGCAAGAACAATGGCTGGGGCGGGCAGCCGGCGGTCCAGCTCCAGGTGCGGCACGTCGACCGCTTCGTCGCGCGTACGGAGAAGGAGTGGCCGCTCAAGCGCACCAAATGGACGAAGTTCTATCTCGATCCGACGAACGGTTCGCTCGGCAAAAAAGCGGCAAAGAAGAAAACCGTGCTCCGCTTCGAGGCGACGGGCGACGGCGTCACCTTCGTCACGCCGCCGCTGGCGCATGAGACGGAAATCACCGGGCCATCCGCGGTAAAGCTGTTGGTCTCGTCGTCGACCGGCGATGCCGATATTTTTGTCGTGCTGCGCGTGTTCTCGTCCGATTTGACGGAAGTCGTTTTCCAGGGCGCGATCGATCCGCATACGCCGGTCGGCCAGGGCTGGCTGCGCGCCTCGCATCGTCGGCTCGATAAAAAGCTGTCGAAGCCGTATCGGCCCTATCACGCGCATGCGAAGAACGAGCCGCTCAAGCCCGGCGAGGTGGTGGCGCTCGATATCGAGATCTGGCCGACCTCGATCGTGGTGCCCGCCGGCTATCGCGTGGCGCTGACCATTCGCGGCAAGGATTACGTCTATCCGGGAGGCAGCGGCGGACGGCTGTCGAACTTCAAGAACGAACTCACCGGCTGCGGTCCGTTCCTGCACGACGACCCGCGGGATCGGCCGGCGCAGATTTTCGGCGGTGTCACCGGCCTGCATTTCGGCGGCGCCGCGCGGTCCTATCTGCTGCTGCCCATTATTCCGCCCAAGAAAAAATAATCGTATAAGCGGCCGGGTGGGGAACGCATCGCTACAGTGGGAAGCCGCGACCGACATCGTCAACCGTGGCAGGGGGAAGGCTTGCCGGGCGAAGGCTTGCCGAGCGAAGGCTTGCCAGGGGAAGGAACGTCGCGCCCATCCGATTTATTCGCGCGACTATCCGCCGCTGCGCAAGTATTGAAAAAAACGCGACAATAGCGGACTTTACTGGTCCTGACGGGCTTCGCGCGGCGCGTGTGAAATGATAACGTTACGCTATGGCCTAAGGCTTCGCGCGCAGGAGATGCATTGGCATCGCAGGCGCCTCAGACAAGCTTAAGGCGCCAAAGGGAGGGTACGAATGTCTCGCAAGGTTATGTCTCGTAAAGTCAGCCGCCGTGCGGTTCTGGCCGGTACCGCCGTGGGGGCGGCCGCCGCGCTGACCCGCTTTCCGACGCCCGCCGTCGCCCAAGCCAAGCCATTCAAGCTCGGCCTTCTCACCGTCAAGACCGGACCGCTTGCGCAAGGCGGCATCCAGATGGAGCAGGGCGTCATCACCTATCTGAAGGAAACGAACTACACGATCGGCGGCCGCAAGGTCGATTTCGTCTCCGCCGACACCGGCGGCAATCCGGCCGGCGCCAAGACCAAGGCGCAGGAACTCATCGAGCGCGACAATGTCGACATCATCCTGGGCCCGCTCGCCGCCTTCGAGATGTACGCCATCAACGAATACATCACCCAGCACAAGATGCCGACGCTCTGTCTCGCCGGTGCCGACAACCTGACGCAGCGGACGCCGAGTCCGTATCTGTTGCGTTCGTCCGCGACTTCTTCGCAAGCCATGCAACCGATGGGGCATTACGCGGCGACCGAGCTCAAGCTCAAGCGCGTCGTCACCATCGTCGAAGACTTCGCCTTCGGCTACGAGCAGATCGGCGGCTTTCAGGCCGCGTTCCAGAAAGACGGCGGCTGCGTGGTGAACAAGCTGTGGCCACCTTTGGTGACGCCGGATTACACGCCCTATGTCGCGCAAATCAGCGATTGCGACGGCGTCTGCCAGGGCTTTGCCGGCTCCAACCCGCTGCGCTTCATGAAGGCCTATGCCGGCGCTGGGCTGAAATACCCGGTGGTGACCGGAGAGACCGGCGGCGACGACGCTTTGCTCAAGAGTTTCGGCGACGAAGCGGTCGGGCTGGTCAGTTGCACGCCGTATACGCTCGACCTAGACACCGACGGCAATAATCGGTTCGTCAAGGGCATGTTGACGAACTACAACGCCGTTCCTGGGCAGTATGCCGCGATACTCTATGTCAACTGCCAGGTCGTCGACGCGGCCTTGAAAGCGCTCAACGGAGACGTCGGCGATCGCGACAAGTTCATGTCGGCGCTCAAGGCAGTCAACCTGTCCGATACACCGCGCGGACCGATCAAGTACGATCACTTGAATAATGTCGTCGGCACCTTTTACGTCCGGCGCTGCGGCGCCGAGGGCGCCAAATACGGATTGAAGCTCTGGAATAAGACCATCAAGACTTACGACAATGTAAGTCAATTCTGGACCTGGCCCGAGGCCGAGTTCCTCGCCCACCCGGTTTATTCGCGCGATTATCCGCCGCTGACCAAGTGCTGATCGGCGCGCCATCGGACCGAGCCCGGATTGCGCCTGGCGCGATTCGGGCCGGCCGAGAAGCTTAGGGCAGCCGGAACGCGGAAGGACGGGTATGACATTCTGGCTGCTGCTTACCGTCAACAGCATCACCTTCGGCGGCCTGTTGTTTCTGTTGTCGGCGGGCTTTTCCTTGATCTTCGGGCTGATGCGTATTCCCAATCTGACGCATGGCTCGATGTTCATGGCCGGCGCCTATCTCGGCTCCTCGCTGCTCAGCGGCGCACTGGGACTGTCGTTGAACTTCTGGGTGGCCGCCGTGATCGCGGCCGTCGAGGTCGCGATCCTTGGCGCCCTGATGGAACGCCTGCTGCTGCGGCGGCTGGCCGGCCAGCAACTGGCGCAAGTGCTGGTGACGCTCGGCGTCTCCTTTATGGTCGCCGATCTGTGCCTGATGGGCTGGGGCGGCGATCCGATCTCGGTGGCGACGCCGCCGCATCTCGCCGGCTTCATCCGCATCGCCGGCGCGGCCCTGCCATTGTATCGCATGGCGGTCATTCTGATCGCGGTGGTGTTCGCCATCGCGCTGTGGCTGATGCTCGAGCGCACGCGGCTTGGCGCCATGATCCGCGCCGGCGTCGATGACCCGCAGATGGCGCGGGTGGTCGGCATCCGCGTCTCGCAGCTGTTCACCATCGTCTTCGCGCTCGGCGCCGGCTTGGCGGGCTTCGCCGGCATCATCTCGGGCCCGATTCTGTCGGTTTATCCGGGTCTCGATCAGGACATGCTGCCGCTCGCTTTGGTCGTCGTCATTCTCGGCGGCACCGGTAGCCTGCTGGGTTCGTTCGTCGGCAGCATCATCATCGGCTTCATCTACAATTTCGGCCAGGCGCTGTTGCCGGAACTCGCTTATTTCGTGCTGTTCCTGCCGATGGTGCTGGTGCTGGTGTTGCGGCCGCAGGGGCTGTTCGGGGGTCAGGTTCTGTGAGCGCGTCCGCGGCAAGTCCGGCGACAAGTCCCGCGACGAACGCGTTGACCGGCGGAGTCGTGCTGCGCCGCGTTGCCGTCGCTGTCGCGATCCTGGCGCTGATCGCGGTGCCGTACGTCATCCAGCAGGTTTATTACGTCAATATCGCGAGCCAGATCCTGCTCTACGCCGTGTTCGCGCTGGGGATCAACGTGCTGGTCGGCTATGCCGGCCTGGTGTCGCTCGGCCATGCCGGGCTGTTCGGCGTCGCCGCTTACGTCGTCGCCTATCTGCTGGCGGCCGGTCACGGTCATGCCGTCGCCATCCTGGCCGGCCTCGCGGTGGGCCTTGTCGCCACCGCCGGCTTTGCCGCGCTGGCGCTGCGCGCCACCGGCATCAGCTTCATCATGATCACGCTGGCGCTCGGCGAAATCATCTGGGGGCTCGCCTATCGCTGGATCAGCGTTACCGGCGGGGACAACGGCATCAGCGTGTCGACGCGGCCGGCGCCGTTCGGCCTGTCGCTCGAGACGCCGCGCGCGTTTTATTTCGCCACCCTGGTCGTGTTTTTGCTCGCGGTCGGCGCGGTGCGCATCTTCGTGCATTCGCCGTTCGGCGCGGCGTTATGCGGCACCCGCGATCAGCCGCGCCGCATGAACGTGCTCGGCTATCACGTCTGGATGATCCGGTTCTGGGCTTTCATATTTTCCGGCCTGCTGACGTCGGTCGCCGGCATTCTGTTCGTCTATTACACCGAATTCATCAGTCCGCAGGCGCTGGCGCTGACCGCCTCGGCGGAAGGCCTGCTGATGGTGATCTCGGGCGGCGCCGGAACGCTGCTGGGGCCGGTGGTCGGCGCGGCGCTGGTCGTGATCGTCAAGAACGTCGTGAGCGCCTATATTACGCGCTGGAATTTCATGCTTGGCGCCATATTCGTCGCCATCGTCGTGTTCATGCCGGAAGGCCTGGTGCCCGGGGCGGTGCGGCTGACGCGAATGGCGTGGCGCTCGGCCGGCCGGCAGAAGCCTGCGGCAGCGGCGGCATCCGCTCCAAGGCCGCAGCCATGACCGCGCTTGCCATCGACAACCTCTGCAAATCATTCGGCGGCTTGCGCGTCACCGCCAACGTCAACCTCAGCGTCGCTCCCGGCGAACGCCGGCTGATCATCGGTCCCAACGGCGCCGGCAAGACCACATTGTTCAATCTGATTACCGGCGAGCTGACGCCCGACTCGGGCTCGGTGGCGCTGTTCGACCGCAACATTACCCGCACCCCGAGCCGCAAGCGCAGCCATCTCGGTATGGCGCGGACCTATCAGATCATCACGCTGTTCGCGCATGACACGATCGAGCGCAACGTGATGCTGGCGTTGCTCGGGCTCTCTCCGCTGCGCTGGAATCCGCTGCTGGCGCTCGATCGGCAGCGGCATTTGATCGAACAGGCCCGTGCCGCGCTCAAGCGCGTCGGGCTCGATCACATCGCCGCGCGGCCCTTGGCGCAGACCTCATACGGCGAGCGCCGCCGCGTCGAGATCGCCATGGCGCTGGCGCAGAACCCCAAGCTCCTGCTGCTCGACGAGCCGTTCGCCGGGCTCTCGATCGACGAACGCCAGGACGTCCGCAAGCTCCTGGCCGCCATACCGCGCGACGTCACCATCGTCATGATCGAGCATGACATGGACACCGCGCTCGATCTGGTCGATCGCATTACGCTCCTCCATTTCGGCGAAGTCATCGTCGAAGGCACCCGCGCCGAGGTGGTGGCCGATCCGCGCACGCGGGAGGTCTACCTTGGCGAATAGCGCGCTCGAGCTTTCCGGCATCGAAGCCTATTACGGCGACAGCCACGTGCTGCAGCAGGTGTCGTTCCGGCTCGGCGAGGGCCGGCTGCTCGGGCTCCTCGGCCGCAACGGCGCCGGCAAGTCGACCTGCATGAATGTCAGCGTCGGACTGTTGCCGCCGCGCGGCGGCAGCGTCGAAGTGTTCGGCACCGCGGTGACGCGGCTGCCGCCGGAATCCATCGCGGCGCGCGGCGTGGCGCTGGTGCCGCAGGGCCGCCGTATCTTCAAGAGCCTCACCGTGCGCGAGAACCTCATGGTCGCCGCGCATGTCGGCTTCGCCACCCGCCATGCACCATGGACCGAGGACACCGTTTTCGCCATGTTCCCGCGGCTCGCCGAGCGCCGCGGGCAACTCGCCGGCTATCTGTCCGGCGGCGAGCAGCAGATGCTTGCCATCGGCCGCGCGCTGATGGGAAATCCGCGCGTGTTGTTGATGGACGAGCCGTCCGAGGGGCTTGCCCCGCAAATCGTCGCCGAAGTCATGGCGACCATCCGCAAGCTCAAGGAAAGCGGGCTGTCCATCGTTCTCGTCGAGCAGAATCCCAAGCTCGTTTTCGACATCGCCGACGACATCGTCATTCTCAATTCCGGCCGTGTCGCCGTGGTTTCGACGGCCGAACGGCTCACGGGCGACGGCGTCGATCTGCGCCAGCATCTCGGCGTGTTTTAAAGCACGTTTCGGAAATGTGGAATTGGCTTTCGCATTGGATCATACTTAACGAAGGGTCTACGTCCCGATCATGTTTGCATCGGGTCCAGCGTTATCCCTTATGACCTGATGCGGCTATTTCTTCACTCTGTTGGCGCGACGATGGCCGGCGCCTTGGTGTCGGACGCGGCTGTGCGCTGCCGGCAGGAAGCGTATTGCAAATGACACAACTCGTCGGCACCATATTGGGCGAGGGTTGCGGAGGGGCATTACTTGATTACCGTTCCCGAATTGGCGGCCGAGGCCTTGGGGGCCTATCTCGGCGAGCATTTAAGCCGCAGGTTTGCTTCGACCCATGCCGACCTGACCGAGCTTGTTCCGTCGCTCGCGCGATTGGCGCTTGAATGCATCGGCAACAGCGACGCGCTCTACCACAATGTCGAGCACACCATGCTGGTGACGCTGGTCGGCTATGACATCATGAAGGGCCGTTCGCTGCTGAAACCGACCTACCCGAGCGACTACGCGCATCTTCTGGTCGCCTGCCTGATGCACGACATCGGCTACGTGCGCGGGCTCCTCAAGGACGACGGCGCCGACGGCTATGTGATCGACGCCAAGGGCAACAAGACCAAGCTGCCGCGCGGCGCTTCCGATGCGGCCCTGCTGTCGCACCACGTCGATCGCTCGAAGCTGTTCGTGATGGAGCGCATTTCCAAGATCGAGCTGCTCGATGCCGAGCGGATCGCCCGCGCCATCGAGTTCACCCGGTTTCCGTCGCCTTACGCGGCGGACGACGAAGAGAACGAGGAAGGGCTGTTGGTGCGCGCCGCCGATCTCATCGGCCAGCTCGGCGATCCGCATTATTTGCGCAAGGCCAATGCGCTGTACTACGAATTCGAAGAAGTCGGCATGAACAAGCAGCTCGGCTACACTTCGCCGGCCGACCTCACGGATCTTTATCCGCAGTTCTACTGGAACAGCGTGTCGGGCCATATCCAGACCGCCATCCGCTATCTCAACGTCACCTCGAGCGGCCGGCAATGGATCGCCAACCTCTACAGCAACGTATTCCGCGCCGAGCGCGACCTCAGCCTGTGCGGACCGCAGCGCTAGACTTCTTGCCGTCTTCGTGCTGACTCGGCCGCTCCCCCGGGTGCGGGGGCGAGCTGAATTTGAGGAAACGCCCATGCCCGAAATGTGGAACAAATACGGTCCGACCGCGGCGCGCAAGCCCGGCAAGCCGGGCCGCGAGGTGCGGCCGAAGAGCGTCACGATAGACATCCATGCCCATGTCGACGTGCCGGAAGCGGCTAAATTCGTCGCGCCGCATCTCGACATGGCGACCGTGCCGCTCGCCCATTTCGCCACGGCGGATTCCAGGGCGCTGACCCAGAAGCAGGCCGCCGACATCGGCGCGCGGCGCGGTCACCAGCATCGGCTCGCCGATCTCGATGCCATGGCGATCGACGTCCAGATGATCGCGCCGCCGCCGCTGCAATGCTATTACACGGTGCCGCTCGACATCGCGGTGAAGGCGGCGCAGATCGTCAATGACGGCATCGCCGAATTTTGCGGCAAATATCCCGACCGCATGAAGGGTTTCGCCACGGTGCCGATGCCGGACGGCAACGAGGCGGCGAACGAGCTCGAACGCTGCGTCACGAAGCTCGGCTTCAAGGGCGTTGAGGTCTTGACCAACGTGGCCGGCAAGGAATTGTCCGATCCGGCCTTCGCGCCGTTCTGGAAAAAGGCCGAACAGCTCGGCGTCTTGGTAATGATCCATCCCAATGGCTTCACCGAGGCGTCGCGCTTCGAGCGGTTCTACTTCAACAACGTCATCGGCAATCCGCTCGAGACGACGATCGCGCTGCATTATCTGATCTTCGACGGCGTGCTGGAGCGGCATCCCAATCTGAAGCTGCTCGCCGTGCATGGCGGCGGCTATCTCGGCGCCTATCCGGGCCGCATCGATCACGCCTGGGGCGCGCGCTCGGACGCGCATGGCGATTTGCCGCTGCCGCCGACCAGCTATCTCAAGCGCATCTATGTCGACACCGTGGTGTTCACGCCGTATCAACTCGCCGAACTGGTGCGCGTATTCGGCGCCGATCACGTCGTGATGGGGACCGATTATCCGTTCGACATGCTGGAATACGATCCGGTCGGACACATCGCCGGCGTTGACGGCTTTGACGCCGCCACCATTGCGGCGCTGGCCGGCGGCAACAGCAAGCGGCTGCTCGGACTGTGACGGGTGCGCCGTGACGCTCGCGCCGCTTCTCGATGCCGCGCCGGCGATCCGCCTTCATGCCTTTGCCGCCATGACCGCGTTTGCGCTTGGTGTGGTGCAGTTGTCGGCGCCGAAGGGGACATTGCCGCATCGCGCGCTCGGCTGGATCTGGGTGACGCTGATGCTGGTGGTCAGCGTCACGGCGTTTTTCATCCATCAGATCCGGCTGTGGGGACCGTGGAGTCCGATCCATCTGCTGGCGATTTTCACGCTGCTCATGCTGCCGGTCGCGGTCCTCGCCGCGCACCGGCATGACGTTTTACGCCACCGCCGCGCCATGATCGGCCTTTTCGTCGGCGCGCTGGTGATCGCGGGGATATTCACCTTCGCGCCCGGCCGCATCATGCACGCGGTGGTGTTCGGCTCTTAAGACGCCGCCATTACTTCGCCGCAGGCGCGGCTGGTGTGGGGTTCGCTGCCGCAGGTGCGGCTGGTGTGGGGCTCGCAGCCGCGGCCGGCGCTGGGCTTTCCGGCGGTGCTGTTGGCGGCGCCGCTTTTGCCGCTGCCGGCGGGTGCAGCATGTGCGCGTAGACGCTGCCGGGTACGATGGTCATGACGAATGACGTCGGTGTCGCGTCCGGACCGAACGGCCCCGGCACCTGGTGCGACACCGGCGGCAGGCTCTGGAGATAAGCCGCGATCGCCCGCGCGTCCGATTTCGTCAGATTCTTGAATCCCTCATATGGCATGACCGGCGCGAGCTTGCGGCCTTGGGGCGTGATGCCGGTCGTGATGGCGGCGACGATCTGGGCGGTCGTCCAATTGCCCAGCCCGGTCGCTTTGTCGGGGGTGAGGTTGGGGCCGACAAAGACGCCGAGATGCGGAATGGCAAAGCCGACGTCGGAGCCGCCGAGAAGCTTGGTCATGTCCGGCTTGCCGAAAAAATGTCCGGGCGTATGGCAATCGTTGCAGCCGCCGATCGAGACGAGATATTTGCCGCGGGCGATCTCGTGTTTGTTGGCGGCATGGGCGCCAAGCGGCATTGCCAGCGCGGCGCCGGCCAGCAATGCGATGGACCAGAGAAGAGCCGTCCGCCGCCGGCTCGACGGCCGGCCGCAGCGGTCCGCCGCCACATCGTAAGATGCATCGTTTCGCATTCCGTTCCCCTCGCTGGTTGATTCGTGAAATGGCGCCGGCGCGGACTGTCGCGGTCAATCCGGCGCCCTGTCAACACCGATCGATTAACGCCGCGCGGCGATGTGTTTTGAAACCGGCGTCAATCAGGCTTGCCCGCGCCGGGCGGCGCACGTCTCGACGATGGCCGCCGCGAGTGCCAGCACTGCCGGCACGATCATGGGATGATCGATCAGGTGCTGCGCCAGCGCGCCGGCAACCGCGCCCGTGGCGTAGGCGATCCATGCCGTCGCCAGGACGATGAGTGCCGCATGTTGCTTGGGTGCCGCCGCCTCAGGCACCGCCGCGCCCAGGCGGAGCAGGTCTCCGGTGACAAAGGCGGTGTTGACCGAAACGCCGCCGATGGTGCGGACCGCGGCGTTCTGCGCCCCGAGCGCCGCTGCCGCGAGCGCCGCGCCCCAGCGGCCGTCGATGAAGGCGGAGCCGCCGAGCATGAGCGCGGTCATGATCAGCGCCGGGCCGGTCGGGATTCTGGCCTTGAGCAGGGCCTGGGTGACGACAATCGCTGCAAGGAAGGCGGCGACGACGCCGAGATGATAGCCGGCGTTATCAAACCGCCGTTCGGCCAGATCGATGCCGATCAGGACGGTGTTGCCCGTCATGGCGCCGACGAAAGTCCCGAAGCGTAGAAAGCTGATCGCGTCGGCGCCGCCGCCGATGATGCAAAGCAGGACCGTTCGCCCGAGATCGCGCAACTGCATTGCCGGGGAGCCTTGGGTCAGTGGCTATTGCTGGCGCCGTTTCCTTTTGCCCGGCTTCAGGCGGTGCACGGTGGCGGAGACGCCGGCGCTGCGCCGCAGCGCCTCTCTGAGGTCGACCGGCCGGCCGTGCTTCTTCAGCAGGTCGCGAAACGCCTCGTCGGCGAGTTCCTGGAAATCCTTCATCTGGTCGCGGCCAAGGAGATCGAGCGCGCGCCAGGTCTCTTCGTCGAGTTGGACGCGCTTGCCCGGCATTACAGCATGTCCCGCAAAAGTGGATACCGGTTTTCTAGCTCGCTTTCTTGTGCCGCGCGTGATTGCGCGCCGACGAGCGCGCCGCCTTCTTGGCGCCGCCCTTCGCCGCGCGGGCGCTCGAGCCGGCGGAGGCGCGCCGCGCGCCGCCGCCATTGCCGGCGCCGCGGCCGCCGCCGGATGCTTTGCTGCCGCCTTTTACGCTTTGCCGCAGCGCGTCCATCAGGTTGATGACGTTCGACGGCTCGCGCTCCTTCGGCCGTTCGATCTTCTCGCCCTTCTGCTTCTTGCGCAGCAGATCCTTCAGCGCGTCTTCGTAGTCGTCCTTGAACTCGGCCGGCTTGAAATGCCCGGTCTTGCTCTCGACGATGTGCATGGCGAGGTCGAGCATGTCCTTCGGGATCTTCTCGTCCTCGATGTCGTCGAAATAATCCTTTTCGTCGCGCACCTCGTAAGGGTAGCGCAGCGTCAGCCCGACCATGCCCTTGCCGCGCGCTTCCAGCGCGATGATGTGCTCGCGCGAGGTGAAGACGATCTTGCCGAGCGCCACCATGCCTTCCTTGCGGATCGCCTCGCGGATCACGGCAAACGCCTGCTGGCCGACTTCGCCGTCCGGCACGATGAAATACGGATCGCGCATATAGAGCTCGTCGATCTCGCTGCGCGGCACGAATTCGTCGATCTCGATGGCGTGCTTGGATTCGATCGCGACCGCCTCGAGCTCTTCCGGCTCGAGTTCGATATATTCGCCCTTGGCCAGCTCGTAGCCCTTGACGATATCCGCGTTCTCGACCTCGTCGCCGGTTTCGGCGTCGATCTTCTTGTAGCGGATGCGGTTGCCGGTCTCTTTGTTGAGCTGGTGGAAGCTGATCTTTTCGCGCTCCGACGTCGCCGGGAACAGCGCGATCGGGCAGGAGACCAGTGACAGCTTCAGATAGCCTTTCCAATACGCGCGCGGGGCCACGATGCTACTCCGTTACTCGGCAGGGGTCTGGAACGTGGACTCAACGATATCAGGGAACCGGCGTTCCACAAGGGAACACCGCGGCGGTAGTTATCAACCGTTTCACCTTTGTTCTTCCCGCCATTCCGGCCTAAGACTCCCCACGCGATTCGGCGATTCGGGAGCGCGGATTCATGCCCGCAAGCAGCATACTGAGAAAAGAACGGCCGCAAGCTGCGCAACAGCCCAAGCCGCGGCTGTTTCACGCCCGGATGATGGTGACGCGGCTCGAGGAGTGGTGCGTCGAGGCCGAGACCCCCGAGGAAGCCCGTATGCTCTTCGCCTCCGGCGCCGGCCACCGCTGCGCGCCGGGCGAGAGCATCCAGGTCGAGGTGGAGCAATTGCTCGACGAATAGGGCCGGGCCGTCGGCGGCGGTTTTAGCTATTTTCCTCAGCCAAAGACGAATGTGCCAGGCGCCTTTATAATGGGCGCGAGGGCCGGCGCGTGTCGCAAATTGGACATTTCGCAATGTAAGCTTGGCCCGAAACGGGCCGGCAATGACTGATTTGGGCGGCATTTCAATTGAGCCAACATTGCGGGTGTCATGACGACGGCTGATGCCTTGGCGCCGCAGCCCGCGGGCGCGGTCGATTTCCTCGGCCAGGAGGCGACCTATTGGCGGCTGCGCGTCAAAGGTGCCGCCTTGCTCGCGCTTACGCTCGGCATCTATCGGTTCTGGTTTGCCACCGATGTGCGCCGTTATTTGTGGTCCAACACCGAAATCGGCGGCGAGACGCTGGAATATACCGGGCTTGCCACCGAGCTCCTCGGCGGTTTCCTGATCGCCGTCACCATCGTCGGCCCGCTCTACACCGCGATCGCCATGGCGGCGCTGGCGCTCGACACTGCGGACGCCGCGATAACGGCCGTGGGCTTTTTGCTCCTGGTGCTGCTCAGCCAGTTTGCGCTCTACCGGGCGCGCCGTTACCGGCTCACGCGCACCGTGTTCCGCGGCCTGCGCTTCGATCAGCACGGCTCGGGCTGGCGCTACGCCCCCTTGGCGCTGTTGTGGTGGGCGCTCGCCGCTGTCACGCTCGGGCTTGCTTATCCGTGGGCGCAGGCAAGCCTGCAGCGCTTCAAGATGCGTCACACCAGCTACGGCGATCTGCAAGGCGCCTTTGCCGGATCGGGCTCGGCGCTGTTCCTGCGCGGGCTGCCGATCTGGCTGCTCGTCGTCGGGCCCGTCGTCCTGGCGTTTGTCGCGCTCGCACGCATGGTCGATTGGAACGCGCTTGATGCAATGATGGCTCAGGGCGACACCAAGCCGCTTGCCTTGCTGGTCGGCAATACCGGGCTCGACGTGTTCGTCGTCGTCACGGCGGCCATCGCAACGAGCCTCGCCATGGCGCTCATCCTCTATCCGCTGTTCGCCGCAATGATGCTGCGCTGGTGGATCTCGGGGCTGCGCTTCGGCGCCGTGACCGTCCACTCGCATTTGTCGACGGCAAAGGTCTATCGCGTTTATCTGCGTTTTCTGCTCTATGTCCTGCCCTATTTGCTGGTGGTGGCGGCGCTCGGCGGCGCGTTCGTTTTCTTCAGCGATAAATTGCTCGGATCAGCGCACGATTCCATGCCGGCGGAGCTTCTGGTCAGCACGATCACGCTCGGCATCTATGTCTCGATGGTGCTCGGCGCCTCGACCATTTATCAGGTGGTGGTCACCTTTGCGATGTGGCGGCTCGGCGCGCAATCTGCCAGGTTGACGGGAGCACAGGCGCTCGACAACGTCCGCGCCAGCGGCGCGCCCGACACGGCGCTCGGCGAAGGCCTGGTCGATGCGCTCGGTGTCGGGGGCATCTGATGCGGCCGCGAAGGTCGGATAATCGTCCGCTCGTCCCCGCGAAAGTGGCGGCTCGGCGCGAAAATCTGGATTCCCGCTTGCGCGGGAATGAGCGGAAACATGAATGATGCCCCCACCATCGACGCGCCGCTGCGCGGACCGGCGGTCTTTTTCGACGGCACCTCGAGCGTGCGCCATGGCGTCGTCGTCGAAGCCGGCGCCGGGGCGTTGCGCATTCTGGCGTGCGGCGGACAGGGCCGCGATCAAGCGCTCGACGAATGGCCCTATGCCGAATTGCGCCGGATGTCGGCGCCCGACGGGGTGCTCCGTCTCGGCCGGCGCGGCGAAACCGTGCTGGCGCGGCTTGAAATCCGCGCGCCGGAGCTTGCCGCCGCGGTCGAAGATCGCGCCGAAACGCTGGACCGTGGTGGTGCGGCGGAGCGGCAGTTGCGCCGCAAAATCGTGGCGCTGAGTTTTGCTTCCGCAACTTCGCTGGTCGTCACCGCGGTCTTCGGCTTGCCGGCGCTGGCAAGCCGGATCATTCCGTTGGTGCCGCTCGCGGTCGAACACAGGCTCGGCAATGCGATCGACCACAACATCCACGGCACGCTCGACAGCCGGCATCTGGGCGCGGCCTTCGCCTGCGGCACTGCGCCGGGTGAAACGGCCGGCCGCGCCGCGCTCGACAAACTGGTCGGCAAGCTCGAAGCGGTCGCCGCCCTGCCGTTCCCGCTCCGCGTCGAGGTGGTGCGCCGCGCCGAGCCCAACGCGATGGCGCTGCCGGGCGGCCACGTCTATGTCGACGAGGGCCTGATCGAGAAGGCGGCGACGCCGGACGAATTGGCCGGCGTGCTGGCGCATGAGATGGGCCATGTCGCCCATCGCGACGGCACCCGCACCGTGCTGCAGACGGCGGGCCTGTCGTTCATGTTCGGCATGATGCTCGGCGATTTTGTCGGCGGCGGCGCCGTCGTCATCGCCGCCCGTACCGTGGTGAAATCGTCCTATTCGCGCCGGGTCGAGGCGGCCGCCGACGCCTACAGCGTCGATCTGATGGCGAAGGCGGGCGGCGACCCGCATGCGCTCGCCGCCATCCTCAAGCGCATCGTCGGCGACAAGAAGGAAGGCATGAAGCTTTTGCTGGACCATCCTGAGACCAAGGACCGCATCGCGGCGATCGACGCGGTTGCCGTCGCCGGTACGCCGGTGCCGCTTCTTGACGCGGCGGACTGGAGCGCGCTCAAACAGATTTGCGCCCCCCTGCCGGCGAATGCTACCGGCACTCCCGCTACCCATTAGCCGGACCGATCATGCGCCGCCGCATTCTCCACGATCAGCCGATCTCGCGGCTTGCCGTCTGGGCGCGGCGCATCGCCTTGTTTTCGCTCGCCGCGACTTTCGTCGCCATCATCATCGTGCGCTCGGGCGCGCTCGATATCGTGCCGGCGCTCTCGACGCTGGCCGGCGCGCTGGTGCTGGCCTGTGTCGCGATCCTGCTTGCGCTCGGCTCCGGCATCGCCATCTGGCGCGACGGCGTCGGCGGCGGCCGCCACGCGGTGACCGCGTTATTGATCGGTTTCGCCCTGATGGCCTATCCGCTCTATCTCGGCGTCAAGGCCTACCGCCTGCCGGCGATCTCCGACATCACCACCGATCCGATCGATCCGCCGCAATACGACGCCATCGCCCGCTTGCGGCCGCGCGACGCCAATCCGGTGGCTTATGCCGGCCTCTACGCCGCGGAGCAGCAGAACGCCGCCTATCCCGACATCGCCCCCGACGAAACCACGGCGACGCCGCAGGAAGCCTATAGCGCGGCGATGAAGGTGATCGCCAAGCGGCGCTGGCGCGTGGTCGATGCGCGGCCGCCGCAAGCGGCCTTGCCACGCGCTGCAAATGCGCGACAGCCGCAAGACACCGCGGTGCGCGACGGCATCATTGAGGCGGTGGCGCGCACGCCCATCCTCGGCTTCCGCGACGACGTCGTGGTGCGGGTGCGGGCAACCACCGACGGCGCCCGCATCGACGTGCGCTCGGCCTCGCGCTATGGCCGCAACGATCTCGGCACCAATGCCGCGCGGGTGCGCAATCTGATCGACGCGATCGACGATGTCCTGTCCGCGACGCCGGAAAAGAAACCTACGCCGCCGCCGCGTCAGCCTCCGGGGAAGGTCTCGGCCAAGCGATAAGTGCCCTCGATCGAGGGCGGGCCTTCGGTCGCCACCATCCCGCGCGCCGCCAGATCCTCCAGATGTGCCAGCACCGACAAAGCGGCGGCGCCAGTGAGCCGCGGGTCGAGCCCGATATAGACCGCCTTGACGATGGTCGGGACGTCGGCCGCGCCCTTGCCGAGCCGATGCAGGATCGAGGCCTCG
Organism: uncultured Alphaproteobacteria bacterium; assembly: GCA_963791925.1. GTDB lineage: Bacteria > Pseudomonadota > Alphaproteobacteria > Rhizobiales > Xanthobacteraceae > BOG-931. The sequence goes on along the minus strand of CAWBUA010000006.1, from coordinate 310,415 downwards.
CGGCCCTGGCGGTGGCGGATCAGATAGTGCACGTAGCGCGGCGCCTCGCGCACCGGCGCCCCGTGGCCGGAAAGGTAAAGCGGCTCGCTGCGCCGCGCCAGCTTATGCAGCGAAGCCATGTAGTCGCTCATGGCGCCGTCGGGCGGCGCCACGATGGTGGTCGACCAACCCATCACATGGTCGCCGGCGAACAACAGATCGGCTTCTTTGAAGGCGAAGGCCATGTGATTGGTGGTGTGGCCCGGCGTCGTCACCGCTTCGAGCGTCCAGCCGTCGCCGCCCACCACCTCGCCGTCGGCGAGCGCGACGTCGGGACGGAAGTCCATGTCGGCGGAGGCGTCGAGCCGGCGCGTCTCGCCGATGTGCAGCGGCCGGGCCAGCCGGTGCGGGCCCTGCGCGTAAACCTTGGCGCCGGTCGCGGCCTTGATTTTCGGCACCGCCGGCGAATGATCGCGATGGGTGTGGGTGACGAAAATATGGGTCACGGTCTCGCCGCGCACGGCGTCGAGCAGCGCGGCGATATGGGCGTCGTCGTCGGGACCCGGATCGAGGATCGCGACCTTGCCGCGGCCGACGATGTAGCTCATCGTACCCTTGAAGGTGAACGGCCCGGGATTGTCGGCGACCACCGCGCGCACGCCGGGCACGAGTTCGCGCACCCGGCCGGGCTCCAGATCGAATGTCTTGTTGAAGGGCACGTCGTCGCTCATGCGCGGCTGCATATCATTTGCGCAGCCAGAGTTCGAATCCCATCGGATCGAGCCTGATCTCGCCTTGCCCGAACTGCGACTGCGCGACCAGCCCCATCATGCTCTCTTTGCTATAGGCGCGGCTTTTCAGCATGGTGCGGAAAGTCAGCTTGATGATCGCGGCGGTGAAAAAGCCGCGATTCTTGAAATAATCGCTCACCGCCCGCGGCGAATAGTCGTTGCGCAGGTCGATGATCAGCGCCGTGCCGCCCTCCTTGAGCACGCGGTGCATCTCGTTGAGCGCGACCAGCGGGCGCGTGAAGTTCTTGAACGCGGCGCGGCAGGTGATGAAATCGAATTGGCCGTCGGGAAACGGCAGGTCGGCGGCGTCGCCGTGCTCGAAATCGACCTCGACGCCGGCCGCCCGCGCGTTCTCGGCGGCGATCTGCACGAAGGTGTGGCTGATGTCGAGCCCGGTCACCCGGCTGCCGGTGAGCTTGGCGAGCGCGATGGCGAGATAGCCCGGCCCCGGCGCGATCTCGAGCACGCGCGAACCGGGATTGAGGAGGTCTGCGATGCGGCGCGCGGTCTGCTCAAGTTCCTCGCGGTCATGCGCGGCCTGCCGCGCGTACCAGGTCGCGACGAAACCTTCCATGCCGCGGCCCTTGAAGGGCTTTGCCGGCACATCTGTCATGCTGTCTCCCTTCGCGGTGTCGCTCACCATGTGCGAAGGGAACCCAGGCAGCGCAAGCGGCCCGGAACTAGCCGAATACGATGAGGGGTCCACAAAATAGTAGAGCCCCGGTGCCGGGAATGCCGGGGCTCTAGCAACCTCAATTCGCCACGGTAAGTGAGACCGAGATCGCCGATCCTTGTTATGCAAGCGGCGGGCCAAGTAGGCTGCGGCAAGAACCAGGGCGATTCCGGCCAGATTTAAGCGGAAAATGACGCCTTTGGTCGCGCTGCGGGCGGGCGCTGTCTATTTTGCAGGCAGTGCCGCTAAAACGGCGTCCGGCTGCGGATGGCGGCGGCGAGCGTGCCTTCGTCGAGATAATCGAGTTCGCCGCCAACCGGCACGCCGTGCGCGAGCCGGGTCACCTTCACTTGGCTTTTTTCTTGGGCGTCCTGCACAAGATCGGTGATGTAATGGGCGGTGCTCTGGCCGTCGACCGTGGCGGACAGCGCCAGGATAATCTCCTTCACCGCCGGATCGCTCGCCCGCTTGACCAGCGCGTCGATCGACAGGTCGTCCGGTCCGACGCCATCGAGCGGCGACAGCGTGCCGCCGAGGACGTGATAGCGCGCATTGATGGCGTGCGCCCGCTCCAGCGCCCACAGATCGGCGACGTCGGCCACCACCACGATGGCCGAGGCGTCGCGCCTGCCGTCGGTGCACACGGTGCAGGGATTTTGCGTGTCGATATTGCCGCAAATCCGGCACACCTCGATCTTCTCCATCGCGGCGGCCAAGGCGGCGGCGAGCGGCGCCATCAGCAATTCGCGTTTCTTGATGAGAAACAGGGCGGCGCGCCGCGCCGAGCGCGGGCCGAGGCCGGGCAGGCGGGCGAGGAGCTGGATCAGGCGCTCGATTTCGGGGCCGGCGGAAACGACGGGCATCAGAACAGCTTAAGCCCCGGCGGCAGCGGCAGGCCGCCGGTTAGCGCCTGCATCTTTTCGGCGAGCTGCGTTTCGAGCTTGCGTTTGGCATCGGCATGCGCGGCGACGAGTAGGTCTTCGACGATTTCCTTCTGGTCGGGCTTGAACAGCGAATCGTCGATGGTGACGCCGCGAAGGTCGCCCTTGCCGGACATTTTCACGCCGACCATGCCGCCGCCGGCCGAGCCTTCGACCTCCAGCCGGTCGAGTTCGGCCTGCATGGCTTCCATTCTCGATTTCAGCTCGGTGGCCTGCTTCATCAGGCCGAGAAAATCAGGCATCGGAAATCCCTGTTATTTGATCCGTCACCCTGAGGTGCGAGCGAAGCGCGCCTCGAAGGGCGACGGCCCGGGCCGTGCATCCTTCGAGGGCCGCCATAGCGCGTCGAAGACGCGCGTAAACGCGCTAATGGCGGCCACCTCAGGATGACGGGTCCAATGTATCATCGTCTGGAACGTCGCTGTCTATCGCTGCCGTGTCTCCCGCCGGCGGCCGCACATCGACAATCTCGGCGCCGGGAAAGCGTTGCAGCACCGCCTGCACCAGCGGATCCTCGCGCACCACGTCTTTTAATTCAGCTTTGCGGGCATCCGCTTGCGCGCGCAGGCTCGGCTGGCCCGCTTCGGCGGAGACCGCGACCATCCAGCGCCGCCCGGTCCAGTCGGCTAATTTCTTGGACAGCTCCTGGATCAGCGCTTTTCGGGCGCTCGGCTCCAGCGCGAGTTCCAGCGTGCCGTCTTCGAAGCGGACCAGCCGCACGTCGCGTTCCAGCGCGCTTTTCATCGCGAGGTCGCGGTTCTCGGCGGCGAGCGCGATCACCTCGGCAAAGCTCTTCATCGCGCGGAACTCGTTGTCGCGCGCCACCGGCTCGTCGAACGGCGCCGGATTCTCCGACTGCCGCGGCGCCGCCATCGGCGCGGCAGACCCGAGCGGTCCGCGCGCTGAGCGCGACTCCGAGCGCAATTCGGGACGCGGCGCCGTCGCCGGCGCGGTGGCCGCGGCGCCATTGCCGCTCCGCGTATCGCCAAGCGAGCGGATGACTTCGTCGGGCGTCGGCAGGTCCGCGGCATAGGCGATGCGCACGAGCACCATGTCGGCGGCATCGATCGGCCGGCCGGCGGCCTCCACTTCGGCGATGCCCTTGAGCAGCATTTGCCAACAGCGCGCCAAGACCCGCATCGACAGTTTGGCGGCGAAGGCGCGGCCGCGCGTGCGCTCCGCTTCGGTGAGCGACACGTCGTCGGCCAAACTCGGCACGATCTTCACCCGCGTCACGAAATGGGTGAATTCGGCGAGATCGCCGAGCACCATCGCCGGATCGGCGCCGCTGTCGTATTGGTCGCGCAATTCCTTGAGCGCGGCCGCGATGTCGGCGCGCATCAGCGCCTCGAACAGGTCGATGACCCGGGTGCGGTCGGCCAGCCCGAGCATTCCCCGCACGTCCTCGGCGCGTACCGGACCTGCCGCATGCGCGATCGCCTGATCGAACAGCGACAGCGAATCCCGCACCGAGCCTTCCGCGGCGCGCGCGATCAGCGCCAGCGCTTCCGGTTCCGCTTCGATCGCTTCCTTGCCGGCGATGCCCTGCAGATGCTTCACCAACAGCGCGGCGTCAACTCGGCGCAGATCGAAGCGCTGGCAGCGCGACAGCACGGTGATCGGCACCTTGCGGATTTCGGTGGTGGCGAAGACGAATTTGGCGTGCGGCGGCGGCTCTTCCAGCGTCTTTAAGAGCGCGTTGAAAGCGGCGCCGGAGAGCATGTGCACTTCGTCGAGGATGTAGACCTTATAGCGCGCCGAGACCGGCGCGTAGCGGATGGCGTCGTTGATCTGACGCACGTCGTCGACGCTGTTATGGGAAGCGGCGTCCATCTCGATGACGTCGAGATGCCGGCTCTCCATGATCGCCTCGCAATGGATGCCGAGCACCGGCATTTTGACGGTCGGCGCGGTAATCGAGCCGTCCGGCAATTCGTAATTGAGCGCGCGGGCGAGGATGCGCGCGGTCGTGGTCTTGCCGACACCGCGCACGCCGGTGAGGATCCAGGCCTGCGGAATGCGCCCGCTCTCGAAGCCGTTGGCGATGGTGCGCACCATCGCGTCCTGGCCGATCAGGTCGTCGAAGGTCGCCGGCCGGTATTTGCGCGCCAGCACGCGGTAGGCGGCGGATGGTTTCGTCAACTCGTTCATCGCGGACTGATCGTAGCCCGGATGAGCGCAGCGAAATCCGGGGTCGGCATGCGAGCGGGTCGGTTGTCCCCGCATTTCGCTGCGCTCATGCGGGCTACAGTCTGGTGAGAGGGTGGGAGGCTGACGAGCGACCCGAACCGCGCTCGTTAGGGCTGCTTCCTTCCGGACCTGACCCGGTTGGCGAGTGGCTCGTCCACCGCCAACCTCCCGGCCTTTATATCGGCCGGGGAGGGTACGAAAGCAAGCCAACGGCTCCTGCCCCGGAGAAGGAGCGCCCCTCCGCCTACCTGGCGCGCTTCGCTTGAGCGACCCGCCGCGCACCCGGATGGCGCTGCGCTCGCGCCGCGCTGCGCTTGTCGACCTTCTTGCGCGCCGCCGCGATCTTTTTTCGCGCCGGCGCACTTTTGGCCGGCCGCAGCCCGCCGACGGCGTCCTTGATCTTGCCGTGGGTCAGTTGCCAGCCTTTCCAGTTGAGATCGAAGATGATGCCGTTGGGGTCCTTGAACTTGCGCTCGAACCCCTCGTCATCGGGCTCGCCGAGATCGTAGAAGAATTCGCCGCCGGCCGCTTCGACCTTCTGCTGCTGCGCCGGCAGGTCGTCGCACTGGAAGCCGAAATGGTGGATGCCGACGAAGCCCTTGGGCACCCCGGCGCCGGCCTCGCCCTTGTACTGCAACAGCGCGAGATTGACCTCGCCGTCGCTCATGTAGCAGTTCCAGGCGGTCGCGCCCTCGCGGATCGCTGTGCGCTTGAGTCCGAAGGCTTTCTCGTAGAAATCCGCGGTGGCCTTGATGTCTTTGACGCAAAGCGCGATGTGGCGAATGCGGGCTGCCATGGCGATGTCTCCCCTAAATCACGTGCCCGGCCGTACTGTGTCACCTTCGCCGGGCGGGGAAAAGTAATAGGGCGGTTGGCGCCGGAGGCACGTACCCACCGGCTGATGGTAGGGTTAGAGGGCGCTTCGCGCCTAGCCCTCCTTTATAGGCCGGCGCAACCCGCAGCCGTCTGCGGTATTATCGGCACAGACGGGATGCTTTGATCAGCCGCACAGGAGGCCATGCATGGCAGACAACGGCAACGAGGCCTCCGGACCCGATCTGACGGCCGGCATCGCGGCGGGCGATCTGCCCGACGGCGTCATGCTCGCCGGCCATGTCGGCGACGAGGCGATCATGCTGGCGCGGCGCGGCGGTCGCCTCTTTGCGGTGTCGGCGCATTGCACCCACTATCACGGCCCGCTTGCCGAGGGCCTGATGGTCGGCGACACCGTGCGCTGCCCCTGGCATCACGCCCATTTCAGCCTCATGACCGGCGAGGCGCTCGCGGCGCCGGCGTTTTCTCCGCTTGCCTGCTGGCAGGTCGAGGAGCGCGACGGGCGGATCTTCGTTCGCGGCAAGAAGGAACCGCCGGCGCCGGCGAAATCGCCCGCGCCGCCGCAACGCATCGTCATCGTCGGCGGCGGGGCCGCCGGTTTTGCCGCCGCCGAAATGCTGCGGCGGCGCGGCTTTGCCGGCTCCGTCACCCTGCTCAGCAGCGACGATACCGCGCCCGTCGACCGTCCGAACTTGTCGAAGGATTATCTCGCCGGCAGCGCGCCGGACGACTGGGTGCCGCTCCGCAGCAACGACTGGTATGCCGACAATAAGATCGATCTCCGCCTCCGGACCGAAGTCACGGCGCTCGACGCCAAGAGCAAACAGGCGACGCTCGCCGGCGGCGAGACGATCGCTTTCGACAAGCTGTTGCTGGCGACCGGCGCCGAGCCGGTGCGGCTCGATTTGCCCGGCGCCGGCAAGCGCCACGTTCATACCTTGCGGTCGTTCTCCGACAGCCGCGCCATCGTCGCGGCGGCGCAGTCCGCCAAGAAGGCGGTGGTGATCGGCGCAAGCTTCATCGGCCTGGAAGTGGCGGCATCGCTGCGCGCCCGCGCTCTCGAAGTGCACGTCGTGGCGCCCGAGGCGCGCCCGCTGGAGCGGGTGTTCGGCCGCGAGATCGGCGATTTCGTCCGCGCTCTGCACGAGGAGCACGGCGTCCATTTTCATCTGGAGAACGGCGTCACCGCCATCGGCGACGCCGACGTGACGCTCAAGAGCGGCGGCACGCTTGGGGCCGATCTCGTCGTCATCGGCGTCGGCGTTCGCCCGCGTATCGCGCTCGCACAAGTGGCCGGGCTTGCCATCGACAAAGGCGTCGCCGTCAATGAATACATGGAGACCAGCGCGCCCGGCATATACGCCGCCGGCGACATCGCGCGTTGGCCGGACCGCATCAGCGGCGCAAATATCCGCGTCGAGCATTGGGTAGTCGCCGAACGCCAGGGCCAGACTGCTGCCGTCAATATGCTCGGCGAGCGCACGCCGCTTGCCTTCGCCCCGTTTTTCTGGAGCCAGCATTACGACGTGCCGATCAATTATGTCGGCCACGCCGAAGGCTGGGACGAGATCTTAATCGACGGCGACGTGATGCAGCGCGACTGCGTCGTGCGCTACAAGCGCGGCGGCAAGGTCAAGGCGGTTGCTTCGATCTACCGCGACCTCGACAGCCTCAAGGCGGCGCTGGCGATGGAGCAGGCGGCTGGCGGGTGAAGCCGTGCGAACGACGTCTGCTGGTCGCGCGCAGATGGCGGAAATTTTTCATTCTACCCCACCTCTTTCGCCACGTCGTAGCCGTAGAGCCAGCCGACCTGAAACGCGGTGTTGTCGCCGCGGCGGCCGGCGCCGAAGCGCTCGCGCAGGGCGAATTTCACGTCGCGTTTCAATCGTGCCCATGGCGAAGCGAGATGGTTCTCCTTGGCGCGCTCCCGCGCGCCGAGCACGGCGGCCTTGGCGCGCGGCGCCCGCAGCCGTTCGTAAGCGATCAGCGCGGCGTCGAGATCGTCCGGCTGCCGCGCGATCGCCGCCGCCAGCACGCAGGCGTCTTCCAGCGCGATGCCGGCGCCGGTGCCGAGATAAGGCAGCATGGCGTGCGCGCTGTCGCCAAGGAGAGTGGCGCGGCCCTTGCTCCAGCGCTCCAGCGGATCGCGGTCGTACAGCGCCCATTTGTACCAGTGCGTGCTGCACGGATAGATGCGGGTCAGATCGCGATGCCAGCGCGCATAAGTCGTCGTCACTTCCGCCACGTCGCATTCATGCGTCCAGGATTCCTCGGTCCAGGCGTCGCTGTCGATATGGGCGACGATGTTGAGGAGTTCGCCGCTATGCACCGGATAGTGCACGACATGGCCATGCGGCCCCATCCACATCGCGCCGTCCTTGGTGTTGATGTCGGATGGCACGGCCTCGATCGGCGCCATGCCGCGCCAGCAGATGCAGCCGGTGAAGCGCGGCGTCTCGGCGCCGAACAGGCTCTCGCGCACCGCCGAATGGATGCCGTCGGCGCCGATCACGATATCGGCTTCGATCGCGCTGCCGTCGGCAAAGCGCGCCACCGCGCCGCGCTCTCCCGGTTCCACCTTGACGCAGCGCATGCCAAGCCGGAGCTGCGTCGTCTTGAGCGCGCCGCTTAGAATCTCCAACAGGTCGGCGCGGTGCACGGTGATGTGCGGCGCGCCGAATTTTTGCCGGTAATCGCCGCGCGGCGCGCGCGAAATGACCCGGCCGCTCCTCCATGAGCGGATGATCAGGAAATCCTGCACCGATCCGACCGCCTCGACCTCGGCCTCGACGCCGAGCGCGCGGCACGCTTTCACCGCATTGGGCGACAGATTGAGCCCGGCGCCGACCTCGCTCAGCACGCTCGACTTCTCGGCGACGACGACCTCGGCGCCGTGGCGCTCCAGCGCCAGCGCCGCGGCTAAACCGCCGATGCCGCCGCCGATAATGGCGACGCGTGGCCTACGTGGCATGTCTCGATTCCTCCCCGTGCTCTTGTGACTCTACCGTCAGCGCTTCCCGGTGGGGAAGGCCGCAATGTCGATTTATCGGGGTGCGGGCGGGCCGAGTTTCGAGGGTGGAACCGGGCGCCCTACGGGAACCTCCTTATGGAGAATTCCCGAATTTCGCTCCCGCCTCGACTATCGCAACCTGGCGTCAACATCGCCGTATGCGAGAAAGACAAGGGAGCGTTCCGATGTCGATGGGAGCCACTCAAACCGAAGACCGCGCCGTGAGCTTCGGCGCCGATGCCGAACAGTTGTACCGGCTCGGGCTGATGTATTCCACCGGCGAAACCGTGCCGGCCGACATGGTCGCTGCGCATAAATGGTTCAACATCGCCGCCATGCGCGGTTCGCGCGAAGCGGTGCGCCACCGTTGCGAGATCGCGAGAGAAATGTCGTCAACCGACATCGCCGCCGCGCAGCGCGCCGCCCGCACTTGGCTCACGCGACATTGACCGGCTCGCGTCGCACCCGCGGCTTACACCTCCGCGGCAACCTGCTAGTGTTGGCGACTTTCCCGAATTGAGCGAAAGGAACGCCATGCGCCGTAGTTTCGCGATTGCCGCGATCTTTGCCCTCGTATTGCCGGCTTTAGCCGCGGCGCAGGAGCATCACGACGAACACAAGGGGCCGCCCGGCGCCCATCCCGGCGGTCCGCCGCATCCGCCCCCGCATCCGGGCGGCCCGCCGCCCGGTCAGCCCCATCCGCAGTTCAAGCAGGTCGTCCCACACGGGCAGATGGGGGGCCCGCCCCATCCGCCGCCGGGGCAAATGGGCGGCCCGCCGCATCCGCCGCCGGGGCAAATGGGCGGCCCGCCGCATCCGCCGCCTGGACAGATGGGAGGTCCGCACCCGCCCGGCCCGCCGGCCGCCTTCGTTCATCCGGGCGGTCCGCCCGGCGCGCAATTCAGCTATCACGGCCATGAGTTCAACCGCTTCCATGCGCGGCACGAATACGTCTATCCGCCGGGTTGGTCCTACCGGCGCTGGGGCGTCGGTGCGATCCTGCCGCCGCTCTTCCTGGTGCCTGACTATTACTTCATGGACTGGGCCGATCTTGGCCTGCCGCCGCCGCCGCCCGGCGACCAATGGGTGCGTTACGGACCCGATCTGCTGCTGGTCGATGTGCGCTCCGGCGAAATCGTCGACGTGATTTACGACGCGTTTTACTGAGCGAGATCGGCTTCTCTCGGATGCGACGCGATGGCCGGCTGCCGCCGGCCATCGGCGTTTTGCGGCGCATGCGCGGACCATTCACCCCATGCGGCGAAAAAGCGGCGCGCCTTGACCTGCCGGATCGGCGCGGCTTCAATCCGGCGCATATCAAGCGCGCAGACTATGCGCCCGGACGCGGTTAAAGGAGCATGACCATGACCTTCCGCATTGCCGTCGTGCAGCCGATTGCCCACCGCCCGCCCGAAGACGAAAAGAACGTCGCCGATGCGGTGCGTACCGTCGCGCGCGCCGCCGGCGAGGGCGCCGATTTCGTCTGCTTTCCGGAAAGCTATCCGGGCCCGTGGCGCATGCCGGCGACTTACGATCCGACCGCGGCGCTGGCGGAAGCCGCGGTCAGGCACGGCGTGCACGTCGTGTTCGGCACGCTCGAGCCGATCGATGCCAAAGCGGGCACCGCCTACAATCTGACTTGCATGGCTTTCCCGGATGGCCGCTCGCCGGCGCGCTATCGCCGCAGCCATCCGAACGGGCCGTGGATCTACACCGGCGGCACCGCCTGGGACTTCAACTATGTCGCCGGCGGCGATTATCCGGTGTTCGACACCGTGCACGGCAAAGTGGGGCTCGCGATGTGCAGCGAGGTCTACATGCCGGAAGTGACGCGCGCGCTCGCCCTGCGCGGCGCCGAATTGATCTTCATGCCGGCCGGCGTCGATAAGCGCCGGCTGTGGCCGACCTGGCGGACGCTGATCTTCGCGCGCGCCATCGAGAATCTGGCGATCGTGGTGACGACGCAGAACTTGTTCGATCACGCAGAGCGCGGGCTCGCCATGGTGGCGGCGCCCGAGGATATCTTGTTCGAGAGCACGGCCGCGGGCGTAAGCATGGTCGAGGTCGGTCTCGACCGCGTGCGCTATCTGCGCTCAACGCGCGACGATATCGGCTCGTCGCTCAATTGCGGCGCCAAGCAGGGCTTGCTCGGTCCGCAATGGCAGCGGCCGGAGCTCTACGACACGTTTCATCCGCGGCCGCTGCGCGAGGCGGCCGAGTGATGACCAACGGTCGCCGCTGATCGTGTCCCCGCGCCCCGATCTCGGTCCGCCGCCGCGGCTCGGCTATATCGCGAGCCGCCTCGATCGCGTTGCCTCCTTGCGCGGCGACGCCGCGGCGCTGAGAAATTTCAGCGCCGATGCGCGCGCTTGCGTTTATCTCGTCGGCGGCGAAATGGTGGCGCTGAAGGCGTCATCGCCGGTCTGCGATCCATTGTTCACTCAGGCGCAAGCGCGCGCGCTTGGCCGCCTGCACGAGAGTGTTTTTCTCGGCCTGATGGATGACACGCCGCGGTTTGGTTTCCGGCTCGATCCGCAAGCCATCGATCAGCTCAAGACGCGTGACGATCTGAAAATCACCGATCTGCGCTCGATCGCGGTGCAGGGCCTGGTCGACGCCGAGCATTTGCCGCCGCTCGCCGAAGCCAAGGCGCTGCTCTCTTGGCATGCGCGGCATTCGCATTGTCCGAGTTGCGGCGCCAAGACCGAAGTCGTGCAGGCCGGCTGGCGGCGCGATTGCCCGGCCTGCGGCGCCGAGCACTTTCCGCGCACCGATCCGGTCGTCATCATGCTGCCGATCGCCGGCGAGCGCTGCGTGCTCGGCCGCTCGCCGCGCTTCGCGCCGACCATGTGGTCGTGTCTCGCCGGCTTTGCCGAGCCCGGCGAAACGATCGAGGAAGCGGTGCGCCGCGAGGTGCTGGAAGAGGTCGGCGTTGCGTGCGGCAAGGTCAAATATTTCGCCTCGCAACCGTGGCCGTTCCCATCCTCGATCATGATCGGCTGCCATGCCGAGGCCCTCGCCGACAGTATCGTCGTCGATCGCGACGAATTGGAGGACGCGCGCTGGTTCGACCGCGCGGAAGTGGCGGCGATGCTCAAGCGGCAGCACCCGGCCGGCCTGACCACGCCGCCGCCGGTCGCCATCGCCCACCATATCATTCGCCGTTTTGTCGAGGATGGCTGCGATGTCCTCAAGTGATGCCGCCATGGGCCGCGCCGCGCCGCGCATCTTGTGCGCCGGCATTATCGTGCTCGACGAGGTGTTCCGCGTCGACGAATTCCCGCAGCCCGACGGCAAGGTGCAGGCCAAGGGATTTTTCGTCGTCAACGGCGGCTGCGCGGCCAATGCGGCGCTGGCGATCGCCCGGCTCGGCGGCCGCGCGGCGCTCGCCGGGCCGATGGGCGGTCCCGCCGGCGAAGACGACAACGGTGACCGCGTGCTCAAGGCGCTGACACGTGAAAAGGTCGACTGCGGCTTCTGTCAGCGCGTCGACGGGCTTTCGACGGCGCTGTCGGCGATTTTCATGAACGCGCGCGGCGACCGCACCATCGTCACCTATCGCGACGAACGCATCGCCGCGACCGTTCCGGCCGATCCGGCAGCGATCGTCGCCGCAGCCGACGCCGTGCTCGTCGACAACCGCTATCCCGATTTCGTGCGGCCGATCTGCGCCGCGGCACGCGCCCGCGGTGTGCCCGTGGTGCTCGACGGCGACCGGCCCACGGTCGAGGACGATCCGCTGTTCGCGATGGCGAGCCACGTGATTTTTTCTTCCGAATGCCTGCGCGCCACCACCGGCCTCGCCGATCTCGGTGACGGCTTGGCGCGCATCGCGCGCCATAGCAATGCGTTTCTCGCCGTGAGCAACGGCCCCGACGACATCGTCTACCGTGATGGCGCCGCATTGCGCCGCGTGCCGGTGTTCAAGATCGATGCCGTGGACACGCTCGGCGCCGGCGACGCTCTGCACGGCGGCTTTACGCTGGCGCTGGCCGAAGGCCAAAACGAGGTCGCCGCCATGCGGTTCGGCGCCGCGGTTGCTGGCATCAAATGCAGCCGGCTCGGCGGCTCATCCGGGGCGCCGAAGCGGGCCGAAGTCGAAGAGCTCCTGGCGGAAAATGCGCTCCGAGCGCATTGCGCGGAGCGCGGCGACGAAGCATTACAGTCTTAGCCGTGCTCGGCCTTGCCAGCGCGGATCTCGGAAAGGATGGACCCATGCAGCAGATTTTCTCGAAATGCGTTGCGGCGGCACTCGCCATCGGCGTCGTCATCGCAGCGTCGAGCGCCGCCCAAGCCCATCACCACCATGCCCGAAAATGGCGTGCCGGCTGGCCCGGCACTTTACCGTACAGCTACAGCTACTTCCCGATCATCGGCTATTCCTATTACGGCAGGCGATTACGCAGGACTTGACAGTAGCCTTCAGGCATGGCAATATCCTTCCATATAGACAGGGGATAGCCATCATGGCCTACCGAAAACAGCCTAAGCCAGTCCATCAGATGACCGAGGCCCAATTTGAGGCCATGTTTCCATTTGGTGATGACGACGCCCCAAAGGCTTATTTGAAGGCCCGTAGATGGCCTCAGGGCGTCCGTTGTCCGCGTTGCGGCAATCCAGCGGTCTATGATCTGCCGTCTCGAAAATGGCACTGGCAGTGCCAGAAATGCTCGCCAGATGGCTACCGTTTTTCGATTATCGCCGGGACGATTTTTGAGAATACCAACAAGCCGCTGCGGCAGTGGTTCAAAGTCGTTCACCTCATGACAACCAGCAAGAAGGGCATCAGCGCTCTGCAAATTCAACGGCAGTTGGGTTTTGGTTCCTACAATACCGCTCACCTCATGTGCCATAAAATCCGCGCGGCGATGATGCAGCCGCAGGAGAAGCTTGGCGGCATCGTCGAGATCGACGAAACCTATGTCGGCGGCAAAGACAAGAACCGTCATTGGGATAAGAAAAGCGGAACGAGCGGACGCGGCTACGATCCCCTCAAGATGCCCGTCATCGGCGCGGTGAAGCGGAAGGGCAACGTAGTCGCCCGCGTCGTTTGGGGCGTCGATCAAACAGAAATCGAAAAGTTTGTTAAAGAGGCAATTTCCAACAAAGTCAGCCTGCTCTGCACTGATGCCTACAATGTCTATAAGGGACTTAAGCACGCTTATCCGCACGGTGTTGTCGATCACAGCATCGGGCAGCATGTCGTTGGCGCGATCCACACCAATACAATTGAGGGGTTCTGGTCGATCCTTAAGCGTGGTGTTGTCGGCACGTTCCACAAAGTCAGCCGTAAATATCTGCCGCTCTATGTCGCGGAGTTTCAATTCCGTTACAATAATCGCATGAACCCGGACATTTTCGGAGCAGCGATAGGTGGATGCTAGCATCATTTGTCTAGTTTTTCGGCGACAGAACTTATTGGAACTGTCTGATCCAACGAAGCCTGAGCTAGAAGCGGTATCTTATCTAACTCTGGATTACCTGTTAGCGTGATGAATGTTGCCCCCATTGCTACAAAAGTGGGAACAGCTTCTGGCGGAATAAAAAAAGTGCAATTTATTATTTTACCGCCAAGTAATTCGCAATGTTCAAGTGTAATTGCGTTTGCGATTGGAGTCCTAAGCTTAACGACGGCAACGTCGCATTGGAAAAATTTCATATCACTAAAGCGCGAATTTGTGCTTAGGATGTTCACTGGACCAAGTAGTTCGCAATCGATAAATCGCTTATTTGAAATGACGGGAGACACTGGATTACGCAAATCCAATAGTTTGACGCGTTGAGTATGAAATTCTGACGCAAGCGGGTTTATATCATCCACCTCCTGCTTCCACTTATTAGTTGCTTCCGATTGAGCGCGGCGCAATGCAGCCCCAGCTCTGATGCTCTTAGCAAATGACAATCCAATCCAGATAATTAATACCGACAATAACCCAGCAGCACCTATTCCGAACGGGCCCCAAACTTTGATCCATTCCGTGATTGCGGCGAGGTACGTCATGCCGCCGCCCCCGACAAAAATGGCAATGATTTTGTCCCAATTATTTGAAACCCGGTCGTAGGCCCACTGCCCCAGCGTGATCCCAGGCTCAATCTTAAATACGCGCAATAAAAAGTTCTTAGCCATCGCGAAAGCCTCCCGTTGAGGGATTGTACCCCCAAAGAGGCTTCTCGTAGACTGGGCAGGCTACTACTGTCAAGTCCTGCATAATCGCCTTACGGCAACTGCTACCTGGTAGAGCAATTTGCGCCCTACCGGCCCCATCTCGTCCGCGTCTGCCCGCCGCGCTGGTAGCGCCATCCATGCCGTTGTGAGGGACTTTGCGCCCGGGCCTCGCTCCGCGACGGGCGGGGAATCAGATGCAATTTGTCTCGGCGTGCGCCGCCTCATCCGGCGGCGCCACGTCGGTGTCCGCGTCAGGCGAGCCTTGATCTAGAATAATTTTCTATATATCTAGCTCATTGTCCGAATGATCGGAATAAACGCCTCATGGACGCCACAGATAGAAAAATCCTTGCTGTTATGCAGGAGAACGCAGCGCTTTCGGTCGCCGAGATCGGCCAGCGCGTCGGACTATCCTCGACGCCGTGCTGGAAGCGCATTCAGCGGCTTGAAGCCGACGGTGTCATCGTCAAGCGCGTGGCGCTGGTCGACCAGGACCGCATCGGGCTCGGCATCAGCGTCTTCGTCTCGATCGAGACCGGCGACCACTCGCAACAATGGCTCGACCGCTTCGCCGAGACCGTCACCGCCATGCCGGAAGTGATGGAGTTTTATCGCATGGCGGGCGACGTCGATTACATGCTGCGCGTGGTGGTGCCGGATATCGCCGGCTATGACACTTTCTACAAGCGCCTGATCGGCGCGGTGCCGCTGAAAAACGTCACCTCGCGCTTCGCCATGGAAAAGATCAAATCGACGACGGCGCTGCCGATACCGGAGGTCAGATGACGGACGACGGACGACAAGCTGTTGAGCCATCCTCTGTCTTCCGTCCTCCGTCCTCCGTCCCCCGTCCTCTGTTCTCAGGAAGCCGTGCGGGCGATGGCATTCGATTCCCGCGGCCGCACGTAGCTTTGATCGCTCAAGGTCAAAGTGCCGGTCAGCACATAGCCGTAGGTTGGGTTGTAGGCGTACTGGACCTGGGCCAGGATCAGATAGCTGTTCGGCGTGGCCAATGACGATGGCACGCTGATGGCCTGGCCGACCGTGAGCGCGCTGCCGTTGAGCGTGTCGCTCCATACCACGGTGGCGTTGCCCTGCGAGTCGATCGCGATCTCCGACACCACTTCCTTGAGCGGGGCCGCCGGATAGGGCGCGATGATCGCCGCGCCGGCGTTGAGAATGTTGCTCATCCCGGTATCGGTGATGGCGGTATATTGGCTGGCAAGATCGGCGAGCGTATGCGCGGTCAGCTCGACCTTGCGGTCCGCGGCGATGCCCTGCGAGGCTTCGACGCTGCCGAGCAACAGCGTCAACATCACCGGCATCAGCATGGCGAATTCGACCGCCGAAATGCCGCGGCGGTCGGCGGCGAAGCGGGCGCGGCACTGCGCAATGGCGGCAACAAGCTTCATGGCGCTCATGGCGCGCCCCCCTTTAAGATGATGCTGCGTAAGGTTCGTTTTTAAAGACCGCGGTGGCGGCGAACAGATCATAGCCGCCGTTCAAATCGCTCAGGTTGAAGCCGAGCAAGTTCATGAACACCGGATACTTGTAGTACAGCCGCAACATCACGATGTCGCCCGGGCCGCCCGGATTGTAACCGAGCGCCGACGTGTTGAGCGCGCCGTTCGCGATCGGCATTCCGGTATTGACCGCCGAAAACGACGGATAGGTCTCGACGTCGACATAGACGCCGTTGCTGCAGTCGAAGATGCCGTGCATCTGATCGCAGACTTCCGACTTGAACTGCGCCGCGGTCCAGCCGGCGAGTTGCGCCTGGCCGGTGAAGATCAGGCGTGCCGATGAGGCCGCCGCCGTCTCCAGCGTCTGACCGGCAAAGAAGATGATCGCCGTTTGCATGATCGCGAGCAGCCCGGCCAAAAACGGCGCCGCAAGCAGAGCGAACTCGATGGTGGTCCCGGCCTCGCGTTGCGCGAGAAAGCGGCGCAGCAGCGGCGACGCCAACGGGCCCGTGGTCAACGCCTGGCCGAGCCGCTTGAGCGAGGCTCGAATAGAAAGAGTCCGATTGGACACGGCTCGATTGGTCACGGCTCGATTCGTCATGGCTCGATCGGTCATGGCGGCCTCATGTAAACAAGGTCGCAACAATGCGAAGCCTCGCGGTCAAGCGATAGCAGTGGCGCGTTGGCGATTTATTGCGGCAATCGCTGAGAATGGCGGGGCAGGCTTTAAGCCGCCGCTAACCGTGCGAGAGAGACCGGCTAGTGCCCGGAGCCTGCGGCAACGGCCTGGTTGGCGCGGGTGACGCTTTGATTGAGCGTCTTGCTGAAGTAGTCGGTCGGGATTCCGCTATCCTTGTCGAAGTCGTCCTTGCTGGTGTCGCCGAGCGTGGCGCGCGGCGAGCAGTCGGGCGTGCAGCTATAGGTCTGCCGCGTCAGGCCGCGATAGACCACGACCAGCGGCTCGTTGTCGGGGCCTTTGACCTCGATGTTCTTTTCCAAAAGAACGGCGCCGCTTTTGTCCAGGACCACGACATTGGTGGCGCCGTAGGCCTTGCCGGTGACGACGGCGAGATGGCCTGGCTGGATCGAAAGATCGGCAATCAGCGGATCGCCGATCACCACGGTAGCGGCGCGATCGGGAAGCTTGAGGATTTTGGCCTGGTCGAGGTGAACCGCGATCGCTTCTTCGGCGGCGGCCGCGGGGGTGGCGGCGGCAAGAATGACAGCCGCCAACAGCCAGGCCAGCGCGGTCTGGGCCGACCTTTGGGCTGGCCTTTGGGATGACCTGGCGCCGGCTGGTTTGGCGCGCAGGCAAAACGCGGTCATTGATACGCTCCGAAACGCTACGCGGATTCGACCGTTACGAGGCCGTCCACCGGCCGGTACAAGACCGGTCCACTTGACTGCAAATTCGTGAACGAAGTGCAAATCGGCGCGGCCGCTGACGGTTCGTTAACGATGCCCGCGAAACGGCGCAGTTCACGGCGCCGGCCGCCGGCCGTCACTGGGTGAAAGGATGCACCAGCTGGGCGGCAAAGCTCGTCGGATATTCCCGCTCGCCGATGCCGTAATGATCGGGCAATTGGCCGGCCGGCATGTAAAACGTGCCGAAGATCAGGTCCAGGATCGGGAACGTCGCGGCGAAGTTCTTCTCGCCGCCGCGGTCGGCCGCGGTGTGATGCCAGCGATGGAATACCGGGCCGGCGATCACGTATTTGAACGGGCCGAGCGTCCAATCGAGATTGGCGTGGACGAAGGCCGAATGCGCAATGGTCAGCGGTCCGAGCACGACGAACACGTTGGGCGAGATGCCGAGCAGCAGCATGATGACGTCGGCGGCGACGCTGCCGAGAAACAGATTGACCGGATGGAAGCGCGCCGCCGAGATCCATTCCAGCTCCTCGGAGGAATGATGCACCGCGTGATAGCGCCACATGCGCTGGCCGTGGAACAGCCGGTGCGTCCAATACAGGATGATGTCCTCGCCGATCAAAAAGACGACCATCTGCGCCGCGAGCGGCAGCGCCGCGAGCGGGCCGTGACCGTTGTCGTAGAACGCGATCAGGCCGTCCGCGGTGGTGATCCGGAACAGCACCGCGGCGCCGAGCACCAGCATGCCGATGCGCAGATAGCGGGTGATGACGGGGATGAAGAACCAGTAGCACAGGTCGGTGACGAGATCGCGCTTATGCCACCATGCCCGGCCGGGATTGCAGGCCCAGAACCAGGTCAGAATGGTGAACACCGCGGCGAGCGCCAGCGAGATCGGAACGGTTTTCAGAAAGGTCTGCCCGAAACTGACAAGAAAGGACAGAAATTCCCGGACCATGTCGTGCGTCATGTGTTGCAGCCTGTGCGGCCCATTCAGTCATCTATTGATCCCGCCCTTGATATCGGGCGGGCGCTTAAGACGCCGTGAATGACGGGCGACATAGCGCGTTGCTTGAGACGACGCGCTGGTGCGCGATTGATGCAAATTGCGCTCTGGCGCTAACACTCCGGCGACGACTCTCTGCTAAGTCGTCGCCGTGCGCTCATCGAGTTCGGCGCAGCCGGTGATCGCTCTTGGTATATCGGCGGTAAATAACGAGCCGCCGTCTTCTTCCGCACGTGCATACGATGTTAACTACGACGCGGAAAGCGCGATTGGGCGCTGGTTTCGGCGAACGATTTAACCCCCTCGAAATTTATACTCGATACGGTCGGCCACGATCCAAACGGCGGGTAAAAAGCCGTTGGGTCAGCTCAGACAGCCACGTGTGGACCTTTAAGGAGTTAGCTCATGAAGACCCTTCTCTCTCGTTTCGTGAAGGACGAGTCGGGCGCCACGGCCATTGAATACGGTCTCATCGCGGCCGGCATTTCGGTTGCGATCATCGCCGTCGTCCAAGGCCTCGGCACCAAACTGAACACCACGTTCAGCAGCGTTTCCGGCGCCCTCAAGTAAGCGCCGATCGTCAGTGCTGCGAGAGGGCTCCGGACGCATGCCGGAGCCTTTTCGATTTTCGGCATTCGCCGCCGCCTGCCGAGACAAATCCGGCGCGCGGCCGGCGCTGCGGCGCACGGACGGCGTCGAACGGTCATGATGTCATGCTGATTGAAGCGGTCAGGCTGACCTTGTTTCCGGCGATGATGGCCTTTGCCGCATCGAGTGATCTGTTGACGATGACGATCGCCAACCGCGTCTCGCTCTTCCTGATCGCCGGCTTTGCCGCACTGGCGCTATTGAGCGGACTGAGCGCCGCCGAAGTCGCCTCGCATGTCGGGGCAGCGGCCGCGGTGCTCGGGGTTGCCTTCGTCTGCTTTGCCTGCGGCTGGATCGGCGGCGGCGACGCCAAGCTCGCCGCGGCTACCGCGCTGTGGCTCGGCTTCGGCAATCTGTTCAGCTATCTTCTTTATGCGTCGCTGCTCGGCGGGGCGCTCACTTTATTGATCGTGCAATTTCGCACCATGCCGTTGCCGCGGCTGCTGGCGGGACGGCAATGGGCGGAGCGGCTGCACAGCCAGGGCGCGGGCGTGCCCTATGGCATCGCGCTCGCCGCGGCGGCGCTCTTGGTCTATCCGCAGACCGAATGGATGACGGCGGTCGGCCTGTAAGCGCGGCCAAAGTCGAGGTGGACGGCGTGCCGTGGCGCGCGCCGCCAAATCGCGCGTCAACGCAACATTAACGCGATTTGGATACGCCTCATTAACCATGCCTTGACGTTTAACTGCTGAAATCCGGCGTCGATGGCCGTTTTCGGCCGCGCGTCCCGTGCAACGCGCGTCCCGTGGAAAGTGAAGCGTAATGAAAGCCGCGCGCCTTGTCGTACTCGGTGTCGCTGTCGCCGCCGGCGGCATCGCCGCGTATTTGGCCGCCGGCCGCAAGGAGCCGCCGCCACCGCCGCCGGTGGCGGCCGCGCCGCCGCTCGAGACCGTCGAAGTGCTGGTGGCCAAAACGAATCTGAACCGGGGTCAAGTGGTCGAGAGCCAGGATATCGGTTGGCAGACTTGGCCGAAAGCCGCGGCCAATGCGACCTTCATCAAGAAGTCGGATCGGCCGGACGCGATCAAGGACTTCGTCGGCGCCATCGTTCGCGTGGCGATGGTGGCGGGCGATCCCATTCGCGGGCCCAATGTGGTGATGGCGAAGGGCTCGGGCTTCATGGCCGCGATCCTGCCGAAAGGCATGCGCGCGGTCGCCGTCGACATTTCGGCCGTCACCAGCGCCGGTGGGTTCATCCTGCCCGACGATCGCGTCGACGTCGTGCTGACGCGCCGCGACCGGGCCGCTGAAAAGTCGACCGGCGTCGAGAAATTCGTCAGCGACACGATCTTCCACAACGTGCGGGTGCTCGCGGTCGATCAGAGCATCGACACCAAGGGCGACGCCAAGGTTGCGCTCGGCCACACCGCGACGCTCGAGCTGACGGAGTTGCAGGCCGAGACGCTCGAATTGTCGCATCAGCTCGGCACGATTTCGCTGACGCTGCGCAGCATCCGCGATTCAGGTCCATCGGCTCCCCAGGACGACGAGGAGGCCGACAACCATCCGCAATCCATCAATACCGTGCGTTTCGGCGTGAGCACGGCGGGGACCGGCCGTTGAGGGCGGGGAGGGAATTGCAATGATGCGAGCGGGATCGATCCGAGCGGCGGCGGCTCTCGCTGCGCTTCTCGTCACCGCCATCGTGGTGCCGCGGGCGCTGGCGGGCAATGTCGTGTTCAACACGCCCGGCACCGCGACGGTGCATGTCGCGGCCAGCGACTATCAATCCCAGCCGATGACGCTTGGCATCGGCAAATCGGTCGTGGTCGACCTGCCGCGCGACGTCAAGGACGTGCTGGTCGCCGATCCGAAGATCGCCAACGCGGTGGTGCGCTCGTCGCGCCGCGTCTTCATCATCGGCAGCACGGTCGGGCAGACCAACCTCTATTTCTTCGATGCCGAGGGCAAGCAGATCGCCGGCTTCGACGTTGCGGTCACGCGCGACCTCGACGGCATCCGCCAGGCCATCCATCAGGTGCTGCCGGATGCCGACATCGCCGTGCAGGGCATCGGCGACGGCATCATCCTGTCCGGCAGCGTGTCCAGTCCGCAGGAGGCGGAGCAGGCCCAGGACATCGCCGGCGGACTGCTCGGCCCCGGCAGCAAGGACGTTCCGGCCGGCAAGATCGTCAACGCCATCGTCGTGCGCGGCCGCGACCAGATCATGCTCAAAGTCGTCGTCGCCGAAGTCGAGCGCGACGTCATCAAGCAGCTCGGCATCAATCTTTCCGGGTCGCTGAACTACGGCACCGCGGTGGTCAATTTCAACAACACCAATCCGTTTTCCGTCACCGGCCAGTCGCTGAGCGGCTCGTCAATCACCGGCACCTTCAACTCGGTCAGCGCGACCTTGCAGGCCATGGAGCAGGCCGGCGTCATTCATACGCTCGCCGAACCGAATCTCACGGCGATTTCCGGGGAAACCGCGACATTCGTCGCCGGCGGCGAATTTCCGGTGCTCAACGGCTACAGCTGCTCATCGGCGGGCGCCGGCAGTTCGGTGGCGACCTGTCAGCCGTCGATCGACTTCAAGAAATTCGGCGTCAGTCTCGATTTCACGCCGGTCGTGCTCAGCGCCGGCCGCATCAGCCTCAAGGTCATGACCGAGGTGTCGGATCTGTCGTCGCAAAACTCGCTGACCATCGCCCAGCCCGGCAGCAATCTCACCGCGACCATCCCCTCGATCCGCACCCGCCGCGCCGAAACCACGGTGGAAATTCCGTCCGGCGGCTCGCTGGCGTTGGCCGGCATGATTCAGAACCAGACCAAGCAGGCGATCAACGGGCTGCCCGGGCTGGCCGAGCTTCCCATTCTCGGGCCGCTGTTCAAGAGCCGCGACTATGTCAACCAGCAAACCGAGCTGATGGTCCTGGTCACGCCCTATGTGGTGCGCGCCGTGGCGCAGAAGGATTTGTCGCGGCCCGACGACGGCTTCGCCGATCCGAGCGACCCGGAGACGATCCTGCTCGGCCGCCTCAACCGCATCTACGGCGTCGGCGGCAATCCGGCGCCGCCCGACAATTATCACGGCAAATACGGCTTCATCCTCGATTGATACGGCCGCGGGAGACCACGATGCAGACTGTCAGGGCGAGGTTCACGGGCTGCCGCTCGGTCGCGGGTCTCGCCGTGCGCGCCGCCGCCGCGGCCGCATGCGCCGTCATGGTCTGCGGCTGCAATACCGACCAGCAAGTCACCGGCGCGCCCGAGGTCCCGGTCGACTATCGCTTGCGGCATCCGATCACGCTGCACGAAGCCGATCGGACGCTGGAGGTGTTCCTCGGTTCCAACCGCGGCGAGCTCAACCCGACGCAGCGTGCGCAGGTGCTGGCGTTCGGCCTGGGCTGGAAGCGCGCCGCGACCGGCGGTGTGATCGTGGAGCGTCCGGTCGGCAGCAGCAACGCGCGCGCCAGCGCCGAGGCCATGCGCGAGATCGTCTCGATCCTGGCGGCGAGCGGCCTGCCGCCGCAAAGCATCGTCGTGGGGACTTACGAAGCGGCGACCGGGCCGAGCCCGGCCCCGGTCCGCATCAGCTATCCGCGAATTAAAGCCCAGGTCGGCCCCTGCGGCCTGTGGCCCGAGGACATCGGGCCGAGCTTCAATCGCGACTATTTCGAAAATCAGCCGCCGTGGAACTTCGGCTGCGCCACGCAAAAAACTCTCGCCGCCGAAATCGCCAATCCGTCGGATCTCGTGCAGCCGCGCGCCGAGACCGCGCCCTACACGATGCGCCGCGTCACCGTGCTGCAGAAATATACCGCCGGCCAAAACACCTCGTCCCAGGAGTTGAGCAGCGCGAGTGCGGCCAAGATCAGCGATGTCGGCAAATAGCATGAACGCTTCACGCGATACGTAATCGTCGGATCAGGATGAAACCCAGCAACCAAGCCGCCCGCGAAGAGCCGAGCGTTCCCGAAACCGCCGCCGCCCGCGACGAACACATCGCGCCGGCGCCGCGCGTCTCGGTGCAGGCCTTCTGCGAGAACGTCGACACTGCCGCCGCCATTCAGGCCGCCGGCGAGGACCGCCGCCTGGCCAAGGCGCATTTGCGCATCCAGATGGGCGGGCTAACGGCGGCGATCGAAGCCTATCAAAGTGCGCCGACGCCCAATGTCATCATTCTGGAGTCGGAAACCCGCAGCGACGACATCCTCACCGGGCTCGATCAGCTCGCCGATTATTGCGATGCCGGCACGCGCGTCGTCGTCATCGGCCGCACCAACGACGTCATGCTCTATCGCGAGCTGGTGCGCCGCGGCGTCAGCGATTATCTGATTTCGCCGGTCGACGTGCTGCAGATCGTGCGCGCGATCTGCGGGCTGTTTTCGGCGCCCGACGCCAAGCCGGTCGGCCGCATCGTCGCCGTGGTCGGCGCCAAGGGCGGCGTCGGCGCTTCCACCGTCGCCCACAATGTCGGGTTTTCGATCGCCAACGACCTCAAGCTCGATGCCGTGGTGACCGATCTCGATCTTGCGTTCGGCACCGCCGGTCTCGACTTCAACCAGGATCCGCCGCAGGGCATCGCCGAGGCGGTGTTCTCGCCCGACCGCGTCGATACCGCCTTCGTCGACCGCCTACTCGCCAAATGCACCGACCATCTCAATCTGCTGGCGGCGCCGGCGACGCTCGACCGCGTCTACGATTTCGGCGCCGACGCCTTCGAGGCGATCTTTGATTCGTTGCGCGCCACGGTGCCCTGCGTCGTGCTCGATGTTCCGCACCAATGGACCGGCTGGACCAAGCAGACCCTGGTCGGCGCCGACGACGTCTTGATCGTCGCGGCGCCCGATCTCGCCAACCTGCGCAACGCCAAGAACATCTATGATTTTCTCAAGACCGCGCGGCCGAACGACCGGCTGCCCCGCTACTGCCTCAACCTGGTCGGAGTGCCGAAGCGGCCGGAGATCAAGGCCGCCGACTTCGCCAAGGCGCTCGACGAAGAGCCGATGACGATCATTCCGTTCGAACCGCAGATATTCGGCGCCGCCGCCAACAACGGTCAGATGATCGCCGAGATCTCCTCGGGCCACCGCACCGCGGAGCTGTTCCGGCAGATGGCGCAGCATCTGACCGGCAGATCGGAGCTGAAGAAGCAGCGATCCGGCCTGTTGTCGCCGTTACTCGAAAAGCTGTTGGGCTAAGACAGGGTTTGGAGTTGCGTTGTGTTTGGCAAGCGTCCCGCGTCCGGTAGTTCTAACGTTGCGGAGCAGCCGCGTCCGGTAACCGCTCCGGCGGTCGCCGCGCCGCCGCCGCCGGCCGCCGCGCCGAGCGAGGCCGGCCGCACGCCGTTTCCGTCGGCGGGCCTCGGCGCCCCGCTGATCGGCGCGCCGACCGGCAAGCCTAACGTCGGAGGTCCGGCCAATGCCGCGCCGGCGCCGCAGGTGCCCTCGGCGATCGATTCGCGCCGCTCCGATACCTATTACGAGGTCAAAGGCACCATCTTCGGCGCGCTGATCGAGGCGATCGATCTCGCTCAGCTCGCCAAGCTCGACGCCGATTCCGCGCGCGAGGAAATCCGCGACATCGTCAACGAGATCATCGCGATCAAGAATATCGTGATGTCGATCTCGGAGCAGGAGGATCTGCTCGACGACATCTGCAACGACGTGCTCGGCTATGGGCCGCTCGAGCCGCTGTTGGCGCGCGACGAAATCGCCGACATCATGGTCAACGGGTCGGGCACCGTCTATATCGAAGTCAGCGGCAAGATTCAGAAGACCGGCATCCGCTTCCGCGACAACCAGCAGCTCCTCAACATCTGCCAGCGCATCGTCAGCCAGGTCGGCCGCCGCGTCGACGAATCCTCGCCGATCTGCGACGCGCGCCTGCCCGACGGCTCGCGCGTCAACGCCATCGTGCCGCCGCTGGCGATCGACGGCCCGGCGCTCACCATCCGCAAATTCAAGAAGGACAAGCTGACGCTCGAGCAATTGGTGCGGTTCGGCTCGATTTCCCCGCAAGGCGCGGAAATCCTGAAAATCATCGGCCGCTCCCGCGTCAATACCCTGATCTCCGGCGGCACCGGCTCGGGCAAGACCACGCTGCTCAATTGCCTGACCCGCTACATCGACGACACCGAGCGCATCATCACCTGCGAAGACGCCGCCGAACTGCAATTGCAGCAGCCGCATGTGGTGCGGCTGGAAACCCGTCCGCCGAATCTCGAAGGCGAAGGCCAGATCACGATGCGCGATCTGGTGCGCAACTGCCTGCGTATGCGCCCCGAGCGCATCATCGTCGGCGAGGTGCGCGGACCGGAGGCGTTCGATCTGCTGCAGGCGATGAACACCGGCCACGACGGCTCGATGGGGACGCTGCACGCCAACACCCCGCGCGAGGCGCTGTCGCGGCTCGAATCGATGATCACCATGGGCGGCTACGCGCTGCCCTCGCGCACCATCCGCGAGATGATCTGCGCCTCCGTCGACGTCGTCGTTCAGGCGGCGCGGTTGCGCGACGGCTCGCGCCGCATCACCCACATCACCGAAGTGATCGGGCTCGAAGGCGACGTCATTATCACGCAGGACGTCTTCCTCTACGACCTCATCGGCGAAGATGCCAATGGCAATCTCATCGGCCGGCACCGCTCGACCGGCATCGGTCGGCCGAAGTTCTGGGAGCGGGCGCGCTATTACGGCGAGGAAGCGCGGCTTGCGGCCGCGCTCGACGCCGCGGAAGCCGACAACGAGACGGCGCGACTATAACACGCGGGTTTGATGATGGGTCCGTACGGTCTGTTCTTTTTGGTGGCGATCGCGATCGGCGGCGTGGTCTGGGTCTTCGTCTATCCCTACCTGTCCGGCGAGAAGCATGCGGAACGGCGCGTGGCGAGTGTCGCGCGCGCCGAACCGGTGGCGCGGCCGATGCGCGGCGCGGTGAAAAGCCGGCGCGAACAGGTCGAAGGCACGCTCAAAGACATCGAGGAACGGCGCAAAAAAGCCAAACGTCCGCCGCTCTCGGTCCGGATCACGCAGGCGGGGCTCGACTGGTCGAAACGGCGGTTCATGATCACGGCGGGCGCGCTCGGCTTCGGCGGCTTCGCCGTCATGATGATCATCCACGGCGGCCTCATTCCGGCGCTCGGCGTCGGCTTTGCCGCCGGCTGCGGCCTGCCGCTGTGGACGTTGTCGTTTTTGAAAAGGCGCCGCGAGACGAAATTCCTCGCGGCGTTCCCGGATGCCGTCGACGTCATCGTCCGCGGTATCAAGGCGGGATTGCCGTTGATCGACAGCCTCAAGCTGATCGCCACCGACGCCGAGGAGCCGGTGCGCAGCGAATTCCGCGCCATCATCGAGACGCAGACCATCGGCATGCCGATCGGCGAGGCGGTGCTGAAGCTCTACGAAAGCATTTCGGTCCCGGAAGCGAACTTCTTCGGCATCGTGGTCTCGATCCAGCAGCGCGCCGGCGGCAATCTCTCGGAGGCGCTCGGCAACCTGTCGCGCGTTTTGCGCGACCGCAAGAAGATGAAGGCGAAAATCCAGGCGATGTCGCAGGAAGCCAAGGCCTCGGCGATGATCATCGGCGCCTTGCCGATCGCGGTCATGGCCCTCGTCTGGATCACGAGCCCGACCTATATCGACCTGCTGTGGACCGACCCGCTCGGCCGCGTGATGCTTGCCTGTTCCGCCGCCTGGATGCTGTGCGGCGTGCTGGTGATGCGCAAGATGATCAATTTCGATTTCTAGGGCGCTGCCGCCATGAGCTCGCTCCTCGCCCAGTTTCTCAACATGCAGGTGCTTACCATGATGTTCGCCGCCGTCGCGGCGGGCGCCACGGTTCTCACGCTGGCGATGCCGTTCATGTCCTCCGATACGCTGGGCAAGCGCATGAAGGCGGTGGCGCTCGAACGCGAGAAGATCCGGCAACGCGAGCGCGAACGGCTGGCGCAAAGCAGCAAGGTCGCGCTGCGGCAGTCGCCGCGCGCTTATATGAAGCGGGCGGTCGACAACTTCAATCTGTCGAAATGGGTCGGCCAGGAGGAAGCGCACCAGCTCCTGGTGCAAGCCGGCTATCGCGGCCAGGCGCCTTACGTCACCTATCTGTTCTTCCGCATGACCATGCCGGTGGTCATGCTGCTGGCCTCGCTGCTCTATCTTTTCGTCGTGCTCCACCTCGAGTATCCGCCGACGCTCAAAATCGCGATCTGCATCGGCTGCGCCTATTTCGGCATGCACAGTCCGAATCTATTTCTGAAGAACAAGATCGCGCGCCGGCAGCTGTCGATCAAACGCGCATTTCCCGATGCGCTCGATCTGCTGCTGATCTGCGTCGAATCCGGCATGTCGATCGAAGCCGCGTTCCGCAGGGTCAGCGAGGAGGTCGGGACGCAATCGGTGGCGCTGGCCGAGGAGTTCACGCTGACCACCGCCGAATTGTCGTACTTGCCGGACCGCCGCCAGGCCTACGAGAATCTGGCGCAACGCACCGGGCTCGACGGCGTCAAGGCGGTCTGCCTCGCTTTGCAGCAGTCGGAACGCTACGGCACGCCGCTCGCCACCACGCTGCGGGTACTGGCGCAGGAAAATCGCGACATGCGCATGGCCGAGGCCGAAAAGAAAGCCGCCGGCCTGCCGCCAAAGCTCACGGTGCCGATGATCGTGTTTTTTCTGCCGGTGCTGTTCGTCGTCATTCTCGGTCCAGCCGCGATCCGCGTGTTGGCGCTGCAGTAAGATCTATTCCGCTCATTCCCGCGAAAGCGGAATCCAGCTTCTGCAATGCAAGATTGGGTCCCCGCTTTTGCGGGGACGAGCGGAAGCTTTAGCTCGAGCCCTGATCGGAATGCGCGACCTGGTCGGTCAGCGCGCGCTTGCCCTTGTGCGCCAGCATCTGCCGCAGATAGGCGACATTGGCGGCGGCCTGATCGGGCGGCAGGTCGGCGCGCGCGATCTGCTCGGCTTCGGCGAAGCGGCCCTCCAACCCGACCACCAGCGCCAGGTTCTGCCGCACCCGCGGATCGGCCGAGTGCTGCGCCGCCGCGAGCCGCAACGTCGCTTCGGCGTCCTTGAGGTCCTTCGACAGCGCGTAGGACAGGCCGAGATTGGACAGCACCGACGGCTCGTTGGGAACGATCTTCAGCGCGGTGAGATAATGGCGTTGCGCATCCTGGTGCCGGCCCAGCTGGTCGAGCACGGCACCCTGCGCCGACAGGATGTGCCAGTCCGGCAATTCGGGAGTGTGCGCGCGGTCGAACACCGTGAGCGCCTGTTGGTATTGGCCGGCGTCGGCGAGCGCGCGCCCATATTCGCCGAGCACGACCTTGTCGTTCGGATTCTGCATCGACAATTCTTCGAGCACAGCGACCGCCTGCGCGCTCTGTCCGGTCTGGCGCAGCGCCTGGCCGTAACGCAGCGCGGCCTCGACATTGGACGGATTGGCGCGATATTGCGCGCCGTAGACTTGCAGGTCGTGCCGCCAGTCGGTCTCGGAGCGGTCGGTCGGCGCCAGCGCGAGCGAACCGGTCGTGGCCGTCGATTGCGTCGTCTGGCATCCCGCCGCTGCGGCGCCGATCGCGGCGACGATCGCGGCCGAGGCGAACAGGCGTGCAAAGCGGGATCGGGTCGGACGCATCTCGATCGCTGCCAGATCGCTGCAACCGGCGCCAAGCACGCCGGTGCCGCAGGGTCGCTCAGCAATAGTCCGTTAACCCTAACGAGGCGTTAACGAATTATGGCGCCGCCGGGCGGGAAACGAGGCCGTTGCCGCTCTTTCGGGGCGCCGGCAAAGCCGATATCGTCACCGCGGTGTCGATCGGCGGAACAATCCGGCAATGACGGCAAAATCGAAATCGGCGCGCCCGCCGGCGCGGCGCGGGCGCGGTGACTTTCGGCTTGATCGCGCGCTCGTCGAGGATCTCGTCGCCGCCAACCGCACGCTGGCGCGGCTCAATGTGCTCGACGCTTTCGGCCATGTCAGCATGCGCGACCCGCGCGATCCGCACCGCTATCTGATCTCGCGCTCGATCGCGCCGGAATCGGTGACCGCGGCCGATATTCTCCTGCTCGATCTCGACAGCCGGACCGTCGATGCCAAGGACGACGGCGTGCTGCTCTACCGCGAGCGCTTCATCCATGGCGAGATCTACAAGGCGCGGCCGGACGTCAATGCGGTGGTGCACAGCCACTCGCCGACGGTGGTGCCGTTTACGGTGACGCGCGCCAGGCTGCGCCCGCTCCTCCACAATGCCGGCTTCCTCGGGCTCGGCACGCCGCTGTTCGAAATTCGCAAGAGCGTCGGCGACGGCACCGACCTGATGGTCCTCACGCCCGAGCTTGGCAAGGATCTGGCGAGGAAGCTCGGCAAGGAGGCCGCGGTGGTGCTGATGCGCGGCCATGGCGATTCCGTCGTCGGCCCGTCGCTGCCGAACGCCGTGTTCCGCGCCTATTACACCGAGGTCAATGCGCGCCAGCAATTGGCCGCCATCACCATCGGCGGCCCGATCAACTTCATGACGCGCGCCGAAG
Organism: uncultured Alphaproteobacteria bacterium; assembly: GCA_963791925.1. GTDB lineage: Bacteria > Pseudomonadota > Alphaproteobacteria > Rhizobiales > Xanthobacteraceae > BOG-931. The sequence goes on along the minus strand of CAWBUA010000006.1, from coordinate 280,877 downwards.
CGCTGACCGCGAACGACGCCATGCTGCGGGCCTCGGCGCGGCCCTGGGCGCTGTGGCGCAAGCGGGCGCTCCAGGAGAAGTAGGACGCGCCCGGCGCGCGCGTCGCTTCTACAATTCTTTGCCGATGAGACTGTCCACCGAATAAGGACCGCCGCCGCGGATGGCAAGGGTGAAGCACACTGCGCCGATCAGCAGGACATATTCGTAACCGCCGCCGCCGGCCGCGTAACCCTTCGCCAGGTGCACGAACAACAAGGCCACCAGCATCTCGATGGCGAGCGCGGCGGCGAAGAAGCGCGTGAACAGACCGATGATCAGGCAGACGCCGCCGACCGACTCCAGGAACATGACGACGTAAGTCCACAGCAATGCAGGCTCGACGCCGTTCTTGGCAAAAATGTTGGCGGCGACGGCGCCGGCGCCGAGTTTGAACTTCACGGAAACGTGCATCAAAAACATGATGCCGACGACGATCCGCACAAACGTTGCGGCGATCGGCAGCATGGTCTCGTAAAATCCGGCAAGACCCGGATAGAGCAGTTTGGTTTCCCCCTTGGTCATGGCGAGCTACCTCCGTTTTCCCGACAGATGCGGCGCTGCCGTCAATGCCACTCTGACGGCGGCTTGCAACGGGGCTATTACAGCAGGGATTTGCGGGGCTTGGAATGGGGCGCAGAGGTCGTTTTATGGAATCCCAATTGTCAGGGCCAATGGCCGCAACGGGTGAAAACGGGATTGCTTTCTCACGGCGATGATGGCGGACTTGTTCCAGGCCCCGGACGCTGTGCCCAAGCGGGCGCTCAAGGAACGCTGAAGAATTCATTGGAGTAACTGGATGTTCCGGCTTGTGGTCGCCGATCTCGATTCGCCGTCGTATTTTGTCGCTACCGCCGCGGTCGAGCTCGGCTTCTTCAAAGAGGAAGGCATCGACATCGAGCTGGAGCGCGCCTATGGCGCGCTCGACGGGCCGGAACGCTTGCAGCGCGGCGACGTGCATTTCCTCGGCGGTCCGGCTTACATGGCGACCCGCGCCTTTCCCGGCTGGCAGGGCGTAAAGCTGCTCTGCGCGCTGGCGCAATATTCCTACTGGTTTCTGGCGGTGCGCGCCGATCTGCCCGTCAGGCGCGGCGATCTGGACGCGCTCAAGGGCCTGCGCATTTCCTCGTCGACGGCGTTTCCCGAAGTGGGCTTACGTCATCTGTTGCGGCAGGCCGGCATCGATCTTAAACGCGACCGGGTCCCGATCGTGCCGATGCCGGCCTCGAAGAACGAGCATTTCAAATATCGTGTCGGCGTCGAGGCGCTCGAGCAGAATATCGCCGACGCCTATTGGGGCAACGGCATGCGGCTCGCGCTCGGCGAGAAGCTTGGCGTCGCCAAGTGCCATCTCGATCTGCGCCGCGGCGACGGACCGCCCGGCGCGCGCTTCTATAATTTCGCCGCGTTGACCACGACCGAGCGATTGATCGAAGAACAGCCGCAGGTCGCCGCCGGCGCGGTGCGCGCCGTCGTGAAGGCGCAAAAGGCGCTCAAAGCCGATCCATCGCTCGCCACGCCGGTCGGCGAGCGTCTGTTCGCGCCGGAAGCGGCTGCGCTGATTGCCGGCCTCGTCGCGCGGGACGCCGCTTTTTACGAATCGGCCATAACCACGGATGCCGTCGCCGGCATCAGCGCATTCGCCACGGCCAATGGCTTGCTGAGCGAACCGCTGCCGTACGATCGTCTGGTGGCGGCGCAGTTCAAGGATTTGTGGCGTTGACTTGTCATCGTCCGCGCAAGCGGACGATCCAGTACTCACCGTGAATTCGGCGTTTACTGGATACTCCGCTTTCGCGGCGCATGACAGCAAAGAAATGCGGGTCACACCGAGGCGTGCGCGACGCCGGTCTTGGCTTTCAGCGCGTCGCCGGCCGCTTCATAGAAGCTCGCCGCCTCCGGCAGCACGATCGCGGCGGAACGCACCGCATGCGTCGCCGGATCGATGCCGTCGGGCGCGGCGCCTTGCGCCGCCGCGAGCGCCGCCTTGCGCAACCGCGCCCGCGCCATGATGACGCCGTTGTCGGTCGAGACCAGGTTCTCCTTGCTGCGGTCCTGGACCGGCCCGCAGCTTTCCTGGATCGCGGCGTCTTGCATGGCGATGCCTTTGACGCCGCTATAGGACTTATGGTGCTTCTGCGCCGCGCGGTCGATCATGTAGTCGTTGTCTTTGTTGACGACCGGGCGGAACGAGCCGGGGATGAGATTGACGTGAATGCCGCCGCCATGGCGCATCACGTCGAGCTCGTGCGCGGAGAGCGGCCGCGACGGATGATGGGTGAAGCACCACACCATGCAGTTCTCGTCGTCGACCGGCACGAAGGCATGGCCGTTGAGCGCGTTGTCGCCATAGGGCGGGATCATGGTGTGGAACGGCATGATCCATTGCGTGATGCGCCAATAAAGCTTGCCCGGCGTCGCCGGCCGGCGCACGCCGATCACCATGCCGCCGCGTGTCTCGATCACCTCGAAGCGGGCGTCGGTCTCCCGGGTGAATTCGGCGCCTTGGCTGACATGCAGCGGATCGCTGCGCAGATCGTGGCGGTGCAGGAACGACACATGCACCGAATCGATGCCGCCTTCGAGCGCTTGGAGCCAGTTGCATTCCTGCGTGCGTTTACTGACGAAGCGCGAGCCGGCAGGCACCGTCGACCATTCGAAATTCGGTTCGGGCGGCAGAAGCTCCGGCGGTCCCATATAGAGCCAGACGACGTCGCCCATCTCGACGCACGGATAAGACGTGAGCTTGATCTTGCTGCAGAAGCCGCTCTCGACCGGCTCCGACGGCACCTCGATGCATTGGCCGGTGACGTCGTATTTCCAGCCGTGATAGGAGCAGCGCAGCCCGCTCTCCTCGTTCCGCCCGAACCACAGCGACACGCCGCGATGGGCGCAGAACTCGTCCATCACCCCGACGCGGCCGGCGCTGTCGCGAAACGCGATCAGCCGCTCGCCGAGCACTTTCACCCGTACCGGCGGGCAGTCGGGTTCCGGAATTTCCGCCGACAACAGCGCCGGGATCCAATAGCGCCGCATCAAATCGCCCATCGGCGTGCCGGGGCCGGTCAGCGTGAGGAAATCGTTCTGTTCGCGCGAGGTCATGGCGGCAGATTATCACATCCGCCGTCGCGGTCGAGCGCACGCCCCCATGGATCGATCGCGGCGGACGAGGGTTCCGACGGCGAGAAGACTCTTCGGCGAAATCGCGGCACAGCGACCGGGCTTGGTCCGCCGATCTCTATGGTGCGGCAACGCGGATAAAGTTGGCGGACGGCTTGCCGTCGCGCGCACAAGGATCCCAATCGATTTGGCGGAAGTTCTTTGCCACGAGATCGATGAATGTCCGTACCTTGGCCGGCAAATGCTCGCGGTTTGGATAGAGCGCATCGACGGAAACTTCCCGTCCGCGGAACTCTCGAAGGACCGACACCAGCGCACCGGACCTTAATTCCTCAAGCACCAGGTGTGTCGGCACATAGATAAATCCCTGGCCGTTCAGGGCCGCGGCCCGTATGGCGTCGACATTATTCGTTTCCAGCGACCCCGACACGTGAACCGTGGTTTCTCCGTCCGGCCCGGCGAACGTCCATTCGCGTCCGTCTTTGCCGAACGGGGCATCGTAATAGACGATGCATTTATGCTTGGCGAGATCGGTGGGATTGCCCGGTTGACCATGCTTGGCGAGGTACGCCGGGGAGGCGCACAGTATCGACCGATAGGACGCAAGGTGTTTTCGAATCAGGCTTAAATCCGGCGCTCCGGCGTACCAGATCGCCAGATCGAAGCCCTGTTCCACGAGATCGAGCATCCGGCTCGTCGCGGTCAGATGAATCGTCACGTCCGGGTAAAGCTCATTGTGTTCCGCAATCGATGGTGCGATCACCAACGGCACCGCGGGTGAAGTGTTGATCCGCAGAGTTCCTCGCGGCTTTGATTGAAGGACTTGGATGGCGTCTTCGGCGTCTTCGATTTCCGAGAGAATTTGCACACACCGCTCGTAATAGGCGCGTCCGGCTTCCGTCAGGCTGACGGTGCGCGTGGTGCGATTGAGCAGGCGAACTTGCAGCCGCTCCTCGAGCGCCTTCACATGCGTGGTGACGACGCTCGTTGCCAGATTGAGTTGTCGCGCCGCGGACGAAAAACCCCCATGTTCGACCACCTTGACGAACGATAGCATCGATGAGACGCGGTCCATGGTCCGCCTCCTCGCGGTATCCATTTTATGTATGGTATCCCCCGCCGCGCTCAAGACAGCAGCCTTCCACGATAGCCGCGTCCATGCGCCTTGCGGGTTAGCCTCCAAGGACCGTGCGGCGCTCAGTCCAGGTTCGAATTTGACCATGCTTGCGCCGGCAGATCGCGCCTGACTCGAGCCAGGCGTCATTATTCGGCGCCGCCGAATAATCCATTCGGGCTCCGACCAATTAAACATCGCCGGCCGCGAAATATGTGCAGGCCTGCGAGGGCATCGGCCTTCGCCTGAAACTTGGAGAATTTCCATGTTGACCAAATCAACGCTTATCGCGGCCGTCGCCGTCGCGGCGGTCGGCATTGCATCCCCGGCCTTCGCTCAATCGTTCAGCGCGACATGGGGCACCGGCAACTCGATAGCCACCTACTACGATCGTGACGGAGGCCTGCACGTCGGCGCGGCGCCTCTGGGCGGCAATACCCGAATCGCCGTTCGGCGCAATGGGCTGAATGCTCTCGCGCAAGTCCGGCAGCCGAGCGCTCGGGAGATGAGCGAATTTCGCCATGGCGACTACTATGCTCCGAGCAAAATGATCGCGCAGCAGGCGGCGCCCCGGGAGCAGAATGCGTTTCGTCAAGGCGACTTTTATGCGCCGACGGTCGACTAGAGACCGACATTCCGCCGGCCGGTTCGCCGCCGGCCGGCGGAATAATTTGAATGGAGAACGACGATGCCGAACGTGATCGGATGCATGGACCGATTGGCGCGCTTCCTCTCGGAAACAATCGACCACATCTACCGCGCTCACATGGAACGAGCCCAGATGCGCCTCGCACCCACGAGGCCGATCCGACGCCGAATGGACATTCGCTGAGGTCCTGTCCGCGTGCCAGCGCTCGTCAAGTCAGCACCCGCACCGGCTTGCCGTCGAGGAAGCCGCGGATGTCCTCGACCACGCCTGAGAAATAGCCGCGGTAGTTCTGCTTGGAGACGTAGCCGAGATGCGGGGTGATGACGACATTGTCCATCGTGCGGAACGGGTGATCGAGCGGCAGCGGCTCGACGTCGAACACGTCGAGGCCGGCGCCGCCGATCTTCTTGTCGCGCAGCGCCGCGATCAGCGCCGCCTCGTCGATGATCGGCCCGCGCGAGGTATTGATGAGGAACGCCGACGGCTTCATCAGCGCGATCTCGCGGGCGCCGACGAGGCCGCGCGAACGGGCCGAAAGCACCACATGGATGGTGATGAAGTCGGATTGGCGGAACAGCTCGTCCTTGGACACATAGCCGACGCCGGCGGCGGCGGATTTCTCCGCGGTGAGGTTCTGGCTCCAGGCGATGACCTTCATGCCGAAGGCCTTGGCGATCGCCGCGGTGCGGGTGCCAAGCTTGCCGAGGCCAAGCACGCCGAGCGTCAGGCCTTCGAGGTCGGGGCCGATCGTGGTCTGCCATGTGGCGCCGGCATGCAGCCGTGCGTTTTCGTAGCCGATGTGGCGGGTCAGTTCGAGCATCAGCCCGATGGCGATCCCGGAGGTCGGGCTGCCGAACGAGCCGGTGCCGCACACCGTGATGCCGCGGGCGTTGGCCGCCGCGGTGTCGATCGAGGCGTTGCGCATGCCGGTGGTGATGAGAAGCTTCAGGTCGGGCAGCGCGTCGATCACCGTTTTGGGGAAGCCGGTGCGTTCGCGCATGGCGACGATGATCTCGAAGCCTTGCAGCGCCGCGATGACCTGGTCGGGACCGCCGAGATGCGCGTTGAAGACCTTGATGTCGACGTCGCCCTTGACCTTGGACCAGTCGGCGACTTTCAGCACCACATTCTGGTAGTCGTCGAGAATTGCGCAGCGAACCGCCATGTTTCCCGCCCCGATACATGCCTTTCGTTGGTGGATGCTTTTAAAGCATGGCCGGCTGGAAAAGAAGTTCGTCCGTCATCCTGAGGTGCGAGCCAACGGGTCCGGCCTTCGGCCGGCCCGATGACAAGCTCCGCGAGCCTCGAAGGATGCGGCCGAGGTGCCCGGGCCGTCGCTCTTCGAGGGCCGCTTCGCGGCCACCTCAGGATGACGGAAAAACGGGCTTACGCGCGGTGTTCGGCGAATTCGCTGCTGACGGGCCCCGGGGCCGCCGCCGGTCGCGACGGCTTATCGATCAGGCCGCCGTATTTGGCATGCCATTTCGGGCCGGGGCCGCGCATATAGTGCAGGTCAGGCCGGTACGATCCGGCACCGTAGCCGGGGATTTCCAAGAGTTCGCGAAGCGTCTTCGAGATGCCGCGCCACATATCACGCTCCCTTCGCCCTTCACCGGGGCCGTTCTTGGGAATGTCGCCGGGCCTCCACGAGGCCAACGGTGCCGTCAAACGCAGGTTCCATTTTCAAACGTGTGTTTGACATATATTGTCGCGAGTGATCATTAAAATTTGTTGCGATTTCGGCAGACCTTGGCCGCAAATGTGATCAGGCTTAGCGAAGCTTTACCGCGGTCGGTAAGAGTGGAACGAAGTTCCGCGACACGGTGCGCGATTACCGGCGGCGGGAACCGTTCTTGCCCTTAATGCGCCGGATCGCTACATCAGCACGGAGATTTTCCCGAAATGAGCGCCTTCGCGGCCGTCGCGCCCTTGCCGGCGGGTCGGCCGTGCAGCGCCAAGCCAGAGGGGCAGGGCGCGCAGCCCGCAATTCAATGGCCCGTCAATTCGTCTATCATATGCAAGGCCTGACCAAGATTTATCCGGGAAACCGGAAGGTCTTGGAGGACGTCAATCTATCCTTCTATCCCGATGCCAAGATTGGCGTTCTTGGCGTCAACGGCGCCGGCAAGTCGACGCTGCTCCGCATCATGGCCGGCCTCGACACCGAATATTCCGGCGAGGCCTGGGCGGCGCAGGGCGCCCGCGTCGGCTACTTGGCGCAGGAACCTCAACTCGATCCGCAGAAGTCGGTCCGCGAAAATGTCATGGAGGGCCTGGCGCCGCAGCGGGCGATCCTCGAGCGTTACAACGAGATCGCCGTCAACTATTCCGACGAGACCGCCGACGAGATGACCAGGCTGCAGGACGAGATCGAGGCCAAGGGGCTGTGGGATCTCGATTCCAAGGTCGATCAGGCGATGGACGCGCTGCGCTGCCCGTTCGATGAGGCCGACGTATCAAAGCTCTCCGGCGGCGAGCGCCGCCGCGTCGCGCTGTGCCGGTTGTTGCTCGAACAGCCCGAGCTACTCTTGCTCGACGAGCCGACCAACCATCTCGATGCCGAATTGGTGGCCTGGCTCGAGAACCATCTGCGCAATTACCCGGGCGCCATCCTCATCGTCACCCACGACCGCTACTTCCTCGACAACGTAACGGGGTGGATTCTCGAGCTCGACCGCGGCCACGGCATTCCCTACGAGGGCAACTATTCGTCATGGCTCGTGCAGAAACAGAAGCGGCTGGAGCAGGAGGGCCGCGAGGAGGAAGCGCGCCAGCGCTCGCTTGCCCGCGAGCAGGAATGGATTTCCGCCTCGCCGCGCGCGCGGCAGGCCAAATCCAAGGCGCGCTACGAACGTTACGAGGAATTGCTCAAGAAGGCCGGCGATAAGCAGACCCAAACCGCGCAGATCGTCATTCCGGTCGCCGAGCGGCTCGGCCAGAACGTCATCGACTTCGAGCATTTGCGCAAGGGCTACGGCAACAATCTGCTGATCGACGACCTCACCTTCAAGCTGCCGGCCGGCGGCATCGTCGGCATCATCGGCCCGAACGGCGCCGGCAAGACCACGCTGTTCCGCATGATCACCGGACAGGAGAAGCCCGACGGCGGCACCATCAAGATCGGCGAATTGGTGCATCTCGGCTATGTCGACCAGTCGCGCGATTCGCTCGACGGCAAGAAGAGCGTCTGGGAGGAAATCTCCGGCGGCGCCGATATGCTTCAGCTCGGCAAGCGCGAGGTGAACTCGCGCGCCTACTGCTCGGCGTTCAACTTCAAGGGCGCCGACCAGCAGAAGAAAGTCGGCTCGCTGTCAGGCGGCGAAAGAAACCGCGTGCATCTCGCCAAGATGCTCAAATCGGGCGCCAACGTGCTCCTCCTCGACGAGCCGACCAACGATCTCGACGTCGATACGCTCCGCGCGCTCGAAGAGGCGCTGGAGGATTTCGCCGGCTGCGCCGTGATCATCAGCCACGACCGCTGGTTCCTCGACCGCATCGCCACCCATATGCTGGCCTTCGAGGGCGACAGCCGCGTCGAATGGTTCGAGGGCAATTTCCAGGACTACGAAAAGGACAAGATGCGGCGGCTGGGGACGGATACTGTCATCCCGCACCGGATCAAGTACAAGAAATTCTCAAGGTAATCCGGCCTATTAGCCACGTTTGCAAGGGTGGCGTTTCGCTGCCGCGACTTATATATAAGGTAGCTATAAGGTAGCTATAAGGTAGCGACCGCCTCCGAGGCCGTCTTTTTAGAAGTGATGCCGGAGGGTGGATTGCGCGTTTCCCGCGCAACAGGAGAGAAGACATTGGCAACGCGAGCAAGTGAAGCCCGGGCGACCGAGACCAAGACCCGCGCCGAGGCAAGTTTCAAGAAGGAAGAGCGCGCCAAGGAAGGCGCCAAGGCGATGCTGGAATATCAGGCCAGCGGCCGTGCCATTCGCGAGCAAATGGCGCGGCTGAAGGCGCTGCGGCTGGCCAAGGAGGCCGCCGACGCAGCGGCCCCGCCGGCGCCGCAGCCGGAAAAAAAGCCGCGTCGCGCAAAGCGTTAACGCCGAGGCGCAGCCCGGCAGCGTCCGAACTGCCTTGAATCCGACACAGCAATAGTCCATATCTGAGTTGCGGCCTTAAAGGCCCGCTGCGAGCCGCGTGTACGGGATCCCGACGGACTAAACCCCGTTAATTGGCTTCCGGCTCGCTCTTTTCCACCTCATTGGCAGCCCAGATCGCGCGGGATGTCTGTTTAGCTCCCGCACCGCCGGCCGTAGCGCATCGCGCAACGGCCGTGACGATGTGCACAACGAAAGTCATTTCTTTGACCGACTTCAACGATTTTAAACTTAACGACGCCCTCACTCGAGCCCTTGCCGAAGAAAAATACGTAACCCCGACGCCGATTCAGGCCCAGACTGTCCCGACCGTGATGGCGGGCCGCGATGTCATCGGCATCGCGCAAACCGGGACCGGCAAAACCGCAGCCTTCGCGCTGCCGATCCTGCATCGCCTGGCCGCCAATCCGCGCGCGCTGGAGCCCAAAACCTGCCGCGTTCTGGTGTTGAGCCCGACCCGCGAATTGTCGGGCCAGATTCTCGACAGCTTCCGCGCCTATGGCCGGCATCTGCGGCTGCGCTCGGCGCTCGCCATCGGCGGCGTCTCGATGGGCGCCCAGGTCCGCAGCCTCATGCACGGCGTCGACATTCTCGTCGCCACGCCCGGCCGGCTCCTCGATCTCGTGCAAAGCAACGCGCTTCGGCTGAACGGCGTCGAATGTTTCGTGCTCGACGAGGCCGACCGCATGCTCGACATGGGTTTCATCAACGACATCCGCAAAATCGTCGCCAAGCTGCCGGCCAAGCGGCAGACGCTGATGTTCTCCGCCACCATGCCCGGCGCCATCGCCGATCTCGCCGCACATATGCTGCGCGATCCGGTCAAGGTCGCGGTGACGCCGACCGCCTCGACCGCCGAGCGCATCGACCAGCGCATCATCCGCGTCGACCGCGCCGCCAAGCCGGCGATCCTGGTCGACCTGTTGCGGCAGGAAACCATAGACCGCGCGCTCGTTTTCACCCGCACCAAGCACGGCGCCGACAAAGTGGTGCGGCGGCTGGTGCAAGCGGGTATCGCCGCCGAAGCCATTCACGGCAACAAGTCGCAGGGCCAGCGCGAGCGCGTGCTCGCGGCGTTCCGCAGCGGCAAGGTACGCACGCTCGTCGCCACCGATATCGCCGCGCGCGGCATCGACGTCGACGGCATCAGCCATGTGGTGAATTTCGATCTGCCGAATGTGCCGGAGACTTACGTGCACCGCATCGGCCGCACCGCCCGCGCCGGCGCCGACGGCATTGCCATTTCGCTGTGCGACGCTGAGGAGATGGCGTTCCTGCGCGACATCGAAAAACTCATCCGCATGTCGCTGCCGTTGACCGACCGGCGCGCGCATCCGCAACGCGCGGAGGCGCCGGCCGCCAACACTGCGCCTGGCAAGACGGCGCCCGCCAAGACCGTACCCGGCCGTCACAATGGCAACGGCCATCGCGAGCGGCAGCGCCGGCGTCACGGCAACGGCACCGGCAAGCAAGCGCATCACGGACAGCCGCATCGCGGGCAGCAAAATCGCGCGCAGCCGCCAAATGCTCAGCCGCGAAACGCGCAGCCGCACGCCGATCGATCGTCAGCGGACGGCATCGCCGCCGTCGCTTTCCTGCGCCGCGATCCGGCGGACCGCCGCCACGGCGCGCCGCGCTTTACCGGTCAATCGAGGGAGTCATGACATGGCCAAAGAAGAGCTCCTGGAATTCGAAGGCCTGGTGACCGAGATCCTCCCCGACGCGCGCTTTCGCGTGCAGCTCGACAACGGCCACGTGCTGGTCGCCTACACCGCAGGGCGGATGAAAAAGAACCGGATCAAGACGCTGGCCGGCGACCGGGTGACGGTCGAAGTCTCGCCCTACGACCTGGAAAAAGGCCGGATGATTTTCCGCCACAAGGACGAGCGCGCCAGCGCCGCGCCGCGTCCGCCGCAGCGCCATCAGTACCGGCGGCGCTGATTTCCGTCAGCACCACGGCTTGATCGGTTTCTTGTCGCCGGGGTGGATATCGCCGATGTGCCGCTTGATCTCGTCGTATTGCGGATCGTCCGGCGCGTAGACGAGCTCGCCCTCGGCGATCGGATCCGGCCACAGCGACTGCAGATGCAGCGTGATGGTGCCGTCGTTCGCCATCTCGGCGGTGCCGATGCTGTCGATGGCGGAGCAGGGGATCGCGTTGCCGGGCCTCTCCTGCGCCGCGGCGGCGCCGGCAAAACCTGTCAATGCCAGAGCAACGACTGCCGCAGTTCGAAAACACATCGGTCGGGGTTCCTGCCGAGGTTCCTGCCAAGACCCCGCACCATAATCGAATCGCCCGGCAAAGTCGCGAGCGCGAAGCGGCGCCCTCCTCACGCGCCGGGCGCGACCAGCACAACGTCGGGAAAATATCGCCGGTAGCGCCGAACGTCGCGTGTCAGCACCGGGCAGCCGAGCACCCGTGCGTGCGCGCCGATGAAGAAATCGGCCAGCACGTTGCTGCGCACGCCGCCTTGGCTGCGATAGCGCGCAAACGCGCCGCCGGCGATGAAGAGGGCCTCGCGCGGGATTCTCTGCAGCACGACGTTCAATTGGACCATTGCCGCATCGAGCGAGCGATAACTGGCGAATTGCGGCGATAATTCCGCGTAGGTCACGTCGGTAACGATCAAGGCGCCGAGCTCGAAGCGCTGCGCCAGCATGTCCACGGACCATGGCCGCCAGCGCGGGTCGTTTGCCAGCACGTCGATGAGGACATTAGTGTCAATCAATGTCACGGACCGTAGTCCTCGTCCGGGTCGCCCCGCATCAGCTTCATGTAGGCATCCGTCGAAGAGCCTTTGACGATCCGCCGTTTCGCCAGCGCGAGCAGGCGTTTGCGATATTTCGCCGCGCTGCCCGGCTTCTCGATATAAATACCGCCCGATGCAGTGGCCTCGACATTGAGCCGATCGCCCGGCTTGATGCCGGCCGCGTCGCGGATATCCTTCGGCAGAGTCACCTGGCCTTTGATGGTGACGGTGGTGGTTGCCATGGCCGGTGTCCCGCGGTATTACGATCTCATAAAAAGTAATACCGACGCAAACGATGGTCAAGCCGCATGGAAGACTGGAGCGCCCGCCAATATCTCAAGTTCGAAGACGAACGCACCCGGCCGCCGCGCGATCTGTTGGCGCAAGTGCCGCTGCAGCGGCCGCGGCTCGCGGTCGATCTCGGCTGCGGGCCCGGCAACTCGACCGAGCTGATCGTAGAGCGCTTTCCGGAGAGCGACGTCGTCGGGCTCGACTCTTCGCCCGACATGCTGCGCAAGGCGCGCGAGCGGCTGCCCAAGTGCAAATTCGTCGAGGGCGACATCGCCACCTGGACGCCGGACCCGGCGACCGATCTGATCTTTGGCAATGCGGTGATGCAGTGGCTGCCGGACCATCCGGCGATCATGCGGCGGCTCCTTGAAGCGATGCCGCAAGGCGCCGTGTTGGCGATCCAGATGCCGGACAACACCCGCGAGCCGGCGCTGCGCTTTCAGAAGGAAGTCGGCGAGGCCGGCCCGTGGAAGGATCATCCCGAGGTCAAGGCGGCGCCGCGTGAGCACCTTCCCTCGGCCGAAGAATATTACGACCTGCTCAAGCCGGCCGCGACCCACCTCGACATCTGGCACACCGTCTACAATCATGTGATGAACGGCCCGGCGGCGATCACCGAATGGTTCAAGGGCTCCTCGCTGCAGCCGTTCCTGTCGCCCTTGTCCGCCGCCGACCGCGAGCAATTCCTCGCCGCCTACACCGCCAAATGCGTCGAAGCCTATAAGCCGCGCTATGACGGCAAGGTGCTGCTGCGGTTTCCGCGGCTGTTCATCCTGGCGGTGCGATGAAGCTCTGCGGCGCGGTGCTCGGGATTGTTTTGCTAAGCGGCGCTCTCTGCGTTCAACCCGCTTCCGCCGACACTGCTTTTACCGCCTTCCTGCAATCGCTGTGGCCGCAAGCGCAGGCGCTCGGTGTCACCCGCGTCACGTTCGACGCGGCAACGCGCGGGCTCGAGCCCGATCTGACGCTGCCGGACCTCGTCCTGCCGGGCCGGCCGCAGAAGCCGCCGCCGGGGCAGGCGGAATTCGTCGAGACGCCGGCGGATTATCTCAAAGAGCCGGTGATCGAGCGGCTCGCCGCGCAGGGCCGCAAGCTTTACGCGCAATACCACGGTCCGCTTGACACCATCGAACGCCAATACGGCGTGCCGCCCGCGATCTTGCTGGCGATCTTCGGCCGCGAGACCGATTTCGGCCGTGTCGCCGACACCCGCGACGCCATTCGCGTGCTGGCGACGCAGGCCTATGTCGGCCAGCGCAAGGACAAGTTCACGCAGGAATTCCTGCTGGCGCTGCAAATCCTGCAGCGCGGTGACGTCGCGCGCGCCGCCATGAAAAGCTCCTGGGCCGGCGCCATGGGGCTGACGCAATTCCTGCCGTCGGATTATCTGAAATACGCGGTGGCGTTCGACCACGCCGGGCATCCCGACATCTGGCACTCGGTGCCGGACGCGCTCGCTTCCGCCGCGAAACAGCTCATCGACAAGGGCTGGCAGCCCGGCCTGCATTGGGCCTACGAGGTGCATCCGCCGGCCAATGTCGACTGCACCATCGGCGTGCCGGAGCACACTTTGCCCATTGCCGATTGGCTCAAGCGCGGGTTCGTGCCCGCTTACGGCCGCGTCATCCCGGCCGCGGAGCAGGCCGCGCCCGCCTCGCTGTTGCAGGTCGCCGGCCTCTACGGGCCGTCGTTTCTCGCCACGGCGAATTATTTCGTCATCAAGCAGTATAATTTCTCCGATCTCTACGTGCTGTTTGTCGGCCACCTCGCCGATCGCATGACCGATCCGCGACCGTTCCAGACGCCATGGGCCAAGGTGGCGCAACTGCCGACCGCCGATCTCGACCGCATGCAGCAGATCCTCACCGCGCGCGGCTATTACCATGACAAGATCGATGGCAAGGCCGGCATGCTGACGCGGGCCGCGCTCGGCGCCTATCAGAAAAAGAACGGCCTGAAAGTCGATTGCTGGCCGACCGCCGCGGGGCTGCGGCAGATGCAGGCGCATTGACGCACAGTAGGGTGGGCACCGCGCGGCAAGGCCTCGCCGCGTAGGCAAGATCGTACAAGCGCGGTGCCCACGCGGTCGCGCCTCGACGATTTTGCCCGCCCTGCATTGACGCCGCGCCAAGCCGTTCTCACAATGCGGCCCATGCGCATCACCGCCGCGGTCGTCAGCAAGAAATCGGGCCCTTTCGTCATCGATACGCTGGACCTCTGCGAGCCTCGGCCGGATGAGCTTGTCGTCCGCGTCGTGGCGAGCGGCATGTGCCAGACCGACCTGCACGGCCGCGACGGCTATTTCGGAAGCCCCTATCCCGCGGTCTACGGCCATGAAGGCGCCGGCGTCGTGCATGCCGTCGGCGCCGCGGTGAACGACTTGGCGCCGGGCGATCACGTGGTGATGTCCTATCCGTGGTGCGGCGATTGCGCCAATTGCCGCGATGGGCAGACCAATCATTGCCTTCACGGCCGCAAGCTAAAGATGTTCGGCACCCGGCTCGACGACACGACGCTGCTTTCGAAGGACGGCGCGCCGGTCTACAGCGCGTTCTTTCAGCAATCCTCGTTCGGCACTTTCGCGCTCACCCAAGCGCGCTGGGCGGTGAAGGTGCGCAAGGACGCGCCGCTGGAGCAGCTCGGCCCGCTCGCCTGCTCGGGCCAGACCGGCGCCGGCGCGGTGCTCAACGTCGTGCAGCCCGACCCTGGCGACGGCGTCGCCATCTTCGGCGTCGGCGCGGTCGGGCTCTCGGCGCTGATGGCGGCGAAGATCGCCGGCTGCAATCCGATTGTCGCGGTGGACGTGCACGCGCATCGTCTCGCGCTGGCGCAAGAGCTCGGCGCCACCTGCACGATCGACTACAAGAGCTGCCCCGATATCGTCGGCACGATCCGCAACCTCACCGGCAATGGCGTGCGCTATGCGGCCGACACCTCGGCGGTGCCGGCGGTGCTGCGCCAGGCCATCGAGTCGCTGATGCCGGGCGGCCTATGCACGCTTCTCGGCAGTGCGCCGAAAGGTACCGACGCGTCGTTCGAAATGCCGTTTCTGCAACAGGGCCGTTCGGTGCGCGGCGTCGTGCAAGGCGACAGCGTGCCGAAAGAGTTCATCCCGAAGCTGGTCGAACTCGTCGTCGCCGGCCAATTCCCGATCGACAAGATGATCACGTTCTACGAGCTATCCGACATCAACCGCGCGGCGGCGGAATCTTCCGCCGGCATTACCATCAAGCCGGTGCTGCGCATGCCGCGTTCAGCGCCCTAGTCGATCAGATAGATCGGACTCGACCAGGCCTGATGACCGTCCGCCTGCGTGACCCGCACATAGACCGGCAAATCGCTGCCGCCAGTGAATGTGACATCGTGCGTCAGCGTCAGCCGCGGCGTCCAATCGGCTTCCGGCAAGCGGTAGATGCTGAGCTTGCGGCCGAGCCCGCCGCCGTCAAACACCGCCGTGTTGTCGGCAAGCCCGTCCAGATCGACCGTGCCCGATACGATATTGGTGTCGATGCGCAGCGAGCCGGCGCGGGCGTCTTCGAGCCATAGATCGATGCCGGCAAGGTTTCCGGTCGTCACCGACGTCCATGCCAGCGCGGAACCGGGAGCGCTTTCCTGCAATTTGCGTTCGGGGTTGAGATAATTCACCGGGGCAAAGCGCGCGATGCGATTGCCGGTCAGCGCGAGCCTGCCTTGCCACACGGTCTCGCGGCCGCGGCCGCGATATTCGGCGCCCTGCCACAGCACGCGTACCCGGCGGCCGAGGTCGCCCGCAAGGAACGGCCGCGCCGTTTGTACGACCTCCTTGCCATGGAGAACGTCGACGCGATCGAGCGGCGCCGTTCCGATCGCCTCGACGGAGAGCTTCATCGGCACGCCGTTCGGCCGAATGATGTCGCCCATCATCGCTTCGCGCACCGTTATTTGTTGCGCCGGACCGATTTGCGGATCCTCGGAAAACCCGGAGACGTCGCGCGCGAAGCTGCCGCGGACGTCCAGGAACAATCGGGTGCCGGTCGTGCCATAGTGGTGGCGGCGGCGCAGCGCTTCGAACAGCGCGTCGCGCGTCAATTCCGGCATGAAATAGCAGGACAGTCCGCCGATCGCGCCGAAAGTGGACGCGCCGGGCATGGTGGCGCCGGGACGGCCCTTGTGATCGTCGCTATGGCATACCACGCCGACGCGAAAGCCCTCGTCGAATGCGTCGTGCAGCAGCCATTCGAATGTACCCCAGGTCGAGTGGACCTCGACCGTGCGCTCGATCCGCGGATCATGAGCGTATTTTATGTCGGCATAGCGTCCGCCGACATGCGCGATGACCCGGCAGTCCTCGTCCGCCAGGAACGCGAACAGCTTGTCCGCCGTGTAGATGGCCTCGGTCGAGGTCGCACCCTCCACCAGAATATGCGACGAGCGGCGAATCGGCCGTCCCTCGCGGCGATAAAAGATGTTGCGGTCGCCGCCCATGCCGGTATTGCCCGACCATTCGTAGCCGGGCAGGCAGACGAACTTGCCGGGCCGATCGAATTGCGCGGTCAGCGCGTTCAGCTCTCGCCAAAATCCGTCGGTGATCTGGAAATCGTTGCCCTGGTGTCCGACCATGTCGACAAAGGCCTTGTCGCGGGCGTAGCGGAAATAGTCCTCCGCCGTTCCCATCCCGATGGTCTCGCCGCTCTGGCCATGCAGATCGGCCCAATAGCGCCGTAGCGGTGCGGCGCGCACCACCCGCAGCGGATTGGCGCGCGCCACCCGCCGGCCGTCGGCCGTCACCGTGAGCTCCAGGTCTCCGGTATCGGCAGCCGCAAGATTTTCGATCACCCGCGGGCCGTCGCCGTTCTTGACGGCGATGCTGTCGGGCAGCCCGCGCAGCGGCCGCGAGGACGCAAGCTGCAACGTGCCGGCCGCATCCTCGGTCGGATTGCCCCACATGTCTTCGGCGACGAGGGCGAGCCGGAAGGGCTCGCCGACGACCGCAAGCGAGGGCAGAATCGCTTTCCATTTGACCGCCGGCCCCGGCACCAGATCGATCGTCGGTTGCTCGGGCAGGAGGCAGAATTCATAAGTGGCAAACGCGTCGACCGCGGTCTGCAAGAGCACGTTCTTTTCAACGTTGGTTTGCAGGCGCAGGCCCGGCGAGCCTTGCCGGCGGTCGCCGAGCCGGATGGTCAGCGTGTCGCCGGCGCGCAGATAACCCCGGCCGACGCGAATAAGCACCGTGTTGGCGTAAGGGCGGATATTCAGGCGGTCGAACCAGACCTCGAGCTTGGCGCCATTGCTGGCCTCGACCGTGGCGAAGTTCGGAGCATCGGGCTTGTCGAACTGCGGCTTGCTCAGGTCCGATGTGGTCCGCCATGAGATTTTCAGCATGCCGGTGTCGTCGATGCCGAAGGTGCCGGCGGTGTAGACCAGAACGAGCTCGGCATGGGAGCCGGCGACGAATGGTCCAGGCGTCACAAGCCTGATGGCGCCCATGTGTTCGGGAAGATACTTGGAGAACGGCATGGCAATTGCTTGATCCTGAGAGCCGTAACGGAGGTTCTTGCACGGCGGTGGGGAAAGAGCCGATACCATAGCCGGACGGAAAAGCGGAGGGTCATGGGAATGCTGAAAATACGGTTGGTTGTCGGCGTGCTCGCTCTCGCGCTTTTGGCGCCGGCGGCGTGGGCGGCGGATTGGCCGGCGCGCCCCATTCACTTTATCGTTCCGTTTCCGCCCGGCGGCTCCACCGACGTTGCCGCGCGCGTCGTCGGCGATTTCGTGTCGCGTTCGCTCGGGCAGCAGGTGGTGGTGGAGAACAAGTCCGGCGCCAACGGCAACATCGGCATGGCATACGTGGCAAGAAGCGCGCCGGATGGCTATACGGTTCTGATCGGAACCGATGCGGTCAGCGGCAATCCTCTTATCTATAAAATGGACTTCGATCCGTTGCGCGATCTGGTGCCGGTGGTCGAATTGTCAACCCAGCCTATCGCCTTGGCGGCGCATCCTTCGCTCGGCGTCACGACACTTGCCGGATTGACCGCCAAAGTTAAGCAACAACCGGGCATGCGCTTTGCGACCGGCAGCGGGGTGGGCTCGCAACAGGCGATCGTTGCGCTTTGGTACGCGCAACTTGCCGGCATCAACCTCGTCCAGGTGCCCTATCGCGGCGGCGGCGAGGCGATCCACGATCTCATCGCCGGAAACGTCCAGCTCGGCTCGCTTGGAACGACCCCGCTCATTCCGTACTACAAGGCCGGTACGCTCAAGCTCCTCGCGCAGTCGACCGCCACGCGTTCGCCGGCCTTGCCGGATGTGCCGACGTTCCAGGAGGCGGGCTTGAAGGCGCTGGTGCTCGATCAATGGACGGGCGTCTTCGTTCCGGCGGGAACCCCGCCGGACGTCATCAAGCGGCTGAACACGGCTGTGAATGCGGCGCTTGCCGACGCCAAGGTGCGCAAAAGCTTTATGGATCAGGCGCAGGCGCCGGCGGGCGGCACCGCCGAGCAGTACGCCCAGATCGTGCGGGATGACTCCGCCAAGTTAGCGCGGCTGGTCAAGCAGCTTAATATTTCGGTGCAATAAGCGAAGATCAATCTTCCCCGGGCACCGCCTCGGGTAGTGAATCGTCGTCCTCGCCGGAATAGGCGTGGGCGTGCACATGCTCAGGCGTATGCGCGCTCGCTTTGATCGCGCCGGTATAGCGCGGCTCGCCGTCGTGCCGCGCCGCGAATTGCGCGCGCGCCCGCGCCGCGGCGACTTCGCCCGGGATCGCCCGCGGCTCGCAGATATAGGGACGGTAGGCGCGCCGCATCAGATCCACGTGGATGTGATTGTAATGATAGACGTTGGCGCCCGGCGCCAGCACGGTGGTGAAGTCCTGGCACGCCGCGTCCTGCACGTCGTGCAGAAAGCCCTGCTCCTCGGGCGTGCCGTGCCAGCCATATTGCACGCTGATCTTGTGGCCGTCGGCGAGATCGAATTCAGCGATGTCGAGCGCATTGCCGAAGGCGTGCTCGGAAATATGCGCGTTCGGACTGCCGTTGATCATGCCGCGGCAGGAATACGAGCCGATCTGCTTGATCTCGACCACCGGCTGGCGAAACCATTTCATCGCCGTCGGCTGAACCGCCTCGCTGATCCACTTGTCGAGCGCCGACATGATCGGACAGGCGAGCGTCGCCGGCGGCTGCACCTGCACCGGCACCGTTGCCGCCGCCACCGCCGGCGCCGGCGGCCCGAGCGGCGGCACCGGCGCGCTCGCAGCCGGCGGCTCGGCCTGCGCGGGCAGCCGCGAATAGTCCGGCGCGTGAGGTTCGCCGTAATAAGGATGCGGCGGGCCGCCCGGGATGCCGATGTCATCGTCCGCTGCCGTGGGGTCGAGCGACAGCGGCGCGCCGAGTTGCGCGGCCGGCTGCGGCGGCGGGTAGGACGGCGGCGAATAGCGCTGCTGCGCCGGATAAGTCGGCGAGTAGGAATAGTTTTGCGGCGCGCCTTGCGTCGGCGGCAACGGCGCCGACTGCACGGCGGCCGGGGCGCCCGGCCATTGCCGCGGCATCGCGTTGTTGTTGCCGCCGCTCGGGATCGCGCCCGGCGGCACCGGCTCGTCGTCATAGGACAGCGGCGCGCTTTCGCCCAGCGCCGAGACGCGCAGCGGATAATCGATGCCGCAGGCGCCGGGTCCTTCGATCGCCGCGATGCGCACCCGGCCGGCGACGTCGTTCACCGCGCCGGAATTCAGGCACGACAGTTCCGCCTCGTGCCGCCACGGCTCGCGCTCGGCCAGCATGTAATGGCTGCAGCCGGCGACGGCGACCAGAGCGACGAGGACGAGGGAGCTGACGAGATACCAGCGAACTCCGCGCGTCATGCGCGGACAATGCGAGGATTTCCGTTAAGGACTGCTCAATGCTGACGCTTCGTTACCTGCAGCAATATGTTAACCATAGGCCGCGTTTCCCGGGCGTAGCGCAGCACGCAGTGCTGCGCTGCAGACCCGGGATCGTCACAAGCGCCGGGTTTGCTAAGGTCTCGGATCAGCGGTGCACCGTTTCACGCTGCACCGCATCCGGGAAACGTGACGAGCTTAATGGACGCTGAGGGAAGGGGACACGATGGACGATCTTAATCGCGGTGGGACAATGTTGTCCGCGCTCGATCTTGTCCGCCGCATCGAAGCCGGCGAACTGAAGCCCCGCGATGCCGTCGAGCTGTGCGCCGACGCGATCGCCGCGCGCGAGAAGGAGGTCGGCGCTTTCGTCGCGCTCGATCTCGACGCTGCGCGCCGCGCCGCCGATGCGCCGGGCCTTGCATCGCTGCCGCTGCGCGGCCTGCCGGTGGCGTTCAAGGACATTTTCGACACCGCCGATCTGCCGACCCAATACGGCTCGCCGATCTATGCCGGCTACCGGCCGCCGGCCGACGCCAGTGCGGTGGCGCTCACCCGCCGCGCCGGCGGCGTCATGCTCGGCAAGACGGTGACGACGCAGTTCGCCTCGCTCGTGCCGTCGGCGACGCGCAATCCGCACAATGTCGCGTACACCCCGGGCGGCTCCTCGGCCGGCTCCGCCGCCGCGGTGGCCGCGGGTTTTGTGCCGATCGCCTTCGGCACCCAGACCGCGGGCTCGGTGATCCGGCCGGCCGCCTATTGCGGCGTCGCCGGTTTCAAGCCGTCGTACCGGCTGATCCCGATGGTCGGCGTCAAGCCGGTGTCCTGGCATCTCGACACAGCCGGCCTGTTCGGCTCAGGCGTTGCCGATGTCGCCTTCGCGGCAGCCGTGGTGCTGGAGCGCGAGCTGCGCGTGGATCGCGTTCCGCCTGCGGCGCCGCGCATCGCGCTGACCCGCACCCATCTGTGGCCGCAGGCCGACGCGGCGATGCAGAAAGCGGTCGAGACCGCGGGCCGCATCGCCGCGGCGGCCGGCGCGCGCGTCACGGAACTCGCGCTGCCGCCGATCCTGGAAGACGCCTACGAGGCGCAATACACCGTCCAGGATTATGAGAACATCCGCGCGCTCGCCTATGAATACGACCGCCACCGCGATCGCATCGACCCCATGTTGCGCGATCACTTGACCGCCGCGCTGGCGATCACCGCCGATCAGTACGACGCTGCGCGCCGCACCGCGAGCCGCGCCCGCCAGGCGCTGGCCAACGTCATGGCCGACTTCGACGTCATCCTCACGCCCTCGGCGCCCGGCGCCGCCCCGGCCGGTCTTGGCGCCACCGGCAATCCGCTGTTCAACCGGCTGTGGACGCTGATGGGCGCGCCGTGCGTCAACGTCGCCGGCCTTCGCGACAACGAATTGCCGCTCGGCGTCCAGATCGTCGGCCGCTTCGGCCGCGACAAAGCCACGCTCGAAGCCGCTTTGTTCGTCGAGCAGGCGATCAAGCGGAAGGTCGGAGCGTGAACTCTTCGCCTCTTCACAGCGGGCAGAGGTCGCGCCGAAGGCGCGGGTGAGGGATCGAGCCGCGTTGCTAGATGCGATCAACAAACTCGCGGACAAGTCGGCGCGCCCACTAATTGCACGTCACCGCGTTGCCGTTTTGGTCGCATTTAAAGCCCGGCAGGTCGACAGGGACGACAACCCCGCCACCTGCCGGCACCGCGGCTTGTTGTGGTGCGGTCGCCGCGCTCTGTTGCGCCAAGACGGAGTTTTTCGAGTGCGCGCGTTGCTGGCTCGCCACGACCGCCTGCGACCATTTTTTGGCCATGGTGGCGTTGGCTTCGGCAATGGACATTTGCCCGTTTTGCACTTTCTCGGCGATGACCATGCTGTCCCCCAGGACAGCCCGCACCAGGTCCTGATCCGGTCCGAACGTCGGCAGTCTGATGGTGAAGCCGTCGTTGATGCACTTCCTTCGCGCCACTGCGGTTCTCGGTTCGCCGGCGGGAAATTCGGCGTCACAGGCGGCCATCGCCGTCTTCGACTGTTGGATGAGCTGCGCGCTTGGCACAGCGGACTGCTTTGCCGGTTCTTCGGATTGGATGGGCTGCGCGATCCCGCAGCCGGTCACCGCGAGGCCAATGGCCAATACCATAAGCGTACTGCCATGCAGCACGGTGCAATGCCTTCAGGCGCCCCAAATTCAATCATCGGACGATTGGAAGGCGATTCGCAAGCCTTCGAGTTCTCGAAGAATCAACAGAACCCGCGGTCGCTACCGCTGCACGATCACCGTCGCGCCGATCTTGGCGCGGTTATAGAGGTCGATGATGTCGTCGTTCGACATACGGATGCAGCCCGACGACACGCCGCCGCCGAGCTTCCACGGCTCATTGGTGCCGTGGATGCGGTAGAGCGTGTCGCCGAGATAGAGCGCACGCGCGCCAAGCGGATTGGTGGGACCGCCGGCCATGTGAGCGGGCAGGTCCGGAAACCGCTTGCGCTCGCCCGGCGTCGGCGTCCAGTCCGGCCATTCGCGTTTGGAAGTGATCGTGTTGACGCCCGACCAGCCATAACCCTCCATGCCGACGGCGATGGTGTAGCGGATCGCCTTGCCGCCGCCGAGCACGTAGTAGAGCCGGCGCTGGCCGGTGATGACGACGATGGTTCCCGGAGCGCGCGCGGTCGGATAGTCCACCTCGGCGCGCGGAATGATGCCGTAAATGATGCCGAAGGGCGTCTGAAACGACCACACCTGGCCGGAATCGGCCGATGCGGTCTTGGCGCCGCAAAGGCCGATCAATGCGACAGCCATGAATAATGAAACGAGGCCGATCTTTCTCACCACCGCTTCAGCTCCGGGCATTGTGGGGACCATGGATCATAGCAGGCGGCCTTTGCCGGCGCTGTGACCGCCGCGCCACAGTGGAAGAAAACCGCCGTTCTGTCACATTTTAATTGACAACAGTCACCGATGGCGCTATATAGGGGACGAATCATCTCGCCCTGAGGGACGCCGCCGGGTGACGCCGGCGGTTAGGGGCGAGGACGGTTCCCGCGGGCGGGGTTGTCGCCCCCCGCTCCCGGGCGGCTCCGGGCCAAAACGCCCGGCCGGCACTAGGACCGGTCTGCGGGCTTCTATCGCCCGCTGCACTGGGACGGCCGGGGGTGGATAACGCCCATCCCTACCTAGTTCCGTCCCAGGAAGCGCGTGAACTGGAGCTGAGCGGTGGCGTTCGGTCGCCCCCGCAAGTGCCGTGGTGGAACGCCGGCAGGCGAGCGCGCCCGATAGCGGTGAGGGCGGCGCAAGCCGCCTTCTCCGCGGCGCGCCCTGTGCGCCGCTTGCGTACAGGTCTTCCCTGCAGTCCGGTTTTGACTGCAGTGCGTCTGCCGGCGTTCCGCTTCCCTTATTTTCTTACTTCGTCATGGCGAGGAGCGGAGCAGGGAAGCGATCCCGGACTTGCCGCTAAGACTGGACCGATTCCGCCTCTACGCTGCCAATGACGGTTCGAAACATCGTTGGTCTGGCACCACTCGCGCGCAAAACACCCGGCGCGAGAACGGGGGCGCCTTATTTCTCCCTCTCCCCTGCGGGGAGAGGGAGAAATGGCGTCGCTGTTTAACATCGTGGGCTGCGAATGCGCGCGCTTAAGAACGCGGCGCGAGAACACGTGATTTTGTTTTCACCTCTCCCCGGAGCGAAGTGGTCGAGTGAGCGTAGCGAGCGCGGGAGGTTGTTACTCCGCGGCGGTCTGCGCGGCGGCCAGCGGATCGTAATTGAGGATGGGCGCGAGCCAGCGTTCGGCTTCAGTGAGCGAGAAGCCCTTGCGCCTGGCGTAATCGGCGACCTGGTCGCGCTCGATCTTGCCGACGCCAAAATAGTAGCTGTCGGGATGACTGAAATAGAGCCCGCACACCGAGGCGCCCGGCCACATGGCGAAGCTCTCGGTGAGCGTCACGCCGATGGCATGTTTCCCGTCGAGCAGCTTGAACAGCGTTTCCTTCTCGGTGTGGTCGGGCTGCGCCGGATAGCCGGGCGCCGGCCGGATGCCGCGATATTTTTCCGCGATCAATTCGCTGCTGCCGAGCGTTTCATCGGGCGCATAGGCCCAGAATTCGCGGCGCACACGCTGATGCATGCGCTCGGCGAGCGCTTCGGCCAAACGGTCGGCCAGCGCCTTGGCCATGATCGCCGAATAATCGTCGTTGGCGTGCTTGAAACGGTCGGCCACCGCGTCCTCGCCGAGCCCGGCGGTGACCGCGAAGGCGCCGACATAATCGGCGAGCGCGCTGGCGCGCGGCGCGACAAAGTCGGCCAATGCGACATTGGCGCGGCCCTCGCGGCGGGCCAATTGCTGGCGCAGCGTGTGCAGCGTCGCAATCGGGTGGCTGCGCGCCTCGTCGGCGAAGACGAGAATGTCGTCGCCGTCGCCATTGGCCGGCCAGAAGCCGACCACCGCGCCGGCGCGGAACCATTGTTCGTCGGCCATCTTGCGCAGCATGGCTTGGGCGTCGGCGTAAAGGCCGCGCGCCGCCTCGCCGACGGTCTTGTCGTCGAGGATGGCGGGATATTTGCCGGCAAGCTCCCAGGTGGCGAAGAACGGCGACCAGTCGATGTAGTCGATAAGCTCGGCAAGCGGGATGTTGGCGAACGTGCGGGTGCCGAGAAACTGCGGCGCCGGCGGCAAATAACGGCCGGACCAATCGAGCTTGAACGCATTGGCGCGCGCGTCGGAGAGCGACAGCCGCTGCTTGTTCTCTTC
Organism: uncultured Alphaproteobacteria bacterium; assembly: GCA_963791925.1. Classification (GTDB taxonomy): domain Bacteria; phylum Pseudomonadota; class Alphaproteobacteria; order Rhizobiales; family Xanthobacteraceae; genus BOG-931. The sequence continues at coordinate 256,183 of CAWBUA010000006.1, read as the reverse complement.
GCCGCGCGCATGCGCCGCCGCGATCCGTACATATTCGGCGCGCACTTCGCCGATATAGCGTGGCCGAGACTCGCGCGACAGCAGCGCCGAGACCACGCCGACGGCGCGGCTCGCGTCGTTGACATAGACGGCCTGGCCGCGCCGGTAATTGGGATGAATCTTCACCGCGGTATGCACGCGGCTCGTGGTGGCGCCGCCGATGAGCAGCGGCACGTCGAAACCCTGCCGTTCCATCTCGGCGGCGACATGGCACATTTCGTCGAGCGAGGGCGTGATCAGGCCGGACAGCCCGACAATGTCGGCCTGCTCTTCCTTGGCCGCCTGCAAAATCTTCTCCGCCGGCACCATGACGCCGAGATCGACGACGTCGTAATTGTTGCACTGGAGCACGACGCCGACGATGTTCTTGCCGATGTCGTGGACGTCGCCTTTGACCGTCGCCATGACGATCTTGCCGTTCGTAGAGACATGGGCGCGGCCGTCCTTGTCCTGTTCCATGTAAGGCAACAGATAGGCGACCGCCTGCTTCATCACCCGCGCCGATTTCACCACCTGCGGCAAAAACATGCGGCCCGAGCCGAACAGGTCGCCGACCACGTTCATGCCGTCCATCAGCGGGCCTTCGATCACGGCGAGCGGCCGCGGCAGCTTGCGGCGCGCCTCCTCGACGTCGGCTTCGATGAAATCGGTGACGCCGTGGACGAGCGCATGCGACAGCCGCTTTTCCACCGGCCATTCGCGCCAGGCGAGATCGGCTTCCTTCTTCTCCTTGCCGTGACCGCGATGGCGCTCGGCCAGCGCCAACAACCGCTCGCCGGCATCGGCGCGGCGGTTGAGCACGACGTCCTCGCAGGCCTCGCGCAGTTCCGGATCGAGATCGTCATAGACCGCGATCTGGCCGGCATTGACGATGCCCATGTCCATGCCGGCCTTGATGGCGTGATAGAGAAACACCGAATGCATCGCCTCGCGCACCGCTTCGTTGCCGCGGAACGAGAACGACAGGTTCGATACGCCGCCGGAAACATGCGCGTGCGGCAGGTTCGCCCGGATCCAGCGCGCCGCCTCGATGAAGGCGACGCCGTAGCCGTTGTGCTCCTCCATGCCGGTGGCGATGGCGAAAATATTCGGATCGAAGATGATGTCCTGCGGCGGGAAGCCGACGCGGTTGACCAGAATGTCGTAGGCGCGCGCGGTGATCGCCTGCTTCTTCTCCATCGTGTCGGCCTGGCCTTGTTCGTCGAAGGCCATCACCACGACGGCGGCGCCGTAGCGGCGCACCAGTCTCGGCGTGGTGGATGAACGCGTCTTCGCCCTCCTTGAGCGAGATCGAATTGACCACGGGTTTGCCCTGCACGCATTTGAGCCCGGCCTCGATCACCGAGAATTTCGAGGAATCGATCATCACCGGCACGCGGGCGATGTCGGGCTCGGCGGCGATCAGATTGAGGAACGTGACCATCGCCTTTTCGGAATCGAGCAGGCCCTCGTCCATGTTGATGTCGATGATCTGCGCGCCGTTCTCGACCTGATCGCGCGCCACAGCGAGCGCGGCCGGATAATCGCCGGCGGTGACGAGCTTGCGGAATTTCGCCGAGCCGGTGACGTTGGTGCGCTCGCCGACGTTGACGAAGGGGATTTCCGGCGTCAGCGTAAAGCTTCGAGCCCGGAGAGCCGCAGCCGCGGCGTCGATTTCCGGGATGGCGCGCGGCGCCTTGCCGGCGACCGCGCGGGCGATGGCGCGAATATGCTCCGGCGTCGTGCCGCAGCAGCCGCCGACGATATTGACGAGGCCGGCCGTCGGCGAATTCGCCGATCAGTTCCGCCATGACCTCCGGGCCTTCGTCATAGCCGCCGAATTCGTTGGGCAGCCCGGCATTGGGATAGGCGCAGATCAAGGTGTCGGCGACGCGGGCGAGCTCGGCGATATGCGCGCGCATTTCCTTGGCGCCGAGCGCGCAGTTCAGGCCCACCGACAGCGGCGCGGCATGCGCGATCGAATTCCAGAACGCTTCCGGCGTCTGGCCGGAGAGAAAGCGGCCGGAGCGGTCGGTGATGGTGCCGGAAATCATCACCGGCACGGCGATGCCGCGCGCATCGCAATTCGTCGGCGATGGCAAAGATCGCGGCCTTGGCGTTGAGCGTGTCGAAGATGGTCTCGATCAGCAGCGCGTCGACGCCGCCGTCCATCAGCCCGCGCACCTGTTCGCCATAAGCGAGCGCGCAGCTCGTCGAAGGTGATGGCGCGGAAGCCGGGATTGGACACGTCCGGCGAGATCGAGGCGGTGCGGTTGGTCGGACCGAGCGCGCCGGCGACGAAACGCTCGCGGCCGTCCTCGTCCTGGGCCAGCCGCGCCGCCTCGCGGGCAAGCCGCGCGCCCTCGGCGTTCAGTTCGTAGGCGATCTCGGCCATGCCGTAATCGGCTTGCGCGATGCGGGTTGAGGAAAACGTATTGGTCGAGACGATGTCGGCGCCGGCGCGGAAATATGCGAGGTGGATGGCGCGCACGGCGTCCGGGCGGCTGAGATTGAGCAGATCGTTGTTGCCGCGGACCTCGCGGTTCCAGGCGTCGAACCGCGCGCCGCGAAAGCCTTCCTCGTCGAGGCCGAGCGCCTGGATCATCGTGCCCATGGCGCCGTCGAGCACGAGAATGCGCTCGGCGGCGAGACGGCGCAGCGCGGCTTCGGCTTTGGAACGCGGTGTAATTTTGAGCACGAGCGCAGCCGTTAGCTAATGAAGCTCCCTCTCCCCGGAGGGGAGAGGGTGGGGGTGAGGGGGTTCGGACCGATGTCGTTCAAGCGCTGTCGTAATGTCCTCGACCACGCCATCGATGTTTTGCATGACGTCGTTGTTCCAATAACGAAGAACGAGGTAGCCCATTGCTTCTAGGATCTTTGTCCGTTGTGCATCTGCCGCCGCTTGCGCAGCGTGTTGTCCGCCATCGAGCTCGACGATCAAATGAGCATCGGCGCAGAAGAAATCGACAACGAAACGGTCGATGGGAAATTGCCTGCGAAATTTCCAGCCGCCGAGCCGGCGATCGCGCAGACGGAACCAAAGCATGCGTTCCACGTCGGTTTGATTGCGGCGGAGACGCCTGGCTGTTTTGGGGCTTGCCTTCATCTTCCGAGCCCCCTCACCCCGACCCTCTCCCCTATGCGGAGAGGGTGAACATCCGCGCGCAGTCCGAGCAGATGGCAGATGGCGTAAACCAGATCGGCGCGGTTCATGGTGTAGAAGTGGAAGTCCGTCACGCCGTGATCGACCAGATCGATCACCTGCTCGGCGGCGACCGCGGCGGCGATCAGCTTGCGCGTCGCCGGATCGTCGTCGAGCCCGTCGAAGCGATCGGCGAGCCAGGCCGGCACCGAGGCGCCGGCGCGCGTGGCGAAATTCTTCGTCAGCTTGAAGTTCTGCACCGGCAAGATGCCGGGCACGATCGGGATGGCGATGCCGGCGGCGCGGACGCGGTCGAGATAGCGGAAATAGAGGCTGTTCTCGAAAAAGAACTGCGTTATCGCCCGCGTCGCGCCGGCATCGACCTTGGCCTTGAGCATGTCGATGTCGGCGGCGACCGACGGGCTGTCGGGATGCTTTTCCGGATAGGCGGACACCGACACCTCGATATCGGCGGCGATACGCTTGATGCCGGCGACGAGATCGGCGGCGTTGCGGTAGCCGCCCGGATGCGGCGCGTAGCGTTCGCCGATGCCGCCGACCGGATCGCCGCGCAGCGCCACGATGTGGCGCACGCCGGCTTGCGCATAGGCGCTCGATCACCGCGTCGACATCGGCGCGCGTTGCGGCGACGCAGGTCAGATGCGCCGCCGGCGTCAGCAGCGTTTCGGCCAGGATGCGCTTGACCGTCGCATGGGTGCGCTCGCGGGTCGAGCCGCCGGCGCCGTAGGTCACCGAGACGAAATCCGGCGCCAGCGGCGCCAGCCGCGCGATCGCCTCCCACAGCGACTGCTCCATCTCCGTCGTCTTCGGCGGGAAGAATTCGAACGAGACATGCAGCCGGCGTCGGTCGCCGGCGCTGCAAGCGGCTTGCGCGCGGCAGGTTCATCACGCCACCTCGCGGCGCGGCCGGTTGCGCCAGCACGATGCGCGGATCGCGCGCGAGCCACAGCGACACCGCGATCTTGCCTTCCGGTCCGGGCGGCAAGGTCTGCTGCCGCATCACGTCGAGGCCGGCGCCTTCAGCCATTGCGCCATCGTCTCGGCGGCGAAACCGAGGCGGCGATGGGCGTGCTCGCTCGCGCAGGAATTCGAGATCGTGCGGCGCGAAGTCGACGACCAGCAGCCGGCCGCCCGGGCGCAGCACGCGCGCCGCCTCGCGGATGGCGTGCGCGCTGTCGTCGAGGAAGTGCAGCACCTGATGGATGATGACGACGTCGAAGGAATCGCGCGGCAAAGCGAGGTCGTAAATGTCGCCCTGGCGCACGCTGCAATGCTTCAAGCCGGCGCGGTCGAGCCGGGCGCGGGCGAGCGCCAGCATGTCGAGCGACAGATCGAGCCCGAGCCCGCGCTCGATGTCGCGGCGCAAACAGTTCGAGCATGCGGCCGGTGCCGGTGCCGAGATCGAGCAGCGCGCGGATCGGCCTGTCGGCGAGCGCGGCGCGGATGGCGTCTTCGACCGCGGCGTCGGCGACATGGAGCTTGCGGATGCGGTCCCATTCCGCGGCGTGGCGGCGGAAATAGTTCTGCGCCGCGGCGGCGCGCGTGGCGCGCACCGCGGCCAGGCGCTCGCGGTCGCGCGACGATGATCGGCATCGCCGGCATCAAGCCGCGCCGATCAGCGCGCGGGCGATGTCGGCGCCGCCGCCGCGCTCGGCGAGGCGGAAGAAGGCCCACGCGCCCTCGCGGAAGCGCTCGACCAGGCCGGCTTCGGCGAGCAGCCGCAAATGGCGGGACAGCCGCGGCTGCGACTGGCGCAGGATGTCGGTCAGATCCGAGACGGTCAGCTCGGCCTCCGCAAGCAGCGCGAGGATGCGCAGCCGGGTCGCTTCGCCCGCCGCCTTTAGCGTTCCGGTCAGCGCGGCGAAAGTCAGTTGCTCATTACGTCATTGCGCGTGTCCCGGCGCCATCCGTGTCTCAGCCTATGTCCGAGCCTATATAAAGATATCTTTATATCATTAAACGAATTGGGGCAATGGCCCATTGGACATGGGATATTGCCCCGTGGGAGTGCCTGATGCCGGCAACCCTGGCGGCTCGCCGGCGTCCATGCCACTTTCGCGGCAATGGCGAAAACGGCCGAACCCAAAGAGCCACCGCGCAACGCCGCATCATCGGACGACTGGTACGGGCTGCGCGAAGGCGAAGTCGCAGTCACGCTGCCGGAGGCCTTCGACGCCTCGCTCTATTTCATCGGCCGCATCCGCACGCCGTGGAAGCGCCGCGAGGACTGCCCGAAGAATCGCGCGCGAGTCCGACGCCGTCTGCACCGTCGAAGCTCGATCCGCGCTGGGCCGCAGGCCTTACCGGCCTGGAGACCGTCAGCCACGTGCTGTTGCTGTACTGGATGGACAAGGCGCGGCGCGATCTCGTGGTGCAATCGCCGCGGCATTACAGCGAACGCCGCGGCACCTTCGCGCTGCGCTCGCCGGCGCGGCCCAACCCGATCGCCGCCTCGGTGGCGCGGCTTCTGCGCATCGACGGCAACACGCTTTCGGTCGTCGGCCTCGACTGCCTCGACAATACGCCGCTCGTCGACATCAAGCCGTATTTCGCCACGACCGATGCCGTGCCCGATGCGCAGGTCGGCTGGCACCAGCGGCGCAAGCGCTGAGGCCGCTTTATTCGGTCGGTTCCCAGGTCCGGGCGAGCACGCGCAACCAATTGCGAAAGCATATTTTCTCGATCAGCGGCTTGCCGTAGCCGCGCTGCTGCAGCGCCTGCACCAGAATTTGCAAGCCGGCCGCGTCGCCAATTTCCGCGGGGATCATCGCGCCGTCGAAATCGGAGCCAAAGCCGACGCCGTCCTCGCCCACATGTTCGAGCAGGTAGTCGATATGGCGGATGATCAGCTCGATCGGCGTATCCTTGTCGTGCCGGCCGTCCGGACGCAGGAAGCTGGTCGCGAAATTGACGCCGGCGAGGCCGCCGGATTGGCGGATCGCGGCCAATTGGCGGTCGGTCAGATTGCGCGAATGCGGGCTGATGGCGTGCGCATTGGAATGCGTGGCGACCAAAGGCGCAGTGCTCAGTTCCGCGACGTCCCAGAAGCCGCGTTCGTTGAGATGCGACAGATCGATCAGAATCCGCAAGCGGTTGCAGGCGCCGATCAGCGCCTTGCCGAGATCGGTCAGGCCCGGTCCGATGTCGGGCGAAGACGGACAGCGGAACGGCACGCCATGACCGAACGCGTTGGGCCGGCTCCAGACCGGGCCGAGCGAGCGCAAGCCCGCCGCATGAAGCACATCCAAGAGTTCGAAATTCGCATCGATCGCCTCGGCGCCCTCGATATGCAGCACCGCAGCGAGTGCGCCGTCGGCGAGGCAGCTTTCGATATCGCCGGCACTGCGGCAGACGCGAACGCGGCCCGCCGACTCGCGCTCGATCCGGTACAGCAGCGAAACCATGGCAAAGACCGTCCGCTGCGCCTCTGCCGCATCGACCGCGAGCGGCGCGGGATCAGTGCCGACGATGCCGCCGGCTTCCTGCGGCGTTTTACTGCCGGCGCCGTTCTCGCGTTTCGGCGACGGCACGAAGATCGCAAACAGGCCGCCGGCAAATCCGCCCTTGCGCGCCTTGGGCAGGTCCAAATGGCCTTTGTCTTCGCCTTGCAGGAAGGCCTTAACCGCTTCCGAGCCGGCGCGGCGGTACAGCCGCAACAGCACGTCGTTGTGACCGTCGAAGATGGGAATGGGCTTGGGAGCGGTCACCTAGGATCCTTTGCGATTAAATTTCCGTCAACCGAAAAACTTCGTCGAACAAAATCCACCTCAAAACAACGCCGGCACTACGCCGACCGGAATAATGCCGAGATAAATGACGCCGTCGGCCACGCGCAGCGGCAGGGCGATGGCCGGCTTTTTGTCGATCTCGGTCGGCCGTCCCATCTTCTTGATGTTATCGATCAGGTTTGAATTGGTCTGGTCGCGCACGACGCCGCTGAGCCCCGGCACGAGGCGATCGAGCGCATTCAGCCCCTGATCGGATGAGCCGCTGCCGCCGGTGAGCTTGTCGATGCCTTGGCCGATCAACTGATCGATGCCCAAGAGCGGCACGATATTGTCGATGCCGGCGACGACAACATTGAGGGTTCCGTCGAGGCGGCCGTGTTCGTTCACGGTCAGGGTTCCAGCGCCGGCCACGATGGCGTCGCTGCGTTCGATGTGAAACGATTTGATGTCGATGCCGCCGCCGGACGCCTGCATTTCGCGAAACAGTGTCGGCCACGGCTTCGGCGAAAAATCCTTAAACCCGCGCATCACCGCATCGATGTCGCCTTGAAGCGGCGCGGCCAGCAACGGATGAAAGCTCGGCGCCAGCGCCGCGGTGAAGTGGCCGGTTGCCTCGATCACCGGGTTGCTGCGCGCCGAGCCTTGGATGATGCGGCCGTCGACGTCGGCGCTGTCGGCCTTGAATATCATGCCGCTGCCGGGGCCGGCGACGCGATCGAGCCGCGGCGCCGTGAGGCGCACCGATATGCCCTGCGGGTCCGACGGCAGACCGAGCAGGTCCAGCTGCGCGCGCGACCAATCGGCGACGAAGATCGGCGACTGCCCCGGATCGGCCAGCGTCACCGGGCCAGTAATGTCGCCGTGCAGCAGCGTCGGGCGATAGAGCGCCGCCGAGAACGTGACGTCGCCCGCCGCAAGATCGAACGGCGGATGGTTGCTGTTGAACCTCGCCGAGGCCTTCGCGCACCGGGTGACGATGCGGAACGGAAAGCCGCCGATGCTCTGCGAACCGCAGGCATAAACCCGGCCGAGCTTGGCCTCCCGTTCCACCCAGCCGGCCAAGGCCCGATCGGCGATCGAGGCCGCGACATACCAGCCCCAGGTCAAGCCGGCGGCGAGCGCGATCAGGACCGCGACCGGCGTCAGCATGAGCCACAGCCGCGATCGGCGCCGCTTGGCCGGCCGCTGCCGCAGGCGCGGCGGCGCGGAGCGCATCATGCTGAGCGGGGATTTGCCGGACATCCGCTGTTATGGCCTATCAAAGAGGGCGCCATTGTGCCGCCGTTCTCGTCCTGTTAGGCGGGCGAGACAAGACATAATTCAATAACGAGTTCCGATGCACACGGCTGAAGAGCACGAAAGCGGCGATCTGTGGGTATTCGGCTATGGCTCGCTGATGTGGCGTCCGGGCTTTGCTTCGGTCGAACGGGTTCCACCCGGCTCGTCGGTCTGCACCGGGCGCTTTGCGTCTACTCTTTCGTTCACCGCGGCACGCCGGAGCGGCCCGGCCTGGTGCTCGGGCTCGATCGCGGCGGCATGTGCCGCGGCATCGCCTATCGGGTTGACGCCGCGCGGCGCGCGGACACCATCGCCTATCTGCGTGCCCGCGAGCAGGTCACGACGGTCTATCTCGAAACCATGCGGCAGATCGAGCTTGAAGACGAGACGCGGCGGCGGCTGCGGGCGCTTTGCTACATCGTCGACCGCAGCCACGTGCAATATGCCGGCCGGCTGACGCTTGCGGAGAGCGTGCATCACATCCGGCAGGGCCACGGCAAGTCCGGACCCAATCGCGACTACGTGCTGGAAACGGTGCAGGCGCTCGAGGCGCTTGGTTATCGCGAGAGCGATTTGCATTTGCTCGCCGAACATTTGCAAACGGGGATCCGGCCGCACCAGGCGGCAACCGGCGCTCAGGACGAAGCGTCCGACGTTTGATCTTTGCTTTGCGCCTCCCGGACCAGTCGCGCGCTTGCGGTTTCGATGGCGTCCTGCAGCCGGGCGAAGAACGTGTCCCTGTCGAGGCCGGGCGGGATCGGTTCCAAGACTTCGGCGACGATCGTGCCCGGCAGCCGGCGCAGCGACCGGCGCGGCCAGAACAGGCCCGAATTGAGCGCCAGCGGCACGCACGGCACGCCGGCCTTGTTGTAGAGATGAACAATGCCGGGTTTGTAGGCGGGTTCGGCGCCGGGCGGCCGCCGCGTGCCCTCGGGGAAAATGACGATCTGGCGTGGGTAGCGCCCGGTAAGCGCTTGGCGCGCCCGCGCCGTCATGCGCGAAAGCGCCGCCATTCCGGCGCCGCGGTCGATCGGAATGAGGCCGGCTTTGCGCATGTACCAGCCGAACAGCGGCAGCCACATCAATTCGCGCTTGAGCACGTAGACCGGATCGTCGAGCAGCGCGTAGAGCGAAAACGTCTCCCACAAGGATTGGTGCTTGCAGGCCACGATGCACGGTCCTTTTGGAATTTTTTCGACGCCGCGCCATTCCACTTTGGTGCCGCAGATGACGCGCAACAGCCACAGGCTGCTGCGCGCATAAGAGCGGATGAAACCGCGCAGGCAGGGATAGGGCAGGGCAAATGTCGGCAGCGCCATGATCATGTGCACGGTTAAATTCACGTAGAACAGCACGTTGAATACGAGCGACCGGATATAAATCGCAACTGATCGGGCCACGGAAAACCTGCCGGAAGCGGCGTTCACGCTCGACGGACCGGGAGCGTCGTCAATTCGCTGGTGCGAAAGGCATCGAACCGCATGCGCACTTTGGCGGCAAGGTATTTGATGTATTCCGACAGCACCAGCCGTGTGGTGTCGCCGCTCGACCACCACGGCTCGATGCGCAAGCGGTCGGATACGACCGGGAACGGGAGCAGTCTGACATCCGGCATCTGATGCGACAATTCGGCGAGCGCGCGCGGCATATGGTAGGAGGAAGTGACGATGATCAGCGAATGAAAGCCGTGCGCCGAGGCCCAGCGCCGCGACTGTACCGCATTGCCGTAGGTGTTCAGCGCGGAATAATCGAGATCGACGCAGCAGGAAATCAAGCGGTTGTAGTTGACCACTTCCCGCGCAATATCGCCCGTCGTGGTGCCGGGATTGACGCCGGTGATCAACAGCCTTTTGCCGCGGCCGGCGGCAAGCAATTCCAGCGCGTCGCTGATGCGCGAAGTGCCGCCTGTCAGCACCACGATGCCGTCGGCGTCGCTATCGAGCACAATCTGACGGCTCGGCAACAGCCAGACGAAGCCGGCAAAGCCCATGGCCAAAAGCAACAGGCCCAGCAGAACAAGCTTCAGGCCGATCGACCTGAAGCGCCGCGTTCGCACCGCGCCCTTGAGACTAAGCATCTGCGCGCGCGTCCCTCGCGCCAAATCGCGTCGCCGGAATCGAGAGCCTTGCGGGGAAATATATCCGCAATTCCGGCGCCAATGGGAACTTCGCAGCCGGGCGCTGCCTCCGCAATGGTCGCGGCCCGCTCAATCGATGGATTCCAGCGTCTGATTGACGGTGCGGCGCGACGTCAGGGCCGTCACGATCGCCATCAACACGATCAGGACGATGATGGCGAAATAGCCGGCGACGCCTATGGAAAAGGTGCCGAACAAGGCGGTTGCCTCCTCGCCCCCGGCGTTGCCGGACAACCAGGCGCTCGCCGCGGCGGCGATGCCGAACAGCAACAGCGCGATGCCGCCGCCAATGGCCCCGCCTTTGAAGCCGAGCAGCAGAAAATGGCGTTGAAACTGGCTGGCGATGAAGGCGTCGGTGGCGCCGACGTAATGCAAAACTTCGACGATCGGCCGGTTGGTCGCCATGGCGCCGCGGGTGGCGAAAGTGACCGAGAGTACCGTCACGATGACCACCAGTGCCAGAATGCCGATGCCGGCGGCGACCACCGCGTCCGCCATCTCGCGCATGCGATCGATCCAGCCGCGGTGATCGTCGAGGCTGGCACTGGGTACCCGCGCGGCGAGCGCCGCGCGCAAGCCGGCGAAATCCGGCGCCGGGCCGGAGGCGAGCTTGACGACGATCATGCGCGGTATCGGCAACTCGTCGAGCGGAAGGCCCGAGCCGAGCCACGGCTCGACAAGCTTTTCCGATTCCGCTTTGGTGTAGGCGCGCACATCGGCGATCCCTGGAGTACCCCGCGCCACCGCGATGGCGGCGCCCACGTCCGCTTCGATGTCGCGGCCGGATACCGGCCGCACCTGGATTGTGACCTCGCGTCCGACCGCCGATTGCCAATCGCTTGCCGACGTGACCGTCATGACCACCGCTCCGGCGGTCACCGCGGCGAGAAAGGTCATGATGGCGACGACGGCCGTCAGCGAGCGCCCGGCAATAGAACCGCGCGGCACGATCGGCGTCGGAATGCGCTGCGGCAATGACCGCGACGATCCGGGCATGTGCGCGTCCCACGGCTCCGCCATGGTTTTGGCCGGCTCAATCGTAGACATGCAGGCGGCCTTCATGGAGGACCAGGCGGCGGGCGTCGTATTCGTCCATCAGCGCAATGTCGTGGGTGGCGATGACCACCGAGGTGCCGGATTTGTTGAGCTCGATAAACAGCCGCAGCAGGCGCTGGCCGAGATTGGGATCGACATTGCCGGTCGGCTCGTCGGCGAGCAAAAGCTGCGGGCGTGCGATCACGGCGCGGGCGATGGCGGCGCGCTGCTTTTCGCCGCCGGAGAGCACCGGCGGCAGCGCCGACACGCGCTCGCCGAGACCGACCCATTGCAAAAGTTCGATGACTTCGGCGCGGTAGCTCGCTTCGTCCTGGCCGAGCACGCGCAACGGCAGCGATACGTTCTCGTAGGTGGTCATGTGGTCGAGCAGGCGGAAATCCTGAAACACGATGCCGATGCGGCGGCGCAGCGTCGCGCGGTCGTCCTTGGTCAGCGTTGCGGTGTCGCAGTCGAACATCGAAATCAGGCCGCGGGTCGGCTTGAGCGACAGGAACATCATGCGCAACAGCGAAGTCTTGCCGGCGCCGGATGGTCCGGTGAGGAACTGAAAGGAGTGCCCGTCGACCCGAAAGCTGAGGTCGCGCAGGATTTCGGGGCCCAGCCCATAGCGCAAGCCGACATTCTCAAATCGGATCACGCATTCCTCCGGTCAAACCTCACGCCTGGCCGCTCCGCCGATGGGCGGTCGGGGGCCTGATTCGCCAGCTCCGCCACAACTTAGCACCCCCGAAGGCAAGCGGACTTCCGGTCCGGGTGGTTTCCAATCCGTTAACGGATGGCCTGATAGGCTGAACCAGAGGTGCCGCACCCACCTGATTCGACCGATGCTGATCGTCTGCCCCAACTGCGCTACATCTTACGATGTCGACGTGGCAAGCCTGCAGCCGGATGGACGCCGGGTGCGTTGCGTGCGCTGCCGTACGGTCTGGCACGCCGATTTGCCGCACAGCGAGAAGCTTACGGCCGCCGCCGACGCCTTGGGCCCGGCGCAGCCGGCGGCCGGTGCCGTTGCGGAAGCCGCCGGCGCCGGCGCTGCCTTCACCGCGGAACCGGCCATCGATCGGTCGGCAGCCGTGGCCGGCGGCGAGGCCGAAGCAGCGGCCGCCTTCGCGTCCGATCCATTCGTCGTTCCGCCGCCCTCCGAGATGCCCGAGGCCGCGGAAGCGCCGGCATCAGCCGAAGCACCCGCTATCGAGGTGGAATCGCCGCCACTCGCACCCGGCGGAGCCGAAGGCGGTCATCCGTCCCTCGAGCTTGAGGCGGAGCCGAGCGTCCCGCCTAATCCCGAGCCGCTCGAAGACATCGAGACCATCGCGGCGCGACGCTACCCGCTGCACGGCAAGCGCAAGCGCTGGCAATGGCCGCTGTCGGGACTGCAGTCGGTGATCCTGGCGCTGATCGTCGCCAATGCGATCGTCGTCGGTTGGCGCGATGATTTCGTGCGTGCCCTGCCGCAAACCGCCTCGTTCTATGCCTGGCTCGGTCTGCCGGTGAATGTTCGGGGGCTCGTTTTTGAGAACCTCGGCACCACGACGGAGCAGCATGAGGGCGTGCCGATCCTGGTGATCAACGGCAACATCGTCAACATCACCGGCAAGACCGTAACCGTGCCGCACCTGCGCTTTGCGGTCCGCAACGCCGCACGGCAGGAAATCTATTCTTGGACGGCGGTTCCGCCGAGCCCCATGCTGCCGTCGGGCCAGGGGATCGCGTTCCATACGCGGCTCGCCTCGCCGCCGCCGGACGCCCGCGACGTGGTGGTGCGATTCCTCAACCGCAACGACATTCTGGAGGGAGCACGTTGATCATGGCTCGAATCCTGATCGCCGAAGACGAAGAGGCCTTATGCGCGATGTGTGCGCGCGCCCTCACAAGCGCCGGCCACGATGTCAAGACCGCGTGCGACGGCAGCGACGCGCTCGATCTGCTCAAGCGCGAAGACGGCGGTTTCGATCTTCTCCTCACCGACATCCGCATGCCGATCATGGACGGCATCGCCCTGGCGCTCGCGGCGGCGCGCGACTACCCCGGTCTGACCATCCTGTTGATGACGGGCTATGCCGATCAGCGCGAGCGCGCCCACGGCCTCGACGCCATCATCCACGACGTGATCACAAAGCCGTTCACGCTCGCCGGCTTGCGCGGCGCGGTCGAGGAAGCGTTGACGGTCAGGGCGCGCTGAGCGGCCTTATTTATCGTCCGCGGCGGCGTAGGGCCGCGGCAGCGGCTCGGCCGGCAGATCGGGATGGGGCCGGCCAAAATCCGGTGTCGGCGCATCCTGGCCGATCTCGACGATGCCGCGGCGGATGGCGCGGGTCCGCTTGAAATGCTCGAACAGCGCGTCGCCGTCGCCGCGCCGGATCGCGCGCGTCAATTGCGCAAGGTCCTCGTTGAAGGTGCCGAGCATTTCCAGCACCGCATCCTTGTTGGCGAGAAACACGTCCCGCCACATCGTCGGGTCGGACGCGGCGATGCGGGTGAAATCGCGAAAGCCGCCGGCGGAGAATTTGAGAACCTCGGAGCGCGTCACTTCGGCAAGCTCGTCGGCGGTGCCGACGATCGTGTATGCGATCAGATGCGGCAGGTGGCTGGTGATCGCCAGCACCAGGTCATGATGCGCGGGCGGCATGCTCTCGACATTGGCGCCGAGCGCACGCCAGAACGCGGCGAGCCGCTCGACGGCGGCCGCATCGGCGCCCTCGGGCGGGGTGAGGATGCACCAACGGCCGACGAATAATTCGGCAAAGCCTGAGTCCGGGCCGGAATGCTCGGTGCCGGCAACCGGATGCGCCGGCACGAAATGCACGTCGGCGGGCAGCTCCGGGCCCATGTCGCGGACGATCGCACCCTTGACCGAGCCGACGTCGGAGACCACCGCGCCGGCTTTGAGATGCGGCGCGATCTCCTTGGCGATCTCCCCGCAGACGCCGACCGGCGCGCAGACAATGACCAGATCGGCGCCAGCCACCGCGGCGGCGTTGCTCTCGAGCACCTGGTCGGCCAGCCCAAGCTCTGCGACGCGCCGGCGCGTTGCCGGGGAGCGGGCGCTCGCGGCGATTTCGCGCACGGCGCCTTGCGCGCGCGCCGCCCGCGCGATCGACGAGCCGATCAGGCCGACGCCGATCAGCGCCAGACGGTTGAACAGCGGTGCGGGTTTGCTCACAGCATCACGCCGGCTTCGCCAAAAAGTCCTGCAGCGCCGCGACGACGAGCCGGTTCGCTTCTTCCGTGCCGACGGTCATGCGCAGCGCATTGGGCAGCTTATAGGCCGTGGTCTGCCGCAAAATCAGTCCGCGCGCGGTGAGAAAGGCGTCCGCATCCTTGGCGGTACGGCCCTTGGTTTCCGGAAAATGGATCAGCACGAAATTGGCGACGCTCGGCGTCACTTGCAGGCCGAGCGTGCCGATCTCTTCGGTCAGCCAATTGAGCCAGCGCGTGTTGTGCTCGCGCGAGCGCTCCTGATGCTCGACGTCCTCGATGGCCGCGACGCCGGCGGCGATCGCCGGCCCGGTGACGTTGAACGGGCCGCGCACGCGGTTGATGGCATCGACGACCGCGGCGGGGCCGAACATCCAGCCGAGGCGCAGCGCCGCCAGACCGTGGATCTTCGAAAACGTGCGGCACATCACGACGTTCTCGGAGGTGGCGACGAGTTCGATGCCGGCTTCGTAATCGTTGCGCCGGACATAATCGGCGTAAGCGGCGTCGAGCACCAAGAGCACGTCCGCCGGCAGGCCGCGATGCAGCCGCTTCACCTCGTCGAACGGCAGGTGGGTGCCGGTCGGATTGTTCGGGTTGGCGAGAAAGACGATTCTGGTCTTCGCCGTCACCGCGGCCAGGATCGCATCGACGTCGGCGGTGTAGTTCTTCTCCGGCGCCACCACCGGCTTGGCGCCGGCGCCGAGCGTCACGATCGGATAGATCAGGAAGCCGTGCGTGGTGTGGATCGCCTCGTCGCCGTCGACGAGATAGGCATGCGCCAGCAGATGCAGCAGATCGTCGGAGCCGGCGCCGCAGACGATGTGGTCGGGATCAAGCCCGTAGGCGCGCCCGATCGCCTCGCGCAAATCGCTGGCCGAGCCATCCGGATAGTCTTCCAGATGATCGGCCCACGACCGATAGGCGGCGATGGCGCGCGGGCTCGGCCCGAGCGGCGTCTCGTTCGACGACAGCTTGAATATCTTGGCGACGCCAGGCGCCTTGCTCTTGCCGGGCACATAGGCCTCGATATCGAGCACGCCGGGCCGCGGCTTTGGACGCATCGCAGTCATTACTCTTCGTTCCTTCATCCGCGCCCCAGCCGGCGGCGGATCTAACCTTTGGCGGGGATCGTATAACGGGTCGCGTGGCTGCCGACGAGGGCCGTGGAACGGATCGTAGCGCCGATTTTGACAAGAGCGTCCCTTACCGGGTCGATGCCGCCGCGCTCGACCGAGACCAGCAGCGCCGCCCCGTCGAAGGCACGGTCTGGCAGCGCGATGACGTCGGCAAGCGCCGCAATGGCGTTGACCGCCGCCGCGCTCCAGCCGGACACCCGCAGGCTGAAGACCTCGGTTTCGGTCACCATCGCCTCGGCGGCGGCGCGGGAGATGACAAAGACCGGCATCGCCGCCGGGTGATCGGCGCGTTCGACGAATGGCAGCCGCGCGATGATTTTCGGTGCGGCAGCGAACTCGAGCGCCGTCCACCAAGGGCCGGTGCCGGCGGTGGCGAAGGCGGGAATGAGGCCGAGATCGCCCTTGGACTCGCTCACCGCTCCGACGACGCTCGCAGCGCCCATATGCGGCACGAACGGCACCGTAAAGCCGAAATGGAACCGCGCGGAATCGCGCATCAAGGCGTCGCCGGCGGAGAGGTCGGCATGGACCGAGAACGGCGCCTGGATATAAGTGAAAGTCGCAATGATGACGCGCCAGATGCTCTCGGCGGTATCGAGCGGCAGGTTGCCGTGGTGGCGCTTGACCAGGCGGCGCATCATGTCGGCTTCGCGGGCGGGGCGAAAGGCGGAGCCGGTTTCTTCCGTCTTCTTTACCGCGATCAGGCGGTCGATGATCTCGCCGCGCTTGATCAGGAGTTCGTGCATCTGTTCGTCGATGCGGTCGATTTCCTGCCGCAGATCGCCGAGCGATTGGTTGGAGGGGCGGGGCGGTTTTGCCATGACAGAACCCGGTAATGAGCCCATTTGATAGGTGCCGTTAAGGCCGAAAGCAAAGAAAACATTGACTCCCGGCGGAAGCGGCCTATTTACGCGGCTTTGGCCGCCAAATCTCCGATCGGACTGCGGCAAAGCCCCGCCGGGAAGCGCGGCGCCGAAGGAAACGTCGATGGCCGAGGCCAGCGCCACGCTCGATCTTGCCGACCGCGCCCGCGAGGCCGACGCGCCGCATTCGCCGGTGGTGCGCTTTGCCGCCGACAATCCGCTGCGGCTGGATGCCGGCGTCGACTTCGCGCCGCTGCAGATCGCCTATCAGACCTATGGCACGCTCAATGCCGCGCGCAGCAATGCGGTGCTGGTTTGCCACGCGCTGACCGGCGATCAGCACGCCGTCAACGATCATCCGGTGACCGGCAAGCCGGGCTGGTGGGAGACCATGGTCGGCCCCGGCAAGCCGATCGATACCGAGCGCTATTTCATCATTTGCCCGAACGTCGTCGGCGGCTGCATGGGCTCAGCGGGCCCGGCTTCGACCAATCC
Source organism: uncultured Alphaproteobacteria bacterium (assembly GCA_963791925.1). Classification (GTDB taxonomy): domain Bacteria; phylum Pseudomonadota; class Alphaproteobacteria; order Rhizobiales; family Xanthobacteraceae; genus BOG-931. Next base: position 239,108 of record CAWBUA010000006.1, on the reverse strand, counting down.
GGCAACCGGCTTGCCCTGGGGCCTCGACTTTCCGGTCATTACCGTGCGCGACATGGTGCGCGCGCAGGCCATGCTGCTCGATCATCTCGGCATCGACTCGCTGTTCGCGGTGGCGGGCGGCTCGATGGGCGGCATGCAGGCGCTGCAATGGGCGGCGAGCTATCCGCACCGGGTGTTCGCGGCGCTGCCGATCGCAGCGGCGACCCGGCATTCAGCGCAAAACATTGCCTTCCACGAGGTCGGCCGCCAGGCGGTGATGGCCGATCCGGACTGGCGCGGCGGACGCTATTTCGCCGACGGCGTCAATCCGCGCCGCGGGCTCGCGGTGGCGCGCATGGGCGCGCATATTACTTACTTGTCCGACGCGGCGCTGCACCGCAAATTCGGCCGCCGCTTTCAGGATCGCGACAACCCGACGTTCTCATTCGACGCCGATTTCCAGGTCGAATCCTATCTGCGTCACCAGGGCATCACCTTCGTCGAGCGGTTCGACGCCAATTCCTACCTCTATCTGACCCGCGCCATGGACTATTTCGATCTTGCCGGGGACTATGACGGCGTGGTGGCGAACGCGTTCCGCGGTACGCCGACCCGTTTTTGCGTGATCTCGTTCACCAGCGACTGGCTGTTCCCGACCTCGGAATCCCGCGCTATCGTGCATGCGCTCAATGCCTCGGGCGCCCGCGTCTCGTTTGCGGAGATCACGACCGACAAGGGCCACGACGCGTTCCTGCTCGACGAGCCGGAATTGTTTGCGATCGTGCGCGGCTTTCTGGAAGGCGCCGCCAAGGCGCGCGGGCTGCCGGCGAGGTGACAATGCTGACGCGTCTCAATCACGATCTCACCATGGCGGAAGCCGCCCGCGGCCCGGGCGGGTCGCGCGTCGACTTGCTGGTCGTCGCCGACATGGTGCAGCCGGGCGCCCGCGTGCTCGACGTCGGCTGCGGCGACGGCGAATTGCTGCGGCTTCTGGAAAGCCGCGGCGTCGACGGCCGCGGCATCGAATTGTCGCGCGAGGGCGTGAACGAATGCGTCGCCAAGGGCCTCGCCGTCGTCCAGGGCGACGCCGACACCGATCTCGAAGACTATCCCGACGACGCGTTCGATTTCGTCATCCTGTCGCAGACCTTGCAGGCGACGCGCCGGCCGCGCGTCGTGCTCGAGCACATGCTGCGCATCGGCCGCCACGGCATCGTGTCGTTTCCGAATTTCGGCCACTGGCGCATCCGCATGCAGCTGTTCTTCGGCGGCCACATGCCGCATACCGACAATCTGCCTTATGCCTGGTACGAGACGCCGAACATCCATTTCTGCAGCATCAAGGATTTTCGCGAGCTGTGCCATGCGGTCGGAGCGAAAATGGAGCAGGCAGCGGCGCTCAACGCCTGGGGCCGGCGGATGCGCCTGAAAATGCCGTGGTGGTTCTGGAACCTGTTCGGCGAGCAAGCGGTGTTCCTGCTCAGCCGGCAGGACACGACGTCTACTGTATAATGTCGCTTGGCGTGCGCATCGCCCGCGTTGGTGTTTTGTTGGAGCATGATCTCTTTTGGAAAACCGGCCGCCCCCGGATCGGGTCCCAGGGCAGGCACTTTTCCGAGTCATGCTCCGGCGCGGGCCCGTAGCTCAATGGTCAGAGCTAGCGGCTCATAACCGCTTGGTTGGAGGTTCGAGTCCTCCCGGGCCCACCACTAAATTAAATCAATGGCTTAGAAGATATTTTAGCGGCATTAGCGACAGTAATTAGCGATAGTCCGGTCGTTCCCCAGTGACGCGTGCAGCGCATCTCGCGGCTTCAACGGACGGAGCACCAAACTACGAATTTGGGGGTCAGGAGTTCGAATCTCTTCGGGCGCGCCAAAATGCCAACATTTTCAAATAAAAATCTGACCTTGGTCGCATTGCCATGCAGAATAAAAAATTCTGCATGGCATCTGCATGGCTACACTTAAATCCGCTGGTATTCGGTGAAAACTGTGAAACAGTATCGGCCATTCAGTTTCAGCCGCGGCTGCCAAATGCGCTGATCAAACTCCGTCTCCTACGACAGCAAAGTTATGCGGACGCAGAGTGATGGATGATCGCGCCAGAAGTCAGTAAAGTTTCTCTTTCCACAGCACCGAGATTGCCTCAAACGATCCGGCAAACCGTGCCTTGGCTGCTTCGATCGTCCGTTCCGTCTCGGCCTGACGGATACCCCACTCGCTGATGTTCAGGTAAACAATGAGCCAACACGGGCTGCCATAATTCTTTTTGGTTTTCGTACTGATCGCTTCTTCAAGATAATGCGGGATTGAACTCGGCGCGCGCGACCCAGTTCTCCACCGGGTCCATTTTCACCGTCTTCACGCCCCGGTATTCGTCACCCAGCTTACGGCCCCCATGGGTGCTGGTGACTTCGACGTTATGGATTTTGCCACCGATCTCCACGTAGCCATCGGGCCAACGCTCTGGTGCGCCTGCAAGACGCACACGATCGACCAGCACTAAGCCCACGAATTCCGCGAGCACGTAGGCGTCGTGCAGGAATTTAAGATGTGGCCGGTTGAACCAGTCCTCCGAACTGCAGCGGTCGCACAAACTTTGCGTGAGCGTCACAAAATCGGACGGCGCCTGAAATTTTGCGAGGCTAAACTGCGCATCGCGGCGTTCCGCGGCAGATAGGGGCGGATCGCGTGGCGGCTCCGGCTCCTCGACAAGGGGAGGGAGCGGGTCAGCCTCGCAGGCATCATCGATCCATTTGTCGAGCGGATCACCCAGCATTACCGTTTTCTCCTAGTCATTCGAATCGTCCGCACACCGTACCGCTAAATTAAGCCTCCTTCACGGGCCCTTTAGAGTCGATGACCAGACCTCGACCAGCCTCGATCGGCCATGGACGGCCCGAGCGAATGTCCGGGTGGCGCGGGTCGCCAGCGGCGATACCGTGGCCTCAAAGGCATTGAGGTAGACGCATTCGTATTTCAGCGATCGCCACAGTCTCTCGATGAAGACGTTGTCCATCCAGCGGCCGCGACCATCCATCGAGATGCGGATGTCGGCATCCTTCAAGGTGTTGGTGAAGGCAAAGCTGGTGAACTGCGAGCCTTGATCGGTGTTGAAGATCTCAGGTCTGCCGAAGCCGGCGATGGCCTCTTCTAGCGCCGTGACGCAGAAGTCGGCATCCATCGTGTTCGATAGCCGCCACGCCAGAACCTTGCGGCTGAACCAGTCCATGATCGCGACCAGGTACAGGAAGCCTCTGTGCATCGGGATGTAGGTTACGTCTGCGCACCAGACCTGGTTCGGCCGGTCGATGGTCAGATGCCGCAGCAGATACGGATAGGTCCTGTGCTGCGGATGGGGCTCGCTGGTCTTCGGGTGCTGGTAGATCGGCGCCAGACCCATCTTGAGCATCAGACGCCGCACACGGTGACGGCCGATACGCCATCCCTGCCGGCGTAGATGCCGCGCCATCTGTCGCGAGCCGTACCAAGGCGTCTCCAGGAACTGTTCGTCGATAAGACGCATCAACCGCAGCGTCGCTTCGTTCTCCGCTGTCGGCCCACGGTAGAATGACGAGCGACTGATCGACGCCAGTTCGCACTGGCGCACGATCGAGAGCCGTGGATGACCGGGATCGATCATCGTCTTCCTCCGATCCAGGCTCAGCGATCGAAGGCTTTACGCGGCACGCCTCAGGGCGGGGTCGTGAGCCCGATGCTCGCCAACATCTACATGAACCGGTTCCTGAAGTACTGGCGGCTGACCGGACGCGGGGAAGTGTTCCGCCACACGTCGTCGCGTATGCCGACGACTTCGTCATCCTAAGTCGCGGACGTGCGGCTGACACTCTGGGGTGGACGACGGTAGTGATGACGCGCCTCGGGCTCGCCATCAACGAGGTCAAGACCTCGCTGAAGAATGCTCGGCAAGAACGCTTCGACTTCCTCGGCTACTCGTTCGGACCTCACCGTTACAAAGCGAACGGTCTTTGGTATCTGTGTCAAACGGCGTTGGAATGGGACCCCTTATCGGCATCCAAAAGGGGCTCTGACGCAATTTTGGTGCAGCTGGGTCATTCGGCGCCGATCAGTCTGGCCTGAAGCAGATCGATATTGCCACGGCCGTACATTTGGCGCCGTACGAGCTTGAGGCGCGTGATTTGACCTTCGGTTTGTCCGTTCGACCAAGGCAGAGTGATTGCGGCCCGGACGGCGGCTTCGTCCTTGATGACGCCATTGCCGAACGAGGCAACCAAGCTGGTGCGAGCCCGCTCGATCCAGGATGTGAGGTCGGCTGCGGTCTTGCGTCGGATCATCATGTGGAATTCGGCGATGATCTCGCGAGCCTCGACGAGCGTGGGCACGCCGGCCTCGATGGCCGCCACAGTGACGGTTTCCGCCTTTGAGAGCGTGTCTCGTCCGATTGTCATGAGGCGGGCGATCGTTCTGGCCGATGGGATGCGTTGGAGGTTTTCGGCGTCGGCCTTCTCGGCCCGTCGTCTGCGCGTTGCCCATTCGCCGACGACGCGCAGCGATCCCCGGAAGCCGCGCGCCGTCAAACGGCGCCAGAGTTCAGCGCCATTGCGGCAGTCGGAGGCCCATTGCTCGTCGAGCCACGGCAGATGCACATCCAAGGAACTCTGCCTTGTCCGGAAGACGTCGTTGCGTTCGCCGCGGACCACCTGCCGAACCAGCTTCCTGCTGTAGCCGGTCTGGCGCGCGATCTGTTTGATCGCCATTCCGCTTTTCGACAGCTCTAGGATCGCCGCGTTGGTCTCTTCCCGGCGCAGGTAGCCCCCGTACTGGATGCGCTCAGCTGCCGTCAGCAGTTCGGGATCGATCGTCGTTGCGCCGATGACGCTACGAACTTGGCGCATTGATTTGCGAATGGCATCAAGGAAAGCACGACTGGCGTTCTCCATCAGATGCCACCGATCCGCGACTTGTACGGCGTGCGGCAGGGCCTTGGCCGCCGCTTCGCCGTACCCTCCACCACGGTCGCGGGCGATGATCCCAATTGTCGGGTGATTGGCAAACCACGCTTGGGCGGTCGCCGACTCTCGATCCGGCAGTAGCGTGACGATCCGGCGCCTTTCCAGGTTACAGACAATACTGGCGTATCGATAATTCCGTCGCCATGCCCAATCATCAATGCCGACGACCTTGAGCGGGTCTGAAGGAGGCCGGCTACGGCGTCTGACCACCCGCAATAGGATATCGTTGCTCACCGGCAGCATCAGCCGTTTTGCGAATATCGCCGCCGGTCTGCCGCCGAGTGCCAAACCGAGGTGATGGACGATGCCGTCGAGCCTGGTCGTGCGGCGGGCCGCCGGCGCCAGGACACCTTCGGCAAAGCGCTCCGTGAAGATTTGCCGACCACAAAGGACCGCATCGCAGCGAAAGCGGCGAGCAACTATTACGAGCTCGACCATCCGGCCTGACAATGGAAGGTCCCTGACCCGACGCCGGTAATGACTATGAACGCGGCGCGAAACAGTCCCGCACGACGGACAAAGACCAAAATTTTGTGATGGTCGGACGGTGATAACAGTTGTATCGGAATCGCAAAACGCACTCTCCACAACAAACCCGGCCGGTACCAGACTGGAGCGGCGAAGTGCTTGCTGCATGGCCTGATTCTCCCCCATGGGAGCGCCACGCAAATCCTAAACTGCATCAAAACTGAGTCAGAGCCCTTATTCCACGCCGAAACACAATCCGACGCCATCCACTCCTTCATGCGTGCCGCCGACAGCGCCACGAAGCGGCGGGAGGCGGCCGATTTCGACAGACCAGCCCCGGCAGGCGCCGGAACGTCTCCTGCGGGTAACCGAACCGATCGAGCAAACTTGCGCGTCGCGACGTTGATCAGCATCTGGTTCATCGCCCACTTGCCGAGCCAGTCCTCTGCAACTGCCGCCTCCCAGCTCGGCAGAGCCTGCTCCTTGCCCGCGAAGCTGCGAAGCCTCGGTCGCTCGATCTCGACATTGCCGCCGTGGAAGCCGATCTTGCCCTTCGTCTTTCCCCAGCGGTGCGCCCGCCGGAAATGCCCTCGTGCATGGCGTGGACCACAGATCGCTTGCGCATCGTGATCCATCATCTCGCCAAGCGCCTCCATGCCGGAAGCCAGGCAAAACAGCTCGAAGCTCGCCGAAATGTTCGCCATCGCCTCAAGCTTCAGCGCTCTCGTCGGCACGGCGGTAGATGTGGTAAGTGTGTTCATGGCGTTGCTTTCCTTTGTGGAATCAGCACCCCGAGCCTATCGGCTCAAGGCGAGCAACGCCGCTTCCCCTATTTCAACATCGATCGGGACAATTCCCGCGCCATAGCGCCCACCATTCCAGCCTTCCTCGTTGTTGCCGCGCGGGTTCGAGCTGAAGAGAACACCACTCGGTTTTAGAGTTGCGTACAGTTCTAGCAACACACGCGGTAACTCCTGGCAGGGTGCGTATTCCGACGAAGTCGGCCGGGGATTCCAAGCGAAGGCGGCCGCCCATTCCGATTGAAGCCGGCCGGGGATTCCGATGAACCCGGCCACCTCTTAAGGCGTGCTCTCGTGTCGGCATGGTTATCAGTTCAGTTGGCATGCTCGGCGTCAAGCTTCTGACGCTTGGCTTCGGCTTTTCGCAGGCTCTCGCCCTTGAGCGTGAGCCGGTGAGCGTTGTGCACCAGGCGATCGAGAATGGCATCGGCCAGGGTCGGATCACCGATGATCTCGTGCCAATGTTCGACCGGAAGCTGGCTGGTTACCATGGTAGAGCCGCGGCCGTGGCGATCCTCCATGATCTCCAAGAGGTCGCGCCGCTGCTCGGCGGTCATGGGAGCAAGTCCCCAATCGTCGAGGATGAGAAGTTCGACGCGCGCCAGGCTCTTGAGGAGCCGAGCGTGATGGCCGTCGCCGCGTGCAAGCGCGAGTGCATCGAACAGCCGCGGTAGGCGTTGATAGAAGACCGAGCGGTTGTCCCGACAGGCCTTATGGCCGAGCGCACAGGCAATCCAACTCTTGCCGACGCCGGTGGGACCGACGATGAGCAGGTTCTGATGTCGCGCGATCCACTCGCCGGCGACGAGCTTTTGGAACAGCAGCTTGTCGAGCCCACGTGGCGCCTTCATGTCGATATCCTCGACGACGGCATTTTGCCTGAGGCTTGCGAAGCGCAAGCGGCTGATCAGCCGTTTGTTCTCGCGTTCGGTCGCTTCGCGGTCGACGAGCAGAGCAAGCCGCTCCTCGAAGGCCAACGTCGCGATGTCGGGCTGTCGTTGCTGTTCGTCGAGCGCCTTGGCCATGCCGGTGAGCCCGAGCGTAACGAGGCGGCCGTGGGTGGGATGTGTCAACATCGTCTCTCCTTTGCTTAGTGGTAGTAGCCGGTGCCGCGGATGTTGCGGTGTTGGATTGGTGGTCCGTCCGGCGGCTTCTCATTGGCGTAGGCACGATCGAGCCCATGCTGCAGGATCGATTTGATCGAGCCGTAGGTGGTGGCGCCGATGTCGTTGCCGCGGCGGCAGGCGGCCTCGATGCGCGCCGAGCCGTAACTACGGGCGAGCCGCAGGATGCCGAGACAGGCGCGGAAGCCCTGCTCGGGATGCGGCTTGGCCGTCATGATCGCTTCGACGAGGGCGATGGTGGCCGGGCCGATTGTGGCCGCTTCCCGCCTCATCCTGGCCGGCGTCCACTCGGCGTAGCGCCGGTGCGCGCTCGGCATATGTTCAGGAATCGTCGTGTGCCGGCGGGGCGAGTGCGAACGAGCATGGCTCGCCACTCGGACGCCTTTGTGCAAAATCTCGATCGTGGTGTCGGTGATACGCGCTTCAAGTTGCTCGCGGATCAGCCGCGAGGGCACGGAGTAATAGTGATCGGCGATCTCGACGTGGTAGTCGGGCGCGACCCGGCACTTCTTCCATTCGGCATATTGGTAGGGCGCCGACGGAAGGGTTTTGAGCGCCGGCCGATCGATCTCTGCGAACAGCTCGTCGCGGCTGACGCCGAGCTTGCGCATGATCTTGGCATTGAGGTCGGCGACAGTCTCGCGGATCGCGGCATTGAGCTCATGAAGCGAGAAGAAGCGGCGGTTGCGCAGCCTGGCCAGCACAAACCGCTGCACAATTTGCACCGCCACTTCGACCTTGGCCTTGTCGCGCGGCCGCCGCGGACGCGCGGGAAGGATCGCGGTGTCGTAGTGCTCAGCCAGCTCCTGGTAGGTGCGGTTGATCCCAGGCTCATAGCGGCAAACCGCAGTGACGCCGGCCTTGAGATTGTCGCAAACCACCGCCTTCGGCACGCCGCCGATCGCGCGAAAGGCGTTGACGTGCGCCCCAATCCAGTCGGCGAGCCCTTCCGACCAGCGCGCCTCCGCGTAAGTGTAGTTGGACGCTCCCAGCACCGCGACGAAGATATGGGCGTGCCGCTCGGCGCCGCTGGCGGCGTCGAACACCGGCATCGTGTCGCCGGCAAAGTCGACGAACAGCTTCTCAGCGGCGCCATGCGTCTGCCGCATGGTCGGCGAGATGGTCTGGCGCCACTCCCCGTAAAGATCGCAAAACCGGCTATACCCGTAACCGTCACCGTGCTCGGCCCGGTATTCCTCCCACAGCAACAGCAGCGTCACGGCGCGCCGCTTCAGTTCCTTGTGGACATGGGACCAATCGGGCAGCGGCCGTGTCGGCTTCTCGTCGAACGTCGGCAACGTGAACAGCCGCCGTTCCAGCTCGGCATCGTCCACTCCCTCGGGCACCGGCCAGGTGATGCCGCTGACGGCGGCGCGCTGCAGATATTCGCCAACCGTCGACCGGCTGACCCCGATCGTCACCGCGATCTGCCGCTCGCTCACGCCAAGGGCGTGCCGCAATCTCATACCAACTCCACATCAGAGTGAGTTGGCGATATATGGAAAGGGTGTGATGGAGCGGACGAGTTTGCGGTTGTGCTCGATGTAGAGGATGGCCTGTTTGAGTTTAGCGCGCACGGCGTCGATGGATTTCAGCGCGTAATTCTTGAAGATTTTCTCGCGGATTTCATCCCAGAGATTTTCCTTTGGATTAAGTTCGGGCGAATACGGTGGAAGGTACAAGAGCTTGATATTGTCGGGAAGGGTCAGTTGGCCACAGCGATGGTTGGGCGCGCCGTCGAGAACCAAAAGGATGTCCTGGCGGGCGAACCTGCGCGCCAGCACGTCGAGGAAGGCCTGAAAGCAGGCGGTGTTCGACGTCGGCATGATCAGATAGACGCAAACTCCGTCTTTTGGAGAGACTGCGCCGTACAAATAGATGTATTCGCGAATGAGCTGAGCGGCGACCGCTGGTCTCGTTCCGATCGGCGCCCAGCATGGCCGTGGCCGATTAATGCGGCCGAAGCGCGCTTCATCGGCGAACATGATGCGCAGATGCCGACCGCGCCTCTTGGCCGCCCGCCGAGCCTGCCTCACTGCATCAGGAAAGCCGTTTTTTTAAAAGCTTTTTGCGCCGCGAGGTCGCGCTTGGGATGAAACGGCCGCGGCATCAGCTTGCGCCAGCCCTGCCGGTGCAAGAGATTGTACACCGTGCTGTCGCTGGTCACATGCCCGATCGCCTGTTCATAGGCCGCTTTGAGATCGTGAATGTTCAACATCTCGCCGGCGCCGGCAGCTTTGGCAAAGCGCGCCAGCAAGGCCTTTTCCGTCGCCACGGTCATGTTCTCGTGCTTGCGTCCGCCATTCGGCTTGGGCTTAAGCGCCTTGATGCCACCGTGAGCATAGGCCATGTGCGCGCGGTTCACCGTGCTCAGCGATACACCCATCGCTGCCGCAATCGCGCCCTGCGTCATCCCGCTCTCGCGTAACAGCACCATTTGAATGCGCTGGCGCTGTCCGGCCGTGATCTTCCATCGTAGCGCGGTTTTGAGCCGCCGAACCTCGGCTTTGCTGCATTCGACCATCTGTTTTCCCCGAATCAGATAGCCAAGCGAATCACACTCAGCGCCTCGAAAACAATTCCCCTGCCTTCCGCTCTCAGCGCAGAAGACTGCCCGATTCAATCCGTTATGGAGCTGGTATCAGAACCTCTCGAACCTTCCGCATCGGCGCTCTCTCGGCGGGCATCGGACCTCCCCTTGCATGGCCGCAAAGGGCGCCTCGTCCGCGATTCGATCGCCGACAGCGAGAGCTTCAGTCCGGCCTCACCAGGGTGGCCGGCTTCAATCGGAATGGGTGGCCGACTTCCGTCGGAACCGGTGGCCGGATTGCGTCGGAATCACCGGCCGCTTTGCGTCGGATTACGCAGGCAGGGTACGTGGAACAGTGCTGCGTTGGCGAATACGCCATCGAAATGGCGATCCGGCAGATCGAGCTTAAGAAAATCTTGCTGCCACACTTCGCAGCCACTATAGGCACGCGCCATCATTGCGAAATGCGGGGCGCCATCCAACCCTACAGCGATGTGTCCGAGTTCGGCAAACACCTTGAGGTCCCGGCCGGGCCCGCAGCCAAAATCTAGTATCGTGTAAGGCGGCTCGCCGTCGTTGCTTTTTAACAGCGCAGTGATGTTCTGGCTGACGTTGTGATCGCGCGTGCCTTCCCAGAAATATTCGGCGTGCTCGTTGTAGTGACTCAGCGTCAAATCAGTGATCTTTGCCAGGTCTTCCGGTTTCAGTTTCATGTTCGATCTCGGTCGCATACTCGTCCGGCCTTACTCGCGCTCTCAAAAGAGCAGAACAAGCAGCTCGGGCGCGCTCGCTCGATGGCTCGTTATTGTTAGAATACCACGCAATGCGCACAAATTGGCGATGCCGCAATATTTGCCGGAGCTCCATAATCCATATGTTCTCGACGATCTCTCATTGTGCGACATTCTCTCGCCGTCCTCGAATAGGAGAATCAGTCTGAGCGAATTCTGCAGCGTTTTAGGTTACGCTACGACGGCTTAGGTGACGACGAGGTCGAAGAATACTTTCGGCAAAAACGCGTCCGTAAAATCGTGGAATGCTGTGAACGCGAGGTGGTCAACATTTTTCAGGTATGGCTGCGGCGGGAGCTGTTTCGAGGTGGTCTTTGCACAGCTTAATGTCGCGGTGCACAAAATGACTGGGGGCCATTAGTTGTCGCGAGGTCGCGGGTGCGTTTTGGCTGCTTCACGGGTCACCTGCTCGCTGTCCGCTTGGTCAACTCGTAGGACCACCATGCAGTTGCTTTGTTCCAGCTCTTAATGCGTAGATTGCAGACTTCACAGTCTTTATGGCCGGTGTCCTTGAATGGGCTGGTAAAGACCGTCACTTTGTAGACGGCCCCGCAACCGGGACAGGTATATTCACCGCCATCTCGGGTTCGCACGCCGGGGACTGGGCGCTTCGGGGCCATATCGGCCGCTGCCCTCATCGCTGCAATTGGTGCGGTGACGAACTGCCCACGGGCGTCTTGAATGGTCAGACGTAGCTGCGCCGAGAATGCGGCGACCTGCAGCTGCCGTTCAAGCCCGCGGTCATATATTCCGAGGGCCACCGCACCAAAGATGGCAACCGCGAGCAGGTCCGCCAATGATGCCACGGCATTGTTAATCCCGGACGCAACCCCGGTCTGATCTGCCGGCACCGCGTTGATGACCGTGGTCGTATGAGCGGCGCCACGCTGATGGTCATGCCGAAGCCGAGGACAGGCGAGGAGGAACGCGGCAAGTCGATGTCGGAGCCGATTTTTCCCCCTCAACGGACCTCACGAAATGTCTGCTCGACGGTCGCAATGGGCGTAAAGCGGACAAGATTCGGACATCACCGAAACGACGCGATTGGTCCCTATGGAAGTCGGCATTACAGTTTGCTGTGGCGCAACAAAATCGCCGTCAAGAAATACCGACCATTTTGCACTTTGATAAGCGCTGAGATTGGGATACAAAAACACCAACAGAAAGGATTGCACACATGGCGACCGATCAAATCTCTTTCCTCGACGAATCTTTAAAGAAACAGATCGAGGGCTCCTACAAATCGGATGGCTGGGCAATCCATGTCGCTTCCGTCTACGGCTATAAGAGTGCCCCCTATACCGATATGGGCGCATGCATCGATCATAATGCACAGGTTTTGTTAGCAAAAAAGTTATTGAGCGAGTTGGCGCGTGATGCCGCAAAGGACATGAAAAGCCATTAGGCTCAGGAAAGAAAAAAATGGTGTGAGCCACCAAAATTGTTCAGAAACCGTCATCGCTTTTTTGCAATGGATGGCCGTTACATTGGCCCCGCTGATGTGGGCGACGGCGACTTTCTACTGCGCCGCAGTCATATTCTCGGCCCGCTCGGCGACCGACCGACGATCTCCCCGTCGCGAAGGGGCGGCAGCGCGCCAATGGATGGCGGCGCGCGAGGCTGATCTCTTGCCGGTGCCCTACTTCCACGTCGTGTTCACGCTGCCGGCCGAGATCGGCGACATTGCCTATCAGAACAAGGCGGTGATCTACGACCTGCTGTTTAGGGCATCGAGCGAGACGATGCTCACCATTGCGGCCGACCCGAAACACCTCGGAGCCAGGATTGGCATCACCGCCGTGCTGCACACCTGGGGCTCGGCGATGACGCATCACCCGCACGTGCACATGATCGTGCCGGGCGGCGGCATCTCACTTGGTGGCGATCGCTGGATTGCAGCGCGGCGCAACTTCCTCCTGCCGGTGCTGGTGCTCTCTCGGCTGTTCCGGTGGCTGATGCTGGAGAAGCTTGTTGCCGCGCACGCGGCCAGCAAGCTCACGTTCTTCGGCAGGCACGCGGCACTCGCCGATGCTGTGCGCTTCGCCGAGTTCCTGGCACCGCTCAAGAACAAGCGCTGGTTCGTCTACGCCAAGCAGCCCTTCGCGGGCCCGAGAGCCGTGCTCGCCTACCTGTCGTGCTATACCCACCGCGTTGCCATCTCCAACGGTCGGCTCTTGAATAGCGATGGCAAGACGGTGACCTTCCGCGTCAAGAACTATCGTGTCGACGGCGTTGCGCGAAATACCACGATGACGCTCGACATCGCCGAGTTCATCCGCCGCTTTCTTCTCCACGTGCTGCCGAAGGGGCAGCATCGCATCCGTCATTACGGCCTGTTCGCCAATGGCACACGCGTCGACAACATCGCGCTCGCACGCAAGCTGATTGGCGTGATCGCGGCAGAGATCGCGAACGCTGCGGCGGAACCGATGCACAATGAGGAAGCGACCGAAGCAAAGCCGGCGACAGCCGAACCCGAGCCTCACACACAGGCCTGTCCGTGCTGCGGCAGCAAAATGCGCATCATCGAGGTCTTCCAGCGCGGCCAGACGCCTCGGCACAAAGCCTCGCCGTGCCCGCCATCGATCCGGATCGATACGTCATGACAAGGGTTGTAGAAGCACAGCGAAACGATGATGCGTCGAGTTGGTCACCGGCCAGCCTCGGAGACCCGTTGTCGATTCGCCGCCGACGTGGCTGTCGCGCTGACCGCAGTCACTCGCAATCGCACCATCGCGAGCTGTTGCCAGACCGTCGCTCGCCAAACACGAGCCCAGCCGGCGCGATAACTACTTCGCCCGCCAACGACCAAATGTCCAAATACCCATAGCGATCGCCGCACTGCCACCGGTCACCTCCCGCGGGTTCCTTCCCTGCAGGCTTCCGGACGCCGGCCACAGTGCCAGTGGCACCGTCCGTGACGGCCGGCATCCGGAACCCTCAACATTAGCGACAATTTCGCAATGCGGAAAAAGTCGGCCGGATTCAACGGACAATTCAGCTACGCGGCGCGTTCAACTCGTTTATCTATTTCAGTGCGCAGCACCAGAAAGTCGATCGGCTTAATCAGAAGCGCCTCAGCTCCGCCCTCCAGCGCCTTGCGTTTGGTCTCCGCATCGCCATAGGCCGTAATCATGATGACCGGAACGTCCGGTTGCAGAGCCTTGGCTTTGGGAAGAAGTTCGAGGCCCGTCATCTCCGGCATGTTGATGTCCGACAGGATCAAGATCAGTGCAGCGTCACCCGCATCGCTGATGGCTTGCAGCGCCGATGGAGCGGATCGCGCAAATTCCATCGTGTATCGTCCTGCGCGCAGATCGCGTCGGAATTGCCGGCGAAACAGCATCTCCACGTCAGGCTCATCGTCGACCACGAGAATAAGAAGGTTCACGCCGATCCTCCTAATTGGGAAAGCTAGCCTGCAGTCCGGGGCAGAATAATCCGAAACTCGGTGAACTCACCGGGCTCGGTTTCGACCTCTATAGATCCGGAATGTTGCTTGACGATGATGTCATGGCTGATGGAGAGGCCAAGCCCGGTGCCCTCGCCAGCGGGCTTGGTGGTGAAGAACGGATTGAACATCTTCTCCTTTACCTCAGGCGGAATGCCGGTGCCGTTGTCGCGTATCCTGATCTCGACCCTATCGCCGAGGCTTCTGGTCGATGCGGCCAGGATCGGCTCATACCCATTACCGTCGGCTTCTCCCTGGCGTTTGGTGGCCGCATAGAAACTGTTGCCGATGAGATTTAGCAGGACGCGGTTGATTTCCTGCGGAAACACGTCGGCTTCACCGGCTTCGGGATCGAAGGACCGCTCCAAGGTGATGGTAAAGCCCGGCTTCTCAGCCCGAGCGCCGTGATAGGCCAGATTGAGGCTTTCCTCGACCAGAGCGTTGACATCGACTGACCGCCGTTCGCCTGAACCCTCGCGCGAATGCAGCAGCATATTCTTGACAATGGAGTCGGCCCGTTTGCCGTGCTGCGCAATCTTGTCGAGGTTGCCGCGCAAAGCAACCGCAAGTTCGTCGATCTCCACGCGAGCTGCTCCATCGAGCGGCGCATCTTTAAGTGCATCCTGCAACTCGTCGATCAATTCCACGGAAAGACTGGAAAAATTGTTGACGAAGTTGAGCGGATTCTTGATTTCGTGGGCGATGCCCGCCGTGAGCTGACCGAGCGACGCGAGTTTCTGCGTTTGCACTAGGCGGTCTTGCGCGGTGCGCAAATTCTCTAGAGACGCACTCAAGTCCTCGGTGCGCTGACGCAATTCGTTCAGCAACCGCGTGTTCTCAATGGCAATGACGGCCTGAGAGGCGAAGTTCGTCAATAGCTCGATCTGCTTCTCCGTGAAGGGACGCACTTCGTTGTTGTAGATGCCGATAGCGCCGACGAGTTGATCGTCACGCAGCATGGGCACGGCGAGTGCTGTTCTCATGCCACCGACCTTGGCGAGCACGGAACTGGCATAGGACCGTTCAGCGGAGATGTCCGCGACGTGAACAAGTCTCTTGGTGCGCACCAATGGGCCGAGGATCGATTTTTCCAGCTGAACAATTGGATCGCGTTGCCGCATCGCGACGAGCTCCGGCGCAGCGTTATGCAGGGCGACGACGCGCATGTTCTTGCCGTCGAACAGAAGGAGATTGCCAAATTGCGCGTCACATATACGTGTTGCGTTTGCCAGCATGGCACGAAAAACAGGCTCAAGTTCGCCCGGCGAACTCGAGATCACCCGCAACACCTCGGATGTTGCCGTCTGCTGATCAAGCAACTCACGCAATTCGTTGAGCAGTCGCGTGTTTTCGATGGCGATAACAGCCTGGGCGGCGAAATTTTGGACCAACTCGGTCTGCTTGTCGGTGAATGGACGCACCTCCTGGCGATAGAAGTTAAGCGCGCCAACCACCTCGTCGTCTTTCAGCAGCGGCACCATGAGGAGGGTTCGTGCCCCGGCCAGTGTGGTCAGGCGATTGCCGACATATGCGGGTTCGGCCTGAAGATCGGCCAACTGCACAGGTTGCTTAGTCTGCGCCAGCGTGACTAGCCCACTACCCGGTCGCGGTGGAATGAGCGGATTCTGCCCCATCGCTGCAGCGTAGGCTTCAGGCGCGCCCTCGATAGCGACGCTGCGGAATTCGTTGCTCTCGCGCAGCATTAGGATACCGAATTTGGCATGACAGATGCGCGTGGCGTTCGCAAGCATAGCCCTGAATACAGGTTCAAGTTCTCCAGGCGAACTTGAGATGACGCCCAATACTTCCGAGGTTGCAGTTTGCTGCTCCAGGGATTCGGTGAGGTCAAAGGTCCTTTGCCGCAATTCGTTGAGCAGCCGAGAATTCTCGATGGCGATGACGGCCTGGGCGGCAAAATTTGTGAGTAGTTTGATCTGTTTGTCGGAAAACGGCCGTACTTCCTGGCGGTAGATAACGATCGCGCCGATCAGATCGCCTTCCTTGAGCATCGGGATGACGATGTGCGTGCGCGCGCCAGCTGTCTCGACTAGCGACACGATGCGGGGATTACCGTCGCGATAGCTTTGGTCGTCACGAAGATCGGCGATGTGGATCACCTGTTTGGTCTTGGCGATGCGATCGAGCGGGCTACCAGGATTCTCGCTGAGGAGCGCCAACGGATCCCGCCTGAACCCTTCCGCATAGTCGGACTCGCCATGTACCGCGACCGCGCGAAAGTTATTCCCTTCTCGCAGAAACAGATTGCCGACTTTGGCCTCGCATATGCGTGTGGCGTTTCCCAGCATTGCCTGAAACACCGGCTCCAATTCTCCGGGCGACGAGCTGATGACGCTCAGGACCTCCGAGGTGGCGGTCTGCTGTTCCAATGATTCGCGCAGCTCGCTGAGCAGCCGTGTGTTCTCAATGGCAATGACGGCCTGAGAGGCGAAGTTCGTCAATAGCTCGATCTGCTTCTCCGTGAAGGGACGCACTTCGTTGTTGTAGATGCCGATAGCGCCGACGAGTTCATCGTCACGCAGCATGGGCACGGCGAGTGCGGTTCTCATGCCGCCGACCCTGGCAAGCGCCGAACTGGCATAAGGCTCTTCGGCGGTAATATCAGCGACGTGAACAAGCATTTTAGTGCGTACCAGTGGGCCGAGGATCGATTGCTCCAGCGGAACGATTGGATCACGCTGCCGCATCGCCATGTGCTCCGGCGCGGCGTTATGCATGGCGACGACGCGCATATTCTTGCCGTCGAACAGAACGAGATTGCCGAAACGAGCGCCGCAGATGCGTTGGGCGTTGGATATGATGGCTTCGAAGACTGGCTTTAGATCGCCGGGAGACGAGCTGATGACGCGCAGCACTTCTGCCGCGGCAGTCTCTCGCTCTCGTGCCGCGTCAAGTTCGCGCGCTTGACGCTCAATCTGCTCTTGGAGATCGGCAACAGACGAGTTGGCTCGGCGCCCGGCCTTCAACGCGGTGTTGCGCTTTGCCTTCGTCTTATAGTGCTGTGCCTTCGTTGGTTTGAGGCTTGTCGTACGACGCCGTCTCACCTAGGCCTCCCACTGGGCGAACGATCTTACCCTACCACATCATGGGGTCCGTTGTGCGCCACAGCAAAATCCGCCGCCGATTGGCAGCTTCGGGTCATTTTCGACTGATCCGGCCAGTCTCGCCTGCCAGTTCAAGTCCGCTTCGACCCGAAAGCGGATGCATTCGCCTTCAAAATCCGATCTTATCAATCCACTTACGCAGCAGCGGCACCGGGAAGCCCTCGCCGTAACCGGCGGCAACCGTCTCTTCCTCATGGCCCAGAATTGCCCAACGTACATCTTCCGGGCAACCAGCGGCCCGCAACCGATCTTGCGCACGATGCCGAAGTGAATGAGTGACCTTGCGCGGATCGACTATGCCGCAGTCGTCTAGGAATCTAGCGAGGCGTTTCGACGCCGCGTCCGGGGGGTCGCGAGTTGTCCTTGGGAACAGCGGACCCGTGATGGTCTTGGGCAGGAACGGGAGCAGGGCGGTCGGAAGCGGTACGCGGCGCAAAGACTGTTCGGTCTTTTTGCCGACGATCACGTAACGGCAACCCTTTTCCTTTTCCTCGCCCTCAATCTCGAATGCTTCGCTGAGCCGCATTCCAGTGCTTCCCAACAGGCGGACTAACAATTGATCGGACTGGCTGAGCCGGGCGAGATTGCGCTTGACTTCCTTCATATCGGCGTCGGTGAGCGGCAGGCGTCGTTGCTTATCGTCGCGCTTGGGAACGATGCTGGCGAATGGGTTGAACTTCAACCGGCCTTCTCTGATTGCGAGATTACAAGCGGCGGTCAACCAGCCAATTTTTTTGGCAATCGTCGCGCTTCTGAGCCCTTCAGCTTCAAAGTGCGCTACGAGTTTCCGGCCGTCATCCCTGTCGGCGTCTTTGAGCGGCTTGCTAACGGTCAACGTCTTGTAAAGCGCCCAAACATTCCGCGCTTCGCGCTCAAAATGGTCGGTGATGCTGGCGTGTTTTAAGTAAGTCTCCAGGATGGCATCGTCGCCGCTCTTGGCCAGCAAAGCGGGGCGGTCCATTTTCGACACATCGAACACAGGCCCGATGCGGCGCAACTCGCTAATGGGCCGCGTCGGATTGCCGAAGTGAATGACCGCCCCGAGCGGCAGGTTCTCGAGCCTTTGTCCGGGTCCGCCGTTTGGTTCGCGGCGGATGACCGCGCCGTTAGCGTCAAGGTGGTGCAACTCGCGTTCGGTCGCGAAGACACGTTTGCCATCGGAATCGACGTGCAAGCCCGCCTGATATTGCGAGACCCACGCGGGCTCAAGTCGAGGCCGCATTGCCAACAGCTTCGCCTTGTGCTCAGCGATCATGGGCAGCGCGGCTAATTCAGCTTCACGCCTGTCCGTTGTTTTAAGGGACTGCTCGACGCTACGGCCGCCCATCTGAAGCCGCACTCGCCAGTATTGTGAGCCGTTGCGCTTGAATAGGTAATCACGCTTACGCGCACTCATGATAGACCTTCCGAGGTTAGCGGTAGGCCATAGTAGCAGCAGTTTTTAGTGATAGCCAAACAAGAAAGAAAGCCTTATACAATCGTGATTACCGCAATGCGTTGACCATCATGGCTTCCCGTCCTCCCGGGCCCACCATGATTTCATTGGCTTAGCGACCCTGCTAAGAAAGTGCAGTTTCCCAGCAAGTTATGGATTGCCTCACTTGAGCGATGCGTAATACGCGGCCAGGTTTTCCATGTCCTGTCCGCTCAGGCCGGCGGTCATCGCCTTCATCACCGCATTGGCGCGCTTGCCCGACTTGAAATCCTGCAATGCCTGCAGCAGCTGAGCTTCGCTTTTTCCGGCCAATGCGGGATTCGGCGAAATCCCCTGGCCGTTTGCCCCATGACACCCGGCGCAGCCGGCAGCTTTCGCCTTGCCCGCCGCAATGTCGCCAGCGGCCTGCGCCGCCCCCGTCGCCAGCGCGAAAGCCGTCAGCGCACTCAACAGCATGCGTATCGTCATTGTGGTCTCCATGATCGTCGTCCGGACCGAGTGTTTGGTGCTTCTCTGCCTTATGCCATGACGCTGCTTCTGCTTGGTCGTCTTGCAATCGCGCCCGGCCCCGATTTTCTATTGAGTAGCGGGCCGATTGCCGGCACTGGCCGAAGCTTGCGGCAGGTGATGCGCGATGCCTTTATGGCAATCGATGCACGTCAATCCGGCTTTAAGTCCCGGCATCATGCCCAATTGCGCGGCTTGCGTCATCTGATGAATGTCCATTGCGCTTTCATTGTGACAGTTGCGGCACTCGCGCGAGTTTGACGCCTTCATGCTGGCCCAGACGTCTTCGGCCAGCGCCAGCCGGTGCTGTTCGAATTTCTGCGGCGTATCGATCGTGCCCAGAATCTTGTGCCAGAGCTCGTTGCTCGCTTCTATCTTTCGCCGTATCAGCAGCGGCCAGGGATGGGGGACGTGGCAGTCGGGACACGTCGCACGTACGCCGAATTGATTCTGATAATGGATGGTTGTCTTGTATTCCTGATAGACCGTGTCGCGCATTTCATGGCAAGAGATGCAGAATTGCAGGTTGTCGGTTTTCTCCACCGCCCAGTTAAAGCCGCCCCAGAACATGATTCCCCAGACCCCGCCGAAGATGACCAGCGTCGCCAGGGTAAATCGCTTGCTGGGGCGCCAAAGGACGGACCAAATGCGCGCAATAAATCCGCGTTGTGAATCGGGGCGTTCCGGATCGCTCATGATAAATCCACTTGGTGCACTGTCCTGCCCGCGGGACGCCGCTGGCTAGGCGTTCCGCGCATCGTCGACGATTCCAAACACGACATACGCGGTAAAAATAACAAGCATCAGCGCCAGGAAGGCCTGCGCGGCATAAAGCAACCAGTCGGATGGCGGCGATACACCAAACAAGGTGGAAAGTAGAATGCAGATCATTGCCATAACGACGCACGCTGCCGCGAGGATGAGCGGCAGCGGATTTCTCTCCCGGATCTGCCGCGCGCCGCTCATGAGCGAATAACGCATCGGTTCGAGTCCTCTCTCTCAGTTTCGTCCTACCAGCTGGCGATCAGGGACGCCGCCACCATCTGCACGTTGTAGTTCGGGTTGTCGGATGCCAGCAGCAGATAATTTGCGCCTTGCGTCGTCGCAAACGGCAGCACCAAGTCATTTTGCCAGTTGCTGACCGAGTTACGCTCCCAAGTGTAATGCAGCTTAGCCTTGAGATCGCCTTTCCAGCCCACCGCGCTGACCCACACGGGATCGAACTTGTAGGTCGCCGCCGCGTCCAGATGTTCGAACCATGTGGTGTCGGCAGGAAACTGTCCGCCGGTCGGCGGTGCGCCGCTTTGTTGCCACAGCGTCTCCTTGTCGGATCCTTTTGACAGCGCGAACCGCAGATCGAGTTGGAGCTTGTCGGGAATGGCGGCCCAAAGCGCTCCCGCCGAGATCGTATCGACAGTAGCGTTGTCGGAGTCGTTATACGTGGTGGTGCCTGCAGAGCCCGGACCGCATCCGACGTTCCCGCAGGTAGCGCCATGCGGAATATTCACCCCGTACATCGACATATAGCCGTATTCTTTGTAGTAGCTGAACACCAAGTTCAGGCCTCTCGCGGCCTCGTAGGCGACGTCGGCGCCCCAACTCAACGACTTGCGATCGTTGATGCCTTCCTGATAGTGCGGATTGAGGCCGTAATAGTCGTCCCCGAACCTGATGGTCGGTGAGACGGTGAAGCGCGGGAAGGCCACCAGATCCAAAGCGAATTGAGCCTGGGTCTGCTGACGCCGGTCGAACATGAATTGCTGATAGGCGCTCGCGTAACCCCAAGTGACCGAGGTGCAGGCCGCAGTTCCCGGCGGATTTGGACCGCATACCGAGGGCAAAGTCCCGGGCGGCGGAACCTGGATCGACCAGACGTTGTTCACGTAACTATAGTTTTGATAAGTGCGATAGCCGTAGGAAGCGCTCGACCGCGCCGTGAGCCAGATGAACGGCTTGTAGTCTACGGAGATTTTTCCGGAGTTTTCGTTGGTGGCGGCGACGTCGGCCTGCGTCCAGTCGTATCGTTCGAAGTTGTAGTCGGCGTTAAGGTTCCAGTATTGCGACGGCCGCCAATTGAGCGCTTCGCTGGCGTCCTGCTTGGCGTATTTCATGGTCAGCGACCGGATGGCGCCTTCGCCGCAACAGGTGGTTTGATCGTACGAGATCCATTGATAGAGCAGCAGCTGCGGCGTTTCGTTGTCGAAGTTGTAGTAACGGTAGGTCAATTTGTTCGTCAGTTCCGGCGTGATCTTCGTCGTCATCACGTTGTTGCTGAGGAACGTGTTGATTTCGCCGTTCAGGCTGCTTGCCGGCAGCGGATTCACCGAGGTCGCCGTGCCGGTGTAGTTGGCCGACATCGGATTGAACGGCGAATTCTGCGTCATCGACGTGTAGTTGAATGTGCCCATATAGCGGCTCTGATGCGGCAGGTCCGCCGCCAGCGTGCTGACGAAGCCGTTGGCCTGATTGTCCGGCCACATCAATTCGCGGGCTATCAGGCCGGCCCCCGCGCCGGAATACGGATTCTCGATGTCGTAGGACAGCGAATCGTCGTGATAGGTCGAGCCCTGGTAGCCCAGCTTTAGCGTGTAGCGTTGGCCCCAGAACGACGTGCCGACATATTCGCCGGTGGCACTGTAGTTCTGCGTACTGTCGTGCACCGGCGTCGGCACCATGGCGTAGTTGGTGGCGGTGCTGGCGCCTGCCGACGGGATGCCGATGACTCCGCCGTAAGGCTGCGTGCCGTCGCGAGCCAGATGCGAATATTCGATATTGAAGTCCCATGCTTCCGTCGGCGTCCAACGATAGTGGACGGATGCGGTATTGCGCTGGATGCCAATGTCGGTTTGGTGAAGCTCGCCGGCTCCGACAAGAGCTGCGAGGCTCGCTTTTTGCGACGGCACAGTGAGATTGTACGTCCCGACGCCGACAAAGGGCGTCTGCGCGGTCGTGCTGTAGAGATGCGGCGACTGATCCCACTCCAGCGTGAGGTATTGCTCGCCGATCTTCGACAGGTACAGCAGATAGCTCTGGTCTTCGTAGCCGATATTGTTGGCCCACAGATCGGCCTGGTACAGCCCGTCTTTGCTGCCGGTCGCAACATGGCCGCCGCCGAACGCGCCCGGAGCGATGTCGCCATACTCGTAGTACTTCGCGAGGTTGTGGCCCTGTTGCCAGACATTCGCGTTGTAGGCCCCCGAGCCGTTGCGCGGCGGGGCATTGGTGAAGCCGCGGACGCCAAATTCGATTTCGCCGTGAGTTCCACCAGCCGGTGTCGCTCGGCGGCGCAGTGTCGAGATACATGGCCGCCAACCCGGTCGGCCAGTTGGCCGGCCAATTCGCGGACGTGCCGTTGCCCGTGGTCCACGCGTTGGCGCCGGTCGCCGATCCGCCCTCACAGCAGCCCGATTGGGTCGGAACCGCGCCGACCGTCTGGGCCAACGCGTTGGTCGAGATCCAGACCGCTCCGCTCAATACCGCGCCGAGGACACCGGCTTTACACAGCTTGATCCCATTTGACATTGCCCCCGAGCCCCTAGGTTCAAAGCTCTACCGGTTTCCCGGCGGCCAGCGTGTCGTCTCTTTTCAACTCATCTCTGGAACGCTGCGCCCGCCGGACTGTTGCTGCCGTGAATGGCGATATGGCAGTTCTGACAAGACTGGCCCATCGATGCCCCGAAGCCGAATCCGTTGGGGCCCTGGACCATTCCGTGACCGAAGCCGTGACATTCGAAGCACAGCCGCGGACGCGACTCCTTCAGCATGTACTCGTTCACCGAGCCGTGCGGATCGTGGCAGTTCAGGCAGTTCTCGCGCACCGGCTCGTGTTCGAATAAAAACGGTCCGCGCTTCTCGGCGTGGCACTTGTAGCAAGTGTCGTTGATCGTGTCGGTGCGCAGCATCGCTTTGGTGAAGCTGCCGTGCGGATTATGGCAATCCGAACAAACTATTTTGCCTTCGCCGATCGGCATGTGCGCCGACATCAGCGTCTTGGCGCGAATATCTTTGTGGCACTGGAAGCAGGTGTCGGGCTGGAATGCCGTTTTCAATTGGAAGCGGGCCGACACCGCTTTCATGACGGTGTGGCAATCGGTACAGGCCAGCCCGCGCTCCTCATGCGGACTGCCCTGCCACATCGTCCGCTCGCCGCGCTCGTGACAGGTGAGGCAGATCGCGTTGTTCTGTTCGGCGGTTCTGGCCGGATCGGTCGAGCGGAACGAGATGATGCCGCCTGGGCTGCGTCCGCCGGCCGGCGCCGCGGCAGTGACCAGAGCCGGCACGTATTTCAACGGCGGGGATCTTGCGGTATCGGGCCGCGCCGGCTGCTGGCTCGCGAAATAGCCCGCGATATCATCGATAGCGCTCTGGCTTAGCCCTGAAACGAGCCGGTTGGCGAGCAGGACCGGAGCCGGTTTGCGCGGCGTGTTCTTCGCGCTTGCCGGCTGCTCGGGACGCAGGCTCGCATAGTAGGCCGCGAGGTTCTCGATCGTCTTTTGGTCGAGAGCGGCAACGACAGCTTTCATCGTCGCATCGCCGCGCGATCCGGTGTAGGCTTCGGTGGCGGCGGCGAGGTAGCGGGCGTCCTGACCGGCCAGGCTCGGCCATGCCGGATTGGAGCTGACGCCTTCGGCACCGTGACAGGCGGCGCACGAGGCGCTCGCCGCTTTTCCGGCTGCGGCATCGCCCACCGAGGGGGTCGAAGCACGAGCAGGGCTTTGCTGGGCGTAATAGAGGGCGAAGTTATGGAACTCTCCGTCGCTCAGGCCCGCAAGCAGCGCCCTCATCACCGTGTTCTTACGCTGGCCGGCCGCGTAAGCCTTCATGGCCGCGACCAGATATTGCGGATCCATGCCGACGAGGCTCGGTATTCCGGGAATATCGCTGATCCCGCGCTCACCGTGACAGGCCGCGCAAGCGACTTCCTTCTTACGCGATCCATTCCGGTACGCGATCGTCGCGTTGGCGAGGTATGTTGCGTCCTGCCCGGCCAGGCTTGGAAACGCCGGACTGATGCTGACGCCCCGTTCGCCGTGGCAGGCGGCGCACACCGCGATGTCGGCCTTGCCGGCCGCCGGAGCGCCGACCAGCGGGGTGCGCGCCCGTTCGGGGGTCTGCCGGGCGTAATAAAGCGCGATGTTGCCGATTTCGGATTCGCTCACGCCCGACAACAGCGCCTTCATCAGGGCGTTGTGGCGCTGGCCGTGAATGTAATCCCTCATCGCTATGACGAGGTATTGCGGCCCCATCCCGACGAGGCTCGGGATGCCGGCGCGGGTGGTGATGCCGCCGTCGCCGTGACAGGCCGCGCAACCTGCGGCGTGGATGTGCACCGAGCCCGGACCGTGGCAGGTCTCGCAGTCGAGCTTGCCCTGCTTCTGCAGCCGGCCCATCGCCGTGTAAGCGTAGGCCGCGATCTGGTCGGCGTGGCAGCCGAGGCAGACTTGCGATCCTACGCGCGTCGCCCCGGGCGCTGGCGAAGTCCCCTCGGCTTCCGGCCGAGCCGGCGGGATCGGCGTGTACGCGGGTGCCGGCTGTGCCGACGGGGTGCCGTTGTGCTTTTCCAGGAACTCACGCAACGCATCGAAGGCGTTGTCGGCGTCGGCGATCGCGAACGACTTGCCGTCCGATCGCGAGGTCTCGTCGTGAATGCCTTGGACGTAGCCACGCAGGCCCCCACCAGCCTCATAGTCGGCTTCGGTGCCGGTCACCGTTGCGGTGGTGTGCGCAATTGCAAGTACTTGTGCGTATTCGTGGAGCCTTGCGATCGGATCGTCGGGCTCAATTCCACCGCCATCCGCGCGAGAGGTGGAGGTAGACCGAATCGCCGTCTTAACCGCTACGGGTTGCGGGGCGGTAAGTACTTGTACGTATTCCTGGAGTCTTGCGATCGGGTTGTCATGCTCAATAACATCGTCCGCGCTTGCCTGACCGCCGGCAAACAAAGGCGCTGCGCAAAGGGCGCCGATCATCGCAAATGTGGCACATGGTCTACACCGCTTCATGCACGCCGGCCCTCCGCGACGCACTGCCCCCACACGGCATGACATCCAATGTCAAATGCTTCTGCAAAGGGGTCGCAAAATCAAGATCAAAAAAATCGAAACGCTCATTTCCGGCGACGCTGTGTTATCTTGACAACATTGTCTTGGTCTTACGCCAAAGGAAAATTTGATTTGGATCAAACTTGCAGAGGGGCGCACGCTGTAGATTGCTGTTCGAACGGAGACAAAGATGCCAAGTGAATCCAGCTCCATTGGTTGCGCAAACCTGCCCGCGGCCGCTGTCTGGATGTCGGACAGTGTTGTGGCGGGAAGAACTCGCCAATCGCTGAGCGACGCGCAGCGGGCGCGCCTGCCGAGGATGGCCTCCATCGTACAGTTCAAGAAGGGAGAGCAGGTCTATTCGCGCGGGGAAGTCGGAAAAGCAATTCTCAACATTATCGACGGCGTCATAAAAATCTACAATGCGACGCCACACGGCGAATGCATATTCGCCTTCCTCTATGCGGAGGACCTGTTCGGACTGACCGAATACGGACTGTACGTGAGCTCGGCCGAAGCCATCACCCCGGTGACTGCGTACGAGCTGCCGTTGGAGGCTCTGCAACATGGCCAGGCCAAAGATGGCGATTTGGCGTTCCATGTCATCGAGAAGCTTTGTCATAGCCTCCGTCGGGCGCAGCATCACGCGGCGCTGCTGGCAGAGAGACATGCCTTGTCGAAATTGGCGATATTTCTTCAGTTGCAAGAGCGCATCGAGTTCGATCAACAAGACGCGGGAAGAGATATATTTGCCGATGAACCGTTCGGCGATCGCCGGCTATGTCGGCATGACGCTTGCTGCGGTAAGTAGAGGCTTTCGTGCTCTGGAAGCTCGCGGCATTATCAAGTTCACGGATCGCCGGCACGTGAAAATAATCGACCATAAGGCCTTTCGGATGCTCGCGGTTAGTTTGAACCCCGACCACGATCTTGCACGCGCATAGAAGATCAAATGAGCCCAGGCAGTCTGACGGGTCCCGGCTGCGGAAGACCCTTATGATACACTTGGTGGCGCCAAAGATGCCTGCGGACGCGGAGCCGCCTTAAAGGCGCATGTCTAACTCAGTGGGTTTCGCTGTGAGTTCTGGCTGGGCGTAACTGCCGCACCAGGGGGATGCCACCGACTCCAGCAAGCAACAGCGTTGACAGGTGGGGATATGACCCTTTTGCTCGTCTTGGCGGCGATGACTGCCGCGGCAACGCTTGCGGTGATTTGGCCGTTGTTCCGTACAACACGTCACGCGCGCTCCGGCAGTGATGTCGAGGTCTATCGAGATCAGCTCGAGGAAGTCGAACGCGATCGGGCCGCCGGTCTCATTGCCGAGACTGAGGCGCAGGCGGCGCGGGTGGAAATCTCGCGACGGCTGCTTGCCGCGGTCGACACTATGGACACTGCGTCCCAAGCGGTTGACGCGATCTCCGCAGCACCGCGGCGGCGGCGCCTTGCCGTCGCGTCGATGTTGACAGTGCCCCTTGTGGCGGGAGGACTTTACTTCTGGCTGGGCTCGCCGGAACTTGCTTTTTCGACCCAGCTCAGGGCGCAAAACAACGGCGGGGCGGCCGAGCAGTCGGTCGAAAGCCTGGTGGCCCAGGTCGAAGCGCACCTGCAACACGATCCCAATGACGGCCGCGGCTGGGAGATTCTGGCCCCGGTTTACATGCATCTTGGGCGCTACACCGACTCGGTAACGGCCTGGCGCAATGCCTTGCAGCGCCTCGGGGAGAACGCCCCGCGCGATGCCAATCTCGGCGAGGCGCTGACCGCCGAAGCGAACGGCGTGGTGACGGCGGATGCCAAGGCCGCTTTCGTTCGCGCCGCGGCCCTCGATCAGACCAACGTCACGGCACAATATTATTTGGGGCTTGCCGCTGAGCAGGACGGTCAGCGCGAGCAAGCTGCAAAGATTTGGCGCGATCTGATTGCCAGGGCACCGGCGGGCGCATTTTGGGCCGGTCAGGTCCGCGAGGCCCTGGCGCGGGCCGAAGGCAAGTCAACGGAGCCTCGCGGGCCCAGCGCCGCGGCGATGACGGCCGCCGAGGCTGCGCCGCCGGCGCAACAAGCGGCAATGATTCAAGGCATGGTTGACCGGCTCGCGGCGCGGCTGAAACAGGACGGTTCCGATGCGGAAGGGTGGGTGCGGCTGATAAGGTCCTATCGGGTCCTCGGCGAGGGCGAAAAGGCAGAGGCCGCGATCGGCGATGCGCGACAGGCGCTTGCAGGCGATCCCAGTAAACTGGGGCAGCTTAACGCAGCTATCAAAGAACTAGACACGGGCGTTATGGCTACGCCTGTTCCCGCTACCCCTCGGGCCGAAGGGACGACGGCGGGAGTGAACGAGCAGGCTCCCAATGCACAAGGCACGATGATCGAGGACATGGTGAGCCGTCTTGCCGCGCGGCTCAAGCAAGACGGAAGTGACGTCGATGGGTGGGCAAAGCTCGTTCGCTCATACAAGGTGCTTGGAGAAACTGAAAAGGCCGATGCTGCGGTTACCGACGCTCGTCAGGCGCTCGGCAGCGATCCGTCAAAGCTGCAGCAGTTCGAAGCGGCGCTCACGCAGATCAAAGCCGGTAACGTCGCGGTCCGCGGGGCTACGACCGGCCCTACCCCCGCGGGGCCGGCGACGCCGATACCCCCGGAGCATCTGCAGGGGGCGACAATGCAAGATATGGTCGAGAGGCTTGCCGACCGCCTGAAAAAATCAGGCGTGGATGTCGAAGGCTGGCTCACTCTGGTGCGTTCTTACGCTACGCTCGGCGAAAAGGACAAAGCCGTGGCCGCGATCGGCAGCGCGCGCCAAGCCCTCGCCAACGATCCCGGCAAATTGGAGCAGTTCAATCAGGCGCTCAAGAGCGCCAATATTGACGATTAGAGCGCGGAGCGGCGCTCAATTGTCTTTGGCGCCCTGGAAAATCCACGACCAGATGTTTTGCTTTAGACAGGCAGGCAAGGGCTTGTGTCCAAACGGCATCTGGATTTTTGCCCGGCCCTCAATCAGCGTGATCAGGTTGCTGCTGTCCGGCTGGCCCGCAATCACCATTGGCCCGAACTTGGTGCCCTTCATGAGACCGTCATAATTCGTGAGGTCGAGTCCACTCGCAATGTAACCCTGGCCGCCGGGTTGATGACAGGAGACGCACCATCCCTTGAAAATGGGCGCGATATCCTCGGAATAGCTGATCTGACTTTGTTGCGCACAGGCATCGCGTGGCGTCAGAACGGTCGCCGTCACCGTTGTCATCACAAGACCGACCGCGCCAAGGCTGCAAAGTACGAATTTTTGGCGTTTCATGAATTTTCCCTCTGCCTAATTAGCGCTTTTGTATGTTGTACGGCGTCCGGCATTTGGACAGAACCGCACGCCCCGTAACAAACGGAACGGCACGGCTTTTGATTTCGAGTTCGTCGCGTCCGCCAGCTTAGACCTGCAACCTGCCACAGTTTCGCGTCGACTCCAAGTGTGCAGCGCAAAGATGGTCGTCCCGCATCTCCGCGCAGTAGGTGCTTTCCTCCAAACTCCGCGCGTACCATTTCTTCATCTGTTGGCGTCACTACACGTGTCGGCCCTTGCGCGCCACAGTAAGCGGCGTAAGGTTTCCATCTCGCTCAACTGACAACTTCAATTGCGAGGAGGTTCTCATGGATCGACCCGAAATTCGGCGGACTGCCAAACTGATGAGAGGCGCCGCATTTTACTCGAGTCTCGCCGCGGGCGCGGCGGTGCTGATCGGCGGTGCGATGGCCGTGGTCGCTCTCCAGTCAGCGCAAGCAACGCCGGCGTTTACCGCGCAGACGAAACTGCCTTGCACGAACTGCCACACCAGTCCGGCGGGCGGAGCCGACCATCTCACGGACTTCGGCAAGGAATTCCAGGCCAACGGCAATAAATTACCGAAGAAATAGGCGCCTTCTCAATCGCCATGGCCGCCGGGCCCATCGTCGCGAACGGCGTGAACGGACCTTGTTCAAGGGTACGTGCTGCATCGTATTGCAGCTTTATGCGGCGGGGCTCGGCTCGGGCTGACAGTTCCGCTCACCGCGCCCAGATTGCGCTGGCGGCCAACCCGGCGATATAGGCCCAACCGAACACGCGGCTGTGCTGAAGACAGACGCGGTGGTACCAAAGCGGCCAGCCTACGTAATCATTCGGCGGCGCCGCGGGTCGCGGCCGGCTCATGACCTTGATTGCGCGCGCGGCGCGTGGCGCGCTGAACAAGATCGCCGCCGCGAAGGGCGTCATCCGCCCGAGGAAAATCAGGACCGCGACAATGAGGTAGATCGCGGCAATAGCCGAAATGTTCAAAGTGCGCGCGGCGCTTTCCCCAATTAACACCGGTAGCGTCCGGATGGCTTTATTCGAATCGAAATCCAACTGGTCGATGTGCTTGCCCATGAGAATGGTCATGACGCAAAGCCCGTAGGGAACCGATGCGAGCATCGCGTCGGCCGACAGCTGCCCGGCGATCATGGCGTAGCCGCCGCCGATCATCAGCGGTCCCCACACCACAAACACCGCGAATTCACCGAGACCAATGCTCTTCAGCGGGGTGGGAGCGGCGTCGTACAGGAACAGCAGCGACAGTCCGCCTATCGCGAAGGCGGCCGCCACCCAGCCGCGTTCGAAAACGAAATACGCGGTGATGCCAAGCCCGATGACGGCGAGGATAGCAAGCCCCACCAGCAGCGTGCGGCTGTCCAGAACACCGCTGGCGAGCGGGTGGACCGTATAGCGCATCCGCGGCGAATCCGGCGTATCGTGCCCGCGTTTGAATCCAAAATAATCGTTGCTCAGATTGCTGATCATGTGGGCGACAACAAAGCCGGCCAGAACCGCAAGGAAATTGCTCCATTGGAAACGACCCGCCGCAGCGGCCAAGAGCCCGGCGATGATGGCGGCCTGGGCGGAAATGATCAGGATGACGCTGCGAGCGGCGTAAAGAAACAGCGCCGTGCGGTCGAGACCCGGGATGCTCTGAAGCTCCGGCTTGTAAAAGCCCGTCACCGCCCCCCACCACAGTTTGAGCTTCCACGCTGTCATTTTCGGGTCCCTCCGGGAGCAGAGTCGTATTACAAAAGGCGCGACGGGGCGATCCATCAAGGCGGACACGCTGTGCGGCAACCGAGCCATCGTCGGCGTCATGACGCGGTCACCTGGTGCGAGCGAGCATAGAACAAGCGATCGGCCATCGGCTTCGATTCACGCTTCGATTTTGCCGCGGTCACATTTTGGCGCCGTGAAGCTGGTGCGCGCATGCGCTTAAAGGCCGATAGCGTCGCCGTCGCGGTCGGCTCACGGTGCCCATCGTCAGCTCCTGCGGGCGGACCTGGAACTTAAATGAATGTGACATTCGACGTTGGCGCCGTCGGCCGCGGGTTCGAATGTCCGGCGCTGCTCAAATCGATCGAACCGGGGGATCGCGGCTGGTAATCCGGCGGCCGGCGCGGTCGCACCGCTCACTTGGGCGCACCGGGCTGGGACGGCGCAGCACTGGCTGCGGGCGCTGCCGCCGGATGGACCAAATTGGTATGGCAATCCACGCAGGTTACGCCGCCTTGGGCAAGCAAGGCATGGGACTGACGGCCGGTGTCGCTTTGCGGCTTGATGGCCCTTGCATCGTGACAACTGCGGCAGGTGACGCTGTCCCAGCCGCGCAGTTCGTCGTGAGCCTGCTGCTCAAGCGCGGCGCGGTGCTCGGCCCAGACTTTGGGATCGCTGATGTTCGTCGTTAGCTCGACATAGACGTCGCGCAAGCCCGAAGTGACGTGAACGTAAGTCTCGATGAACCAGTTGGTCGTCGGGATATGGCAGTCACCGCAGCTTGGCCGTACGCCTACATTGTTGCTGCGATGCACGGAGTGGAGGAAGTAAGGGTCGTCGGCCTGCAGCGCCATGGTGTGACAGGACGTGCAGAAAGCGTCGGTCGATGTGTAGCGATTGATCGCCACGCTGGCGAGCATGCCGCCAGCTCCGACCATGAGCCCAATGACGACTACAGCACCAAACAGCCATCGATTGATTCGCATTGTGATTGTTCCGTTGAACGATGTTACCGTTCCTTGAGCGACGTAATATAGGCGACCACCTGCCAGATCTGCTGAGCCGTCAACGACGGCCACGGCGGCATGGCGGTCCGGGGCACGCCGTTGCGGATGGCAAGAAAGGTCCGGCCGGCATCGCCCTGCTCCGACCATGGCGGCAATCTTAGGTCCGCCGGCCGCGGGTCCATCCCCTCGCGGCGCGCGCCCTGCCCGTCGGCGTTGGCACCATGACAGATCGCACAATTGGTCGCAAAGATCGCGGCGCCCGCCTGCTGCGCCGCGGGCGAATCCAGAACTCCGCCAGGCGCGCTCGGCACCCCGCCTTCACATCCCGAAGTGACGAGCGAGATTGTGAATAGGGCGAGACCGAGCGGAAGGTGCCGGCTCCCAAACCATCCGGTAACCAAGGCTCTGCACCTCACGAACAACGGCTGCGACGAGTTCGTCGAGCCGCCCGTCGACGGCGTTTGACCGGATCACCGACAAATCGATGGTGTCCGGCACGAGACCGAGCAACGTGAGTGTAGTCGGATAGCTGTCGATGAGCCGCGCGGCATCAAGCAGATCCGCAACTCCAATCTGGTGAGGTGAGAGCCGATCGCGCACCGCATCGCTGACGTCCGCGCCATCGAGGCGAACCAACGTTCCCGCGGGACTGTCGGCTCGAATGGCATCGACGAGGATCACATGCTCGGCTTCTGCAATGAGTTCAAGAAGTGAAAGCCCGAGCGTGCCGCCGTCCGCCAGACGTACGCCCTCGGGGATGCAAAAGTCGCGTTCGATTCGGGCAACGGCGGCGGTCCCAAGGCCATCGTCGCCAAGAAGCACGTTGCCGAGCCCGAGGACGAGAACGCCGATGTCCTTGACCGGCTGTGATACGGCTCCGCAGCTCACGCGCCGCCCGCCTTGCCCTTGGGCCAGAACTTGTAGCCGTTGAAGATCGAGTTGATCTCTCCGGAGTCCTCGATCATCGACCAAAGAATCACGGAATAGATGTGGATCACCGCAAAGATCAGCACCACATACATGCAGATGTGGTGGATCAGCCGCGCGATCTGCAGGCCGCCGAACAACGGCACGAAAAAGTCAAACACCTGAAACGGCGAGGCAATGGAGGCGATCGCCGTATAGAGCGCCAATCCGGTCGCCATCAAGACCAGATAGACCAGGAAGATGAAGCCGTAGCTCGAAGCCGCGAGCGCGTCGTGTCCGGGATAGACTTCGGGATGGGGCTTGAGAAAGCAATAGTAGAGGAACGTCCGCCAAAATGCGCGCAGGCGGAAAAGAGGAATAAAGTCGCGCAGCCGCGCGTAGCGATTGCCGGCGAAGAACCAATAGATGCGGACCAGCACCGCCACGCTGAAGAAAATCGCCGTATATAAATGTATCGCGCGCACCGTTCCCATCACGAAGTGCTGGTTCGCGGGACCGGGAACGCCGATGAAGGGATGACCGATATAAAAACCCGTGACCGACAGGATGATGATGGCGAAGAACAGCACCCAGTGGATCACCCGCACCGGGAACTCCCAGATGTAGACTCGTTCTTTTTGAGGCGCGACGGAGCTGGCCATGACACTCACCATGACACTCAGTTGACCCGCACGCGGGCCAGCTCGCGTTTCATCGCATCGACCACGTGCACGCCGCAAGCCATGCACGGATCAAACGAATGGACGGTGCGCAGGATTTCCAGGGGCTGGTCGGGCTTGGCCACCGGCGTGCCTACCAAGGCGGCCTCATAGGGGCCGGGCTGCCCCTTGGCGTCGCGCGGCCCGGCATTCCAGGTGCTCGGCACCACGCATTGATAATTTACGATCTTCTCGTTGCTGATGTGGACCCAATGACCGAGCGAGCCGCGCGGCGCCTCGTGAAAGCCGTAGCCCATGCAGTCGTTCGGCCACGTGCCGGGCTCCCATTTTGAATTGTCCTGAATACGGTAATCGCGACGCGCCATGTTGTCGGCCAGGCCCTGCACCCAGACCATCATTGATTCGACCAGGAACTGCGCCTCGATGGCGCGGGCGGCGACCCGGCCGAGCGTGGAGAACAGCGCGGGCGGGCCGACGCCGAGGTTGGCGAGCGCTTTGCCGACCAGTTCCTTGACGCGCGGCTGCCCGGACGCGTAGGCGACGAGCATCCGCGCCAGCGGTCCGACCTCCATCGCCTGGCCCTCATAGCGCGGCGACTTCAGCCAGGAATATTTCTGCGCGACATCGAGCCGTTCGTAGGGCGGCTTCGGCCCGGTATAGTGCGGATTGGTCTCGCCTTTGAACGGATTGAGGGCGGCATCGTTGCCTTCGGCATAGTCGTACCAGGAGTGGGCAATTTGCTCGGTGACCTTGGCCTGGTCGACCGGATCGATCTTGCTCAGATCGCGGCCGTGGATGATGCCGGCTGGAATCAAAAGCTTCGGGTTTGGCGTATCGTCGACCGGATATTCGCCGTAGCACATGTAGTTACCGATCCCGGCGCCGAGTGCCGCCCAATCCTTGTAGAAGGAGGCGATGGCGAGCACATCCGGGATGTAAACGCGCGTGACGAAGTCGTGCCCATCAGCCACCAATTTGGTCAGCGCGGCGATGGTCTCCATGTTGAGCGAATTCTGCGAATCCGGATCGACCGGCGTCGCCATGCCGCCGACGAGGAAGCTTTGCAGGTGCGGGTTCTTGCCGCCGAGTATCGCGTGGATCTTGATGAAGCGGCGCTGCCAGTCGAGCGCCTCGAGATAATGCGCGACCGCCATGAGATTGGCTTCCGGCGGCAGCTTGTACGCCGGATGGCCCCAGTAAGCGTTGGCGAACGGGCCCAGTTGGCCGCGCTGCACGAAGGCTTTGACGCGGTCCTGCACGCCGGCAAAGTATTTGGTGCTCGACAACGGCCAATCCGAGATCGATTGCGCGAGCGACGAGGTCTTGGCCGGGTCGGCGGAAAGCGCGCTGACGATATCGACCCAGTCGAGCGCGTGCAGATGGTAGAAATGGACGACATGGTCCTGCACGCTTTGCGCCGACATGATGAGGTTGCGCAAAAGCCGGGCATTGGGCGGCGGCACCGCTCCGATCGCCTTCTCGACGGCGCGGATCGAAGCGATGGCGTGAACCGTGGTGCAGACGCCACAGATGCGCTGGGCGAAGGCCCAGGCGTCGCGCGGGTCGCGGCCGCGCAGGATCAGTTCGATGCCCCGGAACATGGTCGACGACGACCAGGCGTCCTTGACGGCGCCGCCGTCGACTTCGGCTTCGACGCGAAGATGGCCTTCGATGCGGGTGACCGGATCAACAACAATGTGCGCCATCAATTGTTCTCCGGTTCATCGTGTTCGACCTGGACGCCTTTGTGCCGGACGACCTGGACGACGCCGTGCGCGACCACGGCGGCAGCGGCAAGCCCGGTGAGGCTCAAGCCGACGGGATCGACATAGCCGCCGACGTCGAACCCGGCGACATTGGGAAGCCGCCCGTAGAACGGCGTCATCGTGTCCCAGAAGTTCGGTTCGGCGCAGCCGATGCACGGATGCCCGCAGCCGATCGGCCAGTTGGTGCCCTCGTTCCACTTGACGACCGGGCAATTCTGCGACGTCGCCGGACCTTTGCACCCCATCTTGTAAAGACAATGGCCGTGGCGATGCGCCTCGTCGCCCCAGGCTTCGACATATTGCCCGGCGTCGAAATGCGCGCGCCGCTCGCAATTGTCGTGGATCGTCTTGCCATACGCGAACAACGGACGCCGAAGCTGATCGAGCGGCGGCCATTGCTTGAGCGTCAGGTAATAGACAATGAGGGCGGTGATGTTCTCCGCATTGGCCGGGCAGGCCGACATGTGGATGAGGTTTTTGACGCCGGGCACCGCGTCGGCGACCGACAGTGCGCCGGTCGGGTTCGGCGCCGCCGCCGGGATGCCGCCGAATGATGCGCAGGTGCCGACCGCGATCGTCGCTGCGGCGCTGCCGCAGACTTCGCGGGCAATATCGAGCGCGGCACGACCGCCGATGGTGCAATAGGCGCCATCGGCACCGGTCGGGATGGAACCCTCGACCAGGGCGATATATTTGCCGGCATTGTTTTTGATGGTCTCCGCCAGCGCCTGTTCAGCCTGGGCGCCGGCCGCCGCCATGATCGTTTCGTGATAATTCAGTGAAATCGAATCAAGGATGAGGTCGGCGACTGTCGGGTGAGTGGCTCGCAGGAACGATTCGGTATTGCCGGCGCAATCCTGAAATTCGAGCCAGACAAGGATCGGCTTGGCTTCGTGTTCGACGGCCTGGGCGATTGCGTGGCCCGCAGTCTCGGGCAAGCCTAGAACTGCCGCCATCGAGGCGCAGAAGCCAAGGAAGTCGCGACGCGATATGCCGCGCTGCTCCAACTCTTCTTTGAGGCTGAGGCCGAACATCATTTCCCTCCTTGATGGAACTGCCGGGAAACATTCTCACTCCAATTGGAGCATCGGCTTAATTTGCAAACGCTAACACTACATTCCGAAAAAGCAACGATTGCCGCCGACGTGCTGCAGAAATTTGTCCGCGAACTTGATCAGGATCAAATTTTCAGGTCGGGGTCCGTAACAATCTCTATCTCGGGGTGGTACTTTGTGCATTAAGGGACCAAGCTCTGATCGATCCAGTGTGCGACTCATTCACAACCGCGTCGACGCGCGCAGACGATTTGGCTATAGGAGACGACCGGGGCCCGGTTATGCAGGATGCCAAAGTGATGGCCATGAGCGGGCGCACTGCAAATTCGTTTCAGGCGCTCGAAATTCGCGTGCGGGGGCGGGTGCAAGGCGTCGGCTTCCGGCCGACTCTATGCCGCATGGCCCGCGAACTCGGGCTCGCCGGCGAGGTGCTCAACCATTCCGAGGGCGTGCTGCTGCGGGTCGGCGGCGATCAGCGGCGTGTGGCGGCGTTCGTTGAAGGGATAGAGCGCAGGCTCCCGCCGCTGGCACGCGTCGATTCCATCGATACCCGCGCTTACGCTGGGCCTCTGCCGCCGGAATTCCAGATCGCCGAGAGCGCGAACGGCGACGGCGCTCGAACCCAGATTGCTCCCGACGCCGTCATCTGCGCGTCTTGCAGCGCCGAACTGCGCGACCGTGCGAATCGTCATTACCGTTACCCGTTCACGAGCTGTACCCAATGCGGGCCGCGGCTCAGCATCGTCACGGCCATCCCGTTTGATCGGGCAAATACGACCATGGCGCCGTTCACGCTGTGCGAGGGCTGCGCCGTCGAATACGGCGATCCGAACGATCGACGCTTCCACGCCGAGGCCATCGCCTGTCCGAATTGCGGTCCGACGGCGGAATTGATCGCGCTCGGCGGCTCGGCCCCCGCGTGTGAACGCTCCGTCGACGCGGTGGCGCTTGCCGCCGAGCTTATCCGCTGCGGTGCCATCGTCGCCATCAAGGGCATCGGCGGTTATCAGCTTGCTTGCGACGCCGAAAATGCCGAGGCGGTCGACCGCCTGCGCCGACGCAAACGGCGCGAACGAAAGCCGTTCGCGCTGATGGCGCGTGATCTTGAAATCGTCCGCCGCTATTGCGCGGTGGACGACGAGGAAGCACGCCAGCTCGCCGGCGTCCGGGCACCGATCGTTCTTCTCGATGCCGGCAAAAACGCGCGACCTCTTCCGGCGGCGATCGCGCCCGGCCTCGATACGCTCGGCTTCATGCTGCCCACGACGCCGCTGCACGGCCTGCTGCTGCAGGACATGGATGGCCCGCTGGTGATGACCAGCGGCAACAGCTCGGACGAGCCGCCGGTCACCGACGATGTGGAGGCGCGCCAGAAACTCGCTGGTATTGCCGACTACGCGCTGGTTCACAGCCGTGAGATCGCCAATCGCGTGGACGATTCGGTCGCGCGCGTCGTCGTCGGACGGGCGCGCATGCTGCGCCGCGCCCGCGGCGTTGCGCCGAGCCCGATCAAGTTGCCGGCGGGTTTCGCGGCCGCGCCCGAACTTGTCGCGATGGGCGGCGAACTCAAAGCGACGTTTTGCCTCGTCAATGACGGCCAGGCGATACTCTCGCAGCACCAGGGCGACCTGGAAAACGCCGCTACTTTCGACGACTACCGGCAAAATCTTGCGCTCTATCGGCAGATTTTCTGCCATGAGCCTTCGGCCTACGTGGTGGATCGGCATCCCGAATACGTGTCGACGAAATTGGGGCGCGCGGAGGCGGGCAAACTCGGGCGCACGCTCATCGAGGTGCAGCATCATCATGCCCACGTTGCCGCCTGTCTCGCCGAGAACGGCTATCCGCTGGCGGCGCCGCCCGTGCTCGGGATCGTGCTCGACGGCCTCGGCTTCGGCGATGATGGCACCATATGGGGCGGCGAGTTTCTGCTGGCGGATTATGTCAACTATCGCCGCCTTGCCCGGCTCAAGCCGGTTGCCATGCCAGGCGGCGCGCAGGCGGTGCGCGAGCCGTGGCGCAATCTTTATGCGCATCTGACGGCGGCCATCGGCTGGGACCAACTGGCTAGGCAGTCTCGCGGGCTCGATCTGTATTCCTACCTGCGCGGCAAGCCGTGCGCCGTGCTCGACGCCATGATCGCAAAGCAGATGAACGCGCCAGCGGCGTCGTCCTGCGGCCGTTTGTTCGACGCGGTCGCTGCCGCGCTTTCTATCTGCCGCGACCGGCAGGCCTACGAAGGCGAAGCGGCGATGCGACTCGAAGCGCTAGCGGCGAGGGCGCAGCCGTCTCGCGATGTGGCGGCCTATCCGTTTCTTGTTTCGAGCACCGCCGGCGGCCTCATGGAAATCGACCCCGCGCCGATGTGGAATGCGCTGCTGACGGACCTCGCGCGCGAGGTTCCCGCTTCCAGCATCGCCCTGCGATTTCACCACGGACTGTCGGGCGCCGTCGTGGATACGGCACGGCGTCTGGCGCGGCGCGATACGGATGCGCCGCGGTTCGAGGCGATCGCGCTTTCGGGCGGATGCTTCCAAAATCGTATTTTGTTCGAGAGCGTCGCGGCGGCGCTGCGGGCGGCCGGATTTGTCGTTCTCACCCATGCCGAAGTTCCCGCCAATGACGGCGGGCTGTCGCTCGGCCAGGCGGCAGTCGGCGCGGCGCGTCTGCTGCGGAGCTACAACAACGAAAGGGCGGAATCATGTGCCTCGGCATTCCAGGCAGCATCGTCAGAATAGACGATGCTGAGAACATGATTGCAACCGTCGACGTCTGCGGCGTGCGGCGGCAGGTCAACGTCAGTTGCATCGTCGACGACGCCCATCCGGTCGAGTCCTGTGTTGGCGACTGGGTGCTCATTCACGTCGGCTTCGCCATGAGCCGCATCGATGCCGACGAGGCGGCCGCTACCCTGAAAATTCTCCAGGAGCTTGGCGAGGCGCAAGCCGAACTGGAAAGCATGCAGGGCGCGAGCGGCGAGACGGCGCCCGCGCAATAGGAGTTCGGCCATGAGCAACGCAAGCGACCTGCAAGCGCTTTATCCCTTTCTGCACGGCAAGCCGCACGATAGCGTCGCGCTCGATGCGGCGCTGTTGCATTCTGTCGAGGAAAAGGCGCGGGATTCGCGCGAGACCAATGGCCGCTTCTTCGGCGCGCAGGCTCCGATCCTGGTTGCCGCGGCCAAAGCGCTCGCCGGGGTCTATCGAAACGGCGGCAGGATGTTTGCCATGGGCAACGGCGGCTCGAGTTGCGATGCCTCGCATGTCGCGGTCGAGTTCGTGCACCCGATCACGGCCGGCCGGCCGGCGCTCGCGGCCATCAATCTGGTCGCCGATCTGGCGATGATCTCCGCGGTCGGCAACGATGTCGGCTTCGACCACGTCTTCGTCCGCCAGCTTATCGCGCAGGGCAAGGCCGGCGACGGCCTCATCGGCATTTCAACGAGCGGCAATTCCGCGAATCTTATCGCCGCCTTCGCCAAGGCCAGGGAGATGGGCATCGTCACCATCGGGTTATCCGGCGGCGACGGCGGCAGAATGAAGTCGAGCGGCGTGTGCGATTACTGCCTCGTGGTCCCGACCACCTCGATCCATCGCATCCAGGAATGCCACGTCACGGCCTATCACATACTCTGGGATCTCGTTCATACGATCCTCGCCGGCGACCGGGGATCGGCAACGACCAAGGGCGCCGCGGCATGAAATACGTCGATGAATATCGCGACCGCGACAAGGCGCAGATTCTGCTGCGCGAGATCGAGTGGCTGACCGCATCCATGAATATTTCAGCAGCGCGCCCGCTGCAAATCATGGAAGTGTGCGGCGGTCATACCCATTCGATCTTTCGCTACGGCATCGAGGGCATGCTGCCGAAATCGATCGAACTGGTGCACGGGCCGGGCTGCCCGGTCTGCGTACTGCCGATGGGCCGGGTCGACGATTGCGTCGCCATCGCCGAGCAGCCGGAAGTGATCTTCACGACCTTCGGCGACGCCATGCGGGTGCCGGGCTCGCGCAAGAGCCTGTTGCAGGCGAAGGCCGACGGCGCCGACGTGCGTATGGTCTATTCGCCGATGGACGCGCTCGGTCTGGCGCGGAAGAACCCGCAGCGCGAAGTGGTTTTCTTCGGCATCGGATTTGAGACCACAATGCCTTCGACCGCACTGACCGTGCAGCAGGCGGAACGCGAAGGCATCGAAAACTTCTCGGTGTTCTGCAATCACATCACCATCGTACCGACCATCAAGGCGATCCTCGACAGCCCGGATCTGCATCTCGACGGTTTCCTCGGTCCGGGCCATGTCTCCATGGTGATCGGAACCGCGCCCTATGAGTTCATCGCGCGCTTCTATGGGAAGCCGATGGTCGTGGCCGGCTTCGAACCGCTCGACGTGCTGCAGTCGATCTGGATGGTGCTCAGGCAGATTAAGGACGGCCGCTGCGAGATCGAGAATCAATATGCCCGCATTGTCGCCGCGGCCGGAAATTCGCCGGCGCTGCGGGCGGTTGGCCGCGTCTATGAATTGCGCGAATTCTTCGAATGGCGCGGGCTCGGCTCAATCGATCATTCCGGCGTGAGGATGCGCGCCGAATATGCGCGCTTCGATGCCGAGCGTAAATTTGCGCTGCCTAACGTCAAGATCGCTGACCCCAAATCCTGTCAATGCGGCGAGGTACTCAAAGGAGTCATCAAACCGTGGCAGTGCAAGGTATTCGGCACCGCCTGTACCCCGGAAATGCCACTTGGCGCGCTGATGGTGTCGTCCGAGGGCGCCTGCGCGGCCTATTATCAGTACGGCGGCGTGAAGCACCGGCGGGACCAGTTGCCGATCGAGGCTGGCGCGGCATGAACATAGCTCCTCCTCTCCACAAGCGGCCGCGCGGCAAGGTTCACGTCCCCACGGTGACGCTCGCCCACGGCGGCGGCGGCAAGGCGATGAAAGACCTTATCGACGACGTCTTTCTGGGAGCATTCGACAACCCGCTGTTGGCGCCGCTCGACGATCAGGCGCGGCTCAATCTTGCGGCGTTGGCGCGCCACGGCGACCGTCTGGCTTTCACTACCGATTCCTTCGTCGTCGATCCGCTGATTTTTCCGGGCGGCGACATTGGCAGGCTTGCCGTCTGCGGCACGGTCAACGATCTCGCCGTCGGCGGTGCGGTTCCGCTCTACCTGTCCTGTGCGGTCATCGTCGAAGAAGGGCTGGCGATCGAGTTCTTGCGCGACATCGCCCGGTCGATGGCCGGCGCGGCGCGCGAGGCCGGCGTGCAGATCGTCACCGGCGACACCAAAATCGTGAACAAGGCGGCCTGCGACAAGATGTTCATCACCACCACCGGCATTGGCGCGATTCGCGCCGATGTGGACCTGGGCGCCCACCGCGTCCGCCCGGGCGACCTCGTCCTGGTGAGCGGGTTGCTCGGCGACCACGGCGCCGCGATCCTCGCCGCGCGGGGCGATCTCGCCTTGGAAACGCCGATCGAAAGCGATTGCGCTCCGCTCCATGAACTGATTGCAGCACTGCTCGCCGCGGCTCCAGGCACGCGCTTTATCCGCGATCCGACCCGCGGCGGCGCGGCGACGGTGCTCAACGAAATCGCCGAGGCTGCGCAGGTGGCAATCGAGATCGACGAGGCCAGCACGCCCCTTCGCGACGAGGTGCGGGGATTTTGCGAAATTCTCGGACTTGATCCGCTCTATCTCGCCAACGAAGGAAAGATCATCGCCGTAGTGCCGCCCGAACAGGGCGAGCCGGCGCTGGCGGCATTGCGTGCGCACCCGCTCGGCCGCGCCGCGAGCATCATCGGCCGCGTGACGGGCGGCGAACCCGGCCGGGTTACCATGCGCACCGTGTTCGGCGGCAGCCGCATTGTCGACATGTTGGTCGGTGAGCAGCTGCCGCGCATTTGTTGAAGGGTCGCCATGCACGAACTGTCGATCACGTGCGGTATCGTCGAAATCGTGGCCGACGCCGCCAAGGGCCGTAAGGTCCACCGCGTCACGGTCGAGATTGGCGAGTTGGCGGGCGTGATGGCGGATTCCGTCGCGCTCTGGTTTCCCGAAGTCGCCAGGGGCACCGAAGTCGAACACGCCAGTCTGGAAATCCGCGAAATCACCGCGATCGCGCGCTGCGAGGCATGTGGCGTGGAATTTCCCACGCCATCCATGCTGACGCCTTGTCCCTGCGGCTCATTTCACTTCAAAAGGCTCAAGGGTGAAGAACTGAACGTCAAATCGATCGAGCTCGAAGAGGTCCTCTGATGTGTGCCAATTGCGGATGCCAAGGCGACAAGACGACGATGCTCGATTTGCGAACCGGCGAGGCGACGACGATCGGCGCCATGCATGAGCACGAGGGCGATGCCCATTCTCCACACTCTCATCGCCACGAGCACGGCGAACCGCACGACCACATTCACGATCATAGCGAACCGCACGACCACATTCACGATCACAGCGAACCGCATCGACATGCCGTGGATCATGCCGAGATGCACCGCGCGGGGCGTGGTTCAGGCTCAAATGTTCTCGAAGTGGAGCGCCGCATTCTCGCGAAAAATGACGACGTGGCGGCAAAAAATCGAGCCTGGTTCGCCGGACGCGAGATTCTTGCGCTCAATCTTGTCAGTGCTCCCGGTGCCGGAAAAACCGCCTTGCTCGAGCGCACGATCCGCGATCTTGCCGGTGACTTGCCGCTCTACGTAATCGAGGGCGATCAGGCGACCGCCCATGACGGCGAGCGTATCCGCAAGGCTGGCGCCGCGGTCGTGCAAATCAACACCGGCACGGGTTGTCATCTCGACGCGGAAATGGTGATGCGCGCGCTGCCCACGCTGAAGCCCCCGCCTGGTTCGGTGCTGCTGATTGAAAATGTCGGTAACCTGGTCTGTCCGGCGCTGTTCGACCTTGGCGAACGGGCAAAAGTAGTGATTTTTTCCGTTACCGACGGCGAGGACAAGCCGCTCAAATATCCGCATATGTTCCGCGCCGCCTCGCTGGTGATTCTTAACAAGACCGATTTGCTGCCGCATCTCGACTTCTCTCTGGCTGACGCCGTCGCCAATGTCCGGCAAGTCAACCCGGAGGCGACGATTTTGCAAGTCTCTTCGCGGACCGGTGAGGGCGCCGCCGATTGGTATGATTGGCTTCGCCGTCAATCGATTGCGGCCCGGCAATCCGCTTTTGCGTGACGTGGCCGGTACCCGGCGACACATTCGCCAATGCCGCTAATGGCCGCTGCTGGCGCGGCT
Organism: uncultured Alphaproteobacteria bacterium; assembly: GCA_963791925.1. Classification (GTDB taxonomy): domain Bacteria; phylum Pseudomonadota; class Alphaproteobacteria; order Rhizobiales; family Xanthobacteraceae; genus BOG-931. Next base: position 196,161 of record CAWBUA010000006.1, on the reverse strand, counting down.
GGGCACAATCCACCTCGCGGAGCGCGATAAGAAAGTCTCGCCGTTGCTTGCGGCGACGGCCGGAAGAAAGGGATCGGCGAAACAGCTCGCTCCGCTGCTTTGCGCGATTTGAGCGGTTGCGCCGACGATCGCCGGTCCGCCGGCGACGTAAATGAGGTCGTTTGACGAAAGCGCCGGCAAATATTCGGTCGGCTGACCGAATTGAACAGCAGACGTAACTCCCTGCCGTCTCAGCGCGGTTGGAATAATAATGACGTGCGGAAACCGCGCGAGCCTGCACAGGGCAGGGATCATGTAAAGCGCATCGAGATCGCGTGCGCCTGCAATCAGGACAAGGTGGCGCCGTGGATTTTCTCTGATCGCCGCTTCCGCGATTGCCCAGATCGGGGCAAAGCCGGTGCCGCTCGAGACCAGGACGAAACGCCCGCGTTGCTGTGGCCGAAAATAGGCCGCACCGAACGGTCCGGTCAGCTTAACGCGATGGCCGCGCTTGATCGTTCTTCCGAGCGCCGACGACACGCGCCCTTTCGCGAGCCGGCGCACGTGAAAGCGCATCAGATCGGGATCGCTGGGCCAGTCGAGCGGCCGTGTCGGGCTGTAATAGCGTGGCGGATAGCCGCGAAAACGCACTGAAAGATATTGGCCTGGCAAGTATTCGGCGGCGCGCGGCGCTTCTATAGAGACCTCGATCACGTCCGGCGCAAGATCGATGACATCGGCAACGGTGGCGGCGCTTTCCATTACGTGAGGTGTCCGTTCCGCGATAACGTGCAGGTCGGAGATCACGCGGGTCTGGCAGGCGTGGACGACGTTCGTGCTCTCGGTCGCGCCTCCGAAACAACGTCCATTAACGACCCGCACCTGGCAGGTGCCGCAATAGCCCGACCGGCAATCATGCGGCAGTTCTATGCCGTTCATGAGTGCGGCATCGAGCAATAAATCGCCGCGTCGTGCCGGAACCGTCTCGCCGTTGATCGTCACTTTGCAGATTTTCGACATCACTGAACCTCAATGCGTATCGGTCGAACGTGGCGGGTGTGCTGGATCTGCGCGTGATCGAATGCCGCTACCCGCATGAAGGTCGCGGTCTTGATCGGCACGTGGTACGGGCTTTGATCCTGCAGCCGCCGCGTCACTTCGAGGGCCCACCGTCCCGCCGCCCAGCGTCCCGCGCACGAAACCGCGGCGCGGTCTCCCGAAAACCTTCCGGTAATGATGACCCCCGGAATGACCGCGCCGTCGGGAATGAGCCGATCGCGTTCCGGCGAATAGGGAACGGAGTCCTCTTCGGTCAGATACCACCGCGCGCTTTCGCTCTCGCCGTGGTTCGGATCGAGGTCGACCCGGCCGAGGGCGGCCGTCATCGACGCGAAGTTGCTGGGTAAGCGGCGCGGCAGCACGCCGTCCGCATAGTCGCCGGGCCGCGTTGTCGTGAAATCGCTTTGATAACCTGCGGTGTCGGGATCGTGTGCGAATCCGCCGCGATAGGGCGCCAGACCCGCCGATTGTTCCTGTGTGGCCGCGATGGGCGGACCAAAATAGTCGTCGTCGCAGTGGTTGGACGTATTGGTGCTGAGCGCCTTCCATTGCCAAACGTCGGCCAACAGCCCGCTCCCCATGGTGTAGTGAAGCCCGCGCCCGGAGCGCGAAGCCGGCTCGTCCGAAATCGGCTTCACGCCGGCGTGGAACGTGGTATCGCCGGCGAGGATGGTGTCGAGCTGTGTCAGCAGGATCGCGAACTTGTCCTCGTTGTAGGAGCGCTCATCGCCGTTCTCGTAGCCATCGTGGAGCAATTGCCAGCGTCCGCCTGCCTTTAGCAGCGGGAGTTGCTTCAGCGATCGGGTCGGGTCGTCCCAAATAAACAGAAAATAGGCGCGTTGGCCGTCATGCACGGCGCGGATTGAGACCGTCGTCTCGCCGGTCCCGTCGAAATTGCCGCCGCCTTCGGTGCGGACATAGAGCGGCTGGATTCTCCGCCAAATGGGGTCGGACGTTTCGCCATCGATGACGGGAGCATCCGCCGGATCTATGCGATAGATGTAAAGCGTGTCGAGCATCTGCCGCTCGGAGGTAACCAGGAAGATCGCCGTCAAGCCGGCCGCCATGCATGCAACGACAAATGCGTTTAATGCCAACGAGGTGCGTTTGTTCGGTCCGTCAGAGGAAAGGCTCACTCGCGCAAACCTGCCGGACGGTGTCGAGGCCTCGTCGTTTGCAGGAAAATTCCGCTCCTCAAGCACTTCCCTGCCGGCGGCGATTACGGACTTTCGGCGCGCGGGCCGGTAGCCGGGCGCTTGCGCGACCGCGGGTTGAGCCGGAACCAGCGGTTGGCCGATGTGCTCATCGAGCAGCGAGAGGACTTCGGCAATCTCGAATGGCGGCGGCTGCGGCGCGAGCCGTCCCGGACGAAAGACCCGCAGTAGCTGGGGCGCGCCTCCGTAACGCCACTGCGAAAAAACGTGGACTGCGACGTAGCCCAGAATGAACCACATTCCAAGCCAGTGCGCCTGCACCAGCATGTAAGCGGCGCCGCCGAGGTACATGAGGATCCCGGTGACCAGCTGCGACAGAAGGACCAGAAAGAACAACCAATAGAGCGCGATATTGATGCTGCTCCATCTGGCGTGACGGCGCCCCAAGAGGCCGCGCAAGCGCACGCGGTCGAAGCGAAGGCGTGACCCGAGACGCGCATTCCAGATGTAAACGATATAGGCGACGCTGGTCGCGACGAGCAGTATCGCGGACTCCAGGTGCTCGGTCCAGACGGCGGCTTTGGGAAGCCAAGCGTCGACGGCGTCGAGCCAGCTGCGACCCGGCACCTCGGTGGCGATCCGCAAGCCCGTCGCAACCGCGACCGTCAGCGACGCAGCGAACACCCAATGAAGAATGACAGTGCCATAGTCGGTCTTTTTTGCCGGACCATTACGCCCCACTTCGCACCCCCGAACAATAAAAACCCCGGCGCGTGCGCCGTCCCCCGGCACGCGGTCAAATGCCAAGCCGAAATTCGAAGCCGATCGCTCAGAAATCGGCCTCGCAGAATTTGCTTTGGATTGAATCGCCGAGAGCTCGGACAATCAGTCCTGAATTGCAGTCCTGAATGGCCCAGTCCCGACTTGGCGTGAACAGAGCGCCGGTTAACCCGGCAGCATAAGCGCCGAAACGTGTCCGCCTAACCGGTGACGAAGCAGTTTTCTTGCCATCGTCGCCCTCCTGTTGGTCAAATCATGCCAGCGCAATCGAAGCAGGGGAGAGGCTGGCGCTGCATTGGGGCCATGGCTTGATTGAATTGCGAGACGGTTGGGCTGAATGTGTGATCATTCGCAGGAGGAATGATGGCGCCGACGCCATTCAGTGCCGATCTGTGATCGGACGCTTGCTTTGCCACAGTCGTATGCCGAATTGATTCGCGCGGATTTTCCGGTGCAGCGGATTTTCCGGTGCACATGTGATCCATGAAATGTGATCCATGAAGCCTGCGAAATCTGCATGTCGCGAAAAATCTTCATTGCATTCGTAGCTTGGCGGCGCCGTCACTTCATCGCACGATTGCGACTGCCGGCATTGCCGATTTTCTGTCGAAATTCTGTCGGGATTTCGCGGAACCGTCCAATGGGCGTACGTGAGGCGGCGCGCCGGCGGTTATGAAGGCGAGGAGTCATTTCCACTTCACATACTTTCCGTGAGTTGTGCATGTCTGGTCCCGCGTCTGAAGATATTGTCGGACACGAGCTGCGTACGAGCGCGCGGCGGCTGGGCCTCGTCGCCATATTCAGCGGCGTCATCAATCTGCTGATGCTGTCCGGATCGCTGTACATGCTGCAGGTGTACGATCGCGTCCTGCCCAGCCGCAACGTCGCGACTCTGGTCGGACTGTCGGCGATGGTGCTCGTCGCCTACGCCTTTCAAGCCTATTTCGAGGCTGCACGCTCGCGGATGCTGTCGCGCATCGGTACGCTGTTCGACGTCGGTCTGCAGAAACGAATTTATCTGGCGCTCGCGACGCTGCCACTGCGCGGTGCCAAGGCAATGGCGGCGCAGCAGCCGCTGCGCGATCTCGACCAGATCCGTATGTTCATGTCGGGGGTCGGACCCACGGCGTTTCTCGACATGCCATGGATACCCATTTTTCTTATCGCGCTCTTCGTCTTCCATCCTGCGATCGGGCTGGTTGCCATAATGGGAGCGGCGGTGATTATCGCGCTCACGGTGCTCACCGAACGTCGATCCCGCACCGCCGCGAAATTTTCCATGGATTGCGCCGCCCAACGGCAGGTCTTCGTCGACGCGACCCGCCAAAATGCCGAGGCGATTTGCGGCCTCGGCATGACGAGCCGCCTGACCGAGCGGTGGCTGGAGGCCAACGAACGCTTTTTGCGGCAGAACTTCGCTGCCGCCGACGTCTATGCGAACATTGGCGCGATTGCGAAGGTCGTCCGCTACGCCTTGCAGTCGGTTGTCCTCGGCACCGGCGCTTACCTCGTCATCATCGAGCAGGCTTCCGGCGGCATCATGATCGCGTCGTCGATCATGATGGGCCGCGCGCTCGCGCCGATCGAAATCGCGCTGTCCAACTGGAAGCAGCTCGTCGCGGCCAGGCAAGGAATCGACAGGCTGCGCGATGTTCTGGCGTCGGTGACGCCGCCGTCCGCTCCGGCGGTCGAACTCCCGCGGCCGAAACAAGATCTTTCCGTTGAAAACATAAGCGTTGCGATTCCGGGAGGCGAGCAGGCCGTTCTTTCCAACGTCTCCTTTAGGCTGACCGCCGGTATGGGCTTGGCGTTGCTGGGAGCGAGCGCCGCGGGCAAGTCCTCGCTTGCAAGGGCCCTTGTCGGCATCTGGCCGCCAGCCGAAGGCGTCATTCGCCTCGACGGCGCGGCATTGGACAATTGGGATCCAGACGAGCTGGGACGGCATATCGGCTATTTGCCGCAGGATGTGGCGCTGTTTGACGGCACCGTGGCCGAGAATATTGCGCGGTTTGACACCCGCGCGGCTTCGGATGCGGTCCTCGGGGCGGCGCGATTTGCCGGCGCGCACGAGATGATTCTGTCGTTGCCCAATGGCTACGCCACCAAGATTGGCGAGCGCGGCTCGTGCCTTTCAGCCGGACAGCGTCAGCGGATCGGACTGGCCCGCGCCTTGTTCGGCGATCCATTCCTTGTCGTGCTCGATGAGCCGAATGCCAATCTCGACCACGATGGGGAAGCCGCCTTGATCAAGGCAATTCGAATGTTGCGGGAGAGCCAACGCATTGTCGTCATGGTCTCACACCGCCCCGAGGCGCTCGCGGCGCTGGATATGGCGGCTGTGCTGCGCCACGGCAGTATGATCGCCTTCGCCCCACGCGATGAGCTGTTTGCCCGCGTGGCCCGATCCATGAATGCCAACGTGTCCGACGGATTTAAGCCCGCAAAGCCGCACCCGCATGATTCGCGGGCGGCCACAGGAGCGACACTGTGAGCGCCGTGGACGAGAGTATGAGCGCCGTGGACGAGGTCGGGCATGATCGCGCGGCCGGCTCGCGTGCTCCGCGGCGCCAAAGCGCCAAGGTCGGACTTCAGGGCGAGGCCCTGATCCTCGAATTGCAAAGCGTCAAAAGAACACTCGAGCGCAGCCGCCTTGCCGCTTCGTGCCAACCGGCGTCGCCCCGCCGGCGTCCAGGCGCAAAGCCGGAAGCCATTGTGCGTCAGTTTCCCCGCTCATCGGAGCGGCTCGATCGTTTCGACCAAAACCTTTTGCGGCAACCCGTTGGCGCCGGTCGGACGTCGGAGGAGCCGGCCGCCGCCGGCCAGACTGTGGAGCGGCCGCAGGTCTCCGAATTCAAGTAAGCCGCGGAAGCGGAAGATCCTCGCTGACTTCGGGCATTATCTGCAAATTGCGCGAACGCAGATCCGATGGGTCTTTTCAGGGTCCCCCGCGATCGACAAATCCGCGCTGGATTTCCGGGAACAGGTCGTCCGCACCCACGACGTTCAGCTGAAGGCGGCCTCGCGGGTGCTCATCATCAGCGGCGCGCTCGCGGGCGGCTGGGCTACTCTCGCGCCTTTGGCCGGTGCCGTCGTGCTGCCGGGTACGCTTGTCGTCGAATCGAGCGTGAAGAAAATTCAGCATCCCACCGGCGGCGTCGTGGCGGAGATTCCTGTCGAGGACGGCATGCATGTAGGCGCCGGCACGCTTCTGGTTCGGCTCGACGACACCCAGCTCAAGGCCAGTCAGCGACTGATCGCCGATCAGCTCGATCAGGTCCGCGCGCGCATAGCGCGCCTCATGGCCGAACGCGACGCGGACGCGACCATTCATCTGCCGCCGCAGCTTGCGGACCGGCAGAACGATCCCGGCATTGCGCACCTTGTGGCTTCCGAGACGTCGCTGTTCGCCGCGCGGGCCAAAGCGCGTCAAGGTCAAAAGGATCTCTATGGCAGCAATATCAAGCAGTTCCAGGAGCAGATCGACGGCTTGAATGGGGAAACTCAATCGAAGTCCGCACAGCTGGCCCTCATTGCGACCGAACTTAAGGGCGTTGAAGAGCTCTACAGCAAGAATCTCGTCCCCCTGACCCGATTGACAACGCTGCAGCGCGAATCCGCTCAGCTCGAAGGCGAACGCGCGCAGCTCGCTGCCACAATTGCGGAGACCAACGCTAAAATCGGTCAGGCGCGGCTGCAAATCGTGCAGATCGATCAAAACTTTCGTTCCGAGGTCATGAAAGATCTCCGTGAGGCGCAGGATAAGGAAGCTGAGCTGATGGAGCGAAATGTGGCGGCGAAGGATCAATTGGCTCGCGTCGACATTCGGGCACCGACCTCCGGTATTGTTCACCAATTGACGGTTCACACCATCGGTGGCGTGATTCGGGCCGGCGAGGTGATCATGGAGATCGTTCCCGATACCGACGCGCTCGAGATAGAAGGTCACTTGCCGCCGAATGAAATCGATCAGGTCGAACGCGGTCAGCGGGCGTATTTGCAATTCTCAACCCTCGACCGCCAAACCATGCCGGAAGTGCGGGGCACCGTGACATATATCTCCGCGGATCTAAGCCACGATGAGCGAGGCGGCGCCGGTTTTTACACCGTGAAAGTCGATCTTCCCGAGGGGGAACGCCGGCATCTCGACGGCATGACGTTGATCTCCGGCATGCCGGTGGAGATTTTCCTGCAGACGCGCAGCCGGACGATGCTGAGCTATCTGCTCAAACCGATCACCGACCAACTGCGGCGTATGTTCATAGAGCCGTAGAGACATCGGTCTTCCTGACGACGTCGGTGCAAGCGCTAACGGATGGCGCGTAAGGAATCGCACCTTGTGTTGATGCGAAATTGCGCGACGAAATTGCTGCGAATGTAATAAGGCGTCCGGCGCCGCCGCAACTCCTTGCTGCAGCCATCATTGCGAGTTCCCATGAAACGCTGACGAATTTTTCACGGACGAGGGAGAGACAGATGAGTGTACCCACCACTGTGAGAGATGATGCACTAAATCTTTCGACTGATCTTGCCCAGGCCGGCGCCGCATTTAACGATTCGACGCGTCTTCTCGATGGCGGCCTCTGGAGCACACCGGCCGACAGCAACAATCAGGCCGCTTATCTCGGCCTCTACACCACCGATATTCATGCCGTGCTGGCTGACATCAATGCGGCGCTCGCGAATCCGGACGCCGTTACGATCGGCGGAAATGCATACACGCCGTCGGCCACGGACACTTCGGTTCTGACCGAAGTGCAGGGCCAGTTGCAGACTCTGCTCAACGAGGCGCCGCATTCGGTCGGTCTGTCGCATAGCGCGACGACCGCCGAGGAGTTGATCCAGACCACGCAGACGTCAATTCTCAACGAAATCAACGGCGACTCGGCTCTCGCTACAGCTCTGGACGCCGTTTCGTATGCCAGCGGCACCGGAGCCAATAATGTCGGCTTCGAGGCTTTACCGACCGGTTCGGACAATTCCGCCGCGCTTGCAGCCGCGACCGCGCCGGGTGCGTCGCTGCAGGATATCGGCAATGTCTTCAATGCGGCCGCCGATTTGGCTGTCGGCGGGCTTAATCACGCCAATCTGTCCGAATTCAACGCCGACATGAAAGCGATCTCGGCCGGGTTGACCAATTTGGTCAATAATCCGGCCGCGCTGTCGACGATCGAGTCGGCGGCCGGAGAAACCGGCAGTGCTGCGGCTCTTACAACTGTCCACCTGGATACTGTTCTCAACCAGATCAACCTGCAGATCAACGACTTCGACCAGAAATACGCCGCCGATCCCAATGTCGCGGCGCGTGCCACCAACGACAATCTGCTCGATATCATCGATATCGTTCAGGGCGATGCAGCCTTGAACGCCGCCGCCGGCGGCAACGGGAATCCCGGCACGGTGGGTGGATTCGCCGAATTCCCGGCATATTTGAGCGGGACCATCCAGCATTACCAGGACAATCAGGCGCAAACCAACTTCTGGGCGCAGTTCATCGCCGAAGCCAACACCATCAACAATCAACTCACTAACGTCGCGGCTGGGGACGACACTTCGTCCCCAGATCTTCACGGCCTGATCACCGAAATCCAGAATTATCAGAAGTTCGGCGCTTCTTTCGACGCGAGCCAGGGCGGCGTATTCGGCGCCCGATTCGACAACGAGCTGCTCGGCGGCACCCTCCTTGCCGACACCAGCAACGCCGTGCATGGGCTGCAAGGCATATTGAATGGCGACACCGGAGCCGCTTTGGCGGCGGACCAGGCGCAGATCGAGGCGGCCGGGCAAGGCTTCGTCGCCGATGCCGCGGACGTATCCGGGAACAACGTTCCGATCGGCGGCGGCACCTTCGTCGGCACCTCGACCACCGTTGCAGATGCAACTTCGCCCGCCGGCGTCGCGCAAGGCACGATCCCGGTTGCAGGCGCGGCATCGGGAGCGACGGGACTGCCCATTGCGCAAGGCGGCAGAGGGGGGAGCCAAGGAGGCCAAGCTTCGCAGCCTTCGCCGGGCCAGAACCACGGGCCGGGCTACGACAGCGGCGGCGATCACCACCAACTCGCCGTCGTCGCGCAGAACCATTTCGAGGTGCTGTGGCATCATGGGTAGCCGATGAGGCGGGTCGAGGGCGTCAGAATGACTCGGCGCGGTGTCGGCAATATCGACCCATTGGGGTGAAGCGCGCTCCGACGGCCGCAAATCTTCGCCGTCATTCAGGGTGATGTGCGAACCTTAAGCGCAAGTCGCGTAAAGCGGTGGGTGGAAGTGCTCCGGATTGGAGCGCCCCCGCCCGAAAACTCTGGGAGACTGTAGCGAGACACTCTCCTTGAGGCTTCCTCCTTGAGGCTTCCCATCGCCAAGTCCAGCAGCGCGTTTCTACGCTGCCGCCCTTTTGGCGCTTTCTGCAACGCTTCCCGCTCCATTGGCTTGCGCTCAACAGGGACGGCAAGTGTGGTTCATCTATTTGGTCCGCTTTGCCACCGCCGCGAATACCGCGTAAGCCTGGGCGAGTTCGGGCTTGCGCTTCGCTACGTCCTGGCCGACGCCTTCCAGCGTGGTCATCATCTCGGCCTGTTCGTTTGCCGGCAGGCTGATGATCTCGCCGTGTTGCGCCCAGATTTGTTTCTCCTTGGCGTAGAAGGCGACCTCCCAAGGATCAATCTCGGCCGCGGCCTTGCGTGCGTCCGTATCGAGTATGGTCTGTAGATTCTTCGGCAGTCCGTCGAACCATTTCTTGCTGAGAAAAGCCATCGAGAAGATGAAGGGCTGATTGGTCTCGGTGATGTATTTCGCAGCGTCGTAGTAACGCATCGTCGTATCGACCGTCAGCGCCAACACGGCGCCGTCGATAGTGCCTTGCTGAATCGCCGGCAGGACGTCGCCGAGCGTCATCGCTATCGGCGACGCGCCAAGCCGCTTCAGCATTTCCTGCTGCATATCGGCGGCGAGCACCCGCAGCTTCTTGCCTTTCAGGTCGGCAAGATGACGGATCGGATCGCGGGAAACGATCGAGGAAGGCTGCGAAACGAACAGGGCAACGCCATGGATGCCCTTGTCAGCTCCGAAGCTGAACATCGTCTTTTGCAATTGCGGATCGGTCGCAACCCGGATGCCGTGAGCCATGTCGGTGACGAGCCCGGGCGCCGAGAGCACCTCAAAGCGGTCGTCGACGCCGACCAAAAATTCGGGCGGCCCGACATAGCCTTGAATGGCGCCGAACTGCATACCTTCGATTTCGCGCGGTATCGGCCCCAATTGGCTGGCCGGGTAAATCTCGCCCTTTATTTTGCCGCCGGAATCCTTTTCGACCATGGCCACGAAGCGCTTGCACCATTCGTGTTGCGCGTCGTTTATCGTGGCAGTGCCGAGCTTCATGACATAGCTTTGATCGTCCGCCGCCTGCGCGCCAAATGAGAGCGCGAGCAATACGGCCCACGCGCCTGCAATGGACGTTATTCGTAATCGCGTGCCAAGCGTGATAAGATTCATGACATTCCTCCCCATCGTGTCGGCTATTTCTTGCCGTTGATTGTTCAATCATATCATCGTCAAACAGGCTTGCCATGGCGTAAAATCGCCGCGGTTTGGCCGTTTGGCACTGCACCGATGATTGTCGGTGTCCATGAGACAACAGCAGGCCGATCGCTGCCCGCCACACGTTCGGTGCAGTCTCGCGGCCATCGCGAAGCCAAAGTTTGCTTTTGGAAGCAGATGAGCTTGTCTTGGGGCGTGCGCGGGTTATTGCAGAGCTCGGTCGGCGACGCCTCGCCGTTGCCGATCAGCATCATTATCCGTCGCGCTTCGAATTCTTCAGTGTCCTCGTGGCTCTATCGGCTCCAAGGTCACGTTGGCGCGCGAGATTTTCTGTGCGGCGCAATTGCCCTTAGGACCCGCCATCGACTTCGGTCTTCGCCCTGCCGACTGCGTGACGCCCGCTCGCGCGTAATCGGCACGGAAATTCAATGAATTAGCGGGCCTGCCGGCGATTTATTTTAATCATATAATACTCTGAGTTGTGGAACGGCTCCGTCGCGGATGCGGATGGGCCGCCGCCGAAGATTTGCCCGCCAAGCAAGATCGCGGCCAGGAGGGGAGCGTCAGATGAGTAACGAGATCGCCTATTGCAAGATTTTCCCGCCGATCGGAATCGCGCGCGTCGGCAATAGCCGAGAGCGCAATGGATTTTTCATCGGACCTGAGGGAATTGAGCCGAGGGCGCCTGCGGACGAACGCTGTTTCACCGATGCGGCAGGCGCGATACTGCGCCAAGCGGCGCGCTTTCGGGTCTATGCGTTCGACGCCGACCACGCCGTGATCGGCGAGGTGACCGCCCGCGAGGCCGAACTCACCTGGAGCGCAACGCTTGCGAACAAAAAGCCGGAATGGTTCGAGTTCAATGGGGGCGCCGAGGCGCTGGCGCAGTTCGAATTGGCCGACCAGAACAAGCAGGATTCATGGGACCGGCGCAATGCCTCGATCAAAGGCGCCGAGCGCCAGCGCCGTCTTGTCATCGCCCCCGGTGCGCCGGTCACAATCGCGGGCAGAGACGCCCGCGGCTCGGCTGCGGGCGAATACGACTTTGTCGGAAAATTCCAGGACGCGAAGGACGTCTATCTCGGCGAGCTGCGCACCGACGAAGAAGGACGATTATTGGTGCTTGGCGGCCGCGGACATTCCGCCGCCGTCGATGAGACCGGCGCCGAGGTGTCCGGGAAAAAGTGGATCACCAACTACGCCAACAATGATCTGTGGCACGACGACACCAGCGACGGGCCGATCGAATGTAAGGTGAAGCTGGAGGGCCGCGATATTCCCGTAAAGGGCCGCGCCTGGGTGCTGGTAACGCCCCCCGATTTTGCGCCCGATATCGGAAGCGTCGTCACGCTCTACGACGTCATGGAGGAGGTGGCGCTCAACCACGGCCTCGCCCATCCCGGTTTGCCGGCTCCGATCGGCGCCGACGACGTCGAATTCTGGCGCGATATCTATCCGATCCTTTTCCGCGCTTCCGCGATCAGCTGGGTGAGCGATCTCGGCTTGCGCGGCCACGCCAAAGGCAAGGCCGGCGACTTTACCGACGAAGCAACTCTCGAACAGCTGAGCGATCCTCATCACGAAAGCGGCCGGCTGTCGCGGGAAGCCATATTCAAGCGCGTTCGCAAGCCGCGCGAACTCGCCAGCAAGGAAGAACAGCTTGCGCAGGCGAACGGCTATTACATGCCGGCGCTGTCAGGAAACGAAGGCGACGCGACAACCGGCGATCCGACGACGTGGCTGACGGTCACCGCGCTGCAGTACAAGCGGCTGGAGGCTTGGGCGCAGCATCGCTTCCGGCCGGGCGCGCGCCACGCCGCCGTGCGAACCGATCCGGCGCATCAGCCGGGGATTTTGACCCGCACTGCGCTCGAAGCTTGCACCGGCGGACCGTTCTATCCGGGAATCGAAATGACCGCGATCTCGCATTCGCCGCGCGCCTACACCGAGGCCTACCGGCTGGCCGACAATCTCGAAGCGGGTGACATCACCAAGTTCATGGCCGTGCCATGGCAAGCCGACTTCTTTGAATGCAATACGCATTGGTGGCCGGCGCAGCGTCCGGACGGCGTCATCACCGACCGGTCGGCCGAGGAACTGCAGAAGTCCTTTCCCTATGAGGGCACGCATGGCGCTTTGAGCAGGCTCATGCTGGTCCGCCAGCCGTGGGCGCGCGGCGTCGAATTCCGGCGTCCCGACACAGCGAGCGTCGAGGCGTTCCTGTTCCCGCCGCCCGAGAAGCCCGACGCTGCGCAGTCGGACTATATCGACACGCTGTGCGACAACCTCAGAACGGTGTTTTCTGAGCTCATTGACGGCGTGGAGCCGAGAGAGCAGACGCCACCCGAGCGGCTGCCCGGTCTCGACCGCATTCAATTTGTCGTCCAGGAGCAGTTCGACCGTTTCGGCGGACGCTACTTTCATTTCGTCGTTCCCTCGCCCGCCGAATTCGAGCACAGCGGAAGCCAAACGGAACATCCGGCGCGCAAGCCCGCGCCCAAGAGGCCGGGCCGACGGCAGCGCGCGGCCGCGGCCCGCGCGCAACGGGCCGATGAGCAACGTCCCGACGCGCTGCCGTCGCGGCGCGCCGACGCCGATTACGTCGAGTTCATAAAGAGCCGTTGCACCGAGTATTGCCGGGCCATTCTCGACGCCATCTCGGTCTCCGGAGAAACCGCGGCGCAATATCATCATCGCATTGTGCAGCTGTCGAATGCTGTCGGCGGCTTTACCAGCGGCGTCGGCGATTACGAGGGCTTGGTCCGGGAGGATTTCAATACCGACAGCAGCCATTACCACAATTTGCGCATGATCGAGCTTGGTCAGTGCGCCGGCGATATCGTCTATCTCGACTGGTCCACCTGCAGCGGCGACAACGGCATGGTCAAGCACTGGTGCGATCTGGGCTTTGTCGTTCGACGCACGTTCGTCTCGTCCGATGATCCCGGCGCCAAGCCGTCGGTGGCCTATGTCGAAACCGAGCGCAACGCGCTGGAGGGCCTGCAGTTCCGCGACTACTATTACATGCTGTGCAATATCGACCAGTTCCCGGAAATGTATCAGTTCAGCTCCAAGATCGTTGAGCTCTTCCTCGACACGGCGCGCCACGCCATCGAGCACCAGACGTTCACCGACTCCGGCGCCGTTATCCTCGAGAAGTACTTCGATTACGACAAGAATACCTTCGAAGCGAAACTGGAGGAGATTTACGACTTCTACCGCGATCAGGCGGCTCACATGAAGCCTTGGGAAATCGACGAGGCGAGGGCCGATATCGTCAACGATCGGGTCCATTCCGGTCCGTACAACCAGAACGACGGCGCGTGGCTGCGCTTCATCGCCAATACCGGAACGCTTGACGACGTGCGCGGCTTCCTGTTCGACGTCTGGAGCGACGAATTCGGCAACGGCAATCCGGCGCTGCACCACGGCAATCTGTTCACGACGCTTCTGCGCAGCCTCAATATCACGCTGCCCGAGGTGGCGTCGCGGGCCTATGCCGATCATCCGCGGTTTAACGACAGCGATTTCGCCAGCCCGGTATTCCAGATGGCGATATCGCAGAATTCCGATCGATATTTTCCCGAGATCATCGGCATGACGCTGTTTCTCGAATGGGAGGTCCTGGAACTCGCCCAGACGATCAAGAAGCTCGACTATCACGGGATCGATTCGCAGTTCTTTCGCATGCATGTCGGCATCGACAACGCCGTAGACGGCCACGGCGCCAAAGCGCGCAACGCGGTCAATGTCTACCTCGACAATGTCCTGAAGGAGAGCGGCTGCGAAGGGATGCAGCGGGAATGGAAGCGCATCTGGACCGGGTTCGTCGCCTTTGCCACCGCCGGGATGAATTACCTCGGCATCGACGACGTGGTCGTGCATCGCCGTCCGCCGACGATGACCGACAAGATCAAAAGCCTGATGGCGCGCAAGCAGCATTACGGCAGCCTGAACCACGCCAACAGGAAGATGGGCGTCAACCGGATCAACGATTGGTTCGACGATCCGGACGGTTTCGTCGACGAGCTCGCCCATTCGGCCTTTGTCGTTCCCGGCAATCCAGAGGCGAGCCGGCTGTTGAATTATCTGACGACGTTCGACGGGCCGATGTACGAGGTCTTCGACGCCGATGACGTCGCGCTGTGGCGCTCCTGGATCCTGTGGCTCGGCCGCAGCGGGGATACTCCGGTGATCAAACAGTACCAGACCAAGGCGCAATCGATGCTGTTGCTGCTGCGGGAGCTGCGCAGCTCCGTGGTCGGCACGGAAGGCCATTTCCGCTACAAGCTCGAAGGCAAGCCGCTGCATGAGTGGTTCGCCGGCGACCTCGTCGAATTCATGCGCGCGCTCGGCAAGCCCGATAACCCCTGGGTCGCGCGGTGGGATGCGGAGAACAGCCCCCTGGTGCGCGATTTCGCCGCCGGCGGCAATCGCATGGCCCAGGCCTTGGACAGGCGTTTCCCGGCGCTCGGCAACCAAGTCGGGCGTCTGGTGGTCGTGCGCTGGATCAATGCCGGCTGTCCAATTCCCGAGGAGCGGGCGCCGGTTTCAAAGATTCTCTCGCAGCCGCTGGCGCCGCGCCGGCGGGTTCGCACTCTGGTGCAGGAATTCGGCATCGGTTATGTGCACTGAGCGCGATGGCCGGAAGCGTCGGTAAGCGCCGCTTTGACGTTTGCGTTATTGGCGGCGGACCGGCCGGCGCTGTCGCAGCTCACGTCTTGGCTCGCGCCGGCGCGCGCGTCGCGCTGATCGTGCGCGATCGGCCGCATTCCGCCTTCGTCGCCGGAGAAACCGTCCCGCCGGAGACGCGGCTTTTGCTCGACGAACTGGGACTCGATTGCTTTAGCGCCGAGCCGCATCTGCCGAGCGCCGGCACCATGGCGCGGTGGGGCTCGGACGCCGTTCATTGTCGCGAGGCGATTCTGAATCCCTTCGGTTGCGGGTGGCATCTCGATCGCCCGCTGTTCGAGCGCCAATTGATTGCCGCCGTCGTCAAAAGCGGCGCGGTCCTGATCGAGCATTGCGCCGGGATCGAAACCGAAGCGGGACCCGCCGGCTGGCAATTGCGGATCGCCCGTCCGGGGCGGGACTTTTGCGCCGTCTCAAGCTATTTTATGGACTGCACGGGGCGAATGGCGCAACCGGCAATCCATGCCGGTGCGCGGCGGCGCATTCACGACAAGCTCATTGCAATCTGGTGCGTCGCCGAGGAGTTGAGTGCGGAGCCGGATCCGGATCGGCGCATTTACCTGGAATCGGCGCCGGACGGCTGGTTCTACAGCGCGCGAATACCGAACCGGCGCCGCGTGCTCGCCTATTTCACCGACGGCGACCTGTGCGATGCGGGGCTGCGATCGGCGGCGAACTTCGAGGCTTACCTCATCAAAGCCTCGCATCTGGATGAGGCGGCCAAAGACCTGGCTCGCCGCATCGTTGCCGGCCCGTTTCGCGTCAACGCGGCGAGCATGAAATTGGCGCGCGCCAGTGGCGAGCGGTGGATCGCCGCCGGCGATGCCGCGCAATCATTCGATCCGCTCTCCTCGCAAGGCGTCGTCACCGCCATTATCGGCGGCAATAACGCGGCCGCCGCAGTGATTGCAGCGCATTCAGCGGACCCCAGTGCGCTGGAAGAATATCAAGCCGATCTCGATGCCGGATACGCCGCCTATCTCGCCGAACGGCAGAGATATTACCGCGCCGAACAACGCTGGGTAGAACGCCCCTTCTGGCAACGCCGCTGCAATGATGTCCCACCGATGACAAACGCCGTCGCGGCCGCCGGTTCGACTTAGCGAGACCGCTTTAAGCACCCAAATGCCGATGATAATGTCGTGCTCAAAAGAGCCGGCAAAGAATCCGTATCGGGAGGAATTCGCGGCCATGTTGAATATGACCATTGACCAGATCCTGCCGGGCACCGCCAAGCGCCTGCCCGACAAGATGGCCTTGATCTTTGGCGAGCGGTCGCTGACCTATGGCGAACTGGAACGCCTGACCAATCAAGCGGCCAACGGACTAAACGCGCTTGGCGTCGGCGAAGGCGATCGGGTGACGCTGTTCGCGCCGAACAGCATCGAATGGGTGGTCTGCTATTTCGGCATTGCCAAAGCCGGTGGCGTCATCAATCCGGTCAACGCGATGTTGACGGCCGAGGAATTGGCCTATGTCGTCAAGGATTGCGGCGCGAAAGTGCTGATCACGACAGCCGAGCGCGCCGGCGCCGCGCAGCATCTCAAGAACGGCGGCGCTCTGAAGGAAATCGTCGTGCTTGGCGGCGCGGCAATCGCCGGCGCGCTTTCGTTCGACGATTTGCTGTCGGGGCAAGCGGAATCGATCGAGCCGCCGGGCAATCTTCCCAAGGAACTGTCGACGATCTGCTACACCTCCGGCACCACCGGATTTCCCAAGGGCGCGATGCTCGACCACCGCAGCGTGGTGCTGAACGCGGCCATGACCGCGGCCATGAACGTGCGCACCGAGCGTGACGTGCAGCTCACCGGGCTGCCGTTGCCGCATGTCTATGGCACCGTGGTGATGAACTTAAGCTTTCTCCTCGGCCTGACATTCGTGCTGTTGGAAAAGTTCGATGCGCTCAAGGCTCTGGAAGCGATCGCGCGGCACAAGGTCAGCATCATCGACGGCGTGCCGACGATGTATCTCTACATGCTGGTGCATCCCGACTTCGATAAATTCAACTTGTCGTCGCTGCGCGTCGCCGTGGTCGGCGGGCAAGCCATGCCCGCGGCCAAGTCGGTGGAATGGCAGCGACGCAGCGGCGCGCCCATTCTGGAACTATGGGGCATGACCGAACTGGCCGGTCCCGGCATCATGCAGCATTCCTACTGCGAAAACCGCTTGGGCTCGGTCGGCATCATGATGCCCTTCATGCAAGGCCGCATTGCCGACCCGCTCGATCCGTCGAGGACGCTGCCGAACGGCGAGGTCGGCGAACTGATGGTCAGGGGCCCGTTCAACATGCTCGGCTATTACGGCAACGCCGCCGCGACCAGAGAAACCATCGAGCCGGACGGCTGGCTGCATTCCGGCGATCTCTGCAAGATGGATGACGAGGGTTATTTCTACATCGTCGATCGCAAGAAGGACATGATCCTGACCGCCGGCTACAACATCTATCCGGCCGAGATCGAGCGCATCGTTGCCGGGCATCCATCGGTCGCCATGGTCGGGGTCGGCGGCAAGCCCGATGCGACCAAGGGCGAGATCGCCAAGGCCTATGTCGTGCTCAAGCAGGGTGCGGACGCGGATGCCAAAAGCATTCTCGATCATTGCCGGGCGCATCTTGCGGCCTACAAAATGCCGCGCGAAGTGCAGTTCGTGCCCGCGCTGCCGACGACCTCTTCCGGCAAGATCATGCGCCGTCAGCTGAAAACGCTCGATCAGGATGTGCCGGTCGAATTGGTTTCCGCGCCGCTGAAGGTGGGGGCCGCTTAGGCTGGCTTTTATGCCCGTCCGTTACGCGCCGAGTTCGGGCGCCGCCGCGGCGCGCTGACGTGCGGCATCGGCGCGTTCGGTCTCGCCCAGCGCGGTCAAGACCTCGGCATAACTGCGCCAGTTGGCCTTACGCGTGCCACGGCCGAGCACGCGCTCGGACAGGAGGCTGCGGGCCACCGGCAGGTTATGCGCCCGCACCGCGGCGTCGCAGATGATTTGCGCAAACAGGTCGCGTTGCGCGTGGCTGCCGCCGATCGAAACGATCTCGTTGCGCACCGTCCATAACAGGTCGCAGGCTGTTTCATAATGGCCTTGTTCGTAGGCAAGCATGCCTTCGCATAGCGGAATCAAGACGGTCTTGGTTGCCTCGGCCCGCCAGTCCCGGCCTTGCGCGGCGAAATCGGTCATTGATTCGAATATGTCTCCGGGCGATATCGAAATCGCCGTGCGCCGCCAGCGCCAGGCAGAAGTGTGCGTCGCGAAACGGCAGCATGTGATCGTGGATGCGCAGTTGCGCGTGTTCCGCCAGCGCCGTCCAGCGATCGCCGATATCGCGGCCAGCAAGCTGCAGCCGCTTGAGCAGCGCCGCTTGATTGGACACATCGACATAAGTCTCGGAATTCA
The DNA here is from genome assembly GCA_963791925.1 of uncultured Alphaproteobacteria bacterium. GTDB lineage: Bacteria > Pseudomonadota > Alphaproteobacteria > Rhizobiales > Xanthobacteraceae > BOG-931. Next base: position 177,580 of record CAWBUA010000006.1, on the reverse strand, counting down.
CCGAGCACAGTGCGTGGTCGTAAAGGTCGAGTGCGCGGTCGTTGTCGCCCTGCGCCAGGAGGAACAATGCGGCATGCCACCAGACATGGGCCTTGAACGGATTCTTATCGGCCCATTGCTGTGGAGTATAGGAAAGCCATTTGACGCCTTCGGATGAGCGGCCCTGCATCTCCAGAACATGGGCGACGGAATGGATGGCCCAAAGGTCGCCGGGATTTTTTTCGACGGCCTGTCGCCCCCAGCGCTCGGCCTCGGCATAGACGCCGCATTCCTCCAGCGCGTAGGCATACATGCCCTGCACGCAGCCGTAGCCCGGCACCTTGTCATCCCATTCGCCGAGCACGCCGGCGATGACCGCGCGCATAACTTGGCTGCGCCCGGCGTAGAAACTCATGGTGTGGTGGAGCTTGAGCGCCATGAGATCGAGCGGGCATTCTGCGAGGATTTCCTCCCATTGCGCGCAGGCCTGCATGATGTCGCCCGCCGACCAGGCCTCCAGCGCGCGGACGTGCCGGCGCTCGCGCGGCGTCGCCGTGGCGAGATTGGGGCGGATTTCGTCGAGTGTCTGCCGGACTTTCGGCAGGATCGCCTTGTTCTCCAGCATCAAAAGGAAATAGCCGCGAAAGCACTTGCGCCAGCACGCATGCGGGATCTTGTTCCAGTGCCGAGCGAACGTGACCGAACGCGGTCGTGCGGTAATCGAGGTAATCGGTAACGGCCTGATCGAGGTGCTTCGCCGCGCCTTCGCTCGCGCTCGTCAGCGTCAAGCCCCCGGCAATCCGCGTACATGCACCTTCCTCCGATCCGTCGACGGCCGTTCACACCCCGCCTGGCAGCACGCCCAATCCTTTCAGCACCCGCTCCGGCGTAGCCGGGAAATCGTGAATGTCGCCGCCGCGGCGGCTAAGCGCGTCCGCCACCGCGCAGGCCACGGCGCCAAGCGCGCCGATGATCGAGCCCTCGCCGCAGCCTTTGAAGCCGCCCAGCGCCGCCGATGGCGTATTGGCGTGATGCAGCTCGATGCGCGGAATCTCCAGCGCCGAAGGCACGAGATAGTCGGCCAGCGTCACGGTGCGCGGCTGCCCGGCCTCGTCATAGACCAATCTCCTCCAGCAGCGCCTCGCCGATGCCCTGCGCGATGCCGCCGATGATCTGGCCCTCGACCACGGCGGGATTGATGATGGTGCCGACGTCTTCGGCGGCGACGTAGCGCACGATCTTGACCTCGCCGGTCTGCGGATCGACGTCGACCACGGCGATATGGGCGCCGCCGGCAAAGCTGCCGAATTTTGGATCGTAGAACGACGTCACCTCGAAGCCCGGATTGAGCTCGGGTGGAATGTTTTTGGCGGAAAAATAGCTCTTCTCCGCCATTTCGCGGATCGGCAGCGTTTTGGAGTTCGGTCGAGTGTCTGAATCACGCTGTTGACGATGGTGAGTTCGCCGGCCGGCGCCGCCAGAAGGTGCGCGCCCAAAGCCAGCATGCGCCGGCGCAGCTCCTTCGCGGCCTGGATCACGGCGCCGCTGCCGAACACCGCGGTCCGCGAGGCGAAGGTGCCGAAGCCGTAAGGCGCCATCGCGGTGTCGTTGTTCACGCAAGTGATGTCGTCGAGCGCGATGCCAAGCTCGTCGCACGCCACTTGCCGCATCGCCGTCATGATGCGCTGGCCCTGCGACGGCAGCGCCGCGGCGATGGAGAGCACGCCGGTGGTTTCCAGGCGCAGCGTCACGGCATCGCGTCCCGGCTGCAGCAGCGTGCCGGGACCGACCGCCGTGCTGGTGCCAAGCCCGGTCAACTCCGCATAGCAGGCGATGCCGATGCCGCGCAATTTGCCGTTGGCGCCGCGTTCGTGCTGCTCGGCGCGCAGCCGCTCATAATGTGCTTTGGCCGCGGCGAGTTTCAGACAGGGCAGGTAGTTGACGTTGTCGTGCACGAGATTATTGGCGTTGCGGTAGGGCATCGCCTCGAGCGGGATCAAGTTGCGCGGCCGCAGTTCCACCGGATCGAGCTCGATCCGCCGCGCCACTTCGTCCAACAACAGTTCGAGCGACGCCGACGCCGAGGGCCGGCCGACGGCGCGATAGGGGCCGACCGGCGTCTTATTGGTGGCGACGCCGCGGGTCCGATAGCGCATCGCTGGCACCTTGTAAGGGCCCGGCATCAGGCCCGCGGTCTGCAGCGGCTCCATGCCGGCCGACCACAGATAGGTCGAATAGGCGCCGACATCGACGCAGACGTCGGAGCTGAGCGCGAGAATGCGGCCATCCTGGTCCACCGCCACCTCCACCTCGATCGTACTGATCGCGGGCATGCGTGGAGGCGACCATGTTTTCAAGCCGGTCTTCGACCCACTTCACCGGGCGCCGCAGCTTCAGCGCAAGATATGCGCAGACGAATTCCTCCGGATAGATCGAGGCCTTTTGGCCGAAGCCGCCCCCGGTATGCGGGACGACGACGCGAATATCGTTCTCCGGAAGGTGCAAGTGACGGGCGAGGTAATGCCGCACGACATAGGGCAGCTGGTGGCTGATCCACATCGTCAGCCCGAACGCACTCTCGCGATAGCCGGCGACGCAGCCGCGGCTTTCCAGGCACAGCGCCTGCTTGCGGCCGATTCGGAACTTGCGCTTGACCACGAGGTGGGCATTGCGAAATGCCTCGTCGACCTCGCCGCGTTCGTATTCGCGCTTGATCAGATAATTGTTCGGGCAGCTGTCGTGGACCAGCGGGGCGCCGTCCTCCTCGCCGCGCCGCGGATCGGTCACCGCCGGCAACGGTTCGTAGTCGACCTCGATCAGTTCCGCCGCATCTTCCGCGGTGGCGCGATCCTCCGCCACCACGGCGCAGACGCCCTCGCCGCAGAAGCGCACCTTGTCGAGCGCGAGCCAATGTTGCACCGACTCGCCGCCGGAAAAACGGTTGGGCATGCTGCGAAACGGCTCGACCTTGCCCAACAGCTCCTTGCCGGTCAGCACCTTGATCACGCCGGGCAATGCACGCGCTTTCGCGGTATCGATCGAGCGGATGCGCGCATGGGCGTGCTGACTGCGCAGGAAAGCCACGTGATACATGCCCGGCAGACGGATATCGTTGAGGAAACGGCCATCGCCTTCGACCAGCGGAATCGCCTCGTCGGGCAATACCGGCGAACCGACCGCCTTCTGATTGACGAAGCGCGTGTCCGACATCAGGCCATCTCTTTCTTTTGCGAAGCGCGAATGTCGCGCGCCACGGCCAGCACGGAATCGACGATCGCCTGATAGCCGGTGCAGCGGCAGATGTTGCCCGACAGCGCTTCGCGCACCTCTTGCTCGGACGGTCGCGGATTTTCCCGCAACAGCTCGATCGCGGTGATCAGCATGCCCGGCGTGCAGTAGCCGCATTGCAGGCCGAAATTCTCGAGAAAGGCCTGCTGCAGCGGATGCCGCGTGCCGTCCGCCGCGCGTAGTCCTTCGATGGTGACGATCTCGGCGCCGTCCGCCTGCACCGCAAGCGTCAGGCACGAGCGCGCGCTGCGCCCATTCATCGAGACCGTGCAGGCGCCGCAGACGCCGTGCTCGCAACCGAGATGGGTGCCGGTGAGATGCAGATGATCGCGGATGAAATCGGCCAGCGACAGGCGCACCGGCACGTCCGTTCGTAGGCCCTGCCGTTCACGGTCAGCCGGATGTTCTGCTCCCGCGCCAAGGCTAATGCTCTCCCGCCCGCGCCAGCGCGGCCTCGAAGCGCGCGCTTCGCCATCACGCCGGCCAGATGCCGCCGATAGGATGCGGAGGCGTGCACGTCGTCCGCAGGCTCGACGGCGGCGTCTGACCCTTTGCCGCCGCTTCCATGAGAGCCTCGTCGCATTCACCGGCGCCAAGGCGCCGCGCCGTGAGCATGTCTTCCGCGGCATGCGCGCGGAACGGACCCTCGCCCATGCCGACGATGGTCAGCCGGGCGCGTTCGCAGATGCCGTCGCGCATCGTCAGGGTCGCGGCGGCGCCGGCCAGCGCGAAATCGCCAAGGCGGCGCGCGAATTCCACAAATCGCCGTGCCGGTGCCGGCCGGTGATCGCGGATAGCGCACCGCCACCACCATCTCGCCGGGCTTGAGCGCGGTCGACAGAATGCCGGTAAAGAACTCTTCGGCGGGAAGTTCGCGGCGGCCGGCGGCGCCCGCTATCACGACAGTGCCGTCCAATGTCACCAGTACGCTCGGATGTTCGGCCGCCGGATCGTTATGCGCGACGCTGCCGCACACCGTGCCGCGATTCCTGATCGCGGGATGGGCGACTTGTTTGGTCGCTTCGAACAGGAGCGGCCAGCCCTCTCGCACCCGGCCGTCGTGCAGCAGATCGGCGTGGCGGACCAGCGCGCCAACCGTCAGGCTGTCCTTTGTGACGTCAAGGCCATTGAGCGCCTCGATACGATTGATGTCGACCAGGATGTCGGGGTTGAGGAGGCGGCAATTGAGCATTGGCATCAAGCTCTGGCCGCCCGCCAGAACCCGGCCGTTGGGCCCGGCGTCGGCCAAGATGTGCAGCGCCTCATCCAGACTGCGCGGCGCGTAATAATCGAACCATGCCGGCTTCACGAATGTCGCAGCCTCTTATGGGGGGAAGCCAAAGCGCGTCCTGCCAGGCTTCCATAGGTCAGGGCTTTCATAGGTAAGTATTTTACTATATGAGGCCGCCGCCGCTAGGGTGTCAACGCGAGGACGACAAAAGGGCGAGGCACAGGGCGCACCATGGATATGCAACTACAGGGGCGCGTGGCGCTGGTCACCGGCGGCACCCGCGACGTGGGCAAGGAAATCGCGCAGACGTTCGCGGCGGAAGGCGCCGCGGTCGCGGTCCATTACCGGGATGCGGCCGACGAGGCCGCGGCCGTTGTCGGCGAAATCCATGCGCAAGGCGGCAAGGCGAATGCCTATCGCGCCGATCTCGCCGACCACGCCTCCGTACAGGCGATGATTGCGCAGATCGTCGGAGATTTCGGCGGCCTCAATATCCTGGTGAACAATGCCGGTCTCGCCATCCGCAAGCCGTTCAAGGACACGACGCCGGCGGAATGGCGAAGCCAGATCGACGTCAATCTGCTCGGCGCCATCCAGCTCTGCCACGCCGCGGGCCCGCATCTGGAAAAGGGCGGCGATGGGCGCATCATCGCCATCGTCGGCGATTCCTCGCGCGTCGGCGAATCGGGACTGTCGATCGTCGGCGCCGCGCGTGCCGGCGTCATCGTCCTGATGAAATCGCTGGCGCGCGAAATGGGCCGCGCCGGCGTCACCGCCAACATCGTTTCGCTGGGTCTCGTCGAGACCGGCCACGACCCGGAGTGGCTCAATGCCAATCGCGACAAGCTGGTCCGGCTTTATCCGGTGCGGCGGCTCGGCCGTCCCGACGACATCGCGCCTACGGTCGCGCTATTGGCCTCGCCGCGCAGCGGCTGGATCACCGGCCAGGTGATCAGCGTGAGCGGCGGCTATTGCATGGTGTGAGCGGCGGCCATGGCCAATTGCTTTGCCATCGAAGATCTGGTCCCGGTGATCGATGCGACCGCTTATGTGCATCCCACCGCCGTGCTGATCGGGGACGTCATCGTCGGTCCGCGCTGCTATGTCGGTCCCGCCGCAAGCTTGCGCGGCGATTTTGGACGGATCACGCTGCGCGACGGAGCCAATGTGCAGGACACCTGCGTGATCCATGGCTTTCCCGACACCGACACCGTTATCGAGATCGACGGGCATATCGGCCACGGCGCTGTGATCCATGGCGCTCATATCGGGCGTAACGTCATGGTCGGCATGAATGCCGTGGTCATGGATCGCTCCGAGATCGGTGAGTCGGCGATCATCGGCGCCATGGCGTTTGTGCGCGAAGGCACGATCGTGCCGCCGCGCTCATTGGCGCTCGGCATTCCCGCGCGCGTGGTGCGGGAATTGACCGATCAGGAAATCGCTTGGAAGCGGAGCGGCAGCGCAGCCTGGCGAGCCAGCGGCCGGTCGAACCGCTACGCGCGGTGCAAGCGGACCGGCCGCGTTACAAGGGTGACGGTTCGAACGTGACGCTTGGAACCTTGAAGGCGCAAGCTTGGCCATGAAAATGCATCTTCTGCCCTGCGGCCGGCTGCGCATGCGCAAGAACATTTTTCTTCCCGCGGCCGAACGCAACGAAACCATCGAGCTTCCGGTTTCGAGCGCGCTGCTGCGGCACGCTCAAGGCAATGTTCTGTTCGATACCGGTTGCCATCCCACGGTGCCCGAAGATCCGGAAGGCCGCTGGGGCGGGCTTGCTAGGCTGATGATCCCGATCATGCAGCCGGGCGAGCACGTCTTGACCGGTCTCGCCGGGCTTGGGCTAAGGCCCGACGACATCGACGTGGTGATCAATTCGCACCTGCATCCCGACCATTGCGGCTGCAATGCGTTTTTCCGCAAGGCGACGTTTCTCATCCACGCCGAAGAGCTCGCCGCGGCCCGCGCGCCCGGCAGCGAGGCCGCCGGCTATCTCGCCGCCGATTGGGATCAGCCGATGCCGGTCGATGCAGTCGCGGGTCAGCGCGATGTCTTCGCCGACGGCCGTATCGTGCTGGTGCCGCTGCCGGGCCATACGCCCGGCTCGATCGGCGCCCTGGCGCGGCTCGAGCGCAGCGGCACGTTTCTATTGGCCGGCGACACCGTGAGCCTGCGCGAGACGCTCGATACCGGCATCATCCCGCGCAACACCTGGAACGGCGAGGCGCTGGCGAAATCGCTCGCCGAAGTGCGTCATATCGAGTCCGCGGGCGCGACAGTGCTGTGCAGCCACGACGCGCGCCAATGGGACAGCCTGCGCAAGGGAGCCGACGCCTATGAGTAGGCGCCGCTGACATGGCGCTTCGTTTCGCGCTCCTTGGCCTGCTCGCGGTCGAGCCGGCATCGGGCTACGACCTCAAGCGCGCCATCAACCGCTCGACCTATTTCATCTGGAACGCCACCGGACCGCAGATCTACAACACGTTGCATAAGCTGCGCGAGGAAGGCTGCGTCACCAGCCGGTCGCTGGCGCAGGACGGCAAGCCGGATAAGCAAATCCACACTATCACTGCACGCGGCCAAGCCCGGCTGGAAGAATTCATGAGCGAACCGATCCGCGCCGCGGTCACCCGCGACGAGGTTTTGCTGCGCATCTTTTTCGGCAATTTTGCCAACAAGGAGATCATCAAGCGTGAGCTTCGATCGTATCTGCAGCGCATTCGCGATGAGCGCCGCTATTTGGAGGCGACCGAAGCTCGCATCAATGCCCATCCGGGCCGCAAGCACGAAGCGCGCCGCTTCCAGCTGCTTTCGCTGCGTATTAAAGTCGCGCAATACCGGGCGATGGAGCAGGAGCTGATCCGCTTCCTTGGCGAAGATGCCGGCACAACGCGACCGCAAAAGCGCTCGCCGCCTCGCCGCGGGTCGCAGCCGCATGAGGCGCGGAAGTCGGGTTCGGCGCAGTCCGCACGGCGCCGGGAGAATTAAGGACGGATATAGCTCCAGCCCTGCTCTTCGAGTTGCGTCAGCCGCACGATACCCGCCGGCACGATCTTGGCCTGCGGAATGATCGTGATGGCGTGGCCTTCGTGTTTTTCCATTCCCTGCAGGGTATTGTTGCAGGCCGAAAATGCGATCTTCGCCGGAAAGCTCGCGTCGGCATTGGCGATCTGCGCGATGCGGTCTTTCACCGGCGAGGTGTCGGCCCGCAGCATGTTCAGCCCGGGACCGTAGGCCACGATCTCGATTTCCACGTCCTCGCCCTTGCCGCGATAATATTCCATCGCGTTCGCGGCATTGTTGAGCGCAAGATTCATCACGGCGGGATCATTCTGATCGACTTGGATGGCAATGCGGTGCGTCTTGCCGCTTTGCGCGTGAGCGCCGGCGAGCGCCAGAAGGCCGACGGCGAAAGCAACGACGATGGTTCGGATGATCGCGGTCATGTTTTTCTCGCTGGTTGGTTTTTGGTGATTGTGTTCAGCCCCCTGCGGCCAGCCCCGGATTGTTGCCGACGCCGTTGAGAACGACGCGATTGGCACGTTTGATCTTTAGGTATTTTTTCGCCCGCAAGTAGCCGGCGACGACCTCGCCGACCCCCTTGCCGTTTTGCGGATTGACGGAGGCCCAGCCGGCGACGCGATAGCTTTTGTTGGCGTCCAGCGCCGTCCCGTCGTCGAGCGTCATGTCGGAAATCCGCTTGCCGGTCGCTTCGTTGGGTGCGCACGCGTAATCCATGCCGCCGACGCGGACCATGTCGCCGCCCTGCTGATAATACGGATCCGGGTTGAACAGGTTGTCGACGACATCCTCCATCACCGCTTTGACCTGGCTGCCGGTCATCTCCTGCACGTAGACTTCCGGATAGGTGATCGCCGTTTCGGAGAGCAGATCCTCCATCGTGATCGGTTGTCCGGCCAGCACCGTGGTGCCGAAGCGGAATCCCGGCGACATGGCGATTTGCGCATCGAGTTCCTGGCGCAGCGCATCGCAAATCACCTGGTCCATCGGCCCGATGAAATTGCCGCGCCGGTATAACAGCTCGTCGGCGGTCGCGAGCTTCTCGCTGAATTTTCCCGCGTAAGGCGCGCGCAAGCGATCGATCAGCGCCTGCATGCCGCCGTCGGGTTTGATGAGATTGGCGTAAATCGGCAGCAAGTGGTAGCGCGCATCCTTGACGCTGCCCTTGCCGAGATCGAGATCGAGCACGGCGAGGAATTTTCCGCTCGACCCGGCATTGCTGACCAGCGTCTTGCCCGCGGCATTGGCGACCACGGTCGGCTGCGGCACCGCGTCATGGGTGTGGCCGCCGAGAATGACGTCGATGCCGGTCACGCGGTTCGCCAGCTTGAGATCGACGTCCATGCCGTTGTGCGAGAGCAGGATGACGGCATCGACCTTGTCTTGCTGGCGCAATCCATCGACGACTTTCTGCAGTTCCGCATCGCGGATACCGAAAGTCCAATCCGGCGTGAAACGCTTGGGGTGAGCGATCGGCACATAGGGCATGGCCTGGCCGATGATGCCGATGCGATGACCATTCACTTCTTTGATGGTGGCGGGCTTGAAGACGCGTCCCGACGCCGAATCGAACGCCGGCGCGTTATTGAAGGCGGCTTCGTCGGTCAGGAATACGTTTTGCGCCAGAAATTCCCCTTTGCAGCGCTCGATGTTCCGCCGCACGACCTTTTCGCCGTAGGTGAACTCCCAATGGCCGGTCATCGCGTCGATGCCGAGCAGATTACCGACCTCGACCATATCCGCGCCGGTCATGGCGTCGGCAAGGCCGCTGCCCTGCCAGAGATCGCCGCCGTCCAACAACATCGAATTGCCCGCGCCGGCTTCGTCGCGCAGCCGATCGATCAAGGTTTTCAGCTGCGCGAAACCGCCCATAGGACCGTAGCGATGGGCGGCCTCCTGATAATCGAGGCAGGTGAACGCGTAGGCCGCCCGGCTTCCCGGCGCGATGGCGAAATGTTTGAGGAATTCGTCGCCGACCACGTGCGGCGGTTGGCCGGCCATGGCGCCGACGCCGATATTGACGCTGGGCTCGCGGAAATAGACCGGCAAAAGCTGCGCATGACTGTCGGTCATGTGTAGCACGCGGGTGTTGCCGAAGCGACCGATGTCGTATGGATCGTCGTCAGCCGCGAACCCAAGCCGCGGCACGATGCCCGACAGCGACGCCGCCGCAAGTACTTTCAGCACGTCGCGGCGGCGCATCGCAACACTCTCCGATGCCGTTTGCGATCAGCGGATGACGGCGTTCTTCCAGGCCGTCGCCTGTTCCTTGGCTTGGGCGATGGACGCATTGGCCAGCGCCTCGGCCTGAACGGCGTGCTCGACCGCGTCGTCGAAATTCCCCGCATCGGCGGCCTTCTTCGCCGCCTTGAGCTCGGCTTCGGTCGTGGTCCACCGGTTCTCGATCGCGCCGGCTTGATTTTCCGCGGCTTCCGCCTTGGCGTAGGCCGCCTTGAAGTCATCCGCCGATGCGGCCAGTGCCGCCGTCGCGAGCCCCATAACCACTCCCGTGGCCGAGACCACGACGGCAAGTCTGATCGATGCAGGCACACGCATACGAATTCCTCCCCGTGCGTTCATGGGCGCGCGCCCGGTCCGGAGATCGGCAGGCCGTTGCTCATATACGACAGATAGTATTCGACGTCGCGGTAGAGCTCGTCCTCGGCTTTAAGCGGCACGGCGCGCACTTGACTGTTGCACGAGGTCAGCCGGCGGCTGGTCGTGCCCATGCCGCCCCACTCGGAGCGATAGATCGGCAATGCCGCGACAATTCCCAGCGCCGGCGCCAGGACTTCGGTGCGGATGTGGTCGCCCGGGCTTTGCACGTGGCAACTGGCGCAGGAGAAATTCAATTGCCCTCGGCGGGTGTAGAAATATTCCTCGCCCTTCTGATAGGCGGCAAGCGCCCGCGGATCGTTCGGGATCTTGATGTCGAACGGCTTGCCGCGCGAGGTGAAGGCCATATAGGCCGTCAGCGCCGCCATGTCGTCTTTGTTATAGTCGAGCGGCGGTTCACCGTTGACCTGGCGGCACTGGTTGAGCGCCACGTCGAGCGTGATCACCTCGCCCGATTTGGCATCAAAATAGGGATAGTTCTGGCGGATGCCGATGCCTTTGTTGGGAAAGCAATCGCCGTAGGTCTTGCCGTTCGCAAACGGCGTATTGAACGTCTGCTTGCCCTTGTCCAGCGCGAATTGATAGGGCGGAAAGGCGTCGATCTCCACCCATTGCTTGCGCAGGTCGGCATTCATCGAATAGGGCCCGTTGACGAAATCGTTCAACGGCACCTTGGGAAAGCGCTTGGTGAAGTAAGCGCGGAACGCCTTGAAGTCGGCCTTCGGATTGACGGAATCGGCTGCGGCGACCGGCGGTGCAGCCAGACAAATCAGCGCAAGTGTCAGTAAGACTGCGCGACGCATAGACGTCCTCCCCCGTGCAACGGCGCGTTCCCGCCTTATTGAATTTTTCCGACCAGTGAATCGGTGGCGCCTTTATTGTCGACCCAGCTGACCGTCAGGTCGTCGCCCTTCTGCGCGCCCTTGAAGCTGAATTTGATGTAGGGATCTTTGGAGACCGCGGGGCCCCAATAAGCGGTGAACACCGCTTTGCCGGCATGCTCGAACTCCACGACTTCGATGTAATGCGGCGGAATGAGATTGCCCTGCGCGTTCTTGACGAAGCCGGAGTCCATCGGGTGCTGCACCAGCGCCTGCACCTCCGTGGTGTCGCCTTTTGCGACCGCGCGTATGCGAATTGTCGATGCCATGGATTGTGCCTCTCGTCGTTTTTTCCGGTCAGCCGCCGCAGCCGCCGACCGTCACTTTGACTTCCTTGCTCGCGCTGAACACTTTGTCACCGGAGGCGACCAGCGCGATCACTTTGCTGGTCTTGGCCATTTTCAGCCGATTGGCCACCATCGCCGAGGTGCCGGAGGGAATCGGGTAGTTGGCGGCGAGCGGGAACGGATTTTCGGAAACCAGGATGGCAATTGAAGTCACCCCGGGAAGCGTCGTGGTGACGGAGATCGGCACCACGGCGCCATTCTCGGCGATCTCCGGGGCGTCGAGATTGACCTTCTCGGATGCTTCCGGCGTCTTGCCGCCGTAAAGCGCCTTGATCGCGTCGGCCTCGTTCTTCTGGGCGAACGCGTCTTTGGGCCATTTCGACGCGTCGGCGGCGGCGCGCGCCCGGTTCAGCGGCGCGGTGCCGGTCAGGCCCAAGCCGGCCAGTCCGCCCGCGATCGCGCCGTGGACGATCACGCGCCGTGTCGGGCCGGATCGCGCGCTCCTATCTTCGCTCGGATGATTGTTGTCCATTTCGCCGCAGTGCTCCTATCGCGTGTAAAGAAAGTCGACGACCTGTTCGATTTCCTGCTTGGTCAGAATGAGGTTTCGCCCGAACGGCGGCATCACGGTCTGCGGGTTGCGCTTGGTCTCGTCGAAGATGATCGCGGCAAGCTCCTTGCGGTCGGGATATTGGCTCTTCATGCCGGCGAGCGGTGGGCCGACATTGCCCGGCGCATCGCCGCCTTTGATGTCGTGGCAGGTCAGGCAGTTGCCCTTGCTGCGGTCGAAGGCGAGCTTCTCGCCCTCCGCGACCGACGCAGGCGCCGCCGCTGCCAGCGTGGGACCCAGCGCCGCGGCGACAAGGATTGTAACCGCAGCCACGGTCCGCACGCCATGCGACTGTCGAAATTTCATCTGCTTTCCTCCTCGGCGTGGGCCGGCATGACCGAACCTATTTTGGTCCCCCTTTGTCCGGTGGCTCCTGGGACGCGGGCTGTATAGGCGTGCGCCGCGCGAGAGAAAATGGCACGTAAGGCGCCGACGAACGACTCCTCTTCCAAATATTTGATGCCGAGATAGCCGCCGCCGATGATCGACAGCCAGGCGATCAGGCTGCCCAGCGAGAGCGTGGACATGCCGGTGACGCCCTGTCCGATCGTGCAGCCCAACGCCATGACGCCGCCGGCGCCCATCAAGGTTGCGCCGCTGAGATGGCGCACAAGATCACCCCGCTCGGAGAAGGTCTCGACGTTGAATGTGCCCGTCGCCGCCGCGGCGAGAAAGCTGCCGACGATGACGCCGCCGAAAACGGCGACGCCGAAATCGATCGTGGAGCCGGTAAAGGTCATCAGATATTGCAGGCTGTCGCCGGCCGGCGCCACAAAGGTGATCGAGGCGAGCGGTGTCGGATTGAACTCGTCCGCGCCGAGGACGCCGGTGACGAGCCAGCCGCCGATGGCGACCAGACCGATAACCACGCCGGCGATGATATTTGGCGGACTGCGGCGGAAGGCGACGTCCCGGAAACAGATCGCCAGGAATAAAAGCGCGCCCGCGGCGGCGACGGCGGCGCGCGCATAAACCGCCGGAATCCCGACCGCCGCCCCCGCCATCTCGCCGAGATTCTGGTTATGGAGTGCGCGCGTCGCAAGGTTGATATTGGTGGCTTCGATCTGCAACCGCGGCAGCGCCAGCAGGCCGCGGAGCGTCATATAGGCAACGATACCGAGCACCATCATGACGATGAATGACTTCAGGTTGCCGCTGCCGAGACGCACCAGGTTCTTGCTGGCGCAGCCCCCCGTCAGGGTCATGCCGAAGCCGAACATAAGGCCGCCGATGATGGCGCCCAGCCAGCCGAGATTGGGCGACAGATAGATCGACTTGTTGATATCGATAACACCAGCAAGATCAAGCGCTTGCGTACCGATCATCGCCACCGCGATCGCCAACAGCCAGGCCCGGAAGCGGCGGCCGTCTCCCATGACGGCAAGATCGGATATCCCGCCCATGGCGCAGAAATTGGTACGCTGCACGACGGCGCCGAAGATGAGGCCAAGGACGAAACCGCCTATTGCGACGATCGTGTTCGTGCCGAGATCACTCATCGCATCGCGCCGCCGAATCGACTTGTCCCGGGACCGGCGGAGGCCAGGCACGCCTTCTCGGCATGGCGACCGTGGCGCTGCGCGGCGCAGCACCGCGCGCGCCGGTGATCGGCCCGTCGCCGGCGTCGGCAATTGCGCCATCGCAGCGGGATCATTGCGCTCCTCCCCCGCGCCCCATTTCGCGTACAGTCGGCCTTGTCCTGCGGGTTATTGACGGGTTATTGACAGCCGACCGAATGCCCCTAACAATGCAACCTAAATTAGTCAACACTAAATAATCGTTCGGCTTCGGTACGTCGCAGTTCGACGCGCGGATCAATTGCGAGAACTTATGGACGCTGCAAACCCGCCGGACAATGCCGCCAATCCGCGGCGCGGCGCCGCGATAACGAAGCCGAAGAGAAAACCGAAAACGCGGCCAGACCTCGACGGGCTCGAACAACAAGCCGCGGAGGCAGCGCGGATGCTCAAGCTCATCGGCAATGAGCGTCGTCTGCTGATCCTGTGTTCGCTCGCGGCGCAGGGCGAGATGAAGGTCGGCGACATCGTCACGGCGGTCGGGTTGAGCCAGTCGGCGCTGTCCCAGCATCTTGCGCTGTTGCGCGCCGACGGCTTGGTGGCGTTCCGTCGCGAGTCGCAGACATTATATTACCGCATTAGCGATCCTCGCGCGGCGCGGCTGCTCAGATTGCTCAAGGATATGTACTGCGGCGACCTCTGATGCGCCGGTGCTTTCTGGAAGTGGCGCGCCTGCAATCCAAATCGCAGAACCACAGACCGGCGGCGCTGCCGGATCACTCCGGCGTATCGGCGGGTGCCGTGTAGGAGACTGTCGTCTGCGGCGCCGCGCTTTGCCGGACTGGTCTTCGCGCCGGGCGGACCCGTCGGATCATGCGTCGCCGCACCGGTTGCGGCGATTGGTATGCCGATTGTGGCGTCCACTGGAAAGGCGATTGCACGGCGGTAAAATCCGGTATCGATGCCGCGGGGCGTGTTCGCTGGACTCGGCGCACGATGACCGGCCTGTGGCGCAGCGTTCGCAGGCGGTTCTCCGGCACCGCGGCGCGTGCGCGCGCTGGCGCGATTTCGGCATTCGGCACGGGCGTTTCGACCGGCGAAGCGGCGGCCGGCGTTCGAACCGCGACATCGCCCTCGGCCTCAGGCTTGGTATTTTGCGCACTGTCCGCCGGCGTTTCCGGCTGACTGTTCTCCTTGGCAATGGAGCCAGTCTCCGAGGGGCTCGGTGACTTTGTCGTCCCCGTTGACGGCGCGGCTGGCGGTCGGGTCGCGAGATCGCCTTCTGCCTCGGGCTTGGCATTTTGTCCGCTGTCCGCCGGCGTTTCCGGCTGACTGTTCTCGTCGGCAATGGAGCCAGTCGTCGTTGGGCTCGGCGCCGCGGTGCTTGAGGCACCCGCCCCGCGCTCGGACGAAGCCGCCACCGCAGCGGGTTCAGTAGCCGAGATAATGTCCGGCGCTGTTGCGGAGGAAGGTGCGGCCGCGGTGGGTGCTGCCGCGGTGGGTGCTGCCGCGGTGTCGGAGTCCGATGAAGGCGCCGCGACGGGCTGTGCCGTTGCAACAGGCTGGGCAGGCTGCGGCGCTTTGACGACTGTCGCGTGATCGGACGTTTCCGCTCCACCGGCGGCTTCGCCGGCGGGGGGCGGCGGGAGCGGTACGGGTGCCTGGAAGCGAAATTCGAATGGCGCCGCCGTCGTCACAACGCGGCCTGCCGCTGCATCGCTGACGCCGAGCTGTAACGGCGTACTGGCGTTGGATTCCCGCAGAAAGGAATTGTGGCTGACGCGAAATTCAGCGAACAGTCCCAATGCGCAGCTAATGCCCAGGATCGAGGCTAGAACCGCCACGATCATCAGGCGCAAATTTGGAAACATTCGACCTCGCGAACGCTCCGCGCGATCCGCCAATCACCACGGCCTGGGTCGGCCTGAGCGCCATGATCCGTGAATCACAGCCGCGAGATCGCCGTCAGAGCAGGGCCGGACAGTCCCTTGGCCCGGTGCGCGCATGAGACTAGCTGAGTTGCCGAAATCGCAACATCGAAATTGGGTCCGAAAAATGAGACCCGGCGAGTGACGCGTGCGAAATCCCAGATCGCCCGCATCACCACCGCAGGTGGAACGGGGGAGCGCCTTAAACTCTGCGATACGGATTACGTCGTGTTGGTTAACCGGCCGAGGGCAGCGGGCGCAGCGGTCGCGAACGGCGAAGGCCCGATCTTTGCAACCGGGCTTCTCGATTTCGATCTTGGCAACGACACAAATTACCGATCGGCGCGCCGCCGACGGCGATGCGTTCAAACCGTCGGCGCCGCGTCTGCGCGATCGGCGCTTGCCATAATTTAACGGGATCATCGCGTGTTTTTCCGATCGACGCGCCGCAATGCGCCATGGGCGCCTTGGAATCATCCAGGCAGGATCATACCGCCGCCCAAATGCCTGCAGACCATCAGCCTCGACCGCGTGAGAACGCGCATCGCAATAAAGCGCGTCAGGTTTTTCAAACGCGGCGCTTGTGGGTGTCAGACGTTGCGGATCTGCAGTGTCAGTGTGTGTGTGGCGTAACGCGTAGATCCGCCGCTCGGGGGTAGCTATGGGGGCACTGCGGCGGCTGGATCGGCCATTTCCGGTAACTTGCGTATTGGCCGTGGCCTTGCCGCCCGCAGCAATTTCCCAACGATTCGGTCCCAGTGAGTGCGCCGGTCCGCGACCAATGCCGGCTGAAACTAATGTTGTTGCGCTCGGCGAACGTCTGAACGCCAACTCGATCCCGTCGGCAATCTCAACACTTCCGTTTGTGCCTACGCTTGGCGCGTCGAAAGGGCGGCCGACATGTGCATTCTTCGACGCGCCGGCATCAAACGACAACAGGAGACGATCACAGTTTTTGTGACATCGGAGCTTGAAAGCATGGGAGGCGATCATGAGTTCTCCGATCCATCAAGTTGAAGATCTTGACCCGGCATTGCGGTATGCGCCGCGGTGGGTGCGAGACCAGGCCTCACCGCCGCCGCCCGGCCGGCCTCTGGCACCGCCCGTGGCACGACCGATACCCCGGGCGCCGCCTGAATTCAGCGGCGATCGGGCTATGGTGGAGCTGCAACGCCAGCTCATTCTCGATCCTGACGCTATTCCCGAGCCGCCCGCTGACGACGGTGGCGCGTTGCGTCCGATTGCGCTGCGATTTTCGGCGGTGTTGGGCCTTGCCGCGCTGATCGCCTGGGGCGTCGTATCGCTCCCCGGCCTGAAGAAGGCCGGCGACATCATGCCGTCCGACGTGAAGATGCCGGCCATGACCGCCGATCCGGCAAAGTCCGTCGATCGGGTTCAAGTGCAGTCGACCGACGCGGCGCCCGCTGTCAACCGGGTTTCGGTGGCGATGAACGATCCCGCGCCGCCGCCAGCCTCGCCGAACCCCGTGGTCGCTTCGATAGGAGCGGTGCCGGCCATCGTGGCTTCGCAGCCGGTAACCGTGCCTTCCCAGCCGCCATCGATGCCGCCCCAGCCGGCCGCCATGCCATCGAGTCCATCCGCTGCGAGCACCCCACACGTCGACAATGCAGAGGTCGCCGCGATGATCAAGCGCGGCAAGGACATCCTGATGAGCGGGGATATCATTTCCGCGCGTCTGTTGCTGCGTCGCGCGGCGGACGCCGGCAGTGCCGAGGCCGCGCTGGCGCTCGGCGCCACTTTCGATCCGGCCCTCATCCGGCGGCTCGGCGTCATCGGCATGACGCCCGATATCGCCCAGGCGCGGCAATGGTATCAGCGCGCCGCGGATCTCGGCTCGGCGGCGGCGACGGGGCAACTCGCAAGGCTGGAGCAGGCGCGGCAATAATCGGCGCCGCGCGACGAATAGATTTTTTGGCGAAACCTGCGCCCGCAGATGCTGCGGCGGCGTCGGCGAGTGCCGGCGCGCGTCAATCTTTGCGGCCTAGCCCGCGAGCGGGTCGCCAGGCCGGCAAATCATTGTATTGTGCATCCCATATCGCGGCCGCCGCGGCAGGGCGCGGCCAGTTCGGCAAATTCGCAGGCTTGAGGGAAGCAAGGCTTGGCGCCGTATGTGCTAGCCATCGACCAGGGCACGACGTCGACGCGGGCCATTCTGTTTCGCGCCGACACCTCGGTGGCTGCCGTCGCGCAACAGGAATTCCCGCAACATTTCCCAGCCGACGGCGAAGTCGAGCACGACCCGGAGGACATCTGGCGAACGACGGTCGAGACCAGTCGCGACGCCATGCGGCGGGCCGGCGCCGGCGCCAAGGAGATTGCCGCCATTGGCATCGCCAATCAGCGCGAGACGACGCTGCTTTGGCGGCGTTCGACCGGGCACGCGGTTCATCGCGCGCTGGTCTGGCAGGACCGCCGCACCGCCGATCTGTGCGCGAGGCTTAAAGCCGCCGGCCGTGAAGAGCTGTTTGCGGCCAAGACCGGGCTTTTGCTCGATCCGTATTTTTCCGGCACAAAGCTTGCTTGGTTGCTGACCAACGTTCCCGATGCCGCCGAGCAGGCTGCGCGAGGCGAACTCGTCTTCGGCACGGTGGACACGTATCTGCTGTGGCGGTTCACCGGCGGCAAGGTCCACGCCACCGATGCAACAAATGCCTCGCGCACGCTATTGTTTGATATCCACACCGGCCGCTGGGACGACCAGCTCCTGAAAATCTTGAACGTGCCCAAATCCGTGCTGCCGGAGGTGTGCGATTCATCGGCGGCCTTCGGCGTGACCGATCCAGACCTGTTCGGCGCCGCAATTCCGATCCGCGGCATCGCCGGCGACCAGCAGGCGGCGTTGATCGGGCAGGCTTGCTTCGCACCGGGAATGCTCAAGGCCACTTATGGCACCGGTTGCTTCGCGCTTCTCAATACCGGAGAGCATCCGCTTCAATCGCACAACAAGCTTTTGACGACGATTGCCTATCAGCTCGGCGGCAAGCGAAGCTATGCGCTCGAAGGCTCGATATTCATTGCCGGCGCCGCGGTGCAATGGCTGCGCGACGGGTTGCATATTGTGCAAAGCGCTGACGAGACCGGCGCGCTTGCGGCGGCCGCGGACCCGACGCAGGAGGTCATTCTGGTGCCGGCTTTCGTCGGGCTGGGTGCTCCGTATTGGCGTCCGGATGCGCGCGGCGCGCTGTTCGGCCTGACGCGGGCGACCGGGCCACGCGAACTGGCGCAAGCCGCGCTCGAGAGCGTCTGCTTTCAGACCGCCGATCTGCTCGCCGCCATGAAGGCCGATGGTCGCGACGCCGGCGCTGCGCTCAAAACCTTGCGTGTCGATGGCGGCATGGCGAATTCCGATTGGTTCATGCAGCGGCTTGCCGACATTATCGGCAGTACGGTCGACCGTCCGCAGATCAAGGAAACGACGGCCCTCGGCGCCGCCTATCTGGCCGGGCTGCATGCCGGATTTTTTCCCGAGCCGGATCGGTTTTTGAAGCACTGGCGCTTGGAGCGTCAGTTTAAGCCGCAGATGGAGGCCGCGATCCGCGAACGAAAATTAGCCGCCTGGAGCGCTGCGGTGCGCCGTTTGCTCACCTGAACTGCGAGCGGCATCAAATCGTCGCGGTAAGCCATTGTGATTTCTCAATAAGTTCCCTCGCCGCGCGCTCGGTCAGGAACTCGACTCGCCCCGAAAGCGTTGTTGCGGGCCGGTGGGGCAGGGGTTCGGTTCCGGACAAGAGCGAATGTGCGGCATTTGCGGTGAGATAGACGTTAATATCGGCGCGACGGGCGATTCGCTCGCCGCGATGATGCAGCGCATGAGATCGCGCGGGCCGGACGCCGGCGGCACGTTCTCGCAAGATCGCGTCGGGTTCGGCCATCGCCGGCTCAGCATCATCGATCTTGCGGCGACATCGCAGCAGCCGATGATCGACCCGGAGCTCGGGCTCGCCATCGTCTTCAACGGCTGCATCTATAATTTTCGCCAGCTGCGCAGCGAGCTTTCCGCCAAAGGCTACCGGTTCTTCTCCCGTGGCGACACCGAAGTCATCCTCAAAGCCTATAAGGAATGGGGACCGCGTTGTGTCGAGCGCTTCTATGGGATGTTCGCGTTCGCGGTGTGGGAACGCGATACCGGCCGCGTCGTTCTGGCGCGCGACCGGCTCGGCATCAAGCCGCTGTACTACGCCGAGCGGTCCGGCCGTTTCCGCTTTGCATCGACCTTGCCCGCCTTGCTGGCGGCGGGCGACGTCGACACCACGATCGATCCGGCGGCGCTGCATCATTATTTGAGCTGGCACGCCGTGGTGCCGGCGCCGCGTACGATCCTCAACGGCGTGCGCAAGCTCGCCCCGGCGACGATCTGCACCATCGAGCCCGACGGCCGGCGCCGCGAGGAAACTTATTGGCGCCTCGACGTCGGTGCGCGCGCGGCGGATCGCGCGCTTGGCGAAGCAGAATGGCGCGAGGCCGTGCGCGATGCGCTCGGCAAAGCGGTCGATCGCCGCCGCGTCGCCGACGTGCCGGTTGGCGTGCTGCTGTCGGGAGGTCTTGATTCATCGCTTTTGGTCGCGCTCCTCGCCGGGCTGGGACAGCGAGACTTGAAGACCTTTTCGGTCGGCTTCGAGACCATCGGCGACGTCGAGGGCGACGAGTTCCGTTATTCCGATCTGATTGCCGACCGGTTCGCCACCGACCACCACCGCATCCGTGTCGATGGCGTGCGCGCCATCGAATCCCTGCCCGGCATGGTCGCGGCGATGTCGGAGCCGATGATGAGCCACGACGCCATCGGCTTCTATCTGCTGTCGCAGGAAGTGTCGAAATACGTCAAGGTGGCGCAAAGCGGGCAGGGCGCCGACGAGATCTTCGGCGGCTATCACTGGTATCCGAAGCTGTTGCGCTCGAACGACGCGACGGAAGACTATGCCCGCGTCTATTTCGACCGCGACCATGCCGACATGGCAGAGCTGGTCGCGCCGGCGCTGATGAACGGCGATTACAGCCGCGATTTCGTCGACGCTTATTTCCGCGATTGCCGCAGCGCCAGTCCGATCGACCAGGCGCTGCGGCTCGATGCGGAAATCATGATGGTCGACGATCCGGTCAAGCGCGTCGACAACATGGCGATGGCATCCGGTTTGGAGACGCGGGTGCCGTTCCTCGACCACGAGGTGGTCGAGCTCGCGGCGCGCATTCCGGCCGAACTCAAAGTCTGCGGCGGCGGCAAACATATTCTCAAGGAAGCCTCGCGTGGGCTCGTTCCCGACGCGGTGATCGACCGGCCGAAAGGCTATTTCCCGGTGCCGGCGCTCAAATATATCCGCGGCGCCTTTCTCGATTTTGTCCGCGACGTGCTCAATGCACAGCGGGCGCGGCAGCGCGGGCTGTTCAATCGGCCCTACATCGAACGGCTGCTCGCCGATCCGGAAGGCGAACTGACGCCGAAGGGTCATTCGAAGCTATGGCAAGTCGCGTTGCTGGAGTGCTGGTTGCAGACGCAAGGCATCTGAGAAGTAGAGCGACCCAGAGTCCATCGCGGAATCCATCGCGCAAGCAGCGGATCAGATCATGGAATTCAGATTCGACCCGAGCGAACGACGCCTTCACATTCGCGGCCTGGTGCCGCCGGGCCGGGAAGCGCGCTTTTTTGCGCCCGACGATCATTTCCAGTTCGGCATCGAGGAAGAATACTTCCTTGGCGACTCCGAAAGCGGCGAGGTTCCCGCGGAAACGCCGGACTCGCTGTTTCAAGCCGCCGCATTCGGGACCCCGGGAAATATCGGCCGGGAGTTTTTGCAGGCGCAGATCGAGGTGGCGACCGAGCCGCATCGCAGCGTCGAGGACGCCCGGATCGAGCTGCGCCAATTGCGGCTGAACGCGGCGGCGGCCGCTGCCGAGCACGGGCTTGCGATCTTGGCCTGCGGCACCCACCCGCTGGCGTCGTGGCGCCAGTCGGTGCAGTCGCCCAAAGATCGCTACGACAAGGTCATGGACGATCTGCAGATGATCGGGCAGCGCAACATGCTGTGCGGGATGCACGTGCATGTCGAGTTTCCGGAGCCGGCACGGCGGATCGACGTGATGACGCGCATGCTGCCCTATCTGCCGCTGTTCATCGCGCTGTCGACCTCGTCGCCGTTCTGGCAGCGCCGCGCCACCGGCCTCAAAGGCTATCGTCTCGCCGCTTACGATGAATTGCCGCGCACCGGCTTGCCGGAATTATTCCGCACCGCCGCGGAATACGAGGCCTATGTCGATGCCATGGTGCGATCCGAGGCGATCGCGGACGCGAGCCATTTGTGGTGGTCGATCCGTCCGTCGCTCAAATATCCGACCTTGGAACTGCGCGCGCCGGACTGCTGCACGCGGCTCGACGACACGGTCGCGATCGCGGTGCTCTATCGGTCGCTCGTCCGCTTCCTCTACCGCAACCCCGAGCATAATGCCGGCCTCGAGGTCGTCGACCGCGCTATTGCGGTCGAGAACAAGTGGCGTGCCCAGCGCTACGGCGTCCAGGGCACGTTCGTGACGCGCGCCGGCGCCGTCGGAGTTGGCGCCATGCTCGACCGCATCCTCGACCTCGTGGCGGCGGATGCCGAAGCGCTCGGCTGCGCCGAGCCGGTGGAGAATTGCCGCGCCATCGTCGTCGAGGGAACGTCGGCCGACGCGCAGCTCCGTATTTTTACAGAAAATCAACATGAAGGTGCCGAAATTGCCTTACACAAGGTGACACGGTGGATTCGCGACGCCACATTGGTGGCGTAACCCCTTGAGAAGGCTTCAATCATGTGCCGTTGGATCGCATATCGCGGGGAAACCACGGCCCTCGAACATTATGTCACCGAGCCCGCGCATTCCTTGATCTCGCAGAGTATCCAGGCGCTCGAATTGACCGCCAGCACCAACGGCGACGGTTTCGGCCTCGGCTGGTACGGCAGTCATCCTGAGCCGGGCCTGTACCGCGAGGTGCGGCCGGCCTGGTCGGACGAAAATCTGCGCTATTTGTGCCGGCATTTGCAGTCGCATCTGTTCTTTGCCCATGTCCGCGCCGCGACCGGAACTCCGATAACCAGGCCTAACTGCCATCCGTTTGCCTGCGGCCAATGGATGTTCATGCACAACGGTTTCGTCGGCAATTGGAGCCGTCTGCGCCGGCAGGTCGAGGGGCTGATCCCGGACGAGCTTTATCCGGCGCGCATCGGCACCACCGATTCCGAAGCCATGTTTCTTGCCATCCTCGGCGCCGGCATCGAGCATCCGGTCGCCGCGGCGGAAACGGTGTTGGCCCGGCTTACCGCCTTCGTGAACGAGACATCGCCGCCGGATCGGCTGCGCTTTACCTCCGCGCTGTCGAACGGCCGCGATCTTTACGCGTTCCGTTATGCGGTGAACGATCGCGCCAACACGCTCTATTACCGGGAATCGGATCGCGGCATCGTTATCGTTTCCGAACCGCTCGACCGCGATCACAAGAACTGGATCGCCGTGCCGGAGAACAGCGTCGTGGTGGCCTGCGCCGGCGAGCGCACCCGCATCGTGCCGCTATTCCACCGCCATCAAGTGGCGGCGGAATAGGCTGCAGCAATTGCGGCTGTGCCGGCCGCTCCCGCTGTCCGGGTTTCGGCCGCAAGCCTATTCGCGGAGCACGCCCCAGCGCTCGATCGTCATGATCTCGAGCGTCCGCAGAAATACGCGTTCGAGCAGCAGCCCGATGATGCCCACGACGAACAGCGAGCCGAACACGACTTCCGAATTGAAATATTCCTGCGCCCAATAGATGCGATAGCCGAGACCGGCCGAAACCGAGACCAGCATTTCGGCAACGACCAGGATGCGCCACGCCCGCGAAAATCCTTGGCGGTAGCCGGTAATGATGGAGGGCAGCGCCGCCGGGATGAGCACGCGCCAGAACAGGCCGAAGCTCGAAGCACCGAAGGCGCGCCCGGCGCGAATGAGCGAGCGGTCGACCGTCTTCACGCCGGTCCAGGTGTTGAGCATCACCGTCAGCGCCACCTCGTAGATCAGGATCGAGATGATGGCGAGGTCGGTCAAACCGAACCAGATCATCGCCAGCGGGAACAGCGCCGTTCCCGGAATGGCGAGCAGGAAATTCATCGGGGCGACCAGAAACTTCTCCCACAGCCGGAAATAGCCCATGAGAAGGCCGAGCACGGTGCCGAAGACGATGCCGACGGCGGTGCTCTTGATGAGCCGGTATAGCGTGGCCGCGATATCGCGCCACAGCGTGCCGTCATAGGCCATTTTCGCGATCGCCGCGAAGATCTTGCTCAGCGGCGGCAGCACCGCTGCCGGTACGTGACTGAAGCGAACGACCAGTTCCCACAACAGCATGATGCAGACGAGCGGCACGATCGTCCACAGAACGTTTTCTGCAGCGACAGCCCAGCCGCCGCCGACGTGGATTTCCTCCGCCGAGTGCGCCTTCGCGTGCGAATCTTGCAGGGGCTCAACGATAGCCATGCCGATTTCCTCCACAGCCGCCCGGGCTGTCGCGATGCGCAAGCCTATACTGCTGCCTCCGCCGTCACCAGAGCATCGAGCGCCGCGGTGATTGCGCCGTTGTTGATCGGGGTACAGCAAGCGGGCAGATCCTGAACAATTTCAATGCTCGCTTCGACGACGCGGCGATGAAACTCGACCAGCGTCTCCATCATGCCTGCGATGTGCTCGTCATGCAGGACCAGCACCGACCACGGTGACGCGGTCAGGCTGGCAAGCGCGCGCTCGAGCCAATCGCGTTTGGGCTCCAGCCAATCGCGCGGCACATTGTTCCAGGTCGCTACCGTGAAGCGGCGTTCGATGAGATAGTCGAGAGCGTCGCGGCTGAGGAGATGCGGACCGAGCGCACCTTTGCCGTTCGGCCGGAACAGTTTTTGCGGATGGGCGAGGGCGCCGATGAGCCGCTGCGTTTCGCCGATCTCGTGCTCGACCTTGCGGCGGCTGCCGCTCACGCCGAGCGGTTCGCCATGGCTGTAGGTGTGATTGCCGATCCAGTGGCCCTCGGCGTGGGCGCGCTCGGCGAGCCGGCGGCCCGGCGGCGTCTGCAAACGGTTGCCGACGACGAAAAAAGTCGCCTTGATCGAATGCGCGGCGAGGAAGTCGAGCACCGTGTCGGTCGCACCGGGTACCGGTCCGTTGTCGAACGTGAATGTCAGTCGCTGCATGAATGTCCGGTCCTGACCGCGATGGCCGCGTCGGGAAGCGCAGATCAGGGGGCTTCGACGCTGCGCGATCTGGTCAGGTGCAGCAGTTCGCCGGTGCGGCGATAATGCGCCACCAGGCGCTGCACCGCGAGGTCGGCATCGCGTGCCAGAACCGCGGCGGCGATGTCGTCATGCTCGCGGTCGATATTCGGCCGTTCATAGGAGCTCAAACGCGCGGTGTAACGGTAGCGGTTGGCTTCGTTGTAGAGTTGGTTCCACAACCGCAGCAGCGTGTTGGAGCCGCAGGCGGCGACCAGACTGAGATGAAAGGCGCGGTGACAGCGCTCATAATCGATATTGGCCGCCGGGTTGACGTCGGGCGGTACGCGCGGCGTGCGCGACAGATGAAAGCGCGCGACGACGATGCTCTCCTCCCACTCCTTGCCGCCCGTGGCGATGGCCTGGCGCACCGCGCGTTCCTCGACCCAGCAGCGCAACGCCAACAGCTCGTCGAATTCGGTATCGCTCATCTCGGCGACGCGAAAGCCCCGCTGCTCCAGCCGCTCGACCAGCCCATCGGCGGTCAACAGACTCAGTGCTTCGCGAAGTGGCGTGGACCCGACGCCATAATGATCGCGTAACAGATCGATCTTCAGCTTGAGCCCCGGCGCAAGCCGGCCGCGAATAATGTCGTCGCGTAAGCGATCGTAGATGTCACCGGTACGCGAGCGCGCCGCCTCGGCACGGCCGAGCACATTCGGAATTGATTGGGAGGCGTCCCACATCCAGATAAAATATCGATATTTTTCGTTTAGGTCAATATGAAACAAAATATCGATATTTGTATTGACCCGGCCGGCGCCACCGCCCTATGGTCCGTTCTTCGCGATCGAACTCGAACAAGCAAAAAACCGGGGGGAATTTCGTGATCAGAGTGCTCGCAGGTCTCTCGCTGTTAGCTTTCGTGCTGTGCGTCGACGCGCTTCCAGCAGCCGCCCAGGCTCGTGTCAGCGTCGGAATGGCGAGCGGAGTCAATCAGGTCACCTCGCTGGTCGCCGAACAGAAAGGCTTCTTCAAAGAGGAGGGGCTCGACGTCGATCGCAAGCCGATCGCCCGCGGCAATCTCGCCGTCGAGGCCATCGCCTCCGGCTCCATGCAGTTCGCCGAGGTTTCGGACGTGGTGTTTTTCTCCGCCGTGACGCACGGCATTCCGCTCATCGCGCTCGGCGACGGCTCGCGCGGCTTTACCGGCAAGATGATCGCGGTTCCGGATCACCGCCCGGTCAAGACTCTCGCCGACATGAAAGGCGACCATCTCGGGCTTCAGGTCGGCACCGGGCTGCAGGGCGTATTTTTGATGCTGCTGCAGAAGGAAGGCCTCAAGGAGAGCGATTTTCGGATATCGAATGTGCGGGTCGTCGATATGCCGGCCGCCATGGAGTCATCGCCGCCGGCCTTCGATGCGGTGCTGGGCTGGGATCCGATGATGACGCGCATTGTCCAAGCCGGGCGCGGCAAGGAAGTGATCAGCGCCGAGCAATTCCAGAAAATGGCGGGAATTACTTATCCGCTGCTTCTGGTCGCCTCGAAGACCTATATCGACGTCAATCGCGACACCGTCCAGCATTTCGTCAACGCTTATGCCAAGGCGCAGAAATATATTCGCGATCATCCGGACGATGCGTTGCAAATCTACATGCAGACCATTCGCCAGTCCGGCGCCAAACTGGATGACGCCATGGTCAAGACCATGATGTTCGAGGTGCCGAAATTCATCGGCGTCAACATCATTCCCAGCGATTGGACCGAATTGGCGCGCAGCCGCGATTTTCTCTTCGCCAGAGGTCAAATCCCGAGCCAGCCCGACCTCAAGGCGATCATCGATCCGTCCTTTGGCGACAAGGCGGAAGCCAGCATCAAGTAATCTCGGCCGCGCGGGTGGATATGTTTCGCGTGCGGCCGATGGCGCGGACAGACGGCAATGGGTGAACTGCGCGTCGAAGGCCTGAGCAAGACTTATGCCCGGCGGGAAGGCTGGAACCGCACGCGGCATCTCCGCGTGTTCGAGAATATTTCGTTCACGGTGCGCGACGGCGAGTTCGTCAGCATCATCGGCTCGTCCGGATGCGGCAAGTCGACCTTGCTCGGCATCGCCGCCGGGCTTGCGGAGGCAAGCGCCGGCGCGATCACGCTCGACGGCCGCCCGGTCCGCGGCCCGGGTCTCGACCGCGGCGTCGTTTTTCAGGAATTCGCGCTGTTTCCCTGGCTGACCGTGCTCGGCAATATCAAGTTCGGCCTGCGCTCCAAAGGCATGCCGCGCGCCGAGCAGGATCAGATCGCGCGCAAATATGTCAGGCTGGTCGGGCTTTCCGGCTTCGAGGACTACCATCCCTACCGCCTGTCGGGCGGCATGCGCCAGCGCGTCGGACTGGCGCGGGCGCTCGCGATCGGGCCGTCGGCGCTTCTCATGGACGAACCGTTCGGCGCGCTGGACGCGCAAACCCGCGAAGCCATGCAGGGCGCCTTGAGTGAAATCTGGAGCAAGACCAAGATCACCATCCTCTTCATCACCCACGACATCCGCGAGGCCATCTATCTTTCCGACCGTATTCTGGTGTTGAGCGGCCGGCCCGCACGGGTCTCGCTCGAACTCGCGGTGGATTTGCAGCGGCCGCGGCTGCGGCACGATCCCGTTTTTCAGCGTCACGAAGCGATGCTGGAAGACGCGCTGAGCGCGCCCGCCGCCGGCGGCACCAGGACCGTCGCGTGATTTGCCGCGCTGTCAGAAAACGGTGAAATAAAATGCCGGTACCGAGCACGAATTTGTCGCCCGCGTTTGACATCACGCGAGCCAGCCACATCGTCCTGACGGTGCGCGATCTGGCGGTGAGCCGCGCCTTTTACACCGAGGTGATCGGGCTGCAGGTGAGCGATCAGGGCGCCGCCGGCGAGATTTACCTCCGCGGCGTCGAAGAGACATGTCATCACAGCCTGGTCTTGCGGCAAACCGCCGAGACCCCGGCCTGCGAAACCCTCGGATTCCGGGTTCGCCGGGACGAAGATCTCGATCGCGCGAAGCATTATTTCGACAAAAACGGCATCGACTCGGCCTGGGTCGCACGGCCGTTTCAAGGCCGCACGCTCAAGCTGCGCGACCACGCCGGGATTCCGCTCGAATTTTGCGCCACGATGCCGACGCAGCCGCGCCTGCACGACAAGCCGCATCTTCAGCGCGGCGCCGGGGCCTTGCGCTACGATCATGTGCAATGCCTGGTGCCGGACGTGGCCGCCGCCGGGCGCTTTTACACCGATCTCGGCTTTCGCATTTCCGATTACTTCGTCGAGCATCCGGAGGACGACGATCCGCTCGGCCTGTTTCTGTTCCGCAAGAACAATCCGCACGACATCGTCCTGCTGACGCGGCCCGGTCCGCGCATGCATCACTTCGGCTATATCGTTGGCGAGACCCATCACCTGTTTCGCGCGCTCGATACCGCCGGCGCCATCGGCTTTGCGGCCAATTTCGAGCGCGGGCCCGGACGGCACGGTCAGGGCCACGTCTTCTATGTGTATTTTCGCGATCCCGACGGCCATCGCGTCGAAATCCTACCGCCGCCGATTCAGATCATCGACCTGGATGACGCGCCGCAGCGTTGGCACAGCGGCAACCGCTTCACCTGGGACCTGCCGCCGCCGAAAAAATGGCTGCATCAGGCGACGCCCTTTGAAGGCGCTCCGCAGCGCGATCCTAAAGCCGTGCAGAAGCTTTATTCGCTCGAGGATTTTCTCAGCACGGTGACTTGATTGCGCGCCCCCGCAGGCGCGCATCAATGCAAATGGAGTCCACGATTGTCTGACCGAATTCCGCTGCCGGACCTCGCGACCTTAAGCGAAGAGCAGCAGTTGGTTGCCAAGGAAGTCGCCGCCGGACCGCGCGGCGAGGTGCGCGGCCCGGTCCGCGTCTGGCTCCATAGTCCGGAGCTTGCGGCGAAAGCCCAGAAGCTCGGCGAATTCCTGCGCTGGAACACCGTTCTGGAGCAGCGCATCTCGGAGCTCGTCATTCTCGTCACCGCCCGGCATTACGATTGCGACTATATCTGGTTCAATCACGCGCCGCTCGCGCTCAAGCACGGCCTGTCGCCGGAAGCGATTGACTGCATAAAGAACCGGCGAGCGACGACGTTCACCGCGGCGGACGAGGCGGCGGCCTATGCCTTTGCCGCCGAAATGCTGCGCAACAATGCCGTGAGCGATGCCACGCTCGCCGCATCGCGCGCCGCTTTCGGCGACCGCGGCACGGTCGAACTGGCCGCGATCATCGGCCATTACCATTCGGGAGCGATGGCGCTGTCGCTCGCAGAAATCAGTCTGCCCGACGGGTCGAAGACCTGCCTGCCGCGCTGACGGCGCGTCTTGCGCCGGAAGGCTTTACGGCTTCCAGCCCTGTGCCCAAGCCGGCGGCGTCTTGGCGTCGATCAGGATGAAGGCAATGCGGCACGGCTTGGTGCCGTTATTGACCCAGGCATGATTGGTGGCCTGCTGCACCAGGACGTCGCCGGCTTTGACGTGGATCTCGGTGTCGTCGAGCAGCATGTCGATTTCGCCGTCGAGCACGATGGCGTAGTCGACGGTCCTGGTGCGGTGCGTGTTGGCGTGCCGCCCATAGCCTTGCGTCGCCGGATCGATGCCCATCGAGATCAGGATTTGATGATGATCGACCGGCGCCGCGTTGGCCGGCAGCGGGGCGAAATCGACGATGCGGAAGATCGTGCCGTTCGTGGGCGGCGGCACGCCGACCTGCGTCTGCGCCCGGTCGGCGGCGCCGCCGACGTCGACCGGCGCTTCGCTCGTTACCCATAACAGCGTCATGCCGTTGCCGCCGGCGCTGCGCTGTTTTGGCGGCAGCGCGCCGTCGAACAGCACCACCGCCTTGCCCCGCGCGTCATGCCCGGTCACGATCCGGCGCGTCGATTTCAACTCCATCGTCAAGTCCTCCCCGCGTATGTCGCATCGATATGTAATCTTACTTAGTAGCAAATTTACAAGATCGAGACAGCCCAAAGCGTATCGCTGACTACGATGCCGGCGGTTGCGACCGGCAGGCGGACTCTCGTCATCGCATGAGGCCGCAGTAGCGATACATAGAGGTTGCCCAGCATGAGTTCAGCCGTCGATTCCTCCGCCGAGCTTGCGCCGGCGGGCGCTGCCGCGCCGAGTGAGCGCGACAGCGCCGTCGCCACCGAGTTCATCAGCTTCGCCATCGGTGACGAACAATACGGCGTCGACATCATGGCGGTGCGCGAGATCAAGGGCTGGTCGAGCGTCACCCAGCTGCCGAACCAGCCCGACTATATGCGCGGCGTGCTCAACCTGCGCGGCGTCATGGTGCCGATCGTCGATCTGCGCTGCCGCTTCGGCCAGGGCCTGACCGACGCCACGCCGATGCACGTCGTCATCGTCGTCCAGATCGGCATCAAGACCGTCGGCCTTTTGGCCGACCGGGTGCTCGACATCGTCGCGGTGGATGCGTCGCAGATCCAGCCGGTGCCGCAGGTATCGCGCAGCATGCGCGCCGATTTCCTGTCCGGGCTGGTGACGATCGACGCCACCATGATCGCCTTGATCGATCTCGCACATCTTTTGTCCGAGCGCGAGGTCGAGAGCCTCGCAACCAGTTAGCCGCAGCGCATCATCAAGAGACGGAAAAAGGCGATTAAGGAGCTAGCCGATGAAGTTCGTCGACAATATGAAAATCTCCACCAAGATCCTCTCGGTCATCGCGCTGCTGACCTGCGTCACCGCGATGATCATTGCGCTGAGCGCCGTCCAGTTGCGCAGCTTGAGCGAAACCTATGCGGGTCTCATCGAACACGACGACCCCGCCGTTCTCGCTGGAGCCCGAGCCAACCGCTCCTTGAAAGAAATGGGTTATGCGGCGTATCGCGCGATCGCCTATGACGGCAAGTCGGCGGAGGCAAAGGCCGCAGCCGAGACCGAAGAGAACTCTTACAAGGCCGGATTGAAATTTCTCGACGATGCGATCAAAATCGACCCCGAAAACAAGCCGGCCTACGAGGGTTTCAAACGCCGCTTCAACGAGGTCCAGGACGTTGTCAAAGACGTCGTGGCGCATGGTCTCAAGGATGAGAATGCTGAAGCCACCAAAGGGATGATGAAAGGCGACCAGCTCATCACCGCTTTGGTTGACGATATCTACAAACTCGCCATCGGACAACTCGACGCCGTTACCCGAAAAACCGGGGAGGCCTCGCAGAAGTCTCGCTCGACGATCTTTACTATAATCGGTGTCGGCGTTGTTGGACTTATCGTCTGCGTTGCTATCGGCATCTGGCTAGCGATGGCGGGTATTGCCAGGCCGCTCGCACGCCTGGGCGGCCGTATGAATACGCTGGCCGAAGGCAAATACGACATCGAGGTCGAGGGCACTGAACGCAAGGACGAAGTAGGCCAGATGGCCAAGACCGTGCTGGTGTTCCGCGACGCCGGCAAGGAGAAGGTGCGGTTGGAAGCGCAAGCGGCCGAGCAGCGCAAGGAGGCGGAGCAGCAGCGCCTGCGGGCCGAAGAGGAGCGCAAGCGCAACGCCGAGACGCAGGCCATCGCCGCCGAAGAACAGGCGCGCGCCGTCAAGGCGCTGGCCGAGGGTCTCGGCAAGATGGCCGAAGGAGATTTGACGGCGCGTCTCGATGCCGGCTTCACCGAGGCCTATTATCAGATCAGGGACGATTTCAATCTCACCATCGGCCGATTGCGCGAGACCATCGAATCGATCGTCGGTTCGACCCGCGAAGTCACCAACGCCTCGGCCGAGATCTCGACCTGACGACGGACCTGTCGCAGCGCACCGAAGAGCAGGCCGCGAGCCTGGAGCAGACCTCCGCGTCGATGGAGGAGATCGCCTCGACGGTGAAGAAGAACGCCGAGAATGCTCAGCAAGCTAATCAGTCGACCGGCAAGGCGCGCGACGTAGCCGATCGCGGCGGCGAAGTGGTCGCCCAGGCGGTCGCCGCCATGGCGGAGATCGAAGCGTCGTCCGGCAAGATCTCCGACATCATCGGCGTCATCGACGAGATCGCGCGGCAGACCAACCTCTTGGCGCTCAATGCCGCGGTGGAAGCGGCGCGCGCCGGCGATGCCGGCCGCGGCTTCGCCGTGGTGGCGTCCGAGGTGCGGACCTTGGCGCAGCGCTCGTCGCAGGCGGCGAAAGACATCAAGGACCTGATCACCAATTCGAGCGGCAAGGTCCACGAAGGGGTCGATTTGGTCAACAAGGCGGGCGCCTCGCTCAAGGAGATCGTCGACGCGATCAAGGAAGTGGCCGGCCTCGTTTCGGACATTGCCGGCGCCTCGACCGAGCAGGCGAGCGGTGTTGCCGAGATCAACAAGGCGCTCGCCCAGATGGATGAAGCGACGCAGCAGAATTCCGCCCTGGTCGAAGAGAACGCGGCGACCGCGAAGGCGCTCGAGCAGCAGGCGAGAGCGATGGACGAACGTATCGCGTTCTTCCGGTTGAGCGGCGGGGCGGCAGCCGGTCGTGCGACGACGGCGAATGAAGCGCAGCCTCCGACCGCAGCGTTGCCAAAGCGGGCGGCTGCGGCGGCCCGCAAGCCTGTCGTCCAAATGCGCACGACAGGCTCTGCCGCGATCAAAGATGATGAGGAATTCTAACCCCACCCGAAAGGTAAGCCCGCCATGAAAGTCACGAAACCCGTCATCGCCACTGCACTTCTGCTTGCCCTGGGCCTTCCGGCCTGGGCTGCGGAGCACGCCAGCAAGGACGAAGCTGTCGCCATGGTGAACAAGGCCGTTGCATATTTCCGGAAGGAAGGCCCGGACAAGGCCTACGCCGCTTTCGACGCCAAGGGCGGCGAATTCACCGATCGCGATTTGTACATTCTCGTCTACAGCACGAAAGGCATCGTGCTGGCGCATGGCGCCAACGCGAAGCTCATCGGCAAGGATATGAACGACGCGCAGGATGTCGACGGCAAGTACTACGTCAAGGATCGCTTGGCGCTCGCAGCCAAGGACAAGACCTTCTGGCAGGACTACAAATTCTCCGATCCCCTGACCAAGAGGATCGAGCCCAAGCAGGCTTATTGCGAGGTTGTCGGCGACGACATCATCTGCTCCGGCGTCTATAAGCAATAGTTCAAAGAAATCGGGCTCGCCGTTGCTGCGGTCCCGATACCCGGGGCGGCTATTCAATTGCCGTGGAATGGACGTGGCACCATGCTCAACTGGTACCGTAACCTGCGCCTTCGCTGGAAAGTGCTTATCGCGCCGGCGTTGTTGATCGTGGTGCTGGCCGGCGTCGGCCTGTATGCCGTCAGGGTTCAGCGCGCCAACCAGGCGGCGGTCGCGGCGCTCATGGCCGGCCCGGTGCGCCAGGCCGAAACCCTGGCCGATTTCAATACATTGGCCTGGCGCGCCCAGGTCCGCCTCTACCATCTCATGGCGACGGCGGCCAATGTGAATGACGAGAAGCAAATCAAGGAGCTCGCCGGCACCGCCACGGCGGCGCTGGACGAGCTGGCAAAAAAATTGCAGGCGCTCGACGGTCGCGCAGTCGACAGCAGCCTGAGCGGCGACAAGCAAAAGGACCTCAAGGCGGCAGTTGCGAGCTACATCAAGCAAGCCAAGGCGGTCATCGATATGGCCGATGGCGACGCCGGCACGGCCTTGACCTTGATGATGGGCGCCACCCGCAGCTTCGTCACGATCGCAAACTTGACCGATCAGCTGACCCAAGCCGCCAATGACCATCGCGACGACAAGGTCGCTGGCAACGATGCCGAGCTCGAACGCCAGACGACGGTGCTCATGGCCATCGTCTTGATCGTGATCGCCGTCGGCGCCGCCGCCTCGCTCTTCATCAGCCGGGGAATTTCGCGGCCGGTCATGGGCATCGCAGCGGCGATCAAGCGCATGGCGGCAGGCGATTTCGATACCGCGCTGCCCGGACTCGGCCGCAAAGACGAAATCGGCGAGATCGCGGCCGCCGTCGAAGGCATCAAGGCGAAGGCGGCTGA
This sequence comes from uncultured Alphaproteobacteria bacterium, assembly GCA_963791925.1. Lineage (GTDB taxonomy): Bacteria > Pseudomonadota > Alphaproteobacteria > Rhizobiales > Xanthobacteraceae > BOG-931. Next base: position 143,993 of record CAWBUA010000006.1, on the reverse strand, counting down.
AAAGGCCCGCTCGGAAGCCGAGGAGGCCGCCGCCCGCCGTGCACGCGAAGCCGAAGATGCCGAACGCCGGCGGACACTTGAAGCAGAGGCTGAGGCCAAGGTCGCGGCAGAGCGTGCCAAGGCCGCTGAGGAACAGGCCCAGGTGCTTAACCTCTTGGCTGCGGCTTTGCAGAGTCTGTCGGACGGCGATCTGACGGTCTGCCTCAACCAAGCATTTTCCGACGCCTATCGGAAAATCAAAGACGACTTCAATACGACCGTCGGACGGCTGCAGGATACAATCGGGTCGATTGCGCAAATTTCGCGCGATGTTTCGATGGCGACTGCGGAGATTTCGACCAGCACCAACGACCTGTCGCAGCGCACCGAGGCGCAGGCCGCCGGCCTGGAACAGACCTCGGCATCGATGGAAGAGCTCGCCGCAACCGTGAAGAAAAACGCCGAAAGCGCGAATGCCGCCAATCAGTCGGCCAGCGGCACGCGCGAGTTCGCCGATCGCGGCGGTCAAGTGGTGGCCAAGGCGGTCGATGCCATGGCGCGCATCGAGGAAACCTCGCACAAGGTCTCCGACATCATCGGCGTGATCGACGAAATTGCCCGCCAGACCAATCTGCTGGCGCTCAATGCCGCGGTCGAAGCGGCGCGCGCCGGCGATGCCGGCCGCGGCTTTGCCGTGGTGGCCTCGGAGGTGCGCTCGCTGGCGCAGCGTTCCTCGCAGGCGGCCAAGGACATCAAGGACCTGATCACCAATTCGAGCGGCCAGGTGCGCGAAGGCGTGGAACTCGTCAATCAGGCTGGGACGGCGCTCACCGAGATCGTCGAATCGATCAAGACGGTGGCGACGATCGTCTCCGACATCGCCAACGCCAGCGCCGAGCAGTCGACCGGCATCGAGCAGGTCAATAAGGCGCTCGCGCAGATGGACGAGGCGACGCAACAGAATTCCGCCCTGGTCGAAGAGAACGCGGCGACCGCCAAAGCGCTTGAGCAGCAGGCCAGGGCCATGGACGAGCGCGTCTCGTACTTTCGCCTTGGCGGCGGACCGGCGGCCGTTTTCGATCGTGCGGACGGGCCGGGCGCCAAAACGCCGGCGCTGGCCAAGCGGCGGGCGCCGCCACCCGCCGTCAAGGCGAAAGTGCAAATGCGCACGACGTCGGCTGTCGCGCTTAAGGAAGACGCCGAGTTCTAGCCGCGGCCGTCTCTTCGCTTTGCACGTCATCGTGGCGCCGCGGCTTGCTTGCCAAGCCGCGGCGCATTGACGATGATGACGGCGCAGCAGGTGTGTTACGTACAAAATTCCAATCGCATGCGCGTGGATCTCGCGCGAGGGTGGAGGGTTGCGTGAGCGTCGAGACGTCGCCTCCGGAATCGTTGCAGTTGCAGTCGCCGGAAAATCCCGGACCGCATTACGACCGCGCTCCGGAATTTTCGGCGATGGCCCGTGATATGGACGTCATGGTGGCGATGCGCGACGGCGTCAAAATCTGCGTCGATATCTACCGGCCCGACGCGCCCGGCAGATTTCCCGCGCTGTTGGCCTTCGCCATCTACAACAAGGATTTTCAGGGACCGGACATGGCGGCGGCGCTGCCGCCGCAGCCGGCGTGGTCGCCGCTGTGGACTGGGCCGCTGGAAGCCGGCGACACCAAATTCCTGGTCTCGCGCGGCTACGTCCATGTCATCGGCTCGCCGCGCGGCGTCGGCAAATCGGAGGGCGGCGGCTCGCGCGAATGGGACTGCTACGACCTCATCGAATGGATCGCGGCGCAGCCGTGGTGCGACGGCAATGTCGGCATGGTCGGCATTTCCGGTTTCGGCGCCGAGCAGCTTGCGGTTGCCAAGAAGCAGCCGCCGCACCTCAAGGCGATCTTCCCGTTCGATTCGCGCGGCGCCTATGGCGAGCTCGGCGGCTTTCGCGACGAATATCCGGGCGGCGTCATCCATCTGTTCCGCTATCTGGTCGGCCATTTTTCGGCGATGCATCAGCACAAGGGGCCGCCCGGCGCCTTGCCCGCGGAGCGCGAGAAACTCTGGCGCGAAGCCATGAGCAATCCCGACTATAAAATGTATCCGCACGTCTACAACGTGATCGCGCAAAAAGGCCAGCACATGCCGCCTTATTATAATGTGCTGGTCGATCCGTTCGACTCAGAGGCGGCGGTGCAAAAAAGCGAGGCCGAGTTCGAGCGGATAAAAGTGCCGACCTATACCGGCTCGGGCTGGTACGGCTACAGCTACAAGACCCATCTCAACGGCTGCCAGCACTGGTATCGCAACGTCACGGCGCCGAAGAAGCTGTTGCTCGCCGGGCCGGCGCATCTGGAACGGCCGTACCACGCCTTCCACAGCGAAGTGCTGCGCTGGCACGATCATTGGCTCAAGGGCGTCGACACCGGCATCATGGACGAGGCGCCGGTGCGGTTCTGGGTCATGGGCGCCAACGAGTGGCGCAGCGCCGGCGATTGGCCGCTGCCGGAAACGCAATGGACCAAGCTCTATCTGAAAAGCTGGGAACGCCTGACGACCGATACCGTGGCGCCGTCAAGCGCCGCCGAGACGCAGCCGCCCGACGCTTTCGTGCAAATGCCGCCGTCGCAGACCAGCGTCATCCAGCGCCTGCGCTACATGACCGATCCGCTGCCGCATGACGTGTTGGTGGCCGGGCCGATTGTGCTGACGCTTTTTGCCGCGATCGATCAGGACGACACCAACTGGATCGTCGTCCTTAAAGACGTCGGTCCCGACGTCTCGGTCTTGAGCGTGCGGGAGGGCGAGCGCGAGGTGCCCAAGGACCTGCCCGAGCGCGAAGTGACGCGCGGCTGGCTCAAAGCCTCGCACCGCGCCATCGACGCCAAGCGCTCGAAGCCGTGGTGGCCGTGGCATCCGCTGACCCGCGCGGCCGCGCAGCCGGTCACGCCGGGCGCCATCGAGGAATATCAGATCGAGATCATGGCGACGGCGAATTTGTTCCGTAAAGGCCACCGCATCTGCCTCGACATTACCAGCCTCGATCTGCCGACCGGCGTCGCCGGCGCCACCAACGCGGAATACGTGCCGTACCACATCTGCTCGAGCAAGACGGTGCTGCACAAGGTCTATCACGACCGCGGGCATCCCTCGCATTTGCTGTTGCCGATTATTCCGGATTGAGGCTCTGGCAACCGCAGGGGGCCGAGCAACTTCTCCGCGCCGCGGGTTCGTCCGGGCGGCCAATTCCCTTTTAAAACTACAAGCAAGACCGGCAAGCCAATGCCGATGTACGCAACCACGATGCGGCGGCAACAACTTTCAGCTCGACATCTATGCGGGTTATGGCTCGTATGGCCGTCCGGTACTCAATACGTCCGACAAGATATCGGCTTGAGGTTGGCGGTCGTCGAAGTCGCGGTTCGGTCGCAGTTCACTTCAGGCCGAAAGCGGCCATCTTATTGGCGATATTGGCGTCGATGGCCTTCGCCGCCGCAATGTCGGCGTCGCCTGCTCTGGTATCGCCACTCTTAATCTCAGCCGCGCCGCGGCCGTAAAGCGAACTCGCCATCTTTGGGTTGATTTGCAATGCCAAGCCGTAACTGTTGATGGCTTTGGTAAATTGGCCCAGCCGCAGGTAGACAAAGCCGAGATTGTCCAACGCACCGAAGTATTGCGGGGCCAAGGTCGTTGCCTTGATACAGTCTGGCAATGCGGCGGCCGGAGAAACGGTGACGGCAACATCGAAACATCGCTCGTTGAGAGCTTCGACATTGTTGGGATTGATCGCGATTGCCTGACTGTAATCGGCGATGGCGCTCTTAACGTCGTTCATGCCTTCATGTGCGAGCGCGCGCTGGATGTGGCCATATTGGTCCCTGGCGTCGAGCGCGATGGCCTGCGAACACGCGGCAATGGCGGCGCCGTAGGTTCCCTGATGGAGATAGGCGGTGCAGAGATTGTCATAGGCGAGGGCGAACTTCGGATTTAGCGCGAGAGCCCGCTTGCAATCGGCAAGAGCAGCGTTGTAGTTACCCTCCGCATTCAATACATCGCAGCGGTCAGTGTAGGCCTGCTCGTCCTTCGGATCGAGCGCAACGGCCTGATTACACTGATCAAGAGCAACCTGGTAGTTTCCCAGGTTGGCGTTGGCGCCACACAGACTCACATAGGCGCTCTCAGCCTTCGGATCGAGAGAGACGGCTTTGGTGCACTGGTCGATCACGTCATGGTAGTCTCCCAACCCGAATGCGGCCGCACACAGATTGACGTAGGCGAACACATAATCCGGATTTAGCTGCAGCGCCTTCTTGCAATCGAGAGAAGCCCGCACGAAATTCCCTTCAAAATCGAAGGCTAGGCAGCGACCATTGTACGGACGCTCGTCTGTTTCATTCAATTTGATCGCCGGGGTGCAGTCGGCGACGGCGTCGCTATAATTCGATAGGCCAATGTCGGTATTGCAGCGATTGACGTATGCACTTTCGTTCTTGGAATTGAGTTTGATCGCTTGATTACAATCGGGAAGCGCGACACTGTAGTTTTTCAGAATCGCGTTGGCTCCGCAGCGATTGGCATAGGCGCTATCGTCAGTGGGATCGAGGTTGGCCGCCTGCGTACAATCGGTAACTGCGGCGGTGAAATCGGCCTTGTCGATATCATGGGTGCAACGCAAGCTTGCCTGCGCGGTCGGGGTCGCGGCGTCAACAGGCGGCAATCCTGAAACCCAGCTATTGTTTTGCATCGCGATGACGCAATCCCGCGCCTTTTTTCGGCACGCGGTCAACGCCAGATTGCTCGCGGCATCGAGCGTGGCCGCCTCGTTGTAGTTGAATTTGCGGGTGCCAGGGGCGTAGGCGAGAGCCTTTTCCGACGCGGCAGCGAGGTAGGCTTGGACGTCGGCGCGCATGCTTGTCGGCCATTTCAGCTTCTTTAGAGTGTCGTCGGCGAGCGACAATGGCCAAGTCGGCAGGTTATGTTCCCTCAGGAAGGTATCGACAACCAAAAGCCATTTCGTTCGACCGGCGAGCGTGAACATTGCTTCATGCCCGTTGCTGCCGATGGGATCCAATTCGACGAGCTTGAGGTCTGCTCCGGCTCCGCTGAATGCCGCACGCATGATCCCGACCTGATCGGGAGGATGATTCCTGTCGTTCTTGGCAAAGATCCACAGATTCGGAATGTGGCTGCGCGAACCGAGGTCCTTAAAGTCAATGGGGATGGATTGCTTGATGGCGTCACAGCCTCCCATGTGCTCGCCACCCGCAATATCGATTTCCGCAACCAGGCCCGGAATATTTCGGGCGCCGAGCGTAACCGACGTTCCGCCGCCAGCCGATATGCCCATCGTGATCATTTTTGTCGAATTGGCATCAGGACGTTGCGCGATGACAGGGATCGCAGCCTCAATATCGTCGGCGTCCGCATTCATCCAGGACATGTAAGTGCCTACTCCGCACCGCCCATCCGACTGCCATGGACCGTCCGAGCGTCCGTAGCCGCGCCGATTAATCGCCACGGCCAGCCAGCCGCGTCGCGCCATGTCTAACGTCCCTAAAGGAGGACCGGCCGTCGTGAGATCTTGACGCAGGGCTTGCACAAAATCGTCCGGCCTGCCGTGGTTGATGAACACGATAGGCAGTCGTCCGGTTAGATCGGCGCGTTTGACGATCAACGCTTCCAGGCGGACGGTCTTTCCGTCAATGGTGACGCGTAGCATTTGTTTTTGCTGGATCAGGTCGGCATCGTCGGCACGGGCGGGTGTTGCCGCGGCGAGAATGACGGCAACCCCGATTGCCGCGCAGATCGTCTTGACGCGGCAAGAGAACATCCCGCCGAATACCCTCATTGCGGGGCAGGAGCTTGGCGATCGCGCCGGGATTTGCTGGCGCAAATTCGTGGTGGTCATTGCGAAGCACCGACCCAACGAAAATTCTCCATGACAATGGTGCAATCTCGCGCCGGCTTCTGACAAGCCGCTAATGCCGCTTTGCGGGCGGCATCTAAAGTGCTCATACCGCTCGCGTTCCATACCGGTAGATGAGGCGTGGCAACGACGTCATTCGGCGGTGCAACCCAGGCCGCGCGCGTTGCCGGCGAAAAGGCCACGGCCTTTTCGCCGGGCTTCGCAAAGTACGCCTCTAACGAGTACTCAATGTGCTGCAGCTCTACGGCGTTGGTAATTTTCAGATTCCTGGCGATATCCTCGACGTCCGTGACGCCCCAGGTCGGAAGATCGTTCGTTTGCAGGAAGCCGTCCATCTGCGCGTACCACTCCGGCCTTGCGTTGCCGAATATCGCGGTGCCCACATTGCCGTTCTGGTAAAACATCACGAGCTTAACGTCGCCGCCGCCGTCGAGAAATGCAGAATGAATGCGGTCGACAAATTCCGGATCGGATATTTTATCGCTTTGCGAATACATCCAGAGATTCGGTACGCGGCTCTTCGTTCCGTATTCCTTGAATGCATTGACGAGAATATTCTGCATCGGGCATTTCGACTCAGAGCGCAGCGCGCCGGCGATGTTGATGGCGCCGACCAGTCCGGGAGGATTGCGAGCAGAGAGCGCGACTGCAGCCACGCCCGCATCTACAGACCCGATTACGATCACCTTGCCCGCATCGGCATCCGGCCGTTGCGAGATGAAATTAATAGTCGCCTGCAGGTCGTCCGCCGCGGCAGTGGCCCAGGCGTTGAACGAATCGGCTTGGCAGGTAACCGGAGCGGGCTCTGGGCCATCCGACTTGCCGAAGCTGCGTCGCAGCACCACGACAGCCAACCACCCCCGCCGGGCCAGGTCGCGGGCGTAGCGTGCATAGGTCGCCGTGGTGGTGGCCGGGCCGGTTTCGGAGGTCGCCAGCACTTGACCGCCATTTGTAAACAAGGCAATCGGCGGCCGACCTGTCGCGTCTGATTTTTTGATGATCAGGCCGTCAAGGTTGACGGCCTTTCCGCCGATGGTCACCGGGAAAAGTTCCGGGGTTTCGGTAAGCTCATCCGACCAAGCAGGCAGGGCAAGTCCTAGGGTAAACGCTGCGAACAGAATAAGCCAACCAGCGACTTTCATCATAGGCTCCGATAAAGCCCCGCCGCGATGTCCTATGCGCGAAGCAAGTCTGGCTCTAGCGTTGCTTGCCAACGGCGATCGGATCGATAGCTGCCGGTCGGGCATCCTATCGTTATAAATCGCAGATTTACTCTATGAACCGTCGCGCGTTTCCCGTTCACCCTTTTACGAGCTTCCCGTCTAAACAAACGCTCGGTCGTCGCCTCATTCTCCGGCGGTGACCTTGAACGACTTCACGCGGATCGGCGGGGAACCGTCGACAGCTTTGCTGTTGTCCAGGAACTCTCCAAAAATGCCGAAGTGAAGTTTGCCGGTGGGGACCTGGGCTCGAATGGCCCTGACCTGGGTGCCGTTCACATACACGGTTATCAAGCCATTCTTCGCGACGACACGAAGAGCATTAACGTCGCCGGCTTTGAACGCCGCAACGGGGGTCACGTGAAATAGGTCATTCCACTGCCCGGATTCTTTGCTGGACATGTACACAGATGAGTCCGCCCCCAGCTCAGCCTCCAGAAAATTATCATAATCCGTGGCAAAAAATTCAATTCCTACGCCCTTTGCGCCGCCGGCCGCGGTCGCCGGCGGGAGAATGGTCTCGATGCAATAGTCGCCGTCGGTGGCGAAGAACGTAAAATTCTGAATAGAATGACCGAGATGTTTCTTGTCGAGCGCAATCAATAACTCAGGCGGTTTGATCGATATAGTTGGCTCCTCGTTTCCCCATCCGCCCAAATTATCAGCGAAGTTATCCTCGAAAATGACTTTGCCGACCTGCCCATCACAGGCCCACGCTGGCGCGTGTGCTGTAATTTGCAAAGCGACGGCAACGCCTAGGGTTCGGAGCAGCGCATTCCTGGACGGCACCATCGAAGCCTCCTAGCCGACATTCACCGAATGACAGTCGCCCACGGCCATTAGAATGCCCCCGTCCGGCCACATTGACAATGCGGACCGAGGGCGAGCCCGGGACCGAGGACATCATTTTCTGCCGCTGCTGCGGATTTGCTCTGATCGGGCCTGCAAACCTAGGCCTTTTCCGCCGTCAAGACCCGATCTCTCCTACATCGGCCAAGCTTTTGACAAAGCCGCCCCGCGCTTTAAGGGCCGCCAGGCTTAGGTGCGGTGCGGCTTGGGGGTGGGACCGCGCTATTCGTCCGACGTGGCGCCGCCTTGCCTCGGGCGGCGACGATACGACCGTCGAGATTTGGCCGGCAAAATGATCTAGATTGCACCCCTTCACCGTTTGCAGGCTCCGCATGATTGCGCTCCACGCAATTCCCATCGTCGATCTGCGCGAGGGCGGCCCGCCGCACCACGCGCAACGGAGCGCGCCCCGGGCGCGCGCGCTGCGCGACGCCTGTCTCGGTTTTCTGCCGCGCGCGTCCATGCCGCTCATTCCGGCGCTCGACTGGGCGTCGCGGCAATGGCTGGCGCGGTCGCGGTCGCCCTATGTCGACGAGATCGGCGAAATCGCCTCGGCGCTCGATTTCTCCGGCGTGTGGCTCCTTAATGCCTCCTATCAATGGGCCTGTACGTCGCTTGCCGTCGAGCACGACGGCGCGCCGTGGATTCTCCGCACGCTCGACTGGCCGTTTCTCGGTCTCGGCCGCTACGCCGAAGTGGCGCATATGCATGGCGGCTGCGGCGATTTCTACAGCGTCACCTGGCCGGGCTATGTCGGGGCGCTGACCGCCATGGCGCCATCCCGATTCGCTGCTTGCGTCAATCAGGCGCCGATGCGACGGCGCACCGCGCATCGTTGGCTGCGGCCGTATGATTTTGCCGCCAACGCCCGCGCGATCTGGCGATCGGCGAATCTGATGCCGCCGGACCAGTTGCTGCGGCGGACGTTCGAGCTTTGCCGCGATTTTGCCGCGGCGCGCGACATGCTGGAGACGACGCCGGTGGCGCGGCCGGTCATCTACGTGCTGGCCGGCTGCACGGCCAACGAACGCTGCGTGATCGAACGCACCGAGACCGATTTCGTTACGCGCGAGGACGAGACCAGCGCCGCCAACGACTGGGTGCCGTCGCGCGACGGCTGGGAGGGTCGCATCGGCACGCGCCGGTTTCTGACCAGTTCCTTCGCCGATGCCGCGAGCTACAGCCGCGCGCGCCGCGAAGCGCTCAAGGGATGGAACGGCGCGGCGTCCGCGGCGAGCTTCGACTGGGTGCGCGAGCCGGTTCTCAATCCCTATACGCGGCTTGCCGTCGCCATGTGTCCAGCCGCGGGCGTATTGCGCGTTCTCGGCTATGACCGGACCGAGGCCTTATTGCCGGAACCGGTGACGCAGATTTGCGAAGTTGTCGCGCCATCGGCGCCGATCGCCGCCTGAGAACGGTGGGCAGGCACCGCAACCAGCCCCGGTGCTGCGGTAAAATGCTTTATATATCAGTATGTTAATGGAAAAGCGCCGAACTGTGTTTGCGATCACATTTCGCACTGCAACCTGCGCCTAGGCTCCATTCAACGCTGAAACTGCCGGATATGGAGCACGCCATGACAACGACCACGATGACCAGTTTTCAGGCGCACCGTCTGTTCAGTTGGGAGAAGTTCATGCGGCGTATCGGCGAGTGGCAGCGCCGGTCGCGCTCCCGCCAGGAACTTGAAGGTTTAAGCGACGCAACGCTGCGCGACATCGGTATCACCCGTTGCGACGCGCACCGCGAAGCTCACAAGCCTTTCTGGATGGCTTAATCGACGCAGCTTCCAACCGGCATGGAAGGGGCCGCCCGGCGCCGGGCGGCCCTTTTGCTTTTCCCGAAATCGCGTGCTTTTCCCGAAATCGCGACCGCCAGCGTTTGCAGGCGGCTCCCCGATTTCTGTAACATGAGCGCCGTTGCGGCGAGCGAGGTTCCGTCATGTCCGAGATCGCAGCGCAAGATGTCGGCCGCGGTCTCGCGCAGTGGCCGCCGGCGGCATGAGTTCCGCGCAACACGCAGCGGATCGGGCGCCGTCGTTTTTGGCGCCGTTTCGCCACCGTGCCTTTGCCGTCATCTGGACCGCGACGCTCATCTCCAATGTCGGCTGGTGGATGTATAGCGCCGCGTCCGGCTGGCTGATGACGAGCCTCAATCCGGATCCCTTGGCCGTCGCGCTGGTGCAGGCCGCGAGCTCGCTGCCGATTTTCCTGTTTGCCGTTCCGGCCGGCGCGCTCGCCGATATATTCGACAAGCGAAAATTCTTGCTTGCCGTTGAGTCGCTGACCACGGCGGTCTCGGCGATCTATGCCGCCATCGTCGGCTTCGGCCTGGCGACGCCCGGCAATTTGCTGCTGTTCACCTTCCTGATCGGCGCCGCCGGAGCCCTGACCGTGCCGGCGTGGCAGGCAGTCGTGCCGCAGCTCGTTCCCAACGACGACCTGCCGCCGGCGATCGCCGCCAACAGCGCTGGCGTGAACGTCTCGCGCGCGCTTGGCCCGGCGCTTGGCGGCTTGGCCATATCCGCCTACGGCGTGGTCACGCCGTTTTGGGCGAATGCGCTCGCCAATCTGGCGATCGTCGGTTCGTTGCTTTGGTGGCGGCCGCTGCAAGGCACGCGGACCCGGTTGCCGGCGGAACGCTTCGGCCAAGCCATTTTGGCCGGGCTGCGCTACGCGCGGCATAACCAGCATCTGCGCGCGACGATGGCACGAGCGGCGGGCTTCTTCCTGTTCACCAGTGCCTATTGGGCCTTGCTGCCGCTGGTCGCCCGCGAACAGGTCGCGCAGGGACCGGAGTTTTACGGCGTGCTGCTCGGTGTCATCGGCGCCGGCGCAGTGGCTGGGGCGTTTTTCCTGCCGTGGCTGAATCGCAAACTTGGTCCGGACCGGCTCATGGCGCTCGGCGCGCTCGGCCAGGCCGCGGCCATGGTGCTTTACGGTCTCGCGCGCAATCCGGCCACGGCGCTCGTTGCCAGTGCCGTTGCCGGCGCGTCATGGATCGCGGCGCTGGCGACGCTCGGCGTCTCGGCGCAGGTCGCGTTGCCCGATTGGGTGCGCGCGCGAGGGCTTGCGCTTTATACGACGGTGTTTTTCGGCTGCATTACCGCCGGTAGCGCCGCCTGGGGCGAGATTGCCGGCCGCGTCGGACTGCCGGCTGCGCATTATCTCGCCGCCGCGGGCACGGTTGCGGCAACGGTGCTCACTTGGCGATGGAAACTGCAGACCGGCGCCGGTGTCGATCTGACGCCGTCGATGCACTGGCCGACGCCAATTACCGCGCAGGCCATCGACCGGGATCGCGGACCGGTTCTGGTCACGGTCGAATATCGTATTCAGCCGGCGGATCGCGAGGCCTTTCTGGAAGCTCTGGCCAAGCTCGAACACGAGCGGCGGCGCGACGGCGCCTATGCCTGGGGCGTCTTCGAGGACGCCGCCGAGGCCGGCCGCATGGTCGAGACCTTTCTGGTGGAATTGTGGATCGAGCACCTGCGCCAGCATGAACGCGTCACCAATGCCGATCGTCTGGTCCAGGACGCCGTGCAACGCTTCAATCTAAGCGGTGCGCCGAAGGTGACGCATTTCATCGCCGCAGAACTGTAGCGGCTCCGATTGCGGTCCAAATTCTATCAGGTCGAAACGGCAGCACCCGCCGGGATCAAAAAGTCCCAGATTCGCACACGCCGTCGAACAGCTGATCGGGCGGTGTGCAACCCGTCGAGGTCGTCGGCGTCTGGCTGCCGCCGTTGAAGGTGGAATCCGGTCCGTTGTTCCAATTGGTCGGATCGTCCTCGCGGTGGCGGCGGATCAACGTCTTGTCCTTCTGGCCGAAGTAGAACCGGATGCCGCCCCAGACCCCGTGATAGGAGTCTTCGCCGATGCGGCCTTCCGCGAACAACGCCGCCATGACGCCATTGTTCATCGGAATGCCCCACTCGCCGCCGAAGGCAGCAGCATTCTTGCCGCCGAGATAGCGATGGCCGACATAGAGTTGCAGGTTATCGACCGGGTAGAAGGCGAGGTTGACTTCGTCGAAGAAACGCGTGGGCACACTGTATGTCTGGATGACCGAGCCAACCGTGCCGGATGCGCTATTGCCGAACTCGACGCCGGTCACGCCCTGCACCGTCCAACGGCCGATATAGAGCTCGCCTTCCGGCCCGGCATGTCCGGCGCGAACGCCGCCGAACTCGTCCCATTTGGTAAAGTCGCCATAGGCGCCGAGCAACCCCCGCGCCGGGTTGCGCCAGAACAGGTGGCCGGCGATCGTGCCGATGAACCGGCCGTCAAAACTTCCGCCGTTGAGATCGAGCTGCGCGCCGAATTCGCAGCCGAGCGGCACCGCCAGCGCGCCTTCGGCCTCATAATAGGATTTGTTGCCGAACGAGCCGCCAAAGCCGCCAAGTTTGCCGTTTACGCCATCGACCGCTTGGGTGCAGCTTTGCGCCGGCGGCGCTTTGGTGGCCATGTCGGCGCTGCGCGCCGCGCCGGGAAGGAGGGCGACGCCGGCCATGGCGCCCCAGATCGCCAACGAACGCGCTCGCAATCTCATGAACTTCGCCGCATGCTTCATTGCGCATTGTGCAAGACGGCACCGTGAAAAGAAACGGCCAACCCGGCTTGCGGCGCGAGAAGCCGGCAAACTGTGGCCGCCGCGCCACATATTGCGTCAATCGTGCGGATGCGTGTTTGTTTGGATCGAAGTTTTCATGCGTTTGCCGACGGGGCGCGCACGCGTACGGAGGGCATTTTCCAGATCACGCAACTCCCGCTTGGCGGCGCTCGTCGCCTGCGCCTCGATCGAGCGATATTTCTTGATAACCTCGCGGCCGAACCGGGTCAGCGCGGCGCCGCCGCCACGCGTGCCGCCCGGCTTCGTGGTGACCACGGGTTCGCGAAAGCAGCGGTTCAGATCGTCGACCAGGAGCCAGGCCCGGCGATACGACATGCGCAGCGAACGTCCGGCTTGCGAGATGGAGCCGGTCTTTTGAATGGCTTCCAAAAGCCGGATTTTGCCGGGCCCGACAGCCCCGGCCGAGCCAAAGTCGATCCGCAGCGTCAGCCGCACGTCGCTCATGGATCCGTCACCCGCTCCAGTCGTACGATAGCGCGCGGGACGCGGCGAATAGACTTCTGTACCCGCTGCAAGCGCTGTGGCACTCTACCACGCTTTCCGCGAGGCGCCGCGTTGGCGCGATGTTGAGGGGCCAGGGAGGAAATATCATGAGCGGGATAAAAAGCAGAAAGAGCGCAGCCGTGGCGACGGGCTTCGCGGTCGCGTTGTCGGCGATCGTCGGGCTGCTGACGCAGCCCGCCGCCGCGCAGACCGCCAATCCTATCATCATGAAGCTGAGCACCGCGACGCTCAACGACACGCAGCACGAATGGCTCAAACGCTTTGCCGCCGCGGTGGAAAAGGACTCCGGCGGCCGTATCAAGGGCGAGGTCTATCCGGCGAGCCAGCTCGGCGCCATTCCCCGGCAGATCGAAGGAACGCAATTCGGCTCGATTCAGGGCTGGGTGGGGCCGCCGGAATTCCTCGTCGGCGTCGACGAGCGTTATGAGGTGTTGAGCGCACCGGGTCTGTTTTCGGACCGCGATCAATATCTGCGCGTGATCAATGATCCCACGGTGCGCGATCTCGTCTTGGGGCTCGGCGCCAACAAGGGCCTGATCGGCGCCGGTATTTTCCCGATCGGACCGTCCTCGATCATCACCAAAAAGCCGATTCACAGTCTTGCCGATTACGCCGGACTGAAAATTCGCGTGTTGGCGTCGCAGTTCCAATTGGAGCTGATCAAGCGGATGGGCGCTTCGCCGGTGGCGATGACCTTGGCCGACGTGCTGCCGGCGCTGCAGCAGGGCGCCATCGACGGCTCGCTCACCACGGTCACGCAATACACGACCTTGCACTATATCGACGCGGCCAAATACGTCGTGGAAACCGGCCAGCCTTACGTCAGCTCGATCGCGGTCTTGAGCAAAAAATGGGTCGAGGGATTGCCGCCCGACCTGCAGAAGATCGTGCGCGACGATGCCCTGAAAGTGTCGGCCGACATCGTTCCGTTCATCAATCAGTTCTTCGACGCGCAACGCAAGCTGTGGACGGAGTCCGGCGGCAGCCTGACCACGCTGCCGGCCCCCGATCAGGCCGCCTTCGTCTCGAAGATTTCCAGCATCGGCCTCGATCTGTCGGCGTCGAAGCCCGCTCTGAATGCGGCGATCAAGGTGGTCATGGCCTCGGCGGCGAAGAACAAATAATCTGATCAGCGATCTGCCGCGGCGGCCTGCAGAATGTTGCGCAGCCGCTGCGGCGTGACCGGCAGTTCGGTTACCGCGCCGGGGCGGCCGAGAGCGTCGTCGATGGCCGCGGCAATGGCAGCGCCGACGGCATTGGCGCCGCCTTCGCCGGCGCCTTTGACGCCGAGCGAATTGAGCGGGCTCGGCGCGTCCTCGGTGATCATGACCTCGACCGGCGCAATCTCCCGCGCCGTCGGCATGAGGTAATCGGCAAAACTGACGCACAGCGGCTCACCGCGCGCGTCGTAAAGAAATTCCTCGAACAGCGCGCCGCCGACGCCTTGGGCGACGCCGCCGGCGATCTGACCCTCGACCAGCATCGGGTTGACGGCTTTGCCGATGTCATAGCCGACGAAAAACCGCTCGAGCGTTGCGGCTGCAGTCTCGCGATCGACGCGCACGACGGCAACATGGATGCCATAGGGGTAATTCATGTGCTGTTGTTCGAACAGACCTTCGGCGGCAAGTCCCGGGATTGCTTCGCCGACAAGCTTCGAGCCGGGGTTGAGCGCGCGGGCGACATCGCCAAGCGCGATCGACGGCCCGCCGACGGCATCTTTGCGCACCACCATGCCGTCGATCACGTCAAGGTGTGCGGTGGGGGTTTGCAACAGGCCGGCTGCGGCGGCGAGCGCCTTGGCGCGCAGCTTGGCCGCGGCGATGCGCGTGGCTTCGCCGGTCATCACCGTCACCCGCGATGCGAAGGTGCCCATGCCGTAAGCGATGCGGTCGGTCTGCCCATGCACGACGCGCACGCGCCGGTAATCGACGCCGAGCGCATCGGCGCAGATTTGCGCGATGACGGTCTCCATGCCCTGGCCGACCGAGGTCGCGCCGGTCACGATTTCCACGGTGCCGCCGGTGTCGATCGAGGCGCGCACGGTGTCGAAGGGTCCGAGCCCGCTTTTTTCGACGAACATGGCGAGTCCTGCGCCGACCGCTTCGCCGGCGGCGCGCCGGCGCTTGAGCGTTTCCTGGAGTCGTTGCCAGCCGACGGCGGATAACGCTTTGTCGAGAAGCTTCGCATAATCTCCGGAGTTGTAGGTCATTTCGGTGCCCAGCGTATCGAGCGGCCGGGCATAGGGCATTTCGTCCGCCGCAATGAGATTGCGGCGGCGGATTTCGACCGGATCGATGTTGAGCCGCGCGGCCACCGCATCCAGCAAGCGTTCGCGCACGAAGGTGCTTTCATAGCGTCCGGGCGCGCGATAGGTGCCGCACGGCGTCTTGTTGGTCAGCCGGATGCGCCCGACCATGCGATAGGCGGCGATGCGATAAGGTCCGAGCATCATGGTGGCGGCGAGGTCGGGAACCGTCGCTGCATGGGTGCGCACATAGGCGCCCTGATCGTGAAAGAACTCGCCATCGATGGCGAGCAGCCGGCCGGTTTCGTCGACGGCGGCACGGATGCGATAATGCTGCTGGCGCGAATGATTGGCCGCGATCAGGTGCTCGCGGCGATCCTCGATCCATTTTACGGGACGCCGGAGCCGCAAGGCGCCAAGACACGTAAGCACGTCCTCGGGATAAAGCTCACCGCGCACGCCGAAGCCGCCGCCGGTATGGCCCTCGTGCAGATGAACGGAGGAGGGCGGCAGCCGCAACATGCGCGCCAGGCTGTCGCGATTCCAATGCGGCACTTTCGCCGCGCCAAAAAGCTCGAGCACGTTGCGCGCCGCGTCGTAGCGGGCAACGGCGCCGCGCGTCTCCAGCGGCACGCCGCTGTGGCGGCCGATCTTGAGCTCGAGCGCGACGATCTCGTGGGCTGCGGCAAAACCTGTCGCGACATCGCCGTAACCCTTGCGCACGATCGCGGCTTCGCTCGAATGGCCGGCGTCGAATTCGCCGGGCGGCGCATCGGCGGCGAGCAATTCCGGCAACGGCTCGATCTCTGCCGTCACCGCGTCGGCGGCATCCTCGGCGACGTAAGCATCGGCCGCGAAGACCACCGCGACCGGCTCGCCGACATAGCGCACGCGCTCGCGGGCGAGGATGGGCTGGCGGTAGGGCTCAAGTCCTTCGATGCGGGTAAGGCGAAAATCGATCGGCGGAATTGCGGCGACGTCCGCCGCCGTCCAGATCGCAACGACGCCGGGCATGGCGCGCGCCGCGTTCGTCCTGACGGCGAGGATGCGTCCATGCGCGTGAGCGGAGCGGACCACGCGCATATGCAATTGATGCGCAAACGACACGTCGGCGGCGAAGCATCCCCGGCCGGCGACCAGCGGCCGATCTTCCAGGCGCGGTAGCGAGCGCCCGACATTGAGCGGGCGATCCTGCGCCGGCGGACCGAGCTGCGCGGTCGCGTCACTGTGCATCGTATTCTCTGGCGACGGCATCGAGATGCTGCGTTTCGTTGATGCTGCGGACGTAAACCGTCCCGCCGCCGATATCGATCTCGTTGATGCAGCATGGTTCCTGCGCGACGCGCCAATAGGCCGACAGCGGCAAATCGAGAAAGCCAAGCAGCAGCACGCGATTGACGCTGTCGTGGCCGACCAGCACGATCGTCTCTTCGGCGTGGCGCGCCAGCACCATGCGCACGGCGTCGGCGACGCGCGCCGCGACGTCCTGCAGCGCTTCGCCGTTGGCAAAGCGGACAAGCTGCGGGGCGGCAAACCAGGCGGCGAACAGCGCCGGATCAAGCGCCTTGGCTTCGGCGAAAGTCTTGAACTGCCACGCGCCGTAATCGATGTCGTTGAGAGTATCGCAGGTTTTGGCGGCAATGCCGCAGGCCTTGGCGATGGCGGTCGCCGTTTCGACGCAGCGGTGCAACGGGCTTGTGTAAATGTGACTGGGCTGCCAGGAGCCGGCGATGCGTTGCGCCACCGCTTCGGCCTGGGCGCGGCCGCGCGCGGTGAGATCGAGCGGCTCGCGGCCGCGGAATCGCTCGGGCTTGATGCCTTCGACATGGCCGTGCCGGGTCAGCAGGATTTTGGTCATGCCGGCATCTCCAGCCAAGCCGTTCGCTCTAAAGACGGCGCAGCGGCAGCGACCAGGCCAGCACGGTGGCGCATCCGGTGAAGGTCGCGATGGTGAGGAAAGCGGCCCGGAAGGCGTCGCCGATTTCGGCGTGTACGATCGCCTGCCGCGCCGGATCGAGTGCCGCGAGCGCCTCCGGGCCTTGCTCGATAACGGTGCCGAACAAGCTCGCCGCGCTGCGGTCGGTGGCGGTGAGAATAGAAAACAGGATCGCGGCAACGGCCGCGGTGCCGAAAGCTGCGCCGACCGAGCGGGAGAACTGAACCATGGCGGCGCCGGTGCCGAGCAGGCGCGGCCCGGAAACGGCCTGCACCGTCACCTGGACCACGCCCATCACGGTGCCCATGCACAACGCGATGATGCAGAAGGCCCAAGCCATCTCGGCGGTCGACAGATGCGGAATCCAAAAAGCAATAAAGACCAAACCCACGGTCGCGCCGATCAATCCGCAAGTAGGAAATACCGCGGTGTAGCCCGTCCTGGTGACCATCTGTCCGGTGAGCATCGAGCCGATTCCGATTCCGGCGGTGAGCGGCAGCAGGATCAGGCCAGTCTCGCCGGGTGAAGCGCCGCGAACGGCACGCAGATAGATCGGCAGAAACGTGATCAGCGAAACCAGCGCCGCGCCGTGAAGCGCCGCCATCGCGTCGGCGCGCCAGATCGAGGGCTGGCGGAACAGTTTCGGTGGAATGAGCGGTGCCGCAGTGAGCCGTTCCTGCCAGGTCAAGAGACCGAGCGAGACCAGGCCGACGGCGAGCATGGCGAGTGCCATCGGCATTGCGCTCAGTTGCATGCGCTGCACCTGTTCGAGCGCCAGAATCACCGGGCCGACAAAAAAGATGAACAGCACCAGGCCCGGCGCATCGAAGGTGGTGCGCCGGCGGTCGCCTTGGCGCGGCGGCATGCGAAATACGAACAGCACGGCCAGCAGTCCCAAGGGAATGTTGATCAGGAAGATCGACTGCCAGCCGAACGCCTGCGTGAGATAGCCGCCGGCGACGGGGCCGAAGGTATTGGAACTGACCGCGATGCCGGCCAGATAGCCCTGATAGCGGCCGCGTTCGCGCGGCGGGATCGCTTCGCCGATCAGCGCTTGCGACAGCGTCATCAGGCCGCCGCCGCCAAATCCCTGCAGCACCCGGAATGCGGTCAGGAGCTCGATATTGGGCGCCAGCGCGCATAGCACCGAACCCAGCATGAACAGTGCGAGCGCCAGCACCATCATCAAGCGGCGGCCGAAGGTGTCGCCGAGCCGGCCGTATACCGGCGCCGCAATGGTATTGGCGATCAGGTAGGACACCACGACCCAGGACGCGCGTTCGATTTCACCCAGGCTTGAGGCAATGGCCGGTAGCGCGGTGGCGACGATGGTCTGGTCCGCGACTGCCAGGAACATCGGCAGCATGATCGGCGGGAAGACGGTGAGAAACTGCGCGGCGGTCGATATCTCCTGCACCGGCGGGGCGGCCGCAGGCCCGACGGGGACGCGTTCTTCGGCTGCTGCCGATGGGTCCAACGATTCATTCATCGGGCAATTTTTAGCGAAAGGATTGTGAAGCGGGAATTGGGCCGGTCCGACGCCTGGTCCACCGCGGGAGACTCACGGCCAATTTTCTACTTCTTCAGGGTTCGAGTCACGGCGAATAACGGGCGCCGAGGCGCTCTCGGCCCCAAAGGGGCAGTCCCGAAGCTCAAACGCCGATATTTGGGCGGCATTCCAGCCGCCCGAACTTGCACGGTCTGGCGCGGATATGGAAGCGCCGCGGCGCATAGGCCGAATGCATTTATGACAAAAACACTCGGGCGAGCGGTTCGATCCTCGCCCGCACGATCAGGCGTCACGGTCCGCCGTACGAGGCGCCGGCCGCCATAAGGCGGCCGGCTTTTGATTTTAGGCGCGCGTGATCAGCCGACGTAGCTGACGCGTTCCTGTTCGCGGGCCTCTTCCACGGTCTTCGGCTGCGCCGGCAATTGCAGAACCGTCGCTTCCTGGCCTTCGCACAACAAGGTCAGCAGCACGATGCGCCCGTCAGGAAATTCGAGCGCGTCATGATGCGCGGCCATCTTGTCCTTGTTGACTTGTCGGAAGATGGCCGTTTGATAGTTGATGGTCTTCGTCTTCCAGCCAAGCAGGCCGGCCGGTAGGCAGGCGACTTCGCCGGTAAAGGCGAGCTCCGTGCCGGGCCGAATGCAGACCGCCATTCCCGGGTCATCGGAAGCCGAGAACCCGCGGGTTCCAGTTCCGAAGTCACGCGTCACGAGCTTGTCACCGACCGTCGCCGGCCTCGATCGCACGCTTTGAAGGCTAAAGTCACACATTGGCGACTCCTTTCTTCCCAGATCTTGCGCTTGTCAGCCCCACAACCCCCTCAACAACGAGTTTAAGCAAGTTTGGTGCCGCAGTTGGGCAGCATCAGGACATTTCGGCGCATACACGAAAACGTGTTGCGTTGAGCTTTGTTTTTCAGGCTGCTCAACGCGCTCGGGCGTCGTTGTCAGCCGGGCCAAACAACTGCTGCCGAAGCGCACGGAGGCTGCGGGCGGCGCGGCAGGCTGAACAATGCGGGCACATTTTTCGGCAACTTGCCTGTAACGAAGGCGGCCTGGCGGCGGGGCAAAGGATCACGGGACAACGGTGCAACGGTCTCAGCCGCCGTCACGGAATTTATTTGACGGTGATACCGCCGACCATGCCGTTCCAATCGTGGTCGGCACAGCGCAAGTCGTATGTGCCCGGCTTGCCCGGGGTGAGGAAAACGTCTTTGACGTCGCCGGGCTGCATCACCACCTCCGTGCGCTCGCGGTTGAGCACATCCGGATTGTCGATTTTGGCGGTGGCGAAAAACAATGGCGCGGTGAACTCGTGCGTTTCCTTGCCGTGGTTTTCCAGATGCAGCCGGTAATGCACGCCGTGCTGAAACGTCAGATGATCAGGCACGAATTTATAATCGATCATCGTCACGTTCAGCGTCACCGGTTCCGGCGCGGCGGCGCCGAGACTGGCTGCGAATATGGTCACAAGACATAGTCGCACGAGATTGCGGATCATGACTGCCTTCCCGGGCCGGGCCATCGATGTTCCCTCGCTGTCCACGAATTCCTTGTGTGGAGGCTGTCACCCCGCTTGCGTCCGTGAATTAACACAGTTGCGGCGGCGAAATTCCGCCGGCCCTCATGAACGCCCGACATTCAGTGTCCTGCCGCCATCCGTCCTTGAATTTGCACGCGCCGGACCATGATCAGGACCAGCGGTATCATCACCGCAGCCGCGATGGCGCAGACGTAGAATACGTCAATATAGGCTAAAATCGTTGCCTGCGTTTGAATGATCTGGCCGATCAGCCCCAGCGCTTCGCCGCGCGCCGCGCCTGGCGCGGCGCCGCGGTGGACGAAATAGTTCGTCAACCCTTTCAAGGTCGACTGGAATATCGGCGAGGTCGGCGTCGTGTTCTCGGCAAGCCGTGACTGATGGAACTGCATGCGCTGGGCCAACACGACGTTGGCCAGCGAGATTCCGATGCTGCCGCCGAGATTGCGGGCGACGTTCATCAGCGCCGAGGCCTGATTGGTCTTGTTCGCCGGCAGCCCATCATAGGCGACGGTATTGATGGGGATGAAGAGGAACGGCAACCCGATCGTCTGATAGACGCGCACCCAGGCGAAATAATCGAAGCTGGCGTCGGGCGTGAGCGAGGTCGAATACCACATCGACAGCGCGATGCCGCTCAACCCCAGCACCATCAGATATTTGGGCTGAAATCGGCCGGTGACTTGGCCCGCGATCGGCATGATGACCAGCATGGCGAGGCCGCCCGGCATCATCGCCAGCCCCGACAGCATCGCGGTATAGGGAAAGCTCGTCTGCAGGAGCTGCGGCATGATCTGGTTCGAGCCGAACAGGATCGCGCCGATCATCAGCATGGTGAAGAATGCCATCCCGAATTGGCGGTGAAACAACAGCCGTATCTCGACGATGGGATCGTCCTGACTGAGTTCCCACGGAATGAAGGCGACGAACGACACGGCGGCCAGCACCGTGAATGCGACGATGGTGCCGGAGCGGAACCAATCGTCGATCTCGCCGCGGTCGAGTACGACTTCGAGGCAGGCCAGCGTCGCCGCGATCAGCGCGAAGCCGATCCAATCGACCTTCAGTCCGCCGGCCAGGCGCTCGTCGCGTTCGCGCTCGAGCACTTCGGGTTCGTCGACGAACCAATGCACCAGCGCCAGCGAAGCAAGTCCGATCGGCACATTGATGAAGAAGATCCAATGCCAGGAAAAATTGTCGGTGATCCAGCCGCCGACGGTCGGGCCGACCGTCGGCGCGACGATTACGGCGACGCCGTAGAGCGCGAAGGCCTGGCCGCGCTGTTGCGGCGGAAAGGTATCGGCAAGGATGGCCTGCTCGCTGGTCGGCATGCCGCCGCCGCCAAGACCCTGCAGGATGCGAAAGACGATCAGCGCACTGAGGTTCGGCGCCAATCCGCAGAACAACGAGCTGATCGTAAACAGCGCGACGCAGATCATGTAGAAGCGCTTGCGGCCGACGACGTTGGACAGCCAGCCGCTCGCCGGCAGCACCACTGCATTGGCGACGAGATAGGTCGTGACGATCCAGGTGCTCTCGTCGACGCTGGCGGCGAGACTACCGGCAATATAGCGGAGCGATACATTGGCGATGGCGGTGTCGAGCACCACCATGAAGGTGGCGATCGAGACGATGACCGCGACGAGCCAGGGGTTGCGGTCGCCGGCCGCCGAACGGCTCGAATCCCAGCCTCGCGCCCGCGACTGATCGCTCATCGCACCTTGACCGTCGGGACGACCGACATGCCGGGACCGAGCAATACGCCGGGCGGCTTGTTGAAGACGATCTTCACCGGCACCCGCTGCACGATCTTGACGTAATTGCCGGTCGCGTTCTGCGCCGGCAACAGGCTGAACGCGGTGCCGCTGCCGGCTTGAATGCTGTCGACGTGTCCCATGAAAGTCCGGCCGGGATAGGCGTCGACCGCGATACTGACCGGCTGGCCTTGGCGCATGAGATCGAGCTGCGTCTCCTTGAAATTGGCCGTGACCCAGACGCGGCGCGGCACGAACTCCATCAGCGCCTGACCGACTGCGGCATAAGCGCCTTTGGCGGCGGTGAGTTGGGTTACCCGGCCGGCGACCGGGGCGGTAATGATGGTGCGCGACAGATTGGTCTGAGCCTGCTCCAGCTGCGCCTTCGCGTTCTCGAGTTGGGCCTTGAGCACGCCAACCTGTTTCCCGGTGGCGACAGCGTTGGCCTGCGCAGCCGCCAGCGACGCCTCGGCTTGCAGAAAATTGGAATGGTATTGCTGCGCCTGCTCGATGGTGACGCTGCCCTGTTTGGCGAGCCGCTCGTAACGATCGGTTTCCTGCTGGGCAAAGGTCAGCGTGGCTTGCGCCTGCGCGACCTGTTTCTCGGCCTGATCGATCTTGGCCTGCTGGGCGGCGATCTGCGCCTGAAAATCGTCGACATTGGCCTGCGCCTGATCGCGTTGCGCGACGTAATCGCGGTCATCGAGGCGGACCAGTTCGCTGCCGGCCTCGACCTCCTGGTTATCCGTCACCGGGACGTCGACAATGGCGGCCGCGACCTGCGCGCTGATCTGCACGGTGCGGGTGTCGATAAAGGCGTCGTCGGTCAATTCGTAGTTCCTGGCATGCAGCCACCACAGCACGATGGCCGCGATCACGGCGGCTGCAATGAGGAGAACGAGGGCCGCCAGGCCCCTGCGCCGGCGCATGCGCCCCAGCAGCGAAGGCTTCTTCTTCGCGCCGCCGGAAGCGGGTTGCGCTTCCTGGCTGGGCGCCGCAGCGCCGCGGCGTTCGTTGTCGACTCGTTGATCCATGACCGAGGCTTAAACGTCTGCCATGCCAGATGGGTTGCCGCGGCGCTTTTTTCAAACGCCCGTATGCCTCTGGCCTTTTACCCGGTAATGGCGAAGCAAGCCAGTCAGGATGGATTGCCACGGACCGCCGCGGAGATTTTCTGCACGAACTCGTCGAGTTCGGCCGGGTCAAGATCGCTGACGGCCCAGAAGTCGAGGCCGCCGGCCGACCAATGCCGCACATTATAGCCCTGGACCGTCCGGTCGGTCACATTGGCGTGCGCCGAACCCAATCGTTGTGCGACGAACAGATTGATCACGTGCTTGCGGCGTTTGTAGACGACCGATGCGACCGGCTCGCCGTCAATGTAATCGAGCCGGCCGCCGAGCAGCGTAAAGCCCTCGGCGGTCAGGTCGATCACCGGCGGTGCGACGTCGACCTTGCCGTCGAACCATGGCTTCACGGTGTGCTGATCGCTCGTTTCCACGTCCATCAGGTGGCCGGGCTGCAGCGAGCGGATATGGGCCGAGACCACCTCGTCGGCGATGGTCCGCTCCGTGATCGGCGGAGAAGACGGTGAACACCAGCGTGGCGGCCACCGCGGCGGAGAGCGCGGTGCCGGCGGCCAAGCCGCCGAAGAAGGAGCGGCGCGATGGCTGCGGGAATTGCTTCGGCCGGATGATTTCCGCCGCTGTTCGCGGTGGAGGCACCGGCAGCAGCGCCTCGATACGGCCGCGCAAAAGCGCCGGCGCCCCCTCTTTCAGGTCGGCCTGCGCCATCGCTTCATGCATGGCGCGGAACGCCTCGAGCTTTTCGGCGCAGCCGGCGCAACTCGCGACATGCGCTTCGACGTCGCGCGCGTGCCCGGCGTCGAGCTCGCCGTCGATCAGCGCGTGAAGCAGGATTTCGCATTCGGCGCAGTTCATGACGCCGCTCCTGAAACCGGGCGTTCGGCGCCATTCCAGGCCGATCGCAGCATCGACCGCGCGCGCGCCAGCCGCGACATCACCGTTCCCACCGGCACGCCGGCAACGTCGGCGATTTCCTGATACGACAATTCGTTGACCTCGCGCAGCACGATGGCTTCACGGAACGGCTGCGGCAGCGCGGCGACGAGGCGGCGGATGGTGTCGTCGTCCTGGGTGCGCAGCAGCGCGGCTTCGGGCGACGTCAACGGCTCCTGCCACAGCGGCGGCCGCTCCGATGCCGGCTCGTCGGGGGCGTCGTCGGCCGGCGCCTCCTGTCTGCCGCGGCGCGTGAACTCGGCGTTGCAGACGTTCCTCAATATGGCCAAGAGCCACGGTTTCATCGCCGGACCGCGATAGCTGTCAAAATGGCGCAATGCCCGCAGATAGCATTCCTGCACCGCATCCTCGGCGTCGGCGGCGTTACGCATCAGATAACGCGCCAAAGCAAAGACGTCGTCGAGATAAGGCAGCGCGGCGTCACGAAAACGCCGCGCTTTGTCTTGTTCGGCATTCGCGTCGGCAGTCGTCGTGTCGCGCATGGTGCTGCCGATTTGAAGTCCCGTCCAAACCAGTTTCGGCGCGCGGTGTCGCGACAGGTCGAGCATCGTCGCGCCGCCGCATCGCTAGCCGTTACCGGATTTTACCACGATCGTCCCGGTCATGTGCGGATGAACGTAGCAGAAATATTTGTAGGTGCCGGGCGTGGTAAACGTGGACGAATAGCTATCGTCGGTGTCCAGGGCCTTCGATCTGGCGAAGGCGTTGTTGTCCGAGGCGACGCCGTGCGGGATGTCGTCCCGATTCGTCCAGGTCACCGTGGTGCCGGCTTTCACCGTCAGCGTTTGCGGCGTGAAGGTGAAATTGTCGATCGATATGGCGGCGGGTTGCGGCGCGGTCTGCGCCCAGCCCGGCAACACCACCGCGCCCAACAGGGCCGCGGTCGCGGCGCCGAGCCCGGCAGCGACCAGCGCGCTGCGCACGGTATTTGATAGCGATCTTGCGACGGACATTGGCGCTCCCTGTTAGCTCTTCAGCGGGCTGTCGATGATGGCAAGGCGCTGCTCGTTCTGCTTGAACGTGACGTCGGCGATGCCGAGCATCTTGCGCAGCTGCTCGTCCGGCACTTTCATCGGCCCGGGCGAGGGGGCCTGCCCCGGCGCCGGCTGCGGAAACGCCGTCGAGCGGGCGGTGTGGAACGTGACGTTGCCTTCCACCTTCTGCATGACCTGGTGGATGTGGCCGTTGAGCACGGTCACCGAGCCGAAGCGCTTGAGATAAGACAGCGCCTGCGCCGAATCGTCGGTGCCCCAGCCCCATTGCGGATAGATCGTCCACAGCGGGATGTGGGCGAACACGACGATCGGGGTCGACGCCGAGCGGCCCTGCAAATCGCTCTCGAGCCATTCAAGCTGCTCGTTGCCGAGGTCGCCCATGCCGCCGCCCTTGAGGTCGAAGACGTTGACCAGGCCGACGAAGTGCACGCCGCCGGCGTCGAACGAATACCAGCCGGCGCCCTTGGTGCCCCGGCCGTAGCGTTGCAGATAGAGTTTGCGGTCGGCGTCGAGAAAATCGTGCTCGCCGGGAACGTAATGCACGTCGAGCCGGGCCTGCGAAATGATGCGGTCGGCGTCGTCGAATTGCGCTTCCAGCGACAGATGGCTGATGTCGCCGGTATGGATCATGAATGCCGGCTTTTGCGGCTGCGCATTGACCTTGGCGATAGCCTCTTCCAGCGTGCCGAGCGCATTCGGATTGGCCGGCTTGTCGAAGCCGACATGGCTGTCGCTGATCTGCAGGAAAGCGAGGCCCTTGGCCTCGGCCGCGGCAGCTTCGCCCATGATGCCGAGCGAGTGGGGCACGCCGCCCGACACCGTCCATAACACGCCGGTGCCGACCCAAGTCATGCATTCCAGAACCTTGCGCCGGCTGGGGCCGGCCTCGCGATCGGATTCGCTCATTAATCGCTCTCCTCTGAAGCCCGAGGGCCACGAAACCACGATGGCCGTGGCGGCTTTTGCGGCTTCTGGGGGATTGATTGGGAGTGCCCGCGATTTATTCCCGGGTGGGCCGCGAAAATTCGATGGGCGGCAGGACGGCGCCGCTGCTATACCCGACAACGAACTGCGCCGGGCGCGCCAGCAACGCGGAACTCATGCTGCAATCGACGGTCTCATCGGTCGAGACGCGGGCGTCTTGGGTCGTCGCCAGCATGGTCCTCGTGATCATGGCGATCGCCTTTGGCGCGCCGTGGATCACCATTGTGGCGCTCAAGGACATCGCCGCCGAGGTCGACGGCGAGCGCTCGATTCCGGCCTTTGCCAGCGCGCTGATGTGGATCGGCTCCGGCGTCGGCGGCATTCTGATGGGCCGCATCGCCGAGCGGATCGGCGTGCGCTGGACGGTGATGTTCGGCGCGGCGATGATCGCGGTCGGCTTGGCGCTGTCGACCTTGGGTCCGTCCTGGCCGCTCTATATCGGCCACGGCCTGTTCATCGGCTTGATCGGCATCGGCGGCATCAATGCGCCGTCCTATGTCTATGTCAGCCGCTGGTTCGACCGCCGGCGTGGTTCGGCGCTGGCGCTGATCTCCAGCGGATCTTATCTCGCCGGCGCGCTCTGGCCGCCGATTTTCGCCCGCGCTATCGACTACGCGGGCTGGCGCCACACCATGCTGTATTACGCCGCGTTCGAGCTTCTCATCGTCGCGCCGGCGGCGGCGCTGTTCCTGGAGCAGCCGCCGGATACGCCGCATCACGCCTTGCGTGCGGCGAAAGCGATCAAAGCGAAATCGGTGTTGGGCTGGCCGCCCAATCTGGTTTTTGAACTCCAGATGTCCGCGATCTTCACCTGCTGCATTCCGATGTCGATGCCGCAAGGGCATCTGGTGGCGTTTTGCACCGATCATGGCATCAGCGCCGCGCACGGCGCGGCCATGGTCTCGGTGCTCCTCGGCGCGGCATTTTTCAGCCGGCAGGTCTGGGGCGTGATCTCCGACCGGATCGGCGGGCTCTACACCATGCTCGCCGGCTCCGGCTGTCAGGCGCTAGGCATGTTGGCGTTTCTGTTGACACAGAACGAGGTGGGACTGTTTACGGTCGCAGCGCTGTTCGGGATGGGCTTTTCCGGTCTCGTTCCCGCCAACGTGCTCGCTTCGCGCCAACTGTTTCCGGTCAACGATGCGTATTGGCGGATGCCGACGCTGCTGTTGTGCAGCGGCTTTGGCATGGCGACCGGCGGCTGGGCCGCCGGCGTGCTGTACGACTATTTCGGCTTTTATGCGCCGGCGTTCGCCGCCGGGCTCGGCGTCAATGTTCTCAATTTCATGATCATCAGCGCGCTGGCGTTGCGGCAGAGCCAGACCGTCCCGGCGTGACCGGCGGCTGGAGCCGCGGGTGCAAATTGACACGCTTGACCGGCGCGGCAGCCTTCGCCTCGACGGGTTTGGCGCGCGCCGCGCAGAAATCCTCGACCGCCGCGACGACCGCCGCGCTGGTCAGCATACGCCGCTCGGGGCTCGCCAGCAGCAATTCCTCCTGGCGATTGACGATCGAGCCGGCTTCGAGCAGCACCGCCGGCATGCGCGTTGCGCGCAGCACGATCAATTGATCGTAGCGGTAGACGCCGGCTTTGGCGTCGACGAGCTCGCGGCGGCGGTGCCCCATCAGCGGCAGCGTGTAATGCGGCGTGTACTGCAAGCCGCGCGCCTCGAGCTCGCGGCCCAGAAATCCGCCGAACAACAGGCTGCCGGCGCGCTCCGGGTTGTCGTTGGAGATGAAAATGGCGTAGCCGGGATAGTCGTCGTTGTAATGCTCCTCCTGGCCGGCGTATTGCCAAGTCTGCAAAAGATTGTCCGGAACGGAATCGTGATGAATGGCGATGAACAGGTCGGCCTGCATGGCGTTGGCGCGTGCCGCCCGTTCGAACAGTCCCCGCCACGGCGCCGTCGCGGTGATGAGCAGCACCGCTTCGCCGAAACCCGCGTCGTCGAGCGATTGTTTGACCTGGCGGGCGAGCGCGAGATTAAACGCGTATTCGGGAACCCCGCGGGCGCTCATCGCGCCCGGCACGGCGACGGTATGACCGACGTCGATGACGACCCGGAATTTTGCCCGCTGGCACAGCTCCGGCTTGACCGCGGCCGGCGCAGCGTCCTCGGAGAACGCTGGCGGCGGCGCCGCAAGAATCAAAAGCGTTGCGAGCAGCGTACAGAGCGTTGGTACGGCGGGCCGAAAACCGATCATGGTAAGCCGATCATGGTAAGCCGATCATCGGGAGCGTCTTTCTTCCTCGTCCTCGCGTCGGATCGCGGACTTAATCACGGAATTCAAGTTTAGACGCAAGCTTCCGCTTGTGCGAGACGCGGTCCTGTCGTACCAAACCCGAAGGCTTTTATCGGGCGGGGTTGGGTATTTTGATGGCGAAGTTCATCGGAACTTGTGTTGTTCTGTTTGTGCTGGCGGTCGGACTCATCGTTGTAAACCAGCCGCAGGACATGGCGGCGTTGTTCGAAGCCTTCCGCTCCGAGCCTTTGGCGCAGAAGCTTGCCTGGTTCCTGGTCGTCCTCATTCCACTGGCGCTGATCCCCTCGGCGCTCTGGCTGACCGACGCGCTCATGCGCCAGCGCCGTGCCAACGAGGCGCTTGAGCTGCGGCTCGGCGGCGTGCGCCAGGGCGCACGCGAAGTGACCAAGGTGCAGGTCGACGCCGACGCCGCCGCGCATCACCTCGCGCGCACCGATCCGGAAGGCGCCATCGGCGCCGTCAATGAGCGCCTCGTTGAGGCGGAGCGGACGGCGCAGGTGCAGGAAAGCCGCAACGAGATCGGCGATCTGCAATCGCGCGTCGACGAATTGCGCGCACGCCAGCAGGCTTTGCGCGACCGGCTCGTTCCCGTGCTGGAGAAAAGAAGAGCGATCGAACAGCTGTTTGCCGACCTCGATAGCCGCGAGAGCGACATCGACCGCTCGCTTGCCGAGATCGTCGGCGGCGACGACGCCACCGCCATCGAGGTCCGCCTGAACAATTTGATGGAATTCGTCCGCCGCAGCCACGAGCGCTGCGACGACATCGAGCAGGCGGCGAAAACCGTCGGCAGCCTGAAAGAGGATTTCGGCGCCTTGCGCACCCGGCTCGAGCCGCACGCCGCGGCGCAAGACGGCATCAAGCGCAGGATCAGAGATCTGGACGAGGCCCGCGACCGGCTGGCGGCGGACATCGAGGCCCTGCAGCAGACGCCGCAAGGCAGCCTCGACGGGCGCGTGCAGGCCTTTGCCGACGACAAAAAGAAACTCGAAGACGGCGTCGCCAATTTGGACATGCAATTGTCCCGGCTGGCGTCGCTGCGCACCGACGTCGAAGGCCTTTCAACGAAGTTCGATCGCGCGCTGGATGTTGTTTCAAGCGCCGCCGCCGGCGACGCCGAAGCCCGTCTCGCCGAGCTTGCGCAATTCGTCAAAGCGACGCAAGTGCGGCTCGACGAGATCGAGCGCGGCATGGCCACCGTCGGCCAATTGCAGGTGCGGCTCGGCGAGCTGCAAACGCGGCTCATTCCGCTCGAAGCCAGCGACGGCGGCGTGGCGGATCTGATCACGCGAGTCGCATCGATTCGCGACCGCCTTATCGCCAAGATCGCAACTATCGAGGCCGACGAGAATGGCGACCTGGCGACGCGGGTGAACAAGTTCGTGGAGACCAAGAAGGAGCTCGAAAGCCGCGTCGCCACTGTGACCGAGCAATTTTCCAAGCTGGCGACCATTCGCAGCGACATCGCCGGTCTGTTCGATAAATTATCGAACGCGGCCGAGACCTCATCGAACTGATCCGGCGTCGCGCCTGCCGGTTCGCGTGACTGTGCCGCGGGTCAGCGTCCCGGCCGGTGGGTTTGCGCTTGCGGGCGGCCCGGCGCTGGGGCAAATTCTCTGACGATAAAAATCAGAGGTCGGGGCGAGTCTCGTCGCAAAGCTCCGCCAGCAAGGGAGGATATCATGAAGCGCGCGTTCAGCGTCGCGGCACTCGCTATCGCCGCATTTCTGGCAGCATTACCGGCGCAGCTTAACGCCCAGAATGCCGTCAAGATCAAGAGCGGCGATATTGGCGGCGTGGTCAGCGGGCCGCACGGCCCGGAGGCCGGCGTCTGGGTGATCGCCGAGACCCATGATTTTCCGGCCCGTTACGCCAAGATCGTGGTCACCGACGATCAGGGCCGCTACGTGGTGCCCGACCTGCCCAAGGCCAAATATCAGGTCTGGGTGCGCGGCTACGGCCTGGTCAACTCGGCCAAAGTCGAGGCCGAGCCCGGCAAGCGCCTCAATCTGACGGCGGTACCGGCGCCGGACGACGCGGCGGCCGCCAAGTATTATCCGGCGATCTACTGGTTCGCGATGCTGAAGATTCCGGGCCAGGACCAGTTCGGCGGCAAGAGCGACATTCCGGACAATGTCACACAGGTCGACTGGCTGACCGCGATCAAGAACCAGGCCTGCGTCGGCTGTCATCAGCTCGGCCAACTGTCGACGCGGACCATTCCGGCGGCATTCGGCGAGTTCAAGAACGGCCAAGAGGCCTGGGAGCGCCGCGTCCAGGCCGGTCAGGCGTCGCCGCTGATGGTCAACGTGCTGGCCGGCAAGTTCGGCGGCGTGCCGTTCAAATATTTCGGCGAATGGACGGACAGCATCGCCAAGGGCGCGCTGCCGTTCGCCAAGCCGCCGCGGCCGCAGGGCGTCGAGCGCGATGTCGTGATCACTGAATGGGACTGGAGCGCTCCCGACAAATATCTTCACGATCTGATCTCGACCGACAAACGCAATCCGACGGTCAATGGCTACGGCCCGCTCTATGGCTCGCCGGAATATGCGACCGACCATCTGCCGGTGCTCGATCCGAAGACCAACAAGGTCGCCTACATCACGCCGCCGGAAGGCGCGGACGTGCCGGAAGCGTTCGGACCGGGCCACGCCGCCATCGAGAAGCCTCTTGCCGCGTCGGCCTATTGGGGCATGCAGCAGATCTGGGATACCAAATTCGACAACCATAACGACATGTTCGACTCCACCGGCAAAGTGTGGATGACGGGCACCAATCACGCGCCTGGCACGCCAGCGTTCTGCCGCAAGGGCTCGGACAATCCCTACGCCAAGGCGTTTCCGCTCGACGGCAACGAACGCCAATTGGCGATGTACGATCCGAAGACGAAAAAGTTCACTTTCATCGATACCTGTTTCGGCACCCATCACCTGCAGTTCGGCTTCGACAAGGACAACACGCTGTGGACGAGCGGCGGCGGTCCGGTCGCCGGCTGGCTCGATACCAAAGTGTTCGAGAAGACCGGCAGCGCCGAGAAGGCGCAGGGCTGGGCGCCGTTCGTGCTCGACACCAACGGCAACGGCAAGCTTGACGACTATACCGAGCCGGGCAAGCCGATGGATCCGAGCAAGGATATGCGGATCGCCGGCTCCGGCACTTACGCGGTGATGCCGAATCCCGTCGACGGCTCGATCTGGTACACCTGGGACGTGTTCGCCGGCAGAAGCGGCATCATTCGCTTCGACCCGAAGACCAAATTGTCGGAGGTTTATTACATTCCGAAACCCGGCTTCGGTCCGCGCGGCGGCGATATCGACTCCAAGGGCGTGGTGTGGGTTTCGCTCGGCAGCGGCCACCTCGGCAGTTTCGATCGCTCGAAGTGCAAGGGCCCGCTCAACGGGCCCAAGGCGACCGGCGATCAATGCCCGGGAGGCTGGACTTTCTACAAATATCCCGGTCCCGGCTTCCAGGGCATCGGCGACAACAGCGCCGAGGCGAGCTACTACACCTGGGTCGACCAGCATAATGCGGTCGGGCTCGGCGACAACGTGCCGATCTCGACCGCGGACGAGAACGACGGCTATGCCGCGCTGGTCGACGGCAAGATGGTGATGCTGCGCGTGCCTTATCCGCTCAGCTATTACACCAAGGGCCTCGATGCCCGCATCGACGATCCGAAAGCCGGCTGGAAGGGCAGGGGCCTGTGGGGCTCGGAGGGCGACCGTACCCCGTGGCTCAAGGAAGGCGGCAAAGGCATGACGCCGATGGCCGTGCATATCCAGATCCGGCCCAATCCGCTCGCGGACTAAAGCATGATCCGGAAAAGTGGAAACCGGTTTTCCGAAAAGATCATGCTTCACCAAAAACTTAGAGCGCCAATCGATTCCATTTGACGCGATTGCGCTCTAAAGTTTTCGAAATCGTCGATCAGAAACCGCCCGGCGCAATGCAGCGCCGGGCGGCTTGCTTTTGCAGTCCATCTCTGCCGCAATTGCCGCTTCGTGCCATTTGTTTTCAGGAGCGGAAAATGGTTCGCGAGCCCATTCTGACGACGATCAACGTTTCCGATCTGCGTCCGACCCAAATCACCGTCGGCATGCGCGAAGTCTTGGAGAAGCGCAAACGCTGGCGCGACACACCGATCAAAAAAGGCGAAAAGTTTCTCGGCCGGCACATGATCCCGGTGATTCTCGGACCCAAACAGCGCCACTACGTCATCGATCATCATCACCTCGCCCGCGCGCTGCATGACGAGGGGATCAAGGATGTGCCGGTTACCGTCATCGCCAACCTGGCCAAGCTCGACGGCGACGAGTTCTGGAACGTCATGGACAATCATTCGTGGATGCATCCGTTCGATGCCAAGGGCGAGCGCCGCCCCTACAGCGATATTCCCAAATCGGTGACCGGGCTCGTCGACGACCCGTTCCGCTCGCTGGCCGGCGAATTGCGCCGGCAAGGCGGCTTTGCCAAGGACACCACGCCGTTTTCGGAATTTCTCTGGGCCGATTTCCTGCGCCGGCGCATCAAGCGCAAGCTGGTCGAAGGCGACTTCCAGCGCGGGCTGGAGAAGGCAATGCAATTGGCGAAGAGCGAAATCGCCGGCTACCTGCCCGGCTGGTGCGGCCCGTCGCCGGAAGAATGACGGCAAAGCCGGCACGATGGTCGTCGCCGGCCCTGCGGTGAAGTGCGCGTGAAGCGGCAAAATGGCTTTGCTATAGTGGCTGCTATGATGACCGAGGGGTTGGCGTAAGTGATTGCGACTGCAGTACAATTCCGCGCCGCCGCGGCGGCGGCGCTGCTGGCGCTGGCGCTCGCCGGCTGCAGCGGCTTTGGCGGGCCGAAAAAAGACGCGGCGCCGATCGATCCCAATGCCTATCCCGCCAAATACCGCAGCCAGATCGCGACGTTCCTGCGGCAATCCCTGACCAGCCGAGCCGATTTCCGTGGCGCCTTGATCTCGCAGCCGACGCTGATGCCGATCACCGACAGCCAGCGCTATATGGTCTGCGTGCAGTTCCACGGGAATGGCCAGGTCAAAACCAAAGTGGCGATCTATTTTGCCGGCGAGATCCAGCAGTTCATTGATGCCACGCCCGAACAGTGCGGCGCGGTGGCCTATTCGCCATTCACCGAGCTTGCCGCCGCAGTGCCGCCGACGTGATCGTTGCATCGATGACCCAATTGGACAGTGACGTCCTCATCGTCGGCGCCGGACCGACCGGCCTCACCTTGGCAATCGATCTCGGCCGGCGCGGCGTGCGCTGCATGCTGATCGAGCAGAAGGAACGCCCGGCGTTCCTGCCGAAGATGGAGCGCATCAATGCGCGCTCCATGGAAATCTATCGCCGCATGGGGCTCGCCGACAAAATCCGCGCCGTCGGCCTGCGCTCCGATTGCCCGATGGACGTCTACATCATTCTCAAGCTGACCGAGCCGCCGCTCCTGCATTTGTCCCATCCGTCGGTCGACGAGGCGCGGGCGCAGATCCGCGCCAGCAATGACGGCACGCTGCCGCTCGAGCCCTATCAGCTCGTCTCGCAATATACGCTCGAGCCGTTTCTCAAAGCGGTGGCCGAGACGCTTCCCAGCGTGACAGTGCGCTATGGCTGCGAATTCCTGTCGCTGCGGCAGGACCCGGCCGGCGTCACCGCGCGCGTCAAGACGCCCGGCGGCGGGACCCAGGACATCCGCGCCGCCTATCTCGTCGGCTGCGATGGCGGCGCGAGCCCGGTGCGCCGCGAGCTCGGCATCCCGCTTTCCGGCGAGGGCAATCTCCTGGCGCTGCGCCAGGCGCTGTATCGCTGCGACGAGCTGTTCGACCGCATGCCGATCGGCAACGGCCCCGGTCACGGCCGGCACTATCACGTCGCCGACAACAAATCGACCTTCCTGATCATGCAGGACTCGACCAGGCACTGGACGCTGCATTCGGTTGTCGACACCGATGAGGAGATGAAGGCGGCGTTCGAGCGAGTTGTCGGCATTCCGGTCAACTACGAGATGCTGTCCTGCGCGCCGTGGCGGCAGAATCTGTTGCTCGCCGATGCTTACGGCAAGGGCCGGGTGTTTCTTGCCGGCGACGCCGTGCATCTCGTCATCCCGACCGGCGGGCTCGGCATGAATTCCGGGGTCGGCGACGCCATCGATCTGTCGTGGAAGCTCGCCGCGACGCTCGCCGGCTGGGGCGGGCCGGGGCTCCTCAAATCCTATGAGATCGAACGCCGCCAGATCGGCGAGCGCAATGTCGGCGCCTCGCGCTATGCCACCATCGGCCGGCGCAAATGGCGCTCGATGTGGCGGTCGGACATCACCGAGCCGACGCCCGCCGGCGCCGCGACGCGTAACAATCTCGCCGCCGTCGCCGACATCGAGCAGCGCAAGAGCAACGAGATGATCGGTGCCGAGCTCGGTTACCGCTATGTCGACTCGCCCGTCATCTGCAACATCCCGGGCGGACCCGAGCATCTGTTCCGCGAATATCTGCCGACCACCTGGCCCGGCGCGCGGCTGCCGCATGTCTGGCTTGACGACCGCGCCGCGATGCAGGACCGCGTCGGCGACGGCTACACGATCCTCAAACTCGGCGGCACTTCGGCCGACGCGGCCGGGCTCGAAGGCGCGCTTCGTTCACGGGGTGCGCCGGTTGCGGTCCTCGATATTGCGGATCGCGCCGCCCGCGACCTTTACGGTTTCGATCTCATCCTCATCCGTCCCGACATGCACATCGTCTGGCGCGGCAATGCCGCGCCCGACGATCCGGCGCATGTGGCGGCCGTCGCGACCGGACATTTTTCGCCGGCGTTTTGAGGATTACGCTTTAGTCGCGCCAGCGGCCTTAGAGTCCGGCGAGCGCCAAGGCGATGCCGCCGAGCGCGCCGACAATGACGACCAATAGCGGCGGCGCGCGCCAAACGGTCAGGAGAACGAAGCCGACCAGCGCAACGCCGAAGTCTCCGGGCGTCTTGACCGAACTCGTCCACACCGGATTGTACAGCGCCGCGCCAAGCAAGCCGACCACGGCGGCATTGATGCCGCGCATGGCTGCTTGCGCGCCTGCGCGTTTGCGAAACGTGTCCCAGAACGGCAAGGCGCCGAGCAGGATCAGGATGCCGGGCAGAAAAATGCCGATCAGTCCCAGCGCCGCGCCGGCGACCCCGTGCGGCGACAGGTTCACTACGGTGCCGAGATAGGCGGCGAAGGTGAACAGCGGTCCCGGAACCGCTTGCGCGGCGCCGTAGCCGGCAAGGAAAGTGTCGTCGCTGAGCCAGCCGGGGCCGACGAAGGCTTGGCGCAACAGTGGCAGCACGACATGGCCGCCGCCGAACACAAGCGCGCCGGACCGGTAAAAAGCATTGAACAGCGCGATGCCGGGCGCGCCGTCGACGCGCTGCAGGATGGGCAGCCCCACCAGCAGTACGAAAAACAGCGTCAATGCCAAAAGTCCCGTCGCGCGGCCGACCGGGATCGGCATATGTCCCCCGGCGACCGGCTGCGCGCCGCGGCACAGCCACAGCCCGGCGGCGCCGCCGAGTGCGATCGCCAGAATCTGCGCCGCCGCTGAAGTGCTGAACAGAATGACAAGCGCCGCCGCCACCGCGATCGTCGCGCGCTCCTTGTCCGGGCACAGCGTGCGCGCCATGCCCCAGACGGCTTGTGCCACGATGGCGACGGCAACGAGCTTCAGCCCGTGCAGCAAGCCGCTACCCACCGGACCGATCAGCGCGCCCGCGCCATAAGCAAACAGGACGATCGCGATCGCCGATGGCAGCGTAAAGCCGGTCCATGCCGCCACTGCGCCGCCATAGCCGGCGCGGATCAAGCCGATGGAAAAGCCGACCTGGCTGGAGGCCGGGCCGGGCAGAAATTGGCACAGCGCCACCAGATCGACATAGGCCTGCTCGTCGATCCATTTGCGGCGGACGACGAATTCCTCGCGGAAATAGCCGAGATGCGCGATCGGGCCGCCGAAGCTCGTCAGCCCAAGCCGCAGGAAAGCGAACAGCACTTCGGCGGCATTGCCGCGGTGGCGGCTGGCTGCGCCGCTCGCGGCGCCGCCGACGTCTCGTGTGCCGTCCATTGGCCCTCGCGCGCGTTCGGCGGCATTGTCGGGAAATTCGACGACAGCCGCAAGATCGCAGGCCCGCTACGGCCCTCGCCTACGCGGCTTTGGCGGCCTTGGCGCTCTTGGCGCTCTTGGCGTCGGACGGGGTGGCGCGGCCGGCCGGCTTGATCGGGCGAACGATCATCTCGATCGCCTTGACGACATTATTATAGGAACGTACGGCGTGTTCGAGTTCCTGCGCCGAGATCTCCTTGCGCTCGTAACGGTCTTTCCAGGCCGGCTCGACCTTCCAGTTTACCGACTCGATCAGAAAGTCGACGCCGATATAGATGCCGAGCGGCGTGTTGGCCGCCTTGGCGGCGATCCATTCGCGATTGGCGGCCTGCGAGAACAGGTTGATGCCCTCCGGCGTGATCGGCCGCACATGGGTGGGGTCGCTGATGAAGCTGTCGTGCCGCGGATGCGGCACCGCGATCAGGATCGTGGCGCCGTCGCGGCAGACCCGGTAGAGCTCCTTGAAGATGCCGAGATAGACGTCGGTCCGGGCGCCGAGGTGCTCCAGCACATGGAACAGCAGAACCTCGTCGACGGAGTCGTCGGCCCACGGCCACGGAAACTCTTCCAGATCGACGACCTGATCGACGGCCGGCGTGGCGACTTTGTCGACATTGACCCAGTCGTCCATGTGCTTGTTGCCGCAACCGAGGTTCAGGCGCATGAGGCTCACATGAGGCTCCTCTGGGCTGGCCGCGGCGGCATCGCTGCAGCCGGGCGTGATCGCCGCACCGGCCGATAGATACTGCAGCGGCTTGATTCGCACCAAAACGAGGTCGCGACGCCAGATATCGCGTATCTCCTTCGGGTGCCGTGCCGTCTGCGCGACATCGGACCGGAATAGCCCTATATCTGCAGCAGCATATCGACCTTGAGGATTACCATGACCCCTGTCGTTGCCATTGTTGCGCCCGGCGCCATGGGCGCCGGGGTCGGAAAAAGGCTGGTCGACAACGGGGTCAAGGTCCTGACCTCGCTCGACGGCCGCAGCACGGCGACCGTGGCGCGGGCCAAGGCCGCCGGCATGGCCACGGCGACCGATAGCGAGATCGCGGCCGCCGATTTCATCCTTTCCATTCTGCCGCCGGGCGACGCGCTGGCGCTGGCCGAGCGCTTGGCGCCGGCGCTCAAGGCCAGCAACTCAAAGCCGATCTATGCCGACTGCAATGCGATCAATCCGATGACCGTCGAGCGCGTGGCCGCCGCCATCGCGCCGACCGGCTGCACCTTTGTCGATGCCGGGATCATCGGTTCGCCGCCCCAGCCGGGCGACGCCGGGCCGCGCATTTACGCTTCCGGCCCGGCGGCGCCGCGCTTCGCGCAGCTGCGCGATTACGGCCTCGACGTCCGCGTGCTCGGCGGCGCCATGAGCGCGGCCTCGGCGCTGAAAATGTCCTACGCCGGCATCACCAAAGGCACCCAGGCGATCGGCGCGGCGATGATGCTGGCCGCCATGCGTTCGGGCTCCGCCGACGATCTGTTGGCCGAGCTGCAGTCAAGCCAGAAGCAGTTGTTTCCCTGGCTCAAGCGCCAGCTCGAGCTGATGCCGCCCAAGGCCTACCGCTGGGTCGCGGAAATGCAGGAGATCGCCGGCTTCGTCGCCGACGATCCGGCGGCGCGCGACCTCTACGAGGGCGCCGCGCTTTTTTACGAGCGCTTTGCGCAGGACTTCGAGAGCGGCGACCGCAAGGACGCTGCGGCGCTGGCGAAATTCCTCGGCAAAGGCGGCTCATGAGACCGTGGCCGCTTAGTGTCCGGTCACTGTGAGCG
The DNA here is from genome assembly GCA_963791925.1 of uncultured Alphaproteobacteria bacterium. Lineage (GTDB taxonomy): Bacteria > Pseudomonadota > Alphaproteobacteria > Rhizobiales > Xanthobacteraceae > BOG-931. Next base: position 105,736 of record CAWBUA010000006.1, on the reverse strand, counting down.
CAACTGCGTCCGGCCGGTCCGGCAAGGCGCCGCCGCGCCACACCACGTGCAAGTCCGGCCTGACGAGAAGATAATCAAAGCCGTAAACGCGCCGCGCGGCTTCGCTATCGACGTCGAGCACCGCGAACGGCGCGCCGAGCTCTGCGAAGGACTTCGCCAGAGCCGCGGCATCGCCTCTATTCCGGCCGAGCCGCAGCAGCGTGAAGCCCTCGCTGTCAATCCGATCGTGCACCGAGACTTTGCCGGGCTCGAGCCAGACGTGCGGCAACCGCGCTCCCGGCCAGCTGGTCGGCCGGTATTCTTCGATGCTCGGCTCTGGGCCGCCGGGCTCGTCGCAGATCACCGGCGAGCCGGCATAGCGATAGCCAAGCTCGGCGCCGATGACGCGGAAGGATTTTGGCGCTTCTTCGCGCGCGAGTTTCAGGAGATGATCCAGGGCGGCTCTGCCCTCGGCGGTGTCCTCTTCGATGTTCGGCCGATAGGCCGCCCGCCATTTCATCCGGCCCGTGGTGCCGCCGCCGGAGGCTTTGACATTGACGGCGCCGACCGCACGGCGCTCGGCTTCGTAGGACGGCAGCAGCTTCGGCCCGCCCCAGCCGCGCAGCGTGGCGGCAAGCTTCCACGATAGGTCGATGGCGTCGCCGACGCCGGTATTCATGCCAAGCCCGCCGGTCGGGATGACGAGATGCGCGGCGTCGCCGGCGATGAAGACGCGGTCCTGCTCATAGTGCTCTGCCAAGAGCAGCCGCTGCACCCATTTGGCGCAATGCAGCATCTCGAACTTGACCGGCGTGCCGACAATCTTGGCGAACAGCGCCGCCATGTCCTCGTCTTTGTCCACGACCGCATGCAGCGTGAAGTGCCGGCGCGAGTCCTGGACGATCATCAGCGTCCAATGATCGTCGATGCGATGATAGTGCCGGGCGCGCGGTGCGCGCACTTTGTCGTAGAGGTCGGGGCAATGGAACAGCGCCTGCCGCATCTCCAAGAGGTGCGGTTCGCCCTCCATCTTGAAGCCCAGTTGCTTGCGCGTGACGCTCGATCCGCCGTCGCAGCCGACCAGATAGCGGGCGCGGATGGAGACGATCGTGCCGTCGGTCTTCCGCGCCTGTGCCGTCACGCCATCGGCATCCTGCGCGAACGACAGCAATTCATGGCCGAACTTCACCGTTACGTCTGCAATCCGTTCCGCCGCCGATTTGAGGAGCGGCTCCAGTGTGTATTGCGAAATGATCTGATAGGGCTCGAGCGGCAGCGATCCGTCGGTCGTGGCGTCACGCTTGGCCTTGGCTTGGGCCACCGTCGGATGCGCCATCTTGAACAGCGGCGGCCGCATCAGGTCGAACACCAGGTAGGCGTCCATCGGCCAATCCGGCGGATAGCCGGCGGCGCGCACGTCATCGGCGAGGCCGAGGCGACGGAAGATCTCCATCGTCCGCGGATTGCACCGCTCCATTTTCGGATAGCCGAGCGGCGCGTCGTTCTTCTCGATGAGGGTACACGCTATGCCGCGCTTGCCGAGATCGATGCACAGAGTAAGGCCGACCGGCCCGGCCCCGACGATCAGTACTTCCGTATCCATTCCAGTCTCAGCGTCGCGGCATGATTTGCAGGCGCAAACGTCGGTCAAATCGGCCTAATCGACGGATGCACCCGAACGTTTGACGACTTCCCCCCAGCGCACGATTTCCGAGCGGACGAAGGCCTGCAATTTCTCGATCGAGGCGCTTTCCGCGGGAACGAGCCCAATGCGCGTTATGGCGTCGCGCGTGGCCGGCAGCGCCATGATGGCTTCGATCTCGTCATGCAATTTGTTGACGATCGGTCGCGGCGTCGCCGCCGGCGCCACCACCATTTGCCACGCCGCCGCGTTGAAACCGGGCACGCCGAGCTCCGCGATCGGCTTGAGCTCCGGCATGGCCGCCGCGTGCGTGAGCGTCGTCACGCCGAGCGCCCGCATCTTGCCGGCCTTGATCAGCGCCACCGACGACGTGAAATCCGTGAACATCACCTGGATTCGGCCGCCCATCAGGTCGACCTGGGCGTCGACCACGGCCTTATAGGGCACATGCACCATCTTGATCCCGGTCATCGCGCTGAACAGCTCGGCATTGAGATGAAATGGCGTGCCGGGGCCGGTCGAGCCGTAGGACAAGGCGCCGGGATGCGCCTTGGCGTAAGCGATCAGCTCGCCGACCGAATGCACCGGCAGATCGTTGTTGACGACCAGGACGAATGGGATGGTTGCGATCAAAGCCAGCGGCACGAAATCCTTGGCCGGATCGTACGGCAGATGCTTGTAGAGGGTGGCGTTGATGGCGAGCGGCGTGCTGGTCCCCATCAGAATGGTGTAGCCGTCGGGGTTTGACTTCGCGACCGCGTTCGACGCGGTCAATGTGCCGGCGCCGGGACGGTCTTCCACGACGAACGGCTTGCCCAGCCGCTCCGCGAGCTGCGGCGCAAGAATGCGCGCCAGCAGGTCGGTGGCTGCGCCGGCGCCGGTCGGCACAATGAACATGACGTTGCGCGTCGGATAATCCTGGGCCAGCACGCCTGCCGACGTCGCCAGGAGGAAGAGGAATGCAAGCACCGATCTCATGTTATTATCCAGTTATTATCCAGGTCTGATGTAGCGGCGTCACACCGCGGCTTTTTCCGGAACTACTGAGAAACCGGAAACGGCGTTGTCGGGCATCTCGGCTTTCAGCCGCGGGAACACGTGGCGGGCAAAATTGCGGATGCTGCGCGTTGTCTCGTCGTGGTCGAGAAAGCCGGCCTGACCCATGATCAAAAGGTGTCCGAAGCCGCCGACGTGATCGTACATTTTTCGAATTTGGGCATAGACCTGATCCGGCGTTCCCGCCATCATCAGACCGGCATTGATCACGCCCTCGACCGTCGCTTTGGCGGAGAAGTTGGCATGCTGATCGCCGACATTGCCACGCATGATTTGGGTAAAGGCTTGCGGCGGCGCGTATCCGGGCGGAAAAGAGAAATGCTGCGGCACCTTGTTGGCGCGGATGTACCACATGATTTTTTCCGCGCCGGCGCGCGCCTCGGCTTCGGTTTCACCGACATAAACCAGGGCGGCGTAGGCCAGGCGGTTGATCGGCACGTCCTGGCCGCGGCCGGCCTCGCGCCAGCCGCGCCGGTAGGCGTCGTAGACCTTTCGCGTCCCGTCATAGCCGGTGAGGAAGGTCGCCTGGACGAAACCTTGCGCGCCGACGCGCATGGCGCCGCTCGGCGTCGTCGTACTGATCCACACCGGCGGGTGCGGCGACTGGTAAGGCCGCGGCCAGATATTGATCTGGCGATGATGGAAAAAACGGCCTTCGTGACTGAACGGGCCGTCATGGCTGGTCCACGCCTTGACGATGAGATCGAGCGCCTCGGCAAAGCGCTCGTTGGTGCGGACCGGATTGCTGTTGCCCGCGGAAATCTCGTAGGGCACGCCGCGGACAAAGCCCGCCTCGAGCCGGCCGTGCGACAGCACGTCGACGAAGGCCATCTCTTCGGCGACGCGCACCGGCTGGCGGCGGTTGGCGATCGGGTTGCCGAGGATCAGGAGCCGCGCCGTCTTGGTGACCCGCGCCAGCGCGGCGAGCAACAGCGGCGCCGCGGGATCGACGCAGGTCGCCGTCTGATGGTGCTCGTTGAGCATGATATCGATGCCCTCGGATTCGGCGATCTGCCATTCCTCGATGAAGCGGTCATAGAGCGCCGCGCCCTTCTTCGGATCGTAGTTCCGGTTTGGCAGCGTGACGCGGATCGAATCGTAATCTGACTCCGGCGGCAGATAGGGGTATGCGGTCTCGCTGAAATGCCAAGCTTTCATGGCGTTCTTCCTGGTTCGGTCACGCGTCGAGGAAGGCGAACAGGACGCGGGTGAATTCTTCCGGCTGTTCCAGTTGGGGAGCGTGTCCGGCTGTGGCGATCGTCGTCACTTTCGCATTCGGGATGAGCTTGGCGTAGGCGTCGACATAGGACTGGCTGACCAGGCCGTCGCTGGCGCCGCGGATGAACAGCGTGGGCGAACTGATCCGGTGCAGGCGATGGCGAAGCTTCGGATTATGCATCCACGGTTCCCAGGTCAAAAGCGCCGTGGTCTCGCGATTGCGGGCAATCGTCGTGAGTTCTTCGTCGCTCATTTTGGCGGCGTCGAGCCGGCCTTTTTCCAGGTCGTGAAATATCAATCGCGCCGCTTTGTCCTGCGACATGGCGAAGATGTCGGGAATGTCGAGCTTGTCCGACGGCCCAACCTTGACGCCGACGGGTCCGACCAAAGCGAGCTTGCCGATCCGCTCCGGCGACTTGGTCGCGATCTCGGCGGCGAGCCAGCCGCCGAGCGAACAGCCGACGATATCGACGCGGTCGAGCCTCTTGCGGTCCATGAGCTCCAGATAAAGATGCGCAATGTCGTCGACGGTATCGAGCCACAGCGGCAGTCCGGAACGGCCGAAGCCCGGATGCGACGGCGCGATCAGCCGGCGGCGTGTCGTCATGAGAGCGGCGTAGGGCTGCGACGGCATGAAGCCCTGGGCGCCGTGCAGAAACAGCAGCGGCGCCCCGCTGCCGCCCTCGAAAAGTTCAATCTCGATGCCGGCGAGACTGATCGTCTCGCGCGTCATGGCCGGACCGGACAATGCATTCCTCCCTGCGCGGTATTCCCGGTTCGCTCGCCGTGTTGGCAGGCCTGACCGGAATTAGCGACTTTAAGTTATCGGCTGTGCCCGCTGCTGCTGGGGCGCCCGAGCCTTGCACCTTAGCTTCGGCCGCCATGGACACAACATGCGGCAATGACAGGCAGCCACGCGCTCCCGGAGGGGCGACCAACGCGCCCGCGCGGCGCGGTTGTGGCTCTCGACCGTGAGCTTATTACTGCGCGCGCTCCTCCGACGCCGCTCGACGCGATCGACCTAATCGCCGGTTGCCGCACGCAACTTCGGCATGACCCGGGTTGCGAACAACTCGACCGAACGAGACATCTCGTCGAGGGTGAGATCGCCGAAGCAGAATTGGCCGACAAGATAGTTGGCCATGCTGTCCTCGATCTGCGCGGCGAGGACGGCGCCGACGGTTGCCGGCGAGCCGGCGATCGCCTGGCCCTGGTCGATCAGCGTATCGAAGCTGTCGGCATAGAGCGGCGACTGCATCTGGGCGCGGTTGAGTTCGGTCAAATAGACGAAGCTCGCGCGCCAGCGCAAATAGGCGCGGCGCGCGATGGTCAGCGCTTCCGCGTCGCTGTCGGCGATGAAAACGAACCTCACGATGCCCATTTTCGGCTGACGCGTTGCGCGTTGCGTCGCGGACCAGACTTCGCGATAGCGCGCCACCATGGCGCGCGCGGGCGCCGGCATGTCGTTGGTGACCATGTTGAGGCCCTTGCGCGCGGCCCGCTCGGCGCTCTCCGGCGAATGGGCGCCGTACCAGAGCGGCGGATGCGGTTTCTGCAACGGCGCCATTTCCATCGGCACGTTCCGGAATTGATCGTAGCGCCCGTTCCAGTCCAGCGTGTCGACGGTGAAAGCCTTGAGCACGAGGTCGAGGCGCTCGGCATAGATCTGCTGCCGCTCCTCCGCGTTTTGTCCGTAATAGGCAACTTCGAACGGCACCGAGCCGCGGCCGAAGCCGATCTCCAGCCGGCCGCCGCTCATGTGATCGAGCATGCAGATTTCCTCGACCACGCGCAAAGGGTGATGAACCGGCAATGCGTAGACGAACGTGCCGAAACGCAGCCGGCGCGTGCGCTGCGCGATCGCCGACAGGAACACGCTGGGTGAGGGCGCCATGCCGAGCGGCGTGAAGTGGTGTTCGGCGACGTGATAGGCGTAAAAGTTGAACCTGTCGAAGGCCTCAATCACGCGTAACCGCTGTTCGTAGTATTCGTGCAATGGCAGATCGTTGCGATCGAGATGATCGAAAACTCCAAATTCCAGATTCATACCGGCATGACCATTGGTGGACAGCCCGCTCTTTGTCGGGCTTGCAAGCTTCGATCATGAGGCTGCCCATCGGATCGGTCAACCGAGCGGAAAATGCTGGCGATGCACGGGCCGGAGCGCCTAGTATGGCGCGCCGCTGACGCAGATCACGCGGCGAGGGAGGTTGGCAATGAAGCAACGGAATTCGATCGCGCGCGGCGTGTCGCGGCGAACGCTGATCAAGAGCGCGGCCGGCGCGGGAGCGGCGCTGGCATCGGGAGTGGCTTCGCCTGCCATCCTGGCACAGACAAAAAAGCCGATCCGGCTCGGCAATATCAACACCTATACCGGCGGGCTCGCCTACGCCGGGCTCGCCAATTGGAACGCCACCAATCTCTATTTCGACAGCATCAACTGGACCGTCGCCGGCCGCAAGATCGAGATCATCCGGGAAGACGACCAGTTCAATCCGCAAGTCGGTCTGCAGAAGGCGAAGAAGCTCGTCGAGAGCGATCAGGTCGACCTGGTGTTCGGCATCCAGGCCAGCAATGTGGCGCTGGCGGTGCTCAACTATATGAAGCAGCAGAAGGCGTTCTACATCGTCACCGGCGCCGGCACCGACGCCATCACCTGGGACCGCTATCCCTATCTGTTCCGCACCTCGATCTCGACCTATCAGCTGTCGACGCCGATGGCCGGCTATATCTACGACAATCTCGGCAAGGAGGTCGTCACTACGGCATCGGATTACGCCGGCGGCCGCGACGTCATGGCGGCGTTCAAGGGACCGTATCTCGCCAAAGGCGGCAAGATCCTCAAGGAAAACTGGCCGGCGCTCGGCACCACGGATTTCAGCGCCTATCTCACCGACATCAAGGCGATCAATCCTCCGGTCACTTACGACTTCATGCCGGGCGCCGACGCGGTGCGTTTCGTCCAGCAGTATTCCGAGTTCGGCCTGAAGGAGAAAATGCCGCTCACCGGCTTCACCATGATCGATTCGCAATCGGCGAGCGCACTCGGCAAGGCCGCGGTCGGCGTGATCTCGGCGGTGACCTTCGTCGACACCCTCGACAATCCGGAGGCCAAGAAATTCGCCGCCGCATACGAGCCGAAATTCAAGACGCAGGCCGACCTGTTCGCGGACTACGGCTATGTCGGCGCCCGCGCGATCGGCGAGGCGTTGAAGGCGGTCGACGGCGATCCTTCCAACAAGGACAAGCTTGCCGAGGCCATGGCCAAATTGCAGTTCGACGCGCCGCGCGGGCCGTTCCGCATGGATCCGGCAACCCACAATCCGATCCAGGACGTCTACATCGCCCAAGTCATCGAGAGCGGCGGCAAGATCACCACCAAGACCCTGTTCACCGCCAAGAACGTGACGGATCCGGGTCACAAGGCCTAGTCGACGGCGCCCAGACCGTATTGCGGAAGCCGGGCTGAGGGCCGCATGGATTTGCTCGTCGCCCAGCTTCTCAACGGGCTCGTCTACGGGGTCTTGCTGTTTTTGATGGCGGCGGGACTGTCGCTGATCTTCGGGCTGATGAATGTCGTCAGCCTGGCGCACGGCTCGTTCTTCATGCTCGGCGCCTTTCTCGGGCTCTCGATCTTTCACTTGACCGGAAGCTTCTGGCTGGCGCTTGTTCTCGCGCCGATCCCGGTCGTCGTGATCGGCGTGCTGATGGAGCTGCTGTTCCTGCGGCCGCTTTACGCGCGCGGCCACATGGATCAGGTGCTGCTGACCTTCGGCTTCACCTTCGTCTTTTACGATCTGGTGCAGACCGTGTGGGGCAAGGTGGTGCTGACCTTGCCGACGCCGCCGTCGCTGCAGAGCACCGTGCATATCGGTCTTGGCGTGTTCTCCGCCTACCGGCTGTTTTTGATCGGTTTCGGCTTCGCCGTGGCGCTTGTGCTTTGGCTCCTCCTGGAGCGCAGCCGGATCGGCGCCATGGTGCGCGCCGGCGTCGACAATGCCGACATGGCGGCCGGGCTGGGCGCCAATATTCGCGCGCTGTTCACCAGCGTCTTCGGCTTCGGCGTGGCGCTGGCGGCGCTCGGCGGCATCGCCGCCGGTCCGGTGCTCGGTCTCTATCCCGGCATGGATACCGACATTCTGATCCCGGCCTTCATCGTCATCGTCATCGGCGGCATGGGAAGCCTGCGCGGTGCTTTCGTAGGCTCGCTGTTGATCGGTATCGCCGACACCTTCGGCAAGGCCTATTTCCAGAGCATCGCATTGTTTCTGATCTATCTGGCGATGACGCTGGTTCTGTTGGTCCGCCCGCAGGGCCTGTTCGGCATCAAATATGCCGACGCCGCGCCGTCGGCCGTAGCCCGCACCATGATGCCGTCGACGCCGCGAACGCGCGCCTTGGCGCTGTTCGCGCTTTTGCTCCTGATCGTGCTGCCGTTCGGGCTCGCCGATTATCCCCGCGCACTGATCGCCGAGATTTTCATTTTCGCGATTTTCGCCATGAGTTCTCGATCTGATCCTCGGCTTCACCGGGCTGATGTCGCTCGGACATGCGGCGTTCTTCGGGCTCGGCGCTTATGCCGTGGCGGTGCTTGGCGCGCAATTCGGGCTCAATGCCTGGCTCGGTTTGGCTGCCGGGGTTGTCATCGCCGCGGCGGGCGCCGGACTGATCGGGTTCTTCTGTGTGCGCACCGGCGGCATTCCGTTCCTGATGCTGACGCTGGCCTTTTCCCAGCTCGTGTTCTCGGTGGCCCTGAAATGGCGCGACGTCACCGGCGGTTCGGACGGCATGGCGCTTGCCGCGCAACCGGGCTTCTTCGGCTTCAGCCTGTCGCATTCGCTGGTCATGTATTTCATGACGCTCGTCTTCTTTGTCGCCGTCTATCTCGGCCTGCGGCGGCTGATCAATGCGCCGCTCGGCCACGCCTTCGTCGGCATTCGTGAGAACGAGCCGCGCATGGCGGCGATCGGCTATTCGACCCGGGCCTACAAGCTTCTGGCCTTCACCATCGCCGGCGCCATCGCCGGCCTCGCCGGCGGCCTCTACGTGATCTACAACGGCTTCATCTCGTCGGACGCCGTCTATTGGACCGCCTCCGGCGACATTCTGATCATGACCATGCTCGGCGGCGCCGGCACCCTGATCGGCCCGCCGCTCGGCGCGGCGGTATTTCTCCTGATGAAGAATGTGGTGAGCTCATACAGCGAGCACTGGCTGTCGATCATCGGCGTCGCCTTCATCTGCTGCGTGCTGTTTTTTCCCGGCGGCATCTGGGGCACGGTGCAGAAGCTGCGATGGGCGGGGGCCAAGCCTTGAACGCGCTCGAGCTCGACCATCTCAACTGCGCCTTCGGCAAGCTTGTGGTGACCGATGACGTGACGCTCGCCATCGGCGAAGGCGAGCGTCACGTCATCATCGGCCCCAATGGCGCCGGCAAGACGAGCCTGATCAATCAGATCGGCGGCCAGCTCAAGCCGGCCGCCGGACGAATCCTGGTCAATGGCGAGGACGTCACCGGCAAGCCGCCGAGCCGGATCAGCCGGCTCGGCGTGGCGCGGACCTTCCAGCGCAACAACCTGTTTCACAATCTGAGCGTGATCGAGAATCTGCGGCTCGCGCTCGCGGTCCGCTTCGGCAATCCGCTCGATTTCTATGGCGTCGCCAGCCGCGACGCCGGGCTGCTCGCCCGCGCCCGCGAACTGTTGCGGCAGACCCATCTCGACGGCCAGGAGGCGCGCATCGCGCGCACCTTATCCTACGGCGAACAGCGCCAACTCGAGATCGGCGTGGCGCTTGCGGGCGAGCCGAAGCTGCTCCTCCTCGACGAGCCGACGTCCGGCATGTCGCCGGCGGAGACGGCGCGCATGATCGAATTGATCGCGGCGCTGCCGCGCACGCTGTCGGTGCTGATGATCGAGCACGACATGACGGTGGTGTTCTCGATCGCCGATCGCATCACCGTGCTCTATTACGGCAAAATTCTCGCCACCGGGACGCCCGACGAAATCCGGGGCGATGCACGGGTGCGCGAGGTCTATCTTGGGGCAGCGCACTGATGCTCGATGTCGAGACCATCGACGCCTATTACGGGGAGAGTCATATCCTGCACGGCGTCTCGCTCACCGTGCGCAACGGCGAGGTCGTCTGCCTGCTCGGCCGCAACGGCGCCGGCAAGACCACGACGATCTTGACGGTGATGGGCTATCTGCGGCCGCGGCACGGCGCCATCCGTTTCAACGGGCGCGATATCGGCGGGCTGCCGCCCTATGCGGTGGCGCGGCTCGGGGTTGGCTTCGTGCCGCAAGAACGGGGAATCTTTCCGAGCCTGTCGGTACGCGAGAATTTGACCGTATTCGCCCGCAGTCAAAAAGGCTATTGGACGCTGCAACGGGTTTTCGAGCTGTTCCCGTCGCTGCAGGCGCGCGAGCGTAATCTCGGATTCCAATTATCCGGCGGCGAGCAGCAGATGCTGTCGATCGCCCGGGCGCTGATGCTTAATCCGGTGCTCCTTCTGCTCGATGAGCCGTCCGAAGGATTGGCGCCGATGATCGTGCAGGAAATCATCGAGGTGCTCAAGCATCTGAAAGGCGAGGGGTTGGCGATTCTCCTGGTCGAACAGAACCTGCGCGTGGCGCTCGCGGTCGCCGACCGCCATCACGTCATGAACAAAGGCGAGATTTGCTTTACCGGCGATACCGCGGCTCTGGAAAACAACGAGCCGGTGCTGCGCAATTATCTCAGCGTCTGAAATGGCCCGTTGAACTCATGGTTGAGCTCCTCGCACGATGCCAATCGTCTCGGCACGGTACGAACAAGCTGGACCTGCGACCAAAATCATTTAACGTCGGATCCGCAGCCGGAAAATCTGCATCAGCATGGGACTGGAGAGGATGCGCACCATAACGCTTGAAGAGCATTTTGCGAGCCCGAAATTCTTCGACGGCCCCGCGCGCTTCGTCAAAGAACGCGCCGAAAAGATCGGCGGCCGTTACGCGGCGGTCATGTCGCGTCTATGCGATCTCGGCGAGTTCCGGCTCAGCGAGATGGATGGCGCCGGCATCGACATGCAGGTGCTGTCGCTCTCGGCGCCGGGCGTGGAGCAGATGGAACCGGCGGAAGCGGCGGCGATGGCAAGCCATACCAACGACTACCTCGCCGACGCGGTGAACAAGCATCCCACCCGCTTTGCCGGACTGGCCGCGGTGCCGACCGGCGCCCCCGACGAAGCGGCCAAGGAACTCGAGCGGCGGATCGGAAAAGGATTCAAGGGCGCGGTGATAAATGGCCACAACCGCGGCCGCTATCTCGACAATAAGTTCTACTGGCCGATCCTGGAATGCGCCGAGGCGCTTAATGTGCCGATTTATCTGCACCCGACGCCGCCGCCGCAGCAGGTCATCGACATCCTCTATGGCGGCTTCGATCCGATGGTCACCGACATGCTCGCCGGCGGCGCCTGGGGTTGGCACATCGAGACCGCGGTTCACATGATCAGGATCGTCTGCGGCGGCGTATTCGATCGATTTCCGAAGCTGCAATTCGTGATCGGGCACATGGGCGAGGGGTTGCCGTTCATGTTCCAGCGCTTCGACATCATCCCCATGCATGTGACCAAGCTCAAGCGTCCGATTCTGGACTACCTCAAGCAGAACGTGCATTACACTTTCTCCGGCTTCAATTTCGGCCCGACGTTCCTCGATCTTCTGCTTGAGCTTGGCGGCGTCGACCGCATCATGTTCTCGGCCGATTACCCCTACCAGTCGATGCCGCAGGCGCGCGCTTTCCTGGAACAGATTCCGGTCAGTGCGGCCGACAGAGAGCGCATTGCGCACGGCAATGCGGAACGCCTGTTCCGGATCGAGCCGTAATGGCCGGGTCCAAACTGCGCGGCGGACGCGGATGGAGAGCAACAACAGGTTCAAGCTTGGCTTGTTTTCGACGAATTGCTCGAACGGGCTGACCATGACCAAGGCGCCGGTGCGGTGGACGGCGTCTTGGGACAACAATCTCACAGCCGCCCGGCTCGCCGATGCCGCGGGCCTCGAATTCATGTTGCCGGTCGGCCGCTGGAAGGGCTATCGCGGCGAGACCAACACGCAAGGCGAATCCTTTGAAACGATCACCTGGGCGACCGGTCTGTTGGCTGCGACCGAGCGCATCTCGGTATTCGGCACGGTGCACGTTTCGCTGATCCACCCGGTGTTTGCCGCCAAGCAGATCGTGACCGCGGACCATGTCGGCAAGGGACGCTTCGGGTTGAACGTCGTCGCCGGATGGAACGCCGACGAATTCGACATGTTCGGCGCCGAACTCCTGCCCCACGACGAGCGCTACGCCTATGCCGAGGAATGGGTCCGGATCTGCCGGCGCATCTGGACCGAACCGGAGCCGTTCGACTTCGCCGGCCGGTATTTCAGCCTCAAGGACGTGCAGGGTCTGCCGCGGCCGTTCGGCGGCCGCGCGCCCCTCATCATGAGCGCGGGCTCGTCGCCGGCAGGGCGCGACTTCGCGTCGCGTAACGCCGACTGCCTGTTCATGGTCATTGTCAATGCGCAGGAGCTCGCGGCGGAACTTGCCGCATTGCGCGCCCGGACGACGAGGCCGTTGCGGATTTTCGCCAGCGGGCATCTGGTCTGCCGCCGGACGCGGCAGGAGGCGGAGGAGTTCTACCGTTACGTGGTCGACGAGATGGGCGATTGGGAAGCCGCCGAATACACCGCCAAAGCCCGCGAGCAAGGTCAGTCCATACCGAAGGACAAGCTGCAGCAGATGAAACGCCGCTTCATCGGCGGCTGCGGCACCTATGGCGTGGTCGGAAGCTATGACGATGTCGTCGGCGAGTTCGAGCGCATGTGCGCCGCCGGGCTCGAAGGCATGGCCATCGGGCTGGTCAACTATATCGACGATTTCCCGATGCTGCGGGACGAGGTGCTGCCGCGGATGGAGCGGCGCGGCTTACGCGAGCCTGGTATCGGCGCAACGGCCTAGCGGCGCCGGCGCGCGGGCGGCGCGTTCAATAGACGAATTGGCCGAGCCCATAGTCCGGAGCGGCCGGCCAATTGGCGGCGAGCCGCGCATAATTGACGATATCGGGCGTAATCCCCGTCTCGATGCGCCTTCGGCTTGCGGCCTCAGCGGTTGAGCCACCTGCGCGCAAATCCGAGGATGCCCTGCGGCAGGAAAATAATGACGGCGATGAAGATGATGCCGAGCGGGATCAGATAGGGGAACTGATCGCCGAACCACTGCGACAGCAATTGGCGGGCGAGCTGGAAGAACCCGGCGCCGACGATCGGGCCGACCAGCGTGCCGATGCCGCCCATCACATTGTAGATCACGGTGTCGCCCGAGGTGAGAAAATAGACGAAGTCGGGCGCGGCGAATTCCTTCTGCACCGCGTAAAGCACGCCGGCCAATCCGGCGAACAGGCCGGACAGCATCACCGAGACGATCTTGTAGCGTTCCACCGCATAGCCGATGGCGCGGGTGCGCGCCTCATTCTCGCGGATCGACTGCAGCACCATGCCGAACGGCGACTGCGTGACCCGCCGCAGGATCAGATAGGAGCCGGTCACCACCGCCAGCACGAACCAGTGCATGGTCGTGGAATTGAACGGCACGTTCACCAGGAAGGGGATGGTGAAATGCGGCCGGTCGAAGATCAGGCCGTTCTCGCCGCCGGTCAGCGCAGTCCAGGTGAAGATGATGACGTAAAAGATCTGGCTGAAGATCAGCGTGGTGATGGCGAAATAAATATCGCGCAGCCGGGTGGAGAAATAGGCGACGAACAAAGCTGCGACGGCCGCGCCGGCAAGGCCGAGCAGGATGGCGAGCCAGAGATTGGCCGGCTGTACGAGCAACAGCCCCGCCGCGGCGCCGTACATGCCGAGGCCGAAAAAGGCGGAATGGCCGAACGACACCATGCCGGTGTAGCCGATCAACAGATCGGACGACATGGCAAGGAGCCCCCAGATCAGGATTTCCGTCAGAAAGCCGCGCCAGAACGGCGGCAGCACCAAAGGCGCGACGATCAACAGCGCCATCACCACGCAGAAGCCGATCCAGAAAACGGCGGTGTGGCTCAAGCCGGTCTTCTTGAGCGGCATCGTGTTGTCGAGCGGTGTGGAGGTCATTTTGGGGTCGCGAACAGGCCGGTGGGCCGGAACAACAGCGTCAGGATCAGCACGACGAACGACGCGATCACCGCCTGCGAGGGATCGAGCCAGACCGCGGCATAGGCCTCAAGCAGGCTGATGAAGATGGCGGCGACGATCGAGCCGGCGAGATTGCCCATGCCGCCGACCACCACGACGATGAAGGCCTCGAGCACCCATTGCAGGCCCATATTGTAATCGACGCCGCCGAATGGCGCGAACAAGACGCCGCTTGCCGCCGCCATGGCGGCGCCGAGCGCGAACACGCCGGTGTAGACCCACGGCACCGGGATGCCCATGGCTTGCGCCATGACGCGGTCCTGCGTCGTGGCGCGGATCCAGACGCCGAATTTGCTGTATTTCAGAAACAGCCAGAGGCAGCCGATGATGGCCGCCGACAGCACCGCGATGACGATGCGATACCAGGGATAGCGCAGATAGAACAGCGTGAACTCGGCGCCGATCGGCTCGGTGATCTTGCGCGCCACCGGCCCGAACTGCCACAGCGCGTAGTTCTGCAGCACCAGCGAAATGCCGAACGTGGCAAGAATTGTATTCAGCGGATCGCGCCCGATCAGCGGCCGCAGCGTGACGATCTGCAGCACGGCGCCGAAGATGCCGATGATCAAGGCGGCGAGCGCCAGCGCCAGCCAGAAATTGCCGGTGGTGGCGAAGGCGATGACGCCCATATAGGCGCCGAGCATGAACAATTCGCCGTGAGCGAAGTTGACGACGTCCATGATGCCGAAGATCAGCGTCAGGCCGGAGGCGACCAGCGCCAGGATCATGCCGGTGACGACGCCATTCACCGTCTGGATGATCAAGAGATCGATCGGGATCGAGTGAATGAATTGACCGACGGCGTCCACCTCAGACCCCCAGATATTGCTTGATGAGCGCGTCGTTGACGTCGATTTCCGAGGCCGCGCAATGGTGCCGCACGCTGCCCTTTTCCATGATGTAGACGCGCTGGCTGGCGGCCAGCGTCAGCGGCACGTTCTGCTCGACCAAGAGGATAGCGACGCCTTCATTGTGCAGCACGTCGATGATGTTGCGGATTTGCGAGACCATGCGCGGCATCAGGCCTTCGGTCGGCTCGTCGAGCAGGATGATCTTCGGCTCCAGCATCATGGCGCGGGCGATGGCGAGCATCTGCTGCTCGCCGCCCGAGAGCGTGCCGCCGGCCTGGCCGCGCCGTTCCGCCAGCACCGGAAAATAGGTGAAGACCTTGTCCAGCAAGGCGTCGCGCCGCTCCTCGGTGACGCCGCTGCGGTCGAGGCCGGTGCGCAGATTCTCCATCACGGTGAGCAGGCGGAAGATGCGGCGGTCCTCCGGCACGTAACCGATGCCGAGCCGCGCCAGTCGGTGCGGCGGTGCGCCGGTAACGGCATCGCCGGAAAACAGCACGGCGCCTTGGCGCGGCTGCACCAGGCCCATGATGGTCTTCAGCGTGGTCGACTTGCCGACGCCGTTGCGGCCGAGCAGCCCGACGACTTCGCCGCGGCCGATGGTGAGCGAAACGCCGTGCAGGATGTGGCTCTTGCCGTAATAGGTGTGCACGTCCTCGACGCGGACGAGCGGCTCGGCGGTTGAGGCGGCGGCGCTCATGTCTTGAGATAGACCTCGAGCACTTTCGGGTTCTCTTGGATTTCCTCGGGCGTGCCCTCGGCGAGAATCTCGCCATAGTGCAGCACGGTAATGCGGTCGCACAATTCCATCACCACTTCCATGTCGTGCTCGACGATCAGGATGGTGAGATTCTTGGCGATGCGGCGGATCAATTCCTTGGTTTCGTTGGTCTCGCCCTGGCTCATGCCGGCGGTCGGCTCGTCGAGGCAAAGCAGTTTCGGCTCGGTGGCGAGCGCGATGCCGATTTCGAGATTGCGCTGCTCGCCGTGCGACAAGTTGGCGGCAAGCTCGTGGGCCTTGCCGAGCAGCCCGACCGATTGCAGCGCCGCTTCGGCGCGTTCGTTGATGTCGGCGAAGGCGCTGTGATGCGCGAACATGTTCCAGGAATGCCGCCGCGACTGCGCGGCGATGCGGACGTTTTCCAGCGCCGTGGCGTTGGGCAGGATGTTGGTGATCTGATACGAGCGGGCGATGCCGCGCTGCGAGATCTGATTTGACGTCAGTCCGCTGATCTCCTCGCCGTTGAACATGATCCGGCCGCTGGTCGGCCGCAGCACGCCGGTCAGGCAATTGAAGAAAGTGCTTTTGCCGGCGCCGTTCGGCCCGATCACGGCGCGGACCTCGTCGCGTCCGACTTCGAAATTGACGTCGGACAGCGCGGCGAGGCCACCGAACCGGATCGACAGCCGCTCGGTACGCAATACGGGAGCCGGGGCGGCTCCCCGGCTGTCTGTCGGGGAGCCGCCATCGGTCGACGACTGGGCGCGCAATTTACGCCGAGAAGTTGCAGGCCGGCGGCACCATGGTCTTGGCGCCCGGTACCGTCTCTTTGAGGTGGTAGGTTCCCCCGGACACTTCGAAGATGAACTCCTGCGGGAACGCCTGATGATCCTGCTTGCGGATCGTCTTGTCGCCTTGCGGAAAATCGGGACCCGCCTTCAGCTCCAGACCCTCAAGCGCTTCGATCACTTTCATCGTATCGGCGCGGCTTTCGAACTTCGCCTTCTCCATGCCGATCTTCAAGGCATTGAGCGCCTCGAAATTCGACTGCACGTATTTGTCGGGCAGCGGCCCGGACGGATCGACCTTAAGGAGCCGCGCCTTGGCCTCGTCGAACCAGGCGTGGTGATAGGGCGTGTCGAGCGGGCCGGCGAATATCGGAATATAGCGGTTGATCGCGGTGAAGCCGTCGATCTTGTTGCCGATCGCGAGCAGGTTGGTCGATTCCGAGATCGAGCCGTCGCCCGCCCATTTGTATTTCTTGGTCAGGCCGAGATCGTAGGCCTGGGTGGCGATGGTCACGCCGTCCTTGCCGAAGAAGATGCCGAACAGCCCGTCGAAGTCGCCGGAAATCTTCGACAGGAACGGAGTCATATCCGGCGTGCCGAGCGGGATGCCGGTGGTGCCGACGACTTCGCCGCCGTTGTCCTTGATATGCGCGATATAGGCGTCGCGGGTCGACTGGCCCCAGGAATAGTCGGCAAAGGCGATGTGCCATTTCTTGCCCATCTTGGTCAGCGTCGGCGCGAAGGCGACGGCCTGCGCCGGCGCATAGTCGTAGGTGCGGAAGCTGTAACGGTTGCAGTGCGTCGTGGTCAGCGTGGTGTCGAGACAGACGCTGATCATGTTGATGATCTTGGCATTCTCCCACACCGGCATGCAGGCCAGGCAGATATTGGAGAGGAAGCCGCCGACATGGGCGTCGATATTGTCTTCCTGCACCATCTTCTCGGTCTTCTGCCGGGCGACGGCAGGCGAACTCTGATCGTCGGCGATGTCGAGCTCGACCGGGCGGCCGTTGATGCCGCCGTTCTTGTTGATGCGGTCGGCCGCCATCTGCAGCCCGACCACCGCGGTCTTGCCGCCGGCGGCGCCGGCGCCGGATAACGGCTGCTCGGAGCCGATCTTGAAGGGCTTCGCCGCGCCGAAGGCGGCGCGCCACGGCGCGGGGACCAGCATCATGGCGCCGATCGCGCCGCCGCCCCAGCCGACGATACGGCGGCGGGTGACCTTGCCGCTGTACCAGATGTCTTCAGCCCATTTCTCGTCTTTCCACTTCTCACTCATCGGATGTCCCTCCTGCTGGATATTGCCGAAAGCCCCATGCTGCCGGCCCTTGACCGGGCTCTTTGTGCGCAATTTGCGCTTAGCAAACGCGATCTTGCGACCATTTTCAACCCGAATTCGCATTGTCGCAATCGAGGCGCCGCGGCTGCGCCGCGCGTAACATCGTCGCGGCGGGGGGCCGGCTTTTTCCCGGCCGGCATGATGATAAAATAGGCAAGAGCTTCGAGCTGCTTCGCGGCGACGTGAAAAAGGGAGTACGCAATGACGATGGCGGCGATGCGACGGGGCAATCCCGAGGCGCTTCTCACCGGCCGTGCGGCCCGGCTCGCCATCCGGCGCAATGCGCATTCCGGCCCGACCTCCGGTTTGGCGCCGGGCTTCGTGCAGGCCAATCTCGCCATCCTGCCCCACGCAATGGCCGAGGATTTCCTGCAGTTCTGCCGCCGCAATCCGAAGCCGTGCCCGCTGATCGGCGTCTCCGCGGCCGGCGATCCACGCGTTGCCGAGCTTGCCGACGATCTCGATATCCGCACCGACCTGCCGCGCTACCGGATCTGGCGTGACGGCGCGCTCACCGACGAGCCGACCGATATCCTCGAATATTGGCGCGACGATCTTGTCACCTTCGCCATCGGCTGCTCATTTTCCTTCGAGCAGGCGCTGCTCGACGGCGGTATCGAGCTGCGTCACATCACCTGCGATTGCACGGTGCCGATGTACCGCACCTCCGTTGCGACCGTGCCGGCGGGCCCGTTCCACGGCCCGCTGGTCGTGTCGATGCGGCCGATGAAGCCCGCCGACGCCATCCGCGCGGTGCAGATCACCACGCGATTCCCTTCGGTGCACGGCGCGCCGGTGCATCTCGGCAAGCCGGAATCGATCGGCATTGCGGACATCGCCAAACCCGATTGGGGCGACGCGGTGCCGATCCATGACGACGAGATTCCGGTGTTCTGGGCCTGCGGAGTGACGCCGCAATCGGTGATCATGGCGGTCAAGCCGGAATTCTGTATAACGCATTATCCCGGCGCCATGCTGGTGACCGACCGCCGCAACAGCGAATTCGCCATCATGTGATTGACTCACCGTCATTCCGGGGCCGAACGAAGCGAGGAGCCCGGAATCCGTAGTCGCCGCCCCGTGGCTATGGATTCCGGACTTGCCGTTTCACGGCAATCCGGAATGACGATGGGCGGAATGACGATCAGAAAGTCTCCCCATGCTCATCGACTTCCAGCAACACTATACGCCGCCGGAATTGCTCAAGGGCGATTCGGGCAAGGTCACTGTCGATCTCGACCGCGACGGCAATCCGAATTATCTGCTCAATCCGCTGCTCGCCGATCTCGGCGCCCATGTCCGCATGATGGACGCGGCCGGCATCGACGCCGGCGTGCTCAGTTGCGGCTTGGGCTTCGACCAGCCGGATCTCGCGATCTGCCGGCAGATCAACGATCGCATGCGCGAGGCCGAGACCGTGCATCCCGGCCGCTTCATCGGGCTTGCCCACGTGCCCGCGCTCAAGCCGGCAGAGGCAGCGGCCGAACTCAAGCGCTGCGCCGTCGAGCTCGGTTTTCCCGGCGTGGTGATCGCTTCGGAGCTGCAGGATCAGCCGCTCGATGTCGAAGGTTTAAGGCCGTTCTGGAAGGCCTGCGCCGATCTCAATCTCTATGTGTTCATCCATCCGCTGCCGCGCGTCATTCGCTTCAACCGCATGGACGCCGACGACCTCGGCCGCATGCTCGGCTGGGAATTCTCGCTGATGACCGCGGCGGTGCGCGTGATCAATTCCGGCCTGCTCGACGAGCTGCCGACGTTGCGCATTCAGTTTTCGCATTTCGCCGGCGGCATCGGCCGTTATCTCGGCCGCATCCGCGGCTTTCAGCAGCGCGGCAAATGGGGCACCGCGGCCGTGCCGCGCCACGGCCGGCAGCCGCGGCGGCAGTTCGATTATTATCTCGACCATCGTTTGTATTACGACATCGCCGGCTGGGCCGGGCCGGATCACGCCGCGGAGTGGGGCGCCGACTGGGTCCGCTTCGGGCTCGACGAGCTTTCGTTCTCGCAGCTCGTCTTCGCCTCCGACTATCCGCAAGCGGTGCGCGAGCCGGCCGAAGTGGCCGGCTATGTCGAGGCAGTGCGCGCGCTCGGCGGCAACGGCCGCGCGCTTGTCGCCGGCGTCAATGCCGAGAAACTCATCCCCGATATCGGCCGGCGCCTCGCTGCGCGCCAAAAGACTTCGGGCAAGGTGCCGGCATGAACGACAAGGCGGCGGCGACGGAAGCGGCGTTCGATCCGGTCGCGCACGGCTGGGAACGCGTCAAGGCGCATAATTTCGGCGAGCTGATCGGACCGGTCTGGCGCAAGGGCGACGGCCTGTTCGGCCTCATGACCGCGGACAAGCACAGGAACCATCGCAGCGTGCTGCACGGCGGCGTGCTGATGAGTTTCGCCGATCAGGCCATGGGCATGACCGGCCGCCGCTTAACCGGCGACAAGCCCCACGCCACCATCGAGATGAACATGAAGTTCATCGCCGGGGTGAAGATCGGCGATTTTGTCGAGGCGCATTGTACCGTCGTGCGCGAGACGCGCTCGGTGCTGTTCATCGAGAGCAAGCTGAAAGTCGGCAACCGCATTGTCGCTTCGGCCAGCGGCATCTGGAAGATTTTGGGGGAGAAATAACGTTCCCCAAACACGTTTGCCGGGCGCAGCGCAGCACGCAGTGGTGCGCTGCAGACCCGGGACCTTCACAAGCTATGAGTTTGGGACGATCCCGGATCAGCGGTGCAGCACTTCGCGCCGCACCGCATCCGGGAAACAGTTATGGGTTACGCCCTAAACCTCCCCAGCGTGCCGCCCTTCATCACCGCGCCCGGCAGCGGGTGGCCGACGATGTCTTCAGCCAATTTCGCGCAGTCGATCAGCGCGTCGAGATCGATGCCGGTCTTGATGCCCATTTCCTCGCAGAGAAACACCAGGTCCTCGGTGCAGACATTGCCGGCGGCGCCGGCATGGCCGGCGAACGGACAGCCGCCGAGTCCCGCCACGGCGGCGTCGAAACGCGTCACGCCCATTTCCAGACCGGCATAAGCGTCGGCGATGGCAAGCCCGCGGGTGTCGTGCAGATGCAGCGCGACGTCGAGATCGGGCCAGCGCTCCCGCAGCGCCCCGACCGTGCGCTTGATGGCAAGCGGTGTCGCCCAGGCCATGGTGTCGGCGAGCGCGATGTATTTGAGCGTCACGCCGTGCTCGGCCGCCACGTCGAGGATTTGCTGGGTCAGCGCCACCACGCGCGACACCGGAATATCGCCCTCGAAATTGCAGCCGAACGCCGCCATGATCGAGCCGCGCTCGACCGGAACGCCGGCCGCCTTGTACATCTCGACGATGGTGTGCTGCGCCGCGAGCTGAGCCGCCGCGTCGCGGTTCTGATTGCGCTTGGAGAATTTCTCCGAGGCGCAGAGCTGGATGGTGCCGGTATTGCTCAGCCGATCGGAGAATTGCAGCGCGCGCTCGAAACCTCTTTCGTTGAGCCAGAGCGCCGTGTAGGCGACGCCAGGTTTCGGCGTAAACCCGCGCACCACGTCTTCGGCGTCGGCCATGCCGGGCACGTTCTTCGGGTTGACGAAGGACACGATCTGGATGCGCTCGAGCCCGGTCTGGGACAGCGCGTCGATCAGTTCGATCTTGCGCGCGGTCGGGATCGGGCCTTTCTCGATCTGAAAGCCCTCGCGCGGACCTTCCTCGGTGATGTGAACGGCCGCCGGCAAATCGCTCATCAGGCTTCTCCGGCGGCGACGACGCCGCGCTTGATTAATCCCCCGATCTCGTCTGCGCTCAAGCCGAGCACGGCGAGAATCTCGCGCGAGTGCTCGCCGATGCGCGGCGCCTGCCGGCGCAGGGAGAAATCGTGATCGTCCATCTCGATGGGCAGCCGCGGCAGCCTGGCGTGGCGGCCGTTGCCGAACGCGACGTCGAGCATGCGGCCGCCGGCATTGAGCTGCGGATCGTCGAAGAGGTCTCCAGGTTTTGCCACTGGAGCAAAAGGTATGCCGATGCGGTCGAATACATCGGCAAGCTCGGCGAGCTTGCGCTCGGCGACGATGCCGGCGACCAGCGGAAGGAGCGCGGGCCGCGCGCGTACCCGGTCCTCGTTGGTCTTGTAGGCCGGGTCGGCCAACAGATCCTGCCGCCCAAAATGCTCGCAGAAGCGGCGCCAATGGCCATCGCTGGTGATGCCGACAAAAATCTGTTCGCCGTCGGCGGTGGCGAACGGCTCGTAGATCGCCCAGGCGCCTTGGCGCAGCGGCATCGGCGGCATCGGCTTGCCGGTGACGACTTCGCCGGCCATGTGCGACATCATCAGGAAAGCGGTCGATTCGAATAAGGCGGATTTGATCATCTGGCCGCGCCCGGTGCGCTCCCGCTCGCGCAACGCGGCCTGGATGCCGATCACCGCGAACATGCCGCCCATGATGTCGACCACCGACGCTCCGGCGCGCAGCGGCTGTCCCGGCGGCCCGGTCATGTAGGCGAGGCCCGCCATGAACTGCACCACCTCGTCGAGCGCCGGACGGTGCTCGTACGGGCCGCTCAAGAATCCCTTCAGTGCGCAGTAGATGATGCGCGGATTTTTGGCGGCGAGATCGGCATAGCCGGCGCCGAGCCGGTCCATGGTGCCGGGCGCGTAGTTCTCGATGACGGCGTCGGCGGTTGCCGCCAGCCGATAGAGCAGGGCGCGTCCCTCGTCGGCCTTCAAGTCGATCGCGAGGCTGCGCTTGTTGCGGTTGAAGGTCGGGAAGAATCCCGCGGCGAAGCCATAAAGCCGCCGCGTATGGTCGCCGGCCACGGGCTCGATCTTGATCACGTCGGCGCCGAGGTCGGCGAGAATGAGCCCCGCCGTCGGCCCCATGATGGTGTGGCAGAATTCGAGCACGCGGATGCCGGCCAGCGGCAGGCTGGCGCTCGAACTTGGTCCCGGCTCGGTCATTGTCATGCTCTATAATGACGGAAAGCGAGGGGAGGAAGCCATGCAAAAGTCATTCGTGCGCGGGGAGCGAGCGCAAACGCGCGCCTATTCGCCGGCGGTCATTACCGAGGGCGGCAAGGTCATCTGGCTCGCCGGCCATACCGGCGCGGTGGACGATGCCGGCGGTTCGCTCGCCGGCGACTTCGACGGGCAATGCCGGCAGACCTTCCGCAACATCGAAAAGACCTTGGCCGAGGCCGGCGCCAGGCTCGCCGACCTCGTCACCATGACGGTGTTCCTGATCGACGCGCGCCACACCACGCGCATGACCGAACTGCGCACCGAAATTTTCGGCAAGGACTTTCCGGCGAGCGCAGCGATCACCGTCGCGGGCTTCGCGCTGCCTGAGATGATGATCGAAATTCAGGCCGTGGCGGTCATTTGATCCGCGCCCGCTCGGCGCGGTCGCGCCGGATCACGTCATATCGTGACAAGATCCTCGCCCAATTGGAACTTTCCGGAAATAGCCTTGATCAGCTCGGACGGCGGCTTGCCCACGCCGTGCGCCGTCGAGCCCTTCAACACGGAAGCGAGAAGAACCTTCTCGTTATCGTTCAGGCCCTTCTGCAGTTGATCGAGCTTGGCGCCAAGCGACTCAACGGTCTTCTTGTCCACGGTGTATTCCATCGCTCTATCTCCCTGTCGAATGCCGCTAACGGTGAACGAGAATACGAAAATTATACTAGCCCTGCGTGTAGGCTACAAGACAAAGCGTGGCAGACGGCGCGCTTGGGAACTCTGCGCGCAAGAGTTCCCGCTCATTCCCGCGCAAGCGGGAATCCAGCGGGGGCGCGCAATGACATAGGCACTTAAAGGGTCCGCGCTTTCCGCCTTCGCGCTGATGCGCTTCGGCGGACTCGAACCCGCCGAAGCTCGCCCAGCGAGCGAAGGCGGGCCGCGGGGACGAGCGGAATGGGCTAACTGTCGCGCGCCTCGTGGATCGCCCGCCACAAGACTTCCGGCGTCGCCGGCATGGCGACGTGCCTGATGCCGAGCGGCGAGAGCGCGTCGACCAAAGCGTTCGCCACCGCCGGCATGGCGCCGACGCAGCCGGCCTCGCCGGCACCCTTGACGCCGAGCGGATTGGTCTTGGTCGGCACCGGATTGGAATCGACATGGAAGCCGCTCATGTCGCCGGCGCGCGGCATGGCATAGTCCATGAACGAGCCGGTGAGGATTTGCCCTTCGGCGTCGAACTTGATGTCTTCCATCAGGATCTGCCCGATGCCCATGGCGATGCCGCCGTCGATCTGGCCGTGCAGCAAGAGCGGATTGATCACGGTGCCGACGTCGTCGACCACGTTGTAGGCCACGATCTCGACCTCGCCGGTGTCCTCGTCGATCTCGAGCTCGCAAACATGCACGCCGTTCGGATAGCTCGCCACCTTGCCCGAATAGATCGCCTTCTCGATCAGCCCGCATTCCATGCCTTGCGGTAAATTCTTCGGATCGAGCGAGGCCTTGGCGACCTCCTTGATGGTCATGGTCTGATTGGTCTTCTGGCTCGAAAACACGCCGTCGGCGAATTTGATATCGGCGACATCGACCTTGAGCATGTTGGCGGCGATCGCCTTGGCCTTGGTCTCGATCTTGTCGGCGGCGAGCGTAAAGGCCGATCCCGACATCGTCGCCGAGCGCGAACCGCCGGTGCCCTCGGCGAAGAACACCTGGTCGGTGTCGCCCTGGATATAGGTCACTTCGTTGGGATCGAGCCCGAGCCGGTCGCAGACGATCTGCTTGAACGCGGTCTCGTGGCCCTGGCCCTGATTGATGCTGCCGGAAAAGATCGACACCGTGCCGGTGCGGTCGAATCTGATCTCGGCGCCTTCGAGTCCGGCGGCGGCCGAGCGCTCGATGGTGTTGGAGAAGCCGAAGCCGCGCAGCTTGCCGTGCTTCTTCGCGGCCGCGCGCCGTGCCTCGAAGCCCTGTTTGTCGGCGGCTTGCAGCGCCATTTCCAGATTCTTTTTGAACTCGCCGCAGTCGTAGGTGAAGGTCACGCTGGTCTTGAACGGCATGGCGCTCGGCGGAATGCTGTTGCGCGCCCGCAACTCCGCGGGATCGATGTCAAGCTCGTCGGCGGCGAGATCGACCATGCGCTCGATGACATAGCCGGCCTCGGGGCGGCCGTTGCCGCGATAGGGCCGCACCGGCTGGGTGTGGGTGAACACGCAGGTGACGTCGACATGCGAGGCCGGCGTCTTATAGACGCCGGCGAGCGTGCCGAGATTGCCGGTAAAGGCCGGCATGCCGACCTGCAGATAGGCGCCGATCGCCGCGGTGATCCGCGCGCGGAAGCCCAAGAACATGCCGTCCTTGTCGAGCGCCAGCTCCGCTTCGGTGACGTTATCGCGCGCCTGCGCGTCGCAGACAAAACATTCCGAGCGGGTCGCCACCCATTTCACCGGCCGGCCGAGGAGCTTGGCGCCGAGCAGCACCAGCGCCACTTCGTTATAGACCGCCGACTTCATGCCGAACGAACCGCCGATGTCGCCGCAGACCACGCGGATCTTGTTGTCGGGCACTTTCAGCACGTATTGCGACAGCTCGGTCTGGAACACCGTGGTTCGCTGCAGCGTGGTATAGATGGTGTAGCGGCCGTCGACCGGCTCGTAGAGCCCGATGGCGCCGCGCGGCTCCATGGCAGCGGCGGTGACGCGGTTGATGACGAATTTGTGCTTGACCACATGGGCCGCGCGCGCGAACGCGGCGTCGGTCGCTTCCTTGTTTCCCTCGACCTGGACGAAGCCGATATTGTTCGGGCAATCCTCCCAAACGAGCGGCACGCCGGGCTTGACCGCGTCGCCGGTCGAAACGACGGCCGGCAGCGGCTCGTAATCGACCTCGATCAGCTCGGCGGCGTCGGCGGCCTGGAAATAGGTCTCGGCGACGACGAAGGCGACATAGTCGCCAATCATCCGCACCCGGTCCTCGACCAGCGCCGGGTAGCGCGGCCGGTAGCCCGGCGCGCCGTCGCGGCGCTTGAGCCCGCCGGGCACCGGCAGGTCGCCAAAGCCCGCGGCCTTATAGTCGGCGCCGGTGAACACGCCGAGCACGCCGGGCGCGGCCTTCGCCTTCGCGGTGTCGATCTTGCGGATGCGGGCATGCGCATGCGGCGAGCGCAGCACGTAGCCGAAGGCCATGCCGGGAAACGTCATATCGGCGATGTAGCGGCCATGGCCCTTGACCAGCCGCGGATCCTCGAACCGGGGCACGGGCTGGCCGATCGCATATTCACCCATCGCAATCCTCACATTCGCTGGCGCGGCGCGGGTCCATCGATCTACGCCGCTGGCAATGGCCGTCATTCATGAACATGCCCGGCGCAACTCTGCGAGAGCCGGCCGGGCATTGCAGGAAGACGAGGTTTTACAACGCTATTGTGGGCCCTTCAATCGGCCGCCTCAAGCGTCCCAATCCGTTCGTCCCCGCGGCCCGCCTTCGCTCGCTGGGCGAGCTTCGGCGGGTTCGAGTCCGCCGAAGCGCATCAGCGCGAAGGCGGAAAGCGGGGACCCAGTTCTGCCGCACGGAGCAAGCCATCTGGATTCCCGCTGTCGCGGGAATGAGCGGAAGGGGCTATACTTATTAGCGGCGATCTTGGCTTGTCATGCTCCGCGAAGGCGGGGCATCCAGTAAACGCCTCCGGCGCGGTGAATACTGGATCATCCGCCTCCGCGGATGATGACAGCCGAATAAGCTGATGTTCGATGCCGTTGGGATAAATATGTCGGAGACCTTCGAGTCCGCCCTGCACGCCCGCGTCGACACCATGATCGACGCCTGCACCCGTTGCGGCAAATGCGTCGCGGCCTGCCCGACGACCGCGGCGGCCGGCCTCACCGCCGCGGAGCGCGCCAATCCGGTCGGCGTCATCGAAGGCGTCATCGATATCCTGCGCGGCGGTGAAGGCAGCGAGGCGGCGCGCAACTGGGCCGCCGGCTGCATTCGTTCCGGCGATTGCATCGAAGCCTGCGACTACGGCGTCAATCCGCGCTTTCTGCTCGGCATGGCGCGCGCCGCCATGGCGCGCGCCAGGAACGACGCGGCGGTGCTGCGCAAGAAGGGCGTCGACGGCTTCCGCCATGTCGCGCGCGACGTCAACGCGATCTCGAAAATCCAGCTCGACAACACGCTGCTGGCGCGGCTCGGGCAGGGAACCAACCAAGGGACCAAGCAGGGCGCCAAGCAATCCGGCGCCTCCGGCGCGCAAGCCGACTTTGTGTTCTACACCGGCTGCAACGTGCTCAAGACGCCGCATATCGCGCTCTATGCGCTCGACATCATGGACGCGCTCGGCATCTCC
Source organism: uncultured Alphaproteobacteria bacterium (assembly GCA_963791925.1). Taxonomy (GTDB): domain Bacteria; phylum Pseudomonadota; class Alphaproteobacteria; order Rhizobiales; family Xanthobacteraceae; genus BOG-931. Next base: position 78,659 of record CAWBUA010000006.1, on the reverse strand, counting down.
TACGAAGTCATGGGCGGCCCGACCCATTGCTGCGGCATTCAGCAATTGCGCGCCGGCGATCTCGCGACCTTCGGCCGTGTCGCCGAGAGCGCGCTCGACAAGCTGTCGCAGAGCAAGACCAAGCAGGTGATCTCCTGGTGCCCGTCGTGCCACGTCCAGTTCACCGAAATGACGCTGCCGGCGGCGGAGAAGACGCGCGGCGCGAAACCGTTCGACATGACGCCGTTCACGATGTTCGTGCACAAGCATCTCGACCGGCTCAAGCCGCTGTTGCGCAATCCGGTGCCGCTGCGGATCGCGCTGCACAAGCATCCCGGCGTGCGCGGCGTGGTCGCCGCCGCCGCGGACATTTTGCGCGCCGTGCCGGGCGTCGAAATCGTCGACCTGCAGCAGCCCGCGGTCGGCCTGCAGGCCAACGACCTGAAACCGCTGCCGGCCCATCGCCGCGCGCTGCAGGAAGCCGAGCTTGCGGCCGCCGAGGCGGCCCACGTCGACGCGCTGGTCGCACTCTATCACTCCGACCACCGCGAGCTCTGCGCCCACGAACGCGACTTTCCGTTCCAGATACTGAATCTGTACGAGATCGTCGGCCTCAGCATGGGGCTGTACTATGAAGACAGCTTCAAGCGGCTCAAGCTGATGCAGGACGCCGACCTCATCATGGCCGATTGCGAGGACATGATCGCAAAACACGGCCTCGACCGCGACACGACGAGGGCCGCGATCCAATCGATGCTCGCCGAGCAGCCGGCGCCGTTGCGGGGCGCTTCGTAGGGTGGGTTGAGCGGAGCGAAACCCACCGCGCAGCCTCGCCGAACACGGGATGGTTGATCTGGTGCGGAACCCATCATCCCTTCCTCACCGCCGTATGATGGGTATCGCTTCGCTCCACCCATCTTACGGGCTACCTGTTTCAATGTTTCTGCAATAGTTGGTCAAGCTCAGCTATGAGAGTGAACGTCGCATCGAAGTATTGTTTCAGCGATCGAGGTCCCAACGACATTCCCCCACCATGCGCTACCGAGTATCGCTTCGCTTCACCGATCCTAGCAAGCGTAGCCCGGATGAGCGAAGCGATATCCGGGGTCTGCTTCTCCGGCTATAACTCCGCATGTCGCTACGCTCATGCGGGCTACTTGCTGCTTGCTCCACCCATCCTACCGGCTGCTTGCCGTCTTAACGCAACTCATCGTCGGGAATTTCGGCGAGCTTGGCCAAATGACGAAGCAAGCCGGCCTTGAGCGGGCGATTGCCGTGAATGGGAACGGACAGGCGGACGACGCTGCCGGGCTTGCCGTAGATGTGATGGCTGCCGCTGATGGGCAGCAATTGCCAGCCGCGCCGCTCGATCATCCGCGTGAATTCGCGGCCGGCGATCGTTCTCATATGGCGATTTCGAGGATGCGCTCCTTGCCGCCGGGTTCAGGCGCCGCGACGTCGACCGCAAGACAGCCTTCGATCGCTTCGTGCAGGTTGCGCATCAGCTCGTCCATGGTCTCGCCCTGGGTGGCGCAGCCGGGAATGGCGGGCACTTCGGCCCAGAAGCCGCCTTCCTCCGCCTCATGCACCACGACTTTGATCTTCATGCCGATGCTCTGCCGATCACGATTTCCAATGTCTTGACCATGCCGAACTCTAGCACATTCCTTCGGTCACATCCGAATTATTTGTTCGCCGCGGCGTGCTTGCCCTCGTGCTCCCACATCAGGAGAGCAAAATAGACGTTGAAATGTGCGCTGTTGGCGTGTTCCTTCTCCTGGATTTCGCGCAGGATGGGAATGACGCGCTCTGGCATCGATTTTATCATATAAGCGCCGACAAATACCTGCACCCTTGGGTCGCTGTCGTCGAGTAGCGTGGCGAGCGCGGCCCGGTCGGGGTCGATGGTGTCCAGCGCTTCAACGATCGTGTACATCAAATTCACGACTTCAGTCTCTGTTTTCGTATCGCGGAATTCGTCATGCAGGGTCGACGCCAACTTGGCACCGAATGCGAAGCCTTGGAGAAGAGATGCCACACGCTCTGCATGGGTGCCGTCATCCGCGCCCTGACGATTGAGCAATGCCGTGATAGCCGCTAATCCCTCGGCTTTAAGGCGATCGAACTCCTTGGCGATCTCGAATCCTCGAAGCAATGCGTTGCCCTGCGCGGTGCGGTGCTCGGAATAGAGTATTGTGGAAAACTCGGCCCACCACGCGTCCAACTTTGCTCCGAGCTGCACGATCGAATCATCTGTTTTCATGGCAGGCTCCAGACGCCCCCGCGCGGGCCGACTACTTAAGGATGGGCAAATCCGTCAAAATCTAATTCGCGCTACGCGCTCAAATAATTAAACCGTGATTTCCCTTCGCGCTGCCAGGCAAGCAGCGTCCAATGCGCTCCAAAACTGGCACTGCTGCCGTCCCCCTTCAGCTCGATTTGATGGAGGATCGGGACGACGCGCTCGGGCAGCAAATCTATCAAGTAGGCTCCGGCCCAAGCACGCACGCCGAGATCAGGGTGATCCAGCAGCACGGCAAGCGCCGCCCGGCTCGATCCGTTCGTATCCAAAGCCATGACGATGGCGTCCATAAGACGCACGACCTTAGTCTCGCCGTCTGCCGTGTCGCGAAATTCGTCATGAAGCGTATCCGCAAGTCGCGCACCAAATATAAAGCCTCGGATCAAGGATGCAGCACGTTCGTTGTCCGCAACGGGATCATGGCGGTCGAGCAGCCCTGTGATGGCCGCCAATCCCTCAGCTTTGAGGCGATCGAATTCTTTCGGGATTTCGAATCCGCGAAGCAATGCATTGCCCTGCGCAATGCGGTCCTCGGAATCGAGCATCGTGGAAAACCCGGCCCACCACGCGTCCAGTTTCTGTCCTAACTGTACGATCGCTTCATCGATGTCCATGACGGCCTCGCGCCGATCGGCATGTGCATACTTGTTCACTTCAGGATATGCAGTTCCCGCAGAATTCTAAGACCTTCCTCGCGTTGAACGTCGTAGGGCTGAGTTTGCAGCCATTGGTACATATTCATGTTTGGAACCCGCGAAGGCCCCAAGTATTCATCATTGACCGCCTCGTGCAACAGCGTCGGAAGAGTGATAATATCTCGGTATTCTGCAACTGCTCGGGCGGGATTTTGTTCGCGTTCGCGCCACCTTGCGTAACAATGTGATGGTATTGATTTCCAGCGCCCGCACCACCGAACCGCTTGGCCATCTGGTCTGGGTTTGACCCGACCTTGACGAATTGGTCATAGGTGGAGAATTGCTCGTAACCGCTCGACGAAACTTGAAGATTCTCGAGGCTGTGAGGCCCATCCTTTATAAAATTGAAAGCGGCAGTAGCATCGATTGCAAGGTTTCCGTATTCGATGAGCGTCCGAGCGGGATCGGCCACCATGGCCACGTCCGCCGCGACGTCAACACCTGGAATCAGATTGGCCAAAGCCTCAAGCCCGACGTGCAAAGCCGCGACAAGGCCGAGCCGCAACTTCTGTCGGTTAATGCGGTCTTTGATGTCCTGTGTGATTGCGACTTCCGAACCTCCTTTGGTCGGAATTCTCCGCCAATCCCCCCTAGCGTACCGGCGGGCCAGCCGGGATGCTTCGGATCGTCCGGACTCGCCTTGTGAATTTCGTGCGGATCCGTATTGGCGCATTTGATGAGGATGTCTTCAGCCTCCAGGCCGTCTCGCGCCGACCGGTCGGGCAGATCGGGAATGTGCAAGTGCACCGCCGCGATCCGCGCCAAGCACTGGTCGTTCGCATTCAATGCGGCCGCCACAGTGGAAAGCCATGACATCAGCCGGTCGGCTGCGATATTTTTCCGATAGGCGCGGCCCAGAAGGATTTCGATTTCTTCCCGGTCGCGAACCACGAAACGATGATCGCGCCGCTCGACCAGCGGCGTGCGGCCCAGAACCAGGCCTTCACTGGTGCAGGCGAGACCGAGATTGTCCTCGCCGCCCTCGCTTAAACGCCACATCCGAATCATGGCGACACTATCACGTTAGCAGAGATAATTGTCAACACATAAGTGATCGTCCTTGACAAATGTCCCTGATCAGGTTACATGCCGTCTCATCTCGCCCATAAGGACGCCGCCGGGTGACGCCGGCGGAGAGGGGCGAGTGCGGTTCCCGCGGGCGGGGCTGTCACCCGCGCTCCCGGGCGGCTCCGGGCCAAAACGCCCGGCCGGCATTACGACCGGCCTGCGGGGATAAAAACCCCCGCTGCACTGGGACGGCCGGGAGCGGGTAACACCCGCTCCTACCTAGTACCCGGAATCACAGTTCGCTGATACGGCGACCTTTGACGCGACGCTGATGGACTTTTGTTTTGGTCCAGACGAATGGCTTGGCGTTGTCATTGTAGGCCTCGATGAAGGCATCGATATGCACCCGCAGTTGGTCGACGGACGTGAAGGAGGCGCCGCGCAAGGATTTTCCTTGCAGGATGGAAAACCAGATTTCGACCTGGTTGAGCCAGGACGCACGGGTCGGCGTGAAGTGGAAGCGAACGTTGGGATGACGCTTGAGCCAGCGGTCGTTCTTGGGTTTGTGGGTATTGAGGTTGTCGAGCACGACGTGGATGGCGGTGTCCGGATGACCTGCGACGATATCGTTCATGAAGTCGAGGAACTCGATGCGCCGGCGGCGCGACTTGTGCGAGGCCGTAACCTTGCCGGTGGCCACCTCGAAGGCGGCAAACAGCGTCGTGGTGCCGTTGCGCTTGTAATCGTGGCTGTGGCCGGTCAGCGCGCGGCCGTTCGGGAGCTTCAGATAGCCCTGCGCGCGCTCCAGCGCCTGGATCGAGGGCTTTTCGTCGACACAGATGACGATCGCGTTCTCGGGTGGCGCCATGTAGAGGCCGACCACGTCGGCGGCCTTGGCAACGAACTCGGGATCGTCGCTCTCGCACCAGGACTTGCGCCCGGCCAGGTCGATCTTCTGCGCCCGCAGGACGCGCCACACATGCTGCTCGTGCACGTCGCCCAGTTCGGCGGCGATCAGCGGTCCGTTCCAGCGCGCGAACCCCGCTGGTGGCTCCCGCTCCAGAACCGAAAGGATGCGGCGAGCCGTCTCGGAACCATATTTCGGTGCCGGCCCTGGGCGCGGCCTGTCCGCCAGACCGGCCAAGCCCTCGCGCGCGAAACGGCCACGCCAGTTGCTGACTGTTCTCGGCATCGTGCCGACCGTCTGAGCAATCGACCGCGTCGAACGTCCCTCCGCAGCCAGCAATACGATCCGTGCGCGAAACACATCGCGCTGCTCCGTCGTCAGTGCCCGAACTCGCGCTTCAAGCACCGACCGATCCTCCGGCGTCAGCCGGACCTCCGCTGCCTTGGGTATCATCCCAACGTTGAATCACGAGTCAGCCTTCCGTAAAAGCGGGTACTAGTTCCGTCCCAGGAAGTGCGTGAACTGGAGCTGAGCGGTGGCGTTCGGTCGCTGCCGCAAGTGCCGTGGTGGAACGCCGGCAGGCGAGCGCGCCCGAAAGCGGAGGGGCGGCGCAAGCCGCCTTTCCGTGGCGCGCCCCGCACGCCGTATGTGTGCGGGCATCCCGTATGCGTCTGCCGGCGTTCCGCTTCCTTTTATTTGCTGGAAGCGAGCCGTAAAGAGTTTCGTAGCCTGGGTTGAACGGAAGTGAAACCCGGGATGGGGAGTGAAGCTGATAGTTCGTTCCCGGATTTCGCTCCGCTCAATCCGGGCTACGGGCAGAGGCCGTTTCGATATCGCTGTTTGACATCACTCGCGCGCGGCGTGCGCGCGGGAACGGGATTGCTTTGCGTTCACTTCTCCCCGCGTGCGGGGAGAAGTCGAGGAGCGAAGCGACGAGGATGAGGGGGCCTCTCAGCGATTCTGAGCGGCGCCGACCAAGCGGCAGCGTTGCAGACATCGCCGCAAGTCTGCGCCTAGCGGAGAGGCCCCCTCATCCATAGCCGATGCTTCGCATCGGCGTTCTTGACGTAAGAGGACGGCGGCCGAAGGCCGCCTGTGCTTCTCCCCGCGCGCGGGGAGAAGGAGCGCGCAAGCGTTGCGGAAGCGATGGAGATTTCAATCCGCCTGGATGTTGGCGTCCTTGACCATCTTGCCCCAGACGCCGAGCTGGACCTTGATGAAGTCGCCGAGCTCGGCCGGCGTCGAGGAGAAGCCCTCGAAGCCGACCTTCTTGAATTTGGCCTGCACCTCGGGGCTGTCGATGATTTTTCGCAGCGCGGTGTTGAGCTTGGCGATGACATCCGGCGGCGTGCCGGCCGGCGCGACGAGGCCGGCCCAGGCGTCGAGGTTGAAGCCCTTGATGCCGGCTTCGTCCATGGTCGGCAGTTCGGGGAACAGCGCGCTGCGCTTGATGCGCGTCACCGCCAGCGCGCGCAGCGTATGGACCGCCACATGCGGCATTGCCGTGGTGAAATCGGCGAACATCATCGAGACGCGGCCGCCCATGATGTCTTCCAGCGCCGGCGGCGTGCTCTTATAGGGCACGTGCAGCATGCTGATTCCGGCCCAATGCGCCAGCGTGTCGCCGGCGACGATGCCGGCGGTATTGCCGCTGGCAAACGACAGCTTGCCGGGATTGGCCTTGGCATAGGCGACCAGTTCCTTCACCGAATGGATCGGCAGCTTCGGATCGACCACCAGCATCAAAGTGAAGCTGCCGACGCGCGTAATCGGCGCAAAATCCTTCACCGCGTCGTAGTTGACGTCCTTGTGCAGGAACGGATCGGCCGACAATGGCGAGTTGGTCGCCATCAAGAGATTGTAGCCGTCGGCGGGCTGGTGATGGACGTAGAGCGCGGCCAAGGCGCCGTCGGCGCCGGGGCGATCCTCGACCACGACCGGCTGGCCGAGCGCCTTGCTCAGCGGATCGGCGATGATGCGGCAGATGGTGTCGCTGGCGCTGGCGGGGCCGAACACGGCGGTGATGGTGATCGGCCGCGTCGGATAATCCTCGGCGCGCGCGCTGTTGAACAAGCCGTTGCACAAAATGGCCACGGCGACAGTCACGAAAACGGCAAAGAGCTTTTTCATGGCTTCCTCTCCCTGATGGCGCAAATTTCTGATTGCTGGCGTGTCGGCTTGCGGCGCCGCACGTCCTTACCGGCCGGGGGAGGATAGCAGATTTACGGCAGCAGGGTATGCGACATTCTCCGCTCATTCCGGCGCAAGCGGGAATCCAGTTTCACTCCGGAGCGCAGCAGGCTGGGTCCCCGCTTTCGCGGGGACGAGCGGAGGCCAGAATTACCTGATAAATGTGCCGGCGCGCAGTTCGGAAAACGCCTGCTGCAGCTCGCCTTGCGTGTTCATCACGATCGGGCCGTGCCAGGCGACCGGCTCCTCGATCGGCTTGCCGGAGACGAGGAGAAAGCGGATGCCTTGCTCGCCGGCCGCCACCGTGACCTCGTCGCCGCGGTCGAACAAGACGAGCGACCGATTGCCGGTCTGCTCGCGGGCGACATATTCATTGGCGCCGTCGGTCTTCTCGGTGAGCACGCCGAACGGCTTCGAGGCGCCGCGGAAATCGCCGGAGCCTTCGAACACATAGGCGAAGGCATGGCGCTCGACTTCGACCTTGAACGTCTTGCGCTTGCCCGCCGGCACAAAAATATCGAGATAGCGCGGGTCGGCGGCGACGCCCTCGATCGGGCCGCGCTTGCCCCAAAACTCGCCGCACACCACGCGCACGCGGGTGCCGTCGTCATCGACGATCTCAGGGATTTCCGCGGCCTTCACATCCTGATAGCGCGGCGCCGTCATCTTCAGCGACGCCGGCAGATTGGCCCAGAGCTGAAAGCCGTGCATGCGGCCCTTCGCGTCGCCCTGCGGCATTTCCTGATGCAGGATGCCGCGGCCGGCGGTCATCCATTGCACGTCGCCGGCGCCGAGATTGCCGCGGTTGCCGAGGCTGTCGCCGTGCTCGACGGTGCCCGCCAGCACATAGGTAATGGTCTCGATGCCGCGGTGCGGATGCCAAGGGAATCCGGCGCGATAATCGTCGGGCCGGTCGTTGCGGAAATCATCGAGCAGCAGGAACGGATCGAATTCGCTCGTATTGCCGAAGCCGAAGGCGCGGTTGAGCTTGACGCCGGCGCCTTCGATGGTCGGCTTCGAAGTCACGATGCTTTTGACGGGGCGGATGGACATGACGGTGTGACCTTAAACGGCAGGAATTATGCCGCCAAGATGGGGAACCGGCGGCGCCGGGCAAGAAGGCACATGCTTGATACCATGGCGCGCTTGATACCTTGGCGCGGCGTCAGACGCGGTTTTGGCCGGCGTGGTGTCGGTTGGCGGCTGCGTGCTTTGCGGCAACGCCGTCCGTTGGACGCGCAGCAAACATGTTGCGCGTCTGCGTGATCGCCGCGGTCAGGCGGCTTTCCGCAACGCCTCGACCAGCGCCTCGATCCGGGCGACGCTGCGAAAATTATTTGGCGTCATGTCGCGGTCCGGGATCTTCACGCCGAACGCGGCCTCGACCGCGAGCATCAGATTGACGGTGTCGAGCGAGGAGAGCCCGGCTTCGCTCAAATCGGCGTTGCGATCCACCGCGCGGTCGAGACCGCGCTTGGCGAGGATCTGGCGTACGAGCTCGGCGATGCGATCGGCCGTCGAATGTGTGCGATCCAGCACGGTGAATTTTCCTTCAACCGAAATGCGAAAAAACGCTCTATTGCGAAACCATCATTGCACGCGGCGCGGTGGGAATGGTTAGCGCAGCGGCGGTTTTTGATCGGTAACCTTTACGCCAAAGAAGCGCGTCAATTCCGCATAAAAGCCACGAGGAAATGTCTATTTTGCGCTAGCTGTCGTGCAACGATATCGCGTCGCATGCGGCAGGCGGCATTTTCAGCGCGAGCGAATTCATGAACGTGCGGACCGCAACGGTTCTAGAGGTCGATCAAGACGTAAAGACGGCACGTCATGCCGCGCGTGGCATTCTCGCCGCCGCGGACAATTTGCGTGCCGACGACGCCGTCGACGCCGCCGCTCTGGTGGCGCGCGCCAAGAAGGTCGCCGCCATCGCCGAAAGCTATGCCGCGGCGGTCGATCGCGATTCCCGCTTCCCCGACGAAGCGATCGCCGCCGCGCGCGCCGAGCGCTTGCTCGGCGTCGCCGTGCCGCGCGAACTCGGCGGCGAAGGCGCCGACATCGCCGCGCTGGTCGACATCTGTTACGCGCTCGGCCGCGCCTGCGCGTCGACCGCCATGATCTACGCCATGCACCAGACCAAGGCGGCTTGCCTCATTCGCCATGGCCGCGGCAGTCCGTGGTATCAGCGGCTGCTGCGCCGGCTCGCCGGCGAGCAATTGCTGTTGGCGTCGTCGACGACGGAAGGGCAGAACGGCGGCGACCTGCGCAACAGCGCCGCGCCGATCACGCGCGACGGCGCGCGCATCGCCCTCACCCGTCAGGCGACCGTCATTTCCTACGGCAAGGCTGCCGACGCCATCGTCACCACCGCCCGGCGCGCCGCCGAAGCCGCCAGCTCCGATCAGGTCCTGGTGACTTTCCTCAAGGACGATTACACGCTCGAGCCGCTGGTCGGCTGGGACGCCTTCGGCATGCGCGGCACGGCCAGCGAAGGCTTCAAGCTCGTCGCTGCCGGTTCGAGCGAGCAGATCGTGCCGGTGAGCTACGACACGATCCACGCCCAGACCATGATGCCGGTCGCGCATCTTCTTTGGAGCGCGGCCTGGACCGGCATTGCCGCCGCCGCGGTCCAGCGCGCCCGCGCCTTCGTGCGCGCCGCCGCGCAGCGCGGCAACGGAGCCATGCCGCCGGCCGCCGCGCATCTGACGCGCGCCAACGCCTCGCTGCGCACCTTGCGCGGGCTCATCGCCGGCGCCCGGCGACGTTTCGATGCGGCCAGCGCCGATTCGGCGGCGCTCGAAACCATCGACTTCCAGACCGGCATGAATCTGCTCAAGGTCGAGGCCTCCGAGCTCGCCGTCGCCACCGTGACGAGCGCGATGCAGACCTGCGGGCTCTCCGGCTATCGCAACGACGGCGAGTTCAGCATCGGCCGGCATCTGCGCGACATTCTTTCCTCGCCGATCATGATCAGCAACGACCGCATCCTCGCCAACCTCGCCGCGGCGTCGCTGTTGAGCGGCGCGCCGGAGACGATCAGCGACTGAGATTTTCACTGCGCCACAACCAGACACAAAAAGAGGCGTGAACGTAATGAATGTTGCATTCAAACAACCGACCGGACCGCGGCATTCGCTCGATTCCATCGCCGAGGCGCTGTTGCTGCCGAGCGGCATCGACGGCGTTTATGCGCGCACCGCGGTATTCGAGCAGGTCGTCGACGGGCTCACCGCGATGATCTCGCGCCACCGCGAAGCGGACACCGAAGTGCTGCGCTTCCCGCCGGTGATGAGCCGGCGGCAATTGGAAAAATCCGGCTACCTTAAGAGCTTTCCGCATTTTCTCGGCTGCGTCAGCTGCCTCGGCGGTGACGAAGCGCATATCCGTTCGAGCGTCGAGCGCCACGAGGCCGGCGAAGAATGGACCTCCGGCCTGACGGCAGCCGATCTGGTCTTGAGCCCGGCCGCCTGCTATCCGGTCTATCCGCTGGTGGCGAGCCGCGGCGGCGTGCCCGCCGGCGGGCTCGTCTTCGACGTCGCCTGCGACTGCTTCCGCCGCGAGCCGTCGAAAATGCTCGACCGGCTGCAATCGTTCCGCATGCGCGAATATGTCTGCATCGGAAGCCCTGAGCAGATCCAGGACTTCCGCGCGCGATGGATGAAGCGCGCCGAAGCTTTTGCCGGCCAATTGGCGTTGCCTTATCGCATCGGGCAGGCGAGCGATCCGTTCTTCGGCCGCGGCGGCAAGATGATGGCGATGAGCCAGGTCGAGCAGGAATTGAAGTTCGAATTGCTCGTTCCGGTGCATTCGGAGGAACAGCCGACCGCCTGCATGAGCTTCAACGATCACCGCGACCACTTCGGCACGACCTGGAATTTGCGCACCGCCTCCGGCGCCACCGCGCATACCGGCTGCGTCGCCTTCGGCATCGATCGTCTGGCGCTGGCTTTGTTCGCCACCCACGGCGTCGAGCTTAAGCAATGGCCGACGCGGGTGCGCCAGACGCTGATGGTTTAGCTTCAGTCAGTCTTCCGGTCATTCCCGCGCAAGCGGGAATCCAGTTGGGTCCCCGCCTTCGCGGGGACGAGCGGAACAATCAGCCGCTTCAGACGCCCATAATCGCGTATTCGGTATAAGCGAGATCGCCGAGCCGCGGACGCTGCGGACCCTTGAAATATTTCGGCTTGCTGCCGCGGCGGAAGATTCCGACAAGTCCCGCGATCGGGCCGTTGGCGTCGACGATGGCGACGGCGCGGCCGCGCCGCAACAGATAGCGTCCGATCGCTCCGGCAAAGCGCGTGAAATCGGCCATGTCGCGGCAATAGATCAGTTGCGCGCAAGGGATGAAGCCTTTGACCAGGCGCGGCCGGAACACGAACGGATAAGCGCGCGCGTCGCTGACCACCCACAGGCTGATGCAGCCATGTCCGGCATGTTGCGAGAGGATGTCGTGCTCGAAGGCATCGACGGCAATCGGCGGGGAAGCGTCCGCCGCGAACACCTTGGCCGTGTCGCCGCCCGTCGTCCGCTGCAAAGCCGGCAGGCAGACGAAGATGCCCTCGCTGTAGCGCGCAAATCCTTGCGCCTCGATGATCGGCCAGGTATGCGGCGCGGCCGAGACATTCGTATAGGTGACTTCCTTGTGCCGCAGCGCCTGCGACACCAGAAGCGGCGCATAGGCCCGAAACGCCGGCTCGACATACCAGCTCGACAGATTGCAGCGCGGCACCAGCGCATCGCCGGCGCGCATCGTCGAACAAATCATCAGGATAGCGCCGACCGGCGCGCCGCCGGCCTCGATCAGGTAACCATATTTCGGCAAGCCGGGCGGCGGCTCGCGCCGCACCAGCTCGGTGAGCGCGTGCTGCCAGAACCGGCGATTGCGGCTCGGAAAACCGCGCCGCAGCAGATCCGCGACGGCGGCAATGTCGCCGTCGTCGATCTGTCGGCAGCGCATAGCCGGCAAAACAGAAACCATTCGCGTTGACCACGTCCCGTTCGTGAACTTGATCGTAATCGTTCCCGGAATATATCGGCGCGGAATGAACAAAGCATAGGCTCGACGCCATGTCGGTAAAATTAACCATAACGGACGAGATGAAAGAGATCGCGCGCGAGCACGGCAAGATACTGGCGCCGTTGCGCGACGACCTCGTGCTCCTGGATTCGGGTCTCAATTCGCTCGGCTTCGCCGTGCTGGTGGCGCGGCTCGAAGACAAGCTCGGCATCGATCCGTTCACCGCCGCGGAAGACGCGCTGTTTCCGGTGACGTTAGGCGAGTTCGTGAAAGCCTACGAAAATGGCGTGCACTGAGGCGCGGCCGCTGCGCCACTATATCGGTTCGGCCGAGCGTTTCGTTTGCGACCGTCAGGCGCGCGCGCGCCTCACCGCGCTTGCCGGCGGCACCGCGCTCGGCGGCCGGCTCGACGACTTGGCCGACAGATCCGTTCTCGTCGCCACCGCCAGCCAACTGACAACGGCGCTCGCCTTGATCGAGCTCGACGGCATTGCGCGCCGCCTCACCATCCTGCCGCCCGATGTCGACCCCGAACATCTCGGCGCCATTATTGCCGGCGCGGACGTCGATGCCGTTGTCGTCGATGGAACTTCGGCCGGAAGCGCCGCGTGCGACCTGCCGCTGCGCGTCGCTTGCGCCGCGGACATCGCCGCGGCGGCAGAACTTCCCACGCCGTCGCGCCAAACCGAATGGGTCATGCTGACCTCCGGCACCACCGGCGTGCCGAAACTGGTGGTGCATACGCTGGCCGGCCTGACCGCGGCGTTTCGCGGCCGGCCGCTCGACGACACCGCGATGTGGGGCACGTTCTACGACATCCGCCGCTATGGCGGCCTGCAGATTTTTTTGCGCGCCGTGCTGGGCGGCACCTCGCTGATATTATCGAGCGCCGGCGAACCGGTCGGCGATCATCTTGAGCGCCTCGGCCGCCACGGCGTCACGCATCTGCTGGGGACGCCGACGCATTGGCGCCGCGCGCTGATGTCGCCGGCGCTCCGCGATATTGCTCCGCGCTACGTCCGGCTGTCCGGCGAAATCGCCGATCAGGCGATCCTCGACGGCTTGCGCGGCGCCTTTCCGCAAGCCGTGGTCAGCCACGCTTACGCCTCGACCGAGGCCGGCGTGGCGTTCGAAGTGCGCGACGGACTTGCCGGATTTCCCGCCGAATTCGTCGAGCGCAGCCGCGACGGTGTCGAGATGAAAGTGCTGGGGGGCTCGCTGCGCATCCGCTCGCCGCGCGCGGCGTCGCGCTATCTCGGCGCCGCTTCCCCGCTCGCGGGCCCGGACGGCTTCGTCGATACCGGCGACATGGTGGAACTGCACGGCGATCGTTATCGCTTCGCCGGCCGCCGCGGCGGCATCATCAATATCGGCGGCTTGAAAGTGCATCCCGAGGAGGTCGAGGCGGTGATCAACCGGCATCCGCAGGTGCGCATGTCGCTGGTGCGGGGAAAGCGCAGCCCGATCACCGGCTCGCTCGTCATCGCCGATGTGGTGCTGAAATCGGAAGATTACCCGCGACAACGCGCGCTCGGCGAGGTCAAGGGCGACATCCTGAAATTCTGCCGCGACGCGCTGCCCCGTCACAAAGTGCCGGCGGCGATCAGCATCGTGCCGTCGCTCGATGTCGCGGCGACCGGCAAGCTCCTGCGGCATCATGGCTAAAAAGACCGCCAAAGCGCCGGGCGCCGTGCTGGTCACCGGCGGCAGCCGCGGCCTCGGCCTCGGCATTGCCGGCAAGCTCGCGGCGGCCGGCTATCGCGTCATCGCACTAGCGCGCAAGCCGAGCAAGGAATTGACCGCCGCCATCGCGCAAACCAACCACAAAGCCAAACGCGGCAAAGCCGGTGCGCTGCATTTCGTCGCCTTCGACCTCGGCAAGATCGAGGAGATTCCCGGCCTGGTGCGCAACCTGCGCGATGAATTCGGTCCGCTGTTCGGTCTCGTCAACAACGCCGCGCTCGGACTCGATGGCGCGCTGTCGCTGATGCACAATTCGCAGATCGAAGAGCTCGTCCGCCTCAATACGCTGTCGCCGATCGTGCTGACCAAATATGCGGTGCGCGGCATGATGTCGGAGCGCGCCGGCCGCATCGTCAACGTCGCCTCGATCGTCGGCTTCACCGGCTATAGCGGGCTATCGGTCTATGCCGCCACCAAGGCGTCGATGCTCGGCTTCACCCGTTCGCTCGCCCGCGAAGTCGGCCGTCTCGGCATCACCGTCAACGCCGTGGCGCCGGGCTTCCTCGACACCGACATGACCCACGGCCTTGCCGGCGCGCAGCGCGAGCAAGTGATCCGCCGCAGCGCGCTCCGCCGTCTCGCCGGCGTCGGCGATGTCGCCGACGCGGTGGAATTCCTGCTCAGCGACAAGGCGCAAAGCATTTCCGGCACGGTGCTCACGATCGACGCCGGCGCGACGGCGTAACAAGCAGGATCTACGGGCAAGGGTGATATTGCCCGTCGTAGCCCAGATACATTCCGGTTGCGGGATTGTAGGAGCGGAAACGGGATTCGCAGTACGCCACCGAACCGCCGCCCGGAGCGACCGGCGCCGGAGCCACGGCATAGCCATAACCGTAACCGTAGCCGGGCGCGTAGGCGTAGCCGGGGTAATAATCGTAATAGCCGGGCGCCCACAATGGCGAGGTGGCCGCCGCAAGAGCGCCGCCGACCACGCCGGCTGCGACCGCGCCGGGCCAACCCCATCCCCATCTGCCATGCCAGCCGCCCCAGCCGTGGTGCCATCCCCAGGCCGCTGAGGCAGGCGATGCGGTTGCCACGACCGTGCATGCCGTAAGTGCGAACGCTGCCGCGCCGCTCAACAGTTTCGACGTCATATTGTTCTCCCGTATCTGAAAGTTCCGAACGTTCACAGCTGCGGCGGTGATGACGATCGCCGCCTCGTCTGGATCGTTAATGGCGATGATTGGCTGTTGTTCCCGCGCACAGGCGCGACGTTTCCGCATTACCGGCGGATAGGACGCGAACGGATGAAATGCCGCGGCAAAGATGAAGTATTTTTCAGGATCGCGGCTAAAGCCGGACCTTGCCACTTTTGATGCGATCGAGAAACGCCGCATCGAGCGGCACGAAGGCTTGCTGCCGCGGATCGTCGACGTAGATCGGGTCGCGCACGACGGCGACGTCGAAACCCTCGCGGGCGAGAGCGACGTTTATGTGTTTGAATGTCGCCGTTGCGTCGATGCGGTCTGTCAGCCGCAGGAACAAAGGCCGCGCATAGGCCGGCAGCCGCTGCGCCAGATGGACTCGCAGACCCGCCAAATCGAGCGTCGTGTCGGCAATGACAGCGGCCATGCCCGCCTTGCCTTCCGCGCCGGGAAACGTGACGCCATAGACTGTGGCTGTTTCGATGCCGGGAAATTCGGCCAGAACGGCGGCGACTTCGGAGGCCGCCACGTTCTCGCCCTTCCAGCGGAAGGTGTCGCCGATCCGATCGACGAAATAATAGAAACCGCGCTCGTCCATGCGCATCAGATCGCCGGTGCGGTACCAGGCGTCGCCCGGCTCGAATACGTCGCGCAGGATCTTCCGCTCGGTCTCGGTTGTACTGGTGTAGCCTTCGAACTCGCCGCTGGCGGTGGCGCCATGGTCCGCGTTCGCGATACGGCCGATGGCCTCGCCGGTTTCGCCGCTGCGGCAACGGACGCAGCGCCCGGCGGCATCGCGTGCAGGCTCTCCCGCCGCAGTATCGAACTTGACCAAGGCCAGCGGGAAGCGGTGCGAAAGAAACGGCGGCACGCGGCCTGCGGCGCCGATTTTGCCCTCGACGTTGTACAGCGACACATTGCCTTCGGTCGCGGCATAGAATTCCAAAATCCGCGGAATGGCAAAGCGCGACTGGAATTTTTGCCAGACGTCGGCGCGCAGCCCGTTGCCGCAGGCCAGCCGCAAGCGATGCTCGCGCTCGCACGGGTCTGGCGGCGCATTGACGAGATAGCGGGCGAGCTCGCCGATATATTGGAACAGCGTGCAGTCGCTGTTGACGACGTCCTTCCAGAATCGGCTTGCCGAAAACTTCTCGCGGATGATGACCGACCCGCCGCGCACCAACAATGCGCCAGTCGCGACCACGCCGCCGACCGAGTGATACATCGGCAGGCAGTCGTAGATGCGGTCGTCGGCCGCGGTATTCATCAGGCCGGCAAACCAGAAGCTCCATTGCAAAAGCCGCCGATGGCTGACATTGGCCGCCTTGGGCAGGCCGGTGGTGCCGGACGTGTAAATGGTCAGCGCGCGGTCGGCGATCGTGGCGCCGCGGCGTTCGGCTTCGGTGAGCGGTTCTGGCGAAAATCGATCGAGTTCGCGGTCGATCGGCGAATAGCCGCCGTCGCCGTACGACCAGATTTTTGGCCGGCCGGACAGCGCTGCGGAGCGGAACTGTTCGACCCACTCTGGGGCGACGATCGCGTGCGCCGGCGCGACGATGTCGATGCAACGCGCCAGCGATGGACCGCGCAGTTGTGTATTGAGAAGAGAAACAACGCCGCCGACCGCGGTGATGCCGAGCCACACCGCCATGTAGTCCGGCCGGTTCGGCATCATCAGGCAAACCGTCTGCCCTTTGCCAAGCCCCTGCTCAAGCGCCCAGCGCGCATAGCGGCGGCTCTGCTCGACCAGCGCGCAATAGCTCAGCGCGTCATTTTCGGCGATCAACGCCGCGGCATCGCCTCGGGGTTGGGCGGCCTCTTCGATCGCGTCGAAGAGGAGGCGCCGCGGCCGCCGGGCGATCGGCGCGACGGCCTCGAGCGCGCGCGCCCAATCGCGCAGCGCGCTGTCCTTGCCGCGGGCCTCCTGCGTCGGCCGATCCATCTCGACAAGGGTCATGTTTCAGCATCGCGCAACAAAGTGAATCTTTCGCTTCAACAACGCATAAAATTTGAACGAAATCCTCGCCAGTTCGGCAAACAATTAAGGTTATTCCTTCGAATTCGCCGCGCTTGCGTTGTTCGCCCTTTCAGGCACCGATAAGAAACCCAATTGGCCTATAAAGCGTGTCTTCTGGCAGGCGGCGGGAAGCATGAAAAGCGACACAGTGGCCGTTCATGGCGGCTATGAATCCGACCCGACCACCAAAGCGGTGGCGGTGCCGATCTATCAGACCGTCGCTTACGAATTCGACAGCGCCGATCACGGCGCCGCCTTGTTCAATCTCGAAGTCGAAGGCCATCGCTACAGCCGCATCAGCAATCCGACCGTGGCGGTGCTGGAACGCCGGCTTGCGCTCCTTGAAGGCGGCGTCGATGCGTTATGCGCGAGCACCGGCCAGGCGGCGCTGAATTATGCGGTGCTCAATCTTACCGCGATGGGCACCAATATCGTCTCGGTGCCGCAGCTCTACGGCACGACCTATACGCTGTTCGGCCACATCCTGCCGAGCCAGGGCGTCACCGTGCGCTTCGCCGCATCCGACCGGGCCGAGGCAATCGAAAAGCTGATCGACGACGGCACGCGCGGAATCTTCTGCGAGAGCGTCGGCAACCCGGCCGGCAATATTTGCGACATCGAGGCGCTCGCCAAGGTCGCCGCGCGGCACGGCGTCCCGCTCATTGTCGACAACACCGTCGCCACGCCGATCCTGTTGCGCCCGATCGACTACGGCGCCGATATC
The DNA here is from genome assembly GCA_963791925.1 of uncultured Alphaproteobacteria bacterium. Classification (GTDB taxonomy): domain Bacteria; phylum Pseudomonadota; class Alphaproteobacteria; order Rhizobiales; family Xanthobacteraceae; genus BOG-931. The sequence goes on along the minus strand of CAWBUA010000006.1, from coordinate 60,929 downwards.
GTCGTGCATTCGCTGACCAAATTTCTCGGCGGCCACGGCACCACGCTCGGCGGCGCCATCGTCGACGGCGGCAAATTTCCCTGGAAGCAGCACGCCAAGCGTTTCGCGCAATTCAACGAGCCCGATGCGTCCTATCATGGGCTCGTCTATGCCGATCACTTCGGCGAGGCCGCCTATATCGCGCGCTGCCGCAGCGTCTATCAGCGCACCACCGGCGCCGTGCTCTCTCCGCTGTCCGCTTTTCTGCTGCTGCAAGGCATCGAAACCGTGGCGCTACGCGTGGAGCGCCATGTCGAGAACGCGCGCCGCGTCGCCGAATATTTGCGGGCGCACCCGCAGGTCGCGTGGATCAATTACGCGGGTTTTGCCGATAATCCCTATCACGCGCTGGCGGACAAATATCTCGGCGGCCGCGCCTGTTCGCTGCTCACTTTCGGCATCGTCGGCGGCCTCGAAGCCGGCAAGGCGTTTTACGACGCGCTCGGTCTGTTCAAACGGCTCGTCAACATGGGCGACGCCAAGTCGCTCGCCTGCCATCCGGCCTCGACCACGCACCGGCAGATGTCGGCGGACGAGCAGCGGCTCGCCGGCGTGCGGCCGGAAATGATCCGGCTTTCCGTCGGCATCGAGCACATCGACGACATCATCGCCGACCTCGATCAGGCGCTGGCGGCGTCGCAGTCGCCGCGCTCGGCCATGCTGGCGGCCGAGTAGGGCAGTCGCGGAGCAAAGCCGATGCCGCTTGTCCTGGACTCCGGCCGGTCGGGATCGCGAGCCGAGCTCAATGCGGCGAACTGCATCAGCATCGGCCTCGTCAACAATATGCCCGACGCGGCGCTTGAGGCGACCGAGCGGCAATTCACCGATCTGATCCGGGCGGCGGCATCGGATGTTGTCGTCCGCCTGAAATTGTTCGCGCTGCCGGAACTGCCGCGCGGGCAAGCCGCGCGCGGCGCGCTTGCCGGGCGCTACCGCGACATCGCCGAGCTGTGGCAGACGCCGCTCGACGGGCTGATCGTGACCGGCACCGAGCCGCGCGCCGGGAATTTGGCGGACGAGCCTTATTGGGACACCTTGAGCCAGATCGTCGATTGGGCCAAAGACCATACCGCTTCGACGATCTGGTCATGCCTCGCCGCGCACGCCGCGGTGCTGCACCGCGACGGCATCGAGCGGCGCGCGCTCGCGCAAAAGCAGTTCGGCGTGTTCGATTGCCGGCTCGCCGCCGATCATCCGATGACCGAGCACTTTCCGCAGCCGCTGTGGGTGCCGCATTCCCGCTACAACGACCTGCCCGAAGCGGCGCTCACGGCATGCGGCTACAGGATTCTGACCCGTTCGCGTGCCGCCGGCGTCGATGCTTTCGCCAAGCAGGACGGCAGCTTCTTTTTGTTCTTCCAGGGCCATCCGGAATACGAGGCGGACACGCTGTTGCGCGAATATCGCCGCGACGTCGCGCGCTTTCTCGCCGGTGAGCGCGAGCACTATCCGCCGCTGCCGCGCGGCTATTTCGACGACGAAGCGGCGATGGCCGCCGAGGCGTTCCGCGCGCGCGCCCTGACCGAGCGGAGGAACGAATTGAGCGCCGAGTTCCCGAAATCCGCGCTCGAAGCCGGATTGCAGTGGCCCTGGCGCGAGGCGGCGCTCGGTATTTATCAAAAGTGGTGCGCCTATCTGATCGCCCGCAAGGCGCAGCGGCGCACGCTCGCCGCGCCGGCGCCAGGCGTGCGGCTGCGGCGGACCTGGCGCGATTGGCCGCTCGGCGCGCGGGCGCCAGCCGGCCGGCCGGCGCAGTAGGCGGGCGTCGAAGCCGGCAAATTTACGCTTTCTTCGCCACTAGCGCCGTCTAATGACCGCGAAATACCTGGAGACCGCCGTGCCTCATCCCGTCGTCTTTGCTGCGCCCGCCGAGGTCGAACTGCACCCCGCGCCGATTCCGGCGCATTGGATCACCGAAGGCAACCCGCAGGCGCGCTCGAAGCGTCTGGGCACCAGCGCCGACGGCACCGCCTCGATCATGGCGTGGTCGTGCACACCGGGCCGCTTCACCTGGCGCTACAGCGTCGACGAATTCATTCACATCATCTCCGGCGAGATTTTCGTCACCGACGACAAAGGCCAGCGCCGCCGGCTCGGTCCGGGCGACATGGTGTTCTTCCCGGCCGGCAGCGTCAGCGACTGGCACGTGACCAAGGAGGTACGGAAGTTCGCCGTGTGCCGGCACAGCATGCCGCGCCCGCTCGGCTTTGCGCTGCGCGCCTGGAACAAGCTCGCCGCCATGCTGCGCAATCCGGGGGAAGCGTCGGATCCGCTGCAAAGCCAGCCCGGCATCGTCGTTGAGGGCGAACGCATCACCGCCGCCTAGGCAGAAAGCGACGATCCGATCATGGCCCGCACGCCGATCCGCCGTGTCATCACCGGGCACGCCGCAAAAACGAACATCGCCAAGGTCATCCTCGACGGCCCGGCGAGCAATACCAAGACGCCGCGCGACGGCGTCGCCTCGACGCTGCTGTGGTGCACCGACGAGATGCCCGCCGATATTTCGACCGGCGAAGGCGTCGAGGACATGGGCGCGCGCATTCTCGGCACCGCGCCGCCGGAGCACGGCTCGCGCTTCATCGTCATGGAATTCGCCCCCGGCGTCGTCTCCGAAATGCATCGCACCGAGACCATCGACTACATCGTGGTGCTGGCGGGCGAGATCGACATGGACATGGACGAAGGCAGCGTCAAATTGCACGCTGGCGACGTCATGGTCCAGCGCGGCACCAATCACGCCTGGGTCAATCGCAGCAATGCGCCGGCGCGTCTCGCCATCGTGCTGATGGATGCAAAACCGCTCGGCATCGGCCATCCGCGGCTGCGCGGCCAGCAGGCCCGCTGATTAAAGCGGCACGATTTCATCCATCGTCACGCGCGCCGACGATAACGCCGCCGTGAGCGCGGGAAGTTTGGCGCGGTCGCAGAAAGCCGGGATCACCGTTTTTGCCTTTATCGCGTTCACCAGCGTCACGGTGTCGGACAGCAACGGATGCACGTTCCAGCGCATGGTCCGCGCGCGGCCGCTCTTGGTCAGCCGCTCGGCCGGCGTCGTCGGATTGACGTAGCCGGTGAACAGGATCGTCACTTCGGGCGCGTTTTCGAATTGCGGGATCAGCCGCGCGCTGGCGCCGGACGTACCGTCGGCCGATGCGGCGAGCATCACGCCGCGCGCGCCGTCGATCGGCTTGACGATATCGGCCAATCGCCGGATGTCATCGCCGACGCCCGGGCGCAGGGAAATCGAGTCACCGTCGCCGAGCCGGTGCAGCGCTTTCTGCATGGCGTCGTCGACGTAAATGTCATCGATGCCATGGCGCATCAGTTCGAGCGCAATCTCCGGACCGCGGCCGTTCGCCGGCACCGGCAAGAGCAGTGGGCCGCGCTCTACAAATTGGGCAAGCTCGTGCCAGCATTCCGCGAGCGGTTTCTGGTAGTCGGCATAGGAGCAGTCGAGCAGCGCGGTCGCCGCCGGCGTTGTTGGAGGGTCATAAGCATAGAGCACCGACTCCGTCGAATAGTCCCCGGTGTAGAGAAAACCGCCGGCGATCCCGAAATGCAGCCAGATGCCGCCCGGCGCATGGCCGTTGCGGCCGGTCGCGATGGAAATGCCGAGTACGTCGGCCGTAGCGCCGATGGGAAGCGGCCGGACGGCGACGGTCTTGGGCAGGCCGCGCGCGACGATGTCGGTCGCATAGACCGGCGGATTGCCGAGGGCGGGCAGCAGCGACAGGCCGCCGACATGGTCGCGATGCCCGTGGCTCAAGATCAGCGCGTCGACGCGGCCGATCCCGGCCACGTCCGGCAGCAGCCCCGGCGGCGGCCCTTCGCCGAGGTCGAGGAGGAGCCGCCGGCCTCCGGCTTCAACCAGGAAGCAGGCCGGCCCCTTCTTGCCGACGCCGGAGATGAGCCGGAGTGAGTCGGAACCTTTATTCATGGTGTTTCAACCCCATATCGGTATCCGGCGCGGGGCGGGACCCTGCGGCGCGATTGACAAGCGCAGGCGCCAACCTTAATCAACGACCCAAATTGAGGAATAGCTCCCGATGAAAGTCCGCAATTCATTGAAGTCCTTGCGCGGCCGTCACCGCGACAACCGGCTGGTCCGCCGCAAGGGCCGCGTCTACGTCATCAACAAGACGCAGCGCCGCTTCAAGGCGCGGCAAGGCTAACGGCTGCCCATTTCCGCCGCATTCTTCTTGCCTCAGTGAGCAGTTTTACGGCTTGCCGCGTCGCGGCATGCGAATAGACTTGATACTCATGAAGCTGCGATTCCCGGTCCTTTTCGCCGCCGTGCTGCTTGCGGCGCCGGCCACGGCGCCGGCGTCGGCGCAAGGCCCGCGGAATATGCTGTCGCCGCCGAGCGATTTGACGAAGCCGGAGCATGGCGAGCCCGCCTACAGTCTCGATACCTTGTTCGGCGCCTTGAAGATCGCGCCGGACACGGCCAGCGCCAAGGCCATCGAGAACCGCATCTGGGAGGCCTGGATCGTCTCCGGCAGCGACACCTGCGATCTGTTGATGACGCGGGTGAAGGACGCCATCGAGGAGAAGGACTACGATCTCGCGCTCCGGCTGCTTAATTCGATCATCGTCATCCGGCCCGGCTATGTCGAAGCCTGGAACCAGCGCGCCACGGTCTATTATCTCAAAGACGACTATGCCCGCGCCATTGCCGACATCGCCGAAGTGCTGGCGCGCGAGCCGCGCCAATTCGGCGCGCTGGCCGGCCTCGGCATGATGCTGCAGGATATCGGCGACGACAAGGATGCGCTCGAGGCCTACCGCAAGGCGCTCGCCATCGATCCGCACCTCGACAACATCCCCGACGCGGTGAAGACGCTGACCGAGAAGGTTGAGGGCCGCGATATCTGAGCGGGCTGTTCACTTCGTCATTGCGACGAGCGTTTGCGACGAAGCAATCCAGGCTTCACGGTGCTGGATTGCTTCGCTACGCTCGCAATGACGGGAGAAAGCACCATGACCATCGACGACGACAAGCGCATCATCGGCGAACTCGTGGAAAACTGGGCGGTGTGGCGCGACGCGCGGCTGTGGGACCGTTTCCGCACCGTGTGGCACCCGGAAGGCCGCATGTGGGCGACTTGGTTTCAGGGCACGTTCGAGGAATTCATCAGGGGCAACGACGAGGGCTGGAAGCGCGGCGTGCGCATCCTGCATTTTCTCGGCGGCAGCGCCATCGAGATCGCGGACGGCCGCGCTGTGGCGCAGACCAAGATGACGATCTCGCAGCGCGCGCCGGTCGACGGCGTCGTCTGCGACGTGGTCTGCACCGGCCGCTTCTACGATTTTTTCGAGAAGCGCGCCGGGCGCTGGGGCTTTGTGCTGCGCCGGCTGATCTACGAGAAGGATCGGCTCGATCCGGTCGATCCGGCGGCGAAGCTCGTCCTCGATCGGGATCTGCTCGGCACGTTTCCAGAGGGCTATCGCCACCTCGCTTACCTGCAGACCAAGATCGGCTACAAGGTGAAGATGGACATGCCGGGCCTCGAAGGCGGCGATCTCGATGCGCTCTATGAGCAAGGCGCGCGCTGGCTTCGCGGCGAGACGATAACGACCTGAATGCACGCAGTCGCGCTCGTCGCCGCAATTCTCGCCGCCGGCGCGATCGTCACCTTCATCGGCGCGCGGCTGATCGAGCGGGCGCATCCGCCGCGCGGCCGCTTCGGCGACGTTGCCGGCTTACGCCAACATGTGGTCGAGCTCGGCGCCGATGCCGGGCAAAGTGCATCGCCGCCGATCGTTCTCATTCACGGCGCTGGCTGCAATCTCGAAGACATGCGGCTGGCGCTTGGCGAGCGGCTTGCCACGCATCATCGCGTCATCCTGATCGACCGCGCCGGGCTTGGCTGGAGCGAACGCCGCGGCCGCAACGGCAGCTCGCCGGCCTATCAGGCGGCGATGCTGCGCGACGTATTGGACCGTCTCGGCGTCGCGCGCGCCGTCATCGTCGGCCATTCCTGGGGCGGCGCGCTGGCGACGAGTTTCGCACTCGATCATCCGGCGCGCGTCGCCGGGCTCGTGCTGCTGGCGCCGCCGCTTTATCCGCTCAATCGCAGTATGACGTGGCTTTACACCTTATTTGGAACGCCGATCTTCGGCTGGCTCTATGCGCGCACGCTGGCGCTGCCGCTGGGCTTGCCCTTCATCGGCTTGGGCTTAACCTCGGCATTTCTGCCGCAACGGCCGCCGCGTCATTACCTCAAGCGCACCGCAGCGCTCCTGCTGCTGCGCCCGGCGACATTTCTCGCGAATGCGCGCGATGTCGCCCATCTTGCCGGCAACCTCGAACATCAGAAGGCGCGCTATGCGTCGCTTGTCGTCCCGACGACCATCATGACCGGCGACCGCGACATGATCGTTGCGGCGGAGCGTCACGCTATCGCATTCGCCGCATCCGTGCCGCGGGCGAAGCTCGTCGTGCTGCCGGGCGTCGGCCACATGCTGCATCACGCGGCGGCGGAACGCGTCGTCGCGGAGATCGAGGCGATCGCAAGCGGTCGCCCGGATTGATGCCGGAACCGAATTGGGGATGCCTCATAAGCGCAAAATGTGCATCTGGAAATTCCACGGTGACTATGCCATTTTGCAGGTATGGCGGAACTCAATCTCAAACCTCGTTTGTCGAACGCCGATCGGCATTCATTCGAGCTTGGTCGGATCGGCCTTATCGTGGCTTGTGCGTTAATAGCCCTGATCGCCGGATATATTGGCGGCGGCGTTAGGGACGCGGATTCCTGGCTGGCGCTTGCCGACAAGTTTTTGCTTGTGACAGTCGCGCTGATCGTGGCGGTAGCTCTCCTGCGCATCATCGATATGATCAACGTGCGGCTTGGAGTTTCACGGCAAGCCGAAAGATCGCGCGGGATTTCGAACGAGTTCCGGACGCTTCTAGAGGCGCGATGGCCGGGTGTTGCCGAGCGAGCTCATAAAATTGATGCAGAGGCGCTGATCGACCGAGCGCTTCAAAAAGAAGAGCACGCGGCGGCATCGAGCAGGTCTGAATCGAAACTCGGCATTTGACGGTGGCTCAGCCGGGCGAAGGTCATTCCGATCGCTTAGATCAAGGATTGGTGCCGTCTCCGGCCAAGCTGAAAAAACTAACAGACGCATTAGTCAGAGACCCTCAGGCCATTCGAGGCTGGTTTGACACCAATTCACCGGAAGAAATGCACCGGTGGTTTGAGATTCTCGATGCGGCCAGAGAGTTGGAGCTCGAAACCGCTCCTTCGCTTCGGAAGTATGTCGAAGCGGGCGTCGCCAGCGCCGTTGCGGTCGCCGGTTTTGGGCTCGCTTTCACTGGACCATTGCTTGGACCTGTTGTCGCCACAACGGCTCTTGTCGTCGGCGGCATAAGCGGAGCGATCACATTTTGGCAGGCGGGAGACCTCATTCGCGAGGACTTTCAATGTGCGGACCGGCTGAATGCAATCGAGAGCGCGCAGGAGATTCTGCGCCGAGCCGCGGGCGGCTGATCTCCGATCGTCGTTCCGGGCTGTCCTATTCCCCGCCCGCGCCGTCGCCCACATAAGCAATGCGCATGAAATTGGTCGCGCCCGGGGTGCCGAGCGGCACGCCGGCGACGATGATGACGCGCTCGCCGGCTTTGGCGAAACGCTCCTTGAACGCGATGCGGCAGGCGCGCTCCACCATGTCGTCCTGATCCTTGGCATCCTCGTCGACGACGCAATGGATGCCCCACGCTACCGACAATTTTCGCCCGGCGGCCTGCATCGGCGAGATGGCGACGATCGGACAGTTCGGCCGCTCGCGCGACATCCGCAATCCGGTCGAGCCGGACACCGTCCAGCAGACGATGGCCGCGAGATCGAGCGTCTCCGCCACCTGCCGCGCCGCCACGGCGATGGCGTCGGCCCCGGTGCGTTCCGGCGGCGTCTGCAGCATGTGAACCGAGGGCAAATACATGGAGTCGTCTTCGACCTCCTCGGCGATGCGGTTCATGGTCGCCACCGCTTCGATCGGGTATTGGCCCGACGCCGATTCCGCCGACAACATGACCGCATCGGCGCCGTCGAAAATGGCGGTGGCGACGTCGGAGACTTCGGCGCGCGTCGGCACCGGACTTGCGATCATCGATTCCAGCATCTGGGTGGCGACGACGACCGGCTTGCCGGCGCGGCGGCAGGCGCGCGTCATTTCCTTTTGCACGCCGGGCACTTTCTCCAGCGGCATTTCGACGCCGAGATCGCCGCGCGCGACCATCAGCGCGTCGGCGAGTTCGAGAATGTCGGACAGCCGCGCCACGGCCTGCGGTTTCTCGATCTTGGCCATCACCGCGGCGCGCCCGCGGGTGAGCTTCTTGGCTTCGGCGATGTCCTCGGGACGCTGAATGAACGACAGCGCGATCCAGTCGACGCCGGCATCGAGGGCGGCCTCGAGGTCGGCGAGATCCTTGGGCGCCAGCGCCGCCAGCGGCACGACGGTATCGGGCAGGCTGACGCCTTTGCGGTTCGATATTTTGCCGCCGACTTCGACCTGGGCCACGATGCGCTGCGGCGCAACCTCGGTCGCCACCAGGCGCAGCTTGCCGTCGTCTATCAACAGTGCGTCGCCGGGCTTGATGGCGGCGAAGATCTCCGGATGCGGCAGCTGTACCCGCGTGGCGTCGCCCGGCGCCGGATCGGCGTCGAGAATGAAATCCTGGCCCTTGTCGATCTCGGCGGCGCCGTCCTTGAATGCGCCGAGGCGGAGTTTCGGCCCTTGCAGGTCGACCAGGATGCCGATCGGCCGGTTATGTTCGGCCTCGACGTCGCGGATGCTCGCCACCAATTCGCGCATCCGCTCGTGGTTGGTGTGGCTCATATTGATGCGGAACACGTCGGCGCCGGCCTCGAACAGCCGGGCGATCACGGCGCGATCGCCCGACGCCGGACCGAGCGTCGCGACGAGTTTGGTGCGCCGCTGCCGCCTCATCGCCGTCTCAGCTCCATCTCATCTCATCTCATCTCATGGGGTCTTGTGGCCGCCAGGCGCCGTCGCCGACGGGGTCGCGGCCGGTGGGATCGGCGGCGCGACCGGCGCGCCGCTGCTCGCGGTGGCCGGCGCGGGGGCGGCCGGCGGGGTACTGCTGACCAGCGGGGCCTTCTGCTGCTCGCTCGATTCCGTCAGCTGCACCGTCCAGGCCCGCTGCTCGCCGGTGTCGACCTCGAAAAAGCCGGTGCGGTCGTAGCCGCGGGCGAGGCAATCGCCAATGCCGTGAATCGTAAACTCCTTGTCGCGGGTGCACATATAGGCTTGGCCCATCCATTCGCCGCCGCGATCGTAATCGATGGCGTAGACATAATAATAACGGGCGACAAGATTTCCTTTGAGCATGGTCTCGCAGCTGCGCGCCGGCAGGTTCCACCAGCCTTCGGTGGTCCAGCCTTGTCCGTCCTTGTAGCCGATGGCGACGCCGACCCGGCTCGGCGTGTTGTTGCAGAGCCGGAAATCTGCGGCGGCGGGTCCCGCCGAGGCCATAAGGGCCGATGCCGCAAGGACGACCGGCATCAGCGCCGCAGCCGCTGTCTTGGTAAAACCCGCTCTCATTTCCGCTTCAGATTCCCATCCCCGAGCCAGAATCGGTATCAAAATGCCGGTCTGTCAACGACGATGGCGCGGAAGTCGGTGACGTTGGTGAACGTCGGGCCGGGTATGAAAAGATCGCCGATGCCGTTGAAAAACCCCGTGGAATCGTTGTCGGCGAGAAACGCGGCGGGATCGAGGCCGGCGGCGGCGGCCCGCGCCAAAGTGGTGTCGTCGATGAAGGCGCCGGCGGGGTCGTCCGGCCGGCCGCGGCCGCCGTCGGTGCCGTCGGTATCCGCCGCCAGCGCCGCGATGCCTTTGGCGCCGGCGAGATGAATGGCGAGCGCCAGCGCGTATTCCTGGTTCGGCCCGCCGCGGCCGTCGCCCTTGAGCGTAACGGTGAGCTCGCCGCCGGACAGAATCGCCATGCGGCGCTCCGTCGCGGCATAGTCGCAGGCAAGCCGCGCATGCGCGGCCGCGACCTCGCGGGCTTCGCCTTGCAAGCGGTCGCTTAAGATCACACAGGCATAGCCCGCTTCCCGAGCCTTGGCCGCCGCCGCCGCCAGCGCATCGGCCGGCCGGGCGACGATCCGATAGCTCGTCTCGGCAAAAATCCGGTCCCCGGGTTTGGGCGATTCGTTGCCGGGATCGCCCAGCGCGCGAATGACCGCTTCCGGGAGGTCGAGCCGGTATTTGGCGACGTTTCCACGGGCGTCCGCCAGCGTCGTCGGATCCGGCGCCGTCGGCCCCGAGCCGATCACCGCTGGATCGTCGCCCGGCACGTCGGAAATGGCGAGCGTCACGACGCGGGCGGGATAAGCGCGGCGGGCGAGCCGGCCGCCCTTGATGCGGGACAGGTGCTTTCGCACGCAATTGATCTCGCCGATATTGGCGCCGCTGCGTAACAGCGCCCGGGTGGCGGCCTGCTTGTCGGCGAAGCTCAAGCCGGGCGCCGGCGCGATCCAGTTCGCCGAGGCGCCGCCGGAAAGAAGCACAAGCACGAGATCGTCCGCACCGGCCGCATCGGCTAAGGCCAGCGCGCGTTCGGTGCCCTTGAGACCCGCTTCGTCGGGGACCGGATGGCCGGCCTCGACCATGGCGATGCGCCGGGTCGGCCGGCCATAGCCGTGGCGCGTCACGGCGATGCCATCGAGCCGTTCTGCGGGCATGCGCGCGAGATAGTGCGCTTCGGCCGCCTCGCTCAGCGATCCGGCGCCTTTGCCGGCGGCAAGCACGATCAGCCGTCCGCGCGGCGGGGCATCCGGCAGATTGGGCGGCAGGCAACGCGACGGGTGCGCGGCGGCGACCGCGGCGCGAAACAGGCTTTCGAGCAATGCGCGCGATTGCGTCGCCAAATCGAACCTTCACCGCCGGCTTCATGACGGCCCGAGGGAACTATGGAAAGTGCCCGGCCGCAGCTTTATCTTTCCATAGCTAACCCGCGGAGGAGATCATGGCTACCGACCCGAAGACCCAGATGGAACTCGATGCCGCCGTCTACCGCCGCCTGGTCGAACACCTGCGCTCGCGCACCGACGTGCAGAACATCGACATGATGAATCTGGCCGGCTTCTGCCGTAATTGCCTGTCCAACTGGATGAAGGATGCCGCCGACGCCAAGGGCGTGCCGATGACCAAGGAGCAAAGCCGCGAGCTGGTCTATGGCATGCCCTACGACGAGTGGCGCGCCAAACATCAGAAGGAAGCCTCGCCCGAGCAGAAGGCGGCATTCGAAAAAGCAAGCCAAAAGCACTGAAGGCGCCCGCGCCGCGGCATCGTCCTGTGCAGTGCTGTGGATGAGGCACCTTGCGGCTTGCTGAAGCTACTCGCTTTTGAAATCTCTTCGCTTCGAGATTGAGGGCGATCCGTCGCGGACCGTTCTCCGGTATTGCGAGGAGTAGTATCCGATGGCCACCGCCGCCGCCGCCAAGAACGAAGAGACCGCCCACCATTTCGCCAAGGATCAGCTCAAGGCGTTCGTCGAGCGCGTCGAACGGCTCGAGGAAGAGAAGAAGGCGATCGCCGACGATATCCGCGACGTCTATGCCGAAGCCAAAGGCAACGGCTTCGACATCAAGACGCTGCGCGTCGTCGTGCGCTTGCGCAAGCAGGACGTCAACGAACGCAAGGAGCAGGAGGCCATCCTGGAGACCTACCTGCATGCGCTGGGGATGCTGTAGCCGTCGCAATCGCTCCGCTCGTCCCCGCGACCCGCCTGCGCTCGCGCCGCGAGCTTCGGCGGGTTTGAGTTCGCCGAAGCGCATCAGCGCGAAGGCGGAAAGCGGGGACCCAGGAAGGGGGCCATATTGAAATGCGATAAAGGCTGGATTCCCGCTTTCGCGGGAATGAGCGGCAGGAAAAGTTACTGCAGCGCCGCCGTATGCGTCGCCGCCGCGTAATTCACCGTCGGCACAAAGGCGATCGCCGCGCCCGAGAAATGATCCTGCGACAGGCCGGGATTGGGATTGGCCGCGAACGTCATCTTCACCGCACTCCTCGGCTTGATCATTAACGCCGCCAGCGCGCGAAAATCGCGGTCGCCCAGCGCCGCCGTGGTGAGGAAGCGCTTGACGCTCGGGGAGAGCACGATGGCGCGCAGCCACGGATCGGCGACGTGCACGCCGCTTCGGATCACCATCATCGACGAGGCGCTGGCGGTCACGATCGCGGACGCGATCTGGTCGGCGGCGCGCTTGACCGCGATCGTGGTCTTGGCGGGGATGTCCTGCCGCGCCGCCAGCGCCGCGGCGCGCAAGGCGGCGATGCCGGCGCTCACGGCAGTCGTGGATGCGGTGCCGCTGCCGGCCGCGCCGTCGCCGGAATCGGCGTAAGCGAGCGCGAGCCCGTTGCCGCCGCCTTGATCGATCGCGCCGGTGCTGTCTTGATCCGCCGCGGCCGTCTCGCTCCGGCGATAGGCGATCTCGGCCAGCGGGTTGGCGACCGCCATGCCGTCGGGCGGGCCTTCCCAATAGCCGCGGGCGAGGATGACCTGGTTCGGCGTCGGCGCCGTCGCGGCAGGGTGCGGGCGAACGGCCGCAGCGGGCGGCTGGTTGTCGGCCGCTTGGCTCTGGCTGCGCAGAACCGGGGCGAGATGCACGAGCTTCAATTTGTCGATCGCGTGCTCGACCTTGGCGGTAACGGTGCGGGCGAGGCTCGGCTTCTTCGCCGCCGTCACGTCGAGGCCGGCGAGCAGCACCGGCTTCGACCGATAGCTGACCGGCGTCAGCGCGGCATCGGCCTCTTCGCCTTCGTCATCCCTCGCTAGTCCCAGGAGTTTGGCGAAGGGATTGGTCCCGGCCGGGTGCTCGCTGCTCGCCACTGCCGTATCGACATCGATGCCGGCAATGCGCGCGGCCTGCAGCGAATTCGCCGACGGCGCGGCGCCGCGCTTGGCGGCATCCGCCAGCGCCAGCGCATAGCCGGCGAGCGGCTTGCCATCGGTCGGGATTTGCACGGTACGGCCGTCCGGGAACACGGCCATCAGCTGCTCGCGGGTCATGCGCGGCCACATCCGGATGCCGCCGACGTCCATATGCACGAAGGGCGAGCCGGACTCCGGATAGAAGCCGACCCCGCCGCGTTGGAGGCGCAGGCCGATCTCGCGCACCTGCTCGAGCGACACGCCGGGAATGTAGAAGTCCATGGCGCGGCCGAGAATGTGCTGGCTGTAGCGCGCCACGCCCTCGCTGCGCCGGCGCAGCATTGCGTTGGTCGCGGGCGAGCGATAGCCGCATACCACCTGGATCGGCGCCTTCGATCCGGTCTCGCGCTGCACTTCCCAGACCAGATCGATCAGCCGCGGATCCATGTCGGTTTCCTGGCCGCGCCGCCAGTCACGCAGGAACCAGTCGAGCTTCTTGAGCGCGGCTTCGTCGTAGCGGCCATCGCGCTTATAGGTGATGGTGATGTCCTCGCCGGTATGGATGTGGTGCATCGTGATCGTGCGCGTGTCGCCCTCGGCGACCGCGTTTTGCAGCGCGCGCGAACCGAACAGAAACAGGACAAAGGCAAGACCGCACGAATAGCCGGCGCGTGCCGCGAACGATCGACCAGCATTCAGGCGCGCTTTGGCAACGTGCACTGGCAGTCTCGCGTTGACGCGTCAACAGCGCTGCCGCCACGGCCTCAACCGCGCGGTAACGCTAACGCATTGCCCAATTTGGGAAGGGTTACCGCGAACTTGCCGTCACCCCATCCCCGACACCGAGATTAGGGCTAACGGTGCAGTGTGGCAAAATATGGCCTTTGCGCGACCGGGCACGCCGGTCGCGCCTTCAAGTGGATAAAATTGGTTAACATGCGTAAACCGCCGGCCGCCGGGCGGTTTAACGCTCGACGGTCTGCCTCGATTCCTTGGCCCGGCTCACTTTTCTGGCGTGGCCGACGGGGTGGCGGACCGGGACCGGCGCCGGCGGCGGGCTGAAGCCGCCGAACAGCCGCGAGAAGAAATTGTCGACGCCGCCGCCGGCGCCGGTGGCATATCGGCCGTTCGGATAGGAGCTGGCGCCGCCGAACAGGCCGCCGCGGCCGAACAGCGACGGCTGATCCGGCATGGCCAGCACTTCGCGGTGGCTGATATCCTCTTTGTGCTCGACCGGGATATCGGCGTCCTTGCGGTCGCCCTTGAGGATGGCGATGAGCGCCTTGTCGCGGCCGTAAATATCGTCGCGGAATTCGAGCTTGCCCGCGCTGTCGACGAAGGCGGTCTGATAGGTCAGGTTGTCCGGCACGAAGGTCGGGAAATCGATATTGACCTCGTTCGGGCCGAACATCTTTTTGATGCGCTCGTCGGTATAGCCGTCGTTCGGCCGCACCAGCGACAGCAGCACCTCGGCGTAATGCACCGGATCCTGCACCCGCATGCAGCCGTGGCTATAGGCGCGCTTGGCATAGGCGAACAGGTATTTGTCCGGCGTGTCGTGCTGATAGACCAGGAACTTGTTCGGGAAGTTGAAGCGGATGCGGCCGAGCGCATTGCCGTCGCCCGGCGGCTGCCAGATGTGCACGGTGCCGTCGGGATTGCGCGCTATCTTCAATCCCATGCGGTCGAGCACAGTCGGATCCTGCTGCAGCGCCGGCAGGTATTCGTTGTTGACGATCGACGGCGGCACGTTCCAGGTCGGATTGACGGTGATGAATTTCATGTCCGCCGTCATGATCGGCGTCGGCGTGTCAGGCTTGCCGATCACGATCTTGGTCTTCCACGCCAGCTTGCCGTCATGCATGACGCGCAGCGTGTAGTCCGGCAAATTGACGATGACGTAGGTATCGGGGAACTGGTGCGGCGCCCAGCGCCAGCGTTCCATATTGGCGATGATGACGTCTTCGATGTGATCGGGCCGCGGGCCGTCGATGGCATCGATGGTGGCGGCGGTCAGTAGCCCGTTCACCGGCAGCTGATGCGCCTTCTGGAATTTCCGCACCGCTTCGGCGAGCGGTTTGTCGTAGGTGGTGCCGCCGTCGCCGAGCACGCCGAGCCGCTCGCGCAATTCCGGCACGCGGTTGTCCTGCATGCCGATCTTGAGCACCGGTCCGTGGGCGATCGCCGGGTTGCCGCTGTCGAGCTTGCCGGCGCGGATCTCGGCGAGCTTGGCCTTGAGCGCCAGATAACCAGGCGTTTTCGGCTCATAGGAGTCGAGCGCCGCCGCGACGTCCTTGGCGCCGACGATCGTGGCCAGAACGTCGGCCGCCTCCGGCGCCGGGCGGTCGTATTGGATATCCGGCGACACCCGCGAGAAGGCGACGCGGCCGATGCTGGCGTGATGCGCGTAGGTGATCACGGAAGCCGTCATCTCCATCTCGGCATTGGCGAGATCGGCCGGCGTCGTGAGCTTGGCGAAATCCGGCACCGGATAGTCGGAGGGAAACAGACCGTCGGCGCCGACATGGCCGAGATAGGCGATCGCCACCTTGGCGCGGTCGTTGGCCTTGCCGTCGGCGATCCACAGCGGCTTATAGTTGCGGCCGGAATAGAACGCGTCGATCTGCATCCGGTCTTTCTTGTTGGTGATCAGATGGTCGAACTTGCCGGTGGCGAGTTCGCGCAGCTGATCCGCTATTGCCGCGTCGGGGCCGGGCGGCGGAGCGGGCGGCGCCGCGGCCGTCTCGGGGCTGGAGGTTGCGGGAGCGCTCACCGCCGCCGCCGGAGCCGGACTGGCCGCTGCCTTGCCGGATGCATCCGGTTGCGGCGTGGCTGTTGCCGGCGCGGCCGTTTGCGTCGCTTCGGGTTTTGCTTCGGGCGTGGCCGGGACCGCGGCTGCCGGGGCGGCGCTGGCCGGTGCCGCGCTCACCGGAGCGGCGCTGACCGCCGTGTCGCCGGTTGCATGTGACGGGTCGGCTGCGGCGGCGACGGCAGAAGCGGCGAGCAGGAGGGCGGCGGCCGTCGAAGCCAGCAACCGATCGATACGAATCCCGGGCATTACGTATTCTCCCTCACGGCCGCTGCGGCCGGAAAAAACGCGTTACTCATTGGGATTAGGCGCCCCCAATCATGGCATTCGCCGCCAGAGACTGCTTCGCGGTTGCGGCACCTTACGTGAGCCGTCTGATTTTGTCCTGTGATCTGCGGGAACAAATCAGGCGAATTTCGTACCCTGTCGCTCTGCGGCCACGGCTTCGCTATCTCCTTCGCCGTCCCCACCTTTTCCTTCCGCGCTCGCAGGGGAGGGAAGGGTGGGGGATAGGCCGAGCGCGTCGAGCTTGCGGTAGAGCGTGGAGCGGCCGATCTTTAGCCGCCGCGCGACTTCCGACATTTGACCGCGGTAATGGGTAATGGCGTACCTGATGAGCTCGGCTTCGATCTCTTCCAGCGGCCGCACCTCGCCCTCGGCATCGAGCAAGGGCAGCGCGTCGACCGGCAGCGGCGGCACGGAGATGGAAGCGGGCGCCGCCTCATGATAGGGCATCGCGGCGAGGCCGGGTAAATCGTCGCCCGGCGCCACGGAAGGGGCCTGCGCCGCCGCCGATAGTGCTTCGTCCGATGCAGCCGCGGGCCTCATGCCGATTTGCGCCGCGATTTGCGGGAACTCGTCGAGCCCGACGGCGTCGGTTTCGGCCAGCACCACGGCGCGGAACACGGCGTTTTCCAATTGCCGGATATTGCCGGGCCAGTGATGGGCGGCGAGCACGCGGAGCGCCTCGGGCGTCACAGCGCGGATGCGTTTTCCTTCCTCGGCGGCAAAGCGCGCCAGGAAATGCCGGACCAACGCCGGGATGTCGGCAGGCCGCTCGCGCAGCGGTGGCACGAGGATCGGAAAAACATGCAGGCGATAGAACAAGTCCTCACGAAAACGTCCGGCTTTGACGTCGGCGATCAGATCGCGATTGGTGGCGGAGACGAGCCGCGCGTCGACCTTGACCGGCTTGCGCGCGCCGACCGGTTCGACCTCGCCCTCCTGGATGGCGCGCAGCAGCTTGACTTGCGCCGGCGCCGGCAGTTCGCCGACCTCGTCGAGAAACAGCGTGCCGCCGGAGGCTTCGACGAATTTGCCGACATGGCGCTCGGTGGCGCCGGTGAACGACCCTTTCTCATGGCCGAACAAAATCGACTCGACGAGATGCTCCGGCATCGCCCCGCAATTCACCGCGACGAACGGCTTCGCCCGCCGCTCCGACGAGCCGTGGATGGCGCGCGCGATCAATTCCTTGCCGACGCCGGATTCGCCTGCGATCAGCACCGGGATGGTCGAACCCGCCGCCTTCTCCGCGACGCGGATGACGGCATGCATGGTCGCGCTCTTGGTGATGATGTCGGCAAAGCCAAGCGTGCCGGACTGGCTCTTTTTGATCCGCGCCAGCTCGCCCTCGAGCGCGCTGGCGTTGAGCGCATTGCGCACGGAGACCGAAAGCCGCTCGGCGCCCACCGGCTTGACCACGAAATCGACCGCGCCGGCGCGCATCGCCGAAACCACATTGTCGATGCCGCCATGCGCGGTCTGCACGATCACCGGCACCTTGATCGCCGACTGGCGCATTTTGGCGAGCACGCCCATGCCGTCGAGGTTCGGCATCACGAGATCGAGGATGACGCAATCGATCGCGCCGCCGTCGGGGCCCGCGAGCAGCGAAAGCGCCGCTTCGCCGGAGTCGCGCGTCACCGTCTCGTATTCGAACCTGTGCAGTGCGGCTTCAAGAAGCCGGCACTGCACCGGATCGTCATCGACGATAAGGATGGTCATCAAATCCCCGGCGGCCTCGGTTCAACACGCTGTGCCGTTTCGGGGCACTTTGCGGCAGGAGGCTTAAGGGGGTGTTAAGCGACCGAGCCGACCACGAGCCGTTTCCCGGGCGCAGCGCAGCACGGAGCGTAGCGAAGTGGTGCGCTGCGCCCGGGATCGTTTCAGACACCGAGCTTGGGATGATCCCGGATCAGCGGCGCAGCGCTGCGCGCTGCACCGCGTCCGGGAAACGCGCTACCGCACACTCCGCAGCGTCAGGCCGGCGACGCCGAGCGCGAGATTGACGCCGACATTGCCGGAGACCGACAGCGGCTGCAGAGCGATCGAGCGGTGCGAGCCGCCGACCAGCGCATTGGCGCCGACGCCGACACCGGCGGAGACGCTGCCGCTCGCTCCGGCGTAGGTGCCGGCAAGCGCGC
Organism: uncultured Alphaproteobacteria bacterium; assembly: GCA_963791925.1. Taxonomy (GTDB): domain Bacteria; phylum Pseudomonadota; class Alphaproteobacteria; order Rhizobiales; family Xanthobacteraceae; genus BOG-931. Next base: position 42,745 of record CAWBUA010000006.1, on the reverse strand, counting down.
CGTGGTGCCAGCCGTTGACCGGCGCGACGACGCCCCAGGTCATGATGCCGCCGGTGGTGACGCCGAGATCGATCCCGACGCGGGTGATGTGGCCTTCGTAATTGTCAGGGCGGCCGCCGCCGGCGTCCGGCGTAAAGCTGCAGGCGATGCGCTGATGTGAGCCGACGATCAGGCCGATGCTGGCCGAGGTGCGGCAGGTGAGCACGCCGATTTTGGTGCCGCCCGACGGCTGCGCCACAGCAGGCGACGCGAGCGCCGCCGCAAGCGCCAGACCCAAAAGTGCAACAGCATGTTTGCGCATGAAGAGTTCCCTCAGTTTCGGATGATGCGCCCCGCCCAGTCGCCGGTTGCGCGGTAACAAGCACAGGCGGCAGCGGTGGGCAAGTTTGCGCCGGGTCGGATATAAGGACGGTCGTGAAACGCCTTCGGTCGCGTGGCTGCAAAAAAAATTGACGGCCGCTACGATCGACGGCATCGCACCATCGGCCAAATTCTATCTGCGCAGCAAAGAACAATGCCCGCTCCCGATGCCAAGACTGTACTCGCCGGCCTGTGGCGCAGCGCCGGTCACGACGACACGGCGCTAGACCAGATACATTTCACCGGATCCGAGCCGGTGCTGCCGTCGTCGTTTGCGGTCGGCACCGCGGCGCAAGCAACCATCGGCGCCGCGGCGCTTGCCGCCGCCGAACTGTGGCGGTTGCGCAGCGGACGCCGCCAGACGGTCGGCGTCGACATGCGGCATGCGGCAATCGAATTCCGCAGCGAGCGTTATCTGCGCGTCGACGGCAAAGTGCCCGACGAATATCACGACGGCCTCGCCGGGCTTTATCGGTGCGGCGACGGGCGCTTCGCGCGGCTGCATACCAATCTGCCGCATCATTGCCGCGGGCTTTTGAAGCTGCTCGGTGTGCCGCACGACAGGGCCGCGGTGCAGCGCGCGCTCGACGGCATGACCGCGCAGGCGCTGGAGGACGCGGCCGCCGCAGCCGGCCTCGTCGTCACCGCGTGCCGTTCCTTCGCGGAATGGGACCAGCATCCACAAGGCCAAGCGGTGGCGAAGCTGCCCTTGTTCAGCATCGAGAAAATCGGCGATGCGCCGCCAAAGAAACTCGCCGCGGCCGAGCGGCCGCTGTCGGGCATCAAGGTGCTCGACCTCACCCGCATCATTGCCGGCCCGGTCTGCGGCCGCACGCTCGCGGCGCATGGCGCCGACGTGCTGCTCGTCACTGCCCAACATTTGGCCTCGATGCTGCCGCTGGTCATGGATACCGGGCGCGGCAAATTGTCGGCCTCGATCGATCTGCGCGACACCGGCGGGCGCGCGACGCTATCGGCGCTGGTGCGCGACGCCGACGTTTTCGTCCAGGGCTATCGGCCCGGCGCCATCGCCGCGCATGGCGTTGCGCCGCAAGACGTCGCGCGGCTCCGCCCCGGCATCGTCTATGCCTCGCTGTGCGCCTATGGCCACGAAGGCCCATGGGCCAGCCGGCGCGGCTTTGACTCGCTGGTGCAGACCGCGAGCGGCTTCAACATCGCGGAGGCCGAAGCCTTCGCTTCGCAAAAGCCGAAAGAGCTGCCGGCGCAGGCATTGGATCACGCGACCGGCTATCTGCTCGCTTTTGCGGTGATGACTGCGCTCAAGCGGCAAGCCGAGGAGGGCGGTTCCTGGCATGTGCGGGCATCGCTCGCGCAAACCGGTTATTGGCTGCGCCAGCTCGGCCGCATTGACGGCATCCATTGTCCCGATCCGAAATTCGACGACGTGCGCGATTATCTCGAGGACACGGCAAGCGGCTTCGGCCGGCTCACTGCCGTCCGCCACTCAGCGGTGCTGTCGGAAACGCCGCCGCATTGGCCGCGTCCAAGCGTTCCGCTCGGCAGCGATCCGCCGGCATGGCCGCGCGCGTGACTTAATAGGGCCCGCAATAGCGCGGCGAGACCCTGATCCAGGCGCCGTCGGGGCGCTGGATGTAGCAGCCGCGATGCCAATAATAGTAACCGCCGGCGCGGCGCTCGCCCTGGGCGCTGATCACGGCGCCTGTCGTTGCGCCGATGATGGCGCCGGCCGCCGCCGACCGCCCCGCCGATTGCCGCACCGGCGGCGCCGCCGAGGATCGCGCCACCGAGCGCGCCGCCCTGTGCCGCCGCCTGTTGCTGCGGCATCGCCATGGTCATGGCCGTCGCCAGGAGCGCCGCCAGCCCGATTTTCCGAATCATTTTTGTTCTCTCCGTTTCGAATGATTAAGCCCACGCCATCATTGGGCGCGTCGCCTTGAGGTAAATCAAAACTGCCGCGCAGGCGGCGATCGTTTCGTATCGCTCTTGGTCGCCCGGAAACGGGGCATCGCCCGCATGCGCCGGCGGCGGATCGGCGGCCTTGCGCGGGCCGCAACCCTGCGCCACATCAACGGCGGTAAGGTCAGGTCAAATCATGCCAAAAACCGCGAAGAAAACAGCCGCACGCCGGCCCGCCGGACGCGCGCCCGCCAGGAAATCATCGCTCGGCCAATTGCCGGAGTGGAATCTCGACGACCTTTATTCCGGCCTCGACGATCCGGCGATCAAGCGCGATCTTGACCGCATCGATGCCGAATGCGTCGGTTTCGAGACGGCTTATAAGGGCAGGCTCGCCGCGATGGCGGGCGGGCCGGGCGGCGGCGCTGCGCTCACGGCCGTCCTGCGCCGCTACGAGGCGATCGACGATCTGATGGGCCGGCTCGGCTCCTATGCCGGGCTCGTTCACGCCGGCGACACGCTCGATCCGGCGCGCACCAAGTTCTACGGCGACATCCAGGAACGGATGACGGCCGCCTCCACGCATCTTCTCTTTTTCACGTTGGAGCTCAATCGCGTCGACGATGCGGTGCTCGACGCCGCCATGGTCGATCCGGCGCTCGGCCATTACCGGCCCTGGCTCGATGACGTGCGGCGTTACCGGCCCTATCAGCTTGAAGATCGTGTCGAACAGCTGTTTCACGAAAAATCGGTGACCGGCTATGGCGCCTGGAATCGGCAGTTCGACGCCGCCATCGCGAATTTGCGCTTCAAGGTCTTGGGCAAATCGCTCGCCATCGAGCCGACGCTCACTCTGATGCAGGACCGCTCCGGAGAAAAGCGCAAGGCCGCTGCGCAGGCGCTGGCCAAGACTTTTGCCGAAACCGTTCAGGGCTTCGCGCTGATCACCAACACGCTCGCCAAGGACAAGGAAATCTCCGACCGCTGGCGCGGCTTTGCCGACATCGCCGACGCGCGGCATCTCGACAATCGCGTCGAGCGCGAGGTGGTCGATGCGCTGGTTGCCGCCGTGCGCGCCGCCTATCCGCGGCTGTCGCACCGCTACTATGCGCTCAAAGCCAAGTGGTTCGGCAAGAAGAGGCTGCCGCATTGGGATCGCAACGCGCCATTGCCGATGGTCGCGCAGCGCAGCGTCGGCTGGACCGAGGCGATGGACACCGTGCTCACCGCTTACGGCGCGTTCTCGCCGAAGATGGCGGCGATCGCCGAGGAATTTTTTGCCAAGCGCTGGATCGATGCGCCGGTGCGGCCGGGCAAGGCGCCGGGCGCCTTTGCGCATCCGACCACGCCGTCGGCGCATCCTTATGTGCTCCTCAATTATCAGGGCAAGCCGCGCGACGTGATGACGTTGGCGCACGAACTCGGCCATGGCGTGCATCAGGTGCTGGCGGCGCCGAACGGCGCGCTGATGGCGCCGACGCCGCTGACGCTCGCCGAGACCGCAAGCGTGTTCGGCGAGATGCTGACCTTCCGCAAGCTCCTCGCCAATAGCCGCGACCACAAAGAGCGCAAGGCGATGCTTGCCGCCAAGGTCGAGGACATGATCAACACCGTGGTGCGGCAGATCGCGTTCTATAGTTTCGAGCGCGCGGTCCATACCGAGCGCAAGAGCGGCGAACTCACCGCCGCGCGCATCGGCGAATTATGGCTCGACGTGCAGCGCGAGAGCTTGGGCCCGGCGATCGAGCTAAAGCCAGGCTACGAGACCTTCTGGTGCTACATCCCGCATTTCATCCACTCGCCGTTCTACGTCTATGCCTATGCCTTCGGCGATTGCCTGGTGAATTCGCTCTATGCGGTCTACGAGCACGCCTCGGAAGGCTTTGCCGAGCGCTACCTCGCCATGCTCGCGGCCGGCGGCACCAAGCATTATTCCGAACTCCTGGCGCCGTTCGGCCTCGATGCCCGCGATCCCGGCTTCTGGCAGGGCGGGCTGGGGGTCATCGAGCGGCTGATCGATGAGCTGGAAAGCTTAAGATGACCAATTGGTTAGCTTCGTAAAACATGTGTTGAACACACTCAGCCCGTATGTTATACAATTTGTATAACGTTGGAGAAGGCGATGAACGAGCAAACGCGTCCGGCCACTGCCGAAGGGTACGTGCTTCAGATCAAAAAGATCGGCAACTCGACGGGGCTCATCCTGCCAAAGGAATTGCTTGCGCGGTTGAAGCTCGCCGAAGGCGATAAGCTCCATGTCGTCGAGCAGACGGAACGGGGCATTAAGCTGAGCCCCTTCGATCCGAAGCATGCCGAGGGCATGGAAATAGCGCGCCGGTCGTTTCGCAGATATGCCGACGCGTACCGAGCCCTGGCAAAATGAGCGAGCCGCGATGGCTCGACGTCGATCTCGTCCTTGACTTTCACGCCGAGCAGCTCGCTCTATTCGGCGGTCCCGATGGTATCCGCGATCTTGGTCTGCTTGAATTGGCGCTGGCGCGACCGATCAACAAATTCTCTTACGGCGAAACCGACCTCTGCGTTCTCGCGGCAGCCTATGGATTTGGAATAGCGAAGAATCATCCTTTCGTGGACGGCAACAAAAGAACGGCTTTGGCGTCGATGATTGTATTTTTGGGATTGAACCGTATCGATTTGGACGGCTTGCAGACGGAGACTGCCGCGATTGTCTTTGCAGTTGCGGCGGGGGAAACCACTGAAGACGTGCTCGCACGATGGCTCGCCGGTCACATCAAACCTCTCGTGGCGCCTGGCATCGCGCCTTGAGATAGCTATCTTGCAACAGTGTGTTGTTGATCATGGCCGACCGCGAAAAGAACCGTTTCTCCGCTCGTGCGGCGCGCTATGCGCGCGTCGGCGCCAATGTCAGCGGCGTCGCGGCGCGCTACGCCGGGCGGCGCATGCTCGGCGGCGCGGGCAACCGCCCCGCCGAGGCGGCGGCGCTCGCCTCGGCGCTCGGCCGGCTCAAAGGTCCGCTGATGAAGGTCGCGCAATTGATGGCGACCATCCCGGATCTGTTGCCGCCGGAATATGCCACCGAACTGCAGAAGCTGCAGAGCGAGGCGCCGCCGATGGGCTGGGCCTTCGTCAAGCGCCGCATGATGGCGGAGCTCGGCCCCGACTGGGAGAAGAACTTCAAAAGCTTCGAGCATCAGCCGGCGGCCGCGGCCTCGCTCGGCCAGGTGCACCGGGCGCGCTCGCTCGATGACGCGGCGCTGGCCTGCAAGCTGCAATATCCCGACATGCAGTCGGCGGTCGAGGCCGACCTCCGGCAGCTCGAATGGCTGTTGGCGATCCGCCGCCGCTTCGATACCGCGCTCGACACATCCGAGATCGGCAAGGAGATCGGCGCCCGCGTCCGCGAGGAGCTCGACTACCGGCGCGAGGCCAAGCACGTCGCGCTCTACCGCGAAATGCTCGACGGCGTCGCCAGCGTGCGCGTGCCGCGCGCCTGGCCGGAATTGTCGACCGGGCGTCTGCTGACCCTCGATTGGCTCGACGGCACCAAGATGCTCGCCCACACCAAAGACCCGCTCGCCGTGCGCAACCGGCTGGCGACCGCGATGTTCACCGCCTGGTGGTTTCCGTTCAGCCGCTTCGGCGTCATCCACGGCGATCCGCATCTCGGCAATTACACCGTCTTCGATCGCGCCGGCGAGCCCGCCGGCATCAATCTCCTCGACTACGGCTGCATCCGCATCTTCGCGCCGAAATTCGTCGGCGGCGTTGTCGATCTCTATCACGGCCTCCTGCACGGCAAGGACGATCTCATCGTCAATGCCTACGAGACCTGGGGCTTCCGCCGGCTGTCGCGCGACGTCATCGAGACGCTCAACATCTGGGCGCGCTTCATCTATGCGCCGCTCCTTGACGACCGCGTGCGCAGCGTCGCCGACGGCGTGGCGCCGGGCGAATACGGCCGCCGCGAGGCGTTCCGCGTCCACCAGGCGCTCAAGAAGAAAGGTCCCGTCAAGGTGCCGCGCGAATTCGTCTTCATGGACCGCGCCGCGATCGGGCTCGGCGCGGTGTTTCTACACCTCGGTGCGGAGCTGAATTTCTACCAGCTGTTTAACGAGGCGATCGAGAAATTCTCGCTGGATCGCGTCGGCAAGCGTCAGGCGGCGGCCTTGGCGCGGGCGGGGCTTCTTTCCGCCCCCGCGCAAGCGGGGGAGGGGGACCGCGCGTAGCGCGGTGGAGGGGGCGCTGTCGGTCACGCAGCGAGCGCTTGCGCGCGTAGCCACCGCGATTTAATTTTTCGATTCGGCTCAGATGGTGATCCGAGCCGTTTTCATTTTTTCATATCATAACGCAGGCGAAGCTCTCCAAGAATCTTGTCGAGTTCGCGTCGGCAATCTTCATGGACTTTGGTGTTTGTCCCGTAGCCCCAATTTGTATATGGATCGCTACTTTCATGGATGAAGATGCTGTTATCTGAAAGAGAAGAACATTTCTCGATCTTACGGACGGCAGCTAACATCACAGCCAACAGTTCATTACTGGTTTTCAGTTCTTTTTGCATTGCGACACGGCCTTTCTTAGCCCCCTCGCCGCGAACTAAATGGAAGATAAGTGAACGTCGCGCAAGAATTTTCCCGCGGACCGTCGCAAAAACAGTGCGCGCGTGGCCCTTGCAAACCCCCTCTTTGGTGGCTAATTCGACTCTGAGACCAGCAAGATTGCAGAATTCGAACTCATGGCCTGATGAAGCACTCAATCGCTGCATTAGCAATAATGCTGGTGACGCCAGCGGCGGCTCAAAGTCCATTTACCGCCCGCGCGCTCTATTCGTTATGTTCACCCGATACGACAGAAGCAAAGTCGGACCACGATGCGGCAGAAACAAAGTGTGGAGCATACGTACTCGGCCTCACCGACGGCATGTTTATGATGCAACTCCTAGCCAGCCACTCAATGACGCCTTGTATGCCGAAAAAGTCCGCCATCGACGTTGCTAAAGCACGACAGATCTTCAGTGAATATTTGAAGAAGTCACCCTCAAGCTGCCGGAAATTCAGCCGGATTGGTCATGGGCATGGCTTTGGCAGATGCCTACAAGTGCAAGGGAAATTGAGGGGAAGCTAAAACATCTCGAAAACGTCGCGACGTTCTCTAGGCAGACGCCCCTTCCACCATGCTTCGCATGGTCCCCCTCCCCCGTTTTCACGGGGGAGGATACCTAGCAGCAATCGCAGTCGAGGCCTTCGAGCGCCACAAGCGCGTTCTTCATGAAGGCCGGCGGCAGGTCGTCCTCCACCACTTCGGCGAGCGGCTTGAAGATCTTGAAATGATGCCGGCCCGCCGGCGTCCAGAACACGACATGGGTCTCGATCGGCGGGCAGCCGGGCACCGCGCAGGCGATTTCCGACACCATGACGGTTTCCTCGCCGCCGAGCGCAAAGCGCGCCCGCGTCCAGTCCCGCACGCGGTCGAGCGCCGCCTGCGCGCCGGGGCTTTTCCTGGTGAAGCCAAGCATGGCACAACAAGATCAAGACGCGGCCGGTCGGGTCAAGCTTGTCTTCGGGCCGGCCAAGAGGCCGGACCCGGGTGGCCGGTCGTGATCGATGAAGTCATGAAAGGGAGTGAACGTGGCCGAAACAGTACTGGCGGCGGTGCGCACCGGGCCGAGCAAGACCGAAATCCGGGATTATCCGATGCCGGACATTCCCGAGGACGCGGCGCTGATGAAGATGGAGGTCGGCGGCATCTGCGGCACCGACGTCAAGCTCTATAAGCATCCGCCGAACAACAAGCCCACCATCATGGGCCACGAGAACATCGGCATTATCGCCAAGGCCGGCCGCGAGTTCGTGCGACGCAAAGGGTTCAAAGAAGGAGACCTCGTCTTTGTCGAGCATTACGTCTCCTGCGGCAAATGCGAATGGTGCCATGCCGGGCAATACCGGCATTGCGAGAACACCAATTGGCGCACCAATCCCGACGCTATCCGCTACGGCTACACCTCCGACGAAAGGCCGCCGCATCTGTGGGGCGGCTTTGCCCAATACATGTATCTGCCGTGGAACGCGGTGGTCCATCACGTGCCCAAGGGCGTCACGCCGGAGCTTGCCGGCCTGGTGACGCCGATGGCGAACGGCGTCGAATGGTCGCTGTTCGACGGCGGCGTCGGCTATAATTCGACGGTGCTGATCCAGGGCCCCGGCCAGCAGGGCCTCTCCCAAACCGTGATCTGCAAGCAGGCCGGCGCCTCGCTGATCATCGTCACCGGCACGTCGAAGGACAAGGCCCGCATGGACGTCGCCAAGAAGCTCGGCGCCGATCACGTCATCGACGTGCAGAAGGAGGACCCGCTCGAGCGCATTATGCAAATCACCGGCGGCAAGGGCGTCGACGTGTCGCTCGACTGCACCGCCGGCGCCGGCACCATTCCGATGCTGCTCGGCATCGAGGCGCTCAAGCGCAAGGCCGGCGTGATCGTGGCGCAAGGCGAAATGGCGCAGTTTCCGAATTTCCCGCTGGAGAAATTCTGCGTGAAATTCATCACCATGAAGAGCGCCCGCGGCCACAGCTACAAGGCTTGCGAATTGGCGCTGGCGCAACTCGCCTCAAAGCGCTTTCCGCTCGAGCTCGTCACCACGCATCGCTTCGGGCTCAACGACGTCGATCTCGCCATCCGCTCGGTCGGCGGCGAGGGTGTGCCCGATGTCATCCACGCCTCGCTGATGCCGTGGCTGTGAGGGCAGTGCATCCGCTCATTCCCGCGAAAGCGGGAATCCAGCGAGAGGCACCTAATTACAGAAATCTGGGTCCCCGCTTTCGCGGGGACGAGCGGATTGCGTAGTAGTTAAACGGCAAGCCGTTTTGGTCGTTGTTATTTGTTCTTAAGGAATTGACCGTTGCCCCGCTTTTTAATCCGCAAATCGATTGGCGCACTGCAGGCCGAAGTGGCCGATCCGCAAATCCAGGCGCTGACCCGGCACAACGGCGTGCCGCTCAAGCGCAGCCTGTCCGCCACCGCGCTGGTCGCGCTCGGCATCGGCGTCATCATCGGCGCCGGGATTTTCGTGCTCACCGGCCATGCGGCGGCGGCCAATGCCGGGCCGGCGATCACGCTGTCCTTCGCGCTCGGCGCCGTGGTCTGCGGCTGCGCCGGTCTCTGCTATGCCGAAATGGCCTCAACGGTCCCCGTCGCCGGCAGCGCCTACACCTACGCTTATGCCACGCTCGGCGAGATCGTCGCCTGGATCATCGGCTGGGATCTGGTGCTGGAATATGCGCTCGGCACCACCACGGTCGCGATCGGCTGGTCCGGCTATGTCGTGAGCTTCCTCAAAGGCTTCGGCCTTGTCGTTCCGGCCGACTTCGCCGGCTCGCCGCTTGCCTATGACGGCGCGCGCCACGCCTGGCACTTCACCGGCGCCATAGTCAACGCGCCGGCCATGGCGATCGTCGCCGCGCTCACCGTGTTGCTGGTCGTCGGCGTCTACGAATCCTCCCGCGTCAACAACGTCATCGTCGCCATCAAGCTCGCGATCATCGTTCTCTTCATCGCCGCGGCCGCGCCCTTCGTCACCACCGCGCATTGGGTGACGCCGCACAACCCCGCCGGCGCTTTCATTCCGCCCAATCTCGACCCCGGCGAATTCGGCTTAAGCGGCGTCGTGCGCGGCGCCGCGGTGGTGTTCTTCGCCTATCTCGGCTTCGACGCGGTCTCGACCGCGGCACAGGAGGCCAACAATCCGCAGCGCGACATGCCGATCGGCATTCTCGGCTCGCTGGCGGTCTGTACGGTGCTTTATCTCGCGGTCGGCTTCGTGCTCACCGGCATCGTCGCCTACGACAAGCTCAATGTCGCCGATCCGATCGCGGTCGGCGTCGACGCCATCGGGCTCTCCTGGCTGTCGCCCGTCATCAAGCTCGGCATCGTCCTCGGCCTGACCTCGGTCATTCTGGTCGGCATGCTGGGCCAGCCGCGCATTCTTTATTCGATGGCTCATGACGGCTTGATGCCGCCGATCGCGGCCAAGGTGCACCGCCGCTTTCGCACCCCCTATGTGACGACGATCTTCAACGGCAGCATCGTCACCGTGCTTGCCGGAATTCTGCCGATCGGGCTGGTCGGCGAATTGGTGTCGATCGGCACGCTGTTCGCCTTCGCCATCGTCTGTCTCGGCGTGCTGGTGCTGCGCATCAAACAGCCCGCTATCGAGCGGCCGTTCAAGACGCCGGCCGTCTACGTCGTCGCGCCGCTCGGCGCGGCCTCGGCGTTCTTTCTGATGTGCGGCCTGCCGCTCGACACCTGGCTGCGGCTTGCCGCCTGGTTCGTCATCGGGCTCGGCGTTTATTTGTTCTATGGCGTCCGCCACAGCCGGGCGCAGCAGTCAGGCGCCGCGCCGTCCGCGGCCTAGCCTTTCACGCTTGCCCCGCCGGGCAACGTCCGCTTCGCCCCCGCAATGAGCCGAATTGCTGCGCGGCCTGACGCGATGGGCCAACGAACGAACCCGCTCGCGCGGGAGCGCGCTGCGCGCGGAACGGAGCAAGTGGCGAGGGCCGCGCTAACCGACTGATCGAGAGGCGATGACGGGCAGGCGTCCCGCCCTGAGGATCGAGGGGTTGCAGAACCTCAATCTCAGGACAGGAGCCTTCGATGAGTGACAAGCCCATCAGCGATCTGCGCCGCCGCATTTTGCAGGATATGACGAACCGCAACTTCGGCACCAAGACCCAACACGATTATATCCGGCACATCGAGACCTTTGCCAAGTTCCTCGGGCGCGCGCCGGATACGGCGAGCGGCGACGACATCCGCTGCTTCCAGGCCGAGCAGATCGCGCAGGGCGCGCAGCCTGCGAAGATGAATACGCAAGCATCCGCACTGCGCTTCTTCCTTGGCATCACGTGCGGTCGCGCCGACCTGGCCCATCAGATTGCGCGCACGCGTTACCCCAGGAAGCTGCCGCGTGTGCTTTCGCCCGAGAATGTCGCGCGGCTGCTCGAGGCGGCACCGGGCCCGGGCCTGAAGTACAAGGCGGCCTTGAGCGTGGCCTATGGTGCGGGCCTTCGAGGCGGCGAGGTCGCCATGCTGCGTGTGGGCGACATCGACAGCCAGCGTATGCTGATCCGTGTCGAGATGGGCAAGGGCCGCAAAGACCGGCACGCCATGCTGTCGCCGGTGTTGCTCGAGCTGTTGCGCGCATGGTGGCTGCAGTGCCGCTCGCAGGGCTGGCTATTCCCGGGCCGCGATCCGCTGTTGCCGATCACCGTGCGCCAGCTCAACCGTGCCTGCCACATGGCTGCCGATGCCGCCGGGCTCGGCTCCTGGGTGTCGCCGCATACGCTGCGACACTCGTTTGCGACACATCTTCTGGAGAGCCGCATCGACGTGCGCGTGATCCAGGTTCTGCTCGGGCACGCCAAGCTGGATACGACCGCGCGCTACACGCAGGTCGCGACCAATTTGCTGCGGTCGGTCGAGAGCCCGCTCGATCGACTACTGCGGCCGACGGATCAGTCGCCGGCATAGTCGGTGCTCCTTGGCCCGTCCTGCCCTGGAGGTCGCGGACCTGTTCCGTGACCATGGTCCCGCTTGGCGTGAGGCCAACCGCGGCCATGTGAGCCTCGGACAACTGAAGGTGATGAGCGCGATCGAGGACTGCTGCACGGCGGCGCTCGGCGGCCACGTTGCGCGCTGTGAGAACCAGCGATGCGGCTTCACCTCGATTGCCTACAACAGTTGCCGCAATCGGCATTGTCCCAAGTGCCAGGGGGCGGCAGCGCGCCAATGGATGGCGGCGCGCGAGGCTGATCTCTTGCCGGTGCCCTACTTCCACGTCGTGTTCACGCTGCCGGCCGAGATCGGCGACATTGCCTATCAGAACAAGGCGGTGATCTACGACCTGCTGTTTAGGGCATCGAGCGAGACGATGCTCACCATTGCGGCCGACCCGAAACACCTCGGAGCCAGGATTGGCATCACCGCCGTGCTGCACACCTGGGGCTCGGCGATGACGCATCACCCGCACGTGCACATGATCGTGCCGGGCGGCGGCATCTCACTTGGTGGCGATCGCTGGATTGCAGCGCGGCGCAACTTCCTCCTGCCGGTGCTGGTGCTCTCTCGGCTGTTCCGGCGGCTGATGCTGGAGAAGCTTGTTGCCGCGCACGCGGCCAGCAAGCTCACGTTCTTCGGCAGGCACGCGGCACTCGCCGATGCTGTGCGCTTCGCCGAGTTCCTGGCACCGCTCAAGAACAAGCGCTGGTTCGTCTACGCCAAGCAGCCCTTCGCGGGCCCGAGAGCCGTGCTCGCCTACCTGTCGTGCTATACCCACCGCGTTGCCATCTCCAACGGTCGGCTCTTGAATAGCGATGGCAAGACGGTGACCTTCCGCGTCAAGAACTATCGTGTCGACGGCGTTGCGCGAAATACCACGATGACGCTCGACATCGCCGAGTTCATCCGCCGCTTTCTTCTCCACGTGCTGCCGAAGGGGCAGCATCGCATCCGTCATTACGGCCTGTTCGCCAATGGCACACGCGTCGACAACATCGCGCTCGCACGCAAGCTGATTGGCGTGATCGCGGCAGAGATCGCGAACGCTGCGGCGGAACCGATGCACAATGAGGAAGCGACCGAAGCAAAGCCGGCGACAGCCGAACCCGAGCCTCACACACAGGCCTGTCCGTGCTGCGGCAGCAAAATGCGCATCATCGAGGTCTTCCAGCGCGGCCAGACGCCTCGGCACAAAGCCTCGCCGTGCCCGCCATCGATCCGGATCGATACGTCATGACAAGGGTTGTAGAAGCACAGCGAAACGATGATGCGTCGAGTTGGTCACCGGCCAGCCTCGGAGACCCGTTGTCGATTCGCCGCCGACGTGGCTGTCGCGCTGACCGCAGTCACTCGCAATCGCACCATCGCGAGCTGTTGCCAGACCGTCGCTCGCCAAACACGAGCCCAGCCGGCGCGATAACTACTTCGCCCGCCAACGACCAAATGTCCAAATACCCATAGCGATCGCCGCACTGCCACCGGTCACCTCCCGCGGGTTCCTTCCCTGCAGGCTTCCGGACGCCGGCCACAGTGCCAGTGGCACCGTCCGTGACGGCCGGCATCCGGAACCCTCAACAGCAACGGACGCCGACACGGGTCGCTATTTAGGAGTTCTCGCGGTAGCGCGCGGCGCGGCTGTCAGCCTGTCTCGACTTGATCGACTTCGCTAGCTCACCGCATTTTTCGTCTGTGAGGTTGAGAGCCGTTTGACAACTTTGCCGTTTATTGCTCACCTTTTGCTTGGGGAACGTCGGGGAATAGCGATGACGAACAGTAGGAAGCCTCGAAGGCGCGATTTCATCGCATTCATTGCGACTTCCATTGCGGTTTGGCCGGTCCCGACGCAAGCCCAACTGACCAACACGCATCGCATTGGATTTTTGAGTTCTTCTACGGCCCCCAAGTATGCCGCACTAGTCGATGCATTCCGCGCTGGACTGCGAGATTACGGATACCAAGAAGGCAAGAACATCGTTATCGAGTTTGGCTTTGCCAATGACGACAATTCCCGTCTTCTCGAACTAGCGTCGGAAATGGTTAAACATGACGTTGAGGTCGTAGTCACACAGGGCACGCCTGCCACGCGCGCTGCCAAGAAAGCAAGCCACACTTGGCCCGTGGTCATGGCAGTCGCGGGGGATGCCGTCACCGCTGGATTGGTTAGCGGTATCGCGCATCCGGGTGGAAATGTGACAGGAAATACCTTCTTTGCTCCTGAGCTTGCCGCGAAGAGGCTTGAGCTTCTCAAGCAGGCTGCGCCACAGGTCCAACGCATTGCAGTCCTTGTGAATCCCGCAAATCCCGTTAGCGATCTCGTCATGCGACAAATGGAAAAGACCGCCGCATCCTTGAAGCTTGAACTGGCGCAATTCCCGATTAGGGCCACCAATGATCTCCAGCAAACGTTTGCAAAAATCGGCGCTGCCAAGTTTGGTGCGGTCGTGGTGTTTGAAGATGGCGTAACCATTGGCAATGCGCCTTTGATCGCCACACTTGCGGCCCAACAGAAATTCCTTTGGCGGGTTTTGCATCTCTAGCGAAATCAGGCGCTCTTATTGGTTATGGCGCCGACATACCCGCGCTATTTCGCCGAGCAGCGTACTTTGTCGATAAAATTTTGAAAGGCAGCAAACCAGATGATTTGCCCGTGGAGCGAGCAGAAAAATTTCAATTCATCATCAATATCAAGACTGCCAAAGCGCTCGGCCTTACAATATCGCCGCTATTAATCGCTGGAGCAGATCAGATCGTCGAGTGAAAAAGCTGACGTGATGTCCGTCAAGGGTCGGTGCTGTCGAAAAGCGGTTGCTTTGATTGGCCATCCCGTTGCTGGGACAGTTTGTTTTGAACTCGGATTGATCTGAGCGTCAATGTGTACTGGGCAGCGGCCCCGTCTAGCATCACTTGGCGGCGGCATGCTGTAAGGCACGTATTGTACCCGGCGGCTGGCCGAGGAGCCGCAACGCCATTGTTTTTAGGGTTCTGCACGATTGCTCGTGGCGCCGCTCGGCGCGGCCTCGGCATTCTTTCTGATGTGCGGCCTGCCGCTCGAGACCTGGCTGCGGCTTGCCGCCTGGTTCGTCATCGGGCTCGGCGTTTACTTCTTTTACGGCATCCAGCACAGCCGGGCGCAGGGGGAGAGTGCTGCGCCGTCCGCGGCCTAACCCGATATTTCCCGAACGGCTACTCGATCACTTCGTCAGCACGGGCGAGCAGCGTCGCGGGTATGCTCAGGCTCAGGGCCTTCGCGGACTTCAGGTTTATGATCAGCTCAAACTTCGTCGGCTGTTCGATGGGGAGCTCGGCCGGCGACGCCCCTCTCAGAATGCGGTCTACATAATAAGCCGCGCGCCGGAACATCTCGGGGCGGCTTGCCGCATAGGCCATGAGTCCGCCAGCCTCAACGTGTTCTCGAATTGCGTAAATCGCCGGCAATTGATTTGTCGCGACCAAATCCGCTAGTCGGCTTCGCTGCGCCAGAAGCATGGTGTCCTGCACCACGACCACGCCGCCGGCGCGTTTTGCTACCGCCGCGGCAAGGGCCTTTCCCAGTTCGTCGGGATCGCGCGCCTCCACGACTTGGAGCGTCAGTCCAAGCGCCGGCGCCGCGGTGTCCATGGCTTTGCTCGCAAGCGCGCTCACCGGATTGCGCGGATTGCAAAGCACCGCGACGCGGGTCAGTCCAGGCACCGTATCTTTGAGCAATTCTAGATACTTGCTGTAGATCTCCGGGCCGGCCAGTGTGGACAAACCGGTAATATTGCCGCCGGGTCGCGCAAGGCCGGAAGCCAGTCCTGCCGAGACAGGATCAGGGGTGATGCTGACGATAGGAGTCGTCGGCATCGATTTCGTTGCAGCCCGAACCGCCGCGACGCTAAAGGCAAAAACGAGATCGACGTTGAGATTGGAACATTCGGCCGCGGCTTTCGCAAGCTCCTCCACCTTGCCTGCCGCAGTGTGGAAATCGATTAGGATCGACCGCCCCTCGTCGTAGCCAAGCGCATGCAGGCCCTGGACGAATGCGTTGCGGCGGGGCAGGTCTGCCGATTCCGAATCACCGGTCAAATAGCCAAGCTTCGGAATCCTGGCGAACTGCCGCGCGCGTGCGGCAACCGGCAAAATTGCCGTCGCGCCACCAATGAGCGCTAAGACTTGACGTCGCCTCATGAGCATTTCCGGTACAGCCGGCTCTTGTGCGTGCGCTGCCAACGGCAAAGCGGCCGCTGCGCTCCCCAGACGCCTTATGAACTTGCGCCGCCTCATTCGATCACCTCGTCGGCACGGAGCAGGATCGCCGGCGGCAAAGCGACGCCGATCGCCTTGGCCGTTTTCAAGTTGACGACGAACTCGAAATTGCTGGGTCGTTCCACGGGAAGGTCAGACCTCCCCCAAGGCTCCGGACAACGGACGTCTACGGTCGACAACGCCAGCATAGTCGAGAACGCGACGCCGGGCCAGACTGTCGCAGCAGGGTCATTCGCGACCGCGCTGCCGCTTGTGCCTGTTGAGCAACTTCCGCTTTCCCCCGAAAGCCGCTGCCATAATCACGGCTGCGCTGCGGAGGATACATCGGCCAGGCCCCCATATGGCGATCGGTCGTATGTCTCGATCACGGAGACGTGATGTGACGATAGTCTCTGTTTCATTGACAGTTACCCCGACCACGATTATTTGCCCAACCATCCCGCCCAATCGGTGACGTCAACCGGTGACGGCCGGCTGATGGGGCGGGTGCGGTTCCCGGAGCGGGGCTCGTAACCCCGGTCCGGGCGGTTCTGGGCATCGACCGTCCGGCGCGTGATCGGACTGCCAGGTGCTGGCTGCACTGGTGCCGGAGAGGGTCCTCCCGTTTGGATCCGGTGATTCCAGGAAGCGCGGCCCGGAACCGAGTTCGAGAGTAAGGCCTCTCGGCGATTAGCCGCGGTGGGGCGCCGAAAGGCGAGCGCGCCGCCTCTGTTTTCAGTCCCGCGCCAATGCGGGGCAGGGGGCGAAAGTAGCGCGCGCCGCATCGCAGCGGGCTTATCTTTCTGCGGCGGAGCGGAACCCGTGGTGCGCCTGTCGGCGCTCCGCCTCCCTTCTTTTCGCATGATCCCGAAAAGTGCCGTTGCGGTTTTCGGAAAAGATCATGCGAGAAAAAACGGGAGGCACGTTGGAAGGGCTTTCTTAAAGCGTGAAGCAAACCTCGGATGCCAAGCCGCATCGCGAGAACGAGGTCGCTCGGCCCGCGAAATGTGCTAGCAGGTCGCAAGAACAACCGCAGGACATTCGATGGACTCCATCTTCGTCACCCGCGGCGCAGCGAACGCCGTTCCGGTCTGGTTCGTCACCGCGGCGAATTTTCCCGATGTGCAAAAGGCTCTCGGCGCGGACCGTGCCGCCTTCGCCAAGGCGGCGGGATTCGAGCCGAAGGCGGGCCGTTTTCTGTTGCTGCCCGGCGCCAACGGCAAGACCAAGGAGGGCGCGGTTCTTGGCGGCGTGCTGTTCGGGCTCGAAGGACCGGACGAAACGCCGGATCCGTTCCTGCCCGGCCGGCTGGCGCAGCTCTTGCCGGACGGCACCTACCGCTTCGCCAACGAGCCGCACGATGCGCGGCTCGCCGCGCTTTCGATTGCGCTCGGCCTCTACCGCTTCACGCGCTACCGCAAGGCCGAGGCGCGCGCCATCAAGCTCGATCTGCCGCAAAGCCTCGACCGCGACGATCTGGCGCGCATCGTCGAAGCGGTGACGCTGGCGCGCGATCTGATCAATACGCCGGCCAACGACATGGGCCCGGCGCAGCTCGAGGAGGCCGCGCGCAAGCTCGCCGCGCGCCATGCCGCCACCATCAACGCCATCGTCGGCGACGAATTATTGGAAAAGAATTTTCCGCTCATTCATGCCGTCGGCCGCGCCGCCGCCGGCGCGCCGCGGCTGATCGACATGACCTGGGGCGATGCCGCGCATCCGAGGGTGACGCTGGTCGGCAAAGGCGTCTGTTTCGATACCGGCGGCCTCGACATCAAGCCCGACACCGGCATGCTCAATATGAAGAAGGACATGGGCGGCGCCGCCACCGCGCTGGCGCTCGCCGCCATGATCATGGCGCGCGGGCTGAAAATTCGGCTGCGCGTGCTCGTTCCGGCGGTGGAGAATTCGATCGCCGGCGCGAGCTTCCGCCCGCGCGACGTCTACACCTCGCGCAAGGGCATCACCGTCGAGATCGGCAACACCGACGCCGAAGGCCGCCTCGTGCTCGCCGACGCGCTGGCGCTCGCCGACGAGGACAAGCCGGACCTGATCGCCGATTTCGCCACCCTGACCGGCGCCGCGCGCGTCGCGCTCGGCCCCGACGTGCCGGCGTTTTTCACCGACGACGATGCGCTCGCCGCCGAACTGATGCGCTATGCCGCCGCCGAGAACGATCCGTTGTGGCGGCTGCCGCTGTGGCGGCCCTATGAGGCGATGCTGGAATCCAAGATCGCCGATACCAACAATGTCGGCGGCAGCCAGGGTGGCGCCATTACCGCGGCCTTGTTCATGCGCCGCTTCGTGACGGCGAAATCCTGGCTGCACGTCGATTTGTTCGCCTGGACCGCGGCCGCCAAGCCGGGCCGGCCGGAAGGCGGCGAATTGCAGGCGGCGCGCGCGCTCTACGCACTGCTCGCGGCGCGCTACGGCTAACCAGATATCGATGATAGCGATTTCGGCTTTCACCAACCGTTCGTCCCCGCGGAGGCGGGGACCCAGTGTTTTCGCCATGGCCGTCTGGATTCCCGCTTTCGCGGGAATGAGCGGAGAAAGCTGATGTCCGCTTTCGATCCTCGCGTGACGCCGGCGCGCGCCGATCTCGCGGCGGAATATCTGGAAGGCAAGGTGGCGGCACCGCGTTACGTCGTGGGCCGCGTTTACGACGTCATCGCCCCGCAAGCGCCGCTGCGGCAGGCGCCGCGGCCCGATGCGCCGCTCGACACCGAGGCGCTCAAGGGCGAGCGCGTCACGGTCTATGACGAGAACGAGGAGGGCTGGGCCTGGGGGCAGCTTGCAACGGACCATTATGTCGGCTGGCTGCCGCGCGCCGCGCTGGCGCCGCCCGGCACCCCGCCGACGCATAAAGTGGCCGCTTTGCGCACCTTCGTCTTTCCCGGGCCGTCGATCAAATTGCCGCCAGCCGAGGCTTTTCCGTTTGGCGCCAAGCTCGCCGCCACGCGCGTCGACGATCGCATGGCGGTGACGGAAACCGGATTTTACGTGCCCACGGTTCATCTCAAGCCGGTCGGCGAGCATGAATCCGATTTCGTCGCCGTGGCCGAGCGCTTTGCCGGCGCGCCCTATCTGTGGGGCGGCAAGACCGTGCTCGGGCTCGACTGTTCCGGCCTGGTGCAGATCGCGCTCACCGCCTGCGGCGTCGCCTGTCCGCGCGACACCGATATGCAGGAACGGGCGCTGGGAACGGCCGTCGGCTGCTCAAGCCATTCGGAATTCAGGCGCGGCGATCTGGTGTTCTGGAAAGGCCATGTCGCCATCGTGCGCGACGCCGCGCATCTGCTTCACGCCAACGCCTTTCACATGGCGGTCGCAATCGAGCCGACCGGCGAAGCGATCGCCCGCATCCGGGCCTCCGGCAGCGACGTCACCTCGGTGCGGCGGCTCGCCCCGTGAGCGGCACGGTGGCGCCGTCGCCGCGGCTGATCTACTGTTGCGGCATTCCATCCAGCGCGGAGCAGGCGCGATGAGCACCGAAGGCCCCCACCCGAGCGTCCCGCCCGTCGGTTCGCGTGCGCCATATCATCATCTGCTGCATGTCAGTTTCTGGATCAGGGAGCTGCCGTTCGCGCTCGTCTTGATCCTGACCACCATCGGCGTCGCTTATACGAGCTTCTCGAAGACGCCGATCACCGGTTATTGGGAACTTCTGGCGCCCTTGATCGCGCTGGTCTGCGTCGGCGCCGGCTGGGAAAGCGCCGACGACAAGGCGAAGAAAATCCGCCTGATCGCGACGCAAGTGCTGCACTGGATCGCCTTCGTCGTGGTCATGAACCTGATGCTGCTCGGCAGCGTGCAGAAGAGTTTCAACAACAACGCGACCGGGCTTGCGATCTTCACGCTCTTGGCGCTCGGCACCTTTACCGCGGGCGTGCATGTGCTGTCCTGGCAGGTCTGCCTGCTCGGCCTGATCATGGCGCTCGGCATCCCGGCGATCGCCTGGATCGAAAATTCGGCGCTGCTGCTCATCCTGGTGGCCGCCGTGGTGATCGGCATCGTCGTCGTGTTCTGGTGGCGCATCCATGAGAGCCGGACGCGCCCGCCGGCGTCATGACACCGTGTCAGGCTATCCGGATGCACCGATCGATGGATTGAGGGAGCTATGGCGGGACGTGTCGAGGGGAAGGTCGCGCTCATTACCGGCGCCGGCTGCGTCGGACCGGGCTGGGGCAATGGCCGCGCCGCCGCGGTCCTGTTTGCGCGCGAGGGCGCCAAGGTCTTTGCCGTCGACAAGAGCGCCGAGGCGATGGCGGAGACCGTCGCCCGCGTCGGCAATGACGGCACGATCGCCACGCATGTCTGCGACGTGCTCGACGACGCGCAGGTCGGCGCCATGGTGGCGGCGTGCTGCAGGGAATTCGGCCCGATCGACATCCTGGTCAACAATGTCGGCGGCTCGGCGGCGGGCGGCGTCGCCGAAATGTCGGAAGAAACCTTCGACAGCCAGATCGACTATAATCTCAAAAGCGTGTTTCTCGCCTGCCGCCACGTCATCCCGGTGATGATCGAGAAGTCCGGCGGCGGTTCGATCGTCAACACCGCGTCCACCTCCGGCATCCGCTATACCGGTTCGCCGCAGATCGGTTACGCCTCGTCCAAAGCCGCCGTCATCCAATTCTCGCGGGTGACCGCCGTGCAATATGCCGGGTACGGCATCCGGGTGAACACGGTGGTGCCCGGCCAGATGCACACGCCGATGGTCGAGGCGCGGCTGGCCAAGCAGCGCAGCGGCGGCGACGTCGAGGCCTTGCTCAAATCGCGCGTCGCGCGCATCCCGCTCGGCTTCATGGGCGACGGCCGCGACACCGCGAATGCCGTGCTGTTCCTCGCCTCCGACGAAGCGCGCTTCATCACCGGCACCGAGATCGTGGTCGACGGCGGCATGACCGCGCGCTGCGACTGAGAACGAACGTCGTGGCGAAGCAAATTCTCGGCAACTTGCCGCCCGACGCCGTCGCCATGCTGGAATTGCCGGCGCTGCCGGCAAGGCTTTGCGCTATCGGTTCAGCACACGACCTTGCCGCAAGCGCGTGACGCGTCGACGATTTTTTGCAGGCTGTCGCGGCCGGGGTAGCCGAGAATGGCGACCCCGTCGATGATGAAAGCCGGCGTCGCCGCGAGGCCGAGCGAATTGCCGAGCGCGACATGGGCTTTCATGATTTTGGTGATCTCGTCGCTGTCGCCGAGCTTGGTCAAGGCGGCCTGATCGAAGCCGAGTTCGCGCGCCACATCGAGCGCGCGCAGCCCGTCGGTGGTGCGGCGCTGCGCATAGATCTTATGATGGAATTCGTAGAACTGGGCCGGCGTGCCGAGCTTCGCCACCGCGAGCTCGACCCGGCTCGCCGCAATCGAGGGGATGCCGAGCACCGGAAACGGCACCAGCACCAGGCGAAGCTCCGGATCGACCGCGACCATGTCGGCGACGTCGGCGGAGGCGATCCGGCAAAACGGACAGTTGAGATCGTAGAATTCAACGAGCGTCGTCTTGCCCTCGGGATTGGCGGCCACCACCACGCCGGGCAAGCGGTCGATCGGACCGGCCAGCCTGACGCTGTGATTGGGCAAGGGCTGGCCGTCGTCGTTGAGCAGCGGAAACTCGGAGACGAGCCGCATCGAGCGGTCGCGATCCTGCGCGCCGGCGATGCCGCTCCAGGCCGCGAATGCGGCAACGGCAAGCGCCGCGATCCGGATCGAAAACGGCTCTTTCATCGGCCTCTGTCCAAAATCGCTGCTGCGGTCCGGCGGCGGCGCGCTATTGCTCGACCACGCCCTCGGGTGCGGTTTCGAGATTGAACGCCGCGGCGAACAGGGCGCGAGTATAACCGGTCTTCGGATTGCGGAACAATTCGGCCGCGTCTCCCGCCTCGACGATACAGCCGTGCCGCATCACGACGAGGCGGCTCGCCAGCGCGGCGACGACGCGCAGGTCGTGCGAGATGAAGAGATAAGTCAGATTGTGCCGCTTCTGCAGGTCGCGCAACAGGTCGACCATCTGCGCCTGGATCACCATGTCGAGCGCGCTGGTCGGCTCGTCGAGCACGATGAAACGCGGCTCCAGCACCACGGCGCGCGCCACCGCGATGCGCTGGCGCTGGCCGCCGGAAAATTCGTGCGGATAGCGAAGGCGCATCTCCGGGTTCAGCCCGACGTCGCGCAAGGCCTGCACCACACGCTCGTCGCGTTCGCGATTGGACAGGTGCGGATGATGGACGTTGAGCCCTTCCTTGATGATTTCGGCGACCGACATGCGTGGCGACAACGACCCGTAGGGATCCTGGAACACGATCTGCATGTCGCGGCGGAACGGCCGCATTTCCTTGAATTTCAGCCCTTGCAGATCGCGGCCCATATAGGCGATCAGTCCGTCCGACGAGATCAGCCGCAAGATCGCGCGGCCGAGCGTCGATTTGCCGGAACCGGATTTGCCGACCACGCCGAGCGTCTCGCCTTGGCGCAGCTCGATCGACAGCCCGTCGCAAGCCTTGATGTGGCCCACGGTCTTGCGCATCAGTCCGCGGGTGATCGGAAACCAGACCTTGAGTTCTTCCGTCTTGAGCAGGATCGGCGCGTTCGGCTGCGGCGGCGCCGGGTCTGGCCGCGGCTCGGCCGCGAGCAGCGCCTGCGTATAAGGATGCTCGGGCGCCGAGAATACGCGCTCGACGCTGCCATGCTCGACGATCTTGCCGTCCTTCATCACGCAGACGCGCTGCGCGATCTTGCGCACGATGCCGAGGTCGTGGGTGATGAACAACAGCGACATGTGCAGGCGCGACTGAATATCCTTCAAGAGCGCGATGATCTGCGCCTGCACGGTGACGTCGAGCGCGGTGGTCGGCTCGTCGGCGATGAGCAGATCGGGCTCGTTGGCGAGCGCCATCGCGATCATCACGCGCTGGCGCTGGCCGCCGGAGAGTTGATGCGGATAGGACTTCAACCGGGTCGCCGGGTCGGGAATGCCGACCTGGGTGAGGACTTCCAGCGTCCGCGCGCGCGCCGCCGCTCCGGTCAGGCCACGGTGCAAAAGCAAAATCTCGCCGATCTGCTTCTCGATGGTATGCAGCGGATTGAGCGAGGTCATCGGCTCCTGGAACACGATGGTGATGTCGTCGCCGCGCACCCGCCGGATCTCGCGTTCGGGCAGCTTGAGCAAATCGCGGCCATGGAAAGCGATGCTGCCCGAGGGGTGACGCGCCGCCGGATAGGGCAAAAGACGCATGATCGACAACGCGGTCGCCGATTTACCGGAGCCGGATTCGCCCACCAGCGCCATGCACTCGCCCTTGACGATGTCGAACGAAATACCGTCGACAGCGAGCGTCTCACGCCCGCCGGAGCGGAAGGCTATGGAAAGATCGCGGACGGAGAGGCAAAGCTCCTTGGCCGGCTGTTCGCTCATGCGAATGTCTTCCGCGGATCGAAAGCGTCGCGCACCGCCTCGCCGACGAAAATCAGAAGCGACAGCATCAGCGCGACGGTGAAGAAGCCGGTGAGCCCGAGCCAGGGCGCCTGCACATTGGCCTTGGCTTCCGACAACAATTCGCCGAGCGAGGGCGAGCCGGGCGGCAGGCCGAAGCCGAGAAAGTCGAGCGCGGTCAGCGTCATAACCGAGGACGACATGATGAACGGCAGGAACGTCATGGTCGCGACCATGGCGTTCGGCAGCAGATGCCGGAACATGATGACCTTGTTGGACACGCCGAGGGCGCGCGCCGCCTGGATATATTCGAAGTTGCGGCCGCGCAAGAATTCGGCGCGCACCAGGCCGACGAGCCGCACCCAGGAAAACAGCAACAGAATGCCGAGCAGCACGAAAAAGCCGGGCACCAGCACCGACGAAATGATCAACAACAGATAAAGCTCCGGCACCGAGGTCCAGATTTCGATGAAGCGCTGGAACAACAGGTCGGTCCAGCCGCCGAAATAGCCCTGCACGGCGCCGGCGGCGACGCCGATGATCGACGAGACGATGGTCAGCACCAGCCCGAACAGCACCGAGATGCGGAACCCGTAGATCATGCGCGCCAGCACGTCGCGGCCCTGATCGTCGGTGCCGAACCAGTTGTATTCGAGCGTGCCGCATTTGGCGTAGCCGTTCTTGGCGGCGAACGCGCAATCCTTTTCGGTCAGCATCCAGGTCGGCTTCGACGGGAAAGCCGACGGCGGATTGTCGTTGATGGTTTTGTAGGAAAAGCGGATCGGCGCCCAGATTTCGACGGCGTTGTGCTCGTCGAGAAACTTCTGCAGATGCGGATCGCGGTAATCCGCCGCGGTGCCGAGATCGTCGCCGAAATCGGTGTCCGGATAGGTCACGAAGACCGGAAAGAAGCTCTTGCCGTCGAAGTGGATGAACAGCGGCTGGTCGTTGGCGATGAATTCGGCGAACAGCGAAATGCCGAACAGCACAAGGAAGATCCACAGCGACCAATAACCGCGCCGGTTGGCCTTGAAGTTGCGCCAGCGCCGGGCGTTGAGCGGGGAGAATTCAAAGCCGCGCGGCATTCCCGCAAGCCCAAGCGGACCGGCGGGTTCGAGGTCGGGTTTCAGCTCGTCCGGGATGCCCGGCTCGATCTCGGTGTCGAGCGTGTCGGTGAGGGTCTTGTCGTCCACCTCACACCTCCCGCGTCTCGAAGTCGATGCGCGGATCGATCCAAGTATAGGTGAGGTCTGAAATCAGATTTACGACAAGGCCGAGCAGGGCGAAGATATAGAGATTGGCGAACACCACCGGATAATCGCGGTTGAGCACGCTTTCGAAGCTCAATAGCCCCAGCCCGTCGAGCGAGAAGATGGTCTCGATCAATAGCGAGCCGGCGAAAAAGGCTGAGACGAAGGCGGCCGGGAAACCGGCGATGACGAGCAGCATGGCGTTGCGGAAAATATGGCCATACAGCACCTGGTGCTCGGAGCAGCCCTTGGCGCGCGCGGTGAGCACGTATTGCTTGCGCAGCTCCTCAAGAAACGAATTCTTGGTGAGCAGCGTCATGGTGGCGAAGGCGGCCAGGCCCATGGAGACGATCGGCAGCGTCAGGTGCCAGAAGTAATCGAGAATCTTCTCCCACCAGGGAAAATGCGACCAGCCTTCCGAAACGAGGCCGCGCAACGGAAAAATCTGCCAGAACGAGCCGCCGGCGAACAGCACGATCAAGAGAATCGCGAATAGAAAGCCGGGAATGGCGTAGCCGATAATGATGACGCCTGACGTCCATACGTCGAATTGCGAGCCGTCGCGCACCGCCTTGCGGATGCCGAGCGGAATCGAGATCAAATAGCTCAACAGCGTCATCCAGATGCCGAGCGAGATCGATACCGGCAGCTTCTCCTTGATCAGCTGCAGCACGCTGACGTCGCGGAAATAGCTCTTGCCGAAATCGAACCGCAGATAGTTCCACATCATCAGGAAGAAGCGCTCGTAGGCCGGCTTGTCGAAGCCGAACTGCTTCTCCAGGCTCTTGATGAACGCCGGATCGAGCCCCTGGGCGCCGCGGTATTTGGAGGTGACGTCGAATTGCGAACCAGCCTGCAGGGCGCTGCGGGTGAAATCGCCGCTGCTCGAGCCGGAAATCCGCGACGCCGCGCCGGTATCGCTGCCGCGAAGCTGGGCGATGACGCGCTCCACCGGACCGCCCGGCGCGAATTGCACCACGACGAACGACACCAGCATGATGCCGAAAATCGTCGGAATCATGAACAGGATACGGCGGACGATGTAGGCAGCCATTAAAGTCCCAGCAGGTCTTATCGTTGGGCCGCTATCTTAAAGCGATTGGCGCAATGCGCCACCACCCTTAAATGGCCCAAATGCGGCCGCGGCGTCGCATCCGCGCGTGACGGAATGACGACGATCGGCAACCGCGGCAACCCTATAGCATGCGACATGTTGGCGTTCCGCCATCAAATTCGCGGCACTATCGCCGCGGCCGGTTTTTCGCGGCCTTGGCCTCGTCGTACCACCAAGTGTCGGGAATGCCGCGAAAATAGCGCGGTTGTGCCGGCGGCCGGCCGAACACGTCCCAATAGGCGATCCAGTGCGAGGCCTTGTACCACTGCGGAATCCAATAGCGGCCGGCGCGAATGACGCGGTCGAGCGCGCGGCAGGCGGTGACCAGAGCGGGACGGGAATCGGCGGCGATGATGGTCTCGATCAGCGCATCGACCACCGGGTCGGCGATGCCGGCAAGGTTGTTGGAACCGTGCAGCGCCGCGGCCTGCGAGGAAAAATAAGACCGCAGCGAATCGCCGGGCGTGGCCGAGAAGCTGAACCGGTCGATGGTGATATCGAAGTCGAAATTGTCGAGGCGCGCCCGGTACTGCACCGGGTCGACGATGCGCAAGCTCGCCTCGATGCCGAGGATGCCGAGATTTCTGATGAACGGCATGTGATGGGGTTCGAATGCCGGCTCGTCGATCAGAAATTCGATCGCGATGGGCGTCCCGTTCGGCAGCGCCCGCTTGCCGTTGCGGAGGACGCAGCCGGCCTCTTGCAGCGCCTGCGCCGCCTCGCGCAATTGCGGCCGGTCCTCGCCCGAGCCGTCGGAGACCGGCGGCGTATAAGGTTCGCCGAAAACTTCGGCCGGCAGCCGGCCGCGAAACGGCTCGAGCAGCGCCGCCTCGGCGGCGCTTGGCAGGCCCACCGCCATCAGATCGGAATTCTGGAACACCGAGACCGTCCGCTTATAGGCGTTGTACATGATGGTCTTGTTGGTCCACTCGAAATCGAAGGCGTCATTGAGCGCGTCGCGCACGCGCGGGTCGGCGAATTGCGGCCGCCGCGTATTGATGAACCAGCCTTGGGCGCCCGAGGGCGTGTCGTCGGGAATCTCGTCGCGCTTGACGCGGCCGTCCTTGACCGCCGGAAAATCGTAACGCGTCACCCAGAAGCGCGAGGTGAATTCCTCGCGGAACAGATAAGTGCCCGCCGAAAAGCCCTCGAAGCCGACGTCGCGGTCGCGGTAATACTCGAAACGCACGGTGTCGAAATTGCTCTGGCCGCGCCCGACCGGCAGATCGGCGCCCCACCAGTCCTTGACGCGGTCGTATTCGATGTAGCGGCCGGCATCGAAGCGGCCGACCTTATAGGCGCCGGAGCCGAGCGGAACCTCGAGCGTGGACTGGTCGAACGGCCGCGTCGCGTAATAGGCGCGCGAGAAGATCGGCAGGCCGGCGACGAACAGCGGCACGTCGCGTCCCCGCTTCGGCGCAAAGCGCACGGTGACGGACGCGTCGTCGTCCGCGCTGGCCCCGGCAAAGTCGCGCAGCGACTGGCTGATCAGCGGATGACCCTTTTCCTTCAAAATCGTCAGCGAGAAGACGACGTCATGGGCGGTGAGCGGCGAGCCGTCGTGGAATTTCGCTTCCGGCCGGATGAAGAACCGATAGACTAGGCCGTCGGCCGAGCGGCGGACCCTGGCGGCCGCGAGCCCGTACATGGCGTCCGGCTCGTCGCCCGAGCGCACCAGCAGCGAAGCGAAAGTCAGCTCCATGCCCTGCGCGGCATCGCCCTTGAGGATGTAGGTGTTGAGCGAGTTGAAGGTGAGGAAATTCTGGTTGTAGAGCTGGTCCGGCCCGATCTGCGAGAACAAGCCGCCCTTCGGAGCATTCGCGTTGACGTAGCTGAAATGCGGAAAATCGGCCGGGTAGGCGAGATCGCCGAACGCCGAGAGGCCGTGCGATTCGATCATGTCGTCGGCGGCAGCGATATCGGCGCGCGACGCCGCGGCGCCCGCGAGCGCGCCGGCCGTCACTTTGAGGACGCGCCGGCGTGTGACTGCCGTCATGTCCCGCCGGTCTTGGCGGCTTTTTTCGCGTCCCACCACCACACCGTCGGGAAGCCCGAGACGCCGTATTTCGGCAACGGGTCGGGATGGCTGAAGCGGTCCCAGCGCGCGGTGCGGGATTTGAAATAGGCCCATTGCGGCACGACGTAGTTGTTCCACAGCAGGACGCGGTCGAGCGCCTTGGTGGCGGCCACGAGATCGGCGCGGTTCTTGGCAAACACGATCTTGTCGATCATGGCATCGACCGCCGGATTCTTGATGCCGATCATATTGTCGGAGCCGGGCTGGTCGGCCGCTTGCGAGCCCCAGTAGCCGCGCTGCTCGTTGCCCGGCGACAGCGATTCCGGCCAGGAATTGGTGATGATGTCGAAATCCCAGCCGCGCAGCCGGTTCTCGTACTGCGCCTCGTCGACGGTGCGCACCGATACCGTCATGCCGAGACGTTCGAGTGAAGGCTTGTAGAACAGGAAGATGCGCTCGAAGGCCGGCCTTGGCCGAGGAATTCGACGGTGTACGGCTCGCCGGTCTTGACGTTGACGAGCTGCTGGTCGCGCACTTCGTAGCCCGCCTCTTTGAAGAGCCGCAGGCCTCGCGCAGATTGTTGCGCACGGCTCCCGGATTGCCGTTGACCGGATTGGCGTAGGGCTTCTTGAAGACCTCGGGCGGAACCTTGTTGCGCACCGTTTCCAGCAGTTCGAGCTCGCGGCCGGTCGGCAAGCCGGTGGCGGCGAGATCGGTGCCCTGGAAATAGCTGGCGATGCGCTTGTATTGGCCGAAGAATATCTGCTTGTTCATCTCCTCGAAGTCGAAGGCATAATTGAAGGCCAGCCGCACCCGCGGGATCCTTGAACTTGTCGCGGCGGATGTTGAAGGCGAAAGCCTGCATCAGGCCGAAATTCTTGATCGGAAATTCCTCGAGAATGACGCGCTTGTCGGTGACCGCCGGGAAGTCGTAGGCCGTGGCCCAGTTCTTGGCGCTGTTCTCGATGCGCCAGTCGACGGTGTCCGCCTTGAATGCTTCGAGCGCGACTGTGGTGTCGCGGAAATATTCGAACCGCAGCTCGTCGAAATTGTCGCGGCCGATATTGACGTTGACGTCGCCGCCCCAATAGTCCTTGACGCGCTCGTAGACGATGTTGCGGCCGGGCGAAAACTCCTTGATGCGGTAAGGGCCCGAGCCGAGCGGCGGCTCGAGCGTGGTTTCGGCGATGTTGCGCTTCTTGCCGTCCTTGTCGGTGCCCTCCCACCAATGCTTGGGCAGGATGGTCAGCTCGCCGACGATCTGCGGCAGCTCGTGGTTGCCCGGGCCATCGAAGCTGAATGTGACCTCGCGATCGCCGGTCTTCTCCGCCTTGACGACGTGGCGGTAATAGGCGGCCGACCTGCGGGCTGTAGCTTCTTGAACGCAGTCGAAGGAAAAGATGACGTCGTCCGGCGTCACCGGCGTGCCGTCGTGCCATTTCGCCTCCGCCCGCAGCCGATAGGTGGCCGAGGAAAAGTCGTCCGGATAGCTCACCGCCTCGGCAAGCAGCCCGTAGTCGCTCGATACTTCGTCGAGCGAGGGCACCAGCAGCGTGTCGTAGATCAGGTCGATGCCGAGCGGCGAGCGTGCCTTTGACGCCGGCGACCACCTTGTTGAAATTGTCGAAGGTGCCGAGCGCGATCTGCCGCGCCGCGCCGCCCTTCGGCGCCGCTGGCGTTGACGTAGTCGAATTGCTTGAAGTCGGCCGGATATTTGAGTTCGCCGAACAGCGAGGTGCCGTGGCGCCAGGGCTTGGCCGGCGGTTGCGCCGGCGCCGACACGGCCGGTTGAGCCTGGGCTCGCGCGGCGTTGGTCCAGCCCAGACGTGAGGCGGCGCTGGCCAGCAGCGCAGTTTTCAGCAGGGATCGGCGGTTCACCTGATACTCCCTAGAGTTCGCAAAAGTTCTCGTTGCCGCGCATTATCGGCCTTTTCGACGGCGGCGCTAGCGGGCAGGGGTGCGCCGCGACGAAATAGACTGCGCATCCCCTGCGACAGGGCGACGACAAGAGAACTTGGCGAACAGGCCGCTCGTCAGTGCTGCGCCGGAGCAGCAGGAGCGGGGGCGGCGGGGGCGGCCGGTGCTGCGGCTGGCGAATTAGCCGGAGCGGCCGCCGGAGAGCCTCCGGATGCCGGAGCCGGGGAACCTCCCGACGCCGGGGGCGCCGCCGCAGCAGCCGCCGGTTTTGCCGCCGGCGCGGCGGCGCCTTGCGCCTTCGGCAGCGGCACCGGTTGCTGCGACAGCGTATCGAGATAGGCGATCACGTTGGCGCGTTGCTTCTCGTTGGTGAGGCCCGCAAAGGTCATGGCCGTGCCCGGTGCGACCGCGCTCGGCTTGGTCAGCCATTTGTTGAGCGCGTCAAACGACCACTTGCCGCCCAATTTCTGCGCCGCGCCCTTCAAAGCGTCGGTATAGTTGAAGCCGGAAACGGATGCGATTGGCCGGTCCACGACGCCATAGAGATCGGGGCCGACCTTGGCGCCCTGGCCTTCCTGGAAGTTATGGCAGGCCTGACATTGCTTGGCGATCTGCGCGCCATGCTCGGACGATGCGCTGGCGAGCAGCGTGTCGATCGGCGTTTCCGCCGGCGCCTTGGGGGCCGCGGCGCCTGGCTGCTCCGGCGCAGCACTGACGAGCGGCCTGTTCGCCAAGTTCTCTTGTCGTCGGCATGTCGCACGGGGATGCGCAGTCTATTTCGTCGCGGCACACACCTGCCCGCTAGCGCCGCCCCCGAAAAAGCCGGATAATGCGCGGCAACAAGGACCTGTTCACAAACTACTGGGAGTATCAGGTGAACCGCCGATCCCTGCTGAAATCCGCACTGCTGGCCACGCCGCCTCTCGTCTGGGCTGGACCAACGCCACCCGACCCAGGATCAACCGGCCGTGTCAGGCGCCGGCGCAACCGCGCAGACCAAGCCCTGGCGGCACGGCACCTCGCTCTACGGCGAACTCAAATATCCGGCCGACTTCAAGCAATTCGACTACGTCAACGCCAGCGCCGCCGAAGACCGGCACGGCGCGGCAGATCGCCTACGGCACCTTCGACAATTTCAACATGGTGGTCGCCGGCGTCAAAGGCCGCTCGCCGCCGGCACCGACCTGATCTACGACACGCTGCGGTGCCCTCGCTCGACGAAGTATAGAGCGGATACGGGCTGCTCGCGGAGGCGCTGAGCTATCCCGACGACTTTTCCTCGGTCACCTATCGGCTGCGGCCGGAGGCGAAATGGCATGACGGCAAGCCGGTGACCCCCGACGACGTCATCTTTTCCTTTGACGCCTACAAGAAATACAGTCCGCAGCTCGGCCGCCTATTACCGCCACGTCGCCAAGGCGGAGAAGACCGGCGAGCGCGAAATCACCTTCAGTTTCGACGGCCCCGGCAATCACGAACTGCCGCAGATCGTCGGCGAACTGACCATCCTGCCGAAACACTGGTGGGAGGGCACCGACGACAACGGCAAGAAGCGCAACATCGCCGACACCACGCTCGAGCCGCCGCTCGGCTGCGGTCCTTACCGCATCAAGGAGTTCTCGGCCGGCCGCAACGTGGTCTATCGAGCGCGTCAAGGACAATTGGGGCGGCGATGTCAACGTCAGTATCGGCCGCGACAATTTCGACGAACTGCGTTTCGAATATTTCCGCGACACCACCGTCGCGCTCGAAGCTTTCAAGGCCGACACCGTCGACTGGCGGATCGAGAACCTCGCCAAGAATTGGGCCACGGCCTACGACTTCCCGGCGGTCACCGACAAGCGCGTCATTCTCGAGGAATTTCCGATCAAGAACTTCGGCCTGATGCAGGCTTTCGCCTTCAACATCCGCCGCCCGAAATTCCAGGATCCGCGGGTGCGGCTGGCCTTCAATTACGCGTTCGACTTCGAGGAAATGAACAAGGAGATATTCTTCGGGCAATACAAGCGCATCGCCAGCTATTTCCAAGGCACCGAGCTCGCCGCCACCGGCTTGCCGACCGGCCGCGAGCTGGAACTGCTCCAAACCGTGCGCGACAAGGTGCCGCCCGAAGTTTTCACGACGCCCTACGCCAACCCGGCCGGCGGCAATCCGCAGAGCCGTGCGCGACAATCTGCGCGAGGCGTGCGGCTTCTGCACGAGGCGGGCTACGAAGTCAACGACCGGCATCTCGTCAACAGCAAGACCGGCGAACCCTACGCGTCGAATTTCTCACCGAGGACCGGCCTTCGAGCGCGTCTTCCTGTTCTACAAGCCGGCGCTTGAACGCCTCGGCATGACGGTCACGGTGCGCACCATCGACGATGCGCAATACGAGAACCGGCTGCGCAATTTCGATTTCGACATCATCACCAATGGCTGGCCGGAATCGCTGTCGCCAGGCAACGAGCAACGCGGCTATTGGGGTTCGCAGGCCGCCGATGAGCCGGGTTCGTTCAACCTGATCGGCATCAAAAATCCGGCGGTCGACGCGCATGATCGACAAGATCATCTTCGCCAAGAGCCGCGCCGATCTGGTCGCCGCCACCAAGGCGCTCGACCGCGTGTTGCTGTGGAATCACTACGTCGTGCCGCAATGGACATATCCAAAGTGCGCACCGCGCGCTGGGACCGCTTCGGCCGTCCCGATCCGATGCCGAAATACGGCATGTAGGCCTTTCCCACGGTATGGTGGTGGGATGCCGCGAAAGCAGCAAAGACGGCGAAGACGGAGCGTGGACGACTGACCGCGCATGCTCACCGACGCCAAGCGCGATGCCTAAAGTCGACGCGCCGGCGCGTCTCGATGCGCCGCCGCGCCGCCTGGCGAGCTACCGCCGCGTCTGCCGCAGCTCGTGCGCTGACCGCGGCGACGACGCGATCGAATCGCACGGCCTTTCCGCGTTCGGCGATCTCGCCTACCCGGCCGATTTCCAGCATTTCAGCTATGTCGATCCGAATGCCCCGAAGGGCGGCATGTTTTCGCAGATCGGCCCGGACCGGCTGTACAACCAAAACTTTCTCACCTTCAATTCGCTGAACAGTTTCATTCTCAAAGGCGACGCCGCGCAGGGCATGGAGTTGACCTTCGCGACGCTGCATGGCGCGCTCAGGCGACGAACCGGACGCCATGTATGGGCTCGCCGCCGCAAAAGTGCGCCGCTCGGCCGACGGCCTGACCTATCGTTTCTTCATCCGGCCGGAGGCCAAATTCCACGACGGTTCGCCGCTGACCGCGCACGATGTTGAGTTCTCGCTGACTATCCTTAAGGCGCAAGGCTCATCCGCTCATCACTCAGTTGCTGCGCGACTTGCTCGGCGCCAAGGCGGACGACGACCGCAGCGTCACCGTGACGTTCGCGCCCAAGCGCGCACGCGATGTGCCGCTGTTCGTCGCCGGCCTGCCGATCTTTTCCCGCGCCTATTATGCGAAAAGGAAATTCGACCAATCCACGCTCGATCCGCCGCTCGGCTCCGGCGCCTATAAGGTCGGCCGTTTCGATGCCGGCCGCTATATCGAATACGACCGCGTCAAGGATTGGTGGGGCGCCGATCTGCCGGTCGTCCCGCGGCCAGAACAATTTCGACACCGTGCGCTTCGAATATTACCGCGACCGCGAGGTCGGCTTCGAAGGCTTTACCGCGCAAATCCTATCTGTTTCGCGAGGAATTCACGTCGCGCACCTGGAAGACGCGCTACGATTTTCCGGCGGTCAAGGACGGCCGCGTCAAGAGCGACACCATCCCTGACGACACGCCGTCCGGCGCGCAGGGCTGGTTCATCAACACGCGGCGGAAGAAATTCGCCGACAGGCGGCTGCGCGAAGCGCTCAACGACGCCTTCGATTTCGAATGGACCAACAAGACCATCATGTACGGCTGCTATGAGCGCACCGTCTCGGTGTTCCAGAATTCCGAATGATGGCGAAAGGCAAGCCGAGCGCGGCGGAGCTGAAGCTGCTCGAACCGTTCCGCGGCCGGGTGCCGGACGAAGTGTTCGGCGAGCCTTATATTCCGCCGGTCACCGACGGCTCCGGCAACGACCGCGCCATTGCGCAAGGCCGTCGACCTGCTTGCGGCCGCCGGCTGCGCGGTCAAGGACGGCAAACGCGTGCTGCCGAGCGGCGAGCCGATCACGATCGAATTTCTGCTCGACGAGCCGACGTTCGAGCCGCACCATCTGGCGCTGATCAAGAATCTCGCCACCCTGGGCATCGCCGCCAACTTCCGCCTCGTCGACCCGGTGCAATACCGCGCCCGGCTCGACGATTTCGACTTCGACATCACGGTCGAGCGGCTCAGTTTCTCGGCGACGCCCGGCGATTCGCTGCGCTCGTACTTTTCGTCGCAGGCCGCGGCGCTGAAGGGCTCGAACAATCTTGCCGGCATCGCCGATCCGGTGGTCGATGCCCTGATCGAGTCCGTCATCGCCGCCGACACCCGCCCCGCGCTGGTCACCGCCTGCCGCGCGCTCGACCGCGTCATCCGCGCCGGCCGCTACTGGATTCCGCAGTGGTACAAGGCGACGCACTGGATCGCCTATTGGGACGTTTTCGGCCGGCCGCCGGCGCAACCGCGATATTTCCGCGGCATCCCGGATACCTGGTGGTATGACGCCGCCAAGGCTGCGAAAACTGGCGCGGCAATAGTGCCGCGAATTTGATGGCGGAAGCCAACATGTCGCATGCCATAGGGTTGCCGCGGTTCCGCTCGTCGTCTTTCCGTCACGCGCTGATGCGACGCCGCGGCCGGACTTGGGCCATTTAAGCGTGTTGGCGCTTGCGGCAATCGCCTTAAGATAGCGGCCCAACGATAGACCCGCTGGAACCGCAGCATGAGCGCCTACATCGTCCGCCGCATTCTGTTCATGATCCCGACCATCTTCGGCATCATGCTGGTGTCGTTTGTGGTGGTGCAGTTCGCCCCGGGCGGACCGGTGGAGCGCGTCATCGCCCAGCTTCCCGGCCTCGAGACCGGCGCCACCTCCCGCGTCTCGGGCTCCTCCGGCGGCGACTTCGCCGCGCGCGCGCCTTCAGGCAGCGCGCAAGGCGGCGTCAATTCCAAATATCGCGGCGCGCAAGGGCTCGATCCGGCTTTCATCAAGAGCCTGGAAAAGCAGTTCGGCTTCGACAAGCCGGCCTACGAGCGCTTTTTCATCATGATGTGGAACTATCTGCGCGTTCGATTTCGGCAAGAGCTATTTCCGCGACGTGAGCGTGATCGATCTGATCAACGAGAAACTGCCGGTCTCGATCTCGCTCGGCATCTGGATGACGCTGTTGAGCTATCTGATCTCGATCCCGCTCGGCATCCGCAAGGCGGTGAACGACGGCACGCAATTCGACATGTGGACGTCGAGCGTCATCATCGTCGGCTACGCCGTTCCCGGTTTTCTGTTCGCGATCCTGCTCATCATTCTGTTCGCCGGCGGCTCGTTCTGGCAGATCTTTCCGCTGCGCGGCCTGACCTCGGACGGCTGGTCGCAATTTCCCTGGTGGGAGAAGATCCTCGACTATTTCTGGCACCTGACGCTGCCGATCATCTCCATGGGGCTGGCGGCCTTCGCCACCATGACGCTGCTCACCAAGAACTGCTTTCTCGAGGAACTGCGCAAGCAATACGTGCTCACCGCGCGCGCCAAGGGCTGCTCGGAGCGCCAGGTGCTCTACGGCCATATTTTCCGCAACGCCATGCTGCTCGTCATCGCCGGCTTCCCCAGCGCCTTCGTCAGCGCGTTCTTCGCCGGCTCGCTGTTGATCGAGACGATCTTTTCGCTCGACGGCCTCGGGCTCTTGAGCTTCGAAAGCGTGCTCAACCGCGACTATCCGGTGGTGTTCGCCAACATCTACATTTTCGCGCTCATCGGCCTCGTCGTCACGCTGATTTCCGACCTCACCTACACGCTGATCGATCCGCGGATCGATTTCGAGACGCGGGAGGTGTGAGGTGGATGTCCGCCCGCCACCGACACGCTCGCCCCGGGTCGAGCCGGGCATCCCGGCGAACTGACGCCCGATATCGAGCCGACTGGCCCGCTCGGGCCCGCCGCACCGCCGCGACGCTACGAGCTCTCGCCGATCAACGCCCGGCGCTGGCGCAATTTCAAAGCCAACCGGCGCGGCTATTGGTCGCTGTGGATCTTTCTCGTCCTGTTCGTGATCTCGCTGTTTGCCGAATTCATCGCCAACGACAAGCCGATCTTCATCCATGTCGACGGCAAGAGCTACTTTCCGGTCTTCGTCACCTATCCGGACACCGATTTCGGCGATGTGTTCGGCACCGCCGCCGACTATCTCGATCCGCATCTGCAGCAGTATCTCGACGAGCACCACGCCTTCGCGGTCTGGCCGCCGATCCCATTTTCCTACGACACCATCCGGCCGTCCGCCGTCGCCGTTTCCGTCCAAGCCGACGTGGCTGTTGACCAAACAGGATTGCGAATTCGCCGCCAAGAACGGCTACGGCAAATGCGGCACGCTGGAATACAACTGGCTCGGCACCGACGATGTCGGCCGCGACGTGCTGGCGCGGCTGATCTACGGCTTCCGCATCTCGGTGCTGTTCGGGCTGATCCTGACCATCGTGTCGTCGATCATCGGCGTCGCCGCGGGCGCCGTGCAGGGCTATTTCGGCGGCTGGACCGACCTGCTGTTCCAGCGCTTCATCGAGATCTGGACCTCGGTGCCGGAGCTTTATCTGCTGCTGATCATCTCCTCGGTGCTGGTGCCGGGCTTCTTCGTGCTGCTCGGCATTTTGCTGCTGTTCTCCTGGACGCGGCTCGTCGGACTGGTGCGCGCCGAATTTTTGCGCGGCCGCAATTTCGAATACATCCTGGCGGCGCGCGCGCTCGGCGTGTCGAACGCGTCATCATGTTCCGGCACCTGTTGCCGAACGCCATGGTGGCGACCATGACGTTCCTGCCGTTCATCATGTCGTCCTCGGTGATGACGCTGACCGCGCTCGACTTCCTCGGCTTCGGCCTGCCGCCCGGCTCGCCGTCGCTCGGCGAATTGCTGTCGCAAGGCAAAGCCAACGTGCAGGCGCCGTGGCTCGGCCTCACCGGCTTCTTCGCCGTCGCCATGATGCTGTCGCTGCTGATCTTCATCGGCGAAGCGGTGCGCGACGCCTTCGATCCGCGGAAGACGTTCGCATGACCGAACAGCCGGTTAAGGAGCTTTCCTCTCCGTCCGCGACCTTTCCGTCGCCTTCCGCCCCGGCGGCCGCGAGACGCTTGCGGTCGACCGCATCTCGTTCGACATCGGCAAGGGCGAGACGCTGGCGCTGGTCGGCGAATCGGGCTCGGGCAAATCGGTAACCGCGCTGTCGATCCTCAAGCTCCTGCCCTATCCGGCGGCGCGGCACCCTTCGGGCAGCATCGTGTTCAAGGGCCGCGACCTGCTGCCGCTGTCCGAAAACGACATGCAGCGCGTGCGCGGCGACGACATCACCATCATCTTTCAGGAGCCGCTGACCTCGCTCAATCCGCTGCACACGATCGAAAAGCAGATCGGCGAGATTTTGCTGCTGCATCGCGGCCTGACCGGCCCGGCGGCGCGCGCGCGCACCCTCGAAGTCCTCGGCCAGGTCGGCATTCCCGACCCGCAAAGCCGGCTCAAGAGCTATCCGCATCAGCTTTCCGGCGGCCAGCGCCAGCGCGTCATGATCGCCATGGCGCTCGCCAACGAGCCGGACCTGTTGATCGCCGACGAGCCGACCACGGCGCTTGACGTCACCATCCAGGCGCAGATCATCGCGCTGTTGAAAGACATCCAGAGCGGCTCGGCATGTCGCTTCTGTTCATCACCCACGACCTCGGCATCGTGCGCAAGATCGCCGCAGCACGTCTGCGTGATGAAGGAAGGCCACATCGTCGAGCAGGGCGGCGTCGAGCGGGTCTTCACCGCGCCGAGCACCCCTACACCCGGGCGCTGCTTGCCGCCGAGCCGAAGCCCGATCCGGCGCCGCCGCAGCCCAACGCGCCGCTGCTGCTGGAGACGAACGATCTCAAAGTCTGGTTTCCGATCAAGCGCGGCGTGCTGCGCAAGCCGTCGGCCACATCAAGGCGGTCGACGGCGTCAGCCTCGCCCTGCGCAGGGCGAGACGCTCGGCGTCGTCGGCGAATCCGGCTCCGGCAAGACCACGCTCGGGCTGGCGCTGCTGCGGCTGATCTCTTCCGACGGGCCGATCGTGTTCATGGGCAACAAGCTGCAGGGGCTGCGCTTCAAGCAGATGCGGCCGTTCCGCCGCGACATGCAGATCGTGTTCCAGGACCCCTACGGCTCGCTGTCGCCGCGGCTGTCGGTCGCCGACATCGTCAAGGAAGGGCTGGAGTGCATCATCCGCACATGTCGGACGCGAACGCGACGAGCGCGTCGTCCGCGCCTTGCGCGATGTCGGGCTCGACCCGGACATGCGCTTCCGCTTTCCCCACGAATTTTCCGGCGGCCAGCGCCAGCGCATCGCGGTGGCGCGCGCGGTGGTGCTGGAGCCGACCTTCATCGTGCTCGACGAGCCGACCAGCGCGCTCGACATGCTGATCCAGTCGCAGATGGTCGACCTGTTCCGCGACCTGCAGAAGCGGCGCAATCTGACCTATCTGTTCATCTCGCACGACCTGCGCGTGGTCGCGGCGTTGGCGAGCCGGCTTCTGGTCATGCGCCAAGGCAAGGTGGTGGAGTCGGGCGACGCCGCCGAGCTGTTCCGCAATCCGCAGACCGATTACACGCGCGCGCTGTTTGCCGCGGCGTTCAATCTGGAAACCGCGCCCGAGGGAGTTGTCGCCAATGAGTATGACCGGACCGCAGCAGCCTCGGGCTGGCCATGAATGAGCCGTTTTTGTCCGGCTCGCGGCGCTTGGCGATGCCGCATCGTGGCCTGGCGCGGCACGCCGGCGCGCAAGATCGCGACCGCTCGATGCTCCGCGTTTCGCAATTTCCGCTCATCAACGATGACGGCGAGCGCATGCCCAATCACGCCGTCACGCTGCCGGGGCCGATCGAGCGATTGCCCGGCGTGGTGGCGGTCGGCAACCCGAGGGCCAGACGACGCTGATCGAGTTTTACGATCTCAATTGTCCGTTCTGCCGCATCGCCTCGGTCGATATCGACGACATGGTCGAGACCGACTTCGACTTCACTCGTGCTGGTTCCCTACCCGGTGCTGGGCACCCTCGATCGCGGCGAGCCGCGTCGAACTGGCGCTGGCCAAGCTCGGCACGCCGCAGCAATTCTACGCTTTTCACCACAAGATATACGCGCAACGCGGCACCATCGACGGGCTGCGCGCGCTCGCCGTCGCCCGCGAGCTCGGCTTCGACGAGGCGGCCGTGACCGCGCTCGGCAACAGCGACGAGATCACGCAGACCATGAAAGCCCATGTGGTTCTCGGCAATCGGCTCGGCCTTTCCGCCACGCCCTCCTTCATCATCGGCGGCGTCGCCATCCTCGGCTATCCGGGCCGCGACACCTTGCAGGGGGTGGTCGACGCGTGGCACTTGCGGCAAGGTCATCTGTTGAATGGCCCCGGCCACTCCTGAAATTACGGCACGGCCTCGCCCTCGCGGCAGTCACGCGAAT
Organism: uncultured Alphaproteobacteria bacterium; assembly: GCA_963791925.1. Taxonomy (GTDB): domain Bacteria; phylum Pseudomonadota; class Alphaproteobacteria; order Rhizobiales; family Xanthobacteraceae; genus BOG-931. The sequence continues at coordinate 3,410 of CAWBUA010000006.1, read as the reverse complement.
TGCTGCGCCATAACTCATTCTAATCGCTGCGCGCGGTCATGCCGCCGTCGACCACGATTTCGGTGCCGGTGATGAAGCGCGCTTCATCGGACGCCAGGAACAGCGCCGCGGCGGCGGTGTCGCGGCCGTCGCCCATGAAACCGAGCGGAATGCGCGCGACGCGCGATTTCAGCAAGGCCTCGACATCGCCGCCGGTGCGCTGTTCCGCAAGGCGGGCTTCCACCATCGGCGTGTGCATCTGGCCCGGTATGACCGTGTTCACGCGGATGCCGTGTTTGGCGTATTGCACGGCGGTCACCCGCGAGAATTGGATGATCGCGGCCTTGGCCGAGGCGTAGCCGATCTGCGGCGAACCGGAATAGCTGATGCCGGAGGTCGAGGCCGTATTGACGATCGCGCCGCCGCCCTGCTCGATCATGACCGGGATGACGTGGCGGCAGGCGAGGAAGGCGGTTTTCAGGTTGTAGTCGATCTGCTGTCCCAGACCTCTTCCGACAATTCGGCGGCGCCGCCCGGCGCCGAGCCGCCGACATTGTTGACCAGGATATCGATGCGCCCGAACGCCTTGCGGCAGGCCTCAGTCATGGCGCGCACTTGGGCGTCGTCGGTCACATCGCAGACGTGAGTTGCGATCTCGCCGTTATTGCCGACGCGCGCGACCGTCTCCGTCATCGCCTCCGCATTCTTATCGACGGCAAAAACCTTGGCACCCTCGCGCGCGAACAAAACCGCAGCGGCGCGGCCATTGCCCCAGCCGGGGCCGACACAGCCGGCCCCGGCGATCAGCGCAACTTTTCCCGCGACACGTCCAGGCATGGCGCCATCAATCCATCGATCGGTGCATCCGGATAGCCTGACACGGTGTCATGACGCCGGCGGGCGCGTCCGGCTCTCATGGATGCGCCACCAGAACACGACGACGATGCCGATCACCACGGCGGCCACCAGGATGAGCAGCAGCGCCGAATTTTCGATCCAGGCGATCGCCGGGATGCCGAGCGCCATGATCAGGCCGAGCAGGCAGACCTGCCAGGACAGCACATGCACGCCCGCGGTAAAGGTGCCGAGCGCCAAGAGCGTGAAGATCGCAAGCCCGGTCGCGTTGTTGTTGAAACTCTTCTGCACGCTGCCGAGCAGCATCAGGTTCATGACCACGACGAAGGCGATCCAGTGCAGCACTTGCGTCGCGATCAGGCGGATTTTCTTCGCCTTGTCGTCGGCGCTTTCCCAGCCGGCGCCGACGCAGACCAGCGCGATCAAGGGCGCCAGAAGTTCCCAATAACCGGTGATCGGCGTCTTCGAGAAGCTCGTATAAGCGACGCCGATGGTGGTCAGGATCAAGACGAGCGCGAACGGCAGCTCCCTGATCCAGAAACTGACATGCAGCAGATGATGATATGGCGCACGCGAACCGACGGGCGGGACGCTCGGGTGGGGGCCTTCGGTGCTCATCGCGCCTGCTCCGCGCTGGATGGAATGCCGCAACAGTAGATCAGCCGCGGCGACGGCGCCACCGTGCCGCTCACGGGGCGAGCCGCCGCACGCTGGTCACGGCGCTGCCCGTGGCACCGATGCGGGAGATCGCTTCCACGTAATCGGCTCGATCGCGACCGCCATGTGAAAGGCATTGGCGTGGAGAAGATATTCACTGTCGCGCGACGATAGCGACATGGCCTTTCCAGAAGACAAGGTCGCCGCGTCTGAGAGCGGAATACTGGGCCGGTACCGCCGACCGGCTCTACCGAGCGCCTGTTCCTGCATGTCGGCATCGCGCGGGCACGCGATGTCGCAAGCGGCGAGCGCGGTCTGTACACCAGGCCCGAACAGTCGAGGCCAAGCGCGGTCTTGCCGCCCCACAGATAGGGCACGCCGAGGAAGCGCTTGGCCACCGCAACGAAGTCGGTTTCCAGCTTTCGCCGAACGGCTTGAGATGCACCAGCGGCACATGCCAGCCAGCCGGCGTCACTGCCATACCGCCATCGATACGCGTAACAGCGATTTTTGCGCCGAGCGGCAAGGCTTCGAGCAGGCGGCAATTTGATCGAGGGTCCGGGAAACGCGAAAGTCCGCAATGCCGCGACCCGGTGCGTCGACGGCGGCGCCCGGCGGTGCGAGCGCCGCGGACGGCAGCCAGCCGACATAATTGTCGCCTCGCGAGCTGGCCCCAGGACCAGCCCTCTTCGTTCTCGTCCTAACACATGACCCGCTCGCCGAACAGCAGGCGATTCCATCGCTCGGCGTCGCTGTGCGGGGCGTAGGCGGGGACGGCGGCCGCGGGGGCGCTGGCAGGTCATCCCGGCGTGGGCCGCGGCGTAGCAGGCCGCCGCGACCACCCCTTCAAGCCAGTCGGCGGCGAGGTCGGCGCGGGCCAGGGTCAGTCGCGGATCCGAGGCGCGATCATCCCCGTAGCGGGCCTTCAACACCGCATAGAGGGCGCGAATTGCCTGGGCCTCGCTGCCCCCCGGACGGAAAGCCTGGCCGGCCCTTGGGATTCCAGGCGAGATGTCGAAGTGAACCCAGGCGCCGTGGGCGCGAACCGTTGCAGGAACAGGGCCGCGCGACTGATCCCGGCCTGGGCCCAGCCGTCGGGGTCGTTCTTCAGATCGGCGATGTCGCTGTCGAGCGCGTCCTCGTAGGGCCCCCACAGCGGCATCCGCCACACCGGGTCCTCGGCCGCCCGCGCCGCCGCCTCGATGGCGCCGGCCAGCGCATCGTCGTCGGTGTAGAACGGCGCGATCTCCGGGCCGACCGCGACGCGCGCCGCCCCGGTGAGCGTGGCAAGGTCGATGGTCAGGTCCGGCTCGAGCTCGGCGGCCCGGGCCAGCGCGTCGGCGAGGATCAGACGACCTTCGGCGTCGGTGTTGCCGACCTCGATGGTGAGGCCCTTGCGCGAGTTCAGACGTCGCCCGGGCGCATGGCGTCGCCGGCGATGGCGTTCTCGGCCACCGGCAGCAGCACGGCGACGCGGATCGGCAGCCCCGCGCCATCGCCATGCGGCCGAGCGCCAGGGCATGGGCCGCGCCGCCCATGTCCTTCTTCATGGTGCGCATGCCGGCGGCCGGCTTGATGTCGAGGCCGCCGGTGTCGAACACCACGCCCTTGCCGACCAGCGCCACCAGCGGGCGGCCCGCCTCGCCCCAGCTGATCTCGATGAGCCGCGGCGCGCCGGCGGCGGCGCGCCCGACCGCGTGCACGGCCGGATAGCCGGCCTCGATCAGGTCGTCGCCGACGTACGGCGATCGTCGCGCCGAACGCCTCGGCGACCTCGCGGGCGATGGTCTCGATCTGCAGCGCGCCCATGTCGGCGGCCGGCGTGTTGATCATGTCGCGGGCCAGCGACACACGCTTCGCCGAGCGCGCCAGATCGTCGCGGTCGAGGCTTTGCGGCAGATCGAGCTTGATGGCGCGCG
>CAWBUA010000005.1:0-879569 GCA_963791925.1 uncultured Alphaproteobacteria bacterium | reverse complement strand
CGCCGCACGCCAGGCCGGGCCGCCGGTTGCCCGCGTCAGGGTGCCGGCATCCCGTTCGGGTTCGCCGCCAGCGCCGACAGTTGACTCGGCGTCAGCCTCGGGCTCACCACCAGGGCTGTGGGGCGAGCGTCGGTTTCTGATCCCGCATGCAGTCGGGCTGGAACAACGCGTTCGCGCCGCGGCCCGTGAGATGCGCCGGCAATGACTTTGCGAAGTCGACGGTTTGGCTGCGTAGGCGGCAAGAGCGCTGTTGACGATCATGTTCCGGGCGGCGGCGTCGAGTTCGGACGGGTCGAGGGGCGGCATGCAAACGCTCCGCAGGATGGCGCCGACGGTGGAGGTGGCGCGGAGTTTGAGGTTGCGGTCGGCGTCAGGTCCTTGCAGCAGGGCCACTGATGCGCAGTGCGACCTCGGGTCCGGCGTCGGGCCAGTGCATTTGGATGATGGTGGTGAGGTCACGCACCAGCAGGATGGTGGCGTGGCGGTGAGCGATGAGAAGGTCGCAGTAGGCGGTGAGCAACTGCCGACGCGGGCGGGGAGTCAGCGGCGTCGGATATTTCTCGAAGCTGGCGATGAGGGCTTCGACGTCGGCGAACAGTGGTTCGACGATGGCCATCAGCAGGGCCCGTTTGGATTCGAAATGGAACAGCACGGTGGCGCGGGAGAGGCCGAGGCGGTGGGCGATGTGTTCGATGGGCGTGGCTTCGTAGCCGCTGGTGGAAAACTCCGCTGCTGCTGCGCCGATGATCGCGGCGCGGGTACGCGGCCCTTTCATGAGGGGTTGTCGCGGGAGGGACGCCGGCCAGGGTTTCTCGGCGGAGTTCACCTCACAACACTAAGCACTTGGTTCGCTGCCAGTAAACAACTGACTACTCGTTCAGTGTTTTCTGTCTGTTGAGACAGTTTCTGTGTTAAGCCGGATGGTTCTCGTGTCGATCCCTCGCCTGACGTCCCCACCGGGGCGCTTTCTGACGTGAGAGTGAGACAGACCCATGACCGGTGTTCGGCCGGGCCATCGGACGTAAGACTGTGATTGCAACGATGGCGGTATCAGCCATCGTGGTGGTGGGCGGTGGGGTGGGCATCGCCTACTGGTCGACCACGGGTGGCGGTGCCGGCGCGGCAGGAGTCGGGACCAACACGGCGGTGGTGGTGACGCAGGACGGCTCCCCCGGCGGGCTGGTCCCGGGTGGTGCCGCGCAGCCGATCGATTTCACCGTGACCAATCCCAGTGCGACGGCCCCGGTGCAGATCCGGACCGTCGTGATCGGGTTCGGTAGCGGTTTCGCTGCAGGCTGCAGTTCGGCGGACTTCGTGCTGGTGCAGCCATCCAAGCCGTCCGTCGGCACGCCGTTGGCGTTGGCCGCGGGCGCCTCACTGTCGTTTACGTCAGCCGGGTCGGTGACGGCAACGGCGCCGACGGGCGCATCGATCGCGATGGTGAACAGCGCGTCCAATCAGGACGGCTGCAAGTCTTCATCGGTCCCTCTGACCTTCACTGTCAGCTGATTCTCCGACCGGCTCACCCGCAAGATCGCGGGTGAGCCGGGTCGCGGGTGCGGGTGGTGGACAAGCCGAACATGAAGCCGGGTAAAGGCCGCTGGCAGCAGCGGTTGAAGCGGGCCGTCTGCTCGCGTCGTTCGTGGCTGCGCGGGTTGTCGGCGGCCGGTGCGGCGGGTGATGCTCGCGGCTGCGGCCGCGGCGGCGGTGGCTTTCTGGTCAACGTCTGGTACCGGTCTGGGTCAGGTTGGGGTCGGCAATCTGGCGGCGCCGACCGCGGTGACCATCTCTTCGTTCGGCCCCGATGTCACGGTCCGCTGGACGGGTGTCGTTCCGGCGGCACCGGTCACCGGCTACGTGATCACCCGCTACGCCGGTTCCGTCGCCTCCAACGCTGCTGGCACCGACCCGAACAGCCCGGCGTCGTCTCCTGCCGGCTGGCACGACAAGCTGCGTCGACACCGGGGTGGCAGACGGCACGTACACCTACACCGTCACGGCAATGTTTCGCAGTTGGACGGCGCGCGCAGCGCGCCGAGCAGCGCGGACACCGTGGGGGTAATCAGGTGAAACCTTCGCAATCGGTCACCCTGGCGCCTGGGGCCGCCAACGCCTACTTGGCCGGTACCAGCATCTACTACCAGACCGGCACGGCGGGGTCTTTCCAGCTGGCGACACGGTGACCAGCACGGCCTCCAGTCCGGCGTCCGCGACGTTTCCTGCCCGCGACCGCCACCGGCTGGACCCATGCCGCGCAGACCGTCACCACCGGCACCGGCACCGCCCCGAACGTCACCTACACCTCCAGCGCCTTCAGCTGGACCGCGGCGCTGGCCGTACCCCCGGCCGTCCAGGTCACCGCTTGGCCGCGAGTCGCCGCCAACACGGTCACCACCACGCTCACCCCGGTTCCGGATTCCAGCGGGCCGACGGGGGCGGCCCTGACCGTCAACGCGGTATCGGCCAGCAGCCCAGGCACTGTCAGCTACGCCCGGGCGCCTTCTTCATCAACACCCGCACCGACTACGCCGCTGACAGCGGTGCCGGGGTCGCCTCCAGCGTGCTGACCGTCGCCTCCTCGCCGATCCTCAATGGCAACAGCTGCGGCGTTTTCGGCACCCCCACCGTCATCACCGGCGCGCCGACACAGTCCGGCCTGACCGACGGCTGCTACCTCTACACCCTGACCGGCACGCGCGACGTCGGTAACACCTCCACGGTGTCGACGACCGTCAAATACGACACCGCCGCCCCGACCCAGGCGGCGACACTCACCACCGGGTTGGGGGCTGCGCAGACCGGAAACGTCATCTACTTCCGCCCCACGTCGGCTGGCTCATTCACCCTCACCGACGCGGTGACCGACTCCACCACCGCCCCGGCCACGGCCACCTTCCCGCTGATCAACACCACCGGGTGGACGCATCCCGCCGAAACGGTCGTGACCGGCAGCGGCACCCCGCCGACGACCAGCTACACCTCCACCGGCTACTCCTGGGCTGCCAACGCCAGCATCCCCGGCACGTACACCGTGCTCGGCTCGGACGTGGCGGGCAACCGAGGCCAGCAATGCCATGACATTCACCAGCGACGTCACCGCACCGGTCAGCGGCCTGCTCACCGTCAACGCGGTCAACTCCAGCGCCGCCTGGAACCAGCAGCCTCAACAAAACCGGCGCCTTCGCCATCAGTTTGCGCACCGACTTCACCGACGCCACTGCCGGCATCGCCAGCAGCGTGCTGACCGTCGCCACAGCCCCCTACAGCGGCACCACCTGCGGCAGCTACGGCACAGCTACGGTGCTCGCAGGATCGCCGGCGCAGTCCGGGCTGTCGACTGGCTGCTACAAGATCTGCTGACCGGCACCGACCGGGTAGGCAACAGCGCCAGCACCTTCACTGTCGTGAAGGTCGATACGGCCGCTCCGACGGGTGGGGCGTTGACGGTCAACGGTCTCGCCGCCAGCGCCGCCGGCACCACTGGCACCGCGACCAACGTCGCCAGCTTCCCCGTCGACGCCCGCACCGACTTCACCGACGCCGAATCCGGAAATCAAAACCAGCACCCTCACCCGAAGCCGCCGCCACCCTGACCGCCGGGACCTGCGGCACCTTCGGCACCGCCACCACCCTGGTCGGCACCCCGACCCAGACCGCCCTGACCACGGGCTGCTACAAGTACGTCCTTACCGGCACCGACAACGCCTGGCAACGCCACCACTATCAGCACGACCGTCAAATACGACATCACCGTCCTACCGCAAGCGCCCTCACCGTCAACAGCGTGGCCGCCACCGCCGCCGGCACCACCAGCTTCAACAAGACCGGTGGCTTCACCATCAGTCTGGCGCGACGGACTTCACCGACGCCGCCTCCAGCATCGCCAGCAGCGTGCTGACCGTCGCCACAGCCCCTACAGCGGCACCACCTGCGGCAGCTATTGCACGGCGACCACGATCACCGGCAACCCCGCACAGTCCGGCCGCCGACCGGCTGCTACCTCTACACCCTCACCGGCACCGACACCCCCGGCAACAGCACGAAGATCACCACCACCGTCAGAAAGTCGACACCGCTGCCCCGACGGGTGGGGCGTTGACGGTAATGGTCTCTGCCGCCAGCGCCGCCGGCACCCGGGCACGCCACCAGACTCGCCAGCTTCCCCGTCGACGCCCGCACCGACTTCACCGACGCCGAATCCGGAATCAAAACCAGCACCCTCACCCGAGCCGCCGCCACCCTGACCGCCGGGACCTGCGGCACCTTCGGCACCGCCACCACCCTGGTCGGCACCCCGACCCAGACCGCCTGACCACGGGCTGCTACAAGTACGTCCTTACCGGCACCGACAACGCCGGCAACGCCGGCACTATCAGCACGACCGTCAATATACGCACGACATCGTTCCTACCGCAGGCGCCCTCACCGTCACAGCGTGGCCGCCACCGCCGCCGGCACCACCAATACCGCTAACGCTGCCTCGTTCACCATTGCCACCCGTACCGCCAACACCGACGCCGCCTCCGGGCTCGCCAGCAGCATCCTGACCCGCCAGCAAGCAACCCTCGGCTGGTACGACCTGTGGCAGCTATGGCACGGCCACGGTCATCACGGCAATCCCGCACAGTCCGGCCTGAGCGACCGGCTGCTCAACCTCAACACCTCACCGGCACCGACAACGCCGGCAACACCACCAGCATCACCACCACCGTCAAACTCGGCGACTATCCCACCGCCGTAACCCTGGTCAACGGGACCGGGATCGCCCGACGGCTCGACCAAGGCGACAAATCGTCATCACCTACTCCGACCCGCTGGACGTGGCCACCATCTGCTCAACCTGGACCGGCAACGCCACCAACCAAACACTCAACGGTGACAACCAGGCCACCGTCACCCTCACCGATGGCGGTGCTACCAACGACAACCTGACCTTCGGCTTCTACCGCCTGCACCCTCAACATCGCAATCAGCCTCGGAGCGACGGGCTACACCACCACGACCGTCACCTTCGGCGGCGCCGGCGCCAACCACACCACCCTCGACTGGAACGCCGCCACCCAAACACTCACCATCTCCATCCTCGGCCAAGTCTCAACACCCTGACCGGCAACGGTCACAAGCAGCATCGCCACCTATACGCCGTCCACGAGCATCCTCAACACGAACGAAACCAACGTCGGCGGCACTTACACCACCGCGACCGTCAAGCAATTCTGACCCGGCGAGGGGGCTATCTCGCTAACGGCACCTCTCCGTGTCAAGCGGCCGGGGACAGAAATAGTCTGCCGTCAAATCCACAGTCCCCGCCGAGCAACCGCGGAACTAGGGCACTAACAGCGGCCGCGCGGCCCACCCTAAGCCCAGCGATCACGAAGTTGTTCACTTGCACATTCTCCGTCCATCTCCGGAACGCGTGACGGACTCTTGGACAATCACAGGTCCGAATCGACTGCGCGGCAAGGACTGATCAGTGTCACCTCGGCCTCGTCTGCCCGAGAGTGATGTCACCAAGGCGGAGGAGTCCGCGCGGACGGAGCCATGGGTCGAAGTTGCAGCAGCCTCCAGCAGAAGTCCATCAGCCGCTGGGCCGGGCCGCGCAATCGGGAGCTTCCGCTAGATCTGGCCAGCCGGATTTGGCCGACTGTCCGGTGTTGTTCGTCGCTAAGTCCACGCGAAGTCCACGCGGATCATTTTGGCCGATTCCCGGGCAGCCACCGGCGGCCGAAAGTTGCATACCTGCCGGTAGCGGAGGCGGAGGGGAATCGAACCCCCCTGACCGAGGTCCTCGGTCACAACGGTTTTGAAGACCGCGCCGCCCACCAGGACGGATACGCCTCCTCGAATAGCCGGGTAATCGTATCGACGCAGCCGTGACCTTCAGCCCCCTGTACGGCCAACGCACTGTATATAGCCCAAGAACCTCAGAGATCAGCGACCCGCTCAATCGCGGGCATGAATACTCCAAAGAAGCGAGACAAAGAGACCATTAATGGCCTGTTAAGTTACTTAGGCCCTATCTTCTAATTCCAGGCCCAACCCCCAACTCATCGCACCGACGCTCTTGGGCCCAGGCAGATAGAAGACGTCGATGTCCTCGATGGTGAAGCCCGCAGTCTCGATCATTCCCGACACGTTTCGAGTCAGGTGACACCCGGCGAAAGCCGCTTCTGCACCGGCTCGATGCGCCGCTGCCACTTCTGCACCGCCGCATCCGGGAGCCAAGCCATGCTCCACGAATGCAGCGTTCCGCCCGGCTTGAGCACCCGCCGGACCTCGTTGCAACGCCGCGACCGCATTGGGGATTGTGCACAGCGTCCACGTGGAGATCGCTGCGTCGTGGGTGTCGTCGCTGAACGGCAAGCGACTCACCGTCCAGCCCCGACCCGCGGATCGACGTGGGCGAGGCCGCGAGGCGCTTTTCCGCCAGCTTCCAGCCGACGTCAGCCGGCTCCACCGCATCGACCAGCGTGACCTCCGACGGATAGAACGGCACGTTCAACCCGGACCCGAAGCCGATCTCCAGCACGTCACCTTTGAGGCCTTCGCAGGTCCGCTGGCGCAGCTTGTCGTTGGCCTTCAAACCGCAGGCGACATTGATGATTCGGGTACCACTTGCTCCCGGTAAACGCTCATGGCGTTCACTATCCACATTGCGCGCACGGCGTGTGGAGGGTTGGCTCGAGATGAATGTGCTCGGGCAGCAGTCGTTGCCGGCTGCCATCGAGGCGGCGGACTGGCCGGAGATCAGTTACCGGTTCGACCTTACCGACGGGCTGCCGACCTTTCCCCCGCAAAGGGACGTTGTCGAGGCGCTCGTACGTGGCAGTGGCTTGGAAGGCGATGCGGTCGTCGGCCCGATGCCCCCGAGCGGATGGGTAGCGACGGTCCGCGACGTCGCAGCGAACGCGGCAATGGCCGGCTGCCTGCCCGAATACATGCCCATTGTGCTGACGGCTCTGGCCGCGATGCAGGAGCCGCGCTTCAATTTTGCCGGCGTCGTTGCCACCACACATCCGTGCTGGCCGCTGGTCATCGTCTCGGGCGCAGCAGTCGCAGATCTGGGCATGGCCACCGCCGAATCCGTCTTCAGCGGGGGTGGCAGCCGGGCGAATCTGGCTATCGGCCGAGCCATCAAGCTGACCATCTGGAACGTCGGCGGCGGGCGGCCCCACCGGCCGGTGCAGGAGATCATCGGCCACCCCGGCCGCCTCGCCTTCAGCGTCGCCGAAAGCGACGATTCGCCCTGGCCGCCCTTCCATGAATCCCGCGACGTCGTCGCTCCCCACGGGTCCGTGACCGTATTCGCCTGCGAAGGTCCGCAGATCGGCAACCTCTGGGGTTTCAGCACGTCCGACAACCCGAATCTGGGCGAGCAGTGGCTCGGACTCGTCGCCGATCAGATGAGCGCCCGCGGCAATTCCAACACCCACACCATGGGCGAGATCCTCATCGTCTTCAGCCCCTCGATGGCCCGCACGCTCGCCGAGCAGGGCTGGACCCGGGAGAAGATCCAGGAGCAGCTCTGGCACACCGCGCGGCGACGGCTCGGTGACATCCGACTGGCGGTGGACGGCTCCCCCGCCGTCGACGCCGCCTCGCACTATGAATGGTGGCCCAAGTGGGTCGACCAATCCGACCCTGAAACGATGGTGCCGGTCGCCTGGTCACCCCGTGACATCCACGTCATCGTGAGCGGCGCCGACAGCATCCCGTGCGCCGCGATCCTCCCATCCTGGGGCCATCTCGGCGGCTTCGCCGTTACCCGAGCCCTCCCGCCAAGGCTCGGCCAGTCACCGTCCGAAGGAGGACAACCGTGATCGAGATCGTGGATCCGCGAGGACGGGACAATACCGTCGACCGCCGGCTCGCACCCCGCCGAAATTCGACGAACCACATCAAAAGGATCGGCTTCCTGAGCAACGAAGGTGAGCACCTCACCGGTCCACACTTCCCCGGCTACACACGCGTACTCGACGCCGCGCTGACTGAGCGCTTCGGCCCGCTGACCTTTCACCGTGAGATCAAGCCCGTGCTCTCACGCCCGGCAGAACCCGACATGGTCGCGCAATTCCTGGAGTACGACGGGGTGATCAACGGCCTCGCCAAATGAGGCTCCTGCACGTCGGGCAGTTTGCTCGACTCCGTCCACCTCGAAGAGCTCGGGATCCCTACCGTCACCTTCGTGACCGCGCCCTTTGAAAGCGCCGCTCGCACGCTGGCGCGTATCCACGGGATCCCCGATATCCCGCTGATCATCGTGCCGCACGACTACCTGGAGAACTCCGACGACGTGCTCAGGGAACGCAGCCGCAAAGCCTTAGACGACATCGTGCTGCACCTCTTCGGGGGGGGGGGGAGGGAGGGGAGGGAGCAGAGAAAGAGGGGTGCGTGTGCGCAGGTAAGCATGAACCATGTAGTACAGGAGGAGAGGAGAGAGTGAAGTGGGGATGGGCGGATTAATTGTTGGGGGGGAGCTCGAACGAGTCGCGGGTCGACTCAGCGGGGGAGCGGGAAGAGGGACAGGGGGGGGGGCGGGGAGGAGGGGACAGGGGAGGGGGAGTAGGGGAGGGGGGGGGGGGAGGAGTGGAGGGGGAGCAGGCAGGGCGTTGGGTGTGTGGGGAGGGAGGGATGGCGTTGGGGTGGGGGGGATCGCGGCGGCGGGGGCGCGGCGCGAGGTGTGGGGTCGAGAGAGAGCGGGGGTCAGGTAGGGAAGAGGCGAGGGGCGGCCGGGACGGGGGAGAGCGGAGCAGGGCCGCGTAGGCGTGTTATTGATTTGATCGAGCGAAGAAAGGGTGGACGGGGGGGGGAGGGGGGAGGTGGTGAGGGGGGGGAGGCATGGGTGGTGGGTCAGGGGGGGGGGGGATGGTGGGACGGAGGCAGGCGGCCGGACGAGGGGGGGTGGGTGGGGCGCGTAATGAGAGGCGGGCAGGTGCAAGGGCGAGGGAAGAAGGGGCGTGTGGTTGAGTAGGACGCCTATGGGAGGGGCAGGAGGAGGAGGAGGGAGAAGAGAGGGGGGGAGCCAGGTGGGAGAGGAGGGCGGGGGGTGTGTGGCGTGCCTGGGGTGGGGTGAGCTGTGTGCGGGCAGAGGGAGGAGGAGGCGGACAGAAAGCAAGAGACGGGGGCGAGGGCGAGCACGTAGTATGGGCTCCTCGTGGTCGAGAGAGCGTGAGGGTGCGTCAGGGTCAGGGCGAGAACGGTGACGACGGGGGTAGGAGACGGAAGAGGTGGAGGGAAAGGAAAGGGACAGAGGGGGGGGGGCGGGGAGCGGCGAAATCCCTGCGGAACGAGAGGAGGGTCGAGGGCCGGTTTCCGTTGGCCCGGAAGGGGGTGGGGGGGGGGGGGCGCGGCACTTCGCCGCAGGGGGGGACAAGGGGGTGGTTAGGAGGGGGGCCGCCGGGGGGAAGAGGACGGTAAAGGCAGGATTGGGGGGGGAAGAACAGAGAGGAGTTTGGCGGGGGGAACAAGGAGGCGGGGGGGGGGGAGTTTTTGGAAGGTTTTTATGGGCGCCCCAGAGAGCGTTGGCTTGCGCATGTGCCGCGTTGTCGCAGGTCGGGCCCAGCCTGGTGACGTGCGAGAAGAGCCGAGCGTCCTGCACCTGGACGCAGATGCCTTCTTTGCAGCCGTCGAGCAGCGCCAACGCCCTTCGTTACGGGGCAGGCCGGTCATCGTTGGCGGCCTGGGTCCCCGCGGTGTGGTGGCCACGGCGAGCTACGAGGCCCGCCGGTTCGGCGTCGGCTCGGCCATGCCCACCGCCCGGGCGCGCTCACTGTGCCCGGCGGGCACGTATCTGATTCCCCGCTTTGCCGCCTACAGCGCCCACAGCGCGGTGCTGATGGAGTTGCTACGCGAGGCGAGCCCCCTGGTCCAGCCGATCAGCCTGGATGAGGCGTTCGTCGACCTCGCCGCGGGTGGCCACGCGGATCCGCTGGCCGTCGCCGACCACATCCGCCGCGAATTCTGGCGACGGACCGGCCTCGTGGTGTCGATAGGCCTCGGCCGTTCGAAACTGATCGCCAAGCTGGCTTCCGAAGCCGGCAAACCCCACGGCTGGACCGTGATCACCGCCGAACAGGAGGACGGCTTCCTGCTCCCGACGCCGGTGGGCAAGCTTGGGGTGTTGGCCCGGCCACCAAGCAAGCGCTGCAGGGAATCGGCGTACGCACCGTCGCGGAACTCCGCGCGACGCCGCGCGAGGATCTGGTACGCCTGCTCGGAGTCGCCCACGGCAACGGCCTGCACCGGCTCTCCTTCGGCCTTGACGAGCGAGGGGTGGAAGCTGACCGCGAGGTCAAGAGCGTGAGCGCGGAACGCACCTTCGCCTTTGACATGACCGGCCGTCAGGAGCAGGCAGCGGAACTAGAGGTCGTCTTCGGCCATGCCCGACGGCGCCTTGACCGCCACGGCGGCGGCGTGCGCACCGTGACGGTCAAGGCACGCTTCGCCGACTTCACCACCGTGACGCGGGCTGTCAGCCTCCCGCAGCCGAGCACCGACCCGCGGGCGTTGCTCGGCGCGGCGTCGCAGGCGCTGGCGGCCGCGGTCCCGGACGGCCAACCCATCCGGCTGCTCGGGGTCGGCTTCTCCGGCCTCACCGACTACGACCAGCTGACCCTCGGGCTGGACGAGCCGCCCGCTCCGAACGATGGCGCCGAGCTGAGCCGGAACCGGAAGCGCAGGAGCCGGACCTGCCGACTCCGTTGCTCCCCGAGCATGTCCATGCCGGGGTCGATGTGCACGTCGCCAGACTCGGAGCGGGCTGGATCGTCAAGGCGTCCGGGCCCGAATTGACGGTGCGCATCGAGGGCCCGGACACCCCTCCCGGACAAGACCACCAGCTGCAGCTCTGGCCGCGACGAGGTGCTCCGGACGCGGTGCCGCCGGTCCGGCCGGTCGCCCAGCGAGTCGACGGCGGCATACTCCCGGCATGAGATTTCGAGCGAAAGTCGCGCTGCACGGGAAGACCGCGACGGGCATCGAGGTCCCTGCTGAAGGTCGTGACCAGCTTGGGGCCCGATACGCGCGCCACCGGTCCGCGTGACGATCGGGCCAATACCTATCGGAGCACCATCGCGCCGACGCCGGCAAGTTCCTGCTGCGGTGAACGCCGAAAACCGTGCCGCGGCAGGCGTGAGCGCCGGCGACGAGGTGGACGTCGACGTCGAGCTCGACACCGAACCGCGCGAGGTCGAGGTGCCGGCTGACTTTGCGACAGCGCTGAACGGGATCCCGGGCCTGCGGCAGGCGTTCGATGCCTTGGCCTTCACCCACCGCAAGGAATACGTCCGGGCCGTCGAAGACGCCAAGACCGAGGAGACCCGCCAACGCCGGATCGCCAAGACCGTCGGAAGCTCGCAGCTGAGACCGGGCGCCCTGATGCCGCTTGGCAGGTCATCGAGCAAGGCCCCGCCGATGCCGGCCGCTGAGGGCGGTCGAGATCCCGAGACCCGGAGCCGGCAGCGGGCGAAGTCCGCGTACGGATCCAGGCCTGCGGCGTCTGCCGCACCGACCTGCACATCACCGAAGGCGACCTTCCGCTGCACCGCCGCCCGGTCGTTCCGGGCATGAGATCGTCGGCATCGTCGACAAGCTCGGACCGATGCCCACCGCTTCGAGCTCGGCGACCGGATCGGCATCGCCTGGCTACGCCACACCTGCGGCGCATGCCGCTTCTGCGTGCGGCCAGCAGGAGAACCTGTGCCTGATCCCGCGTTCACCGGCTGGGACGCCGACGGCGGGTTCGCCGAAGCCGCCGTCGTCAACGAGGCGTACGCCTACCGCATCCCGGAGGTCTTCTCCGACCAGCTGGCCGCTCCGCTGCTCTGCGCCGGGATCATCGGCTTCCGCGCGCTGCGCCGGGCCGCCTGCCCGCCGGCGGACGGTTCGGGATCTGGGGTTCGGGGCTCGGCCCATCTGGCCGCCCAGGTCGCCATCGCCGAAGGCGCCGAGGTCCATGTGCGCACCCGCGGCGCCCGCCGCCCGCGAGCTCGCCCGCGAACTGGGCGCGGCCAGTGTCGGCGACAGCTTCGATCCGGTCGACGACCGCTCGACGGCGCGGTCCTTTTCGCCCCGGTCGGCGACCTCGTCCCAGCCGCGCTGGAGACGCTGGACCGCGGAGCGACACTGGCCGTCGCCGGGATCTACCTGTCCGACATCCCGCCGCTCAACTACGAGCAGCACCTCTTCCAGGAGCGCGCCGCTGCGTAGCGTCACGGCCAACACCGCGCCAGGACGGCGAAGACTTCCTGCGCATCGCCGCCCAGATCCCGCTGCACATCACGACCACGCCGTATCCACGCAGCCAGGCACCGCAGGCCCTGCGCGACCT
This sequence comes from uncultured Alphaproteobacteria bacterium, assembly GCA_963791925.1. Lineage (GTDB taxonomy): Bacteria > Pseudomonadota > Alphaproteobacteria > Rhizobiales > Xanthobacteraceae > BOG-931. The sequence goes on along the minus strand of CAWBUA010000005.1, from coordinate 867,241 downwards.
GGCCGCCGACCGGGTGGAAGGCGCAGCGGTCCTGCTGCCGATGACTCCCTGCCGGGCGAGCAGTCGGCTCCTGCGGAAATCGCCACGCAGATGCGGCCGCCCTCGGCGATTTGGCGGGAAACGCCGCCCATGCAAGGCCACCCCAGCAACTTCGTGGCGATTTCCGCACACAAGGCCGGATCGGCGGCCAGGAAAACCTGGGTGAACTCCCCTGCAGGCGGGTAGCGAGGGGAGAAGTCGCGTCATGGCTGGCGAAAACCCGGTCGCGTGGATACTGTGCCCCAGGTCACAATCACAACACGAGGGAAACCCGCGGTCGGGGGACTCGGCTCATCAAGAGAGTTGAGGTCACGTTGTCCGCAGGAACCGCGAGCGTCGAGCAGCCGACAAAGAGTCCACTTCATGCGAAGCCTGTGGACTCGCCAGCTGTCGCAGCTATCCCAACACCGGGCCCCGCACGTTCTACCTGGGCGTCACGGTCCTGGCGACGATCATCCTGTACTACCAGTTCTACCTGCAGGGCGCCGTCGCGACGCAGATCATCGCGCACTACAACATGACGTTCACGTACTTCGTGGGCATCTCGATCGTCGCGAACTGCATCGGCGCCTTCGCCTCTCTGCTGGCCGGCTCGCCGACCGCTGGGGCCGCGCGAACCTGGTGACCTACGGTCTCCTGATCACCGGCTTGATCTACGCCTTCGTCCTCCCCCACGCCCCGTCCAAGACCTGGTTCCTCATCATTTACGCGGTCGTCGGCTTCGTCGAAGGCATCGTCCTGGTGGCTACCCCCGCGCTGATCCGCGACTTCTCGCCGCAGGTCGGGCGCGGATTCGCGATGGGCTTCTGGACCCTCGGCCCGGTCCTGGGCAGCCTGGTGGTCACGGAGGTCACGAGCAACACGCTCAAGAGTCATCCCCACTGGCAGTTCCAGTTCTACCTGTGCGGCGCCATCGGCCTCGCCGTCTTCGTCATCGCCTTCTTCGGCCTGCGCGAGCTCGCGCCGCGGCTGCGGGACCAGCTGATGGTGACCATGCGCGACCGTGTCCTCATCGAGGCCCGGGCCGCCGGTCTGAAGATCGAAGACCTCACCAAGAACCTCTGGCGCCAGATGCTCAGGCTGAACATCGTCGGGCCGGCCTTCGCGATCAGCCTCTTCCTGCTGCTCTACTACATCGCCGCGGGTTTCTCGGTGGTCTACTTCGCCACCATCTTCGGCTACTCCGAGCAGCGCGCGAATTCGCTCGCCAACTGGTACTGGATCACCAACGCGCTGGCTCTGGTCCTCACCGGGCTGCTGTCCGACTTCGTCCGGGTGCGCAAGCCCTTCATGATCCTGGGCACCGTCGATCAGCCTGGTCGGCACCGCAATCTTCGCCACGACCGCCACCAAGGCGAGCACCACGAGCTACTACGACCTCGCCATCCTGTTCGTCATCATCGCGGCCGGTGGCGGCATGACGTACTGCGCATGGATGGCCGCGTTCACTGAGACCGTCGAGAGCCGCAACCCGGCCGGTACGGCGACCGGCCTGGCGATCTGGGGCTGGATCATCCGCATCACAGTCACTTTCGCCTTGCTGGCCCTCACGTTTGTCGTCTCGTCCACCTCGACCCTGGTCGACAAAGGCCCGACAGCACTGGCGATCCAAGCCAAGTACCCGAAGCAGGTGGCGACCCTCCAGGCGCTCGACCCGGCCACCGCAGCAGCCCTGAACAAGAATGCGGCGGATCCGGTCGCGCTTCCGAAGGCCCTGGCCGAGGTAGCCAAGGCCGAGGGCAGGACGACTGCTGAGGCGACGGCGGTCAAGCTCGCCGCGACCAAGCGTTTCGCCGAGCTGCAGACGGCCAGCGCCATTGACCCGACGACCCTGGCCGCGCTCAGCGCCGGCTCCACCGCCGCTCCGCTGGTGGCCAAGGCCCAGGGTGAGATCGCCGCCAAGTTCAACATCTCGCAGTCCGCGGCGCTCACCAAGCTGTTGGCGCTGGCCGCACCTGCCACGAAGAAGGACCTGGCTCTGGTCACGCCGTACGCCACGGCCCTGCAGAGCGCGACCACCATTCCGAAAGCCGACCTTGCCTATCTGAACGCTTACGGAACCAAGATCGCCAAGGCGCAGGCGCAAAGCCCGCACCAGTGGCAGCGCTGGTGGTGGATCTGCTTCATCGCGCAGGTCGTCTTCCTGCCGTTCGTCTTCCTGCTCAAGGGACGCTGGAGTCCCAAGAAGGCCAAGCAGGATGAGCAGGACGCACGAGGCGATGGTCGAGCGCGAGCTCGCCGCCATGAAGGCCACCGTCTGACGGTCGCCCCCTCGTACGAAGGGAAGGGCTTGGCTGACGTAAGAATCGAGCCAAGCCCTTCCTTTGTGAGGAGAACTTCATGACGGTTGCCGACCTGCTGGTAGACGGATTCGACCGCGTGCAGGGCGTGGTCCATCGCGTGGTGGAGGGCTTGACTCGCGAGCAGCTCGGCGTTCGCATCGACGGCAAGGCCAACAGCATCTGTTGGCTCGTCTGGCATCTCACCCGGGTTCAGGACGACCATCTGGCCGACGCGTCAGGCATCGAGCAGCTGTGGACCGCCGACGGCTGGGCCCAGCGCTTCGCCCTGCCGCTCGACGATCTCGACACCGGCTATGGCCATACGTTCGAACAGGTCGGCAGTGTCCAGGTGAGCTCCGGAGAGCATCCTCATCGACTACCACGACGCCGTCCACGCAAAGACGTTGCGCTACGTGCGGAAGCTGGTCGACGCCGACCTGGCCCGCGTGGTCGACGACTCCTACGACCCGCCGGTGACCCTGGCCTCCCGCCTCATCAGCGTGCTCTCCGATGACCTGCAGCACGCCGGTCAGGCAGCTTTTGTACGCGGACTCATCCTCTAGCCCAACCGGCTAGAGCTGGCTTCCGCTGCCGCCTGCGCTGACTTCGAACACCGCCCCGGAGATGTGGCGTCCGGCGTCGGAGATCAAGAAGGCGGCGACGTCCGCGACCTCCTGCGGCTCCAGCCACGGCGACGCCGCATCGGATTCATCGCCTCATATCGGTGCCGCACGCTCTCCTTGTCCGGTGGCTCACGTCCGGAGCGAAAAGCCCGTACATAGGCGCGTTGTGGACCATCGGGGTGTCGACCGTCGTCGGGCACAGCCATTGGCTGTGACGCCGCTCGAGCCGAGTTCGAGGGCGAGGGTCTTCACCAGGCTGATGACTCCGGCTTTCGCCGCCGCGTAATGCGCGAGGTGTGGCGCGCCTCCCCGGCCGGCCATCGATGCCGTCGCGAGTATTCGGCCCGAGCCCCTGCGCGCGCAGGGTCGGCAGCGCTGCCCGAATGGTGCGAAACATGCCGCCCAGATTGACGGCCTGCATCTCGTCCCACTGCTCATCGGTGATGTCCTCGAACGACGCGAAACTGCAGATGCCGGCGTTGGCGATCGACGACGTCCAAGCCGCCGAGCTCTGCTTTGGCGATCGCTACCGCTCGCTCCAGATCGGCCGTCGAGCGGACGTCGCCCGCTACCGCTACGGCCCGGCGGCCGAGTTTCTCGATGAGCTGGCATGTCTCCTGCAGGTCGGCCTGCGTCGATGTGAGGTACGGCAGGCGTGGTCAGCCCGCCGGCACGTCGAAGCCACGACGTCGTAGCCGGCGTGGCCAGGGTGAGCGCATGCGCCCGTCCCTGGCCGCGGGCGGCACCGGTGATGAGCGCGACTCCCGTGCGCGACTCACTCATCTCGCAGCCCCGAAGCGTTTGACGGCATCGGCGCGCAGTTCGCCCTTGGCAATCTTGCCGCCCGAGGACTTGGGCAGCTCATCCATGATGACCAGCCGCTCCGGCAGGGATTCGGATGACGTCCCGCGCTGCTTAGCAAGGCCACCAGTTCCTCGAGCTCGAGCGAGGCGCCGTCCCCCAATTCGACGTAGACGCGACCCGTTCCCCGAAAACCGGGTCCGCCGAGGGGACGGCTCCGACAAGTGCCACCGCGGGGTGTGCATTGACCTCGTCCTCCACCTGCGGGGCGCTGATGTTCTTGCCGCCGCGGATGATGATGTCGGACTTGCGGCCCGACCACGCGCCAGATAGCCGTCGCTGTCGATGTCACCTCATCGGCGTGCAGGACCCAGCCGTCGTCGATGAAGAGCTGGGCGTTCGCCGCCGGATCGTCGAGATATCCGAAGCAAATCGCCGGACCGCGTGAGGCCGGCTGTCCGCGCCCTGTGCAGTGATGCGTTGCCGGCCTTCGTCGTACAGCCGCAGATCGGTGCCGGGCTGGACGGTGCCTGCGGTGCGCAGGCGATGCTCGCGGCGGTCTTGTGATCGTCGTCGCGGTGGCGAATCCGCTCTCGTTGGAGCCGTAGAAATTGAGCACCCGCGCGCCCGTACGATGTTCGAAATCAAGTGCCCGCTCGTACGGGATCATTTCTCCGCCGGTGAACATCACGCGCAGCGAATTGAATCGATGCGGTCGAGTCTGGTGCGCCTTCGTAGCATCATGATGAATTGCGTGCTCACCGCACACAACACGGTCACCCTCTCGCGGTCGATGAGATCCAGCGCATTGGTGGCGCGAAAGCTTTCCATGACCACCGCGGGTGCGCCGAGGACCGTCGGCGTGACATGTGACGTCCATTGGCCGAAACCGAACGGCGCAGGAACCGGCCAGGACAATGTCGTCGCTGGGTAAGCCACCGACGTCGACGGCCGTGTGATGGAAGTAGATACCAACGGTTCTGGGCGTGCATCACGCATTTCGGCAGCCCGGTGGTCCCCGAGGTCGAATTGATGAGCCACAGCTCGTCGGCGCCGCGAGGTGATCGCCCCCGATGCGCGTCGGAGGCAGAACGCGACGGCGCCGTCGACGGTGATCGCGCCGCCGACCGGGCCGTCCTCGGGAAGGACGAGGTGGTGACGCAGCGGGCGAGCCTTGCCGCGCAATGGCTGTCGACTGGTCGGCCACGTCCTGGTTGCGGTGCTCGGCGTGGGTGATCAGCCCGGTGGCGCGCGGTCTTGCCGAGCAGGTGACGCAACTCGCGGGCACCTGCGCGGGCGCCGATGCCCACCGCCACCAGCCCGGCCTTTTCGACTGCCAGCAGGCTACATGCACTGCCGCCGTGTCGGGCAGTTGTACCGCGACCCGCTCACCCCGGCGATGTCCGGCGCCGACCAGCACCCCCGCCAGTCCGGTGGAGGTCTGGGCGTACTGGCACCAGGTCAGCCGCTCGTGCCGGTGATGAACGCGGGCGCGTCCGGCCTCGGCCGCGTGCCGATCGATATCGTCGGCCAGCGTCTGCTCGCGCCACCAACCGTGCTCGCGATACGTCCTCGCCAGTGCTTGCGCGGCCGGTATGATCGCTGCCCTGCGGCTGGGTCACGCTGCCTCCTGTCGCCCCGGGATGTCGGCCCATGCTTTCAGACCGGCCCGCGGCGGCGGCCGCTAGGTGCGGGCGGCAGCCGGAGCGGGGACGCCCGGTGGCGGAGCGTCGTTCAGACGAGTCACCGGGCTGCGACCCTTCCAACCGCGACACCGTCCGCGCCTCCTGCGCGGCCTGCCGCGAGGGCTGCCTCCGCGGCCAGCGCCTGCTCCGCACCCATGGTGCGCAGCGGCACCTCACGCTGGATGATCGCGAGCACCAGCGCGACGCTCAGCACGATCGCGCGCGATGAGGAAGGCGGTGGTGATCGAGCCGGTGAAGCCCGACCTTGAACGGATGGGCCAGCACCGGGTTGTCGTGGGCCAGGAACGAGGTGTCGTTCAGCGAGCTGGTGCCGGACGCCGCGCAGCCGCGAGTCTGGTCCGGGTGGGCCTTGGCCGCCTCCTGGAAGGCCGGATTGTTAGCTGCCGCCGCGTACGCGGCGCGGATCTTGTCCTGCACGGTCGAGTAGCACGATCGACAGGAACGACCGCGACGCCGAGCGTGCCGCCGATCTGGCGGAAGAACGTGGCCGACGACGGTCGCGACGCCGATGTCCGCGGCGGCGACCGCGTTCTGCATCGCCAGCACGATCGTCTGCATGTTCAGGCCGAGCCCGGCGCCGACGACGAGCATGGAGACGTCGGTGTAGCCACAGCGGCGTGTCAGCGCCGAGCCGCGAGCAGCAGCAGCATCCCGACGACCAGCAGGCGCTGCCGATGACCGGGAAGATCCTGTAGCGGCCGGTGCGCGAGGTGATCTGGCCGGCGATGATCGACGCGACCATGATGCCGGCCACCAGCGGCAGCATCAGCAGGCCGGCCTTGGTCGGCGAGTCGCCCTTGCACGATCTGCAGGTAGAGCGGGATCAGCGTCGATGCCGCCGAACATGCCGATGCCGATGATGGACGACTGCAGCCGACGCCGATCGCGAAGACCGCGGTGCCGGAACAGCCGCAGCGGCATCAGCGCGTCGTCGCCCATCCGCCGCTCGATGAAGATGAACGCGACGACGCCGACCACGCCGATGACGTAGCAGGCGAACGGCGCCGGCGAGCCCCAGCCCCAGGTGCGGCCCTGCTCGGCGACGATCAGCAGCGGCACCAGGCCGACGACGAGCGCGACGCGCCCCACCAGTCGATGCGGTGGCTGCGCTGCGCTGGTGGTCGAGGTGCAGGACCCGGTCGACGACGACGAGCGCGACGATGCCGATCGGGACGTTGATGCAGGAAGATCCAGCGCCAGCCGGTCGATGCCGAGGATGTGTTCTGGCCGGCGAGGAAGCCGCCGACGACCGGGCCGAGCACGCTCGAGGTGGCGAAGACGGCCAGGAAGTAGCCCTGGTACTTGGCCCGCTCGCGCGGCGGGATGATGTCGCCCATGATCGCCAGCGCCAGCGAGAACAGGCCGCCGGCGCCGATGCCCTGGAAGGCGCGGAACGCCGGCCAGCATGTACATCGACGTCGCGAAGCGCGCACAGCGCCGAGCCGATGATGAACATCGCGATCGCGAACAGGAAGAGCGGCTTGCGGCCGTAGATGTCGGAGAGCTTGCCGTAGAGCGGCGTCGCGATCGTCGAGGTGATCAGGAACGCGGTGGTGACCCAGGCCTGCGCCGTACAGGCCGTTCAGGTCGTCGCCGATCGTGCGGATCGCGGTGCGGACGATGGTCTGGTCGAGCGCGGCGAGGAACATGCCCGAGCATCAGGCCGGACAGGATCATCAGGATCTGCCGGTGCGAATACTCGCCGGCCGCCAGCCCGGTCTCCGACGCCCTCGACGTCGTTGATGCGGGTTGTGCAGCGACGGCGCGAGCCATTCGCTCCTCCTTCGGCCGAGCTTCAAGATGCAGATTGCGCAACTTGTTTGTTACCACCAACTAATTTTCTACCCTACTGATTCCCCCAAAGTCAGCGCCCCACGCGGTGACCTCGATCACCGTGTCCCATCGTTGCCCACGCCGCAGATAGCCCCGCGCAAGTGATACAGCTGGCAGATGCGGGCAGCCTTCCACGACGGAGCAGGGCGGTCTCGAGGTGCTGCGATTCGGCGAGCAGCCGGACGCCGTCGCCGGTCCCGATGAGGCGTTGATACGCCTGAAGGCCACCTCCCTGGACCGGGTTGACCTTTACTTTCGCGCCGGCGCCAACGGAATGCGCATCGATCGCATCCCCGGGCCCTGATCGGTGGCCGTGACGTGGCGGGCACGATCGAAGCTCTCGGCGACCGGGCCGCCGCGCGCTACCCGCGATTACGGGTCGGCCACCGCGTCGTCGGGGTCGCTGTTCGCTCCGCCCACGCCGAGCTGGTGGCGGTGCCGGCAGAACTCGTCTTCGCCCTGCCCTCCGGCTGCTCCTGGGAGCAGGCAGCGGCGATCCCGACGGCCGGGCGGACGGCCTACGACGGGCTGCTCAACCGGGGCCGGCTCGCTGCGAACGAGACCGCGCTCGTCATCGCCGCCGGTCCAGCGGCGTCGGCAGCTTCGGCATCCAGATCGCCCGCGCCACTGGCGCCCGTGTGATCACCACCGTCGGCGCCGGGTGGAAGGCCGATGCGGCGCGCGCGCTCGGGGCCGACGGGGTGATCGACCACTACAGCCGAGGACATCGCCACGCGGGTACGGCGAGCTCACCGACGGCGCCGGGTCGACGTGGTGCTCGACCCGGTCGGGGCAGCGACCTTTACCGCCGCCATGAAGTCGTTACGCGCGGAGGGTCGTTACGTGACGACCGGAGTCACCGCCGGCCACCGCGCGGAACTACACCTGGGCCGCGTCTTCGAGCGGGGATTGACCGTCACGGGGTCGGCCGGCCCAGCAACGAGCGCATCCGCGAGGTCATGCTCGGGCTGCTCGCGCTGGTCGCCGATGGCCGCGTGACGCCCGGCTGTCCATGCCGTGCTCCCGCTGGAACAGATCGCCGAAGCCCACGCCCTGCTGGACAGTCTCGCGCGGTTTTCGGCAAGGTCGTGCTCGACGCTCTGACTTGCGGCTGGCGCCCCAGGCCCCCGTACCGCCCTACTCCGGCAGCGGCGCCAACCAGACCGGCCGGTTGCCGATGACGCGGTCGGCAGCCAACGCGTCGATGGCGGCCGGCGCGAGCCCCAACTCGGTCAACACCTCGAAATTGTCTTCGCCGAGGGTGGGCGCTCCCCTGGTGTAGACCGGACGCGGCAGGCCCGAGAACGTCATCGGCAGCCCGGGGTACTTCAGCGCATCCGGCCACCGGATGGGCGATGGTCTGCAACCAACCCCTCGCGGTCAGCTGCGGCAGGTCGTTCAGCCGCCGGGCGTCGATGGTCGGCGCCGCGGGAACCCCATGAGAGCAAGGTGTTCGACCGCCTCCTCGACCGTCCAACGGCTTAACCACGCTGTCAGGGCCACATCGATCTCGTCATGCGCCTCGTGACGTCCCGGGGCGGTGGCGAGCGCGATCCTCGACCGACCACCGCGGGTGGCCAAGCGCCGCCTGCAGCGAATGCCACTGCGCGTCGCTCTCGACCGAGAGCACCAGATAGTGGTCCGTCTCCGCGGTGTCAGCCGCACTCGTAAACCCCTTGCGGGCGCCGCGGCAAAGAACGGTTGCCATTGCGGCTGAGCAGGACTTCGTTGGCGGTCCACTCGATGGTCTGCTCGGCGGCGATATTGAGGGCTGCTTCGGCGAGTGGAACCTCTACCAGTAGCCCCTCCCCCGTGAGGCGCCGATGCTCCAGGGCTGCGAGCAGGGCGACGATGGCGTGCAGCCCGCCGAGCACGTCACAGACCCCGCGCGGCACCAGCGGCCCGTCGTCGGTGAAACCGGTCAGCCACGCCAGGCCGGAATTCTGCTCAACCGTCATGGCGAAGCCGCCGCGATCACGCCACGGACCGTCCAGACCGAACGCGGGCATCCGCAGGATGACGATGTCCGGCTGGGCCGCCCGCAGATCTGCTTCGCTGAGGCCGAAGCCGTCCAGGACGCGGGGTGAGAAGTTGTCCAGCACGATGTCGGCGCCTTTCACCAGGCGCTTGGCGAGGTCAGCCCCTTCCGGCCGGCTGAGATCGAGGGTGATGTCGCGCAGGCCGACGTTCGCGCCGTGGGTGACCGCTGACCACTCATAGACCAGCGGGTCGTCCAGCTTCACGCCGCCGGCAAAACGCATGCCGTCGGGGCGTTGTATCGACTCGACCTTGACGACGTCGGCGCCCATGGCCGCCAGGTAGGACGCGACGAACGGGCCGGCCCAGAACGCGACGAACGCCACCACGCGCAGACCCGCGAGCGGGCGCCCGGGAACGGCTTCCGCCGGGCCGCCGTGACGCGGCGGCGGCGGTGCGGGAAGTTCCTCGCGCAGCTCGGATCGCGTATTCGTCCAGGACGGCGGCGATTCCTGCGGCAGCGGGGAGGGATACGCCCCCGAGCAGGTAAGGCCGGCGGGGTTGGAGAAAGCCGCCCGGATGCGGCTGATAGACGCCGCGTTCGACGAAGTGCTCCATCTCGAGCACGGTGCTGCCCGTCGCCCACCGGGGTCACCGGGATACGCAGCAGCGACGCCATTTCCACCATCTCGGCGACGGTGCGCTTGCTCGTCCATTCGGCGATCGCGCGTCCGCAGCTCGACGCGCCGCGGCATGCGTACTGCAGCATGCGACAGGCCGGGATCGTCGCCCCATTCGGGATGCTCGATCATCGCGCTGAAATCAGCCCATTGCTGATGGGTGATCGTGCAGAAACCCGACCCATCCGTCAGCGGCCGGCTCGATCGAAGGGATCTCGATGCTGCGGCCGTAGAGCCGCTCCTCCAGCTGGGCAAAAATCGGCTGGTAGGGCGTGAACGACAGGATCATCGTCTCGAGCATCGAGACGTCGATGTGCTGGCCCCGGCCGCTACGTTGGGCGCGCCAGTACTGCGAACGCCCCCGCCGAGGCCGCCGCAGCGCCGGCGACGTAGTAGCCGACATCGCCGCCGACCCCCACCGGGGCGTGGCCCGGAATTCCTCGCGAGGCCAGCGATCCGCACCAGGCCTGGAGCGTGAACTCGTTGGCGGCCCGGGTGCTCCACGGCCCCTCCCGGCCGAACGGCGATACCGACAGCAACGAGGTCGCCGCGTTACGCGCATGCAGCGCGTCGGGGCCGAGCCCGAGCGCTCTCGATCCGGCCGGGCTCGTAGGACTCGATGACCAGATCGGCGGTCGCCGCGACGTCGAGCGCCAGTTCGCGTCCTGCCGGGGTCGTCAGGTCGGCGACAGCGCTGCGGTGCCCGGAGTGCAAGTACTGAAAAATGGGTGAGCCGATCACAGGATCGACAACCTGACCGGACGCCGACCGGTTGCGTAACGGATCACCGCCGGGCGGCTCGAGCTTGATCACATCGGCACCGGCATCCCCGAGCACCTTGGCGCAGTAGCCGCCGGCAATCCCCGTCGACAGGTCAAGCACCCGCATCCGAAGGGGCTTGAGGGGCGCAGCTGCCGGCATAGTCGCCTCGTTCCTTTCTCCGCGTGACTTAGTCGCTCGGCATCACCCTGTCATGTGACCTGCGCTCTCGCCGACAGGAGCGTCGTGGCCTACGCTCCCGCGTCATGCCGGTCATTGAACAATCACGCACCTGGGCCAAAGTCGAAGAGCGGCTGGCCACCGAGACGGATCCGATCCTGATCCGCAACCTCGAGGCCGTCCTCTTCCACATGAAGGCCGAAGCCGAAGGCGACCTCGAAGGTCTGCTGATCACCCTTTCCGACGACGCGAACTACCACGCTTACGGCGCCGGCCCGGAAGGCAGTCCCACGGGCAAGGCGGAGGTCCGGCGCTTCTACGAGGACTTCATCGCCTCCGGAGCCACCCGCCTCGCATTGGACATCGATCGCCTCGTCGTCGACAAGGACTGCATCCTGACCGAAGGCGTCATGCGGATGGCCTATCCCGGCTCGACACTGGCCGCCCGCGGAATCGCCGTCGACGACGAATCCGCGTATTACCTCTACGAGGCACGGATGGCGACGCTCTGGCCCTTCGACGAAGACGGGCTGATCATCGGCGAGGACACCTACACCGGCGGCAACGGATTCGAAGGCATCGCCGGCCGCAAACTCGCGCCAGAAGACATCGTCTGAGGAAGCGCGACCCCGGCTAGAGCGGGCCGCCGTGCGTAGCCGGGAACGGGAAGATCTCCGACCGGCCGGTACGCGCCAGGCTCTGATAATCGCGGGCAGCGAACCGCCAGTTGCCGGCCGAATCCTTGCGGTAGGTGTCGTGGTAGACGCCGTGAATGGTGCTCCAGCCGCCGCTCGCCCCGTGCTGGCGGAGCTCGCTCATGTACATCCGACCGGTGCGTTGGACTCGTCCTGCACGCGCACGACCGAATTCAGGATGACGAACTGGAAGAACTCGAACTGCTCGATCGACCCGGCGATGAAGCTGCCGATCTCGCCCCGGACCCGTGAAATCCATCCCCTTAGTGATCAGGTCGAGGTGAATCTTGGCTTCCGGCTCGAAGATGGCATCGAGCTCGCTCCAGGCGCGCCGCGACACGATGTCGGCGTAGTCGGCCTGCATACGGGTGATGGCGATATACGCCATTTGGTCATCGGCGTCGTTGTGCATGTCCCCCACCCAAGCAGACCCCGCCCAGCCCCCCACCAAGCAGACCCCTTCTCGCGTCGCCACGGAAGCACCTGAGACAGTCGCCGGACCGAACGCCGAACAGGAGTGGTCCCGCATGTCTGAATCCGCCCCCAAGGCCCCCCGGGTCATCGTCCAAGAGCTCGAACCCGGCATTCACAGCATCACGCTCAACCGTCCGCACCGTCGCAACGCGCTGAACCAGTCGTTGCTGGTCGACCTCCACGCAGCCGTTGATGAGCTCTACTCCGACCCGGCAGCGCGGGTGATCGTGCTCCAGGGAGAAGGCGCGGCCTGGTGCGCCGGCGCCGATATGAGGGGCGGCGAAGATTCGGACGAGGACCCTGGCCGAGCATCCGCTGGGCAAGCTCTTCACCCGAACCCAGGGGGCGACCGTGCGCAGCTTCATGGCGCAGGAGCTGATGGCCGGCCTCTTCGAAAAGATCCACCGGGTACGCATCCCGATCATCGCCGCGATCAACGGGCCCTGCGCACGGCGGCGGCTTCGCCCTCTCGCTGGCCTGCGACATCCGGATCGCCTGCCCGGAGGCCAGCTTCGGCGCCGTCTTCATCAAACGCGGTGTCTCGGCCTGCGACATGGGCACGAGCTATCTGCTGCCCCGCTTCGTCGGCGCCTCCCGCTCGGCCGAGCTGCTGCTGACCGGACGCGTCTTCGATGCCGCAGAAGCCGAACGGATCGGGCTGCTGCTCGACGTCGTGCCGCGCGACCAGCTGCTCGAACGCGCCCTGGTCACGGCTCGCCAGATCGCCGCCAACCCTCCGCTAGCGGTGTGGATGACCAAGGAAACGATGTGGCAGACCGTCGATGCGCCGAGCATGCGCCAAGCGCTCGACATCGAGAACCGCACGCAAATCATGTGCACCGCCACCGGCGAACTTCATGAAGCCTTCTCGGCCTTCGCCGAACGCCGCGAGCCCAGCTGGAATCCGCTCTAGCTCCGGCCGCACCGGCTCGAGGCAGACGAGCCGGTCGCGGTCGCCGTCAAGATGCCGAGCTGCCCACTCGCGTACGTGCTGCTGGTGCGGCGAACAGCACGATCTGACGCTCCCGCGACAGCTCATGGAGCAGGTCCAGGAGTTCGTGGCTTCGCGTGAGGTCGGCGTGGACCGTCACGTCGTCCAGCAGCAGCGGACACGTGTCGTGCCCGGCGTGAGTTGCGCGGCGAGCGCCACCCGTAGCAGCAGATAGACCTGCTCCGCGGTGCCGTGGCTGAGCAGCCGCGCGCTGCGAAACTCCCCGCTCGGCCCGCAGACCTCGCACCTCAGAGAGTCGCCGGATCCATTCGGGCGTCGACGTACCGACCCCCGGTCAGGCGAGGCAGCCAGGAACGCAGGACCGCGGTGAGCTCTGGTGCGACCTCACGGTGGACACGCTCTTGGGCGGAGGCCGAGAAAGTCGATGGCCAACTCCGAGCGTCTCGTCGAGCTCCTCCACGCGCGTCGAGCTCACGCCGGGCCGCGGCCAGCGCCTCCTCAGCTTCCGCTGTGGCGGGATAGGCCGAGGAACGCTCTTCCCGGACGGCATCCGCACGCCCCGCTCGAAGCGCCGCCTCATGGTGGCGACGTCGGGCACGTTCGGCGAGCGCCTCCCGTTCCGCCCACTCCATCCGCAGCTCCGCCATTTCGACGGCTACGCCGTCCCGGACCGGCTCACGTCTCTCGCGAGTACCTCCACGGCGTCGACCGAGGGCGGCCAGCCACTGCTCACTGCGTTCCCCCGGTACCGAACGCGAGCAGTCCCGCGACGACGGCCAACACGACCCCCAGGCCTGCCAGCGAAATCGAGCCGAGCACCGCTGACGCGATCAGCAGCCCCACAGGCACGCGCCGCGATAATCCACCACCTATTACGAGCCCGGGCCGCGATGCGAGCTCGACGACGATGGACTCGACAGCTCCCGCCGGACCACTTGCGCTCTGACGCACGCAGCGCTTCAGCGGACTGCGCCACCTCGGCCTCGGCCGATTCCACCTGCGGCGAGTGCCGCTGCCCCCTCGGCATCCAGCCGCACCTGCTCGGTGGCGGCCAACGCGAGTGCGCTCGTGCGCCTCGCGCGCCGACCAGCTGTCTTCCGCGATGCGAACGACTCCCGAGCCTTGCGCAGGGGCCGGACGGCGGACGCGGTGTCGCGACCGACCGCCGACCGCCGGCAGCTTCGAGTTCAGCTCGATAGCGGCCGCGGCGGTGCCCGAGGTGCCTGCTGTCGACGCCGCCTGCTGCAGGGAATGCTGCAGACCGTCCGCGGCGTCCAGGACCCGGAGCACCTCCGCCTGTCCTACGCATGCGGTGCGCGGCAAACCCGATCGGGCCAGCCCCAGCCAGGCCGAGGCGTCCGGGCTTCCCTCGACCATGATCTCCGCGCTGACGTCTCGCGCGAGGACGACATCGGTCGCCCGGCAATCGACCTTGCCGGCGAGATCCTGGCGCAGCTCGATCAGCCGCCCGTCATCGAGCATGAGCTGGCATCCGACCGCCCACGGACCCCCGTGCCACGGCTCATGCGCGTCGACGAATCGCTGCTCGTCGACGGAAGGGCGGCCCCGGCCCCGCCGCCGGCCACAGAGGGCGGCAAAGGTCGCGGCATGCCAGCTCGACTTGCCCGACTCGTTATCGCCGCAGACGACCGTCAGGCCCGGGGCGAGCTCCAGGGTCTGATGCGCCAGTGGGCCAAAGCCGGCCACCGTCACCGATTCGATACGCATGTCAGTAGCCCGCCAGCTCGTCAGCCCGACCGTCCAGAGCAAGCAACCCGGCGTTGATGACGCGCCGCCGCTGATCAGCCGGAAGATCCGATGCCAGCACGTCGCGGATGAAATGACCGCGCACGGTCGGCTCACCGGACAGCAGCTCCAGGTCGTAGCCGACGCTGACCTCCAGCGGTCTGTGACCAACCCTTCAAGGTGCGAGCCCGAGCCCCCCGAGCTCGACCGCGCTCAGATCGACGCCCGGCTCCACCTGGCCCGCCACGGTAAGCCGAACGATCCCCGCGACATCGTCCAGCGCGGCCCCACCTGCTCGCGAATCTCCCCGCGTGGCGAGCGCCTTCGACCTCGACGCGAACGTCATGCCAGCGCCTGCGGCTCACCGGATAGAGTCCCGCGTCACCGACCCATCGGCGTCGAAAGTGAGCAGCACCGCGCCGCGCGCACCCTGCTCACCGAAGCTCAGCGGCTCGGGATTGCCCGGATAGGTGTGCCAGCGGCCGAGTCAGAGTGTGGAAATGGCCGACCATCGCGTGCGCAAATCCAGCAGCGGGGATCTGTCAGGCCAAGAACGGCGCGTGTGGCGCCTTGCCCGATCCCTGGGCCGGAAATCGCCGCGCTCCGACCCGTGAAAGAGGGCAACCGAGACGCCCGCTCGACCGACCCGGAAACCGTCCAGGAAGCCATCGGTATTCGCCGGAGCGCAATGTGCGGCGCCCCAGACCGTGAACCCGTCAGCCAGCGGACGCGGCTCGAGCCGGTCGCCCGTGAAGACCGTGACGTTAGGCGACCATTCGACGAGGCGATAGAGGCTGGCGGGGCCGTACCAATCGTGATTGCCCGGAGCCAGCAGCACCGGACATTCGAGCGAGCTGAAAGCCGAGCGCAGCAGCTCGCCGGTATCCGCGCCGGCCGTTCGCCCTCGTACAGATCGCCGGCGCAGCACAAGCGCTCTACCTCGAGCTCAGCCGCCAGCTCGACGATGCTGCTCAGCGACTCCCGGATCCCCTGTCGCAGGGCTCGGGCAACGGAGGGATCAGCCCAGGTGAAGGGCGCATCGAGGTGAAGATCGGCACACAGCAGCAGTCGCACGACGCCGAAGGTCGCACGGGGGTCCGACAAAAACGCCTCCGGCCAAAGCAGGAGGGGAGACCTACGATTCGGCCTATGAGCGTGACGGTGACCGGCTTCGACCATGTGGTGCTGCGGGTCCAGGACGTCGAACGTTCGCTGGCCTTCTATCTCGGTGAGCTGGGGCTTTCCCCGGTTCGGGTCGACCTTTGGCGGGCCGGGCAGGCGCCGTTTCCCTCGGTACGGGTCACCAGCGACGTCATCATCGATCTGATCGCAGCACCGGCCGACCACTCGGGCCAGGAGAACGTCGACCACATCTGCCTCGTCGTGGCCCCTACGGACTGGGATGTCGTGGTCGATCGAGGGATCTTCGAGGTGGTGGATGGGCCTGACACGCGCTACGGCGCCCGGGGCAACGGGCAGTCCCTCTACATCCGCGATCCGGACCGCAACGTCGTAGAACTGCGCTACTACCCCGCCTGAGCGCGAGCACCCCGCCCGGAGTCAGCGGACGCTCAACACGACCTTGCCAAGCGCTCGGCGCTGATCCAGCAGGTTCAACGCTTCAGTCGCCTCCTCGAGCAGGAGCGACGTCGTCGGCGAACCATGCAGCTGACCGGCTTCGAGCATCGGTTGCATCTGAAGCCACTGCTGGCCGAAGAGGGTCGGTTCGTGACGCAGGAATTCGCCCCACCCGACACCCAGGACAGAGGTGTTGTTCAGCAGCAACCGGTTGACCTTCACCGTCGGGATGTCGCCGCCGGTGAATCCCAGTACCAGCAGGCGCCCTTCTGGTGCGAGCGAGCGAAGGCTGTCGGTGAAGCGGTCACCGCCGACCGGATCGAGCACGATGTCGACGCCGCGCCCATCGGTCAGCTCCTTGGCCCTGGCCAGAAAACCGTCGACCGGCAGCACTTCGTCGGCCCCTGCCCGGCGGGCCACCTCGCCCTTGACGTCATCGCTCACCACGGCGAGCACCCGCAGCCCGAGCGCCTTGCCGAGATCGATCGCCGCCGTCCCGATGCCGCCGGCCGCGCCGTGCACCAGCATCGTCTCGCCCGCGGCCGCATGCCCCCTGCGTACCAGCGCGAAGTGCACGCTGAAGTGGTTCACCGGAATCCCACCCGCGACGGTGAGGTCGAAGCCGGCCGGCAACGGGAAGGCGAGCGCCGGATTGACGGTCACGGTCTCCTGCCAGCCACCGCCTTGCGGCAGCGCCATGATCGGCTGGCCGGCGGCGAAGGGCGAGTCCGGCGGGGCCTGCCTGACGATCCCCGAGATCTCCCCGCCGAGCACCATCGGCAAGGGTCGCCGGCTCTGGTACTGGCCGCGGCTCTGGAGCAGGTCCGGGAAGCTCACGCCGGCGGTATGGACGTCGACCAGCAGGTCGCCTGGTGTCGCGACCGGCTCCTCAATCTCGACGAGTTCAAGGCCCTGCGGGCCGTCCAGCTGGCTCAGGAGCATCGCTCTCATCGGCGAATCACTGGCACTTGCTGACGATGTCTTCGGCGAACCGCTCGATCGGCTCCCGGAAGCGCTCGGCGGACTCGGTCAGCCCGGTGTGATCTCCGGTGCTGATGTTCTGCATCCCCGCCCAAGGCATGGTCATGGTCGCCGTCACCCCAAGCTCCTCCTCCGCCCGCCGATACAGGTCGACGCTGGGCGGGCTGTAGAAACCCACGACGATCTCGAACGGGTCGTTCTCGCGTCCGTACTCCTTGAGATACGCCTTCAGCCGGCCCACGTGCAGGGCGGCCTCATCCCACGGATAGGCGTTACCGATCCAGCCGTCTGCGTACCGCGCGGCCCGTTTGAGCGCGGGGTCGGTGTGGCCGCCGCAGTAGATGGGAACCGGCTTCGACGGGTGCGGCTCCATCATCAGGGTGGGAATCTCGTAATACGTGCCGTGCCACTCCACCCAGCCGCCCTTCCACAGCTCCCGAAGGGCCTGCATCATCTCGTTCAGCCGCGGACCACGATTTTCAAAGGACTGGCCCATCAGCTCGAACTCTTCGCGCATCCAGCCGGCGCCGACTCCCAGCGCAACCCGGTCAGACGACAGCACAGCGGCGGTCGCCACCTGCTTGGCCACCTGCAGCAACGGCCGGGCTCCCGCGATGTAAATGCTGTTGTTGAAGTGCAACTGCTTGGTGACGGCGGCCATGGCCCCAATCAGCACCCACGAATCGGGCCACGCGGTCTCCGGCTCCCAGATCGGACGCCCGTCCGGGTGCGGCGAATACGGGTAGGGAGACTTCAGCTCCTTCGGATACACCAGATGGTCGGAGACGAGCGCGCCGTAGTACCCGGCCTCGTCGAGCATCCGGGCCACTTCCGGCAGCTGGGGCGAACTCATGAATGCGGTGCTGCACCAGAACTTCATGCACGCACCCTAGGGCTAGCCGACCCGCCCGTTAGCGTTGGCCCATGGCCCCGACTACGACCAGTCCCCCGCTCCGGCTCACGTCTCTCGCTGCCGGCGGAGGGTGCGCCTGCAAAATCCCGCCGGGCGAGCTGGAAGAGGCCATGAAGGGCCTCGTGGGACAGACCGGGCCCGGGCTCTTGGTGGGGTTGGACTCCGGAGACGACGCGGCAGTCACGATCGTCGCGCCCGGCGTCGCCGTTGTCGTCACGGCCGACTTCTTCACCCCTGTCGTGGATGATCCCTACGACTGGGGCCGCATCGCCGCTGCCAATGCGCTGTCGGACGTCTACGCGATGGGCGGCCGCCCAGTGCTCGCCGTCAACCTGCTCTCCTGGCCGCGTGACAAGGTGCCGTTCAGCGTGGCCCGCGAGGTGCTGCGCGGAGGTCTGGATGTCGCTGCCTCCGCCGGCTGCATCGTCGGGGGCGGCCACAGCATCGACGACCCGGAACCCAAGTACGGCATGGCCGTGACGGGAGTCGCGGACCCGCAACGACTGCTGCGCAACGACGCGGGACGGCCCGGCACGCCGCTGACACTGACCAAGCCGCTCGGCCTGGGGGTGCTCAACAACCGGCACAAGACCACCGGCGACGTCTTCGAATCGGCCATCACCGTCATGACCACGCTCAATGCTGCGGCCTCCATCGCAGCTCTCGAAGCAGGCGCCACTGCCGCCACGGACGTCACGGGCTTCGGGCTGCTCGGCCATCTGCACAAGCTCGCCCGGGCCAGCGGGTGCGCCGCCGTGATCGACGCCGCGGCCGTTCCTTACATCGACGGCGCGCGCGCATCCGCTGCCGAGGGTTTCATCCCGGGTGGCAGCCGCCGCAACCTCGACTGGGTACGCCCGCACCTGCAAGCGGACGGCTTTCCCGAGCTGGAGCTGCTCCTGCTCGCCGACGCCCAGACCAGCGGCGGCCTGCTGGTCGGCGCCGAGCTGGCGGGCAGTCCCGTGATCGGCGCACTCGTCGACGGGCCGGCCGGCCGGATCACGATCCGCTAGGCCTCGCGTCTCCGCCGCATCATGGACACATGACGACTGGGCCTCACGTGACGCATCAGGTCAGCAACCAGCCCCCGCCGCTGGTCGACTACGACGTCTTCACCGCTGACGCGACGTTGCAGGAGGCCGTTGACCGGTACGGCGCCGGCAAGGCGCAGCGGACGAGCTCAGCGCGCTCGGTCGGCTCGCCGGAAGCGCCAAGGCGCAGCGCTGGGGCGACGAAGCCAACCGCTACCCGCCGGTGCTGCATACCCACGACCGCTACGGCCACCGGATCGACGAGGTCGACTACCACCCCAGCTACCACCAGCTGCTGCGCACAGCCGTCGAGCACGGGCTGCACGCCGCCCCCTGGGCTGACGAGCGCCGGCCGCTCACGTGACCCGCGCCGCGGGCTTCTACGTCTGGTCGCCAGGTCGATGCGGGCCACGGCTGCCCCGTCTCCATGACTTACGCGGCCGTACCGGCGCTGCGGCGGCAGGCGTCGACCCCGCCCTCGCCGCCGCGTGGATTCCGCGGCTGACGGCGCATGAGTACGACAGCGAACTGCATCCCGGGCAAGACGACGGCGCTGGCCGGAATGGCGATGACCGAGAAGCAGGGCGGTTCGGATGTACGCGCCGGGACCACCCGCGCGCTGAGCCCGCACCTCGACGGCGCCTACGTCCTGACCGGTCACAAGTGGTTCTGCTCCGCGCCGATGAGCGACCTGTTCCTCGTGCTCGCCCAGGCGCCGGGCGGCCTGTCGTGCTTCGCTCGTGCCCCGCGTGCTGCCCGACGGCACCCGCAATCCCTTTCTCCTCCAGCGGCTCAAGGACAAGCTCGGCAACCGCTCCAACGCCTCCAGCGAAGTCGAGTTCGACGGCACCCTCGGCTGGATGGTCGGCCCGGAGGGCCGCGGCGTCGCGACGATCGCCCAGATGGTCAACGCCACCCGGCTGGACTGCGTGGTCGGCTCCGCCTCCGGGCATGCGGCAGGCAGTCGCCCAGGCGATGCACCACGCGAGCCACCGCAGCGCCTTCGGCAGACGCTCGATCGACCAACCGCTGATGGCGCAACGTGCTCGCCGACCTGGCGCTCGAGTCGCAAGCGGCGACCCTGCTCGCGATGCGGCTGGCGCATGCCGTCGACGCCGGCGAGACACGCGCTGCGCCGGCTCGGCACCGCCGTCGCCAAGTACGCACGTCTGCAAGGCTGCCCCGCGCCATGCGGCGGAAGCACTCGAATGCCTCGGCGGCAACGGCTACGTCGAGGAATCCGGGATGCCGCGGCTCTATCGCGAAGCTCCGCTGAACGGCATCTGGGAAGGCAGCGGCAACGTCAACGCACTTGATGTACTGCGCGCCATGTCCAGGGAACCCGAGACGGTGGAGGCGCTTCATGGCCGAGATCGCACTAGCTGCCGGCGCGGACTCCCGCCTCGATGCGGCCGCTGCCGGTCTCGAGAAGTCCCTCGTTGAAGCCGAGCGAGAGCGGTGCCCGGCGGCTCGTGGAGCGGATGTGCGCAGGTCTTCGCCGGCGGGCTCATGGTTCGCTACGCCCCCGGCCCGATCGCCGACGCCTACTGCGCAAGCCGTCTCGGAGGCGATTGGGGCACCAGCTTCGGCACGCTGCCCGCGGCAGCCGACACGAAGCGATCATCGCGAGATCAGCCCCGGCCGCTTGATCAACGTGCAGGACTGCCAACGGATGCTCAAACGGCCTGTTTTGGCGCTTAAGCGGGCCTGTTCGGCTTC
Organism: uncultured Alphaproteobacteria bacterium; assembly: GCA_963791925.1. Classification (GTDB taxonomy): domain Bacteria; phylum Pseudomonadota; class Alphaproteobacteria; order Rhizobiales; family Xanthobacteraceae; genus BOG-931. The sequence goes on along the minus strand of CAWBUA010000005.1, from coordinate 846,272 downwards.
TTGTGGCAATCCTGCACGCGGACCCGCTACGATCGACCGCTATCCCTCGGGTTAGCCACGCGCTCAAGCCGCGCGCGTTGCGGCACGACGGTGTATTTGGGGTCGCGGCCGACGCCTGACCCGCCTCGAAGACCGCGAAACGTTCGCAGCAGGCGCCCGCCATCAACGCGATCCCGGCGAGCGCCGATCCGAGACGCGACCGGCGGGTGACGGCGGCCAACGATCCCCCGCCGATAAGTAGGACCTGCGCCGCCTTGGCCAATTTTCCGGCGGTGCCACTGGTGTAGGTCTCCCCGGCCAGGCCGGCGGCCTTTTCCATCCGGCGATACGGCAAAGAGCTCAGCAGCCGCAGCACGCGACCGCCATCCGCCGCGCCGGCCCGGATTCCGCGAGCGGGGCCAATAGACCCAGGCCGCCACCGCTCGCCAGCGCGCCCGAGGCGAAGGCGAGCGTGATGGTGCCGCCGGCCTCCTTCCAGGCGGGCGTGGCGGTGTCGGCGATCAGCACGCCGGTATAGGTCGCCAGTGCCGGGGCGAGTGCCGCCGCGGCCCAGCCACTCGGACCCGCCGCACCCGCGATCAGCCTGCGCAACGCAGCGGGCAGCGGCAGCACCTCGACCAGCTCACCCGCAGCCGCAAAGCCCGCAACCGGCCCGTACGCAGAAAGGATCCAGGTGCCGACCGACATCGGCGAGGTCGGCTTGGCCACCCGCAGCATCATGTAGAACCGCTCGGGCCGGCCCAGGTCGTGAACCAGCGCGTACGCACTTCCGGTCAGCGCCCCCAGTGCCGAGAGCCGGGTCAGCCGCCGTAGCGCCGGGCGGCCGGTGACGGAGGCGCCGGCGGCCAGGACGGACGAGCCCGCCGCCAGTCCCCCCAGGAAGAAGTACGCCGGGATGTCCAACGTCCAGGGCGAGGCTTTGACCACCGGCCGGCCGTAGTAGGAGGTGAATACGGCATCGGGCACCACCGCATTGGGATCGCCGCGGCGACGTCGACGGCGCTGCCCGGCGCCGCGGAGGGGCCGGAAGCTCGCTCACTCCGCGCCCCACGAAGGCCGCAACGGCACCGGCGGCAAACATCAGGCCGGCCCCGCCGGCCTGCTTCCACAGCGAGATCACGTCACGTGTCGGAACCACCGGGTCCGGCGGCAGCCCGTACACCTCCGGCTTGTCCAGCAGCAGGAAGAACGCCCCCGCTCCACCGACCCCGTCCGTCGGGTCGTCGCCGTAAAGCTGGGCACTTTCGACGCCCTGGGACTGCAGCTCGTCGACCCGTTCGACGGCGTGCTCGCGCAGCTCGTCGAGGGGGCCGAACTGGATGGATTGGGTGGGACAGGCCTGCGCGCAGGCCGGCGTCTGGTCGTGTTGCAGCCGGTCGTAGCACAGCGTGCACTTCCAGGCCCGGCCGTCTCTCCTCACGGCGGTCGATCACCCCGTAAGGGCAGGCGGGAACGCAGTAGCCGCAGCCGTTGCAGATGTCCTGCTGCACGACGACCGTGCCGAACTCGGTGCGAAACAGCGCCCCGGTGGGACAGACGTCGAGACACCCGGCATGGGTGCAGTGCTTGCAGACGTCGGACGACATCAGCCAGCGCAAGTCGCTGGCGCCGTTGCCCGTGTTGCCATCGGCCGGAGCGCCGGGAACCCCCGGAGCGGCCGGCACCTCCTGCTCGATGAAGGCGACATGCCGCCAGGTCGAAGCGCCGAGCCCGCCGGTGTTGTCATAGGACGAGCCGAGCAGGTTCAGACCGTCCTCGGGCACCGAATTCCATTGCTTGCAGGCCACCTCGCAGGCCTTGCACCCGATGCACAGCGAGGTATCGGTGAGAAATCCCATCCGCGGCGGGTGATCGACCCAGCCGGTCTCTCCTGGCGGGATCAGTCATCGCGTTCCCGTCTCGGTCGTGATGCCTGCACGGTGCTGATACTGCTCGACAAGGCGCCGCAGTGCGGGACCCCGGGGTCGACGGCCGGCGATGATGTCCGCCGTCGCCGCTTTGGTCTCCATGATGTGGACGTTCGCATCCAGCGCGGAGTGCAGCAGATCGTTCGCCGAGTCGCCGGCGACCAGACCGTTGCCACCCCAGTGATACGGCAGCCCGATCTGGTGCACCACCTGGCCGGCGATCGTCAGCGGCGCCATCCGGGGGTGACCAGCACCCGCGCTTCGATGGCGCTGCGAGCCGTCACGATCGTCGCCCAGCCCGCGTGTTCGAGGCCCCGCAGCTCGGCCAGCTGCGGCGAGACCTCCACGAACATCTCCGGCATCAGCTCGGAGAGGAAGGGTAGCCCCCGGCTCATCCCGCCTGCGGTGTGATGTTCGGTCAGCCGGAAGGTGGTGATGACGAATGGATAGGTTCCGGCTCCGGGCTCACTTCCACTGGGATTAAAGGGGTTTTCGGCGCGCACGTTCAGCTCGCGCGTCGGATTGGCCTGCACGCCCGCATAGATCGGGTTGTCCACCGGTGATTCCTGCGGCTCGTAGTGCGTGGGCAGCGGACCATCGACCAGGCCGCTCGGCACGTAGAGCCACCCGCGCCCGTCGGCTTGCATGATGAACGGGTTGGTGCCCGACAGCGCCGCCTGTGCCCGGGCGTCCTTTGGCGGGAGGTAGTCCGGGCGCTTGCTCACCTCGAAATCGGGCACGTCGTCGCCGGTCCATTTGCCGGCGGACTCGTCCCACCACACGTACTTCTTGCGCTCACTCCAGGGCCGGCCCTCCGGGTCGGCTGATGCGCGGTTGTAGAGCAGCCGCCGGTTCGCCGGCCAGGCCCAGCCCCACTCGGGGGCGACGGGCGTCTGCTCACCCCGGGGCCTGCGACGGGCCGCCTGGTTGACCCCCGCCGCGTGCGCGCCGCAATAGATCCAGCAGCCGCTGGCGGTGCTCCCGTCGTCCTTGAGTTCGGTGAACGCCGAGAGCGGCTTGCGGTCGGCGACGGTGAAGCCGCTGATTTCGGCCAGCACCGCATCGGCGCTGGGCTCGTCGATCGCGCCCTCTGTCGGGTAGTCCCACGTCAGATCCAGCAGCGGGCGGTCGCGGTCATCCTTCGAGCCGGCCACCCGCGCGCGAAGGATTCGGCCGAGGTGGTAGGCGAAATGCAGATCGCTGCGGCAATCTCCCGGCGGCTCCACGGCCTTGGTGTGCCACTGCAGCAGCCGCTGGGTATTGGTGAAGGCGCCGTCCTTCTCCACGTACGTCGCCGCCGGCATGAAGAAGACTTCGGTGCCGATGTCCTCGGTCTTCCACTCGCCCTCGAGGACTTCCGGCCCGTCCTTCCAGAACGAGGCCGAATCGATCATCACGTTGTCGCGCACGACGAGCCATTCCAGGCCGGCGAGCCCCTTGCGTTGCATCCGCCCGTTCGCCGAACCGACCGCGGGATTCTCACCCCACAGGAAGTAGCCCTTGACCTTCCCGTCGATCATGTCCATCACGGACTGGTAATTGCCGTGGTCGCCGGTGAGTTTGGGTATGTAGTCGAAGCAGAAGTCGTTGTCGGGCTGTGCCGCGTCTCCCCACCACGCCTTCAGCAGCGAGACCGTGTAGGCCCGCATGTTGCCCCAGAAGCCGGTGGCGGCCGCGTTGTCCTCGATGAATTCGTCGAGCGTCGGGTGAGCGGAGGCGTACGGCGCCGGAATGTAGCCCGGCAGGTTGTTGAAGAGGGTGGAGATATCGGTCGAACCCTGAATGCTGGCGTGACCGCGCAGCGCCATGATGCCGCCGCCGGGCCGGCCCATGTTGCCCAGCAGCAGTTGCAGGATCGAGGCGGCCCGAATGATCTGGACGCCCTTGGTCTGGTGCGTCCAGCCGACCGCGTAGCAGAAGGCGGTCGTGCGTCACGGCCCGAATTCCGGGTGATCGCCTCGGCCACCTTGAGGAAGGTCTCGGGAGGGATTCCGCAGACCCGCTCGACCATCTCAGGGGTGTAGCGCGCGTAGTGCCGCTTGAGGATCTGGAAGACGCACCGCGGATGCTCCAGGGTCGGGTCACCGTGGATCTCGGCTCCCTCTCCCAGTTCCTCACCGTGCGAGCCCTCGTGTGGCTCGCCGGTGGTGCCTGCCGCTGCGACCGTCTCGGCACCCTCGTACTGCCAGCTGGTCTGGTCGTATTTGCGCGCCTGCGGGTCGAATCCGCTGAAGAGCCCGGCCAGCTCTTCGGTGTCGACGGAATTGGTCGCTGATGATGGTGGGCGCGTTCGTGTAGGCGACCACGTAGTCACGAAATTCCAGGCCGTTGGAGAGCACGTAATTGATGAGCGCGCCGAGCCAGGCGATGTCGCTGCCGGAACGGATCCGGACTTGGCGGATCGGTAACCGCGCGGTCAGGATCGGTCAGAGGGAAACGTGCTGACGGTCTTTTTTGTTTGCCAGGCCAACGTGGCCGTTCTCGTCGGAGATCGCGAAGATCGGCCGATCGATGTCGATAGTCGCTGAAACCGAGCAAATCGTGGACCGTCGAAATTGGTGTTTGAATTCAAGAGCGCGAATTTCTGACGGATCGGTGAGACGGTTCTTCGTCGTGCGTCGAAAAACTTTTCGCTGCTAAATCAGCGCGTTATCATCGAGTAGAACAATCGAGTGGGAGTGAGGGGTTAAAAATTCTCTTTATAATTCAGTAGCTTATATAGGATTTGGAATGGCCGGTAACACATCGTTGGTTCGGCCGTCGGATCTGATAACCGCTTGAACTGCAAAGGGAGTTCCTACGGCCGAAGTATTCTTGAGTTGCGGAAAGCTGGATAAGGTGACGGTCTTTCTGACGGTCTTTTTTGAAGTGGTCACCTGCCGAAATTAGAAGACCGTCAGATAGAGCGGATAGCGCTGACGGTCTTTTCCTGGCAGGTGAGTTTTTAATACTGTACTGGAAAGGGTTAATTATAGCCTGTTCGGAGCGTTTTTTACGACTGAGGCTGACCGCCGAAACCGTTCCCGGAAAGAGTCATGCGGGGCTTCAGCTCTTGAAGTGGCCGGGCATTGGCCGTACATTGGCGGTAGGAGTATCGCCATGGCAAACGTAGCCTCGAAATCGGCCCGCGGTCGCACCCGCGCGCAACGCCTTGAGACGCGGGTGACGGCGGAGCAGAAGACGCTTATCGAACATGCCGCCGCCCTCCAGGGACGGACGGTCACAGATTTCGTGCTGACCAGCGTTCAGGATGCTGCACGGCGGGCGATTGAGGAACACCAGCAGATCGAACTGTCGGTGCGCGACAGCCAGGCGTTTGTTGATGCGCTGTTGAATCCGAAGCCCGTCAATGACCGCCTGCGCGACACGGTGCGCCGCTATCGCGAAGCCACCGGCGTATAGCCGGTGCCGGGCGCTCCCGAGGGATCGCTTCGGGTCGAGGCGCTTGGTCCGCAGCACGATCGCAGTTCATTCGTCAGCGGCGCCGAAGCGCTCGATCGCTATCTACGAAACCAGGCTGGCCAGGACGCCCGAAAGAATATGGCGGCGCCGTTCGTACTCGTGCTGCCGGACGGCGCCATCGGTGGCTACTACACGCTTTCAGCGACGGGCGTGAAACTCACCGAGTTTCCGGCCGACATCGCGCGCAAACTTCCCAGGTATCCGCTTGTTCCGGCGACGCTCTTGGGCCGGCTCGCAGTCGATCAAAACCATCAAGGGCGAGGCTACGGCCGCTTCCTGCTTGCCGATGCTCTGTTTCGCGCAGTCCGCAGCGAGATCGCATCGTTCGCCGTTATCGTCGACGCGAAAGATGAGGCAGCGCGCCGCTTCTACGAGCGTGAGAGCTTCCTGCCTCTTCCAGAGCAGCCGCTCAAGTTATTCCGGCCAATGGCCGATTTGGCGAAGCTCTTCCAGAGGAAAGGCTAGGAAATTGGTAGAGATACAGCGTTACGTTTCGAGCGAGTTAAGTCACTTCGTCGGCAGAGGAAAAACCGAAGAAGAACAATATCAATTACTTTTGCACGTTCTGGGGACCGGCTGGCTGACATTCGCCCCGCATGATCCGACGCAACCACGAACGGCCAGCCTTGACTTCTCGCGGCCAATTAGCGCGGACGAAGTGATTAAGTATCAGGTTGTCTGTTTCTGGATATGTCCCGCTCTTTGTTGAACATTGAGAAGCGGTCGCTGCCGAGGTTGACGTTACGCGGCGTTGGCTTGGCGAGCAAGAACGCCGTGTGAGTTTTTGTTTTGGTGAGCTTCGAGAGCAGCACGTAACACTGGAAGTTGCTTGTGAGCCTTCAGTCGTCGGAAGCCTTTGGCGGCTTCCTGCATGGCGGCTGCGGTCCAGCGCATCGCCATCGAGGCCGAGCGCCATCGCTTCACGTTGCGGCAGACGCGCCGCACCGTGCCCATCACATTCTCGATGATGTTGGTACAGGCGAGCGAGCGCCGTAGCTCCTTCGGCAATCCAAGCCGCGTGACGGTGAGAATCTCGTCGATACCTTCCAGGATCGAGCCGGAGACCCCGGACCAGTCTCGTTCGAGACGTTGGGCGAGGTTGCGGATCAGCTTTTCGGCCTTGTCGGCGTCGTCCATCTCCCATGCTTGTCGCAACACGCGCCGGACCGAAGCGTGCAGCGATTTGGGCAATCGCTCCATAATGTTGCGGGCCTTGTGGATCTGACAGCGCTGGATCGCCGCGGCAGCGCCGAAGGTTCGGCGGATCGCCTTGGACAGTGCCTTGGCGCCGTCGATGATGAAGAGCCGCGGCACCGCCGGGTCGAGCCCGCGCTCAACGAGATTGTCGATGAGCGCCTGAACGGTCGCGGCGTTCTCCGTCGCACCCTCGGCGAGGCCGAGCGGATGCTTGTCGCCCTTCGCGTCGACACCGATCGCCGCGACCAGGATCAGATCCTCGTCCATATGAATGCCGTCGATCTGGATCACCAGCAAATCGAGGCCGGAGAGATCGGACGCCATCCACTCCTTCATGCGTGCCGCCGATAGCGCCACGAAGCGGCGGGAGACCGCCGATTTCGATAGACCTGCCCCCGCAGGCGCCGGAACGTCTCCCTCGGGCAAACGAACCGATCGGGCAAACTTACGCGTCGCGACGTTGATCAGCATCTGGTTCATGGACCATTTGCCGAGCCAGTCCTCCGCAACAGCCGCCTCCCAGCTTGGCACAGCCTGTTCCTTGCCCGTCGAAGCCGCGAAGCCTTGGCCGCTCGATCTCAACCTTGCCGCCGTGGAAGCCGATCTTGCCCTTCGTTCTCCCCCAGCGGTGCGCCCGCCGGAAATGGCCTCGCGCATGGCGGGGCCCACAGATCGCTTGCGCATCGTGATCCATCATCTCGCCAAGCGCCTCCATGCCGGAAGCCAGGCAAAACAACTCAAAGCTCGCCGAAATATTCGAAAGGGCCTCAAGCTTCAGCGCTCTCGTCGGGATGGCGGTAGATGTAGTAAGCTGTGTTCATGGCGTTGCTTTCCTTTGTGGAATCAGCACCCCGAGCCTATCGGCTCAAGGCGAGCAACGCCGCTTCCCCTATTTCAACATCGATCGGGACAATTCCCTGTTTCTGCGACAGGTGCCGTCCGGGATGGGGTTGGAATTCGGTGTAGCGCGATCTCCGGTAACATGAAGGTATCGTTTCAGGCTGCGAGGTCAATCGGCTGATTGATGGGCTTTGTGGCGAGCGTCTGCCAACCATCGACCTTGCGCATGTTGATCTGACCGGAGGCGAGCAGCGCCCAGAACAACATCGCGGCGGTATCGGCCGACGGCAGCACCGTCTGCGTCTTGATCCTTCGTTTGAACTCTTCGTGCAACCGCTCGATGGCATTTGTGGTCCGCACGCTGCGCCATTGGCTTGGCGGCAGCCGGGTGAAGGCGAACAAGCGTTCGCCCGCTTCCTCCAGGCTCTCAGCGACGGCGCGATGCTTGAGCCGCCACTTGCGGATGAAGGCCTTGCGGCGGACCTCGATCTCCTCACGCGTCGCCGCGTAGATCATGTCGTTGTAATCCGCCGTGATCTCGTCATGCAGGCGCTCGGGTGCATGTGCGAGAAGGTTCCTATGCTTATGCACGGTGCAGCGTTGGACCGGCACGCCGTCCCAGACGGCGGCAATCGCTTTGTCGAGCCCGGGCGCGCCGTCGACAATGAGGAACTCGGGCTGCCGCAGCCCGCGCTTAATGAGGTCGTCCAGGACAGTGCGCCAGGCCTCGGCGCTCTCGCCGCCCATGCTTTTGATCGCCAGCAGCACCTTCTGGCCGTCCGCACGCACGCCGAGAACGACGAGCAGCGAGATGGAGGTCGCTTTGCGGTCGAGCCGGACGCGAACGACGGTGCCGTCGAGAATAAGCCGCACGATCGGTTCCTCGGCCAACGAGCGGGTGCTCCAGGCGTCCCAGTCGCCCTTCACCTTGCGCCAGATCCGGCTCACCGTGTCCTTGCCGACCGCGCCGCCGAACAAGACCGCCAGCGCCCGGCGCACTCGGCGCGTGTTGGTGCCGGCGAGATACGTACTCGCGATCAGCGCGTCAGCGGCCAGCGTGCGGCGCTGATAGGCCCGCAGCGCCTTGCTCTTCCACTCCGTCGTTTTGCCGTCGACGGTGTTCAGCCTGGCGCGCGGCACGGCAATCTCGATCGGGCCAAACGTGCCGGTCAGAGACCGCGTACGGCGCCCGTGGCGGTGGCCCGCAACGCCCGCTCTTCTTTCACTGCCGGCCATCTGGCTTCGCCCGTAACGCGGCCGTGCCAGTACAGCGTCGAGCTCGCCGCGGATCAGCTCTTCGATGAACCCACGCGCCCGAGACCGCACCTCGGTCTCGATCGGGTCAAACCAGTTGTCGAAAAGATCAACAGCCATCTCGGCCGCAGGCTGCAAAGAATCAAGCTTCGTGGTAGTGTTCGTCATGGCGTGGTCTCCAGTCCGACGCTTCAACGCCGGATGATTCGAGGTTGAACACCCCGGAGACTACGCCACCCTCATTTCCAACCAACTCCGCGACGGCACCCGGCCTCGGACGCGCGTGCAGAGTTTTAGAGGGGCTGGGTCTGACGGTCTTTTTCTGCCAAGCCGATGACGCCTCTTTCGCAGCACATTCGAAAAATCGACCAATCGATACCGATAGTCGCTGAAACCGGGCGGATTTAGAATCGCCGAAATTCTCCTTTGAATTCAAGAGCGCAAATTTCTGACGGATCGGGGAGACGGTTCTTCTTCACGCACAGAAAAGATTTGCGCTGGAAAATCAGCGCGCTACCATGGCTTAGAATAATCGAGTGGGAGTAATGGTGTGGGGCGGGCGAGCCTTCAGCTATACACTGACGATTTAGATATTATCATTATTTATCAATTAGTTATAGTTATACTCTAATGGCGAATTGCGTATAACGAAGACAACGCTAATTATACGCATTATGCAAAGTGCGTATAACCAGGAGGAATTCTCCTATGCCTGCCCCGGCTCTCATCATGCAGACCACCTACGCAGAGCTCCTCGACCGATGTCGCGCAACTGCGTTCCAGGATGCTTTTTCCGAAGACGGATCGTTCGTCTCAAAAACTATTAAGGGAAAGCGCTATTGGTATTTTCAACAAAAATCCAATGGAGCACGCGAACAAAAATACGTGGGGCCGGAAACGCCAGAGCTTTTAAAGCAAATTGCACAGCACAAACAAACACGTGACGACGAACGCGAACGCCGTGCGTTAGTTTCTACGCTTGTTCGTTCGTTTGGACTGCCGCGTCCAATCAAAGAGATCGGAGACATCGTCGCAGCTCTGGCAAAGGCTGGCGTATTTCGTCTTCGCGGCGTCCTTGTTGGGACGGTTGCCTACCAGACCTATTCGCCAATGTTGGGAGCGAGACTTCCACAAGCAATCCTCCAGACAGGAGATGTTGACATCGCGCAGTTTCAGAATGTTCCTGTCGCAGTAGAGGAGAAAATCCCACCGGTTCGACCTACTTAAGAACGTAGACAAGACATTCCGACCAGTCCCACACATCCATGATAAAAATGTCACCAGCTATGTTGCCAATGGCGGCCTCCGGGTCGATTTCCTGACTCCCAATGAAGGAAAAGATACTGATGTCCCGCAGCCTCTTCGAGCTTTTCAAACCGATGCCGAACCACTCAGGTTTTTGGATTTTCTGATCTACGATCCTGAACCTGCTGTGCTCCTGCACGATGCGGGCATTTATATCCTGGTCCCGTCGCCGCAGCGTTATGCAGTTCATAAATTGATTATATCGCGTCGCCGACAACAAGGTGCTGCGAAGCAGGACAAGGATATCCAGCAATCGACGGCGTTATTGGATCTGTTGAATAAGAAGAGACCGTACGAGCTCAAATCAGCTTGGGAAGAAGCTTATGCGCGAGGTCCGACTTGGCAGAAGCTTCTCATTGAAGGGTTGGGCCAAATATCTGCAGCAGCCCGTGACAAAGTCTTGAGGACTATAGGGCGTCCACGCAAAATAATACCTGGCCTTTACCTGGAGTTTGCAGAGCCGATTCCGCATTATGATTTTGAACGAGACGTGGTGACCTTTATGGGAGAAGCAAACAAAGCAGCCGTTCGATGCGCGATAAGTCGTGAGGCATTGGATGACAATTTTGGAGCAACTAGCGGCCTTTCAAACGATCAGAGATTAGATAAATTCCGCAAAAACCGATCATCAATAGAGGGAATGGCTCGGGAAAAATATCTTAATTGGCCAGTCGAAGAACCGGAGATGGTTTTGATCAAAACTATGGAGGTACCTAAACTACTCGACAAACTAGTGGAGCGGATTTGACATTCGCTACCCACCTGGCGGCAACCCTCGCAAAGCGAATGTCAAATCCAAAAGCTCCACTAGCACTTATGCTTGCTAGTGGTCCTTCGATTCTAACATTCGCATGAGAGCGTGCCGAAATGGGATGCGAATGTTAGAATCGGACCACTAGAAAACGCCGCCAGATAGCAAGTCCCCTTCATTGGCGGCTGAGTGAGTTGCCGTTCGCCCAATGGACTGAACCCAACCGGATGGAAAGATTCATTTGCGTTCGGCCCATGTCCGCATATCGCGCAATCCAGCCCGAAGACGTGGAGCGGGTGGTTAAAACGGAGGGTAACAGAGTGTCACAGGACGCAGCGAAAATCATAATGGACACTGTCATAAGACAGCTGGCAGAGCAGGATGCTGCTCTGATAAAAATCCAAACGTTGTGTACCGCAGAGGAATTTAATGAATACCGTCGCATGATCGGAAAATCTATGGGAGAGATGGTCTCCGAGATCTTAAATCCAATTATGGCGAAATATCCGGCGTTGAAGCCTCCACAGCTAAAGTAGCCCAGACGGCGTCGCTCCTGAGCGGGCTCGTTCTGAGACAGCATAGCTATTGACTTACATAACCGCACGGTTATAAGTAGTATTGATAACCAACGGGTTATGGATAGCGATGTCGCAGTCTCACGACACCCTGTTCCGAACGCTCGCCGATCCGACGCGCCGCGCGCTGTTCGAGCGGCTGTGCCGCGAAGGGGAGAAGACGGTCGGCGCGCTCACCGCGCGGGCCAAGATCTCGCAGCCGGCCGTCTCGAAGCACCTCGCGCTCCTCAAAAAAGCCGGCTTGGTGCGTGACCGCCACGAAGGCCGCGTGACGCATTACAGCGCGCAGGTCGGCGCCTTGGCGCCGCTGATCGACTGGACCAGCCGGATGACCGGGTTCTGGCAGCGTAAGTTCGATGCCCTCGAAGATCTGCTCAAAAGGATGGATCAATGAACGAGTCCGAAACGCTCTCCGTCGTCGTCGAGCGTGAATTGCCTTATCCGCCGCAAAAGGTCTGGCGCGCGCTGACGCAGCCGCATCTCATCGAGGAGTGGCTGATGAAGAACGACTTCAAGCCGGCCGTAGGCCACAGGTTCAATCTCCGCGCCGACCCGCAGCCCGGCTGGAACGGCGTCATTGACTGCGAAGTTCTTGTCGTCGAGCCGAACAAGACGCTGTCCTACACCTGGAACTCGGGCGAAGGCGACCTTGCCGTCAAGAGCGTCGTCACATTGTCTCTGACGCCGGCGGGCGCCGGCACGCTGTTGCGCATGGAGCAGACCGGCTTCCGGCCGGATCAGAAGCAGAATTATCAGGGCGCCAAATACGGCTGGCAGCATTTCCTCGGAAGACTGGAGCAGACATTGGCGCGAACGGACTGAGTTGTCCGCCAAGCAGAGCTGCCGCGTTCGCCACTTCAACCGTTCTCGCACGTCCTTTAGAAGGAGGATCCATTGCATTGGAATACGTGGATTCGCGAGGTTCATCGCTGGCTATCCATTGCCTTTACGATGACCGTCATCGCCAATTTGGTCGCAATGGCCATTGGCAAGCCTCCCCCTTGGGTGGTTTATTCACCGCTGCCGCTGCTCTTCGTGCTCATGTTCACCGGTCTCTACATGTTCGCGCTGCCCTATGCCGCCAAGCGACGGACCCCGCTGATGCCGCGGCGAGCCATGATCTCAATCGGCGGGCGGCCGACCATCGATGAAGAAAGCACATGAAGAAAAGCCAGAGCGCCGCGACCAAGGCGAAAGAAGGAACCTCTCCCTCCCGGTTGATCGATGCACGCATCACGGAGCTAGGCGACTGGCGAGGCGAGACGCTTGCGCGGGTTCGCAGTCTCATCAAGGAGGCCTGCCCCGACGTGGTCGAGGAATGGAAGTGGCGCGGCGTGCCGGTGTGGGAGCATGCCGGCATCATCTGCACCGGCGAGACCTACAAGGCCGCCGTAAAGCTGACCTTCGCCAACGGCGCCAAGCTGAAGGATCCGTCAGGTCTTTTCAACTCCAGCCTCGAGGGCAATGTCAGGCGCGCCATCGATATTCATGAGGGCGACAAGATCAATGCGACGGCTTTGACGGCGCTCATTCGTGCCGCCGTCGCGTTGAATGCGGCGAAGAAGAAGCCGAAAAGCCCGTAAAAATCATCTCACTCTTCTCCATTGGTCTTGCCTTCGGAACGCCGCGCCGGGACAATCGAGATCGCAGGCGCCGGTCTTCGAATCGCGAGTTTTGGGGGAGCAATGTCGATTACGATCTACGGCATCAAAAACTGCGACACGATGAAGAAGGCGCGCGCCTGGCTCGCCACGCACGGCGTCGATTATGCCTTTCACGATTACAAGACCGCCGGCATCGAGCGCGAGCGGTTGGAACGTTGGGAGAAGAAGGTCGGCTGGGAAACCTTGCTCAATCGCGCAGGCACGACCTTCCGAAAACTCCCGGATAAGGACAAGACCGGGCTGAACGCAAAAAAGGCGCTTGCGCTCATGCAGGCGCAACCGTCGATGATCAAGCGTCCGGTGCTCGATCTCGGCGGCGGCAAATTACTGGTCGGATTCGGGCCGGAGCAATATCAAAAAGCGATGGGCTGACGGCGCGCATCAACCGGCGGCGCACGGCCGTCACGTCTTGCGCTTCAATCCCCACATGAAGGCCCGTTCCTCAGGCTGCAGATAAACCACCTCGGTAAGCGCTCCGATCTCACCGGTTGTATCGAAGTAGCCGAAACGGGTGTCGTTGTGCCGGCCGGACTGCACGAGCGTGAAACCGCGGTCTTTCATGTCCTTCACCGCCGGTGCGTAATCGGGCACTTCGATGCCGTAGTGATGCATGCCGCCCTTGGCGTTGTGGTCGAGGAATTTCGAATAAGTGCTCACTCCCGAAACCGGCTGGATCAGTTCGACCTGCGCATCGCCGCACCAGCCGAGGGCAAGGTGCAGTGTCAGCGGCGCCGGTTGGCCGAGATAGGTCTCGTCCTGCAGTTCCGGCTTCTCGATGAACAGGAACTCGGGAACACCAAGCTTGTCCTTGAAAAATGCCATTCCCTTGTGGATATCCGGCACAACGAAGCCGATTTGAAAAACGCCGTCTGCGAGTAAGCTTGCCATCCCTGCCTCCCGATGTTTTGCAAACGCCTACCGCCAGAGTGTAGCGGCAACGCTATGCCGCGAAAGTTCCGCCGACGCGGTGGCCGACGATTGTCCGCGCTGTGGGGAATTTGCAACAGTCACAAAATAGAATCCGGCAAAAATCCGGCACGCGGAACCGCTTCATTTTAAAATTGTTAAGCGAAAGGTGACGGCCACTTTGCCGCCACCAAACGACCACGCTTTGCCCGGCAACCTGCGGTTCTCTCGGACGGCGGCGGGGCGCGCATCGCGAGGCTCGGTCGTCGGGGATCAATTGCAAGGACGTGCGAACTCGGGGGCGAGTATCTGCGAGGCTGGAGGTTGAAATGAAATTGCGTGCGATCGCGGGCGGCTTCACGCTGGCTGCCGGCACTGTTGCTTGTCTGTGTTCCGCTCAAGCCGCCGATTTGCCGATGCGCCCCGCGCCGGCTCCCGTGGCGCCGGTCGCCTATGCGCCGCCGGTCTATAACTGGAGCGGCTTCTATATCGGCGGCCATATCGGCGGCGGCTTTGAAAATTCGAAATGGACCGATCCTTTCACCGGGGCGGACGATACGTTCAACCACAGCGGCTTCCTCGGCGGCGCCCAAGTCGGTGTGAATACGCAATTCAATTGGCTCGTGCTCGGCCTCGAAGGCGATTTCAGCTGGACGAGTCTCGCCAAGGGTACCGGCACCGATTCCATCGGCGATACCATCACGACCAGTCCGCAATGGACTTCGACGATCACCGGACGCATCGGCGTGGCCTTCGATCGCCTGCTGGTCTATGGCAAAGGCGGTCTCGCCATTGCGCAGGATGAGAGCACCTTCACGCCGGTCGGCGGCGCAACTGTTACCGACGATTTGACCCGGACCGGCTGGACCGCGGGCGCCGGCCTTGAATATGCGCTGAACAATAACTGGTCGGTGCGCGCGGAGTACGATTACTTGGGCTTCGGTTCCAAGCAGTTCAGCTTCACCGCGCCTCCTCTCGGCACCGTGACGGCAAACGCCAATCTCAATGTCCAGGAAGTCAAGGCAGGCTTCGACTACAAATTCGGTCCGTAAGTTGCGGGCATTTGCAATCGTCGGAGCGGCGAATGGGGTGGACAATCCTCATTCGCCGTTTTCTTCGTTATTGAATCTTGATCTTGGCTGCCGCGATCACCGGCGTCCAGCGCGCGATGTCGGCGTCGACGCGGGCACGGAATTGCGCCGGTGTGTCGGGGATCGGCTCCATCAATTGCGCCGTCAGCTTTTCGCGGATCGCGCGTGACTCGATCGCTTCGGTGACGAGCGTCCGGATGCGTTCGATCATGTCAGGTGAAATTCCGGCCGGCGCGATCAGTCCCATCCAGGCATCGGCCTCGACGTCGATGCCGGCTTCCTTGAGCGTCGGAATCCCGGGCAGCAGCGCCGAGCGCTCGGCGGTCGTGATGGCGAGGATTTTCACCTTGCCGGAGGAAACCTGCGGCACTACCGAGATCGCCGGCAGGCATACCATCTGCACATCGTTGCGAATGAGCGCCGTCATCGCCGCCGGCGACGAGGAATACGGCACATGGACGAGCCGCGTGCCGCTCTTTGACGCGATCGCTTCCATGGCGAGCTGCGACAGTGAGCCGGTGCCGATCGAGCCATAGGCGTATTTGCCGGGATTGTGCGCGATCAGATCGACGAGCTCGCGCGGCGTGTTCACGCCGAGGCCGGTATTGACTGCAAGCGCGCTCGGCTGCGTCACCAGCATGGTGATGAACGCCAGATCCTTCTTCGGATCGTAAGGCAGATTGCCGAACAACAACGTGTTGATGGCCAACGGGCCGCCGATGCTGATGCCGATGGTCGAGCCGTCCGGCGCCGCCTTGGCGACGGCGTCGGTGCCGGTATTGCCGCTGGCGCCCGGCTTGTTTTCGACGATGAACGGCACCTGGCTCTTGGCGTGCAGGTAATCGGCGATCATGCGCGCGACCACGTCGGGCGTCGAGTGGCACGACGATACGCACCGGCGCCGTCGGCCATTGCTGCGCGTTTGCCGCAACCGTGCAAACCAGGACGGCCAGTGCCGCCAGCATGCCGCGCTTCATCGTTTTGCCTCCGCGTTTCCCCTTTATCGCCTAAGACGTATCATGGCGGCGAACGAAGTCGAAGCGGAGGGCAGGATCGTGCGCGCCACGACGAAGTTGCGGACTTTGCTGAATTCGGGACGCATCGCGGTGGCTCCGGGCGCCTTTGACGGGCTTTCGGCGAGGCTCGTCGAGCAGGCCGGATTCCCGGCGATCTACGCCAGCGGCGGCGCCATCGCGCGCTCGACCGGAGTGCCCGATCTCGGCCTGCTTTCGGTGAGTGCGATCGTCGAGCGGCTGGCTTCGATGGTGGACGTGGTCGGTGCGCCGATTATTGGCGACGCCGACACCGGCTATGGCAACGCGCTCAATG
Source organism: uncultured Alphaproteobacteria bacterium (assembly GCA_963791925.1). Lineage (GTDB taxonomy): Bacteria > Pseudomonadota > Alphaproteobacteria > Rhizobiales > Xanthobacteraceae > BOG-931. Next base: position 829,991 of record CAWBUA010000005.1, on the reverse strand, counting down.
CCCAGGCCGCGGCACGCGCCTTCGAGCGCGCCGGCGTTGCGGCTTTTCATCTCGAGGACCAGACGTTTCCGAAGAAGTGCGGTCATTACAACGATAAGGCCCTCGTGCCGGTCGCCGAGATGGTGCAGAAGCTCAAGGCCGTGCGCGATGCCTTGCATGACCCCGATTTTGTGGTGATCGCGCGCACCGACGCCATTGCGGTCGAGGGGTTTTCCGCGGCGATCGATCGCGCCGCCGCCTATCACGAGGCCGGCGCCGACATGCTTTTCGTCGAAGCGCCTACCTCGGAAGACGAAATCGCCGAGATCGCCAAGCGGCTGCCGGGCTGGAAGCTCATCAACATGTTCGAGGGCGGCAAGACGCCGCTGTTGCCGGCGCCGCGTCTGGAAGCCTTAGGCTACAGCGTCGTCATCATCCCAAGTGACACGCAGCGCGCTGCGATCAAGGCCATGCAGCGTGTCTTGGCCGCCATTGCCCAGGACGGCAGCTCGGCGTCGATGCGCGGCGACATGGTCTCGTTCCAGGAGCGCGAAACGCTGATCGGCACCGCGGCCTATCTGGAGCGTGGCAAGCACTATAGCGCGTGAGCACCGGCGCGTCATTGACAATAGGACCGCGCTCGCCATGATCGCGGGCCGAACGTCACCGGCGAGGAGCCTGTCGTGGGACTTGCGGAAGAAATCCTCGGTCTTGTCATCTTTCTCGGCGCGCATGTCTTCGTGACGATGCGCGGCCACCGCGCCGCTCTGGTCGCCCGGATCGGCGAATGGCCTTATCGCGGCCTGTTCTCGGTGGTCGCCATTATCGGCGTTGTGCTCGCTGCCTATGGTTTCGCCGACTATCGGGCCGCTGGCATGATTTTCTTGTGGTATCCGCCGGCCTGGACGCGGCACATCGTCGTGGTGCTGATGTGGCCGGCGAGCATCATGGTCGCTGCCGCTTACATCCCCGGCAATATCAAGCGCGTGCTCAAGCATCCGCTGCTGGCCGGCGTCAAAACCTGGGCATTCGCGCATCTGTGCGCCAATGGCGATCTCGGCGGCATCATCCTGTTTGGATCGATCCTCGCCTGGGCGGTGTATGACCGGATCACGCTCAAGCATCGCATCGATCCAGGCGCGCCGCCGATTCCAGTGGGCGGCACCAAGAACGATATCATCGCCATTGTCGTCGGTACGATCCTTTATCTCGCGCTCGGCTTCGTGTTTCATCCGATCGTCGTCGGCGTGCCTGCCTTCGGCACGCCGGCCTTTGAACATTGACCGATGTCGGCGCAGGAACAGATCCGGCGGCTGACGGCGCCGGACATTCGCGCCCGCAAGGGCGGCGAGCCGATCGCGTGTCTGACGTCCTACCACGCGCACACCGCGCGCCTCGTCGACGCCTACTGCGACGTCATTCTGGTCGGCGACTCGCTCGGCATGGTGATGCATGGGCTCGAAACCACTATACCGGTCACGCTCGACATGATGATCCTGCAGGGGCTCGCGGTGATGCGCGGCTCCCGGCGCGCGCTGGTCGTGGTTGACATGCCGTTCGGCTCCTACGAAGCCTCGAAGGAACTGGCTTTTGCCTCGGCGGCCCGGGTGATGAAGGAGACCGGCTGCGGCGCCATCAAAATCGAAGGCGGCCGGCGCATGGCCGAGACCATCGCATTTCTGGTCGAGCGCGGCGTGCCGGTGATGGGCCATGTCGGGTTGACCCCGCAGGCGATCAACACCATTGGCTCGTTCCGTGCGCAAGGGCGCGACGAAGGCGATTGGGCGCCGATCGAAGCGGACGCGCGCGCGGTGGCCGATGCCGGCGCCTTTGCCGTCGTCCTTGAAGCGATTGCCGAGCCGCTCGGGCGGCGCATCACGGAAAAGGTCGCGATCCCGACGATCGGCATCGGCGCCAGCGCCGCTTGCGACGGTCAAATTCTGGTGCTGGAAGACATGCTTGGATTGTCGCCGCGGGTGCCGAAATTCGTCAAACGCTTCGGCGAGCTCGGCCCCTCCATCGAACAGGCCGTCAAGAGCTATGCGCAGGAGGTGCGGAACCGGACCTTCCCGAGCCCGGATCACGTTTATCCCATGCGCAAGTCCGCCGCCGGAGATGCCGTAACCAAGCTGCCGGAACGTGGCAAGGGGCCGTCCCGGGCTTAAGGCTGCGAGGTGTCAATAAACCATGCGGATTGGCCGCATGCCTGCCCGCGGCTTTTGCCTTGCTCGTGCCATATCATTACACTAGCTGCGACAAGGCTTTACGGGCGCGCAACAGCGCAAATTGTGGGTATTTCCGATTTCATCGATGTCGGCGCATATAGCGGGGCCCGTCTAAAGGGCGGGGGCCGGCGCAGCTTTCCGGGCCGAAGTCTTTGTCGGCGAATGGGCGGGGCTGCAGGGGTTCAGACTGAGCTGGGGACGAGTGGCGTGAGCGACATATTCAACGAAGTCGATGAGGAAGTCCGACGCGAACAGCTCAAAAAGCTGTGGGAACGTTACGGGATTTACCTCATCGCATTATGCGTTCTCATCGTCGTCGGCGTCGGCGCCTGGCGCGGCTATGAATGGTGGCAAGGCAAGCAGGCGGCGCAATCCGGCGCCGCGTTCGAGCAGGCGGTTGCCCTGGCGCAGGCCGGCAAGCACAAGGATGCGGAAGCCGCTTTCGCCAAGCTCGCCGGCGACGGCACGGCCGGCTATCGCGTGCTGGCGCGCTTGCGCGAAGCGGCCGAACTGGCGCCGACCGACCGCACGGCCGCCGTGAAGGCTTATGACGAGATCGCCGCCGACAGCAAAGCCGGACAAGTCATTGAGGATTTGGCCACGGTGCGGGCGGGTTATCTTCTCGTCGACACCGCGCCTTACTCCGAGCTTCTGGCGCGGCTTGAACCGCTGACCGCGAATGACCGCACCTTCCGTCACAGCGCGCGGGAGATTCTGGCGCTGTCGGCGTGGAAAGCCGGCGATATGACTGCGGCGCGGAAATGGACCGCTATGATCATGGCCGATCCGCAGACGCCGGCGGGAACACGAAGCCGCGCCGGAGTTTTGAGCGAGCTCATTGCAGCGAGCAACAAGGGCTGAACGGATGGGGTTTCGTTACCATTCCTCGCTGCTGCCCGCCGTGGCGGCGCTTGCGTTCATGCTCGTCCTGGAAGGTTGCACGAAGGGGGGTCAATTCGACCCGACGACCCTTCTCGACAATGACATGTTCGACACCAAGACCAAGCTGAAAGGTCAGCGCGTTCCGCTGTTCCCCAACGGCGTTCCCGGCACCACCACCGGCGTCCCGGCGGATCTTGTCAAAGGCTACCAGCAGCCGCCCGACGAGACCGACGCGGATGCCGCTGCGCAAGGCACGCCCCCTCCCGCAGAACCAGCAAAGCCAGAAGCGGAAGCGAAGCCAAAATCCGAGCCTAAGCCCAAAGTCGTGGTGGGACGGCCGCGATCGCGCGCAGTAAAAGTCGAAAAACCGCCATCGTCGGAGCCAACGCGGATCGACATTGGCGCAAAAGGCGCTCCGCCGCAGCCGCCGCCCCCTGCTGCGGCGGCTTGGCCAAAGTCGCCGGCTGCGCAGCAGAGCGGACAATTCGCCTGGCCGGGGCCGCCGGCAACCGCACCGGCTGCATCGAACACGCCCGCTCAGCAGGCCGTGCAGCCGTCGCAGTCAATCTGGCCGGCGCCGCCGTCAACCACATCGGCTCGGCCCGCAGCCGCGCCCTCGACTGCACCGGCTCAGCCCGCAGCCGCGCCTTCAAGCGCACCGGCAGCGCAAGCGGGACCGTCATTCGATTCGATGTGGCCGAAATCGACGCCGAACGGCACGATAACGCAATAGGCCCGTGGAGTTTGCCGTCTCCGTTGCGTTGCCGCGCCGCGCCCGGCGGCATGATATAATGATACGCCGTTTTCTGATTTTCGCATCGGCCCTGTAGTTTGCGGGTCACTTCGTTCGCGGGCCGTGTGGTTCGTAAACCACGTGGCCCGCCAGCCATTCGGCCATGTCGTTCGCGGGCGTTATCGTTCCATGTCATTCACAGTCGCCATTGTCGGCCGCCCCAATGTCGGCAAATCGACGTTGTTCAACCGGCTGGTCGGCCGCCGCTTGGCGCTGGTTGACGACCAGCCGGGCGTGACGCGTGACCGCCGCGAAGGCGACGGCAAGCTTGGCGATCTGGCGTTTAAGGTGATCGATACCGCCGGTCTCGAAGATGCCGAGCGCGACAGCCTCTTGGCGCGAATGCAGGCACAGACCGCGGCAGCGATCGCGCAGGCGGATGCCGTGTTGTTTCTCGTCGACGCGCGTGCCGGCGCAACCCCCGCCGATCGCGCCTTCGCCGATCTCGTTCGCCGCTCGGGCAAGCCCGCGGTCCTGGTCGCCAATAAGAGCGAGGGCCGCGCCGGCGAGGCGGGCGTGCTCGAAGCCTATGCGCTCGGCCTCGGCGAGCCGATCGCGATCAGCGCCGAACATGGCGAGGGTCTGGCCGACCTCTACGAGGCTTTACGCGCCGCCTTGCCCGAGGCGACGGCGGAGCGCCCGCCCGATGAAAGTGCCGTCGCGCCTTCGGAGCAGCCGCCGATCCGCATCGCCATCGTCGGGCGGCCGAATACCGGAAAGTCGACGCTGATCAACCGGCTGATAGGCGAAGATCGGCTTTTGAGCGGGCCCGAGGTCGGCATCACCCGCGATGCGATCGCCGTCGATCTGAACTGGCGCGACCGTCGTTTCCGCGTTCACGACACCGCCGGTTTGCGCCGCCGCTCGCGGATCGACGAGAAGCTGGAAAGGCTTTCGGTTGCCGACGCACTCAACGCCATCCGCTTCGCCGAGGTCGTGATCGTGCTCATCGATGCGCAAACGCCGTTCGAAGAACAGGATATCCGCATCGCCGATCTGGTCGAGCGGGAAGGGCGCGCCGTCGTCATCGCGGTCAACAAATGGGATTTGATTGAAGCGGAGGCCGGCGCGCTGTCGCGTCTTCGCACCGCGGTCGACCGCTTGCTGCCGCAAATCAAGGGCGTGCCGGTGGTCGTTCTGTCGGCGAAGAACGGACAAGGCATCGACCGGCTGATGGAAGCGGTTTTGCAGGCGCACGAAGTATGGAACCGCAGGGCGCCGACGGCGGCGCTCAATCGCTTTTTGACGCAGGCGATCTCCGCGAACCCGCCGCCGGCAGCGAGCGGCCGGCGTTTGCGGCTCGATTACATGACCCAGCCGAAATCGCGGCCGCCGACTTTCGTGCTGTTTTCATCGCGGCCGCACGCGCTGCCCGAGACCTACCGCCGTTATCTGATCAACGGCTTGCGCGAGAGTTTTGCGCTGCCCGGCACGCCGATCCGGCTCACCATGCGCGCCAAGGCCAATCCCTATGCCGGCAAGAAACGGCGGCGCTAGAGTGCGCGTCATCGCGAGGAGCCAACGGGTCCGGCCCGAAGTGGCCGGCCCGATGACAGGCTCAGCGACGAAGCAATCCAGCTCTTCGCAGCGGGTCTGGATTGCTTCGCTTCGCTCGCAATGACGGACCACTCACGCCGGTGGTAGAAACTCCAGGAACTTGCCGGCAGGGAAATCGTAGAACTTTCCCGTTTCCGTGCAGTTCGGCAGGCACAGATCGACGATCTTTTCCGCCACCTCTTCCGGGGTCGGCAGCGTCATCGGATCCTCGCCCGGCATCACCAGGGCGCGCATCCGGGTGCGCGTCGGACCGGGATTGAACAGATTGACCCGTACCGGTGTCGACGTCATCTCGTCGGCATAGATCCGCGCCAGCGCATTGAGCGCCGCCTTCGATATCGAATAGGGTCCGGCATAGGCGCGGGCGCTCGTGGCGGCGCCCGAGGTGATGAAGACGGCGCGGCCGGCCGTCGAGCGCTTGAGCAGCGCATTCATGGCGCGGATCAAGTGCCAATTGGCGGTGACGTTGACCGCCATCACCTCGTCCCAGTTCTGCGGGTCGACGTGATCGAGCGGCGAGCGCTGGCCGACGACGCCGGCATTGCCGACCAGCGCATCGAGACGCTGGTAGCGCTCGTTGAGCGAGGCGGCGAGCCGGTAAATGCCCGGGTAATCGCGCATGTCGAGCGGCACCAGCGTCGCCGTGCTGCCGGCCGCGCGCACCGCATCGTCGAGTTCTTCGAGCGCGCCTTGCGTGCGCCCCACCGCGACGACGTGGGCGCCGGCTTGCGCCAACAACATTGCGGTCGCCTGGCCAATGCCTCTCGTCGCGCCGGTGACCAATGCGACGCGATCAGCGAGAGCTTTGGTCATTCCTCAGCTCGCCTCGGCGAGCAGCGAGAGCTGGCGCGGGGTCGCGTCTTGCCCGGCGCGGTCGGTCAGCGAAGTCGGGTATTCGCCGGTAAAGCAATGATCGGTGAATTGCGGGCGGGCCGGATCGCGGCCTTTTTCGCCCATGGCGCGGTAGATGCCGTCGACCGAAAGGAAGGCGAGCGAATCGGCGCCGATGAATTTACGCATCCCTTCGAGGTCGTGGGTGGCGGCCAGGAGCTTGTCCTGTTCCGGCGTGTCGATGCCGTAATAATCCGGATGCGTGATCGGCGGTGAGGCGATGCGGAAATGCACTTCGCGGGCGCCGGCCTCGCGCATCATCTGCACGATCTTCACCGACGTCGTGCCGCGCACGATCGAATTGTCGATCAGCACGATGCGCTTGCCGCTCACCACGGCGCGATTGGCCGAGTGCTTGAGCCGCACGCCGAGTTGGCGGATATGCTGGGTGGGCTCGATGAAGGTGCGTCCGATATAGTGATTGCGGATGATGCCGAGTTCGTAGGGAATGCCCGACTCCTGTGCGTAGCCGACTGCCGCCGGCACCCCGGAATCGGGCACCGGGACCACCACGTCGGCGGCGGCGGGCGCTTCGCGGGCCAATTCGGCGCCGCTCGCCTTGCGCACGTTATAGATGCTGCGGCCGCCGAGCACCGAATCCGGCCGCGCGAAATAAATGTATTCGAAGATGCAGGGCCGCGGCGCCATCGCCGGGAACGGCTTGTGCGAATGCGCGCCGTCCTCGTCGAAGATCAGGACTTCGCCGTTCTCAACGTCGCGCACATAGTGGGCGCCGATGATGTCGAGCGCACAGGTCTCCGAGGCGAGGATCGGGCAGCCGTCGAGCTTGCCGAGCACCAGCGGCCGGATGCCCAAGGGATCGCGGGCGCCGACGAGTTTCTTATTGGTCAGTCCGACGAAGGCATAGGAGCCTTCGAGCATGCGCAGTCCCTCGACGAAACGGTCGACGAAGCGGTTGCGGTGCGAGCGCGCCACCAGATGCAGGATCACCTCGGTGTCGGTGGTCGATTGCATCATGGCGCCTTCGCGCACCAATTGCCGGCGCAACGTCAGGCCGTTGGTGAGATTGCCATTGTGGCCGACGGCAAAACCCCCGGCATTGAGCTCGGCAAACAACGGTTGCACGTTGCGCAAGATGGTTTCGCCGGTGGTCGAATAGCGCACATGGCCGACGGCGGCGTTGCCGGGCAGGCGATCGATTACCTCGCGCCGGGAGAAGGCGTCGCCGACCAGACCGAGACGGCGTTCGGAGTGAAAACGCTTGCCGTCGAACGAGACGATGCCGGCGGCTTCCTGGCCGCGATGCTGGAGCGCATGCAGGCCGAGCGCGGTAATCGCGGCGGCGTCGGGATGGCCGAAAATGCCGAATACGCCGCATTCTTCGCGAAGCCGGTCCGCGTCCAGATCGAGGAGGTCGGGGTCAGTCATGCGGTCCGGCCCTCCAGCCTGTCGAGCTCGCTGTGCTGCTGATCGGGGTTCGCATCCGGCGTCTCGGTATCTTCCGGGTGCGGCTTCTTCAGCTTGTTTAAAATGGTGTTTTCCGGGTCTTCCGGCAACATCGAGATCAGCCATTGTCCGGTGCCGGCCAGCACCACGCGCGATTTGGCGCTTTTGACCCATCCGGGCTGGCTGCGGTCGGGAACCAGCCAAATGAAGAACTGAAAGGCGACCACCACGATAATGAGACCGCGGCCCAATCCGAACAGGAAGCCGAGGGTTCGATCGAGCGCGCCGACGCGGCTGTCGAGCACCATATCGGAGACTTTTATGGTTAACACCGAGACCACGAGCAGCGTCAGCAGAAAGACGCCCCCAACCACGGAGACTGCGGCGACGATGTCGCTGTTGAAGTACTCTTTGGCGTAAGGCAGCAGTTTCCCGTAGGAGTAAAGCGTCGCCGCGGCGGCCAGAATCCAGGCGGTGATCGAGAGCACTTCCCGCATGAAGCCGCGCACCATGGCGAGCAGCCCGGAAATCAGCATGACGACTATAAGTATAATATCGAGCAGCGTAATCGGCATTGGTTACCAGTCCGCTCGCCAGTGCAGCATGCTCGCCGCGCTCAAGTCCCGTCGGCTGTATAGCCGGGCTCCGTCATGGCGTCACCCGTCTTGTCGGACGGTCAACAGGATGGGCGGGGCTGCCGTTGTCAGCTACAGACGTCAGGTATCCTGGCCGCCGACACGGCGCAGCGCCGGCACCCCCTCGCGGGCAATATCGGCGACCAGATTGGCCAGCACGCCAATGGGGAACAGCGCGAAGCCGTCGGGAGCTTCATTGCGCGCCGCTTCAGGAACCACCGCCTTAGTGAAACCGAGCTTCTGCGCTTCCTTGAGCCGGGCGGCGGTTTGCGCCACGGGACGCACCGCGCCGGACAGCGATATCTCGCCGAAATAGACGGCATCGGCGGGAAGCGGCGCGCGCGCCAGCGACGACACCAGGGCCGCCGCGGCGGCAACGTCGGCCGCAGGCTCCTGGATGCGCAGGCCGCCCGCCACATTGAGATAAACATCGTGCCCGGACAGCCGGACGCCGCAATGCGCCTCCAGCACCGCCAGCACCATCGACAGCCGGCTGGGATCCCAGCCGACGACGGCACGGCGCGGCGTGCCGAGCGCCGTCGGTGCGACGAGAGCTTGAATTTCCACCAGAAGCGGACGGGTCCCCTCGATGCCGGCGAAGACGGCGGTGCCCGGGCTGCCGAGGTCGCGCTCGGACAGGAACAGCTCGGAAGGGTTGGGAACCTCGCGCAAGCCCGCGCCGGTCATCTCGAACACCCCGATCTCGTCGGTCGGTCCGAAGCGGTTCTTGATCGCGCGCAAAATGCGAAATTGCTGGGAGCCTTCGCCTTCGAACGACAACACCGCATCGACCATATGCTCGACCACGCGCGGCCCGGCGATCTGGCCGTCCTTGGTGACGTGGCCGACCAGGATGACGGCGGCGCCGGTGCGCTTGGCGAAGCGGATCAACTCCGCGGCCGAGCCGCGGACCTGGGTCACCGTGCCCGGCGCCGCCTCGAGGGCTTGCGTCCACATCGTCTGGATCGAATCGATGACCAGAAGCCGTGGGGCGACGCCCTGCGACAGCGTCGCCACGATATCCTCGACCGAGGTCTCGGCCGCGACCTCGACCGGTGCATCGGCAAGCCCCAGCCGGTCGGCCCGCAACCGAACCTGCGCCACCGCTTCTTCACCCGAGATATAGACGGCGCGATGCCGTCCGCGGGCGAAGGCGGCCGCCACCTCAAGAAGCAGCGTCGATTTGCCGATGCCGGGATCGCCGCCAAGCAGCAGCACCGAACCGCGCACCAGGCCACCGCCGGTGACGCGATCGAATTCGGCAATGCCGCAGCCGAGCCGCGGCGCATCGTGCGACTCGCCCTTCAACGTATCGACGGCGAACAGCCGGCCCTTGCGCGAGGAACGCCGCGGCCCCTCGGCGCCTTCTTCGACCAGCGTGTTCCATTCGCCGCAGGCTTCGCATTTGCCGGCCCAGCGCGAATAAGCGGCGCCGCAATTCTGGCAGATGAAGTTTTGCGCCCGCGCCGCCATTTTCACGCTCCGCGATAGACGAGATGAGAGCGCGAGCCGAGCCGAGTGAGAATCTCGTAGCCGATCGTGCCGGCCGCCGCGGCGACCTCATCGACGGTGATGTCGACCCCGATGAGGGTCGCGAGATCGCCACGGTGGACCGCGTCGGGAACGTCGGTGACGTCGATGCAGACGAGGTCCATGGAAATGCGGCCGACAATGGGACAGCGCTTGCCGGCGACAATGGCCGCGCCGCCGCCCGGCCGGTCATCGCTGCCGCTGCCGGCACGCATGAGACCGTCGGCATAGCCGAGCGCCACGATGGCGATCCGCGAGTTGCGCTTTGCCGTCCAGGTGGCGTCATAGCCGACCGTCTCGTCGCGCGCGATGCTGCGGAGCTGCAGGATGCGGCCGGTCAGCTCGACGACGTTCTGCATCGGGTTGGGCCGGCCCGGGGTCGGATTGACGCCATAGAGCGCCGCGCCAGGCCGCGCCAAATCGAAATGCGCCGAATCGCCAAGGAAGATGCCGGAAGAGTTGACCAGCGAGGCGGGAACGCTCGGATATAAACGATGCAGTTCGCGAAACAGCTGAATCTGCCTGGCATTGAGCGGATGATCGGGAATCTCGGCGCAAGCGAGATGGCTCAAGATGAGTGCGATGCCGTGATTTTCGGTTTGCGCGCGCGGGGCGAGCGCCGCCGCCTCGTCGGGTGAAATGCCGAGCCGATGCATGCCGGTGTCGATCTGCAGCGCGGCGCCGCCGAGCCAGCCATGGGCGCCGACGAAGGCGTCCCATTCCGCAAGCTCGGTCGTGGAATTGACCACCGGCCGCGCATTGATTTCGATGAAGCCGGGGCCCCAATCCGGCGTGAAGCCGTCGAGCACATAGATGGCGGCGTCGTTCGTGCACGAACGCACGCTTCGTGCTTCGGCAAGATCGGCAACGAAGAATGTCTTGCAGCCGGCTTGCGAAAGCTTGGTCGTGACCTGCGCCAGTCCAAGGCCGTAGGCATTGGCTTTGACCACGGCCGCGCATTCGACCGTGAGCAGCCGGCGCGTCAGCGCGCGCCAATTCGCCTCGATCGCGGCGAGGTCGACCGTGAGCGTGCCGCCGGTCTCCGGCGCCGCAGGAGCGGGGACCGCAGGGGAAAGCCGTTTTGCGCGTGCCAAAACCGACTCCAAGGCCGCCTCCATGGACGCCTTATGACCGGCATGGCGGCCCGGGTAAAGCGGGCTGGAGCAGGACGGCTAAAAGTCCGGCCGGTGCGCCGTGTCGAGATTGGCGAAGCGGGTGACGGCGGCGTCGAACTGCAATTCCACGGTGCCGGTCGGGCCGTGGCGCTGCTTGCCGATGATCACTTCGGCCTTGCCCTCGACCCGATTGCCCTCGGCGAGCCACTCTTCGAATTTCTCGCGGCTTGATTCCAGGGGCTTGCGCATCTGGTGATAGTATTCCTCGCGGAACACGAACAGCACCACGTCGGCATCCTGCTCGATCGAGCCCGATTCGCGCAGATCGGACAATTGCGGACGTTTGTCGTCGCGGTTCTCGACTTGGCGGGACAATTGCGACAGCGCCAGAATCGGAATGTTGAGCTCCTTGGCGAGCGCCTTGAGCCGGGTGGTGATCTCGGTGATCTCCTGCACGCGATTTTCACTGGAGCGGCGGCTCGTGCCCTGCAACAGCTGGACGTAGTCGATCACCAGAAGATCGAGCCCACGCTGGCGCTTTAGCCGCCGCGCGCGTGCGGCCAGCTGCCCGATCGAAAGGCCGCCGGTCTCGTCCACGTAGAACGGCAAGTTCTGCAGCTCGATCGAGACGTCCTTGATCTTCTCGAAATCGCCCTCGTCGATGCCGCCGCGGCGGATCTTATTGGAGGGGATGCCGGTCTGCTCGGAGATGATGCGGGTGGCAAGCTGCTCCGCCGACATTTCCAGCGAGAAGAAGCCGACGATGCCGCCATTGGCCGCGGTGATCTGGCCGTCGGCACGCGTTTCCGAAACATAGGCCTTGGCAACATTGTAGGCGATATTGGTGGCCAGCGCGGTTTTGCCCATGCCCGGCCGGCCGGCAAGAATAATCAGATCGGAAGTTTGCAGCCCGCCCATGCGGCTGTCGAGGTCGGCTAGCCCGGTCGCCAGTCCGGACAGGCTGCCGTCGCGCTGATAGGCACGCGCCGCCATGTCGACCGCCGTGGTCAGCGCCTGGGCGAAGCGCTGAAAGCCGGAATTGTAGCGCCCGGTCTCGGCGATTTCGTACAGCCTGCGCTCGGCATCCTCGATGTGGTGTAGCGGCGTCGCATCGACCGGCGCGTCATAGGCCAGGTTGACCATATCCTCGCCGATGGCGATCAGGTCGCGGCGGATCGATAGATCGTAGACCGTACGGCCATAGTCCTCGGCATTGATGATCGTCGTCGCCTCCGCGGCAAGCCGCGCCAGATACTGGTTGACCGAAAGCCCGGCGATATCCGCGTCAGCCGGCAAAAACGTCTTCAGCGTCACCGGCGTCGCAAGCTTATTGGCGCGGATCAGTCCGCCAGCCAGCTCGTAGATGCGCTGATGGATCGGTTCGAAGAAGTGTTTTGGTTCGAGAAAATCGGAGACGCGGTAGAATGCTTCGTTATTGACAAGGACAGCGCCGAGCAGCGCCTGCTCGGCCTCGATATTGTGCGGGGCCGTGCGGAACGTCGGTTCCGGCGGCGCCTGCTTGCGTGCGGTCGAATCGAATACCGGCATGATCGATCAGAAGAATTGCGGGCTGTGGCCGATTTGCGGCATGTGGCCGAAATGCGGCGAGTGAAAAATTCGGCGTGTTACTCAACATCGTGGATCACTCAACGACAGGGCGGCACCTTGCGCGCCTTCGCGTCCGTCACGCAACCACGCTCCGTCGATAGTCGAGCGGCGGCACGATGGGAAATCCTCATTGCCGCTGTCCCCGTTACCCACCGGACGCGTTTGAGGGAAGATCAAGCCGCTTGACGGCAAGCGCAAAAGCGCGCCACCCGCCGAACTATTCGCCGGCGAGTTGCAGCGGCGCCGCATAGCCGGCCTCGATGCCGCGCAAGCGCGCCCCTTCACGCGCGATGTAGTCGCGCGTTGCCGGGGTGAGGCCTTTCTGCTTGGCGACCTGGATCTGGAACACGACCATGTCGCCCTCGCGGAACGCCATCTCGGAGCAGGCGAGATAGAATTCCCACATGCGCACGAAGCGCTGATCGTAGAGCCGCACCACCTCGTCGCGATGAGCGAGGAAGCGCTCGCGCCAGGCTTTCAGCGTCTCGGCATAATGCAGTTGCAAGACTTCCACGTCGGTGACGATGAGTTTCGCACGCTCGATCGCCGGCAGCACTTCCGAGAGCGCCGGAATATAGCCGCCGGGGAAGATGTATTTGGCGATCCAGGGATTGGTAATGCCCGGAGGACCGCTGCGTCCGATCGAGTGCAACAGCATGATGCCTTCGTCGGCGAGAAGCTTGGCGCATTTGCCGAAGAAGGTGTCGTAGAAGCCGACGCCGACGTGCTCGAACATGCCGACGGAGACGATGCGGTCGAAGCGGCCGTCGACGTCGCGATAGTCGGTGAGACGGAAGGCCGTATCCTGGGCGCGGCCGCGCTCGAGCGCGCGGTTTTGCGCGCGCTGGAACTGCTCCTGCGACAGCGTGATGCCGGTGACCCGGGCGCGGGCAATCTCGGCAAGATAGAGCGCAAGGCCGCCCCAGCCGCAGCCGATATCGAGCACCGTGGCGCCAGGCTGGACCCGCAATTTGGCGGCGAGATGCCGTTTCTTGGCGAGCTGTGCATCGTCGAGCGACAAATCCGGCGAATCGAAATAGGCGCAGCTGTATTGCTGGTCGCCGTCGAGGAAGAGCGAATAAAGCCGGCCGTCGAGGTCGTAATGGTGGGCGACGTTCTGGCGCGCCCGCGAGCGGAAATTAAACTGTTGCAGGCGCCGAAACAGGTAGCGCAGCAGACGCGTCGGCAATGCCCAATTCGGCGCTTCAACGCGGTCCTGGCGCAGCAGCACGGCGAGTACATCCGCAATCGAGCCGCGCTCGACCACCAGCGTACCGTCCATATAGGCTTCGCCGAGCTTTAATTCGGGGTCCAAGAGGACGCCAAGCTCTGCGGTCGCGGTGGTGAAGCGCACCGCGACCGGTAGCCCGGTGCCGTCACCAAGGGTAAAAGTGGACCCGCCCGCCGTCGTCACCGCGAACGAGCCGCGGCGGATGTAACGATTCAGTAAAAAGAACAGCAACCGGTCCACGGCCGCCTCCACGCTTTACAAGGCCTCTTGCGCAACCTGCGACGATTGGGCTTGGTCCGCCTTGGCGGCCGTTTTCTCCGTTCGATCAGCCTGATGCGCGGGCAGGGGTCTTCTTTTGCCGTTATTAAAACAAAATCCTCCGCAACCAGCAATGCCGCGAAATCGCTCTTGGGGGCTGCGCGCCTTGCGATCGCATTCGGCCACTTTTGGGGTATTCATGATCACCAAGCCATCAAGGGAGGACGGCAGCGTGCTTCGCCCGGCAACGCCCATGAAAGCGTCAATGCAAGCGTCCATGAAAGCGTCCATGAAAGCGTCCATGATCGGGACGCTTGCGGCCATGGCCATTGCCGCGATTCCGGCCGTGGCCCACGCCCAGATCAATATCGATCAAGGCAAGTCGGCCGCCGACATTTTTTCAAGTGTTTGCACGGCTTGCCATAAAACGCCCCGGGGCTTGGCCGTCGGCAAGAACAGCCTGACGCTTTCGGCGTTTTTGCGCGAACATTATACGGCGAGCAGCGATCAGGCCTCCGCACTTGCCGCCTATGTCCTTGGCGCTGGCGGCGCGGAACCAGCCCCGAAGCAAAAGGAAGTTGCGCACGCCCGGGCCGAGGAGCCCAAAGCTGCCGAGCCCAAACCGGCGGCCCGGCCGGTACGCCAGGCGGTCAAGCCTGAGGAAGAGAAGCGGCCGAAACAGCAAGAGGCCAAGCGCGAGGAACGCCCGTCGACCTCGCCGAGCGCGGAAAAACGCGAGCCAGCGCCGGAAACTGCTAGCCGGGAAGCCAAGCCACAGGCTGAAGACGCCACACCCGCCACGCAACAGGTGGCGCCGATCTTGGCTGCCCCCGCGCCTGCGGCAAACGCAAGTCCGGCCGAGGCCGAACCGCCAGCCCCGGCAGAAAAGCCGGAGGTAGCGCCGACCGCAAGCGCTGCAGCTCCAGCCGAGGAGCAGCCGAGCCCGGGTGCAACGGTGCCGCGCGACAATATCCCAGACTAAGCCATGATCCGATCCGATTGAATCGGATCATGGTCCAGGATTATTCGCTGGAACAAGGTCTTTTCGGAAAACCGAGATCCACTCTCGGATCAAGTCCCAAGGCAGACATTCCCAGGCCCGTTTCCGCGCGCGGTCGAGCCGGTCAGTTCTTGGCGGATGCCGGTGGCACTTCGGCCGCTTCGGCGTCTTCGTCCCGGCTTGCCGGGGCGCCCGCTCCCGGCTCGAAGAACTCCTCCGCAGCGACGAGGGCGGCTTCCGCTTCCGTCTCCTCGCGCAGCTGAGTCACGTTTTCACCCCGCGCGATGCGGGCGGCCTCGTCTTCATTGCGGGCAACAATGACGGTGATCGTGCTTTCGACCTCGGGATGCAGCGAGATCGGCACTTTGTGCTGGCCGATCGTCTTGATCGGCGCATTGAGCGCGATTTGACTGCGATTGAGCCGGAAGCCGGCATCGCCGATGAGACTAACGAGATCGCGCGGCGACACTGAACCGAAAAGCTGACCCGACTCTGAAGCCTGTCGCAGCACGGTGAAACTCTTGCCGTCGAGCTTTCCCGCGATTTGCGAGGCCTCGGTCTTCAGCGTGAGCGAGCGCGCTTCGAGATCGCCTTTCATTGTCTCAAAGCGGGTGCGGTTCTCGGCCGTGGCACGCAAGGCTTTGCCGTGCGGCAACAGGAAGTTTCGCGCAAAGCCGTCCTTCACGCGCACGACGTCGCCCATCTGGCCGAGTCTGCTGATGCGTTCGAGTAGGATCACCTCCATGGCGGTCTCCTTTAGCGGATCACATAGGGCAGCAGGCCCAGGAATCGCGCGCGTTTGATCGCCTGCGCAAGTTCGCGTTGCTTTTTTGCGGAAACCGCGGTGATGCGGCTCGGAACGATCTTGCCGCGCTCGGAAACGAAACGCTGCAAGAGCTTGACGTCTTTATAGTCGATCTTGGGCGCGTTGGCGCCGGAGAACGGGCAGCTCTTGCGGCGGCGGAAGAACGGGCGGCGGCCGCCGGCGCCTTGCGGTGACATGGCCATGTTCATTCCTCCGTCGGGCTGTCGGATTCGTCGGCGCCTTCACGGGGCCGCCGGTCGCGATCGCGCGGGCGATCGCCACGGTCGCCGCGATCGAAGCGGTCGCCGCGATCACCCCGCTCGCCGCGCCGGTCTTCGCGGTCGCGATCACGTTCGGCGCGGCGCATCATGGCGGATGGGCCTTCCTCATGCGCATCGACCCTGATGGTGAGATAGCGCAAAACGTCCTCGTTGAGGCGTTCCAGGCGCTCGATCTCATTGATGGCCGGCGGCGGAGCGTCGACATCCATCAGCGTGAAATGCGCCTTGCGGTTCTTGCGCAGGCGATAAGAGAGCGATTTTACGCCCCAATATTCGGTCTTTTTGATTGATCCGCCCAGGCCTTCGATGACGCCTTTGAGTTGCGCGGTCAATTCCTCGACCTGCTGCGCGCTGGCGTCCTGGCGCGCAAGATAGACGTGCTCGTAGAGCGGCATGGCTGCCCTTTCCTCGTTTGCCGTGCTCGCCCAGGCGCGAAGCCCCTCGAACCCTTCGGGAAAGGCTCGAATGCTCTGAAGGCGGGAACACCGGACGCCGGACAACCCGTATTCGGGCGTCTTACCGCGCCTTTTTGGCACGGCCGTCCGTTCAGCCCCCGGCCGGGGTCGAGCGGAAGGCGGCCTTATACGCGGCGGGGCAAAAAAGGCAATAGATACGACAGGAGATCAGACCGTGCGGCCGCAATGGTCCGCGTTCTGGATCAGTTCGGCGAGCCGCACAGCGAGTTCCACCCCCTCGCGCAACTGCTTGGCGCCTGCGCCACCGGTTGGCGTCGATCCGCGCAGCCGCGTCATCCCCGCCAGCAGGGCTTCGAGGCTTTGCTCGAGAAGCCGCTGCCGGAATGCGGGGTCCAAACGCGCGCGGCAAAGGTCGGCGTCGGTAACCGGCCAGAACGGGCTCATAATGAGGCTCTGCTCACGGGGAATCCGGAGATCAAAGGGCCGAATTGAACACGCTAGCATGGCGCCGTTGTCGTTTTATTACGGCGGGCCATCCTTGACATGTCGTCCAGCCCGGTATCTTTCGCCCCTTCCCGGTGCGGTAATTTTCGGCTGTTGGGCGGGCTTTGGGCTTATGACGGCGGCATTTGTTTTTCCCGGTCAGGGCAGTCAGGCCGTCGGCATGGGCAAGGCTTTGGCGGAGGCCTTTCCCTCGGCGCGGCGGGTATTTGACGAAGTCGATTCCGCTTTGGGCGAACGGCTCAGCGACATCATCTGGACCGGGCCGGCCGACGCGCTCACGCTGACCGAAAACGCCCAGCCGGCGCTCATGGCGGTTTCGCTCGCGGCGATGCGGGCGATCGAGGCGGAAGCCGGCATCGATCTCGGACGCGACGCGGCCTTCGTTGCCGGCCATTCGCTCGGCGAATATTCGGCGCTTGCCGCGGCTGGCTCGCTGACGATCGCCGACGCGGCGCGTCTGCTGCGCGTCCGCGGCAGCGCCATGCAGAAAGCGGTCGCCGTCGGCGCCGGTGCCATGGCGGCGCTGATCGGGCTTGAACTGGAGGACGCTAAAACGATCGCTGTGGAGGCCGGCAGTGTCGGCGTCTGCGCGGCCGCCAATGATAATGGC
This sequence comes from uncultured Alphaproteobacteria bacterium, assembly GCA_963791925.1. Lineage (GTDB taxonomy): Bacteria > Pseudomonadota > Alphaproteobacteria > Rhizobiales > Xanthobacteraceae > BOG-931. Next base: position 812,264 of record CAWBUA010000005.1, on the reverse strand, counting down.
GGCGGGCAGGTCGTGTTATCGGGCGCCAAAGCCGCGGTCGAACGCGCCGTTGATCTGGCAAAATTACGCGGCGCCAAGCGGGCCATGATGCTCCCGGTCTCCGCCCCCTTCCATTGCCCGCTGATGCAGCCCGCCGCCGAGGTTATGGCGGACGCGCTGGCGAAAGTTTCGGTGAAGCCGCCGGTCGTCCCGATCGTTGCCAATGTGCTGGCGCGGCCGGTCACCGAGCCGGCCGAGATCGTGCGCTGCCTGATCGAGCAGGTCACCGGCACGGTGCGCTGGCGGGAATCGATTCTCTTTATGGCGCAATTCGGCGTGACCGATTTCTACGAGATTGGTGCCGGCAAGGTGCTGACAGGCTTGATCAAGCGGATCGCTAATGCTGCAACCGCGTCGGCAGTCGGCACGCCTGAAGATGTCGGGCGGTTGGCGGCCGCGCGCGGCTGAGTTGTTCTGGTCAGGAGGCTGGCGTTCGCATGTTTGATCTCACCGGGAAGACCGCGCTGGTGACCGGGGCCACCGGCCCAATCGGCGGCGCCATCGCCCGCAGCCTTCACAGCCAGGGCGCAACGCTTGCCGTTTCGGGAACGCGGCGCGAAGTCCTTGACCGCCTCGCGGGCGAGCTTGGCGAGCGCGTCCACGTCATGCCGTGCAATCTCGCCGACCTGGCCGAAACCGAGGCGCTGGTGCCGCAGGCGGAGGAGGCGATGGGGCAGCTCGACATTCTCGTCGCCAATGCCGGCGTGACCCGGGACAATCTTCTGGTGCAGTTGCGGGACGAAGACTGGGAACAGGTCATCGCCGTCAATTTGTCCGCCACATTCCGCCTGTCACGCGCCGCGATCCGCGGCATGATGCGTCGCCGTTTCGGGCGCGTTGTCGCGATTACGTCGGTGGTCGGGACGACCGGCAATCCCGGGCAGGCCAATTATGTGGCGGCCAAAGCCGGGATTACGGGGATGATCAAAGCGATGGCGCAGGAATATGCCAAACGCGGCGTGACGGCGAACTGCGTTGCGCCGGGCTTCATCGTCACCCCGATGACGCAGAAGCTCAACGACAAGCAGCGCGAAGCCATTGTTGCGAAAATCCCGGCAAGCCGCGCGGGCACCCCGGAAGAAGTGGCGGCGGCGGTGGTGTTTCTTGCGTCGAACGAGGCCGCCTATATCACCGGGCAGACGTTGCATGTGAACGGTGGAATGGCCATGATTTGAACGCGATAGGATCGCCGATCGCGGCACGCCGCCGCGCTGGTCAACGCATTTGAAGTGTGGTAACCGAACCGAAATTGGGCTGGGGGAGCCGGAATGCCGGAGCGCGGGGCGAAACTTCCGCCTCTAATCGGTGTCGACCCAATTGAGCTTGTCCGTCCCCCCGACAGGTTCAATAAAGAGCTTGGACGGGTTCACTGCTAGGTCGATTGGGTCGCGTTGAAAGATGAGGTTGAAGCGATGAGTGATATTGGCGAACGGGTGAAAAAAATCGTCGTGGAGCATCTTGGCGTCGAGCCGGACAAGGTGACGGAAAACGCCAGCTTCATCGATGATCTCGGCGCCGACAGCCTCGACACCGTCGAGCTCGTCATGGCGTTCGAGGAAGAGTTCGGTTGCGAGATCCCCGACGATGCGGCCGAAACGATTTTGACGGTCGGCGACGCCATCAAATTTCTGGAAAAGAACGCGAAGAGCTGATCGTAGGCCGGGCCCCGCAGCCGTTTCATGGATTGCGCGCGCTGCAAGAACTGCACATCATTGTGTGCAGGCCGCTGATGTGCGAGCGGAGTCCTGAGGCGAAACGCGTGCGTTAGCCGCAGTTTCCCCCGCCGCCGGGAGTGTCCTTGATGCGACGAGTTGTCGTCACAGGTCTTGGATTGGTGACGCCGCTCGCCTGCGGCATCGAGCGGACTTGGCAGCGTTTGCTGGGAGGCGACAGCGGTATCCGGCGCATCGAGAAATTCGACGTTTCCGATCTCGCCTGCAAGATCGCCGGTCAGGTTCCGCGCGGCGACGGCGCCGATGGAACCTTCAATGCCGACGCCTGGATGGAACCCAAAGAGCAGCGCAAGGTCGACGACTTCATTATTTTTGCGATGGCGGCCGCGACGCAGGCGCTCAACGATGCCGACTGGCATCCGCAGGCCTACGATGATCAGGTGGTCAGCGGGGTTCTGATCGGTTCCGGAATTGGCGGCGTCGAAGGGATCGCCGAAACCGCTATCGTGCTTCGCGACCGCGGTCCGCGCCGGGTGTCGCCGTTCTTCATCCCCGGCCGGCTCATCAATCTCGCGTCGGGCTATGTGTCGATCGCCCACGGACTGAAGGGGCCGAACCACGCCGTGGTCACTGCCTGTTCGACCGGCGCCCATGCCATCGGCGACGCCGGGAGGCTGATCGCGCTTGGCGATGCCGACGTGATGGTGGCGGGCGGAACCGAATCGCCGATCAACCGGATTTCGATCGCCGGCTTTGCCGCCTGCCGTGCGCTGTCGACCGGCTTTAACGAGGCGCCCGAACGCGCGTCGCGGCCCTATGACCGCGACCGCGACGGCTTTGTCATGGGCGAGGGCGCGGGCGCCGTGGTGCTGGAAGAATACGAACATGCCAAGCGGCGCGGAGCACGAATTTATGGCGAGCTCGTCGGCTACGGGCTGTCCGGCGATGCGTATCACATTACCGCGCCGGCCGAGGACGGCGATGGCGCGTTTCGTTGCATGACGGCGGCTACCCGCCGCGCCGGCATTTCAGTCAGCGAAATCGACTATATCAACGCCCACGGCACTTCGACGCCGCTTGGCGACGAGATCGAGCTCAAGGCGGTCGAGCGCCTGGTCGGCAATGCCGCCGGCCATATTGCGATGTCGTCGACCAAGTCGTCGATCGGCCATCTGCTTGGTGCCGCCGGCGCCGTCGAAGCGATCTTCTGCCTGCTGGCGATGCGCGACCAGGTGCTGCCGCCCACGATCAATCTCGACAATCCCTCGGTCGCGACCGCGATCGATCTCGTTCCGCATCAGGCACAAAAGCGGGAGGTCAATGTCGTGCTGTCTAATTCGTTCGGATTTGGCGGTACCAACGCTTCTCTCATTTTCCGCAAGGTGGCGTCCTAGTGGCCCGATGCAAACATTCGCATCGCTTTCGGATGCGCCCCGTGCGCAGTTTGAATCAAAGGACCGGTGGAAAATTGAAGCAGGTGGTGGAGCTTTGGGTTTGACATTCGCTTCACGAGTTTGCGGCTGGGCAGGCAGCGAATGTCAAATCCGCGCCACCGGTGTGCGCCGGCACCCTTTCGCCATATTTGCTCCGCACTCGCCTGCGATCCACTGTGAGTCTCGCCTGTGGTCGCCAGACATGAGTGGGGGCGGAAAGTTCGGACACTCGCTGCCGTCGGGCCGAACGTTCTTTCAAAAGTCGATCATGCGATTTGTAGATGCGGATTCACGGTCGTGACAGAATTCTAACGTCCCGCCGGGCGGCGGCGACAAAGCCGCGCCAAAATCGCCGACGGTCGCTTCGCGCGCCGCAGACAAAGCCGGCGTCCAAGCTCCCCGTTCGCCGGCGCGCGTTCAGCCGAATCCGTCAAAGCCGGTTGCCGCACTGTCTGCCAATAGCTCCGCCGCGGCGTCGTCGAACAGTGCGGCGCCGCGCCCGCGCTCGATCGGCGAAGCCTTGCTCGGTCGCGAAGCTCTGGCGGCGCCGGCCTCGGCGGCATCCTCGCCCAATCGCATCCTGCCGCCACAGCGCCAGGATCCGGGACGAGCGCCGCCGGGCGCCGCCAATTCTGTGGCGCCGAAGATGGAGCGCCGGGCGAATGACCTTGGCACGCCGGCCGCGGATGCGAATCGCAGCGACCCCAAGCGCATTGTGCCGCGCAGCCCGCGAACGGCGATCGAACCCGACACGGTCGAAATGCCGGCCCGTCGCTCGGCCCGGGCGCGCCATCCTCTCGTCGTCATCGGCAACGCTATCATCAGCATTTTCCTGCTGTTGGCGGTCGTCGCCGGCGTCGCACTTTTTGTCGGTACCAAGCGCTTCGACGCGCCGGGTCCGCTGGCGCAGGATCGCATCGTCAATATCCCGCACGGTTCCGGCATCCGCGATATCGCCGACGTTTTGACCCGCGATGGCGTGATCGACCAGCCCTGGGTGTTCATGGGTGGCGTGCTCGTGCTCAAGGCGCGTGAGGGGCTCAAGGCCGGCGAATACCAATTCAAGGCGCATTCTAGTCTGCGCGACGTCGTGGCCACCATCGTCGAGGGCAAGGTGGTGCCGCACCAAGTGAGCATTCCGGAAGGTCTGACCTCGCAGCAGATCGTCGCGCGATTATTGGCCGACGATGTCTTGATCGGCGACATCAAGGCAATACCGCCCGAGGGCAGCCTGCTGCCCGACACTTACAATTTCACGCGCGGAGTGACCCGCGAGCAAATGATCCAGCGCATGCAGGTGGCGCAGCAACGCGCCGTCCAGGAGATTTGGGAGCACCGCTCGCCCGATCTGCCGCTCAAGACGCCGGAGCAGCTCGTCACTCTGGCTTCGCTGGTCGAGAAGGAGACCGGAAAGTCGGACGAGCGATCGCGCGTCGCTGCGGTATTCATCAATCGGCTGAAGCAGAATATGCGGCTGCAATCCGACCCCACGATCATCTATGGGCTGGTGGGCGGCAAAGGCACGCTCGGTCGCCCGATCATGAAGAGCGAAATCACCCAGCCGACGCCGTACAACACTTACGTCATCAGTGGGCTGCCGCCGGGCCCGATCACCAATCCGGGCCGCGCCTCGCTCGAAGCGGCCGCCAATCCGGCGCGGACACGGGAGCTGTATTTCGTCGCCGACGGCAGCGGCGGCCATGTTTTCGCCGAGACCTACGAACAGCAGGAACGCAATGTCGCCCGGCTGCGGCAGATCGAGACCGATCAGAAAGATCAGGTCCCGATCGAAGAGCAGATGGACGCGCCGCCGCCGGGGCAGGGCGCCACGGCTAATTCCGCCACGGCGATGCCGGCGCCGCCGTTACGCGGGACCGCGAAACCGCGGCCTCGCGCCGGTCATTGATCGCGGGGCCTTCGGCTTCATCGCACTAGCGACGCACGCGACCGCGGCCTGTTCCCGTGACTTGTTCCGGTGAATTGCCGCCGGTAAGTTCGGCTCGATTCTTTTTCACTATTGGGTCCGGGGGATCGCAGTCCATGGCGCTTTCGAGCATGACCGGATTCGCTCGCGGCCATGGCGTGTCCGGCCCCTATAGCTGGGCTTGGGAAATCAAATCGGTCAACGGCAAGGGGCTCGATCTGCGGCTGCGCCTGCCGCCGGGATGGGATGCCATCGACGTGCCGGTGCGGACGCGGGCCGCGGAAGCGCTGACACGGGGCTCCATTCAAGCCAACTTGACCGTAGACCGCGGCGGCGCCCAGCCGGTCGTGCGCGTCAACGCGGCGGTGCTGGACGCGATCTTGGCGACGATGAAGCAGATTGCGCCGAAGCTCGATGCCGCGCCGCCGTCGCTCGACGGGTTGCTTGCGCTCAAGGGCGTGATCGAGGTCAGCGATGCCGAGGAGCGCGAAGACGAGCGGCGCAACGCCGAAGCTGCGGTGACCGCCGGCTTTGCCGAGGTGGTCGGCGCGCTCGGCGAGATGCGGCGCCATGAGGGCGCAGCGCTCGGCCGGGTTCTTACCGCGCGGTTGGATGAAATCGCAGCGCTCACCGAGCGTGCCGAGCGGGCGCCGGGCCGACGCCCCGAGGCGATACGCGCGCGGCTCGCCGAGCAGGTCGCAACGCTGCTCGCGCAGTCCGATCGCTTCGATCCCGACCGGCTGCACCAGGAAGCGATCATGATCGCGACCAAGGCCGACGTGCGCGAGGAGCTCGACCGTCTCGCCGCGCACGTCGCCCAGGCGCGGCATCTGATCGAGCAGGGCGGGCCGATCGGCCGCCGGCTCGATTTTCTGGCGCAGGAGCTCAACCGCGAAGCCAACACGCTGTGCGCCAAGGCCAACGATGTCGAGCTGACCAATATCGGGCTCGAGCTCAAGGCCGCGGTCGAGCAATTCCGCGAGCAAGTGCAGAACGTCGAATAGAACGGCTTGGCGGCGGACATGGCGCGCGGCGGACAAAGTCGAAAGAAGGTCGAGCGGCGCGGGTTGATGTTCGTGCTGTCGTCGCCGTCGGGCGCCGGCAAGACCACGCTGTCGCGGCTGTTGCTGCGGGCTGATCGCAGGATCGAATTATCGGTCTCGGTAACGACCCGCCCCAAACGGCGCGGCGAGATCGACGGGCGCGATTATTATTTCATCGATCGCCGGCGCTTCGATGCCATGGTCAAAAAGGGCGAGCTGCTGGAGTGGGCCGAAGTGTTCGGCAATTGCTATGGCACGCCGCGCCGGCCGGTCAGGGAAGCGCTTCGGGGCGGTCGCGATGTGCTGTTCGATATCGATTGGCAGGGCACGCAGCAGCTGCGCGAAAAAGCCCGCGACGATCTGGTCAGCGTGTTCATCCTGCCGCCGAGCGTTGGTGAATTGGAGCGCCGTCTCAAGCGCCGCGCGCAGGACAGCAAGCCGGTCATCGGCGCGCGCATGGCCAAGGCCGCCGGCGAGATGAGCCACTGGCCGGAATACGATTACGTCATCGTCAACCGCGACAAGGCCGAGGCCTTCGCCGAAGTGCGGGCGATCCTGGCGGCCGAGCGGCTCAAGCGCGAGCGGCAGATCGGGCTTTCCGATTTTGTCCGCGCGCTGCAGGCCAAGCTTTAAGGCGAGCCCTCCGGCGAGAGCATGGTGCGCCCGACGACGCGGCCGGCGCGCAAATCGTCGAGCGCGGCCGAGGCTTGGGCGAGCGGACGTTCGTGGGTCGGGATCGTCGCGAGCTTGCCGCTCTTGGCGAGGTCGATGAGCTCGCGCGCTTCGGCGAGCGTACCGGTCAGCGTGCCCTCGATCGTCATCGCTTTGATCACGATCATCGCGGCCGCTATGGAGAAATTACCCCCCAGCAATCCCGTCACCACGACCTTGCCGCCGCGGCCGAGCACGGAGGTCGCAAATTGCAGCGACTTGTCCGAGCCGACGAAGTCGCAGACAGCAAACAAGCCGCCCGTGGCCCGCGTGATCGTGCGGCGGACCTCCGGATCGGAGGGATCGAACGCCTGCGCCGCGCCGGCGGCAAGCGCCGCTGCGCGCTTTTCGGCGGCGATGTCGGCGACGAGCGGCGGCTCGTGAAACAATGCCCGCGCGATGGCGAGGCCCATCATGCCGACGCCACCCATGCCAATGAGCAGCACCGGGCCGCGCGTGGCGCGTTCGCCAAGGTGTCCAAGCGCGGAAAAAGCGGTCAGCCCGGAGCACATCAGCATGCCGGCAAAGTCCGGCGACAGCGGCGCATAGTCGATGAGGTAGCGCGGATGGGGCACCAGCACATGGGTGGCGTAGCCGCCATCGACCGCAACGCCGAGATGACGGTGCCTGGAGCACAGGTTTTCCTCGCCGGCGCGGCAGGCCGCGCAGGCGCCGCAGCCGATCCAGGGATAGACCGCGACGCGGCGCCCGATCGCCGCGCCTTCAGCCGTCTCGCCGGCAGCTTCGATGACGCCGGCGATCTCGTGGCCGAGCGTGAAGGGGAGCGTGCGGTCTTTGGTGATGTCGAGCCGCTTGTCGCCGCCGAGCGCGAAATAGCCGTCCTGCAGATGCAGGTCGGAATGGCAGACGCCGCAACAATCCACGCGGACGAGAACTTCGCTGCCGCGCGGCGTCGGCAGATCAGCGAGCGTCTCGCAGAGCGGTTGGCCGTAGGCGATGAGCGACTGGCGGCGGAATTTGGTCATTGCTGGCATTCGCCTCCCGTTTCGAGGAGGCACATCATGCCCGATGATGGGGGGCCGCGGCGAGGGCCCGCGCCAGGGCGACAAAGCCGGAGACCGGGACCTCCTCGGCGCGGGCCGTCGGCTCGAGGCCCGCCGCCGCGATCAGGCTCGGGACATCGCCGCCGAGCGCGCGCAGGCTGTGGCGCAGCATTTTGCGGCGCTGCCCGAAGGCGGCCTGGGTCGCCCGCTCGAGCAGCTCGCGTTGACAAGGCAGCGGTGCCGCGCGCGGCACCAGACGGACGAGCGAGGATGTGACCTTGGGCGGCGGCACGAAGGCCGCAGGGTTTACATCGAACAAAATCCGCGCTTCGCAGCGCCACTGCACCAGGACGGAAAGCCGCCCATAGATCTTTGAGCCGGGCGCCGCGACCATGCGCTCGGCCACTTCGCGCTGGAACATCAGCACGGCGGAATCGAACCATGGCGGCCATGGATCGATCGAGAGCCAGCCGACCAAGAGCGCGGTTGCAATGTTATAGGGCAGATTGGCGACGATACGCACCGGACCCGGCGGCAGACGCGCCGTCGGATCGAAATTGAGCGCATCGGCGGCGACGATATCGAGGCGGCCGGGATAATGCGCGGCGATCGCCTGCAAGGCGGCGATGGCCCGCTCGTCCCGCTCTACGGCAATCACATGCGCGGCGCCCTGCGCCAGCAGCGCGCGCGTCAGACCGCCCGGGCCGGGGCCGACTTCCAGAACGGTCACTCCGGCGAGTGGTCCGGCCGCTCGGGCGATCCGGGAGGCAAGGTTGAGATCGAAGAGGAAATTCTGTCCGAGCGATTTTTTGGCGACAAGGCCGTGCTGGCGGATCACTTCGCGTAGCGGCGGTAGGCTGTCGGCAGGGTCGCTCACGATGCGGCGATCGGCACCGTCCGTGCCGGGCTCGGCGCGGCGCCGGCGAGCCGAGCCGCCAGCCGCAGTGCGGCGATCAGGCTGGTCGGATCGGCGCGGCCGGTGCCGGCAATGTCGAAAGCGGTGCCGTGATCGGGCGACGTGCGCACGAACGGCAGCCCAAGCGTGACATTGACGGCATGATCGAAGGCCAGCGTCTTGATCGGGATCAGCGCCTGATCGTGATACATGCAGAGCGCCGCGTCATAGCTCGCGCGCGCGGCTTCGTGAAACATCGAATCGGCGGCAAGCGGTCCCCTGGCATCGATGCCCTGGGCGACGAGGCGTGCCACCGCCGGCGCGACGATGGTGCGGTCCTCCTCGCCGAGCGTACCCGCTTCACCGGCATGCGGATTGAGCCCGGCGATCGCCAGCCGCGGCTGCGCGATCTTAAAGCGCGCGGCAAGATCGTGGGCGACGATGCGTCCGGTCTCGACGATGAGTTCGCTGGAAAGATGCTTGAAGATTTCGCGCAGCGGAAGATGGATCGTGACCGGCACGACCGCAAGCTCAGGCGACCATAGCATCATCACCGGACGCAGCGATTTGCCGGTCGCCTCCTGCACCAGCGTCGCCAGGAATTCGGTATGCCCAGGCTCGGCAAAGCCCCAGTTGTAAAGCACGTTCTTGGCCACGGGATTGGTGACGACGGCGGCCGCGGCGCCGGCCATGACGTCGGCCACGGCACGGCGGATCGAGGCCACCGCGGCGGGCGCGCTTGAGCGATCCGGCTGGCCCGGCTCGGCGGTGACGGCCATGTCGAGAGGCAGAACCGGCAGCGCCGACGCAAACTCCGCGGCGGCGGATGCCGGCGACACGGCCGCGACCGGGACGTCAAGCTTGAGCAGCTGCGCCCGCCGGCGCAGAAAAGCCGGGTCGCCCACGACATAAAATGGCGGCAACTCGAGCTCGGTGCGCCGTCGCCAGATGGCGAGAGCGAGATCGGGGCCGATGCCGGCGGGCTCGCCGAGCGTCAATGCCAGAACTTGCACGATCCTGCGTCCATCACGCGATCCAAAATACCTGTGCAAGAGACTTGGCCCGCGGCAGAAAACCCAGGTCCGGGAAGGTCAGGCCTCACGCAACGTCTCTATTTGTATTCGATCATCGCTTGGCGGCGCAATTCGGCGAGGTAGCGCTTGGCCTTGGCGCCAAATTTCTTCTCGAATATCTGATCGCGCAGTTTTCGCGCTTCCGGCGTGTCGGTCTTCGACTCCTTTTTGGAGCAAATGGCGAACATCTGGATGCCTTCGTCGGTCTGCTCCGGCGGCGTCAGGTGGCCGATCTCGGTGCTGTCGAGGATGTCGCGCAGTTGCTGCGGCAGGTCGGCCGAGGATTTGGGAACAGCGTCGCGCACGGCGACTTCCGGCAAGGCCTGCGCAAAGGCGACGCCGTCGGCGCAGTTGATGAAGCGGCCGCGCAAAGCCTCGGCTTCGCGTTTGCGCGCGTCATAGGCGGCGGGCGGAGAGCCGCGCGGCACCACGAGAATGATCGGGCGCATCATATATTCGTAGCCCACGTCGTTTTTCTGATCGGACGGGTGCAGCTTGAGTTCCGCCTCGATATCGGTGTCGGGAATCTCCAGGCTTGCCTTGTAGCGTCCGCGCACCAGATTGGTCCAGGCAATCTGCGCTTTGAGCTGCAACTTGAGAGTGGCCTCGCTGGCGCCGCCGTTAGCGAGGAGCTGGGTCAGTTTTTGGCTGTCCACCCCCATGTGGCTGGCCACGTTGGCATAGGCATTGTTGACGTCCGCGTCGCTCGGTACGATGTCGTAGCGCTTTGCCTCGCGTAATTCGAGGATTTGGTCGACGAGACTGTCGATCGCCTCTTGCCGCGTCGGCGCCTTGTGGGTGCTCAGCTCGATGAATTTTGAGCGGTGTTGAATGTCGAGCGACGTAATCGGCTCGCCGTCGACCAAGAGCACGACTTCTTCCTGCGCCCAGGCATTCGAGGCGACGGCAAGCAGGGTCGCTGCGGCAAGCACCAAAGCCCCGAGGCGGGCGCCAACGCCAATCTGCGGCCTCACTGTTCCTCTCCCTCGACGGCGGGGTCTTGCCGGCGTGACCGATCCATTCCTGAACTTTCGCGGCGCCAACCCATAAACTCACGGCAAAATTTAGAACGAAGCGCCCACCGGCGCCAAAACGTCGGGCCCGAGCGTCCGTAAGCTGAATTGCAGCATGACCGTGCTGTCCTTCACCGGCGTCGAGTTGGCAATCGCAGTATAGGTGTACCCGGTAAGCCAGTTCACGGACAACATGAAGCAGTCGTCGACATAGCCAATGCCGACGCGGGATTGGTCGATCTGATCGTTGGCGATATCGTAGCGGGCGGAGCCCATGGCGATCCAATTCTCCGTCAGCTTGACCGATGCCCCCCCGAGTATGCCTTCGCGACGGGTCAGGAAGCCAAGCAGCGGCTGTGCGGCATAATCGCCGTAGAGGACCTGCAGCGTCCAGCGATCGAAGTTGGCGCGGCTCTCGAATTCGAGGCGCTGCGGCGTAAACGTCGCCTGGTCAAAACGTCCTCGCGCGGTGAACGAATAAACCTGATTTGGTTGATAGGTTACCCGGCCGACGTAATCCGAGACCGTCTTGTCGAGGCCGCTTTCCAGGCCGGTATTGGTGATGTCGGGTTGCTGGAACGAGTTCTGGCCGAACAAGGCGTAAGATTGTCCGAACAGGACATTGAGCGAGCCGGCGCGGTTGACCTGGGCGGTGTATTGAACCCCGGCATTGACCCGGCTGCCGTCTTCGACACGGTCCCAACCGGAGAACTTGTCGATCGCGAACAGGTTGGAAGCGTCGAAGACCAGGCTCTGTGCGTCTTCATTGGGGAATTTTCCGATGTCCGTCTCGTTCGGGCGCAGAATGAGCTGGGCGATCGGTTCGATCGTCTGCGTACCCCATGGTTCCACGTCGACGAACGGATAGCGATATTCGACGCCTGCGGCCGGCATGGCGCGGGCAAGTTCGCTTTGTCCGGTCGAGATGAAGTTCGAAACACTGGGCTCGTTATTGACCTCAAGCTGCGCAACGTCGGCGCGCATCTCAAAGAACGGCGTGATCATCTGGCCGTTGTCAGTGATCACGGTGCGCCGCCAGTCGGCTTGGCCGGAAAACCGCGTGTAGTCTCCCGGTATGCCGCGCAGCAGGCAGCTGCCGGGCACCGCGGTATCGGCGCCGCTGTTGCACACGCCGGCCGCCTGTGCGTTTTGCGTGATGGCGTCGAATTCGGCCTGTTGTCTGTTCAGGCTCGTGGCGTTGAATTTATAGCTGAATTCGCCGCCGAGAATCGGTTGCGCCAATACATTCGAATAATCGAGCACCGGGTGGATGATCGGAATCTGCGACTGCACGTCCTGTTGCGAGAAGCCGTAATAGTAGATCGAACGGACGTCGAAATAACTGCGTTCGCCGACCCCGCTCAGATAAAGCTGCGAGACGCCCTGCGAGGCGACGCCGGTCTGGAATGGATCGAATGCGCCGCTGAATTGCCGGAGCTGATAGTCAAACAGGAACTGGGTGTCGGTGACCAGGAGCCCGGTCCATCCCCAGACCCATTTGTCATTGATTGCGAACTGGCCTGCCGTCTGGATCGACCCACGGAAAGTCTTCGCGGTGGGGCTGTCGGGGCCGTCGCGGCTCGCGAAATATCCCGGGTCGGCCTGGAAGATACCCGCGGCTCGGATCGAATATGCGCCGTCGAGCAGGCGGTGCCGCCATTCGCCCTCGAGCAAGGGACCCTGCTTGGTGGTCAGCATTGTACCGAGCGTCAGGTCGTAGTTCGGCGCCAGCGCCCAAAAGTATTTCGGCTCGATGGCATAGCCGAATTGCGAGCCCTCGCTGAGGTTCGGAAACAGGAATCCGCTCTTTCGTTTTACCGTCGGATCCGGCGCCGACATGAACGGGACATAGGCGAGCGGCACGCCGAAAAATTCGACGCGGGCGTCCTCGAAATACAGCATCTTCTCGCCCTCGTCGTGGATGATCCGCGCCGCCTGGACCTGCCACAGCGGCGGTTTCTTGGGATCGTCCCGGCAGGGTTCGCAAGCCGTGTAGACGCCGTTTTGCAGGACGGTGTAGTTGCCTTTGGCGCGATCGGCGCGCGACGCGGCAAAACGGGTGTCGTCGGGCGTTTCCAGCCGCAGCGAATCGACAAAGCCGTCGCGGAAGTCGTCGCTCAGATCGATAGTCTGTCCATAGGTGATCTTGCCGTCGGGCTCGGTGAGCCGGACGTTGCCCTGGGCGCGCAGCCGTTTGGTCTTTTGGTCGTAAATGACCTGATCTGCTTCGATGGTGGCGCCGCCATAATAAATCTGCACGTTGCCGACGGCGGCGACCGTATTGTTGGTGTAGTCGTATCTGATCTCGGTCGCCTGCACGAGCATCGGCGCATTGGCCGGCGGCGCCGGCTTTTTCGGCGGCGGCGTCGGCCGGGGCGGAAAGTGCATCAGATTGCCCGCCTGTTGGGCGGACAGCGGTCCGGCCAAGAGGGTCGAGGCCATGATAAACGCCAGCACCGCAGCGAACGCCGTTGCACCAACGCGAACGCTACTACGCAGGCCGGGACAGGAAGGGCTACGCCTACGCGCCACTAGCCGTCCTCCTGGAACAGAAGCGCGACGAATCCGGTAAGACCGCCGACCACGACCGGAATCCACGCCGCGGCCGCCGGCGGCATGAGCTCCGCCCTGCTCATGTCGTCGGTGATTTTCTGCAGCACGAACAGCAGAAATCCGGCGGTGATGCCGCTTAACACCATCTTCTGCACGCCGCCGAAACGGAAGAAGCGCAGGCTGACGGACGCCGCGAGCAAGACCATCGCCGCGAGCAGAAACGGCCGCGCCAGCAGCTGCTGATATTGCAGGCGATAACCGGCGGCGCCGAGCCCGGCGCGGTCGGCGAGTTCGATATAAGTGGGCAATTCCCAAAACGGCACGGTCTCGGGCGTGGCAAAACTTTCCCGCACCTGCTCCAGCGTCAGGTTGGTGGCGACGCGATAGCTTGATTCGACGTCCGGCGCCTTGCCGGCGGTGTAGATGCGCGCATCCTGGAGCTGCCAATAGCCGGGCTCCAGCGTGGCGCTTTGCGCTTCGATCCTATCCTCGAAATGACCGTTGCGATTGAACGTGTAAATGGTGACGCCGCCGAGCTTCGCTCCCTGCTCGCGGCTGGTGCTGGCATTGATGATGGCCGCGCCATCGGCGCTTTTCTGGCGGACCCAAAATCCGCTGGTGCTCTCCTGCAGCGCCGACATGTTCTCCCCCAACATTTCGGCTTCGAGGCGCTTCGAGCGCTCGTGCAACATTGCGGCGACCGGATTGTAGACGGTGGTGGCGACCGCACCGAAGAGGAATGCGGCGATCATCGCCGGCGCTACGAATTGCCAGGCGGAAACGCCCGCGGAGCGCGCCACGACGAGTTCGAGCCGCCGCGACAGCGTCAGGTAGCACGACATGGCGCCGACCAGGACCGAAAACGGCATGATGCGTTCGGTGAGCTGCGGCACGCGGTACATCGAGATTTTGGCGAGCATCCAGGCCGTGGCGTTGGGCCAGTCGGCGCCGCGGCGCATTAGTTCGACGTAATCGATCATAGCCGCGAGAGCCACGACGCCGATGAACGAGCCGACAACGGACGTGAGGAAGCGCATTCCGAAATAGCGCGACAGCGTGCCGGTGATCATGGGCTGTCTCATCAGCTGGTCGCCCGCGCAATGCGTTCACCGATCGCGGTCGCGAACCTCGACACGGCTGCGGCAGGCTCCACGGCCTGGCCGCGCGAGATTTGCCACAAGCCCGCGGCGATCGAGCCGAAGATCGCGACATATTGCACCGCGAGCACCGCCGGCACGCGCACCCCGACGATCACGCTGACGAAGCCGACAAGCCGCAACAGAGAGACGGTGCCGATCATCCCCAACAGCGCCAGCGTGCGGCTTTGCCGGGTCGTCTGCGGCGGGCCGAGGAAGGCGAAAGCGAGGATGACGAAGGCGAACGGATAGAGCGGGGTGGTCAGCCGGTCGTGCAATTCGGAGCGATATTGGTCGGGCTGCGACGCATAGAGCGTATCGTCGGCCCGCGGCCACATCAGCTCCCAAAGGTATTTCTCGCGAACCGTATAGACGACGTTTTGCGTGGCGCCGGCGAATTGCGACAGATCGAATGGGTAGCGGTCGAAGGTCACGATGCGTGGATCGTGCTGCCCGGCCTCCAAGCGTTGAATGCTGCCGCCTTGCAGGACCAGGAACGACGCCTTGTCGTTCTTCACGATCTCGCCCTGTTCGGCGAGATAGGTCGAGTGCACGTTAGGATCGCGCCGGTCGTCGACGAAAATGCCGACCAGCAGCCCGTTCGGCCGCCGGTCGGCGATGTGGAACGTCAGATTGCCGCCTATCGTGGTGAAGCGGCCGGGCTGCACGATATTGGTCAGGATGTCGGCGCGCACCTGTGCACCCCAGTCGCGCAATTCACGCAGCGCGCGCGGAGAGACATAAGCGGCGATGGCCGCGACCAGGAGCGAGACGACGAGCGCGGCGGCAAGAAACGGCCGGAGCAGCCGCCACGGCGAGACGCCCGCCGCATTCATCACGATGATCTCGGAATCGTTGGCAAGCTTGTTAAGGACGTGCGCGGCCGCCATGAGCAGCGCGATCGGCGCCAGCATCATGATCAACAGCGGCACGATCATCCCGGTGATGCCGACGAAGACGAGCAGGGTCTGGCGCTGGCTGGTGATCAGGTCGAAATCGCGCATCGCCTGCGTGAACCAGATCACGACAGTCAGGCTGACGAGGATGATCAGGAACGCGCCCATCGTGGCGCGAAACATATAGCCGCCGATCGACCCCATCGGACTGAACTTCCCCGCTGACGGCCGTTCCCCAGGCGGCGTCGCACCGCCGACGCCACCTCGTGAGAGCCGCTCTCCCCAACGCGGGTAATTTCATGCTTTCACAAAGTGGCGTCGCCAAGGCAAAGCTATTGAACATGCACACTAAAGCGTTAATACGGGCGTTTGATAAAGGCGGCGCGAAACGGGCCCGGTTTTGGCGCAAAAGGCCCGCTTTGCACGGTCGGCCGGTCCGGTTCATAACTAGCCGCTGCACCCCCAGGGCTGCAAAGACCGAGCCAAAGGACGCTTCATGGCCGCCGCCATCAAAATCAATTTCACCTCATTCGCCCGACCACGTGGTGTTCTCGTTGTGTTCTGCGAAGGGAACCTCAAATTCGGCCCTGCGACACAACGGGCGCTCTCGCCGCTCGGGGATCTCGTTCGCCGGGCGGCCGCAGCCGATCGCTTTAGCGGCAAGAGCGGTACAAGCCTCGACATCGTCGCTCCGTCCGGCCTCAACGTGCCGCGGCTGGTGGTGGTGGGTGTCGGCAAGGAAGGCGAGCTCAAGTCGCGAGATATCGTCAAATTCGGCGGCATCGCCATGGGAAAAGTGCCGACGGCTGCCGCAACAGCCACGATCTTTGCGGAATTCGGCTCGGGCGCGCTCAAAACCGAGCAGGTTGCCGATCTGGCGTTGGGCGCCCGACTGCGCGCTTACACATTCGATCTCTACAAGACCAAGCGCAAGGAAGACGACGAGCGGCCGAGTAAAGTCGAGGTCAATATCGCCTGCGCCAATGCGGCCTCGGCCGAGAAAGCCTGGGCACAGCACGCGGCGATTGCCGACGGCGTGGTGCTCGCCCGCGATCTCGTCAACGAACCGGCCAATGTGCTTTTTCCGGCAGAGTTCGCGCGGCGTGCCTCGGGTCTGAGCAAGCTCGGCGTCGGCGTCGAAGTGCTCGATGTCCCGGCGATGCGCAAGCTCGGTATGGGGGCGCTGCTTGGCGTTGGCCAGGGTTCCGGGCACGAATCGAAGCTCGTCGTCATGCGCTGGAACGGCGGCAAGCGCGGCGTCGATCCGGTGGCATTTATCGGCAAGGGCGTCTGCTTCGATTCCGGCGGCATTTCGATCAAGCCGGCTGCGAATATGGAAGACATGAAGGGCGACATGGCGGGTGCAGCTTGCGTCGTCGGTCTGATGCACGCGCTTGCGGCGCGCAAGGCCAAGGTCAACGCCGTCGGCGCCATCGGGCTCGTCGAGAATATGCCCGATGGCAAGGCGCAGCGGCCCGGCGACATCGTCAAGACGATGTCCGGACAGACCATCGAAATCATCAATACCGACGCCGAAGGCCGTCTCGTCCTGGCCGACGTGCTGCACTACGTCAACAAGCGCTTTAAGCCCAAATTCATGATCAATCTGGCGACGCTGACCGGCGCCATCATCGTGGCCTTGGGTCAGGAATATGCCGGCATGTTCTGCAACGACGATAAGCTCGCCGAGCGGCTGACCAAGGCCGGCGAGGCCACCGGCGAACGGGTCTGGCGCATGCCGCTCGGACCGGAATACGACAAGATGATCGATTCGAAATTCGCCGATATGAAGAATACCGGCGGCCGCTGGGGCGGCGCCATCACCGCGGCGCAATTGCTGCAGCGGTTCGTCAACAAGACGCCTTGGGCGCATCTCGACATCGCCGGCACCGCGATGGGGTCACCGCAGACCGATATCAACAAGAGCTGGGCCTCCGGCTGGGGCGTGCGGCTTCTTGAGAACTTGGTCGAAGAGCATTACGAGCGGTAAGCGCGCGCAATGACCGAGATTTTATTCTACCAGCTCAAAGGCCAGACGCCGGAGCAGGTTCTGCCGGCGTTACTTGCGAAGTCGCTTGAACGCGGTTGGCGGGTCGTGGTGCAGGCGTCTTCCGACGAGCGCGTCGAGGCGCTTGACGCCCATTTATGGACCTGGCGCGACGACGCCTTTCTGCCCCACGGCACTTGGCGCGACGCCGAAGCCGCCGAGCATCCGATCGTGTTCACCGTCAATGACGATAATCCCAACGGGGCGACGGTCCGTTTCCTGGTCGACGGTGCAAGCCTCGCTGGCGAAGCCGCGGGCTATGAGCGCATCGTGCTGTTGTTCGACGGCGATGATCCGGACGCGGTCGAAGCGGCGCGGGCGCGCTGGAACGAGGCCAAAACCGCCGGCGCGGAGGTGACCTATTGGCAGGCCGATGAGAAGGGCCGCTGGCGTCGCCAAGGCTGACCGTCCGGGTTTTGAAGTCAGCGCAAAAATTCGTCATAACATGTTGAAATAACGTAATTCTATCGACTTTAATCATAAGCCCGTGCAGGCCGTTCAAACGCGCGTTTTCGGCACTATATTTTTTGCTCGATCGCCGATTTGGGTGCTATAGTTGCGTTATGAACAAACATTCAGTGAAGAAGAAACGGCCCGCCAAAGCGAGCGGCAAAACGAGCCGAACTACAACGGCACGTAAGGCCCCGGCGCGCGCCGTCGCCGCGGCCCGCAAACGCGCCGAAACGCGCCAGTCGGTGGCGAAACCGCAATCCCTGGCAGCCGCCAAGACCATCCTTCCGGTGGAGGCGCCGACCGTGACGGTTGCACAAGTGACGGCGGTGGCTTCGGCGTTGAAGACGCATAAATACCGTGTTGGCCAGACTGTCTTTTACACGTCGAGTCCGATCAGCCGGCCGGGCGCGAGCGGCAGTTACAGGGTCGTTCGGCTGCTGCCGTCCGACGGCGACGATTACCAATACCGGATCAAGAATCCCGGCGAGGCGTTCGAGCGCGTCGCCAAGGAAAGCCAGCTCGAACTCGAGCACTGACGGTTCCGTCAGCGGCTGGCGCCGCAGGTTCTGCTGCGCCATAGTCCCGCCTCGGCAGCGGCATAATCTGCGTGTTTTGGGGTGCTTGGATGTTCGGCGTCGATCCCGACATCGGAAGTTCGGCGCTGCGCCTGTGGATCGCAGCCGGATCAGCCGCGCTGCTCGTTTTCATTTGCGCGCTGACATTCGAATGGACCCGCACGCGAGCGCTGGCGCGCGTCGGTATTGTCGTCCTCGGAGCGACGCTGGGTGCGACGCTGGCCTGGGTGTTCCTCGCCGGCGCGTCCTTTCCCGACCGCAACGCCGAGCGTCGCGCTCTCGAAGCGCGGGCAGCGGCGCTTGATGGCGAAAGTCTCGCTCCGGGCTCGCCGTTGGCTTGCTTGAACGGTCTGGCCGGCGAGGAAGTCGAGGCGGCTTGCGAAAAGGCCCTGTTTGCCGCGCCTGAGACCGTGGCGACCGCCACATCCTATGTCGCGGCGCGATTTGCTCTGCTTGCCGACATGGTCGCCTATACCAAACGCGGCGGCACCGGCGTCAATAGCCTGTTGCTGCCGCTACGGCGCTCGCTCGAGCAGGATCGTTTCGGCTTCGTGGCCCATGCGCTTGCCGTCGCCGAGCGCTGCAGCAGCGATCATTGCCAGGCGCTGGCGCTGTTGGATAATTCGGCCCAAGTGCGGGCCAATTTGAGCGGGCAAACGCTCGATCGCTATCTCGATCATTATCTGCCGATTTGGGCGAAAGCACCCGATGTTCCGGTCGCTGACGCAACATCGGCCAACCAGCCGGGCAGCCCGCCGCCGCACAAGTTCGTCGATATCGACTTTCCCAGCGCCGCCTCGATCCCGGCCATCAGCATCATGAATCCCGAGCCGCCGGGACCGCCGGCCGCGGCCGCCATTGCTTCCGCTACGGCTGGCGAACCGAAGGCGCATCAGGCGCCGGCTCACGAGGCTCTTGCTCACGCAGGATCCCCTCACACAGCGCCCATTCACGAAGCGTCCCCGCGGCGTGCGCGGAAGCCGGCGCCAGCTCCGCCCGCGCAAGCCGCTGCCGCGCCCGCGACGCCGGCCGTCGATCCCGTCTGGCAGCCGCGGGGCGTGCCGCGCCCGCCGGCCGCCGCAGCCCCAGCGGCGGCGAGCGCGCCTCCGTCGGCGCCGGTAGAGCTCAATCCGTTCCAACCGCCACAGACAAGCGGCGCCGCAGGCGCGCAATGAGTTGAAAGCGGCCGCGTTAGGCGATCTGATGCGCCCGCCATGTTCCGCTCCATCCTCATCGCCAATCGTAGCGAAATCGCCTGCCGCATTGCGCGGACCGCCAAGCGGCTTGGGCTGCGCACGATCGCGGTCTATTCCGCGGCGGACGCCGACGCGCTGCATGTGCGCTCCTGCGACGAGGCCTGTTGCATTGGCGGGGCCGAGCCGCGCGACAGCTATCTTTCGATCGAGAACCTGATCGCGGCGGCGCGGAACGCTCGCGCCGAATGCATCCATCCCGGCTACGGCTTTCTGTCGGAAAATGCGGACTTCGCCGAGGCTTGCGAAAAAGCCGGCATCGTCTTCGTCGGTCCGCCCGCGGCGGCGATACGCGCCATGGGACTGAAGGATCGCGCCAAGACGCTGATGGAGAAGGCCGGGGTGCCGGTGGTGCCCGGGTTCCACGGTGAACGCCAGGACGCCAAATTCCTCAAGGAAAAGGCCTACGAAATCGGCTATCCGGTGCTGATCAAGCCGGCGGCGGGCGGCGGCGGCCGCGGCATGCGGCGGGTCGATAAGCACGCTGATTTCGAGACCGCGCTCGAAGGCGCGATCCGCGAGAGCCAGTCGGCATTCGGTTCGGGCCGGGTCCTGATCGAAAAATTCATCGCCGCGCCCCGGCATATCGAAATCCAGGTGTTTGCCGACCGGCATGGCAATGTCATTCATCTCGGCGAGCGCGACTGTTCGCTGCAGCGCCGGCATCAGAAGGTGATCGAGGAAGCCCCCGCGCCAGGGATGACCGCGGATTTGCGCGCACGGATCGGCGCGGCGGCGGTCGCGGCGGCTAGCGCGGTGGATTATCGCGGCGCCGGCACCGTCGAATTTGTCGCCGACGGCAGTGAGGGCCTTCGCGCCGACGCATTCTGGTTCATCGAGATGAATACCCGGCTGCAGGTGGAGCACCCCGTCACTGAGGCGGTCACCGGCCTCGATCTGGTGGAATGGCAATTGCGCATTGCCGCCGGCGAAAAACTGCCGCTCACCCAAGGCGACGTCCGCCTCAATGGCCACGCCATCGAGGCGCGGCTCTATGCCGAGGATCCCGAGCACGGCTTCCTGCCCTCGACCGGTGCGATCGTCGCCCTCGAACTGCCGCACGATATCCGCGTCGATGCCGGCATCGAGGCCGGCGGGCAAGTCACGCCGTATTACGATCCGATGATTGCCAAGCTCATAGCGCATGCGCCGACGCGGCTGGCCGCGCTCGACCGGCTCGCACACGCGCTCGACCGCACGGTGATTGCGGGTGTGCGCAGCAATGTGGCTTTCCTCGCCAATCTATGCCGCGCCGACGAATTCCGTCGCGGCGATGTGGATACCGGCTTCATCGACCGCAATCTGGCGCGGTTGGGGGCCGTGCCGCAGCCGCGCGACAATGCGGCCGCCGCCCTCGGCGTTGCCCAGTTGCTCGACGCCGCGACAGGAGGCGATGCCGCGGGCGAGGACGACCCGGCAGCATCTGATTCACCCTGGGACAGCCGCGACGGCTTCCAGCTCGGCGGTGTGCGGTCGATTGCGATCCCGATCGTGATCGATGGCGAAAATGCCGTTGCCGTCATCAGCTATGCCAAAAGCGGTACGCGGGTCGCGGTGGATGGCGCGGCGCCGGCGACCGACGCAAGCGTATTTGCCGGAGGCCATGACGCTTATGTGGTGCGCGGCGGGCGCCAGACCCGCGTTCGCATCGGCGGCTTCGCCACCCCGAGCGCCGTGGCAAGCGCGGGCGACGGCGTCATCAGGGCGCCGATGCACGGCAAGGTGCTGGAACTTCTGGCCGGCGTCGGCGACCGCGTCGCGTTCGGTCAACGTCTTGCCGTGATCGAAGCGATGAAGATGGAGCACACGCTGCGCGCGCCGTTCGCCGGCGTGGTGCGCGAGGTTCCCGTGCGTAGCGGGGCCCAGGTTGTGGAAAGTGCGCCGGTCATGGTGCTAGAGCCAGCTCCCGAAAGCCAAGACCACGTCAGTGACGACGTAAAGTAGGATTATGCCGCTTCATCTCATCAAGCTTTGTGTCGGCTGCGACACGGTTCGCGATCTCGAGGACTGGATCAAGCAGAAGCTCGGGGCCAAGCGCAAAGCCGGCGAAAAGGCGGAGCACATCCACCGCACGCGCATGGTGCCCAAGCGCGCGGCCGATCTTACCGACGGCGGTTCGCTCTATTGGGTGATCCGCGGCGAGGTCATGTGCCGACAGCGCATCCGCGACGTGCGGCCGTTCCGCGACAAGGACGGCATCGGCCGCTGCGGCCTCGTGCTCGATCCCAAAGTGATCCTGGTCGAGCCGCGGCCTTACCGGGCATTCCAGGGCTGGCGCTACCTCGCGGCGAAGGACGCCCCGCGCGATCTCGATAAAGTGGTGAAGGGCGCAACCGCGATGCCGGAAAAGCTGCGGCGGGAGCTGCGCGAACTCGGCCTGATGTAGGCCGGACGCGCCGGAGCGGCGCCCGCTCGGCCATGGCGCGGCGCGCGGCGATCACGTAAAGTCCGCCGCAGACCGCGACGATACGGTTTGGAGCAAGAAGAATGATCATTGGCAGTGAGAAAGACGTTACCGCGGCGGTGCTCAAGGAATATGAGCGCATCAAAAATCCGCGGCTGCGCGAGATCGTGGCGGCGCTGGTGCGTCACCTGCACGCCTTCGCCCGCGAGGTGAAGCTGACCGAGGAAGAATTCCAGGCGGCCGTCGCCTACATCGTCGCCCTCGGCCAGCGCACCACCGAGACGCACAACGAAGCCGTCTTGATGTCCGGCTCGCTCGGCTTCTCGACTCTGATCTGCCTCCTCAACAACGGCAATCGCGGCCAGACCGAGACCGACGCCAATCTGCTCGGACCGTTCTGGCGCATGGATTCGCCGCCGACCAGGAACGGCGACAGCATCATCCGCTCGCCGACGCCGGGGCCGGTGCTGTTCGTCGACGCCTGGTTCCGCGACACCGCCGGCAAGCCGATCGTCGGCGCCGAAGTCGACGTCTGGCATTCCTCGACCGAAGGATTTTACGAGAACCAGGATCCGGTGCAGGCCGACATGAATCTGCGCGGCAAGTTCTTAACCGACAAGGACGGCCATATCAGTTTCCGCAGCGTCAAGCCTGCGGGCTACCCGATCCCGATCGACGGGCCGGTCGGCGAGCTCTTACGCGCCGCGGGCCGGCACAATATGCGCCCGGCGCATCTGCACTTCCTCACCTATAAGCCGGGCTTCAAGACGCTGATCTCGCAAATCTACGATCCCGAGGACAAGAACATCGAGACCGACGTGCAGTTCGGCGTCACCCATCATCTGATCGGCAATTACATCAGGCACGACGAGCCTTGCCCGCGTGCCGCCGACGTCAAGGCGCCGTGGTATTCGATCGAGCACACCTTCGTCATGGAAGGCGGCACGGCGCGCTTGCCGCGGCCGCCGATCACCGGCAAGGCGCAAGGCGACCGGCCGGAGATTCCGCATCTCGAAGCGGTGTGACAGTCTGGCCGGACTTGTTCCGGCTCTCCGCGGCTTCGCGACAAGAAACCAATGGCGGCGTGGTCGGCGAAGACCGCGCGCTTGATCCGAACGTGAAGGGTCCCAATGAACGGCGCGTGAGGTTGCCGCGGTCGTCCGCTCCGCGCGGCTACACCCCCATATTATCGATCAGCCGGGTCGTGCCGATCCGCGCCGCCGCCAGAAGCCGGATCGGTTCGGCCGCGGGCGCGGCCAAGGGCGCCAGCGTGTCGGCATTGCGGGCTTCGAGGTAATCGAGCGCCAAGCCGGCGTGCCTGATCGCCAAGCGGCCGTCGTCGAGCACGGCCTCGACCGGGCCGCCGGCCTTGATCCGGCCGGCGCATTCCTTGAGGGCGCGATAAAGCGCCGGCGCCGCGGTGCGCTCCACCGGCGTGAGGTAGCGGTTGCGCGAGGACAGCGCGAGGCCGTCCTTTTCGCGCACCACCGGCGCGCCGACGATGCGGGTTTTGAGGCCGAGATCGCGCGCCAGCCGCGTGACCACCTTGAGCTGCTGATAATCCTTCTCGCCGAACATGGCGATGTCCGGTTCGCATTGGATCAAAAGCTTGGCGACGACGGTCGCGACGCCGGCAAAGAAATGCGGCCGGAAAGCGTCTTCGAGGCCGACCCTGGCCGGGCCCTCGGGCACGATGCGGGTGGCAAAGCCTTCCGGATACATGGTTTCGACCGACGGCGCCCAAACGATATCGGCCTTCTGCTTCGTAAGCGCCGTAATGTCGGCGGACCAGGTGCGCGGATAGGTGCTCAAGTCTTCGGTCGGCGCAAACTGCGTCGGGTTGACGAAGATCGAGACGACGACCCGGTCGGCGCGGGCTTGCGCGATGCGGACGAGGGAGAAATGCCCAGCATGCAATGCGCCCATTGTTGGGACCAAGGCGATGCTGTGGCGCCGCCCGCGCAATTCCGCAATCGCGCGGCGCAAGTTCGGCAAAGTGCGTATGACGCGGGGATGAATTTTAGACTTTGCGGATTTCATCTTCACCCGTTGCAACGCGGGCACACCCGTTGCGTTTTCGGCGGCGCACGCGCGGTTAATGATTAACTTCGCCGAGCCGATGCTGTATCTTGACCCAACGCGTTGCAAATCGGAATGAGTTAGTTGCAGCGTAGGGGCCGCGTATCCCATGTTGATGCAGGCTGATGTCGGCAGGCCGTCTTCGGCGCATGTCATCGTGCTTGGCAACGAAAAAGGCGGCTCGGGCAAATCGACGACGGCCATGCATGTCGCCGTCGCGCTTTTGCAGGCCGGGCAGCGGGTCGCCACCATAGACCTCGATTCGCGGCAGAAAAGCTTCACCCATTACGTCGAAAACCGCCGCGATTGGGCGCGGCGCGCGGGACTTGAGCTCGACGTCCCGGCGCATTATTGCGTCGCCCGCGGCTTCGGCGCGCGGCTCGACGAGATCGAAGCGCAGGAATTCGCCGCCTTTGCCGAGGCCATCGGCGCGGTCGAGCAGACCCACGATTTCATCGTCATCGATACGCCGGGCAATGATTCCTACCTGATGCGGCTCGCCCATTCGATGGCGGATACGCTGATCACGCCCTTGAACGACAGCTTCGTCGATTTCGACGTGCTCGGCACGATCGACCAGAGTTCGTTCGAAGTGGCCGGGGTGAGCCATTATGCCGAGATGGTGCGGGAGGCGCGGCGGCAGCGGCGCCTCGTCGACGGCGGCCTTACCGATTGGATCGTGGTGCGCAACCGGCTCTCCACGCTCGGCTCGCGCAACCGGCGGCTGGTCGGGGAGGGGGTCGAGGGCCTGGCCAAGCAGCTCGGCTTCCGCGCCATCGACGGTTTTGCCGAACGCGTCGTGTACCGGGAATTTTTTCCCCGCGGGCTGACCGCGCTCGACGCATTGAACGAAGATACGCTGGGGTCGCGGCCGTCGACGTCGCACGTAACGGCTCGCGACGAGGTGAAAGCGCTGATCGAAGCGCTGCGGCTGCCGATCGACGAACGCGGCAAACGCCGCGCCGCGGCCCGCGCCGAGTGGATCGCTGCCGCCAGCAAGCCGCTCGAGACCCACGATCTGTTGGGCGATCTGTTGGCCGATTGAACCATTGCGCGGCCGCCGGTCCAGCGCCACCTTAAGCGCGATTCGTAGGGCCTTCAGGCTATGCAATGAGTAACGACCGGGCGCCGGCGCCAGCGTGCAATTCGAGTGAGCCTTCAGCGGCTTCCGGACGCGCGGAAATCGATCAGTTCCTGGCGCGCGTCAAGGCGCTTGGCCCGGCGGCCGGGCCCGGCGTTCGCGGGCGGCTCATTTTCGCGCTCGATGCGACCATGAGCCGGCAGCCGACCTGGGACAGCGCCTGCCGGCTGCAGGCCGACATGTTTCGCGAAGCGGCCGCCGCCGGCGGGCTCGACGTCCAGCTAGTTTATTATCGGGGCCTGACGGAGTGCCGCGCTTCGCCCTGGGTCGCCGAACCCGCCCGCCTCGGCGCGCTGATGGGGCGCATCGATTGCCGCGGCGGCCATACCCAGATCGCCAAAGTCCTCGCCCATGCGCGGCGGGAAAACGATACCCGCAAGGTCGCGGTGCTGGTCTTTATCGGCGACGCCATGGAGGAATCGCTCGATGATCTTTGCGTTGCCGCCGGCGAACTTGGCCTGCGCAACGTCAAGGCGTTCATGTTTCAGGAGGGCTACGACCCGGTCTGCGAGCAGGCGTTCCGCGAAATTGCCCGGCTCACCGGCGGAGCGTTTTGCCGATTCGCGCCGGGCGCCGCGCATGAACTCGCCGAACTGTTACGCGCCGCGGCGGCCTATGCCGCCGGCGGCATCAACGCGCTCGCGGCGCTCAAGGCGCGGCAAAGCGCCGGCGCGGTCATGCTGCTTGAGCAGCTCAGCTAGCCAAGCCGCAAAGAACCATGCCCGAAATTCTTCTTGGCGTCATCGTGCTGGTCCTCGGTCTGTGGGCGGTCAATTCTTTCTCCAAGGCCGACCCCAAAAAAGCGGCGCAGGCGCTGCGCGCCCTTGGCGGCGCCGCGGCGCTAATATTCGCCGGATTCCTTCTGCTGCGCGGTGAAATTGGGGTGGCCGTACCGGTCGGTCTGTTCGGGCTCGGCCTCCTCGGCTACGTTTCGCTGTGGCCGGCGACGTTCGGTGCGCGCACCCAAAAAAGCGCCGGCCAAGCCTCGCGCGTGCGCACCGATTATCTCGAAATGGAGCTCGACCACGACAGCGGCGCCATGTACGGACGCATTGTCAAAGGCCGGCTGGCCGGGACCGCGCTCGACCGTCTCGACCGCGCGACGCTGATCAATCTCTTGGGCGAGATCGACGCCGACAGCCGCGATTTACTTGCAGCTTATCTTGACCGCCGGGCGCCCGGCTGGCGTGAGCACGCGCAAGGCGATGCGGGTGCGCGCGGCGGGCCGCGGCCGGCTTCCGGCGGCAAAATGACTGAAGAGGAAGCTTATCAGATCCTTGGCGTGCAACCCGGGGCGAGCGCGCAGGATATCAGTCGCGCCCACCGCACCCTCATGAAGAAACTGCATCCCGACCAAGGGGGGACGACGTATCTTGCGGCCCGGGTCAATGAGGCCAAGGACGTTCTTCTTCGCCGCCATCGCTGAGGTACTCCGTACCAACCTCGCGTGGCCGTCCAACTCTGACTGACTACCTGCACGCGCCCCGTTTGCCGGGGACTTGCAACATGATGGGGAAAGGTTGACGTCGCCTTTCTGCGGCGACCCGCTTCGAAAAAATCAGTCCTTCAGCGTCATGCACTGGAAGTCGCTGCGCTTGAGTTCGCGGCAGACGGCTTCGGCGGAGGCTTCTTTGTCCCAGCCGGCGAAGCGGGCGCGATAGAGCGCCTTGTCGCCTTTCTGCACGCGCTCGGTGAAGGGGTCCTTGGCGCCGAGCGCGGCGTGCAATTTGAGCTGCGCCGCGCTCAAGTGCTGCTTGGCCTCGTTCTCGTCGTCAAATGCGCCGATCTGGATCAGCCAGCCGCCACGCGCATGAATGGGCGCGGATGCAATGGCAGTTTCGGGTTTGGCCCCTTGCGCGTCGGCGATTTCGGCGCGATCCGCTTCAAGCGGGGCCTGGTCGACTTTGGCGGCGGCCGCTTTGGCGGGGGTTTGGGAAACAACCCGCGCGGCCGGAGCGACCGTCAGCGTCGCAGGTTTTGGCGCGACCGGCACGGCTTGCGGCGCCGGCGCGGAAGCTCTGAGATCGACCCTCGGCGCCGCCGATGCGACCACGGTCGGCCGCTGCTCGATGGCGGCGGCGGGCGCTTGCGCATGGACGCTCGGCTGCGGCGCCGCGGCCTGCAACGCCGGTGGTACGACCGGCACCAGCATCGGCATCGGCGCCAGAGACGCGGTTTGTACCGGGACCGTCCGATAAGAAATCGTTCGCACCAAGATCGGCTTGATCGGGGCGTTGGAGCCGGCGGCCGGGGCATTGATGCTTGCCGTCGGCGTCGGATCGGAGCGCGAGGCAAACGACCTCGATGTCAACTTGGTCGCCGACAGGGGAGAATCGGTGAAGGCGATCGGCTCGTTGTGATGGATGGTCGCGTCGGCGATCATCGGCACGGTGCGATGCAGCGAAGCTTCCTTGATATGGGCGGCGAGCAGTTCGCGCATGCGCGCGTCGCGTTCCGAAGCGCTCGGCCCGCCCATGACCACGCCGACAAGGTAACGTCCGCCGCGATGCAGCGAAGTGAGCAGATTGAAGCCGGAGGCGCGGGTAAATCCGGTCTTGATGCCGTCCACGCCTTCGACCTCGGTCAACAGATGGTCGTGGCCGCGGATGGTTTCGCCGCGGAAGACGAAGGCCTGGGTCGAAAAGTATTTGTAATAGCGCGGGAAGCTTTCCTGGATCGCGCGGCCAAGCAGAGCCTGATCGCGCGCGGTGGTGATCTGATCGTCGTCCGGCAGACCGGAAGCGTTGACATAGGTGGTATGGGCCATGCCCAAAGCGCGGGCCTTCTGGGTCATCATTCTGGCAAAGGCTTGCTCGTTGCCGCCGAGATACTCCGCGATGACGACTGCCGCATCATTGGCGGACCGGGTGACGATGCCCTTGATGGCGTCCTCGACCGTGATGGTCTGCCCGGGCTTGAGCGCAAGCTTGGTGGGGGCCTGCTCCGAGGCGTGTTCGGAGACCGGCATCGGCGTATCGAGCTTGACTCGGCCGGTCTCCAGACGCTCGAACAGCAGATAGAGCGTCATCACTTTGGTCAGCGACGCCGGATGGCGCAACGCGTCCGGATTCGACGCCTGCAGCATCGCCCCGCTATTGCCGTCGACGACGATCGAGGCAAATGGCGGATCGTAGCCTTCCGCGCGGGCATGATGATGGTGGATGGAAATGCGGTGATGACGGTGCGCGACAGCAGCGTCGCTGTTGATGGTGAGCGCCGCTGCAACCGCGGCCAAGCTCAAAACAACCCCACGAAGCCCGTTGCGGGCTCCGACATTCGCCCATGCCATTGCGCACCCCGTCCCTGAACGCGCCTAACCCCCGAAAGGCCGCCCCTTTTTGCATCTGTGGGCGTGTGCTCCCCCGCCAAACTGCAGCCGGACTTGAGGCCGCATTACGCCGACGAGAGAGGCATTTCGCCTACGCGATCGTCACTCTTACAACACGGTCAAGCACGTTAGGCGAACGCCGTTGCAAAAGGGTTAAGTCCCCGCAGCGCCGCAATTTTGTGCATTTGCCGACAATCCCGTTGCATTTTTTGTGCACTGCACTATAATATCATCAATGCCGCAAACGGCCTTTTCAAGGCAACGGTCTGAAGCGGCCTTAGCCATAGCGAGCAGTGCCCGGTCGCCCGAGGAGCCATCATGACCAACGAAGAGATGCAGAAATTCGGCAAGGACAGCATGGAATCGATGATGTTGTCGTTCGGCACGTGGTCGAAAAGTGCCCAAGCCATCGCCGTCGAGCTTACCGACTATTCGAAGAAGTCGATCGAAGATTCCGCCGCCGCCTGGGAGCGCCTGATGGGCGCCAAGACCCTGGAGAAGGCGATGGAGGTGCAGAGCGAGTATCTGAAATCCTCCTACGAGGATTTCGTCGCCGAAGCGACCAAGCTCGGCGAGCTCTATGTCGATCTCGCCAAGGAAACCTACAAACCGTTCGAGGGCGTACTGGCCAAGGCCTCGATGAAATAACGATCGGGGCGCTCGCGCGGCGTTAGGCTTTCGGCGCCAAGGCGGAATTCGATCGCGTCCGCGATGCGGGCCAGAGTTTGCTCGATCCGGCTGACGCGGAAGGCGATGTGTTCGAGCGCGTAGGCTGCGCGCTTGTCGGCTGATGGCAGGCTCTGGGCATCGTAGTCTGGGACGAACTCGCCTTCCATCTCGCGCACGAGTCTCGCCCGCCGGGTGAGGTCGACCATGGTCACCTCCTGATCCAATCGCAGTTGCTCTCGTATTTTGCGCTTTCCATAGCCAAGTCGGCGGCCTGTACCAATCGATACATGCGGTCGCGGCGCCGCAGCCGTCTGCCGATGGGGCTTCGAATCGCTGCGGCCGCGCATATATGGCGGGACGGCCTTGCACGGGCGGATAGGCGACATATCTCGGCTTCGGCGGTGCCAAGAAAACCGCATCAATGTGACAGAACTGACGGGCTTCTCGCCGCATTAACGCCTGCCATCGACGCTCCCGATTTGCGCTCTCGATCTGGCATGAAAAGCGCATTAGCCTTATCATGGCGCGCGAGCGTTAGTACCAACCGCGCCGGCGACTTGTGCCAACCCTTGCGCCAACCCAAGGTCGGAAGACGAACGAACCAATGCCGCGGCTTGACGTTACTTTCAGTGTACGACCGGTCCGCCTGGCCGACGACGATCGCAAGCGCAAAGGCGACGGCGGTCCCGGCACGGCGGTCATCACCAAGACCAAGCCGCAGACCAAGCGGCCGAACCTCTATCGGGTTCTTCTGCTCAACGACGATTACACGCCGATGGAATTCGTGGTCCACGTCCTGGAGCGGTTCTTCAACAAGGACAACGAGTCGGCGCACCGGATCATGATGCATGTGCATCAGCACGGCATCGGCGAATGCGGTATCTTCACCTATGAGGTGGCGGAGACCAAAGTGACGCAGGTTATGGACTTTGCCCGCAAACATCAGCATCCTTTGCAATGCATCATGGAAAAGAAGTGATTCCGGGGGGAAGCTTCCAATACAAACGATGAGAAGTTGAAATGCCCACGTTCTCGCGCAGTCTCGAACAGTCGCTTCACCGGGCTCTGGCTCTCGCCAATGAGCGGCATCACGAATACGCCACGCTCGAGCATCTCCTGCTGGCGCTGATCGAGGACCAGGACGCGGCCGCGGTGATGCGAGCCTGCAACGTGGATCTGGAGAAGCTGCGCCGAAGCCTCATCGCCTACCTCGAATCCGAATTGGACAACCTGGTCACCGACGGGGCGGAGGACAGTAAGCCCACGGCCGGCTTCCAGCGTGTGATTCAACGTGCCGTCATCCACGTCCAGTCCTCCGGCCGCGAGGAGGTGACCGGCGCCAACGTGCTGGTCGCAATCTTCGCCGAGCGCGAGAGCCACGCCGCCTATTTCCTGCAAGAGCAGGACATGACGCGCTACGACGCGGTCAATTACATCAGCCACGGCATCGCCAAGCGGCCGGGCATGTCGGAGGCGCGGCCGGTGCGCGGCGCCGAGGAGGAGAACGACGCCAAATCCGGCGACGAGCAGAAAAAGAAGGGCGACGCGCTCGATGCCTATTGCGTCAACCTCAACAAGAAGGCGCGCGAGGGCAAGATCGATCCTTTGATCGGCCGTGAGTCCGAGATCAACCGCACCATCCAGGTGCTGTGCCGCCGCCAGAAGAACAATCCGCTGTTCGTCGGCGAGGCCGGCGTCGGCAAGACCGCGATCGCCGAAGGCCTGGCGCGCCGCATCGTGCACGGTGAGGTGCCCGACGTGCTGCGCAACGCCACGGTGTTCGCGCTCGACATGGGCACGCTTCTTGCCGGCACCCGCTATCGCGGCGACTTCGAAGAGCGGCTCAAGCAGGTCATCAAGGAGCTCGAGGCCTATCCCGGCGCCATCCTGTTCATCGACGAAATTCACACCGTGATCGGCGCCGGCGCTACGTCCGGCGGCGCCATGGATGCCTCGAACCTGCTCAAGCCGGCACTCGCCTCCGGCACGGTGCGCTGCATCGGCTCGACCACCTACAAGGAATACCGGCAGTATTTCGAGAAAGACCGCGCGCTGGTGCGGCGCTTCCAGAAGATCGACGTCAACGAGCCGACGATCCCCGACGCCATCGAGATCCTCAAGGGGCTCAAGCCCTATTTCGAGGACTATCACAAGCTCAAATACACCAACGACGCCATCAAGGCGGCGGTCGAATTGTCGTCGCGCTACATCCACGACCGCAAGCTGCCGGACAAGGCGATCGACGTGATCGACGAATCCGGCGCGGCGCAGATGCTGCTGCCGGAAGGCAAGCGCAAGCGCACCATCGGGCTCAAGGAGATCGAGACCACGATCGCCACCATGGCCCGCATTCCGCCGAAAGCGGTGTCGAAAGACGACGCCGAGGTGCTGCGGAACCTGCAGGAGACGCTCAAGCGCGTGGTCTACGGCCAGGACAAGGCGATCGAAGCGCTGTCAGCCTCGATCAAGCTTGCCCGCGCCGGCCTGCGCGAGCCGGAAAAGCCGATCGGCTGTTATCTGTTCTCCGGCCCGACCGGCGTCGGCAAGACCGAAGTGGCGAAGCAGCTTGCCGCCACACTTGGCGTCGAGCTGATCCGCTTCGACATGTCGGAATATATGGAGCGCCACACCATATCGCGGCTCATCGGCGCGCCTCCCGGCTATGTCGGCTTCGATCAAGGCGGTCTCTTGACCGACAGCGTCGACCAGCATCCGCATTGCGTCCTCCTCCTCGACGAGATCGAGAAGGCGCATCCGGATCTGTTCAACGTGCTCCTGCAGATCATGGATCACGGCAAGCTCACCGACCACAACGGCAAGCAGGTCGACTTCCGCAACGTGATCCTGATCATGACCACCAATGCCGGCGCCGCCGATATGGCGAAAGCAGCCTTCGGCTTCACGCGCAGTAAGCGCGAGGGCGACGATATGGAGGCGATCACCAGGCTGTTCGCGCCGGAGTTCCGCAACCGGCTCGACGCGATCATCACCTTTGCGCATCTGTCGCCTGAAGTAATCGCCATGGTGGTCGAGAAATTCGTGCTGCAGCTCGAGGCGCAGCTCGCCGACCGCGATGTGACCATCGAGCTAAGCGACGAGGCGACGCAATGGCTGATCGCCAACGGCTACGACGAGTTGATGGGCGCGCGGCCGATGGCGCGGGTGATCCAGGAGCACATCAAGAAGGCGCTGGCCGACGAGGTGCTGTTCGGCCGGCTCAAGTCCGGCGGGCACGTCCGCGTCGTCGTGGTCACCGACGAGGCCGGCAACAGCAAGCTCAACTTCGAATATCCGGACGGGCCGGTAAAGCCGCGGCCGGAAAAGCTGCCCGAGCCGCGCCGCGCCAAGGCCAAGCGGCGCTCCTCGCCGCGCAAGAAGCCGCCGGGCTCTGGCGGTCCGGGCGGCCCTGGCGGTGACGAGCCGCCGCGGCGCGGTACTGTGCCCAAAGTGCCGCTGGTCAAAGTCTGAAGGCTGCCGGCGCGTAAGTACAAATACCGAGTGCGAGCCGTGTCCGGGCGTGAGCGCGTCCGGGCACGTCGCTGGTCGCTAACCTTCAGTGGAAAATCTAATCCTCAAGCAAGGCGCGCGGCAGCTTGAAGCGCTGATCTTCGTTCGGGCGCGGATCGAAATTCGCCGGAACGCCCGAACCGAGACACCTGATTTTCGCGGTATAATGCACGCGGAAGCGCGACCCTTCGTAGAGCGCGCGGGCGTGCGCGAAGACGTGCCGGCGCCCGGCTTTGTTGACGTGCAGGCGCACCATTTGTCTGCAGATCGGACACGCCGTTCTTAAGGGATGAAGCCGCCTGCCGCCAAGGAGTTTTCCGCAAACGAGCTTGAAGAACTCAACGACCCATACGGAAAAGTGCCGCATGTTCGCCTCCTGCCGAGATGAGGCGATATTTGCACACCACTATGTCTAAAAATAGATATCTGTGCGAAGATTAGTCGAGCCGACCTCAAGCGCGCCGATGCCGAGCGAGCTCCCGCGCAAACCAGATCGCCAGCACCGGCAGCGTCGCCGCGGTGCCGAAAAACAGCGGCACCGCGCCTAAGCGGTCGACGACCAGCGCCCCGAAACCGACGCCGACGGTTTGTCCGATGAAGATGGCGGAGGAGAAGATCGCCACCGCGGTGCCGCGCGCCTGCGGCGTCATCTGGGTGGCGTTGGTCTGCAACGTATTGTGCAACATGTAGAAGCCAAGCCCGATGGCGGTCGTGCCGAGCGGCGCCAGCCACCAGGCCTGTGCCAGCGATAAGACGATATATCCCGCGGCGATCGTGAATCCGCCGGCGACGGCGAGGCGGACCTGGCCAAGCCGATAGACGAAGGTCTTGACCAGGGCGGCATAAATCAATCCGCCGATGCCGAAGCAGCCGACGCTGATGCCGATGAGCGTGTAGCTGAGCGCAAAGCGCGCGTGCAAATGCGCGCCGATATAGGCGAAGGCGCCCCACAGCAGCGCGTTCTCGATGAAGGCGGCGATGATCACGATGCGGGCGAAGGGTGTCTTCAGCACCGCCGCATAATCGGCAAAGAAGCTTTTGGTCTTATCGCCCGGGTGGTGCGCGGTGCGGGTCAGCGGATTGGTGGCGAGCTCGAAAAGGAGACCGGCGGTCGCCACCGCGAAGATGGCCGAGAGCACGAAGAAGACGTTGCGCCAGCCGACCAGATCGCCGAGCACGCCGCCGGCGGCCTGCCCAAACAGCTGACCAAGGATTTGTCCGGTGAGGTAGCGGCCGAGGATGGTCTGCCGCTGCTCATAGGGCGTGACATCGCCGACATAGGCCATCGAGATCGGGATGATCCAGCCGCCGGCGGCGACGCCGGTGGCGAACCGCGCCAGCCCCAGTTGCAGCAGCGAGCCGGCAAGCCCGCACAGCGCCACCATGACGGTGCCCACGGCGCAGGTCATCGCCACGGTGCGGTATTTGCCGAAACGATCGCCGAACGGGCCGATCACCAGCTGGATCGTGCCGTGGCCGACGGCGTAGGCGGTCACCACCAGGGCCGCGACGCCGACTGCGGTGTGAAAATCGGCGGCAATCTGCGGCAACAGCGAATCGGTCACCCGCACCTGCGCCTGGCTGGCAAAGCCGGCGACCGCCAGCAGCATGATGGCGCGCGTCGGCGTTTTATGCGGCAGCGCCGCGGCGGATTTTAATGGAGCTTCCACGTTGACACTCTAGGCAGGGCGGGGTTTTTAACCCGCAAATCGGCGAATGCGAAATGATCGAAAACAGATACCAGCCAAGCGCGGTCGAACCCCGCATTTACGAGGCCTGGGAGAAGGCCGGCGCCTTCCGCGCCGGCCGGCCGGAGCGCGCGGCGGCGAAGCCCTATTGCATCGTCATTCCGCCGCCCAACGTCACCGGCTCGCTGCATATGGGCCATGCGCTCAACAACACGCTGCAGGACATCCTGGCGCGTTTCGAGCGCATGCGTGGGCGTGACGTGCTGTGGCAGCCGGGCACCGATCACGCCGGTATCGCCACCCAGGCCGTGGTCGAGCGCCAGCTCATGGAACGGCAGGAACCGAACAGCCGCGCCATGGGCCGTGAAGCCTTCATCAAGCGCGTGTGGGACTGGAAGGCTGAGTTCGGCGGCACCATCATCAATCAGCTCAAGCGGCTCGGCGCCTCCTGCGACTGGTCGCGCGAGCGTTTCACCATGGACGAAGGCCTCTCCCGCGCGGTGATGAAGGTCTTCGTCACGCTGTACCGCGAAGGCCTCATCTACAAGGACAAGCGGCTGGTCAACTGGGACCCGAAGCTGAAAACCGCGATCTCCGATCTCGAAGTGGTGCAGGTCGAGACCAAGGGTCATCTCTGGCACATCAAATATCCGATCGAGCATCATCCCGGCGAATACATCGTGGTGGCGACGACGCGGCCGGAGACCATGCTGGGCGACGTCGCGGTGGCCGTGCATGCGGAAAACGAGCGGCTCAAGCACCTGGTCGGCAGGCACGCCATCCTGCCGCTGGTCGGCCGCCGCATACCGATCATCGCCGATGACTACGCCGATCCGGAAAAGGGCTCCGGCGCGGTAAAGATTACGCCGGCGCATGATTTCAACGATTTCGAGGTTGGCAAGCGGCACAACTTACCACTGATAAATATTTTCGACGCCGACGCGCATCTCGATCTCAAGGACAATGCGGCGTTCCTCAAGGACGTGCCGGCGTCGGCGGAGCTCGAGCTGACGCTGGCCGAGCACGGCTTCGATCGCGTCGCGGTACGCAAAAAGATCGTCGAACGGCTGGAGGCAGCGGGCCTGATCGAAAAGATCGAGCCGACGTCCCATGTCGTCCCGCATGGCGACCGCTCCGGCGCGGTGCTCGAACCGTTTCTCACCGATCAATGGTACGTCGACGCCAAGACGCTGGCGCGAGCTCCGATGGCGGCGGTGCGCGAGCGCAAGACCGTGTTCGTGCCGGCGCAGTGGGAAGCGACCTTCTTCAATTGGATGGACAATATCCAGCCTTGGTGCATCTCGCGGCAGATCTGGTGGGGACATCAAATTCCGGCGTGGTACGGGCCGGATGGCAAAATCTTCGTCGCCGAGACCGAGGACGATGCTGTCGCCGATGCGCTCGCCCATTACACCGAGATCGAGGAGATCACGGTCGAGGAAGGCCACGACATTGCCGCCGATCCCGAGCGTCGCGCCCGTTTCGCGCGCGACTACATCAGGCGCGACGATGACGTGCTCGACACCTGGTTCTCGTCGGCGCTGTGGCCGTTCTCGACGTTGGGCTGGCCCGACGAAACGCCGGAGCTGAAGCGCTTCTATCCGACCTCGGCGCTCGTCACCGGCTTCGACATCATCTTCTTCTGGGTCGCGCGCATGATGATGATGGGGCTGCACTTTATGAAAGAGGTGCCGTTCCGCGACGTCTACATCCACCGCCTGGTGCGCGACGCCTCCGGCGCCAAAATGTCGAAGTCGAAGGGCAACGTGGTCGATCCGCTCGGCGTTATCGACCAATATGGCGCCGATGCCTTGCGTTTCACGTTGGCGCGCGGCGCCGCGCAAGGCCATGACATCCGGCTTGGTCCGCAGGAGGTCGAGAACAACCGCAATTTTGCGACCAAGCTCTGGAACGCAGCGCGCTTTGCCGAGATGAACGAATGCTTCACGGCATCGGACTTTAAGCCCGCGTCAGTGAAACAGCTGATCAATCAATGGATCATCTCGCAGCTTGGCGACACGCTGGGCAAAATCGAATTGGCGCTCAGCGATTATCGCTTCAATGACGCGGCCAATGCGATTTATCATTTTGTGTGGGACTTCTACTGCGATTGGTATTTGGAGCTTACAAAGCCGATCTTTGTCACTCCGCAACTAGACGAAGCACCGAAACATGAGACGAGAGCGACCGTTGCCTACGTTCGTGATCAGATATTGAAGGTTCTACATCCATTTATGCCATTTATCACTGAAGAGCTCTGGAGAGTCTCCGAAAGCAATCGCAGGGAGCCGATGCTTGCTCTTGCTTTGTGGCCGACTGAGCAACCTCATTTCGCGGGGGCGCACGAGGAGGTTGGTTGGCTTATTGAGCTTGTGACGGCCGTGCGCTCGGTTCGTACCGAAATGAATGTTCCCGGTTCGTCGCTAATCCCGATCGAATTCATAAATCCATCCGATACGACAAAGCGAAGAGCCGAACTTTGGGACACTACGTTAAATAAACTCGCGAGGATTTCGTGGAGTACGTTTGCTTCCCAAGTGAAGCCCGGCTCCGCTCAAATCGTAGTCGGCAGCGAAATTGCCGCTCTGCCGCTTGCGGGAATCATCGATCTCGTCGCCGAGCGCGCGCGGCTTGCCAAGGAAATGGCCAAGGCCGACGCCGACATCGCCCGCGTCGACGCCAAGCTTGGCAATGCCAATTTCGTCGCCCGCGCGCCGGAAGAGGTGGTCGAGGAAGAAAAGGAAAAGCGCGAGGAAGCGCAGGCGCGCAAGGCCAAGATCGCCGAGGCGCTGGAGCGGCTGAAGGGAGCGGCGTGAGGACTTCGCCGTGAGAGTGTTTCTTGCGGGAGCGACCGGCGTGATCGGACGGCGCTTGACGCCGCTGCTCATTGCCGCCGGACATCGAGTGACCGGCACGACCCGCTCAGCCGACAAGGTCGCGGCGCTGAAAGCACAGGGCGCGCAGGCGGTCGTCGTTGACGTCTTCGATCGAGGGGCCTTGCGCGACGCCGTCGCCGCCGCTCGGCCCGAGGTGGTGATCCATCAGCTCACCGACTTGCCGCAAGTATTCGATCCGCAACGCCGCGGCGAAGCGCTGGTCCGCAATGCCCGGCTGCGCATTGAGGGCACGGCCAATCTTGTTGCCGCGGCGCTCGCCGCCGGCGCTCGCCGGCTGATCTCGCAAAGCATCGCCTTCATCTACGCCGATGGCCCGGAGCCGCACGCCGAGAGCGATCCGCTGGCGCCCGCCGAGGGCGACGATCTCAACGCGCTGACCGCGCGCGGCGTACGCGCCCTTGAACAGGCGACCCTCAATACGCCTGGCATCGACGGTATTGTGCTGCGCTATGGCCGGCTTTACGGGCCCGGCACCTGGTTTGTCGAAGCGACCGGCCGCGGGCCGCTCCATGTCGACGCCGCAGCGCAGGCGGCGCTGCTGGCGGTCAGACGCGGCAATCCCGGCATCTACAACATTGCCGAGGACGACGGCGCTCTGACGCTCGACAAGGCCCGCAGCGAATTCGGCTTCGACCCGGCTTTCAGATTTAAGTGAAGCTCGACGTTATGCGCTACGCTTGCGCTTAGCTTCTACATAGCTGCGTAGCACCGCGCCCATACGCGATTGATAGCCTTTACCGGTGCGTTTGAACCAGTCGATCACGTCGGGATCGAGCCGCAGCGTGATCTGCTGCTTTGTCAACGGCATGCGTAATTCGGCCTTGTCCCAGAAGCCGGGTGGAATGACGCCGGCATCCGGATCTGCCGCGGCACGCCGCTCGACCTCCTCATCGCTCATTTCGCGAAACGTCTTGCTCAAAGGCTTTGGTGGCGGCATGTCGTCGAGGCTTTTATATCTGACGATGCGCCGGCGCTTTCCGGTAGCTTTTGCGGTCATTTCTATTCGCCTTCCAAGCCGTGATTATTCGGATACTGCCGTTTCGCTCCGTAAACACGACGCGGATGATCTCTCCGTTATACTCGCCAAGTGCGATTAGGCGGCGTTCGCCATAGTCGCGCCGTTTATCCTCGGCGGTCAGGACGTGACCACGGAATATTTCCGCGGCTTCGCGAAATCCAATGCCGTGTTTCTGCTCGTTGGCCCGCGCCTTTGCCGGGTCCCATTCAAACTGCATTGAATGTAGCTACAAAATGTGGTTGCCGCAACAAGGCGAGAACATATTCTGCAACTATTAGTATATTAAGGTTGCATCCGCTTTGAACGGCTTACTTAGGAACCGCGATCCCTTCTCGCCATAGCGCCAAGGCAGCTCGGCCGCCTTGGTGATGCCGATGCGGGGTCCGGCCACCACTTCCACATCCTCCCGCCGCGCCAACAGTTCGAATGGCGGAGCATCCAGCGCCAAGCCGTTCTGCTTAACGGTAATGTCCAATGCCTCGCATAGCCGGCCGGGGCCCGAGCACAGCAGCCGCTCGTCGGCCACACCGCGCCGCCGGCGCATGGCGGCGAGCCCGGCCGTAGGCTCGATCGCCCGGATCAGGACGGCGCTGGCCGAGCCCTTGGGCTCGCAGACGAAGTTCAGGCACCAGTGGATGCCGTAGGAGCGGTAGACATAGGCGTAGCCGGGCGGGCCGAACATGACGGCATTGCGTTCGGTCGGGCCGCGAAAGCTGTGCGCCGCCGGCTCGGTATGGTGGTAGGCCTCGACTTCGACCAGCCGGCCGCCGACGCCGTTGACGAGCAGGGTGGCGCCAATCAGATCGGGCGCCACCTTATGGACGCTGCGGCCGAAGAAGCTTTTGGTCAGGCGCTTGGGCACGCCCCATCGTCGCAGCCCGGGCGCTGTTTGGTAAACCGCAAGCTAACCGCATACCGTCGGCGCCGGTGAATCTGTGGCTCCGCTGCAACAGCGGCGGAACATTTCGACTTACCGCACTGCACACTGACCAAACGCCCCTTTTTGGCCATAGGATTTCAGGACATCGACGCCAGACGACCGGTCCGTTGGGGATTTCGGGTCGTTGCGTACTTCCGGTCTCGCTTTTGTTTGGACCGGAGGAAAAAGGGGCGAAGGGGCTCGAGTAAGGCCCGCTGAAGTATGGACGCCAAAACCGATCTGAAATCGCGCCTGCCGAGCAGGCATGCGACCGAAGGCCCCGAACGCGCGCCGCATCGCGCCTTCTATTACGCGATGGGGCTGACCCGGGAGCAAATTCACCAGCCATTCGTCGGCGTTGCCACCTGCTGGAACGAGGCGGCGCCGTGCAATATCGCGCTGATGCGGCAAGCCCAGGCGGTGAAGCTTGGCGTTGCCGCCCGGGGCGGCACGCCGCGCGAATTCTGCACCATCACCGTCACGGACGGCATCGCCATGGGCCACGAGGGTATGAAAGCCTCGTTGCCATCGCGCGAAGTCATTGCCGATTCGGTGGAACTGACCGTGCGCGGCCACTCTTATGACGCCGTGATCGGCGTCGCCGGCTGCGACAAGTCCCAGCCGGGCATGATGATGGCGATGTGCCGGCTCAACGTGCCGGCAATCTACATCTACGGCGGCTCGATCCTGCCCGGCACGTTCAAGGGCCAGCCGGTGACCATCCAGGACGTTTACGAGGCGGTGGGCAAGCACTCGGTCGGCGCCATGAACGATGCCGACCTGGAGACGCTGGAGCAGAACGCCTGTCCGTCGGCCGGCGCCTGCGGCGCGCAATTCACCGCCAATACCATGGCGACGATATCTGAGGCGATCGGCCTTGCCTTGCCGTATTCGGCCGGGGCGCCTGCGCCATACGAGATTCGCGACAAGTTCTGCATGCTGGCCGGCGAGATGATCATGGATCTGATCGCCAACAATATTCGCCCGCGCGACATCGTCACCCGCAAGGCGCTGGAGAACGCCGCGGCGGTCGTTGCCGCCACCGGCGGCTCGACCAATGCGGCGCTGCATCTGCCGGCCATCGCCAATGAATGCGGCATCAAATTCGATTTGTTCGACGTCGCCGAAATCCTGAAAAAGACACCTTATATCGCGGATTTGAAGCCGAGCGGCCGCTATGTCGCCAAAGACATGTTCGAAGCTGGCGGCGTTCCGCTGTTGATGAAGACGCTGCTCGACCATGGTTACCTCCATGGCGACTGTCTGACCGTCACCGGGCGGACCATCGCCGAGAACCTGAAATCGGTGAAGTGGAATCCCGATCAGGCCGTGGTCTATCCGGCCAACAAGCCGATTTCGCCGACCGGCGGCGTCGTCGGGCTGAAAGGTAATCTCGCACCGGAGGGTGCGATCGTGAAAGTCGCCGGGATGGAGCGCATGCAATTCTCCGGACCGGCACGCTGCTTCGACGGCGAGGAAGCTTGCTTCGAAGCAGTCAAGAACAAGACGTACAAGGAAGGCGACGTGCTGGTGATCCGCTACGAAGGTCCGAAGGGCGGTCCCGGCATGCGGGAGATGCTGTCGACCACAGCGGCGCTCTACGGCCAAGGCATGGGCGCCAAGGTCGCGCTGATCACCGATGGCCGCTTTTCCGGCGCCACACGCGGCTTCTGCGTCGGCCATATCGGGCCGGAAGCGGCGGTTGGCGGGCCGATCGCGCTCCTTCGCGATGGCGATATCATCAAGCTCGACGGCGAAAAGGGAACGCTCGACGTCGAATTGAGCGAGGAAGAGCTTGAGCGGCGGCGCAAGGATTGGAAGCCGCGCGGCAACGAATTCACGTCCGGTTATTTGTGGAAATACACCCAGCAGGTGGGATCGGCTCGCGATGGCGCGGTTACCCATCCAGGCGCGGCGGCCGAGAAGGCGTGCTATGCGGATATCTAGCGCGCGCAAGGCAATGGGGGGCACCGTCGCTGGTCTTCTCGGCGCCGGTGGTCTGGTGCTGGCGCTGTTGGGTCACGGCGCCCTCGCGCCGGAGCAGGCGTTAGCCTTTGACGGCACGACGACTCCGGCGACGGCCTCGTTGACCCCGAGCGACGCGCTGCGGGCGACCCCGCATGCGCCTGAAGCCGCGACCAAGTCGACCGCGCTGACCGCGCTGCAATATGCGGCCGAGCAGGGCGAGCCAGTGGCGCAATGGAAGCTCGGCCGCATGTATGCCGACGGCGACGGCGTGCCGCGCGACGAACTGCGCGCTTTCAGCTATTTCAGTCAGATCGCCAATGCCCATCCGGACGAGGTGCCGGGCACACCCCAGGCGAGCTTTGTCGCCAATGCCTTTGTCGCGCTGGGGCACTACTATCTGAGCGGCATCCCGAATTCGCGAATCGAGGCCAATCCGGATCGGGCGCGCGAGATGTTCGACTACGCCGCGACTTATTTCGGCGACGCCGACGCGCAATATGAGCTCGGCCGGCTTTATCTCAATGCCAAGCCGCGGGATCCGCATCAGGCGGCGCGCTGGTTTCTTTTGGCCGCGACCAAGGGGCATTGCCGCGCCGAGATCGCGCTCGGCGACATGCTGTTCCGCGGCCAGGCGGTGCCGCGGCAAGCCGCGCGCGGCCTGATGTGGCTCACGCTCGGCAAGGATTGCGCCGGCAGCGACCAGAACTGGGTCAAGCCGCTCTACGACGCCGACTTCCAGCGCGCCAACGACGATGAGCGCGCCATGGCGCTGGTTTATCTCGAGGACTGGCTCAAGGGCCGGCGAGAGTAAGGACCTGCCGGCGCGACCCCTGCTGATAGCTTGATTAGCTTGATGCGACGGTGGTTTTCTACATCGCGCCAATGTCGAGATCGATCCATACCGGCACGTGATCGGACGGTTTTTCCCAGGTCCGCACGTGGCGGTCGATGCCGGCGCCCGAGAGCCTGTCGGCGGCCGCCGGCGACAGCAACAGATGATCGATGCGGATGCCGTTGTTCTTCTGCCAAGCGCCGGCCTGGTAATCCCAGAATGTATAGAGGCCGGGCTCGTCGCTGGTGGCGCGGATGGCGTCGGTCAGGCCGAGGTTGACCAGCGCGCGGTATTCGTCGCGCGTCTGCGGCAGGAATAGCGCATCGCCGGTCCAGGCCTGCGGATTCTTGGCGTCGGCCGCGGTCGGGATGACGTTGTAGTCGCCGGCCATGATCAGCGGCTCTTCGAGCGCGAGCCGGTCGCGCGCATAGGCGGACAGCCGTTTCATCCAGCCGAGCTTGTAGGTGTATTTTTCGGTCTCTGGCGGATTGCCGTTAGGCAGATAGAGGCTGGCGACCCGCACCACGCCATGCGCCGTCGACACCACGCCTTCGATAAAGCGGGCGTGATCGTCCTGCGCATCGCCGGGCAGGCCGTTCTTCACTTCATCGAAGGGAAACTTCGACAACAGCGCGACGCCGTTGAACGTCTTCTGTCCGTGCACGGCCACGTTATAGCCGAGCGCCTCGAATTCCAGCCGTGGGAAGGCATCGTCGATGCATTTGGTTTCCTGCAGGCAGACGATATCGGGCTTGCGCTCGGCAAGCCAAGCCAGCGCCGAATCGATGCGTTGCTTGATCGAATTGACGTTCCAGCTGGCGATGCGCATACGCTTTTTTCAGCTTTGTCATGCTCCGCGAAGGCGGAGCATCCAGCAAACGCAGGCAATTACTGGATCATCCGCCTACGCGGATGATGACAGTGAGGTGGCTAGAGATCAATTACAGCGCAAAGCTCGTGCCGCAGCCGCAGGACGCGGTCGCTTTCGGATTATTGACCTTGAACGAGGAGCCGATCAGATCGTCGACGAAATCGATTTCCGAACCGGCCATGTAATCGAGCGACACCGGATCGATCAGCACCGTCGCGCCGGCCTTTTCAATCACGATATCGTCCTCGGTCCGGTTCTGCTCGGTGTCGAATTTATATTGAAAGCCGGAGCAGCCGCCGCCTTCGACGGAGACGCGCAACATCGTGCCTGCCGGCTCGCGGCGCAAAATCTCGCCGATTCGCTGCGCCGCGCGGTCGGTTACGATGACATTATCGGCCATTTTGGCTCCGCCTTGAACGGTCGGCGATTGCAACGATCTCAACACGATAGTTAAGTGCGCCAAGGTTCAAGGTCAATTGCCGGCCATGCAAGCAGCCCCCATCGCGCTTTATGCGTGCGACCCGGCGAAAAGCCGCGGGCGGCTTCACGCCGAGCCGGAGAGTAAAAGCCGTAGCGCCTTCCGCCGCGATTGCGACCGCATCATCCATTCCGCCGCGTTCCGCCGGCTCAAGCACAAGACCCAGGTCTTCGTCTTCGACGAAGGCGATCATTACCGCACGCGGCTCACCCATACGCTCGAAGTGACGCAGGTGGCCCGCGCGCTGGCCCGCCGGCTCCGTCTCGACGAAGACCTCGCCGAGGCGCTGGCGCTCGCCCACGATCTCGGCCATCCGCCGTTCGGCCATGCCGGCGAGCGCGCGCTCGACGCCTGCCTCGCCGCGTTCGGCGGCTTCGATCACAACGCTCAGACCCTGCGCATCGTCACTGCGCTGGAACGCCGTTACCCGAATTTCGACGGTCTCAATCTGACCTGGGAAACCCTGGAAGGCCTCGTCAAGCACAACGGGCCGCTGACCGATCGCGAAGGCGCGCCGCTTTCCCGCTATCGCGAGCACGGGGTACCGGCGACAATTCTGGCCTACGACAAGCGGCAGGATCTGCAGTTGTGGAGCTATGCCGGCCTGGAAGCGCAAATCGCGGCGTTTGCCGACGACATCGCCTATGACGCCCATGACATCGACGACGGCTTGCGCGCCGCCTTGTTCCATATTGACGACATCGCCGCGGTGCCGCCCGCGGGCCGGATCGTCGGCGGCATCAGGGCGGCTTATCCGGGCTTGGACAGCCATCGCATGGTCCATGAACTCATCCGCGAATTGATCGGCTTCCTCATCGACGACGTCGTCGCCGAGACCGGCCGGCGGCTGGCGAGTCTTCATCCGCTGTCGGCGGATGACATCCGCAACGCCGCCGCGCCCGTGGCCGGCTTCTCGGCCGGAGTGAGCGAAGCTGATCGCGCCATCAAAGCCTTCCTTAAGCCTCGGATGTATCGTCATCCGCGGGTGATGGGGGTGATGGACCAGGCCGCAGGCGTAGTTCGCGATCTCTTCACCCGCTACAGCGCGCATCCCGCGGATATGCCTGAAGAGTGGCGGGAAGGGCTGGCCGGCCTCGACGATGCCTCGCGGGCGCGCCACATCGCCGATTTCATCGCCGGAATGACCGACCGCTACGCGCTTGCCGAGCACGGCCGGCTCTTTGACTCGACCCCCGAATTGCGTTAGGCGCGCGGCGCGCTCATGGTCGCTAGTGGATCAAACCTGACATTTGAATCCTGGAGGGGATTCCCGGCAAACTCGATACGTGCAAGTCTGGCGGATGCGAACAGGAATTTCCATTACT
The DNA here is from genome assembly GCA_963791925.1 of uncultured Alphaproteobacteria bacterium. Lineage (GTDB taxonomy): Bacteria > Pseudomonadota > Alphaproteobacteria > Rhizobiales > Xanthobacteraceae > BOG-931. The sequence goes on along the minus strand of CAWBUA010000005.1, from coordinate 767,419 downwards.
CTCAAGCCCGCTGATCGACGCCGCCTGGCCACGCTCGCGCGGAATCGTAATGCGCCGCATAAGCATGTCTGGCGAGCCGAGATTGTCCTGTTGAGCGCGGACGGCGTCGGCACCAATGAGATCATGCGTCAGACCGGCAAGTCGAAAACCTGCGTGTGGCGTTGGCAAGAACGCTTCATGCAGGCAGGTTACGACGGCCTGCTGCGCGATAAGACGCGGCCGTCGCGCATCCCGCCGCTTGGGTCGGATATCGCTGAGCGTGTCGTGATGCTCACCCAAACCGACCCGCCCGCCGAGGCGACCCATTGGACCGCCACCATGATGGCGAAAGCAGTCGGCATCAGTGCAAGTTCGGTCCAACGCATCTGGCGCGCGCATGGTCTCCAGCCGCACCGGGTCCAGCAGTTCAAACTCTCCAACGACCCGAAGTTCATCGACAAGCTGCGCGATGTTGTCGGGCTCTATGTCGATCCGCCCGCCCATGCCATCGTGCTCTCGGTCGATGAGAAGTCGCAAATCCAAGCCCTCGACCGCACCCAGCCCGGCCTGCCGATGAAGAAAGGCCGCGCTGGCACGATGACCCACGACTACAAGCGCCACGGAACAACGACGCTGTTCGCTGCTCTCGACGTGCTCGAGGGAAAGGTCATTGGCCGGTGTATGCAGCGCCATCGTCACCAGGAGTTCATCCGCTTCCTGAACGCCATTGAGGCGCAGGTGCCGGCCAGAAAGTCGGTGCACGTGATCCTCGACAACTACGCCGTCCACAAGCATCCGAAGGTGCGTCAATGGCTCGACCGGCACCCGCGCTTCGCCTTCCACTTCACGCCGACCTCGTGCTCGTGGCTCAACGCAGTCGAGGGGTTCTTCGCCAAACTTGCCAAGCAGCGACTGAAGCGCGGTGTCTTCCGATGCGTGGTCGATCTCCAAGCCACCATCAACCGCTTCGTCGCGCAGACCAACCATGATCCAAAACCCTTCGCCTGGACCGCCGACCCAGACAAAATCATCGCCGCCGTCAGGCGTGGGCACCAAGTGTTAGATTCCATCCACTAGCAACATATGGTCACAAAAAACATTTTCGCCGAGCTTCTGGCGCGGGTCCGCGGCGCGACCGATGCGCTGATCGCCGGCGGTGCACTGCCCGCCGGCCTCGATCAGTCGCGCGTCACCGTCGAGCCGCCGCGCGAGTTGAGCCATGGCGACGTCGCCACCAATGCGGCCATGGTGCTGGCCAAGGATGCCGGCAAAAAGCCGCGCGATCTCGCCGAGGCGATCGCGGATAAATTGCGCGCCGACGAGCTCGTCGCCAGCGTCGATGTGGCCGGGCCGGGCTTCATCAATTTGACGCTGAAAGCCGTCGCCTGGATCGACGCCTTGCGCAGCGCAGTCCGGCTCGGTTCCGATTACGGCAAAAGCGACATCGGCGGCGGCCTGCCGGTGAACGTCGAATATGTCTCGGCCAATCCGACCGGGCCGATGCATGTCGGCCACGGCCGCGGTGCGGTGTTCGGCGACGCACTGGCCAATCTTCTGGCGTTCACGGGCTACAAGGTCACCCGCGAATATTACGTCAACGATGCCGGCGCCCAGGTCGATGCGCTCGCGCGCTCGGCCTATTTGCGCTACCGCGAAGCGCTCGGCGAGGACATCGGAGTCATCCCGGAAGGACTTTATCCCGGCGACTATCTCAAGCCGGTCGGCGCGCTCGTCGCCAAGACGTTCGGCGAGGCGCTCAAAGATGGTCCGGAAGCCGAAGGGCTCTCCGTCGTTCGCGCGATCGTCCTTGAACAGATGATGATAGCGATCCGCGAGGATCTCGCCGCCCTGGGCGTGAGCCAAGAGCATTTCTTTTATGAGCGGACGCTGATTTTCCAGGAAGAGCTTGGCGCCAACTCGGTCGACCATATCGCGCGCACCATCGATTGGCTGCGCCAGCGCGGTCACATCTACCAAGGTCGCTTGCCGCCGCCGAAGGGCGCGCCGATCGAGGACTGGGAGGACCGCGAGCAGACGCTGTTCCGCTCGACGGCATTTGGCGACGACGTCGACCGTCCGCTGATGAAGTCGGACGGCTCCTATACCTATTTCGCCTCCGATATCGCTTATCACGCCAACAAGATAGCGCGCGGTTTTCGCACCTTGATCGACGTCTGGGGCGCCGACCATGCCGGCTACATCAAGCGGCTGCAGGCGGCCGTCGCGGCCTTGAGCGATCGCAAGGCGGAACTCGACATCAAGGTCGTGCAACTGGTCAAGCTGATGCGCGCCGGCGAACCAGTCAAAATGTCGAAGCGGGCAGGGGAGTTCGTCACCTTGCGCGAAGTGGTGGAAGAGGTGGGACCCGACGCGGTCCGCTTCATGATGCTGTTCCGCAAGAATGACGCCGTGCTCGAATTCGACCTCGCCAAGGTCCTGGAGCAGTCGCGTGACAATCCGGTGTTCTATGTCCAGTACGGTCACGCCCGCGCGCAGTCGATCTTTCGCAATGCCCGGGCCGCGTTCCCGGACCTGCCGGCGGACATCGTCAGCCTGGCGGGGACTGCAAATCTGGACGCGCTGTCAGATCCGGCGGAGCTCTCGCTGATGCGACGGATTGCCCTCTACCCGCGCATCGTCGAGGCCGCCGCGGCGGCGCACGAGCCGCACCGAATCGCCTTTTATCTGTATGATTTAGCCTCCGAGTTTCATGCGCTTTATACGCTCGGCAATGCCTCGCCTCATTTACGCTTCATTATCCAAGATGATCGACAACAGACCGAGGCCCGGCTTGTGCTTGTACAAGGCGTGGCCACCGTGTTCGCGTCGGGTCTCAAACTTCTTGGGGTCGGGGCGCCGGACGAAATGCGGTGATTTCTGCGCCTTCGACGTGACGTCCGAAGACAAGCGTGCGCAGTTCGGGACAGAGTTTCGGGACAAGCTTAGTATCGCGTAACGCCTGAATTGGGGGCGCATTCAATGGCCGACAACAATTTCCGCTCTTACCGTGGTCGCGACGCCGGCGCGCCGGCACGCTCGCAGCCGGACGATCCGCTGGCCGAATTGGCCCGCCTCATCGGTCAGAGCGACCCGGCTGCCGACCACAATCGGGATCCTCGAAGCGGTCGCCCTCTCGATCAGCCTGCCGGCGATTGGGCGGACGATCGCTACGCCGATCAGAACGAACCCGCCGGAGACGATTACGCCGCGCCTGCCGACGAACGTTACGCGCCGGCGCATCAGGCCGATCAGCGCTACGATGCGCCGGCGCATCAAGCCGACCAGCGCTATGCTCCGGAGCAGCAGCCCGACCTTCTTCCGAACTTCCGTCCCGGTCCACCGTCCTACGACGATGCCTATAAGTCACCGGCCACCCCGCCATATTCGCTTCCCGCGCGCGGCATAAATGGCGCGCACAATCTTGCCCTGCCTGAACCGCCTCGTTTCCAGGATGCACCCGCGCCGGTTCAAGCTTTAGGCCGTCAGCCGCCCGGCTTTCTGTCGCAGTCGTTCGACGACCGCGACTATGACGATCCCGATCAGCAAGACGCCGCCGATCAAGCTTACGCGCTGGAAGATTATGAGGAGGAAGAGGAAGTCCCCGCCCGCCGGCGGCGCAGTGGTCTCGTCGTCGTCACCGCCGTTTTGGGTTTGGCCGTGCTCGGCACCGCCGGCGCGTTTGCATATCGCGCCATGTTCGGCAGTTCGATGCTGCCGTCGCTGCCGCCGATCATCAAGGCGGACGGCGGACCGAACAAGATCGTGCCGAACAAGCCGAAATCGAATGCGTCCGATCAGGCGAGCGCGAACGACGCGGCGTCGGGCGAAAAGCTCGTCTCGCGCGAGGAGCAGCCGGTCGACGTGCCGGCGCCGGCAAATTCGGCGCCGCGGGAGGTAGCGACGGTACCGATTTTCCCCGACCCGAATTCGGGTCAATCCGGCGTTCCAAGCTCCGCTCAAGGGGCCGCTGCGGCATCGGTCGGGGCAGCCTTCCCGCCGCCGCCCGCCTCGTCGGCGCAGGCGAATGTGCTACCGAGTTCAACCGGCGCCCTCGATATGGCCGCCGGCCCCGAACACGGCTCCCGCGGGTGGTGCGGCGCCGGCAGGCGCGATGTCGCCTGCGCCGCGAAAAATCCACACCGTCATCATCCGAACCGACCAGGCGGGTTCGGCGGCCGAGGCCGCCGCTCCTCCGCCTGCGCCCGCGTCGGCACCGGTACGCACGGTGCCAGCCCGCGCTGCCATGCAGAGACCGTCACCTGCGCCGCGGGTTGAGGCGCGAGTTGAGCCCAACGGACCGCTGTCCATCGTCCCCAACCAGAATGGGGCAGGACCGGCCCCCGCACGCACCCGAACCGCGCTCGCGCGCCCGACTGAGCTGCGTTCGACGGAGCGCGCTGAAGTGGCGCCTGCCGCCGGCGGCTACGCCGTTCAGGTTACCTCGCAACGCAGCGAAGCGGACGCGCAGGCGGAGTTCCGGACGCTGCGCGCCAAGTTTCCCACGCAGCTTGGCGGCCGCGAGCCGATCATCCGGCGCGCCGATCTCGGCGCCAAAGGCGTCTATTATCGGGCACTCGTCGGGCCCTTTGCCTCTGCGGATCAGGCGGCGGAGCTTTGCTCGAAGCTGAAGGCGGCCGGTGGCAGTTGCCTCGTGCAACGGGATTAAGGCGGGGATTTCAGGGTTTTAACGCTTGACCCTCGTGCGCGGCGCAAGCTAAGCGGCGGAGAGCGCGATTGCGTCGCTGAAGACGCGCTTGCGCCACGGATCATCTCGAATGCGCGCCTTCATCACCGGAGTGGCGGGACTGGCGCTGACAGTCGAGGAGCGGCAATTCCTCAAGGACGCCGAGCCGTGGGGACTCATCCTCTTCAAGCGCAATATCGCGGATCCCCCATCGCTGCGCCGCTTGATCGACGATTTTCGCAGCCTTGTCGGCCGTCATGCGCCGGTGTTGGTCGATCAGGAAGGCGGGCGGGTGCAGCGGCTCGGGCGCCCGCACTGGCCGAGCTATCCGCCGGGCGCGGCCTATGGCGCTCTCTACGATCGGGACCGGGAGACCGGCCTTGCCGCGGCGCGATTGGGCGCACGATTGATCGCGGCCGATCTCGCCGCGCTCGGCATCGACGTCGATTGCGCGCCGATTGCCGACGTGCCGGTTCCGGGAGCCGATCCCATTATCGGCGATCGCGCCTATGGCGCGACGGCGGAGAAAGTGGCCGCCATCGCCGGCGCATTTGCCGCGGGATTGGTGGACGGTGGCATCCTGCCGGTCCTCAAACACATTCCCGGCCATGGTCGCGCCACAGCGGACAGCCACGAAAGGCTGCCGGTGGTGGCTGCCGACCGGGCAACGCTCGAAAGCACGGATTTTGCGGCTTTCCGCCCGCTCGCGGGCCTGCCGCTGGGGATGACCGCGCATGTTGTGTTTAGCGCCATCGACCCGGTCGCGCCGGCCACCACTTCCGTCACTATAGTGCGGAACGTGATTCGTGATTCGATTGGGTTTTCGGGGCTCTTGATGAGCGACGACATTTCGATGGGGGCGCTCTCGGGTTCGCTGCATGAGCGCACAAAGGCAGCAATCGCAGCGGGTTGCGACATGATCCTGCATTGCAACGCCAAGATGGCCGAGATGCTCGCGGTTGCCGCTGCAGCACCCGAGCTTGCAGGCGAAGCCGCGCGCCGGGCCGCGGCCGCGCTGGCGCTCCGCACCTCGCCGGCGCCGATCGACATTGCCACGCGCCGGGCCCAATTCTTCAAGCTCATGGCAGGCGCCGAGCCTGCAGCGGATTCCGCATGACACCCCAGGATGTGAACGAAGATCAGTTCGAAGCCGAGCTTTCGGAACGCGCCGCCGACGAGCCCGCGCTCGTCGTCGATGTGGAGGGCTTTGAAGGCCCGCTCGACCTCTTATTGACGCTGGCGCGGCAGCAAAAGGTCGACCTCGCCAAGATTTCCATCCTTGCGCTGGCGGACCAGTATCTCGCCTTCATCGAGGCGGCGCGCAAAATGCGTCTGGAGCTCGCCGCCGATTACCTAGTGATGGCGGCGTGGCTCGCCTACTTGAAATCGCGTCTGTTGCTGCCGGAAGCGCATCCTGTCGAGGGCGTCAGCGCCGAGGATATGGCGAATGCGCTGGCGCAGCGGCTGCGCCGGCTCGAGGCGATCCGGAGATTTGCCGAAGAGATGATCAATCGGCCGCAGCTCGGCCGCGATGTATTTCAGCGCGGTCAGCCGGAGCCGATCGCCGAGATCAAGCGGCCGCAATGGTCGGCGACGCTCTATGACCTCTTGTCGGCCTACGCGGGACGGCGCCAGACCCAGGCCAGGTCCTTCGTGCACATGCCCAAGCGCACGGTGTGGTCGCTCGCCGAGGCCCGCGAGGCGCTCGAACGGCTGGTCGGCCAATCGATCGACTGGAGCCCGCTCGATCAATACCTCATCGATTATCTGGTCGATCCGTCGCACCGGGCGACGGTGCTCGCTTCGAGCTTTGCGGCGGCGCTCGAATTGGTGCGTGAAGGCCATATCGAGGTGCATCAGCAGGGCTCGTTCACGGCGCTTTACCTGCGTAAGCGGCAAAGCCCGCAAAATGGCGATCCAAGCGAAGATCAGGCTGCCGCGGCAGTGGCAGCCGAAGGGAATGCGTAAGAGGGGATACGAACCGATGGGGAAAGTTGCGGAAATGCGCGTGATTGTTGGCGACAAAGACGACGAGCCGCAGGAGAGTGCCGGGGCCCGCGCGGAAGAATTGCGCATCCTCGAGGCGCTGCTGTTCGCCGCCGAGGCGCCCCTCGACGAGAAGGTGCTGGCGGCGCGCCTGCCCGCCGGCGCCGATGTGCATGCGCTGCTCGTGCAATTGCAGCAGGACTATGCGCCGCGCGGGGTCAATCTGGTCCGGGTCGCGGGCAAATGGACGCTGCGCACCGCGGGCGACCTGGCTTGGCTGTTGACGCACGAATCCGTGGTCACGCGGAAACTGTCGCGTGCCGCGATTGAGACGCTCGCCATCGTCGCTTATCACCAGCCGGTAACGCGTGCGGAGGTCGAGGAAATCCGCGGCGTTTCGACATCGAAGGGCACGCTCGACGTGCTGCTCGAGACCGGCTGGGTGCGGCTGCGCGGCCGGCGCAAGGCGCCCGGACGTCCGGTGACCTATGGGACCAGCGAGGCGTTCCTGTCGCATTTCGGGCTTGACGCGTTGACCGATCTGCCCGGCCTCGACGAGCTTAGGGGTGCGGGATTGATCGACGCCGCGCTGCCGGCGGACTTTTCGGTACCGGTTCCCTCCGACGATCCGGCGCTGCGCGAGGACGAAGAGCCGCTCGAGCCGGGAGACCTCGACCTCGGGCTTGCCCCGCGTACCGGGCGCGGCGAGGAATAAGGCGCCTCGGCCATTGATCTTCCACATTGTGTGGGGTTAGACGACCCGCGCGGCGCATTCACCCTGCGGCGTGACGGCATCGCCGTTGTGCTTGTTTTTGCCGGTCCCGACGCCTAGTTTCGGCTAAAATCGGCATCTCGCCGCAGGCGCGCGCCATTGCAAGCGTATGGCGGACGGAGGAGTTTATGGGTTCTTTGAGCATCTGGCACTGGTTGATCGTCGGCGCCGTCCTACTCTTGGTGTTCGGCGGCCGCGGCAAGATTTCGGACATGATGGGCGACGTCGCCAAAGGCATCAAAGCCTTCAAGAAGGGCATGGCCGAGGACGATGAAAGCGCGGCCAAGTCCGATGCGCCGCTCAAGACCATCGATCATCAGACGCCGGCCGACCTCAAGCAGCGGGCCGAATCCGAGAGCAAGGTCTAGCGGAGCGCTTGCCGTCGCGCGGATCGCGACCGCCAATGGTTCCTTGATTTCGCAGGCTAAGGCGGCGGCTGCGGTAGCGAGGGATGCCGTGGCGGAGAGTCTTTGATGTTCGACATCAGCTGGACCGAATTTCTGCTGATCGGCGTCATCGCGCTGATCGTGATCGGGCCGAAAGAACTGCCCACCGTCATGCGCACGCTGGGCCAGTACACGCGCAAGATCCGCAGCATGGCCGCGGACTTCCAGAATCAGTTCCACGAGGCGCTGCGCGAGGCCGACATGGCCGACCTGAAAAAGCAGGTCGACGACATGGCGAGCGACATCAAGAGCTACGATCCGTTGAAGGACGTGCGCAGCGACTTCGCGTCCATGGGCCAGGATTTTGAGAAGTCGCTCGGCCCATCCTCCGAGCCGAAGCCTGCCGAGCTCGCGCCAGCCGAACAGGCGCCGGTGGCGCTGACGCAGGATGCCGCCACCGCGCCGCCGCCGGCACTGCCGCAGTCTGAGGCACCGGCGCCTGCATTGCCGGAACCGGCCGCCGAGCCGGAACTGCCGCTGCCTAACCCGGCGCCGGCCGCCGGCGCGCCGTCGCCCGAGCCTGCTATCATCGCCGCCGAGCCGACCAGCACCGAGCGAAACTGATGGCTCAAGTCAGCCGCGAAGATGAAGAGAAGGAGATCGAGGCCACCAAGGCGCCCTTGATGGATCACCTGGTCGAATTGCGCTCGCGGCTGATCAAGGCGGCGGCCGCCTTCGTCATCGCCATGATGGTCTGCTTCTTCTTCGCCCGGCACATCTACGACATCCTGACCTGGCCCTATATCTGGGTCGCAGGCCCGGAGAACTCGAAGTTCATCTATACCGGCCTGCTCGAATTTTTCGTCGTGCAATTGAAGCTCGCCGCGTTTGGCGGCGCCTTCATCGCCTTTCCGGTGATCGCGACGCAGATATACATGTTCGTCGCGCCGGGGCTTTACCGCAACGAGCGCCAAGCGTTCCTGCCCTATCTGATCGCGACGCCGATCTTCTTCGTGCTCGGCGCAATGGTGGTCTATTTCGTGGTGTGGCCGATGGTGACGCGGTTCTCGCTCTCCATGCAGCAGATGGGCGGCCCCGGAGAGGCGACCATCGAACTGCTGCCCAAGGTCGAGGATTACCTGTCGCTGATGATGAAGCTGATGCTCGCCTTCGGCGTCGCGTTTCAGCTGCCGGTGATCCTGACGCTGCTTGGCCGCGTCGGGCTGATCACCTCCGACCAGCTCAGATCGAAACGCCGCTATTTCATCGTCATCGCCTTCGTCATTGCCGCGGTGCTCACGCCGCCGGACGTGCTGAGCCAGATGTCGCTTGCGCTGCCGCTGCTCGCCCTCTACGAGGGCTCGGTCTGGTCGGTACGCATGGTCGAAAAGCGCGCCGCCGCCGAACGCGCGGCGGCGGCGGCGGCGGCGGCGAAGCCGGCGGAGTGATTCTTGCTCGACATTGCCGGACTTGCCGATTAGGACCGTCACCCTGAGGTGCGAGCGAAGCGAGCCTCGAAGGGCGACGGCCCGTGATTCCTCGGCCGCATCCTTCGAGGGCCGCTTCGCGGCCACCTCAGGATGACGAGACACAACGCATGCACGACATCCGCTTCATTCGCGAAAATCCCGACGCATTCGACGCCGGACTGGCGCGGCGCGGGCTGCCGGGCGAAGCGCAGCGGCTGATCGCGCTCGACGATTTGCGCCGCAAGTTCATTCTTGAACTAGAAACAACTCAGGCCCGCCGAAACGCCTTATCGAAGGAAATTGGTGAAGCGAAGAAAAAAAAGGATGACGCGACAGCGCAGATATTAATGGGTGATGTCGCCGCGTTGAAGGAATTGATTCCGAGATTGGAGGCAGAGGAAAGAAGAGCCTCGGAGACGCTGGAGAAGGCGCTCGCGCAAATTCCCAATATGCCGCTGCCGGCGCCGGACGTGCCCGACGGCAAGAGTGCGGACGACAATGTCGAGCATCATCGTTTCGGCGCGCGGCGCGCTTACGCCTTCGCGCCGAAGCAGCATTTCGATCTCGGCGAAGCGCTCGGCCAGATGGACTTTGAGACCGCGGCAAAATTGTCGGGCGCGCGCTTTGTCGTGTTGAAAAAAGGCTTGGCGCGGCTTGAACGTGCGCTCGGCCAGTTCATGCTCGATGTGCATACGAGTGATCCGCATAATTACACTGAAGTTTCGCCGCCGCTCTTGGTTCGTGATGAGGTGATGTTTGGGACAGCGCAACTTCCAAAATTCGAGGATGATCAGTTCGCCACGAGTGTCGGTTCGAAGCCGGAGAAATATTTAGCAGAGGCGATTGACGGAGCCGTTTCAGCGTTTGAGAGCGTTGATCACATTAAATTGGCTCAGGTCCAACGAGCTGTGGAATTGAGCAAACGCACTGCACTTGGCGATTTGCAAAATACGCGTCGCTGGCTCATCCCCACCGCCGAAGTGCCGCTGACCAATCTGGTCCGCGAATCCATCCTCGACGAGGCGCAATTGCCGATGCGGCTCACGGCCTGCACGCCGTGCTTCCGCGCCGAGGCGGGCGCCGCGGGCAAGGATACGCGCGGCATGATCCGACAGCATCAGTTCACCAAGGTCGAGCTGGTATCCATAACAACGCCCGAGCAATCCAAGGACGAGCACGAGCGGATGCTCTCTTGCGCCGAGGAAATTCTGCGCCGGCTCGATCTGCATTACCGGGTGATGATCCTGTCCACCGGCGACATGGGTTTCGCGTCACAAAAGACTTATGACATCGAAGTATGGCTGCCCGGGCAGAACATGTATCGCGAGATTTCGTCGTGCTCCGTTTGCGGCGACTTCCAGGCCCGGCGCATGAATGCCCGCTACCGCACCAAGGAGGGCCGCAACGTGCGCCACGTCCATACGCTCAACGGCTCCGGCGTCGCCGTCGGCCGCGCGCTGATCGCGGTGATGGAGAATTATCAGGAGGCCGACGGCTCGATCGTCGTGCCGGACGCGTTGCAGCCCTATATGGGTGGCATGAAAAAAATCGAGAGATAACGCGTGCGCATATTGGTCACCAATGACGACGGCATCCATTCGCATGGGCTTAACGTGTGCGCGGATATTGCGCGCACGCTGTCGGATGACGTCTGGGTGGTGGCGCCGGAGCACGACCAATCCGGCGTCGCGCATTCGCTGTCGCTGAACGATCCGTTGCGGCTGCGCGAGGTCGCCGAGCGCCGTTTCGCGGTGCGCGGCACACCGACCGATTGCGTCATCATGGCCGCCCGCCATGTGCTCGACGGCAGGCAGATCGATCTCGTTTTGTCCGGCGTCAACCGCGGCCGCAATGTCGGCGAGGACGTCATCTATTCCGGCACCGTCGCTGGCGCGATGGAAGGCGCCGTGCTGGGCATTCCGTCGGTCGCGCTGTCGCAGGCCTACAAATCGCGCAGCGGCCAGCCGCCGTTCTGGGATACCAGCCTACGCCATGCGCCGGATATCATCCGCCGCATCATGACTGAAGGCGTGCGGCGCGACGTGCTGATCAATCTGAATTTTCCCGACTGCCGGCCGGAGGAGGTCAAGGGCATTGCCGTGGTGTCGCTCGGCCGGCGGCGGCAGGAGCGGCTGCATATCGACGAGCGCAAAGACGGCCGCGGCAATCCGTATTATTGGATAGCCTATGCGCGGCAGAGCGCATTTCAGCTCGAGGAAGGCACCGACATCGCCGCCGTCGAACGCAATCGCATCGCGCTCACCCCGCTGCGCATCGACATCACCGACGAGCCGACCATGACGGGACTGGCCAGGCTTTTCGAGAAGAGCGCTTAGTCCGCGGCTCTGGTCAGTGCGGTATCGATCGCTCGCCCCAGCGCTTCGACCTGGAACGGTTTCTGCAGCGTGGGGCTTTGCCGATAGGCTTCCGGCACGCCGCGCTGGCCATAGCCGCTGGCAAACACGAACGGCACGCCGCGCGCCACCAGCACCTCGACCACGGGCGTAATCGGCTGGTTGTTCAAATTGACGTCGAGGATGGCGACGTCGAATTTGGCCTGTCTGGCAAGCGACAGCGCTTCCTCGATGCCGCCCGCTTCCGCGGCGACCGTATGGCCGAGATCGGTCAGCATGCCGTCGAGCAGCATGCGAATCATCAGCTCGTCCTCGACCACGAGAACGCGCTTGCCGGCTGCGCCTGACGCAGGACTTGGTGCGGAACTCGACGCAGCAGGACTTCGCTCAGATGTCATTTCGACCCCGTGCCTGCCCCTAACGCTGGGCCGCCTCCTCGGTTCCATTCACGGTGCGGCTCCGCGGCGGGCGGCCGTTACGTGTCGGCAAGCGAGTATAAGCCATCGTTCTATGGTGGTAAAAAGCGTCAAGAATCGCACCTAACGCGAGGTCAGGGTGGCCGCCGTTCCCGCAGCAGATGACGTCGAGCGCATGGAATTCCAGCTCGCGCTGCGCCGGCGCGGCATCAGCGACAAGGCCGTGCTGCGCGCCATGGACGAGGTGCCGCGTGAATATTTCGTCGCGCCGGGTTTTGCCGAGAACGCCTATGCCGACCAGGCGCTGCCGATCGCTTGCGGTCAGACCATCAGTCAGCCCTTTGTCGTCGCCTATATGACGGAAAAACTCCAGGTCGAACCGCAGCACCGCGTTTTGGAAATCGGCACCGGCACCGGCTACCAGGCGGCGATCTTGGCGCGACTGTCCCGCGAGGTGATCAGTATCGAGCGCTACCGGACGCTCGCCGACGCCGCGCGCGAGCGGCTCAAGACGCTGGGCTATTCCAATGTGACGATCCGCGCCGGCGACGGCATGGCCGGCGCGCCGGATTTGGCGCCATTCGACCGCATCATGGTCACGGCCGCTGCCGAGGAGGTTCCCGAAGCGCTCATCGCCCAGCTCGCCGAAGGCGGCAAGATGGTGTTGCCGGTCGGGCCGCGTCACGACGCCCAATCGATCGTCAGGCTGACAAAACAGCCGGACGGCGCATTGATCCGGGAAGAGCTCATTGCCGTGCGTTTTGTGCCGCTGCTGCCGGGCCAGGCACGCGAACTGTGACCGCGAAGACACTTAACGCGACATAGTGGAAAACCGCGCGACACTTAAAGGCCTGTTTACCCCAACGTTGTTTATTCGCGTCTCCTAAGTATTGCGTTCGAGTGAGTAACCATGTGCGCAGCGCGTCGGCAGGGCCCTTGGCCGCAAGTGGTTGCCATTTCCTTAATCGGAATTGCCGTCGCAGGCTGCAGCGCCGACTCCGGCCGCTTCAACGAAGGGTTTGGGCCGCCCAGTTCGTCCTATTCGCGCGGGCAAGCCTATTCGCGCGGCGATGTCACCGGCTCGATTCCGCAAGCCCCACCAGCGCCCGCAAGCCGCATCGACAGCCGTCCGCTGCCGAACCTCGCCAGCGCGGATAACGGCGCCTCCGGCGGCGGCCGCGGCATGGGTTCCTATCAGCCGGCCGGCGACGTCACCGGATCGGTCGCACCGCCGCCACCGCCGTCCTGGACCTGGGATGGCGGCACGGCGGTCACGGTCCGGCCCGGGCAGACCGTCGAAAGCATCGCGCGCGAACATGGCGTACCGGTTTCGGCGCTGCGGGAAGCCAATCACATCGCCATCGGCGCTCCCATCCATCCCGGCGAGCACCTTGTCATTCCGCGCCATCGTCCGGCGACAATGGCCGCTATGCCGCCGCAGACGCGCATCGCCTCGTCGCCGCCGCGGGCTGCTCCGCCTTATGTGCCGCCGCGCGGCGGTCTCGTGGCGCCCAACGGCGTGCATGTCGTGGCGCCGGGCGAAACGCTCAACAGCATTGCGCGGCTCTACGGCAAGCCGGTCATGGTCATTGCCCGGGCCAATAACATTCCGCCCGACACCATGGTGCGGGTCGGCCAGCACATCGTCGTCCCGGAGATGGGCGAGCATCCGGCGCCGGTTGCGCCGCGCGCCGAGGCTCCGGTCGCGGCTCCAAGCACGGTCGCGACCATCGAGTCGCCCCACAGTGCGCGCGTGGCGACCCCGACCGCTCCGGTGCCGGAGGAGCATCCGGTCAAGGCCGAAACGGCCGCGAGCGCCATGCCGGGCTTCCGCTGGCCGGTGCGCGGCCGCATCATTGCCGCCTTCGGCCCCAAGCCGAACGGCTTGCAGAACGACGGCATCAATCTCGCGGTGCCGGAGGGCACGCCGGTCAAGGCGGCCGAGGACGGCGTGGTCGCCTATGCCGGCAACGAGCTCAAGGGCTACGGCAATCTGGTGCTGATCCGCCACGCCAACGGCTTCGTCACGGCTTACGCCAACGCCAGTGAAATCCTGGTCAAGCGCGGCGAGACCGTCAAACGCGGCCAAGTGATCGCGAAGTCCGGCGAGACCGGCAATGTCACTTCGCCGCAGCTCCACTTCGAAATCCGCAAGGGCGCAACCCCGGTCGATCCGGCGCAATATCTGAGCGGGGCGTAGCAGTCATTCCGGGGCGCGGCCGTCTGGCCGCGAGCCCGGAATCCATATTCGCTGACCGTGAGGTTTGTGATTATGGATTCCGGACAGCCGCTACGCGGCTTCCGGAATGACGAGCCAGAAAACTAGCTCGTCATCTTCACCCCGAGCCGTCCTGCCAGATCCTGCACATATTGCCAGGCCACGCGGCCGGACCGCGCGCCGCGCGTGGTCGCCCATTCCAGGGCCTCGCGGCGCAACACGGTGCCGGCAATCGGCACGCGATAATAAGCGACGTAGCTGTCGACCATGGCGAGGTATTCGTCCTGGCTGCAGCGGTGGAAGCCGAGCCACAGCCCGAAGCGGTCCGACAGCGACACTTTCTCCTCGACCGCTTCGCCGGGATTGATCGCAGTAGCCCGCTCGTTCTCCACCATGTCGCGCGCCATCAGATGGCGACGGTTCGAGGTGGCGTAGAAGATGACGTTCTCCGGGCGGCCCTCGATGCCGCCTTCGAGCATGGTCTTGAGCGATTTGTAGGACGTGTCTTCGGCGTCGAACGACAGATCGTCGCAGAACACGATGAAGCGTTCCGTCCTGTTGCGCAACAGCGCCATCAGTTCCGGCAGCAACTCGATGTCCTCGCGATGAATCTCGATAAGCTTCAGCCCGGCGGAGGGGTGCGCCGCACCGATCGCGGCATGCGCCGCCTTGACCAGCGACGATTTCCCCATGCCGCGCGCGCCCCATAGCAGCGCATTGTTTGCCGGCAGTCCGCGGGCAAAACGCTCGGTATTTTCGACCAACAGATCGCGCACCCGGTCGATGCCCTTGAGGAGCGACATGTCGACCCGGTTGACGCGGCGCACCGCTCCAAGCTTGCGGCCCTCGGGGTGCCAGACGAAGGCTTCGGCCGCGGCAAAGTCGAGCGGCACCGGGGAAGCCGGCGCGAGCCGTTCCAGCGCGCCGGCGATCCGCCGCAGCAGGGCAGCGTTGTCGTTGCCGGCAAGACGGGCGTTCGAAGCCTTGCCGCCAGTCGTTTTTGTCGCATTTGTCTTGGGCTGCGCGGGTGTTTTGGCCATATTTACACCGGTTTGTGGCCACCCCCTTAGCGGGGCTGCGACACGCTCGCAAGCTTGCCTCTAACAACGCCCGCAACATTGCAATTGGGCCAACGGCAGCTATAGTCCGCGCGATTTTGCGCGCAACAGCGGCCCTTCATTCCGGGCGGCGCGCTTTCGCACGCCCCTTTTGGAGGAACTATGTTCATTACGCCCGCGTTCGCGCAAAGCAACCCGTTGAGCAGCCTGTTCGGCGGCGGCAGCGGCGACGCAGCCGGCATGCTGACGTCGTTCATGCCGCTTATTCTGATCATCGTGATCATGTACTTCCTCATCCTGCGACCGCAGCAGCGCAAGGTGAAGCAGCATCAGGAGATGGTCAAAGCCTTGCGCCGCGGCGACACCGTGGTGACCAACGGCGGTCTTGTCGGCAAGGTCACCAAGGTCGTCGACGACCAGCACATCGAGATCGAAATCTCGGATGGGGTGCGGGCGCGTCATTTGCGGGCGAGCGTGAGCGAGGTTCGCGCCAAGAGCGAGCCGGTGAAGGACGACGCGAGCTGATCGCGCGAGGTTAACGAGGAAATTCGAAGTCCATGTTGTTTTTCACGCGGTGGAAGGCGGCGGCTATTGTGCTCACGGCGCTGGTCGTGTGCCTGTTCGCGGTGCCGAATTTCTTCGCCGAAAGCGTGGTCGCGCGCTGGCCGAGCTGGGCGCAACGCCACATCGTGCTCGGCCTCGACCTGCAGGGCGGTTCGAGCCTGCTAATGCAAGTCGATACCAATTCGGTGCGCAAGGAGCGGCTGCAAGCGCTCGATGAAGACGTACTGCGCGTTTTGCGCGAGGCGCGCATCCCGTTTACCGGCCGTGCCGTCCGCGGCGACCATGTCGAAGTCCACATCACGCGGCCGACCGACGTCGATAACGCGCTGAGCAAATTGCGCGCCTTGTCGCAGCCGATGTCCGGCTTCCTCGGCTCAACCGGACAGCGCGACGTCGACGTCAACGAAAACAACGGGCTGATCACGCTGACCCCGACCGAGCCCGCCATCACCGAGCGCATCCGCCAGGCTGTCGATCAATCGATCGAGATCATCCAGCGCCGCGTCAACGAGTTGGGCCTCGTCGAGCCGAGCATCCAGCGTGAGGGTACTGATCGGATCCTGATCCAGGTGCCGGGGCTGCAGGATCCGACGCGGCTGAAGGAAATCCTAGGCAAGACCGCCAAGCTCGATTTCCGCATGGTCGATCAATCGATGACGGCGCAGCAGGCGGAAGCCACGCACCCGCCCGAAGATGCCGAGATTCTCGAAGGCCAGCAGCCCGGTGAGAAATATCTCATCGAGAAACGCGTTTTGGTTTCCGGCGGCGATTTGGTCGACGCGCAGGCCGGTTTCGATCAGCAGACCAACCAGCCGGTGGTCAATTTCCGCTTCAATTCCTCGGGCGCACAGAAATTCGCCGCGGCGACGCAGGCCAA
Source organism: uncultured Alphaproteobacteria bacterium (assembly GCA_963791925.1). GTDB lineage: Bacteria > Pseudomonadota > Alphaproteobacteria > Rhizobiales > Xanthobacteraceae > BOG-931. Next base: position 750,656 of record CAWBUA010000005.1, on the reverse strand, counting down.
TGTCGGCAAACCGTTCGCCATCGTGCTCGACAACAAGGTGATTTCCGCGCCGGTGATCCGCGAGCCGATCCTTGGCGGGCAGGGGCAGATTTCCGGGAATTTCACCGTGCAGTCGGCCAATGACTTGGCGATCCTGTTGCGGGCGGGCGCATTGCCGGCGCCGCTGACGATCGTCGAAGAGCGCACCGTCGGGCCGGGATTGGGCCAGGATTCGATCAATGCCGGCGAGCACGCGGCCTATGCGGGGGCGGCGCTGGTCATCATCTTCATGTTCGTGACCTACGGCCTGTTCGGCCTGTTCGCCAATATCGCGGTCGCCATCAACGTCGCCATGATTTTCGGCGTGCTGTCGTTTCTCGGCGCCACCCTGACGCTGCCGGGCATCGCCGGCATCGTGCTCACGGTCGGCATTGCAGTGGATTCCAACGTGCTGATCTACGAGCGCATCCGCGAGGAGGTGCGTGCCGGACGCAGCGCGATCAACGCCATCGATGCCGGTTTCACCCGCGCGCTCGCCACCATTCTCGATTCCAATATCACCACCTTCATCGCCGCGGCGGTGCTGTTCTATATCGGCTCCGGTCCGGTGCGCGGCTTCGCGGTGACGCTCGGCGTCGGCATCCTCACCACGCTGTTCACGGCCTTCACTTTGACCCGGCTGATCGTGGCCTATTGGGTCCGCATGTGGCGGCCGCGCACGGTTCCGATCTGAGCGCGACGCCATGCGTAAGCCAAAAAACCCCGCTTGAAAGAAATCCAGTGCGCCTCCTTCGCATCGTTCCCGACGACACCAAATTCGATTTCATGCGCTTTCGGCGCATCAGCTTTCCGATCTCGGCGATGCTGTCGATTCTGGCGATTTTGCTCTACTTCTATCACGGGCTGAATTTCGGCATCGATTTCGTCGGCGGCACGCTGGTCGAGGTGCAGACCAAGGCGGGGCCGGCGGACCTTGCCAAGATGCGCGCCACCGTCGGCTCGTTGCATCTCGGCGAAGTTCAGCTGCAGCTGTTTGGCGCGCCCAATGACGTGCTGATCCGCATTTCCGAGCAGCCCGGCGGCGACCAGGCGCAGCAAGCGGCGATCCAGAAGGTCCGCGATGCGTTGGGCGACAGCGTCGATTACCGCCGCGTCGAAGTGGTCGGACCGAGCGTCTCCACCGAGCTGTTGTCCTACGGCACGATCGGGCTCGTGCTCGCGATCGTGGCAATCCTGATCTATCTATGGTTCCGCTTCGAGTGGCAGTTCGCGCTCGGCGCCATGATCGCCAACGTGCACGATCTGGTGCTCACCGTCGGCTTCATGTCGCTCACCCATATCGATTTCGATCTCACCAGTATTGCGGCTCTCCTCACCATTCTCGGCTATTCGCTCAACGATACGGTGGTGATCTACGACCGCATCCGCGAAATGCTGCGCCGTTACAAGCGGCTGCCGATGCCGGAGCTGCTCAATGCCTCGGTCAACGCCACGCTGTCGCGCTCGATCGTCACCCACGTTACCGTGGCGATGTCGCTCCTGGCGCTTTTGCTGTTCGGCGGTCAGGCCATCCACAGCTTCACCGCGACCATGATGTTTGGCGTGGTGCTGGTCGGCACCTACACGTCGGTGTTCATCGCTTCGCCGATCCTGATCTATCTCGGCGTCGGGGCGAGCCGCATGGGCGGCGCCGAAGAGCCGGAGCCGCCCGCGGTCGCTGCTGCGCCTGCGACGGCGCCATCGGCAGCCCCGGTGCGATCAAGTCCGTCATCGCGGCGCGCGCGGGCGCGCCGCTAGCGTCATCATGGACCGGCCCCATCTGCCGCACCAGGCGCCGATCGATGCGCATGGCGCCGGCGGCTTCCGCTTCGCCGGCATGTCGCATCGCGGCTCGCTGCTTTGCCTGCCCGATGGTGTCTGGGCTTGGCCGGTTTCCGCGCCGGCGGCATTGAACGACCAAGCCCTCGACCCGGTCTTCGCCCGCGCCGACGCGCTTGATTTCTTCATCCTCGGCACCGGGGAGGCGCCCTGGACGATGCCGGCGCCCATGCGGCTGCGCTTTCGCGAAGCCCATATATCGGTCGATGCCATGACGACAGGACCGGCGGTGCGGACCTATAACGTGATGCTGTTGGAAGGCCGGCGCGTCGGCGCCGGTCTGGTCGCGATCAAGTGATGGCAAGCGTCTGCGATGCGGGATGCATCCACTTATTGCGCGGAGCTGGTGCGGGGGGCCGACCGCGACCGCTATCTGGCGACGCTGTTTGCGCCGGCGCAGCTTCGCGATGCGCTGTTTGCGTTCTATGCTTTCAATGTCGAAATCGGGCGGGTGCGCGAGGTGGCGCGCGAGCCGCTGCCCGGCGAAATGCGCCTGCAATGGTGGAGCGAGGTCGTCGGCGGCGAGCGGAGCGGAGAGGCGGCCGCCAATCCGGTTGCTGCAGCGTTGTTGTCCGCCATTGAGCGGCACCGGCTGCCGACAAGCGAACTTATCGCCCTGATCGAAGCACGCCGCTTCGATCTCTATGACGAGCCGATGGCGCTGCTTGCCGATCTCGATGGCTACGTCAAGAAGACTTCGTGCACGGTGATCGCGTTTGCGGCGCGAATTCTTGGCGTCGACGCGCAGGTCGCTGCAAGCCCCGCCGGAATGGCCTATGGCATCACTGGTCTCATCCGCGCATTTCCGCTTCACGCCGCAAGGCGTCAGCTTTATCTGCCGACCGAACTCCTCGAACGACACGGCGTCAGCACGCAGCAGATATTTTCCGGCCAATCGTCAGACGGGCTGGATGCGGCGCTTGCCGAATTGCGCGGCCTCGCGCGCCATCATCTCGCCGCGGCAGCGACGCCCTTGATGGCGCTGCCGCGAACGGCGGACCCGGCCTTCCTGCCGGTTGCGCTGGTGCGTCCGTCGCTTGACGGTCTGGACCGCAGCGACACTTTCGCGCCGGCCGAGATTTCGCCGTGGCGGCGGCAATGGCTGATCTGGCGCGCGGCGCATAATCCGGCGCGGATCGCCAGATGATGCACAGGCGCGCGGCCGCCTCAGTCCACCTTGATGTCGGCGCCTTTGATCACTTTCGCCCACTTCTCAGTGTCGGCAATGACAAATTTGCCGAATTCGGCAGGCGTCATGGCCTTTGGCACGCTGCCGACATTGGCAAATTTCGCCATCACCGCCGGGTCGGCAACGCCGGCGCTGATCGCGCCGTTGAGCTTGTCGACGATCTCGGCGGGGGTGCCCTTCGGCGCCACGACGCCGTTCCAAATAATCGCCTCGTAACCCGGCACGAACTCGCCAACGGTCGGGATGTCGGGCAGTGCTTGCGAGCGAATGGCGCTGGTGACCGCAAGCGCCCGCAGCTTGCCTGCCCGGATCTGCTGAATCGTCGTCGGGATCGGGCTGAACACGACCTGCATCCGCCCGGCCAGCATATCGGGCACGTAACTCTCGCGATAATGCACGACCGTCATGGTGGTGCCGGTCATGGTCATGAACAGCTCGCCGGCGAGATGGACCGAACTGCCCTTGCCGGCGGTCGCCATATTGATCTTGCTGGGATTGGCTTTGGCATAGGCGATGAACTCCGGCACGGTCTTGGCCGGAAACGACGGCGTGATCGCCATGACCATCGGCGTTCGCGCCACGCTCGCCACCGGCACGGTGTCGCGGACGAAATCGAAATTCAGATGCGAATAGAGCGTCGCGTTGATCGCGTTCGATGAGGTAGCCATCAACAGCGCATAGCCGTCCGGAGCAGACCGGATCACCGCCTCGGTGGCGACGTTGGTGCCGGCGCCGGGCTGATCCTCGACGATGAATTGCTGTCCGAGCCGCTGCGTCAGCCATTCGCCGAGTACGCGCCCGAGGATGTCGGTGAGCCCGCCGGCAAAAAAGCCGACGACCAGGCGCACCGGCCGTGTCGGGTAATCGGCCGCTCGCGCAATATGCGACAGGACCGGTACGACAGCGGCGCTTGCCGCCAGTTGCAGAATGTGCCTGCGAGCAAGTTTCATGGCGTTTCCCCTATACGCGTGATGGCCCGCCGCGAAAGGCGAAGGGCTCCGAACCGGGCATTCTTAGGATTGCTGGCCCGCCGTAGGCATCGTCGCTGCCGTTGAATTTTGCCGGACGCCGGCACGTCCCGCTGGCAGCTCGGCGGCAAGCTTACACCAATCCGACGGCCGGGTTAGGGGCGTTCGATCAGAATGCGAAGCGGTCGCGCAGGTTGCGCCGCTGCGCAACGATGCGGCCGATGACCGCGCGCTCGGCATCGGTCTTGAGCAGCGGATCGATGAGGTCGAGCTGGTTCATCGCCACCAGTTCGAGAATTTCGCCGCGCACTTCGCCTTGCGCGTTGCGCGGCAGCGCGTCGACAACTTGCAGATGCTCGGGCCCGGCTTTGCCGAGAAAATCGTTGAGCTCCGCCTCGCTCGCGCTCGCCTCGACGAAGGCGTAAAGCCCGGTGCCGGCGCGGCGGTCGGGATAGGGTACGATGGCGACGTCGCGCACCTTGGGATGGGCGCGAAGCCGCGCCGCGATGACAGGGGCTTCGCGCACGAAGCGTATGCCGCGGCCTTCGCGGTCAGTGAAGTTCACACCGCGGGTGATGGCGTAGTAGACCTTTTTTCCCGTCGCCATCCAGGCGCGGGTAATGAAACTTTTCCGCGCCAGTACCCGGCGCTCGGCCGCCGTGAGCGCCTCGGGCGCATAGCGCCGCTTGTGCTTGAGGAGATGGCGCAGGTCTTCGTAGCGGGCGAGGCGGAACAGAGCACTGCCGCGGCGAAAACGGGCGGCGAGCTGGAAGTCCATTAGGAAGGCGCGGCCATGTTCGCGGTCTTGTGCGTTTTCTTGGGCGTAGAGCCAGTTCTGCTCCTTGGCGAGATCGTTGTGGGCGATGCCGGCGCGATGCAGCGCGCGCAAAGCCTTTTTCGCCGAGCGGAAATAGGCGGCATCGCCGTGAGGCTTGGCAATGTGCAGCGGTACGCCATCGAGCCAGCCGCGCACCAGGACGTGTTGGCCGGCGAAAAGCAGCGGCGGCGCGATGCCGAGCGGGCCGGCTATTGCGAGCGCGCGGCGTTCGCGGCGGAACAATGCACGCGCGAGCGGCCGGCTCCACCACGGCACGCCGTCGAGGCGCCGCACCACGGCCTCGACCTCGCCCGTCTCGGTGCGAAAGCGGCCACGCTCGATGGTGGAAAATACGTCGCGCTTGAGCACGACGCCGGAATGCCAGCGGCCGGCAATCTCGTTCGGGCACTCTACGTTCGTCATCGCGGCGTTTTTAGCATGATCGCAGGCGGCGCCGGCAAACGGCGGTTCCGACGTCGGTTGATGGGTAGATCGTTGTATGATATACATACGCCAAGGTATATCATTGGAGCAAACCAATGCAGGTTTCCAAATGGGGCAACAGCCTCGCCGTGCGTCTCCCCCGCGCGGTGGTCGAAGCGCTCAAGCTCAAGGAGGGCGACGACATCGAGATTACCGTGACTGGGACGCGCGCGTTGGAGGTTTCCCGCGACCGCAAGCGCGAAGAGGCGCTCAAGCGGTTGCGGGCGCTGCGGCGTCCTCTACCTCCGGGCTTTAAATTCGATCGCGAGGAGGCGAATGCCCGCTAAGCCGTTCTTCGACACCAATGTAATCGTTTATGCCTTTACTTCGGACGATCCGCGCTGCGAAGAGGCTTATGCGTTGATGCAAGCGGGCGGCCTGATCAGTGTTCAGGTCCTTAACGAGCTTGTGAACGTTTGGCGCCGGAAGCAAGGGCGCGGTTGGGCGGAAATTCAGGAAGGCCTTGGCGTTGTAAAGACGCTGCTGGATTCGCCAGCGCCTTTGACGGTCGAAGTCCATGACGTTGCGGTCGGGATTGCACGCGATTATGGCTTCTCGATCTACGACAGCCTCATTGTGGCAGCGGCGCTCCGCGCGGGTTGCACGACACTTTATACCGAGGATCTCCAGCATCAGCAGACGATCGAAGGGTTGACCATCCGCAATCCGTTTGCCGATTTGGCAGCACCGTAGAGACGGCGCCGAGCTTTACTCCGCGGCGGCGGCGGGTAGGGCGCCGGCGAGCCATGCCTCAAGGTCGCTGCGCGCGCGGGCGCAAAGCGCGCGCTTTTTCGCGCTTGTCCCGGCGGGGCCGCGCAAGCGTTTGCCGTCGGCGGCCTTTGCCGGCATTCGCGATAGCGGCGGGAACAGCCCGAAATTCACGTTCATCGGCTGAAACGAGCTCGGGCCTTCGTCGATGGTCTCGATATGGCCGCCGGTAATGTGTCCGAGCAATGCGCCATGCGCGGTCGTCTGCGGCGGTAGCGCAATGCGCTCGCCGAGCCGTTCCGCCGCGGCGAAGCGGCCGGCGAGGAGGCCGATCGCCGCCGACTCGACGTAACCCTCGCAGCCGGTGATCTGCCCGGCAAAGCGCAACCGCGGCATTGCCTTGAGCCGCAGCGTCGCGTCCAGCAGCTTCGGCGAATTGAGAAACGAATTGCGGTGCAGCCCGCCAAGCCGCGCAAATTCGGCTTTGCCGAGGCCGGGGATGGTGCGGAAAATCCGTGCCTGCTCGGCGTGCCTCAGTTTGGTTTGAAAGCCGACCATGTTGAACAAAGTGCCGAGCTTGTTGTCCTGGCGCAGTTGGACCACGGCATAGGGTTTTGTTTCGGGCTGATGCGGATCGGTCAGGCCGAACGGCTTCATCGGGCCGTGGCGCAACGTTTCGCGGCCGCGCTCGGCCATCACTTCGATCGGCAGGCAACCGTCGAAATACGGTGTTTTTTCGAAATCGCGGAACGCGACTTTATCGCCGGCGATAAGCCCATCGACGAAGGCGTCATATTGTTCGCGCGTTAGCGGGCAATTGATGTAATCGGCGCCGGAGCCGGCGGGGCCGCTCTTGTCGTAGCGAGACTGAAACCACACGATGCCGAAATCGATCGAGTCGCGATGCACGATTGGCGCAATGGCATCGAAGAACGACAGCGCCTCTTCGCCGGTAAGACTGCGGATCGCCTCGGCAAGCTGCGGCGAGGTCAGTGGGCCGGTAGCGATGATAACGCTGTCCCACTCCGCCGGCGGTTCGGCGATCTCGCCCCGCTCGATGCTGATCAGTGGTTCAGCTTCCAGAGCCGCGGTGATCGCGGCGGAAAAGCCGTCGCGATCGACGGCGAGCGCGCCGCCGGCCGGCAGCTTATTTCCATCGGCCGCCTGCATCACCAGCGAGTCGAGGCGGCGCATCTCGGCATGCAACAGCCCGATGGCGCTGCCTTCGGCATCGTCGGAGCGGAACGAATTGGAACAGACCAGTTCAGCAAATTGGCCGGTCTTATGCACGGGGGTGGCTTGCAATGGGCGCATTTCGTGCAGCACCGCCGGCACACCACGGCGCGCAAGCTGCCAGGCGGCCTCCGAACCGGATAGGCCGCCGCCCACAACATGAACCGGCCGCAAAGAATGCACCATAGCGCCCAAGTTAAGCTCGCTTTGCCGAAGGGACAACCTGTCGGGACGAGTCGTAGTTGTGCGGTGTTAGTACGAGGCGAACGAACCCGAGGAGTTTTCTCATGTTGGACGTTGTCAGGTCCGCTGCACGCCAAGGCATGGCGCGGGCCGGATTCGACGTCGAAATTCTCTCATTGGCGACGGCCAATCCTCCTTTCCAATTGACTCAGGCTGAAGCGGCGGCGCGCGCCAAAGAGTTATTTCCCCAGCTCAAACGGCTTTGGCCGCTCTATGACAATACCGGCATCGAACGGCGTTACAATTGCGAACCGATCGAATGGTACCTCAAGCCGCATAGCTGGGAAGAACGCACCGCCTCATTTCACAAGCACGCGCTCGACCTCTTGGAGCAGGTGACGGTGCAGGTGACCGAGGCGGCGGGTGTCACGCTTGGCGCGATCGACATGATCGTGACCAACACGGTGACCGGTCTTGCCGTGCCGAGCCTCGACGCGATGCTGTTCAACCGACTGAAGCTTGCGCCAACTGTCGAACGGCTTCCCATGTTCGGGCTTGGATGTGGCGCCGGCGTCGCCGGATTATCTCGCGCTGCGCGGCTGGCCCAGGCGTCCGACGGCGCTCATGTGCTGTTCCTGACCGTCGATCTGTGCAGCCTGTGTTTGCGGGTTGGCGACCCAAGCCCGGCGATGTTCGTGTCCACCGCTCTGTTCGGTGACGGCGCCGCGGGAATGCTGTTGCACAACATCAGAAGCGGCGCCCGTGCCGGTCCGCGCATACTCGCCAGCGGTGAATATTGCTGGCGCGGCACTGAACACATCATGGGATGGGACATCAAGGACGATGGCTTCGGCATCGTGCTCGCACCCGAATTGCCGGCGCTGATGGAGCGCGAACTGGCGCCCGCATTGGACGATTTTCTTGAACGTCATGGCTACCGTGTCTCGGATTTCAACGGTTTCCTGTTTCATCCGGGCGGCCGCAGGCTCTTGGAGACGATCGAGCAGACGCTCGGCTTGACGCGCCAGCAACTCGAATATTGCTGGGACGTCCTGCGCCGCTACGGGAATATGTCGTCGGCGACCGTCCTGTTCGTGCTTGAGCAGGCGATGCAAGCCGGTGCGCGCGGTCCGCATTTGCTGGCCGCTTTCGGCCCCGGCTTTTCCGCCTATTTCGCCGTGGCCGACCTATGATCGACTTCGGCTGGGGCGCGCTGTTGCTGGCCTATCTCACACTGCAGCGGATGGCCGAACTGTGGTGGGCAACGCAGAACGAGCGGCGGCTGTTCGCGTCCGGCGGCGTCGAATACGGCCGGAATCATCTTCTGCTGATCGTGTTGCTGCATGCAGCATGGTTGATGGGATTGTGGGGGCTCGGCTATGACCGCCCAATCCAGCCTGTGTTTTTTGCGCTATTCGTCGTCGCGCAAGCCGCGCGATTCTGGGTGTTGTTCACGCTGAGGCGGCGCTGGACCATCCGCATTATCGTCGTCCCTGGTGAGAAGCTGGTCGCGCGTGGCCCCTATCGCTTGCTTCGCCATCCGAACTATGCCGTCGTCATCGCCGAGATGGCGCTGGTGTCGCTCGCGCTCGGCCTGCCGATCTATGCTCTGGTGTTTTCTGTACTCAACGCCGGGGTGCTCGCCATCCGCATTCCGGCGGAAAACGCGGCGCTGGCGGCAATGGCCTTCCATCAGCGCGGCTTTTGAGCCCGCAGGAGTGCTGTTGGCTCAAAAAGGCCGTTCTGCTATAGGCGGCCTTGTGATCGCGCCTATATCGAGACCGAAGAGGGCAAGCCGCAGATGTCCGTCGATGCCGATACCGTCCGCCGTGTTGCGCATCTGGCACGGATCGCGATCGCGGAGGACGAGGTGGAAAATCTTCGCGGCGAGCTCAATGCCATTCTGGCCTTCGTCGAGCAGCTCGGTGAAGTGCATGTCGAGGGCGTCGAGCCAATGACCTCGGTCACGCCGATGGCGATGAAGACCCGCGAGGACGCGGTCACCGACGGCGGCATTGCGGATGCCATCGTCGCCAATGCGCCGGCGCGCGAACATCACTTTTTTGTAGTGCCGAAGGTGGTGGAATAATGTGCCTCGCCTGTGAACAGGACGCCATCTGGCTCGCTTATCTCGACAGCCAGGGCTTGTTGAAGCCGGACGACCCTGCGGCCGTTGACGCATTGTTTTCTGCGTTCCCGGTGCAGCCGCTGCCGCTCCAATCCGAACGGAACGAGCCGGCGTCTGAGGCGGCCGCTGAGGCTGAGGGCAGTGCGGCCACGGCGAAGCCGGCGACAAATAATCCATTTTCCTGCGACAGTCCGACCGGCGAATGAACGATCTTACGGCGCTCACGCTGGCGCAGGCGCGCGATGGCCTGCGCGCCAAGGAATTTTCTGCGCTGGAAGTCGCCGACGCGCATCTTGCCGCCATGGAGAAGGCGCGTGCCCTCAACGCCTTCGTGCTGGAGACGCCGGAGCGCGCCCGTGAGATGGCGCGCGTGTCGGATGCGCGCCTGGCAAAAGGGGAAGGCCGGCCGCTCGAAGGCCTGCCGCTCGGCATCAAGGATTTGTTCTGCACGACCGGCGTGCGCACTACGGCCTGCTCGCATATCCTGGATAATTTCGTTCCGACCTACGAGTTCGACCGTCACGGCCAAACTGTGGCGTGATGGCGCGGTGCTGCTCGGCAAGACCAATAACGACGAGTTCGCGATGGGCTCGTCAAACGAGACCTCCTGTTTCGGTCCCGTCGTGTCGCCATGGCGGCGGCGGGGCTCCGACGCAAAACTGGTGCCCGGCGGCTCGTCCGGCGGCTCAGCCGCGGCGGTCGCGGCCGGGCTATGCAGCGGCGCGACCGGCACCGATACCGGTGGCTCGATCCGCCAACCCGCGGCGTTCTGCGGCATCGTGGGAGTAAAGCCGACTTATGGCCGCTGCTCGCGGTGGGGCATCGTCGCCTTTGCCTCATCGCTGGATCAGGCCGGGCCGTTTGCACGCAGCGTGCGCGACTGCGCCATTCTGCTGCGCTCGATGGCCGGCCACGACCCGAAGGACACGACCAGCGTCGACCTGGCGGTGCCCGACTACGAGAAGTCCATCGGCGGCTCGATCAAGGGCATGCGCATCGGTATTCCGAAGGAATATCGCATGCCCGGAATGGCCGCGGAGATCGAGGCGCTGTGGCGGCAGGGCGCGCAGTGGCTCAAAGACGCCGGCGCCGAGCTGATCGACATTTCGCTGCCGATGACCAAATACGCGCTGCCGGCCTATTACATCGTGGCGCCGGCCGAGGCGTCGTCCAATCTCGCCCGCTATGACGGCGTACGCTACGGGCTGCGCGTTGTCGGCCGCGACGTGATCGACATGTACGAACGCACCCGCGCCGCCGGCTTCGGCAAGGAGGTGCGGCGCCGTATCATGATCGGAACCTATGTGCTGTCCGCCGGCTATTACGACGCCTATTATTTGCGAGCGCAGAAAGTGCGCACGCTGATCAAGCGCGATTTCGAAAAATGCTTCGGTGACGGCATCGACGCCATGCTGACGCCGGCGACGCCGTCGGCCGCCTTTGCCATCGGCGAAAAGGGCCGCGCCGACCCGATCGAAATGTATCTCAATGACGTGTTCACGGTGACCGTGAACATGGCCGGTTTGCCGGCGATTTCGGTGCCGAGCGGGCTTGATGGCCAAGGCTTGCCGCTCGGTCTGCAACTGATCGGGCGGCCGTTCGAGGAAGAGACCCTGTTCGCGCTCGGCGCGATCATCGAACAAGCCGCCGGAAATTTTAAGCCGAAGCTGTGGTGGAGCTGAACTCGCGCCGCGAAGCCTGTCGATCATGAACCCGTCGGCATTCAAGCGCAGCCTGTCGAGCCAACGCCCGGCGCCAGGGCTGTCGCCGGCACTCGAGGCCTTGTGGTGGGCCGGCAAAGACGACTGGGACAAAGCGCACAAGATCGTGATGGACGAGGCCGACAACGACAGCGCCTGGGTCCATGCTTACCTGCATCGCGTCGAAGGCGCTCTCGACAATGCGCGCTATTGGTACCGACAAGCGCGCCGGAAGACGGCCAGCGGCGAATTGGCGGCGGAATGGTCGGCGATCGTGGCCGTACTTCTGGAAAACGAAGCTGTCTGAGTTTTTCCAGATCGGGGGTCACACCCCTGGCCGGGCTGTCTCGGCTGGCCGATCTTTGCGCAGCGGCCGTTCGCTGATCTCGTTGCGCCGGCGCGGCAATGATTCCGGATGCTCGCGCTGCAGGAAGCCGATCAGTTTCTCGCGCAACTCGGCGCACAAGTCGGAGGTGTTTGCCGCATCATCGGCGCTTAAGAGAACCCGCACTTCGATGGCCACGGTGCTGGTATTGGTGACCTGGACGTTGACCACCTTGCCCCTCCACTGTGCCGACTGGGCGACGAACTCCTTGGCCTTTTGCCGGATAAGATCGACCGGAGCCGTGTAGTCGAGATAGAGCAGCACCGATCCAAGATTGGCGGCGGCGTGCCGTGTCCAATTGTAGAACGGCTTTTCGATAAAGTAGCTCAACGGCACGATCAGCCGCCGCAGATCCCATAAGCGGATCACCACATAGGTCGAGGTAATCTCTTCGATCCAGCCGTACTCGTTCTCGACGGTGACGGCGTCTTCCAGCCGGATCGGCTGCGTCACCGCGAGCTGAACGCCGGCGAACAAATTGCTCAGCACCGGCCGCGCCGCCAGGCCGGCGATGATGCCGGCAACGCCCGCCGAGGCGAACAGGCTCACGCCGTATTGCCGCACCGCTTGAAAGCTCATCAAGGCGAAGCCGGCGGTGACCAGAACGATGACGGTATCAAGCACGCGGACCAGGACGCGCACCTGCGTGACGTGCTTGCGCGCCAGGAGGTTGTCCTCGACGTCCATCCTGAATTTGAGCAAGTAAAAATCTGTGGCGATGCCGAGCACGGTAAGCGCGGCCCAGCCGAACATGCAGATGGTCGCCAGGGCCAGGAACCTTATCAGCACGTCCTTGGTCGTCGGCTCGAGCGGCGCGGCAGGCACCGCGACGGCGAGTGCAATGAGCAGCAGCGCCAGCCGAGCCGGCTTTTTGGTGGCGTCGATGATCCTGTGCCGATAGGGCCGGCCCCGTAACAGCCGGCGCACCGTCGCCAGCAGCGCGGCATAGATGAGCCAGGCGGCGACGACGGCGATCAACAACACAATGAGCGACACCGCCGATGGCACGAGCCATGGCGGCGCGAGCGACAGCGCGCCGTCCGCGTTATGAAACTTTGATTGAATGTCTTGCGAAAGCTGTTGCCACATGGATCGCGCCGCATAAGCCTTGGTATAAACGCCGAATATACGGAGAAACGTCTGAGAAACCGGCGGGTTTCGCGCTGGTTTCGGTCGGGTTTCCGGCGGTTCTGCCTGGACAGCACCCTCACCAAGTGTCATCAAGGTATGCTCGGCGAGCAGGCGTTCAGCGATGAAGACTTTTCTACTGCGATTATTCACCTGGTGGAACAGCCAGACCTTCGGCACGCAGTGGTGGACGTGGCTCTACGGCGAATTCGTCGGGGAGGACGAATTCGGCAATCGTTACTTCCGCACCAAAGGCGGCAAGATCGATCCGACGCTCGGTTTCGAGCGCCGCTGGGTGATCTATCGCGGCGTTGCCGAGGCTTCCACCGTGCCACCGGGCTGGCATGGTTGGCTGCATCATACCGTGGACGTGCCGCCGACCCAGGAAAGCGTGAGAACATACAGTTGGGAGAAGCCGCATCAGCCCAATCTCACCGGCACGCCGGCGGCGCACCGACCGAGCGGCTCGACGCTGGCGCAGGGCCGACGTCCCAAAGCGACCGGTGACTACGAAGCGTGGAATCCGGGAGGCTCGTGATCGGCCAATTAGAGCGGGCCGAGCGGGTTGACTTCTGATTGCTGATCCCTGGTTTTGCCTTATTCGCCATGTTAACGGGGACTCGGCGCGGGCAGAGACCCGCGGCCACGCCGCACAGGGTTCATGTTCCGAATCGCCGCTTTCATCGTCGTGATCGGCGCGACGCTTGCCGCTGGGCCTGTCCAGGCCCAGTTCGGTTCGTTTGGCGATTCGCCGCCGCGGCCGCCGGCCGACATTCCCAATCCCGGCTTTCCGCCGCAACCGCCTCCCGTGGGATATCCCGGGCAATACCCGTCGCAACAACAATATCCGCCACAGCAATATCCCGCCCAGCAATATCCAGCACAACGACAGTACCCGGCGCAGCAATATCCGGCGCAACAGCAGTACCCGGCGCAGCAACGCGCTCCGGCGCCGAGCCCGGTTGCACGCGGACCATCCGGTATTCAGGCACAGCCTTTACCGCCGCCACCCGGCGCGTCAGCTGCGCCGGCGGCGTCCAATCGAGGAGGTCCGGCCGCACCAATAGCGGCCCCTACGGCAATCGCGCCGGTGCCGGCAAACCCGTCAGCGCCGCAACCGTCCGATACCGCGAACCCGCCGCTCTCGCCGGGCCAGGAAGACGATACCACCGTCATCGAGACGCCGACCGAAAAGATCGAGAACGGTCGCGCCGTATTTGCCGGACTCGACAAGATTACCGGCCGCACCATCAAGTTCGACGCGGCAGTCGGTGAAACCGTCCAATTCGGTGCGCTGCAGGTCACGGCGCGGGCCTGCTACACGCGACCGCCGACCGAGCCCACCAATACCGACGCTTTTGTCGAAGTCGACGAAGTGACGCTGCAGGGCGAGATCAAGCGGATCTTTACCGGGTGGATGTTCGCTTCGAGCCCGGGTCTCAACGCCGTGGAGCATCCGATTTACGACGTTTGGCTCACGGGCTGCGAACAGCCGCTGACCGGGCCGGTTGCGGAATCGAACTCCGATGCCGCCGCCGCCGGGGACGCCCGGGCCGGAACCCGCGGCAGCGCCACCGTCGCCGCCGCCGGTTTCCACGCGCCAAGCGCAGCCGCCGCGGCGGGCCGTTCGGCCGTCGGCACCCGAGCCGGCGCCAGAGACCGACGACTGAGCGGATCAAGCCGCCGCGAGGCGGGCCAACGCGGTCTCCCCGGAAAGCGGCCGGTCGACCGGCAAGGCCGCGAAATTTCCCTCGCCGACAAGCGCTGCATCGAGCAGCTTGTGATAGATCGGCCGCGACACCTCGATCGCCCCGAAGGTGCGCAGATGGTCGGTGACGAACTGGGTGTCGAGCAGCCGGTAATGACCGACCTTGAGCCGCGCCACCAGATGCACGAGCGCGATCTTGGAGGCGTCCCGCGCGCGGTGGAACATGCTCTCGCCAAAGAAAGCACGGCCGAGGCTGACGCCATAGAGACCGCCGACCAGGGCTTCGCCGTCATAGACTTCGACGGAATGGCAATCGCCGCGCTCATAGAGCTTGCGATAAAGGCCGCGGATGCGGCCGTTGATCCAGGTTCGCGACCGGCCCGCCGCCGGCTGCGCGCAGCCATCGATGACCGCGTCGAAATCGCGATCGACGAAAACGGCATAGCGGGTGGATCGCACCGTGCGTGCCAGCCGATCGGGCACATGAAAGCGGTCGAGCGGAATGATTCCGCGATGTTCCGGTTCGATCCAATAGAGCGCCGGGTCGTCCGCGCTCTCGGCCATAGGGAAAATGCCGCAGGAATACGCCTTCAGCAGCACCTCGGGCGTGATGTCGATCAGCGCGGATTCGCGGCTTGCCATGGGGTCCCCGTTTAGCCGGGTCATGCCTTGGCGTTCAAGGCCCGTTTGGTTCGACGGCTAGGTCGAATTGCCGCCGATGCCTTCGCGCGCGGACCCGCTTCGGCCGTTAACGTAGTGCAAAGTATAACTCACTACGATTTTCTAAAGCTTGAACGCTTCCATGTAACCGGCGTTACGCGTCTAAGGACGCAACGGGATTGGGTGGAATATCATGGAACCGAGCGCAACAGCGGACGAACCGATTCATGTTCTATTTGTTGAGGATGAGTTCCTCATCAGCGAGTGGGTTTCGCAATCCTTGTCCGAGCAGGGCTTTGACGTACGCACGGTGACGAACGCGGCCGATGCCTTGGCGCATCTGGCGGCGCTTCCGGTAGACGTGCTGTTCACCGATATCAATTTGCCGGGCGGCATGGACGGTGCGGCGCTGGCGCGGCGCGCCCGCGAGATGCAGCCGCAGCTGCCGGTCGTCTACGCTTCGGCGCGGGCCACGCTGCTCAAGCAGGATGCACGTGTTCCAGGCTCGATTGTGGTGCCAAAACCCTACGAGCCGGCGCTGGTCGGACGGCTGCTCGCTGCCGCAACCAAGGCGGCGATGACGGCCGTCCCGGTCTGAGCTATTCCTCGACGCCGCCGCGGGCGAGAAAAGCTTCGAGCCAGTGGATGTGATAATCGCCGTCGATGATGTCTTTGTCGCGCGCCAGCGCGCGGAACAGCGGCAGCGTGGTCTCGATGCCGTCGATGACGAACTCATCGAGCGCGCGCTTGAGCCGCATCAGGCATTCGCTGCGCGTCTTGCCATGGACGATGAGCTTGCCGACCAGCAAATCGTAATAGGGCGGGATCGTATAGCCGTGGTAGACGGCGGAATCGACGCGCACGCCGAGCCCACCCGGCGGATGGTAATGCACGATCTTGCCCGGCGATGGCCGGAACGACACCGGATTCTCGGCATTGATGCGGCACTCGATGGCATGGCCGTGGAACTTGATGTTGCTCTGCGTCAGTTCGAGGTCGCTGCCGGCGGCGACGCGGATCTGCTCGAGGATCAGATCGATATCGGTGATCATTTCCGTTACCGGGTGCTCGACCTGGATGCGCGTATTCATTTCGATGAAATAGAATTTGCCGTCTTCGTACAGAAACTCGACGGTGCCGACGCCGAGATATTGGATCTGACGCATGGCTTTGGCGACGGTCTCGCCGATCTCGTCGCGGGTGCCGGTATTGAGCGCAGGGGAGGGACCTTCCTCCCAGACCTTCTGGTGACGGCGTTGCAACGAGCAATCGCGCTCGCCGAGATGAATGGCGCGGCCCTTGCCGTCGCCCAGCACCTGGATCTCGATGTGGCGGGGCCGCGCGAGATATTTTTCGAGGTAGAGGGTGTCGTCGCCGAAGGCGGACTTGGCTTCGGCGCGCGCGGAGGCCAGCGCGCCCGCAAGCTCGCCTTCCTCCCGCACCACGCGCATGCCGCGCCCGCCGCCGCCCGCCGCGGCCTTGAGCATCAGCGGGTAGCCGATGTCGCGCGCGAGCCCGTAGGCCTGCGCGTCCGTGCCGACGTCGCCGTCGGAGCCCGGAACGACCGGGATACCGAGGCCCTTGGCGGTGCGCTTCGCCGCGATCTTGTCGCCCATCAGGCGGATATGTTCGGGGCGAGGCCCGATGAAGTGCACGTTGTGCTCGGCGAGAATTTCGGCAAAGCGGGCGTTCTCGGAGAGAAAGCCGTAGCCCGGATGCACGGCGTCGGCGCCGGTGATTTCGCAGGCGGCAAGCAGTGCCGGAATGTTGAGATAACTGTCCTTGGCGGCGGGCGGACCGATGCACACGCTCTCATCGGCCAGGCGCACATGCATGGCGTCTTCGTCCGCCGTCGAATGCACCGCCACGGTCGGAATGCCGAGCTCCTTGCAGGCTCGCAGCACCCGCAACGCGATCTCTCCGCGGTTGGCGATCAATATCTTGTCAAACATCGGGGCGGCTCAAACAAGCGAGTGGCGAACAGGGCCGGAAGGCGTTTCCTGACATTGTCCCTGCTCGTTACTCGCACTACTCGATAATCATCAGCGGCTCGCCGTATTCCACCGGTTGACCGTCTTCGACGAGAATCTGCAGCACGGTGCCCGACCGCGGCGCCGGGATCTGATTCATCGTCTTCATCGCCTCGATGATGATAAGCGTCTCGCCGGCCTTCACCGCGCTGCCCACTTCGACAAACGGCCGTGCGCCCGGCGCTGGACCGAGATAGGCGGTTCCGACCATGGGCGAAGCGACGAGGCCGGTATGCTGCGCCGTATCGGCGGAGGGCGCGATCGGCGCGGCTGCTGCCGGCGTGCCGATCGGGCTTTCCGTGGGCCGACCATGAATTGCCGGCGCGGCGACGTGCCTGGCGACGCGAATCGACACGCCATCGCGCTCATATTCGATTTCGGTAAGGCCGGTCTCGTCGAGCAGCTTAGCCAAATCGCGGATCACGTCGTGATCAACGGTCGGCGCATTTGTTGTGCTGCCGGGCTTGCGCGCCACGATCACTCCTTGGCGTCAAGCATGGCGGCGAGGCCAGTGATGGCAAGCGCGTAGCCGTTTATTCCAAACCCGCAGATCACGGCACTGGCGGCCTGCGAGACATAGGAATGCCGCCGGTATTCCTCGCGTTTATGAATATTGCTGATGTGCACTTCGATCACGGGTACGGCCATGACGAGGAGCGCGTCGAGGATTGCGATGGACGTTGTCGTAAATCCCGCCGGATTGATGATCAGCCCGGCCGCCTTCTCGCTGTGCGCCTCATTGATCCAATCGACGATGTCGCCTTCGTGGTTCGATTGGCGGAATACGAGCGCAAGCCCCAGCTGCTGGCTGGTCGTCTGGCATAGCTGCTCGACATCGGCGAGCGTGGCACGGCCGTATATCTCCGGCTGGCGCTGGCCGAGCAGATGCAGATTGGGTCCGTTGAGGACGTAGATGGTTTTAGCCATTGGTAGGCGCTGAGCCGGCTCTCATCGGCGCGGGCGAACGGCGCGCGCCGGTCCGTTTATAGGGAAGCCTCCGATAAAGGGGAAGCCGCGATCGCGATACCGTCCGCGGCCGGTGGATTCGATCGTTCTGCGCCTCTCGCCAAGCGAGCGAGGCGCGGGCTATTCCGGCTGAGCCTTGAGCTTCGCCTCCAGCTCGTCGAGCCCGACGGCGCCGACCACGACCTCATCGCCGACCACGTAGGTCGGCGTGCCGCTGACGCCGAGCGCGTCGGCGAGCTTCATGTCCTCGTCGATCGTCGCCTTCACCTCGTCGCTGTTCATATCCTTCTCGAGGCGCGGCATATCGAAGCCGACCTCCTTGGCGACGGCGAGCGCGCGCGCTTTGTCGGCCGGCCCACGGCCGCCGAGGAGCTTTTGGTGAAACTCGATATATTTCTTCCCGGTCGGGTCCTGCATGCGCGCGGCGACGGCGACGTGAGCGGCTTCGACCGAGCCGGGACCGAGTACCGGAAACTCCTTGAGCACGAATTTGAGGTTAGGGTCGGTCTTCAATAATGTGAGCATATCGGGCAGCGCGCGCTTGCAGAAAGCGCAATTGTAATCGAAGAACTCGACCACCTGTTGAGTGCCCTGTGGGTTGCCGAGCACCACCTGATGCGGCGAATTGAACAGGGTGGCGTTGTCCTTTTTAATCGTCTCGCGCGCTTTGGCGGCATCGGCCTGTTTCTGCTGTTTGTCCAGGGCGTCCATCGCCTCCTGCAGCACTTGCGGATGTGCCACGAGGTAGCTCTTGACGATGCCCTCGATTTCCTGGCGCTGGTCGGTCGAGAATGATTGCGCCGCGTGGGTCTGTGCCGCGGCGGGTGCCGGCGTTGACGGGGTCTGTGCCCACGCCAGGGGCGACAGCAGCACCGTGGCCGCGATCGGAATTGCTTTGCGCAGAATCGGAATCATGTCGGTTGTCCTTTACGTTCAATTTCCTATGCCAACCAGCGGATTGGTCTTCAAGTTCTTATTGAAGGCGACGATATCGTCGGCCCGCACCCAGCCGGGGGACCCGACCGGAAATCGCAGTTTGGCGCGTTCGGCGAGCTCGCGCGCGGTCCTGTTGTCGCCACGGGCGAAGGCGGCCTGGGCCGAGGCAAGATCGGCATCGGCGTAATCGCTCTTGCGCCCATAGGCCATGGCCAATGTCGTGTAGGCGTCGCCATCCTCCGGCTCCTTGATGAGCGCTTGGCGCAGGATCGGGATCGCTTCGTCCGATAGCTTTGGATCATGCGTGGCGACCAGCGCCTGTCCCAGCAGGATCTGAATAAGCGTCGGCGTCGGCGCCAGCGCCACGGCGCGACGCAGCGGCGGAATCGCCTCCATCGGATGGCCGCCTTCCAGCAGGGCCTGGCCTTTGAGCTCGTAGAAATACGGATTGTTGGGCATCGAGGCGATCAAGCCGTCGATCTGCGCAATCGCGTTGCGTAAGTCGCCGTAGCGATAGGTGGAAATGGCCCGCGCGTAGCGGGCGGGCAGGCTGGTATCCGTCGCCGGATAGCGGCGCAGCACGAGATCCGAGCGTTCGGTGAAGGCATACAGCTTGGCCCGCATCATGTCGTGCCGGAATTGCAGTTCGGGGGGATCTTTCTTGTTCCAATACGGTGTCTTCACGAGATTTGCGAGTTCGGCCATACGCTCTGCCGGCAAGGGATGGTTCTGCACATAGGGATCGATGTAGCTCGACGAATACATCATCTCATCGCGGAAGTGCTTGAACAGATCGTACATGCCCTTGGCCGACTGGCCCGTGGCGGTCAGAAGACGAACGGCGACGCGGTCGGCGTATTCCTCTTGCGCGCGCTGGTAGGCCAGCAGCGTGTGTATCCCCAGCGACTGGGGAGCGTTAAGGAGCGCGCCGCCGATATTGCCCATGTCGACATTGCCGGAACTTGCACCGGCCGCGATCGCGCCGGCGCCGAGCAGCATCCCGATGATCATCGCGGTCTGCACATTCGCCAGTTCCTGGCGCATTTTCGACAAATGGCCGCCGATGATGTGGCCGCATTCATGGGCGAACACGCCGATAAGCTCGTTGGGCGTGGTCGCCTCCATCAACGCGCCGCTGTTGATGAAGATGCGATGTGCGTCCATGACGAAGGCGTTGAATTCCGGGTTGTTTATGATGACGACTTGTATGTTCTGCGTCGTCAGCCCGGCGGCCTTGAATATGGGCGCCGTGTAATCGCGCAAAAGCTGTTCAATCTCGGCGTCCCGAATCATTGGGATGCCGGCATTGGACCCCGTCTGCGCATGCGCCGGAGTACTTTCCGGCACGCCTGCCAGTGCGAGGGCGGCGGCAGTGGCGAGCGCGACCGCGCGCGAAGCTAGCTTCGTCGGACCTGCCTTGCTAGGAGATCGAGCGACCATCATGTCATTTAGGGCTTTGGCCCCGCGGTCCCGGGGGCAAACTATGGATGGAACGGGCCAGGGTCAACACGCGGCCGCCGTGTCGCCAGCTCGCGACTACCGGCCACGAAACCCGTCGAATGCGGCATCAGCGGGGCGACGTGTGTCCATCCCGGAGAGCGTAATTTGAGGGTGCGGTGATGCTGGAAAAGGCAAGGAGCCTCCTGCAACCGTCGGCGCGCAGCAACGTGCCGCCGTTCATGGTGATGGATGTCATGGCGGCCGCGGCGCGGCTGGAGGCCGGAGGCCGTCGGATCATCCATATGGAAGTCGGGCAGCCGGCAGCCGGCGCACCGGCAACGGCCGTCGCGGCGGTGCGCGCAGCGCTATCGGGCGGGCCTCACGGCTATACCGAAACCCTGGGCATCGGCTCGCTGCGGCGGCGCATCGCGCGCGCCTATCACGAGTGGCATGGCCTCGAAATCGATCCGGAGCGTGTCGTCGTCACCACCGGCTCCTCGGCCGGCTTCATGCTGGCCTTTCTTGCCGCTTTTGAGCCGGGCGACCGGGTCGCGGTGGCATTGCCCGGTTATCCGCCCTATCGGCACATCCTGACTGCGCTCGGCTGCGAGCCGGTCTTCATCGAGACCGGCGCCGCGACCCGCTGGTCCATCACCGGGGAAAGCCTGCTGACGTTGCATCGGCAGCGGCGGCTCAAGGGCGTGGTGATCGGCTCACCCGCCAATCCGACCGGGACGATGATGACCGCGTCGGCACTCACCGCATTGATCCGAAGCGCCGAAGATGCCGGCATCGTTGTCATCTCCGATGAGATCTATCACGGCCTCGATTATGCCTTCGCGGCCGAGAGTGCGGCGAAAGTTTCGTCCGACGTCATCATCATCAATTCGTTTTCCAAATATTTTTGCATGACCGGATGGCGCATCGGATGGATGCTGACCCCGCCATCATTGCTCCGCGCCATCGAGCGCTTGCAGCAGAACCTGGCAATCTCTGTCCCCACATTGTCTCAGATCGCCGCCGAAGCCGCCTTCGACGGCCGCGCCGAATTGGAACAGATAAAGCACGGCTACCAAGACAATCGCCGCATCCTGCTCGAAGGCTTGCCGCGCGCCGGCCTCGATTCATTTCTGCCGGTCGACGGTGCGTTTTATCTTTACGCCGATATATCGCGCTTCTCGAACGACAGTTTCGACTTCGCCTCGCGCATGCTCGAGGAGGCGGGCGTGGCGGCGACACCGGGGGTCGATTTCGATCCGCTCCACGGCCGGAATTTCCTGCGGCTCTGCTACGCCGGCACGCGTGAAGACATGCGTGAGGCGGTCGAACGGATCGGCCGCTGGCTCAAGGGATAGCCGGTGCCCAAGCGATGAGGAGCGGTGCAGCAATTGGATAGCGCTCTCGTCCTGTTCTCCGGCGGCCAGGATTCGACGGTGTGCCTCGCTTGGGCGCTCGAGCGGTTTGCCCGGGTCGAGACGGTCGGATTCGCGTACGGCCAGCGCCATGCCGTCGAACTGCAAATGCGCCCGCGCATTCGCGCCGCGTTTGCCGCGCATTCGACGCTATGGCGCGCACGGCTTGGTGACGACCATATGGTGCGCATCGACGCGCTGGCTGAAATTTCCGAGACGGCGCTCACCCGCGAGGTGGCGATCGAGATTTCAGATTCAGGATTGCCCACGACATTCGTGCCGGGCCGCAATCTGATATTTCTTTCCTTTGCCGGAGCAGTCGCCTATCGACGCGGCATCAAACACGTCGTTGCCGGCATGTGCGAGACCGATTTTTCCGGCTATCCGGACTGCCGCGACGACACAATCAAGGCGATGCAGCTGGCGCTGACGCTCGGCATGGACCGGCGTTTTGTCGTCCATACGCCGCTGATGTGGATCGACAAGGCCGGCACCTTCGCGCTGGCCCATGAAATCGGCGGCGATACGCTGATCGATCTCCTTCTCGCCGAGACCCACACCTGCTATCTCGGCGACCGCGAGCATCGGCACCCCTGGGGCTTTGGCTGCGGCGAGTGTCCGGCCTGCCGGTTGCGCGCCGACGGTTTTGCGAAGTGGAAGGCGGCATGATGACGGCTGAACGACGGCGCCAGCGGGAAGGGGCGATTTTCCTTGTTCTGTTTGCGCTCACGATCCCGGCAGCCAATTGGCTGATCGGACATGTCGGGACCGCCTGTGTTCCGCATGGCCCCTGCGTTGTGCCGGTGGCGCCCGGCCTGATGGCGCCGTCGGGCGTCACGATGGTCGGCATCGCGCTTGTCTTGCGCGACTTGGTGCAGCGGCGGCTCGGCACGGTGATGTCGGCGCTCGCGATCCTATTCGGCAGCGCGCTGTCGGCGATGCTGGCGCCTGCGGCGCTGGTGCTGGCTTCCGCCATCGCCTTTCTGCTTTCCGAATTTGCCGATCTCGCCGTCTATACCCCTTTGGCGCGCCGGCGGCTGGTCGCGGCCGTCGTCGCGTCGAGCCTGGTCGGCCTGGTTGTGGATTTAATCGTGTTTCTGTGGCTCGCCTTCGGTTCGCTCGATTTCCTCGCCGGCCAGGTTGTGGGCAAGGCGTGGATGGTAATGCTGTCAATTCCTTTGGTGGCTTGGCTGCGCCGTCGCGATGCGCGACTTGGCATTATGCCGGCCTGACGTGATCTAAAGACGAGGCGAACGATGAGCGACGCTGTATTCGATATTTTGCGCAAGGTCACCACTGCGACGGTCACCACGATGCTGTTGAAGAAGGGCATCCGGCGTTGCTGGATGAACGGTCCGAAGCCGCTGGTGGCCGGCGGCGAGCGGCTGGTCGGCCCGGCTTTCACGTTGCGTTTCGTGCCGGTGCGCGAGGATTTGGCGACGCCGGAAAGCTGGGCGAGCCCGATCTCGACCCGCGCCGCGATCGAGGCCATGCCCGAAGGCGTCATAGCGGTCGCCGATGCCATGGGCGTGCCCGGCGCAGGGATATTCGGCGACATCCTTTGCGCCCGCATGAAAAAGCGCAACGTCACCGCGCTGGTCACCGACGGCGTCATGCGCGACCTTTCAGGGGTGCTGGCCAGTGCGCTGCCGGTATGGTGCTCAGGCGTCGCCGCGCCGGCTTCGGTCAACGGCCTGACCTTTGTCGGCTGGGAGCAACCGATCGCCTGTGGCGGCTGTGCGATCTTCCCCGGCGACGTCATCGTGCTCGACGACGACGGCGCGGTCGTCATCCCGAAGGCCTTGGTGGACTTCGTCGCCCATGAGGGCGCCGAACACGAGCTCTATGAAAGCTGGGTATTCACCGAGGTCGAGAAGGGCATCAAGCTCCCCGGTCTCTATCCGCCGAACGACGAGGCCAAGGCGCGGTACGCCGCTTGGCGCAAGTCGCGCGATTGACCGCCGGACCCGGCGAAGCGCAGGCGCACGAGCAGGGAGCGTGAATGTTTTTCGTTCTCTCCAAGACGCTTGGCTTCTTCGCGGTGCCGTCGAATGTGCTGATGGCGGTGGGGCTCGTTGGTCTCGCGCTGTTGCTCACGCGGTTTCGGCGGCTTGCCAGCTGGCTGATCGTGACGAGCCTCGTCCTTATGGCCTTTGTCGGTTATTCGCCGCTTGGGCGGATGCTGATCCTGCCGCTGGAGGACCGTTTCCCGCCGTGGAATGCCGCGCAGGGCCCGCCGGATGGCATTGTCGTTCTTGGCGGCGCGATCGCGCCGGGCCTATCGTTGGCGCGAGGCGCGGTGGCGCTCAACGGCTCGGCGGAACGCATCACCGCAACCGCCGAACTGGCGCGGCGCTATCCCAACGCCCGCATCATCTTTTCCGGCGGTACGGCTGCGCTGTTCGAGGGCGCGCTCGAGGCTCCGCTCGCGGTAAAGGAATTGGAGGCGTTGGGCGTGGCGCATGATCGGATTACGGCCGAAGAGCAATCGCGCAATACGGTCGAGAATGCCGTGTTCTCGCGGCTCATTGCCCAGCCGAAGCCCGGCCAGCGCTGGCTCCTGATCACTTCGGCCTTCCATATGCCGCGTGCGATTGCGGCATTCAGAGCCGCGGGCTTTCCCGTCGAAGCCTACCCCGTCGACTGGCGCACCCGGGGACCGATCGATGCGGCGGCGCCCTTCATTTCAATGGTCGACGGGCTGAGGATGACCGATTTGGCCGTGCATGAATGGTTGGGTTTGCTCGTCTATCGCCTCACCGGCCGAACAGCGGAACTGTTCCCGGCGCCGTAGCCGGCCGCAACCTTTCGTTTACCGATCATTTATTGCTCCCGCTCGATACTTAGATTTTCGTCCCTTGGGGAAGGACCCCTCATGACCTCGACCGATTTGCCCGCCGCGTTGATCGAGCAGCAGGCGACCCAAGCCGCCGCCATGGCTCAATCCGCGAAGTCCGATTGGGCGGAGACGGCGCTGACGGTGCTCTTCGCTGCCTCGGCTATTCTCTTCGTCTCGTTTGTCGCGGTGGTGAGCGGACTCGTCTAAGCCGCTCGTCACGCCGGTGCGCCGACCGGCAGCCGGATTCCGCGTCGGCGAAATTCGGGCTACAAACGACCGTCATGGCTTTGCACCTGATCATCGGCAACAAGAACTACTCGTCGTGGTCGTTCCGGCCATGGCTGGCGCTTAAAGTCGCCGGGATAGCGTTCAACGAGACGGTGATCTCGCTCGAAGCGAAGGATTTCAAAGCGCGCGTGATCGCCTTGAGCGGTGCCGGGCGGGTGCCGGTATTCCTCGACGGCGACGTGCGGATTTGGGAGTCCCTGGCGATCCTCGAATATCTGGCCGAGAAGTTTCCGTCCGCCGGCCTGTGGCCCGCGGAGGCCGCCGCGCGAGCGCATGCCCGCGCCATCGCTTCGGAGATGCATGCCGGTTTTCTGGCGCTGCGGCGGCATCTGCCGATGAATGTGGCGCGGCCAGTCAAGGCGCGGGCGCTCGACGCCGGCGCGGCGAGTGACGCAGCGCGCATCGATGCGATCTGGAGCGAGTGTCGCGCCAAATTCGGCGGTCCGTTTCTGTTTGGTCCGTTCGGCGCCGCCGATGCCATGTATGCGCCGGTGGTCTGGCGTTTCCACACTTATGCGGTCGAAGTCGGCACCGCGGCCCGCGACTATATGCGGGCCGTCATGAATTTGCCGGCCTGGAGCGAGTGGCGCGAGGCGGCCCGCCGCGAAACCTGGGTGCTGCCGCATGACGAGGTCGACTGGCCGGAAATTCCACGGGAGCGACTAACTTACAAACAATAGCTGTCAGCCAAAGCGGCGCCTGATACCAGCTCCATAACGGATTGAATTGGGCAGTCTTCTGCGCTGAGAGCGGAAGGCAGGGGAATTGTTTTCGAGGCGCTGAGTGTGATTCGCTTGGCTATCTGATTCGGGGAAAACAGATGGTCGAATGCAGCAAAGCCGAGGTTCGGCGGCTCAAAACCGCGCTACGATGGAAGATCACGGCCGGACAGCGCCAGCGCATTCAAATGGTGCTGTTACGCGAGAGCGGGATGACGCAGGGCGCGATTGCGGCAGCGATGGGTGTATCGCTGAGCACGGTGAACCGCGCGCACATGGCCTATGCTCACGGTGGCATCAAGGCGCTTAAGCCCAAGCCGAATGGCGGACGCAAGCACGAGAACATGACCGTGGCGACGGAAAAGGCCTTGCTGGCGCGCTTTGCCAAAGCTGCCGGCGCCGGCGAGATGTTGAACATTCACGATCTCAAAGCGGCCTATGAACAGGCGATCGGGCATGTGACCAGCGACAGCACGGTGTACAATCTCTTGCACCGGCAGGGCTGGCGCAAGCTGATGCCGCGGCCGTTTCATCCCAAGCGCGACCTCGCGGCGCAAAAAGCTTTTAAAAAAACGGCTTTCCTGATGCAGTGAGGCAGGCTCGGCGGGCGGCCAAGAGGCGCGGTCGGCATCTGCGCATCATGTTCGCCGATGAAGCGCGCTTCGGCCGCATTAATCGGCCACGGCCATGCTGGGCGCCGATCGGAACGAGACCAGCGGTCGCCGCTCAGCTCATTCGCGAATACATCTATTTGTACGGCGCAGTCTCTCCAAAAGACGGAGTTTGCGTCTATCTGATCATGCCGACGTCGAACACCGCCTGCTTTCAGGCCTTCCTCGACGTGCTGGCGCGCAGGTTCGCCCGCCAGGACATCCTTTTGGTTCTCGACGGCGCGCCCAACCATCGCTGTGGCCAACTGACCCTTCCCGACAATATCAAGCTCTTGTACCTTCCACCGTATTCGCCCGAACTTAATCCAAAGGAAAATCTCTGGGATGAAATCCGCGAGAAAATCTTCAAGAATTACGCGCTGAAATCCATCGACGCCGTGCGCGCTAAACTCAAACAGGCCATCCTCTACATCGAGCACAACCGCAAACTCGTCCGCTCCATCACATCCTTTCCATATATCGCCAACTCACTCTGATGTGGAGTTGGTATGAGTTCCTCCAACAGCGGCCGTTGATAGGGCAGGATCTTCACCATCGCGATTGGCAGCGCGAAATAAGCGATGCGATCGATCTCCGGGAAGCTTTTGCGCCGGCCCGATCGCGGCGGCCACTCGATCTGAAATTCATTGCTGGCAAACTGCGCAAGGTCGAAGTCGGCTTCGAAAGCAAAAGCGTGGACGGTTTTCCCGCTCTTTTGGTTAACCGGAGCAAGCGCGATAAGCTCGCCAACGGCAACCAGGCTCGTCTCCTCGGTAAATTCGCGCTGTGCCGCTCCCGCCAGGTCGTCCTCGGGTTCGACGAGGCCTTTCGGGATGGTCCAGACGCCGTCGTCTTTCTTGGCCCAGAACGGTCCGCCGGGATGCGCCAGCAGGACTTCGAGTCCGTTCTTGCGCCGGTAGGCGACGAGCCCGGCGCTGACGTCTTTGCTGCGGCGCATCGGCGCAGGCCCCGGTTTAAGTGCGGCTCTCTACCGCAGTCCTTGGCAAATCGACCCCTGTCTGCATGATTTTGTCACGATTACGCCGACAATGCCCGCCGCTCGCACGTGCTTTTTAGAGCGCGTTGTGAGAAGGGATACACCGAACCATTGCCTGCACGGGAGCCATCGCCAATGCGATATCGACATATCGCCGCTCGTACCGCTTTTGTTGCCAGTTTTCTCGCCGCCTGTGCGGTGTTTTGGACACCGGCCGTTAAGGCCGACGACGCCCCCAAGGACGTCAAAGGCCTTTATCTCATGAGCGATTACCCGGCGGTGACGCTGCGCCCCGGGGAAACCTCGACGATCAGTCTGCGACTGCAGAATTACGACATGGCGCCGGAGCGCCTGGCGCTATCGGTGACGGGCGTGCCGACGGGCTGGACGGCAACGCTGTTGGGCGGCGGCCAACCGGTGGCTGCTGCCATGCCGGCGACCGATTCCAGCGTCTCACTGTCGTTGCGCCTCGACGTGCCGAAGAGCGCGGCGATGGGCACGCAGACGCTCACTGTCGCTGCCACCGGAAACTCGACGAATTTGCAGTTGCCGATCGCGGTGACGTTGGCCAAGGACCTGCCGGCGAAGCTTTCGGTCACGCCGCAACTCCCCGAATTGCGCGGCACCTCGAAGTCGAGCTTCGAATATCAGCTCGCCATCAAGAACGACAGCGGCAAGAAGCTCACCGTGAGCCTCTCCGCCCATGCGCCGCAGAATTTCGACGCATCGTTCACCGAGCAATACGGCACGCAGGAGCTTAATGCCGTGCCGATCGACGCCGGGCAGAGCAAGGACGTGAAGCTCAAAGTCACCCCGCCAAATACGGCCGCGGCCGGCGAGTACAAGGTCAGCGCGCGCGTGGCGGCGGAGGACGCCTCGGCGACCACCGAGCTCGGCCTCGACATTACCGGGCAGCCGAGGCTCGACGTCTCGGGCCGCGAGGGCCTGGTATCGACACGCGCCTCGGCCGGCCAACAAACCTCGGTGCCCGTCGTCATCACCAATACCGGCACAGCGCCGGCCGAGGATGTCGAGCTTTCGGGCTCGGCGCCGAGCGGCTGGAAGATCACGTTCGATCCGAAGACGGTCGGTCGCATCGCACCGAACGACAATAAGGAGGTCCAGGCCCTGATCACGCCGACCGACAAGGCGATCGCCGGCGATTACGTGACCAACATCCGCGCCGCTGCGCGCGGTGAATTGGCCTCGACCAATTTCCGCGTCACGGTGACCACCTCGACCATGTGGGGGATCGCCGGTGTCGGCATCATCGGCGTCGCGCTGTTGGTCATGGTCGGCGCCGTGGCAAGGTTCGGCCGCCGATGAACCAAATCACGATGACCCAAGGCCCTATGAGCCAAGACACCGTTATCGAGGCGAAAGGCCTGACCAAGACCTATGGGTCGGCGGTCGCGGTCGATCACGTCTCCTTTTCGGTCGGGCGCGGGGAAATTTTCGGTCTGCTCGGTCCCAACGGCGCCGGTAAGACCACGACCATCCTGATGCTGCTCGGCCTTACCGATATTTCGGAGGGCGAGGTCAGCGTGCTCGGCTTCAATCCGGCGCGCGAGCCGCTTTCGGTCAAGCGGCGGGTCGGCTATCTGCCCGACACCGTGGGCTTCTACGACAATCTCAGCGCGGCGGACAACTTGCGCTACACCGCGCGGCTGATCGGCTTTCGCTTCGCGAATCGTGAAAAACGCATCGCCGAGGCGCTTGACCGGGTCGGCCTTGCCGACGCCGCCGACAATCGCGTCGGCACCTTTTCCCGCGGCATGCGGCAGCGGCTGGGCCTGGCCGAGATCTTGATGAAGGGCGCGCAGATTGCGATCCTCGACGAGCCCACGTCGGGCCTCGACCCCCATGCCACGACCGAACTGCTCGGCATGATCCGCGCCTTCAAGACCGAAGGCGTATCGGTGCTGCTGTCGTCGCATCTGCTCGAGCGGGTGCAAAGCGTCTGCGACCGCGTCGCGCTGTTCTCGGCCGGCCGTATCGCGCTGATGGGCTCGGTTCCGGAGCTTGGCCGGCAGGTGCTCGGCGGCGGTTATGTCGTCGATATCGAAGCGGACGGCGCCGGGCTCGCCGAGCGGCTTGCGCTCATCCCGGGGGTGAGCGGCGTGGAGAAAACCGGCATCGGCAAGCTTCGCCTGCACGCCGATCGCGACGTGCGGCCGGAAGCGGCGGTGGAAGTGGTCGCGATGCATGGCCGCTTGAAGTTCCTCGGCGTCCAGGAGCCAAGCCTCGAGGCGATCTATACCCGCTATTTCGAGGCCCAGCCCGAGGAGGCGATGAAGCAAGGGGCGCGCCATGCAGCGTGAAGGCTCGGCATTTTCCGGGCTCGGCGTGGTCATGCTCAAGGAGCTGTCCGACCACCTGACCTCAGTGCGCATGCGCGTCTTGGAATGGCTCGTGGTGCTGGTGGCGCTGGCGGCGCTTTACGGCGCGATCCAGCAGATCAAGGACACCACCGCCGAGGATCCGTTCCTGTTCCTGCGGCTGTTCACGACCTCGCGCGATCCGCTGCCGTCGTTCGTCTCGTTCCTGTCGTTTCTGGTGCCGCTGATGGCGATCGGGCTCGGCTTCGATGCCGTCAACGGCGAGTACAACCGCCGCACGCTGTCGCGCATCCTGTCGCAGCCGATCTATCGCGACGCCTTGCTGTTCGGCAAATTCCTCGCCGGCTTGATGACGCTTTCCATCAGCCTGGTGGCGCTGTGGCTGCTCGTCATCGGCCTCGGCTTGCTCATGATCGGCATTCCGCCGGGCGGCGAGGAGATCGCCCGCAGCTTCGTGTTCCTTCTTGTAACCATCGTCTATGCCGGCGTCTGGCTGGCGCTGGCTTTGCTGTTCTCGATCGTGTTCCGCTCGGCGGCGACCGCGGCGCTGGTCACGCTCGGCCTGTGGCTTCTGATCACCTTCATCTGGCCGGTGCTGGCCGGCGCGTTTGCGCAAATGATCGTGCCCCCTGATCCGCGCTATATGGCGCTTGGCTTGCAGACGCCGGGCACAGCCGAATTGGAGCAGATCCTGGCGCGGTTGTCGCCGTCGACGCTTTATGCCGAAGTGGTGGTGGCGCTGCTCGATCCGACGACGCGCGCGCTTGGACCGATCTATCTGAGCCAGCTGCAAGGCGCGGTGCTCGGCGCGCCATTGCCGCTCGGCGCCAGCGTCTTGATCGCCTGGCCGCAGATCGTCGGCATGGTCGCGACCTCGATCCTCCTCTTTGTGATCGGCTACGTCATCTTTCAGCGCCAGGAAGTGCGGGCCTAACGCTTCGAACCGCGAAAAAGGCGAGGGCGGCGCGCCGCCGCCCTTGCCGTTCTCCTTTCCGCTCTCAAGCGTCAGGTCACTGCTCTAAACGTCGATCACCGCGACGATCCGCATGTCGCGCGGATTGACGATGATCACCTGATCTTCAACGATGAAGTAGTCGTAACCGCGCCACCGCGGATCGATCCGCACCAGTGTCTCCGGCACCGGAACAACGTGGACGTGCTCACGCGGCACCAGCGTTCCCACGCGGATGTTGAAGTTGACATGGCCCGCCCGCGGAGCATTGCGCGCGTCGATCACGGACTCCCGGATTTTCGTGCGCTGCTGGTGCGTCAGGTTGACGTGGCTGCCCTGCATCGGGATCGACGCATTGCCCTGCAGCCCTTTGAGGTTGCGCTCATTGCGCTGGGCGGTCTTCGTCCGGCTGCGTTCGGTGCGCCGCGCGGTGCTCATATGGCCGCGGCGTTCATGCTGGTTGCGGGCGGTCGTGCCGTTATGCTCGATCCTGGCATTGGCGCCGAGATGCTCGCGCTCGTTACGCTTTGCCCGCTCGTTGGCACCGAGGTGCTCATGCCGGCTTTCAGCCGTTTTCTTGGCTTCGGAGCCCATCTTGTTCTGTTTGAGCTCCCGCGCGCTCCTTTGACCCTTGGCGCTCTCTGGGCCCTTCCGAGCCATCGACTGGCCCTTGGGGCCCTCAAAGCTTTTCTGTGCCATCGCGGGCTGATTGGCGCCCTTGGCGTTCAAGGCCGCTGAACCGCCTGTTTTGCTCTCGGCCTTGGCGCCGGTCGCCGTGCTGGTCTGGGCATGTTGCTCCATGCCGGCGGCCGCGCCCGGCTTGGCGGTTTGGGCGTGAATGCCGCTCCGACCGCTCATACCGGGCGAGCCGTTCTGGCCCTGCGAACCTTGCTGCGCTGCGGCGACGCCGGCGCCGGCGCCGGCGCCGGCGATCAACGCCAGCGCGGCAACGCCCGTCAGCAATATGTTTTGTCTCTGCCTCATCAAGCTCTCCTCTCTAGATCGGTTGTGCGTGCCGCTCCGAATCGGATGCCCTGGCGGCGCGCCGTGCTTTGAAACGAACGCGCACCAGGCAGGAAAGTTTCTGCAAAGTTTCCGTATGTGATATTTTGTTACGGCGGCAAATGTTCGCGGGTTCATTCCTGAATTTTCATTCAGATCGGCAGCGAGGAAGCGGTGGCGGTCATCACATCGAGCGTCGATTGCAAATCCAAAGAGTTCCGCGCCAATCAGGCGGCGATGCGCGCGCTGATCGCCGAACTCGATATGCGCCGCGCCACGGCCGCCGCGGGCGGACCACAGCGGGCGCGCGAGCGTCATCTCGCCCGCGGCAAGCTTCTACCGCGCGAGCGCGTCATGACGCTGCTCGATCCCGGCGCGCCGTTTCTGGAATTATCCCCGCTTGCCGCCAACGGCATGTATGACGACGATATTCACGGCGCCGGGCTCATTACCGGCATTGGCCGCGTCTCGGGGTGCGCATGCGTCATCGTCTGCAACGACTCCACCATCAAGGGCGGCACCTATTATCCAATGACGGTGAAGAAGCATCTGCGCGCACAGGAAGTCGCGCGCGAGAACCGGCTGCCCTGCATCTATCTGGTCGATTCCGGCGGCGCCAATCTGCCGCATCAGACCGAGGTGTTTCCCGACCGCGAGCATTTCGGCCGTATCTTCTACAATCAGGCGACGCTGTCGGCGGCCGGCGTCGCGCAGATCGCCGTGGTGATGGGCTCCTGTACCGCGGGGGGCGCCTATGTGCCGGCGATGTCGGACGAGACCGTCATCGTGCGCAATCAGGGCACCATCTTTCTCGGCGGGCCGCCGCTGGTAAAGGCCGCGACCGGCGAAGTGGTCAGCGCCGACGAACTCGGCGGCGCCGAGGTACACACCAGGAAATCGGGCGTCGCCGATTATCTGGCCGAGAACGACCGCCACGCGCTCGACTTGTGCCGCCGCATTGTCGGCAACCTGAATACCAAGCGGACCACCGACATTCCGCTCGCCAAGCTGAGCGAGCCGAAATACGAGATCGGCGAACTCGACGGCATCGTGCCGGTCGATCTGAAGAAACAATACGACGTGCGCGAGGTGATCGCGCGGCTGGTCGATGCCTCCGAATTCGACGAGTTCAAGGCGCATTACGGCACGACGCTGGTTTGCGGCTTTGCCCATATCCATGGCATCCCGGTCGGCATTCTCGGCAATAACGGCATCCTGTTTTCGGAGAGCGCGCTCAAAGCCGCGCATTTCATCGAACTGTGCTGCCAGCGCCGCGTGCCGCTGCTATTCTTGCAAAGCATCTCCGGCTTCATGGTCGGCCGCGATTATGAGGCCGGCGGCATCGCCAAGGACGGCGCCAAGATGGTCACTGCTGTCGCCTGCGCCCAGGTGCCGAAGATTACCGTCATCGTCGGCGGCTCCTACGGCGCCGGCAATTACGGCATGTGCGGCCGCGCGTACGGTCCGCGCTTTCTGTTCACCTGGCCGAACGCGCGCATCTCGGTAATGGGCGGCGAGCAGGCCGCGTCGGTGCTCGCTACCGTGCGGCGCGACAATATCGAGGCCGAGGGCAAAAAATGGTCCGAGGTCGAGGAGGAGGAATTCAAGCAGCCGATCCGCGAGCAATACGAGGCCGAGGGCAATCCCTATTACGCCACGGCGCGGCTCTGGGACGACGGCATCATCACGCCGGCCGAGACGCGGCGCGTGCTGGCGCTGTGCTTCTCGGTGGCGCTAAACGCGCCGATTCCGGAGACGCGGTTCGGGGTGTTTAGGATGTGAGATCCGAGAAAATCCCTATGGCGCACGTGAAGAATGGTCATTCGGTCTCGTCGCCGCAATGGTGGCGGCATTTGCGCGACTGGAAGCGCGTGTTCTGGAAACGGCAGCGGCAGGCTGACAAGAGCGATTTACATCTTATCAAACAGCCGTCAACAAAATCGAGCCGAGAGTCGGAGCGGGGATGTCGTGAAACGATAACGGCGCAGTCTGCCTCGCACGAGACAAAAGGAAATTAACCCATGCCCAAAGCCATCGAGCACGTGCATTGGCCGGACGCTCCGGATCTGTGGATGCCCTATGCCCCGGCAATCAAGGTCAAGGGCGGCACCACCGTCTATCTCGCCGGCATCACCGCGGCGCCGGTCTATCACCATCATCCGCATCGGCCGGAGGAGTTCGATGCCATGCCGCGCGATATGGAAGGCCAGGCGAGGGCGGCGCTGGAAAATCTCAAGCGCGGTCTGCAGGCCGTCGGGGCGACGTTCGCCGATATCGTCACCGCCGACCGTTTTGTGACCGACCTCACCGATCAGGATGCGCTCAACCGCGTCTGGGGCGAATATTTCGGCGACGCCAAGCCGACCACGACGACGGTTCAAGTGGTGCGACTCGCCACCGATCCGCGTTGCCTGGTCGAGATCAATGCGATTGCGGTTATCGATTGACCATCGGCGGCAGAACAGCCACATCGAGGCAGGTCGACCATGACGGCCGTTGCCGTGGCGGGAGAAAGCGATGACCGAAACTGGCTATAAAACCGCACTGATTGTCGGCGTCGGCTCGGGACTTTCCGCTTCCCTAGCGCGCCTCTTTGCCAAGACCGGACTGAAGGTCGCGCTTGCGGCGCGCCGCGCCGCCAATCTGGCGACGCTGGCGCAAGAGACCGGTGCCAAGACCTTTGCCTGCAATTCGACCGATCGCGCCCAGGTGGCGAAACTATTTTCCGACGTCGAGGCCGGCCTCGGGTCGCCCGATGTCGTCGTTTACAACGCCAGCTACCGCACGCGCGGCCCGTTCGTCGATCTGGTTCCCGACGAGGTCGAAAAGTCGCTGATGGTCACCGCGTTCGGCGGCTTCTTGGTGGCGCAGGAGGCGGCCAAGCGCATGCTGCCAAAGCGTCACGGCGCGATCTTTTTTACCGGCGCCTCGGCCAGCGTGAAGGGCTATGCCCAGTCGGCGCCGTTCGCGATGGGCAAGTTCGCGCTGCGCGGGCTCGCCCAGAGCATGGCCCGCGAACTCTCGCCGCATGGCATTCACATCGGCCACGTGGTGATCGATGGCGGCATCGAGGGCGACCGGCGGCCCAATCCGCCGGACAAGCCCGACAGCATGCTCGATCCCGACGCCATCGCGCAAAGCTATCTGCATCTCCTGCAGCAGCCGCGCAGCGCCTGGGCCTGGGAGATCGAGCTGCGGCCATGGCTCGAAAAGTTTTAGGTCGAAAAGCTCTAATGTCCGGGATCATGCGGAGCAGATTCGCCAAATTGACTGTGGCGCTCGCGCTGGTCGTCGCCGCAACGAGCGCGCAGGCCCAATACCGACACAGGTATTCGCGCGAGCGCGAGCCCAAGCAAGTCGAGCGTCCGGCGCCGCCCGTGCCGCTCGACAAGCGCGATCAGGTGGTCGCGGCGCCCGGCGCCTTTGCCGGCAAGCCGTATTGGCTGGCGCTGGCGCAGTGCGGCGGCGTCTATTTCAAGCTCAACGTGTTGTACACCGCCATTGCGGTTCACGCCCGCGTGGTGAAGCCGGACCCCAGGATCAACGCCGAGTATACCAAGAAGCTCAACGCTGCGATCGATACCGCGACTGTGTTCTTTAACGGCGCCGCGCAATTCCTGATGGACGATCGCGGCATCGAGCGCGACGATGCGGTTCTCATCTACGACGGACAGTCGCTCGCGGCGGGCGATCGGGCCAAGACCATCGACGCGGGGCTTGCCGCGGTGCAATCGTGCCCCGCGCTTTATGCCGCATGTCAGCAGTCCCATGCCAAGGAATGCAGTGAACCTTTGGAGCCGACCAGTTGAGACCCGCCACGCATGTCAGCGCGAAAGTGTCCATGACGGCAATCGGTGCGGCGGCCCTGCTGCTCGGCGCGCTCGCGGCGCATGCTCAGGACAGCGGCGCGGCAGCGCCGCAAGAGCAGCCGTACCGGCCAGGCCTGAGCGACATCATGGCGCAGCAGCAGGAGCGGCATATCAAGCTGTGGTTTGCCGGCCATGCCGGCAACTGGCCCCTTGCCGATTACGAGATCGGCGAATTGAGCGACGGTTTTGACCATGTCAGCGAGATGCTCGGCGGCGACATTGTCAAACAGCATGTCGGCGGTCCGCTTGACGCCTTGCAAAAGGTAGTCGACGGCAAAGACAGCACCGCATTCGCTGTCGCCTTCGATAAGCTCAGCGCCGGCTGCAATGCCTGCCACCAAGCGCTCGATCATGCCTTCATCGTGATCGCGCGCCCGAGCGTGCTGCCTTACAGCGACCAAGTCTTTTCGCCGCAAAAATAACTCAAGTTTCCGCCGCATTGGCCGTTTCGGGCCACATGAGCGCTACGCCGGCACGCGCCGATAATCGCGACCCGACATAGACCCGGCATATTCGGTGCCTATATCCATCAAAGATAATGGAGGAACAGGAGGTCCATAATGACCTATCGCGTCTATTCCGGCC
Organism: uncultured Alphaproteobacteria bacterium; assembly: GCA_963791925.1. Taxonomy (GTDB): domain Bacteria; phylum Pseudomonadota; class Alphaproteobacteria; order Rhizobiales; family Xanthobacteraceae; genus BOG-931. The sequence continues at coordinate 714,485 of CAWBUA010000005.1, read as the reverse complement.
CGCGCGGCTCGCAATCCATCGTGCCTTTGGACAAGGATCGCCATCTGTTCAAGGAGCTCAATACGCTCGATGAAGCGATGAGCTGGGCGCGCCACGTCAACAATGGCGGCCGCATCGCGTTGCTGATCGAGGGCGATGACGGAACCCGGTTGACCAAGCAGCAGATCGTGACCGCGCTGAAGAATCCGGACACGGAGCCGTCGACCGAACACGCTGCGTAACGCGGCGCTTCCTTAGCGTGTCCCTTTCGCAAAACCGGCTCCCACCCCGGCTCACGTCCAGGGCAGACCTTTTGTGGGACATGCTTCTTTTGTGGGACATGCTTTAGGGAATTTTCACGACGACGTTGCCCAGCGTCTTGCCCTGTTCGACCGCTTCATGCGCGGCGACAATATCGGCGAGCGGAAAAGTTGCGCCGATATTGGTGATGAGCGTGCCCGCTGTAAGAGCGCGTTCGATCGCTGCCAGCGCGGCGGCGCGTTCTGCTTCGTCCAGTTCATAGACATAGATGAACTTCAGCGTGATGGCGTTGCGCAGCAAGAAAAACAGCGGAAGCGTTGATTCGGTGGCGCCCGTTCCATAGACGACCACCCTGCCGCGCGGATGCAGCAGGTGCGGAATGAGCTTGGCGTTGGCCGCGATATCCAGTTCGATGATGGCGTCGGCGCCCTTGTTGCCGGTCAGGGCCATCACGCGCTCGCCAACGTTCTCCCGCTTATAGTCGATTGCATGATCGGCGCCGGCGCGGCGTGCCGCCTCGGCCTTTTGCGGCGAACTGACGGTGGCAATGACGGCCGCGCCGGCGGCTTTGGCGAACTGCACCGCATAATGCCCCACGGCGCCGGCGCCACCGGCGACCAGCAGCGTCATGCCGGGAGCCGTACCCGACACCGCGATGGCGTGATAGGCGGTCATCGCCGGAATGCCGAGACAGGCGCCAACCTCGAAATTGGCGTCGGCGGGCAGGCGCACGGCTTGCGGCGACGGTAGCGTGACGTATTGCGCACAGGTGCCGAAGGCGCGGCCCCATTGGGCGTTCCATACCCACACCTGCTCACCCAGGCGGGAGGGCGATACGCCGTCCCCCACCATGTCGATTTCGCCGGCGCCGTCGCTGTGCGGGATGACGCGGGGATAGGCGATCTTGCGTGTCGAGCCGGAGCGGGCCTTGACGTCGGATGGATTGACGCCCGAGGTCGCAAGCCTGACGCGGACCTCGCCTGGTCCGGGACGTGGCGTGTCGACTTCGCCGAGCTTGAGTACCTCGCGAGCTGGGCCGTTACGCTCGTAGAACGCAGCGCGCATTTGGCTTTACTCCCCATTGCTCGTCTTGCGCAGGCCGAATAGTGAGCGGCGCAGAGGTTAGCGGAAGCTTTGCCGCGGGTCACATCCCATGACCCATGATGACAGAAAGCCCCGATAACGCCATGATCGCAGGCCAGTTTTCGGCTTCTCGACAGAGTCGGATGGAACCGGCTTTGTCCTTGTATTATCGGGCAATACCGCCATACTGCGCGGATTGTGCTTTAGCGGCACAGGGTGGGGTTTCTTGGAACAGCAGCAAAACATCGTCGCAAGCGCGTTGGCCGCGAGCCCGTGCAACGTGCTCATGATCTACCCGCGCTTCATGGCGGATTCGTTCTGGAATTTTTCGGAGGCCTGCGAACTGGTTGGCGCCAAATATCCGGCGATCCCGCTCGGCCTCATCACGGTTGCGGCGTTGCTGCCGAAGTCCTGGAACGTGCGGCTGGTCAATCGCAATACCGAGGAACTTGTCGACAGCGATCTCGACTGGGCCGACATGGTGATGACCGGCGGCATGCTGTTTCAGCAGGCCGATTCGCTGGAACTCATCGAAATGTGCCGCGTCCGGGGCCTGCCGGTCGTGGTCGGCGGCCCCGATGCGACCTCGAGTCCGCATCGCTATGAAAGCGCAAACTTCCGCGTCCTCGGCGAAGTCGAGGATATCATCGGCCAATTCGTTGCCGACTGGGAGCAGGGCCTCCGCGAGGGCACTTACATCGCGCCGAAATTCCAGGTCGACGTCACCAAGACGCCGGTGCCGCGCTTCGATCTGCTGAAATTCGAACAGTACCTCTACATCGGCGTGCAGTTCTCCCGCGGCTGTCCGTTCACCTGCGAGTTCTGCGACATCATCGAACTATACGGCAGGTCGCCGCGCACGAAGACGCACGATCAGATGCTGGCGGAGCTCGAAGCGCTCTACCGGCTCGGCTATCGCGGCCACGTCGATTTCGTCGATGACAACCTCATCGGCAACAAGAAGGCGATCAAGGCGTTCCTGCCGGTGCTCGAAAAATGGATCGAGCAGCACGAATATCCGTTCGAATTCACCACCGAGGCTTCGCTCAACCTCGCCGACGACGGCGAGCTTCTGGCGATGCTCAAGCGCTCAAACTTCTTCGCTATTTTCGTCGGCATTGAAAGCCCGGATACCGAAACGCTGATTGCGATGCGCAAGAAGCAAAATACCCGCCGTAGCATTCCCGAAAGCCTGCACAAAATCTATCGCGCCGGCATGTTCGTGACCGCGGGCTTCATCGTCGGCTTCGACACCGAGCGGGGCTCGGTCGCTGAACCGATGATCGAATTGATCGAGGAGTCCGCAATTCCGATTGCGATGGTGGGCCTGCTTTATGCGCTGCCAAACACGCAGCTGACGCGCCGGCTTGCGCGCGAAGGCCGTCTGCATGTTGACCACGACTCGGCGCCCGCAGGCAAAGGCGATCAGTGCACCGCCGGCGTCAACTACGAGACCAAGCGATCCCGGCTGGAGATCTTGCGCGATTACCGCCTCATCCTTGATGGAATTTACGATCCCGACGCGTTTTGCGGCCGCCTGGAGCGGCTCGCCGCCATGCTCGATTGCTCGGGCCGGCGGAAGGAACTGCCGGAAGGCGATATCAGGCGGCGGCTTTCCACGATCAACATGGTGCATGAGCTGCTGTCGCGGCTGCCGGAAGGCCGCGAGCGGTTCTGGAAGGCGTTCACTACCTGCATGTCGAAGAACCCGCAGTCGGTCCGCGCCATCGTCACGCTGATGGCGTTCTACCTCCATGTCGGGCCCTATTCGCGCTACGTCATGAAGCAGATCGACCGGCAGATCGAGGATCTCGAAGCAGGCCGCTTCGTCGCGCCGAAATTATTGCCGGCGGTCGCTGTGCCCGAGCCGACCGCACCAGTGGCGGTCGCGGTGAACGCTTAGACTTAGAGTTCAATCGACGCCACGACCGTTAGATCGAGTACGGTCCGCAGTGGCGGGCGATCGGCATATTCATCGGGCATGCCGGAGCGGTTGACCCACAGCGGGCGAAAGCCGAACGCTGCCGCGCCCATTACGTCCCACCGGTTCGACGACACGAACGCGATCTCATGCGGACGCAGCGCGAAATGCGCGGTGACGAGCGCATAGACTTCGGGCCGCGGCTTATACATGCGCACGGCATCGACCGAGAGCACGGCATCGAGGAGCGGGCCCATGCCGGACGCGGTGACGGCGGCGTCAAGCATCGCGGGCGCGCCATTTGAGAGGATCGCGGTGGCAAGGCCGCGCGCCTTGAGCGCCGCGACCGTGGCCCGGGCGTCTGGATAGGCGTCGAGCTTCTGATAGGCTTCGAGAAGCTGCGGTCGCAACCCGCGGTCGACCGACGGCACGCGTGCGAAGGCGTAATCCAGCGCGCGCTGCGTCAGCGTCCAGAAATCGACGTATTGGCCGGATAGCGTCAGCGTCCAGCTGTATTCGAGCTGCTTGAGCCGCCACAGCTCTGAAAATCGCTCGGCATCCGGACCGGCCGCGGCGCGATGGCGCGCGATTGCGGCATGCACGTCGAACAGCGTGCCGTAGGCATCGAAAACGAAGGCCTTCGCAGTATTATCGGTCACAGGGTAATCTCCATAAGACGAGTAGGTCACTCTTCCCAATTTGCTAGTAATGCGTCTTGTCGATCCCGGGCACCGTGAGCAGCGAAGCGACCGAGCGGCCGCGTATGTCGTAAACCCGAGCGTAGACGACGCCGTCGCGCACGACTTCGAACAGCAGCGGCGCGTCGAGCCTGGCGCAATAGAAGACGCCGAGCTGCATGGCGAAGTCGGCACCCTTGGGATCCCAGGTGGTCGAAAATTGGGGTCCCAGTGCGACCGACACCGGAGGATGCGGCCCGCACACCGCGACGGTCCAGTGTCCATTCGCAGGCTGTCGCTGGCTATCGGCGACATAAGCAAGCAATCGCCGCGACGCCTGCGTCAACGACAGTCCCCAATAATCCAGCATGAAGTCGGCTTGCGCCCCGCGCACGCCGCCGGCCAAGTGATTGAAATCCGTGTACTCGTAGGGATGCAGTCTCACCATGTCGACGATTGGAGAGGCAATGCCGGCGATGAAAGCGAAGCTTGCTGCCGCAACGGCGGCAGCCCCGTAGCGCTGCAGGCGTGAGCCTATCCGCCACGCCGTCAGGCCGCCAAGCACGGCGAACGGCGGCACGACGAATACCAGGTGGCGAATGCCGTTATAGATGTATGGCCGCACAGCGACGGTGAGCAGGACCGGAAGCGTCGCAGCGAGCACGACCGAACATAAAGCGGCACGGCGGCCGACCGTGCCGCAATCCTTGCGGACCGCCGCGATGATCGCGCCCGCAATTCCGCACATACCGAGCGCGAGCAGCAATTCCGGCAGCTTCAACGCCATGAGCGTCGGCACATAGCTCCGCGGCATTTGCGTGATCGGGATCAAGCGGCCGTCGAACAGCTCCCGCCACGGCTTTTCGAAATCATGGGAAAAATAGCCGGCCGCGCGAAGCGGATTGAGCGGCGCGAGCACGCTCCATGGCCAGACCATGCCCATGACGACATAGGCTAGGATCGCACCGGGAATGAAGGCGGTCAGAAACGAACCGCATTCGGTCAGCGCCGGCGTGAGCGCACTCTCGCGCGATCGCACGACGACAACAAAGAACAAGGCGAACAGCACGTCCACGACCGCGAAGCCGCCGAGCACGCGCGAGCCAATGGCGAGACCGACGCCGATCCCACATAGCGCGATCGTTGCCGGACTGGCGTGCGGATATTCGTCGAACGCGCATACGATGCCGAGCAGTGCGAGCGCCATGACCGCGGCGAAGGGGCCATCCTTGGAGTTGATGAACATATGCCCGTAATAGAGCGGGCAGGCGGCCAGCAAGAGGAGCGCGAGCAGTCCCGCGACCGGGCCGCCAAGGCGCCGGCCCAATCGCCACGTCACGAACAGGCCAATGAGACCGATGGCGGCGCCGATGAGCCGGCGCGTTGCGAACACGCCGAACGGCAGCATCTTGGCGGCAAGCGCGGCCAAGAGATCGAAGCCGCCGCCATACATATAGACGTTGACGAAAGAGAGTGCGCGTTTGTCCGCGAAGCCGGAAGAGTAGAGCGAGACCAGCAGATCGCCGTATTGGGATTGCGTGTAATCGTCCCAGCCGAGGCCGTAATCGCGAAAAGTAAAGGCGGCGATTGCCGCGCCCAGCACCAAGACAAGGATCGCAATCGCGTCGACGCCGCGCACGACGGAGATCGACTTCGAGGGGAAGGGGAGAGAGTCCACCGCAACTTGCACGATCGGCCCGCTTGGATCGACGCTCGTCAGCGTCGGTCTGACAGCATCAAGTCATGAAGGGTGAACCCGATCCCGGCAATGCGTCAAATGTGTAGCAGCACGAAAAAAGCGAGGCCCGAGGGCCTCGCTTGCAAATGCCGTGCAGGTCAACGCGGCTATTTCATCGCCGCTTCGTACATCTCGGCCACGTGGTCCCAATTGACCAGGTTATCGAAAAACGCCTTGAGGTAGTCAGGACGCCGGTTGCGATAGTCGATGTAGTAGGAGTGTTCCCAGACGTCGCAGCCGAGGATCGGCTTGCCGCCGTGCACCAGCGGGTTCTCTCCGTTCGGCGTTTTCATGATGGTGATCTTGCCGTCCTTGACCGCGAGCCAGCACCAGCCTGAACCGAACTGAGTGACGCCGGCCTGAATCAAATCTTCCTTAACTTTGGCGATCGGACCGATGTCGGAGGTGAGCTGTTTTTCGAGCCCGCCTGGAAGCTTGTCGCCGCCGCCGCCCTTCTTCATCCATTTCCAGAAATGGATGTGATTGAAATGCTGTGCTGCATTGTTGAACAGGCTGGGATTCTTACCGAAGGTGCCTTTCACGACCTCCTCGACCGGCTTGTTTTCCCATTCCGTGCCCTTGGCCAGATTATTGCCGGCGGTCACATACGCCTGATGATGCTTGTCGTGGTGATATTCGAGAGTTTCGCGCGACATGTATGGCGCCAGCGCGTCGTAGGGATAGGGAAGCTCGGGCAGGGTGAATGCCATTGGTCTACTCCTCAATGTGAAGCCGAAACGGTGGGTGTCGGGCGCAGGTGAAACCGTCAGGGAAAGCGAATGGTTCCTCTAAATAGGACCTTCGCGGGGGGTTGGGCAACGGCTGTCGGGGACACAGGGATAAGAGGATCCGTCGATCATATGGCGAAGCATTTTGCCGGCAGCGGATAAAAATCCTTGCGCCGTTTCGGCAGCGCCGTCACAATACTGCCTTGAAGTGACATCTGGCGTGGCTGCTTGACACTGATTCTCAGGCGCGTACCCGCCAGCCCAGGACAGGCGTATGTACTTGCTTTTGTTCATATTTGGCGGGTTATTGGGCGCTGCCGGAATCGGGTTGGCCGCCGCTGGCGTGTCGCTTCACGACCGCACTTTCGACACGACGATCGTGACTCCCGGCGTGGTTGCGGTCGTTGGCGGGTTCTTGCTGATCGGATTGGGCTTGGCGCTGCGAGTTCTGCAGCGAATTGAGCGGATGCTAGCGGTGCGCCAAGTCGGTCAAGTCGGCCAAGTCGGGCAGGTCGGCCAAATCAGCCAAATTATGCCGCCGGCATCCTTGCGCCCGCCGGCGCAAATTCCCTTGCCTAAGCTAGCGCCCCATCTCAGCGGACCGCCGGCTGGATTGGCCGAAGAAAAGCAAAGTGAGACTTTGCCCGAGCAAGCTCTCGTTTCGGTCCGCCCGGAAGCCGCGCGGGCCGTCGAAGAAACCGAGCCTGCGTCCTCGACGGCGGCAGTGCCGTCGTCGACCAGCGTGGATATCGCGGTTGCCGAAGCGGAGAAAGCGCCTACCCCACGACGAAAGAATGGTTTCCTGCCGGGTCGACTTACGCCGCGGCTGGACCTACGCGCGCCGAGCGCACCCGACCGGCCAGCCGGTCCCTCATTCGACGCTCTTTGGCCGAAAGGACCACGGCCAATTCGGGCGGCCGCGCCGATGCCCGAGCAAGCCGCCGTGCCTGCAGCCGAACCGGCCGCAGCGCCGGCTGAAACGCTCGCGTCCGTTGCGGCGGCGCCATCGCCGGAATCTGTATCGGTGCTTAAATCGGGCGTCGTCGACGGCATGGCCTACACATTGTATTCCGACGGCTCGATCGAGGCGCAATTGCCGCAGGGAACGCTCCGCTTCGGCTCGATCACTGAACTGCGTAATCACATCGAGCAGAGTGCCTAACCGAGGGCTGGGCACTTTGGCGTCGGGCGGTTCCGGCCGTGTGCCGCGGCCGGTTGCTGAATAGCGCTGAGCTACTATTGGCAATCTGCTTTCTTATTGCTCGGTTTTATTGTCAAATTCGGCAGCAATAGTATAGTTTAGGTTGATACCGACCATTCGCCACCAGATGGCACGAGATTTCCGATCATGGCTGAGAATTCGAGCGATACCATTTGCATTGAACTCGCCGCCGATATCGTGTCCGCCTATCTGAGCCATAATTCGGTTCCGAGCGGCGAAATCCCCAATCTCATCAATCAAATCTACGCAGCTTTGAAACGCATATCGGCCGGCCAAGCAGTGACCGCGGCGGAGCCACCCAAACCGGCGGTGCCGATCAAGCGCTCGGTGACCCCCGAGTACATTGTTTGTTTGGAAGACGGTCTGAAATTCAAATCGCTCAAGCGTCATTTGCGCACGCGTTACAATCTGACGCCCGATCAATACCGCGAAAAATTCGGGTTGCCACCCGATTATCCCATGGTCGCGCCGAATTATGCGGCTGCGCGTTCCAAGCTTGCCAAGGACATGGGCCTCGGCCAGCAACGCCGCCGGCGCCGGGAGCGCGGCTGAAGCAGCGGATTTGTTAGAATTTGATGCCGGCGCCGACACGGACCGTGTTGATGTCGAGACGTAGGCTCGCGACCGGCGAAAAATAGATGTATTCATATTCGGCGCGCACGAAAAAGTTGCGTGTCAGCGCCACATCCAGGCCGGCGCCGACGGTGCCGCCATAGAGCCATTCCGAACTTTTTCCTGCGGTGCCGGTGAAGGAGAAGGGGACGGTCACGCACGGCGGCACGTTGGTAAGGCAGGCAGAGCCCGGCGGATTTTGCTGTCCCGAAGTGGTTTCCGTGATGTTGACATTGGCGTGGCCGATGGCGCCGCCGGCAAACACGTAGGGCAGGAAATTGCCAAGCGCCCAGCCGGCCCTGGCGCGCAGCGTGCCGAAATTGAGATTGGTCACCGTGCCATTGCCGGTAATATTGACGAGATAGCTGTTGCCCTGACTGTCCGCCGGCGTGACGCGCGAGATCGGCGAGTTCGGGGCGTTTAGCGAGAGCGAAGCCTGGTCGTAATTGGCCTCGACACCCAGTACGACTTTCATGTTCGGGGTCAGGTATTCGATGTTGTAGCCGACGAAGCCGCCGAAGCCCGGCGCGCTGTGGTTCGCCGTGCCGAGCACCGGCCAAGTGGAAGGAGAGAACTCGCTTTCCAGCGTCAATTCACGCAGGCTGTAGGCGATCGGCGCTTGCGTGGTTTGGCTGAAATCTCCGTTGCCGTCGCTATAGCTGAACTGACCGCCGGCATAGAACCCGGTCCAGGTTATGAAATTTGAGCCGGCGGCCGGTGAAGCCGGCAACGCATCGAAGTCCTCGGCGAACGGGTTCGGCGGCGGAGCGAGCGCGCCGGTCATCAGACGGGCTTGCGGTGCGCTGAGGATGCTGGGCGGAGCAGTATCGGCCGGCGACAATGGCGGCGGCGCCCACTGGCTTGCCGCGAACGCCGGCGTTGTGGCCACCGCCACCAATACGATCGCGCTCGAGAACCATTTCCGTACTGACACCGCACGCCCCGCGCTTGGCGAAGTTTTTGTTTCTAGCGCGGACAATTTGGTTCAAATTGTTTGCACCTTCCTTATCGGCGCGGCTTTGTGCCGTTCAGCATGAGCACTTCGTAAATCAGCGATCTGTGCGGAGTAGTCATAACCCAGGACTGTCGCATTCGTTAAACCGATGGGATCTTGTTCGGATAACGCGCGGTAAACGACCGCTTGAGCCAACGCGAAACGGCGACCGCCGTGTTGTCAACGGCCCACGGTTTCAACGCTGCAGCACACCGACCGCGCGGTTGGCGAAACTGAGTCGTTCCGACATCACCGCAACGATATAGCCGAGCAGTGCCTGACTGAGCCCTGGCGCTTCCCGCTTGATGCGTTCGTAGTTCTCGGCGGTGAGCTCGTAGAGCACGCTGTCGGCTTCCGCGGCAATGGTCGCGCTGCGCGGCCGGCCGGTAATCAGCCCCATTTCGCCGATCGTGGTGTGCGGTCCCAGGCTGCGCACCCGCATCGTCCGGCCACCGCCCGTGTCGACGACGACGCCGATGCGGCCCTCCAGGATAAAATGCATCGAGGTGGCCGGATCGCCTTCGCGGGCGATGATTTGGCCGGCCGGCACTTCCAAGCGCTGGCAATATTCGGCCAGCCGGTCGGCATTGGCGGGGCCGCCCAGCGCGTCAGACCACCAGGCGCGCAACGATCGTTCGTCATCGGCGGCGCTGCGATGGGCGTCGATGATGCTCCGTTCGCATAATTCCAGCGCGCGATCGAGATTCGACGTAATCACGACATCGTCAGAGACAAACCGTGCGGTGCGAAAGGCGCGTTCCAGTTCCGGCGTGAGATTGACCAGCACAAGCCGCGTGCCGCATGCGGCTGCGGCCTGCTTGATCTGCGCAAAGCTATGCGTTGCGGAGGAATTGATGCCGGTGACGAGACGGAAATCGAAGATCAAAAAGCGGCAATGGGGCTGCGCCGCCAGCAGCGACTTCACGTGCTGATAAAGCCGATTGGCCGAACCGAAGAACAGATAGCTCTGCAGCGTCATGCCCTGAATCTCCCGGCCGTATTCGGCCAGGAGCGACAATTCGTAAGGGCCGCGATCGAGCGAAGAGCGGTATTCGGAGCCGTCGAAACTGAATTTTATGGCGTTGACGCGGCTGGCGCTCAACGCAAAGGTCGCGCAGCCGATCACGATGCCGATCAGGACGCCGGCGATAAAGCCTGCATAGATGATCAGGACCGCGATGGCGATCAGCGACAGATATTCGAGCAGCAGCAGGCGCCGCGACGAAGCGATCAGCCATTGATAAACCAGATCGGCGCCGAGATAGAACAACAGTCCGCCGAGAATGTATTTCGGCACATAGCCGAGAAACGACGGGCCGGCGAACAGCACGGCCGCCGATATGGCGGCTACGGTGAGCCCGCCGATACGGCCGGTGGCGCCGGCAGTGCGGACCAGCATCGAGCGGCTGAACGACGTGCAGCTTACATAGCCGCCGAGCGCCGCGATCGCCATGTTGGCAATCCCGAGCACTTTGAGATCGCCTTCGATGTCGGCTTCGCTTCGGGTCGCGATTTCGAGCCCCGTCGTGTTGAGCAGAAAATTCGTCACCGTCACAAATATGACCGCAAGCACGTCACCGGCGAGCGACGGCAGCGACGACCAGGGGAAATGCTGCAGCGGCGTCAACTTCCAGGGCAGGTCGAATCCGGCGGCCGGCTGCAGCCCAAACAACCAGCCGCCGTTTTGGGCGGCGGCGACCGGCGTGCCAGTCGCCAGCAGGACCACATGCGTTGCCGCCAACGCCGTCAGCAATACGCCCGGCATGACCAGCGGGCTCTTAAAGCGGCGCAGCAGAACATAAAGAGTGAAGGCGACGAGGACGCCGGGAGCGATCTTGATGACGATCGCCATGTCGGCGAAACCGCCGATATTGGCGAGGCCCGGTCGCTCGCCGGTGATGACCTGGACCGCGCCGGTAATCAAGAGCCACCCGGTGGCACCGAGAAAGCCGCCAATGACCGGATAGGGAACAAAGCGGATCGCGCGCCCGGCATGGGTGAAACCGAGCACGCCGAGCAACAGTCCGGTCAGCGCCGTCGCCAGCGCTAGGGCGATCAGGGCCGGTTCGAGCAGGTCGCTGCGGCCGCTGGCCGCAAGGTGTTGCACGAGTGTGGCGACCAAAGCCGCCAGGACGACCGAGATCGAGCTGTCGGGTCCGGCGACGGCAAAAGGCAAAGAACTGCGCAATGCCACGATTGTGCCGCCGACGGCGGCGGACAGGAACGTTACCGCGATGCCACAGGACAACTGATGTTCGAGCGGACCCGTGAAGATGAGCGCCGCGTAAGACAGGCAATAGGCGATGGACAAAATGCTGCAGATCGTGCCGGCAAACACGTCCGTCAGGCTTGCGCGAAGTATCGGCTTGTTCAACGGGAAACCCCCACGCCCGATGCGACCGACAATACGATTGCCGGCGCGGCTTGCCTACCCGCGCAAGCGTCATTGACGGACGAGGAACCGGGTTGCGCGCTATGCTGCGGTGGCCAGCGCGGCGTGCGCGTCGGAGCGGATGCGCTCGACCATGGAGCGGAAACCGTTCGAACGTTGCGGGGTGAGGTGCTCGCGCAAGCCCAATTCTTCGAACAGCTTGACGGCGTCAAGCTTGAGGATGTCGCGCGCGCTTTGTCCCGAATACATCGCAAACAGGATCGCGATCAGCCCGCGCACGATGTGCGCGTCGCTGTCCCCCGAGAAAATAAGGACCGGGCCACCAGCGCCATCCGGACGCACCGTGGTGTCGAGCCAGACCTGGCTGGCGCAGCCCTGCACTTTATTGTCGCTATTGTGGGCGGTTTCCGGCAGCGGCGGCAGTTCGCGGCCGAGTTCGATCAAATAGCGGTAGCGGTCATCCCAGTCGTCGAGGACCGAGAAATTGCCGATGATTTCTTCGAGGTCAGCCATCGCGCCGTGCGTCCCCTTTCCGGCTCCCATGCCGGATTTTTCGGACCTTTATATAAGGCGTCTCATGCGCGAGGTCGACGGATCGGACAACGCCGCCTGCGTGGCTGGCGTCATGCCGCGTTTGGGGGAAGCCCAGTTGAGCAGGCTAAGCCGAGTGCCTGGGATCCTTGTGCGGCAGCGGCGCGTGCCAGGGCGGCAGCAGGTCGGCCGGAGTGAGCGTGTTCTGCGAAGCTTTGTCGGCGCCTCCTGCGAGCGAGCCGGTCACCTTCGGCGCGTCTTTTGCCATATCCTTGGCAGGACCCTTCGACGCCAGGGCCTCGGTCAGGAAGTCATAGACGATCTTCGCTCCGGCCTGGGCCCTGTAACCGAGCTCCGTCGCCACATGCGAACCGACCGTGCAGGCATCGGGCTGGCGGGTGCAAAATTGCCGCAGATCGCCGACCGTGGCGGAGGCCGCCGAAATGGCTTGCGCGGCATTGACCTCGGTTGCCGGCATTGCCCGTTGCGATGAGCCGCTGGGCAACAGGATCAGCACTAGGCCGAGCCAGAACGCCATGCGCAACAGAAAGAACATGAGACCCACATCCCCCGCGACATAACTTGCCGCACGTGATGGGAAACTAACAGGCGGCATTGAAGGTGGCGTTCGCTCGCCCGGTACATTTTTGCCCATAATCGAACAGAATACGCCGCAAATTTTCGAACAATTTGAAAAAATATGGTTTAGCTAAAATTTTAGCGAGTGCCCCGATTTGGCCCGTATTGCCGTAATTTCGAAACCGCAAAAATGCAGCAACGACGGGGCGAATTCGCCTCTCGCGTTTGCCGCAAACATTTGGCAACCGTGCGCGGCAACGGGCGATTCACCATGACCGGCATTTACCGCCGTGCGCAGCCACCGTCGCGCTCGCGCCTTGCCCCATGCCTTAGCGTTCGCTTAAGCGGCCTCTGACACGATCCGCGCCACAGAAAAAGGGGAGCGCGTCTCGCCAAGCGGGCGTGCGTCGGGAACGTGGGCCTGTTCGCGCCGATATGCAATTATGTCGAGACGCTGGTCCATCCGTCGGCACAGCAGGATGTGCTCGCCGCGGCGCGGCACCGCGCCTTTATCGCCCCGCGCCTGCTTGGCAGCATGATCGCGTTGGCGGCGTTCCCGGTCTACCTGTTCATTCGCGGCGCGCCGAGCGGGATCGAACTCCTGATATTGGCCTGGCTCGTCGCGCCGATTTTGAGTGCCTATTTCCTGTCGCGCACCGGCCGCTACGAAAGCGCGCATGTGCTGTCGTCGCTGGCCTTGACCGGACTGGTCACGGCGCTCGCGGCGGATACCGGCGGCATCGCCTCGTTCGCCGCCGTCTGGCTCGTGGTGGTGCCGCTGGAAGCGTCCCTTTCGGCGTCGCGCCGTGTCGTTGCGACCGCTTCGACCTTCGCGCTTTGCGCCGCCGGTCTCTTGATGCTGCTGGGAGCCCACCATTTACTGCCGCGGCCGGACACGATTGCGCCCGAGACGCTGGCGACGCTCGGCATCGCCTCGGCGGGGCTTTATGCGACCGGCCTGGCACTCGGCGCCGAAGCGCTGGCACGGACGAGCTTCTGGCTGCTTTATGCGGAGGAGGACCGTTACCGGCTGTTGGCGCGCAATATCGCCGACGTCATCACCCGGCACGGCCGCGACGGTGCGGTGTTGTTTGTCTCGCCGGCCGCCGAATCGCTGTTCGGATTGCGCGCCGCGCAATTGCACGGCCATGGCCTTTTCGAGCGGGTTCACGTCGCCGACCGGCCGGCCTATCTGACGGCGCTGGGCGATGCCGCCGCGCTCGGCGAAATCTCGTTCGGTCGAGTTCCGCGTGCGGCGCGAAAGCGTCGATGCCGGCGGCAGGCCGACGGCGGATTTCGTTTGGATCGAGATGCGGTGCCGGCCGTTGGATGAGGCGGGCGGCAAAGAGCGCCGCGAGGTGGTCGCGGTCTTGCGCGACGTCACTGAGCGCAAAACACAAGAACAGTCGTTGTCGGATGCGCACGCCGAGACGGAACGCGCCAACGCCGCCAAGAGCCGTTTCCTCGCCACCATGAGCCACGAACTGCGGACGCCGCTCAACGCCATCATCGGCTTTTCAGACATGCTGATGAAAGAGGAGGCGCTCGCGCTCGATGCCAAGCGGCGCGGTGAATATGCGGGTCTCATCAACGGCGCCGGTTATCACCTCCTGGCCGTGGTCAACGGCATCCTTGACATGTCGAAGATCGAGACCGGCAATTTCGAAATTACGCCTGAACCATTCGCGCCGGCGCATGTCGTCGCCGATTGCTGCGGCGTGCTTGCGCTGCGCGCCAGAGACGGCGGCGTGCACCTGGAAAAGGTGCCTACCGGCGATCTGCCGGAAATGGTCGCCGATAAGCGCGCCCTCAATCAGATTCTGCTTAATCTCTTGTCCAATGCGATCCGCTTCACCGATCGCGGCGGCACCGTCACGATCAGCGTGCGGGCGGAAGCGGCGCATATGACCTTTGCTATCGAGGACAATGGCGTCGGCATCAGCGATGCGGATTTGGCGCGAGTCGGCGAACCTTATTTCCAGGCCGAAAGCGCCTACGACCGGCGGCACGGCGGCACCGGACTCGGACTGTCCATTGTCAAGGGTCTGGTGAAGTTGCATGGCGGCGAAATCGCGATCCGCAGCCGCATCGGCGAGGGCACGCGTGTAGCGGTGCGGTTGCCGCTCGATTGCGAACGCGCAAGGGCTCCGGAAAACCGCGCTGCCACACCGCGAGCGGACATGATGAGCCGTGCGGCGGCCAAGCAGTCGCCGCAGCGCGCCAGCATCACGATCGCGCGCCAATCCGTCCATGACATGCCGGTGAAGAAAAGTGCGTAACCGGGGCAGTGCCAAGTGCGGCTTCCTCGCCCGCGCTGCGGGCGCCGGCGGCGCATTGATTTTGCGGTCGTGGACCAAAGCAACCCGGCGTCCGGTCGATTCATTTGCCCTTCTCGCTGCGGTCGCGGCAAGCGCCATCATCGTCGTCAATGCGCTTTTCCTGCAATCGGGTTCGCGTCCGGCGCCCTTCCTCGCCAACCCGAGAGCTCCGCAGACGGCGAGCATCGACGAGCGATGGCCGACGTCAGCGACGAAATTCGCCCGTTCCACGACAGCAGCCGTCTCGCTGCAACCGGCCGCCGTCCGGCGCGACGATCCGATCGCCGACCTGATCCGCCCGTCGCCGCGCATCGCAGCGGTGCAGCGGGCACTCTCCGATTTCGGTTATGGTCAGATCGAGCCTTCGGGCGTTCTCGACGAGGCGACTATCGCCGCAGTCGAGAAATTCGAGCACGAGCGCAAACTGCCGGTTACCGGAGAGGTTTCCGATCGTCTGGTGGGCGCGCTTTCCACCATGGTCGGGCACCCGCTGCAATAGCGGCCGGCCCCTCGTTTGCGGCGTCAAGCGGTTCGAGTCATATCTGTCGGCCGAGGTGAGCCGAACGATGCGTCTCAAAACCGCGCTATGGATCGCCGCATATCTGCGCCGTTGCCAGGTCGAAGGCGCCTTTGCGGTGGTACGCCGGCGCGGCGCGGAAGAAGCCGGCGCTGTTTTCGTGCGCATCTGCCGGCTCGACGGCACCTCAGACTTGTTCGGGCCAGCGCCGCAAAGCGCGCTCGATACCAGCCGCGGCGCCGACCGCACGTTTACGCCGAGCTTCGCCGAACAGCCGGCGCCCGATGCCGCCGTCGAGGCGAAGCTCGAGCGCGAGATGAAATTTGATTCCGATCTGTGGATCGTCGAAGTCGAGGATCCCGCCGGCCGGAATTTTCTCGATATCGTAAGTTAAGAAACCTCGCGGCGTTCGTCGGTCCGCTGTGATGCCGGCGCCCGGCGCACCGCGGCCGTTGCAGTGCGGGCGCGGGCGCGTGCTTCATCGTTCCAGACCAGCGACCGGTGTTTCGCCGGATCGTGCCGGTGCAGCGCCTGCCAGATCGCCACCATATGCACCGCGGCTTGCATCGGCAATTCGTCGTAAAGCGCGGCAAGCGCGTGAACGCGTTCCACCGAATGGCCGACGGTGGTATTGACGAACAACAGGATGCGATAGACCACGTCGCGCGGCATCGTGATCGCCTTGGCGGCAACGACGATAGGCTCGCCGAGGACGTCGCTCGCGATGCGGCGTGCCTGCGCGCGTGGAATGTCCAGAGCATGGGCGAGATGTTGTGCGAAGCTCTCGCCGCTGCGGGCGAGCGCCGCTGCTTCCAGCCGCCCGCCGACGGCCAGATCGTGCGCAATGCGGACATGATCGGCCGGCAGCGGTGCTGCGATTTGGAGATTGAGCAGAATCAGACGCCGTTCCTCCGCATCCGCGGCGAAAAAGAGCTCATTGAGCTCGCCCGCGACGTCGGCGGCGATCAAGCCGGCCGGGGACGCCGAAGTTTCTTGCTGCCCTTCCGCCGGTTCACCCGTTGCGGTTTCTCCGCCTTCGACGCCGGCGGCGAGCGGCAATGACGGTTCGCTCGCCCGCATTTGTTGGTGCAGGAGAGGGTGTCCGCCAACGGGCGCCGCGACTTCGGGCAGATCAGCCGCCAACTGTCGAATAACCCGCGGCGGCGGCGACAGATGGCGCGCCAGTCGGCTCGCTACGGCAGCGCGCGTCGCCACGTCCACGCCGTCAAGCAGTCGCAGCGCAAGCTCGGTGTAATGCAGTTCCTCATCCGGCGTATGTGTCAGCTTCTGCACATAGAGATCGGTGAGGACACGCAACAGCGTAGGCCGCATATCGACACCGCCGCGCAGGCCGAGATGAGTGAGATTGTCGAGGCTCGACAGGCTGGCGGTTTCCATAACGCGTGGCTCGATCGCAACAGGTTCCCCGAGGGCGGAATTGGCCGTCAGCCTAAGTTGTGCGCGTTAGCGGAGCGTTAACCTTGCATGCCGCTTAATCATGGCGATGCCGACTTCCGCGCAGCGGGGCAGAACGCCTCCTTGCCGGCGGCAGAGGAAAGCGGCTGGTGGGTAACGTCATCAAATTTCCGAACGACGGACGTATTGTGCGCTTTGGCCGCGAAGCGGCGGACGAATCCGCAACGATCATTATTCTGCCTGTCATCCGGATCGAGCGCTATGCCGATCCGCGCGCCGAGGAGGCCGAACCCCACACGCATCCGCCGGCGGACAACGGCGGCCGCCGACGGGTGAGGCGCCGCTGAACGGGCTTTCGCCATGCCGCCGCGCGCCCGTTGCCGATGCGAGAGAAGGGCGCCTTGCCTCGCCGTCCTTGCCCTGCTTGTTCTTTCCGGTTGCACCAGCACTGCCGATTTCGGGCGGTTGAGCGACCAATTGGTCACCGACGACATTCACGCCTGGGTCGGCGAGGAGGCCGCTGCCAGCGTCGGCGGCCTGATTTCGGCCGATAATCTGACCGGCGACGAACAAACGCTGCGCGATCTCGCCTTTCCGCTGATCGAGCCGCCCTATGACCGTCTTCGCTGGGATGCGGTGGTTTATGAATACGGCACCAAGCGATCGTTCCAGCACGAATTGTGGGCATTCGATCCGACCGCTTATTACCGTCACTTGCAGGGAGAAATGCTGCGCTCGAGCGTGGCGCGTTACAATCAACTGATCGACGACATCCGCAACGACATCGTGCGGGTCGCGCCGTTTTTTGTCGTGGCGCGGCGCGTCATCGATCTCGACCGCCGGCGCGAGGCGAGCATGGAGCAGATTCGCGATCTGACCCCGGCCGAACGCGTCAACGCGCGGGCGCGCATTGCCGAGAACAGCTTGACGATCGCCTGGGTGGACAAGTCCTTGAGTCAGCGCTGCGCCAGCTATCGCTTTGCTGTCGAACATCTCGCGGTCGCCGAACCGCAGCCCATCGCCGCCGAGGCCGATACCGTCCTTACCGGATTGCAGCAACAGATCGCCGCCAATCAGGTGGTGGTCGTTGCAACGCCGCCAATCGTCGGCGTACCCGGCGCCGTGGCGATCGCGAAGTAGTCTACTGCGCCGGTGGGGATTGGATGCCGCAGGTCGCGCCGGCCAGCGCCTGCCGGGCCATCGGCATGAGGCCGGGCTCGGGAGCCAACGCACGCAAGACGATGAGCCCGACCATCGACGGCGACTCGATGATCAGCCGGTCAGCGGCGGTCACGTCTTCGTCTTCGGGCAGCGCCGCGTGCTGCTCGGGCGTCATGAGATCGAGCTCGATGGAATGGCGACCGGCGGCGCGGTCATTGATCGCGTAATAGGCGACGCTCTTGCGCGTATAGAAGGTCACCGACGTGTAGGCCTGGCTCACCGGCGCAATGAGCTTGAGCGACCCATCGGTCAGGTCATAGCGGCACACCGCGGCGGCAAATGCCGGGTCCATGAACGGCATGATCGCGCTCTTGGCGGTCGGAGACGCCAGCGGGACCACGGCGTTGACCGGCGTGAGCGGCTCGAGCCGCGAATAGGCGTCCTGCGTTGCGGCATGGGGCATCGCCAGCACCGTCGACAGATGCACGATGCCGCCGAGCAGGATGGCGGCGAGGATCCATAACAGGCCGCGGATCATGAGCAGCCCTTTCGCACGATCGCGGGCATCGGGCCTTCCTTGGTGGTGCGCGTGGCGACGCCGATCGGCGTGTCGTATAGCCGCCATACCAGCACGAATTGTTCGATCCCGCCCGTGGGCAGCCAATTGCCCGGACGCGCCAGCGGCGCCGCCGTGATCGTGAAACTGCCGTCGATGTCGCGCACGATTTCAGCGCTGGTGAAGCCGTGACGGTCGATCGTATTGGCGACCAAGTGGCCTTCGGGATCGTACAGCGACACTGTCCAGTAGCGCGCCGGCGGCGTCATCCCGCTGACAGTGAAGGTGCAGCGACCGTCCAAAGCGTCCCCGGCGCCGTCGCTATGCGCGTAGAAGGCGATGCCATCGCCCATTCCGATCGGCAACTCGCCGCTGCGAGCAATACTGGCGCGGGCATAAGGGTCGATGTCCGTCGAGCCGCTTTTAGGCCATGCCGTCCAAGCGCCGATCGTCAACGCGCCAAAGGCAACGCCCCGCGTCAGCGTGAACCAGGTGGCGCCGAGGCCGATTGCGGCCGCGATCAACAGCGTAAAGCACGAACCGAACAACAGGCGCATGTCACCGGCTTCGCTTTAATCGCCGCGTGGCGCCGTGGCGGCAGCGCCACCGGCCGCAGTCGCGAAAGTATCGGGTCGCTTTGCCCCACCCGGCGTCGCGCCGCCGAGTGCGCCGACTGACCCGCCGAGGCCGCGCTCGGCTGTACGCGCATGATCGGCGTCGTCAAGCATCTGTTCGACCTGGATCAGGGCATCGGTCCCCTTGCGCGTCAACAGGACCGGGTGCGGCACCTCGTTGCCTTTAAACGACGCATCGGCGAGGGCCGGCGCATGCGTCGGCGGCGGCAGGCCTGGCAGCGCCCGCAGTTCGATGCCCTGATGCGCATAGGCCATGATATTGTGCCAAGTCATTGCCGGCAGCGTGCCCCCGGTCATGCGCTTGGTCGGCGAATAATCGTCATTGCCCATCCAGACCGCGCCGACGAAATTTCCCGTGTAGCCGACGAACCAGCCGTCGCGCCAATCGTTGGTGGTGCCAGTCTTGCCGCAGGTCGGCACGCCGTCGAGTTGCGCCCGCCGCCCGGTGCCGTTCTCGACCACGGAATTCTGCATCTTGATCATGTCGAGTGCGACTTGCGGCGTGATCACCTGCCTCGGTTTCGGTCCGTCACGGTCGAAGCGCCACACCAACTTGCCGGAATTGGTACGGACCTCGAGCGCGGCATGCGGTGCGACGGCGCGGCCGAGATTGGGAAAAGTGGCGTCGGCGACAGCGTGTTCGACAACGCTGATGCCGTCGGCGCCGATCGGCAGCGATGGCGTATCCGGCAGCGGCGTGGTGATGCCGAAATTGCGCGCGGTCTGCACGATCATGGCGCGGCCGAGCTTGGGGTTGCCTTTGCCAAGCATGATCGAGAGCTTGACCGGTATGACATTGATCGAATGCGTGATCGCTTCGAGAAGTGTCACCGGGCCGGAATAGCCGCCCGAATAATTGTGCGGACACCAGTTGCCGATGCAGACCGGCGAGTCATCAACCACCGAGGACGGCGTGAAGCCGTTCGCCAGCGCGGTGGCGTAGACGTAAGGCTTGAACGAGGAGCCGGGCTGACGCAGAGAATTGGTGGCGCGGTTGAACTGGCTGGCGCCGTAATCGCGGCCGCCGATCATGGCGCGCACCCCGCCGTCGAGATCGGCGATGACCGCCGCGACCTGGCCGGCGCCGTAATCGCGGCCGTACTGGCGCAGTTCGGATTCGACCT
This sequence comes from uncultured Alphaproteobacteria bacterium, assembly GCA_963791925.1. GTDB lineage: Bacteria > Pseudomonadota > Alphaproteobacteria > Rhizobiales > Xanthobacteraceae > BOG-931. The sequence continues at coordinate 694,041 of CAWBUA010000005.1, read as the reverse complement.
CATGCTCGGCGTAACGCTGCAGATTGCTGTCGAGCGCGGTACGGACCACAAAGGAGCGTGCGGTGACCGATTTCGGGAAGGTCTCGACCAGCTTTCGCATTTCATCGAATGCCCAGTCGAGGTAGTAATTGGGCGCGTCCTCGGCCGCGCGATCGATCGGCGTCGCCGGGTTGCGCCGCGCGCCATAGACCTGCCCCTCGGTCATGAAACCGTTATTGACCAGATTGTCGAGCACGACATTCGCGCGCGCGCGGGCGGCAGGCAGGTTGACCAGCGGCGAGAATTTGGTCGGCGCCTTGAACAAGCCGGCAATCATCGCCGCCTCGGCCAGCGTCACGTCGCGCACCGATTTGCCGAAATAATATCGTGTCGCGGCGTCGACGCCGAAAGCGCCGCCGCCGAGATAGGCGCGATCGAGATACAGTTTGAGAATTTCGTTCTTGCTTAAATGTGCCTCGAGCCACAGCGCCAGGAACGCTTCGTTGATCTTGCGCTGATAGGTGCGCACGTTGGAGAGGAACAGGTTCTTGGCCAGCTGCTGGGTGATGGTTGAGCCGCCCTGCACGACGCCGCCAGCCTCGGTATTGGTGACAAAAGCGCGAAAAACGCCCTGGACGTCGATGCCGTAATGGTCGTAAAAACGGCGGTCTTCGGTCGCCAGCACTGCTTTGATGAGGTTGTCGGGCATTTCGTCGAGCGGCACCGATTCGGTGTGCTTGATGCCGCGGCTGCCAATGACATTGCCGTAGCGATCCAGAAAAGTGACCGAGAGCTCGGACTTCTTGAGCCAGTCGTCGTCCGAGGTCTGACGGAAGGCGGGAAGGGCCAGCGCCAGCATGAGAACCAGGCCGCCGGTCCCCAGCGTCGCCATTTCCGACAGCGGCTCGATAAGCAGCCACCGTCGCCAGCCGCCGACATGGGCGCGGTCCATGGAGGCCGTGAAGCGCTCATAGATTTCGCGGGTCCATTTGCCGCTCTGGAATACGGCAAAGTCGATCCGGGCATCGATATCGAGCAGGAGCCGCTTGAGTTTCGGCCGCCAATCGTCGCCCGGATCGGGAAACATATCGGTCACTTACGCGCGCTCCGGGAAGCAATGGCCAGGTTCGACACCACGACATTTGTAGCCGACGGCGAATTTGCCGGCCAACCATTAGTTACACTGCTTGATGGCCATTGGTTTAGTTGACGGCGAGGCGGCGGCCAAATCCGACGCACCAATACAGTGAATGGAAATTGGGGGTATTTTGGGCATAGGGTCGCTACGGCGGAGAACATGATGGCAACGAACGACGGCCGTGCCGCGGAAGTTCCGTTCTGGCGGAGCAAAGCGTTGCAAGAAATGACAGATTCTGAATGGGAAAGCCTTTGCGACGGTTGCGGCAAATGCTGCCTCAATAAGCTCGAAGAGGAGGAGGGGGCGGCGGAGACCTTTTACACTGACGTCGGCTGCCGGCTCCTGGACGGCGAAACATGCCGCTGCCGCGACTATGACGGCCGGCTCGAATTGGTCGACGATTGTGTGCGCCTGACACCGGAGACCCTCAAAACCATCAACTGGCTGCCGCCGTCATGTGCCTATGTCCTGCTTGCCGACGGCAAGGATCTCTATTGGTGGCATCCCTTGGTCTCCGGCGATCCGGAGACGGTTCACACGGCTGGCGTCTCGGTGCGTGGCCGCGTCGGCGCGTCGGAAGTCGACGTTCCGGACGAGGATCTCGAGGACCACATCGTCAGCTGGCCGCTCAAGCTGCCGAAACGGGCACGACGCCGATGAGGTTTCGGACGGCGAGAGGGCCGAACGCACCCCTGGTCTGCGCGGCCAGCGGTTGCAAAGCCGCGCGCCGCCGGCCAAGTGGAGCCGGCCGAGTCCAGCCCGCCCTATGACCAGCGAGATCGCCTCAAGTCCCGCCCCCACCGCCGGCCCCGAAATGGCACCGGCCACGCAAGATTTCGGGCCGGCGCCGCATCGCCACGACGCGCCACTCGATCATGCCGCCGTGCGCGCCATCGTCGTCGGCATCATGCTGGCGATGTTCCTCTCTGCGCTCGAGCAGACCATCGTCGCCCCGGCCTTGCCGGCGATCGGCAAGAGCCTCGGCGGCATCGACGAGCTGTCATGGGTGGTGACGGCCTATCTCCTTGCCGTGACGGCGACGACGCCGCTGTTTGGCAAGCTCTCGGACATTTATGGCCGGCGCCGTATCCTTCTGTCCGCAATCGGCATATTCATCGCCGGTTCGGTCGCTTGCGCACTGGCGCAGAACATCTGGATGCTCATCCTCTCGCGCGGTCTTCAGGGCATCGGCGGCGGCGGCCTATTGCCGATTGCCCAGACCGTCATCGCGGACATGCTGTCGCCGCGCGAGCGGCCGATCGTGCAAGGCCATACTTCGGTGATGTTCATGACCGCCAGCATTCTCGGCCCGGTGCTCGGCGGACTTTTGACCGATCATTTGCACTGGTCGCTGATTTTCTGGATCAATCTGCCGCTCGGCACGGTAGCCTTGTTCATGACGGAGCGCGCGCTGCGGCGCCTGCCGCGCAACGACCGCCCCCATGAACTCGATATGATCGGCGCCTTCTTGATGGTCGGCGCCGCGATTGCGTTGCTGCTGGCGCTGGCCTGGGGCGGCACGCATTTTCCATGGGCCTCGTGGCGGATTGTGATGCTGGTCGCCTGCTCAGGCGTGCTATGGACGCTGTTTGCGATCCGCCTCCTGACGGCGCGCGAACCGTTTATTCCGCTGGCGATTCTGCATGGCCGCGTCACTTCGACGATTACCTGCGCCGCGTTCTTTTCCATCGGCACCATCATCGGCGTCACGATCTACACGCCGCTCTACTGCCAGACGGTGCTCGGCATCTCGGCGAGCCTCTCGGGACTGGTGCTGATCGCCTATATGGGCGGCGCCACGATCGCCTCGCTGGTCACCGCGCGGCTGATGGTCCGCTTGACGCATTATATGCGGGTGCCGATGGTCGGACTGGCCGTCGCGGTGATGGCGCTCGCTACGCTTTCCGTCAATCCCGCGGGTCACTCCGTCGGCGAAGTCGTGCTGCTCATTTTTGCGATCGGCTGCGGTCTCGGGCCGATGTATCCGGTGAGTACCGTCGTCATGCAGAACGTGGTCAAGCCGCACCAGCTCGGCACCGCGACCGGTACACTCAATTTTTTCCGCACGCTCGGCGGCGCTATTATCGTCGCGGTATTCGGCGCGATCGTGCTCGGCGGCGTGACCGGTAATTCCGGTGCCATGACGCTGGAAAAGCTGGCCGCCTCGCACGGCGATCTGGCGCCGGCCTTTCACTGGGTCTTCATCGCCGCCGCGACGTGTCTTGCGATCTCCTTCGTCTGTCTGTTCGCGGTCGAGGAACGGCCGCTGCACGGTCCGGTGCGGCTGAGCGAAAGCGCAGCGGAGTAAGGATCGCCGTCATGGTGGAAGCGGCGAGCCAAGCGCCCGCGCGGTTTCCACAATCCAGGCCCGGTAGCGCGTAAGCGGCGTGATGCCAGTCAGCCCGCCGCAGCCGGCCGAAAGCTTGGGGCCGGTCGACCAGCTGACGACGCCGATGATCGCCAGCGCGCCATCGGTGTCGCGAAATGCAGGCGCACCGGAATCGCCGGCGCACGCACCAAGTCCGGGACTTTGCCCTTTGGTATTCGGATCGAACAAGCGGACTTGCAATGTGCCGGGGACTCCGGTGACGACAAGCGTTGCGGCACGGACGGCGCCCCCGGTCCGGCCGTCGCCACGTACGGTAACGCCATAGCCGGCGACCACGAGGCGATCGCCCACAGCGACGCTTGCGCCGTTCCCGGCAAGCGGCGTCGCCGGGATGCGCGGCGGCAGCGGTTGGGCGAGCTTGATGAGCGCGACGTCCGCCGTCGCCAGATGGGCGAAAAGCCGCTTGAGATCGAATTGCGGATCGCGCTCGATGCGCGCGATATCCTTAAGCACCGGTTCGCGTCCCGGCGCGCTGTCGACGAGCTTGTAATCGGCGCCGGGCTCAACGCAATGCGCGGCGGTCAGCAACAAGTCGCGTGCGATTGCAGTCGCGGTGCAGGCGGTACCATACGAGCCCAAGATCATGACGACCGAGCGTCCGACCCCGTCGGCTGCCGGCACAGCGCCGCCGACCATCGCCATGGCGGAGGTCTCCTGCAGCAACAGGCCCGGCGGGAGGATGATAAGGCCAATGGCGCCTAACAGCGTGACCGCGGCCAGTCGCGTTCGGCCGGCTCCCGGTCGTTTCATTGCGGTTCTCCATCACTATTTGAAGGCCAGGATATCGGGGTTTTTAGCGTATTTCCCCGCGGTTTGCCCCAAAACAGCCGTTCAGGCGGGGTTCACTGCAGGGAGTTTAGAATATCAAGCATGGCTGCTACGGAGCGATTTGTTCTTGCCGCTTTTCTCACGCTCGCCCTTGCGGGCGCCCCGGTCCGCGCCGACGACGCCGTGCGTCCCGCGCGCGCCGAGGCTACGCATGCAGCGCGCATCGATGCTCATCCGGTCCGCGCTGAGGCAGAGCATTCCTGCCTCAACCAGAAGGAACGCCGCGCCGAGACCGAAAGTGGCAAGCTCATACGGCTGTCCACCGCCATGCGCGCAGCAAGGCGACGCATGCCGGGTACGGTAGTGCGGGCGCGGCTGTGCCATGGCCATGACGGGCTTGTCTACGTGCTGACAGTTCTCGCGCGCGATGGCAAAGTGGCCCGCATCAGCGTGGACGCCATGAAAGGCACACTCGCCGGCGAGCATTAAGCGGAGCTTGATTTGCGCCTTCTTGTTGTCGAGGACGATCCCGATCTCAATCGGCAGCTGGCGACTGCGCTGACCGATGCCGGGTATGTCGTTGATCGCGCCTTCGACGGGGAGGAGGGTCATTACCTCGGCGAGAGTGAGCCCTACGACGCCATTATCCTCGACATCGGGTTGCCGAAAATGGACGGCATTTCGGTGCTGGAAGCCTGGCGCCGCGCCGGCCGAGCCATGCCCGTGCTCATTCTTACTGCACGCGACCGCTGGAGCGACAAGGTGCAAGGCTTCGACGCCGGGGCCGACGACTATGTCGCCAAGCCGTTCCATCTCGAAGAGGTGCTGGCGCGGGTGCGCGCCTTGCTGCGCCGCTCGGCCGGCCACGCCAAAAGCGAGTTCACCTGCGGTCCGGTGCGTCTCGATACCCGTACCGGCCGGGTTGCCGTCGAGGGCAATCCGGTCAAACTCACCTCGCACGAATACCGGCTGTTGTCGTATCTGATGCACCACACCGGCCGCGTGGTGTCGCGCACCGAGCTCGTCGAGCATCTTTACGATCAGGATTTTGACCGCGACTTTAATACGATCGAAGTGTTCGTCGGCCGCATCCGCAAAAAGCTCGGTGTCGATGTGATCCAGACGGTGCGCGGCCTGGGCTATCTGCTGACGCCTCCCGATGCGCGCTAACTCGCTCGCGCTCCGCCTGTTCATTTGGGCGACCGGCTGGACGGTGGTCATCCTCATCATCACCGGCGTGGCGCTGTCGACGCTCTATCGCCATGCCGTGGAGCGCGCCTTCGACCGTCGTCTCGACGTCTATTTGCGTACTTTGGTCGCCGACGTCGCCTCGCCCGAGGAAGGCGCCGACAAATATCCGCAATCGATCGGGGAACCGCTGTTCGAATTGCCGTTGTCGGGCTGGTATTGGCAAGTCACGCGGCTCGACACCAAGACGCCGGAAGTGCATGCCTCGCGATCGTTGTGGGACAGCAGCCTGCCGCGCCTACCCGACGAGAAGTCGTCGCCAGACGCCGAATACCGCCAGGGCTACGCCAATGGTCCCGAAGACCAGGAACTGCGTCTCGTCGAGCGCGACATCGATCTCGGCACCGATGGCCGTTATCTGATTGCGGTAGCCGGCGACGCCTCGGAGATCGATGACGAAACCGCGAGCTTCGAGCGCACCATCATCATAACCTTTACCGCCCTGACGCTGGCGCTCTTACTGACCACGGCGCTGCAGGTTCGCTTTGGGCTGGCGCCGCTCGCCCGCATTTCCGAGAGCCTTGCCGCCATCCGCTCCGGCCGCGCCGAACGGCTGCAGGGCAAGTTCCCCGTCGAAATCGCGCCGCTGGCCCGCGAGACCAACGCCTTGATCGACGCCAACCGCGAGATCGTCGAGCGCGCGCGCACCCATGTCGGCAACCTGGCCCATGCCCTGAAGACGCCATTGTCGGTGATCGTCAACGAAGCGGCCGCGCGCGGCAACGATCCGCTGGCGATCAAAGTACTGGAGCAGACCGACATCATGCGCGATCAGGTCGCGCGCCAGCTCGAGCGGGCGCGGCTCGCCGCCCGCTCCGCCGTGGTCGGCACTTCGATCGAGGTGCCGCCGGTGGTCACCGCGTTGGCGCGCACCATGGAAAAGCTCTATCGGGCCCGTGACATCGCCATCGACGTCGACGTGCCAGAACATGCCCGCTTTCGCGGCGAGCAGCAGGATCTCGAGGAGATGGTCGGCAATCTCGTCGACAACGGCTGCAAATGGGCGCAATCGCGGGTGGCCATCGAAGTGATGGCGGATCAGCCGCCGTCGGACGGCGTCAAATCGCGGGTCCGCATCATCGTCGATGACGATGGTCCAGGTTTGTCGCCTGCCGAGCGCGAGCAAGTGGCGCTACGTGGCCAGCGGCTTGACGAGACCAAGCCGGGCTCGGGCCTCGGGCTTTCGATCGTCGTCGAGTTGGCCAATCTTTACGGCGGCGTGCTCACGCTTGGCACCGCGCCAATCGGCGGCCTGCGCGCCGAACTGGCGTTGCCGGGAGGATGATCGACGCTACCAGGCGCTGCTCGCCACGCCATGCATGGTGAGAACGCGTTTGATGCAAGCGTTTCACGCCAGCGCTCCATTTTCTCGGCTTCATCGTTTTTCTGCTGATTGCTGCGAAATCGCCGCCAAACCTTAATCAAGGCATAACGGAAGCAGCCGGCCCGCGCGGCTTAGGGTGTCACCCTCCGGCAATACGCACCGGTTATCCGGATCGACGTCGGCCGGCGCGCCGGCGGACACTCTGCGCGGATCATCCTTGCGCCTGGGAGCCTAGTTTGATCTTCTATTGGCGAGGGGGAACGACTTTCCATACGAAACTTGGGAGGAATCTGAAAATGCGTGCACCGCATTTGGCAATTACGGTGGCGTTGCTTTTGGCCGTGTCCGGTTCATTGGCCGGTTGCGGCAAAGGTCCGAAAGGCGACGAAGGTCCAGCGGGCCCACAAGGTACCAAAGGAGACGTGGGTCCGGCCGGCCCACAGGGTCCCAAAGGAGATGCGGGTCCCGCTGGTCCGGCAGGTCCTGCAGGTCCAGTAGGACCCGCAGGTCCTGCGGGGCCGGCCGGTCCGGCTGGTGCGCAGGGCCAAGCTGCCGCGCCCAGCGCAAGTATCCGGGTGATCAAATCGGATTGCGTGTCGGGCTGCACGGTGCAATGCCAAGACAACGAAATCCTGGTGACTGCCTATTGCGGTCCAAACCGCAATCAAGCCCAGTTTTCGGGCGAAAGAGGCGCATCCTGCGGTCCGGCTGGGTCGTCGGCTAATGCCCCACTGGTCGCCGTCTGCGTCGCATCGCCAAAGTAATTGGGAAGATGTCGTGGCGGCGGTATCAACCGCCGCCAACGTCCTCGCCTCTCTCGCCCGCGCAAATTTGGGCCGTTGCGCCCAACACCTCGACTTTGCTTTATCGTATTGAATCCCTGACGTTTTGCGTAACGCCTTCTTAAGCGCCGGCCACTTAAAACGTTAACGGTAAAGTTCAGGGCAATGGTCTTTCGACGATGACGAGCGATGGTCAATCCATCGAACGGCTCCGCGAGTATCTCCGGACGCTCAAACCGGCGGCACGCTCGATGCTTATCCAGGAGCTCGAACGCGGCTTGCTGCGCGGCGAGAACGCCGGCAACGACATCGTGCTCCAGGAATTGCGTCGGGCCATCCGCGCCGACGGCCAGCCGGAACCGCGGATCGGCGATGCGGCGCGGGTATTCTTCGCGCCGCTCGAAACGTTTCTGATCGATGCCCGCGCCGATCATAAGCGCGTCGGCCGCATCGCACGGGTCTCGCTCGAGCCGATCTGGTCCTGGATCGCGCGCGATCTCATGGCAGCCGAAGCCAAAGCGCTGAGCGAAGACATTAACCGCGCTTTGGTCGCCGACGAGCAGGCCAAGGCCGAGCAGTTGGGGCGCGCGCTGCAGGAGCGCGCCATCCTGCGCATGAAGGACACCGTCTCCGACATCGGTTCCGACGAACGGGCACGGCGGCGGCTCGCCGTTCAGGTCGGTACCCCGAGGGCCTTGGAAGATCTCGGCACGATGATCGCCCTGTTTTCGTTGCGCGACGTGCTTGGCGATTTTGCCCGACGGCTACCCAATCACATCCGCGTTTTCGATCGCGACGAGATCGATGCGGTGACCAAGCAGATCGATACGGCAGTGGCGCAATCTTCGCTGGAGAGCGGCAGGCGGCGAAAATCAGAATTTTTTCTCTATGCCTTGATCCTGGTGATGAACCGGCTGGCGGCGCCCTGGCAGCTCATTCGCATCGCTACCCGGGCCGCTGAGAGCGACGATACCGCTCGGGTTGCGGAGACACCTTATGTCGCCGCGGTTACGCTGGTGCTGAGCGAGGCCGAGAGCATGGTTGCCGAGTTGCGCTCGGAACTTCGCGCCGGACATCCCATCGTGTCGATGCTCAAGGCCATTCATGACGCAGCCCGTGGGCTGCGCTCGGAGATGGACCTGTCGGTCGAATCCCCCTGGAGCCGCCAGCTGGCGGCGATCCGCGCCGAAGTTTCGAGCCTGCTCAAGGCCGAAATCGAGGCGACGCCTGGCTTCGTGCGCCGCCTGTTGCGGCCGCGGTCGGCCAAGGACATCGCCCCGGGTTCACTACTCGACTCGATCGACGTCGGCGAAGCCGAGATGCGGGTCGAGTTCGTCGGGGCGTGTCGGCAATATGCCAGCGAGCTTGCCGTCAACGAAGTCACGACCCGCGCCCACTCCGAGTTGACGCTTTACCTGGATACGGGCACCAAGGTTCTCCTCGATTCGCTGCGCCAAGCCGGCGACGCCGACCGGCCGTTTCGACAATCCCAGGTGGACGCTGCGATCAGGTTTTGCCGAATTGTGTTCGGTTCCGAATATGCAGGGCTGCTCGCCAAGGCGGCCGAGGTTGCGGTGCAGACCGGAACCGCCGAACGCCGGCCGGCCCGGGCCTGAAGCGACCAGACCGGCGAGCACATAATCGCGGCGGCGGAGTGCGAAATTGCCGCGCCGCGGTTCCCATTGCGGCCGCATTCGCGCCGTGTTGTAACCGGGCCGATTATCGGCGGTTTCCTGGCGGCTAGTCCTCGTGACGGCTCTGGCAAAGAAAGCGGTACCGCCAAGCCCAGGTCCGCTGCAAACGGCAGCTTATATGACGCCTTGAATCTCCATGGTGCTTTGGCTCATTTTTGCAGCGATGACGGCTGCGGCGGTCTTGGCCGTGCTGTGGCCGCTTGGGCGAAAACCGAGCCTGGGCGGCGGGAGCGACCGGCTCGTCTATCAGGATCAGCTTGCCGAAATCGGCAGGGATCGCGCCGCCGGTCTGATCGGGCAGCCCGAAGCGGAATCCGCCCGCATCGAGATCTCGCGCCGACTACTGGCCGCGGCGGACGCCGAGCGACCGGTCGGGGCCGCGCCAGCATCCTCGGCGCTATGGCGGCGTCGCCTCGCCGCGCTTGCCGCCATCGTCGTGGTGCCGGTCGTGGCGCTCGGATTTTACATGCGGCTCGGATCGCCCGATGTGCCCGACCAGTCCGCCTTTGCACGCATCAATGGCGTTCCGGGCCATCAATCGATTGAAAACCTGGTCAGTCAGGTCGAGGCCCATCTTGCAAGCAATCCGAACGACGGCGCCGGCTGGGAAGTGTTGGCTCCGGTCTATTTGCGGATGGGGCGGGCGGACGACGCGGTGGCGGCTTGGCGCAAAGCGATTGCGCTCAACGGCGACAGTCCCGCCCGCGAATCTGCGCTCGGCGAAGCGCTGGTGGCGGCCGCAAACGGCGTCGTCACCGACGAGGCCAAACAGGCCTTCCAAAAGGCCGTGGCTGCTGATCCCCAGGATGCGAAAGCCGGCTATTATCTCGGGCTGGCGGACAAGCAGGACGGCAACAGTGCTGCCGCCGCCGCGAAATGGCGCGCTTTGCTGGCGCAAGCGCCGCCCGACGCACCGTGGGCCGGGTTCGTGCGCGAGGCGCTGGCGCACGTCACCGCGGCCCCCGCAACCGAAACAGGTCCCAAGATAGGTCCCAAGATAGGTCCCGAGACCAGCCCCGGTGCCGCACCAGGCCCGGCGGCAAGCGACGTCGCCGCTGCGAATTCGATGAGTGAGACGGAGCGCGACGCGATGATCCGCAGCATGGTACAACGGCTCGCTGACCGGCTGCATGCTGACGGCAGCGACGTCGAAGGCTGGCTGCGCCTGGTGCGCTCCTATGCGGTGCTCGGCGACCGCGGCAAAGCGAAGGACGCTGCGGCCGACGCCAAGCGGGCATTGTCGGATCATCCGGACGAGATCAAGCGGATCGACGACCTAGTCAAAGACCTCGGTCTGGCCGGCTGAGATGACGCGGAGAGAAAGATGACCCGCAAACAGCGACGCCTCACTCTGATCGGCGGCGGCCTTGCCGTGCTCGCCGTCGCGGTGGCGCTGATGCTCAATGCGTTTCGCGATTCGATCGTGTTTTTTAATTCGCCGACCGACGTGGTAGACAAGCACGTCGAGCCCGGCACCCGTATCCGGCTCGGCGGCCTGGTCAAAGACGGCAGCCTGGTGCGCGGTAGTAATCTCACGGTGCACTTCGAAATTACTGACGGCAAGACGGAAATTCCGGTCGCCTATACCGGCCTCTTGCCCGATCTATTTCGCGAAGGACAGGGCGTCGTTGCCGAAGGTGCGCTCGGTGGCGGTGGCGTATTCGACGCCGATACAATCCTTGCCAAGCACGACGAGACCTATATGCCGAAAGAGGTCGCCGACGCCTTGAAGAAGTCGGGGCATTGGAAGGACGATTACGCGCAACGGGCGGCGATGCCGATCGGCGGAGGCAGCAAATGATCCCTGAAATCGGTCATTTCGCTTTAATGCTGGCGCTGGGCTTGGCGGTCATCCAGGGCGTCATGCCGATCGTCGGCACCCGCGGCAACGACCCGGTGCTGATGAGCATCGCCGCTCCTACGGCGATCATGCAATTTGCTTTCGTCGCCACGGCGTTCGCCGCGCTCGCGGTGAGCTACGTCACGTCCGATTTCTCGGTGCTCAACGTCTATGAGAATTCCAACACGCAAATGCCGCTGATCTATCGGCTCACCAGCATCTGGGGCAATCACGAAGGCTCGATGATGCTGTGGGTTTCGATCCTGACGTTCTTCGGCGCGCTGGTGGCGGCGTTCGGAACCAATCTGCCGGTGGCGCTTAAGGCCAATGCGCTCGCGGTACAGGCCTGGATTTCGGCCGCCTTCGAGCTTTTTATTCTGCTGACATCGAATCCGTTCGTGCGCATCCCGAATGCGCCGTTTGAGGGTCAGGACCTCAATCCGATCCTGCAGGACCCCGGTCTCGCCTTCCATCCGCCGATGCTTTACCTCGGCTATGTCGGGTTCTCGATCTCGTTTTCCTTCGCCATCGCTGCATTGATTGAAGGCCGTATCGACGCGGCCTGGGCGCGCTGGGTGCGGCCCTGGGTGCTCGGCGCCTGGATGTGTCTCACGCTCGGCATCGCCGGCGGCTCCTACTGGTCCTATTACGAACTGGGCTGGGGCGGATTCTGGTTCTGGGATCCGGTCGAAAACGCCTCGTTGATGCCGTGGCTTGCCGGCACAGCGCTGTTGCATTCCGCCGTGGTCATGGAAAAACGCGGTGCGCTCAAGGTCTGGACCATCCTGCTCGCCATCCTGACCTTCTCGCTGTCGCTGATCGGAACTTTTTTGGTGCGTTCGGGCGTGCTCACCTCGGTGCACGCCTTCGCGGTCGATCCCCGACGCGGCATTTTCATCCTCGGCATTCTTGTCCTGTTCATCGGCGGCGCGCTGGCGCTGTATGCTTGGCGCGCGCCGCTGCTCAAGCAGGGCGGCTTGTTTGCCCCGATCTCGCGCGAGGGGGCGCTCGTTTTCAACAATCTGTTCCTGACCACCGCTTGCGCCACCGTACTGGTCGGAACGCTCTATCCGCTGGCGCTCGAGGCGCTGACCGGCGCCAAGATTTCCGTCGGGCCGCCATTCTTCGATCTGACCTTCGGCCCATTGTTCATTCCGCTGATGGTAGTCATGCCATTCGGTCCGTTGATGGGCTGGAAACGCGGCGATCTCTACGGCGCCGCGCAGCGGCTCCTGGTAGCGGCAATGCTGGCGGCGGTGGCGACCGCCGCGGCCTTCGCGCTCGAACGCGGCGGCCCGGTGCTGGCGCCGTTCGGTGTCGGTGTCGCCATCTTCGTCATGGCCGGCGCAGTGACCGACATTGCCGAGCGCACGCTGATCTTGCGGCTACCGTTCCGCGCGGCGCTGCAGCGCGCGGTGGGTTTGCCGCGCTCGGCCTGGGGTACGGCCTTTGCGCATTTCGGCATCGGCGTGACGCTGCTGGGCATCGTCGGCGTCACCGCATGGGGCAGCGAGCAAATCGCGGAGATCAAACCCGGCGCCAGTCTCGACATTGCGCATTACCGCGTGACCTTCGACGGCACGTTTAATCGCGCGGGGCCGAATTATCGCGACGTCGTCGGCCGCTTCACTGTGCACCGGCTCGATGGCGAATTGATCGGCAATATGCAGCCAACTCGTCGGGCCTTTCCGGATCGCAATATGGCCACCACCGAGGCGGCGTTGATGTCGCGGGGTGTCAGTCAGCTTTACATTTCGATCGGCGATCCCAACAAGGACGGCAGCTTGCCGGTGCGGCTCTATTTCAAGCCCTATGTGCTGATGATCTGGCTCGGCGCCGGGATCATGTTTCTCGGCGGCGCGTTGTCGCTGTCGGATCGGCGGCTGCGCGTTGGCGCGCCGCGGCCCGCCAAGGCAAAGGTCCGCGCCGTACCGCAAGCGGCGGAGTGAGTGCGTTGAAGTATCTGCACGCGCTGATGCTGTTATTTGTGCTCGCCTGGTCGTTTCCGGCCTGTGCGGTGCAGCCCGATGAGATGCTGTCGGATCCGAAGCTCGAAGCGCGCGCCCGCGCCATCTCGGAGCAATTGCGCTGCCTCGTCTGTCAGAACGAATCGATCGACGAGTCGGAAGCGCCGCTGGCTCACGATCTGCGCGTTCTGGTGCGCCAGCGTCTCGAAGCCGGCGACAGCGACGCGCAGGTGATGAATTACATTGTCGCGCGCTACGGCGAATTCGTGCTCCTTAAGCCGCGCCTGGAGTGGCGCACCGCGCTGTTGTGGGGCACGCCGCCCGGTCTCCTCTTGATCGGCATTGTCATGCTGCTCATTGCCGCCCGCCGCCGCAACGGCGCGGCCGTCGGGTCTGCGAAGCTGACCGCGGCAGAAGAGGCCCGCGTCGCCGAACTGCTGCGCGGCGAGGCGCCTGTCCCTGGTGATTGAATTGCTTGCAGGTCCGGCGGTGGCCTAACGATTTTGCGGCAGCTAAGGCCTATCCACGGGAACAATCGTCAAATCCTCCAGTTCCAGAACTTGGATCGCCATTTTCAGGAGGTAGGCGCTTTGATGGTTTAGCGCGGCTACGTCCCTCACGGCGTATTTCAAATATGCAATGACCTGATAGCGATCGGGCTTGGACCTCGCCTTTGAGTCAAAGTTGCCGGCGTTTTGTGTCATTTTCCTCCCCAAATCGTTTCGTCAAGCTGACGCTCGCAGTCGTCGATCGTGCATTGCGGAAGCGGTGACGGCGCCACTGTAATGATCAACGTCGTCAGTGCCCCTAACGTGCAGCTGGATTTTTATGGGCGGCGGAATAAGCGTGACCGACGGAATTGGCATGGGCTTCGGAATCTCGCCTTGAATGGCGAGAGAGAATGCAGCCGAGAACTCAAGCGCCAATAATTGCAATTCCAGCATCGCCAAGCCCATTCCAAGGCAAGCCCTGGGTCCGACGCCGAAGGGCAGGTAGGCCCGACCACCGTACGATCGATCGAGGTAAAACTCGCTGGGCTGAGGCCACCATCTTGGATCGCGGTGCAAATGCCAAGGACTGATGATGATGGAGTCGCCGCGCCGCAGCCTTACGCCGCCAATCGTTTGATCGATTTTGGTGTCGCGCGAGAACCAGTGCGCGGACGGGAAAAGGCGGAGCACCTCTCGAACCAAGGCCTGACTGCGCTCGGCGCGCGGCAGCGCTTCGGACCGCAACTCTCCATCCTCCGCCGTTATCGCGGCGGCTTCCGCGGCAATCTCGTCGGCCAATCCAGGCATGGTTGCAAGGTAATAAAGCACCCAGGCCGCGGCGGAGCCGGTGGTGTGGTGTCCGGTCAGCAGCATTGTGATGATCTCGTCGCGTATTTCCTCGTCGCTCAAGCCGAGCGCGGTCAAGGCGCCAACGGCGCTGTCGCCGGTGGCGCGATCACGTACGCGCCTCACGACAAACTCCAGGATCGAGCGTGCTTCAGCGCGCCGTTCCTGCCACGCCTTCGCGCTCCACGGAGTTCGCGGCAAGACTCTGAAGAGCTCCCCCGCCAGCTCATCCTCGACAAGCTTGACCGCGTGAACGATTGCATTCTCGTCGCCAGGAGAGAGTACGTCCTTGCCGAACATGGCCATGCAAATGAGACGAAGCGTCATTGGCGCGGTAATTTCGTGGGCGACGAATACGCCGTCCTTTACGAGTGTACTGGCCATCTCGCGGATGATGGCGCACATTGGTGCCACGAACTGCTGTGCCGTTCCGCGCGCGAATGTTGCGTGCAACGCTTCGCGCCTGCGGCGATGCTCCTCCCCGCTCATCGTCAGCGAGCTGTAACCGAATATAAGTCGAAGCTTGTGAATGAAATAGCCCTTGTCGATATGGTCTTCACTTGCTTTGAGGATTGGCTTGACGATGTTTGCGTCCGTAACCAGCCACACGCGCCGGGGCCCAAGCGCGAGCCGGACCAACGGTTCGGTTGCGCTGCAGCCGCGTTGCAGAAGAAAGCCCAGCGGATCACGCTGAAATGGCAGCAGATCGGCGAACCAAAGTCGCATCATTGACCTCGATGGAGTCGGTGAGAGCGAGCAAGGGTGCAATTCGAGACGTCGTTTGATCGCCTACCGGAATCTCGCCGGCGACGCATAGATGATCCCGGCCGAGCCTGTCCTTGCCGATGACCCGGGGCGGACCGTAACGGCGTGTCCGTATGCCGATCGCGCGCAGATAGCGTTCATACGCAAGGTCGGCGACGGCGACGAGCGATGTGGCCTGGCGGGTTTTAGCGAACAGAAACATCAGGCCGTAGTTCAGGCGCGCGAGTGAATCCGATGCGTATTCGGGGAGGATGCCGAACCGAGTAATCTCCCAGGCGTCGCGTCGACGCGGATATTCTCGAAGGCTCGCCAATTGGGGAAACACGGTTTCTCCGAGATAAGGAGAATCGGTCCGGATGGCGCGGAAGCCGCCGACCAGCGCTCCGTCAACGTACAGAGCGCAATGGCTGGTTTCGGGCTGATCGAATTGATCGATTTCGAGATCGCCGCTCGTTTGCAGCGCCCAGCCCGCGTGATCGATGAACAGGCGCTTTCGCAACCGCTGCAAATTCGTGACAATGGCGGGCTCATCTATCGCTCGGCAAAAGACCGCCCGCACACGCGACGCGTGTGTTTCCTTGATCATCTACTTTCCCTAATGTGGTAAGTGATTTTGCTTATGCCGGGTGGATCGGGAAATACCCGGATTCAGGTACAATTACCTATGACGTTGGATGAAGCCATCGGTGACATTGAAGCGTGCGAGAACACCGAGGCTCTCAAGCGATCGATGCAAAAAATTGCCGGAAGCTACGGCTTTGCATCCTACAATTTTCTCGATGCCGGCCGTCCCCACGTTGAAACGCCGTTTTACTTCGGAACTTCAGGAAAGAGCTGGGAAGAGACCTACCAGAGCAACCGGTTCGTTCATACGGATCCTTGCGTTGCGCGGGTTCGCCGCACGAATATTCCGTTCATTTGGCAGGATATCGTTCAACCCGAGTTGCGTCCCGGTCCGAAATCGCCGGTGAAACGACTGATGGACGCCGCTCATGATTTTGGATTCTCGGAAGGAACTCGTCATCCCCTTTCACTTCCGCGACAAACTCGGAAACATTCACTCCGCTTCGAGCGTTTTTTATTGGAAGGACGATGTTCATAAGTTCAGGTTTCTAATCAGTAAAAAGCGACGCGAACTCCACCTGATAATGATCTATTTCATTCAAAAATGCGTGGATCTGATAGCGGTTCAGCACCGTGGCGGCCAGGTGCTGATCGGCATACCGGACGCCGAGATCGAGTCGACATTGTCGGGCCGCGAGCGCGATGTGTTGTCATGGGCGGGACGCGGAAAAACCGCCGCTGAGACAGCCGCCATCATCAACATCTCGGACGGCACGGTCGAAACGCTTATCAAGCGCACTTATAAGAAACTCAACGTGGCGAATAAGACGCACGCGGTGGCGAAAGCGATCATTCTCGGACTCATTGATGTTTGATTATCCTTCGCAGACTGAATCTGTGGTCGAGGTCGCCACTCCCATCGGCCGCTTCGCGGCCCGACGGTACCGGAACTTTTGGGCCAAATGCGGCGCGGCTGATCAGGGCCGCGAGGAGTGACGTGCGCCGGATCGGGATTCGATCTGCCGCGCTTGCCGTTAAGTTATTGGTCAGCAAAGGAAACTTGGCGTTTCGCCACATTACTAATTTTTAATCCGGCCGACAGTGCGCGGTAAGGATCGGCGTCCCATGTTTTGCGCCAAGGAAAGTCCGTCGCGCGACGGAACATTCGGTTTTTGGAGACATTGGATGAACGGCAATTTCCCGCAATTGCGCCGGACGCGGTCGCTGCGCCGCCTTGCCCTTCTGGGGACGGCGATCGCCGGGATCGGCGCAGCCGCAGCGCTGGCGCCGAACGCTTCGAACCCTTTTGCGACCGCGGCGCAGGCGCAGAACCTGACTGAAAAGGTGCAGCAGATCCCGCAAAAGCCCGTGGGCTTTGCCGACATCGTCGAAAAAGTGAAACCGGCGGTGATCTCGGTGCGCGTCAAGATCGATCAACCCGCCACTTCGAGCGACAGCGACGAAGGTCTACCTTTCCCGCCGGGCTCGCCCTTCGAGAAATTCTTCCGGCAATTCGGTATGCCCAGCATGCCGAACGGCCATGAAATCATCACCGGTCAGGGTTCCGGCTTCTTCATTTCCAGCGACGGTTACGCGGTGACCAACAATCACGTGGTGCAGAACGCCGAAAACGTTCAAGTCACCACCGATGACGGCAAGACCTACAAGGCCAAAGTCATCGGCACCGATCCGCGCACCGACCTCGCTTTGATCAAGATCGACGGCAAGGACTTTCCCTATGTGAAGCTCTCCGATACCACGCCGCGCGTCGGCGATTGGGTGCTCGCGGTGGGCAATCCGTTCGGGCTCGGCGGCACCGTCACCGCCGGCATCGTCTCGGCCCGCGGTCGCGACATCGGCGCCGGTCCCTACGATGATTTTATTCAGATCGACGCGCCGGTGAACAAGGGCAATTCGGGCGGCCCGACTTTCGACGTGGATGGCAACGTCATCGGCGTCAACACCGCGATTTTCTCGCCGTCCGGCGGCTCGGTCGGCATCGCCTTCGCCATTCCTGCCGACACCGTCAAAAGCGTGATCGCGCAGCTCCGCGAGAAAGGCAGCGTCACCCGCGGCTGGATCGGCGTCCAGATCCAGTCGGTGACGCCGGACCTTGCCGACAGCATGGGATTGAAGCAGGCGAGCGGCGCACTCGTCTCCGAACCGCAGAAGAATAGTCCCGCGGCAAAGGCTGGCATCGTCAGCGGCGACGTCATCACGTCGGTCAATGACGAGCCGGTCAAGGATGCGCGCGACTTGGCGCGCAAGATCGGCACCATGTCGCCCGGCATGTCGGTCAAGCTCGGCATGATCCATCAGGGCGCCGACAAGAGCGTGACTCTGACGCTCGGCACTTTGCCCGCCCAGAAAGAAGCGTCGAATGCGCCCGCGCACGAAGAGTCCGGAAGCGACATGCCGAAGCTCGGCTTGACGCTCGCTCCCAGCAGCAAGGTTTCGGGTGCGGGTGCCAACGGCGTCGTGGTCACTGCGGTCGCAGAAGGCGGTGTTGCGGCGGATCATGGATTCCAGGTGGGCGACGTTATTCTTGACGTCGGCGGCAAGGCGGTGACGACACCGGCCGACGTGAAGAAAGGGCTCGATGAGGCGCGTTCGTCGGGCAAACACACCGTGTTGTTCCGGGTGAAGTCGAGCGACGGCACGAAGTTCGTGGCGCTGCCGCTTGGTAACGCCTAGCGCATGGGGCCAAAGACCGGCCGTCGGTTTTCGGGAACCGCTGATGCGCAAAAAAGGGGAAATGGAGCCTGGTTCCGGATTGAGCGGGCTCTAGGGAAAGGGGCGATCCGCCGGCATCCGTCGCCCCCGCTGGCGGGCGTACCCTGGGGACGGGTCGCAAGACCCGTCCCCGCCGAATACCAACTCTGCCTCCCGGCATCCGTCGCCCCCGCCGGGGTGGAGTAGGTAAGAGGGGGTGGCGGGCAGCCGCTCGCCACCCCCTCGCTTTATGCGCCTGGCTGGTCCGGTGCGTGGCGACTCTTCGGTCCGGATGGTATGGCTTGGCTTAAGCTCCCGGTTTCGGCGCCGGGTCATTATATATTCGGGATGGACATGCGCTCATTGAGTGCGGCGAGAGAACATGCGTCTTCTCATCATTGAGGATGATCGTGACGCGGCCGATTATCTGGTGAAGGCGTTCCGCGAGGTCGGTCACGTCGCCGATCGGGCCGGCGACGGCGAGGAGGGGTTGGCGCTCGCCCTCGACGGCGAATACGACGTATTGATCGTCGATCGTATGCTGCCGAAGCGCGACGGCCTCGCCGTCATCGGTGCTTTGCGGGCCCAGGCGGTGGAGACACCGGTCCTGATCCTTTCCGCGCTCGGCCAAGTCGATGACCGCGTCAAGGGATTGCGCACCGGCGGCGACGATTACCTCGCCAAGCCCTATGCATTTTCCGAGCTTTTGGCGCGGGTCGAAGCGCTGGCGCGCCGCCGCGGCAGCCGCGGCGAGGAGACCGTCTATCGCGTCGGCGATCTGGAGCTCAACCGCTTGTCGCATGAGGTCAGCCGCGCCGGCCAGGAAGTGCAGCTGCAGCCGCGGGAATTTCGCTTGCTCGAATACCTAATGCGGCACGCCGGCCAGGTGGTCACCCGAACCATGTTGTTGGAAAACGTTTGGGACTATCATTTCGATCCACAGACCAACGTGATCGACGTGCACATTTCGCGTTTGCGATCTAAAATCGACAAGGGATTTGCGCAGCCGCTGCTGCACACGGTGCGCGGTGCGGGTTATATGATCCGCGACGGCGCTCGGTAGTTCGGCTGTACATTGCGTGTTCGAAGACCGAACCGGAGATCACCATGACGCCGAGCAACGCCGCGCCGTTTGTGGCGGCCCGTGATTTCCTCCTGCGCAATCGCACCGACTACGCCGTTGCCTATCGCGATTTTCAATGGCCGAAGCTCGAGCGCTTCAATTGGGCGCTTGATTATTTCGACGTCATGGGCCGCGACAATCCGGACCCGGCACTCTGGCTCGTCGATGAGAGCGCGGGCGAGACCAAGCTGTCCTTTGCCGCCATGAGCGCGCGCTCCAATCAGGCCGCCAATGCACTGCGCAAGCTCGGCGTCCGCCGCGGCGACCGCATCCTGGTCATGCTCGGCAACGTGGTGGCGCTATGGGAATGCATGCTGGCGGCGATGAAGCTCGGCGCCGTCACCGTGCCGGCGACGACGCTTCTTACCCGCAACGATCTGGCCGATCGTTTCGCCCGCGGCCGCGTCCGCCACGTCATCGCCAACGCCGAAGCGGCGGCGAAACTCGCCGACTTGCCCGGCGATTATAGGCGCATCATCGTCGGCCAGGAGATGCCGGGCTGGATTTCGTACGAGACCGTCTATCAATCGTCCGCGGAATTTGCGGCGGACGGCGATACCCGGCCGGACGATCCGGTGCTGCTCTATTTCACATCCGGCACCACGGCGCGGCCGAAGCTCGTCCTACACAGCCACCAGAGCTATCCGGTCGGGCATTTATCGACGATGTACTGGCTGGGGCTGCAGCCCGGCGACGTCCATCTCAACATCTCCTCGCCGGGCTGGGCCAAGCACGCCTGGAGCTGTTTTTTTTCGCCATGGAACGCGCAAGCGGCGGTGTTCATCGTCAACCAGGGCCGTTTCCATGCGCGCGGACTCCTCGACACGATCCTGCGCCGCGGCGTCACGACATTTTGTGCGCCGCCGACGGTGTGGCGGATGCTGATCCAGGAGGATTTGTCAGCATGGCCGGTGCGCATCAGGGAGCTCATCAGCGCTGGCGAACCGCTCAATCCCGAAGTAATCGAGCGGGTCAAGTCGGCTTGGGGCATTACCATCCGCGACGGTTACGGCCAGACCGAGACGACGGCCTTGGTCGGCAACACGCCGGGCCAGAAAGTCAAAGCCGGTTCGATGGGTCGGCCGCTGCCCGGCTATCGCGTCGCGCTCCTTGATGCGAACGGCGCGCCGGCCAACGAGGGCGAAATCTGTCTGTCGCTGGAGCCGCGGCCGACCGGATTGATGCGGGGCTATCAGGATGACGATGGCAGTGTGCGTGCCGAGGGCGAAAACCTCTATCGAACCGGCGATGTAGCCGCGGTCGATGACGACGGTTATCTGACCTATGTCGGCCGCGCCGACGATGTGTTCAAATCCTCCGATTATCGCATCAGCCCGTTCGAGCTCGAGAGCATTCTGATCGAGCATCCGGCGGTGGCGGAGGCCGCCGTGGTGCCGTCGCCAGATCCGTTGCGACTAGCGGTGCCCAAGGCTTTCCTGGCGCTGTCGCTGGGCCAAAAACCGGATCGAGACACCGCGTTGTCGATTTTTCGACATTGCCGCACCGCGCTCGCTCCGTTCAAGCGGGTGCGGCGGCTCGAATTCGCTGAGCTGCCGAAGACGATTTCCGGAAAAATCCGCCGCGTCGAACTGCGGCGTGCCGAAGCGCAAAACCTGGCGGCCGGCAAACGCGCCGCGCTTGAATTCTGGGAAGACGACTTTTCCGACGCCGAACTGGGCGTGCGCGCCGAGAACACAAAGTGACCGCGCTCGGCAAACTTCTGCGCACCACCGCGTTCAAGCTGACGCTGGTCTACCTTGCGATTTTCGTGCTGTTTGCGGCTTCGCTGCTCGGCTATTTCGCGCTCAACACGCGGCGCCTCATCGACGAGCAGATCACGTCGACCGTCAATGGCGAGGTCAACGGGCTGTCCGAACAATACGAGCAAGGCGGCCTGCGTCGGCTGGTGATTGTTGTCGATTTGCGCTCGCGGCGGCCGGGGTCGAGCCTTTACCTGGTGACCACGCCGACCGGGGAGGGGCTTGCCGGCAATGTCGGCTCGCTCGAACCGGGCGTGCTCGATCATCCCGGGTGGCTGGAAACCAAATATCGCCGGCTCGAATCGCCGGAAGGCAGCGATCACCGCGCCTTGGTCCGGGTCGTACTGCTGCCCGGCGGATTCCATCTGTTGGTCGGACGCGACCTCGAGGAACGCGAGCGGCTGTTCGGCATCATCGCCCATGCCGGACAGTGGTCGCTGGCGCTGGTCATCGTGCTTGGTCTCGCCGGCGGATTCTTTGTCAGCCGCCGCGTGCTCAAGCGCATCGACGCCATGACCGATACGGCGCAGACGATCATGCGGGGCGATCTCGCCGGCCGCCTGCCGGTCGCCGGCACCGGCGACGAGCTCGACCGCCTTGCCGATCACCTCAACGCCATGCTGGAGCGCATCGAGGCCTTGATGCGGGGGCTAAAGGAAGTTTCCGACAATATCGCCCATGACTTGAAAACGCCGCTGACCCGGCTGCGCAATCGCTGCGAGCAGACCTTGCGCCACCCCACCGGCGACGCGGCCTATCGCGAAGCCTTGGAATCGACCATCGCCGAATCCGACGATCTTATTCGCACCTTCGACGCGCTCTTGATGATCGCCCGCGCCGAATCCGGCCAGGCCCGCGACAACATGATCGAATTCGATGCCGCGGAAATCGCCCGCGACGTCGGCGAGCTCTACGAGCCGCTGGCCGAGGAGAAGGGCATTGCGCTCAAGGTCGAAACCAATGGCGCGGCGCCGGTGCGGGGCAATCGCGAGCTGGTCAGCCAGGCCTTGGCCAATCTGGTCGATAACGCCATCAAATATGCGCGTCCGAACGGCGAGATGAACGGCACGCCGACTGAAGTCCTGATCGCGGCCGGTGATGAAGGCGAGCGCATTACGCTTTCCGTCGCGGACCGTGGCCCCGGGATTCCCGACGCCGACCGCGGCCGCGTGGTGGAGCGGTTCGTGCGTCTCGAACAGAGCCGGTCCGAACCAGGTTCGGGATTGGGCTTGAGCCTGGCGTCCGCGGTGGCGCGCCTGCATGGCGGCGAATTGAAGCTGCAGGACAATCATCCCGGCCTGAGGAGCACGATCGCGCTGCCGCGTGCCGGACCGGCGGGGACATGATGAGGCGGCCTGCGCGGGCAAAGCGGCCGAAGCCACCACGCAAAAAACCCGATGACGGCGCACTGATCCAAAGGCTTGGCGGGGCGTTGCCGCAGCCGGCGGCTCAGGCATCAGCGCGAGGCTCGGCCTTTATCGCAGGTCTCAAGGCCGATGCCCCTGGGCGGGCGCTCAAAGCCGCGGTTCGTGCCTGTCCATCCTTGGCCGTACTGCTCGGCGGCATCGCCGAAGCCGCGCCTTATCTCTGGGATCTGGTAAACGCGGACCTCGCGCGGTTTGTCCGCTTGCTCGACAGCAACCCCGATACCGCGCTAGCCGCATTGCTGGCCGAAACCAGAAGCGCCGTCGCAGCCGCAAATGGGCCGGCCCATGTGCAGCGCACTTTACGGCGCATGAAGGCCGAAGCCGCTCTGTTGATCGCGCTCGCCGATATCGGCGGCCTCTGGCCGCTCGCCCGCGTCACGGGCGCGCTGACCGACGTCGCCGACACCGCGCTCGGCGCCGCTGTACAATTCCTCCTGCGCGAGGCGACCAAACGGAAGAAGCTCGCCCCGCCGGACCGTAAAAATCCCGAATCGGCAAGCGGCTATATCGTGCTGGCCATGGGCAAGATGGGCGCCCGGGAACTCAATTTTTCGAGCGATATCGATCTGATGATTTTCTTCGAGGCGGCTGCCGCCAAGCTCGCGTCCGATGTCGAGCCGGCGCCGTTCTACGTGAATTTGAGCCGAGATCTCGTCAAACTCGTGCAGGAGCGAACGCCGGATGGTTACGTATTTCGCGTCGATCTGCGGCTGCGGCCCGATCCGTCATCGACGCAGATCGCAATTTCGACCGATGCCGCGCTCGATTACTACGAGAGCCGCGGCCAGAACTGGGAACGGGCGGCGCTGATCAAGGCGCGTGCCTGCGCGGGCGACCTCGCCGCCGGGGAGCGATTGCTTGGCGATCTCGGCCCGTTCGTCTGGCGGAAATACCTCGATTTCGCCACCATCGCCGACGTTCACGAAATGAAACGGCAAATCCACGCCTATCGCGGCCATGGCGAAATCGCGGTCGAGGGTCACAACATCAAGCTTGGCCGCGGCGGCATTCGCGAAATTGAATTCTTCGCGCAGACGCAGCAGCTCATTGCCGGCGGTCGGCACGCCGAGCTGCGCAGCCGCTCGACGCTCGCCACGCTTGCCGTGCTGGCCGCCGACGGCTGGATCGACGTCGCAGCGCGCGATGAACTCACGGCGGCATACGATTTTCTGCGCCGCGTCGAGCACCGCTTGCAGATGATGGCCGACGAGCAGACCCATACGCTGCCGGCCGACGCCGCCACGCTCGACGTCTTCGCCCGCTTCCTCGGCTTCGCCGGCCGCGCCGAGTTTGCCGACGCGCTCGTTCTGCATCTGCGCAACGTCGAACGGCATTATGTGCAGCTGTTCGAGCGCGCGCCGGAACTATTGGCAAGCCGGCAGCAGCTGTCATTTGCGGAAGGCGCCGCCAAGACCGAAACGCTCGATCGGCTGGCGCAGATGGGCTTTCGCCGGCCGCAGGAGGTCGCAGCCGCCGTGCGCAATTGGCGGGACGGCCGTCACCGCGCGCTCCGCGGCGAGCAGGCCCGCGACAACCTGATGGCGCTCGTTCCCGTCATTGTCGATCAGTTTTCCCGCGCCGAAAATCCGGATGCGGCCCTTACGACATTCGATCGCTTTCTCGCCGGGCTGCGGGGGGGTGGGCGATTTTTTTCGCTGCTGCGGCAAAATCCCGATCTCATCCGTTTTGTCGCGCTGATCCTCGGCACCGCACCGCGGCTCGCCGACATCCTGTCGCAAAATCCGCATTTCATCGATCCGCTGGTCGAGCCGCGTTTCTTCGCCGCGTTGCCGGGCACGGAGCGGCTCGAAACGGCGCTGGCGGGGGCGTTGCGAGAGACTCGCGGCTACGAAGCGGTGCTCGACGCCATCCGGCTGTTCGGGCAGGAGCATATGTTCTTGATCGGCGCCCGGATTCTTTCCGGCGCGATGTCCGCTGCCCAGGCGGGCGAGGCCTTTGCGCGCCTGGCTGATGTTCTGCTCCGCGCGGTGCATGGGCAGGTCGAAGACGGTTTCATCACCGCGCACGGCCGCATCCGTGACGGCAGGACCGCCATCGTCGCGCTGGGCCGTCTCGGCGCCCGCGAAATGACGGCAAACTCCGATCTGGACCTCATTGTCATTTATGATTTCGACGAGGGTCACCCCAATTCGGATGGCGAGCGCCCGCTCTACGGCGCGCAATATTTTGCCCGCCTCACGCAGCGCCTGATCAGCGCGCTGACTGTGCAGACCAATTACGGGCGGCTCTATCAGGTCGATATGCGGTTGCGGCCTTCGGGCCGGTCCGGTCCGGTGGCGACACAGATCGACGGCTTCGAGAGCTATCAGGAGCGCGAAGCATGGACCTGGGAGCATATGGCGCTTACCCGCGCGAGGGTCGTTTCGGGCGCGCCTGATTTTTCGGCTAAGGTCGAGACCGCAATCCGTGGAGTGCTTTGCCGCAAGCGCGACGCGCGCGTCATCGCCGACGACGTCGTCGAAATGCGCGCGGCCATCGCCAAGGAAAAGGGCGACGCGGACATCTGGGATCTCAAATATGCCGCCGGCGCATTGATCGATATCGAATTCATTGCGCAATATCTGCAGCTGGTCGACGCCGCAACGACGCCGGAAATTCTCGATACTTCGACGGCGCGCACGCTGGAAAAAGCGGCGCGACTCGGTCTGCTCAAGCCCGAAGACGCCGAAGTCTTACGTCCGGCAGTGCGGCTGTTCCACGATTTGACGCAAATCTTGCGGCTCTGCCTTCCCACCGCCTTCGATGCAAAATCGGCAAGTAGCGGCGTGTTGGAGCTTCTTGCCCGCGCCGCCGACCTGCCCGACTTTCCGGCGTTACAGGCGCATGTCGAGGACACGCAACGCCGGGTTCGGGAGTGTTTCGTGCGGATTTTGGGGAAGGTTAGTTAGCTTATCCGCAAAATAGCTCAGGCTGAAGGGCAGGGGCAGATTCTGTCTTTTCCAAGCGTGGCGGCACGTTCGGCTGCAGCGGCAGCCGCACCACCACCATGGTGCCCTGGCCGAGCTTCGAGCGGATGCGCATGACGCCACCGTGCATTTCGACCAGCGATTTGGCGATCGCAAGGCCGAGGCCGGAGCCCTGATGGCGTTTGGTCAATTGACTTTCGACCTGCTCGAACGGCCGGCCGAGCTTGCGCAGCGCGTCCCTCGGAATGCCGATGCCGTCGTCGGCGATGGCGATGGTGACCTTGCCGCCGCGACGGCGGCCGCGCACCGTCACCGCGCCGCCGTTCGGGGTGAACTTCACGGCATTGGAAAGGAGATTGAGCGCGACCTGCTTCAGCGAACGGCGGTCGGCATTGAGTTCGATGTCGGGATCGACCTTAGCGTCGAGCTTAAGCTGCTTTTCACCCGCCCGCGTCGATACCACGCGCAGGCAGTCGGCGAGCACGGGCTCGAGCGCCACCACCTCCGGCGCGAGCCGGATGCCGCCGGCTTCGATCTTCGACATGTCGAGAATGTCGTTGATGACGTCGAGCAAGTATTCGCCGCTTTCGCGAATGTCGCGGGAATATTCGGTGTATTTGTCGGCGCCGAGCGGCCCAAACATCGCCGATTCCATGATTTCGGAAAAGCCGATGATGGCGTTGAGCGGCGTACGCAATTCGTGGCTCATATTGGCCAAGAATTTGGACTTCGCCGCATTGGCCTCCTCGGCGCGGGTCTTTTCCTCGGCATATTTTTCCGCAAGATCGGCGAGCTCCCCGGTCTGCAATTCGAGCGTCCGTCTCGATTTGCGCAGGTCGGCGATGGTGGCGATCTGGCGCTTCTCGCCCTCGACAAGCTTTTGCTCGTGCTGCTTGATCTTGGTGATGTCGGTTCCGACCGAGACGTAGCCGCCATCTTTGGTGCGGCGTTCGCTGATATGCATCCAGCGCCCGTCGTCGAGCTGCGCCTCGAAAGTACGCGCGCCGCGTGGCTCGATGCCGTCGTTGGCCACGGCGGTGCGGATGATCGGTTTGCGTCCGGCGGTGACGATCGCCTCATAGGTGGTGCCTGCCACAACGGCCGCGTCGGGCAGGTGATGCAATTGCTGGAAATTCGAGTTGCACAGCACCAGACGATTGTCGGCATCCCACAGCACAAAGGCCTCCGGGATGGTCTCGATGGCATCGCGCAGACGCAAGTCGGCCTCCATGGTGCGTTCGGCCAGGCTCTTCTGCTCCGTGGTGTCGACGGCGATGCCGATGAGATGCGGGCCGGCCTCGCCGTCCTGGCGCGCCAGTTCGCAGCGGACCCGCAGCCACAGCCATTTGCCGTCGGCGTGGCGCATGCGAAACGCATGATCGATCGATTGCACCTTGGCGTCGGCGAGCTGCGTCGCCAATTCGTAGAGATTGATATCGTCCGGATGAACGAGCGCGTTGACTTCGCCGAAGGTGAGGAGGTCGTCCTTCTGCGGCAGGCCGAGAATATCGTACATCGAATGCGACCAGAACACGCGGCCGCGCGCCAGGTCCCAGTCCCATAGTCCGCAGCGGCCGCGATTGAGCGCGGTGTCGACGCGGCTGCGCACCGTGTCATGAATGAGGTCGGCTTCGCGCGCCCGCGTCGCCTGCCAGTGGAAGGCAAAGCCGAGGATCAGCACGACGAAGCCGGTGGTGGCCGACAGCGTCACGGTCAGTGCGGTGGTTGATCGCCAATCGGCCAGCGCGTCCCGGCGGCGCTGGATGACGGCAAGGAGGCCAACCGGATTCTTCAGCGCCCGCACCGTGGCGAAGGCGATTTCGCCGTCCGGCAGCCCGATTTCCATGGCGCCCGCTGAGGCGCCGAAGGTGGTGAGGGGCTGTGACGGGCCGAGCACGTCGAGGATTTGCCTCCCCAGAAGCTGCGGCTCATTCGGCGCCGCGGCGACGATCATGCCGTCGCCGTCGGCGATCAGGACGCGCCGGCCGGCGCCTGCCGCCCACACCGGCATCGCCTGCTCCAGCGCTTCCGAGCTGCGCGGCAAGTGCGTCGCCTCGCGTGACGATCGATCGAGCACGGTGGCGAAGTGGTCGGCAAGCGCCTCGATGCTGCGCGTCGCCTCGGACACGACCTGGCGGCGGTGTTCGAGAACTTGGACCGCGGCGCCGATGCAGATCGTCACCATGAAGGCAATGATGAGAACCGGAACGGCGCGGCGTAACAGCGGCTCGGCCGTCAACAGGCGCCGATAGGCGGGATTGGCAATCGATTGCGCCAGCCCCTTGATCGAATCAGAACGTAAAGACGCACTCGCCGCATCGGCGCGCGCCATCGCCAGCCTCCGTTCGGATTATTCCGTCCACCACCCGCGCTCGAAGAGGTGTGCCGCATCTCTCCGAATCGGCTTCAATAGAATCGATGCGAACTGATTTGTCGAGAGTCCGCAGTCAATATTTTTTTAAGAATTGTCCCAAGCTTTTTGCAGCGCAGCACCGCACCGCGCGATCCGGCACAGACTGGAAAACTCATTGGCGCTGAATCACTTGCGTTGGCGGAGGCGCGGCGCCGCACCACCCGCCTCCTGGAGTGTAGTGTCGTCATCGAACGGCCATCGCAACAGTAGCCCTAATCGCCGTTCAGCTGTCCGCCAGTGTCCGCGCCACGATGTCGTGCAGATCGGGCGACAGCGACGGCGCTGCCGCGACGCGGCGAAGCGCGGCTTCGGCTTTGGCGCGGCGCCGCGCTTCCAACGCGCGCCAGGAGCGGAAGGCGCCCATCAGCCGCGCGGCGACTTGCGGGTTCTTCGGGTCGAGCGCCAGCACGAAGTCGGCGACGAAAGCATAGCCGGCTCCGTCGACACGGTTGAATTGGGTGTGATTGACTTGCGCGAACGAGCCGATCAGGGCTCTGATGCGGTTGGGATTGGTGATCGAGAACGCCGGGTGCTTGGTCAGCGCGCGGACGCGGTCGAGCGTCGCCGGCTCTGGGATCGCCGCCTGCAGCGCCAGCCATTTGTCGATGATCAGCGGGTCATCCGCGTAACGCTTGTAAAAGTCTTCGAGCGCGGCGGCGCGTTCCGGGCGGTCATGCTGCGCCAAGGTTTCCAGCGCGGCCATGCGGTCGGTCATATTGTCGGCGGTCTGGTATTGGGCGAAGGTGCGCGCCATCGCCTGGTCGGCTGCCGTGACGCCCAGGAGATCGAGGCAGATGTTCTTGAGCGCGCGTCGTCCGGCGCTTGGCGCGTCCGGCCGATAGGGTCCGGGCGTGATCATCCGCTGGTAGGTGTCGGCCAGCGCTGCGCCGTGGCGCGTGCCGATCGCGGCACGCAGCTTGCGCCGCGCCGCAAAGACCGCGTCGGGATCGACATCGCCGCCGAGTTCGCGGGCGATGTCGGCTTCGCTCGGCGGCGATAAATTCAGCGCGATGAAAGCCGGTTCGAGCTTGATGTCGTTAAGGATGGCGCCGAGCGCGGTCATCAGGCCGTCGTCCTCGCGCGCCACGCCGCCGGCCCGCAACACCGCGACATTGACCTTAAGCAACGTCATCGCCAAGGTCTGCACCGCCTGCCAGCGGTTGAAGGGGTCAGAATCGTGAGCAGCGAGGAAGCGCAAATCGTCCGGCCCGATCGGCAGCGCGAGCTTGATCGGCGCGGAAAAACCGCGGTTGAGCGACGGCACCGGCCGTTCCGCGACGTCGGTGAACAGGAAACTCTGCGCCGGCCGCGTCAATTCGAGAACGCAGCGGTTGAGCGGCTCGCCGTTGAGCACGAGCCCCAGATCGTCGCCGCTCTTGCCCACGAGCCCGAGTGCAAGCGGGATCAGCATCGGCTCTTTCTTCGGCTGCCCCGGCGTCGGCGGAATCGTCTGCGTGATATCGAGCCTGTAGGTCTTCGCCTGTGCGTCGTAATGCGGCGCGACTTTGATATCCGGTGTGCCGGCTTGCGAGTACCAGCGCATGAATTGCGGGAAAAAATCGCCATGACTGACGTCGGCGAAGCATTGCACGAATTGCTCCACCGTCGCCGCTTGACCGTCGTGGCGCGTGAAATAGAGGTCCATGCCCTTGCGGAAGGTTGCGGGACCGAGCAGCGTCCTGATCATCCGCACCACCTCGGCGCCTTTTTCGTAAACGGTCGAGGTGTAGAAGTTGTTGATCTCGCGATACACTTCTGGCCGCACCGGATGGGCGAGGGGGCCTGCATCCTCGACGAACTGATGCGCGCGCAAGCCGCGGACGTCGCTGATGCGCTCGACCGCGCGTGAGCGCTGGTCGGCGGTAAATTCCTGATCGCGGAACACGGTCAGCCCCTCTTTGAGACAGAGCTGAAACCAATCGCGGCAGGTGATGCGGTCGCCGGTCCAGTTGTGGAAATATTCGTGTGCGATCACGGCCTCGATGCCGGCGTAGTCGGAATCGGTGGCACTGGTCGGCGAGGCGAGCACGTATTTGTCGTTGAAGACGTTGAGGCCCTTATTCTCCATCGCCCCCATGTTGAAGGCGGAGACGGCGACGATCATGAAAATATCGAGGTCATATTCGCGGCCGAACGCCGTTTCGTCCCAGCGCATGGCGCGCTTGAGACTGTCCATGGCATAGCCGCAGCGATCCTCTTTGCCGGGCTCGACATAAATGACGAGCTTGACGGTGCGTCCGGACATCGTGGTGAAGCCGTCCTCGACGCAGCCGAGATTGCCGCCGACCATCGCGAACAGATAGGACGGCTTGGGAAACGGGTCGTGCCACACCGCGAAATGCCGCGACGTGCCCGGCACCTCGCCTTGCGCGACGAGATTGCCGTTGGCGAGGAGGACCGGCGCCTCTTTCTTGTCGGCCTCGATGCGCGTGGTGTAGACCGCCATCACGTCCGGCCGGTCGAGGAAATAGGTGATCCGCCGGAATCCTTCGGCCTCGCATTGAGTGCAGTAGGTTGCCCCGGCTCGATAAAGCCCCATGAGCTGCGTATTGCTGGTCGGATCGACAACGGTTTCGATCGTCAATTCGAACGGCCGGTTGGGAACCTGGGGGATGGTCAGCCGGTCCGGTGTCACGACGAAATTTTCCGGCGCCAGGGGCTTGCCGTCGAGGACGAGGGAGCAAAGCTTCAACTCCTCGCCGTCAAGGATCAGCGGTGCCGGCGTTCCGGCGGCATTGGGCTTGATCCTCAGCTTGGCTTTAACCGCGGTCGCTGTGGGGTGCAGCAATACGTCGAGATCGACGGTTTCGATGAGCCAATCGGGCGGGCGATAATCTTGCAGGCGGACGGGGCGGGGTTCTTCGGTGCGCATGATGCGCAGTGATGTAGAGGCTTTGCCGGCCAATTGAAAGCGCTACCGCCTCGGCTCGGCGTGACCGATGACCCGCTGAATGGTCGGGAAGCGCCGCCGCAACCGCCGTTCCAGGGCATCGACCAAGTCGTGGACCGCGGCTACCGAAAGCGCCGGATTGACGCGGCAGTGAAAATTGACGATCTCGCCGGCCGTGGTCTCGCGCACGCGTACGTCATGGACCTCGGCAAGATCGGGGATTTCGACCGCGAGCGTTGACAGGACATCGCGCACTTCGCTGATGCGGGAGGCGGGGGCATCCCGGCCGGAGAGCAGATCCGCGGGTAGCGGCTCGATATGGGTTTCGACCTCGACGTCCGAGCCAAGTTCGCCTCGCACCGCCTGTTCGAACCGGCTCGCGATCTCATGCGCCGCGACGAGCGATTGGGTGCCTTCGACTTCGAGATCGGCCGATATCGACAGCTTCACTCCGATGGTCTGCACCGCGACGTGGTGAATGGCGAGCCCGAGATCGCGCGCAATGACCATGACGCGCTCGCGGACCGTTTCGTCGTCGAGCGCGCGCGGCTCGGTGGTGATGGTGACCTCGGCCGATGGCAGTTCGGTGCGGATGGCATTGGTCAGTTGCTCTTTGATGGCGGTGACACGGTCGAGCGGCAGCGTGCGGCTCACCCCGACGCCAAGCTCGACGAACAGCACCGCACCGGCCGGGCGCGCCCGCACCCGCTCGACGGCGACAATGCCCGGCACCTGGCGGGCGATCGCCGCGGCACGCTCACTCACACCCGCCGGCGCCGTGTCCGTCAGCGTATCGATGGTGCGGCGGCCAAGACGCCAGCCGGCAATGCAGATGAAGACCGCTACCACGATGGCGGCCGCCGCATCGGCCCACGGAAAGCCCGCAGCCACGCCGGCGAGCCCGATCAGCACCGCGACCGACGACCACATGTCCGAGGAAAAATGCAGCGCATCGGCTTCCAACGCTTCGCTCGAGGTCGCTTTGGCGACACGGCTGAGCGTGCGGGCGCGAAAAAAATCGACTGCGATCGAGCCGCCGATGATGATGAAGGCCGCTGCCGTCGCCTCGACGACATGCTTTTCTGCGCCGATAAGCCGCTGCACGGCCTCCCAAATTACCGCGGCGCTGAGCACGAACAGTAATGCCGTTTCGGCAAGCGCGCTGACGCTTTCGATCTTGCCGTGGCCATATTGATGCTCGGCATCGGCGGGCTTGCCGGAAACGCGCACGGCAAAATAGGTGAGCAGCGTTGCCGAAAGGTCGATCAAGGAATGACCGGCCTCGGAAAGGATCGCCAGCGAGCCGGTCATCAGCCCGATGACGGCCTTCGCCGCCGTCAGACCCGCCGACGCGGCGATCGATCCGAGCGCGGCCCGTTCCTTGGCATTCATCGTGGGCCTCGTGCCGGCACGGTCATGTTTTTGGCGGCATTGCCCACGGCCTCGCTAGACGGTCAGCGGCGCGATAGGCCGATATTTGCGTGCGATAGCTTTCGGTCAGATCGACGTCGTCCCAGCCGTTAAGGAGCTGATTGCAGCTGACCGGATCAATCGAGAAATTGTAGGTTCGGTTGCCGCAGCCGATCGTCTGTCGTTCGAGATCGACCGTGACCTCGCGCTGCGGATCGGCGGCGACGGCGGTCGCAAGTTCTGCGGCGTCGCTTTCCGCAACGATCGCGGTAAGCAGGCCATTCTTCGCCGCGTTCTGCGCGAATATGTCGCCGAAGGACGGCGCGACTACGCAGCGCAGACCATGATCGTAGAGCGCGTAGACCGCGGCTTCGCGCGACGAACCGCCGCCGAAATTGCGCCCGGCGACGAGAATTCTCGCGTCACGCCAGACCGCCCGGTTGAGCGGAAAATCGGCGCGCTCGTTGCCGTCGGCATCGACGCGCAGGTCGGCAAACAGCACCGTGCCGAGACCCTTAGCACGGGGCCATTTCAGATAACGCGCCGGCAGAATCTGATCGGTATTCAGATTGGGCTGCGGCAGTGGGCAGGCCTTGGCGGTCAGCGAGGTGAATTTTTCCACACGGCGCCCCTAGATTTTCCGTCCGGCCAACAGCGGCCGCACATCGGCGAGATGTCCGGCGACCGCGGCGGCGGCGACCATCGCCGGCGACATCAGATGGGTCCGTGCGCCCCGACCTTGGCGGCCGCGGAAATTGCGGTTGGTAGTCGAAGCACAGCGTTCGCCCGCCGGCACGATATCGCCATTGATGCCGACGCACATCGAGCAGCCGGAGTCGGCCCATTCCAGGCCGGCATCGCGAAAAATACGATCGAGCCCTTCTTCCTCGGCCTGACGTTTCACCTGCGAGGAGCCGGGCGAGACCAGTCCCGGGACCTTGCTGACGCGGCCGGCGAGCACTGCGGCGGCCGCACGCAAATCCTCGATGCGCGCATTGGTGCAGGAGCCGATAAAGATGCGATCGACGGCGATGTCGGTCAGCTTGGTGCCAGGCGCAATGCCCATATAGGCCAGCGCGTCCTGAACGTATTTTTTGCGCGCCGCGTCGGATTCGCGCGCCGGATCGGGCACGCGGGCGTCGATCGGCAACCCATCGTCGGGCGTGGTGCCCCAGGTGACGATCGGCGGGATTTCGGCGGCATCGAGCGTGATGTCGCGGTCGAACACGGCATCGGCGTCGGACGCAAGCGCCGACCAGGCTTCGACCGCTGCGTCGAAATCAACGCCGTGCGGCGCGTAGGGACGGCCCTTCAGATAGGCGAAGGTCGTGGCGTCAGGAGCGACCATCCCGCAACGCCCGCCGGCTTCGATCGACATGTTGCACAAGGTCATGCGGCCTTCCATCGTCAGCGTACGGATGGCGCCGCCGGCAAATTCGATGGCATGGCCCTGCGCCCCGTCGGCGCCAATCCGGGCGATGACGGCGAGCGCAATGTCCTTGGCAGCGATGCCGGGCGCGGTGCGGCCTTCGACGCTCACCCGCATGCGCTTTGGTTTTTTCTGCCACAGCGTCTGCGTCATCAGCACATGCGCGACTTCGGAGGCGCCGATGCCGAAGGCATAGGCGCCGAACGCGCCATGCGTGGAAGTGTGGCTGTCGCCGCAGACGATCGAAAGGCCTGGCAGTGTCAATCCCTGCTCGGGACCGACCACATGGACGATGCCCTGGCGCGGGTCGCTCAATCCAAACAATGTGACGTGGTTCCCCGCTGCATTGCTTGCCAGATTGCGCACCATGCTCGCGAGTTCGGGATCGGCAATGCCTTTGGCGCGGCCACGGGTCGGCACGTAATGATCAGCCACGCCAAAGGTCAGTTGCGGCTCGGCGACGCGACGGCCCCGCGCCCTCATCTGACTAAAGGCGTGGAAAGAGCCTTCGTGGATGCAGTGGCGATCGACCCAGAGCAAAGCGGCGCCGTCGTCACGGCGCACGATCTCATGCGCCGCCCACAACCGATCGATCAGGGTCTGAGGCTGGCTCATCAAGGGGCGGTCTGCCTCGCTTCACCGGGCTTGTCGAGCCTCGGCAAT
The DNA here is from genome assembly GCA_963791925.1 of uncultured Alphaproteobacteria bacterium. GTDB lineage: Bacteria > Pseudomonadota > Alphaproteobacteria > Rhizobiales > Xanthobacteraceae > BOG-931. The sequence continues at coordinate 659,492 of CAWBUA010000005.1, read as the reverse complement.
AATGTATGCTAAAGAATACCAAGTAAAGCGGGTCTCGGCGAAGGGGCGCGGCGTTGCGCGATTGGCTTGGCGAAGCAAAGGCAAAGCAGGTCTATCTCGTCCTGCGCGACCGCATTTTGAGCGGCGCCTTGGCCTTCGGCACCAAGCTGCCCACCGAACATGAACTCGCGGCGGTCCATGACGTTTCACGGGTCACCGTGCGCCGCGCGCTCGGCGAACTCGCACGCGAGCGGCTGATCGAGCGGCGGCGCAGCGCCGGCACCCGGGTGATTTATCGGCCGGTGCTGGCGCCGCTGACGGCGGACATTTCCGGCATGCTGGCGAGCCTCGCCGACATGGGGCGGCGCACGGCGGTCAAGTTGTTATCATTCGACTATGTGCCGGCCGAAGGCGCCGTGGCGCAGGCGCTCGGCGTGGCGTCGGATCAGATGCTGCAGCGATCGGTGCGCGTGCGTTCGGTCGACGGCGAGCCATTCTCCTATCTGACCACTTATGTCCCCGAGAGCATTTCGCTGACGTTCACCCGGCAGGAATTGGCATCGCGGCCGTTGCTCGATCTCCTCGAGCGCGCCGGGGTCAAGGCCGAACATGCCCGCCAGCGCATTAGCGCCGGTTTGGCGACGCCCGATGTTGCCGCGGCGCTTGGCGTGCATATGGGCACGCCGCTCATCGAGCTTACCCGCGTCGTCTACGATCAGTCTGGCCGCGGGGTCGAGCACCTGCACGCGCTTTACCGGCCGGACCGCTACGCCTTTGAAATCGACCTCGTCCGCTCTGGCACACGGAACAGGGCGTGGTCGCCCATTTTGCCCCGGTCCGGCAACGCCGGCGGCAAAGCATCCACCGCGAGACGCTTGAATGCCGGCAGCAAGCCGCCGGACCTCAGGCCGCTACGCTAACAAAAGGAGCGTCACCATGTCCGACAGTAAAAGCCCGCTGAGCCGCCGCCGGTTTTTGGCCACCACCGCTTTGGGCGGGGCGTCGGTTGCGGCAGGCAGCATCGCCACGCCGTCGGTTTTACGGGCGGCGGCCGAGCCGGTGAAGCTCGGCGTGCTGCATCCGGTCACCGGCGCGCTGTCCTATTCCGGCCAGCAAGGCCGCCTCGGCGCGACACTCGCGATCGACGAGATCAACGCCGCCGGCGGCATCAAGGCGCTCGGCGGCGCCAAGATCGATCCGATGCTCGGCGACGCGCAATCGACGCCGGAGGGTGGCACCGCCGAAGTCGAGAAGATGAATTCGGCCGGGGTGTCCTGCATCGTCGGCGGCTATGCCAGCAACATCTGCCTGGCCACGACGCAAGCGGCCGCCCGTTACCAATTGCCCTACGTCGTCGACGTCGGTGTCGCCGACAGCATCGTCACGCGCGGGCTCGCGAATACGTTCCGCTTCGGGCCGGGCTTCGGCGTCATTGCCAAGCAGGCATTGGACAATCTTGTCGCCATCAATGACGGCGCCGGCAAGCCGGCGAAAACCGTCGTGATCGTGCACGAGGACTCGCTGTTCGGTTCCGGCCTTGCCAAATTGCTCAATGCTCAGCTTCCCGGGAAGGGCTTCCAGGTGCTGGACACGATCGCGCACCCGACGCCGACGCGCGATTTCAATACCATCGTGCTCAAGATCAAGGAGGAGAACCCGGATCTCGTCATCCCTGCCAACTACTATAACGAATATGTTCTGCTCGCCCGTACCATGCTGCAGCAGCACGTGCGCCCGAAGGCGATCTATTCGGTGCTTGGCGGCGCCGCCTCATCCTACAAATTCGTCAAGGAATTCCCGGACGCCGCCAAATACATCATGGATTGCAATCATTGGTTCAACCCGCTGAGCGACAAGGCGCAAGCGCTGAAGAAACAGGTCGAGGCCAAGGGCCAGTTCTTCACCTACGAGGTCTATCTCAACTATAGCTGCGTCGGTTTGATCGCCGACGCGCTCGAGCGCGCGGCGTCGGGCGAGCGGCCGAAGATCATTTCCGCGCTCGCGAGATCGACCTGGTCCGGCCACATCATGCCCTACGGGCCGACCAAATTCGTCAACGGTCAGAACCAGGGCGCGGCGCCATGCAATACGCAGGTGCAGAACAACGATATCAAGGTGATCTTGCCCGAGAAATTCGCCAACGCGAAGCCTATCTTCCCGATGCCGGCGTAGCCGTTGCTTGCCGCGAAGGGCGCTGGGTCGGCGCCTTTCGCTGCACTGATATTGAACAGCGTCGAGCCCGTGCTCTCGCCCGGCATTTTGATCGCCGCAATCGTCAACGGGTTGTTGACCGGTGCAGTCTATGCCCTTGTCGCGCTGGGGCTGACGCTGATCTATGGCGTGTTGCACATCATTAACTTCGCCCATGGCGCGTTGTTGACCGTCGCCATGTTCGCGGCGTTTTTCCTCTATCAAAAACTCGGGCTCGATCCCTACCTTGCCATCCTCGTGGTGGCGCCGGCGTTTTTTGCCCTGGGCTACGCGCTGCAGCGTTATGTGATCGGCCCGGCCTCGCACGGCGACGACCGCAATATTCTTCTGGTCACGCTCGGGCTTGCCGTGATCATCGAGAACGCGCTGTTGTTCGCCTTTCGCGCCGACACCCGAACCATCGACGTGCCTTATGCCTTTGACAGTTTCAATCTCGGCTTCACCTTCGTGGCGCTGCCGCGGGCGGTCGGATTTCTCGCGCTGTTCGTTGTGGCGTCGGCATTGTGGCTGCTCATGGGCTTCACCGATATCGGCCGCGCCATCCGTGCGGTCGCCAAGGAAAAATTGGGCGCAGAACTCGTCGGGATCGACGTCGCCCATGTCTACGCGGTTACTTTCGGGCTCGGCACCGCCTGCGTCGCCATCGCCGCCTGTCTTTTGATCCCAACCTATTACGTCAATCCGAGCGCGGGCGATGCTTTCATCCTGGTCGCTTTCACGATCGTCGTCCTCGGCGGCATGGGCTCGGTGCCCGGCGCGCTAATCGGCGGTTTGATCATCGGTGTGGTGGAAAGCCTGTCGAGCCTGTTTCTTGGCGAGTCGCTTGGCCAGATCGGCATCTTTCTCATTTTCATCGCGGTGTTGCTGGTGCGGCCAAACGGACTCTTCGGAGCGCGGGAATGAAAGATTTCGCGCCCATCGCCGTTGTCGTCGCGCTGCTTGCCGCGGTGCCGCTCGTCACCCACTCCAATGTCGTGCTTAATTTCATGGTGGTGGCGCTGATGACGGCGCTGGCGGGGCAGGGCTGGAACATCCTCGGCGGCTATGGTGGCCAGTACTCCTTTGGCCACGCGGCTTTTTTCGGTACCGGGGCCTATGTCACCGCCGTCCTGCAAGCCCGCTACGGAATCAATGCGTGGTTCGCCTTTGCCCTTGGCATTGCCGGCGGCGCGTCAGTAGGCGCCGTGATCGGCGGGCTCACCTTCCGCTCCGGCTTGCGCGGCTCGCATTTCGCGCTGGTCACGCTGGCTTTTGCGGAAGTCCTGCGCATTATCGCGAGCGTTGCTCCCATCACCGGCGGCGGCGTCGGCACCTTGATCAGGCTCGACCTGCGGCCGATGGCGTTCCAATTTCAAAGCCGGGCGATATTTTATTGGATCATTCTGCTCCTTGTCGCCATCGCGCTTTTGATCACGCGGCTGATCGAGCGATCGCGTTTCGGTACATGGCTCGTGGCGGTGCGCGAAAACGAAGACGCGGCAAAGGCGCTTGGCGTCGATGTCGCCGCGGTCAAGCTCGGCGCCATGGTCATTTCTGCGGCAATCACGGCCGCTGCCGGCGGCTTCTACGCGCAATATTTCCTGTTCGTCGATTCCGGGATCGCCTATGGCACCTGGATATCCGTCGAGGCCTTGCTGACGCCCATTATCGGCGGCGTCGGGACGGTCTTTGGGCCTCTCGTAGGCGCGTTGGCAACGAAGGCACTCGGCGAGGCCGCGCAAGCCTTGGCCGGCGATGCGCCGGGGCTCGATCTCGTCGCTTACGGCGTCGCGCTGGTCGTGGTGATCGCCTTCCTGCCGCGCGGGCTTTCACGAGCGGGCGAACGGCTCGTACGCCCGCGCCTGCTGACGCGAGGGGAGGCGGCCCATGGCTGAAGTTCCGCTGGTGGCAGTCGACAATGTGTCGCGCCGCTTCGGCGGGGTGCTGGCCGTCAAAGCCGTATCGTTCGCCGCGCCGGCGGGCAGGATCACCGCTTTGATCGGCCCGAACGGCGCCGGCAAGACGACGCTGTTTGCCATCATCTCCGGCTTCCTCAAGCCGAGCGACGGCCGGGTTCGCTATTGCGGCGAGGACGTGACCGGGGAGCCGCCGCATCGCCTGGCGCGCCGCGGCATCGCCCGGACTTTCCAGATCGTGCAGCCTTTCGCCGGTCTCTCGGTGCGCGACAACATTCTGGTTGGCGCCTTTTTGCGCCATCGCTCGCGCGCGACGGCCCTCAAAGCCGCGGAACGCGTCGCTCATGAGGTCGGCCTCGCCGACTTGATCGACCGTCCGGCCGATACGCTGACGGTGGCCGGCCGCAAGCGCCTGGAGCTTGCGCGTGCGCTCGCCACCGAGCCGAAGCTGCTGCTGCTCGACGAAGTGCTGGCCGGCCTCAATCCATCGGAAATCCGCGACATTGTGCCGGTGATCCGCAGCCTGTGCGATCGTGGCATCAGCATACTGATGATCGAGCATGTCATGCAGGCGGTAATGCGGCTCGCCGAGCATGTCTTCGTGCTAGCCGAGGGCAGCATCATCGCCGAAGGCACACCGGCGCAGGTCGCCGCCGATGCCAAAGTGGTCGAGGCCTATCTCGGCCATGGCGCGGCGGCGAAACTCGGAGCCGCGCATGCATAGTGGGACACTGCTCGCGGTGCAGGGCCTGTGCGCGGGATATGGCGAGAGCGAGGTGTTGCGCGGCGTCGACCTTGAAGTCGGTTCAGGCGAGATTGTCGCTGTGCTGGGCTCTAACGGCGTCGGCAAATCCACTCTCAACCGCACGATCTCCGGCATCGTGCGGCCGCGCGCCGGCGCGATCCGCTTTGACGGCGATGCCATCGAGCGTGAAAAACCGGCCGCCATCGTCGCCCGCGGGCTCATCCATGTGCCGGAGGGCCGCCGTATCTTCCCCAACCTCACGGTGCGCGAAAATCTCGACCTCGGCAGCTACCGACGCGCCGGTGAACACCGCGCGCAGAATCGCGAACGCGTCTTTAGAATCTTCCCCCGGCTTGCCGAGCGGCAATCGCAGTTCGGCGGCACGTTGTCGGGCGGCGAGCAGCAGATGCTTGCCATCGGCCGTGGGCTGATGGCCGAGCCGCGGCTGATTATCCTTGATGAGCCTTCGCTCGGTCTCTCGCCGCTCCTGGTTGAAGAGCTGTTCGCGCTGATCGCCGGCATCCATGCCGAAGGCGTCGCCATCCTGCTGGTCGAGCAAAACGTGGTGCAAAGCCTGGAAGTCGCCGATCGCGCCTATATCCTCGCCGAAGGACGCTTCGTCATGTCCGGAACCGCGTCCGCGATCGGCGCCGATCCGGAACTCAAACGCGCTTACCTGGGACTCTGACGCATGACCGACGCTACGCTGCGCGTTCGCCTGACACGCCCGCCGATTCTGATCGCGCCGGGCGTCTACGACCCGCTCACCGCGCTGATCGCCGAACGTGCCGGCTTCGAGGCGCTCTATGTCTCCGGTGCGGCCATCGCTTATACGCGGCTCGGCCGACCCGATATCGGCTTGGTCAGCATGAGCGAGGTGGTCGATACCGTCGCGTTGATCCGTGACCGAGTCACGGCGCATCTCGTCGTCGACGCTGATACCGGTTTTGGCAACGCGCTGAACGTCGAGCGCACGGTGCGGCTTCTAGAACGCGCCGGCGCCGACGGCATCCAGATCGAAGACCAGGATTTTCCCAAGCGCTGCGGTCATCTCGACGACAAGACGCTGATTCCGGCGCCAGAGATGGCCGCCAAGATCAAGGCAGCGGTCGATTCACGACACGCCGACGATACCTTGATCATCGCCCGCACCGACGCGGTCGCCGTCGAAGGCTTTGAGCGCGCCATCGCACGCGCTGCGCTGTATCGCGATGCCGGCGCCGACATGCTGTTCATCGAGGCGCCGCGCGAGCGCGCAGAGCTCGGCCGCATCGGTGCGCTATTAGGCAAGGCGACGCCGCTGATGGCCAACATGGTGGAAGGCGGCAAGACGCCGGTGCTGCCGGCAAGCGAATTGCAGGCGCTCGGCTTTGCCTTCGTCATCTTTCCCGGCGCCATCGTGCGCGCGCTGGCCAAGGCGGCGGAGGATTTCTACGGCGCACTGAAGACGCACGGCGCCACCGAACCGTTCCGCGCGCGCATGTTCGATTTCGACGCGCTCAACGGTCTCATCGGGACGGCGGAGATGTTGGCGCAGGGCAAGAAATACGAGGCGACGCCGGCGCCCAGGACAAAAAAGATCGGCGAGATGTGAAGGACGTCGCAGCCGCCTCCATAATGTAATTCATCCGCAGTACTGCAAGGAATGTCTGGCATGGAAAAGTCTTTCGACCTCGTGATCAAGAATGCCCGTGTGGTGCGTCCGAACAGGACGGCGGTCGATAACCTCGATATTGCGGTGAAAGACGGCAAAGTCGCCCGGCTCGCACCTGACATCCAGGCGGAGCCGGCAAAAGCCGTTTTCGACGCCAAGAATCGTCTGGCGTTCCCTGGATGCGTCGATGCGCACATGCATATCGGCATCTACGCACCGCTGGGACAGGACGCCGTGTCCGAGAGCAAAGCCGCGGCGATGGGCGGCGTCACATCGAGCCTGAATTATCTGCGCACCGGCCATTACTATCTCAACCGCGGTGGGCCTTATCGCGACTTCATGCCCGAAGTCTATAAGCAGTCGGGAGGGAATTTCTGGATCGATTACGGCTTCCATCTGGCGCCGATCGAATCCGCGCACATCGACGAGATGGAATATCTCGTCACCGAGCACGGTATTCCGTCGTTCAAGATTTTCATGTTCTACGGCGGTTACGGGCTGCACGGCCGCTCCTCACACCAGAACGAGTTTCTGATGATCGGGCCCGACGAGTGCTACGACATCGCGCATTTCGAGTTCATCATGCGCTCGGCGCAGCGGCTGATGGAGAAATTTCCCGACAAAGCTCGCCATATCAGCGTCAGCCTGCATTGCGAGCTGGCCGATATTCTCAACGCCTATACCAAGATCGTGGAGCGCGAGGGCAAGCTGACCGGGCTCAAGGCCTATAGCGCGGCACGCCCGCCGCATTCGGAAGGCTTGGCGATCTGGATCGCATCCTATCTTGCGAACGAGACCAATTGCCTGAACATCAATCTGCTGCACTTGAGCTCGCGCAAGGCCGTGGACGCCGCTTGGACCATGCAGCAGGTGTTCCCGCATATCGCGTTCCGTCGCGAGGTGACGGTCGGGCATCTTCTGCTCGATACCGATTGCGAATGCGCAGTGCACGCCAAGGTCAACCCGCCGATCCGGCCGCGCGAGGACGTCGAGGCGTTGTGGCAGGCCGTGCTCGACCGCAAGATCGACTGGATCGTCAGCGATCACGCCTGTTGTTCGGCCGAGCAGAAGTGGTCAAAGGACGATCCGACCAATATTTGGCTGGCGAAATCGGGATTTGGCGGCACCGAATATCTCTTGTCCGGCGTGCTGAGCGAAGGCAGCAAGCGGGGCATGTCGTACAATCACATGGCCGAGCTTTTGAGCTGGAAGCCGGCGCAGCGCTTCGGCCTGGCAAGCAAAGGCGATATCGCGCCGGGCTATGACGCCGATATCGTGATCGTCGATCCGCACGAAAGCTTTGTCGTGCACGCCGCGGAATCGGAATCGCACCAGGGCTACACGCCCTTCGAGGGCGCCGAGCTTCATGGCCGGGTAAAGAGTACCTTTTTGCGCGGCGAGCTTGTTTACGACAACGGCAACGTCGTCGGGCCTGCGCGCGGCAAATATCTGCGCCGGCCGGAAGCTGCACCCAGACAGTGAACAATTCCGATGGCGGTCGCTGATACGACCAATGGTGAGAGCTTCGATACCCAAGTTCCGCTGCTGATTCTCGGCGCTGGCGCCGCCGGACTATGCGCCGCGCTCGCCGCCAAGGAGGCCGGCATCGATCCAGTGGTGATCGAGCGGGACGCCGTACCGTCCGGCTCGACCGCGCTGTCCGCCGGGCTTATCCCCGCCGCCGGAACGCGTTTCCAGCGCGAGAAGGCCATCTCCGACGATGCGGCATTATTTGCCGCCGATATCCAACGCAAAGCGCATGGCGAATCCGCTCCGGCCATTGTTGAACTCGTTTCACGCGGCGCGGGACCTTTGGTCGAGTGGCTCGCGGACCGCTATGGCCTGCCGTTCGATGTCGTCGAAAATTTCAATTACCCGGGCCACTCGGCGCTGCGCATGCACGGCCTGCCGACCCGCACGGGACGGGAATTGATCGACCGCTTGCGCAGCGCCGCGGAAGCCTGCGGCATCGTCATCCTCACCCAGAGCATTGCCGAGCGGCTGTTCGTCGCGCCGGACGGCCGCATCGCCGGAACTGAGATCATGCGCGGCGATGGCGCGCGCGAGCGCATCGGCTGCGACGCGCTGATCCTGGCCTGCAACGGCTATGGCGGCAATCCGGACCTGGTGCGTCGCTTTATCCCCGAAATGGCCGGCGCGCTTTATTTCGGCCATCCCGGCAATCGCGGCGATGCCGTGCTCTGGGGCGAGGCGCTCGGCGCTTCACCGGCGCATCTCGGCGCTTATCAGGGCCACGGCTCGGTGGCGACGCCGCACAATATCTTGATCACGTGGGCGGTGATCATGCAGGGCGGCATTCAGGTCAACGCCGAGGGCCGGCGCTTCTGCGATGAATTGCGCGGCTATTCGGAAGCGGCCGCCGACGTGCTGCGCCAGCCAGGCGGCGTCGCCTGGGATGTCTTCGACGAGCGCATCGCCGATGTGGCGCGCCAGTTCGAGGATTTCCGCGTGGCCGAGCAGGCCGGCGCGATCCTTGTTGCCGACACAACCGATACTCTCGCCGGAGCAATGCACGTACCGTCTGAGATTTTTGCAGCCGAATGGAAGGAGGTCGAAGGCCGGAAGGCTCACGGCGGACAGGATCGCTTCGGGCGGCGCTTCGCGATCGATCAAAAGTGTTCGCCGCCGTTCCATGCGGTCAAGGTAACCGGCGCTCTGCTTCACACCCAAGGCGGCCTGGCCATTGACGCGAGCACCCGCGTGCGAAGAAAGACCGACGGCGTTTTTCCCAATCTGTTTGCCGCCGGCGGAGCGGCCGCCGGCGTCTCGGGCGCGAGCGCCGCCGGCTACCTGTCCGGAAACGGACTGCTGGCGGCAACAGTGCTCGGACGGCTCGCCGGCGAGACGGCAGCCGGCGAAAGCTTGGCCGCACGCGGCAGTGCAGGTGTCTCGATTAGCGAGGGCGGCAAAAACGGTTAGCAGAGACAGCCGCGACAATGTCTGGCGCGGATATACTCAATTGTTCCCCCCCGGCGGTTAGGTGACCGCTCGTACCGGGGAAAACTTCTTCGAAATCGGCACAAAGTTCTGCTGCTGCCATCTTTCGCAGGAGGTGATCGTGTTGACCAGCAGCATTGATACGGTCATGGGGCCGACCCCGCCCGGCACCGGAGTGATATACGAGGCTTTGGCCGCAACGCCTGCGAAGTTGACATCGCCAACGAGGCTGCCGTCGCTCAGCCGATTGATACCGACGTCGATAACAACGGCGCCGGTGCGCACCATTTCCGGCTGAATCAAATTTGGATATCCTGCTGCAACAACGAGGATATCGGCCAAAATCGTGAATTGGGCCAAATCCCTCGTTTTGGCGTGACAAATGCACACAGTCGCCTCGCGCTGCATCAGCATCAGAGCCATCGGCTTGCCGACGATGTTGCTGGCGCCGACGACGACAACATTCTTACCCTCGAGCGTGATGCCCTCGGATTCGAGCAGCTTCAGCACGCCATAGGGTGTGCAGGGTGGAAAAACCGTTCCGCCCACCACGAGGCCGCCAACATTGTAGAGGTGGAAGCCGTCGACGTCCTTGTCCGCCGATATGCTGTGCAGAATACGGGTCATATCGAAGGACGAAGGCAGCGGTAGCTGGACCAGGATGCCATGGACCGCAGGATCGTCGTTGAGCTGCATGATGCGATCGATCACCGTGTCCTGATCGATGTCGGCTGGGTAATCGAACCGGAAGGACTTGATGCCGACATTGGCGCAGGCGCGAATCTTGTTTCGCACGTAGATTTGCGATGCCGGATTGGATCCGACCACGATGACGGCAAGACCTGGCGGCGTTCCGCTTTGCGCGACGATCCGCTGCACGCGTTCGCGACACTCGTCGCGGATCGTCTTGGCGACTGCAACGCCGTCAATGATTTTTGCGGTCATGGATGACCTGAGTCACAATCCACGGAGCAGCGTCGGACGGCTCAGCATAGTGGGCTTACTCCTTGTTCATACGTTTGGCATAGGCATCGACGAAGTCGGCGGCGGCTTTGCTGCCGCGCGCAAAGGACTTCATCGCTTCCTCGTGCAAGAGGCTGAGCGCCTGCATTTTGATCGCGTTGGCGTCATCATTCTCGGTAATATCTTCAACATGCCGCGGCCGCGGCAAATCGACGTTGATGACGGCCCGTAGCCGAGTTGGAATGTTCGTCATGATGAGAATACGATCGGCGAGATAAATCGCCTCGTCGATATCGGTAGTAACAAAGAAGGTCGTACGCCGAAATTCTTCATAGAGATTGGAGTAGTATTCCTGCATCAGCTTTTTCGTCATCGCGTCGAGGCCGCGAAACGGCTCGTCGAGTATCATAACGGCCGGCTTGTTGATCATCGATCGTGCCAGTTCCGCGCGCCGCTGCATTCCGCCTGAGAGTTGAGCGGGGTATTTCTTGCGAAAGCCGTCCAGACCGATCTTGTGCAGCAGCTCTTCGGCAAAGGCGCGCATTGCCGGCGTATCTTCCCCCCGCGCGCGCGGACCGAACATGATGTTGTCGTAGGTCGACATCCAGGGAAATAATGCGCTTTCCTGGAACACGACCAGGCGGTCGAGACCCGGCCCGGTCACCGGTTTGCCGTCAAGCGTAATCGTGCCGGTGCTTGGACGCTCGAACCCCGCGAGCATGCGGATCAGCGTGCTCTTACCGCAACCGGATGGTCCGATCATCACCGTCAATTTGCCGCTATCGAGAGTGAAGCTGCAGTCGCGCACGACTTCCTTGGCGAAGTCGCCGGCGCCGTACACCTTGCTGACGTTGCTGACGGTGATCTGGCTGCCCAGCGGGCTGGACGCGACCTGCGAAGCTTGTGCCATCTGTTGAATGTTCATAATTGCAGGACCAGTCAGCTTTCCGAGAGCCACGGGGTCAGCCACTTGCCGATCTTGCGCAGTGCCGCGCTCGATATATAGCCGGCGATCCCAATACTGATCATGCCGGCGACGATTTGCGTGTATGAGCCGCCGACATACGAGTTCCAAATAAAGAATCCGAGGCCGCCGCCGGCCGCGCCACCCATGGAGCCGGCGCTGCCGCCACCGGAGATCATCTCGGCGGCAACGACCACGGCCCATGTGATACCGACGCCGACGGTGGCGCCGACGACGATAGAAGGCAGCGTGGCGGGCAGAATGATGCGGCGAAAAATGTCCCAGGTCGAGGACCCCATGGAGCGGGCGGCCTGGAAATAGCGAACGTCAATCGCCTGGGCGCCGCCGATCACGTTTATCACGATGGTGAAGAAAGCGCCTAAAAAAGTGACAAATGCTATCGACAGCTCCTGGGTCGGCCAAAAGATGATGGAGGCCGGCACCCAGGCGAGCGGCGGAATCGGGCGCAGCACTTCAAAGACCGGAAAACTGATGCCGTAAAACGTGCGACTCACGGCCATCGCCAGGCCCAGCGGGATGCCGATCGCCATCGCTGCCAGGAAGCCTTCGAACACCCTCAGCGTACTCAGCAAGGCGCTGATCCAGAAGCTGGGCTCTTGAACCAATACGATCAACTCCTGCAGGACAGCGCTTGGCGGGGGAACCTGCGAAACCCATGGAAATGCGACCCCGAATAACGCCTGCGACCGCGACCCGATCTCCCAAAAGATCAAGAACACCGCTATGGAAACGATGCCACGCCAGAAATCGTCGCCACTGAGAACGCTGATGGCTCTTAATCCGAACGCTTTAGCCATGTTCAGCGCTCCTTCTCGCCGGCAGTAAAGGCTTTGAGCGCTTCCTCGTGCACGGCGGCGGCGGTTTCATCCATGAACTCGCGGAACCGCCTGGTGGTCAGCACACTGTAATCCCGCGGGTGCGGAATATCGATGTCGAGGATTTTCTTCGGCCGACACGGCCGCGTCGTCATGATGACGACGCGATGGCCGAGGAAAATCGCTTCCTCAAGGTCGTGGGTGATGAAGAAGATCGTCACGCGGCTCTTATAGAAGATCTCAAGCAGCGCCTCGTGCATCACCGACTTCGTCAACGAATCCAGCGCGCGATATGGCTCGTCGAGCAACAGGATCTTCGGATCGTTCATAAGTGCGCGGACGATTTCGACGCGCCGCCTGACGCCGGAAGAGATTTCTCCCGGATAATTGTGCTCAATACCGCGCAGGCCCGCATCGGCCATCATGTCGCGCGCTTTTTCGTAGGCCTCGGCGCGGGACAACAGGCCCTGCATAATCGGCCCGAAAGTCACGTTCTCGATATTAGTCTTCCACGGAAACAACGCACCGTTCTGAAATACCACGATCCGATCGGGACCGGGTTGAGCCTTCAGCTTTTGCGGACCGCACAGCAATTCGTCGTCGAGATAGATGCTGCCGGATGAAATGCTATGGAAGCCGGCGATCGCATTGAGCAACGTCGTCTTGCCACACCCGGATGGCCCCACGACAACGGTGATTTCACCGGGTGATACGTCGAACGTGCAGTGATCGACCGCGAGAACTCCAGCCTCGGCGGTGCCGTAAGACTTCACGACATCCGCGATTCGCACGCCTCCTTTGCGCGGCGGCTGCGTCGGCACGGCGGAATAATTGCGCAAGGCCACGGGTTGAACGCTCACTTGTCGCCTCCTAACGCAAGCTCGCGGGTGCGCCACTGCATCAGGTAGTCGCCGACAAGCCGGACTGCCGCGCTCGTCACGTAGCCAACGATGCCAAGCGTGATCATGCCGATGACGATCGTCGGATAGCGAACCATCGTGTATGAGGTATTGATGACGTAGCCGAGACCATACTGTCCGGAAACCATTTCGCCGGCGACCAGCGAGAACCAAGCAACGCCGACGGAAATCTGCAGTCCGGTAAAGATGAACGGCATGGCGCCCGGCACGATCACATGACGAAAGACCTGCCAGCGGGTGGCGCCGAGGCAGCTCGCCGCGCGGGTATAGGACACGTCGATGGACTCGACGCCGAGCATGGTGTTCAGCGCCGTTGCGTAAAAGGACGCCAGGAATGTCAGGAAGATGATCGGCGTTTCGGAACCCTTGAACATGACGATGGCGAGCGGCACCCAAGCCAGCGGCGGGACCGGACGCAGTAGCTCGAAGACCGGAAATACGTACTGCTTGAAGCGTTCCGACCAGCCCAGAAAAAGGCCGAGCGGGACGCCGATAGCGGTGGCAAGAAAAAAGGCGATCGCTACACGTCGCGTGCTCACCCAAATATGCATGTAATATTCGGGAGTGAAGATCGACAATCCATAGGTCGGATTTCTGCTGAGCCACTCGCGCACGACTTCCGTCGGGCCAGGCATTTCGGAAAAGCGAGGCAGCTTCCAGACCTCGACTGCGAGATACCAGAAGCCGATGAACAGTGTGAAGCCCACGATCATCAGATAGGGACGTGGGCTTTTCAGCCACAGTAAAGAGCGGTGAATCGCAAGAGCCAGCGGACTGATGCCACGGACGGCATCGTCAGCCGGGCTCAACGACACATCAGCGTTCAGAACACGAACCGGGCTTACCTCGGTCATATCTCACTTGACTCGGGCGCCCCTTCCGGCGGGGCGCCGTATTGATGAGCATTTGCACGCAAGCGACTGATCTGTCCGCAGCAGGATGGTTATTGCGGACCCGTATATGCCGAATCCGGAAGCGCCTTGACCTCTCCTACAGGAGCGGTCAGGCCGCGAGCCTTGAGGATATCGGCGGTGAATTGTGGTTGTACTGCATCGGGGCGGATCTCAGCGCTGATGCTTTTGATTTCGACCAGGAACTTGGAGGCCTTCTTGATCAAATCCATGGCGTCCGGAGTGAAACCGTAGGCCAGTGTGATCCGCGTCTCCGTTCCACCACTCGCTTTCGGTATCGTGCCGAAAGCGGAGCTCCATAGCGCCTTTTCCGGAAAACCAGTCGTTTGGCTCACCGCCATCTTGGCGATGTCCATGGCGTTCTTGGAATCACTGAAATACAGTTCGGAATCCAATTCCGCTTGCAGCCAGTCCTTTGCGATGTCGGGCCGCTGTTGAATGAGCGCTTGCGGCATGACCATGAAGCCGCCATCGCGTTCGTTGACGGATGCGCCCGAGGCCACCCGACGCGCTAACTTGTCTCCGACGATGCGCGATGCGGTCGGCTCCCAGATCACGGCGGCGTCGAGCTTGTGGGCGCGGAAGCCGCTCGTGATCACTTCGATGCTCTGGTTCAGATACTCGGACGGCTGAATGTTGAAGCGTTTGAACACCGCTTGCGCAAAACGGTCTGTGCAACTTCCTTTCGGCACGGCGACGGTCTTGCCGTTCAGCCATTTGATCGCTTCTTCAGGCGAGCTGAACTGAGGCGCATCGTTGCGTACCAGAAAGATATTGCATTGGTCGTAACCGAGGCCGAGCACCGAGACGAGACGAATATCGCGAACGTCGGGGTGGCTTGTTGCGACGATGCCCGGCATGTCGCCGACGTAGCCGACGTCGACCTTGCCGGCCAGCATGCCGTTGACGATGATTGCGCCTTGCAAGCCAACCTGAAAGCTGACGGTCGATCCCTTCGGCAAGTACTTCTCGTAGAATTTCTTGTCGCGCATGATCAACCCGGACCATGATTCGGTATAATACGGCTGATAGCCGATCACGAGATCGATCGGCGTGCCGGGTTTGCCGTAATCCTTTTCGGCGGCAGCGTTTGCGGGTAGGGACAGCGTCAACGTAGCTGCCAGGGCGATGGCGGCGATGCCAAAGCTGACCAGCCGCTCCCCGATTGACTGCACTTGCTCACGCAATCGCGATTGCCGGCTGTTATTTGTCTGGTACATCGCTCCCTCCCTTATGTCGCATCGCTTTGAACTCGACGTTGAGACTCTACGGTCTCTTTATGCCGATTTCGGTTTCTAGCTTGCCGCTCGGACGAGCCGATCGAGGATAGTATACTCCACCGGCGCCTGCATCCTGGGCCGACAATCCGTTCCGCGGGCCAAAGGCCGCAGGGCTTTGCAGTTTTCTGGCGTCCGTCTCGATTTTTACTCCCCGCGGCCAACGCAGGGCAGAACATGACAGCAGGAGATATCGCGGAGAAAATTGTTCTTGCTAATGAAATAATAGAGCCACGCTATTACCACGCCAAAGCATGCGGGACCAGGCCGCGCGAACAGTAGCGAACCGGTGCGGTCGGATCTGCGCCATTTCCGAGGTGAGAGCTCAATCTATTGATAAATAAGAAGCTTCGATTTTGGTCGGACAATAACAATAGTGGTTTAGCGACCCGATTTGGCTTATATGTAGCGTTCGCGAATATTCCGTCGTTGGGGCTCGGTGTCCCCGAACGCGGAGCCATCCCCCAGGAGCAAACGCCGTGGCAGCGAAAAATCATCGGCAGTGGCTGGCCGATCCCCAACTCAAGCCGTCCGAATGGGTCGACAGCAGGATCTATTCCGACCCCGAAATCTTCGAAGAGGAGCTTGCGAAGATTTTCAAGAAAACCTGGATTCCCGTCTGCCACGAATCAGAGCTGCCGAACGCCTACGATTTCCGCACTGTGTCGATTGCACGCGAGCCGGTGATCGTTTGCCGCGGGCCGGACAACGAGATTCGCGCCTTCCTCAATGTCTGTCCGCATCGCGGCATGATCATCGAGCGCCGGCCTTCCGGGAGTTTTCTGGAAGGGCAGCCGTCGGGAAATCCGAAGCGGATGACGTGCATGTTCCACGCCTGGCAATACGATATGCGCGGCAATTGCGTTTACATCAGCCGCGAAAAGGAAGGCTTTCAAGAACGCTTGTGCAAAGAAGATGTCGGTCTGCGCCGGCTGCGCTGCGAAGTGAAATTCGGCGGGTTCGTCTGGGTTAATCTCGATGACAATCCGCAGACCTCGCTCGAGGACTGGGGCGCCGCCGCATTTGCATGCCTGCGGAAGACACTCGATGCCGAGCCACTCGAAGTCTTCCATTACCATAAGGCTATCGTGAACGCGAACTACAAGCTGTGGCACGATACCAACTGCGAATTCTATCACGACTTCATGCACTACCATAACCGCGTCACCGGATTTAACGACGCCTACTTTGCGCGCAAAAACGAGGCGTTCGACCACGGTCACATCGTCGTCGGCACCTTCGAGGTCAATTACGAGAAGTATGAGGGTTTCGACAGCCGTGCCGCGCTATCGTTCCCGCATCTGCCGCCGAACCAGTGGTACATGATCGATCTGTTTCCCGGCATGAACTTCAATCTGCGCGGATCGGCGCTACGCTGCGATATCGTCACGCCGCTTGGCCCCGACAAGGTCATGATCGAATTCCGTGGGCTCGGCCTCAAGCGCGATACTGCCGAAGAGCGTCGGACCCGCATCAATCATCACAATTCGATTTGGGGACCTTTCGGCCGTAATCTCCACGAGGATTTGATCGGCGTTCAAGGTCAGGGCACGACTTTGAGGACGGGCTCGGAGCCGCGCCATATTTTGCACGGCCGTCACGAAAACCAGACGATCCACGACGAAAACGGGATGCGGCACTACTACCAGGAATGGGGCCGTTGGATGAATCGGCTGCCAAGCAAACCGGACCTGCCCTATGGCGAGCCGGTTTCGGTAGCGGCGGAGTAATCTCCGACTCGGTTGCTAATCCAGTCGACGGCGCGATCTTTCGTTGCCGTCCACGCCCCCCGGCGGGGCGGCTGTTATGCTTGGCGCTTGCGAATGGGGACTGCTCGTGGATTCTGCGGCTTTGGTACGTGACACCATATACCGATCGACCATCCTGCTCGATCGGCAGCAGTGGGCCGATTGGCTTGAGCATTGCGACGACGAATTCCAATATGCGATTCGTGCCTGGAGTCCGGAGATCAACAAAGACGTGACCTACCTTGCCCTCGACCGGGACGGGCTCGCGACGATGGTCAAGCTGCTGCCCAAGCACAACACCGATAATTCGCCGCTCACGCGGCATACGTCGGTCTACACCGTCGACGTCGACGAAGCGGCACAGTCGGCACAAGCGGTCAGCTCGGTCGTCGTCTATCAGACCATGCTGGACGGCATCAATTCGCATATCGACGCCGGCGAAAGTCGCTTGTTCCTGGTCGGAAAATACATCGATACCTTCAGGCTCGAGGACAACAAAGCGAAATTCCTCAGTCGCGAAGTGCGGATAGAAAATCGGCGGCTCGATAAGGGATCGCACTGGCCGATCTGAAACAGCGATGACGTGGAAACGCATATGCGATGCCGCCGAGGTTCCCGAAAACGCGGTACGGCAGTTCGATGTTGACGGCGTGGCCATCCTCTTGGCGAACTACGGCGAGGGATTTCGCGCCATTCCGCCGATATGCCCGCATATGGAGGAGCCCTTGGCGGAATCGGGCGTTATCGCCCGCTGTATTCTCACCTGCACCAAACATTTGTGGGCCTGGGACCTTAAGACATTGGAGATGCAGGGCGAGACCGAGAAACCGCTGAAAACCTATGAGATCAAAGTGGAGAATGGATCGATCTTGGCGAATATCGAGGGGGAACTAACCTACGAATTCGACGCCGAAGACGATGCAGACGACGATTTCTTCAAGTAGTGGCGACGCTCATCGTGTCGATGAAGATAACAGTCCAGCATAAAGGCGGCGAACTATCCTTCGACTGCGGCGCACGAGAGCCGATCCTCTACGCCGGCCTACGGCAAGGCGTCAGCCTGCCGTTTGAATGCGGCACGGGGACGTGCGGCACATGCCGCGCGCGGATCGCGGCCGGACAAGTGGAAGTCAGGTGGAAGGAAGCACCGGGCGGCGCCCGGCTCAAGCCCGAGAAGGGCGACGTATTGCTGTGCCAGACTTGGCCGCGTTCCGACGGCACAATACGCGTGCCCTCTGAACTCACGATCACGGACAAGTTCGTGCCGGCGTCGCGCCGCGGCGTCATCCGCAGCATCCGTCGCCTCACCAAGGACGTCGTGCATTTCGATTTGCACCTGTCAGCCCCCATGACGTTCCAGGCCGGCCAGTTCGTGGTGCTTGAGGCGCCGAACGTTGCAGGTAGCCGCGCTTATTCGATGGTCAATTTCGAGCCCCAGCTTGACCAACTCGCCCTGGTGATCAAGCGCAAGCCGGGCGGCCGCTTTAGCGACTGGATGTTCGATGAAATTGCTGGCGACCCGGAAGTTGAGGTGTTCGGCCCGCTCGGTAAGGCCGTCTTCCGCCCCGAAGAGCGCCGCAACATCATCTGCGTCGCGGGCGGCTCAGGCATCGCCGGAATGATGTCCATTCTCGAATGCGCAATTCGCGCCGACCACTTCCGCAACCATAAGGGTGCGGTTTTTTTCGGCGTGAGGACGCTTGCCGACACGTTTTATCTCGAACAATTGTCACGCTACGCAGCGGCGTCACAGGGTAATCTGGAAATTACCGTCGCCTTGTCGGAGGAGGCGCCGGCGATGCCGTTGCATGCCGAATTTCCCATTCTGAGGCTTGAACACGGCATGGTGCATGAGGCGGCCGCCAAGGGCCTAGGCGAACGCGACCGCAATGTGCTGGCCTATATCGCCGGACCGCCGATCATGGTTGATAGCACGATCCGAGTTTTGATTGCAGGCGGCGTGGCGGTCCGGGATATTCGTTATGACAAATTCGCCTGACAGGCGCGGCAATCCGCCGGTGACCGCATGGCGAACGCAAACGATCGGCGACTTGTCGGATCTCGCGCAAGCCCGCGTCGAAGCGATCAACGTGGTGCAGTGGTTGGCCCGTATCGCCAACAGCTACGTCTTCCAGAGCACGCCGGAGCGCCGCATCAGTCTCGAATTCCGCGCTCACGACGCCGTCATCGTCACGCCGCAGTTCGTCAAGGCGATTGCGCTGGAAACGCGGCTTCCCGGGCTTGAGCTGCAATTCCTCGACAATGGCGAACCGATGCCGCACGTTTTCGATCCCGAAGAACATTCGCCGGCCGAGATCGAAGCCTGGATACTGGTCGAACTGCTGCATCGCGGGATCGATCGTGAGAAATTCACCAAGGAATTGCCCTACGCCATTCCAGGCTTGATGAGCGGCGATGCCGAGGATTATTCGCCGCAGTTGTGTAGGGAGGGCCTTGTTTGTTTAACGGGCCTGATGCAAGACGCCGCTGCGGTTCTCGATGCTGCCGCCGGCGGCAAGACGGACAGGGAACCCTGCGTTAGCTGCCTCCCGCAAACACTCGACCTCGTGAGCCCTGCAAATTCCATAGAAAAGCCTGCCCATTTTGGGTTTTCGCCCGGCGGCCCGGACAGTTCGGAGCCGTACTTCTATGTGGTAGACGCCGGCGATGGCTCCGGCTGCAAACGGAGCCTGGCCGTCGAGGCATCCATCATCATCGCAGAGCGCAATCCCGCCGCGGCTGCGGCCAAGCTCCGAAATCTGGCATTTGGCTGAAGGCGGTCGAGGCTTACACTCGCTCCAGCTTTTTCCGCTTGCTGATCGGGCCGTCGTAAATAACCGGCTTCGGACCCTCTAGTCGCTTGCGAAGCTCGCCTGACTTATTGAGCTTTTGCACGATCGACACAAAGGCGTTGGCCATCGGCAGCACGATTTCGCCATCCGCCCAGAACAGGCCAACCTCCTGCGTCACGACCGGATTGACGAGACGCAATGCGCGGGTTCCCCGGTGCAGCCCGGGAGCGTGGGCGAAGTGCGACGGAATCACGGTACAGAGTTCCGTGAATTGGACTTGAAACATCAGGTGCAGGATCAATTCGGATTCAACGCGCGGCACCGGCGAGCAACCGACGCTCTTGAATACCTGATCGATAAATCGACGCTCGTGCATCGACGATCGCAGCATCGCCAACGGCAACTCCGCCGCTTCCTTCCACGTAATGGTGTCGCGATCCTGAAATTGCGGCCGTTCGGGCACCAGAAGGCTGAGCTGCTCGGTATAGATCGGCAGTACGTTTTTGCGCCCGAGATCGGCCTTGTCCATATAGGTCAGCGCCACGTCAAGCGCGAAATTGTTCAAACCGAGCTTCATCGCTTCGTTGCCGATGAACTGCACGTCGACGCGAACACCGGGATATTTCGCGCGAACGGTCTCCAGCAGAGACGGCAAGACCGGAGACATTGAGGGCATCGCGCCGATGCGCAGATTGCCGGTGAGCTGGTTTTGCATCATCGCGACTTCTTTGCGCATGGCGTCGCAATAGGCCAGTATCGCGCGCGACCAGACCGCCACGCGCTCGCCCTCGGCCGTCAAACCCTGAAAGCGCTGGCCGCGGCCGCGCAGAAAGATCGGCACGCCGAGTTCAAGCTCGAGCTGCTTGATGCCGCTGGAGAGGCTCGGCTGCGTTACGTTGCAGCGTTGGGCGGCACGGCCAAAATGGCGCTCTTCCGCCACCGCGACGAGATAGCGAAACTGCCTGATGAACATCCCACTCCCCGACGGCAATCAGCCTAAGGACGATACTATCCTTAAAATAGACGGGACTTAAGAAAAATATTACATTTGATACTCGGCTAATAGCTGAACTTTTCTCAAGGCACAACCTCCTCACCGCGCCGAGACGAACAGAGCTGGGACCATGATCTCTTTGGCGCCAACTGCGATGCTCTGGATCGCGCTACTCGGCACAATATCCGGCTTGATGATCGGTTGCATCGGCATCGGAGGTGTCATTCTTGTGCCTGCGCTGGTTTTTCTCGCCGATATACCAATCAAAATTGCGATTCCGGCGGCATTACTGGCCTACATTCTGTCTGGACTTGTCGCGACGATCGTGTTCGCCAGCCACAAATCAATTCGGTGGGGAATGGCAATTGGATTGTGCATTGGCGCGACCCCCGCGGCATTCGCCGGAGCCTGGGCGGTCAGTGCATTTAATCGGCTGTTGTTGGAGACCTGTCTCGGGCTGTTGACATTCCTTTCTGGCCTCAATTCGCTCCGCACACAGAAGGTCGTCGAGGTCGACGACGCCAAAGTGTCCAACGGCGTACTGCTTACAGTCGGTGGCGTTACCGGCTTTCTTTCATCGCTCACCGGTACCGGCGGGCCGCTCGTGCTTGTCCCCATCATGATCTCGATGAGCGTTCCAGTGCTCACCGCGGTAGGCTTGAGCCAGGCGATCCAGCTTCCCGTCGCGGTCGCTGCAACGCTCGGCAACATCCTCTATGGCAAGCTCGATCTGACCTTGGGCGGGATTCTTGCCGCGAGCCTGACCGTCGGCTCGTGGTTCGGCGCCAAGCTTGCCCACGTGGTGCCGCGCACTTTGCTGCGTCGAATTGTATCGCTCGTTCTCTTGCTGATTGGCGGGTTCATTCTCGTCAATGTCGGATGGCGGTTCGCAGGATGAAGCGATCTTATGGGTTTGGCGGATTTTCCCCGGATTGACGACTTCGGCGACGCGGCGGCGGAAGCCCGAGCGTGCCGCATCGATTGCGCGCTATTCGATTTTTCGTTCCTCGAATGCGCGCGCGTCAAAGGAATCCATGCAAGGCGCGTGATTGAGGCTTATACCGGGCGATCGCTCGCGGCGATGAATATCGGCAAAATTCACTACGCGTTGAGGGTTAATCCGGCGCGGACGCTCGATGCGGATTTAACGGTGTGGCGCACCGCTGAAGAGTCCTATGAGGTCATGAGCGGCCGCCGCGCCGACATCGTAGACCTTCTCGGCCGGGCCGATTCCGGCGTCGAAGTTACAGATATCGGCCGAGATATTGCAGTCTTCGCCTTACAGGGCCCTCGGGCGCTGGAAGTCCTGAGCCGGCTTGCCGACACCGCCCGGATCGAGCGCCTAGACTATTTCAGCTTCAGCGAAGCGACGCTGCGCGGCGTCGCGTGCCGGATCGGCCGGCTTGGCTACACCGGCGAAGCCGGGTTCGAGATCATCGCGCCGCGCGCCCTGATGCGCGACTTATGGGGGGCGCTTTCGGCATACGCGCGGCCGGCCGGATTTGTAGCTGCCGATATGCTTCGTATCGAAGCGGGCTTCGTGTTGTTCTGTAACGAGTTTCGGTTACGTGTCTCGCCCCGCGAGGTTGGATTGGAACGATTTTATCGTTTGGTCGATTTGCCGGCACCAGCGCTTACGCTCATATCATTTCGCGCTGATGCGGACGGCCTGCGACTGCCTTGGCAGCCATCAGCCGCTTTGCGGCGTCCCACCGAACCTGGCGAGATCGCGGTAACGTCCGCCTGCTGCAGTAATGCCGCCTCCGGCGGAATCCTTGGTCTGGGCTACGTGCGGGCCGATACCGCCGGCGACCCGGGCTTGCACGACCCCACCGGCACCTTTCGCATGATCCGGCGAACGCCGCTGCCGTTTTACGACACCGCCAAGCGCCGTCCCCGGGTCGTCTGGCGCTGATGTGAGCGCCGGTTTGCCGCGGCAGTTGAAGCTCATAGTCCGCAGCAAATATGATATAGGTTCCGCGAATTTGACTGGGCTACGACACTCGGCGCCCATGGGTGCGCTGGCGAACGCGTCAGACGCAGGCCGACCGGTCCCAGCCACCGAGGTCTTGTGAGCGAAAGTCTTGTGAGCGAAAGGATGAGTCATGGCAGACGCGCCGGCGCGACGGAAGGTCACGATCAACACGCTTAACGCCAAGATGAAGAAGGGTGAGCCCATCACTCAGCTCGCCGCTTACGACTATCGCACGGCCGTCGTCTCCGACCGTATGGGCATAGACATCCTGTGCGTTTCCGATACCGGCGGCATGATCCTGTTTGGCCATCAAAGCACGGTCACGGTCAGTTTCGATGAAGTCATGATGATGGCGAAGGCGATTGACCGCGGTTCAAAATATGGGCTGCGCATGGTCGACATGCCGTATTGGAGTTTTCATGTTTCTCCCGAACAGGCGGTCGAGAACGCCGGCCGGTTTGTGCATGAAGCGAACGCCGAAGTCATGAAGTGCGAAGGCAATAAGTACCACGCCAAGAATATCGAGGCGATCGTGCGGGCCGGAATCCCGGTGCAGGGTCACATTGGAATCACACCGATGCGCATGCCGCAATTGGGCGGCTTCACTGCGCAGGGCAAAACCGTGAAGCGCGCTAAGGAATTGGTCGACGACGCCAAGGCCATGGTCGATGCCGGCTGTTTCTCCATCCTGTGCGAAGTAACGACCTCTGAGGTCGCCGAATATCTTGCCGAGACGCTGCCGGTTCCGGTGATAAGCCTTGGCGCCGGCAACTGCGCTCACGGCGTGCATATTATTTCGTCCGATCTCTTTCATCTGTGGGAAGAGCACGTCCCGCGCCACTCCCGCATTTACACCGATCTCATCCCGATCATGGAAGACGTCATTACGCGCTACATGAAAGACGTGGTGACCCGAAGTTATCCGGGCGAAAAAGAAACCGTTTTTATGAGTCCCGAGGAATCCAAGGCGTTCGCAACGGAAATGAAGTGGGAACGCAAGCTCGAAGAGCTGCGTTCGCCGCAGAAAAAGACCGCCTAAAGCGAGCGGCTGCGGCAATGCTAGTGGAGCGGATTTGACATTCGCTACCCACCTGGTCGCAACCCTCGCAAAGCGAATGTCAAATCCAAAAGCTCCACTAGCACTTATGCTTGCTAGTGGTCCTTCGATTCTAACATTCGCATGAGAGCGTGCCGAAATGGGATGCGAATGTTAGAATCGGACCACTAGCCTGCGGCTGAGGCCGCAGGCGCTATATCCCGAAAAGTTCGGACGAAGCGGACGGGCGTGCGAGCGAGCCTCATCACGCCGCGACGAGCATGCGCCGAGCACCTCGCCTTGATCGGGATTCCGGTAGCGCCCAGAACGCGGTCATTTCGTCGCAGAACGTCGCTCATGGCGGCAATTCAAGACGCTGCATTCGGAAATACAATCTCTTAGCCGGTCTCAATAACATTATAGATATTAAAAGCGTGATTTCGTTGCAGCCTCTATCTACTGAAGACTTTTGTTGAGACGGCCGGCCGGCGGGCCTCGCGGGCGAATATCTTGCTACGCCTACGCGTCTCTCTTATCGGGAACCGGCGATGATCAGCAAGTCGGAGAGTGGCAAACGTCTTACGGGCTCGCAGCTTGGTTATCACGGCAAAGGCGTGCCAGACCCCGAGACGATCGCCTCGCTGCAGATGCAATATTGCGATGCTTTGGTGGCGCAGGGGCTGCCGGCGGAAATCCGCTCCAAATTGGAGCGCATGCGAATGCTCGCGGACAAGGCGCTCCGCGGCGAAGAAAGCAAATTGCACGAAGCCGAAATTGCCAGGCTATTTGATGAAATCGCAACCATCTCGTCTGAGCTTGTCCCGATCTTGCATTTTCAGGCGGATGATGTGGATTGGGAAAAGTGAGCGGCGCCATCTATCGATGGTCGGGGACTTCATGCCGCTCTGGTCCGACGGAGACGTGAGTTGAACGGATCGGGTCTTCTTCAGCGGCGGTGCATGTGGTGACGGCTTCGGACCGCGCGCAAATGGCTTGGCCGTATCAATCCCATAATAGATGCTGTGAGAGTGCATTCTTTCCGGCTTGGGCTAACCTGCCAAAAAAATCGACTGTCTGCTCGACGCAAAGCAGCAGTGAAGGCCAGTCAGGGAGGGGCACGTGCAAAACGTCTCTGTCGTTTATGACGAGAAATCTCGGCGCATGGCCGATCAGATGGTCATGGCCGAGGCGCAGCTTGTCGCCCAGCGTAAGCAGGAAGGGCAGGACTGCGACTGCAAAGACGGCATGTTTCCGCGTCCGGCGACGGCCAACCGCCGAAAGTTCCTGTTCGCCGCTGGATCAGCTGTCGGCATCGCAAGTTCGACGGCGGCATTCGCCCAGAACGCACCGCCCGGGGCTGTTCATTATGATGTCCCAGCCGACCCGACCAAGGTACAAGGTCGGCCGATCGGCGGCGATGGCGGTTATGGCACCCGCTCGCAATTCGAAACTGAAGTCCGCGAGCGCTTTCCTACTGCCAATGCCTACACCTCGTGGAGCTTTACTCCCCTGCAGAACATGCTGGGAAACATTACCGCTTCCGGTCTGCACTTCGAACGCGATCATAACGGCATTCCCACAATCGATCCGAGCCGACATATGCTGTTTGTGCACGGCATGGTGGAGACGCCGAAAAAGTTCACCATGGCGGACCTCAAGCGCTTTCCCAGCGTGACTCGGCGCCACTTCATTGAATGCTCGGGCAACGGGCTGACGGAATGGAATAAGCCGACACTGAAGACGGTGCAGGGGACGCATGGTCTGCTGAGCACTTCGGAATGGACCGGCATACCGTTCGCGACGATCGCGCGCGAGGTTGGCCTCAAAGACGGCGGCACGTGGGTTCTGGCCGAGGGATCCGACGCCGCGGTGATGACGCGCAGCATTCCTCTCGAAAAAATGCTGAAAGACGCTTTGCTTGTCTACGGCCAGAACGGCGAAGCGATCCGGCCCGAGCAGGGCTATCCGCTGCGCCTGCTGCTGCCGGGCTATGAAGGAAATACCAATATCAAGTGGCTGCGCCGTCTCGAAGTCAGCGATAAGCCGTTCATGACCCGCGAGGAAACATCCAAATACACCGACCTGATGGCAAACGGCAAAGCGCGTCAGTTCACCCTGGATATGGAGGCGAAGTCGGTCATTACCTTTCCCTCAGGCGATATGAAGCTGCCCGGGCCCGGCTTCTACAACATCACCGGACTGGCTTGGTCCGGGCGCGGGCGCGTTCAAGCCGTCGATGTGTCGACCGACGCGGGAACGACGTGGTACCCGGCCCGCATCGAATCGGTTCCAGAGCCGATGTGCACCGTGCGCTTCAGTTTCCCCTGGATGTGGGACGGCAAAGCCGCCGTTCTGCAGAGCCGGTGCACCGATGAGACTGGGTATATCCAGCCGACGCTCAAGCAACTGATCGCGATCCGCGGCGACAATGGACCGTTCGGATCGATCTATCACCTTAACGCGATCCAAAGCTGGGGCGTAGCCGCCGACGGGAGCGTAGCCAATGTCCACGCATAATATCGCCATCGCCGCGGCCTGTTTATGTCTTGCCGCTCTTCCACTCGCGCCAAAAGCGCATGCCCAGGCGCAAACGCGTTATGGATTTGGTGCTCCGGCGTCGCCGCAGGATTTGGCGCGCTTCTTTTCGATTCCGGCCGACGGCACCGGCTTGCCGCCCGGCAGCGGCACGGCGGCGGACGGAGCCAAAGTTTACGCGAACAACTGCTCCGCCTGCCATGGCGATCATCTCGAGGGCAATCCAGCCAAGGGAATTGGCGGCGACAAGCTGATCGGCGGCCGCGGCACGCTCGCGACGGCCAGTCCGGTGAAGACCGTCGAAAGTTACTGGCCGTATGCGACGACCCTGTTCGACTACGTCAAACGGGCTATGCCGTTCTCGTCTCCAGGTTCGCTCAGCAACGATCAGGTCTACAGCGTCGTCGCCTACATTCTATCGCAGGCCAAGATCATCAAACCGACCGAGGCGATGAACGCAACCTCCCTGCCCAAGGTCGAGATGCCCAACCGCAACGGGTTTGAACCGGACCCGCGGCCTGAGCTCGATCTCTATCGGTAACGAGGGACGGACGCGGGCTTGGCTTCGGCCTTCGGTCATGTCGGCGCCATCAGCGGCCCGATCATGGTCGGTTACATCATCGGCGGGGTTGACGACGCCGGAGTATTCACTTTGGGCGCCGCGGGTTTTGCTGCCGCGGCGGTATTGGTCTTGGGCATCGAAACGCGTGGCCGGACTGTTGAGGAGATATGCCGCGGCGAAGAAGCCGGTTCTGCAGATCATAAAGCGGGGCTCGTTCCCAGTATCGGTCCGTAACCGTCACAAGCCGTGACGAGCTGACGCGTCGCGGCGGCCGTCATAGAATTCGACGAGCGCTACGAGGCCGGCCGTATCTGCCGAGCGATTGGATGGCAAAGCAATCCATCAACGGGCAGCGGCTCCCGATCGTCAAGAACGCTGCGAAGTCATCCCGCCGCGAGTTCCGGTGTTGTAGACAGCGCCGAGCCCAAGCCGTGGGTTACTGACCCTCTTCTTGATCAAACGGGGCTATTCCTTGACCGTGAGCCTCCGCAAGCTCGCCTCGATGCTCGGCAATCGGAACCTAACGCCTGCACAAAGCTTACGGTATGACGGCCCCTTCAATCGCGTATAATAGCGCGTCCGGCGCTATGACCGATTACGTCGCGGCCCGCTTCTGTAGCGAACAGTCACGGTGCACGGCGGAGGACGTGACACGGTTGAGGCGCCAGACTTCTCGTCGATGACGAGCGGAGCAAAGCGAGTTACGTCGCGGCCTCGAATGCCGAACGAGTTTGTCTGGGTTTGCGTCGAGCCTCCCGGAGATCGATATGATATGTCGGATGATTAGCGGGACCGCTGTTTCGCTTGTGCTCCTCATATCCGCACTATTTTGCTGCGTGGCGAGTCTGGCGCAGGGTGCTCCACCTCCCGCGGTCTCGGTGGAACGCGTCATGAGCCGCAAGGTGACGGAGACCGGCGACTTTATCGGCCGCGTCGTCGCCATCGACAAGGTCGATGTCGTCGCGCGGGTGCCGGGCTTCATCGAGCAGCGAAACTTCACCGAAGGCCAAGAGGTCAAGAAAGGCGACCTTCTGTTCCGCATCGAACAGGACACCTACAAGGCGGCTGTCGATCAGCAGGAGGCTAATCTCGCCAAGGCTAAGGCGACTGAGGTCAATGCGAATCTGCAGTTGGAGCGCGCCCAGGCATTGGTGAAGAACCAGAACGTACCGCAGGCGACCGTCGATGAATTGGCGGCCGCCGAGCAGTCGGCGCAAGCCGACATTTTGCAGGCGCAAGCGCTGCTCGAGCAGGCCAAGATCAATCTCGGCTATACCGAAATCCGCTCGCCGATCGACGGCCGCATCGGACTTGCCGCTTATACCGTGGGCAACCTTGTCAGTCCGTCGTCGGGACGGCTGGCGACAATCGTCAGCCAGAATCCGATCTATGTGACCTTCCAGGCCAGTGAAGCGGATGTCATCGCGTATAAGCGCAGGGTCGCCGCGTCGGCGGACAACGACCCCCACGTCATCATCCATATCAAGCTGCCCGACGGCAGCATCTATCCCCATCCCGGCGTCACCAATTTCCTCGACGTCGAAGTGCAGAGCGAGACCGACACGGTCACCGCGCGCGCCACGGTGGCGAACCCCAACAACGAATTGATCCCGGGCGGCATCGTCGGCGTGCTGGTCGAACGCGGCAAGCCGCGCTTTGCACTCCTGGTGCCGCAATCCGCCGTACTGCTGGATCAGGCCGGCCATTACGTGATGGTCGTTGACGCCGACAAAAAGGTCGAGCAGCGGCGGGTCACGACGGGCCCGGAACACGGCGCAGACATCGAGGTGGTGTCGGGCCTGCAGGAAGGCGAACTCATCATCGTCGAGGGCATACAGAAGGTGCGGCCCGGCCAAGTCGTCGCGACGACCGTGGTTCCGGAAAACTGACACAATGTTTTCGGGAATTTTCATCGACCGACCGCGTTTTGCCATTGTCATCGCCATCGTCATCACGCTGGCTGGCCTGATCGCGATCTCGGCTATACCGATCGCGCAGTTTCCCGACATCGTGCCGCCGCAGGTCACGCTGACGGCGACTTATCCGGGCGCCGACGCCGAGACGGTCGAGACCACGGTCGCGCAACCGATCGAAGAACAGATCAATGGCGTCGACAATGCGCTCTTTTATCAATCGGCCAGCGGCTCCGACGGCAGCTATACGCTCAATGTGACCTTTGCGCTCGGCACCGACCCGGACATCAATACTGTCAACGTGCAGAACCGCGCCAGCCTCGCGCTGCCGCAGCTGCCGATCGAAGTGTCGCGCTCGGGGCTCACCGTGCGCAAGAAATCGGCGGCGCTCCTGCAGGTCATCAACATCTATTCGCCGAAGAACACCTATGACGCGGTCTATCTCAGCAATTACGCGACCATCAACGTCATCGACACGTTGGCGCGGATCAAAGGCGTCGGCCAGGTCGTGCTGTTCGGGCCGTTGAATTATTCGCTTCGCATCTGGCTCGATCCGGACCGCTTGACCGAGCTCAATCTGACGCCAAACGACGTCATCGCCGCCGTGCAAAGCCAGAACGTTCAGGCGGCGCTCGGCCGCATCGGCGCGGCGCCGATCCAGAGCGACCAGCAGGTTCAGCTCAACATCAAGACCAAAGGGCGGCTGACCCGCCCCGAGGAGTTTGCCAATATCATCCTGCGCGCCAACCCCGACGGCTCGACGATCCGCGTCGGCGACGTCGCCCGCGTCGAACTAGGCGCGCAGTCGCAGGACCGCTACAGCCGCTTCAACGGCGCGCCCGCCGCCGCCATCGGCATCTATCAATCGCCGGGCTCTAACGCCGTCGACGTCGCCAAGCAGGTGCGCGCCACGATGGAAACGCTGGCCAGGCGCTTTCCGGCCGATCTTAAATACACCGTCTTCTTCGACAGCACCGTCTTCGTCACTACGACCATCATAGAAGTCGTGCGCACGCTCGTTATCGCCATCATTCTCGTGGCAATCGTGGTCTTTCTCTTCCTCGGCAAGTTCAGAACCACGCTCATCCCGCTGGTCGCGGTGCCGGTCTCCATCATCGGCACGTTCGCGGCGCTCCTGCTGATCGGCTATTCCGCCAACACGGTTTCACTGCTGGCTCTGGTGCTGGCGATCGGCATCGTCGTCGACGATGCCATCGTCGTGGTCGAGAACATCGAGCGGGTAATCGAGGAAGAGCCCGAACTGTCGATCCCGGATGCCTGCAAGAAGGCGATGTCTGAGATCACCGGTCCGATCCTCGCGATCACCTTCGTCCTCTTATCGGTTTTCGTGCCGGTCGCCTTCATCCCCGGCATCAGCGGCCAATTGTTCCGACAATTTGCCGTCGCGGTTTCGATCGCGATGCTGATCTCGGCGCTCAATGCCCTGACCTTGAGTCCGGCATTATGCTCCGTCCTGCTCAAGCGCGGGCAAAGCAGCCGCGGCCCGATGCGCTATGTGCTCGGCACCATCGACAGGGTGCGCAACGGCTACGTCGCCGTAGTGCGGCGTCTCGCGGGGGTGGCGATCGTCGGCGTTATCGTCGCCATCGCCGCGCTCGCGGCGGCTGCCTTCGTCTTCAACAAGACGCCGCAGAGTTTCCTGCCCGACGAGGATCAGGGCGCGATTTTCGCCGCCTTGCGGCTGCCCGAAGGCGCCTCGATCAATCGCACCCAGGCCGTGGTCCAGCAGGTCGAAGACATCGTCCGGCCGACCCCGGGCGTGCAAGGCATCCTTTCCGTAGTCGGACTGAACTTCATCGATTATGTCGCGGCCTCGAACCAGGCATTCTTCGTCATCCGGCTCAAGCCTTACGAAGAGCGCTCCGATCCGAAGCAAAGCGCCAATGCCATCATAGCGAGCCTGCGGCCGCGCCTCGCCGCGATCCAGGGCGCCATCGTCTTTCCGTTCAACCTTCCGCCTATTCTTGGCCTCGGCAATACCGGGGGGTTTCAATACGTGCTTGAAGCGCTGCAGGGCCAATCGCCGACCGATGTTGCCGCGGTGATGAACGCGCTATTGGTGGCCGCCAATCAGCAGCCCGAGCTTGCCGGCGTGTTCTCGACCTATGCCGCCGACACGCCGCAGGTCTATCTCGACATCGATCGCGACAAGGCCCAGGTGCTCGGCGTCAAGATCAGCGACATTTTCAGCGCGCTGCAAGCAACGCTCGGCAGCTTTTACGTCAATGACTTCAACGTCTTCGGCCGCACCTGGCAGGTCAATGTCCAGGCCGAGACCTCGTTCCGCAATCAGATCGACGACATCAACCGCATTTATGTCCGTAACGCCAAAGGCGCCATGGTGCCGATGCGCGCGCTGGCGGAAGCCAAGCTCGTCCGAGGACCTCAGACCATTATCCGCTACAACGGTTTTCGCGGCGCGGTTATCAACGGCGCGCCGAAGCCTGGCTATAGCTCCGGTCAGGCGCTCGCGGCCATGGAGCGCATTTCGAAGACAACCTTGCCGCCCGGCTTCAGCTATGAGTGGACTGGCACGGCGCTGCAGGAGAGGACGGCCAGCGGACACACCGCGACGGTGCTCGGCTTGGCGGTGCTGTTCGCCTATCTGTTTCTGGTCGCGCTCTACGAAAGCTGGAACATCCCGTTACCTGCGTTGCTGTCGGTCAGCGTCGGCATCCTCGGCGCGGTCGCTGCAGTGTTCATTGCCGGCCTGAGCTTCGACGTCTACGCGCAGATCGGACTCGTGGTCCTGATCGCGCTTGCCGCCAAGAACGGCATCCTGATCGTGGCATTTGCCGTCGAGCAGCGTGGCCTCGGCAAGGACATCAAGGCGGCCGCCATCGAAGCGGCAGCATTGCGGTTCCGCCCGGTGATGATGACAAGCTTCGCCTTCATCTTCGGACTTTTTCCACTTGTCATCGCTAAAGGCGCGGGCGCGCTCACGCGCCATGCCGTCGGCACGCCGGTCTTCGGCGGCATGATCGCTGCCGCGGTCTTTGGAATCTTCCTTATTCCGCTTTTGTTCATTACGGCTGAACGTCTACGACAGTGGAAGAAGTGATAACAGGACGAGTCCATCTTGACGGTGTGAGCAAGGGGCGTTGTCAAGCACCGAGTCTCTATCGAACGTCAAAGCCGCTGAACTTGTTAGGTCTCGGCTCTTGAACCAATGGACGACCGATGAAACGCTGCAGCCACAGCGACGAAAATGGCTCAAAATCGGATGAAAATGGTACGCGATCAGCAAATGTCGAAGACTGGTAAATGACTGAAAAAACAGAAGAAACGCCGTATGGCCAGTCCTGGCGATTTTCCGTCGCGCCGATGATGGAATGGACTGACCGGCATTGCCGGTTTTTCCATCGCCTCCTGACGCGCCGGGCGCTGCTCTATACCGAAATGCTGACCACCGGCGCGGTGCTCCACGGCGACCGGTCGCGGCTCCTTCGCCACGATGCGGCCGAGCACCCGGTGGCGCTGCAGCTGGGCGGTTCGGATCCGCGTGCGCTTGCGCAGTGCGCGCGCATCGGCGCGGATGCCGGATTTGACGAGATCAATCTCAACGCTGGCTGCCCGTCGGATCGCGTACAGGACGGCCGCTTCGGCGCCTGCCTGATGGCGGAACCGGACTTGGTCGGCGATTGCGTTGTCGCAATGAAGGGAGCGGTGACGATCCCGGTCACGGTCAAATGTCGCATCGGCATCGACGAGCAGGATCCCGAAACCGCGCTTGAAAATTTTGCGCAAGCAGTAGAGCAGGCGGGAACTGATGCGCTTATCGTGCACGCACGCAAAGCCTGGCTGAAGGGGCTGTCGCCCAGGGAAAATCGCGAAATTCCGCCACTCGACTACGAGCGGGTCTATCGGCTCAAACAGGCCCGTCCGCGGCTTTCCGTGGTTCTCAATGGCGGCATCGGCAGCGTGAAGGCAGCCCTTGCGCATCTGGACCGCGTCGATGGCGTGATGATGGGCCGCGCCGCCTACCAGGAGCCGTGGCGGCTTATCGGCGTCGATCCACTCCTCTTCGGCGAGATACCGCCCTTGCCTTCGCCGAAGGCGGCCGCGATGGCGCTCATGCCCTATATCGAGCGCGAATTGGCCCAGGGTACGCGACTGCATGCCATCACGCGGCACCTGCACGGTCTGTTCCGCGCGGTCCCCGGCGCGCGCGCATTTCGCCGGCAACTTGCCGGCGCTGCCGGCGTCCCGCATGCGAGCGCGGAATACCTTGCAGCGGCGCTTGCATTGGTCGCCGACCGGCCGCTGGACAGTACCGCCGAATTGGCGCACATCGCCGCATAGACATTCCGTCATTCCCGGACGGCCGCCGCCGCCGAGAATCCATAATCACTGAGTTCCCCGGGATACTCCAGTGCCTGTTCTCCATGTTCCGCGGCCATGGATTCAGAGCTCTTTCGTGGAGCCTGTCATCGGGCCGGCCACGTCGGGCCGGATCCGTTGGCTTGGCCCCGGAATGACTTGCCTATGATCTTGGGCGTTCCGTTCAGCGAGATCGCTTGGCTCGTCATCGCGATCATCGTTGCTGGCATCATTACCGGGTTGCTCGCCGGTACGTTCGGCATTGGCGGTGGCGCCGTCATCGTGCCGGTGCTCTATGAGGTCTTTCAGCTACTCGGCGTTCCCGAACAAGTGCACATGCAGCTCTGCGTCGGCACGTCGATCGCCATCATCCTGCCGACCACCGTGCGTTCCTATTTGACGCACCGGGAGAAAGGCCTCGTCCTCCCGCGCGTGATCCGGCTCTGGGCGCTGCCGGCGGTTATCGGCGTCGCCTGCGGCGCGACGATCGCGGCGTTTGCCCCGGCGGCGGTGTTCAAGATTGCGTTCGTCGTGATCGCGAGCTTCATCGCCGCCAAGTTTCTGTTCGCCGGCGACCGCTGGAATCTCGGCAGCGAACTGCCCGGGCCGGTACCGATGACAGCCTACGGTTTCGGCATCGGGCTCGCTGGCTCGCTGATGGGAGTGAGCGGCGGCTCGCTGTCCAACATGGTGCTCACGCTTTACGGCAAATCGATCCACGAGTTGGTTGCGACCTCGGCCGGGCTCGGCGTGCCGATCACCGTCGTCGGCACGCTCGGCTATATCCTAGCCGGCCTGCCGCATCATGCGCTATTGCCGCCGCTGTCGCTCGGCTTTGTGTCGCTGATTGGCGTGGCGGTCATGGCGCCGGTATCGAGCCTCGCCGCGCCCTATGGCGCGCGGCTCGCCCACCGCCTGTCGCGGCGCACGCTCGAGCTGGCGTTCTCGTGCTTTCTGTTGCTGGTCTCGGCGCGATTTCTGATCAGCTTGTTCTGGAACGTTTAAGGCATGATCCAGAAAATGCCCGGCCTCGGACTGATCGGAGGGCGGAAGCCGGTTTTCGGAAAAGATATGCCCCTGGCTCAATCTCTGGTTTTTACGGATAGCCTTTGAGCACCAGCCGGTCGCCGTTGACTTGCCAGCTTTGCAACCGGTTGAGGAAGCTCATGCCGAGGAGGCTCATCTTGAGCTGGCCCGGCTGCACCACCAGAGCGTCGATCGATTTCTCTTCCAGGCTGCCGACGGCGATGCGATCGAGCGTCACCGGCGCGGCGCGGGTACGGCCGTTGGCGGTATCGATGCTCACCGAATAGTCCAGCAGATCGAGCGGCAGACCGGCCCTCTTGGCGTCGTCCTGGGTCAGCACGACCGAGCTCGCGCCGGTATCGAGCACCATGGGGATGCGGGCGCCGTTGATTCTGGCGGCAATGTCAAAATCGCCGCCGCCGGCGCGCGCCACCTCGACCGTGCGCCCGTGCGAAATGACATGGCCGGGAACGAGCTCGGCCACCACGCGGTCGGCGACCTGGGTCAATTCGAAACGATACGAATAGCCGATCACCAGGAGAAGACCGACCACGACCCACAGCAGCGCCGCGGTCATGGCTTGGGTAAAGCGTTCGCGGAACATCGTCAGCACGGCCGCGGTGAGAAACACCAAGAGCGCGATCTTATAGGCGAACCAGCCGAACTCGTCGGCGGACAGCGGTCCGACCGTGCCGCGGCCGTTTTGCGCGATAACGATCAGAATCGCGATCACGATCCCGATCAGGAGAAACCACAAAAGCCGCCGGCGCACATCGATGGTCCTTAGCGAATCGCGCGCACCATAGACGCGAAGCCGGCGAAGGCAAGGTGGCGATAAAATCCTTTAGCCGCCGGCACCGAACAGCGCGCGTTTGGCGCGGCCCGTTGAATCCTCAGCGGGCGAGGTGAACGAAGACATCTCCGTCCGCGGCTGAATCGGCGGCGCGTGCTCTGCGATCGGCGCTAGCGCCGACATGATGCGTTCCGGCGGAAAGGTGACGATGACCTCGGTGCCGATGCGCAACTTCGATTTCAGCGTGAAGGTGCCGCCGTGCAGGTCGATGAGATTCTTGGCGATCGGCAGACCGAGGCCGGCCCCCTGTTCAGCCGATTTGATCGAGTTCGAGCCCTGGCCGAACGATGCGAGCACGATCGGAATTTCCTCTTCCGGAATGCCGGGGCCGGTGTCCTTGACGCTCATGTACTGGCCGCCGGAGGCGGTCCAGCCGACCTTGAGCCAGATTTCGCCGCCTTGCGGGGTGAACTTGATCGCGTTCGAGAGCAGGTTCAGACAGATCTGGCGGATCGCGCGCTCGTCGCCCCACAGCCGCGGCAAATCAGGCTCGAACATTTCATGGATGGTGATGCCGCGGTTGGTGGCGCGCAATTTCAAAAGGTGGTGGCAGTCTTCGACCACCCGATTGAGCGAGACCGCTTCTTCGTTAAGCTCGTAGCGGCCGGCCTCGATGCGCGACAAATCGAGGATTTCGTTGATGAGGTTGAGCAGATGCACGCCGGAACTATGGATGTCGGCGGCATAGTCCTTGTACATCGGCACGGCGTGCGGGCCGAAGATTTCGCCTTTCATCACCTCGGAGAAGCCGAGAATGGCGTTGAGCGGCGTGCGCAGCTCGTGGCTCATCTGGGCAAGAAAGCGCGATTTCGCGATATTGGCCGTCTCGGCGCGCCGCCGCGCCTCGTCGGAAACCGACTTCGACTGTTCGAGTTCGCCGATCAGCGCATCCTTTTCCGCGCGCGCTTCTAGCGTCGCGAGCGTCGTGGAATAGAGCCGGTAGGCGAGCAGCGAGAAGTAACCTTCCGCGGTCAGCGCCATGATGGCGAGGATATAGTCGTGCAGCGTGCGCTTGATGGCGAAATCGAGCGCGATCGCAATCGTCACCGGCAAGGTCAGCGCGAATACGGCGATCGGCAGGCTCGACGCCAACATGCTCGAGATCGCCACGACCAGCAGCATGACGAACAGCATGAAGGTGGCGGCCTGATCATCCATGCCGATCGGGTTGATCAGGATAAACGTCCAGGCCATGCCGAAAAACAGATCGAGCAGGATGAAGCGCATGCGCCAGCGGCGCAGCTGCGTGGTAGGCGGCTCTTCGAGAAACTGCCGGCAGGCGCGGATGACGACGAGATGGATGACGAGCGCGCCGCCGGTCCACACGGCGCAAGCCAGGGCTCCGGTCCACAGCCCCGACAGTGCGCCGATGGTGACAATGAGGAGCAGGATGACCGGCGAGGCCGAAATGCGGTTCCGCGCGAATTGACGCAGCAACTCGTAATCGAAGACCGGCCGCGTGCCGCTCGTTGAGGTGAGCCGATCGCGCGCCTCGCGCACGTGCTCGGAGGCCAGCCGCCGCTTGGTTGAAGGCGCTGCAGCCGGCGAAGCAAGCTCGTGCGTTTCGCTGATTGTGTTGGGCATACCGGGATTGGCGCAGTTTCGCCGAAACTGGCCCAAATTCCTTAAGACGAGGCTTAAGAGGTTGCTTTTGCCGCGCCGGAAGCAAGCATTCGTTTACATTTCGGAGCTTGCGCCGATGGCACGCGCGGCGCGGCGGGGGCCGCGCCGCGGGGTCTTGCGGGAACTGCGTTCGGACGGAATTCGCTCATACCGTCAAATAGATAGTGGTCGAGCCGTCTATCCGTATTGGCGCCCAGGCGGCGCGTTTCACGCGCTTCGCGTCGGCAAATTTTGGAAAATGCCGACAGCGATCTCCGTCACAAATCCGATCGCGCCAAGCGCGAGCGCCGCCAGTAACGCCACAAAAGCGATCATCCCGCCTTCTACGAGAGATCCAGCAACCGCGGCGACGATACCGCAGACGGCTGCTAAGCCTTCGAGGATTCGGCCGACGGGCACTGGCGAAAAGCCGGGCCATTGGCGTTGCGGCGTCGCCAGCGCTATCAGGCCCAGACATCCGGACGCCGCAAAAGTCAGCGGTACGAGCACGGGGGGGCCGCCAAGCCATACCCGCGGATCGGTTGCAAGCTCGACCAGACTGGATGCGTGCAGGGCCAGATGAATAGCCGTGCCGACCACGCCAACCGCGATCGCGAGCACAGCCACGATGCCGAAGACGGCCGTGGTCGCCTTGTTGGCGACGGTGAGAAGGAGAAATCCGGCCGCAACGGCGAGCGCCGCTTGCGTTCGCGGCACGATCGCAACCGGGTCGTGCTCCAGCGCGATCAGGGGGTGATAGAGATAGACCTCGATGAAGAGGGGGCCGAACACCATCACCGTGGCAAAGATGAATAGGCGGCTGAGCATGGATCAGTTCGCGGCGGCTGACTGTTCGCGATTGTGCATTTCGGCCGACGTCTGTGAAAACGGGGGTGTCGGTATGGTTTTGACGCCGTTAAGCACGCCGTAGCGGCTTTCGTCGTTGTACAGCACGAATTTTCCGCCGACCGTGGCATGACAGGAATCGCAATTGCCGCCCATGTTGGTGAACGACGCCGAGTGCAGATGCAGCGAGTGGATATTGCCGGCGAATTCGCCGTCGTGACAGATCATGCAGTCCTCGACGCGCATGGGGATGTCGTAGCTGGTGGCGAAAATGCCGTGCAATTGCGGCTTGGGACGCGGCACCACCAGCCGGCTGACATCCGCGGCGAGATGATCGCCGTGGCAGGCATTGCAACCGCGGTCCTGCGCGTGCGCCGTGGTCCAGTTGAACGCTGTGTCGGCAAAGCCGAGAGCGACGGCGCGTGCATGATTGACGTGGCTCCACGCCGCGAATGCGGCGATGAAACAGGCCGCGACGATGACGATCGCGCCGATGAGAAAGAGGCTGTTGCGCGTCATGGCGCGCTCCTTTCCACCCCGGCGCTCGCCAGCATGGCGACGAGCACCGCGAGCAGCAGCAAGGCGGCAAGCGCCAGACTGGTTGCGCTGACCATCACCAGCGACGGCACAGCCGCGCTGATGATGCCGAGCGTGACCAGGATATAGGCGGCTGCGGTCGCCGCGCCGGCGAGCCCGCGCGAAAAACCCTCGCGCCCGCTGCCGAGAGCAGCCAGAAATCCGAAAAATGATGCGACCGTGATCGAGACCGGCCAGTTCGGCGAAACCGGTCCACCCCATACGGCAGGCGAGAACATCCGGCTCAGATGTGCGAGATCGACGCCCGCGGCCATCATATGCAGGCCGGAGCCGATCATTCCAACCGCGGCACTCACTGCCATGGTGATCGCGACAAGCACGGCGCTCAACAACGACGGCGCGATCTGCAGCGCCATCAAGGCGAACAGCGAGATCGGCACCCAAACCACCGGCACCAGAACCGCCCAGTCTTCGTGCCGCTCGATCGCCGCCCGGTGCCCGAGATCGACTTCGAGAAGGATGATGACGAAGAACAACATTGCCACCGTCGCGAGCGCGCGGCGCATTCCACCAAGCTCGGCGAACAGCGACCACATGCTCAGCTCACCTCGACCGCGATAACGCCGGGAAAATCCTGCTCGCGGCCGCTGGCACTCGTCGCCTTGATCCGCAGGACGTAGAAGCCGGTTTCGGGTGGATGCCAAGTGAGGTCGAAGGTGATCCAGATATTCGCATCCGGCTGCGGCGGCAGCGGCATCGGCTGATAGGCCCGGCCGTTGTCGGTGCTCACCTCGACTTTGCCCACCGGCTCGGGGCCGGTGAAGGCGTAGCCGGTCAGCGTGACGCCGGCCATCGAGCCGACCGTTTCGGGTGGGGACGGCGACAGGAATCCGGCCATCGGTGGGGCCGGGTGTTCTGGGCCCGTGGTATCGACCAGGGTGATGCGACTGACCCATTTGGGATGGTGATTGCCCCCGGCGCCGGGAATGAATAACCGCGTATAAGGGCTGCCATGTTGCCGCGCGACCGGTTCGGCGCCGAATTTCGCAACCAGCATGGTCTCCGGCCGCTGCAATTCCGACAACGGCAGCAGGAAGGGCGGGTGGCCGTCGCTGCATTCGATGCGCGCCGCCTTCGCTTCCGGCTTGACGCCCGCCTTGTCGAACAGCGCCGACAGCGGCACGCCCTCGAACGGCGTCGTAAAGATCAGCGGGCCGCCCGCCGTATTGACGAAACATTCGAGGGTCAACAGCTTCTTGAGCGGCGGAATTTTGGCGAGATCGTCAATCGTATGTCGCGCCGGAGCATTGACCAGTCCGTCGACCTGGATCGCCGCCGGCACGGTGGCCGGATTTCGCATCTGCGAATAGACAAAAAACTTGCCGGTTGGCGTAATGAGCGGCCCATTCGGCGTGGGCCGAGCCGACAGCGAGCCGGGAGCGGCGAATGCTTTCGCCGTGTCGTGCAGCATCGCGCCGAACAGCGCAGTCGACCCGGCAGCGACGAAGGCCCGGCGATTCATTTGCGATCCCTGAGAACGAGACGTATTCAGCCGATGTCCGCGGCGCTCCGGATGCTGCAGTTTGAAGCGCATCGGGTGCCAGGTGAAGCCCAAATTTTTCGTCTGCGTTTGATCTTGATCAAAGACGAAGAAGATCGAACGTCGCTGCCGTGACTTGGCGCGGCCCATGCAAGGAGAGCGGCAGAAAGCCACAATGCGCGGTGGCGCCGATCGGCCGGCTTCGGCGAGCGGCAAATGACCGATCGACGTCAAGGACGACGGCTGGTGAGGCACAGTCGCGATGAGCTACCCTCCTCGACGCAAACAGGAGACAATCGCGATGAAACTCTATGATGGCGGGCGCGCGCCCAATCCACGGCGTGTCCGCATTTTTCTGGCTGAGAAGGGAATCAATGTTCCGACCGAGCAGGTCGATCTCGGCGCGCTGCAGCAGCGCTCGGAGACCTATACCGCGATCAATCCGATGCAGCGGGTGCCGGCGCTGGTGCTCGACGACGGCACCGTGATCGCCGAATTGGTCGCCATTTGCCGTTACTTCGAGGCGATCCACCCCGACCCGCCTTTGTTCGGACGCGGCGCGGTGGAGTGCGCGCTGGTGGAAATGTGGAACCGGCGGGCGGAGCTGCACCTATTGTTTCCCGTCGCCGCGGTGTTTCAGCATCTGCATCCGGCCATGAAGCAGATGGTGCAGCCACAAGTGCCGGACTGGGGCGAGGCCAACAAGCCGCGCGTCACGGCGTTTCTGCAATTCCTCGACGGCGAACTGAAAGACCGACCCTTCGTGGCAGGCGCGAACTATACGATCGCCGATATCACCGCAATGGTGGCGGTCGACTTCATGCGGGTGTCGAAGCTCACAGTGCCGGAGGAGCTCGGCCATGTGCGGCGCTGGCACCAAGCGGTCTCGGCCCGGCCGAGCGCCGCCGCTTAGGGCATGATCCCGAAAATGCCCGCCCTCGGACCTGATCCGAGGGTGAAGGCCGGTTTTCCGAAAACATCATGCTTCATCAAAATTTTAGAGCGCTAATCGATTCCGCTCCACTAGTCGGGCCGCTACGGTGGCGACGGCGAGCAGACTCGCGGGCTACTTCCGCGCCACCAGGCGAATTGTGCCGTAGCCGTCGGTGGCGCTCGCGATGTTGGGTTGAGTGCTGAGAAAGAACACGCCGGCGATGCCGGCGGCGACATAGATCGCGGCGCAGGTCCAAAAGCCCAAGGAAGCAAGCCGGTTCATCGCTTCGTTCCGTTTATCCACCTTTCACAGCGCTCGCTCGCGCGTCGAATTCCGTAACGTCCGATCGCCGTCGCGGTTCCCATGGCGCTCTCATGACGGTTTTGCAAAGCACGCCAACTATCTCCTTTGCCGAAGTAAATTTCCGATTTCGACAACCCGTTGCGGGGCTCGGCGGAACCAATGTTCGGGACGCGGATTAGTCGCCTGGGGGCAAAGGGGCGTTCACTTCCATTGGAGGAATCATGGACAAGAAAATAGCCGGATTATTGGGTGCAGCCGCTGCCTTGACCGCAGTGTCCGCCGTCCAAGCGACGCCGGCGCCGCAACTCGCTCCGGCGACAAGCTACCGGGATCTTCTTGATCCTATTTCGAATGCAGTGCCGACATTGCAGGCCGAGGATGCCCGTCGCGCCGACCAATCAGCCAATCAGGTCGCGCAGATTTCGGTGCAGCTCGGCCCTCATCATCACCATCATCACCACCATCATCACGGCGTGGTGGTTCGTCTGGGTGGGCCTCACCCGCGTCATCATCACCATCATCACCACCACCACCATCACCATCATCATCACTGACGTGCAGCAAGCGGGCGTTCTTTCGGGCGCCCGCTTGCGGCCTTTCCGTCTTTCCGCGTGGCGTAGCTCTGAGAACCCAGCTCTTAGGGCCTAGGTCTCGCGCTCTCTCGCCTTTGCCGCGCGCAGGAGATGGCGATAGGTGCCGTCGAATACGGTATCCGTGTCCGACGTCCAGGTCGTGTCCGCGGCAAGCGTGGGCCGGCTGTCGTGGATGCGCCGCCCGCGCAATTCGCGCTCGGCGGCTTCTTCCTCGTCCATGGCAATCAGCGTGAAATCGGCGGTCACGGGCAGCACCAAGATTTGCAGCATGGGCTCGCCGGGCCGGAAAATATGTGTCGTTCCTTCGATGGGCGCCTTGAAGATGACAAACGAAATCATCGGCCACCACTCGGTCCGCAACAGCGCCGGAACGGCAATCGGCACCGTGCCGGTCGTATCGGTGTAGAACCGCGGGTGCGGCTCGGTCCGCACCGCCCAGCCCTTGTCGACCTTCAGATCGAGCAGCAGCTGATGGCTGTAAAAGTCTCGCCCGAATGAGCGAAACGGCGGCCACATCAGGTCGCTGTCATCGGGCGGCGGCCCAAAATCGCCGTCAAAGATGAGCTTGCCGTTTTTCCTGGTGATGCGAAGCTCGTTGCGATAGGGGTAGAAAATCTCGATGCCATATTGCGCGCCCTCGGTGAACGGCACGCAATGCCAGGCATATTCACGCGAACCGTCCTTGCGGGGCGCCGGCTGGCCGGCCCAACCGGGCATTTCCAGCTTGGTCCGCCGAGGCTTGAGCTCGGGATTGACCAGCCTATACTTGACGTCCTGCATGGTGCCGATCCGCCTGAAGTGACCGGGCCAATATGCAATGATTTCCCCTCGGCCCAAGCATAAGAAGTCTCCGCCCCCGGACGAGGTTCCATCGGTCCGGCTTGGGTGTCGCCGCCAGGGAAGTGCGCGCATTGGTCACCCTATTTAAGGGGCGCCAAAACCTGCTATCACTCGCCCAACGAGGACGTTGGCCGCCACGGTTAATGCTCCGGGCGAAGAAAATTGAGGGAGGCTCACGTGCTGTCACGCCGCACTTTTACCGTTGCCGCGCTTGGCACCGCTGTCGTTACGACCAGAGTGGCATTCGCCGCCGACGCCTATCCGTCCCGGGCGATCCGGCTGATCAGCCCATTCCCGGCCGGCAGCGCTTCGGATACCACCGCGCGCGTTGTGGTCGACCAGATGTCGCAAATCCTCGGCCAATCGGTGGTCGTCGAGCCGCAGGCCGGCGCCGGCGGCATTGTCGGTTTTGGCATGGTGGCGAAGGCTGCGCCCGACGGCTACACGCTGGTCACCAGTTCGTCTTCGATGGCCAACGGCAAAGTGCTGCACAGTCATTTGCCCTACGACGTGTTGCGCGATTTCACTCCGGTGGCATTGTTCGGCGTGCAGCCGAACGTGCTGGTCTGCTCCAAGCAGAGCGGCTTCAAGACCGTCGCCGACCTTGTGGCTGCCGCCAAGGCGAAACCGGGAACGCTGACCTTTGCCTCCGCCGGAATCGGTTCCACGTCGCATATGGCCGGCGAGAAATTCCGCCTCGCCACCAAGATTGACGTGCGCCACATCCCGTTCCGCGAGGGCGGTCTCACGGAAGTGATGGCCGGCCGTATCGATTTTTATTTCATTCCGCTCGCCGCGGCTGCCTCGATGCTCACGAGCGGCAAGCTTACGGCGCTGGCGGTCAGCACGCCCAAGCGCGCGCCGCTGCTGCCGGACGTGCCGACCGTGGCGCAGGCCGGATATCCGGCGGCGGAGTTGAACTTCTGGGTGGGCTTGTCGGCGCCGGCGAAGACGCCCGCCGACATCGTCAACAAGCTGCACGACGCGACCGAAAAGGCGCTGCAAGTGCCTGCGGTGAAGGACCATCTGGCCAAGATCGGAGTCGACCCGCAGTTGATGAGCGTCGCGCAGTTCACCAAGTTCTTCGACGACGACTACAACGACACGCTGCAGCTCGCCAAGGAAGCCGATATCAAGCCGGTGGATTAGAGCGGGAGCGGGCTTCTCGGCCGGCCTGGCGTATCGCCGGACTCACTGGCCGTCGAGAAACGCGAGGATGACGGTCACGGCCTGCGCCGGCTGCTCTTCCATGATCCAGTGACCGCAATCCTTGATCACCGCGGCGCGTACGTTCGCGGCGGCGAAACCGATTTCGCCTGCGAGATACGCGCCATAGGAATGATCGCCGCCGATCGCCAGCACCGGCATGTTCAGTTTGCCCTTGGCGAGGAGTTGTTGATTGTCGATGGCGTCCTGCGCGAAAGCGGCGAACTGTCCGCTGAAGGCGTCGTGGATGGCGTGAGGGCGCGCATAAAGCGCGGCATAGTGCTGGCGCGTCTCCTCGTCGATG
This sequence comes from uncultured Alphaproteobacteria bacterium, assembly GCA_963791925.1. Classification (GTDB taxonomy): domain Bacteria; phylum Pseudomonadota; class Alphaproteobacteria; order Rhizobiales; family Xanthobacteraceae; genus BOG-931. The sequence goes on along the minus strand of CAWBUA010000005.1, from coordinate 615,699 downwards.
CGAGACGGGTCGGCTGAAAGCTCGTTGTAGAAACGGTCGAGCAGGATTCGCTCGCGTCCCGCCACCAGCCGCTCGACGTCGGGACCGCGGAAGTTGAAGTGCCAGGTCTTCGGGTTCTTCAGCTGATCGTCCCAGTGGCCGATGCCCGGCAATGGCGCGTCCATCGCCACCCATTTGCTCACGCGCTGCGGGAATAGCGCCGCAAGGGCATAGCCCACCATATTGCCGATGTCGTGGGTGATGAGCGCGATTTCCCGGAAACCAAGCTGATCCAGGATGGTAGCAAGATCGCGCGCCTGCGCGGTCTTTTCATAACCGCCCTCGGGATGGGACGACAGGCCCATGCCGCGCAGGTCGGGAACGATGACGGCGTGGTTCTTCACCAGCGCTTCCGCGAGCGGCAGCCACATATCCCCGGTGTCGCCGAAACCATGAAGAAGAAGAACGTCGGGGCCTTCGCCGCCGAGGCGAACATATTGCGTGCCGCCGGTCACCGCCATCTGCTGAGCGGAAAATGCCCCGGGCCAAGAGCCAATCGGCATGAAGATGTTCCTTTAGTCGGCGCCGCCGCCGATGCCTGTGGCTGCGGCTAGCGATTGAGCAGCGCGATCAGGCTCGATGTGTCCCAGCGCTTGCCGCCCATCGCCTGGATTTCCGAATAGAACTGGTCGACCAGCGCCGAGACCGGCAGATGCGCGCCGTTCCGCCGTGCCTCCGACAGGCAGATGCCGAGGTCCTTGCGCATCCAATCGACGGCGAAGCCGAAGTCGAATTTGCCGGCGACCATGGTCTTGTAGCGGTTCTCCATCTGCCAGGACTGCGCCGCGCCCTTGGAGATGGTGGCGATCAGCTTTTCGATGTCGAGGCCGGCTTTCATCGCAAAATGCAGGCCTTCGGCGAGACCCTGGACCGCACCGGCGATGCAGATCTGATTGACCATTTTGGCGAGCTGGCCGGAGCCCACCGGACCGAGAAGATTGCAGGCGCGCGCATAGGCGGCGATGACCTTTTCGGCGCGCGCAAACGGCGCCTGGTCGCCGCCGCACATCACCGTGAGCACCCCGTTCTCGGCGCCGGCCTGGCCGCCCGAGACCGGTGCGTCGACGAAATCGAAGCCGCGCTGTTTCGCCTCGGCGTAGAGCTCGCGGGCGATCTCGGCCGAGGCCGTGGTGTGGTCGACCACGATCGCGCCCTTGGCGACGCCGGTGAAAACGCCGTCCTTACCGAGCATCACTTCGCGCAAATCGTTGTCGTTGCCGACGCAGGCAAACACGATGTCCTGGCCCTCGGCCGCCTGTTTCGGCGTCGGTGCGCGCTTACCGCCATATTGGTCGACCCATTTTTCGGCCTTGGCGGTGGTGCGGTTATAGACCGTGACCTCGTGGCCGCCCTTGTTTTTGAGGTGACCCGCCATCGGGTAGCCCATCACGCCAAGCCCCACGAACGCGACCTTCGCCATTGTGTCCTCCATGGAATTTGGCACCGGTCATGGCCCGTCCGGCCGCGGCCCGTCAACGGGGCCGTTGACCGCTCCCGTGATGGGCCTATGTAGAACATCATGACCGACCTCAAACACGACGTTCTCGCGGCGCTCGGCAAGGTTTCGAGCCCCGACGGCACGGCCTTGCCGGCGACTGGGAAACTCTCTGACATCGTCGCCAGCGACGGCAAGGTGTTCTTGTCGATCACGGTCGATGCGGGCGCGGTGAAGGCCTGGGAAGCGGTGCGCGAGCGCGCCGAGGCCGCGATCCGCGCCACACCGGGCGTCAAATCGGTGATGGTTGCGCTCACGGCGGAGCGCGCGCCGGGAAGCGGCGGGGCGATGCCCAGGCCGCCGCAGCGGCCGCAGCCGGCTCCGGGCGCGAGGCCCGGGCCGGAGCCCGGCGCGCCTTCGGCGCCGTCGCCGTCCGGCGTCCCGGGCGTCGCCGCGATCATTGCGGTGGCCTCCGGCAAAGGCGGCGTCGGCAAATCGACCACGGCGGTCAATCTGGCGCTCGGCCTGCGCGACCTCGGGCTCAAAGTCGGCATTCTCGACGCCGACATTTACGGCCCGTCGCTGCCGAAGCTGCTCGCCATTCGCGAGCGGCCGCAGACCATCGGCGGCAATCGGCTCAAACCCATCGAGCGCTATGGCATGCCGGTGATGTCGATCGGCTTCCTCGTCGAGGAAGAAACGCCGATGATCTGGCGCGGCCCGATGGTCATGTCCGCGCTCACGCAAATGCTGCGCGAGGTGGAGTGGGGCACGCTCGACGTCATGGTGGTCGACATGCCGCCGGGCACCGGCGATGCCCAGCTCACCATGGCCCAGCAGGTGCCGCTCAAGGGCGCGGTGATTGTATCGACGCCGCAGGATCTCGCTTTGATCGACGCGCGGCGCGGCATCGCCATGTTCCGCCGCGTCAACGTGCCGGTCCTCGGCATCGTCGAGAACATGTCGACCTTCATCTGCCCGCATTGCGGCGGGCGCTCGGACATTTTCGGCCATGGCGGCGCGCGCCACGAAGCCGAACGGCTCGGCGTGCCGTTCCTCGGCGAAGTGCCGCTGGATATCTCTATTCGGGAAAAGTCCGATGCCGGCCTGCCGGTGGTCGTCACCGCGCCGGATTCGCCGAACGCGCAAATCTATCGCGACATCGCCGCGCGCGTGCGCGAGGGCTTGGCCGGCGCCAGCAAGCCGGCGCCGAAGATCGTCATCGAGGCGTAAGTTTAATTGCTATCCGCGCTGTCCGGGCCGGCCTCGTCTTTGGCGGCTTGGGTGTAGCTTACCCCGCAGCTCTTGCACTCGTAGGTCTGCAATTCGGGAAACGTTCCGAAACGCGGAATGATCAGCACAAGCCGCATCGGCCGCCCGCAGGCGGGGCAGAGATGACGGCTGATCGGAACGACGTCGTCGAAATCCATTTTGGAAGAGTGGCCCGGCGACGGAGTCCGCGCCTTGATCTCGATCAGCCGCGGTCCTTGTCGCGTGTGCTATTTCAGCGCGCCGGAAACGCTCGAGAACGTGGTGTTGAGCTGGGTGCCGAGACCCTGCACCACGGCAATGATCGCCACCGAAATGCCGGCCGCGATCAGTCCATATTCGATCGCGGTCGCCCCGCGATCGTCATCGAGAAAACGCCAAAGCACGCGCAGCATGACAATTAGCCCCCGTTCTGGGATCGCCTTGGACATGCACAATACACAAGCGGCGCTTGTGAAAGTCTTAAGTGATCGCGCGCTTGGGGACTATCGGAAATAGGCTTTGGTGTTGTGGTGAACGTCCGGTGACGCCAGCAGGTCGGACATTGTCCACCAGCGCAACTCGCGGTGCTGGTCGTCGGCTTTGAGCGCTGCGGTATCGTCAATTTTCAGTTCATGGCCGAGCACCACGTAATGGGTGCCGTAGCCCGCCTCGCCGAACCGGTTGTTGGCGTAGAAATGCTCGTAGACGCCGAGGAGCCGGGAATCCTCGATGGCCGCGGTGAGACCGGTCTCGCGCTTGAGGATGCGGGCGAAAGCGTCTGACAGCCGCTCGTTTTTCAGGATCATGCCGCCGGGCACGAAATACCAGCCTTTGGCCGGCTCGTTGTTGCGCAGGCCGAGCAAGATCTCGCCTCGCGCATTGCGGATGATGAGATCGATGGCGACAAGCGGCGCCAGGCGGACGACGCCGCGCAATTCGTCATGGCGCAAATAAGCCGGCGGCGATCGCGGCAAATCGGACATGCCCGCTTGATAATCGGTAACATGCGATCGGGCCACCGCGAACCGCCGTTACCTGCTTGAACCCTCGCGTAAGCAACGCCAGCGCCGCGGTGCCCGGGAACCATAAAAGGCGCCACAAAAATCGTAGTAGCGCGGGTCCCAGTAATAGCGCTGCAAAGTGGGGTCCGGCACCACCACCACGGGACGGGCACGGACCTCGGGCGGATAAAGATAGGACTGCCCTGCCGAGCCTGCCAAGGCGCCTGCGCCGGCGGCCGGCACCATCGCAAGCCAGCAGCCAAGCGCGAAGGTTAGACGAACGAAACCGCGCATATCCTCATCTCACGCACGGGCCAGCGGCGGTCAACTGTCAACGCTGCGGGGCCAGTGCAGTTTCGCGGCGCGTTGCGTCAGGCCGGCACCGCATACCGCCGCCCCATCGGCTCGCTGTGGCTCTCGGCTTCGGTGATCGAGACGCCGCATTGTCGGCAGCTATAGACGCGCAATTCCGGCAGGCCGCCGATTCCCGGGATCGTTCGTGCCAAGAGCATTGGCTTGCCGCAACTCGGGCAGACCGGCCTTGTTTCTTCGCGGGCTGCGTGATTCATGGCGCGACCATGACGGATCGGCGACGCGCCTGCATCAAGCCGGCGATCGCAACGAAGCTGGAGGCCGAATCCGAGCCACAGCGCGCGCGCCGTCGCGGCCGCAGAGGCCGCCGTCGACGGCCTCGCGATGCGGCGGCATCTTCATTCAATAGCCGCGGTATGGTTTGCAGACGCCGTCCTGAACCGTATAGCGCGGGGGGCAGCCGTTATAAGTGGGCCAGCCGCCGCCCTCGGCTCCTCGGTAATAGTCGTAATAGTGCCGGTGATGATGGCCGATCCTGACGTGAAAGCCAGGACCGTTGATGTAAAAGGCAGCCGCCGGCGCCGCCCCGCCGACTGCTATCGCGCCGACAAAGCCAAGCGCCATTGCGGTCCTTGCGGCCGTCCGCACAATGGACTTTGCTGAGATTTGCATGGTGTTCCTCTCTGCATGCCCCACCCGTTCGTGAGACATAACGCGGAACCCATGGGTCAGGTTTCCGACCAGATGATGCGAGCCGAGCGGCCCGCGGCGGGGGCGTCGGCAGCTGTTTGGTCAGCCGCTATCCGCGGCGTAATTTCGTCGGCGCCGACGATCTTTCCAGTCGCCGGATTGACCATGTGCACGCGCGCGCGTTCGGTGGCCGGGCGGGAAGGCTTGCTCGGCCGCATCGGAACCGCCCGTTTCAACGATTGTGTAGATTCCCCAGCCGACACGGCGATCAGCCACTTCGCGACCTGAAACGCTCGCACGCGCACGGCTCCGTTTAGCCGATCCTAGGGGTGGTAGGGGCACATTCCAAATACCCGCTATAGGTGTCATGGCGTAGAAAAACGCCCATGGCGCATATATCCCCTCTAGACAATTAGAACAAAGCCTGATACAGTACCTATATGCTCCAGTCGTCGGGGCTATAGGAGAGTTCCATGGCCCGAAAAGGCCCGAATATTCAAGCCTTTAACAAGCAGTTCCCGGATGACGAGAGCTGCCTTGAGCACCTTATGCGCGTTCGCTACGGCGAACGTCTGACCTGCCTTGGCTGCCACAAGCAGGCGACCTATTACCGGGTCAGGGGACGCCGCTCGTACGTGTGCGAGCATTGCGGCTATCAGGTCTACCCGACTGCCGGAACGCCGTTCGAGAGCACCCGGACGCCGCTGCGGAACTGGTTCTACGTGATGTTCCTTTTCTGCGCTTCGCGGAACGGCGTCGCAGCGAAAGAGGTCCAGCGCCAACTTGGCGTCACTTACAAGACGGCATGGAGGATGTGCAACCTGATCCGCAAATACATGGGCTACGTTGATGGTGATTTTCCGATTGGCGGTCCCGGCAAGACAGTCGAAGCGGACGAGACTTTCATCGGTGGTAAAGAACATCATGGGCGAGTGCCGAAAGACAAAGCTATCGTGTTTGGCATGGTCGAGCGCGGCGGCGATGTGATGACGCGGCCGGTATTCGGCCGCACGCATTACGACGTGATCCCGCACATGGTCGAACACGTGAAGCCGGGAACGAAAATCTACACCGACGACTGGCGTGGCTACCTGACCCTGACTGAACGGCATGGCTTTGAACATGAGTCGGTCAATCATTCAGCGAAAGAGTACGTTCGCGATGATGTGCACACGAACACGATTGAGGCGTTTTGGGCGAACGTGAAGCGCGGCATCAAGGGGACTTACGTTTGGGTTTCGCAGAAGCACTTGCAGACTTACCTTCGCGAGTTCGAGTATCGCCATAACCTGCGCCGCTCGCCTTATCTGATGTTTGATTGTCTTTTGCAGGCTTTTCCGAAGGTTCGGGTTGGGTAGCCATCGCATGCAAGAGGCGATCAAAGCGTTTCGAGGCGGCTTGTTTCATCGGCTATCCTTTGTCGGCATACGTCGCGCTCCGACCTTGTTCACTTGCGGCTTTGGAACCAAAAATACCGCTGTCCGCTCTAGCTCTTTTTCCAATTCATCAGGGGTAAAGTATTTCTTATATACATGATCCCCATACTGAAATACGAACGTCATCCGACCAAAATCGCGGATGAAATCGGCCGTGGATAACTGAACACCAAATGGCGCAAAAATTCTAAATTGGTTGCGAGCCGGGACGCCATAGCCATCTAAGGATACCTCCTCGCCTTTGTCGCTGTCGACCTTAAAGGCGACTTGCGTTCCAGTAATTTCAGAACGAATAAATCCACTGATAGGTCCCTGAAATTCATCTGATTCATTCTGTCCCGTCGCCTGAATGCCACCAATGGTCATGCCGCCTGGATTTCTGCTTGCGGATAGCAAAAAGCCCCTGTTCCATTTTATAGGGCCGCCGTCATCGGGAAGAAGTTGGGGATCGACAAGCGGCGGGGCTGGAGCGGCTGTTGCAAAGCCAAACGAACGAACTTCGATTGGCTGATTTAGGCGTTCCCAAATACCAAGACCGACGACAACCACGCCGACAACAATGATAGCAAGCCCAATGACTGCTGTTAGTTGAGGCGTATCCATCTTGCGCGCGCGCCGGGGAATGGCGGCCACCACGAATTTGTGATGACCAGAATCGAAAACGAGATAGCCAGCGCAGAATAAGCCGAGCATCACGCCGACCCAAGCTATTGCCGTAGGAATACCGGATAAGGCCATCAGCGCATCCCTCACGTCGGCAGGAAGCTGAAACAGGCCAAGGATGTTGGAAAAGTCGATGGCGTATCGGAGCACAAACACGCCGATACCGCCCACCGTCCCGGCAATCCCCAAAATCTTTCGCATGCGCGTCTCCGTAGCCAGATCCTAGGGCTAGTGGGGGCACATGCGGAATATAGCAGTGTATAGTAATTGCTCCAAGGGGATATATGCGGCCCATGGACGCCTAGTACCCGGAATCACAGTTCGCTGATACGGCGACCTTTGACGCGACGCTGATGGACTTTTGTTTTGGTCCAGACGAATGGCTTGGCGTTGTCATTGTAGGCCTCGATGAAGGCATCGATATGCACCCGCAGTTGGTCGACGGACGTGAAGGAGGCGCCGCGCAAGGATTTTCCTTGCAGGATGGAAAACCAGATTTCGACCTGGTTGAGCCAGGACGCACGGGTCGGCGTGAAGTGGAAGCGAACGTTGGGATGACGCTTGAGCCAGCGGTCGTTCTTGGGTTTGTGGGTATTGAGGTTGTCGAGCACGACGTGGATGGCGGTGTCCGGATGACCTGCGACGATATCGTTCATGAAGTCGAGGAACTCGATGCGCCGGCGGCGCGACTTGTGCGAGGCCGTAACCTTGCCGGTGGCCACCTCGAAGGCGGCAAACAGCGTCGTGGTGCCGTTGCGCTTGTAATCGTGGCTGTGGCCGGTCAGCGCGCGGCCGTTCGGGAGCTTCAGATAGCCCTGCGCGCGCTCCAGCGCCTGGATCGAGGGCTTTTCGTCGACACAGATGACGATCGCGTTCTCGGGTGGCGCCATGTAGAGGCCGACCACGTCGGCGGCCTTGGCAACGAACTCGGGATCGTCGCTCTCGCACCAGGACTTGCGCCCGGCCAGGTCGATCTTCTGCGCCCGCAGGACGCGCCACACATGCTGCTCGTGCACGTCGCCCAGTTCGGCGGCGATCAGCGGTCCGTTCCAGCGCGCGAACCCCGCTGGTGGCTCCCGCTCCAGAACCGAAAGGATGCGGCGAGCCGTCTCGGAACCATATTTCGGTGCCGGCCCTGGGCGCGGCCTGTCCGCCAGACCGGCCAAGCCCTCGCGCGCGAAACGGCCACGCCAGTTGCTGACTGTTCTCGGCATCGTGCCGACCGTCTGAGCAATCGACCGCGTCGAACGTCCCTCCGCAGCCAGCAATACGATCCGTGCGCGAAACACATCGCGCTGCTCCGTCGTCAGTGCCCGAACTCGCGCTTCAAGCACCGACCGATCCTCCGGCGTCAGCCGGACCTCCGCTGCCTTGGGTATCATCCCAACGTTAAATCACGAGTCAGCCTTCCGTAAAAGCGGGTACTAGAACATATTGCGAAGGGGATATTATACTTTGCGTACCCATCGCGATATGTTAGCCCCGCACAACGGGCCTCGAATCGTTACGTATTTGCGGCCGTGCGAGGATAATCCCGATTGGGGACCGCGTATGCGCTTTCGGCTGACTTATGAAGGGCCGCTGCAGTCTACCCAGGGCGACCCGTTGAACGGGCAGCGCGACAGGATGGCTGCGCACAAGCAGGCTGTCCGTAAGGTGTTTCATGCCCAGCTTAAGCAGTTTTGGCAGGCCAACGGCTTTCTGAGGGAACACAGAGTTCACAAAGGTGAATTTCGGGTGCGACCAGGGGTAATTCCGAAGATGATAGGGCGGCTGGGCGGTGATTGGGGGCAGGACGCCCCACTAGCCGAGCATGTCGCGTCGAATTTTACGAGGAACGGCTACAGATTTGCTCCTTTGGTCTGTGAGGAGTTTTCATTGTTCTGCAATCTCAACATTTTGTTCTTGCGAGCCGATCATGAGCTTGGGGTCATCAGCGCCGGTGATCTCGACAATCGGGTAAAGACCTTGATTGACACGTTGAGAATGCCAAAAAGCGCCAATGAACTGAGGGGAAACGAGACTCCGGCGGAAGGTGAAGACCCATTTTTCTGTCTTCTAGAAGACGATGATCTGGTGACGGGCCTCACGGTGGAGTCCGACACTTTGCTTGATCCGAAAGCCGCCAATAACGACGTTAAACTTGTGATTTCGGTTGAATTGAAGCCTGACGGCGTATCGATGTTCAATCTTGGCTTTGTCTAGCCGAATGACGGAATTGCGCACTTGATTTCACAGGTGCGAAGGGAAGAAGTCGCGCCCCTGCACCCGAATCCGAAGCCGGCCGCTCATCGCTTTGATGCGATCTCAGTTCAGATTGAGCGCATATTGATGCTGGCAAATAAGTAAGAAGCTTATCGTCGCGGCCCTGCCAGATGTAGAGAAAGCGATCTACACCGCGCCCGGTGCCGTCCGGGATGGGGTTGGAATTCGGTGTAGCGCGATCTCCGGTAACATGAAGGTATCGTTTCAGGCTGCGAGGTCAATCGGCTGATTGATGGGCTTTGTGGCGAGCGTCTGCCAACCATCGACCTTGCGCATGTTGATCTGACCGGAGGCGAGCAGCGCCCAGAACAACATCGCGGCGGTATCGGCCGACGGCAGCACCGTCTGCGTCTTGATCCTTCGTTTGAACTCTTCGTGCAACCGCTCGATGGCATTTGTGGTCCGCACGCTGCGCCATTGGCTTGGCGGCAGCCGGGTGAAGGCGAACAAGCGTTCGCCCGCTTCCTCCAGGCTCTCAGCGACGGCGCGATGCTTGAGCCGCCACTTGCGGATGAAGGCCTTGCGGCGGACCTCGATCTCCTCACGCGTCGCCGCGTAGATCATGTCGTTGTAATCCGCCGTGATCTCGTCATGCAGGCGCTCGGGTGCATGTGCGAGAAGGTTCCTATGCTTATGCACGGTGCAGCGTTGGACCGGCACGCCGTCCCAGACGGCGGCAATCGCTTTGTCGAGCCCGGGCGCGCCGTCGACAATGAGGAACTCGGGCTGCCGCAGCCCGCGCTTAATGAGGTCGTCCAGGACAGTGCGCCAGGCCTCGGCGCTCTCGCCGCCCATGCTTTTGATCGCCAGCAGCACCTTCTGGCCGTCCGCACGCACGCCGAGAACGACGAGCAGCGAGATGGAGGTCGCTTTGCGGTCGAGCCGGACGCGAACGACGGTGCCGTCGAGAATAAGCCGCACGATCGGTTCCTCGGCCAACGAGCGGGTGCTCCAGGCGTCCCAGTCGCCCTTCACCTTGCGCCAGATCCGGCTCACCGTGTCCTTGCCGACCGCGCCGCCGAACAAGACCGCCAGCGCCCGGCGCACTCGGCGCGTGTTGGTGCCGGCGAGATACGTACTCGCGATCAGCGCGTCAGCGGCCAGCGTGCGGCGCTGATAGGCCCGCAGCGCCTTGCTCTTCCACTCCGTCGTTTTGCCGTCGACGGTGTTCAGCCTGGCGCGCGGCACGGCAATCTCGATCGGGCCAAACGTGCCGGTCAGAGACCGCGTACGGCGCCCGTGGCGGTGGCCCGCAACGCCCGCTCTTCTTTCACTGCCGGCCATCTGGCTTCGCCCGTAACGCGGCCGTGCCAGTACAGCGTCGAGCTCGCCGCGGATCAGCTCTTCGATGAACCCACGCGCCCGAGACCGCACCTCGGTCTCGATCGGGTCAAACCAGTTGTCGAAAAGATCAACAGCCATCTCGGCCGCAGGCTGCAAAGAATCAAGCTTCGTGGTAGTGTTCGTCATGGCGTGGTCTCCAGTCCGACGCTTCAACGCCGGATGATTCGAGGTTGAACACCCCGGAGACTACGCCACCCTCATTTCCAACCAACTCCGCGACGGCACCCCGCGCCCTTTCGGGATTAGCGCGTTCGCGATGGCTTGGCGAGCGTCGATGTCTAAATCTGTACGCATGACTGTCACCAGTGACTTTAGCGGGCACGTTTTTTCGGCGGCACAATCTTCCGAAACTTGACCTGAAAATCTTCCATGCTCTCGTTCACGCCGTGCTTTCGAGCGGCTACTACGAACCGCTCGAATTGCTCTTTGTCAGTCCTCTTGGGCTTCTTTTGCTTTGCGGCGGCTTTTGCCATACGGCCACTCAGTGATGAGCTGTCCTATAAGTGAGCCGCTTGCCTACGATGCCTTTCAGGGCGCGAGCGGTACGCTCTGCATCATCTACGCCTAGCCGAACGCGGTTGCTATAGCGGAAATCAAATTCCGCCAAATAGCGGTGCAGGTGCTTTTCGCTGCAATGCTGATAAACGCCTTGCATCCCGCGTTTGAAAATCGAGAAAAAGCCTTCGGCAGTGTTGGTATGAGCGTCGCCGCGAACGTATTCGTCCTCGCGATGCTTCACGGTTTCGTGCCGGGCGAACTGGCGGCCGATCTAACGATACCAAGTGCCTTCGTCGGTCATCAGTGCGCTTTCCTTCGCGATGTTGGTGCTAAGGATCGGCTTTAGATCGGCAATGCGAGTACCTTCGACGTGGAAGCTGCGAGCCGATCCGCCGCGCTCGACCAGCGACACGACAACGTGCTTATGGCCGACGCCTTTGCGTTTCGGCTCGCCCTTCACTTGGCCGTAGTAGGTTTCGTCGGCTTCAACGGATTTGCCAGCGCCGCCCATCGGGGGCATGCCAACAGCGCGCATAGCCTCGCGGATGCGATGCGACATGAACCATGCAGTCTTAAGACTGACACCTAAGCTGCGGTGAAGCTGGTTGGTGCTGATGCCCTTCTTGCTGGCGCACATCAGGACCATCGCCTGTAGCCACACCCGCATGGGGATGTGGCTGGCCTCGAATACGGTGCCAACCTTCACGGTGAAGGGCTTGCGGCACTGGTAGCACTTATAGGTGCCGATTCGGGTCGATTTGCCCTTCATCGGGGAAATGCGATCTACCCCGCCGCAATGCGGGCAAATCGGGCCTTCCGGCCAGATTTGGGCTTCTACCCACCGGTAGGCCGCCGCTTCGTCCTGCAACGCCTTGGCGTTAAATACTGAATTGGCCATGACCTTAATTCCTCATTGTGGATCAAAGGTATCATGGCAAGTTGGGTACGTCAAGTCTAATATCACGATTGCGAACAGAGAACAGATCATGTACATTGCCCGCTATCGCCATTCGCCAGCGGGCCGATGGGACAAGGGGCGCGGCGCTTCCGTGTCCGTCGAATCCCGGCCATAAGGAGCACGACAATGAGTGCAGGTGCAGCGCTTCGTCTCGTCGAAGGATCGTCCATGGACAAATCGAAGGCCCTAGATGCCGCGCTCTCGCAGATCGAGCGCAATTTTGGCAAGGGCTCGATCATGCGGCTGGGCAAGAACGACAAGTCGATGGACATCGACGTCGTGTCCACCGGCTCGCTGGGGCTCGACATCGCGCTTGGCGTCGGCGGCCTGCCGCGCGGCCGTGTGGTCGAAATTTACGGCCCGGAATCGTCCGGCAAGACCACGCTCGCTTTGCACTGTCTCGCCGAGGCGCAGAAGAAGGGCGGCATCTGCGCCTTCATCGATGCCGAGCACGCGCTCGACCCGATCTATGCGCGCAAGCTTGGCGTCAATGTCGACGATCTTCTGATCTCGCAGCCCGACGCCGGCGAGCAGGCGCTGGAAATCGCCGACACGCTGGTTCGCTCTGGCGCGGTCGACGTGCTGGTCATCGATTCGGTCGCCGCTTTGGTGCCGCGCGCCGAGCTCGAAGGCGAGATGGGCGACAGCCAGCCGGGGCTGCAGGCCCGGCTGATGAGCCAGGCGCTGCGCAAGCTCACCGCCTCGATCAATCGCTCCAACACGATGGTGATCTTCATCAACCAGATCCGCATGAAGATCGGCGTCATGTACGGCTCGCCGGAAACCACCACCGGCGGCCATGCGCTCAAATTCTACGCCTCGGTCCGCCTCGATATTCGCCGCATCGGTGCGATCAAGGAGCGCGACGAGGTGGTCGGCAACCAGACCCGCGTGAAAGTCGTCAAGAACAAGCTGGCGCCGCCGTTCAAGCAGGTCGAGTTCGACATCATGTATGGCGAAGGCGTCTCCAAGACCGGCGAACTGATCGACCTCGGCGTCAAGGCCGGCGTCGTGGAAAAATCCGGCGCCTGGTTCTCCTATGACAGCCAGCGCATCGGCCAGGGCCGCGAGAACGCCAAGAGCTTTCTCAAAGCCAATCCCGACATCGCCGGCAAGATCGAGGCCGCGGTCCGGCAGAATGCCGGGCTGATTGCCGAAAAGATTCTGGCCGGCGAAGAGGGCGGCGCGACCGCGGACGACGACGCCGCGGAGGCTTAAGCGTTATTCCGGGGCCGAGCGAAGCGAGGAGCCCGGAATCCATATCCGCAGGCGGCCTGGAGCATGATCCGGAAGCACGATCCGGAAAAGTGGAGTCCGGTTTTCCGAAAAAGATCATATTCCAGCGAGTTATGGACTCCGGACTTGCCGCTTCGCGGCAATCGGCGATGACGGGCTACGAAGCGCGGCGTTCGGCGGTCCAGGAGCCGGAGCAGGAACCGCCGGTCCACAAGCCGCCGCCCTGGTTGCCGGCCAGGCGGCCGATGCCGGTAGCGCTCTTGCCGCCGGCGCTCACGGTGACGGTGATGGCGCCGGTCTCCGCGACCTTGCCGGTGATGGTGAAGGCGGTATCGCCAGCGTTGACCAACTTGCCGTCGGAAATGCGGATCGGATAGCGGTAGCCGGGATCGCAATCGCCTTTTTTGGTCATGACCAGCACGCTCCAGGTGCCGTCATAACGCGGCATCGCGAAACTCGTTGAAGAGACCAAAGTGGCGGCTGCGGCAACAAGCGCAAACAGTGCCTTCCTGCTGGAGAGCTTAGTCATGGCCAATATCCCTGTTATTCAGCGGAGTGAAATTTCCGCCTATTTGGTTGGTTCGGAGGAGGTGCGGAGCGTTTGCCCGCTCTCATTCGGTTAGTCGCGTCGAATACGGAAAGTGTTCTAGGCAATAAAAGTTCAAATCGAGTTGATATCCGTCACTAAATTGCCGAAAAGCCGCCGCTTTTGCTGTCAACTCCGATAAAACACCTATATCGGCAATGGCTTAGCAGAGCGGCTCGATCCCATTTGAAATCGCGCTTGGGCGGGTTCACCGCCTGAAAGGCAGGCGAGCGGCACAACTGCCGCCTACTGTTGGGCTTTCGCATGGTCGGCCGGCACCCGCCTTTGAAACAGCGTTAACCACACGCTGAACCATACGTGGCCTCGCCCGCCGAAATTCCGCTGTGCCGCAACCTCTTGCCGCAATTGCGTGCTCAAAGCGCCGATCCGTGGCGGGAAGGCTTCCACCATCTTCAGCTTCCCCCTGCGGGTCAAAAAAACCCCCGGCGACTTCCCCGCCGGGGGTTTCTGTTTCTACCGCCTCCGTCTGTGCAAATAACTCGGTGGCGCGCGGTGCGGCTCACTCGGGGTCGTCGTCGGACAGGCGCGAGAAATCGGCCGCCTTGTCGTCATAGCCGTGTCGGCTGGAGTAGAACACCAGCGCCATCAGGCCGAAGCCGACCGCAAGCGAAAGCACCACGCCCAGCACCATGAAAATATATCCCGACGCCGGCATCGGCGAGGCCGCGGTCGAAATCCAGGTGTCGACCGCGAGCCACAGCGCCGCCGCCAAAAGCGCCAGCAAGACCAAAACCAGAGCGATCGATCCGAGCTTCGCCATGGACCAAAGATAGGCATCCGCGCGGTCAGTGTCAGCACGGCCGGCGCGCCGGTCAGCCGCGGGTGACCGCCAGGTCCGGCTGTTGCGGCTGCCGAACCTCGGGTCAATGAGAGCTTTACGCCATCGCGGCCTGCAGATTGGCGTCGATCTTGTCGAGGAAGCCGGTGGTGGTGAGCCACTTCTGGTCGGGCCCGACCAGGAGCGCCAGATCCTTGGTCATGAAGCCCGCCTCGACGGTGCCGACAGTCACCTTCTCCAAGGTCGCCGCGAACGTCGCCAGTTCCGCGTTGTTGTCGAGCTTGGCGCGGTGGGCGAGCCCGCGGGTCCAGGCGAAGATCGAGGCGATGGAATTGGTCGAGGTTTCGCGGCCCTTCTGATGCTCGCGATAATGCCGCGTCACGGTGCCGTGGGCGGCCTCGGCCTCGATCACTTTGCCGTCAGGCGAGGTCAGCACCGAGGTCATCAGGCCGAGCGAGCCATAGCCCTGCGCCACTGTGTCGGACTGCACGTCGCCGTCGTAATTCTTGCAGGCCCAGACATAGCCGCCGGACCATTTGAGCGCCGCGGCGACCATGTCGTCGATCAGCCGGTGTTCGTAAGTCAGTTTCTTTTCCGCGAACTTGTCCTTGAACTCGCTGTCGAAAACCTCCTGGAAAATATCCTTGAAGCGGCCGTCATAGACTTTGACGATGGTGTTCTTGGTCGACAGATAAAGCGGGTAGCCGCGGTTAAGTGCGTAATTCATCGAGGCGCGGGCGAAATCGCGGATCGAATCGTCGAGGTTGTACATCGCCATGGCGACGCCTGAGCCGGGGAACTGGAATACTTCGCGCTCGATCTCCTTGCCGTCGTCGCCGACGAAGCTGAGGTAGAGCTTGCCTTTGCCCGGAACCTTGAAATCGGTGGCGCGATATTGGTCGCCGTAAGCGTGGCGGCCGATGATGATCGGCCTGGTCCAGCCGGGCACGAGCCGCGGCACGTTGCGGCAGATGATCGGCTCGCGGAAAATAACGCCGCCGAGGATGTTGCGGATGGTGCCGTTCGGCGAGCGGTACATTTCGTGCAGGTTGAATTCCTTCACGCGCGCTTCGTCCGGCGTGATGGTGGCGCATTTGACCGCGACGCCGACCTTCTTGGTCGCTTCGGCCGCGTCGATGGTGATCTGATCGCGGGTCTCGTCGCGCTTACCGATGCCGAGATCGAAATACATCAGCTTGATGTCGAGATAGGGGAAGATCAGCTTGTCCTTGATGTACTGCCAGATGATCCGGGTCATCTCGTCGCCGTCCATCTCGACGATGGGGTTGGTGACCTTGATTTTCGCCATAGAGTTTCGATCCCGTTGGAGCGCGGTCGGTTGCAGGTTCGGATTGATAGTGATCTGGCGCGCGCTCGGATAACGCCACCCCGGCAGGTGCAGCGGGCTCTATAGCATCGACTTTCCTGCGGTAAAAGCCGCAGTCGCTTGTCGAACCCCGCCGCGTCAGAGCGCGACGAGCGCGGCGTTCAGCGTAGCGCTCGGCCGCATCGCGGCCGACGTCTTGGCGGGATCGGGCAGGTAGTAACCGCCCGTGTCGACCGGCTTGCCCTGCGCGCCGATCAGCTCGCCATTGATCTTGGCCTCGTTCTTGGCGAGCGTTTCGGCCAGCGGTTTGAAGCGGGCTCGCAGCTCCGCGTCCTTGGTCTGCGCGGCCAGCGCCTGCGCCCAATACAAAGCGAGGTAGAAATGGCTGCCGCGATTGTCGATTTCGCCGACCTTGCGCGCAGGGGAGCGGTTGAACTCGAGGATCTTGCCGATGGCCTCATCGAGCGTCTCGGCGAGAACCTGCGCCTTGGCGTTCTTGTAGGTCTGCGCCAAGTGTTCGAGCGACGCGCCGAGTGCGAGAAACTCGCCGAGCGAATCCCAGCGCAGATAGCCCTCTTGCTGGAACTGCTCCACGTGCTTGGGCGCCGAGCCGCCGGCGCCGGTCTCGAACAGTCCGCCGCCCGCCAATAGCGGAACGATCGACAGCATCTTGGCCGAGGTGCCGAGCTCCATGATCGGGAACAGGTCGGTCAGATAGTCGCGCAGCACGTTGCCGGTGACGGAGATCGTGTCCTGCCCCTTGCGGATGCGATCGAGTGAAAACTTGATCGCTTCGACCGGCGCCAGAATGCGGATGTCGAGGCCCGCCGCGTCTTGATCCTTCAGATATTTTTCGACTTTCGCGATGATCTGGGCGTCATGCGCGCGCGCGGCGTCAAGCCAGAACACCGCCGGGGTGTTGGCGAGGCGCGCGCGGCGCACGCCGAGCTTGACCCAGTCCCGGATCGCCGCGTCCTTGAGCTCGCACATGCGGAAGATGTCGCCGGTCTCGACCGGACGCTGCAGCAACACCTTGCCGTCGGCGGCGACGACGCGAACCGTTCCGGCCGCGGGCACCTCGAAGGTTTTGTCGTGCGAGCCATATTCCTCGGCCTGCTGCGCCATCAGGCCCACGTTCGGCACCGAGCCCATGGTCTTGGGATCGAACGCGCCGTGAGCCTTGCAGTCCTCGATGACCGCCTGGTACATCCGCGCGTAGCTGCGGTCCGGGATCGCGGCGATCACGTCGTGCAGCTTGCCGTCGGGTCCCCACATGCGGCCCGACTCCCGGATCATCGCCGGCATCGAAGCGTCGATGATCACGTCTGAAGGCACATGCAGGCCTGTGATCCCCTTGTCGGAATTGACCATGGCGAGGCCCGGTCGTTTCGCGTACTCGGCCTTGATGTCAGCCTTGATCGCTTCCTTCTCGGCTTCCGGCAGCGTCTCGATCTTCGACATGAGGTCGCCGAAGCCGTTGTTGAGATTGACGCCAAGACGTTTCAGCGTTGCGGCGTGCTTCTCGATCACATCGGCAAAGTAGACGGACGCGGCATGGCCGAACACGATGGGATCGGCGATCTTCATCATGGTCGCCTTCACTTGCAATGAGAACAGTACGCCTTCCTTTTTGGCGTCTTCGATCTGTTCGGCGAAGAAGGCGCGCAGCGCCTTGCGGCTCATCACCGCGGCGTCGATGATCTCGCCGGCCGCAAGCGGCGTCTTCGCTTTGAGCACCGTGACGGCGCCGTCGGCGCCGTGAAGTTCGATGCGGGCATCGGTCGCCGCTGCGACGGTGGTCGAGATTTCCGAGCCGTAGTAATCGTCCCCTGACATATACGCCACATGCGTTTTGGAGTTGGAATTCCATGCCCCCATCTTGTGCGGATTATTGCGGGCGTATTGCTTGACGGCGCCGGCCGCACGGCGATCGGAATTTCCTTCGCGCAGCACTGGATTGACGACGCTGCCGAATATCTTGGCATAGCGAGACTTGATGTCCTTCTCGGCTTCCGTCGCAGGATTGTCCGGATAATCCGGAACGTCGTAGCCCTTGGCTTGCAATTCCTTGATCGCGGCCTTCAGCTGCGGGATCGAGGCGGAGATGTTGGGCAGCTTGATGATGTTGGCTTCGGGCCTCAAAGTGAGCTCGCCGAGCTCGGCGAGTTCGTCGTTGATCCGTTGCGCAGGGGTGAGCTTCTCCGGGAAAGCGGCGAGGATGCGACCGGCGAGCGAGATGTCTTTCAGCGTCACGGCCACACGCGCCGTGCCCACGAAGGCTTCGACGATCGGCAACAGCGAATAGGTCGCGAGCGCCGGGGCTTCATCGACCTTTGTCCACATGATTTCGAGATCTGGCATGCTTGCACCTCTGGTCGCCGCGCTTTGGTTCGGGCCGGCCGGAAACTGAACATTCGCGGGCGTAGTGGAATGGATTGGCCCGCGGGCCCGCAAATGGATTGTTCTCGGCGCGGACGTCGCCAACCGGGAAGTCGACTGACGGGAGTTCGGCGCGCGCCCTATAGCATCCGCAAGGCGGCGTTCGCTATACCCAATCGCGCGGAGGACCGATGCCCGGCGCAGGGACCGATAAGACCAAGGACTGGAGCGCGCCCCCCGAGCCGGTTATCGTGCTGGTCGAGCCGCAGCTCGGCGAAAATATCGGTGCGGCCGCCCGCGCCATGGCGAATTTCGGCCTGTCGCGGCTGCGCCTTGTCAGGCCGCGGCAAGCCTGGCCCAACGACAAGGCGCGCATGATGGCGGCCGGCGCCGATCGTATTCTCGCCGAGGCCGTCCTCCATGACACGCTCGAAGCGGCCATTGCCGACTGCAGCTTCGTCCTTGCCACCACCGCGCGCGCCCACGACCAGGCCAAGCGCGTCATCGGGCCGGCCGAAGCCGCGACCGAGATCGCGCCGCGCATCGGGGGCGGCGAGACCGTCGCCGTCATCTTCGGCCGTGAGCGCAATGGGCTCGAAAACGACGAGGTGGCGCTTGCCGACCGCATCGTCACGCTGCCGGTCAATCCGGCCTTCGCCTCGCTCAATCTGGCGCAGGCGGTGGTGATCGTCGCCTATGAATGGTTCAAGCTTGCCGGCACCGGCTTGCCCTTCGCCATGCCGCAAAAATCGAGAAGCGCGCCGAAACAGCAGCTCTTGGCGTTCTTCGCTTCGCTCGAGCGCGAACTGGAAAAGGTCGAGTTTTTCCGGCCGCCCGACAAGCGCGAAACCATGCAGATCAACCTGCGCAATATCTTCACCCGCATGCAGCCGACCCAGCAGGACATCCAGACGCTGCACGGCGTGATCATGGCGATCGCCGAAGGCCGCAAAGGGCCGGCGCGCGGCGGGGTGCTCGACGGCGAGGCGGCCGAGATGCTGCGTGCGCTTTTGGCCGAGCACGGCGCCGGCCGCGTGCCGAAGGAGCGCGGGCCGGTGCGCGGCCTGGCGCGGCTGTTGCGCAGGAATCCGACTGAGGCCGAGCGGGCGCTGTGGCAAGCGCTGACCAACGACCGGCGCTTCGCCGGCCGCGGCTTCAAGCGCCAGACGCCGGTCGGGCAACGTATCTGCGACTTCGTCTCGTTTCCGCTGCGGCTCGTCGTCGATCTCGTGCCGGTGGATGAAAGCGCCGCCGCCGCGGCGGCGCGCGCGCAGAAGAACGCGTGGCTCGAAGCGCACGATTATACGGTCGTTCCGCTATTTGCCGGCGATGTCGAGTCTGATATGGCGGCCGCGCTCGAGCGGATCGACCGGGCCATCGGTTCGCCCCAAGATTAGTCAATATTGAGCGCCAGGGTTTGGCGGTTCGAAATCCGCCGTTGTGCGATAGCGCGGACCGATCGGATCAGGCATCGGCCAGGATCAAAATCGAACATGCAACTGGCGAATTCGAAAGCACGCTACGGCGCCGTTTCCCAGGCCTTGCACTGGCTCACGGCGCTTTTTGTGATCTGCGGCTTTCTGCTCGGCCAATTCGGCGACGTCTTCGCCAAGGGGCCGCCGCGTGAGCTCGGTCTGCTCGTGCATATGACGCTTGGGCAAATCGTGGTGGCGCTGCTGATTGTTCGGCTGTTGTGGCGAAAGCTCGATCCGCCGCCGCCGCCCGAGGCCACGCCGCTCGGCCGGCTGATCGAAATTGCCGCCAAGGCAAGCCACTTCACGCTTTACGGTCTGCTGCTCGTGGTGCCGCTGCTTGGCGCGGTCGTGCAGCTCAAGCGCGGCAATGAACTGCCGATTTTCGCGCTGTGGCGGTTGCCGTCACCGTGGCCGGTCGACCGCCATCTGGCGCGCAGCATTCTGTCGCTCCACGGCACGCTTGCGGATGCGCTTTTGATTCTGGCCGGCATCCACGCCTGCGCCGCGCTGGTGCATCACTGGATCTGGCGCGATCGCACGCTCTCGCGCATGTTGCCCGGAGCAAGTCCGGCGCCGCAGCGCGCCGGCCGCGTGCGCCGCAAGTCTAGCCCTTGAGCGCTTTGAGCGCCGCCGCCGCCCCGGCACGCAGCATCGAAAGATCGCTCGATACCGCGAGGAACTTCACGCCGCGCTTGGCGAGCGCCGCGGCGCGCTCGGCTGAATGGCAATAGGCGCCGGGAATTTTCTTGGCGCGGGAGGCGGCGGCGAGGATGCGGTCGAGTTCGCGATCCACCTCTTTCGACAGCGGGTCGAGAGTTTTGCCGTCCGACAAGGCGATCGACAGGTCGGAGGGGCCGAGGAACAGCCCGTCCACGCCCGGGGTGTCGACGATGGCGTCGAGATTCTGCAGCGCGGTGCGGGTCTCGATCATGGCGAGCGTGACGATCTGGTCGTTGGCCTCGCGCAGATAAACGCTCTGATCGGCAAGCCCCGCCAGCGTCGTGGCGCGGTGCGGGCCCCAGCTGCGCTCGCCGACCGGCGGATATTTCGCCGCGGCCGCGAGCGCACGCGCGTCAGCCGGCGTATTGATCATCGGCGCGATGATGCCTTCGGCGCCGAAATCGAGCACCCGGCTCACGGTGGCGAAATCGCCGACCGGAACGCGCACGATCGGCGCCGCGCCGCCTTGGCGGACCGCCGCGATTGTCGCCAGGATCGCGCCCAGCTCCCAAAGCCCGTGCTGGCCGTCGAGCGTTACCGCGGCAAAGCCGTCGCGCCCGAGGATTTCGGCGACGATCGGATAGGGTAGGCCGCACCAGGCGGAGAACACGGTCTCTCCGGCGCGCAGCCGCTGGGCGAGGGTAAAGGCGGGGATGGCCATGGTCGGCAATTCCAATCGCGGCAATTTTCAATCGCTATTTTGTGATCGCGGGCGCCGTCCTGGTTAACGGCCGGCTTTGACGTCGGCGACCGCCTTCGCCATCAACTCCGTCATCGTCCGCGCGATCTGATGGTCGGACTGGACCACGGCCTTGGCGTCGAAATCCTTGCGGATTTTACCTACGACGTCGTGATCGCCCTTGTCTTCGAACTCGACCATGACCACGGAGAGCGCGTAGCTGTCGGCCTCGGCGCCGGAAAGCCCGAGTTTTTCCGCCGCCCACAGCCCGAGCATCTTGTTGCGCCGCGCGGTCGCCTTGAACTTCAATTCCTCGTCGTGCGCGAATTGCTTTTCGAAGGCCTCTTCGCGCCTGTCGAATGTCGTCATCGGCCTCGTCCTTGCGCGTGGAACCCCGTCATTTACTGCCGCCTTGCATATCGAGGCTGGGCCGTCAAGGCAACCGCAATGGCATGCGCAGTTCGACATTGCGGGAAGCCCGGCGCGGGTCTATGTCGATTGTACTCCGCCTCACCATCGGTTAGCTTCGTGACGCGGAGGGGCCGCTGAATTGAGTCGCGCACGCAAGTCCGGTAGCAGCCCGCCGCCGCCGCGGATCTCGACATCCGAAAATGGAGCCACGGCATTCCCATGGATTTTACAAAACCCCGGTACACTCCGATGAGCCGCCGTCGCCGCATCTATGAAGGCAAGGCGAAGGTCCTCTATGAAGGGCCCGAGCCCGGAACGCTGATCCAGCATTTCAAGGATGACGCGACGGCGTTCAACGCCAAGAAGCACGAGGTGATCGAAGGCAAGGGAGTCCTCAACAACCGGATCTCCGAATATGTCTTCCAGCATCTCAACGACATCGGCGTGCCGACCCATTTCATCCGCCGGCTCAACATGCGCGAGCAGCTGATTCGCGAAGTCGAGATCATCCCGCTCGAAATCGTGGTCCGCAATATCGCGGCCGGCACGCTGTCGCAGCGGCTCGGCATCGAAGAGGGCACGCAACTGCCGCGCTCGATCATCGAGTTCTATTACAAGAACGATCAGCTCAACGATCCGATGGTCTCCGAAGAGCACATCACCGCGTTCGGCTGGGCGACGCCGCAGGAGATCGACGACATCATGTCGCTTGCGATCCGCGTCAACGACTTCCTGTCCGGGCTGTTTCTCGGCGTCGGCATTCGCCTCGTCGATTTCAAGATGGAGACCGGGCGGCTGTGGGAGAACGATCTGATGCGGATCGTGGTCGCCGACGAGATTTCCCCGGATTCCTGCCGGCTGTGGGACATCAAGTCCAACGAGAAGCTCGACAGAGATCGCTTCCGCCGCGATCTCGGGGGCCTGCTCGAAGCTTATACCGAGGTCGCCAAGCGGCTCGGCATCATGAGCGAAGGCGAACGGCCGCAGGGCACCGGACCGATCCTGGTCAAGGGCTGAATGCGTGGCGCGCGACGTCACCATCGGCCTGGTCGTGCCGTTTGCGAGCGACGAGGTGCCATTCGAAGGCCCGATCATGTATCCGGGCGTGCGCTTCATCGCGCGCGGCGTCGGCGTCCGGGCGCTGACGCCGGAGGGCTACGAATCGGCCTGGAACGGCATCTTGCCGGCGGCGGAATATCTGGCGCAGCAAGGCGTTGACGCCATCATGGTGATCGGCACCTCGCTGACGTTCTATCGCGGCCCCGAAGCGCACGCGCAATTGCTCAGGGACCTGCGCGAGCGCACTGGCCTGCCGGTGAGCACCATGAGCCAGGCGTTGATCGACGGTCTGCGCGAGATGGGCGCCAAACGGGTCGCGGTGGCGACCGCCTATACCGATGTCGTCAATCGCAAGCTCAAGGAGCTTCTGGAAGCGGCCGGGATCGAGGTGCTGTCGCTCGAATGTTTCAATCTCCTAGAATTCAACGCACCGCATAAAATGACCGAGGCCGAGATCATTTCGCTCAGCGACACGGCAGTCGCCAAGGCGAATGCCGCCAAGGCCGCGGGCGCCGAGGCCATCCTGATCTCCTGCGGCGGCCTGCGCACGCTGGGCGTGGCGGAGCCGCTGGAGGCCAATCATGGCATTCCGGTGGTTTCCTCGGCCACGGCGGCATTTTGGGCAGCGATGCGGCTCGTTGGCGAAACCGGCCATGTGGACGGTTACGGGCAGCTGTTTGAGCAGTCACGCTAGCCGGTGAATTAGGTCTGGAGCTTGGTTGCGGGGCTTGCGATTCCTACCTATTGGAATGGCCATGAAAGCCCGCGTCACCGTCACCCTGAAATCCGGCATTCTCGATCCGCAGGGCAAGGCCATCGAGGGCGCCCTGAAATCGCTCGGCGTCGGCGGCGTCGCCAGCGTGCGGCAGGGCAAGGTGTTCGACATCGAAATCGAAGGCACGGACCGTGCCGCCGCGGAAGCGGCCTTGAAGTCGGCCGCCGAAAAGCTCCTCGCCAACACCGTCATCGAGAATTATCGGATCGAGGTGACGGGATGAAATCGGCCGTCCTCGTTTTCCCCGGCATCAACCGCGAGCGCGACATGGCACGCGCGCTCAGGCTCGTTTCGGGCCGCGAGGCGGCGATGGTCTGGCACGCCGATCGCGGGCTGCCCGTCGGCACCGACCTCGTCGTCATTCCCGGCGGCTTCTCCTACGGCGATTATCTGCGTTGCGGCGCCATCGCGGCGCGGGCGCCGATCATGGACGCGGTGCGCGCCTTCGCCGCCAAGGGCGGACTCATTCTGGCGGTGTGCAACGGTTTCCAAATCGCCTGCGAAGCCGGCTTGCTGCCGGGCGTGCTGATGCGCAATGCGCAGCTCCGCTTCATTTGCCGCGACGTCTATCTGCGGGTCGAGCGTTCCGACACGCCGTTCACCCGCGGCTATAATGCCGGCCAGGTGATCCGCGTGCCGGTGGCGCACGGCGAGGGCAATTACATCGCCGACGGCGAAACCATCGCGCGGCTGGAAGGCGAGGGCAGGGTGGTGTTCCGCTATTCCTCGCCCGACGGCATGGTCGACCCGAATTGGAACCACAACGGCGCCATGAACGCGATTGCCGGAATCATAAACGAGCGGGGCAATGTGCTCGGCATGATGCCGCATCCGGAAAACCACGTCGAAGCCGCGATGGGGTGCACCGACGGCCGCGGCCTGTTCGCGGGGCTTGTGGATCACCTCAAGCTGGCGGCGTGACTTGCCTCATTCCATATGGGAGAGGGAAGTGAACCGAGCGCGTCGTCCGTGATCTCCAACGAACCTGCCATTACGCCCGAACTGGTCGCCGAACACGGCCTGACGCCGGACGAATACGAGCGCATCGTCAAATTGATCGGCCGCGAGCCGAGTTTCACCGAGCTCGGCATTTTCTCGGCGATGTGGAACGAGCATTGTTCCTACAAATCTTCGAAGGTGCACTTACGCACGCTGCCGACCACGGGCCGTTGCGTGATCCAGGGCCCGGGCGAAAATGCCGGCGTCATCGATATTGGCGACGGGCTTGCGGTGGTGTTCAAGATGGAGAGCCACAACCACCCGAGCTATATTGAGCCCTATCAGGGCGCGGCGACCGGCGTCGGCGGCATTCTGCGCGACGTCTTCACCATGGGGGCGCGGCCGATCGCCTGTCTCAACGCGCTGTCCTTCGGCGACCCGAAAAATCCGCGCACACGTTCGCTGGTTTCCGGCGTGGTCGCCGGCATCGGCGGCTACGGCAATTCATTCGGCGTCCCGACGGTCGGCGGCGAGGTGCGCTTCGACCGCCGCTACGACGGCAATATCCTGGTCAACGCCATGGCCGTCGGCATCGCCGAGAAGGACAAGCTGTTCTATTCGGCGGCCTCCGGCGTCGGCATGCCGGTCGTCTATCTCGGCTCGAAAACCGGCCGTGACGGCATCCACGGCGCCACCATGGCCTCGGCCGAATTCCGCGCCGACGCCGAGGAGAAGCGCCCGACCGTCCAGGTCGGTGATCCATTCTCGGAAAAGCTCCTCCTTGAAGCCTGCCTGGAAATCATGGCGAAGGGCTGCGTCATCGCCATCCAGGACATGGGGGCTGCGGGGCTCACCTGTTCCGCCGTTGAGATGGGCGCCAAGGGCGATCTCGGTGTCACGCTTGATCTCGATGCCGTGCCGTGCCGCGAGACCGGAATGAGTGCCTACGAGATGATGCTGTCGGAGAGCCAGGAGCGCATGCTCATGGTGCTCAAGCCGGAGAAGGAGAAGGAAGCCGAGGCTATTTTCCGCAAATGGGGCCTCGATTTCGCGATCGTCGGCGAAACCACGCCGACCAAGCGCTTCGTCGTGCGCCATGGCGGCGCGGTAATGGCCGATTTGCCGATCAAGGAATTGGGCGACGAGGCACCGGTCTATCGTCGCCACTTCGTCCAGGACAAACGGCAGCCCGTCATCGACGCCGCGGCGGTCAAGCCGCCGGTGAGCAATGCCGATGCCTTGGAGAAACTGATCGGCTCGCCGGATCTCTGCTCGAAGCGCTGGGTATGGGAACAATACGACCACGTCATTCTCGGCAACACCGTGCAGCGGCCGGGCGGCGATGCCGCGGTGGTGCGCATCAACGAGGGGCCGAAGGCGTTGGCGCTGACCTCCGACGTCACCCCGCGTTATTGCGAGGCGGATTCGCTCGTCGGCGGCAAGCAGGCGGTCGCCGAAGCCTGGCGCAATCTCACCGCAGTCGGCGCGCAGCCGCTGGCGCTCACCGACAATCTCAATTTCGGCAATCCGGAGCGGCCGGAGACCATGGGCCAATTCGTCGGCTGCGTGCGTGGCATCGGCGAAGCCTGCCGCGCGCTCGATTTCCCGGTCGTCTCCGGCAATGTCTCGCTCTACAACGAGACCAATGGGCGCGCCATCCTGCCGACGCCGACCATCGGCGGCGTCGGCCTCGTCGACGACTTTGCCAAATCGATGACGCTCGCCTTCAAAGGCGAAGGCGAGGCGATCCTGTTGATCGGCGAGACGCGCGGCTGGCTCGGCCGCTCGATCTATCTGCGCGACATTTGCGGCCGCGAAGAGGGAGCGCCGCCGCCGGTCGATCTTGACGCCGAGCGCCGCCATGGCGATTTTGTCCGCGCCCTGATCCGCGATGGCGCTGTCACGGCGGTGCATGACGTCTCAGATGGCGGCCTCTTCGTCGCGCTCGCCGAGATGTCCATGGCGTCGGGGATCGGCGCCGTTCTGGAAGCGCCGTCGACGATTCCGTCCCACGCGTTTTGGTTCGGCGAAGACCAGGCCCGTTATATCGTCACCGCGAAGGACGCCCATGGCGTCACGCGGCGAGCCGCGGCCGCCGGCGTACAACTCCTCCATCTCGGCGCCACCGGCGGCGCCATACTCGCCGTCGATGGCGAACGGCCGCTGCCCGTTGCCGAACTGAGACAGCGCTTCGAAGCCTGGCTGCCGGCCTATATGTCCGGGCAGACGTGAGCCGGCCTTCGTCTTGTGCCCGCTACGGCCGGCTGGCCCGGGCGAGCGCCTCATAGCATGTGGGCGACAGGCTCGCGGCCTTGACCGCCAGGCAGTCGAGCACGGCGGGACCGATCGGGGGTTGGCCTGCGCACAATCTCTCCGCATCACCCCGGCAGATGGCCATGAGCATTAGCCGCCGCCGTGGCAGCATCGGCCGCAATACGAGCGGTGGCACCGCAGCTGGCGCGATCGCGACTGGGGGAGGCGCCGCCTCAGGCCGCGCCGCACCACCCCGCCCAGGTGCGGACGCTACGGAGCCCCCGCCCAAGGCCGCGACCGCGCTCCGGCAGGCCGGCGAGAGCCGCGCCGCATTGCGTTTGAGGCATTCCAGGGCCTCGGCACCACCCGGCGTCACCCCCGAACAATTCGCCATGAAATCAGACCGGCAGGACGCTCGTATCGCGCTTTGCTGCTCAGGGGTCGGTGGTGCGTTCGCGACCGGAGCCGCTGGCGGAGGCGCCGGCCTTTCTTCCGCGGCTCGCTTGACCGGCGGCGGCTTTCTAATTGGCTCAACCTTGGCGGCAGCGGCTGGCGCAGCCCTTGGAGCCTGTACCGCCGCCGGCGCGGCGCCCGGAATTTCTTCGACCGCGGCTCTGCAGGTCGGCGACAGCACTGCGGCATTGGCTTTCAGGCAGAGCACGATCTCCGGGCTGTTCGGCTTGATCCAGGAGCAGTGGGCCATGAAATCATTGAGCGTACAGCCGCGCTGGACTGCCTCCATCTGGCTCTCTCCCGCGGGCGCGGCGGCCACCGCCGCAGGCGGCCTTTCCGCCGGCGCAGCCGCCGCAGCGCCAGGTTCCGGAGCTGCAGGCGCCGCGGCCGCCGGCAGCGGAGCCGCCGGCTTCGGCGCGATGGCGCTCACCGCAGTCCTGCAGGACGGCGACAATCTGGCCGTGTGTTGAATGAGGCAGTCCAAGGCTTCCTTGCCGCCCGGCTGCACGCCCGAGCAATTGGCCATGAAGTCGGACCGGCATGAGGAGCGAATGGCGTCACGCTGCGCCTGGGTGGGCTGCTGCGCGGCGGCCGGATTGAAGAGAATCACGCTCAGGAGCGCGGCGAGAGAAGCTGATGCTCTTATGGCTGCTGCCGTGACGGCCATGGTTCCCCCTTTATTCACATGCTTTTGCCAGAATGCAGTGACAATACGACTATGCATAGTGCAATGTCGCAGCACTGCAATGTCGGGGGCGCGCGCGGGTTGACGCACCATGGCCATGGCTGCAAACGATATCGAGCGCTTGATCCGGGCTCGCATTCCGGACGCCGAGGTCACGATCCAGGATCTCGCCGGCGATGGCGATCATTACAAGGCGACCGTCATTGCCGAATCGTTCCGCGGCAAATCCCGCGTCCAACAGCACCAGATCGTCTATGAGGCGCTGAAAGCCGAAATGGGCGGCAAGCTGCATGCTCTGGCGCTGCAGACCGGCACCCCGGAAGGGTGAGGCCGCGCGGACCCGGCTACCGGCTCTTTACGGTTCGGCAGCCGACGGTGGGCTTTGTCCGCGATTTGCGGTACATATATTGCACGACGAAGGGCGAGATTCGGCGCGGTGGCAACTCGCCGTGCCGGCAAGACCGCTAAGGGTGATTTCAATGTCCATCGAGCAATTCATCGACAATCAGGTCAAGGCCAACGACGTCGTCCTGTTCATGAAGGGCACGCCGCAGTTCCCGATGTGCGGTTTCTCCGGCCAAGTGGTGCAAATCCTCGACTATCTCGGGGTCGCCTACACCGGACTGAACGTCCTCGAAAACGACGACTTGCGGGGCGGCATCAAGTCGTATTCGAAATGGCCGACGATCCCCCAGCTCTATGTCAAAGGCGAATTTGTCGGCGGCTGCGATATCGTGCGCGAAATGTTTCAGGCCGGCGAGTTGCAGTCATTGTTGAAGGACAAAGGCATCCCCGTGAAGGAGAGCGCCGCCGCGTCGTAAGCGACCGAAGGCTGTCGCATTGGGGCCCCCAGCCCGATGAGCGTGGAATAAATCCTTGCCGCCGGTGTGTCTTCCTCGGGGGCAGGGGCCGGAGGCATTCATGCGGACAACAAATCACTTTGCGCGCGGCATTGTGTTGCTGGCCATTATCAGCATGGTCGTGAGCTTTGGCACTGCGGCCTTCGATGCCGCCCATGCGGCGAGCAAGAAGGCCAGGCACACCAAACCGTCTCACGCGCATGCGACAACCACTTCGAGCGGCGGCGGAGCCCAACCGGCGCCGCCCGGGCCGCCGGACCCTGGCGTTTACAAGTAGAGCGCGCTTCCGAACCGGTGTGCCTGGGCGTTACCGCGAGTAGTATTCGACGACGAGGTGCGGTTCCATCTGCACCGGGTAGGGCACGTCGGTCGGTACCGGCACGCGGGCCAGCTTCGCCGTCTGCTTGGAGTGGTCGGCTTCGATGTAATCGGGCACGTCGCGTTCGCCGAGTGCATTGGCTTCGAGCACCAAAGCGAGATCTTTCGACTTGTCCTTGACCTCGACCACGTCGCCGACCTTGACCCGGTAGCTCGCGATCGTCACCCGCTTGCCGTTGACCTTGATGTGGCCGTGGCTGATGAACTGCCGCGCGGCGAAAACGGTGGGCACGAACTTGGCGCGATAGATGATCGTATCCAGCCGGCGTTCCAAGAGCCCGATCATGTGGGCGCCGGTGTCGCCTTTGAGCCGCCGCGCCTCGTCGTAGATGCCACGGAAATGGCGCTCCGACATGTTGGCGTAATAGCCCTTGAGCTTCTGCTTGGCGCGTAATTGCACGCCGTAGTCGGACAGCTTGCCCTTGCGGCGCTGGCCGTGCTGGCCGGGGCCGTATTCGCGCTTGTTGATCGGGGATTTCGGCCGGCCCCAGATGTTCTGGCCCATCCGCCGGTCGATCTTGTACTTCGCCTCATGGCGCTTGGTCATTCGCGTCCTCGCTTAAAATGAGAGATTGCTGAGGATCGCGCCCTCCTCCTGTCCCGGCCTGTGACCGGAACCGACAGGTTTGCAGCCGAAGCGCCGGCTTAAAACCGCGGGTCGCGAAACACTGCGCGGGCCCATTGGGGGCCCGCGGAGTGGCCGCTATTTAGGGGCAAAGTGCCCTCATGTCAAACCGCGCGAGGCTGCGGGCAGCGCCGGCCTTAGCCGGCCGCGAGGTGCTTTTTCCGCGCACTTTTGAGCGCCGTGATGGCCAATAGCGCCGTGATGGCGTCGAGTACGGCGACCACGATGAAGACTGCGGTCCAGCTTCCGGTCTGTTGCTTGAGGAACGCCGCCGCTGGCCCGGCGAGGATCGAGCCGACGCCCTGGGCAATATAGAGGAAGCCATAATTCGTCGCGGCGTATTTCGGCCCGAACGTGTCGGTCAAAGTCGACGGAAACAGCGAAAAGATTTCGCCCCAGCCAAAGAACACGAGACCGCTCAGAACGACAAAGAGCGCCGGCTGATGAATATAGGCAAACAGCACCAGGATAGCGGCGCATTCCAGCGAGAAGGCGAGCGCCATCGTGCTCTCGCGGCCGATATGGTCCGAAGCCCAGCCGAAAAACGGCCGCGTCAGTCCATTGGTGACGCGCGACAAGGTCAGCGACAGCGGCAGAGCCGCCATGCCCAGAACGGGCATATTGGCGACGCCAAAATCCTTGGCGAACGGTCCGACGTTGAAGACGACCATCAGGCCCGAGGTCGACATCATGCTCATCATCAGGAAGAGCAGATAAAAGACCGGGCTCTTCAGCATTTCGGCCGGCGAATAGCTGCGGTGTGACTGTTCTGCGGAGACCGCGACGGCGGCGCGGCCGGTCGGCGCCTGATAATCGTCCGGCGGCGTGCGCAGCCATTGCGCCGCGACGAGCCCGATCAGGCCCTGGATCACGCCCCATATGATGAAAGTGTGCGCGTAACCAGAGCTTTTGATCATGCCGTCGATTGGAAAGCTCGTGAAGAACGCGCCGAAGCCGTAACCGGCGGCGGCAAGCCCGGTGGCAAGCCCGCGGCGATCCGGAAACCAGCGCACCATCAATCCGATGATCCCGACATAGATGATGCCGGTGCCGAAGCCGCCGAGCACGCCGTAGGTGAAATAGAGCGCCCAAACATCGCTGGCATAGGCGGACAGCACCCAGCTGCCGCCGGAAAGAAGCGCGCCAAGCGAAATCAGCGCGCGCGGACCGAAGCGATCGACCAGATAGGCCTGAAATGGAGAAAACCAGGTCTGCAAGATGACCAATAGCGAGATGGTCCATTGCAGTTCGGCAAGGGTGGTGCCGAGTTTCTGATTGAGTGGGCCGGTGAACAGCGTCCAGACATATTGCGGGCTGGAGATCGCCATCATGGCGATGACGCCGAGGATGAGTTGATTCCAGCGGTTTGGCGGTGACGCCGCGCGATCGGAGGAAATGGCGATTGTCATGGTTCGACCTTTCGATAAGGGCTCCCGACATCAGCCACTAACCCCGGAGCGTCGCAAAATTGCGCGGCGAGTAAAGCCGATATTCGATGCAGAGATGACGTGAAATTGAGCAGAGTTCAGCCGGCCGACGAAGGTGCCAATGCGACCTGACGAAAGCCGAAGCGTGCGATAACCGCGTTCTGCAGACGGCCGGAGGTGAAAATGGCGCGCGCCGTGCCCGTCCCGGCGGAGGCCCGCGGACTCCCGAGCAGATCGACCGCACGCCGCGCGATTGCCGGCGCCGGATCGATGAAATTCACCGGCCAGGGTGCGAGCTTGTGCAGGCGATGCAGCAGCAGCGGATAATGGGTGCAGGCCAGCACGACGGTATCGGTGCGCTTGCCGCCAATGCGGAAGCAGGGCGCGATCTCAGCACGAATGTCTTCATCGCTAGCCGGGGCGCCGTTAAGCTCGGCCTCGGCATAGCCGGCGAGCGCGGTCGAGCCGACCAGCGTCACTTCGCAGCCTTTCGCAAAATCGCGAATGAGTGCGCGGGTATATTCGCGCTGTACCGTCGCCTCGGTGCCGAGCACGGATACCCGCTTGCTGACCGAGGCGGCGCAGGCCGGCTTGATCGCCGGCACCGTGCCGACAAAGGGCACTGCGAAGTTTTTACGCAGTTCCGGCAGCACGATCGTGGACGCGGTGTTGCAGGCGATGACCACCAGATCGGGCCGGTGCGCTGCGATGAGCGCACCCATCAGTTCAACAACGCGGGCAATCAGCACGGGCTCGGCCAGCCGCCCATAGGGAAACGCCGCGTCGTCGACGACATAGAGGAAATCGGCGTCTGGGCACGCCGCAACAACCTCGCGGTACACGGTGAGCCCGCCAAGCCCGGAATCGAAGACCAGGATGGTTTTGCGTTCCGCCATCACGCGAGCTTACACCGCTAAAGCGCGATCCAGCAAAGAAGATGGCGTTTCTTCGAAGAGATCATACCGCAACAAAAAGCTAGAGCGGCGAGGCTTTGATAACATCGAAACCGAGCGGGCTTTGGCGTGAAGCCTTAACTCAAGCAGTCAGGCTTTCGACGAGCCGCGGACCTTCTTTCGGATTGGCGCTTTTCTGCTCTTGTACCTTGGGTCGGTCGACGACGGGCGCCACAAGCCCGCTCACCGCGGTGAAGGTCAGGATCAAGATGACCGCAAGATCGCCGTCATGGAATTTAGCGAAGGCGACCGCGCCCATCAGATAGGCCCAGAACGGGAAAGCGATTGTGGAAACGACGGCGTTGACGAGCCACGCGTCGCCGTCCTCGCGCACGTACCAGCAGAACAGCGGCGTCAAGATCAAGCCGACCAGCAAGGCACCGATAGCAATGGAGGTGACCGAAAGCCCGGCCATGGTGGCATTGCCGTTGCCGGCGGTCACCGCCTGCGCCAGGATGGCATTGACCAGCATCGAGCCGCCGATGATTTCGGCCGGAATATATTTCACCATCCGCGTCAGATAAGCGTCGCCTGGCTCGCCAGCAGAGATTTCCGGCTGCGCGCGCGATTGGAACATGCCGCCGAAGTCGGAAGCTTGCGCCGGGGCGGCCTCCGGCGGTTTCGGCTTGCGTACCAAACGGCCCATGACCCTCTCCTCTTTCGGTTGTGCGACCCTACGTCAGGCGACCGAGTTGGGCAAGAAGAGGAAATCCCTGAAATTGCTGCAGAATGCCGGAATTACGGTTAACGGGGGTCAGGCCCGGCCAAAGACCCGGGCGAAAATCGTATCGACATGGGCCATGTGGAAATCGAGATCGAAATTGGCCTTCAGCTCCGCTTCGCTCAGATGCTTTCGTACGTCCGGATCGGCCATGAGCAGCGCCAGAAAGTCGCCGCCGCCGGCCCACACTTTCATGGCGTTGCGCTGCACCAGCCGATAGGCGTCCTCGCGCGCCACGCCCTTTTGCGTGAGCGCCAGGAGGACGCGCTGCGAATGCACGAGGCCGCCAAGCCGGTCGAGGTTCTTTCGCATGTTGTCGGGATAGACGATGAGCTTGTCGACAACGCCGGCGAGGCGGGCCAATGCGAAATCGAGCGTCACCGTCGCGTCCGGTCCGATCATGCGTTCCACCGAGGAATGCGAGATGTCGCGTTCGTGCCACAGTGCAACGTTCTCCAGCGCCGGCACGACATAGGCGCGCGCCATACGCGCCAGGCCGACAAGATTCTCCGACAGCACCGGATTGCGCTTGTGCGGCATGGCCGAGGAGCCTTTCTGCCCTTCGGAGAAAAACTCCTCGACCTCCAGTACTTCCGTGCGCTGCAGGTGGCGGATTTCGGTAGCGAGGCGCTCGATCGAGGCGGCGACGACGCCGAGGGTGGCGAAATACATGGCATGGCGGTCGCGCGGAATGACTTGGGTCGAGATCGGCTCGACTGCGAGCCCCATTTTCTCGGCCACATAGGCTTCGACGCGCGGATCGACCTGCGCGAAAGTGCCGACCGCACCCGAAATCGCGCAGGTCGCGACTTCCTTGCGTGCCAGTTGCAGCCGCGCCCGGGCGCGGGAAAACTCGGCAAAGCCGACCGCGAGCTTGAGCCCGAATGTCGTCGGCTCGGCATGGATGCCGTGCGAGCGGCCGATGGTGGGTGTGAACTTGTATTCCCGCGCGCGCCGCTCCAACGCCGTCAATAGGGCATCGACATCGGCGATGAGAATATCGGCGGCGCGAACGAGCTGCACGTTGAGGCAGGTGTCAAGCACGTCGGACGACGTCATGCCGAGATGCACGAAGCGCGCGTCCGGGCCGACGATTTCGGCAAGATGGGTGAGGAACGCGACGACGTCATGTTTGACCTCGCGCTCGATCTCGTCGATGCGCGCGGTGTCGAAGACCGCCGCCTGGCCTTTCTCCCAAATGGTCTCCGCCGCCGATTTCGGGATCATGCCGAGCTCGGCCATGGCGCTCGCGGCATGCGCTTCGATCTCGAACCAGATGCGGAACCGCGTCTCCGGCGTCCAGATCGCCGCCATTTGTGGGCGGGTGTAGCGGGGGATCATCGGACGGGTTTCATGGTTACGCCGCGAACCGCGCGCGGTCGTGCGGCTTTTGATAATCGACCGGCGTGCCCTTGGGAATGATGCCGGTCGGATTGACGCGTGCGATCGAATAGTAGCCGATCACGTAGTAGCGCGGCTTGACGGTTTCGGCGACGCCCGGCACCGCATAAAGCTCGCGCATATAGTTGAGGAGATTCGGAAAGTCGGCGATGCGGTTCCTGTTGCATTTGAACAGCGAGAAATAGGCGACATCGAAGCGCACCAAAGTCGGGAACAGCCGCCAATCCGCTTCGGTGATGCGGTTGCCGACCAGATAGCGCTGACGGCCGAGTCGCGCCTCGATGTCGTCAAGCGTGGCGAACAGCGCGTCATAGGCTTCTTCATAGGCGGCCTGCGATTTGGCAAAGCCGCAGCGGTAAACGCCGTTGTTCACGTTGGCGTAGATTTCGGCATTGATACGATCGATCTCGCCGCGCAATGGCGCCGGGTAAAGATCCGTCGGATCGGCGCCGATGCCGGCGAATTCCGAATTGAGCATGCGGATGATCTCGGACGATTCGTTATTGACGATCCGCTTGGTCTTCTTGTCCCACAGCGTCGGCACCGTCACTTTGCCGGTGTAATGCGGGTTGCTCGCTGAATAGGCTTGATGCAGATAGCGGAAGCCGTTGACGCGGTCGGGCGGACAGTCCGGGAAGGCGGGATTGTCCTCGAACGTCCAGCCTTGCGTCCGCAGTCCGGGAACCGCGATCGACACGCTGATCGCGCCGGTGAGTTTTTTCAGCGCCAGATAAATCTGGGTGCGGTGCGCCCAGGGGCAGGTATAGGCGACATAGAGGTGATAGCGCCCGGCTTCCGCCTTAAATCCCGATGAACCGTCGGCGGTAATGCGGTCGCGAAATACGCTGTCCGCGCGTTGGAAATCGCCCGTCTTGCCGGTTTCCGCCGGCAGCTCTTCGTCGCGCCATTGACCGTCGATCAATACGCCCATCAGGCAGCCTCCCCGCGGACCAGCGCCGCCGCCTGGCGGATGGCCGCGATATTGGTGCGATAACTCTCCGGCGTCTTGTCTTTGAACACCGCCGAGCCGGCGACGAAAGCATTAGCGCCGGCGCGCGCGGCTTCCGGCGCAACCTCCGGCGTCATGCCGCCGTCGATCTCGATGTCGATTGGTCGCGCCCCGATCATGACGCGCAGATTACGCACTTTGTCGAGCGTCTCGGTGATGAATTTTTGCCCGCCGAAGCCGGGATTGACCGACATGACCAGGATCAGGTCGGCGACATCGAGCACCCGCTCCACGGCGCTTTCCGGCGTGCCCGGATTCATCGTCACGCCGGCCTTCTTGCCCAGCGCCCGGATCGCCTGCAGCGAGCGGTGAATGTGGGGACCTGCCTCGACATGCACGGTGATGTGATCGGCGCCGGCTTTGGCGAAGGCCTCGAGATAGGAATCGCAAGGCGCGATCATCAGGTGCACGTCGAGCGGCTTTTTGGTGTAAGGCCGGATCGCTTTGACGATATCCGGCCCGATCGAAATATTGGGCACGAAATGGCCGTCCATGACGTCGACGTGAATCCAATCGGCGCCGGCGGCGTCGACCGCACGCACCTCCTCGCCCAATTTCGCGAAATCGGCAGCCAAAATAGATGGAGCGATGATCAGCGGGCGGGGCACTGGGCTCTCCAGGATTGCGGGTTCGCGTAACACGTCATATGCCCCGGAGCAACGCGCCAAACCCGGCGCAAGATCAGGTCTGCGGGACGGCACTTGCCGGGTTACGCCACGCTCGCCACATTCGCACCTCTTGCCGTAACGGAGGTGCCGTGGCGCGCAGCGATGTCATCGTGCTGGGAGCGGGGATCGTCGGCACCTCGGTCGCGCTGCATCTGGTCAAGCGCGGTCTGTCAGTAGCTTTGGTCGACCGCGGCGGGGCGGGCGAGGCAACCTCTTACGGCAATGCCGGCATCATCGAAGGCAATACCATCTTTCCGGCGGCGTTCCCGTCGGATTGGACGACGCTGCTTCGCATCGCGCTCAAGCGCTCGCCGCTCGCCAATTATCATCTTACGTTTTTGCCGGAGATCGCGCCGTGGCTTTTAGCTTTTCGCGCTTATTCGCGGCCGGCAAAGCTTTTGGAAACTTCCCAGGTCATGCGGCCCTTGTTTGCGCGCGCGGTCGCCGAGCATGAGGCGCTCGCCGCCGAAGCCGCGGCGGAGAAACATTTCCGCCGCACCGGCTGGCTCAAACTCTACCGGACGGATCGTTCCTTCGCCGGCACGCTACGCGAGCGCGACCTCGCCAAAGAGCTCGGCATCAACAATGTTGCGCTCGACGGCGAAGGCGCGCGGATGCTCGAACCGTCGCTCGCGCCCGTGTTCCGCCACGCCGTGCATTGGAGCGGAGCCGTGAGCGTGTCTAATCCGCTGGCGGTGACGCGCGCCTATGCCGCCCGCTTTGCCGCGCTCGGCGGATTGTCGTTTATCGGCGATGCGCGCACGCTCCATCGCAACGGAACGAAATGGCGCGTCGGCACCGCATCCGGCCCGCTCGATGCCGAAAACATCGTCATTGCGCTCGGGCCGTGGCTCAAGGACGTGCTCGATCCGCTTGGCATAAGGCTGCCGCTCGCCGTCAAGCGCGGCTATCACCGCCATTTCCGGCCGGGAGGCAATGCCGCGCTGGCGCGGCCGGTGCTCGACGCCGACAACGGCTATGTGCTGGCGCCGATGGAGCAGGGCATTCGCATCACCAGCGGCGTCGAATTCGCCGCGCGGGATGCGCCGCCGACGCCGGTGCAGATGCGGCTTGTGATGCCCGCCGCCCGCGAACTGTTCCCGCTCGGCGACGCCGTGGAAACCCTGCCGTGGCTTGGATCGCGGCCGTGCTTTCCGGATTCCCGTCCGGTCATCGGCTGTGCGCCGGGTCAGGCCGGGCTCTGGCTCGCCTGCGGGCACGCGCATTGGGGATTGACGCTCGGCCCCGCGACCGGGCGTCTGCTGGCCGAGCTGATGACCGGCGCCACGCCGTTCTGCGATCCGCAGCCTTATGCGGCGGAGAGATTCACCAAATAGCCGTCATTCCGGGGCGCGCAAAGCGCGAGCCCGGAATCCATAATCACAGACATTGCGCGAATAGCTCTGTCGCCGACGTCGTTCTGCAACGACAGTGAATATGGATTCCGGGTTCGGCTCTTTAAGCCGCCCCGGAATGACAATTATTCGCTGATCGTCTTGATGACGCTGTTTTCCGGCCGGGTGTTGTTGCTCGACGAATATTTGTCGTTGGCCCGGACCATGTCGTCGAATTTCGCAATCGTCGTCACCGGGAATTTCGGCACCAAGCCGACCACCTTATAGCCGGCGAGGTGGAGCTGGTGCAGGATCTCCGGCATCGCTTCCGCGGTGCCGTGCTGGAAATCATGCATCAGCAGGATACCCTTGCCGTTCTTGGCAAGCTTGGTCATCACCGATTTGACCACTTCCTCAGGCTTGTGGATCTTGAAATCGAACGTGTCGATGTCGGTCGAGAAGGTCGCGATATTGCGCGTGCCGAGATAGGCGATCATGGCGGCCGGCATTTGCAGATCGGGGAAGCGGAAGAACGGCGCCACCGGGCCGCCCGCCGCCGCCATGTGCACGGCGCTCACGCCCATTTCGATCTCTTGCTTGGCGAGATCGGGATCCTTGGCGTAGGGGTTTTTCGCCAAATCCTTGTGCGACCAGGTATGGGTGCCGACCGTCATGCCGGCATCGACCAGTTCCTTGGTCAGTTGCGGGTTCCACGTGGCGTGCTCGCCGATCTCGAAGAAGGTGGCGCGGACGCAATTATCCTGCAGCGCCTTGAGCACCATCTCGGTATTTTCCGGCCATGGGCCGTCATCGAAGGTCAGCACGACTTCCTTCTCATGCAGGAAGTCGTATTGCTTGAAATGCTCGGTGCCGAAGGCCGGGCCGCCGGTGGTGTCGATCTGGACGATGCGCGACATGCCAAGCGCATCGGGATTGTGGCAGTCCGGAAGCGTCGTCGGCCACGGCGAGCTTGCGGTCTTAGTGGCGGCAGGCGCCGGCGGAGCAGGAGCGGCCGCCGCCGAGTTCTGCGCTACGACGAGCTTGGCGGGTGGTGCGGAAGGCGCGGGGGGCTCTGCTGCGGTGGCGACTTGCGAAACTTTGATGACCGGAGCCTGGACCGTGGAAGTCCGGGCAGTCTGCGCCGGACTTACCTGAACGCCGGCGGCAGCCGGCGCGCTGGTCGCTTGCGCCGGCGAGAGAATGTGCTCGGCCAGCGCGATGAGCGAGCCTGGGCTCGACGGCTTTTGCGCGGCAACGACGCCAAACGCCGCGAGACCCAGTGTGAGCAACGCCGCAAAAACAACAGCCACGACGCGCATCGGACCCTCCGCCACAAAGCCACAATAACAGCTCGTCCTGAAGTGAAGTCGCAATCGTGGAGCGAGTCAATAAAAACAAAACCGTGACGGTGGAGAATCCGGATTATGCTTTCTGCCGCGCCGGCGAAGCCACGAAACCCGTTGCGCTAGGGGCCGAATTGATCCTGCCAGCTCCCTATTGAGCCGGGTCTTGACTGGGCCTCGTAGACGCCCCGGGCAATGGCGCGGGCCACGACATTGGCGGCAAGCGTGCCGAGCGCGGTGAGACCGTGCAGCGCGTCGGTAAACGGCCGGCGTCCGGTCGAGGCCGCGAACACGACGTCGCCGTCGAGCGGGCTATGGACCGGGTAGATCGCGCGCGACAGGCCCGACTGCGCCATGACCGCAAGCCGGTTGGCCTGGGCCTTGGTAAGGGCCGCATCGGTCGCTACGACGACCAGCGTCGTATTTTCGGGGGTCGCGCCCTTCATGCGCGTTTCGAGCATTTGCGGCGAAAAAGCCCCGGGCAGGCCGCGGCCGCCGAATTCACCGTCGACTTCGAAGGGGGCCGCCCAGAACCAGGGGCCGTGGCCAACCGTGACGCTGCCCACGGCATTGACCGCGGCGAGCGCCCCGACAATGCAGCCGTCGGGCGTTTGCGCCGAGGCGGAACCGACACCGCCCTTGCAATTCACCGTGGTCGCCCCGGTGCCGGCGCCGACGCTGCCCAAAGCAAAGTCCAAGCCGGCGGCTGCGGCCGCGGCATAGCCGAACTCGCGATAGGGCGGAAACCGGCCCCAGTCCTTGTTGCCGCCATTGAGAAGATCGAACAATACGGCACCTGGAACGATCGGCACCCGTGCGGTGCGGACGGCAAAGCCGCGCCCCTGTTCGCGTAACCAGGCCTGTGCGCCCGCTGCCGCGTCGAGGCCGAAGGCCGAGCCGCCGGACAAGGCAACGGCATCGATGCCTTGTACCGTCTGCGCCGGGTCAAGAAGCGCGGTTTCGCGCGTGCCCGGCCCGCCGCCGCGCACATCGATCGAGGCGACGGCGGGTTCGTCGAATATGACGACGGTCGAGCCGGAGCCGAGACGGGCGTCTTCGGCGTGGCCGATCCGAACCCCGGGAACGTCGGTGATCAGGTTGCGCATGGCGCATCATAGCGTCTGCCCCGCGCGTGGGGAGTGCCCGCACCGCCTTGCAATCGCCACTGCGCTCGGTGCATTGCTTGCGCCATGAATGTCACGATCGTCGCCGCGCTCGTCGCCGGCATGCTGAGCTTCCTGTCGCCCTGCGTCCTGCCGCTGGTGCCGCCTTACCTCGTCTACCTCACCGGCACCTCGCTCGAACGGCTCGCCGACGCCGAGACCGAGCCGCAAGTGCGGCGCGAGACTATTGGCGCCGCGATCCTGTTCGTGCTCGGCTTTTCGACCGTGTTCGTCGCGCTCGGCGCCAGCGCCAGCGCGGTCGGCGGGTTATTGCGGGTCTATGCGGGACCGCTCTCAATCCTGGCCGGCGTCGGCATCATCATTATGGGGCTGCATTTTCTCGGCCTGACGCCGATCGCCTGGCTGATGCGAGAGAAACGCCTCGAAATGGCCAAGCCGGTCGGCTTGTGGGGCGCCTATCTGATTGGCTTCGCCTTCGCGCTGGGCTGGACGCCGTGCATCGGACCCATTCTCGCGGCAATCCTCGCGGTAGCCGCCTCGGAGACGACGCTGGCCAAGGGCGCGGGTCTCCTTGCCGTCTATTCGCTCGGCCTCGGCGTGCCGTTTTTGATCGCGGCGCTCGCGGTCGAGCCGTTCGCGGCGTTCCTTGCGCGCTTCCGCGCTCATCTTGGCCTGGTCGAGAAGGCGATGGGCGGTCTTCTGGTGCTGACCGGCATCGCCTTTCTCACCGGAACGGTCAGCGAGGCGAGCTTTTGGCTGCTGCAGACGTTCCCCGCACTCGGCAAGATCGGTTGATCAGTTCGTCTGCGCGCCGGGAAGCTCGACGTAAGTAATCTTGCCGTCCGGCTGTTTCACCCAGCGATAGACGACATAGTCGAGCCGCGTAATATCGCCCTTGTTGTCGTAGGAGATATCGCCGATCACGGTTTTGAAGGTCATGCCGGAGTGCATCTTGTCGGCGACCTTTTTCGGATCGAGCGAATTGGCCGCGGTCGCCGCCTGCGCGATGATTTGCACGGCGGCGTAGCTGTAGAGCGTATAGGCCTCCGGCTCGAAATGCTTGGCGCGGAATTCCGCGACCACGGCCTTGGCCTGCGGCCGATTGCGCGGATCGGGACCATAGGTCATCAAGGTTCCGACAACGCCGGGACCGCCGACGGAGGCGAACTCATCGGAGGTGATGCCGTCGCCGCCCATCAGCGGGGCAGTGACGCCCTGATCGCGCATCTGCCGCACGATCAGTCCGGCCTCGGTGTAAAGGCCGCCGAAATAGACAAGGTCGGCGCGCGATTGTTTGATCTTGGAGACCAGCGCCGAATAATCCTTCTCGCCGGTATTGATGCCCTCATAGAGCACGGAATCCATGCCGCCGGCCTTGATGGTCTTGAGCGTCTCGTCGGCGAGCCCTTTGCCGTAAGTGGTCTTGTCGTTGACGAAGGCGATGCGCTTGCCTTTGAAATGCTTGAGGATGTAGTCGCCGGCGACGCGGCCCTGCTGATCGTCGCGGCCGCAGACGCGGAAAATGTTCCACAAGCCGCGCTCGGTGACCGTCGGATTGGTGGAAGCCGGCGTGATCTCGAGGATGCCATTCTCATGATAGACTTCCGACGCCGGGATGGTGACGCCGGAATTGTAGTTGCCGACCACGAATTTCACGCCGTCGGCGGCGAAATCATTGGCGACCGAAACGCCCTGCTTGGGATCGGAGACGTCGTCCCCGTATTCCACCGTGATCTTCTGGCCAAGAACGCCGCCCGCCTTGTTGATATCGGCGGCGGCCTGATCGACGCCGTTCTTCATCTGCGCGCCGGTGGCGGCGTTCGGGCCGGTGATCGGGCCGGCGACCCCGATCTTGACTTGGGCCGCGGCGGTTCCCGCCGTCAGTCCCACAACAGCAATCGCAAAGCTCAGACCAAGACCCAGCGTAACGATCTTTCTCATGATGCTTTTCATGGCTCGTTCTCCTTCGGGGTGGAGCCGGCGCTCGCAACCGTTCGCGCAACATTACGTCAGTGCGGCTTGCGGCGCCAGCGCAACGGACCGGCCGCTGCATTGAGCCAATGATATTGCGTGACCATCTGGCCGACACGGGCGACGCGGAAGCCGAAAAATCCGAGGGCCATGCAGAACGCGCTGTCGACG
This sequence comes from uncultured Alphaproteobacteria bacterium, assembly GCA_963791925.1. Classification (GTDB taxonomy): domain Bacteria; phylum Pseudomonadota; class Alphaproteobacteria; order Rhizobiales; family Xanthobacteraceae; genus BOG-931. Next base: position 574,046 of record CAWBUA010000005.1, on the reverse strand, counting down.
AGATAGTAATGCAGCGACAACAGCGTGCCGTTGAACAGGCTGAAGTGGATGAAGCGGACGGCAAATCCCAGGATCAGCGCATAGGACACCACCTGCCACCATGGCCGCCAGGTCAAAGCGACGGCGCGGCCGGCGAGCCACGCTGCTCCGCCGCCGAGCACGATGGTGACCAAGACGAATACGCCGAAGGAGCCTTCTTCGTAGAACAGGCCGGCGATCGATGAGGCGGTGCTGTCCATTTCCGTTTCCGAAAGCTAGCGGCCGCCTTCGAGATAGGCGGATTTGATTTCCGGACGTTCCAATAGCTCGCGGCCCGAGCCCGACAGCGTGATCAGGCCGTTGACCATGACATAGCCGCGGTGCGCCAGGCGAAGCGCATGGAAGGCGTTCTGCTCGACCAGGAACACGGTCAAGCCCTCGTCGCGGTTGAGCGCTTTGATGGCATCGAAGATTTGCCGCACGATCAAGGGCGCCAGCCCCAGCGACGGCTCATCGAGCAGAAGCAGCCGGGGCCGGCTCATCAGCGCGCGGCCGATTGCGAGCATCTGCTGCTCACCGCCCGAGAGCGTGCCGCCACGCTGGGCGAGGCGCTGCTTGAGCCGCGGAAACAGCGTGACGACGCGTTCGAGGTCCCGATCGAACGTGGCCGGCTCTGCGATCGTTGCGCCCATCTGCAGATTTTCCAGGACCGTCATGCGTGGAAAAATGCGGCGGCCCTCGGGCGCCTGGGCGATGCGCAGCTTGGCGATCTCGTGCGTCGGCAGCGCGGTGATGTCGCGGTCGGCGAAGCTGATGGCGCCCTCGCGCGCGCGCGGATTGCCGCAGATCGTCATCATCAAGGTCGACTTGCCGGCGCCGTTGGCGCCAATGAGCGTGACGATTTCGCCGTCATTGACGTCGAGGTCGACGCCCTTGAGCGCCATGACACGGCCGTAGAACGTCTTGACGCCGCGAACGGAAAGCAGCGCGCTCATAATCCGACCTCGGCCTCGGCTTGCCCGACCTGATCTTCGGCGACGCCGAGATAGGCGGCGATGACCTTGTCGTCGTTGCGCACGGCATCCGGCGCGCCGTCGGCGATCTTCACGCCGTAATCGAGCACGACAACGTAATCGGAAATTCCCATTACCACGGTCATGTCGTGCTCGATCAGCAGCACCGCGATGCGGAACTCGTCGCGGATGGCGAGCAGCAGGCGGTTGAGCTCGGCGCTCTCGCGCGGATTGAGGCCGGCGGCCGGCTCGTCGAGGCAAAGCAGCACCGGATCGGTGCACATGGCGCGGGCAATTTCGAGCCGGCGCTGGGCGCCATAGGGCAGGTCGCCGGCCGGGTCGTCGGCGCGCGCGATCAGCCCGACGCGGTCGAGCCAGGCGCGCGCCTTGTCGATCGCCGCGCGCTCGGCGCGCGCGTAGGACGGAAACCCGAGCACGCCGAGGAGCGTATAGCCGGAGGCGAGCATCAGCCGGTTGTGCTGGGCGACCAGCAGATTTTCCAGCACCGTCATGCCGGGGAACAGTCGGATGTTCTGGAAGGTTCGGGCGACGCGCGCGCGCTGCGCCACCAGATAATCCGGCATGCGCTCCAACAGATAGAGCGCGCCGTTTCTCGCCGAAACGGTTCTTGCTCCGGAATCGGTGAGCGCCGCGAGTTCGTTCCACGCGGCGCTGTCGCCGTGGCGTAGCGCCAGCCGGCCGCCGCTCGGCTTGTAGAAGCCGGTGATGCAGTTGAACACTGTGGTCTTGCCGGCGCCGTTCGGCCCGATCAACGCGGTGATGGTGCCTTGGCCGACGTCGAAGCTGAGGTCGTCGATGGCGAGGAGGCCGCCGAACCGCATGGTCAGATGCTCGACGCGGAGCAAAGTGTCGGCTGCGCGCGGCGCGTTTTGCCCGCTCATGGCCTAGCCGTGGCCTTCCTTGACCAGGTCGGCGGCAATGCTCTTTTTCTCTTTAAGGAATACCGAAGGTTCGCGGGTCGAGATCAGCCCGCGCGGCCGCCAGACCATGATCAGCACCATGGCGAAGCCGAAGATGAGCATGCGGTATTGGGTCGGATCGAAGGTCTGACCGAATATCTTCTTCAGGAAATCGAGATCGCGCATGATCTCGGTGCCGCCGATCATGACGATGGCGGCGATGGCGACGCCGACCTGGCTGCCCATGCCGCCAAGGACGACGATCGAAAGGATCGTCGCGGATTCCAGGAAAGTGAACGATTCCGGCGAGATGAAGCCTTGCCGGGTCGCAAAAAACGAGCCGGCAAAGCCGGCGAACATCGCGCCCATGGCAAAGGCGGTCAGCTTGGTATTGGTGGTGTTGATGCCGAGCGAGCGGCAGGCGATCTCATCCTCGCGCAGGGCCTCCCAGGCGCGGCCGACCGGCAGCCGCCGCAGCCGCACGGTGACGAAGGCGGTCAAGAGCGCCAGCGCCAGGATGACGTAATAGAGAAAGATGACGCGATAGATCGGGCTGAACGGCAACCCGAACACTGCGGCAAAGCCATTGTCGTCGGCATTGAACGGAATGCCGAAAAACGACGGCCGCGGAATGCCGCCGACGCCGGCATAGCCGTTGGTGAGCGCCGTGAAATTGATGATCACCAGGCGAATGATCTCGCCGAAGGCGAGCGTGACGATCGCAAGGTAATCGCCGCGCAGCCGCAACACCGGGAAGCCGAGCAGGATGCCCCAGAACGAGGCGAGGACGCCGGCGATCGGCAGCAGCACCCAGAACGACAGACCCAAGGTTTTGGCAAGGAGCGCATAGGAATAGGCGCCGACCGCATAGAACGCCACATAGCCAAGGTCGAGCAGGCCGGCAAGGCCGACGACGATGTTCAATCCCCAGCCCAGCATCACATAGATCAGAATCTGGATGCCGAAATTGTCGACCCATTTCACGCTGCGGGAAAAGCCGGCGGTAGCGAGCACCAGCGCCGGATAGGCGACGACGAACGCGATACCGAAGGGAACGAACCATTGACCGACGAATGTGCGCCAGGCCGAGGGCGTCGTCGCGGCCGGCCGCACGGCGCGCTGCCGGCGCCGCGGTTCGAGCACCAGCGAATAGGCCAAGCGGCCGGTGCCGACGATGGCGACGATCGCGAACAATAGCGGCCAACGGGTGGTCAAAACCAACTGATTGTCGCCATTGACTCCGGTCTTGAACCCGATCAGCGGCAGGAACACGCCGAACGCGATCGCCGCGGTGATCCCGGCATCGCGCAGCGCGGCTATCGTGTCGGCCCGGGCTTTAGCGAGCGCCGGGCGCGCCCGGCGTGGATCGTCTCCTGCGGAATTGACGATCGCCGCCACCTCACACCTTTTCGACGTCCGGACGGCCGAACAGTCCCTGCGGCAGGAAGATCAGCGTGATCGCCAAAATGGAAAACGCGGCGACATCCTTATAGTCGATGGAAAAATAGGCCGACCACATGGTCTCGATCAGTCCGATCAAGAGGCCGCCGATCACCGCGCCCGGCAATGAGCCGATGCCGCCGAGGACGGCGGCAGTAAAGGCCTTCACGCCCGGCACGAAGCCGTCGGAGAAAGTGACGACCCCGTAATACATCAGATACATGGTGCCGGCGACGGCGGCGAGCGCCGCGGCGATGACGAACGTCGTGGCAATGGTGCGGTCGACATTGACGCCGACCAGCGCCGCCATCTTCTGGTCCTGTTCGCAGGCGCGTTGCGCCCGGCCGAGCTTGGTCCTGGCCACCAGATACCAGAACGCCAGCAAGAGCACCGCGGTGACGCCCCAGATGATGAGCTGCTTGTACGACAGCGTGACCGGATAATTGTTGTGCGTGAACAGCACGAATTCGCCGCTGATCATCGGCGGGATCGATTTATTGCGGGGTCCCTGCGTCACCTGAACGAAATTCGACAGGAAGATCGACATGCCGATCGCCGAGATCAGCGGAGCGAGGCGAAACGAGCCGCGCAACGGCCGGTAGGCGACGCGCTCGATCACCCAATTGACCAGCGAGGTGAACAGCATCGCCACGACGAGCACGATCAGCAACGCCAGCACGACCGAGGAAATGCCGAGCCATGTGGTCAGGATCAGGAAGGCGATGAGCGCGATGAAGGCGGACACCATGAACACGTCGCCATGGGCGAAGTTCACCATGCCGATGATGCCGAACACCATCGTATAGCCGATCGCGATCAGGCCGTAGATCGAGCCGAGCGTGATGCCGTTGATGAGCTGTTGGAGAAAGACGTCCATGCGTCCTGCGCACCTCCGCATGGCTGCCCGGCCGACAACCTGCCTTAAGGCTTAACAGGGGCGCCGCGGCGCGGCAACGCCGCGGGCACGGTGCCGCAGCCGCAACCCGGGGAAATAGTGTCCGGTATTGCCGTTACGTGCCGCGCGGGCTAGGCCATTGCGGAAAATAAGGGAGCACCCGATGGACCGGGTCAAATCCGAAGACGCGATCAAGGCCAAGGGCCGGCCGTTCACCGGGGCGGAATATCTCGAAAGCCTGCGCGACGGCCGCGAAGTCTACATCTATGGCGAGCGCGTCAAGGACGTCACCACGCATCCGGCGTTCCGCAATGCCGCGCGCTCGATTGCCCGGCTTTATGACGCGCTCCATGACGACAAGACCAGGACCGCGCTGACGTGTCCGACCGATACCGGCTCGTCTGGCTTCACCCACAAATTCTTTCGCGCCGCGCGCTCGCGCGAGGACCTGGTCGCGCAACGCGACGCCATCGCGCTATGGGCGCGCATGTCCTACGGCTGGATGGGCCGCTCGCCGGATTACAAGGCGTCGCTGATGAATACGCTCGGCGCCAATTATGACTTTTACGGCAAGTTCGCCGACAACGCCAAGCGCTGGTACCGGCGTGCGCAAGAGAACGTGTTGTTCATGAATCACGCCATCGTCAATCCGCCGGTCGACCGGTCGAAGCCGGTCGATCAGGTCAAGGACGTGTTCATCACCATCCAGAAGGACACCGACGCCGGCATCTATATTTCAGGCGCCAAAGTGGTGGCGACCGCGTCGGCGCTGACGCATTACAATTTTCTCGGTCAGAACGCCGCCGTGCCGCTGCACGACACCGATCTCGCGGTGATGTTCATCGCGCCGATGAACGCGCCGGGCGTCAAGCTGTTCTGCCGCACATCCTATGAGATGACGGCGAGCGTGATGGGCACGCCATTCGACTATCCGCTATCGTCGCGCTTCGATGAGAACGACGCGATCTTCGTCTTCGACAATGTTTTCATCCCCTGGGAAGACGTGCTGTTGCACCGCGATCTGGAAAAATTGAAGGTCTTTTTTCCGCAGTCGGGGTTTTTGGCCGGCTATCAGTTCCAGGGCTGTACCCGGCTTGCGGTGAAGCTCGACTTCCTCGCCGGGATACTCGCCAAGGCTTTGCACGCCGCCGGCTCCGACGAGTTTCGCGGCAATCAGGCGATGCTCGGCGAAGTCGTCGCCTGGCGCAATCTGTTCTGGGCCTTGACCGACGCCATGGCGATGGATCCGACGCCGTGGGTCGGTGGCGCGGTGCTGCCCAATCTGCAGTCGGGCTCGAGCTACCGGGTGTTCGCCGGCGACGCCTATGGACGCGTCAAGGAGATCGTCGACAAGATCGTCGCCTCGTCGCTGATTTATCTGCCGTCGTCGGCCAAGGATTTCAAAAATCCGGCGATCGACCGTTATCTCCAACGTTACGTGCGCGGCTCCTACGGCATTGATTACAAGGAGCGCATCAAAATCATGAAGCTCCTCTGGGATGCGATCGGCACGGAGTTCGGCGGCCGCCACGAGCTCTATGAGCGCAATTACGCCGGCAATCACGAGGACATCCGCATCCAGGCGTTGTGGAACGCGCGGGCGTCCGGAACCATGGCGCAGATGACGGCGCTCGCCGAGCAATGCATGGCCGAATACGACGAGAACGGCTGGACCGGCTCGACCTGGCTCAATCCCGACGATGTCGCCTATCCCGGACTACCGGATGAGCGACGTGCCGCGGAGTGAATGTTGCCGTCATGCCCTGCACCGGCGGGACATCCAGTATGCGAAGAGTTTGGTGTTCATATTTCTCCGTAGGGTGGATACTGCGCGATCCGCTGTTGCGGATTGATGGCGGTGCACAGTGATGAGCTGGATCGAACAACGGCCCGACGATGCGATGGACGGCGCTTTTACCGCAGTCGCGCCCGGGCCGATCGCGACGGTCGAGCCGGTGGCGTTCCGCGAGGCGATGGCCCGGCTCGGCGCCGCCGTGCATGTCGTCACGACCGATGGCCCCGGCGGCAAGAGTGGCTTCACCGCGACGGCGGTTTGCTCGGTCTCCGATACGCCGGCGATGCTTCTGGTCTGTCTCAACCGCCGCAGCAATTCGGCGCCGGTGCTGGCGCAAAACGGCGTCTTTTGCATCAACACGCTTCCCGCCAGCGAGGAAAAGCTTGCCGATCTGTTCGCGGGGCGAAGCGGCGTGCATCTGCACGAGCGCTTTACCCAAGGCGAATGGATCACGCTCAAGACCGGCTGCCCGGTGCTGACCTCCGCCGTGGTCGCCTTCGATTGCCGCACCATCGAAACCAAGGTGATGGCCTCGCACAATGTGGTGTTCGGCGCGGTCGAGGCGGTGCGGCTCGGACCGGCCGGTGCGGCGCTGGTTTATCACGATCGCGCCTATAAGCCGGTCTAGGCTGGGCCGAGCGTCGGCTACCTGACATTATGTAGCAATCACGATAATTCTCGTCGAAATTTCAATAGGTTGGTGAGAGCGCCCCGGCGCCAGCCGAGGAACCATCGCCTGCGTCCCCGGTTGTCGCTTTGGGCGGGGGGTCCTAGGCGCAGTTAGGCCCCTCAAAACAACGGAGAGCGTCCCAATGGCGAACGAGCAAAATCCGCAGCGCGACCAACAGAACCAAAGCAACCCGCAACAGGGCGGCCAGAACAAGCCCGGTCAACAGCAGCAGGGCGGCCAGAACAAGCCCGGCCAGCAACAGCAAGGCGGCCAGAACAAGCCGGGGCAGGGCGGCCAGCAGAGCGGCGCCGATCGCTGACCGCCTTCCTTCGCGCGCTTCACCGCGGCGGCCCGGGTCATGCCGGGTCGCCGCTCTTCGTCCCGCATGTGAAGTTCGGTTCGATTATTTCTTCGACAAAAACTCCAGCACCGCGTCGGCATAGGCCTGAGGCTGCTCGATATTGGCCATGTGCGGCGCCTCGAGCAGTTTGAAATGCGCTCCCGGGATTTCGCCTTGAATGAGTTCGTTCATCGCCGGCGGCGTGGCGACGTCGAAGCGTCCGGCGATGACCAAGGTGGGCGCCTTGATTTTCGGCAGTAGCGGCCGGTGGTCCATGTCGCGGATCGCCGCCGCGCAGCCGAGAAATCCTTCGATCTGCGTCTTCTCGAACATGGCCTTGATGCGCGCCACCGCGGCCGGCGAGCGCTCGCGAAACTCCTTGGTGAACCACCGCTCCATCATGGGACCGGCCAGACCGCTCATGCCGTTCTTGCGCGTAAAGTCGATACGATCGGCCCAGGCTTGCTTGTCCGGGTAGAAGCAGGAGGTGTTGGTCAGGATGAGTTTGTCGATCCGGTTGGCCGCATTGGCGCCGAGCCACTGCCCGACCATGCCGCCCATTGAAAGGCCGCACCAATTGATCTTGGCAATATTGAGCGCATCGAGCACGGCAACAACGTCACGCCCGAGCCGCTCCATGGTGTACGGCCCCTTGGGCACGCTCGATTGACCGTGGCCCCGGCGGTCGTAACGCAGCAAACGGAAATGCCTGGTCCACGCCGCCACCTGGTCGTCCCACATGTGCAGATTGGTGCCGAGCGAATTCGACAGCATCAGCACCGGCGCGCCCTCCGGGCCTTCCATTTCGGCATGGATGATGCAGCCGTCGTCGACTTTGATATCCGGCATTGGTTATCCTCCCGGTACGTTTGCGCGCCTCTTAGCACCCTTTTCAGCCGCCGCGCGAGGCGGTAAGCGATAGTGCGCGTTTAGCCAGGGAGTGACGCCGATGGCGATGACGATGAATGGCGAGGTTCAACTTGCCGCCCCGCCGCAAACGGTCTGGGAGAAGCTCAACGACGTCGAGACGCTGAAGGCCTGCATCCCCGGCTGCGAGCAGCTCGACAAGCTTTCCGACACCGAAATGCAGGCCGTCGCTACGGTCAAAATCGGCCCGGTCAAGGCCAAGTTCAAAGGCAAGGTGACGCTGTCCGATCTCGATCCGCCAAACGGCTACAAGATTTCCGGCCAGGGCGACGGCGGCGTCGCCGGCTTTGCCAAGGGCGGCGCCACCGTGAAGCTCACGGCCAAGGACGGCGGCACGCTATTGTCTTACGACGTCGATGCCCAGATCGGCGGCAAGCTGGCCCAGCTCGGCCAGCGGCTGGTCAACGGCGCCGCCAAGAAAGTGGCCGACGATTTCTTTGCGAACTTCGCCGCAGCGGTCAACCCGAAGGCTGCGTAGCAAGCAAAATCGCCAGCGACCAATTGCAAAGACTTTTTCGGCCCGCGGTTGGGAGACGTGCTGGGCCGCGCGCGCCCAGCCTCGGCGGCTCGCCGTCACGGGAATTTGCCAAGAAACTCCCCTTGACCGTCGCCCGGCCTGGGGTTCAGAGTAATTCTTGTTCTAAGGTACGAAAACCGGCAAAATCGCCCCGAATTCGCACCGGAACCTGGCCGGCGAGCCAGAAGAGCCGGCAAATAGCAACTTTTGACCGGAATTTTGCAGGGGAGGAGTCCGATGGCCGCAACCGACACGGTACCGGTTTCGATGACCGTGAACGGCAAGCCCGTCAGCGCCAACGTCGATCCGCGCACGCTCTTGGTGCAATTCTTGCGCGAGAATCTGCGGCTCACCGGCACCCATGTCGGCTGCGATACCTCGCAATGCGGCGCTTGCGTCGTGCACGTCAACGGCAAGGCGATCAAGTCCTGCACCGTCTTGGCGCTGCAACTCGAAGGCGCCGACGTGCTCACCATCGAAGGCTTGGCGCCGGCTGACGGACCGCTGCATCCGATGCAGGAGGCGTTCCGCGAAAATCACGGCCTGCAGTGCGGCTACTGCACGCCGGGCATGATCATGACCGCGGTCGACATGGTACGGCGCAAGGGCAACGACCTCGACGACCGCACCATCCGCGAGGAACTGGAAGGCAATATCTGCCGCTGCACCGGCTATCATAACATCGTAAAGGCGATCGCCGCCGGTGCGCGGGCCATGCGCGGCGGCGGCGCGACGTCGAAAGCCGCCGAATAGGGAGAGAACCGAGGGGGAAACCGCCGGCGGGCGGTTTCCTGTCCGAGGAACGCGTTGCCGGAGGGCAATATCATGAGCGGAACCGGTATCGGCGCCGCGGTGCGCCGCAAGGAAGATCAGCGCTTCATCACGGGCAAAGGCCACTACACCGACGACATCAACCGGCCCGGCCAGGCTTTCGCCTATTTCATTCGCTCCCCGCACGCCCATGCCACGATAAAATCGATCGACGCCAAAGCGGCGTCCGCCATGCCGGGCGTCGTCGCCGTGCTCACCGGCGCCGAGCTTGCCAACGACAAGATCGGCAACCTGATCTGCGGCTGGATGATCCATTCCAAGGACGGCTCGCCGATGAAAATGGCGGCGCATCCGGCGCTGGCCAACGGCAAGGCCTGCCATGTCGGCGACCCGGTCGCGGTGGTGATCGCCGAGACGCTGCCGCAGGCGCGTGACGCCGCGGAGAAGGTCAAAGTCGACTACGCGGTGCTGCCCGCCGTCGCCGATCCCGCGGCGGCGCAAAAGCCGGGCGCGCCGCAAATCCACGATATCGCGCCCAACAATACCATCTATCAGTGGGGCCTCGGCGACGCCAAAGCGGTCGATGCCGCATTCAAATCGGCCCATCACGTCACCAAGCTCGACATCGTCAACAACCGGCTGGTGCCGAACGCCATCGAGCCGCGCGCCGCGATCGGCGAATACGATTCCGGCGCCGGCGCCTTCACGCTGTGGAACACCTCGCAGAACCCGCACGTGGCGCGCCTCGTCATCGCTGCATTCGTCGGCATGGCGCCCGAACATAAGCTCCGCGTCATCGCCCCCGATGTCGGCGGCGGCTTCGGCTCGAAGATTTTCATCTATCCGGAGGAAGTCGTGGCGCTGTGGGCGTCGAAGCGCGTCGGCCGGCCGGTGAAATGGGTTTGCGACCGCTCCGAGGCGTTCCTCGCCGATGCGCACGGCCGCGATCACGTCACCCACGCCGAGATGGCGTTCGACGGCGACGGCAAGATCACCGCCTTGCGCGCCAAGACCATCGCCAATCTCGGCGCTTACATGTCGACCTTCTCGTCGTCGGTGCCGACTTATCTCTACGCCACGCTGCTGTCGGGCCAATACGAGATCCCGCAGATCTATTGCGAGGTCGATGCCGTCTACACCAACACCGGTCCGGTCGACGCCTATCGCGGCGCCGGCCGGCCCGAGGCGACCTTCGTCGTCGAGCGGCTGGTCGAAGTCGGCGCGCGCGAGATGGGCCAGGATCCGGCCGAGCTGCGGCGCAAGAATTTCGTCAAGACCTTCCCGCACCAGACGCCGGTGATCATGAATTACGACGCCGGCGACTATAACGCCTCGCTGAAGAAGGCGATGGAGCTCGCCGACTACAAAGGCTTTGCCAAGCGCAAGCGCGAGTCCGCCCGCCACGGCAAGCTGCGCGGCATCGGCTTCTCCACTTACATCGAAGCCTGCGGCATCGCGCCGTCGCAAGCGGTGGGCTCGCTCGGCTGCGGCGTGGGTTTATGGGAATCCGCCGAAGTGCGGGTCAATCCGACCGGCTCGGTCGAGATTTTGACCGGCACGCACGCCCACGGCCAGGGCCACGAAACGACGTTTGCGCAAGTCGTGTCCGAGCGGCTCGGCATTCCCATCGACAACGTCTCGGTCGTGCACGGCGATACCGACAAGGTGCAGTTCGGCATGGGCACCTACGGCTCGCGCTCCGGCGCGGTCGGCATGTCGGCACTGGTCAAGGCGCTCGACAAGGTCGAAGCCAAAGCCAAGAAAGTCGCGGCGCATCTCCTCGAAGCCGCCGAAGGCGACATCGAATTCAAGGACGGCAAATTCTCCGTCGCCGGCACCGACAAGTCGGCGGCCTGGGGCGACGTCTCGCTCAACGCCTATATCGCGCACAAGTTCTCCGGCGCCGAGCTCGAGCCCGGCCTGAAGGAAGGCGCGTTCTACGATCCGACCAATTTCACCTTCCCGGCCGGCTGCCACATCTGCGAGGTCGAGGTCGACACCGAGACCGGCAATACCGAGGTCGTGGCCTGGACCGCGGTCGATGACTTCGGGATCGTGGTCAATCCGATGATCGTCGAGGGACAGGTCCATGGCGGCATCGCGCAAGGCGTCGGTCAGGCGCTCTATGAGGGTGCGGTCTATGACAAGGACGGCCAGCTCGTCACCGGCTCGTTCATGGATTACGCCATGCCGCGCGCCGATTATTTCCCGCCGCTCAAGGTCGACACCACCGTGACCAAGTGCCCGTCCAATCCGCTCGGCATCAAGGGCTGCGGCGAGGCCGGCGCCATCGCCGCACCGGCCGCCGTCATCAACGCCATCACCGATGCGATCGGCACGGAACATCTCACAATGCCGGCCACGCCGGCGACGGTGTGGGCGGCGCTTCAGAAAACAGGCATGCCGCGCGCGGCATAACGGAGGACTTTCGATGTACGCCTTCACTTTTCATCGTCCGCAAACGGTGCGTCAGGCCGCCGGCCTTTTGACCAAGAACGCCGACGCCAAGCTGCTCGCCGGCGGCCAGACGCTGCTGCCGACCATGAAGCTCCGTCTTGCCGGGCCGCCGCAGATCGTCGACATGACGCTGATCGACGGCATGAGCGGCATCGAGCAGTCTGGCCGCACGCTGACCATCGGCGCGATGACGACGCATAACGAGGTCAACACCTCGCCGGTGGTGCAGCAGGCCGCGCCGGTGCTGGCACACCTCGCCGGCATGATCGGCGATCCCGCGGTCCGCCATCGCGGCACCATCGGCGGCTCGATCGCCAATAACGATCCCAACGCCGATTACCCGGCGGCGTGTCTCGGACTTGGCGCCACCATCGTCACCAATAAGCGCCGCGTCAAAGCCGACGATTTCTTCACCGGCATGTTCTCGACGGTGCTGGAGCCTTCCGAGATCATCACCAAGGTGATCTTCCCGCTGCCGAAGAAGGCGGCCTATCAGAAATTCCGCAATCAGGCGTCGCGCTTCGCGCTGGTCGGCGTGTTTGTGTCGAAGCGCGGCAGTGAGATCCGCGTCGCCGTCACCGGCGCCGGCTCGAACGGCGTGTTCCGGGTGAAATCCTTCGAGGAAGCGCTGAAGAAACGCTTCGCGCCGAAATCGCTCGAAGGCATGACCATCCCCGCCGACGGCATGAACTCGGACATCCACGGCAGCGCCGAATACCGCGCGCATCTCGTTGCGGTGCTGGCGCGGCGCGCGGTTGCTGAGGCGATCGGCAAGCCGGCGGCGTGACAATCTCCGCTGTCATGCCCCGCGCAAGCGGGGCATCCAGTAATTGCTGGAATTTCAGATGATTACTGGATCATCCGCTGGAGCTTGTCATCGGGCCGGCGACTTCGGTCCGGACCCGTTGGCGGATGATGACAGCGCGTAGGGCGGATTAGCCGAAGGCGTAATCCGCCGTCTTCCGCGATCGAATTGGCGGATTACGCTGCGCTAATCCGCCCTACGCACTGTATGCCCCGCGCAGGCCGGGGCATCCAGTACTCACCGAAACAGCGGTGTTTTACTGGATCATCCGCTTCCGCGGATGATGACATGTGGGGCGACAAGCACCGCGGTCATGACTACATTGCGCCCATGAACAAGCCTTCCCCCCGTCCGCTCCCGGCCTCCATCGACGCCACGGTCAACCTCCTGGCCGAGGCCGACTATCTCGCCGACCGCTCGCTCGGCACCGTGCTTTATCTGGCGCTCAAGATGGGCCGGCCGATTTTCCTCGAAGGCGAGGCTGGCGTCGGCAAGACCGAGATCGCCAAGGTACTGTCGTCCACCCTCGGCCGCCGCCTGATCCGGCTGCAGTGCTACGAGGGGCTGGACGTCGCTGCCGCCGTCTATGAATGGAATTACGCCGCCCAGATGATCGCCATTCGCGTCGCCGAGGCCGAGGGCGAGCATGATCGCGCCCGCCTGGAGCACGACGTGTTCTCCGAGCGCTTTCTGATCAAGCGGCCGTTGTTGCAGGCGCTGGAGCCCGATACCGCGGGCGCGCCGGTGCTTTTGATCGACGAGATCGACCGCACCGACGAGGCATTTGAGGCGTTTTTGCTTGAGGTCCTAGGCGATTTTCAGATCACCATTCCGGAAATGGGCACGGTGAAGGCGGAGCACCCGCCAATCGTGGTCATCACTTCGAACCGCACCCGCGAAGTCCACGATGCGCTCAAGCGCCGCTGCCTTTATCACTGGGTCGGCTATCCGTCCGCCGAGCGCGAGCTCGCCATCGTGCACACCAAGGTGCCGGGCGTCGGCAAGAAGCTGTCCGAGCAGGTGGTCGGTTTCGTGCAGGCGCTGCGCAAGCAGGACTTGTTCAAATCGCCCGGCGTCGCCGAGACGCTCGATTGGGCCGCCGCCTTATCCGAGCTCGACGTCGTCGCGCTCGATCCCGCGACCGTCTCCGATACGCTCGGCGTGCTGCTCAAATATCAGGACGACATCGCCAAGTTCGAGGGCTCCAAGGTCAAGGAGCTGCTCGACGAGGTGAAGTCGGAGCTGCGGGCGGCGGAGTAATTTCCCCTCTCCCTTAGGGAGAGGTCGGCGCGCATAGCGCGCCGGGTGAGGGGCTCGGGCGGCGCAGAAGAATCTCAGAGATTATGATCGATAAGCCCGAACCCCCTCACCCCAACCCTCTCCCCTCCGGGGAGAGGGAGCAGTCCGGCCGCCTCGCCGAAAACATCCTCTACTTCGCCCGTGCGCTGCGGGCGGCCGGCATTCCGGTCGGGCCCGGCGCGGTGCTCGATGCGCTCGAAGCCTTGAAGACCGCCGGCGTCGGCACCCGGGAGGATTTTTACTGGACGCTGCACGCGGTGTTCGTCAAGCGCCACGAGCATACCATCCTGTTCGATCAAGCGTTCCGCATTTTCTTCCGCCGCCGCGGCTATATCGATCAGCTCATGGCAATGATGATGCCGCAGGCGCCGGCAACGGCGCCGCAACCGCCGCAGGCCGGCGCGACGCGCGTGCATGAGGCGCTTTATTCCGGGCTCGACGACAAGCTGAAGAAGGAGCGCGAGATCGAGCTCGACGCCCGCATGACCGTGTCGGACCGCGAGGTGCTGCAGCGCAAGGATTTTGCGCAGATGACCAGCGCCGAGATCGCCGCGGCGAAAGCGGCGATGCAGCGGCTCGTCATGCCGCTTGCCGAAATGCGCACGCGGCGGCTGGCGCCGCACATTCACGGTCATCTCATCGATATCCGCCGCACCTTGCGCGCCAGCATGAAAGGCGGCGGCGATTTCATCGATCTGCGCTTCATCGGGCCGAAGACCAAGCCGCCGCCGATCGTGGCGCTGCTCGACATCTCCGGTTCGATGAGCCAGTACAGCCGCATTTTCCTGCATTATCTCCACGCGCTCACCGATGCGCGAAAGCGCGTCTCGACTTTTCTGTTCGGCACGCGGCTGTCCAACGTCACCCGCGCGCTCCGCGAACGGGATCCCGATGATGCGCTGGCGTCCTGTTCGGCGGCGGTGCCGGACTGGTCCGGCGGCACCCGCATCGCTTCGTCGCTGCGCACCTTCAACAAACAATGGGCACGGCGCGTGCTCACCCAGGGCGCCATCGTCCTTCTCATCACCGACGGGCTCGAGCGCGACGCCGACGACACGCTTGCCTTCGAGATCGACCGGCTGCACCGCTCCTGCCGGCGGCTGATCTGGCTCAATCCGCTGCTTCGCTTCGAGGGCTTCGAGGCGCGCGCCCGCGGCATCAAGACCATGCTGCCCCATGTCGACGAATTCCGGCCGATCCATAATCTCGAATTGATGGGCGAGCTGGTCGCGGCCCTAAGCAAAGGCGGCGGCTCCGCCGACCCGAAAGCGTGGCTGCAAAGGGTGGCGTAAAGACCTATATAACCTTGGATGAATACGCTATATTCGAGTGGATATAGCAAATGGAACGGAGAGGCCCATGCTCTCAACCGACAACGATATCCTCAAGGCAGCCGAAGACTGGCGCAAGAAAGGCCGCGCGGTGGCGCTCGCCACCGTGGTCGAGACCTGGGGCTCGGCGCCGCGGCCGGTCGGCTCCAATCTCGTGATCGATCAGGACGGCAACTTCCTCGGCTCGGTGTCCGGCGGCTGCGTCGAAGGCGCCGTGGTCACCGAGGCGCTCGACGTCATCGACAGCGGCAAGCCGAAAATGCTGGAGTTCGGCGTCGCCGACGAGACCGCCTGGAAAGTCGGGCTGTCCTGCGGCGGCACGATCCGGGTGTTTGTCGAGAAGGTGGAGTAAGTTATCCGTCACCCTGAGGCGCGAGCAAAGCGAGCCTCGAAGGGTGACGGCCCGGGCCGTGCATCCTTCGAGGGCCGCTTCGCGGCCACCTCGGGATGGCGGTAGGATCGCTGGGAGAAAGCTTGGCACATGAAACTCGACATCCTCACCGCTTTGAATGCCGAACGCGCCGCGCGCCGCGCCGCGATTGTCGTCACCAATGTCGAAAGCGGCAGACAGCGTCTGATTAAAGCCGCCGACATCGCCAAAGATCCGTTGCGGCCGCTGCTGGCTGAGCATTTGCGCACCAGCAAGAGTGGCATGGAAGAGACGGCGGAAGGCAGGGTCTTCCTCACCGTCTATGTGCCGGCGCCGCAGCTTGTCATCACCGGCGCCGTGCACATCAGCCAGGCGTTGGCGCCGATCGGCAAGATCGTCGGCTATGACGTGACCATCGTCGACCCGCGCACCGCGTTCGCCTCGCCGGAGCGCTTCCCGGACGTCAAGGTGATTGCGCAGTGGCCGGATCAGGCGCTGCCGCCGCTCAATGTCGACCGTTACACCGCTTTCGTCGCGCTCACGCACGATCCGAAGATCGACGACCCGGCGCTGCTGCATGCGCTGGCCCGCGATTGCTTCTACATCGGCGCGCTCGGCTCGCGCAAAACCCACGCCCGGCGCGTCGAGCGGCTCAAGGCGCAAGGGGTGAGCGACGCCGCCATCGCCCGCATCGCCGCCCCAATCGGCCTAGACATCGGCGCGGTGTCGCCGGCCGAGATCGCCGTCGCCATCATGGCGCAGATCACCGAGCGGCTCCGCGAGGAGGTCGACGCCGAGCCTGCGCCGATCA
This sequence comes from uncultured Alphaproteobacteria bacterium, assembly GCA_963791925.1. Lineage (GTDB taxonomy): Bacteria > Pseudomonadota > Alphaproteobacteria > Rhizobiales > Xanthobacteraceae > BOG-931. The sequence continues at coordinate 557,706 of CAWBUA010000005.1, read as the reverse complement.
AAGCCGTGTCATGAAATTCGGTGCGGTGGCGCCCAAGGACGCGCTCGGCGCGACCGCCGTCCATACCATCCGTCAAGGCGGCTTGGTGCTCAAGAAGGGCACGCTGATCGGCGCGGCCGAGGTCGAAGCACTGCGAGCCGCCGGCATCATGGACATCGTCGTGGCACGGCTGGAGCCGGGCGACGTCTCCGAAGACGTCGCCGCGGCCGAGATCGCCAAGGCCGTCGCGGGCGAGGGCGTGCATGTCGACCGCGCCTTTACCGGCCGCGCCAACCTGTTTGCGCAAAATGCCGGCGTGCTGGTGGTCGATAAGGAGGCGATCGACCGGCTCAATCGCGTCGACGAGGCGATCACCTTCGCGACGCTGCCGGCCTATAAGCCGGTGGTCGCCGGCGAAATGATCGCGACGGTGAAAATCATTCCCTTCGCGGTCAGTAAGCAAGCCCACGCCGCGGCGCGCGATATCGTGAAGGGGCCGCTCATTCGCGTCGCGCCCTATCGCATCCGCAAGGTCGGCGTGGTGTCGACGGTGCTGCCGGGGCTGGCGAGCAAGGTCATCGAAAAGACGCTGAAGATCACCGCCGAGCGGCTCGCTCCTGCCGGCGCCGCGGTCGTCGCCGAGCGCCGCGTGCCGCATGAGGCCGCCGCGCTCGCTCGCGCATTGGACGAAGTCCTTAACGCGGGATCTGAGCTTGTCATCGTTTTCGGCGCCTCGGCGATTGCCGACCGCCGCGATGTCATCCCGGCCGCCTTGGAAGCGATCGGCGGCCGCATCGAGCATTTCGGCATGCCGGTCGATCCCGGCAATCTGCTCTTGATCGGCGCCGCCGGCTCGCGCCCGGTGATCGGTGCGCCGGGATGCGCCAGAAGCCCCAAGGAGAACGGATTCGATTGGGTGCTCATGCGGTTACTGGCCGGTCTGCCGGTGCCGCGCGAGGATATTACCGGGCTTGGCGTCGGCGGCTTGCTGATGGAAATCGTCACCCGGCCGCAGCCGCGCGAGGAGCCGGTGCAGAGCGGCCGCCCGATCGCCGCGCTCGTGCTCGCCGCCGGGCGATCGAGCCGCATGGGCGGCCCGAACAAGCTCCTCGCCGAGATCGGCGGCAAGCCGCTCGTGCGTATTGTCGTCGATGCGGCGCTTGCCTCGCGCGCCCGGCCCGTCATCGTCGTCACCGGACATCAGCACGAACGGGTCGAGGCGGCGCTTGCCGGGCTATCGGTGACGTTCGCGCACAATCCGCATTTTGCCGATGGTCTTGGCACCTCGCTCAAGACCGGCATTGCGGCGCTGCCGGCGGGCGTCGACGGCGCCATCGTCTGCCTCGGCGACATGCCGCAAGTCGATGCCGGCCTGATCGACCGGCTGATCGGCGCGCTCGATCCCGACAAGGGCGCGCTGGTCGTGGTGCCGACCATCGACGGCAAGCGCGGCAATCCGGTGGTGTGGTCGCGCCGGTTCTTCCCCGACCTAACGACGGTCGAGGGCGACGTCGGCGCGCGCTATCTCATCGGCCGCTATGCCGAGGCGGTCACCGAAGTGCCGCTAATCGGAACGGCGGCGCTCACCGACGTCGATACGCCGGAAGCGCTTGAAGCCGTGAGGAAGGAACTGGAAAGGACATAGTTGATTTGAGCATGATCTTATCCGACCTTCCTTCGCCCGCCGAAGCGGGCTACGCGAAGGTGGGAAACCGGTTTCCATCCCGGCTCAAATCCGGGACAGGCTTTTTCGGGATCATGCTCTGAATGCGCCGCCCGCTGTTTCTGCCGAGTGCACGCCAGACCAATTGGCTTCTGATCGTCGGCTTCTTGTCGGTCGGCGAGGCGCTCTATATCCGCTATATGGCCATCGAGAATACCAACGTCGAGCTTGCCTGTCAGGCCGGACTGAATACTTGGCTGTGCAGTGCGTTCCGGGTTTCGATCGTGCTGTTCAACCACGATGTGTTCGGCGGCGTCGCCTTGGCCGCCGCGCTTCTCAACCTGATCCGGCCGTCCATCGTGCTGATGTCGCTTGCGCTCGCGGCCGCAGGCTTCGGCATCGTCCTGCACAATGCCGAGCTTTCGGCGCTGGCCGCCGGCCTCTTCGATTCTCAGCCTGGCGCGTCCCGCGCCCGCGAGAGAGTGACGGCGAGGGCGAGAAATCCGGCGCAGAGCCAGATCGCCTGCCAGTTGGCGAAGGTCTCGTTGAACGCGATATAGCCGGCCGACAAGGCGAGTATGGCGGCGGCAACGGTTTCCGCTACCGCGCGCGGTCCTGAAACCCGCGCCGTCGACAGCATCAGCACCAGAAAGGCCAGCGCGGCGCCGCTTTGCGGCGCAAATGGAATGTCGCGGTAGCGCGGATCGAAGACGAGGCCGAGGGCCGATTGCAGCGAAAGCACGGTGAGCGCGATCAGGGTCAAGCCGAGCGCAAGGCTCCATGTGCTGCGCCGGCGGTCCGGGCGGGACGGTACCGCGGCAAATGTCGGGGCGCCTCGGCCCACCGCGCAACCGGCGGCGCAGACGATCGGCGCGGCCGCGGCGGTGGCGGCAAAAGCAAGCGAACGCAACCAGCCGCCGACGGTAAAACTGTCGATCGGGATTTTTTCAAGGGTCCAGCCGAACAGGACGGCCGGCAGGAAGGTCAGCGCCATGATCCGCGGCCATAGCCAGGGTGGCGCAGTCTTGCCGCGATTGGCGACGGCGGCAGTGGCAAAACTCAAGGCAGCAAGCAGAATGCCGGCGAGCGCTTGCATCAACCAATACGGATGATTCGATACGCCATCCTCGAAGCTGAATTTCGGGCCCCCCGCCGCCCGGTCGAAAATTCCCCAGTAACCGCCGGTCGCGCCTTCGAGCTGGCGCTTCCAGGGCTGGTCGAAGGCCTCGATGATGTTGACGCGAAAATTCTCGCGCTGCGCCAGCGCCACGGTGTCTTCGATGACGCGCGCCTGATTTGCCGGCGACGGCAGCGCGCCCTCGCGCATCCGGCCCTCGCTTGGCCAACCGACTTCGCCGATCATGATCTCCTTGTTGGGGATGGCTGCGGCGACTTTCTTGCGGATGTCGTCGACATGGGCGGCGGCGAGCGACGCCGGCAGCGGAAAATCCTCCCAATACGGCAGGATATGAATGGTGACGAAATCGACGAAGTTTTGCAGGTCGCTGTAGCGCAGCCAGAATTCCCACACGTCGGCGTAAGTGACCGGCTGCGACACCTGCGTCTTGACCTCGCGGATCGCGGACTCAAGGTCCGCCAGCGCCAGGTCGCCGCGCAACAGCACTTCATTGCCGACGATGATGGCGCGGATGACGTCCGGATACTTTTTGGCGAGCGCAATGACGGTGGCAATCTGCTCTTGGTTTTTCACGGCGTCTTGGGACAGCCATATGCCTTGCAGCACTTTCATGCCGTGGCGTTGCGCAATGCCGGCGATCTGATCCTGGCCGTATTCGACGGAATAGGTGCGGACGCAGTCGGTGTAGCGCGACAACAGCGTCAGATCTTCGTCGACCTGTTTCGCCGTGACGCGGACGTTCTCGCGCAGCGGATCCTGCCCGTTGCGGAATGGCGCATAGGACACGCAATAGAGCTTGCCGCCATTGGCGAGCGGGGAGGCCGGCAAACCGATCGGCGCGCCGAGCCACCACCAGGCGGCGGCGATCGCCAGCGCCGTGAGCGCAAACTGCGCCAGTGCTGCAACCGTAGAATTGCCGTCGAGAGGGCGGTCCACGGTTTCGCATTAGCCCTGCGCAAGCGCGTTGCCAAGCGCATGGCCGGCCGCGTTCCGCCGCGTCGGCGCCGCGTCGGCGCCGGGCACGCTGGACAAACGAAGCCAGTTAGGCTGTTCTCTTCCTGGGTGGTATCGGAGAGCCATTCGGGGCGGCCGCCGCAATAGCGGCCCATTCTGATGGCCAAGAAGGGGTCAAAAGGCGTCGCATCGGCGCCGAAAAAATGCCGAGCTAACGGCCGGATTGGTCAAGGGAAACGTCCGTCTATCGCTTAATTTGGCCCAGCAATCCAAGGGAACCATGTCGCAACGCGTATTTACTATCGTCGGCGCACTGTGTCTGGCCGCCTGGCTCGTTGTTCCCTTAAATCCGCTTGTCCGTCCCGCTGTAGCGCAAAGCAGCAATCCGAACCCGGCCGCGCAGGCTCCTGCCGGCCAGGACACGGCCAAGGAATCCAAGGAAACCCAGAAGATCGACGAATATGCCGAAGCCCAGCATGCCATCAACGGGCCGGCGGGCAATCCGGAATGCGTGTGGCTCGGCCGGCGCGTGGTCAGCCTGCTCTGGCGCGACGATCTCGACACCGCTTTCCGCCATCTCGATCTGTACGATCGTTTCGGCTGCCCGAGCGGCCATATCCAGGCGGCGTTCCGATGCCTGGTCCTGCACTCCAACACCATCGATCCGAAGGTCCCCGACAGCCTGAATGGCCGGGTGCTGGCCTGTTGGATCAATCCTTCCCTCGAAGTGATGCCGGCGGCGCCTTCGGCCGCCGCGCCGGGGCCGACCACGACGCGCTGACCGTCGTCATCAGGTCAAACCACTATTTTTGCTCCGGACAGTTGTTGCTCGCACTTTGTTGTCTTGAATTTGCCATTACCCGTCGCTAGCTTAGCTATGCCGCTCGCAAGGTAGCCTCACCCTTACGACCATCGTCGAACCTGGGGGCAGGTTCGGGCCCGTGTCGTCCGCCCCGCTGGTAAGAGTCCATGCGCACCGTGGTTGCCGTGCTCGCGCTCGTAGCGTGCGTGCATGCCGGCATCTGGGCGTTGCTGAGGCCCGAAGCTGCGGCTCCCGACTTTACCGGTCAGCTCGCCAGCGTTTCCTACTCGCCGTTTAAGGATTCCTCGCACCCGGATTCGGGCCCCCGCCCGACGCCTGAGCAAATCCGCGCCGATCTCGCGGCGATCGCGCCTTATACCAAGGCGATCCGCACCTATTCGGCGACCGGGGGCGCGGAACTCATTCCGCCGATCGCGGCCGAGTTCGGGCTCAAGGTCACCGTCGGCGCCTGGATCGACAAGGATCAGGCGCGCAACGAGCGGGAAATCGCCTCGGCCCTCAATCTCGCCCGGCATTACAGCAATGTCGACGCCATCGTGGTCGGCAACGAGACGACGCTGCGCGCCGAAATGACCGTGCCCGCCCTGATCAAGCTCATCCAACGGGTGAAGCGGTCGAGCCCGGTGCCTGTCACGACAGGTGAAATCTGGACCGTCTGGATGGACCATCCGGAACTCGCCTCGGCCGTCGACTTCATCGCCGCGCACATCTTGCCCTATTGGGAGGGCTTTAGCGCCTCGACCGCCGTCGACCACACCATCGACTTCTACGACAAGCTCCGCCAGATGCACCCCGGCAAGCGCATCGTGATCGCCGAATTCGGCTGGCCGAGCGCCGGCTATAACTTTCACAACGCCATCCCCGGCCGCATGGCGCAGGCCGAGGTTTTGCGCGATTTCGTCACGCGGGCCGAATCCTACGGCATCGACTACAACATCGTCGAAGCCATCGATCAGCCATGGAAGACGATGGAGGGCGGCGTCGGACCTTATTGGGGCATTTTCGATGCCGCACGACAGCCGAAATTCTCCTGGACCGGTGCGATCGCCGATCCCGATTACGGCAAGCGCGCCGGGCTTGCGGTGCTGTTCGGGCTGTTGCTGTCGCTGCCGATCCTGGCCATGGCAGGGGTGAGCTTTACCCAGGCCTTGGTACTGGCGGTCTCGGCCAATGCGGTCGGGGCCTGGTTTTCGGCGATCGTTGCATTCTGGAAGGGCCATTATTTCGTGCCGGGCGCCGCCTTTGCGCTCGGTCTCGGCATCGTGCTTCTGGTGCCGCTCGTCGCCATCGCGCTGTCGCGCTTGGAAGAGATCGCGGCGATCGCCTTTGGCCGGCCGCCGCGCCGGCTCGCCAATGCGCCGTCGCTCATTCCCGACGCCGTGATGCCCAAAGTGTCGATCCATGTACCGGCCTGCTGCGAACCCCCCGACATGCTCAACGCCACGCTCGATGCGGTGGCGCGCCTCGATTATCCGAACCTCGAATGCGTGGTGGTGATCAATAACACGCCGGATCCGGCGCTATGGCGGCCGGTCGAGGAGCATTGCCGGGCGCTCGGCGAGCGCTTCAAATTCGTCCGGGTCGAGAAGCTTGAAGGTTACAAGGCCGGCGCGCTGCGCCTTGCCCTGTCGCACACCGCGCCGGACGCCGAGATCATCGGCAGCATCGATGCCGATTATGTGCTCGATCCCGACTGGCTGAAGGATCTGGCGCCGCTGTTCGCCGATCCGCGCGTCGGCTTCGTGCAGTCGCCGCAGGATCATCGCGACGGCGGCCGTTCGCTCATGCATGCCGCCATGAACGCCGAATATGCCGGGTTCTTCGATATCGGCATGGTGCAGCGGAACGAATTCAACGGTGTCGTCATGCACGGCACCATGTGCCTCATCCGCCGCGCCGCCATCGAAGACGCCGGCGGCTGGTCGTCGCAGACCATCGTCGAGGACACCGACCTGGGTTTAAGCATTCTCGAGCGCGGCTGGGTCGCGCATTACACCAACCGCCGCTACGGCCATGGGCTGCTGCCCGATACGTTCGAGGCCTATAAGCGGCAACGCCACCGCTGGGCGTTCGGCGGCTTCCAACTGGTGCGCAAGCACTGGCGGCGGCTGTTGCCGGGGGCGGTCGGACTGACGCGCGAGCAGAAGCGCGAATACGGCATCGGCTGGCTCAATTGGCTCGGCTCCGACGCCATTGGCGTCGTGGTCGCGCTGCTCAACATCGTCTGGGTGCCGTTCGTCGCCTTTGCCGATATCGCGGTGCCGGACCGCATTCTCACGATTCCGATCATCGCCGCCTTTACCGTCTCGGTCGCCCATTTCGTCACGCTCTATCGGCTGCGGGTGCGCGCCACGCCCGGCCAGATGCTGGGCGCGGTCTGCGCCGCGATGTCGTTGCAGTGGACGGTGGCGCGCTCGGTCGGGCTTGGCGTCATTCACGAGCGGATGCCGTTTCTGCGCACCGCCAAGGGCGGCGTCGCGCGCAAGGGCCCCGATTTCCCGGCCTTCTGGGAGGCGGTGATCGCGGCGCTGCTTCTTCTCGGCGCGGCGACACTGGTGATCACCAATTACAAGCAGGTCCACGAGATCAACATTTTCGCCTGCGTTCTTTTGGTGCAGAGCCTGCCGTTCCTGGCCGCGGTCATTCTCGCCCTGCTTGAAGGCACGCGGCTCAACAGCTTCGCTTATTGGCGCGGCATCGAGGCCAAGATCGGAACCACCATTGTCACCGCCATCGGCGCCAAGGCGGCCGATCTCTTGCCGCAGTCGCAGGAGGTCATCACCAAGGTGATGGCCGAGCCGTCCAAGGTCTCCACCGACAACGTCGAAGCGGCGCAGTAAGGTCGTTTCCGCGGTCGCGCGAAGCCCGCCGACGAGGGCTTCTTCCGCCGGCATTCACCAACTCGCAACCCTTCCCCGCTAGCCTCCACGCATCCTCGGGGGAGGGGCTTTCGATGATCGCAATTGCGCGCAGGCTTGCGCTCGCCGCGGCGGGCTTCGCATTCCTGGCAGCGGCAGCCGGCGCCGCCGATGCTGCCGGAGCGCTCGCCGTCGGCGCCTGCGGCGCCTACGGCTACGGCTTCGACTACGGCAAGGCGGCGGATGCGCGTGCGGCGGCGATGAAGAAATGCACCAGCGGCCACTGCCGGGTCGTCGGCGTCATCCGCAAGGGCTGCGCGGCGATGGCGGTCGATGCCAAAAATCCCTGCGGCGCCTTTGGCTGGGCGCTCAACTCGCACCTCGGCAGGGCCGAGAACATCTCGATGCAGCGCTGCGCCCAGTTCGGCGGCCGCCAATGCATGGTGCGCGCCTGGGCCTGCGATGAGAAGGGCTAGTGGTCCAATTCTAACATTCGCATCCCATTTCGGCACGCTCTCATGCGAATGTTAGAATCGAAGGACCACTAGCAAGCATAAGTGCTAGTGGAGCTTTTGGATTTGACATTCGCTTTGCGAGGGTTGCCGCCAGGTGGGTAGCGAATGTCAAATCCGCTCCACTAGGTCGGTCTTTCAATATTTCGCGCTGACGGAAAGCCGCAGATAGGGGCCGCTGCGGCCGTCGGAATCGATCGACCAGCCGCCGCCGGCCGACCACTCGCCGGCGCCGGCATGCAATCCGGTCAGATGCGCCCCGACTTCGAGTTGCCGGAAATCGGCGCACCACAGCATCGCGGTTTCCGGTCCGACAAAGGCGGCGTCGAACACGCGATAGCCGAGCGCGCCGCGCACATATCCGGTCGGGCCGATCGAGACCAGCGCGCCGTTCAGCGCGGCCATGATATTGGCCCTTGGCTGATACCAGATATCGGTCGCCAATTGGCCGCCGGCATAAAGCCCATGCAGCCGGCTGCCGGGGTCATGGGGCGACAGCCGGTAGTCCTGCACGGCCGGACCGGCGAACACATCGACGGTGAGCTTGTCGCGCGCGAAGCGAAAGCCGGGCAGCGCTGCGCCGGACAGCATGGTGCCGTCGACGGTGTTGCGGAGGGCGCTTGAATTGTAGCTGTAGCGGCCGCCATTCACGAGGAGCTTCAGCGTGAAGCCGTCGGCACCAAGGCCGGCAGGTGCCCACAGCGTGCCGCCGTAAAGGAAGGCGCCGTAGCGCCACAGATCGGTGCCGCCGAACACGAGAAACGAAGGGCCGGTGGGAGAAGCGGCTTCCGCCAGACCCACAGCACTACACAAAAGCATACCCGCGACGGCGACCGCCATCGCGACAGCAACGCGCCACGCGCACATCGGAGGGCCCCCAACAACCGCCCCGCGAACAACCCTAGGTTAAAGACAAGGTGTAATTTGCCAACATGAAGCTGCCATTACGTGCAATTGGCCTGTGGAAAACTCGGTAGTTGACGACGCGGGTGGACAAGGAACCGGCTACGGCGACGGTCCGGGCAAGCAATGTCGCGCCACCACAAGCTTGGATCGCCTGGCTGACCTGCCCTGCAGGCTTGGGGTAGGTAGTCCGCCGCCGGCAGGCTATATTGCGTAATCCGGCCGGGAATCGAACGATGACGGTCTCAACGACGCTACAAGCGGGTGTGACGGGCGAGCATTCTGCGGAATTGTCGCGGCGGCGGCTGGCGGTCGGCTTCATGAATTGGGCGCACGCGCTCGATCACTTCGTCATCCTGATCTATCCGACCGTGGTCATCGAGCTCGAGGCCGTCTACGGCCGCTCCTATGCGAGCCTGATCTGGCTGTCGACCGCCTCCTTCGTCGCCTTCGGGCTATTCTCGCTGCCGGCGGGCTGGCTTGGCGATCGCTGGAGCCGGCGCAAACTGATGTTCGGCTTTTATGGCGGCTGCGGGGTGTCGCTGATCGCGGCGGCCATGGCGCCGTCGCTTTACGTGCTCGGCTTCGCGCTGTTTTCGCTCGGCGTGTTCGCCGCCATCTACCATCCGGTCGGTACCGCGATGATCATCGAAAAAGCCACCCAGCGCGGCCGCACGCTCGCGTTCAACGGCGTCTGCGGCAATCTCGGCGTCTCGCTCGCCGCCGGGATTACCGCGACGCTCACGGCGGTCTTGTCATGGCGCGGCGCCTTCCTCATTCCCGGCGTGATCTGCATAGCGACCGCCGCGGTCTATCTCTGGCTCGTTCCGGAGGAGAAGGAGGGCCATGCCGCCGCGCGCTCGAAGGCACCTGACGTCACGCTGTCGCCGGTCCTGGCCGCGACGGTTTTCGGGCTTTTCGTCGTGGTCGCGCTGAGCGCCGGCCTCGTCTTCAACACCATCTCGGTATCGCTGCCCAAGATCGTCGACGAGCGCGTCGGCAACGACATCTCGCTGGTCGCGGTCGGCGGCTTGACCACCGCGGTATTCCTGTGCGGCGCGCTCGCCCAAATCACCGTCGGCCGGCTGGTGGAGCGCTTTCCGCTGCACCTCCTGTTTGCCGCGCTGGCGATCATGCAGTTCGGCGGCGTGGTGTGGGCGGCCTATGCCAGCGGCGTGACGCTGTTGTTTGCGCTCGCCTTCACCATGGCGGCGATCTACGGCCAGATCACGGTGAACGATCTGGTCATCGCCCGCTACACGGCCGATGCTTGGCGCGGCCGCGTCTATGCGGTGCGTTATTTCCTCACCTTCATGGTTTCCGGCGTCGCGGTGTCGATGATCGCGGTACTCTACGGCCGCGGCGGCTTCGGCCTCGTACTCGGCAGTACCGCCATTATCGCTTTCGGCTTCCTCATCGCGGTGCTGGCGATTGCGCTGATCGCCAACGGCGTGGAAAAAGCGCGCCTGCCGCAGCCGGCGGAATGACGCGTTTGCCGGACGCGGTGCGGCGCGCGAGCGATGCACCGCGGATCCGGGATCGTCGCAAACTCGAAGTTCCTAACGATCCCGGTTCTGCAGCGCACCACTTTGTGCTGCGCTGCGCCCGGGAAACGTGATCTTGCGTATGCTCAAGCCGCCGGATTGCGCGCCGCCAGTGCCATGCCGATCATCGCGGTGCCGCCGAACAGCATATTGATGCCGACAAGGAGCCCAAGCGCCCACGCCGCGGTGCCGGGCAGGCCGGCGAAGATGATGCCGGCAAGAATGAGATCGACGATGCCCGATGCCAGCATCCAGCCCCAGCGGCCGGAGAGCTGCGCCTTATGCTCGAAGGCGTACATCAGCGTTGCGATGCCTTCGATGACGAAGAAAGCGATCAGCACCAAAGTGAGCGACAGCGTGCCGCTGATCGGCCAAAGAATGAGGATCACGCCGGCCGCCAGCGCAATGGCGGCGGACAACAGTGCCCACCAGAAACCGGGCGCATTGCGCATCCAGAATGTCGTCACGAGGCCCACGCCGCCGGAGATCAGGAACAGCCAGCCGATCACCAGTGTGAACGCCAGCGTGGCGACGACGGGGAGAACGATGGCCGCGAAGCCGAGCAGCACCAGCACGATGCCCTCGAACAGGAACAGGCCCCAATGGGTGTGGATTGCGCTCACGACTTCGCGTCTGAATTCTTCGCTGCTGGTCGGTTGATCCAAGCTCATAATCGTCTCCCTCAAAATCGGCCGTCAGACCGAAAATGGCCTGCGGCGCTTGGCTAAGCAGACACACACACGAGATCGGCCCATAGTGTCGCATAAATGCGACCCTTGCATAATCATCTTCGGCCGCCTATCTACTGTTGTGATATTGGGCGACGCCGGATGTACGCGCGCCTTGTCGGAGCAAGTGGCCGTTAGCGTTTCATCCGAAATTAACCAATCCGTTGCCGGAAACGGGTTCGCATCGACCCCTAGCCGCTCAATCGCTCGATCAAAGCCATCGCGCCCGCCGGCGCGCGGACTTTGCCTTCGTGGATGACATAAGCAAAGACATCCCGGGCAAAGACCTCGCGCGGCGCGGACTTCGCCGCCGGGATTACGCGCGGTAAATCGCCGGGCGCTTCGCCTTGCGCCCAGGTTTGCAGTCGATCCGCCCAGGCCTCGATGTCCTTCGGCGGATAGGCCGTGGCGATCGTGTCCTTGCCGCGCTGCAGCCGGGCATAGACGAAACCGCCGGTAATGTCGGCGATGTTCGGATATTTGGCATGATCGGTGAATACGATCGGTACGTCGAATGTCCGCATCAGCGCGATGAATTCCGGCGTGCGGAAGCTGTCGTGGCGGACTTCGACGACATGGCGCAGCGTGCGCCGATCAAAGCTGTTCGGCAGCAGTTCGAGAAAGCCGCCGAAATCCGCGGCGTCGAATTTTTTCGTCGGCGCGAATTGCCAGAGCAGGGGACCGAGGCGGTCGCCGAGCTCGGTAATGCCGGAATCGAGAAAGCGCTTGATCGAGTCGCCGGCCTCCTTGAGCACGCGCCGATTGACCGCGAAGCGCGGACCCTTGAGCGAAAATACAAAGCCCGCCGGCACCTCGGTCGCCCATTTGCGAAAGGTCGCCGAGTTCTGCGTGCGGTAGAATGTACCGTTGACCTCGATCGAAGTCAGCCGCTCGGCGGCATAGGCAAGCTCCTTGGCGTGCGGCAGGCCTTTCGGATAAAACGCGCCGCGCCACGGTTCGAAGGTCCAGCCGCCGATGCCGACATAGACTTTGCCGCTTTTGGCAGTCCCGTTTGCAGGTTTCTTTGGAGCGGCTTTCGGAGTCATGGGACTGTCACCAAGGCATGATATGTTTCAAATGCTTAGGCGATGATGCTTGTCTTAATTTCTCATCGCCGCAACGGCCACTGTAGGCGACGCCGGATGAACGCGCGCCCGCATGTGGTCGTTTTCCTTGCGGCTGGCATGTGCTGAGCCTGTTTGGGCCGCCTGTCACGCATCGGGATCGATGGTAAACAATTCCTGAGCGTGCGAGACGCCGCGCAACGCGTATCGTCCGACCGAGACGAGACGCCGTTTCAAATCTCCGACTTCGGCGAATACGGCCGACATCAGAATAGGCTGATCCAAGGAGCGGCACATCGCCGCGATCCGGCTCGCTTCGTTGACCGCCGGGCCGACGACGGTGAAGTCCAGCCGCTCGCGACTGCCGACATTGCCGAAGTAGACTTCGCCGACATGCAGTCCGAGATACATGTCGGTGACGGGCTTGCCGGCCTGCGCCCGCAGCTTTTTCAGTTCGGCGACGCCTTGGCGCGCCGCGATCGCGGCGGAGAGCGCCATGTCGCAGGCCGCCGCGCGGTCCGCCGCGGTGAAGATGGCGAGCGTGCCGTCGCCGATCAGCTTGAGCACGTCGCCGCCGTGCTGTTTGATTGCCGAGACGATCACGTCGAAATAGTCGTTGAGCAGCGGGATCACCTGTTCGGGCGCCGTGTCGGTGATCCGGGTGAAGCCGCGCAGATCGCTGAACCAGACGACGGCATCGATGCGCTCGGCGATGCCGCGCACGATCTTTCCGGCCAGCACGCGCCGGCCGGCGTCGCGGCCGAGATAGGTCTCCAGCAAGGTCTCGGTCATGCGGGCGAGCGATAGCGATTTGATGGCGAGCGCGAGGTAGGGCATCACCGTCTCAAGCGCGGCGATGTGCTCGTCGCCAAAGCCCTCCGGCGCCCGCGTCGCCCACGACGAATAAACTGCATCCATCTCGCCGATGACGCCGTCGGCGGCAAAGCGGGCGATGATGGCGACATAGTCGGTCATGCCGGCCGCCAGCAAATCCGGCAGCAGCGAGAACTCGCCAATGGTCTGCGCGTTCAAGCGGCGGCGCAGAATCGAGTCGCCGGTTTGCAGCATTCTGTAGAAGGGACTGTGCCGCCAACGCTCCGCGCCCGCGATGTCGAGGGGATAGGATCCGGAAGCGGCATCGGGGTCTCGCGTGGTGCGCCCGTAGTCGACCAGTGGCGGTTCATGGGGCTCATGTCCCCAGCGGAACAGGCGCCCCTCGTGGACAGGATGCAGCGTGTCAATGAGAACCTGGCCGCGGGCGAGCGGAATTCCGGCGGCGACGCAACGCTCACAGAGGCCGGACACGATGTCGGGTTCGGCAACCCCCGCCAGTCCGGCCTGCGTCAGCCATTCCGGCAATGCGGTGAACAGAGCGTGATTCATGCTGAAGTCCGAAGGCCTCCGCGCGGACCGGCATCCATTTAGATAGGGCCGCTTTCGATTTCCGCGAGGCTAGCTCAGCGTGTCGAGGAGCGCCTTGGCCGCCTGCAAATCCGGGAAGCCGAAGCCTTCCGTGAATGTTTCATGGATCGGGGCGAGGAGGGCGTGCGCCTCTTCGCGGCGTCCTTGCTGCTGCCACAGCTGGGCAAGAACTCATGGCGGCACGCAGCTGCAGCGGGGGGCAAGATTGCTCTGCCGCAATCGCACCAGCGCGAAAAAATTCCGCTTCAGCGGCCGCGGCGTTGTCGTGAGACTGCACCAGCAGCATTTCGCCATGCAGGCGGTACAGCTCGGATTCGCAAAAGTGGTTATGATACTTATCCACCTCGCGATGGGCACGCTCGATCGTCGCGCGCAGACCATCGAGCTGACCGGCGGCAAGCTGCCGTTCCGCGATATGGACCAGATAAACCGGCCTGAAAGTGGCAAAGAACGGCAGGTTGATGGATTGCAGCATCATGTCGATGCCGCTCGTGTCGCCAGCCAGCGCTGCGAGCCAGCCGCGCAGATAGATCGCATCCGCGAGCTGCCAGGCGAATTTGTTGCGTTCGGCGATAGGGTAGAGCTCGTCGACAATGGCCCGGCCCTTGTCGACGTCGCGAAGCAGCGTCACCGCCATGCCCATGCGCTGCAGCGCATGGGCCAGCGTGAAGACATGGCCCAGCGCCCGGGCGTCGGCAATCGCCTCGTTGGATTTGGCCAAGGCTTGGTCGAACAGGCCCTGGCCCCACAATGCGAGCGCGTGGAAGGAGCGGGCGCACATGCGTGAATCGTGGCCGCCGAAGTAATAGGCATGGTCGCGATGACGGTCGCGATCGTACAGCCGCACCACCTGCTCCGCAGCCTCGCCCATGGCGAAGAAATCCGGCTTGCGCAACAGGCCCGGCACCTTGGCATGATAGGCTTCGAGCAAAAGATCGGGATTGTTCAGTTCGCGGGCGATGTCGACCAACTCGTCGGCGAGCCGGCCGGCGTCGATGGTGCGGCCGCTGATGGTGGCGTTGAACCAGATGCCCCAACTCGCCAAGTAGCGCTCGCGGCCACGGCCGGGCACTTGTTCACTCAGGGCCAGCGCTCGGCGGTAATGTGCGAGTGCGGCCTCGTCGGTTGGACCGTTGCCAATGATGCGGACGAGGCCGAGGCCGAGGCGGACGGAGAGTTCGCGTTCGTCCCGAGCAGGCCCTGCCGGCATCGACTCGACAAGCCGCAGCGCATTTGCATGGTGCGTGACCGATTCCTTTATGGCGAAGCGCCGCAGGTCGCGCTCGCCGGCCCGCTGCCAATAGTGGATTGCCTTTTCGCTTTGACCGGCCTGTTCGAATTGCTGCGCGAGCACCTCGGGCGTCGTCTCGGCAAGCTCGGGATGACGCTTTTCCAGAACCAGGGCAATGGCCGAATGCAACTGCTGACGTCGCGCGCGCAGCATGGCGGAATAGGCAGTATCCTGAACAAGCCCATGCTTGAACGTATAGACCGCGTTCGGCGGCGTGCCGCGCAGGAAAAGAAGCTCCGCCTCGATCAGCCGGGTCAGCGCGTCTTGCAATACGGGATCGGGCAGCCCGGCCACGGCCGCGAGCACGTCGTAGGAGAACTCGCGGCCGATGGCGGACCCGACCTGCAGGACTTCGCGTGCCGAGCCGAGCCGGTCGACACGCGCCATCAGCGAAGCCTGTAGCGTGGACGGAATGGACACCTGCTGCATCGGCTGTTCGAGCACATATCCGTCTTGGCTCTCGTGCAGTTGCTCGCTTTCGAGCAGCGCTTTGGTCAGTTCCTCGACGAACAGCGGCACGCCGTCGGTGCGTTCGACGATCTGCTCGAGGAGCTGCGGCGGCAGTGCCTTGCCGCCGGTGATGTGCTCGACCAGCGCGGCACGCGCGCGCTGCGAGAGACGATTGAGCGCCATCGTGGTGACGTGCGGCTGGCCGGCCCACGGCGGCGCAAAGTCGGGGCGCAGCGTGACGACGAGCAAAATCGGCAGCGTTTGCAAACGCTCGATCGCGAGCGTCAAAAGTTCGAGCGAGGTCGGATCGGCCCAATGGGCGTCCTCGAACACCATCAGCACCGGGCCGCGGCGCGACAGCGCTTCGAGCCGCCCGATCAGCGCGGCAAGGATGCGGCGGCGGCTGCGCTGCGGATCGGGAATCCCCTCCGCCGGACGCGCGGCGATGCCGAGCAATTCGGCAAACGGCTCGGCGTCGGTCTCGGCTCCAAGCCGTTCGTGAAGCTTGGCGCGCTTTTCGGCCGGCGTATCGGTCGGCGTGAAATTTGCGGCATGCTGGATTTGCGCCATGACCGGCGCCAACGCGCTGCCTTGAGTGTGCGGCTGGCAGAAATAGCGCAGGCACATATGCGCTTCGTCTTTCAGGCTATCTTCCAGCGCGGCGGTCAGGCGCGATTTGCCGATGCCGGCCTCGCCGGCGAGCAGCACGACGCGGCCTTCGCCATCCCCGATCTGCTGCCAGCGGCGAAGCAAAAGCTCCATCTCCTCCTCGCGGCCGATCAGGGGTGCGCGGCTTGCGGTGCGCAGCGCCTCGAAGCGGCTGGCGATGCTGTGCTCGCGCAAAATTTTCCAGGCGCCGACCGGCTCGGCGAAGCCTTTGAGCGCGGCCGGCGCGATCGCCTCATAGTCGAAGAGGTCGCCGGCCAGCCGCCGCGTGGTGGCGTCGATCACCGCGCTATTCGGCGCTGCAGCCGACTGCAGCCGAGCCGCGAGGTTCGGTGTCTCGCCGACGACGTTGCGCTCCTGCGCTTCGCCGGCTCCGACCAGTTCGCCGACCACGACCAGTCCGGTGGCGATACCGATGCGGATTTGATGACCGCCCTCGGCAAACAGCCGCGTCACCGCTTCGGTCAGCGCCAGCGCGGCGCGTACCGCATTCTCGGCGTCGGCTTCGTGCGCCTCCGGATAACCGAAATAGATCAGCACGCCGTCGCCCATATATTTGGCGACGTAGCCGCCGAAACGCGTCACCACTTCGGCCGCGCATTTGTGATAGGCGGCGATGACGTCGCGCAAATCTTCCGGATCAAGCTGCGTGGAGAGGGCGGTCGAGCCGACGAGGTCGCAGAACATGACCGTGAGCTGGCGGCGTTCGGCGGCGGGAATGGGGCGCGCTGCTGCCGCAGGAGCCGCGGCCGGTGCCGGCGCCGCGGTAGGCGAGGGTGCCGCGCCGGCTTCGAGCCGCGCACCGCATTGGGCGCAAAATTTCGATCCCGGCGCATTGGCGTGACCGCAGGCGGCGCAACTCAGCGGCTGCGGAGCGCCGCATTGCGGGCAGAAACGGGCGTCGGTGGGAGTTGTTGCCTGGCAGTTCGGGCAGGCTTTAGTTGTCGCCATGGGCCGTTATAGCGTGCGGCTCCTGGCCGGTCATCTCCAGCGCACGAGCGCCGCGCGACAGTGGGTCCAGGCCCCGATATAAGTCTCGCTATAAGACATGACATAAGACATGGGGCTCCGGCGCAGCCGGACAGGGGGAGGTTATGCAGCGCAAGGTCATCATCTCGTGCGCCGTCACCGGGTCGGCCGACACGCCCGGGCGCAATCCGGCGGTGCCGGTGACGCCGGAACAGATCGCCAATTCGGCCCTCGATGCCGCGAGCGCCGGTGCCGCGATCGTGCACATCCATGTGCGGGATCCGAAGACCACCAAGCCCAGCATGGAGACCGCGCATTATCGCGAGGTGATGGAGCGCATCAGGGCGAAGAACGGCGACGTGCTGATCAACCTGACCACGGGCCCCGGCGCGCGCTTCACGCACGACGAGAACGATCCGTCGAAACCCGGGCCCGGCAGCGTGCTCAAATCCCCGGCCGAACGCGTGCGTCACGTCGTCGAACTCAGACCGGATATCTGCAGCCTCGACATGGGCAGCCTCAATATGGGCGACCGCGTCTTCGTCAACACGCCGTCCCATCTGCAGGCCATGGCGGAGACGATCAAGGGCGCCGGTGTGATGCCGGAGCTTGAAGTATTCGAGACCGGCCATCTCCTCCTCGCCAAGCGCTTTCTCGAACAAGGCTACGTCAAGCCGCCCGGCATGTTCCAGATCTGCCTGGGCATCTCCTGGGGCCAGCCGGCGACGCCGGAAGCGATGACTTATATGCGCAACCTGCTGCCGCCGGACTCGCCGTGGTTTGCCTTCGGCATTTCGCTGCATCAGTTTCCCATGGTGGCGCAGGCCGTGCTGCTTGGCGGCCATCCGAGGGTCGGGCTGGAAGACAACCTCTATTTGGAAAGAGGCAAGCTCGCACCGAGCAATGCCGCGCTGGTCGAGAAGGCGGGCAAGATTATTGAGGTACTGGGCGACCACGTCGCCACGCCGGGAGAGGCGCGGCAAATTCTCGGCCTGGCCCGGACCAACGCCTAATTCCGCGCCGCGCATCCACTAATGCAAAAAGAGGTCGCCATGCCCATTCGCGTCGCCGCCATCGGAGTGAGTCATTGGCACGCACTCAACGACGCCGCTTATTTGCGTCATCTGATCGCCATGCCGGACGTGGAATTGGTGGGTATTCAGGACACGGACGCCGGCCTCGTCGCCAAACGCGCGGCCGAGGTCGGTAACCCGCCGACCTTCACCGATTACCACGATATGTTGAAGAAGCTGCGTCCGGATTTCGTCGTGGCGCTGGGGCGGCACTCGCAAATGGCGAGGATCGCGCACGATCTGCTCGATGCCGGCTATCCGTTCCTGATGGAAAAGCCGATGGGCGTGAGCGCGGCAGAGCTGGAGCAGGTTGCGGCGAAGGCGGCGCGACAAAACGCTTTCGTCGCCGTTCCCTTGGCGCAGCGCTACGGCGCCTTCGCGGCACGTGCCCGCGAACTCCTCGCCGAAAAGCGCTTGGGGCCGCTGTCGCATATTTACGTGCGCGTGAACCGCCCGGCGCCGCCGCGCTATGCGGCCTGGGACTGTGCGTGGATGATGGATCCGGCGGAAGCCGGCGGCGGCGCCTTGCGCAATCTCGGCCCGCACGGCCTGGACATGTTTCTTTATCTCACCGGGGAGGAGGCGCAGGTCGCCGGCGCGCAATTGAGCACCCGCGCCCACGGCAACGCCGTGGAGGACTACGCCTCGGTGCTGCTGCGCTCGAAAACCGGGATTCTCGGCACCGTCGAGGTCGGCAACACTTTTCCGCGCGACGGCACCGACGGCGAGTGGAAAGTCGCCGGCCGCGACGCCATCCTCACCATGAAAGACAACGTCGTGAAGCTTGCCACCGCAACAGGCGACGAGGTCTTTCCCGGCACCGACACCACGGCGCCCTATTTCACCGCGGTGCGCGATGCGCTCGATCATTGGCAGGCGGGCAAGGCGCCGCCGATCGGCGTGGAAGATTGCCTGCGCGCGGTGCGGCTGATCGATCAAGCTTATGCGCTGGCGAAGACCTAAGCGGCTTTTTGTCGTTCCGGGGGGGCGGCTGAAAGCCGCGAGCTTCGAATCCACATCCACGATTGGCGATTATGGATTCCGGACAGCCTCCCGGAGCCGTCATCGACACGCGCGACTTCGTGCGGTCCCGTTGGCTCGGCTTCCGGAATGACAAAGGCCCGGGATTGCTCCCGGGCCTTCGCATTTTGGAGTGCCGATTGGATTAGAAATCCATTCCGCCGCCGCCCGGAGGCATGGCCGGCATGTCGTTCTTCTTCTTCGGCAGTTCGGCGACCATCGCTTCGGTGGTGATGAGCAAGCCGGCGACCGAGGATGCGCCCTGCAGAGCCTGCCGCACGACCTTGGTCGGGTCGATGATGCCCTTCTTCACCATGTCGACGTATTCGCCGCCCTGGGCGTCGAAGCCGAAGGAGTAGTGATCCTTGTCCAGGATCTTGCCGACGATGACGGAGCCGTCCTCACCGGCATTCACCGCGATCTGGCGTGCCGGAGCCGACAAAGCCTTGCGAACGATATCGACGCCGTGCTTCTGGTCTTCGTTGTGCGTACGGACGCGCTTGAGCGCCTCGGTGGCGCGCAAGAGCGCGACGCCGCCGCCCGGCAGGATGCCTTCCTCGACCGCGGCGCGGGTCGCATGCATCGCGTCGTCGACGCGATCCTTGCGTTCCTTCACCTCGACCTCGGTGGCGCCGCCGACACGGATCACCGCAACGCCGCCGGCGAGCTTGGCCAGCCGCTCCTGCAGCTTCTCACGGTCGTAGTCCGAGGTGGTCTCCTCGATCTGCGCCTTGATCTGCGTGATGCGGTCCTCGATGTCCTTCTTCTTGCCGCCGCCGTTGACGATCGTGGTGTTTTCCTTGTCGATCATCACTTTCTTGGCTTTGCCGAGCATGGCGAGCGTGACGTTCTCGAGCTTGATGCCGAGGTCCTCAGAGATCGCCTGGCCGCCGGTCAGGACGGCGATGTCCTGCAGCATGGCCTTGCGGCGATCGCCGAAGCCCGGCGCCTTCACCGCCGCGACCTTCAGTCCGCCGCGGAGCTTGTTGACGACGAGCGTGGCGAGTGCCTCGCCCTCGACGTCCTCGGCGACGATCAGAAGCGGCTTGCCGGTCTGCACGACGGCTTCCAGGAGCGGAAGCAGTTCGTTGAGCGCCGAAAGCTTCTTTTCGTTGATGAGGATGTAGGGGTCTTCCATCTCAACGCGCATCTTGTCGGCGTTGGTGATGAAATAGGGCGAGATGTAGCCGCGGTCGAACTGCATGCCTTCGACCACGTCGAGCTCGGTCTCGAGGCTTTTCGCCTCTTCCACCGTGATCACGCCTTCGTTGCCGACCTTTTTCATCGCTTCGGCGAGGAAGCGGCCGATCTCCTGGTCGCCGTTGGCCGAAATGGTGCCGACCTGGGCGATCTCGTCGTTCGAGGTGACCTTCTTCGAGTTCTTCTTCAATTCCTCGACCACGGTCTCGACCGCGAGGTCGATGCCGCGCTTCAGATCCATCGGGTTCATGCCGGCGGCGACCGCCTTGGAACCCTCTTTCACGATCGCGGCGGCAAGCACCGTCGCGGTGGTGGTGCCGTCACCGGCGATGTCGGAGGTCTTCGAAGCGACCTCGCGGACCATCTGCGCGCCCATGTTCTCGAACTTGTCCTCAAGCTCGATTTCCTTGGCGACGGTGACGCCGTCTTTGGTGATGCGGGGAGCGCCGAACGACTTGTCCAGCACGACGTTGCGGCCCTTGGGCCCGAGCGTCACTTTCACCGCATTGGCGAGAATGTCGACGCCGCGCAGCATCTTGTCGCGCGCGTCGACGGAGAATCTGACTTCCTTGGCAGCCATAGAAATTCACTCCTTGTTCGTCACCCTGAGGTGCGAGCAAAGCTCGCCTCGAAGGGTGCTGTTTCGGAATGTCATCCTTCGAGGGCCGCTGCGCGGCCACCTCAGGATGACGGGTTTTTTGGTTACGCGGCCTTCTTAGGCAGCTTTCTTTCTTGCGACCTGCTCGTCGAGCACGCCCATGATGTCGGACTCCTTCATGATCAACAGTTCCTGGCCGTCGATCTTGACCTCGGTGCCCGACCATTTGCCGAACAGCACGCGGTCGCCGACCTTGATGTCGATCGGGATCAGCTTGCCGGCCTCGTCGCGGCCGCCCGGGCCGACGGCGATGACCTCGCCCTGCGAGGGCTTCTCCTTGGCGGTGTCCGGGATGATGATGCCGCCGGTGGTCTTTTCCTCGGCATCGATGCGCTTGACGACGACGCGATCGTGAAGCGGACGAAACTTCATAGTGTCCTCCTAAGTTATTGAAAACGAAAACGTTTGTGAGTTTGGCAGCGGCCGTTGAAGAGTCCCTCGGCAGACCGCTTGGTGCTGAATTGGGGCGTAGCCTTGGTGGCCACAAGAGGTCCCTCGAAATAATTTAGCACTCCTCGATTCGGACTGCCAACAAGGAATCGCCTTTGGGTTAATTCTGTCGGGTTCCAAACGCTGCCGCGAAATATTCCGGTTCCGGTTCAGGA
The DNA here is from genome assembly GCA_963791925.1 of uncultured Alphaproteobacteria bacterium. Lineage (GTDB taxonomy): Bacteria > Pseudomonadota > Alphaproteobacteria > Rhizobiales > Xanthobacteraceae > BOG-931. The sequence continues at coordinate 536,186 of CAWBUA010000005.1, read as the reverse complement.
AACTTGTCTCGGAAAGTTCCGTTGGAATCGGGACAAGTGGGACCGCAATCGCGCTGTTAGCAGGGCGGCAAAGATGCTGCTAGTGCCTTGAAAGTACACAACTTATTCACTTTTGAGGCTTGCAATAGCAGAGCGAGTCTCGAAACATTCCCGTGCCGGGATTGGAGGGCACTATGGTGTCGAAAGAGTTTCGCAGTCAGCTCGAAGGCTATGGATTGACCACCGCCAACATCCTGTATCGGAGGCCGGATCATCCGTGGCTATTACAGACCTATGTCTGGCAGGATTACGACCTCTGCCCGAATTTCCCGGTGCTCAACAAATTCCTCAATTTCTGGCTCGAAAAGCTTGAGGGGCCGCTGCACTCCGTCACCGTGGCGCATGCCCGGCTGATCAAGCCGGCCGAGATCCGAGCCGTCGACGGTGAATTCCGGCTGCATTGAAATCGACTCGTAGCCCGGATCGGCTTGGCTCGATCCGGGAGTGAAATTCTCCCGGATACCGCTCTGCGGTATCCGGGCTACCCAATCTTCCCTGTCCACGATCGTCGCCTTTACCGAAACTTCAGCCGCTGCTTGTAGCATCGCCGATGAATTTTGCAGGGGCCGCCTGGAGCGTCCTGCCCATTTTCCGAGCGGCACCGATGAGTGTGCTCGACATGCGCCGATAGTCGTCATGGCCTTCGATCCAGTCGCGCCGGTGCTCGTGGTCGATGGCCACGACGCGGAGATTCGCATCCTCCGCGCGCTGCTGCAGCGATTGCGCGCCGTCAACGTCGACGCTGCGCCCGATGGCGGCGCAGCTCTCGTCAAGATGCGCGCCAAACGCTACGGCCTCGTCATCGCGAGCTGGGACATGGCGCCTATGGCTAGCTGCGACTTTCTTTATGAAATGCGAAGCGACCCGGGCCTCAGTCGGATTCCCGTGGTCGTGACCGGTGAATCCAAGTCCGACAATGTCATCGCCGCGAAGAAGGCGAGCGCCAACAGCTACATCGTCAAGCCGTTCGATGCGCAAGCGCTCAAGGTGAAGATCGACGCGGCGTTCGCGACCAAGGCGGCGCCGCTTCTGGAGCGGCCGCACGTAACGGAAGCGCCGCCGCTCTCGCCATCGGGCAAAGCCGAAGCCGCCGCCGCCGACCGGATGAAATTCGACGGCCTCTTTACCGTCAGTCTGAAGTAGCCAATTCGTAGCCCGGATCGAGCCTTGCTCGATCCGGGAGGAGATTCTCCCGGATACCGCTCGCGGTATCCGGGCTACGCTAGGTCAGCACCCCGACGATCGCACCGAGCAGGCACGTCGTCAGCGTGCCGGACACGATCGATTTCAAGCCGAGCGACACCACCTCGCCGCGCTTTTCCGGACACATCGTGGACAGCCCCGCGATCATGATGCCGAGCGAGCCGAAATTGGCGAAGCCGCACAGCGCATAGAGCATGATCAGCCGCGAGCGCGGGTCGAGCGCGCCTTGCGGCAGCGCCGCGAGCTGCAGATAGGCGACGAGCTCGTTCAAGACCGTCTTGATCCCCATCAAGCCGCCGGCCGTCACCGCCTCGCTCCACGGGATGCCCATCAGCCAGCATACCGGCGCCATGACCCAGCCGAGCGCGCGCTGCAGCGTCAGCGGGCTCCCAAGAAAATCCGGCAACAGGCCCAAGATCGCGTTGGCGAGATGAACCAGGGCGATAAATACGATCAGCATGGCGACGATGTTGAGGAGAAGCTCAAGCCCCGCACCGGTGCCTTTGACGATGGCGTCCATGGTCGAATGCGCCACCTGCTCGACGTCATCGAGCTTGCCGCCGGTATGCTGCTGATAGGGGTCCGGCACCATGATCAGGCTGATGAGGATCGCCGCCGGCGCGCCGAGCACCGAGCAGACCGCGATATGGCCGGCGGCGTTCGGAATGGCGTCGGCGAGGATCGTCGCATAGAGCACGAACACGGTGCCGGCGATACCGGCCATGCCGCCGGTCATGACGATGAACATTTCGCTGCGCGTGAGCTGCGCCAGATAAGGCCGGATGAACAGCGGCGCCTCGACCTGGCCGACGAAAATATTCGCCGCCGTGGACAAGCCCGCGGCGCCGCCGACGTCGAGCGTCTTTTCCAGCGCCCAGGAGAAGGCGCGCACCACCGGCGGCATGATGCGCCAGTAGAACAATAGCGAGGACAGCACGCTCATCACCAGCACCACCGGCAGCGCCTGGAAGCCCAAGATGAATTGCGCCGCCGGGGTCTTGACGTCGAACGGCGCCGCACCGCCGCCGACATAGCCGAATACGAAGGAGGTGCCGGCGCGGGTGGCGTCGGCGACCGCATCGACCGCGCGATTGATCCAACCGAACGCGATCTCGGTCTGCGGCACTTTGAGCATCAGCAGCGCGAGCGCGAAAGTGACGCCAAGCCCGGTGACCACCGGCCGCCACGGCACCGCGCGGCGGTTCTCGCTGATCGCAAAGGCGATGGCGAGAATGGCGAATACGCCGAGCGCCGATTGCAGGTTTGGCATGGTGGCGAAAGCCCCGATTCCCGGTGGGGCACGTTATAACCTCATCCGCTCGTCCCCGCGAAAGCGGGGACCCAGCGACAAGAAAAAACTGGATTCCCGCTGCCGCGGGAATGAACGGAAATAAGCAGGGAAGGGCGGGCAGATTGCACTCGCCTCTATCTCCTTCGCCACCTTCCCCGTTACCCACCCCCGATGAACGCGCGTTGCCGAAATTGCTAAAATCCGCCGCCAACCGGCTCTAATTCCGCCCCGGCCGCCACCTCTAATAAAACGCTCGTTTGAATCTGTTTTAGAGGAGGCCAACACATGCGCAATCCGATCACGCTGTCATTGAGCGCCGGCGCCCTGGCGCTCGGCGCGCTCATCCCGCTCGCCGCCGCCAACGCCGCCGACATGAGCGTGCCGCCATACCAGCCGCCGCAAGCGCAATATGCGCCGCCGCCGCAGGCGCAATATGCGCCGCCGCCCGCCTACGGCCCGCCACCAGTCGAGGAGGGCTACGCCAATCCGCCGCCGCCGCCCGCGTATTACCCGCCGCCGCCCGTCGCCTATTACGGCTATGCCGCCCCGGCCTATTACGCGGCGCCCTACTACTACGGCCGCAGTGGCTATTGGCGAGGCTACGGCCCGCGCTTTGCTTATGGTTATGGGCGCGGGCATTGGCGGCGGTGAGGGTGGTGGCGCTTCGTCTTCGCGAGCGGTGAAGTAAAGCGCCGTCTCATCGTCATTGCCGGGCTTCGGCCCGGCGATTTATGCGGCCGCGCCACCGCAAATGATCGCCGCGACGGTGTCGTAGCCGGGAATGGGAAGATAAATCGGTCCGCCCCGCGCAAGCGTCTTTGGACCGATAAAATCTTCGTGGGTCATCTTGTATAGAGCCGGCCCCGGGAATCTGCACAAGGCGCTAAGTGGAGTTTCTGCCTGACTGCGGGCACGCTATGGCCTGCGAATCAGGAGAGACCATGTCGAGACGACCGCGCCGGAACCATATCGTTTCGCCGTCTTCCAGCGTAACAACCCCTTGGATATCGTGATCTGGTCTCACCCGCCATTAGGATTCTGCCCCAAAAGCGCGAGAGTGGGGATTGTGTCGCATTGGCAGAGACAATCCGGTTGACAATGGTTGCGAAATCAGTTACATTGCAGCGAATTAAGAATCCCGCTCGACGAAGGACGCCTTCGCGAGGGTACTCCGGAGACGGAGCGGGGGCGGTTCCCGGAGATGCGGCGATACACTGCATATCCGGGCGGTTCTGGGCATCGACCGTCCGGCGCGTGACCGGACTGCCAGGTGCTGGCTGCACTGGTGCCGGAGAGGGTCCTCCCGTTTGGATCCGGTGATTCCAGGAAGCGCGGCCCGGAACCGAGTTCGGGAGTAAGGCCTCTCGGCGCATGACCGCGGTGGGGCGCCGAAAGGCGAGCGCGCCGCCTCTGTCTTAGCCCCGCGCCAATGCGGGGCAGGGGGCGAAAGTAGCGCGCGCCGCATACGCTGGCAGGCTTTCTTTCTGCGGCGGGGCGGAACCCGTGGTGCGCCTGTCGGCGCTCCGCCTCCCTTCTTTTAAGGGAGGTACGTGGAAGGGCTTTCTTAGCGTGGCGTGACCATAGCTCGGGCGCAAAGGCGCGCCGCGAGAACGGAGAAAAATTATCCGCCCCCGCGACCCGCCGTAGCTCGCCGAGCGAGCGAAGGCGGGTCGCGGGGCAGGATGAAGAGGGCATCGCGAGAACGAGGCCGCGTTGGCCGCGCCCTGCTTCGCGGCGCGAGGAGACCCGATGCCAAACCGGAAAGCGCGTTCAAAGAGGAGACTATGGATATTCGCTTCGGCTTCGGCCCGTCGAGGCTGGACAGTGGCGTGAGCGCCGCGGCGCGCTCACGAGCCGAAGCGTTGCGCGTCGCCGCGGCGCCACAAGAGATACGACAGGAGAACCAGGCCGGCTCCGACCACCAGCACAAGCGCGACGGTGAGCTTGAGGAGGATCGCTTCCGGCGCGGCGAGCGCGGCGAGCACGATCGCGAGCCCCGCCAGCATCACCGGCCAGCGCGCGAGGCGATGCGTGCGGTCCCAAACGCGGTCGCTGGCGAGCGTCCACGGCGTGCGGATGCCGATCATGAAGTTGGAGCGCAGGCGGCCGAGCTGGCCGCCGGCAAGCGCGATCATGGCGCCGACCAGGACGAACACGAGCCGCGTCGGGTCGATCGGCGCGGCGCCGCGCACCGTGGTAACGAGGGTGTAGACGATCCAGAGATGGACGATCGCCACGATAACCACGCCTCCGATCCAACGGGTCGCGTAGGGCAAGCGGGAGCGAATGAGATTCTCGCGGCGCGGCTCGGCGCGGGCGAGGCCGACGAAGATGGCCGAAAGCACCAATGCGACAAGCGGCATCAGCGCCAACGGCGGCAGCGGACTGCCGTAAACGGTGGCGACGCCGTGGGCGTTAAAGCGCAACGGCACCGAAGCCGGAAGGACGGCCGCGGCCCAAAGCGACAAGGCGGCCATCGCGAGAATGAGTATCGCGGAGATGATCAGCGGACGGCGGATCGTCATGGCACGGCTCCTCTCGATGCGCCGACACGGCGCCGGGCTCGGCGCGAAACATCGAACGCACCGGTTGGACAGGGGCGCGGGCGAAAGGTTCAAATCGCCGGGCTTCGAGGATTATTGTTTCGCCTCTGCGCCGCCGACCGGCGCCGTGGCCGGCGCGACGGACTTGCGATCGAGCCAGGTCACCGCGCGATAGGCGTTGACGAGCCCGGCGCCGTCATCGGCATCGGGGCTCGGGGGAGCGATTTGCTTTGCCGTGGCGATCAGCACGCCGCGGATGTCGCTCGGCGTCAGCGTAGGCTTGCGCTCCAGAAGAAGCGCGGCGATGCCGCTGACATGCGCGGCGGCGATCGAGGTTCCGGTGGCGAGCTGATAGGCATCGCCCGGCGCCAGCGCCAGAACGTCGACGCCGGGCGCCGCGACCGCGATATAGCGGCCGCGATTGGCCATCTTGAATACATGGTCGGCATCGTCGGTCGCGGTCACCGCGATGACGTCGGGATCGGCGGCCGGATAGAGCGGGGACGACTGCGGGCCGGCATTGCCGGCCGCGGCGATCAGTATGATGCCATTGTTGAACGCCGCCGCCAGAAGCCGCGCCAGTATCGGGTCGGACGGGCCGGCGAAGCTCATATTGATGATGCGCGCATGACTGTCGGTGGCCCATTGCAGGCTCTTGTAGATCGCAAACGACGTGCCGTTTGCCTGTCCCGGCGCGCCGTCGAAGGCATGCGCGGCGAGGATTTGCGCGGCGGGCGCGATGCCCAGGAGCTTGCCGTGGGCGGCGATGGCGCCGGCGATGGAGGTGCCATGCGCATGCGGCGCGCCGGCGCCACTTGCCGCGTCAAAGCTTTTGACGATGGCGCCGGCGAGGTCGGGATGCTTGGCATCGATTTCGGAATCGATCACCGCGACCAGAACGCCCTTGCCGGTGGCGAGCTGCTGTGCCTGCGCGATCTGCAGCTGCGCCAGCACATATTGTGCGGGATCGCCCGCGGCCGGCGCCGCCTTTGCGGCGGCGTCTTCCAGCGCGAAATAATAATTCGGCTGCACGGTGGCGACGATGTTTTCGGAGCCGAGCGCCTGCACGATGCTCGGGACGCTCCGTCCGCCGCCGATACGCCAGCGGTAAAGATTGACGCCGATCAGCGCGAATTGCTGGGTCTCGATAGGGGTGAGGCTGTAACGGGCGGCGAATTGCTCGATCGCTTGCTGTGTCGTGCCGGCGGCAAAGGAGGTGACGATCTCGTCGGGAACGTAAGGCGGATTGGCTTGCGCCGTTGCCGCGCCGGCACCGCCGCCGCCGCCACCACCGGACGGGCCCACAATGTGGGCGCCGCCGCCGCCGATAATGCCGCCGCCAACGACACCGCCGCCGCCACGGGCGATCGGTGGACGGTGCGGCGGCCAGCCGCGCAGTCCGGGCGGTCGTGGGTAGCGGCCGACAACCGGGCCGCGCGGTCGGGGCGGCGGCAGCCGCCGCCATGCCGGGACGCCCATGACCGGGTGGCCGAAGCCGCCGAAGCGGCCAAAGCCGAAAGCTACTGCAGGTTTGCCGGCAAAGCTGCCGGCGGCGGCGAGAAGCGCGCCGCACAAGAAGAGTTTCAGGACAGATCGCGGGCGCAAAGCAGAGTGTGGCATGGCGAACTCCCGATCCTGCGCGCACCAAGCAAACAGCGCGCTGTGAACTATTCCCGGTCAATCGCTCTCGCCGGCGGCGGCGATGAAGCCGATCACCTTATCGTTCTGCAGCGTTGTGACGACGCGCGCGAGGTCGGCCTGCGTGAGTTTCTTTGCCGCGACGCGCACGCGATAAAGGCCGCCGCCGGTCGGCCCGCCGACAATGCCGAGCTTGTTTGCTTCCAGAAAATTGGCGATCGCGGCGGCGGTCGCCTGTGGCGCAAAGCGGATCAGTACATAGCTGCCTTCCGCCGCCGTGCCCGCCGGCACCGAGGCTGTCCGATAGAGACCCGGATTCTGCTGCAAGACGAAGCCGGCCAGCACGCCGGCTTGCAGCGCAATGACAAGCGCGGCGGCCGCCGCCGACCAGGCCAAAGTGCGCGGCGACAAACTCATCAAGAACTCGGCAATCCGGGCGCTGAGATTTGCCGACCGGCTTTGCCGGCGCGTTGGCAGCGCGTCGATCTTGGCGAACAGCGTGCGCACGTCGCCGGGCGACGGATCGCCCGTGGTCTCGCCGATCGCGCTTTCCTGGGTGAATTCCGCCTGCACCCATTCGTAGCGGCGCGCCAGTTCAGGATCGCTGGCGAGCGCCGCTTCGACTTGCCGCATTTCGTCCCGGTTCAGCGTTCCCGCCGCGTACCAGGGCAGCAGCAATTCGATCTCGCTCGGCTCGCTCGTGTTGTCAGTCGTGGTCATGGCCAGCCTCGTTCGATGCCCTGCTCGCTGAGCAGCTCCGACAATTTCTTGCGCGCGTAGAACATGCGCGTCTTCACGGTCGCCTCCGGGATGCCGACAATTCCTGCGACTTCCTCCACCGACTTATGCTGATAATAGACAAGGTTGACGATCTCGCGGTGCTCCGCCGTGAGCTTGAGCAGGCACCGCCCCAGTACCGCGGCCTTGTCTTTCTTGGCCAGCGCGGTTTCCGGGTCATCGGCCTGATCGGCGATCGTGTCAGCCTTCTCCTCATCCAATTCCTCCGTCGGCCGGCGCTGCAGCGCATTGAGCGCCTTGAAACGCGCGATCGCGAAAATCCACGTGGAGACCGCCGCGCGCCCCTCGAACGTTCCGGCTTGCCGCCAGACGTCGAGGAATACGTCGCTGTTCAGATCCTCGGCGGTGGCTTCGTTGCGCAGCATGCGCCGCAGGAAGCGATAAACCGGGACCCGATAGCGCGCGAACAGCGCCTCCATCGCGAGCCGATCGCCCGTGGCGATCTTTGCAATCAGAACCTCGTCCGAAGTCGTCGGCATCGGCCGGCCTCTGTCGGGCTCGTCAGTGAGGCAGCCGGCCGGCGCGCAGGTTCAAACGAAATCAAAGAAAATTATGCGCCGCGTCTCGGCTGCCGGAGGCTCGGCGCAAGTTTCGCCGTTCGGGCGCCATTGGGCAAGCCGCCGGTCGCCGATGGGACATTTTGCGGAGTTTTCGCCCGGTTTCGCCCTGCGCGGCCGCAAACGGCCGGAAAACACGCCCATTTCGAGGCCGAAAAACCTTTGAACCTTTCTCCGACCCCTTTGTCCCACGGGCATTGGAATTCACTCGATCCCCAACCCCGAACTCGGAGAACGACCATGTCACGCAAGATCATCCTCAGCCTCGCCGCGGCCACCCTCGCAGTGGCGACGCTTTCTTCACACGCCGATGCCCGCGGCTTCGGCGGCGGCCGCGGTTTTGGCGGCGGCGGCGGTTTTGCCGGCCGCGGTATGACGATGGCCCGCTTCACCGGCCATGGCGGCCGGACCTTGACCCCGATCCTTCCTCCTGGCCGACACGGCGGCGGTCATCCCGTCTTCCCCGGCCCATTCCCAATCGGTCATCCCAAGGGCCATCCCCCCATTTGGGTCTTCAATCACCATCATCACCACCACGGCCACTGGGTGTTCCGTTTCGGCCGCTGGATCGTGGTCGACGACGTGGTCGATGAAGTGCCGGCCCAGGCCGTGGTGACGGCGCCCGGTCCGTGCACCTGCCTCACCAAGACCTACACGCCGAGCGGGCTGGTGGTGTTCGCCGACGTTTGCACGAAGGAATCGGCGAGCGCATCGGTCGACGGCAGCGCCGATGCGTCGCAAATCCCGACGACGCCGGTGGCGGCGACTGCGGTGCCGATGTCGGTGGTGCCGACTGCCCCGAACTATGCGGGCCGTACCTACGAGGACTATCTGGCGGCGAATCCGCAGGTCGCGCAGCCGCAGGCCGCCAACCCGGCGCCGCAGGCTCCGCAGGGAAATTAAAAGGTAACATCCACGAACACAGTTCGCGAAATACGTGTCGCCTGCGGCCGAACCGCAGGCGACTTTTTTTTCAGTGATAGCGGCAGACTGCCGCGCGAGGTGTCAGATCGCGTGGCGGTGCATGCGCGAGGGGCGGTCCGGCGCTACCGACGTTTTTTCTTGCTGCTTTTCTTGCTGCGCTGGCGCCGCTCGTCGCGACGCCGGATATGACTCTTCCACGCAGATGTGCGGTCGCGGATGAAGTCGCCGATGGCGGACGTCGATGACAGGTCGGGCGGCGCCGTTTCTTCGTAGAAACCCTTTTCGTTGCGGACTGGCAGCGCCGCCACACGCGCCGCCTGGATCTTGTCGATTTTTGACGGAACAGAGGAGTTCGGATGATTGTCGGCCGGCGCCGGCGCGGTCACGCCGGCCAACGGATCGTCTTGCCGCGGCGTATCAAGTGTAACGACACCGGCCAGCGAGGCGGCATTTTTGTCGCGCTGCGTCAGCGGTTCGGTGCCGAAGAGATCGTGAATCGTCCGCAGCACGGAGGTATGATCGATGACGCCGCGATTGGCGCGAAACACCGTGCCGGGCGCGATCAGTGGCGAAACCAGCACCGCCGGCACGCGCACACCGAAGCGGTCGAAGCCGAAGCCGAATTCCCCAACCGAGCCATCGCCGGGCGGGGTGGCGCCATAGGGTGGCGGCACATGATCGTAATTCCCGCCGTGCTCGTCATAGGTGACGATGAAGAGGGTGGATTCCCAGTTCTTGCTGTTGCGGAGAACGTAATAAGTGTCGTGAATGAGTTGTTCGCCGAGGGAAACGTCGTAGTTCGGATGCTGGCTGTTTCCGGCGGAATCCCAGCTTGGTTCGAGGAAGGTGAAGGCCGGCAGGGTGCCGTCGGCGGCGCGCTGCTGGAAGTCGCGGAAGTGCCCGAAATGGCTCTCCGCGGCGTGCTGTGTGTCGGTAAAGTCATGCTGGGTCAGCGGTTCACGGTTGTAACCGAAAATCGCCCAGTCGATATTCTTGTCGGAAAGTCGGCCGAAGATGCTCGGGCAGGTATAGATTTTGGTATGGTCGTCGAGGTGACCTTGCGAGGTCCCGGCCAGCGCGAACGCCCGGTTCGGCATGGTCATGGTCGGCGCGGAGGCGAACCAGGCGTCGCAGACCGCGTAGCCTTTGGCGAGACCGGACAAGACCGGCAGCAGTTCGGGCGTGTACATGCCCATGATCTGCGAGGCCTGTGTGCCGGCGATCGTATCCTTGTAATGCTTCGCGAGGTCGGAAGCGATGGCGGCTTTGAAATTGATGACGAAGCCCTTGTTGGTGGGCACTGCGTCGGGCGACGGATCGTCGGTCGAGAACAACTGATAATTCGTCGCCTGGAAGCCTTCGCCAGGATCGCCGCCCGGCATGAAATAGCGGCGGGCATCCTTCGGATCGATTGGATAGACTTTGACCTGCTTCCCCTGATCGTCCGGGTTCCATTCATCGCCGGTGAGACCGTCGAAATCGTGCCCGGCGGGCGATTTGTTGCCGGAGGTGCTGTACAGATATCCGAGCATCTGATCGAGCGACCGGTTTTCAAGCATCAGCTCGACGATGTGCTGGATTTTCCCGGACGACCCCGCAGCGCTTGCCGACCTTGTTCCGCCGGTCCGTGTTCCGCTGCCAGTCGAATGCCGTCCGACCCGCCGTGTCGTTGGCGCCGGCCGTGCCGCTCTTCGCTGCTTTGCCATATCCTCCCCCTTCCTGCTTGGTGCCTTGCGAACGGGCATCCGTCCCTATGCGTCAAAGACGCCGGCTGCGCATGCCGCGTAACGCAACAACTCAATTCTTGGGACGATGCGCGCCGGTCTGGTCTGCCCGCCCGACAGATGCCATTTTAACGAGTAATGTCATGGCAATACAATCCGGTCGCCGCGTGTTCCTGTTTACCGGCATTGGGTGCTATTGCGATGACAGCTCCGTTCACCGACCGAACGGGCCTCGATTTGCTGGGAAAAGCCCGCATGCGCATTCGCTTCGAATTCGCCTCGCTCACGCTTGACGCCGAACTGCTCGACACGCCGACCGCGAAGGCGATCGCGGCGGCGCTGCCAATTACCGCTTCGGCCTTGACCTGGGGTGAGGAGGTCTATTTCGAGATTCCGGTGCGGGTGCCGCGCGAGAAGGATGCGCGCGCCGTGGTCATTCCCGGCGAGATCGCCTATTGGCCGGACGGCCACGCCATCGCGCTCGGCTTCGGCCGCACGCCGATTTCGCAAAGTGACGAGACCCGGCTCGCCAGCCCCTGCAATATCTGGGCGAAAGCGCTCAGCGACGTGAAACAGCTGGCGATGGTGAGGGCAGGCACAAAGGTCAAGGTGAGCGCGGCCGAATAGGCAACTACTGCTCTTTTGGTCGCCTGTCGTGCCGCGCCAGCGAAATCATCAGATCCCAGGCGTTGCGGATATTGATGACAAGCAGCAGCAACGCCGAGCCGGCCAAGACGTCGAGGCCGAAGGGATTCTCGCGGAACAGAAGCAGCGCAACGACGAGACCTGATGCGTAGCACAGCGCGGGGAGGGCGCCGTAACACAGCCGGTCGGCAAGGTCGGAAATCGGGTTGCGGTGCACTTTTACGGCAATGACGATCGAATAGATTGAACTGCCGACGGCCGCGATGCCGATAACGATGCCGAAGGATTCCCAGGTCTGTGTTGGGACAAGCGCGATCAGGCTGAGAAACAAAATATTGGCGTAATGAAAGACGACCGGGCTCATATAAGTTGCGGTGTTGCGCCGGCTCTCCGCCTCCTTGGTTAGCACATCGGTCGCGACCGACACCGCGACGAACAACAGCGCCACCAGCGCCGCGGCAGCGGTGCCCAGAAGCGCATAAAATTCGTGCCATTCCCTCAGCATCGAAAGGAACGGTTAGCCGCGCCCGACAAACGGCATCAGGTTCGCCATCACCGTCATGAACAGCACGTTGGTGTCGAGCGGCAGGCTTGCCATATAGACCACCGCGCGGCCGACGTCTTCGGCGGCCATGCGCGCCTCGATCTTCTTCGATCCGTCCGGTTGCAGGACGCCGTCGCCTTGCACCATGCGTTCGGTAAGCGGGGTCGCCGCATTGCCGATATCGATCTGGCCGCAACAGATGTCAAAACCGCGGCAGTCGAGCGCGGTCTGCTTGGTCAGGCCGGTGACCGCGTGCTTGGTGGCGGTATAGGCGGCCGCGCCGGGCCGCGGCGTATGCGCCGAGATCGAGCCGTTATTGATGATGCGGCCGCCGCGCGGGTTTTGCGCCTTCATGATCTTGATCGCCTCCTGGGTGCACAGGAAGACGCCGGTGAAATTGGTGGCGACCACGGCCTGCCATTTGTCGAGCGGAATCTCCTCGATCGGCATCGCCGGCGCGCCGATGCCGGCATTGTTGAACAGGAGATCGAGCCGGCCGTAATGCTCCTTGGTCCTGGCGAACAGCGCTTTGATCGAGGCGGGATCGGCCACGTCGGCGGCAACGGTCAAAGCTTCGCCCGGCGTCTGCGCGCCTTCCTTGGCGACCGCTTCGAGCAAGTCTTTCCGCCGTCCGGCGAGCACAACCGCATAGCCTTCCTTCATCAGCGCCAGCGTCACCGCCCGGCCGACTCCGGTACCGGCTCCGGTCACCAATGCTACTTTCTGAATGGCCATGCGCGTCTCCTTGATATCCAAAGCCGGGTCATCGTCCGCGAAAGCGGACGATCCAGTATCCTCAGCGGTTGCGATTGTAAACTAACGCGCGATTACCAGATGCCCGCTTCCGCGAGCATTGACAGGGCTCAACTCGCCAGCGCGACTTCCAGGTCCGGGCTGCCGACGCGGTATTCGTCGGGCGAAGCGAGCCGGTGGTCGATTTCCGCGGCAGTGCCGGGTTTGCCGAAGCGGAAACCCTGCATGGAATGCACGCCCGCGGCGCGCAGGAACAGATGCTGCTCCGGGGTTTCGACGCCTTCCGCGGTGACCTTCATGCCGAGGCCGCGGCCGAGTGAGACCACGGCATGGACGATCGCGGCGGCGTCGGGCGCCTTTTCGATCGAGCGCACGAAGCTACTGTCGATCTTGAGCTTGTCGAACGGAAAACGCCGCAGATAGAGCAGACTGGAATAGCCGGTGCCGAAGTCGTCAAGCGCGAAACGCACGCCGATGGCTTTGAGACGCAACATCGACAGTTCCGCGGTCTCGAGGTTGCCGAGGAGCGTGCTTTCGGTGAGCTCGATCTCGAGCCGGTTGGCGTCGAAATCGGTCTCGGTGAGGATGCGCTCGACAATCTCGACGAAGTCGGAACGGCGGAATTGCAGCGGCGAGACGTTGACCGAAACCGCGAGATTGGGCCAGTTGCGGCCGTCGAGACACGCGCGCCGCAGCATCCATTCGCCGAGCTCGATGATCAACCCGGAATGCTCCGCGATCGGAATGAAGCGCGACGGCGGGATTTCGCCGTGAGTTCGGATGCGTCCAGCGCGCCAGCGCCTCGACGCCGACGACCGTGTCGCCCGCGGCATTGACGATCGGCTGATACGCGGCGCGCAGGCCGTCATTCTTGATCGCCTGCAGTAAATCGCCTTCGAGCAATTTCCGATTCGACAGGTCGGCGTCCATCGCCGCATCGTAAATGCACGCGCGGTTGCGTCCTTCGTTCTTGGCGCGGTACAGAGCCATATCGGCGTAGCGTAAGATGTCGGTGGCATCGCCGACGCGGCGATCGATCGCGGCAATGCCGATGGAGGCGCCGATGATGATATTGTGGCCCGAAATGGCGTAAGGCGCGCACACCGCGGCGATGATCCGGCCGGCGATCGCCTGCAGCGAATAGGAATCCGAGGCGCAAGTGGTGATGATGGCGAATTCGTCGCCGCCGAGCCGTGCCACCAGGTCGTCGCCGCGCATGATGCGGCTCAATCGCTGCGTCACGTTGAGGATGAGCTCGTCGCCGATATGGTGGCCGAGCGTATCGTTGACGTCCTTGAAATGATCGAGATCGATGTAGAACACCGCGGCCGAGAGCCCGCCGCCGCGCACGTTATTGATGGTCTGTTCGAGGCGCTCGCCGAAATAAATGCGGTTGGGGAGGCCGCAGACCGGATCGTGCAGTGCGAGACGGCGTAATTGCCGCTCGCCGGCGGCGATTTCCTCGGCGGTGCGCCGCATGTAGCGGACGCCGAGAACGACGAACAGCGCGAAACCGGCGAGCGCCACCGCGATGAACGGCGCCACGCTCGTCACGATGGCGCCGCCGGGGCGCGTCGGCTTCCAGGAAAAGCGGGCGACGGTCGCGCCCTGTGCGTCGGCAAGATCCAGAGAGCGACTATCAGCTACCTTTGCCGACTTGGCAGCGCGCAGGCTGGTCAATTCAAGGCGGCCGCCGATCTTGTCGAGCAGGCGCCGGCCGATATATTTCACCGCCAGCACGATCGGCGCGCCGGCATTGCCATGCGCGAGATCGGCATCCGATCCGACCGCCACGGCCGTGACATAGGCGGGCTGGCCCAAAAAGTTTTGCACCAAGACCGTGCTGCGCCCCGGCTTTGCCGGGTCCTGACCTGCCACCAAGGCGACGGCGTGAGGCGGCATCGTCGAAAGCCGACCCCGCAACAGAGCGACGATCGGCGCAAATTCGGCCGGCAGGTCGTGCGCGCCGTGATCGATGGCGGGGTATCTGTATTCGACGCGATCGGCAGCATCGATGATCGTTGCGCCGTCGAAATGAAATTTTGCCAACCATTGACCGATCCGCTCTTCGGCCCATTGCGGATCGTAGCTGATACGGATCCTGGCGGTGGCGCTCGGTGTCGCGGCCACGCCCTCGACGAGGTGCATCGCGTGCAGCCCGTGCTCGTCGATCGACTGCGCAATGAGTTGCTGTTCGGTGTTGAACGCCACTTCATCGGCGCGCCGGGCGGAAGTCAGCACCGCGACGATGACACACAGGATCGCAACGACGACGATGACGCCGATCGGCATGACCAGGCGCGCCTGGTCCCACCGCGACCCCGTCCTTTCCCCGGCGATGGGCAAACGCGCCGAAGGCAACACCGCTTCAACCCTTTGCGTTACTGGCTCGGGTCGGACCTTAGAGAGCAAAGCTTTCCAATGGCTTGCAATGAGCGAACACAAGCACGCGGAACGCGTGGCTGGCGGGGTTCCACGTGCCGTCGTTAATCAGACGTTAATTGTGTCGCGGCCGGCGAAACCAAGAGCCGTTTAGCGCCTGGTGAGATAGGGCGGCCGCGGGATGCCGATATGGGCGGCGCGCAGCGCCGCCGACCAGCGTTCGCGCAGGTCCGTAAAGTACGGCTCGCCCGGCTCGATGCGATAAATCAGTTCCGGATCGCAGGTGTCGCGCCGCAACACCATGAGGTCGATCGGCAGTCCGACGGACAGGTTCGAGCGCATGGTCGAATCGATGGACACCAGCCCGACTTTGAGCGCGTCGTAAATGTCCATGTCGAAATTGATGGCGCGGTCGAGCACCGGCTTGCCGTATTTGTGCTCGCCGATCTGCAAATACGGGGTGTCGGTCGTACACTCGATGAAATTGCCGGCTGAATACACCATGAACAGCCGCATCCGCTCGCCCATGATCTGGCCGCCGAACAGAAACGAGACGTCGAAGCTCACGTCGGACGCCTCCAGCGCCTTGCCTTCGCTGGAGTGGAGCGTGCGGATCACGTGGCCGACGCGCTGCACCGCCTGGAACATGCTCGGCGCGTTCATCAGTGTTTCGTGCTCGCTGGTTTTCGGGTTCTCGTAGCCTTCGGTCAGGATGCTGACCACCGATTGGCTGATCGACAGATTTCCCGCCGAAGCGATGGCCATGACCCGCTTCTTCGGATCCTTGAACACGTGCAGCTTGCGGAAGGTCGAAATGTTGTCGACGCCGGCATTGGTTCGCGTGTCCGCGAACATCACGAGCCCTTCGCGCACGAGAATGCCACCGCAATAGGTCATCGACTTAAAGCTCCCGCGTGGGCTCACTATATCATTTCATTGGGTCGAGCAGACAGGCACCGGCCTCTACTGTCCGAACTTTACGGCGACCTCAAGCGTCTCGGTCCCCGGCCCGTAGCGCATGCCGCGCACCGGCGCCGCGCCGAGCGAATCAAGCCCGATGGCGACGCGCACATGGGTATCGGTCGGGCAAAATCCGTACGCCGGATCGAACGCCACCCAGCCGAGATCGGGCACCGCGGCTTCGGTCCAGGCGTGACCCGCCGCCGGCGTGCCGGCCCCGTCGGCGCAGTAGTAGCCGGCGACATAGCGCGCGGGAATGCCAAGGCTGTGTGCGGCGCCGATGAAGATGTGGCTCAAGTCGCGCGACAGTCCGCCTTTGCGGGCAAAAGCATCGGCGGCACTGGCGGCGCCGTCGGCCTCATCCGTGGCGTGGGCCATGTCCTGGTGAAGCCGGTCGAGCAGCGCATGCAATTGCGCGAGCACGTTAGCGCCCGCGGTGTTGCGGACATCCTGCGCGAAGCTCTGCATCGCCGCGTCGGCCTGGGTCAACGCGGTATCGCGCAAGAACAGGCTCGGCGGGAACCGCTCGACGGTGCCGCGCACGATGCCATTGGTGTTCTGAGTTTCGACCTCGCCGTCCACTTCGACCGTGAGCTCGCTCAACGGCCCGTCGGCGGAGAACGCATGGGTCAGATTGCCGAATGCGTCCTCATGGGCGGCGAGCCGGGCATCGGCCGAGACATCGATGCGCCAGCGCACGACGTATTGTCCCTCGTGGTTGCGCGGCGTCAGGCGCAACACCTGGATGACGCCGGCGGCAGGCGGATCGTAGCGGTAGGTGTTGCGATGAAAGACGCGCAGGCGCATGTCGGTCAGCAATCAGTGTCCGGTAGTCAGTAATCAGACGAGGAGAATAGCCACATGGACCCACGATGTCCCGTGGTCTGATTACCGATCACCGACCACTGACTCTTGATCACAGCAGATATTGCTGGGCGACCGCGGTGCCGAGACGGTTGTTGTCCTCGATGAATTCGTCGATGAATTCGTGCAATCCGGTCTGGAAAATGTCGTCGATCTTGGCGTTTTCGAACCGCGCGCGCACGCTGCGGGCGTGGCGCTGCGCCGGTCCCTGTCGGCCATAGGCATTGGCGATGCGATCGAGATTTTGCACCAGGTTCTCATAGCAGCTGGCGAGCGAACGCGGCATCTCGTCCCGCAGGATGAGCAGATCGGCGACCAGCCACGGCTTGACGTTCTCGCGATAGACCCAGTGATAGGCGGTGAGCGCGGAGACGGTGCGCAGGATCGCCGTCCACTGGAAGTAATCGAGCGGGCCGCCGACCTTTTCGATCGCCGGCAAAAGCAGGTGGTACTTCACGTCGAGAATGCGCGCGGTGTTGTCGGCGCGCTCGATATAAACGCCGAGCCGGGAGAACCAGTAGGCGTCGTTGCGCAGCATGGTCCGGTAGGCCGAGCCGTCGAACTGCAAGGAGGAGCCCTGCACCCAGCGCAGGAAACGCGCGCATTCCTCGCGCGAGCTCGGGCCGTTGCCCCAGCGCTTGAGCTCGAGCCAGGCGCTGTTGATGGAGTCCCACATTTCGATGGTCAGCGCGGTGCGCACGGCGCGCGCATTGAGCCGGGCGCTTTCGAAGCAGTTGCGGATCGAGGACGGATTGCTGGTCGAAAAGGCGAGGAATTCGGTGACGGTCTCCTCGTTGGCTTCCTTGTAGGTCTCGAAGAACGCGCCGGCGCAGCCCGCTGTGGCGACCGCCGATTCCCATTCATTGGTGCTGCCGACATAAGCGAGCGGCAGCGCGGTGAGGCGGAGCGTGGTGTCGAGGATGCGCGCGATGTATTCCGCGCGCTCGACATAGCGGGCGAGCCAATAAAGATTATCGGCGGTGCGCGAGAGCATGTGTCTAAGGCGTCATCAATTGTCCAGGACCCAGGTGTCTTTGGTGCCGCCGCCTTGGCTCGAATTGACGACCAGCGAGCCTTTCTTGAGCGCAACCCGCGTCAGGCCGCCGGGAATGATGCGCGTGCGGGTGCGGCCGGAGAGAACGAATGGCCGCAGATCGACGTGGCGCGGCGCAATGCCTTCCTCGACGCAAGTCGGACAGGTCGATAGCGCCAGCGTCGGCTGGGCGATGAAATTCTTCGGGTTTGATTTGAGCTTGGCGCGGAATGCGGCGATGCTCGCCTTGTCCGCCTTGGGGCCGATCAGCATGCCGTAACCGCCGGAGCCGTGCACTTCCTTGACGACCAGCTCTTCGAGATGGTCGAGCACGTGAGCGAGGTGCTCCTCTTCGCGGCAGCGCCAGGTCGGCACGTTTTTGAGGAGCGGCTCCTCGCCGAGATAGAATTTTACGATCTCAGGCATGTAGCTGTAGACCGCTTTGTCGTCGGCGATGCCGGTGCCGACCGCATTGGCGAGCGTGACGCTGCCGGCCTGATAGGCCGACATCAGGCCCGGCACGCCGAGCGCGCTGTCGGGCCGGAACACCAGCGGATCGAGAAAATCGTCGTCGATGCGCCGGTAGATGACGTCGACACGCTTTAGTCCCTCGGTGGTGCGCATGTAGACGACGTCGCTTTTGACGACGAGGTCGCGGCCTTCGACCAGTTCGATGCCAAGCTTGTCGGCGAGGAACGAATGCTCGTAATAGGCGGAATTGTAGACGCCCGGCGTCAACAGCACGACGTTCGGCTCGGCTGACGCCGACGGCGGCGCCACCGATTTGAGCGTGTCCAAAAGTTCGTCCGGATAATTCTCCACCGGCGCGACCCGGTAACGCGAAAATAGCTCCGGAAACAGCCGCAGCATGATCTCGCGGTTCTCCAGCATATAGGAGACCCCCGACGGCGTGCGCGCATTGTCCTCGAGCACATAAAAAGTATCGGCATCGAGCCGCACGATATCGATGCCCGCAATATGCACGTAGATATCGTACGGCACTTTCTGGCCGTTCATCTCGGGACGAAACACCGGATTTTGAAACACCAGGTCTTCGGGAACGACGCCAGCCTTCAAGATCTCGCGCCGGCCATAGACGTCCTTGATGTAGGCGTTGATGGCTTTGACGCGCTGCTCGAGACCGCGCTGCACCGTCTCCCATTCCTTGGCCGAGATGATGCGCGGGATGACGTCGAAGGGGATGAGGCGCTCTTGCGCTTCCGGGTCGCCATAGACCGCAAAGGTGATGCCGATGCGCCGAAACAACAACTCCGCCTCGCGGCGGCGGAAATCGAGCACGTCGGGTTTGACCTCGGTGAGCCATTGCGACAGTTCGGCATAGGCCGGCCGCACGGCGTTTCCGCTGCCTCGCATTTCGTCGAACATGTCGGCCCCGGCTCGCTCCTACGATAACCGCCTGCGGCATCAATACTGTAGCAAGCTTTGCGCCAACTCGAACGCACTGCTGGTGGGCGTTGGCTCCTGGACTTGCCGCCAATAATGCTCATCTTTTAGGCGCCATGACCACCACGGCGGCGGGTGGTCGGGAACCCGCCGCACCATCGCCGGTTATAGGGGCGGGACGGGAAAGCGTTTAAGGGGGGCGGACCGGGTGTGCCCATGATCGAACCCATCCTCGTCGTCGGCATCGTGATCGCCTGCACCGCCTGGTACGTCCAGCATAAATGGCGCAAGCGTTTGCGCGCCTTGGCGGCGCGGCGGGATGCCGTGCGGGATACCAGCGGACTTGAAGTCCTGGCGCGGCGCTACGCCCGCGGCGAGATCGAGCGCGACGAATATCTCGAGAAGAAGGGCGATATTCTCGACACCCCTGGTCTTTCGCAAAGCCCGCCCTAGGCCTCTCTTAGCGAACCGAGGTGTTCGCAACGCGGGTCACTCCAAGCCGCCGCGAAACAACCAGGCAGCGGCGGAGAGCGTAATCGCGCCGATGACGGCCATCGGCCACAGATCGGGCACCAGCTGATCGAGGCCGGCACCTTCCAGATAAACGCGGTGGGCGATGTCGATCGCATAGCGCAACGGATTAAGCAGTGTTGCGTACTGGACGGCTTCGGGCATGTCGCTAAGTGGCGTCGTCAGTCCGGACAAGAGTGCAAACGGCATCATGACGACGAAACCGTACAGCATCGCCTGTTGCATGTTGGCGACGATCGCCGACAGCATCAGCCCCATGCCGACCGCGGCGACAAGAAACAACAACAGGCCGGCATAGAGCGTCAGATAGGAGCCGGTAAACGGAATGCGGAACCAGAGCTGCGCCACCAGAAGAATGAGCGTGGCCTGGATCAGGCCGATCAGCACCGACGGGACCGCCTTGCCGACCATGATCTCGGCGGGCCGAAACGGCGTGACCAGAAGCTGGTCGAAGGTGCCTTGCTCGCGCTCGCGCGCCACCGACATTGCGGTGAGCAGGAGCGTTTGCAGGAAGGTCAGGGTGCCGATCAGCGCCGGAATCATGAACCAGCGGGTTTCGAGATTGGGATTGAACCAGGCGCGCATGGTGACCCGGATCGGCGGCGAAGCCTGGCCGTGGCTCGCCGCCCAATCACCGTTGAAGCGGTCGATAATCACGCCGACGTAGCCGAGCGCGGTGCCCGCGGTGTTGGAATTGCGGCCATCGGCGATGAGCTGCACAGTCGCCGGCTGGCCGGCCATCAGGCGGCGCTGAAAATCCTGTCCGATCTGAATGACAAGCAGCGCCCGCTCCTCATCGATCGCCGTCTTTATCTGCGCGGCATCGTAAAGCTGGGCGACGCGATGAAACACACCGGAGCCGTCGAGATCGGCCAAGAGCTCGTAAGACGCGGCACTACGGTCCTGATCCAACACCGCATAGGGTACATTGGTCAGATCGTAGGTCGCGGCATAGCCGAAGATCAGGCACTGCAGCACCGGCGGCAGAAACAGGCTGACCCGGCTGCGCGGGTCCTTGAGGACGGCCAGGAGCTCCTTGCGGACCAGAGCGATCACGCGCGCGATCGATTGAAACATGGTCCGCCTCAGGTCAACCGTTTCTTGGCGACGGCGCGCGTCAATCCAAGCAGAATGACCGCCATGACCGCCAAGGCCGCGGCATTGGGCAGTACCACGCCCCAGATATTGCCGGCGAGGAAAAGCGTCTGCAGCAAACCGACGTAATAGCGCGCCGGCAGCACGTAGCTCAGCAGACGCACGGCCGCGGGCATGCTGTGCAGATCGAACAGGAACCCCGATAAGAACACGGCCGGTAGAAAGCTGACGATCAAGGTCGTCATGCTGGAGACGAATTGGCTCTTGGTCAGCGAGGAGATCAGGAGCCCGATACCGAGCGCCACCAAGAGATAAAGCATGGAGACGACGGTGAGCAGCACGACCGAGCCGCGAAACGGCACGTGGAACAGAAATTTCGCCGAGAAGATACAAAGCCCGAGCCCGATCATGCCGAGAACGAAATAGGGAATCATCTTGGCGAGCACGATCTCGCCCATACGTACTGGAGTGACGAACAAGGCTTCGAGCGTGCCGCGTTCCCACTCCCGCGCCACTACCAGAGCTGTCAACAGCGCGCCGATCAAAGTCATGATCAACACGATGAGGCCGGGCACCAGAAAATAATGGCTGTCGTCGGCTTCGTTATACCAAAGCCGGCTCTCAATCACCGCGCCGCCGGCGCTCGGCGTCGGGATCCCTTCCGCGGCGCGGCGCGCGGCGAACTGCGCCAGCGCTCCTTCCGCATAGGCTTCGATGATCCGGGCGCGATTGGCGTCGGTGCCGTAGACCAGCACCTGGACACCGGCGTCGCCCAAGCTGAGCCGCCGTGCAAAATCGGAGCGGATGCGGATGATGCCGTCGACTTTTTGCTGCAGCAGAAGCCGCTCTGCCTGCGGCATTGAGGTGAGTAGCCGCGCGTCGAAATAGCGTGACAGGGCGAAGCCCGACGCCAGCTCGGTCGCGGCCGGCGAGGGCGCTTCCAGCACCACCGCCACCGGCACGTTTTCAACGTCGAGCGACAGCGCGAAACCGAACACCAGAATGAGGAGAACGGGCATGGCGATGCCGATGGCGATGCTGCTCGGATCGCGGATGAGCTGATAGGTTTCCTTGCGTACCAGCGCGGCAATGCGCCTGAGCTTTGCCGGCAATGTCGCCGGCGCAGCCGCCATGGAAAGTTCGCTTGCCGATCTCATGACGCATGCTCGTGGTTTGCCGCCACGGACCGGCGGTCGCGCGCCGCTTCGACAATGGCGATGAAGGCATCCTCCATGGTCGTGCGTTGTGCGTGATCCGCAACGGCAAGGCCGCGCACGCTCGCCGGCGTTCCTTGCGCGAGCATGCGACCGGCGTCGAGAATGGCGATCCGATCGCAATATTCCGCTTCCTCCATGAAATGGGTAGTGACGACGACGGTGACCTCGTGTTCGGCGAGAAGGGTGATGCGCTGCCAGAACTCGCGCCGCGCCAAGGGATCGGCGCCGCTCGTCGGCTCATCGAGAAACAGGATCTGGGGCTCATGCAGCAAAGCCGTCGCCATCGCCAGGCGCTGCTTGTAGCCGCCGGGCAACTGCTCGCTGGGAAGGCGCATCAGCGGTTCGAGCTCGAACTGCTGCAGCGCCCAGGCGATTCGAGAGCGCTTGCGCCTGCCGTGAAGGCCATAGGCGCTGGCGAAGAAGTCGAGGTTTTCCGCGACCGAAAGCTGGCCGTAGAGGGAAAATTTCTGCGCCACATATCCGATTTGCTGCCGCGCCGAAGCACGTCCGCGGCGAAGATCGAAGCCGGCAACGCGTAGCGTGCCGGCGCTCGCGGCAAGAAGCCCGCACAACATGCGGAACGTCGTGGTCTTGCCGGCGCCGTTGGGACCGAGCAGACCGAAAATCTCGCCGCGACGAACGTTAAAGCTCAAGCGATCGACCGCGGTGAAGGCGCCGAATTTACGGACCAGATCGTGCACCTCGATCACGGTGTCCTTGGCGCCTCCTGGAAGGGTAGCGGGCTCGTCGAGCGGCAGTGCGATTCTTGCATCGCGGCCGGTGCCGGATTGCCGGCGCAGCAGCAACATGAAGCCGTCCTCGAAGCGCGGCTGCACCGGAGCGACGCTCAGGCCGTCGAGTGCCGCTGCGGGCGCAGCGGCATCGCGCGCCGGCGGCGGTTGCGCACTGACGAGATGGACACGGCCCGCTTCCGGTACCGCATCGATGATGGCGGGATCGTCCAACAGCCGCGATTGCAGATTGCGCGCCGGCTCGCCCGGGGCCGGTTCGGCTTCGAAAGTGCGCCCGTCGGCTAGGGCAGTGACGGTTGCCGGCGCGCCGCTCGCAAGGAGCTTGCCTTCGCGCAGGACAAAGACTTGATCGCAGCGCTCGGCCTCATCGAGATAGGACGTACTCATGAGCACGGTGAGCTTTTGCTCGCGCACCAGCTTGACGATGATTTCCCACAATTCGCGCCGCGACAGCGGATCGACGCCGACCGTCGGTTCGTCCAGCAGCAACAGCGTCGGGGAGCCGATCAGCGTGCAGGCGAGCCCGAGCTTCTGCTTCATGCCGCCCGACAAATGGCCGGCGAGGCGGCTCCTGAAGGGGCCGAGATCGGTCATTTGCATCAGCTGCGGATAGCGCCGCGCGCGATCCGCCGCACTGATGCCGTGCAGGCTCGCGTAAAGGTCGAGATTTTCCTGCACGCTCAAGTCTTCATAAAGGCCGAAGCGCTGCGGCATATAGGCGATGCGGTCCTGCACCTGCTGCGGCTCCCGCGCGACGTCGATGCCCATGACCATGAGCGTTCCGGCATCCGCGGGCATTAGGCCGGCGATCAGGCGAATGAGCGTGGTCTTGCCGGCACCGTCGGGGCCGACCAAAGCGGCAAGCCCGCCATGATGGACCTCGAGCGAAACCTGATCGAGCGCGGTGACGATCTCGCCGGTTGCGCGCTTAAATTCTTTGGTCAAGGCGCGGCCATCGACGGCAATATCGTTTGTCGTGCTCATTGACTGCCGGCCTTCGCCGGCGCCGCGGCGTTCTGCTGCCGCGGCAGATAGACCGTCGCTGGCATGCCGAGCCGCAACATGTTGGCGTCGTCCTTGACGAACACCCGCACCTCGTAGACGAGGCTGGTGCGCAATTCTTCGGTTTGCACGGTCTTGGGCGTGAACTCGGCAATCGGCGAAATGAACCCGACCCATCCGGGAAAGCGGCGGTCCGGAAAACTGTCGACCATGACGGATGCCGCCATCCCCGGATGCACGTGGCCGAGATCGGGCTCCGAGACGTAGGCACGCACCCATTTCGGACTGATGATGGCGAGCGAGAACACCGGCTTGCTCGGCGAAGCCATATCGCCGGGTTCGAGCAGTCGCGATCGGACGATGCCATCGGTAGGCGAAATCAAAGTCGCATCGGTGAATTGCGCCCGGATGAGCGCGAGCTGCGCCTCATCAGCCTTGAGCTGCGCTTCGCCCTGGTCGACGTCTTCGATGCGCGGCCCGGCAATCGCGAGATCGAGCGCCTTTTCGTTGACGTTGACCTTGGCATTGGCGATGTCCATCGCCGCCTTCGCGTTATCGCGCTCTTGCTCGGTGCCGCTGCCTTTTTCGAACAGAGATTTTTGCCGCTGATAGATGATCTGGGCGTTTTCGGCATCGGCCCGCGCCGACTCCAGATTGGCGCGAGCTTGCGCGATCTCCTGCGGCCGGCTGCCGTGGTGCAGCCGCGCGACGACCGCCTTCTGCGCCGCCACTTGCGCTTCCGCCTGTTCCAGTTCCGGCTTCAGCCGGCTCACGTCCATTTTGGCCAGGACTTCGCCCTTGTGCACGACGTCGCCTTCCTGCACCAGCACCGTGGCGATGCGTTCATTGCCGTTGAACGCAAGATCGACCTCGCGAAGATCGACATTGCCGTAGAGCACAAGCTGGTCGGTCGGCTGCGCCGGAAGCGTGAACCAGTAGGCGAGGAAAGCCGCCACCGCGACAACGGCCACCGCGCCGCCAATGAAGACCTTGCGCGGTGTCATGAATGCCTCCGCACTCCGTCAGAACTCGACGGTGCCGAACGATGCGGCAATCTGCGCGCGCAGCGCTTGTCTGACGAGTTCAAGCCGCGGGCCATCGAAATCCGGCCAGCCCAGCGCCCGCAGCGCGCCTTCGCGCGCGGTGCGGAAAAACACGACTTGGCCGATCAGGGCGATGGAGCGTGTGCGCACCTCGGCATCGCTCGCCGGCCGGTCCAGGAGCTTGCCGACAAGCGCCGAAACATTGGCAATGATGCGCTTCATCACCCGCTCGAAAAGGATATCGAATGCTTTGGTCGGGTAGGCCTGTTCGCGAATAATGAACAGGGCCCAGGTCGCGAGTTCATGCTCGCCGAGGAAAAAATCGGCGAAGCCGTCGAAAAAGCCGAGCAGCATGGCAAGTGCGCGCGCGCGCGATACATCGTCACGGCCGAGTGCGGCGGCGATCTGCTGCGTCACCTGCCCGAAGCGAGCTTCGAGCCGTTCGGCGATGTGCTCGGCGCAGGCGAGATAAACGCCTTCCTTGCTGTCGAAATAATATTGCAGCGCCGGCAGGGTGACGCCGGCCCGTTTGGCGAGCATGCGGGTCGAGGCGCCGCCAAAGCCGTGGACGCCGAAAACGTCGAGCGCGGCGGCGACGATACGGGCGCGGGTCTGGTCGCCCCGCGCATAGCCGCCTTCGGGCGGCCGCCGGCGCTGCTGTGCAATGGGCTTGTGTGCAATGGCCTTGGCGGCCTTGGCCCTTGGCATTTGCGTGCGCGTCCTGCGAATCGGCTAAATATCTATCAAGTGATAGATATTTTTTCAAGGCGGCAGACTGTCGCGATTTTGGGCCGATCCGCCACAGCGAAGTGGGCACGCTTGAGCCACTGCCGCAGCCGGGCTACAGGAATGCGCAACATGGGTGCGAGCCAATGTCCGAAACTGTGGTCAATGGCGCGGGTCGGATTGACGGCGGCATCGTCACCGCCGCCGTTCTCGTCATCGGTGACGAGATTTTGTCCGGCCGCACCAAGGACAAGAATATCGGCTACATCGCCGAATATCTTACCGGTATCGGCATCGACCTCAGGGAAGTGCGCGTCGTTCCCGACGAAGAGGCCGAAATCGTCGGTGCGGTAAACGCGCTGCGGGCGCGCTACAGCTATCTGTTCACCACCGGCGGCATCGGCCCGACGCATGACGATATTACGGCGGAATGCGTGGCCAAGGCCTTCGGCGTGCCTATCGATTACCACCCGCGCGCAGTCGAGATCATGCAGGCGCGCGTCGCCTTGACCGGCGGCGTGATGAACGAGGCGCGCATGCGCATGACCCGCGTTCCGCTCGGCGGCGAGCTCGTCCTCAACAGGATTTCCGGAGCGCCCGGTTTCTGGATCGGCAATGTGATCGTAATGGCGGGCATCCCGAGCGTGATGCAGGCGATGCTGGACTATGTCACGCCGCGGCTCAAGACCGGCACGCGGATGCTGTCGGAAACGGTGCGCGCCGATTTGCGCGAGGGCGATATCGGCACTGCGCTTGGCGAAATCGCCAAGAGCAATCCCGAGGTGGTGATCGGCTCCTATCCGTTCCAGGATGAAAGCGGCACCGCCAATGCCAATGTCGTGATACGCTCGCGCGATCCGCAGAAGCTCGCCGCCGCCAAAGCCGCGGTCGAGACGATGCTCCTGCGCGTCAAGGCCGAGCTTGCCAAAGCCTGATGGCCGCGGCGCAATCGCCAGCTGTGCCTCGTCCTGCGGCGCTCCCGTGGCGTTCAATGATTGCAGCCATGAACCGGCGCCGGATCGCCGCCTTATTGGCTGGCGCGCTCGCCGTGCTTGCCGCGACGTTGTCGCCGAACAGTTCCGGCGCCGCGCCGGACGAACACGGCCTCGGCGTCGTCTTTCTGCACGGCAAAGGCAGCTGGCCCGGCGCGTTCAACGGCGGCATCTTGAGCGATCTGCGCGACGAGGGCGCTCTGGTCGCAACGCCGGAAATGCCGTGGTCGTTTCATCGCCGCTATGATGCGACCTACGATCAGGCCATGAGCCAGATCGATGCGGTCATCGCCGGACTGAAAGCGAAGGGCGCACGCCGCATCGTCATCATCGGTCATTCGCTCGGCGCCAATGCGGCGATCGGCTACGCCGCGCGCCGGCCGAACGAACTCGCCGGCGTCGTGGCGCTCTCTCCGGGGCATCTGCCGGAAGTCGGCGACATGCGCAGCTTCGCTGCCGACGCGGTGGCGCGCGCCAAAAAGCTCATCGCCGAGGGCAAGGGCGACGTGACTCAGACTTTTCCCGATATGGCTCAGGGCATCCCGTTGATCGCGCACGCGACGCCGCTTGTTTATCTGAGCATGTTCGATCCCGACGGGCCGGCGGTGATCCCGAAAAACGCCGCCGCCATCGGCGCGGCCGCGCATCCGGTGCCACTGCTGTGGGTCGTCGGCAAGCTCGATCCGATCGACCGCCGCGGTCCGCAATATGCCTTCGATGCCGCGGCGAAGAACCCGAAGAGCAAATATGTCGAGGTCTTCGCTGGCCATCTGACCACGCCGCTTGCCGCCCGTAAACAAGTGGTGGCGTGGATCAATTCGCTGTGAGCCGCGCCGCTTTGCATGTGCTGCGGGAGCGCCTTGCCGGAGGGGAGTCCCGCGCTTACTTGTGAATCGCACGGTTCTGGTGTGAGCGGGATTCCCAAGCGGTGAGCGATACCGAAGCTCTGTTCAAGGTGCTCCGCCAATCGGCCGACGCCGATTGCGTGGCCGCGATCGAACGCGCCGTCCAGGACGCGCCCGATCGCGAGCTCTGCCGGATCAATACGCTGACCTTTGCCGCCGACAACGGCCTCGACGAAGAGCGCACGCTGGCCGCGTTCCTGCATGCCGCGCGGCTCGGCCTGTTCGAATTGTCGTGGAACGTGCTCTGTCCGGGTTGCGGCGGCGTGCTGGAGGCGGGGTCGACGCTCAAGACTGTCAATCACGAGGAATATGCCTGCGGGCTGTGCGCCTCGGGCTACAAGGCCACGCTTGACGAAATGGTCGAGGTCACCTTCACGGTCAGTCCGCGGGTGCGGCGCATTGCCGGCCACGATCCGGATACGCTGCCGGAGGTCGAATATTACCGGCAGATTTTCTGGAGTTCGGGCGTCGATCTGCCGGAATCTCTGGACAAGAGCCTCGCCGACTTCACCATCGATTCGATCGAACTGCCGCCGGGCGAGCGCGCGGTGCTCTCGGTGCAATTGCCCGCCGATTTCGTCATCGTGTTCGATCCGGTGACCCACGGCACGCAGTTCATCGACATCAAGGGCGAGCCGACCACCGAACGCCAGGCGCTGTCGCTGGTGTTCAACAAGGTCAAGGCGCCGACCGGAACCGTGGAGATGCGGCCAGGCCCCTTGCGGCTGGCGCTGGAAAACCGCACCGACCGCCGCGTACTGCCGGCGCTGTGGATCGCCGGCGACACGCTTCATGACCTCCTTGGCAAGCGCAAGCCGTTCGTCACCGCAAAGCGGCTCCTCACCAATCAGACCTTCCGCGATATCTACCGCACCGACACGCTCGACGTGGACCAGAAGCTCAAGATCACGAGTCTGACTTTCCTGTTCACCGATCTTAAAGGCTCGACCGCGCTCTATGATCGCGTCGGCGATCTCGTCGCCTACGATCTGGTGCGCCAGCATTTCGGCGTCCTCAATGAGATCGTCGCGGCGGAAGCCGGCGCGGTGGTCAAAACCATCGGCGACGCGGTGATGGCGACCTTTGCCACGCCCGATCGGGCGCTGGCGGCGGCGCTGCGCATGCGCGAAGCCATGAACCGCATCAATGCCGAGCGCAAGAACGACGATTTGCTGCTCAAGATCGGCATTCACGAGGGACCGTGCCTCGCGGTGACGCTCAACAACAGCCAGGATTATTTCGGCCAGACGGTCAATGTGGCCGCGCGCGTGCAGGGGCTTGCGTCCTCGCGCGCCATCTTCGTGACCAAGCCGGTGGTCGACGATCCGCGCTCGGCGAAAATCCTGGAAGATTTAAGCCTGCAGCCGGCGCCGAAACGCGCGGCGTTGCGCGGCGTCGCCGACGAAACGGTGGTTTACGAGATTCCCTGATATAGTGCCGGCAATGCCGCCGTCGCCGCCGCCCGAATCGGATAGACCGCAAAGCCCGGAAAAGATCTTTCCGGTGTCGTGGGACCAGTTTCACCGCGATTCCCGGGCGCTGGCTTGGCGGTTGTCCGATGCCGGGCCGTTCCAGGCGCTGGTCTGCATTACCCGCGGCGGGCTGGTGCCTGCGGCCATCGTGGCGCGCGAACTCGGTATCCGGCTGATCGAGACGGTGTGCGTTTCGAGCTACGACCACACAAGACAGGGCGACCTGAAGGTGCTCAAGGACGTCGCCGCGGCCGTGGTTGGCGCGGGCGGCGGGGAGGGCTCAGGCGTGCTGATCGTCGACGACCTCGTCGATACCGGCCAGACCGCGAAAGTGGTGCGGGCGCTGCTGCCACGCGCCCATTTTGCCACGGTTTATGCCAAGCCGATGGGCCGGCCGCTGGTCGATACCTTCATCACCGAAGTGTCGCAGGACACCTGGATCTATTTCCCCTGGGACACTGGCCTAGCGTTCCAGCCGCCGATCCGCGACGCCGGCTTATAGCACTCGGGCCGCCTGATCGGCTATAATGCTGCCCAGCCGATCGAGAAGGATGCCAGGAGGACCCCATGGACGCGGTCACGCCCAAATCCAAGCACGATACGCCCGACACGCATTCGCACGTGGTGCGCCCGGCCGACATGCAATGGAAAAAGACCCGCTTTGCCGGCTGCGAGATCAAGGGCCTGCTCTTCGACAAGGAGACCGGCCTCGTCACCGCGCTGATGAAATTCGCGCCCGGCGCCACGCTGCCCGAACACGAGCACGTCAAGATCGAGCAGACCTATGTGCTGGAAGGCAAGCTTGTCGACAAAGAGGGCCCGGCGAAGGGATTTACCGTCGGTCCGGGCGAATTCGTCTGGCGCGAGGCCGGCAGCCGTCACGTCGCCTGGACGCCGGAAGGCGGGCTCACGCTTGCCATGTTTCAGGTGCCCAACAAATTCTTCGAGGGTGACGGCCGCGTCACCGATATTTCCGGCACCGACTGGGACGAGTTGTGGGGCCATGTCTTCAAGGAGTAGGTCTTCAAGCAATAGGCCTGCGACCACCAAACGGTGAGCGTGATGAGGACCGTGCAAAAAACCCTGTTGCGGATCGCCGCCGCGGCGGCCGTGACCGCCGTGCTGGCCGGCTCCGCCGCCGCACAATTCCCGATGCCGACCTTTTCCCTGCAAAACGACAAACAAAAGACCCCCCAGCAGGTTGAGCACGACCAGGCGGTCGATAGGGCCTATCGATCGGCGACCAAGAAGATTCCCAGTCAAAACGCCGCCAACGACCCGTGGGCCGGCGTGCGCTCCGCGCCGACGCCGCCGCCGCACCCGGAGAAGAAGAAGCAGTTATCGCAGAACAAGAAGCACGCCGATTAAGCGGCCGGCCCCGTTTCCCGTTTCCACTTAGCCGGATGATGCTTTAAGAGTGCCTCCAGCGCGGGCCTCGCGTCGGGGTCATATTCTTTGCGGGCTGTATCCAGAGGTCCACTCTGCGGACGTGGCGAAATGGTAGACGCAAGGGACTTAAAATCGGACTTGATCAAAATTATTAAATTGCAGAAGCCACTGTGCTGCAGCCATTTATGAAATAAATTGACGTTTCCAACAGCCCGAAATAGTGTTACACAACTCTTACACAAAACAGGACTTTTGTCCTAGGTTGGCGGGTATGACGGCGCACCACGTGCTGATGCGAGGCAATCTGCATCTCTACAAGCGCGACGACGGCAAGCACTGGCAATGCTCGACCTATCTCGACGGAAAAAATCGCCGCAAATCGACCAAAGAAGAAAGCTTCGAACGTGCGAAGGATATTGCCGAGGATTGGTTTCTGGAGCTTAAAGGCAAACAGCGTGTCGGCCAGATAATCGGCGAGAAAACATTCCGTGAAGCGGCCGAGCAATTTCTCCGCGAATACGAAATCATCACCGAAGGCCGGCGCAATGCCCAATACGTCGAGGGCCATGGCCGCCGGTTGAAGCTCCACCTGCTTCCGTTCTTCGGTCGGATGGGCTTATCAGAGATTTCAGCCGGCAAACTGCAAGAGTATCGCATCCACCGACGCGAGAGCACGGTTGCGGAACGTGGTAAGGCGCCTTCGCGCAGTACGCTTCATCAAGAAATCGTCTGCCTTCGCCAAGTGCTGAAAACCGCCATTCGGCACGGATGGCTTAAGCATCTGCCGGACTTGTCAGAACCGTTTCGCTCGTCGGAGAAGATATCGCACCGCGCGTGGTTTTCGCCCGAGGAATACCGAACGCTGTATGAAGCGACGCGAGAGCGAACGCGAAATCCGAAGCGCAAGCGCTACCTGTGGGCGTATGAGCAATTACATGACTATGTGCTGTTTATGGCCAATACCGGTCTGCGCCCGGATGAGTCCGCGCGGCTGGAATACCGGGATGTGAAAGTCGTCAAAGACTATGCGACGAACGAGACCATTCTTGAGATCGAAGTGCGCGGCAAGCGGGGTGTCGGTTATTGCAAGAGCACCACAGGTGCCGTGCGGCCGTTCCAGCGTCTGAAGAAGCGAAACAATCCGCAGCCGACGGATCGGCTATTCCCCAAGACGCATCACGAGCTCTTCAACATTATTCTCGACGAAGTGGGGTTGAAGTTTGATCGGGAGGGGAATCGGCGCACCTCGTATAGCCTGCGGCATACCTACGTGTGCTTCCGTCTGATGGAAGGCGCCGACATCTATCAAATCGCGAAAAACTGCCGCACCAGCGTTGAAATGATCGAGAAGTATTACGCCTCACACATTAAGACGAGCCTGGATGCCGCAGCAATCAATGTGCGTCGTCCGCGGCCAGGGACGCGATATGCAACAAGGAGCAGCTCCGTCTTGGCGCAGGCCGGCTCCAAGACTATAGAGAGGGGGTCACGCGGGCGTGGCGAAATGGTAGACGCAACGGACTTGAAGGAATTGAGTGCGCTCGCGGGAAACCCGAGACGTAGAACTGCTCAAAGTCGGGGAAACCTGTCAGATGGCAATCCCGAGCCAAGCCCTAAAGGGAAGGTGTAGAGACTAGACGGGCAGCGCCTAAGGCTCACGCTACGGCGAAGGTATAGTCCAGACCACAAACGCCATTCGTGGCGGCGGCGAAAGTCGTAGCTGGTATGAAAATCCGTTGGGAGTAACTTCCCGTGCCGGTTCAAGTCCGGCCGCCCGCACCATTCTACTAATGACCGGCCTCGCCTCCACCTCTCGGCCGGGCATATGCGAGAAGCGAGCGGGGAAAGAACTCGCAATATTGCTCCTCATTGAACCAGGCACACTTGATATCGAAGAGCCTTAGTCCCGCAAGGCGCGTGAGTGCAAGCGCATAAAGCGTCAGCTGCGCGATCGGTTTGTTGGTACGTGCATCCGGCTTGTAATCAAGAATATGGACGGCGCCGTTGCGTACCTGAATGAAGTCAATGTGGCCGGTGAGGACGCGCGGTTCTTGCCCTTTAGGCAGAAGCTCAATACCGTGCTCAACCTCAAACGCATCGATGTCCGTCGGCGTTAGCCAGATGGGAATTTCCACGGCGACCGTAACGCTGTCGTTGGCGAGCATGAAGCGCTGTAGCGCCTCGTGCCGCAAGCGATTGTCTCCGACCGTGGGGACAATGAGTGCCGCGGTGCGTGTCGCGAAGTTCTCTTTCTCGATAACGATGAGATGATTGCGGTCGACGAAAGTCGGGATCTGCGAGGCTCGTGAGCTTTCGCGAAAGAGCTCATGCGGACAGTCGTTAGAAACGCGCTCAAGGAAATCGGCGAGCGCCGCGAAGCGCCGGTGCTGTCGACTTTCGCGCAGCAGCGCAAGCTTCGGTCGATGATAGGCAAAGCTGTAGACTTGGCGGTGGTACAGTTTCGACCGGCGTATCACCGTAGCGGGCGGAAATAGGCGCCGCAGATCCGGTCGCAGGCGATTATAGGCAGTGAATTCACGATGCTCAGCCATCCAACTCGCAAGGGTGGATGGGGCGACCTTGTAACCGTGTCGGGATTTCAGTTTGGCCACGACCTCGGGAAGAGAATAGCCGAGGTTATAAAGGGTGACGCCGTCGAGGATGACACGAAGCGGGTACGTCTTGTAACGCAGGGCCGCGGGTGCCGGCGTGAACACGCGCCGGCAGAGCTTGCACTGCCACAGTTGTACGACTTCAAGTTTCTTGCGGCGTGTGCCTTTGCGTATAAGGCGCGTGCTGCCGCAGTGCGGGCAGCGCGCGGGTGGTTTGACGGTGTGCGGAACGCGGTGGGCGTGAGCAAGTGACGTGGCCATACGATTGGTGATGACTGCACTTTAGCACGTTGTAGGCACGTCACGGATTTAGGAGAGTCTGACGGGGTGTGGCGGCTTGGTTGAGCCGTGGAACTGGGTTGGTTGCGCCGAAGGCTAGAGGCGGGCAAACTCGCGGTATGGCCGTGCCCGGTGATGTTGCCGTACTTCGCTTTGAACTGGAGGGTATCGAGCCACTAATTTGGCGGCGCGCGGCTGTGCGCACCTCTATAGACCTCAAAAGTTTGCACCGCGTGATCCAGGCCGCGATTGGCTGGCTAGATTGCCACTTGTGGGAGTTCGCGGCCGACGGGCAAAAGTACAGCCTGCTCATCCCGAACGACACCGATTGGAACGAGCACATCAAGG
The DNA here is from genome assembly GCA_963791925.1 of uncultured Alphaproteobacteria bacterium. Lineage (GTDB taxonomy): Bacteria > Pseudomonadota > Alphaproteobacteria > Rhizobiales > Xanthobacteraceae > BOG-931. Next base: position 502,521 of record CAWBUA010000005.1, on the reverse strand, counting down.
ATGCAGCGAAAACTAAATTATCTGCGCTCCTGAGCACCGGCGTGAGAGAGATCGGATATGTGCAGCGATCAATCTATTTCGACCGGCGATCCGCCAGAATCTGCGTAACGTCCCTGTCTCAGTTTCCGCCGCCTTGAGATTGGCGAGCACCGGTTTGTCACGCTCCTAAATCTCATCGAAACTCAAGCGCCGAGCTCGGTGAAATCCATGTCACCGATTTTGCAATGGTTGGCTGAACATGAAATTGGGGCCGATAAGGGGCGCCGAGTGTCACGGCAGAACGGAACATGTCGAGGCGAAAGAACAAAGAGACCCCGACCGAAGTCGGGGCCTCCCCGTTAGTGCTGGCGAACTGGCTTCGACAATCCTCAGGGGACGCGAGGGGACGCATGTGAAGATCGGTCGGGCCGCTATCCAGCACTTTTTGGAAATTATCTGAGTCGCAAACATAAAAATGGACGACTGCAAAGCAGCCGTTGAGCGCTACGCAACTTGTCGCTCACACTTGCATTCGCATTCGGAATGCTCGGATTCACGGACCCAAGCGTCTCTGGCGAACCACTCGTGCATCGCATGGCAGTGCAGACAATAGGTCCGGCTGAAGAATACAGGGGCGGAACGAAAAGCCGGAATTTCAACGTATGTGCCGGTAGAGATTGCTCGCCCTGTTTTCGGGCAACGGATCATAAGCATGCCCATACGACGAGCTCCTCTCTTGTCTTGGCGCAAACGTAGCCCTCGTGTGCGAAGAAAAAATAAATGCTCGATGACAATCCACAGGCTTTGGGACGCGACGCTTCCTGGATTCACGTCACGGATTTTGGAAGAGTTGGCGGCGTGTGGTGGCTTGATGGAGCCGCGGATTGGCGGTGGTTGTGATGCTGGCCGCTGAAATGCTCTCGTGATCTGGCGTGGTCACTTGGTTCGGCCGGCAAGCTCTTCGACCAGGTGAAGGATGGGCAAGCGAAGCTTGGGATCCTCGATCTCCATGTACGCCCTCGCGAGGTTCAGTCCGTCGGAGGTGGTGAAAAGGTTTAAGACGTCGGACGGGGAGGGTTCGCCACGCTTTGCCTTTGGAGGGCCTGGGTGGGTCGGCAAACCCTCGAAGAAAAATGGGATTGGCACCTGCAACACGCTGGACATCTGCTGCAGGCGGCTTGCGCTGATACGATTTTTGCCCTTTTCGTATTTTTGGATTTGTTGAAATGTCAGGCCAACGGCGTTTGCCAGGTCCGTTTGGCTCATGCCGAGCATCAGCCGACGCATGCGCACGCGGTTGCCGACGTGTGTATCCGTAGGGTCTGGCAAATCTTTCACCTGAGCACCTATTCTCTCAACAATCGAAGGGCGCAGTCCCGCAATCGAACGGGGTCACGTTCGCCCGTTTGCGCACATTCAATGATTTTCTTGGCAACCATCTCCGTCAAGGGATCGAGGCGATCAACCAATTGGAGAGCGGCCAAAGTATCCTCAAAAGCCGCCGTCATCACGGTAATATCTTCCGGACTGAACGCCTCGCGTTCCAGCAGCGGCACAATCGGCATCGGTCCATTTCCCCGCGAGCGACAATAGACCTAACAATGACGCAAGGCGAATCAAATTAGGCCATGCGACAACGGCCGCATAATACGGCGAATTGAACATGATGATACTGCGCGACCCACGAAGAAGGGGAGGGTGAATTCCAGGACATTCCATGTCGCGGATGTTGGAGGGTATGGTGGCGTGCGGTGGCTTGGTTGAGCGCGGATTGCTGTCTGTTGGCCCCGGGCTCTAGCAGAATTTGGATGGCGGGTTCGTACGGTTGGATGGTAAAGTGCTTTGCCCACTTCACGGTGGGTAGGTCTAACCCTCGGACGTGGATGTAACTTGATGCACGGGGTCGCTCCCCACAGGTGCGGTCAAGTAGCCCGTTCATTGTTAGGCGGAGGAACCGGGGGTCGCTCCGCCGGGCTCCTCTACCCCTGTTTCGCTGACCGGATATCGGGGGAGGGAAGCAATCGGCGGCGAAGGCCGTAGCTGGTACGAAAATCCGTTGGGGGTAACTCCCCGGCCGCCCACACCAAAAATTGGTGCAACGACCTGCGAAGTCTCTGCCCTCGGCGATACATTTGCACCGGTTATTCAGACCCAATTTTTAGGCATTGCTGAGGGTGCCGGAGTGTGCAATACAACCTTTGAGTTGTCTGTTTGATCGTTATACACTTCCAAGATTCCCAAGTCATGTCCACGACGGCTGCCATTGCAGATCTGGCCCAGTTCTCAGCTTATGGATACAAACTGCAAGAGTTTGGGTCCTGGTTTGAGAAAAAAACGCAAGAGAATGACTGCGTGATAGCGCTCGCGAGAGCTGCTCCTCGGCTGCTGCAATACTATTCATTAATCGATAGGGTTGATTGTCCAGTTTTCTGCGAACGAGCAATACCCTTCTTTCCGCCCGACTATTTCAAAGGCCGGCGCGTATTGCTCTTTGATGACACCATCAACTTTGGCTCCACAATGGCTTCTGTCCGCGGGCAGCTGCTGCAACTTGGTGCCCAGGTCGAGTGCGCGGCGATAGCAATAGATTTTGCGTCTTTTTTTGGAGAACCCAAAAAAGCGGGTCGTAAGCCTTCAAGGTATGCGGCGGAGTTGAACCCAGATTTCTTAATACGAGCAAGCTCTCATGAACTCGACATATTACATGGATTAGAATTGCAGGCTTTGTGGACTATGGGAAAGCCATACATGTTCGACTTTCCCATTTTCGAGATAGCGCTCCACCCATCTGTTCGCAGTTGTAGCCCCAATTATATAGCAAAACTGCTCGGTGAAAGCTCAGAACGGCTATTCATTTGGCCTGGTACTGATTTTCTAAGCGGAAACATTCGAAATTTTGGAATCCCAATCCCTGTAACGTTCTTGGAGCGGCTATTCCCGTTGGAATCAAAATTCGTCGAGTGGCAGAGATTTTCAAAAATACGGGTATTCATAGATTACCAAAATCTCATCCTTCGATTCGTGCCCCTTATCCAGCTAAATACAAAAACGGATGAAATTTCTGACAACCACCGAACCGATGTAATAACCGAAGATCGATTTTTGCAGTCGATTTTCGACTCGGTTCAGAAGTCATAAGAACGATGATTTGCAGCGCATCACCTTGCATCGTGCGGTGATTTTTGCACTTGGGTGCAAGCTCGGTGCTATATCTTGGAATTCGCTATTCAGCCCTATAATGGAGCAGTTCTTTACACAGCGTTTGCCAACTCTATCCGAAAGCGACACGACGCTCCTGCTTGGCGACAAGCTTGCGGATTTAGCTGCGCAATATTCTGCCGCACAGTTCAAATCCATCTCCGCTGTAGATTGGGAGTATGAGGAACCGGATACTGGCGCAGAGCAGGTGACATATCTCGGCGACGCACCCCTCGAATTGTTCTCTGACAAGGAATTATGGAAGGCCGTTCGTGATGAACTTCGAACCCTGACAGGGGTGCGACCGTCAGCACGGCGCGATGCATACGAAAATATTGGTTACCTTTTGCCAATTTTGCAAAGAGTGATCGATCTTAACGAAAGAGAGGAAAAGGGGGTAGCGCGGCTCTTTCGAGGGTTATCATTTTCTGATCTGTTGTTGGTCTTAAATTCTTATGGCGCGCAAGCTTCGCCTGTGGAACTCAGCGCTGCTCTCGACGAGCTGATTGATCGTGGAATGCTGGTTCCACAGCTTGTTCACGATTCAGAACAAAGACTTGTGCGACGTGTATTCCGCAGTGGGGAAGCGGTCAATTCGGATACCACGATCAAAGCAAAATCGATCATACATCAACTGTTAAAAGAGAGGGCTGAATTCGGTTTGCCGACATTAAGTGAGTTCGGCTTTAGCAAGACATTTGCAACGTTGAAAAAACTCTTCCCCAATGAGATGCCCTATCGGGTTAGGCCTCATACATTTGGGGCCGAAGCATATATGGGCCCCGAGCCTTTGCGAATTTGGGCCGAAGAGCATCAAGTAATCAGATTGTCTAGGGAAGAGATTGAAGGTGTCAAACGGGAACGGGTGAATGCTCTCGATTTGCCGCATACTTTTCCAGCATGGCCGATGCCTCACACGATTCAATATTCGATCAAATCGGCATTTCAAAATATCGCTAACTTGGATCAGCTGACAGTCACGGATACCGGCTCGGTATCCGGCCGATTAATGCTCTTGCTTTTGAGCACATGCTACACGCATCAGGCGACCTTTAACGCATGCGCCTACGAGATACAAAATTGGATGCGAAGGCCACATTACAATTTCGATCGGCTTTTGTCGGTTTTAGAGAGTGTCAATTGGCAAAAACTGGAGGACGAGGCGTTACGCTTGGCAAATAGCCGGATTGGCCCGTTGTTTGCTAGGAGCGCACCGGTGCCTGATGGTCTTGAAGCCGCGAAGACAGAGCTGCTTGAGAAATATGCTCCACATGTCCGACTTTCATCTTTGCTGCAGCAGTGCCGAGGATATCTTTCTGAGTACCAGGTTAAGAATACTGTTTTCAATGATCAGTTTGATGCTATCAAAGCGGCTCTCGCCGATTATTTCGGCAAGAACCAAGAGAGAAAAATGTTCTGGCGCGATGTCTTTGAAACCTCAGGATATCTGAATGGTGACAAGGACCATACATTTGAGAAGTTGTTTATTGTGATAAATCCGCTGGAAGCGGCAGCGTGGCGATTGATGGACATTGTGGAAGCGGCGTTGGGCAAATGGGGTTGGCAATTTGGGGGCGTCGCGTCTGCCGATTCGAATGACGGTTTTGTCGCTACGGTAACCGGTGCAATCGGAAAGTATAACCTTGCCATCGACCAGATGCGAGTTCTTGGAGTAGAAGTTGGTCGCCTGCACCACTTCAGAATGGATAGTGTAACCAGTGACTTGAATTCGCTCGTCAGGTCCTGCCGAGAGCGGTTCCTTGAGTTGAAGGGTGCCTTTGAAGTGCGGTTTCCTATTTATGACGAGGCATCTGATATGAGACGCCATTTTCGCCGAGTCGTTTTATAAGGTCGCGTGATTTCGAGGATGATATACAGGGTGGTGTCTATATCCTAATGTTTGACCTTGTGAATTCAAAAGGTGCTCCCGTAGATCTAAAGGTCCATGTTCGGGAGGTATTGGAACATTTGCAATGTCTTCATGAGAGAACTGGGAACGATGCTTATCTAGTAGTTACCAAGAGTGCCGCTGAAGCTATGTCGATTATAGATACAATCCGCGATCGAACGTTGCAATTTGTGGGTCGCGGAGAAAACGAATTTCACGGTCTCCGCGCCTCGATTACAAAAGGTGATTGTATATTGCGCAATGTTGTTGGACACGATCCAAGGCTCATGACCATTACGGATCGAGCGGGAACCCCAGACATCCCGAATACCGCTTATCAGATGGAGGAAATTAAGGTGCTGCTCGGCAAACACGGTAAGTTAACCGTTGATGATCAAATTGGGGGCGTCGCGCTCGACCGAGAGGTGGCTATTGAAGTCGGAACGACCGACGATCAACTGAAGTTGGAGGCGAAGGGCATACATTGTCTGGGTCGATGGTCACATAAAAGAATTACTGGTGACGCGTATTTCTTTGTCAGACCTACTTCGACCGAATCGACTTCATAAGAAAAATCGGCTACCGAAGTAGCCGAAGAAGGTTCGAGTTCTTGCGTCGGAGAGCGACATCCACAAGCGAAACTACTGCTTGATGACTGGCGATGTCATTGAATGCCGCTATCAGATCGATCGCAAGTCGGAACCCGGTAGTTTTTGGAAGACTTTGGCCGAGCCGATTAGCGAGCTCTTCGCCAATGAGTAGGCATGCATCTTCTGACGCAACATTGGATTGGCTCTCGCGTGAGCTTCTATCGAGCGCACCCAATAGCGAGAACTTGACGGCTGCAGAGCTTGTAGCACTACACGGTCTGCCGGTTGCGTCGCGAGCGACGCAACCGGTTGTCCAGGTTGTCGAGCTTAGGATCAGGTTGCGTGTTTCCAAAAGTACGAATTCCGTAGGATTGGTCATTCTGAGTCTCCAAATGAATGCCCCGCGCAAGGCAGGGCTTGAGAGCCCAGCGCTGAATTCAGCGCTGTGGAGCTGAGGTGCTGCGGAATTGTCGTTCAGCACCCGGATGCGGCCGGTCTTTGTTAGTGGGGCGACACTATGCATGGTCGCCTCCTCCTACCGCTGCGGTCGAAAACAGGGAACGGCGACGTTCTGCTGGATGATCGGGAGCGCCTCGTCGAGCGTATTGACACGCTCGTTGGCGAGGTCCTGGCCGATGAATTCAAGTTCCTGTTCGTCCAGCAGCGTCGCTTGCATCAGGACGGAAAACTGACCGTCGATGAGCGGCATGATGTGGGCCGTTATGTATGGAGGGGAAGGGGAGCCGGCGCGTTCGAAGGTGCCGCTATTTCAAGGGACATTGGATTCTCCGTCTCGCTGCACCGGCGCCTGACGATTAGGCGGCGGCCAACAAGACGGCTCCGACGGATAGCATAGCAGAATCAATAATTTAGCGCAACGGTCGCAGCTTTCACGCGAGTGCTGTCATGACATCGACCGTGTAAATCTCCTTTAGCGGCTCGTTACTTTAGGCCGCTATCAGATGGTTCGCTCGCGCGTGCCTGCTCATCTGACGAATTGACGTTTTTAGCGGAGATGAAGGGCAAAGATAAAACCCCGCACACCAATGAGGGTAGCGGGGCTGAGTTTCAGACGTAGGCATTACTGACGAGCTTGAAAATTTAAAGAGCTGCTATTTGTCGCGATGGCGATTGTCCAGTCCCGGCTCTTTCATGGCTGGCTCCTTTGCCAATTAATCGCCGATATTCATAGCACGGATCGGATTGAAAGGCGATTGAACTCCGAACCGCTGATTGCGGAACATGTCCGCAGGGTTGTGGGGGAGTTGAACATGAGTGCCGGCGGACGCCGGTTTGCGGCGGCGTTGGCAATCGTATTGTTTCCGATTGCCGCGATGGCGCAGGCGATTCCGCCGAGCGAGCAGCCTGGACGGGAGCGGCAGCGATTTATTCAGCCTCAGGCGCCGCTGGCGCGACCTGCCGGGCCAGCCGTCACGTTGCCAAGTACCATCGCTCCCAACGGCGCCGAGAAAGTCTTCCTGCGTGTACGCGGCGTGCGTGTTACCGGCTCGACGGTCTACAGCGCCGCGGAGCTAGCGCCGCTCTATGCGGACCTGATCGGTCGTCGTGTTTCTCTCGCGGCAATTTATGCGCTCGCGCAGCGCATTACCGCGAAATACGGCAATGACGGCTATGTGCTGTCGCGCGCCGTCGTCCCTCCGCAGCAGCTCGATCCCAAAGGCGCGGTCGTTCACCTAAAAATAGTTGAGGGCTACATCGACAAGGTCGAGTGGCCGTCAGGGTTGTCTCGCTATCGCGATTTTTTCACTGACTACGCGACGAAGATCACGGCCGAGCGGCCGGTCAATATCCGCACCATCGAGCGCTATCTGCTCTTGGCGGGCGATCTGCCGGGTCTAAAATTTTCGAGCAGCTTGCGACCGTCCGCGGAAACCGGCGCCTCGGTGCTTGTCGTCGAAGTGACCGAAAAGCCTATCGACGCCAACGCGCACGTGGACAATCGCGGGACTGCGGCGCGCGGGCCGTTTGAATATTACGGCTCCGCGACGCTTAACAATATGCTCGGCTGGCAGGAAGCGCTGACGCTGACGTATGCGGGCGTGGTGCCGCTGAAAGAACTCAACTACGCCGCGGCCGATTACCGGCAGGTGCTCAACAGCGAAGGACTGGCGTTCTTTGCCGATTTTAGCGACGCCTGGGGCACGCCGGGAACCGTGTCTCTTGAAGAACTGCAATACCGCACGCTCGGACCCTACGGCGATGCGGGCCTATCGTACCCCGTCATCCGCTCGCGCGAGCATAATCTAACGCTCTCCAGCCAATTCTACGCCAGCAACAGCGAAAGCGACGTGCTGGGCGCGCCGTTTAACGACGACCGGTTGCGCGGAATTCGGGCGCGTGTTGATAGCGACTTCGCCGACGACTTGCAGGGCATCAACCAAGTCTATGCGATTTTCAGCCAAGGTATCGAGGGCCTAGGCAGCACCGAAAACGGCAATCCGCTCGCCTCGCGCGCCGTCGGAACAGTCAACTTCACCAAAGTCGAGGGCTATGCCGGCCACACGCAGCCGCTGCCAGCGAATTTCTCCGCCTACGCCGCGGCTTACGGACAGTACGCATTCGAGCCGCTGCTCGTACCTGAGCAATGCGGGTTTGGTGGGCGATATTTCGGCCGGGCGTTCGACCCTTCACAAATCCTAGGCGATTCCTGCATCGAAGCTACGGGAGAGCTTCGCTACGATTTTCGGTCTTTGCCGTGGCAGCTCTCGCAAGCGCAGCTGTACGCCTTCAGCGATTGGGGCGATCTCTACACCCTTCAAGCGGCGGTCGGAACGCCCGCCGTCGTTGATGCTGCTTCCGTTGGCGCGGGACTACGGTTGGGCTGGGCCAATCATTTCAATGCCGATCTGTCGGTCGCCGAAGGTGTTGCAGGTCCGCCGGAAGGCTGGCGGTTTTTCTTCATCGTCACGGCGAATTATTAGGAGCGAGCGAGATGTTCTTGCGCTTGCATAAACTGCTTCTGGTTACGGCGCTCTTGCCGCTGAGCTTTGCACCAGCGCTTGCAGGACCAAATGGTGCAAGCGTCGTCGCAGGTACGGCCACGGTGCAGGGGCAGGGAACGCCCTCGGTTGTCGTCAAGCAATCGAGCCAAAGCGCCATCATCAATTGGCAGACTTTCAACATCGGGGCGGGGGAGAAGACCGCGATAACGATGCCGGGCGCCAGTTCGGTCGAACTTGACCGCGTGACCGGCGGCCTCGGGCCTTCGCAAATCTATGGCTCGCTCACCTCTAACGGCCGCGTCTTTCTCGTCAATCCCGACGGCATTCTGTTTGGGCAAGGCGCGAAGGTGAATGTCGGCAGCCTGCTCGCGACTACGCACGACATCGCCAACAGCGATTTCATGGCTGGCAACTACAATTTTTCCGCTTCCGGCAATCCCTTCGCCTCGATCGTCAACCAGGGTAGCATCACGGCGCAGACCGGCGGCTTTGCCGCGCTGGTCGCGCCCGGCGTGCGCAACACCGGCATTATCTCGGCGAAATTGGGCACGGTTGCGCTTGCGTCCGGCAACGCCTTCACGCTCGATTTCTATGGCGACAATCTTATCACGCTCGGTCTCAACGATTCGATTGCCGCAAGCGTCACAGACGTTTCGACCGGACAACCGCTCTCCTCGCTGGTGAGCAACACCGGCACGCTGAAGGCCAATGGCGGGAGCGTCGAGCTGAGCGCCGTTGCCGCCCGCGCGGTGGTGGACTCCGTCATCAACAATACCGGCGTGGTGGAAGCGAACACCATCGGCACCCATAACGGCATGATTGAGCTTGAAGCGGCAACCGCGGCGAACACGCCAGCGGGCGCGCCACCGCAAACAGTCAAAGTCTCGGGCAAGCTTTCCGCGGCCGGCAGGCGGAAGGGAACGGGCGGCACCGTTTTGATAACGGGCGAGAATGTGCAGCTTACCGGAGCGAACCTTAACGCGTCGGGAAACGCCGGTGGCGGGGCCGTGCTCGTCGGTGGTGATTGGGGCGGCGGCGTCGCCAACAAGGGCCTAGTGTCGAACCCGAGCGCGTATCTTGAGCCTTTTACGGTGCCGACGGCGGGCGCCGTCTCGATCGATGCAGCAAGCACCATCAATGCATCAGCGACGAATGCAGGCAATGGCGGCAAGATCATCGTCTGGTCGAACGAGTCGACCACATTTTACGGCACGATTCTCGCGAAGGGGGGAGCGCTGTCAGGCGAGGGCGGATTTGTCGAAACGTCCGGACATCAGTTGAGCTTCAATGGGACGGTGAATACGAGCGCGCCGAATGGAACGAATGGCACGCTGCTGCTGGACCCGCTCAACGCGACAATAGACACGAATGCAGGCAGTGAGGTCATTACCGTGTCCTCGATTGAGAGCGCGCTGGCTACGGGAGATGTTGTCGTTACGACCGTGGGGACGACCGGCAGCGAGGCGGGCGATATCACTGTCGCATCGAGCCTCAGTTGGGCAAATGCCAGCACGCTGACGCTCAATTCTTATCGCAATGTCAATGTCAATAATGGTGTGACGATTGGTAATACCGGCGCAGGTAACCTCGTACTACGCGCGGACGAGACAGGAACAGGCGTCGGCACGGTCAATTTCCTTGGTAGCGGCAAGGTGGATTTTTCGGGTAACGCCGGCACGGTGTCGATTTTTTACAATCCAGCTGATAGTCCGGCTGGCAGTGTTGTCAATGCGACGAGCTACACCACGCCGTTCGATTACAGCCCGTATGTGCTGACGAATAACACGATGCCGGGGCAGCTCACGGAGTACATGCTCGTCAATTCTGTCTACGATCTTCAGAATATCGAAAATAATTTGTCCGGCACGTATGCGCTCGGGAACGATATCGATGCGAGCGCGACGGCAAGCTGGAACGGGGGTGAGGGATTTGTGCCGATTGGAAACGGCGAACAAATTTTCCAGCACTCCCCTTCAACTCTTGGCCAGCCCTTTACTGGGATTCTTGATGGACAGGGGCATACTATTGATCAGCTGACCATGAATGCTTCGGTGTCCAGCGTTGGGCTTTTCGGAGTAGTCGGTCCAAGCGGCACAATTAGAGAGGTCGGATTAACTGACGTGTCCCTCAAAGGCGGGGGCCAAACTGGTGGGCTTGTTGGTACCAATCTCGGAACTATCGAGGACTCTTACGTCAGTGGTTCTGTGGCCGGAGCAGGAGGAACTCTTGATTATTGGGTGGGCGGATTAGTCGGTGAAAATTTCGGAACGATTTCACGGTCTTATTCGACGGCTGCCGTAACAAGTCCAACCAGCATTGGTCATCTCGGACTTGGAGGTTTGGTGGGTTCGAATTCAGGTGTGATATCCGAATCTTATTCCAGCGGCAGCGTGACTGGAGATATCTCTGGAAGCGACGGCGCGAATTTCATTGGTGTAGGCGGATTAGTCGGCCAAAATCAATGTTGTGGGTATAATCCATTCGGAGGCACGTTTACCGGAACGATCATTAACTCTTACTCGCTCAGCTCGGTCGTGGTCAATGCCTCGTTGTCGACAACTGGAAACGTCGTCGCAACCGCAGCCGGGCTTGCAGATTCCAATTTCGGGCAGGGAGCCGGCACGTCGTCTATCCAAAGTTCTTACGCAGCGGGTGCTGTTTACGGCACCCCAGGCACCACATTCGTTGGTGGGCTGGTCGAAAGCGTTTATCAGGCGGATACCCTAAACGCGTACTGGGACACGCAGACCTCGGGCCAACCAAATAGCGCAGCGGGCACTGGGAAAATCACGACGGAGCTCAAATCCGGTCTGCCGACAGGATTTGATCCGACGGTGTGGGGAAGCAATCCAAGCATCAATAACGGCTACCCGTATCTGTTGTGGGAGGTGGCGGGCGGAACACCAGCGTCGCCGACGACTTTGCCTCCGGGGACACTGCCGATAACTGCCGGCCAGGCGCCGAACGCAGATTCGCTAAGCGCATCGGCATTACTCGCAATTCAATCAGCCGGGCCGGCTCAAGCAACAACCCAACTTGCCAACTCGATATTTCCTTGCAACTGGGCTTGCACGGCAGGTAGTTATCTCGCACCAATATTCGAGTGGCTATCCGGCTTATCCGGATCGCAACAAACGGCGGCAACACCCCCGGCACCGGAAAACGTCGCCGCCCAGGCAACTCAAGTTGCTCTTTCTCAACTACTCCCGGACATGGTTGGTATCGAATTGGACGCTTCGGACGTAATAACGGCACTCACTCAAGCGACGCGGCAGGCATCACAGAACGATAAAAATCTAATGGACAACTATTTTTCTTCCGTTTGCAAGCTGGGGACGTGCACCATGGCGGAGATTAGTGAGTTTGTTAACACTTACGACCAATCAAGTGATTTTATTTGGGGTCTGATAAATCTTCGAAACATTCCCCAGCTTGCTGGAATAAACGAGGACTCATTTATCCAACTCATCGTTATAACTCGCGCCGAGCAGGACCACTATACAGTGACTCCATAGATGGTAAAGTTAAGAAGTGGAATGGAGAATAGGATGGATTATCGTTGCTTCGGGTATTTTGATTTGTACCTTGTCATTGGCGTTGTTGTATGAGGCGCGTGCGCAAAAACAGGGTACGAATGTAAGTAGTGACCCGTGCTTCTCGTCGGAACCAGTTGCAGATTGGCATGAGTACGGCGTTATTAGTAAGATAGCGAGCATTCCCAGTTTTAACCTGAAGTATCCTCTTTCTCTCGGAAAGCCGAGTTTGTCTCAAGTCGGCAACGCTCTGGACGTTGTTTTTAATTCGCCCAACTGCCTTGAAATCAGAATCTTATGTAGCAGATTCTTCGGGCGAGACGTTGGCTCAATTCGACGCTGGGTCCCCCACGTCAGCGCTCCGGAGAAATTTAGTTGTGGACGGGCACGACGGAATGGCAGAACCATTTGATGGCGGCGAGACAGAAATAGAAACATATTGGGTAGTGCTTGAAAACTCAATTCTACAGTTTACTGTTTATCGTCCGACGCCAGTTAGCGTGGAATGGGTAAAGCTCGAAGATCAGATTATTGGTACCATAAAATTTACGAAGTGAAAGAGAATACCGGTTTTGCGCGAGTAAGCCTCGGGGAATATTGGTAGAGTAGAAAGCCCCGCGCACATAAGTGGCGGGGCTGAGTTCGCAGTGTAGCTCGGGTGCGAGCTGCGAAGTTCAAAGAGCAGTTATTTCTCGCGGCGCGTGTTCCTGCGGCGGTCGTTTGCCTCGCGAACCGTTTGCTGCGCGGTTTGCGTCGTATCCTCCTTGGTGTCTGACTTCGGCGGCCGCAAGACAATCTTGCCGTTGATGGGCAACGCTTGGAGCATAACATTGAAACCGTCGCCATCCTGGTGCATGAACGCGGCGCCGATATTCAGCCAATAATCGTCTTGGCCTTCGCGCTTGACGACGGTGTAGGCTTGGTAGGTCGGCTGTTGAGCAGCCATGGTCAACTCCTTTGTTTGGGGTGAGGTTCAGTACTCGTCGGCGCGCATGATTGTCAGCACGCGCGCCGTAGTCGTCGGATCCTCGGGGGTCTCGGAGCCGAATTTCATGGACAGATCGTAGTAATCGATCTTCCAGAAATACGTCTCGCCCTCGACACTGAAGCTGCCGAAGTCGTGCTCGCCGTGCGGGTCATTGTCTTTCGTGAAGTTGCTGAAAGACTGAACCGCCAAGAGCACGCGGGCCTTGGTGTCGAGCCGCAGGGCATCCACACCGGCCGTCAGCGCGACCCGGCCGCCGACGAAGGTGCTGCGGAAATTATCGTTCAGCACCCGGATGCGGCCAGTCTCGGTGAGGGCGGCGTTCTTAGTCATCGTCGTCCTCGTCGGCGTCTGTGCTTTTGTAGGGTGACATGTGCCGCGCACCACAGTGCGGGCAGTCGTCGTCGCACGTAGCCGACCACTCGTCGGTCCATTCATGCCCACAGCGGGCGCACCGGTAGTAGTTGCGGAACCAGGCCATAGCTGCGGCCTCACGCGACGTGTGAGGGTGCGAGCGCGGCTACGTTCTGCCGGATGACCGCGAGCGCTTGGTCAAGCGTATCGACGCGCTCGTGGGCGAGGTCCTGGCCGACGAATTGGAGTTCCTCTTCGTCGAGCAGTGTGGCTTGCATCACGACGGAGAACTGCCCGTCGATGAGCGGCATAATTTCAATGTGAACGAACTGAAGGGGGAGCGGAGCGGGGGCTGGTGCGCCGGCCGCGATGTCAACGTTCATTGGGTTCTCCGTCTTGCACGACCGGCGCCCGAATATTCAGGCGGCGGCCAACAAGGCAGAGCTAGCGGATAGCATAGCAAAATCAGTAATATAGCGCAAAGGTCGCAGGCAAGCACGCGGGCACTTCTCAGACTGCACAACCGAAGCTAGGCTAGTCGGGGTTGTGAGGTATTGCGGATGCGGTTGGTGATACGGCGCAATTAGCGGCAGGTCTGCCGGCTGGATTTAATACGGCGTTTTGGACAATCAACCGAGGAGTAAGTTACCCGTATTCCCCGTGGCAGCCAGGAGACACTATTCCATTTCCGGTCGCAGGTTCGGCATTGAACTCCAATCCGATTCCAACGCTCCCTCCCAGCGCATCACAGACGGGCCAGGTGAATACAAATTTCGTGCAAAATGTCGTCCAAACACTGCAAAGCGTTTGGCAGAAAGGTGAACAGGTGGTCGGATCGGTATTGTCTGATGCGGCGACGCTCGTAAGCTCCTCTGGTCCCTCCTCAAATCCGAGGGTGAACAGTGTTCAACAAACGCCGACAGGAACTAATCTATCTGTTGATACAACAACAGTGGTCACCTCAGCAGATACTTTCAATGTAAATGGGGGTACCATCTCGACGAGCGTGCAGCTGGTTGAAGTCGGCGGAAAGACCATACCGCCGTTGAGCCAAGGTGCCGTCCGGGATGGGGTTGGAATTCGGTGTAGCGCGATCTCCGGTAACATGAAGGTATCGTTTCAGGCTGCGAGGTCAATCGGCTGATTGATGGGCTTTGTGGCGAGCGTCTGCCAACCATCGACCTTGCGCATGTTGATCTGACCGGAGGCGAGCAGCGCCCAGAACAACATCGCGGCGGTATCGGCCGACGGCAGCACCGTCTGCGTCTTGATCCTTCGTTTGAACTCTTCGTGCAACCGCTCGATGGCATTTGTGGTCCGCACGCTGCGCCATTGGCTTGGCGGCAGCCGGGTGAAGGCGAACAAGCGTTCGCCCGCTTCCTCCAGGCTCTCAGCGACGGCGCGATGCTTGAGCCGCCACTTGCGGATGAAGGCCTTGCGGCGGACCTCGATCTCCTCACGCGTCGCCGCGTAGATCATGTCGTTGTAATCCGCCGTGATCTCGTCATGCAGGCGCTCGGGTGCATGTGCGAGAAGGTTCCTATGCTTATGCACGGTGCAGCGTTGGACCGGCACGCCGTCCCAGACGGCGGCAATCGCTTTGTCGAGCCCGGGCGCGCCGTCGACAATGAGGAACTCGGGCTGCCGCAGCCCGCGCTTAATGAGGTCGTCCAGGACAGTGCGCCAGGCCTCGGCGCTCTCGCCGCCCATGCTTTTGATCGCCAGCAGCACCTTCTGGCCGTCCGCACGCACGCCGAGAACGACGAGCAGCGAGATGGAGGTCGCTTTGCGGTCGAGCCGGACGCGAACGACGGTGCCGTCGAGAATAAGCCGCACGATCGGTTCCTCGGCCAACGAGCGGGTGCTCCAGGCGTCCCAGTCGCCCTTCACCTTGCGCCAGATCCGGCTCACCGTGTCCTTGCCGACCGCGCCGCCGAACAAGACCGCCAGCGCCCGGCGCACTCGGCGCGTGTTGGTGCCGGCGAGATACGTACTCGCGATCAGCGCGTCAGCGGCCAGCGTGCGGCGCTGATAGGCCCGCAGCGCCTTGCTCTTCCACTCCGTCGTTTTGCCGTCGACGGTGTTCAGCCTGGCGCGCGGCACGGCAATCTCGATCGGGCCAAACGTGCCGGTCAGAGACCGCGTACGGCGCCCGTGGCGGTGGCCCGCAACGCCCGCTCTTCTTTCACTGCCGGCCATCTGGCTTCGCCCGTAACGCGGCCGTGCCAGTACAGCGTCGAGCTCGCCGCGGATCAGCTCTTCGATGAACCCACGCGCCCGAGACCGCACCTCGGTCTCGATCGGGTCAAACCAGTTGTCGAAAAGATCAACAGCCATCTCGGCCGCAGGCTGCAAAGAATCAAGCTTCGTGGTAGTGTTCGTCATGGCGTGGTCTCCAGTCCGACGCTTCAACGCCGGATAATTCGAGGTTGAACACCCCGGAGACTACGCCACCCTCATTTCCAACCAACTCCGCGACGGCACCTGAGCCAACTTGATTCTTCTTTGTATGCGCAGGCAGGTCTCAACCCGAATACGCCGGACCAAGCTACAAATAAAACAACTGGCCAGGTGGTCCAAGTACCCATCGATCAAGAAACTTGCCTGGCAACCGTATACTTAATGATAGCAAAGGCGTTTGGAGACACAAAGGCTACACTTGCCACGGAGATGCTCTTAAGCCCAAGTCCTGCTCAATTGAAGAAGGGAATGAAGTACGATGCAATCACCGACAATCTGCCGAGCTCTGTTAATAAAAATACCGTTACTGCGTACAAATCGTTCGATTTTAATGCTCTGCAGCAAGCGATCGACGCCGGGCATGTTGCGATCATAAAATCAAATGCAACGTCGACAACTGTGGGCCCAGAGCAACATTTTTTACTTGCGATCGGCGTCGATCAAAAAAACAGCGCGATTATTGCAAATGACCCCTGGACCGGTACTCAGGTAGAGATAAGTTCTGTCGGGCAGGTCATGAAGGTTCTTGACCCAAAGACAAGCCAATTCGTAGGGGTTCTTGATGCTAAGGGAAATACTTACACGACCACAGAAGCTCTGACCGACGGCCCGCCGGCCGTCCAAAACCTGGTTGCCGACCTAGGAGTGGTTCCTGGGAAGGATACGTACCGGTTCGGCGCTCTTTCGAGTTTTGGGGCGCAGTACGCAGCAGTAATCAACGGACAATGAGGCCTTTATAGTATTGATGCTTCGCGTCGTAGGCATCGAACAAACAGTTACTGCCGCACGACTTGGGGGGTATGACGACTACGAATGTTGAGATATCGGCCCCTGGAATTGGCTGTATTTCGGGTCCTCGTGGATTTGGAGAGTCAATCGGGATTGGATAATCCGCATACACGAAGTGTTTATCCTCCTCATATTCGAAACTCGTATCCCCGACGAGATTAAACACCGGAGTAAAGGTAGGGGCATCTGCGCCCGGAATTTCGAACTGGCCGAAATAGACGTGCGTACTGTCTTTGCCAAACGCGCCACCCACAACAAACGTATTTGGATCGGCATCGGTCAGGATGACCCCGCCACTCGGAGCCGTCGCAAAGGCAACGACACGACCGTTTCGTACCTGATATATACTCGTCGTGGCTTGAGCTAAAGGTGTCCACAAAACGTGGGTCGTCGAGGAGGTAGTAATGGGTGCTGGCGCGGAGTGCTGCGGTAAGAAAAAATGTAGCGGTGCGGTGAGAATGAAAGCGATTGTAAAAACAAGACCAACAAGAAAGGACCAGACGGATTGCATATCAGTTGATGGATTACAAATAAAAGCCCCGCGCACGTGTCGCGGGGCTGAAGTGCAGCACAGTTTTCGTGTGGCGCCGCGACGTTGAAGGAACTAACGACTTCCGACCTGTAGTCCGCTCCCGCGGGAGCGGACGCGCGTGCCTCGGCGCGCTTGGGTTCAAGTGCACTTTCAGGTGCACTTGTTTTTAGAACGGTTTCAAGGAGGCTTGACAAAGTGCGGATTGCGTTGCGTCGCTACTTTGTCTCCCGCTATTTCGCCCCGGCCTTTTCCCGCCCGCTCTTGCGGCGATCGTTTTCCGCCCGGACGGTAGTTTGCTTGGCTTCCGCGCCTTCGCCCTGCTCGTCCTTCGGCAAACGAAGCACGATTCGGCCGTCGATCGGCAGGGCCTGGAGGACGATGTTGTAGCCGTCGCCGTCTTGGTGCATGAACGCGGCCCCAATCGGCAACCAGAAATCATCCTGGCCTTCGCGCTTGATGACGGTGTAGGCCCGATAGGCGACTTGCGCATTGGACATTGCACTTCTCCTGAGTTTGATTGAGTTCAGTATTCGTCGGCGCGCATGATGGTAAGTACGCGCGTCGTCTTCTCCGGGTCGGCGGGGTCTTCCGAGCCGAACTGGCAGTCCAGGTCGTAGTAATCGATCTTCCAGAAGTAGGTTTCGCCCTGCAGCTCAATCGCGCCGAAGTCATGCTCGCGGTGCGGGTCATTATCGTTGGTGAAGTTGGTAAACGACTGCACCGCGATCAACAGGCGAGCCTTTACGTCAAGCGGGAGCTCGGCGACCGAGGCCGTGGTCAGCACCCGACCGCCGACGAAGGTGCTCCGGAAGTTGTGGTTGAGCACCCGGATGCGGTCGGCTTTGCTGAGCGTTGTGGTGCCGCTCATGACTACGCCGCCTGAAGAATGGCGACATTGTCGCGAATGATGGCGAGCGCTTGCTCAACCGTGTCCACATGCGCGTGGGCGAGGTCTTCGCCGACGAATTGAAACTCCTGCTCGTCAAGCAGCGTTGCTTGCATCGCAACGGCGAATTTTCCGCCGGCAAGCGGCGTGATTTCGGCAGTGATGTACTGCAGGGGTAGGGGAGCCGGCGCCTCTATGCCGACCGGCGTGTCAAGGGACATTGTAATCTCCGTCTCGCAACCGGCGCCCGAACAATTCAGGCGGCGGCGCGCAAGGCGGAGCATGGGAAAGCATAGCAGAATCAGTAATTTAACGCAACGTGTCGCAGGGAACACGCGGGCACTTCTCAGACTGCACAACCGAGGTTAGGCTAGTAAGGGTTGTGGGGTATAGGGGATGTGGCGTACACAACGTTTCCGATTACCGGTCGTCCAGTTTCTGTTTGTCGTAGCGACCACGCTGGCGTGCGCGCTGTGCGTCGGCGAAGCCGTCGCCCAATCGAGCCTTGAACGATCTGATCGAGCGATATGCAAGCCGTACGGCGGCCTCACGGGAATCGTAAGGGACTTTTCTTATGTGCCGTGGTTTTTGGGTCCCGTAGTAGAGGATGGCTCAACTTATTTGGCTGAAAATTGCAAGCAGTACTGCCCTCAATGCATTCGGTATTGTTACATCTATACGATCGCTTGCGGAACGACGGGAACGAGGTTCACCCGCTATTCGCAGGTGCGTCCGTTTGTATTAGCGTACGCGGACAACCCCACCTATACCTCTGAATCCGAAGAACAGAATGAGTTGGCACAAATTCAAGCGGCGTTAGCATCGTCTAATTTTTGGCGGCCGCTTAGTCCTTATCCGCAGTTGCTCATTCTAGCTTTTCTCGTGCTACTTTCTTGGATCTCACGCCGAGGGCGAGATAAGAACGAAGAGTACTGGGGCTGGAACGGCCCATTGAACGTGTATTTTGGACTGAGTTTGCTCACTTTTAACACCTCATCTGATTCAAATAAGGTGGTGCAGACTGCGGATCAATATCTCTTCTTCCATTCGTGGATTTTTGTAATTGCGCTGCTCTTGTTTTTCGCAACCAATGCGGTGCCGCTTGCGAAAGGCTGGAACTATTTGTTCGTGAAGCACCCCGCCGCGGATATTGTGAATTCCGCCCTTAGTGACGGAACGCCCATTGAAGGCGCAGCGCTTGCGAAATCCCTGCGGCTTGATCCGCGGGTGCTGCTTGCATGGCGACCACAATGGTACTGGAAGCAAGAGGCGCAGAAGGCTCGAAGGCTACAAGAGAAACTGGATCAAGACGCGGAGCTTGCACGAGCCGCGATTGCGCGGGAGCGAGCGCGAGCGGAACTTCGGGATGAGAAGCGTCTGACGGCGGAAGAAAAGCGCGAACGGGTGTGGCGAGGTAGAACGCTGTCATGAACGATGATTCGAAGAAGCAGGAGATTCTGCCGCCGGAGCGGAGAGCGAAAGGTGAGGTCGCGCCGACGCGCGCCGTGGAGCGCATGCCTCGGAGTAATCCGAGTGGCATCGTGGATAGCGCCGTGACTAGTACCCGCTTTTACGGAAGGCTGACTCGTGATTTAACGTTGGGATGATACCCAAGGCAGCGGAGGTCCGGCTGACGCCGGAGGATCGGTCGGTGCTTGAAGCGCGAGTTCGGGCACTGACGACGGAGCAGCGCGATGTGTTTCGCGCACGGATCGTATTGCTGGCTGCGGAGGGACGTTCGACGCGGTCGATTGCTCAGACGGTCGGCACGATGCCGAGAACAGTCAGCAACTGGCGTGGCCGTTTCGCGCGCGAGGGCTTGGCCGGTCTGGCGGACAGGCCGCGCCCAGGGCCGGCACCGAAATATGGTTCCGAGACGGCTCGCCGCATCCTTTCGGTTCTGGAGCGGGAGCCACCAGCGGGGTTCGCGCGCTGGAACGGACCGCTGATCGCCGCCGAACTGGGCGACGTGCACGAGCAGCATGTGTGGCGCGTCCTGCGGGCGCAGAAGATCGACCTGGCCGGGCGCAAGTCCTGGTGCGAGAGCGACGATCCCGAGTTCGTTGCCAAGGCCGCCGACGTGGTCGGCCTCTACATGGCGCCACCCGAGAACGCGATCGTCATCTGTGTCGACGAAAAGCCCTCGATCCAGGCGCTGGAGCGCGCGCAGGGCTATCTGAAGCTCCCGAACGGCCGCGCGCTGACCGGCCACAGCCACGATTACAAGCGCAACGGCACCACGACGCTGTTTGCCGCCTTCGAGGTGGCCACCGGCAAGGTTACGGCCTCGCACAAGTCGCGCCGCCGGCGCATCGAGTTCCTCGACTTCATGAACGATATCGTCGCAGGTCATCCGGACACCGCCATCCACGTCGTGCTCGACAACCTCAATACCCACAAACCCAAGAACGACCGCTGGCTCAAGCGTCATCCCAACGTTCGCTTCCACTTCACGCCGACCCGTGCGTCCTGGCTCAACCAGGTCGAAATCTGGTTTTCCATCCTGCAAGGAAAATCCTTGCGCGGCGCCTCCTTCACGTCCGTCGACCAACTGCGGGTGCATATCGATGCCTTCATCGAGGCCTACAATGACAACGCCAAGCCATTCGTCTGGACCAAAACAAAAGTCCATCAGCGTCGCGTCAAAGGTCGCCGTATCAGCGAACTGTGATTCCGGGTACTAGGTTGGTCGCTGGATTGCGACGGAAGGCCAACGACGCATTGGCTGCGGATGCGCACGCGCGGGCGGATTATTTCGACGCGGTCGGACGAGCGGCCAAAAGTTATAAAGGCATGAATCAAGCAATCAGCGAATTGGCGGAGCTTGATGAAATCCTTGCTCTCGATGCGAAAGAACGTGGTGCCGAGCGAGCGGAGCGGGAGTTAGAAATAGAGCATCGGAGGGCCATCGCTGAGCAACGCCGAAGGCAGGAACTGACGGAAGCGCAGCGTGGCGCATTCAATGCCGAACAGGGCTATGAAAATCAACAGCGATTGAAGGAACTAAATTTGGAAATCTGGGAAAAGCGCAGGGAAGTGGAACACATTGATGCCACAACCCTGGCCGCTCGTCTGCGTGGTGAAAGCGAGCCGGACAAGAAGAAGCGTAGTGGCGGATTGTTGGGCGAGTTACAGGCACAAGCGGATTTGCTGGAGAAGGAAATTTTAGAGTCCTTGGCTGATGGAAAGGATACGGAAGCGGACCTTATGGCACTGGCGGAGCTGAAGGCTTTGATTGCGCGCCTGGCGGCCGAAAAAAAATAATCCCCGGTGGGTTCCGGGGATTGAACACGGTACTGACGATCAGCCGTCGACGGAGAGATGGAGGTGTGACTGAAAGAGCAAGGCAGCTGCCGTATCTTGGACTTTGCGCTTGAAAGCCGGGTCATCGAGGCGAGGTCCGGTAGCGGACAAGGACCATTTGAGCCGCTCGATGGTGACGGCGTGCTCAACCGCCAGCAACTTGAGTTTGTTAAGTGCTAACTGTTGCTGACGTTCGACTTGCGCCGCCTTCTCTACGCACTTCGCGCGAAAGCGGAAGACAGCGGCGGAGCCGATGCGCTCAATGTCCGTCAGGTAGTCGGGTGAACGATGAGAAAAGAACATGGGAAGCTCCTGTGCGTTGTGCGAGCCGCCTAACGGTCTGGGCGCCTCGCTTCGCACACGAGCAGCTAACACATTGTAACATATAGATAATTGTTGTCAAAACGGGTTCCACATGGGCCGGTCAGACGATAGATGGAAAACGACGCGAGCCGAAATCGAGGCTCGCCATCCACCGCGCGCACGACCCGCTGTCTTCGCCGGGAAAACTCTCGCTATCGGTCGCAACCCGACTGGCGAAGCAGTCTTGTTGCCGGAGCAGCCGCGGCTGGAGCACATGCACGTCATTGGCGACACCGGCAGCGGGAAATCGAATTTCCTGAAGCACTGCATCCGGCAAGATATTCAGAATGGACGGGGCGTATGCGTGGTTGATCCGCATGGCAACCATCCGGACGGCTTGTATCGCTCACTGTTGTTGTGGCTTTTTGAGAAAGGCTATCACAAAACCCGCACCGTGCATCTCGTTGACCCCAACGCGGTCACTCACACTGTCGGCTTCAACCCGCTTGAGCGGCCCGACGCTGAAACGGATTTGTCGGTGATCGCCAACACGACGCTCGACGCGTTTGAGCGAGTGTGGGGAGACGAGGACACGCACGCCAAGCCGACGATCAGGCGAGTACTCAAGGGAACATTTTCCGCACTCTCTGAACTCGGGCTGACAATCTCAGACGCGGAACTGTTGCTTGACCCACACGATAAAAAGGGCGTCCGGGCATGGGCACTGTCAAAATTGACGGATCGGTACAGCCGCGGCGTGCTCGAAGACTTACACCAGATGGCACTTGATGAGCGCAACAAGCGCGACTTTCGCGCGGAGGTGATGGGGCCGAAGAACCGGCTGGCTGAATTCGTGAGCGCCCCAACCATTCGGACCATCATCGGTCAGACGGCGCACACACTCGATATTCGCGCGGCACTCGATGAGGGACATATCATTTTGGTGAACCTGTCGCCCGGCACGCGGGTCTCGGATGCCGATGCTGAGCTCCTCGGCCGACTTTTGACCCGTTTTATCTTCTTTCATGCCAAGCGCCGTCATAAGCCGGAGGTGCCGTTTTTTTTCTATCTCGACGAGTGCCAGCGGTACCTTTCGGGCGACGTACCGGAGCTGCTCGGGGAAGCGCGCAAATACGGGCTCGGCTGTGTGCTTGGCCACCAATGGCTTGCGCAGTTGGGACAGCCTGACGATCCAATCCGGGAGGCTGTTCTGAATGGCCCCAACCTTAAAGCGGTCTTTCGGCTGAAGAATCCTAAAGAGGCTGAGGAAATGGCGGAGACGGTCATTCCGTTAAATCTTGAGCAGCCGGTTGGGGCCCTGACGAAGCCGACCGTGGTCGGCTACGAGCGAACGACCTTTAAGAGCTGGGGGACTGCCGAGCACCGCGCCAAAAGTACGGCGGAAGGGTCCTCGTATTCGGAGAGCGATAGCGATAGCGAAGGAGAGAGCGAATCCAGCAGTTCTATGGCTGCAGAGGGCTTGTCCTCGTCAACTGCAATGATGATACCGACGACGGGGTGGATGATTACCCCTGACATGATGATGGCGTCGAGCGGTTCGTCGGACTCAACCGCAGGAGGGTCTCAAAGCGGTCGGTCACGAACTTCATCTCATACATCAAGTTGGTCGAAAATGCTGATTCCGGAGCAAGCCGCCCACCAATTCCGGGATGATGCCGCCCGCCTGTTCCGATTAATTGCCGCCCAGCATTCCGATTAATCCTCGCCCACTATTCCGGGATGATGCCGCCCGGGGGAGACGGGGATTTCGGAGACCTCTTCTGGCTGTGTGTAGGGTCCGTTCTTTGGCTTTTGCCGGGGAGTGGATCGATGCCAGCGGAGAGGGTTGCGATGCGGTTGGTGCGCGAAGTCCTACGTTTGACGTATGCCGGAGTTTCCAAACGCGAGGTGGCGCGCCGCACCGGTATGGCGGCGTCGACGGTGCGAGCAACGATCGCGCGCTTCAAGTCGCTTGGGCTGATCTGGCCGTTGCCCGAGACCATCACGGACAGCGATCTGGAAGCGAGGATCTACAGGAGCGCCGGCAAAAAGCAGGGCCATCGGCGTATCATCGAGCCGGACTGGGCGAGCCTTCACCGGGAGATGAAGCGCAAGCACGTTACCTTGTCGATCCTGTGGGACGAGTACATCGCGGGCGATCCACAGGGGTATCGCTACAGCCGCTTCTGCGAGCTTTACCGGTCCTGGGAAGACAGGATCTCCGTCACGATGCGCCAGGCCCATTTGGGTGGCGATAAGCTGTTCGTCGATTACGCCGGCGACGCCGCGTCGGTGGTGATTGACCGGCTGACCGGCGAGATCAGGAAGGCGCAGATATTTGTCGCCGTCCTTGGGGCATCGAGCTTCACCTATGCGGAGGCAACGTGGACGCAATCGCTTGCCGACTGGATCGGCGCACACACCCGTGCCTTCGAGGCGATCGGCGGCGTGACACGGCTTCTGGTGCCGGACAATACCAAGACCGCAATCATCAAAGCGTGCTTATACGAGCCACAAGTCAACCGGACCTATACGGAGATGGCGGCGCATTACGGCACTGGCGTGCTGCCCGCAAGGCCGCGCAGGCCGCGTGACAAGGCCAAGGTCGAAGTCGGTGTTCTGATCATGGAACGCTGGATTCTGGGTCGCCTGCGCAATCGGCAGTTCCATAGCTTGGGTGAGTTGAACGAAGCCATCCGAGGGCTGTTGGTGAAGATCAACGACGAACGCCCGATCCGGCGTCTCGGTGTGACACGGCGCCAGCTGCTCGAAGAAGTCGACCGGCCGGCGCTCAAGCCTTTGCCGGCCGAGCCCTACGTTTTTGCCGAATGGCGCGCTCGCCGTGTCGGAATCGATTATCACGTCGATGTCGACAAACATTATTACAGCGTTCCGCATCGCTTCGCCCGTGCCGAGGTCGAGGTTCGGCTCACCGGACGTAGCGTTGAGGTATTCGCCAGGGGCGAGCGGATCGCTGTCCATCTGCGCTCGAGCGGAAACGGTAAGCACACGACCGTACAAGAACACATGCCCTCCAGCCATCGGCGTTATGCCAACTGGACGCTCGATCGTATCCGCACAGACGCGGCCGCGATCGGTCCATCGACGGCGGCGTTATGCGACCTGATCCTCGAGCATCGCCCGCATCCCGAACAGGGCTTTCGTGCATGTCTTGGGATCGTGCGGCTGGTCAAACCGTTCGGCAACGCGAGAGTCGAGGCCGCTGCGACGCGCGCGCTCGACATCGGCGCGATGACCTACGGCTCGGTCAGATCGATCCTCGACAACAATTTGGACCGCCATTCCGCCGGACAGCGCGGCCCGGACGGCGTGACGATCCTCCATCCCAATATCCGCGGGCCGCGCTACTACCATTGAGGTGACCACATGCTTACCCATCCCACCCTCGATCAGCTCAATCAGCTCGGGCTGTTCGGCATGGCCAAAGCCTTCGGTGAAGTTGCCGCCTCCGGCGACGCCGCCGCGCTCCCGCACAACGACTGGCTCGCATTGCTGCTCGATCGCGAGATGACCTATCGGCACGATCGAAAGCTGACGGCCAGGCTCCGATACGCACGGCTCCGCCATCAGGCCGCCGTCGAAGACGTCGACTATCGTGCCACGCGCGGTCTCGATCGCGCTCTGTTCCAGAGGCTGGCCGAGGGCAGCTGGATCGATGCCCACGACAACGTCATCCTGAGCGGCCCGACCGGTGTCGGCAAAAGCTGGCTCGCTTGTGCGCTCGGCCACCGCGCTTGCCGCAATAACCGATCCGTTCTCTATCAGCGCATTCCCAAGCTCTTCGCCGATCTCGCGCTCGCACGCGGCGACGGCCGCTATGCCCGGCTCCTGCGGTCGCTCGGCGGCGTGCAACTCCTCATCCTTGACGACTGGGGTCTCGAACCGCTCGACGCCGCCGCAAGGCATGACCTCCTCGAAATCCTCGAAGAACGCCACGGACGAAAATCGACAATCGTTACCAGCCAGCTCCCGGTGGACAAATGGCACGACGTTATCGGCAATCCGACTTACGCCGACGCCATTCTTGATCGCCTGGTCCACAACGCCCACCGCATCGATCTCACAGGCGACAGCCTTCGCCTGAGCCGAGCAAAGCACGCCAAAAAAGATTGACCATCCACAGCAAGCAATGTCACAAGCTCAGCAGCCAGCGAGGCCCGCGCCCTGTGCGACATCATGTCGGAATCCATGCGCGGCATCATCTCGGAATGCCCGGGCGACTTCATCGGAATCGGCAGTCGAAAACGACCGTTAAAGCCGAGATGAGCGGAACGACTACCAACGAAGCGACTACCGAGGGGATTGTGCCGGTCTTCAAAGATCTCCCCGGCGCCGTTCACAGCCTGGAAAATGTTCGTTACATGGCGGCGCGGGAGCTGCGGTCGCTCGCGAGAGGGAATGCGTTTATCAGCTACGTGGGCATCGACGGCTGGAAGGGCGCACGGGTCAGTGTTCCGCCCGTTCAAGAGGTTAAGCGGCCGCCTGACGGCGGGGCAGGCGCGCGGGCGGCGGTGCTCGATGCAAGTCCATCGGCGGTGCCGGCGGCTGAGGCGCAAGCGGCAGTCGATACGCGCGAGCAAACGGTCTTCGCCGCAGCGGCTTCGCTCAAGGGTCCGGCGGCGGAGCGGGGAAGCCGTGTCGAGAAGATGAGTGGAACGGCGAAAACTCCGGAGGAGCCAAAAAGTTGGCGGGTGGCGGCGCCTATGAGAAAGCCGAGGGTGCGACGAACGAATAAATATAGCCCGAGACACGGATAGGCAGAAAATGTGTGGATTTCGTCGTGATCGAAAAAAACGGACGCGGAGAAAAGAAGATTGGAGGAGCTTCATTGGAGGTGCCCCTGGTCGCTTCGCTGAGCTGGCACGTAACGACCCGCGACACGAGTTCTTTAATTCAATCTACGGCTTTCATACTGTACAGGGCGCCGGCTCCGGCGACCCGACGATATTCGAGGTGTTCTATGGCGCTCGACCGTACGACCAAAAAATTGAATTTACAGACCAGAACGGAAAGCCGTTAGATCGTCCGCAGAAGCGCTTATTATCGGAAAGGGGAGCAAATCTAATCTATTCCCAGCTGGCCAACGGGGCAGTGTTGTGCACATTGGAGCCGGCACGTGCAGAAGGATATACCCGAAGTGAAAGCAGCGTGCTGCTGGAACTCATAAGGAATCCAGGGAAGCTTCTAAAGGACCGAGTTATACGACGTCAGTGGAATCACTTTATAGCGTACGCCGAAGTATCAAGTCTTGACGGCGATCCAACGCCGTTTGAGAGGCTACGCGTGTGGAATCTAATGAAGACGCGACATCTGCTGGTCAAACGACAGCTGGAGAAACCTCGCTATTGGACCTGGATCGAATATGCAGCGTGGTTTGTTCTTGCGGTGGGTCTAAACGGGTTTGTAGTTGCCATCATTCAAACTTGGTTGAGCGCTCGGGGTGCAGCAGGGCTGGGCGCCGGTCTAGGACCGGGTTAATATTATGAAATATGGAATATGATTATGCGCAGCAGAGAGTCAGGGTGAAACGCTTTCATCGGTCTGAAACTCCGCCGCCACTACAGCTCACTGCGCGTGATCTCAATCTCCTGGCCCACGTGGCGCGGCACCGATTTCTATCGTCGGCACACTTGTGCGCACTTGACGGTGGAAGCCCACAGAACGTTCTGCGCTGCCTTCGGGCGCTGTTCGACCACGGCTATCTTGATCGTCCGGCCGCGCAGAAAGTAGGACTGTCGGAAGACGGCCCGCGGCCCTTCGTATACGGCCTCGGGAAAAAAGGCGCGCGAGCGCTGCGGGAGCAGGGGGACTTAATCGATCTTGGGGGCGATTGGACGGAGAAAAACAAACGAGCGGGCGCCATTTTTATTGAGCACACGCTCGAAATCGCAGACTTTATGACCGGCTTGGAGCTCGCGTGCCGTACTCGTGGCGACGTGGAGCTGATGCGCGAGCATGAAATACTCGCGCTGGCGCCAGAGGAGACCAGGTCGGTACGTGAGCCACTGCGTTGGAAGGTGGACAAGACGGTCATGGGGCGCAAAGAAATTTTCTCGGTCGTTCCCGACGGCCTCTTTGGCTTGGTATATCCCAATGAGACCGCGGCGTATTTCGTGTTGGAAGTCGATCGAGGAACCATCCCGCTTACCCGCACGGACGTTGTGGGCACGCCGGCCTGGCGCAAGAGCATTTCCTACAAGCTCTCCACTTATTGGGAAGGGTGGAAGGTGCAGCAACACGTCGCGCAATTCGGCGTGAAGCAAGTGCGGGTTGCTATGGTGACGAATTCAGCGGAACGAGTGAAAAACATGCTCACGGTGGTCGATGAGATAACCGAGGGCAGGGGAACGAACTTCTTTCTGTTCGTCGATCGGCAGACGCTCGCGGCGAGTGATCCGTTGAGTGCCGAGTGGACGACAGGGAAGGGGGAGAGGGTGAGATTGGATTAAGCCTTTGTCGCAGTAGAGCTTTATCCCGCCGTCCGCGGACGGCGAATCATGCTAGTGGATGGAATCTAACACTTGGTGCCCACGCCTGACGGCGGCGATGATTTTGTCTGGGTCGGCGGTCCAGGCGAAGGGTTTTGGATCATGGTTGGTCTGCGCGACGAAGCGGTTGATGGTGGCTTGGAGATCGACCACGCATCGGAAGACACCGCGCTTCAGTCGCTGCTTGGCAAGTTTGGCGAAGAACCCCTCGACTGCGTTGAGCCACGAGCACGAGGTCGGCGTGAAGTGGAAGGCGAAGCGCGGGTGCCGGTCGAGCCATTGACGCACCTTCGGATGCTTGTGGACGGCGTAGTTGTCGAGGATCACGTGCACCGACTTTCTGGCCGGCACCTGCGCCTCAATGGCGTTCAGGAAGCGGATGAACTCCTGGTGACGATGGCGCTGCATACACCGGCCAATGACCTTTCCCTCGAGCACGTCGAGAGCAGCGAACAGCGTCGTTGTTCCGTGGCGCTTGTAGTCGTGGGTCATCGTGCCAGCGCGGCCTTTCTTCATCGGCAGGCCGGGCTGGGTGCGGTCGAGGGCTTGGATTTGCGACTTCTCATCGACCGAGAGCACGATGGCATGGGCGGGCGGATCGACATAGAGCCCGACAACATCGCGCAGCTTGTCGATGAACTTCGGGTCGTTGGAGAGTTTGAACTGCTGGACCCGGTGCGGCTGGAGACCATGCGCGCGCCAGATGCGTTGGACCGAACTTGCACTGATGCCGACTGCTTTCGCCATCATGGTGGCGGTCCAATGGGTCGCCTCGGCGGGCGGGTCGGTTTGGGTGAGCATCACGACACGCTCAGCGATATCCGACCCAAGCGGCGGGATGCGCGACGGCCGCGTCTTATCGCGCAGCAGGCCGTCGTAACCTGCCTGCATGAAGCGTTCTTGCCAACGCCACACGCAGGTTTTCGACTTGCCGGTCTGACGCATGATCTCATTGGTGCCGACGCCGTCCGCGCTCAACAGGACAATCTCGGCTCGCCAGACATGCTTATGCGGCGCATTACGATTCCGCGCGAGCGTGGCCAGGCGGCGTCGATCAGCGGGCTTGAGAGTAATGGAAATTCCTGTTCGCATCCGCCAGACTTGCACGTATCGAGTCTGCCGGGAATCCCCTCCAGGATTCAAATGTCAGGTTTGATCCACTAGGGCAGCAGGAGCTGCTTTTGCCGCGGACAGGCCGGTCTAACTTTCAGCGTTATTTCACCCGATTCCTGGGAACTGTGACAAATTTGCACTATTTAGTTGTATCGTCTCTGTATATTAAATTTGATTAATCACTATGGCAACACTCCGCCACCTTAATTACGTGTTTGGCTGCGATTGCGGGCGGAGGAGAACACAGGGGTGCCCTGATGAACTCCCATGGCCTGCATCGCCGCCACGGCCGCTCCCCCGCTCCCTCCAATGGGGCCAATGAGGAGCGGCAAGAAAGCGGAAAGCAAAAGACGCAAAAACGTGCTACGCTTTTAGGTGGTAGTAGTTCTTCCCAGCCAAATTCGGACCATCCAAGCGGGACGGGCGCGGAGCGCGCCGACCCCGGTGTGCCCGTAAAACCCCGCAACGGGGAAATCAGCATGAACACTAAAGAGGCTCTTAGCACCTATATCGCTGTCGAGTTCAAGTATGAGAAGAATGCGGGAGAGTTCCTTGAGTACTGCACCGAGGTATTTCCCGGTCGACGAATCTACATGCCAGCCCCAAACACCGTCATTGTTCCGCGGATCATAAAGGAGAAGGTGGAATCCCTTTTGGCGGCGAGAAAATATTCTTTTGACTTCATCGCAGTGCGGTTGGTGGCTGACCTCCCTCCAGAGGAGGCAGCGCGGAGACGTCGTCCTGGTAGGCGGCCTACAAGTCCTTTGCGGACGAAAGAAGGTCTCTTGCTGGCCTTGAAGGAGTTCGAGCTGTCCCAAAAATAAGAGATAGATCTGAATTACAATAAAAGCCTCGACCTAAGCAGAGGCTTTTCTTTTTGTTGGGGGGAAGTCGATGGAAGGGAAGGGAGTCGAGTGGCATCGCCTTGTCATATTTCTGCCAGTTGGAAACACAGCAGAGAGAACGGCCGCTGGAGCGATCATCAACTGGATTCAGGAGAATTGCGACGGCTTTACCGTGACCACCACCAGTGACCCAATACTATCTGGATTTTTTTCGTACACAGATACGCTGGGCAAAAAAGTGTGGGATTTCGATCCCGCTAGCATTCTGCTGCTTGACGATACTGGAAGTGAAGACGAAATAGAATTATTCATCGAATTGATTAGGCGAACAGTACATCGAGAATATGCGCAACGAGGACGGCCTCAGCAAGTCATTTTAATTACTAGGAACCATTTGGCGTCCAGCACGTACGACAGATATCGGTGACAAACTCCACCCTTTTTTCGGGAACTCACCTCTCGGCGTTCAGCGAACGATACTTTCTTGTTCATAAATCGAAGTGAATGAACTGGCTGGTAAATCGACCTGCCTCGCTATGCGAGAGCACGGCTACCAGCTCGGCCGCCGGTTAGGCGAGCAGTCAAGGGCTTGCCCCTTGACGGTGAGACGCGGCGGCCTATCCAGTAAAGAAAGGAAAAGTGGAGCGGGTCGGTGCGGCCGGATTTAGCTGGACTGGAGTAAAAGTGGCCAGCGAGTTTGAGAATTGTTGAGACCGAGGACTTGGTGGCAAGCCAAAAAAGTCTGGTGACCGAATATGACTGAGGCTCAAATTCTCGCGATCATTCGAGGTGTACATACCGCGATTTATGTGGTGATGGCAGTCTCGACCTTCACGCTTCTCTACGCCGGCACCACAGGGCGCCATGGGATATGGCTTTGGGTGGCCGTCGCGCTGTTGGCCATCGAGGTCGTCATGTTCGCCAGCAGCGGTATGAAATGCCCTCTCACTACGCTGGCGGTCAAGCACGGAGCAAAGACCGGTCATGTTCTTGATACGTTTTTGCCCGAACGCTTGACGCGGTACACCTTCCTGTTCTTCGGAATGGTGATGGCGGCGGGTCTGCTTCTGCTCGCCGCGCGTTGGCTTAATGTCATCAGGTGAAGCGCATGAACTCGCAACGTCGACCTGCCTCGCTATGCGAGAGTATGACTACCAGTCGGCGACCGGCCAGGCGAGCGGTCAAGGGCTCGCCGCTTGACGGCGACGCAGCGGCCTATCCAGTAAGGGAAGGGCAGGGGAGCGGCTCGTGGGGTACGTCGATTAGTCCGCTCCAACGGTTAAGTCCCGGGTTTAATTGTTAACTATCCCTGGAGTATGCAGATCTCCGGGTTTTTGATTCTATTATGCCAATGAGCGACAAGCGCGCTAAGCCGCGTCAACGGGTGTTAAAGTCCGCCAAGATCAGTTTCAACCGCGGCGGCGCGATTGATTGCACAATCCGCGACATTTCCGAGGACGGTGCCTGCCTGCGGGTTGCGAGTGCGCTCGGAATTCCCGCATGCTTTGAGCTTCTTCTCGATGGAAAAACTCGGCCCTGTCGGGTCAAATGGCGGAAGGCGACACAAGTCGGCGTCGTATTCGAAGCCGATGTCGCGGGTGCGGCTGATGCTCAACGGTATTCCATCGCGAATTTGGGAAATAAAATGAACACGTCGCTCCCGGTCCTCGTTGTGGATGATTCTCCTACGATGACGCACATCCTATCCGACCTCGTTCGGAAGATTGGATTTGCCGATGTGGAAATTGCGCAGGACGGTCATTCTGCACTCGATAAACTGCGCCACAAAAAATATGGGCTTGTGCTGTCAGACTGGGAGATGCAACCCATGAGCGGAGAAGAACTCTTTAAAGAGATGCGGCAGGATAACATGATCGGGGCTGTTCCCATTATTTTAATCACTGCGACGGCAGGCAGAGGTGCCTCGTGGCTTGCCGGCGCGTCTGCGTATCTTCGCAAGCCCTTTAACGAAACCGACCTGAGAATTGCGATTGAGAGAGTGCTGAGGCCTCTTTGAAGACGGGGCTCGTTCGGGCGGCCGGTCAACGCCGCTCGGCTCGGGTTTATAATGGAGAACCGCGCTTCGTGGCCAAATTCTCAAGTCTAGCGGCCCTAGCTTAGGTTTCCTTGACATGGATCAAGGTTGCGGGGCCCCGTGGCGCTAGCATTACATAAATGGTTGCCTTCATCTACCGCTGTCCCACAACGGGCTTGAATGTGCAAGGTTGGATCGCCGACGATCCGACCAAGGGCGACGACGGAACGTTTGAGCCAGTGAACTGTACGGCATGTGGGCGGGTACACTTGGTGAATCCGAAAACCGGAAAGGTTTTGGGAGCCAAAGCCGGAAAATTTTGGGAGTCGAAGAAGATTAGGTCACCCGAGCGCGATGCCGCATCTACCCGAAGGCTGAGCGTCAATAAGGACGAGTGCGGTATTGTTAAATAATTCTTGTATTGCAATTTGCCCAGTACTTCTGTGACCGTAGGTCTCAAAGCGCCGCGGATGAGATAAAGGTGCGAGCGGCGTCGTTGTCGTTCACAGCGGACGGCAAATCTGAGACGCCAGAGTACGAAACACTGAGACATAAATGACTTCGCTAACCTTCACGCACTTTACGTGAGGGAAGATATTTAGCGCTATGGGCCACCGCAATGATGTATCGAAGCCTTTGCGGTTCGCGTCAGGGATAGAAGCCGGATGGCCGCAACTGCGTGCAGTTGACGGTTCACGACAGCCTGGCGCCGGAACGGCGGACGCCAACAATCCAGATCAAAAATGGACCTTACGAGAGTCTCAATGTCGCCGAAATTTGCCAAGTACAAGCTGTTTTTATGTACTATACTTGTTGCACTACCATCACCTGGAGGCGCTAAAATGCCAGAAGGGATCATCGAACCACATAAGGGCTGGCCGAAGTGGGTAAATACCGTTCTACTTTGGTTTGGTATCCCCACAGCGCTCATTCTCAGCGCGCTGACGCTGCTGGGAGCGCTCGGGCAAGCGGGTTCGTACTTGAAGACGGCATGTCAGGTCGCCAGCGTCTGCGCAACCCCCAAACCTAGTCCTCCTATCATCCCCATCTTTGAGACGGGTTGGGTGGACGGGGGGCATGGCTGGTCTACAAGTACGTTTTGCGAACCTCGCAAGGCGGAGCTTGAAAAACAATATCCCGCGTTCACGATTACTTGGACGGCCTTACCGGAGCAGGTGAACAAAGATATCCTCGGCCACGTCACCTACAAATATAGCTGCTCATTTGTATTCACCGCAAAGTAAGAAGGGGCCACCTAACAGTACCTGGCGCCGGAACGGCGGACGCCAACAATCCTATGGCAAAGTCTTAGAAGGGGAGGGAAGCAAAAACGTTAAATTAGTAGGTGTTCGAGCCCCGACGTTTAACTGCGGTGACGACAATTATTTTGTGTTCCGGTTCGAGATCATACAAGATGCGCCAGTCGCCAATTCGGCGGCGAAGCGCGCCGTCCGAACCCTTGAGAAATTGCACGTCGCCATGGTAGGGGTTGTGGCACATTTCCGAAAACGCCCCGTCGATTTGGTGCCGCTCGGCGTTAGTGAGCTTGCGCAATTGCCGCTTGGCGCCGCTAGTGATCACCAAGCCCCATTTCATGCCGCCAATCGCCGAGCGTGGTAAAGTCGCCCCGTGCAAACTCTTTACGGCCTTCCCTGATCGCGTCCAAATCTCCCGCCTCGGGCTCTTCGTCCAGCTGCGAGATTAGTGTGCGAGCAGCACTGTCTTGAATATTATCCGGCAACTGGCGCAATCGCGCGATGGCTTGTTCAAGCAATTTGGTCATATCGTAAGTATACCATATCAGCAGCCAATTGTGGGAAAGTCCACGGGGAGCATGGCGGTAAACCTAACTGATGCCGTGTGTCCGCTTTCCTCAGGACCGGACATGGCTGATTGGTGGAAAAGACGCGAAGAGCCACATCCAAACTCATGCACAGCAGCAACATTAAATTAGATCTGAGCAGCGTGGCCCCCGGCAGCGCGCTCGGCCTCCTCCTTATTAAGGCGCAGATTGACTACCGGGCGTGACTTTCGACTTCGCGCGGGGGTCCCCGGCGCTGGCCGCGCCTGCTGTCACAGCGCCGGGGCCCGGTACAGTGGTCGGTCTCCCGTCCCCACCGTCCAAAGCGGATGGTACCCTGATGTGCATTATCGGCCGCCTAAAGGCAGCGAAATCCACACGTTTTTTTTGGGAATGACTGTGTGATAGCGGTCACAGCGCCGTCGTAGATAATCATCTAATAAAGGGATGTCGTGTGTACCCGGCTTTCCACCGCGCCTAAGCTGGGGCTGACGATCAGGGGGAACGGCGTAGCCCGAGCGGGTTGCGCCGTTCTTCACTTTTCATGAGCGAATATCAACTTCCGCAACTGCAGACTTTTTCAACAAAATCGGCCAAAAAGAGGACGACTTGCGTGGTGAAAAAGAAAAGCCACCTCGCGGCGGCCCATGCTTTATCGGAGCGACGTGGTCAGGCAGCTGCGGCCCTTCGCCGCTTCCACGCACCAAACAACCCGAGGATGCCGAGCCCACCCGCAAACAGCGGAAGGGTTGCCGGAATGGGAGTTGGTGCCAGGATGTCGAGATTGAAGGTTTGATCTGCTTCGCTTCCCCAACTCCAGACATAGGTGCCGGGTATCAAGCCTAGACTCGCTATCGTCGCATTGTCGAAGCTAGCGTTACCGCTCAACACAGTGCCTGATTGATAGGCGGGCGGCAATAATAACCAATCTATTGTCCCACTGAAGTTGCCGACGCCGACGCCAGCCGGATCACCACTGCCCGATGTTGCGTTGATGTAGTAGTCCGTTCCGAAACTGGACGGCCCATTGGCCGGAAAACTGACGAAATACTCGCCCGGCTTAGCCGGAGTACCAATATCAATATATGGATAAGGGGCTGGCCCGTTTATGCAATCGCATTCAGCGGTTGTGCCGACGTAGCCAAGGCCAGCCACATCAAACTCACCTGTGCCTGTCGCCACGACGTTTAAGCCGACCTCTTCGATCGTGACCGTATAAGGATTAACGGGATAGGCACGGGCGTCGAGGGTTGCACCAACCAGCAGCACACAAGTCGCGGCGACAAATAATGCTTTCATCTCGAACCATCACCCTATCTAACGCCGCACCCTCAGCCTAAGCACGCCAGTTCCACTTTGACAAGGGTTGCGCGTGTTGCATCGGGGTCCCGTAAATATGGTTTCGATGTCGGACCATACTAAATTGTTCCTCCTTCTCAATTATCGTCATAGTTGAGTGCGCTGCAGTCGCGCAGTTGGGTCACTCGCTGCTGGGGTGGTCCCAGATGAGCTATAGCTTTGGTGGGGAATTGGTACTTTGGCAGGCCACCGTTCGTATAAGTCTGGCACCGAAGGCCGATCGCCAGAAGATTGCTCATCGATCCCGTGTAGCACTAAAGATCGCAAGTACCTCCACCACTTCCTCCTTGGCATGAATTTCGTAGATAATAATCACGTTGTAGTCGGTATTGACGAGCTCTCGTGTGCCGGCGTCGCGGCCGGGTCTCCCCATTTCATGCATCCCGGGAATTGCGAGCCGATGTACTTCCTCGCGGAGGAATGTAACGGCGTCAGCGGCTGCTGTCGGATTGTTCCGACTGATCCAGTCGAAAAAGTCGTCCAAGTCGTCATCGGCCTCTTGCCGAACGACAACTCTCATACGCCGAAGCGGCGGAGCCTAGCATCGAACTGGTCGAGTGAGAGATTGGCAGAATTGCGCTTAGCGCGCCGGCGGCGAACTTCCTTAAGCTGTTCGTCCGATAGGTTCGGTGTACGCGCAGCATCAATGCATCTTATCAGCACGGTTGCCGCCATGTCCTGCATGCCTGGTGGCATCTCTCGAACCTGAGCGATAGCCTTTCGTGGCGTCCGGAATGTGGTTGGAATTTGAGCGACATCATCTCCGGGAGGGTGAACCTATCTGATTGTCATTTTGCGTTCAAATCATCCCTGGGTCGAGAAAGCGAGCCCATAGGAAGCCCGCTGGTGCGTTTTTCTGGGAAGGCCA
Source organism: uncultured Alphaproteobacteria bacterium (assembly GCA_963791925.1). Taxonomy (GTDB): domain Bacteria; phylum Pseudomonadota; class Alphaproteobacteria; order Rhizobiales; family Xanthobacteraceae; genus BOG-931. Next base: position 466,228 of record CAWBUA010000005.1, on the reverse strand, counting down.
CTGTGTCGGTACCCCCCGTTTTCAGCATCGATGCCCATCATGCGGCGAGGTTGATTGGCTGATCGATGAGCTTTGTGGCGAGCGTCTGCCAGCCATCGACCTTGCGCATGTTGATCTGCCCGGAAGCGAGCAGCGCCCAGAACAACATTGCCGCGGTATCTGCCGATGGCAGCACGGTCTGAGTTTTGATCCGCCGCTTGAACTCCTCGTGCAGTCGTTCGATCGCATTGGTAGTCCGCGCGCTCCGCCATTGGCTTGGTGGCAGTCGTGTGAAGGTGAACAGCCGGTCGCCGGCTTCCTCCAGGCTATCGGCAACGGCGCGGTGCTTGAGCCGCCATTTGCGGATGAAGGCCTTGCGGCGCGCTTCGATTTCTTGACGCGTCGCCGCATAGATCATGTCGTTATAATCCGCGGTGATCTCGTCATGCAGGCGCTCTGGTGCGTGCGCGAAAAGGTTCCTGTGCTTGTGGACCGTGCAGCGCTGCACCGGTACGCCGTCCCACACGGCAGCAATTGCCTTTTCGAGCCCGGGTGCGCCATCAACGATGAGGAACTCGGGGCGGCGCAATCCGCGCTCGATGAGATCGTCGAGGACGGTGCGCCAGGCCTCAGTGCTCTCGCCACCCATGCTCTTGATCGCAAGTACTACCTTTTGGCCGTCTTCGCGTACGCCGATGACGACCAGGAGCGAGATGGAGGTCGCTTTGCGGTCAAGCCGCACGCGCACCACCGTGCCGTCGAGAATGAGCCGCACGATCGGCTCTTCGGCCAACGAGCGGGCGTTCCACGCGTCCCAATCGCCCTTCACCTTGCGCCAGGTCCGGCTCACCGTGTCCTTGCCGACCGCGCCGCCAAACAGGGCACCAAGCGCACGGCGCACCCGGCGCGTGTTGGTGCCAGCCAGATAGGTGCTCGCGATCAGCGCGTCGGCGGCCAGCGTCCGGCGCTGATAAGCCCGCAACCCCTGGCTCTTCCACTCCGTCGTCTTGCCCTCCGGGGTGTTCAGCCGAGCACGCGGCACCGCGATCTCAATCGGGCCGAACGTCCCGGTCAGCGACCGCGTCCGGCTCCCGTGGCGGTGGCCGGTAACGACCGCCCTTGCTTCATCGCCAGCAATCTGGCTTCGCCCGTAACGCGGACGGGCAAGCACAGTATCGAGCTCGCCGCGGATCAGCTCTTCGATGAACTCACGCGCCCGAGCGCGCACCTCGGTCTCGAGCGGATCAAACCAGTTGTCGAAAAGATCAACAGCCATCTCGGATGCAGGCTGCGAAGAATCAGGCTTCGTGGTAGTGATCGTCATGGCGTGGTCTCCTATCTGACGCTTCAACGTCAGATGATTCGAGGTTGAACACCCCGGAGACTACGCCACCATCAATTCCTACCAACCTCGCGACGCCACGTAGCCTTTTCAAGTAATTTTGTCATGTCAGAAGTATATCATAACCCGCGGTTGTTGGACTATCTTGACAAGCCGAGATTTTTGTGTCGCAGAAGTTATCTTGTGCGACGTTAGAAATATGGCTCAACAGAGCCATATTCCCCGTTCCGCGCCGATCCTCACTTCCTCGGCTTCGGCTTCCGCCAACGCTTGGTGCGGCGATTTACGGTCATCTTGTTGACATTGAGTGCCTTCGCAATGGCGGCGTCCGTAAGCCCTCTATCAAACAAGACCCGTACGCGCGATTCAAATACTCTACCAAAGCCGGCGGCGTTGACGCCCAAGTGCCTCGCGGCTTCCACCTTCAGAAACGGGGCCATCTCCCGGCGCGGCCCCGCATGCGCCAGTTTGAAGAACTGACTCCGTCGCGCCAGTTTTCTCGCCTTGGCTTTGCGAGCATCGTTCCATCCCGAATGGGCGTGCGATAGCGCTGATGTTAGTCCCCGATGCCAGGGAAGCCCGAACCGGCTCTTATATTCGTCCGTCGTTACTGCGTGCTTGGCAGCAAGATGGAACGAAAGACGCCCAAACCGTCCGCCACAAAGCAAACATTTGATCGTCTTACCGCCAAAATAGTGCTCGACTTGTCGGCGCGTTCTAAAAAGAGGCGGCTTCGTTGTTCGCATTAGAGCGACCCCAGCAAGCCCTAATGTACCCCACCCGTCGTCAAGGAGAAAGTGAGCACAGCCGCTCCCCTATCAGCCAGCAGCAATCGGCCTTTTTACCGCGCAGCGGTTTAGTGCAAGTTCTTGTGCGACGTTAGAAATATGGCTCAACGGAGCCATTAAATTGAAGTCTTCCCTTGTTTATTTGGTGTGTCGGTATTGCGCTCGATGACCGCGCGGTACCGACCAAAATTGCGGCGGCTCTGCGCGATCACTGTGTCGCGCCGGTTGCGAGCGCCGAACAGGCGCGGCGAGACGAAGATGGCGCGTTGGTCGCCATCGCCACGCCGTAGCCACGCTCTGTATGGCGATTGATCGAGCAACTCGTGTGCCGGCAGCGGATGAAGCTCCGGAGCCAGAAGCTCCGCATCCCCTGCCGACACCCGAAAGACCAAGAGCGTGCCGGCGTTGCCGAGCACGGCAGCGCGTACAGAGTCGCTGAGCTGTTCGGTGTACTGGTTCGCGAGCGAAAAATGCGTCGCGAATTTGCGCGCCTCCGAAAGCAGCGACGCGAAGGCGTCGGTGCTGAAGGATTGAAACTCGTCGACATGGACGAAGAATGGTGCCCGGTTCTCGGGCACCTGGTCGCTACGCGCCATGGCGACGAGTTGCAGGTGCGAGAGCATGAGCGAGCCGAGAAGATTGGACGCCTGCTCCCCTATCTGTCCCTTGGCCAGATTCGCAATGAAGATGCCGCGATGGTCCATGGCATGTGCCAAGTCGAATTTGGGCGCTACTTGCCCCAAAATATTGCGCAGTGTTGGTGAGGCGGTGAGTTGGCCAACCTTGTTGAGAATGGAACCCGCCGCCTCTGCTCGGAAGCGCTGTCGTAGCTTGCATACTCCCCTGTCCAGAAACGGGCGATCATAGGATCGCTGATGCGAGAGACGATGCGGGAGCGAAAGTCGTCGTCGGTATAGATCCGCGGCAGGTCGATGAGTGTCGGCCGCGGGCTCTCAAGGAGAGCGGCGACGCCGTGAAAGAGAAAATGTTCAAGACGCGGTCCCCAACTATCGCGCCACAAATGCTTGAACGCGGAGACGATGCCGGCGGCGGCAAGCGCATGGCGCTTCCGCGGCACGCGAGCGAGAGGATTGAAGCCGACCGGATGTTCCGTGTCGGCCGACATTGAAGTAGCAAACCTCGTGTGTTCGCTCGGGCGGAATGGCGTCGATGATCGCTTCGGCAAGGTCACCGTGCGGGTCGATGACTGCGACGCCTTCCCCGCCAATGATGTCGTGCATGGCAAGATTGAAAAGGACGGTGCTTTTGCCCGAGCCGGACTTGCCGACAATATAAAGGTGTCGCTCGCGCTCCTCGCGCGAGAACCGATATCCCGCTGCCGATCGCGGTTGTTGCAATGATGGGTGGTTGCGGCTCCATAAACCGGGGCAGCCTCCGGTGCGAAGCGCTCCTCTTAAGATGGAGCGCTGGCCACCGTTCATCCTACCTGCTGTGGAGTTGCGGTAGGTGGTGACCCGCCGGGCGTGCCTGGTGTGGCGTTGCCGGCGCGGTACGCAGAGGCTGTCCCGGATTGTCGAGCTGAATTCCCGTCCGTAATTGTATCGTGCAGCTGCATGAGGTGTGGTGTGGATAGTGAGCCACCCCATATCGTCGGCGGAAAGTCACGGGCCGCCCGCTTCCCTTTCCGCCGGCTGAGTACAAAACCCCGCCTCGCGGGGTTTGATTTTAGGCCAAGTACAAACCAGTCAGCACTCGCTCATGCGAGTACCGGGGAGCGCCAGCGACCGTTCGTTAGAACCAGTGTCATTCTCTGGAGCACCTGCGCTAACTACCCCCCGCATTTGTCGGCAGCCCAAAGCAAGGAGCGCCGCCCCAGCGGCGCGACTATGCGACGGCGTCGGCTCTGCCGGCCGACCCCGTGCCCCCAGCCGAGCACCGGAGACAGAAGGTCGAGGAGCGCAGCGGACGCGCCATTGGCGCGGACGACCCGCGGTTTTGCCGCTTGCGGCAAAACTTCGCGGAGGGCCCCCAGCTTCGCCTCGCTTTAGCAATGCTCGACGCTCAAGCGTCAGCATTGCAGGCGAAGTGGGGGCACGGGGTCGGGCGGCACGCCCGACAAATGCCGGGGGAAATTGTGAGAACCTGCAAGAACTTGCGGGTTCGGAGTAGGTCGCTGAGGGTACAAACGGGATTGTACCGTCGATTGTACCCATTCGCGGCGACCTTCCTTTTCTTTAAAGAGAACACATGGTCTGTGTGTAAATATGTATTGGAATATATAAGGCGCGTCGGCCGTTTCCGGACCGGCGTTTTGTTGCAACACATTTTGCAGTTTCGAGACGAATTGTCTTCGGTCAGAAGCCCCACTTGCTTCGGTCAGAAGCCCCTGTCTCTTCGGTCAGAAGCCCCACCCTATGGACACGAGAGTTGAGACATTTTTGAGCGCGATTAAGTGTTAGGCGCTGCGGCGCTGCCATTCCTCAAGCGACGGAATTTTTCCTGGATGTCGCTGTGCCGTGATGCGGGCGCGTTCGATCTCGAACATGGTTTGAGCGAGCGACCCACTTCCCCGCCCAAAGCGGGGTGCTTTGGCGTGTGCGGCAGCCTCGATCGCGGCCCGCTCTTTGGCCGGCAAGCTTGAGAACAACCGGTCAATCTCCGCTCGTCGAAAGCGGTCGTAATCCATGCGGAGCCTTGTGGCCTTGTCCTCGGTCTCCTGCCGGGTCTGGGTTGCCTTTGCCGCGGCCCGCTGTGTGCTGCGTTCTTGGTAGCGGGAGAGGTATTGCTTGAGCCCGCCCAAGCTCTGCACGTCGAAGCGGGTCTTCTTCGCCTCGGCGAGCGCGTAATCGAGAAAATCCGGGATGTTCGCGAACGGGACGTGGGTCAGAAGGAACTTGGCAGTTTCCACGTCCTTGGATGGCACATAGGGGATGCCGGCGCTCGCGCGGCCGTTGCGCTTTTCGACAAAGAAATACGCGACCTTGAGCGGCTCCGCGATTTCCTGGCGGTCGGCGTGAAAATCGAACTGAAGACTTCCCCGCTCCCGGCGTCGATAAAATCGGTCGTAGTCGGTGAAGAATGCCGCGCCCGGTCGAAACGTTATGACGAAGCCGCCGCGCCCCTTCGCTTCGGTGATTGTGTAGGACGCGAGGAAGCCGGCCTTTACGAGCTGGCGCAGGTGCGGCCCCAGCTGCTCCTGCTCGATCTTCGATGGATATTTTAGCACCGTGAGCCCACCAAGCCATTCGACGCACATATCGTCATAGCGCTTGGAAAACGAGAGGCGCCTGCGGTGGTGTCCATCGTACAAATTTGCGAAGTGAAAAAAGAGCCGCATGTAAAAGGGCCTGCCCGATGGTGCCGAGCTCCTGCATCAGTCCGTGATTGAGGCAGGTGAAGTGTCCATCTTGCAGCGATGTCATGATGGGCCGCGCGAGCGTCACGGTGCACGCCTCGATAGGATCGGTGGCGTGTTCCCGCCGCTCTAGATAAATTTCCGGAAAGATATTGAATGAGTGTTCGACGAAACGGTCCGCGGATTTAAAGTGGGTTCGGACGAACGTGTAGTGGATTTCTTCAAGCGCGCGTTCGAGCTGCTCGCTGGCGCTGCCTCCCCACTCGGCGCGGCCGATGAGGCGCATGAGTTCGCGTTTTGTGAACGATACGTCGGCCTGAGTTGGGCGGCCGTAGCCGGAATGTTTTTTAATGAGTGCAACGAAAATCTTGTGGGCCAAGGGGCCAGGCTGTCCGAGCTTGGGATCGGGACGGATGACAATATTTTTCTCCGTCACTCCCCTGTTAAGTTCGATCGCCTCAGTGTGTGTGGGCGCTCGCTTGGCGTCGTGGCAGAACAGCGCGCCGGCAACGCGTAGTAGCGTGTTCTCCATGTAGAGCTTTTCCGTCTGTTGGACAGGTTCGCTCGTCTCCGCTGCCCTAGCGGTTGCCGTCATATATTTGGTTATTATAGCCCGCAAAAGCGAAGGCGCGGTCGAACGCTATGCACACCGTGCTGGTCATGCTGTGAAAAAGCCGGGCGGCTGTTGGTGCTGCGCGAACGCTCGCGACTGTTCGCGTCCGTTCGGGGCAAAAAACACGTCACGAATGTTGGAAGGTTTGACCATGCTGCGTGGCTTGATTGAGCTGTGGTGGCACGTTTGTTCCGGCCGGTGCCGCGAAGGCGGAGGGTGGTTATGGGAAGGGCGCGATTATACGGCCGCTGAGTCGTCTCGTGTGGTGAGGTCGCGACGATCCCCTGGTGCGACCAATAGCGGCGCGAGCATAGCTTGGAGCCGATGGATTAGCGTATTGGTTTCCTTGTCACGCTCAAGCAGCGCCTCAATCTGCGTGTCTTTCACGGATACCTGGCCGCGCAGAAATTCGTTCTCGCTTTCGAGACGCTGGACGTAGCGATCGTCCAGGCCGCGAACAACGGCGTCCGTTCGCGGCTGTTCGCCACCGTCCGCCGCCTCAGGGTCTTTATTTTCCAAAGGACGAATGGTCGCGTCCGTTCGCGTCTGGTCGCGACCATTCGCGACTGTTCGCACCTCATTGATGTAGGTGATGTGGCGATCGACGGAGTAGGGGGCGACAAGATATTTTTCACCGGTTTCGGTCTCTACCTTGTGGCAATCAAGCTTTGAAAGGGCACAGTATTTCTGGATGGCACGTGGGGTGCGCGGATGACCGGCCTGGGCATAGAGCTCGGCCGCTTGCCCGACGGAAAGGGTATATTGGTGATCCGGCGAACGGTCGCGACTGTTCGCGTCTGTTCGCGACTGTTCGTTGTCCATGGGTTGATGATAACCCGCGCGTCTCCACCTCGCGCAGGTTATCCCCATAGATGGCGGGTATCGACGCCGTTCAACGTCGGCTTGACGAACATCCCGAGAAGATGCGCCAGCACCGGGAGGCGGTCGAACATCCCTTTGGCACCATCAAGGCCCGGATGGGCGCCACACACTTCCTGATGAAGACGCTGCCGCGCGTCGCCTCAGAAATGGTCTTGCATGTGTTGGCCTATAATCTCACCCGTGTGATGAACATCATGGGTATCCAGCCGCTCATGGCGGCAATCAAGGCATAGCCAAGACCCGGAGAATACGTGCGTCCTGCCGTCAGGGTCGCTGAATCCACTCTTGTCTCAAAGAGTTTTGACACGACCAAGACCCGAAGCGGCCCTGGCAGAAGTGGTCGACGGGCGCTCGAAACGGGCTGATGACCCCTCCCATTGGCGCAAAAGTAGGCTTGACCCAATGAATGGACCAGCTAATATTAAACTGCGCGGCTGTTTACGATGAGGGGAATCTAAAATGAGCCGAAAAACGATTTGGAAAACGGCGATAGTCGCGGTCGTCGTTGCTCTCGCGCACGTGAGCAGTTCGAGAGCCTCACCTGTCACTTACACCTTCGACGGGACAGGTTCTGTCACGCTAGGTGGCAAGTCCCTGGGCAGCACTTTCTCGGTCGTTTTCACAGGCGATACAACTGCAATCGACTTCTCGGGTAGCCCCTTCATCAGGTACAACGGTCTTACCGGCACGTTTACGGACGGCACTACCAGTGAAACGATAGGGGCCACAGTTGAATCAAACTCCTCACTTGCGAACATCGACTTTTATGACTCCACTTTCACCAATGGGCTGGGTCTTCAAGACGCCGCTCTCGCTGGCTATCAGCTGAATAAATCAATCTCGATTGGTCCAATCTTAGCCTCTTCCGGCAATTTGACGCCTACTTTCGGCGGCGGAGTTTTTGCGACAGCAGATGGCGATCTTCAGTTCACAGGATCGGACTCGCTGAGCTTCGCCGCAAACGTGAGTACCCCCCTCCCGGCCACCCTCCCACTCTTCTCCACCGGCCTGGGCGCGTGGGGTTTGCTCGGCTGGCGCAGGAAGCGGAAAAACGGCGTCGCTGCTGTCGCAGCGGCCTGATCAACTCACGTCATCGGGTTCCGCCGGAAAGACCATCTCACGCAGGCTGTGTGAGAACTAGGCGAGTCAGATAAGTTAGGCCGCATCGACAGCGATGCGGCCTTTTTCATGAGCTGCGTTCGGGGCGGGGTCTCTCTATTTCAGTCGCAGCGCGAAGATGATGCCGGAATTTATTGAACGAGCCATTGCTTCAAAAGTGAAGAACGGCGCAGCCCGCTCGGGTTACGCCGTTCCCCCCTGATCGTTAGCCCCAGCTTAGGCACGGTGAAAAGTCGGGTACAGACGACATTGCTTTATTAGATGATTGCCTACGACGGCGCTGTGACTGGCATCACACAGTCGTTCCCAAAAAAAACGTGTGGATTTCGCTGCCTTTTAGCGGCCGATAATGCACACCAGACTACCATCCCGCTTTGGAACGGTGGGGACGGGAGACCGACCTACTGTACCGGACCCCGGCGCTGTGACAGCAGGCGCGGCCAGCGCCGGGGACACCCGCGCGAAGTCCAAAATCACGTCCGGTAGCCAATCCGCGCCTTAACAAGGACGATGCCGAGCGCATCGGCGGGAGCCAAGCTGCCCAGACCTAGCTAGTGTTTGCGCGTTTTTGCCGGAGCATGAGTCTCTTGTTGGCCCTGAACTGACCTCGGACCATGTCGGCTGTCCGATCGCCATCGAGGGTGCGTATTCCGACGAAGTCGGCCGGGGATTCCAAGCGAAGGCGGCCGCCCATTCCGATTGAAGCCGGCCGGGGATTCCGATGAACCCGGCCACCTCTTAAGGCGTGCTCTCGTGTCGGCATGGTTATCAGTTCAGTTGGCATGCTCGGCGTCAAGCTTCTGACGCTTGGCTTCGGCTTTTCGCAGGCTCTCGCCCTTGAGCGTGAGCCGGTGAGCGTTGTGCACCAGGCGATCGAGAATGGCATCGGCCAGGGTCGGATCACCGATGATCTCGTGCCAATGTTCGACCGGAAGCTGGCTGGTTACCATGGTAGAGCCGCGGCCGTGGCGATCCTCCATGATCTCCAAGAGGTCGCGCCGCTGCTCGGCGGTCATGGGAGCAAGTCCCCAATCGTCGAGGATGAGAAGTTCGACGCGCGCCAGGCTCTTGAGGAGCCGAGCGTGATGGCCGTCGCCGCGTGCAAGCGCGAGTGCATCGAACAGCCGCGGTAGGCGTTGATAGAAGACCGAGCGGTTGTCCCGACAGGCCTTATGGCCGAGCGCACAGGCAATCCAACTCTTGCCGACGCCGGTGGGACCGACGATGAGCAGGTTCTGATGTCGCGCGATCCACTCGCCGGCGACGAGCCTTTGGAACAGCAGCTTGTCGAGCCCACGTGGCGCCTTCATGTCGATATCCTCGACGACGGCATTTTGCCTGAGGCTTGCGAAGCGCAAGCGGCTGATCAGCCGTTTGTTCTCGCGTTCGGTCGCTTCGCGGTCGACGAGCAGAGCAAGCCGCTCCTCGAAGGCCAACGTCGCGATGTCGGGCTGTCGTTGCTGTTCGTCGAGCGCCTTGGCCATGCCGGTGAGCCCGAGCGTAACGAGGCGGCCGTGGGTGGGATGTGTCAACATCGTCTCTCCTTTGCTTAGTGGTAGTAGCCGGTGCCGCGGATGTTGCGGTGTTGGATTGGTGGTCCGTCCGGCGGCTTCTCATTGGCGTAGGCACGATCGAGCCCATGCTGCAGGATCGATTTGATCGAGCCGTAGGTGGTGGCGCCGATGTCGTTGCCGCGGCGGCAGGCGGCCTCGATGCGCGCCGAGCCGTAACTACGGGCGAGCCGCAGGATGCCGAGACAGGCGCGGAAGCCCTGCTCGGGATGCGGCTTGGCCGTCATGATCGCCTCGACGAGGGCGATGGTGGCCGGGCCGATTGTGGCCGCTTCCCGCCTCATCCTGGCCGGCGTCCACTCGGCGTAGCGCCGGTGCGCGCTCGGCATATGTTCAGGAATCGTCGTGTGCCGGCGGGGCGAGTGCGAACGAGCATGGCTCGCCACTCGGACGCCTTTGTGCAGAATCTCGATCGTGGTGTCGGTGATACGCGCTTCAAGTTGCTCGCGGATCAGCCGCGAGGGCACGGAGTAATAGTGATCGGCGATCTCGACGTGGTAGTCGGGCGCGACCCGGCACTTCTTCCATTCGGCATATTGGTAGGGCGCCGACGGAAGGGTTTTGAGCGCCGGCCGATCGATCTCTGCGAACAGCTCGTCGCGGCTGACGCCGAGCTTGCGCATGATCTTGGCATTGAGGTCGGCGACAGTCTCGCGGATCGCGGCATTGAGCTCATGAAGCGAGAAGAAGCGGCGGTTGCGCAGCCTGGCCAGCACAAACCGCTGCACAATTTGCACCGCCACTTCGACCTTGGCCTTGTCGCGCGGCCGCCGCGGACGCGCGGGAAGGATCGCGGTGTCGTAGTGCTCAGCCAGCTCCTGGTAGGTGCGGTTGATCCCAGGCTCATAGCGGCAAACCGCAGTGACGCCGGCCTTGAGATTGTCGCAAACCACCGCCTTCGGCACGCCGCCGATCGCGCGAAAGGCGTTGACGTGCGCCCCAATCCAGTCGGCGAGCCCTTCCGACCAGCGCGCCTCCGCGTAAGTGTAGTTGGACGCTCCCAGCACCGCGACGAAGATATGGGCGTGCCGCTCGGCGCCGCTGGCGGCGTCGAACACCGGCATCGTGTCGCCGGCAAAGTCGACGAACAGCTTCTCAGCGGCGCCATGCGTCTGCCGCATGGTCGGCGAGATGGTCTGGCGCCACTCCCCGTAAAGATCGCAAAACCGGCTATACCCGTAACCGTCACCGTGCTCGGCCCGGTATTCCTCCCACAGCAACAGCAGCGTCACGGCGCGCCGCTTCAGTTCCTTGTGGACATGGGACCAATCGGGCAGCGGCCGTGTCGGCTTCTCGTCGAACGTCGGCAACGTGAACAGCCGCCGTTCCAGCTCGGCATCGTCCACTCCCTCGGGCACCGGCCAGGTGATGCCGCTGACGGCGGCGCGCTGCAGATATTCGCCAACCGTCGACCGGCTGACCCCGATCGTCACCGCGATCTGCCGCTCGCTCACGCCAAGGGCGTGCCGCAATCTCAGAACCTCTCGAACCTTCCGCATCGGCGCTCTCTCGGCGGGCATCGGACCTCCCCTTGCATGGCCGCAAAGGGCGCCTCGTCCGCGATTCGATCGCCGACAGCGAGAGCTTCAGTCCGGCCTCACCAGGGTGGCCGGCTTCAATCGGAATGGGTGGCCGACTTCCGTCGGAACCGGTGGCCGGATTGCGTCGGAATCACCGGCCGCTTTGCGTCGGATTACGCAATCGAGGGCTAAGCGGACGTAACGCGGGCACGCCCAATCGGTCGAAAATGATGCGTGGACGGCGCCCACTCTGCGGCATCGAGGTGCCATAGGGTAGTTGCGTCGAAGCGCAACCACATTGAGGGGAGCCGTCCATGGGCGAAGTTAGCACGATTGGGATCGATATTGCGAAGTCAGTGTTTCAGGTCCACGGCGTCGATGCGGATGGTATGGTAGTCGTCCGCAGGCGCATTGGCCGAGCGAAGGTTCTTGATTTCTTTGCCAATCTGCCACCTTGCAGATCAATGCACTTCGTGCCCACCTGGCCGAACTCGGGCTGGTGGCAGCGAAGGGGCATGGAACGAACCCGCTCGCGCGGGAGCGCGCTGCGCGCGGAACGGAGCAAGTGGCGAGGGCCGCGCTAACCGACTGATCGAGAGGCGATGACGGGCAGGCGTCCCGCCCTGAGGATCGAGGGGTTGCAGAACCTCAATCTCAGGACAGGAGCCTTCGATGAGTGACAAGCCCATCAGCGATCTGCGCCGCCGCATTTTGCAGGATATGACGAACCGCAACTTCGGCACCAAGACCCAACACGATTATATCCGGCACATCGAGACCTTTGCCAAGTTCCTCGGGCGCGCGCCGGATACGGCGAGCGGCGACGACATCCGCTGCTTCCAGGCCGAGCAGATCGCGCAGGGCGCGCAGCCTGCGAAGATGAATACGCAAGCATCCGCACTGCGCTTCTTCCTTGGCATCACGTGCGGTCGCGCCGACCTGGCCCATCAGATTGCGCGCACGCGTTACCCCAGGAAGCTGCCGCGTGTGCTTTCGCCCGAGAATGTCGCGCGGCTGCTCGAGGCGGCACCGGGCCCGGGCCTGAAGTACAAGGCGGCCTTGAGCGTGGCCTATGGTGCGGGCCTTCGAGGCGGCGAGGTCGCCATGCTGCGTGTGGGCGACATCGACAGCCAGCGTATGCTGATCCGTGTCGAGATGGGCAAGGGCCGCAAAGACCGGCACGCCATGCTGTCGCCGGTGTTGCTCGAGCTGTTGCGCGCATGGTGGCTGCAGTGCCGCTCGCAGGGCTGGCTATTCCCGGGCCGCGATCCGCTGTTGCCGATCACCGTGCGCCAGCTCAACCGTGCCTGCCACATGGCTGCCGATGCCGCCGGGCTCGGCTCCTGGGTGTCGCCGCATACGCTGCGACACTCGTTTGCGACACATCTTCTGGAGAGCCGCATCGACGTGCGCGTGATCCAGGTTCTGCTCGGGCACGCCAAGCTGGATACGACCGCGCGCTACACGCAGGTCGCGACCAATTTGCTGCGGTCGGTCGAGAGCCCGCTCGATCGACTACTGCGGCCGACGGATCAGTCGCCGGCATAGTCGGTGCTCCTTGGCCCGTCCTGCCCTGGAGGTCGCGGACCTGTTCCGTGACCATGGTCCCGCTTGGCGTGAGGCCAACCGCGGCCATGTGAGCCTCGGACAACTGAAGGTGATGAGCGCGATCGAGGACTGCTGCACGGCGGCGCTCGGCGGCCACGTTGCGCGCTGTGAGAACCAGCGATGCGGCTTCACCTCGATTGCCTACAACAGTTGCCGCAATCGGCATTGTCCCAAGTGCCAGGGGGCGGCAGCGCGCCAATGGATGGCGGCGCGCGAGGCTGATCTCTTGCCGGTGCCCTACTTCCACGTCGTGTTCACGCTGCCGGCCGAGATCGGCGACATTGCCTATCAGAACAAGGCGGTGATCTACGACCTGCTGTTTAGGGCATCGAGCGAGACGATGCTCACCATTGCGGCCGACCCGAAACACCTCGGAGCCAGGATTGGCATCACCGCCGTGCTGCACACCTGGGGCTCGGCGATGACGCATCACCCGCACGTGCACATGATCGTGCCGGGCGGCGGCATCTCACTTGGTGGCGATCGCTGGATTGCAGCGCGGCGCAACTTCCTCCTGCCGGTGCTGGTGCTCTCTCGGCTGTTCCGGCGGCTGATGCTGGAGAAGCTTGTTGCCGCGCACGCGGCCAGCAAGCTCACGTTCTTCGGCAGGCACGCGGCACTCGCCGATGCTGTGCGCTTCGCCGAGTTCCTGGCACCGCTCAAGAACAAGCGCTGGTTCGTCTACGCCAAGCAGCCCTTCGCGGGCCCGAGAGCCGTGCTCGCCTACCTGTCGTGCTATACCCACCGCGTTGCCATCTCCAACGGTCGGCTCTTGAATAGCGATGGCAAGACGGTGACCTTCCGCGTCAAGAACTATCGTGTCGACGGCGTTGCGCGAAATACCACGATGACGCTCGACATCGCCGAGTTCATCCGCCGCTTTCTTCTCCACGTGCTGCCGAAGGGGCAGCATCGCATCCGTCATTACGGCCTGTTCGCCAATGGCACACGCGTCGACAACATCGCGCTCGCACGCAAGCTGATTGGCGTGATCGCGGCAGAGATCGCGAACGCTGCGGCGGAACCGATGCACAATGAGGAAGCGACCGAAGCAAAGCCGGCGACAGCCGAACCCGAGCCTCACACACAGGCCTGTCCGTGCTGCGGCAGCAAAATGCGCATCATCGAGGTCTTCCAGCGCGGCCAGACGCCTCGGCACAAAGCCTCGCCGTGCCCGCCATCGATCCGGATCGATACGTCATGACAAGGGTTGTAGAAGCACAGCGAAACGATGATGCGTCGAGTTGGTCACCGGCCAGCCTCGGAGACCCGTTGTCGATTCGCCGCCGACGTGGCTGTCGCGCTGACCGCAGTCACTCGCAATCGCACCATCGCGAGCTGTTGCCAGACCGTCGCTCGCCAAACACGAGCCCAGCCGGCGCGATAACTACTTCGCCCGCCAACGACCAAATGTCCAAATACCCATAGCGATCGCCGCACTGCCACCGGTCACCTCCCGCGGGTTCCTTCCCTGCAGGCTTCCGGACGCCGGCCACAGTGCCAGTGGCACCGTCCGTGACGGCCGGCATCCGGAACCCTCAACATGAGGGACTGCAGCAACTGGTCGTGGCTGTGACAGAGAGCGGCGATGAGCGGCTGCCGAGCCACGCACGCTTTGCCTGTCAGTCGATTGTTGCACAATTGCACGCGGCGCAGACCCAGATAAGCGGGCTCGACAAGCGCATCACTCAAATTCATCGCGCTAATGCGAACAGCAAACGGCTCGAAGCCATTCCGGGGTTCGGCGTGATCCTGTCCACGGCTGTTGTGGCGACGATGGCCGACCCAAAGGCATTCAAGACCGGACGCGAGTTTGCTGCCTGGATCGGGTTGGTACCGCGGCAGAACTCGACAGGCGGCAAGGAGCGTCTTGGCTCGATTTCGAAACAGGGCGATCGCTATCTGCGGCGACTATTCGTCCTGGGTGCAATATCCATTGTTGGGCGCGCACGCTCGCGGCCGGACAAGTATCCCTGGGTAACCGAACTGCTGGGGCGCCGACCGGCCAAGGTGGTTGCGGTGGCATTGGCCAATAAAATGGCGCGGACCGCTTGGGCCGTGCTGGCCAAGGACGAAACCTATCGGGCGCCGGCTCGCTCAAGCGGCCTCGCCATCGCAGCGGCGGCCTGAGCGGTTTGGTATTTGGAATGTGAGGTTGCGTCGAGGGCGTACAAGAAATTCGAGGGTGATGATGGTTTGATGCGAACCGGTTGGACCGGGGATCGGGAGAACCCGCGAATGGGTCAAGCGCTGTCGAGCGCGAGAAAATGATAGGGACCCGATCTGCGGATCACATCAGGGCCAGCGGTCATGAGCGCCGCATAAACAGGCCGGACACATGACTTGCACCCGACCGCAAGCAGAAAGCCAAAAGAATCCCTTGACCCGTGGGCGCCGTCCACACATGACCCGTGGGCGCCGTCCACACATGACCCGTGGGCGCCGTCCACACATGACCCATTTGTGAAAATGGGCGTGCTGGGTGGGTGCCGACTGCCGCGGATGCTAAACGCACGATCGAATTGTGGAACTGACCATGGCGCCAGGATCGATCTATAACTCTCGATAGATTGTGCCTATTGCAGCCCAACGCTTTTGATGAGAAACTAAACGAAGTGAGTTGGGGGATGCGCCATGGTGATGTCGCGGTTCTCTTTATACGCAGTTCGCTTCATTGCGCTAGTACCGGCGGCCGCCACGGCAACTCTGGTACTTTGGACGCAGGCGGCGTTCTCCTCGACGCTACTGCCGAACGGCACATCCGGCGTACATGCTCAGTTGTATGTGTTAGCCCCAGGCGGAATTGACGTACAGAATGACTCGTCTCCACCCGACCGGAGCCTGTCGGTTTTCGCGACTGCCAGCGCCGGCGGTAAGGGTACTCAAAATTCCGGCTCCGCGACAGCTACTGTAAGTGTTTTGTCAGGAGGATTCGGCAAGCGGCCTGACACCTCGCTGCGCGCATCAGCGGCCGGAACGGGGGGTGGTGGCGGTGCCGTGCTGGAGACTCAAGCGGAAGTTCAAGCGACTGCAGGAATAACCTTTGATATAGATGACGGTGGGCTTGGGATTGCGACGGGTCTAACCAGGCCGGTCACATTTAGCGGAACCATCTCCGGACAGCAGACCATCGATGCATATAACTACGCCTACGCCACAATTTCTATTACTGATACCCTCGACAACACTCAGGTGTTCGATGTCAGTGCTAATGGCCCCTTCAGCGTTACCCTCAATCTCGTCCCGAATGTACCCTTTAAAGTGGTAGAGGCCGCCTACGCGTACGTGGACGCTCTCGGCGCCGGTACAACAAACGACCTCACCGTCACTGTTGATCCGACATTCGTGTCCGACGATCCTGATTACACGATCTACTACAGCCCTAACTTGATTACTTCGGCCACGGCTCCACTGCCGGCAACACTTTCCCTCTTCGCCAGCGGTCTCTGTTTCTTCGGTTATCTGACACGCCGTCGCAAGAAGGGCGTCACGCAAGCTCTCGCTGCTTAGCTGAAGCCGACAATCAGGTTATGGAAAGACCGCCGCGAACGAGGCGGTCTTTCCGTTTGTGACACGCTGATCATGTTGCGTTGCATGAGTTCTCAAATTGGCCCTTAGCGACAGATATCGCAGCGCGAGAGAATGTCGGCTGCTGGATGAACAGCGGAGGTGCATTGGCAGTGTCACTGCCTCTGACGCAAGCTGGCATCGCCAAGCTAAGCGGCAGGCAAGGAGGTACTATGATGTGGATAGGAATTTATTTCTTACACGTTTTCTTACACACATTCACCCCGGCGGTCCAATAAATTCAGTAAAATGAGTACTTTTCGTCACTCTCAAAGGACTTAAAATCCCTCGGGAGTAACTTCCCATGCCGGTTCAAGTCCGGCCGTCCGCACCAGCAACCCTTTTGGCCAATATAACTGATGAGCATCGTCGGCGTTGACATTGGCGGCACCTTCACCGATCTCGTTGCGTATCGCGACCATACGATAGTTACCTCGAAGACGTTGACCGTTCCTGCCGATCCCACGCAGGGGATTGCCGACGCGCTCAGGTTGGCTGATTGCGATCTCGCCGCCATGGACGAATTGATCCATGGCTCGACCATCGCCATAAACACGGTGCTGGAGCGCAAAGGCGCCAAGACCGCGCTGGTGACGACGCAGGGCATGCGCGATGTCTATGCCATCGGCCGCGGCAACCGCCCGGATGCGTTCAATCTGTTTTTCCATCGGCCGCGGCCGCTGGTGCCGCGCGAGCTGACATTCGAACTGGCCGAACGGATGAACGCGACGGGCCAAGCTCTCATCCCGCTCGATCCGGCCGCGGTCGAGGCATTGGCGGAAACGCTCATTGCGGCAAAGATCGAGGCGGTGGCGATATGCTTTCTCCATGCTTATGCCAATCCCGCGCATGAAATCCTCGCCGGCGAAATGCTGCGGCGGCGTCTGCCCAATGTGTTCGTGACCTTGAGCCACGAAATCTTGCGGGAATTTCGCGAATATGAACGCACCTCGACGACGGTGCTCAACGCTTTCGTCGGTCCGCGCGTCAGCCGCTATCTCGACCGGCTGGAGAATTTTGCCGAGACATCGCGGTTTCCCGGCCAGATCGGCATCATGCGGTCGAACGGCGGCACCATGTCGCTCGGCGAGGCGCGCCGCGCGCCCGTCGCCATGATGGAATCCGGACCGGTCGCCGGCATGATCGGTGCCGGCCGCGTCGCCGCGCTTCTGCGCGTCGAGCGCGCCATCGGCTTCGACATGGGCGGCACCACGGCGAAAACATCGCTGATCACCGGCGGTGTACCGCCCATCGAGGAAGGCTACGTCATCGGCGATGTGTTCACCGGCCAGCCGATGCAGCTGCCGGTGGTCGATATCGTCGAAGTCGGCGCCGGCGGCGGCTCGATCGCCTGGTGTGATCAGCTTGGGGGCCTCCATGTCGGCCCGGTCAGCGCTGGCGCCGATCCCGGACCGGCATGTTACGGCCGCGGCGGCGAGCAGCCGACCGTGACCGACGCCGATCTCGTGCTCGGCCGCCTCAATGCGGCGAGGTTTCTCGGCGGCCACATGCAGCTCGATCGCAAGCGCGCGGAAGCGGCGCTCGGTGAACTCGGAAACAAGCTCGGCCTTGATGCCACGGCCACCGCGCACGGCGTCGCCACTATCGTCGACAGCGCCATGTCGCTTGCGGTACGCGCCGTATCGGTCAAGCGCGGCATCGATCCGCGCGAGACCACGCTCATCGCGTTCGGCGGCGCCGGGCCGCTGCACGCGGTCGCCATTGCGCGCGAGATTTCCATCCCGCAGGTGGTCATTCCGAAACTGCCGAGCGCGTTTTCGGCGCTCGGCATGCTGATGGCGGAATGGCGCCAGGATTTCGTGCGCACATTGGTCGGCGAACTCGGCAAAGTCGGCGCCGATCTTGCGGCGGCGGCTTTCGCCGAACTGCGCGCCGCCGGCGACACGGCGCTCGCGCGCGATCGGCTCGACGGCGGCGAGTTCGATTTTGCCGCCGACCTGCGCTATCGCGGTCAGGAACATACGATTCCGATCGCGGTATCCAGTGCACGGGATTTGACCGGCGCGACGGGCGATACGCGCGCGCGGTTCGATGCACAGCACGATAGGCGTTACGGCCATGCTGCGCCCGATCAGTCGATCGAAGTCGTCAATCTTCGCCTGGTCGTCACCGTCCCGCGCATGCAGGACACGATCGGCCGCTGGCTGTCGGAGCCGTGGCGGCCGGAAGGTACTGCGGCCGAGCAGTCTCGACCCGTCGTGTTTGCCGACGCCATGCGACCGGTAACGACGCGCGTCCTGTGGCGGCCGCATCTTTCTGCCGGGAGCGAGATCGTGGGGCCGGCCTTGATCGAAGAGGCGAATTCGACCACGCTGATCGGGCCCGGCGATCGGGCATGCGTTGACGCGATGGGAAACATCATCGTCACGCTGAGGAAAGACGAGGATCAGGAATGAAGATCGATCCGGTCACCGTCGAAGTCGTGCGCAACGCGGTCAACGCCTATGCGGATGAGATGGCTACGGCGCTGTGCAAGTCCGCCTATAACATGATGATCTATGAAGTACGCGATTTCTGCTGTGGCCTGGTCGATGGTGAAGGCCGCATGATCTCGCAGAACCAGGGTGGTTTGCCGATCTTTCTCGCCGATCTCGGCGTCGCGGTGAAGGACGGTATCGCGCGCTACGGCCTCGATGGCTTCGCACCCGGCGACGTCCTGATCATGAATCACGGGCAGGTTTGCGGCCAGCATCTCAACAACGTCGTGATCTACGCGCCCTGTTTTCACGACGGCAAGGTCGTGGCGTTTGCGGCGAGCCGCGCGCATTGGGTCGACATCGGCGGCATGCGCGTCGGCTTCGGCTCGGTCGAGACCACCGAGATTTATCAGGAAGGCATTCAGTTCCGCTCGTTGAAGATCTACGAGGCCGGCAAGCGCAACGAGACCTTGTGGCAGATCATCAACGACAATGTGCGCTTCCCGGAAGCCGCGCTCGGCGATCTGCGGGCGCAGATTGCCTGCTGCAATCTCGGCATCCGGCGGTTCGCCGAATTGTTGCGCCGCTTCGGCCGCCAGACCGTCGAAACCTGCATCCAAAAAGTTTGGGATGCGACCGAGCAACAGGCGCGCGCTTTCATCGGCAGGATCCCCGACGGCGTCTATGAGGCGGAAAGCTTTCTCGACAACGACGGACGCACGCTCGACGTGAAACTGCGCACCAAGGTCAAGGTGACGATTGCCGGCGAGCGGATGATCATCGACTTCTCGCAATTGAACGATCAGGTGCCGGGACCGACCAATTCCGGCTACTCCGGCGGGCTTGCCGCGGCGCGCGTCGCCTTCAAATGTCTGACCCAGCCGCACGCTCCGGTGAACGAGGGCTGCTTCCGGCCGCTCGAACTGGTGCTGCCGGAAGGCAAGATCCTCAATGCCAAATCGCCGGCAGCGCTCGGGCTGTGGAGCATTCCGCTGCCGACCGTCATCGATACCATTCTCAAGGCATTGGCGCCGGCGTTGCCGGAACAAATTCCGGCGGCGCACAAAGGCGACATGGGCGGTTGTTCGATCGGCGGTTACAACCCCGAGGGGCGGCGCTTTCTGCTCATGAACATTTTCGGCGGCGGCTGGGGCGGCCGGCCACACGAAGACGGCGAGTTCGGCTTCGGTGTCGATCTGCCAGGGCGACGTGCGCAGCGCGCCGATCGAGCTGCAGGAGATTCAATATCCGTTTCTGATCGAGCGCTTCGCTTTGCGCACCGATTCCGGCGGCGCCGGCCGCCACCGCGGCGGGCTGGGCGTCGATCTTACTTACCGGGCTTTGCAGGCTTGCGTCGCCAACGTCAATTGCGAGCGCACCAAGGACCCGCCCTGGGGCCTCAATGGCGGTGAGCCGGGCGCCGTCAACGAGGCGACGCTCATTCGTGCCGACGGCTCCGAGCGCAAGCTCAGAAAGGCGACCGGTGTCGCCATGCAGGCCGGCGATCGGCTCATTTTCTCGACGGCCGGCGGCGGCGGCTGGGGCGATCCGCGCACGCGCAATCGGCAAGCGGTCGCGGCCGACCTGCGTGCCGGTTATATTTCGCCGGAAGCAGCGCGGCGCGATTATGGATTTGCTGTCGCAGCGGATCAGGCAGCCGAGTAACCATGACAACACTTGCGCAACTGCGGCGGCAGCGGCTGGCCGAGATGATGCGTGACGCCGGTATCACGCAACTCCTCCTTTACGGCAATGCGTGGCAGGGCGATTACCTGCGCTATGGCTCGGATTTCGGCATTCTCGAAGGCCACGGCATCGCGCTCGTTTCCGCCGCCGGCGAGGTCGAGCTTTATCTGGATAGCGCCACTGACGCCGAACGTGCCGAGACGGAGGTGCCGGACGTGCGCGTGCATCTCGCTCCGAACATTGCCGGCGCCGTCGGCGCGCGGCTTGAGCCGATGGCCAATGGGCGGCTTGCCGCGGCACCCCGACGCTTCGTGCCGCGCTGGCTCGTCGATCCGGCCCGCGACTTCGCTTTGGACGACGCGACGACGCTGGTTGACAAGCTCCTCATGCACAAGCTCGAAGGTGAGATTGCCGCGCTGAGAACGGCGGCGCTGATCGCCGATGAGGCGTACGAGGAGTTTCGCCGCGCCGTGCGGCGCGGCCGCCGCCAATTCGAGATCGTCGCCGACATTGAGGCGTATCTGCGCCGCCGCGGTTGCCCGGATAATTTCATGATCATCGGTTCGGGCGGCAAGGAGGTGTTCGGCATGACGCCGCCCTCCGAGCGCCGCATTGCGGCGGGCGATCTCGTCACCACCGAGCTGACGCCCGCCGTCAACGGCTACTTCGCACAGATCTGCCGCACTCTGGTCGTGGGTCCAGCGAGCGAGGCGCAACGCCGCGCCTTCGCCGTCTTCGTGGAAGCGCTGGAAGCCGGCATTGCCGCGGTGCGCCCCGGCGTGCGCGCCGCCGACGTGGCCAAGGCGGAGAACGACGTGTTTCGCAAATATGGGCTCGGCGAATACACCACCAGCCAATGGACGCGGGTGCGCGGCCACGGCATCGGATTGTTCCCCAACTCGAAGCCGCACATCCTGGAGGACGTCGAGACCGTGCTCGCCCCGGGCATGGCGCTGATCGTGCATCCCAATACGTACCATCCCGATGCCGGCTATATCGTGCTGGGTGATGCCGTCGTCGTCACCGCACATGGCGCCGAGGTGCTGTGCAAGACGCCACGCCAATTGTTCGAGGTGGCCGCGTGAAAAATAAGAAACGCCGATGCGCCGCGGTCTGATCGCCCGTTCGCTGACGGAGTTGCCCGACGCCGTTTTTGAGGCGCGGCTGGCGCGCGTGCGTGCGGCAATGCGTGAGGCGCATTGCGACGCGCTGATCGTCTACACCAACAATACGCGGCCGGCCGGCGTGTCCTGGCTCGCCGGATTTGTACCATACTGGTCGGAAGCGCTTCTGGTCGTGCCGCGCGACGCCGCACCCTATCTGGTGGCGGCGCTGAGCTTCCGCGTGAAATCCTGGATCGAGCGCGTCAGCCGCATCGGCGAGGTGCTGCATACGCCGCGCATCGGGCTAAAGGCGGCGCAACAGATTGCAGCTGCGAGTCCGAATGCGGGCGTAGGTATCGTCGATTTCGACACGTTACCCGCCGGCATTGCCGCCGATTTGCGCGAGGGCGGGCCCACGCTTGCGCTGCACGACGCAACCGCGTGGTTCGGCGCGCTGCGCGCGAAGGCCGACCCGGCAGAAATCGCGCTCGCGGTGCAAGCCGCCGCTATCGCGCATGCCGCGCTCGGCAGCGCGCCGCGCCGCGCCGAACTCAACGACATGATCGCCGCCACCGAGGCGACGGCGCGCGATCTCGGCGCCGAGGAAATCTACGTCGCCGCCGCTCCCGACCTCGGCAGCGACTGGCGGTTTCGGCGCATCGAAGGCCAGGCGGCGCGCGGTGAGACTGTCGCGCTGCGCGCGACCGTCGCCTACAAAGGCACGTGGGTTCGGCTTGTGCGCAGTTTCGTCGATCCCGACATTGGAAAAGAAGCGTCGATGAATCTCGCCGCGGCGGTGGCGCAATTGCCGGGCGATCACGGATTTGCCGGCTTTCGCACATGGCTGGTGGAAGGCTGCCGGACCACACAGCCGCTCGAGGCGCTGTTGGGATCGGGCATCGGCGTGCCGCCGCCGCCGCTGCCAGGGTCGCTCGTCTCGGTATCGGGCGTGCTGAGCGTCGACGGCCGGCCGATACCGGTCGGTGCTCCGGCGCTTATCGGAGCGGCCGGTGAATCGGCAGGCCTACTCGGGCTCACCTGCAGCTGAGATTTTCGAATCCGAATACGACGGCCGTGCCGTCCGATCTAAGCGTTCACCTTCACCGGCACGAATTCGGTCGTGAACAGCGTTTTGTCGTCGGGAACGCTGGTCAACAACCCCATGTCGATAAACGACTTCTTTAGCGCCGCGATAGCTTGCGGGTCGAACGTACCGTCGGTGCTGAAGTAGGGCATCTGGTCGTCATAGGCGCGCGCGGCGACGCTGGGGCTGAGGTTGACGACCTTGGCGGAAATCTCGACTGCCTTGTCTTTGTTGGCTTTCATATAGGCGATGGTTTCGAACCAACCCTGGAGGAAGGCGCGCACCAGATCCGGTTGTTTGTCGATCAGCTCGTCGCGCGCAAACAGAACATGGGTGATGAAATGTTTCACAAAGGGCGTTGCGGTGGTGATGACGCGCCATTCTTTCGCTTCTTCGAGCTTGTAGCCTGCGTCAAGCGAGCCGATATAGCCGTCGATCTGGTGCATCTTGACCGCGGCGCGCGCCGGCGGCATGCCGCCGATCGGCACCACTTCGATACCATTACCGTCCCAGTTTTTCTCTTCATTGATACGATGGCCAATCCAGGCGGTCAGCGAGCCGACAGTGGTGGCGCCAAGCTTTTTGCCCTTGAGATCGTCGACCGTCTTGATGCTTGAATCGTAGCCGACCATCACTGCCATGTCGCTCGGCAGTCCGAACATCGCCGCGACCGCTTTTGCCGGCGCGCCTTTGGCGGCAAATGCCATGCCGGGTCCGCTGCCGATGCCGATGTCGGTGCTGCCGGACGCCAGAAGCTGCTGCAATTTGGCGTCGCCCGAGGACGCCGATTCCTCGACTTCGAGCCCGTGCTTGGCGAAGATGCCCGTCTGCATGCCGATATCGAGCGGCGTGAAAGCCCAGGCAAACGGCACTACTTTGGCGACACGAATCTTTTGCGCTGCGGCCCTTGCGGGCGAGAATGTCGCCGATGCCGGAATCGCCGTACCGCACGCCAGACCCGCCAACATGCTTCTGCGGGACAACCCTTTCATTGCATCCTCCCTACTTTTCCTTTACGCGAAATTTGCAACATCATCGCAGAGTTCCGGGCTTAACGCCATGCGACACGGAGCGGCGGAGTTGCGTTGACCCGGGATGGCCCTGCCATTAGAATCTCCGCAAAAGCAGCCGTTTTGCGAGGAGCACTCCGTGCACATCATTGATTCGCACTTCCATTGGTGGCCCCGCTCGATTTTCGACAAATTGTGCAAGCGCCGGGATTTTCCAAAAGCGCGCGTCAACACGCGCGGCGGTTATGATTACATGCGCCGGCAGGACAGCAGCCAGCATTTGAATTCCTGGGCCGAGTGGTTCGATCTCGACAAACAGTTCGAATACATGGCGAGCCTCGGTCACGAGGTCGACGTGGTTTGCTCGATCGGCCCGTTTTCGGTGTCATTTTCCGATATGCCGCTTGCCGAAGGCCGCGACTACGCGCTGATGTGGAACGAGGAAATGGCGGGCGCGCAGAAGAAATATCCCGGCCGGCTGTGGGCGAGCGCGGCGGTGCCGCTGCAGGACACCGCGACCGCGATCGAAGTGGTCGACGACGCGGTCAATCGCCTGGGCCTCATGGGCGTCAATCTTCCGGGCAGCGTCGGCGCCGATGCGCGCATCGACTCCGAGCGGCTCGAGCCGTTCTACGCCCATTGCGAAAAGCTCGGCCTGCCGCTGTTCCTGCACCCGACCGACGTCATCTTTCAGGACATGCTCGACGGCTACGACGGCGCGCTGCATTTAAGTCTCGGCCGCGTCATCGAGGTGAGTGTCGGTGCCATGCGGCTTATTCTCTCCGGCATGATGGAGCGGCATCCGCAGTTGAAAATTGTCATGTCGCATACCGGCGGCTCGCTGCCCTACCAGGCCGGCCGCATGGATAAGAACTCCAAGGCAGCGAAATTGCCGCGGCCGGTGCAGGACTACATGAAACGGATGTACACCGATACGGTGTCGCCGCATGCCGCTGGCATCAAATTCGCCATCGACTATTACGGCATCGATCACGTCATGTACGGCACCGATTATCCGTGCTGGGATCCGGCGCCGTGCCTTAAGCTGATCGACGAGCTCAAGCTGTCGGCGGCCGATCAGCAGAAGCTGTTCTACGACAACGCGTGGCGTATCCTCGGTTTGCGCGACCCGGCGGCGGCAAAAGCGCCAAGGCGCGAACCGGCGCTGGCGTAAGCCCGCGGCTTTTCCCCGGCGCGATCGTCACTTCGGCGCAAACCGCTCGTCGATCGATTCCCATTTGTCATAGCCGACGAGCTTCTTGTACGCCTCGAAATCCATGCCGTCGTTGCGGCGGGCGAATTTTCCGCTCTTCATGTCGACGAGCGCCGCTTCGATCGCCTTGGCGGCATGCATCAGCGTATCGAGGCCGAGCACGGCGCAGTTGAAGCCGAGTTCGGCAAGCTCGTCCATCGACAGGATCGGCGTGTGACCGCCCATCAGCGGATTGCAGATCTGCGGCACGTCGAAGGCTTGGCCGACGCGCTTTAGCTCCTCGATCGAGCGCGGCGCCTCGATGAATATGCCGTCGGCGCCGGCGCGGATGAAACGCTCGGCCCGGCGCATGGCTTCGTCGAGGTCATAGACCGCGCGGGCGTCGGTGCGCGCCAGAATCCACGTTTCTGGATTGATTCGCTCGGAACATGCCGCCTTGATCTTCGCTTCGGCAAGTTCGGCGGCGACGACTTTCTTGCCCACCATGTGGCCGCAGCGCTTCGGCCACTGCTGATCCTCGATCAGGATGGCGGAAACGCCCATGCGCTCGTAGCTTTGCACGGTGTGGACGACGTTCTTGACGTCGCCATAACCGTCGTCGCCGTCGACAAACACCGGCAGATCGCAGGCCGCCATGATGTCGCGCACGGCGGCGGAGATTTCGCCGAAGCCTTTGAGCCCGATATCGGGCACCCCATAACGGGCGCCGACCGCCGGAAAGCCGCCGATGAAATAGGCCTCGAAGCCGATTCTCTGAATGAGCCGCGCCGACAGCGCGTCGTGCGCTCCCGGAACGACGAGCAGCCGCTTGTCTTTGACGGCTTTGTTGATGACTTGACGAAAACTGGTCGGCCTTGGCCCACTCATTGGAGACTCCTTATTCCGTGTTCGCATTTCTCCGCATGCAACTGCTCCATGAAAATCAGGTCATGGCGCGCGCCATCACGCTGTCGATCTCGCGCATCAGCAAAGAAAGCGCTTCAATCGACCGGAGCGTAGTCAAGCTTAGCTGCAGCAATTTTTCAATTTCTCCGCCGAGGGCGGGTGCAGTGAAAAGTCTGAATTTTGCCTGGACGTCGGCTTCCGTAAACGGGCGCTCGGGATCGCCCGGGACGCAATCGATCAGCCGTTCATGGCGGCGCGATGCCGTTTCCACGACGATGCGGGCGCGCCAGCGCGAGGGATAATCGGCAAGTAGCGCCTCGTCGCCGACAACCTTGACGCGTGCCATGAACGTCTCGATCGATGGCGGGGATTCGCCGACGGCAAGACCCGACCCGGTGTCCGGCTGCACGGCCGCGAGCGACAACTGATAAGGCAGGCTGGTGAGATACGAGGCGCGATCACCGGGCCTAACGCCGTGGTCGATCATCCTCAGATGCGGCGGCAGCACGTAGGCGGTGATCTGAGAGATGTCGCTTGGGCGCACCCCGGTCTGCAGGATTTCGCGCAGTCCCTGGGTGGCAGCCATGGTCTGCCGTGCCGCGCACCACGGCTTGAGAGACACTTCAGGGAATACGAGTGCACTTCCGACCATGACGGCAATGCTCGGTTCGATGCCGTAAACCTCCGGGAACAGACGCGATCGTAAAATCTCAAGATCGGTCGTGAATCCGGATTGCGCAACGAACGCCGCGGCAAGCCCGTTGCGCGCGGCATTGCCGACCGAGAACCAGCGTGCGGTGGTTGCGGCGTGATGTTGTCCCACCGACGGAGCAGCCATCGTCAGCGCGAGCGCCAGCGCATGCGCGGTTTGCACCGGCGGCAGCCGCAACAGACGAGCCGCAACTGCTGCGGCGGCAAAACCGGCGCCGAAATAGGTCGGCCAGATGCCGCGATAAAGGACCTTCGGACCGTCGATCGCAAGCCCGAGACGTGTCATCGCCTCGTAGCCGGCGAGCATCGCCGCCGCGGCGTCGGCGCCATTCACGTGCGGCAGTTGCGTCGCAAGGGTCATCGCCGCGGGAATGGCGATCGAGCCGGGAGTAGTCATGGAGCGCAGATGGATGTCGTCAATCTCGCTCAGGCGGACGAGGCCGCAATGGGTGGCAAGATCAAGCTCCACATCGCGGACAGCGGACTGACGCCGCATCCAGTCACGGAATGCGATCAGCGCTTTGCCTTCGGCGGTTTGCGCACTCGCGATCCAGGCGGCGACCGTGTCGGCAACATGCAACCGGAGCTTCTCCACCGCCCGCGCGTCGGCTGCGCCAGTTTGCGCCTGCAAGATCTCGGCAAGTTCGAGGATTTCATTCATGCGCAATTGTTGCTCAGAATTCCTCGGGGCCCGCGGCATCGCCGAGATCGGTATCGGCGAACAGCTCGTCGAGCGGCGCGATGGCGCCGGTCAAGCCTTGCTGGCGGCAATAGCGCCGCACGGTCTCCAGGTTCTTCCGGTTGGCGGGCGTCAGCCCGTAGGCCCACGGGTCCTTGCCGAGCGTCGCCTCCTGCTCCTCGACCGCCGTCCGCACGAAAGCCAGCGGTACCATGCGCGGATTGGCAAGCCGCCGGTAGGCGAGTTGCTTTGACTGCTCGAAGGCCTTGACCAGATTGGTCGCCACCCAGGGATATTTGTCGGCGATGTCCTGCTTGACCGTGGTGACATGCATGATCGGAAAGATGCCGGTGTTCTTGAAGTAAGCGAGCTCGACCTCTTTGTAATTGGGAAACAGCCGCGCGATGCGCTTGTCGCCCTCGACGAAGGGCCGCGGCAGCGTCGGCGAGATCATGGCCGGGATGTCGCCGTCGGCCAGCATGTCGCTCAGCGGCTTGCCGGGCTTCTTCATTTCGATGCGCAGGCCCGGCGGCGGCTTGAACGCAATGTCTTCGGAACGGTCGACCAGCCAGGTGATGGAACGATGATCGAGCCCGTAATGCTCGCCGAGAATGCCGCGAATCCAGATGCTGGCCGCCGGCTGAAAATTGGTGCCGCCGACTACCTTGCCGTTGAGATCCCCGGGCGTCTTGATGCCGGCTGCGGTGTTGACGAAGACGAAGCCATGCCGGAAGCGGCGATGCAGGAATACCGGGATGGCGGTGAGCGTCTCGCCCTGATCGCGCATCATCAAATAAGCGCCAACATTCTCTTCGCAGACGTCGAATTCATGTTTGCGGCCCATGCGCCAATGACGCTCGCGCGGCCCCATCTCGGAGAGAAAAATCAGATCGAGGCCGTCAGCCTGTACCGCGCCCTCCTTGAGCGGGCGAACGATGTCGTAATCGCCGCAGGCCACCGTCAGTCTGAGCTTGCTCATTTATAGTTCCGGATTGCGCAGGTCAGTCGCGCCAGCGCGCATAGTGGAGTTCGGCGCGGCGCACGATCTCGTTGAGCGCGATGGCGATCGCCGCCAGCACCGCGACCAGCCCGATCAGCTTCGTGGCGTCGAAATTCTCGGTGAACATGCTGGTGAAATAGCCGATGCCCGCGGTGGAGACGTAGAGCTCCGCCAACAGCACGCCGAGGAGGACGCCGCTCATGGCGAGCCGCATACCGGTGAAAAAACTCGGGACCATGTGCGGGAAGATGACGTAACGGAACAGTTGAAGACGGCTCGCTCCCATGGACCGGGCGCTGGTCAAAAGTACCGGCTCGATCTTCTGTACGCCGGCAGCAACCGCGATCATGATCGGGAACATGCCATGAGTGACGCCAAAGGCGATCTTCGATGCCGCGCCGATGCCGAAGACGAGGACGAAGATCGGCAGGATGGTGATCTGCGGCAGGCCGTAGAGCAAGAGAATGATCGGCATGAAGCTGCGGTGCGCGAAACGGTTGAGCCCGACCGCAAGGCCGACGCCGGCGCCGACGATCACGGCGAGGACGAAGGCGACGGCGATCTCGTATAATGTCAGCCACAGGGCCGGCGTTACGCCGGGCGTGGCGAGCAGGCTGCCAAGCGACATCAGCACCGCCGACGGCGGGCTGATGAAATCGCGATCCAGAAAAAACCGCGCCGCAATCTCCCAGACAAGGAGAAGCACGATCACCACGCCGAGCCGGGCGATGCCGGGCCGGCGGAGAAGGCGCCGTGGAAGCGTGAGTGCAGCCGTGTGCGGTGTACCCACCCCGATCACCGCCATCTTGCCCGTCCTTCCAGTTTCGACACGGCCGCATTGAGAAACGCGACGATCACGATGACGAAAACGATGTAGGCGAACATCCGCGCGGTATCCATGTTTTCGGCGAGATCGACGATGCGATGCCCAAGTCCGGCGAACGAGGCGATGGTCTCGCTGGCGATCACCGACAACAGCGCCACGGTGAAGCCCATGCGCAGTCCGGCAAGGATCACCGGCAGCGCAGCCGGCAACAACACGTGACGGAACATCTGCAGATCATTGGCGCCCATTGAGCGGGCCGCGGTCACAAACCGGCGGTCGACATGACCAAATCCGGCAATGGTGCTGAGCACGATGGGGAAGAAACTGATCGTGGCGCCAAGCGCAATCTTGGAGTTGGGACCGAGTCCGAGCATCAGGACGTAGAGCGGCAAGAACAGAATGATCGGAATTGCATAGATGGCGGCTAAGAGCGGCTCGAACACTTTGATCAGGTAGCGCGAACGGCTGATCAAATAGCCGAGCGACACGCCAAGCGTCGTCGATATGGCGAAGGCGGCGGCGAGCTCGCCGAGCGTCACCTCGAGGTCCGGGATGAACGCACCCGACGCGACCACCGCGATGAGCTGATGCCAGACGTCGAGCGGATTGGGCAACAATATGCGGCTGACGCCCCATACGGTGGTCGCCAATGTCCATAGCAGCAGCAGGATGGCGAGGAAGCCGAGCTGCACGAGCAGGCTCAAGAGCCGTCCGCGTGCAGTCGCGCGATCGCCCGGGTTCATTCGTGCTCTCCGGCGGCGCCTGCTTGGTCGTAGCGGCGGCGCGGCTGCGCCGTCTCCGACATGGCTTTGCGGATCTCGTCATGCAGCAGGCCATAAAGCTGGTCGCGCAGCGCGTGGAATTTCGGCGCCGTCATGAACGAAGGCTTGCGCGGGTGCGGCTCGTCGATGGTGATGATCTGCTTGATGGTGCCGGGCCGCGCCGAGAATACGGCGACGCGATCGGCCAAGAACACCGCCTCGCCCAGGCTGTGCGTGACGAAAACAATGGTCTTGTTCGAGCGCGCCAGCAGGACGGAGAGGTCCTCGCCCAGAATCATGCGCGTCTGCTCGTCGAGCGCTCCGAACGGCTCGTCCATCAAAAGAATGCCGGTCTCCAGGCTGATCGCGCGCGCCAACGCCGCGCGTTGCCGCATGCCGCCGGAGAGCTGTCCCGGGTAATGCTCGGCAAAATCGGGAAGACCGACCGCTTCCAGCGCGCGGCGGGCGCGATCGCGGCGGTCCGCTTTGGCGACGCCCTGAAACGTCATGCCGAGCATGATGTTCTCGAACACTGTATTCCAGGGAAACAGCGCACTTTCCTGGAACACGAAGGCGAGGTCCCGCGGCATCGGACCGCGCACCGGCTTTTCCGCTACGGTGACGGTGCCGGCGGTCGGCACGATCAATCCGCCCATGACGTTGAGCAAGGTCGACTTGCCGCATCCCGAGGGACCGATCAGGCAAAGCAGCTCGCCGCGGGCGACGTCAAGGGAGGTATCCAGCAGCGCCTGGACATGCCGCGCTTCGCCGGCCTCGCCAAACTGATGCGAGACGCCGCGGACGCTGATGGCTGGTTGTGCAGGTGTCATGCGGCCTCGGCCTGATCGCGCGGCATCCTTGGGAGATAGACCGATCGCACCGGCTAGTTGGAAAGAAACTGCTCGGTGTAGAGCGTCTTGAGATCGGGCGGCTCTTTCAGCATTCCCAGTTGGATCCAAGATCGCGACAATCCCTTCAAGGCCTTTTCTTGGAATTTACCGTCGGCCGAAAACATCGGCATCACTTCGTCATAGGTGCGGCCGGTGATATCTTCATCCTTGCCCGTGACCGAAGCGGCAATCTTCACCGTTTCCGCCTTGTTGGCGCGCATGAAGGCGATGGTCTCGAACCAGCCTTTGAGGAAATTGCGCAAATCGTCGGGCTTGCCGGCGATGTCCTTGTCGGTCGCGTAGATGACATGAATCATGAAATCCTTCATCTGGGTGAAGCGCACCAGGATGCGGCCTTCGCCTTTCTTCTCCAGGGCGAAGGCATTGCCGACGTCCATGATGACGCCATCGATGTCGCCGCGCTTGAGCGCCGCGATCTGCCCCGGCATGGCGCCCATCGGCTCGATGTCGATGCCGTTCGGTCCCCAACCCTGACTGCGCGACGTTTCGCTGACCAGAAAGTATGTCAGCGAGCCGGCGGTGGAGACGCTGACTTTTCTGCCTTTGAGGCCGGCGACGGTTTTTGGTCCGTCGGGACGCACGACAATGGCGAGCAGGAGCGGCGGACCGGCCATCGCGGCGATCGCCTTGACCGGCGCGCCTTTGGCGATGAACGCCATGGCAGGCCCCGATCCGAGCCCGACGTCGATACTGCCGGCCGCCATGGCCTGTTGGAGCTTGGCGTCGCCGGCAAAACTCGTTTCCTGAATGTCCAGTTCGTGCCTTTTGAAGAATCCCTTCTGCATGCCGATATCGAGCGGCGCGAATGAGAAGGGTTCCGGAACCGACTTGCCGACCCGCAACATATCGTCGGCGCGGGCGGCGGCAAGCGATCCGATCAGGCCGGCGACGGCGACGGCGGCCGCCGCGAGCGGATATAACAGTCTAAATCTTGCAAGCCGTTTGCGCATGGTTCGTCTCCTCCGATCGCCGTGGGGCTGGCATTATTGTCGTTTTCTAATTCGGCCCTGGTCATTTGCTATTCTAACGGCCGAAGGCTGCGTTGCGACTGGTATTTCGCCGCATTTCGGCCCGCAAAGCCTCGGTCGCGGCAATGTCAAGCTTGAAGTCATCGCTCATCACCACGCCGTAGAGGTCATGAGCGGCTTCAAGCGAGACGAGGTCTGCACGCACGTCTTCGACCACCTTCGCCGGGTCGCGGTCGCAAGGGTCGCCCCAGCCGCCGCCGCCGCCGGTGCGCACGATCGCGGCGGCTCCGACCGGTACGGGTATGCGGGCGCCGGCCAACAGCCGGAAATCGCTGTCTTCCGGCAGCCGCAACAAATATCCGCCGCTCTCTCCGGGGCTGCCGCCGCGCAGTCCCCACGGCGGGCATTGCGCGCGCCGGGTCTGCTCGAAATTCCACAGGCCTTCGACCAGGTTGCGCACGCGCATGTCGATGCCCAGCCCGCCACGATATTGGCCGGCGCCGCATGAGTCGGCGCGCAGCGCGCGGCTTTCAATGAGCACCGGACACTTCATCTCGATGCCTTCGATGGAGCCGTTGCGCACGTCGCCCTGGCACACCGATACCGTGCCGGATTCACCGTCTTCATAAGGCCGCCCGCCCCAGCCGCCGCCCTCGATGCTTTGCACAACGAAGCGCCGTCCGGTCTTGGGATGCAGTCCGAAGAACACCACGGCGCCGCCGAGGAGACCATGATGACCGGCCGGCACGCGGTCGGGCATCGCCGGCGCCAGCGCGGTGGCGATGCAATCGACCACCGTCGGCACGATCGCGCTCCAGCCCGCCATCGGCGCCGGAAACCGCGCCATCATGATGTTGCCTTCCGGAATGATCACATCGAGCGCCCGGAACGATCCCTCGTTGACCGGGTCGACCGGTCCGGTCAGCGCCTTGTAGGCCACGCGGGCGCCGGCGAGCGTGCGGGAATTGATGCCGGCCTTGCGTTCGGACGAGCAGCCAGACAGATCGATCGTCATTGACGAGCCTTTGACCGTGACCTTGGCGTGGATCGGCACCG
Organism: uncultured Alphaproteobacteria bacterium; assembly: GCA_963791925.1. Classification (GTDB taxonomy): domain Bacteria; phylum Pseudomonadota; class Alphaproteobacteria; order Rhizobiales; family Xanthobacteraceae; genus BOG-931. The sequence goes on along the minus strand of CAWBUA010000005.1, from coordinate 433,592 downwards.
GCTCGCCTTTGCGCACCCCGTCGTCGTCGATCGAGGCGGAGGCCTCATAGACGCCGTCGGGAATCTGCGCGACCACATTGCGGCACTTGCGTTCGGTCTCGTCGAAGATGCGGTCGATCGCCGCCAGGATCGTGTTGCGACCGTATTTGTCGAACAGCTCGTCCATCCGGCGCGCCGCGAGACGGCAGGCCGCCATCTGCGATTTCATGTCGCCGAGCGAGGATTCCGGGAAACGGATGTTGTCCTTGATGACGCGATATAGCGTCTCGTCGAGCACGCCTTTGCGGTAGATTTTGAGCTGATCGAACTGCATGCCCTCGAGCCACGGATCGGCGACCTGCGGGCCTGCGCCGAACCCCGTCGAGGTGCCGCCGACGTCGATCCAGTGCGCGCGCACCATGGCGAACAGCAAAAGCTCGCCGCGGTAAAAATACGGCGTGTAAATGACGATGTTGTTGAGATGCTGGCCGGCGACCGCCTGATGATTGGTAATGATCACGTCGCCCGGCGCGAATCCTTTCGCGCCGTAGCGGTTCATGCCGTCGGTGATGACGACGCCGAGGTCGGCCACGAAGTGCGAAACGCCGCCGACATTCTGCGAGATCAATTGTCCCTTGGGATCGACCAGCGCGGTGCAGAAGTCGCGGACCTCGTAGATCATCATATTGTAGGACGTGCGCTGCAGATCGGCCGCCATCTCGTTGGCGACTGCCGGCAGCGCATTGCGGATCACCTCAAGCGTCACCGGGTCGAGCGTGACCGCAGGCGCCGGGCGGGAGCGCCGCGCCCGCTTCGCAGGTTTCATTCTCTTGCTTGGTTTGGCAGTCATCGGCCTCGCCCCGTTGCAATGATCAACTCGCCCGACGGCGCCACCCGGCAGGTGTCGCCCGGATACAGCACCGTCGTGGTGCCATGCTCCTCGATCAGCGCCGGGCCTTTGACGCGCGCGCCCGGCGCGAGCGCGGCGCGCGCATAGACCGGGCATGCGACGGGCTTGTCGGCGCTGTTGAGATAAACCGGTCGTCTGCCGACTGCGCCGCGCTTGCCGGCGCGTTTACGCGGAAAGGTCAGCTTCGGCCGTTTGCCGATGACCGCAAGCCGGATGTTGACCATTTCCACCGGCTCTTCCGGCGAATGATGGGCGTAGCGGTGGTCGTAGAGCCGATCGAATGCGCTGCGGATAGCGTGCCGATCGCCCTTCTTTAGTTGCGCGGGCGTAACCGGCACCGGCAACGTAAATTCCTGACCGGCATAGCGCAGGTCGAGATGGATTTGGCGGACGGCGCCGCGCTTATGGCGCAGGCTATCCTCCGCCTCCGCAACCATCTCGTCGAGCGCCTTCATCAGGTCGCCGAAGTCGATTTCAGCAAGGTCGCCATAATAAGTGCGGATGAAATCGTGCCGCTCGTCAGCGAGCAGCATGCCCAATGCGGAAAAGTGCGACGGGAACAGCGGCACGATCACGGCCGGAATATGCAGCTCGCGCGCAATGGCGAGGACATGAAGCGGACCCGCGCCACCGGATGCGACCAACACGAAATCGCGCGGGTCGTAGCCTTTCTCGACCGACACTTCGCGCACGGCAAGCGACATTTTGTTGACGGCGATTTCGAGGATCGCGCTGGCCGCTTGCGTCGCCGTGATGCCGAGCGGCTCGGCGATCTTCTGCTCGATGCCGCGCTTGGCGCCGTCGGCGTCGAGCACCATCGTGCCGCCGAGAAAATTGTGCGGGTCAAGCCGGCCGAGCACCACATTGGCATCGGTGATGGTCGGCTCGGTGCCGCCGCCGCGATAGCAGATCGGTCCCGGTTCGGCGCCGGCGCTATGCGGGCCGACTTTGAGCGCGCCGATGTCGTCACGCCAGGCGATAGAGCCGCCGCCGGCGCCGATCTCGACGACGTCGACCATCGGCACCATGACCGGATGCCCGCTGGCATAGCCGCCGACGTAATAACCGGGCGCCATTGTCGGTTCGCCGCCGCGGATCAAGCTGGTCTTCGCCGTGGTGCCGCCCATGTCGAAGGAAATGACATTGTCGTAGCCGAGCTTTTCGCCCATACGCGCCGAGGCAATGATGCCGCCGACTGGACCGGACTCCATCATCGCCGCCGGCCGCTGCTCCGCCACTTCGGGCGTCATCACGCCGCCGTTGGAGCGCATGATGGAGAGGTTGCCGCGAAAGCCGATGCCTTCGAGCTTGCCTTTCAAGTTCCGCACATAACCGCCGACTTTGCGGCCGACATAGGCATTCACCACGGTGGTCGAGGTGCGCTCGAATTCGCGGTATTCGCGAAGAATTTCGTGGGACAGCGACAGATAGGCGTCGGGCAGCGCAGCGCGAATGATTTCGCCGGCGGCGCGTTCGTGATCCGGGTTTACGTAGGAATGCAGAAAGCACACGGCGACCGCTTCGACGCCCTCGGCGGCGAGCGTCCGCGCTGCCGCTTCGACGCCGGCGCGATCAAGTTTTTCATGAACGGCGCCCGACGCCAGCACACGCTCGGCGACTTCGCGGGTGAGATGACGCGGCACCAATGGCCGGTGCCGGTGAAACAGCAGGTTGTAAGCCTCAGGGCGGTTGCCGCGGCCGATGATGTAGACGTCGCGGGTCCCGTTGGTGACGACGAGGCCGGTCTTGGCGCCGGTCCGCTCGATCAGGGTATTGATGGCGATGGTCGAGCCATGGATCAGTTCGTCGATGACGTTTGCGGCGAGTCCGCTCTTGCGCAGACAGTCGATGATACCCTGCACCAGATTCGCTGGTGTCGTCAGGCTTTTGGCATCGACAAAGCGGCTGGCGCGATCGTCAAAGCCAATCAGATCGGTGAAGGTGCCGCCGATATCGATGGCAACGGCAATCACAGGTTGGGACTCCGTTCTTCTCCTGCGTGGAAGCCGACTTGAGAATGCTGGCCGAGCAACGGGAACTCGCGGCTAAGAACCTACAGGTTATGTGGCATCTCAAGTTGACCTTAAGGGTTTATGATTTTGGCCGGTACCGCGCAATAGTCGCATGGGTGCGGTTCGAATGGGTTTCGCGTCGTTACGAATGGGGCCGCAATGTCCTACACGCACGGCGAGCGAGAGTAGAGTGTCGCATCGGCAAAATCCAATCGCTCACTTGGGCCTCGCAATTCAGAGCGGCTGCCTATTATCATGTTGTTCAGGCTGGTCGGGCCCTCAGCGCCGACGAGGTCGCAGGCGGCGCCAGGCGTTCTGCCAGTCTGGGGAAGAGCTTCAAGGCATTTCCGCTCTCGATACCTTGCCGCGTAGATACATCCAAATCGCCAAACGCCTCGAAGGCTGCGATCGTCGATTTCGACATCCTTCACCGGCGTGAGGTGCCGTGAAAACGGAAAATCGCTGCCGAACAAGATGCGCGAAGGCTCGGCGATTTCCATGAGGCACTTCAGCGGCGCCGGTGCACAGATCTCCGCCACATCGTAATAGAGACGCCGCAAAGTATCGGCGACCGTGCCCGCTTCCAGTCTTTCGGCAACGCGCGGACGATCATTCATCGCGCTCATGCGATAGATCAGGAACGGAACCGTCCCGCCGCCGTGCGGCATGATCCAGCGGATGTTCGGATATTTCCCGAATGTGCCGTTCCACAAGAGATTGTGGATCGCGCGTGTTGTATCCAGCACCAGTTCCGTCATGCCGGACGGATAATTGTATGCCGGCATGTTTTTCGCCTGATTTCGCAGCGGATGAACGAATACGACCGCGTTGCGGCGATCGAGTTCCGCGTACAATTCGTCCTCTTCGGGCTGGCCGAGGTGACGGTCGCCGGCATGAGTTAGCAAACAAACACCTTCAAGCTCGAGCGTGTCGAGCGCGTATTCCGCCTCACGGATCGCCGCGCCAACATCGGGCAGCGGCAAGCTTGCAAATGCGCCGAAACGATCCGCGTGGTCCGAGACCATCCGCGCGGAGTTTTCATTGCACTCGCGCGCCAGATGAGCCGCAAATTCGGGATCTCCGAAATAGACTCCGGGAGACGCAATTGAATTGACCGCCGCCGCGATGCCGGTCTGGTCCATCAATTCAAGCTGTGCGGAAGCACTCCACTCGGCCCATGGATTTTCGCCGCTGCCGTGAATGCCAATCTTTTCAAGGGCGCGCTTGTAATAGTCCGGGATCGGATGCTGGTGGGTATCGACGAGTGGACCGTGGGTCACGTGCATGCCTTCTCGTTGTCGAGGTTTGCTTTTCAAGGAGACGGGAAAATCAATGCTGAGCTACACGTTCCCACGGCATCATGAGCCATTCGACGAGCGCAACCGCGGCAAACAGCAGAATTCCGAGCGCGCTCAGCCAGACCAGCGCCGCCCAGGCCAGCGGCCCGTCGAGCTGCGAGTTGGCCGCCAGAACGAGATTGCCGAGGCCGCTTACCGAGCCGACAAATTCACCGATGACCGCGCCAATCACCGCGAGCGTTATGGCAACTTTTGATCCCGCGAATATGAAGGGCAGGGCCGCCGGCATCTGAACCTTGAAGAACACCTGTAGCGGCGACGCGCATAAGGCGCGGGCCAGATCCAGCAGCCCGGGCGGTGTTGCCTGTAGACCAGTCGCCGTATCCACGACAATCGGGAAGAACGCCACCAGGAAAGCCAATGCCAGCTTCGAGCTTATGCCCAGTCCGAACCATACCAAAATGATCGGTGCGATCGCGACTTTCGGAATCGATTGTGTTGCGACCAGGATCGGATAAAGCACGAGATTGAACAGACGTGAGTTGGCGACAAAGACCGCCAGCGGAATACCGATCAACAGCGCCAGCCCGAAGCCGAGAACTGTCTCTACGAAGGTCGGCCAGGTCTGCTGCAGCAGCAGGTCGTAACGCTTGACGCAAACGGCGGCGATTTCCATCGGGCTGGGCAATACCAGCGGGCTGATACCGGACAGCGACGTATAGAGCTGCCATATCGCCAGGATCACGGTGATGCCGAGCAGGGGATAGATTGAGCGTCCGAGGCTTTGCGGATTCATCGTGTGATCCCAAGGGCCCGGCCGGCCCGATGTTCGAGCTCGGTGAATTCTGGTGCGTATCGCGTTTCTGGCCGTCTCGGATAAGCCAAGTCAACGGCAATGAAATCAGCGATCCGGGCGGGGCGCGGACTGAAGACGGCGACGGTGTCGGAGAGATAAACCGCCTCGCTGATACTGTGCGTGACCAGCAGCACCGTTGCCCCGGTCTTGGCGCGAATGTCCAAGAGCAGGTCCTGCATCTCCATTCGCGTCAGTTCGTCGAGCGCGCCGAATGGCTCGTCCATCAGCAGCAATTTCGGCTGATGCACAAGCGCGCGGCACAAGGCGACGCGTTGCTGCATGCCGCCGGAAAGCTGCGAAGGGTAGGAATGTTCGAAGCCCGACAGGCCGACGAGCGACAGCAAGTCGGCCGCGCGCTGGGCCGCGCCGGCGTCGCTGTTGCCTTGAATCTCAATCGGGAACAGCACGTTTCTAAGCACTGTGCGCCAAGGCATCAAATTCGGCTGTTGAAAGACCATGCCGAAATCGGGCTGCGGCCGCTCGACCGCGGCGCCGTTGATCTCGACAATGCCGCTTGTCTTCGGGATAAGCCCCGCAGCAATACGAAGAAAAGTGGTTTTGCCACAGCCGCTTGGCCCCAACAGGCTGATCAACTGCCCGCCGTGAAGATCGAAAGAGACAGCGTCAATGGCGACTAGCGGTGCCTGACCCGGACGCTTGAAAGCCTTGTGAACGTTTTCGAAGTGACCGAAGCCACGCTGCGGCGAATCCGCAGAAGAAATCGTCCCGCGGTTCGGCCATGAACGCCCCCGCTGAACGGCCGAATCGATCACGGCTTGATCGGCGGATTGGGTAGGAAGCCTGTTGCGTACATGTCGGCCGCTGCCGGGGGAGTGCCGCTGATGCCGATGTACTTCGTAACGAAGTCCACGTTCGCCTTGATCTGCGCGGGGTCGAACCATCCCAGGCCGTGTTGCTGGGTGTCCGGCGTGACCACGAGACCGCGCACGATTTTAAGTTCGGCCGCGATCCCCTCGGGCTTTAGGCTTTGAACGAATTGCAGTTCGTCCTGAGCCGCTTTGGCGGGATGATCCAGCGCAAACTTCCATCCCTTCAAGGCCGCGCGCACGAAACCCCGGACCACTTGCGGATTCTGCGAGAGGTACTGTTGGGTAACGCCGATGCCGTTTGAATAGAGCTGCAGGTCGTGATCGGCGGGAATGAAAGTCTGAAGCTTTTCATGAGCGTCTTGCGCCGCCTTCTCGAGGCCCGGCTTGCCCATGATGAAAGTTTCAATCGAGGGAACCTTCTTGGTGATCAGCGCGCCGGGACGCGCCGGAGGCGCGATGTCGGCGACATGAAGCGTACTCGGGTCCAAGCCCTTTCCGACCATGAAACCCCGCAGGATCTTGGGGGTAAAGCTGCCGGAACCGCTGCCAAGCGTGAGGCCTTCAAGCTGCGTTGGCGTCGTCACGTTGGCCCCGCTTTGCAGGCTAAAAACCGCGATCGGCTGCTTCTGATAAATGACGGAGACAATCTTGAGATTGGCGCCCGTCGAGCGGGCAATGGCGACTTCGGGGACTCCCATGAAACCGATATTCGCGGTGCCGGAGACGACGTTTTGAATGACCTGTGCGCCGCCCTGCGACGGAATGATGCTGACGTCGAGGCCTTCTTCTTTGAAGAAACCTTCCGCGAGGGCCGCATACCACGGCGCGTGCCGGCCGAGCGGAATAAAGTCGAGTGAAAACACGACTTTGGTCAACGTGGCCGGCGCGCCCTGAGCGACTGCTGCATGAGGCTGCACGATCGCGACCGAAGCGACAGCGAATGCTGCGATTGCGCCTGAAAAAATACGCATTGCTCTCTCCGACTAGATGGGCCCGGCCTTCCGCGATCGCTCATGCTGCCACTGATTGTTTCGTACAGTCAATAGATTTTCGAAAATCCATTGATTGTCGAATAACGCTGGTATATGCGAATGGTGTCGCCGCGGCCCTCAGTCGAACCGGGAGCACGAATGCCTGCAATGCCTGCCAAACGCGTTGCCGATCAGACTTTAACCGCCTCGGCGTTGCGCCGCATTCGCTCGGACATCCTCGCCTGCCGGCTCATGCCCGACGAACGGCTGCGGTTTGAAGCGCTGCGCGAACGTTACGGCATGGGCGTCAGTCCGCTGCGCGAGGCGCTGATGCGTCTCGAGGCCGAGGGGCTCGTCCAGCTGGAGCAAAACAAGGGCTTTCGGGTGTCCGAAGTGTCGCGCGACAACCTCCTCGATCTGATGCAGACCAGGATCGAGATCGAAACGATCGCGCTGCGCTGGTCGCTGGAAAAAGGCGGCGTCGAGTGGGAAGCCAATCTGCTCGGGGCGTTCCACCGTCTGTCGCGCCAGACCAAGATCGATCCACGGGATGCGGATACCATCAACGAGGCATGGAGCCGCGAACACGCGGGGTTTCATGCCGCGCTGGTCTCGGCGTGCGGTTCGCAGACGCTGATGTCGATCCGCGAGCGTTTGTTTGAGCAAGCCGAGCGTTATGTTTCGCTTTCGATCATGTCGAGCGCGCCGTTGCGCGACGATGTCGGCGAGCATAAGCAACTGATGCGGGCGGCGCTCAACCGCGACATGGAAAGGACGATAGAACTCAATCGTCTGCATATCAGCCGCACCTTGGACAAGGTCGCGGCGGCGCTTGCGGCGAGCCGCGGCGCCGACGGCGGCATGGCCGCGCTCAAAAGAAAGTCGTTCAAATGAACGTGCAGGTGCAGGCCGGACCGGTGACCATACCGGCCACACAACTTGCGGCGTTCGTGGCGAGGCTGTTTGCCGCTACCGGGCTTTCCGCGCCGGCCGCCGAGAAAGTCGCCAACGGCCTCGTTGACGCCGACCTCGAAGGGATCGCATCGCACGGCGTGATGCTGGCCGATATGTATATCGAAAGGCTGCAAGGAGGCTCGGTGTCGAAAGGTGCCGCCGCGGCCATCGTCTCCGAACGGCAGGGTGCTGTTGTCCTCGACGCCGGCAATGCCCTTGGCCAGTTGACCGGCGAGCAGGCGATGAGCCTTGCGATCGACAGGGCCAGGCGATTTGCGGCCGGCATCGTGGCCGTTCGTCATGGTTTTCATTTCGGTGCGGCCGGCCGCTACGCCCGCCAAGCGGCGGATGCCGGCTGTGTCGGCGTCGCGATGTGCAATACGCGTCCGCTGATGCCCGCACCCGGCGGCGCCGAGCGCGTTGTCGGCAATAATCCGCTCGCCATTGCGGTGCCGGCCGACGGCGAAATTCCGATCGTGCTCGACATGGCGACGAGCGAAGCTGCCATGGGCAAGATACGGATGGCTGAAAAGGCCAAGCAGTCCATTCCGCCGACATGGGCCGTGACGGCGGAGGGACTCCCGACCACCAATCCTGGCGAGGCCATAGCCGGGATGCTGTTGCCGTCGGGAGGCCCAAAGGGCTTTGGCCTCTCATTCCTGATCGATTTGTTGTGCGGGCTGTTGTCCCAGGGCGGGAGCGGCGCGCAAGTTCAGCCGCTCTACGGCGATTTCAGCGTGCCCTACGATTGCTCCCATCTGTTCGTCGCGATCGATGTCGAGCACTTTTGCGATCCCGCTTGGTTCCGCGCCCAGGCGGCTGACGCCGCCGAACGCATCCGTGGCGGCAAACGCGCGCCAGGCGTGACGCAATTGTTCACGCCGGGAGAACCGGAATGGCGGCGGCGCGATCGCTCGGGCGGCCAGGTTCACGTGGATCCTGCCGTGGTCGCGATGCTGCGGCGCTATGCCGAGCGCCTCGGCGTTGCGCCAACGCCTTTCGACGCCGGGAAATCATAGGAAGATCGCATCATGCCAAAGGTTCAAATTTCGAGCCCCAAGTTGCGCCAGCCCAACGGCGTTTTCTCGCACGCGACCGCAATCGAAGCCACGGGCCGCTTTGTTTTCATTTCCGGAATGACTGCCCGCCGTCCGGACGGCACCATTGCCGGCATCGGCGACATCACCGAGCAGACCCGTCAAGTCTGCGAAAATGTCAAAGCCGCGGTGGAAGCCGCCGGCGGCACGCTGGACGACGTCTGCCGCGTCGACGTCTATGTGCGCAACATGGAACACTTCGAGGCGATCCACAAAGTGCGTGCCCAATATTTCAAGCCGCCGCTGCCGGCCTCGACCATGGTTGAAGTGACCAAGATGACGTCACCCGACTATTTGATCGAAATCAGCGCCGTCGCCGTGCTTGCCCAGTAAGCGCGCAGCGAGCCGACATGCCCGATAAATTTGGAATTGCAGAAGCCGGAAAACGCGGCATCGAGCTCCGCCAGGTCGGCCAGCGCATCGTGTTTGAAAACGAGCATGTGCGGATTTGGGAGATCAATCTCGATCCTGGCGAGACCATCGACTTCCATATTCACTATCATCCTTATGTCGTCATCTCGCTCGGCGGCGGCGAGAACGAGATCGAGACCATCTTCGGCGATCGCATCAAGACCGTGGAGGAACTCGGCTCGACGGTTTTCATCAATGAGATGCGCGCCGTTCACCGGCTGACCAACCGCGCGACGATTCCCTATTTGTCCAGGCTCATCGAATTGAAAAACATCCGGTGGACCGCCGAAGTCAAAAGCTGATCCAGGAGCAAGCCATGTTGCCGAAAGACGCGCCGAAGCTCGAAGAGCTTCTTATCCAGTCGGAAACGCTGCCGTGGCGCGAGAAGTCGCTGAAGGGCATTTCCGAAAAAATGCTCTGGCGCGACGAACAGACCGGCGCGTCAATCGCGCTGATCAAATTCGCCGAAGGGGCCGGAATTCCGCAGCCTCATTACCATGCCTCGAACCAGTTCATGTTCTGCCTCAAGGGCAAGTATGAATACACCTCGACCGGCGTCACGCTGACCGCCGGCAGTTTCTACTGCAATCCAAAGGGCAATGTTCACGGCCCGGCGATCGCTCATGCCGAGACCGTCGTGATCGAGATCTATGACGGTCCGCATTATCCGGAAAAGCCGTCCTGGTATACTGACGAGCGAGATGCCCGCTAGAAATTATGCCGCTTTAATGGGGATGCGCTGCCGCTGGTCGTTGCAGCACGTCCCCGTCGCAAAACTGGTTTCCATCCCCGGATCAAAACCGCGGGCACAACGTCTGGCTTGACGGCCTCGCGTGGCAGAGCGCGCTTATGTGCCGCCGGAGACCCTGTTCGGGGGGACCTCGGTAATCAGCCGGGCGCCGCGCTGGAACGTCATGTAGCTCCACAGCCAAGTGAGCGCGACCACGAAACGATTGCGCAGTCCAATCAGAAAATAGATGTGAGCCACGCTCCAGAACAGCCAGCCGATAAGGCCTTTCAGTTGGACGGGCCCGAACTCCACAACCGCGGCGTGGCGGCCAATCGTGGTCAATGTGCCGCGATCATGATAGCGGAACGGGGGCAGCGAGCGGCCGGCGAGCCGCGCCGTGATCAAGCGGCCGACATAGTGCCCCATCTGCTTGGCTGCCGGCGCAAGACCGGGAACCGCGCGGCCCGATGTATCGTGCACGGACGCCGTGTCGCCGATGACGAATATGTTGTCGTTGCCTGGTAGCGACAGATCGGGGCGGATCACGACGCGTCCGGTGCTGTCGTGTTCCGCGGCAAGCCAGTCCGCAGCGGGCGATGCCGTAATTCCCGCCGCCCACACGATCGCGCCGGCGTCGATGCGGCCGTCTTGCAGATCAACGCCGTTCTCGTCGCAGCGCGTCACCCGCGTCGAAGTCATCACGTCAACGCCCATCGCCTTCAGCGTTTTTTGCGCGTATTCGGCGTGCTGCGGCGAGAACGCCGGCAACAGGCGCGGCCCGGCTTCAATCAGCACGATACGGGAGGTGCGCGGATCGATGCGGCGGAAATCGTTGGCCAGCGTTTGCCGCGCCACCTCCGCGATGGCGCCGGCCATTTCGACGCCGGTCGGACCGCCGCCGACGATCACGAACGTCAGGAGCCGCCGGCGCTGCGCGTCGTCATCGGTGAGTTCGGCTCGCTCGAAGGACGACAGAATGCTGCGGCGGATCCGGGTGGCGTCTTCGATGCGCTTCAATCCCGGAGCGAAGGCGGCCCAGGAGTCGTGACCGAAATACGAATGCGTCGCACCGGTGGCGATCACCAGGAAGTCGAATCGAATTGCGCCCGCCTTCGTCTTCACCGTTCGTTCGGCGGTGTCGATGCCGATGACTTCCGTCAGAAGGACGGTGACGTTTTCCTGACGGCGCAAAATATGGCGGATCGGCCAGGCGACGTCGGCGGGCGACAGGGCCGCGGTGGCTACCTGATAAAGCAGCGGCTGAAAACAGTGGTAGTTCTGCCGGTCGATGAGCGTGATCTCGACCGGTGTGCGGCGCAATGTTTTGGCGGTCTCAAGTCCGCCGAAACCGGCGCCGAGGATGACGACCTTGGGTCTTTGTCCGGTCATGGAAGCTTGCTCGACGAAGTTGCCATTGGCCGTGGCGGCGACGTCTTTGCTAATCTACACCCGAATTGGCGCGCCGTCGTCGGGCCTGCCGCTGCCGTCGGACCTCTAGCTTCGCCGACGCCGGCGACCTCGGCCGCCTAACGCCTCAGGCTACGCATTGCGAACCAGCCGCAAGCCGCGGCAATCGCAACAAAGCGGTCGCGTCATCCGCAGTTTCCGACGCTATACGCTACAAAACGTCAATCGACCGTCAAAGTTCTTGAACGTTATAAGTATGTAAAAGCCCGGATTGGCCGTTTCCGGTCGTCTGCAGCATTCGTCTTTTGGGTCAATATTCTCAAATACGGCACCGAAGGCAAAAGAGGACCGGCGCCGCATGGCGCCGGTCCCGTCCTTTCTTCGCCTGCGGCACTAGAGCCGAACCGGCGCGCCGCTCGCACGTCCCTGCAGCTTGGCGCTGAATGCCAACAGGAAGGCGAGGCTGCGCTGGGTTTCCGGCTTGCCGAGAAGGGACAGTGTCGACATGACTCCGCCTTTTGCCGGCGGTGCCTTGGCCGTTTCCAGCGCCGCCTCTTCCAGCGCCACGCGCGTATTCTCGGCCAATTCGCCCATCGCCTCGTTGCCGACGGTATTGATCATGCTCTCGGCGAACATGAACAGCCGCTCGACAATGTTGTCGGTGAGCGCGTTGCGCATTGCGTGCACGGTCAAAGCGAGGTCGCAGACGGTGTCCAGCGCACCAGTCTTGTGCAGCTCGGTCAGCCGGTCGATCATCGTGTGCACGGCTGCGTTGGTGTTGGGATCGTTGAGCCGATCGAGCAATTCGAGCCCGTTGCCGCTCAGCGTGGCCAAGCGTTCGATCATGCTGTCGGTCAGCGCTTCGCGCGCGGCGAGCGTCAGGCGGCTCATCTCGTCGGGCGGCTGATTGGACAAAGTGATATCGGTCATCGTCATTCTCCTCGTCACAGCAAGCCGCGGGCCGAGAGCCAGTACATGCGGTTATAGGCCAGCTTGAACCAGTGGATCATCTGCGACGGCGGGCCCGGATTGGGCGGCGTCGTGTAGTTGAACCACACATAGGTGCCGGTGTTGAAGCCGGTCTCGACGAAGCAGAACACCTTGCCGTCGTAGTCGCGCGCCCAGCGGTCTTCCTTGATCAGCGAGGACAGGTTGTCGATGACGGTGTCGGCCTCGAAATGCGCGGTAGAACCGGCCTTCGAGATCGGGATGTTGGTGGTATCGCCGACAATGAAGACATTGTCGGAGCCTTCCTTGAGCAGCGTGTTTTTGACCGTCGGCACCCAACCGCCGGCGCCCAGATTCGAAGTCGGTGATCACCTGCTGACCGCTGTGCGGCGGGATGGTGACCAAGAGGTCGTAAGCAAGCGTACTGCCTTCTTCCGAGGTGATGGTCTTGGCCTTCGGGTCGACCGACTTGGTGTTGAAGAAGGTCTCCGACTTGATGTTGGCCTGTTCGAACGCGGAGACCGCCCAGTGCGCCACCGGCTCGAGCGCGTGCAGCCGTCCGATCGGATAGGTGTAGGTAATCGTGCTCTTGTCGAGCAGACCCTTGCCGGCAAGATGATCGCGCAGCATGAACGTTATTTCGAGAGGCGCCACCGGGCATTTGTGCGGCGCGTTGACGTTGACGACAATGTTGCCGCCTTTGAACGTGGCCAAGGCATCGCGCATCTTGCGCGCGCCTTCGAGATCGTAGAACCAGTGACCGCCCTCGCTCATGCCCGGGATATTGTCCGGGCGGATGCGCGAGCCGGTGGCGATGACCAGGAAGTCGTAATTGTAGGTCTTGCCCGATTGGGTGGTGACCGCCTTCTTGTCGACGTCGATGTTCTTGGCCGGGTCGACGATATAGGGAATCCGGCGGTCGAGCACCTTGCGCTGGTCACGAAACAGTTCGGACTCGCGCATCTTGCCGAATGGAATATAGAGCAGACCGGGCTGGTACATGTGCTTGTCGGTCGCCCCGATCATGGTGATGGTCACGCTGCCCGAAGCCAATTCTTCGCGCAGCTGCCGGCACAGGCCATTGGCGACAATGGTTCCGGACAGACCGCCTCCGACGATTAGGATTTTCTTTGGCATCCTTATTCTCCTCCCCGTTTCGCGCCGCTCGCCGTCTTTGGTGAGCGCACGCTGTTCTCATTTGGCTTTGCGTACCACGATACTCCAGTGGCCGTCCTGCTGTGTGACACCCACCATTTCATGATGAACCTTCTTGACCCATTCGGGAATATCGTTGGCCGAACCTTTGTCGCTCGACAACACTTCAATCTCGTCACCGATCCGTACCAGCTTGAGCTTGGCGATCAGCTCCATCAGCGGCCCGGGGCAGAACGCTCCGCGCGCGTCGATCGTTTCTCTTGTCGTCATCTCGTTGTGCTTTCCGCCTCTATAAGGTGACGAACTGGCCGGCTTCGGCGTCGGACAGGAACTTGGTCAGGCCGAGAGCTTCGTCGAACAGGCCGTCTTCCAGCCGGTCAAGCTCCCAGCCCTTGACGTCGAGCGCCATGGAGCAAGCCCAGAGCTTCAGGTCGCCCAGTTCACGCCCCTGGCGGAACAGGGTCAAGGGATCGGGCGCTTTCTTTTCCTTGAGCAATTTGGAATAGGCGCCGCCGTGATAGCGGCTCTCGGCCGGCGCTCCCTTTTCGAAGGCGAGGATCGCGTTCATGCTCACGAACACTTCGACCGGCCGCTCCGATACGGCCGCGACCGATGCCATCATCGCCGCCATCTGCACCTTCTCGTGCTCGCCGGAGCAAAGCAGGATGTATAACGTGTTCGACGCCATCGCCCGACCTCCCTGCACCGCGGTCTATATCGGTGCACTCCGCTGTTTTTTTTGATCTGACTAACCGGCGGTGTGCTTGATCACGAAACTGAAGACGTTGTTCTCATGCTTGGATTCAAGGAGTTCGTTCCCGGTGGTGCGGCAGAAAGCCTCGAAGTCCTTCACCGCACCGGGATCGGTTGCCAGCACTTGCAGCGTGCCGCCTGGCGGCACGTCCTTGAGCGCCTTCTTGGCACGCAGAATAGGCAGCGGACAATTCAGCCCTTTCACATCGAGAAGCTGATCGGTCATTTTTTTCTCCGGCGTTCTAGAAATTCCGTTGGGATCAGATAAACAAGTTGATGTCGCTTCGGGTCGCGGTTTCGATGTAGGTCGCGGCACCGCCGAGTTCGGGGCCTTCGATGATGTCGTTGCGGGTGTATTCGAACAGATCCATGGTCATCTGGCAGGCAATCATCTTGACATCCGCCTCCAACGCCATGCTGCGCAGCTCCTCGATCGAGGCGACACCCTTCTTCTTGATCAGGTTCTTCATCATCGCGGTCGCGGCGGCATCGACGCCCGGGATGGCGGAGACGACATTGGGCATGCCGATATGCATGCCCAGCATCGGCATCTCCATCGCGGGATTGCCCAGCGCCGAGATCTTGAGGTCGAGCTTCTTCTTCAACAGCGTCAGGCCGTAGAAGGTAAAGAACATCGTCACGTCGAGACCCATGGCGGCCGCCGTCGTGGCCAGGATGAAGGGCGGATAGGCCCAGTCGAGCGTGCCTTTGGTCACGATCAGCGACATGCGCTTGTTGTTCGTTTCGTCGCCCATGATTCCGCTCCTTAGCTCGGTCTTGCGAGATCACCCGCAGCCGGCGAAATTCTCAGCCGTCATCTTGGCCTCGTAGGGGCCGGCGACCGCGGTGCCGGGGACAAGGCCGGTTTTTGCATCGGTCCAATTCTTCGGGCGCACCTTCATCATCCAGCCTTCGCCATAAGGATCGGCGTTGGCGGTCTTGGGGCTGTCGGTCATGGCCGCATTGACTTCGACGATCTCGGCGTCGAAAGCGATCCTCGCCGGTCCCACCCATTTGCCGGATTCGATGGTCGCGCAGGACTTTCCGCTATCCACCGCGCGGCCCGCCTTCTTCGGAGTGAATGCGACCAATTGGCCGGCCATGGCGGCGGCCACGGCGGTCATGCCGAGCGTGACCGTGCCGTCGTTATTGTCGCGGTACCAGATATTATTCTCGACGTCGTAGAGAAGCTCGTCGGGAAGGTTGCAGCCACGGACAGTGGGCATCGGCTACCTCTGCTGGTCTCACATGGTTTCTTCAGGCTGCGCCGAAGTCTCGCGCTGGCGCAGCGGGCGCGCGGAGCAGCAAAATTCACCGATCCCCGCCGCTTCAAGCTTGCCGCCGATGAACAGCACAAGGTGCCGTGCCACCATGGCGCCCAATCGCAGGCGGTGCGCGGTATCGGGATGAGCGGGATCGAGGCAAACAAGATTGCGGTAATAGACAAGCTCGCGGCAGCTTTCGCGGCAGGCATTGAAGCTCGCTTCGCCGCGGGCGCCTTGGCCATGCAGCGCCAGCAGGCGGAAACCCTCCACCTTTTTAGCCGTCGGGGTCTTGCCGTGGATGGCGAGCCATATCTCCAGGATGGCTTCGCCCAGCGCTAGCAAGTCGTCGGCAAACGCAGCCGCCTGCGCCCGCAAAGCCGCGTCGGACGCAGCCGCCATCGCGTCGATGCGCGCAGCAATCTCGTCCAGGCTCAAACTGCGGGCATCGTTCATCAGCCAAGCCCTTTGGCGCGAATGAGATCGGAGGCGTCCGACATGTTCTCATGCACCCCGACCTTGCGCGGCGACAGGCCGAGCGCCATGCCAAGGAGCTGGGTGAAGTAGAGGATTTTCACGGTGGTTTTGCGGCCGAAAACTTTTTCGGCGCGCACCTGATGCATCTCCAGACCGGTGTGGCAGGTCGGGCACTCGGTGGCGATGACGTCGGCGCCGCAAGCCTCCGCAGTGGTGAGCAGGTTGAGCACCAGCTTGGTCGAGGTGTCGCTGTCCGAGAGCGTATGAGCGCCGCCGCAGCAGGCGGTCTTGAGCGGATACTCGACATTTTCCGCGCCCGCCGCGGCCAAAAGGTCATCCATGAAGTGCGGCTTGGACGTCGATTCCGAACCCGGCCCCTGGTCCTTTTCCGGAAAAATGTGGCGCGGCCGCGTGTACATGCAGCCGTAATAGTTGGCGACCTTCAGGCCCTTGAGCGAATTCTTCACCCGCGCCTTCAGGCCGTCCTCGCCGATCGCTTCCTTGATCCAGTCGAGCGCATGGATGGTCTCGACCTTGCCGGCTTCGTAGGTCTTGTGACCGGCCTTGCTCGAAATGCGCGCATTGACTTCGCGCGAGGCCGCATCGTGCTTGAGATCGTATTCGGCCTTCTTGAGATTGTGATAGCAGCCGTTGCACGGCGCCATCACGGTAGCGAAGCCCATGTCCTCGGCGATCGACAGATTGCGCGCCGAGAGATACGTCTGCAGCTTTGGATCGACGTTCTTGACCTCCATGGCGCCGCAGCAATTCCAGTTGTCGAGCTCAGTCAGCTCCAGCCCCAACGCCTTGCCCAGCTCCTTGGTGGAGCGGTTATAGGCGTGACCGGTGCCTTCCAGCGCGCAGCCGGGATAATAGGCGACTTTCTTGTATTTGCCGTTCATCACTCGGCTCCTTGCGCATCGAGATGAAGCGCTCGGGCATCGGCCGCATGGCGCTCGACAACGTATTCCTCGATGGCGGCGCTGGCTTTGCCCCAGCCGCGCGTGCGCGGGTGGAACAGGGTGGAGAGCCCCATTTTCATCAACAGGCCGACCGGCAGCCGCATCACCAAGCCGCGAATGAGCGCGACCAGCCAATCCTGAAACAGCGGCTGTTTGGTGCGGGCGAAGAACTCGCGCAGCACCTTGCCGTCCTCGACCTTGCCGGTGGCGAAGACCTGCTCGGAGAAGGCCTCGTCGAAAACCATCGACGGTTTCTTCTCGGTGAAGCCCTTCAGTTCAAGCCAATGCGCGGTCGCCTTCATGACGCCTTCCGGATTGACGTCGCGCGGGCAGGCATAGGTGCATTTGTTGCAGGAGACGCATTGCCAGATGATGTCCTTGTCGCGCAGCAGTTCGTCCTGCATGCCCACGCGGATCAGATAGATCCAGTAGCGCGGATTGAACTCGGGATTGATGGCGTTGACGGTGCAGGCATTGGTGCAGGAGCCGCATTGCCAGCAGCGGTGGATGTATTCGCCGCCGGGAAGCGCCGCGATCTCCTCCTGCATCTCCTCGTTATAGTCGGTCACTGCGCGGGAATTGATGAACGTGCTCCAGTGCCCGGAGACGTCGACGCCGTCGATCTCCAGGTGCTCGTGGGTGACCAGGTTTTCCGGCCGGATCAGCGATTTTTCGTGGATCGGCATCGGCTTCCTTTAATGGGTGAGGCGGCGCTGCTCGCCGAGGACATGGGCTTCGCCGTCGATCAGCTTGAGGCGCGTGCGGCCGGTCTCGGTATCGACCGCGTCGAGGCCGAGCAGGCGGCGGGTATGCGCCATGGAATCTTCGCGTGCCTGGCCGCAGAAATCGCCGCGCAGATATTGACCGCCCTTGTCGTTGATGTAGCCGGCGTAAATATGGGCGCAGAGCAGGTCGACATAGAAGGGCAGGTCGCGGAACACTCCGTTGTCGGCGAGGAAACCTTCCAGCTCCTCGCGTAGCACGGTGAAAGTGGTAAAATCGTCGGCAATGCGAATGGTGCCGGGCTCGGTACCCTCGTCGCTGTGCCAGATCTCGCGCAGTACGCCGGTGTTGACGCGGGCATCCCATATCCAGCGCGTCATCAGCGGATAGCGCTCGGGCGCGGTGAAATGCAGCACCTCGGCGCCTAAATCCCGGACCCAGCGATGCTCGCGGTCGGCCGGAAAACCGGCATGGAAGGCGGCAAGGCGCAAGTCGGCGGTGCCGGTGTCGGACCAGCCGCCGAGCAGGTCCTTCAGCCGGGCATGCAGTGAGGCGAAGCCGTTCTGGCCAAGCCAGGCGCCGATCCGGCGCCGCGCCGGGGTGACGAAAGCAGCGAGATCGAGAAGCTCGATCTCGGTCAGTTCGCCGACGCGGCCTTTGCCGAGCAACTCTTCGAACAACGAGCTCTTCAATGCCAGCGCACCGACATAGCGCTCGACGCCGCCGGTCGGCTCGGCGGCATCGACAAGATGCTCGAAGGCGCGGCGCAGGCTCGGGCCGGACAGATGCAATACCGGCTTGGCCTTTGCCGGCGTCTTTTCCTTATGGGACCGCAACGCCCACATCACTCGGCCGCCTCTTTCATGACGCCAAGCGCTGCAGTCATCGCCGCCATGGCCGCCGATTGGCCCTGCGCGATGGAATCATCGATCGTTTCCGGGCCGGTGGCGGCGCCGGCGACGAACACGCCCGGACGCGAGGTCTGCGACATGTTCGAATAGGTCGAGGCCTTGCCGATATGGCCGTGCTTCTCCAGCTTGACGTCGAACACTGCGGCGAGGGTCATGTTGTCGACATTGGGGTCCATGCCGATGGCGTGCACCACCATGTCGAAGGGGATGGTGATCGGGCGCTTCACCAGCGTGTCCTCGCCCTTCACGATCAGCCGCTTGCCGTCGGAGGTGACCTCCGCGATGCGCGCCTTGATGTATTTGACTTTGAACTTCTCCTGGCTCTCCCAGTAATAGGTGCCCTCGTAGAGGCCGAAGGTGCGGATATCCATGTAGTAGATATAGACATTGCACTTCGGCAGCGCCTCACGGATCTCCATGGCCAGGTTCGACGACACCGTGCAGCAGATTTTCGAGCACCATTCGCGGCCGATCTGGCGGTCACGCGACCCGACGCAAAGCAAAATAGCAACGCGTTCCGGCTCGCGCCCATCGGAGGGGCAGCGTACGCCTTTGCCCGAGGAGAACATCTGCTCGACTTGCGTGGTGGTGACCACGTCGGGATAGGTGCCGAAGCCCCATTCCGGCTTGTTGATCGAGTCGAAATGCGTGAAACCCGTGGCGAGGATGGCGGCGCCGGCTTCCACCGTCTTGCCGTCCGACAGCGTGGCGCGGAAATCGCCCGGACCGCCGGTGAAGCTCTTCACCGTAACGTTCTTGCGCACGTCGATCAGCTTATCATTGACGACGCGGTTGACCATGCCGCCGATGGCATCCTTGGCCCATTCGCCCGACGGCACCAGCTTGGCATAGCCCGATTGGATCGGCGCGCCGCCGAGCACATCGGACTTGTCGACCAGCACGACGCGGTGGCCCGCCGCAGCGAGCGCGTGCGCGGCTGAAAGACCGGCGGGGCCGCCGCCGACGACAAGAACCGGCCTGGCCATTACTCCGCACCTCCGGCTTGCGCCGCGATCGCCGCCCGCGGCTTTACATAACCGGGACCCGAGGTGATCGCGCGCTTGGGATCGTAAAGCGTCTCGATGCGGCCAGCCTTGACCTCTTCGAGATATGTCTCGAATTCAGCCTTCGCCTTCTGCCAGTCGATGCCGAGTTTCTCGAGCAGGGTCTCGAACGGCGAAGCGTGCCAGTGCAGTTGCGCGAGCTTATAGGGGTGGGCGCCGAGCGCGAGCGCCGCGAACTGGCAGTCGGCCATGACCGGCAGCGCGTAAACCTTGTCCACCGCCTTGCCGATCCACTGGTTCTTGTCGAGCGTGGTGATGCAGCCGGTGTCATGGCCGACCATCACGTCGGCCTTGGCCTCGTCGACGGCCACCTTGATCTTGCGGTCGATGGCGAAGGAGCGGGTGAACTCGCGCTCGCCGATGATATGGCGGAAGCCGAAGCCGCAGCAATCGTACCAGGTGGAATAGTCGATGACCTGCGCGCCCAGCGTCTGCATCAGGCCCGTCGAGACGGCGACGCGATTGCCGTCCATCACGGTGTCGTCATAGATCACGTCCTCCGGCACCATCTTGTAAACGTGGCAGGCCGGATGGACGGTCGCGCGAACCGTGCTCACGTCGATGACCTGGCGTTCCTTGATGCGGTGACGCATCACGTGCAGCCATTCGGAATAGTGGACGATTTCTTCCGGGATCAGGAGCTTGCCGTCGACCAGTCGGCCCAGCTTGCCGAGAATCTTCTTCACCTGATCGCGTAGTTCCGCCGAGTGCAGAAGGAAGCCGCGTACTTCCTTATAGTTCCCGAAAGAGGTGCCGCAGTGCACCAGCGGATAGTAAGTGCCCTCGGGCAGTCCTTGCGCCTTGGCCGACATGTAAGCTTGGTGGAAGTTGCGCAGGAACACCGCGGACAGGCTGACCACATTGCCGATGCCGGAACCGTGGTAGTTCCATGCGGTGCAGGAGGTTTGATCGGTCTCGTCGAGATAATTCACGTCCAGTTTGTTCATCAGCCAGAACACCGAGGACGGATAGCCGGGAATGTTGCCGCACTGGCCGCAGGACTTGTGCTGCCAGAGATTGGTAGTGGGAATCTTCTTTTCCCAGCCGTAGAGCGTGCGCGCCACCACCGGCTTGTGCTGCTCGCCGACGCGATGGACCACGATCTCGCCGTCTTTCTCGAGCTGCCACATGATGTCGCGCACGTCTTCGACGCGGTCCTTGTTGGTCAGCATCGAGCGGCGGTCGATCTTGGCCTCCACCCAGGCGGTGGCCTTTTGCGCCTCGGCCGGCGTCAGGTTCGACGGCTTCCACTCGCTGCCGTGGCCCGTGAAGGTCGTCTGATTATCGCCGCGCTTATCCATGGCGCTTCTCCATTGCTCGCTTTGCGGCTTACTCCGCCGCTTCGTCTTGCTCTTCAAGCCACTCGTTGTATTCGTCGCGCTTCTCGTCCATCACGTCGTTGACGACGTCGAACAGGTTCTCGTCCACCTGCTCGAGCTGATCGAGCACGCCGGTCGCTTCCCAGATCGTATAAAGCTCGACCGAGGTCTTCAGGTTCACCTCCCAGGCCGTATCCATGGTGTGCATGGTCGGCACCGGGATCGCCTTGCGCAAAATGTTGAGCGGCGCGTCCACCTTGGTGACGTTGGGGCCCCAGTCGGGGAAAGCGTCGCGGGTGATCATGTTGGGCGCCAGCTGGTTGCCGGTGGAGATCACCTTCAACAGCACGCGCGAGAACGGCCGCAGCACGTCCTTGGCCGACTGCATGCCGTGCTTGATAGCAACCTCGCGCATGATCATGACGAGCCCGCCCGGCGAATTCTGGAACGGGCAGCGCGCCGCGCAGGTGTAGCACTGGGCGCAGGCCCAGATTTTCTCCTGCATGGCGTCGTAGATGCCTTCGAGATTTTCAGTCCACAACAGTTGCACGATCTCGCGCGGCGAGTAATCGTAATAGTGAGCGGACGGGCAGGTCGCGGTGCAGATGCCGCAATTCAGGCAGCCGTGCAACTCGTGGTCATAAAGGACATGACCGCGGATGTCCTCGAACACCTGCTCGAGCTCTTCATAGGCCACGACCGGCTTGTCGGACGTCGGGTCGCTGATCGCGGGCCGCTGCGCAATCGTTTGCGCTGTCATTTCCACCTCGTGCGCGCGTCGTGCCTCAGTAGGTCAGCACCCGCGCTTCGTCGTCTTCCATGACTTCCTCGATGACCTTGGCGCCGCCGACAATGCCCTCGCATTCGGGGATCAGATCGGATTCGGTCATATTGAACAGGTCGAGGTTGGGGGAGCAGCAGTAGAACTTCACCCCGGCCTCGTGCGCATCCTTGATGAAGTCGTAGACGGTCTTGGGCGAACCCGGCTTGACCACGAGCTTTTCGGCGACGCCCTTTTTCATCAGTTGACCGGCGGTCGCCGTGCACACCACCTCGACCTCGTAATCCATCGCCGCGGCGACGGTCGCCTGAAAGAACGGCGCGCCCAATTCCTCGCCATTGCGCGGATCGGTATTGACCATGATGATAATGAGTTTCTTCGCCATCTTCCCTGTTCCGACTCATTATTATTGCCACGAGGAGGCTCGCAGCACATTGACCTGGCTCAATCTTGCCAGGGGCGAATACTCATATTACCTTTTGCTAATACAAGCGATATAAAATTGCAAATCCGAGCGCAGAAAGAGAAGATTTTGCTCGCGCTATTCCCCGTCCATCAGTCGGGTCACCTCGACCAGCCCGACCATGATCTCACCCAGGCAAGCGGCGATTTCGCCCTGTACACGGCGGAGGCCGGCGAGCGTTTCCGCTGTCCCTTCAGGCACATCGTCGGATTCCATGATCAGGTCCTCGATCATGGCCGACTTGATTCCAGGATGGCCGAGAAAGCCGACACAGTTTTCCCGCAGTTGGAAGACCAGAGGCGCGCCGGTTTCGCTTTGCGCCAGGACCTCGGCCTCGGCCGGCGGTATCGGCCGGTCCCGCATATAGACCGCGACAGGAAACTTTTGCGGCAAATGGCCGCCGAGGGCTTGCGGGCTCAGCCGGCGCCCGGTTTCGACCGTAAAGCGCAGCGGCGCATCGTCGGCGCCACCACCGGCGGCAACCGCCAGGATGCAGGCGCCGGCGCCGATGCCGATGACCGGCAGGCGCCGGTCGAGAAAATCACGCGTCAACCGCAATTCCGGCCCAAGGCTGGGGATAAGGTTGCCGCTCACGACCCCATAGGAGCCGGCGCCGAGCAGCACCAGGCCGTCATAGCCCTCCGCGGTGGCGGGAACGGCCGCGCCCGGAGTGAATGGCCGGCAATAGTGGAAGCGAATATTGCGACCCTCGAAGTGATCCTCCATGAGGCCGAGATATTCGGCCTCGACATGCTGGAGAACGCACAAGGTCTTCATGAAGGCGGGCTGCTTGATTTGCCGCGAGCTGAACGAGACTGGTAGATCAGGGCGGCAACATATAAGATTTCACGGTGTGAAGAGCACGAAGAAATAAATAATGTCCTGGTTCGACACACTGCAAGACATCGATCTGCTCGAGGGCCTGTCGTTCGACCGGGCGCTGGTCGAGAGCCTGGAGGCTGCCGCGCGGGAACGGCCGTTGGGGCCGCTGCGGTTCTACACGCCGACATTCCGGTCCTATGCCAGCGAAGAATTGAAAGGCTGCGGCAAGGCGAGTTTCCCAGCCTTCTCGATCACCGGCGGTGCCTGCGCGCTCAATTGCGATCATTGCCAGGCGAAGATCCTCGAACCGATGATCCCGGCCACGAGCCCAGCCGAGCTCGAGCGCAAGGTCCGCGACCTCGTCATGCTCAAGGATCTCGGCGGCTTCCTGCTGTCCGGCGGCTCCAATCGGCGCAACGAAGTGCCCTATGAGCGCTTCTATCCGACCATCGAGAAGCTCAAACGCGAATTTCCGCAGCTGCGCATCGCCGTGCATTCGGCGCTGCTCGGCGAGACTCGCGCAAGGCGCATGGAGGCGGCCGGCGTCGATGTCGCCATGATGGACGTGATCGGCGCGCAAGAGACGATCCGCGACGTCTATCATCTCGACCGTCCGGTGGCCGATTTCGAAGCCACGCTTGCCGCGCTCGCCGCGACCAAGATGGACGTCGTGCCCCACATCGTGATCGGCCTGCATTATGGCCGATTGCTGGGCGAGCAGAACGCCCTCGACATTATTTCGCGTCACAGGGTTGCGGCTTTGATTCTGGTGATCGTGTCGCCGATTTACGCGCCGGCCGATAAGCCCTTTGTCACAATCGGCACCGACGATGTGGCCGCGGTGTTCGTCGCCGCGCGGCAGCGCATCCGCAATGCGCCGGTGCAGCTCGGCTGCATCCGCCCGGCCGGCCGCCATAAGCTGATGACGGATGCTTATGCGGTGATGGCCGGCTTCGACGGCATCGCATACCCCGCCGAAGGCATCGTCGCGCTGGCGCGCGCCATCGGCCGGCCCGTTGAGCAGGAGCATGCCTGCTGCTCGATTTCCCTTGACGGCCTCGCCGGACGGCGGGCTTGCGCCGCGTGAGAAGGTCCGTGACCACTGAAACGCCCGACGTCGTCGTGGTCGGCCTCGGGCCGGCCGGCAGCCGCGCCGCCGAAGCGGCTGCGCGCGCGGGTCTGCAGGTGGTCGCGCTGGAAAAGCGGCCGCAAGCGGGCACTCCGGTGCAATGCGCTGAATTCGTGCCGTCGATGATCGAGCGCGACGTGCCGTCGGTTGGCGAAGTTACCGAGCAATTGATTGCCCGCATGCTCACCTTCGTCGAAGACGACGAACGCGCGAGCCAAACGCCCGAGTTTCGCGGCCGCATGCTCGACCGCGGCAAGTTCGACCGCCTGCTGGCGGCGAACGCCGCCAGGGCCGGCGCCGACTGCCGCTATGGCGTGACGGCGCTCAAGCTCGGCGGCGACGGTACGCTGCACAGTTCGCAGGGCGACTTCAAACCACGCGTGCTGATCGGCGCCGACGGGCCGCGCTCGCGTGTCGGCAACGCGATCGGGCAGATCAATCGCGAACTGGTGGAGACGCGCCAGGTCACCGTGCCCTTGGTGCTGCCGCATGACGCGACCGACATCTTTCTCTCCGCCGAGTATCGGGGCGGCTACGGCTGGCTGTTCCCCAAGGGGGCAATCGCCAATCTCGGCATTGGTATCGGCGTTGACGACGCGTTCGCGGACGACAAAAGCACGCGCCGCGGGCTGAAGGCGATGTTGCAGGCGCTGCGCGCCCGGCTGGCGAAGCAGCGACGCATAGGCACCAGCTGCTGGGCGTTGACCGGTGGCGCCATTGCCGTCGGCGGTCGACTGAAATCGATCGGCAAGCTCGGCGGCGCCGCGATCTTGCTCGCAGGCGACGCCGCCGGCCTCACCAATCCGGTCACCGGCGCCGGCATCGCCTCCGCCGTGCAGTCGGGCACCATGGCCGGGCGGGCCGCAGCCGATTTCGTGAATGGCCGCACCGCCGCGCTCGGCGGTTATGAACAGGAACTTTCCGATATTTTCGACGCTGCGCTCGACCGCGCCTCGCGGCGGCGGCGCGAGTTGCTGGCCTGCTATGCCGGCGGCGGCCGACCGAACGCCCACACGCTCGCCGATTGCTGGATCGGCTCGCCGCGCTACTGGCGGCCGGATCCGCCGGCCGGTGTGCGAGCTCAACGAGAGACCGAATTTGAGGAGGGGATACTATGAGCTGCCTGGAGATGCCGCGCCAGCCGGCGCCAGACTTCCTCGACGGGGAGAAGCGCGACTTCAACGACGCCGGCACCATGCAGCCGCGCGCTCCCGGCGTCATCCCCGCCGACGCGCGCAACGGCGCGCGGGTGAAGAATCAGGACGTGCGGCCCGAGGGCGTCTACCGTCCCAATGATAATTTCCTCACTCCCAATATGCGCTCGCCCGACTACGTGCAGATGTCGACGGCGGCGGCGATCACGCTCGGGGTGATGAGCGGCTATATGCATCGCACCGATTGCACCCGCTGTCTCAATTTGCTGCTCACTTATCCGGAAGGCTGCCGTGCCAATTGCGCCTATTGCGGGCTGGCGCGCCACCGCGAGGCCGAGCGCAACTATGCCGACCGCAACTTCATCCGTGTCGACTGGCCGGCGGTGCCCTACGACCGGGTGCTCGACATCGTCGCGTCGGGCGGCGACGGCGGCCGTTTCCACCGCATGTGCATCAGCATGATCACCCATCCGCGCTCCGACGACGACACCCGCGTGGTCTTGCGCAAATGGGTCGAACGCATCAAGCACGTGCCGGTCTCGATCCTGTCGAATCCGACCACCATGACGCGGCTCGACGTGCAGGAACTGCACGATCTCGGCGCCGATATTTTTACGGTGGCGCTCGACGCCTGCAACCGGGAAGTGTTCGACCGCACCCGCGGGCGTGGCGTGCAGTCGCCGCACAGCTGGGAGAAGTATTGGGAAATCCTCCATGCCGCGGCGGAGATTTTCGGGCCCGAGAAGTTCGGCGCCCATCTGATCGTCGGCATGGGCGAGAGCGATCACGACGTCCTGACGCAGGTGCAGACGATCCGCGACCTCGGCGGCCACAGCCATATGTTCGCGTTTTTCCCGGAGAAGGGCTCGCTGATGGACCACCTGCCGCCGGTGCCGCGCCCGCAGTGGCGGCGCATCCAGCTCGCCCGCTACCTGATCGATTATCGCGCGCACCGGCTCGAGCGCATGCGTTTCGACGAGCAGGGCACGCTCCTCGATTTCGGCCTGCCGCAGGACGAGATCGACGCGGTGATCAAGGCCGGCACTGCATTCCGCACCTCCGGCTGCCCCGGCAAGTTCGCCGACGATATTTCCGCCTGCGACCGCCCCTACGGCGACTCGCCGCCGGGCAACATCGCGTCCTACCCCTTCAAGATCAAGCGTGACGATGTCCGCAAAGTTCGCCGCCAGCTCGACAAGGGCATGCCGCATTAACCGACCATGTCAACCAAACCGTTCCGCGTTATCGACACCGGCCTGCGCGGCGGGCGCGCCAATATTGCGTTCGACCAGGCGATCATCGAGGCGCGCCAGCAAGCCAAGATTCCGGACACCATCCGCTTCATCCGCTTCCGCCCCTCGGCTTTGATCGGGGTCCATCAGTATCTCCGCCACGAGATCAAGGTCGACTATTGCCGCACCCACGATGTCGAGATCGGCCGGCGCATTACGGGCGGCGGCAGCCTCTATCTCGACGAAGGCCAGATCGGATGGGAGCTGGTGTTCGATCGTGCCGCTCTCGGCCGGCTCGATCTGGCGCAAGTGACGCGGCAGACCTGTGAAGCTTTCGCGCTGGGTCTCAACAAGCTTGGCATTCCGGCGCGCTACCGCCCGCGCAACGACCTGGAAGTCGACGGCCGCAAGATCAGCGGCACCGGCGGTTTCTTCGACGGCAAGCTCATCTTCTATCAAGGCACGCTGCTGATCGATTTCGATGCCGCCAAGATCGCCGCCTGCCTCAATATCCCGGCCGAAAAGCTTGCCAAGCGCGATCTCGCCACCTCGATGCAGCGCGTGATCACCATGCGCGAAATCCTGGGTGACCGTCTTCCCGATCTGAAAACAATCTATGCGGGCCTGCTCGCGGGCTTTGCCGAGGGTCTCGGCGTTGCGCCGCAATGGGGCGCGATCACGCCTTACGAGGAGGAGCTTGCCGATCGCCTGTTCCGCGAAGAGATCGGCACCGACGCCTATGTCGAAATGCTCGACGCGCCGGACGTCGGCGACATGCAAGTGAACGCCTCGCATACCGGGCTTGGCGGCACCGTGCGCGCCGATATCCGGCTCGAAGGCCCGCGTCGCGACCGCATCCGCGAAGCGCTGATCACCGGAGATTTCTTCGTAACGCCGCCGCGCGTAATCTTCGATCTGGAAGCAGGCTTGCGCGGCCTCGATATCGGTGCGGCGGGACCGGCCATCGATGCCTATTTCGCGCGCACGTGCGCTGACTTCCTCAGCCTCGGACCCGCGGATATTCGCCATGTCGTCGAGCAGGCTTTGAGCCGACGCGGCCCGCGCGTCGCGACGGGTTAATCCGCCGCGGTCGCGGCTCTTGTTGCGCGAGGATTTCTCGCTTGAACGCTATCGCGATCGTCGGCATCGGCTGTCGTTTCCCGGGGGGCGTCGCGGACGCGCGCTCGTTCTGGTCGCTGCTGCGCGCCGGCAGAAGCGCGATTACGGAAATCCCGGCGGAGCGTTGGAGCCACGACGGCTTTTACGACCCGACGCCCGATAATGCGTTTCGCTCGTATTCAAAATGGGGCGGCTTTCTCGACGATATCGCTGCCTTCGACCCCGCCTTCTTCGGCCTGTCGCGCCGCGAGGCCGAGGCCATGGATCCGCAGCAACGCATCCTTTTGCAGGTCGCCTACGAGACGGCGCAGGACGCCGGCATTCCGCTGCAGCAATTGCGCGCGCGGCGCACCGGAGTATTTGTTGGCGTCTCCAACACCGACTACGGCCTCGTCCAGCGCTTCGAGACCGGCGTCGCCGACATCCAGGCCGGCACCGGCACGGCGCTGAGCATTGTCGCCAACCGAATATCCAACGTGCTCGATCTCAAAGGACCGAGCATGGGCGTCGATACCGCCTGCTCGTCGTCGCTGGTCGCGCTCGATATCGCCTGCCGTTCGCTGCGTGAAGGAACTTCGGATATCGCGCTCGCCGGCGGCGTCAACATCCTGCTCGACCCGCGCATGTTCCTCACGTTCTGCCGTGCGCACATGCTTTCGCCGTCGGGCCGTATTGCCGCCTTCGACGCGCGCGCCGACGGCTTCGTCCGCGGCGAGGGCGCCGGCCTCGTGCTGCTCAAGCGGCTGGCGGACGCCAAGCGCGACGGTGATCGCATCTATGCCGTGGTTCAAGCCACAGCGGTCAACCAGGACGGCGCAACCGACAGCATCACTGCACCCAATCCGGCGGCGCAGAAGGCGATGATGCGGGCGGCGATCGAGGTCGCCGGCATTGCGGCGGCCGATATAGACTACGTGGAGGCGCACGGCACCGGCACACCCTTGGGCGATCCGATCGAGGCCGGAGCAATCGGCGAGGTCTTCGGACAGACACCGCGCGACCGTGCCGTGCTTGTCGGTTCGGTCAAATGTAATCTCGGCCATCTCGAGCCGGCCGCGGGCGTCGCCGGGTTGATCAAGACTGCGCTTGTTCTTGCGCATGGCGAGGTGCCGCCGAGCATCAATTTCGACGCGCCCAATCCCCGCATTGCCTTCGATGCGCTCAATATCGAGATCGCCCAACGCGGCGCGACGCTTGACCGCGTTGTATCCTATGCGCTGGTGAACTCGTTCGGCTTCGGCGGCACCAATGCCTGCGCCATTCTCGCCCGCGATGCTGTTGTAGGAAATCACGCGCGGCCGAGAGTGATACGGTCCGCAGACCGGTTCCCGCCGGCGCAAGCGCAGCCGCCCGTGCCAATCCCGCTCTCCGCGCCGAGCCCGGATCATCTCGCCGCCTGGGCCCGCGCGCTGGCAACGGCTGTGAGCGACGGAGACCTGGCCGGCATTACGCTGGAAGCGCTTGGCAGTGCGCTCGTTACCAAGCGCAGCCAGTTCGATCATCGAGCCGTCGTCTTCGCGTCCGGCGCCGACGATCTCGTGGAAAAACTGGTGACGCTTGCCGATGGCGGCGATTGGCTGCGGCGCGCCAAGAACGATTTGCCGATGATCGTGAAGGGCGGGGCCGGCGCCAGGCACAATGGCAAGCTTGCTTTCACCTGCACCGGGCAGGGTGGCCAATACTGGAATATGGGCCGTGACCTGCTCGAACATCATCCGGCCTTCCGGCGCTTTGTCGAGGAATTCGATGCCCTCTTCGCGCCGGCTGCCGGCTGGTCGGTCCGTGACGCATTGTCGGCCGGCGAGCACGACAGCCGGCTGCACGATTCGGCGGTGACGCCGGCAGCCATGTTCGCCTTGCAGGCAGGCCTGGCGCGGGTCTGGAATTCCGCGGGCGTCGTGCCCGACATCGTCATTGGCCACAGTTTCGGTGAGGTGACTGCGGCCTATCTCGCCGGCGCGATCGCGCTGGCCGACGTGGCGCACCTCGTCAACCATCGCGGCCTTATCCGCGGCCACATTGATCGCGTCGGCGCCATGGCGGCGATCGGCTTGGGCGCCGACGCGCTTGCGCAATTTCTGCCGGACGACGGCAGCATCGAGATCGGCGCCTATAATTCGCCGACCATGGTCACGGTGAGCGGCGAACGCGACGCCGTCAAAGGCTTGATCGCGCGGCTGAACAATCACGATCCGGGCATTCTCGCCGTCGAACTTGAGCTGGATTTCGCCTGGCATTCGAGCTGGCTCGAGCCGGGCAAGGAGATCTTCCACCGCGCGGTCGGGGAGCAAGCCTGGCGGACGCCGCGGATCCCAGTGGTGTCGACGGTCACCGGCCTGCCGGAGACGCGCTTCGATACGGATTATTGGTGGCGCAACCTGCGCTATCCGGTGCGTTTCGACCGTGCGGTGCACTGCGCGCTTGATCTCGGCGCCGCGTATTTCGTCGAGCTGGGGCCGTCGCGCACGCTGTCGAGCCCGACCGCCGCCTGCGCCGCAGCCAGGAGCCGCGAGGTCGTCACGGTGACGACGTTGCACCGCGAGCAGAACAATTTCGATTCGTTCAACCACGCACTCGCCGAACTCTACGTTGCGGGTCGAACGGTCACATGGAGCACGTTGTCCGGGGCAGAGGGCGAACGCCTAGCGTTGCCGCCGATGCCTTGGCTGGAACAGGCGCTGTGGAAAGCGCCGGAAGAAGCCAGGCGCGCTTTCTTCGCCCACGTCTCCCATCCGCTGCTCGGCAAGCGCGAAGCCGGGCCCGGTCATAGCTGGTCGAGCGCGATCTCGCTCGCGGAGTTTCCGGTGCTTGGCGATCATCGCATCATGGGCTCGTGCGTGCTGCCGGGGGCCGCCCTCATCGCGATCATGCATGCAGCGGCCGCGGAAGTCTTCGGCGCGCAGGCGATCGAACTTTCCGATCTGCGGCTGCCGGAGGCGCTCTTTCTCGGTAGCGATGACCGCGTTGCGCTGCGCACGGAGTTCGACGCCGAGCGTTCGCGCATCAGCATCTGGAGCCGGCTCAAGAATGGCTCCGACCAGTGGACCTTGCGCGCACAAGCACGGCTGTTCGCGCGGGGCGACGATCTCGAATTATCCGCTGTCCCGGGCTTCTGCGAAATGCCGGAAACGGTGGACGTCGCCGGCTTTTACGAAATGGCGGCGACAAAGGGCTACGGCTTTGGACCGGCCTTTCGCGGTCTGCGCCAAATCGTGCGCGGCGCGGGCGCGGTCAGTGCCGAGATCGCGTTGCCATCGGAGAGCGTTATCGATGATGGCCTGCTTGGCGTTCGGCTGCTGGACTCCTGCCTGCAGGCTATCATTGCTTTCTTCGTGGATGATGCGGGCGGGCCGATGCTGCCCGAACACATCGACCGAGTCCTGATCGGCGGGCCGCTCGGACGATCGGCGCATGTTCGTGTCGCGAGCCGTTCGCTGGCACACGAGAGTCGCGGCGTATTCGCGCTGTTGATCGCCGATGGCGAGGGCCGGCCGTGCCTGCAGATCGAAGGCCTGCACGCCACCGCAATCGACAGGCATCGCGCTGCGAGCGGCGCGCAGAGAGACGCGTATATTGCGGAGGAATTTTTCGAGCTCCCGGCTGTGCCGGCGCGAAAGCAAAATGAGCATTGGTTTGTGCTTGCCTCACCTGACGGCAAACATGCGCGTAAGCTGTTCTGCGATTTGACGGCTGGCGGCCACGCCGGCTTGTTTGCAACAGAACCAGCAGCGATCGCGCCAGGAATCGAGGCGGTGTTCGCCGCTGCGGCGCGCAAGGTGGCGGCGAATATCGTCTATGCTGCGCCGCTCGACTTGCCTGAGGCCGACGACTGGCCGGCCGCCGGGCAAATCACCGAAGAAGTGGCGCGGCTCATCGCGTTCGGGCAAACCCTCGCGCGTCGCAGCGCGACGGCACAAGCGGTTCCCACCGTCTGGCTCCTCACGCGCAATGCGCGCCACGCCGAACCCGGCGACGCCATTGACTCTGGCGGGCTTTTGCAATGCGCGTTGATCGGCGCGGCGCGCACGCTTGCCATCGAGTGTCCGGGCATCATGCTCCGCCTCGTCGATCTTGATCGCACGACCCTGATGCAGCCGGACTGGCCGCGCTTGTTGTGCGCAGCGGGCGACGCCCGCGAGATTGTTGTGCGCAACGGCCGGATGTTCGCTTCGCGCCTGAAAGCCCTGACCGCCGGCGAAATTGCGGCGCACGCTCGCAGCCGGCCGAGCGATGGCAGTTTCGTATTGCGACAGGAAAGTGCGCGCGGCGTCGATGCGCTGTTCTGGCAGCAAGACAAGAAAACCGCGCCGGGGCCGGGCGAAGTCCGCGTGCGTGTCGATGCCGCGGGCCTGAATTTCCGCGATGTCATGGCGGCCGCCGGCCTGCTTCCGAAGGAGGCGGAAAGCGGCGATGCCGGTGCCGCGCTCGGATTGGAATTTGCCGGTATTATCGAGGCCG
Source organism: uncultured Alphaproteobacteria bacterium (assembly GCA_963791925.1). Classification (GTDB taxonomy): domain Bacteria; phylum Pseudomonadota; class Alphaproteobacteria; order Rhizobiales; family Xanthobacteraceae; genus BOG-931. The sequence continues at coordinate 401,405 of CAWBUA010000005.1, read as the reverse complement.
TCGGCGAAGCCGTCGAAACCAAATCATCGACACGCGTGCTCGGAATGGCGCGCGGCGCCTTGCGTCGCTTTTTGACGCTTCCCGCAGAGCGCGTTTATCCGGTCCCCGCCGCGCTGAGTGACGTGCAGGCCGCCAGCATCGCTTCGGTCTATCTCACGGCGCTTTATGCGCTGAAGCATCTCGGCCGCGCTGCGCCGGGCGACAAGGTCCTGGTTCACTCCGGCGCCGGCGGCCTCGGCGTTGCCGCTATTGCGTTGGCGAGGTGGCTCGGCGCCGAGGTCTACGCCACCGCGGGCAGTAGCGAGAAACGGGACTTCCTCAAGTCGCTCGGCGTTCGGCATGTGATGGATTTGCGTTCGCTCGGCTTTGCCGATGAAGTGCTGCGCTCGACGGGAGGCAAGGGGGTCGACCTCGTCCTCAACGCGCTGCATGGGCCGTTTATCGACAAGGGCCTCGCATGTCTTGCGCCTTACGGCCGCTTTATCGAGCTCGGCAAGCGCGACGTTTACGATGACCGGGCCATCGGCCTGAAGGCGCTGCGTCGCAACATTTCGCTGCACGTGGTCGATGTTGCCGCGTTGCTCGAGGAACGGCCCGATCTTGCGCGGTCGCTCATGACCGAAGTCTTGGATCTGTTCGCGGCGGGCGAAATTCCGCCCCCACCGGTCACCGTTTTCCCGGCCGGCCGCGTCACCGATGCATTCCGCTATTTCGCCGAGGCACGGCACATCGGCAAGATCGCGCTCGATTTGCGCGATCCCGATCTCGCCGTGCGCAGAATCCGCGACGCCGCGTTCCCGGTCGACCCCGATGGGACCTATCTGGTGACGGGCGGGCTTTCCGGTTTCGGCTTCGCGATCGGGCAACGCCTGCTCGAGGCCGGCGCCGGCCGTGTCGTCCTTGCTTCTCGTTCCGGCATCGCGCGCGGCGACGTGCAGGACGCCATCAAGCGGCTGCGAGATCGCGCAGCAGACGTCGCCGCCGTGGCGCTCGACGTGGCAGACCCATGCGGGGTCGAACTGACAATTCGCGAGCTTGCGCGCGGCCGAAAACCGCTCAAGGGCGTCATTCACGCCGCCGTCACCTATGCCGACGCCGCCCTGGAACAGATGAGCCGGGACAGCATCGAGTCTGTTCTGGCCAGCAAAGTCGGCGGCGGCCTCAACCTGACCAGGGCGGTGATCGCGGCTGACGCCAGGCTTGATTTCTTCCTGTCGATCTCCTCGTTGGCGCAGGTGCTCGGCTGGCGGGGTCAGATCAATTACGCGGCAGCGAATGCTTTTCTTGAGGGCCTCGCAATTGCACAGCGGTCGCGCGGCATTCCGGGATGCTGCATCAATCTGGGCATGCTGGGCGATGCGGGTTTCGTCGCTCGCAGCGCGACGATGAAAACTTATCTGCGAAGCGCCGGCTGGCTGCCAATTGGCAACGAGGAAGCGCTTTCCGCCGTTGCGACGGCCTTGTCGAGCGATCAGGCGGTGATCACTTATGCGGCGGCCGATTGGAAACGCTTAAGCGCAAGCGAAGCAGCCATCGCCGCGTCCGGACGCCTTGATGCGCTCGTGCGTGAGCCGGCCGAGCAGGCGCGAACGGCCGCCGACAATTTGGCTCAAGCCGAAGCGTCCGCGCGTAAACCTATCGCGATCGGCGCCATCCGCGACGAGGTTGCCGCCGTTCTCCGGCTTGATCCGGGGCGGATCGAAGCGCGCGAGCCGCTCGGCGATCTCGGCCTCGATTCGCTCTCGACCTTCGAATTGCGGAACCGGGTCGAGGCCGCGATCGGCACGGCGATACCGGTCGCGCGCTTCATGGAGGCGACAACTGTGGAGGCGCTGGCCGACCTTGTATGCGCACTGGTCGAGGACGCCATCTGCGCCAGGACCGGCACGGCGGCCGAACCGGACGCGCCCGGCACCGCATCCGGGTCTTCCTCTGCGGCAGAGCTGTTGCCGCGCGAATACCGGGTCATCGCGCTGCGCGCGGCACGAATGACATCGGACGACGGCCGCCGCGCGCTCGAAGTGGCGCTTGCCGTCACTCTCGACCGGATCATCGACGATGTAACGATCGATGCGGTCTGGGAATCGCTGGCGCAACGGCATCCGGTCTTGCGGGCTCTGCCAACCGCCGCGGCCCCGGCCGAAGCGGATCGGCCATGCCGGTCCACGCCCGAACGCGTTTCGGCAGCGGATTTCGCCGCCGCGGCCGAGCGCCCGCTTGCAGACGGTGAGGGCGCCCGCCTTGTCCAGGCCCATTGCGGCGACGCCACGCAGATCGCGCTGCGCGCTTCGCGCGCTTGTCTCGATCGGTGGTCGACGGCGCTGGTCATGCAGGAATTGCTCGAAGGCCTCGGTGGCGTGCCTTTGCCATGCAACACACCGCGAGATACTTGGCAGACGGCGCGCCGCGACGAGCTTGCCCGGTTGGCCGCTCTGGAACGGCTGTCCCACCAGACGTTCTGGACGGAAATGCTCAAAGATGCGCCGCCGGCCGTGTACTTGGCGAAACGAACCCGCGCGCTTGCGCCAGCCGGTTTCGGATTGAACCGCGGCCCCACGGTCCGGCTCCGAGCGATCTTCGATCGCGCCGCTGTAGGCAGCGAAAGCGACATGATCGCGAATTTCGCCCAGGCGCTGCGGACGATGACCGGCGCCGGCGAATTCATCATCGCCTGCGACGTCGGCGGGCGGGAGCGCAGTGCGGCCCGCGACGCTATCGGCCCGGTCGCGACAACAGTGCCGTTGGTCTGCCGTTTGCCGGCGCAAGCCTCGTCGGCGATGGCGGCGAAGCGCATTGCCCGCGAATTGCAGCATATCAAAGCGCATGCCGTCTTCGACTTGGCGGCCTGCGAGAGCGCCTTCGCCGAAATTTGGCGCGCGCAAAATATCGCGCCTGCTCAATTCGGCTTCTGCTACAGCGATGCGGCACGCCATCCCTCGTTGCTCACGTCGTCGCCGGCCCCGCAGCGATTTGGCGCCTTGACCGCCTGTCCGGGCGCCGACGCCAACGTTATCGAAAACGACATCCGTCTTTCCATTCGGCTCGACGACGGGGTAGCCGGCGCCGAACTCGCCTACGATCGCGACGCCGTCGAAGCAGAATTTGCGCAAAGGCTGTTCGAGGCGTTTCTGACCGGCAACGCGCACCAAAGCGCAGCCTCCGCCGACTTGAGCCGGCGCCTCGACTGGCTCTAGCGAAAGCCGGATCGGCCGTTATCGGCCGCCCGCACCAGCCCCCTTGATCTTTGCCACATGGGCCGACTATGTCTCGTTCTCGATTAGCAAATGCTGATATAGTCGTTCGATGACCGACCGACCTTGCACGCCCGGCGAAGATTTGAAACGGCTGTGGCGCACGCTCTTGCCCGGCACGCCGTTTCCGGTATGCGGCGTGCCGCAAGAAGCCGACGATCCCGCCGGCGACCGCGCCGCAGCGTCGCCAGAGATGACCAAGACGATAATGCCAACGCAGCCGGCAAACGTGACGCGGTTGCGCGATAGCCCGAAATTCTCAAACCCCGTATCCCCGGAGACGACGTTGAGCGAATACGAACGCTGGGAGACCCGTTTTGCGGTGCCCGATTATGCTTTCGGCAAGGCGCCGAATTATTTTCTCGCCGCCAGCAGGCCACTCTTGCCGCGCGCCGGCCGGGCGCTAGCGGTCGCCGACGGCGAGGGCCGCAACGGCGTCTGGCTCGCCGAGCAGGGTCTCGACGTGGTCTCGATCGATTTTTCGCCGTCGGCGCAGACCAAGGCCCGCGCCTTGGCGCGGGAGCGTGACGTCGACGTCGATATCCGTCAGGTGGACGTTCACGCCTGGGACTATCCCGACGCCGCCTTCGACGTAGTCGCCGAAATTCTGACGCAGTTCAGTTCGCCGGCCGAGCGCGCGGTGAAGTGGGTTGGCATGCGCCGCGCGCTCAAGCCCGGCGGACTGCTCATCGTCCACGGCTATACGCCGAAGCAGCTCGAATACGGCACCGGAGGACCCAAAGAGATCGCAAATCTCTATACGCGCGCCATGTTGGAAAGCGCGTTCGGCGATTTCCGCGACGTGAACATCGTCGAGGAGGAGCGCGAGATTTACGAGGGCACCTCGCACGGCGGCATGTCGGCGGTGATAGGGCTCACCGCGCGGAAGCCTTGAGCCATCAATCGGACGCGGCTTTAATCCGTCTTTGCTCCGGTCTCAAAACTCTCGATAAAGACGTGGCCGATACCGCGGGTGAGCGCGCCGGCGGTGAGCGCCGCGGCGCCCAGGCCGACCACCATGCCGCCCGGTATCACCCACATCAAAGCGGTCGAGGTTGCGGTGCCGACGCCGGTCGGCGCGGCGCCGCCCACCAGCGCCACGATCAGCGCGCGCGTGCGGTCGCGCTCGAACGGCACCTGATAAAGCTCGCTGAGCTGCTTGACCATGCGCAGATTGATGGCGGCGACAGCGCCGATATTGACCACCGGCAGCGGCATCAGCCCGCCCATCGCCGCATAGTTCTTGTGCCGGCTGACGATCTTGTGCGCCAGCGCGCGGCGGCGCGCGGCGAATTCTTGCGAAAGTTCCGGCGCCGGCGCGGCAATGTCGTTGGCGATCGCCGCCGAGGATACCGCGAGCGCCGGCTCGGCCTCGACCTTGTCGAAAGCCACGGCCGCGCTTGGCTCGGCGGCGGCGTTGTCGGCGATGGCGCCGCGGTCGAAATTCCGCAGATTGCCGAGCGGTCGGGTGATGGCCTTGGGGAGCGGTTTGCGGGTCATGCGGCGGCCTGCTGTGCGCCGAGCGCGACATCGATCTCGTCGGCTATTACCGCGATTTCGCGGGCGGCGGGTCCCTTCCAGCTGATGAGGCTCGGGGTCGCGCCCCACAACGCCGCTTCCGGATAGGCGACGCGGTTTGCCATTTCGCTCGTCAGCACCGGCAGCCCGGCGGCGGTGAGCTCCGAGCGGATATGCTTGGCGACGACGGATTCGCGCGTGGTTTGCGTGAGCACGCAGCGGAACAGCGGCGCTCGCCCATCGCTGCGGCCGGTCAGGATGCTGACCGTGTCCAGCATGCGGTCGACGTCGAACGGCGAGGGCTTTACCGGAATAAGCAGAAAGTCGGCGATCGCCAGGCAGTCCAGCGTCGTGCGCGAGCGAAAGCCCGGCGTATCGATGATGACGAGCCCGCTGCCGCCTTCGAGCCGGCGGGCGGTGTTCGAAGCGTCTTCGGTCGCGTCCTCGACCACGCTGACGCCGCCCAGCGCACGCTCGCGCGCGGCAAGCCGCACGATCGAGCGTTGCGGATCGGCGTCGAGCAGGCTCGGATGCCGGCCGCGCAAATGCCAATAGACCGCAAGGCAACTCGCCAGCGTACTTTTGCCGCTGCCACCTTTCATGGTGGCCACTGTGATGATCATCCCCGTCACCTCCACGGCCGTCAAATAACGCGAGGCGCACGAATCAGCGCAAAAATGATAACGGATTCGCGCCCGCCTGCCTATCGCCGTGCCGTGGAGTTAAAGAGCCGTCAGGCCGAACGCACCGGTACGGCCACCGGCCGTCGCGTCATGCGCACGAGCGGACGGCCGATGCGGTAGCGCGGCACGAGATGTCGAATAAGCCCGAAGCCGCCGAGCAGCAGGCTCATCCACACCGCCACGCTGAAATAGAGCGACATCCACGGAATCTCGTGGTGCCAGCGCGCGAAACTGTGGGTGACGGCCCAGCGGGTGGCGAGATCGTGCAGGCCGGAAAACAGCCCGAGATAGTGCGTGCCGTCCGAAATTTGCGCTTGCCAGCGCGCGAAATACATCGGCACGTCGACGCCGCACATGAACAGCACGTAGCCTAACGCGCCCGCCGCCGCCGCAGTGATGGCGAAGCGCGCCGGCCCGCGAAAGTTCCAGGAAAGCCGGATCAGTGCGATCGCGATCAGGCTGAAGGTCGCGGTCCACACCGAGTTTTCCAGAACATTGCCCAAGAAATTCGTCGAGATCACCGCATACCAGGAGCAGCATTCGGCGATCGCGATCAGCGGCACGACCAGATTGGCGATATTCCTCGCGGTGTCCGAATGCGTGATCTTGGCCAGTTCGCGCAGCACGATGGCCCACTGCAGGGCAAAACAAAGTTCGGCCAGGGTCGCGACCGACCGGCCGATCAGGACGCTGGACAGCCAAGTGTCGAACAGGCAGATGCGCTGCACGTCGGCCCGCGGCAGGACCGAACGGAAGGCGCAGCCGAGGACGTAAACGGCGCATAACAGCGCGAGCGGCTCGATGGCGAAGACCCGCGTTCCGCCGAAGACATTGGCGCGATAGGAGCGGTGCAGGCCGAGCAGGAGCGCGATATTGAGGGCGCTGACGGCGAGCAGGAAGGTCCACCATAGCGCGACCGGGTTCGACCAGGTGACCCAAGTAAGACTCATGTGCAAACTCACGGCGTCATCTCACCCTCACCGGAATGTAACACTACTGCCACATATCGCGAGTGTGCGATGTCGCCGCGGCTCGACCAAAGCGCTCGCGAAGTGCTTGCCAAACCCTTGTCGAGCCCTTGCCAAGCTCCTGCCAAGCCGTTGCCGAATCCCGGCTAAACCCTTGCGCCATAAGTCGGGAATGCGCCGGAACAGGTCAAGTTTACGCGCCTTTAAGGTGATTTTTCTATTGTGACGGATTGCAACGACTTCGCCGCTGCGGCGGGCGGTGAGAGGCTTGGATGGTCGTCGTCGGAAATTCTCGCAACCGCGCCGAAATGCGCAAAAAGCCGCGGCGGCAGTTTCATTACAACGCGAAAATCCTCAAAGACAAGGATAGTTCGCCGCTGGGCTGCGCGATTTCCGACATCTCGACGAGCGGCGCGCGGCTCAGTCTCGAAAGCGACGTCGAACTGCCGCCGACTTTTATGCTGCTGCTGACCCGCAACGGCGGTGCGCGCCGGCGTTGCCGTCTGATCTGGCGCGACGGTTTGACCGTCGGCGTCAGATTTCCCGATAACGCCTAGAACGGCTACGGCGGCGGTTTGGCGGCGGCTTGCCATATTTGCGGCGTAGGAAGCTGCGAACTGGGGTGCGGGCAAGCGCGCAAGTTCGGCGCGGGGTGGCGTCGCGATGGCACGTTTCCAAGATACCGGCAGTCCGCCGCCGAACCCGAGTGCGCTCGGGTCGTGCCGGTCGGCTGGCGCCCTTCACCGGCTGCTGGCCTGTGTTGTCGCCGCCGCGCTTTCCGGGTGCAGCGAAGGCGCCGGGACGCTGCTGATCGATCCAGGCCGCTACAGCGCCTACCACTGCAATGACCTCGCCGCGCAGTGGAAGGTCCTGCTCGCGCGCGACAAGCAATTGCGCGAGTTGATGGATCGGGCGGACCAGGGGGGCGGCAGCGGCGCGGTGATCGGCTCGCTTGCCTATCGCACCGACTACGAATCCGTGCGCAGCGAAGAACGGCTCCTTCAGCGCGAGTTGGCGGCGAAGAATTGCAATTCCACGACCCAAACCACGACCCAGACCACGACGCAGTTTCAGAGCGATCAGGCCATTCGCTGATCGCATTTGCGCGCGGGGTTCGAACTTAGAAGATCCACATCGCCATCGCGATGGCGACCCCGGCGGCGGCCAGAAAGATGAGCGTGGCGGCGCTGCCGGCGGTCGTCTTGCCGCCGGCGAACGACGCGGCGTATACCGCTTTCAGCACGTTGTTGGACGACGCCGCGATCAGGATCGCGGCCGCCAGTTGGGTCTCGGCCACGCCGGTGACGCCGCCTTGCGCGAGGTTCAGCACGAACGGATCGATGTCGGTGACGCCGACGATGGCGGCGAGGCCGTAGATGCCGGAAATGCCGAATTGTGCCTTGGCCACCGCGGAGACCAGCGACACCGCGACGAACAATGCGGCGAACACCGCCGCCGCGCCGAGTTCGAGCGGATTGCCGCTCGCGGCGAGATGCATCGCGTCGGCCTTCGGCGCGGCCGGCGCTTTGCCGAACCGATACTGCACGGCGCAGATCGCGAAGCCGATCAGCGAAAGCGCGCAGAGCGGAACCGCGAGAACGCGGGCCAGCTCGAAATTGAAGATCGCGACGACTGCGAGGATGCGCAAATACATGATGGCCGTGGCAAGCGTGATGCCGGCCTGCGCCTGCCGTTTGAGCGCCGGATCGCCCTTGGCCTGCCGCGCCAGAACCACCGTCGTCGCGGTCGATGAATACATGCCGCCGAGCGCCGCCATCCACAGGCCGCCGGCTGCGGCCGCCCAATAGCGCTGCGCCAGGTAACTGGCGTAGGAGAAGGTGCAAACGACAACCAGCGCCAACCAGACCTGGCGCGGCGTGATCGCCGTGAGCGTCGTCACCGGATGGCTCGGCAGCAGCGGCAGCACGATCCCGGTGAGGATCAAAAACTCGCCGGCGGTGACGATTTCCTTGATCTCCACCCGGCGCGCCAGCGCGTGCAACTGGGCGCGGCCGGTGAGCAACAGAACCGCGGCGACCGTGATCGTCACCGCCACCCAGGGCGGCAGCGCCAAGGCGGCGGCGCCGAGCACATAGGCGAGCACATTGAGCACCGGAATGACGAGGCCGACATTGGTGTCGCTGGTCTCGTCGCCGGCGGCTTTTTCGTGATCGCTGACATGAGCGCCGTAATAGACGAACAGCCAGGCGCCGAGGACCACAAGGCCTGCGGTAAATGGCAGGAAACGGACGGGGTCGAACAGATAAAGCGCGCCGCCCGCCAGCGCCAGCAGGGGAAAGGTGCGGATGCCGCCCGGCCGCCGCTCGTCGGTATGCGCGAAGAACTCCTCGAAGGCGAGCCCGAGGAAAAAGCTCAAGCCGAGAAGCAGCGCGACGCTTGCCGGGGAGGGTGCTGTGATCATGGTGCCGTGAGCTTGGCGGCGAAGTCCGCGTCGCGGCCGATGGCCGACTGCGAACTATAGTGGATGGTGCGCAGAACGCGAGTCGGCCGAGCAAAGCGGCGCTCAAAGCTCGCGCCGCGACCGCATCGCCGGTTGCGAACAAAACGGGGCCGTGATTCAGTCGACTCCCGTTCCCGATTGATTCGTGACCGATGCTGGCGGCGCGCCTGGACAAGCTCAATCCGCAACAGCGCCGCGCCGTCGAGCACGGCGGTCTGCCGCTCGCCGATTGCGGTCCGCTTTTGATCATCGCCGGCGCCGGCTCCGGCAAGACCGCGACGCTGGCGCATCGCGTCGTGCACCTGCTCGAAAACGGCGCCGATCCGCGCCGCATCCTGCTGTTGACCTTTTCGCGGCGCGCCGCAGCGGAGATGACGCGTCGCGTCGACCGCATTCTTGCCGATGCCACGCGCGGCCGCGCCGCGGCCGTGTCGGATACGATCGCCTGGGCCGGCACTTTCCATGCGATCGGCGCACGGCTCCTGCGCGACTATGCCGACGACATCGGGCTCAATCGCGCTTTCACGATCCACGATCGCGAGGATTCCGGCGATCTGATGAATCTCATCCGGCACGAGCTTGGCTATTCGGCGACCAAGGAGCGTTTCCCGGCCAAAGGCACCTGCCTTGCCATTTATTCGCGCGCGGTGAACAGCGAGACCGCTTTAGACGAAATTTTGGCCGCGACCTTCCCGTGGTGCGCGATGTGGCAGGATGAGCTGCAGCACCTGTTCGCGCGCTATGTCGAGGCGAAGCAGGCGCAGAACGTCCTCGATTACGACGATCTGTTGCTCTATTGGGCGCACATGATGCAGGAGCCGTCGCTCGCCGGGCATGTCGCGGCCCGCTTCGATCATGTTCTGGTCGACGAATATCAGGACACCAACTGGCTGCAGGCCTCCGTTCTGCTCGCGCTCAAGCCGAACGGCAAAGGCTTGACCGTGGTCGGCGACGACGCCCAGGCGATCTATTCGTTTCGGGCCGCGACGGTGCGCAATATTCTCGATTTTCCCGGCCACTTCGCGCCGCGGGCCGAGGTGGTGACGCTGGAGCAGAATTACCGTTCGACGCAGCCGATCCTGGCCGCGGCCAATGCCGTGATCGGTCTTGCCGAAGAGCGCTTCACCAAAAATCTGTGGTCGGACCGCAAGTCCGCGGGGCGCCCGAAAATCGTCAGCGTGCGCGACGAAATCGATCAGGCGCGTTACGTGGTCGAGCGGGTATTGCAGAACCGCGAGGCGGGGCTCGCGCTCAAAGCGCAGGCCGTGCTGTTTCGCGCCTCGCACCACTCCGGTCCGCTCGAAATCGAGTTGAGCCGCCGCAACATCCCGTTCGTCAAATTCGGCGGGCTGAAGTTCCTCGAAGCTGCGCACATCAAGGACATGCTGGCGCTGCTGCGTTTTGCCGAGAATCCGCGCGACCGCGTCGCCGGTTTCCGGGTCATTCAGCTGTTGCCCGGCATCGGGCCGGCCATTGCCGGCAAGACGCTCGACCGTGTCGCCGCCGTAGCCGATCCGGTCGAGGCACTCGACGCCATGAAGCCGCCGGCCGCGGCCGCCGAATACTGGCCGTCATTCGTCGAGGCCGTGCGTTTGCTGCGCTCCGGCGCGGCGGGCTGGCCCGCCGAGCTCGATCTCGCGCGCCGCTGGTACGCGCCGCATCTCGACCGCATCCATGACGACGCCGGCTTGCGCGAGGCCGACTTGCATCAGCTCGTGCAGATTGCCGCGGCCTATCCGAGCCGCGAGCGCTTTCTCACCGAGCTCACGCTCGATCCGCCGGAGGCGACCAGCGACCGTGCCGGCACGCCGCTCCTTGACGAGGATTACCTGATCCTTTCGACCATCCATTCGGCGAAAGGCCAGGAATGGAAGGCGGTGCATATTTTGAACGCGGTCGACGGCTGCCTGCCGTCCGATCTGGCGACCGGAACGAGTGCCGAGATCGAAGAGGAGCGGCGGCTGCTCTACGTCGCCATGACGCGGGCGCGCGACCACCTCGACATCATCGTGCCGCAGCGCTTCTTCGTGCATGGCCAGCGCAATAACGGCGACCGCCACCTCTACGCGTCGCGCACCCGCTTCATTCCGTCCGCGCTGCTTGAGCACTTCGAATGTTGCGGCTGGTCGCCCGTGGCGGCACAGGCCGCGTCGCCGCCGCCGTCTACGCGCGCGCCGGTCGATATTTTGAAGCGCGTGCGTCAGAGCTGGGGTTAGGGGCGTAACAGCCTAAATGTCCGCTTCGTCCCGGAATCGACTAAAATGCCGCGCTGCCGCGAACCGTCGCGATGGGCCATCACCAACGACCGCATCGATGCCACGTTCGTCGGCTGGCGCACACCCCGCCAAAATCAGCGGTGAACCTTGAGATTCTCTGCCGAGGTTTTGCCTTTGTTCGCGACTTCCTCGTATTCGATCACTTGCCCCTCATTGAGGCCGCTGAGGCCAGCTCTTTCGACCGCCGAGATGTGGACGAAGACATCCTTGCCGCCCGCCTGAGGCGCAATGAAGCCATAGCCCTTTTGTGAGTTGAACCACTTTACGGTACCGGTAGCCATTCTCGAGTCTCCTAATGAATAAATTTCATTCCATCACGCCGACATTTCGACTGTGCACTCGATTGCCGATGATGGCAACCCATGTCCGACTTGGGCCACGAACGACGGATTTGTGGCGTCCGCGCAATGTCGCTCAACTTTAGACCTATTGCTGTCCCGCGGCAAACGACGTTCAGGGCCAACGAACGAACCCGCTCGCGCGGGAGCGCGCTGCGCGCGGAACGGAGCAAGTGGCGAGGGCCGCGCTAACCGACTGATCGAGAGGCGATGACGGGCAGGCGTCCCGCCCTGAGGATCGAGGGGTTGCAGAACCTCAATCTCAGGACAGGAGCCTTCGATGAGTGACAAGCCCATCAGCGATCTGCGCCGCCGCATTTTGCAGGATATGACGAACCGCAACTTCGGCACCAAGACCCAACACGATTATATCCGGCACATCGAGACCTTTGCCAAGTTCCTCGGGCGCGCGCCGGATACGGCGAGCGGCGACGACATCCGCTGCTTCCAGGCCGAGCAGATCGCGCAGGGCGCGCAGCCTGCGAAGATGAATACGCAAGCATCCGCACTGCGCTTCTTCCTTGGCATCACGTGCGGTCGCGCCGACCTGGCCCATCAGATTGCGCGCACGCGTTACCCCAGGAAGCTGCCGCGTGTGCTTTCGCCCGAGAATGTCGCGCGGCTGCTCGAGGCGGCACCGGGCCCGGGCCTGAAGTACAAGGCGGCCTTGAGCGTGGCCTATGGTGCGGGCCTTCGAGGCGGCGAGGTCGCCATGCTGCGTGTGGGCGACATCGACAGCCAGCGTATGCTGATCCGTGTCGAGATGGGCAAGGGCCGCAAAGACCGGCACGCCATGCTGTCGCCGGTGTTGCTCGAGCTGTTGCGCGCATGGTGGCTGCAGTGCCGCTCGCAGGGCTGGCTATTCCCGGGCCGCGATCCGCTGTTGCCGATCACCGTGCGCCAGCTCAACCGTGCCTGCCACATGGCTGCCGATGCCGCCGGGCTCGGCTCCTGGGTGTCGCCGCATACGCTGCGACACTCGTTTGCGACACATCTTCTGGAGAGCCGCATCGACGTGCGCGTGATCCAGGTTCTGCTCGGGCACGCCAAGCTGGATACGACCGCGCGCTACACGCAGGTCGCGACCAATTTGCTGCGGTCGGTCGAGAGCCCGCTCGATCGACTACTGCGGCCGACGGATCAGTCGCCGGCATAGTCGGTGCTCCTTGGCCCGTCCTGCCCTGGAGGTCGCGGACCTGTTCCGTGACCATGGTCCCGCTTGGCGTGAGGCCAACCGCGGCCATGTGAGCCTCGGACAACTGAAGGTGATGAGCGCGATCGAGGACTGCTGCACGGCGGCGCTCGGCGGCCACGTTGCGCGCTGTGAGAACCAGCGATGCGGCTTCACCTCGATTGCCTACAACAGTTGCCGCAATCGGCATTGTCCCAAGTGCCAGGGGGCGGCAGCGCGCCAATGGATGGCGGCGCGCGAGGCTGATCTCTTGCCGGTGCCCTACTTCCACGTCGTGTTCACGCTGCCGGCCGAGATCGGCGACATTGCCTATCAGAACAAGGCGGTGATCTACGACCTGCTGTTTAGGGCATCGAGCGAGACGATGCTCACCATTGCGGCCGACCCGAAACACCTCGGAGCCAGGATTGGCATCACCGCCGTGCTGCACACCTGGGGCTCGGCGATGACGCATCACCCGCACGTGCACATGATCGTGCCGGGCGGCGGCATCTCACTTGGTGGCGATCGCTGGATTGCAGCGCGGCGCAACTTCCTCCTGCCGGTGCTGGTGCTCTCTCGGCTGTTCCGGCGGCTGATGCTGGAGAAGCTTGTTGCCGCGCACGCGGCCAGCAAGCTCACGTTCTTCGGCAGGCACGCGGCACTCGCCGATGCTGTGCGCTTCGCCGAGTTCCTGGCACCGCTCAAGAACAAGCGCTGGTTCGTCTACGCCAAGCAGCCCTTCGCGGGCCCGAGAGCCGTGCTCGCCTACCTGTCGTGCTATACCCACCGCGTTGCCATCTCCAACGGTCGGCTCTTGAATAGCGATGGCAAGACGGTGACCTTCCGCGTCAAGAACTATCGTGTCGACGGCGTTGCGCGAAATACCACGATGACGCTCGACATCGCCGAGTTCATCCGCCGCTTTCTTCTCCACGTGCTGCCGAAGGGGCAGCATCGCATCCGTCATTACGGCCTGTTCGCCAATGGCACACGCGTCGACAACATCGCGCTCGCACGCAAGCTGATTGGCGTGATCGCGGCAGAGATCGCGAACGCTGCGGCGGAACCGATGCACAATGAGGAAGCGACCGAAGCAAAGCCGGCGACAGCCGAACCCGAGCCTCACACACAGGCCTGTCCGTGCTGCGGCAGCAAAATGCGCATCATCGAGGTCTTCCAGCGCGGCCAGACGCCTCGGCACAAAGCCTCGCCGTGCCCGCCATCGATCCGGATCGATACGTCATGACAAGGGTTGTAGAAGCACAGCGAAACGATGATGCGTCGAGTTGGTCACCGGCCAGCCTCGGAGACCCGTTGTCGAATTCGCCGCCGACGTGGCTGTCGCGCTGACCGCAGTCACTCGCAATCGCACCATCGCGAGCTGTTGCCAGACCGTCGCTCGCCAAACACGAGCCCAGCCGGCGCGATAACTACTTCGCCCGCCAACGACCAAATGTCCAAATACCCATAGCGATCGCCGCACTGCCACCGGTCACCTCCCGCGGGTTCCTTCCCTGCAGGCTTCCGGACGCCGGCCACAGTGCCAGTGGCACCGTCCGTGACGGCCGGCATCCGGAACCCTCAACATCAGCAGACGTTGAGTGAGACTATTCAATGACCCGATCAGCGCTGGCTTGCAGTGCCGGCGGCACGGTGATTCCCAACGCTCTGGCGGTCTTGAGATTGATCACGAGCTGGTACTTCGTCGGAGCCTGGACAGGAAGATCGGCCGGGTGCGCCCCCTTGAGGATGCGATCGACGTAATCTGCGGCACGCCGAAACGGCTCGACCGGGTCGGGGCCATAGGCAATCAATCCACCTTCAACTACATCGAACGGATAGACGTAGATCGCGGGCAACTTGTACTGGGCGGTCAGGGCAATGATCCGATCGCGGTGAATCGATCCCGAGGCGCTTGTCTCCACGATCAGGCCGGCGTTCGGGCCGGCGAAGGAGGTGATGGCGCGATCAATCTCGCCCGCGTCGTGGATCGTGAACGGCCTCGGCTCGATACCGAGCGATAGCGCCGTGGCCTGAATGGAGGCGAACGCGGCAGGGACCGTCGGAACATTGGCCATTCCCAACATGCCGACGCGCGTCAGGTGTGGCGCAATCTGCCGCAACAGCTCCAGCCATTTCCCGCTCATACTGTACTCAAACAGCATGAAACCGGTCGCATTGCCGCCCGGATGCGCCAGGCTCTCGACAACGCCGGCGCCGACGGGGTCCGAAACGGCAGCGAACACAATCGGCAGTGTGCGGGTGAGGCGTTGCACCTCGCTCAAGCTCAAGGTGCCGCTCGCGAGAACAACGTCCGGTGAAAGTGCGACCAGTTCGGCCGCGTATTGATGTTCGCGTTCGAATTTATCCTCGCCCCAACGAACGTCGATCCGGACATTCTGCCTATCGTTCCAGCCTAACTGCTGGAGGCCTTGTTGGAATGCAGCAAGGCGGGCCTGACCTTCAGGGTCGTTTGCCGCGCGATTCAAAAGCACGCCGATGCGGTGCATCCTTTCGGTCTGTTGCGCACGCGCGGTGAGCGGCCAGCCGACGGCAGCACCGCCAACGAGCGTGATAAAATGTCTCCGCCTCATGGATTGTCCCCTTGGGCTGGCTACAGTCTATCATTGGGCGGCCTTGTGCGGCACAACAAACCTTGCCGCGCGACTTCCGCCTTGGGTCACAGAACGAACCCGCTCGCGCGGGAGCGCGCTGCGCGCGGAACGGAGCAAGTGGCGAGGGCCGCGCTAACCGACTGATCGAGAGGCGATGACGGGCAGGCGTCCCGCCCTGAGGATCGAGGGGTTGCAGAACCTCAATCTCAGGACAGGAGCCTTCGATGAGTGACAAGCCCATCAGCGATCTGCGCCGCCGCATTTTGCAGGATATGACGAACCGCAACTTCGGCACCAAGACCCAACACGATTATATCCGGCACATCGAGACCTTTGCCAAGTTCC
Source organism: uncultured Alphaproteobacteria bacterium (assembly GCA_963791925.1). GTDB lineage: Bacteria > Pseudomonadota > Alphaproteobacteria > Rhizobiales > Xanthobacteraceae > BOG-931. The sequence goes on along the minus strand of CAWBUA010000005.1, from coordinate 385,776 downwards.
TCGGGCGCGCGCCGGATACGGCGAGCGGCGACGACATCCGCTGCTTCCAGGCCGAGCAGATCGCGCAGGGCGCGCAGCCTGCGAAGATGAATACGCAAGCATCCGCACTGCGCTTCTTCCTTGGCATCACGTGCGGTCGCGCCGACCTGGCCCATCAGATTGCGCGCACGCGTTACCCCAGGAAGCTGCCGCGTGTGCTTTCGCCCGAGAATGTCGCGCGGCTGCTCGAGGCGGCACCGGGCCCGGGCCTGAAGTACAAGGCGGCCTTGAGCGTGGCCTATGGTGCGGGCCTTCGAGGCGGCGAGGTCGCCATGCTGCGTGTGGGCGACATCGACAGCCAGCGTATGCTGATCCGTGTCGAGATGGGCAAGGGCCGCAAAGACCGGCACGCCATGCTGTCGCCGGTGTTGCTCGAGCTGTTGCGCGCATGGTGGCTGCAGTGCCGCTCGCAGGGCTGGCTATTCCCGGGCCGCGATCCGCTGTTGCCGATCACCGTGCGCCAGCTCAACCGTGCCTGCCACATGGCTGCCGATGCCGCCGGGCTCGGCTCCTGGGTGTCGCCGCATACGCTGCGACACTCGTTTGCGACACATCTTCTGGAGAGCCGCATCGACGTGCGCGTGATCCAGGTTCTGCTCGGGCACGCCAAGCTGGATACGACCGCGCGCTACACGCAGGTCGCGACCAATTTGCTGCGGTCGGTCGAGAGCCCGCTCGATCGACTACTGCGGCCGACGGATCAGTCGCCGGCATAGTCGGTGCTCCTTGGCCCGTCCTGCCCTGGAGGTCGCGGACCTGTTCCGTGACCATGGTCCCGCTTGGCGTGAGGCCAACCGCGGCCATGTGAGCCTCGGACAACTGAAGGTGATGAGCGCGATCGAGGACTGCTGCACGGCGGCGCTCGGCGGCCACGTTGCGCGCTGTGAGAACCAGCGATGCGGCTTCACCTCGATTGCCTACAACAGTTGCCGCAATCGGCATTGTCCCAAGTGCCAGGGGGCGGCAGCGCGCCAATGGATGGCGGCGCGCGAGGCTGATCTCTTGCCGGTGCCCTACTTCCACGTCGTGTTCACGCTGCCGGCCGAGATCGGCGACATTGCCTATCAGAACAAGGCGGTGATCTACGACCTGCTGTTTAGGGCATCGAGCGAGACGATGCTCACCATTGCGGCCGACCCGAAACACCTCGGAGCCAGGATTGGCATCACCGCCGTGCTGCACACCTGGGGCTCGGCGATGACGCATCACCCGCACGTGCACATGATCGTGCCGGGCGGCGGCATCTCACTTGGTGGCGATCGCTGGATTGCAGCGCGGCGCAACTTCCTCCTGCCGGTGCTGGTGCTCTCTCGGCTGTTCCGGCGGCTGATGCTGGAGAAGCTTGTTGCCGCGCACGCGGCCAGCAAGCTCACGTTCTTCGGCAGGCACGCGGCACTCGCCGATGCTGTGCGCTTCGCCGAGTTCCTGGCACCGCTCAAGAACAAGCGCTGGTTCGTCTACGCCAAGCAGCCCTTCGCGGGCCCGAGAGCCGTGCTCGCCTACCTGTCGTGCTATACCCACCGCGTTGCCATCTCCAACGGTCGGCTCTTGAATAGCGATGGCAAGACGGTGACCTTCCGCGTCAAGAACTATCGTGTCGACGGCGTTGCGCGAAATACCACGATGACGCTCGACATCGCCGAGTTCATCCGCCGCTTTCTTCTCCACGTGCTGCCGAAGGGGCAGCATCGCATCCGTCATTACGGCCTGTTCGCCAATGGCACACGCGTCGACAACATCGCGCTCGCACGCAAGCTGATTGGCGTGATCGCGGCAGAGATCGCGAACGCTGCGGCGGAACCGATGCACAATGAGGAAGCGACCGAAGCAAAGCCGGCGACAGCCGAACCCGAGCCTCACACACAGGCCTGTCCGTGCTGCGGCAGCAAAATGCGCATCATCGAGGTCTTCCAGCGCGGCCAGACGCCTCGGCACAAAGCCTCGCCGTGCCCGCCATCGATCCGGATCGATACGTCATGACAAGGGTTGTAGAAGCACAGCGAAACGATGATGCGTCGAGTTGGTCACCGGCCAGCCTCGGAGACCCGTTGTCAATTCGCCGCCGACGTGGCTGTCGCGCTGACCGCAGTCACTCGCAATCGCACCATCGCGAGCTGTTGCCAGACCGTCGCTCGCCAAACACGAGCCCAGCCGGCGCGATAACTACTTCGCCCGCCAACGACCAAATGTCCAAATACCCATAGCGATCGCCGCACTGCCACCGGTCACCTCCCGCGGGTTCCTTCCCTGCAGGCTTCCGGACGCCGGCCACAGTGCCAGTGGCACCGTCCGTGACGGCCGGCATCCGGAACCCTCAACATTTCCGACTGAATCACACGACTTGCCTGCCTGGTTCGGGTCCGCTTCGCCCCGAAAGCGACCGGAATGCTGTGTCGCTTCCAGGTTCACGTTACAGCACCGCGCGGCGCAAACGCAGGGCATTGCTGATGACGCTCACCGATGACATCGCCATGGCCGCCGCGCCGATCACCGGCGACAGCAAGATGCCGAAAGCGGGGTAAAGAACGCCGGCCGCGATCGGTATCGCGGCGCCGTTATAGAGAAAAGCGAACAACAGGTTCTGCCGGATGTTGCGCATGGTGGCGCGCGACAGCCGCCGCGCCCGCACGATGCCGGTGAGATCGCCCTTGAGCAGCGTGATGCCGGCGCTCTCGATCGCGACGTCGGTGCCGGTGCCCATGGCGATGCCGACGTCGGCTGCGGCGAGTGCCGGCGCGTCATTGACGCCGTCGCCGGCCATCGCCACGACCCGGCCCTCGCGGCGCAGCTTTTCGACGATCGCGCCTTTGCGGTCGGGCAGCACCTCGGCTTCGACTTCGGTGATGCCGAGGCGCCGCGCCACCGCTGTTGCGGTGACGCGGTTGTCGCCGGTGAGCATGACGACGCGGATGCCGTCGGCAATGAGGCTTTGCAGCGCCTGCGGCGTGGTCGCTTTGACCGGATCGGCAATAGCGAGGAGGCCGGCGGCTTTGGCGTCCGCGGCGAGAAACACGACGGTCGCGCCGTCGCCGCGCAAACGGTCGGCGTCATCTTGCAGCGAGCCCACGCCGACGCCGCGCTCGGCAAGCAAGCCTGCGCTGCCGAGCGTCACTTGGCGGCCCTCGACCGTGCCGGTGACGCCTTTGCCCGCTGGCGCGTCAAAGTCGCGGATGTCGGCCGTGGCGATCTGGCGATCCAAGGCGGCGGCAACGATGGCGGCGGCCAACGGATGTTCGCTGCCGCGCTCGACTGCCGCGGCAAGGCGCAGAACCTCGGCTTCGTCAAAGCCCGCGGCCGCGACGATGGCGACGACCTTCGGCTTGCCTTCGGTGAGCGTTCCGGTCTTGTCGATCACCAAAGTATCGACGCGCTCCATGCGCTCGAGCGCCTCGGCGTTCTTGACGAGGACGCCGGCGCGCGCGCCGCGGCCGACGCCGACCATGATCGACATCGGGGTCGCCAGGCCGAGCGCGCAGGGGCAGGCGATGATGAGGACGCTCACCGCCGCGACCAGTGCGAAGGTAAAGCGCGGCTCCGGTCCGAAGACCGACCAGACGGCGAAGGCGGCAAGCGCAACGACGAGGACCAAAGGCACGAACCACGACGACACCTGATCGGCCAGCCGCTGGATCGGCGCTCGCGAGCGCTGTGCGGCGGCCACCATCTGCACGATCTGAGAAAGCAGCGTGTCGCGGCCAACCTTGTCGGCGCGCATGACGAAGCTGCCGCTCTGGTTCATCGTGCCGGCAATGACCTTTGCATCGGCCGCCTTAGTCACCGGCATCGACTCGCCGGTCACCATCAATTCATCGACCGCGGAGCGGCCGTCGATCACGGTGCCGTCGACGGGGATCTTCTCGCCGGGGCGTACCCGCAGGCGATCGCCGACGAGGAGGGCGTCGAGCGCGACTTCGCTCTCGGTACCGTCAGCCGCGATCCGGCGCGCGTTCTTCGGCGCGAGATCGAGCAGCGCGCGGATCGCACCGGAAGTGCGCTCGCGGGCGCGCAATTCCAGGACCTGGCCGAGCAGGACCAGCACGGTGATGCCCGCCGCCGCCTCGAAATAGACGGCGACGGTGCCGTCGTGGCCGCGAAACGCCGGCGGGAAGAGCTGCGGCAAAAGCGTCGCCACGACGCTGTAGACCCAGGCGACGCCGGTGCCCACCGCGATCAGCGAAAACATATTGAGCTTGCGGGCGACGAACGAGTTCCAGCCGCGCACGAAGAACGGCCAGCCGGCCCACAGCACGACCGGCGTGGCGAATGCCAATTGGACAAGGTTGGCGGCGTTCGGCGGTAGCCAGGCGCCGAGATCGACCACGTGGCCGCCCATTTCCAGCGCGGCCACCGGCAGCGTCAGGATAAGCCCGATCCAGAACCGCCGCGTCATATCGAGCAATTCGGGATTGGGCGGCGCCTCCGCCGTGACCGTGACCGGTTCGAGCGCCATGCCGCAGATCGGGCAGGCGCCGGGTCCGACCTGGCGGACTTCAGGATGCATCGGGCAGGTATAGATCGCGCCCGTGTCCACTGCGTCGATGTGCGCCGCGTCCCTATGCATGGCGCCCTTATGCATCGGCTCCGGCACGGCGCCGGGCTTGAGATATTTCTCCGGGTCGGCGGCAAACTTGCTGCGGCAGCCGGCCGAGCAGAAATAATAAGTGTGATGCCGATAGTCGTGGCGATGCGGAGTTTTCGCCGGATCGACGGTCATGCCGCAGACCGGATCGACGGCCGCCGCGGCGTGCCGCGCATCGTCGTGCGCATGAACCGCATCGTCGGTGATTTGATCCACGACATCGCCTCTTGATACAGGTACCCGGTAGGGGTATATAGACGCGATGCGAGCGGTTGCCAAGGCGTCGGTGCTCAAGCGCCTCCATCGGATCGAGGGTCAGGTGCGCGGATTGTCGCGCATGGTTGGGGATGACCGCTATTGCATCGATATCGTCACCCAGCTCTCGGCGGTGCGCGCCGCGCTGCGCCGTGCCGAGGAGGAGATCCTCGCCGACCATGCCGCGCATTGCGTCGAGCACGCCATCGATTCGGGCAACAAGGCCGAGCAACGCCGCAAGGTCGCCGAGCTCATCGAGGTCATCAGCCGCGCCCAGCGCTAGTCTTGCAGCAGCTTCGGCGCAGCGCGATGATGCAGATCAAGGGCGTTTGGCGCAGGCCGGGATATACGGTCTGGCTGGAGCGAAGATGAGCTACTATTTCAGCAAGACGCTTGCCATCGGTTTCGATGCCGCGGTTCGGCACACGATCGATGCTTTGAAAGCGCAAGGCTTCGGCGTCATCACCGAAATCGACGTCAAACAGACCCTGAAATCGAAGATCGGCGTCGATTTCCAGAATTACCGCATTCTCGGCGCCTGCAATCCGAAACTCGCTTACGAGGCGCTGTCGATTGAGAACAAGATCGGCACCATGCTGCCGTGCAATGTCGTCGTGCAGGAATTGGGCCCGGAACGCACCGAAGTCGCCGCCATCGATCCGGTCGCCTCGATGGAGGCGATCGACAATCCGAAGCTCAAAGACGCCGCAATGCGCGTCCAGCAATCGTTGCGGCAGGTTGTCGAGACGCTGTAGATTGCATTTCACGTTAATCGCGCATTGCAAGGTCCGGCATGACAGCGCGCGCAGCCAAACAGAGGGTGGGGGTGGCTCGTCCGAGGCCGCGCTCCGGCTCGATCGCCATCAAACGCGCCTACGACAAGCCCGCGGCCAGGGACGGCTTGCGAATTCTCATCGACCGGCTGTGGCCGCGCGGCGTATCCAAAGCCGCCCTCAAGCTTGACGCCTGGCCGCGCCAGCTCGCGCCGTCGACGGCATTGCGCAAATGGTACGGCCACGATCCGCAACGCTTCGCCGCGTTTCGCCGCCGCTATCGCACCGAGCTTGGAGAGCACAAAGACGAATTAGCCGCGCTGCGTGCCTGGACCAAAGGCCGCGCCGCCACGCTCATCACCGCCACGCGCGATGTCGCGCTCAGCCATGCCGAGGTGTTGCGCGAAATGCTCGGCGCCAGGAAAGGGCAGCGCGGGAGCGGTAAGCCGCTCAGTTCAAGAGGATGATGCCGCCTTCCGGCAGATTGAGGCTTTCGGCTTCGCTCGAAGTCGCGCGCCGGACTTCCGAAATCGAATAATCGTAGATTTCCTGATTGATCAGACGCCGCTCCAGTTCGCTGCGCGCCTCGCGCTCGCTTGGCGCGGCAACGCCATATTGCAGATGCACGGTCAGGCCGTCGCGATCGGCGAACGAAACGGTGGTCACGAACTGCAGCTGCATGACGCTTGCCTTTTTGACGTTGCTCATATCCAAACGGCCAAACTTTAACAAAACGCTACCGACCGCTTCCGGCAGCGGATTGAAGGTAACAATGTGTGGATTGTCGCAGCGCCTGCTACGGAACGATCAATCGAATCTCTGTCGCGCCAGCGCCGCGCCCCGGGCGAGTGCTTCCAGTTTCATTGCGGCGATTTCGCGGCGCATCGGCGCCATTCCGCAATTGGTGCAGGCGATGATTTTTTGCGCAGGAACGTATTCTGCCGCTTTCGCAATCACGTCGGCGACTTCTTGCGGCGTCTCGATCGTGTCGGTGGCGACGTCGATGACGCCGACCAGCACATCCTTGCCGGCCAAGAGCTTGAGCACGCTCATCGGCACGTGCGAATGGATGCATTCGAGCGATACCTGGTCGATGCGGCTTTTTGCCAGGGCCGGAAAAAATCTTTCGTATTGCCGCCATTCGTCCCCGAGCGTCCCCTTCCATTCGATATTGGCGGGAATGCCGTAGCCGTAGCAGATGTGCACCGCGCTTTTGCAGGCGAGCCCATCGATGGCGCGATGCAGCGCCTCGATGCCCCATCCTGCGGCGGCGTCCATGTAGACGTTGAAGGCCGGCTCGTCGAATTGGATGATGTCGACGCCGTCGGCGGCGAGTCCGCGCGCCTCCTCGTTCAGGAGGTCGGCAAAGGCAAACGCCATTTTCACCCGGTCGCCGTAATAAGCGTCGGCGATGGTGTCGACCAGCGTCATCGGCCCGGGCAAAGTGAATTTGAGTTTTCTCCTGGTGTGGGCGCGCGAAAGCCGCGCCTCGCGCGCATGCACGCGCGCGCGCAGCCGCAACGGGCCGACCACGGTCGGGCATAGCGCCTTGTAGCGATCGTTGCGGATGCCCATCTCGACGCGCTTTTCGAAGTCGATGCCGTCGACCGCTTCGAGAAAGCCGTGGACGAAATGCTGGCGCGACTGCTCGCCGTCGCCGACGATGTCGATGCCGGCGTCCTCCTGCAGCTTGATCGCGAGCAGCGTGGCGTCGTCCTTGGCGGCGGCAAGGTCTTCGCCTTCGAGCCGCCATGGCGCCCACAGCTTGTTCGGCGCCGCGAGCCAAGCGGGCTTCGGCAGACTGCCGGCGATCGCGGTAGGAAACAGCGGCTCGGTGGCTGGCATGATGCTGCTCAATCGTTCGACTTAGTTGCTCGACGGGACGGCCGGCGGCCGCCAATCGTAAAGCCAGTCGTAATGCCGCAACAGCCACGCGCCGCCCATCGCGCGCATCGCCGCATTGCGGATGATAGCGGCCGGCGTGCTCAAGTGATAGCGCGCGCCGTTCTTGGCCGCGAGCCGCTGCACCTTGCGGGTCCGCCTTCGCCGCAGCGCGGAATAGGACTTCAGCGCGCCGGCGGCATCGTCCGGCATCCGGGCGAGGCAATGCGCCGCCACGACCGCATCCTCGATCGCCATGGCCGCGCCTTGGGCCAGAAACGGCAGCATTGGATGGGCGGCATCCCCAATCAGCGCCGCCGCGCCGAAAGAGAAATGCGACAGTGGCGCGCAGTCATACAGCGCCCATTTCAACCAGGTTTCCGGTTCGCCAATAAGCTCGCGGGCTCCCGGCGCCCAGCGTTCGGCTGGAAACCGCGGCAACAGATCGATCCGGTTCCCCGGCGCGCTCCAGCCTGGCGCGTTCCAGGTATCCGTCGTGATTGCCACGACATTGATCAGGGCGCCGGCTTTGACCGGATAATGCACCAGATGCGCATCGCGACCGAGCCAGAGATGGACCAGCGGTTCGCGCCATTGCGGCGGCGCTTTGCTTGCCGGGATGAGCGCCCGCCATGCGGTGCGGCCGGCAAAGCGCGGCTGGTCCTTAAAGCCTAATCTGGCGCGTGCCTGCGACCACAGTCCGTCGGCCGCAATAAGCGCATGGCCGCGCTCGTGCCAGACGCCGCCGGGGCCGTTTGCCGACACGGTGACGCCGCGCGAATAAGTGGCGAAATCCTCAACCCGCATGCCGAGCTTGAGTGAAACATTGCGCTCTTGCGCCACGGCAGCGGCGAGCGTGCCTTGCAGGTCGCCGCGATGGACGATCCAATACGGCGCGCCATAGCGTTCCGCCGCTCCGCCGAGCGGCATGCGGACGATTTGGCGGCCGCTTCGCCCGGCGACGACGCGCAACGCCGCGGGCTCGGTCACATGCGGCCGCAGCCGCTCGCCGACGCCGAGATCGATCAGGCAGCGCGCGGCATTGGGCGAGAGCTGGATGCCGGCGCCGGTTTCCGAAAGCCGTTCGGCCTGTTCCAGCACGGTGACGCGAAAGCCGCTCCGCGCCAGCGCCAACGCCGCCGTCAACCCGCCGATGCCGGCGCCCGCGACGATAACGCTGCGCGAGGCCGTCACGATAACGGTTCAGACAAAATCTGGGCTCAAGGCGCATTCCGCGGGCCGCGCTTCATTGGGTGCAAGCGCCGGATCGTGGCGGTAGAGCGTCGAGCAGTAGGGGCAGACGTATTCGGCATCGTCGCCCATGTCGCAATAAACGTGAGGATGGTCGAATGGCGGTAGCGCCCCGACGCACATGAACTCCCTGGCGCCGATGGTGATCGCGGGGACGCCGAGATCGTTGTGGAAATGCGGAACAATCCTATCCGTCATGGGCGCGCCATTAGGCTTTGCGAAATCGCTCCGCACCATAGCGGGCTACCGATACGATTTCCAGCAAAGCCTTGCGATCGCGATTTGTTGTGAAAAAGCCGCAAATTGCCGACATATATTGCAGCTCCGAGCGAGGTCCGCGACAGGCTGGGCAAGCAACAATGGGCGAGCGGCAATTCATGCGCTTGGCGCGGCATCCGGTCTTTGCGCTTCTCGGCGCCGTTGTTTTTGCCGTGGCAGCGATCGCGCTCATGCGCGGCGGCATGGCTGCGCGAAATCAGCTTGCCGTTGCCGGGGATCCGGTCCGAATCACCGATCAGGCCCTCGACAAAAGCTTCAACCGCGACGTGGCGGAGCGCGAAACAGCCGCCGCGCTCGCGTCCGGCGATGTCGATCTGGCGCGGAGTTTTGTCGCGCTGGCGGCCGACCGCGGCGTCGCGCTCGATCCGGCTTTGGTCGCCAAGGTGAAGGACGCCGGCGTCAAACAATCGTCCGTTGCCAGCACGGCCGGCCGGTTTATCCATGGCCTGTGGACCGGCGAGCCTACCGACCTGGCAAGCCTTGCCGGCACCGCCGCGGGCGACCTCTTTGTGTTCGGCGACATCCGTGACGCCGCCCGCGAGGGCACGCGCTATCTCATGGGCGAACGCTACGATCCGTGGATCCTCGGCCTCGCCGGCGTCGGCATCGCGATTACCGCCGCCACTTACGCCAGCGCCGGCATGACCGTGCCGGAACGCGTCGGTGTTACGCTGCTCAAGGCGGCGCGCCGCAGCGGGCGGCTCAATCCGGCCTTGGCGGTGCGGGCAGCGCGCGAGGCGATGAAAGTCGAGGAAGCCGGAGGTCTCGTCGCGCTCGCGGAGAATACCGGACGGATCGAGGCCAAGGCCGGAACGCAGGCCGCGATGGACGGCCTCGCGGTCGCCGAGGAGCCGCAGGATATGTCGCGGCTGGCGCGGCTTTCCGCCGCCAAGGGCGGCAAGACCCGCGCGATCGTAAAACTCCTTGGCCGTGCCGCCATCGTCCTCACGGCAAGCGCCTTCGATCTCGCGATGTGGCTGATCTGGGCCGCTTTCGCACTGTTCGGCTTCTGCGCCTCGTGCAAGGCCGCGGTCGAGCGGATGACGCAGCGTACTTTGCTTCGCCGCAAGCTTCGCCGGCTGCGCGCGATCGAATTGCCGGCGCTGGCACTTCCGGCCCGGCCATGATTATTGTCCGGCCATGCCGAGTTTTTCCCATGATGGCGTGGAGATCGCCTATCTCGACGAAGGCGAGGGCGATCCCGTCGTGCTGGTGCACGGCTTTGCTTCCAACAAGGAGATCAACTGGGTCGGCCCGGGCTGGGTGGGCACGCTGACGCGCGCCGGGCGGCGCGCGATCGCGCTCGACAATCGCGGCCATGGCGCCTCGGCCAAGCTCTACGATCCGGCCGCCTATCACAGCGCCATCATGGCCGAGGATGTCCGCGCGCTGCTCGATCATCTCGGCCTGCGGCGCGCCGACGTCATGGGCTATTCTATGGGCGCGCGCATCACCGCGTTTCTGGCTCTGGCGCATCCGGATCGGGCGCGCTCTGCCGTCATCGGCGGCCTCGGCATCCGGCTTGTCGAAGGCGTCGGGCTGCCGGACACCATCGCCATTGCGCTCGAAGCGCCGTCGCTCGCCGAGGTGTCCGACCCGACGGCCTACATGTTCCGTGCCTTCGCCGAACAGACCAAATCCGATCTGCGGGCGCTAGCGGCCTGCTTGCGCGGCTCGCGCCAGACGTTGAGCCGCGAGGAAGTCGCGCACATCAACGTGCCGATTTTGGTCGCGGTCGGCGGTGAAGATCCGATCGCCGGCTCGCCGCAAGAACTTGCCGCCCTCATTCCCGGCGCGAAGGCGCTGACCATTCCCGGCCGCGATCACATGTTGGCGGTCGGCGACCGGATGTTTAAGTCGGCGGTGCTGGAATTTCTGGCGAATCGGCCAATGAGCTAGTCCATTGGCCTGATATCGCTCGGCTTTTGGCCGAAAACGCCCGGCCCTTGGTTTTGGCCCATCCGCCGCCCAATATGATAGAAAGTGACGCCGCCTTTCCGGGAGACATAGCGATGGCGCAGTATCAGGCGAAACCGGCAGTCGAAAAGGTCGATCCAGTCTGGGCGCGTATCCGCCGCGAAGCCGAGGAAACCGTGCGCCGCGAGCCCGAGCTCACGACGTTCATCTATTCGACGGTGTTGCACCACGACACGCTCGAAGGCGCCGTCGTCCACCGCCTCGCCGCGCGGCTCGACCATTCGGCGGTGTCGGCCGGGCTGATCCGTCAAGCCTATTGCGACGCGATCGAAGACGCTCCCGCGATCGGCGAGGCGTTCCGCGCCGACATCATGGCGACGATGGACCGCGATCCGGCAACCCACCGCCTCATCGAGCCGGTGCTCTATTACAAGGGCTTTCATGCCATCCAGACGCATCGGCTGGCGCATTGGCTGTGGCAGAAGAGCCGCCGCGATTTCGCGCTCTATCTGCAGTGCCGCGCATCGGCGGTGTTCCAATGCGACATTCATCCGGCGGCCCGGATCGGCCGCGGCATTTTCCTCGATCACGCCACCGGGCTCGTCGTCGGCGAGACCGCGGTGATCGAAGACGACGTCTCGCTTCTGCATGACGTGACGCTCGGCGGCACCGGCAAGGAGGATGAGGACCGCCACCCGAAAATCCGCTACGGCGTGATGATCGGCGCCGGCGCCAAGATTCTCGGCAATATCGAGGTCGGCCATTGCGCGCGCATCGCCGCCGGCTCCGTGGTGGTCAAGCCGGTGCCGAACAATGTGACGGTCGCCGGCGTGCCGGCCAAAGTGATCGGCGTCGCCGGCTGCCCGGAGCCGGCGCGCACCATGGATCAGATGTTCCAAGACGAAAATTGAGCTATCGAGATTTAGGAATTTCGGGTCGAGGAGAACGAGCGGTGGACGTTCAGGCAGTCAGAAGGCTCGACGCCTATTTGAAAAAATTGTTCGGCAACGCGCGTCTTCGCGTGGTGCCGCAGCCCAATAAGAAAGATTCGGCCGAGGTCTATATCGGCGAGGAGCGGCTGGGCGATCTCGATCTCGACGATGAGGACGAGGATCTGTCCTATAATTTCCGCATGGAAATCGATTTGGGCGAAGTCGCCGACATCGACCGGATCAAGCGGCTCGACGCCTATCTCAAGCGCAAATTCGACAATAACGCCATTCGCGTCGTGCCGCGCGCCAAGAAACGGGATTCGCTCGAAGTCTATCTCGGCGAGGAGTTCATCGGCGTCCTGTTCGTCGACGATGATAAGCGGCCCGGGGCCTATATTCTCGAAATGCCAATTCTCGATATGGATTTGGCCTGATCGCCGGACCTTTGCAGAACCGCGTCAGTTGCGCCGTGGATGCAATTGCGTAGCGAGCCGATCGAAGCCCGAAGCGATGCTGCGCCAATCGCCGAACCAGTCGCGGGGAAAGCGGAATGTGATTTCCGCATTTCCGAGCATTCGCTCGTGAATGCAGGTGCCGGGCACGATGTGGCCGGCACGCGTGCACAAAGCGAAGAATTGCTCCGGATTGGTGCCGAAATAAACCAGGTCTTCGCCGTCATAGGGCGTGCCGGTCCGGAACGGCAGAATCGCGAGACCGTCGGGGCCGGTGCTCGCTTTCTCCTCGGCATAGCGCGGATAGATGGTGCGCAGCCGCTCGAGCGGCGGCAGTTCGTGGCCGAGCCCCGCGATGGTCACGAACAGCCGCTGGTTCTCGGGCGCCGCGGCCGCCGCCGTGGCGTTTTCCGCAGTCAGCGCGATTTTATCCGCCGGCTTGTCATTGGCAGGAGGCGGCGTGAGCGACGGCCATTCGAAGGCGAGATCGATGCGCTCCTGTTCTCCGGGGTGACGCTGCACCGCTTCGCGGATGGCCGCGGGCGGCACGTCGAACAGTTCGCCGGCAACGGTAATCGGCATTGCCGGCGCATCGAGCGCTACCGGCCGGCTCGGCCAGGTCGGCCACAGCACATAGGCGACAAAGCCCGCGGCAGCGGCCAGCAAAGCGACGGCAATGACAAGGGGCAGCGTGAAGCGGCCATGCGTCTTGCGGCCCTTCTCTCGGAAAACCGTGTGCGCCGTCATGGCGTTTGTTCAGCCTCGCGCGAATCAAATTCAGTATCGCACGTGCCTGAGCGGCAAATGGGGCAGGGGTGGACCGGCTAAATGGCTTTGATCCTACGGCTTTGCCGGTGCCGGCTGCGCTGCGCCCGGTTGCGCCGGCGCTGTGGGCTTGAGCGACCTTTCGATCTCCGCGGCGAGCGTCGCCGCGATCTTGGCATGCGCGGCGGCGTTAAAGTGGATGTGATCCCACTGGTAAAAATCGGCCGGCACCGGATCGGGGTCATAGAGAATGAAGCGGATGCCGCGGGCGCGCAGCCGCTTCTCCATGGCCGCAATATCGGCCGTGCGCGCCGCCTTGGTGCCGAAGAAGCGCAGATCGTTGCCGCCCGGCTGCAGGATCACGATGTCGGTGCCCTTGGGCACAGCGCCGTCGAGCCGCCGCAGCATGCCGGCGGTGACGTCGCCGTTGACGCCGGCATTGATAACATTGGCCGGGATGCCTCGTTTGCGTAACAGCGCCTGCAGCACCGCAGGATAGGCATTCTGCTCGCCGACGCCGAAACCGGTGGTGTTGCTCGCCCCGATCGCCACGATATTGAGCGGCCGCGCCGCAACCGGTGCGGCGAATGCGAATCCGGCAAGCGCCAAAGCCACCGCGAAAGTGCGGGCAAGGCGATGCATGCTGTTAAGCGGCTGGCGCATAAGCCGGAAATCGAGCCCCGTTAACCTTTCCTTAATCATTCCGTAGCGGGCCGCCGCGTCCTCTGCAATGGCTTTGCGGAGAGAAACGCCGGGAAACGTTCATGCAGCCGTCGATATCTCCCGAGGCCATCCAATCCTTTTTCGCGTTGGCCATGGGCTTTGCGGTGGCCGGGCTGTGCGCCAGCGGCTATTCGCTGTTCAGCCGCCACATACCGAGCTTCCGGCTTCTCGAAGTCGGACCGGTCCCGGCGCGCTTTGCCGCCATTCCGCTTTTGATGTTCTCGGCGCCCTACATCATCATGCGCAACACCATCCGCGGCCGCCGCATCGAGGGCCGCCGCGCCGAGATCGTCATGATCGCCACCGTGATCGCGGGGCTGTGGAGCCTGATGTCGGGAACCGTGGTCGTGCTCGCGCTTCAAGCGCTGCTCGGCGTCTGATAGTCGTCAATCGGCCAGCTTCCGCTCATTCCCGCGCAGGCGGGAATCCAGACGGATTCACTGGGTCCCGCTTTCGCGGGCACGAGCGGATTGGGTGCTATCATGATCTACGAACTCGACGGCAACCGGCCTGAGCTGCCGGAAGCGGACCGCTATTGGATCGCGCCGACCGCGACGCTGATCGGCAAAGTGCGGCTGAAACTCGACGCCAGCGTCTGGTTTAACGCGGTGCTGCGCGGCGACAATGAATGGATCGAGCTCGGCGAGCGGTCGCAGATCCAGGACAACGCCACGCTGCACACCGATCCGGGATTTCCCATGACCATCGGGCCGGATTGCGTGATCGGCCACAATGTCATTCTTCACGGCTGCACCGTCGGCGCCAACAGCCTGATCGGCATGGGGGCCATCGTGCTCAACGGCGCCAGGATCTGCGACAATTGCCTGGTCGGCGCCGGCGCGCTGATTACGGAAGGCAAGAGCTTTCCCGACAATTCGCTGGTCGTCGGCGCGCCGGCGCGCGCCATCCGCACCCTCGACGCGGCCGTGATCAAGATGATCAAAGCCGGCGCCGATATTTACGTTCGCCGCTTCAAGCAATATGCGAAGGGCTTGAAGCCGGTCGCGTGATGCAAGCGCCCCGCATCGCCATCATCGGCGGCGGTCTCGCCGGCCTTGCGACCGCAGCCGCGCTCGCCCGCTTCGGCCTCGCGGCCGAGGTCTTCGAGCAGTCGCCGGCGCTCGGCGAGATCGGCGCCGGCATCAATGTCAGTCCGCAAGCCATCAACGCGCTGCGCGCGATCGGGCTCGGCGAGGAGATCGCCGCCGTCGCCAGTGTCGCGCCCGGCGTGCTCACCCGCGATATGAATACCGGCGCGCCGCTGCATTATCGCGATCAGACCGCGGCCGCGGCGCGCTTCGGCGCCGGCATTCACTCTTTCCATCGGGCCGATTTGCTGGGGGCCTTGGCGAGCGGCGTCGACCCGGCGAGGATTCATCTCGATCATCGGCTGATCGGCATCGCGGAGCAGCCGGCGCATGTCGCGCTGAGCTTTGCCAACGGCGTGACCCGCGAGGCTGACCTTGTGATCGGCGCCGACGGCATCCACTCGCTGGTCCGCCGCGCGCTCTATGGCGACGAGCATCCGACCTATACCGGCCAAATGGTCTGGCGCGCGCTCATTCCCGGCAGCGATGTTCCGGCGGACGTGCTGGCGCCGTCGGGACACGTGCAATGGCTCGGACCGGGCCGTCACTTCTTTGCTTATTACCTGCGCGGCCGCGACGTAGTGAACATCGTCACCCAGGAAGACACCGATGCCTGGGTCGAGGAAGGCTGGTCGATACCGGGCGATCCGGAGGCCATGCGCGCAAGCTTTCCAAACCCGGAGCCGCTGCTCGCAACGCTGCTGAATCATGTCACCCAGTGCTCGCAATGGGGCCTGTTCATGCGCCCGCCGACCGACAATTGGGGGCGCGGCCGCGTTACGCTCATCGGCGACGCCGCGCATGCGATGCTGCCCAACGCCGGGCAGGGCGCCAGCCAGTCGTTCGAGGATGCCTATATCCTGGCGCGCTGGCTTGCCGCCGAGCCCGACGATCCCGTTGCGGCGTTCCGGAATTTTCGCCGTATCCGCATGCCACGCGTGCACGCCGTGCAGCGCAGCTCCGCGGCGATCGTCAAGGCCAAGCACGACTACAATCGAAAATCGAAAGAGGCCGCGCCCGCGGCGATCGACGCGGTCGAGTTCGATGGCGTGGATCTGGGGCTACGATGCCACGGTGGAGTGGCAGAAGCCACCGACAGTGCCGGTCGAATGACACAGGACGGAGGGACAAGTTTCCTTTCTCCGTCGTCAGTCGTCCGTCGTCCGTCCTCCTCTTCTAAAAATGGTGCGGCCGGCTCCTGGGGGAGAGCCGGCCGCCACGAACCCGGTCTGGGGACGGGGAGGGGTGGGGACGTGACCGGGGTCGTGTAGCTCCTTGTTCTTTGCTCAGCGCGACGACGCGGTGGCCGGCGCGGTCGCGGTGTCGCCGAGCGCGATCCAGACGTTCGGATCGGCTTGCGATTGGCGTTTGACGTAGCGGTAGCCGGTTTCCGACCACGGCAGGATGTCGTTGGTCTCGTTGTCGAGAATGAATTCGCCCTTGTCGGTCTTGACGGTGAGGATGGCGTGGCCGTCGCCGTTCTGGTCGCGCACCACGGTGATGAGCAGCGCCTCGCGCGGCCAGCCTTCCTGCATCAGCATTTTGCGCTTCGCCAGCACGTAGTCCTCGCAGTCGCCGTAGCCGTCGTCCGGATAATTCCACCGTTCGACGACGCCCCAATGATCCATGTCGGTCATCGGCTTGACGTGATTGTTGACCCAGAGATTGACGCGCTGCAGGTCGTTCCAGGCTTGCGTCGAGAGCACGACGTCGCGCGGCATCGACGGCTTGGTCTTGCATTCGGGAGCGTATTCGACGCAGAACTCGACCCAGCCGATCGGCGCGCGGGTCACGCCGCCGAGCGAGATGAACAGCGGTCGCTGCTGCGCCGAGCTGCCGTTGGGCAGCGCCAAGAGCGCCAGCGCGATGACGCCTGCAGCCGCTCCGTGCTTGAGGATTGTTTGTGCGACCGAATTCATCGTGACCCCTTCCCGTCTCGTCGGGGTCACGTTTCGCACAAAGCTTTTGCAGCGCCGCTAAGTCAAATCGTTCAATTTGAAGTAAAACAGCGGTCAAGACCAAGAAAATCTGCGCGGTTTTTGTCACCAATATTGTATAAAATCAGAACTATTCTATTTTAATTCAAATTGTAGCAACGCGGCGCCGAAGCCGCATCCGAAGCGCATTTTACGCGGCACCCGCTCTCCTGCCGGCCCTGCCGATCAGCGCGCAAATATGGCTTTTGCCGGATAAGACGAGGCGTAAGTTCACTCGGCCACGGCCCGCGGCGAGCGGCAAATTGCGATGCCGGCGTTTACCCGCCGGTGACGGTCTCTTGGAAAACGCGACTTCGCCGAATTCGGCGCCATTGGCAGCAGGCGCCGTCGTCGAGCCCCGCAGACAGGGCGGTTGCTGCCGCCCCAGATCCCGCCTTGAACCTTTACCGGCTACGTCCGTCTCACAAGGGCAGGGTCGATGAGGCATTGCGATACCTCTATGGGATGGGAGCGCGCCATGACGCCGGAACAGATGCGAGCCGACATTGAAAGCTTGCGACGGCAATTCGAGGAGCAAAAACGGAACTGGGCCCGGTGGGGCCGTGGCAGTTCCGGCATTGCCTTGGTGCTGTGGATTGCCATCGGCATCAAAATGGCGCGCAGCGGAGCCGATCCGTCTCCGCCGCTGCTGCTGCTTTCGCTGACGTTCGTGTTTCTCGGCTTGGCTTTCAGCAATGCGGCAAGGCCGGGCGGATTTCGGTTCTGGCCGCGGCGGAGATAGGACGCGCAGCATCGCGCATGCGTTGCGCGAGACGGCTGCACCGCCGGCCTATCAGCTGCAGACGTTCTCTTCGAGGAAATCGGGGTGCTGCAGGCGCGTGAATTCCACGGCGAAGCCGTCTTCGAGATGACGCACCACGCGGCCCTGCACCTTGCCCAAGGTGACAAGCGTCCCGATCGGCGGCCGCTCCTTCGAGGCGATGCCGGCGCCGGATTGCGATACGTCGATGATGCGGCAGGTGAGATTGACGCCGTTCGGCAGGATGAGGCGGCCGACCGGGTTGCGCGGCACGATGCGGCCGTGACGGCGGTCTTCCGGCAGGCCGAGGATATGGCGATTGGCGAGCCAGGTGAGCTGCGCCGCGAGCTTGTCGCGTTTTCGCGCCGTCGCCGAAATCGTCATCGCGAAGCCGTTCTCGAAGACGCGCGCGATCTGGCCTTCGAGCCGGCCAAGATGATCGACATAGGCAATGATGCGATCGCCCGGCGCGCCGGACACCGGCGCGATCAGCGCCATGCCGCCCGGCGACATATTGATGACCTGGCAAGGGAATTCGCGGCGATCCGGCAGCATATAGCGGCCGAGCAAATTGACCTTGACGCGCTGATGGCGGCGGCGGTCCTGGTTCAGCGCCCGTAGAACTCGGTATTCGCTCAGCTAACGCCATTATGTTCCGCCGCCTTACGGGCCGAGCAAACCTAGGCGGGCGATGTTAATGCCTCGTTAGCCGCCGGCGCCGCGGCCGCCTTCATAGACGACCAGATGACGGCGGCGCGGCGCCATGAACCGCGGCAATAGCCGTGTCTCCACCGGCGCGCCGACGTGACGGCGGCCGCCGAGAGTAAGGGCGCCGAGCGGTTTTGCGCCGAGCCATGACGGCGCCTTCAGCGGCGCCAGGATACCGATGCTGCGCGCGAGGCTCGGCCGGCTGGCGGCGAGCGGCAACAGCAACAGTTCAAGGTCGATCGGTTCGCCATCGGCGCTCTGAGCGGTCACGCCGGCGACGGTGCCGACGCGCTCATCAATCAGAATGGCGAGCAGGTCGGACATGATCGGCTGGCTCGCCGCCGCCCACAGCCCAATGAACGGCTCGCCTTTGAGCTCGCGGTTAAATAGCGCGCACACCCGCGTGCCGGCGAGCCGAAACGGGTGTCCGGCGGCGCCGTCGAGTGCCAGGATGAAGGCGTCGCTGAGCACGTGGCGAATGGCGCCCGGCTCGATGTCGGCGCGCTCCGGCGCGGGGCGCTTGCCGCGCCGCTCTTCCCAATACGCATGGAGTTCCCGACTCGCTGCGTGTTTCATAAACGCTCCCTGGCATCGCGTCGGCAGCGCAGATCTGTCCCTGATCGGGACAGGATTTGCCGCAACCGGCGATTTGGGAGATGACGAGCAGGTCGCGTGCCTGATGCAGGCGGCGGTGACGCGGCGGCGCCGTCGCGCCCGCAATTAAACTTAACGGAACGTTGGCGTTGGCGCGCCGCGCCGCGCCGCCTAGGGTGCTTCCACGAATGTCTTCGGCGCGCGCCGGTCCAGGCGGCGCTTTTTTCAAGCTCAGGGAGGCGAGGGGATGTGACGGACGCCGCACGATGCCGGGCCGCAAAGCCCGGGATTGCCGGCGTTCACCGCGGAAACCCCGCGCAAGGTGCAAAAGGGAGGACGCGACCCGTCCTCCCTTTTGTTTTCGGCCGGCACGCTTGCCCTCGTTTTGAGTCTTGGCTGCGGCGTGCACGCATTCGCTCTCGCCGCTTGTTCTCGCCGTCGCTTAAGCCTATTTCGGCTGTACATAAGGCGTGAGCGGTGACGCAGCAGTCCGAATCCCCTTTTCGCGAGCCCATTTTCAACGTGCCGCTGGTCGTCGTGGCGACCGTGGCCGTTCTCATTGTCGTTCATGCGTTCCGCACGCTGGTGCTGACGGACGAGCAGGACGTCAATTTCCTTCTGAACTTCGCATTCATCCCGGCGCGCTATGGCGGCGATGGCGGTCTCGCGGGCGCCTTGCCCGGCGGTTTCGCCGCCGATCTGTGGACCTTCTTCACCTACGCTTTCATTCACGCCGACCTCATGCATCTTGGCCTCAATCTGGCCTGGCTCATTCCGTTCGGGACCGCGCTGGCGCGCCGCTTCGGACCGTGGCGCTACACCGTTTTCATGCTGGTCATGGCGGCGATCGGCGCGCTGGCGCATCTCGTCACCCATCTCGGCGAGATGGAGCCGATGATCGGCGCCTCGGCGGCAATCTCCGGCGCGATGGCGGCGGCGCTACGCTTCGTATTTCGACCCGACGGTCCGGTCATGCATTGGCGCGAGCGCTCCGACGCCGCCTACCATGTCCCCGCCGCCTCGCTCGCCGCGACGCTGCGCGATCCGCGTTTTCTCTTATTCCTCGGCGTCTGGCTCGGGCTTAACGCGCTGTTCGGATTCGGCACGATCTCGTTCGGCACCGAGGCTGGGCAAACCATTGCCTGGCAGGCGCATGTCGGCGGCTTTTTCGCGGGTCTCCTGCTGTTCGACGCGTTCGATCCGGTGGTGCCGCGCGCCGAACTCGATACCGAAATGACTGGCTGAACCGAGTGAAATGCATGCCTCGGCGACGTCCGGGGCATGCCGGTTCGGCTAAAAATCATGTGCGATCAAAAAGCCCAAGTTCGGCGATCTTGATCGGGATCAAGCTGATCAAACTATACGTCACGCCATCGCCGCATTGACCCGCCATAATCAGCTTCGAGTCGGCGCTGGTTTTTCGGGCGATGCCGCGCGGAACTCGATGCTGCATCGCAGCAGTTGCGCTGATGTCCCGGAACTCGGCGCCGACCCGAACATTGAATCTTGCCTTCGCCGCTGCCGCGCCGCCGCCTTGCGGAGCGTACGGTTGCAAGGCCAGGGAGGCTACGATGACTATCAGCATCATTCTCGCGGCCAAGGGCCGCGACGTCGTCAGTGTCGAACCCCATGCCACGCTGTCTTCCGTTGTTGCGCTGCTTGCCGAGCGGCGCATCGGCGCGGCGCTCATCCTGGGCGTGGACAGCCGCATCGTCGGCATCGTTTCCGAGCGCGACATCGTGCGGGCGCTCGCCGAGCGCGGCGCCGCCGCACTCGGCGATCCGGTGAGCCGGGTCATGACCCGCAGAGTCTCGACCTGCACCGAGGGCGAGACCATTTCCAGCATCATGGAGCGCATGACCGCGGGCAAATTCCGCCACTTCCCGGTGGTCGACCAGGGACAGGTGGCCGGCATCATCTCGATCGGCGACGTCGTCAAGCACCGGCTGCAGGAAATGGAGCGCGATTCGGCGGCGATGCGCGACTACATCCTGACCGCTTAACCGGGCCGAACCCAGAGGCCGGTTCATCGGACGCGGGGATTGAAATCGCGTTCCTCGCAGCTGGCGCTATGATATTGTCTCGGACGATCGGTGCGGGAGACAGATCATGTGGCGGTTGGTGACGCTGCTCGGCATTGTGGCGCTCGGCGCCACGTTCATCGCAACGCCCGGCGTCGCCGATGCCGCCGGGAAAATCCGGCTGGCGCAGACCTCGACCGTCACCAATTGCATGATGACTTGCAATTCGCAGGCCGCGACCTGCCAGACCGCGTGTCTGGTCCCCGGCCTCGCGCCGACCGGCGCCGCAACCGCTACCAGCAATGCCAATATGAGCACGAGTTGTCAGCTCAATTGCTCGACGCAACAGATTGCCTGCCAGTCGACTTGCGCGCAGAACTCGCCGTCGCAGTAATTTCAGCCCAATTCGGCGATCGATTCCGTAATCGACTCGATGGCCTTTTCCGTCGCGGCGTGACCGATGGCGATGGATTCGGCGGCGCGGTGGAAATCGAGAAAACCGATATTGGCGATGCGCGGCGTGATGTGGACGTCCGGCGGATCGCCGGCGAGCCGCATGCGGGTGAGGCGGTCCTGCATGATGTTGAACAATTCGATCATCACGGTTGAGAAGCTCGGCCGGGCGTCGCCGGCCAGCATATGGCGCTTGAGCGCGCGCTCGGCGCCGAACAGGCCGCGCAGGCGGGCAAAGCCGTTCGCCGCGTGATTGGTCGGGGCGATGGCCTGGCCATCGCCGGGATCGGCGCCGTGACTGGCGATGGTGGCGCCGCGGCCGAATCTGTCGGCATCCATGTTGACCGCGATGACGACGCGGGCGCCGAGCGCACGCGCCGCCGAAACCGGCACCGGATTGACCAGAGCGCCGTCGACCAGCCAGCGGCCGCCGAGATGAACCGGGGCGAAGATTCCCGGCAACGCATAGGAGGCGCGCAGCGCCAGCGTCAGCGAGCCGCGGGTCAGCCAGACTTCGTGGCCGGTGCCGATCTCGGTGGCGATCGCCGTGAAGCGGATCGGCAGATCCTCGATCGCGGTGTCGCCGATCAACTCCTCCAATCGATGCGCCAGCCGGGTGCCGCCGATGATCCCGGAGCCGCCGATCCGGACATCGAGATAGCTGATGATCCGCCGTCGCGTCAGCGACCGCGCCCACTCTTCCAGCGTGTCGAGCTGATTGGTGGCGTAGCAGCCGCCGACCAGCGCGCCCATCGAGGTGCCGACGATAATGTCCGGGGTGATGCCGTGGGCTTGCAGCGCCCGCATCACGCCGATATGAGCAAAGCCACGCGCCGCGCCGCTGCCAAGCACCAGCCCGATCGCCGGTCCGCCGCGCTTGACGGCGAGCTGGCCGGCGTCGACCGTCTTGTCCCGAACCTCGATACTACTCACTAAATCCTCTCGTCACTTCGGTCCTCACGGGGCATTCGACGCCTGCCGGCCGGCAGCCAGCACCACCTGACGATACGGTGAAAGTGGCGGCTAGTCAGCCAGATACCGCACCCCGCGTGCCGGGATTGGGACTTATCGGCGGATGCCGCGGGGCATGAAATTGCCGCCTTTATGATCGAGAAAAATCACGATGTCAGGGTGGGGCTTGCACGATTTTCGGCATTGCGGGATGGCGGCGTTGTGCGCCGTCGCGGCGTTCATTTTGCTCGCCCCGGCGCCGGCCGCGGCGCAAATGCGCGCGCTGGCGGCCCCGCAATCGTCTGCGCCGACGCCTCTCCTCGGGGGCATTGGATCGCCCGGTGCGACCATCGTCACGCCCAATCCGCTCGCCCCGGCGCCGCTCGCCCAGAACGAACCCTTCGTTCCGGCCGGCCGCGTCGCGCTGGCGGTGGCCGCGCGTTACGGCCGCGATGCGCCACTGATCAGCGGCGGCCTGATCTGGCGGGTCTATGCGGCGAAGCCCGACGCGACCGGGATATTCCCTTTGCTCAGGGAAGAGCACGCGGCGGCGCCGACCTTCGTGCTGCCGCCCGGCAATTATGTCGTGCATGCCAGCCTTGGGCTGGCGAGCGCCGCCAAGGCGGTGCAGCTGCGCGCCGAACCGGTGCGCGAAGTGTTCGACATCCCCGCCGGCGGCATGCGGCTCGAGGGCCGCGTCGGCGACGTGCGCATTCCCGCCGGGCAGATTTCCTTCGAAATCTATACCGGCAGCCAATTCGCCACTGTGGAGCGCCGGCGCATCGCCCAGAACGTGATGTCGGGCGACGTCGTGCTGTTGCCGGCCGGCACTTACAATGTCGTGTCGAACTACGGCGACGGCAATTCGGTGGTGCGCTCCGACGTCAACATCGAGGCCGGCAAGCTCACCGATATCACGGTGACGCACCGCGCCGCGGTGATCACGCTCAAGCTCGTCGACAATTCCGGCGGCGAGGCGCTGGCCAATACGCAATGGACGGTGCTCACCCCCGGCGGCGACGTCATCAAGGAATCGATCGGCGCGTTCCCGCGCATCGTGCTGGCCGAGGGCGACTACCACGTCATCGCCCGCAACGAAGGCAAGACCTACCAGCGCGACTTCAAGGTCATCACCGGCGTCGACCGCGAGGTCGAAGTGCTGGCGCGGTGAGAGCGAGCAGCGCCGCCGGACGTCTTGATTTTTTGTATCCCAAAGGATACGTTGGCGTGTGAGTTAAATTCGCCAGACCGCGCGTTTTGCGCGCTGGTTTCGAAGTCTGCGCGCCAGCCAGGCTCAGCGGCGCATTCAGATGCGTATCGATCGATTGGAGATTGGCAATCCCGGTGATGTAAGGCCAGTCGGCGGCGGCGTCTCGGAAATGCGCATTGATTATGGCCCCGGTTATCGCGTGTATTTCGTGCAGCGCGGAGCCGCGGTTATTATCCTGCTCGCGGGCGGCGATAAACGAACACAACAGCAGGATATCCTGACGGCGCTTAGACTGGCACGCGACTTTTAGGAGATATCCATGGCCACAAACGCGAAGAAACTGAACAGAAAAAGTCGCAAAGGACGACTTAAGACTTTGCCTTGGGACTCGGCCGTCTATTTAAAAACTCCGGCCGATGTCGCCGACTACCTCGAAGTGGTCTTCGAAGATGGCGATCCGGGATTAGTTGCCCATGCGCTTGGAATAGTGGCCCGTTCCAAGGGCATGGCGAAAATCGCCAAATCGACGGGTCTTGGCAGGGAGAGCCTGTACAAATCGCTATCCCAGGACGGCAATCCGGAACTCGCCACCGTACTCAAAGTCATGCGTGCGCTTGGCCTGAAGCTGAAGGTGGCAGCCTAGAAGCTAAGCCGCCAGCTTCATCCGCTTGACGTCCGGCGGCACCGCCTCATCCGCCAGCGCCGCAAGCACGGCATCGAGCGGCATCGCCTCGCTCTTGTCGCTGCCGAGGCGGCGGATCGACACCGTGCGTTCGGCGGCTTCCTTCTTGCCGATGACCAGAAGCACCGGGACCTTCGCCAGCGAGTGTTCGCGGACCTTGTAGTTGATCTTCTCGTTGCGCAGATCGCCCTCGACGCGCAGCCCCGCCCGCCGCGCCGCCGCGATCGCCTCGCGCGCGTAGTCGTCGGCGTCCGAGGTGATGGTCGCGATCACGGCCTGCAACGGCGACAGCCACAGCGGCAGATGCCCGGCATAATGTTCGATCATGATGCCGGTGAAGCGCTCCAGCGAGCCGAACATGGCGCGATGCAGCATCACCGGCGTCACCTTGTCGGAGTGCTCGTCGATATAGAAGGCGCCGAGCCGGCCCGGCATGTTGAGATCGACCTGCACGGTGCCGCATTGCCAGTCGCGGCCGATGGCGTCGCGTAGCACGTATTCCAGCTTCGGCCCGTAGAACGCGCCTTCGCCCTTGTTGAGCGACCACGGCCGGCCGGAGGCCTCGAGAGCCCGCATCAAGGCCGCCTCGGCCTTGTCCCATACCGCGTCCTCGCCGATGCGTTTCTCCGGCCGGTCGGAGAATTTGATGCGCACGTCCTCGAAGCCGAAGTCGCGGTAGATCGAGAGAATGAGATCGTTGACCTTGATCACCTCCTCGGCGATCTGTTCCTCGGTGATGAAGATGTGGGCGTCGTCCTGGGTGAAGGCGCGCACCCGCATCAGTCCATGCAGCGCGCCGGACGGCTCAAAGCGGTGCACCTTGCCGAATTCGGCGATCTTGAACGGCAGGTCGCGATAGGACTTCAGGCCGTGCTTGAAGATCTGGACGTGGCCCGGGCAGTTCATCGGCTTGACCACGAAAGTGCGGTCATCCTCCTCGCGCGGCTCGATCAGAAACATCGCGTCGCGGAACGTCGCCATGTGGCCGGACGCCACCCACAGCGATGAATCGATGAGCTGCGGCGCATTGACCTCGGCATAGCCGGCTTCCGCCTGCCGGCGGCGAATGTAATTCTCCAGCGCCTGGAACAGCGTCCATCCCTTCGGATGCCAGAACACCGAGCCGGGCGCTTCCTCCTGGAAGTGAAACAGATCCATCTCGCGGCCGAGCCGGCGATGGTCGCGCTTCTCGGCCTCCTCGATCTGCTTTAAATAGGCGTCGAGCTCCTCCTGCTTGGCGAAGGCCGTGCCGTAGATGCGGGAAAGCGTTTCGCGGTTGGAATCGCCGCGCCAATAGGCGCCGGCCACCTTCTGGAGCTTGAACGCATTGCCGATCTTGCCGGTCGAGGTCATGTGCGGGCCGCGGCACAGATCGAACCAATCGCCCTGCTTGTAGATCTTGATCTCCTGGCCTTCCGGAATGGCATCGAGCAGCTCGACCTTGAACTGTTCGCCCATGTCGGCGAACGCCCGCTTGGCGTCGTCGCGCGACCATATTTCTTTGCTAAAAGGTTTGTCGCGCGCGATGATCTCGCGCATCTTCTTCTCGATCGCCGGCAGATCCTCCGGCGTGAACGGCTCGTTGCGGAAGAAGTCGTAATAGAAGCCGTTGTCGATCACCGGGCCGATGGTGACTTGGGTGCCGGGCCACAGCGTCTGCACCGCTTCGGCGAGCACATGGGCGGCGTCGTGGCGGATCAGTTCCAGCGCGCGCGGGTCGTCGCGGGTGAGGAACTCGATTTTGGCGTCGTGCGCGATCGGATCGGCAAGGTCCGCAATCTTGCCGTCGAGCGCCATCGCCACCGTGCGCTTGGCGAGCGACGGCGAAATCCCTTTGGCGATGTCGAGGCCGGTGCTGTTGGCGGGATAGTCCCGACGCGCGCCGTCGGGAAAGGTCAAAGCGACCATTCTGCACTCCTGTTGCTCACTCGCTGCCTACGAACGCAGGTAAGCGTGATGAATCGCTATGTAGCGCATGCAATGGCCCAGTCAAATGGGCGGCATCGCTCTGCAAAAAATCCCGCGGCTATAAGACACAATCGATGCGATGAACTTCAGCGGGCGCCGTATTCGTCCCGCGCCATCGCGCATAGCGCCAGGGCAGGTACCAGCGCGCGTTCGGCGGCGCGGTCTGCGGCACGAAATCGAGCCCGGAGGTGCCGAACGGCTGGCAGCGCAGGAGCCGCGCCAGCGTCATCCAGCCGCCGGCCCACAGCCCGAAGCGGTCGAGCGCCTCGTCGGCATATTGCGAGCAGGTCGGCAGGTGCCGGCAGCGAAAGCCAATGAGCGGGGAGAGCGTGACGCGATAGCCCCAGATCAGGCCGCGACCGAATAGCCGCGGCGCCTGTCGCGAAACCCGTCGCGAAACCTGTCGCGACGCATCGAATAATTCGTCAAGTTTCATTTCTTGCGCGACTTAACTCGTTTGCGGCGGTACTCGCTGCGATGGTAGCGCCGATCTTCCTGCAAGAAGTGCTTTTTCTTTTCCGGCGAGCCCCATTTTGTGGTCACGCCGCCCGTCCTCTTGTGAATGTCCGAATAGCCGCCCTCGCGTATCTGAAACGGCCGCTCGACCCTCTTGAGATAATCGTATTGCGCCGGTTTCGCTCCCCTCTTGAGGCGAAATACGTCGAAATAGGCCGGATAGACGAAGTCGCTCATCAGGACGCCGTCAAAGTCGACCTTGTCGTCCTCCACCACGTCGCAGACCTCATAGGCCCATACCGTGCCGTGCGGGCCGTCGGTCCACAATGCCGCCGAAGGATCGACCAGCATTTCGAGAAGCTCATGACAGGCGGTCACGCTGATCACCTCACCCGATTTCCTGGCGGGCCGCACGAACACCTTGGCGATCGGCATTCCGCCATAGGTAATGTCATGAAAGCTGCCGGAGCCTTTCTGGTCGGCGTCGTCCAGAAACACCAGATGCCAGCAACCGGGCTTGGGATCTTTGGCTTTGACCAGCTTTGCCGGCGTGCCCCAGACCGGCACAAAAAGCTCGTCGAGAAATCGCTGCAGCGTCGAAACCAATTTGTCGAAATCGACGCCAAGATCGAGCGTCGATTTGTTGACGCAGACGACGGTTGGAACGAGGTCTCTGCTGAAATCCGCAACGCGTTTAATCGGCATGATGCTCCCCTCCGGGGCCAGGCTGCGATCGGGATTCCGATCGGCCGTGCCACTTCGGGGAATGTCGCAGGAAGCTTCGCCTCTTGCAACCTTAAGTAATTATCTAATAAATGATCAACCAATGGGAGAGGCGTGCTGTTTCTCCGGCGCCGCGGCGGCGCGCTTGGCTTCGATCTGGCCGATGGCATCGACCACGGCGTCGAAGGTGAGCAGCGTCGAAGCATGCCGCGCCTTGTAGTCGCGCACCGGCTCGAGCACGGCGATATCCGCCCACTTGCCCTGGCGCGGCGGCACGCCGTTTTCTTTCAGCATTTTGCGCACGGTTTCGCGCAGTTCGCGCAGCTCATCGGCTTTGGACCCGACAATGTTGCGCGCCATGATCGAGGATGACGCCTGGCCGAGTGCACAGGCTTTCACCTCATGGGCGAAGTCGGTCACGGTATCGCCGTCCATCTTCAGATCGATGGTGACGGTCGACCCGCACAGCCGCGACAATGCCGTTGCCGTTGCGTCGGGATCGGTTAGCCGCCCGATCCGCGGGATGGTGCCCGCAAGCTCGATGATGCGGCGATTGTAGACCTCGTTTAGCATCGCTGGATCGGCAACTTATCCGGGTTTGTTGAGTCTCTCCGCCAATCCACTATATAGGCGCTGCCGCATTGGAATTGAAGTTCCGGCGCCTTTTAGGCCGGCGATTGGAGTGAAGATGGATGCCGTCATCAAGAAATGGCCGCGCGAGCCGCACGCGGACCATGTGCGCACGCTGCCGGCGCCCGTCGACAACCGGCCGTCGCGCGAGGAAGCCGAGGCCGCCGTCCGCGCGCTGCTCGCCTATCTCGGCGACGACCCGACGCGCGAGGGCCTGGCCGCCACGCCGAAGCGCGTCGTCGCGGCGCTCGACGAGCTCTATCGCGGCTACCGCGAAATTCCGGCGGAAGCGCTCGCCCGCACTTTCGGCGAGACCGAGGCCTATGACGACTTCGTGCTTATCCGCGACATCGGCTTCACCTCGCATTGCGAGCACCACATGATGCCGTTTCACGGCAAGGCCCATGTTGCCTATCGTCCGGTCGAGCGGGTGGTCGGGCTGTCGAAACTGGCGCGCCTCGTCGACGTCTATGCGCGCCGCCTGCAGACGCAGGAGCATCTCACCTCGCAGATCGCGGTTGCCATCGATGAAGTCCTCAAGCCCCGCGGCGTCGCCGTGCTGCTCGAGGCCGAGCATACCTGCATGTCGGTTCGCGGCGTCGCCAAGCCGGGCGTCTCGACGGTGACGACGCGCTTTCTCGGCACGTTCCGCGACTCTGGCGAGGACCAGATGCGCTTCGTGACGCTGCTGCGCGGGGTCGCCGACGGCACCGCTAAGAGATAAAGCCGAGCGTGCGGGTGAGCATATAGCAGGCGACCAGTACGATCAGGCCGGCGAAGACGACATGCAGTCCGCCGGATTTGCGCGCCGCCAGTCTGTGCGCCGCCGCGGCCCCGGCCAGCCCGCCGACGGCGCCGCCGCCGACGAACGACAGCGCAAGCCCCCAGTCGACGAGGCCTGAAGCGGCGTAATTTGCCGCCGTGGTCAGACCGAAGGCGGTCACGCCGACGAGCGACGAGCCGACCGCGTTGAGGATCGGCATGCCGGTCGCCAGCATCAGGCCGGGCACGATCAAAAAGCCGCCGCCGATGCCGAAGAAGCCGGACAGGGCGCCGGCGCCGAGACCGACGGCGAGCAGCAATGGCAGATTTTCCCTGCTGAGCTTGACGTCGGGGCGCCCGCTCGCCGAGCGCTGCCGCAGCATCAGCGCGGCGACGACCAGCATCAGCACGGCGAACGCGATCAACAGCTTTTGCCCGTCGACCCATTTGCCGAGGCTCGAGCCCGCATAGGCGCCGGCGACGCCGGCGGCGGCAAACACCAGGGCGCATCGCCATTTCACGTGGCCGGCGCGGGCGTGGTGCCACAGATTGGCGATCGCGCTGGCGGCGACCGCGATCGCGCTGGTCCCGATCGCGACATGCGGATCGCCGACGCCGACGACATAGATGAGGAGCGGCACGGCGAGGATCGAGCCGCCGCCGCCGAGGAGGCCCAGCGAGAACCCGACCAGCGCGCCGGAAGCAACGCCGAGCGCGGCTTGCGTCAGCGATGGGATCATTGCGCGGTCCGCCCCGGCTATTGTTGCGTTAGCGATCGCTCATATATTGGTCGGGACGTCATTGCGGGAGACCGGAGTCATGCCTGGAAAGCCGATCATTCGCGCGTTCTTTGACGAGCCGACCAACACGGTGAGCTACCTGGTCGCCGATCCGGCCACCAAAAAGGCTGCCGTGATCGATCCGGTGCTCGACTACGACCATAACAGCGGCGCCGTCGACACCCGCTCGGTCGAGGCGATCCTGCGCACCGCCAAGGAGCAGGGCTTTACCATTATCTGGGCGCTCGAGACCCACGCCCACGCCGACCATCTGTCCGGTTCGCCTTACGTCAAGGCCAAGACCGGCGCCAAAATCGGCATCGGCGAGCACATCAAGGACGTGCAGCAGATTTTCCGCCCGGTGTTCGCCGCCGGCGACTTGAAGACCGACGGCAGCGACTTCGATCATCTGTTCGCCGACGGCGAGCATTTCAACATCGGCGAGCTGACGGGGGAGATCCTCTACACGCCGGGGCACACGCCGGCCGACATCACCTACGAGATCGAAGACGCCGCCTTTGTCGGCGATACATTATTCATGCCCGATTACGGCACCGCGCGCGCCGACTTCCCCGGCGGCGACGCGCATCAGCTTTACCGCTCGATCCGGCGGGTGCTGGCGCTGCCGGAACAGACGCGGCTGTTCATGTGCCACGACTACAAGGCGCCCGGCCGCGACACCTACGCCTGGGAAACGACGGTGCGCGAGGAGCGCGAGCACAACATCCACGTCAAGGACGGCGTCAGCGAGGAGGCCTTCGTCGCCGCGCGCACCAAGCGCGACGCGACGCTCGCCGCGCCGCGCCTCCTCTTGCCGTCGATCCAGGTCAATATCCGCGCCGGCCATTTTCCGCCCGCCGCCGCCAACGGCGTGCACTATCTGATGATCCCGGTGAAGTTCAAGAATCCGGAAGCGGTGGCTTAGGCTCTGTACTGATAAACCTTGCTGTCGACTCGGCTGCCAAAAGCCGACGTCTCGCCACGCCGCCAGAACGACGCGAATGACCCCATCACGTCAGTTTGCTACCATGAATTGACGCATTGCAAAAGGTTCATTCGATCACATCATCGGCGCGGGCAAGGATTGACTGCGGAACTGTACGCCCAAGCGCCTTGGCGGTCTTGAGGTTGATTATTAGTTCGTATTTGGTCGGCACCTGCACCGGCAGGTCGGCGGGCTTCGCACCCTTGAGGATGCGATCGACGTAGCTGGCCGCGCGACGATACTGGTCGGGGAAATTCGGCCCGTACGAAATCAGTCCGCCGGCGGCGACAAATAAGCGATTGTCGTAAACCGCGGGCAGTTTGTACCGGGCGGCCAGGGTGATGATCAGATCACGATGAACGGCAGACAACGGGCTCGCCGTCAGGATCAGGCCGCCATTGGCGGACTGCGCGAAGGCCGCGACTGCGCGCTCGATCTCGGTCGCGTCGCGCAGGTCAATTGGGGTCACCTCCACGCCAACCGACGGTGCCACGGACTGGATGATTGCGAACTGGCCGATCCCGGCGGCTATGGATGTATCTCGAAGGATCGCCGCTCGTGTCACGCTCGGCGCGATTTCCTTGAGCAGTTCCAGCCATTTCCCGCTCAGATTATATTCAAACATCATAAAGCCGGTGGCGTTGCCCCCCGGCCGCGCGAGACTCTTGACATAACCGGCGCCGACCGGATCGGGGACGATCGCGAATACTATCGGCACGGTGCGGGTCGCCTCGATCAACGGCCCCACACTGGCGGCGCCACCAGCCAGGATGACGTCAGGCGCAAGTGCGACCAATTCCGCCGCGTATTTGCGCAGGTCGGCGGGGTTGCCCCCGCCCCAGCGGGTCTCGATGTGCACGTCGCGGCTCTCTGTCCAGCCTAATTGCTCCAGCCCCTGCAGGAACGCCGCGACGTCTGCCTGCCCTTGGGTATCGTCTACGCTGCTGCCATTGAGCACGCCGACGCGCCGCATGCGATCGACTTGCTGTGCCCGCGCGGTCAGCGGCCAAGCGAGCGCACCGCTGAGCGCAGCTACAAACTTCCGTCTTGCAATGTTGATCGCCATCGGACCCTCCGATAGGGGTCACGCGCACTGGATCGTTATGAACGATAGCACGCTCCGACCGGCGGGTCTGTGACCAACTTCATGGAGGTCCGACAGTGAAATGGCTCATCGTTTTTCCGCAGCCGAAGTGACGCGGATGGCCCAACCCCGACGTAGGCAGCCCAATTGTGCTGTGGCGCACAATACCTCCCATGCGATGATGTGCTAGGGTAAGGCCTTCAGCCCGGTGGCTAAAGACCATGAGGCGTCGCGAACTCATCAAACTCCTTGGCGTCGCGGCCGCGTGGCCGGCTGCAGCCCATGCGCAGCAGCCGGCGCTGCCGCTGATAGGGTTTCTGCACGAAAGTTCACCGGAGCCTATGTCGCGCTCTGTAAGTGCGTTCAAGGGTGGTCTGAAGGAGTCAGGCTACATCGATGGCCAGAATGTCACGATTGAATTCCGGTTCGCAGACGGCCATCCCGACCGATTGCCTGCTTTAGCGGCTGAACTTGTCCGCCGCCAGGTCACTGTAATCGCGACCGGTGGTGCCGAGTTTCCGCCACTCGCCGCTGAGGCGGCTACCAAAACGATTCCTATCGTGTTTGTGATGGGCGTCGATCCCGTGAAGCTCGGACTCGTTTCGAGCTTGGCGCGACCGGCGGGCAATATTACCGGCATCCAGATGTTCACGACTGCACTCGAGAACAAACGCTTTGGCCTGCTGCACGAAGTTGTCCCGAATGTAAGTGCTGTTGCCGCTCTGATCGATCCGAGCCGCGCAGCGGTGGCTCAAGCACAAGTCGCTGAGTTGGCAGAAGCTGCTAACGCCGCTGGCGCGCGTCTGATTGTAGTCAATGCCACTACAGAAGCCGATTTTGTGCCGGCCTTCGCGAAGGCGATTGAGGACGGTGCTGGCGCTATGCAAGTTTGTGCGAACCCAAATTTCTTCGCCATGCGTGAGCAGCTTGTTCCCTTGGTCGCCCGCTACCGACTTCCGACTATTTACGAATGGCCGGAGTTTACGCATGCCGGCGGCCTGATGAGCTACGGCACCGATTTAGCCGACGCCTACCGTCTAGAAGGTGGTTACGTGGCCAAAATCCTGAAAGGCGCGAAGCCAGCCGAGCTGCCGATTATGCAATCCACCACGTTCGATTTCGTCATCAATCTCAGGACCGCCAAAGCGCTCGGCCTCACTATTCCGCCGGGGCTGCTCTCAATCGCGGATGAGGTGATCGAATAAGCAACGTTTGCTGCACTGCGTGAGTCCGTTATTGTGCAGGTTTCTCGGACGCCGGAGTGAAGACCAAGCCGCGGGTGTGTGCGGCCGGCGTCCGAGAAGCGCCAAGGCACGAAGTCGCGGCGCAGGTGAGACCGGAAGCTGGCGCACAAGGGTTTTTGCGACCACTTGGCATGAGACGGCGACGGTTTGCGGCGCAGACTGATGGGTTGAGCAGATGCAACAGACGCCATTTGGTGTCTGCGGCCCGAGCGGCGGCGCTGCCGGCGAAGGGCCAGCGATGTGCGTCAGTCTGATCTGGCATCAGTGGCGAGTTCATGAGGTGTCGATTGATGGCTTGTGCCTGGGCGCCCCGCCGCGTGCAAAGACCTCGATGACGATCATGCGGCCACCGCAGCAGGGACATGGGCGCGGGTGCACGCGGGGCTGATCGGACTGCTGCGTTGAAGCGGCCTCTGGTTCAGTCTGCGGTGTCGCGACGGCGAGCAGTTCACGCGCCTTGGCGATGCTCTCGGCTCGGTTGCCGTTGGCGAACAGCCCGTAGTGGCGGATGCGATGGAAGCCTTTCGGTAACACGTGGATGAGGAACCGGCGGATAAACTCGTGCGGTGCGAGGGTCATGGTTTTCCAGCGGCCAGGCCCTTCGATGCGATAGTCCTTCCAGCGGAATGACACACCGCCATCATCAGCAGCGACCAGCCGACGGTTCGAGATGGCAACGCGATGGGTGTAGCGCGACAGATAGCGCAGCACCTGCCTGGGTCCCGCGAACGGCGCCTTGCAGTAGACCACCCACTTGATCCGACGCAGCGGAGCGACGAAGCGCTTGAACGTGCGCTTGTCGGCGAGACCGGCCTGGGTATTGAAGAACTTCAATTGGCCGGCGCGGTGCGCATCCATGAGCATCGCCAGCATCTTGCCGCGGAACAGGCGCGCCAGCACGTTGACATGGACGAGGAAGTTGGCGCGCGCCGCGACCCATCGCGCGTCATCGAGCGAGAGCCCTCCGCCTGGCACGATCATGTGCACGTGCGGATGATGCGTCATCGCCGATCCCCATGTGTGGAGCACGGCTGTAATGCCAATCCGCGCGCCGAGGCGCTTTGGATCGGCGGCGATGGCGAGCGTGGTTTCGGCCGCCGCCTTCATGAGCAGGTCATAGATGACGCGCTTGTTCTGATAAGCGACATCGCGCAGTTGACTGGGCAGCGTGTAGACAACATGGAAGTAGCTGACGGGCAGCAACTCGGCTTCGCGCGCGGCGAGCCATTTCTGTGCCGCCGCGCCCTGGCACTTGGGGCAGTGGCGATTGCGGCAACTGTTGTAGCTGACGACGGTGTAAGCACACGCACCGTTCTCGCAACGCGAGACATGACCCCCGAGTGCTGCTGTGCGGCAGCGCTCGATCGCACTCATCACCTTCATCTGGTCGAGGCTCACATGCCCCGCGTTAGCCGAACGCCAAGCGGAGCCGTGGTCGCGGAAGATGTCCGCGAC
Source organism: uncultured Alphaproteobacteria bacterium (assembly GCA_963791925.1). Taxonomy (GTDB): domain Bacteria; phylum Pseudomonadota; class Alphaproteobacteria; order Rhizobiales; family Xanthobacteraceae; genus BOG-931. The sequence continues at coordinate 351,401 of CAWBUA010000005.1, read as the reverse complement.
CTCCAGCGCTGGTCGAACCACAACCGACGGCGTTACGCCGGCGGTCCTTCATTCGACTTGTCCTTGCGGCTCCGCATTTTCCGCTGCGGCTGCGACAGTTGCGTGAGCGGGCTCTCGACGGCCGCGATCATGCCGGTGGCCACGCGCGTGTAACGCGCCGTCGTCTCGAGCTTGTCGTGTCCAAGCAACGCCTGTATCACCCGAATGTCTTTGCCGTTCTCGAGCAGATGGGTTGCGAAGGAATGGCGAAGCGAATGAAGAGACAGCGTTTTGCGCAGCCCCGCCGCTTTCGCCGCCTCCTTAAACAGCCGGCTGAACTGGCGTGTGGTCAGAGGCCGATGCTCATCGCGACCGGGAAACAGCCAGCGTTGTTCCGGCGCAATGCCGGCGTCTTGCTCGGTCGGGCGCGCCTTCCACCATTGCCGCAACAGCTCGAGGACCTCCGCCGGCAGCATCACGTGCCGGTCCTTGCGGCCCTTCGACTGCACGATGCGGATGATCCTCTGCTCGCTGTCGATGTCGCCCGCCCGCAGCCGCACCACCTCGCCGGCCCGCAGCCCGCAACCATAGGCAAGCGTCAGCATCGCTCGCGCCTTCAGGCTCGTCGCCATGGCGAGAATGCGCTTGACCTCCTCTGGGCTCAGCACCGGCGGCAACTTCTGCGGCTCCTTGAGGTGCCAGACCTCGGCCGCCAGATCGTGCCGACGCAGCGTGACGCGGAACAGAAAGCGCACGCCGGTCATGATCCGATTGCGGTTACAGATGCTCGCCCCGCTCTCGATGAGATACAGCTGAAATCGCCGTACCTCGTCGGGCGTCGCCGTATCGGGCGAGCGTTTGAGCCAGGCGGCGAACCGCTTGCAACTGTAGACGTGGCTGCGCTGCGTGTGCGGGTTGAGTTTGCGCGCAGCCATATCTTCGATCATACGCTGGCGCAGCGGACTGACAGAGTTGGTCTCGTTCATGGGGAGCTCCATCCTGAGTGAGGTTGACGACGCCTCGATTGTCAGGACGGGGCTCTCCAACTGCTATTGGCTCTCTCGGCCGGCTACCGGCCTATCGGCTCCTGACCCCGCGCAGCGGGCTGGAGCGCAGCGACTTTGTGCCCTGGCCCCTGGCGGAAATCACATCATGTCCGAGTTAAGTCTGCCAAGGGCCGCATAACGGACATGGGCAGGCGAAATTTAATGAGCATGCGCCCTGGATCAATCGCCTCGACACCACCGCTACGATGTGCGAGACGAGGCGATTGCAGCCTGCGCTTTCGAGGTTACTACCGTGTCCGATAATTCAGCATTCCGGCCGCCCGGCTCGGCTTCCGAGCTTGAAGAAGGCTTGGCGCTGACGCCGAAATTCGACGCCGACGGCCTGGTCACGGCGGTGGCCACCGACGCCGCCTCCAGCGACGTGCTGATGGTCGCGCATATGAATGCGCAAGCGCTGGCCAAAACCATCGCCACCGGCGAGGCCTGGTATTACAGCCGCTCGCGCCGTGCGCTATGGCGGAAGGGCGAATCTTCAGGCCACACCCAGCGCGTCGTCGAACTGCGCGTCGATTGCGACCAGGACGCGGTGTGGCTCAAGGTCGAACAGGTCGCCGGCGCCTGCCACACCGGGCGGCGCTCGTGTTTTTACCGCGCGGTGCCGCTCGGCGAAGCCGGCGCCAAGCCCGGCGAGGTGAAACTCGAATGGACCGGCGAGCGCGTGTTCGATCCCAACGCGGCGTACAAAAAATAAGCTCTCTCTCTGTTCATCCCGTCGGCGGCAGATCGTCGCAAAAATCAAATCCGCCACACTTTGATCTTCGCCTTGCGCGCCGCCGCGATCATGGTTTCGTCGAAACTGACGAGCGGCGCGTTCTCGCGCTCCGCCAGCGCCATATAGAAGCAATCGTAGATCGGGTGCTTGAGCGCGATCGACAATTCAAGGGCCCGCCCGCAAAGGGTCTCTTCGCCAATCAGAGCGTCGAACGGCGTCAAGGCCGCGCTCATGGCAGCGGCGGCCGCGGCAGGCGGGACACCTGCCCACCGCACCGCTTTCCAGATGGCGCTGCCGATCTCGGCCGCGATCAGGGACGGTGCAATCAAGCCTTCTTCGTCGCGCAAGGCATTTGCCCGGTCGGACAATTCTTCTCTCAATACCCACTGCACGGCGACGCAGGCATCGACAACGGCGCTCATCGGTACGGCTCATCGTTGTCGCGGTCGGCGCGAATGTCGGCGGTCGAATTGCGCGACACCGGTCCGATTTTCCCGCGGATGCGATCGATCTCGGTCCAAATCTCTTCCTTGCTCGGCTTGAGCTGCGCGGACAGCAGTTCGCGCGCGGTTTGGCCCAGCGATTTGCCCTCGGCCTTCGCCCGCCGGCGCAGCCGTTCATAATCCTCGGGGTCGATTTTTCGGAGCAGGAGGTCAGGCATGGCAGCGGTCCGCCTTGGTGGCCTCGGCGACATTGGGGATAAGAAGATCGTTCATGACCCGCTCTTTGATATCAAGATGATATCATGGGGCGGATAGCCGGCGCAAGCTGTATGGGACGGCCTTTCTGGCAGCCGCTCGTCTCAATCACGGAGACGTGATGTGACATTGGTCCCCGATGTAGATATGTAGCGTGACGAATCTCGCCCATAAGGACGCCGCCGGGTGACGCCGGCGGAGAGGGGCGAGTACGGTTCCCGCGGGCGGGGCTGTCACCCCCGCGCTCGGGCGGCTCCGGGCCAAAACGCCCGGCCGGCATTACGACCGGCCTGCGGGGATAAAACCCCCGCTGCACTGGGACGGCCGGGGATGGATAACGCCCATCCCTACCTAGTTCCGTCCCAGGAAGCGCGTGAACTGGAGCTGAGCGGTGGCGTTCGGTCGCTGCCGCAAGTGCCGTGGTGGAACGCCGGCAGGCGAGCGCGCCCGAAGCGGAGGGGCGGCGCAAGCCGCCCTTTCCGTGGCGCGCCCCGCACGCCGTATGTGTGCGGGTCATGGACTATGCGTCTGCCGGCGTTCCGCTTCCTTTCTTTTATTTCTTTCTTTCGTCATTGCGAGCGAAGCGAAGCAATCCAGTCCGGCCGCTACGTTTCTGGTTTGCTTCGTCGCGGAGCCTGTGATCGGGCCGGCCACTTCGGGCCGGACCCGTTGGCTCCTCGCAATGACGGTCGGAAGCGTTGGGCTGTTTGACACGCGCGCCCGCACGACGATGCGGCGCCGGACGAGAGAGATTTTATGGGGCCGCGCGCCGTTGCGAAGCGGCGCGGGCGGGCTATTGTCCGGCGTGATGCCGATGCGGCCGGTGGTCACCAAGCGAAGCGAACCGGGGAGTGCCCATCGCGGCTTGCCTATACGGATATCGCCGGGTCGCCTGATTCCAGATCGACGTTTCAGACCAATTTGGCGTCCAAGGTGATCGCGGCGTTGAGCACTTTGGAGACCGGACAGTTTTTCTCGGCCTCGCCGGCGAGACGCGTGAACGCCGCCTGGTCGAGATTCGGCACTTGCGCGCGCAGCGTCAGCGCCGAGCGGCTGATGCGAAAACCCTGGCCTTCGGGTTCGAGCGTGACCGCGGCCTCGGTCGCAAGCTCGGTCGCGGTGAAGCCCGCCGCCTGCAGCCCGAAGGCGAGCGCCATGGTGAAACAGCCGGCATGCGCCGCGGCGATCAGCTCTTCGGGATTGGTGCCCTTCTCGTTCTCGAAGCGGGTCCGGAACGAATAGGGCGTGTCGGCAAGCACGCCGGAATCGGTGGACAGCGCGCCGTTGCCGGCGCGGCCGTTGCCGCGCCAGACTGCCTTCGCCTTGCGGATCATCTTAGCCTCCTGTCATCGTCGCTTCGCGATCAGCGAACTGTTTGGTCGCGCAGCTGCGCAACGTCCTTCTCGGTCAGGTGGGACGGCGCGCTGCCGAAACGTCCGGTGATGTAATTTGCGACCGCCGCGATCTCGGCGTTGGAATAGGCGCTGCCGAAAGCGGGCATCGAAATGACGCCTTGCGGCGTGTGCCGCACGGTGCCGGAGATCACGATCTGGGCGACATTGGTCGCGGTCGGATCGTTGACCGCGCGGGCGCCGGCGATCGTGGCAAACGGCGAGATCGCGCTCACACCCGTCCAGTCGTGACAGCTGGCGCAGGCTTCTTCGAATACCTGCCTTCCGGCGGCGTCCGCAACCGCGCCGCCTTCCTTGGGCGCGGCAGGCGCCGGCGGCGCAATCGTCGCCGGCTCTGATGACTTAACCGGCGGAATGCTGCGCAGGTAGCTGACCACCGCGCGGATATCGGCCGGCGCCATCTGGCTGAAGCTCTGGTCGACGGCTTCACCCATCGGTCCCGCGGCGGTGCCGCGTCCCATCGCGTGGCCTTGCGCGAGGTAGGCGAAAATCTGGTCGTCGGACCAGCCGCCGATGCCGGTATCCTTGTCGGAGGTGATGTTGTAGGCCTTCCAGCCGGCCGTCACCGCGCCGGCGAATTTTTTGCGGTTGTCGAGCGCAAAGGCAAAATTGCGCGGCGTGTGGCACTCGCCGCAATGCGCCAGCGCTTCCGCGATATAGGCGCCGCGATTCCATTCGGCGCTTTGCGCAGTCTTGGGCGTAAAGCGCGTATGGGCGTTGAACAGCGACGACCAAAACAGCATTGACCAGCGCTGATTGAAGGGAAACGCAAAAGTGTTGGGGCGATTGTCGGCATGCACCGCCGGCAGGCTGAACAGATAGGCCTTGATCGCCAGCGCGTCGGCGTCCGTCATGTAGCTATAGGATGTGTACGGCATGGCCGGGTACAGCCGCGCGCCGTCGCGGCGGATGCCGCTTTGCACGGCGTTGAGAAAATCCCGGTCGCTGTAATCGCCGATGCCGGTACTTTTGTCGGGCGTGATATTGGGGGAATAAATCGTCCCGAACGGCAGCGGAATCGCCAGGCCCCCGGCATATTGGGCGCCTCCGGGCGCGGTGTGGCAGACCATGCAGTCGGCGGCGCGCGCGAGATATTCGCCGCGTTTGACCTGGTCGGCACTGGCGAGCGCGGCCGGAACGCCGGTCGGATTGGCGCCGTGATAGTCCGCCAACGCAACCGCGGGCCCGCCGACGAATGCAATCGGCCCGGGACAAAATGTCCTAAACCCGAGGAACCCCGCGACCAACAGGACAACAATGACGAGGACGATCATTCGTACGCGCATGACACTCATGCTTTCCCGATCGCGATCGCGGCGCGGTCAATGGGCAACCGGCGCAGCGCCACGCCGGTTGCGGCATAGATCGCATTGCGCAGCGCCGGCGGACCGGCCGTGCAGCCGGTTTCGCCGATGCCGCCCGGATTCGCGCTGCTCTTGATGACATGCACGTCGATGTTCGGCACCTGGTCGATACGCAGCATGCGGTAATCGTTGAAGTTGGATTGCCGCACGCGGCCTTTGTCGAGGGTGATCTCGCCGTAGAGCGCGGCGGTGAGCCCGAACACCAGCCCGCCCTGCAGCTGGGCGACGATGGTGTCGGGATTGACGGCGATGCCGGTGTCGACCGCCGAGGTGACACGGCGGAGATGAACCTCCCCGTGATCATCCACCTCGGCCTCGACGACGGTGGCGATGAAGCTGGCGAACGAGGGCTGCACGCACACGCCGCGGCCCGTGCGCGGCGGCAGCGGCTTGCCCCAGCCGGATTTTTCGGCGACGAGATCGAGTGCCGCCTTCAGGCGCGGATTATTGCCGAGCATGCCGCGGCGGAAATCGATCGGATCCATGCCCGCCTTGCGCGCCAGTTCGTCCATGAAGCATTCGATGGCGAAGACGTTGTTGTTCGGCCCGACGCCGCGCCAGAATCCGGTCGTCACCGCGGGCGGCTCGGCGCGCACATACTCGACCGTGCGGTTCGGGATGTCGTAGGGCATGTCGACGGCGCTATCGACCGCGTCGATGTCGATGCCGTTTTGGAATGCGCCCGGCAGCCAGCGCGCCATGACCGACGAGCCGGACACGCGATATTTCCAGGCGACAATCTTGCCGCCCGACAAGCTTGCCGAAATAACGTCGCGATAGACCGGTCGATAGATGTCGTGGCGAATGTCTTCTTCGCGCGCCCACACCACCTTTAAAGGCCCATCGACATGCCGGGCGATGCGCACCGCGCTCGCCACCATATCCGTTTCAAGCCGCCGGCCGAAGCCGCCGCCGAGGTAGTGGTTATGCACGGTCACCTTGTTGGCTGGCAGACCGGCGGCTTGTGCCGCCGCCGCTTGCACGCGCGTCATGACCTGCGTGCCGATCCATATTTCGCAGCCGCCCGGCGTCAGCGAAACGGTGCAGTTCATCGGCTCCATGGGGGCATGTGCCAAGAACGGCAGTTCGTAGTCGGCGTCGAACCTGTCGCCCTGCGCCAAACCTTTATCGATGTCGCCGATCGATTTCGCGAGAACGCCGGTCTTTTTGCTGGCGGCGCGCAAGTCCTCCCAGATGTCGCTCGAATTGATTTTGGCGTTCGGCCCTTCGTGCCAGGTGATGACAAGGGCGTCGAGGCCCTTTTTGGCGGCCCCCATATGATCGCCGACGACGGCGACCAGATCGTCCAGCACGACAATCTGCCGAACGCCGGTAACGGCTTTAGCAGCGCTGTCGTCCACGTGAGCTACTTTGCCGCCAAAGACCGGACATTGCGCCAGCGTCGCGAATTTCATTCCGGGCAGCATTGTATCGATGCCGTAAATGACCTTGCCATCGGTCTTGTTCGGCGTGTCGAGACGCTTGAGCGGCCTGCCGATCAGGCTGAAGTGTTTTGGGTCTTTCAGCGGCGGATCTGCCGGAATCGGCAGCGCGCCCGCCGCATCGACCAGATCGCCGTAGGCGAGCGCGCGTCCGCTTGCGGCGTGCATCACCTTGCCGTTCGACGCGGTGCACGTTGCCGGATCGACCTGCCATTGCGTTGCCGCGGCCTCAATCAGCATCGCGCGGGTCGCCGCGCCGGCTGTGCGCAGCGGCTTCCAGAAGGCGCGAATGGAGTTGGAATTGCCGGTGGCCTGCAAACCGAGCATCGGATTTCCGTAAAGCTTGTCGTTGGGCGGCGCATGCTCAAGGACGATCTGCGCGTAATCGCCGTCGAGCTCTTCGCAAAGGATCATCGCCACCGCGGTATAGACGCCTTGGCCCATCTCGACCTGCGGCATGACCAGCGTCGTCTTGCCCGTATGGTCGATGCGGATGAAGGCATTGGGCGCAAACTTTCCGGTGGTGTCGTCGCGCGGCTGCTCCGGCTCGTTGACGGGAGCGGCTGTAACCGGAAGGTGAAAGGCGAGAACAAATCCGCCGGCCAATCCGGTTTTGATCAGCGCGCGGCGCGACGGTGATGACGGGTGATTTTCATAACGACGCATGGCCGCCTCCTATGCCGCGGCTGCGGCGCGCTTGATCGCCGCGCGGATGCGTACATAGGTGCCGCAGCGGCAGATGTTTCCCGCCATGGCGGCGTCGATATCGGCGTCGTCGGGCGCCGAATTGCCGGCCAAGAGCGCCGCCGCCGACATGATCTGGCCGGATTGGCAATAGCCGCACTGAATGACTTCCAGATCGAGCCAGGCTTTCTGTACTTTGGCGCCCGCCGGCGTGGCGCCGATACCTTCGATTGTAGTGATGGCGCGACCGCCGATCGAGCCGACCGCCAGCAAGCAGGAGCGGACGGGTTTGCCGTCAAGATGCACGGTGCAAGCGCCGCATTGCGCGATGCCGCAACCGAATTTCGTGCCGGTCAGCCCCAGCACATCGCGCAATACCCACAGCAGCGGCGTGTCATCATCGACGTCGACACTTTGAGTGGTCCCGTTGATCCTGAGGGAGAAGGACATGAGGCGCTCTCCTTGCTGTCGAGGCGATTGCGATCCGCGTTTTTCGATCGTCAAGAGGCGGTGGTTGCCAACGCATTCAATCCCAGCAAATGGCACGTCTTTTAATGCCAGCCGGCGGCCGTCACGCCAAGCGGATGCCGCGCAACTTTTCGCGAGCGCCGGGTCGCCATCGTGGCGGAACGGCCGTAATGCTTATGCACGCTATCGAACTTAGCGTCGATCGGACCAAAGCATTGCCGGCTTTGTTCGTCCGATCCGGTATTCCGAAACGCCATCCGCGAAGGGGCTGGTCGGCAATGCACTGTTTCGCCGAATTGTCACACTTTGGCGGCCGCACGCGACAGCAGTTGCCGGGCGCGGGCGAGGTGAGGGCGATCGTACATCACGCCGCCGATGCCGACGACGCCGGCGCCGGGATTCGCGGCAAAGGCATCGACGATAGCCTGCGCGCGTTCGATCGCCGCGGCCGACGGCGTGAACACCTCGTTGATGATCGGCACCTGCGCCGGATGGATCGCCATCTTGCCGGCAAAACCGTCGCGGCAGGCCTCTTCGCATTCGCGGCGGAAGCCCTCGGCGTTGCGGAAATCGACATAGACGGTGTCGATCGCCGGCACGGCCGCCGCCGCGGCGCCGAGAAGGCACAGCACCCGCGCCAGCCGATAGGGATCGAGAAAATCGCCCTGTGCATCGCGGTTGGCCTGCGCGCCGATATCGGCGGACAGATCCTCGGCGCCCCATGTGAGCCCGATCAGCCGCGCGCTGGCGCCGGCGAAAGTGCCGGCAAGAAACAGAGCGGCGGCGGTCTCGGTGGCGATGGGAAGGATTTTGATGGCACCGTCCGGCACGCCGTATTGCGCCTCGCGCACCGCAAGCTTGGCGTCGGCGTGGATCACCGACGCGCCGCCTTCGGCCTTGGGCAGCATGATGGCGTCGGGCCTTGCGGCGGCCACCGCATCGAGGTCGGCGTCGGCGAGTCCGGTCTGCAGGCCGTTGACCCGCACCAATATGTACGGCCGCGCCGCGCTCGTTGCGGCGGCCTTGAGAAATGCCGCGGCGCTGTCGCGGGCTTTCGCCTTGCCGTCAGGCGCGATCGAATCCTCGAGGTCGACGATGATGGCGTCGGCGCCGCTGGTCATCGCCTTGTCGAGTTTTTTCGGGCTGTCGGCGGGAACGAACAGGAGCGAGCGCATCATCCACCTTTGTCATTCCGGGCCCGCGCGAAAGCGCGGAGCCCGGAATCCATATTCGCAGTCGTTCCAGTACAAAACTCCGAACCGGTTCTGCGCGGTTCGAGAATATGGATTCCGGACTTGCCGTTTCACGGCAATCCGGAATGACGGCATCACTTCGGCCGCATGCGGATGAAGGCCTGGCGGCGGCATTCGGCGACCAGCTTGTTGTCCTGGTTGTAGGCGCGGTGATGAAACTCGACGATGCCGGCGCCGGGGCGCGACTTCGATTCGCGTTTTGTGATCACTTCGGTGCTGCAATGCACGGTGTCGCCCTCGAACAGCGGATGCGGAAATTTGACGTCATTCATGCCGAGATTGGCGATCGTGGTGCCGACCGTCATGTCGGAGACCTGAATGCCGATCATCAGCCCCAGCGTGAACAGCGAGTTCATCAAGGGCTGGCCCCATTCGGTCTCCTGCTCGCAGAAATGCCGGTCGATGTGGAGCGGCTGTGGGTTGAGCGTCATGTTGGAGAACAGCATATTGTCCATCTGGGTGACGGTGCGGGTATAGCGGTGCTCGACCAGCTCGCCGGGCACGAAATCCTCGAAGTAGAGCCCGCCGCGCTTGTGCCTGACAGCCGTTGCCATCGTCATTTGCCGTCTCCTTTGTCGCCGTTAAGCCGGTGTTTACCATAATCGTTGATGGTCGCTAACGCTCGTAACGCCGGTGGGAGCCGGCAGGGGAGCAAAAGCCATGCTGGTCGACCCCAGCAATCCGACCGCCGGCGCGACGGTGACCGGCGCCATTCGCCAGGCGGCGCAAGCCACCGGGACGAGCTTCCAATACCTGCTGGCCACCGCGCAGGTCGAGTTGGGTCTCAACCCGCGGGCCGGCGCCGCGACCTCGTCGGCGCGCGGGCTGTTTCAATTCATCGATCAGACCTGGCTCGCCACCATGAAGCAGTCCGGCGCCGCGCTCGGCTACGGCCAATATGCGGCGGCCATCACCAAGACCGCTTCCGGCCACTACGAGGTCGCCGATCCCACCATGCGCAGCGAGATTCTCAAGCTGCGCAACGACCCGACCGCGAATGCGGTCATGGCGGGCGCGTTCACGCAGTCGAACGCCGCGGCGCTTGCCGCAAAGCTCGGCCGCGCGCCGAGCGAAGGCGAGCTTTATATTGCGCATTTCATGGGGGCGGGCGGCGCGGCGCGGCTGATCTCGTCGGCTGCCGCCAATCCCAACGCCAGCGCCGCGAGCTATTTCCCGATTGCCGCGCATGCCAATAGGTCGATCTTTTACGATCATTCAACCGGCGCGCCGCGGACGCTCGCGCAGGTGCGCAACATTCTCACCGCACGCTATGACGTCGCGGCGCGAACGCGGCCGAGCATGCCGGCGAGCGCGGTCGCCCAAGCGAATATCTCGCCAGCCAATATCCCGCCGGCGGACATTCCGACAGCTCCCGTCGTTTCTTCGAATTTGGCGTCTCCGGACGGTCTGACGACGCATTTCGTGCATACCATTCCCATCCACGCCGCCGCTGCCGCGCCGACGGCGGCTCAAGCGCCGGTCGCCGTTCCCGATACCGCCGGCATGACCAGCGCCTTCGCCGATGCCAACCAAGAGCACGCGCCGCTGGAAGACGAAATCTTCCATGGTCTGTTCCAGGATCCCGGCCGCACCGGTCCGGTCGCCGCCGTCGTGAGCCAATTGTGGGGCGTCTCGAATGCGCCCGCCGGCGCCGGCGGCGCTTCGACCCCGTCTGCCGCGACGCTGCTCGACCTGTTCAAGGACAACCAGCGTGGCTGACGCCGGCATCAAGCGGAAATCGCGACGATTTATGGTGAACGGTTTATTAAGTGCGGCACCCTAGCATCCGTCTTATGATCCATTTGCGTGGCGTGAGCGAGCCATGATCGTCCGCGACTTTCTGCAATGGGTGCGCACCGCGCCGGCCAATAGCCGCGCCGAGGCCACCAGCGCCTTGGCCCGCGCCTATCTCTATTCCGATCTGTCGGCCGATGATCTTGCCGCCGCCGAAGGCGCGATGCTGATGCTGCTCGACGATCCGTCGCCGCTCGTACGCCGCGCGCTTGCCGATGCGCTGGCGGCGAGCCCGAGCGCGCCGCCCGCCGTCATCATCGCGCTCGCCGCCGATCAGCCGCAGATCGCCGCGCCGGTCTATGCGCTGTCGCCGCTGTTCGTCGACGCCGATCTGGTCGACGCGGTTGCCACCGGCGCCGCCGCGGTGCAGGCGGCGATCGCGAATCGCGCCGCGCTGCCGTGTTCCGTGGCGGCCGCCATCGCCGAAGTGGGCAGCGCCGAATCCTGCCTGCTGCTCGTTGAAAACCCCACCGCCGAACTTGCGCCGCTGTCGATCGACCGCATCGTCGAGCGCTTCGGCCATCTCGCGGCCATTCGCGAGTCACTGCTGTTGCGCGACGACGTGCCGGCGGCGACGCGGCAGACGCTTGTCGCTCGGCTATCGGCAACGCTCGCTGGCTTCGTCGCCGGCCGCGCCTGGCTCGACGCCGATCGTGCCGAGCGCATCGCCCGCGACGCCTGCGAGAAGGCAACCATCACGATCGCCGCGGCGACGCCGGAAAGCGAACTGCGCCCGCTCATTCGCCATTTATGCGCCGGCGGCCAGCTCACCGCCGGCCTCATTCTGCGCGCGCTGTTGTCCGGCAATATCGCCTTGTTCGAGGAAGCCATGGCGGAGCTGACCGACCTGCCGCTCGGTCGCGTTTCCGCGCTCGTTTTCGACCGCGGCAGTGTCGGCTTTCGCGCTCTGTTCGATCGCGCGCAACTGCCGGCTTCGACCTATCCGGCGTTCAAGGAAGCGATCGAGGCGCTGCGCGAGGGCGTCATCCTGCACGAGCCGGGCGGCGCCAGCCGCCTCAGGCGGCGCATGATCGAGCGGGTGCTGACCCGGTGCGAGGATGCCGATGTCGGCGAATTGGCGCCGCTCCTCACGCTGCTGCGCCGCTTCGCCACCGAGGCCGCGCGCGAGGAAGCCCGGCTGTTCTGCGACGAACTCGTCGCCGAGGACGATTACGCGGCCGAAGACCGCTCGGTCGCGGCGTAGCCCGCGTCAGGTTCCGGCGCTGCCCGGCGCGAGCGGCGGCGAAAATATGTTGTCGAGATAATCGGGCCGGAAGTCGTTTTCCCGGCGGAGGAAATCGTCGGTGACCTCGCGCAGGCGCAGCGTCAGCGCGGCCGCCATGTCGGCGGCATCGGGACGGGCATATTCGCGGGTGATCGCGCGCACCGCGTCGACATGTTGGTTGACGAGCGCGAGCGGGATGCGGTCGATCTCGGGCGTGTGCTCGAGCAGCCGGCACAGACTCTCGGCGACGCCGGCAGCCGCCGGATAGCCGAACGTCGCCGCCTCGCCTTTGATATCGTGCGCGGCGCGGAACAGCGCCTCGTGGGTATGCTCGTCAAAGCCCCGCTGCGCGACGTCCCGGCGCGTGGCTTCCAGCCGCTCGCATTCGGACTGCATCCATGCCGCGAATTCGGACGACAGCTCCATCAGCGCCGCTTCGGCGCGGGCGACCGGATCGTCGTCGCCCGCCGCGGCGGGCGCCAAGACCTTGCGCAATTCGTGCGGCGGCGTGATGACCTCATGATCGGCAAAAGTTGCGACCGAGGCAGTATCGTCCTTGCGCGCGGCCATTGCGGTAATGCTCCCGGTCAGACCAAGACTTTGGCTTTATCGAGCAGCGGCTGCTGGCGGGTGACCTCCGCCTTGGCGCCCTTGCGCCGCTCCGGCCCGACATAGTTCGGATTGACGTTGCGGCGGCGATCGGGGCCGAAATAGGTCTTGCTCTTGATGAACGGCCGCGGATTGGCGACGACGTTGAGGATGCGCTCGTACAACGCCTTGGCCGAAATCGGCTTGGCCAAAAATTCGGTGATGCCGGCGTCGCGTGCGTTCACGATCCGCTTCTTCTCCGAATGTCCGGTGAGCATGATGATCGGCACATAGGGATTGGCATTGGCGCCGGGCTGCCGGATCATCTGCGCCAATTCCAGGCCGTCGAAGATCGGCATCACCCAGTCGGCGATGATGATGTCCGGCATGTAATGGGTGAAGGCTTCGAGCCCGGCGGCGCCGTCTTCGGCCTCGTAGACTTCGCGCGCGCCGTAGCCGTGCAACAGCGTGCGCAGAATCCGCCGCATATGCGCATTGTCGTCGATGACCAGGAAACGCAGGCGATTGAAATCGATGCGAACCATGCATTCCCTGCGCGGCCAACGCGCGAGCCTCGGCTGTGGAGGATCAATGGTAAGGAAATCGTCGTTAACGCGCGGTTAAGCATTCAACCGCGGACAGATGACGGAAGACGGACAGCAGAGGCGCCACCAATCCGTCCTCCGTCGTCCGCTCTCAGTAGCCGAATTGCTCGCTCAAGATGCGCTCGTCGAGGCTATGGCCGGGATCGAACAGCATGTGCATGGAGGTCGCGTGATCCATGCCGATCTCGACGGAGCGCACCGCGCGCACCTCGTCATGATCGGCGACCGCGGCGACCGGGCGCTTGTCGGCCTCGAGCACTTCGATGGTGACCTTGGCGCGGTCCGGCAACAGTGCGCCGCGCCAGCGCCGCGGCCGGAACGGGCTGATCGGCGTGAGCGCCAGAAGCGGCGCGCCGATCGGGATGATCGGACCCTGCGCCGAGAGATTATAGGCGGTCGAGCCGGCCGGCGTCGCCAACAGGATGCCGTCGGCGACCAGCTCGGATAGCCGCTCCTTGCCGTCGATCAGCACCCGCAGCTTGGCCGCCTGGTAGGTCTGGCGGAACAGCGAGACTTCGTTGATGGCGCGATGCCGGTGCACGCGGCCGGCGGCGTCGCGCGCCCGCATCAACAACGGATGGATGACGGTGACCTGCGCGGCGGCCAGGCGCTCGACGAGCTTGCCTTCGGCATATTCGTTCATCAGGAAGCCGACGGTGCCGCGGTGCATGCCGTAGATCGGCTTGCCGGAATTCATGAACCGTTGCAGGGTCGCCAGCATCAGGCCGTCGCCGCCGAGCGCGACGATGACGTCGGCGGTCTCCGGCCGGACGTCGCCATAGCGCTTGATCAGCCGGCGGCGCGCCCGCTGCGCTTCGGGCACGTCGCTGGCTATGAAGGCGATGTGCCTGAATTTGGCTGCGGCACGGCGTTTCGGCATGACAATCAGCTTCGCGGTCGGGCGGCGCGGCGCCGGCCGCATCGAGGAGGGGACAACGGGATGACGCCAAATCAGCGCGCGGTGTTCGTCTATACGACCTATCCATCACTTGTCGAGGCGGAGCGCGCCGGGCGCGCGCTGGTCGAGCGCCGGCTCTGCGCTTGCGTCAATATCCTGCCCGGCATGGTCTCGCTGTACTGGTGGCAGGGCGCGGTCGAGCGCGGCGACGAGGTGGTCATGATCATCAAGACCCGCGCCTCGCTCGCCGAAGCGGTGCGCGCGGCGGTGAAGGACATGCACTCCTACACCACCCCCGCGATCCTGGTGCTGCCGATCGAGCAGGTCGATCCCGACTACCAGGCCTGGCTGATGGCGGAGACGGAAAAAGCATCCTCCCCCTGAGGCGCCCGCGCGAAGCGCGGGCCTCGAAGGGCGCCTGCCTAACCATGAGCCGCATCCTTCGAGGCGCGCCTTCAGCGCGCAGCTGAGGATGAGGGTGTCGCGCTAATACGTCACCGTGCCGTCGATCGCTTCTTTCAGCGCCACATAGGAGCGGCATTGTGTGCCGCAAATGCTCTTGACCTTTTCCAGGTCGTCCTTGGCCTTGAGGATGTTGCCCTGTTCGGCCTCCCACATGCCGTAATAGGACCAGGTCAGCGCGTGATTGGGATCGGCCGCCAGCGCGCGGTCGTACCAGACTTTGGCGTCGTCGTAGCGGCCGAGCTTGCGGCTGGCATAGCCGATCAGCGTCGCCACATCGGCATTATCGTCATAGTCCATGGCGCGCAGCACGGCGATGCCGTCGACATAATCGTGCTTGTCGTAGATGAGGGCATAGGCCTTGTGCCAGCCGTTGTAGAAATCCTCCGTCGCGCTCGACTTCTTCTTCGGCTTCTTGCTGTGCGGCTTTTTGGCGCCGGTGGTGCTGGTGCTGGGCGGTTGCTGCGTCGTGGTCTGCGGCGCGGCGGGGCTGCCGCTCTCGATGGCGCCAGCGAGATTTCGGCGCGCCGGCGGCGCAGACGAGAAGTGCGGCGGCGAGCAAAGAGGTCTTCCGCATAGGTTCCCTCCGATTTTTCGAGGCAAAACTGTTCGGCAACGCGACCAACACCGCATTGGCGCGATTCATCCCGGGCGAACGCGCAAAATCATCGCCCGCCGCGCTCGCGCCTTACCGGAAGTTCACGTAGATGAACGATTTCTGCCGATGCGCTTCAGCGCCGGTTCAGCCGTCCGAGTTTAAACATGCGTTTGAAAACGGCGCGATGTCGCAATCGCCGCCGCACCAGCAATAAGGAGAGCATCATGTTGAGGAAACTCGCCGCCGCGCTCGTTGCGACCGCGCTGATCGCAGGGCCGGCTGTTGCCCAATCAACCGGAAATTCCGGGGCGACGCCAATGAGCCCGGCTGCCGGCCAAGCCGCACCTGCCGTCGCTGGCAAGCCAGTGATCAAACCGGACGTCAAGCCGACTGCAAAAACCGCGAAAGCGGTCAAGCACTCAAAGCGCGTTCACAAACATGCCGCGCGGAGTGCCAAGAAGCACACGGCGATGCATCGGACGCGCCACACGAGGCACGCCGAAACGCATCAGGCCCGCGCCGCGAAGTCCGGCAAGCAGTCGTAGTTCACGCGAGATTGCCTGCGATCCGGAATATGCATCCCACAAAGGTTGCGAACCGAGGCCCGGATCGTACGCACCGGCTTGCGGCACTCGATCGGCTTAGTTCGATCCGCAAGCCGGACTTAAAGCATGATCCTGCAGGGCTTCGAAGGGATCATGCGCAGCAAAGTCGTCCTGCAGCCCATAACAATGAAAAGCTCAGGATCAGGGAGGCCGGCAAAACACCGGCCTCCGATCTATTTACAAAGTCGTCTGCCACTCGATCGGCACATGCTCATAGCCGGTCGCGGTCTTGACCAAATGGCCGCAGGCCGGGAACGGAAAGTGACAGCCGGTGACCAGCATGCGGTCGGCGGCGGCGCGGTCGAAGATTTTCTTGCGCGTGGCCACCGCTTGCGGACCGTCGACGTCGAAGGCGGCCTGCCAAGTGGGATGGCGCGCAAACACCGCGGGATGCTGCGCAGTGTCGCTCAGCACCAGCAGCGACTGATTGCCGGAATGGATGGCGAACACGGTATGCCCCGGCGTGTGGCCGGGGGCGGGCAAAGTGACGATGCCGGGCGCGACTTCCTTGCCCGGCCGATAATGCGTCACCTGCCCGGCGATGTCGGCAAAGATGCGCCGCTGGTTGAGAAAGGTAGGCTTCATATCCGCCGGCGCGGCGTTCAGGTTGGCATCGTCCATCCAGAACGCCCATTCCGGCTCGGGCACCATGATCTCGGCATTGGGAAAGATCAGAGCGTTGTCCTTGTCCTTGATGCCGTTGATGTGATCGGGATGGAAATGCGAGATGACGATCGCATCCACCGCACGCGGGTCGATGCCGGCGGCGACGAGGTTGTCGCGCAATTCGCCGGCCGAGGGCGAAATCTGGCCGCCGGTGCCGGTGTCGATCAGAACGAGCTTGGTGCCGGTATTGACGACCAGCGCCGTGAACGGTGTCGCGAGCTTGTCGTGCGGCATGAACGCCACATCAAGCGCATGCTCGACGTCGGCGAACGGCGCGTTGCGGATGAATTTGTCGGTGATCGGCCGGTACCAGATGCCGTCATAGAGCGCGGTCAGCTCGTAAGATCCGATCTTGTAGCGATAGACGGCGGGTGCCTGTTTGTCGGCGGCCGGCGCGGCGGCGCTTGCCGCGGTGGCGCCGGCCGCGGCAAGCGCAGTGCCGGAAAGGAGCAGGCGTCGCGTCAAGGCCGGCATGGCGTTCTCCTTTCGGCCGATCGATTTCAGCGTCCAATGCCAGTTGCTTCCACCCTCACGCCGCCGCCGATCTTGATGCAGGCATCGCTCCCCGGCAGCCGGACGAAGCCGGCGCCATAGGCAGGGCAAGGTTGGACGTGTTCCTCCACTTGCGATTTGGCCCGCGCGGGCAATGACGGGGCTGGCTTGGGATCGGGGTTCGTCAAGGTTTGCGCCGACACGTCCGCAGCGCCAAGCGCGGTTGCCGTCATGAGTGAAGCGAGCAGGACGCCGGCGCGCCGCATCACGGCGTCTCGGCGAAAAAGTCGCGCATCAGCAGGTAGGACTTGCGGCAGAGCTTTTCGTCGTATTGCGTCGCCGGCCCACTGGCCGTCGGATCGCAGAACGAATGCACCGCCGGCGGCCCGAACATCATCACCTGCCAATCCACCTTGGCCTTGGTCATTTCGTCCTCGAAAGCGTCCATCTTCGGCTTCGGCGTCACCGGATCCGCGGCGCCGTGGATCGCCAGCACGCGGCCCTTGATGGCGCAGGGCGTGCCGGCAACGACCGGGTTCGGATTGGTGACATGGAACACCACCAGCGCCTTGAAATCGGCGCCGGCGCGCGCCTGCTCCAGCGCGTAGCCGCCGCCGGCGCAATAGCCGATCGCCAGAACCTTCGCCGCATCGGCGACGCCGAGCTTTTGCGCTTCCGCCGACAACGCGTCATAGGCCTTGCCGCCGCAGGCGAGCGTAAAGGGGAGATTGTTGTGCACGGCGAGCATGCCGGCGCGCAATTCGGCTTCGGTTTTCGGCTTGGCGCCATAGCCGGAGCCGAACATGTCGGCCATCAGCACGACATAATCCTTGCCGGCCACGGCGCGCGCCTGGCCGATGGTGTCGGCGCAGACGCCTTTCCAGTCGGGCTGCATGAAGACGATGGGGCGCTTGGCCGTCACGGCGTCGTCATAGACGATCATGCCCTCGAACGACCGGCCATCCACCTGATACGATACCTTCTTCTCCGCCATCGCGCGCTCCCTCCAATTGTCGGCGCGCCCATATTAACCGAAATCGCTAGGCAATATTCCGCCATGCCGACAATCCGCGTGAAACGGGCCGCGGGCACCGCGACCGCATTGCCGAACGTCGCAATCGCCTGTAGGAGCGTGGTGCGGAACCAAGGAAAGCACCCCGATGTCGAAACAGGACATGCGCGCCGAAACCGAACGCCTCATCAAGGAGGCCATGGAGCGCAAATCCGTCACCATCAAGCGCGGCGACACCCGCATCGAGGCGGTGTGCGGCAAATGCGGCGCGCCGAACCGCGTCACCGCACCGCCGGGGCAGAGCAGGGTCGCCTATAAATGCAAGGAATGCGGCACGGAGCAGCGGACGCTGTAACGCGGTCTGGTTCGAAGCACTTGATGCGTCCTGCGCCGGGGCAGGGTGGTGCCGGGTGAGAGGATTGAACTCCCGACCAACGGTTTACAAAACCGCTGCTCTACCGCTGAGCTAACCCGGCTTTTCGAGGGTTGGGCATTTTCGAGGCACCTATCAGGTACCGAAACCTGCACGGCACTGTTTCACGGTGAATTGTTCGGGAAGTCAAGTCTGCCTCGTCGCGACAATCGCGGGAAGCACTGCGCCAGCCCTGACCGAGACGGCAACGCCCTTAATTTCACCCCGGAAATCCCGCCGGCGCCGATGCTTTCGCCGCAGCCGCTTTTGCATCTGCCGCCGGATCCCACAATTGCGCGATGAAACGCCGGCCGGTGACGCCGTTTGCTTCCTCGCTCATCAGCCAGACGATCGGCGCGCGCATCGCCTCCGGCTGAACCAGCTGCGAGCGGTCGGCAATTTCGCCTTCCGGAATCATCCGTGTGTTCGCCGCGCCGCCGGGCAGCAGCGCATTGACGGTGACGCCCGATCCTTCAAGGTCCTTGGCCCAGATCACGGTCGCGGCTTCGAGCGCCGCCTTGCTTGGCCCGTAGGGCGAAAAGCCCTGCGCCTGCATGGTGCGGATGCTGGTGACCAGATTGACGATACGGCCGCGGCCGTTTGCAACGAGCCGCGGCGCGATCCAGCGCGCCATGGTGAAAGGGCCGTTGACGTTGGTATGAATGACGTCGCGCCACAGCGCGGGCGGCGCCTCGTAGAATTTCTTGCGCGGTCCGACCTGGACCGGGCCGAAATCCTGCATGCCGCGCGCGGCATTGTTGACGAGCCCGTAGATCGGGCCGAAACGCGCTTCCACCTCGTCGGCGGCGCGCCGCACCTGATCGTCGACGGTGGCGTCGGCGAAGATGGCGCAGATGCGGTTGCGCGCGCCGGCCGCCTCGGCCGCGGCGACGACCGCTTGCGCCTCCGCCGCGCTCGCCGGCAGATCGAGCACGGCGACATTGGCGCCGGCTTCGGCAAGCGCGAGCGCCATGGCGCGGCCAAGCCCGCGCGCCGCGCCGGTCACGATCACCGTTTTTCCATCGAGCCTCGGCATGATCATCTCCGTTCGGCGGCAGGCGGAATATGCGAAGCGTGCACGCCCATATACCAGGTCGCCAGCTCCTCGCGATTGGTGATCCAGACCTCGCGCAGCGATTTGGCGTAGTCGAGAAATTCACGCAGCGCGCCGACGCGGTGCGGCTGGCCGATCACGTGCGGATGCAGGCCGAAATTCATCAGCCGCCCGCTTGCGGCGCCTTCGGCGTGGAGCTGGTCGAGGCAGGCCTTGAGCATCTCGACGCCGTCGCGCGTCGAGGCGCTGCCGCGCGCGAACATGTTGAAGTCGTTGACGTCGTTCGAATAGGGAATGCAGACGATCGGTCCATGCGTGGTCTCGATCATGTAAGGCTGATCGTCATTGAGATAATCGCAATAGGCGATCAGGCCGAATTCCTTCAGATAGGCCGGCGTGCGCCGCGTGCCGCGAATGGCGGACGACAGCCACGCCTTGGCCGGCCGGCCGAGCGCCGCCTGATAGGCATCGAGCGTTTGTTTGATGACGGCGCGCTCGCCGTCGGGATCGTGGGCATGGTAGGTCAGCAAGGCGTTCTGCGCCCAATTGTGCGGCACGATTTCCCAGCCGCGCTCGTTGACGGCGTCGATGATGCGCCGGCGCTCGACGATGGTCAGGCCGTTGGTCGTGCAGGACGGTTTGACGCCGGCGCGGTCGAATGCCTCGATCACGCGCCAGACGCCGACCCGTTGGCCGTATTCGCGCCAGGTCCAGTTCGCGGTGTCCCAGGTGTCGCCGGGCAGAGCATGGGGGATGGTCGCGGGACCGCCGGCGAACAGCGGCTCCTTTTGTCCCGGCCGCATGTCCTCCCAATATTCGAGATTGATGGTGACGATCAGCGCCACGCGCGCCCCGTTGGGAAAACGTAAAGGCCCGCGATCGACGATCGGAACGAACGGATAATGGGAGGTGATGATGTCGTTCACGGCGCGGCCTCGTTGGCAATCGGTTCGGGCGAACGGGACGTCTCGCGGCGGTGCAGCCGCCATTCGGTGAGGCGGCGCTGCAGATCCGGCGCGTCGGCGACGGCAACGGCGAGCAGAATGAAGCCGGTGGCGATGTCGTGCACATGCGACGATGCGCCGGCGGCATTCAGCCCGGACCGCAGGACGCACAGGATGAGCACCCCGGCGGCGATGCCGAGCGGCCGGCCGCGGCCGCCGACCAGCGAGACGCCGCCGATGATGGCGCCGGCGGCGGCCGGCGGCAGAACGTCGGTCAAGGCGGACGGCGACGCAGCGGCAAGCCCGTAGCTGAGCATCGCGCCGCTGAGTGCACAGAGCACGCCCGACGCGGCGAAGACGCCGATAATGATCGCCTTGGTATTGACGCCGGCAACCGCGCTGGCGCGCCGGTCGCCGCCTGTCGCCAGGATGTCGCGGCCGATGCGGGTATGGGCCATCACTACCGCCAGCAAGAGAAAGATGCCGGCAACAATGCCGCTGCGCACCGACAGCACGCCGGCGATCGGCGCGTTGAGCTCAAGCGCCAGCGCCATATGCGGATAGCTGATCGATTGGTTGCCGGTCAGCACATAGCTGGCACCCTGGTAGGTCAACAGGCCCGCCACCGTGACCGCAACGGAGTTGAGGTTCAGATACGTCATGATCACGCCCTGAATCACGCCGCCGCAAAGCCCGACCGCCAGAGCCGCCGCAATGCCGAGCCAGGGATTGTCGGCGCCGGCCAGGACCGCGACAGCGCCGGCAAGCGTCACCATCCCCGCGGTCGAAATATCGAACTCGCGCACCAGCAGCGAGAGGCCCAGTCCGAGCGAGACCAGCCCATAGGTGGCGAACAGCTGCATGACGCTGAACGCCGTCGGGATGCTGAGAAAATAGCCGCGGCCGCGATCGAGCAGCTCCACCGCAACGATCACGAGGCCGAGCAGCGTATAGGGCCGCATGTCGCGATGAAACGCCGCCGCCAGCGCTGCCGTCATCGGCGGCCTCCCGAGGCTTGCAGCATGACGACGGCGAGCATGACCAGGCCGGTAAAGACGTATTGCCACTCCTCGCTGAAACCGCGCAGGCGTACGGTCATTTCGATGGCGGCCAGCACGGCGACGCCGATGCAGCTGCGCCACACCGAACCGGCGCCGCCGGCGATCGCATTGCCGCCGACCAGGACCGCGGCGATGGCGCGATATTCGTAGCCGGTTCCGATATCCATGTCGCCCGAGCCGTAGCGCGCGGACAACAGAATCCCGGCAAGGCCGGTGGCGACGCCGGCAATGGCATAGGCCCAGATCACGGCGCCGGGCGTATTCAGTCCGGCGGTTTCGGAGGCGCGCCGGTTGCTGCCGGTCATGACGATTTCGCGGCCGAGCCGCGTTGCCGAGAGGATGATCTGGCCGATCACCGCGGCTGCGAGAAAGATCAGCGTGTCGATCGGTATTCCCAAGGGCTGCGACCGCAACACGGCAAAGCCTTCGCCGCCCGGATAGACGCGCTGGCCGCCGGTCAGCACATCGGCAAACCCGAGAATGCAGGCCAGCGCCGCGATGCTGACCAGTATCGGATTGGCGCGGAAGAACCCGACGAGCGCGCCTTGTATGGCGGTCAGCGCGCCGGCGAAGACGAGCGCGATCGCGGCGGCAAACGCCACGCCGGTCGAGAGGCTCGCCATGAACACGACGGAAGCCGCCGAGACCGTGGCGCCAAGCGCCAGCGACATGATATTGCCGCTTATGGTGATGAACGTCATGCCGATAGCGACGCAGCCGACGAAGGAGATCGAAGTCAGCATCGACAAAATGCTGAGCCGCGACAGGAATCCCGGTGTCGCCAAGCCCCAGGCCAGGATGGCGATCGTTCCGCACAGGCGGATCGCGGTGGCAAGATCGATATGGCGTAGCGCGCCGCCGACGGCGTTGCGCGCGCCCGCCTTCTCCGGCGCGTTGTCGCTGACGCGCGTCATGCGGCAGGACGGTTGTGGGTAATGTCGGAGAGGACGCGGTGCATGGTGGCCGCGCCGCGGTCATAGGAACCGACCTGACGGCCGCGATAAAGCGTCACGACCCGATCGCCCATGCCGAGGACTTCTTCCAGATCCGACGAGGCGATGACCACGCACCAGCCGCGATCGCAGAAACGCCGAACCAGCCGGTAGATCTCGGCGCGGGCGCCGACGTCGACGCCGCGCGTCGGCTCGTTGAGCAGCAGCACGCCGGGCGGCCCGTCCTGGATCAATCGGCCGAAGGCAAGCTTCTGCTGGTTGCCGCCGGACAATTCGTTGGCGACCGAGTTGAGCCTGCGGACGTCGACGCCGGCAAGCCGCGCCAGCTCGCGGGCCTGGCGCCGCATCGCGGCAAGCGCCAGAAAGCCGGCATAGGCGAAGCGGCGCAATTGGCAGGCCAGCAGGTTTTGCGCGACGGTGAGCCTTAAGAACACGCCCTCATGCGCACGATCCTCCGAAACAAAATGCACGTTGCGGCTGCGCGCACGATGCACGGAGCGCAGCCGATAGGTCCGGTCCATGGCCGACACCTGTCCGACTGCGGCCGGATTGAGCCCCGCCAGCGCGCGCAGTGCCTCGGTGACGCCGGAGCCGACCTGACCGGCGAGGCAGGTCACGGCGCCGCGCGCGGCGGCGAAGTCGAGGCCGTGAACCGCGTTGGGCACGAAAAGCCCGCGCGCCGCCAGGGCATTCTCCGCGGCGGCGTTCTGCGCCTGCGGATAAAGCTCGTTCATTTCGCGACCCAGCATCATCGCGATGAGCTTCGAGCGATCGATGGCGTCGATCGGCTCGGTTCCGATGACCTCGCCGTTGCGCAAGACGGTGACCGAAATCGCAGACGTCGAAGACTTCGCCGAGCCGGTGCGTGATGTAGAGGATGGCGTGGCCTTGCGCCTTCAGCCGCCGCAACGCCGTAAAGACATGACCGATCTCGTAATCCGACAAGGTCGCCGTCGGCTCGTCGAGGATGAGGATGCGCGCCCGCCGCGTCAGCAGGCGGGCGATCTCGATGAGCTGGCGCTGGCCGACGCTGAGCTCGTGAACCTGGACGTCGAGATCGAGGCTGTTCAGTCCGACGAGGTCGAGCGCTTGGCGCGCTCTTTGCCGCAGCGCCCGGCGCCGATGGAATAACGGCGTTTCCGCGTTGCCCAGCCAAATATTGTCATAGACGGACAAATTGGGCGCGAGGCTCAGCTCCTGCGCTACCACGGCAATGCCGATGCGCTGCGCGTCGGCGGGAGCCTCGATGCCGTGCGCGGCGCCATCGACGGCGATGCCGCCGGCATTGGCGGCGTAAACGCCGGTGACGATCTTGATCAGCGTGCTTTTGCCGGCGCCGTTTTCGCCGCAGAGCGCCCGAATTTCGCCCGCGGCTACCGACAGCGAGACGTCGCGCAAGACGACATTGGAGCCGAAGCTCTTGGTGACGTGCGCGACATCAAGCAAAGCCGTCGGCATACCCCGGAGCCTTCATTGTGCGCCGTTCAGTAACTGCAAGCTTGCGCAAACTTGTCGACATTGGTGGCGGTGATCGAATAGCTCGGGACCAGCTCCTGTTTCTGCAGTTTTTTGCCGGAAAAGAAGTCGGCCACTTTGGTCGCCGCGACCTTTGCTTCCTCGACCGGGATCTGGGTATTGGTCGCGTATTGACTGCCGTCCTTGATGTGCTCGATGCCGTCCTTCATGCAATTGCTGGCGACGACGACGATGCCGTGGTTCTTGACGCCGAGCGGCACGCCCGCCGATTTGATCGCCTGGATCGCGCCGGTGGCCTGATTGTCCGCCATCGCGAACACGCCATCGAGGCCGCCCTGGCCGGAATAGCGCACCAACAGATTGCCGGTAATCTCTTCGCTCAGCGCCGTCGCCCATTTGCCGTCCTCGACGGCGACAAGCTTGATGTTCGGATTCTTGGCGATCGCTTCCTTGAAGCCGACCAGGCGCAGGCTCGAATTGAGCTGCGACGACGTGCCGGTGACAGCCGCGATTTGCGCCGTCTTTTTGTTCGCCGCGGCGAGCCCTTTGACCATGTTGTCGCCGGCGAGCCGCCCAAGCTCGGTCTGATCGACGCCGATGAAGGAAACGTAAAGCCCGTCATTGGCCGGATCGCCGGGATTGACGACGAGAATGACCGGAATGCCGGCGGCCTTGGCGCGGATCAGCGCCGGCTTGATCGCCTGCTGATTTATGATCACGAGCAGGATGGCGTCGAACTTCTGCGCGATGGCGTCGTCGACCTGCTGCGACTGCAGCGCCGCGTCAAAGGGCGACGTCATGTTGGTAACGGCGAAGCCGAGCGGTTGCGCCGCCTTGAGGAATGTCGAGGTCCACGCGCCCATATAGGGCTGGGTATTGGCGGTCGACAAAAGCGCAATGCGCTTGCCTTGCGGCGACGCAACCGCGGCGCCGGCGGCGACGACTGAAAGGACCAGCGCCGAGACGAAAGCAAAAAGTTTCATGTTGACTCCCCTGTCGTTCGTGTTTTTGATCCGCTTGTGCCTCAAGCGTTTCCATGGTGAATTTCGGCGATCCAGCGGCCGATCGAGGTCAGCCGTTCGTCGCCGTCGCGGGCGCCGAGGAGCTGCAGGCCGACCGGCATATCGTCGGCAACCAGCAATGGCAGGCTGATCGACGGACAGCCCAAGACCGACGTCGCCTCGTTGAAGATGGCGCTGCCTTGATCCATTCCGATCGGCGCGGCGCCCGGCGCCGAGAGCGTGATGAAGCCGTCGCAGCGATTCATCAATTCCGCATGCGCTTGGCGGAAGTGACGGCGCTTGACCAAAGCGGCGCGATACAATTCCTGGGACGTCGTTTCGGATTGCGCCATGCCGGCCAACAGGCGGGCCTCCAATTTGGTTTTGTCGTAGTCGCGATACTGGAACAGCGGCCAGCGCATCTCGAACCGGTAGAGCGCCTGCCACAGTGCCGGCGACTCGGCGTGCAGCTGTTCGTAGGCTTCGATTGCCGCATCGTCCCGCCGCGAGAAGACATGGACGCCGGCTTTTTGCAGATCGCGCAGCGCGGCTTCGAATTGATCCTTGGCGGCCGCATCGGCGGCCGGCCAGCCGGCGGTGTCGAGCCGGATGAGCCGCAGCGGCCGCTGCGGGGCGGGCGGCTCCAACTCGCCGTAGAGGCCGGGATGTCCGGGGTCGCCGCCGGCATATTTCGCCGCGTGCCGCGCCGTCGTCCAAACATCCGACAACGTCGCGGCCAACAGACCGACATGGTCGAGACTGTGCGCCGCCGACCACGATCCTTGACGGTTGATCGAGCCGTAAGTCGGTTTCAGGGCGAACACGCCGCAGAAGCTTGCCGGCCGGATGGTCGAGCCGCGGCCGTGGGTCCCGAGCGCCGTCGGAACCATGCCGGCGGCGACCGCGGCGGCGGAGCCGCTCGACGAGCCGCCGGGGGTCCGTCTGGTATCGAACGGGTTGCGCGTGCGCGACGGATCGCCGCCGCCGAAGCACACCGTCACGGTCTTGCCGAGCAGCACGGCGCCGCCGTGACGCAGCGCATAGACCGTCGCGGCATCGCGGATCGGCCGGTTGCCGCGAAACAGTTCCGAACCGTATTCGGTCGGCATGTCGGCGGTCTCATAAAGGTCCTTGATGCCGAGCGGCATGCCGTCGACCAGCGACATCGGTCGGTTTTGTTTGTAGCGCTCGCTCGATGCGTCGGCGGCCTGGCGCGCCGCGTCATAGTTTTTGAACGCCCACGCCATGATCGGGCCGTCGATTGCCTCGATGCGTTCGATGCAGCGTTCCAGATAACGCCGCGGCGTATCGCGCCCCTCGGCAAATTCTTTGCGGCGGTCCTGAAAACTGACGGAGCCAAGCATTCCCAAACGATAGCGGCCCGCTGGCGAAAGCGCGTCAACTGACATGGCGAACTTTTCCTCCACTTCTTTTGGACGCCGGGTTGCTCATGGGCGCCGCTTTTGCCGCGTATTTCCAAGGCAGGGGCTGGACTTGTCAATTGCAACCGGGGGTGCAGCGGTCGAGCAAATAAGCATCTATCGCGGTCCTCGGGCATGCATGCGTGCAGGAGGCGCCGCCGCCGTGCGCCCTTGGCGGCGCGGATCGTGGTGCGGGATCTTCCGCGGCTCCTGCCGGCTATTGGAATTTGCATCCTGCCGCCGGATATCGGCGGCGGCCTTGACGATAAAATCCGCGAGCGCGTTGGCGTGCGGGGTCAGCGGCACGTCCGCCTTGCGCACAAGCGCGAAACGCGCGGTGGGACAGGGATCCTTGACGTCGATCGGCCGAAGATGTTCGGCCGTGATCGGGTGGCGCAACAGGGTATGCGATAACGCGACGACGAGGTCGGTGCGCGGCACGAGCTGCAGCAGCGTGAAATACAATTCGCAACGCAGACGAATTCGCGGCGCCGGCAGCCCGAGCTTGGCGAAGTGCGTGACGAAGTGGGAAAGGTATGTTGGATCGTCGTTTGTGATCGCCCAATCGCAGCCGGTCAATTCGGCAAACGAGCGCGCGCCGGCGAGCGGATGATCATGCCGCACCGCCGGCACGATGCGGTTCTGGAACAGGGTTTCGACGTGCAGCCGGTCCTCGATCTCGGCGGACGGCAGCCCGCCCACGGAAAAATCGAGCCGGCCCTGCCGCACCCCGCTGACGAGCTGATCGAACAGACCCTCGATGACGCAGATGCGTACCTGCGGATGCGAGCGCATGAAATTCTCGATTGCGCCGCCCGACAACAGCGCCGCGCCGACCGAGAGGCCGACTGTGACCGAGCCGTCGCGGACCCCGGCGACGTGGCTCATCTCTTCCTTTGCGCGGCGCATCTCTCCGACAATGGAGCGCGCGCGAACCAGGAATATTCGTCCGGCGTCGGTCGGAACGCTGCCGCGCACCGTCTTTTGCAGCAGCGCGACGCCCATGATGGTCTCGATTTCGCGGATCGCCTTGGAAACCGCCGGTTGCGAGACGCCGAGCCGCTGTGCCGCGGCGCGCAGACTGCCGGTGTCGGCGACGGCAACCACCGCGCTGACGTGACGCAGCTGCATCGCTTCGCTTCTGCCGTTGGCCTTGCGCTCGCTCAAGGACGATGTCTCCTTCGCGCCCCGCCGCTCAGGCGGCATTGCGTTGCGGGACGCGGTCCCGCAAGGTTTCGGTCAGCCGCGGCATGACTTCGCGCGCGAAGGTTCTGATGCCGCTCGCCGTCTCCTCGTGATCGAGGAAGCCGGCCTGGCCCATCATCAGCATATGGCCGAAGCCGCCGACGTGATCGTAGAACTTTACGACTTGATCGTGCACCTCGTCCGGCGTTCCGGCAAACATGATGCCGTTCTTGACCGCCTCGTCGACGCCGAGGTCCTTGATCGAGGCGGCAAGCTGCGGCGCGGCGCCGCGCAGGATCCGCACCCCCATTTCGACCGGCAAATAGCCGGGCGGATTGCGATAATAATCCGGTACCTTGTTGGCCTTGAGATACCACAAGAGTTTCTCGGCGCCCTTGCGGGCGCTGTCTCTGGAGGCGCCGGTATAGAGGAGCGGCGCATAGGCGAGACGATCCAACGGCGGCTCGCCGGTGCGGCCGGCATCCCGCCAGCCGCGCCGATAGGAGTCGAACACGCCCGGCGTGCCGCGATAGCCGGTCAAGAACGTCGCCTGGATGAATCCGCCGGAGCCGACGCGCGCCGAGCCGGACGGACTGGTGGCGCTCACCCAGACCGGAGGATGGGGCTCTTGATACGGACGCGGCCAGATATTGACGTTGCGATGCTGGAAGAAACGTCCTTCATGCACGAACGGGCCGCTATGGTGCGTCCAGGCCTTGACGATCAGCTCCAGCGCTTCCCAATGCCGCTCATTGCTGCGGACCGGGTTGCTGTTGGCGGCCGCGAGCTCATAGGGCACGCCGCGCACGAAGCCGGCTTCGAGCCGACCATGCGAGAGGACGTCGATCAACGCCATTTCCTCGGCGACGCGTATGGGATCCCTGCGGTTGGAGATCGGATTGCCGAGGATCAGGAGCCGGGCGCGGCTGGTCAGACGCGCCAGCGCCGCCATCACCACCGGAGCCGCCGGATCGACGCAGGTTGCGGTCTGGTGATGCTCGTTGAGCATCAGGTTCAGGCCCTCGCTCTCGGCGATGAGCCACTCGTCGAGGTAACGATCGAACAGCGCCGCGCCAATCTTGGGATCGTAATTTGCGTTGGGAAGGGTGACGCGAATCGAGTCGTAGGCATCTTCCGGGGGCAGGTGCGGATATGCCGTTTCGCTGAAATACCAGAATTTCATGGGTTGCCTTTTTCTCAATCGATCGGTCTAGTTCCGATCGAGAAACTCCAACGCCCGCGCCACGAACGCCTCCGGCTGTTCGAGATGAACGAAATGGCCGGCGGCGGCGACTTCCGTTACCGATGCGTTGGGAAACAGCGCCGCATAGCCGGTGACATAGTCCGCCGACACGATGCCGTCGCTCTCGCCGCGGATGAACAGCGTCGGCGCGATGGCGCGCTCGAGCCGGTGCGACAGTTTGGGATTGTGCAGATAGGGCTCCCACGCGAACAGCGTGAAAGATTCCCGATTGCGGACCATTGCCGTGAGTTCGGCGTCGGACAGGGCCGCCGCGTCGAAATTGGCAAAGGACGGGTTGTGGAAGGATTTTTCCACGACAATGGCTTTCGGCAGCGCGAAGAGATCTGGAAACTCGAGCCGGTCGACGCCGCCCAATTTGACGCCGTAAGGCGCGGCGAGGACGAGGCGCGTCACGCGTTCCGGCGATTTGCTCGTCAGTTCGGCCGCCACCCAGCCGCCGAGAGAGCAGCCGACGACGTCGATGGTATCAGTGCCGAGCCGATCGAGCAGACCGAGCGCGACGTAGGAGAGATCGTCGACGCAATCGATCCAGAGCGGCAAATCCGATTGACCGAAGCCGGGCAGCGACAGCGCAACCACGCGCCTCTTCTCGGCGAGGAGCTCGAGAAACCGGGACTGCGGCAACAGACCGAGTTCGTCGTGCAAAACGAGCAGGGGTCTGCCTTCGCCGGCGGTGAAGCATTCAACCGCCACCCCGCTAATCCTCGTCACTTCACGACGCATGGTGTTACTACCGCGTATTTTTTCCGCGCGAACGTTAGCATCGCGCGGCCGACCGGCAAGAGAGAATTTGGTCACTACGATAACCAGCAGTTATCGTACCGCCCGAAAGGGTCTGTGGGGTGTATCGATGCGCGTCCCCGACGCGCTATTCGCCCGGCTTTTGCACTGCCGGACGCCTTGGCACGGTTGCTCCGCCCGGTTTGATCAGGGCGAAGAATTCGCGTTCGGCCTGGCTGATCCAACGCTCGCGGTGGCGCAACGCGAAGAACTGGCGTTTCGGCAGATCGAATTTGAGCGTCACCAGCGTGCCGGCGTGCACGGCCTCGAGCACCGCCAGATGCGACAGCGCCGCGGCGCCCGCCCCATGTTCGACCGCCGTGCGCACCGCCTCGTTGGACGGCAATTCCAGTGCGACGTCGAGCGTGGACACCGCGATGCCGCGTTCGGCAAGCGCCGCCTCCAAAATCGCGCGCGTGCCGGAACCGCGCTCGCGGAACACCCAGCGCAGGCTGCGCAGGTCGTTTGCTTTGAGCGCCTGCTGGCGGCGCGGCGCCAGCGCCGGGCTCGTGATCAGCACCAGTTCGTCATCCGCGACCGGCGTGATTGACAGCGCGGGATTCGCGACGTCGCCCTCGACAAAACCGAAATCGGCGGCCCCGTCATTCACGATGGCCGCAACCGTCTCGGTATTGCCGATCTGCAGGGCGAGCGCGATCCCGGGATGGGCGTCGCGATAGCGTTTCATCAGCGGCGGCAGCCAGTAATTGGCGACGGTTTGACTCGCGGCGATGGCGAGCGCTCCGCGCTTTAATCCAGCGAGATCGGTCAGCGTCGTCTCGGCGGCTGCGGCGCGCGCCAGCACGGCGCGCGCTTCGCCAAGGAAAAGCCGGCCGGCGCGGGTCAGTTCGATGCGCCGGCCGATCCGGTTGAACAGCTGCGTCGCATAGCGGGCTTCGATGGCGCCGACCGCGGAACTCACCGCCGATTGGGTGAGATTGAGGGCCCGCGCCGCACGGGTCACATGTTCACGCTCGGCCACCGCAACGAAAATGCGCAGCTGCTCAAGCGTCATCATTCCTTATATTAGATTGATCAGCGTGAAGCTGAACAGCGAAATGAAAACAAAGGCGGCCAAACCGAGCAGAAGCGGCCGCAAGCCCTTGTGGCGCAGCTTGGCGATGTCGGTCTCCAGGCCCATGGCGGCGAGCGACACCGACAGTAGAAAGGTGGTCGCGGCGACGATGACGGCCTTCGGCTGCGCCGGGATGGCGATCAGACTGTTGACGCCGACCAACACGATGAAGCCGAGGACGAACCAAGGCAGCGGCACCGCGCCTCCGCGCCCCTTGACGCCCTCGCCGTCGGTTTTGCCGATGCCGCCGTGGGCGATCAGGCCAAGCGTGATGACCACGGGCGCCAGCATCATGACGCGCGTCAGCTTGGCGATGGTGGCGAAATCGCCGGCCTGGTGGCCGTCCTGATAGGCGGCGGCCACGACTTGCGCGATCTCATGGATCGAGGAGCCGGCCCATAGTCCATAGGCATGCGCGGACAGATGCAGAAGGCCCGGAAACAGCGGATAGACGAACATTGCAAGCGAGCCAAACACGGTCACGCAGGCCACCGCGTAAGCGACGTCTTCGTCGGATGCTCCGGTTACCGTATTGGTCGCGATCACGGCCGAGGCGCCGCAGATCGACGTGCCGGCAGCGATGAGTTGCGCCAGCTTGCGCTCGACGCCGATCAAGCGCCCGGCCCAGCTTGTGAACAGGAACGTCGCGATCAGCGTCGACGCCACGATCACGCCGCCGGTGAAGCCGACTGCCGCCACCTGTTGTGCGGTCAACTGCAGTCCCAACAGGATGATCGCCAGGCGCAGGATGCGGCGCAGCGAGAACTTGACGCCGGGCGTGGCAAGCGCCGGCGTACCGACCAAGTTGTGGAAAGCGATGCCGATGAAGATGGCGAGGATCATCGGGCTGAAGAGTTTGAGGCCGGGCAGGTCATGCAGCCAGAACGCCGCCGCCGCAACGGCCGCGGTGAGCGCGAGCCCAGGCGTCACGGTGGCAACGGCGGCCATGGCTTGCCGCGGCAGCGGCGGCTGGACGACCATCGCGGCCATCGGTTGGGTATTGCTTCCGCTCATGGCTCGAGCTCCTGGTTCAGCTGCTTGCGGATGCTGAAACTGGCACGCAGTGAGCGTTCGATCAAATTCATTATTGAGAAGAATACGTTCGATTATATCGATTGGTCTTTCACCGCCGAGCCCCCGGGTGATGAAGAGCTGGACAAAGCGATGCGTCGGCCTGCAACTGAATTTGCCGGTCGATCAATCGCCGCAATGGCCGGCCAGACTGCCGATGCGGTTTCACGCGGGCGACCCGCTATCGCCCGAGGAGACGATCGATTGAGCCCTTGCTGTCTGCCGCCTTCGTCCAATATCGGCGCCACGCCGCCGATCGTCGATTGCATCATTCGCTGTCCGATTTGCGGAACGGCAAAGGCGGAGCGGATGCCGCTCAATGCCTGCCAGATCATCTACCGATGTACCGGCTGCGGGGAGATTTTGCGGCCGAAGGAGGGAGACTGCTGCGTGTTCTGCTCCTACGGCAGCGTTCCATGTCCGCCGGTCCAGGCGGGATTGTAAGGTGCGCGCAAGCGTGAACGAGACAGGGTGACAAAGCCGCCGCGCTCCCTGGGCTAAGCCGGCGTTCCCCGGGGCGTTACGGTGAAACTCGCACTCCTTGCTGGCCCGGTGCCGGAGACCTTACAATTGAAGTCATGATGAAACGATCCCGTGTAGTTGCGGCCGCTTTAAGTCTCACGATTGGCTTGCTGACGCCGCTGTTCGCCAGCGTCGAGAGCCCGGCGCGCGCGCAGTCGGCCGCGCTCGCGCTCTGCGACCGGGTGGCGGCCGACCCGACCGATCCGGATAAGCCTGCGGACGTCAGGGGCACCGACACCATCGCGCCGAGCGATATCCCAACCGCGATCAAGTTCTGCAAAGTCGCGTCGGGCGCGTCGCGGCGCGCGATGTATGAGCTTGGCCGCGCTTATGCCGCCAATCGGCAAGTGCCGGACGCGGCCGCCGCCTATCGTAAGGCCGCTGACAAGGGCTCCACTTCGGCCATGGTCGAACTCGGCGTGCTCTTCGCCAATGGTGCCGGCGTCGCCAGGAACGAAGACGAGGCGCGCGCGCTGTTTCAGCGTGCCGCGCAGGCCGGCAATCCGCGCGGCGCCACCAATCTCGCCGCACTGGCGGGCACGGGGGGCTCGACCTCGGATCCGGCCCAGGCGAGGGCTTTGCTGCAACAAGCGGCGGCGAGCAATTCGGCGGAAGCCGAATTCGAGCTCGGCGTGATGCTGGCCAACGGCACCGGCGGTCCGAAGGACGATGTCGGCGCGCGCGCCATGTTTGCCAAGGCCGCCGCACAAAATCACGCCGCGGCCTTGGAGTGGCTTGGCGCCTTCGAGGAGGCGGGGCGAGGCGGATCGCAGGACAAGGCGGCCGCCAAGGCGGATTACGAACGTGCGGTTGCGCTTGGCGACAACAACGCCAAGGCCGGCCTCGAGCGCCTGAAATGTCCGCTTGAACTCTCGACCAAGAAGGGCGAAGTCTGGACGCACCTTTGCTTCTAGCGGAGCGGGCCTCGTTGCGGCGGAATGACTTGATTCATCTCCGCTCGTCCCCGCGAAAGCTCGGACCCAATAGACCATGACTTTCCGCCGGCGGCGGAACGAGCGGCGTACCCTTCCGCCTGTTCGATCAGTCCTCGATCACGTCATGGACGGCGACGGCACCGCGGCGCCAATAGCCGGCGGCCCGCGTCCATTTTGGATTGGCGCCGCGGTCGGCGATGAGCTCTTTGCGCAATGCCTTGGCGACGAGCGACTTGCAGGCGATCCAGGCGTAATAATCGCCCGCTGGAAATGTGAGCTTGGCGAGCGTCCTCGACAGCACGTCGCTCGCACCCGCGGCGGCGGCGCCGCGATGCGCCCAGGTCACGCTCGCGGTCGTCTTGGTAGGCAGCGCTATCTCGTCGGCCGGCCCATCGACTTCAACAACGACCACCGTGCGGGCGCCGGCCGGCAATTCGGCGAGCCGTCGGCTGATGGCGGGCAGGGCGGTTTCGTCGCCGGCGAGCAGGTGCCAATCGTAAGCGGTCGGAATGATGAACGAACCGCGCGGCCCGCCGAGCGCGAGCGTGTCGCCGGGCTTCGCCAGCGCCGCCCAGCGCGTCGCCGGCCCGGCATCGTGAATGGCAAAATCGATCTCGAGCGTGTTGGCGGCGGCATCGTAGCGCCGCGGCGTAAAATCGCGTCCCAGCATATTGGGCGCGCCCTCGGCGTTGGTGGTGCCGTCGGGGAAGAACAGTTTGACGTGATCGTCGAAGCCCAGGCTGGTGAAGCCGGCGAGATCGCCGGTCAGGGTCACGCGCAACATATGGGCGGCGATCTTGTCGGCGTTTTTGACTGTGAGCGTGCGCCGGCGCGGCTCGTGACGGACGCGGCGCGGTGCGCGCGGATCGCTCGTTTCCGCCGCGACGGCGGCCGCTGTTGTTGTGGACATTAGAAAGGCTCCAACATTCCAACTGTTTGCCCGGTACGCTGACGCGCAAGGCGGCAATCCGCGCGGTGGGACCAAATTGTCCGCGGCGCAATCATTGCGCTTTCATTCCCGATATCTTGACCAGCTCCGCCCATCTCGGGATTTCGCTCTTGATGAAGGCCGAAAATTCCGCCGGATCGAGCACGGCTACGTCGGTGCCGGTGAGCGCGATGGCATGCTGCACGGCGGGTTTCGTCAGCGCGGCGGCGGTCGCCTGGTAAAGTTTGGTGACGATGTCGGGCGGCGTTGCGGCCGGCGCGACGAGGCCGAACCAGGCCGCGACCTGATAGCCCGGCAAAGTCTCGGCGATCGCCGGTACGCCCGGTGCCAGTTTGGTGCGCTGTGGCAGCGTCACCCCCAGCGGATTTAATTGCTTGCTGCTGGCAAGCGCGGCCGCATTACCGAGGTCGACAAAAGCGTAACTCACCGTACCGCCAAGCGTGTCGGTCACCGCCTGCGGCACGCCGCGATAGGGCACATCGGTGATCTGGACCTTGGCCATTGATTTGAACAAAGCCTGCGAGACCTGGCCGCCGCCGCCGCCGAAGCCGGCGGACAGCTTGTTCGGCTCGGCCCGGGCGAGTTCGATCAGCTCCTTGAGGCTTTTCGCCTTGAAGTCGGGCCGCGTCATCAGCACAAAAGCGGTGACGCCGATGCGCGCGATCGGCGCGAAATCCTTCACCGGATCGTAGGGCAATTTCTTGAACAGGCTGACGTCGGTCGCCAGCGGCGAATTCGTCGTCAGCAGCAGCGTGTAGCCGTCGGGAGCGCTCTTGGCCACGGCGTCCGCGGCAATCGTGCCCTGCGCGCCCGGCCGATTATCGACCACAAAGGGCTGACCCAGCGCATTTTGCAGCTCGTTGCCGATCAAGCGCGCCACCTGGTCGGTCGAGCTTCCCGCGGGAAATGGCACGAGCAATTTCGCCGGATGGTTCGGATAGCTCTGCGCCGACGCAGTGACGGCATAGAGCAGGGCGCACAAGAGGCCCGCGGCCGCCAGGAATGAACGCTGCATGGTATCTCTCCCTCAATCAGATTATTTCGAGAATGTCGTCGACGTGGCACAGCTCCTCGCCGGCGCCCGGCTCGAGGCGGCGGATCAGGAGCCAGGCGCCGTCGCCCGGATTGTCCGCCACCTCGGCGACGCCGTTGTCCCGCTTCAGCCTGACCTTCGCGCCGGGCGGCAGGTTTTGGATCGCGAGCATCAGAACAGCACCGTCAAGTTCTTCGACAACAGCACGTTCTGATCCAGGATGATTTCACGTTTGGCGAGCTTCCAGCCGGCCTCGGTGTTGCGCAGGAGATCGTTGCGCTTGCCGACAAAGAAATTGGTCTCGTCCTCAAGGCGGTTCTGGTAGACGATGAACCTGCTGCGTACCGAGACTTCCTTGGGCGCTTGCAGGGAAGGGCGCGCATCCAGGATCTGGATATTGCTGACGCTGTGGCAGACCCGCGACAGCGGCTCTTCGGCCCAATGCACGCCGGTCATGATCTGCTCGATGCGCTTCGACAAGGTCCATTTGTCCTCGTCGAACCAGCTGATGTCCCGGCCCAAGCGGGTATTTTCCTCCTCGGCGTGACGGCCGAATTTCACGTTGCGGCGCATCGGCATGAAATAGACGAGATCGTTGTCGAGCAGATCGAGCCACTCGGTGAACTGCCGCTGATCCAGCAACTCCGCTTCGGCATAGAGGAAATCCTCCACCTCCTGCTTGAGCTGGAAGTATTCGAGACCCTTCATGCCCGTCCTCCTTGATGCGCGAAGCAGCCGACGTCGAGCACCGTTCCCGAGATGACCGCGGCGTCGTCGGACAAAAGGAAGGCCACCGCCTTGGCGACGTCCGCGGGCGTGGTGCTGCGGCCGGCGACCGTGCCGGCGGTTTTGCGCGCGGCGAGCTTTTCCGGATCGCCGCCGACGCGGCCGAGGCTCATCCCGGTAACGATGCCGCCGCCGCCCGGTATGACGGTGTTGACGCGAATGCGATCGGCAAAATGATCGTAGGCCAGCGCCATGCTCAGCGCGTGCACGCCGCCCTTGCTTGCGGCATAGGCCGCCATGTTCGGCTTGCCCCAGCCGGCGCCGGAGCCGACATTGACAATGGCGCCGCCGCCGCGCGCGATCATATGCGGCAGCACGGCCTTGCAGCACAGATAAACGCCTTTGAGGTTCACCGCGACGACGCGGTCCCACACTTCTTCCGTCGTCTGCAGCACGCTGCCGAGCGGTCCGATGGCGGCGTTGTTGACCAGCGCGTCGATGCGCCCGTAACGGCTCATCGTATGTTCGACGACGCGGGCGATGTCGCCCGAGTTTGAAACGTCGGCCTCCAACACTTCGGCGTCGAGATTTTGCGTCTTTAATTCCTGTCGCAGCGCCTTGCTGCCGTCCCGCGCAACACTCGACAATTGCGGTGCATCGAGCCCAAAGGCGACGACGCGCCAGCCACGGCGCGCAAGCTCGACGCTGATGCCGGCGCCGATCCCGAACGTTCCGCCGGTGATGACTACGACCCGGGCGTCCATGCTGTCAGCCCGCTTTCATACATTCGCCCCAGTGCCGGTAGAAGTTTCGGGCATTCTGCTCGGTGATCTGCAAGCTCACGTCGCCGGGCACCGGGTCGTTGTGGCGAAACGCCTGCATCGACTGCTGGTAATTGTAGGGATAGCGCCGGGCGATGGTGCCCTTGCTCGCCGCCGTGGCGTAATTCCAGTTTTCCAGATCGTCCTGCTCGGTCATGCCGGCGGGTCCGGAATAGCGCATGTAATAGTGGCGCAAGAAATCCTTGACCTCGGCCGGGGCGTCACGGTCGACGAGGAAGAAGCGCCAGATCGTGGTCGAGCGTGCCCCGTTCGGATGCCAGGAGAACAACGAGCGCGGCTGCTGTCCGTGATAAGAGGTGTTGGGAAAGATGGTGCCGGTCTTGGACACCATGCGCGCCCTCGCGCCGAGGCGGCGCTTGCGTTCCTCATGACAGTGCCGGTAATAGGCCTCGACGACCGGATTGTCCTTGAACGATTCGATATATTCGTCGTCTTCGGGCCGCAGCGCGCTGTGCAGGCCGTGGCCTTGCGGAAAGCTGACCCAGATGTCCTGACCCTTCGGGTTTTGATTGTCGCGCCGCCCTTTGGCGCCCGACATCGCGCTCGGGCCGATGCCGACCAGGTCGACCGAACGGTGGCTGACATTATGATAGGTGTCGCCGAGGAAGTTCTCGGCGCCGAATTTCCAATTGGTCGGCGCCGTCCATTTCTGGATGCCGCCCAAAACTTCGGAGCCGCCTTCGCGGCCGTCGCGGCAGTCCAGCACGTAGTCGAGATGCACCCTGGCGTCGCCGAGATAATCCTCGAAGCTCGGCGCCGCCGCATCCCAGGTCGCCCAGATCGAGCCCTTATAGTTGGCGAGCTTGGCTACTTCGATCAGCGACCACTTGGAACGGTCCAAAATGCCTTCATAGAGATTGCCGTACATCGGCACGCCGACCAGCCGGCCGTCGGTCGCATAGCCCCAGGCGTGGTAGGGGCAGGTGAACAACGATGTGTTGCCCTAGTCGTAACGGCATACCTTCATGCCGCGGTGGCGGCAGGTGTTGAGAAACACGTGAATCTTGCTGTCGCGGTCCCGGCACAGGATGACGGATTCCTCGCCCATGCGCGAAACGAAGAAGTCGCCCGGCTTTTCGATCAAGGATTCGTGGCCGACGAACAGCCACATCCGGGCGAATATCTTTTCCAGCTCCTCGGCATAGATCCGATCGTCGATGAAAATCTCGCGGCTGATGCTGCCGCCCTTGTCATCGATCATCTGGTCGTAGTTCGACATTGCGGCGAACTCCTGAGCTGCGATCTATCGAGGAAGCAGAACGGCGCAAGCGCCGCGCTTGAGGCGGCGGCGAGGATTTGTCAACACGACAGCGATCCGGTGATGCAGGGCCACGTCGTTTCCTCCGCGGATTATTATTTGTTGGCGGCGCCGGACCGGCCCGCACCGCCGCGGCAGCCGGCACGGCACGCAGCTTTGAAAATATAGTAAGCTACGATACTGTATTGTCAACGCGTTGCGTGCTGGGGCCGGTGTGCCACGCCGCCGGCGGCTGGGCGCCGCCGCGGGTCTTTGCCTTTGACGCCGTCGCCGGCTTGCGGTCATAGTGGCGGGCTCGCGCGGGAATTGTCCAATGCCGATCCGAAGATCCTATCCCCGTTCTGCCGCCGCCGCGGAGAAAGTCGTCGCCGTTGCGCCGGAGCAAGCCCTGTCGGCGAACCCCCAACAGAGCCTCGGCTACAAGATGAGATATGCCTATCGCGCTTTTGTGCGCGCGTTGGCTGAGGAGCTGGGGCCTTATCGGGTGACCACTGGACAGTGGTCGGCGCTGCGCGTGCTGTGGGAGGAGGAGGGGCTCAGCCAGGTCGAATTGGCGCAGCGCATGATGGTCGAGAAGGCTTCGCTCACCCCGGTGCTCAAAGCGCTTGCCGCCGAAGGGTTGATCACCCGTACCCGCAACGCCGACGACCGCCGCAAGGTCAATATCTTCCTGACCGCCTCGGGCCGGCGCCTGAAGAGCAAGATTCTGCCGCTGGTCGGCAAGATCAACAGCCGCGCCACGCGGCGGTTGTCGGCCGTGGAGGTGCATCAATTGCATACGCTGCTCGCGCACGTGATGATCAACCTGCAGAATTAAAACCGGCTCGACGACGGCTATTGCGCCCAATGGGCAAAGCAAAGCCCAACGCCGGTCATGGCATGGGAGCGATAAGCGGGGACGTAGGAAATCCAATCGAGCTTGAGGTCCTGCGCCGCCGCCGCCACGCAAATCCAATTGCGTATTTCGGAAGAGCCGCTTTGCAGGAGCTTGACCGGAAGCGCTGTGAGCGCCGCGTAATCCCGCCGGCGAAGAGCATTGACGACCTTGAAGTCCAAATCTTCGTTGACCATGAAATGACTCAAGCCGCCCGAGGCGAGGATTCCAATTCGCGCATCGTCGGCGAAGCTCGCCACCAGGTCACGGATCGCCACGCCCAGATCGAAGCAGCGCTGCAGGCTCGGCTGGTTCGGCGGGTAATAGGTGTTCAGAAACACCGGGACCATCGGAATGACTTTGTCGGCCATATAGCGCCGATGAATGAAGGAATAGGCGTGGCCCTCGAATTGCTCGCCGATCAGCTCCTTGACCGCGGTGACGTCGAAATTGCGCGCCATCAAGCCGCCGATGATATGGCCGCCCAAGCCGGCGTGGCACGAATAGAAGCGGTCGCTGCCGTCCTCCAGCCGGCGCCGTTGATCGCGCGCATACCAATCGTCGGTTGGCGTCGGCGGCGCGGCGGCATTGCGGATCTTGGCGCCGTAATAGATGCCGATGGCGGGTCGGCAGGAGTCCTTGAAGATCTCTCTTTGGTCGTCGCCGATGACGATCAGAGCATCGAGCTTCGCCGCCGCGAGATCGGCCTGCAGCCGGTCCATGCTTTTGCACGTTACGGCGTGACGCTCGGCGATCGCCTGCGGCGATATTTTTGCTGCCGCGCTTTGGGGCGTGCTCTTGAGCAGTTCGTCGAACGATCGCGCTGCGCCGTCGAGATCGTTGATCGGCGCCTTGCAATCGACGTGATCGAACAAGGCCTGCCAGTTCTCGACCGCGGAAAACAGCATCGTGCTGTGCGAGGAACCGAATGCGGCAACGAGACGGGCCATGAATCTCCCTTGCGCGTTCGCTCGCTTGAGCCCTGGGCATTTGCGGGCTGCTTGTTGCGGGCGCGGCCGGATGCAAAACCGTATGGTTATATACGATACCTGTCAACCGCGGGGCATTGCGGCGCCTTGCGACGGTAAGGGAAAGGCCAATATGAGGGATGTTATGGTCCGCGTATCCTCCCGATCGCGCGCCTCTCGCTGCGGCCAGTTGTAAAGGAATTGCGAAATGGCTTCGTCCCGCCAACTCCACCTCGGCGCTTTCATGCGGCCGGCCTCGATTCATACCGGCGCTTGGCGCTATCCCAGCGCCTGGCCGGACATGAATTTCAACTACGCGCATATCAAGGAGTGCATCCGGAAGTTGGAGCGGGCGAAGTTCGACGCGTTCTTCATGGCCGACCACATGGCCGTGCTCAACATGCCGATGGACGCGCTCAAGCGCAGTCACACCGCCACCTCGTTCGAGCCATTCACGCTGTTGTCGGCGTTGTCGCAGGCCACCGAGCGCATCGGGCTCGTCGCCACCGGCTCGACCACGTTCGACGCGCCCTATCACATCGCGCGGCGCTTCGCCTCGCTCGACTGGATCAGCGGCGGCCGCGCCGGCTGGAACATCGTCACCACCTCTAATCCCGACGCCGCGCTCAATTTCGGCCTGGACGAGCATATGGAGCATAGCGAGCGCTATCGCCGGGCGCGCGAGTTCTACGACGTGGTGACCGGGCTGTGGGACAGCTGGGCCGACGACGCCTTCATCCGCGACGTCAAGGACGGCGTTTTCTTTGACCCGGCGAAAATGCACGTCCTCGACCACAAGGGCAAATATCTCTCGGTGCGCGGCCCGCTCAATATCGCCCGCCCGATCCAGGGCTGGCCGGTGATCGTGCAGGCCGGCGCGTCGAACTCCGGCCGCCAGCTCGCGGCGGAAACCGCGGAAGCGGTATTCACCGCGCAAAGCGATTTGGCCGTCGGGCAGAAATTCTACGCCGACGTCAAAGCCCGCATGGCGAAGCTTGGCCGCGCGCGCGACCACATGAAAATCCTCCCCGCATGTTTTGTCGTCGTCGGCGACACCGTGGAGGAGGCGAAGGCGAAACGCGCCAAGCTCGACAGCCTGGTCGATTACGCCAATGCCATCGCGTCGCTGTCGATCGCGCTCGGCCACGATGCCTCGAAATTCGATCCGGACCAGGCGCTGCCGGACGTTATTCCGGAGAGCAATGCGTCGAAGAGCGGACGCGAGCGCGCCATCGCGCTTGGCCGGCGCGAGAACTTGACCGTGCGGCAGCTGGCGCAGCGGCTCGGCGGCTATTCCGGCCTCGCCATGGTCGGCACGCCGGCGTCGATCGCCGATGAGATGGAGGAGTGGCTCGAGACCGAGGGCTCCGACGGCTTCACCGTCATGTTTCCTCATCTGCCGGGCGGCCTCGACGATTTCGTCGGACGCGTCGTGCCGGAATTGCAGCGCCGCGGCCTGTTCCGCCGCGACTACGAGGGCACGACGCTGCGCGAACATCTCGGTCTGCCGCGGCCGAAGAACCGATTTTTCGAAAGCTGAGGTTCCTCACTTCGCCTCGCTATCCAGGCCGCGCGCAGCCGTGCTCTCCACGTGTTCGGCAAGCCGGCGCCAAGCTGCGGCCATGCCCAGTAACACGTCCTTTTCCTGCGGATGTTGCGATTGCTGGGCGAGACGAATGCACTCTCCAGCATAGCGCCGATACTGCTCAGCCTTCCCCATACGCGCTTCCGCCTTACGGGAAGCGAACGATGCAATTGCGGATTTGTTCCCTTAAACGCATGAATTTGAACGGGAACTTTGCCTTAGTTCCATCGGTTGCCGACCTGGAACAGTGGGAACAACTGCCATGCGGAACACGAGATGGATGCCCGAGAGGACAATACCAAAAGAAACGCCCAGAAATTTCGCGATTACGCCGCGGAGTGCCGGCTGCTGGCGCAGCGCGCCCCCGACAAAGACCGCAAAGTGCTGATGGAGATTGCTGAAGCCTGGGACGTTTGCGCGCAGGAGGCGGATCGTAAAGAAAACGCAATGTCCAGAAGGGAGGAATAAGAGCCTCACCGGCCTTGCCGCGCCGCGCCGGGTTGTGTCGCAATGTCGAAGAGCGGCAGCCGCGGATCGATATACGCGCGACGCTTCCAGTCCGCGTCGCCTGTGCTAGTATTTTCGGCAGCACAAGGGGGAGGCTGTTGATGATGCGGGTATTTCTCGTAGCAAGCGCGATTTGGCTCGTGGCCGGATTGACGGCCGCTTCTGCGGCGTCATGCCAGGATTACTGCTTGAAAACGAGATGCGCGCCGGGGAATGTGTCCTACAATCGGAGCATCTGTATGACGAAGTGCATGCAGGGCTGCAATCTGAAGCATAAGAAATAGCGAAAACGTCGCCGACCGCGATTTCGCTGGTTCTGGCTGGAGGAAACGCGATGGCCGGGGACGTGCGGCGCGCGACGGCGTGCGATCGGCCCGATCCAATCGAAACGGCGAGCACCGATGAATTGCGCGCGCTGCAGCTTGAGCGGCTCAAAGGGGCTG
Organism: uncultured Alphaproteobacteria bacterium; assembly: GCA_963791925.1. Taxonomy (GTDB): domain Bacteria; phylum Pseudomonadota; class Alphaproteobacteria; order Rhizobiales; family Xanthobacteraceae; genus BOG-931. The sequence goes on along the minus strand of CAWBUA010000005.1, from coordinate 309,038 downwards.
CCGCGCGCGCGATGCAAGTGCCGCATTATCAAAAGCAGTTCGCCGCGGCCGGGATTGCGCCGGGCGACATCAAGGGTCTCGACGATCTCGCCAGGCTTCCCTTCACGACCAAGGAAGACTTACGACAAAACTATCCGTTCGGCATGTTCGCGGTGCCGATGAACGAGATTGTGCGCATCCACGCATCCAGCGGCACCACCGGCAAGCCGACGGTGGTCGGCTATACGCGCGGCGACGTCGAGATGTGGGCCATGCTGATGGCGCGCTCGATCCGCGCCGCGGGCGGCCGGCCCGGCGACAAGATGCATATCGCCTACGGCTATGGCCTGTTCACCGGCGGCTTGGGCTTTCACTACGGCGCCGAATATCTCGGCTGCGCCGTTATTCCGGTAAGCGGCGGCTTTACCGAGCGCCAGGTCCAGCTCATCGCCGATTTCGAACCGGATCTCATCGCGGTCACGCCATCCTATCTGCTCGCCATCGCCGACGAGTTCGACCGCCAGGGCCTCGACGCGCGGGCATCGTCGCTGCGCATCGCGCTTCTGGGCGCCGAGCCGTGGAGCGAGGGCATGCGCGCCGAGATCGAACGGCGCTTCGATCTCGGCGCCGTCAATGTCTATGGCCTATCCGAAGTCATCGGACCGGGCGTCGCGCAGGAATACGCCGATACCAAGGACGGCCTGACGCTGTGGGAGGATCATTTCTTTCCCGAGATTATCGATCCCGACAGCGGCAAAGTGCTGGCGGACGGCGAGGAGGGCGAGTTGGTCCTGACTTCGCTGACCAAGGAAGCGATGCCCGTCATCCGCTATCGCACGCGCGACCTGACGCGGCTTTTGCCGGGCCATGGGCGCACCATGCGCCGCATCGAACGCATCAAAGGCCGCAGCGACGACATGCTGATCATCCGCGGCGTCAACGTGTTTCCGAGTCAGATCGAGGCGGCGCTGGCCGGCGAACACACGTTCGCGCCGCATTACATTCTTGAAGTGACGCGGCCCGACCGGCTCGACGAGCTTGCAGTGATCGTCGAGACGCGCGAGGCGTTGCCGGCCGATGCGATGCTGGTGCTGGCGGAGCGCGGCGCCCATCTCATCAAATCGCGCGTCGGCGTGACCGCGATGGTGCGGGTAGCGGCGCCGGGCAGCATCGAGCGGTCGCAAGGCAAAGCCAAGCGCGTCATCGACAAACGGCCGCGGAATTGAGCGGAGGCCTTTTTTGTATGTCAGCCGTCGAGGACCTTTCGGACATTTTCGATCGCGCCGGCTTGCCTCGCGTCGGCGTTGCGGCATGGCACGCCAATAACGATGCCGTGACTGGCGACTATCTGCGCGATGCCGAGGATTTTTCCCGGCAGTGGCGGATCGGCGCCGAATTGCTGGCAACGCTTCCACCCAAGCCTGCGCGCTCCGCGGCGCAAGCGTCGGCCGCGGCGGCGATCCTGCACCGCGACCGTGCCGCCCGCGAGAAGTTTCTCGGCGCCTATGCCGAAACGATTTATCGCCGCCTGACGCACGATTGCACCAAATTCATCCGCGTCGAAGATTTGGTGCGCGATGCCGCCACAGTGGTGCCAGGCCTCGTCCCCGGGAACGAAACGCTCGCGCGCGAGAACGGCTTGGAGCAGCGCGACAAAGACGGCGCCGAGATCGATCAGGGTTTGTTGCTGTCCCATATTCTCGCCCATCCCGTAGCCGGCATGCATTTGTGTCACGCCATGCTGCTGCCGCACCCGGAAACGGCTGCGCAGGCACGGCACTTCGCCGAACGCGGCACGCTGGCGCTCCAAGGCGCGACGCTCGAACGGCGCGGCAAGGCGGCCATCGTGACCATGCGCAATCCCCGCTTCCTCAACGCCGAGGACGAGACCACGCTCGACGGCCTCGAAATCGCAATCGACGTCGCCACGCTCGATGGCGGCAGCGATATCGCGGTGCTGCGCGGCGATGCCGTCGAACATCCGAAATATCGCGGCCGCCGGCTGTTCTCCGCCGGCATCAATCTCACGCATCTCTATCGCGGCAAGATCGGCTATGTCTGGTACATCAAGCGCGACATGGGACTGGTCAATAAATTGTTCCGCGGCGTCGCAAGGCCGGACATCAGCCCCGATGAAACCGCGGGCGGCACGGTCGAAAAACCGTGGATCGGCGTGGTCGAAGGCTTTGCCATCGGCGGCGGCTGTCAACTCCTGCTCGCGCTCGATTATGTGCTGGCGGCCAGCGATGCCTATATGACGCTGCCGGCGCGCAAGGAGGGCATCATTCCGGGCGCCGCCAATTTGCGGCTGTGGCGCTTTACCGGCGATCGCATCGCGCGGCAGGCGATCCTCTACGGCCGCCGCCTCGACTGCGATACGCCGGAAGGCCGGCTGATCTGCGATGAGATCGCTGCGCCCTCGTCGATTGATGCTGCCTTGGACCAAGTTATCGACGGCTTCACCAGCTCCGGCGTCGTCAGCGCCGCCGGCAATCGCCGCGCCATCCGTGTCGGCCAGGAGCCGCTCGATCTATTCCGCCGCTATATGGCGGTCTATGCCCGCGAGCAGGCGTTTTGCCATTTCAGCCCGGCGCTGATCGCCAACCTCGAGCGGAACTGGAACGCACAGAACAGAGCGTCTTAACGCTCGGCGATGAAATTCATCTGGTCGAAGCGACCGCGCTGGGCATCGTCCAATTTGCTCTCGAAATTCGCCAGCGCCACCTGGATCGACAGCACCGAACGCCATGTGGCGTCGAGTCGCGCCTCGATGGCGTCGACGCGGCCGACCGCGTTCGGCGGCACCGTTGTCGGACAATGGGCCTGAAGATCGTCGACGGCTTTGGCAAAGGCCGCCTTGACGTCGGCCAGGGCCGGCCGCTGCGACTGCGTCGGTTGCACCGATCTGTCGATTTGATCGATCGACCAGTCGATCGCCGTCGACGAGCCGCCGCAGGACGGCGCGATGACGGCGGAGCGGTCCGGGTGATCGGACGCAGGTGGGCTTGCCGGAACCGCCGCAAACTTCGTCTTCTGATCGCTGCTCAGCGTTTGCTGGAAGTCGATGAGCGGTTGCCGGACGATCGAGATCGCCATGGTCAGTTCCTCGATCTGCGATTCCATCAGCTGCAGCCGGGCGATCGGTTGCGCCGGAATGTCGTTGGGACATGACTTTGCCAAGAAGCCCGACGCCGCGCCGATTGCGCCGCCGAGCTTCTGCAGCGCCTCTTCCTGATCCGCGCTCGGTGCGATCTCGCCGCGGACGCGCGCAACGATGGCGTTGCTGTCGACCGCGGGCTGACACAGCCGCCGATCTTCGGTCGCGGGCAGTTTGGCAAATGCGGTCGAGAAGATCCGCTCATAGCCGAATGGCCACGGCGAGGCGTAGTCGGGGAAGAACACGTTCTGCAGGATCGCCGGCAAAGCAAGATTCGGATAAAGTAGCGCCGAGGTCACACCGCGGGCCGAATCCCGGCTGGATTCGGCGGGCGCGGCTTCGTGCCGGTTGGCCCGCGCATAGAGGTGATGATGATGATGAAACCGGAAATGCGGAAAATAAAGCGGCACGCCGATGTGAAACGGTCCGATTCGCACCCCGAAGGCGGCAGCCGGCGGCGTAGAACAAACAACCGCGGTACAGGCCGCAATCGCAATTAAAGCGCCGACCTTTCGCATGATCAGCCACCCAAGTTATTGCAACAAGTTATTGCAACAGGTTATCGCAACAAGGCTCCGAAAAAATCGACTGCGTTATGTCGGATTAGATCACGCCCGACCAACGGCTTCAACGCGCCAGGGGGCCTAGCGGTTCCATGCGCTCGCGCAGCTCGACCGGCTCGCCTTGCCGCTTGTTGCCGAGGCCAAGCAGCGGCACCAGCACGAAGGCGAACGCCGTGAACGCCGCCGAAATCACGATCAGCGGCGGCAACGACCTGTTGAAGGCGTGGGTATAAAGGAACGAGCCGACATTGTCGGCCAGCGTGGTGGCCAGATTGATGATCGACATCAGAATGGCGAAGGAAAACCCTTCGGCGCGCTGCGGACAATAGTCGGCGGCGAGCGTCACCGTCGCCACCGTCGCCAGCATGGCGGCGAAGCCGGCGCAGAAGCTGATCACCGCGGCGGCTGGCTCGTTCCAGAACAACAGGAAGGCGAGTGTCGTCACGGTGCCGATGGCGATGCTCAGATTGAGGAGGTTCTTCAAGGTGAGGCTGCCGAAGAATTTCCGATAGACCAGCGCGCCGGCAACCCAACCAGCCGATCCGATCGATCCCAATATCCCGATATAGGCTTGCGAAAATTTCAGGTCGTCGGTCATGTGGTAGTAGAGCGGCGTGCTCAGGCCCGGGCTGAAATAATAGAGAAACATGAATCCGGCGACGGTGCCGTCGCGGAGTTGGTAGGAATTGAGGGTGGCGTAGTCTCCGGGGTGTTCAACCTCGAATTATCCGGCGTTGAAGCGTCGGACTGGAGACCACGCCATGACGAGCAATACCACGAAGCCTGATTCTTTGCAGCCTGCGGCCAAAATGGCTGTTGATCTTTTCGACAATTGGTTTGATCCGATCGAGACCGAGGTGCGGGCTCGAGCGCGTGAGTTCGTCGAAGAGTTGATCCGCGGCGAGCTCGACGCTCTGCTGGCACGGCCGCGTTACGGACGAAGCCAGATGGCCGGCAATGAAGGAAGAGCCGGCGTTGCGGGTCACCGTCACGGCAGCCGGACGCGGTCGCTGACAGGCACGTTCGGGCCGATCGAGATTGCGGTGCCGCGCGCCCGGCTGACCACTTCCGAGGGCAAGACGGCGGAATGGAAAAGTCAGGCGCTGCGGGCCTATCAGCGGCGCACGCTTGCCGCCGACGCCCTGATCGCGAGCACGTATCTCGCCGGCACCAATACAAGGCGGGTGCGTCGCGCGCTGGCGGCCTTGTTCGGCGGAACGGTCGGCAAGGACACGGTGAGCCGGACATGGCGCAAGGTAAAGAGCGACTGGGACGCCTGGAACACCCGCTCGCTGGCCGAGGAGCCGATTGTGCGCCTGATCCTCGACGGCACCGTCGTTCGTGTGCGGCTCGATCGCAAAGCGACTGCCATCTCGCTGCTGGTCGTTCTCGGTGTGCGCGCGGACGGCCAGAAGGTGCTGCTCGCGATCAAGAGCATGGGCGGCGAGAGCACCGAGGCCTGGCGCACTGTCCTCGACGATCTTATCAAGCGCGGGCTGCGGCGACCCGAGTTCCTTATTGTCGACGGTGCGCCAGGACTCGACAAGGCCATTGCCTCTGTCTGGGATGGCGTGCCGGTCCAGCGCTGCACGGTTCATAAGCACAGAAACCTGTTCGCGCATGCCCCCGAGCGACTGCATGACGAGATCACCGCGGATTACAACGACATGATCTACGCGGCGACACCTGAGGAGATAGAGATCCGCCGCAAGGCTTTCATCCGCAAATGGAGGCTCAAGCATCGCGCTGTCGCCGACAGCCTGGAGGAGGCCGGAGAACGCTTGTTCACCTTCACCCGCCTGCCTCCGAGCCAATGGCGCAGCTTACGCACCACAAATGCCATCGAGCGATTGCACGAGGAATTCAAGCGGCGGATCAAGACCCAAACTGTTCTGCCATCCGCCGACACCGCTGCCATGCTGTTCTGGGCGCTGCTCGCCTCAGGACAGATCAACATGCGCAAGGTTGATGGTTGGCAGACGCTCGCTACAAAGCCCATCGATCAGCCGATTGACCTTGCAGCCTGAAACGATACCTTCATGTTACCGGAGAATGCGCCACACCGAATTCCAACCGCATTCCGGACGGCACCCCGGCGACGATCCACAAATGCCGTCGGTAGAAGGCCGCCGTCAGGCCGTGAAACGTGTCTTTCATGCCCTTGAGGTTGACCCGTGTCCTCTTCTCGGGGATCAGAAACACGGTCCCGCCGATGACGGCGAACGGCGCGCAGGCGACGATGGCGGCGGCGACGTGTAGCGCGCTCGCGGGTGGAAGGTGCTGCACCAATTGGCCGCCGACGATCGCGGCGGTCATGGCGGCAATGTTGTACCAAAGCCATTGCTGATTGACGAAAGCCCCGCTCTCGCCCAGACGTTGGCCCTGCTCCACCAGAATCGCACCGCACAACGTGCTCGATATCGCCATCGCGTAAGCGGTGAGCATCAGGGCGAATGCAATGTCGGTCGGGGCGAGGAGTTTGGTGACCCAAATATAGCCCGCGAACGCTGCCAGATTGGCCAGTATCAGCCAGCTCTTGCGCCGGTAGCCGAACAGCGGGATGAAGTCCGAAACCATGCCGTAGAGCGGCTTGATGATCCACGGCAGGTTGAAAACCGTGAGAAAGGCGGTGACTTGTACCGGCGTCCAGCCGTGGACTTCTTTCAGATAATAGGTCAACGGCTGGGAGATCAGCCCGACGACCTGGCCAAGGCCCTCGACCACGTAGACCAGACCAAAGAAGAAAAGCAGCCTGCCGATATCAGGCCTGTTCTCCGGCATCTTGGAGCCGGTTAGGGCAAGCGGCCGCTCATTCATCCGGTCGGTATCCGCGAGACGTCTTGGACGCGCCACTCGGCGTCAGAGCCTGTCCTGCAAAAGTGGAAACCAGTTTGCGAAAGGACATGCCGATTTGCGAAAGGACATGCCGAAACAAGCAGCGAGAGCTTATCCCGATTCCGTCAATCCGGATAAGCTCACATCTAGCGCACGGCAAGCTTGGCATCGATGGCGGCAGGATCGGCGATTCCGAGTTTTTGCACGATCGTGTCGACGATCTCGCGGGGGTGGGGCACGATGGAAACGACAATCGGGTGTTCGTCGGCGCGCGGCGGCTCCAGCGCCTGGAATTGGCTGTCGAGCAAGCCGGGAGGCATGAAGTGGTCGCCGCGGGCCGCGATCCGCTGCGCGATAAGGTCCTGGTTGCCCTGCAGAAAGACGAGGCCGACGTCCTTGCGCTCACCAATCAGGATATCGCGATAGGCGCGCTTGAGCGCCGAACAGGCGACGACGCCGTGATCGCCGGACGCCCGGGTGGCGTCGATCCAATCGGCGATCGCGTGGAGCCAAGGCCAGCGGTCGGCATCGGTCAGCGGCTCGCCGCGGCGCATTTTTTCGATATTCGATTGCGGGTGGAACCAGTCGCCGTCCTCATAAATCCAGCCCAGCCGATGCGCCAGCATGGCCGCGATCGTGCTCTTGCCGGAGCCGGAGACCCCCATCACAACGATGACGGCGACGTTTCTGGACGGCGTTGTGGCTTCCATGCCTAGCGCTCCGGCGCGGCGGCGCGGACGACGAGCCAGATGAGATTGCCGTCGGCATAAGCGCGCCGCGCCGGTAAGTCTTCGCCGGAAAGCACGCGGCTCAGAATCGCGCGTTTGTCCGCGCTGTCGACGAGAAACAGCATTTCCCGCGTCGAGGCGAGTGCCGGGAACGTCAGCGTGACGCGCGGCACGAACGGCTCCATGCCGGCTTTGGCGATGCCAAGAACCCAGCGTTGCTTCTCATCGAGCGCGGGCGAGCCTGGAAACAGCGACGCGGTGTGGCCGTCGTCACCGAGCCCCATCAGCACCAGATCGAACATCGGCCGCGCCGGATCGAGCCGGTCGGCGCCATAGAAGGCCTTGAGCTCGTCCTCATAGAGCCGCGCCGCGCCTTCCGGATAATTGGTGTCGGTCGGCATCGGATGAATGTTCTGCCAAGGTGCGCCGCCGACGCGGTCGAGAAGAACGCGCCGCGCCGTCCCCATATTGCTCAAGGGATCGCTTTCCGGGACGAAACGGTCATCGCCGATGAACCAATGCACGCGGTCCCACGGCACTTGGCTGCGCCATGGCGTTTCGGCCAGCAAACGGTAAAGTCCTTGCGGACTCGCGCCGCCGGTAAGCGCCACCGCGGCACGATCCCTTCCGGTTACCTGCTCGATCAGCCGGCGTGCCGCGGCCTCCGCCAGAGCCGGAGCATCCTCGACAACGACGATTTGCGGAGGCGATTTGGCGTCCATGCTCCTACTCACGCGATCGGTCGCCAGCGGCGACCGTCCCGGGCCAGCAATTCGTCGGCCTCTTTTGGACCTTCGCTGCCGGCGCGATAGGTTGCGAGACCGGCCGCCGGCGCGGCGCGCCAGGCATCGAGGATGGGTTGCACCACCCGCCAGCCGGCCTCGATGCCGTCGGCGCGCGGAAACAGGATGGCGTCGCCGATCATGCAGTCGTAGATCAGCGTCTCGTAGCCGGTCGACGGCGCCACGTCGAAATAATCCTCGTATTTGAAGGTCATGCCGACGCCGCCGATCCTGATCGATGGGCCGGGAATCTTGGCATTGAACTCAAGCCCGATGCACTCGTTCGGCTGAATGCCGATCACCAGGAAATTCTCGGCTAGGCGATCGACCGGCGTGTCGCGGAACATGGCGACCGGCGCCTGCTTGAACTTGATCGCCACTTCGGTCTGCTTGGCGCGCAGCGCCTTGCCGGTGCGCAAATAGAACGGCACCTGCGCCCAGCGCCAATTGTCGATCATGAGCTTGAGCGCGACATAGGTTTCGGTCGTGCTGTCGGGCGCCACGTCCGGCGCTTTGCGATAAGCTTGGACCGGCCGGTTGTCGACATAGCCGTCGCCATATTGCGCGCGCACCGCATTGCGCAGCGCTTCATCGCGATCCGGCAGGGATATGGCGTCGAGCACCTGCGCTTTCTCGGCCCGCACCGCGTCGGCGGCGAAGCGCGCCGGCGGCTCCATGGCGATGAGCGACAGAAGCTGCAGCAGATGGTTCGGCACCATGTCGCGCAGCGCGCCGGTGGCGTCGTAATAGCTGCCGCGGCGTTCGACGGTAAGCGATTCCGCCACCGTGATCTGCACGTGCTCGATGTGGTGGCGGTTCCAGATCGGTTCGAACAGACCATTGGCGAAACGCAGCACCATGATGTTCTGCACGGTTTCCTTGCCGAGATAATGGTCGATGCGGAAGATCTGATCCTCTTTGAGGATGCCGAGCAGCTTGTGATCGAGCGCGCACGCCGAGGCGAGATCGGTGCCGAACGGTTTCTCGATGACGACGCGCCGCCAGGCGCCGTTGTCTTCGCGTGCCAGGCCGGAGCTGCCGAGATGACAGCCGATCGGCGCGAAGCCGGCCGGCGGCGTCGCCAGATAGAACAGCCGGTTGCCCCGGGTACCGCGTTCGCGCTCGATGCGCTCAAGCTCGCGGCCGATCTTGCGGTAGGTTTCGTCGTCGTCGGGTTCGCCCTGCACATAGGCGACGCAGCCGAGCACGCGCTTGACCGCGCGCGCGTCAACGTCGCGCGTGGCGAATTTCGGCAGGCTCTGTGCGAGATCGGCCGCGAAGGTCTCGTTCGAGAACGGGCTGCGGGCGACGCCGATCAAGGCGAACGCTTCCGGCAACAGCCCCTCGACGGCGAGATTATAAAGCGCGGGCACCAGCAGCCGGTGGGTGAGGTCGCCGGAAGCGCCGAATATGACGAGGCAGCACGGATCGGCCGGCCGCGTCGTGGTCGCGGCGGTCCTGGTGCCGTTTCTGACTGCCTTCTCGGCTCCATTCTTGCTGGTCATGATGCTTTGGCCTTGCTCGCGTCGGGCGCCGAATTGGTCTCGACTTGCGCCTCGTTATGGCCGCCAAAGCCCTTGCGCATGGCGGAGAGAATTTTTTCCGCAAATGTGTGCTCGCGCCGCGAACGGAAGCGGGCGTAGAGCGCGGCGGAAAGCACGTCCGCCGGCACGGCTTCGTCGATGGCGGCCATGATGGTCCAGCGGCCCTCGCCGAAGTCCTCGACTACGCCCTCGAAGCCTTCGAGCTTCGGGTCGGCCGCCAAGGCGCTCGCGGTGAGATCGAGCAGCCATGAACTGATGACGCTGCCGCGCCGCCAGACTTCCGCGACGTCGGTAAGGTCGAGATCGAAACGGTGGTCTTGCGGCAGGCTTTCGCTGTTGGCGTTCTTCAAGACATCGAAGCCCTCGGCGAAGGCCTGCATCAATCCGTATTCGATGCCGTTATGCACCATCTTGACGAAGTGGCCGGCGCCGTTCGGCCCGGCGTGGATGTAGCCAAGTTCGGCGCGCGGATCGCGGCCGTCGCGGCCGGGCGTGCGCGGGACGTTGCCGAGGCCCGGGGCGAGCGCCTGGAAGATCGGATCGAGCCGGTCGACGACGGCCTTGGCGCCGCCGATCATCATGCAATAGCCGCGTTCGAAGCCCCAGATGCCGCCGCTCGTGCCGACGTCGACGTAATGAATGCCGCGTTCTTTCAGCATTTTGGCGCGACGAATATCGTCCTTCCAAAACGTATTGCCGCCGTCGATCGCGACGTCGCCGGCTTGCAGCAATGTCGCAAGCTCGGCGACGACCGCTTCGGTGATCTTGCCGGCCGGCAGCATCACCCAGACCGCGCGCGGCGGCTTGAGCTCTTGCACAAGTTTGTCGAGTGCGGACGCGCCGGTGGCGCCGTCGCGGCCGAGTGCGGCGACAGCCTTGGCATCGCGATCGTAAACCACCGTCTGGTGGCCGTGCTGCATCAGTCGCCGCGCGATATTGCCGCCCATCCGCCCAAGACCGACCACACCGATCTGCATGGCGTGTGCTCCCGTCACGCCAGCGAGCGCTGGACCGCGGCTGCCAGCGCTTCGAGGCCGGATTTAAGATCGCCGCTGAGATGAACGCGCAATGCGCGCCGGCCGCGTTCGACGAGAACGTCGAAATCGCCGCGGGCTTGTGCGGCCTTGATCACGCCGAAGCTCGCGCGGTGGCCCGGAATGGCCAGATCCGGCTTATCGTCCGCGGTGATTTGCAGAAACACGCCGCTGTCGGGACCGCCCTTGTAGGCTTGGCCGGTGGAGTGCAGGAAGCGCGGACCGAATTCGAGGCAGGTCGCCACGTGACGGCGGTCGCGCAACTCGAGCCGCCACGGCTGCAGGCGCGCGGCGTTGGTTTCGTCGTGAGCGAGGTAAGCGAGGATCGCAAGATAATCGCCGGCGCCGAGGCGGGCGAAATGCGCCTCGAGCCAGCTGTCGACGCCGCCGTCGGTGCCGGCCTTGCGCAGCGCGTCGGCATTGGTGCGGTCGGTGAACAGCGCGAGCGATCCGTCGGAACAGATCGGCGTCTCGCGCGGCAGTTCTCCCGATTTCTCGAACGCGTCCGTCAGCTCGCGGGTCTTGATCTTGCTCGCCTCGACGTCGGGCTGATCGAACGGATTGATGCCGATCACCGCGCCGGCAACCGCGGTCGCGATCTCGAAACGGAAGAATTCCTGGCCGATGTGATGGAGCGAGTTCTGCACGATGCGCACGACCGGATGGCCGGCTTTCTCCAGCGCCTTGAGTTTGGCCTCATGGCCCGCGTCGGCTTCGCCGTCGAGCGCAAGGTCGATGAAGCAGCGATCGTCGCCATAGACTTCCGGCCGCCCGAGCGGCTCGCCGTCGATCGGGATCAGGCCCTTGCCGTGCTTGCCGGTCGATTCCGCGAACAACTGCTCGGCCCAGGCGCCGAAACTTTCCAGCGCCGGCGTGGCGAAAATCGTGACCTTGTCGCGGCCGCGCAATGCGGCGGCGCCAAGCGCGATGCCGAACGCGACGCCGGGATTTTCCGGTGGCGGCACGTCCGGGCCGCAGGAACGCATCATCATTCGCGTCGCGCGTATCAGTTCGGCGATATCGATGCCGGCGATCGCCGCCGGAACGAGCCCGAAGGGGGAGAGCACCGAATAGCGGCCGCCGATGCTCGGCACGCCATGGAATACGCGCCGGAATTTCTGCTGTTGCGCCCGTTTTTGCAGCGACGAGCCGGGGTCCGTGATGGCGATGAAATGCGCCCCGGCCTTGTCGGCGCCAACGGCGTCCGCCACGCGCTTGAAAAAATAATCCGTCAGCACGTTGGGTTCGGTCGTGCTGCCGGATTTGCTCGAGACAATGAATGATGTCTTGTCGAGATCGAGCGTGGCATCGAGGGCTTCGATCTGTGCCGGCACCGTCGAGTCCAGGATGCGAAGCCGCGGCCAGCCGTTTTTCTGCCCGAACGTCGCCGCCAGCACTTCCGGCCCCAGGCTGGAGCCGCCCATGCCGAGCAGCACGGCGTCCTTGTAGCCGTCGCGTCTGATCTCTTCGCCGAAGGCGGCGTAAGCCGCAATTTCCTCGTCGCCGGGGCTGTCGAGCCAGCCGAGCCAGCGGTCTTCGTCGGCATTCGTCCACAGCGCCTTGTCGCGCTGCCAAAGCTTTCGGATACCGCCGTGCCTGCGCCATTCTTCGGCGACCTCGCTCGCCTGCTTGTCGAGCTGGTGGCCGAGCGTAAGCTGCTGGGCGTCGAGCTGTTGCTTGAGGAGTTCGGTGCGCTTGTGGGCGACCGCCGCCAGGAGCTTGTCGGCGGCGTCGGCGAACAGTTTGACGCCGTCCTCCACGAGCTGCTCGGTCACGGCGTTAAGCGAAATGCCGGCGCGGGACAGGTCGTCGAGCGTGCGTTTCGCCTCGACGACATTGTCCTCAAGGCTGTTGCGCAGCTTGCCGTGATCGCGGAAGGCGTCCATCGTCGCCACCGGCATCGTGTTGACGGTGTCGGGGCCGATCAGCTCTTCGACATAGAGCACGTCGCTATAGGCCTTGTTCTTGGTACCGGTCGACGCCCACAACAGCCGCTGCGGCTTGGCGCCTTGCTGTTTCAGCGCCTGCCAGCGCGGGCCGGCAAACCGCTGCAGATAAATCTGGTAAGCAAGCTTGGCATTGGCGATGGCGACTTTTCCCTTTAACGTCGCGAGGCGGCGTTTCTCGTCGGGATCGTTTGCTTGCGCGATTTTCTCGTCGAGTAATTTGTCGACCGCGGTATCGATGCGGCTGACGAAGAAGCTCGCTACGCTGGCGATGCGCGACACGTCGCCGCCGCTTTTGGCGAAGGCTTCCAGGCCGGAGAGATAGGCCTCGACGACCTGCTCATAGACGGCCTGCGCGAATAACAGCGTGATGTTGACGTTGATGCCCTCGGCGAGGAGGTCGCGGATGGCCGGCAGCCCTTGCGGCGTCCCCGGCACCTTGATCATCAGGTTCTTGCGGTCGACTGCGTGCCACAGCCGCTTTGCCTCGGCGATGGTCGCTTCGGTCTCCATCGCCAGATACGGCGACACTTCGATGCTGACAAAGCCGTCGGCGCCCTTGGTCGCCTCGAACACCGGGCGCAGCACGTCGGTCGCCTTCTGAATGTCCTCGACCGCCAGCGCCTCGTACAGGTCGCCGGCGGAGCGGTCGTGCTGTTTGAGCATGCGCGCAATGGCGTCGTCATATTCGTCCGATTTGCCGATCGCCTGCTCGAAGATCGAGGGGTTGGACGTCACGCCGCGCAAGCCGTCGTCGTCGACGAGCTTCTGCAAGCCGCCCTTGGCGAGAAAGCCGCGCGACAGAAAATCGAGCCACACCGCCTGGCCGTGATCCTGCAAGGCTTTGAGAGCGTTCATGAGCGGCTAATCCTTGTGGTCCTTGGCGCCGGCAGTCTTGTGCTCGGCAATCTGATTCTCGGCGGCCTCGACGATCTTATCCGCAACGAAACCGAATTTCTTCAGGACGTCGGGCAGTTTGCCGGACGCGCCGAAGCTGTGCATGCCGATAATGGCGCCGGTCGGTCCGGCATAGCGGTCCCAGCCGATCACCGCGCCCATTTCCACCGCCACCCGCGCGGCGATGCGCGGCGGCAGCACCTCGTCGCGGTAGCGGCGGTCCTGGCGCTCGAACAATTCCCAGCTCGGCATGCTCACGACCCGGGCGGCAATGCCCCGGCTTTTGAGTGTGTCATAGGCGCGGATGCACAACTGAACCTCGCTGCCGCTGGCGATCAGGATGACTTCGGGCCCGCTGTTTTCCGGCTCCGCCATGATATAGGCGCCGCGGGCAAGCCCCGCCGCCGGCGCATAGCGAGCGCGGTCGAACACCGGGAGCTTCTGCCGGCTCAGCACAAGACAAGCCGGCTGCGTCTTCAGTTCAAAAATGACCTTATAGGCCTCGCGCACCTCGTTGGCGTCGGCCGGCCGCAACACGATGATGTTGGGGATGGCGCGCAAGCCGACGAGCTGCTCGATCGGCTGGTGCGTCGGGCCGTCTTCGCCAAGCCCGATCGAGTCGTGCGTGAAGATATGGAAGACCGGCAGCTCCATCAGCGCGGCGAGCCGGATCGCCGGCCGCATATAATCGCTGAAGGTAAGAAAAGTGGCGCCGAACGCCCGCAGCTTCGACAAGACGAGGCCATTGACGATGGCGCCCATGGCATGCTCGCGGATGCCGAAATGCATGATGCGCCCGCCGGGATCGTCGGCCTCGAGCGATTGATCGCCGTCGAACGCAGTCTTGGTCGACGGCGCCAGATCGCCGGAGCCGCCGATCAGCCAGGGAATTGCCTTGGCAAGCAGGTTGAGGACTTTGCCGGAGGCCTCGCGCGTGGCAAGCCCTTTTTCGTCAGGGGGAAATGTCGGCAGGCCGCCATCCCAGCCCGCGGGCAATTCGCCGGCCAGCATCGTTTCGATCTCGCGCGCGCCATCGGGAAATTCATTGCGGTAGGCGGCGAAGGTCTTCGTCCATTCCTCCCGCAGCGCGGCGCCGCGCCGGCCGATGCCGTCGCGCAAGCGCGCATAGACGCCGTCCGGCACCAGAAATTGTGCGTCTTCCGGCCAGCCGTAGAACCGCTTGGCGAGCCGCACTTCTTCTTCGCCGAGCGGGTCGGAATGCGCCGCTGCGGTGTTCTGTTTATGCGGCGCGCCGTAACCGATGATGCTGTCGACGATGATGAGGGTGGGGCGGTCGCCGGTGCGGTGGAAAAGCTCCAGGGCTTGCGCGACCGCCGCCGTGTCGTTGGCGTCGCGCACGTGCACGACGTTCCAGTGATAGCCCTTGAAGCGCGTCTCGACGTCCTCGCTGAATGCAAGCTTGGTGTGGCCCTCGATGGTTATGGTGTTGTTGTCGTAGATCCAGCAGAGATTGGACAGCCGCAAGTGACCGGCGAGCGAAGCCGCTTCGCTCGCCACGCCTTCCATCAGATCGCCGTCGCTGCAGATCGTGTAAACGTCGAAATCGAAGACCATGAAATTCGGCCGATTATAACGTGCGCCGAGCCAGCGCGAGGCGATGGCCATGCCGACGCTGTCGCCGCAGCCTTGGCCGAGCGGGCCGGTCGTGCATTCGACACCGGTGGTGCGGCGATATTCGGGATGTCCGGGCGTCACGCTGTCGATCTGGCGGAAGCTCTTGATATCATCGAGGCTGATGGCGGGCGCATCGGTCACGCGGCTGCCATCCACTCGCTTGACGCCGGCGAGATGAATGAGCGCGTAGAGCAGCAGGCAGGCGTGGCCGTTCGACAGCACGAAGCGGTCGCGGTTGGACCACAGCGGATCGGCCGGGTCGTAGCGCAGAAAGTCCTGCCACACCGTATAGGCCACCGGTGCAAAGCCCATCGGGGCGCCAGCATGCCCGGATTGCGCCTTCTGCACTGCGTCCATCGCCAGCGTGCGAATGGTGTCGATGCCAAGCCGATCGAGCTTCGCCGCCTGTTTGGCGGCGGGCGCGGTGCGTGGATGCGTCGTTGCGGCTTGCCGTGTCATGACCGGGGCGCCCGGAGCGTGTGAATGCAAAAAGCCCTCAATCGAGGCAAACGATCGAGAACCCACCATGTTCCAACACGTAAGCGCGGCAAACCCGGCTTGTCGCCGCAGGCGGAGCCGGGCTTCCTGCCGGGGCCGTTTACGCGCTAATCGTGAAGCCCAGGCGCATGGAAGCCAGGCGCAAGGAAGAAGGTGCCGGCGGTCGTGCCAATGGAGCCGGCGGCCGCGTCGTCATGGCCCGCCGCGCCGCGAACAGAACCATGATGCGAAGATTCGATCCCTCGCCCTGGAGAGCAGGCCGCGCCACTTTATACGGTGCGGCCATCGGTGCCGCCGCGGCAGCGTTCAGGCTGCTCGCGCCCTGGAGCGGGCCGCAATCGCCGGTGGCGGACGCTCGCGAAATCGTCGGCGCCGCGATTGCCTTCGCGCTGCTGTGCGGGCTTGCGGCAACGTTGCGCAATTTCATCGTGCGGCAGCTTGTCTCACCTCCCGCTAAATAAACGCGAATACGGCAAAAAAGCGCAAGGGGAGACAGGTTGCGCCAACCCGCCGCGTCTCGCTCTCTGCGTGATCAGTCCAGATGGGTGATATCGCGGTCTTTGGTCTCGGGTAAGAAGATCAGCGCCACGACGAAGCTCATCGCCGCGACGCCGACGGGATACCACAGCCCCGAATAGATATTGCCGGTGGCGGCGACGATGGCGAACACGGTCGCCGGCAGAAAGCCGCCGAACCAGCCATTGCCGATGTGATAGGGCAGCGACACGCCGCTATAGCGGATGCGGGTCGGGAACAATTCGACGAGCCACGCCGCAATCGGCCCATAGACCATGGCCACATAGACGACCAGGACCGCGAGCAACGCGACCGTCATCGGATAATTGATGGCATTCGGGTCGGCGCTCGCCGGATAGCCGTGGCGCTTGACCGCCGCGGCGCTCGTGACGGCGAGATCGGGTGTGTCGGCGGCGATGGTCTGGTCGCCGATCTGCACGCTCGTCTTGGTACCGGGCGGTGCCGGGATGTTGTTGTAGTTCACCGACAGATCGACCAGCGCCGATTTGATAGTGTCGCAGCCGGTGGCGAATTTCTCGCTGCCTGTCACGTTGAACTGGAACGCGCATCCGCTCTGATCGGCGGTCAGCGTCACCGGCGCCGCGGCGAGCGCGGCTTCAAGCTTCGGATTGGCAAAGTGCGTGATGGCATGGAAGATCGGGAAATAGGTGACGGCCGCGAGCGCGAAGCCCGCGAGCATGATCGGCTTGCGTCCGATCCGGTCGGACAGCGCGCCGAACAGAATGAAGCACGGCGCGCCGATCAGGAGCGCAATCGCAATCATGATCTGCGCGGCGACGCCCGGCACTTTCAGCGTCTGGGTCAAAAAGAACAGCGCGTAGAACTGACCGCCATACCAGATCACCGCTTCGCCCGCGGTGGCGCCAAGGAGCGCGGCGATGGCGATTTTGCCATTGGCCGGCCGGCAGAAGGCTTCGGTGAGCGGCTGCTTGGACTGCTTGCCCTCGGCGACCAGGCGCTGGAACAACGGCGACTCATCGAGCCTGAGCCGGATCCACAACGACACCGCGAGCAGCACCAGCGAAAGCAGGAACGGCACGCGCCAGCCCCAGTCGCCGAACGCGGCCTCGCCCATGGCGGTGCGGATGCCGAGGATCAAAACGAGCGCCAGGAACAGGCCGAGCGTCGCGGTGGTCTGAATCCACGACGTGTAATAGCCGCGTTTGTTCGCCGGCGCGCGTTCGGCGACATAGATGGCCGCGCCGCCATATTCGCCGCCGAGCGCCAGTCCTTGAATGAGCCGCAGCGCGATCAGCACGATCGGCGCCAGCATGCCCCAGCTGGCAAAGCCCGGCAGCAGGCCGATAAAGAACGTGCCGAAGCCCATCAGGCCCATGGTGATGAGAAAAGTGTATTTGCGGCCGATCATGTCGCCGAGGCGGCCGAAGATCAGCGCGCCGAACGGACGCACCGCGAATCCCGCCGCGAAGGCGAGCAGCGCAAAGATGAAGCCGACCGCCGGCGGCACGTTGGAAAAGAAATACTTCGCCAGAAACGCGCCAAGCGTGCCGTAGATGTAAAAGTCGTACCACTCGAAGACGGTGCCGAGCGAAGAAGCAAATATGACGAGACGTTCGTCGCCGGTCATGCCTCCTGCGCGCAGTGTGCCCACGACCACAGTGGTCATCGCCGTTCCCCCTTCATGCCGCGGCCGTGAGGACCGTGCCGCGCACCGACTCCGCCGCCCGTAATCGCTAGGCAGAAGCCGGCCGCGCTGTCTGTCCGTAAAAGGCCGTAAGCTGAAAGTCCTCGATCGGGGGAATGCGGCGGCGCCCGTTGAGCGCACCCGCGCAATGTCGCCGGCGCGGCAAAGTAGTGTGCAATTAATGTTACTAAATAATTCAGCAGCAAAACGAGGGCGTTTTAAACGAATTTCCCCTGCGCGTTCCTTAGAGTGACCGGCAACACGCGTTTGCCATGGTCCGTGTATGCGTCTTCTTCAGGCAATTTTTCTGACAGCGGCGACGGCTTCGCCGGCGCTCGCCCAGCGCGCGCCGGAAATCGTCATTCCGGGCAAGCCGGGGGTGCCGGTTTACATCAACGGCATCGATGCATCCTGGGGCGTGGTCGAAGGCGATTTCGGTCTCGACCGTCCCGGCATGGTGACGCCCACCGTTATCTGGCGGCCGGTGACAACCGTCGCGCTGCCGGTGGAAGCACCGAGCTACTATCCCAAGACCGGGAAGCGTCCCGGTTATGGCCGCTTCGAGATCGTGCCGCCGCGGGATCGTCCGCTGCCGCCGCCGGCGCCGACCTATTATCGCAGCTGGTCGAGCGGGTCGTCCTCAGGACCGGTCACTGAATACGCGCCGTACTACGGACCTTCCGCCATCGGCTTCGGAAATGTTTACGGCCGTCGCCGGCATTCGCCAAAACCTCCGGGTCCGAAAGGGCACGGCGGCACGGGTCCATAGCCGTCGGGAGTCATCGCGCAGGCCGCGCAGCGGCCGGCAATAACGGCCCCGCAATGGGGTCAACCTCGGGAAGCAAACCAGTAAGGAGTGTCATGTCTTTCCATCGTGTTGTCCTCGTGGCGGTCGCCACGTTGTTCAGTATCGGTATGACGTCGATCGCGTCAGCCGGCTGCTGCGGCTGGGGCTATTCGGCTCCGGTCGCCTACGCCACCGTGGCGCCCGCCGTGTATGGCGGCTGCGGTACCTGCGGCACGCCGACGGCGGCTGCGGTCTTTGCCGCGCCGGTCGCGCCGGCGGTGCCGGCCCCTATTGTTGTCTCGGCTGTCGTGCCTTCAGGCTTCGGCGGTCCGTGCTGCAGCTGGAACGGCTGCGGCAATTGCGGCTGGTCGGGCTGGAGCGGTGGCTGCGGCAATTGCGGCTGGGGCGGCTGGCGTGGCTTTGGCGGTTGCGGCAACTGCGGTTGCGGCGCGTGCGGCGCGGCGGTCGTCTATGCACAGCCTTCGCTCTACGTGGTCAATCAGGGTCCGGTCTATTCCGGTCCGGGCCTCATGACGCCGTACCGGGTCTATTCGCCGGAGACGGCCTATATCGGCGCCACCGATTATCCCTATGTGCCGGGTTCGGGCTATGGCTACGGCTATGGCGCGGTGCCGCCGCATGCGCCGTATTACCGGCGGGCTTATTTCCGTCCGCGCTTTGCCTATCGCACGCCGGCGGTGATGCATCCCTACATGCATCCTTATATGCATCCGCGCTATTACGGCCCGGCACCGCGCTACTATCGCACCGCGCCGGCCTGGCGGCGCTATCCGTGATCGTCTGAGCGTCAAGCAAAAACCGCGAAGGCCGGCGCAATGCCGGCCTTCGTCTTTTTACGCCGTGGCGCGATCCGCGATGTAGAGCGAAAGCGCCGCGGCGTTCGACACGTTGAGGCTTTTGATCGCGCCGGGAAGATCAAGCCGCGCCAGCCGGTCGCAGGTCGCCGCCGTCAACTGCCGCAAGCCCTTGCCCTCGGCGCCGAGCACCAGCGCGAGCGGCCGCCGCAGTTGCGTTGCCGCGAGATCGTCTAGCGCGCTCGAATCCAGGCCGACGATCAGAAAACCGCGCTCCTTCAGTTCGGCAAGCGCGCGCGCCAGATTTTGCACGATCGCGATCGGCACGAGTTCCAGCGCCCCTGACGCCGATTTCGCCAGCACGCCGGTCGCCTCCGGGCTGTGGCGCGCCGTGGTGACGACGGCCGCCACCGCGAACGCCGCCGCGGTGCGCAGGATCGCGCCGACATTGTGCGGATCGGTGATCTGGTCGAGCACCAGCACGATGCCGTCCACCGGCAAATCCTCGATCGGCGGCGAGGGCAGGGCATCGGCTTCGGCCAGCAAGCCATTATGCACGGCGTCGGGCGTGAGTTGCCTATCGATTGCAGCCGGGCGCACCACTTCGGGCGGGATCGGCGGCGTGATGCCTTCGTCGGCCAGGCGCCGCACCGCGTTTTCGGTTGCAACGAGCCGGCGGAAACGCCGCGCCGGATTGGCAAGCGCCGCAGTGACCGTGTGCCAGCCGTAGAGGATGACGGTGTCATCCGCGCCGTGGTGGCGCTCGCGCCGTCCCTGCGACGCGCCCCCATGACGATGCCCCCCGGATTGCCGGGATTTCGACTGCCAAGATTTCGATGGCCAAGGCTTTTCGCGCATGGCGGGGTTCTGTCACGCGGTCAGGACCTTGGCAATTCAAGCCTTTTCGGTTGACTAGCCGGTGCGGTCCAACCATATAGCGCCGGCGCCTGTTGCACCCGCAACCTCGTTGCGGGGGCAGTCTTGTTGGGAGAGTGTCCCGAGTGGCAAAGGGGGCGGACTGTAAATCCGCTGGCTTACGCCTTCGTAGGTTCGAGTCCTACCTCTCCCACCATACCGGGCCGTCTACACGGTCAAATTCGCTGGCGTCGTCTACGTCATGCACGCCTTCCAGAAAAAATCGAAGCGCGGCCGCGCAACGCCGCGACACGACATCGACTTGATAAGGCGGAGGCTCAAAACGGCTGAACAGCACTACCGGACGAATTATCCAAAGGCGGGCTAGAACCTTGCCTCATCCCCGACCGACACGTCGTTAAACAGAGCGTTGTTGTCATGGCCCATAGCAAAGTCACCCTCAGCTCCGGCAATGTCTTTGCCGATCTCGGACTTCGGAACGCTTCCGAGCATGAGCTCAAAGCGCGCATTGTGCTGACGCTGGATCGCACAATCAAAGATCTGGGGCTTACGCAACTTGCCGCCGCCGATAGGACTGGTATCGCCCAACCCGACCTATCCAAAATCCTACGCGGCAATTTCAGTGGGTTTTCCTTGGAGCGTCTACTCGGTGCTGTTACGAAGCTCGGTAGCGACGTCGAGATTAGGATCAAGGCCAGACGCAATGATCGCGCCCGAGAGGAAGGCCGCCTTTCCCTTGTGACTGGCTAGGCGGCGTCTAATCTCTCCACTGTCGCTATTTTGACCGCAATTTGCGGTGCAGCGCCGCTTGTGATCTCGGCCATTCGCACGCGAACGAGAGAATTATCACTGAGTGACGCTGCGGTGAATAAATCGTCAAGAAAACGCCCGCCATTTTAGCGGCAATCCGCGCCACAGAGCGGCGAATAAACCGTATTTTTAGCGTGTTATTTAAACTGATCTTAGACCCTGACGGTTAAGTTGGCGCGATACGGCGGGGACAGGGCCCGTCGGCGAAAACAAAATTCTAAGTTTGGGAAAGGCGTCACAATGAAAGCCGTCGTCAAGACGGTCGAGCCCGCCGATCGTGAGGCGCGCTTCGACCATATCCGGCCGCACTATCTCGAGGCGCTGACCTTGGTCGAGCGCCTGCATCGGCGTCTGCTCGACGTCATCAAGGACGAGTTCGACCGCCGCGGCCGCGCCGACATCAATTCGGTGCAGGCGCTGCTGCTTTACAATATCGGCGACAAGGAGCTGACCGCGGGCGAATTGCGCACCCGCGGCTATTATCTCGGCTCCAACGTCTCCTACAACCTCAAGAAGCTTGTCGAGATGGGCTTCCTCGACCACCAGCGCTCCCGCGTCGATCGCCGCTCGGTGCGCATCAAGCTCACCGACAAGGGCCGCGAAGTGCGCGACACCGTCGATGCGCTCTACCAGAAGCATGTGCGCACGGTGGAGCAGGTCGGCGGCATCAATGCCGACGAGTTCTCGGTGCTCAACAAGGCGCTGCACCGGCTCGAGCGCTTCTGGACCGATCAGATTCTCTACCGGCTGTAACGGACGATAGACGACGGCAGACGGACGACGGAACGCCAATCCTCCACTGTTCGTCGTCCGCCCTCAGTCATCCGTTCTCTGACATGTACTGGCGTACCTCGCCCCGGCGGCAATGCCGGGGCTTTTTTTCGCTTGTCGATTTGTGCTAGTGCGGTCGGCAGGGGCGGCATGATGCATTTGGGCGCTTTTGGCCGAATTCAGCCGCAATGCTCCAGCAAAGACCAAACTCCAAAAAACTCATAATGCCATGAGTGAGCCGCACGATCGCGATGCCGCGCCGGTCGACCGCCGCGGGTTCCTGCGCCGCTTTGCCGGCGCCGCGAGTTTTGCCGCCGCCGGCATGGCGGCAGGCCGGGCCTCGGCCGATGACCGGGCGCTCGACGCGCTGATCCACGACACCGACCATGGCGACTACGGGCAGGCTTTCGACCAGGCTTCGCGCACCATCCATATGCCGAAGGCGACCGCGCCGACGCTGTCGTCCGCCACCGCGCAATTCACCGAGATCGCGATCAAGTCCTATGACGACATCGTCGCGCGCGGCGGCTGGCCGGTGGTGCCCAAGGTCGACGAGTTGCGGCTCGGCACCCGGCATCCGAGCGTGGTCGATCTGCGCTCCCGGCTCAAGGTTTCCGGCGATCTCGACCCGAACGCGGTCGGCAACGACGTCTACGATTCCTATGTCGAGGAGGCGGTGCGCCGCTTTCAGGCCCGCCACGGGCTCACCGTCGACGGCATTTTGCGCGAAGTGACGCTCGACGAGATGAACGTGCCGGCGGCGACCCGGCGCGACCAGCTCAAGGTCAATATCGAGCGGCTGAAAACGCTGTCCACCAATCTCGGGCCGCGCTACGTCGTCGTCAATATTCCGGCGGCGCGCGTCGAGGCCATCGAGAACGGCCTCGCCGTGCAGCGGCACATCGCCGTCGTCGGGCGGCCCGACCGGCCTTCGCCCGACATCAACTCAAAGATCGTCCAGATCAATTTTAATCCGTATTGGACCGTGCCGGTCTCGATCGTACGCAAGGACTTGATCCCGCTGATGCAGAAACAGCCGGATTATCTGACGCAGAACCATATTCGCGTTTTCGATCCCAACCACAAGGAAGTGCCGCCCTCGCAGGTCGACTGGTATTCGGACGATGCCGTGCATTACACCTTCCGCGAGGACCCCGGCGACTCGAACTCGCTCGGCCGCATCCGCATAAATTTTCCGAGCCAGTATGGCGTCTATATGCACGATACGCCGCTGAAGAATTTGTTCGGCGGCGATTTCCGCTATGATTCGTCCGGCTGCTGCCGGGTGCAGAACGTGCAGGACCTGGTCGTGTGGCTGCTGCAGGACACCAAGGGCTGGGGTCCCGACCACATCCAGCAGGCGATCAACTCCGGCGATCAGATCAATGCCAATCTGACCCATCCGGTGCCGCTGCACTGGGTCTATGTCACCGGCTGGTCGGCGTCCGACGGCATCGTGCAGTTCCGCGAGGACATTTACGGCCGCGACGGGCTCGGGCCCCCGGCCATCCCGCCGACGGTGAAGCTGTAAGCTTCGCGGTTCCTGGCCCGTGTTGACCGGCGCGAACCCCCGGGGCTCGTGATCAAAAACTGCCCAACCGCCTCTTGGCGCCGGCTTGACGGAATTGACCCCTGTTGGCATCCGCAACTAGCTGATCTCCCTGACAGCACGACAAGATGCCAGCGCAGCACTTGGGCACGGCCAACAACCGGGCTATGATCAAAAGTGTCGTCTGACACGTGGGGTATAGAGGGCGAAATTATGGCCCAGGAGAATTCTCGAGCGACGCCTGAGGCCAACCTGCCGAACGTGTCCGCATCGGCAGTCTCCGCAACGGCGCAATCTCCGCAAATGCTCGACCCACGTCGCGTTCTCGCCGCATATAAGCAGATGCTTACAGCTCTCTTCGTGGCCACGCTGATCGTCAGCGGTGTGCTTATTGCGTTGTTGTTGCCTTTTTCATTTATCTTCAACAACGGAACCAAGAATCCGCCGCTAATCTTTGTTGTTATTCTTGCAGGTGCGCTGGGTGCGTTTTTCAGCGCGCTCATTCGACTCTACAATTTTGAGGATCTTCCCAAAGCTCTAATTTTGCGCGAACTGGAGGACTTGCCTAAGGGCCATCTCCTCATCTATTCGCTTGTTCCGGCGGTCATCGGTTCGATTGCAGCGACAGTTCTCTATTTGATTTTCTCGGCAAACCTGCTGCAGGGAGATTTGTTTCCGAAATTTGCGTGCGATCTCGGCGCCAGCAAATGTGATCTTTTCCGGACCTTGTTGGACAACTGGCACCCTGCTCAGGCAGAGGATTACTCGAAGGCGCTTGTATGGGCCTTTGTGGCGGGATTTGCGGAGAGGCTTGTTCCTGACACCCTGCAAGGGTTGAGTAAGGCAAGCCAACAGACTAGCCATCCGACTACCGCCGGCGAGCCTTAGAGTTCGGCACCGAGGCGCGCCGCAAGCGCATGCCCACGATGTGGTCCTTGGTTGTTGTGGCGGCAACATTGCCATCTTCTTCGGCTGCGAAGTTCCGCGTTCATTCGGCAGGCGCGACGGTGTGGCGGTTCAGAAGCCCACGCCATAATTCGGCTGGCCTTGCGGTGCGGAGTTCTGAACCAAAGCCACAATCGGGCCCCTGGATTGAAGGTTTATTGATTTCTCCCGGGAGGGACGAATGGAAGGCAACGAATGCTACAAATTCTCGACGATCCGAAATTTTATCGCCGCCGCGAAGGCAAAGGACATCGAGACCATCATCGAGATCGGCGCCAATATCGGCGACGTCACGCTTTCGATGCACGACTATTTTCCTGCCGCCCGGATCATCGCCTTCGAGGCGGTGACGGAATATTGCGAGGTTGCTGCGGCGCGCACTGCCGCCATTCGCAACGTCACCGTCCACAACAAGGCGGTGACCGCGCAGCATCGCTTCCTCGACGATCTCGGCGAACGGCGCCGCGGCAAGGAGGCCGACCTCGTCATCCTCAAAGGCCTGCCCGAGAGCGGCCCGGGATGGATCGGCGGCTCGATGGTGCTGCCGCGGGACGACGCACGCGTCGCCGGTCCCGGCGAATTCCACGGCTATCTGAAGCTCGCCCAGGCGGTAACGCCGGTAACGCTCGCCGAGATCATGGGCAAGGAGCGGCTCGCCGAGATCGACATCCTCAAGCTTGATTGCGAAGGCTGCGAGTATTCGGTGCTCGGCACCGCCGAGGCGGACCTCCTCAAGCGTCTGCGCTTCATCGTCGGCGAATATCACGGCTTCGACGGGTTCATGACCATCGTACGCCGCAAGCTTTTCCAAACCCACAAGGTCAATCTCATCGGCGCGAGGGATTACGGCTGCTTCTTCGCCGAGCGTCTCGAGGGGCAAAGCCACGGCATCCTGTACCACGGCAAGATCAGCATGCTCCTGCCGCAACTGAGCGACGCGCCGGTCGAATGCCACATGTTCAACATGCAATATGTCTCACCCGAGGAACGTTACTGCCATGGGTGGTGAAAGCCCGGGAGCGCAGCCGGTGACCGGACCGCGGCGGTCGAGCTTTAGCGCGCGACCGCAAAGCCGCGCAGTCCGGCGTCCGCGATCAGCCGCCCGATCAGCCCCGAAGCCTTCGCCTCGTCGACGAATTCCGTCAGGCAGGAAAGCAGGCCTTGGCGATGCTTCGCCACCGCCATGCCGACGCGATTGACGCCGTAGCCTTCATCGAGCACGCTGGAGCCCGGCAGCTTTTCCGCATAATCGACCAGGATCGGGCGCGGCGCGGCAAAAGCTTCGGCATGCCCCAAGGCGAGCGCGGCGAAGGCATCGTCCGGCAGATCGAAGCCGACCAGTTCGGCATGCTTGACCATGCGGGTAAGCGCCATGGTGGAGGCGTGGTTGCGCACCACGCTGATGCGCATTCCGGCGCGGTCGACGTCGGCGAAATGGCCCCACGAAGCGGCGGCCGGCACCAGAAAACTATAATCGAACTGGAACACCGCCGGCGTGAAGTCGATTTCGGCGGCGCGGGACGGCTCTATCCCCAGAAAAGCGAATTCGCAGCCGCCGGCCTTGATGCAGTCGAGCGCCGCCCGCGGCGTCGGCTGCTCGACGATCAGGAGCTTGGCGGGAAGCCGCGCCGCAAGGGCCCGCGCGATTTCCAGCATGACCGCGCCCGGCCCGAGCCCGCGTAAGGCGCCCGTCGCCGTGTCCTTGGCGTATTGCGGCAGGAACATCGCAAGCCGGACTGCGCCGGTTTGGACAAGGTCGGCGACGCGGGAATTGGTCATGGCTGCTCTGAAGGTCGACGCGGCGGGGCCCCGCTTTTCACACGAATAGCGAAGCCGCTCAATCGCCGTGGCCGGCTTCCTGGCGGGCGCTCAGAGCCTCGCGGCCGAGCCATGCAATCATGCAATCCCTAAATCTAGCGGCGTTATCCGCAACAATATCCCAAGCCCTTGCGGGGTTGGCTGGTATGATGCGGTCGCCGGGTGTATCAGCGGGGCAGAGCCGGACCGGACGAGGCGAGCAGGAACGAGCAGGGAAATGTCGGTCAGCCAAAAGGCTAAAACCACGGACGAAGGCTTCTTCTCGGCCGGCCTCGCCGAAGCCGATCCCGAAATCGCCGAGGCGGTGCGGCTCGAGCTTAGCCGCCAGCGTGACGAAATCGAGCTGATCGCTTCGGAAAACATCGTCAGCCGCGCGGTGCTCGAGGCGCAGGGCTCGGTGCTCACCAATAAATACGCCGAAGGCCTGCCCGGCCGGCGCTATTACGGCGGCTGCCAGTATGTCGATATCGCCGAGCGGCTCGCCATCGAGCGGGTGACCAAGCTGTTCGGCTGCGCTTTCGCCAATGTGCAGCCGCATTCCGGCGCCTCGGCCAATGCCGAAGTGTTCATGGCGCTGATGGCGCCGGGCGACACGTTCATGGGGCTCAACCTCGCCGCCGGCGGCCATCTCACGCATGGCTCTCCGGTCAATCTGTCCGGCAAATGGTTCAAGGTCGTGCCCTATGGCGTGCGCCGCGACGACCATCTGATCGACATGGACGAGGTGTTGCGGCTCGCCAAGGAGCATCGCCCGAAAGTCATCATTGCCGGCGGCTCGGCCTATCCGCGCATCATCGATTTCCGCCGCTTCCGCGAGATTGCCGACGAGGTCGGCGCTTACCTCATGGTCGACATGGCGCATTTCGCCGGCCTCGTTGCCGGCGGCGCGCATCCGTCGCCGCTGCCGCACGCCCATGTGGTGACGACGACGACGCATAAGACGCTGCGCGGGCCGCGCGGCGGCGCCATCCTGACCAACGACGAGGAATTGGCGAAGAAGCTCAATTCCGCGGTGTTCCCGGGTATGCAGGGCGGCCCGCTGATGCACGTCATCGCCGCCAAGGCCGTCGCCTTCGGCGAGGCGCTTCGCCCGTCGTTCAAGCTTTATGCGAAGAACGTCGTCGAAAACGCCAAGGCGCTTGCCGAAACGCTCAAAGGACGGGGAGTCGATATCGTCTCGGGCGGCACCGACACCCACCTGATGCTCGTCGACCTGCGCAAGAAGCGGCTGACCGGCAAGGTGGCGGAGGCAGCGCTCGGTCGCGCCCACATCACCTGCAATAAGAACGGCATTCCGTTCGACCCGGAAAAGCCCACGGTGACCTCGGGCGTGCGGCTCGGCACCCCGGCCGGCACGACCCGCGGCTTCGGTATTGCCGAGTTCCGCCAGATTGGTGAAATGATCGCCGAAGTCCTTGATGTCTTGAGCCAAAAAAGCGCCGAGGAAGACGCTTTGGTGGAAGCAAGCGTGCGCGACAAGGTGAAGCGATTGGTCGCCCGCTTCCCGATCTATGAGGGCTAGGGGATGCGCTGTCCGAGTTGTGGAAGCCTCGATACCCAGGTCAAGGATTCGCGGCCGACGGAGGATTCTTCCGTCATCCGCCGCCGCCGCGTCTGCCTCACCTGCAATTTCCGTTTCACCACCTTCGAACGGGTGCAATTGCGCGAACTCATCGTCATCAAGCGCAACGGCCGGCGCGTGCCGTTCGACCGCGACAAGCTGGTGCGCTCCTTGCAGATCGCCTGCCGCAAGCGGCCGGTCGATCTTGAGCGCATCGATCAGGTGGTGTCGAAGATCGTGCGCGAATTGGAAAGCATCGGCGAAAGCGAAGTCTCCTCCGAGACCATCGGCGAGACGGTGATGGCGCATTTGCGCGAACTCGACGACGTCGCCTATGTGCGCTTCGCCTCGGTCTATCGCAATTTCCGCGAGGCCAAGGATTTCGAGGCGGCGCTTGCCGAATTGTCGGGCGACGAGGCGGCGGAGTGAGCGCTCACGGCGCGTTGAGCAAATCCTCGACCGTAAGATCGAGCCCGGGCGGATCGAGGCGCAATGGACCTTCGCTAAGCACGCTCGGCACACCCTGACGCCGGTGGTGAGTAATTGTGCGTAGGTCCGGGTCGATGATCAGATAATGCTCGACGCTCGGCAGCTTGAAATAGCCGATGAGCTTGGCGCTGGTGTCTGTATGCGCCGTGGTCGGCGACAGAACCTCGGCGATAATCATTGGATTCGGGACGGTCATGCTGTGTCCCGGGAGCCTGTCACCGCAATAGATCAGTGCGTCGGGCTCATAGGCGGTATGTTCGTCAATGCGCACCGTAACGCCGTCGGTCATGACTTCGCACGGCAATTTGGCGACCGCGACGGCCGCGCGAAGAACAACATAGATCGCGCCCTTGATGCGGTTGTGCAGGACAAGTTCTGGCGCCGTGGCGACAACCTGACCATTGATCAGTTCGGTGCGATATTTCTCGGTCTGACGCTCGCTCCAGGCGAGATATTCATCGACCGTCATCGCGCGGCGAAGGGCTATATTCATAGTGCGAAGTTTATCATGAGACGTCCCTGTGTCGCAAAGTAACGATGCCCGCTTCATGGCGCTGGCGCTGAGCCTCGGCCGCCGCGGGCTCGGGCGTACCTGGCCTAATCCGGCGGTCGGTGCGGTTATCGTCAAGGATAGCGTGATTGTCGGGCGCGGCTGGACGCAGCACGGCGGCCGGCCGCATGCCGAGGTCGAGGCCTTGCGCCGCGCCGGCGACGCCGCGCGCGGCGCGACGTTGTACGTCACGCTCGAACCGTGCTCGCATCACGGCAAGTCGCCGCCCTGTGCCGACGCGGTGATCGCCGCGGGCATTTCAAGGGTGGTCTCGGCGCTGGAGGATCCCAATCCCGAAGTGGCGGGGCAGGGGCACGCGCGGCTGCGCGCCGCCGGCATTGCCGTCGATGTCGGCATCGGCGCCGACGAGGCGCGCCGCGATCACGCCGGCCACATCTTCCGCTTCACCAAGGGCCGTCCCTGCGTTCTCCTCAAGCTTGCGATCTCGGCCGACGGCAAAGCGGCGGCGGCGGGCCGCAAGCCGGTTGCCATCACCGGCGACGAAGTCCGCGATCGCGTGCATCGTCTTCGTGCGCAGAGTGACGCCATCATGGTCGGCATCGGCACCGTCCTGGCCGACGATCCGCTGCTGACTTGCCGCTTGCCGGGCATGGCCAAATATTCGCCGGTGCGCATCATCGCCGACCCGATGCTGCGCCTGCCGCTGCATTCGCGGCTGGTGCAGAGCGCGCGCGAGGTCCCGGTCTGGGCGCTCGCCGGCGCGGCCGCGCCGCAGGACGCCGAAGCCAAGCTCGCGGCCGGCGGGGTCGAGGTGCTGCGGTCGCCGCAAAGCACCGATCCGCTCGACCTGAACAACGCCCTGGCGCTGCTCGCCGCCAAGGGCATCACCCGGCTGATGGTCGAAGGCGGCCCGACGCTGGCGGGAGCCTTTCTCGCCGCCGATCTCGTCGACGAGGCCATCGTGTTTCAGTCCGCCAAGATTGTCGGCCCCGATGGGATCGACGCCCTTGACGGAACGGCTATGACGGCGCTCCGGCAGCGGCTAGAGCCTGTCCAGAGCGAACAGGTCGGGCCCGACCGGCAGGAGACTTTTACGCGAAGGTGACCGATGTTTACGGGCATTATCAGTGATTTAGGCGAAGTTATTGATGTCGAAGAGAAGGCCGAAGGGCTGCGCCGGCTGAAGATTGCCTGCAGCTACGATCCCGATGGCATCGATATCGGCGCCTCGATCGCCTGTTCGGGCGTCTGCCTGACTGTGGTCGAGCGTGGGCGCAGCGGCAATCGCTCGTCGTTTGCGGTCGATGCCGCCGCCGAGACGCTGCGGGTGACGAGCGCTGAAACCTGGCGGCGCGGCACCAAGCTCAATCTCGAGCGTGCGCTGCGGCTGGGCGATGAGCTCGGCGGCCACATGGTCTCAGGCCACGTCGACGGCCTTGCCGAAGTTTTGAGCCGTGACGATTTCCTCGACAGCGTCGCGCTGTGGTTTCGCGCGCCGGCGGCGCTTGCCCGTTTCATCGCGGCCAAAGGCTCGGTGGCGCTCGACGGCATTTCGCTCACCGTCAACGAGGTCAAGGACGACACTTTTTCGGTGCTGATTATTCCGCACACCTTGCAGGTGACCACGGTTGGCGCATTGCAGCCTGGCGCCAAGGTCAATCTCGAGGTCGACCAGATGGCGCGCTATGCCGCGCGATTGTTGGACTCCCGCCAAGCTTGATTGACGGGCGCCACGAGATTAGCTAAGATACTTAGCTAAGGAGCCATGCGATGGCTGCGTTCACTATTCATCAGGCCAAAACCAATCTGTCGAAGCTGATTGCTCGCGCCGAGGCCGGCGAGGAGGTGGTGATCACCCGCGGCAAAATCCCGGTCGCCAGGCTTGAGCCGGTTACGAAGAAGCTGGGTCCGCGAGAGGCCGGCATGCTCAAAGGCAAAATACCGGATCTGCCCGACGCATTTTTCTTTGATCCTTTGCCCGAGGAAGAATTGCGTTTGTGGGAAGGCGGCGATGAGAGTCCTCGTTGACACTCACGCATTCTTCTGGTGGGTCCTGGACAAGCCTGAGCTATCTTCGCGCGCACGTTCAATCTTCACCGACGAAGACAACCAAATTCTTGTGAGTGCGGTCGTCGCTTGGGAATTGGCGACGAAAGCGCGACTTGGAAAGTGGCCTGAGGCGTTGCCGCTTGCTACGATCATCGCGGAGGTCATCCAACAAAACAGGTTTCTGCCGCTGACCGTAACGGTTGAGCATGCGCGCAATGCGGGACTGCTGCCGGGTCGGCACCGCGATCCTTTCGATCGGGTCTTGGCAGCGCAATCGCAGGTCGAAGGGGCGCCCCTGATAACCGCCGATCCGGTGTTCGGCGAATTCGGAACGTCGGTGATTTGGTAAAATTGCCAGTCTCACGCTGCGCTTGTTCGCCGTGCGCCTGCTTGCTACGGAGCACCACATCGCAACGGAGTTGAGCCATGGCCGGACCGCGGCGCGGCAGACGTAACCAAGGCGACGGCAAAGGCGCGCGCGTCCTCATTGTCGAGGCGCGCTTTTACGACGATATCGCCGATGCGCTGCTTGCCGGCGCCAGCAAGGCGCTCGACAAAGCCGGCGCGCGATATGACGTGATCAGCGTACCGGGCTCGCTGGAAATTCCACCGGCGATCGCGATCGCGCTCGATGCCGTGCCGCGCCGGCGCGGCTATGACGGCGCGGTGGCGCTCGGTTGCGTCATCCGCGGCGATACCATTCATTTCGAGATCGTCTCGCAGCAATCCGCGCGCGGGCTGATGGAGCTCTCGGTGGCGCGCAAAATCCCGATCGGCAACGGCATCATCACCGTCGATACCGACGCCCAGGCCTGGGCGCGCGCCCGCGCCGAGGAGCAGGACAAAGGCGGCGACGCCGCGCGCGCCGCGCTCGCTTTGATCGGCATCAAGCGGCGGCTCGGCAAACGATGATGGCAGAGAACGCCCAAGAATCGCGCAAGGAAGAGCGCAAAGCCAACAAGCGCGGCGCCGCCCGGCTCGCCGCGGTGCAGGCGCTCTATCAGATGGATCTCGCCGGCACCGGCATCAACGAGATCATGGCCCAGTTCGAAAAGCACTGGCTCGGCGGCGAGATCGAAGGCGTGCAATACCGGCCGGCCGAGCCGGCCTATTTTCGCGACATCGTCGAGGGGGTGTTGCGCGAGCAGAAGCGGCTCGATCCGCTGATCGACGCGGCGCTGGCCCACGGCTGGCCGCTCAAGCGCATCGAGACGGTCTTGCGCGCGGTGCTGCGCGCCGGCGCCTACGAACTGGCGCACCGCGCCGACGTGCCGGCGCGCGTCGTCACCGCCGAATATGTCGACGTCGCCTCCGCTTTTGTCGACAAGGACGAGACCGGCATGGTCAACGCCGTGCTCGACCAATTGGCGCACGAACTGCGCGCCGCCGAATTCGCCGGCGGCTGATTTCTGCTCAGCCTCCGCCCGGTCTGTTATGGCCGACGGTCCGCAGATAGTGCAGCGTTTCATCGAGTGACACGACGTCGGCATATTTGGCGTCGAGGTCGAACAGGCTCTGCTCGTGGGCGGCGGCCGAGCGGTCGCCGACCGCCTCGCGCACCACCATCGGCCGGAAGCCGTTTTGCACCGCGTCGACGGCCGTGGCGCGCACGCAGCCGGACGTGGTGCAGCCGGTGATGATGAGCGTGTCGATTTGCCGGCTGGTCAGCCGCGGCACCAGATCGGTGCCGAAAAAACACGAGGCGTAGCGTTTCACCAACAGGCTGTCGTCGGGCCGCCGGTCGAGGCGCGGATCGATCTTCACCGCTTCCGAACCGGCCGTCAGCGTCAGCGCGCCGCGCTGCTTGAGTGCCCAGATGCCGGCGTCTCTGATATCGGCCTCGTGATACATCACCGTGGAAAAGATCACCGGGATGCGGCGCTCGTGCGCGGCCGCCAGCAACAACTTTTGCGCTTCGATCTCGGCGTCCAGATTGGCGCCGAGCGGCATGTCCGGATTGGTGAAGCCGTTGAGCATATCGACGACGAGGAGCGCCGGCCGTTCGCCGAAGCCGATTTTCAAGCCGAAGCCGCGCTGGCGGAAGAATTCTTCGTCGTCCTTGCCGCTGGTCACGATCCACGCTTAAGTCATTGCGTGCTGTTGTTATAGGCGATCGTCCGCAGCGCGAGAAGGGCTAAGGCACAGCAGCGGACATCGGGAGAGGCTCGTTTGCCGCGCAAGCCAGGCAGAAAACGACAACCGCAAGCGGCGGTGGGGCCCACTCACGGCCGCTTCGACTATTCGCCGATCATCGACCGGCCGCGGCTGTCCTGGCCGAACGGCGCCCGCGTCGCCGTCTGGGTGATTCCGAACATCGAGCATTTCTATTTCGACCGGCCCGGCACGCCGCTTGAACACAGCGGACTGAAGCCGGACATACTCAATTACTCGTGGCGCGACTACGGCGTGCGGGTCGGCGTCTGGCGCATGATGGAAGTGATGGAAAAACACGGCGTCAAAGGCACCGTGGCGCTCAATTCCGACGTCTGCAAGCACTATCCCCGCATCATCGAGGAGGGCATGAAGCTCGGCTGGGAATGGATGGGCCACGGCACCTCGAATTCCATTTTGCTCAACAGCCAGTCGGAGACCGAAGAGCGCGCGCTGATCAAGGAGGTGGTGACGACGATCGCCAAGAGCGTCGGCAGAGCGCCGCGCGGTTGGCTCAGTCCGGCGATGAGCGAGACGGTGCGCACGCTCGACATTTTGGCCGAGCACGGCATCGACTATGTCGGCAATTGGGTCAATGACGAGCAGCCTTACCCGATGCGCGTCAAGAAGGGCGCGATGATCGCGATGCCGTATTCCGCGGAGATCAACGACATTCCGGCGCTGCTGCGGCTGCATCAGAGCCCGGAGCGCTTCGGCCAGATGATTTGCGATCAGTTCGACGTTCTCTACGAAGACGGCGCCAAGACCGGACGGGTGATGGCGATCTGCCTGCATCCATTCCTGGTCGGCTATCCGCACCGCAGCAAATACTTCGCCAAGGCGCTCGCCCACGTCACCTCGCGCCAGGAGGTGTGGATCACGACCGGCAGCGCGATCGTCGATTGGTACAAGAACAATTATCTCGGCCGCCGCTGAGGCGGGTGGAGGTGATATAATGGCCGCTGCTGACGACATCTCCGCCGAGGAACGCCTGATCGCACGCTATTTCGGTCCGCTCGCCACCGCACCGGGCGCGTTCGGGCTGCATGATGACGCCGCGGTGGTGACGCCGCCGCCGGACTGCGATCTGGTGCTCACCACCGATGGCGTCATCGCCGGCGTGCATTTTTTTCCCGACGATCCCCCGGCCGACGTCGCCCGCAAAGTCTTACGCATGAATTTGTCCGACCTCGCCGCCAAGGGTGCGAGACCGATCGGCTTTTTGATGTCGATCGCGCTGCCGCCGGGGATCGGCGAGGACTGGATTGCTCCCTTCGCGGCGGGACTTGGCGACGACGCGGTGCATTACGGTTGTCCGCTGCTTGGCGGCGACACCGATCACACGCCGGTGTCGCTTTCGGTGTCGATCACGGCGTTCGGCGCGGTGCCGCACGGCGCCATGGTGCGGCGCTCAACCGCGAAAGCGGGCGACAGCGTGGTCGTCACCGGCAGCATCGGCGATGCCGCGCTCGGCGTGCTCCTGCGCAAGGACGTCAGTCTCGCCGGAAACTGGCGGCTGCTGGACGGCCAGCGCGACCATTTGCTTCGCCGTTATCTCTTGCCGCAGCCGCGCAACGCGCTTGCCGGCGCGGTGTTAAAATGTGCCTCGGCTGCGATGGATGTCTCCGACGGTCTGGTCGGCGACTTGGCGAAACTCTGCCGCGCGTCAGGCGTCGCCGCCGCAATCGACGTCGGCCGCGTGCCGTTGTCCGACGCGGCGCGTGCCGCGCTCGCGGCCGATCCGGCGCTGATCGAAACGATCCTGACCGGCGGCGACGATTACGAAATCGTGGTGACGCTGCAGCCGGAAAGATTTGTTGCATTCCACGCCGAGGCCGACAAGGCCGGCGTCGCAGCGACTGAGATCGGCCGCATCGCGGCGGGGCAGGGCGCCCGCTTCCTGCGCGGCGGCGAAGCGCTTTCCTTCGCGCGGCCGTCCTATTCCCACTTCTGACCGCGCCCGCGCCTCTCATGTGCGGCTCGACATGCGCTCCCGCACGATGCGAAACCGCTCCAGGCTTTCCGCCGGCCAGGTCGCGGCGACGTCGTAGAATTCCGGCACCGCCTTCGCGCCGGCAGTCAGCATCACCCAGGGTAATTTGGATGATGTGTAGATGTGGATGTCGGGAGGGCATCGGTCGGGCCGATCCAGCGTACCGACCCGCACGAAGCGGACGGCGGGCCCGGCCTGCGGGTAATTGCTCCAGACGGCGACTTTGCAGCTCGGGCAGCGCGCGATCTTCTGGCCTTTGCCGCTTGCCGACGGCGTATCGATGATCTCCGGTTCGCCCGCGGTGTGCACGACCCGGTCTGCCTCATAGAGGGCATTGAGCGCATGGGCCGTACCGGTTTCGCGTTGGCACCAAGTGCAGTGGCAGGCGTGGACGATGAGCGGCGTGCCGGTCAATCGGTAGCGGATCTGGCCGCAGGTGCATCCGCCTTTCATGGATTGTTCCGGCGACAACGGCATTCAACTTCTCCCGATGCGCTTTTCGCAGGTCGGCGGGAATTTAATGAGTTGGCGACTTTTGGCCGTCAATTCCCTTCATGTCGGCGGCGGGTAAATCGCGCGCGTGGCCTGCCCGCCGGTAAATCCTATAGTCGCTATTCGCCATCTCGCTATCGGCTATAATCCATGCGGGAAAAACGCCTGAGAGAAACGCTCATGCATGACATCACGGCCATCAAGCCCACGCCGCCGGCCGCGCCGCCGGGAAGCCACTATGTCGGCAAAAGCGCCAATCCGCGCTATGCCGCGCTTTACCGGCATTATCCGACCATCGACTATCTGCGCCGCGCCGCGCGCCGCAAGCTGCCGCATTTCGCCTTCGAATATTCCGACGGCGGCTCCGGCAAGGACGATGCCGGTATCCGGCGCAATTGGTCGGCGCTCGATGCGGTGGAATTGGTGCCGCGCTACGGCGTGATGCCGGCGCTGCCGCCCTGCGACGTCGAGCTGTTCGGCCGCCGCTATGCCGCGCCGATCGGGATCGCGCCGATGGGTGGGCCGGCGATCGTGTGGCCGGGCGCCGACAAGCATCTCGCCCGCGCCGCTCAGAAAGCAAAAATTCCCTACACGCTCGGCCTCGCCGGCGGCGCCACCATCGAAGAGATCGCCGAGATCGCGCCCGACGTCTGCTGGTTCCAGCTTTATCGCGCCGCGAAGAACGACCACGCCATCGGCTTCGATCTCCTCCGCCGCGCCGCCGCGACTGACTGCAATGCGCTCATCCTCACGCTTGACGTGCCGGTCCGCACTACGCGCGCCCGCGAAGTCGTGGTCGGGCTCGGCGGTTCGGGTTTTCATCCGGATCTGGCGATGCTCACCCAGATGCTGCGCTCGCCGCGCTGGACCTATGCGCTGATGAAGAACGGCATTCCGCGCTTCGCCACGCTGCGCGCCTATGCCGGCGACAACGCCTCGATCAACGACGTCATCGCGTTTGCCCGCCGCGAGATGGGCGGCGCCTTCACCTGGGAGGAAGTCGCCAAATATCGCGACCGCTGGAAGAAGACCTTGATCGTGAAAGGCATCCTGCACCCGCAAGATGCCGAGAAAGCGGTTTCGCTTGGCGTCGACGGACTGTTCGTATCGAACCACGGCGGCCGCCAGATCGAGGCGCTGCCGGGGCCGATCGACGCGCTGCCGGCCATCGTGCACCAAGTCGGCAACCGCGCCACGGTGATGTACGATTCCGGCATCCGCAGCGGCACCGACGTGGTGCGCGCCTATGCGCTCGGCGCCGCCGCCGCCTTTGCCGGCAAGGCCTTCCTCTGGGGGCTGGGCGCGCTCGGCGAAGAGGGACCGGGCCACGTCATCGATATCCTGATCGAGGAGACACGCAGCGCCTTCGGGCAATTGGGCGCGCACCGGCCCGAACAATCGCGCGCGGCGGTGATCCGCCACAACGGCGCACTGACGTTTTGATCAAATCGCGGGAGCAAAGCCATGGCGAGAGCAAAACAAGTACGGAAACCCAAAAAGCCCGCGAGCCGGTCAGCGAAAAGCGTCCGCCGGCGGCGCCCTTCCGCATCGGCGCGAGGCCGCGTCGCCGTTGCCAAGCGCAAAGCGAAAGCGCCGCCGCGCAAGCAGACCTTCGTCGCCAGCCACCACAGCGCCGATGCCTTCGAGCAGGGTCTGCGCCGCTACGCGCAATACCGCGACCTCGGCATTGCCGCGGCGACCGGCGGCATGGTGCGCGCCCACGTCATCAAATTCGTCCCGCCGTTCATCCCCGCCGAAGTCTCGAAGCGGCACTATCACGATGTGCAGTTCCAGATGATCTATGTGCTCAAGGGCTGGATGAAGAGCGAGTTCGAAGGGCAGGGCGCCATCACCATGCGGGAAGGCTCGTGCTGGATCCAGCCGCCCAAGATCAAGCACACCGTGCTCGGCTATTCCGACGATTGCGAAGTCCTCGAGATCATCCTGCCGGCGGATTTCGAGACCGTGGAGCTCTGATTGTCATCATCCGCGAAAGCGGATGATCCAGTACGCCCAGTGATCCCAATGAGTACCGATGCGTTACTATTGGGTCTATATCCTCGCGAGCAGGATTGGCGGAACTCTTTACATCGGAGTGACCAACGACCTGGTCCGACGTATCTATGAACATCGTACCGGCGCCGTGGCCGGATTTAGGTGGGCGATGACAGACCGCCACTTCACCGTCATGCTCCGCGAAGGCGGAGCATCCAGTAGTCGCCGATGATCGAGAACAACACTTGGCGTTTTGTAATTGGTGGATCGTCCCGCCTTCGCGGACGATGACAAGCAAATGATTAAGTGTCATGCTTCTCCAAGGCTTCTCTGAATACTGGATCGTCCGCCTGCGCGGACGATGACAGTATGGGCAATGGGAATGAACATTTCCTCCCCATCCGACCTCGCCATCCTCGCCGAGCTCGAGCGCAAGACGTTGTGGCTTGCGTCTTGGATGATCCATCACGCCAATCATGGCCGCGAGAACACGGACGGGCTGAAAGTCGGCGGCCATCAGGCGTCGTCGGCCTCGCTCGCCACCATCATGACCGCGCTCTATTTCCACACGCTCCGCCCGGCCGACCGCGTCGCGGTCAAGCCGCATGCGGCGCCGAATTTTCACGCCATCCAATATCTGCTCGGCCGCCAGATCCGCGACAAGCTCGAAAAATTCCGCGGCTACAAGGGTGCGCAGTCCTATCCGTCGCGCACCAAGGACATCGACGACGTCGATTTCTCCACCGGCTCGGTGGGCTTGGGCGTGGCGCAGACATTATTCTCCTCGCTCGTCCAGGATTACGTGCGCGCGCATGGCTGGGGGCTCGGTCGCCCCGAAGGCCGCATGATCGCGCTTCTCGGCGATGCCGAGCTCGACGAGGGCAATATTTTCGAGGCCATGCTGGAAGGCTGGAAACAGGGCCTGCGCAATTGCTGGTGGATCGTCGATTATAACCGGCAAAGCCTCGACGCCGTGGTCCGCGAAGGGTTGTGGCAGCGCTACGAAAATCTGTTCGAGAATTTCGGCTGGAACGTCGTCGTCGTCAAATACGGCTCGCTGCAGCAGGCGGCGTTTGCCGAGCCGGGCGGCGCGGTGCTGCGGCGCTGGATCGACGACTGTCCGAACCAGCTTTATTCGGCGCTGGTGTTCCAGGGCGGCGCGGCCTGGCGCAAGCGCCTCCTCGACGAAATCGGCGACCAGGGTGCGGTGACGCGGCTCATTGAATCGCGCAGCGACGACGAACTGGCGCGGCTGATGAACAATCTCGGCGGCCACGATCTGCCGGCGATCATCGAAGCCTTCGACGCCGTCGATCACGACCGCCCGGTCTGCTTCATCGCCTATACCATCAAAGGCTACGGGCTGCCGTTTGCCGGCCACAAGGACAATCACGCCGGTCTGATGACGCCTTCGCAGATGGAGACGTTCCGCGCCGCGATGAACATCCGCCCCGGTCACGAATGGGATCGCTTCGAGGGCTTGCGCCAGTCCGAGGCCGACATTGCCGCGTTTCTCGATCGCGTGCCGTTCGCGCAAAGCGGCAATCGCAATCTCGCCGCGGCCCGGATCGACGTTCCCGATCGGCTAACGTTCACCATCCAGCCGGAAATGTCGACGCAAACCGGCTTCGGCGCGCTGCTCAACGAGATCGCCCGCGAGAAATCGCCGCTCGCCGAACGCATCGTCACCACCTCGCCGGACGTCACGGTGTCGACCAATCTCGGCCCCTGGGTCAACCGCCGCGGCCTGTTCGCCCGCGAGAGCCTCGCCGACACGTTCAAGAGCGAGCGCATTCCCTCGACCTTCAATTGGGAGTTCTCGCCCAAGGGCCAGCATATCGAGCTCGGCATCGCCGAGATGAATTTGTTCATCGCGCTGTCCGCGCTCGGCCTCTCGCATGCCATCAACGGCGAGCGGCTGTTGCCGATTGGCACGCTCTACGATCCGTTCATCGCCCGCGGGCTGGATGCGCTCAATTACGCCTGTTATCAGGATGCCCGCTTCATCCTCGTCGCCACGCCGTCCGGCATCACGCTCGCGCCGGAGGGCGGCGCGCATCAATCGATCGCCGAGCCCTTGATCGGCATGGCGCAGGATGGCCTTGCCGCTTTCGAGCCGGCCTTCGTCGACGAGCTTGCCGTGATCCTCGCTTTCGCGCTCGATTACCTGCAGCGCGGCGGCGATAAAGAGAAAGACGGCGAGCCGTCCGAGCGCAATTGGCTGCGCGACGAGACCGGCGGCTCGGTCTATCTGCGGCTCTCGACCCGGCCGGTTGAGCAGATCGGGCGCGAGATGACGCTCACGCTGCGCCAATCGATCGTCGATGGCGCCTATTGGCTGCGCGAGCCGGGGCCGAATTGCCAGGTCGTTGTCGCTTACACCGGCGCGGTGGCACCGGAAGCGATTCAGGCCGTCGGCCTGATGGCGGAGGATCGCCGCGACGTCGGTTTGCTTGCGGTCACGTCCGCCGACCGGCTCAATGCCGGCTGGACCGCGGCGTGGCGCGCACGCGAACGCGGCCTCGTCCATGCCCGCGCGCATATCGAGCGGCTGTTTGCATCGCTGCCGCGGCATTGCGGCATCGTCACCGTCGTCGACGGCCATCCCGCGACACTCGGCTGGCTCGGTGCCGTCGCCGGCCATCGCGTCCGCCCGCTCGGCGTCGAGCATTTCGGCCAGACCGGATCGATCCCGGAGCTTTACCGGCACTACGGCATCGACACAGGCGCCATCATCGCCGCCGCGCAAGCCATCGCGCCGGGCCGGCCGATCCGATATTTGGGAGCGGCGTAACCGGACTTGCTAAGGTAGCTACCGGTGGCTATCATACTTACATGACCATCGTGTCCATAAAGGAAGCCAAGAACCGCCTCACCGCGCTCGCTCGCTTGGTCGAAAAGGGCGAGACGGTAGTGGTTACCCGAAACGGCGAGCCAGCCTTCGATATGGTGCCGCACCGGGCCACAGCGCTGCGTTTGCAAGCGGGCGCGGAGTTTCTCAAAAGCCGCGGCATCAAAGAAATTTTTCCTTATGTGGCGGACGATTTTGACGAGCCGCTCGCCGAGGATTTTCTACTCAAGCCGTTGCCATAATTCATGCGGCTCCTATTCGATACGAATATTCTGATGATCCTGGCCCGAGGCGAGCTGGGCAAGTTAACCGGCACCATGGCGTCAGCGGTGACCTCGACCGAAAATGTCGCGTTCGCGAGTGCCGCAAGCTTATGGGAAATTGCAATCAAGGCGCGGCTGGGGAAAATCGAGCCGGGTCTGCCGCTCGACGAATTGCCGGACTATTTGCGGGAGATCGGATTGAACCTGCTCGTCATTAATCATCGCCACGCAGTGAGATCGGTCGATCCAGAACCGGCGACCCGTGATCCGTTCGATCGGCTGTTGCTCGCCCAATGCGCGGTTGAACAATTGCGGCTGGTTACGCTTGATCGCGTCCTCGGCGGTCATCCTTTGGCGTGGTCGGAAGGAAATCGGTAACAGAATTACCTGCCGACGCACTTCCTGGGCGGCGCTCAAACAAGGAAAATAAACAATGCCCATCATCGACGCGCAGCTCCATGCCTATGAGCGCGATCGCCCCGAGCGGCCCTGGCACAAGGCGCTGACCGGCCCGCCGGAAGCGACCGGCGAACAGACCGTCGCCATCCTGGACGAAGCCGGCGTCGACGGCGCCATCCTGGTGTCGGCGTTCACCATGTACCGCTACGACGCGAGCTACGCGATCGAGGTGCGCAACCGCTATCCCGACCGCTTCGCGCTGGTGCGGCCGGTCGATCCCGCCAATCCCACCGTTGCCGATGTGATCTCCGAATGGAAGCACACGCCGGGCGCCGTTGCCGTGCGCATGCTGCTCGTCCGCAGCGGGCTTGCCACCGACCCCGGCGACCCCGGCCTGAACGGCGTGCTCAAGGAGGCAGCGCGCTGGTCGCTGCCGGTCAACCTGCATATTGCCGGGCGGCTCGACCAGGGCATCGAACTCATCCGCCGCAACCCGGACACCCAAATCATCGTCGATCATCTCGGCTTGGTGCAGCCGCACCTGCCGCCGAAGCCGAAAGAGCCGTGGGGCGAATTGCCGAAGGTGCTGACGCTCGCGCAATTTCCGCACGTCGCGATCAAGATCACCGGCGCCTGCACGCTGTCGCTCGAGCCGTTTCCCTATAACGACATCTGGGATCCGGTGTGCCGCCTGATCGACGCCTTCGGCGTCGACCGCTGCCTGTGGGGCACCGACTGGACGCGTGCGGTGAGATTTCTGACCCACAAACAGGGCGTCGATGCCTTCCGCATGACCGACCGTATCTCCGCAAGCGACAAGGCGAAACTGATGGGCGGCACGGCGGCGCGGCTTTACGGCTGGGCGCCGGGACAAGCCTGAATTTGGCGCGGCCTGCGCGGCTACGGCGTGTTGAACTTGGATAACGCTCGGCCCTCGACGTTGAGTCGCGGCAAGAATCGCGCTGAAATCCAAATCGGCGGTCAGCACGATATACCCGTATCTGCCGCCCAGCGCATCACGTCGAGATCGGGCTCATCGCCCCGACCAATGCTCGACCAGTGCACCGCCTGAAACCCGGAACTAACAAGAAAATCGATCCAACCGGGCGACAAATTCATGTCCACCAGGAATTTCATCAGCGCGGGATCAGCTCGATCTCGCGCTCCTCGGCGCGCCAGGCGGCATAGCGCAAGGCTTCAGAGATATCCTCACGTTCGAGATATGGATAATCGGCCAGAAGCTCTTCGACCGTACGTCCCGCGCCGATCTGCCCGACAATCGTTCCAACCGTCACGCGGAGCCCGCGAATGCACGGCTTGCCGCCCATCACGTCCGGGTTTTGCGTAATGCGGGGGAAATCGGTCATGGCGCCATCCTCCACGTATAACGTATCATACCATAAGCTACCCGCTCAGAAGCGATTGCCCCATTCTCGTCCATCCAAGAGCGCCCGAACAGGCCGCTGTGCTTAACAATATGATTTGCGCGCTTTGACCCCATGAAACACATCGGCTTCCTGTCCTTCGGCCATTGGTCCGCTTCGCCGGGGTCGCAGACGCGCTCGGGGGCCGACGCGCTCCTGCAATCGATCGACTTGGCGGTCGCCGCCGAAGCGCTCGGCGCCGACGGTGCTTATTTCCGCGTGCATCACTTCGCCCGCCAGCTCGGCTCGCCGTTTCCGCTCCTCGCCGCCGTCGGCGCCAAGACGACGCGGATCGAGAT
Source organism: uncultured Alphaproteobacteria bacterium (assembly GCA_963791925.1). GTDB lineage: Bacteria > Pseudomonadota > Alphaproteobacteria > Rhizobiales > Xanthobacteraceae > BOG-931. The sequence continues at coordinate 266,410 of CAWBUA010000005.1, read as the reverse complement.
CGGCACCGCCGTCATCGACATGCGCTACGAGAACCCGCTTTACATGGCGGAGGACGCCGGCGCCGCCGACCTCATCGCCGGCGGCCGGCTGCAGCTCGGCATCAGCCGCGGTTCGCCCGAGCAGGTGATCGACGGCTGGCGCTACTTCGGCTACGCGCCGGAGGAGGGCAAGACCGACGCCGACATGGCGCGGCGCCACACCGAGGTTTTTCTCGAAGTGCTGCTGGGCAAGGGCTTCGCGCGGCCGAATCCGCGGCCGATGTTCCCTAATCCTGACGGACTTCTTCGCGTCGAGCCCTATTCGGAGGGCCTGCGCGAGCGCATCTGGTGGGGCGCCGGCACCGACGGCACGGCGGAATGGGCGGCCAAGCTCGGCATGAACCTGCAGTCGTCGACGCTCAAGATCGACGAGAGCGGGCGGCCGTTTCACGTCCAGCAGGCCGAGCAGATCCGCATCTTCCGCGAGGCCTGGAAGGCGGCCGGTCATGCGCGCACGCCGCGCGTGTCCGTGAGCCGCAGCATCTTTGCGCTCATCGACGACCGCGACCGCGCCTATTTCGGACGCGGCGGCGAAGAAGACACCATCGGCTATCTTGGCGGCAATGAGCGCGCCATTTTCGGCCGCAGCTATGCCGCCGAGCCGGACGTTCTCATCGCGCAATTGAAGCAGGACGAGGCCATCGCCGCGGCCGATACGCTGCTTCTGACCGTGCCCAATCAGCTCGGCGTCGACTACAACGCCCACGTCATCGAAGCGATCTTAAAGCATGTCGCTCCCGGCCTCGGCTGGCGCTGACTCTTGGAGCCCGCCGCGATTATCGCCAAGGCGTGCATGCACAAATCCGGGTTTGAGTCCGCTTCGGTCCGAGACCGCCCGAAACGCTGCATCGGTGCAAAATGACGCGATGAGGCAAAGCACAAAGTCGCTGCGCTCCAGCCCGCTGCGCGGGGTCAGGAGCCGATAGGCCGGTAGCCGGCCGAGAGAGCCAATAGCAGTTGGAGAGCCCCGTCCTGACAATCGAGGCGTCGTCAACCTCACTCAGGATGGAGCTCCCCATGAACGAGACCAACTCTGTCAGTCCGCTGCGCCAGCGTATGATCGAAGATATGGCTGCGCGCAAACTCAACCCGCACACGCAGCGCAGCCACGTCTACAGTTGCAAGCGGTTCGCCGCCTGGCTCAAACGCTCGCCCGATACGGCGACGCCCGACGAGGTACGGCGATTTCAGCTGTATCTCATCGAGAGCGGGGCGAGCATCTGTAACCGCAATCGGATCATGACCGGCGTGCGCTTTCTGTTCCGCGTCACGCTGCGTCGGCACGATCTGGCGGCCGAGGTCTGGCACCTCAAGGAGCCGCAGAAGTTGCCGCCGGTGCTGAGCCCAGAGGAGGTCAAGCGCATTCTCGCCATGGCGACGAGCCTGAAGGCGCGAGCGATGCTGACGCTTGCCTATGGTTGCGGGCTGCGGGCCGGCGAGGTGGTGCGGCTGCGGGCGGGCGACATCGACAGCGAGCAGAGGATCATCCGCATCGTGCAGTCGAAGGGCCGCAAGGACCGGCACGTGATGCTGCCGGCGGAGGTCCTCGAGCTGTTGCGGCAATGGTGGAAGGCGCGCCCGACCGAGCAAGACGCCGGCATTGCGCCGGAACAACGCTGGCTGTTTCCCGGTCGCGATGAGCATCGGCCTCTGACCACACGCCAGTTCAGCCGGCTGTTTAAGGAGGCGGCGAAAGCGGCGGGGCTGCGCAAAACGCTGTCTCTTCATTCGCTTCGCCATTCCTTCGCAACCCATCTGCTCGAGAACGGCAAAGACATTCGGGTGATACAGGCGTTGCTTGGACACGACAAGCTCGAGACGACGGCGCGTTACACGCGCGTGGCCACCGGCATGATCGCGGCCGTCGAGAGCCCGCTCACGCAACTGTCGCAGCCGCAGCGGAAAATGCGGAGCCGCAAGGACAAGTCGAATGAAGGACCGCCGGCGTAACGCCGTCGGTTGTGGTTCGACCAGCGCTGGAGGTCGCGGACATCTTCCGCGACCACGGCTCCGCTTGGCGTTCGGCTAACGCGGGGCATGTGAGCCTCGACCAGATGAAGGTGATGAGTGCGATCGAGCGCTGCCGCACAGCAGCACTCGGGGGTCATGTCTCGCGTTGCGAGAACGGTGCGTGTGCTTACACCGTCGTCAGCTACAACAGTTGCCGCAATCGCCACTGCCCCAAGTGCCAGGGCGCGGCGGCACAGAAATGGCTCGCCGCGCGCGAAGCCGAGTTGCTGCCCGTCAGCTACTTCCATGTTGTCTACACGCTGCCCAGTCAACTGCGCGATGTCGCTTATCAGAACAAGCGCGTCATCTATGACCTGCTCATGAAGGCGGCGGCCGAAACCACGCTCGCCATCGCCGCCGATCCAAAGCGCCTCGGCGCGCGGATTGGCATTACAGCCGTGCTCCACACATGGGGATCGGCGATGACGCATCATCCGCACGTGCACATGATCGTGCCAGGCGGAGGGCTCTCGCTCGATGACGCGCGATGGGTCGCGGCGCGCGCCAACTTCCTCGTCCATGTCAACGTGCTGGCGCGCCTGTTCCGCGGCAAGATGCTGGCGATGCTCATGGATGCGCACCGCGCCGGCCAATTGAAGTTCTTCAATACCCAGGCCGGTCTCGCCGACAAGCGCACGTTCAAGCGCTTCGTCGCTCCGCTGCGTCGGATCAAGTGGGTGGTCTACTGCAAGGCGCCGTTCGCGGGACCCAGGCAGGTGCTGCGCTATCTGTCGCGCTACACCCATCGCGTTGCCATCTCGAACCGTCGGCTGGTCGCTGCTGATGATGGCGGTGTGTCATTCCGCTGGAAGGACTATCGCATCGAAGGGCCTGGCCGCTGGAAAACCATGACCCTCGCACCGCACGAGTTTATCCGCCGGTTCCTCATCCACGTGTTACCGAAAGGCTTCCATCGCATCCGCCACTACGGGCTGTTCGCCAACGGCAACCGAGCCGAGAGCATCGCCAAGGCGCGTGAACTGCTCGCCGTCGCGACACCGCAGACTGAACCAGAGGCCGCTTCAACGCAGCAGTCCGATCAGCCCCGCGTGCACCCGCGCCCATGTCCCTGCTGCGGTGGCCGCATGATCGTCATCGAGGTCTTTGCACGCGGCGGGGCGCCCAGGCACAAGCCATCAATCGACACCTCATGAACTCGCCACTGATGCCAGATCAGACTGACGCACATCGCTGGCCCTTCGCCGGCAGCGCCGCCGCTCGGGCCGCAGACACCAAATGGCGTCTGTTGCATCTGCTCAACCCATCAGTCTGCGCCGCAAACCGTCGCCGTCTCATGCCAAGTGGTCGCAAAAACCCTTGTGCGCCAGCTTCCGGTCTCACCTGCGCCGCACAATCACCGGGCCGCACCGCGCGCGCCCGGTCTCAATCCCCATAGCGCCCGCCGCACCACCTGCAATCTCCTCCCGCGACTTCGTGCCTTGGCGCTTCTCGGACGCCGGCCGCACACACCCGCGGCTTGGTCTTCACTCCGGCGTCCGAGAAACCTGCACAGAAGCGGACATGAATTGCCGGCCTCACCATGTTTGCTTGCTGCTGACACAATACGGCGAGTGCTTATCGCGCGCTACGGAGTGCCTTCCCCACGGTGATTTCAGGCCTGCGGAAACCCATCGCGATCCAAGCGGCGATCAGCTTGAACATAAACTTGCCGGAGCGACCACCATAGTTCGGTATGTCGTCGGCAAGCTCGATGCCGAACCGCCTCTCTTTTGTCATCACCCGCATTTCAAGTGGAGGCGCGCCTGTCGGAAAGCGGTTCCGGAACATCGACAACCAGTGTCCCTTGGTGAAGTCGAGGAACATTGCCGAATTACAGCACGTGACGATGACCCGTCGGGTAGGCGAGGCGGGCTTGAGCCGGTGCTCTTTAAGATACTGCTGGCCCATGGTGCATCGTACCCGATCCTTCCGATAGAGGACGAAGCCTGTTCCACTGTCGAAATCGAGCACGCGCGGCGCAGAAGCGAGCAGCTCGAACTGACGTCCGGCTTCTTGGCAATTCGTGCAGTAGCACGCCGCGGTCAGAATCGGCGGGCCGACTGCCTCGAACTGCACCTTACCGCATTGGCACGTCGCGAGGAGATATTCGTGCTGTTTCCGGCTCGCGGCGCTGTCGTTCATGCGCGGTCGAGCGCTTCGACGCTCAGGATCGTCGGCAGATGCCGAGCGATTTCCTGCCAAGTGTCGCCCTCGTCGCGGCTCGCAAAGACCGAGCCGCTGTTGGTCCCGAAATACACCCCCACCTGTTCCCGTTCGTCGCGCGCCATGGCCTGCCGGAGAACGGTGAAGTAGCAGGCTTTCTGTGGCAGCCCATCGCGCATGGCCTGCCAGGTCTCGCCGCCGTCGCGTGAGCGCCACACCGCCGCCGCCGCATCGGGCGGGAAACGGCCTGCCACGTCGCCGTTCAAAGGCAGCGTCCAGATGATTTCCGGATCGCGCGGGTGAACGCAGATCGGGAAACCGAACGTCGCCGGAAGCCCGCGCGTGATGTCGTCCCAACTGCGGCCGCCGTCGGCGGAGCGCCAGACGCCGTAATGATTTTGCTGATAGAGCAGGTCGGCGCCGCCTGGCGCCCGCACCATGTTGTGGACGCAATGGCCGATCTCGCCGTCGCGTGGCGCCGCGGGGTGGCTGATTTGCGTCGCGGCCGCCTTGTTCGACAGCCGGTTGCGGCGTTCCCAGGTTTTGCCGCCGTCCTCGGTCGCAAAAGCGCCCGCCGCCGAAATCCCGATCCACAGCTTCTCGGCCTTCTCCGGATCGAACAGAATCGTGTGCAAAGTCAGTCCGGCCCCACCGGGATTCCAGCTGCCGGCGGAAGGGTGCTCGCGCAAGCCCCGCACTTCTTGCCAACACTTGCCGCCGTCCAGGCTCGACAGCAGTCGCGCCGGCTTGGTTCCGGCATAAAGCGTCCCGTGCGCATAGCCCAGCGACCAGATCTGCGAGAACTGATCGCCAAACGGCAAGGGTTGACTGGTCCACTTCATCATGGCGGCGAGCTGCGGATCCTTGGCCGCCCAGTCGTCCACGAGACCTTTGGTGAGCTTGGTCAGCTGCCAGGTCGCGCCCGAATCTTCCGAACGCCACACGCCGGCGCCCTGAAAGTCGCCGCCGCCGCCGGCCCACAGCACGCCCGTGGCGGGATCGCCCACGACATGGTTGATCGGCCAGCCGTCGCAGAATGGACCGGTAACCGTCCAATCCTCCCGGTCGCTGCCGCCGAATATCAGGAAGGCGCCCTTGTTCGTGCCGACAAGGATCGTGACGCCGCCTTGGGTGATCGCCATTCTCTGGTTCCCTGACCACGGGCCGCTTTTTTGCGCCTTGGCTCGAAGCAGCCGATTCATCCGCCACTGCCGAGCGGCGTCTTGACAACTCGGTTGATATCAACGTAATTGACCCATGTCAACGCGCGCCGCCGAGCGGACCGAACTGCCATATTCCTGCACGGTTGAGGTGCGCGACGCCTGCCTGTGCTTGCACGTGCAGCGCGCCGCGCGCGCCCTGGCACGCCGCTTCGACGAGGCGTTCCGCCCGCTCGACCTCACCAACGGCCAGTTTTCGCTGTTGATGTCGCTCAATCGGCCGGAACCGCCCAGCATCGGCAGTGTGGCCGCGCTGTTGGCGATGGATCGCACCACCCTGACCGCCGCTCTGAAACCGCTGGTGCGCCGGGGTTTGGTGACGATTGCAGTCGACAACAAGGACCGCCGCACGCGGCTGCTGACGATCAGGCCGGCCGGCCGCGCTCTGCTCGCGAAGGGGTTCCCTATTTGGCAGCAGACGCATCGCGAACTGGAACGCGATGTTTCACGGCCAGTGGCGCTGCGGGCGGCGCTGCTCGCGCTCGCTGCGCACGATTGATTGGTGCCCGCACGCGCGCGCCACGTCGTGGCATGTCCGCTGTCGCTCCGCCACGGACGCAAACGCGAATAATCCGCCAGTTCGCAAGCATGCCATACGCGGCTCGCGAGCCGATGCGCGATCGCCTATCTGGACGGCGGCGAACGCGGCCTTTGCGTCATAACAGCGCTTGGCGCTCGCGCCCACTTTCGCGGTCATCGGCGCCTGGTGTAGCCTTATTGTAGAACCGCCGGCGAGACGTGTCTCGGAACGGCGGCCTCTGGGTTTCCGCTGGGCGAGCAATCGGAAAAATACATCGCTCTTTCGGACGCCTTGCGTTGTGCGCGAAATCAATCGGGGGAGGACATCGTGATATTGCCGCGTCGCACTTTTTTGCATCTGGCAGCGGGCGCAGCCGCGCTGCCGTCGCTCAGCGGCTTTGCCGTCGCGGCAGACGCCTATCCGTCGCGGCCGGTCCACGTCGTCATCGGCTTCACCCCGGGCTCGGCCGCCGACGTCGTTGCCCGCGTGCTGGCGCAAGCGGCGGGTCCGATCCTCGGCCAGCAGGTCGTGGTCGAGAACAAGCCGGGTGCCGGGTCGAGCATCGCCGCCGAATACGTCGCGCATACGCCGAAGGACGGCTACACGGTATTCCTCGGCACCTTGTCCATCATCACCAATCAGATCATCAATCCAAATAAAGCGCTCGATCTGGCGAAAGATTTCACGCCGGTCGCGCTGATCCAGGACGCGCCGATCATTCTGGTGGTCAATCCGAAAAGCAATCTTTCCAGCATCAAGGAGCTCATCGCGCTGTGCAAGGCGAAGCCGAATGAGGCGCTCGAACTCGAACGTCATCGGCAGCATGCCGCATTTCGCCAGCGAGCTGTTCGCGCAGCAGGCCGGCATCAAGCTGACGCAGGTGCCGTATCAGGGCAGCCCGCAGGCGGTCGAGGACGTCGTCGCCGGGCGCACGCTGATGACCTTCTCGCCGGTTTCGACCGTCGTCGGCCTGATCGCGGCCGGCAAACTCAAGGCGCTGGCGACGACCACGAGCAAGCGCGCCGGCGCGCTGCCGGACGTGCCGACCATGGTGGAATCCGGGCTACCCGGCGTGCAAACCAGCCTGTGGTTCGGCCTCTACGTGCCCGTCGGCACGCCGCGCGCGATCGTCGACAAGCTCGCCGCCGCGGCGCAAAAGGCGATGCATACGCCGGCCGCGATGAACGCGCTGCGCAAGCAGGGCGACGATCCGCTCGATGCCGGCCCCGACGAATTCGCAAAATTCATGACCGGCGAAATCGCCCGCTGGACCAAGGTCGCGCAGACTGCGGGAATGGTGAAGAGCTGAAGCCCTTGGCGCCGTCCGGGGATACCTCCGCAGCCATTCCGAGAGCCCGTTCAAGGCTTAAGCCTATGTTACCGGATCGCAACAAGGGTCGAGATTTTGCGGCTTTTCCCTATCAACCAATAGCCGCCGCCTGACGGCGCAGCTAGTCTTGATACTTGTAAAATTGCTTCAACGCCGCGCCGCGAACCGGAGCGGCGCCCGTTCTGACCGTACGATCTGATTTTGTTTCGGGGGCCGAGATGAAACTCAAAACGATCGTCGCCGTCTGCTTCGCTTTGCTCGCGCTGTCCGGGTCGCCCGCCTTCGCTCAAGGTGTGACGACAACGTTCGGATCGGTTTCCGGCAGCGCCAGCAGTTGGCTGGCTGGCGCCCAGGCCGGCTATAATTGGCAGCGGGGGCAGTGGGTCTACGGCGTCGAGACGGACATATCGGGGACGCATCTCAATACGAACCTCAATCTCGTCCTCTCGAACCCATTTCCCGCGACCGCGACCGCCAGCGCCAATGCCGACATCGACTGGTATGGCACGGTGCGGGGTCGCCTCGGATGGACGCAGGGTCGATGGCTGCTCTACGGCACGGGCGGACTCGCTTACGGCCACGCCGATTTGAGCAGCAGTATTTCGAGCATAATTCTCACGACGACTGCGCAAACCTCGTCAGTGCGAGCCGGCTGGGTTGCGGGGGCCGGCATCGACTACATGTGGTCGCCGAACATTATCCTCAGCCTCGGCTATCAATATGTGGACCTCGGCAATCTCAACGTTGCTTCCTCGGTGGTCAATACTGGCGGCGGCGGCGGATCGTTGGTGCAAAGCGCGACCGCCCACGCCCAATTTCATGTCGTCACCGCCGGCCTGAGCTGGCTGTTCTACCCGAGTGCGCGGCAACCATGGGAAGGAGCCTATGTCGGCGGCCACGCTGGCGGCGCCTGGGGCAACGATACTGACGCCAACTATGCCTTTACTCCGACCATCATTGTTTCCGATGCAAGGCTCAAGCGCGACATCGTCCTCGTTGGCCGGCTCGACGACGGTCTCGGGCTTTACCGCTTCCGCTATCTGTGGAGCGATACGGTTTACGTCGGCGTCATGGCGCAGGAGGTTGCCCTCTTGCATCCCGATGCCGTCGTTCACAGTCCCTCGGATGGCTACCTTCGCGTCGACTACGCCCGCCTCGGGCTCAAGCTCATGACGCTGTCGGAATGGACCTCTTCCGGCGAATAGCCGGGATCAAGAGCGATTAGGCCGGATTGAGCATCGCCGTGGCGCGAGGCTGCGGATCGATAGGGTACGCCGTCGCGAACGGTTGACCGTCCTGCACGGGGTTGAATAGGCTGCGGGATCGTTAATAGACGCAACCGCCATTGGCGTCAGCGCGGGGGGAACCATGCCAACTGCCAGCAAACATCCGGAAACCATCGCCTTGCACGGCGGCAGCTATCGCGCCGATCCCGCGACCACCGCCGTGGCGGTGCCGATCTATCAGACCACGTCCTATCAATTTAATTCCACCGAGCACGCCGCCAACCTGTTCGCGCTCAAGGAACTGGGCAACATCTATACCCGCATCATGAATCCGACCCAGGCCGTGCTCGAGGAGCGCATGGCCGCGTTCGAGGGCGGCGTGGCGGCGCTGGCGCTGTCGTCGGGGCAGGCGGCCTCGCTGTTTGCGGTGCAGAACATCTGCCACGCCGGCGACAATTTCGTCTGCTCGACCGACATCTATGGCGGCACCTGGAACCTGTTCCAGAACACCATGGGCACCATGGGCATCGAGTGCCGCTTCGTCGATCCGGCCGATCCGGAGAACTTCCGCAAGGCGAGCGACGCCAAGACGCGCTGCTGGTACGGCGAGACGCTGCCCAATCCGAAGCTCGCCGTGTTCCCGATCGCCGAAGTCGCCAGGATCGGCCGCGAGATGGGCATCCCGCTGATCATGGACAACACCGCCTGTCCGGTGCTGTGCCGGCCGATCGAGCACGGCGCGGCGATCACCATGCACTCGACCACCAAATATATCGGCGGCCACGGCACCTCGATCGGCGGCGTCATCGTCGACGGCGGCAATTTCGACTGGGAAAAGCACGCCGAGCGCTTCCCGATGCTCAACACGCCCGATCCGAGCTATCACGGTGCGGTGTGGACGCAAGCCGTGAAACCGCTCGGTCCGATCGCCTATATCATCAAGGCGCGCGTGACGCTGTTGCGCGACATCGGCGCCGCCGCTTCGCCGTTCAATTGTTTCCTGCATATCCAGGGTCTTGAGTCGGTGGTGGTGCGCATGCGCCAGCATTGCGCCAACGCCACGGCAGCGGCCAATTGGCTCAGCAAGCACCCCAAGGTGAGCAAGGTCATCTTCCCCGGCCTGATGAGCGGCGAATCAAAGCGCCGCGCCGACGCCTATCTCAAAGGCGGCTATGGCGGCCTGGTCGGCTTCGAGTTGAAGAGCGGCCACGATGCCGGCCGCAAATTCATCGACAGCCTGAAAATGTTCTACCACGTCGCCAATATCGGCGACGCCCGCTCGCTTGCCATTCATCCGGCGTCGACGACGCACTCGCAGTTGACGACGGAGGAGCAGGCCAAGACCGGCGTCACCCCCGGCTATGTGCGGCTCTCGATCGGCATCGAGCATATCGACGATATCATCGCCGATCTCGATCAGGCGCTGGCCGCGGTCTCGTAGGGGCCGTCGTAGAAGCCGTCGGCGGCCGGCGCCGCGCCGCGCCGTCACCATGATTTGATGATTTCAAGACGCCCGCTGGCCTGCATGTGAATTTTCACGGCCGCGGCAGTGTGCCAACCTGGCCGCGATCGCGGCTTAAAGAGCTGAGTTTTTCACCAGATAGCCTCCTGCAAGAAAATCTCCGCCAAGGGAGTGAGGCCCGTGAGACGTAATCCATGAGACGAAACCCATGAGACCCAATCCGTTGACCGATGCCTGGTCGTTTCTTGCCGACACAGGCTGGCCCCATCCGGTATTCTGGCTGCTGCTCCTTGGCGCCGCCGCAGCCGCCGTCATGGCGTGGCGCAACGATCCGGCGCAGCGTTCGCTGCGCCACGTCGGCATCTGTCTCCTGCGCATCGTCATCGGCACGATGTGGTGGCAACAGTCGCTCTGGAAGGTGCCGCCGCATTACGACTGGGGACTGATCCACTGGATGCAGGAGATGGTGGCGCACGCCTCGACCGAGCTGCAAAGCGTGCTGGTGCGCGACCTCGTGCTGCCCAACATCGCGATCTTCGGGCCGCTGGTTTACGCCATCGAGGTGGCGATCGCGGTTTCGCTGATCCTTGGCGTGGCGACCCGCCTCGGCGCGCTGCTCGGCGCGCTGATGGCGGTCAATCTCTGGCTCGGGCTCTATAACGCGCCGACCGAGTGGCCGTGGACCTACATGTTCCTGGTGGTCCTGCAGACGATCTATTTGATCGATCCGCCGGGGCGCAGCCTCGGCGTCGATGCGCTGTTCTGGCGGCGCGAGGCAACCGTCAGACACGCCGCGCCCGTGCTGTCCTGGGTCGCGTGAGCCGCGGCAGCTATGCGGCGGCCGGATAGAGCGCCGCGGCGAGCGCGCCCAACAGCGTCAAGGCTTCGGCGCTGCCGCCGGCTTCGCCTTTTTCGAACTCGCGTTCGCCAAGCCCCATGCGATTGGTGACATGGGCGAGGCAGAGCACCGCCGCCTTGGCCTTGCGCGCGAAGGCGTAAAGCGCGGCGGCTTCCATCTCGACGGCGAGAATGCCCTTGGCGCGCGCCGCCTCCACCGCCGCGGCGGTCTCGCGGAACGGCGCATCGGTCGTCCAGCTCGGCCCGACATAAGCGCGCAAGCCGGCGGCGGCGACGGCGGCCGCGGCCGCCTCGACGAGGCGCGGCTCGGCTTGCGCAAAATTCCCGGCCGGCGCGTAGTGGTAGCTCGTGCCTTCGTCGCGGAGCGCCCGGTCGATGATGACGAAATAGGGCGGCTCGCCCGCGGCCACGATCTGCCCGGCCGAGGTCAGGCTGATCAACACCCGGCAGCCGCAGGCAAACAGTTCTTCCGCGACCAGGACGGCGAACGGCGCGCCGACGGCGCCGCCGACGATGCCTGCCGCATGACCCGCGAGCGGAAAGCCGTAGAGGTCGGTATGATAGCAGGGCCAATCGTCGAGCCGCTTGGCAAGGTCGGCTTGTCGCAAGGCCCGCACGATATCGCCGTCGGGATCGAGGATGCAGAGCGCCGGCACCGCGGCGGCGGCCAGCCCTTTCTGGCGGCGCGCCTCGCGCAATAACGCGGCCGGCTCGAATATCGACGGCGCAGCGAAATCCTTGTGATCGAGAATGGGCGGTGCGGACACGAAAGCTCCTTGTCTCGGCCGCGGCGATCCCGCGATGCCTGATCCGACATTAGCCGCGCTTTCGTGTCCGTAAAACGACCCAGCCGGCGAACCGCCCGAATGCGGGTCCGCGATTGAACGCAAGCAAATCCGCCCGCGACACAACGGTGAAGGACCGGCGGCTGCACGGGAACCCGGCGCATGGCCTGGACGTATAGGGCGCTGTTGATCGGCTTGTCGGCCGCCGCCGCCGTCGGCGCTGCGATAGCCGCACCGGCCGCACCGCCGGCCGGTTACAAGATCGATGCGCAATTCACCGCGGCATCGCCGGACGGCGCCACCACAATCGAAGAATATTTCAAGGACGATCCCGACAACGGCTATTCGTGGCAGTTCTGGGTGCGGCGGGCGGACTCCCTGCAGCTCCTCGACGCCAAGCCGTCCGACTATCCCGCCGACTTCCGCTTCACCAATAATGGGCGGTGGCTGGTGCGGCTACAGAAGACCGGCGCCGGCTATGCCGATCTCTATCTGTATCGCCTGCGTCCATCGGGCTTCGCCGCCGCCACAACAAAACCGCTCAGCGACTTGGCCTGGGCCTATTTTTACAGGCGCTCGGAATCGCACAAGCACCCCAAACCGAATTTGCATATCTCGGCAGGTCTGGTGAAGGGCGTCGACGACAATTACAAATCGCTCGGCGAGAACTGGCCCGACAGCCGCTACATCGTCATCACTCTTTGGGGCGAACTGGATCCCACCGCGAAGCACGGTCAGACGCTTGAGGTCCAGGGCTGGCACTGCCGCTACGATCTGCAAACCGGCAAGTTCGACGTGCCCGCGGGTTTCGCCGCCAACAACAAGCAGGCGCTCATCCCGCGGGATTTAAGAAAGCCTTGAGGAATACCTGAAGGCCGGATCGCCGATGGTCACTGCTCCGGCTGCACGACGCCGGTATGGCGGTTGAAGTCGAGCTTCTGCACCAGTGAGTTGCCCTGCTTGGTGACGATCTCGGCGACGATGGTGTCGGCGTCCTTTTCCGTCACGTCGCCGACTTTCAGATTCGGGTTGCGGATCATCGTTGCGAGATAGTTCTTCACTTGATCGGCGCTCAAATTGAGATTGCCCTGATTGCCGCCGCCCCAGCCGTACATCATGCCAGGACCCATTCCGTAGCCCATGCCGTAGCCCGGGCCATAACCGCCCGTGCCGTAGCCTGGGCCATAGCCGCCCATCATGCCGTAGCCACCGCCATAGCCGCCCATCATGCCGTAGCCCGGACCGTAAGGCTGTGCCTGTGAGGCTGTGCCGCCTGCGACGATCGCCAGGCCGAGCGCCGACGCCGCCGCCACAATCAAATATTTGCGCATAGCGCGAACTCCTCAGATTGTCTGCCTCGCCCCGTCCAGCTCGTCCCGTGTAGCAGCGGTGGCCCGCCGCCCCGTTGATCGAAATCAAATCCCCGGCCGGACAATGATGAACTTTTTGTAAGGTTACGCTGGCGCCGCGGCGCTATTGAGCGTCGATCTGGAAATGGTCGTTGCAGCGTCGTTGCAGCGTCGTTGCAGCGTCTTGGGACAATTCCCGGAACAAATTCCCGGAACAACAATGTCGCGCCGGCAGCGCGTTGAATCGCCGCGTTGAATCGCCGCTATCGCAACTTGATGTGCACGCAAGCCGGCATATGTATTTCTAATCGACACCTCGGGCGCTTCACTGGACGGTCGGTGTGATCATGACCGTAGGACGAACGCTTTTTTGGCTTTCGACGCTGTTCGCGGCGGTGGCGCTGTTGTGGGTCGTCTCCGATCTGTTCTTTGCGATGAGCAATAACTATCCGCCCACGCTCAACATCACCGGCCTGATCCTCGCCGCCGTCATCTGGTCCGTTGGCTGGGTCTGCCGCGCCGCCTCGTAGAACGCGCTCGCCATTCGCGGCATTCGAATGCGGATGAGCCGGGGCGAGACTATTGCCGGCATCGCAAAAAACAGGTCGCAGACGAACAGTTTGGCGAGATCGGAGGAAATCGATCCGTAATTCTACCTACAGCACCGCAAAAAGACCCCGGCATCGAAAGGAAAAATGCCGGGGCTGAAAGTCGGCCCGGCCTGGCAGGGAGGAGATTGCACCGGCCGGGTTCGCGCCGCGCAAGCTATCTGATTCGCTTGCTGCAAAGCAGCAGCGATTTCGCCGGCCGCCTAACCAGGCGTTACACCAAGATGCGGTCGTAAACAAACACGGCCTGGTTTGTTTGTTGGCGGCGGTTCGAGCCTGTCCCGCAAAAGTGGGAACCGGTTTTGCGAAAGGACAGGTTTTGCGAAAAGGACAGGTTTTGCGAAAAGGACTGGTTTTACGAAAAGGACATGCGCCAAATAAACAGCGAGAGAATGCCCGAGGCCCATTCGCGACTGCTGATGACCCTTCTGGACGACACACACGCGCCGCCGGCCGCCGCGGCCGCTCGAGCATTGCGATGAGGCGGGAGCAACCGCGGCCGTCATGCCGGCTGCGTTTCTATCCACAGACCGAAAAATCGTTTCGTCAGCCGCCCGGCGGCGTGGCATAATGGTCGCGGCAGGCGTTCGATCTTTTGCAGGACCGGCGCCAAGAACGAGAGCATGACCGAGAGCACCATCGAGCGCATCATCGAGAGCGCGAGCACCGCCGCGAGCGAAGCGGACAGCACGGCGCTTGAAAACGCCTGCCGCGATATCGACCGCTACATCGCCGAGATCTCGCAGCCGCCCGGCGACCGCCCGGTCAGCCCGAGCGAGCGCTTGCAGGCGCTGGGCCGCCACCAGGTGGGCTCGCTGCAGCCGTCGCGGAGCGCCGCGCTTCTGGAGCCGCCGCCGTTTCCGGACAGGCCCTGATCGATCCGCGCCGGCGACGCCGTGTTTCAGGTCGGGTTCGACCATCCCGACTGGCACAACGGCTTCGAACACGACCCCGAGGAGGCGGCCCGCGTCCGGGTCCGTCTGTTGCGGGAGCTGGCGGCGAACCGCGAGCCGCTGGTGGCCACGCACATGTCGTTCCCGTCCCTCGGCCACGTGGCGACCGCCGCCGCCGCGTTTCGCTGGGTGCCGGACTTCTGGGAGTACTGACCGCTTGTCGGGTCAGGGCCGAGCGGGATTTTCGGCCGTTTTTTGGTCGCGTCTTTAGAGAGCGCACCGGGCTACGCTTGCTAGCCCGCGTTGCGGGCTCAAACGCGCAGCCTGTAGGGCGGGCACGGCGCCAACGGGTCCGCGCAAAGCGCGGCCCGATGGCAAGCTCCGCGCCGTGCCCACGCGTTCATCGTTGAAAGCCACATCGGCTTCCTACGCCGCGTTGGGCCGCGCCAGTTCCGCCGCGAAATCGAAGCGCAATTGCGCGGCCTCTTCGTCAGGCAGGCAATTCGTCATCTGCGGAAAAATGGTGCGGTAGAGCGCCGTGCGATCGTCGTCCCAAGGAATCGCCAAAATCGCATTCAGTTCCGCGCGCACCTCGTCGGGATCGGGATCCCAAGTCGGCGTCTCGCGCTCCTCGGACACGTCATCAGTCTGGAATAGCTCGCCTTGGCGGGGAGAGGACGTAGTCATGAATCGTCGTCCACAGCGTCGGGGCTGACAATTGATTGATCCAGCAGCCGCGCAACCAGTTCATCGATATGTGGGGCGATGCCAGACGCCGTCAACGCATCGCGGATGAGCTTGCGGGCGCGCTGAAATTTGACGGCCGCGGGTAGCTCGAAGGCTGCAGCTATTCGTTCTGCCTCAGCCGCTGCAGCGGCGAGCTCGTTGTGAATCGCTCCCGAGGGATCAAAACGCGGAATGGGAAGATTGAACATCACCTTGTCGAAATGCCGCGCGCCCCATTGGCCGCGAGCCTGCATGGTCGCAACGCGGCCACGGGATGTTTCGCTATTAAGAACCGCCGCAAGGTAGTAACCCTCGGACTCACTATGCGGCGACGCCCAATATAGCATATGGTCGATTGTTGCTGGGTCGCGGACAAGACACGCAGCAGGAAGCGTACCGGCTTTGGCATAAACAACGCGAAGCCCAGGTATAGGAAACTGCGCGCCCAATTCATTGTGGTAATTCCATCGATCGATTAGCTTCATCGATCCGCTTTGGGCGTTGGCGTTCCAAATTGCCTCAGCCGCAGACATCCAGCCGTGCAATCCGGCGTAGCCGCGATTGGCCGCCGCTTCGCCGTCCAACACCACTCCCTGCGCCGTCACTGGCACAACACCCTCGAAGGGCCGCCACACGCGATAGGGCAGGATGCTCTCACCCAACAACACAGGGCGCAGAAATTCGGCCTCGACCCGATGTTCAATGCCGTTCAGCGACTTCCAAGGTGGTTTTTCCTGGTTGTTGCGGCGGCTGGCTACAAAGGGCGTCGTTGGGTCTTCGCCCAGCCGGCCCAGACTTCTTCGCTCCACCAGGCACAGCATGCGCGGAACGAGTGTCGCACCCTGCCGGAACGATTTGCGATACGCCGAGCCACCGCTAAAACGGCCTTCCGCCGGCTTCGGCGCCTTCTCCTGCACCTTAAGCGCCACATCGCCTCCGTTGCATCGCGCAACGGTAGTTGACCGGAATATGCCCTCACTCTGTCGGGCAAGGCCTTGGCGGTTGCGCGACGTCGGCCGAACACGACACAGGACGGCACTGGAAACAACGGCTGCACGTTGTCGTCCATTGTCCAGGCCTCGTCCCAAGCGATCCGCGCGCTTGAAAAGGAACCCTTACGCAGCTTCTCGAACTGTCCACGTGTCAATGCGGCGAGCGGCAAAATAAATGCAATGCGTCCGCCCGAACGCAGATAAAGAGAGGCCGCGCGCACCGTAAACAACGCCGACAGATCGTTCTGCGTCGCGAACTTCGCACCAACATAAACTCGTTCGCCCTTGGCCAGTGCACGAAACCGCTTTTGTAGGTCTGCGCTCATGTACCGGAACGCGAGCCAAGGCGGATTGCCGACGACAACGTTCGCCCATCCGGTCCCGAACGACAGCGCAAGCGGCCGCGAAAGGTTGCGGGCGACGTAGGTCCAAACGGAATCGCGGCCATCCCGGCGCAGTTGGTCGAACGTCGCGTAAGTCGCGACCATTTCGCGGACACCCTCGGCCTCCGCCTTTGTCATGTCACGCTTGTAATGTCGCTCGACCTCCAGTTTGAACGCCTGCTCGATCTGGTGCGCCGTCATCGCCGGCGTTTGCTCCGAGCCCTGTCGCATCCTCGCCACCAGCTTGTCGAATAGATGAATGTCCTTGCAGAAGAGCTCCGGAAATTTGAGATCGGTGCCTTCCGGTGGCGGTGGCACACTGATGACCAGTTCTTTTAGATGCATGGTCGTTGCGGTTGACAACTGAAGCG
Source organism: uncultured Alphaproteobacteria bacterium (assembly GCA_963791925.1). Lineage (GTDB taxonomy): Bacteria > Pseudomonadota > Alphaproteobacteria > Rhizobiales > Xanthobacteraceae > BOG-931. The sequence goes on along the minus strand of CAWBUA010000005.1, from coordinate 249,475 downwards.
AGTCGCCGAGATAAACGGGAATCGAAAGCGATCCGGCGCGCTTGACGATAACCGGAGCGAGCGCCAGCAAATATGTGACGCGCGCGATGATCACCGCGACCGGATGAATGTCCATTCCGGCAATGTGGTTCGTTGCCTCCGCAGCCCGCAGTCCTTCCTCCATGCCAGCTTCTTCGGCTTCCTTGATGAAGTTGCGAATAGCGTGAAACAGGAAGGTGCCGGAACCGCACGCCGGATCGAGCACGCGCTGCTCGATCGGCCGCTCGATCGCATGACGCACGATTTTCGCCGCCAACCAATCCGGCGTGTAGTACTCGCCCAGGCCGTGACGTTCCTCCCGGTCGATCAGCAACTCATAGAGAATTTTCAGTACGTCACTCTCAATCTGATCGAGGCGAAAGCGCCGGACGTGGATCAGAATTCGCCGGACCAGCGCCTCGCCCTCGGGCTCAGCAACGACCCAATCAAAGAAGTCGCTTTCCGCTGCGCCGAAGATGCCGGCGGCCTCGAACGCGGCTCCTGAGAGCACGTGCCGCGGGTCATCGTCGCGGAGGCCGAGCACGGCGAGCGCGATCGCCTTCGCAACGATCACCAGAAACGTGTGCTGAAAGAACAGCGCGTCGCTTTCCACTTCGCGGCCGTAGACCAACTTCAAGAGCTGTGCCCACAACTGTCTCTTCAGCGCAACTGCCGGATCGCTTTTCACTCTTTCCCAAATCGCTCGCAGACCATCATCGGCGCGGCGGAAGGCGATCGAAGTCGTGACCGAGTTCGATCCGTACGGTAACTGGATCCGGCGAAAGGGCGCTTTTGAGCGCGACGGCGCCATCCAGCCACGCAAGAAAAATTTCCGGCTTGTCGGGATCGAGGATCGTCTCTTTCAGTTTGACGAGTTGATCGCCGTTGCGCTCGAAGACGACCCATTTCTGTCCATCGGAGGCGATGCCGACGAAATGCTCGTGCTCCTCGCGCTCGCGATCGGCCAGGTAATCCGGCATGCGCCGAACCACGTCGTCCCATTCTTGATCGAGATTGCGTTTGGCCTCGAACACCGTTCTGCCAATCAAGGCATCGAGGCGGCCTCTCACCTCGGGAACGCGCCGCTCGAAATCGAGAGCGTTGAGCTCCACGCCGAACTCCTCAACCAGCAATTGGCGAAAGTCCGACTTCACCTCGTCGTGGCCCGGCCGGGTGACGAGATGATGTAAGAGAGCCAATGTGCGCGGATTAGCGGTCAAGGCGTTCCTCAGTCTCGGCGCATCGAAGTCGGTTCCATCGCGAACCATGAATGTCGGTGATAACGACTCTGCAAGCGAGACTTACGGTCCTCGTTATCGTATTTACAAATCAGCGAAAATCGGGCGGAAATCGGTTAGGCCATGGCGAAATCCCCTCAACAAGACCTGTTCGAGGCCGAAGCGCAGGCCGAGTTATTCGAGCCGGACGCGGCCCCGCCGGCTTATCGACCCGATCCGGACGATATTCGTGCGCGGCTGCACCGGATTTTGGCCGAAGCGCGGGCTGCGGAAAAGCTCCCCTGGGACGGGGACAAGCTGTTGGTCTACCGGACCATCTTTCCGCAAATGGCCGGCTGGTTGCCTGACGAAGAGGCGGCGCAATTGCGGTTCGAATTCGACACCGAGATGGCGCGCTTGAAGGCCGCGTAACCTCTACAAACGTCATTGGTGGGTGCGCATTGGGTGCGTTATCGAGTTTCGCATTCAGTGACCGCCTCTTGACAACCGTCCCAATTTCGACTACATGTGTCACCGAATCATCTCGCCCATGAAAGGACGCCGTCGCGGAGGCAGACCGCGGCGGTGGGGCGGGAGGCGGAGCCCGCGGGCAGGCTTGCAACTTGCTCCCGGGCGGTCCGGGCATCATGTCCGCCGGCATTACGACCGGCGTGCGGGGTGCGTCGCTGGATGTGGGTTAAGGCCGTCGGCGGAATGACCGCCGCCCCGTGATGGCCCCGCCCACGAAACCTGGCCCGGATCGCACCAAGGGACCACACACCCCTTGGGAAGAGCCGTGGTGGAACGCCGGAAGGCGAGCCGTCCCCCTTCCGTTCAGGGGGCGGCGCCGCGCTGTAACAGGCGCGGAGGTTCGGTCCTGCGTCTTCCGGCGTTCCGCGTCCTTTCATTTTATTTGGCGAAACGGAAAAGCGAAAAGAAACAGCGAGGCCAACCACCCCTCGTCACCCTTTTTGCTCCCGCTTCGCGCTTTTGAAATCCTCCGAAGCTCGCGGAGCGAGCGTCAGGAGGGATCACGTGGCTGAGATCGGGTGCCCGCAGGCGAAGCCGTCTCGCGAGAACGGGGGCGTATGCCTCCGCCCCCGCGATAGCGGGGGAGGGGGACCGCCCAAGCGAGCGGAGCGAGCGAAGGGTGGTGGAGGGGGCGCGGGCGGTGGAGAATCTCTTGCGAAGAAAGAGAAGCCGCGGGTCAGACGCCCCTTCCACCGCGCTTCGCGCGGTCCCCCTCCCCCGTTTTCACGGGGGAGGATAAGGAGGGCCCCGACATTGCGTGAGGGGGCGTTTTGTGCAAACTCCGCGACGAATTTGCACCTCACATTTGTCTATCGTATGCGAGGCGCCCACCTTCCGGGCCGGCTCAATGTTCGGCCCTCTGAAAAGACCGGGGAACTTCGATGCAAACCTTGTGGCTCATCGTTCTGTGCGGCGCCTTGGCGATCGTTTACGCCATCTGGGCCACGCGCTCGGTTTTGGCCGCCGACGCCGGCAGCGAAAAGATGCAGGAGATCGCCGCGGCGATCCGCGAGGGCGCGCAGGCCTATCTCAAGCGGCAATATTCGACTATCGCCGCCGTCGGCATCGTCGTCTTTCTCATCGTCGGCTATTTCCTCGGCTGGCTGGTCGCGGTCGGCTTCGCCGTCGGCGCCATCCTGTCGGGCTCGGCGGGTTTCATCGGCATGAACGTCTCGGTGCGCGCCAATGTGCGCACCGCCCAGGCCGCCACCAAATCGCTCGCCGGCGGGCTCGAGATCGCGTTCCGCGCCGGCGCCATCACCGGGCTCTTGGTGGCCGGTCTCGCGCTTCTCGGCGTCACGCTTTATTTCGGCTTCCTCATCGGCACCCTGCATATGGCGCCGAACGATCGCGAGGTGATCGATGCGATGGTGGCGCTCGGCTTCGGCGCCTCGCTGATCTCGATCTTCGCCCGGCTTGGCGGCGGCATTTTCACCAAGGGCGCCGACGTCGGCGGCGATCTGGTCGGCAAGGTCGAGGCCGGCATTCCCGAGGACGATCCGCGCAACCCCGCCACTATCGCCGACAATGTGGGAGATAACGTCGGCGACTGCGCCGGCATGGCCGCCGACCTGTTCGAGACCTACGCGGTGACCACCGTCGCCACCATGGTGCTGGCCGCGATCTTTTACCGGAGCGCCGGCGCCGACGCGCTGTTGAAGATGATGCTGCTGCCGCTGTCGATCGGCGGCATCTGCATTATCGCCTCCATCATCGGCACCTTCTTCGTCAAGCTCGGCGCGAGCCGGTCGATCATGGGCGCGCTCTATAAAGGCATGCTGGCCACCGCGGTGTTTTCGCTGATCGGCATTGCCGGCGTGATCTATGAGCTGATCGGCTTCGGTCCGCTGCCGGGCGTCGCCTATTCCGGCGAGACGTTATATATCTGCGGCATCGTCGGGCTCTGCGTGACCGGGCTCATCATCTGGATCACCGAATATTTCACCGGCACCGATTACCGTCCGGTGCGCTCGATCGCGCAAGCCTCCGTCACCGGCCACGGCACCAATGTCATCCAGGGCCTCGCGGTGTCGATGGAATCCACCGCAATGCCGGCGATCGTCATCATCGCCGGCATCCTGGTCAGCTTTAATCTCGCCGGCCTGTTCGGCATCGCGATTGCGGTCACCACCATGCTGGCGCTGGCCGGCATCGTGGTCGCGCTCGACGCCTTCGGCCCGGTCACCGACAATGCCGGCGGCATTGCCGAAATGGCCGGCCTGCCGAAAGAGGTGCGCAAATCGACCGACGCGCTCGATGCCGTCGGCAACACCACCAAGGCGGTGACCAAGGGCTATGCCATCGGCTCGGCCGGGCTTGGCGCGCTGGTTCTGTTCGCGGCCTATAACGAGGATCTGAAATTCTTCATCGCCGGCTCGGCGCAGCATCCGTATTTCCAGGGCGTCGCGCCGGATTTCTCGCTGAACAATCCTTACGTGGTCGCGGGCCTCTTGTTCGGCGGGCTGTTGCCTTATCTGTTCGGCGCCATGGGCATGACCGCGGTCGGCCGCGCCGCGTCCTCGATCGTCGAGGAAGTGCGCCGGCAATTCAAGGAACGTCCCGGCATCATGGCGGGCCGGGATAAGCCCGATTACGGCCGCGCCGTCGATATGCTGACCAAGGCCGCGATCAAGGAGATGATTATTCCGTCGCTCCTGCCGGTGCTCTCGCCGATCTTCGTCTATTTCGTCATCTATTTCGTCGCCGGCGGCGGCGCGACCGGCAAATCGGCGGCGTTCTCGGCGCTCGGCGCCATGCTGCTTGGCGTCATCGTCACCGGGCTCTTCGTCGCCATCTCGATGACCTCGGGCGGCGGCGCCTGGGACAACGCCAAGAAATACATCGAGGACGGCCATTACGGCGGCAAAGGCTCCGATGCCCATAAGGCCGCCGTGACCGGCGACACCGTCGGCGATCCCTACAAGGACACCGCCGGCCCCGCCGTCAATCCGATGATCAAGATCACCAATATCGTGGCGCTGTTGTTGCTCGCGGTGCTGGCGCATTGAGGGCGCGGCTCAGTGTCATGCTCCGCGAAGGCGGAGCATCCAGTAATCGCAGGTCGATGGAGTCGAACTCGTCCGCCGGCGCTTACTGGATCGTCCGCCTTCGCGGACGATGACAGCAATGGATCGCTTACGAGCCGCGACCTTCGAGATTGTGGATCATCGTCGAGATCACGCTTAAGTCGTTGCCGCCGGTCGGCGTGGTCTGGCTGACGAAGTCGAAGACGTGACCGTCCTTCATGCCGTATTCGGCCACTTTGCGCACCTTGCGGCTCCTGTCGAAATAGACGGCGATCACGCGCTGGTCGGTGACTTTGGTGCGCAGGAACGCGACCTTTCGGTCGGCCTTTTGCGAAATGTAATAGAACGCCTCGCCGGAGACGGTGGCGACGGTGGACGGTGTGCCGAGCACGAGGAGCACCTGTTCCTGCGAGGCGCCGAGCGGAATCTGTTCGAGCGCGCCCTCGGGCAGCACGTAGCCGCGCTGGAAGGTTTCGCCCGTGCAGCCCGCGAGCGCCAGCGCCAGAACCAAGGCGCAGGCCGTCAATGCCGGCGAACTTCGTCTACGCGCGAAAGTGCCCCGCATCCTCGTCCCAAACTCGCCCTAACTTGCGAAAAGCCGCCGCGTGCCGTAACCCCAAAGCGCATGATTGGCAATCCGCCGCGTTGGCGCGGGCCTTCGCACCGGCTTGGGGGCCGGCCTTGCGGCCTCGGTTAACTCCATGATTTGGCGGCTTTTTCGTACCCATTCCCAGAACCGCAGCATCGCCGAGCTCTATGGCGCGATCGTGGCGCAGGCGCGCAACCCCGCCTTTTACCGGGATTTTGGCGTGCCTGACACGATGGCGGGCCGGTTCGATCTCATTGTGCTGCATCTCGTCCTCGTCATCGGCCGGCTCGGCCGCAATCCCGAGGCCGGGCGCGGCATCGCCCAGCGGCTGTTCGACGCGTTTTGCCGCGACCTCGACGACAACTTGCGCGAAATGGGGGTGGGCGACCTCGCGGTGCCGAAACGGATGCGCGGTTTCGGCGAGGCGTTTTACGGCCGGCAGGCGGCCTATCTCTCGGCTTTTGCCGCAACCGACGCGGCGGAGCTTGAGAAAGCGCTTCGCCGCAATATCTTTGCCGAAGCCGATGCCGAAAGCGGCGCGAATGGCGCGCTGCGGCTTGCCCGCTACGTCCGCGCCGCGCGGCGCCGGCTCGAGGACCAGGAGGATGATGCCCTGTTGCGCGGGGCACTCGTTTTTCCACAGACCGACACAATCGCCGAAGCCATCGATCATGCCTAAAGCCCATCACGCCTAAAGCCCATCATGCCTAAAGCCAATGCCTAGAACTCATGCCGAAAAATCGCCTGCCGCGCCGTGGCAGGTTCCCGTCGCGGTCGACGATATCCCCGAGACCGGCCAGCATTTCGACCTTGTCGCCGAGGCAGCGGTGCGCGAGGCGGTGGCGCGCCTTGTCGGCTTGCGCGATTTGACGCGGCTGGAGGCGAGCTTTGACGTCAAGCGGCGTGGTTCGGGTGGACTTCATGTAACCGGGCTGGTGTCGGCGACGGTCGGGCAAAATTGCGTCGTCACGCTCGAGCCGCTGACGAATGAGATCGAGGAGGCGGTCGATCTCGTCTTCCTGCCGCAACCCGCCCCCGCGCCGGAACAAGCGGAAACCGAGCCCCATGAGGCCAAATGGAGGGATCCCGAGCCGTTGCTCGGCGGTATCGTGGATTTGGGCGCGCTCGCGGTCGAGTTCCTGATCCTCGGCGTCGATCCCTATCCGCGCAAGGCTGACGCGGTTTTCGAACCGCCGCAAAATCGCACCCCGGAAGCGGGGCCTTTTGCCGCTCTCGCCAAGCTTTCCAAGCATTAGGCCTGCCGCTTCAAATCGCGGCCCCGACCCGCTATTCTTATTCCGGTGTCGTATTCCCATCTTCCGGACCTAGGCCATTGAATGTCGGACAAGGTCCGCATTGCGCTCGATGCGATGGGGGGAGACCACGGCCCCGCCGTGGTCGTGGCCGGCGCCGAATTGGCGCGCCAACGCCACCCGTCTTGCGAGTTCCTGTTCTTCGGCAATGCCGGCCAGATCGCGCCGCTGGTCGATGCCAAGCCCGGTCTGAAGGCGGTTTCGCGCATCGTGCACACCGATATCGCCGTGCGGATGGACGATAAGCCGAGCCAGGCGCTGCGCTACGGCCGCTGGAAATCCTCGATGTGGCTCACCATCGACGCGGTCAAGAAAGGCGACGCCGACCTCGCGGTGTCCGCCGGCAATACCGGCGCGTTGATGGCGATGTCGAAATTCAATCTCAAGACGCTGCCCGGCATCGAGCGGCCGGCGATCGCGGCCTTGTGGCCGACGCTGCGCGGGGAATCGATCGTGCTCGATGTCGGCGCCACGATCGGCGCCGATGCCGAGCACCTGGTCGATCTCGCGGTGATGGGCGCGGCCACGGCGCGGATCCTGTTCGGCCTGCCGCGGCCGAGCGTCGGACTTCTCAATATCGGCGTCGAGGAGGCCAAGGGGCTCGAGCCGGTGCGCGAGGCCGGCCGCATCCTGCGCGACGAGGATCTCCCCGGGCTCGACTATCGCGGCTTCGTCGAGGGCGACGATATCGGCCGCGGCAAGGTCGACGTGGTGGTCACCGAAGGTTTTGCCGGCAATATCGCGCTCAAGACCGCGGAGGGGACGGCGCGCCAGCTCGCCCAATATCTCAAAGCGGCGATGACGAGTTCGCTCGCCGCGCGGATCGGCTACCTGTTCGCGCGCGGGGCCTTCGCGCAGCTGCGCGAGCGCATGGATCCGCGCCGCGCCAATGGCGGCGTCTTTCTCGGAACTCAACGGCATCGTCATCAAGAGTCACGGCGGCGCCGACGCGGAAGGCTTCGCGGCGGCGATCGATCTCGGCCATGGTGTCGTCCACGACGAGCTGTTGGCGAAGATCCGCGCCGCGCTTGAGCGCTTTCACAAGCCTCCGCAGCAGGCCGTCGGCGGAGCCGCCTCGTGACGGTCAGGCGCTCGGTTATGCTCGGCTGCGGCAGCTATCTGCCGAGCAAGGTCCTCACCAATGAAGATCTTGCCCGCCAGATCGACACCTCGGACGAATGGATCGTCCAGCGCACCGGCATTCACGAGCGCCGCATCGCGGCGCCCGGCGAACTGACCTCGCAGATGGCGACGCGCGCCGCGCAAGCCGCACTCACCCATGCGCGCGTCGACGCGCAATCGATCGATCTCATCGTGCTGGCGACGTCGACGCCCGACAATACTTTCCCGGCGAGCGCGGTCGCGGTGCAGGCCGGTCTCGGCATTACCCATGGGGCCGCGTTCGACCTGCAGGCGGTGTGCTCCGGCTTCGTCTATGGCCTGGCGACGGCGGATGCGCTGCTCCGCACGGGCGCGTTCTCGCGCGCGCTGGTGATCGGCTCGGAGACGTTTTCGCGCCTCCTCGACTGGACCGACCGCACCACCTGCGTGCTGTTCGGCGACGGCGCCGGCGCCGTCGTGCTGGATGCCCAGGAGCAGCCGGGCGGCAAGGAGGATCGCGGGGTGCTTACCGTGCGGCTGCGCTCCGACGGCCGCCATCAATCGAAGCTTTATGTCGACGGCGGACCGTCCTCGACCGGCACCGTCGGCCATTTGCGCATGGAGGGCCGCGAGGTGTTCCGCCATGCCGTGGCCATGATCACGGACGTGGTCGAGGAGGCCTTCAAGGCCACCGGCTACTCCGCCGCCGACGTCGACTGGTTCATCCCGCACCAGGCCAACAAGCGCATCATCGACGGATCGGCCCATAAACTCGGGATTCCCCCCGGCAAAATCGTCATTACGGTCGATCGCCACGGCAATACCTCGGCCGCCTCAATTCCGCTGGCGCTCGCCGACGCGGTGGCGGACCGCCGCATCAAGCGCGGCGATCTCCTGTTGTTCGAGGCCATGGGCGGCGGCTTCACCTGGGGCGCCGCGCTGGTGCGCTGGTGACGGGCACAATCGCCGCCAAGCCCGTTGACTTATCCGGCCAGAAGCTAATATCCTTGATAATTCAGGACGATATCTCGATCGAGGTTCGATCGATTGCCGTGCTCGGGGCTGGCGATGGCGGGAAAGACGGTCACACGGGCGGATTTGTGTGAGGCGGTCTATCAAAAAGTTGGACTGTCGCGCACGGAATCGGCGTCTCTGGTCGAGCTGGTGCTCAAGGAGATCACCGATTGCCTTGAACGCGGCGAAACTGTGAAATTGTCGTCGTTCGGTTCGTTCGTGGTGCGCAAGAAGGGCCAGCGCATCGGCCGCAATCCGAAGACCGGCAAGGAAGTTCCGATCTCGCCGCGCCGGGTCATGGTGTTCAAGCCATCGGCCATTCTCAAGCAGCGCATCAACTCAGACAGCGGCGGCGAACCCTCTTCGAGCTGAGCGCCGATCGCCGGCGGCGTGGCGGTGAGGCTTACTTCTGGGGGCAGCGGTGGAAAAATCGCCGGACGCGTTCCGCACCATCAGTGAAGTCGCCGTCGAGATCGACGTGCCGCAGCATGTTTTGCGCTTCTGGGAAAGCCGGTTTCCGCAAATCCGCCCGATGAAGCGCGGCGGCGGTCGGCGCTATTACCGGCCCGACGACGTCGATCTGCTGCGCGGCATCCGCCATTTGCTCTACGGCGAGGGCTACACCATCCGCGGCGTGCAGCGAATCTTGCGCGAGCAGGGCGTGACGATTGTGCAGACGGTCTGGCGGGTTGACGCCGAACCGGCTCTCGCAGAGGAAGAGCAAACCGGCGAAGCGATCGGTGTCGAATCAACCGAACGCTTGGAGCCCAACCTGTTTGCGGTTTCCGAGGAGCGTCGCGAGCCGCGGTTGGAAGGCGAACCGCAATTGCAAAGCGCGCCGGCGACGGCAGCATCGGCGCCATCGCCGCCGCCCCCGCCGCGCGGGCTCGCCGAAGAGGAACGCCATAAGCTGCAATCCGCACTCGACGCATTGATCGCCTGCCGCGGCATCATCGAGAGCGTCTTGACGCACGAGTGAAAATCAAAACGGCGCGCAAGCGGGCAGCAGCGGAAGCGTGTCCGGCGCTATCGTGGCCGGCCGCGATCGCGCCGCCTTGACCGCAACTAACGGATGTGGTGCGCTACGCTGGTTCCGGTGTCTCTGGGGTGGGCGCCATGACGATCTTCACCAGCAATAGTTCGACCGCCGCTATTTTGACCGCCATCCGCGACGCGGAAGAGCACGACATCTTCGACGAAGAGATTTCCGACGCGGCCTTGGAAGTCGCCGCAGCGATAGTGCGAGACCGCACGGCGAGCCTGACGATTGCGTTCTGCAGCGGGCTTGACGAATGCCCGCATCATTAGCCGCGGTTGGGCGCCGGGCGGCGTTCGCTCTGATCTTTCGCGCTGGTGTTCTCCCCCCGTGCAAGATCGGCCGGGCGCCGTGCCTGCGATGATTTTTTTCGTCATGCCGAACGGGCTGTCGTCCAAAAAAAGAAAACTCGATGCAGTCCGCTTGGCGCGTCGATTGGTGAATATTTGAACCGGAAATATCAAAGAATTCGTCGTTGAGAGCGCGCGTCATTACTCCTCATTATCACGCTGTTGAAAAGCGGCAGGGGGCAATGGCGAAAAACGCGATGGCTGCCACCACAACACCCGCGATAGCTGCAATCGAAGTCCACCATGCCACGCGGAACGTCCGCGTTTCGCGTTAGCATCGTAAGTGGGATTTTGAAAGGCTCTTCACTTTCGGCCGGCAAATTGGCAGAAGCAATGATCTCGGCAGATTGGGCAGGGCGGGATGGGTGGAATTCGGGACAAATATGCGATCGTCGGCACCGGTCACAGTCGCCTCGGTCAAGTTGGCGCCAACCCGCTCGGTCTTCTGGAGGTGGCGATCAAAAGAGCGCTCGACGACGCCGGATTGATGACAAAGGAGGTCGACGGCCTCGTCGTGCGAGGACCGGATGATGTGTATGGCCATCACCAGTTGATGGCGGCGCGTCTCGGCATCGATACGGCTTTCGGCACGACCGTCGATAATGGCGGCGCGAGCCAGATCTTGTCGGTCATTCTGGCGGTGATGGCCATCGAGGCGGGTCTCGCCACAACCGTAGTGTGCGGCTACGGCCGTGACGGCTGGTCGCGAACGCATTCAAAGGGCAAATCAATCCAGCAGAATCAGTTGGTACCCGCCGAGAAGAGGCGCGGCGAGCACGGCCCCGAATTCGGACATTTCGGCGCCGCAGCGCAACACGCGTTCGGCGCGCGGCGGCACATGTACGAATACGGCACGACACGCCACGATTTTGCGGCGATCGCAATTGCATTTCGAGAGCACGCGCTGCGCAACCCCGATGCGGTCATGAAGAAGCCGATGACGCTCGATGATTATTTCAACGCGAGGATGATTGTCGACCCGTTCGGCTTGTTCGATTGCAGTCTGAACAGCGACGGCGCGGGAGCGGTGGTGGTGACTTCAGCCGAGCGTGCCAAATCACTGCGGCAGAGACCGGTTTTGATAAAAGGCTTCGCCACTCACAACAATTCAAAGGGCTGGTTGGCTGAGGATCATATGGTCACGACCGGTGCTGCAAAAAGCGGCGAGCGGGCTTTCCGAATGGCCGGCCTTGGTCCGATGGATGTCGATACCGCACAAATCTACGATTGCTTCACCTACATGGTTCTGACCCAACTCGAAGATTATGGCTTCTGCAAAAAGGGCGAAGGCGGCGAGTTTGTCCGCGCGGGCGCACTTCGGATGGGCGGTTCGCTGCCCACCAACACGTCAGGCGGCCAGCTCTCGGAAGCCCATGTCGAGGGCATGCTGCAGATCGTCGAAGCGGCCAGGCAACTCCAAGGGGTCTATGGTCCGGAACGGCAGGTTCCGAATGCCGAGATCGCGCTGGTGAGCGGCAACGGCGGCAACACGGTCTGTCACTCGACACTTATTCTTGGAAAGGCCTGAGTTCGTGTCTGAATACAAAAAACCGCTTCCGGCGCCATCCGCAGAATCCAAACCTTATTGGGACGGACTGCGGCAACGCCAATTATTGATGCCGCATTGTGACGAATGTGGAAGTTATTGGTTCCCGCCTTCCGCTTTGTGTCCGCACTGCAGCTCTGAAAAATGGGATTGGACGGCGACGAGTGGCCGAGGGCGGATCTTCAGCTACGTCGTTTATCACCGCGTGTATCATCCCGGTTTTGCCGAAGAGGTGCCGTACACGGTCGCCGTCATCGAACTGGACGAAGGACCGCGAATGATCAGCAATGTAATCGGCGTTGCACCGGACAAGGTCGCTTGCGATATGAAGGTCGAGGTTCGCTTCGATGCCGTCACCGATGACATCACGCTCCCCAAATTCACGCCGATTGTCCCATAAGCTCGCAAGGACGAAGTCATGACAACCCGGGCGCTTGATGGCGTCAAAATCCTCGAATTCGCAAGTTACGTCAGCGGTCCATTCGCCGGAATGCTGCTTTCGGATCTGGGCGCCGAGGTGATCAAGATCGAATCGCCGGAAGGCGGTGATCCATTTCGCAATTGGGGAAAGCAGGATTACAACGGCACATTCGGCTCGATGAACCGGAACAAGAAGAGCGTTACGCTCGACCTCAAGACAAGCGCCGGGCAGGAACAGGCTCGCCGCCTTGCGCTCGCCGCCGACGTCATCGTCGAAAATTTTCGCGCGGGAGCCCTGGAGAGGTTGGGCCTCGGCTACGAAGCCCTTGCATCCGAAAATCCTCGCCTCATCTACTGCTCGATTACCGGTTTCGGATCAAACGGTCCTTATCGCAATCGTCCCGGCTATGATACGGTCGGGCAGGCGATGTCCGGGCTGCTTGCGGTGCTGACCGATCGTTCGGCGCCCCAGCCGATGGGCATATCGCTCTCCGATCACCTGGCGGGGACATTCGCTGCCTATGGAATCCTGGCGGCGCTCATGGCCAGGACGACAACCGGCCGGGGACAGAAGGTCGAGACGTCGCTGCTGCAGGCGACTCTTTCCTTCCTTGGAGAAAATGCATCGAACTATTTTGAGGATGGTCGAATCCCGACGCGCGCGTCGCGATGCCAGCGGGCACAGGTGTTCGCCTTCACGGCGGGTGACGGACTGCCATTTGTCATTCATCTTTCCTCACCGGAAAAATTCTGGCGCGGGCTCTTGAAAGCCACAAGTCAGGAAGCATTGGCCATGGATGAACGCTTCCGTAGCCGTGATGCGCGGATCAAGAATTACGACGCCCTTTGCGCCGAGCTTACCAAGGTCTTTGCGGGGCGCCCGCGCAAGGAATGGCTTGAACTGCTGAACGCGCAGGACGTCCCATCAGGCCCAATCAATACCATTGACGAAGTTTTTGCCGACCCGCAGGTTCTTGCTCTTGATCTGCAAAAACGGCTGCCGCATCGCACCCGAGGTACCGTTTCGGTGATGGGCAATCCAGTAAGCATGAGCATGACGCCGCCGCGTGTCGAAACCGCGGCGCCGGACCTTGGCGCAAATAACGACGAATTGTTGAAGGGGTGAGATTTACAGGCGTTCTGTCACCGGGCTAAAGGTGATCCGAGGCCGTCAAACCTTGATCTTCGCGAACTTGATCACCTTGGCCCATTTGTCGGTCTCCGCGGCGATGAATTTGTCGAATGCCGCTGGCGACATCGACATCGGCTGGATGCCCATCCCGGTCAGACGTTTGTTCATTTCGGGATCCCCGACGATCAGGTTGATTTCACTGTTGAGTTTTTCGATGATCGTGGCCGGTGTCGCACGCGGCGCGCCGATGCCGAGCCAACCGCTGGTTTGGTAGCCCGGCAGCGATTTATCGATGGTCGGTATGTTCGGCAATTCGGCAAAGCGTTTTGCGGTCGTGACGCCCAATGCGTTCAATCTGCCGTCCCGAATATAACCGGCCGATTCCGCTACCGCATTGAATGCCACTTGAACCCTGCCGCTCAGCAGATCGGCTGTGTAATCGGAATTGTAGGGCACGTGGACCAGGTCAACGCCGGCCATCATCTTGAACAACTCGCCGAAGACATGCGTAAGCGATCCGACGCCGCGAGAAGCCATATTGATTTTGCCGGGGTGAGCTTTCGCGTATGACACAAATTCGGGAATGGTTTTGGCCGGGACCGACGGGTGGACCACCATAATGAAAACTACCCCGCCGATGCCGGCCACCGCCGCAATGTCACGATTAAAATTGAAACTCAGGTTCGGATAGAGCGAGGTGTTGATGGTATTCGCCGCCGCAACCAGTAAGAGCGTGTAGCCATCGGCCGCTGAACGCACCACTTGTTCGGCGGCGATGCTCGTTCCAGCGCCCGGGTGATTCTCGACAACGAATTGCTGACCAAGCCGCGTCGAAAGCTGTCGGCCGATCAGACGAGCGACGGTATCGGGCGTGATGCCGGCCGGGTAGCCGACGACGATCTGGACCGGCCGCGTTGGCCAAGTCTGCGCCCGTGCCAAGCGTGGAATGGAGAGAACGGTGCCGCCCGTCCAAAGCAGGAATTGCCTGCGACCTAGCCTCATATCGATCTCCCCACCATTAGTTGTGCTTTATTAGGTATCGCCGTCGGCCGGAGCAAACAAAATGCTACCATCCAATCTTCACGCAAGCAAATGCCGCGCATCGACCGGAAACCTTCGTTCGATCTCGCCGATTTGCGAATGATGTTGTCTTCGCCGGCCAAAATGTGGACAATGACGAGGCGCAGAGCGCGCGATCTGCGTCTTCGCAAGGAAACAGTAGGGAGGAAGGAATCGCAATGGCGGATATCAAAGGCATCGCGCATTTCAGCATCCCGGTCAGCGACGTCGACCGGAGTGTGAAGTTTTACACCGAAATCGTGGGTTGCAAATTTCTGGGCCAGCGGCCTGACAAGGGCATTACATTCCTTGACGCCGGCGGCGTTTGTGTTTTGTTGATCAAGCGGCCGGCGCCCATTATCAAGGATCCTCCTCACATGTCGGATGGCGTGCATCATGCATTCATGGTGGATGAAGCGGAATTCCGGCCGGCAGTCGATAATCTGCGCGCGAAGGGCGTCGATGTATTCTTTGAGGAAGATCGCCGCAACGGCGTAATAGACGGGCCGCGCGCCTATTTTCGCGATCCCGACGGATCCGTTTTGGAGTATATCAATCGTACCGCCTATCGTGTGAATAATTGAACGTCTCGCGGGACTTCACGCAACATTCGGTCCGCGTCAAAGAGTGACGGCGCACCTTCGCGGCGACGCGATGTGCAGGAAAGAACGGCCGGTGGCGCCCAACCGATCGGGCGAGTGCGACCTCCAATCGTGACAATGGTTTGCCAAGTCCGGCGACAATGAGCCCGGCACCTCAGCCGAGACCGCAATGATGTCGGCCCGGTGCAACGCGCTTTTTTTGCGTGCACCCAAGAAAAAGTACGCAAAAAAGAGCGGCGGTCCGAAACGATACCCGCGATGTTGATGACCGAAATGAATAACGCAATCGACCAATGGGCCGAGGGCAGGACGTTTTCACGATCCGAAGTCATCCGCGCGCTGATTGAGCGCGGGCTGCGAAATAGTGGTTTCGAGCCGCATCTCCGCCGCTGGACTTGCGCTGTAAGAACGCGCATCGTTGGGAGCGATGCGATTGCAGGCCCGAACGCAGATGTATTATTCTTGCTGAAAAAGGGGAGGGGAAATGATGTGCCATCGTTTTGCCGGAGCCGTTATCGGAATTGTTGCGCTCGGCAGCATGATACAACCTGCGCTTAGCCAGGAGCCGATCAAGATCGGTGTGATGTTTCCTCTCACCGGGCCGATTTCCGCACAAGGCGGTCCCGAGCGCGACGCCATCAAGCAAGCCTTCGACGAGGAAAACGACACCGTCGCGGGACGGAAAATTGAATTGCTTTACGAGGACAGCACGGGCCGCCCGGATGTCGGTTTGACCAAGACGAAGGCGCTGGTGGAGCGCGATAAGGTCGATTTGCTGCTGTCGGAGCTGGTCAGCTCGGTGGGAGCCGCAATGGCCCCTTACGTAGCCGAGCAGAAAATTCCATGGGTCAGCACGGTCGCCCTCGATAGCCTGACGCGCGCGCAGAAGAGTCCCTACATTTTCCGCTTCGTGCCCTCGACGTACCAATACGCCACGGTTGCCGCCCAGGTGACCAAAAAAATGGGCTGGAAGAAAGTCTACTTTCTCGGCTGGAATGCGCCGCCCGGCCACGAATTTGCGGACGTCGTGAAAAAGCTTTACGGAGCCGGCAATCTCGTTGGCGCGCAATTCTCGAATATCGGTACGTCCGACTACGCCCCTTATCTGACCGCGATGGATGCCGGAAAGGCGAATGGCATGTTTGCCGCCATGTGGGGCGCCGATGCTCCGCGCATGGTCGAGCAATACGCTGAATACGGCCTGAACAAGAAACTGCCCATCTTCGGCATCGCCTCATTCACCAGCGAGGAACTGCTTGCCGTCATGCCGCCCCAGGCCGTCGGCATCCAAAGCGTCTATACCTACTGCGGAACGCTCGATACACCGGAGAACAAGAAGTTCGTCGCTGGGTTCAAGGCGGCTCACAACGGCGCCGTTCCCGGCTCATATTCTTATATGGGCTACATGGCGGCAAAAATGGTCATTGCGGCGCTAAAGGAGATCAAAGGGAAAGCCGAGGACCACGACGCGTTCATCAACGCGCTGAGCAAGGTCCAGGTCAAAGGGCCGATGGGCATGACGAGCTTTGACGAGCACCATGGCATGGTCGCGGATTTCTATCATCTTACGATCGAGAAGGGCCCGGACGGCAAGCTGCAAAATCACTGCGGCGAACGCATCGCGCAGGTAAAGGACCCCTACGATCTGTTCCCCTGAGATTAATCCGCCTCGTGGCGCAGCCCCGCGGGTTCTGGACTGCCGAAGACCGCCGACCGCGCTATCCCGACGATGGCAACTCGTCATCGTCCGGGTTGTTATCCCCGTCCACCGCCGCTCGTGAACGCATAAACCCGTTTCGCCGCCATGACGTTTTGGCTCGTTCAAGCTCTCAACGGCATCTCGTACGGGATGTTATTGTTCCTGTTGGCGTCCGGATTATCTCTGATCTTCGGCGTGATGAGGATCCTCAACCTGACGCATGGATCGTTCTATCTGCTCGGCGGCTATCTTGGGCTGGTGGTGCTCCAAGAAACCGGCAGTTTCATTCTTGCCGTGCTCGGCGCAAGCCTGGCGATCGCTTTGATCGGCATCTTGATCGAGCGCTTTTTTCTCAGGCGATTTCATCTTCAACAATTGCCGCAGGTGCTCGTCACCTTCGGCTTCCTTTTCATATTTTCCGATCTCGCAACCGTGATCTGGGGCGCCAATCCACAAACGATGCCGCGGCCTGAGCTCTTTGCCGGCTCGATACAATTCGGCGGATTTTATTATCCGACCTACCGGCTCTTCATCATCGGATTCGGGTTGGCCGTCGCGGCGTTTCTGTGGTGGCTGCAGGACGGGACCCGCGTCGGGGCGATGCTTCGCGCCAGCGTGGATAACGAGGAGATTGCCCGCGCATTGAGCATCAATGTCTCGCTGCTCTTCACTCTCGTGTTCGGGCTCGGCGCGTTTCTGGCTGCGCTCGGCGGAGTCATGGGCGGCCCGATCCTCGGTATTTATCCCGGAGCGGACTTTGAGGTCCTCCTGCTCGGCTTCGTCGTGGTCATCATCGGCGGGTTGGGCAGCTTGAAGGGCGCGCTGGTCGGCGGTTTGGCGGTCGGCTTGCTCGATAATTTCGGCAAAGTGTTCTTTCCTGAATTGGCTCTTTTCACGATATTCGCTCCTATGGCGTTGATCCTGGCGATACGGCCCGCCGGTCTCTTCGGACGCGAATGAGTGCCGCAGGCGCAAACTCCCCGGGGACGCCGCGCGGCATCGCCGCGCTATTCCTGGTGACGCTGATTGTTCTCGCCGTGTTGCCCTATCTGCTTTCCACTTATTATCTCGGCTTGGCGATCGAGATTCTGATCTTTGCCTTGTTTGCCATGAGCCTCGACCTGCTGATCGGCTACGCCGGAATGGCCTCGCTCGGGCATGCCGCATATTTCGGCGTTGCCGCCTATGCGGTCGGCTTGCTCTCCGTGAAGCTGCATTGGAGCGTCTGGTCGGCTCTTCCAGCCGCTCTGATCGTCGTTGTCCTTGTTGCAGCGTTGTTCGGCTTGTTGGCGCTGCGGACCCGCGGCAGCTATTTCCTGATGATTACGCTTGCGCTGTCTCAGGTCGCTTGGGGCGTCGCGTTCGGCTGGCGCTCGCTGACCGGCGGCGACGACGGACTGCCGAACCTGCCTCGCCCGGAGCTTGCTGCGAACTGGTTCCTTACAGGAGATCGGCCGTTTTATTACTTCATTCTGCTGCTGGTCGGCGCTGCCGCTGTGTTGTTGACGCATATCGCAACATCGCCGTTCGGATTTGCATTGCGTGGCATTCGCGAGAGTGAAACGCGCATGCAGGCGCTTGGATATAATGTCTGGCGCTATAAGTTTGCGGCCTTCATCATCGCGGCCGCTTTCGCCGGGCTCGCGGGCGCCCTGTTTGCCTATTACAACCGTTTCGTCGGCCCCGACTATCTTGGCGTGTTCCGCTCGGCGGAGGTCTTGCTGATGGTGATCTTGGGCGGCGCCGGCACTTTGCTTGGGCCGGCGATCGGGGCCGCCGTCATCGTGCTCCTCGAAAACTTGATCAGCGCCTACACGGAGCGCTGGCTGATCGTCATCGGCACTATCTACATCCTGGTCGCGCTCTTTGCACCGAACGGAATCATGGGCTTTATCCGCAATTTCCGCGCACGGCGGGCGAAATCATGACAGCGCTCGCCGTCACCGACGTCTGCCGCAACTTCGAGGGTGTCCAGGCCCTGGACCATGTTTCTTTCGAGGTCGCGCCCGGCGAACGTCGCCTGATCATCGGTCCCAACGGGGCGGGCAAAACCACGCTTTTCAATATATTGGGCGGTTCGTTCGCGGCATCGAGCGGCCGCGTCGCCCTTTTCGGCCGCGACATCACCCGTTTGCCGGCTTATGCGCGCGCGCGCTTGGGCCTTTCACGCACGTTTCAGATCACCAATCTCTTTTTTCACTTGACGGTCCTGGAAAACGTTCTGCTTGCATTGCAAGCCGGGAAGGGGACGGCTTCACCCGTGCGCCGTCTGCTGCAGGGAGATCGCGCACTGAATGCGCGGGCCGATGCCTTGCTCGAACATTGGGGGCTGAGCGAGCTTGCCGGGCATGCCGCCCGCGACATTTCTTACGGCCAGCAGCGGCAATTGGACATTTTGCTCGCCATGGCCGGCGATCCCAGGGTGCTGCTGCTCGATGAGCCGACGGCCGGTCTATCGGCCGCCGAAGTTCCGCGCGTCATGGCCATTCTCGGCGGCCTGCCGCGCGACACGACGGTCCTGATGATCGAGCACGATATGGATGTGGCCTTTGAGCTCGCCGACCGCATCGCCGTTCTGCATCAAGGCCGACTCCTGGCCGAAGGCAGCGTCGAGGCGATTCGAAACAATCCGCAAGTAACCGAAATCTATCTCGGGTCCGATTGAGCGCACCGCGATGCTGAGCGTGCAAGACATTCATACTTATTACGGCGACAGCTATATCCTGCAGGGCGTTTCACTCGAGCTAAACCCTGGGCAGGTGGTCGCTCTTTTGGGCCGCAACGGCGTGGGCAAGACCACTTTGGCCCGTTCCATCATGGGCCTGACGCCCGCCAGACGCGGCCGGATCCTGTTCCAACAGACGGACATTACCAATTTGCCCGCTCACAAGATCGCACGCTTGGGCATTGGCTTGGTGCCGCAAGGGCGGCAAATCTTCCGTTCCCTGTCCGTCAAAGAACATCTGGACGTCATGGCGCGCGGCCAGGGCCGCTGGAGCCTGGAGGCGATCATGGAGCTGTTTCCGAACTTGCACGCCCGGCTGCGCAGCTTGGCCGGCAAGCTCAGCGGCGGCGAACAGCAAATGCTCGCGGCCGCGCGGGCGCTGGTCACCAACCCGGCGCTGCTTGTCATGGATGAGCCGACGGAGGGACTGGCGCCGCTGATGATCCGCGAACTCGGCCGAACAATGGCGACGCTCAAACAGGCCGGCACATCGATTCTGTTGATCGAGCAGCAGCTCGCTTTCGCGCTGCGCTACGCAGATACGGTATTTATCATGAGCAAAGGCCGCATCGTCCACCAATGCAGTCCGGCAGAACTCGCCGCGGACGCACAGACGAAATTGCGATACCTGGGGGTGTGATGCGCCAAGAGTGCACGTTGCGCTTTGCTGCAATGCCGGCCGAGTGGTCCGAAGTAATTGACAGCAAGGCCGGAATTTTGCCCAATCTTCGAGAAAAGCGGCGCGTCGGGTGGCAGCGCATTGTCGCCGTCGTCGCCTAGGGAAGGAACGCAAACGTGGCGAATTGGATCGATGCTTCGCCCCTTGTTCGTCGTCAGATCGTCGAAAGCTGGTTGACGAAATTCAGTTCTGCACTCGAGGGGAGGCGCTATGCCGCCGCCGCGGCGATGTTTCACCCCGACGGTTATTGGCGTGATCTCCTGACCTTCGAGTGGCTGTTCAAGGTTCTTCATGGACCTGGCGAAGTGGAGGCGTGGCTGCGCAAGGCGTTCAGTGCAAAGCCCGCTTGCAATTTCCGGCTGGAGTTCGATCCCACGGTCGGCGCGTTCGGCGAACATCCCGAGACTTTGGAGTTTTTCTTCCGGTTCGATACGGCCATCGCCTCCGCTCGCGGCTACGCCCGGCTTGTTCCCGATCCTGATTCGTCGGCAACTCCCAAAGCGCACACTTTCCTCACCGCCATGCAGGAGCTCAAGAGCTTTCCTGAAAGAAGAGGGAAAAACCGCCCGCACGACGACCTGCGCCTGACCTCGACCCAAGCGGAGAACTGGCTGGACCGCCGGCGCGCAGCGCATCAGTTTAAAGACAAAGATCCCGAAGCGATCGTCATCGGCGGCGGCCAATCGGGGCTGATGATGGCGGCTCGCCTAGGGCAGCTTGGCGTCGATACGCTGGTCGTCGAAAAGACCGAGCGGATCGGCGACGTATGGCGCCGCCGCTATCACTCATTGCAACTGCATAATGAAATCTGCATGAATCATTTCGCTTATCTGCCGTTTCCCGATACCTGGCCGGTTTTCATTCCGAAGGACAAGCTCGCCGATTGGATGGCGTTCTACGCCGAGACAATGGAGCTCAACGTCTGGACAAAGACAACTTTCCTGGGCGGCGAGTACAACAATTCCGAGAGGCGATGGACCGTGCGCCTGCGGGTGTCCGACGGCACGGTGCGGACAATGCGGCCGCGTCATATTATTCTGGCGGCCGGCGTCAGCGGCATTCCGAACATCCCCCATCTTGAGGGCGCGGATACATTCGGCGGCCCCATTCTGCATTCGAGCGGCCCGACCGATGATCTCGACGTGAAGGGAAAGTCGGTGCTGGTCGTCGGCGCCGGCACAAGCGCACATGATCTCGCGCAAAATCTGCATTTTCG
Source organism: uncultured Alphaproteobacteria bacterium (assembly GCA_963791925.1). Lineage (GTDB taxonomy): Bacteria > Pseudomonadota > Alphaproteobacteria > Rhizobiales > Xanthobacteraceae > BOG-931. The sequence continues at coordinate 228,202 of CAWBUA010000005.1, read as the reverse complement.
CGGCGCCCACGTCACGATGTTGCAGCGCTCGTCCGTAACCGTCGTCAGTTTGTATCCCAGCTCGGTTCGCCCCTACGAACTCTATCGCCAAAACGACGGCGTGAGGCCGATTGAGGACACCGATCTGATTGCCGCCTCCGTCCCTTATCCGCTGTTCGCGCGCTTGCAACGCCCTGTCAGCCATCAAATGGCGGAAGACGACAAGGATCTCCTTGATGGTCTGCGCAAGGTCGGCTTCCTGCTCGACAATGGCGAAGACGACACCGGCTATTTCCTCAAGCTCCTGCGCTATCAGGCCGGCTACTATTTGAACATCGGCGCGTCCGACCTCATCGTTGCGGGAAAGATAAAATTGAAGGCGGGCGTCGATATCAAGCGGCTCGCGGCGGGAAAGGTTGTTTTTTCCGATGACAGCGCGCTGGACGCGGATATCGTCATTCTCGCCACGGGATATAAACCCTTGCAAGAAGCCGTTCGGTCCATGCTGGGGGACGCCGTTGCCGATCGCGTCGGTCCGATTTGGGGAATTGGCCCGGACGGCGAGCTCAACAATATGTATGGGCAAACGGCGCAGCCGGGTTTTTACGTCACCGGTGGGGGCCTGCCAGGGGCGCGCGCCTATTCACGCTACACCGCGCTCCTGATCAAAGCCGACATCCAAGGCTTGCGGCCGCACGGGGACTCGTCTCCGCAAGTCGCGGATGGATCGGCGAAGCGGCAGCAGCCGGAATACGCGCAGCTGTGACGCGCGGGCCCGGCCCAGCCAAAGTCTCGTTCTAGACAGCGATAACGCCTCATTTGGAGTTGCCCATGCGTGACCGGCTCGAACTGCCCCGACTGTCGATGGCCGAACGTGACAGGCGGTGGTCCATGACACGAGACCAGATGCGGGCCCGCGGCATCGATTGCCTGGTGCTTTGGGGCTGGCCGGCGATGTGGGATTTCGCTACGGCCAACGCCCGCTATCTGTGTCCGATCGGGGGTAACGCGGAAAACAATACGCTGATATTTCCGCTGGCCGGCGAGCCGACGTCCTTCGTGTTCATGCCGACATTTGTCGAATATTGGAAGCGAGCTCAGGATTGGGTGAGCGACGTCCGCAGCCGGCGCGGCACCTGGTCGGAAACCGTCGTCGCCCGGCTCAAGGAAATGGGCCTTGACAGGGCGACCATCGGCATGGACGGCGTCGCCGGCCCGCTCGATCCCGATGGCTGGCTTCCGTACAGCATATTTGAATCGCTCAAGGCGAGCCTGCCCGATGTCCGGTTTGTCGAGCTCGGCGATCTGCTGGAAACAATGCGTTCGGTCAAAAGCGACGAGGAAATAGCGCTCCTCGAGAAGGCGTCGGCGCTCGGCGACAAGATGCTGCGGGCCTGCAGAGACCGAGCGCGTCCGGGCGTGCGCGAATCCGAGGTTTACGGCCACATGATGGAGGCGATGCTGGCCGACGGCGGCGAGGAACCGACGTTATTTCTGTGGGCGTGCGATCGTCATCCATTTCCGCATCCATTCCGGCTTCCGACGACGCGTCCCATGGAGCCGCGGGACGTCATCACCTGCGAGATTCATCCCAAGATCGGCGGCTATTTTACCCATGTTGAACGAACCTTCTGCTTGGGCGAACCGGACAAAGAGCTGCAGCGCATCCATGACGGCTGCGTCGCTGCGTTTCGGCGCGGCATGGAGCTGTTCGGTCCGGGAAAATCGATCGTTACGGCCATGAATGAAGTCAAGCGCGTCATCGACGACGCCGGCCTGGGAATATGCGAGACCGGCATTCACGGCCACGGACTGGCGTCCCTCGAATATCCCAGATACCGCTTCCATGCGCTAAAGGCCGATCAGGCTGCGCTCGCAACCATTGGCGATCAATTCAAGACCGGAATGGTGTTCGCATTCAATATCGACCTGTTCGACCCGAAATGGCAAGGCGGTCAGACCGGCGCCGTATTTGCCGACACGGTTGTCATTACCGACAAGGGAGCGCGCTCCCTGCATTCTTTTTCCCAGGAACTGCAAAGAACCGCCTGAGCACGCATAATCTTTTCTCAAGCATCACGTGAGGTGGAAACGGCGATGGAACAGGCAACCGATCGGCCGCCGCCGAAGTTTCGGCGCATCGTCACCGGGCACGACGCCGACGGCAAGGCAATGATTTGGCTCGACGGCGATGCGACCAACCACAAATTTCCCAGCACCAAAATCTCTTCGACGCTGATGTGGTCGACCGATCGCGCACCGACGCAACTATACGGCGATGAGGACGAGGGCAGCCGCATTTTGGGTTCTTGCCCACCGCAGAATGGCAGCCGTTTCACTATGATGGAGTTCCTGCCCGGCAATGGGGCGCACATGCACCGAACCGACACCGTGGATTACGTGATCTGTATTGCCGGCGAGATCGACATGTTTGTCGACGATACCCAATTCGTCACGCTCCGGGCGGGTGACGTGCTCATCCAGCGCGGCACCTATCACGCCTGGGCAAACCGCAGCGACAAGCCATGCCGATTGGCGGTCGTGCTTTTGGATGCATTGCCGAAGCGGGAAGGCTCCATTTCCGGACTTGTCAGCGCACGCTAGCCAACGGATGAAAGAGGCTCCCTCAGGGAGACTGGCGGATGAGTTTTGAGGCTGGTCGTGTCGTCATCGTGACTGGGGGCGCACGGGGGCTTGGCCGCGCGATGGCTTTGGGGCTGCTCCGCAGCGGCTTTCGTGTAGTCATCGCACACTTGCCGACCAGCGCCGGGGAAATGGCGGTCCTCAACAGTCTTGCCGCAAGCGAAAGATCGGAGAACCGGCTCTTGGCAGTCGAATGCGACGTGACCAAATGGGAGCCGTGCCTGGCAGCCGTTGCGCGGACGCTCGACCGTTTCGGCGCGATTCACGGACTCGTCAACAACGCCGGCATCGGAATGCAGGCCATCGGCAACGTCCTGGTCGGCAAACGCAAGCCGTTTTACGACGTTGAGCCGGATGCGTGGCAAAGGGCGGTCGACGTGAACGTCAATGGTGCATTTTTGATGGCGAAAGCGGTGACGCCGCACCTCGTGCAGCAAGGCTGGGGGCGGATTGTCAATATTGAAACGAGCCTTTTCACGATGATGATGGAGGGATTTTCGCCTTATGGCCCATCCAAGGCCGCGCTCGAAATCGGCAACGGTCATCTGGTCGAAGGATCTGGCTGGTACGGGCGTTACGGTCAATGCGCTGGCTCCAGGCGGTCCGGCGGACACGCGGATGATTCCGGAGACCGAGGTCGTTGACCGCGCAACCCTGTTAGAGCCTGAAGTGATGGTCGCGCCAATCGTCTGGCTCATGTCGCCACAATCCGACGGCGTCACCGGTCGGCGAATTATTGCCAAGGAATGGAATGCAGAACGCCTGCTTTTCGAACCAATCGAGAAGATTGGTGTTCCCGCCGGCTGGTAGCTGCATTCGAAGCGTTTTGATCAGCCAGAGCCGCCTTTTACTTCCGAGATCGGCATTCATATCGCCGCGGTGCGCGGTGCCAAAAATGATGGTCGGAGCGCCGAGATTTGAACTCGGGACCCCCAGTCCCCCAGACTGGTGCGCTAACCGGGCTGCGCTACGCTCCGAAATCGGGGGGACTATAGTGAGCGGTAACCGAGGCCGCAACATCGGCTCGCCTTTCGTAAATCCGCAACATAAGGTGGCCCATGGTTTCCTTCCCAGCGGCCTGATTCTCGGATCGAGCTTGAAGCGGCTATTCAGCGCCACCCGGAATTCGTTGCGCGGCGTTGCCGACGGCTTCAAAACCGAGCCGGCGCTGCGCGACGAAGCGATCCTGCTTGTCGTCGCCGTGCCGCTTGGCCTGGTCGTGGCGCCGGGCGTGGCCTGGTACCTCGCCATGATCGGCGTGGTCCTGGTCCTTCTGGCGGTCGAATTTCTCAACACCGCGGTCGAAAAGCTCGCCGATCACGTTACGCCGGAGCTGAACAATCACATCCGCCGCATCAAGGATTGGGGCTCGGCTGCGGTTTTTTGCATGCTGTGCCTGACCGGACTGATCTGGCTGGCGGCGCTGGCCGTGCGCGCCGGATGGCTCTGAGGATGGTGGCGAGCGGCCGTGCCTCGCCCGGCGCGCCCGCCGCGGCGCGGATCGGTCCATAGACGGCCGCGATCGTCAAAGCCACCGCTCCGGCCGCGTAAATCGCGGCATAAAGCGCGAGAAAGCCGGTCAGGCCGAAGCCCGACGCGTAGGCGAACGCCGTCGCGGCGAGCATCGCCGCGAGCACGGCGACGCCGTTATAGGCGAGGCTGCGGAAGAAGCCGGTGAATTGCAGCAAGGCCTCCGACACAATCTGCAGCACGCTGGCTGCGAGCAGCACGACAAGGATGGGCGTGATGGCGGGAGGAACGGTTGCGGCCGACCGCAGCAGGAACGCGAACAGCGGACCGCCCGCGAAGATCAGCAAAGCGCCGCCGATCGCGGCCGGCACGCAGCATATCCCCAGCACCAAAAGCGTCGTGCGCAGCAGCCGGTCGACGTCGCGCGCGGCGAGCGCCCGGGTCTGGCCGGGGATGGCGAGGTCGCAAATCGCGGCAAAGATGACGCTTGCGCCGCGGAAGATGCGGAATGTCACCTCAAGGATGATAGGCGCCGCGCCGAGCCCGAACCAGACCGGCACGACGTAATAGGGAAAGGTGACAATGACGACGCCGCTCAACGCGCCGGTGGCGCTGCGCGTTACAGAATGCCGGTGCATGATCACAAAAGACGCGAACGCGCGCGGCACGCCGCGCAGGCGCCGCGCCAAGGCGCCGCGTTGCGCGAGCTTGGCAGCGGCGACGGCGAACGAGGCGGCCCACAGCATGTTGGCGCCGATCAGGAAGGCGTCGAGCCGCAGGCCGCCGAGCATGGCCAGCATGGCCGCGATGGTGAGGACGCGGCGGACGAGCTCGATCCTCTCGTAGAACAGGAACAGATCGACCGCGATGCTGATGCTGCGCAGCGCCGACCAGGCCAGATTGAGCGCGATGTAAAGCAGAAACAGCGCCAGCACGAACGCATCGCCGAGCGTCGAGGACGGCAAGGCCAGCGTCACGATGAAGCAAACCAACGCCGCCGCAAACGCGAGCAATAAATAAAATAGGACGACGGCTGTCGCCTGCCGCGCGGCCAGTTCATCTTTCTTGCCCGCGACGTAAGGCGCGCGCAGGTTGACGAACACGATATTGCCGAGCCCGAGATCGGCAAGCCACAGCGTGTAGCCGATCGCCGCAACGACGATGAGCACAGAAAAGCGCTCCGGCGTCAGCGCGCGGGCGAAGACGAAGGTCTGGATCAGACCCGTCGCGACGGCGCCGCCGGCGGTGGCGAAGCGCAGCAGCGCGTAGGGAAGCGAAATCAGCCGCCCGCGCCTTTCGATCGGCGCTGCTGGTTCGGGGAGAGCTCCGATATTGGCATGCATGACTGACGTTCGGCTCTCACTCGTTTTCTCTGCTATCCGGCCCCGCGCCGGCTTATCGAGACGCGACCGCGGGCGCGCGCGGCGCCTCATGGGCGAGCCGGATCGGCCCGCGGATCATCAGCGCGACCGTCGCCAGCGCGCCGCAGGTATAGGCCGCCGCGTAGGCATTGAGGAATTGCACGATGTCGAAGTGCGCCCAGACCGCAAATGCGGCTATGGCGGTGAGCGCCGCGACCAGGCCGAATGAGATGCGCGCCACGTCCTTGAAGAAGCCGGTATGCACCAAGACGCTATGCGACACCATCTGCGCCAGATTGCCGACGAGCAGCATGATGATGATCGGCGTGGTCGCCGGCGGCATGACGGCGGCCGGCCCTAACAGAACGGCGAAAATTTTGCCGGCGGCGAGGATCAAGACGCCGCACACCGCGGCCGCCGGAATGGTGCACAAGCCGGCAGCAAGCCAGGTGGCGCGGACCATGGCCGGGCCGTCGCGCTCGGCGAGCGCGCTGGTCTGCCGCGGCACCAGGCTGTCGCAGGCGGCGCTGTAGAACTGGTTGGCGACGCGGTACACCTTGAAGGTGGTGTCGAGAATGATGGTCGGCGCGCCGAGGCCGAACGCCCACGGCGCCAGGAAATAGGGAAAGTTGTAGACATAGGTTTCGCTCAGCGCATAAACGCCGCTGCTGAACAGCTGCTTGCGGTTGCCGCGTAAAAAGGCGACGAAACAAACGAAGTTGCGGCGAAAATCGCCGACGAAAGCGTCGCGCCGCCGGAGCTTGACGATGGCCGCGGCAATGACCAGGACCCAGCCGGCATTGATCGCGAGCAAAAAAACAAAAACCGGAAGACCCGCGAGCAGCGCCAAGAGCGCGAGCGTATTGATGCCTCGGCGCGCGGCTTCCAGCGTTTCGAAGTAGACGTACTCGTCGATGGCCACGCTGAAATAGCGCAGCGCGAACCACGGCAGATTGACGGCATTGAAAACAAAAAACAGCGTCAATTCGGCGTTGTCGGCGAGCCGATAGTGGAATCGCGTAGCCAGGATGAGAAGGCAGACGACCGAGGCGAAAGCCGCCAGCGCGACGTATAAAACGAAGACCATCGTCGCCTGGCCGGGGATGGCGCCCAGCGGCTTTTTTTGCAGGAAGCGGCCGCGCAGATTGACGAACAGGACCTTCACGATGCCGACGTCGGCCAGATAAAGCGAATAGCCCAGCGCCGCAAAAAAGATGAACAGCGAGAACCGCTCCGGCGTGAGCACGCGGGCAAACACGAAGGTCTGCAACAGACCGGTGGCCAAGGTGCCGGCCGCGGTCGAAGCGCGCAGCGCCATGTAGCGATAGGAGACGAGGCGCTTGGCAATCATTGCAATGTGCGGCCTGCGCAACGGCGGCAACGGCGGCGAGATCGGCCGCCGGCCCGCGTCACGTCGCCCCTCCAGCGGTGACGAGATCGGCCACAGTGCGCGCGAAGGATTCGGGCGAAAGCTGCCGGGCGATATCGGCGCGCGCAGTCTCACCGAGGCGCCGGCGCAATTCGGGCTCGGCGGCGAGCCGGCGCAGCCACTGCGCGGCGTGGCCGACATGCGCCTCGGCCCAAAGCTGGCCGTCGGCAACGAAGGCGCCGTCGTAAGGATCTTGCACCGGCACGAGATCGTAGGACACCGGCGCCGAATTGCGCTCGTTCATGAAATCCATGTTGCCCGACCAGCCGGTCGCCACCACCGGCTTGCCGAGCTGCATCGCTTCGGCGGGGACCAGACCGAAGCCTTCGGAGCGATGCAGCGACAGCACGATGTCGACCGCCGCCATCAGGCCGGACATGTCCGCCGGCGGCAGCATGACATTGATCAGACGGATATTCGGCGCGCCGGCGATGGCGCGCTCGAGCTCGTCGCGCGCAATCGGCGAAGCGCCATGGTCGATCAGCTTGATGGCCAGCATGCGGTCGGGCGCGTCGCCGAAGGCGCGGCGAAAAGCGGCGATGGCGGCCAGCGGATTTTTGCGGGTGAACGCCGAGCCCATGTGGAAAGCGGTGAGCACGATCAGCGCATCGGACGGCAGGCCGAGGTGCGCTCGCATATTGGGCGTGGGATGAACGGGCGGCAACGGATGCGGCACGACCCGCACCGGCAGGTTGGTCGCGGCGGCGACGGCGATGCGGGTCAGCTCGCTCGGCACCCAGATTTCGTGAAGATAGTGAAAACTCGGCAGCCAGGAGTCCGGGATGCGCGGAAATTCCCAGGCCCAATAGCCGATGACGCGTCGGCGGCGAACGCGCGCGCGGCCGAGCGCCCACAAAGCATGCGGCAGGAACGGCGCGTTGTGGTGTACGACGAGTGTTCCGCCGGACCCGGGAACGATGGGGCGGCGCGGCGGCGCGTCGAACTCGGCCTGGCCGAAGGCCGCGCTGATATCGAAGGCGGTGGGCGCCAAGCCAGCGGCATCGAGCGCGTCATAGGCAAGGCGTGCGCCTTCGCCGATGCCGCTCATGGTCGAGAACAGGCCGGCAATACCAATGGGGAAGCCGCCGCGCGGTGCGCGGTCGGGCCGCGGCGCGACGAGCCGGCTGACCCGGCTCAAAATCGCGGTCCGCGTCGACTGCGGCAGGCGCTGCCACAGCCGCCGCACGGGGTGGCGGCGCGGCGGCTTGCGCCCGGTCTCCTCGCGCTCGGGGCCGATTGGCACGGCCACGTCACGCGCGACATGGGGCTGCAAAGGCGCGTGCATCGCTCGATCCCTATGGCGGACAAGGAGAAATCGCCGCAAACTGTAGCGGTCCGTTGCTAACAAAAAGGTAAATTGAGCCGTCGAATGCCGCGTTTTACGGCGTGTCAAGCAAGCATTGCTCGGGCCGGCGTGAATGAGGCCTTAAAGCCCGGTCTGAACCGCCGCGCGAACCGGCCGCGGCGATGGTGCGTCCCATTGGTCGATCAGGCGCAGATATTGCTCGGCCATCACGTCGAAGCCGTAAGCCGGCGACAGCCGCTTCAACTCGCTGCCGATCTCTTCGCGCAACGCTTGGTCGGTGAGAATATTACGGATGCGCGCGATCCAGGCCGCGTGATCGCCCTCCGGCAGCAGGAGCTGCGTCGTCAAGAGCGGCGACGCGGCGAACATTTCACGGAACGACGGAATGTCGCTGCAGAGCGAGGGCACTCCGGCATGGATCGCTTCGATGCCGGCGAGGCTCAAGCCTTCGTAGCGGGACGGAAACAGCGCGAGATCGATGGCCGAGTAAAACAATCCGATGCGGCCGTGGGTAATCGCGGGAACGATGTGGACCCGTTGCGCCAGTCCGGCGGCCTCGATCTGGGATTTCAGCAAGCCTTCGTCCGGCCCGATGCCGAGGAGGACCATGACCGCCTCGGGCATGCGCTGGATCAGATCGAGGCTGAAACTCTGATTTTTCTGATGGCTCAGCCGTCCGATCTGACCGAGGATGAGCGCTTCGGCCGGCAGTCCGAGCGCCGCGCGCGCTTCGGCACGCGAAAACGCATGCGGCACGTCGTGGCCGTTGACGACCACCGCCATGTCGTCGCGATGATAGGTCACCGCCACGTTGTTGGCGCAGGAAATCATTTGTGTGTAGAGCCCGAGCCCGTAAACGACGTCGTCGAGCGCCATCAGTGACGGCGTGACGAAGGCGCGCGGCCCGTGATAGGTGGGAATGCGGTTGCGAACGCCGGCGATGCGGCCCGCCACGCCGACCAAAAGGTTCGAATATGGCTGCAGGCCGAACAGCACGTCCGGCTTGGACCGGCGCAGCGCGGCAAGCACGTGGAAAAACAGGGAAATGAGCAGCGTCGGCGACCGCGAGCGCTTGGCCGGCACGAAGACGCGCGTCCCCGCCGGCATGTCGCCGTCAGATCCGAACAAATACCATTCCTCGACGTGATGACCGCGCGCGCGCATCGACTTGGCGAGGTTGCTCGCCAGGATCGAGGTGCCGCCATTGTCATGCGCCGTGCCGAGAAAAACGATCGACCGCGGCCGGTTGGACAATTGTGGAATCACAATAATTATCCGCGTTTTGCGGGGATCGTGGCACGGCGGTCTTAACAACTTGTTCTTACTCGATGTGTAGATCACCAAGCCGGGTGTGTTGCGCGGAAGCAATCCGACAACCGAGGCTCGTCGATGTTTCAGACGGTGAAAGATGCGTTAAAAGGCTCCGTGTTCGCCCAGCGGGCCTATCGCCGTTACATTCGTCCGCACATGCTGCAAGACGAGCCGGAGATGTACATCCTAAAAGATATGAAATTCGATCAGTGCGTGGATGTCGGCGCCCATGTGGGAACTTACAGCATTTTGTTGAGCCGAAATTGCAATCTGATCTACGCCTTCGAGCCGGCGCCGCATGTTTTCAACATTCTGCAAAACCTGAACGTCAGAAACGTCGTCGCCTACAACATTGCGCTCGGCAGTGAAAACGGCGAGGCGGAGATGTCTTTTCCGTCCGCCGACGGCAAAATCGATCATGCCCTCGCGACGCTGCGGCCGCTCTCGCCCGGCGGTTCGCACTGCATGGAAACGCACACGGTAAAGGTTGCGCGATTCGACGATTTTACGGCGAAAATCGGCTGCGACTACAAACGAATAGATTTTGTGAAGATCGACGTCGAAGGGTTTGAGCTGCAAACTTTGCTTGGCATGGATCGGTTCCTTAATGCCAAGAAGCCGGATTTGATGATCGAAATCGAGCAGCGCCATAATCCAAGCTACGCGGAGGTCTTCGATTATTTGCGTTCGTTGCAGTACGATCCTTTCGCGAGCGTCGACGGCATTGCGCTGCAGCGGCTCGATGCTGCGGAATTGCCGGAGCTTCAGACAAACGACAAGCTGTTGCAGGACGAAGCGCGCAGGTTCCGGCGGGGGGAACGCAAGAATTACATCAACAATATCTTCTTCCTTCAACCTGCTCGCCAGCCTCATTATCAGATAACGTAATTTCAGTCGGCCCGCCCGCACGCTGCGTGGCGCTGGGCTTGCCGGCCGGCATTGAGGCCGCCTGACCATGCGGCGCGTTCAGCGCGGACTTAAAGCCGATCGCCAAGCGGCCTTTTGATTGGCCACCATCAGCCCCCAGATCAGCCCGACCATCAGGAAAAAATGGCGCCAATGGTCGGTGTCGACGATCGCGCCTTCGACGAGCTCGCCGACGAATACGGCATAGGCGGCGATCAGATAATATTGCCAGGGCGATCGCACCAGCACGGCGCGAAGCCCGACCATCAGCGTCGCCGCGACCAGCGTCAGATAGGTCGCGCCGCCGAGCCAGCCATAGACCAGAAATCCCTGCATGTAGACGTTGTGCTGCTGCAGCCCGTAGGCGTCGGCAAAGCCGAAGGGTCCCATGCCGTTCCAGCGATCGAGGATGACGCTGAGCGCCAGCCTTTGCTCGGTGAAACGGCCGCCCGGACCGACGTCATAAGGCTGGATCACCTTGGCACGTTCGACGAACAGGTCGCGCACGGAATCGATCGACAGAAAGGCGATCACCAGCGCCGCCATCACGATCATGGCCACGACGCCGAGCAAAACCATGCGGGAGCGCAGGCGCGGCTCGGGCGTGACCACGACCAGGATCATGAAGCAGACACTTGCCGAAACCGCGAAATGCACCCAGGCGCCGCGCGAAAAGCTCAGCAACAGGCCGCCAAGCAGAATAAGCAGGATGGTGAGGTCGAACAGCCGGATGCCGCGCGTCAGCAGCCCGATCATCAGCAGCAGCAGCGGAAAAATCAAAAACGGTCCGTAGACATTCGGATCCTTGAAGGTGGCGCTGGCGCGATCGCCGTCCATGAAAATCTCGGCGCCCGGCAGCAGATGGAAGAACCCGATATAGGCAGTCAAGGTCGCCAGCACCGCCGCCAACAGATAGGCGCGCCGCAGGATCTGCAGCCTTAACCCATCGCCGTCGCTGAACAGGCAGGCGAATAAAACGGCGGCGCAGCCGAGATAGACCGAGGTGCCGAAATACTGGACCGCCTTTTCGTCGTCGACGACCTGGATCACCGACATGGCGCCACCGACCAGCCATACGATGATCAACACCAACAGCGGCACAAGCCTGCGATCGAACGGCACCCGGGCGGTGACGCAGGCGACCAACAGCACGAACATCATCACGTCGTGCGGCGACGGCTCGATGAAGGCGATCGAGCTCAGCAACACGGTGATGAACAGCACGAAGTTGAGCAGCCGCTGGGCAAACGCCGCGGAGCCGCCGGTATATCCGATCGGCAGCGCGACGGCCGGGCTGCGGGCCGCCATCAATAGGCGCCTTCGCCACGGATCAGTGCAAACGGCGTCCGCAGCAGGATGTAAAGATCGAACAGGATCGACCAGTTCTCGATGTAATAGAGATCGTGCTCGACGCGGCGCAGGATTTTTTCGCGGCTGTCGGTTTCGCCGCGCCAGCCGTTGACCTGCGCCCAGCCGGTGATGCCGGGCTTGACCCGGTGCCGCGCGAAGTAGCCGTCGACCGCTTCGTCATAAAGGTGCTCGGCCGCCTTGGCTTCGACGGCGTGCGGCCGCGGGCCGACGAGCGACATATTGCCGGTGAACACCACGTTGATCAGTTGCGGCAGCTCATCGAGACTGGTCTTGCGAATAAAGCGGCCGACCCGGGTCACACGCGGATCGCTTTTGGTCACGAGTTTGCTGGCGTTGGCATCCGTGGCCTCGGCGTACATGGAACGAAACTTGTAGATCTCCACGAATTTGTTGTTGAAGCCGTAGCGGCGCTGCTTGAAGAAGACCGGTCCCCTGCTGTCGAGCTTGATGGCGATGGCGACCAAAAGCATGATCGGGGCGACGGCGATCAGCACCAGCGAGCCGATGATCTTGTCGAACAGCCATTTCATCACGACGTCCCAATCGGCGATCGGACGATCGGAGATGTCGAGCACCGGGACGTGGCCGATATAGGAATAGGCGCGGGGCCGAAACCGCAATTTGTTGCTGTGGGCGGCGAGCCGGATGTCGACCGGCAGCACCCACAATTTCTTCAGCATCTGCAAAATGCGGCCCTCGGCCGAGATCGGCAGCGAAAAGATCACGAGGTCGACGCGGGTGTGACGGGCAAACTCGACAAGGTCCTCGACGGTGCCGAGCTTGGGGACGCCGTTGAAGGCGGTCGAGATGCGGTCGTCGCCGCGATCGTCGAACGTGCCGATGACGCGCACGTCGGAATCGCGCTGCGCGGCAAGCGCGGCGATCAGCGCATCGCCGCTGGAGCCGGCGCCGACCACGACGGTACGGCGGTCGAGCCGGCCGTGCCGCGTCCAGCGCCGCACCAGCAGAAACAAGATGCGCCGAAATGCAACCAGGGCAACAAGCCCGACGACATAGTAGCTGCCGAGCCAGACCCGGGAAAACTGATCGCCGGTCCGGGTGAAATACGAGGTGGCGATGGCGAGCAGAAATACCACCGACCACGCCGATGCCAGCCGCATATATTGCTTTTCATGGCCGCGGAACGCCTGGACTTGATAGATGTCGGCGGCCTGAAACGCGAGCATTGAGAGTAGCGAGATGCCGGCGATGGCGCCGACATAATACCGGTCGGAAGCGGCCGGTGGGACCGACCAGACATAGAGCGCCGTTCCGATCGCCGCGACCAGCGCGGTCTCGATCAGGCGGACGATGCCGGCGAGGACGATCGGCGAATAGGCGTCTTTGAAGCGCTGGGCCGCGACCGCCAGCGCGGCGGCAGAGAGCGCGTGCGGGCTTGAGGATTTCGCGCTCGTACGCGGCATGGCCTTGACCGCCGACGAGATCGAGGCCGCGGTCTCGAATAACGTAGTTGGTTCGGGGGCGGACATAATCCTTAAGCTTATCCTCGCGATCGCGTCGTTCTCCGGAACCGCGCCGGCAATTTGCCGGCAACATAGTGAACAATCTTCAAAAATTGGTTATGCGAATTGAGCAAGTTTTCGCGCTGCAATGGCTTCGCGGTAGGCCGCAAGATTGCATTCGACCATCGTCGTCAGCGAGAACTCGCTGCGGATGCGACTCCTGAGCGCCCGCGCATCGGCCAGCGCCGTCGCCGGCTCGTCGAGCGTGGCCGTAATCGCGCCGATCAGCGCCGCGATATCGTCGGGCGGTATGAGCTTGGCCGCTTGCGCACCGAATATTTCCGGGTTGCCGCCGACGGCGGTGGCGATGATGGGCAACCCGGCGGCGGCGGCCTCCAGCACCACATAAGGAAGCGACTCGGCACGCGACGGGATGACCAGCATACGGCCCATGGTAAAGGCGGTGCGCGCCGGATAATGCCCGATGAAGCGGACCTGATCGGCCAGTCCGAGCCGGTTCGCCTGTGCCTGAAGTTTTTCGGCGTCGGGACCTTCGCCGGCGATGGTCGCGGTCACGCGGCGTCCGGATTGCTTGAGGATCGCCAAGGCCTCGATGAGCACGTCCATGGCCTTGACCGGGCGGAGCTCGCCGACACAGACGATGTCGGCGGCATCCGGGCGCGGCAGTGCCGGTTCGAACTCGGCGTCGGCGATGCCGTTGCGGACGATGCGAACCATCCCGCGCGGCGCGGCGACCACATGGCGATAAAGCTCGGCGATGTAGCTGCTTTCGAACAGAAACAAATCGGTGCGGGGATTGAGGATTTGCTCCAGCGACCGGTAAAAGCCGCCGCTGAGCGTGCCGGGACAATAAACCAGCGACCCGCCATGCGGCGTATAGGCGCGGATCGCATGCGCCGCCGCCGGCGTCAGCCGCGCCAAAGCCGCACCCTTGGCGCCGTGGCCATGCAGCACGTCCGGCGCCAGGGCGCCGATGCGCCGCGAAATGCGCCATAGCGCAAGGACGTCGCGCGGATTGAGCTCGCGCGCGATCGGCACGCGCTCGACCCCGAGCGCAAGCCGCGGCGCGAGTTCCGCAAGCACGGCGTCGGCGCGCTCGCCGCCGGTCGTCGAATCGACGATGAGGCCGACGCGGTGGCCGCGCGCGATCTGGCCTCGCGCCACATCCACCACGTGGCGGAACAATCCGCCGAGCGGCGCCCGCAACAGATGCACGATCTTGAGGCTGGTCGGCGCGAATGCCGCGCGCCGGGGTGTGAACGCGGCGCGGTCGAATGGCGCGCCGGCGAGGGTCGGATGGATCGGGCGCGGATCGCCCATGCGAGGTCCTTAAACTTGAGGGCAAAAACTTAAGGCCGATAGAGGGTCCCGGAGGTTAATAAATCCTCACGCCGCATCGCGATCTCGCCCGCGCGCCGCCTTTAACCCGAATTGCGGATCGCAGGACGGCCTTAACCGGATAGCAACCTTAATAGTTTGTGATCGGGTATGGCTCTGCGGTCAGTCGGCAAGTATTTTGGTAGGAGTAGCGCGATGAGTGTGCCGTCACCGTCGCCGTCGACCCGCGCCGGAACAGTGTCGGGCGCCGAGCTCGATCTATCGGCACTCGGCGCGACGCTGTGGCGCAAGAAATGGACCGTGCTGCGGCCGACGATCTTCGTTGCGGTGGCGACGCTCATTGTCGTGCAGTTCATCACGCCGCGATATTTGGCGCAGGCGCGCGTCTTCATCGAGAGCCGCGACAACATCTATCTGCGCCCCGACGTCGCCAAGGACGTCGCACAGAATCCGGTCGACGACGAGGCGGTGACCAGTCAGGTTCAGATCATCCTGTCGCGCGACCTGGCGCGCGAGGTGATCAAGAAGCTCAAGCTCGGCGACAAACCGGAATTCGATTCGGCGCTCAAGGGCGTGTCGCCGATCACATCCGTGCTCGGCCTGCTCGGCCTCGTCAAAGACCCGTTGAGCATGACCCCGGAAGAGCGCGTGCTCACCGCCTATTACGACCGGCTGACCGTGACGCCGGTCGACAAATCCCGCGTCATCAACATCGATTTTTTGTCGCAGGATCCGGAACTGGCGGCGCAGGTCGCCAACGCCATCGCCGACGCGTATTTGATGCGGCAGCGCGAGGCCAAGGAGGAGCAGGCCAAGGCCGCGTCAGAGTGGCTCGCCGGCGAAATCGACGGCTTGCAGAAGAGGGTGGAAGCGGCCGACGCCAAGGTCGAGGATTTTCGCGCCAAGACCAATCTGTTGGTCGGCAACAACAATACCACGCTGTCGGCGCAGACGCTCGGCGACGTCAACGCGCAGGTTGCCGCCGCGGAGGCGCAAAAGGCCGATGCCGAGGCCAAGGCCAAGATCATCCGCGACATGCTGCGCTCCGGCCAGCCGATTGAATCCTCCGACATCCTCAATTCGGAGCTGGTCCGCCGGCTCGCCGAGCAGCGCGTCACTCTGCGCGCGCAGCTCGCCGAGCAATCGGCGACGTTGCTCGGCAATCACCCGCGCATCATCGAACTGAAGGCGCAGATCGCCGATCTCGACAAGCAAATCAGGGCCGAGGCCGAAACCATCGCGCGCTCGTTCGAGAACGACGCTAAGCTCGCCGGCGAGCGCGTCGATACGCTCACCGCGAGCCTCAACCGGCTCAAGGGCCAGGCGGCTACGACCAACGGCCAGGACGTGCGATTGCGCGCGCTCGAACGCGACGCCAAATCGCAGCGCGATCTGCTGGAGTCCTATCTCGCAAAATATCGCGAGGCGTCGTCGCGCAACAGCCTGGAGTTCGACGCCGGCCGACGCGCGGGTGATCTCGCGCGCCATGGCTTCGAATGTTCCGGCCTATCCGAAGAAACTGCCGACGGTGCTGATCGCGACCTTCGCCACGCTCCTTATCAGTTCCGGCCTGGTGATGACCAAGGAGATACTTGCCGCTCCGGTCAGCCCGGCTGTGGCGCGGACGGAACAGAGCCTGGCGACGTCCGATGCCTTGGGACCGGATCTGGGACCAAATCTCGCGCCGAGGCTGGCCGCGATTGCTAACGAAACCCCGCGGCCCGCGGCGGGCGCTGGCGTTGCCACGGGCTCGATCGTGAGCCTTGCCGACGAGTTGCGCCATGCCGGCGCCGCCGGCGCGCGGCTCGCCGTGTTCGGCGCCGTGGCGGGGATCAACAGCAGCCAAATCGCGATCAAGCTTTCGCGCCTGCTCGCCGACGACTCGCGTGTCGTGCTGGTCGGGCTTGCTTCCGGTGCTGCCGCGATCCGAGGCATATCG
Organism: uncultured Alphaproteobacteria bacterium; assembly: GCA_963791925.1. Taxonomy (GTDB): domain Bacteria; phylum Pseudomonadota; class Alphaproteobacteria; order Rhizobiales; family Xanthobacteraceae; genus BOG-931. The sequence continues at coordinate 211,665 of CAWBUA010000005.1, read as the reverse complement.
AACGAGCCGTCCGCTCCGGGGCTCGCCGAACTTGCCCGCGGCGCGGCGTCCTTCGGCGGCGTCATCACCAAGGACAAATTCTCGCCGCTGCATTTGATCTCGGCGGGCCAGGCGCCGGTCGATCGAATAGGCGTTCTCGCCGCGCCCGGCATGGTCGCCAATTTCAACGCTTTGGCGCGCGCCTACGATCACGTCATCGCCGATGCGGGCGAAGCCAGTGGCGCGGAGATCGAGCGGATCTCCGAGATCGCTCCCCGCGCCGTGCTGGTCACCGACACATTGTCGAGTGTGGCGGCGAGTTCCGCCCGGGAGCGCCTGCTGGCGGCGGGATTTGCCGACGTGCGGCTCCTTGCCGGCGGCTACGGAACCGAGACCGCCGCGGCCGCGTAAAGGCCCGGTTTGCCGGCGACGGTTGACCGCGCTTGCGGCTTGGCAAAAGATCGTCGCTGCGCTTCGACGAGGGAACGCCGGTGGCCGGCCTGAAGCACACGATCATTCGCGGCGGTTTGGAGTCGCTGTATTTCACCGGCGCGCATATCGCGCTGCGGCCGCTTGTCGGCGGTGTCGGCGCCATCCTGACACTGCATCACGTCCGTCCGCCGCGGCCGGACCGCTTTCAGCCCAACCGCCTGCTCGAAGTCACGCCGCGCTTCCTTACCCGCGTAATAAAGACATTGCGCCGCTCCGATCTCGACCTGATCAGTCTCGACGAACTGCATCGCCGCATGACCGAGCGCGATTTCTCGCGCCGCTTCGTCTGCCTGACTTTCGACGACGGCTATCGCGACACGCTGCAATGGGCCTATCCGATCCTCAAAGAGGCCGCGGTGCCGTTTGCGATCTATGTGCCGACGAGCTTTCCGGATCGGCTCGGCGAATTGTGGTGGCTGGCGCTGGAAGCGGTGATCGCGCGCAACGATCGCATCGGCCTGGTGATCGAGGGCCGCGACCGCAAGTTCGACTGCCGGACCGTCGCGGAAAAGCGCGCGCTGTTCGACGAGCTTTACTGGTGGCTGCGCAGCCGGCCGACGGAAGTGGAGCTGCGCGAGATCGTCCGCAATCTCGCGGCCTTCTATCACGTCGATATTGCCGCGTTCTGCAACGAATTGTGCATGGGCTGGGCCGAACTCGCCGAGCTCGCGACCGATCCGCTGGTCACCATCGGGGCGCATACCGTGAACCATCCGATGCTGGCGAAGCTGCCGACGGACACTGTGCGCGCGGAGATGGATTTGAGCCGCTCGGTGATCGAGGCGGCGCTTGCGCTGCGCCCGCAGCACCTGTCCTATCCGTTCGGAGACCCGAGCTCCGCGGGCGCCCGCGAATTCGAAATCGCCGCCGAGCTCGGCTTCAAGACCGCGGTGACGACGCGGCCCGGGCGTGCTGTTCCCCGAACATGCGCGGTGCCTCACCGCGCTGCCGCGGCTCTCGCTCAACGGCGACTATCAGCGCATCCGCTACGTGCGCGTGCTGCTGTCCGGCGCGGCGACCGCGATGTGGAACGGCTTCCGCCGCGTCGAGGCGGCGTGACCAGGAGTTCAGTCATCAGTAATCAGAAGCCTAGATATTCTGATTACTGATTATTGACCCCTGACTCCTGGCCCGCTCATCCACGTCACGATCGGCATCGCCGGCAAGACCCAGCCGAGACCCGCGATCACATAATAGGCGATCGACAGCGCCGTGCTGTCGTGGATGGCCGGCGCTTGCGCCAGCGCCATGGCGAGGAGCGCCCAGACGATCACCAGCACCAGAAGCGCCATGGTGCCGAGAAATTTGCGCAGACGAATGGGCATGGGTTCAGGTGCGGTTCCCGGCGCGACAATGACTGAGTTGCGAGGGCAGGGGGCAGCACTATATGGTCCGCGCGCCCATCACAAGCGGCCCACAAGCGAGCAAGGTTCAGCGTTTCGGTATGGTCAGCCAAGCTTCATCTCAGACGCGCGCGATCCGGCTCTGGCTCTATGCCGTCGCCGCGCTGGTGCTCGCCATGGTTCTGGTCGGCGGCGCGACGCGGCTGACGGAGTCGGGGCTTTCGATCACCGAATGGCAACCGGTCATGGGCGTGGTGCCGCCGCTCAACGACGCGCAATGGCGGACCGAGTTCGAAAAATACCAGGCCATTCCGCAATACCGCGAGCTCAACCGCGGCATGAGCCTCGACGCGTTCAAGACCATCTATTGGTGGGAGTGGACGCACCGGCTGATCGGCCGCGGCATCGGCGTGGTGTTCCTGCTGCCGCTCCTTTGGTTTCTCTGGCGCGGCTGGATCGGCCCCGGCTTGCGGGCGCGGTTGTGGCTGATCTTCGGTCTCGGTGCGCTGCAGGGCGCGGTCGGCTGGTGGATGGTGGCGTCCGGTCTCGTCCACCGCGTCGAAGTCTCGCAATATCGCTTGGCGACGCATCTTTCGCTCGCCTGCATCATCTACATCGCGATCCTATGGACCGCGCAGCGGCTCGACGACCGCGAATCCGTGCCAGCGCCCGGCGCCATCCGCGCCACCGCCATCGGGTTGCTTGTGATGGTGCTTGGGCAGATTTATCTCGGCGCTTTGGTCGCCGGCTTGCGCGCCGGCTACGTCTATAACACCTGGCCGCTGATCGACGGCGCTTTGGTGCCGCATGCGTCGCGACTTTTTTTCGATGTGCCGCTGTGGCGCAATTTCTTCGACAATACGCTGACCGTGCAGTTCGATCACCGCATGTTCGCCTATGCGATCTGGGTCGTCGCGCTGATCCACGCCGTCGCATGCGGCGCGAACGGTAAAGACTGGACCCGTTGTCGTCGGCGCCTTTGCCCTTTTCGCCGCGGTGACGTTGCAGGCGGCGCTCGGCATTGCGACGCTGCTTGAAGTGGTGCCGATTTCCCTGGCGCTGTCGCACCAGGCCATGGCGATGGTGGTGCTGACCGTGGCGATCGTGCATGCCGCAAATGTCGCCGAGCGCGCGCCGCGAGCAATCGCCGTGCCCGCGCGGGCTTGACCGCAAGCTACGCCTGCGCCAGCGCCTGTTCGAGGTCAGCGATAATGTCATCCTTGTCCTCGATGCCGATCGACAGCCGCACCACGTCGGGCCCGGCGCCGGCTTGAACTTGCTGCGCGTCGGAAAGCTGCCGGTGCGTGGTCGAGGCCGGATGGATGATCAGCGAGCGGGTGTCGCCGATATTGGCGAGATGCGAGAACAGTTTCACGTTGGAGACGAGCTTGACGCCGGCGTCGTAGCCGCCGTTGAGCCCGAAGGTGAACACCGCGCCGGCGCCTTTCGGGCAATATTTCTGCGCGAGGTTATGATAACGGTCGCCGGGCAGGCCCGGATAGCTCACCCAGGCGACCTTAGGATGCGCCGCCAGCCATTGCGCCGACCGCCAGCGCATTGTCGCAATGCTTTTGCATGCGCAGCGGCAGCGTCTCGATGCCGGTGAGGATCAGAAACGAATTGAACGGCGAGATCGCCGGCCCGATGTCGCGCAGCGCCAGCACCCGGCAGGCGATGGCGAAGGCGAAATTGCCGAAGGTCTCGTGCAGCACGATGCCGTGATATTCCGGCCGCGGCTCGCACAGCATCGGATAGCGGCGCCTCGCGCGACCAGTTGAAGGTGCCGCCGTCGACGATGACGCCGCCGATCGAATTGCCGTGACCGCCCAAGAATTTCGTCGCCGAATGCACGACGATGTCGGCGCCATGCTCGAACGGTTTGCACAGATACGGCGTCGCCAGCGTGTTGTCGACGATGTAAGGCACGCCCGCGCGGCGTGCAATTTGGGACACCGCCGCCATGTCGGTGATGACGCCGCCGGGATTGGCGATCAACTCGGTGAAGATCGCCTTGGTCTTCGGCGAGATGGCGCGCTCGAACGAGCCGATATCGTCGGGATCGGCCCACACCACGTTCCAGCCGAAATTCTTGAACGCGTGATTGAACTGATTGATCGAGCCGCCGTAGAGCTTTCTCGACGCCACGAACTCGTCGCCGGGCTGCAACAGGCAGTGAAAAACCAGGACCTGCGCGGCGTGGCCTGAGGCCGCGGCGAGCCCCGCGGTGCCGCCTTCGAGCGCGGCGACGCGCTCCTCGAGCACCGCGGTCGTCGGATTGCCGATCCGCGTGTAGATATTGCCGAAGCTCTGCAGGCCGAACAGCGAGGCGGCGTGATCGACGCTTTCGAACACGTAGGATGTCGTCTGATAGATCGGCGTTGCCCGCGCGCCGGTGGCCGGATCGGGCTGCGCGCCGGCATGGACGGCAAGCGTGGAGAAGCCCGGGATGCGTTCGCTCATCGGTGTTTCCTCGTTGGCCGCCTCTCGGATCTTCTCAAGAGAAAAGGCGTGCGTCGCCGGTTTATAGGACCGGCGAGGCCCGTCAAGCCGAGGCACGGGAGTTGCGTTAATGGCAAGCGCCGCGCCGCCGGCCCTGCCTGCTGCGGAAACGCTTTCGCTTTAAGGTGCGTTTAGAACAAGGCCGGCGCGGCTATTTGAAACGCTTGACCGCCTCGCGGCACGCCGGCGTGATGCGGCGGCGATTGGCGATCAGGCAATGCGCCACCCGCACGCGGTCGGGTATGAATTGGCCGCAAAAGGCCTGGGCATCTATCATGCAGGCGCTCTGGTCCTGCTGCGCGTCCGCGCTGGCGCCGGCGGGCGCCAGCATCAGGCAAAACAATCCAAGTGAAACGACGAGAGGTAATTTCATGACATTTTCCTGCGGGCGTTTCAGCATGCCCCCGAACGCATTAGACGTCGGAAACAGTAAAAAAGTTCGATAAGGCAAAATCGAGGTCAATGATCGCCTTGTTCGCGCTGCGCGCGGTCGGCGGCCTCGGTTGCACCACCTTGGCCGCTCGAACGGTTGAGCGACATGCGCTGTACGCCGCCGATTGTCGCCTTCTTCGACGACAGCGTGCGGGTATTGACGCCCATCCAGGCGATCTCCGACGATAGCCGGCCATATTCGATCTTGGGGCAGCGGTTCATCACCACTTTGAGCCCGTTCGCCTCGGCCAGCGCCGCCGCCTCGTCGTTGCGTACGGCAAGCTGCATCCAGATCACTTGCGGCCGCGGTTTCAGCGCCAGCGCCTCTTGCACGATCGGCCGGCGCATATTGCGAGCCGCGGAAGATGTCGACCATGTCGACCGGCTCCGGAATGTCGGCCAAGCCGCGCATAGATCGTCTGCCCGAGCAATTTATGTCCGGCGTGTCCCGGATTGACCGGGATCATGTGATAGCCGCGCTCGAGCAGATATTTGAAGGCGAAATAGCTCGGACGGTTTTCCTTCTCCGAGGCGCCCACCATGGCGATGGTCTTCACGGTATTGAGGATGCCGCGGATGTAGCTGTCGGAATAGCTCTCGTGATCCATAGCCGGCGCTTGGTCCGCTCTTACCGATCTTGCCATTTCGGATCGCGCTTCTCGATGAAGGCCGCAATGCCTTCTTCGGCGTCGCGCGCCAGCATGTTCTCGACCATCACCTCGGAGGCGTATTTGTAGGCCTCGGCGAGCGGCATTTCGGCCTGCCGGTAAAACGCCTCCTTGCCGATCTTGACGGTGAGCGTCGATTTGGCGGCGATCTTCTGCGCGAGCGCGAGCGCTTCGGTGCGTTCGCTGGCCGGCGGCGACGACACGGTTGATGAGCCCGATGCGGGCTGCATCCTCGGCCGAGATCAAGTCGCCGGTGAGCAGCATTTCCATGGCGTGCTTGCGCGACACGTTGCGCGACAGCGCCACCATCGGAGTCGAGCAGAACAGTCCGATATTGACGCCGGGGGTGGCGAATTTGGCAGCCGGCGAGGCCACCGCAAGATCGCAGCTCGCCACCAGCTGGCAGCCCGCCGCCGTCGCCGTGGCATGGACCGCGGCGATAACCGGCTGCGGCAGCGTCACGATCTGCTGCATCGTCCCGCTGCACAGCCCCATGATGTGCTTGAAATAGCCGCGGCCGCGATCCTCGTCCTGGCGACGCGCGTTCAGCTCCTTCAGATCGTGGCCGGCGCAGAACGCCGGTCCGTTGGCGGCAAGGACGACGGCGCGCACCCCGTGGTCATGGGCGATTGCGGCGAGCGCTTCGCCTAAAGCCTCAAGCAACGCCTCGGACAGGCTGTTGCGCGCCTGCGGCCGGTTGAGCGTCAGGACGGCGATGCCGCCTTGGTCCTCGCGCAGCAGGATCGGCGATGGGGCGGCCGCTGCGACGGCGGCTGCGGCGGTTTGGGCGTTCATGCGAGCATCCGGGTAATCGTATCGGTCCAGGATTTTTGCGGTTTTTCGGTGTTCTTCTTACCATTCTAACGGAGACTTGGAACGCAAGGGAGCCAATCATGACGGGCGGCAAGGAAAAGGCGGCGCCAAAATTGACGCGTGAAAAGCTCATCGCGCTGCTTCGCGCCGAGTTTCCGCAAATGTCCAACGCCATGAGCAATTATGAGATCGAGGAGGTCTGGCATGGCGGGGCCCGGTTGCGTCACCCCTTCAGCGCGAATTCGCTGCGGCCCGGCGGCACGCTGTCCGGCACGACGATGATGTCGCTTGCCGATTTTGCCATGTATGTGGCGGTATTGTCCGCGGTCGGCTGGGTGCCGCTCGCCGTAACCACCAACCTCACCATCAATTTTCTCAAGAAACCCGCGCCGCGCGACCTCCTCGCCGAGGCGCGGCTGATCAAGCTCGGCAAACGCCTGGCGGTGGGCGAGGTCGGCATTCGATCCGAAGGCGAGAAGGATCTCGTGGCCCACGTCACTTCGACCTATTCGATACCGAGTGACGGACGTTAGAGGTATTTTTATACCTCTGGTGCAACCAGTTGAGAAATAGCCGAAATAGCGGACGGAAGCGGTTGACGGGCGGGTATGCCGCGGCTAAAGAACCGCACTCCCCCAACGGATGCGGATCATTCCCGTAGCCAGCAGCGGATGCGGACGATGAAAACCTTTTCTGCCAAGCCCGCCGAAGTCGAGAAGAAGTGGGTCATGATCGACGCCGACGGGCTTGTCGTCGGCCGGCTCGCCTCGCTCGTGGCGATGCGGTTGCGCGGCAAGCACAAGCCCAGCTTTACCCCCCACGTCGATGACGGCGACAATGTCATCATCATCAACGCCGCCAAGGCGGTCCTGACGGGTCGCAAGGTCGAACAGAAGGTCTACTACAAGCACACCGGCTATATCGGCGGCATCAAGGAGCGCACCGCAAAGTCAATCTTGGCCGGCCGCTTTCCGGAGCGGATCGTCGAAAAGGCGGTGGAGCGGATGCTGCCGCGCGGGCCGCTTGGCCGCCGTCAGCTCGGCAATTTGCGGGTCTATCCGCGCGCGGAGCATCCGCATGCGGCGCAACAGCCGGAAAAGATCGATATTGCCGCGATGAATCGCAAGAATAAGAGGACCGCGTAATGGCCGAGACAGTGCAATCTCTGGAAGGTCTGTCGACGCTCAAGCCCGCGGCGCCGCCGGCGGCGGAAGCGCAGAAATACGTACAGAAGCTCGACAAGCAGGGCCGCGCCTATGCCACCGGCAAGCGCAAGGACGCGGTGGCGCGGGTCTGGATCAAGATGGGCGCCGGCAAGATCGTCATCAATACGCGGCCGGTGGAAACCTATTTTGCCCGGCCGGTGCTGCGCATGATGATCCAGCAGCCGCTGGTCGCCGCCAACCGCCAAGGCCAATACGACGTCGTCTGCACGGTGTCCGGCGGCGGGCTGTCCGGCCAGGCCGGCGCGGTGCGTCACGGCCTGTCCAAGGCGCTGATGCGGCACGAGCCGGATTTGCGGCCCGTGCTTAAGCGCGGCGGCTTCCTCACCCGCGACTCGCGCGTGGTCGAGCGCAAGAAATACGGCAAGGCCAAAGCCCGCCGCAGCTTCCAGTTCTCGAAGCGGTAGCTGTCCGTGCTTGCCGCTCATCCCCGCGAAAGCGGGGACCCAGCATTTTTCGCAAGGTCAGCTGGATTCCCGCTTGCGCGGGAATGAGCGGATAAGGGCCGTCTCAGAAAAACGCCATGGTCCGGATTTCGATGCTCTCGCGCGGGCGCGCGTGCGGCGGCGAGGTCGGATCTTCGAACGCGGTATGCGCGGTCCAGCGGGCGCGGCCGTCTTTTTCCGAATCGAACACCTTGAAGACGTAAGCCTCCTCGCGCCGCATGCGCGGGAACCAGTACCACTTGTGCGCCGGATTGTATTTGATCGCGTAGGTCTGGCCGACGCGGCCGGGCGCCCGCCGCTCCGAGACGATCATGTCGCCCGGCGACAAGGTCTGCGCGTCCGCCATGGCGAGCGGATAGGTCTCGACCGGATGGCGGATCGGCCTCCACACTTGGATGATGGCGAAACGGCGCTTGAGCAATTCCTCGGCCTCGTCGGGAAGAATGTCGCGCACGCGCTGCGGCGCCGACCATTCGGTGTAATCGTTGTGCACGCGACGCACGACTTCGCGGATTTTCTTCGACTCGCGCAATTCGTCGTCGGCGGTGCGCAACGTGTGGTCGAACACCACGACGCGCCTGGCGCCGCTCTCGGCCTTAACGAGTTCGACCATCTCCGGATAATAGACGCGCCTGATTTCGGCCTCGTCGTAGAAATCGGCGACCTTGGTGTCATGGCGCACGAAACGGAAGCCGTTGCGGTCGAGCGCGAAGCCGCCGCGGTGCGGGCGGCCATTGTGGATGGTCACGCGGTGTGGATCGGGCGTGCCGCCGGAGCGCGTATCGCTGCCGCCGGGGCCGGCGACGATGGTGAAGACCTTGGTTCCATCGTCGACGATATAATTGAGCGTCGCCTCGATCGTATCGGGAGCCTGATCGCGGGCGGTGTCGAGTTCGGCGGCGAGCGTCATTGGCAGCTCCTTGGGCAACCCCTTGGGCAACCCTTTGGGCAACTCCTGTCGTCGCCGCGTAATCTATGGCCGGAATGCCGCGGCGGGAAGGGTGCTTAAAATCGCACGGCGGCGGTTTACCCTCCGGCAAGCCTGTTCGCGAGCTTTCCCCAAATAGTAACAAGTAGTAACGCGTAGGGAACGCGCGGCCATTAGCTTGCCGCCATCAGTGCGCGGCGGTGGCGGCAATGCATATCGATCTGCAAACTCTATCGGTCGTCACCGTCTTCGTCGCCGCGCTCCTTGGCGCGCTGCTGGTGTTCGCCGGCCTGCAGAACCGCAGCGTTCGCGCGCCGATGTGGTGGGGCGCGGCCCATATCGTCAATGCCAGCGGTTTTGCGCTCTTGACGTCGCGCGGCACCGCACCGCCCTTCGTCACCATCGACCTCGCCAATGCGCTGGTGCTGCTCGGCTACGGCTTGACCTGGACCGGAGCGCGCATTTTCGACGGCCGGCCGATCCGGCCGTTGCTCGTGCTGTTGGCGCCGCTCGCCTGGCTCCTTGCCTGCCGCATCCCGATTTTCGCCGACAGCGTCGGCGCCAGGGTCATTTTCGGCTCGACGATGCTGGCGCTGCTCACGCTTCTTGCCGCACGGGAGTTCTGGCGCGGCCGCGACGAGCCGCTGATGTCGCGTTGGCCGACGATCATCGTGCTGTTGGCGCATGCTGCAATTCTGCTGGCGCGCGTGCCGGCGGTGCTCCTGAGCGCCACTTTCCGCGGCGATTTCGTTCTGAGCACGCTGTCGCTGACGCTGCTTGAATTCGGCACCTTGCTGTTCACGGTGGTGCTCGCATTCCTGCAACTGAACATGACGAAGGAGCGCACCGAGCTCAAGCACAAGATCAATTCGCTGGTCGATCCCTTGAGCGGGGTGGCCAACCGCCGCGCCTTCCTCGACGGCGCCGCGGCATTGCTGCTGCGCCAGGAGACCGACCTTGAGCCGCTGGCGGTGCTGTTGTTCGATCTCGATCATTTTAAGCAAATCAACGACCGGTTCGGCCATGCGCTCGGCGACACCGTGCTGCAATGCTTCGCCGGAACCGCGAGCCAGACCCTCGGCGCCGACGTCCTGTTCGCCCGCATCGGCGGTGAGGAGTTCGCCTCCTGCCTGCCGGTCGGCGACCTCGACGAGGCCTATGCGATCGCCGACCGGGTGCGGCGCAATTTCGCCGCCGTGGCGGCCCGCTTCGGCAACGACACGCTGTCGCCGAGCGTCAGCGTCGGGGTGACGCTGGCTTGCGACCCGCGTGCCGGCGTCACCGAACTCCTCTCGATCGTCGATCGGGCGCTGTATCGGGCCAAAGAGCTTGGCCGCAATCGCGTCGAGCTGGAGGCGCCCGCCGCGGCCGAAGCAAGCTCTCGCGCGCCGTCGATCGTGCCGATCATCGGGCCGGATCGCTCGGCCGGCGCGCCGCAATCGGCCGGCCGGCGCTGGCGGATCGCGTCGTAGCACGATTACGGCGCGGCCGAGCCGTTGCAAACTTGGCAACGCGGATGCTTCAATTTTAAGAGCAATGCGGACGCTTCAATTTTAGAAACTGTTTTTGAGCAAACCCGCGCGATAGCCGATACATTCGGCAAAGCCTGATCGGCAAACGTCCAACGCGGCTCCAAAATCTGTGATAGGCAATTCCACCTACGCGGTGAGGAGTTATCCATGTTTGCTCGGCTGGCTGAGGCTTCGACTTCGCTCGATATCGGCACGCTGTTCGTGATCGCGACCTGCGTCGCCGCGTTGCTCGGCCTCTTCCTCTTGTTCGCCTGGATGCAGGACCGCATCCAGGCGCTGGCCTGGTGGGGGATCGCTTATCTGATCGGCGGGTTTTCCGGCACGCTGTGGCAGCTCGGTCCCGCCATTTCGCCGCCGGTGCCGGCATGGTTGCCCGACGTGCTGTTGTTCATCGCCGTCGGCATGATCTGGAGCGCGGCGCGCCTGTTCCATGGCCGTCAGGTGCGGTGGGGCGCGATGTGCTTCGGCGCCACGGTATGGGCGGCGAGCTCTATCATTCCGATCGTGCCGCATTCGCCGGCCGCGCGCATCATGTTGAGCTCGGTCATCGTCGCCACCTATACCTTCCTGATCGCCGCCGAACTGTGGCGCGAGCGCCGCAAATCGCTGATCCGGCGCTGGCCGGCTCTGTTCGTGCCGATGCTGCACGGCGCCATCTTCCTGTTTCCGGTGGCGCTGGCGTCGCTCGGCGTCAAAAGCCTCGCCACCGGCTGGATCGCGGTGTTCGCCATCGAAGTCGTGCTCTACGTGGTCGGCGCCGCCTTCATCGTGCTGGTGCTGGCCAAGGACCGCGCCGTCAATCGCTACAAGGCGGCAGCGGAGACCGATCCGTTGACCGCGCTCCTTAACCGGCGCGGCTTCTTCGCCGCCGGCGCGGCGCTCATCGCCGGCAATAAATCGAGCAAGACGCCGGTCAGCGTGCTGGCCTTCGATCTCGATCACTTCAAGTCGATCAACGACCGTTACGGCCATAAATCGGGCGATGCGGTGCTGGGCCTGTTCGCCCGGGTGGCCCGCTCGAGCCTGCGCGCCGACGACGTGGTCGGCCGCATCGGCGGCGAGGAATTCGTCGCCATCATTTCCGGCACGCTCGCCGAAGCTTGCATCGCCGCCGAGCGCGTGCGCGCGGCCTTCGAGCGCGCCGCGGTGGCACCCGGCTCGCCGCAAATCCCGACCACGGTGAGCATCGGCGTCTCCTGCGGCATGCCCGACGTCTCGATCGACGTCTTGATCGCCCGCGCCGACGCCGTGCTCTACCGCGCCAAATCGAACGGCCGCAACCGCGTCGAGCGTGACGATGCGATGGTGTTAAGCGGCGCCGAGCGCCTGCTCGATTGCCGGGCGCAGATGAAGCTTGCCGCCATGCCCGCGGCGTCGACGCTGACGGTGCCGATTTTGGTGCGGTGATCAGCGGCAGGCCGAGCTATTAAGTGCACTGTCACCGTAATTGCCGGGCGCAGATGAAGCCGGAATCATCGACGAACACCGGCGCTTCGCCCTCCACGCCGCCTACCTCCGGGAGCGCGACGGTGCCGGGCAAAGCCATACCGGATCAAAGGAATAGGCGCTAGATCGGTGCCCATGGCTCCATATCGATATCCCATGGTGCCACCAAAAACGATGTGCAGACAAAGACTTAGCAGGCTCGTAGAGCCAGCCCTTTCATCTTGCCATCACTAAATCACCCGCCGATCCTATCCCCGACTACGACCACCTGCGCCGACTCCAATTATGCCGCGGGTGCTCAGCCTGCCGACGCACTGCCGAATCGCTGCATTCGGTTGTCCATTTATCCGATCACGAGGCTGCTGCGGTCGGGGCGTGCGATCAGCCAAAATACCAGGGCAGCCACAGCACCACAGATCATTACCAACGGAACTTGGACCTGCACCGTGTTGGAAAATTTCGTCGCCAATCCCCCCAAACCGTTCGAGGAGTACTCGGCGAGCAGCACGTATATTGCGTAAATCACGAGCCCCAGAAGCGCACCGGCTGCAATGTAAGCTGGCAAGCCGTTCCAGCCGCGCGACCTAAAAAAGACGTACAAAGGCGCCCCAAAAACAACGGCAACCGGATATCCGAGCACCGCAGAGAGTCCGATGATCCACGCCGCTTCAGACAATTCTCGGAGGCCAAAGCCAGTCGCGCCAACACGAAACGGTGCTGCGAGAATCACTGCCAGCAGCCCTGGAGATATCGGGGCAATGAGAAAGCCGAGAACCGTTCTGAGCCACACCGAATGCGCCATCGCAATATTGATTCCTACTTTTTAGGAGGAACCTGGCCCGCCCAAACCCCGTTGATGTCCGACCCAAATTCCTTGCCTAAGAAGGTGTTCGGCGACTGCCAGGTTGAGGTGCCCTCACCGTAATTGTTGATCACCCGTATTACGGTGACAGTGCACTTAATTGTTCTCCCGCTTCGGCTTCGGTCCGCGTTTTCCCGGCCGCAGCCGGCGTTTGGTCAGTCGCTCGATGCGTCCGAGAAAGCGGTCGTCGCCGAGCGGCCGGCCGACGCTTTCGGCCGTGCGCAGGCGTGAGAATAAATCCACCTCGGGCGCAACGCCAAGGAAATCGGCAAAATCGTATTACGGTGACAGTGCACTTAATTGGTATTGTATTACGGTGACAGTGCACTTAATTGTTCTCCCGCTTCGGCTTCGGTCCGCGTTTTCCCGGCCGCAGCCGGCGTTTGGTCAGTCGCTCGATGCGTCCGAGAAAGCGGTCGTCGCCGAGCGGCCGGCCGACGCTTTCGGCCGTGCGCAGGCGTGAGAATAAATCCACCTCGGGCGCAACGCCAAGGAAATCGGCAAAATCGGAGATACGCTCCTTGATTGGCGTGCGCGCTGTGATGCCGTCGTCCTTGCCGGTGAGATGTGCGCGTGTGCTCGACCAGCGCCAGTCCTGCGGCCGTTCGACCAGCCGCGCGCGAACCGGATTGAGCGACACGTAGCGCAACGCCGCGGCAAGATGTTCCTCGTCCATCGCCGCGGCGCCGAAGCGGCCCTGCCAAAAGTGGCCCGTGCGCTTCCTCCGTGCGTGAATGACGCCGGCGTAACGGCGGTGCACCGCCGCCAGCGCCCGGCGCAAGCCGTCGGGGTCGGACGGCACCAGGATGAGATGCACGTGGTTAGGCATAAGGCACCACGCCCAGACCTCGACATCGGCGGCTCGGCAATGTTGGCTCAGGAGATCGCGATATAGCGCATAGTCGGCGTCGCTGAAAAACGTCCGTGCCCGGCCGTTGCCGCGTTGGGTGACGTGGTGCGGATGGCCGGGGACGACGACACGGGCGAGGCGAGCCATGCCGGATGATGACGAAGCTCACATCGCGCGTCAATTAAGTGCACTGTCACCGTAATTGCGGGCGTACCAACACCGACCAGGGCCTCGACGCTCAACCCGCCGGCGTGCGGCTGAATTGGCAGAATATCTCTGATCGCCGTACCGGTCCTCAGGGTACACGTGCAACGGGCCTAGTACCCGGAATCACAGTTCGCTGATACGGCGACCTTTGACGCGACGCTGATGGACTTTTGTTTTGGTCCAGACGAATGGCTTGGCGTTGTCATTGTAGGCCTCGATGAAGGCATCGATATGCACCCGCAGTTGGTCGACGGACGTGAAGGAGGCGCCGCGCAAGGATTTTCCTTGCAGGATGGAAAACCAGATTTCGACCTGGTTGAGCCAGGACGCACGGGTCGGCGTGAAGTGGAAGCGAACGTTGGGATGACGCTTGAGCCAGCGGTCGTTCTTGGGTTTGTGGGTATTGAGGTTGTCGAGCACGACGTGGATGGCGGTGTCCGGATGACCTGCGACGATATCGTTCATGAAGTCGAGGAACTCGATGCGCCGGCGGCGCGACTTGTGCGAGGCCGTAACCTTGCCGGTGGCCACCTCGAAGGCGGCAAACAGCGTCGTGGTGCCGTTGCGCTTGTAATCGTGGCTGTGGCCGGTCAGCGCGCGGCCGTTCGGGAGCTTCAGATAGCCCTGCGCGCGCTCCAGCGCCTGGATCGAGGGCTTTTCGTCGACACAGATGACGATCGCGTTCTCGGGTGGCGCCATGTAGAGGCCGACCACGTCGGCGGCCTTGGCAACGAACTCGGGATCGTCGCTCTCGCACCAGGACTTGCGCCCGGCCAGGTCGATCTTCTGCGCCCGCAGGACGCGCCACACATGCTGCTCGTGCACGTCGCCCAGTTCGGCGGCGATCAGCGGTCCGTTCCAGCGCGCGAACCCCGCTGGTGGCTCCCGCTCCAGAACCGAAAGGATGCGGCGAGCCGTCTCGGAACCATATTTCGGTGCCGGCCCTGGGCGCGGCCTGTCCGCCAGACCGGCCAAGCCCTCGCGCGCGAAACGGCCACGCCAGTTGCTGACTGTTCTCGGCATCGTGCCGACCGTCTGAGCAATCGACCGCGTCGAACGTCCCTCCGCAGCCAGCAATACGATCCGTGCGCGAAACACATCGCGCTGCTCCGTCGTCAGTGCCCGAACTCGCGCTTCAAGCACCGACCGATCCTCCGGCGTCAGCCGGACCTCCGCTGCCTTGGGTATCATCCCAACGTTGAATCACGAGTTCAGCCTTCCGTAAAAGCGGGTACTAGGGTGCTCTCAAGTGCTCGTTTAGAGCACGCAGGAATGCGTCCGGATGCCTAGGCGTAATCGAGAGAAATCTTATAATCCCTCGCCTTTTCTGCACGACAATTGGGCTATCACCTCTCGGTATTCGGTTTACGAATGGGATCACGCAAAACATGGATATTGCGATGCCGTGAGTCGACAAAAACTCCCTTCTGCCATATGCCCGCTCGATATTCCTGAACTCGAGCCTTCCTATCGTCTTGTGCCTGAATAAGGTGAATACGATCCCGTCGCCAGCAATATCAGCATCATAGATGTGGGATAGACCATACGTAATGAGGTACCACACCAATGCAAATGGGATCAGAAAAAATAGTAATATTGCAATTGTTCTGTTCATGTTGGCTTTGTTCGCTGTTCATTTTGAAGGCGCGGTCGTGAACAGCGTATGCACGCTCGATTGCGTCTGATAAATGCTAGGGTATTACGGTGACAGTGCACTTAATTGCTCTCCCGCTTCGGCTTCGGTCCGCGTTTGCCCGGCCGCATCGCGAATGAGGGGGGGGCACTTCGTTCAACGTTCTACAACATCCCAAAAGAAAAAGGGCGCCGCAGCGCCCTTTGAGTTTGCATCGCGACGGGCAATGCCGGGAGGATACCAACGCTTACGCCGAGTAATACATTTCGAATTCGACCGGATGCGGGGTGTGCTCGAAGCGGATGATTTCGCTCATTTTCAGGTCGACATAGGAGTCGATGAAGTCGTCGTCGAACACGCCGCCGGCGGTCAGGAAGCCGCGGTCCTTGTTCAGCTCTTCGAGCGCCTGACGGAGCGAGCCGCACACGGTCGGGATCTTTTTCAGCTCCTTCGGCGGCAGATCGTAGAGGTCCTTGTCGACCGCCTCGCCCGGATCGAGCTTGTTCTTCACGCCGTCGAGGCCGGCCATCAGCATCGCGGCAAAGGCGAGATAGGGATTGGCGAGCGGATCGGGGAAGCGCACCTCGACGCGCTTGGCCTTCGGATTGGTCGTGTAGGGAATGCGGCACGACGCCGAGCGGTTGCGCGCCGAATAGGCGAGCAGCACCGGCGCCTCGAAGCCCGGCACCAGGCGCTTGTAGGAGTTGGTCGTCGGATTGGTGAAGGCGTTGATCGCCTTGGCGTGCTTGATAATGCCGGCAATGTAGGACAGGCAGGTCTCCGACAGATCTGAATATTTGTTGCCGGCGAATACCGGCTTGCCGCCTTTCCAGATCGACTGATGGCAGTGCATGCCCGAGCCGTTGTCGCCGTAGACCGGCTTCGGCATGAAGGTGGCGGTCTTGCCGTAGACCTGCGCGACCTGCTGGATGCAGTATTTGTAGATCTGCATCTGGTCCGCCATCACGGTGAGCGGCGAGAATTTCATGCCGAGCTCGTGCTGGGCGGACGCGACCTCGTGGTGGTGCTTCTCCACCTTCACCCCCATGCGCGCCATCGCGGCGAGCATTTCCGAACGCATGTCCTGCACGGAATCCTGCGGCGGCACCGGGAAATAGCCTTTCTTGGTCCACACCCGGTGGCCGAGATTGCCGCCCTCGTATTCGGTGTCGGAATTGGTCGGGAATTCCACCGAGTTCGAGCCTGAAGCCGGTGTTGTAGGGCTCCGCCTTGTATTTGACGTCGTCGAACACGAAGAACTCGGCTTCCGGGCCGAAATAAATCGTGTCGCCGACGCCCATCGACTTGACCATGCCCTCGGCGCGCTTGGCGATGCCGCGCGGATCGCGGTTATAGGGCTCGCCTGTGGTCGGCTCGAGCACGTCGCAGACCAGGACCAGCGTGGTCTCGGCAAAGAACGGATCGATGCAGGCCGAAGCCGGGTCCGGCATAAGGCACATGTCGGATTCGTTGATCGCCTTCCATCCCGCAATCGACGAGCCGTCGAACATCATGCCTTCGGCGAACGTGTCTTCCTCGATCATGCCGATGTCGAACGTGACATGCTGCCACTTGCCGCGCGGATCGGTGAAGCGGAAATCGGCGTACTTCACGTCGCTGTCCTTGATCATCTTCATGACATTCTTTGGCGTCGTCATGGCAGGCGTACCTTTCGTGTTGGATGTCGTGGCGCGCTGGTCCAAGTCCCGAGGCCGGCCGGCGTGAGCGGGCGGACCAGCAATTGGCAATTTAGATGGCGTCTATTCCGGATTCCCCGGTCCTGATCCGGATGGCTTCTTCAATGTTGGAGACAAAGATTTTTCCGTCGCCAATCCGCCCGGTCTGGGCGGCGCGACGGATCGCCTCGATGGCCTTTTCGACCATGTCGTCACCAAGCACAATCTCGATCTTCACTTTCGGGAGAAAATCGACGACGTATTCAGCGCCGCGGTAGAGCTCGGTATGGCCCTTCTGGCGCCCGAACCCCTTTGCTTCGGTGACGGTAATTCCTTGAAGTCCGACTTCCTGGAGAGCCTCCTTCACCTCGTCGAGCTTGAACGGCTTGATGATCGCCTCGATCTTTTTCATCGCGTCTCTTCTCCCGGTCCCTTGATGAGAAAATCATCCGTGGAACCGAGCCCTTGGTTAGCAGGTCCCGTGCCAAAGCCTTAGGCGCGCCAAACCCGCTGCTAAATCAATGCAGTAGCGTGCCGCTTGGGGGGGGCTGCACAAGCTTGGAATAGGTCTTAGCCATTTAAATAGGCATGATGCCTAAAAACACGTCAAGGCCGAAAAACGCAATGAATTGAACCGCCGCTTATTCGCAAAATGATGCATTTGGCTATGGTCTAGCCGACATGATCGAACTCCTCAGCAATAGCGAGATGGCGCAGGCCGACCGGCAGACTATCGCCGGCGGTGTCAGCGGTATCGCGCTGATGGAAAAGGCCGGCGCCGCGGTCGCTGAGGCGGTGGCCGGGCGTCGCGGCGCGGGCGGCCGGGTCGCCGTGGTCGCCGGGCCGGGCAATAACGGGGGCGATGGCTTTGTCGCGGCGCGGCTTCTTGCCGCGCGCGGCTACCAAGTGGAGGTGCTGCTCGTCGGGGAGGCCGCTCGCTTCAAGGGCGACCCAGCGCTCGCGGCGAAAGCGTGGAGCGGCCCGGTCGTGCCGGCCGAGGCTGGCGGACTTGGCCGCGCCGACATCATCGTCGATGCGCTGTTTGGCGCCGGCCTCGATCGCCCGGTCGAAGGGCTTGCGCGCGCCATGATCGAGGCGATGAACGGGCAAGCGGTGCCGGTTGTCGCCGTCGACCTGCCGAGCGGCGTCAATGGCACCTCGGGCGCGATCATGGGCGCCGCGGTCAGGGCCACTCATACGGTCACATTCTTTCGCAAAAAACCCGGCCATCTGTTGCTGCCCGGACGGATGCTGTGCGGCACAGTTTCGCTTGCTGACATCGGCATTCCGGCAACGGTTCTCGCGACCATCGCGCCGAAGACTTTCGAGAACGTCCCGGCCCTGTGGCGGCCAAGCTTTCCGGTGCCTCGCCATGAGGGACACAAATACGACCGCGGACACGCCGTCGTCGTTTCCGGCCCGTCCTGGTCGACCGGGGCGGCACGGCTCGCGGCGCGCGGCGCGCTCCGCGCCGGAGCGGGATTGGTGACCATCGCCAGCCCCCGCGAGGCGCTGGCGATCAACGCGGCGGCGAGCCTCGCCGTGATGGTGCGCGCGGTTGACGGCGCCTCTGAACTTGCAGCCTTCCTTGCCGACCGCCGGCTCAACGCGCTCGCCATCGGTCCCGGGATCGGAGTGAATGAGGCGACCTGTGGGCTCGTCCTCACCGCGCTCTCGGGCGACCGTGCCGTGGTGCTCGATGCCGACGCCATGACGAGCTTTGCCGGATCGCCGCAGCGGCTTGCCGAGGCGTTGCGGGCACGCGCCGGAAAGGCCACGATTTTGACGCCGCACGAAGGAGAATTCTCACGGTATTTCGGTAGCTTGGACGCGCGAACGAAAGTGGGATCCAAGCTCGATCGCGCGCGCTTGGCGGCGCAGATCACCGGCGCCACCATTCTGCTCAAGGGCGCCGATACGGTGGTTGCTGCAGCCGATGGCCGCGCCTCGATTGCCGCGAACGCCCCGGCTTACCTCGCGACCGCCGGCGCCGGCGACGTTCTCACCGGCATCGCCAGCGGTCTCCTGGCCCAGGGCGTGCCCGCCTTCGAGGCTGCTTCGGCCGCGGTCTGGCTCCACGGCGAAGCCGCCGCGGCGTTCGGCGAAGGCCTGATTTCCGAGGATTTGCCCGAAATGCTGCCGCGCATTTACCGCGCACTGCTCGGCTAAAGCTACGCGTGGGCCGGACAAAATGGGGCTATTTTTGTAGTAGCCCGCGCGCCCTACATGATATAAGCCGCCGCACCGGGCCGCCCTGCGCGTCGCGGGCGTGGCGGAATTGGTAGACGCGCGGGATTTAGGTTCCCGTGACGAAAGTCGTGGGGGTTCGAGCCCCTCCGCCCGCACCAGCCGGGCGGTTTTTTTCAAAACTTGGCCGGGATGCGCTCGATCTCGCGCCGTCAAAGAGTAGTGCCGATGCAGGTGACTGAAACTGCCGCCGCGGGCCTCAAGCGGGAATACCGTGTGGTCGTGCCGGCGACCGATCTCGAAGCCAAGGTCAACGAGCGGCTCGACGACCTCAAGGGCCGCGTGCAACTGCGTGGCTTTCGGCCCGGCAAGGTGCCGGTCGAGCATCTCAAGCGCCTCTACGGCAAGTCCGCCATGGCCGAGGTTATCGAGGCCGCGGTACGCGAGGCCAATTCCAAGATCGTCACCGATCACGGCCTCAAGCTCGCCACTGAGCCGAAAGTGGTACTGCCCAGCGAAGAAGGGGCTGTCGAGGGCGTCATCGCCGGTAAATCCGACCTTGCCTACACGGTCGAGATGGAGATTGTGCCGCCGATCACGCTCGCCGACTTCAAATCCATGAAGATCGAGCGGCCGACGGCGCCGGTCACCGAGGACGAGATCGATCAGGCGCTCAAGACGCTCGGTGAGCAGAACCGGCCCTTCGCCGCTAAGAGCGAAGGGGCCGAAAAAGGCGACCGCGTGACGATATCGTTTCAGGGCACCATGGATGGAGCGGCCTTCGAGGGCGGTTCCGGCGACGATGTGCCGATTCTGCTCGGCTCGGGCCAGTTCATTCCGGGCTTCGAAGATCACCTCATGGACATCAAGGCCGGAGAGAGCCGAACCTTCGACCTCAACTTTCCGGAGAACTATCCGGCCGCCGCGCTCGCCGGCAAGGCCGCCACTTTTGCCGTGACGGCAAAGACCGTGGAAGCTCCCGGCGAGGTCACGATTGACGACGCCTTCGCCAAGACGCTCGGGCTCGATTCGCTCGACAAGCTGCGCGAGGCCTTGCGCGAACGCATCGAGCGCGATCATGCCGCCGCGACGCGCCAGAAGGTCAAGCGCGCGCTGCTCGATCAGCTTGACGCGCGCCACAAATTCGAACCGCCGCCGACGCTGGCCGAGGAGGAGTTCAACAACGTCTGGCAGACGATCGAGAACGATCTCAAGCAGCAGGGCCGCACCTTCGCCGACGAAGGCACGACCGAGGAGAAGGCCCGGGCGGACTATCGCGCGATCGCCGAGCGCCGGGTGCGGCTCGGCCTGGTGCTTGCCGAAATTGGCGAGAAAAACAACATCAAGGTCGCCGACGACCAGTTGAG
This sequence comes from uncultured Alphaproteobacteria bacterium, assembly GCA_963791925.1. Classification (GTDB taxonomy): domain Bacteria; phylum Pseudomonadota; class Alphaproteobacteria; order Rhizobiales; family Xanthobacteraceae; genus BOG-931. The sequence goes on along the minus strand of CAWBUA010000005.1, from coordinate 191,082 downwards.
CCAAGCCATCGTGGCGCAGGCGCGAATGCTTCCCGGCCAGGAGCAGCGGGTCTGGGATTATTACCGCAATAATCCGGGCGCGCTCGCCGCGCTGCGCGCGCCGATATTCGAAGACAAGGTCGTCGATTTCCTGCTGGAGCTTGTCGAGGTAACCGACAAGCAGGTATCGCGGGAAGAACTGTTCAAGGATGACGAGGACTGAGGGGGCGTTGCGCCAGTCTCGACGCCTTGCCGGCGCGATTTCCACACATATCTTCGGTGATGCCCGGGCGAATACGTCGCATCGCTTGATCGGCAAGGCGATTGTGGCGCAACGGCTTCGACAAGCGGACCGACTCAAGCCACACTGGGCCGCAGGTATTGAGTACGTAGCGATAACCGTCCCCGGCGAACCACACCGGCGAGCCAAATCCAGGTAACGATCCAAGAAGCGATCCAGGCAGCGATCCAAGTAACCCGATCCAGGTGCCCCAGTTCAAGGCGTCCACTTCCAGGTGATCCATGCGCGACCCGACCGAAATTTATATGCAGCACCTCGTCCCCATGGTGGTCGAACAGACCAACCGCGGCGAGCGGGCCTATGACATCTATTCGCGGCTCCTGAAGGAGCGGATCATCTTCATCACCGGTCCGATCGAAGACGGCATGGCCTCGCTTATTGTCGCCCAGCTGTTGTTTCTCGAGGCGGAAAATCCGAAAAAAGAAGTCTCGATGTACATCAACTCGCCGGGCGGGATCGTGACGTCGGGCTTGGCGATCTACGACACCATGCAGTTCATTCGCCCTCCGGTGTCGACGCTGTGCACCGGGCAGGCCGCCTCGATGGGCTCGCTGTTGCTTGCGGCCGGCGCCAAGGACTTGCGCTTTGCGCTGCCCAATGCCCGGATCATGGTGCACCAGCCGTCCGGCGGGTTCCAAGGCCAGGCAACCGACATCATGTTGCATGCCCAGGAAATCCTCAACCTCAAGCGCCGGTTGAATGAAATCTATGTCAAGCACACCGGCCAGCCGCTCAAGAAGATCGAGGATGCGCTGGAACGCGACATGTTCCTGACCGCGGAGATGGCCAAGGATTTCGGCCTCATCGACAAGGTGATCGAAAAGCGGCCGGAAGAGCCGGGATTGAAGAGCGAGCCTGTCCTCAAAGGGGTGAGCTAGGTCGGGTGCCCGCTACCGCCACAAAAGGGGCCGATTCATCGGCGCTAAGCGGGGTCAGGCCCCCCAAGTCAAGCGTTTTCCCGACGTGTGATCCAGAAAACACACTGGCGCAAAGTCGCGTTATCGTTAATGGATTCTTGATTGGCACGCCGTTAGCATAGGCACTTGTGTCAGATGGATGACTATTGGCACGGTGCGGTGGGCTAGGGTGTCGGTCGCGGTGATGACGGAGTGCCGGAACTGGGTGATGCTACGGAATATTAGCGCAGTGCCGCTTAGGATATAAAGTTGCGGTGCTGCGCTGGCGAAGACGGAGAATGGAATGAGCAAGGTTGGCGGCGACTCCAAGAATACGCTTTATTGCTCGTTCTGCGGCAAGAGCCAGCACGAGGTGCGCAAGCTCATCGCCGGGCCGACCGTCTTTATCTGTGACGAATGCGTCGAACTGTGCATGGACATCATCCGCGAGGAGAACAAGTCCTCGCTGGTGAAGTCGCGCGACGGCATTCCGACGCCGCGGGAGATCCGCAAGGTTCTCGACGATTACGTGATCGGTCAGGATCACGCCAAGAAGGTGCTCTCGGTCGCCGTCCACAATCACTACAAGCGGCTCAATCATCAGTCCAAGCACAACGACGTCGAGCTGGCGAAGTCGAACATTCTCCTGATCGGCCCGACCGGCTCGGGCAAGACGCTGCTGGCGCAGACGCTGGCGCGCATCCTCGACGTGCCGTTCACGATGGCGGATGCCACCACGCTGACGGAGGCGGGCTACGTCGGCGAGGACGTCGAGAACATCATTCTCAAGCTCTTGCAGTCGGCCGACTACAATGTCGAGCGCGCGCAGCGCGGCATCGTCTATATCGACGAAATCGACAAGATCTCGCGCAAGTCCGACAACCCCTCGATCACCCGCGACGTGTCGGGCGAGGGCGTGCAGCAGGCGCTTCTGAAGATCATGGAAGGCACGATCGCCAGCGTCCCGCCGCAGGGCGGCCGCAAGCATCCGCAGCAGGAATTCCTGCAGGTCGACACCACGAATATTCTGTTCGTGTGCGGCGGCGCGTTCGCCGGTCTGGAAAAGATCATTTCCGCGCGCGGCCGTTCCACCTCGATCGGCTTCGGTGCGCGGGTCGCGGCGCCGGAGGATCGCAAGCAAGGCGAAATTTTCCGCGAGGTCGAGCCCGAGGATCTGTTGAAATACGGGCTGATCCCCGAATTCGTCGGCCGGCTTCCGGTGGTCGCGACCCTGGAAGATCTCGACGAGCCCTCGCTCAAGCGCATTTTGACCGAGCCGAAGAACGCGCTGGTCAAACAGTACCAGCGCATGTTCGAGATGGAGACCGTCGACCTCACGCTTGCCGACGAGGCGCTTTCGGCGATCGCGCGCAAGGCGATCGACCGCAAGACCGGCGCGCGCGGCTTGCGCTCGATCATGGAAAGCATTCTGCTCGACACCATGTTCGATCTGCCGAGCCTTGAAGGCGTCGAGGAGGTCGTGATCTCGAGAGAGGTCGTCGAAGGCAGCGCGCGGCCGCTCTACATCTATGCCGATCGTTCCGATCGCGCCGGCGAGACCGGCGGAGCGAGCGCCTGACGAGTGGGCGCATCCGACACCCGCGATTCGGTGCGCGGCCCTTCATTCCGCCTCCGTCGCGTGCGGGTTTGCGCGAAAAACCGGCCTTTCTTGACAGGCCCGCGACGCAACGCCACCTATAAGGCGCAGTTCGTCGTCACAGCGCATCCTGCGGGTCTCGATGGGCGTGCCACAATAAGGAATAAGGAAAAGGGGCCATGACAAGCGCCGCCAAACCGAAGCCGCTCCTGATAGCCGGTGAAAGCCGGGCCTATCCGGTGCTTCCTCTGCGGGACATCGTCGTTTTCCCGCACATGATCGTTCCGCTCTTCGTCGGCCGCGAGAAGTCCATCAAGGCGCTCGAGGAGGTGATGCGTTCGGACACCTTCATCTTGCTCGCGACGCAGAAGAACGCCTCCGACGACGATCCGGCGACCGACGCCATTTTCAGCGTCGGCACGCTCGCCAGCGTGCTGCAGCTCCTGAAACTTCCCGACGGCACCGTGAAGGTTCTGGTCGAAGGCGCCGGGCGCGCGCAGGTCAAGCGCTACACCGAGCGCGAGGATTATTTCGAGGCGGAAGCTGCGGTGATCGCGGATTCCCCGGGCGACCAGGTCGAGGCCGAAGCGCTGGCGCGTTCGGTCGTCAACGAATTTGAAGGCTATGTGAAGCTCAACAAGAAGGTGTCGCCGGAAGTCGTCGGCGTGGTCCAGCAGATCGAGGACTACGCCAAGCTCGCCGACACCGTGGCTTCGCATCTCGCGGTGAAGATTCCCGACAAGCAGTTGATCCTGGAGACGCCGGTCGTCACCGAGCGGCTGGAAAAGGTGCTCGGGCTGATGGAGAGCGAGATCTCCGTCCTGCAGGTCGAGAAGCGCATCCGCACGCGCGTCAAGCGCCAGATGGAGAAGACGCAGCGCGAATATTATCTCAACGAGCAGATGAAGGCGATCCAGAAGGAACTGGGCGACGAAGACGGCAAGGACGAACTCGCCGAGCTCGAGGAGAAGATCAAGCGCACCAAGCTCTCGAAAGAGGCGCGCGAGAAGGCGCAGCACGAGATCAAGAAGCTGCGGCAGATGTCGCCGATGTCGGCGGAAGCCACCGTCGTGCGCAACTACCTCGACTGGCTGCTGTCGATTCCGTGGAACAAGAAATCGAAGATCAAGAAGGATCTGGCGCTCGCCCAGCAGATCCTCGACGCCGACCATTTCGGCCTGGAAAAGGTCAAGGAACGTATCGTCGAGTATCTCGCCGTGCAGCAGCGCGCCAATAAGCTGACCGGACCGATCCTGTGTCTGGTCGGGCCGCCCGGCGTCGGCAAGACCTCGCTCGGCAAATCGATCGCCAAGGCCACGGGCCGCGAATTCGTGCGCGTGTCGCTTGGCGGCGTGCGCGACGAGGCCGAGATTCGCGGCCATCGGCGGACCTATATCGGCTCGATGCCGGGCAAGATCATCCAGTCGATGCGCAAGGCGAAAAGCTCAAATCCGCTGTTCCTGCTCGACGAGGTCGACAAGATGGGCGCCGATTTCCGCGGCGATCCGTCCTCGGCGCTGCTCGAAGTGCTGGATCCCGAACAGAACCATGCCTTCAACGACCACTATCTCGAGGTCGACTACGATCTCTCCAACGTGATGTTCATCACCACGGCGAATACGCTCAATATTCCGCCGCCCCTGATGGACCGCATGGAGATCATCCGGATCGCCGGCTACACCGAGGACGAGAAGGTCGAGATCGCGCGCAAGCATTTGATCCCGCACGCGGTGGTCAAGCACGGTCTGCAGCCGAAGGAATGGTCGATCGACGACGAGGCCTTGCTCACGCTCATTCGCCGCTACACCCGCGAAGCCGGCGTCCGCAATCTCGAACGCGAATTGTCGACGCTGATCCGCAAGGCGGTGAAGGAGCTCACCATCTCGAAGCAGGCGTCGGTCGCGGTCACCGACAAGAACCTGCCCGACTATCTCGGCGTGCCGAAGTACCGCTATGGCGAAGTCGAGGACCAGGATCAGGTCGGCGTCGTCACCGGTCTCGCCTGGACCGATGTCGGCGGTGAGCTGCTTACGATTGAATCGGCCATGATGCCCGGCAAGGGCAAGATGACCGTCACCGGCAATCTGCGCGACGTCATGAAGGAATTGATCTCGGCGGCCGCCTCTTACGTCCGCATGCGCGCGGTGGCCTTCGGCATCGAACCGCCGTGGTTCGACAAGCGCGATATCCACGTGCACGTGCCGGAAGGCGCCACGCCGAAGGACGGTCCGTCCGCCGGCGTCGCCATGGTCACCGCGATCGTTTCGGTGATGACCGGTATTCCGGTGCACCGCGACGTGGCGATGACCGGAGAGATCACGCTGCGCGGCCGCGTGCTGCCGATCGGCGGCTTGAAGGAGAAGCTTCTGGCCGCGCACCGCGGCGGCATCAAGACCGTGCTCATTCCGGAAGAGAACGCCAAGGATCTGGTCGAGATCAACGACTCGATCAAAAGCGGGCTCGATATCATCCCGGTGTCGCGCATGGACGAGGTGCTGACGCGCGCGCTCACGCGCAAGCCCGAACCGATCGTCTGGGAGGAGGCGACGGCGGAGCCCGTCGATGTCCCCGAGCCGGTGGTGGAGGAGGATTCCTCCGGGCTTACCGCGCACTGAAGCCTCGCACTTAACCTGCATCATCATCGACGGCGCCCCTCCGGGCGCCGTCTTTTTGCGCGCGGCAGCCGATTATCGATTTCTTAGTTATGTCGATGTCCACTGCGCACGGGGCGATCCGCGCGGGGGTATGGAGGTGTCATGGACACGCCGCTTGCCGGACAGTCGAGAACGACCCGGTTTCCTCGCCCTGGAGCTCGCTCCGGGCACGGCCGTGGGCGCGCCGACAACCGGGTCCGGCAGGTCTCTATCGTCGTCATTGGCATCGCATCGGTGCTTGGCCTCGGCGCGCTGGCAACGGATCAATACCTGACGATGGCGCAGCATCAATTCCCAGGGACGTTCGAAACGGCGAAGGGCAACGCCATCTATACGGGCTCGATCCTCTACGTGCCCGACACCGGCAGCGTTTGTCACCAATGGCTGTTTGACAACCGGAACGGCCAACTCAACGACAAAGGCGACATCAATTGCAACGATGTCGATGAGGACATCAACGGCCCGAAAAACTGGTCGACGGCCCGAATGCGGGTCATCAGCGACGGGTTCCGCGATCACTGAAACCCTGACTTTGCGAAGCGATCGGGCTTCAAGCGCCCCGCGCAGCAATCTTCTTCGATCGTCCTGTCGTCGCCAAATGGCCGGAGAAAAACCGGGTTCCTTGTTCGGGAACGCGCGCGTCTATTGGGGGTAAAATCTTACGAGTAAAATCGGACATTCGAAAAAGGTTTGCCTTCAGCGCGCGACTTTCGCTAGATTTTGCCGGCAGGGGCAGCGGCGTTCGGTGTCGGGACGGCGCTGGGGCAGTGACAGATCAGTCGAGGGACGCGTGTACAAAGCAATCCATCCGCTCGCCGGATGCGTCGCGTTGGCGTTCATTGCGGTTGGGCTATCGCGTGCGGCGCTTGCCGACGACGATTTTCCGGTGATCGGAAGCTACACCCAGAACGTTGCCTGCAAAGGCGATGGGACGGATCCGGCATCCGCCAAGGTGACAATCTCGGCCCAGGAAATCGTGTCCAATGTCGGCGTTTGCACCATCCTTCACACCAAGAAGGACGGTCCCAGCTATTTCGTCCATGTCGAGTGCAAATTCCCGAGCGGTCCGCTGATCGGCGACATCACCTTCACGCCGAAGCCGAACCACACGATCGAATTCATCGACAGCGACAAGACCTACAAGGCGCTGTTGTATCCGTGTCCGAATACGACGCCGCCGGCGGCGGCTGGCAATGCCAGTTCGAAATGATATGAAAACCGCGCGCCGTCCGTTTCGGCCGCGGCAAGGGGAGGGTTGAATGAGCTACTACCAGGGTTTGCAGGCGGAATCGGTGCGGTTCCGCGGCCACCATGGCGATCAGGGCGATGCCTATTACGCGCGCCCGACGCGCGCCGGAAAATTTCCCGGCGTGGTGATCATCCATCATCTGCCCGGCTGGGACGAATGGATCATGGAAGTGGTGCGCAAATTCGCCCACCATGGCTATGCGGCGATTTCGCATCACCTTTACTTTCGCGAAGGCACCGACAGCCCGGACGACATCGGCGCGCGCGTGCGCGCGGCCGGCGGCGTTGCCGATGCGCAGGTTGTGGGCGACACGGCGGGCGCTATGGCCTATCTGCGCGCGCAGTCGAACAGCAACGGCAAGATCGGCCTGATCGGTTTCTGCTCCGGCGGCCGCCATGTCTATCTCGCCGCCTGCACGCTGCCCGGGATCGATGCCGCGGTCGATTGCTGGGGCGGCAATGTGATCGTTGACGATCCGAAACTGCTCAATGACAAGCGCCCGGTGGCGCCGATCGATCTCACCGACAAACTGAGCTGCCCGCTGCTCGGCATTTTCGGCAACGACGACGCCAATCCGACCGCCGATCAGGTCAATCGCACCGAAGCGGTGCTGAAAAAGCTCGGCAAGAACTACGAATTTCACCGTTACGACGGTGCCGGCCACGCCTTCTTCAATACCGCGCGCGAAGCTTATCGTCCCGAACAGGCGGCGGATGGCTGGAAAAACGTGTTTGCGCTCTATCAGCGCTATCTCGCGGCTTCGCCCGCGAGCGTCGCCGCCGAGTAACGTATCGGCCAGCAAAAGGTTTAGCCATGTGCTCCTACATCGTCGAAAAAGCGGCGCTGGTCGGCAGCGCCAAGGGCCGCAAAGGCTGGATGCGGATCGATACCGCCAACGTCTATTTCGACCACCCCTATTACTCGACGCTCGATCACGTGCTCGCCATCGACTTCACTAATGAAGGCGAAGGCGGGCGCGATCGCGTCGCGATCGAGCTCTCCGCGGAGTCGGCCCGCGCGCTGGTCGAGCGGATTCTGGCGGCGCTTGCGAGCGGCGAGGCGGCGCATGCGGCGCCGGCAGTGGAAACGGCGGCCTTGGCGGTCGCTGCCGAGTGACGTTCGCCGGTAGCGATCGTTTGAAACAACCGCTGCTCGTTACGTAAGCCGAGTTCGCCGCCGTCGGCTTTTAAGATCGCGCGCATGGTTGGCTTGTTGCGGAAACGTGCCAGCGATCTTTACTCGAGTGCTCACTTGACGTATTAACCGAGGCAGCGGTCTTGCATAAGACCTGCACCAGTCTTGCATAAAGAGAGGCATCCATGAAACCGCTCGGAACCGTGCTGCTCGGTGTCGTGATTGTTTCAACCGCATTGTCGTCGGCTGTTGCTCCAGCGTTCGCGTTAGGCGGTTGCGGTCCGAACTGGCATCGCAGCAGCGTATCGGGCCGGTGCATCTGGGGCGGTCAAAATCAATCCTGGTGCCTGAGACATACCGGTCATCCGGCGGTTCGTATGCCCAATGGGACGTGGGTCTGCATCAGGTAATCGTCTCCCTAGCGCACACCACCGGCATTCACGACCGGGCCAGAGTATTTCTCGAAGCGTTTGCGAAGCCCGGCGATTTTGTCCTGGTCGACCAGAAATTCCCTATAGTCGGTAACGACCTTGTACGAGAAGATCGGCTTGTAACCTTTCGGCGGCGGCACGTCGCTGCGGCCCGACCAGGTTTCGGTCGCGATTTGCTGCGCCGGTTCCAGGAGCCAAGTCAGGAACAGTTTTGCGGCATTCGGATGCGGCGCGCCCTTGAAGATCGCGCCGGACAACTGCCAGAACGGCGTCGCATCGACGGTCGGGAAATGCGAGTCGACCTTCATGCCCTGTTTCTTCAACACCGTCGTGATGTTGTGGATCGAATCGAAGGTGGCGAGGTTCTGGCCGGAGCCGATGCTGCGCTGTTCGCCGAGATGGCCCTGAATGAAGTTCGGCTTCGCCGCCATGTATTTGTCCATGTAGCTCCAGCCGTATTTCCGCACGATGTGGTAGAATACCCACAGCGTGACGTCGTCGTCCGCCGGATAGGCGGTGACGATCTTTCCCTTAAACTGCGGTTTGAGGAAATCGAGCGCCGAATTCGGCGCGTCGGCCGCGGCGACCTGCTCGGTGTTGACCATGTAGGGCACGGCATTCATCATCGTTGCCCAATAGGCGCCGTCGCGGTCCTTGAATTGCGGATAGATCTTGTCGAAGCCTGCGGGCTTGAAATCGATCAAACGGTTGTCGGCTTTCCAGCGCACGAAATCGGCGATGGTCTGCAGGATCGCGGCGTCGACCTCTAGTTTGCCGGCGGCGATCTGCGCGTCGATTTTCTTGTCGAGCACGTTGGAGAAGCCGCCGCTGATGGAGACGGCGATCCCGGGGTAGCGTTCGTTGAACTTTTTCGCCATCGCCTCCCAGGGCGCGGTCGGCCCGCCGACATAGAGCGTGAAGGCAGCTTCGGTCTTCGCCTTGGCGTAAAGATCATCAAGCGATTGGGCGCCGGCCGGAGCGGCGGCAAAAGCAGCAATGCCAAGCGCCAAAGCGCCGGCGGCGAGCCGGATGATCATGGTCCCCCCTTACAATGTTTTGCCGTATCATCCGCTGGCGCGCCGGCGAACACAAGCGGCGAACCGGCGCCTTGCGGTCTCGCCAAGATCATGGCCGCTATGCTAGGCAGGCGCACCCGATCGCCACCGATGTTCACAAGGGAAATTGTCAATGCGGATGCTGGCTTATCTTCTTGCCATTGTTTGCGTCATTGCCGCCGTGATGTATTTCACGATGCAGGCTGGCTCATTGCCGGCCTTCATGCCGGGCTATGCCGCGGGCTCGACGCATATCCATCACACCCATGCGCTGGCGGCCGCCGTCGCCGCCGTCATCCTGTTCTTCCTTGGCTGGCGCTTCGGGCGCACCGCGCGATAACGGAGGAGTTCAACGGGCAGCGCGGATTTTGCGCTGCACCCGTTCGTCGAACCGCGCCACGCTCACGACCACCCGCTGATGGCTGCCGCCGCCGATCGGCTCGACATCGTCGCGGGCCTCAACTCGGAAGGTCACCGTGCGGCCTTCGAGCTGCACCACTTCGGCCGTCGCGGTAACCCGCAAGCCGACCGGGGTCGCCGCGGTGTGGCTGATATCGAGGTGGATGCCGAGGCTCTGATGGCCGGCGGGCAACAGATGCTCGACGGCCGCCAGCGCCGCGGCCTCGATCACGTTGATCATCACCGGCGTCGCCAGCACCGCGATCCGGCCGGAGCCGACAAATGGCGCGGTATGCTCGGGCCCGACGACGATTTCGGCGGTTCCGGTGAGGCCGGGCTTCAGTCCGGCCAAGACCTCGCTGATGCGGGGCAGGGAATTCATGCCGTCTTATAGCGCCAATTTGCGCCATGGTATCGCGCCATCCATTCGGTGTTACTATAGGTCCGACAGCCAGGGGATCTCGCCATGTCCAGACACGTTTATCGCGCCATTTTCTTGGCCGCTTTGTTGGTCGCCGCACCCATCGCCATGCTGCCGAGCACGCCATCATTGGCGGTGACGGCGAAGGAGAAAATGGTGACCTGTAAATTCGGCGCCGACGACCAGAAGTTGACCGGCGCGGCGCGGGCGAAGTTCTTGAGGAATTGCATGGCCAACCGCAACGATCCGCGCGGTCCGGCGGCAGGCACTGCGGCCGCGGCCAAGCCACGTGTTGCGCCGCCGCCGAAGCAATAGGCGGCGGGGCGAGGCCGGACAACGGAGCGGGAAGGGCAAAAAAACCGCGCCAAAAATCAGAACGAAATTGGGGAGGCGACCATGACTGCGCAAACCGCTGCGGCGGCCACGACCAGCCATTTCCGGCGCGGCTGGATCTATGTTCTGACGCTGGCGCTGGTCAGCATCAATTACATGGACCGGTCGGCGCTCGGCATCGTGGCGCAGGCGGTGCGCGGCGAGTTCAAGCTTTCCCCGGTCGAGATGGGCTACCTGTTCTCGTCCTTCCTGTGGACCTATACGCTTTGCATTCTGCCGATCGGCATCCTGCTCGACCGCTTCTCGGCGCGCAACATCAACGCCATCGGCATTACGCTGTGGTCGCTGGCCATGGCGGCGACCGCAGGCGTGTGGAGCTTCGCCAGCCTGATCGTCGTCCGCATGGTGATGGGTGCGGGAGAGGCGACTTCGATCCCGTCGTGCGGGCGTATCGTGCGCGAATGGATGCCGGCGAAGGAGCGCGGCGTCGCCAATGCATTTTGGAGCGCGGGCAGCTTTGCCGGCCCGGCGCTCGGCGCCGTCGTCACCGCGGCGATCGCCAGTGCCTGGGGCTGGCGCGCGGCCTTCATCGTTCTCGGCGCGCTCGGCTTCGTGTGGCTTGCCTGCAATCTGTTCTGGTTCGACCGCCCGGAAAAGGTAAGCTGGCTGTCGCCGGAAGAACGCGAAACGATCCTGGCCGAACGTTCGGCCGGCTCGCCCGACGAAATCGGCGTGCATGGCAGTCCTGGCGTGGTGTTCGAGCTGTTGCGGTCGCCGTCGCAATGGGGCGCGATGATCGCGCAGGCCTCCGGCATCTATACGCTCTATCTGCTCTTGTTCTGGATGCCGAGCTATCTGCAGGACACCAAGCATCTCACCATCATGAAAACCGGGCTTTACACCGCAGTGCCCTGGGCGATCGCGGTGCCGGTGAGCATCATCATCGGTCTCATCAGCGACCGCATGTTGCAAAACCACACGCTGCTTGCCGGCGCGCGGCGCGGCGTGGTCATCGCCTGCATCCTGCTCTCCGCCGTGGTCGTATTTGTGCCCTTCACCGACAATACGACGCTGATCCTGGCGCTGTTCGCGCTGTCGCTGTCGGGCGTCAACGCCATGATCTCGCTCAATCTGTCGCTGGTCACCGACCTTGTGCACCGCGCCCGCGACGTGGGCAAGGCGATCAGCCTCGCTATCCTCAGCGGCAATCTATGCGGGCTGTTGGCGCCGATCGTGACCGGCTATGTGGTGGCCGACCTCCATTCCTACGACTGGGCCTTGTGGATCTCCGGCATTCTGTTGATCCTCGGCGCCATTGCGCTCGGCACCATGACCCACAGCGTCATCTTGCCGGCCACCGGCGCAGCGCCGGCGGCGCGCGCCGCTTGAGGGCATAATCGCGCCGCCGCATGAATCCGCCGCCGCTTCGCACGCTGTTCTTCGAGGACCTTTCGGTCGGCATGACCGAGACCTTGACGAAAACGGTGTCGTCGTCGGAGGTGATCGGCTTCGCGCAGCTCACCGGCGACCGCAACCCGATCCATCTGTCGGAACATTTTGCCGCGCGCACGTCCTTCGGCAAGCGCATCGCGCACGGCCTCTACACCGCGAGCCTGATCTCGGCCGTGCTCGGCACGCGGCTGCCCGGGCCGGGCGCGGTCTATATTTCGCAGACGCTGAATTTCCGCGCGCCGGTGAAGATCGGCGACACCGTGGTGGTCACGGTGACCGTGAAAGAACTGCTGCCGGAAAAATCGCGGGCCCGGCTCGCCTGCATCTGTGCCGTCGACGGCGAGACCGTGCTTGACGGTGAGGCACTGGTCAAGGTTCCGAGCGAGAAGTCGACCAAGGGCAAACGGCCGATGATGCGCTTGTGAGCAGTGCAGGATTTCGCCGCCGGCCGATCCGCGCTATTGTACGAGGGGAAACGCAATAGGGGTTTTGCCATGACAACCGCCGTTCTCGACGCCAAGAATGCCAATACCGCCGCCTACGACGTCAAGGACGTCGAATATCTGCGCCACGGCGACCAGCCGCTCTTGGCGCGCGTGTTCACCCCGCGCGGCGCGGGCCCGTTTCCGGCGCTGGTCGAGGTCCATGGCGGCGCCTGGTGCATGAGCGACCGCATGACGGAGCATCTGCGCCACGAGTTCATGGCGGCTCACGGCATTGTCTCGATCGCGCTCGATTTCCGCTCCGGCAACGAGGCGCCTTATCCGGCCTCGGTTCAGGACATCAATTACGCGGTGCGCTGGGCCAAGGCGCACGCGCAGGAATTAAAGACGCGGCCGGAGGTGATCGCGCTCTCCGGCCAATCGAGCGGCGGCCATCTCGCCATGCTGGTCGCGATGCGCCCGCATGATCCACGCTACGCCGCGATCGCGCTGCCGGCGGGCTCGCCCAAAGTCGACGCCAGCGTCCCCTGCATCGTGATGTCGTGGCCGGTGATCAATCCGTTGTCGCGCTACCGCCATGCCAAGCGCGCCATTGCCCGGGGCGAGGAATGGGGCAAGAGCATCGTGCCGCGCCACGACGCCTATTGGCGCAATGAGGACAACATGGCCGAGGGCAATCCGATGCTGGCGCTCGAGCGCGGCGAGAAAGTCGAACTGCCGCCGGCCATCTGGTTCCAGGCGCGCGGCGATGACGTGCACGATTATAAGGACGTCGAGTCGGACTTCCCCGGCAACGAGCCGCAGCGCTTCGTCGCCAATTACCGCAAGGCCGGCGGTGAAATCGACCTCGTCTATATCGAGATGGAGCGCCACAAGGGCCATTCGCCCGATCTGTCGCAAATCGGCGGCGCTTTCGCCGACATGGTGAAATTCGTGGGCAAACGGATCACGGTCTGATCGCGATCAGGACACCGAGATCTGCGGCAGCATGCGCTGCATGACGGCGTCGCGGTAATAGAACAGGTGCAAGAACGCCGCGGCGACGTGCAGCCCGATCAGGATCAATAGCGCCCACTCGAAATCCTGATGCCAGCCGTCGATGGTGCGGACGAGTTGCGTATTGCCGGACGTCAGCATCGGCAGTGGGACCATGAAGAACCACGAAATGATCCAGCCGCGTGCCGACGCGAACAGCCAGCCCGAGAGCGTGGTCGCCAGCACCAGGACGTAAAGCAGCCAGTGCACCGTCTCAGACGTCAGACGCTGCCACGGCGGCAACGAACTCTCCGGCGCCACCGGATGCGTCAGCCGCCAGGCCATGCGGCCGACGATTATCGCGAGAATCAGCGTGCCGACGGAGATATGCAGCGTCATCGCGACGCCCGGAGTCATGCCGCGCTTGATATCCGGCATCAGCCAGCCGATCGAATATTGGACGACCAGAAGTCCGACCACCAGCCAATGCAGCGCTTTGGCGGTCGTGCCGTAGTGCAGTCGTTTCGCCATCGCCAGCCCCGAGATTTCCGGCCCCTATCGCAGACAGTTCAGGACGGCGCGGAAACACGTTCCGCGCCGGTTCTTATATGCGAAATTCCTGACGGTGGGAGGTTTATGCAACGTCAACGAATGTAAACGCCGAAGCCGTGGCGGTGATGATGGTGATGGTGATGGTGGTGGTGATGATGGTGGTGGTGACGGAAGTAGGGCCGTGGGACGACGCGGTAATAACGGTGATGGTGGTGATGATGGTGATAAAAGTATTGTACGAGCTGCACGGGTGGTTGCTCAACTGCACCACTGGCGAGGCGAGCGTCGTCCGCCTTGAGTACATTTAACGCATTCGGGATCGGCTCCAGAAGATCGCGATAGCTTGCGGCGGGTGCGAGTTGCGTCGCCTGGGCCGGCGCGGCTTGTGCAGAGTGTATGGTTGTCAGCGCCGCTGCAGCGCCGAGAAGTCCGGCAATCCTCTTGTCCATAGTGCTGTTCCCGACTGTTGGTTGCTGTTCCCTGGTTGCTGTTCTCGGGCGGCATCGAGACCGCCACGCACAACAATTCGGCAAGCCAGCGCGAGTTCCTTCGCGCCCGCGCACGCAGAAAAAATGCCGTTGTTTCGGGACTGCGAAGAGCGCGGACGAACAAAGAATTTCATGAAAAGAGCTGCAGCCGGAAAGTTCGGAACGGGATCATCCGCGATGCATTAGTTCGGTACGACATCTAACAGAGAGGAGAGCCCTATGCGTACACTCGTTTTCGTCGCCGCAGCCGCGCTGGTGATGAGTGTGCAGATGATTGCGTCCGCCAAGGCGCAAGACACCACGGTCATCAAGCGGAACGACGACACCGGCCAGACCACCATCATCAAGAAACACGAAGATCGCCCCTTCGTCGCCATGCCCGGCACCGATAAAAAAGTGATCATCCGCAAGGATCGCGACGACGACTGAGCATGTCCCGCAAAACACCTGCTCTCGGGCGCGCTCCAGCTCTTTTGTTTTAGCGGAATCGGCACGCCGGCCGAGCGCGGCCCTCACCAGAGACCCGCGCCATAGGAGGGCGGGGGAGGGACGCCAATCACCTCCCCCGCGGCATCGGGCTCATCGAACTCAATGAAGCCCGCGCCGAATGCGGCGCCATCATTGCGAGGAGCGCAAGCGACGCCCCGGTTTCGTGCGTTCGGCGAGCTTCGGCGGGTTTGATTCCGCCGCAGCGGGGTGTGCGCGCAGGCGGAAGCAATCCAGGACCGCTGGATTGCTTCGCCGAACCTGTGACCCAAACGCGCGGCTTCGCGTGGTCCTGTCGGCTGGCAATGCCTTCTGCCTAAGCCGCGGCGCTGACTTTGCCGCTGGTCGGGACTGACGCGACGGTTTTCAGGATTTGCGAGGTGATCGCGTACGGGTCGCCCTGCGAATTCGGCCGGCGGTCCTCGAGATAACCTTTGTAGCCGTTGTTGACGAAGGAATGCGGCACGCGGATCGAAGCGCCGCGATTGGCGATGCCGTAGGTGAATTCGGTGATCGCCGCTGTCTCATGCTTGCCGGTGAGCCGCATGTGGTTGTCCGGGCCATAGACCGCGATGTGCTCGTTGCGTGCCGTCTCGAACCCCTTCATCAGCGCTTCGAAATACTCCTTGCCGCCGACTTCGCGCATATAGGCGGTCGAGAAGTTGGTATGCATGCCGGAGCCGTTCCAGTCGGTGTCGCCGAGCGGCTTGCAGTGGAATTCGATGTCGACGCCGTATTTTTCGGTGAGCCGCAACAGCAGATAACGCGCCATCCACATCTGGTCGGCGGCGGTCTTCGAGCCCTTGCCGAACACCTGGAATTCCCACTGGCCCTTGGCGACCTCGGCGTTGATGCCTTCGTGGTTGATGCCGGCGGCGAGACACAGATCGAGATGCTCGTCGACCATTTTGCGCGCGATATCGCCGACGTTCTTGTAGCCGACGCCGGTGTAATACGGGCCCTGCGGCGCCGGATAGCCGCTTGCCGGGAAGCCGAGCGGCCGGCCGTCCTTGTAGAAAAAATATTCCTGCTCGAAGCCGAACCACGCTCCGGGATCGTCGAGAATGGTGGCGCGCTTGTTCGACGGATGCGGCTCGCCGCTTGGCAGCATGACTTCGCACATCACCAGCGCGCCGTTGCTGCGCGCCGCGTCGGGATAGACGGCGACGGGTTTGAGGATGCAGTCCGAATTGTGGCCTTCCGCCTGCATGGTCGACGAGCCGTCGAAGCCCCACAGCGGCAGCTGATCGAGCATGGGAAACGCGTCGAATTCCTTGATCTGTGTTTTGCCGCGCAAGTTCGGCGTCGGCGTGTAACCGTCGAGCCATATGTATTCGAGCTTATATTTTGTCATACCCGTCTCTCTTGGCTGATCTCTTGGCTGATTGAGCGTGCGTCGAAGCGTGCGCAGCCGAAAATCGCGGCTGCTCGTCGCCTCCCGCCGATTTGCAAGCATTTTGTATGCCAAACGCGTGATTTTGCCGCGATGCGAAAAAAACCGCGATGATTCGCGGCACGAGACCATGCCGTTCAAATAAGCAAAAACGTGAATGCGGCTTGAATGCACATATTGTAGCCAATTGCTTATTTTCTGCGAGGCAGACCGAACAAATCGCGGGCAAAGCACTATATTAAGAACAACTCGGGAGACTAAATCACGACGCGCTCATTGCGATGCGCGCACGGCGATGGAGCCGAACAATGACGACCAATACTTCCGGATCAGCGAAGATCTACGCGTTCCCGCCACGCGGCCGCTTTGCATTGCGGATCCGAGGCGACGATGCGGCGCCGAAGGTGGAATTGCCCTATGGCGTGAAGCTCGTATCCGGTGCCAGCGGCTGGTATCACGAGGAAGCAATTCGCAGCGCCGCCGATACCGAGCGGGGCCGGAACAACAATTAGCAGAGGCCGTGCCGCCGCGCCGGCGGCGCGAGGTGCCGGCGAACGCGCTCATTCCGGCTCGTTGGAAATCTCGGGCTCCAACTTGTGATGCAGCCGTTCGGCGTCGGTGAGGATGTCGACCACCGCGCCGACCGCACTGCCGATTTTGTGGGTCAGGCTCTCCCTCTCCGGTGGAGGCGCGGCAGGTTTTGTGGCTGTCGCCGGCGCCTTAGCCGCAGGCTTCGTCACAGGCTTCGTCACAGGCTTCGTCACAGGCTTCGTCACAGGCTTCTTGGCAGCAGGCTTTGACTTGCTGGCCGCCGCGACCTTGCCCGGCTTCTTCGCGGCCGCGGCTTTCTTCATGGGCTTCTTCGCGGTTTTCGCCTTTGCTGTTTTCGCCTTGGCGATCTTGCGCGTCGTTTTGCGTGACGTTGTCGCCTTCGCGGTTTTCTTGCGTTTCTTTTTGGCCATGCTCTCCCCCCAGAGGTTGCTCGCTGGATGAGGCGCCAGAATAGGCGACGTTACCGCTCCGCGCCAGAGCCGGCGTCAATCGGCCACGCGCGGGATCGCGTGCCGCGTCCGCCGAGGCGCTGCGTCATGCTCACAGCCCCGCGAGATATTTGGCGATCTGTTCGCGGTCGCTCTCGCTCAGCGCTTTCATAAATCCGGGCATGTCGAGATTGTTGGTGCGTTGTCCGTCGGCGAAAGCATTCATCGCGGACAACAGGTACGCGTCGCTTAAGCCGGCCAGCCGCGGCGCCGGTGCCCCACCCTCGAAATGCGGCTGATGGCAGGCCTTGCACATCTCGATCTTGGCGGCGATCGCCGCCGGGGGCGGAGCCGAAGGGTCTGCGCCGGCCGCCGCCGGCCAGGCTTTTGCCGCAAAGTAGTCGGCAAGCGTCCGCAGCTCGGTCAGCGCAATGTCCTGCGCGACCGGGGTCATGGTGGCATTGGTCCGCTCGCCGCTGTGGAAGTCGTGCAGCTCCTTATAGAGATAATTGCTCTGTTGCCCCCAGATGACCGGCGTCACGGCGTTGACCGGCGTGCCGTTTACGCCGTGGCAGGCGCCGCACACCTGTGCCTTGGCCGCGGCGTCGTCCGCGGCCTCGGCCGATCGTCCAAGCAGAACCATAGCGGTGGCAATGGCAACGGCCGCGCCCACAGATTTGGATAATGTCACGTCGATCCTCCCGCGCCGGGCGGCTTATCGACGCCGCCTCGGCGACCTTGCTGGTTGCGCCCGGTGCCGAGATTGTCGCGGTTTTCGCAAGTCGGGAAGGGGGCAATTGGCAGGTGCGGCATGCGAGGAAGGCGTAAGATCGTCGTCGGGCCCGGACGGGCGGCGATTGGCTGTGCCGCTTCGACGTCGCTGCAAGCGTGGAAAAGCGCAGCGAGGGCGGGTAAGACGCCGGCATGGCCACCAAGCGCCCGATCGAGCCGAAAACCTCCGGGCGTCGCCCTTTGCTGGTCATCGACGGCGATTCCTTCGCGCATCGTGCTTATCATGCGCTGCCGAAAACCATCCGCCGCGACCGGGGCCGTCCGGCCGGCGCCATTCTCGGCTTCGCCAACCGCCTGTTGCAGCTTTACCGCACCGAGCGGCCGCGCGCGGTGCTGGTCGGCTGGGATACGCTCGAGGCGGAGACCTATCGCCACGCGGCCTTTGCCGACTATCAGAGCGGCCGCGAATTCGACGACGAGCTTGTCGAGCAGCTCGATGTTATTCCGCAATTCGTCGCGGCCTGCGGCTTCGCCAATGCCAAGCGAGCCGGTTACGAGGCCGACGACTTCCTTGCCGCCGCGGCGGCGGCCGAGGAGCGGCGCGGCGGCACCGTGCTGGTGGCAAGCGGTGATCGCGATAGCTTCCAGCTCGCCTCGGCGAAGACCACGATCCTCTATCCGGTGCGCGCCGGCGAGATGGCGCGAATCGGCCCGCGCCAGGTGCATGAGCGCTACGGCGTCGAACCTGGGCAGGTGCCGGATTTCATCGCGCTGCGCGGCGATCCGTCGGACAAGCTGCCCGGCGCGCCCGGCATCGGCGCCTTGGGCGCCGCTTCGCTCATCCGCAAAGACGGCAGCCTGGCTGCGATCCTCAAGACCGGACGTTTCGCCAAACAAGCCGACGATCTGAGGCTTTATCGCGCCATCGCCACCATGGACAAGAAAGCGCCGCTGCCGAAGCTTGCTGCGCAGCAGCCGACTTGGTCGAAGGCCGCCGCGCTCGCGCGCCGTTGGCAGCTTCGGCAATTGGCGGACCGGCTTGAAGCGATGGCGCGGTCCGGTTGACGGTTTACAGGGCGCCGTCGCGGCGCTACCGTGACGTGCATGCTCCGGGTGATACAGGGTGTTCCGATTGTCGCGCCCAGGGCGCTCGCAGCGGCGCTCGCAGCAGCGCCCGCCGCCGCGCCGCCTTTGCTGGCGGTGCCTTATTACGGGCAACTGCAGAACAATTGGTGCTGGGCGGCCTGCAGTCAAATGGTGTTCGGCTATTATCACACCAACACGCTGCAGCAATGCGACTTGGCCTCGCGCCAGTTCAACCAGCTGTGCTGCGTCAATCCGTCGACGACGGCGTGCGATTGCGGCGAGTGGCCGGAGCACGTCTATCCCACCTACCAGATGGGATTTTCGGTCATCCGGGCGTCGATGTCGTTTACGGACGTGGCCGACGAAATCGCACACCAGCGGCCGGTCGAAGTCTATTACGCCTGGACCGGCGGCGGTGCGCATGTGGCGCTGATAACCGGCATCTACGACAATAACGATGTATGGGTGGCCGATCCCTATTACGGCGCCGGCCGCCGCGCATTCAGCGCGGTGCAAAACGGTTACGGCTTCGGGCAATGGACGATCTCGTATTCCGACATCGCGCCGTTGGCGGCGCCGGTGGCATCGACGGCGGGATCGGCGGCGGCGGCGACGACAACGGGAGGGAAGGTCTAATGGCGCGCGCGCCCGAACTTCCGGCGGCCGCCTTGGCGTCGATCGCGCAGCAAATCGCCGTCCGGCTGCCGTCGCTCGGCGCGCCGGCGCCGCCGGGTACGGCTGGCCTTTCGATGGCCGCCAGAATAGCGCCGGCGCAAGTCGGCGAGAGCTTTCCGGTTTACATGATCGGACTAGATGCGCTGCGCGGCGACAGCACCGATCTCGGCCGGGCCGCACGGCAGACCGGCCTATGGCAGCATCAGATCCGCTATGGCGCGCAAGCGCAGGACATTGCGCGGTCCAAGGCGCCGCCGCCAGGTGCGGCGCAGGGCGCCGGCTGGGAGGTGCAGGAGGTGGTTCGTTCGCCGGCCGCCCCGCGCATCGATGCGACAATCGCTTGGATCGACAATAACCGGAATGTGCCCGCGGACGCCGAAGCGCGCCTGCTGATGGTGCCGGCTTTTTATCTCACCGCATTCTGGCTGCACTCCCCGCAGGGCGACAGCGTCGTCATCGCCGATATGCCGCCGCATCTCGGCGAGCTGCGGCCGCTGCAACTCTACACGGCGGCGGATTTTCTTAAGATGCTCGCCGCGGTGCCGCCGGTTTCCGGCGTGCCCAATGCGCGGCCGCGTCCGTAGCAACGTCCGTGGCCGCGTTCGGTCCTCCATCGGCGCGGCGGCGACAGGCTCACTTGGCCTTCCGCGCTTGGCGCAGCGCGGCGCCGAAAGCTTCGAACAGCGTGCGGTTCACCGGATTGGGATCGGCCACGTGTTCGGCATGCCATTGCACGCCAAGCGCAAAGCCCGGCGCCTCGGCGACACGGATCGCCTCGATGGTGTCGTCCTCGGCGACGCCCTCGATGACGATGCGGTCGCCGGGCTTGAGAATGCCTTGGCCGTGCAGCGAATTGACCCGTACGGTGTCGGCGCCGAGGAGCTTTGCGAACACGCCGCCCGGGGTCAGCCGCACCTCGTGGCGCTCCGCATAGATCACCTTGGGATCGGGATTGATTTCGCCGTTGGCAAGCCGGAGCGCGCGGTGATTCATGCGCCCGGGCAGGTCGCGGATTTCCGGGTGCAGCGTGCCGCCGAAAGCGACGTTGATTTCCTGAAAGCCGCGGCAGATGCCGAACAGCGGCACGGCGCGCGCCACCGCCGCCTCGATCACGGCCAGCGCCAGCGCGTCGCGCGGCTGGTCGTAGGGTTCATAGGAGGGATGTTCTTCTTCGCCGAAATGGCTCGGATGCACGTTGGCGCGCGCGCCGGTCAACAGAATGCCGTCCACCACGTCGAGCAGCGCGCCGACCTCGGTGATCTCCGGCGAACCGGCAAAGATCAGCGGCAGCGCTCCGGCGGCCTCGGCGGCCGCGCGCAAAATACGTTCGCTGACGCGCTGGGCGGGGAATTTTCCCTCGGCCAGATGCGCCGAGCCGATCACGCCGACGACGGGTTGTTTCGCGCTCAAGGCTATGACTCGGCCATTTTCGACGGATTTTCTATAGCAAAAGTCCGAAATTTGAGCGCGGCGGCCGGCGCGATGCAGCCCTGCTGATTCGATCTCATCCTAGCGCAGCACCTCAAAAGCGCGGTCGCGATTGCGGCCGTAGCGATAGACGGCGAAATCGTCGTCGAAGCTCGCCGTGCGGGTCAAGCCGAGGCGCTCCATCACGGCGAAGCTGGTGCGGTCGACCATGGAGAAGTTCTGATCGCGGAATATTTCGCCTGCCGCCCAGGCGGCTTCGAGGTCGGCGGGAGCGACAAATTCCAGGCGGGCCGCCCCGGCGCGGATGCGCTCCCACAACAGCTCGGCGCCGCGCCGATGATAACGGCTGTTCAACAGCTGCCAGCACTCGACCAGCACGTGGTCGGTGGTCACATGCCCGGTCGTGCTTTGCAGGATGGCGCGGGCGTTGTCGCGGTCGCGAGCCACGATCGCCGCAAACCATACCGTCGGATCGACAAACACGCTCACCGGCGGCTCTTCGTGCGCTCGCGCTGCGGCTGCCGGCCGGTCTTGCGCAGATGTTCCTTCCAAACCGCCTCGGCGAGCATCGCGGCTTTGTCGCGGGCAATATTGGTGGGCGGGCATCATGCCATCACTCTGGCGGGGGGACAAGGATCGGGGCGGGTGAGGACCGTGGGGTTCTGCTCCTGCACACAGCAATACGTTCTCGCGACGCATCCGCGCCCGAGCTTTGCCAGGAAAGCTACGCCACTAACGCTACTCCGTTTCGCCCCCGATACCGACGGGAGCGGAGCGCCGGGAGGCGCCGGTCGTGGATCCGCGCCACGCAGTCGGCGTCACCGCCTTCTGCGCTTCGGGCGCGGCATCCCCCCTCCGTATCTCTCCCGCGGGGGAGATACGGAGGGGGGCGCGCCTCCCGGCGCTCCACCGCGGCAGCCCTATCGGGCCACCGCCCTTGCGTCGTTCCAGGGTCGTCCTCGAGAAACGCCCGTCGGCCGGCAAGGTGGGCGCTATGTAACATTGAAGGCGACATTTGTCAACGGTCATGTTACAACTTTCGCCGCCGCGGGTCCCCGCGCGGACGGGAACCCGGCCTCTGGATTCCCGCTTACGCGGGAATGAGCGGAACGGGCAATCCGGCCATGCCGCGAGATGGCGATGTTCCGGGTGCTTGGCGGGGTACGCGTTGACAAACGGCTATGGAACCGCGGCTGCGAAATTTAGACCCTTGCCGCCGAGCCCGCCATGAATTTGGCGGATGGTGCCGGCATGAGCGTGCGCTATGCGGGACCGGGCATGGGGATCGGCCGCGATGGTTCCGGCCGCGCCAACCCCACGATCCGGCGGCTATGGCCATCATAAAAGGGATGAGATTGCCGTGAAGAAAAATGCGGGTGCGTTCGTGCTGCTGGCCTTTGCATCGCTGGCTTTCGCAGGGCTGTGGAGCGGCGGGGTGCTTGCCGGCGAGCCGCTCGGCACGGCGGAAGCGGCCCGCGCCATGCTCGACCGCGCCGTCGCCGCGCTCAAGGCCGACCAAGGCAAGGCGCTGGCGGCCTTCAACGACCCGCACAACAAAGAGTTCCGCGATCGCGATCTTTTCGTCTATTGCTTCGATACCGGCGACGGCAAGTTCACGGCCTATGAATTGTCCGGCCTGATCGGCGCCGATATCCGCCAGTTCAAGCTTTACAACGAGCCGATGGGACAGCGCAGCTACGACGCCGTCCACGACGCGCCGGAAGGCGCCGTCGTCAGCGTCGACTACCAGACGCCGAAGCCGGGCGAGACCAAGCCGTCGGCCAAAGAAGCCCTCGAAACCCGCGTCGGCGATCAGGCCTGCGGGGTGAGTTATTTCAAGTAAGTGGGGTAGGGTGGGCAAAGGCGCGAAGCGCCGTGCCCACGCAGCAAATTTCAAAAACCCGCGTGGGCTTCGCTGCGCTCAGCCCACCCTACGCTCCCTTGGTGATTAGATGCGGCGGCGGGTGCAGGGTCAGTGAGCCGTCGCTGTTTTCGGTTACTTCGACGCCTTTGCCGCGCAACCATGCGATGGTGTCCTCGCGGCTGAGCGGCCGGCTTGGGTTATCGGCGGGAGCGTTGCCGACCGGCGTTCCAGCCGGCAGCGCCGCGCGCTTGAGATAGCCGTTGAGCTCGCCCCAGCCGTTGCGTTCTTCGTAGCTGTCTTTGACGTACGGCATGGCGCCGTCGCCGCCCTTGAATTCGGTTTCAAGATAGGCGCGCTCGCCGGCATGAAGCTCGCGGGCCGTGCCATCGGCGTTGACGTAGATATAAGGGTAAGGCTGCATGGCCAGTGATAGCCCGGGTCGCTGCAAAAATCATAATCCGTCTTACGCGGGCTTGTCCCGGCTTTCGCCCGCTCGAGCCGGGCTACGCTCGCTCATGAAGGCGCGCGAAACTTGTCGAACAGCCAGTACATCAGCCCGCCGACAATGGCGCCCGCGATGATGGCGGTCACGACGCTCTGCTGATCGATCGACGGCGCCCGCAACACCATGCCGGCCGACCACAGCACGGCGAACAGGATGGCGATCGGGATGCGATTGGACTGCGGGCGTTTCACGATGACTCCCGAGATGAGGCGGGCCTTTTCCCTCTCCCTTTACGGGAGAGGCGGCCCCGCGCAAGCGGGGCCGGTGAGGGTCTGACCATTACGGACCCTCACCCGCTTCGCTCCCCCGATCAAGTCGGGGGTCGCTCAGCGTCCTCTCCCGGAACGGGAGAGGAAAAAGCTGTTGCCTTGGACGGGGTATGGCGGCGTTGCGGAGCCAAGTGGATTTTAGGTAGCATAACCGGGTGAGCGCGGCGGAGGTGTCCCATGGGTCGTCGCACGTTGGATCGTCGCACGTTCGTGAGCATGATGGCGGCCGGCGCGGCCGGTCCGCTGATCGAAAGCGCCGCGGCGGCGCAGCCCGCGCCGAAAGCCCGCAACATCGTCCTGGTGCACGGCCTGTTCGCCGACGGCTCGTGCTGGTCCGACGTCATCGCGCGGCTGCAGCGCAAGGGGCTCAATGTCACTGCGGTGCAGAACCCGCTGACGACGCTGCCGGAAGCGGTCGCGGCGGCGCAGCGCGCGCTGGCGATGCAGCAGGGGCCGACCGTGCTGGTCGGCCATTCCTTCTCCGGCATGATCGTCACCGAGGCCGGCATCGATCCGAAAGTTTCGGCCGTGGTCTACGTCGCCGCGCGGGCGCCCGATGCCGGCGAGGATTACACCGCGCTGGCCAAAAAATTTCCGACGCCGCCGGCCACCGCCGGCATTGTCTGGTCCGGCGATTGGGGCCAGCTCAGCGAGGAAGCCTTCCTGCGCGACTTCGCCGGCGACCTTCCCGCCGACAGGGCGCGCGTCCTCTACGCCGTGCAGGCGCCGTTCAATCGCGCCTTGCTGGCCGGCAAGACGACGCATGCGGCATGGCGGTCGAAGCCGAGCTGGTATGCGGTGTCCACCGAAGACCGCACCATCAATCCCGATCTCGAACGCTTCATGGCCAAGCGCATGGGCGCCAAGACCATCGACGTGAAGGCAAGCCACGTCTCGCTGATCTCGCAGCCCGACACGATCGCGAATTTGATCCTTGAGGCGGCCGGGCAGGGGTAGGGACGCGGAGCTCGGGACGCGCGGGGCATCGCCAGCGTGGCCTCGGCGGCGGGGTGGGAACTGTACCCGCCAACTCACACCTATTGAATCTGCTCGCCGAATCCATTTGGCTTGTCTAGGTTGCGTTCAGGCAGGGAGTGCTACCCAATGGCGAGAGATTATGGTCAAGCCGCGGTCCGAAATTACCTTGACGCCGAAAGATTAGCAGATGAAGGACGGCATGATTGCGCAGGACATCTTATTGGACTTGCCGCCGAATGCTCACTTAAGAAAGCTGCCGGAGGATTTACTTCTCCAAGGGATGCAGAAATCAACGGGCACTTGCCGCAAATTAAACGAGAGATCAAGCTAATCTTGCAAGGTCGAAACGTGACGGGTCCCTTTTTGCAGCTAGTGGATCAAACCTGACATTTGAATCCTGGAGGGGATTCCCGGCAGACTCGATACGTGCAAGTCTGGCGGATGCGAACAGGAATTTCCATTACTCTCAAGCCCGCTGATCGACGCCGCCTGGCCACGCTCGCGCGGAATTGTAATGCGCCGCATAAGCATGTCTGGCGAGCCGAGATTGTCCTGTTGAGCGCGGACGGCGTCGGCACCAATGAGATCATGCGTCAGACCGGCAAGTCGAAAACCTGCGTGTGGCGTTGGCAAGAACGCTTCATGCAGGCAGGTTACGACGGCCTGCTGCGCGATAAGACGCGGCCGTCGCGCATCCCGCCGCTTGGGTCGGATATCGCTGAGCGTGTCGTGATGCTCACCCAAACCGACCCGCCCGCCGAGGCGACCCATTGGACCGCCACCATGATGGCGAAAGCAGTCGGCATCAGTGCAAGTTCGGTCCAACGCATCTGGCGCGCGCATGGTCTCCAGCCGCACCGGGTCCAGCAGTTCAAACTCTCCAACGACCCGAAGTTCATCGACAAGCTGCGCGATGTTGTCGGGCTCTATGTCGATCCGCCCGCCCATGCCATCGTGCTCTCGGTCGATGAGAAGTCGCAAATCCAAGCCCTCGACCGCACCCAGCCCGGCCTGCCGATGAAGAAAGGCCGCGCTGGCACGATGACCCACGACTACAAGCGCCACGGAACAACGACGCTGTTCGCTGCTCTCGACGTGCTCGAGGGAAAGGTCATTGGCCGGTGTATGCAGCGCCATCGTCACCAGGAGTTCATCCGCTTCCTGAACGCCATTGAGGCGCAGGTGCCGGCCAGAAAGTCGGTGCACGTGATCCTCGACAACTACGCCGTCCACAAGCATCCGAAGGTGCGTCAATGGCTCGACCGGCACCCGCGCTTCGCCTTCCACTTCACGCCGACCTCGTGCTCGTGGCTCAACGCAGTCGAGGGGTTCTTCGCCAAACTTGCCAAGCAGCGACTGAAGCGCGGTGTCTTCCGATGCGTGGTCGATCTCCAAGCCACCATCAACCGCTTCGTCGCGCAGACCAACCATGATCCAAAACCCTTCGCCTGGACCGCCGACCCAGACAAAATCATCGCCGCCGTCAGGCGTGGGCACCAAGTGTTAGATTCCATCCACTAGTCAGTCGGCAAGACTTCTTTTCGGACTGGCACGTGAATGACCGCTACGCGCAAGACGGTCATGTGACGCCAGACCAATACACTAACTGGCGAAATCAGGCGAAGCAGGCGCTGGGTGTCGCGCGATTGAGATATACAACATGAGCTCGCAAACTGTCGCAATACACTTCGACGAGGCCTTGCCAGCAGTGGTGTCGGCAGTCAGCAAACTGGTCGGGCTGAACTCGTTCCAAAATGGAGCGGTGATAATATTGCGGGATGTGATGGGCGTAATCACAGTGGTTTTACGAGATAAATCACTATATGCCGGACGCACCGCTTTGGCAGATGTCTTGGTCGCCTTTCGACCCTATGTTGATGAATTACCGGTCGCTACTTTGGAGGATTTTTTTGACGATAGCCTTTGCGATAACTCAATTGGATTCGTAGAATGGGTGAAACTCCCAGGCGGTGTAGAGATTGAAGTACGAGTGGTGGATCGGAGAATCATCGGAGCTGATTGGCAGCGCGCTCCCTATCGAACACCAGTTGATGTGCCAATATTTGTCTACTGGAGCATCAAAGGCGGTGTTGGTCGCTCTACGGCCCTTTGTGTCGCTGCCGCTGCGCTGGCGCGCAACGGTATGGACGTTCTGACGATTGACCTCGACCTTGAGGCACCTGGCCTCGGCGACATGCTTTTGAACGAAATAGATCGCCCAGCATACGGCGCACTTGATTTTTACATTGAGAATGGATTTGGTCGTGCGGATCCAGACCTTATTCGCTCAATGCTGGCGCCAAGTCGCCTTACAACGTCTGGCGGCTTGATCTCAGTTGTGCCGGCAACTGGAACAAAAACGGACGAAGCGCCGTACAATATGCTCGCGAAGCTCGCTCGAAGCTATACCGAGAAACCTAATCAGGGTTCATTCCTCGATCAAACTCGTGACCTTCTTAGGAAACTGGCTGAGAAGAGTTCCTATGACGCAATTTTTGTGGATGCCCGCGCTGGATTGAATGAAAGTACTGCTGCTTCGATTTTGGGGCTTGGTGGCACGGTGTTCTTATTCGGATTAGATACCGCGCAGAGCTTTAGAGATTATCGTTACGCATTCAGTCACCTAAATCGGTTTATAATTGAAGGCCAAGACGCCAGCTGGCGTGACAGGTTACAAATGGTCCACGCGAAAGCCGGCGCATCGGAATCAAGCAGGAAGCATTTCCGCGATCGGGCATACGATATTTTCGCTGAATGGATTTACGATGAAGCAAGTTATGATGATACAGAGGCATTCAATTTCGATATCGACGACCCAAGCGCTCCACACTTTGGCTGGCCGATATTCTACGACAGCAATTTTCTTGACTTCGATTTATTTGAGCATCCGGAATTAGTCGATACAAAATTGACCGAAGGCGCATTCGGAGAGTTCTTAAATCGAATAGCAAGCCTGGTGAAGTTGCAGCCTGAGCGAACGGTGGGAGTGTAACTGTGGAGCTCATCAGGCAGGCACTTGTTGAAATTGATCCAGGATCAACCGCGCATAAGGCACAGGACGAGCCAGGGCTGCGGGTAATCTATCCGGTTCGTGGGCACGACAACGCCCTATCTTTCGATCGGCCGCTCATTGTCGGCAATCGAGGAATGGGCAAGAGCTTTTGGGCCGCGGTTCTTTCACATGACGATACGCGTCGTCGGGCCGCCGAACTTTACCCGCGAGCTAGGTTGAAGGACCTTCGTGTTAAGCTTGGATCACATGAATCGGCTGGAAAGCAGAGGGGTGACATTGCGGCGTCTCGCAGAGAAATAGAACAATTGCTTGAGAGGTCGGTGGAGCCCGAATTTATATGGCACGGGGTTCTTTTGCGGGCACTCGGTCAACTGCAAAATGTGCCTCAGTATGCGACCCTGCTGGACGCAGCTTTAGCAATAAAGAGTGACCCGGTAAAATACGAAGAAGTTCTTCGCGATGCTGACGCGATGCTTCAATCAAGGGGGGAGAGATTTCTGGTTCTTTTTGATGCTCTAGATCGGCTCTCCAGAGAATGGTCTGTAATTAGATCGTTGTCACGTGAATTGCTCAGAATGGCGCTTGACTTGGGTGGCTATCGCGCGATTCGCGCAAAAATATTTATGCGATCTGATCAATTTGGAGACGAAAGGCTCTTCGATTTTCAGGACGCCTCTAAGCTGAAGACAGGGGCAGTTAAATTAGAATGGCGACGATCCGATCTCTATGGGTTGTTGTTCAGTCGCAGGTGCCGTCGCGGAGTTGGTAGGAATTGAGGGTGGCGTAGTCTCCGGGGTGTTCAACCTCGAATCATCCGGCGTTGAAGCGTCGGACTGGAGACCACGCCATGACGAGCAATACCACGAAGCCTGATTCTTTGCAGCCTGCGGCCAAAATGGCTGTTGATCTTTTCGACAATTGGTTTGATCCGATCGAGACCGAGGTGCGGGCTCGAGCGCGTGAGTTCGTCGAAGAGTTGATCCGCGGCGAGCTCGACGCTCTGCTGGCACGGCCGCGTTACGGACGAAGCCAGATGGCCGGCAATGAAGGAAGAGCCGGCGTTGCGGGTCACCGTCACGGCAGCCGGACGCGGTCGCTGACAGGCACGTTCGGGCCGATCGAGATTGCGGTGCCGCGCGCCCGGCTGACCACTTCCGAGGGCAAGACGGCGGAATGGAAAAGTCAGGCGCTGCGGGCCTATCAGCGGCGCACGCTTGCCGCCGACGCCCTGATCGCGAGCACGTATCTCGCCGGCACCAATACAAGGCGGGTGCGTCGCGCGCTGGCGGCCTTGTTCGGCGGAACGGTCGGCAAGGACACGGTGAGCCGGACATGGCGCAAGGTAAAGAGCGACTGGGACGCCTGGAACACCCGCTCGCTGGCCGAGGAGCCGATTGTGCGCCTGATCCTCGACGGCACCGTCGTTCGTGTGCGGCTCGATCGCAAAGCGACTGCCATCTCGCTGCTGGTCGTTCTCGGTGTGCGCGCGGACGGCCAGAAGGTGCTGCTCGCGATCAAGAGCATGGGCGGCGAGAGCACCGAGGCCTGGCGCACTGTCCTCGACGATCTTATCAAGCGCGGGCTGCGGCGACCCGAGTTCCTTATTGTCGACGGTGCGCCAGGACTCGACAAGGCCATTGCCTCTGTCTGGGATGGCGTGCCGGTCCAGCGCTGCACGGTTCATAAGCACAGAAACCTGTTCGCGCATGCCCCCGAGCGACTGCATGACGAGATCACCGCGGATTACAACGACATGATCTACGCGGCGACACCTGAGGAGATAGAGATCCGCCGCAAGGCTTTCATCCGCAAATGGAGGCTCAAGCATCGCGCTGTCGCCGACAGCCTGGAGGAGGCCGGAGAACGCTTGTTCACCTTCACCCGCCTGCCTCCGAGCCAATGGCGCAGCTTACGCACCACAAATGCCATCGAGCGATTGCACGAGGAATTCAAGCGGCGGATCAAGACCCAAACTGTTCTGCCATCCGCCGACACCGCTGCCATGCTGTTCTGGGCGCTGCTCGCCTCAGGACAGATCAACATGCGCAAGGTTGATGGTTGGCAGACGCTCGCTACAAAGCCCATCGATCAGCCGATTGACCTTGCAGCCTGAAACGATACCTTCATGTTACCGGAGAATGCGCCACACCGAATTCCAACCGCATTCCGGACGGCACCCAGTCGCATTTGGAATGATAAAGATGGTCACAAGGAGTTTGCAAAACTAATCACGCGGTATGTGCGGCTGCGTAACTCCGGAGAAGGACTGCCTGATATTTTGAGAGGGGACGAGGAGGTACAAGCAAAGGTATTTTCGGCCATCGCCGGCGAGTTTATGGGCACAGACCGAAGGCGTGGGCGCACCTATACTTGGCTGCACCAGCATTTATCAGATGCGTTCGAGCAAACTAGCCCACGCAGTTTTTTAATTGCGGCCAAAAAAGCAGGTGAGCATTATCCACCGCCTGCAGCTACAGCCATCGATTATAATGGGATAAAGGACGGGGTTGTCGCCGCGTCGCAAGGCCGAGTAGACGAACTGAAGGAAGACAACATTTGGATTGGCGACGCATTGGGTGACTTGGCAGAATTAGAAGTGCCTTGTGAGCCTGTCGTTTTCACATCCCGATGGAAAAAGTCTTCGACGGTGTCGAAAATTGAAGCTAAACTCAAGCTGGAACATGATCGACCAGGCCCGCTTGCATTTGAGAATAAAAGTCTTCCTCGAGAACTGGCTTTATTGAATTCAATGATCGTTTTAGGCGTGGTAGAGCGACGAGACGAAGATCGGATTAATATGCCTGATCTATTTCGCGTCGCGGCGCGTATTAAGCGACGTGGCGGTGTTAAGCCGCCAGTAAGGGCCTAAGGTGCGTTGTCGCCATGGCGCTCTAGGACTAATGATTCTACGGTGGCTTAACGCGCCAATGGAGGGTTCCTTCAGACCACTGATTCCTGCGATTTTGTTTACACCGCCGCCGCGCCCCGCCTGCGCAAATACGGCACGACAAACAGCGCCGCGACCGGGATATGCAGCACGATGCCGCCGAGCGCGATTGCGGCGATCTCGCCGACGGAGAGTGCGCTGCGCGCGGCTTCCAGCGTCAGCACGAAGATCGTGAACGGCAGGAACAGCACGATGCCGGTGACCAGGCCGGGATTGTAGATGCGCAGCCGGATCGTGGTGACGATGTGGATGATGCCGTTGATCAGCGTGAGCCCGACCCAGGCGAGGCCGAGCCAGCGCAACGCGTCGGGAAACAGCGCGGCGAGGCCGACCGGCAGCCAGACATAGCCGATATTGATCAGCGCCACGCCGGGGATGTCGACCGGCCAGTCGTCGTTGCCGCTGTGGAAGACGTGCGCGTTGGTAAACTGGCGAAAGCCGCCCGGCCACAAATGCTCTTCGGTCTGATGCAGCATGTAGAGCACGAGGAGAGCTGCAAACAGCGCGCGCTCGCTCGTCGGCGCATGGCGGAACAGCGCGATCCAGGCGACGAGCCCGATGACGGCGAGCGCGGGCAAAGCCTGCTGCCAGCGGGCGGCGATGACGGAGAGGAGGGGCATGGTGCGGCTCCTTGGGGCGGCGACAAAATGGACTGCCGAAAGCTGCTTCTTACCCGTGTTTGATTAAGACTTTGTCGGCGGGCTTTGGTGCCGTCCGGGATGGGGTTGGAATTCGGTGTAGCGCGATCTCCGGTAACATGAAGGTATCGTTTCAGGCTGCGAGGTCAATCGGCTGATTGATGGGCTTTGTGGCGAGCGTCTGCCAACCATCGACCTTGCGCATGTTGATCTGACCGGAGGCGAGCAGCGCCCAGAACAACATCGCGGCGGTATCGGCCGACGGCAGCACCGTCTGCGTCTTGATCCTTCGTTTGAACTCTTCGTGCAACCGCTCGATGGCATTTGTGGTCCGCACGCTGCGCCATTGGCTTGGCGGCAGCCGGGTGAAGGCGAACAAGCGTTCGCCCGCTTCCTCCAGGCTCTCAGCGACGGCGCGATGCTTGAGCCGCCACTTGCGGATGAAGGCCTTGCGGCGGACCTCGATCTCCTCACGCGTCGCCGCGTAGATCATGTCGTTGTAATCCGCCGTGATCTCGTCATGCAGGCGCTCGGGTGCATGTGCGAGAAGGTTCCTATGCTTATGCACGGTGCAGCGTTGGACCGGCACGCCGTCCCAGACGGCGGCAATCGCTTTGTCGAGCCCGGGCGCGCCGTCGACAATGAGGAACTCGGGCTGCCGCAGCCCGCGCTTAATGAGGTCGTCCAGGACAGTGCGCCAGGCCTCGGCGCTCTCGCCGCCCATGCTTTTGATCGCCAGCAGCACCTTCTGGCCGTCCGCACGCACGCCGAGAACGACGAGCAGCGAGATGGAGGTCGCTTTGCGGTCGAGCCGGACGCGAACGACGGTGCCGTCGAGAATAAGCCGCACGATCGGTTCCTCGGCCAACGAGCGGGTGCTCCAGGCGTCCCAGTCGCCCTTCACCTTGCGCCAGATCCGGCTCACCGTGTCCTTGCCGACCGCGCCGCCGAACAAGACCGCCAGCGCCCGGCGCACTCGGCGCGTGTTGGTGCCGGCGAGATACGTACTCGCGATCAGCGCGTCAGCGGCCAGCGTGCGGCGCTGATAGGCCCGCAGCGCCTTGCTCTTCCACTCCGTCGTTTTGCCGTCGACGGTGTTCAGCCTGGCGCGCGGCACGGCAATCTCGATCGGGCCAAACGTGCCGGTCAGAGACCGCGTACGGCGCCCGTGGCGGTGGCCCGCAACGCCCGCTCTTCTTTCACTGCCGGCCATCTGGCTTCGCCCGTAACGCGGCCGTGCCAGTACAGCGTCGAGCTCGCCGCGGATCAGCTCTTCGATGAACCCACGCGCCCGAGACCGCACCTCGGTCTCGATCGGGTCAAACCAGTTGTCGAAAAGATCAACAGCCATCTCGGCCGCAGGCTGCAAAGAATCAAGCTTCGTGGTAGTGTTCGTCATGGCGTGGTCTCCAGTCCGACGCTTCAACGCCGGATAATTCGAGGTTGAACACCCCGGAGACTACGCCACCCTCATTTCCAACCAACTCCGCGACGGCACCCGGGCTTTTTCCCTCTCCCTTTACGGGAGAGGCGGCCCCGCGCCAGCGGGGCCGGTGAGGGCCTGACCACTACGGACCCTCACCCGCTTCGCTCCCCCCCGATCAACGGGGGTCGCTCAGCGTCCTCTTCCGGAACGGGAGAGGGAAGCGCCGATGCCTTGCCCGCGGCCACGGGTTGATTTCGTTTCCCGCGGTTCCCAAATCCTGCTGAGCGGAGTCCGCAACCGCGGCGCGGCATTGCAATTTGTCTCCGCCGAAAGAACAACGACGATGTCCGCCACCGTCACCATTCCTTGTCCGCATTGCCACACCCTCAACAGCGTTCCGGCCGAGCGCCGCGGCGAAGGCGGCAAATGCGGCCGCTGCCATCAGCCGCTGTTTGCCGGTGAGCCGATCGCACTCGACGCCGCGCATTTCGAGCGCCATGCCGGCGCCGCCGATCTGCCGCTCCTGGTCGACTTCTGGGCCGCCTGGTGCGGACCCTGCCGTGCCATGGCGCCCGTGTTCGAGGGCGCAGCCAAGGCCTTGGAGCCGAAGCTGCGCTTCGCCAAAGTCGATACCGATGCCGAACAGAACCTGGCGGCGCGCTATCGCATCAGCGCCATTCCGACGATGATCCTGTTCCGCGGCGGCCGCGAGGTCGCCCGCCACAGCGGCGCCATGCCGGCGGGCGCGCTGCGCTCCTGGATCGAGCAGCATCTCGGCGGCTGAGCCGCGACTGTGCCACCCAGACTGGATTCCCGCTTGCGCGGGAATGAGCGCGATGGAGGCTGCTACGCCATCAGATCGCGATATTCCGGATGCCGGTCCACATAGTCGCGCACGAACGGGCAGCGCGGCGTGATCTTCAAGCCGCGCGAACGCACCTCGTCGAGCACGCCCTTGATCAGCCGCGAGGCCAGGCCGCGCCCGCGCGCTTCGACCGGCGTCTCGGTGTGATCGAGCGAGATGACGTTGCCGGCGAGCCGGTAGTTCATGAATACGGTGACGCCGTCGGCCTCGAGCTCGAAGCGGGAGCGTTCGGTGTTGTCGCGGACGGCGGCGGGCATGCGCGCTATTATCGGTCATTTCCGCGGGCGCGGAAACCGGAGGCCAGATGTTCGAGAAAGACGAAGTGCTCAAGGAGCTGCACGCCCGCCTGATGGCGGCGGGCATCAACCCGCTCGACCCGAAGGTGCAGGCGATCAGCGAGGTGGTGAACGCGTTCTACGCCGAGAAGACCCGCGACGTGTTGCAGAAGATGCAGGACGTGCTGAGCCGGATCGAAACCTGAGGCCAAACGGCGCCGGCGTGAACGCTCGTCATCCTTACCGCTTGCCCTTTTTCGCGCCCGCTTTGCCTTTGGTCTTGCGGGCGGCATAGCGGGCGTCGCGCGCGGCCTTTTGCTCGGCCTCGGCGGCGCGTTGCCGTTCGGCCTTTTCCGCCAGAGCGCGTTCCGCCTGCGCCGCCGCTTCGCGCTTGGCCGCGATGGCGGCTTCGGCGTCGCGCGCCTTCTTTTCGGCCTTCGCCGTCTCGCGAACTTGCCTGGCGGCGCTGCGGTCGGCGGCGTCCGCCGCCCGCGTCTGCGCCCGCGCGGCGGCGGCGGGATCGGCGGCCTTGGCGAGAAATTTCTCCAGCATCGCCTTGCGGGCCTCCGCCGCCGCGGCTTGCCGCTCGACGAATTCCGGCTCTTTGGATCGACCCTTGCCCATAGCTCACGACCTCGCAGAGGTGTTCGGCGGCGGATACCGATTCATCCGGCCCGCGTTCGCCATCCTATCACGTTGGCCAAAATGCGCTCGCCGGTTTCGACGCTGTGCCAGGCCGCGTCGGTCCAGCGGCACAGGAACGGCACGACATAGGTGCCGACATGGTCCTCGCAGAGGAGCTCGAGCGGCCGGTCGGGGGGCGGATCGCCGTCATGGCCGAAAGCATCCAGCCGCTGTTGCCGTGTTGCCATTGGGTTATGAAGCCTTGCGTTATGAAACCTTGCGCCAGGAAACCTTGCGCCAGGAAACCTTGCGCCAGGAAACCTTGCGCCACGAAGCCCTACACCATGAAGCCTTGCGCTACGGCTCGCGTGAGAGCTTGCGAAACTCGGCGAGCGTCCGGCCGGCGATGCGGCCGAGCTTGACGGCGGCCGGTTCCGGAATCTTCGGCGGCGCCATGCCGGATTCGAATTTCGCGAACCAGCGGCGGAATTCGGCGAGGTCATCCGGCGCGAGCTTCAGGACGGCTTCTTCGATGTCTTCTATTCTCATCGCGACAGAGTAGCACGTTCTAAGGCGGCAGGTCGCGGGAACCCTACGTCATGGCCGGGCTCGTTCTTCGACTTGATTTCGTAATCGCTCAAGGCCTCTCTGATGATGCCAGGGAGGCTCTTGGCTAGGCCATCGACCTTGGCGTCGATCTTCCGATCGAGAGCGTCGAGCTTTCTTTCCACGCCATCGACTTTATCGTCTAAGCGGTCAACCTTTTCTTCGACGCGATCAAGCCGCGTTTTGACGGCTGCAATGTCGTCGCCATTGCGGCGAGTTTGTTCAAGAATGTGGCGCGTCACGAGCTTCTCGCCCTCGACCTCTTGTTCGAGCGCCTGGAATTCCTCGCGGGTCACGTCTGCAGGCATTGGTCCCTCACCAACGGGTGCAGTGTAGCATGGTTCAACTTTTGATCCAGTTGAGATCGTTGCGCTGGCGATTGTCCTTCTCCCCTTGCGGGAGAGGCGGTCCCGCGCAAGCGGGACCGGTGAGGGGCTTGCTACGGGCCCTCACCCGCCGCGCTCCCCCCGATCAAGTCGGGAGTCGCTTGGCGTCCTCTCCCGGAACGGGAGAGGGAGCAGCCGTTCCGCCACCGCCAGCGCGCTATTTTTTCTTCGATTTGATTTCGTAATCGCTTAAAGCATCGCCGATGACGGCGGGAAGGCTCTTGGCTAAGCCGTCGACCTTGGCGTCAATTTTTCGATCCAGGCCGTCGATTTTGTTTTCCAGGCGGTCAAACCGTTGGTCGACGGTATTGAACCTCTGCTCGGTCTTTTCCTCAAACGCCAGCAGATCTTTGTGCACGTTCTGAACCTGCCGGGTCAGAAAACCGAACGAGCCTTCGAGTTCGCCGACGCGGCGCTTTAGATCGCGGATCTCGGCCTCGACATTCATGCTCATGCGGTGCCTTTAGCACAATTTGGCTTGTTGCGCAGCAACTAGAAAAACCACCCCACCCCGCCGCGCCTTCGCTCCTGCGGAGCTTCGGCGGGCGACCCTCCCCCTGCAGGGGAGGGTGAAGGATATTCACTCCGCCGCCTCGATGCGCTTCTTTGGCTTTTCCTGTCTTTTGAGAACCGGCTTCAAGAACGCCCCGGTGTAGCTGCGCTTCTCGCGCACGATGTCTTCCGGCGTTCCCGCGGCGACGATTTCGCCGCCGCCGTCGCCGCCTTCGGGGCCGAGGTCGATGATCCAGTCGGCGGTCTTGATGACTTCGAGATTGTGCTCGATGACGACGACGGTGTTGCCGGTCTCGACCAGCTCATGCAGCACGTCGAGCAGCTTCGCCACGTCGTGGAAGTGCAGCCCCGTGGTCGGCTCGTCCAGAATATAAAGCGTGCGGCCGGTGGCGCGCTTGCTCAATTCCTTGGCGAGCTTGACGCGCTGCGCCTCGCCGCCGGACAGCGTGGTGGCCTGCTGGCCGACATGGATGTAATCGAGGCCGACGCGGTGGAGGAGGGCGAGCGGCTCGCGCACCCGCGGCACCGCCTTGAAGAAATCGAGCGCCTCCTCGACCGTCATGTCGAGCACGTCGGCGATCGATTTGCCGCGGAACAGCACGTCCAGCGTTTCGCGGTTGTAGCGCTTGCCCTTGCAGACGTCGCAGGTGACGTAGACGTCGGGCAGAAAGTGCATCTCGATCTTGATCACGCCGTCGCCCTGGCAGGCCTCGCAGCGGCCGCCCTTGACGTTGAACGAGAAACGGCCGGGCTCGTAGCCGCGGGCCTTGGATTCCGGCAGGCCGGCGAACCATTCGCGGATCGGCGTGAAGGCGCCGGTATAGGTCGCCGGATTGCTGCGCGGCGTGCGGCCGATCGGCGACTGGTCGATGTCGATGATCTTGTCGAGGTGCTCGACGCCCTCGATGCGGTCGTAAGGGGCGGGGGCCTCGCTGGCATTGTTCAGCCGGCGCGCCAGCGCCTTGTACAGCGTGTCGACAAGCAGCGTCGACTTGCCGCCGCCGGACACGCCGGTGACGCAGGTGAACAGGCCGAGCGGAATCTCGGCGGTGATGTGTTTGAGGTTGTTGCCGCGGGCGCCGACGATTTTCAGCATGCGGCCTTTGTTCGGCGGCCGGCGCTCGGGGATCTGCACCATCAGCTCGCCGGAGAGATATTTGCCGGTCCAGCTTTCCGGTGCCGCTTCGAGGTCGGGGACGCCGCCCTGCGCCACGACATGGCCGCCGTGGATGCCGGCGCCGGGGCCGATGTCGAGCACCCAGTCGGCGGTGCGGATGGCGTCCTCGTCGTGCTCGACGACGATCACGGTGTTGCCGAGGTCGCGCAGCCGCTTGAGGGTTTCGAGGAGCCGGGCGTTGTCGCGCTGATGCAGCCCGATCGACGGCTCGTCGAGCACATAGAGCACGCCGGTCAGGCCACTGCCGATCTGCGAAGCAAGCCGGATGCGCTGGCTCTCGCCGCCGGACAGCGTGCCGGAGGCGCGCGCCAGCGTCAGATATTCCAGCCCGACGTCGATCAGAAACTTCAGCCGCTCGCGGATTTCCTTGAGCACGCGCACGGCGATTTCGTTCTGCTTGTCGGTCAGCCGCTGGGGTAGCTCGGTGAACCATTGAGCTGCGCCTTTGACCGACATGTCGGACACCTCGCCGATGTGCTTGCCGTCGATCTTGACGCACAAGGCTTCGGGTTTCAGCCGGTAGCCTTTGCAGGCGTCGCACGGCACGTCGGTGAAATAGCGCGCGATCTCCTCGCGCGCCCAGTCGCTGTCGGTCTCCTTGTAGCGCCGCTCGAGATTGGTGATGACTCCTTCGAAGGCGCGCTTGGTGTCGTAGGCGCGCATGCCGTCGTCGTAGGAGAAGCGGATCTCAGCGTCGCCACTGCCGTAGAGGATGGCGTCCTGCGTCTTCTTCGGCAGGTCCTTCCATTTGGTGTCCAGCGTGAACTTGTAGTGCCTGCCGAGCGCGTTGAGCGTTTGCGTGTAATAAGGCGAGCTCGATTTCGCCCACGGCGCGATGGCGCCCTTGCGCAGCGTGCGCTCCTTGTCGGGGATGACGAGGTCGGCGTCGATGTGCTGCTCGACGCCGAGCCCGCCGCATTTCGGGCAGGCGCCGAACGGATTGTTGAACGAGAACAGCCGCGGCTCGATCTCGGGGATGGTGAAGCCGGACACCGGGCAGGCGAATTTTTCCGAAAAAGTGAGGCGGTTGGCGTCGGACGCGGCGGCGGTCGCGAGCCGCGTTTTCTTCTCACCCTCCCCTGCAGGGGGAGGGTCCGATCGCCGTTGGCGATCAGGGGTGGGGGGCTCGGTCTCGCGGGTTGCACTTGCCCCCACCCGCCTCGCTTCGCTCGTCGACCTCCCCCCTGCAGGGGGAGGTGACGATGGGTCCGCAAACTCCGCCACCGCCAGTCCATCGGCGAGCTTGAGCGCCTGCTCGAGCGAATCCGCCAGCCGCGCGGCGATGTCGGGCCGCACCACGACGCGGTCGACCACCACGTCGATGTCGTGGGTGAATTTCTTGTCGAGCGCCGGCGCGTCGGCGATCTCGTAGAATTGGCCGTCGATCTTGACGCGCTGGTAGCCCTTTTTCATGAATTCGGCGAGCTCCTTGCGGTACTCGCCTTTCCTTCCGCGCACGACGGGCGCCAGCAGATAAAGCCGGGTGCCTTCCGGCAGGCCCAAGATGCGGTCGACCATCTGCGACACGGTCTGGCTCTCGATCGGCAGTCCGGTCGTCGGCGAGTAGGGCACGCCGACGCGCGCCCACAAGAGCCGCATGTAGTCGTAGATCTCGGTGACGGTGCCGACGGTGGAGCGCGGATTGCGCGAGGTGGTCTTCTGCTCGATGGAAATGGCCGGCGACAGCCCGTCGATCTGGTCGACGTCCGGCTTCTGCATCATTTCCAGGAATTGCCGCGCATAGGCCGACAGGCTCTCGACATAGCGGCGCTGGCCCTCGGCATAGATGGTGTCGAAGGCGAGCGAGGATTTGCCGGAGCCGGACAGGCCGGTGAACACCACCAGCTCGTCGCGCGGAATATCGAGATCGATGTCTTTGAGATTGTGCTCGCGCGCGCCGCGGATCGAGATCACGCGGCGATCCGCGACGCCGGGCGCGGCAGCGGATTTTGGCGCGCGAAGGCCGCGGTTCCCCTTCGCGGATTTGTCGAACAGGTCGTTCATGCGTTCAAGATTCCGCTCGTCCCCGCGACAGCGGGGACCCAGAATTCCAAACCGACGTAAGCTGGATTCCCGCTTACGGGGGAATGAGCGGAGAGGGAACCCGCCGACGTCTGCGTCGGATAGAGGTCTCGAACATAGTGAGAACGGCGGGCCTGCGCCAGTGCGGCGCCGGGCACTATTCCCGCTAATCTTCGCTGAGATCTTGACCCGGTTCCGGAACGCGCGGCCTTAGCAGGTCGGGCAGAACGGCTGGCCATAGGAGCCCCAATTAAACCGATAATTGAGGCCGACGGTGAGCGTGTGCAGATCGGAGCGGATCGATAGCGGCGTTCCGATGGTGGTGCTGAAATTTTCCGTCGCGGTGCCGAAGTCGTAGAAGTCGTATTCGAACAATGCCGAGAGATTCTGGGTCAGGGCGTATTCGAGTCCGACGCCAGCCGTGAAACCGGTGCGAGTGTCGCTGATCGCCTGACTGGTGCCCACGGCGCCGCCCAGCACCAGAACGTCCTGGACGTGCTCGATATGCATCCAGGCGCCGCCGCCTTTGACGTAAAACAGCAGCGTATTGGCGGCATAGCCGACGCGCCCCGTCGCGCTGGCGAACCATGACGGCGCAGACGTCAGACGCTCCTGGTCGCCGGGGGGCGCGGTCGCGTTGATGACGGTACTGCCGTTGAGATTGGACGCGCTCCACGATACCTGGGCGCCGACGACTACCGAGGAGAACTGGTAATCGAAGCCGGCCTGGGCGCCGCCGACGAGGTTGACCGGGTTGACGTTGATCGAGCCCGGAAGCGTGACCAAGGTGGCTGCCGTCGTTGCCGTGGCGCTGTCGTGCAACAGGCCGGCGCCGACATTGCCGCCGATATAAAATCCCGTCCAATTATAGATGGCCGGCGGCATCGGCGCGGCCGGGGTATAGGCCGGCGCGACCGGCAGATCGGCCGCTCGGGCCGGCGCGGCAACAGCCATCGCCGCCAGCGCAAGCGCCGCCAATCCACAACCCATAGACCTCATACGCCACCCCCCGCCGGGCACGAGGCTCATTGTCCCACGGCGTAATACAATGCTTCTGCGCGCCCCTGGATAGTGCAAAAAAACAACAGCCCACCGGAATCAATGCGCTGGGGCGGCTGCCGACAAACGCAAAAGCGGGGCCGTCCGGACCCCGCTTTTACCCTCCGCCGGGCCGAATTCCTCAGCGGAATTTATAGTCGACGCCGAGCCGGACCAGGTTGGCGTCGAATTTGACGGTCTGGTTCGCAGGGAGACCGCTGGGAAAGTTCTGGCCGCAAGGATTGGCCGTAGTGCAGCTGCCGTTTTGCAGATCGACAAACAAGTACTCGACCCGCGCCGTCCAGTTGTCGGCGAATGCGACCTCGACGCCGGCGCCGGCCGTCCAGCCGGCCTTGGTCGATTTCACAAAGCCGCCGTTGGCGCCCGACTGAATGTCGCCGAAGGCGCCGCCGGCGGTGCCGTAGAACAGCACGCGATCCGCCGCATAGCCGACGCGGGCGCGCACCGTGCCAAGCCAGGTGTTCTTGGTTTCGCATTGCGCTCCGCCACCAAAGCCGAGGGCGCTGCAATAGTTATTTGAGACTTTGCCATCCATCCACGACGCGTCGAAATCGCCTTCGATGCCGAACACGAAGGCGTCGGTCTGGAAATTGACGCCGACGGTAGGCCCGACCAGGAAACCGGTCACATTGAAGTTGCCGGTGTTCGGCGCAGCAAAATTGTTGGGATCGCTCCATTCGCTTTTGCCGAATCCATAGCCGCCATTGGCGCCGAAATAGATGCCGCCCCAATTGTAGACGGG
This sequence comes from uncultured Alphaproteobacteria bacterium, assembly GCA_963791925.1. GTDB lineage: Bacteria > Pseudomonadota > Alphaproteobacteria > Rhizobiales > Xanthobacteraceae > BOG-931. Next base: position 150,034 of record CAWBUA010000005.1, on the reverse strand, counting down.
CGCCACGGTCGGCACATAGGCGGCGGGCGCCTGCGGCGGCGGCGCCGGCTGCGGAAGATCGGCCGCAAGCGCTTGTCCGGCAGCGGCGAACGCCAACGCTCCAGCCATCAATAATCGCTTCATTGCGACCCTCCAGTGCGTTGTGCGACCGCTCGAATGTGCCAGCCAATTTCTCGGCCGAACCGAGGCGGCGCGATCCCGTCCCGACGGAATCACTTCCGTGCCACGTCGCCAGCTTAATAAGTAACTGATCCCGCTCGGAAAAGGTGTGACCCAAAAGCAACAGCCGGTGAGATTTCAACGTCAGGCGACGAGCGGGGAATTTGCCGGGATCGGGTCCTTTTCGCGCCCGCCTCTAGCCCAACACGCCGCTGCGGCGTCGTTTTGGCTGGACTCCTGGTGCTGCCCCTTGCATTTGCGCCGTGCAATGACTAGAACAAAAAGAGAACTGAATTCGGGACAACCGCGACCGTCCCGGGAACTGGTGTGGATAACGCCGATGGGTGTTGCGGGGACCGCCATTGCCCGCGTTATCTGACCGCGGTTGAACTGGGTTAGAGCGGGCAGGCTATCGAGCGGAGTAAGGTCATGGCAGGCAGCGTCAATAAAGTGATCCTCATCGGCAATCTCGGCGCGGATCCGGAAATCCGCCGCACGCAAGACGGCCGGCCGATTGCCAATCTGCGCGTTGCGACCTCGGATTCGTGGAAAGACAAGACGACCGGCGAGCGGCGCGAAAAGACCGAGTGGCACCGCGTCGTCATCTTCAACGAAAATCTGTGCCGGATCGCCGAGCAGTACCTCAAGAAGGGCTCGAAGGTTTTTATCGAGGGCGCGCTGCAAACGCGGAAATGGCAGGACCAGTCCGGCCAGGACCGTTACTCGACCGAAGTGGTGCTGCAAGGCTTTCGCGGCGAATTGACGTTGCTCGACCGCGCCGGCGGGGCGGCCACCGGCGGGGGCGGCGGCGATTTCGGCGCTGACGAGGGCGGCGAGTTCGGCTCGCCCGGACCGACGCGCAAGGTCGCGGCCGCCGCGGCGGCCGGATCGCGCGGCGGGGCGGGCGCCGATATGGACGACGAAATTCCGTTTTGACGCGTCATTTCGGCCGAGAGCCGGAATCCATAAGCTTGGGGCGGGTCATGGTGCCGCGGCGCTCCCGCTTGATTTTCGTCAATCGTGATTATGGATTCCGGGTTCGCGCTCCGCGCGCCCCGGAATGACCCCATGCTCGATCTGATCTTCACCATCAAATTCGTACACGTGCTTGCCGTCACGTTGAGCTTCGGCCCTTGGCTCTGCCTGGCGATCTTCATGGCGCTCGCGCATCGCTCCGGCAACACCTCGGTCGTTGCCTTGACGTCGCAATTTATCGTCAAGGTCGAGCTCATGGTGGTGGCGCCCGCCATCGTGCTGCAGCCGCTGAGCGGCTTTCCGCTGGCTTTCGCCATCGGCCTTTCGCCGCTGCGCGAATTCTGGATCGTGATTTCGAGCGTGCTCTATGTCGCTATCCTGGCCTGCTGGATCGCCGCGGTGTTCATCGAGATGCGCATCCGCGGCGTCACGCGCGACGCGGCGCTGGCCGGCAAACCGCTGCCGGCCGCTTATCGGCGTTTGTTCCGCATCTGGTGCGTGCTCGCCGGACCGATTCTGATCGGCATGCTCGCGGCCTTCGTCTTCATGATCTGGCAGCCGCGGCTCGACGGCTAGCGCGCGGGGCTTTTGTCTTGTGCCGCGAGCGAGGTAAGCGCCGGTCCGGCCAAGACGTAAGTCAGGCATTGCGGCAGCAGCTGAAAGCCGGTGCGCAAATAGAACTGCTGCGCCGGGTTGTCGGCGCGCACGGTCAGCTCGACAATCGGGCTGCCGAGCGCGCTCGCGTAAGCCGCCACTCGCGCCATCAGCGCGCGCGCCACGCCGTGCGCGCGATGCGCCGGTTCGACGAAAAGATCCTGGAGCAAGATCACCGGACCGTTCCAGCCGGTGATCTTGCGCCTGCTGCACGTCGCCATGCCGATGATATCGCCGCTGATATCGTCGATGACGTCGGCGCCGGCATGGTCGGCGACGAAGGCGGTAAAGCCCGCCTGCGGCCCGAAGCCGTCGCGCAGCCAATCGGCTTCGCTGGCGCATACGGCATGAAGGGAGTCTTCGCCTTCCGCCAACTGGCGCTTGAGTCGCATCAGCGCCGGGATGTCCCGCGGCTGTGCTGCGCGCATGCGAAACGGCGTCATATCTTGATGTCGAGCACGCTGCCGATTCTGCCGGTCGAATTGGACGGCGGCGTGGGGGTCGAACTCTGCCCTTCGATGTCGCTGAGCGAAGGCGCGTTATTGCCGTTATGCTTGTGATGACCCGGGGTTGGCGACAATTGCTGAAGCGAAGGCTGCGGCGCTGGCGTCGCGATTCCCAAGACCGGCATGATGATCTCCCGGACGGAATGGATTAAGCGATCGTGAACGCCGATGGTTAACGATCCCTTAGCGCGCGGGCCGGCTAGCCGAAGATGGCGCGGATGCCATCGACGACGTATTGCACCGCCAAGGCCGCCAGCAGCACGCCGAGCAGCCGCGACAGCACGATATTGCCGGTGCGGCCGAGCAGCGTGCTGATGCGCTCGGCGGATATGAAGGTGACGAGGCAACAGGCGGCGACAAGCACGATCATCGCAATCAAAATCGTCAGGTAAAGGAAGCTTCCCTCTGCCCGGCCAGCGAGCAGTACGGCCGCGGTGATCGCGCCGGGCCCGGCCAACAGCGGGATCGCAAGCGGGAAGGCGGCGATGTCGCGAACGTGTTCTTCGACGGCTTCTTCCGCCTCTTCGCCTTCGCGGCGCATGCGCACCCCGAACACCATTTCGGAAGCGGTGGCGAAAAGGAGGAGACCTCCAGCGATACGGAAAGCCGAAAGCGAAATCGCCAGTGTCGCCAGAAGCCAGTTCCCGATCAGCGCGGCGCCGACCAGAATGGTGCCGGCGATGAAGCTTGAGCGCATCGCGATGTTGAGCCGCGCCGCGCGCGGCAGACCGTCGGTTACTGCGAGGAAGGTCGGCGCCAGGCTGAGCGGATCGACCACGACAAAGAGCGTGAGCACTGCCGAGATCGCGTAGTCGAGCAGCATCGCCGCAGTCCGTATTTGCTCGCGGCTAGTGGAGCGGATTTGACATTCGCCACCGACTTGGCCGCAACCTTCGCAAAGCGAAAGTCAAATCCAAAAGCTCCACTAGCACTTATGCTTGCTAGTGGTCCTTCGATTCTAACATTCGCATGAGAGCGTGCCGAAATGGGATGCGAATGTTAGAATTGGATCACTAGAATTCCGCGACCGCCTCGAGCGTTCTGCCGGCTTGCGCGCGGCGGATGGCGTCGAGCTGCTCCGGCGAATGACGAAGCTGGCCGATCTCTTTGGCGAATTCCGGCCGCTCGCGCAGTTTTTCGGCCCAGACGTGAACATGCGGATGCAGCCGCGCGAACGGATAGCCGGCCAGCGACAGCCGGTGCTCATAGATGAACCAGGCGATGTCGAGCACGCTTAAGTCCGCGCCCATCAGATAAGGTTGCTGCGCCAGCGTCTTGTCGAGCGCGTCGAATTCGGCGCGGAACTTTTGCGCCGAGGCGCGCGCGCTTTGGTCGGTAAATCCCTCCTTGGCGGCGCGCTGCCAGAATTCGATCTGGATGTCCTTCTCGCGATCCTTCAGGCCGCCCACCGTGCCGGCGCCGTCGGCCTTGTAGCTGTCCAGCGCGGCGGCCGGTTTCGGCGGTCCGGGCGGCGCGAAGACGAAGCGGAAGCTCAGCGTCCGCAGATCGAGATGCAGATCGTCTTCGTGCTTGAGCAGCGCGGGGAGCTCGTTCTGGTGACCCGCCGGGACGAGCTTCGGCGCCGGAAACTTCTTTTCCAGGTATTGGATGATGTCGTTGCTTTCGATGTGCACGGCGCCGTCATCGACCAGCACCGGAACGAGCCCGCGCGGATTGATGCCGAGAAACCACGGCTGAAAATTCTCGTTGCCCGGCAGGTCGATCGGGTGCGACTGCCACGGTATACCTTTGAGATTGAGGAAGATGCGCAGCTTCTGCGAACACGACGAGCCCATGAAGTGGAGCACGTGCAGGCCCTTCCAGCCGAGCACCTCACGGGTCTTGATGTCGCCGTCCACAAGCTGAACCATTTTAACGTCTCCCCGGATCGCGCATTTGCGCGCGCATCATAGGGTCTCGGCGCGATTGCGCCAGCAGGCGCGAACCATGTTCGCGGAAGGTTTGCCGATGCCCGCCAAGAGACCCCCGAAGACCGGGTGGAGCGTCGCAATAAGGCCTTGAAAAGAAATCAAAAAATCCTATCTACCGGGTGCCGATAACGGTGGCTCTAGAGGGGCCGATCGGCTATAAAAATTCCACGCGATTCGTGCAGGATTCATAAGTGGCAGACGACGATAATTCCCCGCCGAGCGACGGCGGACCGTCCGACATTCGCCCGGTGTCCATCACCGAGGAGATGCAGAAGAGCTACCTCGATTACGCCATGAGCGTGATCGTGGCGCGCGCGTTGCCGGACGCCCGCGACGGGCTCAAGCCCGTGCATCGGCGCATCCTGTTTTCGATGCACGAGAACGGCTACGAATGGAACAAGCCGTATCGCAAATCGGCGCGCGTGGTCGGCGACGTCATCGGCAAATATCATCCGCACGGCGACCAGGCGGTGTATGACGCGCTGGTGCGCATGGCGCAGGATTTTTCCATGCGCCTGCCGCTGATCGACGGGCAGGGCAATTTCGGCTCGGTCGACGGCGATGCGCCGGCGGCGATGCGCTACACCGAAGTGCGCATGGAGCGCGTCACCGGCGCCCTGGTCGACGACCTCGACAAGGACACCGTCGACTTCCAAGCCAACTACGACAATTCGGAACGCGAGCCGGTGGTGCTGCCGGCGAAATTTCCGAACCTCTTGGTCAATGGCGCCGGCGGCATTGCCGTCGGCATGGCGACCAATATCCCGCCGCACAATCTCGGCGAGGTGATCGACGCCTGCGTCGCGCTGATCGACAATCCGGCGCTCTCGATCGAGGATCTGATCGCCATCGTGCCGGGGCCGGATTTTCCGACCGGCGGCATCATTCTCGGCAGGCAAGGCATCCGCGCCGCCTATCATCTCGGCCGCGGCTCGATCGTGATGCGCGGCAAGGTCGAGTTCGAGACGCTGCGCGGCGAGCGCGAGGCGATCGTCGTTTCCGAGATTCCCTATCAGGTGAACAAGGCGCATCTGGTCGAGCGCATCGGCGAACTGGTGCGCGACAAGAAGATCGAGGGCATCGGCGCGCTGCGCGACGAGTCCGACCGCGACGGCTATCGTGTGGTCGTCGAGCTGCGCCGCGACGCAGTGCCGGACGTCGTGCTCAACCAGCTTTACCGCTTCACTGCGCTGCAGTCGTCGTTCGGCGCCAATGTGGTGGCGCTCGAAGGCGGCCGGCCGCTGGTGATGAACCTGAAGGATTTACTCACCTCCTTCATCGCCTTCCGCGAGCAGGTGGTTTACCGTCGCACCAAGCATCTTTTGAATAAGGCGCGCGATCGCGCGCACGTGCTGGTCGGCTTGGCGATCGCGGTCGCCAATATCGACGAAATGATCAGGCTGATCCGCGCCGCCAAGGACGCCAACGAGGCGCGCGACGAGTTGATGAAACGCGACTGGCCGGCGCGCGACGTCGCCGCCATGGTCACGCTGATCGACGATCCGCGCCACGTGGTGTCGCCGCAAGGCACGACCAAATTGTCCGCCGAGCAGGCCAAGGCCATCCTCGATCTGCGCCTCCAGCGGCTCACCGCGCTTGGCCGCGACGAGATCAAGGCCGAGCTCGACAAGCTCGCCGGCGAAATCGCCGATTATCTCGACATTCTGCGCTCGCGCGCCCGCATCCAAGCCATCATCAAACAGGAGCTCGCCGCCATCAGGAGCGAGTTCGCCACCCCGCGCAAGACCGTGATCCTCGATCAGGAAGGCGAGATGGAAGACGAGGACCTGATCCAGCGCGAGGACATGGTCGTCACCGTCTCGCATGCCGGCTACGTCAAGCGGGTGCCGCTCTCGACCTATCGGGCGCAGCGGCGCGGCGGCAAAGGCCGCGCCGGCATGCAGACCCGCGAGGAGGACTTCGTCACCCGGCTGTTCGTCGCCTCCACCCACACGCCGGTGCTGTTCTTCTCCTCGCGCGGCCAGGTCTACAAGGAAAAGGTCTGGCGGTTGCCGCAAGCCGCGCCGCAGGCCCGCGGCAAGGCGCTGATCAACATTCTGCCGCTCGAGCAGGGCGAGAATATCACCACCATCATGCCGCTGCCGGAGGACGAAAAGAGCTGGGACAAGCTCGACGTCATGTTCGCCACCACGCGCGGCACCGTGCGGCGCAACAAGCTGTCGGATTTCGCCGACGTGCGCCGCTCCGGCATCATCGCCATGAAGCTCGACGAGGGCGACGCCATCGTCGACGTTCAGATCTGCAGAGAGGAGGACGATGTTCTTCTCACTTCGGAACAAGGCCAATGCATCCGCTTTGCGGTGAACGACGTGCGCGTGTTTTCCGGCCGCACCTCGATGGGCGTGCGCGGCATCAACCTCGCGGACGGCGACAAGGTGATCTCGCTGTCGATCCTGCGCCATGTCGAGGCCAGCGCCGAGGAGCGCGCCGCTTATCTCAAGCGCGCCAATGCGGTGCGCCGCGGCGGCAGCGGCGACGCCGAGGACAATGGCGGCAACAGCGATGCCGAGGAGGCCGAGGGCGCCATCGAACTCGGCGAGATGCGCTATGTCGAAATGTCGGCGGCCGAGCAATTCGTGCTGACGATTTCCGAAAAAGGCTTCGGCAAGCGCACCTCGTCCTACGAGTACCGCACCACCGGCCGCGGCGGCAAAGGCATCGTCGCCATGGCCATCACCGAGAAGAACGGCCGCCTGGTCGCGTCATTTCCGATCGAGGAAACCGATCAGATCATGCTGGTCACCGACGGCGGCCAATTGATCCGCTGCCCGGTCGACGGCATCCGCATCGCCGGCCGCTCGACGCAGGGCGTCATCGTGTTCTCGACCGGCGAAGGCGAGAAGGTGGCGTCGGTGGAGCGGCTGAGCGAAGAGGGCGGCGACGACGAGAACGGCGGGGAGTGAGTTCGGAATTTTCGGCCCTTGGCTCTCGTAGCCACGCCGAAACATGAGCAGGTATCAGACGACGGCGTCCGCGCCGTCGGGCAGAATGTTCATGGGCTCGCCGTCAATGACGATCCAGGCGTTCGGGATCTGCTGCGCATGGGATTGCTGAAATGCCGCCGGGGCAAAATTCGCAACGCCGTTGATGACCGCGATGACTCAGGAGCGCGACTCTACAAAGTCCATCTTTTCTTGCGGTTGCAGCGGCTTTGTCAGATTGAGGCAGCCTATGCTCGAGAGAAATAGATCGGGCGGGTGACCAGGATGGATGAGAACGGCAGTGCGAGGATTGGTTTTTCCGAGGAGCAGGCCTGGCATCGGCGTTTGGCCTGGGACGGTCAAGCTCGTGATGTATCCTATCGTGCGATACCTCGGTCCGAACTGAGTCCAAAGAGGATACCTTCCCTGTTCAATTCGTCGTGGATTGTCCCGGGTCGCTGGAAACTGGTTTTCTCCGGGGCCGGGAGACTCGCAAACATTGCCGCTTAGCTGTGCAATCGGCTGGCCGTCGAGATAGGCCTGGTAAGAGCCGTAGGTGCGAGTTTCGCCTCCGGACCAGTGAAGCCCGAGGCGTTGCAGCAGTAATTCCCAACCCACCCCGGTGATCGGCATGACCGCTGTTTGCCCCCGCCGAGATTGTCGAACGAAACGCAGCTCCACACAATGCTTACCGCTACCTCGTGGAGGTCCGTTTAGGGATTTGCTCGATGCACCCTGGCGCGGCGATTGCGCAGCGCCAATTGCAGTTTGTGAGCGGCGACGCGGCCGTCGCACGGCGCTAATGATGGCACTTGTTGTTGTGCCGATCCCATAACATGCCGACGAACGGCAGGAAGACCGACGACCACGCTTCCTGCTGCGTCAATTCCCGGCACTGGGTCTTGCTGATGATCGCCGCATTCACGATCACGCTGATCACGCTCAGCATGCCGATGATGACCGGCCACGGCGTCGGCGTGTGGATCGGCGGGCAGGGGACCAGGAGGGGCGAGGCATAGGCCGTGTCGGCGGTTTGCCATGTCAGTTGAATGACGCCGCAGCCCGTGATCGGCGGCGAGGCTCTGACCGGGATTACCGACGGCGCCCAGAAAAACACACCGGCGATGACAAGGGTCGCGACAACCTTGCGCAGCCTGCCGCCGTTACGACTTTGCATCCGCCTTCCCCCCGCCGGCGACTGCCGGCATTGCCCGAGGCAGCGGATCAAACAGGCGCACGGGCGTCAACGCGTCGGTGCATTCATCCACAGGGATAGGTAATTTTGCTTAGGGACGGCACGGATGGAACGCCATGACGACGCGCGTTCGCCGGTACGCCCTGCCGCCGAATCTTGCCGCCCTGCTGGCAAACGCCGGGCTCAGGAATGCTCGGGATTGGCCACGGGAAGCTTGCCGGGGCGACTGAAGTGGGGTCTTGCCTGACTGATGCGACCCGCGAAAGCCGCGCCCGGCGAACCGTTCGTGCGTTTGCCGCTATGTTGCGACCCGAACCGGTCACGCAACAATCATCGCGGCTCCTTGACCCGGTGGAAGCATTGAAACCTCCGCGCCAGACAGGGTGAAACGAAATTCTGGACCACATCGGTTGAATGTCAAGAAATCATTGCGCACGAGGTTGAGGCAAATTTTCGTGACTTGCATTTCGGGAACCCGCGGTGGGCGATGTGCCTTCGTGGTCCTTTGCCTCGTGCTATAAAGTCGAACGCGATCTTGGAAAAACGACATGGCGCTTCGATGAACTGGGAACTGTTCGGCGCCTTCCTGGTGATTACGGCGGTGCTCATTGTCACGCCGGGGCCGATCGTCACGCTGGTGATCGCCACCGGCGTGAGCCAGGGCGTCCGCGCGGCGCTCCTCACCGTTGCCGGAACCTCGGTCGGCAGTGCGATCCTGCTCGCGGCAATCGCCTTGGGACTGAGCTTCGTGCTGCAAAATGCCGCCGCTCTGTTCGAGCTGATGCGCTTCGCCGGCGCCGCTTATCTGATCTGGCTTGGCGTCCAAGCATGGCGTCACGCCGGCACGGTCGCGACGGTGCGCGCCGGATCGATCAATTTCTCCCGCGGCCTGGTGGTGGCGTTGTCGAACCCGAAGACGATCGCGTTCTTCACCGCGTTTCTCCCGCAATTCGTCGATCCGCATCTGCCGGTGGCGCGGCAGCTCATCGTCATGTGCACGGTCACCGCGCTGCTGGCGGCGGCCTCCGATTCGCTGTGGGCGCTCGCCTGCGGCCTCGGCCGCGCCTGGTTCATCAAGCCCAGTCGCGCCAAATGGCTCGGCCGCTTGTCCGGCGCCGTGCTGATCGGAGGCGGCGTCTGGCTGTCGCTGGCGCGCCGCGCCGGTTGAGAGGCTCTGGGCAATAGCGAGAAGCCGCGCCGCGACCTGCTCACGACGAGACTTGGCGCAGCCGAGATCGCGCCGTCTCGTGACTTGGTGTGTCGGCCCGCCGACGTCGAGCGGGCGGACGGCGGGCAATCGCCGAGTTTTCCACAGCCCGGATCATTGCAGCTTTGACGCCTCATCCGCATCCGCGCAAAGTCATGGCGCAATGGGTCGGTGAGTGGTCGGTGCGCGATGGTCAGTAGTGGGTCGGCGGGTAAGCGTTCCATGCTCGATCATTTGGCGCGGGCGCGCGAATTGCGGCGCCACGCCGACAAATGCCAGCAAGCCGCCAAGGCCAGCGCTTCCGTAAAGTTCGGTGACTGCTACCGGCTGCTCGCCAAGAACTACGTGATCCTGGCGGAACTGGAAGAAGGCTTCGTTGCCAGGCAGAATTCCGCGCTGCTCGAAAACAGGCTCATCGCCGCCGAATAGCGCATGCCCCTGAGCCGAGGCGTGCGGTCCACGGGGCCTCGCGAAACACTTCGCTGAAACCATCCGCGCGCGTTCCCGCCGCCGGCCGCGGTTGCTTCGGGGCACCGGCCCGGTATGATTCCGCCGACCATTTCAATCCGAGGAAGCGCGCCGATGTCGACTGCAACTTGGCCGATCACGCTTAAAGATGCCACCATCCACCCTGTGGTTGAGCAGCAGGGCGGATTTTTCGAGCTGTTTGGATTTTTTCCCTCGCTGACCGAGGAGCTGTTCGACGAGAACCGCTCCTGGCTGCAGCCAACATTCGTCGACGGCAATGACAAGCTCGTCCTTTGCATCCAGAGCTTCGTCATCAAGACGCCGCACCACAACATCCTGGTCGATGCCTGCGTCGGCAATCACAAGTCGCGGCCGATGCGGCCGTTCTGGAACATGATGAACGGCGACCGCTTCGAGAAGGGACTTGCCGGCGCCGGCCTCACCGTCAACGACATCGACTATGTCATGTGCACCCACTTGCACGGCGATCACGTCGGCTGGAACACCCGGCTCGACAACGGCCGCTGGGTCCCGACCTTCCCCAAGGCGAAATACATCATGGCCGACCGCGAGCTCGAGTACTGGACGGCGCGCGAGAAGGACAACCCGCAAAGCCTGCCGTGGATCACCGATTCGGTGCTGCCGATCGTCGCCGCCAAGCGCGAACAAATCGTCAAAAGCGATTTCGCCTTCAACGACGAGGTGTGCTGCATTCCGACGCCGGGCCACACCATCGACCATTTCTCGGTGCTGGTCGGCCGCAGCGGCGACGACGCGCTGATCACCGGCGACATGATCCATTCGCCGATTCAGGGCAAATATCCCGACATCGGCATGATGGCGGATTACGATTCGAAACAGGCCGCGGCAACACGACGCAAGATCTTCGACCGCTTCTGCGAGGAGCCGACGATCATGTGCGTGACGCATTTTCCGGCGCCGTCCACCGGGCGCGTGCGGCGCTGGAACGACGGCTACAAATTCGTCGGTGTTGAGGGCTGATGCTCGGCCAAGCCTGCCCGGAGCCATTTCGACCCCCGCCGCGGCCCATTGCCGCCCGGCCAGCCGCCGCGCTCGGCAGCGGCGGGTGACAATAAGACGAAAGCTATTGGCCGGTCTCACAAAATAGCGCGCATCCCGGCAGTACAATCTTGCGCCGGGTTTTCCGGTGTGTGAAACTGCGCTGGTTCCCTCAGGGGCTAATTTCCTAGGGCACTTAAAGAGGTGGAGGGACTTATGCGTCGTTTCGGACTCTCGGTCGGTCTTGCGGTCGCGTTGTCTGGGTTTGCTTTTTCCGGATCGGCCTTCGCGGCCTTCCCGGGTTGCGCCGTCGGAACGTCGGTGCACAACCATGCGCGGATCGTGCTGCATCACAAGACAATCGCCACCTGCGCGGGCGGCATGGGCGGCATGGGCTGCAAGTGCGTGTCGTGCTATAATCTTGACGGTTCGGTGTATTCGGCCTGTTACGCGCTCGTCGCCCCGATGCCGAAGTGACGTGAGGCGCGCCGGCGCTTCATAACGGCAAGGGTCGTATTTCCGCGTGTTCCGTCCGCAGCGACCGGCTCGCGTGCCGCTTGGCGCGCGAGGGGTTTGTGTTGCCTGGTGTTGATTGACGAAGCCGCCGGCCGGGTCCGGCGGCTTTGTATTTGTGCAACGGGCGCGCCGCCCGGTCTGCGCAAGAAAGCGACGCGGACCGTCAAAACAGCCGGTTGACGCAGACGCAAATTCGTCCTGCGACATTAATGTCGGCGTCCTGCGACACTAAGCCATGAACCGCTGCGGCGGCTGCGTGATTAAATCAAATCAGCCGGGGGCGGCCATGGAGGACGGCATGGCTGTCGATGTGGTGCTCTGGTTCATTCTCGCCACCGCGGTGGCGTTGATATATTGCGGCTGCGTTTACACCGCGCCCGAGAAGAGGAGAGGGGCTCGGCACGATCCGGTCGAACAAAGGCTCGACCGCGCCGCGTAACGCGGCACACCCACGGCGGTCAAGAAAACCCGTCGATCGCAACGGCTGCAAGAGATTCTAGCTGGCATTACGCGTCGCCGGCCGCGACCACCAGCAGCGTCAGCGCCGACGCATAGGCCGCGTCGTGGTGGATGGTATCGGTGCCGATCAGCGAGGGGTGATAGGGGTGTGAGAACACGCCGTCGGTCGCCGGCGAGTCGCCATTCGCGAGTTCCAGCCGGATGCGATGGCCCTTCTTGAACACATAGGCGATCGGCAGCACTTCGATGTCGAAGGCGTAAATCGCGCCGGGTATGAGCGGCTGCGGATCGCTGTGGGTATAGAACGGGCGCTGCGGCGTCGATCGCGCCGCATCTTTTTCGCGGTGCGAGGCTTTCAGCCAACCTTTGGACACCGGCGTATAGCCCGGCTGCTCGCCTGTGCCGCGCGCCGCGGCGTCCTGCGGATGCTGGTCGGTGAGCTTGACGATGAACTGCGTGTCGATCGCCGTCGACGATACATAAAGCGTCAGCACGATCGGGCCGATCACGTCGAGATCGGCGTCGAGCGGCGCGGTGGTGAAGGTCAGCACGCGGCGTGGCGGATCGACCCGCCCGTCCGGACCGATCACCGCGACGCCGTTGACCCATTCCCAATCCGGATAGGTGTATCGCGTCGGCGCCTCGTCCGCCGCCGGTTTCTCGGTCGACAATCCGCCGTCGTTGAGCGAGGTGACGCTGCCGGAGGGACCTGTGCGCAGATAATAAGCCACCGGGTTCGTGCGCTGCGGCGGCCATTGCTGTTCGGCACGCCAGGCATTGGCGCCACGGACGAAGAGCTTCACCGGCTCGGTTTCCATGAAGCCGTTGTTGGCGCCCTTCAAATGCAGATCGTAGAACGGCAAAAGCTCCCTTTCGTGAAATTCGATCTGATCGAACATCCGGTGCGCTTCGAACGTATTGCGCGCGCCGGTGACGACGAGCTTTTTCGGCGCCTTGACCTCTTCGTAGCCGAGGATGTTGCCGCGCAGATGCAGTCCCATCTTGCCCCAATGGCCGATGGAGAGCACCGGGCATTTGATCCGATCGAGCCGCCAATAGGGCGAGCGCTGCCGCCAGAACTCGTCGTCCAGCGGATGATTGATGATCTCGCCGGTGAGATCGAATTTCATCGGCGGCCGGCCATGGCCGCCGGCGAGGCGATGCTGATTGTCGGCGCGCAGCGACGTGTACCAGACCGAGCGATACGAGCAGTAGATGCCGCCGTGGTAATTCGAGCCGCGATACTGGTCGACCAGGCCGTCATAGGGCGCGATGCAGGCAAGGCCGGGCGGGTTGTAGGTCGCCATCAGCCACTGCGCCATCGCATAATACGACTGGCCGATGCCGCCCACCCGGCCGTTGCACCACGGCGCATTCACGATCCACGCGATCAGCTCGACATAGTCCTGCTGTTCGTCGAGCCCCATGAATTCGAATTCGCCCTCGGAGCGGCCGGCGCCGCGCACGTCGGCGTGGACGTAGGCATAACCCTGGCCGACATACCATTCGACCGGTCCGGTCTCGCGCCACAGGAACAAGGGATAAGCCGGCACGTCGTCCATTTCGTATTGATAGGGCGAGGCGGCGAACAGCGCCGGGAAGCGGCCGGGCGCATCGGGACGGTAGACGCAGAGCGAGATACGAATGCCGTCGCGCATCCGCACGGTGACGCCTTTTTCGACCTTCATCGTATAATCCGCCACGCTTTGCCTCCTTGTGGACGCGCCGCCTTGCCGTGCAACGCCGCACTTATCCTGCGCGCTTAAGCCGCTTGCCCGCCCCTGCCTTGGTGCGGCATGCTCTGTCGCAACGACAATAAATGATCACGGGGGAAATCACATGTGCCGCTCTCGTCGCTCTCTTCTCGCTTTGCTTGCGATCACGCTTTTGCCGCTGCCGGCGGTGGCGCAAAACTATCCGGCACGGCCGATCAAGGCGATCGCGTCGCAGGGCCCGGGCGGCTTGAGCGACCTGTTCATGCGCGGGCTTGCCGACCAGCTCGGTCCGGCGCTCGGCACCTCGATCGTGGTCGAGGACCGCGCCGGCGCCGCGGGCACGATCGGCGCGCAAGCTTGCGCGGCAGCGCCGCCGGACGGCTACACCATCTGCATCCTCCCCGGCGAGACCGTCACCATCAACCCGATCATCCAGCCGAATTCCGATTTCGATCCGGCCAAGAGTCTGGAGCCGATCACCCGGGCCTATTACCTGACGCAGGTGTTCGCGGTGAACACGTCGCTCAATGTCAAATCCTTCGCCGAGCTGGCGAAAGTCGCCAAATCCAAGCCCAACGCGCTCAACTATATGGCGCCTTCGCTGTCGAAAGTCGCCTTCATGCAGGAATTCAACAAGACGAACGGAACCGATATCGTGCGCGTGCCGTTCAAAGGCGGCGGCGACGCCGTCAACGCCATGCTCACCGGCACGACGCAGATTGCGATCTTCGGCATCGGCAATCTAGTCTCCTTTATCCGCGCCGGGAAAATCATCGGGCTCGCTATCGATGGCGACAAGCGCTCGCCGCTCGCGCCCGACATTCCGACGTTTAAGGAGATCGGCTATACCAAGCACATCGACGCCACGTTTTTCGGCATCTATGCGCCGGCCGGCACGCCGAAACCGATCGTCGACAAGCTCTACAAGGCGATTGCCGCGATCGGCGCCAAGCCGGATTTTCAGCAGAAATTCCTGTTCAGCCGCGGGCTGGCGCCGGTGTTCAGCCCGCCGGACCAGTTCGCCAAGGAACTCGTCGCCGATCGTGCCGAAGGGCTCGCCGCAGTCAAAGCCTCGGGTCTTTATCCCAACGTGAAGTAATACGGCGTGCCTGCGAGGCGTGCAGGCCGGCCTTTGCCGCCTGCACGCCAACGCAGCGGCAATAACATTTCGAATCTTCGTCGCATTTGAAACGTTTGCGACGATACATAGCCGCACGAGACTTGATCGATCCGATCGTCGCCCCCAACTGCAGATGCCGAAGCCACGGCCGCGCCAATAAGGAGCCGGCGCCGGTCCCTTTCTGGCACGCAGATTGCACGGCGCGCATCATGACCGATGAAAGCTATGTCTCGCTTCTGCTCTGGACCATTTGCGTGCTGATGTTCGCCTGCGGCGTCGTGGCGATCACCGAGCACCCCAACTGGTTCGGGGCCTGAGGAATCTACCCTCCCGGCGCCCGGTACGTGGCGGGAAAACTGCCGCCTGGCTCGCCGAGGCTCACTTCGGCGCGCTGGCGCGTCCGAACATGAAGCTGTAACCGGCATAGGTCGTCGATTTGTTGCCGCCCGATGCCGCCGTGGCCGCGTATTGATGGCATCCGATGCATCCGACATTAGCTTGCTGCAGAAATGTCTCCAGCACGGCATTGACCAGGACTGGGTCATTGGGGGTGCCGTCAGGCAGCGGCTGGGTCACCGGCGCCTTCAGGCTTGAAAGCGGCACCGGCAAAGTGGGCCACTGCACGTTGACCAGATTGTAATATTGCCACGGCGACTTCGGATCGCATTGCTTCGGATCGCAGTGACTGAGCAAGCCGTGCATATAGGCATTGAGCTTATCGGCGGTGGCATCGTCAGGCGTGATCTGCACCACCTGTCCGGGGTCGGCATCCTTGACGTTATACGGGCACGGCGTCGTGATATCGGCCGGCCCTTTGCATCGGGGATTGAAGAAATTGAACTTGCCGCTCGTCACCGGGGCATGGATCGGCGCATTGTCGACCTGCGCGAACGTCGCCCAGGCGCCCTGATCGCCCCTGGAAATGAAGGCGTGAAATCCGACGAGACCAACGGTGACCGGTCTCAGCGAGCCCTGGATCAGGGCTTGCGTGGTGTGAAAGCGGCCGGATTGCTTTTCGGCCGGGGTGAGGATCTTCCAGGCGGCCTTGACTTCGACCGCGCTGCCGGCGCCGCTGGTATTACCGGGCAGCGCGATGACGTTGGTTTGTGCGAATGAAGACTGCTGGTTGGCGTCGTAAAGCTTCTTGCTGACGATGTAGTCGTACTGCGCCTCGTTCATCGCCACGTCGTAATAGACTGGATTGCCCGTGAGATCGTAAAGCGTGCCGCCGCCGGCCTGCGCGATTTCATCGAGAATGTTCGGCGGTGTCGCGGCGCCGGTCCGCAGCATATTGGCAAGCACCGCGCGCGAAACCTTCGACGTCATGATCAGATGCCGCACCGCGCCGCTTGCGACCTGCGCGGCGAGAGAGCCATGAAGCGTCGCCAACAAAGCCGGTGCATTCCAGGAGCCGGGATTTTGCGCATCGGGCAGGAACACGGAGTTGGCGGTTCGATAGGTCTCCCACACGGTCGGCCCGCTGTCGCCGAGCTTCCCCTGGTCGTTGGCCACCCCGCGCTGGCCAGGCTGCGCCGGCCACATGAAATAGATGAAATCCTGCCACGCCAAGCAGTCGAATTCGCCGTTGTTCAGCCCGGCATTGGTACGGAAGATGGGTTCGATCTTCGGCACCGAGTTCGGATTGGGTATGTCGCCGCAGGAATATCTGGGTGGTGGCTGTTGCGCGTGCGCCGGCGCGACGCCGGCGATGGCGAGTCCGGTCAGTGCCACGAACAAGTGCAGCCGTAATCCTCGTGTGATGCCGGCGCGGCCGATTGACATGATTTCCCCCCCCCCGAAATCCCGTGAACTGATCGGTCATTCTAACGATGAACAACCTGCCGGTGTAGGGATTTTCGCGCCGCGGCCGTCGATGCTTTGGTCTCGGCGCGCGCGCAAAGGCGGCGCCAAGCGGCGCGACGAGCGCAAAGGTGTGCAAACCAAAACGAAGGCCTACTGCCCGCGACGGGCGGCGGAGGCAAAGCGCTTGGCTTCTTCGGCGGCGCGGAACAAGGCCGCCGCCTTGTTGATGCATTCCTGCTGCTCGAAGCCGGGATCGCTGTCGGCGACGATGCCGGCGCCGGCCTGCACATACATGGTGCCGTCCTTGATCAGCGCGGTGCGCAGCACGATGCAGGTGTCCATTTCCTCGCCGGCGGAGAAATAGCCGACGCAACCGGCGTAGAGCGCGCGCTTTTCCTTCTCCAGTTCGTCGATGATTTCCATGGCCCGCACCTTCGGCGCGCCGGACACGGTGCCGGCGGGAAATCCGGCGGCCAGCGCATCGATGGCGTCGCGGTCGCGGCGCAGCTTGCCCTCGACGTTGGAAACGATGTGCATCACCTGGCTATAGCGCTCGATGAAGAACTGGTCGGTGACTTCGACCGTGCCGATCTCGGCGACGCGGCCGACGTCGTTGCGCCCGAGGTCGAGCAGCATCAAATGTTCGGCGCGTTCCTTGGGATCGGCAAGGAGCTCCGCCTCGAGCGCGGCATCCTCATGCGGTGTCGAGCCGCGCGGCCGCGTACCGGCGATGGGACGCACGGTGACGATGCCGTTCTTGGCTTTGACCAGGATTTCCGGGCTCGACCCGGCGACGGCGAAGGTGCCGAAATCGAGAAAGAACAGATAGGGCGAGGGATTGACGCGGCGCAGCGCCCGGTAAAGCGAAAACGGCGGCAGCGTGAACGGCGCCTCGAAGCGCTGCGACAGCACGACCTGAAAAATATCGCCGGCGGCGATGTAGTCCTTGGCGCGCAGCACCATGCGCTTGTATTCGTCGGGTGCGATGTTCGAGCGCGGCCTGACGTCAAGCGGCCCGGCATCGGCGTCGGTCGCCGATTTGTCGAGCGGCCGGTCAAGCGCGTCGACGACGGCCGAGAGCCGCTCCACCGCGCGCGCCAATGCCGCCTTCGCAGTCACGGCGGGATGCGTCCGCACCGGCGTCACGACGGCAATCATGTCCTTGACCGCGTCGAACACGAGCACCACCGTGGGCCGCAGCAGCATTGCATCCGGAATGCCGAGCGGATCCGGTCCCGGCGGCGGCAATTCCTCCATCAGCCGCACCATGTCATAGCCGAGATAGCCGAACACCCCGGCCGCCATCGGCGGCAGTGCAGGCGGCAGGGCGATGCGGCTTTCGCCGATCAACTCGCGCAGCGCGGCAAGCGGCGCAGTCTCGATCGGCACGAAGGCCGCCGGGTCGGTCTGGACCGTGCGGTTGATCTCGGCATTTTTGCCGTTGACGCGGAAGATCACGTCCGGGTCGAGGCCGATAATGGAATAGCGGCCCCGCACCGCGCCGCCTTCGACCGATTCCAGGAGAAAGCTCATCGGCGCCGAACCTTCCGGCCGCGCGCCGGCGACCTTGAGATAGGCCGAGACCGGCGTTTCCAGGTCGGCGACGAGCGTCGTCCACACGACCTGTGGCTCGCCGGCCGCGTAGCGCGTGGCGAAGGATTGCGCCGCAGGCTCGATATGCATCGTTAATTGGTGTCCGGCGCGCCGGTTCCCATCACTTGAGCCAGCACCGAGGGATTTACGTTCGTTCCGAGATTGTTTTCCAGCCAGCCGACATATTGTCCGATCAAATCGTCGGCCATTTGATTGCGAAGCGTGTCCTCGATCTGCTTGCCGTCCGCCGAATTGGCCGCGAACGCCGGCGTCTTGATATCGGTCACTTCAAACACGATCCATTGCGTCGGAGCCGAGCCGACGCTGTCCCCGAAGGCCGCTTTCGCGGTGTGGAAGATCGCCAGCGTCACATTCGGCGAAATGTCGCCGCTCGACCCGCCGCGCTTGAGGGCGGTGGCGGTTTGGATACCGACATTGTCGGCGGCGGCGAGCGTTGCGAACGGAGTGCCGCTCTTGAGCTTGTCGAGCAGATCGGCGGCCTTGGTCTTGAGCCGCGAGGCGATCTCGTCGTCGCGCCAGCGCTGCGTTACCGCGCCCTTGACTTCATCGAGCGTGCGATCGCGCGCCGGCGTGATGGCGGCGACGTCGTACCAGACATAGCCGCCGTCGATGTCGATCGGGTCGTTGTCGACGCCGACGTCGGAGGCGAAGGCGCCGCTGACGATTTCGGCGCCATGCGGCAGGTTGACCGCGAGCTTGCCGTCCGGATCGCGGCCGGACCGGTCGACGTCGAAAGTGACGGCCGGCAGCTTCTCCTTCTGCGCCGCCTGCTCCAGGGTGGCGCCGCCAGCGCGATCGTCCTCGATCTTGTCGTGCAGGTCCTGAATTTGTTTCTTGGCGCGATCGAGCGCGATCTGATTGCGCAATTGCGGCGTCGCGTCGGCGAGCGATTTTGTCGTCGTCGGCTCGATCTTGAGCACGGTGACCACGACCGCGCCGAACTGGGTCTGCACCGGCGCGCTCGCCTCGCCCTCCTTGAGCGCGAACGCGGCATCCGCCACTTTCGGATCGACCATGCCCGCCTTCGACAAGGTGCCGAGATCGATGTCCTGCGGCTTCAAGCCGCGTTCCTTGGCGATGTCGGCAAAGCTCGTGCCGCTCTTGATGCGGTCGGCGGCGGCTTGCGCGTCGGCCATGTTTGGAAACACGATCTGCTCGATATGCCGCTTTTCCGGCGTGACGAAGCTCGCATGCTGCTCGTCATAGGCCTTTTTGATATCGGCGTCCGAGACCTGCAGCCATTGCGCCAGCGCCGCCGGCGTCACCGTCACGGTATTGATCTTGCGGTATTCCGGCGCCCGGAACAGGATTTTGCGGTCGTCGAAATATTTCTTCAGCTGATCGTCGGTCGGCTGCGGGATGTCGCCGGCCTGCGCCGCCCCCAGCGACACATATTGGATGCTGCGCTCTTGGTTCTGGAATTGATTGATGGCGTCGATCCAGGCCTGCGGCAAGGTGATGTCGCCGGAAATGCTGTCGATGAGCTGCCGCCGCAGCGCGACCTGTCGCTGCGTGGTCAAAAAGCTCTGCTCGGTCATCCCCATGTCGCGTAACAGCATTTCGAAGCGGGCGCGGTCGAATTGGCCATGCTGATCCTGTAGCTGCGGGTTGGAGGTGATGCCGCGGGATATCTGGCTGTTGGAGAGGCCGAGCCCCATCTTCTGCGCCTGCTGGTCGAGCCCGGCCTGCGCGATCATTTCGCTCAGCACCTCGCGATCGAGCCCGCGCGCCTTGGCCTCATCCGGCGGCAGCGGACGGCCGATCTGGTGGCTGATCTGCTGCAGGCGGTCATTATAGGTCTGCCGGAACTGGTCGGTCGTGATCTCGACCTTGCCGATGCTGGCCAGGTCGCCTTGGCCGAAGCCGTGAAAGATGTCGTTGATGCCCCAGATCGCGAAGCTCGCGGCAAGCGCGGTCATGACCACGGCCATCACGGTGCGGCCGAGCCAATTTTCGGAGACTTTGCGGATGCCGCGGAGCATTGGTTGGAAAAGGTCCCTAACTGTCTTGGAATGGCGGAAGGCGGCGCACTATAAGGAGCGTGGATGCTCGCCGCAACCGACGGGTTTCATTGCTAAAACGCCTCTTTTCCCGCGGCAATGGCTCTGCTAACGCCTCTTTGTCGCATGGCCATGGCCCCCTTCAACTGAGCCGACACGATGGCGCGCCGTCCGCTGGTCGCAGGCAATTGGAAAATGAACGGGCTTTCCGCCTCAATCGGCGAATTGCAAAAAATCATTGCCGGAGCGCGATCGCTTGCGCAAAGCGCAGCCAAAGTCGACGTCATGGTGTGTCCGCCGGCCACCCTGATCGCACGCTTTGCCGAAGCTGTGAGGGGAACACCTGTTGCCATCGGCGGCCAGGATTGCCATCCGCTGCCTTCGGGCGCGCATACCGGCGACATCGCCGCCGAAATGCTGCGTGACGCCGGCGCGGCGGCCGTCATCGTCGGCCATTCCGAGCGCCGCCGCGATCACGGTGAGACCGATGCGCTGGTGCGCGCCAAGGCGCTGGCGGCACGGCGCGCGGGATTGATCGCGATCGTCTGTGTTGGGGAGATGCGCGAGGAGCGCGATGGCGGTCAGACCCGCCATGTCGTCGCCCGGCAGCTCGACGGATCGCTGCCGGAAACCAATCCCGACGCGGCGGCCAACATCGTCGTCGCCTATGAGCCGGTATGGGCGATCGGCAGCGGAGCGACGCCGGCGCCCGGCGATATCGGCGATATCCACGATTTCATTCGCGTCCGCTTGTGCCTGCGCTTCGGCGCGGCCGGGCACGACATGCGCATTCTCTACGGCGGATCGGTCAAGCCCGGCAATGCCGGGGAGCTCCTCGCCGCGCAAAATGTCGATGGCGCCCTGGTCGGCGGCGCGAGCCTCGATGCCGCCGAATTCCTCGCCATCGCGGCGGTTTATCGCTGACGGCGGCATTCGCCCTGGGGCGGCGCGGGGGCGGAAAGACCGAGCCATAGAAATGCCTTGCCGGATCGTGTAGAGAGCCCCGCGGCTTCCTATATCGAGGCCACGAAAAACGGGGCGCGGGCTCGGCCCGGCTCTGTTGCAGGCGGATGGCGAATGCTCACTGTCGTTATTGTCATTCATCTTATGCTGGTGCTCGCGCTCATCGGTGTCGTGCTCTTGCAAAAATCCGAGGGCGGCGGCCTGGTCGGTTCGACCAGCGGCTTCATGACCGGGCGCGGCACGGCAAACGTATTGTCGCGCACCACCGCGCTTCTGGCCGCGGGCTTCTTCGTCACCAGCCTGGCGTTGTCCTGGCTTGCGGGCTACGAGCACCGGCCGGTCGCTATCATTAATACGTCGGGGCCGGCGACCCCGGCTCCGCCGAGCCCGGCGGGTGGTCCGGCGCCGGCGGCGCCCTTGAGCCCGGGCAATGGCGGTCTGCTCAACCAGCTGCAAAAAGGCATCCCGGGCTTGCCTTCGGGCTCCAACCCCAATTTCAAGCCGGAGCCGAGCGGCCCGCAGGTGCCGGAGTCGAAGTAACGGCACGCACGGCGTGGCCGATGCCGCGATAATCACAGCGAATAGGGCTGCAATTTCAGGCGAGCGTTTCTACATAAGCGCATGGAATTGAGCCGATTTCCCCGGGGCGGTCGCGGCCGCCCGGGCAAGCGCGGCAGATATTCCGGAAAATCGCTCGTCGAATCGTGGAAGGGGCGCTAAGCAATAGGTCCCATGGCGCGGTACATATTCATCACCGGCGGCGTGGTTTCCTCACTTGGTAAGGGTCTCGCTTCCGCAGCGCTCGGCGCGCTCCTGCAGGCGCGCGGCTACAAAGTCCGCCTGCGCAAGCTCGACCCCTACCTCAATGTCGATCCTGGCACGATGTCGCCGTACCAGCACGGCGAGGTTTTCGTCACCGACGACGGCGCCGAAACCGACCTCGACCTTGGCCATTACGAGCGCTTCACCGGCCGCCCGGCCACCCGCCAGGACAACATCACCACCGGCCGCATCTACCAGGAAATCCTGCAGAAGGAGCGGCGCGGCGACTATCTCGGCGCCACCATCCAGGTCATCCCCCACGTCACCAACGCCATCAAGGATTTCATCCGCGACGGCAACGAGGGCTTCGATTTTGTGCTCTGCGAGATCGGCGGCACTGTCGGCGATATCGAGGGCCTGCCGTATTTCGAGGCCATCCGCCAGCTCGGCAACGATCTGCCGCGCGGGCATGCCATTTACATCCACTTGACGCTGATGCCGTTCATCCCGTCGGCCGGAGAGCTCAAGACCAAGCCGACCCAGCATTCGGTGCGCGAATTGCGCGCCATCGGCATCCAGCCCGACATTCTTTTGTGCCGCACCGACCGGCCGATCCCCGACAGCGAGCGGCGCAAGCTCGCGCTGTTCTGCAATGTGCGCGAAAGCGCCGTGATCGAGGCGCGCGACGTCGACAATATCTACGCCGTCCCCGAGGCCTATCACGCCGGCGGGCTCGATAGCGAAGTGCTCGCCGCTTTCGGCATCGACAATCCGCCGCCGCCGGATCTCGCCACCTGGCATCTGATCAACGAACGCATCCGCAATCCGGAAGGCGACGTCACCATCGCCATCGTCGGCAAATATACTGGCATGAAGGATGCCTATAAGTCTTTGATCGAGGCGCTCTCCCACGGCGGCGTCGCTAACAAGGTCAAGGTCAAGCTCGACTGGATCGAAAGCGAAGTGTTCGAGAACGAAGACCCGGCGCCGTTCCTCGAACACGTCGACGGCATTCTGGTGCCGGGCGGCTTCGGCCAGCGCGGGGCGGAGGGCAAGATCCGCGCCGCGCAGTTCGCCCGCGAGCATGACGTGCCGTATTTCGGCATCTGCTTCGGCATGCAGATGGCGGTGATCGAGGCGGCGCGGAACCTGTGCGGCATCGAAAAGGCCAATTCCACCGAATTCGTCGCCACGCCGGAGCCGGTGGTCGGTCTGATGACCGAATGGATGAAGGGCAACGAATTGCAGAAGCGCGGCATCGGCACCGATCTCGGCGGCACCATGCGACTCGGCGCCTATCCCGCCATCCTGCAGCGCGGCTCCCGCGTCGCCGCGATCTACAACGCCGCCGAGATTTCCGAGCGCCACCGCCACCGCTACGAGGTCAACACCGCCTATAAGGATCGTCTCGCCCAGCACGGCATGCGCTTTTCCGGCATGTCGCCCGATGGACTTCTCCCGGAGATCATCGAATACGACGATCATCCCTGGTTCATCGGCGTGCAATTCCACCCCGAGCTGAAATCGCGGCCGTTCGCGCCGCACCCGCTGTTCTCCTCCTTCATCGAGGCGGCTGTGGAGCAGTCGAGGCTGGTGTAGCCGGACTTCCGGCCGTGCCTGACCTTCCTCGTTATTTCAATCGCCAACGCAAACGCGTGCGTACTTGACTAATCAAAAGTAAGGAATATCGTAAGTAGCTAGTTGTAGGAGAAGGTTATGGATGCGGACGTTTCGGGGACCAAGCTAGCTGAACGTCTTTTCACGCAGCCGAGTGGCGCGACAATGCCGGAGGTCATCGCCGCGACCGGCGGTCCTCAATACAATGTGCTGAAGGGGCTTGAAGCCCGCGGCTATCGCGTCCGCAAAGTGAAGAAAGGCAAGGCGACCCGTTATTTCGCCGAGCCTCCGGCGCAGCCGTCCTATGAGGCGACCGTTACCAGCAAGGGCCAAGTTACACTGCCCAAGGAACTGCGCGAGCGACTTCGCCTGCGCGAGGGCGATAAGGTGCGCTTCACCGCCGAAGCAGAAGGGCAAATAGTGATGGCGCGTGGCGGCCACAGCATTCGCGATATGTTTGGCATTTTGGGCAAGCCAGCGCGCAGCCTTACGCTTGAGGAAATCGATGAAGTTATTCGTCAAGCCGCGGTCAATCGCTTTCAGCGCGCTGTCGGACGCAAAAAATGATCGGGCTCGATACGAATGTGATCCTGCGCTGCTTCATTGATGACGATCCGAGCCAAGCGAGAGCCGCGCGGCAGTTTGTTGCCACACACTGCACCCAACAAAGTCCTGGCTTCGTCGATCGTGTCGCCCTGTGCGAATTGGTTTGGGTCCTGTCCAGCGGTTATCGATTTGACCGCAAGAAGGCCGCAGATATTATTGCCAGGCTCTTGGCCAGCAGCGATATCGTCCTCGAAGAAGGCGACGCCGTTCGCGCCGCGCTGCACACCTTTATCCGGCGCAATATCGACTTTGCGGATGCTCTCATCGGCGAGGTAAATCGGCTGCACGGCTGCGATGCCACGGCGACGTTCGATCGCAAGGCGGCGAAGCTCGATGGCTTTATGCACGTTACGTAGCACCGAGGCAGTGCTTCAGTTTGAATGAGACACTGCCAGCAACGAGGTTGCCTTTTCTCGCTACCGCATTAACTTTCGCGATCCCGCCCACTCAATGTCCGAGGTTATCATGTTGTACGAAATGCGCGTTTACCGCACCGTTCCGGGCCGGCTGCCGGCTTTGCTCAACCGTTTCGCGAATGTCACGCTGAAGCTGTGGGACAAGCACGGCATCAAGCAGGCCGGCTTCTGGACCACGCTGATCGGCGAGTCCAACCATGAGCTGACCTACCTCTTGGCCTGGGAATCGCTCGCCGACCGCGAAAAGAAATGGAACGCCTTCATGGCCGATCCGGCCTGGATTTCGGCGCGTGCCGAAAGCGAAAAGGACGGTCCGATCCTCGCCAACGCCACCAATCAAATCCTGCAGCCGACGGCGTTTTCTGCGGTCAAGTGATCCTGAAATACGATCCGTAACGGTCTGCCCTCGGAGGCGATCCGGGGGTAGACGCGATTCAACGAGGGCGGCAGCCGGAAGTCGGCATCATTATTTCGGCCCGGCTCCCTCGGCGGCGACGCGAAGCGTTTGAAGGATATCGAGGCCACGAACGGCCAATTGCGGCTATTTGGTCGCGAGCGGCGAGGGCGGTGTCTCCAGCGCGACATTGAGCCCAATCTGGCCGCTGTAGAAAACGGCCTGACTCTGGCCGAACTGTCCCGTGAAGCTGGCATAGCCGGTCACACCGTGCCCGAGTGCCAGGGTCGTTCCGATCGTTCCCGTGCCCCAATCCGTGCCGAGGACGACCGCGGGCATCGAATAGCTCGGCGCCGTGATGGTCGTGAGCGAGGCCGTGACGGAGCGATCGTAGCGAACCAATTCGTGGTTCCAGACCAGCTTGGCGTAGGGGCGCCAGATGCCGAGATCGATGTGGGCCTGATAACCGAGTTCGGTGACGGCGGAGTTGCGCACCTGGTTGCCATAGGACAGCGCGGTGACGCCGCCGAGACTGTCGGTCTCGGTGTAGCCGTTCACCCAAACTCTCTGCAGCAGGATGCCGGCCAGCGGACCGTGAACCAGGGTGGTGGAGGAGGTAACGGGCGGCGCCGCTTTGACCGGCAATGGCCGCGACGGATTTCCGCCGTTTATCGGATAAAGCCAATTGTAGCCGATCTCCGCTGCATAGGACAGATTGCTGCCGTCGGTGCTGCCGGTGTTCGACACGTTGACGATACCGAGCGGGACGGTGCGGTTCACGTCGTAATGCAGGCCGCCATAGGTGCCGACCATGTCGAACCACAAGCGTCCGGCCGTGTAGGCGGTGTAGCCACTGACGGCGAATTCGTTCTGCCGGAAATTGCCGCCGAGGCTGAAGCTTTGGCTCGTGGTGGCCGCCGATACGGCGCCGCCCACCAGCCAATCGGGCCCCCAGAGGTAATCGACGCCCACTGTGCCATTCGCCGGCGTGCCGGGGTCCGATGGAAAACCGGCCACGTTGCCGAAGCTGAGCGACGACACGTCGCCGCTCACCCAGGCATTGAAGCTGCCGGTCCTGCGGTTGTGCGCCGAAATGGCGATCTGCTGCTCGATGGTGTCGATCAGCGTCGCGCGGGTTTTCACCGGTACCTCGGCCAGATAGGAAATCTCGCTCGGGGCCACGATCAGGCTGTAATAATAGTCGGCCTCCACTTGTTGCATGGCGCCGCTGAGGTGGCCGCCGCCGTCGCTCGCGCTGGTGCCGTCGGCGAAGAAATACGTCCGATCGGCGTTCGGCGACACCCAGTCGGCGGCCGTGCACTGATAGGAATTGACGCTTCCGCAGGCTGCGCTTGTCACCGAGGTCGTGGTGATCCCGAAGGGCGCCGGATTGAGCAGCACGTAGTTGTAGACGGTGTTGAAATCGGCCGGAATGAAATTCACGCCGGCGGCATGGATGCTGTTCCACACGGTTTGATCGTAGAGCGCGCGAGAATTCGTCACATTGGCGTTGAAGCCCTCGCCCGACGCGGCGCCGGCGGCGGCGCTCTTGGTCGAGAGCGTGTCGGGAACCAGGATGTAGCGCGCTCCCGCCGCTGCAAGCGCAATCGCCAGCGACGCGGTTTGTTGGCCAAGCGCAATGATGTCGGCATCGTTCGGCGGATTGACGATGTTGCCGAAGCCGCCGGTCGTCGCGGTCTTCAGATCGTTGACGCCGATCCAGACCGTGTACAGCGCACTGGGATCGGCATGGCCCCCCGTCGCGGCCAGGTAGGTGCCGACCTGGGTCGTGGCCGACCAGACATTCGGGTTGCCGCCGGTGAAACTGACCCGCGCGTCGCCGGCGGCGTAATTGGTGCCTCCGCCGGGCGCGTCCTGCGGCACCGACGTCAATCCGAAGCGGGACGCAAGCGAGGCGGCCCAGCCGGGATCCGGGTTGGTCGTATATGTTCCCGCGCCGGGCGGCGCCAATCCCTGCGGCCCGGACAGATAAAGATAGCGCCCGGAATTGGTGTTGCTGTCGCCGAAGAAAATTGTGTTCGAGAACGATTGCGCATGCGCGGCAGAGCCAAGCGCACAAATTGACAGGGCGCTCGCCGCGACCGTCCGCCAGAATGCCGTCATCGGTACCGCCGCCCTGCCTTCGGTACACGCAATCGAGTCCCCAGACGATAATGAAACGCGAGGAAAAAGTATGTTGTAAAAAGGCAACAACGCGTTGCTTTTTGCCACTCCGCTTTCGGGATCGTCATGATTGGGAAGTGAACGATGCAATGAGAGTCATGTCGCTGCCCGCCGCCGCATCCCGCGCCGGGTCTTAGAGCGCAATCGCTTCATACGGAATCGATTGACGCTCTAAGATTTTGGTGAAGCATGATCTTTTCGAAAAACCGGTTTCCACTTTTCCGGATCATGCTTTAGTCCCGCTGCAGATGAAATTCCGCGATCGTTGGCGCCACCTGGGTCAGCGTCTGCCGCATGATGTCTTGCAACTCGGCCGGAGTGGAAGCCTCCGCAATCGAACCCGCGTTCTCAATCAAGGCGCGGTAGTCGTTCGATTGCACGACGGCGCGGATGTCACGGTTGAGAGTCTCGATGATCGGCGCAGGCGTACCTGCCGGCGCGCAGACCCCAAGCCAGCCGGCGCGGACAAAGTCGATTCCGGCTTCGGTCAAGCTTGGAATGTTCGGCAGGACACGCAAGCGCTGCGGGCTTGTGACGGCAATGATCTTGAGCTCCTCGTTGCGATAGTGCGGCAGAAAGGCGAGCGGGGGCGCAACATAGAACTGAATGCGGCCGGCGATGATCTCTTGCACGGGTTCCGCGCCGCCCCGGAACGGCACCGCGGTCATCGTTATGCCGGCGAGCTTCTGGAGCTGGAGTGCGAGAATTTCTTGTGCCGAGCCTACGCCGACGGTGCCATAGTTCACTTGGCCGGGATGCGCTTTGGCATAGGCGACGAAGGAACGGATGTCCGTTGCCGGAACGGCGTTCGCCACCGCCAGGCCATAATAATATCTCGCGATCAGTGAGACGGGTGCCAGATCGCCGAGCTTGAAACCCGGATTCTTATAGGCGGCGATATTGATCGAATCGAAATGGGTGCAAAGCAACAGCGTGTAGCCATCGGGCGGCTTGGCAACCACGTCGCGTGTGGCCACGATGCCGCCCGATGCCGGCTTGTTTTCGACGAATACGCGTTGGCCGAGTGATTGACTGAGCTTCTCGGCGATGAAGCGTGCTGGAATATCGGTCGGGCCTCCGACGCCAAAACCGACCACCAGCTTGATCGGCCGGTCGGGGTAGTTTCCGGCGTGGCTCGCAATGGCCGAAAGCGTGATGACAAGGCTTGCGATCAGCATGAAGGCGTTGCGCATCGTTTCCCCTCACAGGCGAATAAGAATCGGACCGCAGATGCCGGTCATTTGCTGAATTCCGGACAGCTTACACCAGTTTATGCGCTCCGAATGCGAGGAAGACGCACACTGAGATCATCATCGCCATAGTTCCGCGGTGGCGAGGCGAGCGCCCGCGACCAGGCTGCGGAACTTGGCCCAAACGATCTCGGGTTCGATTTCGGGCGGCACGCCGGGCTGAAGCGTGGAGGCGAAGCCGCAATCGGAGCCTGCGATCACGTTCTCGCGGCCGACCAGCTTGGCCAAGCGAACGATGCGTTGGGCAATCAGCTCAGGATGCTCGACGATGACGGAGGCATGGGTGATGCAACCGGGAATCAATATCCTGCCTTCCGGGAGCTTCACCTGCTCCCAGACATTCCATTCATGCTCATGGCGCGGATTGGCCATCTCGAAGGAGTAAAAGCCGGCGCGGATTGTCACGATCAGGTCGGCGAGATGCTTCATCTCGATATCGCTCGCCCGCGGGCCCATATTGATGCCGTAGCACGTATGATGACGGACACGCTCCGGCGGGATATTGCGAAGGGCATGGTTTAGCGCCTCGATGCGGCGGCTTATCCACGCGCGCGTTTCGGCGATCGTCGTTTCGGGATTGAGCATGTAACGCATGGCCAGTCGCGGGTCATCGATCTGAACCTGAAAACCCGCGGCGACGATGGCCTCATATTCGCTGCGCATCGCCTCGGCGACGGCGAAGATGTGCTCTTCATCGGTCTTGTAATAGCGGTTCTCCATCAACCCGGCACAGCTCGAGGGCGAGACCGAAGGCACAAAGACGTCGGCCGGGCTCAAGCCGCCGAGCGCGGCTTTGAGGTTGTCAAGGTCGACCTGAAGGATCGCGTTGCCGACATAAGCGATCGGTCCAGTGCAGGCAAACAGCTGCGGCTGTGTGCCGGAATGCGCGCCATTTTTGTAGAATGATGGAAACGCGATGTTTTCACGGGTGCGGCGATGGCCGGTCTGCGCCTTGACCGGTTCGAGGCCCGAAAGGCGCTCGACTGCGTAGGCCTGAAAGCTCGGTTTCGACTGTTCGCCGTCGCTGATGATGTCGATCCCAAGATCGACCTGCGTTTTGACGATCGCCGCGACGGCCGCGCGCATAGCGCCCGCCAGTGCGGCGCGATCGTAAGGCCGGCCCGTCAGCTTGGCGAATAGCAGCGCCGCAACGTCATCCGGACGTGGCAGGCTGCCGACATGCGTGGTCAGGATGCGGCTCTTGCGGTATTCGATACCCATCGGCTGAGACCCCAAAGATCAACTCTGCCACATCCTGCCCAATCGGCGAGCGGTCGCAAGCGCGCATTGCGTGGACATCTGCATCCGTCCCCTGCGAGCGGCACGGTTGACCCGATGCGGGCAGCGTTTCATGGTCCCGGCTGAGGAATTGATGACGACCAAACCCAATCCCATCGTCCAAGTCGGCAAAGCGCGCTTCGGCAACGATTTGCCGCTCGCCTTGATCGCCGGCCCTTGTGCGCTGGAAAGCCGGGCGCATGCCTTCGACATGGCGGGCGCGCTCAAGGAGATCGCGGCGAAGCTCGGCATCGGCTTCGTTTACAAGACCTCGTTCGACAAGGCGAACCGCACCAGCGCGGCGAGCGCCCGCGGCGTCGGCCTCAACAAGGCGCTCGAGATTTTTACCGATCTGCGCGACGAGCTCGCCGTGCCGGTGCTCACCGACGTGCACGAGCCGGACCAGTGCGCGCCGGTCGCCGAAGTGGTCGACGTGCTACAAATTCCGGCGTTCCTCTGCCGGCAGACCGATCTCTTGGTCGCCGCAGCCAAGACCGGCCGTGCCGTCAACGTCAAGAAGGGCCAGTTCCTGGCGCCCTGGGACATGGCCAATGTCGTCGCCAAAATCACCGGCGCCGGCAATGCCAATGTGCTCGTCACCGAGCGCGGCGTATCGTTCGGCTACAACACGCTGGTCTCCGACATGCGGGCGCTGCCGGTGCTGGCCAAAATCGGCGCGCCGGTGATTTTCGATGCCACCCATTCGGTGCAGCAGCCGGGCGGGCAGGGCACGTCTTCCGGCGGCGAGCGCGACTACGTTCCGGTGCTGGCGCGTGCGGCGGCGGCGGTCGGTGTCGCCGGCGTCTTCATCGAAACCCATCAGGACCCCGATCAGGCGCCGTCCGACGGGCCGAATATGATCCCGCTCAAGGAGTTACCGCCGCTGCTTGAGCGATTGCTTGCGTTCGACCGATTGGCCAAACAGGCCTCATCTTCACCATGAGCAGCGACCTCCACGCCCATTGGGAGAACGTCTACCGGACCAAGGGCGAGCGCGATGTCAGCTGGTTTCAGGACCGGCCGGAGATTTCGCTCGATTTGATAAAAGCGACCGACGTTGCGCCAGATGCCGCGATCGTCGACGTCGGCGGCGGCGCATCGCGGCTGGTCGACGCGCTTCTCGACGCGGGCTTTACGGACCTCACCGTGCTCGACCTTTCCGAGAGCGCGCTGGCTGTGGCCAAAGCAAGGATCGGTACCCGAGGTGCGAAGGTGAAATGGATCGCCGCCGACGTCACCGGCTGGGAGCCATCACGGACCTACGACCTGTGGCACGACCGCGCGGCGTTTCATTTTCTTACCGCGGCGGCCGATCGCGCCGCTTATGCCGCGCGGGCGTCGCGCGCGGTCCGGATCGGCGGCCACGTCATCATCGGCACGTTTGCGCTCGACGGTCCTGAGCGCTGCAGCGGTCTGCCGGTCCTGCGTCACGCTGCCGGCTCGATCGGCGCAATACTCGGTCCGGCGTTCGAACTGATCGAGAGCCGCAACAACGCTCATCAGACGCCGAGCGGAGCGGTCCAGCACTTTCAATTCAGCCGGTTTCGCCGTTCGAAATGAGCTGGACTATCCCGCAACTGAATTTCGCTTATTCTGGCTTGGCTGCGGTTTAGCGAAGAGGCCGCTGAGTTTTCACAGCAATGATCGGAGCGCCGCCATTCCGCCCGTTCTCAGAATCGTCAGCCTGGTGGTGTTCGCCTCGACTTTGTTCTCGCGCGCGGTCGATCCCATCGTGCCGAAAATCGCCGCCGATCTCGCCGTCGACGTCAAGACCGCCGCGCTGTTGTCGAGCGCCTTCACCTTCCCTTATGCGCTGACGCAGCCGGCACTCGGCACCATCGCCGATTTCTTCGGCAAGACCCGGCTGATGAATGCGAGTCTGGCGGCGGTGGTGACGACGACGTTTGTGAGCGCCTTCATCAGCAGCTTTCCCCTATTGCTGGCCATGCGCATCCTTGCCGGCGTGTGCGCGGGCGGTATTTTCCCGGTCGGCGTCGCCATCGTCGGCGACCTCGTGCCGGTGCAGGATCGGCAGGTCGCGATCGGCCGGCTGTTGGCGGTCGGGCTGACCGGCAACCTGATCGGCGCGGTGATTTCGGGCGTGGTCGGCGATCTGTTCGGCTGGCGCGGCGTGTTTCTTTCGATCGGTGGGTTCGGGCTTGCGGTCGCCGTGATCGCGTTCTTTGCCTTCCGCGGCATGAAGGTGGCGAAGCCGAAGCCGTTCAATCTTGCCGCCGCGGTCGCGGGCTTTCGCGGCGTGCTGGCCGACCCGCGCGCCAAGATTTGTTTCGGTTCGGTATTTTTCGAAGGCATCGTCATCCACGGCATGTTTCCCTATGTC
Source organism: uncultured Alphaproteobacteria bacterium (assembly GCA_963791925.1). Lineage (GTDB taxonomy): Bacteria > Pseudomonadota > Alphaproteobacteria > Rhizobiales > Xanthobacteraceae > BOG-931. The sequence goes on along the minus strand of CAWBUA010000005.1, from coordinate 117,939 downwards.
GCGCTGTTGCTCTTGGCCAGCGGACAGACGCATTCGTCCTATGCCGGCATCGTCATCGGCGCCTTCGGGCTTGGCGGCATCGTGTTCTCGCTGGCGCTGCCGTTCCTGGTCCGGCACTTGACCGAGCGTCGGCTGATGCTGTCGGGGACGGCAGGCGCCGCAACCGCCTTCGTGCTGATCGCGTTTAATCCGCAGTGGTACGTGCTGGCCGTGATCTTCATGGGTTTCGGGCTCGGCTTCTACATGCTGCACAACTGCATCCAGGTTCACGTTACCGACCTCACCCAAACCGCGCGCGGCGCGGCGCTGTCGATGCATTCGTCAGCGTTCTTTTCCGGGCAGGCGATCGGACCGGTCTATTACGGCTACGCCTTCGGGCACTTCGGCACCCACACGCCGCTTCTGATCGGGGCTGGGGTGATCATTGCGGTCGGGCTGGTCTGCGCGCGGTTCCTCAAGCACCGGCGGCAGTTCGATCTCAGGACGCCCTGATCTGCCCGTGACCCTTGCCGAGGGCCGCCAAAACCCCCATTATTCCCGCATCGGCCAGGGGTGCCGCGTACAGCATGCGCGGCTGAGATCAAACCCGTCGAACCTGTCTGGGTCATTCCAGCGAAGGGAGCCGCGTTGACCGGACCGAATTTATCCATCTCGCCTATTGGCAAGCGGCCGCGCGTCGTCATCATCGGCGCGGGCGTGGTCGGCCTCGGCATTGCCTGGCGCTTGGCCTCACGCGCCGAGGTCACGGTGTTCGACCGCGGCAAGGCCGGCGCCGGTGCGAGCCGTGCGGCGGCCGGCATGCTGGCGGCCTGCGCTGAAGCCGAGCCCGGCGAAGAGCATCTGGTTGCGCTCGGCCGCGACAGCCAGGTGCGCTGGCCGGCCTTTGCCGAGGAGCTTTTGGCCGCAAGCGGCATCGACGTCGAATTGCGCCGCGAGGGCACGCTGGTTCTGGCGCTGACCGCGGACGACCAGGCGACGCTGGCGCATCATCTGGAATTTCAGCGCAAGCTCGGCTTGCCCCTCGAGTGGCTTTCCGCCGCGCAGACCCGCGCCAAAGAACCGCATCTGGCCGGCAAGCTCGCCGGCGCCGTGTTCAGCCCGCAGGATCATCAGGTCGACAACCGCAAGCTTGCTCAGGCGTTGCGCGTCGCGGCTGAGGCCGCCGGCGCCAAGCTTCAGGAGCACACTGCGGTCAAAGAGATTTCCGTGCAGGGCGGCCGCGCCACCGGCGTCGTGCTTGACGACGGAACGGGCGTCGCGGCCGATCGCGTGGTGCTCGCGGCTGGCGCCTGGTCGCGCGGCATTGCCGGGCTGCCGCCGGACCGCCGGCCGCCGGTGCGCCCGGTCAAGGGCCAGATGTTTGCGCTGCGCATGGACGCGAATGCGCCGCTCCTCAATCACGTGCTGTGGGCGCCGGGCGCTTATCTCGTGCCGCGCCGCGACGGCCGCCTGATCATCGGCGCGACGGTGGAGGAAAAAGGCTTTGACGAGACGATTACCGCCGGCGGCATGCTGACGCTGCTCGAAGCCGCCTGGCGCGCCATTCCGGCGGTCGAGGAATTGCCGATCGACGAAATCTGGGTCGGCCATCGGCCAGGCAGCCGCGACGATGCGCCGATCCTCGGCCGCGCGCCGCTGGAAAATCTGTTCTACGCCACCGGTCATCACCGCAACGGCATTTTGTTGGCGCCGGTGACCGCGGACGCCATGGCGCGGCTCATTCTCGACGACATGGTCGAGCCGGCGATAAAACCGTTCGGCTTGGAGCGCTTTCTGCCGGCGCGCGCGGCGGAGTAGGGCAGATGTCACAGCAAACCATCCAGGCCACGATCCGTGTCAACGGTGAAAGCGAACCGCTTGCCGTTGCGACCCTCGACGCGCTGCTCGCGGAAAAAGCCGTGGATACCAGGCAGCGCGGCATCGCGGTGGCGCTCAACGGGTCCGTCGTGCCGCGCGCGGCGTGGCGCGATACCGCGCTCAAGCCGGGCGACAGCATCGAGATCGTGCGCGCACGGCAGGGCGGCTAAGGAGCAACAAATGTCCGATCCTCTGATCATTGCCGGGCACGAATTCGGCTCGCGGCTGTTTCTCGGCTCGGCCGGTTATCCGAACCGCAAGATCATGCTCGATTCGATCGCGGCGAGCGGCACGCAAATGGTCACCGCCTCGATCCGCCGCATCAGCCTCGCCGGCGAGGAAGAAAGCATGGTCGATCTATTGGCCGGCCGGGTGAAATTCCTGCCCAACACGGCGGGCTGCCAGACCGCGAAGGACGCGGTGCTCACCGCCGAGCTCGCCCGCGAGGCGCTCGACACCAACTGGATCAAGCTCGAAGTGATCGGCGACCGCGAGCTGTTGTATCCCGACGTCGAGGAGCTCGTACGCGCCACCGGCGAGCTCGTCGCCAAGGGCTTTATCGTCTTGCCTTATTGCACCGAGGATCCGGTGATCTGCCGCAAGCTCGCCGACGCCGGCGCCGCCGCGGTGATGCCGCTCGGCTCGCCGATCGGCTCGGGGCTTGGCATTTCCAACCCGCATCTGATCGAGCTTGTCTGCACGCGCTCGCCGGTGCCGGTGGTGCTCGATGCCGGGATCGGCACGGCGTCGGACGCCGCGCTCGCCATGGAGCTCGGCTGCGCCGCGGTGCTGATCAACACCGCGGTGTCGAAGGCGCAAAATCCGGTGCTGATGGCGCAAAGCATGCGCGCCGCGGTGGAAGCCGGCCGGTTGTCGCGGCTCGCCGGCCGCATCGCCAAGAAGAGCCACGCCGAACCGTCGAGCCCGCAATTCGGGCTGGTGGGGACGTGAAGGCTATTTGGCCGACCACGCCTTATGTAATCTCGAGTAGCGTCGCAATCTTCTCCCGTACGTCGTCGAGTAGGGTCGAGCTGGTTCGGTCGATCAATTCGGCGTTCCGCTCCGCCCACGACAGACTCCGCATCTGATCCGCAAGAACCACACCGTCGACACCGAGGCCGCTTCGAATGGCGACCTCGAACGGATAACCCTTGGCGCGGCTCGTGATTGGGCAACCAACAAATAGTCCCGTGCGCACGTTATAAGCGCGTGGGCTCAGGACGAGGGCGGGACGGTGGCCGCGCTGTTCATGTCCTTTGCTGGGATCGAGATCGATCCAGATGAAGTCGCCGGCGTCAGGGCAATAGGCGCTACCAGACTTCGTTGCCGACGGGCGGTCCCCACTCGATTTCGGGGTGCCGGTTCTCCTCGGTGATGGCATTTAAAAGGTTCTCCAAATTATAACGGCGTCGCTTCCGTCGCTTGGCGATCTTGACGACGAGAACACCGTTCTCAGCCGTCATCTCCGCAGGTTTTCCTTCAACCGCGCCAATCTCTTCTGCGAACGCCTTTGGGACACGCAGCGCAAGGCTGTTGCCCCATTTTAGAAATTCGACCTTCATATTATTAACGACTTCATTATTGTGATGATACAATGTAGACACAAGACACCTCGTGGTCAAGTTCCTTCGGTGTCAGCATCATCCAGCATCTCTCTCACACACGGCATCACTTTCGTCCCATAAAGCTCGATGCAGCGCATGAGCTTTTCGTGCGGCAGCGTGCCGGCGGAATATTTCATGTCGAAGCGTGTCGCGCCGAGGTCCTTGATGGTCGCCACGATGCGGCGGGCGACGGTTTCCGGCGAGCCGAGGTGCAGCGCGCCGCCCGTCACCTCCTGTTCGAACGCCGCCTTTGTCGTCGGCGGCCAGCCGCGCTCGGCGCCGATGCGGTCGCGCGACGCTTTGTAGTGCGGCCAGAACTCTTCGCGCGCCTGTTCGTCGGTGTCGGCGACATAGCCATGCGAGTGGATGCCGACGGGCTGCGCTGGCCGGCCGAATTGCGCAAACGCGCGATGATAAAGGTCGACATAAGGCCGGAAGCGCTTCGGATCGCCGCCGATGATCGCGAGCATCAGCGGCAGGTCGTAATGCGCGGCGCGCACCACCGATTCCGGCGAACCGCCGACGCCGACCCAGGTGCGCAAACGGCCTTTTTGGATCGGCGGGAAGACACGCTGATCGGCAAGCGGCGCGCGCGTCGTGCCGCTCCAGGTCACGGGTTCGTTCTTGAGCAATGCCGCGAACAGTTCGAGCTTTTCCTCGAACAGCTTTTCGTAATCCGACAGTTCGAAACCGAACAGGGGAAACGACTCGATGAACGAGCCGCGGCCGAGCGTCACTTCGGCGCGGCTGCCTGAGACGGCATTGAGCGTGGAAAATCGCTCGAACACCCGGACCGGGTCGTCCGACGACAGCACGGTCACCGCGGAGCCGAGCCAAATTCGCTTGCTGCGCGCCGCGATCGCGGCGAGCACGACGTCCGGCTCCGATATGGCGAAGTCCGGTCGATGATGCTCGCCAAGCCCGACGGCGTCGACGCCGACTTCGTCGGCCAGGACGCCCTGCGCGATCACGTCGCGGATCACCTCGGCGTGCGATTTGAGACTGCCATCTGGATTGGCGGTGATGTCGCCGAAAGTATCGAGACCAAGTTCGATCTGTTGCGCCATGTGTTGCTTGCTTTAATTTGTTAACGCTTTGGCTTTTGCCGCGGCCATTCGACTGATCGGCATCAAAACCCGCCGGCCGCGGATGGTGCAATTATTCTACGCGCGCGTATTCGGGCTCTGGAGGGTCTGTCATAAACTTCAGTGGGGCGCTTTCGGCGGGATTTGCAAACTACACGGTATTCTTTGGCCGGGCCACACGGGCTGAATATTTTCTGGGACTTGTTCGTTACGCGCGGCATGCCGGTGACGCAGCCGCCCGATGCCGCGCTGTTCGTCTGACTCCCGGCGTCCGCGCCGTCGCCGCTGCCGGCAAAGCCATTCTTGCGGTCGTCGATGCGGCTTGATCCAGATCAATGAACGCACGCAAAAAGTGCGTGAAACATTAATGTCATGTATGAGCCAGCAGGTCCGCGTAATCTCAACCTCGGATTTCTGTGGCCGGCCTTCGGTGCCGCCATGGCGAGCGGAATGGCGGCCGCCATGGCCCGGCAATTCACCAATCTTGCGGTGGGCGTCGATGGGCCTTCGGTAAAAGAACCGGCCTGGGCCACGCCGCACAGGATTGCGCTTGAACTCGAATCCGTCAGATTGCGCGATTTTTCGCTGTCGGCGAATGGGTTGCGGCCCGGCGGATTTCCCACCTTGCTGTGTGCGCCGCTTGCGCTGCACGGCGCCGTCATCAGTGATCTTGCCGAAGGTCATAGTCTGGTCGCCGCATTGCGCGGCGCCGGATTGACGCGGCTGTTCGTCACCGACTGGCGTTCCGCCGCGCCGAGCATGCGCCTTCGGGGCATCGACGACTATCTCGGCGACCTCAATGTGCTGGTCGATCAGATCGGGGCGCCGGTCTATCTCATCGGCCTGTGCCAGGGCGGCTTCATGGCGCTGATTTATGCCGCCCGGTTTCCGCAAAAAGTGCGGAAACTGATCCTGGTGGCGGCACCGGTCGACATCAGCGCCGGGACCTCGGCACTGTCGAGCGTCGCCACGGCAAGTCCGCTGGCGATGTTTCACGAAATCGTACGGCTCGGCGACGGGCTCGTGCGAGGACGCCAGGTCTTGAAATTCTGGGCGCCGGATTCGGCGGAAGCCGACGATATCCGGCAATTGCTGCAGACCGAAGAGCCCGCCGGTTCCGCCGCCGCGACCCGGCTCGAAGCCGTGTTTCGCGCCTGGTACGCCTTTACGCTCGATCTGCCGGGGCGGTTCTTCCTCGATGCGGTGGAGAAGCTTTACAAGCGCAACGAGCTTGCCAGCGGCAGCTTTGTCGCCTTGGGACAGAAGATCGATCTCGCCGAAATGCGTGCGCCGCTCTATCTGCTCGCCGCCCGCGACGACGAACTGGTGGCGCCGGCGCAATTGTTCGCGGCCGAACGACTGGTCGGTACCGCGCGGCAAGAGCTGTGCAAGGCGACGGCGCCGTGCCGGCATCTGGGACTGTTCATGGGCAAGCGCATTTTGCGAGACATTTGGCCCGGCGTGGTGCGCTGGCTCGTGGCGCCGGCGATTGTGAAGCCCGACAACGCCGCGCTGCGCCTTGCCGCTCCGGCGCTCAGTTGAAGTGCGCTGCGCTCATTGCTCTAATACGTAAGTTCCCGGCGCCTCGCCGAGCGGCGGCTGGCTCGTTGTCCCCATCGGCGGCACCGCTTTTGTTGCCGGCCCTGAATGCTCGCCGAGCCACGCCGCCCAGCGCGGCCACCACGAGCCGTCGATGGGATGCGCCGCGGCCAAGAACCGCTCCGAATCGAGATGACGCCCGTTCGCCCGTTTCGCGTTGATGCGGAACGAACGTCTGGCGTGGCCGGGTTCCGACACGATTCCGGCATTGTGCCCGCCCGAGGTGAGCACGTAGGTCACTTCGCCCTCGATCTGCAGGTTGATCTTGTAGGTCGATCGCCATGGTGCGACGTGGTCGCGCTCGGTACCCACGGCGAATACCGGCACGCGGATGTCGGCGAGCGCGATCGGTTCGCCGGTCGCCATGTAGCGGCCCTCGGCAAGATCGTTGTCGAGAAATAGCTTGCGCAGATATTCCGAATGCATGCGGAACGGCATCCGCGTGGCGTCGGCGTTCCACGCCATCAGGTCGGTCATTTTTTCGCGCTCGCCGAGCAGATAGTCGTGGACGATGCGCGACCACACCAGATCGTTCGAGCGCAGCATCTGGAAGGCGCCGGCCATCTGCCGGCTGTCGAGAAAGCCTTGCTCCCACATCATGTCTTCGAGAAAGGCGAGCTGGCTGTCGTCGATGAAGAGCATCAATTCGCCGGCCTCGGTAAAGTCGGTCTGGGCCGCCAGCAGAGTGAGGGTCGCGATCCGCTCGTCGCCGTCGCGCGCCATCGCCGCCGCCGCGATCGACAGCAGCGTGCCGCCAAGGCAATAGCCGACGGCATGGACCTTTTGGTCCGGCACGATGTTGGCGATGGCGTCGAACGCGCTCACGACGCCAAGAGCGCGATAGTCTTCCATGTCGAGATCGCGATCGTCCGGTCCGGGATTTTTCCAGGAGATCATGAACACCGTGAAACCCTGCGCGGTGAGATATTTGACCAGCGAGTTATGCGGCGACAGGTCGAGGATATAGTATTTCATGATCCAGGCCGGGACGATGAGAATGGGCTCGGGGCGCACTGCGGCGGTGGCGGGCGCGTATTGAATAAGCTCGATGAGTCGATTGCGATAAACCACCTTGCCGGGAGTCGCCGCGACGTCGCGGCCGACGACGAAATTCTCGCTGCCGACGGGGCGCTTGCCGCCGACGGCGCGCTCGAAGTCCTCGGCGAAATTGGCAAGTCCTTGCAGCAGATTAAAGCCGCCGCACGCGATGGTGCGCTTAAGAATTTCCGGGTTGAGCAGGGGAAAATTCGACGGCGCCGCCATATCGAGGATTTGCCGCGCCGTAAACGCGACCATGTCCTCATGCTTCTTCGATACGCCGCGGACGTCGGTGGTGGCGTTGTGCCACCATTGCTGCTGCAGCAGGAAAGACTGATAGATGAAGTTGAACGGCCAATGCCGCCATTCTTCGGCGGCGAAGCGCCGGTCCTGGGGCAGCGGCTCGATACAGTTCGGCGTATCGGTGCCTTCGAAGCCATAGCGCAAGGCGTAATTGCCGAAGCGCAACGTCTTGCGGGCGGCCTTTCCGAGGAGCAAGAGGCGCTTACCAGGCGAGGCGGCAAGATGGGTCGCCCAGTCGGAATAGGCTTGCATGAGCGCCGCAGGCGACAGCCCGCCGGTAAACCGTGCGATGGCCGCGTGCAGCGAGCGATCGATGATGTCGGCAAGCGCCGTAACCGCATAGGGGTCGCGGTCGTCAGGCACGGGGGCTGTCTCAACCCCAAGGTCCGGTTTTCTCTCTAATTCTTTCGATTTGCCGGATAAACTGGCGTCACGGCTCGTCGGCAGATCCGGTGCGGTGCTCTGAGGGTGCTCGACAAGCCTCAGCGCTTGAGAAGATTCGGCCATTGCAACAACTCCTCGGTTCCAATGAGAACCTGATCCAGGCTGCCGCAGAACACCATGATCCATGTCAATGTCTCAAATCCCACGGCAGGGCATGGTTTAAGACTGGGCGAGAGTCTCATGCCTTATGCTTCGAATGACGAATTGCCGGCGTCGGTGCGGCATCACCTGCCGCCCCATGCTCAAGACATTTACCGAGAGGCCTTCAACCACGCCTTTGCCGCGCATGCCGGCGATCCGCGCCAGGAAGAAGCGGCGCATCGCATCGCTTGGGGGGCGGTCAAACGCTCTTACGTCAAAGTCGGCGACAGCTGGATCAAGCAGTAGCGCTAATACTTGCAGTCATCGCCGATCCTATCTTTGCGCACGGCGCCGCTCGATATGCGCGTCGCTGCGACGCGCCCCATTTTCGCTGCGAAGGATTGATAGAGATCAACCTCGGGTGAGGCGGCCTGAAGCAGAACTACGCCATTGCTGTTCATCTTGGAGGATGTGTCATGGCCGAACCCACTAAACTACCTGTGAAAAACGAGAAGGCTTCCACACCGGAGGCATGGGCGCCGTTTGCGAGCCTGCGTCGGGAGGTCGATCGCCTGTTTGACGATTTCGACGGCGGGTTCTTCCGCTCGTTCCGCCGCTCCGCCTTCGATATCGCCCCATTCTGGCGCCGCGAAGCCGAATGGCCGGCTATGCCGGCGGTCGATGTGACCGACACCGAGAAGGCCTACGAGATCGCCGCCGATCTGCCCGGCATGGACGAGAAGAATGTCGAGGTGAAGGTTTCCAACGGCGTGCTGACCATCAAAGGCGAGAAGCAGGACGAAAAGGAAGAGAAGAAGAAGGATTACTACGTCCGCGAGCGTAATTACGGCTCGTTCGAGCGCTCGTTCCAGGTTCCCGAAGGTGTCGATGCCGACAAGATCGATGCCAGCTTCAAAAAGGGCGTGCTCACCGTGACGCTGCCAAAAAAGCCGGAAGCGCAGAAGGCGGCGAAGAAGATCGAAGTGAAGGCGGCCTGATTATAGGCTCGTCGGCGACCACGATTGCCCCGGCTCGCCTGATGCGGCGCTCCGGGGCAATGCATTTTATAGGAAAATAAGACAGCATTCATAAAGGCTTGTGGGGGAAAATTGACTTCTCCTCATAAAATTGTCGTTACGTCGGATTCCTGACATTTCGCCGGACTATCGTGTAAGCTGAATGACCCTCTGAGACGCTCATTTGAGATGCTCAATGGGTATGGAGGCGATGATGGATAAGTTCGTCCAACGCCTGAATATCGAGCATTACACTCGACTATTGGAGACCGTTACCGACGAGAAGGAACTGGAGCAAATCCGCAAGCTGCTTGCCGAAGAAATCGAGAAGAAACCCAACGGCAGCGAAAACGATCTGCCTTCCCGCCGAGCACGATAAGGGTCTTTGGGTCGCGGCTGTGGCCGCTTCGCGCTTTCCCGACGCGGCCGCTGGAGCATATTCCGATTTAGACTGATGGAATCAGGATACGCTCCAGCTGTTTATTTTAGATATCTTTTTCGCAAAATCGGTTGCCACCCTCCGATCATGTCCGAGTGCGGGCTTTTTGCCGGATATGCTCTATCGGGCGTTTCGTCATCCGGCCGGGTACTGGTTCAGACGCGGATGAAGATTTTGCGACGATAGAGAAAGCCGGCGAGCATCACGGCGAGAACGAGCGCCGTGAGATTGGTGACAAAGCCGCCGGCGCCCGCGGCAATGACGCGGTCGAGCAGGTTTGCAAAGTCGCCGCCGACGAGGCGTGCCGCGATCGCCCAGAAATTGATGATGTCATTGAGAAAATAGAGCGCCAGCGCATTGGCGCCGACCCATAGAAATACCGTCGCCCAGCGCCGCCATTTCCAGACATCGACGATCTGATGCATCAGCGCCAGCATGATCGCGCAATAGCCGGCGGTGACCAGGACGAATGACGAGGTCCAGATCGCCTTGATGACTGGAAACTGCAGCGCCCAGAGGTAGCCGACCAAGAGGAGAAGGCAACCCGCCCCGATCAGCCACAATGTCTTTTGCTGCTCACCGACGCGATCGTCGCGCAGCAGCAGGCCGGCAAAAACGCCCAACAGGCAGGTGCCGACCGCCGGCAGCGTGCTCAGCATGCCTTCGGGGTCGCGGGTGACATCCCACAATCGGCCCGGCAAATAGTTGTAATCGATCCAGTTGGCGAGATTGGTGTCGGCAGCATATGAACCGGCGCCGATTCCCGGGACCGGGACAAAGGTCAAGAGCGCCCAGTAGCCGACCAGCAGGACGACGAGCGCAACGACCAGGCCTCGCAGATTGAAGTTCAAGAACATCAGCGCCGTGAAAAAGTAGCAAAGCGCGATCCGCTGCAATACGCCGAGCAGGCGGACGTCGCCGAAGTGGCCGCTGATGCCGCCGTAAGCGATGAGTCCCAGCATGTACAGCAACACCGACCGGCGCAGCACCCGCAGATGCGCCTTGGCCCTGCCTTCGCGCTCGACCAGGCGGGGCAGCGAAAGCACGATCGATACGCCGGTGAGGAAGATGAACAGCGGAAAGATCAGATCGTAGAACCTGAGCCCTTGCCAGGCGACATGCTGAAATTGGGCGCCAAGAAAGCCGCCGGCCGCGTGAATGAGCCGACCCTTGCCTTCGGACATTTGCCCGAGCGCCACCATCGCGCCGTCGAAGCCCATGATCCAAAACATGTTCAAGCCGCGGAGCGCATCGACCAAATCGACGCGCGCGGAGTGGACGACGGATGGCAAGTCGACGTAGCGCATCGGCTCTGGTTTCTACCAAGCAAATCCGGTGCCGGACTTCGCACTCAAAACGAAGCCTAGCGGAGAACGCCGATTGCGTCTTGCGCCACGTCAAGACTGGCCGCAACGTCGATGCGATGAGCGATGACGGCGGCTAAGGGCCTAGCCGCCTCTTCTTCAGTGCTTTGCGGCGACGACAGCCGGCGCGGCACGGCAACGGGCGGCAACCTCCTCGACACGATAGTAGTCGCGGCCGACGAAGGATTGATCGTAATGGCTCCATGCCGTGCCCTGATCGTAAGCGATCACGCCGGCGAGCGTCACGCCGAACACGGCGCTTGCCATATCGCGCTCGTGCGCGGTGAGATTTTCCGGCAGTTTTGAGGAGGCGTAATCGACGTAGAAAGCGCGGCGTACGCAGTCCATATTCGCTGCCGCGTCCAGCGCCGCATGGGCGGTCATCAGATGGTCGGAATGGTCAGCCGGATTGATGCGCGGATCGAGCTCGGCGACGTTGAGCTGTATGAGCGGCGCCTTGGCGCGCTCGTAGGCGATGATCGCCCGCACCGTTGCAACGAGGTCGCTCCAGCCGTGATAAGTCGTCGAGCCGTCGACGGCCGTCAGCGTCGCAATATTGCCGTCGCCGAGACGCTTGAGCGACTGAAAGCCGGTTCCGGCAAAGCCCGTTCCTAACGCGTCGCCGTCCGGCAGGCGCAGAAAATAGCCGATCGTGTTGCGGTAACCCACACGGTAGATCGGGTGACCGTTGAAGATCATTGGCCCGATCGAATTGGCGAGCGGAGCCCGGTCGGCATCCGCCATAAAGCGTATGGCATCGATCGCGCCGTTCTCGCGCGCCAGATAATAGGGATATTTGCGGCCGCCGGTGCCGGTGCCGAGACCGTCGTCTCCCGCGGTGACGTGGACGAAGACCGTCTTGGCGGCGCCGCCGAGCACGTCCTCGAACGCGTTCGGATTCATGAAGAGCTGCCAGTCGTCTTCGTGCGCGGCAAAGTAAAACGAGACTTTGCCGGACGCGATGGCATCCGTGGCCCGCGCTGCGGCCGGCGCCAGCAGACTGAGGGCCACAAGGCTCTTGAGCAGCACTCGCGCGCGCGGCACGGATTTGTGGGCCTTATTGTTGCATCGATTTGATCTGTCCATGAGCAAGCGACAAGTCGTCTCCCGGTGATCAAAGGTTTCTGACCGATTTTCCAGAAAATGAAAAGCATATTTCATTTTCTACGCGGCCTTCTCGCTCTTAATTCTTTTGCACCGCACAATAAGCTGCGCTGCACAATAAACGTATGCGGTGTCACATACGAATTAAGACCAGGTTCGTCTGCCCGTTGATCTTGATCAAAGCGAAGTTCCCGAAGAGCGCGAAACTTGCCGTTATTCGGCCTCGGATCGGAATGGGCAATTCATTCGCTTAAGAGGCCAGGCCAAGGAGGACGCAATGGGCGCGCTGGTTGGCAATGGCAATGGAATACAAACGAAAATTCTTTGGGCTGCGATCGCGCTATTGGGCGCAGCGTCGCTGGGAATCGTCGCCTTAAGCCGCGGCGAGCCCGTGAACGCCGCGTGGCTGGTCATCGCCTCGGTGTGCATCTACTTCATCGCCTACCGTTTCTACGGGCTGTTCATCGCCAACAAAGTCTTGGGCGTGAATGCCGGCCGCGGCAGACGCCGGCCGTATCGCCACAACGACGGCCTCGATTACGTGCCGACCAACAAATACGTGCTCTACGGCCACCATTTCGCGGCCATCGCCGGCGCGGGCCCGCTGGTCGGTCCGGTGCTCGCCGCGCAGATGGGCTATCTGCCGGGCACGCTGTGGATTCTGGCCGGCGTCGTCTTCGCCGGCGCCGTGCAGGACATGACCGTGTTGTTCCTGTCGACCCGGCGCGACGGCCGCTCGCTCGGCGACATGGTCCGCTCGGAGATGGGACCGGTCGCCGGCGCCATCGCCGGCATCGGCATTCTGCTGATCTGCATCATCATCCTTGCGGTGCTGGCGCTGGTCGTGGTGAAGGCGCTGATGGGCAGCCCGTGGGGCACCTTCACGGTGTTCTGCACGGTGCCGATCGCGCTGATCATGGGCGTCTACGCGCGCTTCATCCGGCCGGGCCGCATCGCCGAAATGTCGCTCATCGGCGCCGTGCTGCTGCTGGCGGCGCTGGTCTACGGCCGTACGGTGTCGCGAGACGCCGGCGCTCGCGGCCTATTTCAACCTGTCCGGCACCACGCTGGCGCTGATCATCATCGGCTACGGCTTCGTCGCTTCGGTGCTGCCGGTGTGGCTGCTGCTGGCGCCGCGCGACTATCTGTCGACCTTCCTGAAGATCGGCACGATCATGCTGCTTGGCGGTCGGCATCCTGATTGTCCGCCCCGACCTGCAGATGCCCGCCGTCACCAAATTTGTCGACGGCACCGGTCCGGTCTGGGCCGGCAGCCTGTTCCCGTTCCTGTTCATCACCATCGCCTGCGGCGCGGTGTCCGGCTGGCATTCGCTGATCTCGTCCGGCACCACGCCGAAGATGATCGAGAACGAAAACCAGATCGCCTTCATCGGCTATGGCGGCATGCTGATGGAATCGCTGGTCGCCATCATGGCGATGATCGGCGCCATCGGTGCTGCATCCGGGCGTCTACTTCGCCATGAACAGCTCGGCCGGCGCTGATCGGCACGACCGCCGAGCACGCGGCGCAGGTGATCTCCTCCTGGGGCTTCGTGGTGACGCCGGACATGCTGACGCAGATGGCGCATGACGTCGGCGAGACCAGCATCCTGTCGCGCACCGGCGGCGCGCCGACGCTGGCGGTCGGCATGGCCAGCATCCTGTCGAGCTTCCTCGGCGGCTCGACGTGCTGATGGGCATCTGGTACCACTTCATCATCCTGTTCGAGGCGCTGTTCATCCTGACCACGGTCGATGCCGGCACCCGCGTGCTGCGCTTCATGATCCAGGATCTCGTCGGCAACGTCGTGCCGGCGTTCAAGGAAACCAAGTCGTGGACCAACAACATCATCGGCTCGGCGCTGGCCTGCGTGCTGTGGGGCTACATCCTGTATCAGGGCGTCATCGATCCGTATGGCGGCATCTGGACGCTGTGGCCGCTGTTCGGCACCGCCAACCAGATGCTGGCGGCGATCGCGCTGACCTTCTGCACGGTCGTGCTGTTCAAGATGAAGCGCCAGCGCTACGCCTGGGTCACCATCGTGCCGGCGACGTGGCTGGTTGTCACCACGGTGACGGCGGGCCTGGAGAAGGTGTTCAGCATCCCGACCCGGCCATCGGCTTCCTCGCCACGCGCGAAGTTCTCCGGCGCGCTGGCCGCCGGCAAGGTGCTGGCGCCGGCAAACTCGCTGGAGACCATGAGCCGTGTGATATTTCAACGATTACCTCGATGCGACGCTGGCCGCGCTGTTCGTCGCCGTCGTCATCGCGATGGTGATCTACGGCTACATCAATGTCCGCAAGGCGCTGGGCACCCCGAAGCCGACGGCCGTCGAAGTCGAGTTCGCCGGCGCCGCGCTGGGAGGCCGCAATGACTGATATGTTGTCGCTCAAGTTCGCGGAATGGAAGCGACATGGCGAGGCCGTGAAAACCTGGAGCGTTCGCACCGCGCGGCTGATGGTCGGGGTGCCCGATTACGAGACTTACGTGCAGCACCGGCAGGCCAACCATCCCGGACCAGCCGATCATGACCTACGAGGAGTTCTTCGTGGAACGCCAGGAGGCGCGCTACGCGGTCGGCAAAGGCCGGTTCCGCGGCTGCTGCTGAACGAGGAGCGGGCGGGGCGCTTCGGCGGCCCGCTCGTTCGCCGCCGCCGACAGGCGTCGTTGATCTCGCCGAACCAGATTTGCCGGAGGGAGTTGAAAATGAACCGCGAAACCATGCAGCACATGCTGCGCGACATGTTGCTCTCTCGCACTTTCGAGGAGCGCGCGGCGGAAGAATACAGCAAGGGCAATATCGTCGGCTTTCTGCATCTCTATCCGGGCGAGGAAGCCGTCGCCGCCGGCGTCATCAACGCCGTCGGGCCGTCGGATTACATCGTCAGCAATTACCGCGAACACGCGCATGCGCTGGTCCGCGGTACGCCCGCGCGCGAGGTGATGGCCGAGCTGTTCGGGCGCGGAACCGGCATGAGCAAGGGCATGGGCGGCTCGATGCACATGTTCGATCGCGAGCGCCGCTTCATGGGCGGCTACGCCATCGTCGGTCAAACCTGTCCGATCGCGGTCGGCATCGCTTACGCGATTGCCATGCGCGGCTTGCCGGAGGTCGTTGTGTCGTTCATGGGCGATGGCGCAATCAACCAGGGCACGTTCCACGAGTCACTCAACATGGCGGGGCTCTGGCGATTGCCGGTCCTGTTCATTTGCGAGAACAACCATTACGCCATCGGAACCGAGATCCACCGACACTCGGCCGTGCCGGAGGTGTTCAAGCGCATCGCCGCCTACAACATTCCGGCGGAAAAAATCGACGGCATGGACGTGCTCAAGGTTTACGACGCCACCACCCATGCCCTCGATCGTATCCGGCGCGGCGGCGGTCCGCAATTCATCGAGTGTGAGACCTATCGATACCGCGGCCATTCCATGGCCGATCCCGGAACGACGCGACCGGCAGTCGAGCTGAAGGCCTTCCAGGCCGACGATCCGCTGACCATCGCCACCCGTGAGTTCGAATTCCGCTACCCCGCTGCGGAGGAATTGGCGGCGGTCGGCCCGGACAACATAAAGCTGTTCGCGGATCATCTGATCGATGGCGAGCATCTGGTCGAGGCGGAGATCGAGGAGATGAAGGACGAGGTGGCCAAAATCGTCGACGACGCTGTCGCCTACGCTCTGCAAAGCGCACAGCCGACCATGGACGATGCCTGGCGCCATCTCAACGGCAACAGCCGTCACGAAACGCTGATGTAGGGAGGACCGTCATGTCGCAGGAATTGCTCTATTGGCAGGCGCTCAACCGCGCCATGGACCATGAAATGGCGGCCGACGATTCGGTCTTCACGCTCGGCGAAGACATCGGCCTCTATGGCGGCAGTTATCGCGTCACCGAAGGACTCTTTGCCAAATACGGCGAGTGGCGCGTGCGCGATACGCCGATTTCGGAAAATGGCTTCACCGGATTAGGTGTCGGCGCCGCGCTGGTCGGCACGCGGCCAGTGGTCGAGATCATGACCGTCAATTTCATGCTGCTGGCGCTCGATTCGATCATCAATGGCGCGGCCAAAATTCCGTTCATGTCGGGTGGCCAGTTCAAGATGCCGCTGGTGGTGCGCGTGCCGGGAGGCATTGCCCGGCAGCTCGCGGCGCAGCATGCACAGCGCCTGGAGCATACCTTGATGAATGTCCCCGGGTTGCGCATCGCCGTGCCGTCGACGCCGCAAGACGCCTATTGGCAATTGCGGCAGGCGATCGCCAGCGACGATCCGATCATCCTCTTGGAGCATGAGCTCCTCTATTTCACCAAAGGGCCGGTAGATGTTGTTGCTAAAGCGCCGCCGATGCATCGTGCGGCGGTTCGTCGTGAAGGCCGCGATCTGACCATTATCAGCTATTCGCGCCACGCCGCACTGGCGCAGGAAGCGGCCAATGAGCTCGCCAAGGAGAACATCGAGGCCGAAGTCATCGATCTGCGCAGCTTGCGGCCGATCGACTGGAATACCTGTGCGAAATCGATTGAAAAGACAAATCGCGTGCTGGTCGTCGAGGAGGATTGCCGGTTCGCCGGCGCCGGCGCGGAGATCGCGGCGACGCTGACCGAGCGCTGCTTCTATTCGCTCGATGCGCCGATCCGGCGGCTGGCGGGCCTCGACATGCCGACGCCGTATAACGGGGCGCTGGAAGCGGCGAGCATTCCGCAAATTCCCGACATTGTGGCCGCGGCGCGCGAGCTGCATCGCTCCGGGCAAGAAACCAAGGCGGCTTGATGATGACGCAGCCCATCACAATGCCGGCTCTATCCGACACGATGGGCGCCGGCCGACTGGTCAAATGGACGAAAAAGCTCGGCGATAAGATCGCCAAAGGCGACGTGATCGCTGAAGTCGAGACCGACAAGGCGGTGATGGAAGTCGAAGCCTTCGAGGACGGCTATCTGAGCGGGCCGCTTGCAGCTGAAGGCACCGAAGCGCCGGTGGGCGAAACCATCGGCTATATCGCTGATAGTCCCGGTGCGGTCTCCGAGCGCAACAGCGCCGTAACGCGGCCTTCAGCCGGTGGCGACGGCCAGGCTACCGCGGCGCCCATGGTCGACGCGGCGCCCGTTTCCGCCGTCTTGGCTGCGTCGATGTCATCGTTGCGACCCGCGGGACGCCCGCATTTGCGTCCGTCGGCATCGCGCTCCTCGGATGGCGAGGTGGTTGAACGAAAAGCTCAGGCGCAGAGTGACGTGCCTCCCGCAATCGCGGCCGGCCCGCCATACCGCCTGGAGCGCATTTCGAGCCCGCGTGAGGCCGTCGCCCGCACGATGATCGCGAGCGCCTCGATCCCAAGCTTTCACGTCTCGGCTCAGCTCCCTTTGCGACCGCTGATGGACGCGGCGCAGGCGCGCCACTATTCCCTATCGCTGCTGTTGGCGCGCGCCTGCGCGCTGACGATCGCGGCCCATCCGCTTTTTAATGCCGCCTATACGCCCGGCGGCTTGGCGCGGCGCGACCGGATCGACATCGGCATCGCCGTTGACAACGGCGAGGGCTTGATCACGCCGGTGCTGCGCAACGCGGCCGGCCGATCGCTTGCGGAGTTGAGCGAGGACTGGACCAGGCTGCGTGAACGCGCGAACAACCGCCGCCTGGCGCCGGCGGACTATTCCGGCGCCACGTTCTATCTGAGCGACCTCGGCATTTATTCGGTGGTTCACGCATTCGACTCGCTTATCCCCCTTGGCGCTTCGGCGATCCTCTCGGTTGCCGCGGCCGGGCCGCAAGGCGCGTTCTGCACGCTGACGTGCGATCATCGTGTTGTGTTCGGCGCCGATGCCGCCCGTTTTTTGCAAACGCTGGAACGACAGCTTGCGGCCTTGGCGCAATTCGAGAGCGCGAACGAGCCGGCCTAGATTAGTTCTGTTTGTCATAGATTTTGCGCGCGCGATGGGAAAACATGTCCACGGTGCGTTGTGCGATCCGGCGCTGGTCGGCCAGCAGATCCATCAGTCCGTGCAAAAACGCGAAACGCATTTCGAAGGCGACGTCATATTGGACCATCGCGCCGCTGTCGCCGTGGGCGGTGAATCGCCAGTGCTGCGCGAAGCTGCGAAAGGGAAAATCGGTGCTGGTGACCGCGACGTGGTGCGGCGGCTCGAGCACCGCGCGCGTGGCAAAGGCGACCTCCATGCCGGCGTAGCGCACCACTTGGTCGACATATTGCACATTGCCGTCACGACGGCGCACGCGCGCCGAGACGAACCAGTCGATGAACTGCGGATATTTTTCGACGTCGGCGACGAGATCGAACATCTGTCGCGGCGTGTAGGGAAGGTTGCGGCGTTCGGTATGTTTAAACATCTCGTGTCCCGATTCCGAAGTTCGCATGATTATTAGCGCTTAGTTGCGAACTTCGGAATTGAAAGGACACCAGCAACTTGTTGATCAAGTGTGACTTTGGTTCAGAAGTCCGTACCACGAACCCCGCCGAAATAATGGTGCGGGCTTCTGAACCGCCACACTGGGCTCGCGACGATCCGGGCGCGTAGGTAGAATTGCGCACTGGAAATCTGGACGACGCGCGTCTGGGCGGCATTGGCTGCGCCAGCTGCCATCGCGTGCATCAGGCGTCGGTGACCTTCGCTTTTTTTATTCGTAGCGCAGCGCTTCGATCGGATCGAGACGAGCGGCCTTCCGCGCCGGGTAATAGCCAAAGAACACGCCGACCGCGGCGGAAAACAAAAACCCGCCAGCGACGGCAGTCAGCGAAATCGGAGCCAGCCATCCGACCATGGCGGAAACGAGGAGCGACGTCGCGATGCCCACGACGATACCGGCGACGCCGCCGCTGACACTGAGAAAAACGGCTTCGGCGAGAAATTGCAGCAGGACATGCAGCCGGCGCGCGCCGATCGCCATGCGCAATCCGATTTCGCGCGTGCGTTCGGTTACCGATACGAGCAGGATATTCATGATGCCGATGCCGCCGACGACAAGCGAGATCGAGGCCACTGCCGCCAACAACAGCGCCATGATGCGGCTTGAACTTTCGGCGGTCTCGACGAACTGGCTCAAATTGCGCACGTTGAAGTCGTTGGTCTCGCCCGGCTTGATGCGATGACGGAGAATGAGCGTGTTGGTGGCTTGATGGATTGCGGTCTGCACCATAGCCTGGCTAATCGCCTGGACATAAATCTGATTGGCAAAGCCGGTCAGTCGCGCCTGCAAATTGTATGGATTGGGGGCGGGCAAATACGGCCAATTCAGCGGCGTTTGCTGCTGGCTCGGCGCCGCGACGCCGAGCACTTTGCGTTCGGCCGTGGTGAATGGAATCATGATGACGTCGTCCTGGTCCGTGCCGAAAGACGACTGGCCCTTGGCCGCAAGCACGCCGATGACACGCAGCGGGACACTCTTGACCTGGATGACGGCGCCGAGCGGGTTTTCGCCCGGACTGAACAACTGACGGTAAACCGTCTGCCCGATGACGGCGACGAGGGCGGCCTTGGCATTGTCTTCGGCGGTTATGCCGCGGCCGCCGGCGACCCGCCAATTGGTGATCGGCGGATGGGTTGCGTTCACGCCTTGGACGGTCGTGGTCCAATTTTGACTGGCGTACTGCACCTGCCCCTGCTGGCGGATCAGGTAGCCGACCTGCGCGACGGCGGGATCCTCGCTACGTACGGCGTGGGCATCCGCGACGGTAAGCGTACTGGCGCTGCCAAAGCCGGCACGAATGCCGCCCGTTGTCAGCGCGCCTGGCACGATCACCACGACGTTGGTGCCGAGACTCTCAATCTGCCTGCGCACCGCTTCGTTGGCGCCCTGGCCGATCGCAACCATGGTAATTAGCGCGGCGACGCCGATGAATACGCCGAGCATGGTGAGCGCGGAGCGCATTTTGTTGCGTCCGATCGCTTGCGCCGCCGTCGCCAGAACCATTACGCCGAAAGCAAGATGCGCGCTCGCCGCAATGCCGGGCAGCCCGGCGGCGTGCGGTCGGAAGAACGTCGAGCCCTTGTTCACTGCGACGCCTGCCGCCGCTTTCGACCGTTTGTGAACGTGCTCGTCGGATATGATCTCGCCGTCGCGCATCGTCACGATACGGTCGGCGTAGGCGGCAATATCGGATTCGTGCGTCACCAACACGATAGTGACGCCCTGTTCGCGATTGAGCGAGACCAGCATATCCATGATCTCGTGCGAAGTTTTTGTATCGAGATTGCCGGTCGGCTCGTCGGCGAGAAGAAGGTTCGGTGAGTTGATCAGCGCGCGGGCGATCGCGACCCGCTGCTGCTGACCGCCGGAGAGCTGACCGGGCGTATTTTGCTCGCGTTCACCAAGACCGACGAAGCGCAAGCAGTCCCGCGCCCGCTCGGTGCGAATTGCGCTTCGCGTCGGCCCCGAAGCGGCATAGTAGAGCGGTAGTCCGACGTTTTCGATGGCGCTGGTGCGTGCCAGAAGATTGAAGCTCTGGAAAACGAAGCCGATTCGTTCGCTGCGGATGTGAGCGAGATCCGGTTCGTGCAGCACCGCGACGTCGACACCTTCGAGCAGGTAGTGGCCGCCGGTCGGCCGGTCGAGGCAGCCGAGAATATTCATCAGCGTCGACTTGCCCGAACCGGACGAGCCCATAATGGCGAGGAACTCGCCGGATTGGACAGTCAGATTGATGCCGCGTAACGCCTCGACTTGGACGTCGCCGAGGACGAAAGTGCGCGTGAGGTTCTCGACCTTGATGACCGGCTGCACAATTTGAAGCCTGTCCGCCATCGACGCACTCTTAGAAACGCGCCGCCGGCGGACCCGAGTTCGATTGTCCGTTGCTTTCGGCGGTGATGACACGATCGCCCGGCTGGAAATCGCCCTTGACGATCTCGGTGTAATTGCCGTCGTCGAGACCGGGAACGACCGCAACCGCGACGGGTGTGCCGTCGCGCAGCACCCACACCCGCGCTTGACCGGCCGATGGAGCGCCGCTGGCGGCCATCCCGGAGAGGCCGCCGGGCGCGTAACGCAACGCTTGGTCGGGTAAGCGCGTCACGTTACTTCGCTGATCGATTACGATCTGGGTCGATGCCGTCATGCCTGGTACCAGCGCCAGATCGTCGTTCTGGACGCCGACCACGACGTCGTAGGTCACGACATTCTGCACCGTCTGCGGCGACTGGCGCACTTGCGTGACAGCGCCTTGAAACACCCGTTGCCGGAACGCGTCGACGGTAAAGGTCGCCTTGTCTCCGACCTTGACGCCGCCGATGTCGCCCTCACTGGTATTGGTGTCGACTTCCATCTGCTTGAGGTCGGTCGCGATCAAAAACAGTGTCGGCGTCTGAAAACTGGCGGCGACGGTTTGTCCGCCGGTGACATTACGCGATACCACCGTGCCGTCGACGGGCGACACGATATCGGTATAGCCGAGGTTCAGCCTGGCGCCCTCCGCCAGCGCCTGGTCGAGCTTGACCGTCGCCGCGTCCTGATTGACCAGGTAACTTTGGTCCTCGGCCTGTTGGCGCGCGATCGAGTTCTGCTCGGCGAGATTCCGATAA
This sequence comes from uncultured Alphaproteobacteria bacterium, assembly GCA_963791925.1. Classification (GTDB taxonomy): domain Bacteria; phylum Pseudomonadota; class Alphaproteobacteria; order Rhizobiales; family Xanthobacteraceae; genus BOG-931. The sequence continues at coordinate 96,470 of CAWBUA010000005.1, read as the reverse complement.
CGCGTGAGATTGGCGCGGTCCTTATCGAGGATGGCCTGATCGCGCGCCAGCTGACCGGAATATTGATCATACGTCGCCTGATAGGGGCGCGGATCGATCTTGGCGCAAACCTGGCCGGCCTTCACCGGCGTGTTGTAGTCGCAAAAGAGATTCTGGATCACGCCGGAGACATAGGTGCCGACGATAACGGTCAGCACCGGGTTGACCGTGCCCGTTGCCGTTACAGCTTTCGTAACGTCGCCGCGCGCAACCGGCGCGGTGGCGTATTGGAGTGCGGTCTTGTTGCCGAGGCCCCAGAGGCCGACGACGATGCCGCCAGCGACAAGAACGGCAACGACTGCGGCGACAAGCCCGTATTTCTTTACTCCCGGCCAGCTTTTTCTCGCTTTGGTCGGCGCCCCCGGAAATTTGAGCACTTTGCCCCGCCCCTCGACCTTTGCGGCATCCTGCGATGTGTCCGAGCTGAGACTCATCGTCACTCTCCGTTTCTTAGTTGGGCGCCGCGGCTGCGGACCGGCCGCTGCGCCGGCACTTGCCATATTCGGTGACGACGCCGGTCGAGCCGTATTTTTGCCACACGATGCCCAGTGACGACCGGTCGACGCCGATGCTGATGCTGTCGGTAGCGCCGTTGATGACGACGTTACTGATGGAAATGCTGGCAAACCGGAAACTCTGAGCGCCGTCCTGCGCCGAAAGGGCCTTGGCTGCGTCGTCGAACACGATGGTAATCGCCCGATTCTCGGAGTCTGGCCGGGTTCCAATATCGGTTAGAACACAAGCGAGCTGCTGCGTCGCGGCGGACACGTCGCGGATGCCCGCTATGGCCATCACCATCGCCGCAATGACTGCCGTCGATGAGCGAAATCCTTGCATGCTCTCCTCAACCGCTGGCTTGATGCCCGGTTGAGGTTAATATTTGCCGGAGGCGGCCAACTAAGACATTGATTTGCGTCAAAAAACTTTACCGAAGAAGAGACGAAGACTTCTGCGGCGGCAGATGGACTGACGATTTATGCTTGACCCACGCATCACCCGCAGAACTTGACGGATGTCGAAGATTTTGGGCGACAGATTGGTGCGCCGGACACTGGTTATTCTGGCCCTGGTTGGATTGTTGGCCGGTATAGCGCTCTGGTTCGGTGGTCGCGATGATTTGGCACGTTGGTGCTGGGCCGCCGGCACGATTCCGGTCGTTGCCAGCCTGTTCGTAACTATTGCGCGCGACCTGTGGGCTGGTCGGCTCGGCGTGGATGCGGTGGCCTTGATCGCCATGGCGGCGGCGCTCGTTCTCGGGCAGGTCCTCGCCGGCATCGTCGTCGCAATCATGTATGCCGGCGGCAATGTGCTCGAGGATTTCGCCGTCGCGCGCGCCGAGCGGGATCTCAGATCCTTGATCGACCGTGCTCCGCGAATTGCTCACCGCCGCCGTGATTCGATCGTTGAAGATATTCCCGTCGAGCAGGTCGCCGTCGGCGACGCAATTCTGGTGCAGGCGGGGGAAGTCATTCCCGTCGATGGCACCATCGTCAACCAGACAGCCACGATCGATGAGTCGGCGTTGACCGGGGAGCCGATGCCGGTATCCCGGCCGGCAGGAGACCTCGCGCGCAGCGGCTCGGTCAATGCCGGGGACATCTTCGAGATTCATGCCGCCGCCACGGCAAACGAAAGCACCTATGCCGGCATCGTGCGAATGGTGAGTGCGGCCCAGGCGGCGAAGTCGCCGTTCATCCGATTGGCCGATCGTTACGCCTTGCTGTTGCTGCCAGTTTCACTTTTGGTCGCGGGCGCGGCGTGGCTGGTGTCCGACGACCCCGTCAGGGGGCTTGCCGTTCTGGTCGTCGCAACTCCCTGTCCGCTGATTTTAGCGGCGCCGGTCGCATTCATCGCCGGAGTCGCGCAAGCCGCGCGGCGCGGCATCCTGATCAAAGGCAGCGGGCCGCTCGAGGCGCTTGCGCGGACGCATACCGTGATGTTCGACAAGACGGGCACGCTGACCGTCGGCGGCGCGCGCTTGGTTGCGATCGAAGTTGCGCCCGGCCGCAGCAGCGACGAAATTCTGCGCATTGCGGGTTCGCTGGAGCAGGCGTCGCATCATGTCGTGGCGGCCGCTATCGTCGAAGCCGCGATGGCGAAAGGACTCAAGCTTGCGGTTCCGTCTCGGGCCCGCGAGATTGCGGGGGCGGGCCTCGAAGGCGTGATCGGCGGACAGATCGTCCGTGTCGGCTCCCATCAGATGGTGTGCGGCGGCCGCAAGCCGTCGCCATGGGCGCTGCGGGCATTGCGGCGGGCGGCGTGGCGGTCGGCGTTGTGCGTGTTCGTCGCCGTCGATGGCGAGAACATTGGCGCCGTCATTCTGGCCGATGAACTGAGGCGGGAAACGCCGCGCGCCGTACAGTCGCTGCGGACGGCGGGAGTCTCTCGAATCATCATGGTCACGGGCGATCGAGCCGAGGCCGCCGAGACGATCGGCGCCGCGCTCGATCTCGATGAGGTCCTTGCCGATCGGGAACCATCGGACAAGGTCGACGCCGTGGTGACCGAGCAGCGGCGGAACCCCACCGTGATGGTCGGCGATGGCATAAATGATGCGCCGGCCTTGGCGGCAGCCAATGTCGGCATCGCCATGGGCGCGCGCGGCGCGAGTGCATCATCGGAGGCCGCCGATGTCGTCATCCTCGTCGATCGCCTGGATCGTGTTGCCGATGCCGTCGCGATCGCGCGACGAACGCGCGGCATCGCACTCCAGAGCATAATCTCCGGGATGACAATGTCGGGGCTGGCGATGTTCTTTGCCGCCCTTGGCCTGTTGCCACCGGTCGCCGGAGCATTGACTCAAGAATTAATCGACGTCGCGGTCATCCTCAATGCGTTGCGCGCCCTGACTTCGGGCCACACGTTCAGCCGGCGCCATATGCCCGCGGCGGCGGCCACAACGTTGCATCTGGCGCACGAGCGCATGGAAGCAACGCTCGACCGGCTCAGAGAAATCGCCGATATGCTGGATCAGACGCATGGCGCGGCCGCCGTCGCTTTGATTGCGGAGGCCGATAATATCGTTGCGCAGAACATCGTCGAGCATGAGCGCGAAGATGAAACCGCAGTTTATCCGCGCGTGGCCAAATTTTTGGCCGACCGCCACGGCCTGGGAGCGATGAGCCGTGCCCACCTGGAAATTCTTCATCTGGCGCGGCTTCTGCACCGCTTGGCCACCGGACTTGTCCCTGAGGATGCGGACCACTATTTGGTCCGTGACGCGCAACGCATCATTGAGTCGCTGGATGCGCTGGTGCGCATTCATAATGCCCAGGAGGAGGATATTTACGAGCATGCGATGGGCGCCTGATGGCAAGGCGCGCCATCGGTCCGTCACAAAAGCCTCGATATCGCGGCGGTAGAATTGAAAGCAAGGCTTGATTTCGATCAAACAGGGGTTCGGAAAACGTACCATATTCGTCTTGCGAGCGATCGGTATTCAACCTTCTCTATTGATGAAGGCTTCGGCAGGGGATCAAGTGGTTGAGGCGCGGATCAGTCCACCGGCGCAATTACCGACCGGCGGTCGTGTGCGGTGGAGTGGCGTGAAACCGCGACTCTGGAACAATCGAAAAAATGGCGCTACCGCCGGCAAAATCGTGGACATCGATGAGCTTGTCGAGCTCAGCAAGCTTGCAGCCGAAGCGGCCTGTCAAAAGCTTGGCTCAACTCCCCTTGGCCTGACCAGCGAAGCGGCCGCGCAACGCCTGAATACCTACGGGCTCAATCTTGTGACGCGCGAAAGGCAGCCGACGATTCCCGAAGAAATCTGGAATCGGTCGAAGAACCCGCTCAATGCCCTGCTCGTGACGCTCGCCTTCGCGTCGTATTTCCTGGGAGATGTCCGCGCCGCCGTCGTGATCGCCGTGATGGTGTTTTTGTCAGTGATAACGGCGTTCATTCAGGAGCACCGATCAAACGAAGCGGCGGCGCGTCTGCGGGCCATGGTGCGGACGACCGCCAGCGTAAGGCGGGTTGCCGACGGCGGACATGCCGATTTTCAGGAAGTCCCGATCGAAACGGTGGTGCCGGGCGATATCGTGAAGTTGTGCGCGGGCGACATGATCCCGGCCGATTTGCGCTTGCTCGAGGCCAAGGATTTCTTCGTCAATCAATCCGCTTTGACCGGCGAGTCCATGCCGGCCGAGAAGTACGCCAACGCCAGTGACGGTCACTGCGACACGCCATTCGAGTTGCCCAATATTTGCTTTATGGGGGCGAACGTCGTCAGCGGTTACGCCACCGGCCTGATCGCCCGCACCGGGGGACGAACCTTTTTCGGGCAACTCGCGGATGAAATAGCGGGACGCTACGTTCCGACCGCGTTCGATCGCGGCATCGACCGGTTCACCTGGCTGATGATCAGATTCATCGTCGTGATGGGACCGCTGGTCTTTCTTATCAACGGCTTGACCAAACACGATTGGCTTGAGGCGCTGTTGTTCGCCGTGTCGGTGGCGGTGGGTCTGACGCCCGAAATGCTGCCGATGATCGTTACCGTCAATCTGGCGAAGGGCGCAACCGCCATGGCGCACGCCAAAGTCATCGTCAAACGCCTCAATGCCATTCAAAATCTCGGCGCCATGAACGTGCTATGCACCGATAAGACCGGCACGCTGACGCAGGATCGGATCATCCTCAAACGCCACCTGGATATTCGCGGCGAAGAGTTCGGAACGGGTCCTTCAGTATGCCTATTTGAACAGTCACTTTCAGTCGGGATTGAGAAATTTGCTCGACAACGCCGTGCTCGAGCACGTTGACATCCATAGGATCCTAGGGATCGACACCGGCTACAGCAAAGTCGACGAAATACCCTTCGACTTCTCGCGGCGGCGCCTGTCGGTCGTGGTCGCCCATGGCCGGGACAAGCACGTTCTCATTTGCAAGGGCGCGGTCGAGGAGATCCTAGCGGTCTGCACGGACTACGAAATCGACGGCGCCAAGGGCGAGCTCGATGCCAGCCATTTTGCAACCGCGAAAGAAGAAACGGCGGCACTCAATGAAGATGGTTTTCGTGTCGTAGCCGTCGCTTACAAGGAAATCGTTGATAGCCTCAAGACTTCCTACTCCATTGCCGACGAGTGCGATCTTACGCTGTTGGGCTATATCGCCTTTCTCGATCCGCCCAAGGATAGCGCGCGTGAGGCGATTGCTGCGCTTGCGGCCAAGGGCGTGCAGATCAAGATCCTGACCGGAGATAATGAGGTCATCACGCGGAAAATCTGCCGGGAGGTCAAGGTCGAGGCCGGCACCATCCTTCTCGGCAATCAGATCGAGCAGATGACCGACCCGGAGCTTGCCAGCGCAGCCGATCGCACGACCGTGTTCGCCAAGCTCACGCCGGCGCAGAAGGAGCGCATTGTCGCTGCCTTGCACCGCAACGGCCACGTCGTCGGCTTTCTCGGCGACGGCATCAATGACAGCGCCGCGCTCAAAGTCGCCGACGTCGGCATATCGGTCGACACCGCGGCCGATATCGCCAAGGAATTGGCTGATATCATTCTCTTGGAGAAAAGTTTGCTGGTGCTACAACGAGGCGTCATCGAAGGGCGGAAAATCTTTTGCAATATCACCAAATACATCAAAATGGGCGCAAGCTCGAACTTCGGCAACATGTTCAGCGTGCTTGGCGCCAGCATTTTCCTGCCGTTCCTGCCGATGGCGCCGATCCAGGTGCTGACCAACAATTTGCTCTACGATTTCTCGCAAACAGCGATTCCCACCGACAATGTCGACGAGGATTACATCGCCTTGCCGCGGCAATGGGATATCAGCAACATCTTCAAATTCATGATATTCATCGGGCCGATCAGTTCGATATTCGATTACGTCACCTTTTTCATCCTGCTCTTTGTTTTCCACGCATGGACGAATGCGCCGTTGTTCCAGACCGGCTGGTTTGTCGAATCGCTGCTGACGCAGACGCTTATCATTCATATCATCCGAACCGCGAAGGTCCCGTTCATCGAGAGTCGCGCCAGTGCGGCGCTGATCGCTACCTCGATCATCATTAGCTTGGTGGGAATAGCTCTGCCATTTACCTGGGCGGGCGCCGCACTGGGCATGGTCCCGCTGCCGCGGCTTTATTGGCCGCTGGTTGCGACGACGCTGTTAAGTTATGCGATCCTTACGCACATCGTTAAGCAGTGGTTCGTGCGGCGGTGGGGCATGTAGACATCGCATCGGTGCAGGCCGCTCGCGCCGGCAACGCGGCCGAGACGGGACGCCAGCGCGGCAATGAGGGTCGTCTGAGAGATTTTGCGGATACCGCCACCACCTAAGCCGCGATGCCGATGCCGAGAAGGGTCGCATAGACGAGGGACAGCCGGGCGGCTTTCGGCGTTATCGGGCGCAGATCTTTAAATTTATCGGTCGTGCAAACGATGCGCGCGACGATGATCGCCTCGGGCAAAGTGAGCAACGTCAACAGCACCCATGGGCTGAAATGCAGTCCGAGCCAAAACCAGAAGGGAAGGGCATAGGAAAATACTGTCAGCAAGACGAATTCGAAGCGAGTCCAGGGCAAGCCGAAGCGCACCGGCGCCGTCCGCCATCCCTTCATCGCGTCGAAGGTCCGATCGCGAATGTCGTCGACCAAAAGCACATTGGTCACCAGCGCGCCGACCGGCAATCCGACGACGAGCGCCTTGAGCGGCAGCGCCTGCGGCACCAGCAGCGATCCTGCCGTAGCGCCGAAGGCGGGTGCCGCTTGCACGTAATAGGCTCCAGCCACCGCGACGACGCCGAACATGATGAAAAAGACCGGATCGGCGATGCCGAGTTTGGTCAGCGAATAGGATCCGACCGAATAGCCTAGGCTCGCCACGGTTCCGATCAACCCGAGCGCGATCACCGCGAGACCCGCGACCTGCAGCAAATAGGGTCCAGTAAGCGCGGCAAGCGCGAAGCAGAGCACGATCGCCACCAGCAGCCCGCGCAGCGTCAACGTGCCATTTTGCAGCGCGGCCAGCAGTTCCGGATGTTCGGGAAGCTCGCTGTGCCGGGAAATAAGCACATAATTGTCAGTGAAGACGCCGCCGACGTGAATGAACCAGCTCGCCAGAAACCCGATGAGGAGCGGCAGTGCCGCGAAAACATGTTGATGTACCGCGAGCCCTGCCGCCACCATGACCGGCGCCGCCGCCGTGGGTAGCGTATGCCCGGGATAGAGCAGAAGATCGATCCAGATATCGCGGTGCGACGGGCTTGTCTCGTCGTCCGAACTCGTTGTCCGGCATGGGACCTCGTTGGCCAGATGAGTCCAAAGCGGCAAACGGAGCGCAGATATAATGGAGCGTCCGCCCGCGGTCTAGTTCGGCTCGGCGGCGGCGTGGATATCGCTGCGCCAGCGTTCGAGTTCTGCAAGCTCGGCCTCGGGCCGATCGCAGACGACTGTGGCGCGGCCGAGATAAAGCGCTCCCGTGCCGCCGTCGATCGACAGCCAGTCGCCCTCGTTGAGCACGACGTGCGGCAGCCGCGCGCAGCGGCCATCGACATCGACCGCGAGATCGGCGCAGCCGACGATGCAGGGCTTGTCCAGCTGGCGCGCCACCAGCGCGGCATGCGCGGTCCGGCCGCCGACCGCGGTCACAATCCCGGACGATACGGCAAAACCGGCGACGTCGGCGGTGCTGATGTCCGGGCGCACCAGGATGACCGGCTCGCCGCCATCGGCAAGACGGGCGGCGCTCGCGGGATCGAAGGCGATGCGTCCGACCGCAACGCCCGCCGACGCTCCGGTGCCATGGCCGGCAGCTTGTCCGACGTCGACCAGTCGCCTGGTCGCGAGATTGTCGAGATCCACGCCATCGAGGCGGCGCAAGGCCTCGGCGGGGGTGATGCGGCCAGCGTTGACGAAATCAATCGCAAAGCGCAACGCGGCCTGCGGCGAGCGTTTTGCGGCGCGCGTCTGCAAAATCCACAATTTGCCGTCCTCGATGGTGAATTCAACATCCTGCACATCACCGAATTCCTGTTCGAGCCGTGTGAGAGCGTCGCGCAACTGAGCGGCGACGGCGGGCAGGGTGCGCATGATCGCCTCCTCGGATTGCGGAGTATGTCTGCCGGACACGACGTCTTCGCCCTGCGATCCGAACATGACCTCGATCACGGGTATTGCGGCGCCGGATGACGGATCGCGCGAAAACGCGACACCGGCGCCGGACTGCGCTCCGCTATTGCCGAAAACCATCGCCTGCACCGCGACGGCGGTGCCGCGCAAATCTCCGAGGTCTTGCAGCTTGCGATAGGTGACGGCGCGATCGCTAATCCACGAGCGATAAACCGCCTCGGCTGCCGCGCGCAGTTGCTCCATCGGACCGTCCGCGAGCGCGCCGGCTTCGTCCTCGATCGCTTGCTGATACGACAGCGCGAGCCGCTCCAGCGCTTCGCCGTCGAGCGTTCGTTCGCTTGGCGAGCCTTCCGCGCTCATCAACGCGTCGAGCCTCGTCTTGAAAACCGCGGCGTCGACGCCGAGCACGATGCTGCCGTAACTTTCGAGAAAGCGGCGGCGGCAGTCGAACGCAAAGCGGGGATGGCCGCTCATGCGAATGAGGCCGTGAATGGCGGCGGGCGTGCAACCGACGTCGAGGATGGTGTCCAGCATGCCCGGCATCGATCGCGCCGCGCCGGAGCGCACCGACACCAGGAGCGGCCGGCGCCGGTCGCCGAACTGCCTTTCGGTGACGTTTTCGAGGAATTCAATTCCTTCCGTCAATCCGTCGGCGAGTTCTTGCCTTGCGGCGGGCTCGCGATTGACGATTGCCGCGCAAAGCTCAATCGGCAGCACGAAAGCCGGCGGCACCGGCAGACCAAGCGCCGCTACGCGCGCTAGATTGGCGGCCTTGGCGCCGATGATCTCGACCGCGGGCCGTTCGGTCGATCCGCCTCCGATCCGCGTGATATGCATGCGTTAATTTCTTCTCTAAGCGGCGAGATCGGCGAGCACGTATTCGCGCAAGGCGTGGCCGAAGGCTGCCAGCCGGTCCGTCGCGCGTTCCAGAGCGCCCGCGAGCTCGGTCACGGACAAGGCCGTTTTCAGATCGAAGTCGCCGGTGAGGACAGTGCTTGTAATTTTGCGTTCCGCAGCGTCGCCGTCGTGTTCGGCGTCGATGAGCCGCCCGACTGCCGCCAGCGCATCCTCGGAGTTGATGCGATGGCCTTCGGGAACTTCGGCCGCTGCGGTAGCGCCGATGGCCGCCGCCTCGGTGCCGCTGATGACCGCGGCGCACAGTCCGCTGAGCGGTCCGATGACTTCGCCGGCAAGGCCGGCCGGGATGAGGGATGCAACGAATGCCGCCTGTTCGAGTTCGTCGATGGCGTCTTCTACGTGGTTGACCAGCCCTTCAATGCCGCGATTGGTGTCCAAACGCGCAATTTCGCCGCGTGCTTCCATGGCGATGCGATCGGCCTTTTCCTCGATGCGGCGAGCGCTCGCCGCCAGCTTTACGCCGTCAAGTCGCCGACTGTCGCTTTGCTCGGCAAGAAAGCAGGCTATGGCGGCGCCAATTTCGCGGGCGAGGCCCGCCTGGCGGATGACGACGGCGAGGAGGGCGGTGTCGACGCGCTGCAGATGACGGACAAAGTCGGCCTCGATGCGATCACGCGCCAGCCGCAGCGAACTTCCTTGCAGCAGCGCCTCGGCGGAAACGCGCAGCACGGTTTTGAGAAAATCGACGGCGGCCTCGCGCCCCAACACGCGGTTGGTCCGCAACAGCTTGCGCGCCTTGTTCCAGTCGATGAGAAACACCAGCGATGCGCCGAGCGCTTCGAGAAAGGCATCGCGCTTGTTATCGCCGCCGATCGCATGGCGCCCGGTGATCAGATAGAACACGCCGCCGTCGGCGAGCCCCGCCACGCTTTTGCGTTCGAGGCCGCTCCACTCCACGGCGAAACTCTTGAATAAGGCGGCAAAGAATTGGGCGCGCGCGAGGTGAACGTCGGTGTAAGTGACGGTCACGGCATCGGCATCGATCGCGATCACGACGACATGCGCATCGGTCTCGCCGATGTCGTTCTGGATGGTGAGCCGCGTGCCGGCCCGTGCTGCGGTCGTGGCGAGGCCCGGATGACCAAATTTGAGCTTTTGGGTCGCTTCAACACCGCGCATAAAAGCTTCGACCGCGGCACGATCGTCCGGCAGCAATCCATAGACATGCGCTCCAGCCACCACTTCCTCGGCGTGGCCGGCTGCGAGCTTATTGAGCCCCTTATGCAAATCCATGATCAGACGATGCAGGCTGTCGCCGTCTCCGCCGGAGATCGCCGTCAATTTGGCGATTTGGGTCGGCTCGATTTCGTCGGCTGCTCCGGACGCCGCGCCGGCGAGCAAACTCAGGCGCGAGAGTCCGCTTAGTCCTTGCGCCGCGTCGCCGGCCTCGACGGCGCGAGCCATGGTAGTGACATCGTCGAGGATCGCGGCCAAAAGAGTACCGAGCCCCGGTGCGGCGATCCGGCCATTGGCGGTTCGGGTAGCGCGACCGACGAGTTCTTCCATCGCAGCCGGATCGATCCCGTCGGCGCGGCATTCCCCAGCGAGATCGAAGCGCGTCCCACCGGGATTTTGCGCGTGCGCTGCGGCCGCCTGCAGGATGCTTAGGCGCGCCTTCACCCGGTTGTTCGCCGCCAAACCCTCGGCGATGCGGGATGGCAGCAACAGATCTGCCTGTCCAAGCTGTTCGACGATTTCAGACTTCATGGTCGGCACCGAAGGTTCAATGCCAACCAAGCATTTTTCGATGACCGCGATATTGAGCTAGATCATTCACGGAACTGTCACATCGCGCGCCCTAGACCGGCCGGGCAATAAAATCGTGGGTGAATGCGGCTTCGTCGGAGGCGGAGTAGACGGCTCGCGGATGGAATGAACTTTGACCTGGGTCAAAATGCGCCAGTGTGACGCTGGCGCTGCGGAATTTCATTTACTTATCGGCGTCGTCCGCACCGTGCGCGTTTCCCCGCTCGCGTAAATAGTCGTCTGTGGTGCGCAACATCGGCCGTTGCGGCGCGCCATGCGGGTCGAGCTCGTCTTTGCTGACCGCGGCGACGCGGCAATCGTCGCACATTTTTATTAGATCGAGCCGTCTCGAGCCGCTGCCATACATCCAATGCCGACCCTCCAGCCTCTTGCTGATACGCTCGATCGTGCTTTTCACGCCGAACGGCTTGCCGCAGGTGATGCAGAAGAACGGCTCTTCCTCCTTCAACACCCGCGCCGGCGCCGTAGCGGCCGCGAAATCGACACGCGGCACCAGGCTGATGACTTTTTCAGGACAAGTCGCTTTGCACAGTCCGCACTGAACGCAGGCATCCTCGGTGAAGCGCAGCATTGGCCGCTCCGGATCGTCGCCGAGCGCGCCGGTCGGGCAGGCGGAGACACAGGCAAGACAAAGCGTGCAGCCCGCCGCGTCAATCTCGACGCCGCCGAGCGGGGCGCCTGCCGGCAGCGCGATCACGTCGACCGGCGTCGGCGCTGCCTGATGCAGGGCACGAAGCGCCATGCGCAGCAATTCGCGTTTGGCTCCGGTCGGCACAAAAGTCGCAGGCCGCGCCGTTGGCGCACGCGGTGCAATTTCGCGCAAGGCTCCGCCGAGCGCGTCGGGATCGTCGGTTTCGATCGTGGCCGCCGCACCGAAACCGAGAGCATCGAGGATCGGCGCGATCAGCGCCAGCGTGTGCCGCAAGCCCGCAACGTCGTGGCGCGGCTTATCGCGGAGCAGGAGGCGCACGGCGCTCGCGCCGTACGCAAAGGCGGCGGCAAGGATTTCGGGTCCGATCTGGGTCGTTTCATTGATTTGCAACGGCAGCACATTTGCCGGCAGGCCCGCACCGTGACGGGCCAATGCCGCGATTAATTCGCCGCCGTGCTCGGCATCGTGCAACAGCAGGATCGGATCCTCGCCACCGGCTTCGCGGTACGCCAGCAAAAGCGCGCGTATTTTCCGCAGCAAAATATCGGCAGGCGGCAGCGCATAGGCGGCGGCGCCGGTCGGGCAGATCGCGGCGCATGCGCCGCAGCCGGCGCAGACCGCGGCGTCGATCGCGACATGATTGCCGGCGGGCGCAATGGCGCCGGCCGGGCAAAGGTCGAGGCAGCGGCGGCAGCCGACGATGCCCGAGCGCGAATGCGCGCACAAATCCGCGGTGAAGCTAATGTAGCGCGGCTTGTCGAACGCTCCGACCAGATCGCGCGCCTTGAACACGACGCGCATCACGTCTGCCGCATTGCCGGGATCGGCGCGCAGATAGCCGTCGCGCAGATCGGAGGCGGCAAACAAAGGCACGCCGCCCGACAGGTCGAGCACGATGTCGCACCGCGATTTGGCGCCGTCGCGCGGCGGCGCAAAGAGAAGCTCGTGGCGCGAGGACGGCAGCGGCAGCGCAAATTCGTCAACGACGATGTCGAAAGCACCGAGATGCCCGGATGCCGATCGTATCGTGCCCTTGGCGATCGGGAATTCGTTGATGCTGCGCGGCGCAATGCTGGCGGGACGATTGAGCAGCACGGTCACGTCGAGGTGGTCCTTCAACAGCATGCCCGCTTCGACCGCCCGCTCGTCGCGGCCGTAAATGAGAATGACGCCCTCGCTGGCAAGACCGACCAGCGGAATGTCGGGTTGAGCGACTTGTGCTGCGGCGATCAGCGCCGCCATTTTGGGGCCGGCGTCCGCGGCCGCATCCGACCAGCCAGCGGTCTCGCGCAAATTCACGAAAGTCATCCCGGCGCCATCCTTGCGGGCCAACTCGCGAAATAGCGGCGCTTCCTGGACGCAGCCGATCACGAGCGCATTATCTCGTGCCGCGGCCGCCTGGAACCGAGCAAGCTCCGCGCGGCAGAGCTGATGAGCAGTTTTGACCTCGATGCCGGGGCATGTGCGACGCACGCCCTCGACGTCGATCGGCATGGTGTCGTCGCACGAGCAGAGCAGGATTTGTTGCGGTCGCTCCATGGCTTCATATCCCGCGAGGAATGCGACCCGTCCGCCGCTAGAGGCCAAGTGATACGCCGGAAAGCCGTAATTGTGCTATCAGTAATAGTATACACCCGGTCGGACGCTATTGTGGGCGGGTGTTGCCCAAGGCCGCCGATTGGCAGAGAAAGCCAAAGATGGCGCTCAATTCACGCATTCGTGTTCGTACCCCGTTTGCGGCCAAGCTCGATCTGCCGCCGCCATTCCGCGCCATCGCGCTGCGCGAGGCCGGCAACGCACTGTCCCACGCGGTCGGTGTCGCGGCCGAAGCCGGGGCCGGCGCGCTTGTTCATGTGGGCCGTTACGGCCTTGCCGAATTCGCCGTTGTGCTGGAGCCCACGGAACCCTTGCGCTGCGCTCGTCGCGCCGTCTATGCCGGCCTTGTCGCGCTGACCGATGCGCTTGCCGCGGCCGCGCCGCCGGAGAAGCCGATCGATATCGTTTGGCCCGCGGCAATCCAAATCGATGGCGGACTTGTGGGCGGCGCATGCCTGGCATGGCCGGCCGACGGCAATGAGGAGGCAGCGCCGGCCTGGCTCGTCTTCGCCGCCATGATCCGCACCGTCTCCCGTGAGCAGGATTTCATGCTCTATCCGAATAACACCGCGCTCGATGCCGAAGGTTTCCATATCGATGCCGATCGGTTGATCGAAAGCTTTGCCCGGCATTTGATGGTCGTCACCCATACCTGGCAGCAGGACGGCTTTGACGACGTTGCCCGCAGCTATCTGTCGCGTCTTGCCCCGGAGGACGCCGTTCGCCGCGAGATTGATGACAATGGCGACCTTTTGCTGCGACAAATCGGGCGGACCGGAGTTGAACGGCGAGTGCTTTTGCCAGCGCTTGCGGCGCCGTCATGGCTCGATCCGAAAGCCGATGCGCCACATTCGGCGACGGCGCCGTGAGATCACGTCATAGAGTCTGATCGAACCGCTTGCGCGCATCCCGGTCGGTGTTGTTGTCGAACGCCGCAAAGCGAAAACGCAATGGCTGGACTTCGTCTGGCGTCCGGTCGCCGTACTCGCCGGCGTGCCGCAAGCGGAACCGTGGACTGTGCTTGACCGCGGCGTCAATCGCACAACCTTCTACGCCGGCGCCGCCGATATTGCGCTGTACCGTTCCGATTGCGCCAGTTACCAAGCCAATCTCGACACGTCCGAGCCGAAGCTGTGGATCGTGCTGCGCGAGACCAACGCCGATCCGCCATACAACATCCTTACGGTAACGGCGGATCCAAACGAAGGTGAAGCCTATACCGAAAGCGGAACCGACATTGTCGAATTGGTGGCCATGCCGGCGCCAATTGACGCGATGATCGCAGCGTTCGTTGCCGAGCATCTTGTCGAGGAACGCGCCTTCGCCAAGCGCCAGCGCGATCGAGCCGACCCGGAGGCGTTGGCGCGGCGCGCGCCGGTAAAGGGTCGCAAATGAGCGGACCGGAAAAGCCCTTGGCAAATTTCTTGGCGCGATGGTCGCGGCGCAAGCTCGCGGCGGGTGAGGGTATTGGAGAGGAGACGCCGAAGAAGCAGGGCAGCGAACAATCGGCCGAACAAGAGACCGCGGGGACGGGTTCGTCGGCTGCCACGTCGGACAGCGAGCCGTCGACTTTCGATCCGGCAAGCCTGCCGCCGATCGAGTTCGATCAATGCGGCAAGCGACTTGCGCGCATTCCTCGCACCGGGCGTGCCCCTGGAAACGACGCGTGCGGCCCTTCGACGCGCCTGGGTCACCGATCCGACGATCCGCGACTTTATCGGCATTGCCGAAAATCAATGGGACTTCACCAAATCCGACGGCGTGCCGGGATTTAGCGCTCTTGATCTGACTCCAGATTTGCAGCGGATCTTCTCAGAACTCTGCCGTAATCCACCAAGTATCGGCCAGGGATTCGAAAACTCAATTGAAAAACAAGGCCGATCTCCGGAGCAGAATCATGCGGCGGTTGACATGAATGCCGGACAATCGATTGCGGCGCCGGCGGTACAAACGACTCAAACCCCCGGTCCGGCCCCCGGTCTGTCTGCTGCTGCGCCAACCGACGGCGGGCCCGATCAACCCATAAACCGCAGGCACGGCCGCGCGCTGCCCAATGAGTAGTTTGCCATAGCTTTCGGCTATTGACCGAGTGAGGCGCAGGTATAGAGTGCTGCAGACTCGACATTTGGCACAAAAAAGAACAGCGCAAATGCGGGATCCGGGATTAGAGCAAGCCATCAATGCAGCCGGCGGCGTCGGCGCGCTTGCTCGAAAACTCGGCATCGCACAGCCTTCCGTCTCCAACTGGACCCGCGTGCCGGCCGATCGGATTTTGGCAGTCGAAGCGACGACGGGGGTTGATCGTGCGGTGTTGCGGCCGGATCTGTACGGCCTTCGAGATATTGCCGCGTCGCAAGCTGTCGCCGACATCGACGAAATCGATCTCGCTCGCGCCCAAGAATATGCCCTGCTTGCCGTATTGCTCGGGCGCGCCCCCGACGCCGATCTCCTCACCCGTCTTGCCGCGTTGCGCGGCGATGCGTCTTCGCTGGGCCTTGCGCATGCCGCGCTTGCGGCGGCAGCCGCGGCTATGAGTGCCGAGCGCATCGAGCGAGAGTTTTTCAATCTGTTCATCGGCATCGGACGCGGTGAAGTTCTGCCCTACGCCTCGTACTACCTGACCGGCTTCCTCAATGAGCGCCCACTGGCGCGATTGCGCGCGGATCTGGCGCGGCTCGCCATCGAGCGTGCCGATGGTCACACCGAGCCCGAAGACCACGCCGCGGTGCTGTGCGACATCATGGCGGGCGTCGTCGGCGGACGCTTCGCGGCCCCGCTGGGTGCAGATCGGCAGCTTTTCGAGCGGCACTTGGCGCCGTGGCTCGGCCGCTTTTTCGCCGATCTGGAACAGGCAGAGGAAGCGGATTTCTATCGCCGCGTCGGAACGGTAGGTCGGTTGTTTATGGCTGTTGAAAACGAGGCCTTTGCGCTCGCCGCCTGAGCGCGGCGACAACCGGAGCGAATGCAATGAGGACGAAAACGAAAGCAGACGCTTCGATACGGCGGCGTGACGTCCTGCGCACGCTCGGACTGGGAGCTGGCGTTGCCGCCGCAGCCGCTCCGCCGTTGGCCGATGAGGCGCTAGCGGCCGGCGAGAGCGCCGAAGAAAAGACCAAGGCCCGCTATCAGGCGAATTCCGCAGACGTTCAGAACTATTATCGCGTCAATCGCTATCCGAAGTGAGGAGGCGGCCGTGCTGATCAGAAGAACCGAGCGTCAGGCGCAGCGCGGCGCCTTGCCGCGTCATGAGGCCGCCGCTTCCGCTCTGGATCGCCGCACATTCCTGCGCCGCTCCGGGCTCGCCGGCGGCTTGGCCACCCTTGGTGCGCTTTCGCTCGGTGCGGTGCGCAAGGCGAAAGCCGGCCCGCCCCCGCCGGCCGGCGCTCAGGTCACGCTGCGCAAGAGCCTCTGCACGCATTGCGCGGTGGGCTGCACGGTGCTGGCTGAGGTGGCAAACGATGTTTGGATCGGCCAGGAGCCGGCCTGGGAAAGCCCGCTTAACCGCGGCTCGCACTGTGCCAAAGGCGCCGCCGTGCGCGAACTGGTCAGCGGCGAGCGCCGCCTCAAATATCCGATGAAGCTTGTCGACGGGCAATGGACCCGCGTCTCCTGGGATCAGGCCATCGGCGAGATCGGAGACAAGATTCTCGACATCCGCGCGAAATCCGGGCCGGACTTCGTCTATTGGCTCGGCTCCGCCAAGATGACCAACGAGGGAGCCTATCTGTTCCGCAAATTCGCGGCGTTCTGGGGCACCAATAACACCGACCACCAGGCGCGCATCTGCCATTCGACGACCGTTACCGGCGTAGCCAATACCTGGGGCTACGGCGCGATGACCAACAGCTTCAACGATATTCGCAATTCGAAGACAATCCTGATTTGGGGCGGCAACCCGGCCGAAGCGCATCCGGTCTCGCTGCAGCATATTCTCGAAGGCGCCGAGCTCAATCATGCCAATCTCGTCGTCGTCGATCCGCGGCTGACGCGCACTGCGGCGCACGCGACCGAATATGTCAGGCTGCGTCCGGGCACCGACATTCCGGTGCTCTACGGCATGATGTGGCACATCCTCCAGAACGGCTGGGAAGACAAGGAATTCATTCCAGCAACGCGTCTACGGCTTCGACGACGTCCAAGCAAGGAAATCGAGAAGTGGACGCCGGACGAAGTCGAGCGCGTCAGCGGCGTGCCGGGCGAACAGCTCAAGCGCGTCGCGCAAATGTTCGCGACGCAAAAGCCGGCAACGCTGGTCTGGTGCATGGGCCAGACCCAGCACACGGTCGGCACCGCCAATGTGCGCGCGAGCTGCATCGCGCTTCTGCTCACCGGCAATGTCGGTGGAGCCGGCATGGGCGCCAATATCTTCCGCGGCCATGACAATGTGCAGGGCGCGACCGACGTCGGCCTCGATGTGGTGACGCTGCCGTTCTACTACGGCCTTGCCGAGGGCGCCTGGAAGCATTGGGGGCGCGTCTGGGACGTCGACTATGACTGGCTGCAGTCGCGCTTCGATTCCAAGCAAATCATGGAGACGCCGGGGATTCCGCTGACCCGCTGGTTCGATGCCGTGCTGCTGCCGAAGGATCAGGTGACGCAGAAAGACAATGTGCGGGCCATGTTTGTCGAAGGCCACGCCAGCAACAGCATCACCCGCATTCCCGAGTCGCTCAAAGGCATGGCCAAGCTCGATCTCTTGGTGATCGCCGATCCGCATCCGACCACCTGGGCCTCGCTCTCGGTCGAGGCCGGGCGCAAGGACGGCACTTACCTCCTGCCGGTTTGCACCCAGTTCGAGAGCTCCGGCTCGCGCGTCGCCTCGAACCGCTCGCTGCAATGGGGCGAGCAGATGGTCAAGCCGATCTTCGAGAGCAAGGACGACTATCAGGTGCTCTACCTGATGGCGAAGAAGCTGGGTTTCGCCGATCAGCTGTTCAAGCACATCCAAGTCGAGGGCGACCGTCCGGTTCCGGAAGATATTCTGCGCGAGATGAATCGCGGCAGCTGGTCGACCGGATATTGCGGCCAATCGCCGGAGCGGCTCAAGGCGCACATGAAGAACCAGGCGAAATTCGACCTGGTGACCTTGCGCGCGCCAAAGGACGATCCGGAGGTGGGCGGCGATTATTACGGCCTGCCTTGGCCATGCTGGGGCTCGCCGCAAGTCAAGCATCCAGGCACGCCGCTATTGTACGACACCAACCTTGCGGTCATGGACGGCGGCGGCACGTTTCGCGCCCGTTTTGGCGTCGAACACAACGGCGTCAACATGCTGGCCGAAGGCTCCTATTCGAAGGATTCCGAGATCAAGGACGGCTATCCGGAATTCACCTATGGAGTGCTCAAGAAGCTGGCCTGGGACGGCGATCTCACCGCCGACGAACTCGCCGTCATTCAGAAGATCGGCGGCGGCAAGCCGGAGACGGTGTCGTGGTCGACCGACCTGTCCGGCGGCATCCAGCGGGTTGCGCTCAAGCATGGCTGCGTACCCTACGGTAACGCCAAGGCGCGCATGAACGCCTTTGGATTGCCGGACCCGGTTCCGGTCCACCGCGAGCCGATCTATTCGCCGCGTGTCGAGCTCGTGGCCAAATACCCGACGTTGCCCGACGCCAAGCAATTTCGGCTTCCCAATATCGGCTTCTCGGTGCAGAAGGCCGCGGTCGACAAAGGGATCGCCAAGCAGTTCCCTTTGATTTTCACCAGCGGCCGGCTGGTCGAATACGAGGGCGGCGGCGAAGAAACCCGTTCCAACAAATGGCTCGCCGAACTGCAGCAGGACATGTTCGTCGAGATCAATACCGCCGACGCGGCCGAGCGAGGTATCAAGGACGGCGCCTGGGTCTGGGTCACGGGCGCCGAAAATGGCTCCAGGGCCAAGGTCAAAGCCCTGGTCACCCAGCGCGTCGGCAAGGGTGTCGCGTGGATGCCTTACCATTTCGGCGGCTGGTTCGGTGGCAAGGATTTACGCGCGAATTATCCGGCGGGACTTGATCCGATCGTGCTCGGCGAAAGCGCCAATACGATCACGACCTATGGCTACGATCCGGCGACCGGCATGCAGGAGCCGAAAGCCACGCTCTGCCAGATCAGCGCGGCGTAAGGAGGCGATCCATGGCGCGAATGAAATTCCTCTGCGACGCCGACCGCTGCATCGAATGCAACGCCTGCGTTACCGCCTGCAAGAACGAGAACGAGGTGCCGTGGGGCATCAACCGCCGCCGCGTCGTCACCATCGATGACGGCCAGCCGGGCGAGCGCTCGGTATCGATGGCCTGCATGCACTGCACCGACGCGCCATGTGCGTCGGTGTGCCCGGTGGACTGCTTCTACACCACGGCCGACGGCGTCGTGCTGCACGACAAGGATCTCTGCATCGGCTGCGGCTACTGCTTTTACGCCTGTCCGTTCGGCGCGCCGCAATATCCGCGCATCGGCAATTTCGGTTCGCGCGGCAAGATGGACAAATGCACGTTTTGCACCGGCGGCCCCGAGCCCGACAATTCGCCGGTCGCAATACGAGAAATACGGCGCCGACCGCTTGTCCGAAGGCAAACTGCCGATGTGCGCGGAAATGTGCGCGACGAAGTCGCTGCTCGCCGGCGACGGCGAGATCGTCGAGCAAATTTACAAGGACCGTGTCGCCAAGCGCGGCTACGGCTCCGGCGCCTGGGGATGGCAGACCGCCTATCACGAAACGGTCGAGACCTGAGCAACGCCGGGCACCGCGGAAATTAACGGAGGCAATGTCATGAGGATGGTCTGCGCCCGTATCCGCCTCGTCGTTTCGGCGATCGCATTGCTCATGCTTGCCGCCACCATTGCGCCTGTCGCGGCCCAGCAACCCGGCTCTGTCGATCCGAACGCCGCCGCGGTCAAGGAGCAGCAGCTCTTGCAGAAGTCATTATTTCATCCGCGGCCTTGGCACGATTCCGGACGTCAAATCCTATGTGATCGAACAGCCGCTCGGCCGCGTCTGGCGGGCGTTTCACGAAATATGGCTGCACTGGATCGGCGTCGTGCTCATCCTCGGCATAATCGTAATACTGGCGCTGTACCATTTTCTGCATGGCAGGATTTCAATCAAAGGCGGGCGCTCCGGGCGCACGATCCTGCGCTTTACCAGCATCGAGCGTTGTACCCATTGGGTCGTGGGCGTCGCCTTCGTCATCCTGGCGCTGACCGGCCTCAACATCACGTTCGGCAAGGAACTGCTGCTGCCGCTGATCGGACCCACGGCATTTTCACGATGGGCGATCGTGGCAAAATACGCGCACGACTATTCAAGCCTTCCGTTCCTCCTCGGCGTCATCATGCTTTTTCTGCTGTGGGCGGGAGAGAATATTCCGACCATGGTCGACGTACGATGGTTCAAGGAAGGCGGCGGCATGATCGGCGACAACGAACCGCCGGCCTGGAAGTTCAACGCCGGTCAGAAATTGCTGTTCTGGCTGGTCGTCCTCGGCACGATCGGCGTCGCCGCTTCCGGCTTCTTTCTGCTGTTCCCGTTCTATTGGACCAATATTATGGGCATGCAGATCGCGCAGGTGATCCACGCGCTGATCGCCATCGTCTTCGTCGGGCTGATCATTGCGCACATCTATATCGGCACGCTGGGCATGGAAGGCGGCTTCGACGCCATGGCAGAAGGCGAGGTCGATCTCAATTGGGCGAAACAGCATCACTCGCTGTGGGTGGAACAGGAGCTCGGCCAGGGGCGGGGCGCCGCCCCGCCGGCGGGCGCAACCACCACGCCCGCGACCTGATGCAAACGGAGCGCCGACCATGCGCGCATTCCTGATGGCCTGTCTGCTCACCCTGATCGTCGGAACCTGCATGTATTTCGGGCTCAACGCGCTGCAACAGCCGAGCGGCATCGCCTTTGCCACCAGTAGTACGCGCATCGATCCAAGCTGGAGTTGGCGCACTGTATTGGTCCCGCCTTCCGCGCAGCAGTGTCAGCCACGAAGGCCCTGGCAGTGGTTCTTTGTCGACATGCGCAGCCCGGACGGTAAATCGCCGGTTTGCTCGGATTCGCAGTAGGCCGAGTTTCTTGTAAGCACCGCGCCGCGAGCGACGTTGTTCAGCCCGCGACCGTCTCGGCGATGCCAAGCGCGCGCAAGAGCGGATCGAGCTGGCCCTCATACACCCGCCAGCGGCCCACGGCGGTCTTATAGATCGGCTGGCGCACCTGCGTCGCGCTCGCGGTGCGCACCGGGCGCTCGGTTTCGTGAAACGCCAGGCAGCGGTCGTCCCAGGGCAGGCCGCAATAGCCGATGATGCGCCGCGCCTGTTTTTCGAGATCGGCGACCACGTCCTCATAGCGCACGTCGAGAATGGTATTGGCCGGCAGCACGCGGCGCCAATGCGCTATCAGCGCTTCGTAGCGTCCGTAATAGCGGCCGAGCTCGGCGAGATCGTAGGTGTGGTTTTGTTCGGCGGTGAAAAGCTTGGAGAAGCAGGAAATGCAGGTGTCGACCGGATTGCGAATGGAGTGAATTATTTTCGCGTTCGGCAAAGCGAGGTGGATAAGCCCGGCGAAGTAATAGTTCGACGGCATCTTGTCGGTGACGCGCTCGCCGTTCGGCGCGAGCTTGCGGACCTCGGCGATATAGCGGGCGCCGATCTGCCGCAACGCCGCCGCGTCGAGCGCAGACACGAAATCGGGATAGCGCAGCGTATTGCCGTCCGGCCCGCGCACCGTGAGAACGACGTCGTTGAAGGTTTGCAATTCGCCGGCGCCGTGTACCTGCGGATGACTGGCGATGATCTGTTCGACCAATGTAGTGCCCGAGCGCGGCATGCCGATCACGAATATCGGCATGCGCGACGGATCGCCGCCGCCGGATTTCCGCGCGATCAGGTCGCGCGTGAAAATTGCCTCGATGCGATCGAACAGGGCAAAGACCGAGGCCTCGTCATAGGAGATCGTGGCGCGCTTGGCCGCATTGCCGGCGAGAAGATGCGTGAACGAGCGCCGGTAATCCTTCAGATCGCCGTAAGCCTTGCCCAGCGCGAAGTCGAGCTGCATGCGGTCGGTCTTGGATAAGCCGTCCGTCTTCGCCGCCAACGCCTCCATCGTCGCGAGATGCGGATCGCCTGCTGCGAATTTCTTGGAGTCGGCGAGATTGACATAGACGCCGGCAATGTTCGGATCGAGCCGGATTGCCTGCAAATAAGCGTCCTGCGCCTCCTGCAATTGACCGAGCTCTTTGAGCACGTTGCCCATATTGTTATAGGCGTCGGCCAGATCGGGCTTGAGGGTCAGCGCGCGCCGGTAGTGCGCCAGCGCGGCGGCGAGGTCGCCGCGTTCGAAGGCGATGCGGCCGGCCAGATTGACGGCATCGTGGTTATTGGCGTTGAGCGCCAGCGCCCGCTCGTCGGCCGCCGCCGCCTCGTCGACCTTGTGTTGGTCGAGCAGCACCGTAGCGTAATGCACGAACAGCTTTTCGTCGCGCGATTCGATAACGAGCGCGCGGCGCATCAGATCGGCGGCCTCGTCGAGCCGATCGAGATCTTTCAGCGCCAGCGCCAGATTGTCGAGCGTATCGGGATTGTTCGGCGCGGATTCCAGTGCCTTGCGATAAACCGTCTCCGCTTCCTCGGAGCGTTTGAGTTCCCGCAGGCAGGTGCCGAGATTGTTCCAGGCGTCCGCGAAATTCGGCTGCAACTCGATGGCGCGGCGATAATCCTTCTCGGCCTCGGCGAAACGCTTGAGCCGTTGCAGCGCATTGCCGCGATTGCTGTAGGCCTGGGCGAAATTGCTCTCCAGCGCGACGGCGCGGTCGTAAAGACTGAGCGCCTCGTCGAACTTACCCTGATCGAACAGCGCGATGCCGAGATTGCTGAGCGCACCGGCATAATTGGGGTTGAGCTCGATGGCGCGGCGGCCGGCGGCGATTGCTTCGTCGATGCGGCCGGCGAGCCGGCACATTTCGCCGAGATTGGCATGATAAAGGGCGACGTCCGGCTTGATGGCGATGGCGCGGCGGATATGATCGATCGCCTCGGCGGTCTTGCCGGACTGATGCGCGATGATGCCGAGCATATGTGCCGCTTCGGCATTGTCGGGCTCGGCGGCGGCGGCGCGGCGCGTCAATTCGTCGGCGTCGGCCAAAAAACCGTGCCGGCGCTTCTGTCCGGCGAGAATGAGCGCCTGGCCCGGCGCCACCACCTGCGCCAGCGGCGCTGCAGGCTTGGCGGCCTGCACGGCTTCGGCCGCGATGATGGCCGCCGCTTCCGCGGCGCGGCGTTCGCCTTCGGCCTTGAACGGCGTCAGCCGTTCATGGTCGCCTTGCACGACGGCTTTCAGCTCTTGTTCCACGCGCGCGATGACCGCGGCCTGGTCCTCGCCCTTTTTCTGGCGGAACAGCCGCATGGTCGGATACCAGGGATTGTCCTCGCGATTGAGGAGCCAGCGCCAGTCGGTCACCCACGGCAACAGCACCCACGTTGGCTTGCCCAGCGCGCCGGCAACGTGCGCGACGGAGGTGTCGACGGTGATGACAAGGTCAAGCGCATTGATGGCCGCGGCAGTGTCGATGAAGTCCTCGAACGAGGCCGCGAGATCCTCAATCGGCGTCTTGCGTTTCAGCTTTTTCAGATCGGCCGCGCGCGGGCCATATTGCAGGCTTGCGAACGTGGTGCCGCGCACGGCAAACAGCGGCGCGAACATCGACAAATCGAGCGAGCGTCGTGAATCGTTGACATGATCGGGATTGCCGGCCCAGACGATACCGATGCGCAAGCCCTTCATCTTGGCGAGCCGGCTGTTCCAGCGTTGCTGCGTGTCGGCCGGCGGACGCAGATAGGGCACCTGGGCCGGAATGGTTTCGAGCCGCGTCTTGAAAACGCGCGGCAGGCTCAACAGCACCGCGTCGCATTGGTAGGGCCCCGGATCGCCGCGATCGCCGAGCACGACGACGCCGGGCAGGCTTTCGCGCATCAGGCTCACCAGCTGCTGGTGCACGCGCAGCGTGACCTTGGCGCCGCGCGCGAGCAGAAGCGGCATGTAGCGCGCGAATTGCAGGGTATCGCCAAAACCCTGTTCGGCCTGGACGTAGATGTGCCTGCCCGCGAGGTTTTCGCCCTGCCACGGGATTTCCGGAAATTTCGGGCCCTTGCGTTCGGTCGAGCGCAGCCGCCATTCGTATTCATCCCAGCCTTCGGCGAGGTCGCCGCGCATGAGGAGGAGAATGCCGAGGCCGGAGCGCGCATTGGCATGATGCGGCGCCAGCGCGATGGCGCGGCGCAACGCCGAAATGCCTTCCTCGAAGCTGCCGCTGTGATGCAGCGTGGTGCCGAGATTGGCCCAGCCGTCGGCATAATTGGGGTTGATTTCGATGGCGCGGCGATAGGCGGGGATCGCTTCGTCGAAACGGCGCATGGCATGCAGCGCATTGCCGAGATTGCTGTGCGCCTCGGCAAAATCGGGCTTCGCTTCGATCGCCTGGCGCTGGGCGCGCGCGGCGCCTTCGTAATCTTTGAGTTCATAAAGCGCGACGCCGAGATTGCTCAAGGCCGCCGGCATTTTGGGATCGATCTCGAGCGCGGCGCGCGCCGCATCGGCGGCGAGCTTGGGGCGGCCGGCCAGCCGTAGCATTTCGCCGAGATTGGCGTGGAACAACGCGACGTGGGGGGCGAGCTTGGCCGCACGCTTGACGTGCTCGATGGCCTCGCCAAGCTTGCCGCTCTGATGGGCGATGACGCCGAGCAGGTGCTCGGCCTCCGGCACGTTGGGCTGCGCCTGGAGGATCTGGCGGCAGACCGCCTCGGCCTCCATCAGCTTGCCTTCGGTGCGGCAGCGCTCGGCATACATCAGCGCCTCGCCGAGCGGCATAAATGTCTGGTTTGCCTGCGCTTGCGCCATGATTGCTTCGCTTTACCACGGGGTTGTGGAAAGGGCCAAGGCTGCGGCGATCAGGCCGGGTGGTTCATATCGGGTCAGTATAAAGAGTGATTGCCCGCCGAGCCAGATTTGCCCGGCCGGTTTGGGCTTCTAACCCATGCATCGTATGTTGGCGGCGGTAGCCGAGGAGTGAAGAAGGCAATGGCATCCAATCCGTCCGGCCCCGGTTCGATAGTCGGGGCGCCGGCGCTTTCGGACGACGTTATGGGCGGCGGCATTGATCCGAATTGGCGGAATATTACCGATCCAATTTTCTACTGGGCCTCGCGGCGGCCGGACGCGCCGGCCTTCCGCCAAGGTCCGGAGACTATCAGCTATCGCGAACTTGCCGCCCTCGTCGGTAAGGCCGCGGTTCATCTCGACAGCTACGGCATCGCAGCCGGCGAACGCGTCGCGATCAATCTCACCAATTCGATCGATCATTTTATTCTCACGCTCGGCCTTTTGCGTCTGGGTGCTACCACGATGGAGATTCCCTACAGCGCGCAAAATCCTCCGGCGCCCGAACTCCTGGCGAAATTTGCGGTGCGCAGGATATTTATCGAGCCCCTTGCTGTGCCGGTGGCAGGCTTTCCTTCGATCAAGATCGATGCCGGCTGGCGCGGCCGCGTCGCCCAGCGGCAGGGCGATCGCCGCTGCAGCGACGACGGCGACGGCATTTTCACCATCAGCATGACCTCCGGCACCACCGGCGCGCCCAAGGGCAGTTTGACGACGCACCGGCAATATTTTCAGCGCCTGCGCGCCTATACCGACCTGTTCGCCGAGTCCGGCGTATTCTCGCCGGAGCGGCCGGCGAATTTCCTGCTCACCGCCAGTATCGGTTACACCACCTTCTTCCGGCGCATGATCAGTCATCTGTTCATTGGCGGGCCGGTAACGCTGCTGCCGGACTATCTGCACGTGATCGATCTGGTCAGGGCGATCGGGGCATTCGACAACGCGCTGTGTTTTGTCACTTCGGCGATGTGCCGTGTGCTGATCTCCTGCGCGCCGCAGAACGGCGTGCTCTATCCGCACCTGCGCGCGCTGGTAGCGGGTGGCGGATTCGTCTACCCCGAAGAGAAGGTCGCCATGCTGGACCGGGTCTCGCCGAACTTCTACGAATCCTATGGCGCGTCCGGCTTCGGCACGGTCGCGGTATTGTCGCCAAGGGAAATTCGCGAACGGCCCGCAAGCGTCGGACGTCCGCCGTCATTCGTCGAAGCCCAAGTCGTGGACGAGGAGGGCAGGCCGCTGCAGCCCGGTATGGTCGGCCGCTTGCGCTGCCGCGGCACTGAGGGCAAAGGCTTTGCCGCCGAGGTCGACCCGGCGAGCGACGAGCGTTTCCGCGACGGCTGGTACTATCCCGGCGACTACGCCCAGCTCGATGAGGCGGGGTACCTTTTTCTGCGCGGCCGTGGAGCGGACACCGTCAACCGCAACGGCATCGAGCTATTCCCGGCCGAGATCGAAGCGGTGATCGTGCAGCACCCCAATGTGGCCGAGGTCGCGGTCGCCGGGGTGCCGCGCCCGGTCCCGGGGGACGAGCTCGTGGCGCTGGTGGTGCCGACCGGCCAGGTCCAGCACGAGCAACTGGCGCAGTTTTGCCAGTCCCGCTTGCCGTCCGAGCGCTGGCCGGACCGCATTTTTTACACGCAGACGCTACCGAAGACGGCGGGGGGCAAGCTCGACCGTGCCCGGGTGAGGACGATCGTCATGGACGAAATCTCGCGTCGCGCGGGGCAATAGCAGCGGCGTTGCAAGTTGGATCCTTGGCGTCCGCACTACGTGGGGTGGTGTATTTTTGCCACAGATCTGCGGAAACATACGCATATCACCGGAAAAGGCCCCCAAAAAACAGTGCTTTCATTGCCCCGTCGTGGTTCCGGCCGCTATTCTGACGGTGCTGGAACTGGAGATCGGATGCGTGGCGACCGCAAACCGATCCCCTTGGGGCGTCTGAATGCGGGAATTACCACGCTCAGGCCGAGCGAAGTTGCGCTCGTTGCTCGCATCGAGTTCGATTGCCGCGCTGTTGATCGGCGGCGGCACGCCTGCCGCTTACGCCTCATGTCCGACTTCGATCATGGCTGACCAGGTCGGCTGCGCCAACAGCTCAACTATTGTCGGGATCAGCATCAGCAACGCCACTATTTCCGGCGATATCGTCAATACGCCGACCGGCGTGATTAGCGCTAACGGGATTTCGCTTACCAACAGCACCATAACCGGCTCGATCGACGTCGAAGGCGCTTTCACCGGCAATATTGTGATCGACGCCAACAGCGCGATTACCGGGACGACGACTCAGTTCACCGGGCCGCTCCATGCCGGCATTCTGATCGACGCGACCGGCAAGACCTTTGCCGGCGGCGTCAGCAACGCCGGGTTCGTTTCCGGCAATAGCGGCGGCATCGGCCCGACCAAATCGACCGTCCTGTTCGGCCTCAGCAGCGCCGGCGGCGGCATCGTCAACTCCGGCACGATTTCGACGTCCGGCACCGTCGGTCCGATTGCGGGCATTTTCGACACCAACGTTTCGACGTTCCAAGGCGGCATTACCAATTCCGGTTCGATCACGGCGGACGGTACGCTGGCAGCCGGAATTATAGTGGCAAACATCACAACAACTAATTTTGTCACCCTGAAGACTTTCGCAACCTTCGTCGGCGGTATCAGCAATTCCGGAAAAATCATCGCCATTAGCACCAAAACCGCCGTCGGCATCGGCGTCGAAGGCGGCGCAACTTTTGGCGGCGGCATCAACAACAGCGGCACCATCTCGGCGAGCGCGCCGAACGCCATTGGCGTCTACGTCAACGGGGTAACGTCGTTTGGCGGCGGCATCACCAATTCCGGCACGATCACCGCGGCAGTCGGTATCAGCATCGCCAACGGCTCCACCATCGCCGGTGCGATCCTCGACAGCGGCATTATCCTCGCCTCCAGCGTCGGCATCGGGATCGACGGCACGAGCGAAATCACCGCCCATTCGAGCGCCATCAAGGTCAGTGGCGCGACCTTCACCGGCGGCATTTCAAACGCCGGCCTGATCACCGGCACCGGCACCAGCGTCGGTGTGGCGATTGGCGTCAGGGGAGCCGGAACCTTCTCGGGCGGCATCGCTAACTCAGGCACGATCAACGGGCGGTTCGCCGGCATTGACGTCCGTTCGGTCTCGATCTTCCTGGGCGGCATCACCAACAGCGGTACCGTCGCCCACGGATCGGGCAGCAGTATCGTCGTCGAAAGCGTCACCCAATTCGGCAGCAATAGCGCGGGCGGCGGCGTCACCAACACCGGAAGCATGTTGCCGGACACTTACGGCATCGAGGTTATCAATGTTACGTCTTTTCTGGGTAATATCTCGAATGCCGGCACGATCTCGTCAGCAGCAGTCTTCGCCGGCGTATTCGTCACCAACGTTGCCCAATTCGGCGGCAGCGTCAGCGCCGGCATCACAAACTCCGGCATCATCGCCGCGAATCGCGCGACGTCGATCGGCATCCACGTCAAAAACGTCGGAAGCTTCAACGGCGATATTTTAAACGCCGGCAGCGGCGCGATCACAGTATCGGATGGCGTTGCGGACATTAAAGTCGAAAGCGTCTCGACATTCGCCGGCAATATCACCAACAGCGGCACGCTCTCGGCGCCGCTTTCGCCCGGCGTCGGCATCGACGTCAGCAATATCGACTTCTTCGGTACCGGCAGCGCCGGCGGTCAAATAGTCAATACCGGTACGATCACGGCCACGCTAGCCATCGATGTCGTCAATGTTCTCTCGACCTTCGTCGGCGGCATCACCAACAGTGGCACGATCTCGGGCGTAGGCATTGACGTGAGCCAGGTCAACGTCTTCGTCGCCGCCAGCGCCGGTGGCGGCATCGTCAATGCGGCTTCCGGGGTGATCGACGGCGAGGGCATAGTTGTCGCGCATGTTTCGACTTTCGCCGCCGCCATCTCAAATGCCGGCCTGATCACGGGGGGCATGGGAGCCGACAATGTCGTCAGCTTCGGCACCAGCAGCGCCGGCGGCGGCGTCGTCAATTCCGGCACGATTTCGGGTGCGGGAAGCGCCGTCAGCCTCAGCGCCATCGCGACCCTCGCCGGCGGCATCACCAACAGCGGCACGGTCTCGGGCGGGGAGAACGGAATCAAGCTGCTGCACGTCACGACCTTCGCCGGCGGCATCAGCAATACCGGCAAGATCTCGGGCGCCACGCTTGACGGCATCCTCGTCGAAAATGGCACGAGCTTCTCCGGCGGCATTGTCAACAGCGCCGGCGGCACGATCTCGGGGCTTATCGCGGGCATTGCCGTTACCTCGGTCGCGGCGTTTGGCAGCACCAGCGCCGGCGGCGGCATCACCAGCAGCGGCGTGATTTCCGCAACCGGTTCAGTAACCGGCGCCGGTATTTTGGTTGCGAAGGTCACGACCTTCGCCGGCAACATCAGCAATTCCGGCACCATTACCGGCAAGACTGCGATCGGCATCACCGCCAGCACCATTCACGGCGCGATCGTCGACAGCGGTGATATTCTCGGCTCGACACGCGGCATCGTGATCGACAGCGCCAGCGTCGTCGATCCGAGCCCCGTTGCCATCAAGATCACCGGACCGACCTTCACCGGCGGCATCAGCAATGCCGGCACACTGCAGGCCACCAAGACCGGCATTCTGGTCAACGGCGTCACGAATTTTGCCGGGGGCATTACCAATGCCGGCACGATTTCGGCAAGCGCGGCCACCGGTCAAGGCATTTTGGTGGAGAACGGCGCGACCTTTGGCGGAGGCATCAGCAACAATGGCTTAATAGTTTCGGGCTCGCATGGGATTCAGGTCGCTAATATCGCGAGCTTTTCGAACGGCATCGCCAATAGCGGCACGATTGCGCCGACAGGTGCCAATGGGTCCGGCATCAAAGTCAGCGGCGGCACGACGTTTAGCGGGGGCATCAGCAATAGCGGCCTGATTTCCGTTGCCTCCCACGGCATTCAGGTGGTGAATTTCAAAGGCTTTTCGGGCGGCATCAGCAATAGCGGCACGATCTCCGTCACCAATGCGACGATCAACGGCATCAAGCTTGCAAGCGGCACGAGTTTCGACGGCGGCATTTTCAACAGCGGTAGGATCAGCTCCGGCTCGAAGGCCATCGGGATCGAGGGGGTTTTGACCTTCACCGGCGGCATCAGCAATTCCGGCACGCTCAGCGCCAGCAACAATCTGATCGGCGTTTACGTCAGCAGCGTCATCGCCTTCGGCACCACCAGCACCTCAGGCGGCATCACCAACAGCGGCACGATCGCCGCCGCTCATACCGGCATCGACCTCGTCAACGTCACTACGTTCCAGGGCGGCATCGTCAATTCCGGCACCATCTCCGTCGGGTTTATCGGCATAGACCTTTTCCACGCCGCAACCTTCGACGGGGCCATCAGCAATGCCGGAACGATCACCGCGAAAACCGGTATCGGTATTGCCGGCGGCAGCACGATCAACGGCCAGATTGTCGACAGCGGCAATATCTTCGCTTCAACCCACGGCATCGTGATCGGCAACACGAGCAAGATCGCCACCACCAAAACCGTTATTTCCATCACTGGTCCGACGTTCACCGGGGGCATTTCCAACGCCGGCACGCTCACCGGCACCGGAGGCCGTTCGGTAATAGACGTCACGGGTGTGACGAGCTTCGCCGGCGGCATCAGCAATTCCGGAACGATTGCGGGCATAACCGGAATAAGGGTCACGAACGTTTCGACTTTCTCCGGCGGGATCGTCAACAGCGCCGGCGCCAAGATCGCCGTACAGACCGTCGCCATTTGGGTGCAAGGCGGCGACACCTTCTTGGGCGGCATCAGCAACGCCGGCACGATTGCGGCGTCGTTCGAGCGTGGAATTAACGTCACCGGCGGGGCGCAATTCGGCACAACTCTCTCCACCGTCGGCATCAGCAATTCCGGAACGATCTCCGCAAACCTCACCGCAATCGGCGTCGGCCAGGAGGCGACCTTCTACGGCGGCATCGTCAACTCCGGTACGATCTCATCCGGCGGCACCAAGAGCGGCATTGCGGTCGCGGTTGTCACGAGCTTTGCCGGCGGCATCACCAACACCGGGACGATGTCGTCCGGCGGCGCCGGCGTGGCGTTGTCCTCGATCTCGACCTTCACCGGCAATGTCAGCAACAGTGGCACGGTCGTTGCCAGGACCGGCGTTCTGATCGGCTCTGGCGTGACATTCGCCGGCGGCGCCATCGTCAATTCCGGCACCATCTCCGGCTCGGTCGCGGCCATCGATGCGTCGGGCGCGTCCAGCGCCGTTACCATCAATCAGACCGGCGGCTCGGTCTCCGGCGCCATCAAGCTGTCGTCGCATGCCGACCTGCTCAATATCACCGGCGGTACGGTGGCCGGCAATATCGTCGGCTCCGGCGCGAGCAATACCGTCGACTTCAATACCGGCGGCACCTTCACGTACAGCAACAGTTTCACCGGCATCCACCAGGCCAACATCACGTCGGGCGTCGTCGTGCTGACCGGCCACGACACCGCGACCGGGATGACGGTGAGCAGCGGCGGCACGCTCGCCGGCACCGGCATCATCACCTCCGCCATCACCGTCAATGACGGCGGCACCATCGAGGCCGGCTTGCCAGGCACTGCCGGCGGCACGCTCTCGATCGCCGGCTCGCTGACGTTCTCGTCGATCAATGCCGACTATCTCGACACCTTCAGCGGCATCAGCGCCGGCGAAATCGGCATCACCGGCACGGCGGCGCTCAACGACGCCACGCTCATCATCGCCGGCACGATCAATGTCGGCACGACCTACACGATCATGACCGATGCCGGCGGCGGCTTCGGCGGCAGCAATACGTTCAATCCGGCCGTCAGCGTCGGCACCGACGTCGGCACCATCACCTACACCAGCGACGAGGTGCTGCTGCATTTCACCGTGGGCCCGCCGCCGTCCTGCACGACCATCGCGGGCGCGTTCACGAACAACGGCAGCATCCCGTGCATCACCGTCCCCAATCTTTCCTTCACCGGCAATGTCAGCAATGCCGGCACCATCACCGGCCTCGGCACCGGCGCCGGCATCGGCGTCATCAACAGCACCATTCACGGCGCGATCGTCGATTCGGGCATCCTCAACGGCGGCATCACGGTCGACAGCACGAGCGTCATCGACCCCAGCATCGCCATCCACATCACCGGGCCGACGTTTACCGGCGGCATCAACAACGCCGGCGTGCTCGCCGGTACGGTCACCGGTATCCGGGTTCAAGGCACCACGCTCTTTAGCGGCGGCATCATCAACGCCTCGACCGGCCTGATATCTGGCGGTCAATGCGGCATCGCCATCACCAGCGTTTCGACTTTCATCGGCGGCATCAGCAATGCCGGCACGATCTCCGCGGGAGCTGTCAGCGGCATCTTGATTTCGAATGTTTCGACGTTCACCGGCGGCATCACCAATTCAGGCACGATCACGGCGGCGTTGAACGGCATTGTCATAAACTCTGTCGCGCAGTTTGGCAGCAATAGCGGGGGCGCCGGCAGCGGCGGCATCACCAATAGCGGCCTCATCTCGGTGGCCAGCAAGGTCGGGATTGAAGCGCAGAGTTTTGGCAGTTTCTACGGTGGCATCACCAACGCGGCCGGCGGCACGATTGCAGGGGGCCATACCGGCATCGCGCTTTTGACAGGTCAGCTGTTCCTCGGCGGCATCAGCAACGCCGGAACGATCGTGGCCGGCGTCAAAGGCATCTCGGTCACAGACGTGGCGCAGTTCGGCGCCAGCAGCGCCGCCGGCGGCATTGCCAACAGCGGCCTGATCTCCGCCGGCGGCAGCGGTCCCGGCATTTTCGTCACCACGGTCTCGACCTTCCTCGGTGGCATCAGCAACGCCGGCACCGGCACGATCTCGGCGGGAGGCAACGGCATTTATGTGCTCAGTGTGGCGATGTTCGGCAGCAGCAGCGCCGGCGGCGGCATCACCAACAGCGGCACGATTGCGGCGAATGACGACGGCATTTTGGTCGTCACCGTCTCGACCTTCTTCGGCGGCGTCAGCAACGCCGGCACGATCTCCTCGGGCGGCATCGGCCTTGAGGTCAGCGCCGTTACCGCCTTCTCCGGCGGCATCGCCAACTCCGGCACCGTCTCGGCGAACATAGGCATCAGCGTCCTCGATGTCGCGACCTTCACCGGTAACATCTCCAATTCCGGAACCATCACCGGCGCTACCGGCATCAAAATCGGGTCGAGCACCATCAATGGGTCAATCGTCGACAGCGGGCTGCTGCTGGCCTCGAGTGTAGGCATCACGCTCGACAGCGCCAGCAAGCTCGTGTCCACCGCGACGGGGATCAAGGTCACTGGTTCTACATTCACCGGTGGCATTAGCAATGCCGGCCTAATCACCGCAGCCGATGCCGGCATTGATGTATTTTCGGTCGGCAGCTTCTTCGGCGGCATTACCAACAGCGGCACCGTTTCCGGTGCATTCGGCATCGTAGTGCAGGATGTGTCGACCATTGCCGGCGGCGTGATCAATAACGGGCGCATCGTGACCAATCGCAGCTGCGCCATTTCGATTGGCAGCGTCAGCAATTTCTCCGGCGGCATCACCAATGGCGGCACCATCAGCGCAACGAGCAGCGCCGGCATCCTGGTCACCACGGTGTCGACATTCGCCGCCAACATCAGCAATGCCGGCACGATCAGCGCGGCAATCGGAATCGACATCCAGAACGCCACCCTCAACGGCGCGATTGTAGATTCCGGCGTCATCTCCGGCTCGACGCTCGGCATCTTTATCGGTAGCAGTGAGATCACCGGCGCCAGCAAGGCGATCTCGATCACCGGCCCGACCTTCACCGGCGGCATCAGCAATGCCGGCACGCTGGCGGCGACCCTCACCGGCATCCACGTTTTCGGCGTCACGACCTTTAGCGGCGGCATCGCCAACAGCGGCACGATCAATAACAGCTTCAAGGGAATTTACGTCCAAGCGGATCAAAGCTTCCTCGGCGGCATCACCAACAGCGGCAAGATCGTCGGGAGCTCACACAATATTTTGGTCGAAAGTACGATCACGTTCGGCGGCGGCATTATCAACAATGGCACGCTGCAGAGTGGCAACACCAGTATTTACGTCGAGACTGTCTCCACCTTCTCGGGCGGCGTCACCAATAGCGGGCAGCTGACCGCCAACGGCGCCGGCATCAGGATCACCAATGTCGCGCTGTTCTCCGGCGGCACCTCCGGCGGCGGCGTGGTCAACAGCGCCACCGGCCTCATCTCGGGCGGCCTGTTCGGCATCGAGGTCGGCAGCAACGTCTTCGGCGTCTCGACCTTCCTCGGCGGCATCACCAATGCCGGCACGATCACCTCCTCGGTCGGCTCGGGGATCGCGATCAATACGGTTTCGACCTTCCTCGGCGGTCTCACCAATTCCGGCACGATCGCCGCGGTTCGCGGCATCAATGTCACGAAGGTGGCGTTGTTCGGCATCAGCGGCAGTGGCGGCATCACCAATAGCGGCACCATCACGGTCTCGGGGGGGAATTACGGCATCCAGGTGCAAGTGGTCAGCAATTTCTCCGGCGGCATCAGCAACGCCAGCACCGGCAAGATCAGCGGCGCCAACGAGTGCGGCGTGGCGATTTTCTCGGCCTCCACCTTCGGCGGCGGCATCAGCAACGCCGGCACCATTTCCGGCGGCGAAATCGGAATCTATGTCGATAACAGCGGGACTGTCTCCGGCGGCATTACCAACAGCGGCCGGATTTCCGGGAGCCTCTTCGGAGGAATCCAATTACTCAATGACGGCACCTTCCTCGGCGCCATCGTCAACAGCGCCGGCGGCGCGATCACGTCGGCGACCGGCGATGGCATAAAGGTCACCAGCGTCGCGGTGTTCGGCTCGTCGAGCGCCGGCGGCGGCATCACCAATGCCGGCTCGATTTCTTCGTCAAATCAGACTGCGATTCTGATCAACACCGTTTCGACCTTTGTCGGCAACATCAGCAATGGCGGCACGATCTCGGGCCGGTTTGGCGGCGTGATTGTTGAGAGCGTTTCGACCTTCGCGGCCGGCATCAGCAATTCCGGGCTGATCTCGGCGGCTGGCGGCGGCTTCGACGCGATCAAGGTCACCGGGGTCGGCACCTTCGGCGTCAACAGCGCCGGCGGCGGCATCGTCAATTCCGGCACGCTCACTGGCAGCAACGGCATCTATGTCGGCAATGTCGGTACTTTGCTGGGCGGCATCACCAA
Source organism: uncultured Alphaproteobacteria bacterium (assembly GCA_963791925.1). Lineage (GTDB taxonomy): Bacteria > Pseudomonadota > Alphaproteobacteria > Rhizobiales > Xanthobacteraceae > BOG-931. Next base: position 61,244 of record CAWBUA010000005.1, on the reverse strand, counting down.
TAGCCAGAAGATCACGGCCGTCAGCGATGGCATCTTTATCGGCAGCACCGGCAGCGTATCGGGCGCCATCGTCAACAGCGCGGGCGGCACGATCTCCGGAACGCTCGTCGGCATCGGGCTCAACAGCATCGTTGCTTTCGGCTCGACCAGCGCCGGCGGCGGCATCAGCAATGCCGGCACGATCTCCGGCGGCACCGGCATCAAGATCACCGGTAATGTGGTGTTTGCGGCCGGCTCCGCTATAATCAATACCGGCGTCATTACCGGCACCGGCGGCACGGCGATTAACGTATCGGCCGACTCGAGCGCGGCTTTCATCGATCAGAACGCCGGCACCATCAACGGCAACGTGCTGTTGTCGTCGCATGCCGACCAGATGACGATTGCGGGCGGCACCGTGGCCGGCAACATTGTGGGCTCGGGCTCGAGCGATACGCTGAACTTCTCGCTCGGCTCCGGCGTGACTTACACCGAGAGCACCAACAACTTCACCGCCATCAACCAGGTCAACGTCAATTCCGGCACGCTGGTGCTCAACAACACCGACAACGCCACCAATGTCGACGTGTTCTCCGGCGGTACGCTCGCCGGCAGCGGCACGCTCGACCCGGTTGCGCTGACTATCCATGGCGGCGGCACGTTCGCGCCCGGCGTGCCGGGAACGTTCATGACGGTCAGCGGCAATCTCGTGCTGCAGTCGGCCGCGATCTACATGGTCACGATCAACGGCGCCAATGCCAGCGGCGCGCTGGTGTCCGGCACCGCCACGATCAACAGCGGCGCGCTGGCGGCGGGCAATCCCCTCAGCAGCAACGCCATCATCGGCAACACCTTCACGATCATGACCGCCAGCAGCGGGGTGATCGGCACCTTCGCCGATCCGAAATTCTTCTTCGGCCGCTACGAGGGCGTGCTCAGCTACGATGCCGACGATGTGTTCGTGACGGTGGAGAACGGCGCGCTCACCCCGCTGTTGCCGCCGAACCCGCCGCAAAACGTGCTCAACGTCGCCAACGCGATCGACACCGCGATCCAGAGTGGCGTCAATCCGCCGACCGGGTTCACCAACCTGTTCAATTACACGCCGCAGCAGCTCGAGAACGCGCTGGCGCAGCTCGAGGGCCAACCGCTGGCCGATGCCGGGCAGGGCGCCTTCCAGCTGATGACCGACTTCCTCAATCTGTTGCTCGATCCGACGGCGGGAGGTGGCGGCGGCGCCGGCGGCAGTGGCCCGCAGCAATTCGCCCCGGATAATCAGCCGAGCCTGCCGCCGCAGATCGCGCAAGCCTACGACTCGGTGCTGCGCGCCGGTCAGCCGCAACCGGTCGCGTCGTTCGATCAGCGCTGGACCGCCTGGGGTTCGGCGTTCGGCGGCTACAATACCACCAACGGCAACAGTGCGGTCGGCTCGGCCGACGTCACGGCGAGCGACTTCGGCTTTGCCGGCGGCATGACCTATCACCTCACGCCGGCGACCAGTTACGGCTTCGCGCTTGCCGGCGGCGGCACCAACTGGTCGCTCGCGCAAAATCTCGGCGGCGGCCGCAGCGATGCCTTCCAGGCCGGCGTCTATGGCACCACGCATTTCGGGCGGGCTTATCTCACCGGCGCGCTCGCTTTTGCCAATCACTGGTTCACCACCAACCGCACCGCGGTCGGCGACCAGATCACGGCGAATTTCGAGGGCCAAAGCTATGCGGCGCGCGGCGAAGTCGGCTACCGCTATGGCGTGCCGATGTCGGGCGCCATCGTCGGCGTCACGCCCTATGCGGCCTTGCAGGTGCAGAGCTTCCACACGCCGGCCTTCAACGAAACGGATCTGACTAATCCGGCCAGCGGCTTCGGGCTGAGCTACAACGCGATGAACGCCACCGACACCCGCAGCGAGCTCGGCGCGCGCTTCGACAATCTGACCATGTGGTACGACATGCCGGTCATCCTGCGCGGGCGGCTCGCCTGGGCGCATGACTGGGTGAGCAATCCGTCGTTCGGCGCGGTGTTCCAGTCGCTGCCCGGCTCGATCTTCACCGTCAACGGCGCCACCCCTCCCGCGGAACTCGGCGCTGGCGACGGCGGCCGCCGAACTGCACATGACCGCGAACTGGTCGCTGATCGCCAAATTCGACGGCGAATTCGCACCGAGCGCGCAGACCTATGCCGGCACCGGCACATTGCGCTATTCGTGGTGAGGCGGTAAGCCCTCTTCACATTCGGGGGAGGCGAGCCAGCATGTCGAGGGATCGCAATATGTTGGGGTGTCAAAACTTGCATAACTGCATGAAGATAGGCCGCACGCCGGTATCGTGCGGCATCGCCGTCGCTTTCCTAATTCTGGCAGCCGCGACCGCGCAGGCGCAGCAGCGTCCGGCGCCGCCGGCCCACCCGGCGCCGCCGGCTGCGGCGCGCACGCCGGCAGCGGGTGACGTGCCGCAACGAACCACCGCGACCTACGGCGATTGGGTCTTGCAATGCGTGGAGAACAGTTCCCCGCCGTCGGAGCCGGTTTGCGACATGGCGCAGGTGACGCAACTCCAGGGCAAGAACCTGCCGTTCTCGCGGGTCGCCGTTAGCCGCCCGGAAAAAGGCAAGCCGATCAAGCTCATCGTCCAGGTGCCGGTCAACGCCTCGTTCAGCACGCAGGTTCACATCCAGACCAGCGACACCGATCCCGGCGTGATCGCGCCGTTTGCCAATTGCACACCCAACGGCTGCTTCGCCGAATTCGATCTCAAAGAGGACATTTTACGGAAATTGCGCGAGGCAAGCGGCACCGGCAAGCTTTCGTTCGCCGATGCCGGCGGTCACGACGTGAGCGTGCCGATCTCATTCAACGGCTTCGCTCAGGCCTTCGACGCGCTGGCCAAGAAGTGACGGCTTAAACCTCAAGCGAAGAGCCCCAATTGCTCCGCGACGCGCGCTTGAACAAGGCGCCGTCGCGACGCGAGAAGACTTGTTCGCTTGCCGAGCCATCGGGCCGGCACAGCTTGAGCGTGACGCGGCCGCTGGCTTTGCGGGGTCGCGCGACGACGCGCGCCGCGGCGGCCGCTGCCGGCTTTCGCGAGACCGCGATGTAGCTGAATTTCTCGTCTTCCCAAGGCACCGTGGCGTCCTTGGCCTGGCGATGGAGCTGGGAGCGGGCGACCCGCTCCGCGAAATGGCACCAGTCCGGCGGCTGCAGCGGGCAGGCGAGGCTGTGCGGACACGGCGCGATCAGGTGCGCGCCGCACTCGATCAGCTGCCGGCGCGCCGCAAGGATGCGCTGCCAGCCCGCCGGCGTGCCCGGTTCGACAATGACAAGGACGTCGGCGGTCAGCCGCCACAGGTCCTGCACTACCGCCGGCCGTGCATCGGGGACAAGTTCGTTCAATGTATAAGCCAAAATGACCAAATCACGCGGCGCGCAATCGATTGTCGTCGCGGCAACATCCGCGGTGCGCCAGGTGGCGCGCGGCAGGTCGGCGCCCGCGGCGAGGCGCTCCCCGAGCGCGCGGAAAATCGGGCTCGCCTCGACCAGCAGCGCATCGGCGAGTTCGCGCCAGCAGTCGGCCGCCGCCCAAAGCGCTGTCCCCGGACCGGCTCCGATGTCGAGCACGGTCCGGGGTGCGAAATCCGGGCGCGCCTCCGCGATCGCGGCGAAGCTCGCGTGGATCGCCGCAAACGTCGCCGGCAGACGGACTGCGACATAGGCGAGCGCGTCTTGATCGGTGCCGATATGCAGCCTGCCGTCGCGCCGCTCGTCGCGCCGCTCTTGCCGATAGCGCTGCGACAGCGCCGCCGCGGCCGCGGCGAGTTCGGCGCGCGTGCTGCCGCTCAGGATCCGCTCGACTGCGTGGCGCAACGGGGGCGGCAGTTCCATCATTCACCCGTTGCTGATCCCGCCACCCCCGGCGCAACCGCCGCATGGCGGCGTCGAGTGGCCGCGGAACACTACAGACCGGGAAAAGGCGCGCGGCAAGTCCTTGCGCGTTCGAGCATCCGGACAGTTTCGGTGACGTCCGCTCGGTTCCGATTCGGGGCTTCAGGCCATCGAGGATGTCAGCTCGGATTCGTCTCGGCGGCTATGCGGCAAATATCGCGTCGATCCGGGCGAGCTCATCATGCGTCAGGGTGCACGAGACCGCCTTGTAGTTCGCGTCGATCTGCTCCGGCGTGCTGGCGCCGGCGATGACGCTCGGAATGAACGGTTTCGCGGCGAGCCAGCCGAACGCTATCTCGAGCAATGTGCGGTCGCTTTCCTTGGCCAGGGTCTCCAGGCGAGCGAGACGATCCCAGTTCTTGTCGGTAAGAAACTTGTCGGCGAAGCGCTTCATGGTCCCGGACGACAGACGGGCGCCTTCCGGCAGCGGTTCATTGCGTCGATATTTTCCGGTCAAAAACCCGCCGGCAATTGGACGATAGGGCAGCAGGCTCAGTCCGAACTTCTTCATTGCCGGCACGAGCTCGCGTTCGATCTCCCGCACCAAGAGGCTGTATTCTTCCTGGCAGGCGAGAAACGCGGCATAGCCTCGTGCCGCCGCCGCGCCATTGGCCTCCACGACCTGCCAGGCCGGCAGGTTCGAGCAGCCGACATAAAGAACCTTGCCCTGCCTGATCAGATCGTCGAGCGCGGCCATGGTCTCTTCGATCGGCGTCAGCGGATCAGGCTGGTGCAATTGGTAGAAGTCGATCCAGTCGGTGCGCAGGCGTTTGAGGCTCGCTTCGACCGCGCTGTTGATATAGCGCCGCGAGGCGCCGGAGAGCTTACCGTCCTTGTCCATAGCCATACCGAACTTGGTGGCAAGAATGACGTCCTTGCGCCGATCGCCGAGAATCTCGCCGAGCTGGCTTTCCGACGCCCCCAGCCCGTAGGCGTCCGCGGTATCGAAAAAAGTCACGCCGATATCGAGCGCGCGATACACCACGCGCTTGGTCGCGGCGACGTCGAGCCGCGGCCCGAAATTGTTGCAGCCAAGGCCGAGCAGCGATGCGCGCAGTCCCGAGCGGCCGATATTGCGTTGTTCCATGGTGATCCTAGGTGTCGAACTGCGATTGTGCCCGGTTATCGCGCCTTGAACACGCCGGTGCGGTGATAGACGCCGTTGCGGCGCGCCGTGAAATGCGGCCGAATTTGCGTCGGCCAGGCGCCGCGCCCGGTCTGCGTCTTCCACTGCGGCGAACGCGGCGTATCGGCGCCGGCGATTGCATAGACTGCCAGGTAGTCGGGCACGTCGCCGGACTCCGTATGGTGCAGCTTGTAGCGGGTGCAGCTGGCGACGCCGGGCGCTTGCAGCATCAGCGGCACGTGGTCGGTGTCGTAGAGCTGGTTGAATTTGCCGTCCAAGTCCGGTGGTACGGACTGCTGCAGGAAATAAATGTATTCGCTGTCGTTGGAGTCGGCAGCAGCATCGCCGGCATGAAATAACTGGCGATAAACGCCGTTCTGCCGCCCCGTCACATGGGGGCGGATTTCGGTCGCCCAATTGCCCATGGCGGCGTGCTTCTTCCAGATGTCGGAGCGCGGCAGCTCCGGGTCATCGATGCGGTACAGCACGAGATAGCGCAGCATGTCGGCATTGTCGGACCATTCGAGCTTATATCGCGTGGCGTCGCGTACGCCCGGGATGCGCGTCATATGCAACAGATGATCCGTGTCATAGACGGCATTGAACCTGGCCTCGTATTCCGCCGGGATGCCGAGCAGAATGAAGAACATGTACCGGTCCATCGTATGCTGTGTTCCTTGCTAGCCTGTTAGATCGATCGGGAGCGGCCTCGTCGTCAGGTCGCCATGTTGAGAAATGCGAGCGCATTGCGGTGCATGATCCGCTCTTTGTTCCCGGGCTTGAGCCGCAGCGTCTCAAACCAGTCGCGGTAGCCCTTCACCGGGCTCAGCGGGAATGAGCTGGCGTATATGAAGCGGTCGGCGAGAAAGCCGTCCGCCGCTTTCAGGTAGTCCTGCATTCCCGGCATGTTCGCGAGGTACATGTCCGGCGACAGATACAGGTTCGGCCGCCGGAAGGCGACGTGCAGAATTTGATGCACCCAGGGCCAGCCGCCGTGCGCCGCGGCGATTTTCAGCGTCGGAAAATCCGCCAGCACGCGGTCGATCGCGACTGGCACCGTGGCGCCGATGTCGGGCCCGGCATTGCCGCCGGCGAGAATGATCGCCGGCACCGAATTTCCCTCGCAATGCGCGTAGACCGGGTAGAGCCGCCGGTCGTCGATGTCCATCGGCGCCGGCTGCGCGCCCGGCTCGATATTGACGGCCCTGAAGCCGGACGCCATCGCCGCGTCGATTTCGGCGATCGCCTTCTTGCGGTCGGCAAGGCCGATCGAGGCAACACCGACGAACCGGCCGGGATAGGCCGCGACGCACGCGGCGACATCGGAATTGTCGACCGAGCCGAGGAATCCGGAGTTGCGCCCGACCACGACGCCGATATCGATGCCGGCGTCGTCCATTTCCTTGATGAGCAGATCGCAGGACTTCGCGCTCGCGGCCGGCGACGGCTCGAAGCCAAGCTGACGCGTGAAGCGGTCGCGCCGCTCGGGCTGCGAATACATCAACGTGTCGAGGAAGCCCCTGAAGGGCGGCCGGATGCGGAAGTCGATGACGGTCATTCCTTAAACCGCTCCGCGATGCCGGATGTCCGTGCCGCTAGTTGCGAAGGCTCGCGGGCACGACCCGCTGCCATTTCGCGACTTCCTGTTTGAGAAAGCTTGCAAGCTGCTCCGGTGTGCCGCCAACGACCTCACCTCCCAATTTGGCGATGCGATCCTTCACCTCGGGAATCTGCAGCACGGCATTGAATTCCGCGTTGAGCTTGTGCACGATCTTCTCGTCGGTGCCGCGTGGCACGAAGACGCCTTCCCACAGCGCAACCTTCACGCCTGGCAATCCCGATTCGGCAAAGGTAGGCACGTCGGGCAATGCCGCGAGCCGGTGGTCGCCGCTCACCGCAAGAACGTGGACCTTGTCCTTGAACGGCAGCAGCGGCGGCGCGGTCGCGAAGATCATCTGCGCGACACCGCTCATCAGCGCCTGCATCACCTGCGCCCCGCTCTGATAAGGGATGGTGACGATATTGGTGCCGGTCTCCGATTTGAACAATTCAGGACCGAGATGACCGAGGCTGCCGATGCCGGAGGATGCGTAATTCAGCTTGCCGGGTTCTGATTTCGCCAGCTTGACGAAATCCGCGACATTTTTGACCGGCAGTTTTGGGTCGACGGCCATGACGCCAGGCAACAACGCGACCAGCACCACGGGCTCAAAGTCCTTGAACGTGTCGTAGGGCAGGGTCTTATGCAACGCCGGATTGGCCGCCATGGCGATGTCGGCCATCATCGCCGTATAGCCGTCAGGGTCCGCCCTGGCGAGCGTCTGCAGTGCGATGATGGTGCCGCCGCCCGGGCGGTTGTCGACGACGATGCGCTGGCCCATCCGCTTTTCCAGCCGGTCGGCCAGAATGCGGCTGACGATGTCGACCGCGCCGCCGGGAGCGTAGCCGACCAAGAGGCGGATCGGCTTATTCGGATAGTCGTCGCCGCGCGCGGCGAAGCTTCCGGCGCACACGAACGCGGCGCAGACCAAGGCCGCAAGGATTTTGCCGACGGATTTCATGGCGTTTCTCACCTCAATAATCGCTGAACATTCTTGTCAGGTGTTCTCGATATCGATCCGCAACAGGCTGGCGGCGTTGCGAAACATGATTTTTTCCACGGCTTCGGGCCGGATCGGCAGGCACCGGAACCACGCGGCGTAACCGTCGACCGGGGCGAACGGATAGGAACTTGCATAAAGGAACCGGTCCGCCAGAAAGCCGTCGGCGGCGCGGATGTAGTCATCCATTCCGCAAAGATTGGCGAGATACTGGTCCGGCGACAGGTAGACGTTCGGCCGGCGGAACGCGATGTGCAGAATTTGGTGAACCCAGGGCCAGCCGCCGTGCGACACAACGATCTTCAAGGCGGGGAAATCGGCGGCAACGCGATCGAGGTGCGCCGGGTCGGTATAGCTCAGGTCCGGGCCGGCGCTGCCGCCCGCCATGATGATCACGGGAAGGCCTGCGTCCTCGCACTGCGCATAGATCGGATAGAGCCGACGGTCGTCGCTCATCATCGGCACCGGATAAGACCCCGGCTCGATGTTGATCGCGCGGAAACCCGATTTGGCCGCGTGGCGAATTTGCTCGGATGCGGTTTTGCGGTTGGTCGGGTCGATCGAGGCGGCGCCGACAAAACGGCCCGGATAGGTCTTGACGATATCGGCGACGTCATCGTTGCTGATCGAGCCGTAACGTCCGGAATTGCGTCCGATCACGACACCGAGCGTCACGCCGGCACGGTCCATTTCCTCCAGCAACAGCGGCATCGACTTTTCGCGTGCCGAAGGTGCCGGCTCAAAGCCGTGAACCCGGGTTGTCCAGTCGCGGCGCTCATTCTCGACAAACAGCGCCATCTTGAGGAAGCCGGCAGTTGGCGGCCGCAGCCGAAAATCGATGACGGGCATTGCGATGGACCACGCGAATTGAACGGCTATCGGAACGGATTACTTATGTTCGAGCATCTTGGCTTCTTTAGCGGTCTTGCGGAACCGGGCGGTTTCCGAGACCATGAAATCGTGCAGCTGTTGCGGCGTGCTCGAAGTTGTCTCAAGTCCGATATTCTCAATCCTAGCCTTCACATCCGGGCTTTCGATTGCTTTGACCAGCGCATCGTGCAGTTTCGCGGTCACATCAGGCGGCAAGCCCTTCGGCGCGATCATCGCGAACCATTCGCCGGAGCTGAATCCCGGATAGCCGGCTTCCGCCACTGTCGGTACGTCGGGGAGAAACTTTGAACGCTTGTCAGTGGTGATGGCGATCGCGCGCAGCTTCCCGGATTTTATGTAAGGCAAACAAGGTCCGATGCCCATGATCGCAATCGGAATCTGGTGACCGAGCAGATCGTTCAGCGCCGGTGCCGCGCCGCGATACGGAACTTGCGTGATATTGATGTTGGCGCGTGAGCGCAGCAACTCGCCGGCAAAATTCATGGCGGTGCCGACGCCGGGAGTGCCATAGCTGAGCGCACCCGGCTTGGCTTTGGCCTGCGCCACCAGATCGGACAGCGTGTGGATTGTCGAATTGGCCGGCACGAGGATCAGCACCGTGTTGATAACGGCCATCGAAATCGGTGTGATGTCCTTGATGGGGTCGTAGGACAGATGCGGCTGCATGACCGCATTCGACGCATAATTGCTCGACACCAGCGCGACGGTGTAGCCGTCAGGGGGTGAATTGATCAGCTCCTCGGATGCCGGCACGCCGGCGCCGCCGCCCCGATCCTCGACGAACATCGTGGTGCCGAGCGCCTTGCCCATGTCGTTCTGCAAGAAGCGGGCGACGAGATCGACTGCTCCGCCCGCGGCGAAAGGAACGATGATCTTGATCGGCCGCGTCGGCCAATTCTCGGCCGAGGCAGCGGAAGCCGATACGACCAGTGCGGCGACCGCGAGCAGCGCAGCGCACAGGGCTGAAATCGTCCACGCAGATGTCGAAATGCGGCGCATCCTCAGGGGCCTCCACCAAATTTCGGCTATTGTTATTTTGTTGACGTTCAGCGTATCTGCGACATTGGCAAAGATCAACTCATAATGTAGAAGACTGGCGGTTGTGCATCGTCACTGCACCTTTCACCTATTTCTTTGTTTCCGACTGAACCGCACGCGAATGTCGCGAGTTCGAACAAGTGTCGGTTGAGGCCCGCGTGTCATGAGCTCCGAGTTGGAAGCCGGAACAGTCGCAAGCCGTCTCGCGAGTTTCGTCTGCGACCTGCGCCGCGATGCGGTACCGAACGAAATTTTTCACAAGGCGAAGCTGCTGCTGCTTGACATGGTGGGTGCGGCGCTTGCTTCCGCGTCCTTCGATTTCGGTCAGCGCGCGGTTGCCGGTCTGCTCGCTTTCGGGTCGGGGCCGGCGGCGGTGATCGGGTTCCGCGACAAGCTTGCGCTGCGCGACGCCGTCCTGGCCAATGGCATTCTTGTGCACGGCCTCGACTACGACGACACCTCGATCTATGGCCGCGTTCATCCCAGCGGCTCGTGCGGCACTACGTCGCTGGCGCTCGGCGGCGAGCTCGGCGTCAGTGGAAACGAATTGCTGCTGAGCTACATCGCGGCGCTGGAGTGCACAGTGCGTTTGGGCGCCGTGGTCAAAGGCGGTTTCCAGCAACGCGGCTTTCATCCCACCGGCGTCGTCGGCACCTTCGGCGCGGCCCTCGCCGCGAGCCGGCTGTTCGGTCTGTCGCCGCAACAGACGGCGATGGCGCAGGGCATAGCGCTCAGCATGGCGGCAGGCAGCCAGGAATTCGCGACCGAAGGCGCGTGGACCAAACGGCTGCATCCCGGCTGGGCCGGCGCCGCGGGAATGACCGCCGCGGCTCTCGCCAAGGGCGGCTTCATCGGCCCGGCGCTTGCTTATGAGGGCAAGCGGGGGCTCTATCGCCTTTATCTCGGGGAGCTTGCCGGACAGTGTGATCTGAGCCTCGCGACCGAGCGCCTCGGGGGCGATTGGCAGATTGCCACCATCGCGCACAAGCCGCTGCCGGCGTGCTATTTCAACGTTCCCACGATCGATGCTGCCGTGCGGCTGGCCGAGCAATACCAGTTGCGTCCGGCCGACATCGCGCAGGTCACCGCGCTGGTGCCGGAGGCCGCCGTGCAGCTTGTCTGCGAGCCGAAAGGCGCCAAGCGGCGGCCGCACGATAGTTACGCGGCGCAGTTCAGCGTCTATTTCACCACCGCGGCCGCTTTGGTCCGTCGCGGCTTCACGCTCGATGATCTGGAGGACGAGGCGCTGCGCGATCCCGATATTCTTTCGCTCGCCGACCGCGTCGACTATGCCATCGATGATCGTACCACGTTTCCCAGATTCTATTCTGGCGCCGTCGTCGTCACGACGCGCGATGGCCGCAGGCTCGAAGCGCGTGAAGACGTCAATCGCGGCGCGCCGGAGCGGCCGATGAGCGAGGCCGCGATCGTCGCCAAGTTCATCGACGCCGCCGAGCGCGTGTTCATGCCGGCAAAGGCTGCGCGTCTCGTCGAGATCCTTCTTGCTGTCGACAAAAGCGATGACGTTGCGTCGCTCGTCCAGCAGCTCGGCCGTAACTGAATGAGCACGCGGGGCGTTGCACTGGTTCTCGGCGCCACCGGCGTGACCGGCACGCCGTTGACGAGGCTTTTGCTGGGCTCCGGCTGGCGTGTCTATGGCGTGTCCCGGCGGCCGGACAGCGTGCAGGATGGACGATATTGCCATCTGCCCATCGATATTCATGACAAGCCGGCATTGCGCGGCGCATTGCGCGAGTGCCGCGATCTGACCCATGTGTTCGATTGCGCCAGCGCCGGCACCGGAACGGCACGGGTCGAGGCGCTTGCCAATCTTCTCGACGGCATCGAGGCCGATGCGCCGCACTTCCGCAATATCAACCTGCAGCAAGGCATGAAGTATTACGGCTGTCATCTCGGGCCGTTCGCCACGCCGGCGCGCGAGGACGCGCCGCGCATGGCCGGCAATCTTTTCTATTACGCCGATGAGGATCTGGTCCGGCGCCGCCAAGCGGGCAAACCATGGACCTGGACTGCGCTGCGTCCGCACTCGGTCTGCGGCTATGCCGAAGGCAATCCGCTCAACCTTGCGCTGGTGCTGGCCATCTATGGGTCGATCCGACGCGAGCTGCACGAACCGCTGTGGTTTCCCGCCAGCGGCCGCTGCTTCGAGTCCCGGTTTCAGGTCATGGACGCTTCGTTGCTCGCCCGCGCCGCGCTCTATGTCGCGACCAACGCCGCGTGCGCCAATAACGCGTTCAATATCAACAACAGCGAATGCTTCCGCTGGCGCGACCTGTGGCCGGACCTTGCCGTCTTCTTCGGACTGAGAGCCGAAGGCGCCGGCGGCGAGCCGCTTGCCGAGTTTCTGGCGCGCCATGTCGATACCTGGAAGGCACTGGCGACCCGACATGGACTGCGCGCGTTTCCGATCGAGCGAGCCAGCGCCTGGGTGCGCGGCGATTACACGGCGCCGAATTCGCGATTTGCCGCCGAATACGACATTTGCACCGATACGACGAAGATACGACAGGCCGGATTCCGGGACACAACCGACAACGCAACTATGTTCCGGCGCCTCTTCGCGTGGTACCGGGACAACCGCATCATTCCATGATCCGCGGGGCGGGGATGATGCCGCGCCGGCAAAAGTCGTCGAAGAATCCCAGAAACATCTGCAGACTGTCGACGACTTCGTGAAAGCCGAACTGGCGCAATTTGGTCGTGCTCGACATTTTGTCCCAGTCGGGCCTGAAGATGAAATCGCCGTAACGCCACAGCGCCATCTTCTCATACGGCATATCGATGAGCCGATTCTTTGCGACGATGTCGCGCCAGACCGGCGCCTGACCCGGCATTTCGTCGGTCATGGAGATGGTTCTTATCGGCCCGGGTGCAAGGCCAAAATGGCGCGCAAAGACCGGCCAGACATTCTCCCAGCGGAAAAAATCGCCGTTGGTTACGTTGAAAGCCTGATCGGCGCAACGCGGTTCGGTCGACATCCAGACGATGGCGCGGGCGAGCAGGCTCGCGTCGGTGCACTCGTACACCGAATGGTAATTCCCGGGCGTGCCGGGGAAGCTGAGAGGCTCGCCAAGCTGCCGGCAGATCGCGGCATAGGTTGCGATCAGCAGGGGCAGGCTGCGCGGCGTTGCCAGCGACGAGTCGCAAATACAGTGGGGACGGCTTGCGCTCCAGCTCCACTGCCGCGCCGTCCGCGCCATGACGATATCCTCCTGCGCGTAATAGAAATTATGGCGCGCGTGACGCGGCTCGTCTTCTTTTGCCGGCGTCGGAAAAGGCCCGTCGGTCGACCCGTAATACTTCGTGCCGTGCACCATATGGACGTGCCGTAGCGAGGGGCTCGCCATCTCGATCGCGTCGAGCAGATTGCGGAACATTGCGGTATTGATGTCGCCCGATTCGTCCTGACCGGTGACGAATTCGGCGCGCGCCGTATAGAAGAGATGCGTTACGCCGGACGCTTGGTTGGCAAATTGCCGGCAATGGTCGGCATTGCTCAGATCCAGTGTCGCGTAATCGACGCCTGCCACCCGGTTCTCCGGCCCCGGCAGCCGACGCGCGCAACCGACGACGTGAAATCTCCCCGACTGTACGAGCGCTTGCGACAGCCTCGAGCCGACAACGCCGCTGGCGCCCGCGACGACTGCTACGTCTTGTGCCATGGAGGTGCTCGCGGCTCACACCGGCTGATAGCGCGTCCCGATCGATGGTTTGCTCTGCCCCAGCCCGGGCAATTCCCAGACCCCGGCGCCGGCCGGATTGATATCGGCGGCGATATCGACGTCGATCAGATACGGCTTGTTGGCCGCAATGGCCTTGCGCACGGCCTCGGCGAGATCGCCGGCGCGGTCGATGCGCACGCCCTCGACGCCGGCGGAGCGCGCCATCGCCGCGAAGTCCGGGTTGTAGCGCTGGCCGGTCTTCGGATCGTGGAAATCGGTGGCGAGTTCGCGGCCCTGCAGATAGCCGCGCTGCAAACCGCGAATTGAGGCATAGGCGTAGTTGTTCCACACCACCCAGACTACCGGCAGATCGTATTCGACCGCGGTACCGAGCACGTTGGCGTGCATGAAAAAGGCGCCGTCGCCGCACACCGAGACGCAGGGGCGGTCGGGCGCGGCGAATTTGGCCCCGAGCACGCCGGCGACGCCGAAGCCCATGGCGCCGAAGCCCATGCAGCCGATCAGCGAATCCGGACGGCGCGGTTTGCAATAGCCGAGCAGCCAATTGTGATGCACGCCGATGTCGCTGACCAGAATGGCGTCCTGCGGCAGAGCCTTGTCGATTTCAGCCGCCGCGCGCTGCGGATTGATCGGTTGGCTGTCGTCGGTAAATCCAGGCGCGACGAATTTGTCCCACTCCTTGCGGTAGCCGTCGATCATGCCGAGCCATTTTTTGCGCGCGTCGAGTTTGTTCTGCGCGTCCTTGCGGCGGTCGAGCTCGGCGAGCACTTGCCGCAGGAAGGTGCGCACGTCGGCCATCAGGCCGAGCGCAACCGGATAATTGCGGCCGATCTCTTCGGGGTCGATGTCGACATGAATGAGCTTGGTCGGCGGGATGGTGAAGGAGTAACCCGGGATCCATGAGCTCGAGGTGCGGTCGTCGAAACGGACGCCGAGCGCCAGCAAGACGTCGGCCTGCCGGGTTGCATGGTTGGCCTGATAGTGCCCGCCGCGCGCCACCAGGCCGAGCGCCAGCGGATGATGGGTGTCGATCGCGCCAAGCCCGCTCATCGAGGCCGCTACCGGAATTTGCAGGCGTTCGGCGAGCTTCAACAGTTCGGCGCTGGCGCCGCCATAGCGCACGCCCTGTCCGACGATGATGCAGGGCCGCTCGGCGCCGAGCAGCATGTCGACCGCCTTGACCACACCATCCGGATCGGCGCCGCAGCGGCTGGAAATATTGGCGCTCCATTCCTCGGGCTTCGGGGCCTCCTCCGCGGCCGCTTCCAGGAACACGTCGAACGGCACGTCCAGCACCACCGGACCCGGACGCCCGGTCACCATGGTCTTCCACGCCTGGCGCACGGCGAGCGGCACCATCTCGCCGCGGGTCGGTTGATAGACTTTCTTGCAGCAGGCGCGCACCATCGACGGAAAGTCCGCCTGATACTGGCGATACATTTCCTGGAACGCGCCGCGATTGAATTGGCTCGTCGGCACGTTGCCGGTCACGGCGAGAAACGGCACCGAGTTCCAGATAGGCCGTGGTGAGCGAGATCGGCAGATTGGCCGAGCCTGGACCGCAGGATGTGAACGTGGCGGTGGGCCGACCGGAGACCCGGTAATAGACGTCGGCCATGAAGCCGGCGACGCTTTCGTGGTGCACCGAGATCGTCTTGAGGTCCCCCCGGCGCTCATAGAGCGCGTCGATGAACTGGATGTTGCCGTGCCCGCAGAGGCCGAAGACGCAAGGAACCTTCTCTCGGATCAGATAGTCGACAATGACTTGCGCTCCGTTCAGCTTGTTTGTCGACACCGGATAAACCTCCTTGGGCACCCGATTCCGAAGTTCGCATGATTTGGCGGCACCTCTGATGCGAACTTCGGAATCAAAGGGACAGTAGCGACCCGCTCGTACGGGAACTTCAAATCCAAAAACCGTTCAGATCCACCACACTGGTGGCGGACCCAATGCGAGCCGCGCGAAGCTATTTCTCATATTGCTGCACGTCAATTGATATTGTGGTAGTTGCCTGGGCACACGCGCTTTGCGTGAAATGCACGCGGTGCGACAGCGCGCTTGTGCGAAGGGCGCGCAGAGCCGATGATTGTGACTCGGCTTGTGGCGACGGCGGCGGTTATTCGGAGGTCGGCAGGTGAACGTGCGGGCTAGGATCAAAGTGAGCAAACGACCGGGACCATCGGCTCGCGGCGAGATCGCGCGCTTGGTCGCGCCCGCCTCGGATGCCGACGACGGTTCCGACGGCCGCCGGCGCGGCGGCGTGCAGTCGCTCGGCCGGGCCTTCGCGATTCTCGAGCAGGTCGCACGCCATCGCGACGGCATCGGCCTCGCCGAATTGAGCCACCTCGTCGGACTTCACAACTCCACCACCTTTCATCTCGCCAAGACCTTGGTGTCGCTCGGCTACCTGCGGCAAGAAAAGGACACCAAACGCTACCGGGTCGGGCGGCCGCTGTTTGCGCTCGCCGCAAGCGCGCTCGACGAGATCGAGATGGTCAATCTGGCGACGCCCGTACTCGAAGAGTTGTCGCGGGAACTGGGGGAGGCGAGCCATTTTGCCGTGCGCATGGGCGACGCGGTCGTGGTGATCGCGCGCACCAGCGGACCGAGCGCGTTTCAGCTGGCCGATCGCGTCGGCGTCGTGCGGCCGGCCCACTGCACGGCGGTCGGCAAGGCCATTCTCGCTGCGTTGCAGCCGGATCAGCTGAAGCGCTTTCTCGATCGTTCCGGCATCAAGCCCTCGACGCCGAAATCGATTACTGAGATTCCGGCGCTGCTGCGCGAGATCGAAGAGGTCCGGCGGACCGGCATCGCCATCGACGATGGCGAATTCAATCTCGAGGTGCGCTGCCTTGCAGTGCAAGTCGAGGACTTCACCGGCAAAATCGTCGGCGCGCTCGGTATATCGGCGCCGGTGTGGCGGCTGTCGCGCCAAGCGCTGCAAAGCCGGGCAAAAATCGTCCAGGCGGCGGCGGCGCGGCTCTGCCGTGAACTCGGCGCTACAAATAGTTTACCCCAATTGGCCGGCAAAAGGCTCAATGCGCGGCAGTAGCCGGCGCCGGCGCGACGGATTCGCGTCCGAAACATCGCCGACCGCGAAGTCGGGAGCCGGGCAACAGACCAGGGAATAGGGCTGTCGGTCTTGGAAGTTCGTCGGCGAACTTAACGAAAGCTCTTCGCAAGCGTCCCGCAGATCTAATTTTTTCGAGATTATTGATGCGATGGCGGAATTTGATGCGATGGCGGGCCACGACCGACGATGATGAGCACTATGCCTACGCTATAGCGCTATGAGGAGGGGCTCTGCACTGGCGTCATGCCAAACCCAATTCGACAGCGACACCATGCAGTCGCTTATCTTTCGTCCACAACTCCGCTCCCGCCGTCAGTTGCACCGCCGCGAGCAAATGGGCGTCGATATAGCCGATCCCGCGCCCGGACAACGTATGGCGGTCGATGAAATGGAGAACCTCCGTGTCGGTGGCGACGCTGGCTTGGGGTAAATCAGAGAGCGTGTTCAGCACGATTTCGCGCTGACGCAAATTGCCCAAAGCGAGTTCGCCGATGACAAAAGGGTGCGCCAAGACCGCCCCCGTATCGAGCAGCGCAATGAGGGCCTTGTTATTCGCCCGTAGATGGTCGACCCAGACGGACGTATCGACCAGGATCATGTCGCGCTTGACCGTCGCCGCGGCGGCGCCTTCAGACCGCGCTGGCTGCCGCCCAGACGCGCCAATCGCCGCGCGCTTTCCCGCTCGATGAGGGCCTTGAGCGCTTCGCGGACCAGGCTGGATTTCTCCTTCAAGCCGGTGAAAGCCTGGGCCTTGGCAACGAGTTCATCATCCAGGGCAAGGGTTGTGCGCATATCTTTGTCTCTCCGAAATAGGCACATTATTGTCATCATTTGATGCCGATTTCAATGCCGTGCGTTGCCGAGTTCATATGCCTCGTTATCTGGCGTGGCACGGAATACACGGTTGTGCGTCGGGATAGATTTGGCGGGCCGCGACCGGCGACGACGAGCACTTTGTCTAAGCCATAGCGCTCCCCGCTTCGTTGACGGCCGGCAATGCTCCCCGGCCGACTTCGTTGCATCGATCCCCTAATGTGTATAACGTAGGTCACATATACACAAACGACCGGATCGTTGGAATGCGGACCAATATCGAAATCGACGACGAGTTATTGTCCCAAGCCATGACGGCGACCGGCCTGTCGACCAAGCGCGCCACCGTGGAAGAAGGCTTGCGGCTCCTGGTTCGCGTGCGCGGGCAGGTGGAGGCGCTTGCCGCGCTCAAGGGATTGGGGTGGGAAGGCGATCTTGACGAAATGCGTCAGGGCCGCCGCGCTCGGCATGATTCTCGTCGATAGCTCCGTTTGGATCGCGCATCTGCGCGGCCATCGAACGCCCGCGACCGCCAGGTTGGAAGCCGTTGCCAGTCGGGAGCCGCTTCTGATCGGCGATCTTATTCTGCTTGAGGTTCTTCAGGGCGCGCGGGATGACGCGCATGCCGCGCGCATTGAACGCGAATTGCGCCGGTACGCCCTTGTGCCGCTGCTGGATGGCGACCTTGCCCCTCGTGCAGCACGGAACTATCGCAGGCTGAGAGAACTTGGCGTTACGATGCGCAAGACGGCCGACATTATCATCGGCACTTTCTGCATCGAGCATCGCTGCTCGTTGCTGCACGATGACCACGATTTCGCGCCTATGGAGCAACATCTCGGCCTCATCGTGGCGTGAGACAGCGGCGGGGCCGGGATATCGCAGGATAGGGCAACGCGCTCTGGCGTAGGCTGGCGGAAGGGGTGAGATTCGAACTCACGGGAGCCCTTGCGAGCCCCGCCGGTTTTCAAGACCGGTGCCTTAAACCACTCGGCCACCCTTCCATCGGCCATTGGACTTAGTTCGGGCCGGTGAAGAAAGCTACCGGCATCGGAGCGGGCACAGCCGAAAATCGTGGCGCGCGATCTGTGCCTGATTTCGATGCGCGGGCTCCGCTTGCGCAACGATCCATTCACCATCACCGGCCGCTTGCCCAATTCGGCCACAATCTGACCACGCTGGAATTCGATACGTTTCCGTTCGGGACGGGGATGATGCGGGGTCGGCTTGGGTCGGCGTTGCGGAGGCTCGCGCAATTCGGCGCCTGCGCGGTGCTGTGCCTCCTCGTCGCCAATTGCGCCAATAGAGGCAATGTCGATGCCCGCTACGGGGTTTCGCCGAGCGCCCGGCTCGTTGCACCGGGAGAGCCGGTGCCCAAGGGCGGCGGCGCCTATCGGGTCGGCTCGCCCTATATGGTTGGCGGCCGCGTCTATGTTCCCCACGAGGATCCCAACTACAACGCAGTGGGATTGGCCTCCTGGTATGGCGCGGATTTCCATGGCCGCGAGACGGCGAACGGCGAAATTTTCGATGACAATTCCATTTCGGCGGCGCACCCCACCTTGCCGTTGCCGAGCTATGTCCGGGTGACGAACCTGAGCAATGGCCGCTCGCTGATCGTGCGCGTCAACGACCGTGGACCCTATGCGCACAACCGCATTATCGACGTGTCGAAGCGGGCCGCGCACCTGCTCGGTTTCACCAATCGGGGGCTCGCCTGGGTGCGGGTCCAATATGTCGGCCGCGCGCCGGCCGGGGGCTCCGACGACCGCGTGCTGGCGATGACGCTGCGCGAGAATGAGCCGGCGCCGCCACCGTGGGACGTACGGCTTGCGGCTATGCCGCTCATCCCGGCCTTTCCTCACCAGCCGCCGCCGGTCCGTCATGAACAGCTCGCCAGCGCCTTGCCGGTCCTGACTGCGACCGACGCGTCCTATTCTCCCGGCCTGACAACCGGCGCGACATCGTTTTCCAATGCCCCGGAAGGGGCCGACGGGACCGACCAATTCCTCAACGGCCGCGGACTTTATTGACCGTTGGCTTCCATCTTAGGTGAAGTCGCAGCGCGGCATTTCCACAATGCCTTATGGCGGGCTTGCGTGCGCCCTGTTCGGTGCGGGATACACCGGCAAGCGTGAAGTGGAGGCTTGGTTGCGATATTGGCCGCCAATACCGGGAAGGGGACTACCGTCTCTTGCTGCGGTTTCGGCCGCCGGGCTGGCGCTTTGCTTGGCGCTTTGCTTTAGGGCGGCGCCCGCCGGCGCTGCACCCGCCACGGCGAAGGCCGAGGGCGGCTTTCAAACCAGCGTGCCGAGCGCGATCCTGCTCGATCCGGACAGCGACAGCATCTTGTACGAAAAAAACGCCGAGCAGCCGGTCGAGCCGGCGAGCCTCGCCAAGCTGATGACGCTGGAATATCTGTTCAACGAGATCAAGCACGGCCGGGTCAAACTCGACGACACCTACACCATCAGCGAAAACGCATGGCGCAAGGGCGGCGCGCCGTCGCACGGCTCCACCATGTTCGCGGCGATCCACAGCAAGGTCTCTGTTGCCGATCTGATCCAAGGCATCATCGTCGACTCCGCCAACGACGCCTGCATCGCGGTGGCGGAAGCGCTCGCCGGCAACGAAAACGCGTTCGGCGAGCTTCTGACCAAGCGGGCCCGCGAGATCGGCTTGCAGCACTCGACCTTCACCAACTCGACTGGCCTGTCCGATCCGAATATGCGCGTCACCGCGCGCGACATGGCGGAACTGGCGCGCTACATCATCCACACTTATCCCGACCTTTATCCGATGTTTGCCCAGCGCGATTTCACCTGGGACAATATCCACCAGCAGAACCGCAATCCGCTCCTCGGCATGGGTGTCGGCGCCGATGGATTGAAGACCGGCGAGACCAAGGAAGCAGGCTTCAATCTGGTCGGCTCCGCCGTCTCCGACAATTTGCGCTTGATCGTCGTGGTCACCGGGGCAAAGACCGACAAGGAGCGTGCCGAAGAGGCGCGTAAATTGCTCGACTTGGGCTTTCACGGCTTCAAGTCGCGGGTTCTGTTCGCCGAGGGCCAGACCGTCGGCGACGCCAAGGTGTTCGACGGTGACCGCAGTTATGTGCCGCTCGTCGGTCCTGGCCTGATCAAAGTGATGATACCGCGGGACAACAGCGAGCAACTCAATGCCCGCATCGTCTATACCGGCCCGGTGCCGGCGCCGATCGTCAAAGGGCAGACCATCGCCGAGCTGAAAGTGTGGCGTGGCGACAATTTGGCGCTCGATGTGCCGCTCTATGCCGCCGACGACGTCGGCAAAGGCAGCATGACTCAGCGGGCGATGGACGGCGCGACCGAGCTGATCATCGGTCTTTTGCGCGCGGGCGTCGCCAAGCTGTAAACGTGCGCAAGAGGATGCAGGTTCTTATATTGCAGTCAGCGGCCATTGTTGCACCCCCAAGTAATGGTTCCGGAAACAAGCGTAAGTTGTTGAAATTAGTTTATTATCTTAAGAAGAAGCTCAATTAGCTCCAGCGGGATTCGGTCATAGAGTCTTGGCGATGCAAGGCAAGTTCATCACCTTCGAGGGCGGCGAGGGCACCGGCAAATCGACCCAGGCGGCCATGCTGGCGCTGCGGCTGGAGGCGCTGGGACTTGCCGTTCATTTGACCCGCGAGCCGGGCGGCTCGCCCGGCGCCGAGATCATTCGCCACGTCTTGCTCTCGGGCGCTGCCAAGCCGTTCGGGCCCGACGTCGAAGCGATGCTGTTTGCGGCGGCGCGCGACGATCACGTGCAATGTACCATCCTGCCGGCGCTCAATGCCGGGAAATGGGTCATCTGCGACCGCTTCGCCAATTCCACGCGCGTTTATCAGGGCATCCTTGGCCAGGTCGATCAGCGGCTGATCAAAGGGCTGGAGCGGGTGTCGATCGGCGGTCTTACGCCCGATCTCACGCTGGTCCTCGATGTGCCGGTGGAGCTCGGCCTCGAACGCGTCAAATCGCGCCGCGGCGAGGCCGCACCCGACCGCTTCGAGGCGGAAAACCTGGAATTTCACCAACGACTTCGGGAAGCCTATCTTGCGATCGCCGCAGCCGAGCCGGAGCGGTGCGTGGTCATCGATGCCAGCGGACCCAAGGAAGGGGTGGCGCGGAAAATCTGGAACGCGGTCGGCGCCCGGCTCGATCCCATGGCCTTTCCGGTCCACGGCGAACCCCGGCGCCGCGAGGTCGGCGCGTCATGAGCCCGCGCGCGGCCGACGAGGACGACGAGATCGGCGAAACAAAGCCGCCGCGCGCGACCACTGTGCTGTTCGGCCAGGAGCCGGCGGAAAGGGCTCTGCTGGCCGCCTATCGCTCCGGCCGCGTGCCGCACGCTTTTCTGATTGCGGGACCGGCCGGCATCGGCAAGGCGACGCTGGCTTACCGGATGGCGCGCTTCGTGCTGGCCCATCCGGATCCGGCGGCGCCCGACGTGGCGGCGGCAATCTCGCTGTTCGTCGAGCCCCAGCATCCCGTGGCGCGCCGGATAGCCGCCCAGGCCCAGCCCGATCTTCTCGTCATCGAGCGCACGCTCAACGACAAGGGCGTGCTGCACAAGCAGATCGCGGTCGAGGACATCCGCAGGACGGTGACGTTTTTCGGCTCGACGGCGGGCGAGGGCGGCTGGCGGATCGCCATCGTCGATGCCGTCGACGAGTTGAACCGTGCCGGCGCCAATGCGCTTCTCAAAATCCTCGAGGAGCCGCCGGAGCGCGCGCTGTTGCTCCTGGTCAGTCATTCCGCCGCGCGGGTGCCGGCGACGCTGCGCTCGCGCTGCCGCATTCTCACCTTGCGGCCGCTCGGCGAGACCGATATCGCGGCAGCGCTTGCGGCTGCGACCGGATCGGCGGCGGACGATCCCGACATTGCCGCGGCGGCAGGGGCCGCGGACGGTTCGGTGGCGCGCGCTCTGGCATTTCTCGACGAGGATGCGTTGGCATTGCGGCAGCACGCGCTCGGTCTGCTCGAACGGCTGCCCGCGCTCGATGCCAAGGCGCTGCACGCCCTTGGCGACGCCTTGGCGGGGACCGACCCGGAGCCGCTTGCCGCCTTCATCGACACCGTCAATGCCTGGCTCGCCCAGCGCGTGGCCCGTGAACCGAACGCGCTGCCGCGCCTTGATCGGCTCGCCGACGCGTCCGAGCGCATCAATGCGGCGGCGCGCGACGCCGAAACCTACAATTTGGAGCGAAAGCCGCTGGTTTTCAGCGTTTTCGGCTTGCTTGCCGAGGCCACGCGCGGTTGATACCTAGGCCTCATGTCGCAAGCTTCCCTCGGCAAACCCTATTACATCACCACCGCGATCGCCTACCCAAACGGCGCGCCGCATATCGGCCATGCCTATGAGGCGATCGCCACCGACGCCATCGCCCGCTTCATGCGGCTCGACGGCCGCGACGTGTTCTTCCTCACCGGCACCGACGAGCACGGCATCAAAATGCTGCAGACCGCGGCCAAGGAAAACCTGACGCCGCGCCAACTGGTCGAGCGCAACGTGCCGCGCTTCCAGGCCATGGTGAAACGGTTCGAGTGCTCGAACGACGATTTCATCCGCACCACGGAAGCGCGCCACCATGCCTCCTCGGTCGCGATCTGGGAGCGCATGCAAAAGAACGGCGACATTTATCTCGACAAATATTCCGGCTGGTATTCGGTTCGTGACGAAGCCTATTACGACGAGAGCGAGACCCGCCTCGACGACAAGGGCCAGCGCGTCGGCCCGCACGGCACGCCGGTCGAATGGGTCGAGGAGGAGAGCTATTTCTTCCGCCTCTCCAAATACGCCGAGCCGCTGCTTAAGCTCTACCGCGACGTGCCGGATTTCGTGCTGCCGAAAGAGCGCATGAACGAGGTCGCGAGCTTCGTGCGCGGCGGCCTGCAGGACCTGTCGCTGTCGCGCACCACTTTCGACTGGGGCATCAAGGTGCCGGGCAACGACAAGCACATCATGTATGTGTGGGTCGACGCGCTGACCAATTACATCACCGCGGTCGGCTTTCCCGACACCGAGAGCGTGAAATTCAAGAAATACTGGCCGGCCGATCTCCACGTCATCGGCAAGGACATCGTGCGCTTTCACGCGGTGTATTGGCCGGCATTTCTGATGTCGGCCGGGATCGCGGTGCCGCGGCGGGTTTTCTCGCACGGGTTTCTGTTCAACCGCGGCGAGAAAATGTCGAAATCGGTCGGCAATGTCATCGACCCCTTCGCGCTGGCCGACGCCTACGGCGTCGATCCACTGCGCTATTTCCTCCTTCGCGAAGTGCCGTTCGGCCAGGACGGCAATTACAGCCATGAAGCCATCGTCAATCGCATCAATGCCGATCTTGCGAACGACCTCGGCAATCTGGCTCAGCGCTCGCTGACCATGGTGGCGCGGGGCTTGGGCGGCGTACTGCCGCAGCCCGGCGCATGGAGCGAGAACGACAAGGCAATCTTAAGCGCCGCCGACGCCATGATCGGCAAGGCGCGCGACGCAATGGCGACGCAACAGCTGCACCAGGTGCTCAACGCGGTGTGGGCAGTGGTGGCGGACGCCAACCGCTATTTTGCCGGCGAAGCGCCGTGGGCGCTGGCCAAGACCGATCCGGCGCGGCAGGGCACCGTGCTTTACGTGACGGCCGAGGTTTTGCGGCAGATCGCGATTTTGGCGCAGCCGTTCATGCCGAGTTCGGCGGCAAAGCTGCTCGATCTGTTGGCCGTCCCGCAAGACGAGCGGACCTTTGCTTTCCTTGGCGGCAGCCACCGCATTGTTGCTGGAGCAAGTTTGCCAGCGCCGGCGGCGATCTTTCCGCGCTACGTCGAGCCCGAAAGTCGCGCAGCCCAATAGCAAAAAGAAACCGATGCTCATCGACAGCCACTGCCATCTCGATTTTCCCGATTTCGCCGCCGAGCTCGACGCCGTGGTGGCGCGGGCCCGCTCCGCCGGGATCGAGCGCATGGTGACGATTTCCACCCGCGTAAAGCGCCAGCCGGATCTCCTCGCCATCGCCGAGCGCTTTCCGGACGTGTTCTGCTCAGTCGGCACGCACCCGCATTACGCCCATGAAGAGCTTGACGTGACCACGGCCGATCTCGTCACCCGCACGCGGCATCCGAAAGTCGTGGCGCTGGGCGAGGCGGGTCTCGACTATCACTACGACAACTCGCCGCGCGAAGCGCAGGAGCGCGGCTTTCGCAGCCACATCGCCGCGGCGCGCGAGACCGGGCTGCCGCTCGTCATCCATTCGCGCGCGGCCGACGCCGACACTGCACGCATTCTCGAAGAAGAAAGCGGGAAGGGCGCCTTCCCCGCCGTGCTGCACTGTTTCACCGGTGGCGCCGATCTGGCGCACCGTGCGGTCGCGCTCGGCCATTTCGTGTCCTTCACCGGCATTCTGACGTTCAAGAATTCGGCGGGCTTGCGCGCGATCGCCGCGGAACTGCCGGCCGACCGCATCCTGGTCGAAACCGATGCGCCTTATCTCGCGCCCGGAAAATTCCGCGGCAAGCGCAACGAACCGGCCTATGTGGTCGAGACTGCAAAAGTGCTGGCCGAGACCCGTGGCGTATCGTTCGACGAGGTCGCGCGGCAGACCACGGCAAACTTCTTCCGTTTGTTCAGCAAAGTGTCGCGAGCCGCCGACGCAGACAAATTTACGCAGTCTGCGCAAACAACATCATCAGCGGCATAATCCGGAAGCCAATTTCACCGATGACATTGAAATTCACCATTCTCGGCTGCGGCTCTTCGGGCGGCGTGCCGCGGCCGGCACTCGGCTGGGGCGATTGCGATCCGCAAAATCCAAAGAACCGGCGCCGGCGCACCTCGCTTCTGGTCGAGCGCCGCCAAGAAAGCCCAAATGCCGATCGCGTGACCAGCGTTCTTGTCGATACCTCGCCGGATTTGCGCGAGCAGCTCATCGATGCCGAGGTCGATTGGCTCGACGGCGTGCTCTATACCCACGAGCACGCCGACCACACCCACGGCATCGACGACTTGCGGGCCCTATTTCTCAAGCACCGGCGGCGGATCGATGCCTATCTCGACGAGCGCACCGCGGCGATGATGTACACGCGGTTCGGCTATTGCTTCAAATCGCCGCCCGGCAGCGAATATCCGCCGATCATGAACGGCCATCGCCTTCACGCCGGCACGCCGGTCCTAATTCAGGGGCAGGGTGGCGCGATCACGGCCTTGCCGTTCCTCCAGGAGCACGGCGACATTCCTTCGCTCGGCTTTCGCTTTGGCAATTTGGCTTACTCGGCCGACATCAGCGCGCTGCCGGCCGAAAGCTTCGGCGCCTTGTCTGGCCTCGACGTCTGGATCGTCGATGCGCTGCGCTACCGGCCGCACCCGAGCCATTTTTCGGTCGACGACGCGCTCGGCTGGATCGAGCGGATCAAGCCGCGCCGCGCCATCCTGACCAATCTGCACGCCGACCTCGATTACGAAGTCCTGCGCGGGAAGCTGCCGGTGCACGTGGTGCCGGCGTTCGACGGGATGACTTTCGCGCTCTCAGAAAGCCCGTAAATCCTGCATCGCCAGTAGATATTCCATAATATGTCTTATGCGAATCATGGAATTGAGGAGCCACGTTTACAATTTGAGCTAAATCCCGCGCCCCTTCACCAAACTCCCGGAATGAGCCGCCAGCGCACGCGTTGCGCATAGTCGGTATAACCGGGCAAATCGGTGCGCAGCACGCGGTCCTCTGTGATCACGCGATAGAAGAGAAACGGCAGACTTGTGATCGCGAGGAATGCAGTCGCGATCCAAGAGCCGAGCGCGATGCCGCTCGCCAGCACGACCAGGATGCCGGCAAGATAACCTGGGTGGCGAATTACCGCGTAAGGCCCGCTGTCGACGACATATTGGCCGCGGTCGGATTGAATGCGCACCACCGACGAGAAGAACCGGTTCACCCGCATCGTCCAGATGACGAAGGCGTAGCTGCCAGTGAGTACCAGCAGGCCCAAGGCTTGGAGCCATGGCGGCACCGTATCGCTCCAATGCAAGCGGCCGCGGTCGAGCCCGGCGATGACCAGGTGCAGCAGCATGACGCCGGAAAACAGCCGCAGCGCCAGCGGCGGCTTCTTGCCGCCCGGGCGCATCCGTTCGCGCGCGAGATCCGGATCGAGCCACAGGATCGAGGCCGCGAAGATCGCCGCCAAAATGGCGAGGTAAATCCAAAAGACTGCGATCGCGAAGGTGCCTGCGGAGCCGAACAGGGCGGCGCCCGCCAGAAGAAAGAATAGCGCACTCTGAACATAGGCCGAAACCGGCATCGTCACACCTCATGGCAGATGGAACCAAGGTCGTCGCGCCGACGTTGGTTTGCAACCCCGCCCCGGCTCTGCAGCGGATGCAAGTCCCAGCGGGCCTGGCGGATTCCAACGCTTTCAACACCAGAGGTCATGCCGTGAACACAAAAGTCCGCGCCCTCGATACGCGCCACAAAGTAGCCCCCACCCTCGATACGCCGACCGATCTTGGCTCCGACGCGGTGCGTGACATTTCGGCCAAGCTCAACAAGGTGCTGGCCGATGTTTTCGCGCTCTATCTCAAGACCAAGAATTTCCATTGGCACATGAGCGGACCGCACTTCCGGGACTATCATCTTCTGCTTGACGAGCAGTCCGAGCAGATTTTCGCGATTACCGACGATATCGCCGAGCGCGTCCGTAAAATCGGCGGGTTGACGCTGCGCTCCATCGGCCACATCGCGCGGCTGCAGACGCTCGAAGACAATGACGAGGATTTCGTCGCGCCCCTCGATATGCTGCGGGAATTGATGAGCGACAACAAGGCGCTGGTCGCCTCGATGCGCGAAGCCCACGAGGTCGCCGACAAGCACGAGGACGTCGCGACGACGAGCCTTCTGGAGACCTTCATCGACCAAGCCGAGCGGCGCACCTGGTTCTTGTTCGAGGCGAGCCGCGCCAAGTAGGTGATCCGCCGCCGGTCGCAGCCGTTCATCCGGTCTGTTAGGGTCTGCGCCTTATCGGCGAAACCATGATCCGATCATGGTTGTATCGGATCGTGGTCTAGGATTTTTCGTTGGAGCATGATCTTTTCGGAAAACCGGTATCCACTTTTCCGGATCATGCTCTAACAGGATTCTGCGATGACCCCTTCCCGCGATATCGCGCGGCTTCTCGACATCATGGCGGCCTTGCGCACGCCCAAAACCGGCTGCCCCTGGGATCTCCAGCAGGATTTCTCGACCATCGCGCCGTATACGCTGGAGGAGGCTTACGAGGTCGCCGACGCCATTGCGCGCGGCGACCTTGCCGACCTGCGCGAGGAATTGGGCGATCTTCTTCTGCAAGTCGTCTTTCATGCCCGCATGGCGCAGGAACAAGGTGCCTTCGATTTCGGCGATGTGGTGGAGGGCATCACCGAGAAACTCATCCGGCGCCATCCGCATGTCTTTGGCGATGAGCATAAGCACACACTGCAAGCCGTCGAGGGTCTTTGGGAGCGGATCAAGGCGGAGGAAAAGGCCCGCAAAGGCGTTGGCGACGATCAAGGCGCGCTCGCCGGCGTGCCGGTCGCGCTCCCTGCCCTGACGCGCGCCCTGAAATTGCAAGCCAAGGCCGGCAAGGTCGGCTTCGATTGGAACGATCCGCGCGCGGTGTTGCGCAAGATCCGCGAGGAAGCCGACGAGATCGAGGCCGAGCTCGATCGCGCCGAGCGCGATGAGGCGGCCACCGCCGCTGAGGTCGGCGATCTTCTCTTCGCCGTGGTGAACTTGGCCCGGCATCTGCGGGCCGATCCGGAAGCGATTTTGCGCCAAACCAACCGGAAATTCGAGCGCCGCTTCGCGGCCATTGAGCAGGCGCTCGCCGCCAAGGGCAAGACGCCGGCCGAGTCCACGCTCACCGAGATGGATGCGCTGTGGGATGCGGCGAAGGCGGAAGAGCGGCGAAGGGCGAAGTAGCGAGCGGCAAACGGGGGAATCCCCCTATCCGATTTGTGCAAATTTCGCCCGCACCGCTTCCGCTTTGTCCGGCGCCACGCGCACGGTCATGGCGGCGCGGCCGTTGGCGTCGAATGTCTTTGCGATTACTTCGGTGTGGCGGTGCAGCCAGCTGATGCCGGCGCCGTCGGCCGGATCGAGCGCAACCTCAATCAGCACCCGGTCTTCAGCCAGCCTCGCCTCGATTGCCGCGGCGAGCGCGGCAATGCCCTCCCCGGTGCTCGCCGACACCAGCACCGGCCGTTGCGCCTGGCGGTCGGCGCTCGGCGATGTTTTCCAACCGTGCGCGCTCGGCCGCATCGAGCCGATCGATCTTGTTCCAAACCTCGATCAGGCTGCGCTTGTGCGCAGCGTTCTGTTGCGGATCGATGCCGAGTTCGCGCAGGATTTTCTCGACGTCATGCAATTGCGCCTCGGCGTCCTCATGCGACACGTCGCGGACATGCAGGATGACGTCGGCCTCCACCACTTCCTCGAGCGTGGCGCGGAACGCGGCGACCAGCATGGTCGGCAGGTCGGAGATAAAGCCGACGGTGTCGGAGAGGATAATGCGCGCGCCGTGCGGCAGCGCCACCGCACGCAGCGTCGGATCGAGGGTCGCGAACAGCATGTCGGCGGACAGTACGCTCGCCGCCGTCATGCGGTTGAACAGCGTCGATTTGCCGGCATTGGTGTAGCCGACCAGTGCGACAATCGGATAGGGCACGCGGCGGCGGCTCTCGCGATGCAGCGCGCGGGTGCGCTTGACCTTGGCAAGCTCGCTTTCGATCTTGGCGAGCCGCTCCTCGATGATGCGGCGGTCGGCTTCGAGCTGGGTCTCGCCCGGGCCGCCGAGGAAGCCGAAGCCGCCGCGCTGGCGCTCGAGATGGGTCCAGGTTCGCACCAGCCTGCCCTTCTGATAGGTCAGATGCGCGTGCTCGACCTGCAGCGCGCCTTCGCGGGTGCGCGCGCGCCGGCCGAATATTTCGAGAATGAGACTGGTGCGGTCGAGTACTTTGGCGTTCCAGGCCTTTTCCAGGTTGCGCTGCTGCACCGGAGTGAGCGCGCAGTCCATCACCACGATGCCGGCTTCAAAGCTTTTTACAAGCCCGGCAATCTCCTCGACCTTGCCCTTGCTGAGATAGGTCGCCGGATGCAGCGCGCGAAGCGGCACGATGCCGGATTGCTCGACGGTAAGATCGATGGCGCGCGCCAGCCCGATCGCCTCGTCGAGCTTGGCCTCGGCCGTTCGCTCGCCGGCATCGGCGCGGGCCGCGGCGCGCCGCAGCATCGGTTCGATGACGAGCGCGCGTCCGGTCGCTGCGCGGCCGTCCGCCGAGCCCTTCGAACTCAGCCGCTCAGAGCGCGTGTCGCGGCGCGGCTCCAATAAACTCTATTCCCCGGCCGGCGGTTCTTCGGCGCCTTCGAAGAGCTGGACCGGATGCCCCGGCATGATGGTCGAAATGGCGTGCTTGTAAACGAGCTGCGAATGCCCGTCGCGACGCAACAGCACGCAGAAATTGTCGAACCAGGTCACCACGCCCTGCAGCTTGACGCCGTTCACCAGGAAGATGGTGAGCGGAATTTTGTTTTTGCGGACGTGATTGAGGAAGGTGTCTTGTAGGTTTTGTGCGCGGTCGGCTGCCATGGCCGTTGTTCCGTTTGTTGTACCGCGGGCCCCTGCCCCGCGGGTCGTTTCTTAGTGCCTTCTCTTACCGTCACTTTCTCTTACGCCACTTTCTCTTACGACTATCTCTTACGTCACTTTCGCCCCTCCGGCAGTTTACGGCAGATTCGGCCGGGCCGCCTCAGGGGACTGGCCATTAGAGGGCGCGGCGGGGGCGGTTGCAAGCCCAAGTTGGGAGCGGCAGAAGGCCGGAAGCTGGACGCGCCTATCCAGCCCCCACGTACCGGTGAAAATCCCGCCGCAGAGCGCGCGCGACCGGTCCGGGCTTGCCGTCGCCGACGGTGTGGCCGTCAATGCTTACCACGGGCATCACGATCTGGGTCGCCGAGGTCTCGAAGGCCTCCCGGGCCGCGTAAGCCTCATCCAGCGTGAAACCACGCTCCTCCACGGTCAGGCCCTGCGCCTTGATGACATCGAGGGTGACGCCGCGGGTAATGCCGCGCAGGATGGCGTAGTCGGCGTGCCGCGTGACCAGCACGCCGCCCGGCGTGACGATCCAGGCATTGGCGGAGGCGGCTTCGGTGACTTTGCCGTCATGCCCGACGAACCAGGCGTCGCGCGCGCCGCGATCGAGCGCCGCCTGGCGCGCCAGCACGTTCGGCAATAGCCCGACGGTCTTGATGTCGACGCGCCCCCAGCGATTGTCGGGGACGCTGACGACGGCGATGCCCTTGTCCGCAAGCGCCTCGTTGCGCGCCTTATTGAGCGGCCGAGCCGTGGCGACGACCGTCGGCCGCGTTTGCGGTGGCGGAAAAGCAAGGTCGCGCCGCGCCACGCCGCGGCTGATCTGCAAATAAACCAGGCCGTAATCGATCCGATTTCGCCGTACCAGTTCGCGCAGCACGATGCCGAGCGCACGAAGCGATATGGGCAGGAGGAGACGCAGCTCGCTCGCGGAGCGTTGCAGCCGCGCCATATGGCGGGGCTCGTCGATCAGCCGCCCCGCCCTCACCTCGCAGACTTCATAGACGGCGTCGGCGAATTGATAGCCGCGATCCTCGACGTGGATTTTGGCCTCGCGGAAGGGAAGATAACGGCCGTTGACGTAGGCAATGCGGGACATCAGACGACGGACGACGGATGACGGACGACGGATGAAATAATGGCGGAGAATGTTGCGTTGATCTGTCCTCCGTCCTCCGTCCTCCGTCCTCCCATTTCAGTCGATCCCGAGTGCTTTAAGCTTCCTGTGCAGCGCCGAGCGTTCCATGCCGACGAATTCGGCGGTGCGCGAGATGTTGTTGCCGAAGCGGTTGATCTGCGCCAGGAGGTATTCGCGCTCGAACACTTCGCGCGCCTCGCGCAAGGCGAAACTCATCAGATGCTCGCCGCCGTTGCCGTTTGGCATGTTGGGAATCATCGAGCCGACGTCCTGCGGCAGCATCGAGGCGGTAATCACCGCCGCCGGATCGCCGCCGGCAAGAATCATCAGGCGCTCGACGTTATTGCGCAGCTGCCGGACATTGCCCGGCCAGTCGTGCGACTGCAGCACCGCGAGCGCGTCGGCGCCGACATTGCGCTTGGGCAAACCGGTATTCTGCGAAATTTGCGACATGAAATATTCGACCAATTCCGGAATGTCGTCGCGCCGCTCGGCGAGGCTCGGCACCCGGATCGGCACCACGGAAAGCCGGTGATACAGATCCTCGCGGAATCTTCCCGCCGCGATGTCGGCCTCGATATTGCGGCTGCTGGATGAGACGATGCGCACGTCGACGGTGACCTTGGTCGCGCCGCCGACACGCTGGAACGTCTGATCGACCAGAACACGCAAGATTTTGTTCTGCGTCTCGCGCGGCATGTCGGCGATTTCGTCGATGAACAAGGTGCCGCCGTGCGCCTCTTCGAGCGCGCCGACCTTGCGACTGGCGGCGCCATTGCCGGCCTCGACGCCGAACAATTCGATCTCCATGTGCTCCGGCGTGATGGCGGCGGCATTGATCACCACGAAGGGGCCGTCGGTCCGCGCCGAAAGGCCGTGAATGGTGCGGGCGGCAAGTTCCTTACCGCTGCCGGAAGGTCCGACGATGAGGACGCGGCTGTTGGTCGGCGCGACCTTCTCGACGGTCTGGCGCAATTGGTTGGCGGCGGGCGAACGGCCGACCAAGGCGCCCGCCAGCGGGGCCAGCTGCTTGAGTTCGCGCACCTCGCGCCTAAGCCGCGAATTTTCCAGCGCCCGCTCGGCGACCAGAAGCAACCGATCGGCCTTGAACGGTTTCTCGATAAAGTCGTAGGCGCCGCGTTTGATGGCCGACACCGCGGTTTCGATATTGCCATGGCCGGAAATCATCACGATCGGCAGCTCGGGATGCTCCTGTTTGAGGCCGTCGAGCAGTTGCAGGCCGTCGAGCCGGCTGCCTTGCAGCCAAATATCGAGAAACACCAGGTTGGGGCGCCGCGCCACCACCGCGCCCAGTGCCTCGTCGCTGTCGCGCGCGGTGCGGGTGCCGTGGCCTTCATCCTGCAGGATGCCCGCGACCAGTTCGCGAATGTCGGCTTCGTCGTCGACGATCAGGATATCGGATGCCATGGTCCGCCGCTCCCCAATCCTGCTTATTCGGCTGCCGCAGGCGGTGCGGCCGCCGCTTCATTTTCTGCCGCTGCCGGCGTCGGCTCGGCGCTGAAGCGCAATTGCATCCAGGCGCCGCGGGCGCCTGGGATTTTCTCCGAGGCATCGCGCAGCTCGAGCTTGCCGCCATGCTCTTCGAGGATGCGGCCGACGATGGCAAGGCCGAGCCCGGTGCCCTTCTCGCGGGTGGTCACATAGGGTTCGAGCAGCCGGGCGCGGTTCTCCTTCGGCAGCCCGATGCCGTTATCGATGACGTCGATGACGACGTCCTTGCCGAGGCGTTGCGCGCTCACAACGATGCGGCCGCGCGTAAGCTCGGCCGCCGGCACGGCCCCGATCGCCTCGGCGGCATTCTTGACGATATTGGTCAGCGCCTGTGAAATCAGCCGCCGGTCGAATCGCGCCGGCATGGTTCCGGCCGGCAGATCGACCTCGAAATCGATGTCGGGATGCGCCACGCGCAGCAGGAACACCGCCTGGCGCACGGTATCGGCGATGTCCTCGTCAGCCACCACGGCTTTGGGCATGCGGGCGAAGCGCGAGAATTCGTCGACCATGCGTTTGATATCGTCGACCTGGCGCACGATGGTTTCGGTGCATTGTTCGAACACCGCCGGATCTTCGGTAATCGACTTGCCGTATTTGCGCCGCAGCCGCTCCGCCGAAAGCTGAATCGGGGTCAGCGGATTCTTGATCTCATGCGCGATGCGCCGCGCGATGTCGGCCCAGGCCGAGGAGCGTTGCGCCAGCACCAGTTCGGTGATGTCGTCGATGGTGATGACATAGCCGTGCTCGGATTCGCCGGACTGCTCGCTGGTCACGCGCACCGAATAATTTCGTTCCTGGCTGTCGCGCGTGAGCGTGATCTGGCGCTGCACCAGACGTTGATTGCTGCTTTGCGCCACCTGAAAAATCTCGGCAAGTTCCGGCGCGATTGCCGCCAGCGGCTGGCCGAGCACGTCGCTCTCGAGACGCCCGATCAGCCGCTCCGCCGAGCGGTTGAGAATGGAAATCCGGCCATCGGCGTTGACGCCGATGACGCCGGCGCTGGCGCCGGCCAATACCGCTTCGGTGAATCGCCGCCGGCTGTCGATGAGATCGCGGGCGCGCACGATGTCGTCATGCTGGGTGCGCAGCTCCTGCGTCATCTTGTTGAAGGTCTCGCCCAACTGCGCGAGATCGCCTTCCGACCGGTGCACCGGCACCTGAATGTGGAGATTGCCGGTCGAGACCACGTTGGCGGCGCCGATCAGACGGCGGATCGGCGCCACCAGCCGGTTGGCGAAATCGAGACCGATCCACGCGGCGGATAGCAGCACGATCAGCGCGATCACCGCAAACATCAACGCGAAGGCGATCTGGATGCCGAGCCGGCGTTCTTCGAGATTGGCGTATTCGCCGACGCTCTCCTGGGTATTGCGCAATTGCTGCACCACTCGCGGATCGAGCAGCCGGGCGACGTAGAGATACATGTCGTCAAAGCCGTTGAGCTTGACGACCGAGGCGACATTGTCGCCTTCGGGGATGAAGGCGACCTGGGGCTCGGTTTCGCTGGTCTCGGCGAGCAGCTGCGGTGACGGCCGAACGAACCTTTTGTCCATGGTGATGCCGACGGGCTCCACGATCGAACCGTCGGGCTTGAGCATCAGCGCTACCGAGAGATTGCGCCCGGTGGTCTGCGCGGCGAGGAATTTGCGGAATTGATCGCGGTCCTGATCGAACAGCGTCTTCGCCCGGCTCAAGTCGAATGCCATGGCCATATCCTCGCCGCGAACGTCGGCGGCGTGCTCGGTCACATAGGCATTGGCCACGATCAGCGACTGTTCGATCATGGCGCGGGTGCGGGTCGAGAAAAACCGGTCGAGCCCGCGATCGAGCGTAGTCGAAGCCACGACGGCGACGAGAATGGTTGGGACCGCGGCGATGACCGCAAACAGGCTCACGATCTGAATATGCAGGCGCGAACCGGCGCGGCCGCGCCGGCGCGCCTGGATGACGATCCAGACTTCGCGCCCAATAATGGCGAGGAGCAGCACCCCGGTGACGGCATTGCCGAGCAAGAGCTGCTTGACCACCTGATCGATGGGCGCGATCCACGTCAGCCCGCCAAGCACGAGAAAGGTCGCGGTCGCCCATAACAGCGCAAGACCGAGTGCGGTCGCCCCAATCGGCCGAGACGACAGCGGCATCGGGGCCAGCAGCAACAATACGTCAGTCACGAGATTGCCGGCGAGCAACAAGA
Organism: uncultured Alphaproteobacteria bacterium; assembly: GCA_963791925.1. Classification (GTDB taxonomy): domain Bacteria; phylum Pseudomonadota; class Alphaproteobacteria; order Rhizobiales; family Xanthobacteraceae; genus BOG-931. The sequence continues at coordinate 26,609 of CAWBUA010000005.1, read as the reverse complement.
CCACGATCGCGGCCCGTATCGCCGCGCTCGGTGTCACCGCGGTTTCCAGCCCGCCGGGACCGAGCGACCGCAACCAATGCAGCGCAGTCGCCAAGGCATCGACCGGCGCGAGCGGAGTTATCCCCGAGAGCGCCACCAGGGTGAGCACCGCGGAGAACAGCGCAAGGCCGTCCGCCAGCGGGCCAATCCGTCCCAATCCGGCGGACGTTGCGGCAGCGGCCGCCGGATCAGGTGGGGGAACCGGTACTGGCGCAGCGGCGCCCGGCGTTAGCGGGGCGACCTGATCGACAGTCGACATGTGCTTGCCGGTGCCTTCCAACCGATGGATATAAAAAGGGAATCTGCTGGCGGATGGAATGTGGCCACCCGCCCCTGAGTGATGCTTTTATACAACAATGTTGCCCAATTGCGACAATTACTGGGCGGCCCCGGAGGGCTTGAGGCAGGCAAGCCGATGGCGGGCGTTTCGCCGGCCCGATTGCCGCGCGCTTAGCCCCCGCCGCTGCGATAGACCTGGATGTCCAGATCGCGGATCTTCTTCCGCAGCGTATTTCGATTGACGCCAAGCAGATCGGCGGCGCGGATCTGGTTGCCGCGGGTGGCAGTGAGTGCAGCGGACAACAGTGGACCTTCGACCTCGCGCAAGATGCGGTGATAGAGTCCCGGCGGCGGCAGGCCGTCATCGAAGTCGGAAAAATAGCGCGTCAGATAGCGCTCGACCGCGCCGGAGAGGTTCTCATCGCTGCTTCTGGTCTCGCCGGGCGCCGCCAAGACCGGCTGTGACAGCTCGGCATCGACCACCGCAGCCGTGATCGTCTCCTGGGGATAAAGCGCGGCGAGCCGGCGCGCCAGATTCTCCAGTTCGCGCACATTACCCGGCCAGCGGTGCCGCTTCAGCCGCTCAACCGCGGCTTGGTCAATTTGCTTTGGCGGCAATCCCTCGCGCTCCACCACCTTGAAGAAGTGCCGGATCAGGTCGGGAATGTCCTCGGTGCGCTCGCGCAGCGGCGGCAGCCGCAACGGCACGACATTGAGCCGGAAGAACAGGTCTTCCCGGAACAGCCCCTGCTGGATGAGCTGGCGCAGGTCCTTGTTGGTTGCGGCGATGATGCGCACGTCGGTCTTGATCGGCGTGCGGCCGCCGACCGTCGTATATTCGCCTTGCTGCAGCACGCGCAGGAGCCGGGTCTGGGCTTCCATCGGCATATCGCCGATCTCGTCGAGGAACAGCGTGCCGCCTTCGGCCTGCTCGAAGCGCCCGGAGCTGCGGCTATTGGCGCCGGTGAAGGCCCCCTTCTCATGGCCGAACAATTCGGACTCGATCAGGTCGCGCGGGATCGCCGCCATGTTGATGGCCACGAACGGCCCGTTGCGGCGTTTGCCGTAGTCATGCAGCGCCCGGGCCACCAATTCCTTGCCGGTGCCGGACTCGCCCGAAATCATGACCGTGAGGTCGGTCTGCATCAACCGCGCCAGCACGCGATAGATTTCCTGCATCGCCGGCGAGCGGCCGACCAGCGGAATGGAGTCGAAATCCTCGACCTTGGCCGGCGGCCGCGCTTTCTCCTTCGGCTCCGACAGCGCGCGACCGACGATCGCCGTCAGTTCCTTGAGATCGAATGGCTTCGGCAAATATTCGTAGGCGCCGCGCTCGGAGGCGCGGATGGCGGTCATGAACGTGTTCTGCGCGCTCATGACGATGATCGGCAAATCCGGCCGCAGCTTTTTGATGCGCGGCAACAGATCGAAGGCGCTTTCGTCGGGCAACAGCACGTCGGTGATGATCAGATCGCCGTCGCCCTGGCTGACCCAGCGCCACAAGGTTGCGGCATTGCCAGTCGAGCGGACCTCGTAACCGGCGCGCGACAGCGCCTGATTGAGCACCGTCCGGATCGCCGCGTCGTCGTCGGCGATGAGAATGCTTCCCGCGGGCATCAATAATTCCCTTGTGGCTGAAGGACGCCGTCCGGCCCGGCGGCCTCACTTTGTGGCGCGGTATATTTGGGCATGAGGATGCGGAAGGTGGTGCGGCGCGGTTGCGACTCGCATTCGATGATGCCGCCATGGTCGCCGACGATCTTGGCGACCAGAGCGAGCCCAAGCCCCGATCCGCTCGGCTTGGTGGTGACGAATGGATCGAACAAATGCGGCATCAGTTCATCGGGCACGCCCGGTCCGTTGTCGCGGACGCAGAATTCCAGCGGCAGGGAAACCCGCGTATTGGTTCCCGGCAGCGACAGCCGCACACCGGGACGAAACGCCGTGGTCAGCGCGATTTCGCCGCCGGAGGTATTTTCCCCGATCGATTCGGCGGCGTTCTTGATGAGGTTCAAAAACACCTGGATGAGCTGATCGCGGTTCGCCAGCACCGGCGGCAGCGACGGGTCGTAATCCTCGACGAATTTGATGTGCCGGGCGAAGCCGGACTGCGCCAGCCGTTTTACGTGTTCGAGCACCACGTGGATATTGATGGGCTCGCGCTCGACCGGACGTTCGTCGGTGAAGACCTCCATGCGATCGACGAGTTTCACGATGCGGTCGGCCTCATCGCAAATCAGCCGCGTCAGCGTGCGGTCGTCGTCGTTGGCCGATTGCTCGAGAAGCTGCGCCGCGCCGCGGATGCCCGACAACGGATTCTTGATCTCATGCGCGAGCATGGCGGCAAGCGCAATGACCGAGCGCGCTGCGCCGCGATGCGTGAGCTGGCGATCCATCTTGTCGGCGATGGTGCGCTCCTGCAGCATCACCACGACATAGTCGGCCTGTTCCGGCAGCGGAGCGACGTGCAGATCGACCAGCCGGTCGCCGGGATTTCGCGGCGTGCCGAGATCGACCTTGTATTCGTTGACGGCGGCGCCGCGCTTGCGGACTTGCTCGATCAATGTGAGCAACGGGCTGCCGAACGGCACCAGGTCGCGCAACAAATGCCGGCGCAACAGCAGCGCCGAAACCTCGAAAAAGGATTCCGCGGCGACATTGGCGTCGACCACTTTGCCGTCGGAGGAGACGACGATGACCGGATGCGGCAGCGCATTGAGCACCGCATCGGCAGCCGCGATTGCCGGCAACGGCTCGACCGCGCTCATGCCGCACTCCGAAATGCCGCGGCGGAGCCGCCGAAGGCATCGAACGCCTCATTGAGGCGGCGCCGCACCGATTCCGGATCGCTGCAGGTCAACGCGCCGCTGCGGTGAACCTTGAGCAGATGCGGTGGCGCGCCGGCCGCTGCTGCGGCGGCATCAAGCGCCCAGCCCAAATGCTTGCGGGCGTGGCGCAACCCGATGTCGACGCCGTAATGGACGAGCATTTCATCATAAAGTTCGCCAACCAAGGCAAGTTGGTCGCCGAGCGGCGGTGGCGGTTTGCGCTCGCCGGTCGCGAGATAATGCGCCAGCTGGCCGGGAAACCAGGGTCTGCCCTGCGCGCCGCGGCCGACCATCACGGCGTCGGCGCCGGACGCCGCAAGCGCGGCGTCGGCGTCGTCGAAGTCTAAAACATCGCCGTTGACCACGACCGGTATCGATACGCGTTGTTTCACGGCACGAACTGCGGCCCAGTCGGCACGCCCCGTATAAAATTGGCAGCGGGTGCGGCCGTGCACGGTGACCAGCGCCACGCCGGCCGCTTGCGCACGTTGTGCGAGCTGCGGCGCGTTGCGCGAACGGTCATCCCAGCCCAATCGCATTTTCAGCGTGACCGGAACCTTCACGGCCTGCACCACGGCGTCGATCAAGCTGAGCGCGTGATCGAGGTCGCGCATCAGTGCCGATCCCGACTCGCCGTTGGTCACGTGTTTGGCGGGACAGCCCATGTTGATGTCGATGAGCGCGGCGCCGGCGCCCTCGGCGATACGTGCTCCTTCGGCCATCCAGTGGGCTTCGCAACCGGCAAGTTGAACGACGTGCAGTCGGCCCTGCCCTGTCATGCGCCGCCGCGCATTGCGCTTGCCGGCGGCAAGTGCCGCACAAGCAGTCATTTCCGAGATCACAAGGCCGGCACCCAGTGCCGCGGCCTGACGCCGAAACGGAGCGTCGGTAACCCCTGACATGGGAGCCAGGAAGACCGGATTCGGTATCTTCACCGGGCCAACGTTGAGGAACTGCCCGGTTTTCGGTGCTCGATTTTGGTTTGATGTCATATGCACACTAAATAGGCGCCATCGAATAGTTGCATATAGTTTAGCCAAAATGCCAGGCGGCGCAAGTGCTGCAGTGCAATATAACTAACCTGTGCAAATCCACGTCGGATGAGGGAGTTGGAAGCCGGCTTTGCCGGCCGCGACCGCCAACCGGCCATTCGCAGATCGCGGCGACATGCGCTAAAGCCATCGCCATCGGGAGCGAGGAACTCATGACGGGTACCGTAGCCGCCGTCGTCGTTGCAGCCGGTCGCGGTGAGCGCGCCGGCGGCGATGTGCCAAAGCAATATCGCGCCATTGCCGGCGAGCCGATGATCCGGCCCACATTGCGGGCGTTTCTCGATCACCCGCAGATCGGCGCCGTGCAGCCGGTGATCAATGCGAGCGACGAGAGCCTTTATCGCGCAGCGACCGGCGGCTTGGACAAGCTGTCGGCGCCGGTGCCGGGCGGGGCGACGCGCCAGGCCTCGGTACGTGCCGGGCTCGAAACCTTGGCCGCAGCGAACGCCCCCGAATTGGTTCTCATCCATGACGCAGCGCGACCGTTTCTCACCGGCGCGCTGGTTGATCGCGCTATCGCCGCCGGCAGGGCGGCGGGCGCGGCCGTACCGGGCATGGTCATCGCCGATACGGTGAAGGTCATCGATGGCGCGGCAATCGTCGTCGAAACTCTCGACCGCAGCCGGTTGCGCGTCGTACAGACCCCGCAGGCTTTCGCCTTCGATCTGATCCTCGATGCGCATCGCCGCGCCGCCAAAGCCGGGCTCGACAGCTTTACCGACGATGCCGCGCTCGCCGAATGGGCCGGCCACCGCGTCAGCGTGTTCGAAGGCGAAGCCGGCAACGTCAAGGTAACGACCAACGACGATTTTGCCCGCGCCGAAATTTTGCACTTGGCGGCGTTGCCCGACATCCGCACCGGCAACGGCTTCGATGTGCATGCCTTCGCCGATGGCGATCATGTCATGCTCGGCGGCATCCGCATTCCGCATTCACGCGGCGTCACCGGGCATTCCGATGCCGACGTCGGGCTTCATGCGTTGGTCGACGCTATTCTCGGCGCGCTTGCCGACGGCGACATCGGGATGCACTTTCCGCCGTCCGACCCGCAATGGAAGGGTGCGTCGTCGGACCGTTTTCTCGCTTTCGCCTGCGAGCGGGTGCGCGCGCGTCGCGGCATCATCGCCCATCTCGACGTGACGATCGTGTGCGAGGCGCCGCGCGTTTCGCCGCATCGCGACGCCATCCGCGCGCGCATTGCCGCCATCGCCGGCATCGCGGTCGGCCGCGTCGCGGTCACGGCGACCACCAGCGAGAAGCTCGGCTTTACCGGGCGCGGCGAAGGCATCGTGGCGATGGCGACGGCGACCATCCGCCTGCCGTGGAGCGCCGCATGATCGACGAGGCGCTGCGCCGCGCCGCCCGGCGGCTGCTCGATCTGTGCCGTGCCCGTGGCTTGCGGGTGGCGACCGCCGAATCCTGCACCGGCGGCCTCGTTGCCGCGGTCCTGACGGAGATTGCCGGGTCCTCCGACGTGGTCGATTGCGGCTTTGTCACCTATTCGAACGAGGCCAAGCAAAAAATGCTCGGCGTGCCGGCGGCGACGCTCACGCGGCACGGCGCCGTCAGCCGTGAGACCGCGGCGGCAATGGCCAAAGGCGCGCTCGACAATTCGCAAGCCGATCTTGCCGTCTCCATCACCGGCATCGCCGGTCCGGGCGGCGGTTCGGCGCGAAAGCCCGTAGGGCTTGTCTATTTTGCCGCTGCGGCCCGCGAAGGACGCCGTTTCGCGCGCCGCCGGCGCTTTGGCAAGATCGGCCGCACCCGCGTGCGGCTGCGCTCGGTTGCCGAAGCGCTGGCGCTTCTGGAAAAGCTTGCCGAGGACGCGTCCGACTGAAGCCGTGCCCGTTCGGCGCCGCCGAAGGGCTGAGGCCAGCACGGCCAAAGCGCGTCTCTACCGTTGCAAAATGCTGCTATCGGCCGAGGACGCGCTGCCCGGCGCTACCCCTTCAACCGCGAAAGCGCGGACATTCGCGGCCTTGTGAATATCGTAGAGTTTCTTGAAAGCGTCTGACGCATGCCAGGCTTGCAGCCGCTCCATGCTGTCGAAGGCGACCACGACGATTCGCATCGGCGGCTGCCCGTCGAAGGTGAGCGTTCTTCCGCTGTGAATGAGATAATGGCCGCCGAATTGCTGAAAAGTTGCGGGCGACAGCGACGGATAGTCGGTATCCGTGATTTGCTGATCCGACTGATCGCCAAAGAGCGTGACGAAATAAGCGGGCCGAGAAACCTGGACTTCGATAATTTGATTGGCGAAAGCGCCGAGCCCGAAACTCGCCACGAGCGCCAATGTGCCAATGAGCCGCGTTATCATCGTCAGTCCTTTGCACGGACAGCGAAGTTAGCGGACAGACGCAAGTCGGGGTTTGATCCATGTCAACGGAATCGGCTTCCAGTTAAGCCGGACGCAGTCCGTAAACTTGATCGGCGCGCCGTTCGAAGGCCGCGGAGAAGCGCCGGAAGGCGGTCTCGAACATCGCGCCCATCAAAAGCCCGAGCGTGCGGCTGCGAAATTCGTAGGCGATGTAAAACTCGACATCGCAGGCGGCTTCGCCCGTCGGGAGAAAGCGCCAGCGGTTGTTCATTTTGCGGAACGGGCCTTCGAGGTATTCGACGAGAATCTCGAGTTTCTTGCGATCGAGCGTCACCCGGCTGGTGAAGGTCTCGTGAATGAGCTTGTAGGCGACCGTCATGGCGGCGACGATCACTTCCCGACCCTCGCCGTCGGTCGTGCGTTGGCGCACCTGCAATGCTCGGCACAGCGGCACGAATTCGGGATAATGTTCGACGTCGGCGACAAGGTCGAACATGTCGTCCGCGGAATGCTGTACCCGCCGCTTGGTCGAAAATTGCGGCATCAAATCATCGCGGCGTGCGCAGCGCCTTGAGCCGCGCGAAGTCCTCGCCGGCATGATGCGAAGAGCGCGTCAATGGGCTTGCCGCGACCATCGAGAATCCTTTGGCGTAGGCGATCGTCTCCAGCGTCTTGAATTCTTGCGGCGGCACGAAGCGCACCACCGGATGATGCTTGCGCGACGGCTGCAGATACTGGCCGATGGTCAGAAAGTCGACTTGGGCCGCGCGAAGATCGTCCATGACCTGCAGGATTTCATTCCGCTCCTCGCCAAGCCCGACCATGATGCCGGATTTGGTGAACATTTGCGGGTCGATGTCCTTGACGTGCTGCAGGAGGCGGATCGAGGCGAAGTAGCGCGCGCCCGGACGCACCGTGAGATAGTTCGACGGCACGGTTTCCAGATTGTGGTTGAAGACGTCGGGGCGCGCGGCGACGACGGTCTCCACGGCACCGTCTTTTCGCAAAAAGTCAGGCGTCAGCACTTCGATCGTGGTGGCCGGACAGCGCGCGCGGATGGCGGCGATCACGGCGGCGAAATGCGTTGCCCCGCCGTCGTCAAGATCGTCGCGGTCGACCGAGGTAACGACGACATGCGCCAGTCCGAGCTTGCGGGTCGCCTCGGCGACGTGCTCCGGCTCAGCCAGGTCGAGCGCGCCAGGGAGCCCGGTCTTGACGTTGCAGAAGGCGCAGGCCCGCGTGCAGGTGTCGCCCATGATCATGAAGGTGGCGTGCTTTTGTTCCCAGCACTCGCCGATATTGGGGCAGCCGGCTTCCTCGCAGACGGTATGCAGGCCGTTTGCGCGGACGATCCGTTGCGTATCCAGATAGCCCGGCGAGACCGGCGCCTTGACCCGTATCCAGGCAGGCTTTTGCAGGGCCGGCTGGTCCGGCCGATGCGCCTTTTCCGGGTGACGGAGTCGGCCGGCGGTCACGGTGTCGATCAGGATGGACATGGGTCTTATATGGCAACTCGCGCCGGAAATTGCCCGCGCCAAATACTTACGGCCCCCTCTGCTCCGCCGCAAGCAGGCGAGATCACGGAATGCGAAAAGCGGCGTCGCTCACGCGGCTTTGGGCGGCAGGCGGTGGTTCGGCGTCGAATTGGAAATTTTCAGCTCTTCGTCGTTCATGTCGGCGCCGATGTCGCCGAACAGCGGCGTCGACAAATAGCGCTCGCCGGTGTCCGGCAGCATGCACAGCACGGTCGTGCCCGGCGCCGCCTGCTTGCATACTTCAAGCGCGCCGGCGAACGTCGCGCCCGACGTGATGCCGACAAAAATGCCCTCCTGCTGCGCCAGCGCTTTTGAGTACTTCATCGCTTCGGGGCCCGGAATGGTCAGGATGCGGTCGAACGCATTTTTGTCTACCGCTTCAGAGGTGATCAGCGGAATGAAATCCGGGCTCCAGCCTTGCATCGGATGCGGCTTGAACGCGGGATGCGGTTTTGCCGGCGAGCCGTCGGCATTGCGCTCCTGCTTTTCGCCGGAGGTGAGCATCGGCGCATCGGCCGGTTCGCAGACGATGATTTTCGTTTCCGGACGCTCCTTGCGTAAGACGCGCGAGACGCCGGTCAGCGTGCCGCCGGTGCCGAACCCGGTCACCCAATAGTCGAGACGCTCGCCGGCAAAGTCGGCGATGATCTCGCGCCCGGTGGTGCGCTCGTGGATGTCTGGATTGGCCGCGTTCTCGAACTGGCGCGTCAGGAACCAGCCATGAGCCTTTGCCAGTTCCTGCGCTTTCGCCACCATGCCGAAGGCGCGCTCGGCGCCGGGCGTCAGCACCACTTTGGCGCCGAGAAAGCGCATCAGCTTGCGGCGCTCGACCGAAAAACTCTCGGCCATGGTGACGACGAGCGGATAGCCCTTTGCCGCGCAGACCATGGCGAGCCCGATGCCGGTATTGCCCGAGGTCGCCTCGATGACGGTCCTGCCGGGCTTCAATTCGTCCGACTTCTCGGCGGCTTCGATGACGCCGAGCGCCAAGCGATCCTTCACCGAGCCGAGCGGATTGAAGGCCTCGATCTTGACGTAGAGGTTCACACCTGCCGGCGCGAGCTTGTTGATCTTGACCACCGGCGTGCGGCCGATGGTGCCGAGAATATTATCGAACTTCGCCATGACACTGCTCCGGCAAGGACGGAAATTTGTGGCGGGACACTAGCTTTTTTGCCGCCCCTAGCCTAGCGCCCGCCCGCAACTGCAAAGCTCGTGAATTAGATGTTGAGCACGCGCCCATAGGCGTCGAGCACCGCTTCCTTCATCATCTCCGAGAGCGTCGGATGCGGGAACACGGTGTGCATCAGCTCTTCTTCGGTGGTCTCCAGATTCATGGCGATCACGTAACCCTGGATGAGCTCGGTGACCTCGGCGCCGACCATATGCGCGCCGAGGAGTTGCCCGGTCTTCTTGTCGAAGATCACTTTGACAAGGCCCTGGTCCTCGCCCATGGCGATCGCCTTGCCGTTGCCGACGAAGGGGAAGCGGCCGACGCGAATGTCGAGCTTCTTCTCCTTCGCCGCCTGCTCGGTCAGCCCGACGGAGGCGATCTGCGGCGTGCAATAGGTGCAGCCGGGGATCATCAGCCTGTTCATCGGATGCGGATGCAAGCCCTTGATCGCTTCGACGCAGATGACGCCCTCGTGCTCGGCCTTGTGGGCCAGAAGCGGCGGGCCGGCGACATCGCCGATGGCGTAGATGCCCGGCACGTTGGTCTTGCAGGCGCCGTCGATGACGATCATGCCGCGTTCGGTCTTCACGCCGAGCTTTTCCAGGCCGAGATTTTCGATATTGCCGACGACGCCCACGGCTGAAATCACCCGGTCGACGGTGAGCGTCTGCGTACCGCCTTTGCCGTCGTCGACGGTCGCGGCGACGCTGTCGGCGCCCTTTTCGAGCTTCGTCACCTTGGCGCCGGTGAAAATCTTGATGCCCTGCTTCTCGAAACTCTTGCGCGCGAAGGCGGCGATCTCGGCGTCCTCGGCGGGCAGGATTTGCGGCAGCACTTCGACCACCGTTACCTCGGCGCCGAGCGTGCGATAGAAGGAAGCGAATTCGATGCCGATGGCTCCTGAGCCGATCACCAGCAGCGTCTTCGGCATGCGGTCCGGCACCATCGCTTCGAAATAGGTCCAGACGAGCTTCTTGTCCGGCTCGAGGCCGGGCAGCACGCGCGGCCGTGCGCCGGTGGCGACAATGATGTGCTTGGCTTGATAGGCGCCGGGACCGAGCGCGCCCTTTGGCGGTTCGCTGTTCGACGCTTTCACCGTGATCTTGCCGGGCGCGTCGATCGCCGCCTCGCCCCAGATCACCGCGACTTTGTTCTTGCGCATCAAGAAGCCGACGCCGTCGTTAAGCCGCTTCGAGACCGCACGCGAGCGCTTCACCACCGCCGAGGGGTCGTATTTCACCTCGCCGGCCGAGAGACCGTAATCATTGGCGTGCTGCAGGTAATGCAAAATCTCCGCCGAGCGCAGCAGCGCCTTGGTTGGAATACACCCCCAATTGAGGCAGATGCCGCCGAGATAATCGCGCTCGACGATCGCAGTCTTGAAACCGAGCTGTGCGGCGCGGATGGCGCAAACATAGCCGCCGGGGCCGGAACCGATGATGATGATGTCGAATGCGGTATCAGCCATACAATCCTCGTTGGACGTCGTCCTTATATGGGGGCGCGCGCCGCGACTTCTTATAGCTAGTCGGGGATGGGATGAAAAACGCCGTCCGGACCAAGCCGCTCGAGCACGCCGGAGCGGATGCCGAAGAAACTGCCGTGCAAGCGCAGCCTGCCGGCCTCGACCTCGGATCTGATCCAAGGGAAGCTCATCAGGTTTCCCAGCGACAGCCGCACGGCTTCATGCTCGCAGAAATCGTGGCGCTGATCGGGCGGCACCGCCATGGCCTTCTGCCGCGCCGGCTCGGCGATGCGCACCCATTGGCCGACGAAATCGGAAACCTCCGCGGGCGCGCCGTCAAGCAAGGCTTTGATGCCGCCGCACATGGCATGGCCCATCACCACGATATCGGGCACGCGCAAGCCGCGCACGGCGAATTCGATCGCCGCGCTGATGCCGTGCGGCTGATCGTCCGGGCCGTAGGGCGGCACCAGATTGGCAACGTTGCGGATCACGAACAGTTCGCCCGGCGCGGCATTGAACACCATCTGCGGATCGGTGCGGCTGTCCGAGCAGGCGATCACCAGCGCGCGTGGATGTTGTCCAAGCCGGCTCAGTTCGTCGAAGCGGCTTTTTTCCGCGCGCCAGGTGCCGGCACGAAAACGGCGATAGCCGGCGATCAGAGCGTCCATCTTCGGCATCCAAGGGCGGAATTTACGGCTCGCGGCTCATTGGCACGCGCGATAATGTGAAGCAAGAACATTGGCTGCGGAGGTCGATTTTGGCCGAACTCAGAGTCTACAGCACCATCGGCGTGCGCGGCGCGGCAGAAGACCTATTCCAAAGCTTCGAGAAAGCAAGCGGACATAAGCTTGCCGTGCGACTTGCAGTCACTTGGGGCACCGCGCCGATGCTGGTCAAGCGCATCGAGGGCGGCGAGACCGCCGACGTGCTGATCTTGAGCCGCGCCGGCCTCGATCAGTTGAAGGCGCAAGGCAAGATCGCGCCGGGCTCCGATGTGACGCTCGCCGGTTCGGGCGTCGCCATCGCGGTCAAGGCCGGCGCGCCGAAACCCGATATTTCCACGCCGGAGGCGCTCAAAGCGACGCTGCTCGCCTGCAAGGCCGTCGCCTATAGCGAGCCGTCGGCCGGCGGCGCCAGCGGGGTCTATTTCGCCAAGCTGCTGGAGCGGATGGGTATTGCCGAGGCGATGCAGCCGAAGACCAAATATCCCCCGGCCGGCGGCTTTTCCGCTGAGCTCTTGCTCTCCGGCGAGGCTGAGCTCGCGGTGCAGCAGAAACCGGAGCTCCTTCACGTGAAAGGTTGCGAGATCGTCAGCTTTCTGCCCGGCGATCTCAACATGGTCACGCAATTCGCCGCGGGCGTCGTGGCGGAGAGCGAGAATGAAGACGCGGCCAAAGCGCTGATCGATTTCCTGCGCGCGCCGGAGGCGAAAGCGGCGTTTCGGGCCAAAGGGCTCGACCCGGCATGAACGGCGCGTTGCGATTTAAGCGCGCTGCGCGTCGACGAGCTGCCTGATTTTCTCGAACATCTGGTCCGGATCGGGGACGTCGCGGACGCTGACGCCGCTCGCCGACACATTGCCGAAGCCGAGCGCGCCGAACGGATTGAAGCCGCCGGAATTGGCGCCCCACGGGCTGGTGCCGGTCGCGAGCGTGGCCAGATAGATCGTGCCGAGGCCGTAGAAGCGCTGGAAGAAGCCCTTGTGCAGGGTGACTTCCCTCACGTCGCGATAGCGGATCACCTTTTCATTGATCGAGAAGAAGCCTTCCTCGAATTCGAGGTGGTCGGCAAAGAAACGATACTCAGTCCGGCCGTAGTTGAGCTTCTTGCCGAGATAGGCGACGAGCGGAACGCCGAAGAAGCCGATGGCGCCAAAGACGATGAAGGGGAGCTGGGCGCCGGCAACCCGCGGCGCGCCGACAAAATGCCCGCTGGCCTGGAACATCCCGCCGAAGAATACCGCGCACCAGACCGTGAGAAACAACTGCAACGGCAATTGGATCAATAACGCGATCCAGCCGATGAAAACCGGTCGGACGGAAAACTCCGGCTCGCTCGTTGCCAACATGGTGCTGCCCCGCTTTCGAAAGGGTCATGCCTTTGTCTCGGCAGTTTTGGTCGAGGTTCATTCCCGGGCGGTTAAATTCGCTGCGCCCGCGGCGTTATTTGCGCCAATATCATTACCGGATCGTCGATCGCCGGGCGCAGTCCTTGCGGGAGCCTCAGACGTGTTGGGCGATGCCGTTGCCGAACGACCAGTTTTCCGTCTTCACCTCGACGAGATTGATGAAGACATCTTCCTTGCGCTGCCCGGGACCTCCGCCAGCAGAGCCACGATGCGGGCATAGAGAGCCTGTTTCTGCTCGATGCTGCGGGTGTCGCTTACGGTGAGCTGGATGATCACCAGGTCGTCGCTATAAGCGACGCCAAGATAATTATTCGCATGAATGAAATTGTCGGCGTCATGCTCGGTGACAAGCACGAAGCGGTCGTTCTCCGGCACGTTGAACGTCTCGCGCAGCGCGCGATAGACGCCGTCGCCGAGCGCTGTCCTGTAGGAGGCGGATTTGCCGCGCCGCAGGTCGATGCGCACCAAAGGCATGGCTAGACCAGCATCATTACCGGATTCTCGATCAGCGCCCTAAACGCGCTGATCAGGACGGCGCCGAGCGCACCGTCGACGGCGCGATGGTCGCAGCCCATGGTCACGCTCATGATGTGGGCGGCGACGATGTTGCCGTCGCGCACCACGGCGCGCTCCTCGCCGGTGCCGACGGCGAGGATGGTGGCGTGCGGCGGATTGATGACCGCGGTGAAATCCTTGATCCCGTACATGCCGAGATTGGATACCGCCGTAGTGCCGCCCTGATACTCGTGCGGTTTGAGCTTGCGGTCGCGGGCGCGCAGCGCGAGGTCGCGCATCTCATTGGAGATCGCCGACAGCGACTTCGTTTCCGCGCTGCGGATGATCGGGGTGATCAGCCCATTCGGCATCGCCACGGCGACGCCGATGTCCGAGTGCCTATGCTTGAGCATGCCGCCCTCGGTCCAGCTGACATTGGCGTCGGGCACTTTTTGCAAGGCGAGCGCCAGCGCCTTGATGACGAAATCGTTGACCGAAAGCTTATACGCCGGCTTACCGTCGTTTGCCTTCGGGGCTGCGGCATTGATTTCCTCGCGGGCGTCGAGAAGCTTGCCGATGTCGCAGTCCACCGTGAGATAAAAATGCGGAATGGTCTGCACCGAAGCGGTCAGCCGCTGCGCGATGGTGCGGCGCATGCCGTCGTGCGGCACGACCTCGTAGCTGCCATCTTCGTAGAGCGCGCGGATCTGCTGATCCGACAGCGAGGGCGCGATCGCGGGCGCAGCGCCCGGCGCGGCGGGCGCGCTTAGCGGGGCACGCAGGCCGCCGCCGGATTTCGCCATCTCCACATCGCGAGCGATGACGCGGCCGTAGGGACCCGAGCCCTCGATGCGGCCGATGTCGATGCCGGCCTCTTTGGCCAGTCGCCGCGCCAGCGGTGAGGAGAAGACGCGGTTGGTGCCATGGCCATTGGCCCGAGCCCCCTCACCCCCACCCTCTCCCCGCTGGGGAGAGGGAGCGGCCGGAGCCGCCGGCATGGGCGGAACTTTCGCCTCTCGGGAAACCGCGGCAGGTGAAGCCGCAGGCGCGGCAGCTTGCTGGGCAGCCCCTTCTCCCCGAGGGGGAGAAGGCGGGGATGAGGGGGCTCCGGCGCTGGGGGCAGAACCCTTACCTGCTCCAGCCGCCGCCGCCTTTACATCTTCGCCTTCCTGCGCCAACACCGCGATCAGCCGGTTGACCGGCACGTCGTGGGTGCCTTCCGGCACCACGATCTTGGCCAGCGTGCCGTCGTCGACGGCTTCGTATTCCATCGTCGCCTTGTCGGTCTCGATCTCGGCGATGACGTCGCCGGTCTTGACCGTGTCGCCCTCTTTCTTGAGCCACTTGGCGAGGTTGCCCTTCTCCATCGTGGGCGACAGCGCCGGCATGAGGATGTTGATGGGCATATCAGCTGACCGCGTTCGTCGTACCGATGTCGGTCGGTCGGTCCATTTCCGCCTCGAACATGGACCAAACCCTTTCAATCACATCGTCCTCGCGCATCGCTGCCTCGAGCGCGTAAATCCGCCCGACATGACGTGCGATGTCGGCAAGCAAGATGCCCCAGGTCTCCGGCTCGTCAAATGCCCGTCGCAGCGCGACTTGCAGGTTGCCTTCGACGATGACCGCCCGCAACACCTCGTAACCGCCATGCTCCAGTGCGGGCGGCGGCACCGCAAGTGCCTCGAATGTCGGAGCGGGTTTGTCGTTGTTCATCGATAGCAGACGGCCCTGGCCGCCTCGACGACTTCGGCGACCGACGGCAGCGCGAGTTTTTCCAAATTCGCCGCGTACGGCATCGGCACGTCCTTGCCGGCGACGCGCGCAACCGGCGCATCGAGATAATCGAACGCCTCCTCCATCATGCGCGCGGCAATCTCGGCGCCGACGCCGGACTGTTTCCAGCCTTCTTCGACGGTAACAAGGCGTCCGGTCTTCTTCAGCGACTCGACGATGGTCTCAGCGTCCATCGGCTTGAGCGTGCGCAGATCGATCACCTCGGCGTCGATATTGTCCTTGGCCAGTTCCTCCGCGGCTTTGAGCGCATAGGTCATGCCCATCGACCAGGCGACGATGGTCACGTCGTTGCCCGGACGCACGACGCGGGCGCGGCCGATCGGCAGCACGTAATCGTCGAGCTTCGGCACCGGCGAGGAATGGCCGTAGAGAATCTCGTTCTCCAGAAACATCACCGGATTGGGATCGCGTATCGCGGCCTTGAGCAGGCCCTTGGCGTCGGCTGCATTCGACGGCGCGATCACTTTGAGGCCCGGAATGTGGGAGTACCAGGACGAGTAATCCTGGCTGTGCTGCGCGGCGACCCGCGAGGCGGCGCCGTTAGGGCCGCGAAACACGATCGAGAGTTTCACCTGGCCGCCCGACATATATTGCGTCTTCGCCGCCGAATTGATGAGCTGATCCATCGCCTGCATGGCGAAGTTGAAGGTCATGAATTCGACGATCGGCTTTAATCCGGCAAGCGCGGCGCCGATGCCGACGCCGGCAAAGCCGTGCTCGGTGATCGGAGTATCGATGACGCGCCGCGGACCGAATTCGTCCAATAGACCCTGGGTAACCTTGTAGGCGCCCTGATACTCGGCGACCTCCTCGCCCATGACGAAGACGTCTGCGTCGCTTCGCATTTCTTCGGCCATGGCGTCGCGCAAGGCTTCGCGCATGGTCATGGTAACGAGCTCGGTGCCCTCCGGCACTTCCGGCTCCGACATGATCTCGGCGGACGGCGGCTTGGCGGTGCCGGTTTTGGCCGGTGCCAGCGCGGCGGCCTTTTTCGCCGGCTCAGAGGTCGCCGCGGGCGGCGCGGATTCCGCGGCTTTCTCCTGGCGGGCCGGCTGATCGATTTTCGCGGTCTGCGGCTTCGCGGCGCCGCCATTGCCCTTCAAGCTCGATGCATCCTCACCGTCGGCAAGAATCATGGCGATCGGCGTATTCACCGCGACGTCGGCGGTACCTTCCGGCACCAGGATTTTGCCGAGCGTGCCTTCGTCGACCGCCTCCACTTCCATGGTGGCCTTGTCGGTCTCGATCTCGGCGATGACGTCGCCGGATTTGACGCTGTCGCCTTCCTTCTTGAGCCACTTGGCGAGATTGCCCTTCTCCATGGTCGGCGAAAGGGCGGGCATCAGGACTTCGGTGGGCATAAGTTTGCCTACGAACAGGTTTAAGGCTGGATGACAAACCGAAGGCCAGTCACCTTATTCAGCCTTTGGATTGCATCAGGTGTTTGGCATACGAAAAGAAGGTCCTGCCCCAGCCCGTGACCAGCTAAGCGACGCTGCGACCCCGTGCGAGCCAGATGCTGTTGCAAAACAGAGAAGATTTTAGGATCGATCCAGTCATTGTCGACCTTAAGATCAACGCGCTCGGTGTGTGTACCCAAATCTAACTCAACCCAAGCAGTCTTGTTGGCGACGTCTACGTAATCAGCGATAGCATTGAACGATAGGTGACCTTTGGAAAGTCTGCAGCACTCCTCAACAATGGACCTGTAGTCACCATGGTCATTTATCGCTTCTGCATCGAAGTGCCACACATCATCCGAGAGCGGCCCAAGCACCTTAAACGGATCTCGGTCCTGTTCCCTTTCTCCCATTGCAACTAGCAGCCACTCGAACCTGCTCTTCTCAATCCTATCCCTAGAGATTATCCCAAAAAGGCGATCTGGAGTGACATCCGAACGACACTCGATACCAATCGCACTCAGGTCCGAAAGCATCAATTCGACGTTTTTCTTTTTTTGGGATACCGAAGATCATCGGCGATCATTCCTTCACCGATAAACGTCGGTGTAAAGCTCGGAAGGATCGGGCTCGGGATCGTGGGTGGCGAATTCCGCAGCCTCGTTGACGACGGCGCGGACCGCCGCGTCGATCTTCTTCAGCTCGTCTTCGCTCGCCCATTTCTTGTCGAGAAGCCGCTTGCGCACCTGCTCGATCGGGTCGTGCTCGGTGCGCACTTTGTCGACTTCCTCCTTGGTGCGGTATTTGGCCGGATCCGACATCGAGTGGCCGCGATAGCGGTAGGTCAGCATTTCCACAATGGTCGGGCCCTTGCCGGCGCGGCACCAGGCGATGGCGTCGGCGGCCGCCGCCTTCACCGCGCGCACGTCCATGCCGTCGACCTGCGAGCCCGGAATGTTGAACGAGGCGCCGCGCTTGGAAAAATCGGTCTGCGCCGAAGACCGCGTCACCGAAGTGCCCATGGCGTAACGATTGTTCTCGATGACATAGACCACCGGCAGTTTCCACAGCTCGGCCATGTTGAAGCTTTCATAGACCTGGCCCTGGTTCGCCGCGCCATCGCCGAAAAAGGTGAGGCAGACGTCGCCGCTGCCCCGATATTTATTGGCGAAGGCCAATCCCGTGCCGAGCGGCACCTGGGCGCCGACGATGCCGTGCCCGCCGTAGAAATGCTTCTCCAGCGAGAACATGTGCATCGAGCCGCCCTTGCCCTTGGAATAGCCGCCGCGCCGGCCGGTGAGTTCCGCCATCACGCCCTTCGGATCCATGCCGCAGGCCAGCATGTGGCCGTGGTCGCGATAGCCGGTGATCATCTGGTCGCCGTCGCGCATGGCGAGCTTCATGCCGACGACGACGGCTTCCTGGCCGATATAGAGGTGGCAGAAACCGCCGATCAGGCCCATGCCGTACATCTGGCCGGCCTTTTCCTCAAAGCGGCGGATCAGCAGCATTTGGCGGAGCGCCGCGAGTTCCTGTTCCTTGGAGAACTCCGCGACGGAGGTTGCATCGTTCGCCGCCAGATCCGCGGCCGGGAGCAATTCTTGCGCGTCTTGAGCCGTTTGCTTGGTCTGGGCGACGGCCATTTATTGTCCTCGAAACGCCATTGGCGGCGAAAATTCCGGCGGGTTTTTACCCTTATCCGAAAACTGGACCTTGCGAAAGTCGGGGGAATTTCCGCAGGCGATGAGGTGCTTGCGGCCAACTCCTTGTCGGAGAAATTAATTTCGGGGCCGGCGCGGGCAAGTTCAAGGGCAGGCTTTAAGGGTTGGGGATAGAAACCGGATTGGCCTTCGTATCGTACATCAATGTCAAATCATTGGGGTCGACATAATCGAGCAGCGCCCGGGCGCGCTCGTCGAGCATGTCGGGATCGATGGCGTCGGATTTGAGTAGCGCAATGCGCCGTTCCCATTGCGCGTGTTCGATCTTCAGCCGCTCAAGTTCAGCGCTCAGCGCCGCCGACTGGCGGTCGATCACCTCTTTGGCCTTGAGCCCGCGGTTGCCGGTATAGGCATTGACGCCGAAATAACCAATCAGCAATGCCGCCAAGGCATAGAGCGCCAGCGCATTGAGGATGGTGCGCAGCCGTTTGCGGGTGACCATGGCCCGACACCATGGAAGAACGTCGCTTAAAGTGGGATTAATGCCGGAATATTCTCCCACCGCTCATTCCCGCGAAAGCGGGAATCCGCTTCTGGGTCCCCGCGTTCGCGGGGTCGAGCGCTGCCAATCGTTCGCGTTAACGTGCGGCCACACGCTTCTGGGTCCCCGCGTTCGCGGGGTCGAGCGCTGGCGTGATTGTTACGGCACCCGATTGCGGACTTCGCTGAGCACAAAATTGCCGAACCGCTTGCCGCGATTGCGGAAAAAGCGCAGCGCGCCGTGGTCGACGAAATAGGTCAGAAGGATGCTGTCGCGCGTCTTCACTTCCGCGCCCACGGCATCGGCCGAGTGCCAAGTATCGGTGCCGACGGCGAAGGCATAGCCGGTATTCGGCGCAAACGACATCTGCTTCGCCTTCGCACCGCAGCTGCCGTCGGGGTTATGATCGTGAAAGATGGTGCCGATATGGGTGGTGGAACGGTCCTGCGGCAAATAGAGCTGCACCGTTATGCCCTTCCACCGCGTGTCGGTGTGCGGCGTGATCAGATAGCCGGGAATATCCCGGGTCAGGATCGGGATCGGATACATGCCGGTCTTGGCGTAGCCCGTACCGAAGCGGCGCTGCAGCGGCGCCGCCAGCCGCCGCATGAAGGCCGCTTTCACCGGACGGGAGCACAGTGCGCGGCCGACCAGGTCCCATATCGCTCGCTTCTGTGGCGGCAGGTGGCGGATATATTCGGGGAACAGATCGATCTTGACCCGGGTATGGGTGCCGTCGGTGAGGTCGTGGCCCTTGCTGCGGCCATGCATCGGCCGGTAGTCGGTCGCTTCCGGCATATTCGCGAGCATCAGGCCATAAATGTCGTCCGGGAAGACGCGGTCGAAAACGAAATTCGTGAACGGCGCGTCGGACGAAGCCGCGGCATCGACCGAGCCGGCGACGAAATCGCTCAAGCGCTCGACCGCCAGGCCATGGTTGCCCGGCCGCAATTCTAGTGTCTGGTCCATGACCGACCCCGCTCCCGATTTACCAAGGGCATCGCGAGGATATAGCCCTGAACGTCGACAGGCCACAAGCAAGGCGATTTGGAACCTATCCAAGCGCCTTGAATGCGCCGCGCCCCGCATAGGCCGCTTGCGGGCCGAGCTCTTCCTCGATGCGCAGCAACTGATTGTACTTCGCGGTGCGGTCGGCGCGAGCGAGCGAGCCGGTCTTGATCTGACCGCAATTGGTGGCGACCGCGAGATCGGCAATGGTGGAATCTTCAGTCTCGCCGGAGCGGTGCGACATCACCGCGGTATAGCCGGCTTTGTGCGCGCATTCGACCG
This sequence comes from uncultured Alphaproteobacteria bacterium, assembly GCA_963791925.1. Classification (GTDB taxonomy): domain Bacteria; phylum Pseudomonadota; class Alphaproteobacteria; order Rhizobiales; family Xanthobacteraceae; genus BOG-931. The sequence goes on along the minus strand of CAWBUA010000005.1, from coordinate 6,605 downwards.
CGGCCAGGGTTTCGGTCAGCGTGCCGATCTGGTTGACCTTGATCAGGATCGAATTGGCGATGCCGTTCTTGATGCCGTCGGAGAGCCGCGCCACATTGGTGACGAAGACATCGTCGCCGACCAGCTGGCATTTGCCGCCGATTTTCGCCGTCAGCTTCTTCCAGCCTTCGACATCGTCCTCGGCCATGCCGTCTTCGATCGACACGATCGGATATTTGCCGGCGAGTTGGGCGAGGTAATCGACCTGCTGGTCGATCGTGCGCGTCTTGCCCTCGCCTTTGTACCGATAGGCGCCGCCCGCGAAGAATTCGCTGGCCGCCGGATCGAGCGCCAGCGCGACGTCCTTGCCGGCACTGTAGCCCGCCTTGCCGATCGCGGAGAGCACGAAATCGAGCGCCGCTTCCGCCGACGGCAAATTGGGCGCAAAGCCGCCCTCGTCGCCGACATTGGTATTGTGCCCGGCGGCTTTGAGCGCCGCACGCAGCGTGTGAAAAATCTCTGCACCGGCGCGCAAGGCTTCGGCGAAATTCGGCGCACCGAGCGGCACGATCATGAATTCCTGAAAGTCGATCGGGTTATCGGCATGCACCCCGCCATTGACGATATTCATCATCGGCACCGGCAGGAGCCGCGCCGATGTGCCGCCGACATAGCGATAAAGCGGCAGCCGGTTCGCCGCGGCAGCGGCCTTGGCGGTCGCCAGCGACACGCCGAGGATGGCATTGGCGCCGAGCCGGCCTTTGTTCGGCGTGCCGTCGAGCGCGATCATGGTCTCGTCGATCTTGACCTGCGCCTCGGCGTCCATGCCGGAAAGTGAATCGAAAATCTCGCCATTGACCGCCTCGACCGCGGTCTTCACGCCCTTGCCGAGATAGCGCGCCTTGTCGTTATCGCGCAGCTCGATCGCTTCATGCGCGCCGGTCGAGGCGCCCGACGGCACGCCGGCGCGGCCGCGGGAACCGTCCTCCAGCACGACGTCGACCTCGACGGTCGGATTGCCCCGGCTGTCGAGAATTTCGCGGCCGACAATGTCGACGATGGCGGTCATGCACGCTCCCGGCTGGGGTCTTCCTTTGGCGCGTGATCTTTTCCGAAAACCGGTACCCACTTTTCGGGATCACGCGCTGCGGGGCTTCTACAGGATCGGCAAGGCTCTTGTCATGTCCCGTTAAACCAAGGCATGCAGATAAGCGATGGCGAAAAAACCGCTCCAACTCGGCCGCCCGGCGCCGCTCCCCGCCTCGCCCGAAGAGGCGGCGCTCGACCGGGTTCCCAACCCGCATCGCGACACCAATTACGTCGCCCGCTTCACCTTCCCGGAATTCACCGTGATGTGCCCGGTCACCGGCCAGCCGGATTTTGCTACGCTCGTGATCGATTACGTGCCGAGAGACTGGCTGGTGGAGTCGAAGTCGCTGAAGCTTTACTTGAACAGCTTTCGCAATCACGGTGCCTTTCACGAAGACTGCACCGTGGCGATCGGCAAGAAGCTGGTCGCCCTGCTCAAGCCGAAATGGCTGCGCATCGGCGGCTATTTCCATCCGCGCGGCGGCATGCCGATCGATGTGTTCTGGCAGGCGGGAAAATTGCCGGCTGGCGTCTGGGCCCCCGATCAGGGCGTCGCCACCTATCGCGCGCGCGGATAGCCTTGCAGGGTCGCCAGCAGCGCCCTGACTTCTTGCGCCGGATCGGGCGCGCGCATCACCCCGCCCATCACGGCCACGCCGGCGCAGCCGGCGGCCATGACCTCGCCGACCCGCGCGGTATTGATGCCGCCGATCGCAAGCACCGGCACGCCGCAGGCGCCGGCGATTTCGGACAATCCCTTGCGGCCGATTTCCGGGCCGTAGCCGGGTTTGCTCGGCGTCTCGAAGGCAGGTCCGGCGAGCGCATAATCCGCGGCTTGCGGATCGATCGCGCCGGCCTCGGTGACGGTGTGGATCGACACGCCGATGAGTTTTCCCGGACCCAAGCGCGCGCGGGCTGCCGCCGCATCGCTGCCCGAGGGCAGGTGCACGCCATCGACGCCGGCAAGCTGTGCCAACGCGGCTTCGCCGTGCAGCATCAGCCGCGCGCCATGTTTCCGCGTCATCGGCAGCAGCATACGCGCCAGAACGACCTGCTCATCCTCGGGCAGATCCTTTTCCCGCAGGCTCACCCAGCGGCAGCCGCCGGAGAGCGCCGCCGCGACGATTTCGCGGAGCGGCCGGCGCGCCTGGGCGCGGTCGGTCACCAACAGCAACGAGGGGTCGGGAAGCCGCATCGTCGCTCCTTGTCGGCCACCTTCGATTATGGGAAGTCTGATTTGCAAAATGAACAGCTTGCGTAAGGTTTGGGACGTTATCTGCCGATGAAATCGAGTGCAAAGATTGCGCTCGCCAGCCTTGTGGTTCTGGCGCTTGGCGGGGCATCGCCGTCTGCGGCGCTGGCGGCAAGGCACAAAAAGCTCAGCGGCGCCTGCGCGCAATCGAGCGGCCGCTGCGTGGCCGATTGCGATGCGCTGCATTGGTGTCAGGTTTATACCTGCGTCGGCGGCAAGTCGGCCCCGGTGCCGTTTTGGCGCTGCTTTGAGCCAAGCGGGCTGTGCCTCGCGCCGCATTGCTGACGGCCAAGGCTGCTTCACTTCCACTCGTCCCCCGCGGAAGCGGGGACCCGGTCGTTGGATTGCCGCTTTCGCGGGAAAGAGGTCAGCATGCGGTGAAGACCGCAGGCAAGTCAGGCGGCCTGACGGGCGCGCGTTTGCAAAGGTCGCCAGTTCCAGGGCGACAATTCGTCTAGCCTGTGGACGGGATGCTCGGCGATACGGGCCAGCACATCTGTCAGCCAAGCCTGCGGATCGACGTCGTTCATTTTGGCCGTGACGATTAGGCTGTACATAGCCGCTGCACGGCGTCCACCGCGATCGGAGCCCGCGAATAGCCACGACTTTCTGCCGAGGGCCATCACCCGTTCATTCTGCCCATGTCGGGCAGGAGTTGGAAGTCCATTACCGCTGGCATCCTTATTTTGGCGGCAAGGTCGTCATCCGGCGCCTAGCGCAGCGAGCGACGGGTCGATTTCTGAGCGTCATGGGTCCGGCGGGCGTAGTTGTTACCATTGCTGACTGGATGCTTGATCCCGTCGTTTGCGCCGCGATGCCCACGGGCACGCCGCGCGTGGATCTTGCGGCACTTGTCGAACTGAAGCGGCTGTTGATGTGCACCGCCGACACGACAAACTCCTGGGGCGATTCCGAAATCGTTCGGGAGAATCATCATGACGTATCTCAAGCTGCCGTCGACGATGGCGGGTCGGCAGATGAACCTGCTGTTCGACGCCAAAAGATCGGAAGGAATGAGCTCCGCGGAGCGAGACAAGGTCGTCTTGATACTGGCTCAGATCTTGATGCAGGCGGCCGGCCTCAATGTCGAGGAGCTTGAAGATGACAAGCTCTGAGCTGATTCCTGAGGCCGTTCTCAAACGCACGGCGGTCGTATACGTGCGCCAGTCGACGCAATCGCAAGTCATGACCAATCTCGAGAGCCAGCGGCGGCAATATGATCTTGTCGAGGTTGCCCGCCAGTGTGGATTCGTCGACGTGGAAATCATCGATGACGATCTCGGCCGATCGGCAAGCGGAACGGTGGCGCGGCCCGGCTTCGACCGCCTGGTCGCATGGCTCTGCGCTGGCAAAGTCGGTGCGGTCTTATGCTTCGACGCGTCGCGGCTTGCCCGCAACGGCCGCGATTGGCATCACCTGCTTGAATTGTGCGGGCTCGTCGATGCCCGCGTCATTGATCCCGATGGCGTCTACAATCCCTGTCGGCCCAATGATCGCCTGCTCCTGGGCATGAAGGGCAGCATCAGCGAGTTCGAATTGGGCGTGCTCCGAGCGCGAATGCTGGACGCCGCCCGCTCGAAGGCGAGCCGAGGCGAGCTGCGATTATCAGTCCCGTTCGGCTATGTCTGGCATCGCGAACTTGGACTTGGTTTTGACCCTGACTTGCGCCTCCAGGAAGTGATCCGACTGATCTTCGCGCGCTTCCGCCAACTCGGCAGTGCGCGGCAGGTGCTGCTTTCGATGATGTCCGATCAGATCCACTTCCCGCGGCCCTCCGATGAAGGTCGCATGACGAACTTCGAATGGATGCCGATTCGCTATCGCAACGTCATTGCGATTCTGAAGAATCCGTTTTACGCGGGGGTCTACGTCTACGGAAAGAGCGAGAAGCGCACCTCCATCGTCGACGGGAGGGCGCGGCGAAGCTACGGACACAGCAAGCCGTATGGGACGTGGGAAGTGATGATCAAGGATCATCACGAAGGCTACATCAGCTGGGATGAATTCGAGCGCAATCAGAAGCAGATCGCCCTCAACAATTACGGCCGCGCCGGAGGCGTCAAGACCGGTCGCGGTGGCAGAGCACTCCTCTCCGGCATCATGACCTGCGGGAGGTGCGGGCGGCGGCTAAGTGTCGCCTACACCGGCAATCCGCAAAGCCGACCCGTATATCGCTGCGACAAGCCGAACCTTATGATGGGCCTGCCTCGGTGCATGACCTTCGGCGGTCCGCGGGTTGATTCCGCGATCGCAAGGGAGCTGCTCCGAGCGGTGGAGCCAATGGCGATCGAAGCCGCATTCAAGGCGGAAGGGATGCATCGGGAACAACAGGCAGAACAACAGCGAATCCTGGATCTGGAACTGCGGCAGGCGCGATACGAGGCGAGTTTGGCCGAACGCCGGTATGCCGCCTGCGATCCTGACAATCGTCTCATCGCAGCACAGCTGGAGAAGAATTGGGAGACCGCGCTTCGCCGCGTCCGCGATTTGGAGGAGCGCCAACCGACCGCAAAGCAAGCCGAGATCGAAGTCGATCCGAATGCTTTTGCCAATTTGGCAGAGAACCTCTCGGAGGCGTGGAATGCGCCGGGCGTCACCATGCGTGCCCGCCAACAATTGCTGCGGGCTTTAATTGTCGACATTATCGTCGATGTCGACGAGGGGGCGCGCGACGTGGTGCTTACGGTTCACTGGCGCGGCGGCCAACACTCCGAGCTGCGTGTGCGCAAGCCGCGAGCCGGAGAACATGGCTGCGCGACGACCGAAGATGCGCTGGCGATCATGCGCAGCATGGCCGGTCGCTGGTCTGACGAGCATATCGCCGCGTCGCTCAATCGGATGGGCTTGCCTACAGGCCAGGGCAAGACTTGGACGGCGCACCGCGTATCATCGGTTCGCCGGGTGCGCGGAATCCATGCCTACCGATCTGCGGAAAAAAATGGAGAATGGCTAACCTTAACCGAGGCGGCTGCAGCTTTACGCGTCACAAGCCACACGATACGCCGCCTGATCAAATCCGGGGTGCTGCCCGCGGTGCAGGTTGTGCCCGGCGCGCCATACCAGATTCGCGCCGACGACTTGGCGTCGCAACCGGTCAAATCTGCGATGGCCCGAAAAGGTCGCCCGTGTCGCATCACTGACGACAACACGATTCCAATGTTTACAGACACTTGAAGAAGGAATGCATAATGACTCAAGCATCGCGATACCGCGCAGGGCGCGTTCCGCCGCATTGTTTGATAAGCAGATGCGGCCGTCATCGAGGAAACGAGTAAATGCGGGCCAGCGTTTGAGCATGTACCCCATGGCTTTGGCGACATCGTTGCTGGGCGACAGCTTGGCGCGTTGCTCACGCATCCAACTTTCCAGATCGGCGACCAAAGGAGCACTGAGTTCCTGCCGAACAGCCCGGCGCTGCTCGTCATTCTGGCCATTGATCGAGCGCTCGATCTCGAACAGGACATCGATGCGCCGAACTGCCTCAACGGCCAATGGCGAGATTGCCGCTGGCGTTTTGCCCTGCGCCTTGCGACGGGCATTCTCGGCCACATCCGCCATGACGAAGAAAGGGCGCCGGGCATGGACCCAACAGGCCGCTTCCAGGATCGGCCCCGGCTTGCGATCGGGTTCATAGAGCTTGTTGTAGCCGCCGTAAGCGTCGGCCTGGAAAATACCGGCGTAGTTGGCCAGATGCGCCTGGGGATGCTCGCCCGCTCGGTCGCGCGAGTAATAGAACATCGCCGCCGGCGGCGCGGTGCCACCGAACGGACGATCGTCGCGGACATAGGTCCACAGCCGTCCGATATCGGTCTTGCCTTTGGCCAGGACCGGCACGGTGGTGTCGTCGCCATGCAACCGTTCGGCGGCGAAGACAAGCGCCTCGATCCGCCTGAGGATCGGTTCCAGCACCGCACAGCCGGCCCCGACCTGGTCGGCCAGGGTGGACAGGCTGAGCGGCACGCCTTCCTTGGCATAGCGTTCGGCCTGGCGGTTGAGTGGCTGATGTTGCCCAAACTTCTCGAACAGGATCATCGCCAGCAGACTGGGACCGGCCCAGCCCCTGGCGATCACATGGAACGGCGCCGGCGCTTGGCTGATCTTCTCGCAGTCCCGGCAAGTGAACTTCTCGCGCACATGCTGGATCACCTTCCACTGGCGCGGAATTGATTCCAGCGTCTCGGTGACGGTCTCGCCCAGCTTGCGCAGTCGGCTGCCGCCGCAGCAAAGACACGTGGTCGGTCCCGGTACGATCACCCGCTCTCGCGGCAAATGATCCGGGAACGGT
>CAWBUA010000004.1:0-810389 GCA_963791925.1 uncultured Alphaproteobacteria bacterium | reverse complement strand
TGACCGCCGCCATCACGCAGGATCGACGCCATGCCGGAAGCCGACAAACAGGGCAAGCTTTACTACGCCAACAAGCCGCAGGCCGCGCCCGGCTTTTTTCTCAAAGGCTCGCACCAGCTCGACTGGGGCATGAAGAACCGGCTTGCCCGCACCTTCAACCCGAAGACCGGCCGCACGGTCATGCTCGCCATCGACCACGGCTATATGCAAGGGCCCACCACCGGGCTCGAGCGCGTGGATATCTCGATCGTGCCGCTGCTCAACCAATGCGACGCGCTGTTCTGCACGCGCGGCATATTGCGCAGCGTGATCCCGGCCGACAACACCATCCCCATCTGCCTGCGCGCGAGCGGCGGCCCGAGCGTGCTGAAGGACCTGTCGAACGAGCATATCGCGCTCGACATGGAGGACGCCGCGCGGCTCAACGCCTGCCGGCGTCGGCGTGCAGGTCTATATCGGCGGCGAGCACGAGACGCAGACCGTGCACAACATGACGCGGCTGGTCGATGCCGGGCTCAAATTCGGCGTGCCGGTCATGGGCATCACCGCGGTCGGCAAGGACATGACGCGCGACGCGCAATATTTCCGCCTTGCCTGCCGCATCATCGCCGAGCTCGGCGCGCAATACGTCAAGACCTATTACGTCGAGGAAGGCTTCGAGACCGTCACCGCCTCCTGCCCGGTGCCGATCGTCATGGCCGGCGGCAAGAAGCTGCCGGAGCTCGACGCGCTCACCATGGCCTACAACGCCGTGCAGCAGGGCGCCGCCGGCGTCGACATGGGGCGCAATATTTTCCAGTCCGACGCGCCGCACGCCATGCTCGCCGCGGTCAACGGTGGTGCACGAGAACCTGAAGCCGAAGCAGGCTTTCGATCTGTTTCGATCGCTCAGCGCGCGGCGCGAAGCGGCAGAATAGCCTAGCCGTAGGTCCGCACCGGGCCGCCGCCGATCAGAAACCAGGCGACGGTGCCCGCAGTCACCGCGCCGCCAAGCGCAGCCAACACCTGCGCGATCCATGACGCACTGCCCACCGGATCCGCATTCCTGCTTTTTTGCTCCTGCGCGGGAGCGGCCAGAACGGTTTGCGACGGCTGGGCAACGAGGGCACCGTCGGTTGGCACCGTGGCCGAAGACACGACATTCGCTGCCGAGGGATCGGACGCGGCGTTCTGGTTCGGTGGTACGATCTTGACGGTCTGAACCTCTGCCGCGGCCAGCCCAAGGTCGGCATCGGCGTTTGGCGGTGCGTTCGCCGGGACGGGCGCAACGGCCGGTTCGGTGGCGAGAGCTCCGGCGCCGCCGACCGAAGCCTCATTGCGCTTCGGCTGGACCGCGGCCGGCGTCAGACTGGGTGGCGTCGGACTCGCCGCCGCTTGTACTGGCGGCTCTTCGGCAAAAGCCGACGCCGTAACGGCTTTCTCGTGGTGTTCGTATTCTCTTCGCGCGAGTTTTCTGGCCGAGGCGTGTCTTGCGTGCGCGGCGGCCATTCTGGCGTGGCGCGTCCTGCCGACCGTTTTCTCATGCGCGGCTTTGGCGTGGGACACGTGATGGGACGTCGCATGGGCGACGTGTCTGAAGTGCTTGTGCTTGGCCTCGTGCGGCGGCGACAACCCGGCCAAGAGCGCCAGTGGTTTGCCGACTTCCGCGGTGGCCGCCCGCGCGCAGACGCTACTCGCCGCGATTGCGACGATCACCGCGACCGCACCGAGAATTCCAAACCTGCGCATAACCCACCCCGTGACTTATCAAGCACTTACCGGCTGCATAGGGCACAGTCGGCGTGGCCGCAGGGTGACGCAATTGCGGATTTTTTCGACCAAATAGCGGGCAAAAAACGGCGCGGTTAACCCTGGCAATTAGCCGGGCTCGGTGCGTCCGAGCGAATGAGCGGACGGACGGCTCGATACGTCGTCTTCGTGCGATGTCCGACCCAAATCAGTGCGGCACCACATTGATCATGCCGCCAAGGTCGCCCTTGAGGAAGGCGCGCATGTTGGTTTCGACGGTCGGCAAAGCATAGTCGATATAGACGTCGCAGAAGCCGCCCTGATGGGTGGTGATGATCACGTTCTGCATCGCCCAGAACGGATGATGGGATGGCAGCGGTTCCTCGTTGAACACGTCGAGTGCGGCGCCGGCAATGCGGCCGGCTTTGAGCGCCTCGACCAACGCGGTCTCATCGACCACGCCGCCGCGCGCGAGATTGACGAGGAAGCTCGACGGCTTCATCGCGTCGAGCACCGTGGCGTCGATCGCGTTGCGCGTCGCCGCCGTGAGCGGCGTCAGCAGCACGAAAAAGTCGAAGCCGCCGACCACCCGCCCAAGCTCATCGCGGCTGTGCATGCGGTCGAAGCCGGGCACCTTGCGCGGCGCCGAACTGACGCCGACAACCGTCATGCCGAACGCCTTGCACATCGGCGCCAGCACCTCGGCGATCAGCCCGACGCCGAAAATGCCCACCGTCTTGTTGTGCAGGAGCTGCGCCGGCCAGCGCCGCCACTCGTGGGCGTCCTGGCCGCGGACCGCTCCGGGCAGGTTGCGTGCCAGCGCCAACATGGAGGCGAGCGCTGCCTCCGAGACCGGCGGGCCGTGAATGCCGCGGACATTGGTGACGATCACGTCCTTGCGCAGCGTCGGCTGGTCGATGAGGTTGTCGACGCCGGTGCCCAGCGTCTGGATCCATTTCAACTTGGGCGCCTGCTCGAGCACTTTGGCGGTCATCATCGGCGTAAACGTGATCAAGGCGTCGGCGGCGCCGATGTGAGGGCCGACCTTGGAGTGATGGTCGACGAGCGTCATCGGGACTTCGGGAAAGCGTTCTTGTAAGCGGTCGCGATATTGCTTGCGGATCGCCTCCGTCAGGCCGAGGAGAATAAGGACATTGGTCATCGCGGCGGGTCCCGGCACCGCGCCGGGGTGACGTCATTGGCGGGTTGCGGCTATCTTATATCTTCTTGTGCGAAGCCGCGCCAAGGTGTCGCGCGCCCGCGTGACCTCGGCTAACATTGCAGTCAAACGGTCCGAATCGAGGGCCGATCGGGGGAGCCATCATGTCGATCGACCTGTCCACGGTGAACTGGACCTACGTCGCCTTGATGGCGGCCTTCGTCTTCGTCTCCACCTTCGTCGGCGGCATCATATCGTTCCGCAACCGCGTCGGCGCCGCCGTCGTCGCGGCGATCCTGTTTGCCGCCATGTTCGTGGCCTGGAACTACTACCCGCACCCGCAAATCCAGCTGCCGATCATCGGAACCTACACCACGCCCAGCAGCGGCGGTTGACCTTTCCGCAGGTCCCGTTATGCGTAAGTGAGATTTGCCGGGGGAAATGGAGCGGTCATGAACAAGGTCTATGCGGATGCACGATCCGCACTGGCCGGTTTGCTCAAGGATGGCATGACCATCATGGCCGGCGGTTTCGGCCTGTGCGGCATTCCGGAAACCTTGATCCTTGCGATCCGCGAACTCGGGCGTCAAGAACCTGACCGTCGTCTCCAACAATTGCGGGACCGACGGCAAAGGGCTCGGCATCCTGCTCGATACCCGCCAGATCAAGAAGATGATCTCCTCCTATGTCGGGGAGAACAAGACCTTCATGAACCAGTTTCTGGCCAACGAGCTGGAGATCGAGTTCAATCCCCAGGGGACCTTGGCTGAGCGCATCCGCGCCGGCGGCGCCGGCATCCCGGCATTCTTCACCAAGACTGGTTACGGCACCAAGATCGCCGAAGGCAAGGACACCCGCGAATTCGATGGCGAACGCTATGTGATGGAGCGCGGGCTCCTCGCCGACCTGTCGATCGTGCACGCCTATCGCGGCGACACCGAAGGCAACCTCGTCTATCGCAAGACCGCGCGCAATTTCAATCCGACCATGGCGACCGCCGGCAAGGTCACGGTGGCCGAGGTCGAGCATCTGGTGAAGCCCGGCGACATCAATCCCGATCACATCATCACGCCCGGCATTTACGTGCAGCGGATCGTCCACGTGCCGACCGCGGTCAAGCACATCGAGCAACGCACCGTGCGCAAGCGCCAGCGCGCCGACGCGCCGGCCGGAACCGGAGAGGAAGTGTGATGGGAGGACGCGTCTAATGCCCTGGACCCGCGACCAGATGGCCGAGCGCGCCGCCAAGGAATTGCGCGACGGCTTTTACGTCAATCTCGGCATCGGCATTCCGACGCTGGTGTCGAACTACATTCCCGACGGCATGAACGTGCAGCTGCAGTCGGAGAACGGCATGCTCGGCACCGGGCCGTTTCCCTTCGAAGGCGAGGAAGATCCCGATCTCATCAATGCCGGCAAGCAGACCGTCACCGAGCTGCCGACGACGAGCTATTTCAACTCCGCGGACAGTTTCGCCATGATCCGCGGCGGCCATATCGACATCGCCATCCTCGGCGCGATGGAAGTCGCGGAGAGCGGCGATCTCGCCAACTGGATGATCCCGGGCAAAATGGTCAAGGGCATGGGCGGCGCCATGGATCTCGTCGGCGGCGTCAAGAAGGTCGTCGTGGTGATGGAGCATTCCGCCAAGGGCGACTCGAAACTGAAGAAGCGCTGCACGCTGCCGCTCACTGGCGCCGGCGTGGTCGATATGGTGATCACCGATCTCGGCGTGTTCACGCTTGACCGCCACGGCGGCGGCTTGACGCTGATCGAGCTCGCGCCCGAGGTCACGCTCGACGACATCAAGGCCAAGACCGAGGCAAGCTTCAAGGTCGCCAATACGCTGAGGCAGTAGCGCCGAAACGCCGCGGCTCAGGCCGGTTCGCCGACCTCGCGCGAGGCCTCGAACAGGAACCAAGTGCGGCGCTCGGCCTGGTCGATCCAATTTTCGATCAGGCTTGTGGTGGCGACGTCGCCGTGCTCATCGCACAGATCGTGGGTCTCGCGAAGACGGGCGACGAGCTGCTTGTTGTCGTCGCGCAGCTCGGCGAGCATGTCGAGCGGGGTGACGAATTCGGCGTCATTGTCGAGCACCCGCTGCAGGCGGCCGATATGGCCGATCGAGCGGATCGTCGTGCCGCCGATCTTGCGGGCGCGTTCGGCGATATCGTCGGTTATGGCGAAAATCTGTTCACTCTGTTCATCGAGCAGCAAATGATAGTCGCGGAAATGCGGCCCCGACATGTGCCAATGGAAGTTTTTGGTTTTCAAATACAGCGCGAACACATCGGCGAGGAGGATGTTGAGTGCGCCGGCAATGTCGCGCACCGCGTTCGATTTCAGGTCGGTCGGCGTTGCCAGAGTGCCGGTTTGCAGGGCTTTGGGATCGCGGGGGTTCATTTAAATCTCCTCGTTTTCAAGCCGCGGGCGAAAAGCGCGGGTGGAACTTACGCAGCGCGACGAACCCTAGCACGACAAACAGCGCCAGGACGACGGCCTGCGCCACCAGAAATGGCGGCTCCTTTTGGGTTGGCGCCAAGGCGTGCACCGCCGGTATTTTCATGAACGATTGGATGACGCCAACGAATACGTCCAGATAAAGCGCCGCCAGCGCGGTGACGACATAGATCCAGCGCCAGGCGCCGGCGAGCCGGAACAGATAATAGGCGGCGACCGCGATTGCCAAGAGGACGAGGGTGAGGACGCCGATTGCGCGCGGCGGATCGAACCCGAATGGAGCCAGCGGGAAGCCGGTCAGGCTGGTCAGGATAGCAGTGGCGAAGAACGCGGCGGTCCAGCCGCCGAAGGCTTGGCCGGTTATCAGGCCGTACAACATGACGAGGCCGGTTGCGATTTCGATCAGGCTGATGACGACGTGAATTTCGAGAATGGTCATGGCAATCCCCTGCGATTTTTCGGGCCAATGCTTTCCGAACGGTTATGAAAGCCAATAATATCGGCCGTGTCGGTGAGACACCCGGCATAACGACAGCATTCCATCTCCTACGCATAGTGCATTCACCGGCCTGTCCAGGCAAAGATGGAATGGGCAGGACACCAATTTGTGACACGGCTCCGGGGGGTGCCGTCCGGAACCCGGTCGACGAGCAGCCATGCGCCATTCTCGGGCCTTGCGCATATGACAGCGACCGTCTTTGCCGGTATTGGTCCCTTGGGATTCCGTCGGGGACGCTGCGGCGCGTATCGCAGCGTAAATTCGCTCTATGAATGACGCGCGCAGCGAAAGCGCCGCAGATTTGCACGGGGAGGCGGCAGGCGCCCGCGAGGTCGCCGCGGAGTTTGGCGCGCCGGCCGCGGGCGCCGTGCCCGTCGGCCCAAAACCGCTGACGCATGGCGAAAAGCGCATCATCGTCATGAGCATGATGCTGCCGGTATTCCTCGGCTCGGTCGATCAATCGATTCTGGCGAGCGCGCTGCCGACCATCGGGCGGGTGTTCGGTGACGTCAACGAGTTGCCGTGGGTGATCACGTCCTATCTGATTGCCGCGACCGCGCTGACTCCGCTGTACGGCAAATTCGCCGATATCCACGGCCGCCGCGCCTCGCTGTTGATCGCGCTGGCGATCTATATGACCGGCGCGCTGATCTCGGCGACCGCGTCAAGCCTGCTGATGCTGATCTGCGGCCGCGTGGTGCAGGGCATGGGCGGCGGCGGCATGATTTCGAGCGCGCAGATGGTGCTCGGCGACATGGCGCCCCCCAAGGAGCGCGCCAAATATTACACCTATTTCTCGATCGCTTTCACGACCGCCGGCGGCTGCGGGCCGGCGCTCGGCGGCTGGATTTGCGATCACTGGTATTGGTGGATGATTTTCATCTGGAAGATCCCGTTCTGCATCCTCACCATCGTGCTGGCGCTCAAGACGCTGCGGCGGTTGCCCTGGCACGGCCGGCCGCACCGGCTCGATTTCATCGGCGCGATCCTGGTGATGGCGGCAAGCTCGTGCTTCATGCTGGCGCTTAATCTTGGCGGCGTGCACTATCCCTGGCTGTCGGCGCCGGTGCTCGCCCTGCTCGGCGCCGCGCTCATTCTGAGCGCAGGCTTCGTGGTGCGGCTCCTCACCGCGGTCGAACCGCTGATCCCGATCGCGATTTTGTCCGATCCCGCCGCGCGGCTGACCATGACGGCGCACTCCTTCGGCTGGGGTTCGATCGTCTGCCTCAACATTTTCCTGCCGATGTATCTGCAAAGCGCGCTGGGCTGGTCGGCGACCTCGTCGGGTCTAAGCCTGATGATCCTGATGGTCACGCTCAATATCAGCGCCGGATTGTCGAGCCAGGTGATCGGCCGGGTGCGTCATTACAAGCTTTTGCCGCTGTGCTTTCTCTGCATCGGACTTGGCGCGGTCGTTGCGCTCGCCTATTCGGCCGAAAGCATGAATTCGCTGCAATTCGAGATCATTTTGTTTCTGATCGGCGTCGGTTTCGGGCCGACGGCGCCGCTTACCCAGGTGGCGCTGCAAAACACGGTCGCCATTCAAAATCTCGGCGCCGCCATCGGCACCATGAATTTTGCCCGCACGCTGATGGGCACCATGATGATCGCCGGCTTCGGGGCGGTCGTGCTGGCGCATGCGCCGGTCGACGCGGCTCCCGGCTCGCTCGGCCACGCCTTTTTGGGCAGCGCATCGGTCGCGACCTTCAAGACGGTTTTTCTCGCCATTGCCGGCACCCTGACGATTTCGTTCCTGGCCGTGATCCTGCTCGAGGAAAAGCCGCTCGGCGAGACGCTCCCGGGGGCGAGCCGCTAGGCTTTCCACGACCCGTTAAGGCAAACGCTGCCGGATGGCGGGCGCAGCGCGAAAGACCCTTGCGCCGCGGCCCGGTTCCGGAGCAATTAGATACGCCGGTGCCGCGGTGTTGCCTCTCCGTGGCTAAGACTCTGAGGAAATGCGAGAAATTCACTCTGGTCCGTGTGCCTCGCAGCATCAAAAATTATTCACAGGCATTTGAACCGTCCCGCGGCGAGCCGCGACCAATTGGTGAGCCGACTCTATGGCGATGCAAGCACCGGCCGACGAAGCACTGATCGGTCGCATTGCCCGGGGCGACCGGCTGGCGATGCAGGTGCTGTTCGCGCGGCACCACGTGCGGATTTATCGGTTTGTGCTGCGTCTGTTGCGCGACGAGATGGCGGCGGAGGACGTCATCGGCGAGGTGTTTTTGGACGTCTGGCGGCAGGCCAACCGGTTCGAAGGCAGAAGCGCGGTATCGACCTGGCTCATCGCGATTGCCCGCTTCAAAGCGCTGTCGGCGTTGCGCAAACGGCGCGAGGACGGATTGGATGATGAAACGGCGGAATCGATCGAGGAACCTGCGGATGATCCGGAACTCACTTTGGCGAAGCTCGATAAAGGCGAGAAGCTGCGCCGATGCCTCGCCGGGCTGTCGCGCGAGCACCGCGAAGTCATCGATCTCGTCTATTATCACGAGAAATCGGTGGAAGAGGTTGCTCGCATTATCGGAATTCCAGAGAACACGGTGAAGACGCGAATGTTCTATGCGCGCAAGAAGCTCGGAGAACTGTGCCGAATGGCGGGAATCGATCGAGGCTGGCCATGATGAGCGATGCGGCCCGCAATCCGGGCCAAAATGGCGAGCCCGGCGACATCGAGGCGCTGTTGCCCTGGTACGCGGCCGGCACGCTGCGTCGCCGCGATCGCCAGCGCGTCGAGGAGGCGCTGCGGCTCGATGCCGAGCTCGCGCGCCATGTCGAGCTGATCCGCGAAGAGCTTGTCGAGACTATTCATCTCAACGAGACGCTTGGCGCACCGCGCCCGCATGTCGCCGAGCGGCTGATGGTGGCGATCGATGCCGAGGCCAGTGCCGCGCCGAAGCGCGTTCGCGGCGCCGCCGCCGGCTGGCTGACCGGCTTCTTTGCCAATCTGCCGCCACGCACTTTGGCGGTGGCGGCGTCCTTTGCCGTCTTGGCCATCGCGTTGCAGGCCTTCATGCTCGTCGACCTCTTCACCAAGCCGCAGAGCGCAGCGCGTGAGGCTTCGCTCGGTGCCACCCATCGTCATGGCGCATTCGCGATGGTGCGCTTTGCGCAAGCCGCCAGCGCCGCCGAGATCACGAACTTTCTGCACAATTATCAGGCCGCCCTGGTCGACGGTCCGACGGAGGGCGGGCTCTATCGCGTCCGCATCGCCATGAAGTCGCTTGCCAAGGAAGAGCTTGGCAAGATCATCGCCCGCATGCGCCAGGACCGCGTCGTGGCGTCGGCCGAGCCGGCCGAGCCTGGCAAACCCGCCGCGCCCGGCAAATAATCTGAAAGCTACGGCTAATCCGCTGGCGCGGCAGTCATTTTACGCCTTGAACCTTTTGTCGGGCGGCACGACGAATAACTGGTGGCGCAAATAGGCCCCATCGGCGCGCTAACACCCCTGACGCCAGCGCCGATATTTCGACCCGCCCGGACCCGTCCCCTCCGGGCGGGTCATCGTTTTAAGCTGCCGTTTCAATATCGGGACACAATTGGCGCTGAGGCTCCCGAGGATGGCGCGCTAATTCGCTTTACGCCCGCGGCGAAGATGGCGGAGAATGACCGCGGTGGGGGAACAGTGCGTGGGTGACGACACCGTCCTCGAAACCGAGGACCTGACCAAGGATTTTGCCGGTTTCATCGCGGTGCGCTCGGTCAATCTGCGCGTCGCGCGCGGCAGCATTCACGCCATGATCGGCCCGAACGGCGCCGGCAAGACAACCTGTTTCAATCTGTTGAGCAAGTTCCTCAACCCGACGCGCGGCCGCATCGTTTTCGATGGCCGCGACATCACCGCGCTCAAGCCGGCCGAGGTCTCGCGGCTTGGGCTCGTGCGCTCCTTTCAGATTTCCGCGGTGTTCCCGCATCTCACTGTGCTGGAGAATGTGCGCATCGCGCTGCAGCGGCGCCGCGGCGGCTCGTTCGATTTCTGGCGCGGCAAGCGCGTGCTGCATGTGCTCGATGAGCGCGCACTGTCGTTGCTCGCCGATGTCGGGCTTTCGCCTTACGCCAACGCGCTGGCGACCGAATTGCCGTATGGCCACAAGCGGGCGCTGGAGATCGCAACCACGCTGGCGCTCGACCCGGCAATGCTCCTGCTCGACGAGCCGACCGCGGGCATGGGCCATGACGACATCGTTCGCATCAGCGCGCTGATCAAATCGGTCGCCGCGAGCCGCACCGTGCTGATGGTCGAGCATAATCTCAGCGTGGTCGCCGATCTGTGCGACCGCATCACCGTGCTCACCCGCGGCCAGGTGCTCGCCGAGGGCGATTACCGGACGGTGGCGGCGGATCCCGCGGTGCGCGAAGCCTATCTCGGAACCGGCCATGATTGACAGGCACTCAGCCGCGGCCCGCGCCCTGCTCGCGGTCAACGGGCTCGAAGCCTGGTACGGCGAGTCGCATATTCTGCACGGCGCAACCTTTAACGTGCAGCCAGGCGAGGTGGTGACGCTCCTTGGCCGCAACGGCGTCGGCAAGACCACGACGCTGAAAGCGATCATGGGCATCGTCGCGCAGCGCCGCGGCTCGGTTCGCTTCGAAGGCCGCGAGCTCGTCGGCATGGCCTCGGACGCCATCGCCCGCGCCGGCATCGCATTCTGTCCGGAGGAGCGCGGTATTTTCGCGAGCCTCGACGTGCGTGAGAATCTGCTGCTGCCGCCGCAAGTGCGCCCGGGCGGGCTCGACCTCGAGCGCATTTTTGCACTGTTTCCCAATTTACGCGAGCGGCTCAACAGTCAGGGCACCAAGCTGTCCGGCGGCGAGCAGCAGATGCTGGCGATCGGCCGCATCCTGCGCACCGGCGCCCGCTTGCTCTTACTCGACGAACCGACGGAGGGGCTGGCGCCGGTGATCATCCAACAGATCCGCGAGACCATCGGTTCGCTGAAAGCGCAAGGCTTCACCATTCTCTTGGTCGAGCAGAATTTCCACTTCGCCGCCGCGGTGGCCGATCGGCACTACATCATGGAGCACGGCCGGGTCGTCGATGAGTTTTCGACCGCGCAGCTCAAGGCGAACACGGGGAAGCTCCACGACTATCTCGGAGTTTGATAGAGTTCCTGGCAGAGAAGGGCCAAAAGCCCGCACAAAGGGAGGTGTGTGATGAGACTGATCGCTAGTCTGGCATTCGCCGCCGCGTTGATGACGACGGCCGCGCATGCCCAAACCACCAACGTCAAGATCGGCGTGCTGACCGACATGTCGAGCCTCTATGCCGACGACACCGGCCCCGGTTCGGTGGCCGCGGCCAAAATGGCGGTGGCCGATTTCAATCCGGCCGCCCACAACATGAAGGTCGATATCATCGTCGCCGATCACCAGAACAAACCCGACATCGGCTCGAATATCGCCCGGCAATGGTTCGACACGCAGAACGTCGACGCTATCGTCGACGTGCCGAATTCCGCCGTGGCGCTGGCGGTGAGCGACGTCACGCGCGAGAAGAACAAGGTGCTGCTGGTGTCCGGCGCGGCCATTTCCGACCTGACCGGGCCGAAATGCTCGCCCAATACCGTGCATTGGACCTACGACACCTGGATGCTCGCCCATGCCACCGCCGGCGCGCTGGTCAAGAACGGCGGCGATACCTGGTTCTTCCTGACCTCCGATTACGCCTTCGGTCACGCGCTCGAACGCGACGCCACGGCGGTCGTGCTCGCCAATGGCGGCAAGGTGCTGGGTCACGTGGCCCATCCGCTGAACAACCAGGACTTCTCCTCCTTCCTGCTGCAAGCCCAGCAATCGAAGGCGAAGATCATCGGACTGGCCAACGCCGGCGGCGACACCATCAATTCGATCAAGCAGGGCGCCGAGTTCGGCATTACCGCGGGCGGTCAGCATTTTGCCGCGCTCTTGTTCTATATCGGCGACGTCGAAGCGCTCGGGCTCAAGGTCGCTCAGGGTCTGGTGCTCACCGAGACGTTCTATTGGGATATGAACGACGCGACGCGGGCCTAGACCAAGCGGTGGCAGGTCGAACGGCCGGGCAAATATCCGAACATGAACCAGGCCGGCGTCTATGCGGCGACCTTGCATTATCTCAAAGCGGTCGCCGCGCTCAAGAGCGCCGGGGACGGCAAGGCCGTAGTCGATGAGATGAAGAAAATGCCGACCGACGACCCGCTGTTCGGCAAGGGCACGATCCGCGCCGACGGCCGCAAGATCCATCCGGCCTATCTGTTCCAGGTGAAGTCGCCCGCCGAATCGAAATATCCCGGCGACGATTACATCCTCAAGGCCACCATCCCCGCGGACCAGGCATTCCGGCCGATGAAGGACGACAATTGCCCGCTGGTGCACTGAGAGAGTTTGTTTCGCTTTCAAGGGGAGGGCGGAGGCGACGGCAGCGTCACGGTGTCAGAGCATCGGCTCTGCGTGCGCTGTGCTCGCTCCCGACGCCAAGTCCTCCCCGCGCAGCGAAGTCCTCCCCGCAAAGGGAAGCGGACGGAGCGGGCCGGTGAAGACAGAGTAGCGAGCGTGGCGGCATGTTCGAGATATTCGGAGTTCCATCCTATGCGCTGTTCGGACAATTGCTGCTCGGGCTGATCAACGGTTCGTTCTATGCGTTGTTGAGCCTCGGGCTCGCCGTCATTTTCGGCATGCTCAACATCATCAATTTCACCCACGGTGCGCAATATATGATGGGCGCGTTCGTCGCCTACATGCTGCTGCATTATCTCGGCATCAATTATTGGGCGGCGCTGATCGTCGTGCCGATCCTGGTCGGCGCGACCGGGCTCGTCATCGAGCGGCTTTTTCTGCGCCGTCTGCAGGGCCTCGACCATCTCTACGGCCTGTTGCTGACGTTCGGTCTGGCGCTGATCATCGAAGGCCTGTTCCGGAATTATTACGGCTCCTCCGGCAAGCCCTATGACATACCGGACGCGCTGCAAGGCGGGCATAATCTCGGCTTCATGTTTCTGCCCAATTACCGGGCCTGGGTGATCGTCTTTTCGCTTGCCGTGTGCCTCGTCACCTGGTTCGCCATCGAGCGCACGCGGCTCGGCTCCTATCTGCGCGCGGCAACGGAAAATCCGACGCTGGTCCGCGCCTTCGGCATCAATGTGCCGCGGCTGGTGACGCTGACCTACGGTTTTGGCGTCGCGCTGGCGGCCCTGGCCGGCGTGATGGCGGCGCCGATCTACAATGTGTCGCCGCAGATGGGCTCCGACGTCATCATCGTGGTGTTCGCGGTCGTGGTGATCGGCGGCATGGGCTCGATCTTGGGCGCGATCATCACCGGCTTTGCGCTCGGCATCGTCGAGGGCTTCACCAAGGTGTTCTTTCCCGAAGCATCGAATACCGTGATTTTCGTCATCATGGTCATCGTGCTGCTGGCGCGGCCGGCCGGATTGTTCGGACGGAGCGCTTGATGGCGAGCCTGGTCGAAGCATCGGCCAGCCGGCGGCGGGACACGGCGGAGCGCAGTCTTGCCGTCGCCGCCGGCGCGATGATCGTATTTCTGGCTGCGGCGCCGTTTGTGCTCTATCCGGTCTTCCTCGAGAAGGCCTTGTGCTTTGCGCTGTTCGCCTGCGCCTTCAATCTCCTGATCGGCTACGTGGGACTGCTGTCGTTCGGGCACGCGCTTTATTTCGGCTGGGCGAGCTATCTGTGCGCCCATGCGGCCAAACATTGGGGCCTGCAGCCGGAATTCGCCGTCCTCATCGGCACGGCGACGGCCGCGCTGCTCGGCGTGATCGGCGGCGCCATCGCCATTCGCCGCCAGGGCATCTATTTCGCCATGATCACGCTCGCACTGGCGCAGATGATGTATCTGGTGGCGCTGCGGGTGAAGCTCACCGGCGGCGAGGACGGCATCCAGGATGTGCCGCGTGGGCGCCTGTTCGGCGTCTTCGATCTCAACAATGAAATGACGATGTACGCCTTCGTTCTCGTCGTTGTGCTGGCCGCCTTGTTCCTGATCTATCGCATCATCAATTCGCCGTTCGGCGAAGTGCTCAAGGCGATCCGCGAAAACGAGCTGCGCAGCATATCGCTCGGCTACCGCACCGACCGCTACAAGCTCGTCGCCTTCGTGTTGTCGGCGACGCTCGCCGGGCTCGCCGGATCGCTCAAGGCGCTGGTGTTCCAACTCGCCTCGCTGACCGACGTGCATTGGACCATGTCCGGCGAGGTCATATTGATGACGCTGGTCGGCGGTCTTGGCACCGTGCTCGGACCGGTAGTGGGCGCCTTCGCCATCGTCGCGATGGAGAACTATCTGGCGCCGCTCGGGCAATGGGTGCTGGTGATCCAGGGCGCCATCTTCGTAGCCTGCGTGCTCACCTTCCGACGCGGTATCGTCGGCGAGCTGGCAAGCCGCCTGCGGCTCAAGCTTTAGAGCGAATCAATCTTCCCCGTTGTTATCAACAAACAAAAAGTCAACAAATAGTCCTTGCTGCCGCCACATTCATTTTTATTGCCGAATTAACAAACCCGGGGTGTTTATCCGCCAGCGTCGATTTCAACCGCGTTTTCTGACTTTACGCTTCTGGTCGCCCGTCCATGGCGGAACCGCAATCCGGCCGGTACGAGAGCATTGCCCGCCGCTGGCTTGCCTTGATCGAGCGTCGGCAGCAGCATTTCCTCGACCTCTGCGACAGCGGGCGCTGGCGGCACTATTTCACCGAAGCCGAATTTCTCGAAGAAATGCGCAAAGTGCTGCGCGTGCGCGATCGATGGGCCGCGATCGCCGGAATGCCGCTGAGCGGCGAGGCTCTGCTCCTCGAGGATGACGGCGCGCCGCCGCCGCGGTTGCCGGCGATCGGGGTGGCGGCGCCGCCCTGGCCCGACTAGATTCGGCAGACGCCACCGGCTATCCACGGCCCGAAAACCGCCACCGCCGATAGCGCGGATCGTGCCGTCAGCCGTGGCGATTTCATCGCCCACCCTCGTCTTTTCGATCCTTAAGGCCCCATTCCTCAAACCGTATGTGAGCATCGATGCCGAGCGCCTTGTTCTCGCCGATCAAACTTGCCGAGCTGACTTTGCCGAACCGCATCGCCGTGTCGCCGATGTGTCAATACAGCGCCGACGACGGCGTCGGTAACGACTGGCACATGACCCATCTCGGCATGCTGGCGAATTCCGGCGCCGGGCTTCTCGTCATCGAGGCCACCCATGTTGAGCGCCGCGGCCGCATTACGCACGGCTGCCTCGGCCTTTATTCCGACGATTGCGAGGCGGCGCTGACGCGGATCGTCGATCATTGCCGCCGCATCGGCAGCGCCAAGCTCGGCATTCAGCTGGCGCATGCCGGCCGCAAGGCATCGTCGCAGCGCCCGTGGGAGGGCGCCAAGGCGCTCAGCGATGCCGAGGATGCCTGGCCGACCATCGGGCCGTCGGCACTGCCGTTCGGTCCCGGCTGGCACACCCCGCGCGCCATGACCGAGGACGACATGGCGCGTGTCAGGGCCTCGTTCACCGATGCCGCCAAGCGCGCGCTGCGCATCGGCTTCGACGCCATCGAATTGCATTTCGCCCATGGCTATCTGCTGCACAGCTTCCTGTCGCCGCTGTCGAACAAGCGCAATGACGCCCATGGCGGCTCGTTCGAAGGCCGCATGAAATTCCCGCTGGAAGTGGTGCGCGCGGTCCGCGCCGCGGTGCCGCGAAGCGTCCCGTTCGGCGCCCGTATCACCGGTACCGATTGGATCGAAGGCGGCCTCACCGTCGACGATGCGGTGACGGCGGGCAAGGCGCTCAAGGCCGCCGGGCTCGATTACGTCGATATTTCATCGGGCAATATCACGCCCGAAAGCCGCTGGCCCAACGATGCCGGCTTTAACGTGCCGGCCGCGGAAAAGGTACGCCGCGAAACCGGCATCGCCGTGCGCGCCGTCGGCATGATCACGACGGCCAAGCAGGCGGAAGCGATCGTCGCCGAGGGCAGAGCCGACATGGTCGCCCTGGCGCGCAGCTTTCTCGACAATCCGCATTGGGGCTGGCATGCGGCGCAGGAGCTCGATGCCGAGGTGCCGCGGCCGAAGCAATATGCGCGCGCGGCGCCGAAGCTATGGCCCGGCGCCGGTTTGCGCGGGTGACGGCGGAACCGGCCCATAACGCAGCGCCAGCCGCGCCGGCTCGACGCCGAAATAATAGGCGAGCCGCAGCCGCCACATCAGCACAACCGTGCGCAGAACGCCGTGGTATTCCCAGCGCCGTCCTGATGTCACGACCGGCGCGCCGACGCAGTACGGCCGGCACAGGCGCTTGAGCCGCCGCGATATGGCGATGTCCTCCATCAGCGGCAGGTCGGGGAAACCGCCGACCGCCGTAAACGCCGCGCGGGCGACGAAGATCGCCTGATCGCCGGTGGCGATGCCGGTCAGCCGCGAGCGCCAATTGATCATGCGGGCGACGACTGCCAACAGCGGATGCCGTCCGGCAATGCGCAGATCGAAGCGGCCCCAGGCGCGGTGCATCAGGGCGCTCGCAATCAGGCGGTCGGCGTCAGGCGGCAACGTCGTGTCGGCGTGCAGGAAAAGGAGCGCATCGCCGGTGCCGAGCGCGGCGCCCGCATTCAATGGCGCGCCGCGTCCGCGCGGAGCGCCGATCACCCGGTCGGCGAGGGGCCGCGCCAGAACGGGCGAGCCGTCGCTCGATCCGCTGTCGACGACGATCACCTCGGTGCCGCGGGCGCGCAGCAGCGCCAGCGCCTTGAGCATGTCGACGAGGATGCCGGCCTCGTTGAGCACCGGGACGACGATGGTGAGCCGACGCATGCGGCCAGATTGACGCGTTCACTGCGTCATGTCGAGGCGAGCGGCGAGGCGTGCTGTTCTTGGAAAGCCGCATAAAGCTCGGCGTAACGCTTGATGCCCTGGCGCAGCGAATAGCGCGGCCGGTAGCCGAATGCTTTTTCGGCCGCGGCCCAGGACAGCGGCGCGCGCTGTTTCAATGTCGCTTTTTCGAATTCCGTCATCTCGCCGCCGACGTCGATGCTGGCATCCGGAAAAGCGGCGCGCGCGGCCTCGGCGATGTCCAAGGTGCTGGTCAGCTCGCCACGTGAAATGTTGAAGATGCGCTGTGCGAGAGTGCGGGTATCGAAGTTGAGGATGGCGACGATGCCGACGGCGGAATCTTCGACGTAAGTGTAGTCGCGCACCACATGGCCGCCGGAAGCAATCTTTACGGCTTGGCCGTTGGCGGCGCCTTCCACGATCTGCTTCAGCTGCATCTGCCCGGGCTTCATGCCGAAGCCGTAGACGCTGGTGATACGGATCGCCAGCGCATCGATGCCCTGGAACGTATGATAGGCGAGCGCCACCTGCTCGGCGGCCACCTTGGATGCGCCGTAGTGCGCATTCGGATTGCCGGAATAGATCGACGTCGTCGGATGGGTTTCGTCGAATACGTCGCGCTCCTTGCGGTGATAGGCGGCATTGCTGCTGATCAGCAAGACCTTGCCGACATTGGCCCGGCGCGCGGCTTCGAAAACGTTCACGGTGCCGCCGACATTGACGGCATAGGTCTTTGCCGGATCGGCGAGCGACGTGTCGTGTCCGACCAGACCCGCGGCATGGACGATGGCGTCAGGCGCATATTGCGCGCAGATGGCGTCGAGCCCCGGTGCGTCACGAACATCGCCCCGGACGAAGCGGACCGCGGCACCCGCATCTTTCAGAACGAACCGCGCCTCATCGGAAAAGGGCTCGATGCCGACGGCGATGGCGGTCTGTCCTTGCTGCCCCAACAGGCGGCAGACATAAGTGCCAACAAAGCCGGTGCCTCCAGTCACCATCACGGTGTTCGGCTTCGACCAAGCAGCACTCGGCATCGTTTGCTTTCGTTGGGGACCCGGACGGGCGTGTGAGCGTCAGCCTGCATATTCCAAAATGTACAGGCCGGCGTTGAAGTCGGTCATGTAGAGCAGACCATCCGCGGCGGCAAACACGTCGCCCGACTGGATGACCAGCGGCCGGTTCGGCCGCGGGTCCATGCGGCGGGTCGGCGGCGGCGGCACGAAATGTCCGGCCGCGCGCGGCTGGAACGGATCGGTAATGTCAAAGACGCGGAGCCCGGCATTGCAGTAGGTGGCAAAGACGAGGCTCGAGCTCTGCAAGGCGCCGGGCCGGTTCTCGTGCAGATTATGCGGGCCGAATTTGCCCGGCAGTTCGCAATAGCGGGCTTCGTCAGGCAGCGGCATGGTCGCGATGCTGACCGGATTGGCCGGCTCGTGTACGTCGAACACCCAGATGCGCTTGACGCCGTCGGCGCAATTGTCCTGGGCCGGTTTGTCGGAGACGATGAGCAAGTTGCGATCCGGGAATTGCAGCGGCGAGTGCGTCGTCGAGCCGAGCGGCGGATGCCAAACCCGATGTGCGACGAGCTGCGGCTTCGCCGGATCGGCGACGTCGAGCACGGTTAGTCCGCCGTCCAGCCAAGCGCCATAGGCCATGGTGCCGGTAACGACCGCGTGGTGGAGCGCGTAACGGCGACCTTGCGGCCATTGCGGGGTCTCGCCGCCGGCCTGCCACATGCCCGGCAGCCACCAGCGCCCGACGATGTGCGGCCTGGCCGGGTCGCCCAAGTCGACGATGGCGAGGATGCGGTCGGTAAAGCCCTCGAAATGCGCCGAGATGTAAGCGTAGCGGCCGCCGACGTACCAGATGCGATGCGGGCCGAGCCCTTTGACCGGCATGAAAGCGATCTCGCGCGGCTTCGCCGGTTGCGAAATATCGTAGACCCGAAGCCCCGCGGCAAAGGACATGCCGTGCCGGTCGAAGGATTCGGTGAGCGGCCGCGAGAAAAATTCCTTGTCGCTCGCAACCTTCTGCGCCGTCCATACATTGGCCGCGTTGACGACGAGGAGGAGATCGCCGTGCACCTGCAGATGCAGCGCCCAGGTGTTCTCCGGCGTCGGAACGAAGGCGACGGCCTGCGGATTTTTTGGATCGCGCACGTCGACGACGGAGAAACCACCGCTGAAGATGTGGCCGATATAGGCATGGCCGCGATGGACCATGACCTGCACGCCGTCGCTGCGGCCGCCTTGGTCGCTGTGTCCGACGAAGGCGACGTTGCGCTGACTTGCTGCCTGCATCGGCTATTCGGCCGCCGGCGCAGCACGGCCGGCAAGCGGCTCCGGCGCGCGGTCCAGCGCCGGCGCCGTTTCCTCGAGCGGTCTGGCGCGTGTCTCGACACCGAGTGTCCACAACGCCACCAGCGCGATCACCAGGAACACCGAGAACATGGTGGTGACCGCGTTCAGCCCGCCGAAGTCGAACGCCCACACGATCGGGAACGGTGTCGCCACGATGCCGAGGCGGGCGCAGGTGAAGGCGATGCCGGCGCCTCGGGCGCGGTATTCGGTGCCGAACAGTTCCGGCATGTAGACGGCAATCGATAGTGTCGTGAAGCAGAACAGCGAGCAGAGCAGCAGCAGCCCGAATATGTTGATCCACAGCACACTGTGGCCCTGCGCGAACAATATGCCGGATGCGAGCGCGCAGATCCCGGCGATGGTCAGGCTCGGCTTGCGGTCGATCTTATCGCTGACAGCGAAGGCGATCAGCGCGCCGAGCGTGCCGCCCAGGCTCATGATGACGGTGAAGCCGATCGAGGTGTTGAGAACTCATGCCCTGCTTGATGAAGAAAGTCGGCAGCCAGTTGGTGTAGCCGTAGGACACCGTCAGTCCCGCCGTCATCAGGATGATGGCAAGCAGCGTGCGGCGGAGAATGGGCGGCGCGAACAGTGCGCTGAACGGCACGTCGGCCGCGACCGCAGTCGGCGCCGCCGACGGGGCGCCGGCGGGAGCTTCCTTGAGGCCCAATTCGTGCACGATGTCGTCGACGACTTTCTCCGCCTCGTCATTGCGGCCCCGGCTTTCCAGCCAGCGCGGCGATTCCGGCAGCGCCTTGCGCAGCAGCCAAACCACGATCGCGGCGACGCCGGCGATCACGAACACCCAGCGCCAGCCGTATTGCGGGATGATCAGGAAGCCGCACAGACTGGAGATAAAAACGGCGCCGTTGGAAATCACCGCCATCGAGGCCTGCCAGCGGCCGCGCGTCTTCGGCGGCACGAATTCGGAGAGCATCGTATAGGCGATGACGAATTCCGCACCCATGCCCAGCCCCATCAGGAAGCGGGATACGGTGAGCCAGCCCATGGTCGGCGAAGCCGCCGCGGCGAACGAGAACAGGCCGAAGATCAGCAGGTTCAATTGAAAGCTGAAGCGGCGGCCGTAGCGGTCGCCGATCCAGCCCGCGGCGATCGAGCCGATGGTCATGCCGGCGGTGCCTGCGCTGATGAACAGCGCATTCATCGACATGGTCGACCAGCCTTCCTTGATCGCCGCGCCGAGCACGCCGCCGGTGATGTAATTGTCGAACTGATCGACGAACAAACCGCCGACGATCAAGCCGGTGAGACGGTAGTGAAAGCGGCCAAGCGGCAGAGCGTCGAGCTTGCGGCCGACATCGTGTATGGCGACAGCCATGGTTGCCTCCCCCAAATTTTTTTTGTCCGGTTCCCGGTTACGCTCCAGCATTTCTCCGGCTTATGATGAAGTCAACAGATCGCCGGTCGTATTCGCGTCCAACGCGTTTCCGAAGACCGTTCGCAAAGGTTGCGCGCACGCAGGTTTTCCACCAAACAAAAGGCGATGCGATCGCAAGCACGGGAGACAGCACGGATGGCAAACATCGCGCTCGTCGGCATGACCGGCAATATCGGCAGCCGCATTCTCAACGAAGCGCTGGCGCGCGGACATCGCGTCACCGGAACGACGCGTGGCGCGGCTGATCCGCCGGCACGCGAAGGCTTGACCGTCGCGACCGTGTATCCGGGGGACGCGGCGGCGCTTGCGGCGGTTTTGCGCCGCCGTGATGTCGTTGTCGTTTCGCTAAAATGGGACGTCAACGACATCGACGCGGTGATTGAGGCAATACGGCAGTCGAAGGTGCGGCGGGCGCTGATCGTAGTGGGCGCGGGCAGCCTGTTGCGCGCCGACGGTAGGCTGCATTTCGATCACATGGCGGCGCCATCGCCGAGTTCGAAACCGGCAATGATCGCGCTCGACAAGCTGCGCCAAGTCGAAGATTTCGGTTGGACGGCGATCTCGCCGCCGGCTTCGATCAAGCCCGGCGAGCGCACCGGAAAGTTCCGGCTTGGCAGCGACACGATGGTGGTCGATGCCGCCGATAATGGCCACATATCGCGCGAGGATTTTGCCGTCGCGATTTTGGATGAGATCGAAGATCCCAAGCATGTCGGGCGCCGGTTCACCGTCGGCTATTAGCCGAGCGCCGAGATCAAAAACCGAGACAGAAATCAGACATGAGCAATCCGGTCCTGGTCGAAGTGACGCGCGGGCCGCTGGTGGAGAGCCGCCATCGCGGCGCGGTGGCGGTCGCCGATGCGCAGGGCCGCAGCGTGTTTGCCATCGGGGAGGTTGCCGCGCCGGTGTTTCCGCGCTCGGCGATCAAGGCGCTGCAGGCCATAGCGCTGGTTGAGCAGGGTGCGGCCGACCAGTATGGTCTTGATGACGAAGCGCTGGCGCTCGTCTGCGCGTCGCACAGCGGCGAACCGGCGCATGTCGCCGGCGTCGAGCGCATGCTCGCAAAGGCCGGTCTCGATGCCTCGGCGTTGCGCTGCGGCGTCCATTGGCCAATTTCGCAGACTGCCGCGTATGCGCTGGCGCGGACCGGCGCCGCCTCGGCGCTGCATAATAATTGCTCCGGCAAGCACGCCGGATTCCTATGCCTTGCCTGTGCGATGGGCGTCGACACCGCGGATTATTTCCGGCCCGAGCATCCGGTGCAGCGGCAGGTGCGCGCGGTGCTGGAAGGTTTCATCGGCGCAACCCTGGGGCAAGACGTCTGCGCCATCGATGGTTGCTCGGTGCCGACCTGGGCGGTGCCGCTGCAAAATCTCGCGCATGGCTTTGCCAAATTCGGCACCGGTCAGGGCCTGTCGCCGGTACGCGCCGCTGCGGCGGCGCGGCTGCGGCGGGCCTGCGCCGCAAATCCATGGTTCGTCGCCGGCACCGGACGGTTCTGCACCGAGATCATGCAGCAGTTCGGCGATCGCGTCTTCGTCAAGACCGGCGCCGAGGGTGTCTATTGCGCCGCGCTGCCGCAACTGGGGCTCGGCATCGCGCTCAAATGCGACGACGGCGCCGCCCGCGCGGCGCAGGCGATCATGGCGGCGACGATTGTGCGCGTTCTGCCGCCCGATGCCGCCGAACGCGCGGCGCTGGCGCACCTAGTGGAGCCGAGCCTGCGCAACTGGAACGGCTTCGAGGTTGGCGCGATCAAGGTGACAGCGGCAATCTAGCCGGCGTCACTGTACGCGGTTACCGTCGATCGACAATTGCGCGTAGCGCTCGGCGGCGTCCTTGGTGAGGTCGCCGGCGACGGTCTTGCTCCATTCCTTGCCGACAATAGCGCCCAGCCGCGCGCCGGAGATCAGATTGTTGGCGATCACCGCGGCGCCGGCGCCGGACACGACGGATACGGCAATGCCGTAGTCGGTGCCGTGCACGAAATTCGCGCTGACGCTGACGTTGCGCAGATAGGGGCCCCAGCCGGCCTGGATGCCGATGCCGTTTTCGCTCTCGATGACGTTGCCGGCGACCACCGTGTCGGCTTCGGCGCCGATGCCGAGCGTGTCATGAGGGTCGCTGCCGGCGGGTTGCCGGCGCACGAGGTTGCGAATGAGGTTGCCATGCACCACGGCAAGCCGGCCGCCTTTGTCGAAATTCGTCACCGAAATGCCGGCGGCGGCGCCATCGACGACATTGTCGGCGATCACGGCGCCTTGAAAACCGAATTCGGCATAGAGCGCGCACTCGCCGAAATCGCTGCAGGTATTGCCGACAATCTGCAGGTTGGAGGCGCTGGTGCCGCGCACCGCCGAGAACGCGGCATTGCGGATGCGGTTGCCGCGGACGATGACATTGTCGGCGCGGAAGACGTTGACGGCATTGCCGTATTGGCCGGAGCCGCCGGCCTTGTTGGCGATGTCTTCGATGCGGTTGTCGATGACAAGCGTGCCGTCATCGCCGGGCTTATCGCGCCAGATCAGGATGCCGCCATTGCCGGCGCGCTGCACCGTATTGCCCGCGATGCGCAGTCCTGCCGCATTGTTGGAGAAGATTGCATGATTGGCGGCGTCGATAACGGTGTTGCCTGTGACTTCGCCGGCGATCGCGTCGAGCGTCATGCCGTTGCCGCCGGCGTTGACGATCATACAATCGGTCAGGCGCAGCGCCCGGCCTTTCGTCAGCTGCAAGAGGCCGCGGCCATCGGGCAGAGCGGCATGATTGCCGTCAAGGACGAGGCCGCTGAGGCTGACGTAATCGCTGGCGGTCGCCGTGAGCAAAGAATCTCCGCCGGTCATGACTAGACGCGTCGAACCGATAATGCCCGCGATCGCCGCAAAGGGCGGCAATTGCAGCGCGCCGGCGCGATAGAGGCCGGGCGGCAGGCGGAGCAGCGATCCGGCGGCGGCGGCGCGCGTGATCGCGCTTTGCAGAATGGCCGACTGATCGATCTCCGCGTTCGGCCGCACGCCGAGTGTGATCGCGTCAATTTCGGCGCGGGGCGCCGGCACGGCGGCAAAGCTCTCGCGCGCCGCGATGGGTGTTGTGGCGCCGGCGGAGGCGGCACCGGCGAGAGCGGCAAACAGGCGGCGGCGATCGAATTTCATTCACGGATTCCGGCACAAAGACGAATGCAAAATTGGCAAATATTGATGTGCGAAGACCCTTTCCGGGTCCCGCCGCGGCGGCCGTTTCCGCCCGCAAGGTTAACGACGGCTTGCCGCCGAAAGCGCGATCAGCATAGCTTCGGCGGCGGCGAGGAGCGCCTGCAGCGAAATGAAGCGTTTTTTGGAGCGCCGGCGCCGCGGATCGAGCCGGATCGGCGGAATATGAATGAACTGAACGAGCGGTCCGCCGTCGCGGCTTCGTTCCGGAGCGCGCCAATAGGCATAATTGCAGAGATAGCGGCCGGCGTCGCGCGACAGCCGCACCGGAATGCCGAGCGGCCGCACCGCGCCGAGAAACCGCGCGAAGGGCGCATTGCCGCGACGCGACCATGGCTTGCCTGCCGCGATGAGGCCGGACTTCGGCCGATAGCCGCTGGCGTCGGGGAATAGGACCGAGACCGCATTGCGCGCCCGCGTCTCGATGCAAACGGCGCGGCGGCGTCCCGCGAGCCCGAACATCAGCACGATGTCGGGCTGGGCCGCGAACAATTCGGGCATGTCCCGGTCAACGGCGGCATAGGTGGTGGCAAAAATATGCGTGCTGCGCTCGATGCCGGCCAGCGCTGGGCGCCGCCTGCGGGCGAGCGCTTGAACGACGAGCGCACTCGGATTGAAGGGCGCGCCGGGGAACGGGCCGAAGCCGGCGAGAATTACGTGCATGGCGTTAGGCGCCCAGCAGATTGGCGATTTGCTCGACTGCGGTTCCGGGCGCGAGACGGCCCGCGGCAACATCGGCTTCGATCCGCGGCAGTGCTGCCTTGAGCGCGCGGTCGGTCCGTAGCGGCGCAAACAACCGTTCTTCGAGCATGGTCCACATCCATTTCACCTGCTGCTCGCCGCGGCGCGCCGCAAGCTCGCCGGATACGGTCAGGCGGCGCCGATGATCGAGGATGTGCTCCCAAAGCGTTTCGATGCCCTCGCCGGTGAGGGCCGAACAGGTGATGACCGGCGGCGACCAGTTCGGCGATTGCGGCGACAGAATGTGCAGCGCGGCGCCATATTGCGAAGCGGCGAGCCTGGCGCGAGGCAGGTTGTCGCCGTCCGCCTTGTTGACTGCAATCATGTCGGCAAGTTCGACCACGCCTTTCTTGAGCGCCTGCAATTCATCGCCGGCGCCGGGCAGCGCCAGCACCAGGAAAAAGTCGGTCATGTCGGCGACCGCGATTTCGGATTGGCCGACGCCGACGGTTTCGACCAGCACCACATCGTAGCCCGCGGCTTCGCACAACAGCATGGTTTCGCGGGTCTTGGCCGCCACGCCGCCAAGCGTACCCGAGGACGGCGAGGGGCGGATGAAGGCGTTGGCGTCGTTGGCAAGCCGCGCCATGCGCGTCTTGTCGGCGAGAATCGAGCCGCCGGTGCGGCGCGATGACGGATCGACGGCAAGAACCGCGACTTTGTGACCTTGCGCGGTGAGGCTGTGTCCAAGCGCATCGATCAAGGTCGATTTGCCGACGCCCGGCGCGCCGGTAATGCCGACGCGCACCGCCTTGCCGGTTGCGGCCAACAGCGCCTGTATGAGCGCTGCGGCGGTATGGCGGTGGTCGGCGCGCTTACTTTCGACGAGCGTGATGGCGCGGGACAGCACGGTACGGTCGCCGCTGCCGATATCGCGTGCGAGCCGCTCGATGTCATGAGGAAAGGAAGGCGAGGCCATGCGGAAGCGAAACCATGCGGAATCAATGGCACATTGAGGCGTACGGCATAGTACATTGTCTCGCGGCAACGCTTTGGCAGCAATGTTTTGTTGCGGTTATTCAGCCAATTGCAACCACGACGACGCGAACAAAATTGCCGGCGCCGGAATAGCGCCGGTCTCGATTGACAATCCAAAACCGCCCGAGCCGCGCCAAGATTGATCTCGGAAAGACCCCGCCGCCGCCGAATTGAGGCCGCATCGCGCCGCTGACATCGCGGCCTCCGGACGACGCGGTGAGCGTCGTCGTTTGTTCATCCGCCAGCCAAGGAGACATGCGATGATCTGGGATCAGGTTCAGGTCAATTGGATGGAGTTCAAGGGCAAGGTCCGCAACAACTGGGCGAAGCTGACCGACGAGGACCTCACCCGCATCGGCGGCCGCCGCAGCGAATTGGCCGGCCGCCTCCAGGCGCGCTACGGTTTCGCCAAGACCGAGGCCGAACGCGAAATCGAGGCCTGGATGAAGGCGCAGCGCCACGCCGCCTGAGCGCCGGCAATCGACAGCTCCCTCCGTAGGGGAGGAGGGAGCTGTCACCATTTATCGGCGTCGCTCTTGGGCCGCGTGCCGCCGAAGATCGCCGCGCCTTCGGGCGACAGATATCGCCGGAAGTCCGTCCAGGGCACGAAGACGGTGTATGGACCTTCGGCATAAGGTCCGACCCCGTAAGGCGAATAATGGAACGTCAGTCCGGCGCTCTCGCCGCTTTCGGTCGACGGCGCCAGCGTTACCGGCCCGAGCTCAAGAAGCTTCGGCTTGATGCCGTCTTTGATGAAACTGTCCTGCCGCAGCTCCTGCTCCGGCGTCATCTTGGACGCGGGCGTATCGTCGTCGCCATAGCCGTTGATGCCGTTGGCGAGCTTGGCGGCCGCCACGGCGAGCTCTGCTTGGCGCGCCAGCGCCGTCATGGTCGGACCGTTATCGGCCGTCTCGGCGAAGAACGGGCGGATGCTGATGCGCTTTTGCGCCACGGCATCCCAGAGGATGGTGTCGATTTCCTGGTTGGGATGGGCGCCGCCCTCGAAGGTGCCGTCACTGCGCACGATGCTGACATAGCGGCCGACGACCGAGCGAAGGTCGTAAACCCTGTCATAGGACCACTGCATGTCACGAAGCGATTTCGGATCGGCGCGCCATTGCGCGGTAGCATCGGCGTTGGCCTTGTTCGCCCAGATCCTGCCTTCGGCGAGGCAGTTGGCAAACAGGCCGGGAAAAGGCTTGAGCGCGTCGTCGACGACGACGGAAATTTCGAGGTATTTCTTCGCGATCGAAATCTGTGGCGGCGTATCGGCGAAGGAATTTTGCGATGCCGGGAGCACGAAGGTGAGAACCATTGCTGCCGCCGCAAAACGACTGCCGCTGCTCGCGAGAAAATCGCTCATTGAACGTCCCTGCTTGGAATTCTCATGCCTGCATGAGACGGAGAGAATGGGGAATCCGTTCACGGCAAGACCGCAAAAGCGCGCGCCGGGAAGCCGAGGCCATCCTTCACCTTCGGCCAGGTCACCACGATCAGCGCGCCGGTCGGCGGCACCTTGTCGAGATTGGCCATGACCTCGATCTGATAATGGCCGTGCTGCAGAATCCAGGTTTCGGAGTTCATCTTATCGGTGGTGTCGGTGTCCATGGATTCGTGGCCGGTCGCGGTCACGCCGCGCTTCTCGTAGAGATATTTGATGGTATCGAACGACCAGGCCGGAAACGGCTGGCGGTTGAAACGTTCGGGATTGCTGGTCCAGTCCTTGTACATATCGGTGCGTAGCGCCGCGAAGGCGCCCTTGGGCACCCGGCCGTGTTTCCGTTCCCAGGCTTTGAGATCGGCGACCGAGAAGGCGTGGTTGGGATCCTTGGCGAGATAGGGCGTATCGTCGAGCACGACCAGCCGCAGAATCATCTGCTTGAGCGGAATCCGATCCATGGTAATCCCGTTTTCGGCGAAATGCGCCGGCGGATCGACATGCGTGCCGTATTGCCCGACCATCTGATAATAGGTGGCACGGAACTTGTCTTTGGGGATGGTGTACGGCTCGCCGGTTTTGGGATCGGCGGCCGGCGAGAATTTCGCCTGGCCAAAACCGGCCCACACCGGCGTATCCGGGCCGAACGAGTGGGTAAGATCGACGAATTTCTTAGCGGCGATGATACGATAGGCACGATCGAGGTCGGACGCGGCCCGCGCCGGCGCCGGCAGCGCGGTGCAGACGCAGATCAATCCAGCAAGCAGCGCCGCGGAGCGGTAGCCCATCAAACGGGACATCGAATCTCCTCTTTGCCGGCAATGATCGGCCCGCGCCGCCGATCTGTCTCAATTCCAATGTGCGAAATCCAGACACGCGAAGACTTCGGCATATCGCGCCACGCTTGCCCCATTATATTCTTGGATAGCGTCTTCGAGCCATATCGCTGCCGCTCTGGCCCAAGAATTCTGACGGTCCTGGGAGCCGAGCAGGCTCTCGACCCTGCCACGCGACGCGCCGTCGCGCTGCCCACGGCGCGGAACTCCGCTATTCTTGGCCGGTTAGCTCATCTTAGGAAGGCGGCATTTTTGGCCTGACTGGCAGTCTATGAGGCCCGTAAGATTTGCGCTGGCGGTTTGCGTGGTGCTGGCTATAGCCGCCGGGCTCTACGCGATTGTCGCTTGGCGGGGGGCGATTGCGCCCATTACGCCGCCAGCCGCGAACAGCTTCGATCCGGCGTTGGTCAAACACGGCGCCGAGCTTGCGGCGATCGGCAATTGCGACGTCTGTCATACCGCGCCGGGCGGGCGCGCCTTCGCCGGCGGTCGCGCCGTGCCGACGCCGTTCGGCACCATTTATTCCACCAACATCACGCCCGACCCCGGGACCGGGATCGGCCAATGGTCGCAAGCCGCATTCCATCGGGCGATGCGCTTTGGCGTGCGCCGCGACGGCGCCTATCTTTACCCGGCGTTCCCGTACGATCATTTCACGCTGGTTTCCGACGGCGATGACAACGCGCTTTACGCTTACCTGATGACGCGCGCGCCGGTTCGCGCGCCGCTAGTGCCCGACCGGCTGCCGTTTCCTCTCAACATCAGGCTGGTGATGTTCGGCTGGAATCTTCTTTTCCTCCATCCCGGCCCTTACCGTGCCGATGCCGCACATGACCAGACCTGGAATCGCGGCGCCTATTTGGTCGACGGGCTAGGCCATTGCGGCGCCTGTCACACGCCGCGGAACCCGTTGGGTGCGGAGCGGGCGGACTTGAAATTCTCCGGCGGCATGGTGGAAGGCTGGACCGCCTATGCGCTCGATGAATCGTCGCCGGCGCCGGTGCCGTGGAATGCCGGCGCGCTGGATCATTATTTGCGCGACGGCTACGACGCCAGCCACGGCGTGGCGCGCGGCCCGATGGCCGGCGTCGCCGACGATCTTCGCTCGGTATCGGACGGTGATTTGCGGGCAATCGCCACCTATATCGCCGAGCAGATGGACCATGTTGCTCCGGAGCGAGACGCGGTCGTGCAAGGAGTTCGAACGGCAGCGCGAGCGCGGTCAGGCTCGCGCCGCAGCGAGCGCCGACAGCCAGGTCAATGCGCTGCGCGCCATCGACACCAAGAACGATGAAGGCGCCGTGATCTATGCCGGCGCCTGCGCGGGATGCCATGAGGGTCCGCGGGCTCTGCCCTACGGGGGCATCGACCTGATGCTTAGCAGCGGCATCACCGGTCCGAGCGCCGATAATCTCGTCAATGTCGTGCTCTACGGCCTGCCCGCCGCAGAGGCGGCGCGCGCGCCGATCATGCCGGGGTTCGCCGGTGCAATGAGCAATGCGCAGGTCATCGCCCTGGCGCGTTATCTGCGCGCGCGTTTTTCCGATGCCGGACCATGGACCGACATCGCCAAAAGCATTCACGATGCACGCAGCCGCGCGCGGGCCGCGGCCGCAAGTCGGCCGACGGTGGTCGAACCGGCTTCATCGACGTCAGACAAGCAGGCGCATAATGAAGCTCAACATTAACGGCGGTCGGCACGACATCGACGTCGATCCGCGCACGCCGCTGCTTTACGTGCTGCGCGGAGAGTTGAAGCTCAATGCCGCGAAATTCGGCTGCGGGCTTGGCCAATGCGGCGCTTGCACCGTGCTGGTGGACGGCGAGCCGGTGTTCTCCTGCGTCACGCCGGTCGCGCTGTTGGCTGACAAGCAAATCACGACGCTGGAAGGCCTCGGCACGCCCGACCGCCCGGGGCCGATCCAGCGCGCCTTCATCGAGGCGCAGGCGGCGCAGTGCGGCTACTGCATTCCGGGCATCATGATGCGCGCGCATGCGCTCTTACAGAAAAATCCGCGGGCCAGTGCCGCCGACATCCGTGCGTTCCTGGAGCCGCATCTGTGCCGTTGCGGCACCCATATGCGGATCCTGCGCGCCATCCATCGCGCCCAGACGGAGATGCTGTCGGCGACCGCGGGACGTAGCGGATGAGCGCACTGACCGTCATCTCCCGCCGCGCGGTGTTGGCCGGTTCCGGCGCGCTGGTGTTGAGCTTTTCCTCCGCGGGCAAGGCCTTGGCGCAAGGTGACACTCCGTCACAGCCGGCGACGCCGTCGGTGGCGCCAGCGCCGCTCCCCGGCAGCTTGAAGCAAGCGCCTGATCTGGAACTCCTGGATTCGCATCGACGCAAACGGCGCGATCACCGTCTTTACCGGCAAGGCCGAGCTGGGCCAGGGCCTCAAGACGGCGCTGATGCAGGTCGCCGCGGAAGAGCTCGACGTCGCGTTCGAGCGCATAAAGCTTATTACCGCCGACACCGCGCTGACCCCGAACGAGGGCTACACCGCCGGCAGCCACTCGATGCAGGATTCCGGCACCGCCATCATGAATGCCGCGGCGCAGGTGCGGCAACTTCTCATCACCGAAGCCGCAGGGCGCGCCGGCGTGCCGGCCGCGCAGATGAAAACGCAAGACGCCGCTGTCATCGCGCCCGACGGCCGCCGCTTCGGCTATGGCGAACTTATCTCGGCGCAACTCCTCCATGTCGCCGCCGCCGCGACATCGCCGCTGAAAGATCCGAGCCGGTTCAAGGTCATGAATCGGCGCATTCCCCGCGTCGACATTCCGGCCAAGCTGACGGGCGGTGCGGCTTTCGTGCAGGATTTGCGTCCTGACGGCATGCTCCATGCCCGCGTGGTGCGACCGCCAAGCTATGGCGCGCAACTTGTCGAGATCGACGATCGCGTCGTACGGAAAATGCCGGGCGTATTGCAGGTGGTTCGCGACGGCAGTTTTCTCGCCGTCGTCGCGCAGCGCGAATTTGAGGCCATCGAAGCCATGCGCGCGCTGGCGGCCGCCGCGCGCTGGAATGAGACGTCGGCGCTTCCGGATGAAGCCCGCTTGGGAGCGTTCCTCGCCGGCTTGCCGGCGCGGGACATCACGGTGCTCGACCGCCAGCAGCCCGGGGGAAGCGGCGCCAAAACGCTGTCGGCGGGCTATTCGCGGCCGTATCTGGCCCACGGATCGATCGGTCCGTCGTGCGCGGTCGCGCAGTTTGAAAACGAGACGCTCACGGTTTGGACCCATACCCAAGGTGTCTATCCGGACCGTGCCGCGATTGCTGAAATGATGGGGATGGCGCCGGACAGAGTGCGCTGCATCCACAGCGAAGGCGCGGGATGCTACGGCCACAATGGCGCGGACGATGCCGCCGCGGATGCGGCGCTGCTCGCCCGCGCCGTTCCGGGCCGTCCGGTGCGCGTGCAATGGACGCGCGAGCAGGAGCATGCCTGGGAGCCCTACGGTCCGGCGATGCTGATCAAGCTTGGCGCCGCGCTCGATGACGGCGGCGGCATCATCAATTGGAATCACGAGGTCTGGAGCAATACGCACTCGACGCGGCCCGGACCGGCCGGTTCGCTTTTGGCGGCGCGTTACCTCGACAAGCCGTTTCCGGAACCGCCGCCGAAGCCAATTCCGATGCCGGAAGGCGGCGGCGACCGCAATTCGATCCCGCTCTACAAAATCCCGAGCGCCAAGGTGATCTATCACTTCCTGCCGACGATGCCGGTGCGGGTATCGGCGCTCCGCGCGCTCGGTGGCTTCATGAGCGTCTTCGCCATCGAAAGCTTCATGGACGAGCTCGCGGCTGCCGCCGCCGCCGATCCGGTTGCGTTCCGGCTCAAGCACCTCGACGATCCGCGCGCACGCGAGGTGATTACAACCGCGGCCGAACGGTTCGGCTGGGCCACCAAGCCGCATGCCGCCGCGCCGGGAAGGGGCCGGGGATTTGGCTTCGCGCGCTATAAGAATCTCGCGGCCTATTGCGCCGTCGCCTGTGAGGTCGAGGTCGATCGTGACAGCGGGCGGGCGCGCATGCGACGTGCGGTGGCCGCTGTCGACAGCGGCCAAGTCGTCAATTCCGACGGCATCGCCAATCAGATCGAGGGCGCCATCCTGCAATCGCTGAGCTGGACGCTCTATGAAAGCGTGACCTTCAACCAACGCCGCATCACCAGCGTCGATTGGTCGAGCTATCCGATCCTGCGCTTTTCCGCCGTGCCGGACGAGATGGAAATCCACGTCATCAACCGCCCCGGCATGCCGTTTCTCGGCAGCGGCGAGGCCGGCCAGGGGCCGGCGGCAGCCGCGGTGGCGAACGCCGTCGCCGATGCCACCGGCCACCGCTTCCGCGATCTGCCGCTATCCGCCGAACGCATCAAGGCAGCGCTCGGCATGTGAGTCCGCGTCGCGCGCGGACGCTCACGACTCCGGCAGGGGGATGAACTCCGCGGTGTCGCCGGGAACGAGATCGAAACGGCCGGCCTTCCAGTCGGCCTTGGCGGCTTCGATGCGCTCCTTGCGCGACGAAACGAAGTTCCACCAGATGTGGCGCGGCCCGTCCATCGCGGCTCCGCCGACGACGACGACATGCGCGTCGCTGACGGCCTTCACCAAGACCCGGTCGCCCGGCTTGAGCACCAACAGCCGTTCCGGGCCGTGGCGATCGCCGGCAATTTCGATCTCGCCGGCGATGACATAGACGGCGCGTTCCTCATGCCCGGTCTCGAGCGGCAGCACGGTGCCGGCTTTCAGATGCGCCTCGGCAAATAGGGTGTCCCAACGCGTGGCCACCGGCGAACGCAGCCCGTGCATCGTTCCGGCAACGACACGGATCTGGAGGCCATTGTCGCGCAATTCGGGAATATCGACCGCGGCGGTATGCGCAAAAGCCGGTACCGACTCTTCGTCCGTCATCGGCAGCGCGACCCATAACTGCAGGCCGTGCAGCGGCTCGCCGCCGTCGCGATGGTCCGGCGCAGTGCGTTCGGAATGCACGATGCCGCGCCCGGCGGTCATCCAATTGACGGCACCGGGCCGGATCGGCAGCGCAGTACCGAGGCTGTCGCGATGCACGATTTCGCCGTCGAACAAATAGGTGACCGTGGCGAGCCCGATATGCGGATGCGGCCGCACGTCGACGCCGTCGCCGGCCCTGAACACCGCCGGGCCGAAATGGTCGAAAAAGATGAACGGGCCGACCATGCGCGAGCGCGCCGACGGCAGCGCGCGATGGACTTGAAAGCCGCCGAGATCGACCGAGCGCGGAACGATCAGCTGCTGAACCGCATCGCTCGCCGGCGCGTCGCCCAAGGCCGGATCTTTGCCGGGAAAAAAGCTCATGGCGCTGTCAGATGACGGAGGCGGACGACAGACGACGGATAAGGTCCCGTCTTTGCGCCGATCTGCCTTCTAGTCCTCGTCAGTCTGTCCTCTGTCCTCAGATTGCGTGAAACGACTGGTCTTTCACGGAGGCGACCAAACCGTAGAACACTTCGTTGACCTTGGGCCAGCTCGGCAGATTTTTCACGTTGTTGAGCCAGCGCTCCACGTTGGGATAGGCCGAGAAGTCGCAGCGAATGACCTCGCCCAGCGTAACCAGGGCGGCGCCGAAATAATCGGCGATCGTGATCTCATTGCCGCATAGATAGGGCTTGTCCGGCCCGAGCCAATAGTCGTTGAGGATCTGCAGCCAACGCCTGGCGTTCTGCTGGCCGAATTCGATCGTCGCCGCCTGTGCCTCGTCGCTGCGGCGCTTGAGATGGGGGAACAGCTGCGGATAGCAGAGGTTATAGGCCCACTCGCGATAGAAATTGGTGTTGAGCCAATCCATCACCTCATTGACCTTGGCGCGCTGCTTCAAGTCCTTCGGATAAGCGGGGGAGCCGATCTTGTCGGCGAGATATTTGAGAATCGCCGAGCTTTCGGTCAGACGCAAGTCGCCGTCCTCGATCATCGGCACCATGCTGTTCGGATTGAGGTCCGAATAGGGCGGCTTGTACTGCTCGCCGGTGAACAGGTCGACCGTAACCTCGTCGACTGGAATCTTATTCTCGGCGATGAACAACCGGACCGGCCGGCTCGTCATCGATACTGGATGCATATAGAGCTTCATGGCAATGTCCTCCCGTCGCACGTCAGTGTGGGACCAGTTTAAGAACCGACCGTGACCGGCGCCATTCACGATTGTATCAGCGCCCGAGGCGCGAAAGCCCCAGATCAGCGCCGCGGCTTTTCCGCCCTTGCCACCAAATCGGCAATAAAACGGGGCTGGGCGAAAGCGGCCACGTGGACCCCGGGCGTCCAATATTTCGTGACGAAGCCGCCGGCTTTGCGGTAACGCTTGGCGATCGTGCTGGCGCTGTGCCGCCGGAGCCGCTTGTCGTCGGTGGCAAAGCCCATGGCCATGTGGCCGCCGACATAGACCGGAATGGCCGCGACATAGCAGGTTGCGTCCGCGAACAAGCTGCGGAATTTTTTCATGGTCGAGGTCAGCTCGTTTTTCTGGAAGAACGGCACGCCGTTCTGCGTTGTCAGCACGCCGCCATCGTTCAAGCAGCGCTTGCAGCCGGCATAAAATTTCTCGCCGAACAGGATTTTTCCCGGCCCGATCGGATCGGTGGAATTGACGATGATGACGTCGAAGCGGCGGTCGGCCCTGGCCACGTATTTTGCGCCGTCGTCGATGATGGATTCGAAGCGTTTGTCGGCGAACACCGGGCCGGTAAATTCGGGGAAATGCTCCCTGGCGAATTCCACCACCTTGGCGTCGATCTCGACCTGGGTCAGGCGCCTGACCGTCCTGTGCTTGAGCACTTCCTTGGCGATGGCGCAGTCGCCGCCGCCGATGATGAGGACGTCGCGCGCCCTGCCATGGGCGAACAACGGCACATGCGACATCATCTCCTGGTAGATGAATTCGTCTTTCTTGGAGATCTGCGTGGCGCCGTCGAGCATCAGCATTTTGCCGAAGAACGGCTGCTCGAACAGCACCAAATGCTGGTGCTCGGTCTGTGTTTCGTAGAGCACCTTGTCGACTTGGAAGGTCATGCGGAAACCAAGATCGTCGAACAGCGTCTCGGCAATCCAGCGCTTCTCGGCCATCGCATTCTCCATACGAAAACGGCCGGGACTTGGCGCCCGGCCGCTCACTTTTCCTTCTCAAACCGTCGGCTCAGGCGTCTTGGCCGCGCAACAGTTCGTTGACGCCGACGCGCTTGGCGGAAAACGCCTCGCGCAGCACCGGGATGCAGGCGTCCGGATCGGCCGAGCCGCACATGAAGACGTCGAGCGCTGCATAGCCGATTTCCGGCCAAGTGTGGATGGAAATGTGGCTCTCCGCCAGCACCGCGACGCCGGAAACCCCGCTCGGCTGAAAGTGGTGGAGATGAATATGCAGAAGCGTGGCGCGCGCCGCCTCGACACAGCGCCGCAGCGTCGCCTCGATATGCTCGATGTCGTTGAGCCGCTTGGCGCCGTGCAGATCGATGATCAGATGGATGCCGGCGCAGCGCACGCCTTTGCGCGTGGCGAAATGATCTTTGCCGTCGATGTGGCGATCCGCCTCCGGTGCCGGCGTCGCCACTTTCAGCTTGGTTTTCCGGTCTTCCTTTCGGGCGGTACCTGGGATCCCCAAGCCCTTCACCGATCGCAAGAGGGCGTGTTGGCTCATGCCGTCCTCCCCAACCTAGCTCAGAACCCGAGATGCCGGCGAGCCGGCGCCACGGAAAGCGAAAGCCGCCAGATCAGTCCCATGAACCGACCAACAGCGGCTATTTCCCCACATAAATGCAATCAGCATGGAGTCAAGAAGATTCTGCAAGAAAACCTTTAACGTTTAGTCACGGCGTCGCGCGGCGGCGGCGTGCGGCGCGTGCGATGTTGTTGGCGGCGATACTGCAGCGTGCGAAATGATGCTCGACGATCCATTTGCTGCCGCGCCGATGCCGATCAGGCGGCGATGGGGCCGGCAATGCGACGTAAGCGGCATCTTCGTCGTGACGCAGCGCGGTCGTGGAAACCAGCATGGCACAAGGGTTTTCTCGCCCGACGCGACCGTTGCGGAACGACTTTGCAATGCCGCGTTACCACTCCGACTTTTCCGCGTGATGCTCTATGATGCGGCGGGACTTAAATTGTCGCCCGGAAAGATTTTGTGGCCGAAGCCGGGCGGCAGAGCGGAAGGGAGAACGAATATGCGGGGCACGATCGGAGCTGGAATGGTTTTACTGCTCGCGGCGTTGTTACCGGCAGAGCCGGCGGCGGCGCAGGATCCGGTCGCCGGCGCGATCGTCGGCGGTGCGCTCGGCGGCATTATCGGCGGCGCGGTCGGTCATGGCGCCGGCGGCGCGGTCGCCGGCGCGGTGATTGGCGCCACTACCGGTGCGGTGATCGCCTCGGAAGCGCAGCGCCGCAACGGCGGCTATTATTGGTGGCGCGGCGGCTGCTACTACCGTTATCCGAACGGCAATTGGCTGCGGGTGCAGCCGGGCTACTGCTCATATTGAACTCGATCGCGCCGTCATTGGGGCAGCGGCCATGCCGGCCAAGCTCAGCCGTTGACCGCGACCGCCGGGGCAACCATCGCCGCCGCCGGCTTTTTCGCGCGGGTGCGGAAGAAGCTCAGCACCCGGCGCGCGGTGCCCGGCTGCAATCGATTGAAGCTCGATAGTGCGTGTTCGAGGTCCTTTGCCGACATGCCGCGGTCGGCCGCGCGCAGCAGCAGCACGGCTTTGGTCGTCGTCGTGGACAGACCCGCCACCTTGGCGAGAATAAGGATGATCTCGGCGCCGGGATCGAGCAGCGCGCGCTCGACCACGTCGATCGGAGTATCGCACATGATCGACAGCGCGATCGCGGTCTCCTCGAATTTGCGGTCGCGCGCGAATTGATAGATTTCGGATTCGCCGATGCGCTGGATACGGTTCAACCGCTCGACATAGGCCTGCGCCGCGGCAAAGTCCGGCGAGGCGTTGCGGACCTCGGCGCGGATGCCGCCGACGACCTCGGCGACGACGCCGTCGATGGTGGAGCCGGCTTGCGGATTCTCGGCCAATAGGCGCTGCCGCACCGCGCTGGAGGCTTTGTCCAGGAGAACGAGAAAATGCCGCCGCGGGATGTCCGAGCGCAGCCCGACCTCGGTCGCCAGCGCGTCGTCCTCGACGGAGCGGTTGACCAG
The DNA here is from genome assembly GCA_963791925.1 of uncultured Alphaproteobacteria bacterium. Classification (GTDB taxonomy): domain Bacteria; phylum Pseudomonadota; class Alphaproteobacteria; order Rhizobiales; family Xanthobacteraceae; genus BOG-931. Next base: position 773,605 of record CAWBUA010000004.1, on the reverse strand, counting down.
TATGCGAAAGCCAGTGTCGGAGAACCGCGCTCCGACATTGCGCACCACCGAATGAACCACGTCGCGGTCGCCGCGCTCGACCAGGACGTCGGTCACCGTCTCGCTCAGCGAGGATCGTTGCGCAATGGCGAACAGATGCCGCTGGCTCTTGTTGCGGCCGGCGATGACCAGGTCGCGGTCGTCAAGCCGCGGCGATTGCGCCAGCACCGGGCTTGCGACCTCGATATCGTCATCGAAGGCGAGCATATGGATGACGTTATTCGGCGCATTGGCGATCGTGGCGAGGCGATGCGCCAGCTTGGCGCGAACCTTGGCCTCGATGGTGTTGACGAGGCGTGCCATGATGTCGTCGAAAACGCTGACCTGATCTTCGGAGTAATGGTCGGCGCCGTTGATAAAAAGGTCGGTAATGCGGGTCAGGATGTCGATGCGGCGATCGATATTGCCGGATGCGAGGGCGCCCTCGAGTTCGTCAAGAAGAGGAAGGGAACGCATCACAACTCCGGCCGCCGCCACGCCGTTGAATAGTCGATAACAATGCCTGGAGAAGGGTGAATAAAGCCTTTCAAAGCCGGCCGCCGCGGCCGGCCGATTAACGTGTGCTAACGGCAAATTGGCGCCGGCTTGCAGGAAACGGCGACCGGCCGTCGGATAAAAGCGTTAGATTGGGTTTCTTCGGCGCCGGCCGGTGAAGATCCCCATGCGGTTTTGCACTTCGATCGGAACGCGGTAATCGCGCAGCACGGGCCGCGGGTCGCGAAGTCCACACGCTTCGCGCTGCACCATGAAGCACCACAAAGCGTCGCCGGCGTCCTCTACCAGCCGGCGACGTTTTCCGGCCTGTTCAAGGTCGATCGTATCGCCGCCATGCAAGCAGTCGTATTCGACGAGCGCAGCCAGCGCCGTCTCGAGCGCGCGGCCGAGCCGGCCGAGCGCGGAGGCCTGCTCCTGCGCGACTTCATAGTCGAGCGCGACGGCGTGTTGAGATGCCTTTGAGGCTCGGTGTGGATTCATGGGGCCAAATTTGGAGCGTTCGCCGGAAATGTTCCAGGCCGGTCATCGCTGGCCGCCCAGGTCACGACCGAAACGCCGGCGTTTGCGTCGAGCTCGCGCCGCGGGCCCGGCCGCAAGCCGTGCCGGGAGAGAACGTCTTCAGGCGTGGCGTTCGGGCCACCTTCGGTGAAGACGGCAAGGCCGCCGGGAATTCTGACTTTGGCGGAGCGAGACAGGTGAAATGCGTCATAGAGCGGCAGAAAGAGGCTGAAGACTCGAGGCCCGCCAATGACGGCGATCATGCCGTCACCGACATTGAGCCGTTCGAGCGCCTGGTCGAGGTCGGCGCCGAGCGGATTCCAAAGGAGCGCGTTGGGATATTGCGGGTCGGGCGCCAGTGCAGCGACTTGGCGCGTCAGGACGAGTTGTTTGCGTCGGTCGGCGCGCGGTCCGCCCTCATGCGAATGCCGGCCGTGCACCACGGCTGCGGCACGGTCGAGCGCGTCCTGGAAAAAGCGCTGATCGGCTTCATTGCGGAGCGAATCCGGCATCACGCCTCTGGCGTCGGCAAGCATGCCGTCGGCGGAAACGATGACATAGCCTTCGATGCGGCGCACCGCGCGATTTTAGAAGATGGCGAGGTAACGGAGCAACGAAATTATGCCGATAATGATCACGACGACGCGGACGATCTGCTTGGCGCGACCGTCGATCGGCAGCATGTTGATGAGATAAAGCACGAGAATCACGACCACGAAGGTGATCAGGATGCTGATGAGAATGGACATGAAACGCCCCGCGCGGTGAAAATGCGCCGAATAACGCGCATGCCACCGGTTTGGTTCCGCGCCGGGCACTCGGCTGCAAGCCGATGCGTTTTCTCCTATATTTCCGGCGGGATGGAGGCCAAGATGCCCTATTCGCCAAGCTTGATCATGACGCAATTCCTCGACTGGGTCGCGGATCGGCCGCGTAGTCGCGAACAGGCCGTGGAAGCCTGGTACAGCTGTCCGCACATTTCGGTCTGGGAGGACGCGGTTGTCGACGGTCTGGTGCGTACCGAAAATGACGGCCATCGCACGATCGCGCTGACCCCCCGCGGCCGTGCGGTGCTGGAAAAGGCGAGGGCGTCAGCCTTGTGAGCGCTTCATTTATCCTTAAGTCAGGACCTCGCCGTCCGATGGCGGCGGCACTTCGAAAGCGTTGAGCACCAGGCCGGCCATGCTGTAGAAGCCGGCGCAGCTCACTGCTTCGATGACGCCGTCGCGGCCGAAGGCGGCCGTGGCGCGCGCGAAAGTGCCGTCGCTCAGCGACTTGGTGGTGAGCAATTCGGTGACGAGATCGTAGATCAGTTGCTCGTCCTCGCGGGAGAAATCGGGGCGCCTATTGGCGCGAATGGCGTCGACGACGTGCGGCGACAGGCCCGCCTGCCGTGCCAACGGCTCGTGCACCGCCCACGCATATTTCACGGTCGCCGCACGGCACATCAACAAGGTGATCAGTTCGATCAGGCGCTTGTCGAGCCTGGGATGGACGCGAAAGCAATCGGCCAGCGCGTTGGCAGGCTCGGCGATGTCCGGCCTGTGCATCCACACCGAAAACGGGCCGCTCAGCTTGCCACGCGGCCGCGTGCGCATGATGTCGTCGTAAAGCCGCTGCTGCCGCGCGTCGAGGGCTTCCCGTTTGACCTCGTCGACGCGCGCCATTGCGATCTCCTATTGTAATTCCGCCGCGCCGTCACCGCGGATGGCGGCAACGTAGCGCGCCACCGAGTTCTGCACGATCGCTTTGCCGTCACGCGGAACGATGCGGTCGAACCAGGCGCCGTAGATGATGTCGAAGGCGTACGGCGCAAGCAATCCGCCGATGCGCTCGACCGCCGGCGCCGACAGCGGAAAGAAATTCGGATAGCTGCGCATGAAGCTGACGAAATTCCGGTTCGGCACGACCTGCACGATGTCGCCGGACAGAAGCGCGCCGCGGCCGGCGGCGCCTTTCGCCCAGTGCAGCACCGTGCCGCCGGCGAAATGGCCGCCGCAGCGGATCAGCGTGAGGCCATCGGCCAGCCGCAGCGTATCGCCGTCCCAGAACTTTATCGCCGGATCGGGCCGCATGACCCATTGGCGATCGCCCGCATGCAGATGGATCGGTACCGCGAAGGCATGCGCCCATTCGATCATCGAGGCGTAATAATGCGGATGCGAGATGGCGATGCCAACGAGACCGCCCAATGCCTTCACGATGGCGACGGTGGCGTCATCGAGCAGCGAAATGCAGTCCCACAGCACATTGCCTTGATCGGTCGCGAGTAAAAGCGCCCGCTGCCCGATGGCAAATGTCGGCATGGTGCCGATGCCGATGAGATCTTTTTCGTGCCGACGGAAACAATTGAGGTGGCTTGACGCAAGCGCTTCGTGCGTCGTCCAGGCCTGGCCGGATGGCGGCACGTATTGGCGGTCCTCGTCGCAGATCGGGCAGCGTGCCGGCGCCTTTTCCGAGGACGCGAACTGGGTTCCGCAGGTGACGCAAATGAAGGCGGGCATGAGGCGAATAGATACTAAATGCGCGGCGCCGCAAAGCGCTTGCTTGATTCGGGCCAGTCAATTTATTATGTAGAATTCAAACACAGGTTTGAAAACTGGGAAGGGCACGGCCCAATGACGCGACCATCCGAGGTCACCCGCGAACGCATCACCAAGGCCGCCGAGCGGCTGTTCGCCGAACGCGGTTACGACGGCACCAGCATCCGCGCCATCGTCGCCAAGGCGCGGGTGAACCAGGCGGCAATCAACTATCATTTCGACGGCAAGGACGGGCTTTACCGCGAAGTGTTGCGCACCGCCTTTCGCGCCATGACCGAGGATCAGCTGGCGCACGCGGCCGAGATCAAGACAATGACACGCGAGGAGGCGCTGCGTGAATTCATTCGTCGCCAGCTGCACCCCTTGATGGGGCGCGACGAGTACAGCCGCCACATGCGGATTTTCAACTGGGAGACCGTGCGTCCGACGCCGGTGTTCCGCAGCCTCCTCAGCGAGGAGGCGGCGCCGTTTATGGGCCTCGCCGCCGACCTGGTCCGCCGCTTCCTGCCCGGCGCCGATGCACGAACCGTGACGGTGGCGGCAATCTGGCTGATCGGTCAGTGCAGCGTGTTTCTCCGCAATCGCGAGCAGCTGGCGCAGCCGCCGGTCGGGCTTGTGCTCGACGACAGGGCGGTCGAATGGCTGGGTGACCTGATTGGACGCTGGCTGGTCAATGGTCTCGGCCGGCAGGCCTAAGGGCTCGCGGGGCGAAAAAAGGGGAATGCCGCAAAAATTCCTTTTTCTTGGCCTGCCGGCGCCCAGAACGGCTGTTTGAAATTCAATCACGCGTTTGAAATACTGGAGGCCGGTTCGAGCCGGCAAGCGGGAGAGGGCGATGCAGCAGAATTGGACGATGCGGACCAAGCCGGACTATCTGGCGCGCTTCCTCGGCAAAATCGTGCACGACGTGCTGCCTGCCGCCTTGGCCAGCCTGATCGGCGGCTTCCTGTTCACGCAATATCATTTCGGCCAAGCCGCATCGCCGCAACTGGTCGACGTCCGGCCGGCTTCCCCGGAAATGATGGCGATGGTCCGCGACGAGCATGCTCTGATCATGAAATACCTCAATTCGCAGATGGCCGCCGAACGGCGTCGCGACGAGGCCGAGGATGCCGCGACCGCCCGCGCGGTGGCCGATGCCCGCGCAACGGCGGACGCCAAATTGGCGGATGCGCTGTTCGTAGCCCATGAGGCAGCCGAACAGAACGCCGCTGTCATCGTTTCTGCCGCCGTGAAAGCGGCGCCCATGCATCGCAAAGCGCCCGCCATTGTCGCCGCCGTGCCGCACGCGCCGCTCGTTATTGCCCAAGCGATTCCGCTGCCGAATGAAGGGGCTGCGGCGCCTGCTCAATCCGGCGAGGCGGCTGCCGAGCCAAACCCGCTGCTTGCCAATCCCCTCGTTGCAAAGACGCTCGACATCAAGGACCACGTTGTTGCGGCGACGCGCCATGTCGTATCGGTTATTGGCGAAGTGTTTGCATCGGTCGGCGATAGCATCGGCGGCGCGATGACCGGGAATCGCCAATTCAACTCGGCGTCTTGAGCCCACGCGGCAGCGAGGGAGAACGGCATAGAATGAAATGGCGGCCGCCCTCTGCGCATCGGGTTGTGCACAACAATCCAACGCTGTGCCATTTTGCTACCGAATTACCATCGACCTGCGCTGGAAATGATGCTTTTTGGCAACAGCCCTCCGATTTCCGCCGGGCCGAGTCTTGCCCGAGTCTTGCCCGGTTCCATCCTCGTCGGTAAGCCGCACGGTGGATGGCGGGAACCGCCACCGTCGCGATGGGTTTTGCACGTCAGGGTGGGAAGAAACTCAAGGCCAAGGGCAAGACCCGGACATCGCGGTCGGTTTCGCGGACGTGCTGTTTGGGTGCCACCGATGTTGGCACTGTCGGGAGACTGCAATGCGCTCCGCCGGGAATTTCAATTCTGAATGGGGCTACCTTGCTCCTGCGCCGAGTTTTGTGCGCACCGTCCGGGTCGTGATGGTTGCGACTGCGGTTGGTGCCACGGCGGGCGCCGCGGTCGTGCTGTCGCTGATCGATCATCCCTCGGCCGAGCACAACAGGACGGCTGCGATTGCCGCGCACGCAATCGTCACGAGCGTGCAGGCGGCACCGGCCACGGCGCCCCAGGCGCCGCATTCGGCGGCCGCGCCACTCGCTGCGCCCGTCAGCATGACGAGCACCGCCGGTCCCGTTGCTCCATCGCCGGTGCAAACGCAATCTCCGATCTCGGTTGCACCGCAGATGAAGGCGATGGCCGCACCGTCTCCTGTTGCGCCACAAGTTGCGACGCAACCGCCGCCGGCGGCTGCCATGCAAACGCCGCCAGCAGCGATTGCTGCTAACGCGGCGCCCGCGGCTGCCGCTTCGGCAGAGCCGCCGCCAGCTACGCCAGATCAAGAGCCGGCCGCGATCCATCGATCAGCAGATGAAAGCCCGGCAGCTTTGGAAAACTCCGCCGCGAGCGCCGCGGCCATCGCTTCGACGCCGAAGCCGGCATCAGGATTGGCCTCGCTGTCGGATGTGCCTCAGGCTGCCGGAGCGGAGCGCGCCGAGGCGCCGGATCAGGCTTTGATCCCGCCGCAAACGGTGCCGCCGGTGAAAAAGCCAAGGCCGCACCCGGCCTATGCCTCGAACAACAAATACCAGCGGGCTCCCAACCTCGGCACGCTCCTGCGTCGGCTGTTCATCCCGCACGACCGAACCTCGTCCTATCCGAACCGCTGATAGACAGGCGGCGCGGCTGCGCCGCTTTCGCAATCCGGCGCTTCGAAGGACGAAATCGCTCTGCCGGGCGCGACAACAGGCGGCCATTGAGGACTGCGACGACCGCTCATCGCGGAGACGAACGACAACCGCCCGCCAACGATTGGCGGGCGGCAGCTGGAAAGCTAAGAAAAAAGTCGGGTACTTGGACTTGTTACTTGCACTTGCCCTTCTTGACCGCGGCGGTTTGCGCAGCCCAGGCGCCTTCAAGGCTGGGCGCCGTCGCGACGACACTCCAGCCGGTGCCGATCGGCTTCGCGGCGGTGTCCCACCAGATCCGGCAATAGCCGAGCTCGAATTTCATCACGGCGAAGTCGGCGCGTGCCGGCACGGACGCGGCCAAGCTCAGCGCCAATACACCGACGGCAAATGCCAAACGCTTCATTGTCAGCTCCCTGTTGTGCCTTCCCGGGAACTTTCGGATAGTACGGGCTGAAACTTGAGGCAAGACCATACCAGGTTCGGTGCTCGACTAATGATCTGGTGAGGCAGGCGGGCAACATTGGAGGACAAACCATGCCGGAAGTCGTCGTTTATATTCTGGAAGGCCGCACGCTCGAACAGAAGCGCGGCTTGGTCAAAGACATCACGGAGGCGGTGGTGAAAAACGCTGGCACCACGGCGGACCACGTGACGGTCTCTCTCGTCGAAACGTCGAAAACGTCAAAAGGAAAAGGCGGCGTGCTGTTCAGCGAAATGACCGCCCGCTAGCCCGTTCGCGTCTGCAATTTCCGGGAGGTGCCGCCCGTGGTCACAAGCTGCGGGTGAGGCTCTCTCATTGGCCCTTGAAATTGTTGTGAGTGCGCCGCACAATCAACTTGCTGCATTGCGGTAAATACCTGATAAATGGGAACGAAAGTCCAAGGTCCGAGAGAACGGCAAGCCGAGGTGCGAGATGAGCGAAGTATGGGATACCAAGGACGGACGCCGCCGGGTGCGGCGCGATCCGCCGACCCTTGAGGATGCCGTACTGGCCGCCCAGGGACTGAGCGATGACATCGACGCCCAGATCGAAATCGTCATGTCGCTGATGAACGTCTCCATCGAGGCGGCGCGGGGCGCTGTGCTGAAAATGGGCCAGCGCAAGGACACCAGCCGCTTCACTATCGCCGGCCGTGCCGGCGCGCCGCGCGCGGTCGTGGTCGAGCGCCGTCCGTCGCGCGCTGCGGTGCTGCGGCCTAAAGCCAGCGTCGGCTACCGGGGTCGGGTATAGCGCGCGCCGACACCAGGCGGTGCCACACGAACAGCACGATCAGCGCGCCGACCACGGCGCCCAGAAGTCCAGCGCCCTGGTCGGGCCGGTACCAGCCGATGGCCTGACCGACCCAGGTCGCGACAAAGGCGCCAGCGATGCCTAATAGCGTGGTCAGGATGAAGCCCGACGGATTATTGGCTCCGGGCGCCAGAAGGCGCGCGATAATGCCGGCGACAAAGCCGATCAGGATGATTGCGATAATATGCATGGTGCCTCGATTGATTCTTGGCGTGGCAGCGTACGCAATATCATCCTAGCGGCCGGGCGCTCGTCAACGCCATATCGCCGGGCCGGTTCCGTCGTGCATCCGCTGCGGTCACCCCCGCGATCAGCTATATTATCACAGTATAGATCGTGTGACCGCGCTTGCGCCGTCTTTAGCCTTTGGGTCTGTCATGACCAAAACCATCGTCAAACCGCGCACCGCGGTCAAAACCAAGACGCAGCGGCCGCCGCTTTACAAGGTGATCCTGCTCAACGACGACTACACGCCGCGCGAATTCGTCGTACTCGTGCTCAAGGCAGTGTTCCGCATGAACGAGAATCAGGCTTATCGGGTGATGATGACGGCGCATCAGCGCGGCGCCTGCGTGATCGCGGTCTATACGCGTGACGTCGCCGAGACCAAGGCCAAGGAAGCAACCGAGCTCGGCAAGAGCAAAGGTTATCCGCTGTTCTTCACCACCGAGCCGGAACAGTAAGGTCATCGCTGTGTGATCGGCGTCGCCTCGTTCGAAGCGACACGCAACGGACCCGGCTGAGAATTATAGGCGAACAAAAAACCGCCGAGCGCAATACCGGCAAAGAAGACGGCGAGCATGGCCACGATCAATACGCCGTCGTGGCGCGGGGCAATATAGATCGAATGCAGTTGCTTTTCCAAAAGCTCCTGGTCGCGCCGGTTCATGGCCGGTTCTCCCTGAGAAGTCGTCCGCCTCCGAATTTACCTCTCTAAACTTCCGAGAGCGCTCGGTGTTCCCGTGGCAGCGCCGCCGGCGCCGACGGGTCGGACAACGATTCCACTCAAGTTTGCCGGAAGACGCGGATTTCGGAACACGGAACGTGGCGCCGAGGTCCGGCGTTGCCGGGTGTGACGGTTTAGAAGTCCGCACCATTATTCAAACGCGTGCCGCACGATGATGCGAACTTCGGAATCGGGACACGAAGCCGTCGGGGCAGGGTGAAGGAGGGTCATCATGCCGCCGGCTCCGTATCCGGATTTCCGCTGGTTGTTCCGCCCGGTTCGGGTTCTATCCATTGTCGCGATCGCGGCGCTGGCCGGCGGGATCATCGGCGGTTTCAGCGTTTTCGCCATCGACGTTGCTTTGACGGCGCCGCCGAACCATGACGCCGGCGCCGAAGTCGGGAAGATCAGCAGGGAAAAGGCCGCCGGCAATAGCAGCCGCGCTCCCGCGGCGGGTACCTCCGCGCCGCCAGTGCCGCAGCAAGCGGCTGCCACTCCCGCATCGCCGAGCAGCATTCCGTCGGTGCAGCAGCAACGGCAACTCCCGCAAATCGCGGCGACGCCGCCGCTGTCACCGCAGCAGACCACGTGGCCGGACGTGCTGTCGCGCCAACACAAGTCCGCACCTGATGCAACCTCCGCTTCGCCGCGGCCGGCGACCCGGTCGCCGGCGGCGTCAGAGCATGCAACCGCGGCGTCCCGGCCGGCCGCCGAAGCCGAAACCGTCGCGCGCAAGCCAGTTGCGGCGATGCGAGAGGCTCCGTCGCCAGAACCCGAGGCCGCCGGGACGGCTGCCGCGATAGCACCGCCGCCAGCGGCGACGTCGCAGCAGGCAACGGCGGCGTCCGAACCGGCAAGCAAGACCAAGACAATCGCGCGTAAGCCAATTCCGTCGAAGCGGCACGCGGCGGCCAGGCGAAACAGCGAACGCACGGCAAACGGCAGCGCCGAAGCTTCGCGGCAAAGCGGCCGGCCCATTTACGATTTTTATGGACGCTCTGACGCGTATGGCTCTCATGGGCGCCCCGACGCGACGGCGCCGCCCGATGCGCGGGCAAGATTTCGCTATACGGATCGGCGTTACGACGTACGCCGCAAGCGAGCAGAAGACGACGACCGATCTGGCGACGGCTATGGCGAAGAAACCGGTCGCGCCGCGATGCCGCCGCAACCGCCGCCGCCGTTGTTCTTCGGCTTATTCGGCGGCGGCAACCGCGACGGCGATCGGTGGTAGGGTCATTTGCCCTGGATCGACAGCCCGCCAGGGCCGACATTGATGTGCAGCCCTTCGGGCTGGTGACGATCCTGATAGAGCTGATAACCCATGACCGCGACCGCGATCACCAGAGCGCCGATAATCAAATAGAGGATGTTGCTGCGAGTCACACGTAGCCCCCTCGGACGATCGAATCGTGAGGGCAGGATAGCACGGCGACGCCGTGTCTCGTTGGGACGGGGCGATGGCGTGGACTATTCGCTCAAGATCCGGTCGAGCCAAACGCGCAACGCCTCCGGCACGTCTTGGCGTTCCGCAACCGCAGCCGCCAAATCCTTGTCGCCATCGATGGCGCTGACCACCCGGGCAAATCCTTCTTCCGAGATGCGCGCGTCCGGGTTGTCGATGATCTGGCGCTTGATCGCCGCGTTGCCGCGCTTGATAAGGATATCAGTCAGCGCTTCGCTGAGCTGTGGGCGGCTCGCGATCTTGGCGAGCAGTTTAGGGTCGATGCGATTGTTGTCGGCGATGGCGATGAGATCCTCGTCCAACAATGCCTTGGCTTGCTCGAGGACCGGCCCGCAAATGCTCATGTCGCTGTGGCGGGCGAGCGTCGCCAGCACCTTGGCCGGCCCGGTTTCGATCGACGCCAGAACTCGTGCTCGCCTCGGCGAGCAGCGTGCGATCGGTGCTTTTGAGCAGACGGCCGATTACCTCATCGAACAAATCAACCTGCTCATGCGAATAGGTCGGGGCGCCCCCGCGGAACAAATCAATGATCTGCCGCAAGGCAGTCCGCCGCCATGGGGCCGGCGCTCCGGCGAGCGCGGTGTCGAGTTCGGCGAGAAGGGACTGCGCGGTGAGCGACATGGCTAAGCTGTCTTAGACGACGTTTCTGAATAAACGGCGAATTTGGGCTTGCCTTGGCGCCGATTATGCCACGCGGCGGATACGCAGTTTAACTCATGTTGCAGCTTAGGCGGATCAATCCAAGGCTTGCCGGGCCTTGGCAGCGCTGTAGCGTGAATGGTCGCCTGCGCATCCACGCCGGCGTCATGAGGCGCGACGGCGCTTTTTCGCCTTGCCGCGTAGCGTTATTTTTTAACGCCGAGCAATTCGACGTCGAAAATCAGGGTCGCGTTCGGCGGAATGACGCCGCCGGCGCCGCTTGCGCCGTAGCCGAGGCTCGGCGGAATGATCAGCGTGCGCTTGCCGCCGACCTTCATGGTGGCGACGCCTTCGTCCCAGCCTGCGATGACCTGGCCCTTGCCGATCGGAAATTCGAACGGCTGGCCGCGATCGAGCGAGCTGTCGAATTTCTTGCCCCTCTTGCCGTTCTGGTAAAGCCAGCCGGTATAATTCACCACCACCGTCTGGCCGGGCTTGGGCGAAGGGCCGGTGCCGACTTGGGTATCGATGATGCCCAAGCCTGAAGCCGTGGTCTTGACCGGCTGGGCGCGCGCGGGCCCGAGGGCGGCGATGCCGGCCACGCCTATGACCACGGCAAGCACAGTAGCAAGAACGCCCGGGACGGTTCGCATTGCTCTTCGCATGGCTCTTCTCCTGGGCGGGTCGCAGCGAAAGGCGGGGCTGCCGTTAAGGCACGTCCGAACCGGCGATGCAAGGCGATCACGCGGCCCCGCCCGGGCGGCTTCTAAGCGCGCCGCCGTGCTGGAATGCGATAGGCCATCCGCGCATGGCCGGCGCAATAGGAGAAGCCGGCGCGGGCTTCATTGCCGCAAAAGGCGAAATCCGCCGTGCATGGATCGCCGACCGGCCAGCGGCATTTGCCCGGGGCGAGTTCAACGAGCGAGCAGCGCTGCATACTCTCGACGGCCATGTTCTCGACGGCCATGGGCGCGGCATCGTCGCCGGCGTGGCTCGGCGCTTGCGCAAACATCAGGCGGAGGAACTGACGTTGCGGCGAGAGCCGCGGCTGCCGGGCGCGTGGAGGGCAGGAACGCGCCGGCGCCGCGGGCCGCCCCGGCGACAGGCCGAGGCGATGGATCTTGCCGATGACGGCGTTTCGAGTGACGCCGATCTCGGCGGCGATCTGGCTGCAGGACAGGCCGGAGGCGACGCAGTTGCGCAGTTGTTCGATCCGTTCCGGGGTCCAGGGTGAATGAGCCGGTGAATGGGCCGGTGGGTGAGTTGGGGCACGAGCAGAGTCGGGCGTTGCGGTGGTCGCGGTGTCGAGCATGGAACGGCCTCATAAAGTGCAGCGACCGGGTCTGGGCCGCCGACAGGGCAAAGGCCGCGCAACGGCCGCGAGGGCCGACAAATCGCAGCAACGCGCATTCGGTGCGCGAGCGTAGGATACTTCGTGGAAGTATCGGCGCCGCGATCACCGAGCCGCATCCGCGCGAAAGCGATTGCAGACCCGCCGCTTGGGACCCGTACGCCGGACTGACCGGGGCCGCATTAGTTCTGTTGTGCGAAAAACCCTCGCCGACGCCCACCGTTTCACGATTCGAGTCGCCTGCCAAGAGTTTTAACGATATTATAACTATGTTTTAACCAGGAGTTTCGATTTCAAAATGGCTCGCCCCGAAAACCGCTCGGAAGCCAAGGCGTTGAGCCTGACGCTGCCGCTGGAAACCTTCAATTACCTGGCTTTATTGGCCACGCTGGGCAAGCTCGGCCGCACCGAGAACGAGGTGGCGACCCACATCCTGGTGCGCGAAGCCTACGCCATGCACGCCGCGCGCTTCCACGAGATGCGCATCCCGCCGCCGCCGGATGAGGGTGGGTGATCGCATGCACCCGCATTGACAGTACCTAAATGTAGGTACATATCATAGGTACTACGAAAAGTACCTGAGCATGTCTAAATACAGCGCCCTTGGCGACTATCTCAAGCGCCAGCCCCGCGACGCGGTGCCGATGACATTTGGCGAGATCGAAAACATCATCGGCGCCAAGCTGCCAGTCTCCGCGCATAAGTATCGCCCGTGGTGGAGCAACAACTCAGACCGCCATGTCATCACTAAGGTCTGGCTGGATGCCGGCTTTCAAAGTGAACAGGTCGATATACCCGCGCGCAAGCTGGTGTTCCGTCGGGTGCGCGGCTCGAAGCCGGCGGGCGCGGGTGCGGAAGTCACCGGCGAAACGCCGTTTCATCCGGCATACGGTTTCATGAAGGGCCTCGTACGCATCGCGCCCGGGACCGATCTCACCCAGCCGGCCGACCCAGAATGGGCGCACCGCCTGGACGCGGAATATGGTCCGGAAAAGCGGGAGGAGTAGGTGCAGCCGCTATTGTGGGACACCTGCGCCGTGATTTGGATTTACGAGAAGGCGAAGCTTGCGCCAACCGCAATCGATGCGATGGCGGCGGCTAACCGCGAGGCCGTTCCATCATACATCTCGCCGATCACCGCTTGGGAGATCGGCATGCTGACCGCGCGCGGCCGGCTGCAATTGTTGATCAGGCCCGAGCGCTGGTTCGCCAATTTGTTTGAAGTGCCCGGTGTGAGGCTTGCCGACATGTCGCCGGACTTATTGATCGCGTCATCTCATTTGCCCGGCAGGCCGCCAAAAGATCCGACCGACCGCATCATCGTCGCAACGGCACGCGAACTCGGTGCGACGCTGGTCACCCGCGACCGGGAGCTGCTCGGCTACGGGGAACAAGGACATATCGCGGTTGTGGAGTGTTGAGGGCTTACAGCGGGCCGCCGGGCGGCACCAATAGATCCTCGTCGGCAAGGAGTTCGCGCAGGTCGCCGATCACCTCGATGGCGTCCTCTTCGGTCGTGACCGATTTCAGGCGATGCCACACTTCACGCCACGGCTCGCGGTGACCGAGCCGCATCGCTTCGTCGACGTAAGCGCGCGCCTCTTTGAGTGTCAGAAGCCGGCGCGGCTTTGGCGTGTCTTTCACCACGATGGGTGGAGCGATCGGGAAGTCGTCCATGAGAAACCTATGAACCGGACCGGCGCTCGTAAGCTAACGGCGCGGTCCTGTTGCGCCAGCATAGCACGGATGGCCCTCGTAAGGAGGCGCGCGGACGAAAAACATGGTGCTGCGTTGCTCAGCTTGGCATGGCACCCATGCCAGCCGCGATATCAGCATGTTGTGAAGTGCGCGGCCGCGCGAATTTCGCCTACATCGCCGCCGGGGCGACGACAGGCACAGGTATGGAAATGAATCGTCCCGCAGACCCCGCCACTTTCGCTCCAGCCGATGCCCCGATCGCAACTTTCGGTCCCGGCACGGCTTTCGAGCGCTACCGGCCCTATGTCTTGAGCATTTTGCGCATCGTGGTCGGGCTTCTCTTTCTCGAGCATGGGCTGTCCAAGGTCGTCGGCTTTCCGCCGCACGGGCATATGCCGCAATACCCGGGGATCGAGTGGTTCGCCGGCCGGATCGAACTCATTGGCGGCGGTCTCGTCGCGCTCGGGCTGTTCACGCGGCTCGCGGCTTTCGTCGTCTCCGGCGAGATGGCCTTTGCCTATTTCATCAGCCACGCGCCGCGCAGCTTCTTTCCGCTGATCAACGGCGGCGAGGCCGCGATCATGTTCTGCTTCGTGTTTCTTTATCTGGTATTCGCCGGCGGCGGGCCGCTGAGTTTGGATGTGCTGCTGAGGGGGAGGACGCGATAAACTCACGTCCGTCACCCTGAGGTCCGAGCGTAGCGAGCCTCGAAGGGCGACGGCCGGGGTGCTTCGGCTTGCATCCTTCGAGGAGCGCCAAAGGCGCGCACCTCAGGATGATGGCACATTATCTATTTCCGCTTTCCGATACTCATGATCGCGGTGCCCATCGCCGTCGAACCGAGCGTGACGATGAGCCCGAACAACAGGAGCCCGATCGCGACCGCCGGCGACCGGTCGGCAAAAATAAGCTCGCGCAAGTTTGCCGGATTGAGCGCCAAGAGCCCGCAGAGCATCAGCACCGCCACGGCAATGCCGATGGCGAGGTTGACGAGGAGAAGCCCGAACAGCGGCTGGCGCAGGTGCCCCATGGAAGGAATGTAGGCACGCCCGCGGCGCGGCGGAACAACTTGCTCGCAACCCGATTAGAATGCAGGGGGAGGCTGCCTTTCGGGTGGGGACGCGATGGTAACCCTTACTGTCGAACGAAAAGCGCCGGCCGCCGATGCTGTGGCGCGGAACGGCAACGATCCGGTGACGCTGCATCGGACCATGCGGATGATGATCGGCGAGGGTTTGCGCGCGCATTATCCGCCGCCGCAGAAATTATCGCACGAGCTGTTCGTGGTTTTGCTGCAGCTGAAGGAGGCGGAACGGCGGCGCCGGGCGTCCGAGCGCTCGCGCCGCGGCTCGCGCTGATCGACGCGCGTAATGGCGCTATCCGGCGACGCCGCCGAGGTAGCCGAGGAGGCTCGCCAGATTGACGAGGCAGGCGGCAAAAAGGGCGGCGGCGAGCAGCGCGTTCATCGCAAAGGCCCGAAAGCAGCGCCAGACGAAAAGAATCGCCCGACGATTCGCCCGCAAAGGATGAGCGAGACTCAGGCTCGGATGCGTATTCCGACGAAGTCGGCCGGGGATTCCAAGCGAAGGCGGCCGCCCATTCCGATTGAAGCCGGCCGGGGATTCCGATGAACCCGGCCACCTCTTAAGGCGTGCTCTCGTGTCGGCATGGTTATCAGTTCAGTTGGCATGCTCGGCGTCAAGCTTCTGACGCTTGGCTTCGGCTTTTCGCAGGCTCTCGCCCTTGAGCGTGAGCCGGTGAGCGTTGTGCACCAGGCGATCGAGAATGGCATCGGCCAGGGTCGGATCACCGATGATCTCGTGCCAATGTTCGACCGGAAGCTGGCTGGTTACCATGGTAGAGCCGCGGCCGTGGCGATCCTCCATGATCTCCAAGAGGTCGCGCCGCTGCTCGGCGGTCATGGGAGCAAGTCCCCAATCGTCGAGGATGAGAAGTTCGACGCGCGCCAGGCTCTTGAGGAGCCGAGCGTGATGGCCGTCGCCGCGTGCAAGCGCGAGTGCATCGAACAGCCGCGGTAGGCGTTGATAGAAGACCGAGCGGTTGTCCCGACAGGCCTTATGGCCGAGCGCACAGGCAATCCAACTCTTGCCGACGCCGGTGGGACCGACGATGAGCAGGTTCTGATGTCGCGCGATCCACTCGCCGGCGACGAGCTTTTGGAACAGCAGCTTGTCGAGCCCACGTGGCGCCTTCATGTCGATATCCTCGACGACGGCATTTTGCCTGAGGCTTGCGAAGCGCAAGCGGCTGATCAGCCGTTTGTTCTCGCGTTCGGTCGCTTCGCGGTCGACGAGCAGAGCAAGCCGCTCCTCGAAGGCCAACGTCGCGATGTCGGGCTGTCGTTGCTGTTCGTCGAGCGCCTTGGCCATGCCGGTGAGCCCGAGCGTAACGAGGCGGCCGTGGGTGGGATGTGTCAACATCGTCTCTCCTTTGCTTAGTGGTAGTAGCCGGTGCCGCGGATGTTGCGGTGTTGGATTGGTGGTCCGTCCGGCGGCTTCTCATTGGCGTAGGCACGATCGAGCCCATGCTGCAGGATCGATTTGATCGAGCCGTAGGTGGTGGCGCCGATGTCGTTGCCGCGGCGGCAGGCGGCCTCGATGCGCGCCGAGCCGTAACTACGGGCGAGCCGCAGGATGCCGAGACAGGCGCGGAAGCCCTGCTCGGGATGCGGCTTGGCCGTCATGATCGCCTCGACGAGGGCGATGGTGGCCGGGCCGATTGTGGCCGCTTCCCGCCTCATCCTGGCCGGCGTCCACTCGGCGTAGCGCCGGTGCGCGCTCGGCATATGTTCAGGAATTGTCGTGTGCCGGCGGGGCGAGTGCGAACGAGCATGGCTCGCCACTCGGACGCCTTTGTGCAGAATCTCGATCGTGGTGTCGGTGATACGCGCTTCAAGTTGCTCGCGGATCAGCCGCGAGGGCACGGAGTAATAGTGATCGGCGATCTCGACGTGGTAGTCGGGCGCGACCCGGCACTTCTTCCATTCGGCATATTGGTAGGGCGCCGACGGAAGGGTTTTGAGCGCCGGCCGATCGATCTCTGCGAACAGCTCGTCGCGGCTGACGCCGAGCTTGCGCATGATCTTGGCATTGAGGTCGGCGACAGTCTCGCGGATCGCGGCATTGAGCTCATGAAGCGAGAAGAAGCGGCGGTTGCGCAGCCTGGCCAGCACAAACCGCTGCACAATTTGCACCGCCACTTCGACCTTGGCCTTGTCGCGCGGCCGCCGCGGACGCGCGGGAAGGATCGCGGTGTCGTAGTGCTCAGCCAGCTCCTGGTAGGTGCGGTTGATCCCAGGCTCATAGCGGCAAACCGCAGTGACGCCGGCCTTGAGATTGTCGCAAACCACCGCCTTCGGCACGCCGCCGATCGCGCGAAAGGCGTTGACGTGCGCCCCAATCCAGTCGGCGAGCCCTTCCGACCAGCGCGCCTCCGCGTAAGTGTAGTTGGACGCTCCCAGCACCGCGACGAAGATATGGGCGTGCCGCTCGGCGCCGCTGGCGGCGTCGAACACCGGCATCGTGTCGCCGGCAAAGTCGACGAACAGCTTCTCAGCGGCGCCATGCGTCTGCCGCATGGTCGGCGAGATGGTCTGGCGCCACTCCCCGTAAAGATCGCAAAACCGGCTATACCCGTAACCGTCACCGTGCTCGGCCCGGTATTCCTCCCACAGCAACAGCAGCGTCACGGCGCGCCGCTTCAGTTCCTTGTGGACATGGGACCAATCGGGCAGCGGCCGTGTCGGCTTCTCGTCGAACGTCGGCAACGTGAACAGCCGCCGTTCCAGCTCGGCATCGTCCACTCCCTCGGGCACCGGCCAGGTGATGCCGCTGACGGCGGCGCGCTGCAGATATTCGCCAACCGTCGACCGGCTGACCCCGATCGTCACCGCGATCTGCCGCTCGCTCACGCCAAGGGCGTGCCGCAATCTCATACCAACTCCACATCAGAGTGAGTTGGCGATATATGGAAAGGATGTGATGGAGCGGACGAGTTTGCGGTTGTGCTCGATGTAGAGGATGGCCTGTTTGAGTTTAGCGCGCACGGCGTCGATGGATTTCAGCGCGTAATTCTTGAAGATTTTCTCGCGGATTTCATCCCAGAGATTTTCCTTTGGATTAAGTTCGGGCGAATACGGTGGAAGGTACAAGAGCTTGATATTGTCGGGAAGGGTCAGTTGGCCACAGCGATGGTTGGGCGCGCCGTCGAGAACCAAAAGGATGTCCTGGCGGGCGAACCTGCGCGCCAGCACGTCGAGGAAGGCCTGAAAGCAGGCGGTGTTCGACGTCGGCATGATCAGATAGACGCAAACTCCGTCTTTTGGAGAGACTGCGCCGTACAAATAGATGTATTCGCGAATGAGCTGAGCGGCGACCGCTGGTCTCGTTCCGATCGGCGCCCAGCATGGCCGTGGCCGATTAATGCGGCCGAAGCGCGCTTCATCGGCGAACATGATGCGCAGATGCCGACCGCGCCTCTTGGCCGCCCGCCGAGCCTGCCTCACTGCATCAGGAAAGCCGTTTTTTTAAAAGCTTTTTGCGCCGCGAGGTCGCGCTTGGGATGAAACGGCCGCGGCATCAGCTTGCGCCAGCCCTGCCGGTGCAAGAGATTGTACACCGTGCTGTCGCTGGTCACATGCCCGATCGCCTGTTCATAGGCCGCTTTGAGATCGTGAATGTTCAACATCTCGCCGGCGCCGGCAGCTTTGGCAAAGCGCGCCAGCAAGGCCTTTTCCGTCGCCACGGTCATGTTCTCGTGCTTGCGTCCGCCATTCGGCTTGGGCTTAAGCGCCTTGATGCCACCGTGAGCATAGGCCATGTGCGCGCGGTTCACCGTGCTCAGCGATACACCCATCGCTGCCGCAATCGCGCCCTGCGTCATCCCGCTCTCGCGTAACAGCACCATTTGAATGCGCTGGCGCTGTCCGGCCGTGATCTTCCATCGTAGCGCGGTTTTGAGCCGCCGAACCTCGGCTTTGCTGCATTCGACCATCTGTTTTCCCCGAATCAGATAGCCAAGCGAATCACACTCAGCGCCTCGAAAACAATTCCCCTGCCTTCCGCTCTCAGCGCAGAAGACTGCCCGATTCAATCCGTTATGGAGCTGGTATCAGAACCTCTCGAACCTTCCGCATCGGCGCTCTCTCGGCGGGCATCGGACCTCCCCTTGCATGGCCGCAAAGGGCGCCTCGTCCGCGATTCGATCGCCGACAGCGAGAGCTTCAGTCCGGCCTCACCAGGGTGGCCGGCTTCAATCGGAATGGGTGGCCGACTTCCGTCGGAACCGGTGGCCGGATTGCGTCGGAATCACCGGCCGCTTTGCGTCGGATTACGCAGGCTCGGAGTCCCAAACTTTGTTTTTTGCCGGATTTATCTCTCGTTTACGGAATCCGGCGCGATTCTCGGGGGATTGACGCTTCCAATTTGTCATCGCCTGATTCGAAATTCCGATGTCATGCTCGACCAGGGGAGGGGGACTATGCCGCGACGGGTCTTGATCACCGCGGGCGCCGCCGGAATCGGCCGCGAATTCGCGCGCGCCTTTGCCGCGGCCGGCGCGAAAGTGTTCGTCTGCGACATCGACGAGAGCGCGCTCGCGGCGATCGGCAAGGAGATCCCGGGATTGATCGCGAAGGCTTACGACATGGCGCGCCGCGCCGACATCGAGGCCATGGTGCCCGACGCGGTCGCGGGCCTGGGCGGGCTCGACGTGCTGATCAACAATGCCGGCATTTCCGGGATGACGCTGCCGGTTGCCGATTATCCGCCGGACGACTGGGACAAGGTGATCGCGGTCAATCTCACCGCCATGTTCGACGTCACGCGGCTCGCGATCCCCTATCTGAAGCAATCATCCGCCGGCGTCATCATCAACATGTCGTCGGTCGCCGGCCGCTTCGGCTTTGCCAATCGCAGCCCCTATGCCGCCACCAAATGGGGCGTGATCGGCTTCACCAAGACGCTGGCGCTGGAGCTCGGCGAATGGGGCATCCGCGTCAATGCGATCGCCCCCGGTGCGGTCGCGGGCGACCGCATCGAGCGCGTGTTCGCCGGCCGTGCCCAGATCAGCGGCAGGACGCTGGCCGAGGTGCGCGCCGCGGCGATGGCCGAGCAGTCGATCAAGGAGATGATCGACCCGAAAGACATCGCGGCGCTCGCGGTGTTCCTCGCCTCCGATGCGGGCAAATCGATCAGCGGCCAGGTGTTGCCGATTGACAATGACCGGCAGCGGGCGTGATGGCTGTAGGGTGGGCTGAGCGCAGCGAAGCCCACGCGGATGGTGGAGAAATTCAACAAAGACCGTGGGCACGGCGCTTCGCGCCTTAGCCCACCCTACGCTTGCTGGGAGATCGATAATTACCTGTCACGTCTAATGCCATCGTAAAACGTAGAGCTAGAAATGCCCAAAATCTCTTGCATTGCCGTTTTCGCTGCCTTCGAGGCTAGTTCGCAATACTCTGAGAAGGCGAAAATTCTAACCTGATATCGATAGTGTTCGTAAGCTTGCGTCCACTCCCGAATAGGAAAGATTTGCGCGATTGGTACGCTTGTAGACGCTGAACTGGAGCCTTTCACCATGTCATCGACGTCTTCAAATTTTGGGGGCTTGGGAACGTCAACCCACACGCCCGCTTGAGCAATTGCTCCGGAGGGTTGGGGCCCTAGCTTGGCGTCAAGCTTTATGAGATTGGAACCGATTGCTTCCTCAAGGTGCCGAATGATTTCATCCCGCCGCTTTCTGTCGTGCAAGTCGATTAGAAAATCTTGGATTAGCATGCCACCGGCATGTGTAGCAGAAGGGCCGCTGATGCTGTAGACCTCGCGCGGAGTAAGCCGATTTATCAGGCGATAGACGTAATCCTCTATAACTTGATCTTGGTGCTCTACGTTAGGCAATGCCGAATTTGTCATGTCGAGAAATCGCGTTAATATCTTCTCGTCCGTTTCTCCCTTTTGGCGCCAATGTTCGACACTTCGGCTAAGCAGTCGTTCCAATAGCCCTTCCGAAGCTCGTACTTTAGGATGATGGTAAATATAGCTGAATAGCATCATTTTGCAGATTACGATTTGTTCTATGACGTTCATTGCCCTTCGGGAGAGCCTCAGGCGATATGTTTCGTAGTAATCAAATCGATTCTGTGCATTGGATTTTTTGCGATCGAGGCTCCCGATTTTGAGTCGATCATAGAGTTGTTTTAGTCCTCCTCGATCGTCGGGAAGAATCTCTTCTTCGATTCGAATGTCATAGAGATATCGATCCAGATCGTAGCGTAGTGGAAGTCCCGCAGTGCTCGCATCACGCAACAAATAGTCCAGCTTGTCTGCGTCGAAGCCCGAAGAAATGATGTCGCCGAGAAATTGAAGAAATGGATGCTTTGAGCGGCCGACTATTATCAGCGCGACATTAATTAGATCGATCGATCCGTCGTAATCGTCAGCGGCTTTGTCGCCTATAAGCCTTTTTTCTGCTCGATCGAGCAGGTTGGCGACAGCCGGTGTAAGGCACGTGCAAAAGGAAATTACTTCGCCAGCTCCTTTTTCTTTTCCGACGAAGGAGGAAAGCTCTTTTGATGCCTTAGTAAGCGGCTCCAGTTTTTCGTACACTCTTTCGGAGGTGTGACTAAATAAGCTGTGACCCGTATCGTGTAATAGAGCTGCGAGACGAAGCTCTTGTTTGAGGCGCAGGATCGAGCTGTCAGGATCTTTTGATCCCTCGATCGCTCGGACGATATCTCGAATATCGCCGCGTTGCCGGTATAAGAGAGAGTTCGAATACTCGGGCTGCAATAGTCGTTGCACCCAAGCAGTGTTCAAACCGAGTATGACGTGCAGAAGGATAAACGTGGTATGCGAGTCCCGTCTGGTGGATGTCCCGCAGCCTTTGCATAATCGGGGAGTCAATGAGTGCGAGTTCTCGCCAAGAGAATCCGACTGTTCCCCAAAGATTATCGTGTATGACCTTTGATCGCTTGACTGGTAGGAATGGGTGACTGGCTCCTTTTCCGAAAAATGCTGGATGGCGGTTTTCCAAATACGCATTGATTTGGTCGACTAGCGCCGCAAGACTTGGATAGCCGTTTAGAAACGCGCTAACGGTCTTGTTCATGCATCCCGAGATTTGAGCGTTATCTGTGTCACGAACTATTCGATCCGAGAGGTGAATTCCTTTTCAGCGCACTTCACCGCGGTAGAAACGAAACCCTGTAAAAGAGGGTCATCCTGTCCGATACCTGCCGCCCAACGCTTTGCTACATCATGGTCGATCGTAATTGAATCATAACTAGGATTGCGTGCTGACACGTTTGCAGTGAAGTGTAGTGCGTGGAGAAATTCGGAGAGCTCCTGGCATTTCGGATATGGGGCGTCCCAATCAAAAACTAGGTCATCAAAGAAATTGGGCCTACCTTTTTGAGATTGCTTTGAGAGTTCGTAGAAAAGCAAATGCCAAGGCCGCTGATCCTTGAAGGGTAACTTGATTTTTTTCTCTTGGAGTAACGCTGCCAACTGTTTCACGAATTGGCCAAGTGACAGATTTTGGTTCGCGGCGCCCATCTCATCCCCTCTTTTCAATTATTGCGCGAGCTTCTATCTCGCGCAAGCAACGACTGGATCCACTTGTTCTCCGTTTGTTCACGCCATATTTAGACTAAAATGAGGCTGATAGCCACAACAAATAGTGATATAATTAAGCATGGTTAATCAATGATTTAGCGGGACAGCAAACGGCGCGCCCTGTTTCCCCACCGCAAACCAGCCAGTTTTCACGAACACCCCGTGGTCCCACCGCACGTATCGCACTTCAAACACGTGCCGTTCCTCACCAGCGTGAAATTCCCACACTCGCCGCAGGCTTCGCCCTCGTAGCCCTTGGCGCGGGCTTCGGCGCGTTTCTCCGCCGCGGCGTGTTTGGCGTGGCTGCGGGCGTCGGTGCGGTTGACCTGCTCGAGCTGCTGGGCGGGGGAGAGTTTTTGCTCGGGCTCGGCCTTGAGCGCGACGGCGCCTGCGATTTCGCCGCGCGGGGCGGTGGAGGCGGCGAGGGCGGTGATGTTCGTCACCCGTCCTCCTTCGCTCGCTGCGCGAGCTTCGGAGGATGACGCTCCCCCAATGGGGGAAGCGTCACCGCCTTGCATCACTTTGAGCCGGTCGGTGCGCGAGCGGGTCAGCCCCTTCGACACGTAGCGGGTGTCGGGGGTGGGCTTGCCTTCCTCGACGCCCTTGCCGAGCGCGTCAAAGCCTTCGCCCGACGGATCGACGTGGGCGAGATCGAAGCGCGACTGGTAGCTCACCGCCAGCTCGCGGAACACGTAGTCCAAGATAGACGTCGCGTATTTGATCGAATCATTGCCCTGCACCGGGCCGGACGGCTCGAAGCGGGTGAAGGTGAAGGCGTCGACATATTCGTCGAGCGGCACGCCGTATTGCAGGCCGAGCGACACCGCGATGGCGAAGTTGTTCAGAAGCGAGCGGAGCGCCGCGCCCTCTTTGTGCATGTCGATGAAGATCTCGCCGAGCCGGCCGTCGTCATATTCGCCGGTGCGCAGATAGACTTTGTGCCCGCCGACCACGGCCTTCTGCGTATAGCCCTTGCGCCGGTCGGGCATGCGCTCGCGCTCGCGCATGACCACGATGCGCTCGACGACTTTCTCCACGATCTTCTCGGCGAGCCCCGCGGCGCGCGCCGCGGCGGGCTTGTCGAGGAAGGCCGAAAGTACGTTAAAATCTTGGACGTCCTCGTCCTCTTCCTCGTCGGCGATGAGCTGGCTCTGCAGCGGCTGCGAGAGCTTCGATCCGTCGCGGTAGAGTGCGTTGGCCTTGAGCCCGAGCTTCCAGGAGAGAATGTAGGCGGCCTTGCAGTCCTCGACCGTCGCCTCGTTCGGCATGTTGATGGTCTTGCTGATGGCGCCGGAGATGAACGGCTGCGCCGCCGCCAGCATGCGGATGTGGCTGTCGACCGAAAGGTAGCGCTTGCCGGTGCGGCCGCACGGATTGGCGCAGTCGAACACGGCGTAATGCTCGGCCTTCAAGTGCGGCGCGCCTTCGACCGTCATGGCGCCGCAGACATGGATATTGGCGGCCTCGATCTCGCGCTTGGAAAAGCCGAGGTGCGCCAGGAGGTCGAAATTCGGAGCCGCCAAATCCTCGGCGGCTACGCCGAGCTGCTCTTTAAGAAAGTCAACGCCGAGCGTCCATTTGTTGAAGGCGAATTTGATGTCGAAAGCGGTCGGCAGCGCCTTTTCCACTTTCTCGATCGCCTCCTCGGTGAAACCCTTGGCCTTGAGCGTGCCGTGGTTGATCGCCGGCGCATCCTTTAGTGAACCATTGCCCATCGAGCCGTGGCCGACGGCGTAAGCGATGATCTCGGCGATGTCGCTTTCGCGATAGCCGAGGACGCGCAAGGCTTCCGGTACGGCGCGGTTGATGATCTTGAAGTAGCCGCCGCCGGCCAGCTTCTTGAACTTCACCAGCGCGAAATCGGGCTCGATGCCCGTGGTGTCGCAATCCATGACCAGGCCGATGGTGCCGGTCGGCGCCACCACGGTTGCCTGCGCATTGCGGTAGCCGTGCGTCTCGCCGAGCGCGATGGCGCGGTCCCAGGCGCGCTTGGCATGCTCGATGAGCTTGCGGTCCGGGCAGGCTTTGTGATCGAGCGGCACCGGCGGCGTCGCCATCGCCTCATAGCCGGTGCGGTCGCCGTAAGCGGCGCGGCGGTGGTTACGCATCACCCGCAGCATCACGTCGCGGTTCTCGGCAAAGCGCGGGAAGGCGCCGAGCTCGGCCGCCATTTCGGCGGAGGTGGCGTAGGACACCCCGGTCATGATCGCGGTCAGCGCGCCGCACAACGCGCGGCCTGCTTCGGAGTCATAGGGAATGCCGGACGACATCAGGAGGCCGCCGACGTTTGCATATCCCAAGCCGAGCGTGCGGAAGTCGTAGGAGCGCTGCGCGATCTCCTTCGACGGGAATTGCGCCATCAGCACCGAGATTTCGAGCACGACGGTCCACAGCCGCACCGCGTGCTCGTAGCCTTCGACGTCGTAAAGCTCGCTCTTGAGCGTTTCGCCGTTGGCCTCGGCGGGCAGCGCCGGGGTGTGGAACTGCAGGAGGTTCAACGACGCGAGATTGCAGGCGGTGTCGTCGAGGAACATGTATTCCGAGCACGGATTGGAGGCGATGATCGGCCCGGAATTGGCGCAAGTGTGCCAGTCGTTGATGGTGGTGTGGAATTGCAGGCCGGGATCGGCACTGGCCCAGGCGGCATAGCCGATCTTCTCCCACAAATCGCGCGCCTTCACGGTCCGCGCGATCTTGCCCTTCTTGGTGCGCCAGAACAGATCCCAGTCGCGGTCGGCGTCGACCGCCTTAAGGAACTCGTCGGTCACGCGCACGGTATTGTTGGAGTTCTGGCCGGAGACGGTCAGATAGGCTTCCGAATCCCAATCGGTGTCATAGGTCGGGAATTCGATGTCCTTGTAGCCCTGCTTGGCGAACTGGATGACGCGGCGGATGTAACTGTCCGGCACGTGGTTCCTTCGCGCCGCCTTGATCTCGCGGCGCAGCACCGGGTTCTTCTCCGGCGTGAAGCAGTCGTCGCCCGAGCCCTCGCAATTCACGCAAGCCTTGAGGATCGAGCGCAGGTGCTTCTGATTGATCTTGGAGCCGGTGACGAGATTGGCGACCTTCTGCTCCTCGAGCACCTTCCAGTCGATGAACTGCTCGATGTCGGGATGGTCGACGTCGAGGATCACCATTTTGGCGGCGCGGCGCGTGGTGCCGCCAGACTTGATCGCGCCCGCGGCGCGGTCGCCGATCTTCAAAAAGCTCATCAGGCCGGACGACTTGCCGCCGCCGCTGAGCTTCTCGCCTTCGCCGCGCAATTTTGAGAAATTCGAGCCGGTGCCGGAGCCGTATTTGAACAGCCGCGCCTCGCGCACCCACAAATCCATGATGCCGCCCTCGTTGACGAGGTCGTCGGCGATCGACTGGATGAAGCAGGCATGCGGCTGCGGATGCTCGTAGGCGGTGGCCGATTGCGTCAGCTCGCCGGTCTTGTAGTCGACGTAGAAATGACCCTGGCTCGGGCCATCGATGCCATAGGCCCAGTGCAGGCCGGTGTTGAACCATTGCGGCGAGTTCGGCGCCACCATCTGCATCGCCAGCATGTAGCGGTGCTCGTCGAAGAAGGCTAAAGCGTCGGCTTCGGTCGAGAAATAGCCGCCCTTCCAGCCCCAATAGGTCCAGGTGCCGGCGAGCCGGTCGAACACCTGCTTGCAGGAGACTTCGCCACTATAGCGCTCGGCTTCCGGCAATTCCTTCAGCGCCGCTTCGTCGGCGACGCTGCGCCACAGCCATGAGGGGACCGTCTCCTCCTCGACCTTCTTCAACCGGGAGGGCACGCCGGCTTTGCGGAAATATTTCTGCGCCAGCACGTCGGAGGCGACTTGCGACCATTGCTCCGGAACTTCGACGTTCTCGGCATGAAAGACGATCGAGCCGTCCGGATTGCGGATTTCGCTCGTGGTCAGACGAAAGACGATGTCCGCATAGGGCGATTGTCCCTCTTTGGTGTAGCGCCGCTCGATCCGCATTTTCTCTGCCCCTTGATTTCTGGCGTTTCGGTATCGGCGTCCTACGCACACAATATAGGACACCGACGATTTCCCCGCGACGCAGCGGAACTATTCCGCGACGCCGACCTCACCCCTGTTTCTGTCTGCCGCCCAACCCCGTCCGGCCTTGGAAGGCCGGGTCTTTTGTTCTGGCACGCACTCCCGCGAGCGCCGCGGTTCTCCTATCGGACGCAAAAGTCCACGCGCGCGCCACGGCGGCGCGAAGCACTCCCAAGACCCTTTTTGGAGAGCCCGGCGGACTTCGTTACCCGCGCGCCGAACTTTTCGAAGCTAGGCCAAGCCGGGCGCGTGCGTCAAGCTTTAGTATGAATTCCTGAATCAACCACTAAATGTGGGGATTACGGGGAAGAATTGGGAGGGGAGAGCCTAAGTATCGGAGATTCGGATTGAATCCGAAAGGGCACTGCCGCGGCTTCCGGTGCTTTTTTGTTGGCAAACCAACTCAGGCGTGTCGAATGGATGCCTGCACACGCTTTCAATTCGGCCCGAGGTCGTGGGTAGGGGTATCCCCTTATGTCCAAGCCGTCATGCCTGTGTCACGTAATGGCGGGGTTTTCTCGCCAATTCTGAGTGAAAAGGCTCGGAAAATCCGGCCTTTCTGCGCTTTGCGCGAAGCCGCCTTGCACTAACGCCTTGGAATTGCTTGCGAGACTTCAGGCCGTACGTATTGGGCGCCTGCTGCCATCCACAGCGATCCTCCTGGAGCACCGGCGGCGGCCGCCCAGTAGTGGACGGGCCGCGGCCGTCTCCGGTTACCTTTTCAATTAACCTTAAAGAAGTCTTACTTTTCGCTTCGGCTGTGGCTTGCTTGACGGGCAAGCAGGGGCCGCCAATAACGTTTTGGTAATGTGTGGGGCTTTGTTTCAGCGTGCGATCCGCGCGGGGCGCGTCATTGCCTGTGCCGCCCTGGTGGCAAGCTGTACCTCGGCCATCCACAACGATCCGATCAATCAGCGGCTGACCGCCAACCCGGCGCAGGTCGAGGCGGCGCTTAGCCCCAACGTTCCCGACAATTACGACGACATGGTCGTGGCGCTGTCGTTCTCCGGCGGCGGCACGCGCGCGGCGGCGTTCTCCTATGGCGTGCTGACCGGCTTCGACCAGACCCGGGTGCCGAGCCGCACCGGCTCGGTGTCGCTATTGGACCGGCTCGACTTTCTCTCCGGCGTGTCCGGCGGCTCAATTCTGGCCGCCTATTACGGCTTGCACGGCCGCGCGGCGCTGTCCGATTTCAAGCAGCGTTTTCTCGACGTCAATGCCGAGCAGGGGCTGCAGACCAATCTGAGCATCGGCAATATCGCCAAGGGACTGCAGGGCGGCGTCAACGACGCGACCGCGTTCCCGGTCTGGCTCGACGCGCATCTCTATAATCACGCGACGTTCCGGGATCTGCTGAGCCGGCCGCGGCCGCGGGTCTGGATCAACGCCTCCGATATCTATAACCGCACGGCGTTCATTTTCGCGCCGGTGACGTTCAGCGCGCTGTGCAGCGACCTGTCGAGCTATCCGGTGTCGCTTGCGGTCGCGGCTTCCGCGGCGGTGCCGGTGGTGTTCGCGCCGATCGTCATCCAGAACTATCCCGGCGGCTGTCCGGTCGGGCTGCCGGCTTGGGTGCAGCGGGTGCACAACAATCCGGGCGCACCGCCCCTGATCAAATCCTACGCCGACGCGCTGGAGCGCTATCGCTCCGGCGAGATCAAATACGTCAAGCTGCTCGACGGCGGGCTGGTCGACAATTACGGGCTGGCCGGCTTCACCATTGCGCGGCTCGCCTCGAACACGCCCGACGGTCCGCTGGCGCCGGCGGAAGCGGTCAAGCTGCGCCGCTTTCTGTTTCTCGTGGTCGATTCCGGCCGCGATCCCGACGGAAAATGGTCGCAAACCGTCGCCGGTCCCTCCGGCGTCGATCTGATCATGGCGACGTCGGATACCGCCACCGATTCCGGCGCGATCGGCAGCTATTCGGCATTCGACGCCACCATGAAGGACTGGCGCGAACAATTGATCCGCTGGCGCTGCGGCCTGTCCGAAGCCGAGCGCAGGCGGCTCGGCGCGCCGCCGGGCTGGAATTGCCGCGACGTCGAATTTTTCATCGGCCGCATTTCCTTTGACGAGTTCGGCCCGCAGCGCGCGGCCGCGCTCAATGCCGTGGAGACGCGGCTGAAGCTGCCGCCGGATCAGGTCAATATGCTGATTGCCGCCGGCCGCGACGCGCTCGCCGCAAACCCGGCCTTCGCCGGTTTCATGAAATCGCTGCCGCGCGGACCGCGCAGGCCGCCGCTGCCGCCGCGGCGCGCGGTGCCGGTCGCGGTGGTGCCACAAGTTCCCGTGGCGCAGCAGGCGCGGGCGAATTAGCGGCTATTCCGCCGCCGCTTTGGCGTGCCCGAGCCGGCGGTTGAGCGTGGCGAGCAACGCCTCCGCGGCGTCGGCGATCACGGTGCCAGGCGGGAAGATCGCCTCGGCGCCGGCTTTCTTGAGTGCCTCATAATCCTGCGGCGGCACCACGCCGCCGACCACGATCATGATATCGCCGCGGCCGAGTTTCTCGAGCTCGGCCTTGAGCTCCGGCACCAGCGTCAGATGCGCGGCGGCGAGCGAGGAGACGCCGACAATGTGCACGTCGTTCTCCACCGCCTGACGCGCGGCTTCCGCGGGGGTGGCAAACAGCGCGCCGATATCGACGTCAAAGCCCAGGTCGGCGAAGGCCGAGGCGATCACCTTCTGGCCGCGATCATGGCCGTCCTGGCCGATCTTGGCGATGAGGATGCGCGGCCGGCGGCCCTCATTGTCCTCGAATTCGGCGACGAGTTTCTGCACCCGCTCGACGGCGTCCGTCATGCCGACCTCCCGCCTGTAAACGCCCGAGATCGCCTTGATCTCCGCCTGGTGACGGCCAAAAACCTTCTCCAGCGCCAATGAAATCTCGCCGACCGTCGCCTTGGCGCGCGCGGCGTCGATTGCCAAGGCCAAGAGATTGCCGTTGCCGCCGCCGGCATTGCGGGTGAGCGTGTCGAGTGCAGCGGCGAGCGTCTTCGGATCGCGCTCGCGCTTTAATCGCGTGAGCTTGTCGATCTGCAATTGCCGCACTGCCGCGTTGTCGACCTTGAGCACGTCGATCGGCGCTTCGCCGCGCGGCCGGTATTTATTGACGCCGATCACCGCCTGAGCGCCGGAATCGATGCGGGCCTGCGTGCGGGCGGCGGCCTCTTCGATACGCAGTTTCGGCAGCCCGGCCTCGATGGCGCGCGTCATGCCGCCGAGCTCCTCGACCTCGGTGATGTGCCGCCAAGCCTTGGCGGCGAGGTCATGGGTCAGCCGCTCGACATAGAACGCGCCGCCCCACGGGTCGATCACGCGCGTCGTGCCGCTTTCCCGCGCCAGCACGATTTGGGTGTTGCGCGCGATGCGGGCGGAAAAATCCGTCGGCAAAGCCAGCGCCTCGTCGAGCGCGTTGGTGTGCAGCGATTGGGTGCCGCCTTGGGTCGCCGCCATCGCTTCGATAGCGGTGCGCGCCACGTTGTTGAAGACGTCCTGGGCGGAAAGCGACCAGCCGGAGGTCTGGCAATGGGTGCGCAGCGACAGCGAGCGTTCGTCCTTGGGGTCGAACCCCTTCATCAGCTTCGCCCACAAGACGCGCGCGGCGCGCAGCTTCGCCACTTCCATGAAGAAGTTCATGCCGATGCCGAAGAAGAACGACAGCCGCGGCGCGAAGCGGTCGACGTCGAGATTGGCGGTCAGCCCGGCGCGGACATATTCGACGCCGTCGGCAAGCGTATAAGCGAGCTCCAGATCCGCCGTCGCGCCCGCCTCCTGCATGTGATAGCCGGAGATCGAGATCGAATTGAACTTCGGCATATGCGCCGAAGTGTAGGAAAAAATATCGGAGATGATGCGCAGCGACGGCTTCGGCGGATAGATATAGGTGTTGCGCACCATGAATTCTTTGAGGATGTCGTTCTGGATGGTGCCGGCGAGTTTTTCCGGCGCCACCCCTTGCTCCTCGGCGGCGACGATATAGAGCGCCAGCACCGGCAGCACGGCGCCATTCATCGTCATCGATACCGACATCTGGTCGAGCGGGATGCCGGAAAACAGCGTGCGCATGTCGTAGATGGAATTGATCGCCACGCCGGCCATGCCGACATCGCCGGAGACGCGCGGATGATCAGAGTCGTAGCCGCGATGGGTGGCGAGATCGAAGGCGATCGACAGGCCTTTTTGGCCGGCGGCGAGATTGCGCCGGTAGAAAGCGTTGGAATCCTCCGCCGTGGAGAAGCCGGCGTATTGCCGGATGGTCCATGGCTGGGTGACGTACATGGTCGGGTAGGGGCCGCGCAGGAACGGCGCGATCCCCGGATAGGTATCGAGGCCGTCGAGGCCGACGAGCGCGGCGGCGTCATAGGCGCTGTCGACGGCGATGCCTTCAGGCGTCTGCCACGGCGCGGCTTGCGGCGGAACAGCCGCCGGCGTGTCGGAATAGGCAAGCTGCGAAAATTCCGGGATGCGGCTCATGCTTTCACCCGTTCTGCCTCAAGATATCGTAAGCGCCGGTCAGTGTCGCCAGCACATCGCAGCCCTCGTAAATGAAGGATTGCGCGCCGGCCGCGCGCAGCGCCGCCTCGCGCTCGCCGGGCCGGCCGGCGAGGTAAACATGCTTGGCGCCGGCCGCATGCAGCGCGGCCAGCGCCGCTGCGGCCTCGCTATCATAAACTTTGTCCGACGAGCAAACACAGACCAGAGCCGTGCCGGCGGACTTGAGGGCGGCCGCAAAATCGCCACTCGGGTTGCTGCCGGCTTCGATGCCGCCGATCGCGAAAAAATTCTTGGCAAAACTCGCACGCGCATTGAATTCGGCCGGCGTGCCGAGGGGCGCCAGGAGGACCTTCGGCCGCGCGCCGGTCGCGGCAAGGATTCGGTCCGATCGATCGCGCAAAGCTTCGAACGGTTCGGCAAGCCGGATGCGCGGCAGTGGCGCCCTCACGATAGCGCCCGGCCCGTCGGCCGCCGGCGCCCGCGGCGGAACATCGAGAACCGCGGGCAGGCTCTCATGAATGTCGGGGAAGGCATTGGTGCCGGTCAAAACGTCCCTGCCGCGGGCAATCGCCTTTTGCCGCTCGGCGCGCACCGCGACAACATTGTTCTGAATGAGATCCCGATTGCAGCGCCGCCCATACGCCGCCTGATTTTTCGATCTCCTGGAACATCGACCATGCGGCCGCACAGAGCTCTTGCGTCAGCGCCTCGATCGCGCCGGAGCCGGCGGCTGGATCGGCAACGCGCGCCAGGTTCGATTCTTCGAGGAGCACAAGTTGGGTGTTGCGCGCGACGCGGCGCGCGAACGCATCGGGCAGGCCGAGCGGGGCGGTGTGGGGCAAAACCGCAATCGCGTCGGCGCCGCCCAAGCCGGCAGCGGCCACGGCGATCGTGCTGCGCAACATATTCACGTAGGGATCGTGCCGGGTCATCATCCGCCAGGCAGTTTCGGCGGTGAGCAGCAGGGGCTGCGGCGCCAGCCCGCAGGCGGCTTCGACGCTCGCCCATAATTTTCGCGCCGCGCGGAATTTTGCCGTGGTCAGAAACTGATCGGCGTCTGCCGAGAGCCGGAAGTAGAGAGCGTCACACGCCGCCTCGAGCGTCATCGCTCCCGTTTCAAGCGCACGCAGATAAGCCACCGCGCTTGCGAGCGCGAAGGCAAGCTCCTGCGCCTCGGACCCCCCGGCATTGTGAATGACGCGCCCGTCGGCGACGGCGAAAGGTCCGTGAAAACCGACGCCGGCAAGCCTAAGGATCGTGGTGGCGAAGTCCGCCGCTATCTCGTTCCAGTTTCCCGCGCTGCGGCCGGACGCCGCAAAGCCGCCCACTGGATTAATGCTGGTGCGTAAATCGACCGCCGCCGGTGCAATGCCTTTAGCCGCGACGAAATCGCTCAAATTGCGAACGACGCCGCGGGTCTGCGGTGAAAGATTAAGATCAATGGCAATGCCGGCGGTCAGATCGATGCCGTCGAGCAATCGCGGGAGCGGCACCGACGCATCGAGGCCATAGCCGTTGGCGGAGACCGAGCCGGCGAAAACCAGCACCAGTCCGGTTGCGCCATTCTCAAGATCCTCGCGCGCTTGCGCATTGGCGGCAGCCGGATCGGGATGCTCGACGCGCTGCATCACTGTCCAGGCGGCGCCCGGCGCGCGGCCGGGAAGAGCGTGCGCGGAGGGCGCGCGATCGTAGAGCGGCTCGATTGTCAGGCCGTCGTAGGTCTTGCTCTCAAGCCGCTGAAATGGCGAGCCTTTGAGGGCCCCAGCAACAAGCCGCCGCCACTCGTCATACGTTGCGGCAGGGAAATCGCCGGCAAAAGACAAGGTCTCGGAGGCTTCCATAGGAGCAAATTGCCATGGCGGGCCGGGCAGGGCCACTACCCCCCAACCGTGCAATTGCCATGCCTATCGCGGGACAGCTTTTCAATCCCGCTCGCGTCGAGGCGTGCCAGCGCGTCGCGCACCCGGATCGCGGCGATGACGCGCTCCGGGGCGATTTCGGCAAGCGGCAGGAGCACGAAGGCGCGCTCGAACAGGCGCGGATGCGGCAAGGTCAAGTCAGGGTCATCGAGCGCGAGATCGTCGTAGGCGAGGAGGTCGAGATCGAGCGTGCGCGGCCCCCAGCGGCGTTCGTTCGTGCGATCGCGCCCGAACGCGCGCTCCACCTTGAGCGCACGGGCCAAAAGATCGTGCGGCGGCAGCGCGGTGGCGACGGCGATGACGGCATTGATGAAGGGTGGCTGATCGGTGACGCCCCAAGGCGGCGTGCGATAGTCCGACGAGCGCGCCAAGAGCTGTACTTCGTGGCCGTCGCACAGCATGGCGATGGCCTGGTCGAAGGTCCGTCGCACGTCGCCAACATTGCCGCCCAGCGCGATCAGCGCCTCGGCCAAGGACCCCGCCGGGCGCTCAACCATGTTTGCGCGTGCACTCGATCGTGACGCCGACATCGTCGAATGTCGCGGCGATCGGTGCGTGCGGCTTGTGCACGGTGACCCGCACCGCTCGGACGCCGGGACAGCGCTCGAACAAGGCCTCGGCGACCGCCCCGGCCGCCGCCTCGATCAGCCGGTAGCGGCGTGCGCAGAATGCTTCGCTCACGATTTTTATCACGACGTCATAGGACACGGTGTCCTTGAGCTTGTCGCTGCGCGAGGCGGCGGAAAGATCGATATCGAGGACGAGATCGAGCCGGAATGTCTGGCCGACCTTGGCCTCGTGCTGCATCACCCCGTGATAGGCGTGCAGCGCAAGTCCGCTGACGAAAATCGTGTCGGTCATCGCGCGCGCCTGATGGCGGCGGCCACCGCGAGCGCCTGCAGCGTCGGGGCGACGTCGTGGCTGCGGATGATGGCGGCGCCGTTTTCCGCCGCGAGCAAATGCGCGGCGAGCGAGCCGCCGAGCCGCTCGCTCGGCTCGGCCGGGATGACCGAGGCGATGAAGCGCTTGCGCGACGCCCCGACCAGAAGCGGCAGGCCGAAGCTGCGAAATTTATCCAGCCTGGCAATGCAGATCATGCTTTGTTCGGCGGTCTTGCCGAAACCGATGCCGGGATCGAGCACGATCCGGTCGCGCGCGATGCCCGCCGTCCAGGCGATCTCGAGCGAGCGCGAAAAGAATTCGTCCACCTCGGCGATGATGTCGATGCGCGGATCGGCCGTCTCGCGATTGTGCATGATGACGACAGGCGCGCCATGCTCGGCGATCACGCGCGCCATGTCGGCATCGCGCTGCAGGCCCCAGACATCGTTGACGATGGCGGCGCCGGCCTCGAGGGCCCAGGCCGCGATGGCGGCCTTCATCGTATCGATGGAGACCGGGATGCCGATGCTGGCGACGGCGGGGAGGATTGGCTCAAGCCGCGCCCGCTCTTCTTCGGGCGGGACCGCACGCATGCCGCCATAGGGACGGGTCGATTCCGCGCCGACGTCGATAATGTCGGCGCCCTCGGCGGCGAGGTGCCGGGCCTGCTCGATGGCCGCCGGCGGTTCTACGAACCGGCCGCCGTCGGAAAACGAATCCGGCGTCACATTGAGGACACCCATGACCAGCGGCCGCCCCAACGGCCGCGATTTGCTGAGCAATTGGCTCAGCACGTTGTCCGGCGCGGAACCGGTGCGGTCGGGTTCGCTTGTGGCCGCCGTGTTGGCCGTCATCCGGGCATCCAAGCGGGATTTAGCAAGTGGCGTCCGCCTACAAGCGGCATCTGCCGGGAGGTATTTGGCCGTCGCTTTGCGCGGTCAGTTAATCTGAGTCAAGCCACGGCGCTGGGGAAGCAAAACCTGCCGCGCTAGTAGCGGATCAGGGGCTGCAGTCCTTTGGCGTCCTCAATCCAGCGGATGACCATGTTCACGGAGGGAAGAACGCGCACCAGTTGGCGTTTGGCGTTGGCCTCCTTCATGGCGAGGGCGAGCCGCTGCGGATTGCGGAAGCGAAGCTCGTTGGCGGTGCGCACGCCGACGACCCGCAACAATTCGGCGTATTCCCAGCCAACCCCCTTGATGCGCATGCGATCGGCGGCGGTCACCCAGTCGAGAACGTGTTTCTCATCGGTACCGGTCTTCTCCGCGAGTTTCAGCCGCTGTTTGGGCGTCTTAGCCGAACGCAATAGCCCGACGGTCGTGCGAATCCCGTCCGACTTGAGGATCGCGGCGACATCCATGCCGATGCCCTGAATTTCGGTAATGGGATACGCCATCGAAGTTTCCCCTCAGCCCCAAAAACTGTCGCGGCAACGCCGTTCGTACTCAAACAAACTGCGCGAGCCCCGGGATCGCGGCGACAATCTCGCCGACGGCATCCTCACCCGCTTTTTCACGCGCGTAAGCGATGACCGCCCGCGTAACGCTCTGGACCTGCCCCATGCTCAGGCCCGCCGACATCAAGCGCATGCCGGCGCCCATCACGCCGCCCATTGCGCCGCCCAAGCCACCGCCGCCCGCGCCGGCGGACTTCTCGATCAAGGCTTCCGCGCCGGGAAGCTTGGCCAAGAGGGGTTGCACTTTGTCAGCCGGTCCGTCCTTGACCAGGAAGTCGAGGATGATGCCGACCGCCGTTTCCGCGGTCGCACGATCTATCCCGACGTCGGCGACAAGCCGTCCGATGAGTTCGTCCATTGTCCTGCGCCATCCCCGCACTTTCGGCAGGTTTTCGCCATATTGTACGCTCGGCCGGGGAGTGACAAGCAGACGAGGCCGATTTGCCACACTGAGGCCCGCGAAGCGGGCCGGAGCGTTGCAAACATGCAACGCTTTGGTCGCGCGGGTACGATGGAATTGGCGAAGGATGCTGATTATAAACCGAAAGTGCCGATCCGCGGATGCGGCGGTGCAAGCGAGCAAGGTGATACCAAGGTGACAGCATGACGGCAATGGACGCTCTGCCGAAGGTCCTCGAACGCGTCGACAGCGATCTTCAAGCCAGTCTCGACCGTTTATTTGCGCTGTTGCGCATCCAATCGATATCGACCGATCCCGCTTACGCGGCGCAATGCCAAAGAGCGGCCGAATACGTCGCAACCGACCTGCAAAGCCTCGGCTTTGACACCAGCGTGCGGCCGACGACGGGCCATCCGGTGGTGATCGGCAAAAATGGCAACGGCACCGCCACGGCCAATTCGGGCGGCAAGGCGCCGCGGGTATTATTCTACGGCCATTACGACGTCCAGCCGGTCGATCCGCTCGAGCTTTGGCAAAGCCCGCCGTTCGAGCCGCAGCTAAAGACGCTCGATGATGGACGAAAGATCATCGTCGCCCGCGGCGCTTGCGACGACAAGGGCCAAGCGATGACCTTCATCGAGGCCTGCCGCGCATTTAAAGCGGTCACCGGGACGCTGCCGCTCGATATCACGATGCTGATCGAGGGCGAGGAGGAATGCGGCTCGAAAAACCTCTTCGCTTTTGTCCGCGACAACGCCGTAGAGCTGAAGCGGGATCTGGCGCTGGTTTGCGACACCGGCATGTGGGACGCTGCGACGCCTTCGATCACGACCTCGTTGCGCGGGCTCGTCTATGAGGAGATCAGGCTGACCTGCGCCGATCGCGACCTGCATTCCGGCCTGTTCGGCGGCGCCGCGCGCAATCCCATCCATGTTCTCGCCGATATTCTTTCGGCGCTGCACAAACCGGACGGCTCGGTCGCCATTCCCGGCTTCTACGACGGCGTCCATGAGCTGCCGGCCGATATCAAGGCCGACCTCGCCGGCTTGGGGCTGACGCCGGAGAAATTCTTACAGCCGGTCGGCCTGAAAATTCCGGCCGGCGAACAAGGCCGCATGCTCATCGAACAGATTTCGACGCGGCCGACCGCCGAGGTGAACGGTATCATTGGCGGCTATACCGGGGAGGGGGCCAAGACCGTCATTCCCGGCAAGGCCATGGCAAAAGTCTCGTTCCGGCTGGTCGGCGCGCAGGACCCCGAAAAGATCCGCAGCAGCTTCCGCGATTTTGTCCGTGCCCGCGTTCCGGCGGACTGCGCGGTCGAATTCGGCAATTTCTCGAGCGCGCCGGCCTTCGAGGTGGCGTTCGACAGCCCGGCGCTGACCAAAGCGCGCGCCGCGCTCGGCGAGGAATGGGGCAAGAAGGCGGTGACCGTCGGGGCCGGCGGCTCGATCCCGATCGTCGGCGATTTCAAGACCGTGCTCGGTATGGATACGCTGATGGTCGGCTTCGCGCTCGACGACGACCGCGTGCATTCGCCGAACGAAAAATACGACCTCAAGTGCTTCCACAAGGGCATCCGCAGCTGGGCGCGAATTCTGGCGGCGCTCGCGGATTGAATACGGGTTTTACTCGCAACGCCGCAGCCCGTAATCGGGATTAGGCCTCGGCGTCCGCCGCCGGCGCTTTGGGCTCGCCGACGATGCGGTCGGCGTCGCGCAAGGCGACATAGATCGCCGGAATGACCAGCACCGTCAGCAAGGTCGACGATGCCAATCCGAACAGCAGCGAAATGGCGAGCCCCTGGAAAATCGGATCGACCAAAATTGTCGCGGCGCCGATCATGGCGGCGAGCGCGGTGAGAAGTATGGGCTTGAACCGCACCGCGCCGGCCTCGAGCAGCACTTCACGCAAGGTCTTGCCGGCGGCCGCACCGTGGCGGATGAAGTCGACCAAGAGGATCGAATTGCGTACGATGATACCGGCGAGCGCGATGAAGCCGATCATCGAGGTGGCGGTGAACGGCGCGCCGAACAGCCAGTGCCCGAGGATGATGCCGATCAAGGTCAAGGGAATTGGCGTCAGGATCACGAGCGGCAGCTTGAAGCTGCCGAACTGCGCCACCACCAGAATATAGATGCCGAGCAGCGCCACCATGAAAGCGGCGCCCATGTCGCGGAAGGTCACGTAAGTGATCTCCCATTCGCCATCCCACAGAATGGACGGCTTGCTTTCGTCGCCGGGCTGGCCGTGAAAGCGGATGGTCGGCGTTCCAAGTTTTCCCCAATCGTGCTGGGCGACCAGGTTGTCGACGGCGAGCATGCCGTAGATCGGCGCTTCGTATTGGCCGGCGAGATCGGCCATCACCATGTCGGTGTAGCGGCCGTCGCGGCGGAAAATGCTGGGCGAGCCCAAATCCGTGGTCACGCGAACCACGTCGCCGAGTTCGACCACGGTCTTGTTGCCCGGCACGGTGTTGGCCGGCACCGGCGTCGACGCCAAAAGTTCGCTCCAGGACAGATCGCGTTTCGGCAGCCGCACCACGATGCCGATCGGATCGCGGCCTTCGCCGCGATAGGAGTAGCCGACCGTCGTGCCGCCAAGGAGCGCATGGATGGTGTCGTAGACGTCACGCTGCTCGACGCCGAAATATTCCAGCCGGTCCTGGTCGATGGCGATATGCAGCTGCGGCTGCTGCTTGCCGATCGAGTTGTCGATATCGACGATGTAGGGAACCTCGCCGAACAGCTTTTTCAGCTCGGCGACGATTGCGCGTCGGGTCGTTGCGTCGGGACCGTAGACTTCGGCGAGCAGCGTCGCCAGGACCGGCGGACCGGGCGGCACTTCGACGACACGCGCCACGGTGCCGGGCGGCGGCGTTACGGCCTTCATGTGCGCGCGCAAATCGAGCGCGATCTCGTGGCTGGTGCGATGCAGTTCCTCGCGCGGCGCCAAATTGAGATGGAGTTCGCCGAGTTCCGGCGCCTCACGAATGTAATAGTGACGGACCAGTCCGTTGAAATTGAACGGCGCGGGCGTGCCGGCATAGGCCTCGATCGCGCGGATTTCCGGCAATTGCCGGGCCACCCGCGCAATCGAGAATAGCGTGCGTTCGGTTTCTTCGAGCGTCGCCCCCTTGGGCAGATCGACCACGACCGACATTTCCGACTTGTTGTCGAACGGCAGGAGCTTCACCGTGACGCTTTTGGTCACGAACAGCATGCACACCGCGACCGTGGCGATGCCGACGGCAACAAGAAAGATCCAAGCT
Organism: uncultured Alphaproteobacteria bacterium; assembly: GCA_963791925.1. Taxonomy (GTDB): domain Bacteria; phylum Pseudomonadota; class Alphaproteobacteria; order Rhizobiales; family Xanthobacteraceae; genus BOG-931. The sequence goes on along the minus strand of CAWBUA010000004.1, from coordinate 734,771 downwards.
GAGCGCCGCGAACGGACTACGGGCGCAGCAAAACGGCGATAGAGACGTCCCAAAGCGCCTTCGCCGTGCGCCACCTCGTGCCCGTGCAGCGTCCTGCCTTGCGGATGCAGGCGCAGCATCAGCCACGGCGCAATCACCATGGCGACGACGAACGAAAACAGCATGGCCGCCGAGGCGTTGGCCGGGATCGGCGCCATATACGGGCCCATCAGGCCGGAGACGAACAGCATCGGCAGCAGCGCGGCCACCACGGTGAGCGTGGCGACGACAGTCGGATTGCCGACCTCGGCCACCGCCTCGATCGCCGCTTGGCGCCGGCTGCGTCCGTCCCGCATCGCCCAGTGCCGGGCGATGTTTTCGACCACCACGATGGCATCGTCGACGAGAATGCCGATGGCGAAGATCAGCGCGAACAGACTGACGCGGTTGATGGTGTAGCCCATCATCTTGGCGGCAAACAGCGTCAGCAGGATCGTGGTCGGAATGACCACCAGCGTGACCACGGCCTCGCGCCAGCCGATCGCGAGCGCGATCAAGATGACGATCGACACCGTCGCCAATCCGAGATGGAAGAGAAGCTCGTTGGCTTTGTCGTCCGCGGTCTGGCCGTAATCGCGGGTAACGGTGACATTGACGTCGGCCGGGATCAGCCGGCCCTGGACGCTCTTTAACCGCGCCAGCAAATCGTCGGCCACCACCACCGCATTGGTGCCGGAGCGTTTGGCAAAGGCGACGCTGACCGCGGGCACGCGCTGCCATTGGCCGCTCTTGTCCCGCATTTCCATCCAGACGCGGTGCTCCTGCGGGCTCGGTCCGATCACGACCGAGGCCACGTCGCGCACATAGACCGGCCGATTGTCGCGCGTGGTGACGAGCAACAAGCCGATATCGGGAATGCCGGTCAGCGTCTGCCCGGCTTCCACACTGCGCATGGTGCCGTTGTCGCGCACGCTGCCGGCGAGGAACGCGCGATTGGCGCCGCGGACCTTGTCGACCAGCTGCTGCAAGGTCACGCCATAGAGCGCGAGCCTCTCCGGGTCGGGCTCGACGCGGATCTGTTGCGGACTGCCGCCGGCAATGTAGGTCAGCCCGACATTGTCGGTCTTGACCAGCTCGGTCTGCAGCTTTTCGCCGAGCTCGAAGAGGTCCTTGTCGTTCCAGCGCGCTGCGGCGTCCGGCTTGGGCGACAGCGTCAACACCACGACGGCGACGTCGTTGATGCCGCGGCCGACGATCAGCGGCTCCGGAATGCCGATGGGAATACGGTCGAGATTGGCGCGGATTTTCTCATGCACGCGCAATATGGCATCGTCGGCATTGGTGCCGACCAGAAACCGCGCCGTCACCAGCACGCGGTCGTCGACGGTCTGGCTGTAGACGTGTTCGACGCCGTCGATGCCTTTGACGATGGTTTCGAGCGGCTTGGTGACGAGTTCGACGGCGTCCGGCGCTTTGAGGCCATCGGCGTTCACCCAGATGTCGACCATCGGCACGCTGATCTGCGGCTCCTCTTCGCGCGGAATGGTGAGGAGCGCGAGCAGCCCCACGGCCAGCGCCGCCAGCAGAAACAGCGGCGTCAGCGGCGAGCGGATCGTCGCCTGAGTGAGACGGCCAGACAGTCCAAGATTCACGGGTGCACCAGGACATCGCCGGGCCGGAGACCGGAAAGGATTTCAAGCGCGTCGGGCATGTCAGGCCGCGGCAAGGCGCGGCCGCGCTGCACCGGCACGTCGATGACGGTTTGGGCATCCTTGCGGACGCGGGCATAATCGATGCCGAAGCGGGTGATGATGTAGGAGGCGGGCACGATGATGCTGTTGCGCTCGCCGGCCGCGATCCAGACCAGGATGCGCCCGCCGACGAAATAGTTACTTAGGCCCGCGACCGCGGCGTCGGCGACGACGCGACCGTCGTCGATTTGCGGATAAACGAGATTGATGGTGCCGAATTGCGGTCCATCTTTGCCGATGTCCTCGCCATCGATGCGGACGTGATCGCCGGCCTGGAGCAAGCGGCCTTCGCTCTCCGGCACACGCAGCCGCAGCATGAAGTTCTGTTCGGCAATGGTGGCAATCGCCTCGCCGGCCAGGATGACGGTACCCGCCGTCAGCGGCACGGTCAGGACGCGGCCCGCCGTCGGCGCCAGCACCTGGCCTTCGGTGACCTGCTGCTGCACCACCGACTTCTCGGCAATGCGCGATTTCAAGGAATTGGTCGCGACGTCGAAGGCGGTCTGCGTGGCGTCGAGCGCCGATTTCGAGGTGGTGCCGTGCGAAAACAGTTCCTGCGCGCGGTCGAGATCGGTCTTGGCCTTGCCCAACTGGGCCTGCAGGCCGGCGATCTGGGCGTCGAGCGCCTTCATCTGCAGCGCAAGCTTCTCGTCGGCGACGGTACCGAGAACCCGGCCCTGTTCCACGCGGTCGCCGATCCGCACCGAAAGCGAAACGATAGTGCCGCCGATGCGGGCGCGCGCCGGAACGATATTGGTGCTTTCGACGGTGGCAAATACCGCTTTCTCGTCCGCGACTTTCTGCGCGGCCACGACGAAGCTTTGCTCGGCGAACGCGTGCTGGCTCAACAGCATCAATGCCGCCGCAACGGCAATTCCGGCGCGCATGCGTGGTCTTCCTGATGTCATCCGGCCCATCGATGTTGCCTTCTCTGACTTGGCGCGCGGCCGGCGTCATTGATTTGGCGCAAGATGCGGTGGCCGCGCCGCGCGGACAGGCTTGCGCCTACGGGACTTTACGGATGGCGCGCCGCAGTAGACTCGGTATAGCGCCTCGACGAGTTCGCGCGCCTGCGGGCTGCCGATCGAATACCAGATGGTCTGGCCGTCGCGGCGCGCGGCGACCAGCCCGTCCTTGCGCAACAGCGCCAGATGCTGCGACACGGTCGAATCGCGAATTTGCAGAAGCGCGGCGAGTTGCCCCACCGAGCGCTCCCGCTCGATCAGCTGGCAGATGATGATCAGCCGGTGCCGGTTGGCCAGCGCCTTCAACATCGCGCTCGCCTCGTCCGCGGCGCCCAGCATGTCAGTTGCCTTTATTTTCATAGTTGCGAATATACGAATATTAGTATATATAGTCAATGCCCGGACGGGTGAGGGGCGGTCTCGCTCCCGCCGGGGCCAACAGGAGGTTCCCGTGAACGTCGATCGTGCGGTATTGGTCTTTGCCGGCTGCGTTTTGCTGATCAGTCTGGCGCTGGCCTGGCTGGTCAGCCCTTATTGGCTGCTGCTTGCGGCATTTGTCGGTCTCAACATGATCCAAGCGGCTTTTACCGGTTTCTGCCCGGCCGCCATGGTGTTTCGCAAGCTCGGCCTGAAGGCGGGACCCGCCTTCGAGGGCCCGGCTGGCAAAGTCTGACCAGGACGGCCGGCTGGCGGCAGGGGCGCAAATTGCGCTGGATCAATGCAGCCATCCGCGTCCGGTGCTCGGTTTATTCAAGCTTGCCAAGACCGCCTCGCCAAGGCGCGCTCGCGAATGGAAATTGCAGGAGAGAAATATGGCCCAGATCGTCGTGCTCGGCGGCGGCATCGGCGGCGTGTCGTGCGCCTATGAGCTCAAGCAATCGGTCCGCAAAGAGGATCGCGTCACGCTTGTCTCCGACAAGCCGTTCTTCCAGTTCACGCCATCCAACCCCTGGGTGGCCGTGAAGTGGCGAACCAAGGACGATATCACCATTGATTTGGCCACCGTGCTGCCACGGCATGGCATCGAATTTCGGGCCGCCGGCGCCAAGCGCGTGCATCCGCAAGAGAATCGCGTCGAGCTTGGCGACGGTTCGTCCCTAAGCTACGACTATCTGGTCGTCGCCACCGGACCGGAATTGGCGTTCGACGAAGTCGAGGGGCTCGGGCCGCAGCACAATACCAATTCGATCTGCGACGTCGATCACGCCGCCCGCGCCAGCAGCCGCTGGGAAGAGTTCTGCAAAAATCCCGGCCCCATCGTGGTCGGCGCGGTGCAAGGCGCGTCCTGCTATGGACCGGCCTATGAATTCGCCATGATCATGGACACTGATCTCCGCAAGCGGCGCATTCGTGACAAGGTGCCGATGACGTTCGTGACCGCCGAGCCCTATATCGGCCATCTCGGCGTCGGCGGCGTTGGCGACACCAAGGGCATGCTGGAATCGGAAATGCGCCAGCATCACATCAAATGGATCACCAACGCCAAGACCGAAAAGATCGAGACCGACAAGATCCATGTCACCGAGGTCGACGACGACGGCAAGCCGAAGAAGTCCCATGAGCTGCCGTTCAAGTTCGCGATGATGCTGCCGGCTTTCCGCGGCATCGCCGCGCTGCGCGGCATTGACGGCTTGGTCAATCCGCGCGGCTTTGTCGTTATCGACAAGCATCAGCGCAATCCGCAATATCCCAACGTGTTCGGGGTCGGCGTCTGCGTCGCGATTGCGCCGGCGGAGGCCACGCCGCTTCCCGTCGGCGTGCCGAAGACCGGCTTCATGATCGAATCCATGGTGACGGCGACCGCGCTCAATATCGGTGAGCTCGTGCGGGGCAAGGAAGCGAGTCATGAGGCGACCTGGAACGCCATCTGCCTCGCCGATTTCGGCGATTCCGGCGTCGCTTTTGTCGCCATGCCGCAAAATCCGCCGCGTAACGTCAATTGGGCGTCAAGCGGACGCTGGGTGCACGTCGCCAAGGTCGCGTTCGAGAAATACTTCCTGCACAAGGTCCGCGTCGGCGCGACCGAGCCGTATTACGAGAAGGCGGTGATGAAGCTTCTCGATATCGGCAAGATCAAGCGTCCGGCGGCGTAACGCGCCAGGCGCGGCCTGCCGGTGCCGCGATCACCACGTCGCTGGCGGTCGCGATGTCGCCGCGGCAAGTCAGACGAAAGCCACGCCGCCGGCCTTTTTGCTTGGCTGATCGGCGCGGCGTTGGCGATCGTGCAGCAGCGTCAACTGCGCAACTGAAGAATCGCTCTGCAGCACGATGCGGATGATGTGATCGTAGAGCGACTTCGGCGCGACCGGTTTGACCAACAACTCGTCGGCGCCCGAGTTGCTCACCGTCAGGGCCGCGGCTTTGGTCAAATATCCCGACAACACGATAATGGGCGTCTTGTGGGCGGGCGACTGGGCGTTCTTCACCATTTTGATGAAACGAAGCCCGTCGAAAATGGGCATGACCAGATCGGTGATGATGATGTTCGGCATGACGTGACGCGCCAGCTCGAAAGCCTCGACGCCGTTGGTCGACTCATAGACTTCGCGGCTGCCGAATCCCAGCAGCATCGAATGGACCAGCCGCCGCGAAAAGGGCTGATCGTCCACGATCAGAAAACTGATTTGCGAAAAGTCCAGCGGAAATGACGGGCGGCTGACGGCCAACGGCATGGTTTGCGTACCGGCGGGTTAAGCCGCCTTACAGGGCGTTGACCGCGTGACGATCCGGATCGTTGCGCGCTGCACTGATAATGAGATGGTCGACGATCTCTGCGATGGCGCTCCGCGCCTTCGCCAGAGCGGTACAGATGCGGTTCTTGCTGGGGGAATCCGGCCACGCCGACAGCGTGCTTTCCTGCTGTTCGAGCGCGATCTCAAGGTTTTGCAGTTTCGCAAGAATCTCTTGCGGCCTGGCATCGAGGAAATGCGCCTGCAGCGTGCGCGAGAGAAAGCGCAGCACGTCATTGTCGGCGGCGCGCGCCAACGGCGCATTGTGATCCTCGATCGCGTTGGCCGCTTTCGACATCGACCGTCCCCCTTTAAAATGCTGGTAGACGCGCCGCAAACCCCGGCGCGTTCATCGGCCCCATGAGGCGAGTTCATACTGCAAATCCGATTCTGGCGGATTGGGATTTCGCAGAATTGCTGTCAGAAATTGCCTGACGTCTTAACCGATTGTTCATGAAAAGCGCACCGCCGGCGCGGCGCGGCGCGGCGCGGCGCGAAGCGGCTGCGGCTTGCTATAGATCGAGCCAGCCTTGCGTCGAGGCGTAGCGCACCAATTCCGCCCGGGTCTTCAGCCCGAGCTTCTCGAGGCCGCGGGCCTTGTAGGTCTCCACAGACTTTACGCCGACGTCCAGTCGCGAAGCGATCTCCTTGTTGGTCAGGCCCGAGCCCGCCATTTTCAGAACCGCGGCCTCGCGCTCGGTCAGCGCCGGCGCCGCGCCGCCGCGCGGCGACGGCTTGCTGTGCCCGCGCCTGCCGTCGACAAGCCGTCCGGAAATGGCCGGGTCGACGTAAATTCCGCCCACGGTCACGGCGCGGATGGCGTGCACAAGATTCTCCACCGCCGATCGCTTCAAGACATAGCCGCGGACCCCGGCCTCCAGCGCCTGATTGAGATAGGCGCGGTCCTCGTGGAGCGTCAGCATCAGCACCCGCAGCTCCGGGATTTCCACAGTGAGCCGCCGGCTCAGCACGATGCCGTTGAGCTCCGGCATGGAAATGTCGAGCACGGCAACGTCGGGACGCGTCTCACGGATGATTTTCAGCGCCGCCAACCCGCTGGCCGCTTCGCCGATCAATTCGAAGTCGTCCTCGGCGCGGATGAGATTGCGCAACCCATCGAGAACGATGGGATGGTCGTCGGCCAGCACGATGCGGATTTTGCTCATGCCGCGGAGCTTTGACCGTCGATGCGGGCAAAGAGCGTGGTACCGGCGGCCACAGTGGATTCCACGTCAAGCGTGCCGCCGATCAAGGCAAGACGTTCGCGCATGCCTTCAAGGCCAAGTCCGCGGTGATTGCCCGGCTTGGCGGTTTGCGCGCCGACGTCAAAGCCGCAGCCATTGTCCTCGACGATAATCTGCAGCGTCGCGTCCGCCCGCCGGATGACGACGCTGACATCGGACGGACGCCGGGCGTGTTTGACGATGTTGGTAAGCCCCTCCTGCACCACCCGATAGACCGCGGTCGCTATTTCATCCGGCACCGCATCGAGATCCGGGTCGTCGCAATGGAAATCGACCTCGATGCCGCACTGTTCGCTCCATTCGGCAATGTAGCTTGCCAGCGCCTTGCGCAAGCCGAGCTCATTGATGGAGGGAGGCCGCAATTCCCAGGCGATCCGATGCAGCGTCTTGCCCATTTCCTCCATTCTCTTGCGCACGACATGCAGGCGTTCGCGGACCTCGCCGGATGTCGATGTATCGATCGCGTTGAGGTCGAGAATAGCCGCGATCAGGCTTTGTCCGGCTTGATCGTGCAGTTCATGCGACAGGCGCAGCCGCTCGTTTTCCTCCGCCATCGACAGATGCCGGCGCAAACCGCTCACCAGGTGCGATTTACTTTCGCTGTCCGCCGCCAGCCGGGCGTTGACACGCGACAGATCCGCCAGCAGCCGCTCGCGTTCGGTCAGCAACGCGGCAGCGGGAAGAGACCAGAATGAGGTGATCGCCAGGAACATCTGCAGGGTAAAAATGCGCGTCGCCACGCTGGCATTGCCGATCAGGGGATGGCCGATGCCCAGGACCGCGAATACGCTGGCGACGATCGCAATCAGCAACGTCGATGTCGTCGCGCCGATGACGCCAAATCGCAGGGTGGCCAACAAGATTGTCGGCGCAAGCAAAAACACGAACGGCCTGAAGTAGACCACGCAGAGACTGATCGCGATGAAAATAGCGAGTATGCCCGCGGCTTCGGAAGCGCGGCGTTCGGCGAGCCAAGCGTGCCGCTCTTTCGAGGTGACGCTGATCAGGAACGGCACGATGATGATCATGCCGAGTGCGTGTCCCGAGTACCAGTTCCGCACCACGATGGCCCAGGGTATTTCGTGCGCCCTGTGAAATCCCGTCGTCGCAAGGATTGAGCTTCCGATCGGCGCGACGCCGGCAATGGCGATGAAAATAATCAGATTTCTCAAGGATTCGAAATTGGACGGCCTGACTCGGAGCAGCTTGAGCAGGGCCAGCGCAGTGGCGATCTCGACAACATTCGCGGCGAACAAGGTGACGCAGAAGATCGGATTGTTTCCGGCGGCCAAACCGGCCAAGCCGCTTACCGCGGCGCCGCCGGCGAGAAGCGACGGATAGTGCGCCGGGCCGGGGGCGTGACGCAGCAGGGCAACCAGGATAATCGCGTTCGACGGCCAAATCGTTGCGATGAAATTGGAATGATGCGCGAACTCGATCGTGATCAGCGAGGCAACAAATATCGTCGCAAACAGCAGCAGATAGCCGGTGGCCGATAACGGGGCCGCCGGTTCATCGAATGCCGCAGCCTCGATCGCCCAAACGGCCGTTTGCGGGCGCGGCTTGTCGGTTGCGGTCGAGCGGCCGGGAATTAGAAATGCGAGCAGCTTCGACGGCGCTATGGGCATGTCGAACGGCGCGTTGCGAGATTTGAATGCTCACGGTTCACGTGGTCGCCGAATCCCTTGCAAGTTATACGGATAATCTCCGCTGCTGGAGCGTATCCGAATTCAACGGAATTGGGATACATTCTCGCCGTTCGTTTTCGCATATCCTTTTTGCAAAACCGGTTGCCATCTTCGGATCAGGTCCGAGGGCAGGCTTTTTGCGGGACATGCTTGAAGTGTGCGGCAAGTGCGCAGCGCAGGCAAGCTTCACGTTTATTTGCGGCGTCTCATTCGGTCGCTGCCGCGATCAGGCGCGGGCTGACGAAACGCTCCAACCGGCCGGCGTGCGGATGGATGTCCGACCAGTCGTCGATTGGCAGATCGATGACCACCAGGCCCGACGTCGGCAGCTTTTCTTTGAGTTCTTCGCGCATGTCAACTTCGCCGGAAGCGATCATCTGCACGGCAAGGTCTTGGAGCCCCGGATTGTGGCCGATGAGGAAAATCGTGTGCGCCTTGCGTGCTTCACCGAGAACGGCGACGAGCATTTCCGGACTCGCATTGTAGATGCGTTCATCGCTGACCGTGCGCGGCGGTTTGGCGAAAGCGCCGGCGATAAGCGCCCAGGTCTCCTGCGCCCGCTTCGCCGGCGACGCCAGCGCAAGATCCGGCGTCAGGCCGTGATGCGCCATATAGGCGCCGATCACCGGCGCGTCGGAGCGGCCGCGTTTTAGGAGCTTGCGGTCGCGGTCGCGCTCGCCCGGCGCGGCGCGCTCGGTTTTGGCATGACGTAGCAGCATCAGACGGCGCATCGTCGTAATGTCGCTTTCCGGGCTTAACCTGTCTAGTGCTGCCGAGATGAAGCCCCTACATTGCAACGGCATGCCGCAGGAGCAGCGTTGTCAAGCGTCGTCATGAGCGAGCCGGATACCGAAGCCTATGGCGACAGCTGGTACGCCGCGACCATGGTGGCGGCGCCGCCGCGGCCGCAGCTGTCGCTTGACCTCGACGTCGACGTTTGCGTGATCGGCGGCGGTCTTGCAGGGCTGACCACGGCGCGGGAAGTGGCGCGCCGCGGTTATTCGGTCGCACTCGTGGAAGCGGGGCGGCTTGCGCAGTGCGCCTCGGGCCGCAATACCGGTTTCGTCCTGCCGGGTTTCGGCGCCGACGCCGACAAGCTTATCGCCCGGGTCGGATTTGAGCGCGCCAAGGATTTGTGGTCGCTGGCACAGGCCGGCGTCGATTATGTCCGCGCCACGATCCGCGACGAAACCGCGCCCGGCACCGATCCGCAGAACGGCTGGCTCTATGTTTCCAAGAAAGACAACAACGACGAATTCGTCAGCTATGTCGGAGTGCTCGGCGAGCTCGGCTGCGAGATCGAGGGCTGGTCCAGCGAGCGGGTACGCGCGGTGCTGCGCAGCGAACGCTATTTCTATGCCATCAACTATCTACGGGCGATCACCATCCACCCGCTCAATTACGCGTTGGCGCTTGCCGCTGCCGCCGAACGCGAGGGCGCGCGCATTTTCGAGGATACGCCGGCGCTGTCGATCGATCCAACCGGCGTACGCAAGCGCATTGTGACGCCCGGCGCGCGGTTGCGCGCCGATCACGTCGTGCTCTGCGGCAATGTGGGGCTGGGGCGGCTGATGCCGCGCCTTGCCGCCACGCTGTTGCCGATGACGACCTATGTCATCACCACGGCGCCGCTCGGCGAGCGCCTTGCCGAAGCGGTCGGCTATCAGGGTGGCGTCAGCGATTCCGATCACGCCGACAATCATTACCGCATTGTCGGCGGCGATCGCCTGATGCTGTCGGGCCGCGCCACGGCATGGGTCCGCAATCCCCGCCGCTATGTCGGCGCACTGACCGCCGACGTCAAAAGAACCTATCCGCAGCTTGGCGACGTCACGGCGGATTATGCCTGGGCCGGTACGCTCGGCATCACGATGCACCGGATGCCCCAGATTGGGGAACTCGGTCCGGGAGTCTGGCTCGCCAGTGGGTTCGGCGGCCACGGGCTGAACACGACGGCGATGGCTGGCAATATCATTGCCCGCGCGATCGTCGACGGCGACGAGACCTGGCGGCAATTCACACCGTTCGAACTGGTCTGGGCGGGCGGCGCATTCGGACGCGCGGCGGCGCAAGCGCGCGCCTGGGTCAAACGGCTGCGCGACCGCATCGAGGAGCGCCGCGCCAAGGCGCGCGAAGCAGCGCATCGTCAGGCACGCGACGCCGAAATGGCCGGCGAAGCGCGACAACAGACGATGGCGGGCCAAGACCGGGCAGGGGAGGTGGCTCGGCCAGGACCCGCAGCATCCCCGGCAACGGATTTCGCTCCACCCGAACAAGCCGATAGCGCCGGCGAATTGATCGTTCCGCCGCTTGGCGGCGCTGACGATGGCGGGTCATCCGAGCCGCCGGCGCAGCATCGCCCAGCGATCCCACCGAAGCGAAGAAGGCGTCGCGGCAGCACGAAAAGCCTTGCCGCGGGCGAAGCCGACCAAGGCGCCAAGCCCTAAGCACGGAGGCTCAAGTGCCAAAGGTACCCGCATAGATTCATTTAATAGAGCTCGTCATTGCAAAGACTTGGCCTCGACTCGGCCGCGACTTGGTCGCCAGGCTCAAAGCGCGAGGCTTCTGGACAAATTGGCAACAGGTTGGCGACAAATTCACCGTGCCGCGTTTCCGCATTCGCATGGTCGCATCGTTTACGGTATGGTCCTGCGGGACCTGGGGATTCCGGGCTGCAAGGGGTGATTATGCCGTCGATTTTTTGGCGATTTGTGCTTGGTTTCTGTGTGGTCATCGCCCCGAGCGTGGCCGCAGCGGCGGATCTGCCGCAGCAGGCCCCGCCGCCACCGACGGCGCCGGCGGCCTATCTGCCCCCAGTTCCGGACTGGATCGTCACTATCGGGGCCGAAGGCCGGATCATCCCCGCCTTTCCCGGCGCTTCCGACAAAAAGCTCGGCTGGTCGGCGCTGCCGCTGTTCAGCATTCGCAAACAGGGCACGCCGCCGGACTATTTCGGACCGCGCGACAGTTTCGGCGTCAACCTCATCAACACCCCCGTTTTTCAGTTCGGTCCGGCGCTCCAATTCATCAATCGGCGCAAGGCTTCTGACTACGCCGAGTTGAACGGCTTGGCCGATGTCGACTACGCCGCGCAAATCGGCGCTTTCGTCAATATCTGGCCGGTCCCGTGGCTGCGGCTGCGCGGCGAGGTCCGCCAAGGCGTCGGCGGCGAAACCGGCGTGACCGGCGACGTTTTCCTGGACGCCGTGGTGCCGGTCGGGCAGTGGACGATCTCGGCCGGACCGCGCCTGACCCTGCAGACGGCAGCGGCCACCTCGCCTTATTTCAGCATCACGGCGGCGCAGGCCGCCGCGGCCAATACCTTGCAGCCGGGCCTGCCGGCCTTGACGGCCTACAATGCCGGCGGCGGACTTTATTCCTACGGTGCGGGAACGCAAGTGCAATACACGTTCAGCCCGGAATGGAGCGCGCATGCTTTCGTCGAATACGAACGGCTGACCGGCTCCGCCGCCGATTCGCCGCTGGTGACGCAGCGCGGTTCGCCGGATCAGCTCACCTATGGCCTCGGCGCCACTTATTCGTTCACCATGCACCCGCTGTGGTGAGCTTAGCGTCCCTCGCGCCGCGTCATAAAGGCGAGCCGCTCGAACAGGTGGACGTCCTGCTCGTTCTTGATCAGCGCGCCGTGCAGCGGCGGAATGAGCCGCTTCGGGTCGCGCTCGCGCAGCGTTTCCACTGAAATATCCTCGACCATCAGAAGCTTGAGCCAGTCGAGCAGTTCTGAGGTCGACGGTTTCTTCTTCATGCCGGGCACGTCGCGGATTTCATAGAACAGTTTCAGCGCCTCGGCGACCAGGCGATGCTTGATGCCGGGGAAGTGCACCTCGACGATCGCGCGCATGGTGTCGGGATCGGGAAAGCGGATGTAGTGGAAGAAGCAGCGGCGCAAAAAAGCGTCCGGCAGCTCCTTCTCATTGTTCGAGGTGATGACGACAATCGGACGGCGGCGGGCATGAATTGTTTCGCCGGTCTCGTAGACGAAGAACTCCATGCGATCGAGCTCTTGCAGGAGATCGTTGGGGAATTCGATATCGGCCTTGTCGATTTCGTCGATCAGCAGAACGGGACGTTCGTCGGCGACGAAGGCCTCCCAGAGCTTGCCGCGTTTGATGTAGTTGCGGATGTCCTTGACGCGAGTGTCCCCCAATTGGCTGTCGCGCAGCCGCGTCACCGCGTCGTACTCGTAAAGGCCCTGCAACGCCTTGGTGGTCGATTTGATGTGCCACTCGATCAACGGTGCGGCGAGCGCCTTGGCGATCTCGATTGCCAGCACGGTCTTGCCGGTGCCGGGCTCGCCCTTGACCAGGAGCGGCCGCTCCAAGGCGATCGCGGCGTTGACTGCGACTTTGAGATCCTCGGTAGCGACATAGGCGCTGGTGCCTTCGAAACGCATAAATTCCACTCGCTCGATGTTTGCGAAATTAGATCACGCCGAACTTGGCGCTTACAAGACGTCGTCATGCGCGGCACGACATCGCTATGGCACGAAAACGCGGCGCGCCCCGGCAAATTTTGCCGGAGAGGCGGCATGTCCGTACCGGTGCGAAGCCGGGGGCCGAAACGTAAGGCCATGAAATAACTGGAATAATTCCATGGCACGCCGCTTGCTGGCTTGGGCTGCGAGTGCGGCTGTCCGCCGCTGTCGCGTTGCTATCGAGTTGGAGACAGGTCATGGGTATTTTCGATGCGTTGACCACCGCAGTGGCTGGTCTGCAGGCACAATCATTTGCCCTGCAGAATATTTCCGGTAACGTCGCAAACTCCCAGACGACAGGTTACAAAGAAACAAACACGGCCTTTCAGGACCTCGTGAATCAAGCTGTGATCAACCAGCAGGTCACAGATGGCGTCACCGCGAGTTCAGAGGCAACCAACACCGTACAGGGCACTATCCAGAGCACGCAGGTCTCTACCGACATGGCCATTAATGGAGACGGTTTCTTCGTAGTGGCGAAGCCGACTGGGTTTACTGACAACGCACCAACTTTTTCTGGCGTTACCAACTTTACCCGCGCCGGAAATTTCCAATTGAATGCGACTGGTAATCTCGTCAACAGCGCCGGATACTATCTCATGGGAATCCCGGTCAACCCTACCACCGGGAATCCTGTGGGGAATGTTCCACAAGTCCTGCAGTTCAACAAAAGCTTCGTGCCGGCCCAACAAACTACGCAAATTCAATATCAAGCGAATCTTCCAAGTACGCCGCCGGCACTCTTGAACCAAAACAATTTTCAGTCAAATCCGGTCGCTGGTGCGCAAATCATCGGCTCGGGTGCCGCACTTTCGCCGGATGCCGCCGCCGCCGGAAATAGTTCGCTGGCCTCGCTAAGCAATACTACGCCCTTAACGTCAGGTGACACCTACACGGTGAATGACGGCACCAATACAACAAGCTTCACGGCCGGCGCCACCTCTACGCTTGCCGATCTGATGACTGCGATTAATACCGGCAATGCCAATGTGCGCGCCGCGCTGGTCGGCGGTCAGCTTACCCTCTCCGGCACCACGCCCACGGCCTCCATTACTGTCGGTGGCACGGGCGCAGCCTCGATTGGGTTTGGGGCCGGCAATACTTCCTTTCCTCCGACCAATCTATTGACTCAGGGTGTTACTCAGGGTCAAACCATGACTATCACTGTCGGCGGCGGCACCCCCCAAACGATTACATTTGGAGCCAATGCTGGTCAGGTAGCGACTCTTGCAGAGTTGCAGGCCTCGATCCAATCCCTGACCGGCGTTGTCGGATCAGTCAATACCGCGAATGGCAATCTAAATCTGACGGCCACTAATTCGCTCAACAATATAGTCATTGGGGGCACCGTGTCGCCCGCCGTTTTCGGCATTACAAACACAACCGCTTTGCCAACCAATGCTACCGTGATTGGGAACGATCTGACTACTTTTAATAGTGAGTCGATCAGCGGTGGATCGATTACCGCCTACGATGCCAACGGCAATCCGGTAAACGTTGATTTTCGTTGGGCGAAAATTAGCAGCGTTGCTAACGGCGGGACCGACGCTTGGCAGCTCTACTATCAGACCAACTCGACCGCAACTGGTGCGCAAGCGGCGTGGCAGAATACCGGTCAGACTTTTACGTTCAATTCGGCCGGTGCATTGGCTCCGCCACTCTCCGGCGTGACGTTACAGAACCTAACGGTCAATGGTGACTCGCTTGGCAACGTCCAGCTGCAATTGGGCAATAGCGGACTCACTCAATTCGCCGTGTCGGGCACCGCGGCGCAGGTGAGCCAATTGCAACAAAACGGATTTGCTGCCGGGCAACTGCAATCAGTCTCGGTTGATACCCAAAACCGCGTAGTTGGCAGTTTCTCGAATGGCCAGACAATTCCAATGGCTGAAATCTCCTTGGCGACATTCAATGGCGAGGACTCTTTGCAGGCGCTGAGCGGCGATGCATTTGCGGCGACGCCGGAATCGGGTCCTGCGAGTTACTCAGCGACAGGCAGCATCGAAGGAAGCTCGCTTGAGGCCTCCAACGTCGACATTGCAACCGAGTTTAGCAAGCTGATCGTGGCGCAGCAGGCTTATTCCGCGAACGCCAAAGTCATGTCGACCTCAAATCAGATGATCCAGAGTTTGATCACGGCCATCCAATGATGGGTCGATATCATCTCACGGTTAAGGCGTGAGCCGCGGGGTCTATCACTTCCATGAGCGTGAACCAGGCTTTGTCCGCTGCGTTGGCAGGCGTCGATGTGACGCAACAGGGCCTTGCCGTAATCGCAGGTAATGTAGCTAACGCCAATACGCCTGGTTACGTCGACGAGACTCTCAATCAGACTGAGCTGGTTTCGTCCGGCAGCCCCGGCGTAAGCGTCAACGCAGACGGCATCAATCGGAACCTCAACACTTTAGTGCAGGCCCAGTTGTGGACTGAGACCTCAGGCCGCTCGTATGCCGATAAAACTGCCAATTTCTATCAGCAGCTACAACAGATTTACGGCACGCCCGGGTCGGCAACGTCATTCGACGGCATTTTCAACAATTTCACCACGGCGTTGCGGGCGCTGTCGACATCGCCAAGCTCGTATTCGGCCCAGGCCGCTGCGGTCAGTTCGGCGCAGGCGTTAGCACAAAATCTCAACTCGATGACCACAGGGATCCAGCAGCTTCGCACTCAGGCCGAACAGGGGATCGCTACCGGTGTTCAAACAGCCAACACGGCGTTGCAGCAAATCGCCGATATCAACAAGCAGCTTCAAGGCGCACCAGCAGATGGCGCCACGGCCGCGCTCGAAAACCAGCGGGACCAGGATATCACGCAACTGACCCAGCAGATGAATGTCAACGTTGTTGAGAACACCAACAATCAAGTTGCCATCTTTACTGGCTCTGGCCAGCAGCTCGTGTCGGGTGTGCAGGCTTCGCAATTAAGCTTCGATAACGCTGGCACTCTGTCGACTACATCGCAATGGAGTGCTAACCCAACTCAGGACGAGGTCGGCACGATAACACTAACATCGCCGGGAGGTTCGACCGCTGACCTTGTCGCCGGTAACGCCGTTCAGTCTGGCGAAATCGGCGCTTATTTGCAGATGCGCGACGCCATCCTGCCCCAAGCGCAGGCGCAGCTTGACGAAATGGCGAACCAGATGTCGCAGGCGCTGTCAAACCAGACCACCAACGGTACGCCTGCCGGCTCGGGCAGTCAGACCGGATTTAGCGTCGGCGTCGGCGGACTCTTGCCTGGTAACTCAATTCTGCTCGCGTATACCGATTTGGGCAATGTTCAGCATGCAATCACTATTGTGGCGCTTGGCCAGGGCGGCGCGCTTCCAACTCAACCCGCCGGTTCGATTAATCAAACGATCGGCATTGATTTTTCCGGCGGGATAAACACGGTCGTTGCCCAGCTTAACGCGGCATTCGGCGGGAATCTGCAATTCTCGAATGCGGGTGGCACATTGCAGGTGGTCAACGCAAATGGCAGCGGTAACGTCGTCAACTCACTATCGGCAACGTCGACTGTCACATCCCTAACGAGCGGGATTCCCCAGTTTCCCATGTTTCTCGACGGCGCCCAGCCAATCACTGGAGCAGTCACAGCAGGCGGCTCGCAAACAACAGGCCTTGCCGGCCGGATAGCCGTCAATAGTGCTCTCACGGCTTCGCCTGGCAGTTTGATAGGTTACGCAGTAAACACCCCTACAGGCGACTCGACACGGCCAAACTTCGTGCTGAATCAGATGGCCAATGAGGTGTTGAGCTATTCTCCTGCGACAGGACTCGGAAGTACACAGCAACCTTTTAGCGGCACGCTCAGTAACTATATGAGCGCCATAACGAGTCAACAAAGTCAGGCGGCGAATTCGGCGGCGAATCTGCAGCAAGGTCAGGATGCTGTTGTGACTGCATTGCAACAGCGCTTTAACGCCGAGTCGGGCGTCAACATCGATACCGAGATGTCAAACCTCATTACGCTGCAGAACGCCTACAGTGCTAATGCTCGGGTGATGTCGACTGTCGATCATATGATGACGACGCTGCTGCAGGCGGTATCATAATGAGCATCACGGGACCCGGCTCGATTACTGCGGCCAATGTGATGGCTCAGACCAATATGATGACCCAGCTCAACACGCTAGGTGAGCAGCTGGCGAGCGGCCAAGCGGCGCAGACCTATTCTGGCTTGCAATCTCAAGCGGGGGTAGCGTTGGCGCTCGATGCACAACTCTCGGCCATCGACGGCTATAGCAATACTGCGACGACGATCGGCACGACGCTGGGTGTCGCCCAATCTGTGTTGACCCAGCTCGGCGCAGCTGGAAGCTCGATGGTGCAAGAAATTAACCAGCAGAGTGCGTTTCAACTCAATAATAATGGCCAGACAACCACCCAAGCGACCGCCGCGGCGCAGCTCGACAATATCCTGTCGCTCCTCAACACTCAGGTTGGCAGTAATTACATTTTTTCCGGCAGTGCAACCAACCAGCCGTCGGTCGCCAGCGCTTCGGACATTCTCAACGGCAACGGCGCCCAGACCGGCTTGACCCAGGTGATCTCGGAACGGCAGCAGGCCGATCTCGGCGTCAGCGGTCTCGGTCATTTGAGCACCGCCATAGGTGGCGGCGGATCTACCCTGACGGTCAGTCAAGACGGTACGCCGTTCGGCTTTGCGCTTACCGGCGTTGACTCCAGTCTGACAGGCGCAGCGGTCACCGGACCGTCGGGTTCGCCGGCGTCGATGTCGGTCGCGCTCGGCTCGAATCCGAATCCCGGCGATACCATCCAGTTCCAGCTCACGCTTCCCGATGGCTCGACCCAAGCCATCTCGCTGCAGGCGACCACGAGTTCGCCGCCGGGCGCCAATCAGTTCACCATCGGCACGTTACCCTCGGACACCGCGACCAATTTGCAAACGGCCTTGACGACCGCCATCACCGGTCTGACGCAAACCGCGTTGCCGGCCGCCTCCGCGATCGCCGCAGCCAATGACTTCTTCGGTTCCGATCCGCCACAGCGAGTCAATGGCTCGCCGCCCGACACCTCGACCGCTTTGGTGAACGGCACCGCCGCCAATACGGTGTTCTGGTATACCGGCGAAAACGGCGCCACGCCGGCGCGGCAGACCGCGACGGTGCAGGTCGGACCCACGATGACGATCGCTTACGGCATGCGCGCCAACGAGCAGGCACTCACCACCTTGGTCGCCAACGTCGCCGTGCTTGCGGCGACCACCTATTCGGCGAGCGATCCCAATGCCCAGACGAACTATCAGGCGCTGAGCCAGAAAGTTGCGGCCAATCTCGACGGCCAGCCGGGCACCCAGACAGTCAGCGATATCGAGGCCGATCTCGCCAACGCGCAGATCACCATCAGCAATGCCGGCAAGCTGAACACGCAGACGCAAACGACGCTGCAGAATATGCTGCAGGGTATCGATGGCGTCGACCAGAACAAGATCGGCGAAGAGATCCTGACGCTGCAGAACACCCTGTCGGCGTCGATGTCGGTCACGGCGCGGCTGACGCAACTGAGCCTAGTCAATTATCTGTCGCCGGTCACGGGATAGTGCAGCTATGCGGCGGTCGCTGTTCGGACAAAGATCGAATCGGCGGCGCAGGTCGCATTGCGCCCAAAATTGTCGGTAAAGCGCGTGTCCACCAGATAGGCGCCGGGATGCGCGGCGACCAATTGCCGAAGCGTCTCACGTTTTACGTCGCTGTCTTCCACCACCAGATAGTCGCCGGCAGAGAGATATTGGTGGAAGTGCTCCAGCACCCCACCGACGTTGTGGTGGGCGTCTTCGACGACGAGCCAGGGATGCGGTGCCCTGCGAAGGAGCTCCGCATCGAACAGGTGCTCCGGATTTGAGCAGTCGCCCTTTAAATATTCGACGCGCAGATGCTCCGCCTCGACTTTGACCCGGTCGACCGAGTAAACGCGTCCTTCGATGCCGCAGAACGTCAGATGATCGGCGAACCAGATGGCGCTCGCTCCGAGGCCAGACCCGACCTCGAATATGGCTTGCGGGCGAAGTTCGGCGATCAACATCGGATACATGGCGAAATCGAAGACGTTCTTCATCAGCGGTATGCCGCGCCAGCGCATGAGCGACGGTGCGCCCTGACAGGTGAGCAGCACGTCGGCGCCGAACTCGGTGCCGAACCGCGGATGATAAAAAACGCCCGAGCGCTCGCGCTGCAAATAGTCGACGAAACGGCCCTGACGCCAGCGGTCGAGGAACTGCCGCAGCCGCTGCAGATCCCATTGCAGGCTCTGGCCCTGCGCGGGGGACCGCAGGGCATTGTCACGCACGCTGTCTTCCCAGGCGCGGCTAGGATCGAAGTTGAGCAACTGAGTGAGGACGCGCTGCAGCCAACTGTCGAAAATGCTGTGCAGGCCTTTTTGCTCGCCTTCGACCTTGGCTTTGGTTTCGGCGATATAGTCGAGCGCAGCGGCCTTAAGCTCGTCACCGGCAATCAATTCGGCGGTGTCAGTCATGTTGCGATCCCTGGCGGTGAGCACGCAGCCACCGCGGAGGTTTGAGGGATCAGAGAGCCTAAGGAAGGCATGGTAAATAAATTACTTCTGCCGTCTGCGCGTGCCGGTCAGTAGTGAACCAACCGTTAACCTTACCGACCTACGCTGGCTGCAAGATTTGGTCGCGCTTTTCGTTTCGGGGGGCATGATGTGCGGCATAGCGGTCGCCATCGATTGGGATGGCGCCGAATCTGCTGTCCGGCGCTTGATCGCCGGCATGCTGCATCGCGGCGACGTTACTGACCCGCCGGTAAGTATCGGCAGCAGCATTGCGATGTGCACGCGGCGTCTGCGGATTGTAGATGCAGCGCATGGCGCGCAGCCGCAGGCCTCGTTCGACGAGCGCTTTCTCGTCTCCCTTAATGGCGAAATTTACAATCACGGCGCCTTGCGCGAAGAATTGACCGCGCTCGGTGTGCGCTTTCGCACAGAATGCGACACCGAAGTTGTCGCCAATGTGCTGCGAATTTGGGGACAAGCCGGCATACAACGCCTAGCTGGCATGTATGCCTTTGTTGCTGTCGATACTGCGACCGGTGAGTTTCTTGCCGCGCGTGACCCGTTCGGGGTCAAGCCGCTCTACCTGATACGGTCGTTCGCGGGTTTTTTGTTTTGTTCGGAAATCCGGCCGCTACTGGAGACGACGGAAGGCGACGATATCCTGTTGCTGCCCCCAGGCTTCTTGCTGACCCGTAATTTTTGCGGACGCCATTATAGCCTGCCGTCGGCAAAGCCCTCACGTACTGCCTCGGCGCAGGAACTCGATCGAATTCTTTCGGAAGCCGTGCGCGTCCGCGTGCCCTCGGATCTTCCGGTGGCGGCGCTGTTCAGCGGCGGTATCGACAGCACGCTGATCATGCACTATGCGCGGAGATTTTGCCCGACGATACCGGGCTACATCGCTGTGGGACAAAACGCGCCCGATTACGTTTATGCCAAGCGCTATGCCGAGGAGACCGGCCTCGACTTGCGAGAAGTGACAGTCGGTGCGCCCAGCGCCGAAATGCTTTCTCTGATCGAGACCGTGGTCGACGCCGTGGAAACGTTCGAACCGGCGGTCATTCGTCCGAGCCTTCACACCTATCTGCTGTCGCAGCGCATTCATCAGGACGGATTCCGCGTCGCGCTGTGCGGCGAAGGCGCCGACGAGCTATTCGCCGGTTACTCACCGCTCGAAAACGCCTTTATGCAATCGAAAGACACAGGCCGTTATGTGCAGAAGCAATGCCTCAGCATGATGCATCGAGCAAATTTGCAACGGGTAGACCGGTGTTCGATGCAGTTTCAGCTTGAAGTTCGCGAGCCGTTCCTGGATCAAACGGTGGTCGGATACGCCAGCGAGCTCGACGAGTGCGCTTTGCTCAAGCGTGACGGCGCCGCGCCGATCGGGAAGGCGCCCCTGCGAGCGCTTTATGATCTTTATCCTTCGGAGTTGCCGGCTAGCATCCGCGACCGGCAAAAAATGCTGTTTCACGAGGGGGCCGGTGGCGAGACCGAAGCATCCGGCTGGCGCGATTTGTTCGAGACCGCGCTATCGGATGCGGCTCTCAGCGATGGGCAACGCGAATTTTCCGATTTTGCGGTTGCAACCAAGGAAGAGCTGTTCTATCTGCGCAGCCTTGCCAATAGCATGGACGTTAAACGTATACCGCATCTGCGCGGGCGGCTGCGCCTTGAGGCATGAAGAAAAATTCGAAAATCCGATTTGGCGATGAGCCGAAGGGATTGCGTCGGCCGTGTGGGCGGGAATTGGCGCGTATGGCGGTGCTGCTGACGGACGCCATCGCCCTGCATCAGGCCGATCGATTGGCCGAAGCGGAAAATGTCTACAAACTAGTGCTCGACATTCAGCCCGATCAATTTGACAGCCTACACCACCTCGGCGTTATTCTTTTTCAGCGCGGCGATCCGGCCGGGGCCGTCGCTCAAATAGATCGCGCGCTGAAACGAAACCCCAATGATGCCGCGGCGTTAAACAATCGCGGTAACGCGCTGCTGGCGCTACGGCGCTTCGACCAGGCCCTGGCAAGCTACGAGCGTGCGCTGGCGCTGCAGCCCGCTCATGCCGATGCGGAGTGCAATCGCGGCGCGGCTCTGCATGCGCTCAAGCGCTACGATGAGGCGCTTGCTGCCTGCGATCGCGCCATCGCGTTGCAGCCGGATTGCGCCGAAGCGCACTCCAATCGGGGTAACACGCTGAGGGAGTTGCGACGTTGCGACGAGGCGGTAGCGGCCTGCGACCGGGCGCTGGCGCTGGCGCCCGGCTTCGCCGAGGCGCACTGCAATCGGGGCAGCGCCCTGCATGCTCTGCGGCGGTTCGAAGAAGGGCTGGCGAGCTATGACCGGGCCTTGGCGCTGCGGCCCGCATATGCCGAGGCGCACTGCAGTCGCGGCGTGACCCTGCACGCGCTCAAGCGTTACGCCGAGGCACTCGCGGCCTGCGACCACGCCATCGCGCTGCAACCGGATTACGCCGAGGCGCACACCAGTCGCGCTAACACGTTGACGGCGCTGCGGCGCTACGACGAGGCTTTGGAAGCTTGCGGCCGGGCACTGGCGCAGGCACCGGATTACGCCGAGGCGTTTTGCTACCGGGGCAATGCCTTGCATGGTCTGCAGCGATTTGACGAGGCGCTGGTGAGCTTTGATCACGCCCTGGCGCTGCGGCCCGATTATGCCGACGCGCACTGCAATCGTGGCGCAACTCTGCACGCGCTTAGGCGCTACGAGGAAGCGCTTGCTGCCTGCGGTCGCGCCATCGCGCTGCAGCCGGATCACGCCCAGGCGCACTGTAATCGCGGCGTTGCGCTGCAGGACCTGATGCGCTGCAATGAGGCGCTGGCGAGCTACGATCGGGCGCTGGCGTCGCGGCCGGATTTTGCCAGCGTCCATAACAATGCGGCGCTGTGCCGCCTGCTCATTGGCGACTACGAACGCGGCTGGCGAGAACATGAATGGCGGTGGCAGACCGACCAGCTCGCGGACGAAAGGCGCAGCTTTCCGCAGCCGCTGTGGCTCGGCTCAAGTGAACTCGCGGGCAAGACCATTCTGCTGCACGCCGAACAGGGCTTTGGCGACACGTTGCAATTCTGCCGCTACGTCCCGCTGGTCGCGGCACGCGGCGTCCGCGTCGTTCTGGAGGTGCAGCGACCGCTGCAGCACGTGATGCGCTCGCTGGAGGGCGCGGCAGAGGTGATATCCCGAGGCGAACCGCTGCCCGATTTTGACCTGCACTGCCCGTTGCTCAGCCTGCCGCTGGCACTGCGGACTGAACTCGACACGATACCGGCGCGCACGCCCTATCTGGCTGCGCCGGACGACAAGGCGCGCGCGTGGCGCGATCGCTTTGCCGGGCACGAGAAGCGGAGAATTGGCCTAGTCTGGGCCGGCAATCCAAGAAAGGAATTGCCGGGCTGCAACCGGATCGACGCGCTGCGCAGCATGGAGTTTGCACAGCTTGCGCCGCTGCTGGAAGTCCCGGGCTGCGAATTCTACAGTTTGCAGAAGGGCGACACCGCCGCCGCCCAGTTGCGCGACAGCATATGGCGCGAGCAGGTCGTGGATTGGACCGGCGACCTGCACGATTTTTCGGACACTGCCGCGCTGATCGACAACCTGGATCTGGTCATCGCCGTCGATACTGCGGTGGCGCACCTTGCCGGCGCGCTGAACAAGCCTTTCTGGCTGCTCAACCGCTACAACACGTGCTGGCGCTGGCTGCGCGATCGCAAGGATAGCCCCTGGTATCCGAGCGCTCGCCTGTTTCGGCAGGATGCCGCCAGGCAGTGGGATAGTGTCGTGGTACGGGTTTGCGCGGCGTTGAGCGACACCGCTCGCGGTCCATGAGCGATGCGTGCCCACTCAGGCCGGTCAATAAAGGCTGCGCATGGCGCGGGTTGCGTGCCTTAATGCCCAGCCGAACATAAGCTATTTAAAAATTGATCCAGATTTCTTGCCAACGACTCTCCGACTTTTAGACAAAATTAACCATGAGGACCGATCAATCAAAGTAGTCGGCGCAAAGGCGGGCGGGTAGAGCAGCCACTTTCGTTGTGGTTCTGGTTTTGCATCGCCGGCTCGCGCAGTGCGTCCTGATAGTTTGGGCGGACAGCACTAAGGAGTGGGCCACGTCTACGATTGGCGCATCTGGCGGCAGCGATTCCCATGCGCGGCGGGAGCGGGGCCAGCAACACGGTGCCGCTCGCGGCGACGTTGGCTCGCAGTTGTTCATGCCGTCAGCCCTGCAAGGGACAACTACATCCACAAGCAAGGTAAGATCAGTCTTGCTTGTCGTGCTGCCGTCCGACCCGGGTGCGCCACAACTCGACGCATCGAAAAAAACCTACAGGACCTATCTGGCCTTTCCCTATGGCGTGCTGACTATCGCCTCCTATCTCAAGCGGTTTGCGACGGCCCTCAAGCAAGTTGAAATTCTCGACCTAAACCTGCCGAGCGACAATCCGCCGGAGGTGCTGCTCGCCCGTAAGCTCGCGGCTATGATGCCCGATATCGTCGGCTTCTCGATGTCGTATGACGTGTCATATTCGTGGCTGAAGTCAATGGCGGCTGCCGTGAGAGAACGTGACCCAAATGTCTGTATCGTCGCCGGGGGCGCAGCCATCACGACGGCGTATGCCGAAGTGATCGCGGGTTGCGACCTTGACGCGTGCTGCTACTCCGAAGGCGAGGTTGCGCTCAAAGATCTGGTCGATGCCGATGACTTGGCAGCCGCGCTCACGCGCGATCCGTGGGTGACGAAAACTAAGCTGCGGGCGGCGCCGGCATACGACGACCTGGATCGCATCATTGACGTCGATTATTCGCTAGTCGACGTGCCGGCCTACAGCATGAAGGAGGCGTTTTCTCCATTCACCAAATTCAATACTTCGTCCAAACAATTCTTTATTGTCACGTCGCGCGGCTGCCCGTTCAAATGCGTGTTTTGTGCCGAGCCGTCGTTTCACGGGGCGAATATGCGCTATGTCTCGGTCGATCGCGCGATCGAGCATGTTGCCGGCCTTAAAGACCGCTATGGGCTGAGTGTACTCACCATCTACGACGATCAAATCCTGATGAATAAGCCGCGGGCGAAAGAGTTCTTCGCCAAGCTCGCGCCGCTCGATATCAGGGTCGAAATGCCGAACGGCGTCACGCTCTCTTACATCGACGAAGAGATGGCGGCCGTGATGAAGGCCGCCGGCGTCGATACCCTGTTTCTTGCGATCGAGCACGGGTCGAAGCGGGTGCTGAAAGATATTATCCAGAAGCCAATCGCCTATAACCGCATCAAGCCGACCATCGCGCTTTTGCAGGCGGAGGGCATCTACTGCCAGGGATTTTTCGTGATCGGGCTGCCGGGCGAGACTCGCGCCGAGCGCGAAGAGACGCGCGACGCGATCCTCGACTGGGGTCTCGACTGGGCGTCGTTCAACTATGCTACACCGCTGCGTGGCAGCGAACTGTTCCGCCAGTGCAAAGCAAACGGCTGGATCGACGAAAAATACCTACCGATCGGCGCTATCGACATGACGAAATACGTCATTCGGGCTCCCGGCATCGACCCCGCGGAGATCGAAAGCTTTGTGTTCAACGTCAATCTCGACGTGAACTTCGTGCACAACCGCAACATGCGCATCGGCAATCTTGAGATTGCCCGTCGTGCTTTCAAAGAACTTGTTGAGAGGCATCCTGGCCAAGCGTTCGCGCACTATTTCCTGGCGCGATGCGACGACCTACTCGCGGGAGACGGCAGCGCGAGCTACCGTCGCTACGAACAAATCATCGCCGAGTTCCCGGTCTGGCGCGAGGCTGCCGAGCGATTCGGACTGGAGATCGAACATGACGATACCGCGGCCTCAGATCGTGCTCCTGCAGGGCGCTTTCGACATCCTGAATTACGGGCACATCAGGGCGTTTAGGTACGCCAAGGCTCAAGGCGACTATCTAATCGTGGCATTGAACACCAACGAGCTCATTCGCGACTATAAGGGCCGCGAGCCGGTGATGCCCTGGTCGCATAAGCGCAGCATCATCGAGGCCTGCCGTTACGTCGACAAGGTGGTGCCGGCGCGCGAGTTTTCGCCGCTGAGGCTTTTGAAGCGCTATCAGGTCGATGTCTACGTCCTCAGCCATGAATGGGAGCATACCAAGGCCGTCGAGATCGCTTACATGAAACAAAAGGGTGGCCGCGTTTGTTTCTCGCGCCGCTTCCAGGGCGTCTCGTCGTCAGCCATCAAGGCAACGCTGCTAAAAGAGCATCTCGATGCACAAAGCACGATCATTCAATCGGCTGCCGCCTCTGGACGAGGCGATGAGCACATTCGCGACGACGCCATCTTTGGCGCCACCTCCGCCAACGGCGCGACCGTTATACCTTTACGGGGCCGGCAACCTTGGCAAGCTGGCGCGTGAGTTTTTAACCGCCGTGGGACGTGAACCAGCCGGCATCTTCGAACGCGGTGACCCGATTCCGGAGGCGGAAGGGCGCGTCGCTGTGAGCGTCGTGACCTCGCCCTACGTGGCGATCGAGAGTTCATTGGCGGCCCGCGGCTGTGCCGATGTCGTGCCGTTCTACGATCTTGCCGAAAGCCTGCGCGGCCGGCACCCGCTGGCGAATGGCTGGTTCGCCGATCCACTCACGGCGGACGATCAGCGGGAGATCGAAGGCGTGCACGCCGGCTGGGACGATGACGTGTCGCGCGCTCACCACCTGCAATTCATTGCCTGGCGCCGGCTGCGCGAAGAATGGACCTTTGACCGCGCCCCGGTATCGACCGAGCGCTACTTCATTCCGGAAGTTGTGGAAGCCCTGCGCGACCGTGAGACCTTCCTCGACGGCGGTGCGTATCATGGTGACGTGTCGCTCACGTTCGCAGCGAAGGTCACCGGCTTCCGAGTCATCGCCGTTGAGCCGGATACCGCTAATCGCGCGGTATTGGCGGAAAGTCTGCGCGGGCTAGCGCGCGCGGAGGTTCTCGATTGCGCGCTGGCGGCCGAGGACGGCGCTGCCGCCTTCAGCGAGGGCTACGGCTTTGCGTCAAAGCTGTCGGCGTTCGGCCAAGTGAAAGTCAGCACCCGCTCGATCGATAGCCTCGACGTTGAGCCAACCTTCATCAAGCTGCATCTCGAGGGTGGCGAGCATGATGCTTTGCGCGGAGCCCGCGAGACGCTGTGCGCGCAGCGGCCGATCGTGACGGCGACCGTCTACCATAATGCCGACGGCATATGGCGCACTGCCGGCTGCCTCATGCGCGAACTCGACGATTATCGGTTCTTGTTCCGCAATCATTGCTGGTGCGCCGCCGGCGCCGTCGTCTATGCGATTCCGCGGGAGCGTCGCCAATGAAAGCGCGATTGGAGCCGCGCATCAACCTGCAGGGGCGCACGGCCCTCGAGACGGTCATTCCGCTCGCCACGCCGTTCATTGTGTTCGTCGATCCGGCAAGCGCGTGCAACTTCAAATGCACGTTTTGCCCGACCGGTCATCGTGACCTGATCGCCGAGACCGGCCGCTTCCAGGGCGCTATGAAATTCGAAGTATTTCAGAAGATCATCGACGATCTTGCGGAGTTCGACCGGCCGCTCAAGGTGCTGCGTCTCTACAAGGACGGCGAGCCGTTTCTCAACCGACGGCTGGCCGACATGGTCGCCTATGCCAAGCGGTCGGGCAGGGTCGACTACGTGGACACCACCACGAACGGCTCGCTGATCTCACCGGAGCGCCTGGGCCCGGTCCTCGCCGCCGGCATCGACAAGATCAACATCTCGGTAGACGGAATGACCGCCGACACCTATCGGAAATTCACCGGGTTCAAATTCGACTTCGGCCGCTTCGTCGAAAACGTTAAATGGCTCTACGCCAATCGTGGCCGCTGCGAGATCGCGGTCAAGATCCCGGCTGAACTCGTCGACGAGACAGAACGCCAGGCGTTTTTCGACACCTTCGGCGATCATTGCGATCGCATCTTCGTCGAGAACTTTGCGCCATGCTGGCCGCAGTTCGACATCGCACAGCATACCGGCGTCACGATCAGTCGAGGTATCTATCAGCAGGATGTGGGCGACACCGAAACCTGCCCGTACATTTTCTACGGCTATTCGGTGAATGCCGACGGCCTGGTCAGCGCCTGCTTTCTCGATTGGGGCCGAAAGCTGGTGATCGGGGATGTCCGCCGGGAGTCCATGAAGGACATCTGGAATTCGGAATTGCTGAATGCGCTGCGTCTCCAACATCTCGAAGGCCGGCGCCGGCAGAACGCCGTCTGTGGCGGCTGCGGCCAGCTCAGTCACTGCCTGCCGGACAATATCGACGCGCACCGGCCGGTGCTGCTCGCCAAGTTCAAGAAAGCGGTTCACCTGGAACCTTCAGCCGTCGCGCCGGGCGGCATTGCTGCAGGGGCAGCGGTGGCCGGGGCGGCGGCATGAGAATTCTGCACATTGCCGCACACCTGGGCGGCGGCATCGGCAAGGCCCACGCCGCCATCGCACGCGCGTTGCCGCGCGAAGTCGAGCAGACTTTCCTCTTGCTCGAAGCGCCGATCGACCGCCGGCACGCGCACGCTATTGCCCGCTGCGGTGGCCGCATCATCGTCGAGCGCGATCCGGCGCGAATTAGTGCGCTCGCCCTTCAATCCGATATCGTCCAGCTTGAGTATTGGGGCCATCCGCTTCTCGACAAGTCTGCGCCGTTCGCCTTCGTGCCAGGCGTCAAGACTATTTGCTGGTGTCATGTCTCCGGTCTGTTCGCGCCGGCCATGCCGGCCTTCCCGGCAGTCGATCGGTTGGTGCTCACCAGCGATATTTCGCTGCCGGTCGTGCCGCGGGAAATTCGTGACAGGACTTCCGTCATCAACAGTGGCTTCGGCTTTGCCGGCGTGCGGCCGCACGTGCGGCCGGCCGGGCGAAAGCCTGCGATCGCCTACCTCGGCACGGTCGACTTCAAGAAGCTGCATCGCGGCGTCTTCGACGCCATCGACACCTTTGATGACGGCACGGATGATGACCTGACGCCCATATCGTTGTGGGGCCACATCAATCCGGAGGTGGCAAGCTGCGCCGCCGCCATGCGCCATCCGGAGCGGATCGCGCTCAAGGGCCACACGCTCGGTCCCGCGTCGGCGCTTGCCGAGGCCGATATTTTCTTTTATCCGCTGCGGCCCGACCATTATGGCACCGCCGAGAATGCGCTCATCGAGGCAATGTCGCTGGGCCTCGTTCCGGTGGTGCTCGACAATCCGGCGGAGACGAAAATCGTCGCCCACGGCAAGTCGGGTTTTGTCGCGCGCACCATCGACGAGTGTGTCTCGTATTTGAGGCGGCTCGCGCGGACACCATCGCTCCGCCAAGATATGTCGGCTCGCGCGGTACGCGAAGCGCAAACAAGGTCACCGGCCCGCTCCGCCAATGCATTCGTGGCGTTGTGGGAGGGGCTGATCACCGAACGCAACAGCATGCAGGTGAGGCAATATGCTTGATCTACCCGATCTCACACTGGTCGCGGTTTACACCGTCGCTCACGAATTGACCGAGATGGCGGTGGCCGAGTGCGCCCGGCATGTCCGCTTTGGCGACGTGAAGCTCTTCACAGACCGGCCGCTGCGATCGCAGGTCGACGCCATCCAGATTGAACCGTTCGCCAACCAGATGCAGGCGGGCACCTTCATGACTTATGAGGTGCCACGCCACATCAAGACGAGCCACGCCCTGTTCATTCAGTGGGACAGCTGGATCGTCGATCCCTCGACGTGGCGCCCGCAGTTCCTTCATTGCGATTACATCGGCGCGCCTTGGTGGTATCGCGACGGCCTTAATGTCGGCAACAGTGGCTTCTGCATCCGCTCGAAGGCACTGATCGACTTTCTCGCAGCGCATCCGGATGAGTTTCCACTGGCCTCGCCCGAGGATGAGGTTTTATGCCGGGTCTATCGGCCGCGGCTGCCGCAATTCAAGTGGGCCGATGAGGCGCTGGCCCATGAGTTTTCGTTCGAACGCACCCGTGCAGGCCCGGGCGCTCGCTCGTTCGGCTTTCATGGCATGTTCAACTGGCCGTTTGTGCTCACGGACGCACAGATTGCGGCGCGACTTCTTCGCGCCACCGGCTACGTCCTGGGATCGCAGCACTGCAGTGAAATGCAGGGGCTGTTGGCGGCACGGCGAAGCGGACAGGCGGCCTAGAGTTGATCTCTTCGCAGCTTGTCTTCCTCAGCACTCCCGCAAACACGCGTGAACGTGCGTGATGACGGGTTCCCACTGGCGTGTTTCATCCTGCCGAAACAGCCGCGCGGTCGGATACCACGGCGTGTCGTCGCGATCGAGCAGCCACCGCCAGTCGGGAATATAAGGCAGGAGCAGCCACACCGGCTTGGCCAAAGCCCCCGCCAGATGTGCGACGCTGGTGTCTACCGCAATGATCAGATCCAGGTTCGCGATCAACGCCGCGGTATCGGAGAAATTTTTCAGATCATTCCCGAAATGGAGGACGTCGCTGCGTTCGCGCAACAGGTCCGCATCTACCGGCCGGACGTCTCGCTGCAAGCTCAAGAAGGTGGCGTCAATGCCGTCGAGGAGGGGCAGCATCGCACTAAGTGGGATCGATCGGTTGTGATCGTTTGTATGAGCCGCGCGGCCAGACCAGGCGAGGCCGATGCGGCGCCGGCTGGGCGGGCCGAGGCGCGCTTCCCAGTCAACGACGGCTTGTGGATCGGCGCTCAGATATGGCGTTGCGGATGGAATGGTGGCAAGCCGAGTGGAAAAGGCGAGGGGCAAACTCAGAAGCGGGCAGTGCAAATCGAAGTTGGGCAGCGGGCGGCCGCGCGATACCACCTCGGCAGGAGCGGCGATGGTAGCGGCGAGTTCGCGCAGCGAGTCCTGCACCTCCAGGATGACCCGCGCCCCACGCGCCGCAACGAGTGGGACGTATCGGCAGAATTGGACCGTGTCGCCAAATCCCTGTTCGGAACGGAGAAGGATGGTTTTGCCGGCGATATCAGATGCGCCAAGCCACAGGGGCCGGTCGAATGTGCGCCGATCGCTCTCCATTTGCGCTGTCCGCCACCGCCACTCGTACTTTCGCCAGCCGCGTTCGAGGTCCCCGATCAGAAGCCGGCATAGGCTCTCGTTGTAGTGAGCGTCGGAAAAATCCGGCAGCAGCGACTGTGCACGTTGGTACTGCGATAGGGCTTCATTGAACCGCTTGAGCTGGTGCAGCGTAACGCCGCGATTGTTCAGCGCCTCGGGATAATCCGGCCGCAGCACGAGCGCGCGCTCGTAGCTCGCCGCCGCTTCCTCGAAACGGCAGAGCCCTTTCAGTGTATTCCCGCGATTGTAGTGCGTCTCGGCGCAGTCAGGGGACAGGACGAGCGCGCGGTCGCAGCTTTCCAGCGATTCGTCGAACCGCCTCAGCTCATAAAGCGTGGCGCCGCGATTTAGGAACGCATCGGCGTAATGCGGGTGCAGTTCATGCGCGCAATCATAGTTCGCCAACGCCTCATCAAACCGCTTTAAAGCGTGCAAGACGCTACCGCGATTGTTATACGCGTCGGCATAGTCCGGGCGCAGCGCCAGGGCGCGGTTGTAGGCGGATAGTGCATCGTCAGGACGATCCAGCGCATGCAGGACGGTCCCACGGCTGCAATGGAGCTCTGCAAGGTTCGGGCGCAACTGCAGCGCCCGGTCATAGCTGGCAAGAGCCTCGCTGTGTCGTCCGAGTGCAAATAGCGCATTGCCTCGATTGTAATGCGCTTCGGCATAGTCGGGTCGTGTCGCCAGCGCCTGATCGAAGCATGCCAAGGCCACATCGAACCGTCGCTTATCTTTCAGCGTATTTCCGAGGTTGAGCAGGGCCTCGGGAAAATCCGGCTGCAAGGCAAGAGCGCGGGCATAGCTTACGATGGCCTCATCAAATCGCCCGAGGGCGTGTAGCACCAGGCCGCGATTGTTGAGGCCCAGCAGGTTGTCCGGATCAATTCTCAACGCGGCATCGATTTGAGAGAGTGCGTCCCGATGGTCTCCGCGCTGGTGATAAATCAGTCCGCGCAGATGCAGGGCATCAAAGACGTCAGGCTCGATTACAAGAATTTGCGTGTAGATGCGTTCCGCCTCCGCCATGCGGCCGGCTTGGTGGTGCACAAATCCTTCGGCGAGCAATGCGGTTACGTCGTCCGGTCTCGTCCGTTGTGGCTGGGTCATGCCCATGAAGCATTACCTGATTCACCGGGGCGCCGACTGATTATGGGGTGACGCCCCCTGCGCGGCAGCAGCTTGCTTCGTTCTGATGAAAATCGAATCGGCGCCGCAGGCGGAGTTGCAGCCGAAATTGCCGGCACCGATGATAAAGTCCCAATCAGCAAACTCGGCTTGTCAGCGAACAACCTGTTGAGACTCCACAGCTAGTGCTTGCTGCGCAATCCAGCGGCAATCCGGCGATTAATATTGATCAGATTTTCAAAATGTTTCTTCTGAGGTTTTGTCACCAGCGAAAAGGTCTCGCACATTACGAACGCGCCAAGCGTCTTCAAGTTCTCGCGAAGGGCCGCCGGAAGCCGATCCTTCTCCTGGATCAGGGAATTGAGGAATATCGTCCAAAGACGGCGATTGAACAGCACAGCCTCCTTCGTGGCGGCGGGCTTCTCCGTCCAGGAATTCTGGACCGCCTGCAACTTCGCCGCCGCCTGCAACAGCAGATTGGCTTCGAGCTCGCGGGGGCTGGCAATGTCGTTGGCGGCTCTCGCATAGGCCTGTACGGCGTAGTTCACTTTCCCCAACTCCCTTTCGTACGCGATAGCTTACGGGTCTCCTTTAACGCTGTCATACAACTCCCCTGTTAAGATTCGATTATTGAGTTCGATCTTTTGAGGCATGTCGACCCCCGCGCGATCCATGCTTGCGAATGCGGGCTGAAGGCCTCTTGCTGCCAGAATGGATGTGAAGCGCGTACGTGGCCTGGATATGGCGCGCGCGGTCTAAAGCGTTGCTGTTTGGCTCGATCTGTTATTCTAGCCGAAGATTCTGTAGTCCGGTCCGATAAATGAATAAGGCGGCGAGGTTGTTTCCCCGCCGCCTTCGCCAGTAACCAATTTTACCAAGAGTTTTAGCCGAACAGTTTGAGCACTGACTGGTTGGCTTGGTTAGCGATAGACAGTGCCGAGATTTCCAGCTGCTGCTGCGTCTGCTCGGTGAGCAGGTTCGCGCTTTCCTGGTTCTGGTCGGCCGCCACCAGGTTGCTGGCGCCGGTCTGCAGCGTGTTGATCATGTGGGTGGTGAAGGTCTGCCGGGTCGAGATGGTTGACGAGTTGGTGCCGAACGTCTCGGTCTGGGTCTGCACGGTCGAGATCGCGGTGTTGAGGTTGGTGACCAGGTTCGCGAGCGTGCTGCTGTCGAAGAACGAGCCGGCCGCCGAGCCACTGATGCTCGACAGGCCGAGGCCCGCTGAATTGAAGTTCACGCCGTTGATGGTCAGCGAGCTGGTGGCGGTCTCGTTGAAGTTGATCTGCAGATTGTTGCCGCCGATCAGATTGACGCCGTTGTAGCCGGAGTCAGCGGCCAGCTGATTGATCTGCGTCAGCAGCGTGTTGTAGTTGTTCTGCAGCGACGTCCGCGTGGTGCTGGTGCCGGTGACAGCACCCGTGGTGAGGCCAAGCCCCGTCGAGGTGGCGTTGCTGGCAATCGTGAACGTGGTCGAGGTGGAGCTCAGCACCAAATCCCCGCTACCATTATCGCTCGCGCTCACGGCGCCGTCGAGTGTGGTGGTGCTGGCGCTGTTGATTGCGGATTCGATGGAGCTCAGGGCCTCGCCCGAGGTGATGGCGATCGTGGCGGTCGCGGTGCCGACGCTGAGCAGCAGATTGCCGGCCGAGGCGCTAGGCGCGCCGGCGGTGGCAAGGTTGACCGATCCGGTCGTGGCTGCCGCGGTCGAGAACGGATCCGACTGAGCCTGTTGCACGGTGGACAGCGACTGCTGCAAGAGGCTGGTGATGCCCTGGAGGCCGTTGGTGGCGGCGTCGATCGTCTGCAGGCCTTGCCCGATCTGATCGAGCAGGCTGCTCAGCGAGTTGGCCGAGTTCGTCAGGTTTTGCGACGTGAAATAGGCACTCGGATTGTCGGCGGCGGAATTGACCGATTTGCCGGTTGCCAGCGCTTCCTGGGTCGTCGTCAAATCGCGGGAGGTTTGCTGAAGCGACAGCAGGTTTTGTCGAATACCTGCAGTCAAGGTGATATCAGACATAATCATCTACCCTTCTGGTTACAGGCCGTGCTGGCTTGCACTTGCTGGCCGTGCCATGCCGGCTCGATCCAAAAATCGGTGACCGAATATTTACCGTAACTAGGTTAATGCATCGTTGCGGCTCTCGCTGGGAGGTAAGTTCGCCGAGAACGGGCGCCGGTCTGCCTGCAAACTGAAGCACTTAGCTTCGCCGGCGGCGGTCGAGAAATAGCCGCAGGCACCGCGGATTGCGGGCTTGCCGAAATGCGCGCTGGCGTGAACCCGAAAAACGTTGAAAAGGCTCTCTTTCTTGAGGAGCGGTAAGCCTATCGGCTGAAGGCCGCTTAACGAGCCCCAAAAGAAAAACGGCGGGGCATTTCTGCCCCGCCGCCTTCGCCAGTAACCAATTTTACCAAGGGTTTTAGCCGAACAGTTTGAGCACTGACTGGTTGGCTTGGTTAGCGATAGACAGTGCCGAGATTTCCAGCTGCTGCTGCGTCTGCTCGGTGAGCAGGTTCGCGCTTTCCTGGTTCTGGTCGGCCGCCACCAGGTTGCTGGCGCCGGTCTGCAGCGTGTTGATCATGTGGGTGGTGAAGGTCTGCCGGGTCGAGATGGTTGACGAGTTGGTGCCGAACGTCTCGGTCTGGCTCTGCACGGTCGAGATCGCGGTGTTGAGGTTGGTGACCAGGCTCGCGAGCGTGCTGCTGTCGAAGAACGAGCCGGCCGCCGAGCCACTGATGCTCGACAGGCCGAGGCCCGCTGAATTGAAGTTCACGCCGTTGATGGTCAGCGAGCTGGTGGCGGTCTCGTTGAAGTTGATCTGCAGATTGTTGCCGCCGATCAGATTGACGCCGTTGTAGCCGGAGTCAGCGGCCAGCTGATTGATCTGCGTCAGCAGCGTGTTGTAGTTGTTCTGCAGCGACGTCCGCGTGGTGCTGGTGCCGGTGACAGCGCCCGTGGTGAGGCCAAGCCCCGTCGAGGTGGCGTTGCTGGCAATCGTGAACGTGGTCGAGGTGGAGCTCAGCACCAAATCCCCGCTACCATTATCGCTCGCGCTCACGGCGCCGCCGAGTGTGGTGGTGCTGGCGCTGTTGATTGCGGATTCGATGGCAGCTCAGGGCCTCGCCCGAGGTGATGGCGATCGTGGCGGTCGCGGTGCCGACGCTGAGCAGCAGATTGCCGGCCGAGGCGCTAGGAGCGCCGGCGGTGGCAAGGTTGACCGATCCGGTCGTGGCTGCCGCGGTCGAGAACGGATCCGACTGAGCCTGTTGCACGGTGGACAGCGCCTGCTGCAAGAGGCTGGTGATGCCCTGGAGGCCGTTGGTGGCGGCGTCGATCGTCTGCAGGCCTTGCCCGATCTGATCGAGCAGGCTGCTCAGCGAGTTGGCCGAGTTCGTCAGGTTTTGCGACGTGAAATAGGCGCTCGGATTGTCGGCGGCGGAATTGACCGCTTTGCCGGTTGCCAGCGCTTCCTGGGTCGTCGTCAAATCGCGGGAGGTTTGCTGAAGCGACAGCAGGTTTTGCCGAATACCTGCAGTCAAGGTGATATCAGACATACTCGTGTACCCTTCTGGTTACAGGCCGTACTGGCTTGCACTTGCTGTACGTGCCGTACTGGCGACTGCGTTGTCCGATCAGGAAACGACCGGCTGCCCCAATCCATGACTTATTTCGCTTAAAGACGCGTAAAAGCCCCATTACAGGACCTAATCCGAGTTTACACGGCGCTGGACTCTGTAATCGGCCGGAATGCAATCTGGATCTCAAATCCAGGCTTCGCCACTGCGTCGCCACATCGGTTTCCGCCCATTTCGGCCGTCGTCGCACGTCCGCTTAATCATTTGTCAATTGTTTTGTTTGCTGTTGGTTAACCAGGTTTCGAGTGTTTCAAAACATCCCTTCGGCAAATTGGTCTTAAATTGATGCTCGACGACACTATCGAGGGCGTCGCGCCCGCCGCCCAGGGGCCTTCCGGCAGCGGTCTCATCAATCTCGTCGTCGCCACGCCCTGCTTTGGCGGTCAGGTCTCGGCAGTCTATGCGCTGTCGCTCCTCAAGCTGCAGACGCGCCTGCGCCGCTACCGCGATTTCACGCTCAAGGTGCTGATGAGGGACGGCGATGCGCTGATCACCCGATCGAGGGCAAACCTGCTGTCGCAGTTTCTCGACGATCCGACCGCAACGCACCTGCTGTTCATCGACGCCGACATCGGTTTCGAACCCGAGCAGGCGCTGCGGCTTATCGAATGCGGCGCCGACATGTGCGCGGCCGTTTACCCGATCAAGCGCATCGATTGGCAACGCATGAAAAATGCGCTGTCATGCGAGCAGCCCAATCCGGCGGCGTCTCTGCAATACGCGTTCGAGGTCGAGGATCCGAATGCCGTGATTGCCAATTCCGGCTTTATCAAGGTTCGCTACGTCGGCACGGGATTTCTCATGATCCGGCGTGCGGCGCTCGAACGCATGTGCGCGCACTATCCGCAGCTTCGCTACAGACGCGATCACTCGACTGACGCCGCGACCGAAAGCGAGAACAGATTCGCCCTGTTCGAATGTGCGATCGCCGAGGACGGCACGTATCTCAGTGAGGATTTCGCCTTCTGCAAGCGCTGGACCGATATGGGCGGCGAAATCTGGGCCGACCTCGATAGCAGGCTCCATCACATCGGGCCGATGACGTTCTGCGGCGATCTGGCTTCGCGATTTGCTCCGGCAGGGTAAGGGAGCGGCGTGCGGCGCTGCGGACGGCTCACGCCAGCAAATTGACCAGACTGCCCGCCACACCGGAACCCGACAGCAGTGACGCGGCCGAACTCACGATTTCGGTTGGCCGGCGGCGAGTAGGGGTTTGCAGTTGACGCCGTGCTGCCCGTCTTGGACGGCGACTGCGTTGTGGCTGGCGCGCTTGCGGCTGGCGCCGTCTTCTTGGTTGGCTTGAAGGTGGTGTTGCCAACGCCGAAGCCGATATTTGAGGCGTAGAGACCTCCGACGAGGATCACATCCGTCGTGTTCTTGCTGGTGAGTACTAGATTTCCATGGGAATTCAGCGCCGCGGTCACCTGAGCACTGCCGAAACTGTTCGTATTGATGGTCTTCAGCAGGTCGCCGACCGTGTCGGTTCCGGTTGAGGCGTACGTCGTCGTGTGCATGCCGGCGGTGACGCTGATCTTGCCGCCGGCGAGAACCCCGAGAAGCAATAGAGGCGTACCTGTCGAAAGCGCTGCCGTCCCGGTTCCGGTGGCCGCGATGGGAACCGTGGTTGTTGCGGCTGACGAGGTACTGGTCGACGACGTGGTCCGCCCGGTATTGCCGTTCAGGACGTTCTGGATCGCAGCCATCAGCTGCGAATTGGTCCGGTTCAGCGCGGTCGAGTTGGCGATGCTGGCGAGGCCCTTGCCGAGATTGGTTTCGGCCGCGCTCATCGCATTGATGACGGCGTCGGTAGCAGCGATGGAGCTGCTGTTCTGGTTCTGTTGCCAGAAAGCCTGATCCTGCTGCCAGAACGAAGTAGAGCTGCCGATACCGTCAGTACTCATGGAACGCTATCTTGTCGTCTTCAGACACGCTAGCTCATCCGAGCGCGGTTAACATCACGTGTAGATGAGAAACCCTTACCTTCGGTTAACCGTATTGGCAGATGTTCAAGGAACAACCCGGGTTGTGGGGCAATGGTCCGCGCGCCTTTTTCGCCGCCGCAGCAACATGTCCGTGACGAGGCGGAGAGGTCGGCAAGTGGTTCAGCATGACGAATGAGGCGGCTGCGCAGCTATTATGCGTGCCCGACGCCATTGAGCAGGCGCTGGCGCTGCATCAGCGCGGACGGTTCGATGAGGCCGCGCAGATCTACGACGCCTTGCTTGCGGCTGATCCGGACAACTTCGATGCCCTGCATTTAGGTGGCGTGCTGCGGCATCAGCAGGGCCGCTCGATCGAAGGCCTGCGGCTCGTCGCTGCCGCGCTCAGAGCGCAGCCCGGTGCGGCCGATGCTCTGATCAATTACGGCGTCATTCTCCAAGCGCTCAAGCGCCACCAGGAGGCGCTTGCCGCGTTCGACGACGCACTGGCGAGTCGCGCCGAAAGCGCTTTGGCTCACTACAACCGCGGTCGAACACTGGCCAGCCTCGGCCGCCACGCCGATGCGCTGGCAAGCTACGAAGCGGCGCTCGCCCTCGCGCCTTCGCACATCGAAGCCCGGCTCAATCGCGGCAATGCATTGGCTGCACTGGGTCGCGGCCAGGAGGCACTCGACGACTACGACGCGGTGCTGACGTTGCAGCCGCGCCATGCAGCGGCGCACACCCGCCGGGGCAATGTGCTGATTGCGCTAAAGCGGCACCAGGAAGCGCTCGCCGCCTATGACGCGGCGCTGGCGGTCGCGCCCGATGCCCCCGAGGCGCTCAACAATCGCGGCGTGGCGCTCAATGCGCGTGCAACGATGTGCGGAGGCCCTGGAGTCCTGCGAGCGTGCGCTTGCCATGCGTCCCGATTACGCCGACGCGCTTTATAACAAGGGTAACGCGCTACTCGGTCTCGGGCGGCTCGAAGAAGCGTGTACAAGTTATCGCTCGGCGCTTGCGCTCGAGTCGCGGCGAATCGATGCGTTGAACAATCTCGGACTGGCGCTGCTTGATCTGAAAAAGCCCGAGGAAGCGCTGGAGCAGTTCGAAGCCGCACTCACGGTCAATCCCGACCATCTTGAGACACTGCACAATCGCGCCAACGTGCTGTTGCGGCTCGATCGCTTCGAGGAAGCGCTCGCTGCCTGCGATAAATGTCTCGAACAGAAGCCCGGCCGGTCGGATGTACTCAACACCCGTGGGGTCGTCCTCGGCAAGCTCGGGCGCCACGCCGAGGCCCTGGCGAATTACGACGCGGCGCTGGAAATCACGGCTCACCCCGAAATTGAAGTCAATCGCGGAACCGCACTGCTTAGTCTCGATCGCATCGACGAAGCACTTGCCTGTTTCGACGCGGTGATCGCCCGGCAACCCGGCAATATTCCCGCTCGCATTTACCGTGGCAATGCATGCATAAAGGACAAGCGCTTCGACGAGGCGTTGACGAGTTATGAGCAAGCACTGGCGATCGATCCCGGCAATCCGGTCGCGCATACCGATCGTGGCGTCGCGCTGAGCTTGCTGGACCGTTTCGAGGAGGCGGTTGCCAGCCATGAGGAGGCGCTCCGCATCGGGCCGCATCTTGTCGGTGCGCGCGTCAATCGCGGCAACGCGATGCTCAAGCTGGCACGCCTGCAGGAAGCGCTGGAGTCCTACACCGAGGCGCTGGCGCGCGACCCGGTAAACTCCGAAGCCAATTTCAACGCCGCGATTACGCGTCTGTGCCTGGGCGATTATCGCGAAGGCTGGAAGCAATATGAGCACCGCTGGGAGACAAAGCACTTCGCGGGTCACCGCCCTAATTACCCGCAGCCGATGTGGCGCGGCGAAGATATTGTCGGCAAGAGGATCGTACTGAATGCCGAGCAGGGCATGGGCGACGTCATCCAGTTCGTGCGCTATGCGCCGCTGGTAGCGGCGCGCGGCGCCGAGGTCATCCTCGCGGTACCGCGCGTGCTTAAGGCGCTGGTGGAAACGGTGCCCGGTGTTTCGCTCGTGGTGGCGAGCGGCGATGCAATGCCCAAGTTCGATCTGTATTGCCCCCTGATGAGCCTGCCGCTGGTGTTTGGTACCGAACTCGATACGGTGCCGGCGAACATTCCCTATTTGCGGCCTTATGCGGATCGCATCGCTGCGTGGCAGCCGCACTTGCCGGACAACGGGGGCAGAGCGCGTGTCGGGATTTGCTGGGCCGGCAATCCAGGCTTTGGCAACGACCGCCATCGTTCGATCCCGCTCGAACGCTTTGCCGCGCTTTTTGAGGTCGCCGGAATCGATTTCATCAGCCTGCAAAAAGAAGTGAACCCGGCGCATGCGGCGCTGCTGGAGCAGCACGGGATTTTGCGGCTTGGCGAGCAGTTCGAAGATTTCGCGGACACCGCTGCCATCGTGGCGATGCTCGACCTTGTGGTCGCGGTCGACACGTCGGTTGCTCATCTCGCAGGCGCAATGGGCAGGGTGACGGCGCTTCTGGTGCCGTTCTCGCCGGATTGGCGCTGGCTGCTCAATCGTGAAGACAGCCCGTGGTACCCGACTATGCGCTTGTTTCGACAGACCGCGACCGGCGATTGGGACGGCGTGATCGAACGCGTGCGGCGAGAACTGATTGAAGTCTCGCAGCGGAGAGCCTCGCAAAGCTGATCTGGCGCGAGCCGGCGTGCAAGCGAAGCCGCTTTCGGCAAGGCGCAGCGTCACCAACCGCGAACGTGGTCGTGCAAGGCATCGCGAACCTGCACGATAACCGAATCCCAGTTCCTCGTCTCGTTCTGCCGGAATATTCGCGCCGTCGGATACCAGGGGCTGTCTTCACGATTGAGCAGCCAGCGCCAGCAGCTATTGTAGCGATTGAGCAGCCACAATGGCTTGCCGAGCGCGCCGGCAAGATGGGCAACCGACGTATCCACCGCGATCACCAGATCAAGGTTGTCGACCAGCGCTGCGGTGTCCGAGAAATCGTGGAAGTCGTCGCTCCAGTCGATGACGCGGTGAAGCAGCGCGCTATTGCGCAACTGAGTGACCGCGTTCTCGCCCTTCTGCAGATTCACGAATGTGCATTTGGCTACGTCGAATAACGGCGCGAGCGTGTCGAAGGCGATGCTGCGCTGCCGGTCAATCAGATGGGCGTTGGGCAGCTGCTTGCGTGGGTCGCCGGCCCAGACCAGTCCGACCCGAGGTTTGTCATGGGGGCCGAGCCGATCGCGCCACTCGTCGCGCTTGGCCGCATCTGCCGACAGATAAGGTGTTTCGCCGGGAATCGTTTCGAGGTCGGTGTTGAAGGCGAGCGGCAGGCTTAAGAGCGGGCAGTGCAGGTCGAAGTCGGGCAGGGGGGCGCCCTTGGCGATGGTCTCGATGTCGCCGGAGAGCGCGCGCATCAGCGCCACAAGCGGCTTCTGCACTTCAAGGATGACGCGTGCGCCGCGGGCGGCCACGCGCGGAGCGTAGCGGCAAAATTGCAAGGTGTCGCCGAGGCCCTGCTCGGCATGGAGGAGGATGGTTTTCGCGGCAATTTCACCTGACCCAGTCCATTGCGGCTGTGGAAAATTGCGTTTCGTGGAATGAATCTGCTCGGTGTTCCATCTCCATTCGTATTGCTTCCAACCGCGGTCGAGATCGCCTGTGAGCAGCAGGCAGATGGCTGCGTTGAAATGTGCCTCGGCTAACTCAGGCTGTATTGCGATCGCGCGATCGAAGCTCGCCAGCGCCTCGTCGAAGCGATTCAGTTCCCTCAGCGCGTTGCCGCGGTTAGAATAGGCTTCGGCAAAACTCTGCTTCAGCAGGTTGGCGCGCACATAATCCTCGAGCGCTTCTTCGAAGCGCTTGAGTTCCTGCAAGGCGTTGCCCCGATTTGAAAGGGCCTCGGCAAGATCCGGCCGCAGCGCCAGAGCGCGATCGTAATCCGCCAGGGCCTCGACGAAGCGATGCAGATCGTGCAGGACGGTGCCGCGGTTAGAGAGGGCTTCAGCGTAAGCCGGCTTGAGAGACAGCGCACGATCGTAACTCGCAAGCGCTTTGTCCAGCTGTTTCAGTTTGCGCAACGCGTTACCGCGATGGCAGTGCGCCTCGGCGAAGTCTGGCCGCTGCGCCAGCGCGCGTTCGCAGCTCGCCAGCGCCTCTTGGAAACGCTTCAACTCGCAAAGCACATCGCCGCGGTTGGAATGTGCCTCGGCAAAATCCGGCCGCAGCGCAATCGCACGGTCGTAGCTCGCCAGCGCTTCGTCGAAGCGCAGCAACGCCTTGAGCACATTCCCCCTGTTGGAATGTGCTTCGGCGTACTCGGGCCGCAATACGATCGCGCGATCGAGGCTCGCAAGTGCCTCCTGGAACCGCTTCAATCCCTCAAGCGCGATGCCGTGATTATTGAGGACAAAAACATTGTCGGGACTTCTTTTGAGAGCCAGCTCGATATGCCGGAGCGCCTCTGTGTGGTTGCCCCGCTGCAAGAAAATGGCGCCCAGCAATTGGCGGCTGTCGAAATGGTCGGGCTGGACCGTGAGAATCTGAACGTAGATCTTTTCCGCCTCGGCGAGACGGCCGGCCTGGTGATGCTTCAACCCCTCGGCAAGCGACGCCGCCAGCGCCGGTGAATTGCTCGGTGACCCATGCCTGAGTTTTCTCGGAGCCGCGGCGCCACGAAGTTTCGATTTTTTCAGCATGGCGTTTGCTGCGCCGGGCGGCAGAGGCCGGCTTACAGCGTCCGGCTGACGGCGAGGGGGCGACCGTGCTTGGGATTGGGCGCTACGGTGCGTCCGCTTGCGCCATAGACCTGCGGCGACGCTTTGCGCGTGAGGTCGCCCGATAGCCGGCGCAAGATTCCTTCCGATACCGCATGCGCGGTCGCCAGCACGATCATGTTCTTCTGCAGAATGCCGCGGAACGCGTCCTGCATCTGCAACAGCGCGGCGCAACGCCCGGGCACCGACTGTCGCAGGAATTTTGCGCTTGCTTTCAAGCGCTCGCTGGCCGCGACCAGCCGGCCGGTCAGTTCGGCCTTGTTCGCCGCGAGCGCGGCCGCGTTGCGGACGCTGCCGGCATGAACCAACCGCGTCTCCTGTTCGAGGAGCCCGGAAAGTCTTTCCATCAACAGCCCGAAATCGTCGATGGCATGTTCGGCTTCCACGGCCGTGGTGATGGTGCTCATGGTGGTCATGGTAGTCATGGCTTCAGCCCCTGTTCCTTCAGCAAGGTCTGGTACACCATCGGTGCGATGCCGATGCCGCCCGTCTTGGCGAATGATTGGGCGAACTGGTCGGCCATGAACGAGCGCCAAATCTTCAAGGGGCCGCTGCCGCCGAACGGGCCGTCGCCGTCGATGCCCGTGAACATGTTCTGAAACATGCTGGAGAGAAAATTCGCCTCGAAACTCTGCGCCGCCTGCTTGGCTCTGCCTTTGAGCTTGAGGTCGGCTTGAGCCTGGACGCTCCTGGCATCCCCGATCGAAGTCAAAGAAGCGCCGAGGTCCACGGGATTAAGCGTTGTCATCACATCACCTCGATATCGGCCTGAATGGCGCCGGCGGCTTTGATCGCCTGCAGGATGGTGATGAGATCGCGCGGGCCGATGCCGAGCGCATTGAGCCCATCGACGATCTGCTGCAGCGATACGCCTTCGTGGACCACGGCAAGCCCCTTGCCCTCTTCCTGAACGCCGACCTGCGTGCGCGGCACGACGACGGTGCGGCCGCGCGACAGCGGCGCCGGCTGACTGACTTGCGGCGATTCCGAGATGGTGACCGTCAGATTGCCCTGCGCGACCGCCACCGTCGACACGCGCACGTCGCGGCCGATGACGATGACGCCGGAGCGCTCGTCGATGACGATCTTGGCTTCCTCATCCGGCTCGACTTGAAGCTGCTCGATCTCGGTCAACAGCTGCACGATGTTTTGCGGAAATTTCTTCGGCAGCGTGAGTTGCACGGTCGAAGGATCGAGCGGTTCGGCAATCGGCGCGCCGATATAGTCGTTGATCGCCTCGGCGATGCGTTTTGCGGTGGTGAAGTCGGCGTTGCGCAAGGCCAGCCGCAATTGCCCGATGCTGTTGAGCGCGAACTCCACCTCGCGCTCGATGATGGCTCCATTGGGAAGCCGGCCGACGGTCGGCACGCCGCGGGTGATGCTGGCGGCCTGACCCTGAGCCTGAAATCCGCCGATCGACAGTGAGCCCTGGGCGACGGCGTAGACGTTGCCGTCGGCGCCGAGAAGCGGCGTGACCAGGAGCGTGCCGCCCTGCAAGCTCTTGGCGTCGCCCATCGCGGAAGCGGTCACGTCGATGCGCGTGCCTTGCGTGGCGAACGGCGGCAGGTCGGCGGTCACCATAACGGCCGCCACATTCCCGGTGCGGAT
This sequence comes from uncultured Alphaproteobacteria bacterium, assembly GCA_963791925.1. GTDB lineage: Bacteria > Pseudomonadota > Alphaproteobacteria > Rhizobiales > Xanthobacteraceae > BOG-931. The sequence continues at coordinate 691,227 of CAWBUA010000004.1, read as the reverse complement.
CTGCTGGCCGCGGATATTGACGCCGAGCCGCTCCAGCATCGCTTGCAGCGACTGCTTGGTGAAGGGCGCGTTGTTGAGCGTGTCGCCGGTACCGTTGAGCCCGACGACCAAACCATAGCCGATCAGCTGGTTTTGCCGGACCCCCTCGATATTGGCGAGGTCCTTGATGCGCGACAGCGCCGCCGCTGGCGATGCGGCGCAGGCAAGAATAATCAGCGCGGCAAGCGCTGTTCGGCACGTCCCTCTCATCTCTTGCTCCCCAAGAGGCCGGACGCTGACGGCGATGCCAATTGCGTGCCATGGCAAATGGTTCGCCTAACTAACTGATATATTTAGTCTATCTAAAGCGGAGCGACGTCGCGCCGGGCACTGCGGCGAGCAGGCCTTGCCGGTTTGGGCAATTCTTGCCGGTCGCTTTACCCGTCGTTAACCATAACGGCCCACCATCTTCTCATGCGCGTTGAGGGACCCAACCGGACAGCTCTGGCGGCGGCGCCTGCTGCAGCGCGGCGGGTCCCGGGCGGCACGTTCTCGCTGGCGCAAACCGCCGAGCCTCAGGCGCAGAGCGCGGCGGTCGCGCTGCGCACCCTGGGCGGAATCGACGCGCTCATCGCGCTGCAAGGCATCGAAGATCCCGTGGAACGGCGGCGCCGCGCGGTCAAACATGGCCGCCGGGCGCTGGACGCATTGGACGAGCTCAAAATCGGGCTGCTGGCGGGTAGGCTCGATCACGCCACAATGTTGCGGCTGAAATCCGTGGCGGCCGACCTCCGGGACGGCTCCGGCGATGATCGGCTCGACCAGGTTTTGGCGGAGATCGACCTGCGTGTGGCGGTCGAACTGGCCAAGGCTGGCATGTCCTAGATTTCGCGGATTCGCGGCTTTCGCCGACTTCCTTCGGATGGCCAATAAAGGGCAGGGGCCGCTGCGCCCCGGGTCGCGCCCGCCCGGCACGATTTGGCCGTCGTCGCCGCGCCCGTCATCATCTTTGTTGTCACTGTCATGGAGCTTGGATATAAGCCGCCGCGCGAGGGGCCTCGCGAATGTAGGGGTGCGGGAGTAAGCGCAAAATGCAGTTGTTAAAGGGCAAAAACGGTCGAGCCGCCGACAAGCCCGATATGAACGGTAAGGGCGAGGGAGGCGTTCGGCTGGATGAGAGAGTATATCGGCCCACCGATAAAGAGCCATTCATGAACGAGCGCCAGCGGGAGTATTTCCGGCTGAAATTGCTCGACTGGCGCGAGGACATCCTCAAGGAAGCCAAGGAGACGCTGCAGCATCTCCAGGACGAGAGCCAGAATCATCCCGACCTTGCCGACCGCGCGTCGTCGGAGACCGATCGGGCGATCGAACTGCGCGCCCGTGATCGGCAGCGCAAACTGATCGCCAAGATTGATGCTGCGTTGCAGCGTATCGAAGATGGCACCTACGGCTATTGCGAGGAGACCGGGGAGCCGATCACCTTGAAGCGGCTTGAGGCGCGTCCGATCGCTACGCTGTCGATCGAGGCCCAGGAACGCCACGAGCGGCGCGAGCGCGTCTATCGCGACGATTAAGGGACTCACATTCTCCAAAAGCGCGGGTTCGGCCGCCTTGCGGTTCATGCCTGATCAAGCGGAGTGGCAGCGATGCCGCCTCCCCGATTTTCAGTACTCATAAACCGTCACCGTAATGGCGCGCGATCGGCTTGATCTGCATCAATGCCGTTTCGTCCGATACCGCCTTTTCGTGCTGTCGACTTTTACCCGGGCTCACGCGCGCTTCGCGTAAACTGCCGCGATGGGTCGCCGGTGGCGCTCCGGGAAACTAAAGGCCATGGAATGACCAAGAGCGATGATAGCGTCGGCATCGCGCGCAGGCTGTTGGTGGAACGCCGGCGCGGCCTGATAAAATCGCTGGGCTTTGCGCAGCAGGACGAGCAGATGGAGGCGCATATGGATCTGATCGTGCGCATCCAAGCCGTGATCGACGTGATCGACCGGGTCGCGCGCGAAGAGGCCGTTGCGTCATGATCGAACGCCGTGCCTCCGCCCGGCATAAGACTCTCATCAAGGGACGCATTTATTTCAACAACCGGCTCTCCAGCATGGATTGCATCGTCCGCGACATCGGCGAGAGCGGCAGCCGGCTTGAATTCTCCGAGAACGTCGCGCTGCCGGACGTGTTCGAGCTCTATTTGCCGAACAAAGACGAATACTTTGAGGCCCACGTCACCTGGCGCAAGGGCAACAATATCGGCATCAATTGGACGCCCGAAGCGACCTTGAACCCGCGCCAGGAATCGGGCCGTACCGACTATCATCTCGCCGACCGCGTGCGCAGGCTCGAACGTGAAGTGGCCGCGCTGCACAAACGGATCGCGGCGCTGGAGCAATAAATTCAAGGCCATTAAGACTTTATTTACCGCGTCCGTTTACCGATCGTTAAAGATCGGGCACAGGCTACGATGACGAGCGGGCCGGCACAGCATCAGTCGCAAGCAGGTTCGTCGCGCCTTTTGCGCCGCGCCTTGCGCGCACATCAGAGCGGCGAATTTGCCAAGGCGGAGCGGCTCTATAACGCGGTGCTGCAACATCATCCGGACGATTTCGACGCTCTGCACGGCCTAGGACAACTCAATTGCGGGCGCGGGCGCCTCGATACGGCGTTGGTGCTGATCCAGACTGCGCTGCGCAGCGACGCAAGCCGCGCCGATGGTTTTGCCAGTCTTGGGCTCGTCTTCCATTTGTTGGGCCGTTTCAAGGAAGCGCTTATCGGCTACGACGAGGGATTGGCGCTCGATCCGGGCAACGGCGAATTGCTCAACCGCCGCGGCGTGGCGCTGCTCGAATTGGGCCGGCCGCTTGAGGCGCTGGAAAGCTTCGAACGGGCGCTGGCGATCGATCCCGATCATCTCGATGCTCTCGGCAATTACGGCAATGCGCTGATCAAGCTCAATCGCCCCGAAGAGGCGATCGCCGCTTACGATCGGGCGCTGGCCGCGGCGCCGGGAAACGCCGGCCTTCTGACCAATCGCGCCGTTGCACTGCGCCGGCTCGACAGGCCGCACGAGGCGCTGACGAGCGCAAGCCGTGCGCTTATCGCCAGGCCGAGCTTCGCCCAGGCCCGCTTCGTTGAGAGTGTCGCGCGGCTGACGCTCGGCGATTTTGCCGCCGGCTGGCGCGGCTACGAAGCGCGGTGGTCGGTCGGGCTTTTGGCCTCGCAGCGCCGCAATTTCACGGCGCCGCAATGGTCGGGCCGGGAAGCGCTGCACGGCAAAACCATAGTGCTGCACGCCGAGCAGGGGTTTGGCGATACCATCCAGTTCGTTCGCTATGCGGCGCTGGTCGCCGAGCGCGGCGCCGCCAAAGTCGTCGTCGAGGTGCAGCGCGAGCTTGTGCCGTTGCTTGCTTGTGTCGCCGGCGCCACAACGGTGCTGGCGCGCGGCGAGCCGTTGCCGGCTTTAGACCTGCATTGTCCTTTGCTCAGTTTGCCGCTCGCCTTCGCAACCGAGCTCGGCACGATCCCGGCGCCAGTCCCGTATCTCGCGCCGCCGCAGGCGCGCGTCGCGGCTTGGCGCGATCGCCTGCCGCGGCGGCGGCCGCTCCTCGGCTTGGCATGGTCCGGCGACCGCCATCACGACAACGATCTCAACCGGTCGATCAGTCTGGAAGCGCTGGCACCCCTGCTCGATCTGCCGGACTTGGCCTTCGTCAGCCTTCAATACGATGTCCGCGACCGCGATCTGCCGGTCTTGTCGAAGCTGCCCAACCTGCAGCGGCTCGAATCGCGATTTTGCGATTTTGCCGACACTGCGGCAGCGGTCTCGCTGCTCGACGCCGTCATCGCGGTGGACACCGCGGTCGCGCATGTCGCCGGCGCTCTCGGCAAGCCGCTGTTGCTGCTGTTGCCCTTTGCCGCTGATTTCCGCTGGCTGCGCGAACGAAAGGACAGTCCCTGGTATCCGACCGCGCGGCTCTATCGGCAGCCGAAATTCGGCGACTGGGACGGCGCCATTGCCGCGTTGCGGCAAGATCTGCTGCGCGCGCAATTTTTTCCGCCGCCGCGCAAGCTCTCGGCATAGCCGTAACGGTTGCGGCCTCCGGCGGGGAGCTGCCGGAGGCCGCTGCGTGTCGGGATCGACGTCGCACTCACGATCCCGGGGAGCCCGGACGACAAATCGGACCAATCAACCTAGAACGGCAACAATACGTTCAGCGCCTGCTGGCCCCAGGGCGGCTGTTGAATATCGGACAAGGTGCCTTTGCCGCCATAGGCGATGCGCGCTTCGGCGATCTTGGCCAGATCGATCGTGTTGTCGCTCTCGATGTCCTCTGGACGCACCACGCCGGCGACCACGAGCACGCGCATCTCCGCATTGAGCCGGACTTCCTGCTTGCCTTCGATCACCATGTTGCCGTTCGGCAGAACCTGCGTGACCACCGCCGCGACGTTCGTCAGCAGCTGATCCTGCCGGTTGATCGAGCCGGTGGCGTTGCTCTGCAAGTCGGTATTCGCGGTGATGATGCTGCCCGGCAAGATGGCCTTGGCCGGATTGACGATGGTGTTGGCGCCGATGAAATTGGTGATGCCGGAATCCTCGGTCGAGGTGCGCTGCACCTGGGTCTGATCCTGGAATTGCGCGGTGTCGTTGATGTTGACCTTGACCGTCAATATGTCGCCGACCTGGTGGGCGCGCTGGTCGTTGAAGAAGGCGCGCGAGCCGTTGCGCCACAGCGAATTGGGGTTGAAGGTGGCTGGTTGCGGCGTAGGCATCGGCATTTGCACGGGCTTGTAACCGGGCGACGTCGTCGGATTGGACACCGGCGAAAGCGGCGGCGGATTGCCGATATCTTTCAGCCGGTCGAGTGAGGCGCAGCCTGAAACGCCGATCGCGACCGAGGACAATAGTGCACAACGCAACAGCAAAACGCGTTTCGACATCGAACACCCTCTTACACGGGACACGCGCGCAACTTACTGCGACAGCTCCGTCTGCGAATTGGCGGCGACTTGCGTCGTGATCGGCCCGACCATGACGCGGCCGGGACCGGTGACGACGGCCTGCATCGCCCGCTTGGTCTCGGTATTGACGACGCTGATCGTATCGCCGAGCGCGCCCGGGTCCTTGGCCTGACCGCGCAACGTCAGCGTGATGCCCGGCACCTGATAGACGATGGTCACGATGTCGTTGCGGGCGACGATTTCGGGCTTCATCAGATCGGCGTCGGCGAGGGGCTGGCCCGGGCGCAAGGCGTGCCGCGCCGCAAGTCCGACCGCGGCCTTGCCGTCGGTCAGCACGGCGTTGCCCTCCGCCTTCGGCCGCCGCACGACGGTAAGATCGGACGCCTGCAGCACTTCGCCGCGTAGGATCGGACGATCGACCGCGATGGCATTGACGGTCTCGATGGCGGTCCCGGTATAGCGCGCCGGCTGCCGCTGCAGCGTCATGCTGTCCGGCATATCGAACGTCACGCCGAATCGCGTCGAACGCGGATCGTAGGACAGCGCCAGCACCCGCAGTTCGCCGGTGGCATTGGGTTCGATCTGCAACGTGCGCACGTCGCCGTCGAAATTGATCAGGATGTCGCGGGCAGGGCCGAAGCCGTATTGGCCGGCCAGCGCCTGCGCGATCCGGGCCGAGATTTCCCGCGTGGCGATGGGCCGGCTGGCGCGCGTGACGACGACTTCGGCAAGACCGTGCGTATCGATGCCGATGAGCTGGTGCGGCCGGATGGCGTCGAGAATGCGGTCGGTCGCGACTGCGCCCGTGGTGCCGAGATCGGGGGCGCGGAAAATCGGCACGTCGGCGACCGGACCGGCGTTGGCGACGAGATCGCCGATGGTGACGATGTCGCCGGTGACGGTGACGTTCGCCTTGAGCGTCGGCGGCGAAGATGCGGTCTGCGCGGCGACGGCGCCGCTCAGGCCGAACAATAAAGCCACGCTTGCGATCATGAGGCGGATCATGGCGAGACCTTTCTCATTTCATCAGTTGCGCGGTCGTCTGCAGCATTTCGTCCGCCGCGGTGATGACCTTGGAATTCATCTCGTAAGCGCGTTGCGCCGCGATCAGGTTGGAGATTTCGACCACCGCTTGGACGTTGGATTGTTCGAGGTAGCCCTGTTGCAGCGTGCCGGCGCCGTCGGTGCCGGCGAGCGTATCCTGCGGCGCGCCCGAGGCCGGCGTCGCCGTGAACAGATTGTCGCCATTGCCCTGCAGGCCGGCGTTGTTGGAAAAGCGCGTGATGGTGAACTGGCCGAGGATGGTGGAGGTGGTGCTGCCGGGCAACGTCACCGAGACTTGACCTTGCTGATTGATGGTCAATCCGCTTGCGTTCGCCGGAATGGTGATGGTCGGCTGCACGACGTCGCCCTCGGCGTTGACGATGCGCCCCTGCGCGTCCTGCTGGAACGAGCCGTCGCGGGTGTAGCTGAAGGTCCCGTCCGGCATCTGAATCTTGAACCAGCCGTCGCCTTCGATGGCGACGTCGAGCGTGTTGCCGGTCTGCTGCAGCGAGCCCTGCGTCATCAGCCGCGGCGTGCCGACGGTCTTCACGCCTGAGCCGAGCTCGATGCCGACCGGCAGGATATTGCCCTGTTCGGAGGCTTGCGCGCCGATGCGCTGGACGTGCTCGTAGAGCAGGTCCTGAAACTCGGCGCGTTGGCTTTTGAAGCCGGTGGTCGACATATTCGCGATATTGCCGGCGATGACCTGGACCTGAAGATCCATGGCCGCCATGCCGGTCGCCGCAATATCAAGCGCACGCATCCTGTGGTCTCCCCGACCTTACAACTCACGAACTCGGCGTCTGTGACAGCTGCGTCAGCGCATTGCGGCGCTCGTCGCTCTGCTGCTGGAGCACGTTGGCGATATCGGTGTAGCTGCGCGTGATCTCGATCAGCCGCGCCATGGCGGCGACGCCGTTCACGTTGGATTTTTCGATTGCGCCCTGAATCAGGGTGGTGCTTGGCGGCGCCGGATCGGGCGTGACGCCGGCGGGCGCCTCGAAGGTCGAGCCGCCGTCCTTCTGCAGAAGCTGCGGCTGAGCGAAGTTGACGACCTGCAGCGTGCCGCGGGGCGAGTCGGCCGTGCTGTTGCCCTCGCGCACCGTGATGATGCCGGTCCGGCTGACGATCACGTCATGATCGGTGGATTGAAAGGTGATCGGCCCCGAATCGCCGATCACCTGATCGCCGTCGCTGGTGACAAGCTGGCCGGCGCCGTTGATCGAGAGTGCGCCGTTGCGGGTATAGCGCTGCTGTCCGTTCGGGGTCTGCACGGTCAGGTAGCCGCTGCCATTGATGGCGACGTCGAGCGGGTTTCCGGTCGGCTGGATCGCGCCTTGGCTCATGTCGATCCAGGTCCCGCGGTCTTCGACGTATCTGATGCGCCGATCCTGGCCGACGAAAGTCTGATCGCTGGCGCGCGGCATGAGGTATTGTTCGAACAGCGCGTTGTCGGCCTTGTAGCCGGTGGTGTTGATGTTCGCGATGTTGTTGGCGATGACGTCGAGTTCATGCGTGAGCGCCGTCTGCCGCGACAGGCCGACGAGAAGGGCGTTCTCCATCGGTACTCTCCCCTTGCTCCAACGAAGCTGCCGGACTGCGGCAGTTTCGGCTGCGCGCCTAAGCCGCTCTCCCAAGCCGCTCGCGACGCCGGTTACGCAAGGGACGAGTGCAGAAGCCGTGCCAGGGCTGAAAATTACGTAAAATCAACGCCATATGGCTTCGCTCGGCGGCCGCCGAGCGGGCAGAAAGGGCCGCATCGAGCGCCGCACCCGGCAAATAATTCCCGGCGCCACGATCGCGGCAAGTATCCGTTAACCATTGGCCCCTAGCTTCAAAACCGACGGCGCCAAACCGGTGCCGCGCAGCGCTCGCACATTCGTTTTGCGTTCTGTCCAGCCGGCTGCGTGCGCCGTCACGCAAGCGGGAGCCGTGATGGCAACGACAAAAGAAGCCCAGACCGACAACGACAAGGCCGAAGCCGACGGCGAGGAGGGCAAACCGGCTCCGGCCAAGCGCAAACTGTCGCTCAAGCTCATCCTGATGGCTGTGGCCGGGCTGGTGGCGATCGGCGGCATCGGCGGCGGCGCCTATTTCTTCTTCTTTGCTCACAAGACCGAGGCCGCGGCCGCCGCCGCCGCCAATCAGGTCAAGCCGCCGGTCTTCCTCGATATGCCCGATGTTCTGGTCAACCTGTCGAACAGCGGCGGCAATGAGCGCACGCAATACCTGAAAGTGAAAGTCGTGCTCGAACTGCCGAACCAGGAACTGTCCGCGCAGATTCAGCCGGTGATGCCGCGCATCATGGACACGTTTCAGACCTACTTGCGCGAGTTGCGGCCGACCGATCTCGACGGTTCCGCCGGGCTTTACCGTCTCAAGGAAGAATTGACGCGGCGCGTCAACGCGGCGATCGCGCCGAACCACATCAACGCGGTGCTGTTCAAAGAAATCGTCGTTCAATGACGGGCGCCGCTTAAAGATCACCGGACAATGGCTGGCAAAGATCAAATCGACAACGACGCACTCGCCGCCGAGTGGGGCGTCGCGCTCGAGGCAGAGCAGAATGCGGCGGCGACCGCCGCAGCCGAAACGCCGGCCGCGGAAGGACAAAGCGCCAGCGAGGCCATGGCCTCGCAATGGGCGACCATGGTCGACGACGGCCATTTCATTCAGGCCACCAAAGGCGGCGCCGAGCGCGTTCTGACCCAGGACGAAATCGACTCGCTCCTGGGCTTTTCGCTGACCGATATTTCGCTCAACGACAATTCCGGCATCCGCGCGATCATCGATTCGGCGATGGTCTCCTACGAGCGGTTGCCGATGCTGGAGATCGTCTTCGACCGGCTGGTCCGGCTGATGACGACGAGTCTCCGTAATTTCACCTCCGACAACGTCGAAGTGTCGCTCGACCGCATCACCTCGGTACGTTTCGGCGATTACCTCAATTCGATTCCGTTGCCGGCGATCCTCGCCGTGTTCAAGGCCGAGGAATGGGACAATTTCGGCCTAGTGACGGTCAATTCGAGCCTGATCTATTCGATCATCGACGTGCTGCTCGGCGGCCGGCGCGGTCAGACCGCGATCCGCATCGAAGGCCGGCCCTACACCACGATCGAGACCAATCTGGTCAAGCGCATGATCGAAGTCGTGCTGGCGGACGCCGAGCTTGCGTTCAAGCCGCTGTCGCCGGTGAAGTTCAACATCGATCGGCTGGAGACCAATCCGCGCTTCGCCGCGATTTCGCGTCCGGCGAATGCGGCGATCCTGGTGCGGCTGCGGATCGACATGGAAGATCGCGGCGGCAACATCGAATTACTGCTGCCTTACGCCACCATCGAACCGATCCGCGACGTGCTGTTGCAGATGTTCATGGGCGAGAAGTTCGGCCGCGATCCGAACTGGGAAGGGCATCTCGCCACCGAGCTCGGTCAGGCGGAGATCGCCGTCGATGCCGTGCTTTACGAGGCGCGGCTGCCGTTAAAGCAGATTATGAAACTCGATGTTGGCGACACGCTGATGCTGGAGCTTAAATCGGACGCGCCGGTGATCGTGCGCTGCGGCGATGTGACGTTGACGGAAGGGCGCATGGGTCGCGTCGGCGACCGGGTCGCGGTGCGCGTCGGCAAGCCGTTGCGCAAGCCGAACATGACGTTTGCGATGTTCGAATCGGCGGCAGGCTCCGGCAATCGAATGGAGGCACCATGACCAACAGCATCGGAATCATCATCGACGGCCTGGTGGCGGTCCTCTTGATGCTCACGATCGGCTATTGCATGTTGCTTAACCGCCGGCTGAAGCTGCTCAAAGCCGATGAACAGTCGCTGCGGGCGACCATCTCGGAACTGGTCACCGCGACTGAGATCGCCGAACGCGCCATCGGTGGATTGAAGCTCACGGTGCACGAATGCGACAGCAGTCTGGGCGAGCGGCTGCGCAAGGCCGAGCGCGTCACCATCGAGGTCGAGCGCAGCGTCGTTGCCGGCAAGGAATTGCTGGGCCGGCTGTCGCAGATCGTCACGGCCGGGCGCGGCAATGATCATGCGGGCGCGCCGGCCGGCGCGGCGCAGCATGTCGGCGCCGATCCCGGCGACGCCAAGCCGGCGGCCGAACAGGATGTCGCGCGCGGCGCCCATGATGGGTCCGAGGCGAAATCCAATACGCAAGCCATCAGGCGGACCGACGCCAAAGCCGTGGCGGCCGCGGCGGAAGCCTTCGCCGAGCGGGTGCGCACCAAGGTGCATGGTCTCGCGGCATGATCCGCTACATCCGGGATCTGCGGCTCATTCCGATCGCGCTGATCGCCAGCGCCTGCCTGTTGACGCTCAAGATCGCCGACATCGCCTTGCACGGTTCCAGTCTCTTCGCGCACCATAATGTGCTGCCCGGCGATGGCGACACCTCCGTCATGCGCCCGATGCCGGACGGAACCGTGCCGCCGCAAGCGAAGGGGTCGTGGGCGCAGCAGATGTTCAACTTTCCCGATGGCAGCGGCGCAGCTCCCTTGCCGTCGATAACGCCGATTACCCGGCCACCGGCCCAAAACGCCCGAGACACCCAAGACGAGCTTCCCGACATCACCGGTTCGGTGAAGGCCGCGCCGGCGAATGCCGGCGGCGCGCCGAAGGCGAAAACCGCTGCCCAGGCCGGCGGCAGTCCGCCGATGCCGCCCGGCAAGGATGCCCAGGCGACGCTGCCGCCGAGCGGCACGGTGATCGCGACCGATGGCGCCGCGCTGCCGACCGGCGCCGAGCGGGCCATTCTCGAACGGCTGCAGCAGCGCCGCGAGGAACTCGACAACCGCGCCCACGAGCTCGATATCCGCGAAGATCTGATCAAGAACGCGGAAAAGCGCATGGACGCCAAGCTCTCCGAGCTCAAAGAGGTCGAGGCGCAGATCAAGCAGGCGACGCTGAAGAAGAACGAGGCCGAGAAAGCGCGGCTCAAAGGCCTCGTCGTGATGTACGAGAACATGAAGCCGCGCGATGCGGCAAAAATCTTCGACGGGCTCGATACCAACGTGCTCCTTGAAGTCGCAGCCGAGATCAATCCGCGGACGATGGCGGACATCGTGGCGCAAATGTCGCCGGAGGTCGCCCAGCGCCTCACGGTCGAGCTTGCCGATAAAGAACAGCACCAGGCCAAGGATAGCGATCTCAGCGCCGCGAACCTGCCGAAGATTCAAGGCCAGCCGACGACGCCGTAGCAAATCGGCTTGGCGTGGGTCGACCGGCCTCGAACGGCAATAGGGACTGTTACTTAAGCGGCTGTAATCGTTGGATTAAGTCGCCATTAAGCACAACAACCTATAGTGCGGCTGCGTGGCCGACTTCGGGGACGACGTCGCGGCCGCGAAGGCGCGTCCCGTTTGCTGTCGGCCGAGTTCCGTTGATTGAGTGTTCGAGTCCCTCATGGCGTGCGGTGGCAATACCCAAAATCCCGGTCGGCGCCGCCGCCTTGCGCATTGCAGCAAAGCCGTCGTCGCCTGTTTGATCGCCGCGCTGACTGTGATGCTGACCGTGTCCGCGTTTGCCGCGCCGCCCGCCCAGCCGCCGGTCAAGGCGACGCTCACCGTGACCACCACAGACGGCTATGCGCGGCTCGTCTTCACCGCGCAGCGATATATCGACGGCGCGGTGCGCCAGGCCGGCAATGTGCTGATCATCAGTTTCAAGGAGCCGCTCGACGTGGCCGTCAATCGCGTCGCGGACCACGCGCCGGACTATATCGGCGCGGCGCGGCGCGATCCGGACGGCAAGGCCGTGCGCATGGCGCTGGCGCAGACCGTGACCGTTCACGCCATGGCCGCGGGGGAGAAATTCTTCGTCGATTTGCTGCCGAACAACTGGAGCGGCATGCCGCCGGGTCTGCCGCAGGACGTGGTCGACGAATTGGCGCGGCGCGCGCGCGAGGCCGAGGTGCTGTTGGAACGCCAGCGCGCCGCCGTACAGGCGCAAAATTCCGCGCCGATCCGGGTCCATGTCGCGAGCCAGCCGACCTTTACCCGCTACGTGTTCGCTGTGCCGAGCAGCACCGGAGTATCGGCCGATCGCGCCAAGGACCGGCTGGTGCTGAAATTCTCTTCGCCGCTGACGTTCGATCTCGGCGATGCCATGGCGGCGCTGCCGAAGAACGTCCAGGAAATCACCAGCGAACTGGATCGGAGCTCCGCGCTGGTCCGTTTCGTCCTCGCCGGCAATGCCGACACGCGCACCTTCCGCGACGAGTCCGGCTATGTCGTCGACGTGGTCAATCCGCCGGCCGAGGCGAATGCCGCGGGGGACGGTGCGGCGCCGGCAACCGTGCCGGCCGCCGGCGCGGTGCCGAGCTTCGCCGACGCGGCGGCGAAAATTTCCGCCGCCGCGCAAGCGCCCGGCGCTGCGCCGGCGCTGCGGCCGCAACAGCCGATCGCGCCGCAGCTGCCGGCAACAGCGCCGCCGGGCGCAGTTGTCATGCCGTCTGCCGCGCCGGCGGCCGCTCCGCGACCGGCCGCGCAGATGGCGCCGCCGCAGGCAAAGCCGGCCGTGCCGAATATCGAGGCGCGGCCGTCAGCGCCGAGCGTGAGCGTTGCGCCGCAGCCCGCACCGGCGGCGGCGGCGCCGATCGCAGCCCCGCCATCGCCGTCGCGGCCCGCGGCGCACGGCGCGCTGCCGCCGTCGTCCGCCGTCGCCCAAAATGCGGCAGCGACCGGTCCGCCGACGGCTCCGGCTGCAGCCCCGCAGCCCACGGCGAAATCCGCTGCGCCGCCGAAAGCCGTCGTGGCTGCAGCGCAGGAGGCAAAATCGCCCGCGCCGCAAGCGGTGCCGCAGGCTCCTCCCGCGGCTTCCGCCGCTACGCCGCAAGCCGCGCCGCCGCCGAATAAGACAAGCGAGACCGCCGCATCGCCGCCGCAAGCCGCACCGCTGCCGGCCGCGCCGGCGGCGCCAAGCAAACCCAACAGCGAACCCAACAGCAAACCCGGTGAAGGCGAGGGCGCCGGCAGCATCGCCGCCGAGCTCAACTCGCAAGGCGCCGATCTCAAGCTTGTCTTTGCCTTCAAGGCGCCGGTCGGCGCCGCGGTGTTCCAGCGCGCCGATACGCTGTGGCTCGTCTTCGACTCCAAGGCCAAGATCGATTTGAGCGCGCTCGACGGCGAGCCGAGCCGTACCATTCGCAGCTTTGATTTCCGCCACGCCGGCGACGCCGACGTGGTGCGGCTGAAGCTCGACCGGCCGCGGCTCACCAGCGTCGCCGCCGAGGGCGGCGTCTGGACGGTCAATATCGGCGACACCGTCATCGATCCGACCCGCGCGCTCGAACTCACCCGCAATCTGATCGGCGCCAATCGTTCCAGCGTGTCGATTCCGTTCCCCGGCGCCCGGCACGTCTACCGGATCGCCGATCCCGAGGTCGGCGACACGCTGTTCGTCGTCACCGCGATGGCGCCCGCCCGCGGCATCATCGACGAGCAGGATTTCATCGAGTTCCGCGCGCTGCCGTCGGCGCAAGGGGCGGTGATCGAACCCTTGGCCGATGATCTGAACGTCAGCCTCGTCCCCGATAAAGTCGTCGTGACGCGGCCGCTGGGCCTGACTTTGTCGACCTCGATGCAGACCTTGATGCACGGCTCGGGGCTGCGCTCGGCGATGTTCGATTCCCAGGTCTGGGGCGCCGATCGGCAAGGCTCCTATTTCCCGCGCGAGTACCATCTCATCGACGTCGCCGCCGAAGCGCCGCCGCATCAGCGGCTGGCGCCGCGGCTCGAACTGGCGCGCTTTTACATCGCGCGCGGCATGTATCCGGAAGCCAAGGGCGTGCTCGACGTGGCGCTGTCGGACGAGCACAAGTCGGCCGAGAGCGTCACCGCGCTGGTGCTGCGCGCCGTCACCGAGGTGATGATGAACCGGCCCGACGACGCGCTCAAGGATCTGTCGGAGCCCGGCGTCGGCGACCAGCACGACGCGCCGCTGTGGCGGGCGCTCGCTTATGCGAAGCAAGGCCGCTGGGCCAAGGCGCGCGACAGCTTCAAGACCATGGCGGCGGCGATGGCGACCTTGCCGGTCGAATTGCAGCGCGTCGCGCTCAAGGACGACATGCGCTCGGCCATCGAGATCGGCGATTTCAACGGCGCGTCCGACGACCTCAACGATTTCCAGACCATCGGCATTCCGCACCAGATGGAGCCGACCGTCGCCGTGCTGATGGGGCGGCTCGCCGAGGGCCTGGGCCGCAAGGAGGACGCGCTCGCCGCCTATCGCACCGCGGCCGATTCCTGGGACCGGCCGGCGGCGGCGCAGGGCCTCTTGCGCGAAACCGTGCTGCGCTATCAGCTCGGCGATCTCAGCCGCGACGCCGTGATCAACCAGCTCGAATCGCTGACCACGATCTGGCGCGGCGACGAGACCGAGATCGAGGCGCTCAAAGTGCTCGCCCATCTCTACACCGAGGAAGGCCGCTATCGCGACGCCTTCTATGTCATGCGCAGCGCCATGGCGGCGCGCCCGGATTCGGCGCTGACCCGCCAGATTCAGGACGAGGCCGCGGCGACCTTCGACGCGCTGTTCCTCACCAACAAAGGCGACGCGATGCCGGCGATCGACGCGCTGGCGCTGTTCTACGACTTCCGCGAGCTCACCCCGATCGGCGCCCGCGGCGACGAGATGATCCGGCGGCTCGCCGACCGGCTGGTCTCGGTCGACCTGCTCGATCAGGCCGCCGAGCTTCTGCAATATCAGGTCGATCATCGCCTGCAGGGCGCCGCGCGCGCGCAAGTCGCCACCCGGCTCGCCGTGGTCTATCTGATGGACCGCAAGCCCGACCGCGCGCTCGCCGTGCTGCGCGCGACCCGCGCCGGGGGGCTGTCCAACGACCTGCGCGACCAGCGGCTCCTGCTCGAGGCGCGCTCGCTGTCCGACCTCGGCCGCCACGAGCTCGCGCTTGAGGTGATCGCCGATGTGCACGGCCGCCCGGCGGAGCGGCTGCGCGCCGATATTCTGTGGGCGGGCAAGCGCTACGACGAGGCCGCCGAACAGATCGAATTGATGTATGGCGACCGCTACAAGGATTTCGCGCCGCTCAACGAGGAGGAGCGCGCCGACATCATGCGCGCCGAGATCGGCTATGCGATGTCCTCGGACCAGCTCGGGCTCGGCCGCTTCCGCGACAAATACGCGGCCAAGATGGCGGCGACGCCGGACGCGCGCGATTTCCAGATCGTCTCGGCGCCGCTCGGCGCGAACGGCGACCAATTCGCTTCCGTCGCCCATGCCGCCGCCTCCGTCGATACGCTGGAAACGTTTCTGCGCGAGATGAAGAAGCGCTATCCGGATTCGAGCGCGGTAGCGCCGGAAAGCGGACCGCCACCGCCGCCGCTCGCGCCGGTGCCGCCGAGCGCATCAAGCGGGCCGCCGCAAACGCGGCCCGCGGTGCCGGATTTCCTCGGCCCGCTGCCGCCGGCCCGCGCCGCGGGCCACACCGCGATGCGGTAGTCTATTTGCCACCCCGCGATAGCGGGGAGGGGGCGCGTCGAGTCAGAGGCCCCCTTGCATGTTGGCAAGACCGAAATCGGCGCAAACGCGCGGTCCGCGCTTTTGCGGGGGCGGATAATACGTTCTCGTTCTCGCGGCGCGCCTTTGCGCCCGAGCTTTGCTGCACGCTTCAAGAAAGCCCTTCCCAAAACCTCCCTCTAATAAAGAGGGAGGCGGAGCGCCGACAGGCGCACCACGGGTTCCGCCCCGCCGCAGAAAACAACGCCCGCTGCGATGCGGCGCGCGCTACTTTCGCCCCCTGCCCCGCATTGGCGCGGGACTAAAAGAGAGGCGGCGCGCTCGCCTTTCGGCGCCCCACCGCGGTCATGCGCCGAGGGACTAACCTCGACTCGGTTCCGGGCCGCGCTTCCTGGAATCACCGGATGCAAACGGGAGGACCCTCTCCGGCACCAGTGCAGCCAGCACCTGGCAGTCCGGTCACGCGCCGGACGGTCGATGCCCAGGCCGCCCGGACCCAAGACGACGAAGCTTGGCTCCGGGAACCGCACCCGCCGCATCAGCCGGCGTCACCGATTGACGTCCCTGACCAGGCGGGCTGAGCGGGCAAATAAGGGCGGCCGGGGTGGATGTCAATGGAACGGGGACCGTCGTCACATCACGTCTCCGTGATTGGGACCGGCCCGCTGGGGAACGATATTGCGCGGCCTCCCGCGGCGGCGCCAAATGTGCTATATGCGGCTTCGGAGCGCACGCTACTTGCGCCCCTTTCGCTATCCAGCGGTACCGATATGTCAAAGCCGGTCATCTTTACGATTTCCGCCGCGTGGGACGACGAGGCGTCGGTGTGGACCGGGCATTGCGACGACATTCCGGCCGCCGCCGATGCGCCGACCCTGGACGAATTGCTGGCGAAGATCTCGGCAATGGCGCTCGATCTGCTGCCCGACAATCACCCCGGCGTCGATCCGCGGGAGCTGTTTCTGCAAATCACCGCACTGCGCGAAGCCGAGCCGGCCGCGGCGTAGACGTTCTTGGGCATGATCTTTTCCGACCTTGCTTCGCCCGCCGAAGCGGGCTTCGCGAAGGCGGGAAGCCGGCTTCCACTTTTCGGGATCATGCTCTAATGGCGCCGCAGTTTGACCGACCGCTGCGCGACTTGTTGCGTGCCGCGGGCTGCGTCCTGGTGCGCCAGGGCAAAGGCAGTCACGAAATCTGGCGTAGCCCGGTCACGAAACGAAACTTCGCTGTGCCGGTCGGCATTCCAAGCCGCCACACCGCCAACGCGATCCTGCGGCAGGCCGGTCTGCCCAAGGCGTTTTAACCTTAGGCGTCCCTGAGATCAGCGATGAAGCTGCATTACTACCCGGAGACGGACAGTCTCTCTATCGAGCTCACCGAAGCGCCGGGCGCCGAGGCGCGGGAGATCGTCGCAAACCTCTCACGCCTTGGCGATATCGGTGCGGGCGAAACCGCCGCCCTTGAACAGGAGCCGCGCGCCGTGAACCTTGGCGCAGGCGTAGGACAGGCAATCGCCGAAATTCCAGCCCCGCCCGGCTCTTGCGGCCCTTGCCGTAGCGCTCGAAGGCCGCCACCGCGGCATGGGCGACGTCTTCGGTAATCGGCACGACGTCCACCGCGCCATCGCGCAGCAGGGCGTTGATGCGCGAATTGGCGACGCTCGGCGCAACATTGACCAAAGACGACAGCCGCATCGCGGACTCAAGAATGACATGCCCGGCGGTCCATCGCAAACGGGCGACGATCTCAACCGCATGGCGAATCCACCGTGAGTGCGCCAGAATGGACTGCAAGAGCAGAGCAATGGGTTAGAGAGCGAAGAAGGCATCCAAAAAGAAACCGTTGGGGGAAGCCATATAGCTGTGGACCCGCGCGTCACCGAACTGCATTGCATCATGCCAATTGGAAATCTTGTTTCGGTGATGAAACAGGGGATCCTGTCGCACGAACACGCGGCCAAGCTCAAACACCACTCTGTGGCCTTGCAGCCGGTCCAAGACAGACGAGATAAAAAGCAGGTGCCTGGAGGACTAAAGCTGCATCAATACGCGAATCTCTATTTTCACGCTCGCAATCCGATGATGTTCAGGCGGAAGGCTCAGGCGTCCGATCTTTGCATCCTGCGGGTTTCCACATTGGTGCTGTCGCTTCCCGGCACGGTGATATCGGATCAGAATGCCGCAAGCGACTATGTCCGCTTTCTGCATCCGCGGCAGTGGCAAGTGCTCGACTTCGATGCCATCTATGCGATGGATTGGCGGCATCCGGACGATCAGATCGCCCAGTGGCGGCACAGCTCGCAGAAATGGGCGGAGGTTCTGGTGCCGGAGCGAGTGGAGACGAGGTATTTGACCGGTGCTTACGTCGTCGATGAGACGGCGAAGAAACGCCTGGAAAGCCTCGGCTTGGCTCTGCCAGCCACGACAAATCCCGTGCTATTCTTTCGCTAGGGGAATCATTCGACCCATGCTTCAGGCGCTTATCGGAGATTTGTTTGCAAGCCGGGCTCAGACCCTGGTGAACACGGTCAATTGTGTCGGCGTGATGGGCAAGGGAGTTGCCGAGCAATTCAAGACGCGCTTCCCGGCGATGTTCGAGGACTACAAGAGCCGGACGGACTGCAAGGCGGTGCGGCCCGGGGAGCCCTATCTTTATCGGGACGCATCGAGAACCCAGATCGTCAATTTCCCGACCAAGGATCACTGGCGCTCGCCGTCGCGGCTCGCCGACATCGAGCGCGGCCTCGATTACCTGGTTGCGCACATCCTAGTGGATCAAACCTGACATTTGAATCCTGGAGGGGATTCCCGGCAACTCGATACGTGCAAGTCTGGCGGATGCGAACAGGAATTTCCATTACTCTCAAGCCCGCTGATCGACGCCGCCTGGCCACGCTCGCGCGGAATCGTAATGCGCCGCATAAGCATGTCTGGCGAGCCGAGATTGTCCTGTTGAGCGCGGACGGCGTCGGCACCAATGAGATCATGCGTCAGACCGGCAAGTCGAAAACCTGCGTGTGGCGTTGGCAAGAACGCTTCATGCAGGCAGGTTACGACGGCCTGCTGCGCGATAAGACGCGGCCGTCGCGCATCCCGCCGCTTGGGTCGGATATCGCTGAGCGTGTCGTGATGCTCACCCAAACCGACCCGCCCGCCGAGGCGACCCATTGGACCGCCACCATGATGGCGAAAGCAGTCGGCATCAGTGCAAGTTCGGTCCAACGCATCTGGCGCGCGCATGGTCTCCAGCCGCACCGGGTCCAGCAGTTCAAACTCTCCAACGACCCGAAGTTCATCGACAAGCTGCGCGATGTTGTCGGGCTCTATGTCGATCCGCCCGCCCATGCCATCGTGCTCTCGGTCGATGAGAAGTCGCAAATCCAAGCCCTCGACCGCACCCAGCCCGGCCTGCCGATGAAGAAAGGCCGCGCTGGCACGATGACCCACGACTACAAGCGCCACGGAACAACGACGCTGTTCGCTGCTCTCGACGTGCTCGAGGGAAAGGTCATTGGCCGGTGTATGCAGCGCCATCGTCACCAGGAGTTCATCCGCTTCCTGAACGCCATTGAGGCGCAGGTGCCGGCCAGAAAG
Source organism: uncultured Alphaproteobacteria bacterium (assembly GCA_963791925.1). Lineage (GTDB taxonomy): Bacteria > Pseudomonadota > Alphaproteobacteria > Rhizobiales > Xanthobacteraceae > BOG-931. Next base: position 672,161 of record CAWBUA010000004.1, on the reverse strand, counting down.
TCGGTGCACGTGATCCTCGACAACTACGCCGTCCACAAGCATCCGAAGGTGCGTCAATGGCTCGACCGGCACCCGCGCTTCGCCTTCCACTTCACGCCGACCTCGTGCTCGTGGCTCAACGCAGTCGAGGGGTTCTTCGCCAAACTTGCCAAGCAGCGACTGAAGCGCGGTGTCTTCCGATGCGTGGTCGATCTCCAAGCCACCATCAACCGCTTCGTCGCGCAGACCAACCATGATCCAAAACCCTTCGCCTGGACCGCCGACCCAGACAAAATCATCGCCGCCGTCAGGCGTGGGCACCAAGTGTTAGATTCCATCCACTAGAATGGGGAATTACCAGCTTGGCGTTGCCGCCGCTCGGTTGCGGCAACGGCGGATTGGAATGGTCAGAAGTCGGGCCGCTGATCTGGCATAAGCTCCACGGGCTGTCGATCGACATCGAAGTGTATGCGCCGTACGGAACGCCCAAGCAACAATTGACCGAGGAATTCCTTTCGGCGCCTTCGCAAATGAGCCTGGAGGGCAACGGACGCAGGCACAAGCCGCTCAAGCCGGAATGGATCGTGCTCATGGAGGTACTTCGCGAGCTGGAAGCCCAGCCCTACGCGAACCCGGTAGGCCGCACGATCTTTCAAAAGATCAGCTATGTGGTGACCGAAATGGGGGTGCCGACGGGCTTCCACTTCGGCAAGGGCAGCTATGGCCCGTTTTCGGGCGACGTGAAGCTGGCGCTTCATGACTTCGCCAATCGCAACTGGCTGAGCGAACAGAATCTCGGGCGAATGATCGCCCTTCGCGCTTCTCCGCAATACGCGAAGGATCGCGAGCGCTATAAGGAAGAGATCGATCGCTACCGAAGAAAGATCAACAAGGCGGTCGATCTGTTCAGCCGGATCAAGAGCACGGAGCAGGCCGAGGAGGTCATAACCGTGTTCTTCGCCGCGCGGGAGCTCAGGGCCAAGCGCAATGGCGACGCCACCGAGCAGGATTTGCAGGACTACATTCTTGACTGGAAGAAATCCTGGCGCGCCGCAGAAAAGAAAGAGGCTGTCGCCAGCGCGATCCGTAATCTCGCAATGCTCGGCTGGCTGCACGTGAATATCAGCGGGTCGACGGCCGACGCGGCGATGTAGCCCAACGCGATGGTGTTTGAGGGCCGCGTAGGATTTTTCTCCCGGATTTCGCTTCGCGCAATCTAGGCTACTTGCTAAGATCCTTTGGCAAGGTACCCTGGAGGAGCTAAGCAACCCTTCGAATCTCGAACGTTTTCCCGTCCCTCGTTGTGACGTGGCCCAAGCGGGCGAGAGATTCCAGCACGTCTGAAATCGTTTTCTCAAGCGTTTTGGTCTTGCGGAAGTGGCCCGCCAGCGCATCCGCAGTGGTCGGACCGCGAGCGCCGGCGAGCACAGCGAACACGGCGGCGGTCACCACGCGCTCAAAGACGTAATCGTTGCGCTCGCGCGTTGCGCCCGCCGGATCGGGGTGCGGGAGTTCGAGGACGTCGCAAAGTTCGGTCAAGAACAGGCTGTAGTTCGCGCGTTCTTGTCCGCCCTCCTGGCCCTGCCAGCGAGCGATAAAGGCTTCAGCTTTTTCGGCGGATTTGTCCGGCGGCGATGTCATCGGGTCCAAGGTATGACATACAGCCTAAAATTGAAAAGGCCCCGCGCTTTTGCGCTCGCCGACCGGCTCGTCGAACAGATGCACGTAGGCGTCGTAGCGGAAGCGGCGGTTGCGCGCCTGACCGGTGACTTCGCTCAAAATGCCGATCTTGACCAGGCGCTCGACCAGCGCGTTGGCGGCGGGAAAGGCCAGGATGATCGGCGGCTGCGGCGGCAACGGCGCCGGCACGAAGGCGCGGTAGCCGTGGTCTGGCGCTGATAGGTTCCGGCGCGGTCTGGCTGATCCGGCACGACTATCCTTCTTCCAGCCTTTAATAAGAAGCCGAGGTGAGGGTTATAATAAAGGCTGACTTAAATAAGGACACAGGCCGGCGCCATATGCAAGCCAGTGTTGCATAGGCTCATCCTGCTACCGTGCCGATGATGCGCGACAGCAGACCCTCGGTTTCCTTTTCCAAGGCGAGAATGTCGGCGCGGATGGCGTCCAGCGGCCGCAGCGGCTGCTTATAGAAGTAACGGTTGAAGCGGATCTCGTAGCCGATTGCGGTCTTGCTATCGTCGACCCAGCCGTCAGCCGCGCAGATCGCGCAGCGTAAATTTCGACGTGTTGTAGAAATCCTGGCCGGCCGCCTGGCGAAGCGCGGCGTCCTGATGGACCACCTTCGCTTTGTCGAGCCGCTCCTTCATCGCAAGGACGGCTTGTTTGTTTGGCTCGAGGACGGCGTCCAATCGCCGGAGCACCGTCATGGGCAGAATAACGTCGCGGTATTTGCCACGCACATAGAGATCACGCAGCACGTCGTCGGCGATGCCCCAGATGAAGTTGGTGATCCAGCCGAGGTCGCCGTTGCTCATGCGCACTTCCACTCCTTAGCGCTTGTGAATACCACGCAATTTGGCCGGCGCAAGCGTGGCCCGGATGGGGGAGGGGAAACAGAATACTTCAACACCCATCGAAATAACCCTTGACGCCCGGCCCATATTTCAATAATCATCGAAATATGAAAAAATCCGATGCCGTGGCGGCTTTGGCGGCGCTGGCGCAGGACAGCCGGCTCGATGTGTTCCGGCTGTTGGTGCAGGCCGGGCCGGAAGGACTGCCGGCGGGGCAGGTGGCGGCGAAGCTGAGGCTTGCGCCCAACACGCTGACGTTTCATTTCGACCGGCTGCGGGATGCGGGGCTCGTGACGGTGCGGCGCGAGGGCCGCTCGATGATTTATGCGACGCGGTTCGAGACCATGAACGCGCTGCTTGCGTTCCTCACCGAGAATTGCTGCCAAGGTTCGCAAACAGGAACGCAACAAGGCTCGCAGAACGGCGGCGCGGCCTGCGCGCCGGTCGCAGGCTGCGCGCCGGTTGCCGCGGCCCGCACCCCGGCTGCGGCGCCGCGGGCGCCCGCGCCGCGGACCCGGAAGCGGGAGGGCGTGGCATGAGGCTTTATCTGTTCGAGCACTGCTCGCTGTGCTTTCGCGTGCGCATGACGGCGGCGCTCAAGCGCCGGCATCTGGCCGAAAGCGTGGTGCTCGACGACGATTCCGCAACCCTAATCGATCTCGCCGGCAAGCGGGTGATCCCGATCCTGGTCAAGGACGACGGCGCGCCGATGCTGGAAAGCATGGACATGGTGGCGCATATCGAAAGCTTGGGCGCGCCGGTCTTGACCGGGCCGGAGCGCGGCGACATCGCCGCCTGGGCCGAGCGCGCCGTGGAAAAGACCGCGCCGCTCACCATGCCGCGCTATCCGCTGCTGCCCCTGCCGGAATTCGCCACCGCCGCGGCGCGCGATCATTACATCATGCGCAAGCATAAAACTTACGGCGACTTCACCGCGCTGCGCGCCAGGACGCGCGAGCAAATCGACGCGCTGATGCCCGAGCTCGAGACGCTCGACCGCTTGATCGAAAGCCCGGACGCGGTCAACGGCGCGCTGTCGCGCGACGACGTCCGCGTGCTGCCGCTGTTGCGCGCCGCCGCCGTGGTCAAGGGTTTGAGATTCCCGCGCAAGGTGCGGGACTATTTCGAGACCATGATGGCCCGCATCGGCTACCAGCCGCTGCCGGCAGTGTGAGGATGGCAAGCGTAGGGTGGGCGAAATTGTCTGCTCGGAGCAACCGAGTGGGCACCGCGCGTGAACGATTTCGCCCACGCGGCGTGGCTCGTCATGCGCGGTGCCCACCCTACGCGCTATTTCGAAACCATGATGGCCCGCATCGGCTACCAGCCGCTGCCGGCGGTGTGAGGATGGCAAGCGTAGGGTGGGCGAAATTGTCTGCTCGGAGCAACCGCGTGGGCACCGCGCGTGAACGATTTCGCCCACGCGGCGTGGCTCGTCAGGCGCGGTGCCCACCCTACACGCCGCGTTCATAAACCTGTTGCCGGCGGCCGTTATAGGAATGTCATTTTCGGGCCGACGCCCGGCCCACCAAGGGAGGATCAGATGATCGAAGCGGTTCCGAACAAAGTCTTCAACGTGCTATTTCTCTGCACCGGCAATTCGGCGCGGTCGATCATGGCCGAAGTGATCATGAACCGCGCCGGCGCCGGCAAGTTCAAGGGCTTTTCGGCGGGCAGCCAGCCGAAAGGGCAGGTGCATCCTTACGCGCTCGATCTGTTGCGCAAGACGCATTACGACGTCACCGGCCTGCGCTCGAAGAGCTGGAAGGAATTTTCCGGGCCCGACGCGCCGAAGCTCGATTTCGTGTTCACGGTCTGCGACCAGGCGGCGGCCGAAGCCTGCCCGGTGTGGCCGGGTCAGCCGATGACCGCGCATTGGGGCATCCCCGATCCGGCGGCCGCCACCGGCACCGAAGCGGAGGTGCGGCTCGCCTTCGCCGACGCGTTCCGCATGCTCAACAACCGCATCAACATTTTCGTCAGCCTGCCGCTGCGCTCGCTCGATCAATTGACGCTGCAGAAACAGCTCGACGCCATCGGCAAAGCCAAAGACGCCGGCGCGTCGCCGGCTTCGGCGGCCTGACCTCAACTTCGCCGGTCGCGCAGCCGCGCCGTCGGCGCGCGACGGCCAAACCTGACGAAGTCCGATCATGTCCACATTCGAACGCTATCTCACGATCTGGGTCGCGCTCTGCATTCTCGTCGGCGTAGCGCTCGGGCACTTGTTTCCCGTGGTTTTCCACGGCATCGGCTCGATCGAGATTGCCAGCGTCAACCTGCCGGTTGCCGTGCTGATCTGGCTGATGATCATTCCGATGCTGGTGAAAATCGATTTTGCGGCTTTGTCGCAGGTCAAGGAACACTGGCGCGGCATCGGCGTCACGCTCTTCATCAATTGGGCGGTCAAGCCGTTCTCGATGGCGCTGTTGGGCTGGCTCTTCATCGGCTGGCTGTTTCGGCCGTATCTGCCGGCCGACCAGGTCACCAGCTACATCGCCGGGCTCATTCTTCTCGCGGCGGCGCCGTGCACGGCGATGGTGTTCGTGTGGAGCAATCTCTCCGACGGCGAGCCGCATTTCACGCTCAGTCAGGTCGCGCTCAACGACGTGATCATGGTGTTTGCCTTCGCGCCGATCGTCGGGCTTTTGCTCGGCATATCGGCGATTACGGTGCCGTGGCAGACGCTGCTGCTCTCGGTCTTGCTCTACATCGTCGTGCCGGTCGTGCTGGCGCAGATCGTTCGCCGCAGCGTGCTGGCGGGCGGCGGCCCCGGCGCGCTGGCGCGGCTCCTCGCCACGTTGCAGCCGGTCTCGCTGGCGGCGCTGTTGGCGACGCTGGTGCTGCTGTTCGGCTTCCAGGGCGAGCAGATTCTCGCCCAGCCGCTGATCATCGCGATGCTGGCGCTGCCGATCCTGATCCAGGTCTATTTCAATGCCGGGCTGGCCTATGTCCTCAATCGCGCCGCCGGCGAGGCGCATTGCGTTGCGGCGCCCTCCGCGCTGATCGGCGCCAGCAACTTCTTCGAATTGGCCGTCGCCGCCGCCATCAGCCTGTTCGGCTTCAACTCCGGCGCGGCGCTGGCGACCGTGGTCGGCGTTCTGATCGAAGTGCCGGTGATGCTGTCGGTCGTGAAGATCGTCAACAATACCCGCGGCTGGTATGAAGCCGGCGCGACCGTGCATCAGCGCATCATGGGCGGCAAAGCCAAAACTTGAGACGTCGCGCGCCGGGAATCGCGCCGGGAATCGCGGTCGTTTGACGAATTCCTAGAGCGCAATCGCTTCAAATGGAATCGATTGGCGCTCTAAGCTTTTGGTGAAGCATGATCTTTTCGGAAAACCGGTATCCACTTTTCCGGATCATGCTTTAGCGTCGCGCGCCGGACAGGATTGCGGCCTTCTTCTCCTCAAATTCGTCTTTGCCGATTTCGCCCTTGGCGAAGCGCTCGTTGAGGATTTGCAACGCGGAATGGGTCGGATCGCCGAAGCCGCCCGGCGCGGCGGCGCCCCAATTGCCGCCCCAATGATGCGGGCCGCTCGAGCGGGCGAAATAGAAAATGAGGATACAGACGAGGATGACGAGCAGGATCAACATCGGAGCCATCTCCCAGGAAGAGCCGCCAAAGGGGCCGCCCCAATAACCGTCGCGCCACATCATGTGGCCCGGGCCGGGCCAATAATAATCGGGCGGCGAGCCGCTCGGCGCGTTCGGCTGCGTTTGCGCGAGCGCGCCGAGCGGCGCGGCCAGCAGCGCCACGGCCAAAATGGGAAGGCTTGCGAGCTCCTTCAACATGACGAACCTCTGGCGGTTTTTCGCGCCAAATTTCCTCCGCGCGGGTAAGGGCCGCATTGACCTACATCAAATCGGCGCCGCGCGTCCATAGCCTTCGGCTATGAGCAAAATTTCGCTATGCGCGCCGACGCGCCGCATGATGACGTGCGCGGCAAGCATGATAGAACGCGCGTGGAATTTTTTGTTACGGAGGCGAATATAGAATCTCACCACATCGCTTGCGATTGCGGGCTTGCTCGGCGCCGCCGCGCCGGCGCTGTTTGCCGCGCAGGCGGCCGAGCCGACCACATTGACGATTTACGCCGCCGGCACGCTGGCGGTGCCGTTCAAACAAGCCACCGCGCTCTACGAAAAACAGAACCCCGGCGTCACCGTGCAGGCGCAGTTCGGCGGCAGCGTCAAGATGGCGAAACAGATCACCGACCTGCATCAGGACGCCGACATCCTGGCGGTCGCCGACTACAACGTCATTCCCAAATATATGTTCGGGGCGACACCGCACGCCTCCTGGTATGCCGGCTTCGCCCGCAACGCCATCACCTTCGTCTATACCGACAAGAGCAAGTTCGCGGGCGAGATCAACGCCGACAATTGGTACAAGGTGCTGGCGCGGCCCGGCGTCGAGATCGGCCGCTCCAATCCGGACACCGATCCGTCCGGCTATCAGACCGTGCAGATGCTCAATCTCGCCGAGAAATACTACAAGTCGCCCGGCCTCGAAGCCGGCATCCTCAAAAACGCGCCGCTCGCCAATATGCGCGACACCGAGACCTCGCTGATTGCGGCGCTGCAGCTCGGCCAGATCGATTATCTGGCGATCTACCGCTCCGACGCCCTGCAGCATCATCTGAAATTCATCAACCTGCCGGCGGCGATCAATCTCAGCGATCCGGCGATGGCGGCCCAATATAAAGAGGGCGTCGCCCATACCAAGAACGGCGACCTTACCGGCACGCCGATCGTCTATGCCGTCACCGTGGTCAATGGCGCCAAGCAGGCGGCCGCGGCCGGCAAATATGTCGCGCTGCTGTTGGGCGCGGCCGGGCAGGGCATCATGAAGGACAACGGCTTCGGCACCTTCAGCCCGGCCTATGCAGCGCATGTCGAAGCGATGCCGGCGGCGTTGAAGACGCTGGTCAAGCCGTGGCCGAGCTCGTAGCGGCGGGATCGGCGCCCGGCGCGCGGGGCGAGCGCGCCGCGCCGAGTAGTCCCCGCGCGCTTTATCTGTTGTGCTGGTTTGTCGGCAGCGTGCTGACGGCGTTTCTGGTGGTTCCGCTCATTGCGCTGACGTTGTCTCAGACCTGGACGAGCTTCGCGCAAGTGGCGCGCATGGCCGACGTGCGCGCCGCGATCGTGCTCAGCCTCGAAGGCGCTTTGCTGTCGGCGACGCTCGCGGCTCTCGCCGGCGTGCCGCTGGCTTATGCGCTGGCGCGGACGAATTTCCCCGGCAAGGGCGTGATCGAGGCCTTGGTCGATCTGCCGCTGGCGGTGCCGCACACCGTCGCCGGCATCGCGCTCTTGATGGTGTTCGGCCGCCAAGGCGTGCTGGGCGCGCCTATCGAGGCGCTGACCGGCATAAAATTCTGGGGCACGCTCGCCGGCATCGTGGTGGCGATGCTGTTCGTCTCCGCGCCCTACACGGTGAACGCGGCGCGGATCGGCTTTGCCGGGGTCGATCCGCGGCTGGAGAAGATCGCGCGCACGCTGGGCTTAAACCCGTGGCGGACGTTCTGGCGCGTCACGCTGCCGCTCGCCCGGCGCGGCATCATGACCGGAGTGACGTTGACTTATGCCCGCTCGATCAGCGAGTTCGGCGCGGTGGTTATCCTGGTGTATTATCCGATGACGGCGCCGGTAAAGATCTACGAATTGTTCCTGCGCTTCGGGCTCGACCAGGCGGCGGGCGCGGCGGTGCTGTTGCTGTTCGTGTCGCTGGCGCTGTTCCTCCTGCTGAGGGCGCTGTCGCGCGCCACGCCGGCGCGGGAGAACCGATGACGGGCGGCATTGCGGTCGAAGCGCTGTGCCTTACCCTCGGCGCGTTCCGCCTCGACGGTATCGACTTTGCGGCGACGCGCGGCGAAATCCTGGTGCTGCTCGGGCCGAACGGCGCGGGCAAATCGGTAACGCTGGAGACGATTGCAGGCTTCCACCGGCCCGCGCGCGGAAGGGTGTTGATCGCCGGCCGCGACGTCACCGCGCTGCCGCCGGAACGGCGGAAAATCGGCTTTGTGGTGCAGAACTTCGGGCTGTTTCCTCACCTCGACGTTGAAGCCAATGTGGCGATCGCCCGCCGCCGCGACCGCGAGGGCGGCGGCAAGCCGGCGCTGCCGCTGCCGGCCGATCCCGCCGTGCTGTTGCGCCATTTCGGCATCGCGCATCTGGCCCGCCGGCTGCCGGCCGATCTGAGCGCCGGCGAAAAGCAGCGGGTGGCGCTGGCGCGGGCGGTGGCCTCGGCGCCGGATCTGTTCCTGTTCGACGAACCGTTCTCGGCGCTCGACGCGCAGACCCGCGCCGAGTTGCGCGACGAGCTGAAAGCGTTCCTGCGCGCGCTCGCGATGCCGGCGATTTTCGTCACCCACGACCACAGCGAGGCGCGCATCCTTGCCGACAAGATTGTGGTGCTGCGCGGCGGCGTCATGCTGCAAAGCGGCCAGGCGGCGGAGATTTTCCAAAAGCCCGCCAATGCGGCGGTGGCGCGTCTGGTCGGGATGGAGAATATCCTCGACGGTCGCATCGCCGGGATCGGCGACGGCATCGCCGCGATTGCGGTCGGCGAACGGGTACTGCGCGCCGCCGCGCCGGTGCACAGTGCCGGCGCCGGCACGGCGGTGCGGCTTGCCATCCGCGCCGAGGAGGTGAGCCTTGCCGCGCCCGCCGATGCCGGCGCGCCGGCCCCCGAGCGCAATCGCCTGGACGGCAAGATCGTCGGAGTGCGCACGCTCGGCGCGCTGGTCGCCGTCGAGGTCGACGCCGGCTTTGCGCTCAAGGCCTATCTTCTCGGACCGCAGGCGCGCGCGATGCAGCTTGGCGCCGGCGATGCCGTCACGGTGGAGATTGCGGCGGACGCCCTCCATGTCATGGCGGAGTGAGGTTGTCTTGACCTGGGTCAGGGTCTTCCGCGGTCAGGGCTGACTTTTGAACGTCAGATACATGAGCACCAGGTAGACGGCCGGCATCGCCACCAACACCAGGAACTGCGCGAGCCCTGGCGCCTGACAATTGCTCGAATAGAACCAGTAACCCACATAGGCATCGGCAATGATGATAATGACAACGCCGATGAACCAGGGCAGAAGCGGATTTCGTCGGACCACTGCAGGCATTCTTGTGCCTCCCGTCAAGACGGTCGTCGCCGCGAATGCTCTCCGCGGTTGGAAAATTGCTTACGCCGGTCGGCTTCGCCGCACATTGACCCAGATCAACGGGGGATCTTTGCTACTCAACCTTGAACAGCGCGGTGACCGGCTGCTTGATCTGATCGAGGATCAAGGTGAATGGCACGGCGGCGCCGAATATCGCGAGCACCATTTGCCATGGCAGCGGCGCCATCAAGGTGCCCGACAGCGCCAGCGCGGCGACAATGCCGACATCGATCGCCGATGCCGCGAAAATCCATTTGCTCGGCATTGACGACCACAGATGATGCCGCTCGCGCACGACATAGAGCACGCCCTGTGAGCCGAACAGCACGGTGACGAAGGCAAAGGTCTGCAGCTGCGCCGGACCGAGCCGGAGCTCGAATTTCGCGAGGACGAGCATCGCCGTCGAGAAGGCGAGCTTACAGGCGCCGAGCATGATCGCGGCGCCGGTGACGCTGCGCATGTGCCATGTGTTCGGCTTCGGCGACGGGCTGGCGCGATCGGCGGTCAGCGACATCGCCAGCACGTCGTTTCCCACCAGCATCAGGACGATCATTACCGGGGTCATGACGGCGCCGCCGGTCAAAACCAGGCCGACCGCCAAAAACAAAACGATCTCAACCTTCTTGGTCAGCATGTTGAAGGTGTAGGCGAGCAGCCGCCGGAAGCCGATGCGGCCCTCGCGGACGGCAAAGACGATGCCGGCCAGTCCCGGCTCGGTCAGCACCATCGCCGCCGCCGCCTTGGCGACGTCGGTGGCGGAGGCGACCGCGATGCCGATCTGCGCCTGGCGCAGCGCCGGCGCGTCATTGACGCCGTCGCCGCACATGCCGACGACGTTGCCGGCGCGCTGCAGCGCCTGCACCAGCTTGAATTTCACTTCGGGCACCACGCGCGCGAAGATGCTGTAGCTTGCGATGCTGGCTTGGTCGGTGAGGGCGTCGGCGGAGCAAACCTCGCCGGGAATGCCGACCTGATGCGCGATGGCCGCCGCCGTTACCGCGGAATCGCCGGTGATCATGACGGTGCGCACGCCCATCTCGCGCAAATCGGCGATCAGGCTTGCCGAATCCGAACGCGGTGGATCGCTCACCGCGATCAGCCCGATGAGTTGCAAAGCGTCGGTCGCGCCGTAAGCGACGGCGATTACGCGGTGGCCGTGGCTGGCGAGCCCGTCGACCAAAGCGCGCGCATTGTCGGGCAGCGCCGCCGACTTCGAGATGATCTCGAACGCCCCTTTGATGACGCGGCGTTCGTTGCCCTGCGCGTCGACGATGTCAGCCTCGGAACTCTTGGTCGCCGGATCGAAGGGAACGAAGCGCAGGAGCCGCTCGGATGCAGACTGCGAAGGTTGCGTTGCAGCTTTGGCGGCGGCCGCGATGGCGGAGTCGATTGGGTCCGCATCGGCCTCCGAGCTGGCCAGCGCCGCCAGCGCCAAGACGCGGGCGCGTTCGAAGCCAGGCAGCGCCAGCACCTCGACGACGCTCAATTCATTGCGCGTCAACGTCCCGGTCTTGTCGGCGCACAACACCTCCATGCCGGCCGCCTCATGCACCGCCGAGAGCCGCGTCAGCAGCACGCCGCGCCGCGCCAAAATCTGCGCGCCAATGGCGGCGGACAAAGTGAAGGTCGCCGGCAGTGCCGCCGGAATGGTCGCCAGCAGCGCGGTCAGGCTCAGCGCAACGAGATCGCCGGCCGGAAACGCCGTGACGTAGGCGTAAACGATGATGCCTGCGGCCACGGTGGCGTTGATCAGCGCCAGATTGCGGGTTGCGGCAAAAACTGCCGCTTGTTCGCTGCTTCTCGAGTGCGCGGTGCGTACCAATTCCGCGGTGCGGCCAAAAAACGTCCGCGATCCGGTGGCGGTGACCTCGGCAAGCGCCTGGCCGCGTCGTATGAGCGCGCCGGCATAGACGATGTCGCCGGGGTTCAGTTCGACCGGAACGGATTCGCCGGTGAGCATGGATTGATCCACCATCGCGGTGCCCGAGGCGATGCGGGCATCCGCGGGGACGAGCGCGCCAAGCGGCAGCCTGATGGCGTCGCCGGGCACCAGTTCGGCGGCCGCAAGCTTGAGCCAATGGCCGTCGCGGCGGGCGAGCGCCGTCGGCGCGAGGCGTTTCTTCAGCGCCGCGAGCGCAGCAGTGGCGCGGCTTTCCTGGATGAAGCCCAAGGTCGCATTGAACAGCAAAAGCCCGGCGATCACCGCCGCTTCAATATATTTGCCAAGCCCGAGCTCGATCACGAAGGCGACTTCGAGCAGCCAGCCGATCGGCGACCAGAATTTCGCGAAATAGGTGCGCCAGCGCGGCGGCGTCGCTTCGCTGACCGCGTTGGGGCCGAACGCGGCGAGACGACGGCGCGCTTCGGCGCCGGTCAAGCCGATGGCCGCGTCCACCGTTGTTCGGCTTTCCCCGGCGTCGCGCAGCCCGGCATCGACCATTCGCGATATGCGCTTTGCGTTATTCGAGTGCGACCACCGCGGCAATCAATTCCTTGTCGCCTTTGACGTGCGAAGCGTGACCGCGTCCGGACGTATCTTCCATCAGCACGGCCTCGCCAGGACCGAAAGTGTGCCGTTTGCCGTCGCTGGCGCGAAGCTCGAGCTGACCTTCAAGGCAAATCAGAAATTGATGCTGCGGCGGACAGATATTCTCGCCGCTCCAGCCGGAAGGCAAGCGGACAAATTGCAGCGCACCGGCCGCCATCGCGTGCGACACGAACAGCATGGGAGCGGGCGGCCGATAATCCGCTTCGTCGAGCTTGACCGCAACTTGCTCGAGGTGCGTCTCACCTTTGGCATCGGCATATAATCGCGCGTAATGCATCGTCGCTTCTCCCGCTTTGCCGAGGCGAGATCGTCGCCTGGTTCGGATACGGTCATCCCCCTGACTTTGGGTGCACCAAGAGAGAAACAGAAAGCTTTTCAGGCTGCGCCGGCATTGATCTCGATCAAGCGAGCCTTCAGGCTAGTGGTCCGATTTTAACATTCGCCTCCCATTTCGGCACGCTCTCATGCGAATGTTAGAATTGAAGGACCACTAGCAAGCATAAGTGCTGGTGGAGCTTTTGGATTTGACATTCGCTTTGCGCGGGTTGCGGCCAAGTCGGTAGCGAATGTCAAATCCGCTCCACTGGGCCAACTGCATCGCGCCGGAGCGGTCACGAAGCGCGCTGCACCAGCACCATATAATGTTCCGGGCTTTGCTGGCGCTCCTCGAGCGTCATCAAACCGGCGGCGTCGCACCAGGCGCGCAATTGCTGCGCGGTTAGCCGATGATCGCGCGGCGGTCCGTGCTCGCAGGGCCCGTCGGGACGGAATTCCGCGATCACCGCCAAGCCTTGCGGCCGCAACAGCCGCGCGACATTGCGCATGATCGCGGCTGGATCGTCGGTATGGTGCAGCACCATGGCGATGAGCGCCGCGTCGAGCTTGGCGCCGGGAAGATCGAAGGTCGCGGCGTCGGCGACAAAGCTCTCGATATTGGCGATGCGCCGTTCCGCCCCTAGGCGCTGCAGATAGGCAAGCGCCGCAGCCGAGGGATCGACGGCGTAAACCATGCCTTCATCGCCGACGCGGCCAGCCAGCAGGAACGTCACAAAGCCCGGACCCGGTCCGACGTCGAGAACGCGATCGCCCGGCTTGAGCCGCAGCGCGTCCATCCAATCGGCGACGAGCGGGCCGCGCTCGACCTGGCGGGCATAGACCTGGTCCCAGGTGATATGGCTCAAATCCTTCCGGTACGCCGTTTCCTGCATTGTATCCCCGTCGCAGTTTGATCGCGTTCTCGGCTTGGAGGCCGCGGCTCGTCTTACGTCGAAAGAACCTTGCGCCGTTCTTCATATTCCTCGCGGCTGATCTCGCCGCGGGCGAAACGCAGTTTCAGTTCTTCGAGCGCGTCATGCGGCTTGTGCTTGGAGCCGGTCATCTTGTGGACGACGAACATGACGCCCATCGCCGCCACCATGATGCTGCCGGCGACGAGATGGGGGGAAAGGCCTTCGATGATCGAATTCCACATGGCGGCCTCTTCCGCCGCGATTTCCCTTGGCGGTCCTCGTTCCTGCCGTTCATATCGTTCGTTGATAAATATCATCGATCGACACTCTAACGTTGATTCAAATCAAGGCCGGCCGGCGCGCGCCATGCTTGCGATCTTACGAGGCACAATTGGAAAAATCGCGCGGGCCGGCCACGGGTTTGTCAGCGCTGGGCGACATCAAACATGATTGTAAAATCCTGGATTTTGCGATCGGTCATCGCCGGCTCGGCCGGCTCGATCGTCCATTTCCTGTTCGTGTATTTCAAGTCGCGGACTGGCTTGCTGCCCGAGTTTCAACCCTACCACAGCTTTCAGGCGGCGCTCAGTCTTTGGGTCGGCGCCAATGTGCCGGCGATCGTGCCGTGGGTACTGTCATTCGCCAACGGCATGACGATTCTCGGCTTCTTGTTTGCGCGCGTGCACCGCGCCTTGCCCGGCCGAACCGGCGTGACCAAGGGACTAGCCTTCGGCATCATCGGCTGGCTCTTGATGGGCCTGATTTTCTTTCCGCTGATCGGGCTCGGGCCATTCGCGTTCGGCGCCGGGCTCGGCATCGGCCCGGCGGCGATGTCGCTGGTCATGCTGCTGACCTACAGCGTCGTGATGGGCACGGTCTTTGTCGCGCTTGAAGCGCCAAGCCGTGACGTGGCGGCGCCTCAGGTTTCGTAGTCGCGCCTCAACTGCCGTAGCTCTGGATCAGCGAGCCGGCGACCAGCGTCCAGCCGTCGACCAGGACGAAAAAGATCAGCTTGAACGGCAGCGACACCACGACCGGCGGCAGCATCATCATGCCCATCGACATCAGCACCGAGGCCACCACGAGGTCGATGATCAGGAACGGCAGGAATAGCAGGAAGCCGATCTCGAAAGCACGCTTGAGCTCGGAGATCATGAAGGCGGGAACCAGAACGCGCATCGACAGGTCTTCGGGCTTGTCGGGCGCCTTCTCGCCCGACAGATTGATGAACAATTGCAGATCCTTTTCGCGGACGTTCTTTTCCATGAACGCGCGCAACGGCACCGAGGCGCGCTCGAAGGCCTGGTCGACCGTGATCTGATTGGCGACCAATGGTTTGACGCCGACGTTGTAGACGTTGGTGAAGACCGGTCCCATGACGAAGGCGGTGAGGAACAATGCAAGCGAGATGACGACCGAATTCGGCGGTGCGGTTGCGGTGCCGAGCGCGGTGCGCAAGAGCGACAGCACCACGACGATGCGGGTGAACGAGGTCATCATGACCAGGATCGACGGCGCCAGCGACAGCACCGTCATCAGCGCGATCAATTGGATGATGCGCTCGTTGAGCCCGCCGCCGGCGGCAGCCTGGCCGAAATTGATGTTGATGTCCTGCGCGGCGAGCGGCGTCGCCGAGAACAAAAGGGCCGCTACCGAGGCCGCTACGGTTGTGAACCGGACGCGGCGGCCTCTTGCTGCGAGCCTCAGGGTTTGGTCGGACGGCCCAACAAACTCGCCATCTCCTGTTCGAGATTGTCATAGAGCGTGGTCTTGCCCTGGTTCGGCTTGGCCTCGCTGCGTTGCGGCTTGCCTTCCGCCGGGCGCGGCATGCGTCGCGCCGCAGCCTCGGGCGGAGCCGAGGGCTCCGCGGCCGGCGCAGGGCGCGCCGCAGGTGGCGCGTGGCGGCTTTCGCTCACTGGCTTGCGCAAGGCGGCTTCGAGGCGTTGCGCCATGTCGGCCAGGCTCTGGTCGGGCGCGGATTCCGTGGCGGGCGCGGGAGCAATCGGCGCCGCCGGCGGTGCGGCCATAGGCGAAGCCGCCGGCGCGACAGGCTTGCGCGGCAGTTCGACGCGCGGTTCCTGTCGGGCTTCGCGGCGCGTTTCTTGTCGCGGCTCTTTGTGCAGATCTTTATGCAGGTCTTGGTGCAGATCGTGGGGCAGGTTCTGGCCCGCTTCCAGCCGCGACTCTTGGTGCATTTCGTGGCTCGGTTCCGGTCGCGGCTCGAGCTGCGGTTCGCCCTGCGGCTCCGCCACAGGTTCGTCCGCAACCATGCGTGAGGCCGGCGGACGATTGCGCGGCGGCGGTGCCGGTCGCGCCGAGAGTTCGTCGGCCAGCGCCGCCAGCGTGTCGCGCTGCGGGCGCGGCGGCGGTTCGGCGGCGAGCGGGAACGGGCGCGGCGATTCGTCCGGCAGCGGCTCGACGCGCGGCGCGTGGCGCGCGGGAGCGGCGGGCTCGGGTTGCAGCGGCCAAGAGCCGTTGCCGTTCTCCGGCAGCGGAATGGCGCGCGGCAGCGCCTCGATTCCGGCCGGCGGGCGGGGCACGATGTCGCGCGGCGCGGCAACGGCGCGCACGATATTCGGCTCGACGACGATGTCGGTCGGGCCGCCGATCATCAACAGATGCTCGACATTGTCGCGCCGCACCAGAATGAGCCGGCGGCGGCCGTCGACGGATGCGTAGTCGATTACGGCAAGGCGCGGCTGGCGGCCGCGTGCGCCGCCGCCGCCGAGCCGTCCGGTGCCGAAGCGGCGTACCGCCCAGGCAAAGCCGAGGATGAGGCCGAGAACGACGAGGAAGGCGAGGAAGAATTTTACGGCGAGCGGCATCTCCGCCCCGAACAAAGTATCAAACATCCGCACAACTCCCCGTTTCGCCGCGGCGCGCCGCCAAACTTTCAAAGGTTAACGGCGCGGGTAACATTTGCCGCCGTGATTACTAACAAAGCATTAAAGATACTAGCCGTTTTTCCGACGGAATCCGATGCCTCAAGCATTGCCATGGTAAACGGCGGTTTAATGGCAAGGCCGGCGAAAACGGAGCCTTAACCGGGCATTAACCATAGGCCCGGCAAAGTCTGCCGGGTGCGAAGACTGGAACCTTGGGACGCCGCCGATGCCGATCATCGATATTCCGATTCTCGCCATGCTGCGCGAGCGCATGCAGTGGCAGCAGGCGCGCCAGCAGGTGCTGGCCGAGAATGTCGCCAATGCCGACACGCCGGATTACGAGGCCAAGGACCTGGCGCCGCTCGACTTCTCGCGCGAACTCGCGGCCGCCTCCTTGCCGCTGCAGCGCACCAGTCCGGATCACATCGCCGCCGTGTCCGACGGCGGTTCGCAGTTCGCGACCGGCGGCGGCGGCCCCTATGAGATCAGGCCGCGCGGCAATGCGGTCAGCCACGAAGAAGAGATGATGAAAGTCGCGGGCAACCAGATGGACTACGAGACGGCCACCGAGCTCTACACGCACAGTCTCAACCTGATCAAGCTCGCGGTCAAAGAGTGACGCGGGGCGGCGAAACGGTTTCGCCGTTGGAGACTTCCCATGAGCATGGATTTTTTGAAATCGCTCACCATCGCCGCCTCCGGTTTGCGGGCGCAGATGGGACGCATGCGCGTCATCACCGAAAACATCGCCAATGCCGATTTGGTCGCAACCGCGCCGGGCGGCGACCCCTACCGCCGCCGGATCGTGACGTTCTCGAGCGAACTCGACCGCTCGATCGGCGCCGACGTGGTTACGCTCGGCCGCGTGCAGACCGACCCGTCGGCTTTCCTGGTCAAGCACGAGCCCGGCAATCCGGCCGCGGATGCCCAGGGCGACGTCAAATATCCGAACGTCAATACGCTTGTGGAATTGACCGACCTGCGCGACGCGCAGCGCTCCTATGAAGCCAATCTCAACGTCGTCACCGCGACGCGCAAGATGCTGCAACTCACCATTGACATGCTGAAGACCTGACCATGGCAACACCGACCATCGCCGCAAATGCCTATGCCGCGCTCGCCAAGATGCGCGAGGACACGGCGAACATCGCCGGCGGCCTCAACAAAAGTCAGGACGCCGGGCCGAACTTCGGCTCGATCCTCAAGGACGTGATGAACGCCGTCTCGGCGGCGGCGCACAATTCGGACGCTCAGGCCCAGGCCGTCGCCGCCGGCAAGGCCAACATGGTCGACGTCGTCACCGCGGTGACCGAGACCGAGACCGCGTTCCAGACGCTCATCTCGGTGCGCGACAAGGTGATCGCCGCCTATGAGGATGTCTTGAAGATGCCGATTTGAGTTCTTGTAATCCGCGCCGAGAGGCGCGGCCGGGTGGGCAAAATCGTGCGGCCGCGGTGCCCGCGCGATGCGACTGAGCGGACGATTTTGCCCACCCTACGCAATGTTGTCACCTCGATGACGGGAGAAGACAGAGAATGACTGGTCCGGAAGTCTTGGACGTTGCGCGCGATGCAATCGTGACCTTGCTGCTGGTGGCTTCGCCGCTGATGCTGGTCGGCTTGATCGTCGGCGTCGTCATCTCGCTCTTCCAGGCGCTGACCCAGATCCAGGAAACCACGCTGGTCTTCGTGCCGAAGATTCTCGCGATCTTCCTCGCGCTTCTGGTGGCGCTGCCGTTCATGGCCGACGCGCTGCAGGCCAATTTCATGCGGATCACGGCGCACATCACCAGCGGCTCGTAAGGCGCGTTGCGGCTTCCGGCCGTTGCCGGCGAGGCAGAAAAGGGCAGGGCGTGACCATCGACCTTTCCAACCTGCCGGCGCTCGGCGCCACGTTTCTTTTGGTCTTTGCCCGCACCGGCACCATGGTCATGCTCTTGCCGGGGCTCGGCGAGCAGAACATCTCGGCGCGGCTGCGGCTCACCATCGCGGTGATGCTAGCCGCGGTGCTGTTGCCGCTGCATCGCAACGATTATCACATCGATCCCGGCGCGCTGGCGGCCGATATTGTGATGCTGGTCGAAGAGATCATCATCGGCGCGGTGCTTGGCTTGACCGCCCGGCTTACCATCTCGGCGCTGGAAGTCGCGGGCTCGGTGATCGCCCAGCAGCTCGGTCTCGGCTTCGTCACCACGGTCGATCCGACCCAGGGCGAGCAGGGCGTCATTCTCGGCACGTTCCTGACCATGCTCGGCATCACGCTGTTTTTCGCCACCGACATGCATTATCTCGTCATCGCCGCGCTCAACGACAGCTACACCTTGTTCGCGCCGGGCGAGGTGCCCTCGACCGGCGACGTCGCCGCGCTGATGACCAAGACGGTCGCCGGCGCGTTTCGCATCGGCATCCAGCTTTCGGCGCCGTTCCTGGCGTTCGGGCTGCTGTTCAATCTCGGGCTCGGCGTGCTGTCGCGGCTGATGCCGCAGATGCAGGTGTTCTTCATCGCGCTGCCGTTGTCGATCCTGATCGGCTTTCTGTTCCTGATCCTGGTGCTCGGCTCGATGATGGGACTGTTTCTCGATTACGCCGGCGGCGTGCTCGCGGTGCTCGCGCCGCATGCCTAAGATCAACGCCACCTAGCAGCGCGCGATGGCCGACGAACGCGACGATACCGAACATACCGAGGACCCGACCCCGCGGCGGCTCGAGGAAGCCATCAAGCGCGGCGACGTGGTCAAGAGCATCGAGGTCTCGACCTGGTTCACCATCGGCGGCGGCACGCTGATGCTGATGGTATTCGCCGCGCCGATGGCGGCGAACCTGCAAACGATGTTCCGCGGCCTGCTCATGCATTCGGCCCAGATTCCGGTCGACGGGCCGGCGCTCGACCATCTGGTCAAGGGACTGGCGACGCATATCCTTGCCGCGCTCGGGATTCCGGTGCTGGTGCTGGCGCTCGCCGCACTCTTCGGCAATGCCATCCAGCACCGCATCCTGTTTTCGGTCGATCCGGTGCTGCCGCAACTGTCGCGGATTTCGCCCGGCGCGGGACTGCGCCGGCTGTTCTCCAAACAGGCGCTCGCCAATTTCGCCAAGGGCCTCGCCAAGCTCGCGCTGTTCGGCGCGGTGATCGGCGCGCTGTTGTGGCCGCAGCGCCAGCGCATCATCGGCCTTGCCGCCGTCGATCCGGCATTCATCCTGCCTTTCACCCGCGCCTTGGCGCTGAAAATGCTGGGCACGGTGTCGGCGATCCTCGCCGTCGTCGCGGCGGCGGACTATCTGTTCCAGTACCGGCAATGGTACGAGCGGCAGAAAATGTCGGTCCGCGAGATGAAGGAAGAATTCCGTCAGAGCGAAGGCGATCCCGCCGTCAAGGGCAAGATCCGCCAGTTGCGCATGGCGCGCGCCCGCAAGCGCATGATGGCCGCGGTGCCCAAAGCCTCGGTCGTCATCACCAACCCGACCCATTTCGCGGTGGCGCTGCAATACGAGCGCGGCATGAATGCGCCGGTCTGCGTCGCCAAGGGCGCCGATCTGATCGCCCGCAAGATCCGCGAAGTGGCCGAAGCCCACGACGTTCCGGTGATCGAAAATCCGCCGTTGGCCCGCACTTTGTATGGCACGGTCGAGATCGATCAGGAGATTCCGCAAGAGCACTACCGGGCGGTCGCGGAAATCATCGGCTATGTGATGCGGCTGCGTCGTTCGGTGTCGCGGCCGGCCTGATCGTGTACGTTGTTGCAAAGCCTTTTGCGCGATTCGGCGGCGCAGGGCACTGAGAGCGGGGCATGACCAGGCAGGTCAGGATCGAACGGGCCACGAGCGAGCAGCCCATCACGCAGCGGCCGAGCACGGCGCAGCCGGTTGCCGCTCCGGGTGCCGGCAAATCCGACCCTGGCGCGGTGGCGGCGACGATGGATGACGCCGGGATACGCGCCGCGATCGATCGCAGCGCCGGCGCGTCGGGCCGCGGCAGCATCCTTCTCGTGCTGCTCGTCGCCATCGGATTGATCGCGGCCGCCGGCGGCATCATGCTGGTCGGCGGCAGTAATGCCGAACCCTATATCCTCGCTTTCCTGGCCGCGCTCGCCACCGCCGGCGTATTCGCGCTGTTCGCGCTTGCCAGCGGAATTCTGCGTGTCAGTGGCCGGGCAACGCCGCATCCGCTGGTCAAGGCGGTCGTCGACGGCGCCGCGGAGGGCATCGTCGTTACCGATCACGAGGGCCGCATCGTCTACGCCAATGCGGCCTATCTCGATCTCATCGATGCGTCCGATGTCAACGACATGCGGCCGGTGGAACGCGCCTTCATCGGCGACGCCGATGCGTCGGAGGCGATCTACCGGCTTCTCAAAGCCGCGCGCGAGGGCAGGCGGCTCGACGAGGAGGTGCGCATTGCCGGGCTGCGCGGCCGCCACGCCCGCTGGCTGCGCTTCAAGATCCGCCCGCTGGGCTCGAGCCGGCGCGAGGCGCGGCTCACCGTGTGGTCGCTCGCCGACATCACCGCCGAGCGCGACCGCCAGGAAAATGTATTTCAGGTGCTGCAGCATTCGATCGACTATCTCGATCATGCGCCGGCGGGCTTCTTCTCGGTCGATGACAAGGGCGACATCGTCTATCTCAATGCCACGCTCGCCGAGTGGCTCGATCAGGACCTGGCGCAGGTCGGCTCCGGCGGATTGAAGCTCGCCGATCTGGTCGCCGGCGACGGCGCGGCCCTGCTGACGACGCTGCGCGGCACGCCGGGCGAAGTCAAAACCGAAGTGCTCGATCTCGATCTGCGCACCCGTTCGGGGCGCACCTTGCCGGTGCGGGTGTTTCACAAGCTCGCCTTCGGCTCCGACGGCGCGCCGGGTGCCTCGCGCACGCTGGTGCTCAACCGCGCCCGCGACGACGGCACCGACCCGCAGCGCGCCGCCGAAATCCGCTTCATGCGCTTCTTCCACCGCACGCCGATGGCGATCGCCACCATCGACCGCAACGGCGGCGTGGTGCGCACCAATCCGCTGTTCGCGAAACTGTTCCATACCGTGCGCGGCGCGGAGGGCGAAGACCGCTCCGTGCTCTCGGTCGTCGCGCCGCCCGATCGCGAGGCGCTCGCCAACGCCATCGCGCAGGCGGCGCTCGGCAAGGGCGACATCGCGCCGGTCGACGCCACGCTCGCGGTCGACGGCGAGCGGTTCGGGCGCTTCTACGTCACCGCGGTCGAGGAGGAAGAGCGCGACCAGGAAGCGGCCATCGTCTATGCGCTCGAAACCACGGCGCAGCGCGAACTGGAAAACAAGGTCACGCAGCAGCAGAAAATGGATCTGGTCGGCCAGCTCGCCGGCGGCATCGCCCACGATTTCAACAACGTGCTGTCCGCCATCATGATGGCGACCGATTTCCTGCTCAACGCGCACAAACCGACCGATCCGTCGTTTGCCGACATCATGCAGATCAAGCAGAACGCCAACCGGGCGGCGAGCCTGGTGCGGCATTTGCTCGCGTTTTCGCGCAAGCAGACGCTGCGCCCGCAGGTTCTCGATCTCGGCGAGGTGCTGAGCGACCTCACCATGCTGCTGCGCCGGCTGATCGGCGAAAAGGTCGCGCTCAACGTCATCCACGGCCGCGACCTGTGGCCGGTCAAGGTCGATATCTCCCAATTCGAGCAGGTGATCGTCAATCTCGCGGTCAATGCCCGCGACGCCATGGCCAATGGCGGCCGGCTTACGGTGCGCACCGCCAATGTCGCCGCGCCGGAATGCGCGCAATTCCACGCCAAGGGCATGCCGGCCGCCGATTACGTTCTGGTCGAAGTGGCCGACACCGGCACCGGCATTCCGGCGAAAATCCTGAGCAAGATTTTCGAGCCGTTCTTCTCCACCAAGGAGGTGGGCAAAGGCACCGGGCTCGGGCTCTCGACGGTGTACGGCATCATCAAGCAGACTGGCGGTTTCGTCTATGTCGACTCCGCGGAGAACAAGGGTGCGACCTTCCGCATCTTCCTGCCGCGCCACATTGCCAGTGCGCAGGAGCTTGCCGCCGAACGTGCCGAAGCCGAGGCGCTGCCGGTTGGCGCGCACGCCGCCGCCGGGGCTGGCCAGCGGACCGCCAATGCCGATCTGACCGGGGAGGGCACCATCCTGCTCGTCGAGGACGAGGAGGGGCTGCGCCAGCTCAACGCCCGCGGGCTGTCCTCGCGCGGCTATACCGTGCTCGAGGCCGCCAATGGCCTTGAAGCCATCGAGATTTTGGAGAAACATGCCGGCAAGGTCGACCTCGTCGTTTCCGACGTCGTCATGCCGGAAATGGACGGACCGACGCTGTTGCGGGAATTGCGCCGCCGCAACCCCGGCCTGAAATTCATCTTCGTCTCCGGCTATGCCGAAGACGCTTTCCAGAAGCACCTGCCGGCGGAAGGGCAATTCGCCTTTCTGGCGAAACCCTTCACCCTCAAGCAACTGGTCAATGAGGTGAAGGAGACGCTGGCGGCGTGACGCGTCTCGCCTTGTCGTCTTCCCCGCGCTGACCCGGGCGCCACTTCCGCGCCCATATTCCCGTCCACTTATGCTTTTCCAATGGAGCAGCGGTGCGACATCCGCGCGTGCGACGCTTTGCGCAGGCCGTGGCCGCGCTGGCCGGGCGTAGACAGGTGCAACGCGCAAGCGCGGCGCGCAGTTCCCGCGCCGGGCGCCAGCGAGGGGCCAGTGCAACGACCGGTCGGATCTCACGGGTTTACGCCGGTGCGCTGGCTGCCGCCGCTCGCCACCATCATCGTGCTGGCGCTCAGCCTGATATGGACCGAAGCGGCCGACGCGCGCCACGAACGCGGCTTGAGCCTTGCCGGCGGCGTCGCAGCCCTGGGCGCGATCAACTTCGACGGCGTCATGGCGTTCGATCATGCGCTGTTGCCCGCTGCCGCGCAGCCGACCTATCCGGGCGGTTCGCTGGGCGATCTGTTCAAGCGCGGCGACCTGATCGGCGGCTTCGCTGCCGGCTTGCTCGGCGCCGGCGCGATCGGTCTGTTGTTCGGTCACGGCGTGGTCGGCGAGCTGAGCGGCTTCGCTTCCGTGCTGGGCCTGATCTGCCAGCTCGCACTGATTGCCATGCTGGCGCGGCTGATCTGGACCTGGTGGCGCGACGACAAGGCCCATGCGCTCGCCGATCTGTCGCCGCGGCAATTGGCCGACGCCTATGGGCGTCCGCGCCACGAGGGGCTGCCGAAAATCGACGAGAGCGCGGATCTCGCGACCACACTTGACGAAGCCAAGCGGGACGCCGTGGCCGGGACCGAGCAGCCGCATCCTTAAACCTCGACACCGTCCGGTCGTAAACTCAACGACAGCGTCGAGCGAACGGCGTGATTGGGCTTTGGCGGAGCTGCCCGTTACGCTATATTGAATGAGATACAGCGCAATCGCCGTTGGTTTCGCGCCGTAGCGGCTGCGCAACGCCGACCGCCTGGGGGAAGGCGTCGAGGTCGGCAATCTCCCGATCAATAATCTGGTGGCCTCGATCGCCGAAACGCCGTTCGGCGGGGTCAAGGATTCCGGCTATGGCCGCGAAGGCGGCACCGAAGGACTGTCGTACTACACCGTGGTGAAAAACGTGTCGCATCTAATGATTTGAGATCGCTCTATCTGCGTGAGTGGATCGTAGCCTCTATGACGGGCTCGGCCCGTCGTGGCACGACTGCGGCCCGGCTCGATGCGGCAAGAGGTTCGGGACGTCGCATTTGGAGCAGTCGCCAAGGGCCGCGGCAAGGCCGAACAAGGCGATGAATAATGTGACGCGCCGCAAGCCGCGGCCGATCCGGTGACGCGCGACTCCCCTCGTGAAATATGACAGGGTGCCCGGCATGCTTCGGCGATACTCTCGCGGGACAATAATCCTACCATTAGACCATAGTCCGATCAGGTCGAATTCGGATCATGGTCTAGGATTAATTCGCCGGAGCATGATCTTTTCGGAAAGCCGATACCCACCCTCGCATCAAGTCCGGGGGCGGCCATTTTCCGGGTCATGCGCCAGACCGCACCACAATGCAGCAATGGGGTTACGAATGAGCAAATTGCTGGCGATCAGTGCCGTGCTCGCCGGATTGTTCTGCTCGGCAGCCGATGCCAGCCCGCAAGTCGCGCATGCCTATAGCGCGGATTTCTATCTTCCCGGCTGTAAGGATTTCCTTGCCGGCAGGTCGAATTTTTTCAGCGGGCGGTGCGTTGGAGCGGTCGAAGTTCTCGATGCGCTCAATCTCGATACCAAGCTGTTTTGCCCGCCCGAGGCCACCGGCAACCTGCAGCGGGTGCAGGCCATCGTCGCCTATATCGAGGCGCGGCCGCAGCGCAAGCAAGAGGATTTCAGGCTGCTCGCCAACGAAGCCATGGCCAAGACCTGGCCGTGCAAAAAATGACGAGCGGTCCGGTCCGGCAAGGGCCGGCCCGAAAGAAAGTCAGCGTTGCAGCACGCCGATGACGCGGCTGGCGAAACTCAAGCGTTCCGCCATCAGGCCGATCACGTAGGTCAGGAGCGCCTGCACCAAAGCGGGATGCTCGACTTTGAGGCGCTCGAACGCGTCGGCCTTGAGCTCATAGGCGACGCTTGCGAGTTCGGCCTGCACGGTGGCGCTGCGCGGCCGGCCGGTGAAGAGGCCCATCTCGCCGATCGTGGTGTGCCGGCCGAGACTGCGCACCCGGATGGCGCTGCCGTCTTCCAGCTTGACCATGATGCCGACGCGGCCGTCGACGATGAAATGCATGGAATCGGACGGTCCGCCCTGATGCGCGACGACGTCGCCGGGAGCGAAATCGTAGCGTTCACAGCTGTCGGCCAGGATGTCGGCGAATACGGCATCGCCGAGCGCCTCGGCGAGCCAGTCGCGCAGCGAACGCGCGCCGCTGTCGGCCTTGCTGTGGGCGGCGATGACGGCGTTCTCGCAGAACTCGAGCGCGCGATCGATCTCCGGAAAGGTCACCGTGCTTTTGCCGATGACGTGATTGTCGGCGAAGGCTTTCTCGATCGCCGGCGTGAGGTGAACGAGCACCAGGGAGCCACCCATCACCTCGGCGGCTTCCTTGATTTGCGTGAAACTATGGACCGCGGAGGAATCAAGCCCGGTAACGAGCCGGAAATCGAACAGCAAAAAGCGGCATTCCGGCCGCTCCGCCAGCAACAGCTTGACCTGTTCGTAGAGCCGGTTGGCGGAGCCGAAAAACAGGTAGCTTTGCAGGCGCAGGCCCTGCAATTCGCGGCCATGCGCCGCCAGCAGCGCCAGTTCCTGCGGGCCGCGATCGAGCGAACTGCGATATTCCGAGCCGTCGAAGGCGAGCTTGACGACATTGATGCGGCCGGCACTCAACGCGAATGTGGCGCAGCCGAAGATCACGCCGATCGAGACGCCGGGCAAAAAGCCCCACCCAATTATGATCAGCGCGATCGCCAGCAAGGACAGGTATTCGATCCGCGCGAGCTGCCGCGCGCTGTTGAAGAGCCAGCGCTTGGCGGAATCGTAGCCGATCGTGACCAAGAGCCCGCCGAGCACGCATTTGGGCATGTAGCCGAGAAATACCGGATTGACGAACACGGCGGCCGCCGACATGGCCGCGATCATCGCGCCGGATATGCGGCTGCCCCTGCCGAGGACGAAGTTGAGCCGCGACCGCGTGCTGGTCAGGCAGGACACGTAACCGCCGAGCCCGGCGCAGAGAAGATTGGCGACGCCCTGCAGTTTGAGCTCGCGATCGAGAACAGCCTCGCGTTTGGTCGACATTTCGAGCGACGTGATGTTGAGCAGAATGCTGATCGTGCCGACGAACGTCACGGCGATAAAATCCGCGCCGAGCTCGGGCAGCGCCGACCATGGCACGTGGGCGAATGTGAGCGTCCATGGCGGCGCAAAGGCGCGGGCCGACGGCATGGTGAACATCCAGCGCTGGTCTTGTGCATCGGCGATCGGGATCCGAAACACCAGCAGCACGACGTAGAAACCGACGATGCCGACCAGGAGCTGGGCTGGCATGGCGAGCGGCGACTTCCAGTATTTCCGCCCGACGAGGAGAAAGGCGGCGACCGCAATTCCGGCGGCCAATTTCTCCGCGGCCGCGGCGTCGAAGAGGTGTGCGATATTGGCGGCGTTCAGCGGATAGCCGGCGAGGATGCGAAACACGCCGGCCAGCATCAGACAGGCTGATGCGCCGAGAAAGCCGCCGATCACCGGATAGGGAATGAAGCGGATGGCGCGGCCAAGCCGCGCCAGGCCGAGGCCGCAGAGCAGCAGTCCGGTCAAGGCCGCGCTGAGCGCCAGCACGACCAGGGTTGTCGTCAATAGGTCAACGGCAAATCCGTTCGACTGCAGCCGCAGGGTGAGGGTGCCGACGAGCGCGGCAATCACCGCACAGGTCGAGCCGTCGGGGCCGCCGATCGCGAACGGCAGCGAACTGCGCCACGACGTCAGCGCGCCGCCGATCGCGCCGGTGATGAAGGTCGCAGTCAGACCGTAGGCCAGCCAAGGCGCCAGCGGTCCGGAGAAGATCAGCGCCGCATAGGAGACGTAGAACAGAATGGAGAATATGCCGACCACGATTCCGGCGACGGCCGCGTGGGCCAGCGGTTTATTCAAACCACCGCGAATGAGACGGACGAGTGGTCCGGACTGAAGCGCCGTATCGCTCACACGAGGTCCATTTTGGACGATGCCCGGGACGGATGGGGTTGCTCGATTTCAAACGCGTACTGCCGCAGCCGCCGACGGCCGCGGTATCCCGGATGAAGTCCGCAACTATCATGATTTGCCGGCAATATCGAGCAAGCCGATGCGGGGCTTTGCGGTCCCGCGGGAGCCGGGTTGCCCGGCTCGTCGCCCCGCCAAGCAAGACGCGATCCGCGCCGCCGCTTGCGGCCCTCAGCTTTCCTTCACGCGCACCACGCGACCGTCATTGCGTACATCGGGCAGGAAGGCGGTGAGGAGCCCGATCAGCGGCAGGAACGAGCAGATGCGATAGACGAACTCGATGCTGGTCCAGTCGGCGAGCACGCCCAGCACGGCGGCGCCGATGCCGGCCATGCCGAAGGCGAGCCCGAAGAAGAGTCCCGACACCATGCCGACGCGGCCGGGCATCAGTTCCTGGGCATAGACGACGATCGCCGAAAACGCCGAGGACAGTACCAGCCCGATGAGCACGCTCAGGCCGATGGTCGCCGCGAGGCCGACATAGGGCAGCGCCAGCGTAAAGGGCAGCACGCCCAGGATGGATACCCAGATCACGCGCTTGCGACCGATGCGGTCGCCGATCGGACCGCCGACGAAAGTTCCCACCGCGGCAGAGGCAAGGAACACGAACAGACACAGCTGCGCCTTCTCCGTCGGCAAGCCGAAGCGATGCATCAGATAGAAGATGTAATAGCTGGTGATGCTCGACAGGTAGAAGAATTTCGAGAAGATCAAGGCCACGAGCAAGGCAATGGCGCGGCGGACCTGGCCCGCCGGGAGCGCCAAGGCAGCGGCCGCCGACCGTCCCGCTTTCGGTCTGCCATGGCCGGAATTCTTGTACCAGCGTCCTACGCCGGTCAGCAGCATGATGCCGGCGAGCGCCAACAGCGCGAACCAGGCGAGACTCTGTTGTCCGCGCGGCAGGATGAAAAATGCCGCGATCAACGGCGCCAGCGAATTGCCGAAATTGCCGCCGACCTGAAACAGCGACTGGGCAAAGCCGTGCGCGCCGCCCGAGGCGAGCCTTGCCAGGCGGGACGATTCGGGATGGAAGATCGCCGAGCCGATGCCGAGCAGCGCGCCGCCGGCCAGCAACAGCGGATAGTTGGTGGCGAACGCCAGAGTGGCGAGGCCCACGAGCGTGCAGGTCATGCCGAACGGCAGCGAATAAGGCTGCGGCCGGCGATCGGTGTAGAGCCCGATGACCGGCTGCAACAGCGAAGCGATGCCTTGATAGACGAGCGTGATGACGCCGATCTGGGCGAAGCTCAAATTGAAGCCGCTCTTGAGCATCGGATAGATCGCCGGCAACAGCGAGGTCGCCACGTCGTTGAGGAAGTGGCAAAAGGTGATCGAGGCGAGAATCGCAATGGCTGTGGTGCCGGCCTGTTGCCGGCCAATGACGGCTTCGCTCAAAGGGAAAACCTTTCCTGACCTCTGCCGGGCGCCGCCGGCAAGAGGTGTTGTGGCCGTTGTCATAAACAGCCGGCCGGCGGCCTGCCATCGCCAATCGGGCATCACACCTATGTGCGAGGCGAGGGCGCTCTCCCAGGGCCCGATGCGCTCATTTTGCCAGAGTATGGGGCAGGAATTTCCATTATCTTACCCGCTGCCGGCCGGCCCCGGCCGGCGATAGGGAGAGAAGCGTTATGGACATTAAAATTTGCGGGTCGGTGCCGTCGCGGCGCGGGCCGGCTGACAGTTTCACCGGTGTGGTGTGGCAGGAGCCGATCATCGAGGCGCCGGCGCCGGCGCTGCTGCGCTCCGGCCTCGTGCGCTTCGAGCCGGGCGCGCGCACCCATTGGCACACCCACCCGCTCGGCCAGACCTTGTTCGTCGTCTCCGGCTGCGGGCGGGTGCAGACTTTCGGCGGCCCGGTGCGCGAGATCAAAGGCGGCGACGTGGTGTGGATTCCGCCGAACGAGAAACATTGGCACGGCGCGGCGCCGACCACGAACATGGTTCATGTCGCCATGCAGGAAGCGCTCGACGGCAAGCATGTCACCTGGATGGAGCCGGTGACCGACGAGCAATACAAGGCGGCGCCGTAACCCCATGCGCTACGAGCTTTACTATTGGCCCTCGATCCAGGGCCGCGGCGAATTCATCCGGCTCGCTTTGGAGGAGGCTGGCGCCGATTATGTCGACGTCGCGCGGGCCGGCAAGCGCGGCATGACGAGGATGATGGCGCTCCTCGACGGCAAGGCCGTGGCGCATCCGCCCTATGCGCCGCCGTTTCTCAAAGCCGGCAAATTCGTCATCGCGCAGACCGCGGAGATTCTCTATTACCTCGGGCCACGGCTGAAACTTGCGCCGCGCGATGAAGAAGGCCGTTTGTGGGCGCATCAGCTGCAGCTGACGATTTCCGATCTGGTCGTGCGCATTCACGATACGCATCACCCGGTGTCGGGCTGGCTCTATTTCGAGGAACAGCGGCCGGCGGCCAAGCGCCGCACCAAGGATTTCTGGCGCTATCAGGTGCCGAAGATGATGGGCTATTTCGAGCGCGTGCTGGCGAAGAACGGCGGCAAATACGCCGTTGGCAAGAGCCTCAGCTATGTCGATCTGTCGCTGTTTCAGATTGTCGAGGGATTACGCTACGCCTTCCCCAAGCGCATGAAGCGCTACGAGAAGAAAATCCCGGGGCTCGTTTCGCTGCGCGACCGCGTGGCGGGGCGCCCGCGGATCAAGGCCTATCTCGCTTCGAAGCGCCGCATCCCGTTCTCGCAATGGGGCATCTACCGCTATTTCAAGGAGCTGGACGCCTAGGCTTGCATTGCCGCGGCTGCAGCGATGGCAATATAGAAGCGGTCAGGTTAAGTAGGGTCGGAAAAATCCGGGGAGGACCAAAGATTATCATGTCGGGCTATTGGCAAAATTTCGATCTCACCCAGGGGATCAATATCCTGCGGCTCATTTGCGGGCTGTTCTTCATCCCGCACATCTACGCCAAATTCTTCGTCCCGGAGGCGCTCGGCTTCTTCAAGGCGGCGAAGTTCAATCCGCCGGCGCTTTACATGTACGTCGCCTGCGTCATCGAGATCTTCATCGCGATCGGGCTGATCTTCGCGATTTTTCCGTTTTACGCGGGCTTGCTCGGCTTCATTCACTTGCTGGTCGCCGGCGGGGCGGTGTGGAAAGTCACCGGCGGCAAGTGGCTCTGGAATATCGGCGGTCACGAATATTGCGTGTTCTGGGCGATCTGCTGCCTGATCGTGGCGATGCATTATTCCGCCGACGCCATGCCGTTCCTGCCGTTCAAATAGCCGAAGTTTCGGCGAGGAGTATCGCCCATGATCAGAGCGGCCATTGTCGGGCTTGGCTGGTGGGGGAAGACGGTTGTCGAATCCGCCGAAGGCAGCGACGCCATCCGCTTCGTTGCCGGCGCGACGCGCACGGTGACGCCGGAGATCGAAGCCTTCGCCAAGAAGCACGGCTTTAAGCTCGAAGCGGATTACGGCGCGATCCTCGCCGACAAGAATGTCGATGCCGTCGTGCTGGCGACGCCGCATTCGATGCATGGCGCGCAGGTGGTGGCCGCGGCGGCCGCGGGCAAGCATGTGTTCTGCGAAAAACCGTTCACGCTGACCAAGCGCGAAGCGGAAGAGGCGGTGGCCGCCGTGCAAAAGGCCGGGGTGACGCTGGGCCTGGGCTACAATCGAAGGCTCCATCCCGAAATCGTCAAGCTGCGCGAGATGATCCGGACCGGCGAACTCGGCATCATATTGCATGTCGAAGCGACCATGACCTTTCCCAACGTGCTGTTCATCAATCCGAGCCATTGGCGCGCCGATCGAAACGAAACGCCGGCCGGCGGCCTGATGCCGATGGGCGTGCATGCGGTCGACGGCATGATCGATCTGTGCGGGCCGATCGATCACGTCTTCGCCCAGAGCTTCAGGCGCGCCGCGCCGATCGACGCCGACGACACCACCTCGATCTTGTTCCGCATGAAGGAGGGCATGTCGGGCTATCTCGGCACCATGACCACGACCGGCCCCGGCTTCTCCTTTCAGGTGTTCGGATCGAAGGGCTGGCTGCGGCTTGAAGGCGTCACCCATGTCGCCGGCGCCTCCTCGGAAGAGCGCCGCACCAATTTGTTCGGCGCCTGCAAATTCCAGCCGGTGAAGGGCGAGGCCAAGGTCTGGCAGGCGGCGAAGCTCGACGTGTCGCGCGCCGCGCTCGAAGCCTTCGCCAAGGCGGCCGCAGGCGGGCCGGCCTATCCTATTCCTTACGATCAGATGATCCACGGCGTCGCGGTGACCGAAGCCATCGTGCGCGCGGCGGCTTCGGAGAAGGTCGAGAAGGTGCTGTAAGCGGCACCACGTAAATCACTGCCGCCTGGGCCGTCGCCCTTCGAGGCTCGCTGCGCTCGCACCTTAGGGTGACGGAACAGAAACGCAAAGCAAGGACAACCAAGATGGATCTCGGCAACGGCCTCGGTCATCTGACCTATTCGACGCTGGTGCATCCGGCCGACAACTGGGAACAGCTTTACCATTCGCTCGTCACCTTTTTGCCGAAAGTGAAGGCGCGCATTGCCGGCAACAAGGCGTTCGGGGTGTGCATCCGGCTCTCGGCAAGCTCGGCGGAAACGCTCGCCAACAGCCCCGGCGAGCGCGCCAAGCTGAAGAAATTTCTCGACGACAACGATATGTACATCTACACCGCCAATGCCTTCGTCTACGGGCATTTCAAGGGCGATAAGGTCAAGGAGCAGGTCTACGAGCCGGATTGGCGCGGCGAGGAACGCACCCAATACACCATCAATGTCGCCAACGTGCTCGCCGACGTCTGCCCGGCCGGCATCGCGCCTTCGATCCAGAGCGCGCCGCTCGGCTTCAAGCCGCGGGTGACCGGCAACGACGTGATCGATAGCTACACCGACCACGTGCTGCGCGTGGTCGCCCATCTCATCGCGCTGGAAGCGAAAACCGGCCGCACGGTGCAGCTCGCGCTCGAGCCGGAGCCGTTCTGCTTTCTCGAAACCACCGACGAGACCATCGCTTATTTCCGCGACCAGCTCTATTCCGGCGCCGCGGTGGAGAAGCTCGCCAAGCTTGCGCATGTGCCGATCGCGGACTCCAATGCGGCGCTGCGCCGCCATGTCGGCATCGTCTATGACATCTGCCACCAGGCGGTCGAATACGAGAATATCTCGGAGTCATGCCAGAAGCTGATCGACGCCGGCGTGCCGATCTTCAAGTTTCAGGAAGCCGCCGCGCTGCATATTCCGGAAGTCACGCAGGACATCGCCAATACGCTCAAGCGCTACGCCAAGACGATTTATCTGACGCAGACGATTCAGAAGAGAGACGGCAAGCTGACGAAATTCCTCAATGTCGACGACGCCATCGCCGCCTTCGAAAAAGAGCCGGGGCCGCGGGAGTGGCGCACCCATATCCATGTGCCGGTCTTCCTCGACGATCTCGGCGCGTTCCGCACTACGCGCTTCGCCATCGAGGACGGCCTGCGTTTCCATAAAGCAAAGCCGCTGTCGCGCCATCTTGAGGTCGAGACCTACACCTGGGACGTGTTGCCCGAGAACCTCAAGAAGGGCGACATCGTCGACAACGTCTGCCGCGAGCTCGAATGGGTGCGCGGGCAATTGGTTTGACGCGGGTTCGCAAGGAGCATTGCCATGAAAGTCGGATTTATCGGACTTGGCCGCATGGGTTCGGCCATGGCGCGCCGGCTGGTCGACGGCAAGCAGGACGTCGGCGTCTACAATCGCAGCCCCGAGAAACTAAAGGCGCTGACCGATGCGGGCGCCAAGCCTCTGGATTCGATTCATGCGGCGGCCAATTACGGCGAGGCGGTTTT
Source organism: uncultured Alphaproteobacteria bacterium (assembly GCA_963791925.1). GTDB lineage: Bacteria > Pseudomonadota > Alphaproteobacteria > Rhizobiales > Xanthobacteraceae > BOG-931. Next base: position 639,320 of record CAWBUA010000004.1, on the reverse strand, counting down.
CACCATGCTCGCCGATGACGCCGCGCTTTTGGAGGTGGTGACCAAGCCGGGCGGCCTCCTGCAATCGTTGCCGAAGGGCGGCATTCATATCTGCGCCGGCACGCATAGCGTCGCGGCGGTCCAGAACGTCAAGAAGCTGCACGCCGATGCGGGTCAGATCCTGATCGCGACGCCCATGCTGGGCCGGCCGGAGCTGGTCGCCTCAGGCACCGCGGGCATGCTGGTTGCCGGCGATAAAGACGCGGTCGCCCGCTGCCGGCCGCTGTTCGAGGCCATCCCGCGCCGCACCTTCGAGGCCGGCGCCGATCCGGTGGCCGCTGCCGCGATCAAGATCGCCAATAATTTCGTGCTCGGTTGCGCCATCGAGGCGATGGGCGAGGGGTTCGCGCTCATCCGCAAATACGACGTCTTGCCGGAGGTGTTTTATGACGTCATGACCGACGGGCTGTTCGCCTGCTCGGCCTACAAGGTCTACGGCAAGATCATCGTCGAGGAACGCTATTTGCCGGCCGGGCAGCGCGCGATCCTGGGATTGAAGGACGCCAATTTTGCGCTCGAAGCCGGCGGCGCGGTCGGCGTGCCGCTACCGTCGGGAAATGTCTGGCGTGATCGCCTGGTCGGCGCGGTCGCGCACGGCGAAGCCGAACACGACTGGGCGGTAATGGCGAAGGACCAGGCCCGCGCCAGCGGGCTGGATTAGCAACAGGTTACGCGCGCCACAGCGTGATCAGCAGTCCGCCGGCGATGATGAGCGCGCCGCCGAGATAGATCGGCAAGGATGGTCGCACGCCGAAGACGAACAGGTTGATCGCCTGAGCGACCAAAAAGAACAGCGTCACATAAACGCCGAGCAATCTGCCGAAATCCCACGGCGGCGCGTTCACCGCGCAGCCATAGGCAAACAAGACCACGGCGCCCACGGCGAGGAATACGGCGCGACTGGCAATCGCCGTACCATGCAGGCCGACGCGAACCAGCGCATCGCCACCGGCTTCGAGCGCCGCGGCCAAGAGCAGCAGCAGATAGGCAAAGGCAAGATTCATAGACCAAGATTCATAGACCGAGATTCACAGGTCGAGCCGGCACTCCGACTGCGGTATAGCGCAGCACGGTAGCACATAGCCGGCTTCGGGCTCGTCGATCGGCTCGACATAGCTCACGCTGCCTTCGCTCATCGCGATCCGGCACAGGCCACAGCTGCCGGCCCGGCAGCCGAAAATCGGCGAGACCCCGGCCGCCTCGGCGAGGTTGAGCAACGTGCCCGACGCCGGCGTCCAGATTGCGTCCATGCGGCTGCGCGTGAACGCGACCTTGAATGTCGCCTCCGGATCGGCCGGCACGCTTCGCGCCGGGACCAGCGTTGAGGATCCAAATGCTTCGTAGCGGATGTTCAAAGGGCTGACGCCGGCCTCGGCGAGGCCGTCATGCATCTGCCGGATGAAATCGCCTGGGCCGCACAGGAACACCTCGGCGAGCGGCGCGACAGCGTAGGGGAGGAGGTCTGCCGGCGCCAGCCGTCCGTGTCTTGGCGTGGGCAGACCCGGCAGCGGCGGCGCGCCGTTGAGCCGCGAATAGGCGACGACCGCTTTCAACCGCCGCCGCTCGGCCAAAAGCTCGGCAAGCTCGCTTGCGAGCGGATGCTCGCCGGCCTGCCGCATGCCGAAGGCGGCGAACACATCGCGCCGGCCGGATCGCGTGGCATGGTCGATCATGCTCATGATCAGGGTCACGCCGATCCCGGCGCCGGCGAGCACAAGCGGTGTGTCGTCCTCAAGGTCGGGATGGAAATTGCCGCGCGGGCGCTCGACGTTGAGGATGTCTCCGGCTTCGAGCGCGGCGATCCGCGCCGATGACCGGCCGAGCGCGCCTTGCACATTGCGCATAAGCTTGACGGTGATGCGGCAGCACTGACCGGCATGGAGCGCGGAGAGGCTGTAGGTGCTTTTGAAGCCGTCAGGCCAGACGATGGTGAGGTATTGACCCGGCAGCGAATTGAACATCCGTGCGCCGCCGGCCGGCCGCAGCCAAAGGGAGACGATATCTTTCGTCTCCGTCACGATCTTTTCGACGCGCATGGTCTGCATCGGCGATGACGTTGCCTCGATCCGCCGGCGCGCCTCGGCATCAATCATCCGGCGCACCCGCGAGCGCCACTTGGCGGAGATATCCCGCGCCCGGACGACGCGGCGCAGCGCCGCGGGATCTCGATCGGCAAATTGAGTTGCCGCGATCACCTCGCGCACGGTCGGCGATGACATGTCGCGCGACAGAAGCGTAATGGCGTCCGAGCGCTTGACCACGCCTTCTTCGAGAACCCTGCAATAGAAACCGGTGCGGTTGGCGGCGAGGAAGCGGACGGCAAAATCGCTGCCGGCATCCATCCGCATCACGAGCTTGTAGCAGGGGATGCGCGGCTCGGAGACCTGCACCGCGGCAGTGCCCATGCGCAATATGTCGCCGATGCGAAGCTCGCTTTCGAGCAAGCCTATGGTGGTGACGTTCTCGCCGAACTGGCCCATCGGCAAACTGACGCGGCCGATCTCGCGGCACCAGAAATCGTAATGCTCTAACGGATAGCAATACACCGCCTTGTCGATGCCGCCATGCGCCGACAGGTCGGCCTGGCCGTCGCCGGCGAAGTTGAGTTTCTTCAAGGTCAGCGTCCGGTCGACCGGCGTCTTGAAGATGCCGGTGCGAAACGACATGCCCCGGTAGGTGACCAGCCGGGGCTCGCCGACGTTGAGCGACACCACTTTGCCGTTCATCCCCGGTTCCTCTCAAAAAGCATCGACCGCCATGAACGGGAGCTCCCGGACATGGCGGTCAATGTCGATGCCGTGCGAGGGGAAAGTCGCCCGCATCGCAAGTTTCAGGCGGCCAACTTCAGGCAGCCAACTTCAGGCAGCCAACTTCAAGCAGCCTTGGCTTCTCCGAGCACCGGGACAGGCGGCGCTTCTCGCTTGAACCTGGCGTGGTTGAGCTCAAGATCGCTGTTGATTTGGCTGACCGCCGTGGGCTTGCGTGCATGGAAGGACAAGATCCACGCAATTCCGGCCAGCAGATAGACGAGGTAAGCGTAGGGGAAGTAATTCACCGGCGGCGCGGGCACCGGAATGACGCTGCCCACGGTCGGAATCAGCAACAGCGCGAGCGCGGCCGCGCACATCGCGAGGTCGATGGGGCGCTGTTCGCCAAGCCGCTTGAGATAGACCGGCGCCGCCACGGTGATGAGGCAGTACGGCGTGATGAAACCGAAGGCCGCAAGCGTGCCCGCGTAGTTGAAGATATCGAGCGGCGCCAGCCCGCCGAGCGCGGCGATGGTCGGCAGCGAAAATGAGATGATCGACATCGTCGTCACCGCGACATGCGGCGTCTCGTTGTTCTCGTGCGTGTCGGCCGTCGACTCGTGGAATATGCCGTGGCGGCCCATGGCATAGATCACCCGCGAGCCGGCATTGATGCAGGAGCAATTCAGGGCGAAGAAGCTCATCATCGCGCCGAACGACAGCGGAATCGACAGCAGCGGGACATGAGCGAGCGTGGACAGGGTGTTGAGCGGCGCGTCGAGCTGATCGAGTGTCTGCGAATAGCCGCGAACGCCCAACACCTCGACATAGGTTACGAACACGAAGAAGGCGCCGGAGATGATGAGACTCACCGTGACGGCGCGCGGTATGGTCTTGAGCGGATCTTTTGCTTCATCGCCGAAAGCGGTGGCGCATTCGAAGCCGACCAGGCTGAAGATCGCAACCACCACGCCGAGGCCGACGCTCGACCACGGCAGCTTGCCGACGTCGAATTGCGGCGCATCGATTGCGAAGTGATGCTGATTGAGCACGATGGCGCACAGGATCAGGATCAGGGCCATCGAGATGCCTTCGAAAGCCAGCATCAACATGGCCGAGAGCTGCACGTTCCTCCATGCGCAATACCAGGATATGCCGACGCAAGTCGCGAATAGCAGGACCGGCGGCAAATGCAGGCCCACCATTTTCAGAAGCGTATCGGCGAAAATCGTAAAGCCGGTGGCGCCGGCGACCGAGATGCCGAGATAGGCCCAGATCAGCGACCAGCCGCCGACCGCGCCTGCGGTCACACCCAGCCCGCGGCAGATATAGGCGTACATCGAGCCGGCGCCGGTGGAGCGACTGGCGAATTGATTGAGATTATACGCCACGAACAGCAGCATGACGGTGCCCAGCGCATAGGATAACCAGCTCCAATCTCCGGTGTTCGAGTACATCACCGGAATGATCAGCGCCGCCGTCATAGTCGGGGAGATCAGCGCCACCGCCTGTGCAAGGACTTCGGTGAAGCTCAGACAGTTTGCTTTTAGTGGTATTTTGGCCATGGCTAACAGCTCCGTTGAATTGCCAACGAGTCCTGCGCCCTTTCGACGTCCGAGCCCGGTCTCAAGACCACGGTGCCGCAGGCCGATGATCGAAAGGCTATTGCGCGAATGGACCGGTCAACACATCCAGTTTTGAAAAGGCGCGGGGTCCAACGGCTAATGTTCACGTTAAAATTTAGGGCAGCCGAGGGTCGGCCAAAGCGATGCAACCCGCGCGCCGAGCGCAAGAAGCTCCGACGCCACAATCGCGCGTGGCGCGAAGCTGTTTATGCCCCGGCGACGTCCGGATCAGAAATTCCAGTCGACGTCGAGATCGGAATCGACGCGAAGCCGCGCGCCGACGCCGCGGTTGACCGCCGCATAGGCGCCGAATTTCACGCCCTTGGCGGCGTCGTCATAACGATAGGTCGAAAGTACCGGCAGAACGTCGAGACCGGGCGCGCCGATCTTCTGATCGATCGAAGTCATGCTGCACCGGTAACATGGATTGACGAAGCGGAGCGCGACGTCACCGCACCGGGCATTGGTGAAATAGTCCTCCTCATGCTCGTCAACTCCGGACACGACGATGTTCGGCCGGAAGCGATTCATCGGCACCGCTTCGGAAAGTTTCTGATTCAGCGCGGCGTGTGACGCTTCCGAGATGACAAGAACGCCGTAATTGTCGACAAAGCTCGTCGGCGCGGCGTCGCGCTGCGGGTACTGCACGCCGCCCTTGCGCAACGTCTTGGGGTCGCATTTGGCGAGCCGGAACGGCCCGCCCAGGTATTCGCTGAACCACGCGTCGGCGGCGGGATTTGTCGACAGCGCCTCGTGATTTTCGCCGAACAGCGAGATGGTGAGCGGCGCCCCGGCGCCGATCGCCGACACATGCAGCGGTTCCATGTCTGGCGCGGTGAGGATCAGGCCGCCATTGGCGAATTCCGGTTTCACCAGGGCGAGCTTCGGGTGCTCGCGCTGGGTGACGAAAGTGCCGCTTTCATCGATCACCATCCAGTTGCGGTCGAACTCGAAGCCGGTCGGCACTATCGAAACTTCTTTCATATGCACGCCGCCGCAGGATTTGATCGGGTAGACGAAGAGCTCTGCGATTTTTGGCATCGTACTTCTCCTTTGGCCCGGCGTTATCCTGCGACGCTCGCAAGCTGCGGCGCTGTCCCTGCATTGTTGAAGCTCTCGGAAAAAAAGCGGTCCGCGGGCAGTCCTGCCCGCGTGAAATCGGAAAAGGCCACCTCGATCAGGCCCGGGCTGCCGCAGGCATAGACATCGAAGGACGACAGGTCGGGAAAATCTTCGAGCACGGCGCGATGGACGAACCCGATGCGTCCGGACCAGCCCACGGCATTCGGCTCGGACAGAACCGGCGTCGCGCGCGTGCCATCGGGCGCCGTCATATTTTCAAGGGCGTAAAATCCGGATCTGTGGCGGCTGCCCCAATACAGATGAAGCGCGTGCTTATTCTCGGTTTGCGAAAGCGATTCCAGCATCGCCATGATCGGCGCGATGCCGGTGCCGCCGGCAAGCAGAATTGCGGGGCGGGCGTCGCCGGAAAATCCGAATTCGCCGAACGGCCCTTCGAAGCGGACGATGTCGCGCAGACGCAATTGGTCGTGGACGTAGGATGTGAAGCGTCCGTTGGCGGCGCGGCCGATGTGCAGTTCGAGCGTGCCGTCGGCACGCGGCGCGTTGGCGATCGAGAAGGGATGCAGCCGGCCGTCCTGGCCAACCACACAGATATATTGGCCGGGGTGGTGCCGGATCGCCGCCGTCGGCGGCGGCTTGAGCGTTACAATGGCTACGTCCGGCGAGGGTTTTGCGATTTCAATCACACGGGCAGGGCGCCGGAATCGCGTGGCGACGGGCCGCGCCGCCAGTTCCGCAACATCGAGCGTGACATCGCCTAAGGGTTTGGCGCAGCAGAGCAATGCTTCAGCGTTTAAAACGGCTTGCCGCATGCCCAGCGGCGAACCGCTGTCATAGCTGACGGTGCCGGAGACGATGACGGCCCGGCAGGTCCCGCAGCTGCCGCCGCGGCAGGCATGCGGCAGCCAAATTTCACTGCGCAGAGCCGCTTCCAGGATTGTTTCATTCCGATCGACCGCAAAGCATTTGCCGCTGCGGCAAAGCGTAATGTGCGCGACCGGAGGCACGGTCTTTGCAAGGTCCTCTGACATGTTCCGGGCCGCGAGCCTAGGGACGCCACGGACCGAGGAAAAGGTCCAACAATGACTGATGGAGGGGTCCAGTGCTGCGACCTTGGAAAATCAGCCTTGCCGAGCGGGTAGATCGGAGCCGCAATATTCCGGTCTATCAGCAGATCGTTCAGGCGCTTATTCACGATATCCAGCGCGGCCGGCTGTTGCCGGGGACGTTTCTGCCCAGTAGCCGCGAGCTCGCCAGTACCCTTGGCGTCAACCGCAAGACCATCGTGCTCGCCTATGACGACCTGATCGCGCAGGGGTGGCTGGCGCCCGACGGCACGCGCGGAACGATCGTCTCCGATGCACTGCCTGAATTGGCGCCACAGCTATCGCCGATCCCGCCGCTCGATATCGGCTATGAAGGCGCTTCGCCGGAATTCAAAATCCACCCCTCAGCCGATCCGCTGCCGGCCTTCGTCGAGAATACCGACCTGACCTTCGATGACGGCGCACCGGACTCACGGCTGCTGTCGCCCGATGTGTTGTCGCGTGCCTATCGTACGGCGCTTCGCCAGGCCGCTCGCGGCAATTGGCTCGGCTACGGCGATCCGCGCGGCTCTCCGATTCTGCGCGAGACTATCGCCAACATGCTGACTGCGCACCGCGGCATCGTGGCGACCGCGGACAATATCTGCATCACGCGCGGCAGTCAGATGGCGATCTTCCTTGCCGCCCGGATTCTAGTCCGGCCCGGAGAAACCGCCGTGGTCGAAGCGCTCAGTTATTCGCCGGCCTGGGAGGCATTCCGCGCGGCGGGGGCTTCGGTCGTCGGCGCCAGGCTTGACGACAATGGCCTCGACGTCGAGGATCTCGAAGCGCTATGCCGCAAGCACAAGGTCCGCGCGCTTTACCTGACGCCGCACCACCAGTTTCCGACGACGGTGTCGCTGACGCCGCAGCGGCGCCTGCGGCTTCTCGATCTTGCCGGCCAGTTCGGTTTCGCGGTGATTGAGGACGATTACGATCACGAATTTCATTTCGAACAGCAGCCGCTGCTGCCGATCGCGAGCTATGCGCCGCGCCGCACCGTCTATATCGGCTCGATGTCGAAGCTGTTGCTGCCGGGCCTGCGTGTCGGTTACGTCGCCGCGGCTCCGGACGTCATCCGCCTGATGGCGAACGAGACGGTGATCATCGACCGTCAAGGAAACGTGCCGACCGAACTGGCGGTGGTGGAGCTGATCGAGTCCGGCGAGTTGCAACGTCATGCGCGCAAGGCGCTGCAGGTATACTTGCGCCGGCGCAACGCCTTCGCGGAACTCTTGCGGGAGAATTTCGGCAAAGCGGTCGATTTCAAGATACCGGCCGGCGGACTTTCGTTCTGGCTTAAATTTGGCGATCCCGCCGTTCTCGACGCGATCGAGAAAGATGCGCCCAAATGCGGCGTGCGTTTCCTGCCGTCACGGTCCTTCGCCATCCCGCCCTACCAGCAAAGGGGACTGCGGCTCGGTTATGCCAGCCTCACTCCCGATGAGGCGACGGAGGCGGTACGCCGGCTGCGCCGTTCGGCCGATAGCGCGATACGGCCGAAGGTATTGCAGCAGCACTGACAGCTGCGGCCACGATCGACTGGCTGGCGCGGTGGCCGGTGCGGCTGGACTAAGCTGCCAGACGTCCCTTCACCCGCGCCAGCGCGTCCTTCATCATTTTGGCGCTCTTGCGCAAGCCGTCGCGCTCGGCGTCGGACATTTCCGGCGCCAGCACCGCGATGACGCCGCCGCGCCCGATCACGCTCGGCAGCGACAGCGTGACGCCGAATTCCTGTTGCAGGCTGCCGACCGGCATCACCGCATGTTCGTCGCGCAAGATCATCTCGGCGATGCGCGCCGAGACGATGCCGATGCCGTATTGGCTGGCGTCATGGCCTTCGATGATGGTGATGTTGGCGTAGCGCACGTCTTTTTCGACTTTTTCGCGTAACGCTTCGACGGTCTCGCCGCGCTCTCTTGCAAGCGCGGCAACCGGCACGCCGCCGATGCGGGCGGCCGACCACAAAAACACCTGCGCGGTGCCGTGGTCGCCGATGACATTGGCTTCGACATCGGCCGGATCGACGCCGAAATGCGCGCCGAGGTGGACGCGAAACCGCATGGTGTCGATGAATGTGCCGGCGCTGATCACGCAGGCCTCGACGCCGGCTCGCTTTGCCGCCTCGCGGGCGACATCGGCCAGTGGATCCGGCGGATCGGTGACGACGAGCAGCACGGCGTCCGGCGCGGCGCGCACGATGCGCGGAACGATGTCGCGATAGATCGCGGCGTTCTGGTCAAGAAGCCGCAGCCGGCCCAGCGGGTCGCTGCGGTCGGTGGCGCCGCCGGTCTTCTCGTTGACCCCTGAGGTGATCATGACCACGCCGGCGCCGTCGAGCGCGTCGTAATCGCCGTCGCTAATGTCGACCCTGGGTGTGAGCGGCGTGCCATAACGCAGATCGGTGGCGACCGCTTCGGCGGTCTTACGGGTGCGGTTCACCAGCACGATATTGCGCGCGCTGCCGCGATTGACCGCCGCCATGGCGCAGGCGCAGCCGACCGTTCCGGTGCCGATAATGCCGATTTTCATGATGCTTCAACCCAATGGGCAGGGCCGCGTTCCATTTACCCGCACTCGCGCCCTGCTATGGTAGGGACGCCAACCAAGGTTGTCCGCCCGACTTACATCATATGCGTCCGGAACATGGCATGGATATCCTGCGCGAGACCGACATCGATTTTCTCGGCCCGAAGACCACCGGAAAGGTCCGCGACATCTACGATCAGGGCGACCGGCTGGTTCTGATCACAACCGACCGCCATTCGTCGTTCGACCGCATCATCGCGCATATTCCATGGAAGGGTCAGGTGCTCAATCAGACGAGCGCGCACTGGTTCGAACTGACCCGCGACATCGTGCCGAACCATGTGCTGGCGATTCCCGATCCGAACGTGACCATTGCCCGCAAATGCCAGATGGTGCCGATCGAGGCGGTGGTGCGCGGCTACCTCACCGGCATCACCGACACCGCGATCTGGACCCGCTACGGCAAGGGCCAGCGCGATTTCGGCGGGCAGAGGCTGCCCGACGGCATGCGCAAGAATCAAAAACTGCCGCGGCCGATCTTCGATCCGACCACGAAGGAAGCCGCGCACGACCGCACGCTGTCGCCGGACCAGATGGTCGCCGAAGGTTTTGTCAGCAAGGAGCTGTTCGCGCGCATCGAAGAGACCGCGCTCAAGCTGTTTGCGCGCGGCCAGGATGTCGCGGCGCGCCGCGGGCTGCTTCTGGTCGATACCAAATATGAATTCGGCCGCGACGCGCAGGGGGGTCTCACTTTGATCGACGAGATCCATACGCCCGATTCGTCGCGCTATTGGCAGCGCGACAGTTACGAGGCGCGCTTGGCTGCCGGCCAAGAGCCGGATTATTTCGACAAGGAGTTTCTGCGGCTGTGGTTTCGCGAGCACTGCGATCCTTACGCCGACAAGGAGCTGCCGCCGGCACCGCCCGATCTGATCGCTGAACTCTCGCGCCGCTATATCCGGATGTACGAGCAGATCACCGGCGAGAATTTCGTGCCTGGAGCGACGCCGATCCTGCCGCGGATCGAACGGAACTTGCGGGCGTTCGCTGCCTGAAGCGACTCACTTGATTATCGGCCAACGCGTCATGTCGGCGGCATGACGCAATTGCGGCGCCCGGGAGTCATGCTTCATCAAATTGCGTTTGCCCAATTCATCGACGCTTAAATCTTTCACGATGCGAAATGATTTTTGTTGCGCGTGCACGTTCACAAATCGTGATCGCATGCGTAGTGACACGCATCCCGGGCTGTCAAATCTTGGACGCAAATCATCAATAAACGTTCCGGCAATACGAGAGCCTGCTGTCTAGTCGTGACGGGCCGACTGTGGCCGTTGCGACCCTCCAAAAAAATCAAGGGATGGAATTGCCCGTAAATGTCGAACAACAGTTACGGGAGATGACCATGTCTACTCAATCGGCTATGTCGCGTTCGGCGGTGTTGCGCGAAAATGTCCTGATCGAGCCGCAGCCTAGCGGCTCCGTGGCACGGCGCTTGATCGAAACGCTTCGCGAATGGCGCCGGCGCATGCAATCGCGGCATGAGCTGGCGATGCTTTCGGAACTCGATCGCAAGGATCTCGGTTATCCGGACCGCATCCAGGCCGAAATCGCCAAGCCGTTCTGGCGCGCATGATCGCGCCGGCCGAAAGCATCGCGCCATGATGCCGACGGTCGCGGCGGCGATTCGGGCGCGTCGACCGTGTCACATGCCGATCTAGCCGAGCGCCTTGTTCAGTGTATTGGCGCCGGCTTGCGCGATCTGCTCGTCCTCGTGCGACTGCACGCCGGAGACGCCGACGCCGCCGACGCATTCATTGTCATGCATCAGCGGCACGCCGCCCTGGATGAGCGTGCCGGGAAAATCGACGAAGGCCGGCCGCGCTTTGACCATGTCCTCGAAGAACTTGCTCGGCCGCCCGGTCATGGCCGAGGTGCGGGCCTTGCCGATCGACACCTCGCCGGAAATGCGCGGCGCGCCATCCATGCGCGTAAATCCGAGCAGAATGCCGCTGTCGTCGACGACGGAAATTGCCACCGCCCAGTTGTTCTTGGCGGCTTCTGCTTCGCAGCCGGCGATCACTCGCTTCACGTCGGCTGCAGTCAAAGCGTGCTTGGTGCGCATCAATGCTCCTGGAATCGCATTCCATCCCGGCTCCGCGAGACGGGATAATTCACTTCAGCGAGAAACGGATCGGCACCGTGAGGTCGAGCTTGGCCTCGGTCATGGTCGCGGGAAACGGCGGCAGCGGCTGCGCGCGCTCGATCATCGACATGACTTCGTCGTCGAGCGCGGGATAGCCGGAACTGCGCAGCACGTGGTGCTCCAGTACGTGGCCACTGCGGTCGACGCTGAAACTCAACAGCACTACGCCTTCTTCGCCGCGTTCCTGCGCCGCGCTCGGATAGCGCTTGTAACGTTCCAGATGCCGCACCAGGCTCGTTTGCCACGCTGGCGCAATATGCGGCGCGCCGCCCTTGCTGCGCGCGGGCATCGCTGGCGCCGGCGGCTTCTGCTCTTCGACTTTTGGCGGCGGCGGGGGTGGAGGCGGCGGCGTCTCGGGAGCGGCCACGGCTTCTGGTTCCGGCGGCGGCGGGGGTGGAGGCGGCGGCGGTTGCTCGATCTGCGGCGGCGGCGGTTCGGGAGTAGGCGCCACTTCGGGCTGATCCACAGTGTCTTCGGTCGGCGAAAAATCCACCGCGATCGGCGTCGCATCGTCGCCGATTTCGTCAGGCTTGTGCACGCAGACATAGGCCGCGATGGCGGCGAGATGGATACCGAGCACGACCACCGCGGCAAAGGCCCAGCGCCGCAAGTCGCGCGGCTCGTCACCGTCGAACCAGGTGAGCGAGGAAGCGGTCATTTCGCGTTACGCGATTCCATGCCGACCAGCGCGATTTTGAGATAACCGGAATCGCGCAAGGCGTTCATCAATTGCATGACGTCGCCATAGGGCACGGCGCGGTCGCCGCGCACGAAAATGCGCTCGCCCTTCTCGCCGCCGGTGGCGCTCGCCAGCGCCGCAGGCAGCGCGTCGCGCGTCACGCTATTGTCGCCGATCGCGAGCGAGCCGTCGGCTTTGACGGTGACATAGACCGGCTTCGGCGGCCGCGGCTGCTGCGGCGCGGTCGAGGACGGCAGATCGACCGCCACGTCGACCGTCGCCAGCGGCGCCGCCACCATGAAGATGATGAGCAGCACCAGCACCACGTCGATGAACGGCGTGACGTTGATGTCGTGCACTTCGGTGAGTTCGTCGGTGCCGTGATCGAGACGGATCGCCACGGGGCTACTCGGCGGCTTGGGCGGCTGGGGCAGTCGGGGCCAACGGCATTTTGGCGCGGTCGAGGTCGCGGCTCACCAGCCGCATCAGCTGCGCCGAAGCGTCGCCGAGATAGGCGCGGTAATGCGCGGTCTGCCGCGCCAGCACGTTATAGATCATCACCGCCGGGATGGCGGCGACGAGGCCAAACGCGGTCGCGAGCAGGGCTTGCGCGATGCCCGGGGCCACCACCGCGAGATTGGTGGTGTGGGCGTTGGAAATGCCGATGAAGCTGTTCATGATGCCCCATACCGTGCCGAACAGGCCGACGAACGGCGCGGTCGAGCCGATGGTGGCAAGCACGCCGGTGCCGCGCGAGACTTTGCGGCTCACCGCCATTTCGATGCGTTCGAATTGCAGCGCGATGCGCTCCTTCAAGCCCTCGGCGCGCAGATTGTTGGAAAGCCGGATTTCCTGGGCCGCCGACTGCATCAGCTGCGCCACCGGGCTGTCGCTTTCACGCAACTGCTCGTGCGCCTGCGCAAAGGTCGCCGCGCCGTTGAGAATGCGGATGTCGCGGCGCACCGCACCGCGCGCGCTGCGCAGTTCCAGCGACTTGGCAAGCCACACCGTCCAGGTTACGAGCGAGGCAAAGGCGAGCCCGATGATGACCGCCTTCACGATCGCGTCGGCGTTCTCGAACATGCCCCAAGGCGAAAGGTCCTGCGGCAATTCGGCGGCGCTGACCATGTGCTCGCCGGATGGCGGGGCGGCATTGGGCGCCATTGCGTCGGACGACGCGCTCGACGCAGCGGCCGGCGCCATCGCATTCGACGGCGCGGGTGTCGGCGAAGCCGGCGCTATTGCATTCGGTGGCGGGGGACTGGCCATCGTATTCGAGGGAACAGGGGTAGCTGGCGGCGGTGCAGTCGGAGTGCTTGGCGTTGGTGTGGCCGCAGAACCCGGCTCGGCCGGCGTGGAGGGCGCCGCGGTGGCAGGTGCCGCTGCCGCCGGAGGCGGATTGCCTTGCGCGAAAGCCGCAGGCGCCGGCGCCACCAGTAGCACAAGGGCCATCAGCCCTTCCCCGACATGGGCGACAACGCGAAGCCGGCGCTTTGTCGGAATGCGAATGTGCGTCATTCGATGGATCACTTTATAAGCCCCATTTCCGCTACCGCGATTGAAATCACAAGCGGGCCCGGAACCTGCCTCCGAACTGGAAAAAGCAGCCGCATCACCAGTATCTCTCGTCGCCGTTTCGGCCACAATCACTGAGCTAGCGTAACGGCAACCGAAAAGCACGGGATTTTTGTTCCGAGGCTGGATGCGGCCGCCGGCTCGGCTGCCGCTGTCCGGCAGTCCTCTAGCAGCGCGATTTACCCCTCGTCCATGCAGGCGTTGGCACATTATTGTGTCACGAAGCAGGCAAAATGCCGATCGTCGCAATGCCATGAGAGACCTCATATTTTCTTCTTGATGCCGATGAAGTAGCCGCGGCGCGGGCCGTATTGCGAGGCGAACACGCCGATGCCGCTGCCGTCTCTGATCTGATAGATCGTGTCGAAGATGTTCACGACGTCGAAGCGCACGGTAAGCGGTTTGCCGTCGGGCATGGCGAAATCATGCGACAATCCGACATTGAACTGCGCATAGGGCGACTCGGCGTCGATATTGGCATCGCCGTTGCGCAGTCCCGAACCGTAGATCATGTCGGCCGACAGGGTCGTGCCGCACAGCGAACCCCGCCAATTCTCACCGGCATAGGACGGCCGGTTGCAGAATTGATAGGACGCGCCGGCCGAACCGGTGACGAACTGATTGTGATCGGTATAGATCCAGTGTGACTGGATGTATTGGAACTCGGTGAGACCGCCGAGATCGGGCAGCGGCGTGGCGTTGTCAAACAGATATTGGTTCGACACGACCTGGGTGGCCTTTTCCTGGCCCACGGCGAGATTGCCATAGGCTTGGAAGCCGCCGTCGTGATACTTGGCGGAAAACTCGATGCCCTGGCTCACGGCCTTGGCGTAGTTGAAGGCGCTGAGCACCAGCGCCTGGCCGAAAGTACCGTTGTCGATCAGATCGCGCGCGATCTTGTAATAGGCGTCGAGCCCGAGATCGAGCGATGGGCAGTCCTTGGCTGAGGATTTGTAGCATTCGAACGGGATCTTTTGTTCGACGCCGGCATCGAAATAATGCGAGCGCTCCGGCAGCACCGGACTGGTGCCGCCACTTGCTGGCGCGCCGGTGGTGCCGCTGAACAGGGCGATGTCTGCGGGCGCCGCCTCGACCAGGACCGGCGGCGTGAAATAGCGGGCGTAGCCGGCATGAAAGGTCGTATATTTGAACGGCTTATAGGTGAAGCTGACGCGCGGGCTTAATTGGTTGGCGTCGACGAACTCCCACATCTGGTCGAAGCGCAGTCCGGCATTCATCGTCAATTGGTCGGTGATCTTCCATTCGTCCTGCGCATAGACGCCGGCCAGCCAGCCGAGCTTGGCGACGTCGTCGGTGATCGCGAACGGCGGTTCCACCGCCGGTCCTCCTCCCGGCGTCGCCTCGACCGAGGAGGTGTTGTCGACCCAAGCCTGCTCGGCGCTCACCGTGAAGCCCGCCCTCAGCGTGTGCGACGGCGTGAGGACATAGGAGGCGTCGCCCTGGATGCCGTTTGTATACATCTGCCGGCTGATATCGGAAGCGACGCCGTTCAACAGCAGATCGCCGACCGGGTCCGGGATGAAGTGCAGATTGTCGTAGCGGGTGAAGTAGGACAGCTGTCCATCGAAGCCGTTTACGGAGCGCTGCAACGCCAGTACGCCGAATTGCGTATCCTCATCTTGATTTTCATTCAGCTTCGATGAATTGAAGCTTGAAATGCCGAACGCGCTGCCCAGAACGGTCGGTTGATTGGGAACGTTCGGGATTTGAAACGAGCTGGTGGAGGTTCCTGCAATCAGGCTTAAGCGCGTGTAGGGATCGAGCAACGTCTGCGCATAAGCGAAACCCTTCTCCTGCTGCGAAAAATCGTGAATGGCGTTGAGCGTCGGCAGCGGATTTTCGATGCCCTCGGTGGTCTGCAGATAGCGGCCGGTTACAAAGTATTGCAGTCCGCCGATGCAGGCCGTGCCCGGAGCCGCGGGTTTTGTCGCGTCGGTTGCCGTGTTGGCGGGGCAATACGTGCCGCCATATTCGAAGCTCGGCTCGATCGTGCCGCGGCTGCCGCCGTAATAGGCGATGCTGCCGGAATTGTTGAAGATGTCGTTGCGGGTGGTGATGTCGAGAAGGCCGGTGGTGCGCAACCCATATTCCGCCGGCAGCGCGCCAGTGACCAGCGAGATGTTGCCGATCATATCGGTGTCGAGGAAGCTCGAGAAGCCGGTGACGCCGTCGGGCATCATCACGCCGTTGATGCGGAATTGCACATTGGCGTGATCGTTACGGATGTGGAAGGAGCCGCTGGCGGCGGAATCCTGCGACACGCCGGGCGCCTGCAGGATGACGCGCTCGACCGGCTGATTGGTGCCGAGCGGCAATGCCTGAATGGTATTGTGACCGAGCGTGGCCGCGGTGGTGCCGATCGTGGTGTATAGATTACTCCGCGCCTGATCGAAGCTGTCGTTCTGCTCGGTGAGCCGTTCGGCTGGTGACAACGGCGGCACGGTTGGCGGCGGCGTGCGCCGCGCCACGGCGTGCGGCGCGGCGCGCTTGATGATCGGTGCACGCACATTGATCTGCGGCAGCTGCGTTCCGCCGCCCGCCGTTTGCGGCGAGGCCGTTGCCGGTGGCGCGGGCGTTGCCGGCGCCGCTGAAACCGGAGGCGGCGGCGTCTGCGCTGCTGGCGCTGAGGTCGCGGGACTCGGCTCCTGGGGCGTTTGCGCCGGTGCCGGCGGATTGGCCGCGGGCTGATCCTGAGCGCTGGCCATGGTAACAGCAGCAAACAGCGCGAACAGGGCCGAGCCGCCGACGATCCGCGCGCGGCCGGCGCGACAAAGATGAGCTGACATCACAACTCCGCCAAGCAATGCTGCAGGGAAAGACCCGGCTCACTGGCGGTCGTGCCGTCGCGTGGCGAAGACGAGATCGATACTGGTACGAGATGCGCTGCCACGCGCTTCATTTTGCCGGCGCCGCCGCGCGAGCGCAGCAGCGGGCAAAAGTTTGCACCGACCGCTCGCTAGGCGGCGGGTGGAGCGCGCGAGCGGAAGGCGAGGCGAAGCGGTGTTGTGACGCCGCGCGAGACGGTGATGGACCGCCTTACCCGGTAAAAGCCGTCCGGTACCGGCAACTGCGGCGGCGTCGAGACAAACGACGTCGAGACCAGAAAGATCGACGCGCAGATCGGGCAATAGCCGTCGTCGCCGCCGTTATTCTGCGCCGGACCGCGGTGCGACGTTGTCGCGACGATCTTATGTGCGCCGCCGAGGGTCAGATGGTCGGCGCCGACCGCGCCGTCGAGGTCGACGTGGCCGAACGAAATGACGATCTGCAGCAATAGCGCCGCAAGCGCCAGATACGCGCCGCGCCGTCTATGGCTGTGAACCCACCCCATGTTGGATGGTAGTGTTACAAGATTACATTTGGCAAGAGGAATTGCTGGGCAAGTGCGGGCGCATGTCATACCAACTCCACATCAGAGTGAGTTGGCGATATATGGAAAGGATGTGATGGAGCGGACGAGTTTGCGGTTGTGCTCGATGTAGAGGATGGCCTGTTTGAGTTTAGCGCGCACGGCGTCGATGGATTTCAGCGCGTAATTCTTGAAGATTTTCTCGCGGATTTCATCCCAGAGATTTTCCTTTGGATTAAGTTCGGGCGAATACGGTGGAAGGTACAAGAGCTTGATATTGTCGGGAAGGGTCAGTTGGCCACAGCGATGGTTGGGCGCGCCGTCGAGAACCAAAAGGATGTCCTGGCGGGCGAACCTGCGCGCCAGCACGTCGAGGAAGGCCTGAAAGCAGGCGGTGTTCGACGTCGGCATGATCAGATAGACGCAAACTCCGTCTTTTGGAGAGACTGCGCCGTACAAATAGATGTATTCGCGAATGAGCTGAGCGGCGACCGCTGGTCTCGTTCCGATCGGCGCCCAGCATGGCCGTGGCCGATTAATGCGGCCGAAGCGCGCTTCATCGGCGAACATGATGCGCAGATGCCGACCGCGCCTCTTGGCCGCCCGCCGAGCCTGCCTCACTGCATCAGGAAAGCCGTTTTTTTAAAAGCTTTTTGCGCCGCGAGGTCGCGCTTGGGATGAAACGGCCGCGGCATCAGCTTGCGCCAGCCCTGCCGGTGCAAGAGATTGTACACCGTGCTGTCGCTGGTCACATGCCCGATCGCCTGTTCATAGGCCGCTTTGAGATCGTGAATGTTCAACATCTCGCCGGCGCCGGCAGCTTTGGCAAAGCGCGCCAGCAAGGCCTTTTCCGTCGCCACGGTCATGTTCTCGTGCTTGCGTCCGCCATTCGGCTTGGGCTTAAGCGCCTTGATGCCACCGTGAGCATAGGCCATGTGCGCGCGGTTCACCGTGCTCAGCGATACACCCATCGCTGCCGCAATCGCGCCCTGCGTCATCCCGCTCTCGCGTAACAGCACCATTTGAATGCGCTGGCGCTGTCCGGCCGTGATCTTCCATCGTAGCGCGGTTTTGAGCCGCCGAACCTCGGCTTTGCTGCATTCGACCATCTGTTTTCCCCGAATCAGATAGCCAAGCGAATCACACTCAGCGCCTCGAAAACAATTCCCCTGCCTTCCGCTCTCAGCGCAGAAGACTGCCCGATTCAATCCGTTATGGAGCTGGTATCATATCCAGATTTTTTCTTCAACAAGATCAGTAGCAACTATGGCACTGGACAAGACGGCCAGCATTGTCCGGCGCGATGACAGCAAGCTCGTCGGCATCGACAGCCGGACACAGGCGATCTTGGCTGGACAGCAGAGCGGCGTCCGGTATCATTGCCGGTGGGCGTGGGAGCTGTGAGTGGCAAAGAGGAAGAGCTGCACCGCTCTTGCAGTGGGTTTCCTGCTGGCCCTTGCTCCTATCGTTGCAAGAGCCGGTCCGCCTTTTCAAACCGACGACCCCGAGCCGGTCGACTATCAGCATTACGAGTTCTACACTTTCACAACGGGCACGCATGTCAGCGGCGATACGTCGGGCGTCGGTCCGGCCTGGGAATTCAATTACGGCCTCATCCCCAACGGTCAGTTCCACATTGGCGCGCCCCTGGCGTTCGACAGCCCCGCCGGTGGCCCAAGGCAATTCGGCTACGGCGATACCGAACTCGGGTTCAAGTATCGATTCATCCAGGAAGACAAAGGCGGCCTGACCCCCATGGTCGGCGTATTTCCGCTCGTTGAGCTGCCGACCGGCGACCAGGGCGCCGGCTTAGGCGCGGGACATGTGCGGGCCTTTTTTCCGGTCTGGGTGCAAAAGGATTTGGGGAACGATTGGTTGACCTATGGCGGCGGCGGCTATTGGATTAATCATGGCGGCGGCACGCTCGACAGAGATTATTGGTTCGCCGGCTGGCTGCTGCAGAAGCAAGTGACGAAGCAACTGGCAATCGGGGGCGAATTATTCCATCAGACCGCGGACACTATCGGCGGCAGGGACACGACGGGTTTCAATATTGGCGCCATCTATGACATCGACGACCATAACCATCTGCTGCTTTCCGCAGGACGAGCTCTGCAGAATGCCTCCGCGACAAATCTTTTTTCCTGGTATCTCGGCTATCAGATCACCGGCCGCTAGCCAAGCGGACTAGCTCGGTCGCTTCTCCTGGCAGGCAAATTCCGGAGTGCGCCAACTCGGCGCATCGCGCCTATTGTCCTTTGCCTCCTGATGAATTCGCGCCGTTTGAAGCGGTTCTAATTTCGACTTGCGCTCAGTTTAGAAACGCTCCTAACAAGGCGTCGATTAGAATTCTTCTAACATATTGAAATTACGCGTTTTTTCTTGACATCGACCATGGGCTGCCGTTTGTTGCGCGCCTGCTGCAAGCGGGGAAGAAGCGATGTCACTGCAGACGATTGAGACGGCGATGCGATCCCTCATGATCGGCTTCGCCACCGCGGCAGTGATAGCTTCGAGTTCCGTCGCGGCACGGGCGCAGGACGCGGGCGAATTCCACGAACTCGAGACTAAATATATCTTTGGAAATTTTACGGTCGGCTCATCGATCGATGAAGAGGGCGAGAAAGCCCTTGAACCGGAGACCGAGACGGATTTCGGCAAGCGCGGCGGCAAATATGGAGTATCTGAAACCGAACTGGAGTTCGAATATACGCCGACCCAGTTCATGCAAATCGCATTTGGCCCGACGGTCTCGTATTACAACATTCGCGGTGTGCCCGGTCTCGACGATCTCAATGCGGCCGCTGTCAACGGTTTTGAAGCCGAATTCCGGCCGATCATCGTCGACCGGGGGCCGTCGATGCCGTTCGCCATCACCGCGTCCATCGAGCCGGAATTTCACAGTCGCGACGAAACCAGCGGTGCGCAGGTCGCCAACTTCGGCTTGGAAAACAAGCTCGAAGCCGACACCGAGCTTATCAAGAATCGACTATTCCTCGCCTTCAATGCTCTTTACGAGCCTGAGACGACGCACGCCGATTTCGGAATGTGGGTCAAAGAATCGACTTGGGGGGTCTCTTCGGCGCTCGCTTATCAGATCGTTCCGAAAGTCGTCGTGGGTGCCGACATTTGGTATCTGCAGCATTATGACGGCGTGGCCTTCGACAATTTCACCGGTGATGCCGTGTATTTGGGCCCCACGTTCTATTGGCAGATCGCGGCGAAGGTTCTGATGTGCGCGGCCTGGGAAACGCAGATAGCCGGCCGTGAGGCCGGCATCGTGCCCGCTAATCTCGATCTGGCGGATTTTTCCCGCCAGCGTGCAAAGCTGCTGTTCGAGTTTGAGTTCTAATGAGGCCTGCGAGGCAATGAATCGCCGTCGGCCACGATCTTGCGAGTAAGAAAAATCCGATTGGAGGCGCCCATGAGGGTGAATTCTGTTTATGTAAGCTCGATCGCCGGCTCATTCGTGTTTGCGGCGGCGATCTTCGCGGCCGGAACGGCGGCGCACGCTCAACAAGCGCACAGGCTGGAGATAACGGTCAAAGGCAATCATTTCCAACCGGCGACATTGAGCGCGCCCGCCAATCAGCCGCTGAGCATAACGGTCAAGAACCTCGACGCGACGCCTATGGAATTTGAAAGCGTTTCGCTCAGAGTTGAGAAGGTGATTACGGCCGGCAACAGCGGCACCGTCAACGTGCGGCCACTGTCGCCGGGCAGCTACGAGTTTTATGACGATTTTCACCAACAGACGCGAGGCACCCTCGTGGTGCGGTGAACCGCGCGCCGAATAACGCCAAGGCGGCCGGCGCCATCGAGCCCGTTTTCGGACTTGCACGAACGTCCGGCGAGCCGTCACCTTTTATCCGGCAGGCTCGTTCCTTGCCGCTGGTTCGCAAGAAAATTGCGCTGACGCTCAATGGCTTGAAGGTCGGAAAAGAACCTGTCGCCCTCGGTCTCAACCTGCTGTTCGGTCAATTCGCCGCGATCGAGTTTTTTCGCTAATTCCAGCCGCTTCTCCGCCCAAGCGTCGATCAGGTCCATGTACCTGTATTTCGCCTTTGTGAATGCGGCGATCATGATTGGGTTAGAACATTGCACCGATGCTTCGTAGGTTTTCAATTCGCCGCGCAAGCGCCTTGCTCGGCATTCATCGTTGGCTTTTGCTGAAGCTTGCACCGCCCATTGCAGCGAATCTTGCGGGATGGCTGCAGCCTGCGGAGCCGATTGCACCGGCTCAACCGAAATGGAGCAAAATAGGCCGCCGAGAGCGACCGCAATGACTAGTGACAATCGGATTGCCACCATGGCCCCATCTCTCTTGCCGGCTGCAACAGTACGGCGCGTGGCATATTCATGCTCGCGTGCGCCGCAGACGCTGGACCGAACGCAAGCAAACCGCTCGCGCTACGACCTGGGTCATCAAGCTGGACACGTCGTCCCATAACATCAGCGCGCAACTTAGTCTAGATTTGCTTGCATTTGGCGACTCTGACGTTTGTCGCCGTCACGCTATTGTCTTTGCTGCAGTGGCAGTAAGCGGCTGCGGCGTGTGGGCTCAGGAAAAGATGGGAAGGTTGCGTCTCTGCGGCATCAGGCTTGTTATGCTCACGGCGACCGTGCAGGCGGCCGATTTGCGCGGTGCTGTCTACCAAAGCGCCACCGTCGGTGGTCGTCCATGACTGGACCGGCTTTTATCTCGGCGGACATCTCGGCTACGCCGGAGGGCAGTCCGACTGGCCCTCGCCGTCAGGCCCTTCCGGCGCCCTCGATCTTTATAATTCCTATGACGCCTTCAAGGGTACCGGCAGCTACTTCCTTGGCCTCGGTTATCAGATCACCGGTTCTTAGCTGCCGAAGCAACGCAGTCACTTCCGGTGCTATCCTGCCTTGAAGCATTGGCAATATAATGTAGCATAGACTACATCCGAGCGCGGCGGGGGCGGCGCAGGCGCGGCTCTGACCTATTGCCCGCCGTCACGCTATTGTCGTCGCCGGAGCGGCAGCAACATCGCGGCGCTGCCGCCTGTGGGTTTTGGGGAAGTGATGGAAAGGCTGGGTCTCTCCGGCATCGGGCTTTTTGTGCTCGCGGCGACCGCGCACGCGGCCGATCTCACCGCAGTACTGCCGAGCAAGGCGCCGCCGCCTTTGGCGCCGGTCGCTTACGACTGGACCGGCGTCTATCTCGGCGGCCATCTCGGCTACGCCGGAGGGCAGTCCGACTGGTCCTCGCCGTCAGGTCCTTCCGGCGCTCTCGATTTTTATAATTCGTATGACGCCTTCAGGGGCACCGGCAGCTACTTCCTCGGCCTGCAAGCAGGCTACGGCTACATGCTCGCCTCGCGCTGGCTGGCGGGTATTGAGGCTGACATATCGTTCCCAAGCTTTTCCGCGCGCGGCCTGGGAGGCGCTTCGACCTTCAACGCCCCGTCAACGGGCCTCGCGATCTACAGCGAACAGGCAGAGTTCTTTGGCACGCTGCGCGGCCGCATTGGTTATTCGCCAGACTTTGCTTCGGGGGATTGGCTGTTCTACGCGACCGGCGGCTTTGCCTGGAGCTACGATCAGTTCAGCCGCAGCCAGATCTCGGGCGGTCCGGTGCCGGTCGGCACCGTCGAAAATCTCTTCATGGTACCGCGATTGGGCAGCGTCGTCGGCGCCGGCGTCGAAGTCGCTCTGACGTCCCGCTGGCTGATGCAGCTCGAATATCTGTTCGCAGATTACGGCAGCCGCAGCATCAGCTTTCCGGCGGCGGGTCAGAGCTTTACGTCCGCTCTTGCCGTGCAGAGCCTGCGTGTCGGCTTCGACTACAAGTTCGCAGGCGGCATTACGCCCGATACATTCCTCAAGGCGCCGGCCGCGCTCGAACTCGACCGCTTCGCGCTGCACGGCCAGACCAATTTTGTCGAGCAATATGTAGCGCCGTTCCACGCGCCTTATCACGGCCAGAACAGCCTCGATGCCGATCAGGGCCGGGAGGCCTGGGGCGCGATGTTTTTCGCTGGCGTCAAGCTTTGGGACGGGGCCGAGTTGTGGATCGATCCAGAGATCGATCAAGGCTTCGGGCCGAGTAATTCGGTCGGCGCGGCTGGCTATCCGGGCGGTGCGGCCTACAAGGTCGGCTCGGCGGTGCCGTATGCACGAATCCAGCGCAGCTTTCTCCGGCAGACGGTCGATCTCGGCGGCGACGTCGAGAAGGTGCCGGCCGATCAGAACCAATTCGAGGGCTCCCGGACCACCAACCGGATGGTATTCACTATCGGTAAATTCGCGCCGGTAGACATGTTCGATGTGAACAAATATGCCACCAATCCGCGCCAGGATTTCATGAACTGGGCGCTGATCAATACCGGCACGTTCGATTATGCCGGCGACGCCTGGGGCTATACTTACGGCGCCGCCGCCGAATGGTATCAGTCCGATTGGACCGTACGCGCCGGCGTTTTCGATCTGCCGGTGGTCCCCAACAGCACCGATCTCGACGCAAGCTTCGGGCAATTTCAATGGATCGGGGAAGTCGAACGCCGCTGGCGACTGTGGTCGCATCCCGGGAAGATCGCATTCACCGGCTTTGTGACCCGCGCCCAGCTCGGCAACTATGAGGACGCCATCGCCCTGGCGCAGGCCATTGGCGGTCCCGCCAATACTATTCCGGTGCGGCAGTACCGCAGCCGCACCGGCATCAGCATGAATGCCGAGCAGGAAATCACCGCCGATCTCGGCGTCTTCATGCGCGCCGGAGTCGCCAGTGGCGATGTCGAGCCGGATGTTTATACCGACGTCGACCGCACGGTCGCCGCCGGCCTGCAGCTAAAGGGCACGCAATGGGGCCGGCCGGACGACACCTTCGGCTTGGCCGGTGTCGTCAACGGCATTTCGGCGGCACACGAAGCCTATCTCAACGCCGGCGGCATCGGCATCGAAGTCGGCGACGGGCAATTGCCGCATCCCGGGCTCGAACAGATCATCGAGACCTATTACGCATTCCCGATCTACGATTGGCAGGCCACATTCGATTATCAGTTCATCGCCAACCCGGCTTATAATGCCGATCGCGGTCCGGCCTCTCTCGTGGCGTTCCAGACTCTATTCGCAGTTTTAGATCGTCGATCGCGGCTCCGCCCGATCGAGGTCGCGATGGCGTCAGACCGGCTCCGCGTCGATCAGCACGAAAGCGACGACCGCCGGTTCCTGGGTGCGGTTGCTCCAGGCGTGATTGGTGCCCCGCTGTACGAGAACGTCGCCGGCCTTGAGCAAGGCCTCGCCGTCGTCCATCATCGCGTAGATCTCGCCTGAAAGGACAATCGCGTAATCCACGGTCGCGGTCTTGTGGAAGCCGGGATGGCGCGGATTGTTGCGGTCGGTGGCCGCCGCGCGTCCGGAGTCGTCGGGCAGCGCATGCTCGCGCGCGATCGCCGCGAGGCGCTCGCTGTCCGGCGGATATTCGATGACGCGAAACACCGAGCCGTTCTGCGGCGGCGGCAGACGGTGACCGCGGGCGATAGCGTCGGCATTGCCGCGGTTGTCGGCCGGCATACGTGCGGTTTCCCACAGCTCATGCACGATGGCGCTGCCCTTGGTGCGGCTGAATACGTGCGGGGTGGGGCCGTCGATGACGAAGATCGATTTGCCGGCGGCGTTATGGCCGGTGACGACGCGGCGGATTTGTCTGCTCATGTCCGTCCCTAGTGTCCGCCGCGCATCCGCGCCAAGAGTTCGGCGGTCGGATAGGAATCCGCCGGCAGGCCGTATTTCTGCTGCATCGCTTTCACCGCCTGGCGGGTCTTCAGGCCAAGAAATCCGTCGATGGTGCCGACATCGTAACCGGCGCGCGCCAGCATGGTCTGCAGCGCCTTGACCTCGGCAAAGGGCAAGGACGGCGGCGGATGGCCGGGGTGCAGCGGAGCTGCGCCGGCGATGCGGGTCGCGAGATAGGCGGCCGTGGTCGAATAAACCAGCGAATTGTTCCACTGCAGATAGACCTGGAAATTCGCGTAGACGAGGAACGCCGGGCCGAGCCGTCCCATCGGCAGAAGCAGCGATGCGGCCAGATTATCTGCCGGCAGCGGCCGGCCGTCGGCGAGCGTCACGCCGTAGCTCGCCCATTTGGCGCGCGGCAATTGGATATCGAGATCGGCTTGATCCCAGGGCAGTCGCGCCGGCACGCGCACTTCGGTGAGCCACGGCTCGCCGCGTTTCCAGCCGAGCCCGACCAGATAATTCGCGGTCGAGGCGAGCACGTCGGGCACGCTGCGCAACAGGTTGCGCTTGCCGTCGCCGTCATAGTCGACGCCGTATTTGTAATATTCCGACGGCATCATCTGGGTCTGGCCGAGCTCGCCGGCCCAGGAGCCGATCATCTCGCTTGGCGTGAGATCGCCGCGCTGAATAAGCCGGAGCGCATCGAGGAGTTGGGCGCGGAAGCGGTCGGCGCGCCGGCAGTCATAAGCGAGCGAGACGAGCGACGGCAGCGAGCGGTAATTGCCCATGTTGGCGCCGAAATCGCTTTCCAGGCCCCAGAACGAAACGAGGACCGGCGCCGGCACGCCATAGCTCTGTTCGATGCGCGCAAAGATCGGAGCGTATTTCTTGATCAGCGCGCGGCCGCGCTCGATCCGATAGGTGGCGGCCATGCGGTCGGAGAATTCCAGGAAGGTCTGGGTAAAGACGCGCTGGCCGCGGTCGATATTGACGATGCGCTGATCGTAAGCGAGGTAGGGCGCCGCTTCGGCGATCGTGCGCTGCGAGATGCCCTGCGCCATGGCCTCGTGCTCGAGATCGGCGAGCCACTGGTTGAAGGGGCCACTGCTGCGGCACGGCACGGCGGCGTGCGCAGTGGCCGCGGTCAACAGCACGGCAAGAAGAACGGCGGTGCGGATCATTTCGCGGCTGCGCTTTGCAAATACCAGTCTAAAATCTCGGCGCCGGTCCAATACACCACGCCGTCGAAGCGGCGGGTGTAGTCATAGATCGCTTCGAGATATTTGATGCGATGGGGCTGGCCGCTGAGATAGGGATGGATGGCGAGCGCCAGTATCTTGGCGCGCTTTTCGCTTTCCGCATAGAGCCGGTCGAACTGATCGATGGTGCGCTTGAACAAGTAATCCGCCTCGTGGTGCGCCACCGCCATCATCGGGATGTCGTTGAGCTCCATGGTATAAGGCAGCGTCACCAGCGGGCCGTTCGCGGTGCGGATCGTGGTCGGCTCGTCGTCATAGACCCAATCGCCGATATATCTGATGCCGGCGGCGGTGAGGATGTCGGGAGTTTCCAGGGTTTCCGTCAGGCCCGGGCCGAGCCAGCCGACCGGACGCTTGCCGGTGAAGCGTTCGACGATGTCGAGCGAACGCAAGATCATGGCCTTTTGGTTCGGCTCCTTGTGGATCGGTCCCTGCTCATAGGCATGGCCCATGAATTCCCAGCGGTCGTTTCTGGCCTCTTGAGCGACGCGGGCGTAGTCCTCGCAGACGCGCGCGTTGATGGCGAGGGTGGGCCGGATGTTCAGGCGCTTATAGAGATCGAAGAAGCGCCATACGCCGACCCGCATGCCGTATTCGTGCCAGCTCCAATTCGGCACGTCGGGCAATTGCGTCATGCCGGTCGGCGGCGCCAGCACTTGGCGCGCCATCGGCTTGCCGATGTCCCAGACTTCGAGATTGACGATGGTCCAGAACACGATGCGCGCGCCGTTCGGCAGCTTGAGCGGCGGCCGATCGACGATCGCGGAAAAATCAACGCGCTCGCGCGGCAGCATCGGTTTTGCGGGCGCCTTTTTCCTGGTGATCTTCGTGCGTTTCGCCATAGGCTCCCTCGATGGCCTCCCCATATACAGAATCGGTAGAATCGGGGGCCGCTATCGGCCCGAACGCAATAGCTGCGGCTGCATAGCCGAACGGAGCGCAGACCATACGTCGGCGGGTGGACTTGCGCCAAGTTTGCCGACAGTTTCATGCAGTCGCGCCCAGGCGATCACTTCCGCGTTAGGGCGACTGATCGGGCATTGCAGTCTTGCGTGAAAGGGCCATCTATGGAACCAATCTGCCGGGGACCAATTATTCTCCTAAGCTTCAGATTCTTCAGCTAATCCCGCCATTTGCGGATTGTGATGATGTCAGGCTCGGCTGCTTCCCAGCGCATTCGACTCGCCGATAAAGCACCTTCCGATGCGCGTGCCGCGGCTTTCGCCCCCGATCCGCGGCAGTATTGGCTGTCGCGCTTTCGCGAGGTGCGCGCTGAGACCGAACGTCGCGCCAGTTTCCTCTCGCCGGAAGATCAAGTTGTCCAATCGATGCCCGACGCGAGCCCCACCAAGTGGCATCGTGCGCATGTGACCTGGTTTTTCGAGCAATTTCTGCTCAAGCCCTATGTCAAAAACTATAAGCCGTTCGACGGTCGCTTCGCCTATCTTTACAACTCTTATTACGTCTCCGCCGGGCCGCGCGCGGCGCGGCCGCAGCGCGGCCTGGTGACGCGGCCGAGCGCCGCCGAGGTCGCGGCTTATCGCGCCCATGTCGACGCCGCGGTGACTGCGCTGATCGAAAGCGCGGACAATTTCGGCGAAATTATTCCGATCATCGAGATCGGATTGAATCACGAGCAGCAGCATCAGGAACTGCTGTTGACCGATATTTTGCACGCCTTCTCGCTCAACGAGACGAACCCGGCCTACGACCCGGACTGGCAATGGCCGGCGACGCGTGAGCGCGCCGCGGCGGTCACGACGCTGTCGGGCCTCGAAACGATCGGCCATGGCGGCGAGGGTTTTTGTTTCGACAATGAGGGGCCGGCGCATCAGATCGCGCTGCGGCCGGTGTGGCTGTCGCCGCGGCTCGTCAGCAACGGCGAATGGCTCGATTTCATGGCCGACGGCGGTTACACCACGCCGACGCTGTGGCTGTCGGACGGTTTTGCCGCAGTCGAGGCGCAAGGCTGGAATGCGCCGGGCTATTGGCGGAAGATCGACGGCGCCTGGTTCGCGCTGACGCTCGGCGGCTT
Organism: uncultured Alphaproteobacteria bacterium; assembly: GCA_963791925.1. Classification (GTDB taxonomy): domain Bacteria; phylum Pseudomonadota; class Alphaproteobacteria; order Rhizobiales; family Xanthobacteraceae; genus BOG-931. Next base: position 611,384 of record CAWBUA010000004.1, on the reverse strand, counting down.
GCGGCCGGTCGATCCGGCGCAAGCGGTTTGTCACGTCAGCTATTACGAGGCTGACGCCTTTGCGCGCTGGTCGGGCAGGCATCTGCCGACCGAAGAGGAATGGGAAGTGGCGGCGAAACGCGGGGCGTTCGCCGACGCCTTTGGCGTTGTCTGGCAATGGACGCGCAGCGCCTACTCACCCTATCCCGGCTATAAGGCGGCCGAAGGCGCGCTTGGCGAATACAACGGCAAGTTCATGATCAATCAGATGGTGCTGCGCGGCGCGTCGCTGGCGACGCCGGCCGGCCATTCGCGTGTGACCTATCGCAACTTCTTTTATCCGCCGGCCCGCTGGCAATTCTCCGGATTGCGGCTTGCCGAGTACGAACACTGAGCACATCCCATGGCAAGCGCCCGACAAACCGCGCTCCGCGCGGCGCCGCCCATCGAGACGGCGGACTCCTTCGCCACCGACGTTCTCGCCGGGCTCTCGGCGAAGCCCAAACGGCTGCCGCCGAAATATTTCTACGACGCGGCCGGCTCCGCTTTGTTCGAGCGCATCACCCAGCTGCCGGAATATTATCCGACGCGTTGCGAGCTTGAGCTGCTGCGCCAAAACGCGCCGGCGATCGCGTCGCTGTTTCCGCCGAATTGCGCCCTCGTTGAATTCGGCGCCGGCTCGAGCCGCAAAGTGCGCATCCTGCTCGGCGCCGCGGCGACGGTCGAGGCCTATGTGCCGGTCGACATTTCCGGCGATTTCTTGCAGCAGGACGCGGCGCAGCTGTGCCGCGATTTCCCGCACCTTGCGGTCTATCCGGTGGTCGGCGATTTCACCCAAAGCTTCGCCATCCCGGCGGCAATCGCCGCGCTGCCGCGCGTGGGCTTTTTTCCCGGCTCGACCATCGGCAATTTCGAGCCGCATGAGGCGGCGAAGTTCCTGCGCCATGCCGGCGCGATCCTCGGCCACGGCGCGGTCCTGGTGATCGGCGTCGATCTGGTCAAAGACACCAAGATCCTGTGCCCGGCCTATAACGACGCCGAGGGCGTGACCGCAAAATTCAATCTCAATCTGTTGGGGCGCATCAATCGCGAGCTCGGCGCCAATTTCGACCTGTCCAGTTTCGAGCATCACGCCTGTTACAATAGTGCGCACAGCAGGATCGAGATGCACCTCGCCAGCACCAAGCGGCAGAAGGTGAAGGTCAACGGCAAGTCGATCAATTTTCGCGCCGGCGAGACCATCCACACCGAGAACAGCTACAAATACACCGTCGAGTCGTTCGTGGCGCTGGCGCGCGGCAGCGGCTGGTCGCCGCTCAAGGTCTGGAGCGACGGGTTTTTCAGCGTGCACGCACTGCGGAAGACAGAGGACAGATGACAGACGACGGATTATGCTTTGCTGTCCTCCGTCGTCTGTCCTCCGTCGTCTGAATCATGCCCATCTGCGAAGTCGACCCGTGGCGCCTGCAATATTTCGTCCATGTCGACACCGCCGCCAATATTCCGACCGAGGACAGCGACGCCTGGCAATGGTATCCGGCGCATCGCTTCGTCTATGACAAGCTGAGACTGGCGCTGTCGCAAAATCTCGAGGCCGCGCCGCACGGTGTGGCGCCGCCGCGCTATCCGGTGTTTTCCAAGCCGATCGTTAATCTCAAGGGCATGGGCGTCGGCAGCCATGTGCTCAATTGCGAAGCCGATTACCTTAAGCATTATGCGCCCGGCCATTTCTGGATGACTCTGCTAGAGGGCCGCCATGTCTCCTCGGACATTGCCGTGGTTGACGGCGAGCCGTGCTGGTGGCGCCATGCCACGGGCAAGCCGGCGGGCGAGGGCACCTTCGATTATTGGATCGTGCATGCCGAGCCGGCCAGCGGGATCGAAGCGCGTTGCGGCGAATGGCTGCGAGAAAATCTCGCCGGCTATAGCGGCATGGTCAACCTCGAAACCATCGGGGAAACGATTATCGAAGCGCATTTGCGCTTCTCGGACCAATGGCCCGATCTCTACGGCCCGGGCTGGGTCGACGCGGTGGTCGCGCTCTACGAGCGCGGCGAATGGGATTTTGCTGACGACGACCGCGGCGAAGGCTACAGCGTCGTGCTGTTCGGGCCGAACGGCCGCCGCTACCGGCATCCGCCGCGGGCGCTGGTCGATGCCGTTAAGGCGATACCGGGGGTCACCAGCGTGCAAATCACCTTTCACGAAAACCTCGCGCCGGAGCAGCATGCCATGCCGCCTGGTGGCTTTCGGCTCGCCATCGTCAATGGCTTCGATCTGCGCGCGGCGCTGGCCGGCAGGGAGCGACTGAAGCAGCACTTTCTTTCGGAGATTGCCTGATCGGCGGATTCTTTCGTCCTTGCAGGATGTTCAGGGTGATGGTACATCGGTAGAATATATAGGTATAGAGGTATAGATGGGCCTCAATATCAAGAACGATGAGACTTATCGGCTCATAGAAGAACTCTCCAGAGTGACCGGGGAAACCATGACCGCAGCCATCACTATCGCCGTCCGCGAGCGGCTTGAGCGCATCCGCGGCGAGAAGGATGGCAAGAGCCTCGCCGAGCGTCTGATCGCCATAGGCAAGGACTGCGCACCGCGGCTCAAAGAGCCGTTCAAATTCGCCGACCACGGCGAACTGCTGTACGACGAGCGCGGCTTGCCGCGATGATCATCGACGCTTCGGCGCTGATCGCGATCCTGCGCGACGAGCCAGATGCTCCCCGCTTTGCCGATGCGATCGAGGCGGCAAACGAGCGGCGCATTTCGGCGGCGAATTTTGTCGAGGCGGCAATTGTGATCGATGGCAGTCGCGACCCGATCGCAAGCCGCCGCTTCGACGAATTGTTATGGGCCGCGCAAATTGTCATCGAACCAATTACTGTCGAACAGGCGCATATTGCGCGCGCAGCCTATCGCGATTTCGGCAGGAATAGCGGTCATGCGGCTCGGTTGAATTTTGGCGATTGTTTCGCCTACGCGCTGGCCAAAGTCAGGCGCGAGCCCTTGCTCTACAAGGGCGAAGATTTTGCGCGGACCGATCTCATCTCCGCGCTCCGGTAAACGCACCCGAGCGGTACGGCGCCGGACCGATCTCGCGCTGCGGGCAAGGCCGGTCTATAGTGTTCGCCCCGCCGCTTTTCTTCCGCCTTGTAGCTAAGGTCGCGTGCATGTTGCTGCGTTGGCTGATCGCGCTTGTGCTGCTCTCGTCTAGTCTCGCGCCCGCGGCCGCGCAGGTGCAGGTCAAAATCGGCATGGGCTTTGGCCTTGCCTTTCTGCCGCTCTACATCTGCGAGGACCTCAAACTCATCGAGAAAACCGCCCACGAAGCCCATCTTGACGTCAAGGTGAGCTTTCCGCGGCTGATGGGCGCGGAGCAGGTGCAGGCCTCGCTTGCAAGCGGGGCCATCGACATGGGGCCGTTTGGCGTTGCGCCGCTGCTGGCGTCCTGGGCGGGAGCACCTGAGACGCCGGGCCAGATTTTTGTCGCTTCCGGCATGACGTCGCTGCCACTCGTACTGTTGAGCAACCGGGCGGATGTGCATGGGCTCGGCGATCTCAAGCCGGGCGATCGCATCGCGGTGCCGACGCTGACGTCGCCGCAAGTTCAGCTTCTGGAACTGCAATCGGAAAAAGTCTTCGGCCGCTATGATCGGCTGCGCGGCCAGGTCGTGGCGATGTCGCATGCGGAAGCGGTCGACGCCATGGGCGGGGGCGAGGGCCCAGGCGGGGTGGCTGCGTATTTTTCTTCGCCGCCGTTCACCGAGCTGGCGCTGCGCGACCGCAAGGTGCACCCGATCCTGACATCGGCCGACGTGATCGGCGGCAAATTCTCCTTCCTGGTGCTTGGCGCGACGCGGTCGTTCATCGCCCGGCGGCCGCAAATGCCGGAGGCGGTCGGCAAGGCGATCGACGAAGCCGCGCGCATCATCCGCGACGACCCGCGCCACGCGGCGCAAATCTATTTGACGCATGAGCCGTCCGGCACGCTTACCGGCGCGGCGATGGCGGGCGTGATCGGCGACATCAAGGACGAGTTCGGCAGCGCCGTCTACGGTGTTCAGGCAATGGCCGATTTCATGGCCCGGCACGGCCAACTGAAGGTGCCGCCAAAGAGCTGGAAGGACGTCGTCGCGCCGGCTTTGCTGAGTTCATCGAGCAGTTAAGGGATCGAGCATGACCACTGTCATCGGCATTTGCGGCAGCTTGCGCAAGGGATCGTACAATCGGATGCTGCTGAACCATTTACCCGGTTGGGCGCCCGCGGGCATGGCCATCACCGAAGCGCCGCCGTTCACGGAATTTCCGCTTTACAACGCCGACATTCAAAATTCGACGGGCTTTCCGGCGCCGGTACAAAAGCTTGCCGAGGCGGTGCGCGCCGCCGACGGCGTCATTTTCGTTTCGCCGGAATACAATTATTCGATCCCCGGCGGCTTGAAGAACGCGATTGACTGGGTGTCGCGCATGCCGAACCAGCCGTTCATGCGCAAGCCGGTCGCGATCATCTCGGCGACGGGTGGCATTCTCGGTGGCGGCCGCATGCAATACGATCTTCGCCGCTGCATGATCTTTCTCGACGCCTTGACGATGAACAAGCCGGAAGTGTTCATCGGCAGCGCCCCGCAGAAGTTCGACGATAAGACCGGCGAGCTCAAAGACGAGCAGGCGGTAAGCTTCATCAAGCAGCTGCTTGCCGCCTTCGCCAAATTCATCGCCGAGCACGGCGGCAAGAGCTGAGAAAGCCGCAATCCGACAGGGGAGGGAATCATGGCGCGTCTTGATGGCCGCGTGGCGCTTTTGACCGGAGGGGCCAAGGGGATCGGCCGGCATTATGCCGGCGCGCTCGCCGCGCAAGGCGCGCGGCTGATGATCGTCGACGTCGCCGACGGCAAGGCGGTTGCCGGGGAGCTCGCGCGCGAGCACGGCGCTAATTCGGTCGACAGCGCCGTCACCGATGTCAGCGACGAGAGCGCGGTCAAGGCGCTGGTCGCCAAGACCATGGACCGCTTCGGCAAGATCGACATTCTGGTCAATAACGCCGCGCTGTTCGCGCCGCTGCAGGAGCAGAAGGTCACCGAGATCGACGTCGCGCTGTGGGATCGCGTGATGGCGATCAATATCCGCGGCGTGTTTCTGATGACCAAGCACGTCGCGCCGCACATGATCGCGCGGAAATACGGCAAGATCGTCAACATCAGCTCCGGCACGGTCGCCCGCGGCATCCCGCAATTCGCGCATTACGTGACCTCGAAGGGCGCCGTGACGGCGTTCACGCGGGCCACCTCGCGCGAGCTCGGCGAGCACAATATCTGCGTCAATAATCTGGCGCCGGGCTTTACCCTCTCCGATACCGTGGTTGAGGAAAATCCGCAGCATCTGGAGCATTCGCGCGCACCCTCGATTGCGCGTCGCGCGCTCAAGCGCGACGAATATCCGGAAGACCTCCTCGGCGCGCTGGTGTTCCTGGCGTCGGCCGACAGCGATTTCATCACCGGCCAGACCATCGCGGTCGACGGCGGCGCCACCAACAATTGAAACGCCGGATCACTGTGCGGGCAGCCGCTCGATCAGTGTCTGCACGGCTTGCACCGCGCCACGAAACGCCGGCTGCCGGGGCGCCTTCTCGCCGAAGCATTTTAGGAATTCCGCATCGGACCGGGCGCTCAGCGCATCGGCCTTGTCTTGCACGGCGGGGTCGTTCGACTTGGCGGCATCGGACGCTTTCTTGGCGAAGCCGTCGCGGATCGCTTCGCAAGCCGGAATCGGTCCGACCGCCTTAAAGTCTTTGCTATTGGCGATGAAGACACGGCCGCCCCGCGACAGCGCGACAAAGACCTCGTCGGCCTTGGCGGGAATCGCGTCTTGGGTCCGCGCCGCGAGCATGGCGTAGGCGAAGGCTGTTCCTGGCGGCGCGCCGATGGCGATATTCGCATAGCGTACGATGGCGGAATTGGTGAGCACGGCCTGGCTGTAAAAATCCTGGTCCTTGATCGCGGCGCTCGGATCTTGAGGAAGCTCGTTATCCCACCAGTTCTTGTGCTCTTGCAGCCAGCGCCGGAACAGGCCGTCAGTCGTTACGATCACGCGGGTTTTGGCATCCGGCGCGCCATAAACCATGCCGTCGAGCAGACCAAAATCCTCGTCGCCGTCGCTCAGCGTATCGAGATTGATGGCGCTCTTGCCGTCGAGCCCCATGATCGCCACCGGACCGACGACGGCCCGCACAAGCTTTTCGAGGCTGGCAAGCTCCTGATTGTCCAGCGCAATGACTTTTTCGTCGTCGCCGCCGGTCGGATTTTTCGGTTCGGCGTCGGTGGCGGCCTTGACCTTGGCGATCGCCGCGTCGCGCCCGGCGATGTAGGCGTCCTCCGCCGGCGTCGTGGCGGCGGCCGCCGTAACGGCCAAGGCCGTCACCATCAACGCGGCAAACCTGTTACTTGCCCGAACTATGCCTCGCATTCCGCTTTGTCGTCGCCGCTGCGGCCCAAGTTCACGTGCCGCGCGGTCGAAGCCGCTTACAGCGTCTCCATCCGCACCATGATTTCGGCGGTTTCCTCCGCGGGCAGCGCCGACTTCATGGCGAGCGCAATGACGATAAGGCTCCAGACCGCGACGGCTGGCTGTTCGGCGCTTACCATGCCGCGAGACTCGCCGGCCCGCTGGCGATCTTCAGCTGGATCGTCGGCGGCGTGATCATCATGCTGATCGCGCTGTGCTTTGCCGAACTCGCCGCGCTGTTTCCGCGCAGCAGCGCGCTCGTATATATGAGCCATGCCAGCCACGGCGAAGGGCTGGGCCGCATCTGGGGCTGGATGCCGTTTCTCGCCTATGTGCCGGTGCCGCCAGTCGAAGCCGAAGCGATCGTCACCTATGCCAACAACTACCTGCCCTATTTTATTCAGCCGCAGTCCAACGGCCTTCTCACCGCGAGCGGCTTCGTCGTCTGCGCGCTGCTCCTCGGCGTGTTCGCGCTTCTCAATCTGCTCGCGGTGCGGCTTCTGCGTGCTGGCGAATAACAGCCCGAGAACCCGCGCGTCGCGCCGCAGCGTGCCGGGAGCTGAAGAGGCGGCGGATTCGGCCATGAGGGCCTCGACCAAGGGCTGATATGCCAAAGGCAATGCAACGCTTGCGCATGGGAGCCGCGCGGTTGCCGCTATTTTCGCCGCCAAGGCGTTTGATTATGTTATGAACACGTTGAAAGAAGAGATTTGGAGGACCCCATGGCGGTCGCGGTCGCAAAAGAAACCAAACCCGGTCCAAAGCACAATATCGAGGCGATGCGCGAGGCCTTTTATGCGCGGATCGCCAAGAAAGACATGGCGCCGCTGTGGAAGGTGATGCGATCCATGGTCACCAAGGAGCCGGTGTCGCGCTGCCAGCCCCATGTCTGGCACTTCGACGATGTGAAGGCGCTGGTCATGGAATCCGGCGGATTGATCACGGCCGATGAGGCGGAGCGCCGGGTGCTGATCCTGGAAAATCCGGCGCTGCACGGCGAATCAAAGGTCACCAATTCACTGTTTGCCGGAATCCAGATGATCATGCCGGGTGAGGTGGCGCCGGCGCATCGCCATGCCGCGTCGGCGATCCGCTTCGTGCTCGACGGCGAGGGCGCCTATACCGCGGTCGAGGGCGAGAAAGCCTTCATGTCGCCCGGCGATTTCGTCATCACCGCCAACTGGGCGCCGCACGATCACGGCAATCCGTCGAAGAAGCCGATGCTGTGGCTCGACGTGCTCGATGTCCCGGCGGTCAACTTCTTCGAGGCGTCATTCGCGGAGCACTTCGACGACGCCATGCAGAAGACGACGCGGCAGGATGGCGATTCAATGAACTTCTACGGCTCGGGCGTGCTCCCCGACGGCACCCCGGCGATGAATCGCACGCCAATCATCAATTACACCTATGCGCGCACGCGTCCCATCATTGCCCGCATGGCGCAGGCCGGCGACATCGACAAGCGCCATGGCGCGCGCGTGCGCTACGCCAATCCGGTGACCGGCGGACCGGTGCTGCCGACAATGAGCGCCCATCTGGCATTGCTGCCGAAAGGGTTTAACGGCGAGCCGTATCGCGCGACCGACGGCACCATTTTCGTCTGTGCCGAAGGCAAGGGCACGACCACGGTCGACGGTGAAGTGCTGGATTGGGGCCCGCAGGACGTGTTCGTGGTGCCGCCGTGGAAGCGCTATTCGCACAAGGCCGAAAAAGAGTCCGTGCTGTTCTCGATCTCCGACCGCCCGGCCCAGGAAGCGCTCGGCATCTGGCGCGAGGGCAAGTAGAGGCGACGGAGGGTTCGTCCCTAATCGGGCGCGCGGTGCGGCTCGAATGGCCGCCTCCTGTCGCGCGCTTCAGACCGCTGTCCGCGGCAGAACGATCCGGATCTCGGTGAACTCGCCCGGCGTGCTGTCGACTTCGATGCTGCCAGCATGCTGCTTGACGATGATGTCGTGGCTGATCGAAAGACCAAGGCCGGTGCCTTCGCCCGCAGGCTTGGTGGTGAAGAAGGGATTGAACATCTTCTCCTTCACCTCGGGGGGAATACCGGTGCCGTTGTCGCGAATCCTGATTTCGACCCTGTCGCCGAGGTTTCTGGTGCTGGCGGCAAGGCGCGGTTCGTAGCCGTTGCCGGCGACTTCCGCGCCGCGCTTTGTCGCGGCGTAGAATCCGTTGGCGATGAAATTCAGCAGGGCCCGGCTGATCTCTTGTGGAAATAGATCGGCTTGCCCGGCGTCCGGATCGAACGAGCGATCGAGCGTGACGGTGAAGCCTTGGCTTTCGGCCCGGGCGCCGTGATAGGCGAGATTCAGGCTTTCCTCGACGATCGCATTGATGTCGACAACCCTTTGTTCCCCTGAGCCCTCGCGCGAATGCAGCAGCATGTTCTTGACGATGGAGTCGGCCCGCTTGCCGTGCTGCGCGATCTTGTCGAGGTTGCCCCTCAACGTGTCGGCGAGGTCGTCGATCTCGGCGCGAGCTTTGTCGTCAAGCGAAGCCGCTTTTAGCGCATCCTGCAGCTCGGCGATCAGTTCGACCGATACCCCGGAAAAATTATTGACGAAATTGAGCGGATTTTTGATCTCATGCGCAATGCCGGCGGTCAGCTGGCCGAGCGAGGCGAGCTTCTGGGTTTGGACAAGGCGATCCTGCGCGGTGCGCAAATCCTCAAGCGATTTTGCCAGTTCCTGCGTTCGCTGCTGCTCCGCCTCGAACAGCCGGACGTTCTCGATCGCGATCGCCGCCTGGTCGGCGAAGATAGAGACCAGGTCAATTTGCCTTTGGGAGAATGGCCGCACTTCGGCTCGTGTCAGCGCGAACACGCCGATCGGAACACCTTCGCGCAGCATCGGCACGCCGAGTATGGTGCGAAACTCACCATGCTTGAGCGCCTCGCCGAACTGGTAGTCAGGATCGCTATGCACATCCGGAATGTGAACCACCTTTCCTTCGAGGAGCGCACGGCCGGTCGCTGACCGACGTTCCGGCACAACCGGAATGTCGCGCACGGAATCCATGAACGCCGTGGAGAACCCGTAGGACTCGGCTCGATAGAAAAACTCGCCCTTCTGGCGGGTTATAGTGGCCTTGTCGGCGTCGCAGAGCCGCGCTGCCGATTCGACCAGCGTCTGCAGCACGGTCTGCAGGTTGAACGCCGAGCGACTGATGACCTTGAGCACGTCTGCGGTCGCCGTCTGCCGCTCCAACGACTCGCGCAATTCGTTGAGCAGCCGCGTGTTCTCGATGGCGATCACCGCCTGGGCGGCGAAGCTTTGCACCAGCTCAATCTGCTTGTCGGCGAACGGCCGCACTTCTTGGCGGTAGATGACGATGGCGCCAACGAGCACGCGGTCTTTGAGCATCGGCACGACCAGGTGCGTCCGAGCTCCGGCGGTCTCCACCAGGGACACGATACGTTGGTTGCCGTCGATATAGCTTCGATCTTGCCGAAGATCGAGGATGTGGATGACCTGCTTGATCTTGATCAGGCGATCGAGCGGGGTGCCCGCCTGTTCGGTCATCCTTGCCATCGGATCGCGGCGAAACCACTCAGCATAATCGGAGGCGCCGTGAACCGCCACCGCGCGAAAGTCACCCCCGTCCCACAGGAATAGATTGCCGACCTTGGCCTCACAGATGCGGATCGCGTTTTCCAGCATTGCGTTGAACACCGGTTCCAACTCGCCCGGTGAACCGGAAATAACCTTCAGAACTTCGGTGGTCGCCGTCTGCCGCTCCAGCGAATCGCGCAATTCGTCCAATAGCCGGGTGTTCTCGATGGCGATGACGGCCTGGTCGGCGAAAGTGGTAAGCAACTCGATCTGCTTGTCGGTGAACGGCAGAACCTCCGTTCGACGCAAGAACAGGCAGCCGATGGTTTGGCCTTCGCGCCGCAGCGGAAGGCCGAGCACAGTTCGCTGTTTGAGCCGCTTTGCCACCTCGCGGCCTCGGGGGAACTCGGCGCCTGCCGCCATGAAATCCGGCACATGCACCGGCACTCCATCGATCACGGTGCGGCCGCTGACGAAGTCCCGGCCGAGCGGCAACTGGTCGAAATCGAGCGCCATGGGTCCGTGATGGGCGGCCATGCGAAGGCGTTTGTCCTCCCTCAGCAAAATCACGGCATCGTAGGAATTGCAGAGGCTGACGGCAGTTCTCACAATGGTGTCCAGCACTGGTTGGACATTGGTCGGGGAACTGCTGATGACACGGAGAATCTCGCTGGTCCCGGTTTGTTGTTCCAGCGATTCGGTCAGATCGGCCGTGCGCTGGCGCAATTCGTTGAGCAGCCGGGTGTTCTCGATGGCGATGACCGCTTGGGCGGCGAAGCTTTGCACCAGCTCAATCTGCTTGCCGGCGAACGGCCGCACTTCCTGTCGATAAATTATGATGCAGCCGATCATCTCGCCGTCTTTGAGCATCGGCACGCCGAGGACGGTCCGCGCGCCGGCGAGCTCAATGGTGCCAATGCGCAATTTGTCCCCATGCGCGGGCACGGCCGCAATGTCGGCGACCTGATAAGTCTCCTTGGTATCGAGCATACGGCCGAGGCCGAGACGGGGATCGACGCGAAACGGCGCTTCCCGCCGCATAAAGTCGACGTAAGCCGGCGGGGCGCCATGGGTCGCGCCGACGCGGAACGTATCGGCGTCCCGCAGCAGGAGATTGCCGAATTTGGCGCCGCAGATGCGGACGGCGTTCTGCAGCATTGCAGCAAAGACCGGCTTCAACTCGCCCGGCGAGGAGCTGAGGACCCGTAATACCTCCCCTGAAGCTTTCTCCCGCTCCAGCGCGCGATCGCGCTCCTGGATCAGCTGTGCGATCTGTTCCCTGCTGACAGCGGACGCGCGCCGAAGCCGCCCGGCCTTGGGCGCATTGCGGCGCTTTGGCGTCGCCGTCTTGCGGCGCTTTGGCCTCGCCGTCTTGCGGCGTGGCGCCTCGGCCCGTCTTCCGCTCGCTCTCGAGCGTCGTCTCATTGGTCGCCCCCGCGGCTCAAGAGAAGACATTTACCCAACCAAATTCTAGCACGGCGGCAGCGGCCGGGTCGCTTCAAAACCGCCGGCGGTATTCGGCGGGGGTGGTGCCGACCTGGCGGGCAAAAGCCCGCCGCAGCCGTTCCTCCTGCTGAAAGCCGCAAGTCGCCGCGATCAGTTTGATCGGCATGTCGGTCTCTTCCAGGTTGCGGCGCACCGCCTCAATGCGGATCTTCTCGACCATGCGCGCGGGCGTCACGCCCATGGTCGCGGCGTAGATCCGCGCAAAATTGCGCGGGCTCATACCGGCCTGCTCGGCGAGCCGCTCGACGCGCAAATCCGCACCGACATTCTCCGCGATCCAGTCGTGCAGCGGCGCAAAATGGTTCGGCGCGTTGCCGTCGGCGGCTGCCGTCTGCGCCTCAAGCGGTGCGGAAAATTGCGACTGGCCGCCCGGGCGATTGAGAAAAACCACAAGCTGCCGCGCCACCCGCATCGCAAGCTTGCGGCCAAGATCGTCCTGGATCAGCGCCAAGCTCAGATCGATTCCCGCCGTAACGCCGGCAGAGGTCCAGACGACGCCGTCGCGCACATAGATCGGGTCGGGATCGACCTTAATGTCCGGGTATTCGTGCTGGAGCCGTGCGCAGAACTTCCAGTGCGTTGTCGCGGTGCGCCCCGCCAGCGCGCCGGCTTCGGCCAAGAGGAACGCGCCGGTACAGACCGAGGCGACCCGGCGTGCGGCGGAAACCTGGCGGTGAATCCAGGCCATGGTGCTTTTGTCGTTTGCCGCATGGTGAACGCCGGGTCCGCCGGGAAGGATCAACGTGTCGATGCGGTGTGCGCCGACCGCCTGGGCGACCGATTGCGTGACGAGCGGCAAGGCGGATGACGAGCGCATCGGGCCGCCGCGGCGCGATACCACGGCGATGCGGTAGGGCGCGCCGCGGCTTGGGGCGCCGCGCGTGCCGCACGCCATCTCGTTGGCGCTGGCGAAGACTTGCACCGGACCGGCGACGTCGAGCAGCTGCACGTCGTCGAACGCCAGCACCACGACCAGACGCGGGTTTGTTCCGAGCTGTTGCACGCGGGGCCTCCCGCCGCTTTGGCAGAAAATAACAGGTACAATGACATTGCTGCCACAGTCCGCCGGCGCTGACAATGCGCCCGTTCGCCGGAGCCGTATTCCGCCATGCCGATTTCCGCCATGCCGATGCCGAGCAGGGATGTCGTCGTCTTGGCCGCGGGCCAAGCATTCACCAGCACCGTGGTCTCGCTGCTGACCTCGGTGTCGAGCCTGGCGGGCGCCTATTTGGCGCCGGAGCCGGCGCTTGCCACCGTGCCGGTGACGGCGACGGTTCTGGGCACGCTCGTGATGATCTATCCGGCATCGAGCCTGATGGGGCGGCTCGGCCGCCGCGGCGGCTTCATGTTCAAGGCCGGCGTCGGCGTGGTCGGCGGCGCGATCTGCACGATCGCTTTGCTGATCGCGAGTTTCGCCCTGCTGATCGCCGGAGCCTTTCTGCTCGGAATTTTCAGCGCCTTCGGTCAGTACTATCGTTTCGCCGCCATCGACGCGGCGAGCAATCCGCAATCGCGAACCACGGCGGTAGCGATCGTGACCGGTGGCGGCGTAGTCGGCGGAATCGCTGGGCCGTTTCTCGGAGGCAACTTCGCCAACCTTGTCGCCGCGGCGCCCTATGTCAGTGCCTTCGTCGTATTGAGCGTCGTTTGCGTCTGCCTCGCGGTGTCGCAGGTCTTGCTCTCGGCCGATCTCGGCCGTGACGCGCCTGGCACGGGCGCCGCTGTGCCTGCGCCGGCGTTTTCGTTCAATGCCGATTTCGCCAAAGCGAGCGCCATCTGCGCCATCGGCTTCGCGGTCATGACGCTGACCATGAATGCCGCGCCGTTGTCGATGCAGCAGTGCGGCTATTCGCTGCCAATGTCATCGGCGGTGCTGCAAGTCCATTTCGCCTTGATGTATCTGCCGTCCTTTTTCAATCCGGCGCTGGTGGCGCTCGTCGGCTTGCGCGGCCTCGTGACCCTTGGCGTGATCGCCAGCGCCGCCGGATGCGTGTTGACGGCGGTGACGGAGCAGACATTCGCTATTTACGTGCTGGAGCTCGGCCTGTCGGGGATTGGCTGGAATTTCATCTTCAACGGCGGAACGCTGTTGCTCGCCAGCACCTATCCGGCAGCCGGCAAAGCCAGAGCGCAAGGACTGAATTCGCTGTTCGTCTACGGCGCCAATCTGCTGGCGTCGTTCTCGGCTGGGGCGCTGATGGCGTCTTACGGCTGGCAATGGGTGAATCTCGCCTGCCTGCCCATCCTTGCCGTTGCCATGCTGGCTTTGCGCCCGCGCCGCGAATTGGCACAAGGCGCGACCGCGTGATCAAAGGAGATCGACCATGCTCGAACTGCGACCAAGCTGCGAATGCTGCGACAAGGATCTGCCGCCGGCCTCAACCGAGGCGATGATTTGCACGTTCGAATGCACGTTCTGCCGCGATTGCGTCGACACCAGGCTCAAGGGCGTCTGCCCGAATTGCGGCGGCAATTTTTCGCCGCGCCCGATCCGGCCTTCGGCCAAGCTGATCGCTAATCCGCCGGCGACGCGACGCATATTTAACCCGGCAGGCTGCGGCGCCTGACCGGCAAGAACGGGGCAGGGCGTAGCGCAAAGGTCAGGCGTTGAGCGCGTCCATCAGCCGGCCGAGATTCCCCGGCACCGCAGCCTCGCCGCCGAGCTTGTCCTTGAGCCGCTTCAGGCAGCCCCACAGCACCGCCTGGTTGCTGTTGACCACGGGCTTGCCGAGCGCCTGTTCGATCGCGGCCACCGCCTCGATCTGCGTCGTATTGGTGCAGCTCAGGAAAATGCCGTCCGCCTCCGGCGTGTCGTTCGCTATCGCCAGTTCCAGCCAGCGCTGCGGCGTCACTTTCTCGAAATCGGCCGGCGTCTTGCATTTGAGCGCGACGTCCTTGACCACGGCGAAGCCCGCCGCGGCGAGATAATCGATGATGCTCTGGTTCGACATATAGGGGCTGAGCACCACGAGCTTCTTGAGCCCCAGCGCCCGCATGGCGTCGTTGACCAGGCTCGAGGTCGACAGCGCCTCGATGCCGGTGGTGCGGCGAATAAGCTCGATGATGCGCGCCTCGCCGTCGGCGCCCTCCTTCATCGAAGTGTGGGTGCAGTGAAAAACGATGAGGTCGGGTGCGGCGTCGGCCAGCGTGCCGGCGGCATGCGCGATCTCGTCGGTGAGATCGGCGACCGTTCTGCTCGGCTGGCCGGCGACGCGGCCGCGCGCCACCAAGACGCCAAGCCCCTCGGGCGCATAATGGTTGAACTGCGGCTCGGTCATGCGATTGACCGAGGGGATGATCAGGCCGATGCGCGCGCGGGGCTCCCGCAGTTCGGCGGCGAGGCGATCGTTCTCGGCGACGGCGTCCATCTCATCCTCCCGGGCTTCGCTGATGCTGCGGCTATCCTAGCAAGGCGAATGGGCCGCCGCGATGCCTTGCACGCCGGTTCCGGCGATGTAAGATAACACCGGGCGTCGGATTGGGGGATATCATGCGTTTGATGTCATTCGTGAAGATCGCGATGCTGGCGGGCGCAGTCGCGCTGCCGTCTGTTGCCTCGGCCAAGATGATGAAGGCGCCGCCGGGCTCCCGCACCGTCGACAAGAAGCACTTCATCGCCGCCAATACGGTGTGCTCGTTCAATTGCAATCCGCAGACGCAATGGTGCAGCCAGCAGCTTTGCGTGAACGGCACGTTCACGGCCATGCTGCCCTGCTATACCGGCTTCTGCACGCCGAAGTGCGGCGGCTGAGGCGGCCCGTTCGTCGCGTTTTAGGGCGATGTCGGCCCGCGCCGGCTGCCGCGGGGGCGGCCCTTGCCCTGTGCGGCGCAAGCGCGTAACCGGTTCGGCAACGCAAGCGGCAACGGCGCATTGGCGCGATGGACGTACTGGCCAAAAAATCCAAGCTGATCAAGGGTATGACCGGCGACTGGGAGGTCGTAATCGGCATGGAAGTCCATGCCCAGGTCACCTCGGCGGCGAAACTGTTCTCCGGCGCCTCGACCGCGTTCGGCGGCGAGGCCAATGCCCATGTCGCGCTGGTCGACGCCGCCATGCCGGGCATGCTGCCGGTGATCAATGCCGAATGCGTGCGCCAGGCGGTGCGCACGGGCTTAGGCCTCAAGGCCAAGATCAACCTGAAATCGGTGTTCGACCGGAAGAACTATTTTTATCCGGACTTGCCGCAGGGCTATCAGATCAGCCAATACAAGCAGCCGATCGTGGGCGAGGGCGAAGTCACTGTCGACATGCCGGGCGGCGAGACGGTGCGGGTCGGCATCGAGCGGCTGCACCTTGAACAGGACGCCGGCAAATTGCTGCACGAAGAGCATCCCAATATGTCGCTCGTCGATCTCAACCGCTCCGGCGTGGCGCTGATGGAGATCGTCACCAAGCCCGATCTGCGTTCCGCCGACGAGGCCAAGGCGTTTGTCGCCAAGCTGCGCAGCGTGTTGCGCTACCTCGGCACCTGCGACGGCGACATGGAGAAGGGAAGCTTGCGCGCCGACGTCAACGTCTCGGTGCGCAAGCCCGGCGCGGCGCTCGGCACGCGCTGCGAGATCAAGAACGTCAATTCGATCCGCTTCATCGGCCAAGCGATCGAGCACGAGGCGCGCCGCCAGATCGACATCATCGAGGACGGCGGCGCGATCGATCAGGAAACCCGCCTGTTCGACCCGGACAAGGCCGAAACACGATCGATGCGCAGCAAGGAGGAGGCGCACGATTACCGTTATTTCCCCGATCCGGATCTCTTGCCGCTCGAGCTTGCGCCTTCGCTCATCGCCGACCTGCAGAGCAGCCTGCCGGAACTCCCCGACGCGAAAAAAGCCCGCTTCATGCGCGATTTCGCGTTGTCCGCTTACGATGCCGATGTGCTGGTCGCCGAGCGCGACATGGCGGAGTATTTCGAGACCGTCGTCAAAGGCGCCGGAGCGCGGCGCGATCCGAAACTTGCCGCCAATTGGGTGATCAACGAATTATTCGGCCGGCTCAACAAGGAAGGCGGCGAGGTCGCCGCCGCACCGGTGTCGGCCGCGCAGCTCGGCGCCATCCTTGACCTCATCGGCGACGGCACGATCTCAGGCAAGATCGCCAAGGAGGTGTTCGACATCGTCTGGATCGAGGGCGGCGATCCCCGGACCATCGTCGAGCAACGCGGCTTGAAGCAGGTGACCGACCTTTCCGCGATCGAAAAGATCGTCGACGAGGTCGTCGGCAAGAACCC
Source organism: uncultured Alphaproteobacteria bacterium (assembly GCA_963791925.1). Classification (GTDB taxonomy): domain Bacteria; phylum Pseudomonadota; class Alphaproteobacteria; order Rhizobiales; family Xanthobacteraceae; genus BOG-931. The sequence goes on along the minus strand of CAWBUA010000004.1, from coordinate 594,616 downwards.
GGACAAGGTCGCCGATGCCAAAGCGAACCCCAAAGCGATCGGCTGGTTCGTCGGCCAGGCGATGAAGGCATCCGGCGGCAAGGCCAATCCGCAGGCCGTCAACGAGCTCTTGCGCCGGAAGCTTGGTCTCTGAGCGCGACGTTTCCGCAGCGCGGCGCCGCCGTTGCCGAACGCACTTCGCGGCGCGCCGCAAACCCGCAAATCGGAATCGAAAAGCGCGCGCGCAGCGCCGCGCGGTGCGTCCGCCGAACGCCGAAAGCGCGCGCCGAGGGCGCCGTCGCGCGAATTGCTTGGCACTGATTCGCACCGTTTTGCGCGTCGTGGCGTCGCCAACGTGCTCGTAAAGCGGTCCGGTGCATAATTTTTTTTAACCGCGCTGCGGCGGGCCGCGACAGCCGTCGTCGTGATGGTAAAAACGCCTGGATGACGGGCAATTCGGCGCGGCGGCATCGTCAGATCAAAATCGGTGACGTCGCAAAAACCCTTATTTCATCGGCATTTCTGCGCTACGCCGAAAATTTCTCGAGATCATGCGCCGACGAAATGATTTTTTGCGCGATCGCGGCCGCGCCGGCGCCGAGCGCCGCGTGCGCGGCGCCGGGCCGCGGCGCTTACACACAAAATTAAGTGGAGTCACTGTTATTTTTTTTCCTGTGTAGTAATCGGAACGTAGTGCGGATCGATTTGCGACTGCACTGCACCGATATCGCCATCCACTCAAGCTAGGAGGGCAGCAATGGCGAAGAAGAGAAAAGCGAAAGCTAAGGCGAAGAAACCGGCAGTCAAGCGTCGGAAGAAGAAGTAGCTGACGCTGCAATCGGTCTTCGACTTTGTTTGTCGAAGATCGCGTCACACGGACCGGCCGACGTCGAAGGCGGATCGACAATCACCCGAGGCGGGCCGGTACCGGTGAACGACAGGGGGGCGTCGGCGGGACGAAAGGTGCAAGCTTCGCGATCGCATTACAACGATGCGGCGGCGAAGACGAGAGACGGGAAGCCGAACCTCACGCTGACAAAGACAGTCGGTGTACTTGCCCTGCAGCCATCTCGCCGACGCCCTCGGTGTCTTGGCAGTATCCTCCCGAAACTTTCTGCGGCGTCGTGGAGCAATTCCGCGGCGCCGTTTCTTCTTTGGCGCCGATTACTTTGGGGCCGATTACTTTGACGTTGACATGACGCGCGCACGCAAGACCTTGCTCAGAGCTGGCAAGCAGAAAGCAACCGCCGCAACAAAACCCGCGGCGTCCGCCCGTCGTGCGACCGGCGCCAAGCCGATCGAGCTTTATTACTGGCCGACGCCGAACGGCTGGAAAATATCGATCATGCTCGAAGAGTGCGGTCTGCCCTATGTCGTGCGGCCGGTCGACATTTCGAAGGGCGAACAATTTACCGCGGAATTCCTGGCGATCTCGCCGAACAACCGCATGCCGGCGATCGTCGATCCGGCGGGACCCGGCGGGCGGCCGATCTCGGTATTCGAATCCGGCGCCATCCTGCAATATCTCGGCCGCAAAACCGGAAAATTCTATCCGCGCGAGGAGCGCGCCCGCGTCGCCGTCGAGGAATGGCTCTATTGGCAGGTCGGCGGGCTTGGCCCGATGGCGGGGCAGGCGGTTCATTTCCGCCGCTATGCGCCGCAGGAAGTCTTCTACGCGATCGCGCGCTACACCGACGAGGTCAATCGCCTCTACGGCGTGATGAATACGCGGCTCGCAAGCTGCGAATTTCTCGCCGGCCGCTATTCGATCGCCGACATGGCGGCGGTCGGCTGGGTGCGGCTTGCCGAGCGGCAAGGCCAAAACCTCGGCGACTTCCCGCATCTCAAGCGCTGGTTCGAAGCGATCCGCGCGCGGCCCGCGGTCAAGCGCGCTTTCGCCATTCGTATCGAAGCGGCGTCCGCCGTCGACATGCGGGACCCGAAAGTGCGCGCCGTCCTGTTCGGCCAACGCGCACGGTGAGGCAGGATTGGCCGGCCAGAATTGGTCGGCCGGAATTTTTCAGCAAAATGCCGGCTGGTTGCCTTGGACCGTCGTCCAATTACTTGGCGCGCGTCCAGCTTTGCGATTTGCAAAGAATGGCCATGACGCAGCCCTTGAGGTCTGCGGTATTGTCGCCGGTCATGGTGAACGAACCGGTATAGGTCTTGCCGTCGGAAGCGTTGTAGACGCTGCCGCTCCAGGCATTGGCGCCGCTCGGCTTCATGCCGAGCACGATCGGAACGCCGATGAGCGGCCGGTTTTGCTTTGCCGCGTCGGCATTATGTTTGTCGAGTTTCGGCCGCCCGGTCGCCGGGTCGACCGGCTGTTTCAGCCATACCAGCGTACCGCAGATGGCGCCGCCGCAATTGACGATGCGCACCTGGCTGTCCTTGTCCGCCGTGTACCAGGTGCCGAGCGGACTGGCGGCGAATGCCGGCCCCGCCAAGCCTGCAAGTCCGAAAAGCATGACGATCGAGAGCCGAAACGCGGCCGCCGCCCTGCGGTAGGTTCTCATTGCAACCTCGATGTTCGTTGTCGGGAGGCCGGCACCATAATCGAGGCGGCGCGCCTTGCCTAGTTGCCTAACGAAGTGTTGCCGAAATCGGCCGTATCGCGGCGCGCAATTCAGAATCGATTCATCGCATTGCTTAAACCACCGTTCAAATCTTCTGAGGATTATCACCTATCGGCTGGGGCAGGATTTGCGAGAAGAACCGCGGCAGCGGACAGGCCGGAACACGGAAGATTGGGACAGGGGAGTTTGTCATGGCTCGTTATGAAATTCTCGACAGCACCACGGCGCCGCTCGGCGAGGGGCTTGCCGGATGCGACATGCTGTTCGAGCTCGGCATGATGTATTCGGTCGGCCGCGATGCGCCGATCGATCTCGTCGCCGCGCATAAATGGTTCAACCTTGCGGCGATGAAGGGCAATCTCGACGCGATCCGGCTGCGCCGCGAAGTCGCCAATCAGATGTCCGACGTCGAGATCGCCGCCGCGCAGCGCGCGGCGCGCGATTGGCTGCGCGGCAACGAGCCGGCGCCGGCCGTCGCCGCCTGAAGCGCGAACGCGCTTTAGCCGGAAACGCCGGCGGGAGTCGCCGCCGCTGCCGGCGGCTTGCGTACCCAGAATTGATACATGTTGGCGAACAAGCTTGGGACCTCGCTTTCGAGCGCGTCCCAGCAATCGAGATCGAGCAGCGCCGCCGGATCCGGATGGCGCGCGGCGAAGCGCCGCTGCATCGAAGGTTCCGGAATAAATCCGGCGAATTCGATGCCGTTTGCCGCCATGAATGATTTGATCCGAGGCAGCGTGGTGCGGTGCTCCTGGACATGAAACAGCAGGTCCCGGCATTCGCTGGTGGCAAAAAAATCTTCCCATTGCGCGACCGATTTCAACGTCGGATCGTCGGTCGTCATAATGTATTCGCGGCACCGCCGAATGCCTTCGGGCGTCGGTTCAAAGCCGCGCTCGGCGATCAAGGCGCGCGCGGCGACGACATTGCGGCGCGCCACTTCGCTGTAGAGGCCGACCTGCATGAGGCCGCCGGGCCGCAACAGCGACAACAGGATTTCCCAGCCGGCCCAAGGATCGGCGAGGTGGTGCAGCACGCCCGAGGAATCGAGGAAATCGAAGGTCCGGCCAAGCGAACCCAATCTCAGGATATCAGCTTGCGCGAACTCGACGTTATCGAGATTGAAGCTTTCCGCCATGCGCTTGGCGTAGCTCAGGCTGGCGCGGCTCAAATCGATGGCAAGAATGCACGCGTTCGGCACTTGCCGGGCAAACTCGATGGTCGATAGGCCCGTCCCGCAGCCGGCAATCAGGACATCGGGAGTGCTCAGCGGCAGGTTGTCTTTCAAAATGATCGGTTGTGCCGGCGGGCCCGCGTTGATCCATCGCGGGTAGGGGTTTTCCTCATACTGCGCGCGCACGGCTTGCGACACGCTATCGTCGATGCTCGTCAGCGCCGGGATGGCGGCGGCAAGGCGGCGCTCCTCTGCGGGTTGTTCGATTTGCTGCGCAAGTAAAGCCCGCACGTCGTCGGACCATGAGCGCTGCAGCAAAGCGTCTGCGCCGGCAACGGCGTGCAGCGGATAATAGGCGGCGATGGCGATCGGCCACAGCGGCGGAACGGGCCCGCCGTCACCGAGCGCCTGCAGCAGTTTTGATTGAAGGTCGCGCGCTTGATCGGCCTCGTCGTCCGGCAGCGCGTAAACATATTCATTGATGAAACATTGCCGGGCAACGGCGGCAAAGAACCTCAGACTTCGTTCGTCGGGCACGTCGCCGTCACCCGCCATTGTCAGCATGACGCGCCGAATCGTCGTCAGCAGACGTTCGAGACCGATATCGCTGAGCGAATTGCATTGCAGCAGAGCGGCCAAAAGCGAGTCCTCCGCCAGCATTGCCACGCCCGATGCGGCAAACGGCGACTTTGCGTCGACACCTTCCGGTCGCGCCGCGGTGATGCGTGCGATGCAGTCGGCGACGTGCGGGTTGAGCTTGATAAGGCTGATGCAAACGCCGGTAAGCTCGCGCGGGCGACACCAGCATTCGGCAAGCGCACGGAGCAGGAGCGCGCGCGCTCGCGGATTTTCCGCCGTAAAGCGCACAGGCTTCGCGCTTTCAACAAACAATTCCCTGGCTCTGGGCGTATCGTCGAGCTCGATCGCGCGCGTGGCCGCGTGGATTGCGAGATCCATTTTCCCGATCGCCAGATAGGCGGCGGCGAGATCCTCATGGGCTCCGGGCAATTGCGGCTTGAGCGCGACCGCGGCGGCAAAATGCTCCGCGGCTTCGGCACCGTTGCGCTCCGCCATCAAGGCAAGTCCCAATCTCTGGTGCGCGTCGGCATGGTTCGGCGCCAGCGCCAAGACTTTCCGGAAAGCGGCGATCGCCGCCTCCCAGCGACCGAGCTGCAGCAGGACGTTGCCGAGATTGAAGTTGGCGGCGATCGAGTTCGGCGTCAGTGCAATCGCGCGTTCGTAGCAGGCGACAGCCTCGGCCAAGCGGCCCTGCTCGCGGCGGATATTGCCGAGATTGAGCTGGGCCAAGGCGTGATCGGGACGAAGGCTGACGGCGCGCTCCAGATGCGTCGCCACGTGATCCATGCGGTCGAGCGCGCGCCAGGCAAGCGCGAAATTATAGTGATATTCCGCGACGCGCTTGTCGATCGCGATCGCTTTTCCGATCAGATCCACGGCCGACGATGCATTGCCGGCCGCCAGCGCCAGAAGGCCGAGATTGTGCAAGCTGCCGGCATGATCCGGATACGCCGCGAGTATATAGCGATAGCGCCGCTCGGCCTCGGCCAGAGCTCCGGCTTGGTGCTGCGCCACGGCGCCGGCGAACAGATTGGCCGCGCTGCCGGGAGCCGCCGCAGCGGCGGCGCCACGCGCGGGTGTTGCGCCAAGCCGCCTGTCGCTTCGTCGTTGTTTGCGGTTCATGGCGCTGATGGGCGGTTACGTCGTGGAGATAAGCGCCATCGTCGTACGAGCATGAGATTGCGACTATGGCGAATATTGTGGCCACGTCTTCGAAATCCTCCCAGGAGCCAACTACCATAGTCGCTTCCGTGCAAACGCGTGGCCCGAGCCAGACTTGAGGTATCGCTCAAAAGCTTCAGCTTTGGATTTGTTCGTAAACGCCACGTAAGTGACCACGCGCCAGGGCCGGTACTTAGCCGTATGCATTGATTTGCCTGCATTATGTTCTCGTAGGCGTTGTTTGAGGTCGGTCGTCAGCCCGACGTAGCGCTGGGCAAGGTCGGCTAGGCTCTCAATCAGATAGACATAGTACACGAAAGGCCCTCCTTCGCTAAAGCTTCGGAGGGCATCCTGCTTCGCGATCAAATCGGGCGAAAGTCCTGCGAAGCGCGTCAGCGCGAAGCAGGATGGCTCTCAATCAGATAGACATAGTACACGAGAGGCCCTCCTTCGCTAAAGCTTCGGAGGGCATCCTGCTTCGCGATCAAATCGGGCGAAAGTCCTGCGAAGCGCGTCAGCGCGAAGCAGGATGGCTCTCAATCAGATAGACATAGTACACGAGAGGCCCTCCTTCGCTAAAGCTTCGGAGGGCATCCTGCTTCGCGATCAAATCGGGCGAAAGTCCTGCGAAGCGCGTCAGCGCGAAGCAGGATGGCTCTCAATCAGATAGACATAGTACACGAGAGGCCCTCCTTCGCTAAAGCTTCGGAGGGCATCCTGCTTCGCGATCAAATCGGGCGAAAGTCCTGCGAAGCGCGTCAGCGCGAAGCAGGATGGCTCTCAATCAGATAGACATAGTACACGAGAGGCCCTCCTTCGCTAAAGCTTCGGAGGGCATCCTGCTTCGCGATCAAATCGGGCGAAAGTCCTGCGAAGCGCGTCAGCGCGAAGCAGGATGGCTCTCAATCAGATAGACATAGTACACGAGAGGCCCTCCTTCGCTAAAGCTTCGGAGGGCATCCTGCTTCGCGATCAAATCGGGCGAAAGTCCTGCGAAGCGCGTCAGCGCGAAGCAGGATGGCTCTCAATCAGATAGACATAGTACACGAGAGGCCCTCCTTCGCTAAAGCTTCGGAGGGCATCCTGCTTCGCGATCAAATCGGGCGAAAGTCCTGCGAAGCGCGTCAGCGCGAAGCAGGATGGCGGGCCACGACCGATGATGATGAGCACTTTGTCTACGCCATAGCCCTATAAAAGGGGTATAATTGGATGCGTAGCCGGCAGACAAGACAACCAACCCGTTGCTCCCTGGGGTCACTTCCAGTTACAGCCTCAAGCGTCGCGGGCGGACCTGAACGCGGGATCAATTGAACAGCGTGATCGAGCAAAACTTTGCGGTCGTCTTTCCGCTGTTCTTCGCAGCGCTGTGGCTGACCGTCACTACGGTTCTGGCGGTGTTGTCGGGCTGGTTTCGGCTTATGGCGAGATTTCCAAACCAGACCGCGGAGCCACTTCTGCGAGTCCGTGGTCAGTCTGGCTCAATGGGACTCGGGGTCAGCATGCGGGGCATTCTGACATTGAGTGTGTGCCCTTCGGGACTTCGGGTCGGAATCATGCGGGTGTTCGGACCGTTTTGCCGAGACTTTTTTGTTCCGTGGGAAGCCTTCAGCGTCACGAGAAAATCCATCTTGTTTTGGCCGGTCGCCAAGCTTCAATTTGGTAGCCCCGGCATCGGATCCCTGAACATTCCGGCGCACGTCGCCAACAGGCTGGCGCGTGCGGCGCTGGGCCGTTGGCCAGAAGCCGGGCCGTTCCCTGAAGAGAAGCACCACGACACGCTCCGGAGGCTGCTGACTCAATGGGCTGCGATTACTTGCGTCGCAGCGCTGTTCTTTACTCTTGTGCCCTTAGCTGTCGCGCCGACCGGTGCTCGTCCGCCAATTGTTGTCGCGATCCTGTTTCCGGCGATCGTCTTTGGCGTGGTTACAACCGTAAGATACTTTCGCGAAAGGAACTGAACGCGATATCAGGCCGATCCGCGATCCGGCCTGGCGATTAGCCATAGCGTTGCACCGACGGCCGCACCCAATGCACCGGTCGGCAGAAAAGCCCACAAATGAGCGGAATTGGTCACGAGGTCATGCGAGACGAAGGTCCAGCTATTTCCAAGCGACAGACCGAAAAGAACGATAAAGACCAGCCAAGTGACGACACCCAGCGCGAAGCCGAGGGTCGGAGCGATCCAAAAGGCGGTGTGCTTGCTCGCGCGAAGTAGCCGAAACCCAGGCATGCCCAGCGCCGCCACTCCGCCGTAAGCGAAGATCGCTGCAATAAACACGGTTACGTAAATCCAATGCCGTTGTTCCGGGTAGGGGAACGCGTGGGCGGCAAAGGGCACAGCAGCAGCCGGCACCCACAATGGCGCAATCAAGAAAGCCAGTGTGGTCCTGCTCACAATGCTCCCCTCTATCGTTGCCAGCTGTCCAAAGCGATCTTGCCAAAATCATAGCGCGGCAGGGAGTTGCTCCGTGAGAAGCTGGACGGCAAGGGAAAAGCGAGGCCATCCGGCGCGCGCAGTGGATTGGAATGATTGGTCTTTTCGGTCATCTGTCAGAAGGCCGTTGCCATACGTCTTGACCAAAAGGTCAATTATATCAACGTGGAAACCGCCATCCGCCGACGCCGCAAGACGGCCGGGAAGAAGAAGGATGCTGGGGGATAGAGATCGGCCGTTCATCCCGGAGATGCACGGGGCGATCCTGTCGAGATGTCTCGACCGCGCGCCAGCCCAGGCATACTGCCCGATGACCTCTACATTCCGATCGAGCCTTGGCCTCGCATCGGCCGCCCGGCGAAGCACGACCTGTCGGCGTGGACCGTCACGGACGATTGGCCCGCCTCTGTGCCGATCGCCGACGCCGAGATCGAGGTGTTCGAGGCATGGTTCGGCGATTTTTCGATGAGCTGTTCGGGCCTTACCGATGATCTGAGAGGACAATCGCGATGACCGTGCCGTTGCGCGCCGCCTTGTATCTGCGCGTCTCGACGGCGCGGCAGGCCGAGCACGATGTCTCGATCCCCGATCAGAAGCGGCAAGGCGAAGCGTACTGTGCCGCACGCAGCTACGAGCTTGTCGAGACCTACGTTGAGCCTGGCGCGTCCGCCACAAATGACCGTCGGCCCGAGTTCCAGCGCATGATCGAAGCGGGCGCGAGCAGGCCGGCGTCGTTCGATATCGTCATCGTCCATAGCTTCTCCCGCTTCTTCCGCGATCACTTCGAGCTGGAGTTCTACGTCCGCAAGCTCGCCAAGAACGGCGTCAGGCTTGTCTCGATCACGCAGGAGATGGGCGACGATCCGATGCACGTCATGATGCGGCAGATCATGGCGCTGTTCGACGAGTATCAGTCGAAGGAAAACGCCAAGCACGTTCTCCGCGCGTTGAAAGAGAATGCGCGACAAGGCTTCTGGAACGGCTCGCTGCCGCCGATCGGCTACCGCGTCGTTGCGGCTGAGCAGCGCGGCGCGAAGGTCAAGAAGAAGCTCGAAATCGATCCGCTGCACGCCGACACGATTCGGCTGATCTACCGCCTGGCCCTCGAAGGCGATGGCACATCTGGCCCGATGGGCGTCAAGAACATCGCGGCCTTTCTCAACCAACGTCGCATCTTCACCCGCGACGGCGGACGCTGGGGCATCGGGCAGATTCATCGCATCCTGACCCGCAAAACCTATGTCGGCGAGCACGAGTTCAACAAGCGCGCCAAGAACAAAGCGCTGAAGCCCGTCAGCGAGATCGTCACTGTCGCCGTGCCGCCGCTCATCGACCAAGCGACCTTCGACGCTGTGCAGGCGCATCTGCGCGCCCGCAATCCGAAGGTCACGCCGGCGCGCGTGGTGAGCGGTCCCACTCTCCTTACCGGCATCTGCTTCTGCGCCGATTGCGGCGGCGCGATGACGCTCAGGACCGGGAAGGGAGGGCGGTATCGCTACTACACCTGCTCAATCAAAGCGCGGCAAGGCGAGACCGGCTGCAAAGGCCGCTCGATCCCGATGGAGAAGCTGGACAGCCTGGTTGCCGAGCACATCACAGATCGCCTGCTTCAGCCGGAGCGTCTCAAGGAAGTGCTCGCGTCCGTTCTCGATCGCCGCCAGGAGCGCGCCACGCGCCGCCGCGAGCACATCGCGGAATTGAACAAGCGCGCGGCCGAGACCGATTTGCGATTGAAGCGGCTCTACGACGCGATCGAGGCTGGCGTTGCGGCGCTCGACGATCCGGCGCTGAAGGAGCGCGTCGCAAGCCTCAAGGCGATCCGCGACCAGGCGCAAGCCGACGCCGCGCGTGCCGCCGCGATGCTGGAGGCGTCAGGCCAGCAATCCATCACGCCGCAAATGGTCCAGAGGTTCGCCAGGACGGCGCGCGAGCGGATCAAGATCGACGGCGGTGGCTATCGCCGCGACCATCTCCGCGCGCTCGCCCAGCGCGTCGAGGTCGCCGACCGCGAGGTCCGCATCATCGGCTCGAAAAGCAACCTGCTTCAGACGCTCGTCGCCGCATCGGGCGCAAATCCGGCTACGCCCGGCGTTCGCAGTTCTGTTCTGAGTTGGCGGAGAGGAAGGGATTCGAACCCTTGATACGGCTTTAGACCGCATAACGGTTTAGCAAACCGCCGCCTTCAGCCACTCGGCCACCTCTCCGTTGGCAAAAGCCCCGATTTTCCGGGCCTTTTGCCTGCGACGCACGAGCTTCGCGCGCGGCTCACGGCAAACTACCACATAACCCCGGCCCCGCGACAAGTTGGAGATGCGGAAATCATGCCGGGTCCCAGGCGTCGCACTCGGCACCGCGCGCGCATCCTTTGCCTGCCGACTTCGCATATAGTGTGGCGCGCGCGCCTGTCGACCGCGAACCGCCAAGGCCGTCCGCGCGCCAAGGATTGCCGCATGGATGAGCCCAGGCGTAACGCGGGAGCCAAGCGCACGGATGCTTTGAAGCATTTGATAATTCGCTATTGTCTCGGCGCGGCCTTGTTGTTCTTCGCTTCGGCGCAGCTTGCGGGCGCGCAAGCTTTGCTCGAACGCCCGATCAAAGCGGCGCCGGGGCAGAACGTGCGCGTCGGCGTCTACACCAGCATCCGGCCGGACTGCACCTCGGGGCCGCTGCCGGCGATCCGGCTCGCGCAGGCGCCGGCGCATGGCATCGTGACTGTCAAGCGTGCCATGCTCAAAGCGACCAATGTCAAGCAATGCCTGGCGATCGACGTGCCGGCCTTCGTGGCGTTCTATCGCGCCGCGACCGGTTTCAGCGGCGCCGACGCATTCGAACTCGAAGTGACGTTCTCGGGCGGCCGCAAGGAGATTCAGAACTTTCGCGTGACGGTCGCCGGCGCCAGTGGCGGCCAACATATCTAGTGGTCCGATTCCAATTTTCGCATTCCGGTTCGGCGCGCTGGCAGGCGAATGTCGGAATCAAAGGACCACTGCAAATTCAAGTCCTGGCGGAAGTCTCGGATTGACATTCGCTTCGCCAATTCGCGGCTGGGCGGGTAGCGAATGCCAGAGCCACAAATAATGTGAACGGGAATCCGCGCGGCGCGACCCCCACAAGATCGCAGACAAGACTGCAGAGCCGCCCCGCAGCTAGCTCGCTTGCGGCCGCAGAATCAAACCGGTCAAGGGGCAATGTACTGGCTGACGCGACGGGAACTGCGCGTCGCCGACGCATTTTCGCTTGGCGTCGGCTCAAAACGGCTTTTCCCAAGCCGGTTCAAAACCGCAGAAGTCGCCGTGTCTTATCTATAACGAATTGAATATATTATATAAATTCTGAATACGCCGGGCCGCGCCGCGGTATCGGGGATCGCATATAAGGACATCATCGGCTGCGTGTTTTTTGCGCAACACCTTCCCGAAATCGGTCAAAGCGGCCTGTGTGCAGGGCAGTTCTTCGTTGCGCCTTGGAACCCGTCGGCTAAGGTACGCGTGCGACGGAGGGGGGAACCCCAAGTCAACTCGTCCGGTGTTTTCGGGAAGTGAAAAGACCGGGTGGTTTGGGGACTAAGGGGACCTTCGAAAGGGTGAAATCCCACCCGGCAGAGACGGAACCCTCCCACGGCAACAATTGGAGGTTCAAATGAAGATGGTGAAAAGCCTCCTCCTCGGCTCCGCGGCCGCGTTGGTTGCGGCTACTGCGGGGCAGGCAGCTGATCTTCCCGTTAAGGCCAAGCCGGTCGAATACGTGAAGGTCTGCAGCCTCTACGGGGCGGGATTCTACTATATGCCGGGCACCGATATGTGCATCAAGATCGGTGGCTGGGTGCGTTTTGAGTCGACCTGGGGCAACAACAACGGCAGCATGACCTGGGGACCGTTCTCCGGCCAGAACAATGTCCGGGAAACCAACAACTTCGTCATGCGCGAGCGCGGCTACATCACGGCCGACGCCCGCGAGCAGACCGCTTACGGCACGGCGCGCGCCTATATCGACGTCGGCTTGAGCGACAACGTCATCGGCAGCAACGGCGGCGGCGCCGGCACCTTCAGCTCCAACCGCGCCTTCCTGCAATGGGCCGGGTTCACGGCCGGTCTGACGCAGTCGTTCTACGACTTCTACAGCGCGGCGGCGGTGGCCTATCGCGCGGCCTACATGCCGATCGAAGACACCGGCGATGGCGGCATCACGGTGTTCGCCTATACCGCGCAGTTCGGCAATGGGCTGACCGCGACACTGTCGGCCGAAGCGCGCCGCGATACGCAGATCATCGACAATGACGGCGGCGATTTCGAAACCGGCAGCTTCACTGCGGGCAACAACTCGCAGTTGGGCTACGGCGGCTTCCAGGCTCCGGACGTCGTCGCCAACCTGCGCGTCGACCAGACCTGGGGCAGTGCCCAGATCATGGGTGCGTTGCACGACGTCAATGCAACCTACTATGACCAGGATGCCGTGCTCGACGTCACCGGCGGTCATCCGGGCGATGCCTGGGGCTTCGTCCTCGGCGCCGGCCTGCGGCTGAACTTCCCGTCGATCGCGCAAGGCGACTACTTCCAGGGTGAAGTGAACTACACCCAGGGTGCGCTGCGTTACCTCAACCAGCCGGTTCAGGGCACCTATCAGGACCAGCAGAGCACCACGGGCTCGTACGGCGTCATCAGCGACTGCGTCTATGGCACGACCACCGAGTTTGCGCCGGGGTCGGGCTGCAATCTGACGACGGCCTGGAGCGTCAACGCGGCTTACGAGCATCACTGGACGCCGTCGGTGCATCAGTCCTTCGTCGGCGCCTATGAGGCGGTCAGCTACAACAGCCAGGCCAATGCCATGCTGTGCGAGCTGCAAGGCCAGGGCGTGATCGCGGCCGGTGCCTTCAGCGCGACTCCGGGCTGCAACAACAACTGGTCGACGTGGGGCGCCAGCTCCCGTCTGCAATGGGACGTGACCAAGTCGTTCTATCTGGGCGTTGAAGTGATGTACAACCACCTCAACAGCGCCTCGTCAGCGACTGGCCTCGTGCCGGCGGCGATCCCGATCACGACCACCGCGCCGGCAGGCGGACCGCTGACTGTGGGCGGCGCTTCCGAGAACGCCTGGAACGTCACCTTCCGTATGCACAAGGACTTCCTGCCCTGATCGCCTGATCGAGGCATGAGAAACGGAAACCCCGGCGGTTCATTCCGCCGGGGTTTTTCTTTATGGAGCGGCGGCTGCTGCCAGGTCAGCGAGGCATCGGCTCGGTGTTACCGCGACGCCTGCTTTTCGCGCGGCGCGTCCTCGGCCTGCGCTCCGGTCGCCTCGCAAGTGAGGACAAATTCGGCGATGGCGCGAATCAAATCCGGACCCTCGAGCGCAGGCACGTGGCCCTGATCGGCCACCTCGATCGATTCCAGGCCGGGGTGATGCTCCCGCATCGCCGTCACCGTGGCGGCCGAAAGGATATCGGAATTGGCGCCGCGGATGACCAGCGCCGGCACGCCCGCCAGCGCGTCGAATTCGTTCCACATCGCCGGTAGCGGCCGCTCTATATCGACTTCGGCCAGCGTGCGCGCCAGTTGCGTGTCATAGGTCGGCACCAGCGTGCCGCCATCGGGTTTCCAGGTCCGCTGCGCGGCCGCGAGCCATTGCTCGGCGGTGAACTTCGGGAACTGGGCGTCGAACAATCGGCGCAGGATTTCGGCGCCTTCCTTGAAGCTGCGCGGCTGCGGCAGCTTGCCGACATAGCTCTTGATGCGCGCCAATCCCTTCGGCTCGATCACTGGACCGATATCGTGCAGCACCGCGCCGGCGACCGCGGTCGGATGCGCCACGCCGAGCAGCATCGTCAACAGGCCGCCGCGCGAACTGCCGACGAAAACGGCGGGCCCGATCTCGAGCGCGGTGAGCACGCTGACTACATCGCCGAGTTCCACGGCGAGATTGTAGTTTGCCGGATTGCCGTCGTAGTCCGAGCCGCCGCGGCCGCGCAAATCGATGGCGATCACGCGGCGCGGCGGACGGCCGTTTGCCAGCGCCGGAGCGAGCGCGTCGAAATCGGCGACTGTGCGCGCCAAGCCGGGCAGGCAGACGACCGGCAGCGCCGATGCGGTGCGTGGACCGTAGTCGCGCACATGCAGCCGCAGGCCGTCCAGCGCGCTTATGAATATGCTTCTCGAATCGGCCAATGCGGACATCAGTGTGTCGCTTCTCGGGCTAGGCCGGCGGTCGTGCCGTGCGAGCGCCAAAATCTAGGGGCAGCTTGCCGTCGGCGCAATCGTCGGTGTGCCTATGAAAACGGACCGGATTGCCGTTGGCTGTCAATGACATCGGCGGGGACGGATTGTATTTGACTTGCCTGGCGGCATCGGCTGCTGTGGCGCCGTCGATGCCGCACCGACCGGCGTGACAAGCCGATAGCACAAGATCGCCAGGCGGGCGCCGACCAATCGCCGATCCCCCGCATGTCCAATTCCGAGAAACGGCTGAAGCTGCAGAAGGCGCTGTCCTTGCATCAAGCGGGCCGGCTTGAGAACGCCGGCACGTTGTATCGGGAGATCATTGCCGAGGATCCGAAGGATTCCCAGGCCGTTCATTACCTCGGCCTGATCGAAGCCGCCGCGGGACGTTTCCAACAGGCGGCCGAGCTTTTGCATCGGTCGCTGACGCTGGAGCCGCAGAACATCCAGTTCGTCGAGAACTACGCGACGGTCGTGTTTCAAGCCGGACAATACCGATCCGCGCTCGAAATCGCCGAGCGCGGGCTGCGGCTTGACGGCTCGTACCCTCCCGTTCTGTATGTCCAGGCGCTTGCACTCCACAAGCTCGGGCGATTTCAGGACGCGATTGCGGCGTTCGACAAGGTGCTGGTGCGCGCGCCCAAGCATCTTGCCGCGATCAACGAGCGAGGATCGGCGCTCGCGGAACTCGGCGACTATGACGGCGCGCTCGCGGCCTTCGACAAAGCGCTCGCGCTCGAACCGCGCTATGCTGAAGCGCATGTGAACAAGGCCAATATCTTCGGCGCGCTGAAACGATATGAGGCCGCGCTCGCGGCTTACGACAAGGCGCTTGCTCTCAAGCCCGCTCTGGCCGAGGCTTGGCTCGGCCGCGGCCAAGTCCTCGGCGCGCTCGACCGCTATAGCGACGCCATGCTGGCCTACGACAAGGCGCTGGCCATACGGCCGGGTTTCGCTCAGGCCCTGGTCGGTCGCGGCAACATCCTTGTTACGCGCAAGAGCTACGAGGCTGCATTTGCCGCCTTCGACAAGGCATTGGCGCTCGATCCGGAGCTCGATTATGCGCCGGTCGCGCGCCTGTTCGCAAAATTATGCCTATGCGACTGGACAAATCTGCAGGCGGAGACCGCACAACTCGCGGCGGCGATCAGCCGGGGGCGGGCGGCCAGCACGCCGTTTCAGTTTCTCCCGGTCGCGTCTTCGGCGCAGCAACAGCGGCAATGCACCGAACGCCACATGCGAGACGGGCCGCATTTTCCGCCGCTGTGGCGCGGCGAAATCCACGCGCATGATCGGATTCGCATTGCCTATCTGTCAGCCGACTTCCGTGAACATCCGGTGGCTTATCTGGTTGCCGGGCTCATGGAGCATCACGACAAGTCGCGGTTTGAGATAACGGCGCTGTCGGTTGGACCGGATCAGGATTCGCCAATGCGGCGCCGGATCAGGGCCGCGGTCGAGCATTTCATCGACGGCGGCGTGCAGAGCGACGAAGACATCGCCACGCTGCTGCACAGCCGCCAGACCGACATCGTCGTCGACCTCGTCGGGCATACGCTGCACAACAGGCTCGGCATGCTGGCGCGGCGTCCGGCGCCGGTGCAGGTCAATTATCTGGGCTATTCCGCGACCATGGGCGTCGATTGCATCGATTATATCCTCGCCGATGCCACGGTCGTGCCCGAGGAGCATTGCGCTTGCTATTCCGAGCAGGTCGTCTGGCTGCCGGACTGCTATCTGGTCAATGATGATCTGCGGACAATTTCGGAGCGCACGCCGAGCCGCCGCGAATGCGGCCTGCCGGACGACACGTTCGTCTTTTGCTGCTTCAACAATTCCTACAAGCTCGGGCCTGAGACGTTCCAGGTCTGGATGCGGCTTTTGCAGGCGACCGAAGGCAGCGTTCTCTGGCTCAGCGAAGCCAACCTCACGGCGCAAAACAATCTGCGCCGCGAAGCCGAACAGTGCGGCGTGGCCGGACAACGCTTGATCTTTGCGCCCCGGTTGCCGGAGGTGGCCGATCATCTGGCCCGGCAGCGCAACGCCGACCTGTTTCTGGATACGCTGCCCTATAACGCCCATACGACGGCCTGCGATGCCCTGTGGGCCGGCCTGCCGCTGATCACCTGCCTGGGATCGACCTTTGTCGGACGCGTCGCGGCGAGCCTGCTGCGGGCGGTCGGCCTCGATGAACTGGTCACGACGTCCTTGCAAGACTACGAAGCGCTCGCATCCAAGCTTGCTCACCAGCCAGTGGCCCTGGCATCCGTGAAAGACAAGCTCGCGCGCAACCGCACGACGCATCCGCTGTTCGACACCGCGCGCACGACGCGGCAGATCGAGTCCGCCTACACCATGATGTGGGAACGCTATCAAATGGGAGAAAGCGCGCGGTCCGCGCCAGCGAAGCCCATTCGCATCGTGCAGGGCTGACCGCTCGACGGCCCGATCCGGACGCCAAAATCCTCCAGGCGCTAACCGCCGCGGCGCAAATCCGCCTCGATCAACAGCCTGGGATCGTTTTCGACGAGCGCGCGATAGACCTGCATGTTCTCGAGCACGCGCTCGACGTAATTGCGCGTCTCCGAGATCGGAATGCGCTCGATCCAGTCGATCGGATCGACCTTGGAATTGCGCGGATCGCCGTATTGTTCGATCCACTCCCGCGCCCGGCGCGGTCCGGCGTTGTAGGCGACGAAGGCGAGGATATAGGAGCCGCGCCAGGAGGCGAGGTCATTGCCGAGCTCCGCGGTGCCGAGCTGGGCATTGTAGGCGACATCGTCGGCGAGCCGGCGCTGATTGAAGGTGACGTTGAAGCGCTTGGCGGTGTCGCGGCCGGACGCCGGCGTGACTTGCATCAAGCCGTAGGCATTGGCGCTCGACACGACATGCGGATTGAACGCGCTTTCCTGGCGCACGATCGAATAGACCACGCAGCGTTCGACCGGCGGCCCGATCGGCTGGTAGTTCGGTACGCCGAAATCGGGAAAGGCGTAGCGCTCGAACGGATAGCCGCGGCCGAGCATGGCCTTGCCGATCAGCAGAGTCGCCCGCGCGTCGTTATGGCGGGTGGCGATATCGGCGAGTTCCGCCAGCGCCGCGGTGTCGGTCGCCTTGTCGCCGAGGTCGGCCGCCATGATGGCGACGAGATCGCGCTCGTCGACGGCATAGAGGATGTCGAAGGCGCGGGCGATTTCCAGCGTGCGGCGCTCGGCTGGCAGGCGCGGCAGCTCGCGCAGCGTCACCTCATCGAAACCGAGCCGGGCGCGCGCGAGCTGGCCATAATAGGCGGTCGGATAATGCGCGGCGTCTTCGTAGAGCGTGCGCGCGTCGTGCTCCCGCCCCAAGGCTGCCGCGGCGCGGCCCTGCCAGTAGAACGAGCGCGCCAGCGTGATCGGGTTGGTGACGCCGTCGGCGATGCGGGCGAAATGCGCCAGCGCGCTCGCCGGCTCGTGCAGGAAGCGCAGCGCGATCCAGCCGGCGGTGAAATGCTGCTCGGCGCGGTAATTCCGGTTTTCCGGCGGCGCCGCGCCGTCGGCGACCTCGTAGGCCAGCCGGGCGTCGCCGAGATCGAGCAGTTTGCGCGATATGAGCCGGCGTTCCACCCACCACTGGTCGACGTCGATCAGCTTGGCCGGATCGCGCGGCGCGGCATTGAGCCATTGCGCCGCCTCGGTGATCTTGTCGTTGCGCCGCAGCCACTGGATGCGGCTGAACATGTAGCCCGGGTCGTGGCGCGCGGCCTCCGGCACGGCGTCCAGAAGCGCCTTGGCGTTGCGCGTCTGATCGACGATGGCGGCGCGGGCCTTGGCGATGGCGAGCGCGGTGGCGTCGAGATGGCGCGCCGCCCGCAATCCGGCATCGGTGTCCTCGGCATAGAGCCGCGCCTCCATGCGCACCTCGTCGTCGGTGCGGGTAATCAAACCGGAAAAAGTCTCGCGCGCCTGCTCCTCGAGGTCGGCGGAAAAGCCGTCCTTCCGCCAAGCCTGGCGTACCGCGGCGGCGGCGCCGGCGACGTCGCTGCGCGTGAGCAGCGCTCGCGCCAGCGCGAAATGCCCCTTGGCGGTGTGCGGCGCTTCGGAGCGGAAGAAACCGATGACGGCAACCGGATCGACGTTGTCCTGCCACAGCACCGCCTCGGCGCGGCGCCGCAATATCTCGATGCCGGGCCAGCTTGGATTGGCGGCGATGAAGGCGGCATAGCGCGAAAAATCGCTGGTGCCGTCTTCGCCGCGCAGGATCACCCATTCTACGAGCTTGCGGGCAACCGGATCGGAAATGGTGCGCTCGACGTCGGTCGCTTCGCCCTGGCGGTTCTTGCGCACGAGCGCGATGGCCTGCTTCACAGCGGCGAGGTCGAGCGGCGAGGTTGCCGTTGCCATGGTGGTCGTGAAGGGCGGCGCCGCAGCGGCTGGCGGCGCCGCGACCAGTGCGGGCGTGAGCGGCCGCTCGATCCGCGCATCGGCCGGTGTCGCCGCAGGCGCGAGCGAGAGCGGGGTACGATGCGGCTCGGCTGCCCGGGGGCCGGGTCTTGGCGCTTCGGCCTTGCCGAGCTTTTCGCCTTTGATCACCGGACGGTGCCGCGGCAAAGGGATCGGTCCGGACAACGGCGCGGCATGCGCGGCGGCGGTCAGGACGCAGACGCAGGCCAGAAGCGCAATGGTCCGGAAACCGGGCACGTTCCCTCCCGATGGGCACGCCGTCGATGGCGGAGAATCTCTTCGGCCGGTTAGGTTGAGGAAACCCTAACCTGCGGAAGCCGTCGCGACAATTTACAGTTTTGCGGCGAAAGCGGGGCCGTCACCGCTGCCCCACGATCCGGCGGCCGGCGCCATTGCGCCGTTAAAAGGGCTTTCAAGCCCGGTCACAACCCGATATTTATGCAACAGGGCGGGCCGCTCCCTAAATGCGCCTCACCGATGAGGCGCGGGCCGATAGCCGCACCGTCTAGCATCGCAATTTGTGCAACTGGATCGTTTCATGGCCGCCAAGACACGCTTTCGAGGCTCGTTCACCGCGCTCGTCACCCCGTTCAAGAACGGTTCCGTCGACGAGAAAGCGTTCCGCGACCTGGTCGATTGGCAGATCGCCGAGGGCACCAACGGGCTCGTCCCGGTCGGCACCACCGGCGAGAGCCCGACGCTGTCGCATGCCGAGCACAAGGACGTCGTCGAGTGGTGCGTCGATCAGGCGCGCGGCCGCGTCCCGGTCGTGGCCGGCGCCGGCTCCAATTCGACCAAGGAGGCGATCGATCTCGCCCAGCATGCCGAAAAGGCCGGCGCCGACGCGGTGCTGGTGGTGACGCCCTACTACAACAAGCCGACGCAAGACGGGCTCTACGCGCACTACAAGGCGATCAACGACGCGATCGGCATCCCGATCTTGATTTATAACATCCCCGGCCGCTCGGTGATCGACATGTCGGTCGACACCATGGCGCGGCTTTACGAGCTGAAAAACATCGCCGGGGTGAAGGACGCCACCGCCAATATGGCGCGCGTTACCCAGCAGCGCGCGGCGATCGGCGAGGACTTCAACCAGCTGTCGGGCGAGGATATCACCGCGCTCGGATTCATGGCGCATGGCGGCCACGGCTGCATCTCGGTGACGTCGAACGTGGCGCCGCGGCTGTGCGCGGAATTCCAGGCGGCGTGCCTGCGCGGCGATTTCGCCGCGGCGCTGAAATTCCAGGACAAGCTCGCGCCGCTGCATATCAATCTCTTTGTCGAAACGAGCCCGGCGCCGGTCAAATACGCGCTGTCGCTCCTTGGCAAATGCGCCAACAGCTTGCGCCTGCCGATGGTGCCGGCGACCGATAAGGCGCAGACCGCCGTGCGCCAGGCCATGGTCCATGCCGGTCTGATCAATTAGAGGCCCTCGACCGCTCGTTCCCGCGCAAGCGGGAATGCAAAAGCAAGGACTTGGGTCCTGGCGCTCCACCTTCGCGGGGACAGGTTTCGCGGCGACGACGCAACATCGCCGCTCAAATCGGGGTGATATCGATGCTCGAAGAATTCAAGAAATTCGCCATGCGCGGCAATGTCGTCGATCTCGCCGTGGCGGTGATCATCGGCGCCGCCTTCGGCGCCATCGTCAATTCGCTGGTCAGCGACATCGTCATGCCGATCATCGGAGCGATCACCGGCGGCATCGACTTCTCCAATTATTTCATTCCACTGTCCTCTAAAGTAACGGCCGCGACGCTTGCCGAGGCGAAGAAACAGGGCGCGGTGCTCGCTTGGGGCAATTTCGTTACGCTCACCATCAACTTTGTCATCATCGCATTTGCGCTGTTTCTGGTGGTCAAGGGCCTCACTCGGCTGAAGGCCGAGCAGCCGCCGCCGGCGCCGGCCGCTCCCTCACCGGAAGTGCAGTTGCTGACCGAGATCCGCGACCTGCTCAAGAGCCGTTGAGCGCGGGAGGGCTGTCGCGTGGCGGCGAAAGCGGAAAGCAAGCTTCGCGTGGTTGCCGACAACCGCAGGGCGCGGTTCAACTATTTCATCGACGAGACGATGGAAGCCGGCATTGCGCTCACCGGCACCGAGGTCAAGTCGCTGCGCCAGGGCAAGGCCACGATCGCGGAATCCTATGCCGATGCGCGCGGCGGCGAAATCTGGCTGATCAATTCGAATATCCCGGAATATCTGCAGGCCAACCGATTCAATCACGCGCCGAAACGGCCGCGCAAGCTCTTGCTGCACAAGCGCCAGATCAACAAGCTCGTAGGCGCGGTGGAGCGCGAGGGCATGACGCTGGTGCCGCTCAAGCTTTATTTCAACGAGAAGGGCCGCGCCAAGCTCGAGCTCGCGCTCGCCCGCGGCAAAAAGCTTTACGACAAGCGCGAGACCGAGAAGAAGCGGTCGTGGGAACGCGAGCGCGGCCGCTTGCTGCGGCTGAAGGGATAAATACGGAGGCCCTCGATATGTCCGTGCCGACCAAGCTCGATCATTGCGTGATCCATGTCACCGACTGGCAGCGTTCGAATGGGTTCTACACCGCCGTGCTGGGCGCCGAGCTGATCGAACGGCCGGCCGGCTTCGCCTACCGGTTCGGCGACAAGCAGCTCAACGTCCACGGTCCCGGCGTGAAGCCCGCCGAAGTGGCGCGACTGCCGGTCGCGCCCGGCAACAGCGATCTGTGCTTCGAATGGTTGGGGCCGATCGGCGATGCCATTGCGCATCTTGAGCGCGCCGGCGTCGCGATCGAGGCCGGACCGATGCAGCGTTTCGGCGCCAAAGGGGCGGGAACCAGCGTCTATTTCCGCGACCCCGACGGCTCGCTGATGGAGTTCATGTCGTACAGCGCATGATCCCGAAAAGTGGAAGCCGGTTTTCGGATAAGATCATGCGTCAAAAATTGGAAGCTAGTCATGAGCGCGCGCGAAGCTCCGGGCAGTCACGATCCGACGCTCCTGCCGACGGATCTTCCGGTTCCACAGGATGACGGCGCCGCGCGGCACCTGACCGGGCTGCGACTGCCGGACATTGCGCTGGCGGCGACAAGCGGCCCCGCGGTGAACCTGTCGAAGCTCAAAGGCCGCGCGGTGGTCTATATCTATCCGCGCACCGGGGTGCCGGGCGTCGATGCGCCGCCGGGCTGGGACGATATTCCCGGCGCGCGCGGCTGCACCCCGCAGTCGTGCGGCTTTCGCGATCATTTCGCCGAGTTGAAGGCGCTCGGCGTCGCCCGCCTCTTCGGCCTGTCGACGCAAGACACCGGCTATCAGCGCGAGGCGGCCGAGCGGCTGCATCTGCCGTTTCCGATTCTCTCCGACGCCGATCTCAAGCTCACGCGCGCACTCAACCTGCCGACCTTCACGGCGTCCGGCATGACGCTCCTCAAGCGCATGGCGCTCGTCACCGATGACGGGGCGATCGTCAAGGCGTTCTATCCGGTATTTCCGCCGGATAAGAACGCGGCGGAAGTGGCCGCCTGGCTGCGCGGCGGCGGCTGACGCCGCTCAGACCTTCGGCGCGTCGAGCGCTTTGCGCACGCTGGCGACGACGTCGCGAAACATTTGGTCCGTGAGCACGCCGGTATTGGTGTTGTAGCGCGAGCAGTGATAGCTGTCGAACAAGGTCAGCGCACCGAGCGCCTGCGCTCGGCCGTGGCCGAAAGGGAATTCCGAGCGCCGCCCGCCGCTGGCGACGACAAAGGTCTCATGCGCAATGCGGCCGAGCGCCAGCACCACCGCGAGCCTCGGCATCTCTTTCACCGTCGCAATGAGGAAGTCGCGGCAGGTCGTAGTCTCCTGCGGGGTGGGCTTGTTCTCCGGCGGCACGCAGCGCACGGCGTTGGTGATGCGGCAATCGAGGAGCTCGAGACCGTCGTCGGCGCTGGCGCGATAATCGCCGCGGGCGAAGCCGAAATCCTTGAGCGTCGCGTAAAGCAGATCGCCGGCATAGTCGCCGGTGAACGGGCGTCCGGTGCGGTTGGCGCCGCGCAATCCGGGCGCCAGTCCGACGATCAGCAGGCGGGCGTCCACCGGCCCGAATGAATCGACGGGCGCATTGAACCATTGCGGCTCGCGCTCGCGCCAGGCATTGCGAAACGCGACCAGACGCGGGCAGCGCGGACAATCGCGGCCGGGCATCCCGCTCGGGCGCGTCATGGCTTGTTCCTTGGCTTGCGTTCCTGGATCGATTTTCGGCAACGACTGAGGCGACGCGGCGGACAGCGAATTTGGCGGCTATTCGTCCTCGAACTCGTCTTCCTCGACCCCGACGCGCGTCGATGTCGGGCTGCGCTGCAGGAACTGCGGCGTATGCCGCGGCTCGCCGCGTGGCTCACGCGGTTCCCGCGGCTCGCGGACCGGCCGCTCGCCCGGATCGCGGCCGATCTTGTTCTGCAATTCGATGATGTCGACGAACTGGTCGGCCTGGCGGCGCAGCTCGTCGGCGACCATCGGCGGCTGCGTCGAGATGGTCGAAACGACGACGACGCGGACGCCGCGGCGCTGCACCGCCTCGACCAGCGAACGGAAATCGCCGTCGCCGGAGAACAGCACCATCTGGTCGATATGCGGCGCGAGCTCCATGGCGTCGACCGCGAGCTCGATGTCCATATTGCCTTTGACCTTGCGCCGGCCGGTCTGATCGACAAATTCCTTGGTCGCCTTGGTGACGACGGTGTAGCCGTTGTAGTCGAGCCAGTCGATCAACGGACGGATCGAGGAATATTCCTGATCTTCGATGACGGCGGTGTAGTAGAACGCGCGCACCAGATAGCCGCGCGACTGGAATTCGCGCAACAGCCGCTTGTAATCGATGTCGAAGCCGAGCGATTTCGCCGTGGCGTAGAGATTGGCGCCGTCAATGAATAACGCGATTTTTTCCATCTGTGCCGACATGATGCTCTCTGTGTCTCGTGATGAAACCGGATCGACTGCAGCAATGAGACGATGCCGGCGTTCTTTAAATCTAAGTTCTCGCCATCGGAAACGTTCGATGGTCGAAGCAACTCTTGCCACAAACTAGTATCGCCGGATTGAGCCGTGGCAAGCTGCAGTACGGCAAACTCCTTGCGGCACGCCGTCGCGGCGTTTTCGCAAGGCTTGATTCGGAACTTCGCAATGCGATCCCGAAATTTTGGGTAACAGAGCGGCGTGCCCGCGCCAAGTTAAAAATCGCGCAGTCGTTCCGCGCTCTCCGGAGCCGGCGCTGCGGCGGAAATAACAAGCAAAAATCGGACTTGCGCCGCGCGCTCCGGGACGATACGTAAGCGCCCATATTGTGGACAACGTCCCGTTGCGGGACCCCCGACAGCCTCAGGGAAGCGCGCGAAATGGCCCGAGTCACCGTTGAAGACTGCATCGACAAGGTTGAGAACCGCTTCGACCTCGTCCTCCTTGCCGCCCACCGCGCGCGCATGATCTCGTCCGGCACGCAGATCGCGGTCGAGCGGGACAACGACAAGAACCCGGTGGTGGCGCTGCGGGAAATCGCCGAAAAAGCCATTTCGCCGGAGGACCTTAAGGAGGAGCTGGTCCACTCCCTGCAGAAATATGTCGAGGTCGACGAGCCGGAACCCGAGGCTGTGCCGCTCATTGGCGCGCCGGGCACCGGGGTCGATGCCGACGATACCGAGGTCACCACGGACCGCATGTCCGAGGAAGAGCTGCTCAAGGGCCTCGAAGGCCTCACCCCGCCGGAAGCCCAACCCGAGCCCGACGTCGGCGACGACGAGGAGTGATTGGCGCCGGCTGTTCCGGCGGTCCAGCTTTTCGCGAGAGCTTAACCATGGCGGCTTGCCGGCGGTCCCACCGTCGCTAGGGTCGCAATTTCGCCAGGGTCGCAATTTCGTTTGCGCGGCCGGCCGCGCCTTGTGGCGCGCGCGCCGCTCCATGATATCCTTATGAGCGATTTTAGCCGACTCTCGCCGTGGGGTCGGCCGCCGAAAGCTTTGCCGAAGGGCCGTCATGGCGCGCTCGCCGATCGATCTGCCGCGGATGCAGAATCAGCCGAGACCGAAGGTGCCGGCGGCGCAGGCTCCCGCTTTGGTGCCGCTCGACGGCGGGACGCCGCCAGTGAAGGCGCGCAAGCGCCTGATGCGGCAGTACGATCTGATCGAGCAGGTCAAGCAATATAATCCCGGCGCCAACGAGGACTTGCTCAACCGCGCCTATGTCTACGCCATGCGCGCGCATGGCGAGCAGAAGCGGGCTTCGGGCGACCCGTATATTTCCCATCCGCTCGAAGTCGCCGCGATCCTGACCGATCTCAAGCTTGACGACGCCACGATTGCGGCCGCGCTCCTGCACGACACCATCGAGGATACCGACGCCACCCGTGCCGAAATCGACCGCCTGTTCGGCCACGAGATCGGCCTGCTGGTCGAAGGCCTCACCAAATTGAAGCGGCTCGAACTGGTTTCCCGCGAGGCCAAGCAGGCCGAAAATCTGCGCAAGCTTCTTTTGGCCATCGCCGACGACGTGCGGGTGCTGCTGATCAAACTTGCCGATCGCCTGCACAATATGCGCACGCTTGCCTATCAGCCTCCCGAGGCGCGCCGGCGCACCGCCGAGGAGACGCTCGAAATCTATGCACCTCTTGCCGGCCGCATGGGCATGCAGGAGATGCGCGAAGAGCTGGAAGACCTGGCGTTTCGCGAGTTCAATCCGGACGCCTACAAGGTTTTGACCGAGCGCCTGGAAACGCTCGCCGCGCGATCCAGCGGCTGGATCACCGAGATCGAGCAGCAGCTCACCAGAAAGCTTGCCGACCGGGGCCTTGCCGCCGAGGTTTCCGGCCGGCGCAAGCGCGCCTATTCGATCTGGCGCAAGATGGAACGCAAGGCGGTCGGCTTCGAGCAGCTGTCCGATATTTTCGGTTTCCGCGTCGTCGTCGGCAAGGTCGCCGAATGCTATCAGGCGCTCGGTGTCGTGCACACCACTTGGCCGGTGGTTCCCGGGCGGTTCAAGGATTACATCTCGACGCCGAAGCAGAACGATTACCGCTCGATCCACACCACCGTCATCGGACCGGGCCGGCAACGGGTCGAACTGCAAATCCGCACCGCAGAGATGCAGCAGATCGCCGAATACGGCATCGCCGCACACGCGCTGTACAAGGACGAACAGGGCTCGCCGACCGAACAGCTCGCCCGCGAATCCAGCGCCTATGCCTGGCTGCGCCGCACCATCGAGCTATTGGCCGAAGGCTCCGATCCGGAAGAGTTTCTCGAGCACACCAAGCTCGAACTGTTCCATGATCAGGTGTTCTGCTTTACGCCAAAAGGCAAACTGATCGCGCTGCCGCGCGGCGCGACGCCGATCGATTTCGCTTATGCGGTGCATACCGACGTCGGCAATATGGCGATCGGCGCCAAGATCAACGGCAAGATCGGGCCGTTGAGTTCGGCGCTGCAGAACGGCGACGAAGTGCAGATCCTCACCTCGAAAGCGCAGACCGCCCCGCCCAGCGCCTGGGAGGCCATCGTGGTGACCGGCAAGGCGCGCGACGCCATCCGCCGGGCGACGCGCGACGCCGTGCGCAATCAATATGCCGGGCTCGGCCGGCGCATGGTGGAACGGCTGTGCCAGCGCGCCAAGATCGACTATTCGGACGACAAGTTGCAAGGCGCGCTGCCGCGGCTCGCGCGTGCCTCGATCGATGACGTGATGTCGGCGGTCGGCCGCGGCGAGATGAAGGCCTCCGACGTCGCCCGCGCGATGTATCCCGACTACAAGGACGAACGCGTCGCGCCGGTGGTGCCGAAGTCGGAGAGCGGCTGGTTCGGGCTGAAATTCGCGCGCGCCCTGAAGTTCAAGGTGCCGGCGACCGGCGAGAATGGCGCGGCGATCCCGATCCGCGGCATCAACAGCGATCTGCCGGTGCGCTTCGCGCCCAAAGGCGGCGCCGTTCCCGGCGACCGCATCGTCGGCATCATGACGCCGGGCGAGGGCATCACCATCTACCCGATCCAATCGGAAGCGCTCAAAGCCTTCGAGGACGAGCCGGATCGCTGGCTCGACGTGCGCTGGGACATCGACGACAAGGCGCCGCAACGCTTCCCGGCGCAGCTTTCCGTGCAATCGGTCAACTCGCCCGGCACCCTCGCCCAGATCGCCCAGGTGATCGCCGAACACGACGGCAATATCGACAACATCAAAATGACGCGGCAGTCACCGGATTTCACCGAACTGACGATCGATCTCGAGGTCTATAACCTCAAGCACCTGACCTCGATCATCTCGCAATTGCGCGCGAAGAAAGTGGTCGCCAACGCCGAACGCGTCAGCGGCTGACGTTGTCTAATGCTTTTTGCGATGGTGACGCCGTACGCTCGGACAAGGAAAGTCCGGATTGCCGCAGGTGGTTATGTCGGCATCCGCCGGATCATTCAGCGCAACGTAACCGGTGCTGCCGCCGTGATTAATATAACACCACGATTCGTCGAAGCTTCGATCGTAGAATGGCGACTTGATGTGCAGCGTCATGAGGGGTGGGCCGATGAAATTTAGCGACTGCACCGAATGCGGCGGGAACGTCCTGAGCACTGCGTTGGAATCCAACGTCCACGTCACATGGGAGTTGTTGTAAAAATGCCGCTCGCAATAAAAAGGACTTTGAGCGAAGGCGGCGCTGGTGAATAGAGTTACGGATGCCGCCACGGCGGCCATCCAGGTCAGAAATTTCATGTGAACCCCCAGTGTCGTTCTGAGTACAGCCCCTGTACAACTGCAGATTATCCTTGATCTAAAGGGCATGACAAGCGTGATGTTAATGTGGGATTGAAACCCATGCTCTGCTGTCTTCCGCTCCGGCGCGTTCAAATTGCTATCGCACAATAATGTCTCCGACCCCTGCCATTCGCCTCGGCGTCAATGTCGATCACGTCGCCACCGTGCGCAATGCGCGCGGCGGGCGCCATCCCGATCCGGTCAAGGCCGCCGAGGTCGCCATCGCCGCCGGCGCCGACGGCATCACCGCGCATCTGCGCGAGGATCGCCGGCACATCACCGACGACGACGTCGCCCGCCTCAAGGCGCGCATCACCAAGCCGCTCAATCTGGAAATGGCGGCGACCGCGGAGATGGTCGACATTGCCTGCAAGCTTGAGCCGCAGGCCGCCTGCATCGTGCCGGAACGCCGCGCCGAGCGTACCACCGAAGGCGGCCTCGACGCCGCCGGCCAGTGCGAGGCGCTGCGCGCCGCGGTTGCAACGCTTGCCGGCGCCGGCATCCGGGTGTCGCTGTTCATCGCCGCCGAGCCGGCGCAGATCGAAGCCGCGCGTGCGATCGGCGCGCCGGTCATCGAGATCCACACCGGTGCCTGGTGCGAGGCGCTCGCGGCGGGCCATGCCGCCGTCGCCGCCGCCGAGTTCGAGCGCATCGTGCGCGGCGCGGCGCAGGCCAGGAATGCCGGGCTCGAAGTTCATGCCGGCCACGGGCTCGATTTCGTCACCGCGGAAAAAATCGCCGAGCTCGGCGCCATCGCCGAGCTCAACATCGGTCACTTTCTCGTCGGCGAGGCAATCTTCGAGGGCCTCGGCCAGGCGGTGCGGCTGATGCGCTCGGCAATGGATCGCGGTCGCGCGCGGATCGGAGCCGGATCATGATTCTCGGCATCGGTTCCGACATCACCGACGCCCGCCGCATCGCCAAGGTGATCGAACGCCACGGCGAGCGTTTCCTCGATCGGGTCTTTACCCCGATCGAGCGCGCCAAGGCGGACAAACGGCGCAACCGGATCGAAACCTATGCCAAGCGCTTCGCCGCCAAGGAGGCCTGCGCCAAGGCGCTGGGGACGGGGCTCCGCGCCGGCGTCTGGTGGCGCGACATGGGCGTCGTCAACCTGCCGGGCGGCCGGCCGACCATGGCGCTGACCGGCGGCGCCAAGCGCCGGTTGCAGAAGATCACCCCGCCGGGATACGAGGCGCGGATCGACGTCACCATTACCGACGAGGGCCCCATGGCGCATGCCTTTGTCGTCATCTCGGCAATTCCCGCCGGCGGTTGAGCGTCGCCCGAGCGATCAAACCGCGGCGCCAAGAGCGCGATGAAAATTTTGTCATGTCTCCGGCGTCTCACGTAAACGACTGAAATAACATAATAAAATGTCCCGGGGCGATGCCGCGGCGAAATCCCCGCACAATTGCTTTGGGGGCGGGGCAAGGGCTACAAGATCGCGGGCGGGCGCGTTGAATGCGAGATGACAGGCCGATGAGCGTGGAGACAGGAACCAAGCGCAAAGAGGGCGGCTTCGCCGAGACCGTACGCGTGGTGATCCAGGCCCTGATCATTGCGCTGGTCATCAGGACCTTTCTTTTCCAGCCCTTCAATATTCCGTCCGGCTCGATGATCCCGACGCTGCTGGTCGGCGACTATCTTTTCGTTTCCAAATATTCCTATGGCTATACGCATTACTCGTTCCCGTTCTCGCCGGATGTCTACTCTGGACGGATTCCATCAGGCTGGACGCCGCACCGTGGCGACGTGGTGGTGTTCCGGCTGCCCAAGGACGATTCGATCGATTACATCAAGCGCCTCATCGGGCTCCCGGGCGACCGCATCCAGATGATCGACGGCGTGCTCAACATCAACGGCACCCCGGTGAAACGCGAGCGCGTCGACGACTATGTGACCGATGACGACGGCGTCGTGCAGCGCGTCAAGCGCTTTCGCGAGACGCTGCCGAACGGGGTGAGCTATACGACCATCGATCTCACCGACAACGGCTTCTACGACAATACCCCGGTCTACACGGTGCCGCCCGGCCATTATTTCATGATGGGCGACAATCGCGACAATTCGACCGACAGCCGGGTGCTCAGCCAGGTCGGCTATGTGCCGTTCGAGAATCTCATCGGCCGGGCGCAAGTCATTTTCTTCTCGATCCGCGACGATACCCCCGCCTGGGAGGTATGGCGCTGGCCCTGGGCGGTGCGCTGGGGCCGCCTGTTCACGCTGGTACGATGAGCGGCCGCAAGAGAAAAAAGCCCGCCATAGCGAATGAGCCGCCTGCCGCAGGAGCGAACGCGCCGGGCGCGGTGCCCGAAATCGTCGAGGCCAAGGCCGCCGAAGTCAAAGGCGGTGATGGCAAAGCTCCGCCGGACAAGAAGACCGGGGCCAAGCCGTCGCCGGCGCTGCGCCGGCGCAAGCGCGCCGCCACCGATCTGGAAGGCCGCATCGGCTATCGTTTCGGCGACGCCGCGATGCTCGAGAGCGCGCTCACCCATATCTCGGCGCTCAAGGGCGGCAACCGCGCCAACAGCTATCAGCGACTCGAATTCCTCGGCGATCACGTGCTCGGCCTGGTCATTTCCGACATGTTGTATCGCACCTTTCCCAGGGCCGACGAAGGCGAGCTGTCGCGGCGGCTCGCCGATCTGGTGCGCAAAGAGACGTGCGCCGAGATCGCCCGGACAATCGACCTCGGTGCCGCAATCCGGGTCGGCTCCTCGGAGGCCAATGCCGGCGCCCGCAGCCGGCCGGCGATCCTCGCCGACGTTTGCGAGGCCTTGATCGGCGCGGTCTATCTCGACGGCGGCTACAAAGCCGCCGAAGCACTGGTGGAGCGGCTGTGGCAGACGCAACTCAAGGCCACGGCGCAGCCGCTGCGCGATTCCAAAACCGTGCTGCAGGAATGGGCGCAAGCGCGCGGGCTGCCGACGCCGGTTTATCGCGAAGTCGCGCGTTTTGGTCCCGACCACAATCCGGAATTTCGCGTCGCCGTGCAGCTTCCCAGTTTTGGGGCGGCCGAGGGGGTCGCCCGCTCGAAGCGCGCCGCCGAGCAAGCCGCCGCGGCCGCCATGCTGACGCGCGCCGGCGTCAAGCTCGCCAAGCGCGATGCCTGAAACCGCCGAACAGGGCAAGCGCGCCGGCTTCGTCGCGCTGATCGGCGCGCCCAATGCCGGCAAATCGACGCTGCTCAACGCGCTGGTCGGCGCCAAAATCTCGATCGTCACGCCGAAGGTGCAGACCACGCGGATGCGGGTGCGCGGCATCGCCGTCGAAGGCGCCGCCCAGCTCGTCTTCGTCGATACGCCGGGGATTTTTCCGCCGCGGCGGCGGCTCGACCGCGCCATGGTCGAAAGCGCCTGGGCGAGCGTACAGGATGCCGATCTGGTGGCGCTCCTGATCGACGCCAGGAAGGGCGTGACCGACGAGGACGACGCCATCCTCGGCCGGCTCGGCGAGGTGCGCACGCCAAAAATCCTCGTGCTCAACAAAATCGACCTGGTCGACAAACCGGCGCTGTTGGCGCTGACGCAAAAGCTCAACGAGCGCGTCGCCTTCGCCGCCACGTTCATGATCTCGGCGCGCAACGGCGATGGCGTCGCCGATCTGCGACGCTGGCTCGCCGCGCATGTGCCGGTCGGCCCGTGGCTTTATCCCGAGGATCAAATCTCCGACGCGCCGCTGCGCCAGCTTGCCGCCGAGATCACCCGGGAAAAGCTCTATCTGCGTCTGCATCAGGAATTGCCATACCAGTCGACCGTGGAGACCGACGTCTGGAAGGAATTGAAAGACGGCTCGGTGCGCATCGAGCAGACCATCTATGTCGAGCGCGACAGCCAGCGCAAAATCGTGCTCGGCAAAGCCGGCCAGGCGATCAAGGCGATCGGCGCCGCGGCGCGCGCCGACATCGCCAAAGCTGTCGAGCAGCCGGTGCATCTGTTTTTGCACGTTAAGGTGCGCGAGGGCTGGGGCGATGATCCGGAGCGTTACCGCGAAATGGGGTTGGAGTTTCCTAAGGAGTGATTGTCGTGCCCCGCGAAGGCGGGGCATCCAGTAATCACCGCATGGGCGGAGTTTACTGGATCATCCCTTCGCTGATGATGACAATCGGACTAAATATGACGCATGCAATGGACCGATGAAGGCACCGTGCTGGGCGTCAAGCGCCATGGCGAGACGAGCGTCATTCTCGAATTGATGACGCGTGAGCACGGTCGGCATCTCGGTCTCGTCCGCGGCGGTTCCGGCACGCGCTTGCGCGGGGTGTTGCAGCCGGGCAATGCGCTCGGCGCCACCTGGCGGGCGCGGCTCGACGAGCATCTCGGCCATTACGCCGTTGAGGCGCTCAACCTGCGCGCGGCGCGATATCTTGCGGCGGCGCACGCCGTCCACGGCGTCACCCACCTTGCCGCGCTATGCCGGCTCCTTGCCGAACGGGAGGCGCACACAGCGGTCTATGAGGCGCTGGAAGCGATCTTGGAACATCTCGACGACCCCCATGTCGCGGCGCCGATGATCGCTCGTTTCGAACTGAATTTCCTTGCCGAACTGGGGTTTGGGCTTGATCTTTCGTCCTGCGCCGCGACCGGAGCGACCGACGATCTGATTTACGTGTCGCCGCGGTCGGGCCGCGCGGTGTCGCGCGCCGGCGGCGAAGCCTATCGCGATCGGCTGATGCGGCTGCCGGCATTTCTGCACGGCGAGGGCGAGCCGGACTCGGCGCGCGACCTCGCCGACGCCTTCGCGCTGACCGGCTTTTTTCTCGATCGTCACGCCTTTGCGCCGCGCGGCCTTGCCGTGCCCGAGGCGCGCGCGCAGTTCGTCACCGCGCTCGCACGCGTCGTTCAATAGAGGCCGGGATAGAGCCCGAAATCGGGGAGGCAGCCGCAGCCTGGCCGGCCATGGGGGTCGACCCAGCAGGCCCAATGATGGCGGTAGGGACAGGCCGGCGGCCTATAGCCGTCGTCATAGGGCCAGTAATAGCGGTAGTAGCCGTAATAGTAAGAGACCGGCACCGGCGGCGCGAGCGGTGTCGCCGACACCGAAACCGAGCCAAGCGCGATTGCGGCGGCGGCAAGGATGAATTTATGCATACATAGTCCTCACTCAGTGTCCTCACTCAGTTTCGACGATGCCGGCCGACCGGGCCTGCTAGGAGTCTGCGAACGACCTTATTTTACCGGAATAATCATAACCGAATTGACGCCACCGGCTCCCTTGATTGCCTTTGGCTCACGGCCGGGACCGCGGCGCAGCCGACGTCTTCCTCCCTTGTTCAGGCGCCACAACAGGGATAGCGGTCAGGTCGATGAATAAGAAAGTGATTCCCCCGGAACCGAGCGGCATTCAGGAAATTCCGCTGCGCGAGGCGCTGGAAGAGCGCTATCTCGCTTATGCGCTCTCCACCATCATGCACCGCGCGCTGCCCGACGCGCGCGACGGATTGAAGCCGGTGCATCGGCGCATCCTCTACGGCATGCGGCTGCTGCGGCTCGATCCGGGAGGCGCCTTCCGCAAGAGTGCGAAGATCGTCGGCGACGTGATGGGCTCGTTCCATCCCCACGGCAACCAGGCGATCTACGATGCGCTGGTGCGGCTCGCGCAGGACTTCAACTCGCGCTATCCACTGGTCGACGGCCAGGGCAATTTCGGCAACATCGACGGCGATAACGCCGCCGCCGAGCGCTATACCGAAGCGCGCATGACCGAGTTTGCCCGGCTCCTGCTCGACGGCATCGACGAGGATGCCGTCGACTTCCGCCCGAACTACGACGGCACAACGGACGAACCGGTGGTCATGCCGGCGGCGTTCCCGAACCTTCTCGCCAACGGCACGCAGGGCATCGCGGTCGGCATGGCGACGTCGATTCCGCCGCATAACCTCGCCGAACTGTGCGACGCCGCGCTTTATCTCATCGAGCAGCCGAATGCCCGCTCGAAGACGCTGCTCAAATACGTGCCGGGGCCGGATTTTCCGACCGGCGGGCTGATCGTCGATCCGCCGGCGGCCATCGCCGAGGCCTATGCGACCGGCCGCGGTTCGTTCCGCGTGCGGGCGCGCTGGACGACCGAAGACACCGGGCGCGGCACCTTTCAGATCGTCGTGACCGAAATTCCCTACCAGGTACAGAAGATGCGGCTCGTCGAGCGCATCGCCGAATTGATGAACGAGAAGAAGCTGCCGCTTCTTGCCGACATGCGCGACGAATTGGCGGAAGACGTACGCATCGTGTTCGAGCCGCGCTCGCGCACGGTCGATCCGGCGCTGCTGATGGAAAGCCTGTTCAAGCTCACCGAGCTCGAAAGCCGCGTGCCGCTCAATATGAACGTGCTCGTTCGCGGCCGCATCCCGAAAGTGGTCGGGCTTGCCGAGGCGCTGTCGGAATGGCTCGCCCACCGCCGCGACGTGCTGTTGCGCCGCTCGCGCTATCGGCTCGCTCAGATCGAGCACCGGCTCGAAGTTCTGGGCGGCTATCTCATCGCCTATCTCAATCTCGACAAGGTCATCAAGATCATCCGCAACGAGGACGAGCCGAAACCCGTCCTGATGAAGACGTTTAAATTGTCCGACGTGCAGGCCGAAGCCATCCTCAATATGCGGCTGCGCAATTTGCGGCGCCTCGAGGAGATGGAGATCCGGCGCGAGGAAAAGGATTTGCGTAACGAGAAAAAATCGCTCGAGGAACTGATCCGCTCCGAGAAGCAGCAATGGAAAAAGATCGCCGACGAGATCAAGGCGCTGCGCGAAAAATTCGGACCGAAAACGCCGCTCGGCAAGCGCCGCACTGGCTTTGCCGAGGCGCCCGCGCACGATGAAGCGGCGATCGAGGAGGCGCTGGTCGAGCGCGAACCGGTCACCGTGGTGGTTTCCGAAAAGGGCTGGATCCGCGCGCTGCGCGGCCAGGTCGCCGATCTGTCCAACCTCGCGTTCAAGGCCGACGATGCGCTGAAACTCGCCTTCTTTGCCGAGACCACCTC
Organism: uncultured Alphaproteobacteria bacterium; assembly: GCA_963791925.1. GTDB lineage: Bacteria > Pseudomonadota > Alphaproteobacteria > Rhizobiales > Xanthobacteraceae > BOG-931. Next base: position 560,340 of record CAWBUA010000004.1, on the reverse strand, counting down.
GAAGCTTCTAATCTTCGCCACCAACGGCCGCTTCTACACCATCGATGCGGCGAAACTGCCGGGCGGCCGCGGCCACGGCGAGCCGGTCCGGCTGTTCATCGATCTGGAACAGGAGGGCGACCTCGTCGCGGTGTTCCGCTATCAGGGCGGCCGCAAGCTTCTCGTCGCCAGCCGCCAGGGCAGGGGCTTTATCGTCGCCGAGGACGAGTGCCTCGCCAATACCCGCAAGGGCAAACAAGTGCTCAACGTCAAAGCGCCCGACGCGGCCTGCGCGGTGGCGCCGGCCGAGGGCGAGCTCATTGCCGCGATCGGCGACAACCGAAAGATGCTGATCTTCCCGATCGACCAGGTGCCGGAGATGACGCGCGGCCGCGGCGTGCGCCTGCAGCGTCATAAAGACGGCGGGCTCTCCGACTTAAAGACTTTTGAAGTGGAGAAGGGCCTGAGCTGGACCGACTCTGCGGGCCGCGTCTTCAATTTGACGCTCAAGGAGCTTGCCGACTGGCGCGGCAACCGCGCCGACGCCGGACGGCTGGCGCCCAAGGGTTTTCCGAAGACCAATAAATTCGACGACAGCGGCGGTGCATCGCCGGCCGGAACCGGCGCCGACGGCGCCTGATCCGGTCATTTTTCTTAATCCAGGTTAGTTCGCGGCGCCGTCGACATGCGCCGGACGGCCGTTCTTAACTCCTTTGCCTTCATAGGATTCGGGCTCGGCAAGGCATCGCGCGTCGAGGCTTTGCAGCGTTATTGGTGAGACCGAAGATTATGACTTTTGGAATCCGAGCGCGGCTGTACGGCAATCGGGCCAACTCTTTGCTCAACGAAATCGTCGGCTCGATCAAACAGGTCGCCGAGATCGTCGCCGCCAGCGCCGAACAGGCCGAGGGCCTCGAGCAGATCAACAAGGCCTTGGCGCGGACGGACGAGGTCACGCAGCAGAATTCGGCGCTGGTCGAACAGAACGCGGCGGCGGCGAAGACGCTGGAACACCAGTCCACGGCGATGGACGAAAGGGTCGGGTTCTTCCGTATCGAGCCGGACCAGGAAGCGGCAAAAAAATCTGCCGGACGATCCGGAACGAACGCCGCGGCGGCGTGATCGGGAAATCCCAGCTGGCCGCGAAGTGCGGTGAATTAATCGAGGAATTGATCATGAACCTTGGCATCCGTACCCGCCTCTACGGCATTATTGGCTTGTTCACGCTCGGCGTGCTCGCGCTCGCCTGGCTTCTGCTCTATCTCGAATTCGACGCGCTCCAGACCCGCCGGCAGCAGGAGCTGCAGGAGCTCGTTGGAAATGCGCTGAGCCTGGTGGACGCCCAATACGCGCTGGCCAAAAGCGGCGCAATCACTGAAGCGGAGGCCAGGTCCCGCGCTGCGGCACAGGTCGGTACGCTGCGCTATCTGGGCGACAATTATTTCTGGATCAACGATCTGCATCCCACCATGGTGATGCATCCGCTGGAGCCGCGCCTCGACGGCAAGGATCTGACGGATGTCAAAGATCCGAACGGCACGGCGCTGTTCGTGGAAGCCGTCAAGGTCGCGAAGGCAAGCGGAGGCGGTTTTGTCCGGTATATGTGGCCCAAGCCCGGCTTCGACAAACCGGTCGAGAAAATCTCCTATGTGAAACTGTTCGAGCCTTGGGGCTGGGTCATCGGCACCGGCGTCTACAACGATGACATCACTGCCGAGCGCGCGCGGGCCATCAAGTCGGCGGCGATCGTTGGAATTGCGGTATTCTTCATTACTGCGGGATTCGCTTTCTTCACCGCGCGCAGCATTGCCGGGCGCATGAAGCGGCTCAGCGCGGAAATGAATACCATCGCGGGCGGCGATCTGGAGATCAAGATCGTCGATCGCGACCGCAAAGATGAAATCGGCGAAATGGCCAAGACGCTGGAACAGTTCCGCGACGGCGCGGCCGAGAAGCGCAAGATGGAGACCGAAAAGAAGGCGATGGAAGCCGAAGCGGTGGCGACCGCGGCCGTCAATCTGCGCATTCGCTCGGCGCTCGATTGCGCGAAGTCGAATATCATGATCGCCGACAACGATTACAATATCATCTACATGAACGCGGCGATAACCGAAATGTTTCGCGGCGTCGAGGCAGACCTTCGCAAGGAGTTGCCGGCCTTGGACTGCAATCGCATGATCGGCAAATCGATGGACGCCTTCCACAAAAATCCGGCGCATCAACGAAAGATCGTCGCGGGCCTGACTGGCCCGCATGAAGTGCACCTCGGGATCGCCAGCCAGCACTTCCATCTGATTGCCGTTCCGGTTCGCGATGCCGACGGCAAACGCGCCGGCACCATGATAGAGTGGCGCAATGAGACCGCGGAATTGCGGATTCAGGATGAGGTGGACGGCGTCGTAAAGGCGGCGGTGGCCGGCGATCTGACGCAGCGGATCACGATCGAGGGCAAGCAAGGCTTCATGCTCAAACTTTCCCGCGCGATGAACGAACTGTGCAATAATTTCGCGAAATTCATTGCCGAGGTCGGCGGGGCCACCGACGAGGTCAGCAACGCGGCAGCCGAGATTTCGGCCAGCACGACCGACTTGTCGGCGCGAACCGAGGGACAGGCCGCGAGCCTCGCCGAGACCACCGCGTCGATGGAGCAGACCTCGACGACGGTGAAGAAAAACGCCGAGAGCGCGCAACACGCCAGCGAACTGACCGCGGGGTCCCGCGACATCGCCGGTCGCGGCGGCGCGGTGGTCGCCGACGCCGTCAAGGCCATGGCGCGGATCGAGGATTCTTCGCGCAAGATCGGCGATATCATCGGCGTGATCGACGAAATCGCCCGCCAGACCAATCTTTTGGCGCTCAACGCCGCGGTGGAAGCCGCGCGCGCCGGCGATGCCGGCCGCGGTTTCGCCGTTGTGGCGTCCGAGGTGCGCAGCTTGGCGCAGCGCTCTTCGCAGGCGGCCAAGGACATCAAGGACCTGATCACCACCAGCTCGTCCCAGGTCAAGGACGGCGTGGATCTCGTCAATCAGGCCGGCAGTTCGCTCAACGAAATCGTCGATTCGATCAAGCAGGTCGTCGATATCGTGGCCGGCATCGCAACAGTCAGCGCCGACCAGGCCAACAGTCTGGGTGAAATGAACAAGGCGCTGGCGAATATGGATGAGGTTACACAGCAGAATTCCGCGCTGGTCGAAGAGAACGCCGCGTCGGCGAAGACGCTGGAAGACCAGTCGGCGGCCATGAACCAAAGGGTCGCGTTCTTCCGTATCGACTTGGCCACGATTGACACCGCCACCGGTAGCGACATGCATACCGCGACTGCGCAGCCGGAAGCGGGCAAGATCAATGTACTTCTGTCGAGCCGGACCAGTGCGAGCAGGCACGCTGCCGTAGGCGCCGGTAGCCGTGGAGTTGGGACGAGTATTAATCCAATCGCAAGCTGGACCGACGCCGTTGAAGACGCGATTACAAAAGCAATTGGCTCTCACGGGGTATGGAAAAATCGGCTGCGCACGTCTATCGACAGCGGAAAATTGGACGCAAGCCCGGCAGAAGTAGCCAAAGATAATGTTTGCCAATTTGGGCAATGGCTATATGGGCCCACCATTCCAGCCAAGGACCGTGCCGGCACCCATTATGGAAACGTTCGCAGACTTCATGCCGAGTTCCACAAATGCGCGGCCAAGGTACTCGAATGCGTTGCCGAAGGACAAAGGACCCAGGCAAATTCGCTAATGACTGGGGAATATGCAGCGGTTTCGACTGCCCTGACATCAGCCTTGACGGAGTGGAGGGGGGCGGCCCAGGCCGGACGCTAAATCCGCCTTCTGTCCAACTCCTGCTCCTGGCACGGCCGATCGCGGTGGCGGGCGGCGGTCGCTGGGCCGCCGTCTCGCGCGGCGTGTAACATTGGTCCATTCGACCTTGCCGGCCCACGTCGCGGGCTCGTTTGGCGAATAATCATCGTCGCCGGGAATATTTCGCCGTTCCGGACGGTCGTCCTGGACGGGTTGATATGTCATGCGCGAAACTGGGTGAATGTTCGCCAAAGCGCGACAGTGGACGGTTCTGTACTGGCGCGACCGGCTGCGGCTCGCAAGCGCGCTGGTGCTGCTCAGCTTCGTCGTCTGTCACCTTAGCGCGCACTGCCTGTTGCTCGTCTCGTTCGAAGACGCCGAGGCGACGCGCAATGCGCTGATGTATCCGTGGCGAACATGGATCGGCACCGGCGTTCTGACTGCGGCGTTGATCGTCCATTTCGGCAACGCCTTGTGGTCGATCTACATTCGGCGCTCGCTGCGCTTGACCCGCTGGGAATGGTCGCAGCTCGCGCTCGGGCTGTCCATCCCGCCGCTGCTGATGGTTCACGTGGTGGGCACGCGCATCGCCGAGGAAGTGCTCGGCGTCTCAACGTATTACAACACGATCTTCATCGTGCAATGGCTGATGTTCCCGTGGCTCGGCACCATCCAGATGCTCGCCGTGCTCACGGTGTGGACCCATGCCAGCATCGGCATCCATTACTGGCTGCGCACCAAACGCTGGTATCCGAGCTGGCGGCCATTATTGTTCAGCTTCGCGCTGTTGCTGCCTGGTCTGGCGCTGGCCGGCTATGTCACCGGCGGCAACCAGGTGCTGCGCGAAGCCAAGGCCGATCCCGATTTCGTCAGTTCGTCGCTGGACGATTCCAATCTGACGGCGGCGACGGTCGCCGCGATCGATCGCATGGCGTATATCGGCTTAGGTCTTTGGCTCGGCCTGATCCTCTTGCCGTTCGCCGGTCGCGGCGTGCGGGCCTGGCACTATCACCGCCGCAACCCGCCGATGCTGTCGCATGCCAACGGCCGCAGCGTGCCGATTCTGCCCGGCGCTACGGTGCTGGAAACGCTGCGCGCCCATGGCATCGCGCATGCCTCGGTTTGTGGCGGCCGCGCCCGCTGCACCACCTGCCGCGTTCTGGTGACCAAGGGTCTCGATCGGCTCCCTGAGCCGGCGGGGCAGGAGGCCAAGGCGCTGTCGCGCATTGGCGCCACGCCCGGCATGCGGCTTGCCTGCCAGATCCGTCCCCTTGCCGACATCGCAGTGATGCCGCTTTTGGCGGCCGACGCCGGCGCCGCCGACGGCGCGGTGCGCGGCGGACTGGAGGGCAGCGAGCGTCCGATTACCGTTGTCTTCGTCGATTTGCGCGGCTCGACGACTCTGGGCGAGGCCAAGCTGCCCTATGACGTGCTCTTTATCCTTAATCAGTTCTTCCACGAGATGACGCAGGCGCTCGCCGCCACCCACGGACATTATTCGCAATTCACCGGCGATGGCCTGATGGCGCTCTACGGCCTCTACGCAGCCGATCCGGCGAGCGGCGCCGCCGACGCCATTCGCGGCGCCCGCGACATGCTGGCGCGGCTCGATCAATTGAACCATCGGCTGCGCGCCGATCTGCGCGAGCCGCTGCGCATCGGCATCGGCATTCACCACAGCGAAGCGATCGTCGGCGCGATGGGCCCGCCGCGCTCGCAAATCATCACCGCCATCGGCGACACGGTGAATACCTGCGCGCGGCTCGAAAGCCTGACCAAGGAGTACGGCTGTGCCGTGATCATCTCGCGCCAAGCCGCCGAGACGGCCGGCCTGCGGCTCGTCGGCCACGCACTGCATCAGGCCCCGGTCAAGGGCCGGATGCAGCCGGTCGAGTTCTATGCTTTGGATACGCTTGCCGGCCTGGCGATTTAAGTCTGGCGATTTGATGTGCCCCGCCAATGGCCGAAGGGCGGTCGCGAAGGAGGGCGACCGCCGGTCTTGAATTTACGGCGCTAGCCGGTATAGGCCGCGCGCTTTTGCGCTGCGGCTTCGACCGCGGTCTTCGGCTGTGCCGGCAGCTGCAGGACCGTCGCCTCTTGGCCTTCCGACAATAACGTCAAGAGCACGATCCGCCCGTCGGGAAATTCAAGCGCATCGTGATGCGCGGCGAGCCTTTCGGCATTGATTTGACGGAAGATGGCGGTCCGGTAATTGATCAGCCGTTCGCGCCACGGAAACAAGCCGGTCTGCTTGCAGGCAACCTCGCGTGCGAAGGACAATTCCGTTCCGGGCAGGATGCAGACGGCCACGCCGGCGTCCTCGCTGGCGCTAAAGCCGCGCGTTCCGGTGCCGAAGTCGCGTGTGGTGAGACGGTCGCCGACCCTGGCAGGTCGGGAGTCGACGTTCTGAAGGCTGTAGTCGCACATGGGGCCATTCTCCAATTTTCAGGCAGCCCCATTTGCGCAACGACCGGAAACCTCTTTGGTTTCGCGGCACTCGCGGAATTCGCCAATAAAGTCGGGAACATCGCTTAGACGAGGGCGCAGTGGCTTGAAGTGCGGCGTGCCGCCGGCGCCGCTATGGCGCGGCGATGTGCCAGACACTGTTGACGCCGTCGCCCTTGGCGTCGCCGGGGGCGCCGTCGTGGTAGAAGGTGTAGAGCGGCTTGGCTTTATAGGCCCATTGCTTGGCGCCGTCCTTCCGCGTCACGATGGTCCAGTCGCCCGATGCCTTGGCGTCGGCGGGCGCATGAAATGGCGGCCAGTTGTTGGTGCATACGCCGTTGCAATTCGACGCACCGCCGGAGTCGCGATCGTACGTGTAAAGCGTCATGCCCGCCCCATCGACCAGCGCCTTGCCTTTCGACGTGTCGCTCACTTTCGCCGGTGCGGTTTGCGCCAGCGCGGCAGTCAGGGCGAGCATGCAGACGGCAGCCGCCAATACGACTGAACGGTATTTCGGCATGACAACCTCCGGAGTGGCCGAGCCTGGTCTGGCGGTTCACACTAAGGCATGATCCGGAAAAGTGGAAACCGGTTTTCCGAAAAGATCATGCTTCACCAAAAACTTAGAGCGTCAACCGATTCCATGTGAAGCGATTGACGCTCTAGCAGGCTTTTACTGCAGTAAAATTACTCCGCTCGCGCCCAGCCGTCCGGCATCAGCCGCTCCTGCGGCAGGAAGCGGCTCTTGTAATCCATTTTCCGCGAGCCGCGCACCCAATAGCCGAGATAGACGTAAGCGAGCCCCATCCGTTGCGCGCGTGCAATATGATCGAGCACCATGAAGGTGCCGAGCGACCGCGCCGCCTCATCGGGCTCGAAGAACGAATAGACCATCGACAGCCCGTCGCCGAGCACGTCGGTCAGGCCGATGGCGACCAGATCGCCGCCGCGATGGACGGTCGCCGTGCCCGGCGCGCGGCGCCGGTATTCGATGATGCGGGTCTCGATGTGACTGTCCTCGACCATCATGGCGTAGTCGAGCACCGTCATGTCGGCCATGCCGCCGTCGCGATGCCGCGAATCGAGATAAGCGCGGAAGATCGAATATTGCTCGGAGGTCGGCACCGCGACCCGCATTTCGCTGCCGATATCGGCATTGCGGCGCATGATGCGGCGCATGCTCTGGGTCGGGCGGAAATCCTTGGCGACGACGCGCACCGAGACGCAGGCGCGGCAGCCCTCGCAGGCCGGCCGGTAGGCGATCGATTGGCTGCGCCGGAAACCGCCCTGCGTGAGAATGTTGTTCAGTTCCGGCGCCCGCTCGCCGACCAGATGGGTAAAGACCTTCCGTTCCTCCTTGCCGGCCAGATAGGGGCAGGGCGAGGGGGCGGTGAGATAGAACTGTGGCGTATCGCGCGAGTGCTGGGTCACGATGAATGACAGCGGGGCGTTGCGGCCGGCAGCCGAATCCGGCCTTGCCACAGCATCGCGCCTGCGCGGTCCGCCGTCAAAGGCCGTTTTTGGGGTTAGCCGCCCGCGGCTCGCCGCAGCGCAGCCGCCCGCGTCGCATTGTTGATCAGCACGGTGCCCACCAGAATGTCGTGCAACAGCCGGCGCCGGTCGTTGAAGAAGCCGACCACCAGGATGAATGGCGTGAGCATGCTCACCGTAATGCAGAAAACGATGGCATGGACGGCGCCGAGCACGAAATAGGCCGGTGCGCCGTACCAGGTGCGCATTTCGATATCCATGGCGCGCATGCCGACGGTGGCCGAGGCCGGGCCGCCCAGCGTCACCCCGTAATAAACCAGCGCCCAGATCACCGAGCCGGGTGACATCAGCCAGAACAGCGCCCAGCCCAGGCCGAAGGTGATCAGACCGAACACGAAGATGAACATCCAGCCCAGGATCAGCGGGATGGCGATGATAATGACATCGATGATAAAGGCGACCACGCGGCGGGCCAGCACGCCTTCGAACAGTTCCGGGTTGGCCGCCGGATCGTAGGCATGCGGCTTGACATCGAGCGCAACGCCGATCCGTCGAGGATTTGCGCCCTCGGGACCTGAGCTGCCAGGCGCGGCGCCTGTATCTGCGGCTGGGCCAGAATCTGTCATGATCCGACTGGCATTATAATGCCCTGGTCATGACCCAACAACGACCGCAGATGGAACCGGGCGCGAAAAATCCGGCGAAAGTCACCCTGGCCGCCATCGAGGCGGCCCGGCGTACGATCGCCGGCCATGTGTTGCGCACGCCGCTGTTGCCGGCGCCGCCGCTCTGGGCGCTGACCGGCGCCCAGGTTTTCGTCAAATACGAGAATCTGCAGGTCACCAATTCGTTCAAGGAGCGCGGCGCCTGCGTCAAGCTTGCCGCGCTCTCCGCTGCACAGTGCAACCGCGGCGTGATTGCCATGTCGGCCGGCAATCATGCGCAAGCGGTGGCCTATCATGCGCGGCGGCTGAAGATCCCGGCGACGATCGTCATGCCGGTGACGACGCCCTTCGTGAAGGTCAAGGCAACCGAAGCGCACGGCGCCGCGGTGGTGCTGTGCGGCGAGACGCTCGTGGAAGCGCAAGCCCGCGCCGAGGCCATCGCCGCCGAACGCAACCTGGTCTGGGTGCATCCTTTCGACGATCCGCACATCATCGCCGGCCAAGGCACGGTGGCGCTGGAAATGCTGGAGGACACGCCAGACATCGAAATTCTGGTGATCCCGATCGGCGGCGGCGGCTTGATCGCCGGCAATGCGATTGCAGCGCAGGGCGTAAAGCCGTCGATCGAAATCGTCGGGGTGGAATGTGCGCTTTATCCGTCGATGTGGAATGCGCTGCACGGCGCCGCGCGGCCATGCGGCGGCGCCACGCTGGCCGAAGGCATCGCCGTGGGCAAAGCCGGTGCATTGACCTTGCCGGTCGTGCGCGAACGCGTGCGCGACATTATTCTCGTCGGCGAGCCGCAGATCGAACGCGCGGTGAACGCCTTTCTCACGCTGCAGAAGACCATGGCCGAAGGAGCGGGTGCCGCGGGCCTCGCCGCCATGCTGGCCGAGCCAGCGCGCTTTGCCGGACGCAAGGTCGGGCTGATCCTCTGCGGCGGCAATATCGATCCGCGCATCCTCGCCTCCATCATGGTGCGAGAATTGGAGCGCGACGACCGCATCGTATCGTTCCGGCTCACCATTCCCGACCGGCCCGGAATTCTCGGCCACATCGCCAGCCGGCTCGGCGAACTCGGCGCCAATATCCTCGGCGTCGATCATCACCGGCTGTTCCTCGACGTTCCGGCCAAGGGCGCCAAGCTCGACATCACCATGGAGACGCGCGATGCCGCGCATGCCGAACAAATTTTCCGCGCGCTGAGCGCAGAGGGCTATCAGCCGGTGCGTATGGAAGGCGGTGCGGCGCTGGAGTGAAAAAGGTGCGATCGCATCGCGCTCAGTAATGCCCCGAACTCCAGGCCTGGATGGTAGCTCGTTGCCGGCGCCTCGACCGGCGTGGCCGGCGTCGCAGCAGGGGCGTCGGCCGGCCGCGGCCGCGGCAGCGGGATCGCGGATTGCACCATGGCAAACAGCATGGGACGCCGCGGCGGCAGCGGCACCCGTCCGGCAATCGGTTCGCCGGAGGGCAAATCCTCGCTGGCGGTTTCGCTTGGGGCGGGCGCCTGGGTCGACGGCGCGACGGGGGCGCTTGGCGCTGGCTTATTCGCGGCATCGCTGCTCGAGCCTATGGCCGGCGGCGCTGTGGCGTTTGGATTGGGCCAGACGATATCGCCCTTGCTCGTCGCCGCCGACGGGGCCGCATTCGGGGTCGCATGGCTTGGGCTATTGTCGGCAACCTGCATCGGGCTCGGTGACGATGGCTTTGTCGGGATGGCCGGGGCCGCTCCGAGGGCCGTCGTCGGCTGGGCGGATGGGGCCGGCACTGGCGGCGCAGCTGCCGTGGCGGCTGGGCGCGCCGACGGCGGTGGGACGGTGGGCGTTGATGCGACAGGCAACGGTGCGACAGGCGGCGTCGCGACAGCTGGTTGAACGCCAGTTGGGCTTTGGGATGCGGCTGCCGGTGTTGTGGCGGCGCTCCCGGTCTGGTCGGAACTGGCTCTCTTGATCTCCAACAGCGGGGTGCGCGCGTCGGAGGCGGTCGCAGCGGCATCCGCAAGCCGAGCCGGCGGTGCGGCGGTCGGCGCTTGCTCGGTTGCGGGCGTCGGGGTTGCCGGCGCCGGTGCGGCGATCGGTGCGGTATCCTGGGTTTCGGCCAGCCGCTGGAAGGTTGGTGCCTTGGGCGGCGCAAAATAGGTGCGCACCATGGTGGTAATGGTCCACATCACCACCGGCACGGCGATGATCACCGCCAGCAGTATGATGATCCGCTGCAAAACCGGCGTGTACAGCCGGATATTGTCGTCGTCGTACTCACGCATCGCTTCCGCCTCGTCCTTGCGTCCCGGGCGGGGGCGGTTTGTCAGCTGCCCTTGTTCAACTTTTCCGCGACGCTTGCCGCGAAATAAGTCAGCACCCCGTCCGCGCCGGCGCGCTTAAACGCGATCAGGCTTTCCATCATGGCCTTGTCGCCGTCGAGCCAGCCATTTCCGGCGGCGGCCATGATCATCGCATATTCCCCAGAGACTTGGTAGGCAAAGGTGGGCATTCCAAAACTGTCCTTCACCCGCTGCAGAATGTCGAGATAGGGTAGCCCCGGCTTGACCATGACCATGTCGGCGCCCTCGGCTATGTCGAGTTCCACCTCGCGCAGCGCCTCGTCGCTATTGGCCGGGTCCATCTGATAAGTGCGCTTGTCGCCGGTCAACGTCGCGCTGGAGCCGACGGCATCGCGGAACGGTCCGTAGAACGCCGAAGCATATTTGGCCGCATAGGCCATGATCTGGACGTCGCCGAAGCCGGCCGCATCGAGGCCGCAACGGATGGCGCCGACGCGGCCGTCCATCATGTCGGAGGGCGCGATAATGTCGCAACCCGCCTCCGCTTCGACCAAAGCTTGGCGGACCAGAACCGCGACCGTCTCGTCGTTGACAATGACTCCCTCGCGAAGGAGCCCGTCATGGCCGTGGCTAGTATAGGGATCGAGCGCCACGTCGCACAGTACGCCGATCTCCGGCACCGCTTTCTTGATGGCGCGGATGGCGCGGCAGACGAGATTGTCCGGATTGAGCGCCTCGGAGCCGGTGTCGTCGCGCCGGCCAGGCTCGGTATACGGAAACAACGCAAGACAAGGGATCGTGAGCTTGGCGGCCCGCTCGGCGGCACGCACCGCCTCATCGACCGACAGCCGTTCGACGCCCGGCATCGAGTCGATGCCGGCGCGAATCCTGCTGCCGTCGACCAAAAACAACGGCCAGATCAAATCGTCCGTGGTGAGCACGTTTTCGCGCACCATGCGGCGCGCCCATTCGGCGCGGCGGTTGCGGCGCGGCCGCACGGCGAGATCGAGCCGCTCCGACGGCGTCTCGGCTTCGACCGGGATGAGCCGGCGCTGTTCCAGCGGCCGGCCGAATTTGATCGCCATAACGGGCTCCTGGCAGAGTCCTTGGTTCCTGCCTCTTTTACCCCTTCGGCAGCTTGGGTGCCACTGCAGCCGGCGCCGGAATTTTCATCCTGTGCAATGCCATACGTAGCGTTGACCGGCCTGCGGTGGCACTTTAACGCTCCCGGTTAGGCCTTTGTCGCCACGAAACTGCCGCGTGCTGCTGCCTTTTGGCCCAATGGGGACATCATGAGCGACCAATCGCAGCGGCAGCCCACCCGGCCCAGCGACCTGTTGGAGCCGGTTCGCGTCACAAAGGCCGGCAGCCAGGGCACTTGGACCGAATATCTCGTCCTGTTCCTGCGTATCATGGCCGCGGTGTCGCTGGTCAAGGGGCTCTATCACTGGGGCCAGCTCTGCGGCATCGGCGCCGGCTCCGATGGCGACTTTGCCGCCCATACCACCGCCTGGCAGACCACCACCGTATTTTTTGCCGTCCTCGACCTTGTCGCCGCCGTCGGGCTGTGGCTCGCGGCGGCGTGGGGCGCGGTGGTGTGGCTCACCTCGGTCGTGTCGATGGCCGCAGTCGAGGTGTTTTTTCCGCAAGTCTACGGCGGCAGCATTTTCATCGTCTTCATCGAGCTGACGCTGCTTGGCGTCTATCTCTATCTGGCGATCGTCTCGGCGCGCGAGCATCAGTAATCGCGCCGGCTACTGGTTGGTAACGGTGAATCTGTCGCCGCTGACGAGGGTGATCGTCACCGCGACTTTTTCGCCGTAGCGGTAAACCTGGTCTTGTAGAAATCGAAGCGCCACCTGCTCGCCCAGCACGATCGATTGATCGGCGTCGCCGCGCCAGTTGATCCCGGCGTGAAGGCCGTGACCGAATGACATGTTGTGGGCGAGCTTGTGCAATTCGCCGTTGACAGTAAGATTTTCAGGGCCGGTATAGGGTTCGAGCGAGAGCCCGTCGACCGACGGCATGAGCGGATGCGGGAAGATGTCGTCGCCGTCGAAGAAAAACTTCAAGATCGTGATGCAGGCGCCGGCGACCGTGCCGCAGCCGGCCGGATAGGACGGCGTCGTCGGCGAACCTTCGGGGTAGGCCTGCGACAGGAAATGATTTCTCTCGTGGATGAAGGAAGAGAAATAGAGCGCCGCGGAATCGAGGACGACCTCGTTCACCGGCGCCTGCGGCAGTGGGCTTCCGGCCGGTTTCGTCAGCACCAGATGCACGAGCCCGGCGCCGGCCTCGGGGCGCGGGCGCAGGTGGACGATCCATTTCTGATACCAGGCGACGTTTAGCGCCGCCTGCGCCACCGCGCCGAGCGTGGCGGCGATATCGGGAGCGCCGAACGTCCCGAACGGCTTCTGGTTCCTGTAAGCGGCGTAGGGATTGGCGGGGTTCGCCCGCAGGCCGAGGCTGCGCAGCACGAGGGAGGCGACAAGATAAGGCTGCGCGACTTCGGCATTATGCGTGTAAGTCGCGAGCGCCCGGCCGTTGCGCATATGGCGGCGAGTGGTCTCGGCGACGTTCACAGTGGATACTTTGCCGTTTTGCACGTCGAACCAGCTTTGCAGGTCGACCAGATAATCGAGCCCTGCGGCGTAGATCAGCATTTTCTGATCGATCGGCTGCGCCCCGAACTGCGTCGGCTGGAGGCACAATTGCGAGACATAGGGGCCGATATCCTCGCCGGCGAAATAGGTCTTGCCGCCGATCTGCCGCGGGCCGCCGCGAAACAGCAGATGCGTCGTCACGCCGCCCGTTGCGTCGACCGGCCCGTGATAATGACCGTTGAGTTTGGTGCGCAATTTGGTCAGGCCGTCCGCGGCGGCATTGGCCGTCGCATTGATGCGATATTCGGAAAACGGCACGTCGCGTAAGAGCGACGCCCAGTAAAGCTCGATCAATTCCAGCGCATAATCGAGACTGTCGACTTCGAACGCCGCCGGTGCGGCAAAGCTTTGCGCATCGGCGCCGACGAGCGGCAGGGCGAATGCGCCTGCCGGTCCGTCAAGCCGGGTATAGAACGGAACGGCTTTGTGCTGCTGCGAGTAGCCGCCAAGAACGATCTGCGGATCCTCGAAATTCATCGAACCTAGGGTGGTGCCGTCACTCCCTCCCAAGGCGGTGCGGAACGCCTGGAATGCGTCCGGATCGACAATGCCGTAGCTTTTCTGCTTTAGCCCCTTGGAATAGGTCGCTGATTTGTCGGCATATTTCGCTTCGTCGCCGTTGGGCGTTTGCGGCGCGCTGACGCGTTGCGCTTGCGCCACTGCGGCCCCGTAGCGCAGGGCAAAAGTGCTATTGCGGCGAAGATCGTTCCCCTCGAGCGCGGATGGCAGACATGGCGCAGGGACGGCAGGCAGCTTGGACAGGTTCCACATGGCAAGCCCCTCTGAGCGGAATTCGCTCACAACGGGCGCATGCTAAGAACATATGTCAAAGGTTGCAATATATTAACTCTGCAACTGGAATTAAGCCCCGCGCAACGCCGCGCGGATGCGCTGCGGCGTCGCCGGCATTTCGTCGATCGCGACGCCGAACGGCGATGAGCGCGTCGTTGATGGCGTTGATCACCGCCGCCGGCGCGCCGATGGCGCCGCCTTCGCCCAGGCCCTTGGCCTTGGTGATCGACTTGCGGCTCGGCGTTTCCATGTGGTGCAGTTCGATCGGCGGAATTTCGTGCGCGGTCGGCGGCATGTAGTCGGCGAGCGTTGGCGGTGAGGATGCCGCCGTCTCGTCGTAGACGATTTCCTCCAGCAGCGCGTTGCCGATGCCCTGCGCGATGCCGCCATGCACCTGGCCGTCGGCGATCATCGGATTGATGATGCGGCCGGCGTCCTCCGCCGACCAGAAATTTCTCGATCGCGACGCGCCCGGTTTCCACGTCGACCTCGACGATGGCGACGTGGCAGGCGTTGGAGAACGTGCCGGGCGGATCGTAAGTGCCGGTCTCGGTCAGGCCCGGCTCGATCTCGCCCTTGAAGCGGTGCGTCTGCGTGATAGGCCTCGCGCGCCATCTTCGCGATCGCCACCGAGCGGTCGGTGCCGGCGACCTTGGCCGCGCCGTCTTCCAGCACGATGTCGTCGGGCGCCGCCTCCAGCAGATGGCTGGCGATCTTGATCAGCTTGGCGCGCACTTTCCGCGCCGCGATCAGCGTGGCGCCGCCGGAAATCACCAGCGAGCGGCTGGCGAAGGTGCCCCAGCCGTAAGGCGTGCGGTCGGTGTCGCCGTGCACGACCTTGATCGTCGGTCGGCGCGACGCCGATCTCGTCGGCGATGATCTGCGCCAGCGTGGTGCGCAGGCCCTGGCCGTGCGGCGAGGAGCCGATGCGCGCCTCGACGAAGCCGGACGGATCGATCGCTGACGATCACCGTCTCCCAGCCGGGCGTGATCTCCATGCCGCGCGCGGCGAAAGCCGGGCTGCCGTAGCCGGTGCGCTCGGAGAAGGTGGCAAAGCCGATGCCGAGATGGCGGCCTTGCGCGCGCGCCGCTTTCTGCCGCGCGCGGAACGCCGGCAGGTCGATGGCCTTCGACCGCCATCTCCAGCGTCTCCTTGTAGCTCGCCTCGTCGAACACCAGCCCGGTCGCGGAGGTGTAGGGAAATTTGTCGATCAGGTTGCGGCGGCGGATGTCGACCGGGTCGATGCCGAAGGCGGCCGCCGCCTTGTCCATCAGCCGCTCGAGCGCGAAGGTGATGACCGGCCGCGACACGCCGCGATAGGGCGCCATGGTGCAGGTATTGGTGAGCGACGCCGCGCGCGCGGCACGTAATAGGCGCGGAAGTCGTAAGGGCCGGGCATTTCCGCCATGGCCATCAGCGGCTCGACGCCGCAGGTGGTGGGAAAGCAGGAATAGGCGCCGACATTGGCGATCGACGTCGGCCTTGAGCGCGATCAGCTTGGCGTCCTTGTCGAAGGCGCCTTCGAGCGTGATGTACTGGTCGCGGCTATGGAAAGCCGGCGATCAGGTTCTCGCGCCGGTCCTCGGTCCAGGCCACCGAGCTCTTGCAGTTTGCGCGCCAGCCACACCAGCACGACGTATTCGGCGGCGAGCGACATCTTCTGCCCGAAGCCGCCGCCGACGTCGGGCGCGATCACGCGCAGATCGGATTCCGGCATGCCGAGCACGTCGGCGATGGCGGTGCGCGTCAGATGCGGCATCTGCGTGGTGCAGGTGAGCGTGACGCGGCCGGTGGCGGCGTCGTAAGGCGGCGTGGCCGGCGCGCGCCTCCATCGGCGTCGCGTTCTGCCGGTGCGAGCGCGCCTCGACGCGTGACGATCTTGGCGCGCCTTGTCCAGACTCGCGTCGAAGTCCGGCGGTCTTGACGCTGCCTTCGACGATGACATTGCCGGGCGCCTCGGCGTGCATTTGCGGCGCGCCGGGCGCGAGCGCCGCGCGCGCGTCGATCACCGGCGGCGTCTCCTCGATCGCGAGCTCGACCTGGTCGGCGATGTCTTCGGCTTCGGCCTTCGCTCGGCGCCACCACGGCGGCGACCGGCTCGCCGACAAAACGCACCACGCCGTCGGCCAGGATCGGCTGGCCGACCGGCCGGTAGTTGAACTTGTGCAGCATCGGCAGGATCGGCTTGACGCCGGCGAGATCGGCGGCGGTGATCACCAGTCGCGCCGTGCCGGCGCCTCGATGCGCGCAATCCGCCCGGCGGCCACCGGGCTGCGCACGAAGCGCACCCAATGCGCGGCCGGCAGATCGGCGGTGAAGCGGCCGTGGCCGGTGACCAGCGCCGGGTCTTCCAGCCGCCGGATGGCGCGGCCGACCCATTTCAGTCCCGAGCCGGCGGTTGCGGTTGTCATGATGGGGAATGTATCAGAAACGCGGCGGCTCGCCCGCGTAGGCCTGCGCAATAATGTTGAAAAGGTCGGTCTTCGACACCGGCCTCGGATGGTCGATCTTGACCGCCGCGACCACCTCGACCGCCTTGCCGATGTCCTCCTCGCGCATGCCCAGCCCCTTCAACCCGGTCGGCAGGCCAAGGCGGACGTTGAGATCGTAGAGCCCGCGCGCCGCGTCGCCGACGCGCAGCGCACGAGCGATGCGCCGCATCGCCTCCGGCGCCGCATTGGCGTTGAAGCCGATCGCATAAGGGGTGGTGATCGCATGGGTATGGGCGTGGTCGAGATTAAACCATTGCCGCACCCGCTGCGCGATGGCGTGTTCGAGCCCGACCTCGGCGCGGAAATTGGCGGCAAGCCAGGCGCCGTACATCACGTCGCTGCGCGCGCCAAGATCGCGCGGATTTTGCACGACGCGCGGCAGGCTCGAACCTAAAAGCCGAATGGCTTCCTCGGCCATGGTCTGCACCACCGGATTGGTGTCGGGCCCGTAGAGGCTCTCGACCGCATGCGCGATCGCATTCATGCCGCTCGCCGCCGAGACCCGCGGCGGCAGATCGAGCGTCAGCTCGGGATCGTAGATCGCGGTCGCCGGCAGCGCAGCGGTGCCTTCGCCGGTGATGCGGTCCTCGGCGACGCCGATGCGCCAGCGTGCCGCCATTTCCGAGCCGGAATACGTGGTGATGATGGCAATGTAAGGAAGCTTGGTTGTCGCCGCGGCGGCCTTGGCCAGCCCAATCGGCGAGCCGCCGCCAACCACGACAAAGCCGTCGGCCTTGTGCTCATTGAGTTCGGCGAGAAACCGCTCGAACGCCGCGCGCGGCATATTGGGCTCGGATGCATCGCAGACGCCGGCGCAGCGATCGGCGATTCCGGCGGTGACGCGCCGGGCGAAATCGAGGCGCGATTTCGAGCACAGCACGATGAGCCGCGACATCTGGTGAAAGTCGGCCTCCGCGGCGAGCGCGCCGACGGCGCCGGCGCCGAAGACGATGCGGATCGGATCGGAGTGGTAGGTGAAACGGGCAAGCATGTTGTATCAGGCTCCGCACGTGAGCGACCACCATACCGCAATTGGAAGGCGCAGGTTCCCGACAAACGAGACCCGCCGTGGCGGCGGGGCAGCGCTAAGCTGTGGAAAAGCCTGGCGCGCCTTATTGAATCCCAAGTGAGGGTAGCCAATCTTCGCCGCGCCTGCGGCCGTGGTGTTCGTCAGGTCGCAGGTTTGGGTGCATGTCGGAATTAGATCGGTTTGTCAGGATTCGGCGATTTCGCGCCCGGGCCGCCGACAATTATGCCTTGGCGGCGGAAAGCTTCGGCGACGGCGTGCGCGCCCGCTATCTCGCCATTGCCGATCACTACAACGTACTCGCCGACGCGGAATTGCTCTCCGACAAACTGCAGAGGAAGAGCCGTCTTGCCGAACTGCAGGCGAAGCGTGCCGCCGCGCATGCGCAAAAAGTTCACGCGTCCGCGCCGGCCATGCCGCAGCCGGCAGGCGCGGCAGTTGTGACAACCGCGCCAGCGCGCAAGCTGCGGCTCATCAAGGGCGACAGCGCAGCCGTCGATAAGCGCCGCGTCATCTTGCCCGCACGGCCGAATCGCATGGTGGCCGGCATTTCCGCGAGACGCGATCGCCGACGCGCGCCGTAATTCGGCGGCCGTCAATTGTCTCCCGCCGGTCTGATATCGCGCACCTCTTTCGCCTTCGCCGTACACGCCGCCAAGAGAAAGCCGAGATCGGTTCCGGTCGAGACATAGCGCGCACCCATGCGCACGAATGCGGCGGCAAGCTCGGGCCGCGACGACAGCCCGCCGACGCCGGCATGCTTGCCGTGCTTGAGGCAGGCGGCGATGGTTTTGGCATAAGCCTCGCGCAGCCGCGGATGCTCGTATTGGCCGGTCAAACTCCAGTCGGCGAGGAGATCGTTCGCGCCGATCATCACCATGTCGATGCCATCGACGGCCGCGATGGTGTCGGCGTTCGCCAAGGCTTCGTCGCTTTCGAACTGCACCATCAGCAAGGTCGCTTCGTTGAGCGCAGCGTCGGCCGCGGCGGCCGGGAACGAGCGGTACTGCAGATGGGGCAGGGGGCCGGCGGCGGAGCGCTCGCCGAGCGGCGGGAATTTCGCCGCCCGCACGTAGTCCTTGGCCTCGGCGGCCGAGCGGACATGCGGCGCGATGATGCCGAGCGCGCCGCCGTCGAGCACCCGCGACACTTCGGCCACGCCGGGCACCCGCACCAGCGGCGTGACGCCCGCTTCCAGCGCGGCCATGCAGATCTGGCCGGTGGTCTCCAGCGAGAAGCTCGAATGCTCCATGTCGACATAAAGGCTGTCGAAGCCCGCGGTCTTGGCGATCCGCGCAATCTCGATGCCGCGGACGAGCCGCACCGTCATCGACGAAACAACCTCGCCGCGGGCAAGCTTTCCCTTAACATTGTTGCGCAGGATATCGGCGATCTGGCCCGGCATTGATCGGCGCTCTTCACCCGTTATCTGAAAGCTGTTCCTCAACTATTTTCTCAAGCCGGTCCTCGGCGGACTTCTCGACTGACATTTTTCGTCCGGGACGCTATTCTGCCGGGAAACGGAGGAATGCCTGTGAATTATTCGACCGACTTCAAGTCAATCCGCAACGAGGTGTCGGCGCAAGAGTGGCAGACGCGACTTGATCTCGCCGCCTGCTACCGCCTCGTCGAAGCCCACGGGATGACCGACCTCATCTACAACCATATCACGGCGCGCATTCCCGGCACCGAGCATCTGCTCATCAATCTCTATGGTCTCCTGTACAAGGAGATCACGGCGTCGAGCCTGGTCAAGATCGATGTCGAGGGCAACATTGTCTATAAGCCCGATACCGATTACGGCCTCAACGTTTCCGGCTATGTCATTCACGGCGCCATTCACAAGGCGCGCCCGGACGTCGCCTGCGTGCTGCATACCCATACCCGCGCCGGCATCGCGGTCTCGGCGATGCAATGCGGGCTCCTGCCGCTGTCGCAGACCTCGATCCGCTTTCACGGCCATATCGGCTATCACGACTACGAGGGGCCGGCGATCGACACCGACGAACGCGAGCGCATCGTCGCCGATCTCGGTCCGCACGATGCGCTGGTCATGCGCAATCACGGGCTGCTGACCTGCGGCCCGACCATCCAGCAGGCCTTCAACACGATGTATCAGCTCGAAATGTCGTGCCGCTCGCAGGTCGACGCCATGACGGCGCGCACCGATTTGACCATGCCCGGCGAAAACGTGCTCGCCCACACCGCGCATCTCTACCAGCCCGGCACGCGGCGGCCCTACGGCGTCTTGGAATGGCCGGCGATGCTGCGGCTTCTCGCGGCGCAGGAAAAGACCTCCGGCTATCCTCCCTATTGGCACTGAGAGAGGAGGATCGGGCCGTCTGTTGCTGCGACGGCTTACCTGCGGCGGAACAGCGGATCGTCGTTCTGCAGCGGGGCTTCGAAAGCAAGACCGACGCGATCGCCCTCGCGCCGCACGAAGCGGCACTTGAGGCCGCGGCCGTCGTCGAGCACCACCGTGATGCTCTGATCGGACGGCAAGGCCTCGTTGCAGGCGATGCCGAGACCGTCGACCGACAGGTCGATGAGGCGTGCCGGTATCGAGCGGTCGCCGAGCTCGATCGTGCAAGAGCCTGCGATCCGCAGCCGCGGCGTCCGCCGCATCTGCTTCAAGTTCGGCAGCACGATCCGGCCGCAGGTGTCGACACGCTTGCTGTCGCCGACGGCCGCTTCGCGGAGAAATTCGAATAGCGTGCGCGAGTCGTCGTGCAGCACGCCGCCGAGCCGGCTGATGACCTCGCCCTCGACCAACGCCAGCGTCGACTTGGTCTCCTGGGCGATACGCCGCCATGCGCTGCAGACGTTGAGGAGGTGCCCGCGCTCGGTGCTGGACTGGCTCGCCGAGGCTTTCATGAACGGTGCGATTTGCCGCATGCCCGCGGCGACGTCATCGTAGAATGCCAAAAGCCTGACGCGAACCGCATCGCTGATGCCCATCTCCGGGCCATAGCGCAGCGCAAGCTGCATGATCTTGTCGCTGTCATGGAGAATGTGGTGCCAGGGCCTTATGCTCCAGTCCTCGTTGGGTCGCGTCCAGGCATTCAGCAAGGTGGCGAGGATGCCGACGTGAAGCGCGCTCCAGAGAAAATCATAAATGATGGTTTCGAGCATAAAGTCGGTATTGAGATCGCGGCCGGCCGCGACGCGATTTTGCCCGCTCAATTGGTCGACACGGTTCGCCGATGACGACGAAGATCGAGCGGCGGGGTGATCGGAATTGGCGGCAAGTCTGGACATGACTCGATCCTTACGCGGCCTCTTGCGAGGAAGCTCCGGATTGCGCTGACAACATCTCGAAATCGCCATCTCTGAAGGCGAAGGTCCTGATCATCGCCGCCAGGCGCTCGCTTTCTTCGGCGAGCGATTTGCAGGCCGCGGTCGCCTCGTCAGCCATCGAGGCGTTCTGCTGCGTGACGACGTCCATCTCGCTTATCGCGGTATTGACCTCTTTGAGCGTACTCGACTGATGGACCGCGTGGGTGGCGATGTCGGCGATGCCGCTGTCGATGACGGAAATTTGGCTTTTGATGTGATCGAAGGCCTCTCCCGTTGCGCCGACGAGATCGACGCCGTTCGACACTTCCTCCGAACAGCGCAGAATCAGGCCCTTGATCTCGCGCGCGGCGTCGGCCGAGCGCTGGGCCAGCGTCCGGACTTCGGCGGCGACGACGGCGAAGCCCCGGCCGGCATCGCCGGCGCGCGCGGCTTCGATGCCGGCATTCAGGGCGAGCAGATTGGTCTGGAACGCGATCTCATCGATCACGCCGATGATGGCGCCGATCTGGTTCGACGTGTCCCTGATCCGGTTGATGGCCGCAACGGTCTTGTCCACGACCTCGATGCTCTCGCCGGCGTTGACCTTGGCCGAGGAGATGATGTCCTTGGTTCCGACGGACGCGTCAGCGGTCTTGTTGACCGCGCCGAGGAGGTTCTGCATGGCGCCGCTCGATTGCTCGAGCATCGATGCCTGCCGTTCGGTGCGCTCGGAAAGCTCGTTGGACGCGGCCAAAATTTCGCTCGCTTGGCTCCGCACCTGGGCGGCAATCGTGCCGACGCCGGCTAGCGCCGCTTCGAGGTCGTCCATGGCGAGGTTGTAATTGGTCTTCAGCGCCGCAAAGGCTTCCGGGAAATCCTCCTCGATCCGGTATTTGAGCTGCTTGTCGGAAAGCTGCGCCAGCGCGGTCTCGATGGCCTTGGTCACTGTGGCACGCTGCTCTTCGTTGCTGCGGCGGACCTGCTCATGGGCTTCGCGGGCCTGTTCGTTGGCCGAACGCGCCGCTTCAAGATGCGATCGCTGCTCGACCGCTTCGGCCTCCAGCCGTGCCTTGGTCTCCGCCGCCTGATGGAAGATGCGCAACGCGCGCGCCATGTCGCTGATCTCGGCGGCGCCCGTCGCCGCCGGGATTTCGATGTCCATCTGGCCGTCGGCGAGCTTGCGCAGCGCTTGCGTCATCTTGCCGACCGGCCGCGAGATCGAGCGCACGGTCGAGACGGCAAGCGTACCGATCAGGACCATCGCCAGAACCGCGGCGGCCGCCGCGAGCAGCATCTGGCGCAGCGCCGCCGCCCGGATTGTCGCGGCCTCGGCGGCGATGGTCGCGAGCAAGGTGCGCCGCGCGTCGCTGTAGACATCGATGCGGTCGGTTTCCGCCTTGAACCAGTCCTCGCTTGTCAGATTGCCGACCTTGCTGCCCGCGGGCGCCGCTAGGACTTGCGCGCGCATGTCTTGAACACGCTGCGCGCGCGGCGACTTCAGGTCGGCGGCGAGGCGCGTTGCAATGTCGGGCGGGGCAAAACGGCTGAAGGCGTAAATATTGCTCTGCTCCTGGTCGCCCAGGCTTGCGAGTTCGAAACAGCTGCGCGATCGAGAACTGGCCGGCGCTGAGCCCGGTAGCGCCGACCGCGCGCTGAAGGCCGGCATGCTCGCTCGCCGCCTCGATGAAGTTCAGAGCCAAGGCGTGGTTCTTCAGCTCCGAGTTCGAGACCGCGCGGGTCATGGCCAGCGACACGTCGAGCAGGCCGCCGACGATGTCGGTGTAGCGCGCCGTCGAATTCGGCCGGCTTGAGGCGGCGTCCGCCGACGTCGGCGCGCAGTGCCGCTAATCCGTCGGCGCTGCGCGCGGCGGCATTGAGGGCGGCGGCAAGTCCGGCCCGCTCGATGGCGGGATCGCCGGCAATGCCGCGAAAGGCGGCAAGCTTGGCGTCGGTCTCGTTGCGCTGAAGCGCCAATTCCTTGGGCACCGACGCGGCGGACGATCCGAGGAACTGCGCCGAGCGACCGCGCTCGCGCTGCAACGCGCCGACGAGATCGTCGAGTGCGACGAGGACGTGTTCGCCGGCGACCAGCACATCGCTCTCGCGCACGGCGGACATCCGCTCCCAGATGATCCAGCCGGCGAAGCCGATGAGTACGAAGCAGGGAACGAAGATAAGCAACAGGATACGGCGACCAATCGACATGGTTGCTCTCGTCTCTGTTCTCGGCTGGCCCCGGCGGGTGCCTCGCGCCACGGGCGAGGACGTCGCCGGCTGAGTGCTTGACGCTCTTTGGGCGAAACAATGCGATAAAACAGAGACAGGTGCTAACGGAGGTTGAATGCTGAGAACGCAAACAATAACCCAAGATAGGAACGACGCATTGACAGCAGCCACGTAGAAATAACTATCCGCAACTCGTCGTACGGCACTTCCGGGAGCGTGATCGGTCGCCGTTTGCCGCGCGATCAATTCGGGGCGCACGGTTGTCCAGTGCACCCGTAAGACACAGGCCCGGTGCCAGGCTCGTCGAGCCGTCGGAAAACCAGAACGATGCGCGTCGGATTTCGGCGCGGCGCGACCCCGCAGCACGAGGCCACGAGCCGCCGGGCGTCTTCACCGATTGTTAAGCACGGTTGCTTGCTGCCCCCATTCATCCGCTGGAAGCGGGGAAGTAAGCGGATGGGGTGTAGCGCGTGAAAAAGCTCGCAATCGCTCTGGCCTTGTGCGGCGCGCTGATCGGCGCGCCGGTGCAAGCCAAGACCTTTGTCGGCGTTTTATGGCCGATGTTCGGAGCCCTGCCGGCGATCGACACCGACAAGCGCGAGCGCATCGTCGCCGATCTCGTGCCGCACGATGCGCTGGTCATGCGCAATCACGGGCTGCTGACCTGCGGCGCCACCATCCAGCAGGCGTTCAATACGATGTATCAGCTCGAAATGTCGTGTCGCTCGCAGGTCGACGCCATGACGGCGCGCACCGAGCTCACCATGCCCGGCGGGAACGTGCTCGCCCACACCGCGCATCTCTATCAGCCCGGCGGCCTACGGCGTCTTGGAATGGCCGGCGATGCTGCGGCTTCTCGCGGCGCAGGAGAAAACATCCGGCTATCCGCCGTATTGGCATTAGGCGTTGCGCTCACCGCGCTCGCCGGCGCCCGTTGCAAAACTGCTCAAAAAGCAGACTACAGCGTTCCTACGGCATATCTGCCCTGCGCCATCGAAAATCATGAAGGCGTTGTCAGTCGTTGCGGGTCGTGACACAAGCTTGCGTGTTTGAAGTCGCCCAAAGGTCGACAAGGCGACCGGGCGCAATCGGCGTTTCTTAACAACAAGGCCGATGCGCGGGGTGGGGGGAGATCATGTTCCGCAGTGTCGACTGCCTGCTCCGTCCGAAATCGCTGGCCATCATCGGCGCTTCTGATTCCAGCCGTGGCGGCTGGGCGCAATCGATCTACGAGAATCTCGAATATTGTGGCTTTCCGGTAAAGGTCTATCCGGTCAATCCGAAACGCCGTGAGGTGTGGGGCCGGCAGGTTTATCCGAATTTCGCCTCCATTCCCGAGCCGGTCGATCTGGCGCTGACCATCATCCCGACGGCGTTTGTCGCCGACACGCTCGCCGAGGCGAGCGAGCATGGGCTCAAATGCGCGCTGATCTATGCCGCGCAGTTTGGCGAAGGCGGCGATGCCGAGGGGCGCAAGCGCGCGCAGGCGCTGCTCGCTTTGTCGGAACAGCACGGCTTGCGGATCTCGGGGCCGAACTGCATGGGTTCGCTGTCGATCCGCGAGAAGCTCTTGCTTTATCCGGCCAAGCGCGTGCGTGGGCTCAAGCCCGGTTCCATCGGCGTGGTGTTCCAATCCGGTGGCACGTTTCAGTTCTGGTTGCAGCAGGCGGCGCTGCGCGGGCTTGATTTTTCCTATGCCGTGTCGAGCGGCAACGAGCTCGATCTCGATCTCGCCGACTACATCAATTTCCTGGTCGAGGACGAGCATACCAGGATCGTGGCCTGCCTGGTCGAAGGCATCCGCCGGCCGCAGAGCTTTATGGCGGCGGCGGCCAAGGCGCTTGCCGCGCGCAAGCCGATCGTTCTGGTCAAGGTCGGGCGCAGCGAGCGCGGCAAAGCGGCGACCGCGAGCCATACCGGCGCCATTGCCGGCGACGATCAGGTGTTCGACGCGGTGTGCCGGAAATACGGCATCGTGCGCTGCCCCTCGCTCGACGATCTCATCGAGACTTGCCTCGCTTTCGCTCCCGGCCGCCTGCCGAAGGGCGACCGCATCGCCATGGTCGGCTATTCCGGCGGCGCCAAGGGCTTGGTGCTCGATTATGCGAGCGACGAGGGCGCCGAGTTTGCGCCGCTTGCGCCGGAGACGCGCGCCAAGCTGCCGGAGATGATTGATCCCGGGCTGGCGCCGGAAAACCCGCTCGATGTCGGTCCGACCGTCGGCGTGCAGGCGCCGAAATTCGCCGAGATCTGTAAAGTCATCTGCGCCGATCCGACGGTCGATCTTATAACCGTGCAGGGTCTCGTCCCGATCAACGCCGACGATCCTTACGATCCGGCGCCGTTGCGTGGCGTAATGGCGTCGACCGATAAGCCGGTGCTCGCCTTCGGTCGTATGGCCCAGAACAGCTCCGACGTCAGCCGCAAATATCAGAGCGAAACCGGCGTGCCCTTTATTCAGGGCCTGCCGGAAACTGTGCGAGCGCTGCAAAGCCTGGTTCGCTATGCCGATGCGCTGCGGCGCAGTGTTGCGCCGATCGCGGAGCCCGCCGGCCGCGCCGAAAATCTTTCCGGCGCCGCGCTCGAAGCGTTGCTGGCGGCGCACGGTTTGCCGGCGCCGGCGAGTGCGTTCGTCGCGACCGCCGACGAAGCCGCGGCACAGGCCGCCCGTATCGGCTTTCCGGTCGCCGTGAAGATCGTCTCGCCGCAGGCCAGCCATAAGACCGAGATCGGCGGCGTCGCGCTCGGTTTGCGCGACCAGGCTGCGGTCCGCGACGTCGCCGCGGCGATGGCGAAGCGGCTCGCCGTGCACGATCCGCAAGCCGAGCTTGAAGGTTTTCTGGTGCAGGAAATGGTCGACGGCCTCGAAGTCATTCTCGGCGTCCGTCACGATTCGCAATTCGGTCCGTTCATGCTGTTCGGGCTCGGCGGCGTGCAGGTCGAGGTTGTCAAAGACGTCGCCATTCGCCTGTTGCCAGTCGACGAGGCGACCGCCCATGCGATGATCCGCTCGTTGCGCGGCGCCGCGCTGTTCGGGGCCTTTCGCGGCCGCCCGGCGCGCGACATCGGCGCCGTGGTCGGCGCCATGACCGGACTGTCGCGGCTCTTCATCGATCATCAGGCCTGGCTTGCCGATCTCGAGATCAACCCGCTGATCGTGCTCGCCGACAATGGCGGCGTGCGCGCCGCCGACGTGCGGTTGGTCGGGCGAAAGCCATAGGAGCCCCGGACATGGACGCGGTCTCCGCAGCAGACGGGCTTAACTTCGATTTCCCCGAAGAAATCCGGATGCTGCGCGACGCGGTGCGGAAATTCGTCGACCGCGAGCTGATCCCGATCGAGCGGACCGCGCGCATCAATAACAAGCTCAAGCCCGAGGTGCGCGCCGACCTTGTCGCCAAAGCAAGCGCTTTGGGTCTTGCCGGTTACGACGTGCCGCGCGAATACGGCGGGCTCGGCATGGGGCTGGTCGCCAAGGTGACGGTCTGGGCCGAGCTCGGACGCAGCATCGCTTTGCCGCCTCGCGGCGGCGATATTTTCGGTCCCAATGTCAGCCCGATCCTCTATCACCTCAACGATGCGCAGAAGGCGAAATATCTGCTGCCGACCATCCGCGGCGAGCTCAACTGGTGCCTGGCACAGACTGAGCCCGATGCCGGCGGCGATCCCGGCAGCATGCGCACCACCGCGGTGCGCCGCGGCGATCATTACGTCATCAACGGCGTCAAACGTTTCATCACTGGCGCCGACGAGGCGCATTACGCGCAATTGATCGCGGCGACCGACCGCGCCAAGGGCTCCCACGGCGGCATTTCCGCTTTCATCGTCGACATGAAATCGCCCGGCGTGCGGCTTCTGCGTTCGCAGGAACTCGTCATCGACGATCGTCCCTGGGAAATCGCCTTCGAGGACGTCAAAGTGCCGGTTGAGGATTGCATCGGCGAAGAGGGCGACGGCTTCAAGCACGCGCAACATTGGCTCAACGTCGGCCGCATCCGGCATGGCGCCCGCAGCCTCGGCGTGATCGATCGCTGCCTGGAGCTCGGCGCGCGATACGCCAAGCAGCGGGTCACGTTCGGCCAGCCGCTGGCGGAGCGGCAGGTGGTGCAATGGATGCTGGCCGAGAGTTTCATGGAGCACCACCAGCTTCGGTTGATGGTGTACGACGCCGCCTGGAAATATGACCAAGGCCGCGACATCCGGGCCGAGGCCTACATGGCCAAGATTTTTGGCGACACCCAGTCGTTCCGGGCGGCCGATCGCTGCATGGAGATCCACGGCGGCATGGGGCTTGCGACCGATCTGCCGATCGAGAAATTCTGGCGCGACCAGCGCAGCATGATGATCACGGAAGGCCCGATCGAGATTCTCAAGATGACGCTGGCGCGCCATGTGCTGCGCGCCTACGGCTGACCATTGGCACAAACTTCGCAAACCGGAGGAAGCTACCGATGTCTGACTACAAATACGAATGCGTAAAAGTGAGAGTCCATGACGGCATAGGCTGGGCCTTCCTCAACCGTCCGGACAAGCGCAACGCCATGAGCCCGCAACTGCATTACGACATGGACGACGCGCTGGCGCAGCTTGAAGTGGACGACAATGTCAGGGTCGTGGTGGTCAGCGGCGAAGGCGGCAATTTCAGCGCCGGACAGGACTTGCAGCGCTTCTTCCGCGATCTGGAAAAGAAGCCCGGGGAGCGCAAGAAGGCGGCCGCGGCGGCCAATCGCTGGCGCTGGGAGCGGCTCTACAATTACGACAAGCCGACGATCGCCATGGTGCACGGCTATTGCGTCGGCGGCGCCTTTATGCAGCTCCTCGGCTGCGATTTCGCCATCGCCGCGGAGAACGCCACCTTCTCGCTGTCGGAGGTCAATTGGGGCATCCTGCCCGGCGCGCTTGTCTCCAAGGTGGTGGCCGACATGGTGCTGCCGCGCCATGCGCTCTATTATGCCTGTCTCGGCGAGGCGTTCGACGGCAACGAAGCCGCCCGCATCGGCATGATCAATTACGCGGTGCCGCTCGACAAGCTCGAAGACGCCGTCACCGACCTCGCCGAGCGCCTGATGAAAAAGAGCCCGGCGGTGCTGCGCGCTACCAAACAGGCGATTCGTCACGTGCGCACGATGGATGTGCCGCAGGCCTACGATTATCTCGCCGCCAAGGGCCAGGCGATCAAAGTCGCCGACAAGGAAGATTCCTACAATACCGGCTTGCGGCAATTTCTCGACGAGAAATCGTATAAGCCGACATACGAGCCGTTCAAGCTGGGCACGTTGCTGACCGATCAGCGCCAGGCAAAAAAATAGCGCCGGCCGAAGCGCCGGCCATGAGGGAGGAATCATCATGTTACGCCGCTTAATCATCGCCTGTGGGATGCTGGCGCTGGCCGCCGTCCCCAACGCCGCGTCGGCGCAATTCTACAAGGGCAGGACGATCACCATGATCGTCAATTACCCGGCCGGCGGTCCGACCGACCTCGAAGGCCGCATCGTCGCCCAGCATCTGCCGGCCTTTATTCCCGGCAACCCGACCGTCATTGTCAAGAATATCGGCGGTGGGGGCGGCATCGTCGGCAGCAATCAGCTTGGCGAGACCGCGCCGAACGGCGATACCATGGGCTTTTTCACCTTGGATGTGCCCAGTCAGATCCTGGACAATCCGGTGCTGAAGACGCCCTATTCGAATTTCGTCTTCGTCGCCGGCGTGGAAAGTCCGCTTGTCGTGTATATGCGCAAGGATACGCCGCCAGGCGTCAAGGTCGCGACCGATCTGATGAAGACGAGCGGTTTTAAGGCGCTGTCGCTCAACGCCGAAAACAGCAACACCATCAACATGGATCTCTCGCTCGATCTCCTTGGCGTCAAATACGAGCCGATACCAGCCTATCGCGGCTTGAAGGAAGTCGAGACCGCGATCCTGCAGAACTTCGGGCAGATGGCCAATTCCTCGCTGTCGGGCTGGAGCGGCTCGATCGAGCCGTCGATGGGAAATATCGTGCTGCCGCTGTGGCAATTGTCGCCGCCCAAGAACGGCGGCTATCCGCGCACCAAGGCGCTGCCGAACCTGCCGACCTTCGAGGAGTTCTACGCGGCGGTCCACCCCGACAAGCCGCTCGCCGGACAATTGGCGTACCGGGTATTGCGCACGGTCAACGATCCGCAGCTCAAGATGTTTCGCGCCGCCTTGATGCCGCCGAAAACGCCGGACGCTGTTGTCGCCACCATGCGCGCAGCTTTCGTCGCGATGTGGAAGAACCCGGAATTTCTCGCGGACTATTCCAAGGTGATCAAGACCGAGCCGGTTCTCGTCACCGCCCAGGAGGGCGAAGCGGTCTTGGCCGGGCTCGGCAATATTCCGGGCGATGTAAAGGACTATCTCCGCAAATACATTGGCGACATGACGTCGAAATAGCCGCCGCCTCAACCAGGCGGTGTGGCGACAGCACTGCCGACGCGCTTTATCGCCGCGCCGGCGGTTGCGCCGCCGCGGGCGCGACGCCCGCTCTTCGACTTTTTTACGGAAAATTAAGCGCGTTTGGCGACGCCCCAATCATCCGCAAAGATTCCGCTTCGCTTCCCATAAATCCCCGCAATTGCCGGGCTCTCTAGGCGCGGGGAAGTGAGCGGACGGGGTATAGCGCGTGAAAAAGCTCGCAATCGCTCTGGCCTTGTGCGGTGCGCTGATCGGCACGCCGGCGCAAGCCAAGACCTTTGTCGGCGTTTTATGGCCCATGTTCGGCCCCTTGCCGGCAATCGGGCTCGTCGAACTCGTCGCCGAGCTCAAAGCGATGCCGGACGTCGAGGTCCAGACCTATGTGCATCAGGCCTGGCCGTCGCTGGTCGACGACCTCGCCAAGTTGCCGCCGGGAACGCACACCGTCGTCGTCGGCTACAGCCTCGGCGCCAACAGCTCGGTGTTCGTCGCCAATAACGCCAAACACGTCGATCTGATCGTCGCGCTGCAGCCTTCGATGCTGAGCTGGAATCCGCCGCTCAAGCCGGGAAAAGTCGGGCGGATGATCGAGATCTACAATCCCAATCCATGGGAGACGTTCGGCGGCATGGGATCGAAGAAGCTGGAAGGCGATAATATCGAGTACATCGCCAACAACGACTCGCACCCGGGGGCCCAGTTCAATTCGCAGTTTCGCAATCTGGTGAAAACCGAGGTCGCCAACTTCACCGCCGAAGATCGCCTGGAAACAGCGGAGGCCGACGCGCCGCGGCCGCTCGCCTATGCCCCATCATCGCAACCGATGCCGCTTGAACCGGTGGTGGCCTTGCAAAGACAGGAAGGCTCTCCGGCGGCCGACGACCGTCCGCAAGTCGCTCAAGCCGAAATGCCGAAGCCTTCGGCGCCGGCCGCGCCGAGCCTGGTGGAGCGGCCAAAGCAGCAGCTCGCTACAGCGGGCGATCGCTCCCGCGCGCATGGCAAGCCGGATACCGACGATGCGCTGAAAATCGCGCGAGCCGCGTTGGCCAAGGTGTCGCTGCCGCCGCTGCCGCCCAAACCGGAAACGGACGTACGGCCAATTAACGTGGAGCCAAGCGATCCGCAGCCAAGCCGCGCGCCGGCCTTTCTCGACCGGCTTTCGAGTGCCGTCAATTCCGGGGACTTGTTCGCAGAGCGCGAGCTAACGATTGCGGACCTGAAAGACTATGCCGAGCGAACCTATCGCCGGTTGCCGATAGTCGCCTTGGCGCGAACGGCGTCGAATTAAGACGTGCGAATCGGCAGCCGGCGCCATCAAAACGGCAGCTCGCCCGCGTAAACGAAGGAAAACGCCAGATACAAAATGGTGCAAAAGCTGACGGCCGCGGTCAGTCCCGAAACCGCCGCGCATAATTTGGCGCCCCAGGCGAGACCGTGGTTCCACCACGCCTGCCTCGGATAATGCGATGCGCTGCGCCATATGGCCACCGACATGAAGGGTATCGCCGCGCTCGCCAACGTGAACACCGCGCCGATCAAGATCGCGACCAACGGCTCGCCGACGCCATATCCGGTGAGCATGCTCAATCCGCTGATATCCCAAAGCAGCGCGAGCGGAACGCCGATCAGCCAGAACGTGCGCCACAGCGCGACGTCGCCCGCCGCCAATCTCTTCAGGAATTTCATGGCTTTGATTTCTTGGCTTTAAGTACCACCAACGGTGCGGCGCGGCCGATCGCCGTGAGGATCGACCGTGGCTCGATTCTACCCGCCATTCGCGGAAAATATTAGTCGTATGGGACGCGTCCGGTGCATTTTGCCACGAAAATGCCCAGCCGATCGCCAATTCGTGCTAATTGGCGGCGCGGGCGTGAAGTTCCGGTGCGTCGTGTGGTTCGGTCATCGCCGGAACGAGACAAGAAAACGCGACGCGCCTGGTGTCGGGCCGTCCTCTGCTTAAAGCTCAAGAGCGCATGGTTTCAGCCAAAGACATCGTCACGCATGGCGCCCGGTGGTTTGCCGCCGTCCTGATCGCGGCCGCTTTCGTCACCGCCGGCGACGCCCAGACGCTGTTTGGATCGTCGACCCACAGCGAAAAAGCCGTGCACGGACGCGCTTACATGTTCCGCGGCCTCATCGGCATGATCGATTGGGGCATGGATCAATTGGCGCAACGCATCGATCGCCTGGGCGTCGCCGCCGACATCCAGGGCTATTCGGACTGGCGCTCGGCCGCCAGCCAGGCCATCAGCGATTACCGCCGCGATCCCAAGCCGATCACAGCCATCGGCCATTCCATCGGCGGCGATTCCGCCGTGCAATTCGCCGAGGCGCTCGGCGCCGCGCATGTGCCGGTGGCCCTGCTTATCACCTACGATCCGACCCGCGCCGCCCATGCCATACCGGCGAATGTCGAGCGCTATATCAACCTCTACCAGTCGTCCAATATCCTGGGCGGCGGCGACCTCGAGCCCGGGCGCGGCTTCCATGGCCATTACGCGAGCTACAACCTCAAAGACCGGCCCGAGATCGTCCATATCAATCTCGACAAGTTCGACGCCATTCAGGTGCAATTGGCCGCCAAGGTCAGATCGGCGGCGCTGCGCGGGCAGGGCGAGACCGTACCGTTGCGGCTTGTCCCGCCGGCGACCGGGGCCATCGAATTATGGGACTCCGGCGAGCCGGTTGCGGTCCATGCCGGCGATACGCTGCAGACCGTTGCGGCGACCTACCACGTGCCGCTCTGGGCGCTCGATCAGCTCAATCCGAAGGCGGAGCACGGGGCGCTGACCGAAGGCGAGCGCATCGTGGTGCCGCGCTACCTGGGCGCCAAGCGCTGAACCGCAGGGCGCCTTGCCGCGTTAAGTCGGCGGAAACATGGAATAGCCGGCGCCGGCGCGGATGTAGCCGGAGCCGATCGCGCTCAGCAATCCCTGGATTCGCTCGACCGATTTCTCGATCATGCTTGGCGGCTCGCCGGCCTCGATCTGGTCCTTCAGCTCGACCAGCGCCTGGTTGGCGGCATCGAGACGCCGCGCCAGCACCATCGTCACGTAGAGCAGCGCCGCCGGGTCCTGCCCGAGCAGCGTGGCGGCGTCGGCAACGTGGAACTCTGACGCTTCGAGGGTATGCACGTCGGCGCCGTGCGGCTGATTGAGGAGCGCCGACAGCTCGCCGAACACGGCGCCGGGTTCCGCCACCGTGGCGATCTCGATGCCGCCTTTGCGGATGGCGACAGCGCCGCTTTTGAGGATGAGCAGCCGGCCGGTGCTGGAGCCCTCGGCGAACACGATCTCGCCGGCGCCGTAGCTCGCGAGCGGCAGCGCGGCGAGCTTGCGCCGCCAGACTTCGGCGTCATGGGTCAGCGGCATTCCGAGCCCCTCTTTTGCCGCGCATTATGAACCGCGCCCCGGCGGATCCGCGGCGGCAGATACCATGACCATGCGCTGATTCCAATGTGCCGCGGGCCATAGCTGCGCGCCGTCATTCCGCCGCCGCGGTTTCCGCCGGCGATCCGACGATCGGCAACACTTCCCGGTCGGCGCCGATGTCGGCTGCGATGTCGACGATCGTCGGCACCAGCTCCTTGCGCAGGGCCGGCTTCCAGGCCGCGGCAATGCTGACGACGTCGATCGTTTCAACGAGCGGCCGAAACACGACGTCGCCGCCGCCGAAGCGCATTGCGCGGCTTGGCACCATGCCGACACCGACGCCGCAGCCCACATAGGCGATCTGTGACACCACCGAATGAACTTCGTAGAGCACATGCGGCGAAAATCCGGCGCCGCGGCAGGCGCTCGTGATCTGATCGAAAAAGCTCGGGCTGGATCGGCGCGGAAACAGCACAAAGCTTTCGTCGGCGAGCTCGGCAAGGCCGACGCGGCTATTCTGCGTCAAGCGATGATCGACCGGAAGAACGAGCACGAGACGGTCGTAGACGATGGGACGAACCTCGAGCGACGCCATGCGGTCGTCGAATCGCGCGAAGGCGATATCAGCCTCGCCGCTCTGCACTGCCGCCAGCGCCTCGGCGCTGCGGGCCTCCATGACCGACAGCGAAAGCTGCGGATAGGTTCGCTTTGCGCTCCGCATCAGCCGCGGCATGATGTCGAACATCGCCGAATTGATTGCGGCGATGGTCACGATGTCGGTGCGGCCCTGGCGCGCGTCGGTCACCGCTTGCTGCAGCCGCTGGGCGTGTTCCATGAAGCGGTGCACCGGGGCGAGGATTGCGGCGCCCTCCCGGCTGAGCGCGACCCCTTGGCGCGTGCGGTCGAAAAGCCGGACCCCGAGCGAGCGCTCCAGCACCTGGATTTGCTGGCTGAGCGGCGGCTGCGACATGCCGAGCCGTTTCGCCGCGTTGCCGAAATGCTTTTCATCGGCCACGGCGAGAAAATAGGAAAAGTGGCGCAAAAGCCTGAAATCGATCATCCGACAGCTTTCCTATATCGATCAAGACCCCAGAAAACCCCCGCTTTATCAGCCCATCCAGGGCGTATCTGGGCATTCGAGATGATTTCTATATCAAGCCAAGAGGCTAATCGGAATGGACTGCAGAGGCGCTTTCACCATGATCGCGGGCTAAATCGGCGCGCGGGCAGACCCGCCGCGCCGAAACAAAAACGCCGTCGGAGGAACGCAATGCTGTCTCGCCGCGATATTTGGCAGGGCGTCGGCGCGTCTGCGCTGGTCATGGCGGCGGCATTCGGACCGGACGCCCGCGCGGCGGCCAATTATCCGGACCGTCCCGTTCGCATCATCCTGCCTTACGGCCCCGGCGGAGTTGCCGATGTCTCGACCCGGCTCGTCGCCGCAAAGCTCAGTGCGCGCATGGGGCAGAATTTCTTCATCGACAATCGGCCCGGAGCGGGCGGCATCGCCGCCGCAAAGGCGGCGTTGAGCTTACCGGCGGATGGCTACACCCTGTATCTTTCCGGCAATGGCGCCGCGATCAGCGAGAGCCTGTTTGCCTCGCTGCCTTTCGACGTCAATCGCGACTTTGCTCCCGTTTCGCTGCTCGCGCAGTTCGACATGCTGTTGGCAACGAAAATGGACAACCGGTTCGACACCGTGCCAAAGCTCGTCGCCTACGGCAAAGCGAATCCGGGCAAGCTCAATTTTGGCTCGATCGCCGTCGGCAGCACGCAAAACCTTTCCGCCGAGCTGTTCAAAATGGTCACCGGCGTGAAAGCGGCGATCGTCACCTTTCGCACGACGCCGGAGCTGATGACCGCGATCGAACGCGGCGACGTCGATGTCGGCTTCGATTATTACGCGGCGCTCAGTCCGATGGTGACCGGCAAGCAGATCAAAATCATCGCCACCTCCGGCGACAAGCCGTCGCCGCTGTTTACGGGGGTTCCCACCGTCAAGGACAGCGGCTATCCGGATTACGTCGTCACCAGCTGGAACGCACTGTCTGTGCGCGCCGGCACGCCCACCGACATCATTGCCAAGCTCAACGCCGAGATCGGCGCTGTCCTGCGCATGCCCGAGATCCGCGCCAAGATGGCCAATCTCGGCATGGAGCGGCTGGCGAGCACGCCGCAGGCGCTGTCGCAACGCCTGCAAACCGACGCCGCCAAATGGCGCGCGGTGATCGACAAAGCCGGCATTCCGAAACAGTAAAATCGGCAGACAGGAAACTGACGTGAACGTACAGGCAGCAAACAACAAGGCGCCAACCGGCGCGGAGTGGCCGCGGCTCAAGATCGCGATCGGTAGCTACGGCCATACCGGAGCGATCAAGACTGGCGCCGTTCCGATCGGGGGCGTTGAGGCTGATTTCGTCGAAGTGGTGCCTATCATCCAGGCGTTCCGCCGCATGGTTCGCGATCTCGAGTTCGACATCTGCGAGATGGCGCCGACCACCTATATGATCGCACGCGCCCGCGGCGCGCCTTACATCGCGCTGCCGATCTTCGTCATGCGCCGATTCCATCACGGCGGTTTCGTCGTCCGCCCCGATGCGGGCATTCGCGTGCCCAAGGATCTCGAAGGCAAGAAGGTCGGCGTCCGCGCCTATTCGGTCACGACCGGGGTCTGGACGCGCGGCATTTTCGTCAACGAATACGGCCTCGATTCATCCAAGGTGACCTGGGTGGTCGACGACGAAGAGCACGTTGCGTCACTCGAACTGCCGTCCAACGTCGTGCACGCTCCGCAAGGCAAAACGCTGCAAAGCATGATGGCGTCCGGCGAGATTCAGGCCGGCTTCACCGGGCCGGCCGGCGTCGGCCGCGCCGGGCCGCCGATCGGAAACTGGGACATGAACGCGCCGACCGGCGGCGCCACCGGCACTTATCCGGAACTGTTCGCCAATGTGGAGCAAATCGAAGCGGATTGGTTTCGCCGCACCGGTATCTATCCGATCCACGGCCTCATCGTGGTGAAGGATGAGCACATCGCGCGGTACCCGTGGCTGGCGCGCGCGCTGATGAATGCTTTTGTCGCTGCCAAACGCCCGTACCTCGATGCACTCAAGCTCGGCCGCGGCGACGCGGCGGAGGACAAGCGGTACCGGAGCTTCTTCTCGCTGATGAGCGATCCATTGCCCTACGGCATGGCTGCCAACGGGCCCAGCATCGAGGCGCTCGTCACTTATGCCTTGCAGCAGGGCCTCATTCCGTCGCGGCCGCAGCTCGACCGCATCTTCGTCGATATCAACCCGTAACTCCGTCCCGCATCGCGCGAGGTGCCATGCCGCCAGTCATCGATATTCACCCTCATATTGTCTCACCGGATACAAGGCGTTATCCGCTCGCGCCGCTCGGCGGCAAGCAATCGACATGGTCGAGCGAGCGCCCGACGACCTACCAAACGCTGCTGCAAGCCATGGACGCGGCCGGCGTCGCCAAAGCCGCGATCGTGCACTCCTCGACGGCCTACGGTTATGACAACAGCTATGTGGCCGACGCTGTCGCCGCCGTGCCGTCGCGCTTCACCGCCGTCTGTTCCATTGACGTCATGGCGCCGGACGCGGTGGCGACATTCGACTATTGGCTCAACCGCGGCTGCACCGGCATGCGGCTGTTCACCACCGGCAGCACGTTGCCGGATCAGGCTACCTTTTTTGTCGATCCGAAGACTTATCCGTTTTGGGAGCATGCCGCCGCGAAGAACATCCCGGTGTGCATGCAGATGAAGCAGGAAGGCATTCCGCTGCTGCGCCGGATCATGGACCAGTTCCCGAAGGTGACGATGATCCTCGATCACCTGTCGCGCGCGCCGTTCGAGGACGGGCCGCCCTATAACGGCGCCGCCGACCTGTTCGCGCTTGCCAAATACCGGCAGGTTTATTTGAAGATCACGCCGATCAATGTGACGCCGAAATCGTGGGGCAGGGGCGCGCCGCAAACATTCTTCGGTAAATTGATCGACACTTTCGGCGCGTCGCGGATCGCCTGGGGATCGAATTTTCCAAATTCGGTCGGCACGCTCGCGGAAATTCTCGATGCGGCGCGAACGGCGTTTTCCTTCGCCAAGGAATCCGATCAGGACTGGATCTTCGGCAAGACGGCGCTGGCGCTCTATCCGGCGCTGGCGGATCGATAAAGGAGGAAGGCGATGGCGGCCGGTTCTAAACTCACTTTGCATACGATGCTGGGCAACTATCCGAACGTGGCGCCGCTCAAAAGCGGGGCGGTGCATTCCGATCTCGTCGATTTCGATTTCGTCGAAGTCAAGGTCGCCAACAACCTGTTCAAGCAGGTGGTGCGCGAGGCCAAATACGATCTCGCCGAATTGGCGATCGTCACGTACCTGCAAGCGCGGTCGTACCACAAGCCCTATGTCTTGATACCCGCGGTCGTGGTGAGCCGCGGCCAGCATCACACCATTGCCTATAACGCCGAACGCGGCCCGCTGAAGCCATCCGATCTCAACGGCAGGCGCGTCGGGGTGCGGGCCTTCACCGTCACCACCGGCACCTGGGTGAGGGGAATTCTGGCGAGCGATTATGGCGTCGATATCGACAAAGTGGAGTGGATCACGTTCGAGGACCCACATGTGGCGGAATTCCGCGACCCCGACATCGTCAAGCGTGCGCCGCCCGGCAAGGAATTGGTGCAGATGCTTCTTGACGGCGACATCGACGCGGCGATCGTCGGCGACAAGCTGCCCGACCCGCGGCTCAAGCATCTCATTCCCGACGCCGACGCGGCCGCCCGGAAATGGGCCGAGCGTCACCACGGCGTGCCGATCAATCACATGCTGGTGGTGCGAAGCGAATTGTCGCGGTCGCGGCCTGACATAGTGCGGGATGTGTTCCGGCTGTTCCAGGACAGCAAGCGCGCCGCAGGCCTGCCCGATGGCGGCGTCCTCGATCCTTATCGCTTCGGCGTCGAAGCCTGCCGCCCGACTTTGGAGATCATCATCGATTTTTGCCGGCAGCAGAAACTGATTTCGCGGCCGGTGTCAGTCGACGAGTTGTTCGACGACACGACCCGCGCCTTGGGGGCAAGTTAATGAAATTGCAAACGGGAGGCGTGACGCCGCGTTGCGGTGCCGGCGCACGCGGCGTAGCGTGCTTCGCCGCCGCTTTGGCCTTGCTCTGGCTGGCTTGGGCAAGTCTGTCCGTTTCGTGTGGCCAGGCGCGGGCCGAAGACGCCTATCCTTCGCGGGCCATACGCATTGTGACGCCGCTTGCCGCGGGTTCCGCATCCGACGCGGCATTGCGCATTCTCGCCGCGAAACTGTCGGAGCGCCTCGGCGTGCCCGTATTGGTGCAGAACCAGCCGGGCGGCGGCGGGGTCATCGCCGGGCGCACGGTGACCAATGCGCCTGCCGACGGCTACACCATTGCCTGGGCCGGAAATAACACCGCGATCGGCGTGAGCCTGTTCCGCAAACCGCTGGATCCGCGGGTCGAGATGACGCCGATCGTCGGCGTCAGCGAGTTCGCCTACCTGTTTGTCGACGCCGCTACGTCGCAATACAAAACGCTACAGCAATGGATGACTGCGGCCAGGGCAAAGCCCGGCACGCTGAACGTCGGAACCTCGAGCGTCGGCACCAGCAATTATCTGGCGGCGCTCCTGTTCAAATCCGCGCAGCACCTGGATTTCACCGTCGTGCCTTACAAGGGACCCGCCGAACTATCGGTCGCACTGCTGCGCAACGAGGTTGACCTTGTCATCAACGCCTATGGCGGCCTTCGCGCCGGCATCGCAGCCAAGCAGGTGCGCGCGCTGGCCGCAACCTCGGCGCAGCGAATTCCGGAATTGCCCGACGTGCCGACAATGGCGGAGGCCGGCGTTCCCGATTTCGACGTGACGTCGTGGAATGCGCTCTACGGTCCCAAGGACATGCCGCAACAGGCGGTCGATGTGTTGGCGAAGGCGACCACCGAGATCCTGCAGCGGCCGGAGCTGATCGCGCAGTTCAAGGCGATCGGTTTCGATGCCCGGCCCATCGCCGCCGCCGCGCTCGATCAACGCATGCGGTTCGAGATCGGTCGCTGGGCGAAAGTGATCGCGCAGGCCGGCATCGGCAAGCAGTGAACGAGCCGAGCCGCCCAGCCCGGAATTGGGCCTCGGGGATACCAGGAAAGTGCGAGGAGACACGGCAATGATGATCATCGATTCGGGCGTTCACATCTGGCTGCCCGAGGGGCCCGACCGGCGCTGGATGCCCGGCCGCAAGGCGCACCTGCCCGACCCGCTGACCTACGAGAAATTCAGCGCGATGATGAAGGATGCCGGCGTCGCACGCGCCATCCTGGTACCGCCGTCATGGGAGGGCGATCGGGTCGATTACAGCCTCGAAGCCGCGCAGAAGTTTCCCGATCGCTTTGCGGTGATGGGCCGCTTTCCGATCAACGTGCCGGCGGAGCGCGGCAAGCTCGAAACCTGGCGTGACCAGAAGGGCATGCTCGGTGTGCGGCTGACCCTGCATCACGAGTGGGATCGCGTCTGGATGCAGGACGGCACCGCCGACTGGTTCTGGCCGGCGGCGGAGCGGCTCGGCATTCCGGTGATGCTGAACGCCCCCTATACGCACAAGGAAATCGGCGAGGTTGCGGCGCGGCACCCGCGGCTGCGCCTCATCATGGACCACCTCGGCGCGCGCACGACCCAGAAAGACGATCTGCTCAAGGCCGCAACCCAGAGCACGGCGACGTTGGCAAAGCACCCCAACGTCTACGTCAAGCTGACGCTCGTGCCCGTGTTCTCGACTGCGCCTTACCCCTACAAGAATATCCAACCGGAAATCCGCCGCCTGGTGGAGGCTTTCGGGCCGAAGCGCTGTTTTTGGGGGACGGATGCGTCGGCGATGCTGGAGCGCACCAGTTGCAGCTATAGCGACTGCGTGAAGCTGTTCACCGAGCACATGGATTTCCTGTCCGCCGCGGATCAGGAATGGATCATGGGCCGCGGCCTTGCCGAATGTCTCGACTGGCCGAGCCAAAGCTAGCCGGCCATGGAAATCCCGGCGCGAGCGGTGTTTTCGGTTCCGACGAGCGCTGCATAGTCGTCGATGGGGGCGGGCCGGCCCACCAGATAGCCCTGCACTTCGTCGCAGCCCCGCTCCAGCAGCATCGCATGCTGCGCGGCGGTTTCGACGCCTTCGGCCATCACCGGGATGTCGAGGCTGTGGCCGAGATCGATGACGGCGCGCACGATCGCCATGGAGTGCTGATTGTGCTCGAGATCGAGAACGAACGCCCGGTCGATCTTGATCTTATCGAATGCAAAGGAATGGAGATACGACAGCGAGGAATATCCGGATCCGAAATCATCCAGCGCGATGCGAACGCCAAGGGCTTTGAGCCGGGAGAGGATGGATATCGCGCGGGCGAAGTCGTCGATGAATACGTTTTCGGTAATTTCCAGCTCCAACCGGGCCGGAGCAAGGCCGGTGTCGAGCAGAATCGAATGAACGAGATTGGGCAGACCCCCATAGCGGAATTGCAGCGGCGATACGTTCACGGCGACGGTTAGAGGACGGCGCCAGGCTGCGGCTTCGCGGCAGGCCTCGCGCAGCACCCATTCTCCCATCGGGACAATCAGCCCGCTCTGTTCAGCGATAGGAATAAACACGGCCGGCGATACCGAGCCATGGTGCCTGTCGCGCCAGCGCACCAGCGCTTCAAATCCTATTGTCTCCCCGGACATCCTTTTTTGCGGCTGATAGTGCAAACGAAGCTGTCGGCATTCGACCGCCGTGCGCAGAGCGTCCTGCAACGCGCGCCGCTCGCGAACCTGTTCGCCCATCTTGGGATCGAAAAACAGCACCGAACCGCGAACCTCGGCCTTGGCGCGATAGAGCGCAATGTCCGCGTTGCTCATCAAGGTTTTGCTGTCGGAGCCGTGATCGGGATAGATGGCCGCGCCGATCGTCGCTCCGGTCCTCATGCGCCGGCCTTCGAGGCGGATTTCTTCGGCAAAAACCCCCAGCAACCGGTCGGCAAGCGGCGCCGCTATTTGGCTTCCGCCGCCGACGATCAATGCAAATTCGTCGCCGCCGATGCGCGCGACGAAAGCGTCCTCGACGGCATGCAGCAAACGCCGCGATACCTCGCACAGCAGGGCGTCGCCGACGAGATGGCCGTAGGTGTCGTTCGTCTCCTTGAACCCATCAAGATCGAGCGACAGAATGGTGAACTGGCCGCCGCAGCTTGCGGCGCGCTCGATCATCGCCTCCAGCGTATCGCTGAACGTCTTGCGGTTGGCGATATCGGTCAGATGGTCGTGATGCGCCATGCGGGCGATGCGCTGCTCGGTGCGGTTGCGCTCGGTGACGTCTTGCAGAACCGTCACCAGAATTTGCGGAGATTGGGCGTCATCGCGCACGGCAACGGTGGTTGCCGTGCAAATCCTCACATCATTGGTGGCGGTGCGAACCTCATGATCGGACCGTGTGATCGGATTCGGCGAGCGCAAAGCCTCGTTGTTTTCCGCGATGATGAAATCGGCGCGTTCCTCCGGATATAGTTCGGTCACGGTCTTGCCGATAATTTTCGCGCGCGAAACGCCAAACAGTTCCTCGAACGACCGATTGACCAGGGTATAGCGGCACTGGGCCACATCGCCATTTGCGTTTGCCACATCCTTGACCAGAATCGGCGCCGGGACGTGCTCGATGATGGCATCCAAGAATTTTTGCGTTCGGCGAAGTTCTCTCTCCGCCTGCTTCGATTTGCCGTTGTCATGAATCACGGTCAAGCGCGCATTGCGGCCCGCATAGGTCAGCGCGCGCGAGGACACCGAGACGTCAATTCTCGTTCCATCGGACGCTATATGTTGCCCGATATTTTCGGTAAATTGGCTCAGCTCCAGCGATCGCAAGAAATTTCCAAATCGCGGCCGATCCACCTCGGGCCGAAGCTCAGGCACGGTCATCGACATAAATTGCTCGCGGCTGTAACCATAGCGCGCCACCGCGGCGTCATTGACCGCCAGGAAACGCAGGCTGTCGCGATCGGAGACCCACATCGGCACCGGGCTGCCTTCGAACAGGATCCGGATCGAACTCCTCGCGGCTGACCTGATCCGTCACGTCCTTGTGGGTTGCCACCCAACCCCCATCGTCCACCGGCCGGCGGGTGACCAAAATCAGGCGGCCATCCCGCAGCTTATTAATGTGCTGGTATTCTTTTCCGGCGGAGACCGCATACACGCGTCGCGCAACGAATTCATCGGCGTCGTCGATCACGTTGCCGATGGCAACGTGATGTTCGAGGATCGATCTCAAGGAAGTGCCCGGCTGGGCTTGTTCTTTGCTCAATTGATAAAGTTCGGCATATTGTTGGTTGCACACGATGAGCCGTTGATCGCGGTCAAACATGCACAGGCCTTCCGGCATGTTTGCGAGCGCGGCGTCGAGTTGCATTTTTTGCCTGGCGATGAGGTTTTCGCGTTCGGCAAGGCGGGTGCTGTGGCGAAAGCTCGCGAGAAATCCGACGATCAGCAGCGTGGCCGGAAAGCAGGCCGCGGCAAGGAATACGAACGGGAGCCGGTTGTGGGGTGCGAAGATGCCGCGCTCGGCAAGCCCGGCCATTGAAATAAGCGCCAGCCACAATGCGGGCACCATCAGAACAAAGCGCAGGTTTGTCGGCCGGAGCGCCGCTTGCAGCCAATTGCGGCGACCCGCAGCAAATATGCGAACGCTATTGAACATCGCCCGACCTTTCGCGACGAAAGCTTATGGCCGGGGCCATTCGTAAGTGGTTACTCCTAGGTCCGCTGAAGCGGCGGTTGGTTAAGCGCCTCTAAACTTGCGATTGTCGCGAAACTTCGAGGGCAGCAAGCGACGTCACCTGGGATGTGCTAGCGCGGCCGTGCTTGGGGCGCCGGCGTCTTGGCGCGGCCCGGCAGCCTGGCGATGAGGCCGTCGACGCGTTCGATCACGGCGGCGGCGCTGACTTTCGTCATGCAGGCGTGGTCGTTCGGGCAGCGGCTCAATTGACGCAAATAGCACGGCGAGCAGGGCAGTTCGGCGCGCAGCACCGCGCCGCCGCGGCGGTACGGCCCGGCCCAGACCGGATCGGTCGGACCGAATATGCCGATGACCGGCCGGTCGAGCGCGACCGCCAAATGCATCGGGCCGGAATTGTTGCTGACGCAGATCGTGGCCCGGCGGATGAGCGCGGCAAGCTCGGGCAGCGTCGTCTCGCCGGCGAGGTCGACGGCGCCGGGCGCGAGCTTGACGACCTCCTCGCACAGCGCGCGCTCGCCGTCGGAGCCCATCAAGACGACGGCAAAGCCCTTTTGAAGAAAATGCCGCGCCACCTCGGCAAAGCCGTCGGCCCGCCATTGCTTGGTATCCCAATTGGTGCCGGGCGCGATTGCCGCAAGCGGCTTGGCTTGGCCGATGTCGTAATACTCCAACAGCGCATCGATGCGCGTGATCGCGTCCTGCGGGATCGGAAACGAAAAGTCCGGCGCGGCGTCGCCGAGGCCGAGCAGCGGCGCGAGCGCGAGATAGCGCTCCACCGGATGCAGATCGAGCGTCGGCAGCGCGATATGATGCGTGTAGGCAAGCCAGCTGCCTTCGCGCGCGCCCCGCCAGGCGTGTTTTTTGGCTTCGTCCGGAATCTTCCGGTTAAGCGTTTTCCAGATGTTCTTGCGCGGCTTGTCGAAGCCGATCCGCACCGGCGCGCCGCAGGCGAAAGCGAATATGGCGCTGCGTAATTGGCCCTGCAGATCGAGCGCCAGATCGTATTGCCCGGCGCGCAGCATCGCGATCAGCCGTGCCGCGCGCGCATAAGGCGCAAGGCGCCATGGCGTCGACCAGTCGTCGCGCGGAAATTCGATGACATTATTGATCGCGGGATTGCCTTGCAGCAATTCGGCGAAGTCGGACGCCACCAGCCAATCGATCCGCGCCTTGGGATAGCGCGCGCGCAATTTATTGAGCACCGGCCAGGTATGCACCACGTCGCCGAGCGCCGACAGTTTGATCAGCAGGATGTTTTTGAAATCGCGGCTCTTGAGCTCGTCAGTCGGCACGGTCGCACCCATTCGCCTGCGCGCGGCGGCGCGCCTCCTTGATCGCCCGCCACACCCGCTCCGGCGTCGCTGGCATTTCGACATGGCGCACGCCGAGTTCCGACAGTGCATCGACGATGGCGTTCACGGTGACGGCGAGCGCCGGAACCGTGCCGCCTTCGCCGGCGGGGCGAATGCCGAGCGGATGGGTGGAGGAGGGCACCTCGCTGATCTCGGTGGTGTAGTTCACCATGTCGGAGGCGCGCGGCATGGCGTAGTCCATCAGCGAGCCGGCCAGCAGCTGCCCCGACTCCGGATCGTAATAAGCGTGCTCGAGCAGTGCCTGGCCGACGCCCTGGGCGATGCCGCCGTGGACTTGGCCGTGGATGATCATCGGATTGACCGCACGGCCGACGTCGTCGACTGCGACATAATTGATCAGCGCCACTTTTCCGCTATCGGCATCGACCTCGACCTCGCAGACATGGGCGCCGTAAGGATAGCTCGCGTCCAGCACGGTCTCGTCGCAGGCGGCATGGAGCGGGCCCTGCAAGTCTTGCGGCAAATCCGTGCGCTCGGCCGCGGCGCGCGCCACCTCGAAAATCCCCACCGCGTGGTTTGTTCCTTTCACCGCAAAGCGTCCATGCTTGAATTCGATATCGGCGGCCGCGGTTTCCAACAAGTGCTCGGCGATGCGCAGGCCCTTCTCGATAATGCCGTCGGAGGATTTCTTGAT
This sequence comes from uncultured Alphaproteobacteria bacterium, assembly GCA_963791925.1. Classification (GTDB taxonomy): domain Bacteria; phylum Pseudomonadota; class Alphaproteobacteria; order Rhizobiales; family Xanthobacteraceae; genus BOG-931. The sequence goes on along the minus strand of CAWBUA010000004.1, from coordinate 515,605 downwards.
GACGATGGAGCCGAGCCGCATGCCGCGGCCGGAATGCGCGCCGCCGCCGACGGTGACGCGATCGGTGTCGCCGGCGACCATGCGCACGCATTCGATCGGCACGCCGAGCCATTCGGTGATGAGCTGCGCAAAGCTTGTCTCGTGGCCCTGGCCCTGCGAAACGATGCCGATGACGAGCTCGACAAAGCCGTCGGGCGACACGGTGATCTCGGCCTTCTCGCGCGGCACGCCGGTGGAAATGTCGACGTAATTGCCGACGCCGATGCCGCGATATTTGCCGCGCTTCTTCGCCGCCTTGCGGCGCTTCTTGAAACCGTCCCAGTCGCCGAGTTTCAGCGCCAGATCCATGCCGCCGATGTAGTCGCCGTTGTCGTAGACGACGCCGAACGGATTCTTGTACGGCAGCTCCTTTTCCGTCACCAGATTCTTGCGGCGGAGCGCGACGCGGTCGTAGCCGCATTCGCGCGCGGCGAGATCGATCAGTCGCTCCATCACGAAGATCACCTCCGGCCGGCCGGCCGAGCGGTAGGGCCGTGTCGGTGAGGTGTTGGACAGCGTGGCGCGGGCGCGGAAATGCGCCGCCGGCATCCGGTAGATGCTCGACATCATCTGCACGCCCTTCTGCACCATGGCGAAATTGGTGGTGTGGGCGCCGAGATTGCCGAGGTTTGAGCCGCGCATGGCGAGGAATTTGCCTTTGTCGTCGAGCGCCAATTCCGCCTCGACGACCAGATCGCGCGCCTGATAGTCGCTCAAGAACGATTCATGGCGCTCGATGATCCATTTCACCGGCCGGCCGAGCTTCTTTGCCGCCCAAGCGACAAGGGCGAATTCCGGATAGATCATGCCACGGGTGCCGAAATTGCCGCCGACGTCATGCATCAAGACGCGGACTTTCTCTGGCGCCACGTCGAGGATGGTGGCGAGATCGTTTTTCAGCCGCACCGCGCCGCCGTTGCCGGCATAAACGGTGAAGCGGCCGGTCGCGGCGTCGTAGTCGGCGAGCGCGGCGCGCGGTTCCATCGGCACGCCGGTGACGCGCTGCACCCAGGTCTCGAACCGCGTCACATGCGCGGCGCGGGTGAAGGCGGCGTCGGTTGCCGCTTGGTCGCCAAGCTCGGAATCGAAGCAGACATTGGAGCGGATGCCTTCGTGGACGATGGGCGCATCCTGCCGCGCCGCGGCGGCGGTCTCGACCACGGCGGGCAAAACCTCGTAATCGATCGTGACCGCCTCGGCGCCGCTCTTCGCGGCGTAAACGGTCTCGGCCACCACCATGGCCACCGGCTCGCCGGCGAAGCGCGCTTTGTCGGCCGGCAGCGGCCAATGCGGCGCCTCGAACGGCGGTTCGCCGCCCTTATTGGAAAGCGTGGTTTCGGCCGGATGCGGCGACCACGGCTTGTGTGGAATGGGTTTCAGCCCGTCAGCGATCAGATCGGCGCCGGTGAACACGGCGAGCACGCCGGCCTTGGCCTTGGCCGCGGCGGTGTCGATCGCACGAATGCGCGCATGGGCGTGCGGCGAGCGCACCATCACCGCATGGATTTGGCCTGGCAGATTCTCGTCGGCGGTGTAGCGGCCGCCGCCGCGCACAAGCCGCAAATCTTCGCGGCGGCGCACCGGCGCCCCGATGCCGGAACCGTTGGCGGGCTGATCCATCCACACTCCTCGTCATTCCGGGGCCGAGCGAAGCGAGGAGCCCGGAATCCATATTCGCTGACCTGTGATCATGGATTCCGGACTTGCCGCCGACGCGGCAATCCGGAATGACGGCGCCGAATGTAATTGAGCCGCCCAAGCTGCGCCAGCGCCGCGCGCAACGCGTGTATGCTGACAATGGCCGATCGGCACTGTAGAGAATGACGCGGGAGGTGCGCGCCAAATGACCGAGCAACGCGGCAAAGCCGGCGAGACCAAGACGCTGCGCAAGGAAGACCCCGCGCTATTGTCGGGCCGCGGCCGCTATGCCGACGATCTGCCGGTTGCGGTCGGCACGCTGCACGCCCACGTCATCCGCTCGCCGCATGCCCATGCCGGGATCGTGCGCATCGACGCGGCGCGCGCGCTGGCCCATGACGGCGTCTGGGCCGTGCTGACCGGCGAGGAGGTGCGCAAGCTCACCGATCCGTTCCTGGCGCCGGTGAAATCGCCGGTGAAGCAATGGGCGCTCGCCGTCGAGCGCGTGCGCTATGTCGGCGAGCCGGTGGCGCTCATTGTCGCCGAAAGCCGCTACATCGCCGAGGACGCCGCCGAACTGGTGGACGTCGAGTACGAGCCGCTGGAAGCGGTGATCGATCCGGTCGCCGCCTGCCGGAGCGACGCGCCGCTCCTGCATCCGGAAGCCGGCACCAACGAAGTCTCGGTGCGCGATTTCAGCTACGGCGATCCGCACGCCGCATTCGGGCGCGCCGACCGCCGCATCGCCATGACGGTGCCGTTCCACCGCCTCTCGTTCACGCCGATCGAGTGCTACGTCGTGGTCGCGACCCACAATGCGGCCGAGAACAGCTACGACGTTATGGCGAATTTCCAGGGCCCGTTCTCGATGCATCCGGTGATGGCGCGGGCGCTCCGCGTGCCGGGGCCGAAACTGCGGCTGCGCATCCCGCCGGATTCCGGCGGCAGTTTCGGCATAAAGCTTTCGGTGTTTCCCTTTGTTGTGCTCATCGCGCTCGCCGCAAAACTCACCGGGCGCCCGGTGAAATGGGTTGAGGACCGCATCGAGCATCTGCTTGCCGCCAGTTCCGGCCCCAACCGCGTCACGCAGATCGAGGCGGCGGTGAACAACGACGGCCGCGTGGTTGGGCTCAAGCTCGATCAGCTCGAGGACTACGGCGCATTCTTGCGCGCGCCGATGCCGGGCCCGCTGTACCGCATGCACGGCGCGGTGACCGGCGCCTACGACATCGCCGACGTCGAAGTGAAGAACCGCGTCGTGCTGACCAACAAAATGCCGGCAAGCCTCATCCGCGGCTTCGGCGGGCCGCAGCTTTATCTGGCCTTGGAGCGGCTGATGCACCGCATCGCGGTCGAGCTGAAACTCGACCCGCTCGAGGTGATCCGCCGCAATCTCGTTCCGGCGCAGAAATTTCCCTACCATGCCGCTGCCGGCGCGCTCTACGATTCCGGCGATTATGCCCGTGCCGTCGAGGTCACGACGGGCGACGGCCGCCTCGCCGATCTCAGGCGCCGCCGCGACGACGCGCGCAAGGCCGGCCGCATCTACGGCATCGGCTTTGCCGCCGTGGTCGAGCCGGCAATGTCGAACATGGGCTATCTGTCGACGCTGATGACGGCCGCGGCGCGCGAAAAGGCCGGGCCGAAATCGGGGGCCGTGTCGATGGCGACGGTCAACATCGATCCGCTCGGCGCCGTCACCGTCACCGCCGACGTCACGGTGCAGGGCCAGAGCCACGAGACGGTGCTGGCGCAGCTTGTCGCCGAGCAGCTCGGACTAAAGCCCGACGACATCGAAGTGGTGCTGGAAATGGACACCGCGAAGGACCGGTGGTCGATCGCGGCGGGCACCTATTCGAGCCGCTTCGCCTCGGGCACCGCGGTCGCCGCGCATATGGCCGCGGTGCAGATGCGCGACAAGCTCAAGAACATCGGCGCCAAGCAGCTCAACGTGCTGCCCGACGACGTCGAGCTTTCAGGCGGCAAGATCCGAAGCCGTTCCAACCCCGACAATGCGCTGCCCTTCGGCCGCGTCGCCGCCACCTCGCATTGGTCGCCGATGCTGTTGCCCGAGAGCATGGCGCCGGCGCTGTCCGAGACCGGCATATGGTCGCCGCAGGAGCTCGAAGCGCCGTCGCGCGACGACCGCATCAACACCTCGCTGACCTACGGCTTCATCTTCGACATGTGCGGCATCGAGATCGACCCGGTGACCTATTCGGTTCGCGTCGACCGCTACGTGTCGATGCACGATGCCGGCCGCATCATGAATCCGGCCATCGCCGAAGGCCAGATCCGCGGCGCCTTCGCCCAAGGCATCGCCGCGGCGCTCTACGAGGAGTTCTCCTACAACGAGGAGGGCGCGTTCCTAAGCGGCACCTTCGCCGATTATCTGGTGCCGACGGTAAGCGAAATCCCCGAGGTCGAGATCCTGCACGTGGAATCGCCGTCACCGTTCACCCCGCTCGGCGCCAAGGGCCTCGCCGAGGGCAATTGCATGAGTACGCCGGCGGCCATCGCCAATGCCGTCGCCGATGCGCTCGGCGTCACCGAAGTGATCCTGCCGGCGACGCCGCGGCGCATCCACGAACTGATGCAGAGTGCGAAACGATGAAGCCGCGCAAATGAAACCAAGACCGTTCGATTACGCGCGGCCGGACACGGTCGAAGAGGTCGTGGCGCTGCTCGCCGACTACGGCGACGACGCGCGCATCCTCGCCGGCGGCCAGTCGCTGGTGCCGATGCTCAATCTGCGGCTGATTGATCCCGCCGTGCTGATCGATATTTCGCGCATCGCCGCGCTCGACGTCATCCACGACCGCGGCGACTTTGTCGAGATCGGCGCCGCGGTGACGCAGAATAAGCTGATGGCATGGCCACAGCTCAAGCTGAAGCTGCCGCTGCTCGCCGCCGCGCTGCCCTTCGTCGGCCACTTCCAGACCCGCAACAAGGGCACGGTGTGCGGTTCGGTCGCCCATGCCGATCCGAGCTCGGAAATTCCGCTGGCGCTCGCGGTCGGCGAAGGTGCGGTGGTGCTGAAAAGCCGACGCGGCGAACGCGTCCTTGCCGCAAACGCGTTTCAGCAGGACATGCTGACCACCGCGCGCGCTCCCGACGAGCTGATCGCGGCCGTGCGTTTCCCGGTCATCGAAGGCAAGGGCGTCGCCTTTGACGAAGTAGCGCGCCGCCACGGCGATTTCGCCATCGTCGCGCTCGCCGCCATCGCCGACGGCCGCGGCGCGGTGAAGCTCGGCGTCGGCGGCATGGCAGGGCGGCCGATGGTCCGCTCGATCGATGGCGATGCCGCGGGCGCGATCAACGCCTGGGCCGAGGAACTGGAAGGCTACGAGGACTTGCACGCCAGCGCCGCGTTGCGGCGCGACCTGCTGCGCAATCTCGGGCCGCGCGTCATTGCGGAGGCGATCCGATGCGCCGCGTGAACAAAGACGAACGCGTGCGCATCGCGCTGACGCTCAATGGCAGGAAGCTCGCCGCCGAGGCCGAGCCGCGCACGCTGCTCTCGGACTTCCTGCGCCAAGGGCTCGGCGCCACCGGCACCCATGTCGGCTGCGAGCACGGCATCTGCGGCGCCTGCACGGTGCTGATCGACGGCGTCGCCACGCGCTCCTGCCTGACGCTGGCGGTGCAGGCCGAGGGCCGCGACGTCAAGACCGTGGAATTGCTTGCCGCGCCGGACGGCGCGCTCAACCCGCTGCAAACGGCGTTCCGCGCCAATCACGCTTTGCAATGCGGCTTCTGCACCCCGGGCATCCTGATGTCGTTCACGGACTATCTCGCCCGCAACCCGCACCCGACCTCGGCCGAAATCCGCGAGGTGCTGTCCGGCCACCTTTGCCGCTGCACCGGCTATGCCGGCATCGTCAAAGCGGTCGAGGAAGTGGCCTCATCCGCCCCCGCGAAAGCGGGGGAGGGGGACCACGCGTAGCGTGGTGGAGGGGGCGTCTGACCCGACGCATCGTCGTCGATCGAAATAGCCTTCTGCGCCCGCGGCTTTTCTTTGCCCGCGCCCCTTCCACCGCCCTTCGGGCGGTCCCCCTTCCCCGCTATCGCGGGGCAGGAAACTATTTCTTCTTCGGCATCCAGCGATACGCTTTGGCCGTTGCGCCGCACATCAGCATCGCCCGGTCGCCATCACTCAAACGGTCAGTCTTGAGAAACGGCTCGACGGCGTCCTCGTAATTGACGACGGCATAGGCACGCGTCCAATCCGTGCCCCACAGGCAGCGCTCCAGGCCCCAGGCATCGAACACCCGCGCCAGCGGCTCCCAGATATCCGGATACGGAAACGGCTTTTGCGACAGCGTGCAGGCGCCGCTCACTTTGATCACCGCGTTCTTGCGCCTGGCGAGCTCCAGCACCTTCGGCAGATCGGCCCAGGGTTGCGGCGGCGCCGGCGGCGTGCGCGGCTGCAGGATGCCCAGATGGTCGATGATGAAGCGGGTGTCGGGATGCAGGTCGATCAGCTTGGTGCCGGCATCGAGATTGCCCCAGCAGAGCAGGTTGACCGGGAAGTCGTGCTTGACCGCCGAGCGCGCGATGCGGCTAAGCCCCGGATGGCTCGGATCGCGGTCGCGGCCCGGCTCCTTGGTCAGCATGATGCGGATACCGACGGTGCCTGGCGTCTTCTTCCACTCGGCGATGACGTCGTCGACCGCCGGGTCGTCGGGATCGACCGGCTTGACCAGCGCGAAACGGTCGGGATGCGCCCGCTGCACCTCGACCGCATAGCTCGCGTCGTAGCGGTAAAGCCCGAAGGCCGAGATGAAGATGGCGCCGTCGATGCCGAGCTTGTCCATCGCGGCCACCATCTCGTCGCCGGTGGCATGCGGCGGCCAGTTCGGCACGTTGTGCCACGGTCGCTTCGGCGTGTTCGCCTCATAGGCGTGGACCTGGGAATTGATGATCGTCATGGGGCGCTCCGGAAATTGCCAAGCAGTCCATTACCGCAGCCGGTCGCGCCCGGCGAGTCTAGGACCGTCCGCCGCCGCGACCCGCCTTCGCTCGCTCTGCGAGCTACGGCGGGTTTGAGTTCGCCGAAGCGCGGAGCGCGTAGGCGGAAAGCGGGGGAGGGGGACCGCGCTCTTGCGCGGTGGCGGGGGCGCGGGCCGTGACGGTTCTCTTGCAACGAAGGCGAAGCGACGAGTGAGACGCCCCGCCCACCGCCTTCGGCGGTCCCCCCTCCCCGCTATCGCGGGGCGGGATGCGGACCGTGACGCTTGGCCCGGCTCTTGCTATTGCTGATGTCTGATCGCTGATTACCGGCTTCTGGGTTCTGGTCATGAAAGACATTCTCGACAAGCTCGACGACCGCCGCGCCAATGCCCGCGCCGGCGGCGGCCAAGCGCGCATCGAGGCGCAGCACAAGCGCGGCAAGCTCACCGCCCGCGAGCGCATCGAATTGCTCATGGACAAGGGCTCGTTCGAGGAGCTCGACATGTTCGTCGAGCACCGCTCCACCGATTTCGGCATGGAGAAGAGCCACATCGCCGGCGACGGCGTGGTCACCGGCTTCGGCACCGTCAACGGCCGCACCGTGTTCGCCTTCGCCAAGGATTTCACCGTGTTCGGCGGCTCGCTGTCGGAGACCCATGCCCAGAAGATCATAAAAATCCAGGACATGGCGATGCGCGCCCGCGCCCCGATCGTCGGCCTGTTCGACGCCGGCGGCGCCCGCATCCAGGAAGGCGTCGCCGCGCTCGGCGGCTATGGCGAGGTGTTCAAGCGGAACGTGCTGGCCTCCGGCGTCATCCCGCAGATTTCGGTGATCATGGGTCCCTGCGCCGGCGGCGACGTCTATTCGCCGGCGATGACCGACTTCATCTTCATGGTGCGCGACACCAGCTACATGTTCGTCACCGGCCCCGACGTGGTCAAAACCGTGACCAACGAGATCGTCACCGCCGAGGAGCTCGGCGGCGCTTCGGTACACGCGACCAAATCATCGATCGCCGACGGCGCCTACGACAACGACGTCGAGACGCTGTTGCAGATGCGCCGGCTGCTGGACTTTCTTCCCGCCAATGCGTCGGCCGGCGTGCCGCAATGGCCGTCGTTCGACGACGTCGAGCGGATCGAGCCGTCGCTCGATTCGCTGGTGCCCGACAATCCGAACAAGCCCTACGACATCAAGGAGCTGATCTTAAAGGTCGTCGACGAGGGCGATTTCTTCGAATTGTCGGAAGCCTTCGCCCGCAACATGGTCATCGGTTTCGGCCGCATCGGCGGCCGCACCGTGGGCTTTGTCGCCAATCAGCCGATGGTGCTGGCGGGCGTGCTCGACAGCGACGCCAGCCGCAAGGCGGCGCGCTTCGTGCGCTTCTGCGACGCGTTCAACATCCCGATCGTCACCTTCGTCGACGTGCCGGGATTTTTGCCGGGCACCGCGCAGGAATATGGCGGGTTGATCAAGCACGGCGCTAAATTGCTGTTCGCCTATTCGCAGGCCACGGTGCCGCTCGTCACCGTGATTACGAGGAAGGCCTTCGGCGGCGCCTATGACGTGATGGCAAGTAAGCACATCGGCGCCGACGTCAATTACGCCTGGCCGACGGCGCAGATCGCGGTGATGGGCGCCAAGGGCGCCGTCGAGATCATCTTCCGCGCCGATGCCGGCGACGCCGACAAGATCGCCGCGCGCACCAAGGAATACGAGGAGCGGTTCCTGTCGCCGTTCATCGCCGCCGAGCGCGGCTATGTCGACGACGTCATCATGCCGCACGCCACCCGCTCGCGCATCGCCCGCGCGCTGGCAATGCTGCGCGGCAAGACGGTGGAGATGCCGGGGCGGAAGCACGATAATTTGCCGGTGTGATGCTCTTTCATCAGCGCATCCAATGCAATAACATCAGGCGCATGAGGACGACGCTCGATATTGACGATGACGTGCTGGCGGCGGCGAAACAGCTCGCTAAGAAGCGCCAGTCCACGGCGGGCGACGTGATTTCCGATCTCGCGCGCCAAGCCCTGACCACGTCCGCCGTCCCGGACGAGGAACCGCGATATCGCAACGGTTTTCGGCTGCTGCCGCGGACCGGGAAGATCATCACGTCAGAGATGGTCAGGAAGTGGCTGGAGGAAGATGCCTGAAGATGCGTTCGCTGTTCGACGTGAATATGTTTCTGGCATTGCTGCAGCCCGATCATGTGTATTTCGACCGAGCCCAGGAATGGTGGACCGCCAATCAGCAATACGGCTGGGCATCCTGCCGCTGACGCAAAATGGTTTCGCGCGCATCGTTTCCCAGCACACTTATCCGAAGCCGTTGTCGACAGCCGAGGCCATAAAGCGTCTCGCCGAGCAAATCGATAGAACCGACCATGCGTTTTGGCCGAACGACGTGTCGCTCGCCGACCGCGCCGTGTTCGATGCCAGCGGAATTCTCGGACCCAATCAGATCACCGACGCCTATCTACTCGCGCTCGCCGTGAAAAAGCGGCGGGCGCCTGGCCACCCTTGACGGCAGCATCTCGCTGCGCGCCGTCCGCGGTGCAAAGGCGCAACACTTGGCGGTGATATGATGGAAGCTGCCAAGTGCGGCACTTTCGTGGACTGGATCACGCCGCACGGCCGCGCATCGCCCGCGCGCTGGCGATGCTGCGCACCAAGACGGTCGAAATGCCGCCGAGGAAGCACGACAATTTGCCGGTGTGATTTTTCATCCGCCCCCGCGAAAGCGGGGGAGGGGGACCGCGCTGCGATAGCAGCGTGGTGGAGGGGGCGTCTGATACCAACTCCACATCAGAGTGAGTTGGCGATATATGGAAAGGATGTGATGGAGCGGACGAGTTTGCGGTTGTGCTCGATGTAGAGGATGGCCTGTTTGAGTTTAGCGCGCACGGCGTCGATGGATTTCAGCGCGTAATTCTTGAAGATTTTCTCGCGGATTTCATCCCAGAGATTTTCCTTTGGATTAAGTTCGGGCGAATACGGTGGAAGGTACAAGAGCTTGATATTGTCGGGAAGGGTCAGTTGGCCACAGCGATGGTTGGGCGCGCCGTCGAGAACCAAAAGGATGTCCTGGCGGGCGAACCTGCGCGCCAGCACGTCGAGGAAGGCCTGAAAGCAGGCGGTGTTCGACGTCGGCATGATCAGATAGACGCAAACTCCGTCTTTTGGAGAGACTGCGCCGTACAAATAGATGTATTCGCGAATGAGCTGAGCGGCGACCGCTGGTCTCGTTCCGATCGGCGCCCAGCATGGCCGTGGCCGATTAATGCGGCCGAAGCGCGCTTCATCGGCGAACATGATGCGCAGATGCCGACCGCGCCTCTTGGCCGCCCGCCGAGCCTGCCTCACTGCATCAGGAAAGCCGTTTTTTTAAAAGCTTTTTGCGCCGCGAGGTCGCGCTTGGGATGAAACGGCCGCGGCATCAGCTTGCGCCAGCCCTGCCGGTGCAAGAGATTGTACACCGTGCTGTCGCTGGTCACATGCCCGATCGCCTGTTCATAGGCCGCTTTGAGATCGTGAATGTTCAACATCTCGCCGGCGCCGGCAGCTTTGGCAAAGCGCGCCAGCAAGGCCTTTTCCGTCGCCACGGTCATGTTCTCGTGCTTGCGTCCGCCATTCGGCTTGGGCTTAAGCGCCTTGATGCCACCGTGAGCATAGGCCATGTGCGCGCGGTTCACCGTGCTCAGCGATACACCCATCGCTGCCGCAATCGCGCCCTGCGTCATCCCGCTCTCGCGTAACAGCACCATTTGAATGCGCTGGCGCTGTCCGGCCGTGATCTTCCATCGTAGCGCGGTTTTGAGCCGCCGAACCTCGGCTTTGCTGCATTCGACCATCTGTTTTCCCCGAATCAGATAGCCAAGCAAATCACACTCAGCGCCTCGAAAACAATTCCCCTGCCTTCCGCTCTCAGCGCAGAAGACTGCCCAATTCAATCCGTTATGGAGCTGGTATGACTCGTCGCCTCACTTGCGTTGCAGCACATTCGTTGATGTCCGCGTCCCTATCGCGCGCGCTACATGAGGGCATGGTCAGCTTGCCCCAATCGGAGAGTAGTTATGCCCTCGGTTGTGGGGAGGGCTGGATTACGTGGATTACGGTGACAGTGCACTTAATTGGGAGCCGCGTAGCAGGATGGAGCGCAGTTAGGCGGTTCTGTCACCGTAGCTCGTCTTTGAGCACCAACGCACCTTAAGACGTGGATGCCCGCAACCAGTGCGGGCGTGATGGGCTTCTCTGCCTGTCATGCTCCGCGAAGGCGGAGCATCCAGTATTCACCGCGGTGATGCCGATTACGGGATCGTCCGCCTGCGCGGACGATGACAAGTCTGGATTGCTTCGCCAACGCTCGCAATGACGAGCCCTGAATGCCATCAGGTCTATGGTTGTTGACGGATTACGGTGACAGTGCACTTAATTGGGAGCCGCGTAGCAGGATGGAGCGCAGTTCGGCGGTTCTGTCACCGTAGCTCGTCTTTGAGCACCAACGCACCTTAAGACGTGGATGCCCGCAACAAGTGCGGGCATGACGGGTTTCTCTGCCTGTCATGCTCCGTGAAGGCGGAGCGTCCAGTATTCACCGCGGTGATGCCGATTACTGGATTGTCCGCCTGCGCGGACGATGACAAGTCTGGATTGCTTCGCCAACGCTCGCAATGACGAGCCCTGAATGCCATCAGGTCTATGGTTGTTGACGTTGTCCTCACCAGACCAATACCATCGCTGTAACCAAGGAGTGAAACGTCCAATGCCGATGAGCCAGTCTCCGTTGACACTGCAAATGCCGCCACCGCCGGAGCCGGTTGCGGTCGAGCTCGACGCCGCGACGACGGCATTGCTGATTTTCGACATCGTCGATCCGATTTGTGCGCGTCAACCGAACTGCACAGGGAAAATGGTGCCGGCCATCGCTGCGCTGCTGGCGCGGGCCAGGAAGGCCGGTGTTACCATTGCCTATGGAACCAGAGCGCCGACCATGTCGAAGTGGTTGCCGGAAGTGCTTCCCGCGCCCGGGGACATCAAGATTGAAAGCCAGGCTCAAGACAGGTTCTATAAAACCGATCTCGACAACGTGCTGAAGGCCAAAGGGATTACGATGCTTATTCTCGCCGGCTGGAAGGTGAGTGGATCGGTGACCTATACGTCGGTCGGCGCGACGCTGCGGGGTTACACCGTCGTTGTGCCCGTCGATGCGAGTTTGGACCAGACGGATTATGAAATTGCCATCGGGCAGTACCAAATCCTGCATCAGCATAGTTCGAATGCCGAAAACGAGCCTTTGAAGGCCGGCGCCTCGACGCTGAGCCGCACCGATATGATCGCTTTCAAATAGCGCAGCCAGCGTAGCCCGGATTGAGCGGAGCGAAATCCGGGATCAGCCCCTCGGCTCGCCGAATCCTGTCCGACTGTGTCTAACATCGCCAGCCCAGTCGCGCGGTAACAGGCCGAGGCGCACATAGCGATGGAACGACGAATGCGGCCAATCGCGCACTCTCGTTACCATCTCGTGTTTGACGGGATTGAAATGAATATAGTCGACGTGCCGCTCAAAGTCCTTTTCGTTGCGAATGGTGTGCTCCCAAAACCGGCGCTGCCACAACGCGATTTCGCCGTTGGGGCGGCGCTTAACCGCCGTGCCGGCCTTTAGTACGGCAGTCGTGAAGCGACGCTTGATCAAGCTCAGACGATTTGAGAAGTCTGCATCGTCTTGAGGCAGTGTCATCATGATGTGAAGATGATCGGGCAGAACAACGATCGCTTCGATCACAAACGGATGCTGCTTTCGCGTTTCAGCGATGGCCAAGCGCAGTGCTGCGATTTGATCGATCAGGATGCGCGATTGTCGGTCCGCCAGCGCGACCGTGAGAAAAAAGGTTCCGCCTGCCGCACGATTTCTGCGGTATTGAACCATGCCGGGAGTCTATCCCGGATTTCGCTCCGCTCAATCCGGGCTACGTTTTGCCCCCCTCACTCCGCCTTGAGCCCTGCCTCCTTCACCACCTTGCCCCATTTGACGGTTTCGGCCGCGATGAACTTGCCCCAATCGGCCGGCGTGCCGGGGTCCGGCGCGCCGCCGAGCTTGGCGAGTTTTTCTTTGAAATCGGCGTCGGCGAGGCCGGCGTTGATCTCGGCATTGAGCTTGTCGACGATGGCGGCCGGCGTCTTGGCCGGCGCGCAGACGCCCTGCCAGCCGCTCGCTTCATAGCCCGGCACGAATTGGCCGACCGTCGGCACGCCGGGCAGCACCGCCTGCGGCGCCGCCGTGGTCACCGCCAGCGCGCGGACCTGGCCGGATTTGATGTAGGACAGCGAGGAGACCACGACGTCGAACATCACCTGGACCCGGCCGGCGATGAGATCGGTGAGCGCCGGCGCCGCGCCGTGATAATGCACCGGCACCATATTGATGCCGGTCAGCATCTTGAAATATTCGCCATAGAGATGTTGCGCGCTGCCGGGCCCCACCGTGGCGAAGTTGATCTTGCCGGAATTGGCCTTGGCATAGGCGATGAATTCGGGGACGGTCTTGACCGGCAGCTCGTTGTTGACCTCCATCACGAACGGCGTGCGCACTACGCCGGCGACCGGCACGGTGTCGCGCTGGAAATCGTAGTCGACCTTGCCGGCGTCGAGCGTCGCGTTGATGGCGACCGCGGTCGAGGCGTAGAGCAGCGTGTAGCCGTCAGGAGCTGCGTGAATGACATAATCCGAGGCGATGTTGCCGCCGGCGCCGGCGCGGTTCTCGACGACGAATTGCGCACCCAGCCGCTGCGACAGCCACGCGCCGAGAAGCCGCGCATCGATGTCGGAAGCCGAGCCGGGGCCGAAGCCGACGATGAGATGCACCGGGCGTGACGGATAAGTATCGGCGTAGGCGCTGCGCGCGGCCGCGGGCAGGGCGGCAGCGCCGGCGGCGAGACGGAGAAAGCGGCGGCGGGGGAGGGTCATGGCGTTTTCCGTTTGCATCCGCCCCCGCGAAGCGGGGGAGGGGGACCACGCGAAGCGTGGAGGGGGCCTCTGAATCGAAGCTTCGTTGTCTACGCATGGCGGTCAAAACGTCGCCGCCCACATCTCCTTAAAGCGCCATATCTCGTCGAGTCCAGCGCCCCTTCCACCACCCTTCGGGTGGTCCCCCTTCCCCGCTATCGCGGGGCAGGAAGGAAGCTACAGCGTCATCGAGCCGCCGCCGTCGACATACCAGGCGGTGCCGACGACATAGCTCGATCGCTCCGAGGCCATGAAGGCGACGACGGCGGCGACTTCCTCCGGCCGGCCCATGCGGCCGACCGGCAGTTTTGAGACGCGCTGCTGGCGCACCTCCGCCTCGGTCTGGCCGGTGGTTGCCGCCCATTCCCGCATGGTGTCGTCCTGCCGCTCGGTGTCGATGATGTAGGGCACCACGGCATTGACCAGGATATTGTCCTTGGCGAGCTCGGCGGCGAGCGCCTTGGTCAGATTGAGCATGGCGGAATTGTTCAGCGCGGCCGGCACAACCGGGTAATGCGGCTGGCGCCCGGCAAGGCCGGAAATGTTGATGATGCGGCCCCATTGGCGCTCGCGCATATGCGGCACCGCGTGACGGATGGCGCGCGCCGCGGGATTGAATTTCTGTTCGAGCAGCGCCGACAATTCGTCGTCGCCCATCTTGAAGAAATCCTGCGGGATGACGGTCGCCGCCGCGTTCACCAGAATGTCGAGGCGGCCGAATTTGTCGGCCGCTCGCGCGGTCATCGCCGCGATCGCGGCATCGTCGGTGAGGTCGGTCGGAACGCCGAGCACGCGGCCGGGATGAGGCTTTTCCAGCTCGCGCACCGCGGCGGCGTTGGCGGCGGCATCCTTGCTGACGAGCACGACGCACGCACCCTCGCCGAGCATTTCCTTGGCGCAGGCCTTGCCGATGCCGCGGCTGCCGCCGGTGACGATGGCAACCCTGTCGCTAAGTCCGAGATCCAAACGATCCTCCTTGAGGCGAAATTCGCCGGGGCATTTACAGCGCGCGTGCCGGGCGCGGCAAGACGATCAAGTGTCATGTCCTGTCTTTGACCAAGTCGGCGGCAAGGCCCGCGTTTCGACCGGCCAGACTCTTTGAATGAGGCCGTACATCAGCGCGGTGGTCAATCCGATCAAGATGACGCCGTTGAGGGCTTCCAATGCGCCCAGGAGCCGCCAAGGATCCGCCAGGAAAATTTGCGAATGGCCGTAGGTCGTAATCGCGCTCAATGAATAAAGGATCGCGCTGCCGCCGTCAGGCAACGCGCCGAGCAGCCGATAGGCCGCCGCCCAGATGCCGGCTTCGACGGCGTGCAGGAAAATCGCCCAGATCGCCGTTCCTCCGATGCCGAGGGCAAAGACGTAGATAAAATGCGGGCGGCCTTTGGCGTCGGTCAGGATTTGAATCATTTTCACATTGAACAAGCCAAGCCCGATGACGTGAATGATCACCGTCAGCACGATTAGAGGTGCGCTCCATGCCCAACTCGTGATCCACACTGTTCATCGCTCCATCGGCGGATGGCTCCGTTTATGACAGCTCCGCAAGCCCTACGCTATTCGTCATGGCTGGGGATGACGCGGAATAGGATGCGCTCGACACGCGGGCAGGGCGATGATCAAGCAGCCGTAGCGCAGGGCGGGCAGGCCAAGGCGCCACGCCGAAACGGTTGTCGCAATCACGGAGACGTTATGTGACAAACGTCTCCTATGTGGTTACATACGATCATCCCGCCCAATCGGGGACGTCAACCGGTGACGGCCGGCTGATGGGGCGGGTGCGGTTCCCGGAGCGGGGCTCGTAACCCCTGGTCCGGGCGGTTTCGGGCATCGACCGTCCGGCGCGTGACCGGACTGCCAGGTGCTGGCTGCACTGGTGCCGGAGAGGGTCCTCCCGTTTGCATCCGGTGATTCCAGGAAGCGCGGCCCGGAACCGAGTTGAGGGTCAGGCCCCTCGGCGCATGACCGCGGTGGGGCGCCGAAAGGCGAGCGCGCCGCCTCTCTTAGTCCCGCGTCAATGCGGGGCAGGGGGCGAAAGTAGCGCGCGCCGCATCGCAGCGGGCTTTCTTTTCTGCGGCGGAGCGGAACCCGTGGTGCGCCTGTCGGCGCTCCGCCTCCCTTCTTTTCGCATGATCCCGAAAAGTGCCGTTGCGGTTTTCGGAAAAGATCATGCGGGAAAAAAGCGGGGAGGTCGTTGGAAGGGCTTTCTTAAAGCGTGAAGCAAACCTCGGATGCCAAGCCGCATCGCGAGAACGGGGAAGAATTATCGGCCGCCGCGAACCCGGCGCCGCAGGAAAAATGGCGTCGTTGTTTGATATTGTGGATCGGAGAGAACACGCCTGAGGCGGCGAAGCTCATCTGCTTTCGCGCCGCGGGACGGCTAGCGTTGCCGCGTGAACGTGTCGGTGCCGGAGGTGGGCGGCTGGCCTTTGACGGTGTGCACCCAATGCGCGGTGATGGTGGTGCCGGAGGCATGGCCGGTCCAGGTGGTTTGCCCGCATTGCGCCGCGCCATCGAGCCACCACTCGACGGTGAAGGTCACTTTGGCGCCGTGGACCATGCCGGTCATTTTCTTGAGCACATTGGCGCAGGCAAAGCGCGGATTGTGATCGACATAGATGCCGGTGAATTCGGCCGAGTTCACCATCTGGTCGAATTCCAGGTAGGAATGGTTCTGGCTGCTCCAGCGCGACGGCACAGGCAGCGTCTGCGCCAAGGCGGCAACGGTCGTTGCGGCGAACAGCAGCAAAGCGGCAAGCGCGCGTGACATGAAACCCAGCCCTTTTTTCAACGGCGACCCATGGAAAGGATACAATGATCGACGGTCCCTTGTCCGCCTGAAACTTGAACGAGGTCATGCGATGTCCAAAGCTCTCTTTGTCGTACGCGCCGTGGTCGAGGAGCCCTTGCGCGAAAAATTTGATCATTGGTATGCGACCGATCACCTGCCGGGCGCGATGGCCGCGTTCAGGGCGGAGAAAGCGTGGCGGTTCTGGAGTACGGTCGATGCCGGGGTGCATTACGCCGTCTACCAATTCGCCGACATGGGCAAACTCGAAGCCGGCGTGAACCCGCAATCGCTCAAGCCGCTGATCGACGACTTCGACAACACCTGGCCCACGGGCGTCACGCGCGCGCGCGACATTCTCAATATGGTCGAAGAGCTGGGCGCGTAGTACAAGCGCCGCTCGCCGTTTCGCCGGATAGGATTTGGCCGAAGCCCATGCCGCGCAGCATCGAAGACTTCGCCGTGTTCTCGGCGCCGGCCGTGTTCGTGCTGCTGTGGGCCTCGGGCTTCATCGGCGCAAAGCTGGGTCTCGGCTATGCCGAGCCGCTGACGTTCCTGGCGCTGCGCATGATCACGGTGGTCGCGCTCCTTGCCGTCGTCATCGCGGCGACGCGGCCGAAATGGCCGCGTGCCAACGGCGTGCTGCATAGCGCCGCCACCGGGCTGATGGTGCACGGGCTTTATCTTGGCGGCGTGTTCGTCGCCATCGAGAACGGCTTGTCGGCGGGTCTCGTCGCGCTGATCGTCAGCCTGCAGCCGGTGCTGACCTCGACCGTCGCCAATCGCTGGCTCGGCGAACGTGTCGTTCTGCGGCAATGGTGCGGCCTGGCGCTCGGGCTTGCCGGCGTTTATCTGGTGCTCCAAGCCAAGATCGAAAGCGGCGAGGCGACGCCGCTTGCCTGGATCGCCGCTGCCGTGGCGCTTATCGGCATCACCGTCGGCACGCTTTATCAGAAGCGCTTCGGCGGCGGCATCGATTGGCGGCCGGCTTTGTGCATCCAATACGCCGCGGCCGGAGCGCTGTTCTCGCTCGGCGCGTTCGCCTTCGAAACCCGCGCCGTGCAATGGACGCCGCAATTCGTTTTCGCGCTCGGCTGGCTGGTGCTGGTGCTGTCGCTCGGCGCGGTATGGCTGCTGTATTTCCTGATCCGCCGCGCCGCGGCCACCCGCGTGGTGAGCCTGTTCTATCTCACCCCGCCGGTCACCGCGCTGATGGCCTGGGCCCTGTTCGACGAGACGCTGTCGGCGCTGTCGCTTCTCGGCATGGCGGTCTGCGTCGGCGGCGTGTTTCTGGTGAATTGGAAAGCGCCGGCGTCACGAAAATGAGCGGCGGCGAGCCAGCGCCGGGCGCTGCCGCATCTGGATGGAGGAGCCGGGCCCGATCGCGCCGTGCTGCGCTAGGCCGCCACCAAGCGGGCCGAACGCAATTGCAGCAGCGCGGCCTTGGCTGCGGCGGGCGCGACATGGGTCGGCGCCACGGTGCAGGCCGGCGCCGGGCGGACCACGGCGTTGCGCAGATAAGGCGGCCGCTCGCACCACAGATATTCGAAAATATGGCCGCTCGATTTGTGCGCCAAACGGATGGTCGAACCCTCGATCGCCACATCGAAGCTCGATTCGCTGTTTTTCATCTTCAAATTCGGCGAGCGCAGGCCGAAAGCGGCGTGCAGCACCCGATCGACGTCATCGGAAGTGAAGGGCTTGTGCAGGAATGCGCAGGCGCCGCTGTCCAGCGCGGCGTCCTCGGTGGCGCGGTTGCGCTCGGCGGAGATCATGATGACCTTGAGCATGGGCTGGACCAGGAGGAGGCCCTTGATCGTGGCGAGCCCGCTCAAGCCCGGCATGTTGCAGTCGAGGAACACGGCGTCGAACGGCGACATCCGCGCCAGCGCCAGCGCTTCCTCGCCGTCGCCGGCCTCGGCGACGTCGCAATTGAAGACGCTGCCGCCTACGATTTTCTGGACGATTTGCCGCACCGCCGAGGAATCGTCGACGATGAGGATCTTGGTCGGCGACGTGATGCGGTTATAGGTCCTCATAATGGCGAGCGCGTCGGCCATGCCGAACGGCTTGAACAGGAACTCGTAGGCGCGCAGCCGGATCGCCACTTCCACCGCTTCGGTCGCCGGCGGAGTCGACATCAGGGTGATGAAGGTCTGGTTGCCCTGCTTGCGCGCGGACCACATCGCCTGGGTTCCCGACAGTTCCGGCATGTGCACGTCGATGAATGCAAGGTTGACATTGGCGCCGTTGAGCAAGGTCAAACAGTCGCGGCCGTTGTCGGTCACCGTCAACCGCATCGGCAGCTTGGACACGCGTGCGGCCTCGCTCAAAATCTCCTGCGTGACGGTCGAATCGTCGGCGATCAGCATGCTGATGGCGCGCGGCATCGCGGTACTCCGGTACTTGGACTTTCGCTCCCATTGATCTAAAGCATCAAGCCCGGCGCCCGTTCGAAGGCTTGTCAAATCCTGATTGCTGGCTCGCCACCAGGCCGCAAGGAAATTATTTCAAATTTGCCGGGTCTACGATGGCGGCGCCGGCGCGGCGACGGCAGCGCGCTGCAAGACTTGCTCGTCCGCATCAATATCGAGCTTATCCAGATCAATATCGAGGCGCCCCGCAAGCCGTTAAAATTTACCGCAAGTTTACCGGCCGCCAACAGCATTGCGATTGCAGAAGACCCGTTCTCGGCTGGATCAAGACAAAATGTTAAATCGGCTCTCGATCAATGTGCTGGTCAAATCCGTCATCGCGGTATTGGCCGCCGCCGTCATCGTCATGCTGGCGCTGCAGGCCCGGGACTCCTGGGTCAGGCTGAACAGCGCCAATCGAATCTCGGCCGTCGCCAACGTCTCGAATTACATGTTTGTGGCGCTGAACAGCTTGCGGGTCGACCGCTCTTCGACCGGGCGTGACATGACGTCGGACCGGCAGTTGACGGCGATAGACCCGCTGGTCAAGCAGAGCCGGGAAACGGAAATGCCGGCGTTCAAGGCCATGCTGCCGGCACTGGCCGCCGTGGATTTCCCCGGACGCGATCAGGCCATTGCCGATTTCGCCGCCAGAATCAAACGCCTGGTCGAATTGCAGCAGCAGACCGCCGCCGCGTTCTTGCAACCGAAAACGGCGCGACCGCCCGGGCTTGGCGAAGCCTATGACAAAGAGGCCAGCGGCCTGATGGACGCGCTCGACAGCTGGGGCACCCGACTGGTCCAGCTGATCTCGCTGCAGGACCCCTATATCGACCAGCTCATGGAGATCAAACAGCTTGCCTGGGTGATGCGCAATAGCGGCGGCGACGCTTCGGTGGTGGTGTCCAATACGCTGTCCGGCCGCCCGTTGCCGCCCGACGCATTCGTCAGCTATACGGCAAGCGTCGCCAAGCTCGATACGGCCTGGAATGCGATCACCGATATTGCCTCGCGCCTGCCCACGTCGCCTGCCTTCGCGGCCGCCCTCGACAAGGTCAAGCAGGACTATTTCGGCAGCGGCTATCCCGAAGCGCGAACCAAAGCGCTCAAGGCGCTGATCGCCGGACAGCCGACCGGCTATACCGTCGCGACCTGGTCGCCGATGTCGGTGGCCAAGCTCTCCGACTTGCTTGGTGTCGCCACCGGCGCGTTGGACGCGGCCAAGGCTCATGCTGAGGGGCAATCCGCGATCGCCGCGCATGACCTTCTCGTGCAGGTCGCCCTGCTTGCCGCCGCGATCGTATTCGCCATCGTCATGATGGTTCTGGTGTCGTGGCACGTCACCCGGCCGCTCGGCGCGATCCGCGACGCCATGGGCAAACTCGCCGGGGGCGACTTCGAGGTGGTACTGCCCGGCCTCCAACGTAAGGACGAGATCGGCGCGGTCGCCAATGCCGTCGAGCGCTTCAAAGTGCTGGCGGTCGAGAAGGCGCGCGGCGAAGCCGATACGGCGATGCAGCGCCAGCAGGCGGAAACCGAGCGCCAGGCGCAAGCCGCCCGTGCCGAAGCCGAGGTGCAGGCAAAGGCGGCGGCGGAGCGCGCCAAGGCGGCGGAAGAACAGGCAAGCGCTTTCCGCGCACTCGGCACCGCGCTCGGCAAGCTCGCCGAGGGCGATTTCACCTTCAATCTCGCCGACAATATTCCCGAGGCCTATCGGCAAATCAGGGACGACTTCAACGTCGCCATCGACCGTCTGCGCGACACGCTCAAGGCCGTCGCCAATAGCACGCATGAGGTTACCACTGCGGCGGGAGAAATTGCCACCGCCACCAACGATCTGTCGCAGCGCGTCGAGCAGCAGGCCGCGGGGCTGGAGCAGACGTCAGCCTCGATGGAAGAAATTTCCGTCACCGTGAAGACCAATGCCGAGAACGCGCATCAGGCCAAGGATCTGACGAATTCGACGCGCGACGTCGCCAACCGCGGCGGCGAGGTGGTGGCCGAAGCGGTGACCGCGATGTCGCGGATCGAGGAATCGTCCCGCCAGATCTCCGACATCATCGGCGTCATCGACGAGATCGCGCGGCAGACCAATCTGTTGGCGCTCAACGCCGCGGTCGAAGCGGCCCGCGCCGGCGACGCCGGCCGCGGCTTCGCCGTGGTGGCGTCGGAGGTGCGCAGCCTCGCGCAGCGCTCCTCGGAAGCGGCCAAGAACATCACCGACCTCATCGCCAAGAGCTCGGATCGCGTGCGCGACGGCGTCGGCCTCGTCAACCGCGCCGGCACCGCGCTCAGCGACATCGTCGAATTGATCAAGCGCGTCGCCGATATCGTCGGCAATATCGCCAGCGCCAGCGCCGAGCAGGCGACCGGCCTGGAGCAGATCAACAAGGCGCTCAACCAGATGGACGAAGCGACGCAGCGCAACTCCGCCCTGGTCGAGGAGAATTCGGCGACCGCGAAGGCGCTGGAGCAGCAGTCGCGCGAAATGCAGGAGCGCATCTCGTTCTTCCGGCTCGACGGCGAAGCGAGCGCGGCGCGCCGGCGCGCGGGCTTGGCTGCGGCGTAAAATCCAGGCAGGCTCTATCGGCGCGAACGTCCTCCGGCGTCCGCTGAAAACCTGAAGGATGCCGCCATGCCGCAACGCCCCCCGATCGAATATCGCGATGCCTCGCCGCCGGTCCGCGGGGTGTTCGACGACATCAAACGCACGCGCCAGGTCGCCGACGTCAATAATTTCTGGAAATATCTGGCTCACGATCCGGCGACGCTGGAACGCACCTGGACAAGCCTCAAGGAGATCATGGCTCCCGGCGCGCTCGATGCGCTCACCAAGGAGATGATCTATGTCGCGGTCAGCGTCACCAACGGCTGCGGCTATTGCATCGCCAGTCACGGCGCGGCGGCGCGCAAGGCAGGCATGAGCGAAGCGATGTTCGGCGAGCTGATGGCGGTCGTCGGCATGGCCAACGAAACCAACCGTCTTGCCAACGGCTATCGCGTGCCGATCGATCCCGCGTTCGAATAGGCTTGAACGTAGAAGCGAGGCTCAAGGACCGGCCTCGCTCTCGTCGGCACCGATCAAATTCAGCCTTTGGCGCCATTGGTGGTTTGCGGCGCGGTCGGCGCCGGTGTGGCGCCATGGCCGCCGCCTGCGGACGAACTTGATTGGGCAACGGAACTCGGCGGAGCGGAAGCAACCTCGCGCGGTGCGTTAAGCCCGTACAGAACAACGGCGAGGACGACCAGGGCGCCGAGCGCAAACAGTGTGATCCCGCCGATCCCGGTCTTGCCCGTCGACATCTGCAGGAACGGATCCGGCTGCTCTTTGACCGGCGTCGGCAGTGTGGCGCGCAGTGCGGCATCGCGATCGGTCTTGTCCATCGTTTTGTCGGTCATGGCACGCTCACTGGGCTTTATTGTTGCTGATGAGACAACCGGATACGGAGGATCGAGTTCCGCTCGCGATGCATGGCTAACGGTTGGCAGGGAACTTTCAGTCAAATACGAAGAAAAGACGATAAGCCGCCTTAGCCGCGCTGCAACGCGCGTTTGCTATGAGTTTAGATGAAAACCTGCGAGCGCCGCGGCGAGAGCGGCGTCGCGATATGGTTCGTAGTTCAATGCGTTCAGTAAATCTCGCCGACCGGCGCCAAGCGCCGCGGCGCATGATCAGTCGCCTGGCGAAGATCCAGCTGGGCAACGGCGCGCTGCCGCGCGACTGCCTGATCACCGATATTTCGACCGGCGGCGTTCGGCTTCATGTCGAAGGCTACGAAGTTCCGGATGATTTCGTCCTGCTGTTGTCCGGGGACGAGCTCGCCAAGGAGTGCAATTATCAGGTCGTATGGCGGCTCGGTCACGAGATCGGGGCGCGATTTGTCGGCCTCGTCCGCCGGTCGGGGTTAGGCGCGCGCGGTTAGTGCTGGTCTGAGCGACGCGCAAAACGGCCCCGGCGAAGAAACCGGGGCCGTTTTCTTTTCTTACAACCCTACGCGGGCTCGCCGGCGGAAGCGTTGATGGCGCTAGTGCGCGGCCGGCTGCGCTGGGCTGGCCGGTGCCGGCTTATTCGGCGTCGTGGTCACCGGCGGCGTTGGCGTTCCGGGCGCCGCAGCTGTGCTGGGGGCGGGGGCCGGCGCGATCATATGGGTCGCTGCCGGGGCTCTTTCGTTCGACGCTGTATTGGTGCCGAGCTGCCCCGGTTTATGGCCATAGCCGAACGCCACCGCCAAAACCACCACCAGGAAGATCGCGGCTGCAATCCAACCCCATGCCGAGCTTGGCGGACGGGTATTGGGGTCGAGTTGGCTGTCGCCCGGGAATGGGTCATTCGGGTTCCGATGATCGTAATTGCGATAGTCAGACATGGATGGGTCTCCTCCATCGTGGGTGTCTGACCGATTAACCCTGGGCCGTCCCGGCACGTTCCGGCTGTCGGGGCGGAATACCCCATTTGCGGCCCAGGCATGCGCGCGGAACAAGCGTAAGTTCCGTAGCATCCAATCGATAGTGCGACGCAACGGCGCGCAGCCAGGTGCCGAGGCCTGCCGAAGTGACTTTTGCCGCGAACCAACTATTGTCGGAACTTCGCGCTCGTAGCTCAGCTGGATAGAGCATCAGACTTCGAATTTGAGGGTCGGGAGTTCGAATCTCTCCGAGCGCGCCAGTAAATTCAAGGACTTAGGGAGAGGACGAAAAGCGCTAGGCTCGCTATAGGCTCGGATTTTTTACAGGCAAAAAATTTTTTGAGCGGACGGTGGATAAGGAACAATAAAGGTGATTGAAGCTCGGCATAGCCTTGCAGCGTCGCCCCGTTACGATGATGGCCTAATGGCCCTCACCCCCTCCGGCCGCGTCGGTGTGAGGCCGTGACTGAACCCCCCTTGCCACGGCCAGTAATATTCTCACCGTCCGGCCGGCGGCCAAGACGCGGACGACCGCCGCTCAATGGCGTATGCGCCATGACCGCCAGCGAGAAGGCTCAGCGTCGTCGAAAAGAAAAAAGTATTGCGAAAGGCAACGAAGTAATTTCCCCAATACCGCGAGAGCTTCTTCCGGGTCCGTTGACCGCACAAATTGCGAAAGACAGCTTTGTGCGACGCTTGATCGACTTAAGCTTCCCACATTTAAGCTCAATCGCACGCGCTTGTAACAAAAACCTACGTGATCTCGGGGCTACTGAACTGCCTCGGGTACATGATCAACCAGTTGTGGCGATGCTCGCGGGTACTGCGATTGACTTGCGCGTACGGGTATACTTTTCACGCCGCGTGCACCGGTTGGCAATGATTGAGCGTGGTCGTCTCTTCTTTCAAATCAAAAAGGGAATTGCCATAGACCAACTCATCATTTCGTTTGAAAAGTTCGTCAACAGGATAAAGCCAGAGAAGCGCAATCTCTCCACGCGCACTGAGGAACGGCTGTGTCGATATTGTCACGTATGCGCTCAACGCTGGCGCTGGCGATAAATTGACCATCGTGTGTGATGCGGTGAACCGATGCCAAGTCATGAGGAACGAGGCTGGTGTTGAAGTCGACCTCGATTAATGCCTCGACGAGTGCTGTGAAACCAATCTCGCCCTCTTTGCATATGTAGAAATCGATTTGGGGATAGGAGCGCAAAAAGCGCTCCTGTTCGCCCGGCGACGTCGGGTAATTCGGGCCGCCGAAAATAACGACCGTGTGCGGGTATTTCGCCTTGATGACCCGCGCGAATTGCGTACTGAGGTCCTCGTTCCAGCAATAATTGGAAAAGCCAATCGCCCGCGGCACTGGACCGCGCTCAAGCGCCTCGATCAGGGTCTCCGGAAACTTAAAGATCTCGAAATTAACGCGATCGCCAAGCCTTTGCTCGGCGTAAGCGGCGATGCAACCGACCGCTGCGGGGATCACGTCGGACGAAATCGTCTGTTGCGTGTAGGTCAGATCGCAAAGATAAACCTGCTGCGTGCTTGCAGACATAACTCACCCTACATGTAAAGTTTTAAACACGCACCGTGCCCCGGTCGATAATACCAAAAGCCGGCCGGTATGGCACGGCCAAAAACGGCCTGTATCCGCTGCTGCTTCATCGGCGGGGATTGCCGAAGTAATCGGACTTCCGTGCGGGCCAAGCCTTTTGCCGATAGCGCACCGGATAATCGCACGCGAAAAGTAGGGGAACTCCTGGGAAGCCACTCTGTCGGGGAAGGCACTTTATCGGCGGCCGCCGATCGGCTCTTCCTGTCCTGCAAACCCGCCGTTTGGTTAAATGTTCCTGGCTTGCGCCGGCGACCCGCAACTTCGGCGCTGCCGGGGTTGCTCTATCTTTGGATAAAAAGCGCCGGTTCGCTAAAATTTTAAAACATGTATTGGATGAAGCTTTAGCAATGCCGCCTAGGCTCTTCCTCATTGGGGGATCCATGTGGCAAGCATCCTCACGCGCGGAAGTTTTTCTTCGCAAGGCGAAGCAGCAAAGCTCGCATTACGATATTCTTCAAAACCTCATCCAAGCCCTCGACGAGCTTACCCGCGAGGTGAAGCGCCTGGACAATGAGGTCCACAGGATCCAACGGGAGGTCCAGTTCCGGCGGCGATACTGAGCGAGCCGGCCGTTGCCAGCCGTTGGCGGCTGCGCGCCGCCGCTCGCGAACTTTTCGGCAAAGTCTGGCCGGTGCCATTCAAAACGTTCGATTGCAAATCCGCCGGTGACGTCATAGACCGCTCCAATCGGATGATGGGCGCCGCGCAAGAACGGCGTGCGGTTGGGGGATGGACGATCTAACCGGCAAACAGCGCGCGGCCATTTCCGGCGTACCGATTGCCGGCGGCGCTACTTCGGCGCCGACGCGCGGCCGCACCGAGGACGTGCCGCGCGGCATTGTCCTGATGATTATCGCGACGGTGCTATTCGCCAGCGCCTCGGCGGCCAGCAAGTGGCTGGTCGCCATTTATCCGGTCGGCGAGGTACTGTTCCTGCGCTCGCTGTCGTCGTTTTTGGCCTGTGCCGTGGTGATGCTGCCGGTCACCGGTCTCTCGGTGTTCGCAACGCACCGCCCGCGCGATCATCTGTTGCGGGGACTGTCGCAATCGATTTCGCAGGCCGCGCTCCTGCTTGCCTTCAGCCTGATGCCGCTCGCCGGCGCCGTCGCCATCAATTTCTCGGCGCCGCTGTTCGCCGCCTTGGTTTCGATCGTCTGGCTCAAGGAACGCGCCGGTTTGGTGCGCGGCACCGCGCTCGTCGTCGGCTTTCTCGGCGTGCTGATCGTCACCAATCCCGGCGCCAATTCGCTGACCTTGGGGGCGCTGTTCGCGCTGATCAACGCCATCATGTACGGCACCGTCACCGTCGCGGTGCGCAGCATGACCCGGACCGAATTGGCCAATACGCTGGTGATCTGGCAATTGGCTTTGCTGGCCCTCTTTCATAGTTTCCTTCTGGTGTTCGGCTGGCGATGGCCCTCGGCGCTCGATGCCGCGATGCTGTTCGGCACCGGCTTCATCAATGCGGTCGGGCAATGGTTCTGGACCAGGGCGCTGCATCTGGCGCCGGCGGCGGCGGTGACGCCGTTCTATTATCTGATGCTGGTCTGGGCGATCCTGATCGGCTTTGCGGTGTGGGGCGAGGTTCCGAGTGTGAGCCTGCTTGCCGGCTCCTCGATCGTGGTGGCTACCGGGCTGTTCCTGTTTCTGCGCGAGGCGCGCTTGCAACGGCGCTTGGCTTGAGCCCGCTCCGCTTCTGCGACCGTTCGGCATCTCTGCTGACAAAGGAGGGAATACCGCTATAGTGCCGGAACTGCATAAGCGCCCCGGCGACGTCGCCGTGGCGCAATTGCCGCCATAAGGCAAGGGAATTGGGGAGGAAACGTGTATCGCCGAACTTTTCTAAAGTTGGGAGCGGGGGCAGCCGCGCTTCCTTTTGTCGCTCGCCGCGGCTTTGCGGCCGAATATCCGACGCGGTCGGTGCAGGTGATCGTCGGCCAGGCCGCCGGCAGCTCGTCGGATATCACCGCACGGCTGTTGACACAGCCGGTCGCGCAACAGCTCAAACAGCAGTTCATCGTCGAAGTGAAGCCCGGCGCCACCGGTAACATCGCGACCGAGGCGGTCGTGCATGCGGCGCCGGACGGCTACGCGCTGCTCCTGGTGAATTCGCAAAACACCATCAACGCGGCGCTCATTCCCAATCTGCCGTTCGATTTCGTTCGCGATATCGAGCCGATCGTCGGCATTGACCGGGTGCCCCTGGTGATGGAGGTCAACCCGTCGTTTCCGGCGAAGACCGTGCCGGAATTCATTGCTTACGCCAAGGCGCATCCGGGCAAGATCAACATGGCTTCGGCGGGGGTGGGCGGACCGCAGCACGTCGCCGGCGAATTGTTCAAATACATGGCAGGCGTCGATCTGGTGCACGTGCCGTATCACGGCTCGACGCCGGCGCTGGTCGATCTGATCGCGGGACGGGTGCAGGTGATGTTCGACGTCACGCCGTCGTCACTGCCGCACATCAAGGCGGGTCAGCTGCGGCCGCTCGGCGTCACCACGCCACAGCCGTTGGACGTATTGCCCGGCGTGCCTTCGATCGCCCAATTCCTGCCCGGCTACGAAGCCTTCGGCTGGATCGGCTTCGGCGCGCCCAAGGGCACGCCGCCCGACATCGTCGCCACGCTCAACAAAGCGTTCAACGCGGCGCTCGCCGACCCGAACGTGAAAACACGGCTCGCGGGTCTCGGCGGCATCGAGATGGAGCCGAATACGCCGGCGCAGTTTGCCAAGTTCATCGCCGCCGATACCGACAAATGGCGCAAGGTGGTGCAATTCGCCCATCTCAAGCCGCAATAAGCGCAATCGATATTTGTTGCGATAAAAACTGGGGGAGGAATCATGTCACTGTCACGCCGAAAACTTCTTCATCTCGCCGCCGGCGCCGGGGCCGTCGGCGCAGCGCCGCGTTTCGCCTTCGCCGTCGATTATCCGACGCGGCCGGTCACGCTCATCGTGCCGTTCGCCGCCGGCGGCGCGACCGACGTGCTGGCGCGGATGATCGCCGATCCGATGGGCAAATCGCTCGGCCAGTCCGTCGTCGTCGAGAACCTCGCCGGCGCGGCCGGCGGGATCGGCGTCGGCAAGGTCGCGCACTCGCCGCCCGACGGCTATACGCTGTGCGTCGGCACGCTGACCACGAATGTTCTGATCGGCGGCCTCTACAAACTCGATTTCGATCTGCTCAACGATCTGACGCCGATCGCCGAACTCGCTTATGAACCGCTGTTGATCTGCGTCAGGAACGCCTTGCCGGTGCATAATCTCAAGGAGCTGATTGCCTGGCTCAAGGCCAATCCGGACAAAGCCAATGTCGGCATTCCCGGTGTCGGCTCGACCGGCAATCTGGCCGGCCTCTCGTTCCAGAAGGCGACCGGCACCACGTTCAAGTTCGTGCCCTATCGCGGCGACAATCCGGCGGTGCAGGATCTGATGGCCGGGCAGATCGACATGATGATCGAGCCGTCGTCCAATTTTACCGCGCAAGTGAAGGCCGGCACCATCCGGGCGATCGCGGTGCCGTCCAAGACGCGCATGACGAGCTTGCCGGAAGTGCCGACGACGGACGAGGCCGGACTGCCGGGCTTTTACGCGTCGATCTGGTTCGGCATGTGGGCGCCGAAAGGCACGCCGCAGGATGTGCTCGATAAAATCCACGCCGCGACGGTGGCGGCGCTGAAAAATGACGGCGTGAAAACAAAGCTCAATGGCCTGGGCCAGCAGATCTCGTCGCCCGATCTGCAGTCGTCCGCGGCATTTGCCGCGTTTCAGAAGGCGGAGGCCGCCAAATGGTGGCCGATCATGAAGGAAGCCGGCATCAAGGTGCAATGAGCTTGCCGGCGGCGGGCGCCGTTGCATCGGCATAGGCCGTCGGCTTGGTTTCCCCAACGAAGATCCAGATCAAGACCGTCGCCGCGCCGGCGACGGCTGCGATGGCGATAAAGCCGCCGGCCGGGCCGACGCCCTGGAACAGAAAGCCGGTGATGAGCGTGCTCAGCGATGCGGCAATGCCGCTCGCCGCGCCGACCGCGCCCTGCGCCAGGTTGAATTGGCCGGTGCCGGCGGTCAGATCGGCGATCACGATCACGGTCAGAACACCGATGATCGCCCCGGTAATGCCGGACAGCAATTGCGCGACGATGAGGAATGCGTAGGCGTTGGTGAAGGCGAGCAACGCAGCGCGGATCGGCTCGGCGGCGAAGCCGACGAGCAATAGCGGCTTGCGGCCGCGCTTCTCCGAATGATAGCCGACCCACGGCGCAAAGATTGCGACCACGATCTGCGGCACGATGATCAGGCCCGACATCCACAGCGAGGACTCGGTCGGAATCGCCGTGGCCAGATTTTCGCCGATCAGCGGCAGCATCGAGGCATCGGCAAGCTGAAACAGCACCAGCGCCGCAGTGAACAAAATGAGTCCGCGGTTCTTCAGGAGCTCGGAAACGCGTCCGACCCGGTGCGCCCTTACGCCTGCGTTGCGGGCGCGGGCATAGTCGATTTCGTCGGGGCGGATGAATGAAAGCGCGATCAGGGCGGGAATGCACAGGGCAGCCGCGGCAATGAAGATGGTGCCCATGGCAAAATAAGCGCCGACAAGCCCCATCAGCGCCGCGGTCGCGGCATGACCGCCCGCCGCAAAACGATAATTGCGGCCGGTGCGCAACGACATGGCGCGCCGCCCAACCAGGCCGAGGCTGATGGCGCCGATCGCCGGCGTGACGATCCCGCCGGTCACGCCTTGCAACAGCGATGCGGACAGCACCATCACATAGGACGGCACCAGCGCCAGGATCAGGGCGGCGGCGCCGATCATGACAATGCCGAGGCCGATGAGGCCGCGTTTCCACGGCACCGCATCGGCGAGCGCGCCGCCGGGAATTTGACTGACGACGCCGGCCAGGCCGCCGAGCGTCAGCGCCAGGCCCACGCCGCGCTCCGACCAGCCGAGATGCGCGAGATAGAAGGCGACGAACGTGCCGAACCCGGTCTGCACGTCGGCAAGGAAAAAATTCATCCAATCGAGGCCATGGCGGCTTTGCGGCGACGCCGGGGTGTGCAGGGTCTTGCAGGCGTCGCGATAGCGCGCGACAACGCTGTGTAAACGCGTGCGGTTGCGGCGGGGGGTTTTCACAGCCATCGAAATGACAAGTGCCGGAGGCGGCAAGTGCCTCGTCCGGGTAACCGCCGAGCGTGAAACGAGGTTCCGCGGGGATTGGAACTTGCTATGCGCCAGGGCGAAGGATTCGTGGAGGAGCGTGCGCCACAACGAACGTTGTCGGCGCGGCCGACGGCGATCGACATAACCTCCTGGCTGGTCGAAGCCTTCGCGCTCCATCGAGCCGGCCGATTGACCGAGGCTGAAAGCATCTATGAAAAGATTGTCGCCGCGCAGCCCGATCATTTTGACTGCCTGCACCTGCTCGGCGTCATTGCCTATGAGCGGGGCGAATTTGCCCGCGCCCTCGATCAAATCGACCGCTTGCTTGCGAAGCAACCCGATCACGGTCTCGCGCTGAACCATCGTGGCCTGGCGTTGATGGCGTTGCAGCGGTTCGAGGAAGCCCTGGCGAGTTACGATCGGGCCATCGCCGTGCAGCCGGACTATGCCGAGGCGCTGTTGAATTGGGGCGATGTGCTGGCGGAGCTCAAGCGGCTCGATGACGCCCTGACGAGCTTCGATCGAGCGCTCGAGGCGCGGCCGGACTACGCCGAGGCGTTCTGCCATCGCGGAGTGGCGCTGGCGCAATTGCAGCGGCCCGATGAGGCGCTGGCGAGCTATGGCCGGGCGCTCGAGCTGCGGCCTTTCTATGCCGAGGCGTTCTACAATCGCGGTGTCGTCCTCCACGAGCAGAAGCGGTTCGTAGAGGCGCTGGCGAGCTACGAGCGCGCGCTCGCCGTGCGGCCGGATTATGTCGAGGCGCTCTACAATCGCGGCCTGGTCCTTTACGAGCTGAAAGATCCGGAACAGGCGCTGGCAAGCCATGATCGTGTGCTGTTGCTGCGTCCGGATTTTGTCGACGCGCAAATCAATCGCGGCAATGCGTTGCGGGCGCTCAAGCGGTTCGAGGAGGCGCTGGCAAGTTGTGAACGCGCGCTCGAGCTGTGGCAGGATCGTGCCGCGGCCTACGGCAATCGCGCGATCGTGCTGCACGAGCTGCAGCGATTCGATGAGGCGCTGGCGGATTATGACCGCGCCTTTGCCATCGACCCCGGCTATGTCGATGCGCTCTGCAATCGCGGCGCCACGCTTTATGAAATGGGCCGGCTGGAGGAGGCGCTGGCGAGCTACGAGCGCGCGCTCGCCGTGCAGCCGGATTTTGTGAATGCGCACTACAACGAGGCCCATTCGCGGCTGCTCGGCGGCGATCTTCGCCGCGGCTTCGAAAAGTTCGAATGGCGATTGAAAATCGAACCTTACGCGAGCCACAGGCGCGCGTTCCCGCAGCCGCAATGGACCGGCATGGACGATGTCGCGGGCAAGACCATTCTGCTGTATGCCGCCGACGGTTTTGGCGACACCATTCAGTTCTGCCGCTACGCGCCGCTCGTTGCGGCGCGCGGCGCGCGGGTCATTCTCGAAGTGCAGAAGCCGCTGCATGAACTCATCGGCAGCCTTGCCGGAGAAGCGCAGGTCCTCGCCCGGGGCGAGCCGCTGCCGGATTTCGATCTGCGGTGCCCGCTGCTCAGCCTGCCGCGCGCATTCGGCACCGAGCTCGCGACGGTGCCCTCCACGACCCCTTATTTGTTCGTTCCGCAGTCGAGGGCGGAACAATGGGAAACGCGCCTTCCTCCGCGAGATCGCCCGCGGATCGGAATTGCCTGGTCCGGCGACCCGACGCACTGCAATGACCGAAATCGTTCGATTGCGCTCAGCCGCCTGGTGCCGCTGTTGACCGAGGTCGATGCGACATTCGTCAGTGTGCAGCAGGAGATCCGCGCCGGCGACGCTGCCGTGCTGCAAAGCCGCGGCGATCTTCCGCATTTCGGCGCGGAGCTGAAGGATTTCACCGATACCGCGGCGCTGATATCGAATCTCGACCTCGTTATCGCCGTCGATACCAGCGTCGCGCACCTCGCCGCCGCGCTGGCAAAGCCGGTGTGGATATTATTGCCGCACATTCCGGACTGGCGCTGGCTGCTCGGTCGCGACGACAGTCCTTGGTACCCGACGGCGCGCCTGTTCCGTCAGGACGCTACGCGGAGGTGGGATGACGTGATCGTCCGCGTTCAGGCGGCATTGCGTGACTTCGTTGACGGCGGTTGCGAACGGGATCCGCGGTAAGCGGCACGCTAGCCATGACGCCGCGGCGCTCCCGGTATGACCAGTAACAGCGCGACGGTGCCGATCGCCGCGAAAAGCGCGCCGTAATAGAACACCGCGGCGTGTCCGACCCGGTCCCATAACAAGCCGGCGACGATGCTGGCGAAAAGCTGCAATAGGCCGACGGTCGTGTTGTACCAGCCAATGCCGCTGGCGCGCAGTTCCTCCGGAACCAAATGCGAAGCAAAGGTCTTGCCCGCGGTACGGAATATGCCCTGGAACAAGCCGTAAAAAATAAAGAATGCCGCGATCAGCGCGATATTCGCCGTCACCGCCAGCCCGAGATAGGCGAGCAGGAAAATTACGAAGGAAAGAAGCAGTATCGTTCTGCCGCCCCATCGATCATAGAGCGCGCCCGCCGGATAGGAAACCGCTGCCGCAACAAAGTTGAACGCCGCATAGATCAGGATCGTGGTCTCCAGCGAGGCGCCGAAATCCCGCGTCCGCAATATCAGAAATGCATTGCTGGAATTGCCGATGCCGAACAGCGCGGTCACCAGGAGAAACCGCCAATAGGCTGCCGGAAATCGTCTCGAATTGAGGTCGATCTTTGCTTTCGCCGTCGCCGCAGCGTGAGGGCTCTTGACCAAAGCGACCAGGAGGACGGTCAGCAAGCCGGGAATGACGGCGAGAAAGAAGATCGAACGCATGTCGACGTGGAGCGAGTAAAGCAGGACGATCGCCAGCAGCGGTCCGACGCAGGCGCCGGCGTTGTCGCCGACGCCTTCGAGCCCGAACGCGCGGCCGCGGTTCCGCCCGGACACCGACGCCGCGATCAGCGCGTCGCGCGGCGCCGAACGCGTCCCGGCTCCCAGCCGGTCGACGAGCCGCGCGGCGAACACGACCTGCCACACCGCGGCGAGCCCGATCAGTGGCTTGCCGATCGCGGCAAGAAAATATCCGACCAGTGCGACCGCTTTGGGCCGCTGCAGCCGATCCGACAGTGTCCCGGAAAAGCCCTGGACGATATTCTGCGTCGCCTGAGCGAAGCCGTCGATGAGGCCGACGATGCTGCCGCTGGCGTTGAGTGTCTGCGTCAGAAACACCGGCAGAACGGGATAGAGCATTTCCGTGGAAATGTCGGCGAAGAAGCTCGTCAGCGCGAGCAGGAACGTGGTCGTTGAAAGACCGGCAAAATATCGTCGGATCCGTCCGTCAGCCATGCGCGAGCCTCCAAGTGGCGCGTCAGGCATATTTGAAAAATGCCGTCATGCACCGTGCATGCTAACGTGTCAGCGGCTCAGCGAAGAAGCCCCACACGAAAAAGTCATCGGCATCGCCGCGCAAGATCGCCGCTTCGCGGCCGACGCTAAAATACCACGACGCTGCGGATCGATTGGCCCTTGTGCATGAGGTCGAAGGCCTTGTTGATGTCGTTAAGCGGCATGGTGTGGGTGATCATCGGATCGATCTCGATCTTGCGCTCCATGTACCAGTCGACGATTTTCGGCACGTCGGTGCGGCCGCGGGCGCCGCCGAAGGCGCTGCCGCGCCACACCCGGCCGGTGACGAGCTGGAACGGCCGCGTCGCGATTTCCTGGCCCGAGCCGGCCACCCCGATGATGATGCTCTGGCCCCAGCCGCGATGACAGCTCTCAAGCGCGATGCGCATCAGGCCGACATGGCCGACGCATTCGAAGGTGTAATCGGCGCCGCCGATCTGGTCGGCGCCGCGCTTGGTCATGTTGACGAGATGGGCGACGAGGTCGCCGCCGATTTCCTTGGGGTTGACGAAATGCGTCATGCCGAAGCGCTCGCCCCAGGCTTTTTTCTCCGGATTGACGTCGACGCCGATGATCATGTCGGCGCCGGCAAGCCGCAGGCCCTGAATGACGTTGAGCCCGATGCCGCCGAGCCCGAACACGATGCATTTTGCGCCGGGCTCGACTTTCGCGGTATTGATCACCGCACCGATGCCGGTGGTGACGCCGCAGCCGATATAGCAGACCTTATCGAACGGCGCGTCGTCGCGGATTTTCGCCACCGCGATCTCGGGCAGCACGGTGAAATTGGCGAACGTCGAGCAGCCCATATAGTGGTGGATCGTCTTGCCGTCGATCGAGAAGCGCGAGGTGCCGTCCGGCATGACGCCTTGACCCTGCGTGGCGCGGATGGCGGTGCACAGATTGGTCTTGCGCGACAGGCACGACGGACAGTTGCGGCACTCCGGCGTGTAAAGCGGAATGACGTGATCGCCTTTTTTGACGGAGGTGACGCCCGCGCCGGTATCGACGACGATGCCAGCGCCTTCGTGGCCGAGAATGGCGGGGAACAGGCCTTCCGGATCGGCGCCGGAGAGCGTGAACTCGTCGGTGTGGCAGATGCCCGTCGCCTTGATCTCGACCAGGACTTCGCGGGCGCGCGGGCCGTCGAGCTTGACGGTCGTCACCTCCAGCGGTTTGCCGGGCGCATAGGCCACGGCGGCGCGAACATCCATGCTATCCTCGCTTTCGCTCTTTCTGCTTCTGCAAACGATGACATTGTGAGGCGCGAATGGCAAACTCGGCCACGCCGCAACCGCCGGCACCGCGATTGGAATTCATCTTCGCCGCGCGCGTGAGCGTCGAAGCGCCGCTCGATCTTGGCGACGTCGGCAAAGGCGGCCGGCGCATCGTCGCGATCACCGGCGGAGATTTTTCCGGGCCGCAATTGCGCGGCGAGGTGCTTTCCGGCGGCGCCGATTGGCGGGTCTTGCGCAGCGACGGCGTCGCGGAATTGGAGGCGCGTTATACGCTTCGCACCGACGACGGCGCCCTGATCTATGTCCGCAATTTGGCGTTGCGCCACGGCCCGTCCGAGGTGATGGCGGCACTGGCGGCAGGCCGGCCGGTCGAGCCCGACGCCTATTATTTTCGCGGCGCGACTTTTTTCGAAACCAGCGCACCGCGTTATGCCTGGATGCGACGGCATATCGTCGTGTGCACTGGCGCGCGCGAGCCCGACTGCGTAAGGATTCGGTTCTACAAGATGATGTGAAAGGCTTGCCAATGCCGCTCCGCACCGCTTCGATGCGCGAACGCATCGCCATGTACGGCGACAATGCATTCAAGATCGGTTTTTTCGGCGCCAATTGCTCGTCGGCGCGCACTGCGACGCTGGTGCCGGAACGCTGGCCCGCGACCTGGCCGGATTGCCTCGCGCTCGCCAAACTCGCCGATGCGGCGGGCATCGATTTCCTCCTGCCGATCGGGCGCTGGAAGGGCTACGGCGGCCCGAGCGATTTCCACGGCACGACGCTCGAAACCGTGACCTGGGCGAGCGGACTTCTCGCCGCGACCGAGCGCATCACGATTTTCGGCACCGTGCATGCGCCGCTGTTCCACCCCTTGATCGCCGCCAAGGAGTTCGTCACCGCCGATCACATCGGCTGCGGCCGCTTCGGGCTGAACATCGTCGCCGGCTGGAACGAGGGCGAATTCGAGATGTTCGGAATTTCGCAGCGCCAGCACGACGACCGCTATGAATTCGCGCAGGAATGGATCGATGTGGTCAAGCGCGCCTGGTCGGGCGAGGAGGATTTCGATTTCGACGGCCGGTATTTCAAGCTGGCCGGCGTGCGCGCCAAGCCGCAGCCTTACGGCGGCACGCGGCCCCTCATCATGAATGCCGGATCGTCGGCGACCGGCCGCAGTTTCGCGCTGCGCAATTGCGACGCTTTCTTCACGTCGACCGGCGCATCGCGGCTTGCCGCCGCCGGCAGCGGCGCCAACCAACCGAGCCTGTTCGTGCAAACGAGCAAAATGGTCGCCGACGCCAAAGCGGCGGCCCAACAATTCGGCCGCGACATCGACGTTTTTACCCAGGGCCAGGTGATTTGCCGACCGACGCAGCGGGAGGCCGAAACCTACTACCGCCGCGCCAACGTCGAAAACGCCGACTGGGGGGCCATCGAGCGCATGCTGGCGCTTAAGAACATCACGCCGCAAAACACCAAAGCCGACGCATTTGCCGCCAAACGCGTCTTGCAGGCGGAAAGCGGCATCGGCGGCTACCCGTTCGTCGGCACGCCCGACAAGGTGGCGGAAGAATTCGAGGCTCTGGCGCGCGCCGGCGTGCGCGGCATCGCCGTTTCGTTCGTGAATTATCTGCAGGAGGCGCCGTATTTCTGCGCTGAGGTCCTGCCGCGCCTTGCCCGCATGGGGTTGCGAACGATGCATTAGCAGCGGCTTCGAAGCCGCGGCGCGCGCCTTGGCGTCAGGGCTGCTCCGGCAGCATGACGATCTGGGTCTGGATCACCAAGGCGCAGAGCCTTCCGTCGCCGCGCGTGATGCGGGTCTGCCACACCATGGTCGTGCGGCCGCGATGCAGCGGCGTGCATTCGGCATAAGCGGTGTCGCCGACCGGGATGGCGGCGAAGAAATTGGTCTTGCTCTCGATGGTCGCGGTGCGCCCACCCGGCGGCAGGTTCGCCACGGTGGCGGTGCCGCCGAGATTGTCGGCGAGCGCCATCACCGCGCCGCCGTGCGGCGTGCCGAAGCGATTATTGTGCTCGTCGCGCACCGGCATCTCGGCCACGACCTTGTCCTTGGAGACATGCGTGATCTTCATGCCCATGAAAGCGGCGAATGGCGGCTGGAGCGCGGCGTCGGGGTTCATAATGGCCCTCAAAGACAAAGACGCGGCCGATGTGGCCGCGCCTTCCTCATCAAAGCAGAGAGCGGAGCTTAAGGCTACCGCGGTTGCGGCACGACCCGGATATAGGATTTCGGGGTCTTCCAGCCGGCCGGATAGAGCTTCTTCGCCTCGTCATCGGTGATGGCGCCGCCAAGAATGACGTCCTCGCCTTGCTTCCAGTTGGCCGGCGTCGATACGCGATGCTCGGCGGTGAGCTGCAGCGAATCGATCACGCGGAGCACTTCATCGAAATTGCGACCGATGCTCATTGGATAAACCAGGATAAGCTTGATCTTCTTGTCGGAGCCGATGACGAACACGTTGCGCACCGTCTGATTGTCGTTGGGCGTGCGGCCTTCCGAGGTGCCGGCAGTCGAAGCCGGCAGCATGCCGTAGGCTTTGGAAATCTTCAGGTCGGTGTCACCGATCATCGGATAATTCGGGGCGAAGCCGGTCACATCCTTGATGTCGCCGGACCACTTTTTGTGGTTGTCGACCGGATCGACCGACAGCCCGATGATCTTGACGCCGCGCTTGTCGAACTCCGGCTTGAGCCGCGCCATGGTGCCGAGCTCGGTGGTGCAGACCGGCGTGAAATCCTTGGGGTGCGAAAACAGCACCGCCCAATTGTTGCCGATCCAGTCGTGGAAGCGGATTTTGCCTTCCGTGGTTTCGGCTTCGAAATCCGGGGCGGTATCGCCGATCGCAAGTGCCATGCAAATTCTCCGTCGCGTCAGGGGTGATCCGAGGTTTGGATCGGAAACATTTCGCACTGCATTATGTACGGCCGCGCGGCGCGATTGCCAGCGCGAAGCCGATAATAATTCCTTGAACTGAAAGGATTATTTGCTTTGCTCTGGGTGCGAAAAGCGAAGATTCATCTCGCCGGCCGGGCGCATTCGGAAAGTTCCTTTCAGCGCCCGATTTTTCCGCTTTTTGGCGCCTTGCCGCGGCTTAGGCGA
Organism: uncultured Alphaproteobacteria bacterium; assembly: GCA_963791925.1. GTDB lineage: Bacteria > Pseudomonadota > Alphaproteobacteria > Rhizobiales > Xanthobacteraceae > BOG-931. Next base: position 477,850 of record CAWBUA010000004.1, on the reverse strand, counting down.
CACCGGTTTGGGCATGCTGCCAAATCATTGCGCGGGACTGCCGCGAGTTTGCCGTAGTGCCGCCCTTGGCGGGTCATCCTGGCATTGAAGTTTGAACCGTCGCGGCAGAGCGGGCGACGAATGGGAACAAGGGCCGATCGCACGAGTTTGCATTTGCGGACGAGCCGGAGGCGACAGTGGCGGTTCCGAACATGCAATTTGCCGATCTTGCGACGCTCGCCGCCGTCATTGCGCGCTCGCAGATCGTCGTCGCGGACCGGTCGGCGCCACGGCGGCTTCCCGCCGGCTTCGATGATGTCGACGTCGCCATCCTCGACTGGATCGTCGCCGAGAGCCGTCGCGCCGGCAACGGCCTTGTCCGCATGTAGGCGGCCGCGTTGTCAAGACGATCCGACGCTATTTCACGCGATAACCGTCAACCAGCGTATCTAGGAAGGCGATGATGTCGTCTTCATCTTGGGTTGTCATCGCCGGCGTTTCGCCAAGCTTGCGATCGAATGGCGGATCGGTGAAATCGACATTGGAGCGATAGACCGCGGGCAGGTCGTTGAATTTATCAACTATGCCGTCGGCGCCGCGCGGATAGATCCGTCGCGGCGCGGTGTCGCGAAAGTCGTAGAAATCCAGAACCTGTTTGAGCGATGTGAATGCGGCATTGTGAAAGAATACGTGCCGGGTCGCGGCATTGCGCAAGGTCGGCGTCATGAACAGTCCGCAATATTGCGTGTCGGCGGCCATGTCGCGGCGATAGGGTCCGCAAATGCCGAGATCGAAAAACCCCGGATCGGCGTTGACCGCGAGCGCGGCGTTGCGCGGCGCGCCCAAGGCCTCGAACTGATGGTCGGTGAACAATGGCGGCAGACCGTCGCGGGTCGGCTGGTCGGCGTGGCAGCCGGCGCAATTGGCCTTGGCCGGATCGTTGAACAGCGCATAGCCGCGGGCTTCGCTTTCGCTCAAGCGCGCTTTGCCTTCGAGCCAGTAATCGAACTTGCTGCTATAGGGATGGAAACTTGCGTCCTCGATCTGATAGCGCGCCACGGCGAACAGCGCCTCGCTGACGACAAGACGCGGATCTGACCACGCCGCGCCGCCGAACAGCTGCGTCAGGCGGCCCGCATAGGGCGCGTGCCGCAATTTGCCGGCGACCGCGTCGATCGAGCCGCCGTCCATCTCGCGCGGATCGAGTAGCGGCGACAGCGCCTGGCCTTGCAGCGTGTCGGCGCGGCCATCCCAGAACAGGCCGCCTTGCGGCACCATATTGGTCGCGGATTGGCTCTGCCGCGGCGCTGTCTTCTGCACGCGTACGGCGTCGCGGCCGAGCGCGACGAGTTGGGCAATGCTGACGTTTTCGTTTTCCTCGTTGTCGGGGCCGATGGCGAAGCTCGGCTGCCGTTCGAGATACATCAATGACGGCACCGCGCGCGTGCCGGGTCGTGACAGGTTGGGTCCGCCCAGCATGACCGGCAGATCGCCGGGCGGGCCGTAAGCGTGCTGCGGACTATGGCACGAGGCGCAGGCAAGCTTGCCCGACGAGGACAGGCTCGCATCGAAGAAAATCAGCCGGCCGACTTCGGCCATGGCCGACAGTGGTCCGCTCGTCGGGCGCACCAGCACGATCGGATGGGGATTTTCCCCGGTTGCCGGGGATACGGGGTGCGCCGCCGGACCGGCGAGCCCGGCGGCACAAACGAGGCTTGCGGCGGCAAGCCAGCGCAGCGTCGCTTTGGGTCTCAGTGCGCGTCTCCCGACGGCGGCGGAACGGACAGTGGCGTACCGGACAGCGGCGTACCGGTCTTCGGATCGAGATAAAGCGCGGCATCCTTGCCGCCGTTCTTGAAGTCGAACAGGTCGTCGATCGATCCCGCGGTGGCGTCGAATGCGCCGCCGCCGAGCCGCTCGCCGTGCAGCCAATTGTCCTCGATGAAGCGGAGCACGGAAGCGAACGAAATCTGCTGGTGGCCGACGTAATCTTGCTTCGCCCAAGGCGAGACCACCAGGAACGGGATCCGGGTGCCGGGACCGCAGCGGCCGTTGACCGGCTTGCCGCCCTGGCCGGCGAGCGCCGCGCCGGTGCCGCATTTGCCCGGCCCGTCGAGCTGATCGGCTTGCGCGTCGAACGAGGGGCTCGTCACTTTGGTGAAGACGTGATCGTACCAGCCGTCGGAATCGTCCCAGGTGATGACGACGGCGGTATTCTTCCAATCCGGTTGCTGTTGCAGAAAATTGACCAGCGTCACCGTGCCGTCCTGTTCGTCGAGCGGATCGGAATAGGCGGCATGCCCGTCCTGATAGGCCGGCATCTTGATGTAGGACACCGCCGGGAAATTTCCGGCTTTCACCGCGTCGTAGAAATCGCTCAGATCGTAGCTGTGGTTGGCCGGATCGCGCGTCGTGCCGTCGTGCTCGAGGCTGTAGCCGATCGCCGCGAGCGAACTCGGCCGCTCGTGTTTCGGATTGGCGGTCGAGGCATAATATTGAAACCAAGCGTGATGCGGAATGTAGTCGATAACGTCGTGGCCGACGACGGTCGAATGCGTCGAGCGCTTGCAGCCGGTCGTGCCGTTGGCGTTGGTCGCGTCGAGGCGGAAGCCGCCCATGAACGAGCCCCAGGTGATGCCCGCGCCATTGAGGAGGTCGCCGATGGTCTTGCCGGACATCATCGCCTGATCTTTCGGATTGGAGCAGACGTCGTAGCCGGGATCGACGTCGTTGATCATGGTCAGGCCGCCCTGGCCGTCATTGATGTAATACGAAACTGCGGTGACGGTGGACGGCTTTTTGGTGGTGGCGACGATGGTCATGCCGTCGGTCTGCGCCGACGAGACATTGAGCGCTCCCGGCGTCGATGGCCCGTAGGTGTCGCCAAAAGCGGCGTCGCTCATCGCGAAGGCTTGCGCATAGTTCCACATCGCGGCAACCGTGTTGCCGTCGTAATAGCCCATCACCTGGCCTTTGGTGCCGAAGGCGCCGGCGCCGCCGCTCGTCGCCTTGCCAGTGTATTTCGGAAACAAGTCGGCCTTGCCGCCGTCATAGGCCTGCTGTTCGGCGGTGTAGGCGTGGTTTTGATCGGCGGTAAACGCCTGGGTGCGATCGAGCCGGAACGGTTCGGCGGCATCGCCGCCATTGGCCTTGTCGGTGAAGTTCGGATTGTTGGTCAGCAGCTTCGCGTTGGCGAGGTTGTCGACCTTCGGGGTATCGGGCTTTTCCGTGAACGCCGGCTCGCCCGGCGGATTGGTCGCCTTGGGATAGGTCGCGAAATAATGGTCGAACGAGACGTTCTCGTTGAAAATGATGATGAGATGCTTGATCGGCGTCGCGGTCGCCCCGGCATCCTGCGGCCCGGGAGACGACGCGCTCTCCGGCGCAATCGTCTCCGTAGCCGCGGCGCCAGCGCAGAAGGCAAAAACCGGAAACAGGGCGGCGATCGCCGAAGCCGTCACGGTTGAGAGCAGCTTTTTGCTCATGAGATCCCTCGAAATTGGCTGATGTGCGAGGGGAAGCTAGTCCGCGATATGTGACCGCCGCGTGACAGCCGTGTGGTGTGGGGATTACCGCGAGAAATTTCGCAATCGCAAATAAAAAGCGGCCCCCGTAAGGGGGCCGCCTCGCAGTGTTTGAGGTTCGCGCAACAGGCGGGGAGCGTTATTCGCCTTCCACGCCGATCGCGTAAGCGGTTTCGCCGTGCACCGCGTCGTCGCCGACCTTCAGCGTCGCTTCGTCCATGCGCAGGCTGACGAAGATCGAGATCACCTTGAGGATGATGAAGGTTGCGATCACGTTGTACACGATGATGAACGCGGCGCCTTCGGCCTGCAGCAGAAGCTGGTTGGCATTGCCGTAGAGCAGACCGGTGATGCTCACGCCGGGCGCGTCCTTGTCGGTGCCGATGTATTCGATCATCGCCGGGTTCGCCAGGATGCCGGTCAAGAGGCCGCCCATCAGGCCGGCCACGCCGTGGGTCGAGAACACGCCGAGCGTGTCGTCAACCTTCTGCATGAAGGAAAGCTTCTGGAACTTGTTCATGCTGAGCCACGGGATGATGCCGGCGCAGATGCCGACAATAATCGCACCCCAACCGTCGACATAACCGGCGCAGGGCGTGATGCCGACCAGGCCGGCGATCATGCCGTTGACGGCGCCGAGCACTGACGGCTTGCCGTAGGCCATCTTGTCCATCAGCGTCCAAACCAGCAGGCCCACCGCGGTGGCGGTGTTGGTGTTCATCACGGCGGCCCCGGCATCAGCGTTGGCGAAGTACGGGTCGCCGCCGTTGAAGCCGTTCCAGCCGATCCACAGGATGCCAGCGCCGACCAAGGTCACCAGCAAGCTGTTCGGCGGGAAATGATCGCGGTCGGCCTGAAGACGCGGGCCGAGAACCCAAGCGGCGGTGAACCCGGAGGCGCCGGCGGCGAGATGGATGACGTAGCCGCCCGAGAAGTCGGCGACGCCCAAGCTGGCGAGCCAGCCGCCGCCCCAGAGGCTGAACGCCCCCACGGTGTAGACCAGCGTCATCCAGACCGGGCAGAAGATCATCCAGGCGGTGAAATTCATGCGGCCCAAGACCGATCCGGCCAAGATGATGACCGTGATCGCGGCGAACACGAATTGGAAGTACATCAGCGTCGCCATCGGGAAGGCGAGGCCGGGCATGCCCGCTGCCGCTGCTGGAACTGTCGCTTGGCCTAACGTGAACGCGGCGGATACCGCCAATCCAGGCTTGCCGAGGAACGGAAACCATTGCGGCCCGAAGGCCATGTTGTAGTCGAAGAGAACCCAGACGACGAGAACCGATGCGAACGCGTACATCGACATAAAAGCGGAGTTGATCGCCCACTTCTTCTTGACGATGCCGCCATAGAGAACCGTCAGGCCTGGAATGCTTTGCAGGCCGACGAAGGTCGCGGCCGCCATCTGCCACGCATTATCGCCTTCATTGAGCCAAGTCGGTGATGGAACGAGTGCCATGTCCTGTCCTTTCCCCCAGTATCTGCCGCCCTAAGCACCAATGATGACTAGGCGAGCGGGAAGGAAGGTGGCAAAATTTATGCCAGCCACTAAGACATTGACTGGATACGATTTCCGTGAAGGATTTGGTGAGATTGAGAGGGCGGTGTCTAAAAAAACTGCACAATGAGCAGAAACTAGGCAGGGGCGTATGCAAACATCAATTTGGACTCGGTCATTGGCCGCGAGACTTGCGGGGTTGGCTCTTACGGGATCGGCGATTGCCCTTTCCGCAACCGTTGCCGCTGCGCCAATCGGCGAAAAAGCGATCACCTGCACCAACCCCGCGAGCGGGGCCAATTGGCAGATCAGGATCGACTACGATCATAAAACGGTGGATTCGCATCCCGCGTCGATCAGCGACACCGAAATTTCCTGGCACACTGCCGACGGCGAAAATTATAAGCTTGATCGAAAAACCGGAAATCTTACGGTAACTGTCGCCTCGAGCACCGGCGGCTATTTCCTTTATGACAAGTGCAAGCTTGACGATTGATGCGGCAGCCGCGGACGTGGGAGGGCCAGGCGTTCGCCGGCGGGCATTGAGGCCGGAGCCGCGCTGATGGCCGAGCAGTTGTCCGGCGTTAAGGCCAGCGCGGGGTTCGCCTCCGACACCGGGCCGCGCGAACGCAACGAAGATTTTGCTGGCGTGGTGTTCGGCTCCGAATTGCCGCAGCCGCGCCGCGACGTCGTCGCTGCGATTGCCGACGGCATCGGCGGCGCCAAAGGCGGCCGCATCGCTGCGGAAACGGCCGTGCGCGGCTACCTCGACGGGTTTTGCGACCTGCCGGAGACCATGGAGGTCCGCCGTGCCTCGGCGCGCGTGCTCAACTCGCTCAATCGCTGGATCTATGCGGAAGGCCACCGCAACGCCGAATTGGCCGGCATGGGCTGCACCTTCACGGCGCTGGTGCTGCGCGGGCGCATTGCGCACATACTGCATGTCGGCGATAGCCGCGCCTACAGGCTGCGCGGCGAGCGGCTGGCCTGCCTGACCACCGATCACGTGCGCGAAGAGCCCGGCACCGGTCGATCGAATATTCTGACCCGCGCGCTCGGCGTCGAGACCGAGATACGGCTCGATTACGCCGCGCATCCGGTCGCGCTGCATGACCGCTTTCTGCTGTGCACCGACGGTGTGCACGGTTACCTGAAGCCCGAAGCGATCGCCGAGATTTTGCTTGAGCGGTCGAGTTCCGACGACTCCGCCCGCGCGCTCGTGAAGGCGGCGCTCGATGCCGGCAGTACCGACAATTCCACCGCCTTGGTGCTCGATATCGTCGATCTGCCGGCGGCGGGATCGGCCGATATCGGCGCCGAGATCATGGAACTGCCGATCATCCCGGTGCCGATCGACGGCGAGACGGTCGACGGCTTCGTGCTCAAAGTGCTGATGTCGGACGGCCGCTACACCCGCCTGTTCGGCGCGATCGACGAGGTCGAGGGCGGCGAAGTGGCGTTGAAATTTCCCAAGCCCCAGGTCGCGGCCGACGCCACTTACCGCGCGGCCTTCGCACGCGAGGCCTGGGTCGGCGCGCGCGTGCACAGCCCCTATGTCGGGCGCACCATTATGCTGCCGCCGGGACGGCAAACCTGCCTCTACACGGTGATGCCGCTCTATCAGGGCGAGCTTCTGGAAACGCGGCTTGCGCGGCGGCCGGCGATCGGTCTGGAGGAAGGCCGCAACATCGCGATCAAGCTTGCCCGCGGGGTGGCGGCGCTGCATCGCGCCGGCATCATCCATCGCGACGTCAAGCCGGACAATGTGATCCTGGAGCGCGAAGGCTCGCTGAAATTGATCGATCTCGGCGTCGTGCGCGTGCCTGGCCTGGAGGATTTTCCACCCGACGATATTCCGGGAACGCCGGCTTACATGGCGCCCGAAATGTTTGGCGGCGAACCCGGCAACGAGGCAACCGACATTTATGCGCTGGGCGTGACCATGTTCCGCGCCTTTACCGGCGAATACCCGTACGGCAACCTCGATGCGACCAGTAAACCGCGCCGCGAGCGGCCGAAGCCGCTGGGCGAGTTGCGGCCCGACCTGCCGGCTTGGCTGCAGGCGGTCCTGGCGCGAGCGATCGCGCCCGATCCGGCCAACAGGTATCGCGACATCATGGAGTTTGCCATCGAGATGGAGGAGGGACCGGCGCGCGCCGCGCACGCGACGGGGGGCACGCGGACGCTCTATCAGCGCTATCCGGTGCAATTCTGGCAGAGCGTTTGCGCGCTGCTTGCGCTCGGACTTATTGCCTCGCTGTTGCTGCGGCATTGATGGCGGATGCGCGCGGTCATTGACATTTGCCGGCCGCCGCCGCAAAGCGGGCAGGCCGGTTCGCGGGATCGTAAGCTTAGATGTTCAAGCGCATCCTGATTGCCAATCGCGGCGAGATCGCCTGCCGGATCATCAAGACCGCCCGCCGGATGGGAATTGAGACCGTCGCGGTCTATTCCGAAGCCGACCGCGATGCGCTCCATGTCGAGATGGCCGACGACGCCGTCGCGATCGGGCCGGCGCCGGCGGCGCAAAGCTATCTGGTCGTCGACAATATCGTCGCCGCCTGCAAGTCGAGCGGCGCCGAGGCGGTGCATCCGGGATATGGCTTTCTGTCGGAGCGCGCGGCGTTTGCCGGCGCGCTGGCCGAAGCGGGCATCGTCTTTATCGGGCCCAACGCCAAAGCCATCGCCGCCATGGGCGACAAGATCGAGTTCGAAGAAGGCCGCCGCCCGCGCCAAGGTCTCGACCGTGCCCGGCCATCTCGGCGTCATCGAGGACGACAATCAGGCGATCGCCATTGCCGAAGAGATCGGCTACCCGGTGATGATCAAGGCCTCCGCCGGCGGCGGCGGCAAGGGCATGCGCATCGCGTTTTCCAAGGCCGAGGTGGCGGAGAATTTCGCCCGCGCCCGCTCCGAGGCAAAATCGAGTTTCGGCGACGACCGCGTCTTCATCGAAAAATTCATCACCGATCCGCGCCACATCGAGATCCAGGTGTTGGGCGACAAGCACGGTCACGTCATTTATCTCGGCGAGCGCGAATGCTCGATCCAGCGCCGCAATCAGAAGGTCATCGAGGAAGCGCCGAGCCCGCTTATCGACGAGAAGACGCGCAAGCTCATGGGTGAGCAGGCTGTCGCGCTGGCGAGCGCGGTCGGTTACGACAGCGCCGGCACGGTCGAATTCGTCGCCGCTCAGGATAAGAGCTTTTACTTTTTGGAGATGAACACGCGGCTGCAGGTCGAGCACCCGGTGACCGAGCTCGTCACCGGCATCGATCTGGTCGAACAGATGATCCGCGTCGCCGCCGGTGAACCGCTGAAGTTTAAGCAAAGCGACATCAAGCTTTCGGGCTGGGCGGTGGAAAGCCGCATCTATGCCGAAGACCCGTACCGCAATTTTGCGCCGTCGATTGGGCGGCTGGTTCGTTATCGGCCGCCCGCCGAGGGCGTGCACGACGGCGTCACCGTGCGCAACGACACCGGCGTGACCGAAGGCGGCGAAATCTCGATCTATTACGACCCGATGATCGCCAAGCTGGTCACCCACGCCAAGACCCGGCTCGAGGCGATCGAGGCGCAGGCCGAAGCGCTCGATGCCTTCACCATCGAGGGCATCCGCCACAATATTCCGTTTCTCGCGGCGATCATGCAGCGGCCGCGCTGGCGCGCCGGCAAGCTCTCCACCGGCTTTATCGCCGAGGAATTCCGCGGCGGATTCGAGCGTAACGCGCCGGAAGGCGAGATCGCCCGCGCCATCGCCTGCGTCGCCGCCGCGATCGATCATCTCTTGGGCGAGCGCAAGCGTAAAATTTCCGGACAATTGAACGCGACGCTGACGCGCGAGCGGCGCCGCGCCATCTGGCTCGGGTCCGACGAATACCAGGCCGACGTCGAACACGACGGCAAGGCGATCGCGGTCACCTTCGAGGACGGCGCGCGGCATGTTTTGTCGTCGAACTGGTCGCCGGGGATGCCGGTGTGGGCCGGCAAGATCGACGGCACGCCGGTCGCCATGCATGTGCGCGCGATCGCCAACGGCTTCGAGCTCGCTTATCACGGCTTCGAGGTCAAAGCCTTTGTCTATACCGAGCGCGAGGCCCGCTATGCGCGGCTGATGCCGGTGAAGAAACTCTCCGACAGCGAAAAAGCGGTGCGCTGCCCGATGCCGGGCCTGGTCGTGTCGCTTGCCGTGGGTGAGGGCCAGGAGGTCAAGGCCGGCGAGACGCTGGCCGTGGTCGAGGCCATGAAGATGGAAAACATCCTGCGCGCCGAACGCGACGGCACCATCAAGCGCGTGCGCGTCAAGCCCGGCGACAGCGTCGCCGTCGACGCGGTGATCATGGAATTCGCGTAATCTGTCATTCCGGGGCGCGCCGAAGGCGCGAGCCCGGAATCCATAATGGCCGGTCTTTCAGCCGGTATTCCGGCGCCTAATTCTGCAATACTGGGGCGATGGATTCCGGCGCGCGCCGCTGCGCGGCGCCCCGGAATGACGATTTGCGGCTCGCCGGGGTAAGCCAGATGCAGGCAATCCAGTTTCTGTTCTCGCCGAACGGGCGGCTTGGGCCGCAGCCCTTCATCTATGGCGCGGCGGGTGTTTATCTGTTCGGCGTCTTTTCGCATCTGCTCACCACGCCGGATGTGATCCGGAACGGGGGACTATGGCCCTTCATTGCCGCGCAGGCTCTGTTGCTCTGGATCTGGTTCGTGGTGCACGCCAAGCGGCTGCACGATGCCGGCCGCGGCGGCGGCTTGGCCGCGGCGGTCGCCTTGCTCTACGCGCTTTCGATGGTCCTGCTCTTGATCGTGGCGGACAGCTTTTTCAACACCGGCGGTCTGATGGACAACGCGCCCGCGACCAGCGCGCTAGAGCTCATTCTCCTGCTTTATGTGATTGTGACTTTGATCGGTTCGCCGCACTATGATCTGGCTTGGCTGATGGTCGTGGCGCTGATGCTGATCGGCTTCGCGCCGATCGCCGTGGCCGTCATCTTTTCGGCTTGGACGGCGCGGCGGCCGAGCCTTGCTGGCGCAACTCTTGCCGGCGAGACCTGATGCTCCACTTCGCCTACGGCTCGAACATGCACCGCGGCGTCATGCGCAAGCACGCGCCGACGGCGCTGCCGCTCGGCTTGGCGCGGCTTGCCGATCATCGCTTCGTCATCACCGCGGACGGCTACGCCTCGGTCGCGCCGGCGCGTAGGCACAGCGTCTACGGCGTGCTGTGGCGGCTCACGCCGCGCGACCGCGTCACGCTCGATCTTTGGGAGAACATCGCGGCCGGGCAATATCGCGCCGAAATGCTGCCAGTGCTCCAGGGCGGACGCCGTCGTCCGGCGCTGGTCTATCTGGCGCGGCAACGGCCGGTCGGGCGGCCGAAGGCCGGTTATATGGAGATCGTCGTCGAAGCGGCGCGGACCCTGGAACTGCCGAAGGACTATGTCGCTTCCCTGAAAGGATGGCTGCCCGTGCGCTCGCTGGGTTCGGGCTATCGCAAGCTTGGAGAGCTCGCTTGACCGTGCATCGCTATGTCCTGATCCGCGGCCGCGTGCAGGGCGTCGGCTTTCGCGCCTGGACCGAGGTGGCGGCGCTGGAGCGCCGCCTGCAGGGCTGGGTGCGCAATCGCCGCGACGGCGCCGTCGAGGCTTTGTTCACCGGGCTGGAAAACGACGTGCTGGCGATGATCGAGGACTGCCGCTGCGGACCGCCGGGCGCGCGCGTCGACTTCGTCGATTACCGCGAAGCCGGCCCGGACGAGGTCGCGCTGCGCCGCGGCGATGAAATATTCTCGGTGCTCAACACGGCGTGAGCGTCGGCACTCGTGCCGAACAACGGCGCGAACGTCGTGCGCAGCGCCATGTCCAATTCCGCCATGGAGACGCTCAAGCCGAGATCGGCCAGCGAGGTGACGCCATAACGGCTGTCGGTGACCCCGCATGGCACGATGCCGGAAAAATGCGACAGCTCCGGTTCGACGTTGAGCGCAAAGCCGTGCAGCGTTACCCAATGCCGGACGCGCACGCCGATGGCCGCGATCTTGTCCTCGAAGCCCTCGCCCTTGTCCGGGCGCCGCACCCACACCCCGACACGATCCTCGCGCCGTTCGCCGCGGACATTGAAAGCGGCCAAGGCATCGATGAGCCATTGCTCGATGGTGGCGACGAAGCGGCGCACGTCGGGCGCGCGGCGCTTGAGATCGAGCATGACGTAGCCGACCCGTTGGCCGGGGCCGTGATAGGTGAATTGGCCGCCGCGTCCGGTCACGTGGACCGGAAATCGCGCCTCGATCAGCTCGGCCGGCTGCGCCGAAGTGCCGGCGGTGTAGAGCGCGGGGTGCTCCTGAAGCCAGACCAGTTCGGCCGCCGCGCCGTGCGCGATGGCTTCGGCGCGCGCCGTCATGGCGCCAAGCGCCGCGTCATAGGCCACTGGCCGGTCGCTGACGCGCCATTCGACCGGCGGCGCGCCGGGAGAAGGCTTAAGCCCGATGGTCAGGTCGCCGCGCGTGTTAACCACCTCGTAACCATGGCGGGTCCAACACTAGACACTGATCCAATTCAATTGAATTGGATCAGTGTCTAGCTTGTTGATTGAGCGTGATCTTATCCGAAAACCGGTTACCACTTTTCGGGATCATGCTCTAGGACCGCCAACGCCAAAACCGAAACGGGGGCGCCGTGCCGACACTCGAAAACGTCTCGATCGATATCGCGGTGGTGCTGGGCACGACCGCCATGCCGATCCACCAGGTGCTCCGCCTCGGCCGCGGCGCCATCATCGAACTCGATGCCTCCGAGGAAGACGAGGTCAGCATCCTCGCCAACAACCTGCCGGTGGCCAGGGGTATGGTCATCGTCAGCGGCAACAAGATCGCCGTCGAAGTCAAGCAGCTCCTCGCGCGGACGCCGGAAGGGGCCTGACCCCCCGCGCGCGGCGAAGGCTGGTGCGGCCGAGAGGACTCGAACCTCCACGGGTTGCCCCGCTAGCACCTCAAGCTAGTGCGTCTACCAATTCCGCCACGGCCGCATGTGGGGTTGGCCACGCGTCAGGCCGACGCATGACGGCGCGGATGTAACAGCTAGGCCATTGCCGGACAAGGCCGAACGGTGAAGCCGAGGCCGCCGGGCGGGTGGGTCCGTTTCACCGCGTCGCCGGCGCCGGCGAAAACAGCGCGGCGACTGCGCGAATCCGTGTCATGAGGTCGGCGTGGTGGCCTTCGGTGCGGACACGGCCGCGCGAGCGCTCACTGTGCCGGCTTCGCTTGATCCGCTCATGCTCGACGGCGTGCGCGGCATGAACCTTGCGCTCGTCTTGTCGCGCGGCAAGCTTGCGCTGCCGGTAGTGCCCGGCGTTGTCCCGCCGCGCAAGCCCAACCGCAACCGATTTGGGCACTTCGGGCCACTCCACGGCCGCGCGCTCATCGTCGAGTACGGTTTCGGGTTCGAACGCGGACGGATCGGGGACCGGCAGCACGATATCGTCGGGCATCACCTTGTCGGACGTCGGCGGCCATACCGGCGGAACCGCGCTGGCCACGTCGATCGAAAGATCGCTCGTGACCAAGGAGGCGAGCATATGCGTGGCCGGCCGGTGCGCCATCGCGATCTCGTAAGCCGCGGACGGCACCACCTGAACGACGTGGAAGCCGTTGGCCTTGAGCTGTTCGAGCAGGCCCGGCAGCGCGGCCGCGGTTTTCGGATGAATGTCGTGCAGCAGCAAAATGCCTTTGCCGCGCTTTTCCAGCCGGCTCATGGCGAGCGAAATGATTTTTTCCGGCGTGATATCGCGGTGCCAGTCGTCGGCGACCACGTCGGCGGAAAACACGATCAGCCCGCGTTCGGCAAGCTCGCTCTCCACCACATCGGAGCGGGCGAAGCCGGGAATGCGGAAGAACGGCGCCAGATAGCGCGGGTCGCCGCCGAAGGCCGATGACACGTCGGCAATGCCGCCGTCGATCTCCGCCCGCATGCGGTCGATCGGCAATTTGCCGAAGCCGATCGGATGATGGTCGCTGTGGGTGCCGATGGTGTGACCGTCCTCATAGACGCGGCGCGCCGTCGCCGGAAATGAACGCGCCATCTCGCCGACCATGAAGAAGGTCGCCTTGACGCATTGCGCAGCGAGCGCGTCCAGCACCTTGTCGGTAGAAGGCGGCAGCGGGCCGTCGTCGAAGGTGATGACGACTTCCTTGTCGTTGAGCGGCAGCGAGTCCGGATACTGCATGCTGCCGAGCTGCTGGTAGACGCTGAAATCGATCGGCAGCACCCGGCTGGTGCCCAGTGCGTCCGGATTCCCGGGACAGGTTTGACTGGCGGTTTGACTCGCGGGTTGGCTTGCCGTTCGACTTGCGGTTTAACTCGCGGTCTGCGCTTGGTTCGCTGCGCGATCCGTGGTCTGACCCGCTGCCTGGCCCTTGTCCTGATCGGCGGTCTGGTCCTTGATTCCGTCTTTGGCTTGTCCCTGAATTTGGTCCGGCGCGGCGCTTTGGGCGCGTGCGCAGACGGCGGCGAGCGGTAGAGCCGCCAACGCCATCGCAGCCGCGGCCAAGAGGCCTGCTCTGAAACTTGCCATCCCCAGCCCTCGAAGCAGGCCGTTTGGTCCGCAAAGACCGCGCGAAGGAGCGCCGACCCACTCTGGCAAAAGCCTAGAAGTTTTGTCCGTTAATGTCATGTTAACATTACTTGTCCGGCTCCGTTGTTGATAACCGCCGTTACAATCGGTCGCGCCGACCGGACAAGCGCCTTTCCTTGCCGTTAATCACGGCCCCTTACCTTGTGGCATTGGCGTTGTGTGAGGGGCGTAGGACATGAAGGCCGCTGGGGGAGCCCGAAAAACCTGGGCGCGGCGGCGCTCGGGTCGGCGCTGGCGCCGACCCGCCGGCGGCTTCGCACGGATCGGTGCGGTCGCCCCCGCGGTGTTGGCGGTTGCGGTGCTTGCCTGTGCCGCGATCGGTTTGATCGAAACGGCGCGCAGCAATGGCCGCCTCGCCGCCGAACAGCACACCGCTTTGCAAGCCGCGCTTGCCGAACTGCACGACGGCGCCGCCGAGACCGCACATTTCGATGCCGGCGAGCTCAGCCGCATTGCGCGGCGCGCCGGTCTCCACGACCTGCAGTTTGACGCAGCGCTCGACGCCGACCACGGACGCGAAGTGCAGTCGCTGCACGATGCGCAGGGCCGCATCACCGGCTGGTTCAGCTGGGCGCCCGATCGCGAATTTATCGGCGCCATGGCCTGGCTGTGGGGCAGCGCCGGCCTCGTCGGCATCGTGCTGGCGGCGGCGGCGTTCCTGACGCTGCGCGCGACGCGCCGGCTCGGTGCGTCCCTGGCGCGCAGCCGGGCAACGATCCGCATGCTTGCGACGCAGGACGCTCTGACCGGGCTGCCGAACCGTCGCGTCGTGCTCGAATGTCTGGAGGAGGCCGTCGCAACACGCGGTACGCGCTTTGTCGCTCTTGCGCTGATCGACATCGACGGCTTCCGCGATATCAACGACACGCTGGGCCGCGCCGGCGGCGACACCATGCTGTGCAGCATCGCCGAGCGGCTCAAAGCGGGGCTGCCGCCGGGCACCATATTCGGCCGCTTCGAGGACGATACATTCGCCGCTGTCGCGACGAGCGACGACGCGCAATTGGCGGGCAAGCTCGGCGAGCGGCTGTCGGAGGCGCTCGCCGCGCCGTTCTACATGGATCAGCTGTGGGAGATCAGCGCCGGCATCGGCATCGCCAAGGCGCCCGAGGACGGGGTCACCGGCGACGAATTGCAGCGGCACGCCGCCTTGGCGCTGCGCACCGCCAAGCGCGGCGGCCGCGCATCGGTCCGCCATTTCGTGCCGGAAATCCACCAGGAGCATGCCGAGCGGCGCTTCTTCCTGCGCGAGCTGGAAACGGCGATCACGCAAAATGCGTTCGACGTCCATTATCAGCCGGTGGTCGCCGCCGAGGGCGGCGGCATGGTCGGCGTCGAAGCGCTGCTGCGCTGGAATCACCCGACGCGCGGCGCCATCCCGCCGTCGCTGTTCATTCCGCTCGCCGAGCAAAGCGGCCTGATGATCAGGCTCGGCGAGCTCGTATTGCGCCGCGCGCTCGCCGACGGCGCGCGCTGGCCGAGCCTGTTCATATCCGTGAACCTGTCGCCGGTGCAGATGCGCAGCCGCGGACTGACCGAATTCGTCGCCGCCACGCTCGCGGAGAACGGCATAGCGGCTTCGCGCCTGGTGCTGGAAATCACCGAGGGGGTTTTGATCGACAATCCGGAAGAGACTCAGCGCAAGCTCGACGCTTTGCGCGCGCTCGGTGTTTCGATCGCGCTCGATGATTTCGGCACCGGCTATTCGAGCCTGAGCTATCTGCAAAAATTTCATTTCGACCGCGTCAAGATCGACCGCACCTTCGTCGCCTCGCTCGGCACCACCGGCAATGCCGGCGCCATCATCCAATCGATCGTCACGCTCGGTCATGCGCTCGGCATGAAGGTGCTCGCCGAAGGCGTCGAGACCAACGAGCAGCGGGTGCTGTTGCGGCTTGCCGGCTGCGACGAGATGCAGGGCTTTCTGTTCGCCAAACCGGCGCCGGCCGAGGCGATCGACAGGATCCTGGCGAAATTGCCGGCGGTACGTAGCGCGCGGCGCAACGGCAATGCGGCGTCCTGACAGCGGGCCGGCGAGCCGCTATCTATAGAGCCTAATTTCGCCCGGCCGCGGAAGGAAACGCCATGCTGACCAACAGCCTGCCCGGCCTCGATTTCGGCCTCGGCAGCGACCTTGAAATGCTGCGCGACAGCGTGCGCGCTTTCACCCAGGACAACATCGCGCCGCGGGCCGACGAGATCGACCGCGCCAACAGCTTTCCACGCGAATTGTGGCCGCAGCTCGGCGCGCTCGGCCTCCTCGGCATCACGGTCGAGGAGGAGTGGGGCGGCTCGGGGCTCGGCTATCTCGCCCATTGCGTGGCGATGGAGGAGATTTCGCGCGGCTCGGCGGCGGTCGGCCTGTCCTACGGCGCGCATTCGAACCTGTGCGTCAATCAGCTCCGCCGCAACGGCAGCGACGAGCAGAAGAAGCGCTATCTGGGAAAGCTCATCTCCGGCGGGCATGTCGGGGCGCTGGCGATGTCGGAGCCCGGCGCCGGATCGGACGTGGTCTCGATGAAGACCCGCGCCGACCGCAAGGGCGACCGCTACGTCCTCAACGGCGCGAAAATGTGGATCACCAACGGGCCGGTCGCCGACACGTTCGTGGTCTATGCCAAGACCGACCGCACCGCCGGCGCGCGCGGCATCACCGCCTTCATCGTCGAGAAATCTTTCAAGGGATTTGCCGCCGGCAAGAAGCTCGACAAGCTCGGCATGCGCGGCTCCGATACCAGCGAGATCGTATTCGAGGACTGCGAAGTGCCGTGCGACAACGTGCTCGGCGTCGTCGGCAACGGCGTCAATGTCTTGATGTCGGGGCTCGACTACGAGCGCGCGGTGCTGGCGGCGGGACCGCTCGGGGTGATGCAGGCCTGCCTCGACCTCGTCATTCCCTATGTGCATAGCCGCAGCCAATTCGGCCAGGCGATCGGCCGCTTTCAGTTGATGCAGGCCAAGCTCGCCGACATGTATGTTACGCTCAACGCGGCGAAGGCCTATGTCTATGCCGTGGCGCGCGCCATCGATCGCGGCGAGACCACGCGCGAAGACGCCGCCGGCGCCATCCTCTACGCCGCCGAGCGCGCCACCTGGATGGCGCTGGAGACGATCCAGTGTCTGGGCGGCAATGGCTATATCAATGACTATCCGGCCGGGCGCTTGCTGCGCGACGCCAAGCTCTATGAGATCGGCGCCGGAACGAGTGAAATCCGCCGCATGCTGATCGGCCGCGAGATATTCGAAAAGACGCGGTGAACTTCTTTCCGCCCCCGCGATAGCGGGGGAGGGGGACCGCGCGAAGCGCGGTGGAAGGGGCGTCTGACTCGACGCCTCGTTGCGGTTGCAGGACGATAAAAGCCTAGCCGCTGCCATTCCCTTGCATCCTCCGCGTACCGTCACCGCCCACGCCCCCACCGCCGCCCTGCGGGCGGCACCTCCCCCGCTATCGCGGTGGAGGAGGCAACAGCGATCCCGTTCTCGCGGCGCCTGCGCGCCCGAGTTTTGCCGACGCCACTGACGTAATCCTCCCCGGAGCCCGATCGCGTCATGCCTGAAACCGGCGGTGGGACCGGTATTCGGCTCGATCGCGCTCCGTCACCTTTAGCCCGGATTGAACACAGCGAAATCCGGGTACGCTCGCCACGCTTTCAATGCCGCTACGAAGAAAAGAAAAAAGGAAGCGGAACGCCGGCAGACGCATACTGCATGAAACCGCATCAGCGGATGCGGCCGCGCGCGAAGCGTCGCGCGCTCGCCTGTCGGCGTTCCACCACGGCACTTGCGGGGGCGACCGAACGCCACCGCTCAGCTCCAGTTCACGCGCTTCCTGGGACGGAACTAGTTAGGAGCGGGCGTTACCCGCTCCCGGCCGTCCCAGTGCAGCGGGGGTTTTTATCCCCGCAGGCCGGTCATAGTGCCGGCCGGGCGTTTTGGCCCGGAGCCGCCCGGGAGCGGGGCTGACAACCCCGCCCGCGGGAACCGCCTCGCCCCTTTCCGCCGGTGTCACCCGGGCGGCGTCCTTTTCGGGCGAGATTGAGGGGTATGTAACTGTGGTGGGGACGAATGTCAAGATCACGTCTCTGTTACCAGGACGTTCCCGGGACGCATCATATGGATTACGCAATTCCGAAATGCGAGACAGTCTGTAAGCGCGCTCCCTCTCCCCGCGCGCGGGGAAAGGGTTGGGGTGAGGGGGCGTTTCCGCTAGGCTGAGAATCCAGGAAATGTCTCTAACGCCGAAATCTGACCCGCATCGCTCAGACTCGCGGAGAGGCCCCCTCACCCTCGTTCGCTACGCTCACTCGACCTCTCCCCGCGCGGCGGGGAGAGGTGAAAATCGAGACGGTGTGATGGATGCAAAGCTGATTTTGATCGATAGCGCTGCGGAGCTGGCCCGCGCCCATGCGCTTGTCGAGCGGCTGTGGGACTCCGACGCGCCGGCCGACGTCGCCCGGCTTGCGGCGCAGGCGCGTCTGATCGCCGCCTATGAGGAGAGCCGATGGCCGCGCCGGCCGCCGAGCACGGCGGCGCTGATCCGCCATCTCATGGAGCAGCACGGACTGACGCGCGCCGACATGGTGCCGATCCTCGGCACGCCGAGCCGCGTCAGCGAGGTGCTTGCCGGCAAGAAGAGGCTGAGCATGGCGATGGTGCAGCGGCTGCGCGCGCGCTTTAACGTACCGGCCGACCTGCTGCTGCCGCCGCCGAAGAAAGCGCCGGGGCGTGGCTCGGCGAAGCGGGATGCGGCGTGAGGCCACGTGAGTAGTCTGCATCGAGCGCGGCGGACTATCGCGTCGTAGCGCAACCCAATTCCACGCGTCGACATTGAGTGCACTGTCACCGTAATTCCTGTCACCGTAATTCCTCCGTAATTCCTGTCACCGTAATTCCGCGCCCATGCGCTCGTCGAGCGGCTGTGGGACTCCGACGCGCCGGTGGATACGCCGGTAGTGCTGTTCGGTCAATTTGCCGCTCGGCATCGGCTCGTTGAACCGTTGAGCAGTAATCGCTGTCTCGAAGCGGTCGAGCGCGTCTTGCGCGCGGAGATTGCGGCGATTCTCTGAGAACGTTCGTTCCGGGATAGCAGTAGGGATCGTCTATGCTGTCATACATCGACGGGACGAGGAGGGTCAGCCGTATCTTTTAATGATGGCGGCGCGTCGCTGCGCTGGTGAAGCGCGCCGGCGCTCAAGCGCGCTGAAGGTCCTTTTCATCTCGGGCGTCAGGTGCAGCCCTTCGATTGCACTAATTTTTTCAAAGCCAGCCAGGCCAATGGTGAGACGCTGTGCCTTGGCTCGGGGACGCGCGACCTTGCCCCGCTTGGCTTTCCCAATCGCTTTCGGTTTGCCAGCTTTTTTCATGGAATCATCCTAGCACACTCGCGGCAAAGCCGCGGCCGTAGGATGGGAGGAGCGAAGCGATACCCGTCATAGAGCGACGAGGCTGCATGATGGGTTTCGCAAGGGCTCAACCCATACTACATTTTTGCTCACCCCAACCTTCGATCAAACTCCAGCACCGCATTGAGCAACACCTGCGCCCCCGCGGCGCATTCGTCGAAGCTCGTCGACTCCGCCTCGTTATGCGAGATGCCACCAGCGCAGGGGACGAAGATCATCGTCGTCGGCGCGACGCGGGCGACGTAGCAGGCGTCGTGGCCGGCGCCGGAGATCATGTCGCGCGCGACGAAGCCGGCTTTTTGCGCGCCGATGCGCACGCATTCGATCAGCGCGGGGGCGAATTTGACCGGCGGGCACTCCCAGATTCGCGCCTCGCTGTAGGTCAGTCCCAACGGCGGCAGGATGTCGGCGAGCGCTGAGCGTAAGCTCGCTTCCATGGCGTCGAGCACGCTGTCGTCGGGATGGCGGAAGTCGACGGTGAAGAATACTTCGCCGGGAATGACGTTGCGGCTGTTCGGCCGGCTCTCGATCAGGCCGACGGTGCCGACGGCGTGCGGCGCGTGCGCGCGCGCGATGGCGTCGACGCGCTCGATCAGGCGCGCGGCGCCAAGCAGCGCGTTCTTGCGCAAGGTCATCGGCGTCGCGCCGGTATGCGCGGCCTCTCCGGTGACCGTGACCTCGTACCAGCGCATGCCTTGCGCGCCTTGCACGATGCCGATCGTGCGGCCTTCGGCTTCGAGGATCGGGCCTTGCTCGATGTGCAATTCGAACATGGCGGAAAATTTGTGCGCGCCGGCTGTCTCCGCGCCGCGATAGCCGATGCGCTGGAGTTCCTCGCCGAAGGATTTGCCGTCGCGATCCTTTCGCGCATAGGCGTAGTCGCGCGAGAACACGCCGGCAAAGACGCCGGAGGCCAGCATCGCCGGCGCGAAACGCGCGCCTTCCTCGTTGGTCCAGTTGACGATCTCGATCGGCGCATTGGTCTCGTAAGCGGTCTCGTGCAGCGTGCGCAGCGCTTCAAGCGCGGCCAATACGCCAAGCACGCCGTCGAATTTGCCGCCAGTCGGCTGGGTGTCGAGATGCGAGCCCATGGCGATCGGGGCGAGCGCGGGGTTCTTGCCGGGCCGCTGCGCGAACATGTTGCCCATGTCGTCGACGGTCACGCTGCAGCCGAGCGCCTCGCATTGCGCCTTGAACCAGTCGCGCACCTTTTGGTCGAGGTCGGTCAAGGTCAGCCGGCAGAGGCCGCCTTTGGGCGTGGCGCCGATTTGTGCCGTCTCCATCAGCGAATCCCACAGGCGCTGGGCGTCGATTTGAAGGTTCTGCAAGGCGAGCTCCGATGGCGAGGCGAGGGCGATGAATGATCTTCCACCGATTTTGCGCTTGAACCAAGATTACCGCGGGCGCGACAGTTGCGGAGAGAGGGAAGCGAGGTGGGCGATGGGCGGATGGCGAATTGCGGTGGGCGCGCTTGCGTTATGCTGTTTCGCGACAAGCGGCCTAGCTCACGCGCAATCGCGGCAGCCGAATGCCCAAGAGGTCAAGGCGATCCACGATTGCGCGAGGAAGAACCGCGACGACCTCGATGCCGGCGAGCGGGACTGCCTGTTCAAGCTGGTCGCCGACCCGTGCCTGGGCGATCCGGGCTCGAAGAGCGACCACCAAATGGCGGACTGCTACGAAATCGAGGGCGTCATCTGGGACGATCTCCTCAACGCCAATTACCAGGCGCTGCTTGGCGAGCTTGACGCCGAGCAGACGGCGAAGGCCACGGCCATGCAGCGCGCCTGGATCGCCTATCGCGACACCACCTGCGAGTTCTATTACGACAAGATCCAGGGCACGATGGCGGGGATGATGATTGCCGCCTGCACGACCCGCGAAACGGCGCGGCGCGCCATGCTGCTCGATTTCTTCAGCCGGCTGTAGGGACGGATTGGTCGGCCATTGGCCGATCTGCCTTTGACCGAGTAGGCTAGTGGCACGGTCTCAACGCGGCTTCCGGCACACTAACTCATTGAATTTGCGGCGAATCAGCTATGATGCGGCAGGCCCAAATGCCGGGGCAAGCGCGGGGGCTTTTGCATGCTGCGCGTGCGACTAAAAGCGGACGGACGTTTGGTCGAAGTGCTGCCCGACGGCAGCGAGCGCGCCATCGCCAGCGATCCGCGGGCGATTGCGATGGCGGCGCACAATGCGGCGCGGGCTGCCGACCGCTTCAACGACGCCACTTACGCCCGCAATATCCGTAGCCGCACCGGCCTCACCCAGGCCGCCTTTGCGGCGCGGATCGGGGTGCCGGTGGAAACCGTTCGCAACTGGGAACAGGGCAAGCGTTCGCCGCGCGGGCCGGCGCGCGCGCTCCTCAAAGTCATCGAGGAGGCGCCCGAGGCCGCCTTCGCCGTACTCGGCAAGGCGCGCTGAGCCGTCCTGGAACAACTCCTCGTAAGGCGGCTTAGCGGAGGGTGATGACGGTGGAGTTCGTCATTGCGAGCGGAGCGAAGCAATCCAGGGCAGCGGCCAGATCCTGGATTGCTTCGTCGCTGCGCTCCTCGCAATGACGGTGGAGCACGGAAGCATGACGGCCATCGGACCAATCCCCAGCATCCAGGCCAACGGCGCCAACATCCCGCTGGTCGGGCTCGGCACCTGGGAACTGCGCGGCCGCACCTGCGCCCGCGTCGTCGAGCAGGCGTTGCGGCTCGGCTATCGCCACGTCGACACCGCGGAAATGTACGACAACGAGCGCGACATCGGCGACGGCATCCGCGCGTCGGGCGTCAAGCGCAACGAGCTGTTCGTCACCACCAAGATCTGGCCGACGCATTTCGCGCCGCGGGCGCTGGAGCGCGCCACGCACGATTGCCTGATGCGGCTGCGCTTGAGCGAGGTCGATCTTCTGGTGCTGCACTGGCCCAATCCGCAGATCCCGCTGTCGGAAACGATCCCCGCCTTGTGCAAGATGAAAACCGACGGCCTTGCCCGCAACGTCGGCGTTTCCAATTTCACCGTGGCGCTGATCGAAGACGCCGTGGCGGTCGCGACCGAGCCCTTGGTCTGCGATCAGGTCGAATGCCATCCCTATCTCGACCAGTCCAAGGTGATCGCGGCCTGCCGCGCCCACGGCATGGCGGTGGTGGCCTATAGCCCGATCGCCCGCGGCAACGCCAAGAACGACGCGGTGCTGGCCCGCATCGGCGCCGCGCACAAGAAGACCGCCGCGCAAATCTGTTTGCGCTATCTGGTGCAGCAGAACATCGTCGTCATCCCACGCACCAGCAAGCTCGAACGGCTGACCGAGAACGCCGCGCTGTTCGACTTTACGCTCGCTGACGACGAGATGGCCGAAATCGCCGCCCTGGCCAATCCCGACGGCCGCATCGTCGACTGGTCCTATTCCGGCGGCGCCAAGTGGGATTAGCGTTGCGCGGTTTCGACTGTCAGTGGAGGCGATCTGTCTTTCCGCAACAGGCCGGTCGCTAGTAGTAAACGTAATGACAGACGCCCGCTACGCAACGCCGAACCGCCCGACGGGTGGTTCGCCGCGCGACGCCTGCGACGCTTCCCGGCGTCGCTGGGTGACCGACCCGCGCGTAGGCCCTGTCAACAGACACCGACAAATTCTGCTCGTGTGACCATTGCAATGATACGGGAACGGCGCATAGCAGCGTAGCTCCAAGCGCAACCGCCATTGCTGTCGACTTTTTCATGACATTCTCCCGGTGTAAATTTTCAGCTGTGAAATCGCTACATCGCCCTGGGTGCTTTGCATTGATCTATGTCAAAGCATGGCTTGCCTCGTCGGCGGCAATGTCGCTCTTGGGTTATCAGACGTCATTTCGAGCGGAAGGCCCACATTTCCGCGAGGCGTTATATCGTTCAGCAAATTCGGATCGTGCCGGAGGGAACGCTCATCATGGCAAGGACGACACTCAAGTGGCTGACGTTGATTGGCGCGATCGTTGGGTTCGGCGCGCCGGCATGGTGTCAAGAAGCCAACGCTGGAAAAACAGCCTACCTCTCCAGCTGTGCGCCGTGCCACGGAGCGGATGCGAAGGGAAACGGATTCCTCGGCGCGGTGCTCAAGGTGCCGCCTGCGGACCTGACTACACTCACGAAGAGGAACGGCGGCGTATTTCCACTTGCTGCCGTGAACGAGATTATTGACGGACGAACCTTGATCGCCGCTCACGGGACCCGTGACATGCCGATTTGGGGGTTTGACGTCATGGTTCGAAGTCGCATCACGCTGATTGTCGATTACTTAAATTATATTCAGGAGAAATGATTGCAGGATGTGATACCAACTCCACATCAGAGTGAGTTGGCGATATATGGAAAGGATGTGATGGAGCGGACGCGAGTTTGCGGTTGTGCTCGATGTAGAGGATGGCCTGTTTGAGTTTAGCGCGCACGGCGTCGATGGATTTCAGCGCGTAATTCTTGAAGATTTTCTCGCGGATTTCATCCCAGAGATTTTCCTTTGGATTAAGTTCGGGCGAATACGGTGGAAGGTACAAGAGCTTGATATTGTCGGGAAGGGTCAGTTGGCCACAGCGATGGTTGGGCGCGCCGTCGAGAACCAAAAGGATGTCCTGGCGGGCGAACCTGCGCGCCAGCACGTCGAGGAAGGCCTGAAAGCAGGCGGTGTTCGACGTCGGCATGATCAGATAGACGCAAACTCCGTCTTTTGGAGAGACTGCGCCGTACAAATAGATGTATTCGCGAATGAGCTGAGCGGCGACCGCTGGTCTCGTTCCGATCGGCGCCCAGCATGGCCGTGGCCGATTAATGCGGCCGAAGCGCGCTTCATCGGCGAACATGATGCGCAGATGCCGACCGCGCCTCTTGGCCGCCCGCCGAGCCTGCCTCACTGCATCAGGAAAGCCGTTTTTTTAAAAGCTTTTTGCGCCGCGAGGTCGCGCTTGGGATGAAACGGCCGCGGCATCAGCTTGCGCCAGCCCTGCCGGTGCAAGAGATTGTACACCGTGCTGTCGCTGGTCACATGCCCGATCGCCTGTTCATAGGCCGCTTTGAGATCGTGAATGTTCAACATCTCGCCGGCGCCGGCAGCTTTGGCAAAGCGCGCCAGCAAGGCCTTTTCCGTCGCCACGGTCATGTTCTCGTGCTTGCGTCCGCCATTCGGCTTGGGCTTAAGCGCCTTGATGCCACCGTGAGCATAGGCCATGTGCGCGCGGTTCACCGTGCTCAGCGATACACCCATCGCTGCCGCAATCGCGCCCTGCGTCATCCCGCTCTCGCGTAACAGCACCATTTGAATGCGCTGGCGCTGTCCGGCCGTGATCTTCCATCGTAGCGCGGTTTTGAGCCGCCGAACCTCGGCTTTGCTGCATTCGACCATCTGTTTTCCCCGAATCAGATAGCCAAGCGAATCACACTCAGCGCCTCGAAAACAATTCCCCTGCCTTCCGCTCTCAGCGCAGAAGACTGCCCGATTCAATCCGTTATGGAGCTGGTATGAGATGGCGGCGTGGACCATCTCGAGGCCGAGCTGCGTCTCGCCATCAGAATGGAGCGCGTGTATGAAGAATAGGCACCGCGTCAAACCGATGACTAGTGGTCCGATTCTAACATTCGCATCCCATTTCGGCACGCTCTCATGCGAATGTTAGAATCGAAGGACCACTAGCAAGCATAAGTGCTAGTGGAGCTTTTGGATTTGACATTCGCTTTGCGAGGGTTGCGGCCAAGTGGCTAGCGAATGTCAAATCCGCTCCACTAGGTAAGATTATTGCAGTCGAGGCGGTCGCAATTGATCCAGATCAATGCTTGGACTTTATAAGGCCTAATGGTGCGAGGTCATATCAACGTCTCGGAAAGCTGCGAGTTCATGCGAGGCCAATCGCAAGGAAAGATATTGCCGTCGTGAAAACCATTATGAAATTGGTTGTTGTGGCCGCCGCCCTGGTCGGAGCAATGAGTTTCGATGTTCGGCCCAGCCTGGCTTTCGGGGATGGCGCGTGGTGCGCGATGATCAATAAAGGAACGGGCGAGGTAATTTTGGATTGCCAGTATCGCACGTTCGAAGAATGCAGGGCTGGTGCAGCGGCCGATCGCGGCTTTTGCAATCTGAACCCGGCGCCGGGCCCGTCTGCAGCAGCGGCAGCGACTGCACGAAGCCACAAACGACGGCACACACAACCGTATTGATTCAGCAGTTCCCAGCCTCGCCCTCAAAGCTGGTTCGACTCTCTTCGCGCCGCCTGGCTGTTGTCGCGACGGTTCGCGCGATGAAGTCGGCGAATACCCGCGCGATCTGTGGCTCGTAAGCACCCCAGTCCGGGAACGGAATGAACGCCGGCAGAAGAAGTCGCCGCAGCTATTCTCGCACAATGCGTAGTGCAAACAGGGTTGTACCCGCGCCACCGGGTTGGTCGGTGACCCACAGCCGCAAGGGCTGGCCCCGCCAAAGCATATCCATGGCATCTTCGCGCAGCGCGCTCGCGATCGTTTCGACGGCCTCGGTCCGCACGGCATTCATGTCGGGAAGGTCAGAGCCGTCACGGTCCAGAGTGGTGACACCATTCTGGAAGTGGAAATAGCAACGGGGCATAGGAATGCGCTCCTCCAACCGAGAGGTTGACGCCAGTCATCTAGCGCACCGTCCAGATTCGGCGCTGTTCAATTTTGCACATCCCCACAGGAACAAGCGCAGCCCCATTCTGATAGGCATTTGGGGACAGGCGGCGGCCTATTTGGCTTCGTCGCCGACCACCTTGCCGGTCGTGGGATCGACCAAATGAATGCGTCTACAGATAGACAGTCGAACGGCTCGTAGACGTTGCCGTTCTTCTCGGTCGGATTATCCGCGATGAACCCCTGCGCCAGAGCAGCCGAGCGGACCGGTTCGGACGCTTCACAAACTGTTGTGCGACGGAGACTCGGAACCCTGATAGGTTTGCTCATCCATCGGCCTGACGCGGTACCTATTCTTCATACACGCGCTCCACTCGGATGGTTAGAGGCAGCATGGCCCCGGCGATTTTGGTCGGGGCTTTTTCTTGCGCGGAGCCGGGCGGCCCAGCCAAGCACGCGCGGCGGCCGTATTCTCCTGAAAACGGAAGTAAAATCAGGCGAGCGAAACCGCCGCCATGGGCCATTGGCTTACCCGGCAAACTCGCCGCAATTTTTCTCCCGAATTGCGTTCGCCATCCGGGGGCCTCACGCCGCGCGGCTTTCCGCCGCCACGGTGCGCGCCATGAAGTCGGCGAACACCCGCGCGATTTCCGGCTCGTAGGCGCCCCAGTCGGGGAACGGAATGAGCGGCACATCCTGGTCGGTGACCGGCAATCGATGCAGTTCGCTGCCGGCGATCAGTTCGTGCGCCGCGAGACCGCTTTTGCTGGAATGGGTGTTGTCGTTGCCGGGAATGACGATGGTCGGCGTTTTCACCGCGCGCAATTGCTCGGGGCTCACGCCCATCACCGGATAATGCCCGCCGGCGACGAAAATCTCGTTCCACCGCGTCAGCACGTCGATGAACTGCTGCGCCGGCAATTTCGCCAGATATTCGCCGTTGCGCGGATTGGCGGCGATGCGCTCCTTCCAGGCATCCATGGATGAGACCGCGGCCATGCCGCCCTCTTTTGCCGCGCGGATGAACTGGCCGTAGTAGTTTTCGGGGAGCCGGCCGGCGGCGAACGGCCCGCCGGTGACGCGCAGGAGGAGCAGGCCGCGCACGGCGTGCGGATAGTTCAGATAAAACAGGATCGAGGTGCGGGCGCCGGCCGACGAGCCGCTGAAGAAGGCGGGCAGGGCATTTTGTTCGGATAGGAGCGCGTGCATGTCGCGCGTCCAGATCACTTCCTCGCCCTCGTCGCCCTCGATGAGGATATCGGACGCTCCGGTGTTGCGGCGGTCGTGCAGCATGACGCGATAGCCGTAGGCGGCGATCTTCTCGGCAAGCGGAACGAATTCGTCGTGGCCGCGCCGGCCGCCGGTGGTCATCACCACCCAAGGGTAATTATCCCTGGCGCGGTCGCCGACGGTCCGCCAATTGATGTTCACGCCGTTGATCTTGCTGACCGGCATTGCGCGTCCCTTCCATTGCTGGAGGGCAGTTCATCATACCCGCGCGGGCCGGTGAAGAGGGGAGTGTCGATCAGAACTCGACGTCGAGCTCCTCGAGCTCGTCCGGCTCGGCTTTGGCGCCGGCGGTCCATTCCTGCATGAACGGCATCGCCATGACGGTGCGGCAATAATCCCGCGAGGTCGCGTCGAGCTGCACATCGTAGGTGGTAAAGCGCGAGCAGACCGGGGCATACATCGCATCCGCCGCGCCCGGTTTTTTGCCGAACAGATAGGGACCGCCATATTGGCTGAGGCATTCGCGCCAGATGGTGGTGATGCGGTCGATATCGCCGCGGGCGCCGGCCCAGGACTTGAAGCCGGGAAAATGCGCCTTGATGTTCATCGGCAGCGCGGCGCGCAGATTGGAGAAGCCGGAATGCATTTCGCCGCAGATCGAGCGGCAATGGGCGCGCTGCGCCTGATCGGCAGGCAGCAGGCCCGCCTCGGGATTGATCTCGTGCAAATATTCGGCGATCGCCAGCGTATCCCAGACTTTGAGCCCGTCATGGATCAGGCAGGGGACCAGGAAGGACGGCGAAAGCAGCAGCAATTCGGCGCGCGTCGAAGGATCGTCGGTCGAGACATGCTGTTCGTCGAAATCGAGGTTCGCCATTTTGCATAGCAACCAGCCGCGCAGCGACCACGAGCCGTAGTTCTTGCTGGCAAGTGTCAATATGGCCTTGGGCATTCCGGAGCTCGCTTTGAAAAATAGAGCCTGACTCAATCAGTTAGTGGCCAAGACACGGGTTTGCGGCAGTTGCTGATCCTGCTTTGGGCAGCCCTTGACGTCGCCCCGTCCCCAGATATCCAGCATGTTCATATTCTTGTCGCAGTGCAACAAGAAATGCACTAGCCTGCAGCCTTGAGGGGGGTGGGGGCGTGTTCGCTGTCGGGGCGAACCGCGGGCACCCGTGGACTCCAACCGTGTCTCGGGATGCTGTATCTCGCTTACCAGCTGCAATCCGACATCATGACGCCGGTCCGGGCTTGGGCCAGCATGGCAGCCAATTCCGGCGCCGCGCCGCTGCTCTCCGATCACCCGGCGTTGCGCAACCTCACCGCGGTCTATGAATTGATCGCGCGCGCCGGCCTCACCCACACGCGGCCGCCGTTCGGCATCCAAAGCGTCACCGTCGGCAACCGCGAGGTCGAGGTGCGCGAGGAGGCCGCGGCGAAGACGCCGTTCGGCACGCTGCTGCACTTCAAGAAGGACATCGCCACCGCGCAGCCGCGCGTGCTTCTGGTGGCGCCGCTGTCCGGGCATTTTGCGACGCTGTTACGCGCCACCGTGCGCACCATGCTGCCGGACCACGACGTCTTCATCACCGACTGGCACAACGCCCGCGACGTGCCGCTGACCGCCGGACGCTTCGGCGTCGATGAGTATACCGACCACCTGATCAAGTTTCTCGAGACCATGGGGCCGGGGTCGCACATTCTGGCGGTGTGTCAGCCCTGCGTCGCCGCGCTCGCCGCCACCGCGGTGATGGCGCAGGCCGGCAACCCGGCGCAGCCGCGCTCGATGACGCTGATGGCCGGCCCGATCGATACCCGGGTCAATCCGACAAAAGTGAACGAGCTCGCCAAGAAGCGGACCATCGAATGGTTCGAGCGCACGCTCACGGCGTCGGTGCCGCTGCGCTATCCCGGCGCGTTCCGCCGCGTCTATCCCGGCTTCGTCCAGCTCGTCGCCTTCATGAGCATGAACGTCGAGCGCCACATCAAGGCGCACAAGGAGCTTTACGACAACCTCGCCGCCGGCGAGCTTGAAAAAGCGGCGGTGACCAAGGCGTTCTACGACGAATATTTCGCGGTGCTCGATCTGACGGCGGAATTCTATCTGGAAACGGTGCAGTTCATTTTCCAGGACCACGCACTGCCGCAGGGCAAGCTCGAATGGCACGGCGAGCGCGTCGAGCCGAGCGCCATCCGCAAGACCATGCTGCTCACGGTCGAAGGCGAGCGCGACGACATCTGCGCCGTCGGCCAGACGGTGGCGGCGCACGATCTGTGCAGCAAGCTCCGGCCTTATCTGAAGCGCCACCACATGCAGGCCGGCGTCGGCCATTACGGCGTGTTCTCCGGCACGCGCTGGGAAAAGCAGATCTATCCGATTTTGAAGAACGTGATCTTGTCGAGCGATTGAGACTGGGGATAGCTGACATCGCGGCCGCCTTCGCGCTCATGCGCTCGCCCGCATCTCTCCGCCAGATCGATGTGGCGAAGCACGTGTTCTCCGGCAGGCGCTGGGAAAAGCAGATTTATCCGATTTTGAAGAACGTGATTTTGTCGAGCGACCGAGGTGAGGCGGCCGTCGTTGGCTAGCTTGCCCACGGATCGATCACGCGAATATTCATGTCGCCGAAATGACGGACATTGCGCGTCGCGAGATCGGCGCGTTGCGAGATTGCAATGCCGGCGATGAATGTATCGCGAACCTCTTTCGAACGCCCAATTGATCGCAGCTCGGCGGAAATGGGCGCGGCCGCATTCGCCGCTCGCTCGTCAAAGTTCAGAACGCGGTCCCGAAATCCAGCGTTAAGAATCTGATCCAGACTATGTTCGAGCTGGGTTCTGCGTCGGCCTTTGGCATGAAGCTCGATGCCGAAGCGCAGTTCGAAAATCGATATGGCGGTAATCCTTATATCTTGCCGCGGCAAAGCGTCGAGCCAAGCTGTGATTTTCGCGTCGGGCTCCACGCGCATGAGCTCCGACAAAACATTCGTGTCGAGAATGATCACTTTCGAAATCTGGCAGGACGCGCCTTTTCGCCGCGCCACTCCGGTATATCAAAGTCGATGCCTATGCCTTTGCCGGAAAAATGACGGGCGATAAATGTCCCCAAGCCTTCTTCGTGCAGTCCTTTTTCTTGGACAGCCTCGGTTAAAATATCGCGAATTTCAGCTTCCATGCTGTGTCCGCGCCGCGCGGCGCGCCGTTTCAGGCGCGCCTTGACGTTTTCATCGAGTTTGCGGACGACAACCTGGGCCATGAGTTAATCTGATATCACTTTCCTGAAAGGTGATATCACAATCCCGAGGCGGCGGCAAATGCCTCACCGCATCGCCGCGGCGATATTGCCGCCGTCGACGGTGGTGACACTGGCGGTGGTTTTCAGCTCCAGCGCCTGGTGCAAAAAAGCCTGCGCCACGTCTTCGGCGGTGACTTCGCGGCCGAGCAGATTGCCGCTCATGTAATCCTTCTCCGTAACGCCGCGGGCCTTGGAACGCGACGCGATCATGTCGGGCGTGAGCAGGCCGGAGCGGATGCGGTCGGCATTGACGGCATTGGCGCGGATGCCGTCTTCGCCGTAATCGAGCGCGTATTGGCGCATCAAAGCGAGCGCCGCGGCTTTCGGTATGCCGTAGGGCCCGAAATTCGGCCCCGGATTCACCGCCTGCTTCGACACGTTGAACAGGAGGCAGCCGCCGGTGCCCTGCGCACGCATGATCTTCACCGCGGCCTGCGCCACCCGCTGGTGGCCATAGAAATTCAATTCGAAGCTTTGGCGCAATGTTTCTTCGGCGACTTCGCCGATGCGGCCCTGCCAGGCGGCGCCGGCATTCGACACCACGATATCGACGCCGCCGAAATTTTTGACGATCTTGTCGAACGCGGTGCGTACCGCCTCGCCGTTGGTCACGTCGCAGGCGACCGGCAGCGCGGTCGGGCCGAGTTTTCCGGCCGCTCCGTCGGCGGCGGCAAAATTCATGTCGAGAAGCGCGACTTCGGCGCCGGCTGCGGCAAAGGCCTTCGCCGTCGCCGCGCCGATGGCGCCGCCGGCGCCGGTGACGGCGGCGATCTGGCCGGCGAGGGGCAGTTCCTTACGTGCGCCGAGCTTTAACTGTTCCAGCGGCCAATATTCGCAATCGAACATGTCGGCCTCGGAAATCGATTCGAAGCGGCCGATCGCGTCGGCATCGCGGACGCCTTCGATCCATGCCTCGGCGATGTCGGCGGCGACGATCGCAGCGTGCTTGCAGCGGCCGAGACCGAACAGGCCGAGCCCCGGCACCAGCACGACGCGGGGCGGCGGATCGAGTTCGTGCTTAATGTGGCCCGCGCGTTTGTTGTGGCGCGCAAAATAGTCGCGATAGCGGCCGGCGAATTGGCTCGCCCGCTCGCGCGCGATCCGCGCAAATTCGTCAAGCCGGCCGTTTTCCGGCGCCGGCAGGACCAGCGGCCAGTTCTTGGTGCGGATGGTGTGGTCGGGCGTGATGACGCCCAATTGGGCGACGCGTTCCAGATCCTTGGCGTTGACGAAATCGCGCACCGCCGCGCCGCCGCGGAATTCGAGGATGAGCCGCCGCCAGGCGCCTTCGGTCGTCGCGTCCTTCTCGCTGCAGGCGCCGCGCACGATCGGCGCGACATGCGCTTCGCCGGCGATGTTGTGCGGCAAGGCGGCGACCGCCACCGCCTTGCGATGCCGCGCGATAAAATCCTCGGCGAGCGTCACCATCGCCATCATGCGCTCATAGGCCTCGCGCGCGCTGTCGCCGAAGGTGACGATGCCGTGCTTGCCGAGGATCAATCCGTCGCTCGGCTTATGGCGCTCGAAGACCTCGATCGCTTTTTTGGCGAGGCCAAAGCCCGGCATCACATAGGGCACGAAGCCGAGATGCGGTCCGAAGATGTCGGCGCACTTCTTTTCGCCTTCAGGCTGGTCGATCACGCTCAAGACCGCGGTGGCGTGGGTATGATCGATGAATTTGTGCGGCAGCAGGGCGTGCAGCATCATCTCGACCGAGGGATTGGCAGCCTTCGGGTCGATAAGATTGGCGCGCTCGACCGCGACCAGATCTTCGTCGCCGATGCAATCGCGCGCGCGCAGCTTGCGCATCGGATCGAGCCGCACGGCGACAAAGCCGTCGGCTCCGATCCCGGCCATGTCGGAGCCGGAGGATTTGACGTAGAGCACCTCGGCGTCTTCGCCGAAGCGATCGCGCACGCGCGCCTTCAGCGAGGTGTTGCCGCCGCCGTGCAGCACGAGCTTGGGATCGCGGCCGAGTAGCCGCGTGGTGTAGACGCGCAAGGCCAGGTCGCGGCCGATGCCCGCCGCAGCGCCGTCCGCGACGAGGCTTTCGGCGTCAGCGATCGACCCATCCGCTCTTCACGGTTTTCGTCCGCCGTTCAGCCGCCGGCAAAACGGCGCGACCACCATCCGGTGCGGCGCGGTCGATCGGTTTCGGCGGCCTCGCCAGTCTCGGTAATCACCGGCTCCGGCGTCGGCGACGCCGGCTCTTGGGTTTGCGGCGGCGACAAGGTTTCGTCTGGACCGCCGATCGGCGCGCGCTCGCGCACCGTGGAGCGCCGGCGCACCGGCTCCTCCGGCGTTGCGGCCGCCGGAGGCTCGAAGCTGGCCGGTGCGGGCGCGGCCGCGCGCGGCGCGGCATCGAGATCGGCGACGGCGTCCTTGAGTTCGGATTCGGTCGGACCCGGCTCGATCGAATCCCTCAGCCGGAGCGAAGTCCTGCTGTGACGCAGAAGGCTCAGGCTCGGCGCCGCCGTGCGCGGCGTCCCCATTGCCGCCATGCATTGCGTCGTCGCTGCGGTTGCGGTTGCGCCGGCCGCCGCGGCGGCCGCGGCGGCGCCGCCGGTCGCTCTCGCGGTGCGGTTCGCCGCTCTGGTCCTGCGATGCGAACTCGCCCGCCGGCTCGACGAGGTCACCCTCGACTGGAGGTTCGTGTTCCGTTTCGGCGGCCAAGTCGCCTTCCGGCTCGCCGGCTGCAGCGAGATCATGGTGTTCATGCGGCTGCTCGTATGGCGCTTCCCGCGGCTGCCCGCGCGCGCCATCGCCGCCGTTGCGACCGCCGCGCCGTCGCCGCCGCCGCCGCCGCCGCGGACCGCCTTCGTCCTGCTCGGGCGCCATTGCCGGAGCTGCCTCGGCTTCCGCCCCCTCGACTTCTTCTTCGCCTTCCGCGGCGCCGAGTTCTTCGAGATCGTCCTCCTCTTCGAGCGGCGCTGGCAGCGCCTGCAGGCGCTCGGCGAGCGCCTTCGCCGCCTCGGCCGTATGCACCTGCTCGCCGCGATCGACGATGAAGGCCTGGGGCGCCCGCACCGCTTCGTCCGCGGCGATGGTAATGGTGATGAGGAAGCGTTCTTCCAGGCTGCGCAGATGCGCGCGCTTCTGGTTGAGCACGTAGAGCGCGACGTCGGGCCGGGTGCGGACGATGAGATTGTGGGTGCCGCCGCGGATCAGCTGTTCCTCGAGCGCGCGCAAGACCTGGAGCGCCAGCGAGGACACCGAACGGACGTGGCCGCTGCCGCCGCAATACGGGCACTTCTCGGTCGAGCTTTCCAGGACGCTGGTGCGAATGCGCTGCCGCGACATTTCAAGAAGGCCGAAATGCGAGATGCGGCCGACCTGGATGCGGGCGCGGTCGTGCTTGAGGCACTCCTTGAGCCGGCGTTCGACGGCGCGGTTATTGCGCTTCTCGTCCATGTCGATGAAGTCGATGACGATCAGCCCGGCGAGGTCGCGCAGCCGCAGCTGGCGGGCGATCTCGTCGGCAGCCTCCAGATTGGTCTTGAGCGCGGTGTCCTCGATATGATGCTCGCGCGTGGCGCGGCCGGAATTCACATCGATGGCGACCAAAGCCTCGGCCTGGTTGAGCACGATGTAGCCGCCGGAGCGCAGCTGCACCACCGGCGAGAACATGGCGTCGAGCTGATTTTCGACGCCGTAGCGCGACAACAGCGGCTGCGTATCATTGTAGAGGTGAACGTTCTTGGCATGGCTCGGCATGAGCATGCGCATGAAGTCCTTGGCCTCGTGGTAGGCTTCGGGGCCGGCGACGATCACCTCGTCGATGTCCTTGGTGTAGAGATCGCGGATCGAACGTTTGACCAGCGAGCCCTCCTCATAGACGAGCTTGGGCGCGGTCGATTTCAGCGTCAGGTCGCGAACCGTCTCCCACATGCGCAGCAGATATTCGAAGTCGCGCTTGATCTCGAGTCTTGGTCCGGCTGGCGCCCGCGGTGCGCAGAATGACACCCATGCCCTCGGGCAATTCGAGATCGGCGGCCGCTTCCTTGAGCCGGGCGCGATCCTCGGCGTTGGTGATCTTGCGGCTGATGCCGCCGCCGCGCGCGGTATTGGGCATCAGCACGGAATAGCGTCCGGCGAGCGACAGATAAGTCGTCAGCGCGGCGCCCTTGGTGCCGCGTTCCTCCTTGACCACCTGCACCAGCATGACCTGGCGGCGCTTGATCACCTCCTGGATCTTGTACTGGCGGCGATAACGCGGCGCGCGGTCGGGAACTTCCTCCATCGCGTCGGCGCCGCCGACCGACTCGACGATCTCTTCGGCGGCTTCGTCGTCCTCGCCGTTTTCCTCATGCTCACGGGCTTCGACCGGAGAGGCTGTTTCCTCGTCGGCGCCGTTGTCTTCCTGCTCGCGGGCTTCAACCGGGGAGGCGTGCTCGTCGTTTTCGGCCGCAACATCGTCTGGCCCCGGCTCGTCGTCGTCGTGCTCGGGCTGTTCCGTTGCAGCGGATTCATCGGTGAAGCCGGCAGTCGCCGGCGATTCGACGGATTCAGCATCGACTTCGTCGGGCTCGGCGTCGCTGCCCAGTGCGGCATCGCCCGGCACTTCCACGACATCCATCGCCGGTTCCGCGCTCTCGCCTTCGGTCGGCGTCCATTCGGCGTTGGGCGCGGCGAGCATGCCCGATTCCGAACGCTCGCCTGCGCCTTCGTGCTCGACCGGCCCAG
Organism: uncultured Alphaproteobacteria bacterium; assembly: GCA_963791925.1. Taxonomy (GTDB): domain Bacteria; phylum Pseudomonadota; class Alphaproteobacteria; order Rhizobiales; family Xanthobacteraceae; genus BOG-931. Next base: position 443,011 of record CAWBUA010000004.1, on the reverse strand, counting down.
GCGCTTCCTGGTCCGGCGCCGTCGAATCGCGGGCCGGCGATTCGGCGGGCTCGCCGCGCATCACGGCGTCGCGGCGCCCGGCGGGATGATTGCCGTGACGGCGATGCCGCCGCGAACGCCGGTCGACCTCGTCGTCGGCGGCGCGCTGCGCGCGCTCTTCCTCGTCGATCAGGGCCTGCCGGTCGGCAACCGGGATCTGGTAATAATCCGGATGGATTTCGCTGAACGCGAGGAATCCGTGACGATTACCGCCGTAATCGACGAAGGCGGCCTGCAGCGACGGCTCGACGCGCGTCACCTTGGCCAGATAGATATTGCCTCGTAATTGCTTGCGGTGCGCGGATTCAAAGTCGAATTCTTCGACGCGATTGCCGCGCAAAACGACCACCCGGGTCTCCTCGGGATGGGTCGCGTCGATGAGCATTTTGTTGGCCATTGGCAAATCTCTTGGAGGCCGGCACGCGCGCTCGCGCTAGCCCGCAGCGGCGGGGGCGGAGGGCATGGGCCCGATTCTCGGTGAATGGAACGGATCGGAAATCGCGAGGACGGCAAGCGGATAGGTCGCGCAGTCCGGCCAACGCCGCATGAACGCAGCCGTATTTTGTAAAGCGACCCTGGCCGTGTCGAATGAAGACTTGCGCCTCGACCATGAACTCCAAACCGCAATGGGGCGGCAGCGCCAGGCACGGCCGCAATTTCTTTCGTTCGCTCACGGTATGGCGCGACACGGTGCCCCGTCAGGACTTGGCACACGGGCCGGGCGCGAAGTTCCGGCTGTCCTCATTTCCGAGGGCGGCGGTCTTGCTTTGCGCCGTCACCGGCACCTGATCCGCTGCAGCCACAATGTGAAGCCATGGCCGGAACGAAACATTCGGCGCCGAAGCGGCACGAAAGCGGCGTCCGCCCCGCTCCCGTCATCTTTCTTAGGGAGCCAAACGCTTGCGAACGTCACCGGATGCCCTAACGCGACACAACCGGAACCTTTCACCGTCAGCGTTCCCTTCTTAAGGCCCCCGGCACCGAATTGGCAAGTCGCCTGTGCGCTGGCCATTTTCGCGAGGCCCGGGGAAACCGGGGCGACGATGTCGCCGAGGCTTAAGTTTCGGTTAACCATGCATGCCTAATGGGGTAAGAGGGGCTCGATGGGGTTGAAGCCGATGCCTGTCCAAGCCGTGCGCTGGGCTCTCCTCGGTGCGCTCTTCGCCGGTACGGCAGTGGCGGCCGCCGCGCCGGCCACGGATCCGGCGCCCGACTCATATCCGGTGGCGACCGCCGCACGGCTCGGCGGGGACGGCGCGCAAACCCGATTCGTCATGGATCTCGATCGCAAGATCGATCTGCACGTCTTTACGCTCGCCGACCCCTATCGCCTCGTCCTCGACATCCCCGAAGTCACCTTCCGCTTGCCGCCGCATGCCGGCGAGACCGGGCGCGGTCTGATCAAGGCGTTTCGCTTCGGCCTGGTGATGCCCGGCGGATCGCGAATGGTTTTCGATCTGGCGAAGCCCGCGCGCGTCGACAAGGCCTTCGTCATGGCCGAGGCGCCCGGCGTGCCGGCGCGGCTCGTGCTCGACCTCGTCGCCACCGATCGCGAGAGCTTCCTGCGCAATATGAAGCTCGAGGAAAAGCTGGCGCGCAAGGAGACGCCGCCGCCGACGGCGCCGCCGCCATCGAACGATCCGCGTCCGTTGATCGTTCTCGATCCCGGTCACGGCGGCATCGACACCGGGACGCGGGCGCCGAACGGCGAATGCGAGAAGGATATCGTGCTCGCCTTCGCCAAACGGCTGCGCGACGCACTTGAAAAGTCGGGCAAATATCGCGTGCTGCTGACGCGCAGCGACGATACTTTCGTGGCGCTTCCCGACCGCGTGCAGATCGCGCGCCGCGCCGGCGCGGCGCTGTTCATCTCGATTCACGCCGATTTCCTGCCGCACAAGGAAGGCGATGCCGAGGGTGCGACCGTCTATACATTGTCTAATCGGCCGTCCGATCCGCAGGCCGCGCGCGTTGCGGCGGAAGAAAACCGCGCCGACGTGATCGCCGGCGTCAATCTCAAGGACGAACCGGACGACGTTGCCGGTATCCTGCTCGATCTGGCGCAACGCGAGACCAAGACGTTTTCCGTGCAATTCGCCCACGAGCTCGTCGCCGACCTCAAGTCGGCGACGCACCTGAACAAGGACCCAGTGCGTTCGGCCGGCTTCCGGGTGCTGCGGGCCCCCGACATTCCCTCGGTCCTGATTGAACTGGGCTATGTCTCCAACAGAGAGGATCTGCAGGCATTGAACTCGGACGGCTGGCGCCAGCGGACCGCGGATTCGATCGCGTCTGCCGTTGACGAATACTTTGCCACCCACTTCGCCGGGTCCCGCGCCAATTAAAGCGTTGGATTCGACATTCGCTCCACGAATTTACGGCCGGGCGGATAGCCAATGTCCAATCCGCTCGCGCTGCGGAGGTAGCGCGATGCCCGGCCGGCCTCAGTTTGAACAAAAACCGGAGCGACGAGACGCGATGAAGAGGGTAGTGTATCATCGGTATGGACCGGTTCCGGGCGGCCGGCCGAGGGTTCCTCGGCGTCGTGTCCATGCTGTTAAGCGTTTTCGGCCGGGGCGGGGCAACTCAATGAAATCGGTGTCGCGGTGAAATTGCTCCTGCGCTTCCTAGGCTTCCTGTTCGCGGCGGGCACGATCCTGTTCATCGCCGGGGTCGCCGCGACGGCGGGCCTGCTCTGGCATTATTCGAAGGATTTGCCGGACTACACGCAGCTTCAAGACTATGAGCCGCCGGTGATGACGCGGGTGCATGCCGCCGACGGCTCGCTGCTTGCCGAATATGCCAAGGAGCGCCGGCTTTACTTGCCGATCCAGGCGATCCCGAAGCTCGTCACCAATGCTTTCATCGCCGCCGAGGACAAGAACTTCTATTCGCATCCCGGCATCGACATTTACGGCATCATGCGCGCCGGCGTTTTCTATATCGAGAATTACGGCAGCGGGCGCCATCCGCAGGGCGCTTCGACCATCACCCAGCAGGTCGCCAAGAACTTCCTCCTCAACAACAAGGTGTCGTTCGAGCGCAAGATCAAGGAGGCGCTGCTCGCTTTGCGTATCGAGCGCACCTATTCGAAGCAGAAGATCCTCGAGCTCTATCTCAACGAAATCTATCTCGGCTTCGGCGCCTACGGCATTGCCGCGGCCTCGCTTCTGTATTTCGACAAGTCGGTGCACGAATTGACCATCGCGCAGGCCGCCTACCTTGCCGGCCTGCCGAAGGGGCCGAACAACTACAATCCGTTCCGACACAAGCAAGATGCCATCGCGCGCCGCAATTATGTCATCGATCGCATGGTCGAAGACGGCTTCATCACCGCGGCCGACGGCGCCGAGGCGGAAAAGGAGCCGCTTGACGTCACCGTGCGCACGGCGAGCCCGCACGTCTTTGCCGCCGAATATTTCACCGAGGAAGTGCGCCGCTACCTCTATGACAATTACGGCGAGAACAAGCTCTACGAGGGCGGCTTGTCGGTGCGCACCACGCTCGATCCGAAGCTGCAAATGCTGGCGCGCAACACCATGGTCAACGGGCTCGTCAATTTCGACGAGAAGCAAGGCTATCGCGGCGCGGTCACGCGGATCGACGTCAGCGGCGACTGGGGCGTCAAGCTCGCCGACGTGAAATCGCTGGACGACATCGATCCCTGGCGCATGGCCGTGGTGCTGCAGGTCGACGATCAGTCGGCGCGCATCGGGCTGCAGCCGGGGCGCGATCCGTCCGGCGCCGTGCTCAAGGATCGCGAGGTCGGCATCGTGCCGCTCGACGGCGTCAAATGGGCGCGGCCGGCCAAGGGGCCGTCGAAGCCGATCCAGCACGTCAACCAGGTGCTCTCGGTCGGCGACGTGATCTATGTCGACCCGATGGAGCAACAAGGCCAATATCGGCTGCGCCAGATTCCGGAAATTTCCGGCGCCATGGTGGTGATGGATCCGCACACCGGCCGCGTGCTCGCCATGGTCGGCGGCTTCTCGTTCGACCAGAGCCAGTTCAACCGCGCCACCCAGGCGCTGCGCCAGCCCGGCTCCTCGTTCAAGCCCATCGTCTATGCCGCGGCGCTCGACAACGGCTACACGCCGTCGACCATCATCATGGACGCGCCGATCGAGATCGACATGGGCCCGGGCGGCGGCATCTGGACGCCGCAGAACTACGGCGGCAAGTTCTTCGGACCGTCGACGCTGCGTTTCGGGCTGGAGGAATCGCGCAACGTCATGACGGTGCGGCTCGCCCAGGACATCGGCATGCCGCTGATTTCCGAATACGCCAAGCGCTTCGGCGTCTATGACGAATTGCCGCCCTATCTGTCCTATGCGCTCGGCGCCGGCGAAACCACCGTGATGCGCATGGTCACCGCCTATTCCATGTTCGACAACGGCGGCCGCCGCGTCATCCCGACGTTGATCGACCGCATCCAGGATCGCTACGGCCACACCATCTACAAGCACGACCAGCGCCAATGCATCGGCTGCAATGCCAAGGATTGGCACGATCAGCCGGAGCCGACGCTGGTCGACAAGCGCGAGCAGGTGATCGATCCGATGACCGCCTATCAGGTCACCTCGCTGATGGAAGGCGTGGTACAGCGCGGCACCGGCGTCGCGCTGCGGGCGCTGGGCAAGCCCATTGCCGGCAAGACCGGCACCACCAACGACGAGAAGGACGTCTGGTTTATCGGCTTTTCGCCGGACATCGTCTGCGGCGTCTATATGGGCTTCGACAAGCCGCGCCATATTGCGAACCGAGCCACCGGCGGCAGCCTCGCCGCGCCGGTGGTGCGCGACTTTCTCAAAGTCGCGCTGGCCGACAAGCCGCCGATCCCGTTCTCGGTGCCGCCGGGCATAAAACTCGTTCGCGTCGACGCCAAGACCGGCATGCGCGCCGGGCCGGGCGACCCCCGCGTCATTCTCGAAGCGTTCAAGCCGGGCACCGCGCCCCCCGACAGCGACACCGTCGTCGGCGCCGCCACCACCAACGGCGTTTCCAACGTCCAGCCCGGCGTGCCGGACGCCGCCGGCAGCGTGGTGCGCACCGGAACAGGGGGCCTCTACTGAGACCGGAGGTCGGTAATCAGTGGTCAGAAGAAAGAATTGTACAAATCGGTGACTCTCACTATCTGATTACCGATTACCGATACCTGACATCTGGACCATGCGCGCCGAAATCGAAACCATCGTCGACGAGATCAAGCAGTCGCTGTCGCTGCTGAGGAGGCATCTTTGACGTCGACAAAGCGCGCGCCCGGCTCGGCGAGCTCAACGCCTTAGCCGAAGACCCGAAACTGTGGGACGATCCGCAGCGCGCCAGCCGCGTCATGCAGGAGCGCACCGCGCTCGATGACAGCCTCGCCGCGCTGTCGCGTATCGATCAGGAGCTCGACGATCAGGTCACCATGATCGAGCTCGGCGAGGCCGAGAAGGATCAGAAGGTCGTCGCCGAAGCGGAAGCCGCGTTGCGCAAGCTCCAGGCCGAAGTGGCGCGCCGCCAGCTCGAAGCGCTGTTATCGGGCGAGGCCGACAACAACGACACTTATCTCGAAGTCCATGCCGGCGCCGGCGGCACCGAGAGCCAGGACTGGGCGGCGATGCTGTTGCGCATGTATACGCGCTGGGCGGAAGCGCACGGCTTCAAGGTCGATTACATCGAAGAGACCCAGGGCGAAGAGGCCGGCATCAAGTCGGCCACCGTCGAGATCAAAGGCCGCAACGCCTATGGCTGGCTCAAGACCGAGAACGGCGTGCATCGCCTGGTCCGCATCTCGCCGTTCGATTCCAATGCGCGGCGCCACACCTCGTTCGCCAGCGTCAACGTCTATCCGGTGATCGACGACCGCATCAAGATCGACATCAACGAAGCCGACGTGCGCGTCGATACGCTGCGCTCGGGCGGGGCCGGCGGCCAGCACGTCAACAAGACGGAATCGGCGGTGCGGCTTACCCATATCCCCACCAACATCGTGGTGTTCTGCCAGAACGACCGTTCGCAGCATCGCAACCGCGCGCAGGCCTGGCAGATGCTGCGCGCCAAGCTCTACGAAGCCGAACTGAAAAAGCGCGAGGAGAAGGCGGCCGCCGATCAGGCCGCCAAGACCGATATCGGCTGGGGCCACCAGATCCGCTCTTACGTGCTGCAGCCCTATCAGATGGTCAAGGATCTGCGCACCGGCGTCTCGACCTCGAACACCGGCGCGGTGCTCGACGGCGACATCGATCAGTTTACCGAAGCGGCGCTGGCGCAGAAGGCGTTCGGCACCGCGCCGAAGCACGTCGAGGACGTGGAGTAGTTTGGGCAATAGCCCTGCGATCCCGCTTTTGATTGTAGCGTGCAGCCACTTAACAACTAAAAGTGGCGCAAATCCGCGACATTCCGGCCACAGCTGTGCAAAATCGTACAGCCCCCGTTGAATGTCCGTGGCGGGCGTGCGCAGCTAGCGCCAACAAATTCTTCCAAATAGGCACCAGGCGATCCATCCGCTGCCGCGGGTGGCGGTGAAGGAGTTTTGTCGTGCGTTGCCGGCGCGGAGAAATGTCAACGCAACGCCGGCGGGCCCCGAACATCCGCTGGCTCATGGCGTCGGCGCTTGCTTTGATTGGCGCCGGAGTTTTGCAGCCACCTTCGGAAGCATTGGCGGCATGCGCTCCCGCCACCGGCTCGAACATCACCGTGACCTGCAGCGGTGCCACCTTGAATCAAGGCAGCGGCACGCCGGGAAGCACGATCGGGTATGGCGACGGCACGCAGACCGGTTTGACGCTGGGCGTGCAATCCGGCGCGTCGGTGACGGGGAGCTTTCCCGGACCGGAAGGTCCGCCGTTCACCACGGCCGTCGGCATTTCCGTCGCGAACGGCAATGCCATAACTCTGCAGTCCGGCGCGCAAGTGACCGGCAGTTCGGCAAACGGCGCTACCGGCATTATCGCGACCGATGGCAATACGATCACGCTGCAATCAAGCGCCGCCGTGACCGGCACCAGCACCGGCCTCAGCCTGGGCTCGAACAACAGCGTCAACAATCTCGGCACCATCACCACGGCCGGGATCGGCGGCGTGGGCGATGTGTTCGGCATCAATGCCAATGGGCCGCTGACGGTGAACAACTCCGGGACGATCGGACGAGCCGACGTCGCCGACAACATTTTCGATTTGGCCGGAATTAATGCGAGCGGCGGATTTTCGCTCACCAATAACGCCGGCGGCGTCATTTTGGGCGCTTCGGGCGTCATCGGAGTCGGTACCGGCAATGTCATCGTCAATTCGGGCCTCATCAACGCCATCGGCGGCGGCGGAACGGGCGTCGATTTCTCCGGCGATCCGGCGAGTACCGTGACAGTGACCAACAACGCATCCGGCACCATCACCGGGGATGCCTATGGCATCAATGCCAGCACCGCCACGGTCGCGAATTACGGCACGATTTCCGCTCCGACCTTCGGCGGCACCGGCGTCAACGCCAACAACTTGACGCTGACCAACTATGCGACCGGCGTCATCAGCGGCGATGGCGGCGCTATTTCCGGAACGATGACGCCGACGCTGACGATCACGAACTTCGGGACCATTTCGGGCGGCATCGACGCGGCCTCCGGCGCGATTTCCGGCAATGTCGTCAACGTCACGAATTCCGGCGCCATTTCGGTCGCCAGCGGCAGCGGCGGCTCGGCGATTTCGATGACGAGCGGCAGCGTCACCAATAATGCCGGCGGCTCGATCACCGGCGATTTCGCCACCATCGCGTCGGACGGCAACACCGCCATATTCAACGCCGGCACCATTTCCGCGGCGAGCGGCGACGCGATCCTGTTCGCCTTTTCCGGCGGCAATACGCTGACCATCGCGCCGACAAGCGTGATCAGCGGCAACGTGGTCGCGACCGGCAGCGACACCTTCCAGCTCGGCGGCACGGGCAGCGGCACGTTCGACCTCAGCACGATAGGTCCGGCCCAACAGTATCAAGGGTTCAGTACGTTCAACGTCATCGGTGCTACCTGGACGGCGATCAACACGTTCGCTCAGAACAGTCCATGGACCGTGCAGGGCGGCACTTTCTTGGTGAACGGCGATCTATCGTCGGCATCGAGCCTCACGGTTACCGGCGGCACGCTCGGTGGCATCGGGACGGTTGGCGATACACAGATCGACGCCACTGGGACGCTGGCGCCCGGCATCGGCTCGGCATCCGGCACTCTCACGGTAAACGGCAACCTTGCCTTCAATTCCGGCAGCTTCTACGGCATTCAAATCGCGCCGGGCGCGGGCAACAATTCCAAGACCGTCGTGAACGGCATGGCGACGCTGGGCGGCAACGGCACGGTGGTGGTTACGCCCCAGGTCGGAAATTACAGCGCGACCGTCTATCAGATCCTGACGACTCCGGCGTCTGCCGATCTTATCGGTACTTTCGCCGGGCTGACCGTGAACGGCAATCTCAACGGCACCGCGACACTCGACTACACGACGGATCCCGGCGACGTCGATCTCGATATTTCCGGCAGCATCCTTTTCACACTGCCGTCCGGCGCCAACCAGAACCAGCAGAACGTCCTCAACGGGCTCAATAGCGCAATCCTTGCGGGCGACGCGATACCGGCCAATTTCCAAAGCCTCGCCAATCTTCCAGGCCCCGTTCTGCTCAACGATCTCACGCAACTGTCCGGCGAAGACGCCACCGGCGCGCAGACGGGCGCGTTCCAGTTGATGCAGGATTTCCTCAATCTGCTGCTCGATCCGTCGTCGGACGGCGGGCAGGGCGGCGGCGCGGGGTCAGGTGAGCCAGTTCGCCCCGGAGCAGGACGCAAGCCTGCCGCCGGACATTGCGCTGGCTTATGCGCATGCGCTGCACAAGAAGCCGCCGCCGGCATCCGAACCGCAGGCCTTTGCGCAGCGCTGGAGCGCCTGGGCGTCGGGCTTTGGCGGCACGGGTACTTATGACGGCAACGCCACCGTCGGCTCGAATAATGTCACCGCCACCGACTACGGCTATGCCGCCGGTCTCACCTATCACGCTACGCCGGCGACGGATTACGGCTTTGCGCTCGCCGGCGGCGGCACGAACTGGAATCTCGCGCAATCGCTCGGCAGCGGGCGCAGCGATGCGTTCCAGGCCGGCGTCTATGGCACCACCCATTTCGGGCCGGCCTACCTCTCCGGCGCGCTCGCCTTCGCCAATCATTGGTTCTCAACGAACCGCATCGCGGTCGGCGACAATCTGACGGCAAATTTCCAGGGCCAGAGCTATGCGGCGCGCGGCGAAGCCGGCTACCGCTACGCCGTGCCGGTCACCGGATACATCATCGGCGTGACGCCGTACGCCGCCGTGCAGGTGCAGGACTTCCATACGCCCGGCTACAGCGAGACCGATTTGTCCGGCGGCGGCTTCGGGCTGAGCTACGCGTCGGTCAACGCCACCGACACCCGAAGCGAACTCGGCGCGCGCTTCGACAATCTCACGGTGTGGAACGGCATGCCGCTGGTGTTGCGCGGCCGGCTGGCCTGGGCCCACGACTGGGTCTCTAATCCGGCGCTCGGCGCGGTGTTCCAGGCGCTGCCGGGCTCGAACTTCACCGTCAACGGCGCGGCGCCGCCGAAGAACGCGGCGCTCACCACCGCGGGCGCGGAACTGCATCTGACGGCGAACTGGACGGCGATGGCGAAATTCGACGGCGAATTCGGCTCCGGCGCGCAGACTTACGCCGGGACGGGAACGCTGCGCTACACGTGGTGAGCAAGGAGATGATGAGCGCCGAACAGTGCCGAGATTGGCCCAAGCCGTCGGCAGAGACACCCCGGGGCCGCGGGATTCAATCGGTACCTGTAATTTTTACCAATACATCGAAAAGGTCGCAAAATACTTCCGGCAGTGGTAGTTCTCGGCTCGCAAACGGTGGTATTTTCGCAACGATTGGACAAAATCGGTTTTGTGACAGTGTTTTAAGCGTGTGACCTTAGGCCAATACATTGCGGTGTCGCACGGACCCCCGATAAACCTCAAGCAGGGACAAAAATGGCCGGCTCCCGCCAAAAGCGGGCCACGGCCAGGAGCTGTTGCATGCAGGCTCCAGGGAGCGTCGGCGGCGCCCAATTGCGCCTGTTGCTCGCGTCGAGTTCGGTTGTCGCGCTGCTGATCGGCAGCGGCGTGCCGCACGCCTATGCCGCGTGCGGCACCAGCATTACCGGCAGCACTGCCGGCTGCACCAACACCGGCTCCATCACCGGCATCAGTGTCCATAGTGCGAATGTGTCGAGCGTAATCGCTAACACCGGCACGATTAGCGCCAATGGCATTTCCGTCAGCGGCAGCACGATCAACGGCGGGATCAGCGATTCTGGGACGCTTATTGGCGGGATCAAGGTCGACAGCACGAGCAAGATTGTCGCCAACGGCAATTATGGCAGCAGTGACGCCATTATCGTATTCGGGCCAAGTTTTACCGGTGGCATCAGCAACGCTGGTACCCTGCTCAATGGTATTTTTGGGATTTTTGTGGGCGCCTCGATTTTCACTGGAGGCGTTACTAATAGCGGTACCATTTCGGGGGCGGAGTATGCAGTTAACTTCAGCGAAGGATACAACGGCGGCTCCAGTTATCCGTTAACCTTCAATGGCGGATTCACAAACACCGGGCTGATCTCAGGAACCAGAGTCGGAGTTCAAGTCACCAATACCAGTCAATTCGGAACTTCCGGACCAAACGGCGGCATCACCAACAGCGGCACCATCACCGGCCCGATAGGTTTGGAGGTTGTCAATTTCGGTACTTTCGCCGGCGGTATTATCAACAGCGTCGGGGGTAAGATATCCGGAAGCTATTATGGCATCGAGGTAGGAGCCGCGGCCACCACCAACAGTCCTGGTGTAGCTACGAGCTTCACCGGCGGTATCACCAACTCCGGAGCAATATCGGCCTCGCAAACTGGTGGTGCCGCCGCAGGCATCCAGGTTGGCGGCGTCGCCCAGGGCTATACCACCGCCAATAACGCGACTTTGTCGACCTTCGCCGGCGGCGTCACGAATACCGGCCTCATTTCGTCTGCCGGCGACGGCATCCGGATCGGCGGCCTGGCCGCTGGCTTCAGCAATCCTGCGACGGCGACGCTGTCCGCCTTTTCCGGCGGCATCAGCAACAGCGGTACGATCTCGGCAACCAACAGAGGCATCTTCTTAGGCGGAATTATCAGCACTGTCGGCACCGTCGTGATATCGACTTTCTCCGGCGGCATCACCAATACCGGGCTGATTACTGCTCACACCGGCATCGCAATCAGTTCGGCTCTTAAGAACTTCACCAGCGGCGCCATCGCCAATTCCGGCACCATCAGCGGTACCGGCGGCACCGCCATCGACCTCAGCGGTGCGGCAACCTCAATCGATATCGACCAGACCGCCGGCTTGATCTCAGGCAACGTCAAGCTGTCGGCGCATTCCGACGTGCTCGCCATTTCCGGCGGCTCGATCGCCGGCAACATTATCGGCTCCGGTTCCCACGACACCATCGATTTCGCGCCGAGCGGCACCTTTACCTACGGCAATAGCTTCAGCGGCATCAACCAGGTCAACGTGACCTCGGGCACGGTCGTTCTCAACGGTCATGACACCGCGACTGGCGCGACGGTGAAGTCGGGCGGCACGCTCGCCGGTACCGGCGTTATCGTGTCAACCGTGACGGTCAACAGCGGCGGCACGATCGAACCTGGCACGCCGGGCACCGCCGGCACCAATCTCAGCGTCAGCGGCGGCTTGACCTTCAATAGTGGCGCCAACTATCTCGACACCATCAACGGGCTGAGCGCGAGCGAAATCCTCCTCACCGGCGCCGCGACGCTCGGCGGCGCCACGCTCACCATCGCCGCCGGCAGCACGGTCAGCGCGGGCCACACCTATACGCTGCTTTCCGCCAGCGGCGCCTTGTCGGGCACGTTCAGTCCAACCGTCACCTACAGTACGCTCACCGGCACCATCAGCTATGACGCGCATGACGTCTTTCTGACGTTCGGCAATCCTTGCCACGCCGTGTCGTCCGCCTATACCAATTCCGGCAGCACCCCGGGCCTCTGCGTCACCAACCAAACCTTTACCGGCAACGTCAGCAACACCGGTACCATCACGTCGGCCGGTATTGTCGTCAAAGGCTCGACTATCACCGGCTCGATCGTCGATTCCGGCACGCTCGCCGGCGGCATCTCGATCGACGGCACGAGCAAGATCGTCTCGCCCTCGACCGCGATCAAGGTCACCGGTTCGACCTTCTCGGGCGGCATCAGCAGCGCCGGCACGCTGTCGGCTGCCAATGCCGGCATCCTGGTGAGCGGCGTGATCAATTTCGGCGGCGGCATCACCAATAGCGGTCTGATCGACCCGAAGACGGGCATCGCCGTCACCAACGTGTCGACCTATTCGGGCGGCATCACCAACACCAACGCCATCGATGCGACCGCGATCGGCATCCTAGTCTCCAGTGTCTCGACCTTCGGCGGCAACATCTCCAACTCCGGCACGATCAGCGCGCCGACCGGCATCAAGATCGCCGGCAGCACGATTAACGGCGCGATCGTCGACGGCGGCCGGATCCTCGCGTCGAACCACGGCATCCTGATCGACGGTACCAGTACGATCATCGTCTCGGCCGGCAGCGTTGCCGTCGCGGTGACCGGGCCGACCTTCACCGGCGGCATTAGCAATGCCGGCAGCATTTTGTTCACCGGTGCTGGTGCGGCAACCGCCTTGAAGGTCTCCGGCGTCACGAGCTTCAGCGGCGGCATCACCGACAGCGGCACCATCGTCGCGAGTGGCGTTGCGCAGCGCGGCATTGTGGTCGACGGCGTCGGCACCTATGGCGGCGGCATCGTTATCGCTTCCGGCGCGCTCAGCGCCGGCCTCACGGGTATTCGCGTCAACAACAGCACGAATTTCGGCGGCAACATTTCCAATGCCGGCAGCATCACCGCGAAAACCGGGATCAGCATCCTTGGCAGCACGCTCAACGGCGCGATCGTCGACAGCGGCATCGTCGCTGCCACGAGCCACGGCATCCTGATCAACAGCGCGAGCAGGATCGAGGAGGCCGCCGGCAACGCTATCTCGATAACAGGAAAGAGTTTCTCCGGCGGCGTATCGAGCGGCGGTCTGATTTCGGCGGCCGCGGGGACCGGCATCTATCTCTCCGGCGGCGTCACCACGTTTGCCGGCGGCATCACCAATGCCGGCACGATCTCGGCGAGCGGCTACGGCATCCAGAACTTCCAGGTGCTGAATTTTGGCGGCGGCATCAGCAATGCCGGCACCGTCTCTGCAGGCATCGGCGCCATCGCCGTCTTTAGCGGCTTTACCTTTTCCGGCGGGATCGACAATGCTGCCGGCGGTTTGCTCCAGGGCAACGGCACCGGCATTGCCGTCTCGCTTAACACCTTCCTCGGCGGCATCACCAATGCCGGTACGATCTACGGCAATTATGGCATCTTCGCCGACAGCATCGTGACCTTCGGCACCACTGGCAGTCCCGGCGGCATCACGAACAGCGGTACGATTTCAGCGGGCTTCGTGGGCATCCAGATCGGCTATCGGACAGGGAGCGGCACGGTCGCTCCGATCTCGACCTTCGTCGGCAATGTTTCCAACAACGGCACCATCACGGCGCAAACCGCGATCGACCTTGTCCACGCCACCATCACCGGCGCGATCGTCGACAACGGCATCATTCTCGGTTCGAACCATGGCATCCTGATCGACGGCGCGAGCCGGATCAGCTCCGCCGTCACCGCCATCGAGATTTCCGGGCCGACCTTTACCGGCGGCATTTCCAGCGCCGGCACGCTGTCCGCGGGCGGCACCAAGGCCGGCATTCTGGTGTCAGGCGTCACCGGCTTTTCCGGCGGCATCACCAATAGCGGCGCTCTCTCGGCGGGCGGCGCCGGCATTTCGTTGGCCTCTATTTCCACGTTCGCAGGCAATGTCAGCAACACCGGAACAATCACCGGCAAGACCGGCATCCTGATCGGCAGCGCCGTAAACTTCAGCGGCGGCGCGGCGATCGTGAACTCCGGTACGATCGCCGGCACGGTCGGCGCCGCGGTCGACGCGTCGGGCGCATCGAGTGCCGTCACCATCGATCAAACCGCCGGGCTTGTCTCCGGCGCCGTGAAGCTGTCCGCGCATTCGGATGTGTTCAATATCAGCGGCGGCTCGATCGCCGGCAATATCGTCGGCTCCGGCAGCCACGACACCCTCAATTTCAATCCTGGAGCGAGCAACACCTTTACTTATACAAACAATTTCACCGGCATCCACCAGGCCAACGTCACATCCGGCACCGTGGTGCTCAACGGCAATGAAACCGCAACCGGCATGACCGTGAGCTCAGGTGGCACGCTCGCCGGCACCGGTATCATTACCTCGTCCATCACCATCGGCAACGGCGGTACGCTGGAACCGGGTCTCCCCGGCACCGCCGGTGGCGTTCTCACCATTACCGGCAACCTGACCTTCGCCTCTTCAACTGCGAACTATCTCGATACGATCAACGGGCTGAGCGCCAGTGAGGCCGAGATCAGCGGCGCGGGACTGTTGAACGGCGCCACGCTGACCATCGCCGCCGGCAGCACCGTGAGTGCGGGCACCACCTACACGATCATGACCGATACCAGCGGCGGGTTCGGCGTCGGCAGCAACACCTTCTCCAATTCGACGGTGACTTATAGCGGCGAGATCGGCACGATCACCTACAGCTCGAACGGCGACGATGTTTACGTCGCGTTCCGGCTGCCCTGCTACACGGGGCCGTTCCCCTACACCAATAGCGGCACCCGCGCCGGCATCTGCGTCGACAATACGAGCTTCTCCGGCAACACCTCGAGCGGCGGGGTGATTAACTCCAGCACCGGCCTGCTGTCGCCGACCGGCATCCAGATCAAGAACAGCACCATCAACGGCGTCATCGCCAACTCCGGCACCATTGGCGGCGGCATATCGATCGACGGCACGAGCCTGATCGCGCCCTCGACCGGCGCCGGCGTGTCGGTCACCGGCGGCAGCTTTGCCGGTGGTATCAGCAACGCCGGCACGGTCACCGGCGGCACGCGCGGCATTTCCGTGTCGGGCATCAGCGGCTTCTCCGGCGGCATCACCAATGCCGGCTTGATCGATCCGAAGACCGGCATGGCTGTGACCAACGTGTCGTCGTTCTCCGGCGGCATCGTCAATGCCGGGGGCGCCACCATCAACGCCAGCGTTATCGGCGTCCTGGTCAACACCGTCTCGACCTTCCAGGGCGGCATCAGCAATGCCGGCGTGATCACGGCGGGCACCCTCGGCGTTGAGATCGCCGCGGTCTCAACCTTCACCGGCAATATCAGTAATGCCGGCACGATCGCCGCCAAAACCGCCATCGCCATCTCCGGCAGCACCATCAATGGCGCGATCGTCGAGTCCGGCGTGATCCTGGCCTCGCGCATCGGTATCACCATCGACAGCGCCAGCACGATAATAGCGAGCAACACCGGTATTCTAATTACCGGCTCGACGTTCACCGGCGGCATCAGCAATTCAGGCACAATCTCGGCCGCGCAGGGCAATGACATATACGTCAACGGCGCACCGACCTTCTTGGGCGGCATCACCAACAGCGGCGTGATGACGGAGGCGGACGGCAACGGCACCGCGGTCACCGGCGGCACGACCTTCTCGGGCGGCATCGTCAACCGCACCGGCGCCACGATCTCGGCGAGCCTCAAGGGCATTTACGTCGCCACGTTTGCCCAGTTCGGCTCGTCCAGCGCCGGCGGCGGCATAACCAACGCCGGTACGATCCTGGCAGGCGCCAGCGGAATTTACGTCGCCGGCGGCTCGACCTTCGCCGGCGGCATCAGCAATTCAGGGACGATCTCGGCCGCCCAGGGCAATGACGTTTACATCAACGGCGGCTCAATTTTTCTGGGCGGCGTCACCAACAGCGGCATGATGACGGAGGCGGACGGCAACGGCATCGCGCTCACCGGCCTTTCGTCCTTCTCCGGCGGCATCGTCAACCGCACCGGCGCCACGATCTCGGCGAGCCTCAAGGGCATTTATGTCGCCACGTTTTCCCAGTTCGGCTCCTCCAGCGCCGGTGGCGGCATAACCAACGCCGGTACGATCTTGGCGGGCGCCAGCGGAATATACGTCGCCGGCGGCACGACCTTCGCCGGCGGCATCAGCAATTCAGGCACGATCTCGGCCGCAGCGGGCAACGACGTTTACATCAACGGCGGCTCAATCTTCCTGGGCGGCATCACCAACAGCGGCGTGATGACGGCAACGGACGGTAACGGCATTGCGCTCGCCGGCCTCTCGTCCTTCTCCGGCGGCATCGTCAACGGGACCGGCGCCACGATCTCGGCGAGCATCAGGGGCATTTACGCCGACGGCGTCAGCGCGTTTACCGGCAACATTGCCAACGCCGGCACCATCTCCGCTCCTAGCGCTATCGTCATCGCCGCCAGCACGATCGCCGGCGCCATCATCGACAGCGGCAATCTGTTCGGCTCGAGCCACGGCATCACGGTCGATGCGGCGAGCAAGATCACCTCTGCATCGTCCGGCATCGTGGTTTCTGGCTCTACCTTCACCGGCGGCATCAGCAATGCCGGAACGATCTCCGCGGCCGGCGACGCAGCGATCCGCGTCGCCAATAGCGCGGTGTCGTTCTCGGGTGGGGTTCTCAACGCCGGCACATTGATCGCGCTCGCCACTGGCATTTTCATCGGCGCGGCGACCTTCGGCGGTGGCGTGACCAACAACGGCTCGATCTCGGTCGGCGGCGTCGGCGTCGGGCTTGCTTCGGTTTCGACATTCGCCGGCGATATCACGAACGGCGGCACGATCAGCGCCAAGACCGGCATCGCCGTCGTCGCCAGCACGATCGTCGGCGCGATCGTCGACAGCGGCACACTGTTGGCAACCGCGGTCGGCATTTCGATCGACGGCACGAGCAAGATCAGCGGTGGCGCCACGGCCATTCACATCACCGGGCCGACCTTCACCGGCGGCATCACCAATGCCGGCATGGTGTTGGGCGCAAACGGCGACTACGGCATTCGGGTCAACGGCACCACGAGCTTTGCCGGCAATATCAGCAATAGCGGCACCGTCTCCGGTCCGGTCGGCGCCGTGGTTATCACCGGCGTTTCGACCTTCGCCAGCGGCATCGCCAATAGCGGCCTGCTCGCGGCGGGTTCCGGCGGCTTCGAGGGCATCAAGGTCACCAATGTCGGGATTTTCGGCACCACCAGCACCGGCGGCGGCATCACCAATTCCGGCACCATCACCGGCAGCAACGGCATCTATGCCGCTTTCGTCACGACAATGCTCGGCGGCATCGCCAACACGGCGAAGATCACCGCCAACAGCGACGGCATCCTTGTCGGCGAAACCGCCAGTTTCGCCGGCGGCATCGTCAACAGTGCCAGCGGCACCATCACCGCGGGCCTGGTCGGCATTGCGCTTAACAGCGACGCCAATTTCGGCTCGACCAGCGCCGGCGGCGGCATCACCAATGCCGGCACCATCAGCGCCGCCCATACCGGCATCGCGATTACCGGCAATGTCGGCTTCGCCGCCGGTACGGCGCTGTCGAACTCCGGCACCATCATCGGCGCCGTCGCGGCGATCGGGCTCGGCGGCGACAACGCCCCGCTGACCATCGATCAGACCGGCGGCTTGATTTCCGGCAACGTCGTTCTGTCCACCCACGCCGACGACATCTTCAACATCTCCGGCGGCACGGTGGCCGGCAACATCGTCGGCTCCGGTGCGCTGGACACGCTCAATTTCGCGCTCGGCGCCGGCACCTTCACCTATGCCAATAATTTCACCGCCATCAACGCGGTCAATGTCAATTCCGGCACCGTGCTGCTCAACGGCACCGACAGCGCCACCACGTTGACGGTGAGCAATGGCGGCACGCTTGGCGGCACCGGCACCATCGCCACCGCGATGAACATCCTCGGCGGCGGCACGTTTGCGCCCGGCACCACCACCACGAAGATGACGGTCACCGGCAGCCTGGTGCTGCAGTCGGCCGCCGTCTATATGGTCACGCTCAACGCCACCAATGCCAGCGGCGCCAATGTCTCGAGTTTTGCCACCATCACCAGCGGCGCCGTGTTCGCCGTCGGCAGCGCCAGTACGCCGACCGTCGGCACCACCTATACGGTGCTGACCGCCAATACCGGGGTGACCGGCACCTTCGCCGATCCGACCGTCGTGTTCGGCAAGTATCGCGGTACGCTCAGCTACGATCCCGACGACGTCTATCTCAGCGTTACCTACAACAGCCTGACCTCGCTGTTGCCGCCCAACCCGCCGCAGAACGTGCTCAACGTCGCCAACGGGATCGACAACGCGATCCAGAACGGCGTGACGCAGCCCGCGGGGTTCCAGAACCTGTTCAACTACACGCCGGCGCAGCTTGAGACCGCGCTGGCGCAGCTCGAAGGCCAGCCGGCGGCCGATGCCGGGCAGGGCGCCTTCCAACTGATGACCGACTTCCTCAATTTGTTGCTCGATCCGACGGCGGGAAGCGGCGGAGGCGGTGGGGGGAATGGCCCGCAGCAATTTGCGCCGGACGATCAGCCGAGCCTGCCGCCGCAGATCGCTGAAGCGTACAATCATGTGCTCAGAAAGGGCCAGCCGCAGCCGGCAGCCTCGTTCGATCAGCGCTGGTCCGCCTGGGGCTCGGCGTTCGGCGGCTACAATACCACCAACGGCAATTCCTCGGTCGGCTCGGCCGATTTTACCGCGACAGACTACGGCTACGCCGCCGGCATGACCTATCACGTCACGCCGGGCACCGATTACGGCTTTGCGCTTTCCGGCGGCGGCACCAACTGGAATCTCGCGCAATCGCTCGGCGGCGGGCGCAGCGATGCGTTCCAGGCCGGCGTCTATGGCACGACGCATTTCGGGCCGGCATACCTCTCCGGCGCGCTCGCCTTCGCCAATCATTGGTTCTCAACGAACCGCATCGCGGTCGGCGACAATCTGACGGCAAAATTCCAGAGCCAGAGCTATGCGGCGCGCGGCGAAGCCGGCTACCGCTATGCCGTGCCGGTCACCGGATACATCATCGGCGTGACGCCTTATGCGGCGCTGCAGGTGCAGGACTTCCACACGCCGGGCTACAGCGAAAGCGATCTCTCTGGCGGCGGCTTTGGGCTGACCTACGGATCGGTCAACGCGACCGACACCCGAAGCGAACTCGGCGCGCGCCTCGATAATCTGACGGTGTGGGACGGCATGCCGCTGGTGCTGCGCGGCCGGCTCGCTTGGGCCCATGACTGGGTCAGCAATCCGGCGTTCGGCGCGGTGTTCCAGGTGCTGCCCGGCTCGAACTTCACCGTCAACGGCGCGGCGCCGCCGAAGAACACCGCGTTGACCACGGCCGGCGCCGAACTGCATCTCTCCGCCAACTGGACGGCGATGGCGAAATTCGACGGCGAATTCGGCTCCGGCGCGCAGACTTACGCCGGAACCGGCACGATCCGCTATTCGTGGTGAAGAGCGCTAATCCTGAACCAAGCTGCGGCTGCTGCGGACGATCGGCTGCCCGTCGCCGTAAAGCTTTGCCCCGGCGTCGAGAAATTTCTCCGGATTGACCGGCTCGCCGTCGACCCGCGTCTCGTAATGCAAATGCGGGCCGGTCGAACGCCCGGTCGAGCCGATCAGCCCGATGGTCTGGCCGATGCGGACTTCCTCGCCGACACGCACCTCGATCCGCGAGAGATGGCCGTAGCGGGTCGCAAGCCCGTTGCCGTGATTGATCTCCACCAGATTGCCGTAGCCGCCGTCCCAGCCGGCGATGCTGACACGTCCCGCGGCGGTCGCATGGACCGCTTCGCCGGGCTCGCCGCGGATGTCTATGCCGGTATGCATCGCCGGCTCATGCAGGAACGGATCCTCCCGCACGCCGAACGGCGAGGTCTCGTCGATCTCGCCGGCGACCGGCTTGCGCACCGGCACGTCGCGCAGCGTGTCGTTGAGCTGGGCGAGTTCGGAGCGCGCCAGATTGACGCGCAGCAGCGCGCGCGCGAATCCGTCACTGGCGGGCGGCAGCTTGACCGGGACGAACGGACCGCCGCTATTCGCCGCCGCGTCGACCTTCACGCCGAGCCGGTCGAGCGCGCCGCGGATGCGATGCGCTGCGGCCTCGTAGCGGTCATCCAGCGCGCCGAGCGCCAGCGATTGGCGCCGATCCACTTGATCGAGCGAAGCTGCCACGCGGTCGAGCGTCGCGCCGATGCTGGATTGCCGGCCGCGCTCGCGTCGCGACGGCGCGAAGCCGGGGTCACGACCGCCGCGCAAGGCCGCGCCTCCGATCGAGCCGGTCGTCACCGGGTCGGCGAGGTTGCCGAGCGCCGCAGCGCGGGATTCCAGCGCCGCCTGCCGGCGCATCAGCTCGTCGAGCTTCTGCTCGAATTGCTCCTGGTCGAGCAATTGCCGGCTGGTGGTGCGATCGATCTGCGCGCGCAATTCGGCGATGCGGTCTTCGTAACCGAACTGCTGCTGCGCCTGGCGCGCGATCAGCGTGCGCAGCACATTGTCGCGAAAGGCGAGATAGGTCGCCGCGGTGATCGACCAGCCGGCCATGATCACGACGGTGCCGACCGCGATCCAGAAGGCAACCGGACCGAACCTGATCTGGCGTCCGGCATGGGCGATGGTGTAGGCGCTTGCCGCCGGCTCGGCGGCGTGGCGCGCGCGTGGCTTGAGCTTTTGACCGGCCTCGGAGGCCGGGCTCGAATGTTGCGCGGGATGGGTTGCCGGATGCTTCCCCGCGTGCGGGCGGGAATGTTTTGCTGTTGCGGCCTGCGACGACCGAGACGCTGTCCACTGCGACATTGCCGCTCCCACCCAGACCGGGAGCGGATTTGAGAGGTTTATGGTTAATATTCAGGAAATTGCGGACCGCGATTTAGAGGCATTTTGCCAAGCTCGGTAAATGTTTCACCAACAAGGGGGGCTGGCTTAAAGCGCCTTCACCGCCGCCAACACGGCCGCGGCGTGCCCATCGACCGAGACTTTCGGCCAGACCATGGCAATGCGCCGGTCGGGACCGATCAGGAAGGTGCTGCGCACGATGCCGAAGAATTTTCGGCCATACATCGATTTCTCGCCCCATGCGCCATAGGCCTTGAGCATTTCGTGGGTTTCGTCCGAGGCCAGCGCCACGGTAAGCTTGTACTTTGACTTGAAGGCGTCGAGCGCTTTGATTGGGTCGGCGGATACGCCAAGAATATCGGCACCGGCCCGGCGGAATTCGCCGCTTAGCCGCGAGAAATCGATTGCTTCCTTGGTACAGCCCGACGTGTCCGCTCGCGGGTAGAAATAAAGGACGAGCTTGCGGTCGGCGAAGTCGGCAAGCGCGGCCGTGCCGCCGCCGGCGCAGGGCAGGTTGAAATCCGGCGCGTTGGCGCCGGCGGCAAGGCCGGGTTTGGCGGCCACTTTGGCGGCCTTGCCGGGCGCTATGTCCTTGCGGCGAGACTTGTTTCGGGCAGTCCGTGACGCTGCCTTTCGCACGCTCTTTTGCGCCATATGCCTTCCTTTCGACGCTTTCCCGAGGCCTTCTCTAGCCCCAGAATACGCCCGCGGGCAGGGGTGTCGATCGCTCACGGGACGTTATTCAGTTGGCCGCATTATCGTTGTGACGGGGACGAGGGGACGCCCGACCGGGCATGGCGAACCAAGACAGGCAAAGTGCGGCGCCCCTGCGATCGGAGCGCACGGTTCACCCGCGACGCCGGGGCAATCTCGCAGCAGCCCATCGCGGTGAGCGCTGGGGCGACAGCCGCTATCTGGCTGCCTATCGGCGCCTGCTCGCCCGGCATCAGCGCCTGATCAGACGGGTCGGTATCGGTTCGGCCGTCCTGGCCGGGCTATTCGTGGTCGCCGTCGCCGGCCTGTGGTGGCGGCTGTCCAGCGGACCGATCCAGCTCGATATCTTCACGCCGTGGCTGGTGTCGGCGATCGAGGAGAATTTCGGCAGCCACGAACGCGTCGAAGTCGGCGGCACTCAGATCGAGCGCACCGCGCACGGCGCCGCGGTGCGGGTGCGCGATATTGTGGTTCGCGATCCCGACGGCACCGTGGTGGCGAGCGCGCCAAAGGCTGAAATCCACGTCTCGGGCCTGAGCCTGTTCAGCGGTCATCTGCGCGCCGAAAGCCTCAATCTGGTCGGCGCGACAATGGCGGTGCGCATCGAGCCGAATGGCGGCGTCACGGTCTTTGCCTCCGACGCCGACAAGCATCCGATCGCTACGGCGAAAGTGCCACCCGCCGCCGGTCTCGCCACGCGTCCGGCCGTCAAGCAGGACAGGATCGAAGCCAATACGGCCCTTCCCGCCGCGCCCGCTGCGAGGGCGCCGCTTGTCGCCGCGCCTCCAGGGCACCATGCCGTGCCGCGCCCGCCCACCGACAGCATTGCCGCCCTGTTGTCGTGGCTCGACGGCATCGGCCAATCCGGACTCGACGGCCACGATCTGCGCGAGCTTGGATTGAAGGACGGCAAACTGACCGTCGACGACGAGCGCACCGGCAAGCGCTGGACTTTTGAAGACATCAGCCTGAGCATTCAGCGCCCACGCAGCGGCGGCATCGTGGTCACGATGGGCTCGGCGAATCCGGAACGTCCCTGGGGGATCACGGCTGCGATCAAGCCGATGGCGGATGGCTACCGCAGCATTGCGCTCGAAGCCCGCCAAGTGTCCGCCGACGACCTGTTGCTGGCGTCCCGGTTCGGCGACGGAACTTTGCAGTTCAACGTGCCGCTTTCGGCAAGCTTACGCGGCGTCATCGGCCCGAACGGGGTGCCGCAATCGCTCACCGGCCGCGTCGTCGCCGACGCCGGCTCTTTCAACGATGGCGATGGCGCCGATGGCCGCATCGACCTCGACCATGCCGAGTTCAAGGTCAACTGGGACGCCGGCAGCCGCGTGCTCACAGTGCCGTTCCAAGTCCTTTCCGGCGGCAATCGCGTTACGCTGCTCGGCCAGGTCGAAGCGCCGGCGCAGCCGCCGGGACCGTGGCTGTTCCGGATCGGCGGCGGTTCGATCGTGCTCAATTCGTCCGCCGAACAGGGCGCGCCGCTCGTTCTCAACAATATCGCGGTCAGCGGCCGCTTCGATCCGGTGAAAAAGCGCTTCGTGGTCGACCATGGCGAAATCGGCAATGGCGAAGTCGGCGTCGCCATGTCCGGCAACGCCGATTATTCCAGCGGCGACCTTCATCTGGCCGCCGGCCTTGCCGCTACGCGCATGTCCGCCGATGCGTTAAAGCGGCTCTGGCCCATCTTCATCGTTCCCAAGGTTCGCGACTGGTTCGAGGATCATCTGATCAGCGGCAATGTCGAGCGGGTCATCATCGGCGTGAATTCGCCGCTCGAAAACCTCAAGGCCAGCGGGCCGCCGGTCCCGGACGACGGCTTGACGCTCGATGCCGTGGCGACCAATTGCGTGATCAGGCCGGTGGCCGGCCTGCCGGCGCTGCACGATGCCGATCTCACCGTTCACATCGTCGGACGCGACGCGCAGATCGCGCTCGGCAAGGCGGCGGCCGATCTGCCCTCCGGCCGCAAGCTGACGCTGTCGTCGGGCCTGTTTGAAGTGCCCGATACGTCGCCGCATGCGCCGCCCGCCAATGTGCACTTCAAGCTCGACGGCACGGTTGCGGCCGCCGTCGAGCTTTTGGGCCTCGACCGCCTGCGCGAAGCCGCGCAGGTGCCGTTCGATCCGACGACGACCCACGGCAATATGAGCGCGCTGGTCGCGCTGGCGATGCCGCTCAAGCCCGACCTGCCGCCGGGGTCGACCAATTACGCCATCAACGTCGACGCCACGAACTTTTCGGCCGACCATATGATCATGGGCCAGAAGGTCGATGCCGCCGATCTCAAAGTCAGCGCCAATAACCAGGGCTTCGCGATCAGAGGCGACGTCAAGATCGGCGGCTCGCCGGCCAATCTCGATTACCGGCAATTGCACGGCGCCAGCGAAGCCGACGTTCATATTCAAGGCATGCTGGACGAGGCCATGCGCAATAATCTCGGCCTCGATCCGTCGAACGCGATCAGCGGCACCATTCCGATCGACATCCTCGGCAAGGTCGGCACGTCCTCGGAACATGACGGCCACTTCGCGGTCGCGGCCGACCTGACGTCGGCCCAGATCGACGGCTTCCTGCCGGGTTGGGTCAAGCAGTCCGGCAAGCCGGCGCGCGCCACCTTCACCGTGACGAGTACCCCGCAGGCCGTCCGCATCAGCGATCTGTTGATCGAAGGCGCCGGCGGCGGCGTCAAGGGCACCATCGAACTCGACGGCTCGGGCGCGCTGCAATCGGCCGATTTCCCCTCCTACGGCTTTTCCGACGGCGACCACGTCAGCCTCAAGGTGACGCGGGCGCCGGACGGCGTGCTGCATGCCGTGATGCGCGGCGACGCTTACGACGGCCGGGGTTTCATCAAGACCATGAACGGCGGACCGACGGCGCCGCAATCGGAAACCCACAAGCCTCCCGACATCGATCTCGACATGAAGCTCGGCGCCGTGCTCGGCTTCAACGGCGAGGCATTGCGCGGTCTCGAGCTCAAATTATCGCGGCGCGGCGGCGAGGTGCGCAGTCTCGGGCTGAACGCCAAGATCGGCCAGGACGGCACGCTCAGCGGCGATCTGCGCGCCGCGGCGGGCGGGCGGCGCGCGATCGACATCGAATTCGAGCGACGCCGGCGCGCTGTTGCGCTTCGCCGACATCTATTCGCGGATGGATGGCGGTCAACTGTCGACGGTGATGGACCCGCCGTCGGCGAGCAATTCGAATCAACTCGGAAGACTAAGCGTCCGCAATTTCATGGTCCACGACGAGTCTCAGCTCGAGGCAGGCGGTCTCCAACGGCAGTCCGTTGCCGCGCAACAACATGTTTTTCTCGGGCATGAAGGTGGACTTCACCCGCTCGCCGGGGCGGATCGCGCTGCGCGACGGCGTGGTGCGCGGTCCGGTGCTCGGCGGCACCATCGACGGCTTCATCGATTACGCCGATGACAACGTGCACCTGCGCGGCACGCTGATCCCGCTCTATGGCGCCAACAATCTCCTCGGCCAGCTTCCGGTCGTCGGCCTTTTCCTCGGCGGCGAAAAGGAAGGCCTGCTCGGCATCACCTACGAAGTCGTGGGCAAGCCGGGCAATCCGGTGCTTCACGTCAATCCGCTCTCCGCGCTGGCGCCGGGACTGTTGCGCAAGGTGTTCGAATTCCCGGCAACGACGGTGCCTAATGCCGCCGACACCACCGGCGCGGTCGGCAACTCGATCGGCACCAATCACTGAATTGATTTTGTCCTGCCGGTTTCGTTACACCGGCTTGAGCAGCACGTGACGCTTGCGGCCGAGCGAAAGCTTGATCGCGCCATTCGCCGTCGCGTCGCGTTCGCTGAGCTCGGCCATCTCGTTGGTCACGCGCGCATCGTTGACCATGACCGCGTTGTTGGCGATGGCGCGCCGGACCTCGCCGTTCGAGGCGGCCAGCCCCGCCTTGATGAAGGCGGCGCGCACGCCGATACCGGCCTGCAATTCGGCTCGCGCGATTTCGACCGTCGGCAGGCCGGCGCCGAGGCCGCCTTCCTCGAAGGTGGTGCGCGCGGTCGCGGCGGCTTCCTCGGCGGCCGGGCGGCCATGCACCAGCGCGGTGGCTTCGGTCGCCAGAATCTTTTTCGCTTCGTTGATCTCGGCGCCTTTGAGCGCGGCAAGACGCTCGATCTCGCCAAGCGGCAGGATCGTGAACAGCTTGAGGAAACGGCCGACGTCGGCGTCTTCGGTGTTGCGCCAATATTGCCAGTATTCGTAAGGGCTGACCTGATCGGCATTGAGCCACACCGCGCCGGCCGCGGTCTTGCCCATCTTGGCGCCCGACGACGTGGTGATCAGCGGCGATGTCAGCGCGAAAAACTGCGCGTTATGCAGGCGGCGGCCGAGATCGATGCCGTTGACGATGTTGCCCCATTGATCGGAGCCGCCCATTTGCAAGACGCAGCCGTGACGGCGGTAGAGCTCGACGAAATCGTAGGCCTGCAGGATCATGTAGTTGAATTCGAGGAAGGACAGTTCCTGCTGGCGCTCGAGCCGGAGCTTGACCGAATTGAAGGCGAGCATCCGGTTGATGGAAAAGTGGCGGCCGACGTCGCGCAGGAAATCGATGTAATTGAGCGTGTTCAGCCAGTCGGCATTGTTGGCCATGATGGCGTTGCCGCCGGCGTCTTCGAATTTCAGGAACTTTTTGAAAACGGCGCGAATGCCTTCGAGGTTGTCGTTGATGGCCGCGTCGGTCAACAGCCGCCGGCTTTCGTCCTTGCCGGAAGGGTCGCCGACGCGGGTGGTGCCGCCGCCCATCAGCGCGATCGGCCGGTGGCCGGTCTGCTGCAACCAGTACAAGAGCATGATCGGCAGCAGCGAGCCGACATGCAGCGACGGCGCGGTGCAGTCGAAACCGATATAGGCGGTGATCGTCGACGTCCGTGCCAGGCCGTCCAAAGCCTCGGGCTCCGAGACCTGGTGGATGAAGCCGCGCTCGGCAAGGACGTTGAGAAAATCGGATTTATAGGTGCTCATCGACGCAACGGCTATGTTCCGTCACCCTGAGGTGCGAGCGAAGCGAGCCTCGAAGGGCGACGGCCCGGGCTCTTGGGCCACATCCTTCGAGGGCCGCTTCGCGGCCACCTCAGGATGACGGTTTGCTGGCAGCGGTGTAACAGGTCTCGTCGGCGATTTAAAGAACGCGTCCGGAAGGCATTTCAATGTCCGAACCAACGTCCCTCGACCGGCCGGCGGCGGCTGCGTCCGATATGTCGATGCCGGCGATCGGGCTGATGAGCGGCACTTCGCAGGACGGCGTCGACGTCGCCTTGATCGACACCGACGGCCAAACCATCGCGCGGTTCGGCCCGACCGCGTCGCGCCCTTATACAGAAGCCGAGCGCGCGCTGTTGCGCCGCGCCAGCGCCGCCGCGGCGAACCTGACCGAGCGCACGGCGCGGCAGCCGCTGGTCGCCGAGGCCGAGCAATTGATCACCGACGCCCACGCCGAGGCGGTGGAGACTTTTCTCGCCGCTAACGCGCTCGAAGCCGACAGCATCGCCGCGATCGGCTTTCACGGCCAGACGCTGCTGCACCGGCCGGAGCGCGGGCTGACATTGCAAATCGGCGACGGCGCCGCCTTGGCGAAGCGGCTCGGCATTCCGGTGGTTTACGATTTTCGCGCCGCGGACGTCGCCGCCGGCGGGCAGGGCGCGCCGCTGGTGCCGATCTATCATCGCGCCTTGGTGCGCCGCCTCGGCCTGCCCGGGCCAATTGCGGTGCTCAACATCGGCGGCGTCGCCAACGTGACCTATATCGACGGCGCGGACCTCATCGCCTGCGACACCGGTCCCGGCAACGCCTTGCTCGACGATTTCCTGCGGCTGCGCACCGGGCGGCCGCTCGACACCGACGGCCGGGCGGCCGCTGCCGGCAAGGTTGATGAGTCGAAGATCGCGCGCTTATTGCAGCATCCTTTCTTTTCCCTGCCGCCGCCGAAATCGCTCGATCGCAACGACTTCCGCGGTTTTGTCGGCGCTGCGCTCGACGGCGGCGGCGTCGAGGACGGCGCCGCGACGCTCACCGCGCTCACGGCGGCTGCGGTCGCGCGCATCGTGCCGCATCTGCCGCGCGCGCCGGCAAACTGGATCGTCGCCGGCGGCGGCGCGCGCAATCCGACGCTGCTGCGCATGCTCGCCGAGCGGCTCAAGCCCGCGCGCCTCGAAACCGCCGACGCGGTCGGCTGGTCGATCGATTCGCTCGAAGCGCAGGCCTTCGCCTATCTCGCCGCGCGCTCGCTGCGCGGCCTGCCGATCACGTTTCCCGGAACGACCGGCGTATCAGGGCCGCTGACCGGCGGGGTCGTGGCGCGGCCCTGATGCTGCGCTCAGTCAGGTCGCAAAGGCAATTGCGGATCGTCCGGGCTGGACCTGGAACTATCTTATTGCTGTTATTGTTGGCGTCGTGGATGCATTCAATCGCGACCGAAGCCGGCATTGCGCGCGCCGCCATTAGCGGCACCGGCACGGCGGCGCTTGATGCAGATCAAAATCCCGCTGTGGCATTTAGCATCATGAAATAGGTCATGGACGTCACACAACGTCCACACCACATCATCAAAACAATGTCGTCAATGTACGTAGTGGAGGAACCGTGATCGAACTCTTGAAGGGCTTTCCCAGCAACGTCGTTGCCATCTGCTGCAAGGGGCAGGTGACGCGGGCGGACTACGGTACCGTCCTTGTGCCTGCCGCTCTTGAAGCGCTGCGTCATAACCAGAAAGTTAGGCTGTATTACGAAACCGACGCCGATTTCAAAGGCTTCGATGCCGGCGCGATGTGGGAAGATTTCAAGATCGGCATGGAGCATCTCAGCCGTTGGGAACGCGTCGCCGTGGTCAGCGACGTCGAATGGATCAGGCACGCCACAAAGTTCTTCGGCTTCCTGATGCCGCACCGGACCAAGGTGTTTTCGCGCGCCGAAGCCGCCGCGGCGCGCGAATGGATAGGCGCCGAGGAGCATTGAAGCTCGATCAAAAGTCACGCGGAACAGTCCCATGGATTTGCAGGACAAGGTCATCGTCATCACCGGGGCGGCGCAAGGTCTCGGCCGGAAAATGGCGGAGACCATGGCCGGGCGGGGCGCCAAGCTCGCGCTGGTCGACCTCGATCGCGCCAAGCTGCAGGACACGGTGCGGCTCTGCGAAAAAACCGGAGCCACGGTCAGGGACTATCCGGCCGACGTGACCGACGAGGCGGCGATCGAGGCGTTGTTTGCCGTCGTCCGCAAGGATTTCGGCGCCGTCGACGGCCTGATCAACAATGCCGGCATCACCAGCGATGCGCTGCTGGTCAAGGCGGCCAACGGCAAGGTGCAGCGGAAAATGGCGCTGGCCGACTTTCACAAGGTGATCGCGGTCGATCTCAGAGGCGTATTCCTCTGTGCGCGCGAGGCCGCCGTACAGATGATCGAAAGCGGACGCGGCGGCGTGATCGTCAATATTTCCAGCATTTCCCGCGCCGGCAATGTCGGACAGACCAATTACTCCGCGGCCAAGGCCGGCGTCGCCGCCATGACGGTCACCTGGGCCAAGGAACTCGCGCGCCACCATATTCGCGTCGCCGGCATCGCCCCGGGCTTTTCCGAAACCCGCATGGTGGCGACTATTCCGCCGAAGGTCAAAGACAAGATCGTCGCGACCATTCCGGTGCGGCGCTTCGCGCAGCCTGAGGAGATCGCCAGCGCAGCGCTGTTCATCCTGCAGAACGATTACTATGACGGCCGCATTCTGGAGATCGACGGCGGGCTGCGGCTGTGACGAGAGCGCCAACCGTTCTCGGAGCGAGTAGCATCGAGCATTTACTTCAAGTTGTCCGACACTGCGCCTGTCGTGGCAACGCGACGACCAGGGCTGCGGCGAGGACGTTCACCTCGACCGTCAAGGAGAGAACAGCATGGCAAAAATCGAGCAGAAGGAACTGGACGCGCATCGCGGCCAGATCGACGCCGACGTGAAAAAATTGGTCGAGAAATATCGCGCGATATTCGACTGGGATGTGCCGGATATCGATCAAGCCGCCGCGGACAGGCTTATCCTGGCCGAAGTGCGCAGGGCCGTGGATGGACTGGAACAGAGATTGCTGGGCTGATTTTTCCCTCAAGTCCCCGGATGGGCGATGGTCAAATGTACGAGCGTGGTGTGTCACGTGGCGCGGCGGCGGCGGCCAAGGCATCGCATCGCATTGACACGGAGGCTGTGCACTGACGTATGCGAGCCGCACTGAATACATCGTGACAGTTCGGATGAGAGGCGATAATGACCCGCATCCTGGCGGCGACGGATGGATCTGAGGGCGGCGATCGCGCGACCGATTATGCGGCGCACCTGGCGAAAGCCGAGGGCGCCGAACTTTTGATTGTGAATATCGTCGGCGGCTATGGGCTGCCGGACAACGTGTTCATGGCGTTTACCGATGACCAGCAAGCTTGGCTGAAAGAGCTGTTGCAGTCGCATGCCGCGCAGATACTGGCCGCCGCAAGAGATCGCGCGCGCAAGGCCGGTGCGGGGACGGTCATCCTGGAATCGCGGACCGGCGACGTCGCGCAGACAATCGTCGGGGTCGCGCAGGAAAAGCATGCCGACGCCATTGTCGTCGGCAAGCGCGTCGCCGGCCGCGTCGCCGGCGCGTTGCTCGGCAGCGTCTCGCAAAAACTCGTGATTCTTTCACCGCTGCCGCTGACCGTCGTTCCATGAGCCGAGTGCGTCACGCGGCGCAAGAGCGAAAGACGATGCAATGAAAGGTCATCATCACCAAGACCTCGTTCGCAAGGCGCAAGGGCTTGCGCCGCTCCGCACCGCGGTCGTGCATCCGGTCGATACGGTGTCGCTGCAGGGCGCGATCGAAGCCGCCAAGGAAAAACTCATCATCCCGGTCATGGTCGGCCCCGAAGCCAAAATCCGCGCTGCAGCGGCGGCGGCCAAGCTCGATCTCGCCGGCTATGAGATCGTGCCCACCGACCACAGCCACGCCGCGGCGGCGGCGGCCGTTGCGCTGGCGCGCGACCGCAAGGTCGAGGCGTTGATGAAAGGCAGCCTGCACACCGACGAATTCATGGGCGCGATCGTCCACGAGGAGAAGCTGCGCACCGTCCGGCGCATGAGCCACGTCTTCGTCATCGATTGTCCCGACTACCCGCGGCCGCTCTTCGTCACCGATGCCGCGCTCAATATCTATCCGACGCTCGAGGACAAGGTCGACATCGTGCAGAACGCGATCGAGCTGGCGCACGCCCTTGGCGTCGCGCTGCCTAAGGTCGCGATCCTCTCCGCGGTCGAGACGGTGACGTCGAAGATCAAATCCACGATCGATGCAGCCGCCCTCTGCAAGATGGCCGACCGCCGGCAGATCACCGGCGGCATCCTCGACGGGCCGCTCGCCTTCGACAACGCCGTTTCCGCCGAAGCCGCCAAGACCAAGGGCATCGTTTCGCCGGTCGCCGGACAGGCCGACATCTTCGTCGTTCCCGATCTCGAAGCCGGCAATATGCTGGCGAAACAGCTGGAATATCTGGCCGAAGGGACCATCGCCGGCATCGTGCTCGGTGCCCGCGTGCCGATCATCTTGACGAGCCGCGCCGACAAGACCCTGGCGCGGCTCGGCTCCTGCGCCATCGCGCTGTTGCTGGCGCGGCACAAGGCGGAGATGACGCCGTGACCGATGCCATTCTCGTCATCAATGCCGGCTCATCGAGCCTGAAGTTTTCGCTGTTTCCCGCCGAGCGGCGGCCGAGCCGGCAAGATTTGGTTTGCGAGGGCGAGTTCGAAGGCATCCACCACCGCGCGCATCTCACCATCAAGGACGGCACCGGCGCGCCGCTCGCCGATGACTACCTCAAGGATGGTGCGACCCACGAGGAAGCGCTTGCGGCATTGCTGCCCTGGCTCGATCAGCGCTTCCCACAGCAGAAACTGATTGCCGCAGGCCATCGCGTCGTCCATGGCGGCATGGTCTATCACGAGCCCGTTCTGATCGACGCCAAGGTGACCGCCGAATTGACCACGCTTGTGCCGCTCGCGCCGTCACACCAGCCGCATAACCTCGCTGCCATTGCGGCTTTGGCGAAACTGCATCCGAAGCTTCCTCAGGTCGCCTGCTTCGACACGTCGTTCCACCACACCCAGCCGAAGGTAGCGGCTAGTTTTGCGCTGCCGCGACGCCTCACCGAGGAGGGGGTCCGCCGCTACGGTTTCCACGGGCTGTCCTATGAATATATCGCGAGCGTATTGCCCGAGGTGATCGGTTCGCCCGCCGCCAACGGCTGCGTCGTGGTGGCGCATCTCGGCAGCGGGGCCAGCATGTGCGGCATAAAACAGGGCCGCAGCGTTGCAACCACCATGAGCTTTACCGCGCTCGACGGGCTGCCGATGGCGCGGCGCTGCGGCAGCCTCGATCCCGGCGTCGTGCTCTATCTGCTGGAGCAGAAGGGCATGAGCGCCGCCGCCGTCAGCGAATTGCTCTATCAGTCTTCGGGCCTGCTTGGCGTTTCGGGCATCAGCGACGACATGAGGACGCTGCTGGCGAGCGAACAGCCGCACGCAGCCGAGGCGGTCGATCTGTTCGTCTATCGCATCTGCCGCGAGCTCGGCTCGCTGGTCGCCGCGCTTGGCGGCTTCGATGCGCTGGTGTTTACCGCGGGCATCGGCGAACACGCCCCGGAAATTCGCCGCCGCGTCTGCGAACGATCGGCATGGCTCGGATTGGAAATTGATGTGGCGGCGAACCAGGCCGGCGGCCCGCGCCTGACCAAGGCGGACGGCAAAACCTCGGCCTGGATGGTTCCGACCGATGAAGATTTGATGATCGCGCGGCATACCTGGCGCGTCGTCGGCGAAGCCGCTCGAGCCGAGGAACGAACGACCCAGCGTGCCTCATAGCGATGGAGGCCGGTACGATCAACGATCAAACAACGTCGCCTCCGGTCGCCGCCCTAGCAGCGGCTGAGACGGCAGGATTGAGCGAAGCCGAAGCGGCGCACCGGCTGGCACAATACGGCGAGAACGCCCTCGTTGAGCACCGCGTCAGCGTTCTTGAGCGGCTGGCGCATTTCTTCTGGGGGCCGATCCCGTGGATGATCGAGATCGCGGCGGTGCTCTCCGGCGTGCTGCGGCATTGGGGCGATCTCGCCATCATTCTGTTGATGCTGTTCATCAATGCCGGCGTCGGCTTCTGGCAGGAGTTCAAGGCCGACAACGCCATCGCATTGCTCAAGCAGCGGCTTGCGCTCAAGGCCCGCGTCAGGCGCGACGGCGAATGGAAGGACGTCGCGGCGAAGCTTCTGGTCCCCGGCGACCTCGTTCACGTCAAGCTCGGCAACGTCGTTCCCGCCGATCTGAAATTGACCGGCGGCGGTTATCTCAGCGTCGACCAGTCGGCGCTGACCGGAGAATCGCTGCCGGTCGACAAAAAGGCCGGGGATGACGCCTATTCGGGGTCCATCGCCAAGCAGGGCGAGATGGACGGCGTGGTCACCGCGACCGGCATGAAGACCTATTTCGGCAAGACCGCCGGTCTCGTGCAGCAGGCCGGCACGGTCTCGCACTTTCAGCGCGCGGTGCTGCGCATCGGCAATTTCCTGATCTTCATCACGGCCGGCCTCGTCGTCATGATCGTGCTGGCCGGGCTATTCCGTCACAATGCGCCGCTCGAACTCGTCCAATTCGCGTTGATCCTGGCGGTTGCCTCGATTCCCGTGGCCCTGCCGGCGGTGCTCTCCGTCACGATGGCGGTGGGCGCCGAGCGTTTGGCGCGCATGAAGGCCATCGTCTCCCGTCTGGTCTCGATCGAAGAAATGGCGGGAGTGGGTACCTTGTGCTCGGACAAGACCGGCACGCTCACCAAGAACGAATTGACGCTCGGCAAGCCGCAACCGGCCCAGGGCGTCCGGCCTGAAGAACTTTTGCTGGCGGCGGCGCTGGCGTCGCGGCGCGATGCGCCGGACGCGATCGATGCGGCGATCCTTGCCGGTGCGCCGGCTGGTTCGGTCCTCGACAGTTACACGGTGACGGCGTTCCATCCCTTCGATCCGGTGGCGAAACGCGCCGAAGCGGAAATCGAGCACGGCGGCGAACGTTTCCAAGTGGCCAAGGGCGCGCCGCAAGTCATTGTCGATCTGTGCGCACCGGGCGCCGAGGAGCGCCGCGCCATCAATGCGCTCGTCGATGAAGACGCCGGCAAGGGCTACCGCACGCTCGGCGTCGCCCGCGACGACGGCCAAAGCTGGCGCTATCTCGGCCTGCTGCCGCTCTATGACCCGCCGCGCGACGATTCTGCGGAGACGATCAGGACGATCCGCGCGATGGGCGTCGATATCAAGATGGTCACCGGCGACCATGAGGCAATCGCCAAGGAGATCGCCGGCGAGCTCAACCTAGGCCAAAACATCGTCGTCGCCGATGCGCTGTTCGGCGACAAGGCGCCGGCCGATAGATTGCCCCAGATATTGTCCGCCGACGGCTTCGCCCGCGTCTTCCCCGAGCACAAATTCGAGATCGTCAAGGCGCTGCAGGGTGCCGGCCGCATCGTCGGCATGACCGGCGACGGCGTCAACGATGCGCCGGCCTTGAAGCAGGCCGATGTCGGCATCGCGGTCTCCGGCGCCACCGACGCCGCCCGCGCCGCCGCCGCCTTGGTGCTGACGGCGCCCGGCCTCTCGGTCATCGTCACCGCGATCGAGGAAGCGCGCCGCATCTTCGAGCGCATGACGGCCTATGCGATCTACCGCATCGCGGAGACTATCCGTGTGCTCCTGTTCATGACGGCGAGCATCTTGATCTTCAACTTCTATCCGGTCACCGCGATCATGATCGTGCTTTTGGCGCTGCTCAACGACATTCCGATCATGATGATCGCCGATGACAATGCGCCTTTCGCATTGCAGCCGGTGCGCTGGGATATGACGCGGGTTCTCGTCGTCGCCTCCATGCTCGGCATCATGGGCGTCTTCGTCAGCTTCGGGATGTTCTGGATCGCCCGCGATTATCTGCGGCTGGCGCCGGAGGTGGTTCAGTCGGTCGTCTTCCTCAAGCTGCTCGTCGCCGGGCACATGACGATTTATCTGACCCGCAACAAGGGCGCGATCTGGGAGCGCCCGTGGCCGAGCTGGAAGCTGATCGTGGCCTGCGAATGCACGCAGATCGTCGGGACGCTGGGGGTGGTCTATGGCTGGTTCGTGACGCCGATCGGCTGGAAATTGGCGCTGATGGTCTGGGGCTATGCCTTGGTGTTTTTCCTGATCACCAGCGTGCTCAAGATTGCGACTTACCGGCTGCTGGGCCATCTGGTTCCGTCACATGTGCGCCACCTCGCGCGCATCGAAGGTCAGGTCTCAGCATGACGACCGTCAAAGCTTCAGAATTTTCGCTCGCCAGCGTTCCGGCATTCTGGCCGATGGCCATGGCGGCTTCGTTAATGGAGAGTGGGGCGGATCTCTACGCCAAGAACCTCAAATTCGCCGAGGAAGAGATCAAAATCCACGACGAGCTGCGGCCGGCCTTGGCGACGCCGAACACGGTGCGGCTCGATCTGCGCACCATGACGCTGCGCGATTACGGCAAGTCGGGCGGCATCCCGACTTTGGTCGATGCGCCGCATGCCGGCCACACCGCCATGATTGCCGATTATCACAAGGGCCAGAGCCTGATCGAGACGCTGCTCGCCAACGGCGTCGGCCACGTCGCGCTGACCGATTGGAAGCCGGCCACCGACGATATGAAGGACCTGGAAATCGATAATTACCTCGCCGAGCTGATCGTGGCGATCGACGATCTTGGCGGCCGCGTCAATCTTGTCGGCCTGTGCCAGGGCGGTTGGGTCGCGGCGATGATCGCGGCGCGTTTCCCGGACAAAGTGAATTCGCTCGTCCTCGCCGGCTCGCCGATCGACACCGATGCCGGGGATGGGCCGATCAAGCGCATGGTCCACCAATCCCCGATGTCATTCTACGAGGAGCTGGTGGCGCTCGGCGGCGGGCTGATGAAGGGCAAGTTCATGCTGCAGGGATGGAAGAACATGCATCCCGAGCAGCATTATTTCGAGAATCAGATCGATCTTTATGAGCACATCGACGATCCGGTCTATGTCAGCAAGGAAGAGACTTTCGCCAGCTGGTACGAGAATCCGATCGATCTGCCGGGGCGCTGGTATCTGCAGGTCATTCGCGAATTGTTCAAGGACAACCGCCTGGCCAAGGGCACGTTCGTAGGTCTCGGCCGCCGCCTGGACCTCAAAAACATTACCTGTCCGGTCTATCTGCTGGCCGGCGAAACCGACGACATCACCACCAAAGAACAGGTCTTCAACGCCGAAAACCTGCTCGGCACGCCCAAGAGCAAAATCGAGAAGAAGCTCGTCCCCGGCGGCCATATCGGCCTGTTCATGGGTGCGCGCACCCTGAAGGAGGCCTGGCCGGCAATCGCGCATTGGCTCGCCGCCCAATAGAGCCATAGCGGGCGCGTTCAACCGTTGAAGAACTTGCGAGCATGCGCCACGGCCTCCGAGCGGGTGCCGATCCAGATGTCGTCAGCGGCCTTGGCGATCTCGATCACCCGCTCGTACATTGCCAAGCCGGGCTGGCGGCCGAACACATGCGTGTGCACGGCAGGGTCCATGCGCACGGCGCCGGTTTCGCGCTCGCGCACGCTTTTGAGCCAATCCTCGAAGATTTCGACATAGACGCGCGGCGAATTGCCGTGCCGCATGTAAAGCGGCAGGTCGTTGACCTCGGTATTGTTGGGAAATGCAACGATCGAGCGCGACGGGAAGCGGACCAGATAGGGGAGGTCGTCGTTGAGCGTGTCGCCGTGCCATTCATAACCGGCTTCGGCGAGGAGCCGCGGCGAGCGCAGGCTCGGCGTGCTGCGCGGCGAGATCCAGCCGCGCGGACGCTTGCCGGTCGCCCGCTCGATCACTTCGGTGGTGCGCCGGATGTTGTCGCGTTCCTCTTCCTCGGTGAGATAGGCCGGGATCATATCCATGGTGTAGGAATGCGCGACGATCTCGTGCCCGGCGTCGGCGATCTTGCGCACCGTGTCGGGATAGCGTTCGGCCATGATGCCGCTGACATTGACGGTCGCCTTGACCGCTTGGCGCGCCAGCACGTCGAGGATGCGGAAAATGCCGCGCCGGTGGCCGTATTCGGCGAAGCCCACGGCATTGAGATCGGGAACGCCGGCCCGCAACGGGTTGCCCATCGGGCCGATGCCCGGCCACTTGTCGTCGGACCACCATTCGAACGACACGCGAAAGAACACCGCGATGCGCTTGCCGGCCGGCCAGCGAAAATCTTCCGGCAGCGCGATCTCCGTCGCGCCGGCATGAATGTCCAATGCAGTCACACTAACCTCCGTTGCAAGGCGCACGCGCTGTTGCGGCATGTTCGCCGCGCTTCAGCGCTCGATCTAAACGTCCCGATGCCGGGAGAAAACGAGTGAGTTCAAAGGTTAGGAAAAGACCGAATTTCCTCGCGGGTTGCCGCTGCCCCCGATTTCAATCGATCAGAAAAACCCCTTTGCCGCCGGTCTGCCGATCGAACAGCCGATAGGCCTCGTCGGCCTGATCGAGCCGCCAGCGGTGCGTGAACAGATGATCGACGTCGATCTTGTTGTCGGCGACAAAGCGTGCGCAATCGGCCTGCACAGTGGTGGAGAAGGTCCACGAGCCGATGATGGTAAGCTGCTTGCGCAGCAGCTGCGGACTGACGTCGATGGTGACGTCGCCGCCTTCGCCGATGAAACCGGCCGTGCCCCAGGCCCGCGCGCCGCGCACTGCGATCAACCGACCGTCGGAAGTGCCAGAGGTATCGAGCGTCAGGTCGGCGCCTTCGCCATGGGTCGCCGCCCTGATCGCGGCGACGGCGTCCGCCGCCTTGGGGTCGACCGCGGCGTCGGCGCCGAATTCCCTGGCGCGGGCAAGCCGCTCGGCGCTGACGTCGAGCGCGATGACGCGGGCGCCCATGGCGGCGGCAAGCTGCGTCGCCGACAGGCCGACCGGTCCCTGGCCGATCACCGCGATCGTATCGCCGCCGGCAAGTCTCATCCGCCGCAGCGCCTGATAGGCGGTGCCGGTGCCGCAGGAAATCGCCGCGCCGGTCGAGAAGCTCAATTCCTCCGGCAACGGCACCAGCGTCGACGCCGGCACTTTCATGTAAGAGGCGTGCGCGCCGTGGCCGGTGATGCCGTACACCGTGCTGCCGCTCGCGCACATCTGGGTCCAGCCGGTGCGGCAGTGCCGGCAAGTGCCGCAGCCGGCATAGTGATGCACCATCACCCGCGCGCCGACGCGGGCGATGCGCTCGTCGACCGCGCTGCCGACCGCCGCCACCACGCCGCAGGGCTCATGGCCGGCGATGACCGGCCCCGACACTTTGCCGAGCCCCAAAGCAGCCGAGCCGCCCGCGGCGCGATAGGGCTTGAGATCGCTGCCGCACATGCCCGACGCCTTGATCGCGACGACGACGTCGTGCGGCCCCGGTGCCGGGTCGGAGAATTCGGCGAGCGCGAGCTTGCGCTCACCGAGAAAAGTTACGCCGCGCATGGATGATCCTCGCGCCGTCTACTTCGCCGCCATCTCTTTGAGCGGATCCTTCACCGCGGGGAAGGTCTTGAACTCGATGGCCCAGGGCTGACCCTCGACCATCTCGACTTTGCGGATATAAATGTTCTGCACCACGTCGCGGGTCTGCGGATCGATCGACATCGGGCCGCGCGGGCTTTCCCACTTCATGCCTTTCATGGCGCCGATGATCCCGTCGGCATCGGTGTTGCCGTTGGTGGCTTGGAGCGCGGCGTAGATCAGGTGCATGCCGTCATAGCCGCCGACCGAGATGAAATTGGCGCGGTGGCCGGTGGCCTTCCGGTAGGCGGCGACATACTGCTTGTTGAGCTCCGAAGGATGTGCGGCCGAATATAATCCCGCGGTGACGACGCCGACGAGCGTGTCGCCGGTGCCCGGCAGATCGTCGTCGTCGACGATGTCGCCGGGGCCGATCAGCTTGATGCCGGACTTCTCCAGCCCGCGCTCGGCGAATTGCTTGGCGAACGGTCCGGCCTGACCGGCCGGCACGAACACGAACAGCGTATCCGGTTGCAGATCGTGGGCGCGCTGCAGGAAGGGCGAGAAGTCGGGATTGGCCAGCGGCACCTTCAGGGTGTCGAGGATCTGGCCGCCGCCTTTGGTGAAGTGGTCGGCGAACACCTTGCCCGCTTCGGCGCCGGGCGCCCAATCGGACAGGATGGAAACGGCTTTCCTGCTGCCGTTCTGGATCGCCCAATCGGCGATGATGCCGGACTGCTGGCCGAGCGTGAAACTGGTGCGCACGTAATACGGCGACTTCTCGGTAACGATCGAGGTGCCCGATACCACGACCACGGTCGGCACCTTGGCTTGGGTGGCAATCGGCGCCATCGCCATGGCGCTCGGCGTCAGTCCGGCGCCGAGGAAACTGATGTGGTCGTTGACGATCAATTCCTGCGCCAGCCGCTTGGCGTTATCCGGCACGCTTTGATCGTCCTTGATGATGAGCTCGATCTTCCTGCTGGCGACGGTGTCGCCGTGCTGCGCGATGTAGAGGTGCATGGCATCGGAAATCTCCCGCCCGACGGCCCCGGAGGTTCCCGTCATCGGCACCACAACGCCGATCTTGACGGTGTTGTTGTCGGCCTCTTGCGCGGCGGCGCTGCCCGCACTCAAGCCAGCCGCGAGACTCGCAGCCGCGATGGCGCAACAGCCGGCAATAACATGCGCGTAACGCATGATCGTCCCCCGATCGATTGCAAGACGGCGCCGCGACCCAGGCGCGATAGGATTACGCCGCGCTGTTGGCGCGTCCGCCCTTGGTGCCGAGCCGCTTGTCGAGATAACCGCTGATCGACTGCATCAGCGGCTCGACCTTGCCGTCGAAGAAATGGTTGGCGCCGGGAACGACCTTCTGCTCGATGACGATGCCCTTCTGGGTCTTGAGCTTCTCGACCAGATTCGTCACATCGCGATGCGGCACCACGGCGTCCTTGTCGCCGTGGATGATCAGGCCCGACGACGGGCAGGGCGCCAAGAACGAGAAATCGTAGAGATTGGCCGGCGGCGCGATCGAGATGAAACCCTCGATCTCCGGCCGCCGCATCAAAAGCTGCATGCCGATCCAGGCGCCGAAGGAGAAGCCGGCGATCCAGCAGCTGCGTGCCTCGGTATTGACCGATTGCACCCAGTCGAGCGCGGAGGCGGCATCCGACAATTCGCCGATGCCGTGGTCGAAGCCGCCCTGGCTCCTGCCGACGCCGCGAAAATTAAAGCGCAGCGCCGAAAAGCCGCGGTGCACGAATGCGTAATAGATCTGATAGACGATCTGGTGGTTCATCGTGCCGCCGAACTGCGGATGCGGGTGCAGCACGATGCCGATCGGCGCGTTTTTCTGCTGGGCCGGATGGTAACGGCCTTCGATGCGGCCGGCGGGCCCCGTGAAAATGACTTCGGGCATGTTTTGGAACCTCGATCGGGCCGTTCGGCCGCCGCTTAATCCTGCTGCGCAAGCCGGAGCGAATGAAGTGCGGGCGCCTACGCTTGACGTTGCCGACCGCCGCACGTAACTATTTATAACCACTTCATTTTTTCGCAACTGGCGACGTGCCTGAAGCGGCGGAAGCATTGGGTCGCGACTTCTAGC
Source organism: uncultured Alphaproteobacteria bacterium (assembly GCA_963791925.1). GTDB lineage: Bacteria > Pseudomonadota > Alphaproteobacteria > Rhizobiales > Xanthobacteraceae > BOG-931. The sequence goes on along the minus strand of CAWBUA010000004.1, from coordinate 402,656 downwards.
ACAGGCCGGGGGCCAAAAAGCAAGCATAACCAGCATGCCACAGCGCAGCTATTTCGATTGGAACGCGACCGCGCCGCTGCGGCCCGAGGCCCGGACGGCCTTGGCCGAGGCGCTTTCGGTTCCAGGCAATCCGTCCTCGGTGCATGCCGAAGGCCGCGCCGCGCGCCGCTTGGTCGAGACCGCGCGCCAAGAGGTCGCGGCGCTCCTCGGCGCGCGGTCCGGCGACGTGTTTTTCACCTCGAGCGGCACCGAAGCCAATATGCTGGCGCTGACGCCTGCGATCGAAGTCGCCGGCGACAAGCGGCCGCGCTCGAAGCTTTTGCTCTCGGCCGTCGAGCATGTCTCGGTGCGCGCGGGCGGACGCTTTGCCCGCGGCGCAATCGAGGAGGTGCCGGTCGATACCGAGGGCCGGCTCGACTTGGCGACCTTGGCCAAAGCCGTTACCGGATGGCCGCGCGCGCTCGTTTCAGTGATGCTCGCCAACAACGAAACCGGTGTCATTCAGCCGGTCGCCGAAGCCGCCGCGATCGCGCATGCCGGTGGCGGCCTCATCCATGTCGACGCCGTGCAGGGGGCGGGCCGCATCGCCTGCGACATCGGAGAGCTCGGCGCCGATTTGCTGACGCTGTCGGCCCACAAGATCGGCGGGCCCAAAGGCGTCGGCGCGCTCGTTCGCCGAAGCGACGATATTCATTTCGCCGATCCGCTGATCCGCGGCGGCGGCCAGGAGCGGGGGCTGCGCGCGGGCACGGAAAATGTCGCCGGCATTGCCGCCTTCGGCGCCGCCGCGGCCGTGGCCCGCCGCCAGCGCGATGCCGAGGCCGCGCACATGCTGGCGTTGCGCGAACGGCTCGAAGCGGGCCTGCGGGCCATCGCGCCCGGAACGGTCATCTTTGCCGCCGAATCCGAGCGCCTGCCGAATACCACGCTGTTTACGGTGCCCGGCATGAAGGCGGAGACCGCGGTCATTGCTTTCGACCTCGAAGGCATAGCCGTATCGTCCGGCGCCGCCTGCTCCTCGGGCAAGGTCCAGCCCTCGCATGTCCTTGCCGCCATGGGGGTTTTGCCGCCGCTCACGCGCGGCGCCGTGCGCGTGAGCCTCGGCTGGAACACCTCGGAAGCCGATATTGAAAGCTTTCTAAACGCTTGGAGAAAGCTCGCTTCTGCACTATCTAAGGGACAGCCGAGCGTTGCCGCCTAAATGGCTGCAAAACTGGGAATTTTCATTCGAACTGGGGTCACCAGAGGCAAGCACGATCCGACTTAGGACATTGCCATAACCGACTTAATCCAACCCGCGGTCCTTGAAACCGTGAGCGGAGGGACGAATGCCGGCCGTACAAGAGACCGTCGATCAGGTCCGGCGCATCGACGTCGATCAATATAAGTATGGTTTCGAAACGCTGATCGAATTGGACAAGGCCCCCAAAGGCCTGTCCGAGGACACGGTGCGGTTCATTTCGGCCAAGAAGAACGGGCCGGAATGGATGCTCAAGTGGCGGCTCGACGCCTATAAGCGCTGGCTCACCATGCGCGAGCCGAAATGGGCCAAGGTCGATTACGGCCCAATCGACTACCAGGACATCTATTACTATTCCGCGCCCAAGCTGAAGGACGGCCCGAAATCGCTCGACGAGATCGATCCGGAAATCCTGCGCACCTACGAAAAGCTCGGCATTCCGTTGCGTGAGCGCGAGGCGTTGCTCGGCATCCGGAGGAGCGACGGTGATGACGCCGCGGAAGGCGAGCGCAGCAACGGCTCCGGTCGTATTGCCGTCGATGCGGTGTTCGAACTCGGTTTCGGTCGCCACCACGTTTAAGGCGGAGCTCGCCAAAGCCGGCGTGCTGTTCATGCCGATCTCGGAAGCCGTGCACGAGCATCCCGATCTGGTGAAAAGATATCTCGGCTCGGTGGTGCCGATCTCGGACAATTTCTTCGCCACGCTCAATTCGGCGGTGTTCTCCGATGGCTCTTTCGTTTACGTGCCGCCGGGCGTGCGCTGCCCGATGGAATTGTCGACCTATTTCCGCATCAACGAGAAGAATACCGGCCAATTCGAGCGCACGCTGATCATCGCCGACAAGGGCTCGTATGTGAGCTACCTCGAAGGCTGCACCGCGCCGATGCGCGACGAGAACCAGCTCCACGCCGCGGTGGTCGAGCTGGTGGCGCTCGACGACGCCGAGATCAAGTATTCGACCATCCAGAACTGGTATCCCGGCGACGCCAACGGCCGCGGTGGCATCTACAATTTCGTCACCAAGCGCGGCGATTGCCGCGGCAAGAATGCCAAGATCTCCTGGACCCAGGTGGAAACCGGCTCGGCCATTACCTGGAAATATCCGAGCTGCATCCTGCGCGGCGACAATTCGCGCGGCGAGTTCTACTCGATCGCCATTTCCAACGGCTATCAGCAGGTCGATTCCGGCACCAAGATGCTGCATCTCGGCAAGAACACCACGAGCCGCATCATCTCCAAGGGCATCGCCGCCGGGCATTCCAACAATACCTATCGCGGGCTCGTGACCTCGCACCGCCGCGCCACCGGCGCGCGCAATTTCACCAATTGCGATTTGCTTCTGATCGGCGATCAGTGCGGCGCACATACCGTGCCCTATATCGAGACCAAGAATTCCTCGACGGTGTTCGAACACGAGGCCACCACCTCGAAGATTTCCGAGGAGATGCTGTTCTATTGCCGCCAGCGCGGACTCTCCGCCGAGGAAGCGACCGCGCTCGTCGTCAACGGTTTCGTCAAGGACGTGCTGCAGCAGTTGCCGATGGAATTCGCCGTCGAAGCGCAGAAGCTGATCTCGGTGTCGCTCGAAGGCTCGGTGGGATGATGCCTGATGCTGGTTCCCGCTGGCGCGGGAATGAGCTGAACAGGAAGCGATGTGAGCGAGATGACCACCTATTGGTTCAGGCCGAAACGTTATGGCTACGGCGCGACGCCGGTGACCTGGCAGGGTTGGGTGGCCACGTTGGCGATGGCGGTCGCCGTCGCTGGCTCCATCCTTGGGATGAATCACTTCGTCGACCGCGCCAATTTCGCCGGCTGGTTGATTTGGGCCGGAATCATTGCGGCGGTGGTGCTCGGTTTTGTCGAGCTGTCACGCCGCAAGACCGACGGCGAGTGGCGCTGGCGTTGGGGCGACCGCTAGCCGAGCGAACGACTATTGGAGTTTTTTGGAATGGCGCTTCTGGAAATCAAGAATTTGCACGTCGCGATCGACGGCAAGGAAATTTTGAAAGGCCTCGACCTCACCGTCAATGCGGGCGAGGTGCACGCCATCATGGGGCCGAACGGCTCCGGCAAATCGACGCTCGCCTATGTGCTCGCCGGCAAGGCCGATTACGAGCCGACCTCCGGCGAAGTTCTGTTCAACGGCAAGAACATCTTCGACATGACGCCGGACGAACGCGCCGCTGCGGGCCTGTTTCTCGCCTTCCAATATCCCTTGGAAATCCCCGGCGTCGCCACCATGACGTTCCTGCGCACCGCGCTCAACGCGCAGCGCAAGAAGCGCGGCGAGGCGGAGTTCTCCACGCCGGAATTCATCAAGCGGGTGCGCGAGGCTGCCGGCAAGCTCAATATCGACCAGGACATGCTGCGCCGCGCCGTCAATGTCGGCTTCTCCGGCGGCGAAAAGAAGCGCAACGAGATTTTGCAAATGGCGCTTCTTGAGCCGCGGCTCGCCGTGCTCGACGAGACCGATTCCGGTCTCGACATCGACGCGCTGAAAATCGTCGCCGACGGCGTCAACCGGCTGCGTTCGCCGCAGCGCTCCTTCGTCGTCATCACCCACTATCAGCGGCTATTGTCCTACATCGTGCCCGACATCGTGCACGTTCTCTCGGGCGGCCGCATCGTCAAGACCGGAGGCAAGGAGCTGGCGCTCGAACTCGAAGCGCGGGGCTATGCCGAGTACCAAGAGGAGGCCGTGGCGTAAACGCCACGGGGAACTCCAATGGCAGAACCGGATGACGTCGTCCTGCAGCATTTGCGTCTCATTCGCGAGCAGTTGGACACTGTCAGCGAGCGTCAGTTGGAAATGACGCAACGCATGGAAAATCTGGAACTCGGCGTTGCCAATCTTCCGGTGCGGATTGACAGAATTGATGCGCGGCTCGATCGCGTCGAGCGTCGGCTCGGTCTGATCGAAGCCTAGCGGATGAACACGATGGCAGAGGTCAAGGTCATCAAAACGGCGGCGGAGACCGCACTGGCGGAAGCGTTTGCGGCCGCCCGCGGCCGTTTGCCCGGCGACGATACGGTGGCCGCGCAACGCGACGCCGCCTTCGACGTATTCGCCAAGGAAGGTCTGCCGCATCGCCGCGTCGAGGACTGGAAATATACCGACCTGCGCGCGCTGATGCGCGAAGCCAAGCCGCTTGCCGCGCCGCCGGACGCGGCCGCCAAGGCGCGCGCCAAGAGCGCCGGCGCGCTGCTCGGCGACGTCGAGACCCGCCGTCTCGTCTTTGTCGATGGCGCGTTCGTCGCGGAATTGTCCGATCTGGCGGGTTTGGAAAACGGCCTCACCGTCGGCACGCTGGCCGACGCATTGTCCGACAACGATCCCATACTCGCGCGGCATCTCGGCAAGCTGGCGCCGGCAAACGACGCCGCGGTCGCGCTCAATACCGCGCTGATGGGCGACGGTGCGGTGGTCCATATCGCCGCCGGCGCGACCATCGAACGGCCGCTGCATCTGTTGTTCGTGGCGTCCGAGAGGCCGGCCGCGAGCTTCGTGCGCTCGCTGGTCGTCGTCGAGCGTGGCGCGCGCGCCATGGTGATCGAGAGCCACGAGGGCCCCGCCGGCAGCGATTATCAGGTCAATGCCGCGTTGGAGCTGTTCGTCGGCGATGAGGCCCATGTCGATCACGTCAAAATCATCGGCGAGGGCGCCGATGCGCTGCATGTTTCGACGCTTGCCGCCGCGATCGGTGCGCATGCGCGCTTCAACGCGTTTTCCTTCATGCTGGGCGGCGCCGTGGTGCGCAATCAGCTGTTTCTCACATTCGACGGCGATGGCATCGTTGCCGGCATCCGTGGCGCCTCGCTGCTCAAGGGCCGCCAGCACGCCGACACCACGCTGGTCGTCACTCACGCCGCGCCCGGCTGCCAGAGCCGCGAAGTCTTCAAGTCGGTGCTCGACGACGAGGCCCATGGCGTGTTTCAAGGCCGCATCATCGTGCGGCGGCATGCGCAGAAGACCGACGCCAAGATGATGACGCAGGCGCTGCTGCTCTCCGAGCGCGCCGAAGCCGACAACAAGCCGGAGCTTGAAATATTCGCCGACGACGTGCAGTGCGGCCACGGCGCCACCGCCGGCGCCATCGACGAGGAGCTCAAATTCTATCTCTTGGCGCGCGGCATCCCGGCGGCGGAGGCCGAAGCGCTCTTGATTCAGGCCTTTCTCGGCGAGGCCATCGAAGGCATCGAGCATGCCGGGCTGCGCGAGGCTTTGCTGGAGTCCGTCGCGGCTTGGCTCAAGGCGCGCAAATAAGATGAACGACGTAACGACCAACGGCGCTTACGACGTCAATCGCATTCGGGCGGATTTTCCGATCCTGGCGATGCAGGTCTATGGCAAGCCGCTCGTCTATCTCGACAATGCGGCATCGGCGCAGAAGCCGCGCGCCGTGCTCGACCGCATCGAACAGGCCTACGCCACGCAATATGCCAACGTGCATCGCGGCCTGCATTACCTCGCCAACGAGGCGACCGAGGCCTACGAAGGCGCGCGCGAGAAGGTCGCCGCCTTCGTCAACGCCGGGCGCAAGGAAGAGATTATCTTCACGCGCAACGCCACCGAGGCGATCAATCTCGTCGCCTATACGTTCGGCCGCGAGCGCATCAAGCCGGGCGACGAGATCGTGCTCTCGATCATGGAGCACCATTCCAACATCGTGCCGTGGCATTTTCTGCGCGAGCGCCAGGGCGCGGTCATTAAATGGGCGCCGGTCGACGACGAGGGCCGTTTCCTCATCGAGGAATTCGAAAAGCTCCTGACCCCGCGCACCAAGATGGTGGCCATCACCCACATGTCGAACATGCTCGGCACCTTGGTGCCGGTGAAGGAGGTGACGCGGATCGCGCATGCGCACGGCGTTCCGGTGCTCATCGACGGCGCGCAGGGGGCGGTGCACTGCGACGTCGACGTGCGCGACATCGATTGCGATTTCTACGCTTTCACCGGCCACAAGCTCTACGGCCCGACCGGGATCGGCGTGCTCTACGGCAAATACGAGCACCTGGCCGCCATGCCGCCGTTCAACGGCGGCGGCGAGATGATCCGCGAAGTGTTCGAGGACCGCATCACCTATGGCGAGCCGCCGTACAAATTCGAGGCCGGCACGCCGTCGATCGTGCAGGCGATCGGGCTCGGCGCGGCGATCGATTACGTGGCCGCGGTCGGCAAGGCGCGAATCCGCAACCACGAGACGGGCCTGATGTCTTACGCCCACGACCGGCTGCGCGAGATCAATTCGCTGCGCATCCTCGGCACCGCCAAGGACAAGGGCCCGATCGTCTCGTTCGAGATGAAAGGCGCGCATCCGCACGACGTGGCGACCATCATCGACCGTTCCGGCGTCGCGGTGCGCGCCGGCACCCATTGCGTGATGCCGTTGTTGTCGCGCTTCGGCGTCAGCGCGACCTGCCGCGCCTCCTTCGCCATGTACAACACGCGCGACGAGGTCGACTGCCTGGCGCAGGCGCTGTTGAAGGCGCAAAGCATGCTCGGATGAATGATCATGAGCAATGACGTGAAAATCGACGCGGCCGAGGCCGCTGCTGCCGCCACCGGGAAGCCGACAAATATTCCGGCTGACGAGATGACGCGGCTCACCGACGAGATCGTCGGCGCGCTCAAGACCGTATTCGATCCCGAAATTCCCGCCGACATCTACGAGCTCGGCCTGATCTACAAGGTCGATATCGACGACGATCGCATGGTCAATATCGACATGACGCTGACGACGCCGAATTGCCCGTCGGCGGCGGAATTGCCGGCGCAGGTGGAGAATGCGGTGTCCGGCGTCCCCGGCGTGCGCGAAGCCAAGGTCAACATCGTCTGGGACCCGCCCTGGGATCCGAGCCGCATGTCGGACGAGGCGCGCACCGTGCTCAATATGTGGTGAGGAACTTGTAAGGGAACTTGGCTTAGGTTGCGCGCACTGCGCTCGCGCACTACATGCGAAGATGAGGAAATGACGATGGCAACGGCCCGACCGAGACCTCAGGTGATGCGGCTCACGGAAGCGGCGGCGGAGCGCATCAAGGCGGTGATGGCCAAAGCCGACCGTCCGATCGCCGCGATCCGCGTCGGCGTCAAGAACGGCGGCTGCGCCGGCATGAGCTATTTCATGGAATACGCCGAGACCGCGGGTCCGCTCGACGAGGTGATCGAGGATAAGGGCGTGCGCATCCTGGTCGATCCCAAGGCGGTGCTGTTTCTGCTCGGCACCGAGATGGACTACAAGGTCGACAAGCTTGCCGCGCAATTCGTCTTCAACAATCCGAACCAGACCTCGGCCTGCGGCTGCGGCGAATCGGTCCAGATCGAGCCGGCGAAGGGCGAGGCCGGCGCCGAGGCGCGCTAGTGGAGCGGATTTGACATTCGCTACCCACCTGGCGGCAACGCTCGCAAAGCGAATGTCAAATCCAAAAGCTCCACTAGCACTTATGCTTGCTAGTGGTCCTTCGATTCTAACATTCGCATGAGAGCGTGCCGAAATGGGATGCGAATGTTAGAATCGGACCACTAATTAGTCATTCCGTGGCGCCACGCAGTGGCGAGCCCGGAATCCGTAACCACCGACTTGAAAAACAATATCCGGCTCGTTCTGCTGGCTTCGGGACTGTGGATTCCGGGCTCGCGCCTTTGGCCGCCCCGGAATGGCGCTATGCCACCCGCGCCGGCGGCGCGCTTGCCACGTCGGCTTCCGGATCGGTCTCGCAGATGACGCGATTGCGGCCCTGACGCTTGGCGGCGTACAGGCATTTGTCGGCGCGGTCGATCAAAAGCTGCGCGGTGTCGCCCCGGTGCAGCACCGCGACGCCGATCGAAATCGTCACGCGGCCGAGCCGTTCGCCGTTCGAGCGCCGCATCAACTCCTTGGTCATGACGGCGCGCCGGATGTGATCGGCGACCGTGATCGCCGATTGCAGCGCTGTATTCGGCAGCACGACGATGAATTCCTCGCCGCCGTAGCGCGCGGCGATGTCGCGGCCCTTGACGTTCTGTTTCATCCCAAGCGCGACGAGGCGGAGCACCTGATCGCCGGTGAGATGGCCGTATTGATCGTTGAAGGTCTTGAAGTGATCGATATCGGCCATCAGCAGCGACAGCGGCTCGTTCCTTTCCTGCGCCTCGACGATGCCCTTGGCCAACGCGGCATCGAAGTATTTGCGGTTGGACAGCGTGGTGAGCGGATCGGTCAGGCTTTCCAGACGCACGGTTTCGAGATTTTCCTGCAGCTGCTGGATTTCCTGCCGCGATGCCGCCAGGCGCGTCTCCAGCTTCTTGTTGTTGAGCTCCATCTCCTTGGTGCCCTGCACCAGGTGCTCGATCACCGCGCGCAACGCCTCGCCGTCCTTGGCCTGGGCGAGCTTTTCGCTGGCCAAGCTCAACCGCTTCGAATAGCTCGTCGCCGTGCCGGCTGCCGCGTCGATGGTGCTGATGACCTGCTTGATCTCGTCGAGCACCCGGGTATTGACCGAATCCATCCGGTCGCCCAATCGAGTCATGGCGATATAGGTGTCGTAAATGTCTTCGAGATCGGTTTCGCTGAGCGTGCCCTTTTTGGCCAGCGCTTCGTTGATAGACTGGTTCAGCGGCTGGTTATAACCAGTTGCGTAATTATACCAAATTTCGAAATTTCGCGGCGACGCCGTTTGCCCCAAGGCGCGAATTTGGCTGAGCGCCAGCTCAGCAAATGCAAGCGTTCTTTCGTGCTCTTCTTGGGGCACGGCCATCATCTCCAATCGCCCTGGAAAGTATCAAACCTGCGCCGAGCGGCACAGCACGCATCCGCAATCACACGTGTAAGTAGGCGAAAGCGGTGAAGGACCGGTAAAGAAGATCGCGCGTAAGGTAAATCCTGACGCGGCGTGCCCGGCTTGTTTGCTGTCCGTGGCTTACGCTTTCACGGGCACCGGACGCAGCAGAAAAGCCGGCAAGTGCGAGGCGTCGGAATCGTCGTGGCGCGGTCGCGCCGGCTGTGGCGTGCGGCGCGATCGCGCTTCGTCGATCCGCGCCACCGGCGCCGGACGATGCGAATGATGCCGATGATTGCGCGGTTCGCGATGTTCGCGCCCGCTGGGCGCGGGCGCCGGCGCGACGCCCGCTTCGGGTTGTTTGTCCATGTAGGGAATGGATTGGCCGATCAGTTTCTCGATCGCCGCGACCGCCTTGGCGTCGTTCGATCCCGCCACGATGCTGATCGCGACGCCGGAGCGTCCGGCGCGGCCGGTGCGGCCGATGCGGTGGACGTAATCGTCGGGATGAACCGGCACGTCGAAGTTGTAAACATGGCTGACGTCGGGGATATCGAGGCCGCGGGCGGCGACGTCGGAGGCGACCAGGAGCGTCACTTCGCCCTTGCGAAACTGTTCGAGCGCGGCGGTGCGGGCGGACTGATCCATGTCGCCGTGCAGCGCCTGCACCGAAAAACCGTGCCGCAGCAGCGAACGGTGCAGCGTGGCGACGTCGCGCTTGCGGTTGCAAAAGACGATGGCGTTCTTCAAGCCTTGCGCCGAGCGGATCAGGCGCCGCAGCGTGTCGCGCTTGTCGTGCGGCTCGCGCCCCGACCGCGCCAGGAACTGGGCGGTGGTGGCGACGGTGGTCGCCGGCTTGGCGACCTCGACGCGGACCGGATTGTGCAGGAATTGTTCGGTAATGCGCCGGATTTCCGGCGGCATGGTCGCGGTGAAGAACAGCGTCTGGCGGGTGAAGGGAACGAGCTTGCAGATGCGCTCGATGTCGGGAATGAAGCCCATGTCGAGCATGCGGTCGGCTTCGTCGATGACCAGAAGCTCGACGCCGGTGAGCAGGAGCCGGCCGCGCTCGTTGTGGTCAAGGAGCCGGCCGGGGGTGGCGATCAAGACGTCGACGCCGCGGGTGAGCTTGGAATCCTGATTGTCGAAGGAGACGCCGCCGATGATCAGCGCGACGTTGAGCTTATGGTTGACGCCGTATCTGACGAAGCTCTCTTCGACTTGCGCCGCCAGCTCGCGGGTCGGCTCGAGGATCAGCGTGCGCGGCATGCGGGCCCGCGCGCGGCCCTGTTCCAGCATGGTCAGCATCGGCAGCACGAAGGCCGCCGTCTTGCCGGTGCCGGTCTGCGCGATGCCGAGCACGTCGCGCCGCGCCAGCACGTGGGGGATCGCCTGATCTTGGATGGGAGTGGGAGTTTTGTAACCGGTCGCCGCCACGGCGGCGAGAACTTTTTCGGACAAGCCGAGATGGGAAAACGACATAGACCCTCTATCTAAGACGGCCCCGCAATGAGGCGCCGCCGGCAGAACCGTTTCGGAGGAAAGCGGCAAACACGCGCAAGCGCGGTCGAATTTGCCTAATAACGTTGCGCGAAACATAGGGGCGATTGGCCGAAAGTCAACCGCAACGGCCCCGCCGCAGCGCACTAAGTTAAACGGATTCCTTCACTTTTTCTCGACACCCGTTAAGCTTGGCGTCTGTCGAAGCAACCGAGCATGCTTAAACGCCATGGCCGAACCCGCGTCCGACCCATTACCGGTCGTGCTTATTCCCGGTCTCACCTGTACTGCGCGGCTTTATACCGAGCAGATACCGGCGCTGTGGCAGTTCGGTCCGGTCATGGTTGCCGACCATCGGCGCGACGACAGCATGGCGGCCATCGCCCGGCGGATTTTGGCCGCGGCGCCGCCGCGTTTTGCGCTCGCCGGCCTGTCGATGGGCGGCTACATCGCTTTCGAGATCATGCGGCAAGAACCGGCGCGCGTCGTCAAGCTCGCTTTGCTCGACACCGGAGCGCGCGCGGACACGGCGGAACAGACCGAGCGGCGCGGCGTCTTGATGGCCATGGCCAAAGACGGCCGCTACGCTGAAATTCCGGAGCTCGCCTTTCCGATCTACGTGCACCGCAACCGCCACGGCGATCAGGCATTGCAGGCGATCGTCCGCGACATGGCGCTGGCGACCGGGCTTGAAGCCTATCTGCGCCAGCAGCAGGCGATCATCACCCGGCCGGATTCGCGCCCGGGCCTCGCCGCGATCGCCTGCCCGACGCTGGTCCTGGTCGGTGAGGGCGACGAGGCGACGCCGCCGCAACTTGCCCGCGAGATCGCAGCCGCAGTTCCCGGATCGCGCCTGGTGCTGATCCCCGACAGCGGGCATCTGTCGACGCTCGAACAGCCGGCGGCGGTGACCGCGGCACTGGTCGAATGGCTGCGGTCATGAAGTTTCGGCCGTGAGGGCAGCCTTCAATGAGGGCAGCGCGCGCCGCGCCGGATTGTGCTAACGCTGCGCCGCCCGTTTGCGTCCGGTCGCCGCGTCAGCGGCGAATCCATCTTGAACAGTAAAGCACTGGAGGAATTCCCAATGAGCGTCGGCCATTTCACACGCCGTTCGATCCTGTCCGCGGCGGCCACGCTGGCGGCAGCGCCCGCGGTCATCGCGCCGGCGCGTGCGCAGAGCGGCTATCCGACCCGGCCGATCCATCTGATCGTCGGTTTCGCCGCCGGCGGCGGCAACGATATTTTTGCCCGCCTTGTCGGCGCCAAACTGGGCGACATCCTCGGCCAAACGGTCGTCGTCGAGAACAAGCCCGGCGCCGCGGGACGGCTCTCGGCGGAATACGTGGCCAACCAGGCGGCCGACGGCTATTCGCTCCTGGTCGGCGCCAGCGGCGCCATGGCCGTCGGCCCCGCGATCTACAACGACCTGAAATACGACACCAACAAGACCTTCACCCCGATCGGCATGATCGCGAACTTCCCGCTGATCATGGTGATCAATGCCGACAACCCGTCCAAGAATCTCAAGCAATTCGTCGCCTGGATGAAGGCGCATCCCGACAAGGCCAATTACGCCAGTTCCTCGCCGGCCTTCACCATCGCCACCGAGCTCCTCAAATTGAAGACCGGCATGCCGGGCACCATGATCCCGTACAAGAGCAGCAACGAAATGAACTTGAGCGTCATCCAGGGTCAGACGGCGATGACCATCGCCGATGGTCCGCCGACGGTGCCGCAGGTGAAGGCCGGCAAGGAGCGGGCGCTGGCCGTCACCGGAAAGGCGCGCAGTCCCGAATTGCCGGACGTGCCGACCATGGCCGAGGCCGGTTATCCGGATGTGCAGATTCAGCTGTGGAGCGGCGTATTCGCGCCGGCGGCGACGCCCAAGCCGATCGTCGACAAGCTGCAGAAAGCCTTTGCGGAGACCATCGCCGACCCCGGCGTGGCGCAAAAGCTCAAAAACTTGGCGGTCGATCCGGGCGGCGCCACGCCCGACGAATTTCGTAAAATCGTCGACAGCGACATTGCCAAATACCGCGAAGTGGTCAAAGCCGCCAACTTGAAGTTCGAGGATTAGGCCGTGTACTCACTCCGGCCTCGAGTTCGTCTTGGCTCCGCAAGCGAACCTGCAGCGGACATTCTGAATGTCCGCTTCGGGCTCAGGAAGCCGACAGGTCGCCAACCAAAAGCGGTCTTCAGCTTGTCAGCGACGGCAGTTTTGCGGCGAGCAGTTTTTGATGTTGCAGGCGCGGGTGCTGCCGTCCTTCGCGCATGAACCGGGGGGACAATATCCCAATTTGGGGCACGGCTTGGCCGCCAATGCGGCGTCGTTCTGCGCCACAACGAAGACCGCCTGAAGCAGTAGACAAACAATCACACAGAGCCATCGTTGCATTTCTTCCCCCTTGCCCGGCAGGGCAAAGCAGACCCGAAAATCGGGATCGGGACAAGGGGCCTGAGATCGGGATGGCAATCTCTGTGCGCTGGGCCATTGCATGGTCGCGCGGGCGATCCGCGCGGCAGCTCTACTCCATCGCGATTCGCGTGCCGGTCGCGCCATTGAGGAGGCGCCTGAGGTGGAAGCTGGCAAGCTGATCGCCGGGCTCCTTGCCGATGTGGGCGGCAAACGCGGCGACCGCGCCCGGATCGTTGGCCTCCAGCCTGGCAAAGGCCTCAAGGTAGCTCTTGGTCGCCGGGCTGTCGTATTGCTCCGGCCGCAGCGGCTCGAAGGCGCGGAGCGCTTCCGTCTTGCCGCGCAGCACGAGGTCGCCGACGGGGCGGCCCTTGAAGTTCTCGGCCTTGGCAACGAGCGGCGCGCTGACGCAGATGCGGGTGCCGAGCTGCTTGTTGGCGGCTTCCAGCCGCGCCGCGACATTGATGGTGTCGCCGTAGGCGGTGTAGTCGAAAAAGCGGCCGCCGCCGAAGGCGCCGACGATCGCCGGCCCGGCATGGACACCGATGCGCGTGGCGCCGAGCGCGATGCCTTTGCCGCGGTATTGCTCGCAGATCGATTGCGCGTAATCGTCGAGCGCGAGCGCGCAAACGACCGCGCGGCTGGCATGGTCCGGCTGCTCGCCCGGCGCGCCGAACAGCACATGGATGGCGTCGCCGATGATCTTTGCCACGGTACCGTCATGGCTGAAGACGATGTCGGTCATGCCGGTGAGATATTCGTTGAGCAGCGGACCGAGCACGCTCGGCTCCAGCGCCTCGACCAGCGCGGTGAAGCTGGTGATGTCGGTGAACAGCGTGGCAATCTCGCGCCGTTGCCCTTCGAGCGCGCCGGCGCCGGGATCGCTCGCCAACCGCTGCGCCAAGTTCGGCGAGAAATAGCGCGACAGCGTGGCATGCGCCCGTTCGGCCTCGGCCTGGCGCGCCCGCGCTTCCCGCAGCACCTGAATATGGCGCAGCGTCTTGGCTATGGTCGTTTCCAGATCGGCAAAATCGATCGGCTTGGTGACGAAATCGAACGCCCCGCGATTCATCGCGGTGCGGATATTGGCCATGTCGCCGTAGGCCGACACGATGATGGTGGAAAAATCGCCCTCGGCGTCTTGCAGCTTCTGCAACAGCGTCAGCCCGTCCATGCGCGGCATATTGATATCGCTGACCACGAGATCGATGCCGGCGTTCGCCTTGAGCACGTCGAGAGCTTCGACGCCGTCGCGCGCGAACAAGAATTTCGCCGTCCCGTCGCGGAGCTGGCGGCGGAATTTTTGCGTGATCAGCGTCTCGAGGTCGGGCTCGTCGTCGACGAACAGGATATTCATGCCGCGTTTTCGACCCGGTTGTCGATCTCGCTGCGCAGCGCGAGAAAATCGATCGGCTTGGTCAAGAGCGCGTCGGCGCCGCGCTCCAGCGCCTTGCGTTTGGTGTCGGCGTCGCCGTAGGCGGTGATCATGATGACCGGAACATCGGGCCGGATTTCCTTGGCCTTCGGCAACAGTTCAAGCCCGCTCATTCCCGGCATGTTGATGTCGGAGAGGATCAGGATCAGCGAAGCATCGGCTGCACTGCTGATGGCATCGAGCGCGGCCGACGCCGACTGCGCGAATTGCATGGTGAACCGGCCGGCGCGCAGATCGCGCCGGAACTGCTGGCGAAACAGCATTTCGACGTCGGGCTCGTCATCGACCACGAGAATGAGAAGATTCACGCACGCCCTCCTGTTATTTCCTCCGCCGCCGCTCGACGCGGCAGAACGATTCTGAATTCGGTGAATTGGCCGGGCTCGGTCTCGACGGTGATGCTGCCGGCGTGTTGTTTCACGATGATGTCATGGCTGATGGACAGCCCCAGCCCGGTGCCTTCGCCCGCCGGCTTGGTGGTGAAGAACGGATTGAACATCCTTTCCTTCACCTCGGGCGGAATACCGGTGCCGTTGTCGCGAATTCTGATTTCGACGCGGTCGCCGAGGTTCTTGGTCGACGCCGCCAGCGTCGGCTCGAAGTCATTGCCGTCGGCCTGCGTCTTGCGCTTGTGCGCCGCATAGAAGCCGTTGGCGATGAGATTGAGGAGAACGCGGGTGACCTCCTGGGGATACAGATCGGCATCGCCGGCCGTGGGGTCGAACGCGCGCTCAAGCGTGATGTTGAAGCCCTGCTTTTCCGCCCGCGCGCCGTGATAGGCGAGATTGAGGCTTTCCTCGACCAGCGCGTTGACGTCGACCAGCCGATGCTCGCCGGAACCCGCGCGCGAATGCAGCAGCATGTTTTTCACGATCGAGTCGGCGCGTTTGCCATGCTGGACGATCTTGTCGAGATTGCCCTTCAAGGTTTCCGCCAGATCGTCGATTTCCGCGCGCGCCGCGCCGTCGACCTGCACTTTCGCCAATTCCTGCTGCAATTCATCGATCAGCTCGACGGATACGGAGGAGAAATTATTGACGAAATTGAGCGGATTCTTGATTTCGTG
Source organism: uncultured Alphaproteobacteria bacterium (assembly GCA_963791925.1). GTDB lineage: Bacteria > Pseudomonadota > Alphaproteobacteria > Rhizobiales > Xanthobacteraceae > BOG-931. The sequence continues at coordinate 387,240 of CAWBUA010000004.1, read as the reverse complement.
GGCGATGCCGGCGGTCAACTGGCCGAGCGAGGCGAGCTTTTCGGTCTGCACCAGGCGGTCCTGCGCCGTGCGCAATTCATTGAGCGATTGGGTCAAGTCATCCGTGCGTTGGCGCAATTCGGAAAGCAGGCGGGTGTTCTCGATGGCGATCACGGCCTGCGCGGCGAAATTTTCCACCAAAGCAATCTGCTTTTCGGTGAACGGCCTCACCTCCCGGCGATAGAACGCCATCACGCCGACCAGCTCGGCGCCCTTCATCATGGGAACGGCGCACATCGACCGGATGCCGGCCTCGTCGACGCCGGCGATCATCCACGGATCGCGATCGAGATAGGCCGGCTCGGTCGCCAGGTCGTGGACCAGGACGGGACGTCCGGTGGCGACGGCGCGGCCGAATGGAACGTCCTGACGCGGCTGGAACAAATCTCCTTTCCACCATTTCTGCTCGGAGGTCGCAGGCAGATGCCCTTGGCGCGCGGTTGCCCGGTACCCGGCGCCCTCGCGCAGATACATCGTGCCATAATTGGCTTCGCAGAGCCGGTTTGCGCTGGCCAGAATAATGTCGAACACGGGTCCCAGATCGCCCCGCGATCTGGCGATCGCGCTCAGGACCTCCGCAGTCGCGGTCTGCTGCGCCAATGACTCGCGCAGCTCGTTCAAGAGCCGCGTATTCTCGATGGCGATCACGGCCTGTTCGGCGAAGGTACGCACCAGCTCGATCTGGCGCTCGCTAAACGGCTCCACGCGCTGGCGCGATAGCCCGAAGGCGCCGATGGCCTCGCCCTCCCGCAAGAGCGGCACGCCCAAGATCGTCCTTATGAACCCCTTATCCGCGGCATGCCGGGCGACATGTTCGCTGTCGGCGCCGATGTCCGATATCTGTACCGGACGGCGCTCCGCCAGGGCTCGGCCGATGGCCGTACCGCGGCCGGGCGCATAGGACACCGAGCGGATCGTCCGCTCCATCTCGGGCGACATCGCGGCGACGGCAATGCTGCGAAAATCGCCGCCAGCCGGAAGCGCGAGATGGCCTGCATCCGCCTCACACAATCGCCGCGCTTTTTCCACCATCGCCTCGAACACGGGCTGGAGGTCGCCGCGGGATGCATTGATCACCCCCAGCACTTCGGCGGTCGCGGTCTGCTGCTCCAGCGACACGCGCAACTCGGACAAGAGCCGCGCGTTCTCGATGGCGATCACGGCCTGGTCGGCAAAATTCCGGACCAGCGCGATCTGGTTATCGGCAAAGGGCAGGACCTTGTCCCGATACAGCGTGAACGAGCCGATCAGCTCGTCGTCTTTCAATAGCGGCATGACGAGAAGCGTGCGTACGCCGGCGATTTCGACCGCGGCGACGCTCAAGGCTTCGCTGCGCTGGATATAGGACGGATGTTCCCTGACATCGGGGGCATGGATGTACGACTTCGTCGCCAGCATCCGTCCGACCAGATTGTCGGTGGTGGCGCGTTGCGGCGTGTTCTTCACCAGTTCGACGAAGCCGGCCGGCGTATTATGCGATGCAACGAGCGTCAGCATCTCGCCGTCCCATCGATAGATGTTGCCGGCGGTCGCTTCGCAAATCCGGGTGGCGTTCTCCAGCATGGCCTGGAACACCGGCTCAAGTTCGCCCGGGGACGAACTGATGACCTTGAGGACCTCGGACGTAGCGGTCTGCTGGTCCAGCGACTCGCGCAATTCGGAAAGCAGCCGCGTGTTCTCGATGGCGATGACCGCCTGGGCGGCAAAATTCTTGACCAGCTCGATCTGCTTCTCGGTGAAGGGCCGCACCTCGGTCCGGTAGATGGTGATGGCGCCAACCAGCGTGCCCTCCTTGAACATCGGCACGGCGAGATGCGAGCGCGCGCCGCCAAGCCGCGCCGACGGCGAGACCACCGGCTGAGCGGCATCGTCGGCCGAATGCACGACCGCGCCAATCTGCATCATGCGCTCGAGCGGTTGCCCTTCGGGTGGCCGGAACGGGCCACGCCGCTTGCGGAATTCGACCAATTCCGGCGGCTCGTTGAAGAACGCCTCGGTGTGGAACAGCGTGCCGTCATAGCGATAAATCGTGCCGAACTCGGCCTGGCAGATGCGCGTCGCATTAGCGAGGATGGATTCGAACACTGGCTTGAGATCGCCGGGCGAACTTGAAATGACCCCGAGCACTTCCGACGTGGCGGTTTGCTGCGACAGGGACTCGGTCAGCTCGCGGGTCCGGTCTTCGACCTTCTTCTCCAGGTCGGCGTACGATTCCTGCAGTTGCCCCGCCATGGCGTTGAACTGATTGGCCAGCGCCTCGACCTCGTCGCCGGTCTTGATGTCGATGCGTTGGCCGAGATCGCCCGCGCCAATGCGCGCGGCGCCGCTGCGCAAGGCCTGGATCGGCACCACCATGCGGCGGGCGAGAAACGCGCCGCCGATGAACGCCAGCGCCAAGGCGCCGAACAGGACATAGCCGGAGCGCTGAATGGAGCGGTACAGCGGCGCATAGGCCTCCTCGATCGGGGTTTCGACGAACACGTACCAGCCGAGCGGATGCACCCGAGCATAGGCGGTGAGCACCTTGTGGCCGGCAAGATCGTCGGCCTCTTGGACGTCCTGCCCCGAGCCGCCGGCACGTGCCGCCCGCACCTGGGCGAGCTTCGACATGTCGGTGTTGCGCAAGACCAGGCTGATGTCGGGATGGGCGATCAGCCGCCCATCGCTATCGACCACGTAAGCGTGGCCGTTCTCGCCGACCTTGATGCCCGACACTACGTCCCAGATGAGCTTGAGATTGACCTGCGCGATGCTCACCCCGTTCTCGACGCGCGCGCCGGCCAGCGCGATGGTCATGTACGGCTCGGATTCGCGCCGAAAATAGACCGGGCCGTAATAGACCTTGTTCTTCGCCGCCTCCTTGAATTCCGGCTTGTTGGAATAATCGATGCCGCTGCCGATCACGTCCATGGTGAGCCGGGAAACCTTGAGCTGCTCGTGGCCGCCGGCATCGATCTGGGCAAGTTCGGTAATGGCCGGCACCTGGCGCAAGAGCCGCAGCGCGTCGAAGCGCCGCTGGTCGAGCGTGCCATTGGTCCAGGGCAGTTGCGTGGTCCAGCCGAGCTGGCTTTGAATCTGGGTGACGAATTCCTCGATCTTGTCGGCGGCCGCCACGGCCTCCTGGTGCTGCAGATTGGTCAGCGCCGCCTTCTGCTCCTGGAAGGAGAACCAGACCTCGAACGCGCCGTTGGCGACCAATGCCAAAACGACGACGCTGACGAACAGCGCCACATATTTGATGAACAGCCGGCTGCGCAGAATGGACGTGCCGGGAGCGTCCCGACCGGCGCGATCGGCCGATCCTGGCGCAGGCAGGCTGCCGCTCGACTGCACGTCCGCTTTCATCCACTTATCCTAGCAGAATTTGCCGGCGGCAACCCGGCTCATTCGATGACGACGTCGGCCAGCGCCGTCACGGTCGGCGGCAGATCGAGGCCGATCGTCTTCGCCGTCTTGAGGTTGATGGCGAAGATGTAGCGCGTCGGCTCCTCGAACGGCAGCTCGGCCGGCGTTTGGCCTTTGAATATCCGCGCCAAGAGCGAAGCGGCGCGCTGGTAGGATTCCTTGGTCTCGGCGCCGTAGGACATCAGGCCGCCCTCGCGCACGAAGAAGTCGTTCTCGTAAATCGCCGGCAGGCGATGCGCGGCGGCATAGTCGAAGACCCGCTTGCGATTGAGGATGGTCAGTGCGTCGGCCACCATCAGAATGGCGTCCGGCGATCCGGAGTCCATGGCGGCGAAGGCGTTGCCGAAATCGTCGGGCTCGGCGACGCCGAGCGGCTGCACGGTGATGCCGAGCGCTTTCGCGGCGGCGGCGGACGCCTGATAGCGGAGCGTCATGCCGAGATCGTCCTTGTTCCACAGCATGGCGACCTTGCGGATGCCGGGCACTGCATCTTTGAGCAGCCCGAGACGTTTGGTGCTCAGCATGGTGGCGTCGTCCGAGATGCCGGTGATATTGCCGCCGGGATGCGCCAGGCTGGTAACGAGGCCGGTCGCGACCGGATCGCCCGCGCCGGCGACAACGACCGTCGGCACGCCGGTGCCTTTCAACGCCGCGATTGGCGGAAAGCCGGTAACGACCACGGCGTCGGCTTTGCCGGCAATCTCACGGGCGAGTTGCGGCAATCGGGCCATTTGCATGTCGGCGCCGTAAGCCTGGTATTCCAGATTTTGCCCGAGCTTGTAGCCCTGCTGCGCCAATGCCGGAATCAACACCGTGCCGAGCGGACCGTTGGGCGGCATTGGCGGCCCGCCCGTGAACGAAGCCAGGCGATAGGTCTTTGCCGCGCCCTGGGCGGCCGCGACGCTCGGTGCGGCTATGACGGCTCCGGCGAGCAGTTGCAGAATCTGTCGGCGTTTCATCTTCGGGTCCTCGCGGCTTGAACCTTTGCGCTCTGCGGCCAAGCTGGATGGCCGCACCGCACCAACACCGCTCCGCCGCCAATTCATTCGATCACTTCGTCGGCGGTCGCAAGCGGCGTCGGCGGAATTGTCAGACCGCGCTGTTTTGCGGTCTTGAGATTGATCACCAGCTCGAACTTGCTCGACGTCTGCACCGGCAGATCGCCAGGCTTCTCTCCTCGCAAAATGCGATCGACGTAGCCGGCGGCCTGCCGGTATTCATCGACCACATCAGGCCCATAGGAGACGAGGCCTCCCTCCGTTGCGCAGAGCCGCAGCGGATAAACCGCCGGCAGGCGATAGCGCGCCGCCAAGGCGATGATCTGCTGCCGCGCCGCTATGTCTTCCGCTATCCGCAGCATGATCAGGCCGCCATTCGGCGACTGTGCAAAAGCGTTGACGCCGTGTTCCAGCGCGCCTGGATCGGCAACCTCGATCAGGCTGATACCTACACCCAGCGACGGCGCCCCGGCCTTGATCGCCGCGACTTGCTTCTCCCCGCCAACATTGCCCGCCGCATGCAACACTGCAGCCCGCGTCACATTCGGCGCGATCTCCTTGAGAAGCTCGAGCCATTTGGCGCTGATGCCGACTTCCGCCGACGAAAAGCCGGTGACGTTGCCGCCGGGATGGGCGAGGTTGGCAACTATGCCGAGCGCGATCGGATCCGTCACTGCGGTGAAGATAACCGGTATGGTGTCGGTCGCTTTCTGCAACGCGATGACGCTTGCCGGCGCCGTGGCCACGATCGCGTCTGGCGCAAGGCGGACGACTTCCGTCGCGATATTGCGGATGTTCTGTCTTTCAACGTCGAAGCGGTAATCGACGGCAAGGTTTTTGCCCTCGGCCCAGCCCAGCCCCGCCATCGATTTCACAAAGGCGTCGATGCGGCGCTTGGCCTCCGGCTCGCCCGCGGGGTAATTGATGAGAAACCCGACCCGGCGCGCAGCCCCGGGATTTTGCCCGCGCGCGGCAAGCGGCGCGGCGACCGCCGCGCCGGCGGCAAAAGCGATAAATTCCCGCCGCTTCATGCGCGTCCTTCGGCCCCGGGTTTCGCGGATAGGCTACCACATTCCCGCAGCTCTGCTGTGGTCAACGTCACAACCTGCCCGGACGCCGCGAGGATTGGCGGCCGGGGGGCGGCGCCGTCCGCCGGTCACTTTTTTTGCGACCAGCCCTTGACGGCGGTCCCCGCTATAGTTACGTAGCCGTCAGCTCGCTCATCGGGGACGCCTTCGCGAGGGTACTCTCGGATGTGGAGCGAGTGCGGTGCCCGCGGGCGGGCCATACACCCGCTCCCGGGCGGCTCCGGACACCGCCCGGCCGGTAATAACGACCGGCCTGCGAGGAGCTCGCTGGACTGGGACAGGGGAAGATGCGGGTGACACCCGATGACGCCAAGTCTTTCTGTTTGAGGGAGCGTTTCTTTCTGTTTGAGGGAGCGTTGTTCCCTCAAACGTGAAGGTTGCCCAGGAAGCGCGGCTGGAGCTGAGCGGAGGCGTTAATTCGCCGAAGCGAGTCCGCGGTGGAGCGCCGGAAGGCGCGCGCGCCCGAAGCGCGGTCAGGTGGCAACATCTGGCGGCGTGGCGCGCGCCGCACCCGCTGGTGCGGCCCGTACAGTCTGCGCCTTTCGGCGCTCCGCCTCCCTTCGGGGAGGGCTTACGTGCAGTGGCTTAGGCAAAGCTCGGATGCAGAGAAGCATCGCGAGGCCAAGGGGGCGCGGCCACCCAGCGACAGTGCTCAACCAATGCCACCTAAAAATTGGGTAGGACATGCCAGAATCGTTGGATACAACTACAACGGACTCAGGTAATCTTGTTCCCGCGTCCGGGTCGGGGAATTCGTCGTGACAATCGCCGCTTGCTATGTTTCCCCTGAAGGCATCGTGCTGGGTGCAGACAGTACTACCACGTATGGCGATCCAGCAGGCGGCCAGCACTATTATAATCACAGCCAGAAACTTTTCGAATTGTCTGCAGTTCCAGAGACGGGAACTTTTGGAGTAGTGACTTGGGGCTTAGGTGGCCTTCAAATTAGCAGCCACCGAACGCTTTTTGCCCTGCTGGCGGATGACATTGTAACGAATCGCCCGCAATCAGTTGGCGAAGTCGCGGATCGGTGGAGCACTAGATTTTGGGCCGCCTATTCAGATCCAAACTGTCCGGTCGCGCCATTCATCGCTCAATGTAAGACACTGGCGGCAAAGACGGCGCATGACCCGACCGCAGCTGCAAGTCCCAGCATGCGCAGCTATGATGAGGAAAAGGCGTTCAATCAACTTCACTTAGGGCTGGTAGCCGGCTTCTGTCTAGGAGGATATGCTCCGTCTGACCGTGGCCCCACAGCTTACGAAATCATCTTCGATCCTTTGCAGCCAAGACCCACGCCCGTTCAAATTCCAAATCCCGGATGGCGCTTCTGGGGCGCACCCAACATGATCCAACGTCTGATCTTCGGTGCGGATGATGAGCTCAAAGACAATTTGATGAATTCGGGTAAGTGGAACGGAACTCGGCCAGAGCTAGACGTAGTCGTGATGCAGTCTACACTTGCGCACTCAATTGTGCCGATTTGCGACGCAATAGATTTTGTGCATGCGTGTATTTTTAGTACTATAAAAGCGATCAAGTTTTCGAGTTTGTCGCAAATCTGCGGTGGCCCAATCGAGCTGGCGGTAATTACGACGGATCGTCCTTTCCGTTGGGTTCGTCACAAACCTTGGGACGTCGCAATCACAGATGGAGATCCCTGATGCGACGACCCAAAAAAGCACAAACTAGAACGATCACGGGAGGAACTTCGGTGGAAGTCAATACACCCGAATGGGTCAGAGCGATGCATGCTCACTTCAACGAAACCGGCACTTATCGCGCTGAGGATGTCCAGCGAGTGCTCGGCGACCCAAGGAAGTCCGTTGAGGGACCAGTGTCAGATCAACTGGCTGCAGCATCTCGCTCCCGCCGCGATTAGCCAGTTGCTTCCCGGCCGTTGCCGCCAGCTCACACATCCAGCGCCGCCTCGTCGGCGAACTCCGCGCGTTCCTGGATGAAGTCGAAGCGGGCTTCGGCCTTGGTGCCCATCAGCCGCTCGACGGATTTTTCGGTGTCCTTGCGATCGTCGGCGACCAGCACGACCCGAAGGAGCGTGCGCTTCCTCGGATCCATGGTGGTTTCCTTCAGTTGCGCCGCCATCATCTCGCCCAGGCCCTTGAAGCGGCTGACTTCGACCTTGGCGTTGGCGTGGAATTCCTTCTTCAAAATCTCGTCGCGGTGCTTGTCGTTGCGGGCGTAAAAAATCTTGCCGCCATGGGCGAGGCGGTAGAGCGGCGGCACCGCGAGGTAAAGATGGCCATGGTCGATGAGCTGCGGCATCTGCCGGTAGAAGAAGGTGATGAGGAGGGAGGCGATGTGGGCGCCGTCGACGTCGGCGTCGGTCATGACGATGACGCGGCCGTAGCGCAAATCCTCGTCGCGGTAATGCACGCCGGTGCCGCAGCCGAGCGCCTGGACGAGGTCGGCGAGCTGCTGGTTCTGCGCGAGCTTGTCCTTGCCGGCCGACGCCACGTTGAGGATCTTGCCGCGCAGCGGCAGGATCGCTTGCGTGGCGCGGTCGCGGGCCTGTTTCGCCGAGCCGCCGGCCGAGTCGCCTTCGACGACGAAAATCTCCGAGCCTTCCGCCGCGCTGGCGGTGCAGTCGGCGAGCTTGCCGGGGAGCCGGAGCTTGCGCACCGCGCTTTTGCGCGCGATGTCCTTTTCCTGGCGACGGCGGATGCGCTCCTCGGCGCGCTCGGCGACGAAATCGAGCAGCTTGTTGGCGGCAAGCGGATTGCCGGCGAGCCAGTGATCGAACGGATCCTTGATCGCGTTCTCCACGATGCGCTGCGCTTCCGCGGTGGCGAGCCGGTCCTTGGTCTGGCCCTGGAATTCCGGCTCGCGGATGAACACCGAAAGCATGGCGCCGGCGCCGACCATGACGTCGTCGGAGGTGATGGCGGCGGCGCGCTTGCCCTGGCCGACGCGCTCGGCATGATCTTTGAGGCCCCGCGTCAGCGCGGTGCGCAAGCCGGATTCGTGGGTGCCGCCGTCCGGCGTCGGGATGGTGTTGCAGTAGGAATTGAGAAAGCCGTCGGCATCGGCCGTCCAGGCCACGGCCCATTGGACTGCGCCGTGTGCACCCGTCTTCCCGGCGCTACCGGTGAAGATATCGGGATGGACCAGCGTGGCGCTGGCGAGCGCCTCCGACAGATAATCCTTCAAGCCCTCGGCGAAATGGAAGGTCGCCTTCTCCGGCACGTCCTCGACGCCGCGCAACAGCTCCTTGGCGCAGGACCAGCGGATTTCGACGCCGCCGAACAGATACGCCTTCGAGCGCGTCATCTTGAACACGCGCTCCGGCTTGAAATGCGCCTTGGCGCCGAAGATGTCCGGATCGGGGCGGAAGCGCACTTTGGTGCCGCGGCGGTTCGGCGCCTTGCCGGCCTCCTGCAATTTGGTCTTCGGCTTGCCGCGCTCGAACGCCATTTTGTAGAGTTTTTGGCCGCGCGCGACCTCGACCTCCATGCGCTCGGACAAAGCGTTCGCCACCGAGACGCCGACGCCGTGCAGGCCGCCCGAGGTCTCGTAGACCTCGGAGTTCGAATTTGCCGCCGGCGTGCAGCGTGCACATGATCACTTCCAGCGCCGACTTGTTCTTGAATTTCGGATGCGGATCGACCGGAATGCCGCGGCCATTGTCGGTGACGGAAACAAAGCCGTCGGCCTCCATCTCGACGTCGATCCAGTCGGCGTGACCGGCGAGCGCCTCGTCCATGGCATTGTCGATGACTTCAGCGAACAGATGATGCAGCGCCTTCTCGTCGGTGCCGCCGATATACATGCCGGGGCGGCGGCGCACCGGCTCGAGTTCCTTCCAAAACCTCGATATGCTTGGCGGTGTAGCCCGCTTCGCCGCTGGTGCGGGCGGACGCACTGCCGGCGCGACGCGGACTCGAACGCCGGCTTTCGCCCGCGTCGGCGAACAGGTCCGGCGCTTTGACGGATTTCGAGGATTTGGCGGCTTTTCCCAAGGCTTTTCCCAAGGCTTTACCCACGGCTTTACCCACGGCTTTACCCAAAGCTCTGTCGATGTGGAGCGTGACGCTTGCGCAGGCAACGGAGCCCCGCGAATCAAGCGTTACTATGCGCCCGACTATGCCATTTGCGCGGCAAATCCATCATCACATTGACGGGTTACGGCGCGGGCCTTATATCGCCGCCCATGAACGCTCGGTTTGCGACCATTGCCGTTACGAAGCGCCGCCGCCGTCGCGCCGCGGCACGGATGCGCAAGCGCGCGTAATCATTCGTGCCGCCGGTTTCGCGGCACTCTCATCCTGATAGTCTGCCCGCGACATCGGCCTGAGTTTTCCTCAAGCCAAAGGTCCAATCACGGTTTGCATCATGTCTGACAAAGCGAAAATCGGCGTGCTCGGCGCCTCCGGCTATACCGGCGCGGAGCTGGTGCGGCTGCTCTTTCGCCATCCGCGTGTCGAGATCGTCCTGCTCACGGCCGACCGCCGTGCCGGCAAGGCCATGGCCGACGTGTTTCCGCAATTTTCGCCCTATGCGCTGCCGGTGCTGACCTCGGTGGAGGACGCCGATTGGGCGGCGCTTAGGCTCGATCTCGCCTTCTGCGCGCTGCCGCACGGCACCACGCAAAAGGTGATCAAGGATTTGCTGGCGCGCGCGCCGGGGACCAAAGTCGTCGACCTGTCGGCCGATTTCCGCCTGGCCGATCCCGCCGCCTACGCGCGCTGGTACGGCCACGAGCATTACGCCCCAGACTTGCAGAAGGAGGTCGTCTACGGTCTCACCGAAGTCTATCGCGACGAGATCAAAGCCGCACGGCTGGTCGCCAATCCCGGCTGCTATACGAGTTGCGCGGAACTCGCGCTCATTCCGCTCCTTAAAGCCAAGGTCATCGATCCCGACGAGATCGTCATCGACGCCAAGTCGGGCATGACCGGAGCGGGTAGGGCGGCCAGGGAGGAAATGCTGTTCTCGGAAGTCTCCGAGGGCATCCATGCCTATGGCGTCGGCCATCACCGCCACATGGCCGAGCTCGACCAGGAATTCTCTCTGGCCGCCGGGCGCGACGTGGTCGTGACCTTCACCCCGCATCTGGTGCCGATGAACCGCGGCATCCTCTCGACGATCTATGTTCGTGGCCTCAAGGCCTCGCCGCAGGACCTTTACGCGGTACTCTTAAAGTCCTACGCGAACGAACCCTTCGTCCACGTGCTCCCCTTCGGCACGGTGCCGCAGACGCGCCACGTGCGCGGCTCCAACATGACCTTCATCGGCGTCGTCGCCGACCGCATCGCCGGCCGCGCCATTATCGGCTCGGCCCTCGACAACCTGACCAAGGGTGCATCCGGCCAGGCGGTGCAGAACATGAACCTGATGCTAGGCTTTCCGGAGACGATGGGGCTCGAGCAGGTGGCGCTGTTTCCGTAAGTTAAAGCTTGGCGTTCTGACGCCGGAGCAGGTGACGCCAGCCCAACAGCCTTTCGTCCGCAGTCACCAGAGTCGCGTCGCGCACGATGGCGGTCGCGGCGATAAAGCGATTCGCCGGATCGGCGTGAAGGCCGTCAAGCTCTGCTGCGAGAATGGCGATCTCGCCGGTCGGCGGAAGCTCTATGGCGCCTTCGCCTAAGATTTGGCGCCGCATTTCCTTTGCTGTTTCCGGCGATCGCAAGCGACCCTTCGCTATCAGCAAAGCCAGTTCCCAAAAGCTGACCGCGCTTATTGCGAGTTGGTCGCTTGCCGCAGCTTGCTTGGCGATCGTCCGGCTTCGTTTTCCCAGTGAACTGCTGTCCGCGATCAGCCACAGCGCAACGTGCGTATCCAGCAGGATCACTTGAGCGCTTCCCACTCCACGTCGATGGGCGAAACGATGTCGCCCAAGATTTCCATCTGTCCCTTGTAGAGGCCGACAAGCCCCCGTTTTTCGCCCTTATGTGGCACGATGTCGGCCACCGGCTTGCCTTTCTTGGTAACGACAAGACAATTCCCCGTTCGCTCGACCTCATCGAGCAACGCCAGGCATTTGGACTTGAATTCGGAGGCTTCAATCATTCGGGACATAATTTACGCCCGCATGACCATGGTCCGTGACCATCGTCGTGTAGTACGCGGCTTATGATGTCGAGCGATCAGTCCCGCACCTTCACGTAGCTCCCCGGCGCATCCTCGATCGGTTCGAGCGCGCCGTCGCCGGGAATGCGCGCAGGCACCTCGGTCGGGCTTTGCCGGGTGAGCCAGACCAGCCAATCCGGCCACCACGAGCCGGGGTGCTCCTTGGCCTTGGCCAGCCAGCCGTCGATATCCGCATTGCGCGGCTTTGGGCCGGTCCAGAACTGATATTTCTGCCTGGTGGGAGGATTGATCACCCCGGCGATATGGCCGGAGCCGGAGACGACGAATTTGACGTCGCCGCCGAACAGCCTTGAGCCGAACATCACCGATTTGGCCGGCGCGATATGGTCCTCGCGCGTCGCCAGATTATAGATCGGCACCTTCACCGCCTTGAGATTGATCGGCGCATTGCCGACGGCCATCTTGCCCTTGGCCAGCTTGTTCTCGAGATAGCAATTGCGCAGGTAAAACGAGTGGTTGGCCGCGGGCATGCGCGTGGCGTCGGAATTCCAGTACAGCAAATCGAACGGGAACGGCGCCTTGCCTTTCAGATAATTGTTGATGACGTAGGGCCATAACAGATCGTTTGACCGTAAGAAATTGAACACGGTCGCCATCGATCTTGCTTCGAGGTAGCCGCGCTCGGCCATCCGCGCTTCGAGCGCCGCAACCTGCCCCTCGTCGACGAAGACTTTGAGATCGCCGGCATAGGTGAAGTCGACCTGTGAGGCGAACAGCGTCGCCGAGACGATCCGTTCGTCATGCCGGGCCGCCATTGCGGCCAGGGTGATCGCCAATAGCGTGCCGCCGACGCAGTAGCCGATGGCATGGACCTTGTCCTCGCCGGTCGCCTGTTGGATGGCGTCGAGCGCGGCCAGCGGGCCTTGCTCCATGTAATCGTCGAAGCTTTTTTCAGCGAGGCGGGCGTCGGGGTTCACCCAGGAGATGCAAAACACCGTCAGCCCCTGGTCGACGCACCACTTGATGAAGGATTTCTCCGGGGCCAGGTCGAGCACGTAGTATTTGTTGATCCAGGGCGGCACGATCAGCAGCGGCCGCTTCAGCACGGTCTCGGTCGATGGCGCGTATTGGATGAGCTGCATCAGCTCGTTCCGGTAGATGACTTTGCCCGGCGTGACCGCGAGATTGCGCCCGACCTCGAACATCGAGGCATCCGACTGCCGAATCTTCAAGTGACCGCTGCCGGCCTTGATGTCGTCCGCGAGCATGTGCATGCCGCGAACCAGATTGTCGGCGTTCGAGGTCAGCGTCTCGCGCAACAGTTCGGGATTGGTCAGGACGAAGTTCGTCGGCGACAGCGCATTGGTGATCTGCCGCATGTAGAATTCGGCCTTCTGCCTGGTGTGTGGATTAAGGTTCGCCGCATCGCACACCAATTTGTCGGCCCAGCCGGCGGTAAGCAGATAGGCCTGCTTGAGGAAATCGAAAAACTGGTTTTGCGTCCATTCCGGATCGGTAAAGCGCTTGTCGCCGGGGGCCGGGCGCACGACGGGAGGCGCTTCCTCGCCGGCCAGCCGTTTCACCGCGGAAGCCCACAAATCGAGATAGGCCTTGCCCAGCCGGTTCTGCAGTTCGACGGTGCGCTGCGGATCGGCCAGCCAATATTCCGCGACCTGGCCGAGCGTCTTGACCACCTCAGTCACTTCGTCGGCAAATTCGCGGTCGTCGCGGCCTTCCTCGCGCGGCTTCAGATAGGCCGCGAGCGCTCGGCCGCCTTCCTCGACGAGCCGCGCCAGATTGCGCGAGAACTCCTCGACGTCGACGGACCCGATCTTCATCGGGGATTGCTGCGCCGGTTGTTTCACCGGCTCTTGCGATGGAGCCCGCACGAGCGTTCCTCAATGGCCGAAGGAAGCCAGCCTTTCGCCAGAAATGGCGCGCGTGGCTGCTCTGCACAAGGCGTGCCGTCGCTCGCGCTTTGGAACGGAGCGCTCGCAGTTTCGCGCCGGGCGGAACGGCTGATGTCCTTGTTTCGACATATTATCCGCCCAGTCTGCTAACTGGTGTGGTGTCTGAGTTCGTCTCATTAAATTATTGTAGTTTTAGCGATTTTCGTGCCTTTTAGGGGTGGGTGAGGCGGATTTTCGGACCTTTTCGGGACGAAACGGGGCGCTTTGCCACGCGGTTCGGAGACAATTGTGCAGCGCCGGCGAAGCGTGACGACGCGAATATTTGCCGTTGTGGCGATCGTTGCGCCGGCGACTTTGGTCGTTTCCGGCTGCTCGCCCGGCGCGGACTATCCGTCCATTTTTCCGGCGGTGCACGACATGCCACCACCACGCGCCGAGACGCCGATGGACGCCAATCAGGTTCAGCAGGCTACCGAAGACCTTATCACCGACCGCAATCGTTTAAACGCGGAGGCGGGGGGGCCGGGACAGTCGATCGCCGATCCGGCCGCAGCGCCCAAGAAGCCGCCGCCTGCCGCCGGTTTCGGCAGCACGCAAGCAACCGCCGGCGATGGCACGCAGACCGCCGGCGCCGAAACCAAGTGAAAAAACGCAGCTCCTAGTATAATGTTTGGTCGAGACGCTCCGCCGGGGTTCCCCATGGAAGAATTTTATCGCATCCGCCGCCTGCCGCCTTACGTGTTCGAGTCCGTCAATCGCGCCAAGGCGGTGGCGCGCAACGGCGGTTCCGACATCATCGACCTTGGCATGGGCAATCCCGATCTGCCGACGCCCGCGCATGTCGTCGAAAAGCTGAAAGAGACCGTCGGCAAGCCGCGCACCGATCGTTATTCGGCCTCCAAGGGCATACCGGGCCTGCGCCGCGCGCAAGCCGCCTATTATGGGCGCCGCTTTGGCGTGAAGCTCAATCCCGAGACCCAGGTCGTCACCACGCTCGGCTCCAAGGAAGGCTTTGCCAATGTCGCGCAGGCGATTACCGCGCCCGGCGACATCATCATCGTTCCCAATCCGACTTATCCGATCCACGTCTTCGGCTTCCTGATGGCCGGCGGCGCCATCCGCTCCGTGCCGGTCGAGGCCGACGAAAAATTCTTCGGCGCGCTCGAGCGCGCGGTGCTGTTTTCCATCCCGAAGCCGATCGCGGTGGTGGTCTGTTACCCGTCAAATCCGACCGCGTGCGTCGCCAGTCTCGATTTCTACCGCGAGCTGATCGCCTTTGCGAAGAAACACTCGCTTCTGGTGCTGTCGGATCTCGCTTATGCCGAGGTCTATCTCGACAATAATCCGCCGCCGTCGGTATTGCAGGTGCCGGGCGCGATGGACGTCGCGGTGGAATTCACCTCGATGTCCAAGACCTTTTCGATGCCCGGCTGGCGCATCGGCTTTGCCGTGGGCAACGAGCGGATCATCGCGGCGCTGGCGCGGGTGAAGTCCTATCTCGATTACGGCGCGTTTACGCCGGTCCAGGTGGCGGCCACGGCGGCGCTCAATGGGCCCGACGACTGTATCAACGAGATGCGCGCAATTTATCGGCGCCGCCGCGACGCGCTGGTCGATTCGTTCGGCCGGGCCGGCTGGAACGTGCCGCCGCCGGCCGCTTCTATGTTCGCCTGGACGCCGATCCCCGAGCCGTTTGCGCCGCTCGGCAGCGTCGAATTCTCCACCCTTCTGGTCGAGAAGGCCGGCGTTGCGGTGTCGCCCGGCGCCGGCTTTGGCGAGCATGGCGAAGGCCATGTGCGCATTGCGCTGGTCGAGAACGAGCAGCGCATCCGCCAGGCGGCGCGCAATGTCCGGCGCTTTCTTGAAACAGGCCCGGAAATGCTGCACAACGTCGTTCCCCTGGCGACGCGGCGTTAGTCGAGCGTCGCCTCACTCCCTTCGGGTTGGCGACGTTTTATGGCTGAGCCGCTGAAAGTCGGTCTTGCCGGGCTCGGAACCGTCGGCAGCGCCGTGATTCGTCTCTTGGATCAGGGACGCGACAAACTCATCGCCCGCTGCGGCCGCCCCATCGAGGTCGTGGCGCTCTCGGCGCGCTCGCGCGCCAAAAAGCGCGATTTCGATTTGAAGAAGTTCCGCTGGTTCGACGATCCGGTGGCGCTGGCGCGCGATCCGTCGATCGATGTGTTGGTGGAAGTCATCGGCGGCGAGGGCGATCCCGCCAAGCGCGCCGTTGAAACCGCGCTCAATGCCGGCAAGCCGGTCGTCACCGCCAACAAGGCGCTGCTCGCGCGTCACGGCCAAAAGCTTGCCGCGCTCGCGGAACGCCATGGCGTCGCGCTTAATTTCGAGGCGGCGGTCGCCGGCGGCATTCCGATCGTCAAGACGCTGCGCGAGGGGCTCAACGGCGCGTCGTTCACCCGCATCTACGGCATTCTCAACGGCACCTGCAATTACATCCTCACCCGGATGGAGCAGGACCGGCTCGCCTTCGATGACTGCCTCAAGGAGGCGCAGCGGCTTGGCTACGCGGAGGCCGATCCGACCTTCGACATCGAGGGTCACGACACTGCGCAAAAGCTCGCGATCCTGGCAAGCCTCGCCTTCGGCACCAGGATCGATCCCGCCGCGGTCTATGTCGAAGGCATTGCCTCGATCACGCTAGCGGACCTCGACGCCGCGGCCGAGCTCGGCTACCGCGTCAAGCTCCTTGGCGTTGCGGTAAAGACTGAGGCCGGCATCGAGCAGCGCGTGCACCCGACCATGGTGCCGAAGGATTCCGCCATCGCCCAGGTCATGGGCGTCACCAACGCGGTCACGGTGGACGCCGAGGGGCTGGCGCCGATCACGCTGGTCGGTCCCGGCGCCGGCGGAGCGGCGACCGCGTCGGCCGTTATTGCCGATCTTGCCGACATCGCGCGCGGCATCGTGACGCCGCCATTCGGCCGTCCGAGCGCGCGCATGACAGCGAGCCGCAAGGCGCCGATGCAGCACCACGAAGGCGGCTATTATATTCGGCTTTTGGCGCGCGACCGGCCGGGCACCGCGGCGACCATCGCGCGGCGTCTGGCGCAGCAAAGGATTTCGCTGGAATCGATCGTGCAGCGTCATAGTTCAACCTCGCGGGGCGCTGCGGCGGGCTCGCGCGGCGCGGCGCAGCCCGGCCGTTCCGGCGAGGCGGTGCCCGTGATCATGATTACCTACGCGACCAGCGAGGATGCCGTGCGCAAAGCCTTGGCAGCGGTCCGCCACGACCGGGTCGTATCCGGGCGGCCGCAGGTCATCCGCATCGAGAGAGCATGATGGAGATCGCTGCATGTCATCGAAATCCGGCAGCACGGAACAGGGTCTTGACCGCGCGCTATCGCTCGAAATCGCGCGGGTGACCGAACGCGCCGCCGTTGCCGCGGCGCGCCTGCGCGGCCGCGGCGCTGTCAAGGAATCCGATCAGGTCGCGGTCGACGCCATGCGGCGCGAACTCGCCGGGCTTGCGATCGACGGCACGGTCGTCATCGGCGAAGGCGAGATGGACGAGGCGCCGATGCTTTTCATCGGCGAGAAGGTCGGCACCAAACGCGGCCCGAAGGTCGATATCGCCGTCGATCCGCTCGAAGGCACCACGCTGTGCGCCAAGAACATGCCCGGCGCCATCGCCACGCTGGCGCTGGCCGAGGACGGCACACTCTTGCATGCGCCCGATATCTATATGGACAAGATCGCGGTCGGGCCCGGTTATCCGAAAGACGTCGTCGATCTCGATGCGCCGGCAGACGACAATATCCGCAAGCTCGCCAAGGCCAAGGGCGTCAAGCCGGACGCGATCACCGCGATGATCCTCGATCGGCCACGCCATGCCGACCTGATCGCCGCGGTGCGCAAGGCCGGCGCGGCTGTGAGCCTGATCACCGACGGGGACGTCGCCGGCGTCATTCACACCGCCGACCCCGACAAGACCGGCATCGACATTTATCTCGGTATCGGCGGCGCGCCGGAGGGCGTGCTGGCGGCGGCGGCGCTCAAATGCATCGGCGGCCAGATGCAGACCCGGCTCATTGTCGATACCGACGAAAAGCGCGAACGCGTCGGCAAAATGGGCATCAAGGATCCGCGGCGGAAATACGAGATCGAGGACATGGTGCGCGGCGATTGCCTGTTCGCCGCGACCGGCGTCACCGACGGCCGCATGCTGCGTGGCGTGCAGTTCGGCAAGGGCGTGATCGAGACCGAAACCGTGGTGATGCGCTCGGCGAGCGGCACCGTGCGCTGGATCAGGGCCGAACACCGTGAGCTGAAGAAGTTCGAATAAGCACCCGCTACCCCACCGGCGTCGGCGCGGGGAGTTCGACAATATCGGTGAGGTGCGGATCGAGCTGCGCCGTCGTATCCGGGCCGTTCCATGTCGCTTCCGCGGTCCGTGTGGCGCCGCCGCCGGTGACGACGACCTCGGTGAAGCCGACGTCGGTCAATTTGCCGGCGATCATGTCGTTCGTGGCGAATTGTTCGAAGCCGCTCAGCGTGATGGTTGCCCGATAACGTCTGCCATGATGAACCGTGAACGTCGCCGCCGGCGCCGGTGCGCCGGGCTGGAACGGCGCCGCGGCGTGCAGGGCGGTAAATTGCATGTCGTGCGCAAAGTCATAGACGAAAGTCTTGGCTTGCCAGCTTTGGCCGTTCCAAGGGCGGCGATCCGGCCCGACGCCGCCATGAGATTCCAAGGTCTGTCCGGCGATGATGAGAACAACATGGCCGATGCCGCTCGGCACGTCTTGCGGACGCAAGAATGCGATCCGCATCACGCCGTCGTCCTGCAGGCCTGCGGCGACGGAGGATTTCGGGAATTGTTGCGCTTGGACCCAGTCATGCTGGACGACCGAGCCGTCGGGAAACGCCAGCGTCGGATTTGACGCCTCGCGAACGGCTTCGCGGACGAAGCCGCTGCAGTCAACTTGAACAAAGTCGCGCCCGGGCACCGCGCCGAGGAACGGCACTTTTTTGCCGAGTCCGTAGCTAACCCGCGGCGTCGACGTCATGCAGGCATTGAGAAACGTTTTGGCACGGGTGAAATCGAGCGAGAGCAACGGCGCCTGGCCGGGCGCGACCGGCGCGGTGGCGCGCGGCAGAAACTCCGGGACCGCCGCCGCGCCGATATTGGCGAGCATGCGGGCGGTGGCAAGATCGGCGGTTTCGCTGATTTCGCCGGCGCGCGGTGCGGCGGGATCGTCGTCGGGCAGATTTTGCGGAGATGACGTGGCGTCGGCCATAAATAGCTCCTGGAGCTGCGGCGCGATCGAGAACGAAAAATTGAAAAATCCGACTGCGCGTGTACTGTGTCCTCCGCGCAACCTCGGGTCAAGGCGGAATCTTGCCGAATCGCGTTGCCGCTAGTCATCTCTTCAAATGAAAAAAGGCCTGCATAGCTAAGCGATGCCGTGGACGATGGCGGCTGAGCGGGCCGTTTGGTCGGAGCCGCCTTCGCGATTGCAGTCACGGTGCTGGGGGTCATATTGCTCTCTACAATCGGCCAGATGACTGAGAGGCGTTTATTCCTCGGCGTCGAAAACTCGGCGACCGGACGGGCGTGGCGCGACCGCCTCGACGAGCGCGGCGCTGCCCGTGCGCTCGCCATCGCCCAGCGCCACGAGCTGCCGGAGCTGTTGGCGCGCATCATCGCCGGCCGCAATATCGAGACCGATGCGGTCGCAGCCTTCCTCGACCCGACCATCAAGCATGCAATGCCCGATCCGCATGTGCTGACCGCGATGCGGGAGGCGGCCGAGCGGATCGCCGATGCGGTCGCCCGCGGCGAAACGGTCGCAATTTTCGGCGATTACGACGTCGATGGCGCCACCTCGGCTGCGCTGCTGGCGCGCTATCTGCGCCAATGCGGCCTCGAACCGATCATCCACATTCCCGACCGTCTGTTCGAAGGCTACGGCCCGAATATCGAAGCCGTGCGCGCGCTCGCCGAGCGCGGCGCCAAGCTTCTCGTTTGCGTCGATTGCGGCACGACCAGCATCGAGCCGCTCGTAGAAGCAAAAAAGCTCGGCCTCGATACCGTCGTCATCGACCACCATCAGGCCGACGAGGAACTGCCGCCGGCGGTCGCGATCGTCAACCCGAACCGCCGCGACGATTTATCGGGGCTCGGCCATCTCGCCGCCGTCGGGCTGACTTTCATGACGGTGGTTGCGCTCAATCGGGTATTGCGCGGACGCGGCTTTTGGCACGCCGGCCGCCCGGAGCCCGACCTGCTGGGGCTCGTTGACGACGTGGCCCTTGGTACCGTCGCCGACGTCGTGCCGCTCATCGGGCTTAATCGCGCCTTCGTCGCTAAGGGCCTGATCGCGCTGCGCCGGCGCGAGCGGGCGGGTCACGTCAGCCTGATGGATGTGGCCCGGCTTTCGGGGCCGCCGGAAGCCTGGCATCTCGGGTTTTTGCTGGGACCGCGCATCAATGCCGGCGGGCGCATCGGCCGGGCCGATCTCGGTGTAAAGCTTCTGCTCGAAGACGATCCGATCGAAGCCGCCAAGATCGCCGCCGAGCTCGATCGGCTCAATCAGGAGCGGCAGGCGATCGAGCAGGCGACGCTGGCGCAGGCCGAGGCCGAGGCCGGCGCCGCGCTTGGGCTTGAGGAAAAGGGCGCGGTCGTCGTGACCGCCGCCGAAGGCTGGCATCCCGGCGTGGTCGGGCTCGTGGCGGCGCGGCTGAAGGAGAAATTCGGCCGCCCCGCTTTTGCGATTGCGCTCGAGCCCGGCGGCATCGGCACCGGCTCCGGGCGTTCCATCGCCGGCGTCGATATCGGCCGTGCGGTGCGGCGCGCCGTCACCGAGGGACTTCTGCTCAAAGGCGGCGGCCATGCCATGGCGGCCGGCGTGACCTTGCGCAAAGCCGTGCTTGCCGAACTGCGCGCATTCCTTGAAGCCACGCTCGGCGCCGATGTGGAAACGGCGCGGCGCGCCAACGGCCTGATGATCGACGGCGCTGTCACGGCCGCAGCGGCAAACGCCGAGCTTGTCGCCATGATCGAGCGCGCCGGGCCGTTCGGTTCGGGCAATCCTGAGCCGGTGATCGCGCTGCCGGCGCATACCGTGACTTACGCGGAGGAGGTCGGCCAGGCGCATATGCGGGTGCGGCTGAAATCCGCCGATGGCTCCGGCCTCAACGCCATTGCGTTCCGCGCCGCGGGCCAAAAGCTCGGTATGGCGCTGCGTAACAGCCGCGGTCTTCAGGTTCACGCCGCTGGCACCTTCGCGCTCGACCGCTGGCAGGGCGAGGAACGCGTGCAATTCAAGTTGACTGACATCGCACCGGCGGAGCCGTTTGCTGGGCGGTGATCCTACAGATCTTCGGCAATGAGCCCAGTCTGTTTGGCGATCCGGGCTGGCATCCGGGGACCGATTTCATCACGGTCGTGGAATGCAAACACGAAGTCTGCTCTGCCGAGCCCGCCCGCTGAAGCACGCGGTGCGAGCCTGATTGGCGTTTGATTGTCCAGCCCAGACGTAACAGCGCGGCAAGGACCCGTTGCGCCTATCGGTTTGCGACGCCAGTAATGATAGAATTCTCGGTTCACGGCTTCTCCGCGCACCACACCCCGTGCGCCTGGCGCACCACGTCGTCGGGCGTGCCGAACGCGCCAAGCGGCCCCAGCTCTTTCTTGCCGGTCGGATCGTAGAGCCAGTACCAATCGTAGCTGCCGCCAAGCACAAAATAGCGGTGCTGCAGCACGACCAGATCGTCCTTGTATTTGTTCGCGCAGAAGCTCAAGACCAGAACGTCGTTGGCCGGCATGACGAAGCGCTCCTCGCCATTGCGCATGTCGATGACGTGCAGCGCGCCGGATGTGGCCCAGCCGGGAGTGAGAAAATAAAGCCGCCGGCCGTCCGCGCTGAACTGTTTGTTGCGAAAATCGCAGAGCTGGCGCTCCGGGCCGCCCTTGCGACCCATGAGCAAAATCTTGTCGCCGCTGCCGTCGGCATTGATCTGGCGCAGCGCGTCGGGCCGCGGCTCGGTCGAGCAGACCTGGCTGGTATCATAGCCGTGGACGGTGCGGCCGCGGCCCTGCCGGGTATAGACCACAGTGGCGCCGTTCGGCGCCAGCACCGGATCGGCGTCCATTTCCGATCGTGTCAGCTTAGTCTTGACGCCGTTCTTGGCGCCGTCGCGCTCGACGTAGATGTTGCCGGCATCGCTATAGACGCGCGCGGCTGCGCTCCGAGCCGAGCCGAGGTTCGGCGAGAGGCTGAGCGGCAGCGTCGCTACAACCGCCCAGACGATGCGGCGCAATTTCATCGCGAATCCCGGCAAGGCTTTGGATTGGCGGATTGATCGTCGGATAGCATCTTGGCAGGGGCGGCCGGAGGCGGCTATCTGTCGCGACTCAGTCACTGTGGATGCATTCAGGGAAGCGAAATGGCCAAGCTCAACCTCTCCGTGGCGGTCGGCGATTACGACCGCACCCGCGCGCTGATCGACGGCTCCGTCCAGATCGACGGCGTCGATCCGGTCTATATGACGCTGGTTCCGGAGGAAATCTTTTTCCGCGCTTTCCGCGCGGCGGAATTCGACATCTGCGAATTGTCGCTATCGAGCTATACGGTCAAGACCGCCTTGAAGGATTGCCCCTATATCGCGGTGCCGGCCTTCGTCTCGCGCGCCTTCCGCCATACCGCAGTCTATGTCCGCACCGACCGGATCAAGCGGCCCGAAGATTTGAAGGGCAAAAAGGTCGGCGTGCCGGAATATCAGCTCACGGCGAATGTCTGGGCCCGCGCTTTCCTGGAGGACGATTACGGCGTCAAGCGCTCGGACATTCATTGGATCCGCGGCGGCATCGAGGAGGCGGGGCGGCCGGAGAAGATCACGGTGAGACTGCCGCCGGGCGTGCGGCTCGACAATGCGCCGGAAGGCAAGACCATCTCAGCCCTGCTTGAAACGGGCGAGATCGACGGTTTCATCGCGCCGCGGCCGCCGACGCTGGTCGAAAAAGGCCATCCGCATATCGGCTGGCTGTTTCCCGATCCCACAGCGGTGGCCAAGGACTATTACAAGCGCACCGGGATGTTCCCGATCATGCATGTGGTCGGCATCCGCCGCGAATTGGCCGAGAAACATCCCTGGCTGCCCGGCGCGGTGCTCAAGGCGTTCGAGCAGGCCAAGGAAGCGGGTTTGCGCAAATTATCCGATACTTCCGCGACCAAGGTAACGCTGCCGTTCGTCGAAGAGCGGCTCAAGGAAGCGCGCGACCTGATGGGCCACGATTTCTGGTCGTACGGCGTCGGGCCGAACCGCAAGGTGCTTGATTATTTCCTGGCGCAACATCATGCCGAAGGCCTCTCGCCACGTCGCGTTTCCGTCGACGAATTATTTCATCCGGCGACTTACGAGACCTTCAAGCTGTAGCCGGGCGGGCGCCGCCTTCGACTGGCGTGTTGCGTCGAGGGCGGCGCGGCCGATTATTTGCCCGGTTTTATAAACCCGCTGGCGAAGGTGAAGACGAGAACCAGGAAGGCCGAGATGGCCGAGGAGTAGATGGCGGTGAAGATCTGTCCTTGGACGGCGTAGGCCCAGACGACGAAAGCGAGAGTGGACACCACGGCTTGAACTTGCCACGGCTGGTTTCCGGTCGCCTGCTTGCGTAATCCGACGCAAAGCGGCCGGTGATTCCGACGCAATCCGGCCACCGGTTCCGACGGAAGTCGGCCACCCATTCCGATTGAAGCCGGCCACCCTGGTGAGGCCGGACTGAAGCTCTCGCTGTCGGCGATCGAATCGCGGACGAGGCGCCCTTTGCGGCCATGCAAGGGGAGGTCCGATGCCCGCCGAGAGAGCGCCGATGCGGAAGGTTCGAGAGGTTCTGAGATTGCGGCACGCCCTTGGCGTGAGCGAGCGGCAGATCGCGGTGACGATCGGGGTCAGCCGGTCGACGGTTGGCGAATATCTGCAGCGCGCCGCCGTCAGCGGCATCACCTGGCCGGTGCCCGAGGGAGTGGACGATGCCGAGCTGGAACGGCGGCTGTTCACGTTGCCGACGTTCGACGAGAAGCCGACACGGCCGCTGCCCGATTGGTCCCATGTCCACAAGGAACTGAAGCGGCGCGCCGTGACGCTGCTGTTGCTGTGGGAGGAATACCGGGCCGAGCACGGTGACGGTTACGGGTATAGCCGGTTTTGCGATCTTTACGGGGAGTGGCGCCAGACCATCTCGCCGACCATGCGGCAGACGCATGGCGCCGCTGAGAAGCTGTTCGTCGACTTTGCCGGCGACACGATGCCGGTGTTCGACGCCGCCAGCGGCGCCGAGCGGCACGCCCATATCTTCGTCGCGGTGCTGGGAGCGTCCAACTACACTTACGCGGAGGCGCGCTGGTCGGAAGGGCTCGCCGACTGGATTGGGGCGCACGTCAACGCCTTTCGCGCGATCGGCGGCGTGCCGAAGGCGGTGGTTTGCGACAATCTCAAGGCCGGCGTCACTGCGGTTTGCCGCTATGAGCCTGGGATCAACCGCACCTACCAGGAGCTGGCTGAGCACTACGACACCGCGATCCTTCCCGCGCGTCCGCGGCGGCCGCGCGACAAGGCCAAGGTCGAAGTGGCGGTGCAAATTGTGCAGCGGTTTGTGCTGGCCAGGCTGCGCAACCGCCGCTTCTTCTCGCTTCATGAGCTCAATGCCGCGATCCGCGAGACTGTCGCCGACCTCAATGCCAAGATCATGCGCAAGCTCGGCGTCAGCCGCGACGAGCTGTTCGCAGAGATCGATCGGCCGGCGCTCAAAACCCTTCCGTCGGCGCCCTACCAATATGCCGAATGGAAGAAGTGCCGGGTCGCGCCCGACTACCACGTCGAGATCGCCGATCACTATTACTCCGTGCCCTCGCGGCTGATCCGCGAGCAACTTGAAGCGCGTATCACCGACACCACGATCGAGATTTTGCACAAAGGCGTCCGAGTGGCGAGCCATGCTCGTTCGCACTCGCCCCGCCGGCACACGACGATTCCTGAACATATGCCGAGCGCGCACCGGCGCTACGCCGAGTGGACGCCGGCCAGGATGAGGCGGGAAGCGGCCACAATCGGCCCGGCCACCATCGCCCTCGTCGAGGCGATCATGACGGCCAAGCCGCATCCCGAGCAGGGCTTCCGCGCCTGTCTCGGCATCCTGCGGCTCGCCCGTAGTTACGGCTCGGCGCGCATCGAGGCCGCCTGCCGCCGCGGCAACGACATCGGCGCCACCACCTACGGCTCGATCAAATCGATCCTGCAGCATGGGCTCGATCGTGCCTACGCCAATGAGAAGCCGCCGGACGGACCACCAATCCAACACCGCAACATCCGCGGCACCGGCTACTACCACTAAGCAAAGGAGAGACGATGTTGACACATCCCACCCACGGCCGCCTCGTTACGCTCGGGCTCACCGGCATGGCCAAGGCGCTCGACGAACAGCAACGACAGCCCGACATCGCGACGTTGGCCTTCGAGGAGCGGCTTGCTCTGCTCGTCGACCGCGAAGCGACCGAACGCGAGAACAAACGGCTGATCAGCCGCTTGCGCTTCGCAAGCCTCAGGCAAAATGCCGTCGTCGAGGATATCGACATGAAGGCGCCACGTGGGCTCGACAAGCTGCTGTTCCAAAGGCTCGTCGCCGGCGAGTGGATCGCGCGACATCAGAACCTGCTCATCGTCGGTCCCACCGGCGTCGGCAAGAGTTGGATTGCCTGTGCGCTCGGCCATAAGGCCTGTCGGGACAACCGCTCGGTCTTCTATCAACGCCTACCGCGGCTGTTCGATGCACTCGCGCTTGCACGCGGCGACGGCCATCACGCTCGGCTCCTCAAGAGCCTGGCGCGCGTCGAACTTCTCATCCTCGACGATTGGGGACTTGCTCCCATGACCGCCGAGCAGCGGCGCGACCTCTTGGAGATCATGGAGGATCGCCACGGCCGCGGCTCTACCATGGTAACCAGCCAGCTTCCGGTCGAACATTGGCACGAGATCATCGGTGATCCGACCCTGGCCGATGCCATTCTCGATCGCCTGGTGCACAACGCTCACCGGCTCACGCTCAAGGGCGAGAGCCTGCGAAAAGCCGAAGCCAAGCGTCAGAAGCTTGACGCCGAGCATGCCAACTGAACTGATAACCATGCCGACACGAGAGCACGCCTTAAGAGGTGGCCGGGTTCATCGGAATCCCCGGCCGGCTTCAATCGGAATGGGCGGCCGCCTTCGCTCTGGAATCCCCGGCCGACTTCGTCGGAATACGCACGCCTGCTGGCGCAGGTAGATGGGCGTGCCGACGAGGGCAATGACGAAAACGGCGACGGAAAAGTAGAACAGATGACCGGCGACGAACGTGTCCGCGATGTTGGCATTGACCGCCTGCGCGCCTTTGACGAAGAGCTTGTCCGCCGCCAGGTAGAATGCCACCACTTCCGCCGGAATATATTTGACCATGCGCGTGGCATAGTCATCGGTGTCGGTTTGCTGCGCTGCACCCGGCGCTTGGGCTTGGCCCGCCACGGTTGGAGCGACTGCTTCGATTTGGGCGCGTACCGGGCTGGATCCCAGGCCGAAAAGATGCCCCTCGACTCTGGCGTCTCTTTGAATCAATCGGCTCATGGATTCCTCCCCCGCAATGATGTCGTGTGGCCCATTGCACCCTGATGCAATGGCGGGCAATCAATGCACGTAATGCGGGAAAAATCTATCGCCTTCTGCAAACCAATCCGCCGGGCTTTTGCCGATCCGCAGAGGCGGAGCCGAACCATGCCGGCATCGCACCGAAGGCCTTTCGGACGAGCGGCCGACGATTGTCGTTCGATCACCTCGTCGGCCGCGCCGGGCAGCGCTTACGAATTCGACGGGTTCTCCTCGCGGAATAGGCCGAGCGTTTCTTGCGGCCCGCGATCGGAATAGGAGAACAGCACGCACTCATCCTCGGCTTCGATGCGGTAGGGAATCCAGCTCGGGACCGTGAATACGTCGTGGGCTTCGAAGCCGAATTCGACGTCTCCGGCCGTGAGCCGTCCGCGGCCTTCGACCCCGCAGAAGATCGCGCTCTCGGTGCTGCGGTAGGTCTGGCCGGCAAAGCCTTGCGGCAGCCACTGCACGTAAACCGAGATGGTCGGAAAGACATTGCCGCCAGTGGTCGGGTTCGCATAGCGCATCTTGATGCCGTGCGAGGGATGCAGCGGTCCATCCTTGGCGAGCTTGGCGAGCGCCTCGCGGGTGCGGTCGTAAGGGTAGGCGAGCAGCGGAGACGCGAATTGCGAGCCGCGATATTCGACCGGCAATAGCCCGGTGCCGTAGCGCGCCTCGGTATGCCCGGCGGTAAGCGATACGGCTTGCTTCTCGTGCGGATAATTCTCGCGAAACATCGTGCCGAAAAACTGTGCGAACGGATTGTCCAGCGCGTCGAGCCAGATCACCGGCTCGCTGCCGGCGTGACCGTGATCGTGCCAGCACCAATAGGGCGTGAGCACGAAGTCGCCCGGATGCATCGGCACCCGCTCGCCTTCCACCGTCGAATAGGCGCCGACGCCTTCGATGATGAAACGCATGGCGTTCGAGGCATGACGGTGCGCGCCGGCGACTTCGCCCGGCAATATGATCTGCATGCCGGAGTAGAGCGAGCTCGTGATGTAGCCGGTGCCGGGCAGGCCGGGATTTTCCAGCATCAGCACGCGGCGTTCCGCCTCTTTGGTCGAGATCAGTTCGGCGGCGCGCAACAATTGCGGCCGCATGTCGCGGTAGCGCCAGATCGCCGGCACCGCTGCGGTGCCGGGCGCCATGCGCGTGGTGCGTTCCCACAAGGGCTTGGCGTTGAATGCCGCGATCGTGCGGGAATAGTCGGCGAGCTTCGAGGCTGCCTCGGATGCCGCAGGGTTCGGTGTCGTCATCTGTCGCCCGTCCATCGTTGATCGAAGCTGATGCCTCGGCGCTACGCCTTTGCCGGCCGTAGCCGCACGTGAATGTTCTTCTCCTGCGTATAGGCCAGCATTTCCTCGAAACATTCCTCGCGGCCGATGCCGGACTGCTTGTAGCCGCCGAACGGGGCGCCGAGGAAATGCTTGGAGACCTCGTTGATCCAGACGAAGCCCGATTGCACGGCGGCTGCGGTGCGGTGCGCGGTCGACAGATCGTTGGTCCAGATCGAAGCGGTCAGCCCGTATTCGACGGAATTGACCTGGTCGAGCATCTTCTTCTCGTCGCTCCATTTGAACACAGCGAGCACCGGGCCGAAGATTTCCTCGCGTGCGATCCGCATAGTCGGCTGCACGTCGGCGAACACCGTCGGTTCGATGAAGAAGCCCTTGGCGAGCGCAGGGTCGGATGGCCGACCGCCGCCGGTGAGAAGCCGCGCGCCTTCCTGCTTGGCGCTGTCGATGAAGCCGAGGATGCGCTCATACTGCGTCTTGGAGATGATCGAGCCCATGGTGGTCGCCGGATCGGTGGCGACGCCGGGCTTGTAGTGGGCAATCTTGGCCTTCACCTTGGCGAGCACGGCGTCATAGATTTTCTCGTGAATGAAGGCGCGGCTGGTCGAGCCGCAGGACTGCCCGCACCAGGTGAAATTCATGCCGCCGATGACGCCGTCGGCCACCTCATCCGGATCGGCGTCCGGATAGGCAATCAGCGCATTTTTGCCGCCGAGCTCCAGCATGACCGCCTTGAGCGTGTCGGAGGCCGCCTTCATCACGGCGCGGCCGGTCGGCACCGAGCCGATCAGCGCGATCATGGCGACATCGGGATGCGAGGCGAGCGCCGAGCCGGCTTCGCGGCCGCCGGGCACGAGATTGAACACGCCGGGCGGCAGAATATCGCCGATCAGCTCGGCAAGCCGCAGCGAGGAGAGCGGCGCCTGTTCCGGCGGCTTCATCACCACGGTGTTGCCGACGGCAAGCGGCGCGCCGGCCTTGCCGGCGCAGAACATGAACGGGTGGTTGAACGGAATAATGCGCCCGACCACGCCGCGCGGCTCGCGCACCGAGAAATTCACCACGTCGGGTCCCATCGGGATCGACGAGCCCTTCATCTCGGTGACAAGGCCGGCATAGAACTCGATCTGCGCCGCCGCGATGGTGGCGTCCTTGACCATTTCGGCGAAAGGATTGCCGCAATCGGCGGCGTCAATCAAAGCCAGCTCCTCGGCGTGTTCGCGCAACACATTGGCGATGCGCTTGAGCATGCGCGCGCGCTCGAGCGGCGGCGTGTCGCGCCAGGCCGGAAACGCCGCCTTGGCCGCTTGTACGGCGGCATCGATATCGGCGGCGCCGCAATCGGCCACAGCACCGAGCGATTCACCGGTGCCGGGATTGAGGTCGTCCGCCGAACGCCCGGATTTCGCCTTGTGCCACTTGCCGCCGTAGAAGGCCTCGCGATGCTCGGGCAAACGCAGCGGCTGAGCCTTGAGCGATTTTGGTTGGACTGCTTCGTTCATGATGGCCTCCTGATGACATGTACATCTATTTGCGCGTAATGCGCGAATGCAATCCGGGTGTTCAGGCCCTGAGCCGGGGCAGCAACGCCATCGCATTGCCGCGATCGATCGCTTCCCGATCTGCCGGCGACATTTCGTCCGCGTTGAGATGCTGCACGCCGCCGGCGACGCTGACGAACGGGTAGTCGGTGCCGAACATGATCTGGCTCAGCGGCGCCATGACGCGCAAGGCCGCCATCGAGCCCGCGGTGTCGGCGCTGGCCGTGTCGTAATACAGTTTGCGCAATTCCGCCAAGACGCCATCCGGCATGAATTTCTTCGCATTGGGATGGCGGCCGAGCGTCTCCACCATGCGGCCCGCCAACATCGGGGTGGCGCCGCCGCCGTGGGAGAAGATCCAGCGGATATCGGGATTGTTGAAGACCGTGCCGTTGACGAGGATGCTGGTGATGGTCCGCGTCGTCTCGAACGGATATTCGATCGCCTGCGGCGGCACGCCGGGCATCACGCTGGTGCAGCATTTTGACGTGGTCGGGTGCGTATAGACGATGGCCTTGCGGCGGCTGAGCTCGGCAAAGACCGGCGCGAAGCTCGGATCGCCGAGATATTTGCCGTCATAGGAGCTCAACAGGCCGATGCCGTCGGCTTTGAGAACGTCGAGCGCATATTGGATTTCCGCGAGACTGCCTTCGGTATCCGGCAGCGGCACCGTCGCGAACAGCCCGTAGCGGCCGGGATAAGTTTTGATCTGCTCGGCGGCATAGTCGTTCCACTCGCGCGACAGGCGGCGGCCGGCGGCAACGTCGCCGTACCACGGGCCGGGCGTGGTCACGGACACGATGGCGGTGGCGATGCCATTGGCATCCATGACGTCGAGCGACTGCCGTGGCGTCCACGACAACAGCTGATTTGTCGAAACCGCGCCGTGCGTGAAGTTGAGCCGCGCATGTTCCTCTTTCATGTAGGCCGGCGGCAGGAAGTGATGGTGAACGTCGATGCGGGTGCCGGGTTTTTTGATCTGCGGCGCGGCCGGCGTCTGCGCCAGCGCCTGGCGTCCGGCGAGGCCGGCGGCCGTTGCGGCGAGCCCACCCGCGAGAAATTGCCGGCGCCCGACGCAGCACGTGCACGAAGAGAAGAAGGCCATGTGGTCCTCCCTGGCGACGGCGCTTCCCGGGTGCAGTGCGGCACGTAGCGCGGCGGGGCGATGCACTGCAGACCCGGGATCGTCACAAGTAGAGAGATTGTTACGATCCCGGATCTGCGGCGCACCACTTCGTGCTGCGCCGCGTCCGGGAAGCGGCGCTATTTCGGCGCCGCCGAGGCCGTCTCAATTCCCCGCCCGTGTCATCGCCGCCGTCATCACCGCAGTGTAGCCGGGCTCGACGCGGACATCGACGACGGCGACCTTGCCGGCGTCGACCTCGGCGATGGCTTTTTCGAGAATGCCGGCGAGATCGCCAGGCTTCGTCACCGGGCCGAAGCCGACGGCGCCTTGGGCGCGGCCCATGGCGGCGAGATCGACTTCGGGATCGGACATGCGCTGGCCGATCCACTTGTTCTCGACCGGCCGGTTGCGCGCGCGCGCCATCCGCTCCTGGTGCAGTTCGTCGTTATAGAACGAACGGTTGTTGGCGAGCACGAAAAGCAGCGGGATCTTGTAATGCACCGCCGTCCACACTGCGGTGACGCCCATGAGAAAATCGCCGTCGCCGCAGATCGCGATCGGCAGCCGGCCGGTGCCTTTGAGCGCCAGCGCCGCGCCGACCGAAATGCCCGGGCCGCCGCCGACGCCGCCGCCGCCGTCGGAGCCGACATAATCGAGCGGATGCTTGAACGTCACCCAGCTGTCGTCCCAGGACAACGGCAAATGCGTATAAGTCACCGCGCGATCGCCCAACACTTTGCGCAAGGCGCGCGCGATGTGCTCGTTGGTGAAGCCGGACGGCTCTTTGTCCGAAATTTGGCGCGGGGTCGGCACGGCATGCGGCTTGGCGCTCTTGCCGACCTCCTTGACCAATTCCGGCACGACCAGATCCGGATCGGCCGACAGCAGCAGATCGACCGGCGGCAGCGCCTGATGATCCATGCTCCAGCCGTTGTGAATGCGGTGGTCGAGCGACACCTGGATGACTTTGGCCGCGGGCGAGGGGCCGAACCAGCGCATCGCGCCGGCGAGATCGACCCAGTCGAGACTGAGAACGACGTCGACGTTCTTCAAGCCTTCGACGCTGTCCGGCGTGATCGCGCGCGGCGAGCCGATATAGAGCGGATGGTCGGTCGGGAATGTCGCGCCGATTTTCAGATCGGTGACGACGCGCGCGTTGAGCGCCTCGGCCAGCGCGACGCGTGCGTTCCAGGCGTTGATATCGCGCGAGGCGCGGCCGGCCAGCATCAAGACCTGCTTGGCGCCCTTGAGCATGGCCGCCGCCTCGCGCATGAGCTCGTCCGGCGCCGCGGTCGAGACCGCGGGCATGTAGCGCGCCACGTCGATCGGCGGCAGCTGGTCGGAAACCTTCATCTCCTGCAGCTCGGCGTCGAAATTGATGTAGACCGGACCCTGCGGCACGGTATTGGCGATCCAGGTGCCGCGCAGGATGGCCTCGCGCGCCGCGCCGGGCGAGGCCGGCTGGTCGTCCCATTTGGTGTATTCGCGGACAAGCGCGCCCTGATCGCGCGCGGTGTGTATCCAGTCGATCCATGGCCGGCGCTTGACGGCGTCGACCGGGCCGGTGGCGCCGAGCACCACGACCGGCATGCGGTCGCACCAGGCATTGAACATCGCCATCGACGCATGCATCAGCCCGACATTGGAATGCACGGCGGTGACCATCGTCTTCCCGGTGACCTTGGCGTAGCCGTGGGCGATGGCGACTGCGGCTTCCTCGTGCAGGCACAGCAGCATTTGCGGCTTGCTATTGCCGAGATAATTGACGATCGAGTTCATGCAGGCCGCGATAGCTCGCCCCCGGCGTGAGCGCGATATAGGGGATGTCGAGCGAGCGCAGCGCCTCGGCGATGACGTCCGAGCCAAAGCCGGGCGCATTGGCGCCGGCCGGCGTCGGGCGTTCGACCGCGGCGACGACGGGATCGGCATTGGCGGCGCGAGCGGTCGCGGTGGGGGGTGGCGTCATGGCGGGCATTTCCTCATGCTTCGGTTTGGGGGCTGGGCCGGGCCACATCCAACCGGATCACGAGCCATTGCGCAACCGGGCGACTAGCTCCACGCCGGCATAGCCGTCTGCCGGTTCAATGCCGGCTTTGAGGGCTGCGCGCCCGGTCGCAACGACCCTCGCTAATGCGCAGCCTGGATGACGATAGGCTGGCCGAGCTTTTCGGCGAGACGATCGAGGCTGTTGGCGAAGCTGTCGATATCGAAATTGAGCGGATCGTCGTGGCCGTTGTGAATTTCGGCATCGATGGCGGCGTGAAAGGCGGGAATGAGCCACTTGCCTTTGCGCACGCTGGCAATGGTGTAGAGCAAAGCGAGCCGGTCATATTGCGCCGGAGTGAATGCGGGATCGGGGGAATGCCCGTCGCCGCCGCGGCCGTGCCGCCGCGGCTGAATGAGCTCGACATGGACGAAGAGGCCCTGCAGGGCGCCGCCGAACTCCGCCGCCTGCTCGAATTTGGTCTCGCGCCACGGAATTGCGAAATCGTGGTCCAGGATCATGTCGCCGACGCGGTTGACGACGACATGCGCCTTGCCCCAGCCGTCGGAGCAGGCAAAGTTCTTCAGATTGTTGAGATGGGCGCTTTCGTCGTTGATGTTGTCGGGAAAACCGTGGCGCCCATAGACCGGTCCGCTGGTATCGTGGATGACGAAATAGCGCGCGGTGGGCGCGTCGGGATCATTGTCGTGTGCGCGCGACAGCGGCTCCCACAAAAAGGCGGCAAAATCGGTTTCGAGATTTTGTTTGGAGAGATAGGCGGCCAAGACTTCGCGCGTGGGCAGGCCGGCGGTCTGGTCGATGCGGCTGGAAAGACCGGGGGGCAAAGACTGCAGCGGCGGACCGAGGTTGCGCGTCGCATCCATGCCGCGCATCAGACACATCGCCTGCTCGACCGGCGTGCCAGCATAGTTCAGTGTCTCGGGATCGAATGCGCAAGCGCCCATGCTCTTGACGAAAAATGGTGCCCTGAAATGGCTCGGCTTGCATTGGTTGCTTAAGCCGGCCTGCACCGAGCCGAGCAGCATGGCCGAGGCAAGCCCCGTGGCCAACAGGCTGCGATAAAGCGGTACGGCAGCGCGCACGTGTCAATCCCGCATTCGAGATTGTCTACTATCGCCAGCAATGCGCGCGCTGCCAAGCGGCCCCGGTGCCGGTTTATCGCGCAGCGCGCGGCATTTCTGAACGGTTATTCAGCTTGAGCGGCTGGATCTTGGAGGCAATGCCAGCCGCGAACAAAGCGTCACTCTTCCTTCAGGCCATAGGTGAGATTGTTTCCGGTGGCGCCATAATATTTGTAAGGCAGGAATTTGCCGGTCATGCCGATTTTCACGCGATCGCCCTTCGGATCGCTCTGCCGCGTGACATCCATGTCGAAATCGATTGCCGACATGATGCCGTCGCCGAATTCCTCCTCGATCAGCGCTTTGAGCGCCGGGCCATTGACCATGATCAATTCGTAGAAGCGATAGATGAGCGGATCGGTCGGCGGCATCGGCGTTCCGGTGCCGCGCATCGGCACCTCGTTGAGCAGCACCTGCTCGCCTTTGCTCAGCCCGAACAGCTTGGCGGCGTTGGCCGCCTGGGGCTTGGTCAATTTCATCTGGCCCAATATCGCGCCGGTAATGAGGAGCGGCGACATGCCGCCGATCTGCTCGCAGATGTATTTCCACGTCCAGCCTTTCTCGCGCTTGATGTCGAGAAGCCTTTCGGTGAGATCGGTACGCGTCATTGCTGTCTCCCTGTGGGCTCGTGTGATTGCCTGAAGATGCCGTAGGCTCGCCTAGCGCCGCCTCAATCCTCTCGAATCCAGCTGGCGCGGCGGATCGCCCGTTCGCAAACGTAATCCAGCGCGAAGCCGATGAAGCCTATGATCAGCACCGTGGCGGCGAGGCGATCGTATTCAAGTGCGTCGCGGGCATCGTCGATGGCGTAGCCGAGGCCCGAGGTCACGCCGAGGAACTCGGCCGGCACCAGGACGATCCAGGCAACGCCGACCGCGAGACGGATGCCGGTCAGCGAATCCTGGGCGATCGAGGGCAGGATGATCGTGAACAGCATGTGCCACGGCCGTGCGCCCAGATTGCGGGCAACCTTGAACCATGCCGGATCGATGCGGCGAAAGCCGTGCGCGGTGGAAAACAAGATCGGCCACACCGCGGCCACCGCAATCAGAAATATGATGGCGCCGTTCCAGGTCTCAAACGCCATCACCGCGATCGGCATCCAAGCGAGCGGCGAGATCATGCGCAGGAACTGAAACGGCACCGCGGATGCCGCGCGCGCGGCCTGAAATCGGCCGATCAATATGCCGCAAGGCACGCCCAGCGCAATCGCCCAGGCGAGACCCGCCGCAATCCGTCCGAGACTCGGGACCGCCATTTGGATCGCTTCTCCGCTGACCAGCATGCGCCAAAGCCGTGCCAGCGCCGGAGCCGGCGCGAAGCCGGAGAAGTTCGCGGTGGCCGGACCGGAAGCGATCAGCCAGCCGCCGAGCCACCAGATTGCGAGCAGCCCAGCGACGCCGGCGAGCGCCAATGCGGCATTGCGCAGCGCGGCCGGTATCGGACCCGGCGCTGCGGCGAGCGACAGGGCAGCGTCGTTCTGGTCGGCGGCAAAATCCAGACTCATAGTTCGAGCACCTCGTCGCGATTGAAGGGATCGCCGGCATTGACGCTGGGATCGTTCCGCCACTGCGGATATTTGTTCATCGCATTGCGGACGTAATCGTAATCGACCAGATCCTTGGCGACGAATTCGGGATCGAGTTTTTTCAGGAACGCGGTGTCGCCGCCGACCAGCGTTTCGTTCATCGCCTTGACGATCAGTTTCGTCGCCGACGGGTACGGCCAGGGCTGGAAATCGATGCGTCCGAGGTGCCATTGCGGATGCTTGATGGCGCCCTTCGGACCGTAGAAGGAATTGTCGTAATAGGTCATGGCCCGCTCGATGATGGGGTCCGGCAGCGGCAGATAGTGGTCGCCGTCGGTCGAGAGGAGCTTGGCCACTTCGGTCTTATGCTGCGAGGCATAGATTTCCGCGCGCACCAGCGCATTGATGACCTTCTGCGTCCACTCCGGCTTTTTCGTCACCGTATCCTGATGCATGCACAAGACGCAGCAGGGATGGTTTTTCCAGATGTCGCCGGTGAACCGCAGGATCCGGCCATTGGCCTTCAGTTCGCCGAGGGCGTTGAACGGCTCGGCCACGGTGTAGCCGTCGATTTTCTTGGCGGCCAGGGCGGCGGGCATGTCCGGCGGCTGCATGACCTGCAAATTGCACTCGTCGGCGGCGATGGTCTCGCCCTGCTGTTTGATGACCGGCTTTATCTTGGATTGGCGCAGCGCGTATTGCAGGATGATGTTGTGGATCGAATACCAAAACGGCACCGCGACCTGCTTGCCGCCGAGACCGGCAAAGGAATTGATGCCGCTGTCCTGGCCGACGACAAGCCCGGAGCCGTTGGTGTGCGCCCAGGCCATGATCTTGACCGGGAAATTGTTGTTGTAGCGCATCCAGATCGGGATCGGATTGAGCAGGTGAACGAGGTTGAATTTGCCGGCTGCGAAGGCTTCCACCAGCGGCGGCCAGCCGCGGATCAAGGTGGGACGTTCGGCATCGAGCCCTTCATCCTTGAAGAATCCCATGCCGTGAGCGACCAGGAGCGCGGTCGCGTCGGTGATCGGCAGATAGCCTATGCGCACGACATCGTCGTCGGCTGCGCGCGCGGCGGCGTCGAAGCCTCCGGGGAGCGAACCGAACATCGCCGCGAGCCCGCCGGCCGCGAGCATGTCGAGCGTGCGGCGGCGGGTGACCGGCAACCGCATTGCGTCGTGTCCCGCGCAAATTGCGCTATCTCCGCAGCACTGGCACATTCCAAGCTCCCTGTTGCATTCAACGTGACCCGGTGGCGACGATTTTGAGCGTGCCGTGGCCGCCGCGCGGCGGCGGCTCGATGGTGCGGCCGGAGGCGCTTTCGAACGCCGTCTGCAGCGCCGCCTGGGCGGCCTGCAGGTCGGCGCCGCGACGCTCACCGTCATGGCGGTTGTCGGCCAGCGTTACGATTTCGGCGATTTCGCCGGGATTGGACTTCATCACCATGGCCCGGTCGGCCATGGCGACCGCTTCGGCGATATCGTGAGTGACGATAATCACCGTGATGCCCTTGTCATTGGCGATACGGCGCACGTCGCGCTGCAAGGCGCGGCGCGTGACCGCGTCGAGCGCCGAGAACGGCTCGTCGAGCAGCAGCAATTCCGGCTGCACCGCCAACGAACGCGCCAGCGCCACTCGCTGCTGCTGGCCGCCCGACAAATCCTGAACGTTGCGACTGGCAAAATCTTCAAGTTCCATCAGGCTAAGCAGCTCGGCGACGCGTTTGTCGATCACGCGCTTCGAGCGCCGGGCGAACTTCAATCCGAGCCCGACGCTCTGTTCTACGCTCATCCACGGATAGAGATGCGGCTGCTGGAACATCACGATCCAGCGCGGCGACGGCGCGTGGACGAGCTTGTCGTCGATGTACACTTCTCCGCCGCTCGGCAGCATCAGCCCGGACAAAATGTGCAACAGCGTCGACTTGCCGGAGCCTGAGCGTCCGACCAAGGCGACGGCCTTGCCGGGCTGCACCTCGAAATTGATGTTGTTCAGCGCAGATTGCGCCGACCCGCGATAGCGATGACTGACTCCCTTGACGACGATATGCGCGCCCGAGGGTTTCACTGCCGGTGAGAGTTGCTGCATGATTCCGGATCGCTTTATCCGATCGGACGTTCGCGTCGCCGTTGCCGCGCCGCCGTTGTGCTGGCGGCGTCGCCGTTGGGCGGCGCCGCCGACGCTTTCGTTCAAGCCGCTGCCTTGGCTGCCTGGGCCAAGTAGGGGAGCCCTTCCTCGATGGGCAGCGCGGGGTCGCGCGACCACTCGTTCCAGGACCCGAAATACAGGCTCACGTCCTTGATGCCGGCCTCTTTGAGCGCGACCAGCGTGTTGGAGGCGCGGGCGCCCTTGAAACAGTACAGCACCACCGGCGTATCCGGCGTTATGCCGACCGTTGCGCATTCCGCGAGGATCTCCGCCGGCGATTTGAACATCGGCCCCGCCGGCGTCGGCTTCATCATGCGATACCACTCGATCCATACCGCGCCGGGGATGCGGCCCTTGCGCGGGCAATACTCCTTGCCGTAGGGCGACGAGCTGTCCGCAATCCACTCGTCGACGTCGCGGGTGTCGAGTTTGATCTGATTGGGATCGGCGACTGCCGCCTTCATTGCCGCCAGATCGACCAGAATGCTCGCCGCTTTCGGATCGACCGTGAAGGTTTTCGGCTGCGGCGTCGGCACCTGCGTTGTGGTCGGCAGATTGGCGGCGACCCAAGCCGCATAGCCGCCGTGAAGGATCATGATATTCGGATAACCGAGGTAGCTGAGCAGCACATAGCCGCGGCAGGACTGGCCGAAGCCGGTGTTCATCGACTGTTCGTAGACCACTGCGGTTTCCGCGCCCGAAAGATCGGCCGCGCCGAACATGCCGGCGAATTTGTCGCGCATCGCGGCGACGCCCTCCGGCGTCGAGGTCGCCAGATACGTGAAGATGTCGTGAATGTTGACCGCGCCCGGCAGGTGGCCCGCGGCGTAAGTGGCCGGGTCGCGGGTATCGATGACGACGATGCCGGGCGATTTGAGCCGTTCAAACAGTTCGGCAGGCGTAATGAGGACCTTCTCGCTCATCCTTCGCTCCTGTATTTGACGTCGGGTCCCGGCAGCAGTCTGCGGAGTCTCGGCCAGCTTGCGTGGCATGGCTCTTGGCTTGCTTTTCTTGCTTGACGCGCCATGGCGTTACTCTTCGGTCCGTTACTCAATTCGCCATGTCCGCAAGCATTTTGCGCAATTGTTTGGTTGCGGGCGTCACGATCGCCACGAAATAGGCCTCGCGCAGGCGCCGTTGTGCCTTGGCATTGGCGAAATAGCCGCTGGCGCCGCAGTGGAGCATCGCCGCATGGGCCGCCGTAACCGATGCTTCGCCCGCGGCAAGCCGCGCTTGTGATGACAGCGCGCCAATAGTCGGTATCGGTCTCGAACGGCGTCGCGCAAAGCCGAGCGACTTCGCTCTCCATCGCCATTAGCCGTTCGGCCAGCTGCTCGGGCTGCTCGTCGAGATATTTGTTGACGTGACCGAGGCGGCTTGCGGTTCTTTCGATCAGCTTGATGCAATCACGGATCAGGCCGAAGGCCATGCCGGCCTGCAGCAGAACGAAGCCGGCGCGGATCCGCTTGACGAAATCCTGGGCCGGATCGGCGATGATCCAGGCATCCGGGATCAATGCGTCGCGCAGCTGCACGGAAAAAGTGCGCGTACCGTCGAGCGCGAGAAATTTCGTATTGGCGGCGAGGCTTACGCCCTCGGCGGCGCAGGGCACGATCGCCATGACCGGGATCTTTGATCTGCCGTCGTCGACTTCGAATATCGCGCCGAAATAGTGGTCGCTGCCGAGATTGGAGACGTAGGGCAGGGCGCCATTGACCACATAGCCGCCGTTGCTTCGCTTGCCCTTGAGGCGCAGCTGTTCGATGCCGAAGAAGCTCTTCATCGGATTCGACAGCGCCGTGCCGCCGAGGACGTCGCCCTGCGCGGCGCGGCGGCCGATGCCGTGCTTTAACGATTGATTTTGCGAAGCGAAGATGTACCAGGCGAACGCATCCTGGCACCACATGCAGAACGACGTCGACAGACAATATTCGCCGGCCGCCGCCATCGCATCGACGGCGGCCCCGAGATTGATGTCGTCGCCGCAATCCGGCACGTGATGCGAAAACGCGCCCAAGCGGCCGAGCTCGCGCATCACGCTTTCAGGATAAAACCCTTCCTTGTCGATCTTCTGCACCAGCGGAGCAAGATCGCGGGCGCAGGCAGCGCGGATGGCGTCGGCGGTGCCGGCCGCAGGCGCGGTTTCGCCGCTTTTCAAGACTGTGGTCGTTTCCAGCATCGTCAACATCCGCTGCGGTGGCTGTGCGTGGTTGCTTGCGCGCCCCGCCCGCCGTCAGGTGAGCGCGATTTCGAGATTGACCGGCCGTGAGAACGTATTGGCCACCGGCGACCATTGGCGCGCATGGGCGACGAGAGCTTCGAGCTCCTCGCGCGGCCGATCGGCTTCGAAGTTCACTTTGGCCCGCACGTCGGTAAAGCCGACCGGCTTGTCGGAAAGATCGCCGGTGCCCCAGACCGCGGTGATGTTGAGATCGCCTTCAAGCTCGATTTCGAGCTTGTAGACGGTAATGCCTTTGGCGACCGCGTTGGCGTGAATGCCGACGGCGAGGCAGGAGCCTAACGCGGCAAGCGAAGCTTCCGAGGGATTGGGTGCGGTGTCGTCGCCGAGCAGTCCCGGCGGCTCGTCGACGATGTAGGGCGGCAGCGTGCGAATGAAATTGAGATGGCGAAAGCGGCCTTCCGCCACGGTCTTGCACTTGAGAGTCTTGATGATCTTGGGATCGGCCTTGCCTTTGGCGATCAGCTCATCGAGGCCTTTCTTGTCGATCGGGGCGAGGCATCCGGTCAGGGCCGGCTGCTCGGGTGCGAGGCAACCCGTCATTGCGGTTTTGGCGACAGCTTGGTTCATGGGAGTTCCTCTCCTGCTCGGCCGGTAGCGGCAGATATGGCTACAGACCGTTCTGTACTAAGCACGACCCGTGCCAGTTTGCGGCCTCGCTAAAAACGCAACGGAATCAAAAGAGGGTAGAAGCGAGCAGCGGAAAAATCCCCGCCCAGCGGTCACTTATCGATCAAATCGCACGGCGTGATGCTTGTTTTTGCGGCATCCGGCCCGCGCTAGAACAGACAGTTCGGTTTCCCGGATTGCGATTCACTGCGGCAACGGATATTGAAAGCGCTATGGATAACGCGAGCCAGATTGCGGTCGATGCCGCCGAGGGCGATGTTTTGGCTCCGCCGCGCGAGCGCTTGATCGAAAGCGCGCGCAATCTGTTTTGCCGCTACGGCATCAATTCCGTCGGCGTCGATGCCATCGTCGAATTGGCGGGCACGGCGAAAACCACGCTGTATAAGTTGTTCGGCTCGAAGGACGGCCTGGTCGAGGCCGTCCTCGATCGCGAGGGCCGGCTCTGGCGCACTTGGTTCTTGAATGCCATCGACGGCGCCGGCGGAAACGCCCGCGACCGGCTCAATCGTATCGGACCGGCGCTCAAAGTCTGGTTTGGCCGTCAGGATTTCTTCGGTTGTCCGTTTATCAACGCGGTTGGCGAATCCGACAAGGCGGACGATCGATTGCGGAAATTGGCGATCGCCCACAAAAAGATCGTGCTGGAGCGGCTGTCCGAACTGTGTGCCGCGGCCGGCGATCCGGAGCCGGACCAGGCGGCCCATACGCTGGGGCTGATCATTGACGGCGCCATCGTCATGGCGCTCATCACCCGCGACACATCGGCAGCGGACGTCGCCAGCCGAGCGTGCAAAGCGTTCATGCAGCGCAATGCCGCCAATCGCGCTGCCGGCGGGCGGCGGCGCGCAAGCCGGTAAAGCCGGCGGCGGCGTGCAAAATTGAACGCCGCGTTTAGCCCTAATCCTTCGCCCGCTCGACGTAGCTGCCGTCGGCGGTCATCACCACGATCCTGGTTCCGGTGGTGACGAAGGGCGGCACCATGGTGCGCACGCCGTTGGAAAGGACCGCGGGCTTATAGGATGAAGCCGCCGTCTGGCCTTTCATCACCGGCTCGGTCTCGACCACTTCCAAGGTCGCCCGCGGCGGCAGTTCGATGGCGACCGGCGTGCCTTCATGCAGGCTTAAGGTCACTTCCATTTCCGGCTGCAAATAGGCGGCCTGGTCGCCGATGATGTCGCCCGGCACGGCGACCTGATCGTAGCTCTCCATGTTCATGAAATGATAGCCGTCGCCGTCCTGATACATATATTGATGCTTGCGGTCCTCGACGAAGGCGCGCTCGACCTGGTCGGTCGTCTTGTAACGCAGCGAGACCTTCACGCCGTCGGCGATGCGGCGCACGTCCATCTGGGTGACCGGCGTGCCCTTGCCGGGATGGATATTGTCGGTGGCCATGATGACCCCGAGCTTGCCGTCGATTTCGACGATATTGCCTTTCCGCAATGAGCTGGCGATGACTTTCACGGTTTCCTCGATAATGGTGGCCGGGATTCGCGGCGCACCATAGCGATCCTGAGCGCCACTGCTAGTTATTTCGTCACTATCGCTTAGACAAGGACGAGTTCGGACCAAAACATGCCGGCCGATCCGCCCCAATCCTCGCCGTTCTGGGCCCCGCAGGTTCATGCCGACCGCCGGCCGATCCTGTTGGCGCGGGGCCGGATCGTGGCCGCGCTGCGGGCTTGGTTCGCGGCTGCGGATTTTGTCGAGGTCGACACCGCGGCGCTGCAGGTCTCGCCGGGCAACGAAGTCCATCTGCACGCCTTTGCCACCGCGTCGGCGGCGCCCGACGGCACGCCGTCACCGCGTTATCTGCGCACCTCGCCGGAATTCGCCTGCAAAAAGCTCCTTGCGGCAGGCGAGCGCCGCATCGTCGAATTCGCCAAGGTGTTTCGCAACCGCGAGCGCGGCGCGCTGCATCATCCCGAATTCACGCTCGTCGAATGGTATCGCGCCGGCGAGCCTTATGAGACCTTGATGGGGGATTGCATTGCCATCTTGCGGAAGGCGGCGCAGGCGGCAGGGACGCGGCAACTGACCTTTCGCGGCCGCGCCGCCGATGCCTTCGCCGAGCCCGAGCGGCTTTCCGTTGCCGAGGCTTTCACCCGCTTTGCCGGCATCGACCTGTTGGCGACGCTGCCGGACGGCGTTCCGGACGGCGCGCATTTCGCCCGCCTGGCGCAGGCGGCCGACATCCGCACTGCCGACGACGACACGTGGGGCGATATATTCAGCCGCGTTCTGGTCGAGCGCATCGAGGGCCATCTCGGCATCGGCCGCGCCACTATTCTCGATCAATACCCGGCAACGCTGTCGGCGCTGGCGCGGCCGACATCCGATCGGCGCGTGGCCGAGCGCTTCGAGCTTTATGTCTGCGGGGTCGAACTCGCCAACGGTTTTGGCGAACTCAACGACGCGGACGAACAGCGCCGCCGGCTCGAGGAGCAGATGGCGGAGAAGCAACGTATCTACGGCGAGCGCTATCCGCTCGACGAGGATTTTCTCGCCGCGCTTGCGCAGATGCCGCAAGCTTGCGGCATTGCGCTCGGCCTCGACCGCCTGGTCATGCTAGCGACCGGAGCCTCGCGCATCGACCAGGTGCTATGGACCCCCATGCAGGAGTAGCCGCTATGGCAGATGCACGTGGTTTGCGAACACCCTTCGAAATCGTCGAGGCCGGACTGGCGCGTCCTGGGCAACTCACGGCTCTGCAGCAGGTTGCCGCCCGCTATGCGGTCGCGATCACGCCGGCGCTCGCCGACTTGATCGATCCGGCCGATCCGCACGATCCGATCGCGCGGCAATTTGTTCCGGATTCGCGCGAGCTGGAAACGCAGCCCGAGGAGTTGAGCGATCCGATCGGCGATGACGCGCACAGTCCGGTCGAAGGCATCGTGCATCGTTATCCGGATCGCGTCCTGCTCAAGCTCGTCAAGGTTTGCGCGGTCTATTGCCGTTTCTGCTTCCGGCGCGAGACGGTCGGGCCGGGACGCGGCGGACTGTCGCCGGCTGCGCTCGCCGCGGCGCTCGACTACGTCCGCTCCACGCCGCAAATCTGGGAAGTGATCCTCACCGGCGGCGACCCGCTCATTCTGTCGCCGCGGCGTCTCAAGGGGGTGATGAAAGGCCTCGAAGCGATCGACCACGTTAAGGTGATCCGCGTCCACACGCGCGTTCCGGT
This sequence comes from uncultured Alphaproteobacteria bacterium, assembly GCA_963791925.1. Lineage (GTDB taxonomy): Bacteria > Pseudomonadota > Alphaproteobacteria > Rhizobiales > Xanthobacteraceae > BOG-931. The sequence continues at coordinate 344,296 of CAWBUA010000004.1, read as the reverse complement.
CGCCGCGCCGGAACTTGCGTCGCCGGCTTTGCTGCGCGCGCTGCGCGGCGGTAAAGCGGTCTTTATCGTTCTGCATGTCAACCATGCGCGCGAACTGTCCGCGGGCGCGCGCACGGCCGTGGCGCGTTTTGTCGATGCCGGGATTCCGGTGTTGAGCCAGTCGGTGCTGCTGCGCGGCGTCAACGACGATGTCGCGAGCCTTGGTGCGCTGATGCGGGCGCTGGTCGAATGCCGGGTCAAGCCCTATTACCTGCACCACGCCGATCTCGCCCCCGGCACGGCGCATTTGCGCACGTCCATCACGGAGGGCCAAACCCTGATGCGCGCGCTCCATGGCCGCTATTCGGGCCTATGCCAGCCGGCCTATGTGCTCGATATTCCCGGCGGCTTCGGCAAATCGCCGGTCGGGCCGAACTATTTGAGTGCGGACTGTTCGACGATCGAAGATTTCAGCGGCCGGCGACATACCTATCCGCCGCGGCGGTCCGTTGATTGATCAGGCCGCCTCGGCAAAGAAAACCGCGGTCTCGAACTGATAGCCGCAAGCCTCGCACGACCAGATGTGCCGTACACAGCGGTCGTTGAGATATTCGGACCAGTCGGGGGCAAGCAGCCATTCGCTGCATTGCGGACAATCGTTTTTGCTGTAGGTCGCCAGGCGCGCCCGCGTTGCCGTGTCGGCGTACGGAGCCATGATTCTTCCTCCCTGAATCAAGCATCGAACTGAGCCGGGGCTGTACTAAGCCTCGTCCAACCCTCACCGTGTCAGCCCATCACTAGCGGCAGTCTGTGGCGTCGCCGTGACCGATATTGGTCATCGCGGTGGACGTTGCAGGGAGAGATTCGGATTGCCACGTAGCGATGGCGCAACGGTCCGGCGAATTGTGCGCGGCATCGGAAGATGGAACCGGAGCATTTGATAAGCGTTTGAACAATTAGGTCACGCCCGCGTGAGAGAACGTATTCCCACAAACCCACGACTAAAAGACAAAGAAACGGTGATAGCCATGCGCGCAAGGCGTATCGAGCAAGCTGCACTGACGACATTTCTTGTCGCCGCATGCGTCATGTTTTTCATCGCCGCCTATACCGCGATCGCGCATGCGCAAAATGCGTCGAGCGCGTTGACGGTTCCGCAACAGTCTGAAGTTCCGGTATCGCCGACGACCCCCGGCACTCTTCCAGGAACCGACTCCGGACCAGGGACCGCGATCGGCACCAATCCGATCACCGGGCAGCCATGCACCGGCGGCGGCGCGTCTGCGCTCAATGGCGGACTGGCCGGCGCACCGACGACATCGGACCAGCCGGCCGAGCCCGGCCAAGCCACCGCCGGCTTGCCGCCCAACACCAGCATTTATGGGCTGGGCGCTAATCCCGGAGCTTGCTGAGCGGGGAAGCCATGTATCAGACCAAGGCTTTGTCCACGGCCTGAGTGGCAAGCGTTAGCCCATTGGACGTCAAATTCCAGCCGATCGCAGCCTCTTCGATGGCGACGGCATTGCGCTGCTGGGCGATGAAGCCACCATCGGCGAGGTCACGGACGAGCGTTTCATTGATCGGCGTGCCCTCGAACTGGAAGTCGTCGATGTCCTTGGCGAGCGGCAGCTTGGCGATGGTGAGTTGGTACTTGATCGAGCGCGCCTGCTTCTCATTGATCTCGGCATTGAGCAGATCACCGACGATGCGCTGGGGTTCATGCTGGCGTTTGACGGCTGTGGCCATGATCTCGTCGAAGGCGGCCTTCATGCCGTAGAGCTTGAGCTCGCCCATGAGATCGAAGAGTTGGGATCGTTCCATCAGTTGGTTCTCCTGAGGTTGTCGTAACGGGCACAATCAGCGATGGGCGCATGGCGCAAGGTCAGCGCGGCCGGCGTGAGGATGGTGGCTGGCGGACCCGGATCACGCTGGCGCGCAAGGATGTTGAGGACGACATCGGCGGAGTGGACGCTGTGGGCGATCGCTTCAGCGCAGGCGGCCTCGACCGCCGGCAGTCCGTCGGTCAGCACCGCGGTGAGGATGTCGACCATCTGCCGATTGCCATCATCGGCGCCGGCGAGCTTGCGCCGGATACGCTCCATGGCGTTCGGCAACACCCAGTCCTTGAAGGGTGCGCCGTTGCGCAGGGCGCCGGGCTTGCGAGCAAGCACGGGGACGTAATGCCAAGGATTGTAGATCGTCTCGCCACGACCGAATGAGCGGGGATGCTCGGCGACGATGCGCCCATCCTGGCGGATTACGATGCGATCGGCGTACGCATGGACCTCGACCGGACGACCGACTGCACTGGCCGCGACCGAGTACTTGTTGTTGTCGAAGCGCACCAGGCAGGTCTTCGAGACCGATGCCGGCACCGCGTGGAAGCCGTCGAACCGGCCCGCATATGGAACGAGCTTCGGCCGCTCCGCCTCGAACACCTCCCAGATCGTCTGCTCGGTTAGCTCCGGATGGGGGTGCGCCTTGGCGTAGGCAATGCATTTATCGAGTAGCCAGGCGTTCAGTTCGTCAAGATTTTTGAACCGCAGACGCGGCGTGAAGAACCGCTGTCGAACGAGCCCGACCTGGTTCTCGACTTGCCCCTTCTCCCAGCCCGATGCTGGCGTGCAGGCGACTGGATCGACGAGGTAATGACTGCACATCTGCAGGAAGCGGCGATTGTAGAGGCGGCCCGTGCCGACGAAGATCGTCTCCACCGCCGTCTTCATGTTGTCGTAGATGCCGCGCCCGCAAGCGCCCTTGAACAGGGCGAAGGCCCGGTCGTGGGCGTCGAACACCATCTCCTGCGTCTCGCGCGGATATGTCCACGGCGTTCGCCGCTGCGTTCTATACTAAGGTGACCGATATCGCTGACTAGCGTACCGAAGGCATTGGACTGCCAATAGACTTGCGCTCGCCCACGTTTTTGGTGGAGAAGTACCGTTCACTTGCGGAGGACATCGTTCTCAGGCGGACCGAACGGTGGCCCAATCTCCAATTATGGGCCGGTTAGCGACATTTTGAGCGAGCGAATGTCATACTGGAAATCATTTTAAGAAGCCAAAAGGCGAGCCTTGCGAAAATTTCGCTACGCAGTTCAAGGAGGAAATATCATGAACGCGACCGATAAAGGCGGCACTCGCAATGAATTGAGCCGCCGCAATGTCTTACTTGCCAGCACCACGCTTGTTGCGGCATCCGCCCTGGGTTCTTCGACATATCCTTTAATCGGGCAGGCACAAGCGCAACCTGCGTCCAATCCGATCGCGATCACCGAACAGGAGGCACAGGCGATCGGCATCGATGCTTACATCTACTTCTACCCGCTCGTAACCATGGACCTAACCCGACGACAGTTCACCAATGTCGAACCGGGCAAAGAGCTTGGCAAAGGGCCGATGAACACGTTCAGCAACGTGCCCGTATACCCGCCTGCGGACTACAAAGGCGTCGTTCGATCTAACTTCGACACGCTCTATTCCAGCGCTTTTCTCGACATGACCAAGGAGCCGGTCGTTGTCTCTGCTCCTGACACGAATGGACGCTACTACCTCCTGCCAATGCTCGATATGTGGACGGATGTTTTTGCTTCGCCGGGTTGGCGCACCACGGGCACCAAGGCTGGCAATTTTCTCATTTCGCCGCCGGGCTGGAGGGGAACCGTGCCGGCAGACTTCACGCAAATCAAAGCGCCCACGCCGTATGTCTGGATCATCGGGCGCACCAAGACCGATGGACCGGCAGACTACGACGCGGTTCATAAAATCCAGGCCGACTATAAGGTCACACCGTTTTCCGAATGGGGCAAACCCGCGGGCCCGATTATGATCAAGATCGACCCGAGCGTTGATATGAAGACGCCGCCAAAGACGCAGGTCGATACCATGCCGGCAGATCGCTACTTCGCCTACGCCGCTGAACTTCTCAAAGTGAACCCGCCGCACATCACCGATCAGCCGATGATCGCTCAATTGAAGAAGATCGGCATCGAGCCGGGCAAAAGTTTTGATGTGAGCAATGTCGATACAGCGGTGAGGAAGGCGCTAGAGAATTCGCCGTCCGCAGGGCAGCAACTTATGGCGTGGAAATTACCGACGCTTGCCCGGATCGTGAACCATTGGTCGATGAATACCGACACGATGGGAGTGTACGGCAACTACTATCTCATACCAACTCCACATCAGAGTGAGTTGGCGATATATGGAAAGGATGTGATGGAGCGGACGAGTTTGCGGTTGTGCTCGATGTAGAGGATGGCCTGTTTGAGTTTAGCGCGCACGGCGTCGATGGATTTCAGCGCGTAATTCTTGAAGATTTTCTCGCGGATTTCATCCCAGAGATTTTCCTTTGGATTAAGTTCGGGCGAATACGGTGGAAGGTACAAGAGCTTGATATTGTCGGGAAGGGTCAGTTGGCCACAGCGATGGTTGGGCGCGCCGTCGAGAACCAAAAGGATGTCCTGGCGGGCGAACCTGCGCGCCAGCACGTCGAGGAAGGCCTGAAAGCAGGCGGTGTTCGACGTCGGCATGATCAGATAGACGCAAACTCCGTCTTTTGGAGAGACTGCGCCGTACAAATAGATGTATTCGCGAATGAGCTGAGCGGCGACCGCTGGTCTCGTTCCGATCGGCGCCCAGCATGGCCGTGGCCGATTAATGCGGCCGAAGCGCGCTTCATCGGCGAACATGATGCGCAGATGCCGACCGCGCCTCTTGGCCGCCCGCCGAGCCTGCCTCACTGCATCAGGAAAGCCGTTTTTTTAAAAGCTTTTTGCGCCGCGAGGTCGCGCTTGGGATGAAACGGCCGCGGCATCAGCTTGCGCCAGCCCTGCCGGTGCAAGAGATTGTACACCGTGCTGTCGCTGGTCACATGCCCGATCGCCTGTTCATAGGCCGCTTTGAGATCGTGAATGTTCAACATCTCGCCGGCGCCGGCAGCTTTGGCAAAGCGCGCCAGCAAGGCCTTTTCCGTCGCCACGGTCATGTTCTCGTGCTTGCGTCCGCCATTCGGCTTGGGCTTAAGCGCCTTGATGCCACCGTGAGCATAGGCCATGTGCGCGCGGTTCACCGTGCTCAGCGATACACCCATCGCTGCCGCAATCGCGCCCTGCGTCATCCCGCTCTCGCGTAACAGCACCATTTGAATGCGCTGGCGCTGTCCGGCCGTGATCTTCCATCGTAGCGCGGTTTTGAGCCGCCGAACCTCGGCTTTGCTGCATTCGACCATCTGTTTTCCCCGAATCAGATAGCCAAGCGAATCACACTCAGCGCCTCGAAAACAATTCCCCTGCCTTCCGCTCTCAGCGCAGAAGACTGCCCGATTCAATCCGTTATGGAGCTGGTATCAAACGCGCCATCGTGGCTCAGGCTGGCCTCGGCGCGAACTTGCCGGAAGATGCGATCTACCCGCTCAATCTTGGCGACGAGAGCGGCAGTCCACTCAACGGTGCGAACAAGTACACGATCCACTTCGACAAAGGTGACAAGCCGCCGGCGAACGCTTTCTGGTCGGTCACACTGTACGATGCGGAAGGCTTCCAGGTTGCAAACCTTCTCAATCGATTCGCCGTGAGCAGTTGGATGCCGTTCAAGTACAACGCTGATGGATCGCTCGACCTATATTTCCAGAATGAAAGTCCGGGCGCCGACAAGGAAGCTAACTGGCTTCCATCTCCGAAAGGTCCGTTCAATCTGACCATGCGCCTCTATGCGCCGAAGGCGGAGGCTCTTACCGGGCGGTGGAATCCGCCACCGGTCGTGAGAATGTAGTCTGTGCCTTGGCTAGCGCGACGCCGCCGAAGGCGGTCTTTCGGTAGGTAGGCGTTGCGGTGCGCTGCACATGTCGCAGTTTGTGCAGGTTTCTCGGACGCCGGAGTGAAGACCAAGCCGCGGGTGTGTGCGGCCGGCGTCCGAGAAGCGCCAAGGCACGAAGTCGCGGGAGGAGATTGCAGGTGGTGCGGCGGGCGCTATGGGGATTGAGACCGGGCGCGCGCGGTGCGGCCCGGTGATTGTGCGGCGCAGGTGAGACCGGAAGCTGGCGCACAAGGGTTTTTGCGACCACTTGGCATGAGACGGCGACGGTTTGCGGCGCAGACTGATGGGTTGAGCAGATGCAACAGACGCCATTTGGTGTCTGCGGCCCGAGCGGCGGCGCTGCCGGCGAAGGGCCAGCGATGTGCGTCAGTCTGATCTGGCATCAGTGGCGAGTTCATGAGGTGTCGATTGATGGCTTGTGCCTGGGCGCCCCGCCGCGTGCAAAGACCTCGATGACGATCATGCGGCCACCGCAGCAGGGACATGGGCGCGGGTGCACGCGGGGCTGATCGGACTGCTGCGTTGAAGCGGCCTCTGGTTCAGTCTGCGGTGTCGCGACGGCGAGCAGTTCACGCGCCTTGGCGATGCTCTCGGCTCGGTTGCCGTTGGCGAACAGCCCGTAGTGGCGGATGCGATGGAAGCCTTTCGGTAACACGTGGATGAGGAACCGGCGGATAAACTCGTGCGGTGCGAGGGTCATGGTTTTCCAGCGGCCAGGCCCTTCGATGCGATAGTCCTTCCAGCGGAATGACACACCGCCATCATCAGCAGCGACCAGCCGACGGTTCGAGATGGCAACGCGATGGGTGTAGCGCGACAGATAGCGCAGCACCTGCCTGGGTCCCGCGAACGGCGCCTTGCAGTAGACCACCCACTTGATCCGACGCAGCGGAGCGACGAAGCGCTTGAACGTGCGCTTGTCGGCGAGACCGGCCTGGGTATTGAAGAACTTCAATTGGCCGGCGCGGTGCGCATCCATGAGCATCGCCAGCATCTTGCCGCGGAACAGGCGCGCCAGCACGTTGACATGGACGAGGAAGTTGGCGCGCGCCGCGACCCATCGCGCGTCATCGAGCGAGAGCCCTCCGCCTGGCACGATCATGTGCACGTGCGGATGATGCGTCATCGCCGATCCCCATGTGTGGAGCACGGCTGTAATGCCAATCCGCGCGCCGAGGCGCTTTGGATCGGCGGCGATGGCGAGCGTGGTTTCGGCCGCCGCCTTCATGAGCAGGTCATAGATGACGCGCTTGTTCTGATAAGCGACATCGCGCAGTTGACTGGGCAGCGTGTAGACAACATGGAAGTAGCTGACGGGCAGCAACTCGGCTTCGCGCGCGGCGAGCCATTTCTGTGCCGCCGCGCCCTGGCACTTGGGGCAGTGGCGATTGCGGCAACTGTTGTAGCTGACGACGGTGTAAGCACACGCACCGTTCTCGCAACGCGAGACATGACCCCCGAGTGCTGCTGTGCGGCAGCGCTCGATCGCACTCATCACCTTCATCTGGTCGAGGCTCACATGCCCCGCGTTAGCCGAACGCCAAGCGGAGCCGTGGTCGCGGAAGATGTCCGCGACCTCCAGCGCTGGTCGAACCACAACCGACGGCGTTACGCCGGCGGTCCTTCATTCGACTTGTCCTTGCGGCTCCGCATTTTCCGCTGCGGCTGCGACAGTTGCGTGAGCGGGCTCTCGACGGCCGCGATCATGCCGGTGGCCACGCGCGTGTAACGCGCCGTCGTCTCGAGCTTGTCGTGTCCAAGCAACGCCTGTATCACCCGAATGTCTTTGCCGTTCTCGAGCAGATGGGTTGCGAAGGAATGGCGAAGCGAATGAAGAGACAGCGTTTTGCGCAGCCCCGCCGCTTTCGCCGCCTCCTTAAACAGCCGGCTGAACTGGCGTGTGGTCAGAGGCCGATGCTCATCGCGACCGGGAAACAGCCAGCGTTGTTCCGGCGCAATGCCGGCGTCTTGCTCGGTCGGGCGCGCCTTCCACCATTGCCGCAACAGCTCGAGGACCTCCGCCGGCAGCATCACGTGCCGGTCCTTGCGGCCCTTCGACTGCACGATGCGGATGATCCTCTGCTCGCTGTCGATGTCGCCCGCCCGCAGCCGCACCACCTCGCCGGCCCGCAGCCCGCAACCATAGGCAAGCGTCAGCATCGCTCGCGCCTTCAGGCTCGTCGCCATGGCGAGAATGCGCTTGACCTCCTCTGGGCTCAGCACCGGCGGCAACTTCTGCGGCTCCTTGAGGTGCCAGACCTCGGCCGCCAGATCGTGCCGACGCAGCGTGACGCGGAACAGAAAGCGCACGCCGGTCATGATCCGATTGCGGTTACAGATGCTCGCCCCGCTCTCGATGAGATACAGCTGAAATCGCCGTACCTCGTCGGGCGTCGCCGTATCGGGCGAGCGTTTGAGCCAGGCGGCGAACCGCTTGCAACTGTAGACGTGGCTGCGCTGCGTGTGCGGGTTGAGTTTGCGCGCAGCCATATCTTCGATCATACGCTGGCGCAGCGGACTGACAGAGTTGGTCTCGTTCATGGGGAGCTCCATCCTGAGTGAGGTTGACGACGCCTCGATTGTCAGGACGGGGCTCTCCAACTGCTATTGGCTCTCTCGGCCGGCTACCGGCCTATCGGCTCCTGACCCCGCGCAGCGGGCTGGAGCGCAGCGACTTTGTGCCCTGTCGGAAGCGGACATTCCGCTAAGGTTTGTTCAGCAACTCCGGCAGCTTTATGTTCGCGGAGATACTTGGTGCTGCGCCTAAACACCTTGGGGGCCGATCACCGGTCCTAACGGCAGGCCCGTTACCGACGCGCGAAAATAATGCTAATGCAGCCTGACGATGAAGTGGTCCTCGAGACGCCAAGCGGCGGAGTTTATGGTGCCACAGCTCCGGCTAGACGCCCGAAATACGTTCGCGTCGGAATGAAGTATTGGCCCTGCAGCGAGGCTGTGGTGTGTTCGTGGGCGTTAGGTGCCCTTGGCACCCTACGTGTAATGGATATGTTGCAAGTTTGCTGGGAAACGGCGAAATCGTCTAAGGTGCTAATTTGAGTTAACCTAAAGCGGTTCCCATCCGATTTGAATCAGCGGGATTCCCAAGAGGTTAATGATGGGCGAGTCTTTGTGCATTGATTCTCCTTCATGGGGGCTGGCGATGCCGAAGGCCTATTCTGGTGACCTGCGGGAACGCGTTATCGAAGCAGTGGAGACAGGCGCATCGCGACGCGAGGCGGCCGAACGTTTCGAGGTGAGCGTGAGCTCGGCGATCAAGTGGCTGCAGCGCTGGCGCGAGCGCAGGAGCGCCGCGCCGAAGCCGCGCGGCGGAAGCGTTTCTCCGCTGGAAGCGTTCGCCACCGAGATCCTCGCTCTGGTCGCCGAACAGCCTGACCTGACGCTGGTCGAGACGGTTGCAGTGTTGCGCAAGCGACGGATCAAGACCAGCCGCAGCTCGCTGTGGCGGTTTTTCGATCGGCACAACATCACCGTTAAAAAAAGCCTGCAAGCTGCCGAGCGGCAGCGAGCAGATGTCGCGCGAGCGCGCCGACGTTGGATGCGAGAGCAGGGCATGTTTGATCCCGCCCGGCTGGTGTTTATCGACGAGACGGCGGTCAGCACGAACTTGGTGCGGCTCAACGGGCGAGCGCCACGGGGCGAGCGGGTGATCGGCAGCGTTCCGCTCGGAACATGGGAGACCATCACCTTTGTGGCCGCTTTGCGCCACAACAAAATGACCGCACCGATGGTGGTCGAGGGCGCCATGACCGGTGAGATGTTTCTCGCCTACGTCGTGCAGTGTCTGGTTCCCACGCTCAAGCGCAACGACATCGTTGTGATGGACAACTGCCGGGTCCATTTGGGGCCCGGCATTCGCGAGGCGATCGAGAAAGCGCGGGCGACCCTTCGCTACTTGCCGAAATACTCGCCCGACCTCAACCCGATCGAGATGCCCTACAGCAAATTCAAGGCATTCCTGCGCAAGATTGCGGCACGATCTGTGCCGGCCCTCAATCGAGCAATCCGCTCGTTCATCCCACAGCTCAGTCCGCAAGAATGTGCCAACTACTTCAGCCATGCAGGCTATGCTTCAATATGACCGGAATCCGCTTTAACGGCAATCACGCGTTTACATAGCTGACCATGAGAAGAGTGACATATGGCCACCCGCAGGCTCGGCATTGTGATGTACGGTGTCACCGGCCGGATGGGAACTCAATCAGCATTTGATACGTTCCATCGTCGCCATCCGTGAACAAGGCGGCGTCGTACTTGCGAATGGCGATCGAGTGATGCCCGATCCCGTTCTGGTGGGGCGAAACGCCGAGAAAGTCGCTGCGTTGGCACGACAGTACGGCATTGAGCGCTCCACCTCCGATCTCGACGCTGCGTTAAAAAACCCGAACGACGAGGTGTTTTTCGACGCTGCGACGACACGGATGCGCGCTGATCTACTCACGAAGGCGATCGATGCCGGCAAACATGTTTATTGCGAAAAGCCAGTTGCTGACAGTCTCGCCAAGGCCGTTGCCGTGGCCAAGCTCGCAAAATCGAAAGGCGTCAAGAACGGGGTCGTCCAGGATAAGCTGTTCCTGCCCGGCCTACGCAAGATTAAAATGCTGCGCGACGCCGGCTTTTTCGGCCGCATGTTCGCGGTGCGTGGCGAGTTCGGCTATTGGGTGTTCGAGGGCGATTGGGGCCAACCCGCGCAGCGGCCGAGCTGGAATTACCGCAAGGCCGACGGCGGCGGCATCATTCTCGATATGCTTTGCCATTGGCGTTATGTGCTCGACAACCTGTTCGGCAAGGTGCAAGCCGTGAGCTGTCTTGGTGCGACGCACATCGCAAAGCGCGTTGACGAGAATGGCAGCCCGTACAATTCGGACGCCGACGACGCAGCGTATGCCACGTTTCAGCTTGAGGGCGGTGTTGTTGCGCACATCAATTCATCGTGGGACGTGCGGGTGCGTCGGGACGATCTCGTAACCTTCCAGGTCGATGGTACGCTCGGTTCTGCGGTGGCCGGCCTCACGAAATGCTGGACGCAGCATCGCGTCAATACGCCGCGGCCGATGTGGAATCCCGACGTTCCGCAAACGATGAATTTCTTCTCGCAGTGGGAAGAAGTGCCGGAAAACATCGTCTATGACAATGGCTTCAAAATCCAATGGGAAGAATTTATCCGCCACGTGGTGGCGGATGCGCCATGGCATCACGAGCTGACCGAAGGCGTCAAAGGCGTGCAGCTTGCCGAACTTGGTTTGAAGAGCTGGGCGGAACGGCGCTGGTTCGATGTCCCCGCGATCGAAATTTAAGGAATTACCGTGGCGACAATTGCGCTACCCACAAAGGACCGCACGCTGCAGAACTATTCGACCGGCGAGCCCGTTATATTTCCATCTCGCGCCGAGACAGAACGTTTCAATCGCATCGCCTATGCCGCGACCCATGTCGTTGGCGATCCGCTCGCCGATATCGATCCCTGGGGACAGACGGCGATCGATTGGGAAAAGTCGATAGCCTTCCGCCATTACCTCTGGGACCTCGGCCTCGGAGTTGCCGAGGCGATGGACACGGCGCAACGCGGTGGGGGCCTCGACTGGGACGGTGCTAAGGAGCTAATCAGGCATGCGCTTGACGCCGCGAAAAGCAGGCCTGGCGCGAAGATCTGCTGTGGTGTTGGTACAGATCATCTTAAGCCCGGTGCCGACATCGGCATCGACGATATCATCCGCGCCTATGAAGAGCAGATCGAAGCAATTGAGGCGATGGGCGGCAAGCTCGTGGTGATGGCAAGTCGCGCGCTCGCCCAGGCCGCTAAGAGCGCCGCCGATTATATGCGCGTCTACGGCCGCATTCTGCGTCAAGTGCGCGAGCCCGTCATCATTCATTGGCTCGGCGAAATGTTCGATCCGGCGCTCACCGGATATTGGGGCTCGGCAGATCATGCCGCCGCGCTGGAGACCTGCCTCGCCATTATCCACGACAATGCCGCAAACATCGATGGCGTGAAGATTTCGCTGTTGTCCAGGGACAAAGAAATCGAGATGCGTCGCCGGCTGCCGCCCGGCGTGCGCATGTATACCGGAGACGATTTCAATTACGCCGAACTCATCGCCGGCGATGAGCATGGCCATTCCGATGCCCTCCTCGGAATCTTCGACGTCATCGCGCCCGCGGCCTCCGTCGGACTGGCGCGTCTGGCGGCTGGCGACCTTCAGGGCTTCCACGGCATCCTGGAACCGACCGTGCCGTTGTCTCGGCACATTTTCAAAGCGCCGACCCGCTTCTACAAAACCGGGGTGGTTTTCCTTGCCTGGCTGAATGGTCTGCAGGATCACTTCATCATGGTGGGCGGACAGGAGAGCGCGCGGTCGCTGCTGCATCTCTCCGAGCTCTTTAGGCTAGCTGACAAAGCGCGTGTTCTGCACGACCCAGAGCTGGCGGCGTCGCGCATGACCAAGCTGCTCTCGGTTCACGGCTTGGCATGATAGCCGCTAACATGGCCGATAAGATGCGAACCGCAGGGCTCTCAATCAATCTTGCCACGACGCGCAAGCAGTGGAACTTGCGCGAGGCGGTCGAGGCATGCGCGCGCCACGGCATCCAGGCGGTCGATCCGTGGCGCGATCAGGTCGCTGCAATCGGCCTTGCCGATGCCGTGCGCGCAATAAAGGAGAACGGCGTCCGCGTCACCGGTTATTGTCGCGGCGGGATGTTTCCGGCGGCCGATGTCGAACGCCGTCAGGCAGCAATCGACGACAATAGGCGCGCGATTGACGAGGCCTGCGCGCTCGGCGCCGAGTGCTTGGTGCTGGTGGTCGGCGGCTTGCCGGATGGATCGCGCGATATTGTTGCCGCGCGCCAAATGGTAGCGGAGGGAATTGCGGCGATCCTGCCGTACGCGGTTTCGAACAACATGCCGCTTGCCATCGAACCGCTGCACCCGATGTATGCCGGCGACCGTGCCTGCGTGAATACGCTCGCCCAGGCGCTGGATCTTTGCGATCTGCTGGATCACGGCGTTGGGGTGGCGATCGACACCTATCACGTGTGGTGGGATCCCGATCTCGAGGCCCAAATTGCGCGCGCCGGAGCGGGCGGTCGCATTCTCGCTTATCACATCTGCGACTGGCTGGTGCCGACGCGCGATCTGCTGCTTGACCGCGGCATGATGGGCGACGGCGTGATCGATCTGCCGCGGATCAGGGCCGCCGTGGAGAAGGCAGGCTATCGCGGCTACACCGAAATCGAAATCTTTTCCGCGGCCAACTGGTGGACCAAGCCCGGCGACGAGGTGCTGCGCACTTGTATCGAGCGGTTCAACACCGCCTCTTAGCGGCGTCTCGCTTTTGCGAGGCGAACGCTGGCTTCTTCATTGCAATTCAATCTTCGCCAAATTCTACTTGATGCGGGCCAGCTGTTCGCCGAGCGGCGGTGGCACCCAGTCCGCCTTGATCCCGAGTTCCTCCAGAACGACCTGTGCGGCATTGTAGCCCGGCAGGCCCGTGATATTGCCGCCGGGATGGCTGCTCGATCCGCACAAATAAAGACCGGGCAGGTGCGCGCGGTACCGGCCGGCGCCCGCGAACGGCCGGTTGTAGCCGATCTGGTTGTCAGTGAAAGCCCCGATCAGCAGATCGCCCGCGTGCATGTTGGGGAGCGATTTTTCCACATCGAGCGGCGAGCGGGTGAAGCTATCGATCACCGCTTCTGCAAGATTGGGCGCATGCTTGCGCCATAGATCGAACATGACGCGACCATGCGCATCGCGCGCTGAGTCCCAATTGCGCGGATAGCCGTTGAGCCGATAGGGCAGCTTCTCCCACATGAAAGCGGTATGCCGCCCCGGAGGCGCCTGGCTCGGGTCGAAGCGCGTCGGACAGGCTCCCCACATGATGGTCGGCGGAATAGTGCCGGCCTCGTGATGGCGGATCAGATCGGGAAACTGGTCGACGTGATCGAGTCCCATGACCACCATGAAGCCACCGTCGAGCTCCGGGCGTTCGGCGGCGACTTTGTACCGCGGCGGTTCGTAGAGGTTGAGATTGAGTGCAAACAGCGGCGCAATGAGATTGTACTTGAAGTTTTCCGCTTGGCTGCGGATCGCGGATGGGATGTGAGCTTCATCGAGCAAGTCGAGAAAAGTCTGCTGGGGATTGAGCGAAGACGCGACGCCATGGCGGGCGCGAAGCAGTTCACCTTCTGCGGTCTCGATGCCGACGGCGCGGCCGTTGTCGACGAGAATTCGACGGGGCTCGGTGAACGTCCGGATCGCTCCTCCGGCCTCCCGCACGGCGGCTTCCAGCGCACGCGCAAGCACGGCGGAGCCGCCGCGTGACATTTGTGCCTTCGAGGGCTGAGCTAGCAGTCCCGCGATATGGTGGCCAAAGCCGCGGACGCGGACATCGACCTCGCGCAAACCGTTGAAGAACAGCAAGCCGGCTTTGATGGTGGGATGCTCGAATTCTCGTTGCACGAATTCGAGCGGAGACAGTGCGCTGACTTCAAGAAGCCGCCGCCCCATGGCGCTCCGGTTCAGGATGGCGTAGCGTTCATCTGGCGGCAGCGGCGGCGAGGTCGCTTCGGGACGCAGGACTTGCGTGACGATCGGCGCAAATTCCTCGTACCAGCGCCGCAAAGTCGTAGCGTCACGCCGACTGAATTTCGCAAACGAGGCGGCAGTCCGCTCGAAATCCGTCCACCATTCAAGCGTCCGTCCGTCCTTCGTCAATAACAGGACGTTGAGTTCCGGTTCGATATAATGGGCGCCATGCCGCTTGAGCTCAAGGTCGGCGTACCATGGCATCGACGTGACCGCGCGATGAAAGAAGGCGTGCGTGTTATGCAGAAACCCCGGATAACGGGGATCTTCCAGGGTTGTCAATCCGCCCCCGGCGGTTGGCGCACGATCCACCGCCAGAACTTTCAATCCAGCTTTGCACAGGTAGGCTTGCAGAATGAGGCCGTTATGGCCAGCGCCGAGAATTATAAAATCGTAATCGTCGGTCATTTGATGTCTAATGCCAGCGATGGGATTTAGCCACGGCCTTCGTAGAGATCGCGTCCGGCCACTAGCGCGCGGATTTTGCCATCGGCGATGGTGCGCTTGAGCATCCAGAAACCACAATCCGGATTGATATATTTGATCCGATCCTGGCCCAATATGCTCTCCGCGCGATCGAGCAGGCGAGCAATCGTTTCCGCGGTTTCGATTTCGGTCGACTTGATGTCGATGACGCCGAAGCCGATACCGAGGCCTGGCCGCAGTTCGCGTAGCGCTGTCAGTTCGTCAGGAACGCGGTGCGCTGTTTCCAGAACGACATGATCGGCATGAAGTGCATTGAGATAGGAGAGCAGATGTGCCCAGTTGCCCTTCTGGATCGACTGCCCGCCATAATTGCCGAAGCACAGGTGGACGGCCGGAGTCGTCTTGACGGCCTTCAGCACTAGGTTCATGGCGGCGGCGGCCCAGGGCCATTCGTCAGGGCTGCCGGGGAGGTTGGCTTCGTCGACCTGAACGACATCGGCATCGATGTGGTGGACCTGTTCGGCGAGCGCGGTCCCGATCGCCATCGCCAAGTCCGGCAAGTGCTTATAATGGTTGTCGACTAGCGTCTTGGCCAGCATGTGCGGCCCGGTCAGGGTGAATTTGAAGGGGCGCGTCGCCAACCGCTTCGCCCGCGCACAGGCTTGCGGAAGATCAAGGTGGCCGCACCCGATTGGACCGTCGACTACTGCCGGCGGCCGCGTTCGAAAACCCATGCCGCGTTGGGCCCGATAGGCGACCAGTTCGTCGAAGGTAACGTTGCTCCGCACTCCCGCCAGCGGTCTGACGAAATACTCGATCATGCCGTTGGTCTCGGGATGATTGACGTCGAAGCGGTAAAGCTCTCCGTCGCACACGAGATCGATGCCGGCCCGCTCTTGAGTGTGCAGCACCACACGAGTGGCATCGATAAGCGCCTGTTCCGACGGCAAAGCGACGAGCCAGTCGGGAACCGGATAGGAGCCGACAACGGTTGTCTTGATGTGGGGTTTCGAGGTCATCGATATCTCCGACGGGCCAACATTGCCGCGGGACTTCTTGCCGCGGCTGCCATCGGCCGATACTATGCGCTAAGTATCCAACCGGTTACTTCTGTCGTCAATCCGATCAGCGAGATAGCCGTGATGGAAACGACTTATCTTTGCCGTGGAGCTTGAGTGAAGCATGCCGCCGCTTACCGCAGCCGCACCTAATGCCATCGCTTGGCCAGACCGTTTCGACGATGAGGATCACCTCGAAGACTTCATGACGGCGCCGTCGCCGGCTTTGATTGCGGCACTCGACCAGATTCCGGGTGACCTGATCGTCCTCGGCATTGGGGGCAAAATGGGCCCGACGCTGGCGCGGCTGGCGCGTCGGGCGTCGCCGGAACGCAGAATCTTCGGCGTGGCGCGGTTCAGCGAGCCCGGTTTGCGGGACAAACTGGAATCCTGGGGCATCGAATGCATTGCCGCAGATTTGCTCGACCGCGACGCAATTGGCCGGCTGCCGAAAGCTCGCAACGTCGTCTACATGGCGGGGCGGAAGTTCGGGACGACCGGCCGTGAAGACTTGACCTGGGCCATGAACACCCTTGTCCCGTCCATGGTGGCGGAAGCGTTCAAAGATTTGCACATCGTCGCCTTCTCGACCGGCAATGTGTATCCATTCGTCAATATCCTGCACGGCGGCGCTACCGAAGCCGTCGAGGTCAATCCGCGGGGCGCCTACGCGAACTCCTGCGTGGGACGCGAGCGGATGTTTGAATATTTTTCACGCGTGCATGGCACGCCGGGTCGCCTGATCCGGCTCAACTATGCAATTGACATGCGTTACGGGGTTTTGCACGACGTCGCGCAAAAGGTGCTCGCTGGCAGGGACATCGATCTGACCGTTGGTCATACCAACGTCCTTTGGCAGGGCGATGCCAACAGCATGGTGCTGCGCGCGCTTGGCCATTGCACCGCGCCGGCCGAGCCACTTAATGTGAGCGGGCCGGAAACGTTGAGCATGTGCGCTCTCGCCGAAGCTTTTGGCCGGCGCTTCGGCAAGACGCCCCATTTCAGTGGAACCGAGGCGACCACTGGTTGGCTCATCAATTCCGGCGAAGCGCACCGCCTATTCGGATATCCGTCGGTTCCGCTCGGGAGGATGATCGACTGGGTCGCCGACTGGGTCGGCCGTGGCCTGCGTAGCCTGGGCAAGGAAACGCATTACGATAGCCGCGATGGCAGCTTCTGATCGCAGCCTGCCTCGCGGAATTGGCGCGCGTCCGCTCGACGAATCCGATGTGGCTTTGGCTCTGGTGTTGTCCAGCGAAGCCGGGTGGAATCAAACCGCGGCCGACTGGCGCCTGTTTATCGAACTTGGGAGCGTCATCGGTTTGGTTCGCGATGGGCGCTTGATCGCGACCGCGGCGACTTTACCATACGCCGGCAGCTTCGCCTGGATCAGCATGGTGCTCGTTACCGCCGCCGAGCGCCGTCAAGGACTGGCAAGCTGGCTGTTGCGCCGCTGCGTCGACGATCTGTTAGCGCGCAAGTTCGTCCCGGTGCTCGACGCAACGCCGGCCGGGCGGGCTGTCTATGTCGGACTCGGTTTCCGGGATCACTGGACCTTGCAGCGTCTGATCGGCCGTTCGCCGCCCATTCCCGCGGCCGGCAGCGGGCGGACAACACTGCGCCCGATTGGAAAAGGCGATTGGCCTCGAGTCATCGCCTATGACGCGGCTGTTTTCGGCGCTGATCGCAGCGGACTCCTCCGGCGTTTGGCATTGCGCCTGCACGATGCGGCGTTGATTGCGGAGCGCGACGACAAACTCGCTGGCTATCTGCTCGGCCGTGACGGTCGCGTCATGAACCAGCTCGGCCCGCTGGTGGCTGAGGACGACGCGGTGGCCATCGATCTCCTGGCTCGCGCGATCGGCGAGGTTCGCCCACCGATCGCCATCGACTTGCCCGATCGACACGTCAAGCTGCGAGACTGGCTCACCTCGCTCGGCTTTGCTGCGGAGCGGCCGTTGACGCGAATGGCCTACGGCGTCAATGACGCGTTCGACGACGCCTCGCGCACGTTCGCAATCGCCGGGCCTGAACTCGGCTAATCGCGCGGCGCTAGTCGCACGACGGCGTAAAAATCGGCTCCAATGCGTGCTAAATTAGTTCGTGAATGGAATGTCCTTCATCTTGATCGACTTGTCGAGGAAGTCGTTGGTGTAGGCTTGTTTGACATCGAACGGCTTATCGAGCCCGACATAAGTCTTCACCAAATCATAGGTATCTGTCATTCGCTGCGGATCGAACCAACCCAGCGCCTCGGTTTGCGAGGTTTTGTCGCTCATCAACTGCTCGACCTCGTGCCAGTTGTCGAGTTGGCTGGCGGTTTGCAACCCGGAATTGGCCTCGACGAGCGCGTCGATGCACGGCTTGGGATCTGCCACGCAGGCCGCGAACGCCTTCTGCGTTACCTTGACGAAAGCGGCGACAGTGTCGCGGTGCGCCTTGAGGTAGGCGCCATTGACGACGATCGCATTGCCATAGGGGTTTACGCCGGCGTCCTTCCACGCGAGATAGCCCATGTCGCTGCCGAGCTGCGCCTTAACGGTGTGATGCTCGTTGTAGAAATTGGTCATGGCATCGACAGATCGAGCCTTGAGGGCTGCCACTTTTGCGCCGGGGCCAACATTCACCCAGGTTATCGAGTTCGGGTCGATACCGTTCGCCTTGGCAAGAGCTGGCCACAGCGAGCGCGCGGCGTCTCCCGGTGGGTTACCCACCTTTTTGCCGGCAAGATCTTTAATCGATTTGATGCCCGAGCTTTTGAGCCAGTAGAATCCCCCCGGATAGTTTGCGTAGATATCCATCACTGCGGTTTCGTCGGCGCCTTTGCCGATCGCAACGAGGATAGTGGTCATATCGGCTAGACCGAACGTGTCGACGCCGGCGCCGGCAGCCTGAGCGGCGACCATCGAGCCTTTGCCCTGCAACAATGTGAGATCGATGCCGGCGTCTTTGTACCAGCCCATCTTCTGCGCGTAATAATAGGGCGCATGATCGCCGCCGGCGAGCCAGTTGAGGAGCAGGCTCACCTGTTCATTGGCTCGCGCCGCGCCGGTAAACCCCAACAGCGCGACTGAAACTATGGACAGCCTCAATCTCATTTCAGCCTCCTGCGACGCCGGCCGGCAAGAGCTGTATCTCCTTGCTCATTGCGGACGAGCAGAGATTCTTGTAACTGGATGGTTACCTGCGGAACGATAAAGAGCCCCATGCAGGCTGTCAACTCACGCGCCAAAAAAGGACCGCCCGGATTGCGCCGCCGCCGGCCGGACGTCACGCGGCGCCGCATCCTCGCCGCGGCGACGAACGAATTTGCCGCCAAGGGCCTCGCCGGCGCGCGTGTCGACAAGATCGCCGAGCGCGCGCTGGTCAGCAAGCGGATGTTGTATCATTACTTTGGCGATAAGGAGACGCTGTGGCTCGCGGTTCTCGAGCGCGCTTATTTTGACATTCGCAATGAGGAGCGGGTTCTCGACGTCAGTAGGCTTTCGCCGGTCGTCGGTATGCGCAGGCTGGTCGAGTTCACCATAGGCTACGTTCAATCGCATCCGGAATTCATTGCGTTGCTGCTCGGGGAAAACCTGCACCGGGCGCTTTATCTGCGGCGGTCGCGCAAGATACGCGAGATGCACACGTCGCTACTCGACGTCATTGCCGATTTGCTCCATCGCGGGCAGCGGTCCGGTGTGTTCCGCGGCGGCGTGGATCCTGCGGAGCTCTACATCACGATCGCCGCGCTCGGATTTTTTTATTTTTCCAATATCCACACGCTGTCAACTATTTTTGGCCGCGACTTCAACTCCCCTGTTGCACGGCGGCGGCATCTGCAGCACGTGCTCAGCGTGATACTGGGTTTTCTCAGGCCATGACCGTGCAACTCTGCAAACGGTTGACTTCGCCATTGAGGCTAGCGGAAATATCACCTCCTTTTGCGGAGGCGCGCTGATGGCGGTGGCGTCGATGAATTGGCCGGCGGGTATTCTCGAGGCCTTACGAAGCGGAACGGTTATTCCGGCACATCTTCTGGCATTGGATTCGAGCCGCAAGCTCGACGTGCGCCGGCAACGCGCGCTGAGCCGCTACTACATCGATGCCGGCGCTGGTGGTCTTGCCGTCGGTGTGCATTCGACGCAGTTCGCTATCCGCGAGGCCGGGCTGTACGAGAAGGTGTTGCGCCTCGCCGTCGAGACCGCCGAGAATTGGTCGAAGCGGCCGCTCGTGCTCATTGCCGGACTTGTTGGGAAAACGACGCAGGCGCGGCGGGAGGCCGCAGTCGCCGCCGAACTCGGTTATCACGCCGGACTTTTGAGCCTAGCTACGATGAAAGGAGCCAGTGAAGACGAACTGATAGCGCACTGTCGCTCTGTCGCCGATATCATTCCACTGGTCGGTTTTTATCTGCAGACAGCCGTAGGCGGCATTCCTCTGTCAGCCGATTTCTGGCGCCGCTTTGCCGAAATCGAGCAGGTGGTCGCGGTCAAGATCGCGCCTTTCGATCGTTATTGCACTCTGGATGTAATTCGTGGCGTCGTTGCGGCTTATGCCGAAGATCGTGTCAGCCTCTATACTGGCAACGACGACAGTATCGTGCTCGATCTCGTGACGCCGTTCCTGGTTCCGCGGGACGGCTCTGAAGTGAAAGTGCGGATCATGGGTGGGCTGCTCGGTCACTGGGGCGTATGGACCAACGGCGCCGCCAACATGTTTGCCCGCATCCGCAGCGCCGTCGAGGCAGGCGCTGTGGGGGACGACGTGCTGGCCCTTGCCGCCAAGGTTACCGATTGCAATGCAGCGTTTTTCGATGTGGCCAATAATTTTCGCGGCTGCATCGCCGGTTGCCACGAAGTGTTGCGCCGGCAAGGACTATTCAATGGCATATGGTGCCTCGATCCCGACGAGAGTTTGAGCCTCGGTCAGGCCGAAGCGATCGAGCGCGTCATGCGGCTCTATCCAGAGCTGGGCGATGACGCTTTCGTGGCCGCAAACCGGGAGCGTTGGCTGTCATGATGGAGTCACAGCAGCGCAACGCTATCGGGCCCAGACCCTCGCTCGACGCAATGCATCGCTATGTGCCCGGCATCTTGGTTCACGTCCTGCTCATCGGCGCGTGGTATGCCTTCGTCACTTACGGGCACGTCCCGTCGTTTGTCATGCCATCGCCGATTGCGACAGTCGCGACGCTTGCTGGCAAGAACTATGCTTGGATCGACAATACGCTCGTAACGGCCAGTGAAATTTTCGGCGGCTATTTTCTTGCCGTCGTCGTCGGGGTGGCAATCGCCATTTGCTTCTCGTGGTCGAGGACGGCGGAGGCCGCGGCAATGCCACTACTCGTCAGCCTCAATATGATTCCTAAAGTCGCGTTGGGCCCACTATTCATTGTCTGGTTTTCCTACGGCATATTTCCGAACACGATCATCGCGTTTTCCATCAGCTTTTTTCCCATTCTGCTTAATACCACCCGCGGCTTCCGCGAGGTCGAGCCAGAACTACTGGAACTCGTGCGTTCGCTGCGTAGCTCAAAGTGGCAGACATTCAGCAAGATCCAACTGCCCAGTGCGTTGCCGTACATCTTCTCCGGCATGAAGGTTGGAGCGATCCTGGCCGTGGCCGGCGCGGTCGTCGGTGAATTCTTAGGCTCATCACGCGGTCTGGGCTACCTGATGCTTCAGGTTCAGGTCACGCTCGATACCGCGGCGATGTTTATGGCTGTAATTCTGATCACGCTAATTGGTGTAATCCTCTATAGCATGGTGATAGGCCTTGAGCGGCTCGTCATTGTGCGCGATGCGCGCCTGGAGTGAGCGACGACGTGAGCGATCCCTTCATACGCATCAGAGATCTGCGCAAGGCGTATCGCAAGGACGATCAGGAATTTCTCGCGATCTCTAGTGCCAGTTTCGAAGTGGCGGCTGGGGAGTTGGTTGCTCTGGTTGGTCCCTCAGGTTGCGGCAAGACCACCCTCCTGAAGATCTTGGCTGGATTGCAGAGCTACGACTCTGGGGAAGTCCATATTGGATCAGCGGCACATCCGTTTGATCCCTCCCGCGATATCGGAATGGTTTTTCAACAGGCCCTATTATTGAAATGGCGCCGTGTGTTGCAAAACGTATTACTGCCGGCAGAAATATTGGGCTTGCCGATGCGCGAGAGCAGCGAGCGAGCACGTGAACTTCTGGCGATGGTCGGATTGAAGGGTTTTGAAGACAAATATCCATATGAACTTTCCGGCGGTATGCAGCAGCGCGCTTCCATCGCGCGGGCACTTGTGCACGATCCGAAACTGATCTTGATGGACGAGCCTTTTGGCGCTCTCGATGCACTGACACGCGAAAGGATGAATCTCGAACTTCTGAGGATATGGAAGCGAAGCGGTAAAACAATTGTTTTCGTTACGCATGGAATTGCCGAAGCAGTGTTTCTTGGCACCCGAGTGATTGTTCTCACAGCCGGACCGGCCAGGATGGCGGACAATTTCTCAGTCAACCTTCCCGAGCCTCGCATTCTTGACGTCAAGACAAGTGAAATGTTCGGTGACTACGCCAGGAGAATATATCACTTGTTGGAGCTGAGCTAAATTCGGCTTTCTCGTTGAGCGATGTCGTCCATAGAGTCTCGGGGAGCCTTTTTTTGACGATGTTGTAACGTTCGCTCAAAACTCTGGGCGACCCGTCATGTCGCCGCCATTTAGGGAAGTCACGATTTGCGCCGGTTAGAAATGTCACTCGGTTGGGGGTAGGTTTAGCCGCCTTTCCATGGGTCAGGTTTGAATTCTGCTTCTCGAGAGGGCGGCGCGTGAAGCCTTCGCATTGCGCAACGCGCCGCCCGGGTGCCCATCTATCCGACCTTGAACATGTGGTTCTTCTGACCGCGCCGGCGCGGTGCTTTGGACGAGCGGGACATGTCGAGTTGCTTCTGCTGCTCGGCGATGTAGGCCAGAATCGGACCTAACCGTTTGTTCTCGACAATCGCGGCCTGGTTGATCTGCGGACGCTTGTCGAAGGTGCGGTAGGGCAGGTCGACCCCGTTGTACCGGATCGCCAGTCTCCCATCCGGGTAATCAATCACCGTGACCCGCTTGCGCGCCAGCGAACGAGCAATGCCGGTCGGCTCAAGAATGAACAGCACCTGGTCGTATTGCAGGGTCAAGTTCACAGAAACTGAGCGCTCCTCCTTCCAGGCAAAAGCGTCATCGATATCATCATGACCGGCGAGAGGACGGTGCAAGTCGCGATCCTCAAACGGCGTCTTGGCAAAGCGCGCATTGTACTTCTCCATGAACGCCGGCAGGAATGCGTTGCCGGCCTCAATGGTGTCGATGCCGCTTAATCGCATCTCCTTGACCAGCCGGTCCTGCAGCGTGCCATTGGCCCGTTCCACGCGGCCTTTGGCCTGTGAGGAGTTGGCGCAGATGATGTCGATGTTGAGCGCATGCAAAGCCCGTCCGAACTGGGTCATCCCATCGCCGCCAACCGCATCCTTCTTGTTGACGCGGAACACACCGTGCTTGTCAGAATAGAACGCCACCGGTTTGCCATAACGTTCCAGATACGCCCGCGTCGCTGCAAAATAATCGAACGTGCTTTCGCTCTCGACAAATTGTAGATGCATCAGACGGCTGGTGGCATCATCAATGTAGACGAGAAGGGTGCATTGCGGACCGCGGCCCTCGAACCACCAATGCTCCGACCCGTCAATCTGGATCAGTTCGCCTAAACAATCGCGTCGGTACCGCGGCTGGTGAACAGCCTTCAAGCGTGCACGCCGGTCCTTCCACAGGCCCGCCGCGATCATCCATTGCCGTAGCGTCTCGCGCCCAAGGTGAATACCGTGCAGCTCCGCCAGCTTACAATGCCAAGGACTTCGACACGCCACGCGCTCGGATAACTACGGTTGCTCGGCCTGCCGCGGCGACGGGATACCAACGCTTCAGGGCCGTGTCGTCCGTAAGCCTTCGCCAGCCGAAACACTTGACGCCGGCCAAGACCCATCAGCGTCGATGCCGCCGTCACCTTGATCCTGCCCTCCGTTAGATCGCGCAATACGCTCATCCGGTCGATCTCCGTCCGGCTCATCGTAATCACCGTCATCGGCCCAATACTCCCCAACCCAAATCGTGGAGAGTGACATCTGTATCGGGGCTAACGGTGACTTCTCTATCGGGCGTCTACACGACACGTTCGCATAATGACAGTTTATGGAACCGGCACGGCGTGTCTCAAAGCGCGCCCTTCGCCTCCCGCCGCCGCTAAGCTCTTCACCGGGACCGCGGCAGTTCACGAGCGATTGCCGCGCCAGCTTCAATCGTCCGTCATTAAGTGCCTCCACGAAGGTGCCTCGCTCGAAATGGCCTTTGGCACTCGTCCCCGCAACGACAATCATCACGCGATTTTAAAAATTGCGGGCAGCCAACTTCATTCAGCTTCTGCATCTTGTTGAAATATGCGCCCCAGTCGGTGCTACCGAACGCACGCTTCGGATGAGCTGCATGGAGCATCTGGGCATGGGCCCATCCACTATTCTGGCTTGCCGGTGTGTATTATACTTGGCAGGATCGTGCCTAGGTGCCGTCGCGGAGTTGGTAGGAATTGAGGGTGGCGTAGTCTCCGGGGTGTTCAACCTCGAATCATCCGGCGTTGAAGCGTCGGACTGGAGACCACGCCATGACGAGCAATACCACGAAGCCTGATTCTTTGCAGCCTGCGGCCAAAATGGCTGTTGATCTTTTCGACAATTGGTTTGATCCGATCGAGACCGAGGTGCGGGCTCGAGCGCGTGAGTTCGTCGAAGAGTTGATCCGCGGCGAGCTCGACGCTCTGCTGGCACGGCCGCGTTACGGACGAAGCCAGATGGCCGGCAATGAAGGAAGAGCCGGCGTTGCGGGTCACCGTCACGGCAGCCGGACGCGGTCGCTGACAGGCACGTTCGGGCCGATCGAGATTGCGGTGCCGCGCGCCCGGCTGACCACTTCCGAGGGCAAGACGGCGGAATGGAAAAGTCAGGCGCTGCGGGCCTATCAGCGGCGCACGCTTGCCGCCGACGCCCTGATCGCGAGCACGTATCTCGCCGGCACCAATACAAGGCGGGTGCGTCGCGCGCTGGCGGCCTTGTTCGGCGGAACGGTCGGCAAGGACACGGTGAGCCGGACATGGCGCAAGGTAAAGAGCGACTGGGACGCCTGGAACACCCGCTCGCTGGCCGAGGAGCCGATTGTGCGCCTGATCCTCGACGGCACCGTCGTTCGTGTGCGGCTCGATCGCAAAGCGACTGCCATCTCGCTGCTGGTCGTTCTCGGTGTGCGCGCGGACGGCCAGAAGGTGCTGCTCGCGATCAAGAGCATGGGCGGCGAGAGCACCGAGGCCTGGCGCACTGTCCTCGACGATCTTATCAAGCGCGGGCTGCGGCGACCCGAGTTCCTTATTGTCGACGGTGCGCCAGGACTCGACAAGGCCATTGCCTCTGTCTGGGATGGCGTGCCGGTCCAGCGCTGCACGGTTCATAAGCACAGAAACCTGTTCGCGCATGCCCCCGAGCGACTGCATGACGAGATCACCGCGGATTACAACGACATGATCTACGCGGCGACACCTGAGGAGATAGAGATCCGCCGCAAGGCTTTCATCCGCAAATGGAGGCTCAAGCATCGCGCTGTCGCCGACAGCCTGGAGGAGGCCGGAGAACGCTTGTTCACCTTCACCCGCCTGCCTCCGAGCCAATGGCGCAGCTTACGCACCACAAATGCCATCGAGCGATTGCACGAGGAATTCAAGCGGCGGATCAAGACCCAAACTGTTCTGCCATCCGCCGACACCGCTGCCATGCTGTTCTGGGCGCTGCTCGCCTCAGGACAGATCAACATGCGCAAGGTTGATGGTTGGCAGACGCTCGCTACAAAGCCCATCGATCAGCCGATTGACCTTGCAGCCTGAAACGATACCTTCATGTTACCGGAGAATGCGCCACACCGAATTCCAACCGCATTCCGGACGGCACCCTGCGCTGGATACACCGCCGCTTGGTAAGACTGCGGATCACCGAATTCTATTACGCTACTTCGAACCATGGCTCGCACGCCCCCATCGTTCAGAGGGACATCGTTGTTCTATGTCCCACACAGGAACAACGAACGTCATCAGAGGGGCGTTCGAGCGCGAGGTCTCCATCCCGCATCGGTGGATTAAACAATCAAAGGGTGACAGTAGATAACACCTCGCCTCAAGCACCCAAATCTCAGTCTACGATAGTGAACAATATTGCACAATTTGTGAAGGTGAAACAGCATGTGTGTGAGTTCAGCCTAACATCTCGCATCGGTATTTAGGTCCGCCGGTCTGATTTGCGATGTTCGCGTTTGGGCCGTTAAGCCATTGATAGTGACCGAATAGCGGACGTCACGTGAGATAGGTTCACCGCCAAAAGCAGCATATCCGTCGGACTGAATGGCACGTCACAAACCTCCAATATTGTTTGCATTTGCCGTATTTGCATAGTCACAGATTGATGCCACCGCGAAGATGCATTCGTCGCTTGCAAAAGAGGGAAAGAAGGGTGGCCGCATGGGTGCCGTCGCGGAGTTGGTTGGAAATGAGGGTGGCGTAGTCTCCGGGGTGTTCAACCTCGAATCATCCGGCGTTGAAGCGTCGGACTGGAGACCACGCCATGACGAACACTACCACGAAGCTTGATTCTTTGCAGCCTGCGGCCGAGATGGCTGTTGATCTTTTCGACAACTGGTTTGACCCGATCGAGACCGAGGTGCGGTCTCGGGCGCGTGGGTTCATCGAAGAGCTGATCCGCGGCGAGCTCGACGCTGTACTGGCACGGCCGCGTTACGGGCGAAGCCAGATGGCCGGCAGTGAAAGAAGAGCGGGCGTTGCGGGCCACCGCCACGGGCGCCGTACGCGGTCTCTGACCGGCACGTTTGGCCCGATCGAGATTGCCGTGCCGCGCGCCAGGCTGAACACCGTCGACGGCAAAACGACGGAGTGGAAGAGCAAGGCGCTGCGGGCCTATCAGCGCCGCACGCTGGCCGCTGACGCGCTGATCGCGAGTACGTATCTCGCCGGCACCAACACGCGCCGAGTGCGCCGGGCGCTGGCGGTCTTGTTCGGCGGCGCGGTCGGCAAGGACACGGTGAGCCGGATCTGGCGCAAGGTGAAGGGCGACTGGGACGCCTGGAGCACCCGCTCGTTGGCCGAGGAACCGATCGTGCGGCTTATTCTCGACGGCACCGTCGTTCGCGTCCGGCTCGACCGCAAAGCGACCTCCATCTCGCTGCTCGTCGTTCTCGGCGTGCGTGCGGACGGCCAGAAGGTGCTGCTGGCGATCAAAAGCATGGGCGGCGAGAGCGCCGAGGCCTGGCGCACTGTCCTGGACGACCTCATTAAGCGCGGGCTGCGGCAGCCCGAGTTCCTCATTGTCGACGGCGCGCCCGGGCTCGACAAAGCGATTGCCGCCGTCTGGGACGGCGTGCCGGTCCAACGCTGCACCGTGCATAAGCATAGGAACCTTCTCGCACATGCACCCGAGCGCCTGCATGACGAGATCACGGCGGATTACAACGACATGATCTACGCGGCGACGCGTGAGGAGATCGAGGTCCGCCGCAAGGCCTTCATCCGCAAGTGGCGGCTCAAGCATCGCGCCGTCGCTGAGAGCCTGGAGGAAGCGGGCGAACGCTTGTTCGCCTTCACCCGGCTGCCGCCAAGCCAATGGCGCAGCGTGCGGACCACAAATGCCATCGAGCGGTTGCACGAAGAGTTCAAACGAAGGATCAAGACGCAGACGGTGCTGCCGTCGGCCGATACCGCCGCGATGTTGTTCTGGGCGCTGCTCGCCTCCGGTCAGATCAACATGCGCAAGGTCGATGGTTGGCAGACGCTCGCCACAAAGCCCATCAATCAGCCGATTGACCTCGCAGCCTGAAACGATACCTTCATGTTACCGGAGATCGCGCTACACCGAATTCCAACCCCATCCCGGACGGCACCGCCGCATGTCTCGAGCTTATAAAGTACGCATAGTTGCCATTCTGGCGATGTGCGCGGTGTTTGGCTGGACGTGCAGTCCGGCTGACGCCGCTATTCGAATCGAAGGACAAGTGCAAGCAGGCGGTGGTCCGCTCGTAAGCTCCACCGTTACCCTGTGGGCGGCCAGTTCTGGCGAACCGAGGCAACTGGCTCAAACGACATCCGGTGGTGATGGGCACTTTGTACTTAGTGCGCCCCGAAGGG
This sequence comes from uncultured Alphaproteobacteria bacterium, assembly GCA_963791925.1. Lineage (GTDB taxonomy): Bacteria > Pseudomonadota > Alphaproteobacteria > Rhizobiales > Xanthobacteraceae > BOG-931. The sequence goes on along the minus strand of CAWBUA010000004.1, from coordinate 316,188 downwards.
CTCGGCACGGATGTAAGCCTGTATCTGGTCGCTAAAGGCGGTCAGGCCACTGTAAACAAAGGTAGCGGTGACAACCCGGCAATCGCGCTCTTGACGGTGCTGGGCAACACGCCTCCGGCCGATGTTGTCATCAACGAAATGACCACCGTGGCATCGGTTTGGACGAACGCGCAGTTTCTTGACGGCACAGCGATCAAAGGTCCCGCGCTCGGGCTGCGGATTGCCGCCGGCAACATACCTAACTTCGTCGATCTCGAAACGGGCGGATACGGCGGCATGATCCAGGACGGTTTCAACAGCACTCAGACACCGACGATGGCGAACTTCGCCACGCTGTCCAGCGTACTCGCTGGCTGCACCACCCGCGTCAAGGCCAATGCTTGCGACAGCCTGTTTGCCGCCGCGACTGGGCGAGACGGTAAGATGCCCACTGACACGCTGACGGCGGCTCTTTCAATCGCACGGAACCCGGGATTCGAGCCGGAGCGCGTCTTTGCGTTGCTGGACGCTTTCTATCCGGTACCCCAGGGCAGGCATCTGCGCGCAGCGCCGTTCTTGCCTTATCTGAGCTTCGCGCCCGGTGCGTGGGTCCTACCGCTCAAGTTCTCTGGCGGCGGTAACGCAGGCGGTGCCAAGATAATGTTCGATAGCGAGGGTAACGCTTGGAGCGGTGACAACTTTCTTGTCGGTTGGCAGGGCCATGACGATTTGTGGGACGGTAACTTGTCGAAGTTTGCTCCAAACGGTCGGCCGCTTTCCCCGATGACTACGGGATTTACCGGCGGTGGACTGCTCGGTCCCGGGTTTGGTACGGCAATCGATGCTAACGGCCGCGTTTGGGCGACCAGCACCAGTGGCAAGACAATCTCGCTGTTCGACAAGAACGGCAAACCGCTTTCGCCGCCCGAGGGCTATAACTTCGGCGGCAAGATCAGCACGATGCAAGGCATCATCGTCACACCCAATGGCGATGTCTGGGCGCTCGACTTCGGCGATGACAAGGTCGTGTACATGCCGAAGGGCGATCCGACCAAGGTGAAGTTCTATTGCCAGTCAACGGACGGCAAGCCGAACAAGGACAGCCCCTGCAAGCTCAATGCTCCGTTCCACCTGGCGATCGACCAGCAGGATCGAATTTGGATTACCAACGCCCTCGGCGACACGGTCACGCGCTTCCCGGCGAGCGACCCGAGCAAGGTCGAAGTGTTTCCAACTGGCGGCAGCAGCGGCAAGGGCATGGCGATTGACAGCAAGGGCAACGCCTGGATCACCAATACGGCTGGTTCGGGATTAAGCCTCGAAACGAAGCTGCGTCTTCTCGCTCTCAAGCTAACCGATAGACCGCTCATGGCGCTCGACCAAGCAGCTCTTCAAGACCTGATGGATCATCCGGGCTTGGGTAGCGTCTCGATGCTGCGACCGGACGGCAGCCCGGCACCAGGATCGCCCTTTAATCCCGGTAGCATCTGGGGGGCTTGGGCGGTGTCGATCGACGGCAACGACCATGCCTGGATTTCCAATTTCGCGCCTGGCGGCGGCTTGACGGAACTCTGCGGTGCAAGGACTGAGACCTGTCCGCCCGGAATGAAGACTGGCGATCCGATTTCGCCTCCCGGCGGCTACAAGGGTGGCGGCATGCAATTGCTGGTCGATGCCTCCATTGATCCCGCCGGGGACGTTTGGGTCTCCAACAACTGGCAAGACCCCGCATCGTGCTACGGCAAACCCGATGAGGGGGTTTCAACCCGTTGCGGCGGCCAAGGCATTATTGTTTTCTACGGCATGGCCAAGCCGGTGCGCGCCCCGCAGATTGGACCGGCCCAGCCACAATAATTTCATCGCACTGGCGACGCCGCGGAATGTGCTCATGGGCGTTTAGCCGACAATGTCCGATTGGTCTCAAACGAAAGAGGCCGCCACTGAGGCTGCAAAAAAGAAGCCCCGACACGCATGGTCGGGGCTCAAGGATACAAGGCTTTGGGGAATGAAAGGGCTCTAGTAACACCCTTGCATAGCACCGGCATTGCAAGGGGGCCCGCCGCGCCCAACGACGACGCCAAGTCCACTGAGCCGGCCAGGGCACCACGGGTGCAGTCGTCCGGTCCATCTTCATCGTTTGCGAGCGTCGTCACGATCTTGTCGGACCCTCAAAAAGCTGAGAAAGCGGTAAATCAAGCACGCAATTCGGCTCAGAAGCGGAGCCAGGTCGGCGTGCCAAAGCACGACAACCGCGAGATCGACGCTGCAAGCGAGTTCGTAGCGAGGTGGCCAGCCTCCCTAACGGGGAGGAACGTGTGTGGGCCGGCGCCAAGCACTCGTAGCCTGGCGAAGCTCGTATTCAGGGGTGGGCGTGTTCAACCCTCCGGTCGATTCGCTGCGAAGCGGTTGGTCGGAAAAACCGCAGCGTCGCAGCGGGAGCCTTTGGCTCACCGAGTTGAGAGTTTCTCAAGGGTGCCCGTGACGGCTGGACAGGAGAGGAGAGTCGCTAAGACGTACCGGTAGTGCGTGCCCACGACACTCGACGCGAAACCGCCGTAAGACCATCGGTTCACCGTCCAGATTCAGGCTTAATTCGTCATTCGACTCGAACTCGATCCAGGAGCTTCGTAACCGCTCGGCGAAGGGCCCTTAGGCCGCCTTAGCGACCTGCTCTGCCGGCTGCCAATTCCATGGCAGGAGTTCGACGATGCGATTGTTCGGGTGGTCGGCAATGCGCGCGAGGACATCGCGGAGGTAGGCTTCAGGGTCGATGCTGTTGAGCTTGGCGGTTTCGATGAGCGAGTACATGGCGGCGGCTCGTTCGCCGCCGCGATCGGAGCCGGCGAAGAGATAATTCTTTCTGCCAATGGCGATGCTTGAGTCATTATGCATTCCTTCTTCAAGTGTCTGTAAACATTGGAATTGTGTTGTCGTCAGTGATGCGACACGGGCGACCTTTTCGGGCCATCGCAGATTTGACCGGTTGCGACGCCAAGTCGTCGGCGCGAATCTGGTATGGCGCGCCGGGCACAACCTGCACCGCGGGCAGCACCCCGGATTTGATCAGGCGGCGTATCGTGTGGCTTGTGACGCGTAAAGCTGCAGCCGCCTCGGTTAAGGTTAGCCATTCTCCATTTTTTTCCGCAGATCGGTAGGCATGGATTCCGCGCACCCGGCGAACCGATGATACGCGGTGCGCCGTCCAAGTCTTGCCCTGGCCTGTAGGCAAGCCCATCCGATTGAGCGACGCGGCGATATGCTCGTCAGACCAGCGACCGGCCATGCTGCGCATGATCGCCAGCGCATCTTCGGTCGTCGCGCAGCCATGTTCTCCGGCTCGCGGCTTGCGCACACGCAGCTCGGAGTGTTGGCCGCCGCGCCAGTGAACCGTAAGCACCACGTCGCGCGCCCCCTCGTCGACATCGACGATAATGTCGACAATTAAAGCCCGCAGCAATTGTTGGCGGGCACGCATGGTGACGCCCGGCGCATTCCACGCCTCCGAGAGGTTCTCTGCCAAATTGGCAAAAGCATTCGGATCGACTTCGATCTCGGCTTGCTTTGCGGTCGGTTGGCGCTCCTCCAAATCGCGGACGCGGCGAAGCGCGGTCTCCCAATTCTTCTCCAGCTGTGCTGCGATGAGACGATTGTCAGGATCGCAGGCGGCATACCGGCGTTCGGCCAAACTCGCCTCGTATCGCGCCTGCCGCAGTTCCAGATCCAGGATTTGCTGTTGTTCTGCCTGTTGTTCCCGATGCATCCCTTCCGCCTTGAATGCGGCTTCGATCGCCATTGGCTCCACCGCTCGGAGCAGCTCCCTTGCGATCGCGGAATCAACCCGCGGACCGCCGAAGGTCATGCACCGAGGCAGGCCCATCATAAGGTTCGGCTTGTCGCAGCGATATACGGGTCGGCTTTGCGGATTGCCGGTGTAGGCGACACTTAGCCGCCGCCCGCACCTCCCGCAGGTCATGATGCCGGAGAGGAGTGCTCTGCCACCGCGACCGGTCTTGACGCCTCCGGCGCGGCCGTAATTGTTGAGGGCGATCTGCTTCTGATTGCGCTCGAATTCATCCCAGCTGATGTAGCCTTCGTGATGATCCTTGATCATCACTTCCCACGTCCCATACGGCTTGCTGTGTCCGTAGCTTCGCCGCGCCCTCCCGTCGACGATGGAGGTGCGCTTCTCGCTCTTTCCGTAGACGTAGACCCCCGCGTAAAACGGATTCTTTAGAATCGCAATGACGTTGCGATAGCGAATCGGCATCCATTCGAAGTTCGTCATGCGACCTTCATCGGAGGGCCGCGGGAAGTGGATCTGATCGGACATCATCGAAAGCAGCACCTGCCGCGCACTGCCGAGTTGGCGGAAGCGCGCGAAGATCAGTCGGATCACTTCCTGGAGGCGCAAGTCAGGGTCAAAACCAAGTCCAAGTTCGCGATGCCAGACATAGCCGAACGGGACTGATAATCGCAGCTCGCCTCGGCTCGCCTTCGAGCGGGCGGCGTCCAGCATTCGCGCTCGGAGCACGCCCAATTCGAACTCGCTGATGCTGCCCTTCATGCCCAGGAGCAGGCGATCATTGGGCCGACAGGGATTGTAGACGCCATCGGGATCAATGACGCGGGCATCGACGAGCCCGCACAATTCAAGCAGGTGATGCCAATCGCGGCCGTTGCGGGCAAGCCGCGACGCGTCGAAGCATAAGACCGCACCGACTTTGCCAGCGCAGAGCCATGCGACCAGGCGGTCGAAGCCGGGCCGCGCCACCGTTCCGCTTGCCGATCGGCCGAGATCGTCATCGATGATTTCCACGTCGACGAATCCACACTGGCGGGCAACCTCGACAAGATCATATTGCCGCCGCTGGCTCTCGAGATTGGTCATGACTTGCGATTGCGTCGACTGGCGCACGTATACGACCGCCGTGCGTTTGAGAACGGCCTCAGGAATCAGCTCAGAGCTTGTCATCTTCAAGCTCCTCGACATTGAGGCCGGCCGCCTGCATCAAGATCTGAGCCAGTATCAAGACGACCTTGTCTCGCTCCGCGGAGCTCATTCCTTCCGATCTTTTGGCGTCGAACAGCAGGTTCATCTGCCGACCCGCCATCGTCGACGGCAGCTTGAGATACGTCATGATGATTCTCCCGAACGATTCCGGAATCGCCCCAGGAGTTTGTCGTGTCGGCGGTGCACATCAACAGCCGCTTCAGTTCGACAAGTGCCGCAAGATCCACGCGCGGCGTGCCCGTGGGCATCGCGGCGCAAACGACGGGATCAAGCATCCAGTCAGCAATGGTAACAACTACGCCCGCCGGACCCATGACGCTCAGAAATCGACCCGTCGCTCGCTGCGCTAGGCGCCGGATGACGACCTTGCCGCCAAAATAAGGATGCCAGCGGTAATGGACTTCCAACTCCTGCCCGACATGGGCAGAATGAACGGGTGATGGCGACGCCGCGCAGCGCTCGTTCGGCCGGATTGTTGTCGAGGCTCAGTTGGCCATCGTTAAAGCATCGGGTCAAGGCTAGCCATCGTGCCAGCATGTAGCGGAAGGCAGCGGCGAGCTCCGATCGGCCCGAGAGCTTCGGCGCGATCTCTTTAGCCCAGGCCTTGAGAGCTTCGGCAATTGGCATCGATTGCGCCTGGCGCTGCCGCCGCCGTTCATCGAGCGGCATGCCATTGATGGCCGCTTCGACGCCATAGAGAGCGCCGATCCGATCGAGCGCCTCCTTGGCGATCGCCGAGCCGTTGGCCGCGTGAACGTCATAAAACTTCCGCCGCACGTGCGCCCAGCAGGCGGCTTCAACAATGCGGCCGCCTTCGTAGAGGCCGTTGAACCCGGCATAACCGTCGGCATGGAGCACACCAGCGAAGTTCTTCAGATGCGCGACCGGGTGCTCGCCTTTGCGATCCGGCGAGTAGAAGAACATAGCAGCCGGCGGCTTCTCACCCCGATGCGGACGTTCATCGCGAACGTAGGTCCACAATCGCCCAGTCTTGGTCTTGCCCGCGCCCGGGGCGAGAACCGGGACCGGAGTGTCGTCGCCATACAGAACGTCAGATTCCAACACCTCGCGCCACAGCGTCTCGACCAACGGCGCCAAAGCCGCCGCCGTCGCTCCAACCCAGCCGGATAGCGTCGAGGTCTCCAGATCGACGCCGTCCCGAGCATAAATCTCAGCTTGGCGGTAGAGCGGCAGATGGTCGTCGAACTTGGAGACGATGATGTGGGCGAGAAGACCCGGGCCTGCACGCCCGCGGGCGATCGTATGGTTCGGCGCCGGCGTTTGCACCACGGTCTCGCAAAGGCGGCAGGAGAAGGCCTCACGCACGTGACGGACTACCTTGAAGCGGCCTGGCACGTAGTCGAGGGTCTCGGTCACGTCGGCGCCGATCCGGCGCAAGATGCCGCCGCAGTTCGGGCAGCTGCAGTCGCCAGGATGGACAATCTCCTCGCGCGGCAGGTGTTCGGGAAGCGGCCGTCGGGCCGGCTTAGCGGTTTGTTCGCTTGTTGCCCCGATTGCTGCGGCGACCGCCGGAATGGCTGCGATCCGCTGCGCATGGTCCTCATCGAGCGTCTCGATCGCCAGTTCGAGTTGCTCGATGGTGCGCTCGATCCTCTCCGAAGAGCGGCCAAATTGGGCGCGCTTGAACCGGGCAAGCTGGAACCGAAGCTTCTCGATCTCGGCACGCGCCGCAACCGCATCCCGCGCCAGTTCGCTGATGATGCGCTTGAGCGCATCAATGTCATCAGGCAGAGCGGCAGGATCGATCGACATGCAACGGCATTAGCCGTGCCACTGCCGCTTCGCCACGATAACCACAGGCCTGAGTCAACATGTCGCGCTCAACCTGCAAGCTGTGGTCGCTCGGTGCGGATTGGTGCGCGCCAATCGATGCCTTCGAGCAGCATCGCAACCTGCGCTGGCGTCAGTGCCGCTGCCGCGCCAGCCGATGTCGCAGGCCAAATAAAGCGACCCTTCTCAAGCCGCTTGGCGAATAGACATAAGCCCTGGCCGTCCCACCACAGCACTTTGATGAGGCGGCCTTGCCGCCCGCGAAAGACAAAGGCCTGACCGCAGAACGGATCGCGGCGAAGCTGGTCCTGCACCAGCGCCGCCAAGCCGTCGAACCCTTTGCGCATGTCGGTAAATCCCGTCGCCAGCCAGACACATGAGCCAGCAGGTGCAGGAATCATCGGCCAACCAGCGCTTTAATGAGAGTGCGCAGAACGCCAATATCAACAGACGTGTCAGCGCGCAGACGATGTCCTGCCGCAAGCTCAATCTCGATGATCCCTGGCTGCGTGCGTTCGCATAAATCCGTGCTGACCGGCCCCGCAAGGCAAAGCGGAACAAAGGCCGCTTGCCGCGGCAGCGCTGCCGCGCGTTCAGCATCAAGGGCTTCACGCCGCCAGCGAAACAGCAGGCTCGGTGTAAGTCCGTGACGACGCGCCACTGCCGAAACCGTCGTCGCAGCACTCTTCGCTTCCGCCAAGATCGCTTGCTTTTGCTCGGGCGTCCACGAGCGCCGAGTACCGGCAACAACAATGTGCGTGGGGTTCGACATAGGTCCAGACATGGTGCCGACATAGGTTCAATCGGCATCATGTATCCCGCCCAGCTATCAGCACAAGGCGCCCGTCACCGAGCGGTTACGGAGCTTCTGGTTGTGACTAGTTTGGCGCGAATCCCTGCAGCGCCTTCGCGCAGCAAATGGGAGAAAGCATCCAGGCGTGCTGTGCGATCGGGTTCGGGCAGGATCATCAAATCGAGCAGCCCGTCATCGATCAGTGCGTCTGGGCAAAGCGGCACGCCGCCTCCAGCCTGCCGGCCATTGCCGATCGCAATTGCCACGAAAGCCCCTTTCCATGAGAAGCCTTCTGCACGAAAGGTACCGCGGCTCGCCGAAAGTTCTGCAAAGCGCGAGACGCCCGTGAGCACGTAGGCTAACCCACCCAGCCGCTGCTTAAGCTCCGGGTCGGTTTCCACCGTGACGCGTGAGCCGAAGCCCCCCGAAACGAGGTTGATGAATGGCTTGCCGTTGAGCAGACCCACATCAATCCATCGCGGCGCGGTGGTTGCTGCCAGTTGCAAGGCCGCCGTAAGATCATGTACGGGAACTCCCGTCGAGTGAGCAAAATCATTAGCGGTGCCCAAGGGAAGGATGCCCAAGCAACAATCCGCAGGCAGTCCGGCGGCGTAGGCTGCGCCAAATACCTCATTTATTGTGCCATCGCCGCCGCCCGCTACAATGCAGTCGATGTTGCCTCTACTCGCCTCGGAGACCGCTTCAGCCGTCATGCGTGCCGCATCTCCGGGCTCCCAGGTTACTCGCACCTCCGCCGAGTGACCGCATTGTCGGAGATCGTGAACTGCCTTACGCAAGCCAGCGATACCGGCTGCCTTGCCGAGCAGAATGATGCGAATTCTTGCCACAGATTTGGACCTCTCGTCGCGACCATAGCGTGTCCCGTACCGGACGCTCAGCGAGCAGTTCCTGTGCCTGCTCTAGGATGCGGTCAAACTCAATCTGCACCACCTTGGCGCGTCTGTTGGCTTCAGCGGCGTCCTTAGTGCGAAGCGAACGCTTCAGCCAAACTTGCCGCTGCTTGTTCTTGCCCAGCACACGCGCGACCGCTTCCTGAAGGCGCGGTGGGACCTTCTTGATTGTGTAGTAGGTAGTGCCGTGTCGGCTCTTGGTAATCCCCATCTGCAAACGCATAAATGATCCCACCGTTTTATACCACCGCGGCAGGATGAAGCACTTGAAGTTGCAGGTTATTCAGGAATGACGGGGAGTTCTTTGATCCTTGGCGCGCCCTACGGGACTCGAACCCGTGTTACCGCCGTGAAAGGGCGATGTCCTGGACCGCTAGACGAAGGGCGCGGATCGAGCGAGAGGGCGCTCGGGGCCGGTTAAACGCGCGACATATAGAGAGCTTTGCCTGCAGCGGCAAGCTAACCCGTATCCCGCGCGTAGCGCGGCACGAAGTGTGCGCTGGCGACCCGGGACCGTCGCAATCTCGCAGAGCGGTTGGGGGAGAGGTTGCGAAGACCCCGGAGCAGCAGTGCATCGCTTGCGCGCTGCACCGCGTCCGGGAAACGGTTCACCATTTGCCGACGTTCGGCATCGATATCCAGGGTTCCTTGGGCGGCAACGGGTTGCCCTTCTGGAGGAGCTCGATCGAATGCTTATCCGGGGAGCGCACGAAGGCCATGTTGCCGTCGCGCGGCGGCCGGTTGATAGTGACGCCCGCCTTCATCAGCCGCTCGCAAAGCGCATAGATGTCGTCGACCTCATAGGCGAGGTGGCCGAAATAGCGCGCCTCGCCATAGTCTTCGCTGTCCCAGTTATAGGTGAGTTCCACGAGCGGCGCCTGGCGATTGGCGGGCCCGTTGGCGACGAGGTCGTCGTCCGCAGGCGCCTCCAGGAAAACCAGCGTGTATTTGTTCTTCTCGTCGACCCGCCGGCGTACTTCCTTCAGCCCCAGCTTGTTGCAATAGAAATCGAGCGCGTCGTCGAGATTGCGCACGCGCAGCATTGTGTGCAGATACCGCATGATGGAAACCTCCGCTGGTCGGTGACCGGTCCTTGGAATGGGCTTTGGGCGGCAAACGCCTCTAATTTCTCGCAGCTAATCTATGATGGGCCCCGGCGAGGATGAAGCACGGTGACGAAGAATGATCGTTGGCGGCGATGCCATAGCCCGGCTTCACGATATGGTCCACGAGGCCGGCACCATCATACCATTCACCGGAGCGGGCATATCGACCGAATTTGGGATTCCGGACTTCCGCTCGCCCGGCGGCTTGTGGAACCGGTATCGGCCGATTCCGTTCGACGAGTTCCTTGGCAGCCAGGAGGCGCGCAACGAATCCTGGCGGCGGCGTTTCGCCATGGAGGAGCAGTTCGGCGGGGCGAGGCCCGGCCGCGGGCATCGCGCCATCGCCAGCCTCTACCGATCCGGCAAGACACCGGCCGTCATCACGCAGAACATCGATAACCTGCACCAAGCCTCGGGAATTGCGCCCGAACATATCGTCGAATTGCACGGCAATACGACCTACGCTTTATGCCTCGATTGCCATGAGCGCTTCGAACTGTCGTGGGTGCGCCAGCGCATGGATCATGGGAATGGCTGTGCGCCGGATTGTCCCACTTGCGGCGGCTTCATCAAGACCGCGACGGTCTCGTTCGGCCAGGCGATGCCGGATGCTGCAATGCGGCGTGGCCAGGAACTTGCCGAGAATTGCGATCTGTTCCTGGCGATCGGCTCTTCGCTTGTCGTCTGGCCGGCCGCCGGCTTTCCATTGATGGCGAAAAGGCATGGCGCGCGCCTCGTCATCGTCAATCGCGAATCAACGGAATTCGACGAGATCGCCGATCTGGTCGTGCATGACGACATCGGGACCGTTCTCGAACGCCTCATTCTGCAATGAATAAATTCCACTTTGTGCACAGGCCGTGACGCTTTTGCGCCAGTGTTGCATTTTTACCCTTTCGCGTCGGATTGCCGGTGTTATCTTCGATTCAACAGATTCGCGATGCGCCCGTAGGGCGCCAGCACAACAGCGGCGGCCACGGCGTCATGGCGTCGGACGGTATCGAAACAAAATCCACCAAACCGGGCCTCGGACCCGACATCGCGCTTGCTGACGAAGCCGCGCACGTCGTCGAGGTCACCGGGGTCATCAAGTGGTTCGACGTCGCCAAGGGCTATGGCTTCATCGTTCCGGATAACGGCATGGCCGACGTGCTCCTGCACGTCACTTGCCTGCGCCGCGACGGCTTTCAGACCGCTTACGAGGGATCGCGGGTTGCCTGCGAGGTTTTGAACGGCCCGAAGGGCCTGCAAGCCTTCCGGGTTCTCTCCATGGACGAATCGACGGCGATCCATCCGGCGCAGATGCCGCCGCCGCGAACCCATGTTACTGTGGCGCCGACTAGCGGTCTGGAACGGGCACAGGTCAAATGGTTCAATCGGTTGCGCGGGTTCGGCTTCCTGACGCGGGGGGAGGGGACGCCGGACATTTTCGTCCATATGGAAACCTTGCGCCGCTTCGGGCTGGCGGAGCTGCGGCCGGGGCAGTTCGTCCTGGTGCGCTTTGGACCGGGCCCCAAGGGGCTGATGGCCGCCGAGGTCCGCCCCGAGAGCGGTCCGCTCGGTCCCGCTTCGCACTAGCACTGCGCGCCATTTTCCGCCCGACGCGGCTGATGCGGGCCGCCGGCCTCGCCGCGCTCGTGCTGGTCGCCGGCTGCGCGCTGCCGGCCGCGCAGACGCCGGCGAGCGCGGCCGCGCAAGACACCATCGAGATCGTCACCAGTTCCGGCGTGCATGCCTTCTCCGTCGAACTTGCGACCAATGATGCGGAGCGCGCCCGCGGTCTGATGTTCCGCAAATCGCTGCCGGAGGGCCACGGCATGCTGTTCGATTTTCACACCGAGCAGCAGGTGCAGTTCTGGATGCGCAATACCTACATTCCCCTCGACATGATTTTCATCCGCGGCGACGGCCGCGTTCTCAACATTGCGCAAAATACCACGCCGCTGTCGGACGCCCTCGTTCCGTCTGCGGGGCTGGTGCGCGCCGTGCTGGAAGTGATCGCCGGCACCGCACGCAAATACCATATTGCGCCCGGCGACCGCGTTACCGGCCCGATCTTCGGCAAGAATTGAACGGGCGAGCGGGTGCTCGGCTTGCTGGGCGCCCGGGAAACGGCTATCCAGTGCCGCGACCGGGCGGGGTATAGCGCAGCCTGGTAGCGCGGCAGTTTTGGGTACTGCAGGTCGCAGGTTCAAATCCTGCTGCCCCGACCAGCCTTCGCAAGCGAAGCTTGAGAAGGCTGTCCCGCCGAAGCCACCCTTGGCTCTGGGAGAGCCTTTGCGAAGAGGCATTTCTAATAAGATGACCGCTCGAATTTACCGACCAGCCCGCACCGCGATGCAGTCCGGCAAGGCCAAGACCAAGGAATGGGTCTTGGATTACGAGCCCGAGCAACCGCGCACCGTGGAGCCGCTGATGGGCTGGACCTCATCCGGCGACATGAAACAGCAGCTGCGGCTTCACTTCGACACCAAGGAAGAGGCGGTGGCTTATTGCGAGCGCAACGGCATTGCCTACGAAGTCTTCGAGAGCAAGCCGGCGAAGCGTCCGCGCATTTCCTATTCCGACAATTTCGCCGCGACACGGCGCGGCGCCTGGACGCACTGAACATACTGAACGTCGTGGTCTAGGCCGGCTCTCTTTCCACTGCTCGCGGCGCCGCCCGGGGGTCACGCGATTGCGATCCGGCGCGCTGGCGCAACAGCGACACGAAGCGCTGTTCCGGCATCGGCTGGCCGAGCAGGAAACCTTGGCCACAATCGCAGCCCATGCTGACCAGCGCCAGCGCGTCGGATGCTTTCTCGATGCCGATTGCCACCGCGACGCTGCCGAAATTGTGCGCCAGGTCGATGACCGTCTTGCACAACGGGGCATTGACCTTGTCGGTGCCGCAGTCCGCCACGAAGGCACGGTCGAGCTTGAGCTCGGCAAACGGCAATTCCTTGAGCCGTACCAGCGAGGAATAGCCGCGGCCGAAATCGTCGATCGCAAGCTGGACGTTGAGGTGCCGCAGCCGCTTGGTGAAGTCGTTGGCGAACGCCAGATCGGAGACGATCTGCTCCTCGGACACATCGATGATCAGCCCCGGCCATTTCTCGAATTGCGGGCGATAGGTCTGCACGATATCGGCGACCGTGAGCTTCGCCAGCGTGCTGACGGGAACGTTGACCGCCATGCGCAGATTGACGCCGAGCGTGGCGAAGTTGGCGGCCGCGTTCAGCGTCTTGGACAAAGCCAGCTCCGACAGCGCGATCAGGTCCGCCTCCTTGGCGGCTGGCATGAACGCGCCAGGCAGCAATACTCCGTGCGTCGGATGGCGAACGCGGGCGAAGGCTTCGGCGCCGACCAGTTGTTTTCGGCGCAGATCGATCTTCGGCTGGTACCAGAATTCGATCCATCCATTGGCCAATGCGTCGACCAGATCGATGCGGCCGGCGACAGCCGGCGGATGGCCCAGTTTGAGGTCGCCGAGAAGTTTGAGAATCGTGTTGGTGTCGAACGGCTTGCGCAACGCCGGCAGCATCCGCAGCTTTTGTTGTTCGCCGATGCCCTTGACATGGGCGAGCACGGCCGAGCCGCGGCTCGACATGAGCTGGACGCGGCCGCGATAATTGCCGTTGCCAAGCGCGACCGCGCAGGCGATCGCTTCAGCCGATTCCAGCGGGATGTCGAGGAAGATCAAATCGGGCGCCCGGCACGACAGCGCCCGGCGCAATCCCCGGCCGTCGGCGAATTCCTCCGTATCGATGCCCGCGCCGTGCAGAATGAGCGACAGGAAATGCCGGCTGCTGCCGTCGCCGTCGACGACGAAACACACCGGAGCGCGCTGCGAATCGGGCCCCTCCGGCACACGCGGCGGTGCGGATGAGGACTGCTCCGGTTTTGCGCTCATGGTCTTGGTCGGTAAGGCGGCCGCGACGAGTTGGGGCGCCCCGCTGCATCATTGATGCAAATCATTAACCTGCGGTTTCAGCACTACCACGGACCTGTCACGGAAATACGCGGGATTTTTCTGTAGAATTCGCGGCCGTTTGCTGCAGCCGCGCGCGTCGGCGCAGGCGCCGGCGAATATCAAAGTTCGGCTCGCATCGCTGGCGCGCCGTGGCTGCAGAAATCGGATAGAGTAAGAAGAAGCATCTTTTGAAAACTGCGCAGATTGCGGCGGGAGCGACTCCACATGATTCAGGTCAGACGCCTCGGGCATGCCACCCTGACCACGCCCGATATCGAGCGGCAAATTGCCTACTACACCGAGGTCGTCGGCCTCACTTTGGTCGAGCGCACCAAGGACCGTGCTTTTCTCGCCTGCAAGCTCGGTCTCGAAGCGATCGCGCTCGAGCCCGGTCCGGCGAATGCGCTGTCGCGGCTTTCGTTGCAAGTTGCGCCGGGCGGCGATCTTTCCGCCATTGCGCGAGAACTTGCCGGGCACGGCGTGAAGAGCGATCGTGCGAGCGGCGTTTCGCCGGGCATTGCCGAGGCCGTCGTCTTTCGTGATCCCAAAGGGACCATTATCGAAATCTTCGCCGATTACGCGTTTGCCAAGGACGATGGACGGCAGTCGGGCGTCATGCCGCTCAAACTCGGCCACGTCGCCTATCGCGTCGACGACGTGCACAAAAGCGTAAAATTCTATTGCGAGGTGGTCGGCTTTCGCGTGTCCGACTGGCACGCCGACCATTTCGCCTTCCTGCGCTGTAACACCGATCACCACACGGTGAATTTCGTCTACGACGCCCAGCCTCAGCTTCACCACATCGCCTTCGAAGTGAAGGATTGGGCGGAAATCCAACGCGCTGCCGAAATTCTGGCGCAGCACGACATCCGTCTCGTCTGGGGACCCGGCCGGCACATCATCGGCCACAATGTCGCGATCTATCACCGCAATGCCGATAAAGTGCGCGTCGAATTCTTCTGCGAGATGGACCAGATGAAGGACGAAGCGCTCGGCTATTTCGATCCGCGGCCCTGGCATCAGGACCGGCCGCAGCGCCCGAAAGTATGGCCGGAGGAGACGCTGCGCAATTATTGGGGATTTGGCTCGGAAGCGGTGATCCGCGGTTATCAGACCGTCGAGTAGCGGTGCGTCAATGGGCGCGAAGGCGGCGCGAACACGAGGTCGTGAGCCGGTCACGCGGCGGCGTGGCTACAGTTGTGATTGGCGCGTGTTCACCCCATTGACTTAATACGGAAAGTGGCTGGTGCCCGGAGTTCGGGCTTCGTCGGAGGGAACAGATGGCACGCATGAAGATTGCGAAGACATTGATCGTGGGGGCGTTGTTGTGTGTTCCCGCCTTTGCGCTGCTTGGAAGGCTTGCCCAGGCCGCCGAGCCGGCCGTTGCCATTCCAGCGCCGACGCTCGACGCTCCGGCTCCGGCCGGCGGCGTCCTGCAGAATATCGTGCTGGCCGGCGGCTGCTTTTGGGGCGTGCAGGGCGTCTATGAGCATACCAAGGGCGTGACCCAGGCGGTTTCCGGATATTCCGGCGGCACGAAAGAGACCGCCCATTACGAGATGGTCGGAACGGAACGCACCGGCCATGCCGAATCCGTCTCGATAACTTACGATCCGCGTCAGATTTCGCTTGGCAAAGTCCTGCAGATCTTTTTCTCGGTCGCGCACAATCCGACCGAGCTCAACTACCAGGGGCCCGACAGCGGGCCGTCTTATCGGTCCGCCATCTTCTATGCCAACGACGAACAGAAGCGAATTGCGGCGGCTTACATCGAGCAGCTCGACAAGGCGCACGTCTTCGATGCGCCGATCGTAACCAAGCTCGAAGCGTTCAAGGGCTTTTATCCGGCCGAGGACTATCATCAGGACTTTGCCGTCACCCATCCGAGTTACCCGTATATCGTTTTCAACGATCTGCCGAAGATCGAAAACCTCAAGCGCATGTTTCCGGATTATTATCGCGACACGCCGGTCACGGTGATGGCGTCGAATAAGCCGACCCAGTAAACGCGACGCGCTTTCCGCCGCAGAGCAAATTCGCCCGCCTCGCTGCACTGCATCAAAATCGCGGGCGAGGGTGTGCGTAACCCTCTGCGCTGTAGCCACGCGCCAAGCTCTGCGTATATCCTTGCGACAGCAAGCGGGCCGTCGAGCCCGCTTCGCAAAACGAGGAAACCGGGGGAGGCATGCCATGGCTATGGCAACGACGTACGGGGGTTTGCCCGAAGCTGAACACAGCGCGCAGCTGCGCAAGGCAGTGATCGCGTCGACGGTCGGCACGGCGATTGAGTGGTACGATTTTTTTCTTTACGGCACGATGGCCGGCCTGGTCTTCGGCAAGCTCTATTTCCCGAATGAGGAGCCGCTCGCGGGGACGCTTGCCGCCTTCGGAACGTATTTCATCGGCTTCGTCGGCAGGCCAATCGGCGCAGCCATCTTCGGCCATTACGGCGATCGTATCGGCCGCAAGGCGACGCTGATCGCGACGCTCTTGTGCATGGGGCTGGCGACCTTCGCCATTGCCTTCGTGCCGACCTTTGCCTCGATCGGGATCTGGGGTGCGGTGCTGCTGACGGTGCTGCGCGCGATCCAAGGTATCGGTGTCGGCGGCGAATGGGGTGGCTCGGTGCTCTTGGCGATGGAGTGGTCGCGCACGCACGGCCAGCGCGGTCTGGTGGCCTCGTGGCCGCAATTCGGCGTCCCCTGCGGACTTCTTTTGTCTACTGCCGCAGTCGCCGTGTTCAGCGCATGGTCGGGCGACGACTTCCTGACCTGGGGCTGGCGCGTGCCATTCGCGCTCTCGATCATCCTGGTCGGCATTGGCCTGTGGATCCGTCTCGGCATCCTCGAGACCCCGGTGTTCCAGAAACTGCTGGACACGAACAAGATCGAGAAGGCGCCGATCGTCGAAGTCATCAGGAAGCAGCCGAAGGAGATCATCCTTTCGGCATTGCTGCGGCTGTCCGAGCAGGCGCCGTTTTACGTGTTCACCGCCTTCATCTACGCCTATGCGATCGGTACTCTGCATCTGTCGCGGAACCTGATTCTCGGCGCGGTGACGGTGGCGGCTTGCGTTTCGTTCTTCACCATTCCGATCGCCGGTCACTTGTCCGACAAGATCGGGCGCAAGAACATGTACCTGATCGGCGTCGTCGCCATGGGCCTGTTCGGCTTCGCCTATTTCGGCATGATTGACACCGCCGCTCCGGCGATGGTGTTCATCGCCATCGTGCTGTCGCTCATTCCGCACGACATGCAGTACGGCCCCCAGGCGGCGCTCATCGCCGAGTCGTTCACGCCGCGCTTGCGCTACAGCGGTTCGTCGCTCGGCTATCAGCTGGCTTCCATCATCGCCGGCGGCCCGGCGCCGATCATCGCCACCGCGCTGTTCGCCGCGTATCACACGGGCTATGCGATTGCCGGCTATATCGCCGTTCTCGCCGTCATCAGCTTCGTGTCGGCTGCGATGATGCCGGACTACACCGGTAAGGACATTTCCGCGGAAGCTTACGTTGAGGATTAGCAGTCGATGAGGAACTCATCCCGGGGCGTTCGCGCCCCGGGATGGCTCAGAGCACCGCGCCGCTCTGCGGATCGATCAGATGCATGTGGTCCATGTCGGCGCGCAGCCGCATGGCTTCGCCCGGCCCGGCGGCGCTGCCCGGATCGACGCGGCCGCAGACCTCCTGGCCGTCGACGGTGAAAAACACCATCGTCTCCATGCCCATCGGCTCGACCACGTCGAGCGTGATCGTGAATTCGCTGACCGACGCCGTTTTCGCTGCGCCGCGGTCTCGGTGATGTGCTCCGGACGCAAGCCGAACATCAGGTCCTTGCCGGTATGGCCGCGATAGCGCGCGGCTGCGGCTTTCCGGCACCTGGAAGTGACAGCTTGTCGGACAGCCTGACGCGTCAGGCCGCCGCCGTTGCTGCTCCAGCTTGGCAGCGGATGAAATTCATCGCCGGCGAGCCGATGAAGCCGGCGACGAAGCGCGTCTTCGGATGGTGGTAGAGGTCGTTGCGGCGTGCCGATCTGCTCGATCTTGCCGCCGTTCATCACCACGACGCGGTCGGCCAGCGTCATCGCCTCGACCTGGTCGTGGGTGACATAGACCGTCGTGGTCTTGACCTTCTGATGCACGCGCTTGATCTCGGTGCGCATCTGCACGCGCAGCTTGGCGTCGAGGTTGGACAGCGGCTCGTCGAACAGGAACACCTTCGGATTGCGCACGATGGCGCGGCCCATGGCGACGCGCTGGCGCTGGCCGCCGGAGAGCTGCTTGGGCCGGCGGTCGAGCAGCTCGGTGATGTCGAGAATGCGGGCGGCGTTGTCGACGCGCCGCTTGATCTCGGCCTTGGGGAATTTGCGCAGCTTGCAGCCCGAACGACATGTTTTCGGCGACCGTCATGTGCGGATAGAGCGCGTAGTTCTGGAACACCATGGCGATGTCGCGGTCCTTCGGCGGCAGGTCGTTGACGACCTCGCCGCCGATCGAGATTTCGCCGGCGGTGATTTCCTCCAGGCCGGCGATCATGCGCAGCGTGGTCGCTCTTGCCGCAGCCGGACGGGCCGACCAGCACGACGAATTCCTGGTTCGGGATGTCGAGATTGATGCTGCGCGACGGCGACGACGTCGTCGTACGCTTCACCACGTTACGCAATGCGACTTCGGCCATGTGCTCAATCCTCTCGGCTTTCGCCTCTGTTCTCGGCTAGCCCTTGGTCGCTCCCGCCGTCAGCCCGGCGATGTAGTAGTCCATCAGGAACGCGTAGATCACGAGCGGCGGCGCCGCGGCGAGCAGCGCGCCGGCCATCAGCATGCCCCACTTGTAGACGTCGCCGCGGATCAGGCTGGTGACCGTGCCGACGGTGAGCACCTGCTGGTCGGACGAATAGAGGAAGGCCATCGGATAGACGAAGGCCGCCCACGACACCGTGAAGGCGAAGATCATCGCGGCGATGATGCCGGGCAGCGCCACCGGGATGAAGATCTTCAGCAGCATCTGCATGATGGCCGGCGCCGTCGATCAGCGCCGCCTCGTCGAGCTCCTTCGGGATCGACTGGAAATAGCCGATCATGATCCAGGTGCAGAACGGCACCGTCAGCGTCGGATAGACCAGCACCATGCCCCAATAGGAATTGAGCAGGCCGATCGCACTTGACGATCTGGAACATCGGAATGAACAGCAGCGTGTCCGGGCACCAGGTAAGTGAGGAAGATGCCGGTCGCGAGCATGCCCGAGCCCCAGAATTTCATGCGCGCCGAGCGAGAAGGCGGCGAGCACGCTCACCACCATGGTGATCGCCACCACGCAAACGGTGACGATCGACGGTGTTCTTGAAGAAGATCAGGAAGTCGGTGTTCTTCAGCAGGATCTCGGAACTGATCGAGCGTGACGCCGTCGGAGATGAACCACGGATTGGTCGCCAGCCGCGCCATCTCGGCGTCGCTCTTGAGCGCCGTCACCACCATGTAATAGGGCGGCAACAGGAAGAAGATCGCGAACATGATCAGGAAGAAATAGGACGCGATCAGCGCCCAGCGGCGGTTGCGGCGCAGGCTGGCGCCGACGCCGACGCGCCTGGCGGCCGGCGCTGCGGCGGCGACGCGTGCTCATCCGATCTCCCTCGCCGCGCTTGCGCACGCCGCGCAGGATGAACACCGCGGCGATGGCCAGGATCGGGAACATGAACAGCGAGGTCGCAGCGCCGAGCGGCAGGTCGCCGGAGCGGATGCCGAGCAGGAAGGCGTAGGTCGCGAACACGTGCGTCATGTTGCGCGGGCCGCCCGCGGTCATGATCTGCACGATGTCGAAATTGGCGAAGGTGACGATCAGCGAGAACAGCACGGTGATGGCGATGATGTTGCGCATCATCGGCAGCGTGATGTGCACGAATTTCTGCCAGGCACTGGCGCCGTCGATCGCGGCCGCTTCGTAGAGCTGCTCGGGCACCGATTTGAGCGCGGCCAGATACATGATCAGGAAGAACGGCGCGCCGTACCAGACGTTGACCAGGATCACCGAAAAGCGCGCCCAATAGGGATCGCTCAGCCAGGGGATGCCGGCAAAGCCGAAGCTCCGCAGCGTATAATTGAAGCGCCGAATTGGTGGGGTCGAACAGCCACCACCAGCCGAGCGTCGACAGCGCCAGCGGGATGACCCACGGCACCAGCAGCATGCCGCGCCATTTGCGCTGGCCCTTGACCGGCAGGTTGTTGATGAGGTGCGCGGTGATCAGGCCGATCAGCGCCTTAAAGAACACCGCCGACAGCGCGAAAATCGCCGATTGCTCGACCACCATCCAGAACGTGTCGCGCGACAGCAGGAAGGTGAAATTCGACAGGCCGATGAAGCGCGTCTGCGCCTTGTTGAGCATCGACAGATAGATCGAATAGAAGGCCGGATAGATGATCAGGCCGGCGACGATGAGGATCAGCGGCAGGCACATCAGCAAAGGCGATGGTCGAGCGCCGGCGCATCAAACGCTGAAAGCCGCGCGCTGGCGCGTCACGGGCGCCGCGGCGGTAGCGAACCGGATGCCGATCGCTGTACGGCATCGACCATGGTCGGCTCGCCCTGAAATCGCCTGATGCGCTGCACCGACGATGAAGCATCGACGGCATGCCGGCCATTGCGCGGCCGGCATGCCGTGATTCGCGAACGCGTCCGAATGAAGGCGCTCAGGCGCGCAAGGTGCCTTCGAGTTCGTTCTCGGCCCACTTGATCACGTCGTCGAGCTTCTCTTTGCCCTGCGTGAACTTCGCGATCATCACGGTGTTGATCGCCTGATTGTAGATCTGGGCGCCAACTTCCGAACGCGCCGGCGCGCCGGTGATCGAGGTCTCCTCGTCGCCGCGCGGCGGATAGCCGTAGACGGTGCCGACCGGCGGCTCGACGGTGTTCCAGGTGGCGAAGATCGTACATGGTCTTGAACGACGGCAGGTCGTAGCCGACCGACGCCGCGACCAGTTGGGCGACCGAGTCCTTCTGCGAGATGTAGGTGAGCAGATCCTTCGCCGCCGTCTTGTTCTTGGAGAACTTCCAGACGCCGTAGAACTGCGGCAGTTGGCCGACGAAGCGGCCCTTCGGACCCTTCGGCACCGGATGCGTCCAGCACTGCTCCGCCACCTTCGGATTGTCGCGCTTGGCGACCGCCCAGGCGCTCGGCGGATTCATGATGCCCGAGCCCTTGCCGGAGATCAGCCAGCGATTGTTGCCGGCGTCGTCCCAGGCGTAGACTCGGGCGGCTGACTTCCATGATCTTGCGGGCGACTTCCATCGCCTGCCGGGTCTCGTCGGAGTTGATCTTGATGTTGTCCTTGGCGTCGACCATGACCGACGCCGATAGGCGTTGAACAGGCCGCCGACCCAGTCGACCGCGTCGGAGGTCTGGCCCATCGGCAGGCCGACCGGGAAGCCGGCCTTGAACAGCTTCTGCGCCGAGGTGACGTAGAGCGTCCCAGGTCCAGGCTGTCGACCTTGGCCTTGTCCCACTTCTTTTCGTCGGCCGGGAACATCTCGCGCAGATCGAGGCCGGCGTGCTCCTTGTAGAGATCGAAGCGCGAGCAGCACGGCTTCACCTGGCTGCCGATCGTGGTCGGAATGCCGCGCCAGGTGCCTTTGATCTTGGCGAGATATTCGGCGACCGGGCTGATCGGGCCGTATTGCTTGATCAGGCCGTCGACGACGTCGTTGAGCGGCTCGAGCTTGTCCTGGTGGATGCGGATGTTCCAGTCGCGATGCGACATGATGTCGTGGCCGGTGCCGGCCTGCGCTTCGGCGCCCGCGGTGAGCTTGTCCTTCTCGCCCTGCGAGGTGATGAAGTCGATGTGGACTTCGACTTTGTTCTTTGCGCCCCATTCGTTGCAGAGCTTGATCAACGCCTTGTTGGCGCCGGGCACCCAATGGTCCCAGACGCCCAGCGACAACGAGCCGGCGGCGTAAGCGCCGCGCACATACGGGGCGGCGATAACGGCGGCAGAACCGAGCGCTGCGGACTTAAGGACGCTGCGGCGGCTTGGGCGTGATTGCGCAAATAGACGCGAGCTGATCATGTGAATCCTCCCTGTCAGCGCCAAGATTGTTGTCGATTTTTTGTTGGCGTGAGAGGGGAGCATACTCTTATCGCGCGAAGGCGGCTAGTGTTTCTATCCCAAGGCTTGCCTTGAAGTTCGAGCAAGGTGGACGAGTTCCGGCCGGCCGGTCCGTCTCGCGGCGATGTTCTGGATGACTGGCGACCCCGGCTGGATTCGAACCAGCGACCTTCAGCTTAGAAGGCTGTTGTTCCGGCGCCGATTTCGCTCATGACTTCCGTCGGTTGCCGGCGCGCGTCGGCGTCTTCCGGGATTCCTTCCGGGACTCCACGGCCTCCGCCGTCGCTTCCATGCCGGCGCGCACGTCCTCGATCTGCGCCTCGACATAGAATTTCGACGTGGTGGCGACATCGGAATGGCCAAGCAGCCGTTGCGTGGTTTTCAGGTTGCCGGTGGCGCGCAGCATGCGCATGCCGGCGGTGTGGCGCAGATCGTGATAGCGGGCGTTTACGCCGGCCTTGGGCCAGGTGCGGCGCCGATGCGTCGAGAGGCCCCAATACGTGATGGGGTAGCGTTGCCCTTTGACCAGGTCGATGCCAGTCTTGGGGCAGCGCCTGGTGCGCTGCGCGACAAAGGTGAATACCCACATCGGATCCCGGCCACGCTCGCCCCACAGCAGCTCGTAAGCCTCCCGGCTCATCGGGACGAGGCGCGGAATGCCGCCCTTGCCGAGAATGCGCACCAGACGGTTGTCAAAATCGACTTGGGGCCACGTCAGAAGGGCCTCCCGCTTGCGCAGGCCCATGATCGTCGTCAGCCGCCGGATCGCATGGTAGCCAGTTTCCAGGGCCTCTATGGCCTCTTCCTCGGCGATCGAGATTTCGCGGATCGGCCGCTTCGGTTCGGCGAGCAGATGGTCGGTCCAATTCGGCTCGCGCAGCACGATTGCGTCCCACGATTTGACGGCGCGGTGAAAGATGCGCCGCATCAGCAGCGGCACGGTGCGGTTGACGGTGCGCGGGCCGATCGGGCGATAGAGCTGGTTGCCAGCGGTGTCGGCGCCGGCACGCACCTGATGCTCGCGCCGCGCGCCGACAGCGCGGGTGACGTCGTCGTTGCCAATCGAATGCAGCGGCCGATCGCCGCCGATCTGCGCTTTGAGCCACGCAAGCGCCCTTTCGAGATCGGCCTCGGTGCCGCGGCCGCCGACCTCGGCCCACCATCGATCGCACGCCGCGCCGAAGGTCAGCGGCTTTCGGTTTGAATCCCGGATCGCCTCAATAAGTCGCTCGGCCGCCCGACGCTCTTGCGTCTCGACTGCCGCGGCTTCACGCTTCGGCCGGTCTTTGCGGACCCCGGTCGACCCGGAAAATCGATAACCGTCGCGCTGGAAATCGAATTGCCAGAAGGGGGAATTGCGGTGGCGGTACAGTGACATAACGCGGTCCCGCTCTTGATACGCCGGTAGAATTCCTCGACATCCGGTAGCATGAAGCCGCGCCGGATGCGTTTTTCGCCATGGCCGACATTGCGCCAGTTCAAATTGCCGGCGTCAATGTGCCGTTTGATGGTTTTCACGGCCATATTCGAGGCCCGCGAAAACCTCGGCATCGTCAGGTAGGCGCGCCCGCGGAACGCGTCGGCGACGGGGGCGGGGAGTTCGGCGTCGGCCGCAGTCATCGCTCGACCTCGATGCGAATGCTGACCTTCTTGAGGTCCATGACGAAGGTGGCGGCGAGATTGCGCCAGCCGTCCTTGTCGGCCTCGGTCATGTCGGCCCACAACGGGCGCATCAGCCCATGCCGATAGCGGCGTAGCGCTTCGCCGAGACGATCAAGGACGTCGCTGTCGCTGGCGATTAGCGGTTGATCTGGCGCCATCGGCTCGTGCTGCTCGATGCGCCGATTGCCGTGCCAGATTTCCCAAGCCTCAAGCCCCTCAAGGCGTGCCGCGGCGCGGGCGTCGTCGAGCGTATCGAAGCCGCCGAGCGACAGCGCCTGGCAGACGTCGATCAGTTGATATTCTGCGGGTGCGCAATTTTGCGCAGGCTCGGCCATGTCACCCTCTCGCGAGCTTCAGATGCGCGCCGGGCCGCTCGGTATTCTCAAGCGCGATCTGGCGCAGATGCTCGTTGACGGCGCGGATGAACGGTTCGTGGAAGGCGCCGTCACCGGAGGCCTGCAGCACCGAAAACCCGCACGGGCAGCCAAAGAACAGATGCTTGTGGTTGCCAGCGTTGCGCGCGCTGACGTGCCAGCGATGGTGCGCCGTCGCCATCATGCCGGTGCCTTCGGCGACCAGATAAAGCCGACATTGCCGGGCGGCGGATCGAGCTTACGGATGTGGCCATAGGCGGCAAGCTTCGACAATATGCTGCCGACGTTGTATTTCGCGGCGCCAAGCCGCTTCGCGAGCTGCTCTGTCGTGGCGCCCATCGGTGTCGCTTCGACTGCCGCTAAGATTTGTGCGCGCGGCGCGTTCATGGTTTCCCTTCCTCCCTCGCAAGATAAATCACCGTCAGGCCCTTTGCCGTCGCGGGTGCCTCCGGCTTCTGGAACTGATCGTCGCAAGTGCAGTAACTCTTGTTGATGGCGCAGAGCGCCGCGACGGCGAAACCGATGCTGGCGCCGAGCGAGACCAGCGCGATGTCGATCACAATCATCATGGCCGGCGCTCCGATATGGCGACGAAGATGACGGCGCGCATGGCGACGAGATCGCCGCGCTTGGCCCATAGCCGCATGGCGAGCAAAAATGGATTGATGCCGATAGCGTGAAAGAACGACAGCTCGCCGACCTTATGCGGCGCGTCGCGATCTTCGCGATGGCAGCCGCCGCAGAGACTGATCGTCCAATGCGCCGCGGGCCGCTTGCCGGTGCCGCTGGCTTTGCCGTGCGCGCCGCTGGCCGATCTGATGTGGGCCGCTTCGGCCGCCGGGTCGAGCCCGCAGCGAACGCATGCGCATTGCCGGACCAGCGCCAGGTAATCGGTGTCGCCGATTGCTTCGCAGAGCCGATCGCACCGTGCGGGCGCTTTGAGAAGCGTCCCAGGGCGCGTAGTGATGGCAAGGCGTTGCGGTAGGATGATCATCGCAGCGCCCGCTCAAGCTCGCCGAGGGTCTCCGAAAGCGCGGTCATGCCTTCGCCTCATACTCGGCAATGCGGGCACTGAGTTTCGCCATGACTTTTTTGACGTCGGAAAGAACATGTCGATTGATGGCGAGCTTGAGATTTTCCTGGCTGATCGCCATCCCCGAAATTCTTCCGGAGGCTTCGACGAGATCGGTTCCGCAGATGGAGAGCGCGGTTTGCAAGCTGATGTGCGGTGGGTAGACGTCTTCCGTCTGTGCGCTCATGATCATCACCACGTCGTAAGCCAGCCGTCGGCGAACACCCGCGTGCGGGCCGTATAGGCTTGACCTTTGATCTGTTTGATCCGCTTCAATATCCCGGTGCAGTCGTGGTGCCGGCGCCGGCGCCAGGCGCGGGCGTGTTCCTTTTCCAGGACCTCGATCTCAAGCGCGTCGCAATGCGCGCAGGCGTAAGCGAGGTCGGCATCGGCCGGGGTGTCGAGCGAAGGTGACGGTTGCGGCGCGGGGAGCGGCGCGCGTGTCGGGAAGGGACGTTCGCGCATGAAGGCGAGGGTGTCTTCGACGGCGCTTCGTGCGGATGAAGGGGACATTGGCGATGCTCCGAACTGAATCGGAGCATACCGAAATGGTATCAGCAGTCAATACCAAAATGGAATTATTTATGTGCCGCCATAAAGCCCGCGGCACCAATTGGCCGTCATGTGCAGATCATCGTCGCCGCCGCTGTCGATGCTACCGTCTCGGACCTTGTTCGGATCAGTGGGATCAAAATAAACCAGGAAAGGCCGGTAACCGACGTAGCCGCCCATGCGGTTCTTGGCATTAACCTCGCCGCACATAAACCAGCCAAATTCCCGGATGTTGCCCATTGTGAGGTGACCCTGCGTCGGCGTTTGGTCGAATTTGTATTGAGCTGAGCCGGAATCGAAGAGGCTTTCCTCGAAATAAGCCTTGGTTGCGGCTTGCGCGCCATCCGGCGTCGGCGCCACGGCCGTCTGCATCGTTTGCAGTTCCGCCTGGGAGGGAGCAGGCCCGGCGCATCCTGACAGCGCCAGCGCCGCTCCTATAGCGAATGCGGGGCCCTTTGGTGTCATTTTTTGCCGCGCGTTCTCTTTTGCGTGGCGCCGCGCCCTTTGGTCTCTGGAGTCTGGGCTTCCTCTCTCTTGGCGAGCCAAGGGGGGATCACGGCCGTGACCCGCGCCGCCCATGCAACGAGTTGATCGGTCAGGGGTATTCCAGTCGTCCCGGGGAACAGGTCAAAGTGGTCGGCAATCCTGCCGCGCATGAGCATTTTGACGAGTACGCGACCGCTATGGAGCCCGACGACACACAGGCTTCCCAACAGGTCGTCGGTCGGCGGGTCGCGCCGCTCGTCGTAGTAGATCAGCCAGCCATCGAACGCACCGCCAAGGGAATCCCCACGCACTTCACAGGCCACGGTTTCCTCCGATCCACCGCGGGGCATTCGCGCTCGTCCTAGGTTCTGGTCGCCCTTAGAACCGAAATGCGCCTCCCCGGCAGAGAGGATCCCCACGATTGGAACCGTGCGGTCGCCGAACATCAGCTCTTCCGGGATAGTGCGGACGTGCGGGGCGATCTTTGTCGCCCATTTTTTTGACAGCCCTCGCGTGCCTTTTTCAAGTCTCTGGATTTGAGGTTGCGACGTGCCCGCCAATTGAGCAAGTCGTTCTTGTGATAATCGCGCTCGTTTTCGGAGGCTGGTTAAAATCCCCATACCAAAATGGTAGAGGGGTGGTTTTTCCCCGTCTAATACCGGGGCGGTATAAAAACCTTGCATCGAAAATTCCACTTTGGTATTGATTCGGGCATGAAGCTTGATTCGTGGCTCGCCAAGGAAAGCCTAACCGTGACCGATTTTTCGCGTCGGTTGGGAAAGCCCCAGGCGACGATTGCCCGCTACGCGAGCCGGGACCGCATCCCGGAGCCGTCGATCATGGTCCAGATCGCGATCGAGACTGGCGGTGAAGTCATGCCAAACGACTTCTACGACATTCCCCCCTCGGTCTTGGCGCAGGCCGTCCTTCTCAGCCCCGGGGTCGCAAGATGATCGGGCGCGTCAAGGCCGTCAAAGCCATTCAAGTTCCGCGATGGGAACTTGCTCCTATGTCAAGTTTCCGTGATCGGTTCCGCGCCTCCCGGCGCGTCTGAGTTCCAAGTTCCGCGTTTGCGTACAAGCCTTTGGCCCGGAAGCGAAATATCGCGTTTCCCTGGGGTGCAAAGTGTTGCCTTAATAGAGGTATGCGACGTGAGCATAGCTTCCCTCTTCATCGCCGCCATCATCGGCATCGGCCTCGCGCTGATCGTCCTGATCGGCATCGTCATTCACGTCCAAGCCAAGCGCTACGACCGTCAGGAAGCTGCCGATCGCGCGCTCATGGAATGCGAGAGGGTGCGATGAAGATCATCACCACAGCTAACGCCGCAGACTATTACGCATGGTTTGCCCTCGCGCTCGCCGACGATGGCGTATGGCCGTTTCTCAGCATGACGCCGCGCACCGTCGCGGCGAAGATCGAGGACGACGATTGGGAACGGCGCGTCGTTATGGATGACGGCGGGACGTGCGCCGGCATCCTTGGGTTCAATCGGAACGGCGAAAAGTCGGCGCATCTTTGCGTGTGGGTGCTTTCCGGCAAGATGCGGGCCGTCACTGC
Organism: uncultured Alphaproteobacteria bacterium; assembly: GCA_963791925.1. Taxonomy (GTDB): domain Bacteria; phylum Pseudomonadota; class Alphaproteobacteria; order Rhizobiales; family Xanthobacteraceae; genus BOG-931. Next base: position 288,843 of record CAWBUA010000004.1, on the reverse strand, counting down.
ATCGACGATCCTTCGCGACATGATCCTTCTCGGCGCGCGCTACGACCTGCAATGGATCGACTCGACCGTGCACGAAAGCAACGAGCCGAGCCTCAGAATCCATCAAAAGTTCTTCGGTCATCCCTGGGGCGCGGAGCCGTCCGGCGCATGGAACGGGAGGCTGCGGAAATACGAGCAGCGGATTTGTTATCGAGCCCATATTGACGTTCTCGAAGCGCGCTTGGCTGAGCGCGGTCTCGCCACTGCTCTTTCGGAAGTTCAAGCGAGCGTGGCATGAACGACAATCTCGACCTCACACTCGTCGCCGGCAAAGCCGTCGCTGCCGCAGATGCACTGCGCGATGGCCGCTCCGATCCGGTCAAGACGATCTCCGAACTCTATCGCCTGACCGAAGAGCTCAACGTCATGGCCAAGGTGCATCGCAATCCCTCGATCGGCGAACGTGAGATTCATTTCGCGACGGGCTTCCTGTTGCAAGCGACCGAACGCTGGGCGCGCTATCGGCAATACGAGCATGAGCAAAACCGCGCCGAGGATTGGCGCGACGCGACCTTTGCCTTCGTTGCGCTGGTCAAGAACGCCGTGGCGCGCGAGCAGGGAAGGGCGGCATGAAACGTCCGCTTCTCGGCAATTCTCAGATCGTCATTCTGCGCTCGCTGTTCATGCGCGGCGCCGCCGTGCGTCCGGTCGCGCTTGAGCGCTCGTGGCAGCGCGAGTTCACCCCGTCGCTGACGCGTCGCGGCCTGATCGAGGTCTGGTATCGCCAGCCGCTCGACGACGATTTCGCGCTGCGCGGACCCTTCATCAGTTTGAGCGTCGCCGGCGCGCGTCTCGCAGCCGCTCTTTTCAACCGTGCGCCTCGGCGGTTTTCAGGGGCGGAGCAAAGCATCATGATCAACCATCCCAATCGCAAAGCAAAGAAAGCCGCACCGAAGCTCACCAAGGCCATCGCTCGCAAGGTCCTCACCGTCGTCGACGCGGGGCTCATCAGTGGCCTTGGCACGCCGGAGCCGGGCAAGATGTGCGTCGAAGCCGCGGTCTGCTACGCGATGGGACTGCCGCATGGCGACAACCCGGACTGTGTTTCTCGCGCGTTGCGATCGCTCAAGATCAGGCTCAACGATAGCCTTTGGTCATCGGACCAGGCGCGCGCCAAGGGGCTGCGGCGCCTCGCCATCGCGCAACTCGGCTCGGCTGGATTCCTCAACGACGGCGAATTCATCAAGCGAGTCCTCGGCGTCCTCATTCGGAAGACCTTTCCCGGTGCGTTCCGCGCGGTTGCCGCAGTCATTAAAGGCGACGATCGAAAGGGAAAGTGGCTCGATCTCGCGGCGCGCTGCGAAGCAGCGCCCGAGCAAATATCCCCGCGCGAAGCGCGACAATTCTTTTTAGAGTTTAAACAGAACGCCGCCGACGCCGCCGCCGGCGCCTACGCCGCCGCCGACGCCGCCGCCGCCGACGCCGCCGCCTACGCCGCCGCCGACGCCGCCGCCTACGCCGCCGCCGACGCCGTCGCCTACGCCGCCGCCTACGCCGCCGCCGACGCCGCCGCCGACGCCGCCGCCGCCGCCGCCTACGCCGCCGCCGACGCCGCCGCCTACGCCGCCGCCGACGACGCCGTTAAGAAGAAATCTGTCGCTCGCGATAAATCGCTCGCGGCTTTTTGCGAAGAGGTTGTTCAGGTCCTCATCGGCATGAAGGCGCCGGGCTGCAAGTGGCTCGATCTTGCTCCGCTAGAGGTCGCGGCCTAATGGGCGACCCCTTCGATCAATTCACGCCACGCGAGCGCGGCCGGTTCGGCGACGACGAGACGCGCCCAGCCAAAGGCCCGCGCGTCTCCGGCGCTTCCGACCTGGTCGACATCGATCTGTATCTGCACAACGACAATTCGGCGAAGAAAGCCATTGCCGTTTCCTATGCCGGCGATACGCCGTTCGAGAAGTGGATCTGGCTGCCTCGCTCGCTGATCGAGGTCGAGAAAAAATCCCTTCGATCAGTGCGCGTAACGCTGCCTGAGCATGTCGCCCATGAGAAGGGGCTGATCTGATGACCGGCTCAACCCTCATGCCCGGCCACGCGCCGCTCAAAGATCATCCGCTGGCGAACCTGTTTCCACTATTGCCGCACAAGGAACTCGGCGAACTCGCCGACGACATCGCCGAGAACGGCCAAGCCGAAACCATCAAGCTGCATCGCGGCATGATCCTCGATGGCCGCAACCGCTATCGGGCGTGCGCGCTCAAAAACCTTCCAGTGCGCACGGAAATATTCCAGGGCGACGACGTCGCCGCCCTCAATAGGGTCATCAGCAAGAACCTTCGCCGGCGCCATTTGAATGAAGGCCAGCGCGCCGCGGTCGCGGCAGCGATCGGCCGCATGCGGCTCGGCGTCAACCAGCATACCAAGGCTGCGCAAATTTGCGCACCCGGATTGCCGATGGGCGAAGCGCAACCCAAAGCGCCGCAGGCGTCGCTATCACAGACCGAGCGTGCCGAGCTCTTGAACGTCAGCCGGCGCACGGTGCAGCGCGCCGACACGGTTTTTGACAAGGGCGCGACCGAACTGCGGGACGCCTTAAGGGACGGCAAGATCGCAGCCTCTACCGCGGCCGATATCGCCGAGCTTCCAAAGGAAGAGCAAAAGCAAATCGCTCAGATGAGCGAAACCGAAATTCTGGAAGCTGCGGGCAAAATCCGCAAGGCCAAGAACGACAAACGCCGCGAAGAGCGCATCGGCAAGCTGGCCATGATCTCGAACAGTGCGCTGCCGACGGAGAGAAAATTCCCGGTCCTCTACATGGACCCGCCGACAAAATTTGCAGCCGGCGACAGCGACCGCTCGACCGAAAACCACTATCCGACCATGACCGAAGAAGAGATTGCCAAGCTGCCGATCGGCGCGCTGGCGACCGATGACGCGGTCCTGTTCATCTGGTCGACCGTGCCGTGGCTGCGCAAGACGCTGCGGCTGATCGAGGGCTGGGGCTTCGAATACGTCTCCGAATTCGCCTGGGACAAGGCGACGCTCGGCATGGGCTTCTGGAATCGCAATGTGCACGAGACGCTGCTCGTTGCGACGCGCGGCAAGATGCCGGCGCCAGAGCCATCAGTCCTGCGCCCGTCGCTCTATCGCGAAGCCCGCGGCAAGCACTCGGCCAAGCCGAAATATTTCCGGGACATGATCACCGCCTATTACCCCGATCTGCCGAAGGTCGAGCTGTTTCCGCGGATCGACGGCGCACTGCCTGAAACATGGTTCGGCTGGGGCAACCAAGCCAACGTCCCACAACAGCAATCCCTGATGCCAGAGGCGGCGGAATGAGCGCCCGCACCATCCTCACGCTGTCGAACGGCAAGGGCATCGATCTGCTCGATCCGAAGCCGTCCGACATCGACTGGGCCGTCATCGCCGAGCATCTGTCCAAGGAGGCCCGCTACAACGGCGCAACCCGCAATACGCTCTATTCAGTCGCCGAGCATTCCGTGCGTGGCGCCGACGAGATCATGCGCGCGACCGGTGATCGGCTGATCGCAGCTTATTTCCTCGTCCATGACGCCAAGGAAGCATTCAAGCGCGACGACACCACGCCGAAGAAACAAGCGCTCGCGGAATTGGCAGAACAGCATTTCGGGGTGCTTGCCTCGCAAGTGATGGCGGCGTTCAAGCTTCTGAGCCACGGCCTGGATGTTGCCATCCATGAAGCGGCCGGACTCACGTTTCCTCTGTTCGGTCTGCCGCCGATCATCAAACATTGGGACCTGCTCATGTTCGTCACCGAATGGCGCGATCTCATGGGCAACCAGCCGCACCCGGATTGGGAGCCCTATAAGGACGTCAAGCCGCTCGCCGACAAGATCATCCCGTGGGACTGGCGCGTTGCGCGCAACGCCTTCCTCGATGACTGCTACGAGCTGTTGCCGGCGCTGCAAAAGGTGACGGCATGACCCCGACCAAACAAAAACCGGCATTCGATTTCACGCCCGGCGCCTGTTACGAGCGCCAAAGCGACAACGTGCTGATGGTCGAGATCGCGCCCGGTCAATTCGTCTCTGAGATCGTCGCCTTGGGGCTTGGCATTCGAGCGAGGAAAGTAAAAGCCGTCACGAGAAGGCAACGCGAACTGAGAGACCGGAATCGGTCAACGTCTCGCCGAGTAAACTAAAAGCATGAACGCCCACGATCCCAACCCGATCGAGCCCATCTTGCATACCGCCAAAGGCGAGCCGCCGCGCTCGGAGTCCGGCAGGGGCTTCCTCGATAGCCAAGCCGAAATGTTCCAGCCGGACATTGCCGCACATCGCTGCGCCCATACCTGGATCGGAGTTCTTGAACTCGACAACGGTAAATGGCTCGCCTACCGCACCGGCTTCGCCATTAACGATCCGCAATATGACGGCCGCGCCGTGGCGTTGCGCGTGTCGATCGCTGCAGCCATCAGGAAATTCCGCCGCTTCGGCCGCAATCAATACGGCGAGCGATGGGAGTGGGGCCTAGTCGGGCGCATCTGCGACTGGGCGCTATCGCTAAAGCCGCAAGTGCCTGATCCGTCTGATGTATTAGATAATATTGATTCCAAAATCATCGAGAACGCGAGTGACCGTGAGGCGAAGCCGGCTGCCGCAGCGGCGCATGAAGCTGATCTTCAAATAACCGACCCGATCGTCGCCGAACTGGTCGCCCAAAACAAAGCGCGCGAGCTCTATCCGCCCGGGCATGTCGTTCGCCGCACCATTGACTATTCCGACCCCGACAAGCCAATGAGCATCGGCGCCTGCGACTGCGGCGCATCATTTGCCTACCGGCCATCGCAACATCACCAAATGGACGCAGCGATCGAGGCGCATTGGCAGAAGTTCGATGCGCTGCCGGACAAGGTCGACGGCAGAGGACAACCGATCAAATCCGAAAACGCTGCAGTCGCGAATCCTGCGGCACCTGATCCTGCGTCGCCGGATTCCAAGGCCCACCGGCCCGCCAGCGGCGCAGGCTCCTCCTATTCCGACGATGACGATCTCACGATCGACTGGCCATCCTATGACGGCTTCCTCGAAAGCAAGATCGTCTCGGCACCGTTGCGCGGCATCGCGATCTTGAAAGGCCGCCGCGGCGCAGCGACCGAACTCGCCGCGCCGTATTTTCTCGATGGCGTCAAATATTTGCAGATGGCCGAAGAGCGGATGACGACGCCGCAGCTTTTCGATCTCGCCAAGTTCGATGAAGCCAACGCACCCCCCCCCCCTCGAATTAGAGGAAGCTGAGACGTGAGCGAGCAACAAATTCCCGGCGCGGGACACAACAGCGCTGCCGCTAAGACCGAAGAGACGGCGCATCGCTTCGCCAAGGATCAACTGAAAGCCTTTGTCGAGCGCATCGAGCGCATGGAGGAAGAGAAAAAGGCCATCGCCGACGATATCCGCGACATCTATTCCGAAGCCAAAGGCAACGGCTTCGACGTGAAGGCGCTGCGCACCATCATCCGGCTGCGCAAGCAGGATGTTAACGCCCGGAAGGAAGCCGAGGCGATCTTGGAGACCTATCTGCACGCGCTGGGGATGATCTGAATGAACGAGCGTGCGCAAATTTGCGCAGGCGTCGGCGACGACTGGATGCTCAAGCTCGCCGAAAGTCTGGCGTGGCGTGACGATCCGGCGCCGGCGGTCAATCTGCCGACCGTGCTGACCCGGCCGCCGCTCGAAAACGCCGTCGGCACGCTCGATTATGCCGAGCCGGCAAAGAACGCCGCGGCGCATATCTGGCCGCGCTGGAAAGTCGCCGGTTCCGCGCATGCCGTGCTGATGGCTCGCAAGCTGTTCGGCACAACCGAGACGGAATCGGCGGTCAATAAAATCTCGTTTCCGGCGACGCTCGGCAACTTCGACGAGTTGCTGTTGTTGCTGCATCGCTTCCCGCTGACGATGACCGAAGCGGCGCAGACGATGTTCGACCGCTTCTACCGCCAGCTTGTCGCCGAACGTCACATCGCCGCCAGCGTGCCGGCCGCAGCCGCGTCGGGACGATATTTCCGCGGCCGGCTGTTGCCGTTCCAGCTCGAAGGCGTCGCCTTCCTGTGCGCCGTGCGCAAAGGCTTGCTCGCCGACGACATGGGGCTCGGCAAGACCGTCCAGGCGTTCGGCTTCCTCGATCGGATCAACGCCTATCCCGCCGTCATCGTGGTGCAGTCGCATGTGCAGCGGCATTGGGAAGAGAAGCTGCCGGAATTCATGCGGGTGTGCGACGCCGGCAATCCGTCTGCCGAACCGGATACGCTGCGCTGGGTATCGCTCAATGGTGGCAAGCGTCTCGACGCCACGCCGACTGCCGATATCTACATCGTGCACTATCTGGTGCTGCACGCCTGGGCACCGTTGCTGATCGAGCGCGGCGTGCGCACCGTCATCTTCGACGAGTGTCAGGAACTGCGGCATCCGAACACGCGCAAGCACGATGCCTGCATTGCGATCTCTCGGCCGGCAGAGAACGTCGCCGGCTTGTCAGGTACGCCGATCTACAATCACGGCGCCGAAATGCACACGGTCATGGACACGCTTTGCCGTGGCGCGCTCGACACGCGGGCCGCTTTCGAACGGGCATGGTGCACTTATGTCGCCGGCAAGCTTGTGGTCGCCGATCCGGAAGTCTTAGGCGAATATCTGCGCGATCGCCGGTTGATGCTTCGCCGCCGCAAGGACGAGGTGCAACTGGAACTGCCGGCGAAGCGCCGCGTGATCGAGCCGATTGCCGGCGATGCCGGGATTTTCTCCGATCTCGTTTCTAAGGCCGCCGAGCTGGCGCGCCAGGCTGAGCAAATCCAGGATCCATTCGATCGCGCGCGTATGGAGCAGGAAGCCATCCGCGAAGGGCGGCGCGCCACAGCGATGGCGAAACTGCCCGCCGTTATTGGGTTTCTGCGAGGTCTCATGGAAGCCGGCGAGCCGACGCTGTGCTTCGTGCATCATCACGCCGTGGTCGATGGCATTGTCGACGCGCTCGAAGAATTCGAGCCGGCGCGCATCACCGGCCGCGAGGACAGTCAGGACAAAAAGGCCGAACAGCAGCGCCGTTTTGTTGACGGCGAAACCAATCTCTGCCTGATCTCGCTGCGCGTCGCCACCGGGCTTGATGGATTGCAGGCCCGCGCGCGCGTCGTCGTTTTTGCCGAGCTTGACTGGTCGCCGGCTGTCCATCGCCAAGCGGAAGATCGCGCCCATCGCATGGGGCAGCGCGACAGCGTGCTGGCCTATTACCTCGTGACTGATCTCGGCACCGATCCCTTCGTCATGTCGACGCTCAATCTCAAAGCCAGCCAATTCACCGGCTTGATGCAGGACAAGAGCGAGACTGACGATGACCGGCGCGACGCCAAAGAAGCATCTACCGAGCATATGGCGAGCGTTCTGGCGATGCTGCGGGGCCGCCCATGAGACAAACCGCGCTGCGGCTCCTTCGCGATCTCAACAGCGGCACCATCATATCGCGCTGCCAAATCTGCGGCGCCTTCGCTTATGCCGAAGAGGCCTGTCAGACCGCGATGGAACGGGAAACCTGCGTGCCGCGAGCGTTCATTGAGCGCAGCGAGCATGTGCCGGTTGCGGTTTTTGTGGTGGCGCTATGACTGGCGTCACGTTGCCCACACCACCACGCTACCGCGAAGCACAAGGCGCTGTCGCTGGCGTTTCCGGGAATCACCCGGTCAATCCCCGATTTGCCCGTTATCCACAGGCCGAAGTCAACGAAAAGGGCCGCCGGGTTGCCCCGAACGGCCCTCTCTTTGCCCGCGGTAGTTCCACACTAACCGGCGATGAGTGGGCCTCAGACGCCAGGGGCCTATCTCCTGACCGAACCCATTTCGGGAACCGCTGCAAATCGGCGTCGCTCGCGAGACGGCCGCCGAACGGACGCACTGGAATCACCAGCACCGCGAACGCAGCAAGCCTACCGACAGGAAGTGGATTGTCAACGCCGTGATCATCCGTCGTCGCCATACCGCCAATTTCACGACCATCGGCAACGCGCTGTTCGACGACGAACGGCTGGCGGCGGATGAACTCGGCATTTTGGCGTTCCTGCGTTCAAAACCCGCCGATTGGGAGGTAAGGCGTCCGGCGCTGATGAAGCGCTTTCGTATCGGTCGCGACGCCATGCGGCGGATCGTGTCGAACTGGATGCGCGCCGGCTGGTGCGACGCCAAGAAAGAGCGTCGGCCGGACGGCACGTTCATCATCGTTTACGAAATCCGCGACGATCGCGGGCCAGAGCTTTCCGATGAGGAAATCAGACGCGCTTTATCGCCGGGGTCCGGCGAGGCGGCGACTGAGGATCAAGCGGAAAGACCGCCTGAGATATGCGCGGATGCATCGCAAGTTGGCGAGCTATGCAGCCAACCAGATACGTCCCAGCCAGTACTGGCTCACCCGTCAACGGCTGACCCGTATCTGGTTGATAGTAATATACTAAATACGGAATCACCAAGGAAGGATTCTAACCAAATTGAGAGAGAATACGCGCGCGCGAAGGAAAAGCACGTAGCGACCCTTCCGGAGTTCAAACGCCGCTATCCGACCACGGCATCCGACGATCAAACGCGGATCGATAGCGCCTGGTTCAAGCTCAGCCCGGAAGACGGCTTAGCGGCACTCGCTGGCATCGCGCCGTTCCTGGAACGGCTCAAACGCGATGGCCGCAAGCATCCGCCTTCGGCATGGAAATACCTCGAAGAAAAGCGCTGGACGCTGCTCGAAGTCGAAAAGCTGTCGAATGTGACGGAACTGCCAAAAATCGCGGCGGACAGTCCCGAAGGTCGCGCCTGGCTGCTTTTGCATCGCATCGCTGGCGCCGGTGAGCCTGCGATCTCGAATGGTCAAATTGCCCTGCGGAAACCGATGCCACCTCGGGCCGCCGCTTTCGTAAATGCGCCGGCTGAGACGGAGTGGTGCTTCATCGCTGAGACCGAAACCAACAAACTCGGTGCTTGGCGGTCTTTTCTAGGCACCGAGCTTGGAATGCCGACAGGCCCTCTCATCCGCGACCGCAGTTGGCGACCGATGCGACCTGACGAGCTCAAAGCGCAAGAGGGACTGCCGGAAGCCGAGCGTCGGCGCGCCGTGATGATCAGCCAGCGCGGCTTTCTCGCGCCATGGCAATGGCCACCACGAAAAGACGGAACGCTAAGCACGACTGCGCCCGATATCGGCTGCAGCGAAGAAGAACTTGCGGATTTCAAGTGAAAGCGAGGGGAACATGCTGATGGCAACGAAAACGGAAACGGGCAATCTGGCACAGGTTCGCGATGCGCTCGATCAAATGCGAGGGCAAAGCCTCGAAAGCCAACGTCAGCCCTATCCGTTCTTGCAATGGTTTATGGTCGTGGTGCGACCGGGTCACGATCAGCAAGCCGCCGACAGCTTCCGCCGCAATGGGGTGCGCGCCTATTGGCCGAATTACGAACGAATTCAAACCGTTCGCTACCGCAGCAACGGCAACAGGCCGCAACAGCGGCTCTATTTGACGCCGCTGATGCCTGGCTACGTATTCAGCCCGGCTGGCGTCACTCAAGAGGATTTCACCCAGATCATCGAGCGCGTCGTCGGCGTCGTCAAAGTGGTGCGAACATTCTCCGGCGCGCCGCTGTTGCTAAGCGAGGCCGACATCGAGATCATCCGCCGCATCGAAGCTGGTCTAAATACGCCAGATCCGATCAAGCCTATCCACAACTACAAAACCGGCGAAAAGGTGCGCTTTGTCGATGATATCGTCGATCGCTGGCCAGGCGGCAAAATCGTCAAGCTTGCGCGCGACGGGAGAATCAGCGTCGAGTTGGATTTGATGGGGCGGAAAGTTGTCGTGATCGTTTTTCCGCATCAGATCGAACGGTTCTAGGTGTCGCGCCCGAGCGTGCGGTAGGGCATCCCAGCCGACAGCCTTTCGACAGCGATCAGCCAAGATCGCTTCATGCGGTGGAAAAACCCGAAAAAATCGGGTTTGCCGCTGCAGCGAAGCATCAAAGCGAGCTGGCTTCCGCGTCTGACGTTCGGGCAATTGTGATGGCAGGCAAGCTGCGGACGATCAAGCCGCTCGCTACTCGCTTCGACGGCCGCGTCGTCAAGCCAGAACCGAAGCGGGCAGACGCCGAACTGCTGACGCCAGAGCACAAAGAGTTCCGACGCATCGTTTGCAGCCGTGCTGGCTGGCGCTGCGAATGGATCGAAGGCGGCATTCGCTGCAACAAGCGCGCGCCTTTCGACCGCATGGTGGCGGACCACATCGTCGAGCGCGCCGACGGCGGTGCGCTGTTCGATCCTGCCAACGGCGCGTGTCTCTGCATCGCACACAATACGTTGAAAGGTTCGCGCGCTCGTCGTGATCGAGCGTTGGGGTAGGGGGCGGTCGATCTTTGCGACTTGGGAAGCCGCAACTGCATTGGGCATCATCCAGGGATTTTTTTTGTCAGACTGTGAAATTTTGCTGCAGCGGCGCCGTCGTTGCAGCGCAGAAGTCCGCAATCCATAGGCACAAGTGCGCTGTGGCGCTGCCGCTGCCAGGGTATTTATTTTCCGATGACCGACGTCGCTTCCACCGCCTCGCCAGAGACGCCTCCGGCCGTCGCGCCGCGGCTTGATCTGTTCGGCGACCCGGTCCCGGACAATTGGGGCGGGCGCGGCCGGCCGTCGCACATCGCGACGCTTGAGAACCGCAACCGCGTCGTCATGCTGTTGGCGCTCGGCTGGAACAACGAGCGCATCGCCGCGGCGCTCGACATCACGGCGCCGACGCTGCGCAAGAGCTACAAGCGCGAACTCAAGTTCCGCGACGAGCAGCGCGATCGGCTCAATGCCGCGCTGGCGATGCGGCTCTGGCAGGGCGTGCAAGAGGGCAACGTCTCGGCGATCCGGGAATTCCAGGCCTTCCTCGATAAGAACGACCTGATGATCTACGGCCAGACGTCGCGGCCGGAAGCGCCAAAGGAGTCGAAGCTCGGCAAGAAGGAAGCGGCGCTCGTCGCCGCGCGCCATCCGGACACCGGCACCACGCTGGGCGACCTGATGGCCAGGCGCCAGGGCGAAGCGGTCAACTGACGTATGTGGGACCTGAGTTGTCCGGATTGGGCCACGCGCATCCGGGAAGGCCGCTCGCTCATTCCGGAGCTGCCGCTGATCGAGACCGAGGCGCGCACCGGGCTGCAGTTCTTCGACGAGTTGCAGCTGCCCGACGTTCCCGGGCTGCCGAAGATGCGCGATGCCGCCGGGCCATGGTTCCACGACTTCGTGCGGGTGTTCTTCGGCTCATGGGACCCGGTCACGCGCATTCGGCACATCCGCGATTTCTTCGCGATGCTCCCGAAAGGTCAGAGCAAGACGACCTATAGCGCTGGCCTCTTGATCGCCGGCATGCTGATGAACCGGCGCCCGCGCGCCGAGGCGCTGTTCGTCGCGCCGACGCAAGCCATCGCCGACAACGCCTATGACAAGGCGGTCGGCATGATCGAGGCCTCGGCCGATCTCAAGCGGCGGTTCTATCCGCGCGATCACGTCAAGACCATTGAAGACCTGGTCAATCACTCCGAGCTTCGGGTCAAGACCTTCGACGTCAAGATCCTGACCGGCACCATCCTGATCATGGCGCTGGTCGACGAGCTGCATCTGCTCGGCCGCAATCCGCACACCTCGAAGGTGCTGCGCCAGATCAGAGGCGGTTTGGAAAAGACGCCGGAAGGCGCGCTGCTCATCACCACGACGCAGAGCGACGACATCCCGGCCGGCGCGTTCCGCGACGAACTTTTGATGGCGCGGAAAATCCGCGACGGCAAATTCCGTGGCAAGATCGTGCGACCGATGCTGCCGCTATTGTACGAACTGCCCGACATCATCGCCAAGGATCAGCTGCTCTGGCAGAATCCGGACAACTGGGCGATGGTGATGCCCAATCTCGGCCGCTCGGTGCATCTGCAAAGCCTGATCGCAGATTGGGAAACCGAGAAGTCGAAGGGCGAGCATGCCATCCGCATCTGGGCGTCGCAGCACCTCAACGTGCAGATCGGTGTGGGGCTCAAGACCGACGCCTGGATCGGTGCCGAGTTCTGGCAACAGGCCGAGGATGCCTCGATCGGCTCGCTCAAGGATTTGATCGCGCGCTGCGAAGTGATCGTCGTCGGCATCGACGGCGGCGGGCTCGACGATCTGTTCGGCTTTACCGCGATCGGCCGCGAGAAGGACACCAAGCGCTGGCTGTCATGGTCGCACGCCTGGTGTGATCGCATCGTGCTGTCGCGGCGCCAGACGATCGCTTCGTCGCTCGAAAGCTTCGCCGCGGCCGGTGACCTGACCATCGTCGACGACGAGCTGAGCGACCTTTCGGAAATCGTGGCACTGATCGCCGAGGTCAACGAGGCCGGACTGCTCGCCGCGGTGGCGATCGACAACGAGGGGCCCTACGGCGAGCTGGTCGACGAGCTCGACAAGATCGGCGTCAACGAAGCCAGCGAACAGATCCTCGGCATCGGCCAGGGCTGGAAGCTGATGCGGGCGATCAAGACCACCGAGCGCAAATTGAAGAACGGCTCGCTGGTTCATGCGCCCAGCCTGATGATGAACTGGGTGATGGGCAACATCCGCATTGAGCCCGGCTCGGCCGGCATCAAGGCCACCAAGCAGAACGCCGGCGACGCCAAGGTCGATCCGATCTTCGCGCTGTGGGACGCGGCCGAAGTGATGATCAAGAATCCGAAGCCGCCGCTCGGCAAGCAATCGTACCTCACGACCGAGCCGCTGATACTGATCTGATCGGGAGGCCGAATGGGACAGCGCCGCGCGCGCGCCGTGGCGCTGCTCACGTCGATCATCGTCGCGCCGCTGCAGTTTCTCATTGTCGCCGTCGCCAAGATCGGCGCGCAAGAGGTCGTGCTGGCCTTCGGGCTGGCGCTCTTCGGCTATGGCCTGTCGCTGGTCTATTGGCCAGCGGCGTTTATCGGGCCCGGCGCGGTACTGACGGCGATTGCGATCTTCGGGGTGCGGTGATGGGCTTCCTGACGCCGCTGTCGCGTTCGGCGCGTGCCGAGCACAAGGTCGCCGATGCGTCCGACCTGACCTGGACCGCGCTTCTTGGCGCGCCTTCGTCGAAGGCCGGTGTTGCGGTCAATATCGAGACTGCGATGCGCGTCTCGACGGTGTTCGGTTGCTGCCGGGTGCTGGCCGAGGGCGTGGCGCAGCTGCCGCTCAATCTTTACCGCAGCGAAGGCTCTTCCAAGAAACTCGCCAAGGACGATCCGCGGTTCAATCTGTTGGCGTTGCGGCCGAACGATTTCATGACCTCGTTCGAGTTCCGCGAAACGCTGATGTACCACGCGGTGCTGACGCATAACGCCTTTGCCTATATCGGTCGCGGCGGCTCCAAGAAGCAGATCCAGGAGCTGATCCCGATCTACAGCCCGGTGCGGATCGAACGCGATCCTCAGTTCAACATCACGTACTGGATCGAGGGCCCCGACGGCGAGAGTGCGCCGTTTGCGACCGACGAGATCTTCCATCTGCGCGGGCCGTCGTGGAACGGCTACATCGGCATGGACGCCGTCAAGATGGCGCGGGAGTCCATCGGGCTTGCGATCGCGACCGAAGAAACGCAGGGGCGACTGTTCTCGAACGGTGCCAAACCTGGCGGCATCCTCTCGGTCGAAGGCACGCTGAGCCCCGAAAATCGTACCGCGCTCAAGGCGCGCATCGCCGAGCAGCAGGAAGGGCTGCACAACGAGTTCAAGACGATGGTGCTGGACCAGAACGCCAAGTGGACGACCATGGCGATGACCGGCGTCGACAGCCAGCAGCTTGAGACGCGGCGCTTTCAGATCGAGGAAGTCTGCCGGGCGCTGCGGGTATTTCCGCAGATGGTGATGCACTCGGACAAGACGTCGACCTTCGCCAGCGCCGAGCAGTTTTTCATCGCCCACGTCACGCATTCGCTGATGCCGTGGCTGCGGCGCTGGGAAGAAAAGATCGGTCACTCGTTGCTGGCCGACGCTCCGAACCTGGAAGCCAAGTTCGCGACTGCGGCGATGATGTTCGGCGATGCGGCACAGCGCTCGACCTACTACCAGAACGCGCTCGGGGGGGCCCGCGGCGAGACCGCTTACCTGACGCGCAACGAAGTGCGCTCGCTCGAAGCCTCGCTCCTTGGCATCTCGTTCGATCCGCTGGAAGGCGGCGACGATCTGCCAACACCGACGCCGCCGGCAGTTCCGATCGGCGGCGTCGACGTCAATCCTCACGCGCCCGCGCTTCCCACGGAGGGCCAGCAATGACCGATCTCAATCTCGTCGGCGAAAGCTATGCGCATTCGCTGATCGCGGCCGGCAAGGTCGACCGCAATGCGCCGTGGTCGTTCACTGCCGATGACGGCAATGCGCTCCTTGGCCGCGGCGGCGACGATTGGGATTCCTACAGCAAGGCGCATCTCGGGCTCGATCGCGCGGCGTCCGACAAGACCAAGGCGCGCTACAAGTATCCGGTCAGCAAGGGCGGCAAGCTCTATCGCTCCGGCGTCATCGCGGCGAAGCAGCGCGCCTCGCAGCAAAACGACAGCGCGGTCGAGAAGGCTGCATCGGCACTCTTGACCGAGATCGACAAGCCGAAGTCGCAATTCGTCGTCGAGCGCAAGGCCTCGTTCTTCGAATATAAGTTCGTCGAGAGCGACGGCAACGCGGCCGGCTCGTTCGAAGGCTACGGCTCGGTGTTCAACAACGAAGATGACGGCGGCGATGTCATGCTGCCCGGCGCCTTCCAGAAGAACCTCGATGCCCATGCCGCGGCCGGCACATTGCCGAAGATGCTGCTCAACCATGGCAGCATGGGCGGCTCGCCGTTCGGCGGCAACGATCCGATGGCGGATTTGCCGATCGGCAAATGGACCAAGATGGCCGAGGATGCTCACGGCCTTCAGGTCAAGGGCCGGCTGATCAATCTCGACACCGAGCGCGGCAAGAACATCTATGGCGCGATGAAGGAAGGCGAATTGTCCGGCCTTTCGATCGGCTACCAGGCCAAGGACTTCATCCGCGGCACCAAGCCCAACGAGCCGCGCCGGCAACTCAAGGCGGTCGACCTTTTCGAGGTCTCGCCGGTTACTTTTCCGATGAACACGCGCGCCAGCATCTCGACGGTGAAGTCGGCGCGTGACGTCACCACGATCAGGGAATTCGAGGAGTTGCTGCGGGACGCAGCAGGCTTCTCGCGCGAAGCCGCCAAGGCCATCGCCGCCGGCGGCTTCAAAGCACTGTCGTCGCTACCTCGGGATGAGGCCGACATCGGCGAAGTTTTCGCAGAGCTTGCGGACAAAATCCGCTCATCCATCTGAGGATCAAAACCAATGCCAGAGATTGCCGACGAACTGAAAAAGGCCGTCGAGCCGGTGATGACCGCGTTCGAGGAATTCAAGGCCACCAATGACGCTCGCCTCAAGGCGATCGAGACCAAGGGCACTGTCGATCCGCTCGTCACCGACAAGCTGATGAAGATCGAGGGCGCGCTGGCGAAGTTCGAGCCGCTCAACCAGCAGCTCACGCTCGCCGAGCAGAAGCAGAAGGCGTTGGCCGAGCAGGTCGGCGCCATGGATGCGCTGCTCGCCAAGATCGAGGCTAAGATCGGCCGTCCCGATTTCGGCAAGGGCGACAAGAAGGCGGCCCGCGCCGAGCTCAAGGCGAAGGTCAATGAGTGGGCAAGGACGGTGATCAACGCCAACACCATCGGCGTTGCCAACCTCAACGACGCGCAGCGCAAGATCCTGGCCGACGTCAATGCGGCCTACAAGGTGTTGCGCATTTCCGACGACACCGCCGGCGGCTATCTCGCCATTCCGGAATTCGTCGCGGAGATCATCGAAGCGATCGTTCTGATCTCGAACGCGCGCTCGATCGTCAATGTGCGGCAGACCGCCAACAAGTCGGTGCGGATCCCGAAACGTACCGGCGTCTTCGCTGCTCAGCGCGTCACCGAGCAGGGCACCCGTTCCGAGACGACCGGGCTCACCTTCGGCCTCGAAGAGGTCCAGGCACCGGAGATGTACGCCATCATCGACATCTCGAACGAGGATCTGGAAGACTTGGCCTTCGATCTGCAGGCCTATGTCAGCCAGAATGCGTCCGAGCAGTTCGCCGTGCTGGAAGGCAAGGAGTTCTGCACCGGCACCGGCGTCGGCCAGATCGAGGGCATCCTCACCAACACGGCGATCGTCGCCGATGTGACGGGGAAATCCGCGGATCTCTCGGCCGATGGCGTCTTGAACATCTGCTACAACCTCAAAACCGCCTATGCGAGGAATGCCTCCTACATCCTCAACCGCCAGACCATCGGCGCGGTGCGGACCTTGAAGGACGGCGTCGGCAACTATCTGTGGATGCCGGGTCTGCAGAGCGGTCTGCCGAACTCGATCAATGGCATGCCGTACTACGAGTTCCCCGACATGCCGGCGGTCGGCGCGTCGACCTATCCGATCGCCTTCGGCGACTGGAAGCGCGCCTATACGCTGGTGGACCGCATCGCCATGACGTTCCTGCGCGATCCCTATACGCAGGGCGCGTCGGGCAACGTGCGCATGTGGTTCCGCCGCCGCTGCGGCGGCCAGGTGGTGCTTGCGGAAGCCATCCGCAAGCTGCAGTGCCACACCTAACGATCGCGCCCGCGATCTAAATCGCTGCGGCACCGTTTCGACGGTGCCGCTTCACCCCTTTCCAATTCATCGAGGATCATCACCATGCAGCGCGATCTGCACCACAACATCAATGCCGTGCGCGCCATCGCGCCGACCACGGTCGGCACGACGGGCACTGGGCACACCTCGCCGACCATCGACCGCCTGGGCTATCAGGGCGTCGAGTTCATTGCGAGTTTCGGCACTGTCACTGCGACCAACGCGACGGTTGCGATGTCGGTCCTGGAGTCCGACACCACCGGAGGCAGCTTCACCTCGGCTGCCGCGGTCGACCTTCTCGGTACCGCCGCAGCCTTCGGCATCGGGGCCACCGCTACGCGCGTCTCCGGCGTGTCGAAGAACGTCGTCAAGAAGATCGGCTATATCGGCCGCAAGCGTTATGTGCAGGTCAAGGAAGTGCCGACGGTCTCTGCCGGCGTCAATGTCGACGTCGTCGCCGTGCTGCACTCGCCGAGCCACGCGCCGGCCGGCGTCGCCGAAATCTAAGCGACGCAATCTGTCATGACCAACGACTCCATCGCGCGCGCGTTGCGCCTTGAGCGCGCGATGGAGAAGCGACCGCGCAGCGTTGCCATCCTTGGCCTCGGCTTGACGCTGCACACCTACGTCAATCTGGCCAAGGGCCTCGGCGGTCGCAAAAAGATCGCCGACGAGATCTGGGGCATCAATGCGCTGGGCGATGTGATCGCCTGCGATCGTTTGTTCCACATGGACGACGTGCGGGTGCAGGAGATCCGCGCCGCGGCCGATCCGGGCGGCAACATCGCGGCGATGCTGAGCTGGCTCAAGACCCATCCGGGTCCGGTCATCACCTCGCAACGCCATCCGGACTATCCGGGCCTGGTCGAGTTCCCGCTCGCCGCCGTGCTGAATTCCTGCGCCGGCCAGGAGTACATGAACACGACCGCGGCTTGCGCGATTGCCTATGCGGTCCATATCGGCGTGCAAAAGATCATGTGCTTCGGCATGGATTTTACGCTGCCGAATTCCTATCACGCCGAGCAGGGGAGAGCCTGCGTCGAATTCTGGCTCGGCTTCGCCCGTGCCCGCGGCATCGAGATCGCGACATCGAGGGACTCCTCGCTGCTCGATGCCTGCGAGCCGTTCGAGCGCCGCATCTACGGCTACGATGCCGTGCATCTGAAAATCTCCGGCGATGCCGGCAAGCTGAAAGTCAAGATGACGCCGCGCGACGCATTGCCGAGCGCGGCCGAGATCGAGCATCGCTACGACCATTCGCGCCATCCCAATCCCCTCATGCGTGACGACAAACCTGACGGAGAGACCTCATGAAGACCCTACGCAATAATCTTCTGCCGCTTGCCGCGCTTGTCGTTGCGCTGTTCGCGTTGGTGACCGATCCCGGCACCAAGAGCTTCGCGCAGAACGTCCTCAACTATATGGCGCAGGGCGGCGCGTTGTGGGTGGTCGGGGGCGAGCTTGACGTCAACGGCACCTTCAAGGTCAACGGGGTTTCCGCCAAGACCGCGAGCGGCCAGGCGACCACCGCAACGGCAAGCGACACCGTCGTTACCGGGCTGGCGACCGTAACGGCCGTGTCCTGCAACCTCGATTCCTCGCCGACCACGGATCCGGAGATCGCCACCTGCTCGATCGGCAATCAGACCGGCTCGCCGGCGGCCGGCTCGATCTATGTGCAGACCTGGAAGACCTTCGGCGGCACGCCCGCCGCAGCGACGACCTTCTCGAAGAAGGTCAATTGGGTAGCGATCGGGCAGTAAGCCTGCGCAAATTTGCGCACGCTGGAAATCTTTTTCTAAAATCGCAAGGAGTTGAGCAAATGAAGGCGAAGGTCATCAAGCCTTTCCGCGGCGCACGGGACGGCGAGCATCATCCAGTCGACTTCAAGATCGGCGATGTCGTCGAAGGCAAGCTTGCCGCGGTCGCGGTCGCCGAGAAGTGGGCCGAAGCGGAGGCTCCGCGCCGGCGCGGTGCGGCGGCGCAGGAGCCGGCCGGCGAGGCTGCGGCGCAGGAATCTTCCGAAGCGCCGGCACAAGAGCCCGCGCAAGAGGGCGCGCCGAGTGCGCAAGCCTAATCGCCGATGCTCACGGTCACGACCAGGGCTAACTCGACGGCGCTGACAACCTTGAGCAACGTCAAGCTGTCGCTTGCCATCAAGGACCGGACCAACGACGTCTGGCTCGGCCGGCAGATCGATGTGGTGTCGCAACAGGCCTGCGAGCTCCTCGGCGTCGAAATGGCCGATGACGGCTCGCGCGATCTCGGTGTCGAGACGGTCAACGAGACGCAAGACCGGCGCACCCGCTATCCCTGGCTGCCGCCGCTCGGCGTGATCCGGCCGCGGCGCGAGGCCGACACCATCATCATCCTCGGCCGTCGTCCGGTGATCGCGATATCGAGCATCACGGAGAACGGCGTCGCGGTCGATCCGGGCGATTACGAGCTGTTCGCGACCGACGGCCGGGTGAAGCGGCTCTCAAGCGGGCTGCCGGCAGCGTGGCCGTGCACCATCATCGTCATCGGCTACACCGCCGGCTGGAAGCTGCCCGGCGATGACGCGAGTGTTTCTGGGCCGGCGCTGCCGGCGCCGATCGAGGAAGCGGTCATCGAAGGCATCCAGGCCAAGCTGTCGCAGCGCACCCGCGACCTTGGCGTGCGCAGCGAGACCATCCCGGGCGTGCGCACGGTCGAGTATTTCTTCGGCGCGCCAGGCCAGGACCAGCCGCTGCCGCCCTCGGCGATGTCGAAGCTTAATCCTTATCGCAATATGAGCCTGTAGAAAGAGGAATGAAGCATGCCTATCGGGTTGACACAGACAGCGACCTGTGCTAGTATCCTATCATTGGGCGATCCCGCCCTTTGATGGAGAGGAAGATGAAGCGCAACACGGAAGGTGCCCTGGCCACGCTGGCTTACGTGCGCGGCTGGCGCCAAAATAACGATGGCCGCTGGTTCAAGCCCGGCGTCGCTGGCACGTTTAATTCTGCTTCCGATGCCTTTAAGGCCGAGGAACGGAAGGCACTCCCAGATGCCTCTGAGCGGTTGCGCGTCAACATGGGCTGGCAGTGTCCCGAATGTCACGGGCCGAACGTTGAAACCCCGCAGCGCGAGCAGCACGTCTGCACGGATTGCGGTTGCCAATGGGACCGGCGTTACTACCCCTCTCTTGCCGTCAAGGAGGGCTGAGCCATGGAACGCCCGCGAGACATGACCCGCGCGCAATTGACCGAAATATTGCGGCGACGCGGCTGGCGAATGGTGCTGGGAAGCTGGATCGACATTGGCGGCGGCACGCCCATCGGCATCATAATGACGCGCAAGCGCAGCGGATGGAAAATTGACCGGCGCGCATCGCTCGCGAAAGCTATTCGTGAAGCTAAAAAGCAACCGGCGGCGGGAGGTTAGGTCATGCCTCCCCACGCCGACGTGCTGCAATGGGAACACCTGCCGCTCCCCAAGTCGCTCCGGGACTTCCAACGGTTGTTCCCGGACGACGCGGCCTGTGCCCGCTACCTGGAAGGCGCCAAGTGGCCCAAGGGCTTTGAGTGCCCACACTGCCACGAACGAGGCGAGCCCTTCCGCATGGCGACGCGGACCAGCGTCCTGGCCTGCCGCAAATGCCGCAAGCAAACGTCGCTGACAGTTGGGACCGTGATGGCCCGGACGCATACACCCCTGACAACGTGGTTTTGGGGCGCGTATCTGGTCTCGACCGTGACTCCGGGCATATCCGCCGTCCAATTCCAGCGCCAGCTTGGCCTTACCGTTTACGAGACGGCGTTCGGCATCCTGCACAAGCTCCGCGCCGGCATGGTGCGCCAAGGCCGCGACCGGATCGGCGGCAACCCTGGCCGTGGCGATCACGTCGAAATTGACGAAACCTGGATCGGGGGAAAGACCAAAGGCGAAGGGCGCGGCACTCACGACATGACGTTGGTTGTCGGCGCCGTCGAAGTCCGCACGCGGCCCGCTAAGAAAGGCGACAAGCCCGCTCGCCGTGGTGGTCGCTATGCCGGCCGGCTTCGCTTGGAAATCGCGCCCACGCGCGGCGCCAAGTCCCTGACGGCGTTTGTAGAAGCGGCGGTAGAGCCGGGCGCCATGGTCATCACAGACGCATGGGGCGGCTACAATGGGCTTGGCGCCCTCGGCTATGACCATCTGCCGGTCGCGCAAGCCGACGATCCCAAGGTGGCCGAAGAATACCTGCCGATCATCCACCTTGTTTTCAGCAATCTCAAAGCTTGGCTGCACGGGACACACCACGGCGCGATCAGCCCTAAGCACCTGCAAACCTATCTCAACGAGTTCACGTTTCGCTTTAACCGCCGCTTCTACCCCTTCAATGCGTTCCGATCTTTGCTCGGCATCGGCACAAACGGCGAAGGCCCGACTTACGACGGGCTGTATGACGGAACCTGGAAACACGCGACGATGGAAAGCCATCATGACTAATCAACCTGCGGGGTCAGTATGTTTAAAGCCGATAGGCATGGAATGAAGCACATGAAAATGCTTCGGCTTCTGTGCGCCATCATCGCCGCGCTGACGATTGCGAGCCACGCCAATGCTGCGACCGACGATTGGAGCTCATATCAGTCAGCTTCTGATGGGCCGCTCAATCACGGGGCTGTCGTAACGCCGAGCGACTCGACCGATCTAACCGACGTCTCGCGGGCCTGCCTGGTCGGAACGTCGGGCAACATCAAACTCACGACCATTGGCGGCGAGACGATCACGGTGCCCTCAGTTCCGGTCGGCTGGCATCCTTTCCGCGTGACGCGGATATGGTCGACCGGGACCACCGCTTCGAACATCAGCTGTTGGTGGTGAGAAAAGTGCGCGTTGGGCGGTTCATAATTGCTGCCGGGCTCGCAGCTCTCTTCGTTTCCGCCGCGCATGCGTTCGTCGGCGTGGGCGCGAGCATAACGAAGATGCCGGTCAATGCAGCGTCTGGCGGCGGCGGCGGCTCCGTTAACGCGCTGCTTCTCTCCACCGGAGGCAGCAATTACCTCCTTCTCTCTGACGGCGTGAGCAAACTCTGCCTTTCGAGCGGATGCTGACATGAACCATTTGATCGCGAAAGTCATGTTCTTCCTCACCGGAGGGCAATCGGGCTTTGCGTTCCAACTCAGCCATTCGTGGCATGGAGTTGATCTGTATTTGCCGCTGGTCCTGGCCGGCATGATTGCCAGCATTGTCGCCGTTATCTGCCTCGGCATGGGGATGGCGCGTTGGTACAACGCCAAACGAAAGGCAGCGACTATTGCGTTTATTGCTGCACTGGCGCTGACAACGGCGGCTTACGCGGCAAGTTCGACGCTGGCAAACTTATCAGCGGTCGGTTCTATTTCTGACACCGATTTATTTTACGATAATGCGCTCGGCGCAGCTAATTCCGATTACAGAGCCAGCGCTCTTCAGGTTGCTAACTACGTTCTCGGTAAGGGCCCGATCACTCCCGCGTGTGCCACCACGGTATCGAACAGCGGCACGCTGCCGCTGACGCTTGGGTCCGCTGAAAGCGTCGTGACGCGCGCCAGCGGCAATTATGCGACGACCGACTGCGGCAAACTCATCAATTACAACGATGCGTCCGACGCCAGCCCGACGCTGCCGACCGCAGCCAGCATGGGCAGCGGCTATTTTGACACTTGCGCGCTCAATCACGCGCAAACGCTGACCCGATCTGGCAGCGATACCATCACCGTCAGTGGCAGCGCGGGCACGACCTATTCGTTGACCGCCTGCGTCAAGCTTGTCTCTGACGGCGCGAGCAATTGGAATGTGCTGTTTATTCCGAGCAGCGGTTCCGGTCCCGGCGGCTCAAGCGGTCAGGTGCAGACCAATAATGGCTCCGGTGGCTTTAACGGCATCACCAATGCCGCGCTTACGGCGCTGGTCAATGCCGCGACTGCATCATTGTCCGGTGCTTTGCCGGCATGGCCGAATAACACGACGACGTTCTTTCGTGGCGACGGCTCTTATGCGGCGCTGCCGGCAACAACCGTCAATGGCCAGACCTGCACGCCCGGCAGTAGTTGCACGGTTCCTGCCGGCTCTGTGGCCGGTTATATTTCTGGCAATTGGTATCCCAGCCTCGGAATTGGCAATCCGCCGGCAGGCTCAGCTCTCGTCGCGAGTACGGTTTATTGCCATCCTTACGTTGTCGGGGCGCAGGGCTTTACGGTCAGGGGCCTCGGAGTTGACGCCTCGGTGGGCGTTTCCGGGAACCTTTCATTGGCACTCTACAAGTCCGATGGTGCCGGCGGCCGACCGAGCACTTTGATCGACACTACGGGAGATATTCCGACAACGGCTGCAACCGGAGCCTATTCGGCAAATCTAGGTGCCACGCACGCCTTGACCGCGGGGGTCTATTGGGTCTGCTCGACGGTGGACAACACAACGATCGTTATGCAGGCAGCTCCAATCGGAGGGTCAGGCGGGATTCCGGCCATCATCGGGAGCGCCAGCATAACCAGCATCCTTAACAATGGGAGCAACATAAACGGATTGACCTGTACGGCCGCATCAACTTGCGGCGGCAGCTTTGCGGCATGGAGCGGAAGCACATTCGCTTGGTCGTCGCTGTCGGGTGCGACCTTCGCCGAGAACACCACAAATAAGATGCCGGACATTGCGGCTCAGGTGAACTGATGCTGCGGCGCTGGGTGCTGTTTGCCGTTGCTTTGGCGAGTACGCTCCTTTTTCAGGGGCAGACTTACGTCTTCATCAACCCCGATAACATTCAGGTCAGCCAGGTCATAAACCGGGCCGTCGTCGGATCGGGCGACACGAATTGCGCGGCGCCCTGCTACATCTACGCGCGTTACGACGGCACTACCGCCAGCGCAGTGACGTCGCTTCCTTATGGCGAGCTCGACTACAAAACGAATTGGGGCGACACCGGAAATTACGGAACGATCGGGGCGATCACCCAAACGACCGATCCGTGCGGCAGCTCACGCTATCATTTACATTTCTCAGGGTGGATAGACCCCTCGACGGGCCTGCATGTCGCGAGCGTCGTCACCGATAGCACGCACACAAGTTTTTGGAACCCTGTCGGCAGGAAGGTCAACGTCTGGAATTCTGTTGGCCTGGATACCGCCGGGAATCCTTATGGCGGGATTTATGCCGTATCGCTTTCGACGTCGCTCGGGCAAGATTTAGTTTTTGGTGATAGCGGCGTCACGGTCGCCAGCAATACGCTTCTGACGGCGCAGACGGCACCGACGACGGCCACGATTGGCGTCACCGGCGGCAGCTACGCTCCTGACGGAGCCGGCGGCACGACAGTCACTCTAAATCTGTCGGCGGCTTACTCGACGATCGGCGAAGCCGCCGGATTCCCGGTCAATTTTACAGGGATTACCCGCGATGGCGGCGCGGTTGACGCGTCGCTCACCACGCAAGAGACCAATCCCTCGGCTTGGATCGTCACTAATGCGTCCAGCGGATCAACCATTGTCGCCGACCTCGTTAATGTTGTCATCAACGGCGGCGCGACCGGCACGATTGACGCGGCGGGAACCATTGCCGGGGTGCAAGGCGGACCTGGCATATATTCGACATCAAATTCGCAGGCGGTTGGTAGCAGCGGATCGCAGGTACAGATGTTTGCCGGGCCGCCGGCGTATTGCTCGCCGAATAACACAAGCAAGAATGTCGATTATGGGCCGAGCGTCGGCCATCTCTACACATCGCCCGGCACGTACACGATTACAGTCTATGTTACCGACATCAACAACAATACAGTGCCAAAATCCACGCAGGTCTTTGTCCAAGACCCGAATATCGAGTGGGGCGGCAACTGGTCTGGAACGACATGCAACTACGGCGGCGCAAGCGGCAGCCCGGCACAATCCGTAGGCTGTACAGTTTGCCTGACGACGACAGGGACATACACGAATTGTCCAAGCGGGGGCGGCCACGACCCGGCAGGTATTTGCTCTGGATCATGCACGCTCGCATCCATCGTCTCTACTTACGCAGGCGGAGTGGGGCCTGGTGCGCAAGGTAACCGCATTCTTATTCATCGCAACGATACCTTCACAGTTGACACCACACCGAACACGAATTTCGTCACTAGTCACGGCATGTTGGGGTCCTACGACACGGGCGCGTTGCCCATTTGGTCAAAATCGGCGACCTGCAATTGCACTCTGTTTCAGTTCGGCGACACCCAGCATCCGACCAATGAGCCGGTCAGCGATTGGCGCTGGACCGATATGGATTACTACTCGACGGCGCCACTGCTGTTCACCCACGACAACCTCGTCTCCGTAACTTGCGGCTCAAAACAGGTCGTCTTTTACAACGTCGTCATGCGCGGCGTTCTCAATTACGGCATTGGTGTCGGACAGGGCGGCTCTACGAACTGTACAAACCCCGGCGCCGTCAACTCGCCGAACCAGGACATTTCTGAAACCGGTCCAAATTGGCAAACGCCGACCGGGCTGTCAAATGGTGCCTGCCCCGATCAAATCGGCTTCTTCAATGTGTCCATTGCGTTCTCGCAGCAATTTTGGGATTGCGTTACGCGCCTTACTGTTCAGATGGAGGACGCGGAGGACAGTTCGCTGGGCGATTGGAACCTACGCATTGAATTTGCCATCGAGGGGTTTATATCGCGCGTTTACATGCCGAAGCCGCAGCCGAACACGTCGATGTTTCTGCTGCATGGCGATCCGCGTTGCGGCACCGGCTTAGGCGCCGCCACTTGCAAGCCTTATTGGGCCGGACATATCGTCGTTAGCGACAGTTATTTTCCGGCTGACAATTCGCTCAATCAGGCGGGTGGCGTATCGGTGGCGCCGCAAACCGCGTCGGCGAACGAGCCGATGGCCTTTATTATCTTGGAGCGCGATTTTTTCACGCTGCGTCGGAACATTGGCGCGGGCATGATAGCGTCCAATCCGGCTCCATCCTATACTTGGGTGCGGGCCAATCTCTTTGATTGCTCGCCGATGCAGACGACGAGTTCCTGCCGGATGGGAGCCTTCAACGAGTGTTGGTGGAATTGGCGACAGCAGCCACAACACATGGGTTCCTCCGGCGCATCATAATTTCGTCTACAACAACAGCATGGATTGCCCATTCGACACGGGCAGCCCCAGCATTCTGACGCTGAAAGCTCAGATTTCTCAGATGACCGAGGCGAATGACGCGGAGTGGGCGCCGAAGGCCAGCGCATCGGTTTCTACATTAGTGGCGCCGACGGGCTTTACCGCATCGTTTGCGAGCAACAATGATGGCGGCGTTTCGGCGACGATGGACGTCGTCTCCGGCTTTAGCGGCGGCACACTTTGGACCGGCCAGCATGTTTATTACAATCCCTATGCCGGCGCCTATACTTCCGCGGTCATTACGGCCTGCCCATCGGGCAACTGTGCGGCGACCACGGGGAATTTCACGGTCGAGCCCGACATCACTAACGGTGGCACGCTCGCGTCGGCCAAGACATTTGGCGGCATGTGCTCGCAGTCTCAGGGCGAAATGGGAACGGCGTCGATCGGGCAATGCACGCTCTATTGTGCGCAGACCAGCGGCTATGACAGCACAAATTGTGGCCCGACGCCATACGTGCCGCCTGACGGCTTTATCGCTTGGAGCCATAATTCGACGCAAACGGAAATCCGGCAGGCGACGTCGCCATTTGCAACAGGTACGCCAACCGCGCCGCTCGGCGCTGCCGATTTTCTGCCGGCGAACGGAAGCTACATAGCCAATGGCAACGGCGTGAACGTACCCATCCTGCGAGATTATTACGGAAACCCGATGACGCCGGGGAATTACCCGATCGGCGCGCTCAATTATGGATCGACGCCGAATTAGCAACCGGCTAAATTGCGCCCATGGATTGGGCTGCGCTCAGGCTTCTTTTGACGTCATCCGCGGAAGGCGCCGAACTGATCGATCTGATTTTCAGATTTGAGCAGGGCGCGGCGGCGGACGATAAACTTATTGCGGCCGGAATATGCAACGGTGCGGGCTTTACGCCAGCGGGTATGGCCTGCGCTGACTCGGTGCGCGAATATGTGTTCTGGCTCCGGCGCGGGCGGAAGCTGCACGGCGAAAACGAGCACGACATCCTGCGGATGGAAAACTTCCGCAACAAGGACGTTCTGGAACTAGGACCGGGATGGGGCTGCAATCTCGTCCGCTTGCGAACGGTGGCCGCGCGTGCCGTCGGCTTGGAAGTCGAGCCTTCCTATATCGAAATGTCGAAGATACTTTCGGCGCGGGAAGGCTTCGAGCCGCCGGAAATCGTTTTAGGAGCCGCCGAGGCGATCCCGTTTGATGATGCCTCATTCGACACGGTGCTGATCTGGAGCGCGCTGCAATACATGGACGTGGTGCGAGTATTTGCCGAGATTGCGAGAGTGCTACGCCCCGGCGGAACGGTCCTGACGGTGCAATACTCGCTCGGCGGCTATCTCGGACAGCGCCGTGGCTTACGGTCGACCGGCGCAGTTCTGTTTAATACGCTTCGCTACCAGGGATTCGGGCGGTTTAAGCCCTCGCTATCGAGGCCAATCCATCCGACGGTGTCATACCTGGAACGGATGGCGCTGCGCCGCGGCCTGCGACTGAGGCGCGATGTAAGCGCCAAGCTCGGGCGTCGAGACGGGCTGATATTCCAAAAAACGGCGGCAATCTAATTCTCCGACGGAGGAGCGCCTGCATGGACAATCCCGGCGCCTATACGCTTGCGGCGCAGCCGATCACCACGGCGCTGACCGCCCAAGTCATGACCGCGATCACGGATCTGGCGGGGATGACGGCGGTGACGCTGGAATTCGAGTTCCTCGGCGGCTCCGGCGGCTCGACCTGCTCCGGCACGGTGCAGACCTCGTTCGATGGTGGCACCACCTGGCGCGACATTGCCCGGGCGGATTTTACGACATCCGCCGGGGTCAAGCATTGCAACCTCGAAGGGCTGTTGTCGAAGGCGATGACCGCCTATGCGGCGCTGGGGTCGGAGGGCGTCTATGACGGCGTCTTGGGCGATCAGCTCCGCGCCGCGATCACCACCACCGGGACCTATACCAGCACCACGTTCAATATCCGCGCTTCAGTGCGCTGAATGTGGATCGGCTCCGGCTCTATATCCTGATCCAACATGCGACGGTGCAGCGCGATCGTTTGCGCTTGCGCGTTGCCACTCTCGAACGGAAAGAGCGATCGATGACGCCAAAATATCGCGGCATGCTCGAAGAGCTCAAGAAGCTGCAGAGCAATTGCGATCGTGACGCCGAAGACTTTCTCGGCACCATCCAGCGCGCCGACGCGCGTCGCATTCGGACGTTCGCCGACTCCAAAACCAAGCTCAACCGCAACATCAATGCCACGCTCGACGGCATGAACGAGTTCTTCGCCGACCTGGAGAAGACCAACGGCGGCCCTACTTTGGACGGCTCGGCAGATTCGCCGCAGCCGGCGACCGAAGGTCAGGAGCCGAGCGCGAGCTGGTCCGGCGCTAATAAGCCGTGAGCGATGCCGATGCGTGCATCGCGGCGCTCGATGCCGCGCTGGAAGCAAACGGCGAAGACGTGGTGCTGCGCCGCGTCGTCGGCCAGGGCACTGCGACCGCCAATATTGACGTGAAGTGCCGCGCCTTGGTGCGCACCTGGCGCCTGCGGGAAGAACAGATCGTCGCCGGTATCGATCAAGCGGTTGTCCTGGTCACTATCTCGCCGACGCCGATCGTCAATGCGCAATGGCCCGGCGGTGTCATTCCCGGGCAGACGGTCGATCCCTCGGTGCCGCGGCGGAACGATAGCCTGATCATCGCCGGCCGGCTGCGCAATATCGACGCCGTCGAGCGGCTGGCGATCGGCGGTCAGGCGGTGCGCTACGACATGCAGGTCTTGGGCTGATGGGCCTGACGGTCAAGGTTGAGCCGATCGACCGCGATGTCCAGGTCATGCTGGCTGCGGACCTATCACCGGCAGCGCGGAGCGCGACGCTGGCGCAGTTCGCGCGGCAATCGTTGGCCGACGCCGAGGCGCAGAATGCTTCGGCACTCGGTGCGGTGCCGCCGTTCGATACGTTCGTCGATGGTAGCCAAGGCAAGAGCGAGGATGCGGTCTCGCCCGACGGCGTGATCGTCTATCAGTTTAAGCTGATCACCGACGTCATCGCCTTCGTCCATGATGAACTGATCGCGCATTCGCCGGCCAAGTCTGGCCGGTATCAGCGCTCGCATGTGCTTTACGCCGATGGCACCGAGGTCGATCCAGAGTCGCCGCCGGCGGCTTCAAGTTATGTTTTCCTCAATCTGCAGCCGTATGCCCGCAAGATCGAGCGCGGTTTGTCGCCGGCGGCGCCGGAGGGCGTCTATGAGGGCGTCGCTGCTCAAGCGGCAGCGCGCTTCGGAAATCTGGCCAAGATCAGTTTCGCTTATCGCGCGCCGGCCGGTGGCGCGGTCGCGGCGTGGGCCGGAAGCGCCAGCGCGCGGCGGCTGGCCCGTTCGCATCATCGCATCAGCCATCCGCAAGACTGGCTGACACAACAGCCCGCCGTCGTCATCGAGGCATATTGAAACCATGGCGCAGAAGGCAGTTGTCGACGCGGTCGCGGCGCGGCTGCAGGCTAATTGGACAACGACGCCGATCATTCTGCCGAACCAAGAGGCTGCACCTCCGTCGAGCGCGGTCGCGTTCGTCACTCTGCAGTTTCCGACCGGCAAGACGACGTTTATCGGCATGGCGGCGGTCGGCGCGCGCACCATGCGCGAGACCGGCACCATCCGCATCGTGGTGAGTATTCCGAGCGGCCGCGGGCTCGATATCGGGCTCGGCTACTGCAGCACCTTGGCGGCGCTGTTCCAGCTGCAAACGTTCGGTGGCGTGATCTGCTTCGAAGCCTCGCCGCCGATCGACAACGACAGCGGCGACCTCGGCAATTATTGGGTGCTGTCGACCTCGATCTCCTATCAATACGATTTCTTCGCATAAGGAGCGAACACCATGGCGACGCCTGGCTCAAGTTCACGATCAAAAACCGGATACGTTGCCGAGGTAACGAAGGGCACCACGCCCGCCTCGCCGGCCATCCAGAACATGCGGCTGACCTCGTCGCCGATCGCCTATACGCCGACGCGGGTGACGTCGAATGAAATCCGCGCCGATCGCCAGGTGGCCGATCAGATCCTGACCAAGCTCGATGCCGGCGGCAATATCGGCTTCGAGCTGTCGTTCCACGCCATCGACGACATGATCGCCGGCGCCATGCAGGCGTCGTGGATCAACAATCCGAACCAGGCGGTCACGGCGCTCACGACGACCACGGCGACGGTCGCGGCGGGCACCACGTTCAAGGCGCAGATGCTGGCCTTGATGTCGGGCTTTGCCACGGCTGCGAACAATAATCTGTTCGTCGTCTCGTCGTCAGGCTCGACCACGGTGGTATTTCCATCGGCCTCGTTCACGGCCGAGGCGTCGCCGCCGGCGGCGGCGGATTGCCGCGTCGTCGGTTTCCAGGGCGCGTCGGGCGATATCACCGCGACTGCAACGGGGCTTGCGTCAACCTCGCTGGACTTCACCACGCTCGGGCTCAATGTCGGGCAGTGGATGAAGATCGGCGGCGACAGTGCCGGCGTGCAATTCGCCACGGCCGCGCTCAATGCGTGGGTCCGTGTGACGGCGATTGCCGCACATGCGCTGACGCTCGACAACAAGCCGTCGGGCTGGACGACGGATACCGGCTCCGGCAAGACGCTGCAGGTCTTTACCGGCGACTTCATGACCAACGGCACCACGGCGCAGTCGTTCACCTTCGAGCGGCAACAGCAGGACCTGGCGTCGCCGACTTACGAATATTTTACCGGCATGCAGGTCGACAAGCTGTCGCTGCCGTTTAAGGCGTCGTCGGTCCTGACCGGGACGCTGGCCTTCGTCGGCATGTCGGCGACGGCGTCGACGACGCGGGCGTCGGGTGCGACTGACATTTCGGCGCCGACCTACGGCGTGCTCAACGCCTCGTCGCATGTCGGCGAGATCTATGAGAACGGCGCGCCGGCCGGCGGGCCGTCCTACATCTCCGAGATCGGTCTCGACATCGCCAACAACCTGTCCGGGCAGTTTGCCATCGGCTCGATCGGGGCGATTGGCATCCTCAATGGCGAGTTCAACGTGTCGGGCAATCTGGTGGCTTACTTCGGCGACCTGACGCTGCTCAACCAGGTCTTGAGCGATACCGACACATCGATGATGTTCCGCGCCGGCCGTTCCGATGGCAATCGCGAGAGCTTGTTGTTCGATGTGCCGTCGATGCGCGTCTCCGGCACGTCGCCGGTCGACGCCAAGAACCAGAGCCGCATGTTCAACGGCACCTTCGCCGCCAAGATGCACCCGACGCTGAACTATATGCTGTCGGCTGGGCGCTATTGGTATCTGCCGGCCGCCGATTAAAAAGGGAGCGTAACGTGAAGCTGTCTGATATTCGCGTCGATGCTAAGGCGATCGAGGCCGGGGACTGGGTCGATATCAACCCGCTGCAGTTCCCCGGCATGGACGGGGTGCGGCTCAAGGTGCGTGGCGCCGGCAATGCGGATTATCGCCGGCTGCAAAGCAAGCTTTTCCGGGCGCTGCCGGTGAGCGACGATCCAGTAAAGCAGGAAGAGGCCGGCGCGGCGATTACCACCGAGCTTCTGCTGCGCACTGTCCTGATCGGCTGGGACGGTATCTTCGAAGAGGACGGCGTGACCCCGCTGCCTTATTCGGTGGAGCTCGCGGAAAGGCTCCTGGCCGATCCAGAGATGAGAGTGCTGCGCGATGCGGTAGCGTTCGCCGGTGCGCTGATCGCCACACGGAAGAAACAAACGCGGGACGAAGCCGTAAAAAACTGAGGCGGCGGGTCGAGTGGGACATCGAATTCGGCCCGCATGCGGACTTTATTAGGCAAGCCGCGCTCGACTGCGGCGATCCGGTCCCGGACGATGCTATCGCGGCAGAATTGCCGATTGAGTTCGCGTTTGCCTACGGTGCCTATGCCGCGCTTTCTGGTGACCGCGCCGTAGGAATGAGCGCAGGTCCGATTTACTTCGCGGCGATCGACGCCTACGGACGCCGCTACGGCATAATCGACCTCGATGAGTTCGATCAGCTGGCAAGCGATATTCGGCTGATCGATCGCTTGTTCACCGACGTTCTTGAGAAGAAGAGGCCCGCAGCCTGATGACGACGCTCGACACTATCCGCAAGATCACTATCCAGGCCACGGATACCGGCGTCGATCAGACGACGGCGAAGCTCAATGATCTTGCCGCTGCGACCAAGAATGTCGGGCAGGCCTCGACGGCCACCGCGACGGTCACCGATACCAGCGCCAGCAAGCAGCTTTCGGCCCAGAGCGCCTACGATAAGCTGCGAACGTCTATCGATACGCAGTATCGCTCGCAGCAGCAGCTCGCCAAGGGACAATCGGTCCTTACCAGCGCACTTAACCAAGGCGTGATCTCGGTCGCGACGCATGCGCAGATGATGGACCTGCTCAATGCGAAGTACGGCCAAGCTTCACCGTTGCAGCAGGCATTCACCAACAGCCTACGCGGCGTCGAAACTCAGATGGTTGCGCTGTCGGCCGGCATGGGGCCGGTCGGCGTGCTGTTGGCCGGCTTCGGGCCGTGGGGCCTCGCCGCCGCGGCTGGCATCGGGCTTATCACGTCCGCTATCAATTACCTGGTGGATGAAGCCAATCGCATGGGCGATGTGGCAAGCCAGTTGCGCAATGTCTCCGAGGCAACCGGCCTTAGCACCGACAGCCTGCAAAAGCTTGAATTAACGGGCGCCAGCCTTGGCTTGACCAACCAGCAGGTCACCCAATCGTTCTCGATGTTCGAGGTCCAGCTCGGCAGCCTCCGCGACGGCACCGGGCGGCTCTATACCGAGCTGATGCGGGTCAATCCCGCGCTGGTGACGCAGGTGGCGTCGACCCGCGACGCCACCGCGGCATGGAACTTGTTGGCGCAAGCTTACGTCCAGGCCGATCAGCAGCAGCAAGCTCTGATTGCGCATGCCGCAGCCGGCGGCCGCCAAGGCGTCGCCAGCGCCGGCAATCTGCTCGCTGCGACGGCGGCATCTGGCGGCATTCAAAGTCTGCCGGCTCCGGCGAGCCTCTTGAGTGCGGAGCAGATCGATCAATGGTCCAAGCTGAGGGAACAAATCCAAGCCACCAATCAGATCACCAAGGATCTGATGGCTTCAACATGGACGTCCGAGACTCTCGACCGGGAATTGAAGGCAGCGCAATATGCCGAACGCGCCGCAGCCGCGATCAAGGATATGGCCGACCAGCACTCGAAGATGTCATGGCTGGAAAGCCTTTTCGACAGCATTGCCCGTTACGGTGAGGGCGCCGGTTCCTATCCGACCCAACCGCCGGTCACGCACTCTGCCGCGAAAATCGATCCCGCAGTGATCGCCGCACAATCAGGTGGCAATCCTTACGACAATACCGGGACCGCCGGGGCGCTGAGCAGCAGTTTCATCGCCAATCAGCTCAAGGCCCAAGTCACAGCGCTCGGCAGCGCGGCGACCGCGTCCGATAAGCTGCGCGAGAAGACGCTCGAACTCAACGCGCAACTCGCCAACAACACCATCACGCAGGATACTTATAACAAAGCGCTGTCTGGGGCGCGCCTTGATGCCGCGATTAGTTCGACGAATGCTTATGTGTCAGCGCTCGGCCCACTCGCGACGGTCGATGATGCCGTGAAACAGAAAACCGAGCAGCTGGCGCAGGCGCAGCAGCGTGGTGCCGGACTTACCAAGGAACAAATCCAAGGCATCCTTATCACGACGCAGGCAACCTCGGAGTGGGCAGCGGCGAATAATTCGGCACAGGCTGGCGTCTATGACCTTGCGACGGCGACGGCGGCAGCAGCGGATCAATTAAAGGCATGGGTCGCCCAGGACCTGCTCGATCCGAAAAATCCGCAGCAAATGGCGAACGCGGTGGATATCCTCGCCGCCAAGATGCGTGCTGTGGCCCAAGCGGCGCAGGATGCCAATCCGGCGACGCGCGAGTTGCTCAATCTGCAATTCCAGGGCACCGCGGCGGCGATGTCGCCGGCGGCTGCTGCCGCGGCTTCGACCTCTCATCAGATTTACGGAAGCGATTGGCAGGCGCATCTGAGCGACGCCGGCCCGCAGATGGCGGCCTTCAACAGCCAGCTTCAGACGTCGCTGTCGCTTGCCGATGATTTCGCCAACACCTTCGGCCAGGCGCTGCTGCAGGCCAAGACGCCGATGGACGCGCTCAACAGTTCGGTGACCGCGCTGGAATCCTCGCTGATCCAGATGGTGAGCAAGAACCTCGTCAACCAAGCACTCGGGCCGCTGTTGTCGTCGTTTGCGCCATCGGCGGGCCAGCCGCTCAATATCCTGCCGACATTGCCCAACGCGCGCGGCAATATCTTCTCCGGCGGCTCCGTCGTGCCGTTCGCGCTGGGCGGGCTGTTGCCGGACATCGTCACCCAGCCGACGTTCTTCCCGATGGCGAACGGTGCGGGCCTGGTTGGCGAGGCCGGCGCCGAAGCGGTCATGCCGTTGCGGCGGGATTCCTCCGGGCGGCTTGGCGTCAGCGCCGGCGGCGTCGGCGGCTCGACGAGCGGCGTCGTCAACAACATCTACATAGAGAATTACACCGGCGCGCAGGCGACGCAGACCAGCCAGAAGAACTCGACCGGCGGCTCGGATTTCAGGATCGTCATCCGCTCGCAGAACGCGCAGGATATTTCGTCGGGCTATTACGATAAGTCGATGGCCGGCCGTTATGGCATCACCCCGGTCGGGCAGCAGCGCTAGATGACTGCGGCCTTTCCGTCCTGGATCAGTCAGGTCGTTGTCCGGGACAACTATGCCGAGGCGCCCGACACCAATGTGGTGTCGTTCAAGCCTGAGGTCGGTCCGGCCATTCTGCGCCGGCGCAGCTCGCTGTCGCAGGACGTGGTGCCATGCACCATGTGGCTGTCGTCGAGCGACTGGCAGGATTTGCTGGCGTTCTTTCGCACCACGCTCACCGACGGCACACAACCCTTCACCTGGGTGCATCCGCGCAGCAAGGTCGCCGGCACGTTTCAGTTCGAAGGCGGCGTGCCGCCGAAGGTCACCAGCACGCTCGGCCCGATCTTCGTGGTGCAGTTCTCGTTGCGGCTGTTGTCCGGCGGCGTGGTGCTACCGACCGTTCTGGCGATCTCGCCGAACAACGGCACGACGGATGGCGGCACGCCGGTCACCATCACCGGAACGAACTTTAACGGCGCGACTGGGGTCACGATCGGCGGGGTGGCAGCTACCGGCGTTACTGTGGTGAGTGCGACGACCATCACGGCGACGACACCGGCCGGTAGCGTCGGCGTCGTCGATGTCGACGTGACGACGCCGCGCGGCACCGGCATTGGATCGGCGCTCTTCACCTATTAGCGTCTGGTACGCCTATTACGCCATCGGCGCGACCAACCTCTACGGTTTTGCCGACTTCGCGACCGAGGGCGGCAGCAATCACTATCTGTGGAACGCCTCGCAATATACATCCGGCGCGGCGTGGCTCACGGCGGACATACGCTGCAACCTTTAGCGCGAAAGCTAGATATGAGCCAGATCGACGTCCTTTTGCAATATGCCAGCAAGACTGCGGCTCTAGCCGATACCGCTCTTGCGAGCTACATCGCCAAGGATTTATCCGGCAATCCGTCCGGGTTCAATCAATCCTGCGTATTCGATCAGCAAGGCGCGGGGCTTCAAGTCTGGAACACGTCGCAGGATACCACCTCGACACAGACCGGACCAAACGGCCAGACCGACACCGTCACTCAGCACGTCTACCAGCCCGGCTATTCGCTCATCGCCTCCTACGCCGACCCCGCCATCGCACCGGGCACTGCCGATCCGAATGCGGCATCGCTCGGGCCGTTCAAAGCCAGCGCGGCGTGTCTGCTGATCGCCGATTACGATGCCTCGGCCGCGAATCCGGACGCCGCGACCAATACCGGCTTCATCTACTATTCCGCACCATCGGTCGCGGTCAGCCTGGCGCAATGGCGGTTTGCGCCGGTGCCGGCGCGGCCGGTGCCGTATCCGTTCGGCAACGCCTAAATGGCGCGCACCATCGGCGCCGACTTCCGCGACGCCATCGAGGCGTCGCTGAGTTCTGAGGTCCTGGTATGGTTTGCCACCATCAGCCATAGCGCCTTGGCGGTGCCGCTGACGGCGAATTCCGACATCGTCGACTATGTCTATAATGGCCTGATCTATCGCGGCTGCGCCTTTGCCTTCACCTTCGTCGCCGACGACGATCAGCCGCCGCGCGGCGCCATCACCATCGAGAATGTCGACCAGGAGATCGGCAATACGCTGATCGGATTGACCGATTCGCCGACGCTACATCTGCAGCTCATGGCGCGCTCGGATTTCGATAGCGGCGTGCCGCGCAACCCGATCGGCACGCCGACCGTCGAGATCGACGCGCCGTTGCTGAAATTGCGCAACGTCAAAGGCAATGTCATGCAACTCACCGCCGACGTCTACGGCTATGATCTTACCACCGAGCCGTGGCCGTCGGTGCGCTCCACCAAGGCCCGGCTGCCGGGGCTCTACGTGTGAGCTGGACGGCGCGTTACGTCGGTATTCCCTTTGCCGAGCGCGGCAGTGACGTCGGCGGCTGCAACTGCTGGGGCCTTGTCCGTCTCGTTCTGCAGCATGAGTGCGGCATCGCCACGCCGGACTATGCGGAAATTTCCGCGATGGAGCTTCTGGCGGCGTCGCGGGCCTTCCGCGGCGCCGTCGCCAGCGAACCCTGGCGTGCCGTTGATCGAGCCGCCATCGGCGAGTTCGATTGCGTGCTGATGCGGGCGATGACCGCCGGCGGTAATCGCGTCGACGGCCATGTCGGCATTGTTGCGGCGCATGCCGGGCGTCTTACGGTGCTGCATGTCTGGCGCGCCACCGCGGCCGTTCTGACGCCGCTCGACCATCCGCGCATCAAGAGCCGCATCGTCGGCTATTACCGTCACAAGGATCTCGATGGCCTCGATCGCGCGCGGCACGGTTCCGGTGGTGTGGCGGCGGCAGCCCTTTGTCGGGGCGGCGCAGTGCCGGACGCTTGATCCCTCGCCACGGCTGCCGACGCTCGCAGAGATCGTCGGCGGGATTGCAGAGAGCGAATTGCCGCGCGGCTTCGCCGAATGCGGCGAGGTCCGCATCAGCGATGCTGCGGGGAGCGCCATTATCCCGCGCGGGCTATGGCACTTGGTGCGGCCACGCTATCGGCCGGGCCGCGAGATCGTCGTCTCACTGCATATGCCGTTGCGCGGCGGCGGTCCGTCCGGAGGCTCGTCGGGTAAGAGCACGTCGCTCGAGATCGCCGGCATTGCCGTTCTGCTGGCCGCCGCTGCCGTGTCCGGCGGCGCGCTGGGTACGCTCCTCGGCACCGGCGCCGGCGGCTGGTTCGCCTCTGGCACCGTCTCCGCGGCGATTGCCGGCGCCGCCGTCGGCGTCGGCGGGGCATTGGCGATCGCCGCGCTCACGCCGCGGCCGTCGCTGAGCAACACCGGGGCGAGCTTGCCGAATGCCGCACCG
Organism: uncultured Alphaproteobacteria bacterium; assembly: GCA_963791925.1. GTDB lineage: Bacteria > Pseudomonadota > Alphaproteobacteria > Rhizobiales > Xanthobacteraceae > BOG-931. The sequence continues at coordinate 251,584 of CAWBUA010000004.1, read as the reverse complement.
GCGGCACCATCGGCCGCGTCATTGTCCGGCAACGTGCTGCAGCCGGGCGGCGCGGTGCCGCGGGCCATCGGCACCATGCGATTGTTTCCGCCACTCGCCTGCAATCCGCTGATCGAAGTCATCGGCATCGATGAATATGCCGAAGCGGTGTTCGTGCTGGCCGGCCCGCATCAACTGCTCGATGGTGAAGTCGGCGAGACCGCGGTCGATTCCCTTCCGGAGGTGACGCAACAACTGGTCGAGGGCAAGCCGGGCGACGCCATCCAGACGCTGGTGCAGCGCTACAGCTACACCAACGACGTCAATGCCACGCTGAGCGCCCACGATACCGACCCGACGCTGCAATATAATCTCGCCGACCAGAGCAATCCGGCCGGCGACGTGCCGCAGCCGACGGTCGCGGTGTCGCGCGACGGTCCCGACGAAATATGGATCACGCTCGCGTGGCCGCAGGGCCTCTCGTCGGTCGCTGATGCGACGCTTGTCATCAACCAGGCGGTCCGGCTGCAGATCAGGCAGCCCGGCGCCGTGACTTGGATCAATCTGCCGGAAATCCACTTCTCGATGAACGCGCCGGACACTTTCCAAAAAGTGATCCGGATCAAGTGGGGCGCGATCCCAGCGACGCCGAACATCCCGGTGCTCAACCAGGGGCCGGTCTACGCCTTCAAATACGTGCCGGGGCAGGACGGCAGCACGGCGTCGCCGGCGACGGCGTCATGGACCGCCGATCCGTCGTTCTCCGGAGGCTCCGGCAACGATTATCTGTCCAATGCGACGCGCTTGACCAGCAACGTCGTCAATACCGAGCTCTATGCCGAGAAGGTCATCTTCTATCTCGATGCGACGGCGTTTCCGCAAGGCTTCTACGAGGTGCAGGTGGTCGCGTCGTCGGCCTATGACAGCGCCAGCTTCAATCCGGCGACCTATCAACACTCCGCGGTGGTGCTGGATTTCTTCAATTACTACGTCTCCGGCGGCGTCTATCGCATCCCCGAAGACCCTTCGACGCTCAACGCCGCGGTCGAACTCACCCGGCTGTCCTCGGTCTGGAACAAGAATCCGATCCAGTCCGACGACTTCGCCACCATGTCGATCCGCGTGCATGCCCGCGCGCTCAACCAGTATTCGGTGCTGGCGTCGGGCTATACCTACGATTGGGACGGCACCGGCTGGAACACGTTCACCACGACGGATAATCCGGCCCCGCATGCCCGCGACGTGCTGGCCGGAACGCTCGGGGCAAAGCCGGTGCCGGCGGCGCTCATCAATGACGACGAATTCGTTGACTGGCGCAGCGATGCGATCGCGCGGGGCCTGACTGTCAACGCGGTGGTGCAGGGTAAGGTCATCAATGACGTGCTGAACATGATCGCCGGTGTGACCCGCGCCTCGATCCGCCACAACGAGAAATGGGGCGTCTTTCTCGATCGCGACCGCTCGGCCGATACCCCGGTGCAGTTCTTCACGCCGCGCACCATGGCGAATTTCATGTGGACGCGGGCCTATGCCGACCGGCCGTCGGGAATCCTCGCGAATTACGTCGATGCCGATGACGACTATGACACCACGGCCGAACGCATCGTCTATCTCGACGATACCGTGCAGAACGCCGATCTATTATCGCAGCAGACTTACGACGGCATCGTGCACGCCGCCGACGTCGATGCCCAGGGCATCTTCGATCAGCGGCAGTTGCTCTATCGCTTCACGTTCTATCAGTTCGATGTGGCGGCCGACGCCATCGTTGCCGAGCGCGGCGATCTGGTCGGGGTGCAGCACGACATCATCACCCGGCGCGCCGGATCGTCGCGCATCCTTTCTGTCAGCAACGACGGTTCCGGCAATATCACCGCGCTCACCCTCGACGGCACCGTGCCGGTGATGACCACCGCCGGCATTGCCTCGTTCGCCAGCCTCGGCACGGTGGCGAGCGTCGGCGCCTTGGGCGAGAATACCGGCATCGCGATCCGGCGCAAGCAGGGTGCCGGCATTCTGGTCAAGCAGATCACCGCGGCGACCGAAGGCGACAACCTGGTGGTGACGTTCGGCGCGCCGTTTGCCGATCCGGGCAATCTCGAAAGCGGTTGCCTGGTCTCGGTCGGGCCGCTTGGCGCGCATTACAGGCGTCTGATCGTCTACGGCGTGGCGCCGGCGCCCGACCTGCAGGCGACCGTGACCTGCGTGGATGAAGCGCCGCAGCTTTGGCAATGAGGTCCGCGATGAAGTTTCGCCATGTTGTTGCGCTGCTGATTGCGCTCGCACTTTCGACGCAGCTCGCGCTCGGCGCTGCGGTGCGCCACACCCCAACGACGGTTCCGTCGAACGGCTTGCCCGACGACGGCGTGTCGTTCGAAAACGATGTCGACCGCGAAATCAACGCGCTGTGGGGCGTCGCGCCGGAATGGCTCGCCAATGTCGCCGGCACCAACACCATCACGGCGACCAGCGACACCGGCACGGTCTCGGCGGTGCTGGCAGTCGGGCGGCCGAAGTCGTTCTGGATCGTTCCCGCCAATACCAATACCTCTGTCGTCACCCTGACCATTGACGGGATCGGGCCCTACAATGTCGTCGACCAGGACGGCAACGCGTTGACCGCGGGAGCGTTGACCGGCGGTCGCCTCACGCTTCTTGCCTTCGACGGTTCGAGCTTCCGTTTGCCGTTTCCGACCGGCGCGACCACCAAGGCGCCGGTCTATGCCGTCGATAACGGCCGGCTGACACTGTCGTCGGGAACCTGCACGCCGACATCGAATATCACCGGCGCCACGACATTATATTGGACGCCGTGCGGCGCCGGCGATCAGATCGGGCTCTATGACGGGACCGAGTGGCAGAGCGTCGCGCAGGCGCAGGTCTCGATCAAGCTGACGGATGCCTCGCAGAGCGGCACCACGACCAGCGGCTCCAAGGTCATCACCGGGCTGACCGACACCTCGCAGCTCATCGTCGGCGCCAAGGCCTCCGGCACCGGCGTCGCCTCGGGCGCGACGATCTCTTCGATCGACAGTGCCACCCAAGTCACGCTATCGGCCAATTCCACCGCCAGCGGCACCGTCACCGTCACCTTCAAGGTGCCGGCTTCGACCGTGTTCGACGTGTTCGGCTACCTGTCGTCGGGGGCGTTAAAGCTCATGATCGTGCCGTGGACCAATACCACGACACGGGCGACCTCGCTGACGACGCAGGACGGCATCTATGTCGAGAGCGGCGCCGCCACCAGGCGCTACCTCGGCACTTGCGAGACGACGGCGACCGACGGCCAATCGGAATTCTCGTTCGGCTCCGCAGCATCCGGGGGCGGCACGGCCAATCTGCTGTGCTTTAATTACTATAACCGCAAGCAATTGCGGCCGCTGGTCATCGACAACCATGTGTCCTATCCGGATTCAACGACGGCGCTGCATGCCGCCGACGCCACGACGTTTCGCATTAATTTCGTCACCGGCGTGGCCGAGGATCAGGTCAGCGCCGGCTACCAAAACATCGTTACTCCGGCCGCAACGAGTGCCTACGGCGCGGAGGTTGCGGTCGGCCTCGAATTCCACGTCGACGGCGTCCGGCATCCTCGGCGAATACCTGGTAGACACCACCACCGCCAGGCCAACTTTGCCGATCGCTGCGCGTTACGCCGGTATCCCGGCTGCGGGCGCCCATTATCTCCAGGCACTCCAGGCCGCCGTCATCGGCGGCGCCACCTTTAACGTCGCGCCGGCAGCGCTATCCGCCGACCTGACAATGTAAAGGCGCCCCGCGCGGCATGCCGCGCGGTTGGCCGTCCACAATCCGAAAAAAGGTGACATGATGCGGCTGCTCATCGCCATGCTGTTCGTTTGCCTATTCGCCGCAGCGGCACCGGCAAGCGCGCATATGAGCCATCGCGCCACGCCGGGACGCATCCTCGCGCCGGGCCTGATGCGCGTGCCGGCGTCAATGCCGCGCGTGAAGCATTCGGTTCACGAGAGGCATCACCTCGCCCCTCGCCGGACCGGTCATCGCTATGCCGTGCATCGGATGCGCAAATTTGCGCAGCCTCGGATGGGCGCGGCGTTCGTGGCCTTTGAGCCGGGGCCGTTCTCGATGATGTACGGCGCAGCGCAGACGGTCATCGATACCGGCGTTGCCGCTGTCGGTGTCGGCACCTCAATTGCGGTGCATGCGGGCGCGAGCGTTGCCGGCGGCATGTATGCCGGCGCCTCTGCCGTGGTCGATCAGGTGCGTCAGGCGGCTGCCGCCGCGGGCGTCCCAGAAAGCATCGCGCTCGCCGTGGCGCGGTTCGAAAGCCGGTTCAACGAGAACGAGCGTGGCCGCGCCGGCGAGATCGGCGACATGCAAGTGCTGCCGCGCACCGCGCGCGCCATGGGCTGCACCAATCTGCGCGACCATTCCTGCATCCGCGCCGCCGGCATGCGGTATCTGGCGCTCGCCCTGCAGCAGCCGGGCTCGATGTGCGAGAAGCTGTCGGCCTACAACCACGGCCTCGGCTATCGGTCCTGTACGTCTTACGGCCGCAATATCGAGCGGTTGGCAGGCCTGCGATGATCACCTGCCGTGGCCTCATCGTCCTCGCCGCATGGCTCCTTGGAGCGTGCTTCATCCTCGCGGTGAAGCTTCCTCCGGCGCACGGCCGCGATCTCGGCCACTATGCGACGCAGGATCCAGCCCTTCACGCTTGGTTCGATGGCCTCGCATCCGGCAAAGGACTCTGTTGCTCGTTCGCCGACGGCGTCTCGATCGAGAATGTCGATTGGGACACCGCGACGGTGGCCGATGCGAGCGGACAATCGCACGTCGTCTATCGCGTGCGCCTTGCCGGCCAATGGATTGACGTGCCGCCCGAGGCAGTCGTGACCGAGCCGAACAAATTCGGTCCCGCGGTGGTGTGGCCGTATCAGGACGCGGAAGGCGTGACGCAGATCAGGTGCTTTCTGCCGGGAGCAGGGGCGTGACAGATCGCGTCCATATTCCACACGGGAAAGAGATCGAACCGGGGACGTGGTGCATTCTCGATGATGGTGCGCTGTTGCATCGTTGCCCGAAATGCAAACGCGGCGCGGAAATGCTCAATCCGTGACGCCGACTGGCGAAGTCAACCCGTCAATCGCCTGTTTTGCGCCCTGCGATTATCACGTTTGGGGAATTCTCGACGGCTGGACGTATGGCGAAAAGAAAGCCGGCGAGAAAGTGACGCTATTATAGAAAGGAGGTGAATATATTGAAAGGAGCAACGCAAAAAGACATCGGCGCCTATTGCATCTTTACCGACCCCGTCGGCAAGGAGCATGACGCTCTAATCACTGCCGTTTGGGGCGACAAGTGCATCAACCTGACGTTCGTTGGTGACGATCCGGCTCAGACGGATTCCTACGGCCGCAAGCTTAACCGGCAATATACCTCGGTCATGCACGGCAGCGTTCAACAGGCCCACGGAAATTTCTGGATGTGGCCCGGCGAAGAGCGGGAATAGTTCTCCCGCGTGCGCTAGTCCGACCTTAACGCGACGACGAACCGCACAAAATGGAACTGACAGGCATGACAACCGCCGACCTCAAAACCTTCAAGCTCAAAGCGCGCGGCGATGCCGGCGGCGGCCGAACCGAACTGCTCACCGCCTGCATGCGCATTCCTCCGCGATTACGGCATGACGGCTATTCTAAATGAAGCCGATCATCATCTGATCGTGACCTCGACCAAAGAGCAGCGCGAGAAATTGTGGAAGGCGAACCGATCATGACCGATCTCTGCTACGTCGCCGATCTCGGCTCGCAAAATCATGTCCTACTTCACCAAGCCGGGAGCGGGAGCGTGAGCGTCGTGGTGCACATTTGCGATTATGAACGCTGCGGCCAGAATCGGGCGGCGGCCGCGGCGCCTGCGCCGCCCTACGTGCTGCATCTATCGCGGCTCATCTGGAATCTGCGCGCGCGCGCCGAACGCGGCGAGCCGGTGGCGCGCGAGCTATTGCTGGCGCTCGCCGAGCGCGAGCGTTTGCGCGGAACTCCGTCATGACGGGCCACCCGCTGTTTGCGTTGCCGGTCGAAATCCGCCGCTGCGCGCGCAATCGCTCGCGTCTCGTCGTCGTCTCGGCGACTGGCGAAGTGCTGCTGCGCACGCTCGATAACAGCGTGCGCGATCAGGATATCGCCGAACGCTTCGTGCATGCGATGAATGAATTTGCTGCGTTCGATCTGACCAAGCTTCGTCCCCTGCGCTACGGCCTGTCCCGATTAAAGGATGAAGGACAATGACCGATCTCTGCTACGTCGCCGATCTCGGTTCGCAAAATCATGTCGGCTTCGCCAAGCTTGCGGCGGCGCGCTATGACGGCGCGCGCTGCGTCGGCGTCGTCCTTCGCGCGACGCGCTCCAACGGCATGACCGACGTTGCCTATGGAACGCGCCTGCCGCAAGCGGTCGCCGCAGGGCTGTTGCCCGGCGCCTATGCCTTCAATACCGGCGAAGCGGCCACCGTGCAGGCCGCACGCTTCATCAAGGCGACCGCACCGGATATCCCTAATCTGCTCCGCGCGCTTGATTTCGAGCGCAATCCGAGCGGCGGCCAGATGACGCTTGCCATGGCGGTTGAATTCCTCGATCGCGTCGATCAGGCCACCGGCCGCGCCACCGCGCTCTATAGCGGCAATCTGATCAAGGAACTGATCGTCGGCGCCACCGATGCGCAGCGCGATTTCCTCGCCAAGCATGCACCGTGGATTCCGGAGTACGGCCCGGAATGCAAGATGATCGATGCCAGGGGCCAGCCGCTGCCGTGGCGCGCGCCGTTCCTGTGGCAATTCACCGGCGATGGCGTCGGCAAGGAGCCGCACACGCTCGACGGCCTGCAGCCAGGCGCCGACCTGTCGGCGTTCGCCGGCAGCGCGGAAGAACTCGCCGCAGTATGGGCCGGCGCGCCGCTGCTGCAAAAGCCGCCGAATGCGGCGCCCGCGCCGCCGCTGGCGGTCGCCGACAATGCCGGCTTTTGGTCGCGCATCGGGCGCTGGTTGTCGTGAAATTCCCGCGCCCGGCCGGCTGCCGGGCAATCAAAGCATCCTCGGAGCATTCCCCATGAAGGGATGGAGAACTATTGCCGTCGGATTGGCCATGGCGGTCGCGCCGACCGCGCTGACTTATCTCGCCGGCGTCGACTGGACCAAGCTGATCGGTCCGAATGGCGCGCTGATCGCCGCCGGCGTCATCACCGTCGGGATGCGGCTGATCACCACTACTGCGCCGGGGCAGAAGTCGTAATTCCCGGCGCGCGATAGCGCCGATTTGGAGCTGCGCCGGGCGGCTCACGAACAAGTCCCGGCAATCCTTCTCAGGACGATTCCGCCATGACCACGCTGCGTACCGCCGCGGCGGCGCTGCTGCTTGCCGCGATGCTCTCGCCTGCCTTCGCCGCGCCGCGGGTCTATCTCGCCGGCGGCCTCGGCTGTCCGTTGTTCACCGGCGGCCTTTATCAGATCGCGGCGAAGCTTGCGGCGCGCGGGTTGCGGGCCTCGGTCGGCTGCAATTTTGCCGATGCGCTTGCCTCGGCGCGCAGCGGCGACGTGCTGATCGGGCATTCCTATGGCGCGCTGCATGCCGCCGATGCGGCGCGGACGCTCAGGCGCCGCGGCATCCGCGTGCGCGTGATCGCGCTCGATCCGCTGTGGACGCCGAATGCCGGCGCGACCTGCGCCGGCGTGGTGCGCTGCATCTGCTTCTACGGCCAGGGTCTGCCGATGCCGGCGGCGAAGAACGCATTCGTTGCCTCGTCCTATGGGCATATTGCTTACGCCTCCGATCCGCGGGTGCAGGCGCGGGTGATCGCCGCGGTGGGGCGATGATGGCGCTCGTCTCTGTCATCCTCGGCCTGATCCCGCTCCTTGAAGCGGTCGCACCCGATATCGCGGCGATCGAGGCGCTCAAGGGCCTTCTTGCCGCGCCGACCGGGCTTGCAGCGCTTGCCGCGATCACGCCGGCGCAGTGGCTCGTTCTTGCCGAGGATCTGGCATCCGCGGCGCCGCAAGTTATCGCCGCGCTGCAGAAGCTCGGGCCGGCGTTTGCCGCCTTCGCCGACGACGTCAAGCTGTCGCAGCAGTGCGCCGCGACCAACATCCACGCCTGGTTCAATTCGAACCAGCCCGATCAGATCCCCGGCTATCTCGCCGACGGATCGGTCGGAATGATTCCAAATCCCAACAAGTAAGGCTGATCCAAATTAATCTCGCTTAAGCCCCCAACAAATAAGGACGCAACCATGAAAACATTCAAACTCGCCATCGCGGGTGCGCTGGCGCTTGCGCTCGGCGCCTGCAACCCGATCACCATCAATCTGCCCGGCCTGCCGACGCTGACGCTGACCGGCAATCTCGGCAACGACATGCCGTCGATCAATCAATTCAATACCGCGCTCAAGGCGGGCGCAAAGTCCGATCTCGCCACGCTGCAGGGCTATTTCAACACCTTCTGCCCCTATGTGCCGCAGGCGCAGGCCGATCTGCCGCAGGCGCAAAGCGCCGCGCAGTCGCTCGGCATGACGTCGTCGGCGGCGGCAAAGCAGGTCGGCAACGCCGCGACCGCGCTCACTGTGGCGGCGAACGTCTGCGCCACGGGTACCTCGACCAACTGGACGGCGGCGTTCCAGAACGCGGTGACCGCCTTCGATCTGATCGAGGGCCTGGTGAAGAACGCCAAAGGCTGACGGGCGCCGCCGATGCCCGTTCTCCGCCGCATCGTGTTCGGCGAGCCGCAGCCAGGTGGCGCGCAATTCGCCGCGCTGTTGGCAAAGCTCACCGAGAGCGTGAGCTATTGCAACCGCACCGGGCCGCGGGCGCATGACCGCATTACCGACGTGCCGTTCACGGTGCCGGCGCTCGGGCTCGACTTCGTGCATCCGGCACCGCTGTCGTTCATCGCCGCGGCGCCGGCGGCGGACGACGCCTGGGGCATTTTCGCCTGGCATCATATGCAGCTCTACCAGCAGGCGGCGCTTGCGGCGCGGCTCGACCCGGTGCATCTGCAATGCGTGCGGCTGTGCCGCGCCATCTATGCCTATCCGGGCGACCCGGCGCCGTCCTGGGACGAGCGGCTCGATACCGCCGGCGTCGCCTGGGGCGTCAAGTTCGAGGGCTCGCGCGCCTATGTCGCGTTCCGCGGCTCCGACGATTTCCTCGACTGGCTGCGCGACCTCACCGGCTTCGATCCGGCGCGACTTCTCGACCATGACGCCTTCGGCCCGATGTGGGACGGTTTTGTCGTCGGTATGCAAGAGACATGGGCCGCACTCAAGCCGCTCGTCGCCGATGTTGCCGAAGTGATCTTCACCGGCCATTCCCTCGGCGCCGCGCGCGCCGGCGTGGCCGCCGGTTATGCAATTTTGATGGGGGGATGATCCAAAGATGCCTGAACTCGCTGATCTATATCATCGTCGGGTTTTTCCAGGTCGCCAGCATCCTCGGCGGCGGTGGAGCAGTGGCGTATCGTCTCGGGCGCAGCACGGCGCGGGTTGAGGCGGCGATCAGCCTGCAGGAAAAAAATGCGGAGAACACGACGGCGGCGATCACCGAGATCAGGACTGAGGTCGTGGCGCTGCGCGCCCTGATGACCGACGTGGCGCTGCAGAAGCAAGAGATCGCTCAACTGCGCCAATGGTACGATGAGCTTCGTCGCGGCGAAGGCTTCGTCTATCCGCTCGGCGCTCGCCTCAAGGGGCAGACTTAATTCGGCGCACGTCGCGCCAACGAGAAGCCGTCCGGAGTTGACACCATCTTCGACGGACGGTGATTGCCGCCCTCCTTGGGCGTTTCCTCCCTAGACTTGCCGGGCCGAGCAATCGGCCCGGCTTTTTTGTTTGCTCGCTACAAACAAAAACGCGCCCGACGTGGGCGCTCCATGACGATCAGAGCAGAGGCATTCTCTGCTACGCGGCCTTGGCCGCTTGTTTGACCAGTTTCTTTGCGCATGTCAGGCCGAACGGAAACCAGCCCTGAGGTCGATCCGCAGGCACGTCGCCGCGATCATGATAGGTCTGCGTGCGCTGATGGCATTGTCAATAACCCATAATAAGTGTAGGCATTGTTGTCCGTAATGGTGACTTTCAATGAATATGGATCATTTACATCAAGCAAAGAGTCGGCAATCGTCACCCCGACTTGCGGTAAAAAGTAAGCAACCGCGGCCGCGCCGCCTATCAACGTTGCAAAGGTTAAAAGTCCAGCGCGGAATATCTGAAATGGCGTTCGAGGCGGCGGTATTTGCTGGGGGGTTTTTTGCTGTACCATTGATATTTTTGGTTTTTTATATTTTCGTCCTTTGGAGATAGGCATGATATTAGCACCCGGATTGATCTTCCCGATGGCCGGATCGTTCTTGCCGAAACGAGCGCGCGGCTATTTGTGATGGCTGCCGCTGCTATCGTCGGCAAGTGGCCCGACGTTGACGACGGCACAATGCTCGCTCACATCGAGAAGGGCCGACAGAGCGCGAGTATCAAAATCCTTTCGGATCAAAAAGCCGATTGAATAAGCAGAAGCGACCATGACGCCAGATGAGAAGCGGATTGCCGAGATCGAAGCTAAGGTTCGCCCTACGATCTGTCCGACATTCAGTTGTTCGCGTGGCGAAGAAACCATCGAAGGCCGAATCACGCTCGCTGATTTTAACTATCTGATTTCGTCACTCACGGCATGGAAGTGTGTTGCTAAGATGAACGGCGATCTTGCAAAGCTAACGCCCGATGAGACCTGCGCTGCGTTGGAGAAGGCACTCGAAAGCGAGATCGCAGATCATATGCGGACGAGAGACGAACTGGATCGGCTAACGTCTGGTATCAAGCACTAGCAGAAAAGGAGTTTGCCGTGATTCACCGCATCGGCTTTTGGCTTGAGCTACACTTACCGCGAATTTGGGCGGTGACGTATGCGCGATACTACTGTCCTCGACCGAGCCTTGAGGACAAGACCGCCCGCGCCTGCATCGCCGCCGGTTACTGTGGCTGCGATAATCTCAAGTCGCGACAGGAGACCGCCGTGAATTTCGACGAGGAACTGAGAAAGCTAAAGCGCGCTGAGAAATATCGGAACGTGGGCTTGTGGTTGTTTGCCGCCGGCTTCTTTTTGCTCGGCATTTCAACGCTCGCAAATTCACTTGGATATTGATGAGGGTCAGGACTCCGCCTGATCATTCCGGGAAAATCTTTCCGGGACTCAATGTCCCGTAAAATCCCCGAACGGCTTCTTCGGTCCCCTAATGTTCTCTTTGGGCCGCGACGTCTCACCGCTACAAAAGTCCTTGCAGCAAGGGTTTTTCCGCGTGTTTTGGTGGCGACCCCGGCTGGATTCGAACCAGCGACCTTCAGCTTAGAAGGCTGTTGCTCTATCCCCTGAGCTACGGGGCCGTACGAGGCGATCATATAGTAGAATCGCCGCCCAAATGTCCGGTAAATCGCGGCATCATGGGTCGTTTTCGGCCACGACGCCGACACGATCTTCGGCGACGCCAGCGGGACTGCGGCGCTTTTCCGGCAAGCCGGTTTTCACTATTGTCGGCTGGCGCTTACGGGCACTTCCCGCACTCATGGACGAAATGAGCACGACCAGCAGCTGGGGATCGCGGTCCGATTGGCCTGTCAAAGGCTTTACCGGGCTTTTCGACTATGCCGCGCGCTCGCATCGGCGGGCGGCCGCGTTCCTGGTGCTGGTGGCACTCTTGGCCTTCCTGCCGGGGTTTTTCCAAATCCCGCCGGTCGATCGCGACGAAGCCTATTTTGCCCAAGCCACCAAGCAGATGATCGAAACCGGCGACTATGTCGATATCCGCTACCAGGACGACGTGCGCTACCGCAAGCCGGTCGGCATCTACTGGCTGCAGGCGGCCGTGGTGAATACCGCCAGCGCGCTCGGACTGCCTCATGCCGACACCACGATATGGCTTTACCGCATACCGTCGCTCCTCGGCGCGATCGGCGCGGTGCTGGCGACCTATTGGTGTGCGCTCGCCTTTGTCAGCCGCCGCGGCGCGGTGCTGTCCGGCTTGATGATGGCGGCCTCGACCATCCTCGGCGTCGAGGCGAGGCTCGCCAAAACCGACGCCGTGCTGCTCTTCACCGTCGTTCTCGCCATGAGCGTCTTGGCGCGCGCCTATCTTGCGCCGCGTCGCAATGAAGCGCCGCCGGGTCTCGGCCTGCTCGCGGTATTCTGGACGGCGATCGCGGTCAGCATTCTGGTCAAGGGCCCGTTGATCTTGATGGTTGTCGGCTTGGCCGCATTGACGCTGTCGATCCTCGACCGTTCCGCGCGCTGGCTGTTGGCGCTACGCCCGCTGCCGGGCGTGGTCTGGATGTTCCTGCTCGTCCTGCCGTGGTTCATCGCCATCTACTGGCGCGTCGGCAGCGAGTTCTTGGTCGCTTCCGTCGGCGAGGACATGCTGGCCAAGGTCGCAAGCTCGCAGGACGCGCACGGCGCGCCGCCGGGTCTGTACCTTGTGTTGTTCTTTGTCACCTTCTTCCCGGCATCGATGCTGGCGGGCTTGGCGGCGCCGGCGGTGTGGGCGGTGCGCCGTGAGCCGGCCGCGCGCTTCCTGCTCGCCTGGCTGGTGCCATCGTGGATCGTGTTCGAGCTGGTGGTGACAAAACTCCCGCATTACGTGCTGCCGCTCTATCCGGCGATCGCCATCTTGATTGCCGGCGCCATGGAAACGCGGGTGCTGTCGCGCCGGGTGTGGCTGGTGCGCGGCATCATGTGGTGGTTCCTGGTGCCGGTGATCGTCAGCATCATCGCGGTGATCGCCGCGGTGGTGATCGATCGCGATCTGGCGCTTGCGGCCTGGCCGTTCTTTGCCGGCGCGATCGTCTGCGGGCTGTTTGCCTGGCAATTGTATGATGACGATGGCGCCGAACGCGCGTTCATGCGCGCCACGGCGGCGGCGGTGCTGATGGCCTTTGGCATCTATGCGGTGATCGTGCCGTCGCTGACGCCGGCATTTCCCAGCGTCGCGCTGGCCCAAGTGCTGCGCCAATCCGGCTGCGCCGATCCGGTCGCCGCCAGCACCGCCTACCAGGAGCCGAGCCTGGTTTTCCTCGCCGGCACCAAGACCCGCTTCACCGACGCCGACGGCGCGGCCGACTTCCTGCGCGGCGGGGCTTGCCGCTTCGCTTTCGTCGACGCGCCGCAAGAGCGCGAATTCGCGCTGCGCGCCGAGGCGATCGGCCTGCACTACAACCGCGGGCCGGGCATCGAGGGTTACAACATCAGCATCGGCAGGCCGGTCTCCATCGCCGTGTTCCAATCGGCAGGCACGCCGTGAATGGTCCGCCGTCCGACGAATTGGCGGTCATGAGCCCCGCGGACCCGGCGCGCGGGCAAAGCGCGCTGGAGCGGCTCTGGCGCAATGTGCAGAGAAATCTCGAGCGTTGGACGCTTGCCGTCGCGCCGCCGCCGCCGGCCAAAATGCTCCGCCCGTCGCTGCCCACCATCGCCGCCGCGGCTGCGGCGCTTTACGTCGTCATCGCCTCGATGTTTGCCATCGATGCCGCGGCCAGCGATCTGGCAAGCCGCGAGCCGGGCTTCATTCGCGGCGCCTTCGAGCACATCACCAATTTTGGCCTGTCGGGCTGGTTCCTCATTCCCTTCGCCGCGATTGTGCTGGGCTTGGCGGCACTAGTATCGCCGGCCTTGTCCCGGGGCTCGCAGGGTGTGCTCACCGCGCTCGCCGCACGGTTCGGCTTTTTGTTCCTGGCGATCGGCGTGCCCGGCCTGTTCGTCGCCATCGTCAAGCGCCTGATCGGGCGCGCGCGGCCCTTTGTCGGCGGCAATGGCCACGACGATCCGTTTCTCTATATGCCGTTCGTGTGGCGGCCCGCCTATGCCAGCATGCCGTCCGGCCATTCCACCACGGCGGTGTCGGCCGCAATCGCGATCGGCGCGATCTGGCCGCGCACGCGCGTCGTGATGTGGCTCTATGCACTCGTCATTATGGTGAGCCGTGTCGCGGTTCTGGCGCATCACCCGAGCGACGTCGTGGCCGGCGCGCTGACCGGGGCTGTCGGCGCCTACCTGGTGCGGCGCTGGTTCGCGGCGCGGCGGCTCGTCTTCTGCGCGCGCGATCTGCGTGCCTATCCGGGGCCGTCATGGCGGCGGATCAAGGCCGCGCTCGCTGAGGCGATCCGTGGGGTCTGATGTGGCCACCGGAACCGCCTGAATTTCCAAATTTCCAGGCGATTGAACCCAAGCCGGTTGCCCCTTAGAAGCTTGCGCCATGGTGAGAAACGACAATTCGCCGGGCGGGAGTGGCGAGGGCCTGCCTGCGCTCTCCGTGGTCGTGCCGGTGCGCAACGAAGCCGGCAATATCGCCCCGCTCGTCGCCGAAATTGCCGGCGCGCTGCGGGGCAGGGTGTTCGAAATCATCTATGTCAATGACGGCTCGACCGATACCAGCGAACAGGAACTCCGAAGCTTGATGGCGGAGCGTTCCTACTTGCGGCAAATCCGGCACGCAAAATCCTGCGGTCAATCGGCCGCCGTGCGCACCGGCGTCGCCGCGGCGCGGGCGCCGATTGTGGTGACGCTCGACGGCGACGGCCAGAACGATCCGGCTTTCATTCCGGCGCTGGTCGCCGCGCTCGAGGCTGGCGCGCCGCGGATCGGGCTTATTGCCGGCCAGCGTATCGGCCGCAAGGCGACGGGATTTAAGAGACTGCAATCGCGCATCGCCAATGCCGTGCGCAAGGCCGTGCTCAAGGACGGCACCCGCGACACCGGCTGCGGCCTAAAAGCGTTCCGCCGCGACCTGTTCTTATCGCTGCCTTATTTCGACGGTCTGCATCGCTTCCTGTCGGCGCTCGTTCGCCGCGAAGGCTTCGACATCGGCTACGTCGACGTCGTCGACCGCTCGCGCGCCCATGGCGCGTCGAATTACGGCTTCTGGGATCGCCTGTGGGTCGGCATCCTCGATCTCGCCGGCGTGTGGTGGCTCATCCGGCGCAAAAAACGCGTTCCGCAATCGCAGGAGATAACCCTTGCTCATTGATATGCAGCACGCCGTCGGCGCCTATCTCACGGATGTGTTCGTCACCAGGCTGGACTGGTGGGTCGTGCTGGGGCTTATCGCGCAAGCCTTGTTCACCATGCGCTTTTTGGTGCAATGGATCGCCTCCGAGCGCGCCGGACACAGCGTCATCCCGACGGCGTTCTGGTTTCTGTCGATCGGCGGCGGCCTGTTGCTCTTGGTTTATGCGCTTTACCGCAAGGACGCAGTGTTCATCGCCGGCCAGGCGTTCGGTGTGTTCGTCTATCTGCGCAATCTTTATTTCGTGTTGCGCGACCACAAAGCGACGCGCGTCGTCTAAGCAAGAAATTCACATTGCGGCGGCGAGCGCGGCAAAGCCGCGCTCGAGATCGGCGATCAGATCCTCCACCGCTTCGAGCCCGATATGGAAGCGCACCGTCGGGCCGCCGGGCTCCCAGCGCGTCGCCGTGCGCAACGGCGTGCAGTCGAAGGGTATCGCGAGACTTCTCATAGCCGCCCCAGGAGGCGCCGATGCCGAACAGTTCCAGCGTGTTGACGAAGGCGTGGTAGGCCTTTTTCGGCACCGGCTTGAGCACCATGCTGAACAGCCCCGACGCGCCGGTGAAATCCCGCTTCCACAGCGCGTGGCCGGGATGGCTCGCCAGCGCCGGATGCAGCATGCGCAAAACGTCGGGCCGGCCTTCCAGCCAGCGCGCCACTGCGACGCCGGATTGGTAATGGCGCTCGAGCCGCACGCCGAGCGTGCGCAGGCCGCGAAGCCCCAGATAGACGTCGTCCGGCCCCTCGCATAGGCCGGTGAGCCGCACGGTATTTTTCAATTCCGCCACCGTCGCCGCGTTGGCCGAAACCGTGCCGAGCATGATGTCAGAATGGCCGCCGATATATTTGGTGCCGGCCTGGATGACGAGATCGACGCCGTGATCGAGCGGGCGGAAATAGAGCGGGGTCGCCCAGGTATTGTCCATCAGCACCAGCGCGCCCTTGGCATGGGCGGCCGTGGCGATGGCCGCCACGTCCTGCATTTCGAAGGACAGCGAGCCCGGCGATTCCACATAGATCGCGCGCGTATTCGGTTGCAGAAGTTCGGCAATGCCCCCGCCGACGCCGGGATCGTAAAAGCTCGACGTGACGCCGAGCCGCGCCAGGATCTGTGCGGCGAAATTCCGCGTCGGTCCATAGGCGCTGTCGGTAATCAGCACGTGATCGCCGGCGCGCACCACCGCCAGAAGCGCGGCCGAAATCGCCGCCAGGCCCGAGGGCAATAAAGCCACTCCCGCACATTGCGGCCCTTCGAGCTCGGCCAGCGCGAGTTCGAGCGCCTCGGTGGTCGGCGTGCCGCGGCGGCCATATTGGTAGCGCGCGCGATGGGCGAGGAAATCTTCGGCATTCGGGTAGAGCACGGTCGAGGCGTGGTAGACCGGCGGATTGACAAAGCCGTGGTTTGAGCGGGGATCGCGCCCGGCGGTCACCAGCTTTGTCGCCGTGCGCCGCGCTCGCGGCGGGCGGTCGTTTCCTTTATCGTTCATGGCCCTGTCTCGACTCGGTCGCCGCAGCCGGCATGGAGCGCATTACCCCGGGATTGGCCGTGCGCGTCAACCCCTTGACCTTAAAGCGCGGTCGTTCTCAGATGCCGATAACGGACCGGCAAGGTCACCACCTTGAGCGCGCTTTCATCGCGGGGCGTTGGCGCGCAACCTCATGCTGAAAGGCTAGAGATCATGATGAGCATCATGAAACGTGCAGCCACGGCTTTCGCAGTTGCCATCGCGCTTGCATTGGGCGCGCAAGCCGCGTTCGCGCAGTCGGCGACGCTCAAAGCGGTGCAGGACCGCGGCGTGCTCAATTGCGGCTCGAACGGCCAATTGGCCGGCTTCGGCATGCCCGATCCGCAAGGCAATTGGACCGGCTTTGACGTCGATTTCTGCCGGGCGCTCGCCGCTGCGATCTTCAACGATCCGACCAAGGTCAAATTTGTGCCGCTGATTGCCGCCAACCGCTTCACGGCGCTGCAGTCCGGCGAGATCGACGTGTTGTCGCGCAACACCACCTGGACCATGGAGCGCGACACCACGCTTGGCATCGACTTTGCCGCGGTGAATTTCTACGACGGCCAAGGTTTTATGGTGCACAAGGCGCTCAAGGTGAATTCTGCGCTGGAGCTCAACGGCGCCTCGGTCTGCGTGCAGCAAGGCACCACCACGGAGCTCAATCTCGCCGATTATTTCCGGCAGAATCACATGTCGCTCAAGACCGTGACCTTCGCGACGATCGATGAAGCGATCAAGGCCTATGACTCCAGCCGCTGCGATTCCTTCACCACCGATTCATCGGGGCTCTACGCCTCGCGGCTGCAGCTTGCCGATCCGAACGCCAATATCGTGTTGCCCGAGATCATCTCCAAGGAGCCGCTCAGCCCCGCGGTGCGGCAGGGCGACGATGCCTGGGAAGACATCGTGCGCTGGACGCATTATGCGATGGTCGATGCCGAAGAGCTCGGCGTCAACCAGCACAATGTCGACGACATGCTCAAATCCGACGCCCCGGATATCCGCCGCCTGCTCGGCGTCGAAGGCCAGTTCGGCGTGTCGCTCGGGCTGACCAAGGATTGGGCCTATCGCATCATCAAAGAGGTCGGCAATTACGGCGAGAGTTTCGAGCGCAACGTCGGCCAGGGCTCGCCATTGAAGATCGCCCGCGGTCTCAACGCCTTGTGGACCAAGGGCGGCCTGCAATACGGTCTGCCGATCCGCTGAGCCGGCGGCATTCGCCGGCCGTGGCTGCCGCGGGCCCGCCGATGCCGCCGTCCATTCGATGGGTGCCGCCTTCGCCGCATCATGCGCGCCGCACCGGCAACGTCGCTTTGCAGATCGTACTGGTCGCCCTCATCGGTGGGATTGCTTATGCCGCGATTTATAACGCGGCGCAGAATCTCGCCGCTGCCCACATCGCCTCGGGCTTCGGCTTCTGGAACAACACCGCCGGTTTCGACATCAGCCAGACCCTGATCGATTATTCGCCCAGCACCTCGACCTTCGGCCGCGCCTTCTGGGTCGGCCTTCTCAACACGCTTCTGGTGTCGGCCATCGGTATCGTGATTGCGACCGTGCTCGGCTTTGCCATCGGCATTGCGCGGCTGTCGCGCAACTGGCTCGTCTCTCGTCTTGCCGGCGGCTATGTCGAACTGATCCGCAACGTGCCGCTCTTGTTGCAGCTCTTGTTCTGGTACAATTCCATTCTGCGCGCGCTGCCGCTGGTGCGCGGCAGCGTTTCGCTTCCCGGCGGCGGGCTTCTCAACAATCGCGGGCTGTTCCTGCCGCGGCCGGAGATTTCGCCGGGCTTTGCCCATGTGCTCGTCGCGCTATTGCTCGGAATCGCGACGAGTTTCGCTTTACGCGCATGGGCGCGTCGCCGCCAGGACCGCACCGGCAAGCCGACGCGGATCTTCTGGCTCGCTTTCGGCCTCGTTGTCGTCATGCCGGGCGTCGTATTCGCGGTCGCCGGTGCGCCGTTGTCGTTCAGTTTTCCGAAAATGGGCCGCTTCAACGTCGTGGGCGGCGTCGAAGTCCTTCCCGAATTCGCGGCGCTGCTGTTGGCGTTGTCGGTCTATACCGCGGCCTTCATCGCCGAAGCGGTACGCGCCGGCGTCTTGGCCGTCCCGCACGGCCAGAGCGAGGCGGCGCAGGCGCTCGGCCTGCGGCCGGGCACGGCGTTACGCCACGTCGTCGTTCCGCAAGCCATGCGCGTGATCGTGCCGCCGCTGACCAGCCAATACCTCAATTTGATCAAAAACTCGTCGCTGGCGGTCGCCATCGGCTATCCCGATCTGGTGCAGGTCTTTGCCGGCAGCGTGCTCAATCTCACCGGCCAGGCGGTCGAAGTCGTCGCCATCACCATGGCGGTCTATCTGTTCATCAGCTTGGTCACGTCGCTTTTGATGAATCTTTATGGCTATGCCATCGCCGTTGAGGAGCGTTGAGATGGCGGCAACGGCGGAGCGGAGCTATGTGCGCACAGCGCCCGCGGAACGGCTGCCGCCGCCGGCCGCGCGGTCCGGCGTCTTCGGCTGGCTGCGCGAGAATCTGTTTTCTACGCCGGGCAATGTCGCGCTGACGGTTCTCTGTGTTCTGTTCATCGCCTGGGCGGTGCCGCCTTTGCTGCGGTTCTTTGTGCTTGATGCGGTGTGGTCGGGCAACGACCGGGAAGCGTGTCTCGCGTCGCCGCAACTGCCCGAGCCCGGCGCTTGCTGGGCGTTCGTGCGCGTCTGGTTGTCTTATTTCGTCTACGGCTTTTATCCGCTGTTCGAACGCTGGCGCGTGGACATATTCTTCGCAGCCTTGGCGGTCGGCATCGGCTGGCTCGCCTGGCTGTCGGCGCCGCGCCGCGGCCTCGGCGCCGTCTATTTCTTCATCGCGCTGCCGGTCTTGTCCTATGTGTTTTTGAGCGGCGCGCCGCGGCTCGGGCTGATCGATATTCCGACCGCGCTCTGGGGCGGCATTCTGGTCACCATCGTGGTCGCCACCGTCGGCATCGTCGCGTCCCTGCCGCTCGGCATTTTGCTGGCCTTGGCGCGCCGTTCCGAGCTGCCGGCCGTGAAATACCTGGCCGTGACCTTCATCGAATTCGTTCGCGGCGTGCCGCTGATCACGGTACTGTTCATGGCAAGCGTCATGCTGCCGCTGTTCGTGCCGGAGCGCCTGTCGCCGGACAAGCTGCTGCGCGCGCTGATCGGGGTAGCGCTGTTCGCTTCGGCCTATATGGCGGAAGTCGTTCGCGGCGGGCTTGCGGCGATCCCGCGCGGCCAGTATGAGGCGGCGGCCGCGCTCGGCCTGCCGTATTGGCGCATGATGGCGCTTGTCATCCTGCCGCAGGCCTTGCGCGTCACCTTGCCGAATATCGTCAACACCTTCATCGGTCTGTTCAAGGATACGACCCTGGTCTTCGTCGTCGGCATATTCGACTTCCTGCGCACCATCGAGGCGGCGCGCGCCGATCCGCGCTGGGCGACGCCGGTCACCAGCGCGACCGGCTATGCTTTCGCCGCCTTGATCTATTTCATCTGCTGCTATGGCATGTCGCGCTACGCCCGCGACGTCGAGACTCGGCTGGCGCGAGCGCACCGGCGCTGAAGGCTTTGCCGATGGTGGATTCCGACGCGCCCCAAGCTGACGCCAGACCGGAAACGGCGGTCGAGATCGTCGGCCTGCATAAATGGTACGGCGACTTTCACGTGCTGCGCGACATCAATCTCACGGTGGCGCGCGGCGAGCGCATCGTCATCTGCGGCCCGTCGGGCGGCGGCAAGTCGACGCTGTTGCGCTGCATCAACCGGCTGGAGGACTGGCAGCGCGGCCGCGTCGTCGTCGACGGCATCGAGTTGACCGACGATCCCAAGCACATCGTCGCGGTGCGCCGCGATGTCGGCATGGTGTTTCAGCAGTTCAACCTGTTTCCGCATCTGACGGTCTTGGAAAATTGCACGCTGGCGCCGATCTGGGTGCGGCACATGCCGAAGAAGGACGCCGACGCGCTGGCAATGCGCTTTCTGGCGCGCGTCAAGATTCCCGAGCAGGCGCAAAAATATCCGGCGCGGCTGTCCGGCGGTCAGCAGCAGCGCGTCGCCATCGCGCGTGCCTTGTGCATGGCGCCCAGCATCATGCTGTTCGACGAGCCGACCTCGTCGCTCGATCCGGAAATGGTCAAGGAGGTGCTCGACACCATGGTCGAGCTGGCGAACGACGGCATCACCATGCTGGTCGTCTCCCACGAAATGGGTTTTGCCCGCCAGGTTGCCGACCGCGTCATTTTCATGGCCGACGGACAGATCGTCGAAATCAACGAGCCCAAGGCGTTCTTCGCAGCGCCGCTGCACGAGCGAACGCGGCTGTTTCTGCAACAAGTATTGCGGTGAGCGCGATCGTTCCGCCCAATAGCAACGGCGCGAGCAATACTGCAGATTTGTTCATCAACGTTACAGCACGACAAAGAATGACCAACCCGTAATTCATGCATATGCCGACATGGCGAAAGTTTAACTTGAGTTCGGACCGTCGTGCTCCATTATTTGCTCAGCTTTGAATCCGAGGAGGATCATCATGCTCAAATCGGTTATCGCCGCGGCGGCATTGGTTGCCCTCGCCGGCGCTCCGTTGGTCTATGCGCAGCAGGGGTTTGGCGGCGAGCGTAATCCCGGCGGCGACGGTCCGCGTTTTGAACGCCATTATGTGCCGAGCCCCGCCGACATCACCGCCTTCACCGACGCGCGGATCGCGGCGCTCAAAGCCGGCCTCGAGCTCGACGCCGGACCAGGCCAAGAACTGGCCGCCATTCGAGCAGGCGCTGCGCGACATGGCACAATTACGCATCCAGCGCATCCAGGCTCGCTTGTCCGGTGCGCAGCAAGCGCCGACTACGCCGTTCGACCGGCTGGAGCACCGCGCCGACGCCATGGCCAAGCGCAGCGCCGCGTTGAAAAAGATCGCCGATGCCGGCGCGCCGCTTTATGCGAGCCTCAACGACGATCAGAAAGGCCGCTTCATGCGGCTTGCGCGCATATTGCGGCCGCACCCGCGTATGCATGCTTTCATGGAGCGTGGCTGGCGGCATGGCGAGGGCTATGGCGGCGGCCGCGGCTGGCAGCACGGCCGCCACTTCGGCCAGGCGAACGAGGGCAACAACGCCGATCCGGGCTCGCAGCTTTAAAGCTTCAAGACCGGTTCGATAGTACCGGCGCCCGCTGATTTCCTCCCTGCAGCGGGCGCCAGACGGAAGCCGCAGGACTCGCGTCTTGGGGCTTTCGCGTCTGTCGCGGCCGATTCTTGAGGCCCGATGTCCGGGCTTGCCGCGTCTTGGCGCTCGGACTATCTGATGATGGTGGGCGGGTGTCAGGAAGAGGTTTGCGATGAAACGACTGGCTTTCGCTGTTGCCGCGCTGGCATCCGGGTTGGCATTTGGCTTCGCTGCTTCAACGCCGGCGCGCGCCGACTATGCCGTGGTCCGGCTGGATAACGGCTGGTGCAAGATCTGGTGGGACAGCGCCGACAACCCCTGGGGCGTCGGCTGGAGCAAGATCGCCTTCGGACTTCCGGATTGGCTCACCGCGCACGCGGCGCTCGACACCGCGCGCTCGCAAGGGGTCTGCCGCTAACACGTCCGGACGGCATTCACTCCACGTAGATCATCTTTCGCGTCATGCCGCCGTCGACGACGAAATTGGCGCCGGTGATAAAGCCCGAGCGCTCGCCGTCGATGAGCCAGGCGACGATCTCGGCGATATCTTGCGGTCTGCCGACACGGCCGGCGGGATGCTGGGCGTGGTCTTTGCGGCGGAGCGCGCCGTAGTCCCTTGTTTCGATCCAGCCGGGGCTGACGCAATTGACCCGCACTCCCGGGCCGAGACTGATTGCCAGCGCATGGGTGAGCGCAACGAGGCCGCCTTTGCTCGCGGAATACGCTTCGGTATTGGGCTCCGACATCAGCGCCCGCGTCGAAGCGATGGTGACGAAGGCGCCGTGTCCCTTGTGTAAGTGCTTCTCGGCGGCCCGGGCGAGCAGAAACGCCGCGGTCAGATTGGTGTCGATGACGCGATGCCATTCGGCAAGCGTCAGGCGACGGATGGGTTTGCGGATCATGATACCGGCATTGGAGACGACGGCGTCAAGCCGGCCGAAGCGATGGACGATCGCATCGACGGCGGCAGTGACTGCTTTTTCGTCGCGCACGTCGCCCTCGATGGCGAGTACGCGTCGGTCGCCCAAGCGATAGGCGCGACGCAAGCCACTGTCCGGCAAGTCGACGATGCCGACGCCCCAGCCGTCATCGCAGAGACGTCGCGCGATGGCGCGGCCGATCCCGTTGGCTCCGCCGGTCACGAGCGCGGCGGGTCTCGCCGCCGGCATTATTTGTCGCGCGCGACGGGCAGGTCGGGACGCGAGCCCCATTCCGCCCAGGAGCCGTCGTATAGGCCCTTGGGTTGTTTGCCCAACGACTCCAGCGCGAAGGTCAAAATCGCCGCAGTGACGCCGGAGCCGCAGCTGGTGATGATCGGCTTGTCGAGATCGACGCCGGCGGCGGCGAACGCCTTGGTGATCTTGTCGCGCGAGGCGAGGCGGCCGTTCTCCAGCAGCCGGTCGTAAGGCAGATTGAAGGCACCGGGCATGTGGCCGGAATGCAGGCCGGGGCGCGGCTCCGGCGCCTTGCCGGCAAAGCGTTCGGTGGAACGGGCGTCGACGATCTGCACGCTGTCGTCGGTAAGTGCCATGCGCACATCGTCGAGCATGGCCACGGCGCCGACGTTCATCTCGGCGGTGAACGTCTTCGGCGCACGCTTGGTGTCGCCCTTGTCGAGCGGGCGGCCTTCGGCCTTCCATTTCGGCAGGCCGCCGTCGAGGATGTAAACGGACTGCGCGCCGAACACCCGGAACGTCCACCACACCCGTGGCGCCGAGAACAAGCCGGTCGAGTCATAGACCACCACGGTGTCGCCGTCGCCGATGCCAAGGCCGCCGACGACCTCGCCGAATTGTTTCGGCCCCGGCAGCATGTGCGGCAGTTCGGTGGAATGGTCGCTCACCGCTTCGACGTCGAAGAACACCGCGCCGGGGATATGGCCGTCGCGATATTCGGCGTGGGCATCGCGCTTCTGCGTCGGCAGAAAATAAGAGGCGTCGACGGCGACTACGCGCGGATCTTTTAGGCGCTCGGCAAGCCAGTCGGTCGACACCAGAAAGCGGCTCGTCGGCGGGGGTGAGGGCGTATTTACGGCTTGCAACATGATGTTCTCAATTGGCTAACGCGGTTGAATTGACGTGGTTCATTCGTAGGGAACTTTGATGCTCGGCTTGCGCTCGAGCCATGCCGGCACCGGGAGGTTCTTCTCGCGCAGGAACTGCGGATTGAACAGCTTCGACTGATAACGCGTGCCGTAGTCGGCGAGGATCGTCACGATGGTGTGGCCGGGACCGAGCTCCTTGGCGAGGCGAACGGCGCCGGCGACATTGATGCCGGAGGAGCCGCCGAGACACAGCCCTTCATGCTCAAGCAGGTCGAAGATGATGTCCAGCGCTTCGGCGTCGGCAATCTGATAGGCGAGGTCGATCGGCGCGCCTTCGAGATTTTTGGTGATGCGGCCCTGGCCGATGCCCTCGGTGACCGACGAGCCTTGCGCCTTCAGCGTATCGGCCGTGTAGTAGCTGTAGAGCGCCGAGCCCATCGGATCGGCAAGGGCGATGCGAATATCCTTGTTGCGCTCCTTGAGTGCGATGGCGACGCCGGCAAGGGTGCCGCCGGTGCCGACCGCGCAGGAAAAGCCGTCGACTTTGCCGTCGGTCTGGTGCCAGATTTCCGGGCCCGTCGTCTCGATGTGGCCCTGCCGATTGGCGACGTTGTCGAACTGGTTGGCCCAGATCGCGCCGGCCGTCTCGGTCTTGGCCAATTGCGCCGCGAGTTGTCCGGAGAGCTTCACGTAATTGTTCGGATTGGAGTAGGGCACCGCCGGCACTTCGATCAATTCCGCGCCGCACAGCCGCAGCGTGTCCTTCTTTTCTTGGCTCTGGGTTTGCGGAATGACGATGACGCTGCGGAATCCCATGGCGTTGCCGACGAGCGCCAGGCCGATGCCGGTATTGCCGGCGGTGCCTTCGACGATGACGCCGCCCGGCCGCAGCGCGCCCTTTTTCACCGCGTCGCGGATGATGAACAAGGCCGCGCGGTCCTTGACCGACTGGCCGGGATTTATGAACTCGGCCTTGCCGAGAATGGTGCAACCGGTCGCTGCCGAAACACGCTTGAGTTTGATCAGCGCGGTGTTGCCGATGGCTTCGGTGATTTCGTTGGCAAAATGCATGGTTAAGCGCTTCCCGGCCGCTGGAAAATAGGTGACGGGCGGCGCGGAAACAAGGCTGATGAAAATGCCGCCGATCTGCGCAACATCCTCGAAACCATAGCGCTGCATGGCTTGCCGTCGGCCATGGCCATTCACCGATTGTTTCCCGCAATCGCGCTAAGCCGGCACGACGGGTCTGTCGGTTCGCGCCGCCCACGTCAGGGTCAAGCTGGTTCTGCGATGAATCTCGACGTCAACACCTTGTTTCTGGTCACCATCTACGTGGAGGCGATCCTCGGATTGCTGCTGCTGTTCGCGTGGGTCCAGAACACGGCGATCTATGCCGTGGCCTGGTGGGGCTTCGCCGACTTGCTGCGGGCGGCGTCGATCATGCTGTTCGGCATGTATGGCTCGGTCTCGGATCTGATCTCGATCGATCTCGCCAATGCCCTGTTATTCACTGCGTTCGCGCTGACCTGGACCGGCGCGCGCGTGTTCGACCATCGCAAGCCGCTGCCGATCCTGTTGTTCGGCGGCGCCGCATTGTGGCTGGTGCTGAGCCACGTTCCGAGCATCGCGGCGGCGTGGGACATCCGCGTGCTGCTAAGCTCCGGAATCATCACCGCCTACACCTGGGCGACGGCATATGAATTCTGGCGCGGCCGCAGCGAGCCTCTGGTGTCGCGCTGGCCGGCGATCTTCATGCTGTTCGCCCACGGCGCGCTTTATCTGTTGCGGACGCCGCTCGGCGCCATGCTGCCGTGGTCGCCTGACGGCAACAAGATGTTCGAGAGCGTCTGGCTCACGGTGCTCAGTTTCGAGGGGCTCCTGTTCACGATCTCGATCGCGTTCATCCTCTTGGCGATGGCCAAGGAACGCACCGAATTCCGTCATCGCACCGCGGCGCTGGTCGACCCGCTCACCGGCATTTCCAATCGCCGCGCTTTTCTGCAGGACGGCGAAAGCAAACTGCGCCGGCAAGCGACCGACCCGCGCCCGATCGCGGTTATGCTGCTCGATCTGGACAATTTCAAATCGATCAACGATCGTTTCGGCCACGCCATCGGCGATCGCGTGCTGCAGCTTTTTGCCAATGTCGCCGGCAATTGCGTTCGCCGCGCGGACCTGTTCGGCCGGCTCGGCGGCGAGGAATTCGCGGCAATGCTGGTCGACGCGACGCGTGACCGGGCGCTGGCGATCGCCGAAGACATCCGCCGTTCGTTCGCCGAAGCGACCTATGAAGTCGAGGGCCGGCCTGTCGTCGCCACGGTGAGCATCGGCATCGTCGTCAGCTATGACGCGGTTCTCGATATTTCGGCGCTGTTGGCGCAGGCCGATCATGCGCTTTATCGCGCCAAGGACAACGGCCGCAACCGCATCGAGATCGCCTCGATCGAGCTCATTCTCGACCGCGCCGTGCGCGGCGTTGCCGAGCCGCTCGGCATGGCCAAATCAGCCGCCCGCTCGGCTGCATAACGGTCCGCCGGCGGCTCCGGCAGCCCTCCGGCAAGCGATCGCAAACAAGCGATACGGGACGCCGCCCATTGCGGCGGCGACCGCCGTCGCGTCTGCGCTTGCCTAATTGCGTGCAATGGTGCTGAAACCGTTGCCGCCGGCAAGCTCTCCCCGCAGTGAGGGCGTTGGGGACAGTATAGAATGAAGCGCAGCCACGATCGCATCCTGACGACGCATGTCGGCAGCCTGATTCGCCCGCCGGCATTGCAGGATTTCCTGCGCGCCAAGCAGGCCGGCAAGCCCTACGACGCGGCGGCCTATGCGTCTTGCCTGCAACACTCGGTGGCCGACGTCGTGCACAAGCAGGCCGAAGTCGGCATCGATGTCGTCAGCGACGGCGAATTCGGCAAATCGATCAGCTGGTCGCAATATGTGCTGGAGCGGCTCTCCGGCTTCGAGCGGCGGCCGATCAAGCCGGGCCTTAATCCGTTTACGCGGGGCGTCGACCGCGAACGGTTCGCCGAATTCTACGCCGAGCTCGACGCGCGCGAGGGTGTCGCGACCACGGTCGAGGCGGTCTGCGTCGGTCCCATCAGCTATACCGGACAGGCTGAGCTTGCGCGCGATATCGCGAATTTCAAGGCGGCGCTCAAAAACGCAAAGGTGGAAGAGGCGTTCATGCCGGTGGCGGCGCCGGCGAGCGTCATTCCCGACCGCAAGAACGAATACTACAAGAGCGAGGAAGAGCTGATCCGCGCCATCGGCGCGGCGATGCGCACCGAATATCGCATGATTATCGATGCCGGCTTCGTACTGCAGCTCGACGATGCGCGCGCCGCCGTCACCTATGACCGCATGGTGCCGCCGGCAAGTTTCGCCGATTACCGCAACTGGCTGGCGATGCAGGTCGACGTGCTCAACGAAGCCATCGCCGGGCTGCCGGCCGACCGTATCCGCTATCACGTCTGCTGGGGCAGTTGGCCGGGGCCGCATGCCTCGGATGTGCCGCTCAAAGACGTTGTCGACCTCATCCTCGGCATGAAAGTTGGCGCCTATGTCATTGAAGGCGCTAATCCGCGTCATGAGCACGAGTGGCGGGTCTGGGAGAGCGCCAAGCTGCCGCCCGATCGCCTGCTCATTCCCGGCGTGATCAGCCACGCCACCAATGTCGTCGAGCATCCCGAACTCGTGGCCGAGCGTATTGTGCGGCTTGCCCGCCTCGTCGGCCGGGAGAACGTTCTCGCCGGGACCGATTGCGGCTTTGCCCAAGGCCCGTTCCACCGCCGCGTCCATCCGAGCATCATGTGGGCCAAGCTCGACGCCCTGGTCCAAGGCGCCAAACTCGCCAGCGCGGAGTTGTGGGGTTAAGGCCGGAACCGGCTGAGGCCTGCTGCCGCAAGGGGGCAGGGCCGCCGGCGAACGGGTTCATGAAGGCCGCGGAATTTGTTAGATTGAGCGCATAATAAGCCCCTCAGGGAGATCGATCATGCTCGACGTCACCAAGAAAACGGCCCCGTTCGACACCGCGCGCCTCGATCGGCTCATGGACGACGCCGGCATCGATGTGCTGGTCGCGACGTCGAAGCACAATATTCAATATCTGCTCGGCGGCCATCGTTCGTTCTTCTTTGAGTCCATGGATGCCATGGGCTTGAGCCGCTATTTGCCGGTTTTCGTCTATGCCAAGGGCGAGCCGCAGAAGGCCGGTTTTTTCGGCCACCGCATGGATCGTTTCCAGAACGAGGTGACGCCGTTCTGGGTCGCCGAGATCAACACCAAAAGCTCGGGCTCGGTCGACGCCATGGAGAAGGCCGCTGAATATGCGCGCAAGCTCAATCCGAAACCGAAGCGGATCGGTGTCGAGACCGCGTTTGTCCCGCTCGACGCGGAGGCGGCGCTGCGCAAGGGCTTTCCCGGCGCCGAACTCGTCGACGCGCTGTTCGTGCTCGAGCGGCTTCGCGCCGTCAAAACTCCGCAAGAGCTTGAAATGCTCAAGCTTGCCTCCGACAAGGTGATCGATTCAATGCAGGCCGTGTTCAAAAATTTCGGTGCCGGCGCCACCAAGGCGGAATTGGCGGAGGCGTTGCGCCGCGAAGAGACCTCGCGCGGCTTGACCTTCGACTATTGCCTGATCGCGGCGGGCTCGAGTTTGAACCGCGCGCCGTCCGATCAGCGCTGGGAAAAAGGCGACGTGCTGTCGCTCGATTCCGGCGGCAATTACCATGGCTATATCGGCGACGTGGCGCGCATGGGCGTGGCCGGCGAGCCGGATGCGGAGCTTGTCGAGCTTTTAGGCGAGGTCGAGGCGATCGAGCAGGCGTCGATGAAGCCGATCAAGCCCGGTGCGCCGGGCAAGGAGATTTATGCGGCGGCGAACGCGGTGCTGCACAAATCCAAGCTGCACAACCACATCGAGTTTTTGGCGCACGGCATGGGGCTCGTCAGCCACGAGGCGCCACGGCTGACCAATTCCGGCCCGGTGCCCTACGACGCCTACGACGCCGACCGGCCGCTGGAGACCGGCATGGTCGTTTCGGTCGAAACCACGCTGCAGCATCCGCGCCGCGGCTTTATCAAGCTCGAAGATACGGTGGTGGTGACGCCGGCGGGCTTCGAAGTCTATGGCGACCGCATCCGCGGCTGGAATCGCGCCGGCGGCTAAGACCGCGCCCCGGCAACGACGGAGCGCGTGCCGGCGCGGGACCGTGTGCGTGTCTCATACCAACTCCACATCAGAGTGAGTTGGCGATATATGGAAAGGATGTGATGGAGCGGACGAGTTTGCGGTTGTGCTCGATGTAGAGGATGGCCTGTTTGAGTTTAGCGCGCACGGCGTCGATGGATTTCAGCGCGTAATTCTTGAAGATTTTCTCGCGGATTTCATCCCAGAGATTTTCCTTTGGATTAAGTTCGGGCGAATACGGTGGAAGGTACAAGAGCTTGATATTGTCGGGAAGGGTCAGTTGGCCACAGCGATGGTTGGGCGCGCCGTCGAGAACCAAAAGGATGTCCTGGCGGGCGAACCTGCGCGCCAGCACGTCGAGGAAGGCCTGAAAGCAGGCGGTGTTCGACGTCGGCATGATCAGATAGACGCAAACTCCGTCTTTTGGAGAGACTGCGCCGTACAAATAGATGTATTCGCGAATGAGCTGAGCGGCGACCGCTGGTCTCGTTCCGATCGGCGCCCAGCATGGCCGTGGCCGATTAATGCGGCCGAAGCGCGCTTCATCGGCGAACATGATGCGCAGATGCCGACCGCGCCTCTTGGCCGCCCGCCGAGCCTGCCTCACTGCATCAGGAAAGCCGTTTTTTTAAAAGCTTTTTGCGCCGCGAGGTCGCGCTTGGGATGAAACGGCCGCGGCATCAGCTTGCGCCAGCCCTGCCGGTGCAAGAGATTGTACACCGTGCTGTCGCTGGTCACATGCCCGATCGCCTGTTCATAGGCCGCTTTGAGATCGTGAATGTTCAACATCTCGCCGGCGCCGGCAGCTTTGGCAAAGCGCGCCAGCAAGGCCTTTTCCGTCGCCACGGTCATGTTCTCGTGCTTGCGTCCGCCATTCGGCTTGGGCTTAAGCGCCTTGATGCCACCGTGAGCATAGGCCATGTGCGCGCGGTTCACCGTGCTCAGCGATACACCCATCGCTGCCGCAATCGCGCCCTGCGTCATCCCGCTCTCGCGTAACAGCACCATTTGAATGCGCTGGCGCTGTCCGGCCGTGATCTTCCATCGTAGCGCGGTTTTGAGCCGCCGAACCTCGGCTTTGCTGCATTCGACCATCTGTTTTCCCCGAATCAGATAGCCAAGCGAATCACACTCAGCGCCTCGAAAACAATTCCCCTGCCTTCCGCTCTCAGCGCAGAAGACTGCCCGATTCAATCCGTTATGGAGCTGGTATCAGGTCGCCTTACGGCGTTGCACGGCGGCGCGTCCTTGCGCCAAGCCCGCTTCGCGGCGCAGCCGGTAGAGATAGCCGAAGCAGACGATGCCGGCCAATACCCAGGATATGCCGGTGAAATAGACGATCGCCGGCGCCAGCCGCGGCGAGAGCGCGGTAAGGATGAAATACATCGCGCCCCATCCTCCGAGCACAATGACGGCACGCGGCAAGACGTAAGCCAGATTTCGCGCCATGATTCGCATCTCCTCACAAAGCGGATGTGATGGTGAAGAGACGCGGTTAACCGTTGATGAACGCCGGCGGCAGCGCTTCCCGGCGTTCTTGGAGCGGCCTGGTCGGAAACTTCGTGAAGTGCTTGATTTGGCTCCCCGGGCCGGAGACGAAGCAGGAGGCTATGTATTTGATTAAACCCCATTCTTCGGCGACCGCAAGAAGAGATACCAACAAATCTACCAACATGAATTTGGCAGCTCGAAGCCGCCATAAAAAACTGGACCCGCAAGTCCCTGTTCGCGCCGGAGCTGCTGCTGTTAGCGCGAAAACCGTGGCGGACGATTGCGGTCAATCCCGACGCCATCGTGGAGTTGATCTTCCGGTACTGTAACTCGCCTTGTTCTGATCGGTGACGCTTCATCTCCGACGCGCACTGAATTTTCCGACGCCAATAAAGGATGCGACGCATAATGCGCGGGAAAATACTGCGGTCGAGATCCCGAATGGGCCGCAATAGCCTCAGGAGCGACAGGCAGCAGGGGAAGCCCCTCTGCCCCCACACGCAGCCGAAGAAAGCCGCCGGAACGTGGCCGTCTGCCGAAGCGGTCGCTCCCGAATGACGGCCGCAAAACATCCTTCCCTCTAAATGAGAAAAAGATTGTATTGCGGGCTACGCTTGAATACCTGGGACCAGTGGCCACGTCCGACCATCGCCTCAGCGCGGAGGTCTCTTCTTGGCCCGTATCTGCCGTTCGCGGCGGCGCAGCGATGGTTTGGACCGCGCCAATTCCGCACACAACGACCGCACAGTGCGCGACTATAAGGAAGAACACATTAAGGAGGCGAAAGACCACTTTCATTGCGATCTCCGGCAGGCCGCTTTCTGGTGACCCGTAAGAGGAGCCTCCGGGTCCCGAGGCGGACATACAAACGTCGCCGATCGATGGCCGCGTATGGGGGGTAGAGCAGACACCATGAATTGTCACGGACCGAAGCAAATGGACTTGAATTTTGCCAAGGGCGCTGCCAAGCCGCCGATGGGGATCGAACTCGGGCTTTTCAATATGCCGTCGGGCGCCATACCCGCGCTAATTTTGTAGAGGATCGGCCCGGATCCCTGAAGGATCGGAAGAAGTCTGGCTGAGATGCCGCTCAAGGCCTTTTTGTCGTCGGCTAGTTCGCCAGTGAATGTCGGCAGTTTGCTTATCAGGTCTGGTGCGATATTGCCTGCAACATCGTAACGTGCATTGCCGTTTCTCATAGTCAGGGTGGCGGGGCCGGAGGGCAGGTTGCCGGCAACGCCTTCCGAATAGACCGTCAAATCATCCACGTCGCGCAGGCATGCGAAGTTGAGGGCCCGTGGTGCGCCGGCGGCCGGCACGTAGATCAGGAACACGCGTTTGCGCGGATCGGTGATTGCCGACCAGCCTATCTTGTCCCCAGTGTCGGCCGCCACCGGCCGGACCCGAGCGACCAGGATACCGCCCGCCAACAGTACAGATAGCACGGCGGAACAACCGCGGCGCCCGTTCGCTTTCCGTGGCGACAGCCTGCCGATCATTGAACCTTGGGTCATTGGATCTCCGCTGAAAACCTACCGCGTCGCGGACCTTGGGGCGGCCAAGAGATTGTCAGCGTTGCGACGTTCAAAGGTACTTTGTTGGTTGACGCTCCCGGGTCGATAAATCCTTGTGCGTTCGCCGAGTCCATGTAAACTTGTTGAATGGAGCGTCTGCGGATCAGAACGCAGTCCATGATCCCCGTTCCACGGGAGGATGGCTGCCCGCACAGTTCTGAGGGGTCTCGATGAACTCGCCTGCGACCGATCCAGCTAATAAAAACCCCCTCGCCAAAATTTCTCCTGCGCCTGCCACTGCACCCACAACAAGAAGAGTAACGAAAGACGGCATACGGGGGCTGGTCAGCATCCTTTTCATCATCGGTAGTTTTGTCGCATGGCCTTTAACTTTTGTCATCGGGCTGATTGTGGGCTTGCCGCAAATGCGGCACCAAATTTTTCCCTTTCGTTCTCGCGTAGGCCGAAAGCAATTCTGGGCAATGCTCGGCGGTCTTTACGGGTGTGTTGCGCTCCTCGTTTTCGGTATCTTAGCTGGCGTCATCGAGGCGGCCGGTTGGCCTCCGGCCGTCGGCTACGCGATCTACGGCGTGGTGGGGGCTGCGTTCGCATTCTCCGCCGTTACGGTCGCGATAGGCCGATTGCACGACCGGGAAATTTCAGGCTTGTGGATCCTTCTCTATTACGGCACGCCCGCATTGGCGATCGCGCTCTATTTCGCCATGCCGTTGGCAGCGGCCCGCGGCCTCATCTCCAATAGCTTATCAGATACGGCTACTGGCATTGCTCTGTTCGTAGCGTGGCCTTTTATATGCTGGACCATTTTCGCTCTCGGCTGCCAGCGCGGCACGGTCGGACCGAACCGATTTGGACCGGAAGTTTCTTGGGGGCGCGTGACGCCGCCTAGGGAGCAAGCGCCCCGGTCGCCGGCGCATGCGGCGATTTCTCCGACCCGAGGGTCGCATTCCACGTTCACCGGCATCGCGCCGGCAGTGCGTCCGTTGTCCACAACTACAGACAAACATGGCGGAAACATTCGCGGCGGACTGGAGATCCTTTTTTCCTTTAATGGACGCCTCGATCGAAGGCGATATTGGATTTGCGTCGCCATCCAATGCGTCTATGCCGCGGTTGTCTGGACCGTAATCAGCGAAGTGACAACAAATCAAATCATCTCTCCAGCGATCTATTGGACGCTGGTCGGCGCTCTGGCCTTGCTTCCGGCTGGAATTTCGTCGCTGGCTACAGGAGCGAAGCGATGCCACGATCACGATCTTTCGGGCAAGTGGACTGTCGGTCTTTTCCTAGTCATTCTTGGTTTGATTATTCTTTGCGCAGTACTCTTCGGGGACCCTGTCGAATGGCTTGAGAGTTTTCTTGCCGCTTGGGCCACCGCGATTTGGGGCATGGGCGGATTTCCGGGCGCGGTCGGAGCTAATGCATTTGGGCCGGACCCTCTCGATCGGTTCGCGGCGACTGACGGGTAACAGAAGAGGGCGACATGAATGCTCCCGACGAAGCGGGCCTCCGATTGCGATCGACCAATGCGGCGATCGCGCGGATTCCACAGCATCAACCGACGCCTATCTCAGGTGCCGCGGTCATAATTCTCGCGATGGTCGTCGCGATGAAGGCAGCGTATGCCGATCCGACCGACAAACAGACTTGCCGATTGGAAAACGACCAGTCTATCGCCGCTTGCACGCGCATCATCGAGGACAAAACGGCATCGGTTCATGACCGGGAGAGGGCGTACGTCGATCGCGGCAATGCGTTGGACGATCTTCAGCATGACCACGATCACGCCATCGCCGACTATACCGCGGCGCTTGCGCTCGATCCCAACGTTTCCAGCACCTATTATAATCGCGGACTTACACTGCTGCTCACGCACGATTTCGATCGCGCTCTGGCCGATTTCAACGACGCCATCCGTCTCGATCCAAAAAACGCAGGCGCCTATGCTACCCGCGGCGACACTTACCGCGACAAGGGCGACTTGGATCGCGCGATGGCCGACTATAACCAAGCCCTCAGCCTCGACCCCAAGTCCTTCATAACGTACAATGATCGCGGTTCTCTTTGGCACCGTAAGAATGACCTCGACCGTGCCATCGGCGATTTCAACCAGGCTATCAGCCTTAATCCCAAGTATGCGGTTGCTTACCAAAACCGGGGCGCTGCCTGGGGGGACAAGCACGATCTCGACCGCGCCATGGCCGATTATAACAGTGCCATCGCGCTCGATCCGAAATATGCAAACGCCTACAGCGGCCGCGCGGGTGTTTGGCGAGCCAAGGGCGATATCGATCAGGCGCTGGCTGATTACAGCACCGCAATCAGCCTCGACCCAAAATCATCCTCCTACTTCGCCAATCGCGGTCTGATTTGGGTCATCAAGGCCGATTGGGACCACGCCATTGCCGATTTCAATCAGGCACTTCAACTCGCGGACAAGGACCCGGAGGCGCTCACCTATCGCGGCATCGCATGGCGGAACAAGGGTGATTACGACCGTGCCATCGCCGACCTCGGCGCCGCCATCGCTCTTGATCCCAACAACGCCATTGCTTTTTTGAACCGCGGCATCGCTTGGCATGGGAAAGGCGACGACGACCGCGCCATCGCCGACTACGACCAGGGCCTCCGTCTCGATCCAAACAACGCCAACGGGCATTATCAGCGCGGCATGAGCCGCTATCGGAAAGGCGACCTCGACGGCGCGATTGCCGATTTCACCGAAACCGTTCGTCTCGACCCGAAGAACGCGGATGCCTACATGAATCGCGGCAACGCGCTTGACGACAAAGGCGACCGCGATCGCGCCATCGCCGATTACAACGAAGCCATTCGCATCGCGCCCAACGACGCCGATGTCTATTTCAACCGCGGCGAGGCGTTGCATCACAAGGACGACGACGATCGTGCCGTCGCCGATTTCGACGCGGCGATTCGCCTCGATCCGAAAAATGCCGGCGCTTATAACGAACGCGGCTTGATCCGATACAGCAAGAAGGATTTCGACGGCGCGTTGTCGGATTTGAACGACTCCATCAGTCTTGATCCGAACGATCCGACGGCCTACGTCAACCGCGGCAATGTATGGGACGGCAAGGGCGACCATGATCGCGCTATTGCCGATTACGACCAGGCGATCCGGCTCGATCCCAGGTCTGGCCAAGCCTATTACAACCGGAGCGTGGCCCGGCGCGCCAAAGGCGATTTGAGCGGCGCCAATGCCGATCTCAGCAAGGCGAGGAGTCTCGGAGACTAGGAGATCGGTCCGCGATGCCGAACAAGGAAAAATCACGGCTGCCGAACGCTCGATTTGGATGGGCGCACGGACCATCCATCGCATTCGTAATCTTTGCGAACTCTTTTCATCGCGATGGCCGGTTCGATCGGCGCTGCTCTTGCCAACTCGCTCGATATGCAGAATTGCCAGAAGGACGACGAACAATCCTTTGCCGCCTGCGCGCGCATCATCGAGGACAAGATGGCCGCGCCTGGCGATCTCGACCGAGCTTACGTCGCCCGCGGTAGCGCATGGCTCGATGTCAAACGCGATTATGATCGCGCCATCGCCGATTTCACTGCTGCAATCGGAACCGATCCAGGCGATCCGGCAGGCTATTACGATCGCGGCAATGCCTGGCTCGACAAGGGCGATCAAAATCGTGCCATCGCCGACTATAACGAAGCCATCCGCCTAAATCCTAAAGACCCTGACCCCTATAACAACCGGAGCTATGCCTGGTATCAAAAAGGCGATGACGACCGCTGCATCGCCGATGCCGATGAAGCCATCAGCCTCAATCCTAAGGATGCGAACTTCTATCTGAACCGCGGCCGCTGTATTTTGCAGAAAGGCGATCAAGACCATGCCATCGCCGACTTTGACAAGGCGATTAGTCTCGATCCCGACATGGAGAGTGCCTACGTGAACCGTGCCGGCATACTATACCAACGGCACAAGTACGATCTCGCCATTGCCGATTATAGTGCGGCCAGCCATCTCAACCCCAAAAACGCCGATCACTATGTCGACCGCGGCAACGCCCTGGATGATAAAGGCGACCGCGACCACGCCATCGCCGATTACAACGAAGCGATCCGTATCAATCCAAATGACGCCGCGGCCTATATGAACCGAGGCGTCGTCTGGCATGAGAAGGGTGACGATGAGCGCGCCATCGCCGACTACAACGACGCCATTCGCCTCGATCCGAATTATGCGCTGGCTTACGAGAACCGCGGCGTCGCCTGGCAGGCCAAGGGAGATACCGCGCGCGCCAATGCCGATTTCGACAAAGCGAAGAGCCTCGGTAATTAGGTCGTCGCGGGGACGACCGCCCGCGATTGCGTGTAGTGGCAGTCAACAGCAATCGACCAAGCATGCACGGAGTGACTGCCGGGGCCGATGATGTATCTATTTCCGCGATCAATAAGACTAACAATGAAAAGAGCAGGCCGAGAAAGAAGCCGTAATAATACCGAAAATGCTGAAAAATATGATGAGCATAATTCCAAGGAATATGGCGAGAAGAAAAGCATATAGCACTGTACGCGCAAAAGGAAATCGCGCCGGTATCCACCGCTGCACGACACTATCGACGCGGCGGGCGCCGAGTCGGCCCAGCACGAAGATTAGCACAGCCACTACCGCAACAAGCGGGTAGATGACCCAGTTCGAAAAACCCGCGTGCGTCATTTATTTCAACCGGCAAATCCTAAGACGACTCTGCGATACTGTGAGGACTTACACTTTGCAAATTCCTTGTGAAGCGAGTGGACAACGGCATCCGGCACGGCAGCTTGTTTCATGCCTTGGGAGGACACTCCGAAACGAGGCTACATTTTCATCAGGGTATTGGAAATGAGATTTTGGGTTGCTCCGTGCGCCGACTGCGACCATCCAGCTACAAGGCAGTTCTGGATTTCATGCTCACAGTCGGGCTATCCTGCGTTTGACCGCGCCGGGGCACATGCACACTCAAACTGGGGATTGATCGCCGATGTCGAGCGGAAGTGGGCCGGGTCAGCCTGGCGGCGTAGGTTCACCCCCCCGAACGCTACGCGGCCCTGGCCGCCCCGACGTGTCGTTGCGGGCGTTCTTATCCGGCGGTTCGGTCACCGGAGTGATCTCACGGGGCAAGGCCGCGATCTTGGCCCTGCTCGCCGGCTGCATCTTCATCCTGGTGCTGACGCTGATTTTTCCGGAGGACAGCTTCGGCGCGGCGCTGCTGCTCGAACACAGCCACGATTCGCCGTTTCCCTACCCGTTCACCATCCAGAACATGATCCATCTGTTGTTCTTCGTCGGGCTCGGCGAACTGTTCGTGCGGGCGCGCGTCGGGGCGTGGGAGACTGCGCAGCTTCACGCCCATTTCCTTCCCGAGGACGAAGCCGACGTGCTCCGTATCGAGGACCTTGGCAGTATCCGCCGCAGGGTCGCCAACCGTTTCGATGGGGATAATGGTTTTTTGGCCTCGCTCATCAACATGGCCGTGCTTCAATTGCAGTCGACCCGCTCCATCGACCAGGCGGTGAGCGTGCTCCAGACGTCGCTGGGGCTGCTCGAAAGCAAGGTCGAGCAGCGCTACGCCATGGTGCGCTATCTGGCCTGGGTGATCCCGACCATGGGATTTATCGGCACGGTGTCGCACCTGGGCAACGCGCTGCGGCTCGTTAATCCGGATCACCTGGACATCAGCGCCGTGACGACGGCGCTGGCGATCGCCTTCAACACCACGCTCGTCGCTCTGATCGAAAGCGCCATCCTGGTGCTGATCCAGCACGTGGTGCAAACGCGCGAAGATGCGGCGGTGGGTAGCGCCGGCGAATACTGTCTGAAGAACCTGATCAACCGGCTCTACGTCGGGTGAATTGCGCACCAGGCTGAACGCAGATGGCTCGGCGCGACCGCGAAATCAATATCTTCAACATCGCCTTCCTCGATGTGATTACCGGCGCGATGGGCGCATTCGTGCTGCTCGTCGTGCTGTTGAGCCCCTATGTGAAGAGGGGCCAAGAGGTGACGCAGCAGAACAACAACGCGCAGCAAGCCCAGCAGGCGCAGCAGGATGCGGACGAGGCGCGCAAGGAACGCGACCAGGCGCAACAGCAGCTCCAGCAGCAGACCGAGCAATCGGCCAAGCAAGCTCTTGATCGCGCCGAGCAGAACATTCAGCAGGCCGATCAGGCGATGCAGACCGACGACGTCGAGGAATTAAAGCGCTTGCTGGCGCAGGCGCGTGCCGACCTTGCCGAGGCCCGTAAGCAGCTCGACGCCTTGAACCAGCAACTGCAACAGGCACGGCAGGATTTGAAAGCGGCCCAGGACGAGAATGCCGCGCTGCAGCAGCGTCTCGATCGCGCCGTAGCGACAGTGAACAGTTTAGGAAATCAATTGCAAGCGGCCACGCAGCAGCGCGATCGGGCGAACGTCGAGGCCAACGCGGCCAGACAGCAGGCCGTCGCATTGCAAGACACGCTGGACCACTCGTCGCCAATCCCGACCTCGTGGTCGATTGTCGATGCTACAGCACTACCTGGATGCGGTAACGTCGGATTCACATCACAGGTAGTGCCAGTGATAAATAAATTGCCAGAGGGCTTCGCAAGCGCGAAAGAGGCGAGCGACTATGTCACTCGCGGTTTGGATAGCGTAAGTTTCGTGCCGATCAGCGGCGGGGGACCGCCATTTCACAGACAATTTCTCGTAAGGACCCCCCCCGGGGTGCGGGTTCTTTTCGGCGTTACCGCCAAATCGGCACCGCCGCCGGGCTGTCAGGTGAGGGCCGGTCTCGTATTCACTGTCATCAATGGCAGCGCCAACGACACGAGGATCATTCCTGGCGGGGTGACGCCCCTCAGAGACACGCGGCCGGTCATACTGTTCGCGTTGCCGGTGCCACAGGGGCAGGCGGCTGCTCCAACTCCCGATGACATCAGTATCTGGCAGAAGACCACGGCATCGTCCGGAGCAAGCCACTGATGCCACACTTCGTCCGCTGCATCGACGGACACGTTTTCGACGCCGAAGTCTCGCGGCAATGTCCCACATGCGGCGCGACCGTAAACGTCCCTGCGCCCTCCACTGCTCCGCCGATCGTTGCGCCGGGGCCATCCGAACCCGCTGTCGCTGCGCAAGCGGAAGCACCGGCCAAGCCGCGGCGCGGCTTGGGAGCCCAACTGTCGCATTCCGCCGTGCGGATCGTCGTCGGTGGCGTCGTTCTCGGCGCGGTCTGGTTTGCTTTCGACCAGTTCGTGCTGCCGGCGATCAATCGGCCTTCACCGCAAGCTTCTTTGGCTCCGCAGAGCGCGGTCAAGCCGGCGAATGCATCTGCTCCAGCCAACGCCGCGGCGCCAGCCGCGCCGATCCCGCAAATCGACATCAGCGACGCGATCGCGTCGGCGCTCAAAGTGGCTCAGGTGAACGCACTCTATCGCCAGGGTAATTACGCGCAGACTGCCGACCTTGCACGCGAGCTTGCTGCAGAGAACAACCCGCTCGGCGCCTACGCTCTCGGCGTCATGCTCAAGAGCGGCACGATCGGAACTCAAGACCTCACTGCGGCGCGCAAGCAGTTCGTCACTGCCGCCCGGCTCGGCGACTTGTTCGGCGCGCTCGAGGCGGCGCGCATGCTGGAGCAGGGCGCCGGCGGACCGCAGGATATCGACGGCGCCAAGGCGTTTTACCTCTTCGCGGCGCGCAGCGGCAATGCGGATGCCGATGCCGCGCTGGCGCGCTTGAATATGAGCGATCAGCGCGGCCTCACGATCTTCCAGGCCAATGATAATCTGATAGCCGGCAAGGACATCGACGAATCCTGGAAGCGCATCAATGAGATGATTGCGGCCCACAGCGCCCCGGCGATGTGTCTGGCCGGCTGGCTCTACGGCGGCGGTCACTCGACGCCGCGCGATTTTCAGCACGCGCTCGCGTTGCTCCACGCCGGATCGAAGACCAACTATCCGACGTGCACCTGGGGCTTGTCGCGAATGGCGTCCAGCGGATTGCCGAACCTGCCGAGAAGCGTAGTCCAGGCAGATGTGCTGCTCCACCTCACCGAGGGTGGTGTTTCGCAGGAAAGGCTGCCGACTGTCAAAAACGAGATCGCAGAACTGGAAAAACAGATGTCCGACACCGACAAGGCCAAAGCGGAGACAATGCTTCAGAACGGGACCGTCCAGGACGCCACGAAGAACTAGCGTGGCGATCTCGCGGCGGAGCCGGGAACAATTTCCCGCCCGATGGACGGTGGGGCGGCAACGTAGTATTTCGGTCCCGGAAAGCGACGCGCATGGCTCATTTTGTCCGCTGCATCGAAGGGCATGTGTTCGACGCGGCGACGGCCGCGGTCTGCCCGACCTGCGGCGCGACCGTTGAAATCGCACCCACTGCCGCAATATCCGGCGAAGCGCTCGCGCCGGAGGTGGCCGCACCGGGGCTGGTTTTCCAGGCTCGCACGCCGCTGTTTGCGGCCGTCGCGGTGCTTTGCCTGGGCATTGGAATCGGCTCGCTTTATTTCGTGTTGCACGAAACGCGGCCGCCTTCGGCAACGGGCGGGAGCCCGACATCCGCAGCCGCCGCAGCGGCGGCGCCCACGGCACCGGCGGCTCCGGACAACGGCGCGCCGGCGAGTAGCAATG
This sequence comes from uncultured Alphaproteobacteria bacterium, assembly GCA_963791925.1. Lineage (GTDB taxonomy): Bacteria > Pseudomonadota > Alphaproteobacteria > Rhizobiales > Xanthobacteraceae > BOG-931. The sequence goes on along the minus strand of CAWBUA010000004.1, from coordinate 210,955 downwards.
CGGTTGCCCCGTCTGCGCCGGCGTCCGCGCCAACGTCCACCCCGACACCCGCGACTTCAACGCCGGACGACGCAACCGCCGCGGCTGACGCGAACATAAGTCAGACATTGCGCACGGCTCTCGACGTCGTGCGCATGCTGGTGGCATTCGGTCAAAAGGATTATGCGAATGCGTCGTCGCTCGCAGATAATTTGATCAAAGAGGACAATCCGATCGGCATGTTCATAAAGGCGGGCCTCTTTATGGATGGCCTCGGCGGACAACCGAAGGATCTCACGCAGGCTCGAGATCTCTTAGCGAAGGCTACTCAACTCGGCGATCCAACGTCGGCACTGTTCTATGCCAGGGTGCTGGAGAATGGAATCGGCGGGCCCCGCGACCTGAATGCGGCCAAGGAAAATTATCTGTTTGCGGCACGCGGCATGACAGCGGGGGCGGATCAGGACGTCGCGCGCCTGCGTCTGAGCGGCGAGGTGGGCATGACCGCATTGCAAGCCTATCAGAACCTAGTGAGTCCGCGAAGAACGAAAGATGCCCTCGTCAGGTTCAACGACCTGATGAAGGCTTATAGCACGAGCGCCGTTTGCCTCTATGGCTGGATGTATTCCCAGGCCGAAGCGCTGCATTGGACCGAGACCAGAGGCAGCGGCGACATCGCCCAGCTTCACGGCGTCGATGCCAAAAAGATGGCCGCGCCGTCGAATGCTGGCGGTCAACCAATGTCCGCAGATGCGCAAGAAGTGCAGCTCCAGCAGCTCCAGTATTTTGCTTTCGGTGCGGTGCGCAGCGATCCCTGGTGCGAATGGGGTATGGCGATGCGCGCTGCGAAGGGTTCGACCGCATACCCGAAGAACCTTGTAGAAGCGGACGTGTTTTATCGGTTGGCGATCATAAACGCTAAGCTCGGCTCCGGTGTGGGACAGGTGAAGCAGGAGGTTGCCGCCGTAGAAGGCCAAATGACGCCCCAAGAAAAACAACAGGCCGACAGCCTGTTCCACGGCGCCGTGCCGGTCGGAATGGCGCCATGACGCGGCAGCGGGTGCCTCGGTAATGCAACATCTCGTTCGCTGTATTGATGGCCACGTCTTCGACGCACAGGTTTCGTCCCGATGTCCGGTATGCGGGGCGGAGGTGGAAGTCGGGCCGTCGGTAAGCGAATTTGCTGAAACGCCGGGAGTCGGCACGGTGCCTGCCGGGCCGCAAAACCGCGCGACGATGCTTTGGGCCATTGCCGGCCTCGGTCTGGCCTTGATGGCGACCGCGGCAATCGTTGCACTGCGTTCGGAATTGGCCCCATCGCAACCGCCGGCGCAGGAAGCGCCGACAAAATCGGCTTCAACGGCTTCGCTCACCCAGCCGCAGTCGAGCGCCTCGCCGGCGCCGCCGGCTCAGACAGGCGAGCCGAAGCCATCTTCGGACGCAGCGCCGCCAACTGCCGCGCCGGAGCAATCCGCCGACTTGGCGCCGCCTGCCGATCTGCAATCTCCAACCGGACCGGCGCCAGGCGGGCTCAATTCGCCGCCGCCAGCATCGAGCGGCCCGATTGACGGCGATGCATTCCAGACGGACTTTGCGGAGGCGCTCGGCAAGTTGGGGACGCTCGCGCAAATCGATCCCGTCGTTGCCAATATCGCCACCGGCATCGCCGGGCTCAATCTGTTCAATCATGGCGAGGAGCAACCCGGCCAAGCCATGCTGCGGCAGGCGGCCGCTGCCAATGTGTCATTTGCGGCGGCGGCGCTCGGACAGCAATATTTCGGCGGCACCAAGACCTTACGACAGGACTATGGGCAAGCGCGTCATTGGTTCGAGCTGGCAAGCCACGCGGACGTTCCGGTGGCGAATTACGAGCTGGCGGTCATCTATGCACGCGGGCTCAACGTAAAGCAGGATTTGAAGCTCGCTGGTCACTATTTTCTCGCCGCTTACCACGGCGGTTTCCAGCCGGTCGTCGAAATCGTCACGGCGGCGCGCGCCGGTCAAAAAGCCCAGCGCGAGCTTCTTCACAGGCTAGGCCTCAATCCGACCGGCATGGGAATGACTGCGCTGGAATATTACGACGCGCGGCACGCGGGCGATCCCGCCGGAGCCCTTACGGCCATTCAACAATTGGCCGACAATTTGCAATGGCCGGCGCCGAACATATTGGCGATGGCGCAATGGGATGGAGATGGTGGCACTCCGGATCGGGCGGCGGCGGTCAAGAATTTCCTGGTCGCAGCGAGCGGCGGCGCATTCGGTGCGCTGATTCCGATCGCGGAGGCGTCGCTCGACGGGACGTTGGGCGCGCCTAACCCGACGCAAGCGGCGCTCGTGGCGATGCTCGTGCGTCTTTACAGCCAGCAGCAATCGGCCGAGAACATGGACAAATTGAATCGCGTGTACCAAGATTCACTCGAAAAAGCCTCCGCCGACCAACGCGCGCAATTAAAGCGGCTCGGCGACCTCTTGAGTGGGGTAGCGCCCGCCGGATCGGAAGCCGGCACCGCCGGTGCGGGACCGGTGTCGTCTAATCCCTAAGTCGACCGAGCACAGCGCCGAGCACTCAGCACGGCGCGCGCAGACGGGGCAGTATTGCAAAACTCAGCAGAAGGACGCACAGGGCTATAATCTTACGGGAAAAGAGGCTGTGCAATGACACAGGGCGCGGCGCCGCAGGTCGCCCAGGGTACGACGCGCTGTCGGCAGGGACCGTGCCCAACGCGCTGTGGTGCGCCGACTTCAAGGGCGAGTTCAAGCTCGGCAATGGGCGCTACTGTTACCCACTGACAGTCTCCGACCATGCATCGCGCTATCTTTTGCTGTGCGAGGCCTTCGAATCGACCCGCGAAGCCCCGGTGATCGCCGCTTTCCAGCAGCTGTTCCGCGACCGCGGTTTGTCCGGCGCCATGGCGCCCACGACGAATTCCTCCTCGCAGCAACCGCACAGAACCTCCGAAAAATGGCGAAGCTGATACCGGTACCGGACCTCAAACCAGCATAATAACAGGACCGCTCCGCTGATCCACCGCGCCCTCCGCGCCAGTTCGATCTACCTCAAATTATCGTCGGACTTCTTCAACAGAATTGGCCAGCGAACGAACCCGCTCGCGCGGGAGCGCGCTGCGCGCGGAACGGAGCAAGTGGCGAGGGCCGCGCTAACCGACTGATCGAGAGGCGATGACGGGCAGGCGTCCCGCCCTGAGGATCGAGGGGTTGCAGAACCTCAATCTCAGGACAGGAGCCTTCGATGAGTGACAAGCCCATCAGCGATCTGCGCCGCCGCATTTTGCAGGATATGACGAACCGCAACTTCGGCACCAAGACCCAACACGATTATATCCGGCACATCGAGACCTTTGCCAAGTTCCTCGGGCGCGCGCCGGATACGGCGAGCGGCGACGACATCCGCTGCTTCCAGGCCGAGCAGATCGCGCAGGGCGCGCAGCCTGCGAAGATGAATACGCAAGCATCCGCACTGCGCTTCTTCCTTGGCATCACGTGCGGTCGCGCCGACCTGGCCCATCAGATTGCGCGCACGCGTTACCCCAGGAAGCTGCCGCGTGTGCTTTCGCCCGAGAATGTCGCGCGGCTGCTCGAGGCGGCACCGGGCCCGGGCCTGAAGTACAAGGCGGCCTTGAGCGTGGCCTATGGTGCGGGCCTTCGAGGCGGCGAGGTCGCCATGCTGCGTGTGGGCGACATCGACAGCCAGCGTATGCTGATCCGTGTCGAGATGGGCAAGGGCCGCAAAGACCGGCACGCCATGCTGTCGCCGGTGTTGCTCGAGCTGTTGCGCGCATGGTGGCTGCAGTGCCGCTCGCAGGGCTGGCTATTCCCGGGCCGCGATCCGCTGTTGCCGATCACCGTGCGCCAGCTCAACCGTGCCTGCCACATGGCTGCCGATGCCGCCGGGCTCGGCTCCTGGGTGTCGCCGCATACGCTGCGACACTCGTTTGCGACACATCTTCTGGAGAGCCGCATCGACGTGCGCGTGATCCAGGTTCTGCTCGGGCACGCCAAGCTGGATACGACCGCGCGCTACACGCAGGTCGCGACCAATTTGCTGCGGTCGGTCGAGAGCCCGCTCGATCGACTACTGCGGCCGACGGATCAGTCGCCGGCATAGTCGGTGCTCCTTGGCCCGTCCTGCCCTGGAGGTCGCGGACCTGTTCCGTGACCATGGTCCCGCTTGGCGTGAGGCCAACCGCGGCCATGTGAGCCTCGGACAACTGAAGGTGATGAGCGCGATCGAGGACTGCTGCACGGCGGCGCTCGGCGGCCACGTTGCGCGCTGTGAGAACCAGCGATGCGGCTTCACCTCGATTGCCTACAACAGTTGCCGCAATCGGCATTGTCCCAAGTGCCAGGGGGCGGCAGCGCGCCAATGGATGGCGGCGCGCGAGGCTGATCTCTTGCCGGTGCCCTACTTCCACGTCGTGTTCACGCTGCCGGCCGAGATCGGCGACATTGCCTATCAGAACAAGGCGGTGATCTACGACCTGCTGTTTAGGGCATCGAGCGAGACGATGCTCACCATTGCGGCCGACCCGAAACACCTCGGAGCCAGGATTGGCATCACCGCCGTGCTGCACACCTGGGGCTCGGCGATGACGCATCACCCGCACGTGCACATGATCGTGCCGGGCGGCGGCATCTCACTTGGTGGCGATCGCTGGATTGCAGCGCGGCGCAACTTCCTCCTGCCGGTGCTGGTGCTCTCTCGGCTGTTCCGGCGGCTGATGCTGGAGAAGCTTGTTGCCGCGCACGCGGCCAGCAAGCTCACGTTCTTCGGCAGGCACGCGGCACTCGCCGATGCTGTGCGCTTCGCCGAGTTCCTGGCACCGCTCAAGAACAAGCGCTGGTTCGTCTACGCCAAGCAGCCCTTCGCGGGCCCGAGAGCCGTGCTCGCCTACCTGTCGTGCTATACCCACCGCGTTGCCATCTCCAACGGTCGGCTCTTGAATAGCGATGGCAAGACGGTGACCTTCCGCGTCAAGAACTATCGTGTCGACGGCGTTGCGCGAAATACCACGATGACGCTCGACATCGCCGAGTTCATCCGCCGCTTTCTTCTCCACGTGCTGCCGAAGGGGCAGCATCGCATCCGTCATTACGGCCTGTTCGCCAATGGCACACGCGTCGACAACATCGCGCTCGCACGCAAGCTGATTGGCGTGATCGCGGCAGAGATCGCGAACGCTGCGGCGGAACCGATGCACAATGAGGAAGCGACCGAAGCAAAGCCGGCGACAGCCGAACCCGAGCCTCACACACAGGCCTGTCCGTGCTGCGGCAGCAAAATGCGCATCATCGAGGTCTTCCAGCGCGGCCAGACGCCTCGGCACAAAGCCTCGCCGTGCCCGCCATCGATCCGGATCGATACGTCATGACAAGGGTTGTAGAAGCACAGCGAAACGATGATGCGTCGAGTTGGTCACCGGCCAGCCTCGGAGACCCGTTGTCGATTCGCCGCCGACGTGGCTGTCGCGCTGACCGCAGTCACTCGCAATCGCACCATCGCGAGCTGTTGCCAGACCGTCGCTCGCCAAACACGAGCCCAGCCGGCGCGATAACTACTTCGCCCGCCAACGACCAAATGTCCAAATACCCATAGCGATCGCCGCACTGCCACCGGTCACCTCCCGCGGGTTCCTTCCCTGCAGGCTTCCGGACGCCGGCCACAGTGCCAGTGGCACCGTCCGTGACGGCCGGCATCCGGAACCCTCAACATGAACGACCGATTTCCGATGTCCGCCCGAAGTCCGCTTTTCTCGGAAGCGGACATTCCACTAGGGTTTGCTCAGCAACTCCGGCAACTTCGCGATGTTCGCGGCGATGCGCCGCGCCTCGTCCCGCGTGAGCAGTTTCGTCGCGGATCGTCGGCTCGGCTCATCCTCGCAATAGACATACGCAAGCGTCTGCCCGTCACGATCCCGCACGATAAAGCAGGCGTCGGTTTCTTCGACAGACCACGGCGGCGGGAAGCGGCGGGGCGTCATTTCGGCCGGCACTCGACGCCCTCCATCGACAGCACCATGCGGACCGGCACCGCAACGTCGACGGTGTCGTCGCCGCGCGCCGCTGCCTCGAGCATGGCGGCGACGTGGCGCCAGGTGTCTTTCTCGCGGGTGTGTCGCGGCAAATGCCGCATCAGCTCACGCACGTCGGCGAGCGTCGACAGCGTCATGACCGTGGGGATGACCAGCGGCCGGGGTAGGGGTCGGGACCAGTTCGGGCGTTTCGGCACGCTTTTCCCCCGGTCTTGGGCTGTAGTGGTGAAAAAGTCTTGCGTTTTCGGAACGCCAGGCAATCATGCCACTACAATGTTCCCGCGGTTCAGACAAACCGAACGCCGGCTGCAAGTCAGTTTGGTCGAAACCCGCCGTGTCGACGGGAAGGTCCGGCACGAGCACGTCGCCAGTTTCGGCTCGGTCGAATGGCCGCCATCGGTGGAGGATCGGATCGCGTTCTGGCAACGGCTCCACAAGCGCTTTGCCAAGCTCTCGAACCGCGTCGATGCGGTGGCGCAAACGAAAATCCTCGGAGACATTCATGCCCGCATCCCGATGGTCACGCTCGACGAGCAGCGCGCCCTGCAGCTCGAGAACGCTAAAGCGGACGAGCAATTTTGGTCGAGCCTTCACGACATGCACGCGGGCAACGTCGAAGGTCACAAGGGACTTGCCACCAGCGCCGGGCGCGCTATCGCGGAGGGGCAGGCCGGCATGGCGAACGTCGCCGAGAAGCGTGACGCCGCCAAGGCGCGGCGCGAGAGCCTAGAACGCGGCGAGGATGTGCCGGGTGGCATCGGCAAGCCGCTCACCCGAGAGGATATAGAACACATATTTCGCGAAGCTGGTTTCACTGCGAGCGACATGCGGCACTGTGAGGACCTGCACACACTGGCGGGCATCATGGATTGGGACGCGATTATGCAGTCGATGTTTGCGGCTCGGGAGCGCAGCGAGAAAGCCGTCATCCGCGCCTTGCTCCGCAAGTTCAGCGCGCCACCGTAAACGGCGCCAGTTCGGGCGGCGCGCGCCTCGCTTTGAATCTTTTGAATCTCTTGAATTTGGCACATTCAAAACCGCGGTGCGGTATCGCCTCGCGCGCGCCGGCTCGGCGGCTGCGGCGTTGCCCGATGCCTTAGCTTCGTTCGGTGGCGCCGCAGTCCGTTCTCACCCGGATTCTTTAGTTGCTCGCGGCTCCGTCCAGTGAGTTTTGCAATTTGCTGCCACAAATGCTGCCAGATCGTATTTTCTGAATGTTTTGCTCTTGCGACTTTTGGCTCTAAATCCTTGAAAGTGTTTGGCTCCCCGGGCCGGATTCGAACCAGCGACCAACCGGTTAACAGCCGGTTGCTCTACCGCTGAGCTACCGGGGAAAAGCCTGCTCGCGTGCGCGCGCCGCATATAACAAAGCCCGTCCGGCTTTGAAAGCGTTTGCGTGCATGAATTGCGGGCCTGCCGGCCGGAGCAAGCGCAATCCATCCGCCTTCGCCCAAGGTGGGGCTACGGCGGAGAGCCTTCGCGGCGCTGCGCGTTGCGAAGGCTGGAGGCCACGCCCGGAATTGAACCGGGGTACACGGTTTTGCAGACCGTTGCGTAACCACTCCGCCACGTGGCCGTTCGCCGGGAGGGTAACGTCGGCATGGGTAACGGCATGCAATCGATTAGGCAATGCCCACGCGCTGTTACGGCAAATGGGCGCGCGAAACGGCAGTTTCAAAGCCCGTCGCCGATTTCCTTTGTGACCGTGGCGCGCGGCATGAGCAAGATTGCTCATGCAGGTCATTTGCTCATGCGGGTCATTCCGGTCATTTCCGTCGTCCGGTGCGGGGGGTATTGGCTTGCGTTTTGGCGGACCCTATCGCACAAGGAAAGCCATCGTTCATTTCCGGAAGCCAAGCCATGTTCGACACCGCTATGGCGCGCCGCATGATGGTGGACGGGCAGGTTCGCACGGCCGACGTCACCAACCTCGACCTGATCGCGGCCATGCTGGCGGTGCCACGCGAATTGTTCGTGCCACCGTCGCTTGCCGGGCAAGCCTATGTCGACGGCGATATCCCGCTGGGTGCCGGCCGGGCGCTCCTTAAGCCGATGGTTCTCGCCAAGCTCATCCAGGGCCTGCAGGTGAGCGCGGCCGATCATGTGCTCGATGTCGCCTGCGGCACCGGCTATTCATCGGCGGTCTTGTCGCCTCTGGTCGGATCGGTTGTGGCGCTCGAGGAGGATGCAACTTTGGCGCGGCGTGCCCGGGAGGTGCTGTCGGCGGGCGTCGGCGCGGCGAACGTCACGGTGGCGGTGGGGCCACTGACCGCCGGCTGGCCGGCGGCGGCGCCTTACGACGTGATTCTCGTCAACGGAGCCGTCGAAATCGCACCGGAGGCGCTGGGACGCCGGTTGAAGCCGGAGGGCAGGATGGCTTGTATTCTCGGTCGAGCCCCAACCGGCAAGGCCATGATTTATCGGATGATTGAGGGCCATTTGGTTGGCCGGCCGATGTTCGATGCGTCCGCACCGGTATTGCCGGGTTTCGTCGCCCCAGCGGCATTCGTATTTTAGCAGTTTTGCGCGTCGCTGCCGGCGGTATAGCGCCTAGTGCGTATGGCGCAGGCCGCCCGCTTTGAGGCGCCGGCCATCACTCTGCCAAGCATTTTCCCCCCCAAAGCCGGAAATGCGGCAAACCGCCCCCTGTGGCGCAGAAACGCCTACTCAAAGAATTTTGCATTTCATCCCCAGATGCAGGGTTTCGCCCGCCGCGCCAGCCGCTTAATGTTACTCCTTTAGCGTTGCCGACCAAGCTGGCTGGCCGGGAGGTGATGGTGCGTCTGTGACGGGGATCCACCGCGTTAGGGGCGGGCGGAGGTAGCTGGTGGGAGCTGTGTCTAAGTTATGAGGGCACGGGGAGTGCGGGCGCATAGTCTGGCCGTCGCAAGCCTCGCGTTGGCTGGTATTGCCGTGATCGCCGCCTGCACCGCGGCGGCCGCCGATACGTTGGAATGGGCGCTGGTCCAGGCTTATCAGAACAATCCGTCGCTCAATGCGCAGCGGGCGGCCTTGCGCGCCACCGATGAGAACGTGCCGCAGGCCTTGTCGGGCTACCGGCCGAAGCTGAGCGTCACCTCCACCGACGGCTTTGCTTATTCCAGCACCCTGTCGGAGAGCGTCAATCAGCAGGTGTTTCCCAACACCGTCACTTATTCGAACCTCGCCAAAGACATGGGGCAGCGCGGCTTCGGCGCCACCGCGACCGAAACGCTGTTCAACGGCTTTCAGACCGCGAACAAGACCCGTCAGGCGGAAAGCCAGGTGATGGCCGCGCGCGAGACCTTGCGCGTCACCGAACAGCAAGTCCTGCTCGACGCGGCCACCGCCTACATGAACCTGCTGCGCGACGAGGCGATCCTCGACCTCAACCGCAGCAACGTCGAAGTTCTCACCGAACAGCTCAAGCAGACGCGCGATCGCTTCAATGTCGGCGAGGTGACGCGGACCGACGTCGCGCAGGCCGAATCACGGCTCGCCGCCGGCCGCTCGGCATTGCTCGGCGCGCAATCGAACTACGTCACGTCGCAGGCCAATTACCGGCGCGTCATCGGCGTTGATCCCGGAAAGCTCGCCCCGGGCACGCCGGTCGACCGGCTGTCGCCCGCGGTACTGGCAGCGGCGGTCACCGAGGGCCAGAATCAAAGTCCGTCGGTGCTCGCCGCGCAGTACGGCGTTGATATCGCCGAACTCGCCGTCAAAGTCAGCGAAGGCGCGTTGTATCCGAACCTTTCGCTCACCGCGAACGTGGCGAGGAATTACGCGCCGCTCTATAACGTGCTCAAGCAGACGACCGCGTCGGTGCTCGGCACCATAACCATCCCCATCTACCAGGGCGGCGCCGAATATTCGGCGATCCGCCAAACCAAGGAAACGGTCGGCCAGCAGCGCCTCAATCTCGACGTCAATCGCGACCAGGCGCGCGCCACCGTGGTGCAGAGCTGGGGGCAATTGGATGCCGCCAAGGCGCAGATCGAGGCGACCACCGCGCAGGTCAATGCCGCCGAGATTGCGCTCAATGGCGTGCGCGAAGAAGCGCGCGTCGGCCAGCGCACCACGCTGGACGTCCTCAACGCCCAACAGGAACTGGTCAATGCGCGCGTCGCGCTGGTCACTGCTCAGCACGACCGCGTGGTGGCGTCCTATACGCTGTTGGCGGCGGTCGGCGGTTTGTCGATGTCGCACCTTGGATTGAACGTACTGATCTACGATCCGCAAGTGCATTATCAGCAAGTGCGCGATGCATGGATCGGCGTGCGCACGCCCGACGGCAAATAGGCCGGCCCGGGCCGGGCCGGTCGGCCCGATTGTGCGTCCACAGATCGCGCCTGGCTCTCGACTTTCGACATGCAAACTTGCCGGCTACATTGCATAGTTGCCGTTGTCTGATTCGCCCGCGCCACGGGGCGATAGCCCGGTGAAGGCGAGTGGCAGCGCACGAACAAGGCACGCAACGGGCACGCGGGTAACGCGAGCAAAGCCAGGCGAGGGTGTGCATGACGCAACCGGCGAAATCGCAGGAACCGTCGATGGAGGAAATTCTCGCCTCCATTCGTCGCATAATCGCCGACGACGACGCTAACAAATCCCCGCCGCCGCGGGCTCCGGAGCCGCCGAAAGCGCAGCCGGAGCCGCCAGCGCCGCCGCAACCCGTGTTTTCTGCGCCGCCGGCGCCTCCGCCGCAGGCGCCGCGTCCGCGCGCCGAGCCCGAGCCGCTGCCCGCCATGGAAACGCCGAGCCCGCTCGATGTCGAGGCTATGGCCGATCAAGCGTCTGATATTCTCGATCTCACCGAATTGATGGCGGCGCCAATGCCGCCGCCGTCTCCAGCGATGCCCCCGGCCGGTGCCATGCCAAATTCCGTAGCGCCAAATCCCGCAACGCAATTTCGTACGATCGACGGCAGTTCCGATGTCGACTTCGACGAGGGCAGCGAAAGACTTGCCGCGCCGGATAGCGACGAGCGGGGCCAGCTGCTCTCCGGCGCCACAAGTGCGGCGGTCGATTCCGCCTTCCATTCGCTGGCCCAGACCGTGCTGGCGCAAAATGCCCGCACGCTCGAGGATTTGGTGCGCGAAATGCTCCGGCCCATGCTGAAAGCCTGGCTCGACGACAATCTGCCCAGCATGGTGGAACGCCTGGTGCGCGCCGAGATCGAGCGGGTCTCGCGCGGGCGCGCCAGCTAGCGAACTTCAGCCTTTGAGTGCGGCGGCGAGTTTGAGCGCCTGATCCGACAGCACCGCCGGATCTTCCTTGAAGCTTGCCGGCGGTTTCAGCGGCACGCCGTTCCTGCGCGGCAAGATGTGGACGTGCAGGTGAAATACCACTTGGCCGCCGGCCGGCTCGTTGAATTGCTGAATGGTCAAACCGTCGGCCGCAAATACCGTCATGGCGGCGCGCGCAATCGTCTGCGTCGCCTTCATGACGTAAGCGAGATCGTCCGGCGCGATATCGAGGATGGTGCGGGCGGGGGATCTGGGGATGACCAGCGTGTGGCCGGGCGCGCGCGGCATGATGTCGAGGAAGGCGAAGACCTTGTCGTTCTCGAAAACCTTATGCGCCGGCAATTCGCCGCGCAGAATCCTGGCGAAGATATTGTTGGGATCGTAGCTCGTCATCGCGATCTCCCGCGGCTTGCGTCGCGATCTTAATCATTCCGGCTCGACGACGAAATCCTTGCGGAACGGCGCCAGACCCGCAAGCTCCTCGCCGGCAGCCGCGACATAGGCGCGCTCGCGCACCAGGTAATCGGCGATGGCGCGGCGCAGCCCCGGGTCGGCGATATAATGCGCCGAATAGGTGGTGGTCGGCATATAGCCGCGCGAAATCTTGTGCTCGCCTTGGGCGCCGGCCTCGACGCGGGAGAGCTTGTGGGCGATCGCGTAATCGATCGCCTGATAGTAGCACAGCTCGAAATGCAGGAATGGATGATGCTCGACGGCGCCCCAGTGGCGGCCGAACAACGTGTGCGAGCCGCGAAAATTGATGGCGCCGGCGATCCAGCGCCCCGCGCGCTTGGCCATGACGAGCACGATGCGATCGCGCATCTTGTCGCCGACCAGCGAATAGAACGACCGGGTCAGATACGGCCGGCCCCATTTGCGCGATCCCGTTTCCATGTAGAACTCGAAGAAGGCGTCCCAGACCTCCTCGGTCAGATCGCTGCCGGAGAGCCAATGCACGGTGATGCCGGCTTGCAAGGCGTCCTGCCGTTCGCGGCGGATGGTCTTGCGCTTGCGCGAGCTTAACGCGCCGAGGAAATCGTCGAAGCTGGCGTAGCCGGCATTCTCCCAGTGAAACTGCTGGTCGGTGCGTTGCAGATAGCCGAGCTCGCCGAGGAGGCGATATTGCGCCTCCGGGGCAAAGGTGACGTGCACGCCCGATGCGCCGGAGAGCTTGCACAGCTCGATCAGGCCGTCCGCGAGCGCGCGGCCGATGGCGTCGGCATTGGGACCGGGGCGCAGCAACAGCCGGGGCCCGGTCGCCGGCGTGAACGGCACGGCAATTTGCAGCTTTGGGTAATAGCTGCCGCCGGCGCGTTCATATGCCTCGGCCCAGCCGCGGTCGAACACGTATTCGCCGCGCGAATGGCTCTTGAGATAGCACGGCGCGGCGGCGACCAGCTCCCCTGCGCCCGTTTTCGCCAGCACGTGCTGAGGCTGCCAGCCGGTGCGGATCCCAACCGACTTGGATTGCTCGATCGCTGACAAAAAATCGTGAGAGACAAATGGGTTAAACACAGTCTCCTGATGTGAATTGTGATCGCCGAGCACAGGATTAGCGCAGGCATCCCAAGCGGCGGCGTCAATCTCATCGATCGCGCCGACTGCGCTGATATGCAGTTCCGTCATTGCCGCTGCCTGTTCAAGTCGTTCTATGGCGCCATTCTGCGCACCGGTCATGGCCGAAAACCCTCGAAAATCATCTGATCGGCAAAGCGCGCGGCGATTTTTCGTTCGGCTTCGCTCCGTACCGCCCATGTCAGTAGCGGCAAGCCAAAAACGTGCCGGGCAACCGAGGGCGCAAATGCCGGCAGATCCGCCACCGCATAGGCCACGAATTGCGCCCGCGCTGCCAATCCGGTGACGAGATAGCCCATTCCACGCCGCATCCAAAATGGCATCTGGTCCCAATAGGGATGTGGGCGGTATTTGGCGGCGACGATGCCGCAGACAAGTTGCGGCGCCGCCCGCCGCAGCGCCGCGATCTGGCGCGGATCGAACGACATCGGTGCCGCGGGTCCGGGATAGCCGGCGAGTACCGCGGCAACACGCGCCGGCAGCCGGCCATCGCCGTCGAAGCGGCTTTTGAGCTCGATCAGCATTGTGACGCGGCCGGCAACGAGATCGCAGGCTTCGCCGAGCGTCAGCATACGTTCGTCGCTGCCGCGGAACGGCACGCGCTGGAGCGCGACGGCGCTCTGCCGATCGAGCCGGCCTTCGCCAAGGGTGAGGCGGCCGAGCACATCGTCATGATGAACCATGGCCTCGCCGTCGGCGCTGATTTGCACGTCGATTTCGACGCCATAATCGGCGGCGATGGCGGCGCGCACCGCGCCGGCAGTGTTCTCGATCAGGCCGCGCGCCGCGTCATGCAGGCCGCGGTGGGCGATCGGCCGCGCGATGAGCCAGTCGAGACCGGTCGCCACGGATCAGGACACTTCGAACAGGCCCTCGACTTCGACAGCGGCGTCGGCCGGCAGCGCGGCCACGCCGACGGTCGAGCGCGCATGCCGGCCCTTGTCGCCGAAGGCCGCGACCATAAGGTCGGAAGCGCCGTTCATCACCTTCGGGCCTTCGGTGAAGCCGGCGGCCGAATTGATAAAGCCGCCGAGCCGCACCACGCGGGTGACTTTGTCGAGATCGCCGGCCGCCGCCTTGACCTGCGCCAGAAGGTTGATCGCGCAAGCGCGCGCCGCCTTCTGCCCGTCTTCGATCGAAACATTGTCGCCAAGCCGGCCCTTGGCGGCGAGCTTGCCGTCGCCGTCGAGGCAGATCTGGCCGGAGACATGGAGCAGATTGCCGGTGCGCACGAACGGCACGTAATTCGCCATCGGCGCCCGGGCCTCTTGCAGCGTGATGCCAAGCTCTTGCAGTTTCTTCTCCACCATTCCGGCCATCGGCTCCTCCGGCTGTGCAGCAAGGATTTGTGCAGGCGAGGCCGCCTTCTTCGCCGATCACCCGGCGGCGCGCAAGCGTCCGACCCGGGGCTTTATCGCGTCTGCCGGCCGAATGGGGGGTGTTGCCGGCGCTCGATCGGTCGGCCTATCTTCGCCGCAATTAGGGCAAAAAGGACGTCAGTGCGGAGGAAACGGCAGGCGAGGGCCCATCTCCGAAGCGATTGAAGCGAGATAGGTTCATGATCGTCGCCGACCGAATGCCGCTGCGCGCCGCCGCCGTCGCGATTGGCTTTCTTGCCTTGATGCTCTTGCCGCCGATGCTGGCGCGGGCGCAAGGCGCCGCGCCGCAAGCCGCGGCGCCCGAGGGGCCGGTCGCGCCGGTCGTGCTGGTGCCGCATCGGGCGATCTACGATCTCTCGCTCGGCGAGACCCGCGGCGACTCGCAGGTTGCCAATGTCAGCGGCCGCATCGTCTACGATTTCGGCGGCAACGCCTGTGAGGGCTATTCGCTCGATTTCCGCCAGGTCTCGCAACTCGATACCGGCGAAGGCAAAGTGTCGACCAGCGATCTACGCTCGACGACCTGGGAAGGCGCCGACGCCAAGAGCTTCAAATTCACTTCGCAAAATTTCGTCGATCAAAACCTGGTCGATTCCGTCGACGGCCATGCCGAGCACGATGCCACCAAGACCGCCGTCGATCTCGACAAGCCGGAGCATAAAAGCCTCGACGTCGATCCCGGCGTGGTGTTTCCCACCCAGCATATGATCCGCGCCATCCAAGCCGCGCGCGCCGGCAAGACCATCCTGAATTTTCCCGTCTATGACGGTTCCGACACCGGCGACAAGGTCTTCAACACGCTGACAGTGATCGGCAAGAAAATCGCGCCCGGCGAGCGCCATCACGACGATGCCGCGGCCGACGAGCCGAAGCTCGCCCATGTCGCGCGCTGGCCGGTGACGATCAGCTATTTCGACAAGACAAAATCCGATAATTCCGGCGAGCAAACACCGGTTTATACGATCGGCTTCGAGCTTTACGAGAACGGCATTTCGCGCGCGCTCACCCTCGACTACAACGACTTCGTCGTCGATGGAAAACTCACCTCGCTGGAGATCAAGGACCAGAAGCCCTGCGCCAAGCCCTGACGGCTACGGCTCCTCCGGCCCCTCGAACGCCAGCCCCCTGACCACGGCAGCTTCCCCGAAGCGGGCGCGCACGTCATCCACCGCGTGCTCGGCGAGCGCCGATCGGCCGTCGACGAGGTCGGCAGGATCAGCCTCCGCTTCGCCGGCGAGCGCGCTGACGCCGACGCCGAGAAGACGATAGCGCGTGCCGTCGGCTTCGTGTTGCAGAAGCCCCCGCGACGCCGCAAAGATGCGCCCGGCGAGCTGCGTCGGCGCGTCAAGCGACCGCGCCCGGGTACGGATCTTGAAATCCGCGGTCTTGAGCTTCAGCGTCACGGTCGAGCCCGCCAATTCCTTGCCCTTGAGCCGCGCCGAGACGTCCTCGGCGAGGCTCCACAGGATTTTTTCCAGCGACCGGAAGTCGGCAACATCGTGCTCGAAGGTCGTTTCCGAAGACACGCTTTTGGTTTCGCGTTCGGCATTCACCTTGCGGGCGTCGATGCCGCGGGCAAGGCGCGCCAGCCGGCGGCCTTCCTCGCCGTAGCGGCGCATCAATTCGAGTTCGCTGGTGCGCTGCAGGTCGGCGATGCGGTGCAATCCGTCCTGCGCATAGCGCGCGGCGCTGGCCTTGCCGACACCGAAAATGAAACTCACCGGCTTTGGCGCGAGAAACGCTGGCGCTTCGGCGCCGCCGAGCACGGCAAAGCCGCGCGGCTTGTCGAGATCGGAGGCGACCTTGGCGAGGAATTTATTGCACGACAGGCCGATCGAAACGGTGATTTTGAGAGCGTTCTCGACCTCGGCGGCAAAGCGCGCCAGCGCCTTGGCGGGCGACATGCCGTGCAGGCGCGCGGTGCCGTTGAGATCGAGAAAGGCTTCGTCGATCGATAAGGGTTCGACCAGAGGGGTCAGGGCCAGCATCATGCGGCGCACCTCGCGGCCGACCGCCGCATATTTTTCGAAATTGGGCCGGACCACTTTGGCTTGCGGACACAGCCGTAACGCCTCGAACATCGGCATGGCGGATTTCACGCCGTAGGTGCGGGCGATATAGCAGCAAGTGGCGACAACGCCGCGCTTGCCGCCGCCGACGATCAGCGGCTCCGCGGCTAACGATGGGTCGTCGCGCTTCTCGATGGTGGCATAGAACGCATCGCAATCGACATGGGCGATGGCGAGCGTCTCAAGCTCGTCATGGCGCAGTAGTCGGGGTGAGCCACAGGCGGCGCAGCGCGGGCTTTGCGGCGCAGCATCGGCGAGGCAGTCGCGGCAGAAACTTAGGCTCACGGCGAACCTTCACGGCAAGTCGCGTTCCCATGCGCCGCCGAGCGCGCCACGCGCCCGCACGATCTCGGCCGGATCGAGGGCGGCACTCTCGGCAAAAGCCAGCAACAGAGATTCGTCGGCAAGCATATGCTCCAGCACGCCGCCGAGAAAGCCGGGCGAGCCGGCGGCGTCGCGGATCGCCTCAGGCGCAAAGCCCGTCGCGCCAAGAAAAGCGCCCATTCGCCCAGGATCTTCGGCGATGAAGGCAAGCGCCTGAATCGCCAGCATTTCGGCCGCCTCCGGCGAGGGCTTTGTCCGCTTGATCATGGCATTCCATTTGCCTTTCCGTAACACATCGGGACTAGCCTCCCGCTGCCGCCCGTTGCAGTTGCCGGCGATTCTTCGGCCTGCCGCAGCATCGGGCAGGGGGCCGGCGAAGGGAATGGGGGATGGCGAAAACCGTCCTGATTGTGGAAGACAACGAGCTCAACATGAAGCTCTTCCATGATCTGTTGGAAGCCCACGGCTATGCCACGGTCGGCACCCGCAACGGTATCGAGGCGCTCGATCTCGCGCGCAAGCATCGGCCCGACCTCATTCTGATGGACATCCAGCTTCCGGAAGTCTCCGGCCTCGAAGTCACCAAGTGGCTCAAGGATGACCAGGACCTGAAGAAGATCCCGGTGGTTGCGGTCACCGCTTTCGCCATGAAGGGCGATGAAGAGCGTATTCGGGAGGGCGGCTGCGAGGCTTACCTTTCCAAGCCGATCTCGGTGGGCAAGTTCATTGAGACCATCCGTCAATTCCTCGGCAATCCTTGAGGACCTGTAATGACTGCCCGCGTACTGGTCGTTGACGACATCCCCGCCAACGTCAAATTGCTCGAGGCGCGGCTCTCGGCCGAGTATTTCGACGTGGCCACCGCAATGAGCGGACGCGACGCGCTGGCGCTGTGCGAGCGCGCCGAATGCGACCTCGTCCTTCTCGACGTGATGATGCCGGACATGGACGGCTTCGAGGTCTGCCGCCGGCTCAAAAGCAATCCGGCGACCCATCACATCCCGGTCGTCATGGTGACCGCGCTCGACCAGCCGTCGGACAAGGTGCGGGGGCTCGAAGCCGGCGCCGACGATTTTCTGACGAAGCCGATCAGCGAACTCGCTTTGATCGCGCGGGTGCGCTCGCTGGCGCGGCTGAAAATGGTGACCGACGAACTGCGCATGCGGGTTTTGACCTCGTATGAAATCGGTATCGAGTCGCCGGAGCGCGAGGCGGTGGCCGACACCGGCCGCGGCGGCCGCGTGCTGATCGTCGACGACCGGCCGGCGTCTTACGAACGCATCGCCGCGACCTTGGCCAAGGAACATGACGTCGACGTCGAAGCCGACCCGAGCCAGGCTCTGTTCCATGCAGCCGACGGCAATTACGACCTTATCATCGTTTCGCTGGCGCTGGAAAATTTCGACGCGCTGCGGCTGTGCAGCCAGATCCGTTCGCTCGACCGCACCCGCAATCTGCCCATTCTCGCCATCACCGAGCCCGACAACAATGCACGCATGCTGCGCGGGCTCGAAATCGGCGTGAACGACTTTCTGATCCGGCCGATCGACAAGAACGAGCTCCTCGCGCGCGCGCGCAGCCAGGTGCGCAAGCGCCGTTACACCGAACGGCTGCGCGACAACGTGCAGATGTCGATCGAGATGGCGATCACCGACGCGCTGACCAGCCTGTTCAATCGCCGCTACATGGAGAGCCATCTCGGCACGCTGATCGAGCAGGCCGCGGCGCGCGGCAAGCCGCTTGCCGCGCTGGTCCTCGACATCGATTATTTCAAATCGGTCAACGACAGCCACGGCCACGACGCCGGCGACGACGTGCTGCGCGAATTTGCGCTGCGCATCAAACGCTCGATCCGCGGCATCGATCTCGCCTGCCGCTACGGCGGCGAGGAATTCGTCATCGTCATGCCGGAGACCGACATGGCGGTGGCGGCGATGGTCGCCGAGCGGCTGCGCCGGCGCATCGCCGCGGAACCGTTCGCCATCGCGCAAGGCGCCCGCCACATTCCGGTGACGATCTCGATCGGCATCGCCGGCCTGCGCGGCAAGGACGATACCGCAGCCGCGCTGCTCAAACGCGCCGACCAGGCGCTCTACCGCGCCAAGCGCGACGGCCGCAATCGCGTCGTGCCCGACGCGGCGTGAGGAGTCACAAGCGGAGGCAATAGCCGTGATGCGAGCATTGCCAAAGCGGCGAAAATGGCGTGCATCGCCGCCGTAGTCAGTTCCGATTTTCTCGCACAAACATTTTGACGCGGCCAAGACGCATAGCGGACTTCGGATGAAGCCGAACGCGGCTACCAGCTGTAACGCAGCGTGCCGGTGCCGAGATAGGTTTGCGCGGAGCCTGCAAACTGGCCGTCAAATTTTGCCGCAACCGATCAGTGCGGCGTCAGGCCGAGCTCGGCTTCGACATTCGTGAGCGCCCAGTTGCTTGGCTGCGAGGCTCCCGCAAGGACAGTGGGTGCGGCGGGCGCCACCGCGAAGGCCGCGGTCACCGACGAATTGCTCAGCCAGTCATGCGCCCAAGCGAGGCCGGCGCGCAGGCGGAGCGGCATGGTGGCGAGCGCTTGAAAGGTCTCGAAGCGCGCGCCGAGCTCGCTGCGTGTATAGGTCACATCCGAGGCGTTGTAATTTACGCCCATAGTGCCGCCGGAAAGATCGGTCTCCATATAAGCCGGCACGTGAAAATAGTGCAGCTGCATGGCCGCATAGGGCGAAACCGTGCTCAATCCCCGCAGCGGATAACGGTAGCCGGCTTCCAGCCTTCCGCCGTAGCTCTGAGCATTGAATTTCGCGACGAGCGTATCGCCGCCGGATATCCCCGAGCTGTTGAACCAGGTATTCGTGAAGTCGAGCAGGCCGCTGACATAATAGCGGCCCCAATACTTGGTGCCGTAGACGCCGAATTGGAACGAACTGCCGTTGCCGCCTGTCGAACTCTGGCTCCAATTCAGTCCGGAGCCGCCGAGGCTGAAGCCGGCCAGAGCCGTCGGCGAGAAATGATAATCGAGGCCGATGAGCGAACCGTAGAGCCGCGATATCAGCGTGCCCGTGCCCGGGGCCTGGCCGCCGTTCCTGTCATAGGCGCCATAGCCGGACGCCCACGCGGTCCACCCGGGTTGAAACGGCCGGAATGCCGCGGCCGGCGCGCGTGCCTTTCCAAGCACCGAAGCGTAGGCGAGCGCGATGTCGTGGGGAAAGCCCTGTGCCGCTTCGTCACTGAAGGCGACGGCGGCAGCGGGCGACGTTTCGACCGATAGTGCCGAAACCGCGAATGGGTTTATGTTTGTTCGTGGATCGGGGGTATAGAAAAAGTAAATATAAATTTGAGAGTTCGTTCATCGCGAAGTATTCAAGCAGCGCAATAGGCTCCACGCCGAGCGTTTGCGCCCTTGCTACTATCCCGGACCATGGGCCGAACCAGGGCGCCTCCGACAAGCTAGCACCATTAATCGTCGCGGCGTCCCAACTTGGGGGCCCGGTCTGCGCACTGGCCCCATTTAGAAGCTCGTTTATTGATGCCAAAAGTGCCGAAATCTCCGCAGTCTTTGCCTCGATGACCCCAGACCTCAGTTGCTTTGTGATCCCCAGCAAATCCGTAATAGCGCTACCATGGTTGGCCGAGATAACGGCAACGAACGCTTGCGCGACGTGGTCAATATATTGCCCCTCCGATGTGACGACGAGACAGGTTGGACAAATCATCGCCGTGACGAACTCGTTGACCTGATCCGCCAGCACGGTTGGTGCGGGTGGGGTCTCGGGATAGAGCATGCCGGGGACTGCTGTGACTTTGGACCAGCTCGGTTCCGCACCGGCGAAGCTCAGCGCGGTCGCGAGGAGCAAACTCCGCAACGCAAACGTCCTGCCGCGATGATCCATCCGAGCCCCCATAGCCCCAGACTTCGCCTCCGGAGTTCCATCATACCGGAGCGGTTGTGCGCCGTGTCAACGTACGCGCGGCCTGTTTCCGGGGGACGCTCGCGATACCGCGTCGGTGGTGCCGCGCTGCATCACGTCGCGCAGGGCGCCCGCCAGATCCCGCTGACGATTTCGATCGGTATCGCCGGCCTGCGCGGCAGGTGGGCGGACTAAATGCCGGTAACGCCAATTTTTGTGGTTGACGGCGAAAGCACCAAGACGGCGGAACTTTGCCGGTTGATTTCGCCGCCGGTTCCGTTAGCCTTCGGAAAGCGGCATTCCTCGCTGGTCAAGGGGCCTTGCAGCGAGCCGGGCGATGCCGCCAGCGATGCAAGTCATTGATAACCCTGCGGTATGCTCAGGTCCGCCGCATCTCCTGGGTCCGTGGGGTTCGGCCGGCACGGGGACGGTGCGAGTGGCCTCCTCATGACACCGTTTCCGGCCGGCCACCTTTTCGCCGGTCGTTGGCGGGCTTTTCATGAGCCATTGGCGGCATAAAAAGGGCGCCCATTCGGCACCCATTCGGCACCCATTCGGCACCCTTGGCGTCTGCCGCACAAGCCCGACTACTTGATCTTGGATTCGCGAAACTCGACGTGCTTCTTCGCCACCGGATCGTATTTCTTCTTGGTCAATTTATCGGTCATCGTGCGCGAATTCTTGTAGGTGACGTAATAAAAGCCGGTATCGGCGCTCGAAACGAGCTTGACCTTGATCGTGGTGCTTTTGGCCATGATAGGACCTCAGGGGAACCTCGGGTTGAACGGTTGGCCGGCAACCTAGTCGCCAAGGCCCGAAAGTCAAGGAAACCCGAGCGTCGGCCAAACAAGCCTTCAAAGCACTTGCCGCACGAAGCGCTTGTGCAGCATGCGATAGAGCGGGACGGGATGATCGAACTGCATGCCGCCCGTGATGCGGTCCTGCAGTTCCTCGAGCACCACGGCGGTGATGCCCGGCATGTCGAGCCGGCGCGCTTCCGTGATCGGCAGCCAGACCAGTTCGACCAGTTCCTTGTCCGGCCCGACAAAGCCCTCGTCGCGCCGCGCGATGGCGGACACCTCGGCGGTGAAGAAGCGGCTGTCGAAACGCAACGGCCGCTTCGGCGGGGTGATGGCGCGGGCGACGAAATGGATTTGGCTTAAGTCCGGCACGATGCCGGCCGCGGCGAAGGGCTGCCAATGCTCGGAGGGGACCCTGACGGGACCGGCGGCGGGGACGCCGAGCATCAGTCCGGTTTCCTCGTAAGTTTCGCGCACCGCCGCCAAGGCATAAGCCGCGGCTTTGGCGGCGCTCGGCCGTTTGACGCGCCGCATCAGTGTCGCGACGTGACGCGCATTGAGCGCGGCGGCGGTCACCATCAGCCGGTCGGCCGGCTCGATGCGGCCGCCGGGAAACACGAATTTGCCGGGCAGAAAGCGATGCCGCTCGTGGCGGCGGCCGAGCAGCACCTTCGGCACCGGCTCCGCGCGATCGATCAAGATCAGCGTCGCCGAATCCCGCGGCTTGACGTTCGGGAAAGATTGATCGCGCATGGTGCGCGTCAGCCGCTCGGCGCGGTCGGCCGCGCTGCCGCCCTCGGTGATGTTTTCTTCGTCGACGTATTGCGCTTTCACTGTCACCGCCGGCGGCCGCGTGCTTTCTGTCGCGGCGCAAATTTCGGCTGCGATCGCGGCTTGTGTCCAGCCCTCTGTTGCGCCGCGCGGTCATGCCCGGCAAGCTTGAATCGCAGGGCGCCGGCGACCGGCGCCGCCTCGACAAGCGTCACCGTCACCGGATCGCCGAGGCGGTGGGTCACGCTGCGCCCGACAAAGGCGCGGCCTTTTTCGTCGAAACGGAAATATTCGTCGCCGATGGTGCGCGCCGGAATAAAACCGTCGGCGCCGGTCTCGTCGAGCTCGACAAAGAGCCCGGCGCGCGTGACCCCGGAAATATGGCCGTCGAAGCTCGCGCCGACGCGGTCGGCGAGAAAATGCGCGATCAGCCGGTCGGCAGTCTCGCGCTCGGCCTTCATGGCGCGGCGCTCGGTTGCCGAAATATTGGCGGCAATCTCGGCGAGCGATCGTGCGTCGGTGCCGTCCGGCTGGCCGTCGGCGCCGAGCTTGGCCGCGCGGATGAGCGCGCGGTGTACGACCAAATCGGCGTAGCGGCGGATCGGCGAGGTGAAGTGCGCATAGCGGCGCAGATTGAGGCCGAAATGGCCGAAATTCTCCGACGAATACTCGGCCTGCGCTTGCGAGCGCAGCACGACTTCGTTGACCAGCCGTTCCACGTCGCGGCCCTTTACACGCGATAAGATATTATTGAATCCATCCGGCCGCAGCGTGCCGCCCTTCGGCAGCGAGATATCGAGCGTCTGCAAAAATTCGCGCAGCGCATTGAGCTTTTCCACCGACGGCTCGTCATGCACGCGATAGATCAGCGCCACATGGTTGCGCTCGCAGGTCTCGGCGGCGGCGACATTGGCGAGGATCATGAATTCCTCGATCAGCCGGTGCGCTTCGAGCCGCGCCGGCATGATCACGCGATCCACCGTGCCGTCGGATTTGAGCACGATCTTGCGTTCCGGAATGTCGAGATCGAGCGGGCCGCGCTCCTCGCGCGCGTGCAGCACGGTTCGGTAGGCCGCATAAAGCGGTTCCAGGATCCTTTCGGCGATCGGCTCGGTCACTTCGTCGGGACGGCCGGTGACCGCAAGCTGCGCCTGCTCGTAATGCAGCCGCGCCGCCGAGCGGATCAGCACGCGATGAAACGTGTGCGCGCGCTTGCGGCCGTCGGAGCCGATCACCATGCGCACGGCGAGCGCCGGGCGGTCTTCCTGCGGGCGCAGCGAGCACAGATCGTTGGAAATGCGCTCCGGCAGCATCGGCACGACGCGGTCCGGGAAATACACCGAATTGCCGCGTTTGACCGCCTCGCGGTCGAGCGCGGTGCCCGGCCGCACATAATGGGCGACGTCGGCGATGGCGACGGAAACGATATGGCCGCCGGCGTTCTTCGGGTCGGGATCGGGCACCGCATGCACCGCGTCGTCATGATCCTTGGCGTCGGGCGGATCGATGGTGACGAAGGGCACGCGGCGCCAATCTTCGCGGCCGCTATGCGAAGCCGCGCGCGCGGCGTCGGCCTCGTCGAGCACGACGCGGGAGAATGTGTGCGGAATGTCGTGGGCGTGGATCGCGATCAGGCTCACCGCGCGCTCGCTCTTGAGCGAGCCGAGCCGCTCGACCACGGTGCCGGCCGGCAAGCCGAGCCGGCCGTGGCGCGCCGCTTCGACGGCGACAAGATCGCCGTCCACCGCGCCCGCGGTGGCGTCGGCGGGAATGCTCAATTCGCGGCGGAGCTGCTTCTTGTCGATCGGCACCAGCCGGCCGCCGCCGCCGGGCAGCCCGCGGAAAATCCCGAGCGTACGGTGCTTGGCGCGATCGATCAGCTTGATGACGCGCCCGCTCGTTTCCTCGCCCGCCTGCTCGACGCGAAGGAGCGCGCGGTCGCCGACGCCGGGAACTTCGCCTGGCTTGGCGCGCCGCGGCACCGCGATGTGGATAACGGGCGGCGCGCCATGGGCTTCTTCGTCCCACTCGGTCGGCCGCGCCAGTAATTCGCCGTCGCTGTCGCGGCCAGTGACGTCGGCCACCACCACCGGCGGCAAGGTGCCGGGGTGATGCAGCCGCTTGCGGTGCCGGTCGATCAAGCCTTCGTCGGCAATGTCGCGCAGCATGCGGTTGAGCGCCGCGCGGTCGGCGTTCTTGGCGCCGAAGGCGCGCGCGATCTCGCGGGTGCCGACCTTGCCGCTGCGTTCGCGGATGAAAGCGACGAGTTCGTCGCGGGTGGGAAGGCGGTTCATTGGCCACTCATGGGCCGGTCAGGCCCCGATGGGCCGAGGGCGCGGCCCCATCGCACTAACATATGGCCTATTAGATAGTGATTCTTGTGATTATTCGGCAGCGTGTGTGGTCTTGCGGGTTTTGCCGCCGGGCTTGCGTGGCCGGGCCGCCGGCTTCTTGGCGGTGGCTTTGATGTGGTGCGCCGTGCCCGGCGACGGCCGCTTGGCCTTGCGCGGCCGGGCATGCGGCGCCGGGGCATTGCGTTCCGCGCGCGCATCGAGGAGCGCCACGGCCTCTTCGAGCGTGATCGTCTCCGGCGTCTTGTCGGCCGGCAGCGTCGCATTGACCCCGTTGTGGCTGACATAGGGGCCGTAGCGGCCTTTCTTCGCGGCGATGGCGCCGCCCTTGGTCGGGTGGTCGCCCAGCGCGCGGCCCGGATCGGCGCCGAAGCGGCCTTTGCGCGGGCCCTTGGCTTTCTTCTCGGCAATCAGCGTCACGGCGCGATTGAGCCCGACGGTGAAGACCTCTTCGGGCGAGTCCAGATTGGCGTAGATCTTGCCGTGGCGGACAAACGGTCCGTAGCGGCCGAGGCCGGCCACGATCGGTTCGCCATCCTCGGGGCTCTTGCCGACTTCGCGCGGCAGCGACAAGAGCGCCAGCGCGCGCTCGAGATCGATTTCGTCGGGCGCCACGCCCTTGGGCAGGCCGGCACGCTTGGGCTTTTCGCCGCCCTTTTCGGTCTCGCCGAGCTGCAGATAGGGACCGAAGCGGCCCGAGCGCACGGTGACGTCGAGCCCGGTCGCTGGATCGACGCCGAGTTTCTTGGTGCCGATATCCGGCGAGCCGTCGGCTTGCGACGACAAGGCCCGCGTATAGCGGCATTCCGGATAGTTCGAGCAGCCGATGAAGGCGCCGAATTTGGACAGTTTCAGCGACAGCCGGCCACTGCCGCAGGTCGGACAGACGCGCGGGTCGGTGCCGTCGGCGCGCGGCGGAAACAGATGCGGCGACAATAAAGCATCGAGCGCATCGATGACCTGCGAGATCTTCAGATCCTTGGTCTCGTCGATAGCGCCGATGAAGTCGCGCCAGAAATCGCGCAGCACGTCGCGCCACGCCGCTTCGCTGTTGGAGATCAGATCAAGCTGCTCCTCGAGCCCCGCGGTGAAATCGTATTCGACATATTTGGCGAAGAAGCTTTCCAGAAAGGCGACGACGATGCGGCCGCGATCCTCAGGATAGAGCCGGCGCTTGTCGAGCCGCACATATTTGCGGTCCTTGAGCACTTGCAGGATCGAGGCATAGGTCGAGGGCCGGCCGATGCCGAGCTCTTCCATGCGCTTGACCAGCGAGGCTTCCGAATAGCGCGGCGGCGGCTCGGTGAAATGCTGGTCGGCGGCGATCGACCGCTTGGTGAGCCGTTCGCCGGCGCTCATCTGCGGCAGCCGGCGCGACTCCTCGTCGTCGGGGTCCTCGTCGCGGCCTTCCTGGTAGAGGGTGAGGAAGCCGTCGAATTTCACCACCGTGCCGGTGGCGCGCAATTCGAGAAGCCGGCTTGCGACCTTGGCCTCGATATCGACTGTGGTGCGTTCGAGCTCGGCCGATTCCATCTGGCTTGCCACCGTGCGCAGCCAGATCAGCTCGTAGAGCTTGGCCTGGTCCGCGTCGAGGAAGCGCTTGGCGTCCCGCGGACGGCGCGACAGCTCGGTCGGGCGGATAGCCTCGTGCGCCTCTTGCGCGTTCTTGGCCTTGGTTTCGTAGCGGCGCGGCGCGGGCGGCAGATATTCTTTGCCGTAATCGGCTTCGATGACGCGGCGCACCGCCGGGATCGCTTCCTCGGCGATCTGCACGCCGTCGGTCCGCATATAGGTGATCAGGCCGACCGTCTCGCCGCCGATGTCGACGCCCTCGTAGAGCCGCTGCGCCACCCGCATGGTGTGCGCCGGCGCAAAACCGAGCTTGCGGCTCGCTTCCTGCTGCAGGGTCGAGGTGGTGAACGGCGGATAGGGATGCCGCTTGACCGGCTTGGCTTCGACCGAGACGACGGTAAAGAGGGCGGTTTCCAGCGCCTGCTTGAAGGCTTCGGCCTCCGCGCCCGACCCGATATCGAACTTTTGCAGCTTCTTGCCGTCGGCGCCGACGAGCCGCGCCTCGAAGGTCTCCTGGCGCGGCGTCGCCAGCGTGGCAACGAGCGACCAATATTCCTGGCTGACGAATCTCTCGATTTCGAGTTCGCGGTCGCAAACGAGCCGCAACGCCACTGACTGCACCCGCCCCGCCGAGCGGGCGCCCGGCAATTTGCGCCAGAGCACCGGCGACAGCGTGAAACCGACCAGATAATCGAGCGCCCGGCGCGCCAGATAGGCGTCCACCAGCGCTTGATCGATGGCGCGCGGATGCGCCATCGCCTCCGTCACCGACTGCTTGGTGATGGCGTTGAACACCACCCGCTCGACGGCTTGCGCCTTGAGCGCCTTCTTTTCCTTCAGAATTTGCAGCACATGCCAGGAAATCGCCTCGCCCTCGCGGTCGGGGTCGGTCGCCAGAATGAGCTTGTCGGCGTCCTTGACGGCGCGGGCGATGTCGTTGAGCCGCTTCTGGGCTTTGGCATCGACCTCCCACAGCATGCGGAAATCGTGATCCGGATCGACCGAACCGCTCTTGGCCGGCAGGTCGCGGACATGGCCGAACGAGGCCAGGACCTCATAGCCCTTGCCCAGATATTTATTGATCGTCTTCGCCTTGGCGGGCGATTCCACCAGTACAAGGTTCATGATAACCCAATGATTTAGCAGCCGTTTCGCCAGTTTAGCCTAACACTGCCGGCGGGCAGGCCGCCGGGAACATGGGTAATGCAAACCCGCCTGTCAAATCGTTAGCAGGGAAAGGGGGCAGGAAAGGGGGCAGGGCGGTAACGCTCGAATGCGAACCAATCGGGGCAAAATGCCGGCACCTTTGGCGGCACGTATCGGTTGTAGTTGAATAGTACTCAACTCTAGGCTATAGACCTGCACCGGGACGGCTTCAGGTCAGTCCTCGCCGGCGGGCAATCCCGCTCACCTCGCTCGCAACGCGCAACACCGATGGCCGACCGCGACGACAACAACGGGCCGAATGGGCACGAGACGCCTGACAGTGCGGCGCAATACATTGCCACGCTGACGCAAGAACTCGCCCAACTCGCGCGGCGCAACGGCCTCGATACCTTAAGCTATATCCTGGAAATGGCCCGCATCGAAGCCGATCAGGCGGCCAAGGACTAGAAGTCGCCAAGGACTAGCGTCCAGCTTCAGAGCAACGACACCATCCCCCCGCCGTGACGCTCCAGCCGTCCGGCAATTTCCAGTTCCAAGAGCACCATCCGCACGATGCGGGGCGAGCTCTGCGACAGCCGGATCAGATCGTCGATCGAGACCGCGGTAGGGCTCATCAGCGCCAGGATCCGCGCCCGCTCGTCCGGCGCCGGCTCGACGTTGCCTGCGGCCTCCATCTCCTCCTCCTCCGGCTCGCGCGCCGTCAATTCCAATCCCATGATCGGGCGGAGCACCGCGATAATGTCGCCGGCTTCGGTGACCGGCGTCGCGCCCTGCTTGATCAGGCTGTTGGTGCCTTCGGCGCGCGGGTCGAGCGGCGAGCCCGGCATGGCGAAGACCTCGCGGCCCTGCTCGAGCGCAAGCCGCGCGGTGATCAATGAGCCCGAACGCTTGGCAGCTTCGACGATGACGACGCCGAGCGACAGGCCGGAAATCAGCCGGTTGCGCCGCGGAAAATCGCGCGCGCGCGGCTCCCAGCCGAGCGGCATTTCGGTCAGCGCGATGCCCGCGCGCAGGATCGCCTCGAGCAGATCGACGTGCTCGGGCGGATAGACGCGATCCTGGCCGCCGGCCAGCACGGCGACCGTGCCGGTTTCGAGACTGGCGCGGTGCGCCGCGGCGTCGATGCCGCGCGCCAGTCCGGAGACGGTGGCAAATCCGGCCTCGACGAGCCCGTGCACGATGCGCTGCGTCAGCTTCACGCCGGCGGCCGAAGCATTGCGCGAGCCGACGATGGCCACTTGCGGCATCGCCAGCGCCGCGGCGTGGCCGCGGATCGCGACGAGCGGCGGGGCGTCGTCGATCATCTGCAGCCGCCGCGGATAGTCGGCCTCGCCGATGGCGACCAAGCGCACGCCGAGCTTTTGCGCGGCTTCGATTTCGCGCATCGCTTCGTCGCGCGAATAGATTTGCGGCGCCGCATTGCCGCCGCCGCGGCGCGCCAGCCCGGGCAGCGCCTCGAGCGCGGCGCGTGCGCCGCCGAAATGGTTGATCAGCGCGCGAAAAGTGCGCGGCCCGACATTCTGGCTGCGGATCAGCCGCAGCCAGTCGAGCCGCTGCTCATCCGTCAATCGGATGGGTTCTGTTGCCTCGCTCACCTCGCCCCCAAAAAACGCCCAGCAGGATTGCAGCCCAAGGCACAACCATAGCTTACATGGCTTGGCGCGGTCGTGGGAGATCGATCCAATATGCACGCTGCACCGCGCCATTGCCGGGGGAATGGGCGATACCAACCCGCCGCGGTGTACGCTGTACGACGGCGAAGAAAAATCGCGGTCAATCTCCGGCGCTTTGCCGATGCGGAAATGGTCCGGCCGTGGCGCTGTGCTTTCCCGAGGTCATGCAGCGCAGTCCGGCGATCCAAGCCGCGGCGACGTTGAAGTCTCTCGTTCTTGAATTCGTCGACAATGGAACCTGGCAGGGCGCGTCGCTGATCGATCCCCCCGCCAAGGCCTCTCTTGCGGCAATGGCGCAGTGAAGGATTGGTGGCGTAGGGGACAACATTGGCCCGACGGCGGCCCACTGATGGTCGGTAAGTTCGTAGCGCATAATTCTAAGTCTCAGTTTTGGAGCTCGAATCACAGGACCATTACCGTGAACGAACTGGGTCCAAGTGTAGAAGAACGTCGTGAGATTTGGCGGTCGATCACGACAAAATCTCCATGACCACCTCTGACACGTCGCAGCCGTGAGGACGGTGCCGGGAACGCGTTCACCGCAGCAGATTATGACAGCGAGCAGTCTCGCATGCACTGCACAGCGACTTACCCCTGATACGCTACGACAACGTAGGCGGTGTCCTTCAGTGTAAATTCGGCAACTTCTCGCATACCCATTTTCGAATGCACGTTTCTAGATGCGGTGTTATCCGCTCGGATAAAGGTAAAGCCCTCCCGCCCCGGAAGTCGCGCCCGCAATTCTTCAAACATAGCGACCGCCAGTCCACGGCCGCGGTGTTTTTCTGCGACGCAGATCGGCCCATAATTGTAAGCGCCGGGGGAGCCAGGATAGGCCTGCAGCATGGCCTGGATAATCGGATCGTGGGCTTGTGCTATCAGTGGAGTTGAGACGACGTAGCCCGCGATTTGCTCATCGCACCGAGCAACGACAATCGGCATATCGGAGATCGCGTCCTCGAACCAATCGCGAGAAAAGCGAACTGACAATGCTCCACCAACGGCGCGTAAATTCCGTTCCTGGAGATCGGCAATGCCCGTAACGTCGTCTCGTGTAGCGAGCCCAATCTCGTATTTGGAAATACCCATTGCGACCTTCCTCGGGTTTCGGCCAAACTGAGATCATTCGGAGAAAATTCAACCCTGGGGCAATATAATGCTTACGCTCTATGATTTTGGCAATTCGGTATGCTGCCAAAAGGTGCGAATTACGCTGCGCGAGAAGGGGCTCGATTGGGAGTCCGTCAAGGTCGATTTGTTTAAGGCCGAGCAGTACGACCCGAATTATTTGAAGCTTAGTCCCAAAGGTATCGTTCCGACGCTCGTTCATGACGGAAAGGCAATCATCGAGTCTACGCTTATCTGCGAGTATCTTGATGATATTTTTCCTGAGCCGCGACTCATACCCGCCGATCCATGGCTGCGAACGCACATGCGACTATGGAGTAAGATGGTTGACGAGGGGCTGTTTGAAGGCGTGACTGAAATTAGCTTCTCCGCCATGTTCCGTGAGCGCATGCGCAATATGCCGGAAGAAATCCGTGAAAGGCGCTTTAGAAACATTGGTGACCCGCGTCGTCGTGACCGATTCATGTCAACCTACGAACGCGGTGTTCGTTCGCCATTCGCCATACACGGAATTGCGGCTTATGAGCGAGCGTTCAAGATGCTGGAGGATACGCTTTCAGAAACTGGGCCGTGGATCGTTGGCGGGAGTCCGAGTCTTGCCGACATCAACCTGATGCCGTTCGTAGCGCGACTTGATTATCTTGGGCTCCTCGATCTTTGGATCAAAAACAGGCCGCGCGTAATGGCTTGGTGGGCCTTAGCGCGCGAATGGCCGAGCTTCAAAACCGGATTGTGCGATCTCATATCCGAAGCCGAATTTTCGGAGATGAGAATGCATGGCCCAAAAATTGCCCCGGACGTGGCCGAGATCATCTCTGAGGTGCGGCGTAATACGCTCGCAGTGGCACACTGAGCGCCAATGTCCGTTCATGTTGAGGGTTCCGGATGCCGGCCGTCACGGACGGTGCCACTGGCACTGTGGCCGGCGTCCGGAAGCCTGCAGGGAAGGAACCCGCGGGAGGTGACCGGTGGCAGTGCGGCGATCGCTATGGGTATTTGGACATTTGGTCGTTGGCGGGCGAAGTAGTTATCGCGCCGGCTGGGCTCGTGTTTGGCGAGCGACGGTCTGGCAACAGCTCGCGATGGTGCGATTGCGAGTGACTGCGGTCAGCGCGACAGCCACGTCGGCGGCGAATCGACAACGGGTCTCCGAGGCTGGCCGGTGACCAACTCGACGCATCATCGTTTCGCTGTGCTTCTACAACCCTTGTCATGACGTATCGATCCGGATCGATGGCGGGCACGGCGAGGCTTTGTGCCGAGGCGTCTGGCCGCGCTGGAAGACCTCGATGATGCGCATTTTGCTGCCGCAGCACGGACAGGCCTGTGTGTGAGGCTCGGGTTCGGCTGTCGCCGGCTTTGCTTCGGTCGCTTCCTCATTGTGCATCGGTTCCGCCGCAGCGTTCGCGATCTCTGCCGCGATCACGCCAATCAGCTTGCGTGCGAGCGCGATGTTGTCGACGCGTGTGCCATTGGCGAACAGGCCGTAATGACGGATGCGATGCTGCCCCTTCGGCAGCACGTGGAGAAGAAAGCGGCGGATGAACTCGGCGATGTCGAGCGTCATCGTGGTATTTCGCGCAACGCCGTCGACACGATAGTTCTTGACGCGGAAGGTCACCGTCTTGCCATCGCTATTCAAGAGCCGACCGTTGGAGATGGCAACGCGGTGGGTATAGCACGACAGGTAGGCGAGCACGGCTCTCGGGCCCGCGAAGGGCTGCTTGGCGTAGACGAACCAGCGCTTGTTCTTGAGCGGTGCCAGGAACTCGGCGAAGCGCACAGCATCGGCGAGTGCCGCGTGCCTGCCGAAGAACGTGAGCTTGCTGGCCGCGTGCGCGGCAACAAGCTTCTCCAGCATCAGCCGCCGGAACAGCCGAGAGAGCACCAGCACCGGCAGGAGGAAGTTGCGCCGCGCTGCAATCCAGCGATCGCCACCAAGTGAGATGCCGCCGCCCGGCACGATCATGTGCACGTGCGGGTGATGCGTCATCGCCGAGCCCCAGGTGTGCAGCACGGCGGTGATGCCAATCCTGGCTCCGAGGTGTTTCGGGTCGGCCGCAATGGTGAGCATCGTCTCGCTCGATGCCCTAAACAGCAGGTCGTAGATCACCGCCTTGTTCTGATAGGCAATGTCGCCGATCTCGGCCGGCAGCGTGAACACGACGTGGAAGTAGGGCACCGGCAAGAGATCAGCCTCGCGCGCCGCCATCCATTGGCGCGCTGCCGCCCCCTGGCACTTGGGACAATGCCGATTGCGGCAACTGTTGTAGGCAATCGAGGTGAAGCCGCATCGCTGGTTCTCACAGCGCGCAACGTGGCCGCCGAGCGCCGCCGTGCAGCAGTCCTCGATCGCGCTCATCACCTTCAGTTGTCCGAGGCTCACATGGCCGCGGTTGGCCTCACGCCAAGCGGGACCATGGTCACGGAACAGGTCCGCGACCTCCAGGGCAGGACGGGCCAAGGAGCACCGACTATGCCGGCGACTGATCCGTCGGCCGCAGTAGTCGATCGAGCGGGCTCTCGACCGACCGCAGCAAATTGGTCGCGACCTGCGTGTAGCGCGCGGTCGTATCCAGCTTGGCGTGCCCGAGCAGAACCTGGATCACGCGCACGTCGATGCGGCTCTCCAGAAGATGTGTCGCAAACGAGTGTCGCAGCGTATGCGGCGACACCCAGGAGCCGAGCCCGGCGGCATCGGCAGCCATGTGGCAGGCACGGTTGAGCTGGCGCACGGTGATCGGCAACAGCGGATCGCGGCCCGGGAATAGCCAGCCCTGCGAGCGGCACTGCAGCCACCATGCGCGCAACAGCTCGAGCAACACCGGCGACAGCATGGCGTGCCGGTCTTTGCGGCCCTTGCCCATCTCGACACGGATCAGCATACGCTGGCTGTCGATGTCGCCCACACGCAGCATGGCGACCTCGCCGCCTCGAAGGCCCGCACCATAGGCCACGCTCAAGGCCGCCTTGTACTTCAGGCCCGGGCCCGGTGCCGCCTCGAGCAGCCGCGCGACATTCTCGGGCGAAAGCACACGCGGCAGCTTCCTGGGGTAACGCGTGCGCGCAATCTGATGGGCCAGGTCGGCGCGACCGCACGTGATGCCAAGGAAGAAGCGCAGTGCGGATGCTTGCGTATTCATCTTCGCAGGCTGCGCGCCCTGCGCGATCTGCTCGGCCTGGAAGCAGCGGATGTCGTCGCCGCTCGCCGTATCCGGCGCGCGCCCGAGGAACTTGGCAAAGGTCTCGATGTGCCGGATATAATCGTGTTGGGTCTTGGTGCCGAAGTTGCGGTTCGTCATATCCTGCAAAATGCGGCGGCGCAGATCGCTGATGGGCTTGTCACTCATCGAAGGCTCCTGTCCTGAGATTGAGGTTCTGCAACCCCTCGATCCTCAGGGCGGGACGCCTGCCCGTCATCGCCTCTCGATCAGTCGGTTAGCGCGGCCCTCGCCACTTGCTCCGTTCCGCGCGCAGCGCGCTCCCGCGCGAGCGGGTTCGTTCATTGGCCCATCGCGTCGTTTCGCGGCGGCGCGCAGTTTCGCTCGCTCTTGGAGCGAAGCGGACATCGAGCCGGACCGTCAACGTTTTCGCAATTTGTTGGCGAAGATCCTTGCACGGGCGCCGCGATGCGTTCAGTGCGTCATTCAGTGCGTAGTGGCCTTGACGCGGGAATGCTTCAGCAGATCGCTGTAACGCGCAGCCTCGGCGTCGAGAAACGTGCCGAGCTGTTGCGGACCCATGTGGTAGTCTTCAATGCCTTGCTTGGCGAAGGCGGCGTGCACTTGCGGCAGCGCCAGGGCCTTGACGATCTCTCGATCGAGCCGCGCGATGACCGGTGCCGGCGTACCGCCGGTGGCCATGATGCAAATCCAGCCATCGATCTGCATCTTGGGCAATCCCGCCTCGGCGGACGTCGGGATATCGGCAGCCAGCGGCGAACGCTGCGGCGCCAGCACGGCCAGCGCCTTGAGCTTGCCGCTGCGGACCAAAGGCATCACCGAGGATACTGCGCCGACGGCCAGGTCCACCCGGTTCGCCATCAGGTCCACCATCGATTTGGCGATCGTGTCATAGGGCACGAAGATAAGATCGGCATGACCGTATTGCGCCAGCATCTCCGCCCCGAGGTGATTGGGCGTGCCGATCGGCGAGATCGCGATGCTCACCGAGTTCGGCTTCTGCTTCGCCATGGCGATGACGTCGGTGATGCTCTTGGCGGGAAAAGCCGGCGCCGCAACCAGCATCATTTTCGCCCGCACCACCATCGACACCGGGACCAGATCGCGTTTGTAGTCGAAGCCCGGGTTGGGCAACAGCGTCGGGTTGACGGCCTGGTTCGAACCGGTGACCAGCAAAGTATGGCCGTCGGGTTCCGCCTTCGCCACTATGCCGGCTGCGATATTGCCGCCGCCGCCGGGCCGATTTTCCACGACGACCGGTACGCCAAGCGCCGCCGAGAGCGGGTCCGAGAGTTCGCGCGGTACGAAGTCGATGAGGCCGCCGGCGCCCGCGGTCACCTCAAATTTGATCGGTCTGGTTCCCGGCCAGTTCTGCGCCGATGCCGCATGCGCGGCGCACGTCACGCTTGCCAGCAAAACGGCGGATTGCATCAATCGGCGAACCATCGCTCATCTCCCTTGCGCCGCTCTCGGCAACGGCAGCAAATCCGAGTCTGCCGTTGCGGCGGTGTCCGTAGCGGACGCGTGATCGTGCGCATCGACGGCGCCAAGCGTCACACCGGCGGCGCGCTCCATGGGGCGAACAATTCTCGTCACGTCCGCAGTCTCGCCTTCCTCGGCCGCCGCCGTCCGCAGCGACGCCATGATCGCTTCGGTCAAAGGAACCGGCATGTCATGAAGCCTGGCTTCGCCGGCCAACGCTTCGAGGATGGCGGTGGCCGGCCCAAGCGCGGCGCCGTAGGCGAAATTACGGGTCAGAATCTGTGCCGGAATTTTCGTCAGCGTCGCATTGTTCTGGCCGCTGCCGTTATTGAGGATTTCCAGCATGACGGCGGGATCGAGGCCGGCCTTGCGGCCGAGCACCAAGGCTTCGCACGCCACCGCGAGATTGCCCGCCGATATCACATTGTTCACGAGCTTCATCACCTGGGCCGCGCCGACCCGCTCGCCGAGGAACATGATCTTCTTGGCGTAATGCCTGAGGAATGGCTCGACCCGGCTAAAGGCCTCGGGCGCACCCGAGGCCATGACGGTAAGCGTACCGTTGGCGGCACCTTCGACGCCGCCGGTCATCGGGGCGTCGAGGGTCAGGATGCCGCGGGCGTAAAGCGCGGCGGCGAGCTCTTGGACGAAAAGGGCGTCATTGGTGCCGACATGGACATAGGTTCTTGCGCGCCCGCCGCGAACGATTCCAAGCGGCCCGAGCACGACATCGCGGTAGGATTCCGCCGTCGTTACGCACGCAAAGACGATGTCGGCGGCGTCGGCCATCTCCGCCGGCGAGGCGGCGATTCTGGCACGCCCGCGAAACCGCGCCGTCTTACCGATCGTGCGATTGTAGACGATGACATCCTCGCCGGCTTGAACAAGCCGGTCGGCCATCGGGCTGCCAATCGCGCCAAGCCCAATAAATCCAACGACAGATCGCCCCTGCGCCATCGGGTTTCGTCTCCAACTGCCCCGCTATGATCAAATCCCTCCGGCCGTACTTTGTCGATGCTCGGCAAGCGTGTATTGTGAGTAACTTATACTTAAACTTGGACAACGAGGGTGAACCGGGAAAACCGCTCGCGCGACCGGAGTGAGAGGCAATTGCGTACCCCGCTGCGGCCGGTTCCAAAGTGGCAATAGAACGTCATGGACCTGCGTCAACTTCGTTATTTCGTCGGGATTGTCCAGGCCGGCAGCCTGTCGCGCGCCGCCGATCAACTGCATGTGGCGCAGTCCGCGATCAGTCATCATCTCGCCAGCCTCGAATCCGAGTTGGACCGGCAATTGGTCACCCGCGGCCCCAAGGGTATCCAGCTCACCGAAGCGGGAAGCGTTCTCTACCGGCACGCCGAGGCCATCCTGCGCCATCTCGACTTCGCCAAGGAAGACGTCGCCAACGCGCTCAATGTCCCGTCCGGCCGCGTATCGATCGGATTTCCCGTCGCTTGGACAAACCTCGTCGGCTACGAATTATTCGCCCGCGTCCGCAAATTATATCCGCAGATATTGCTCCATATTATGGACGGCAATAGCGCACTGTTGCGGGAGCGACTGATCAATGGCCGGCTCGATAGCGCCGTGCTGTTTACCGGCCAACTTGAGCGTGGCCTCGCCGTCGAACCGTTATTGCTGGAAGAACTGTTTTATGTGACGGCGGATCCCGATCCATCTCCGATCCGGATGGCCGACGTGGTGCAACGGCCGCTCTTGGTGCCTGGCCCGGGCAGCGGCAGCCAGCGCGTGGCGCAGGAACTGTTCGGCAAATTCGGCCTAACCGCCACGCCCATTGGCGAAGTCGATTCCGTGACCACGTTTCGCCGCGCCATCGCCTCCGGTCTCGGCAATGGCATAGTGCCATGGAGCGCGCTATATGACGGCGATCGGAAGCTCTCGCTCAATTTCCGGCGCATTGTCGACGAGAAGCTCACCCGCACGGCGGCGCTGTGCTTTTGCGATATCGGCCAGCGCAGTCCCGCCATCGAGGCCGTCGCGCTGACGCTGAAGTCCCTGGTTTACGAATTGTGCGAGAAGGGTATCTGGCAGGGCGTGTCGCTGATCGCGCCCGCCGCCGAGTTATCTCGTTCGGCGGCCCCCCCCTAGAAATTCAGAATTGGACCCATGGCGCCAAATGCCTAGGCTCGGCTCGGGCTGGAGGGACGAGGATTTATGCTCGAACGGAGCAAGCCGACGGCGCCGGCCTTATCGGGGTCGGGCCTCATGGCCAAGCGCATCGAACCGGTTGACGTGCTGGTCGGGCGGCGGGTGCGCGCCTATCGGCTGAGCCTGGGCATGTCGCAGACGACGCTCGGCGAAAGGGTCGGCGTCACATTCCAGCAGATCCAGAAATACGAGCGTGGCACCAACCGGATCGGCAGCAGCCGGCTGAAAAAAATGTCGACCGTTCTCGGCGTCGGGGTCGGAGCGCTCTTTGCCGAACCGGAGGGCGATCAGCCGGGGCCGGATCTACTGACCGAGATGACCTCAATGCCGCATGCGGCCAGGTTGCTCAAAGCGTTTGCCGGCATCACCGACGACAGCCTGCGCTTGGCGCTGGTCAAGCTCGCTGAAGGCCTTCAGGAACGCGCCAAATAGGCGCGGGTCCCAGGGGCACCTTCGACCGGGAAATATCAGTAGACCAAGCGGCTTGCTCGCAAGCTTGCGCCATTTCGGCGAATCTGCCCGCAGATCCATCCCCAAGGTCGCTGTTGCAAAGCCGCGGCCAAAGCCTCAAAGTCGCGGTCCGTCGGGGCACTCGGCCCGGTTTCCTTTCCCGTTGCGGATGATTGGGGGTCGCATTGCACGGAAACTTGACCAAGCGCACGTTTCACGTCGCCCTGATCAAGCCGTCGCATTACGACCGCGACGGCTATGTCATCCAGTGGCTGCGTTCGCTGATCCCGTCGAACAGCCTCGCCAGCGTCCACGGGCTGATCGTCGAATGCGCGCAAAACCGTGTGCTCGGCCCCGATATCGACATCACGGTCGAGGCCGCCGACGAGTGCAATACCATCGTCGATGTCGCGGGCGTGACCAGGCGCATCCGCGCCGCCGGCGTCGGCATGGTCGGCCTGGTTGGCGTCCAATCCAACCAATTTCCGCGGGCGCTCGACCTCGCCCGGCAGTTTCGCGCTCACGGTCTCACCGTCGTCATGGGCGGCTTCCATCTGTCCGGCTGCATCGCGATGCTGCCGCAATTGCCCGCGGAATTGCAGGAAGCGCTTGACCTCGGCATTCATCTGTTCGCCGGCGAGGCCGAGGGCCGCGTGGCCGAGGTGCTGCGCGACGTCGCCACCGGCAACGCCAAGCCGATCTACAACTATCTCAACGACATGCCGGAAATGGCGGCGGCGGTTTATCCGATCCTGCCGCGCCATGTGGTGACGCGGGTCGCCGGCCATTATTCGAGCTTCGATGCCGGCCGCGGCTGCCCGTTCCAATGCAGCTTCTGCACCATCATCAACGTGCAGGGCCGCAAATCGCGCTACCGCACGCCGGACGACGTCGAGGCCATCGTGCGGGCCAACGCGGCGCAGAACATCACGCGGTTTTTCATCACCGACGACAATTTCGCCCGTAACCGCAATTGGGAGCCGATCCTCGACCGGCTGATCGAGCTGCGCGAACGGCACGGCTTCAACATCAAGCTATTGTTGCAGGTCGATACGCTGTGCCATCGCATTCCGCATTTCATCGAGAAGGCGGCGCGCGCCGGCTGCACCGCGATCTTCTTAGGGCTGGAAAACATCAATCCCGAATCCTTGATGGGCGCGAAGAAGCGCCAGAACAAGATCTGGGAATATCGCGAGATGCTGCTGGCCTGGCGCAAGCAGAAGGTCATGACCTATGCCGGCTACATTCTCGGCTTCCCGACCGACACGCCGGAAACGATCGCCCGCGATATCGAGATCATCAAGAACGAACTGCCGGTCGATATTCTCGAATTCTTCTATCTGACGCCGCTGCCCGGCTCGGAGGACCACAAGAATCTCTATACGCGCGGGGTGGCGATGGACCCCGATCTGAACAAATACGATCTCGAGCATGCCTGCACCGCGCACCCGCAGATGTCGAAGCAAGCCTGGACGCAGGTCTATACCGATGCCTGGAGGCGCTATTACACCGACGAACACGTCGAAACGATCATGCGCCGCTGCATCGCCTCGGGCATCAACCGCACGAAATTATTGGACTCGCTCACCATCTTTTCGGGCGCGGCGCGCATCGAGGGCGTACATCCGTTGCAGTTCGGATTTTTCCGCAGAAAGCTGCGCCAGCAGCGCCGTTCCGGCATGCCGGTGCTCAATCCGCTGCTCTTCTATCCCTGGCGCGCATTCGATTTTCTGAAAGTCTGCGGGCGGTGGGGCAGGCTGATCTGGCGCTATCGCCGCATCATGGCGCGCGTGGTCGCCGATCCGGCGGCGAGCGCCTATACGGACGAGGCGTTGCAGCCGCATACCGGCGCCGGCGAGACCGACCATTTCGTCGAGGTTTTCGCCGACAAGATTCCGCATACCCACGGCGCGCCGGTGCGTGCGCCGGCGCGCGCGGTCGCCGCCGAATAGTCACCGTTCCGAGTTCCGCCCGACCTTGCTTTCCGTACCGGCGAGGAGGCGGGCGATATTGCCGCGATGCATGATCCAGAGCAGCACCGCGAGCAGCAGAAACAGTTCGGCCTCCGCCGTCTTGCCGCTCCACCACAGCGCGGCCGGCACCGCGGCGCTGGCGATCAGCGCCGCAAGCGACGAATAGCGGGTCACTGCGGCAACCGCGAGCCAGAGCACGGCGAAGGCCAGCAACGGCATCCACGCGCCAAAGCCGAGCAAAAGCCCGATAAAGGTCGCCACGCCCTTGCCGCCCTTGAAGCGGAGCCAGACCGGAAACAGGTGGCCGAGAAACGCGCCGGCCGCCGCGCACAGCGCGGCTTGCGGCTCCCAAAGATAAAGCGCGATGAGCACCGCGGCCGTGCCTTTGAGCATGTCGCCAACAAGCGTCGCCGCAGCGAGACCCTTGCGGCCGGTGCGCAGCACATTGGTGGCGCCGATATTGCCCGAGCCGATGCTGCGGACGTCCGGCGCGCCGGCAAGCTTGGTGATGATGACGCCAAAAGGTATTGAGCCGCACAGATAGCCGATCCCGAAGGCCTCGGCATTGTCGATGGTCCAATCGATCGGAGGCAGCATGACGAAGCGATATTGCCCGAAGCCACACCGCAAAAACAGCGCCGAATTGAGCTAAGGCTGGGATTGCGGACGCACCCGCAAAAAATGGCCGGTTTTATCGCCGGCAATGTTGGCGGGATGCACGTTCCGCAGTATCAATTCCCTTCAACAGACGCATCTGTCACAGCGCCTGCTCCAAAACGAGACGGAGGAAACATGACGATCCCGGTGCCGAGCGGAGAAGAAGCGGTCCATCGCGGCGGCGGCAGCAAGCCGGCGACGCCGCCGCTGACGACACGGCCATTGTCTGCCGCGCTTGGCCTCGAAATTCTCGACGTCGATCTGCGCGATCCGCTGCCGCCGCCGGTGGTCGCGCAATTGCGCGAGGCCTGGTACGAGGGGCTCATTGTCTTGCTGCGCGACCAGAGCCTGAGCGAAGAAGATCAGGTCCGCTTCGCCGAGTATTTCGGTCCGCCGGCCAGAACCATCAATGTGCACAATACCGGCAACCATCCCGCGATAATGCTGGTCACCAACATCCGCAAGGATGGCAAGCCGATCGGCGCGCTGCCGGACGGCGAAATGCACTTCCACACCGATCAGTGCTACGTCGAGAAGCCGGCCGCGGCCTCGATGCTCTACGCCATCGAGGTGCCGAGCGCCGGCGGCAACACCCTGTTCGCCAACGCCTATCTCGCTTACGCGACGCTTCCGGCCGAGATCAAGCGCCGCATCGACGGCCGCAGTGCGATCAACGCCTACGACTACGAAAACGCCTCGACCATCCGCGGCACGCGGCTGCGCGAAGGCGTGCCGCAATTCTCGCACCCGATCGTGCGCACCCATCCGGCGACCGGACGCAAGGCGCTCTATGTCAACCGGCTGATGACCGTCGCCATCGAGGGGCTGCCGCAAGCCGAAAGCGACGCACTGCTCGACATGCTGTTCGCGCACCAGGAGCAGCCACGGTTCGTCTATGAGCACGTGTGGCGCGTCGGCGACATCCTGATGTGGGACAATCGCTGCACGCTGCATGCGCGCACCGACTTCTCCTCCGCCGAGCGGCGCCTGATGCGCCGCATTACCATCCTCGGCGAACGGCCGCAGTGATGCGGGTCACTCGCGCCTAGCCGGCGCGGGCCTTTTTGCCGCCCTCGCGCGGCGCGAAACCGGCGGCAAGCGCGGCAGCCTCCGTCGGATAGATCACGAGGTGCTTGAGCCTGTCGGCGGACGCTCCGGCGAGCGCCGCCAATCCGGGTGAGAAGGTTTTCCGGGTCGTATCGGCCACGACATAGCGGGCGTCGGTGCCCTCGCCGACATCTTTCTCGCAGTAAACGCAGCGCAGCATGCAGCGCCGCGGCGAATTGTCTTCGAGCACGTAGAATTTGTTGGCCGTATAGCGCCGTTCGGCGGCATCGGCGGTGATGCAATTGGGATTGTCGCAATGCAGCCCGGTGTCGATCGGCTGCGCATAGACCGGATGGTCCGGGTTGGCGAAGCCGCCGGCGAATTTTTGCAGCGATTTATTCTTGTGCAAGTGCAGCAATAGCGAAATCAGCGCCATGCGGATCGGCACGCCATAGGCGGCCTGCTGGAAATAGATGGCGCGGCGGTCGCTGTCGAACGAAATGTCGAGCTCGTTGACGCGCGGCAGCGGATGCATCACGCTTGCTTCCGAATATTTCGAACTCGTCGAGGAATTTCGCGTCGATCTTCGGGTATGGCCGCTCTTTGTCGGTCCAGCGTTCCTTTTGAAACCGGGTGACATAGACCGCGTCGGTCTTCTTCTGCACCAAAAAGCCGTAGTCGATGTCGGGATCGGGAATGAGCGAGAGCTGGTGCGGCTGATCGGCGGTGACGTAGAGCGCGTCGATCGAGCCGCCGGGCAGCTGTCCGGGATCCTTGGACACCATGCGGCAATTGAATTCCTCGCGCAGCCGCCGGTCGACATGCGCCGGCAGTTCCATGCCGGGAGCGGGCAGGGGATCGATGGTGGCGCCGAAGCGGGCCAGCGCGTAGACGAAGGAGTGGATGGTGCGGCTGCCTTTGAGGTCGCCGGAAATCGCAACCTTCATATTTTTCAGCGACTTCTTCTTCGATTTCAGGGTGAACAGGTCGCACAGCGTCTGCGTCGGGTGCTCATGCGCGCCGTCCCCGCCGTTGATCACCGGTACTTGCGAATATTCGGCCGCGAGCCGCGCCGCGCCGTCGCGCGGATGACGGATGACGACGACGTCGGCGTAATTGGCGATGACCCGGATGGTGTCGGCCAGGCTTTCGCCCTTGGCCGCAGAGCTTACCGCCGGATCGGCGCTGGTGATATTGGCGCCGCCGAGCCGGAGCATGGCGCTTTCGAACGATAGGCGCGTGCGCGTCGACGGCTCGTAGAACAGGCTCGCCAGGATGGATTTCGACGCCAGATCGGTGGAGCGCCCGATGCGGTAGGGGACGTTTTCGTCGGCGAGTTCCTGCAAAAACGCTTGCGCGACCTCGAAGATCGTTTCGATCTCCCTATTAGTCAGGTCATTGATCGAAATGATATGGCGCGTCGGCGTCGGGGCTTTGGTCATCAAAGCGGTGCTATAGGCCCAATTGCCGCGTTGGAGCAAGCCCGCTCTGCCGGCGCGCGACGGTGATGCACCGAAAACCGCGGTCGGCGCTCCGGCGTGCTACGATTGGCGCGGCAAAAAAGGCGAGTCGCCATGGCTGCCCGCTCCCGCTTCGACACGCACGAGGTCTTCAACCAGTCGCCGCCCTACGAAAACGTCGATTTGTTCGCAAG
The DNA here is from genome assembly GCA_963791925.1 of uncultured Alphaproteobacteria bacterium. GTDB lineage: Bacteria > Pseudomonadota > Alphaproteobacteria > Rhizobiales > Xanthobacteraceae > BOG-931. The sequence goes on along the minus strand of CAWBUA010000004.1, from coordinate 168,376 downwards.
CGACGCGCCGCTGCAGGACGCGATCAAGGCGAACGGCGCGGCTTCGGAACTCTCCGCGCTCGCCGCCTTCGGCAGGCAATGGGGCACCGCGGACATGTTCGCGCTGGCGCGGGCGGCCAACGAAAATCCGCCGAAACTCAAGACCTTCGACGCCAAAGGCTATCGCAGCGACACGGTCGAGTTCCATCCGGCCTATCACCGTTTCATGCGCGAGAGCATCGCGGCCGGGCTGCATGCTTCGACCTGGACGCCATCCGGCGCGCGCGCACCGGCGCCGGCCGAGGTTTTGCGCGCGGCGCGTTTCTATATGGCGGCGCAGGTCGAGACCGGTCATCTTTGTCCCATCACCATGACGCGGGCCGCGCTGGCGGCGCTCGCCGCCGAGTCCGAACTGGCGGCGAAGGTCATTCCCAAGGTCGTCACGCGCAATTATGACCCGCTGTTCCGGCCGTGGCGGGACAAATCGGGCATGACGCTCGGCATGGGCATGACGGAAAAGCAGGGCGGAACGGACGTGCGCGCCAATACGACGGTCGCAACACCCGAGGGCGACGCCTATTCGGTCGTCGGCCATAAATGGTTCCTGTCCGCGCCGATGTGCGACGCCTTCCTGATTTTGGCGCAGGCGCCGGGCGGGCTGACCTGTTTTCTCTTGCCGCGCTTTCGCCTCGACGGCACGGTCAACGCGCTGCGCTTTCAGCGCCTCAAAGACAAGCTCGGCAACCGCTCCAACGCTTCGGGTGAAGTCGAATTCATGGATGCTTTTGCCTGGCGCGTCGGCGAAGAGGGCGCCGGCATCCGCACCATTCTGCAGATGGTGCAGCTGACGCGGCTCGATTGCGCCATCGCCTCGGCCGGCCTGATGCGCATGGCGCTGGCGCAAGCCGTGCATCATTGCCGCCATCGCAACGTGTTCGGCAAAAAGCTCTACGATCAGCCGATGATGCGTGCCGTGCTGGCCGATATGGCGCTCGAGGTCGAAGCTGCAATCGCTTTGGTATTCCGCGTTGCCCGCGCCTTCGACTGTGCCGTGGACGACCCCGACGAGGCCGCTTACGCGCGCGTCATGACGCCTGTGACGAAATATTGGATCTGCAAGCGCGCCCCCGGTTTCATCGTCGAGGCGATGGAATGCCTCGGCGGCAACGGCTATGTCGAGGAAAGCATCCTGCCGCGGCTTTATCGCGAGGCGCCGGTCAATGCGATCTGGGAAGGCTCCGGCAATGTGATGTGCCTCGACGTGCTGCGCGCGCTCAAAGGGGAGAGTGAAACCGCGGTCGTGGCGGCGCTGGCGCGTGATGCTGGGCTCGATCGACCGAACTTCGACGCGACGCAGGAGGCCGACGCGCGTGCGGCCGTGGGAAAACTGGCTCTGCTGGCGTGCACGGCGGCGCTGAAGGCAGGTGCTCCTGCGGCTGTGGCCGAGGCATTCGTCCGAACGCGGCTTAAGACGGCGCACGATGCGATTTACGGCGCCGCCACGATCGATGCCGCGACCAAAGACTTGCTGCTGCGGCGCGCCTTGTCGCAAGCCTGAAACGGCTCAATCGGCTCGGTCGTGGGCCAGGCGGTCGAGCGCGCCTTGGAGAATGTAGGCCGCCGCATGCTGGTCAATGACGGCTTTGCGCTTGGCCCGGCTCGCATCGGCGGCGATGAGCGCGCGCTCGACGGCCGCGGTCGACAATCGCTCGTCCCATAACGCGATGGGAAGTTCGGTCAGCCGCGCCAGATTGCGGGCAAAGGCGCGCGTCGACTGCGCGCGCGGTCCTTCCGTGCCGTCCATGTTGATCGGCAGTCCCAGCACGATGCCGACGGCGCGGCGCTCGGCGGCGAGTTCCAGGACACGCTCGGCATCGAGATGGAAGCGCTTGCGGGCGATGGTCTCCACCGGCGCCGCGATGCGCCGGTCCGGATCGCTCACGGCAACGCCGACGGTCTTGGTGCCGAGATCAAGCCCGATGAGCGCGCCGCGCTCCGGCAACAGCCCGGCGGCGTCGTTAAGGGCAAGAACCGGCATGGCGCACCGCTATCACGCGCGCGGTACAAAGGCGACAGCGCCGACCTTTTCCGTGTCCGCCTGCCCGACTATGTTGGCGCCTAGTCCCTCGTTATCGGGCGCCTACGCGGCGCCCAAAGGAGACGACCAATGGCGTTCACGGTCATCAGCAACAGCTTCAAGGACGGCGACTATATGCCGAAGGATTTCATCCTGTCGGCCGATTTCGGCTTTGGCTGCGCCGGCGGCAACAAGTCGCCGCATTTGAAATGGTCGGGTGCGCCCGACGGCACCAAGAGCTTCGCCGTGACCTGCTACGATCCGGATGCGCCGACCGGCTCGGGCTTCTGGCACTGGTTGATCGTCAACATCCCGGCCAATGTGACCGAGCTTGCCGAGGGCGCCGGCAGCGCGCCGGGCAGGTTGCCGGCGGGCGCCTTGCCGACGCGCACCGATTTCGGCGCGCCAGGCTACGGCGGTCCATGTCCGCCCGAAGGCGACCATCCCCATCGTTATCTGTTTACGGTGTTTGCCGTGAAGGCCGACAAGCTCGACGTCAAAGCCGATACTTCGGCGGCCGTTGTCGGCTTCAATCTGCATTTCAATACGCTGGCCAAGGCCGAGCTGATGGGCCTGTTCAAGCGGTGAGGGGGAACCGGATGAAGCTCTTGCCGGCCGTTCTCGCAACCGCGCTGTCGCTTGCCATGTCGCAGCTCGCCCAAGCCGCCGAGATCAAAGTCATCAGCGGCGGCGCCTTCAAACAGGTGCTCAATGCGCTGGCCGCCGCGTACCGACAGGAGACCGGGAGCAAGCTCGCCATCACCTATCGTACGGTCGGGCAGCATCTGGCCCTGATCCGCGGCGGCCAGGAGACGTTCGACGTCGCCATTTTGACGCCGGCGGCGATCGACGGTCTGGCCAAGGAAGGCAAGATCGTGCCGGGAACGCGCGCCGATCTTGCGAAAACCGGGATCGGCGTGATGGTCAAAAGCGGAGCTCCCGCGCCGGATATCTCCACCGTGGAGGCGTTCAAGCGGGCGCTGCTCGCCGCCAAATCGGTCGCCTTCATCGATCCCAAGGCCGGCGGATCGAGCGGAATCTATATCGGAGGTTTATTGGCGCGGCTCGGCATTGCGGATGAAATCAACGCCAAGGCGGTTTTGGTCCACGGCGGCGCGGTGGCCGATCACGTGACTGACGGTGAGGCGGAGATCGGCATCCACCAGATCAGCGAGATCTTGCCCGTTGCCGGTGTGCGACTGGTCGGGCCCTTGCCGGCCGAAATCCAGAATTTCACGGTCTATGCCGCCGGTGTCGGTGCCGCTGCCAAGGACGCCAAGGCGGCGCGTGCCTTCATCAAGTTCCTGGCCGGCTCCAGCGCCCAGCCAATCATCAAAGCCAAAGGGATGGAACCCGCGTCCTGAGCTGCCGGTCCTTAAAACGGCAGCGCCCGGCCGAAGCCGGGCGCAAAGTGCCGACGCGGAGTTAAGCGTGATCGGCGTCACGCCAGGTGACGGGACTGTTCCCAGGCGATGCGGGGAATATCGCTGCGGCTGATGCCGATGTCGGCGAGTTCCCGATCGCTCAGGTGCGAAAGTTCATCTATGGCAACGCCGTAGCGCTTCCAACTGTGAAAAAAGCGGATAATTGATGAGAACATGGTCTTATTTCCTCGTTTCCGGCCAAGGTTTCGAACGGACAGCCGGAATCACGTGGGAATATAAGCATCCATGGTGCAATGCAAAATTACTATGGTGCAGTGCAGCTACGAAAAAATTGCATGATGCTTATGGTATTCTATTAACACTAGTTGCAGGCCGGCGATGGGTTGCCAGAAGACTGCCGAAATATCGGTATTTGCTGCGTATTCCGACGAAGTCGGCCGGGGATTCCAAGCGAAGGCGGCCGCCCATTCCGATTGAAGCCGGCCGGGGATTCCGATGAACCCGGCCACCTCTTAAGGCGTGCTCTCGTGTCGGCATGGTTATCAGTTCAGTTGGCATGCTCGGCGTCAAGCTTCTGACGCTTGGCTTCGGCTTTTCGCAGGCTCTCGCCCTTGAGCGTGAGCCGGTGAGCGTTGTGCACCAGGCGATCGAGAATGGCATCGGCCAGGGTCGGATCACCGATGATCTCGTGCCAATGTTCGACCGGAAGCTGGCTGGTTACCATGGTAGAGCCGCGGCCGTGGCGATCCTCCATGATCTCCAAGAGGTCGCGCCGCTGCTCGGCGGTCATGGGAGCAAGTCCCCAATCGTCGAGGATGAGAAGTTCGACGCGCGCCAGGCTCTTGAGGAGCCGAGCGTGATGGCCGTCGCCGCGTGCAAGCGCGAGTGCATCGAACAGCCGCGGTAGGCGTTGATAGAAGACCGAGCGGTTGTCCCGACAGGCCTTATGGCCGAGCGCACAGGCAATCCAACTCTTGCCGACGCCGGTGGGACCGACGATGAGCAGGTTCTGATGTCGCGCGATCCACTCGCCGGCGACGAGCTTTTGGAACAGCAGCTTGTCGAGCCCACGTGGCGCCTTCATGTCGATATCCTCGACGACGGCATTTTGCCTGAGGCTTGCGAAGCGCAAGCGGCTGATCAGCCGTTTGTTCTCGCGTTCGGTCGCTTCGCGGTCGACGAGCAGAGCAAGCCGCTCCTCGAAGGCCAACGTCGCGATGTCGGGCTGTCGTTGCTGTTCGTCGAGCGCCTTGGCCATGCCGGTGAGCCCGAGCGTAACGAGGCGGCCGTGGGTGGGATGTGTCAACATCGTCTCTCCTTTGCTTAGTGGTAGTAGCCGGTGCCGCGGATGTTGCGGTGTTGGATTGGTGGTCCGTCCGGCGGCTTCTCATTGGCGTAGGCACGATCGAGCCCATGCTGCAGGATCGATTTGATCGAGCCGTAGGTGGTGGCGCCGATGTCGTTGCCGCGGCGGCAGGCGGCCTCGATGCGCGCCGAGCCGTAACTACGGGCGAGCCGCAGGATGCCGAGACAGGCGCGGAAGCCCTGCTCGGGATGCGGCTTGGCCGTCATGATCGCCTCGACGAGGGCGATGGTGGCCGGGCCGATTGTGGCCGCTTCCCGCCTCATCCTGGCCGGCGTCCACTCGGCGTAGCGCCGGTGCGCGCTCGGCATATGTTCAGGAATCGTCGTGTGCCGGCGGGGCGAGTGCGAACGAGCATGGCTCGCCACTCGGACGCCTTTGTGCAGAATCTCGATCGTGGTGTCGGTGATACGCGCTTCAAGTTGCTCGCGGATCAGCCGCGAGGGCACGGAGTAATAGTGATCGGCGATCTCGACGTGGTAGTCGGGCGCGACCCGGCACTTCTTCCATTCGGCATATTGGTAGGGCGCCGACGGAAGGGTTTTGAGCGCCGGCCGATCGATCTCTGCGAACAGCTCGTCGCGGCTGACGCCGAGCTTGCGCATGATCTTGGCATTGAGGTCGGCGACAGTCTCGCGGATCGCGGCATTGAGCTCATGAAGCGAGAAGAAGCGGCGGTTGCGCAGCCTGGCCAGCACAAACCGCTGCACAATTTGCACCGCCACTTCGACCTTGGCCTTGTCGCGCGGCCGCCGCGGACGCGCGGGAAGGATCGCGGTGTCGTAGTGCTCAGCCAGCTCCTGGTAGGTGCGGTTGATCCCAGGCTCATAGCGGCAAACCGCAGTGACGCCGGCCTTGAGATTGTCGCAAACCACCGCCTTCGGCACGCCGCCGATCGCGCGAAAGGCGTTGACGTGCGCCCCAATCCAGTCGGCGAGCCCTTCCGACCAGCGCGCCTCCGCGTAAGTGTAGTTGGACGCTCCCAGCACCGCGACGAAGATATGGGCGTGCCGCTCGGCGCCGCTGGCGGCGTCGAACACCGGCATCGTGTCGCCGGCAAAGTCGACGAACAGCTTCTCAGCGGCGCCATGCGTCTGCCGCATGGTCGGCGAGATGGTCTGGCGCCACTCCCCGTAAAGATCGCAAAACCGGCTATACCCGTAACCGTCACCGTGCTCGGCCCGGTATTCCTCCCACAGCAACAGCAGCGTCACGGCGCGCCGCTTCAGTTCCTTGTGGACATGGGACCAATCGGGCAGCGGCCGTGTCGGCTTCTCGTCGAACGTCGGCAACGTGAACAGCCGCCGTTCCAGCTCGGCATCGTCCACTCCCTCGGGCACCGGCCAGGTGATGCCGCTGACGGCGGCGCGCTGCAGATATTCGCCAACCGTCGACCGGCTGACCCCGATCGTCACCGCGATCTGCCGCTCGCTCACGCCAAGGGCGTGCCGCAATCTCAGAACCTCTCGAACCTTCCGCATCGGCGCTCTCTCGGCGGGCATCGGACCTCCCCTTGCATGGCCGCAAAGGGCGCCTCGTCCGCGATTCGATCGCCGACAGCGAGAGCTTCAGTCCGGCCTCACCAGGGTGGCCGGCTTCAATCGGAATGGGTGGCCGACTTCCGTCGGAACCGGTGGCCGGATTGCGTCGGAATCACCGGCCGCTTTGCGTCGGATTACGCAGGTATTTGCCATGTTTATGGTGCAGTGGTCGCGAAATCCTCCTGTCGGCGAACGTCGCAGTGCGACCCACTGCCGGTCCTGGGGCCTAAGATGAGAGCCTGGCGCCTGGGCTTGCGCGCAAATGATCGCTTCTTCGCCCCGCTTCCGCCCCCGAACGATCCTTCCTCTGCCGCACTGCCCGATTGGAATTCGGCTAGTTTTGTGCGTTGGAGGGAGTGCGCATGGGGACCATGCTGGACCACCGCCGCTGTGCGGAAGAATGCGTAGCCATGGCGCGCGTGTCCCAGAACGATAGCGACAAGGCGCTTTGGCTCACGCTGGCGCAGTCCTGGGTGCGGCTTGCCGAGCATGTCGCGCGAGCCGAAGGCGTCTCGGCGGTCGAACCGGCCGAAGAGGAAGCCTCATTGGAAGCTCCGTGAAAGGGCGGCTAAACCCTAAGTGACGTCACTGGCCGTGGCTGGCCAAGACCTCCTGGCAGGCATGGCTGATCTTCGGGCGGTTGGCCTGCAGGCAGCCCAAAATGCCCAGTACGTCCTGCGGATTGACCTCAAGCTGGGTCTGGCAGAACTTGGTCACGTCGGGATGGCAGGCGGCCCGTTCCTGCGGATCGCCTTCGCCCATCCCCATTCCGGCCACCGGCGGCGGCTGCGGCGGCAATTGTTGGGCATAAGCGCCGGCACCAGCCGTAAGCGACAAAGCGACCGTCAAGAGCGATAGACGAAGCATGACCCCCCTTTCCGGGCATCCGGCCCGCCGTGCGATATTGCGATTCTTATCCCACATTTTTTTGCCGTCGCGCACACATTAAATTTTTCGGGAGAGATTGACGCCATTATCGAGTGGCGTCGCCGGCGTGCTTGCGTAGGGCGGGCCCGCAGCGATACACGTCGGGCCTGAGGGCGGTTAGCTCAGTCGGTAGAGCGTCTGCTTTACACGCAGAATGTCGGCGGTTCGAGTCCGTCACCGCCCACCATCCTGCTTCTGTCCGGCCCTGTCCCGCAGCGAAGGCTGTCGCGCCGAAGCCCAAAGGGCGTAGGCGGACTACTCCGCGCGAGCTTCGGCTCGGCAAGCCAATCTCAAATTTTCTTGGCGGCAAGCTCCGCCAAAAAAATGCCCGCCGCCACGCAATGTCTCGATTGCGGTGGCAAGCGGGCGATGAGCGGCGCAGCGACCCGCGCCTCGCGGGCCTAATGACGAGAGGCGGTCAGATGGCCTCTTTCAGCTCCTTTGAGGCGCGGAACGCGACCTTCTTGCTGGCCTTGATCTGAATCGGTTCGCCGGTGGCGGGATTGCGGCCCATGCGCGCCGCGCGCTTGCGCACTTGAAGAATGCCGAGTCCGCCGATGCGGATGCGCTCGCCCTTCTTCAAATGCTTGACGATATTGCCGACCAAACCGCCGAGGATGGCTTCGGCCTGCTTCTTCGAAAGCTCGTTGTCTTCCGCAAAACTCGCGGCGAGATGTTTCAATGTCACGGTAGTAGCGGTTGTTTTGCTTGCCATTAGTCCCTCCTCAATGAAGCGGTGGCGTAGAAAAAGCGCCGCTCACGGCGAAGCAGTTAAACGATTCGGCTTCGGCTGACCACGCTTGTTTTGCCAATTCCACCGATGTTTTCGGCATTGCCGCGCTATCTGGGGGCGCTCTGTGGCGAGCTTAAGGCGGCCGGAAAAGGCCGGTTTTGGCCGAAATCCTTGACTCGGTGAGGCGCGGGCCTTAAGTGCCGACGGCGCCCGCGGGGGCGTAGCTCAGTTGGTTAGAGCGTCGGCCTGTCACGCCGAAGGTCGCGGGTTCGAGTCCCGTCGCTCCCGCCAAGCCTATCCAATCATTGGCATTTTCGGAACGGTCACTGGAGCGGCCAGATCCCTGGCGGGCAGACGATCACGTCAAAGCCGGTCGGAATGCCGCCCGGGGTTCGACCCTCGACGGGGGTGCATGCCGCAGGGATATGCTGGCAGCCGAGTACGGTGCAGGCGATCTGCCCTTGCCGCGGCACCGGATGCGCGCTGTGGACGATGTGATGGGGCCGGACCCGATGGGCCGCCGTCGCCGGCCGGCCCCCGAAGATGGGCAGCGCCGCGACACAAGCGATCACAATGACAAGTTTCGAGGCCATACCGACCAACCGCAGGCCGGCCGCAAAGTTCGGCGCGGTCAAGGGTGCGGCCAAGGGCGCGGCCAAGGGCGCGGCCAAGGGTGCGGCCAAGTCGCGCGCGACTTCTCAGCCGCGATAGATCGGCGCCGGCTGGGTGAAGAAGCTCCACAGGATGTGATAGACGAGCGCGTAATTCTTCTGCTGGAAGCTGGCGTGCGAAATGCCCGGCATGACGGCGAAATGCTTGTCGGGGTTCGGCAGCTTGGCGAAGAATTTGAGAAGGTCGTCGAAGCCCGCGATGCCATCCCATTGCCCGCGCATGATCAGGGTGGGCACCGTGATCTTTTCCGGATCGACCACCGGCAGATTGCTGCACATGTCGACGTAAGTGCCGGTCGGCACCGAGGTGTCGAGCGCAACGACGGCGTCGGCGAAGGCGTCGATGACTTTCTCCTCCGCGGTGCCGGGATGGTCGCGGTCGAAGATCGAATGGATGAAAGCCTTGTCGATCGGCCGGCGGTTCTTGGCGCGGAACTCGGGAAGCTTCTTCTTCCGCTCGGCGAGCGTCGGCGAGCCTTCGCCGGTCCACACCATGGCGTCGAGGGCAAGGCGGGCGACCAGCGCGGGATGGCGCTCGGCGAACAAAGCGGCGCGCAAGGCGCCCGACGAAATGCCGTAAACCAGAAACGGCCGCTTGCCGCGGAGCTTCTGGATGTAGGTGGCCGCGGCAAAGCAATCGTCGGCGCCCTGCGCGATCGGCGCATTGTTGTCGCGATCCTTGGTCGAGCGGCCGTAACCTTCCATGTCGACCGACCAGCAGTCGAAGCCGCGGCGCGCGAAAAAACCCATCGCCGACGAATCCGGCCGGCCCGGGACCTGAAGATCGAAGGTCGGCTGCGCCGCCATCGACGAGCCATGCACGAACAAAATCGTGCCGTCGGTGTCTTTCGGATCGCCGGCGCATTTTTCGAACAGGAACAGCTTTACGTTGCCGTCCCTGGTCGTCCAGTGATCCTCGCCTTTGATTGCAGCTGCGGAAGGAGTTGCGATATCGTTCATCATTCACCTGCGTTCGATGCGGCGCGCCGCATTCGCCATCGTCGAAAAGTCCGAGCCGGTAGCGATCCCGGGGCGGCAGCGCCCGCGGCGTGCGGTGCCAATCCCGGGCACAGTCTAGGCTAATTTATCTGCGTGATGTGATTTTCATTGATCACTTTGGCCCATTTCGCCACTTGCGCCGCCATGAAGGATGCAAAGGCGGGCTGTGTCATCACCATCGGCGTGGCGCCTTGTTTCTCCCAGGCCGCCTTGATGTCGGGCCGGCTCAAAATGGCGGTGATCGTTTTGTGCAGCAGATCGATGACGGGCTGCGGCGTGCCTTTGGGCGCCATCAGCCCGACCCATTGGGTGAATTCGAATCCCGGCACGGTTTCCGCAATCGTCGGCACGTCCGGCAGGATGGGCGAACGGGTCAGGCCGGTGGTGCCGAGCGCGCGCACTTTGCCGGCTTTGACATAGCCGGCCATGGTCGGGATCGAGTTCGAACAGCATCTGAATCTGGCCGCTGAGGATATCGACGCGCATGCCGGTCGAGCCCTTATAGGGCACGTGGACGATGTTGATCCCGGTGAGATTCTTCAGCAGCTCGGCGGCCATGTGATAGTTGGAGCCGGGGCCCGACGAGCCGAAATTGAGCGTGCCGGGTTTTGCCCGCGCCAACGCCAACAGCTCGGACATGTTCTTGGCCGGTACCGACGGATTGACGGCGAGGACGAGGTCGTTCTCTTCCATCGGCGCGACCGGGACGAGATCGCGCAGGAGCTCGTACGGCTTGTTCTTGTAGAGCGTTTCATTCACCGTCTGGGTGCTGCTCGCTAAGAGCAGCGTGTAGCCGTCGGGCGCCGATTTGGCGGCGAGCTCGGTACCGATCGTGGTGCCGGCGCCAGGATGATTTTCCACCACGAACGACTGATTCAGCGATTTTTGCAGTTCGTTGGCCAAGGCGCGAATGTAGCGATCGGCGGGACCGCCGGCGCCGAACGGCACGATGATCTTGACCGGCCGCGACGGGTAAGTGTCGGCGCGAGCCAGCGACAGCGTGGCCGCGCTTGCCAAGGCGATCAGCGCGGCGCGCCGCGAATAGCGAAGCAGCATGTTTTCCTCACTCCAGTTTGACGCCGGTGACGCGGATGATGTCGCCCCAGCGTTTGACTTGTTCGGCGATGAAGAGGGCAAAGTCCTTGGGCGACATCGGCTGCGGAAAGCCGCCGAGGCCGGTGATCCGGCCCTTCACTTGCGGATCGGCCAAGCCGGCATTTACCGCGCCGTTGATCTTGGCGACGACGGCGGCCGGCGTGCCGGCGGGCGCGACGATCGCCTGCCAGGCATCGGGCGGCATGCCGGAGTAGCCGGCTTCGATCATCGTCGGCACGTCCGCAAGCTCCGGCAAGCGCCGCGGGCTGGTCACCGCGAGCGCGCGCAGCTTGCCGCTCTTGAGATAGGGCATGATGCCGGTTGCGCCTTCGAAGGTCATGTTCATCTGTCCGGTCAGCACGTCGGTGGTGGCCTGCGAGGCGCCTTTATAGGGCACGAACACGATATCGGTGCCGGTCAGATGCTTGAACATTTCGCCGCTGAGATGCGGCGGCGTGCCGATGACCGCTCCGTAATTCAATTTGCCGGGGTTGGCCTTGGCGTAAGCGACAAGCTCCTTGACGCTGTGTACCGGCAGGTTCGCGTTGACGGCGAGCACTTGCGGCGTCGAGGACAATAACGCCACCGCGGTAAAATCTCTGATCGGATCGATGCCGGCGTTCTTATAGAGTTGCGGGCTGATCGCAAGCACGCCCGATGTCGCGGCCATCAGCGTGTAGCCGTCCGGCGGCGCGGCGGCGACCAGACGCGCGGCGAGCGTGCCGCCGGCGCCGACATGGTTTTCGACCACGACCGGACCGAGATGTCTGGACAGCCAATCGCCGATGATCCGCGCTGCCACGTCCGGCGGTCCGCCGGGCGCGAATGGCACGATGAGCTTGATCGGACGATCGGGAAAGCTCGCGGCGTCCGCCGGCCGAATAAGCAGAATCGCGAATGCGAGTGTCAGCGCGGCATTGGCGCAAAATCGAACTTGCCGCCCCGAAAGCGTTTTTGGCATCGGCCACGTCATCCTTACTCGGTATTTCCGTCGCGGGATCGTAGCATTGGCGGTCACGATGCCGTCAACGCACACGCCGCGCACAGACCTGCCTTGCACCTTTTTGTGCACTGCGCTAAGGGTCGCAAAGTTCCGTCGGCAGCGCGAATCCGCTTGATTTTGAGGCAAATCGGCGCACCGGCATTGCAAGCGGAACCGCGTCGCGCATGTACCCGCCGAGGGAGCTGGTCCCTCGATATCGCCAGTCAGAAGGGTTCCCGATGAGTCAATCCCTGACTCAATTGCTGCTCGGTTATCTGCCGCTCATTGTTTTTGTCGGCGTTGCGGGCGTCATCGGGCTGGCATTGTTGGTGGTGGCCTTCATGGTCGCCTACAAGGCGCCGAATCCGGAGAAACTGTCGGCCTACGAATGCGGCTTCAACGCCTTCGACGACGCGCGTATGAAATTCGACGTGCGCTTTTACCTAGTGGCGATTCTCTTCATTATTTTCGACCTCGAAGTCAGCTTTCTGTTTCCCTGGGCCGTTGCGTTCGGCAGGCTTGGCGTCTTCGGCTTCGTATCGATGATGGTCTTCCTTGCGGTCCTGACCGTAGGCTTTATCTATGAGTGGAAGAAGGGAGCGCTCGAATGGGATTGAGCGAACCCGCGACTGCCACGCCGCGTCAAAAGATTGTCGATCCGCGCACCGGCAAACCGGCCGGGGCGGACCCCTTCGTCGACGGTTTGAACAGCGAGCTTGCCGACAAGGGCTTTCTCGTTGCCGCCGCCGACGACCTGATCGCGTGGGCCCGCACCGGCTCGCTGATGTGGATGACGTTCGGGCTCGCCTGTTGCGCGGTCGAAATGATGCAGATGTCGATGCCGCGCTACGACGCCGAGCGGTTCGGTTTCGCGCCGCGCGCTTCGCCGCGGCAATCCGACGTGATGATCGTCGCCGGCACGCTGACCAATAAAATGGCGCCGGCGCTGCGCAAGGTCTACGACCAGATGCCGGAGCCGCGCTATGTGATCTCGATGGGGTCCTGCGCCAACGGCGGCGGCTATTACCATTATTCCTATTCGGTGGTGCGCGGCTGCGACCGGATTGTGCCGATCGACATCTATGTGCCCGGCTGCCCGCCGACCGCCGAAGCCCTGCTGTACGGAGTGCTGCTGCTGCAAAAGAAGATCCGCCGTACCGCCACCATCGAACGTTAGGCTATTTCGGCGCCGCCATGGATGACTCGCTCGACACGCTCGGCAGGACGATCGCGGGTGCGCTTGCCCCATCGGTGACGGGCTATTTGGTGGCGCATCACGAACTGACCGTGATCGCTCGCGCCGCCGACATCGTTGCGGTCATGCGATTCCTGCGCGACGACCCGCGCTGTCTGTTCTGCAATCTGACCGACGTGACGGCCGTCGATTGGCCAAGTCGCGAGCGGCGTTTCGACGTCGTCTATCACCTGTTGTCGCCTAAACATAACGTGCGCATCCGCATCAAGGCGGAGACCGACGAGTCGACGCCGGTGCCCTCGATCATCGAGGTCTTTCCCGGCGCCGATTGGTACGAGCGCGAGACCTACGATCTCTACGGCGTGGTCTTCACCGGCCATCCCGACATGCGCCGCATCCTCACCGATTACGGCTTCGACGGCCATCCGCTGCGCAAGGATTTCCCGCTGACCGGCTTCGTCGAGGTGCGTTACGACGACGAGCTCAAACGCGTGGTCTACGAACCGGTGCGGCTGACGCAGGAGTTCCGCAATTTCGATTTTCTGTCGCCGTGGGAGGGCACCGACTACGTGCTGCCGGGCGACGAAAAGGCGAAAGGGTCGTGACATGAAGCCGACGCTGAAGCCCGGCCTGACCCATCGCTTCGCCTACAAGGTGCCGGAGAACAAGACCGTTCCCTACACCTATCCCGAGGCGCCGGAGATTGCGGCGATGCCGAAGGTGTTCGCCACCGGCAACATGATCATCCTGATGGAATGGACCTGCACGCAGCTGCTGGCGCCGCATCTCGATGCGGGCGAAGGCAGCCTCGGCGTCCATGTCGACGTCAGTCACTTGGCGGCGACCTTGCCGGGCCAAACCGTTACCGTCGAGGTCGAATGCATCGAGATCGCCGGACCGCGCGTCGCTTTCAAGGTCAAGGCCCATGACGGCGTCGACGTTATCGGCGAAGGCCGCCACGAGCGCTTTGTCGTTGCCTGGGACAAATTCAATGCCCGGGTCGCGGCCAAGGCGGCGAAAGTGAAGGAATTGGCCTGATGCTGGAAGCCGACGCCTCCCCGCGCGATATCCAGCGCACGTTTACGATCAATTTCGGCCCGCAGCATCCGGCCGCGCATGGTGTGCTGCGCCTCGTGCTCGAGCTTGACGGCGAAGTGGTCGAGCGCGTCGATCCGCATATCGGCCTGCTGCATCGCGGCACCGAGAAGCTGATCGAGCATAAGACCTATCTGCAGGCGATTCCGTATTTCGACCGGCTCGACTATGTCGCGCCGATGAACCAGGAGCATGCTTTCTGCTTGGCGGCGGAAAAACTGCTCGGCCTTGACGTGCCGCGGCGCGCGCAGATCATTCGCGTGCTCTATTGCGAGATCGGTCGGCTGTTGTCGCATCTCCTCCAGATCACGACCCAGGCCATGGACGTCGGCGCGCTCACCCCGCCGCTGTGGGGCTTCGAGGAACGCGAGAAGCTGATGGTGTTTTACGAGCGCGCCTCCGGCTCGCGCATGCACGCGGCCTATTTCCGCGTTGGCGGCGTGCATCAGGATTTGCCGCCCAAGCTGATCGACGACATTGCCGGCTTCTGCGACCCGTTTCTCAAAGTCTGCGACGACCTCGAGGAACTCCTCACCGATAACCGCATCTTCAAGCAGCGCAACGTCGATATCGGCGTGGTCAAGCTCGAAGACGCCTGGGCGCGCGGCTTTTCCGGCGTCATGGTGCGCGGCTCCGGCGCGGCCTGGGATCTGCGCAAGGCGCAGCCCTACGAGTGCTATGCCGAAATGGATTTCGACATCCCGGTCGGCAAGAACGGCGACAATTACGATCGCTACTGCATCCGCATGGAAGAAATGCGGCAATCGATCCGCATCATGAAGCAGTGCATCGACAAGCTGCGCGCGCCGGACGGGCAGGGCCGCGTCGGCGTCGACGATCACAAGATCGTGCCGCCGCGGCGCGAGGTGATGAAGCGCTCGATGGAGTCGCTGATCCACCACTTCAAGCTCTACACCGAAGGATTTAAGGTGCCGGCCGGCGAGGTTTATGCCGCGGTCGAGGCGCCGAAGGGCGAGTTCGGCGTTTATCTGGTCGCCGACGGCACCAACAAGCCGTACAAATGCAAGATCCGCGCGCCGGGCTTTGCCCATTTGCAGGCGATGGATTTTCTCTGCCGCGGCCACATGCTCGCGGATATTTCGGCGATTCTGGGTTCCATCGACATCGTGTTCGGCGAGGTCGACCGATGAGCGTTCGCCGCCTTGCCGAAAAGCAGCCGCCGAGCTTTGCGTTTACGCCGGAGAATCTGGCCTGGGCGAAGGCGCAGATCGCCAAATATCCGGAAGGCCGGCAGCAATCCGCGGTCATCCCGGTTCTGTGGCGGGCGCAGGCCCAGTGCGGCGGCTGGCTGCCGCAAAAGGCCATCGAGGCGACCGCCGACCTGCTCGGCATGGCCAAAATCCGCCTGCTCGAAGTGGCGACCTTCTACACCATGTTCAATCTGTCCCCGGTCGGTCGCTATCACGTGCAGCTCTGCGGCACGACTCCGTGCATGCTGCGCGGCGCGGAGGAACTAAAGAAAGTGTGTCACCGCATGATCGGCCACGAGGGCGAGGTCACCGCCGACGGTGCGTTTTCCTGGATCGAGGTCGAATGCCTCGGCGCTTGCGTCAACGCGCCGATGGTGCAGATCAATGCCGACTACTATGAAGACCTGACGCCGGAGATCTTTACCCGCGTCATCAACGACTTTTCCAACGGCCGCACGCCGAAGCCCGGACCGCAGATCGATCGCATCAATTCCGCGCCGGTCGGCGGCCCGAACACGCTGACCGATCCATCGATTTTTGCGGCGAAGGAAACGCAATAATGCTCGCCGACAAGGACCGCATTTTCAAAAATCTTTACGGCCAGCGCGATTGGGGGCTTGAGGGGGCGCGCGCCCGCGGCGCCTGGGACGGCACCAAAGCGATCCTCGAGCGAGGCCGCGACGCAATTATCAATGAATGCAAGGCCTCCGGCCAGCGCGGCCGCGGCGGCGCCGGTTTTCCGACCGGCTTGAAGTGGTCATTCATGCCTAAGCAGGTGGAGCGGCCGCATTACCTGGTCATCAATGCCGACGAATCCGAGCCCGGTACCTGCAAGGACCGCGAGGTCATGCGGAACGATCCGCATCTCCTCATCGAAGGCTGCCTGATCGCCGGCTGCGCGATGGCTGCAAACCATTGCTACATCTATATCCGCGGCGAATTCATCCGCGAGCGCGAACGGCTGCAGGCCGCGGTCGATCAAGCCTACGATGCAAAACTGATCGGCAAGGACAACATTCACGGTTGGGATTTCGACATTGTCGTGCATCACGGCGCCGGCGCTTACATCTGCGGCGAGGAAACCGCGCTGTTGGAGAGCCTCGAAGGTAAGAAGGGCCAGCCGCGGCTGAAACCGCCGTTTCCCGCGAATATGGGCCTCTATGGCTGTCCAACGACGGTCAACAATGTCGAGACCATCGCGCAAGTGCCCGACATCATGCGGCGCGGCGCGGCGTGGTTCGCCGGCATCGGACGGCAGAACAATACCGGGACCAAGCTCTATTGCATCTCCGGCCACGTCGAGCGGCCATGCAACGTCGAAGAGAACATGGGCATTCCGCTGCGCGAACTGATCGAGCGCCATGCCGGCGGCGTGCGCGGCGGCTGGGATAATCTGCTCGCCGTCATTCCCGGCGGCTCGTCGATGCCGCTTGTACCGGCCGGCCCCGATCAAGCCGACACGTTGCTGATGGATTTCGACGGTTGCCTGCAGAAGAAATCCGCGCTTGGCACCGCCGCCGTGATCGTCATGGACAAGTCCGCGGACATCGTCAAAGCGATGGCGCGCATTTCTTATTTCTACCGGCATGAAAGCTGCGGCCAGTGCACGCCGTGCCGCGAAGGCATGGGCTGGATGTGGCGTCTGCTCAACCGCATGGCGGTCGGTCACGCCGCCAAACGCGAGATCGACATGCTGTGGGACGTGTCGAAGCAGATCGAAGGCCATACCATCTGCGCCTTCGGCGACGGCGCGGCCTGGCCGGTGCAGGGGCTTCTGCGACATTTCCGTCCTGAGATCGAGAAGCGTATCGATCAATACACCGCCAACCCACATCCCGAGCCGGTCTCGGTCGCGGCGGAATGAGCATCATGGACGCACCCCGTCATCTCGCTCAGCTCAATATCGGCCGCTTCCGCTATCCGACCGACGATCCGCGCATGGCGGACTTCATGAACAATCTCGTTCTGGTGAACGGCATCGCCGACCGCAGCCAAGGTTTTGTCTGGCGGCTGCAGGACGACAGCGGCAACGCCACGGGTTTCCGGCCGTTTCCCGATCCGCAGATGGCGGTCAATCTGTCGGTGTGGGAAAGCGTCGAAGCGCTGGAGCGGTTCGTGTGGCAGACCGTGCATAAGCGTTTCTACGGACGCCGCCCGGAATGGTTTGACACAATGGACGGCCCGCATTTTGTCATGTGGTGGGTGCCGGCCGGGCATCGGCCGTCGCTTGGGGAAGCCAAAGAGCGGCTGGAACATCTCGCCACGCACGGCCCGAGCGATGACGCGTTCGGCTGGGAGAGCGTTCCTTCGGCGCAATTATGGAAGACGGCGCGCTGCGCGCCCGACGGCCGGGCGGCATGAGAAGCGGCGTGAGACAAAGATGACCAAACTCGTCGTCGACGGCAAAGAGATCGACGTTCCACCGGAATACACGCTCTTGCAGGCATGCGAGGCGGCGGGCGCGGAGATTCCGCGCTTCTGCTTCCATGAGCGGCTGTCGATCGCCGGCAATTGCCGCATGTGCCTGGTCGAACTGGTCGGCTCGCCGAAGCCGGTGGCGAGCTGCGCCTGGGGCGTGCGCGATTGCCGCCCGGGACCAAAGGGCGAGCCCCCCGAGGTCAAGACCCGCTCACCGATGACGCGCAAGGCGCGCGAAGGCGTGATGGAATTCTTGCTTATCAATCATCCGCTCGATTGCCCGATCTGCGATCAGGGCGGCGAGTGCGATCTGCAGGACCAGTCGATGGCCTATGGCGTCGACGCCAGCCGCTATCGCGAGAACAAGCGTGCGGTCGAGGACAAATATCTCGGCGCGCTGGTCAAGACCTCGATGAACCGCTGCATCCAGTGCACCCGTTGCGTGCGCTTCTCCGCCGAGGTCGCCGGCGTGCCCGAGCTCGGCGCCATCGGCCGCGGCGAGGACATGGAGATCACGAGCTATCTCGAGCAGGCGATGCGTTCCGAGCTGCAAGGCAACGTCGTCGATCTCTGTCCGGTCGGTGCGCTGACCTCAAAACCTTACGCGTTTGCGGCGCGGCCCTGGGAGCTCAGCAAGACCGAGTCGGTCGATGTCATGGACGCGCTCGGCTCCGCCATCCGCATCGACACCCGCGGCAGCGAGGTGATGCGCATTCTGCCGCGCAGCAACGACGACATCAACGAGGAATGGATTTCCGACAAGACCCGTCACGTGGTGGATGGCTTGCGCACGCAGCGGCTTGACCAGCCTTATCTGCGCGAGGGCGGCAGGCTGCGCCCGGCGACCTGGAGCGAAGCGTTCAAGGCGATTGCGGCCAGCGTCGGCAAGACGAATCCCAAGCGCATCGGCGCCATCGTCGGCGACCTCGCCGCCGTCGAGGAGATTTTCGCGCTCAAGGATATGATGACGCGGCTCAAAGTCGGCAATCTCGATTGCCGGCAGGACGGCGCCGCGCTCGATCCGGCGCTCGGCCGCGCCGGCTATTTGTTCAATGCCACCATTGCCGGCATCGATTCGGCCGATGCGCTGCTGATCGTCGGCTCCAATCCGCGCAAGGAGGCGGCCATCCTCAATGCGCGCATCCGCAAGCGCTGGCGCGCCGGCAAATTCCCGATCGGCGTCATCGGCCCGAAGGCCGATCTCACTTACACTTGCGATTATCTCGGCGCCGGCCCGGAAACCCTTGCCGCGATCACCCGCCACTCCTTCGCCGATACGCTGCGCAAGGCCGAACACCCGGTGCTGCTCCTTGGCGCCGGCGCGCTCACGCGCGGCGATGGTGCGGCGATTGCGTCGCTTGCCGCCAAAGCGGCACTCGACTTCGGCGCGGTGAAGGAAGGCTGGAACGGCTACTGCGTCCTGCACGGCGCCGCGTCGCGGGTCGGCGCGCTCGATCTTGGTTTTGTGCCGGGGCAGGGCGGGCTTTCCGCGCGGCAGATGGCGGCGTTCGGCACGCTCGACGTTCTCTTCCTTTTCGGCGCCGACGAGATCGACATCGCGCAGGGCGCCTTCGTCGTCTATATCGGCACCCACGGCGACCGCGGCGCGACGCGCGCCGATGTTGTGCTGCCGGGGGCAGCCTATCCGGAAAAATCGGCGACTTACGTCAACACCGAGGGCCGGGTGCAGCTGGCGACGCGCGCATCCTTCCCGCCGGGCGACGCGCGCGAGGATTGGGCGATCTTGCGGGCGCTGTCCGACGTTTTGGGCCACCGGTTGCCCTATGATTTACTCGCAGCCCTGCGGCAAAGTCTTTACAAGGCGCACCCCGATCTGATGCGGATCGGCCAAATTACACCGGCAGATGCCTCGGTGCTGCAAAAACTCGCAGCGCTTGGCGGCAACACGGACCGCACCCCGTTCGGGTCGATGATCGAGGATTTCTACTTCACCAATCCCATCGCGCGCGCGTCGGCGGTGATGGCGGAATGCTCGGCGATCGCGCAAGGCCGCGCGACCATGACAGCGGCGGAGTAGCGCATGACCTTGGCCGCATTCTGGTCCGGTTATCTCTGGCCGCTCATCATCATGGTGGCCGAGAGCGTGTTGCTGCTTGTCGTTTTGTTGATTGCGGTCGCCTATGTGCTCCTGGCCGACCGCAAGATCTGGGCCGCGGTGCAGATCAGGCGCGGCCCCAACGTGGTCGGCCCCTGGGGCCTGTTCCAATCCTTCGCCGACCTGCTCAAATTCGTGCTCAAGGAGCCGGTGATTCCGGCCGGCGCCAACAAGGGCGTGTTTCTTCTGGCGCCGCTCGTCACCTGCGTGCTGGCGCTCGCCGCCTGGGCGGTGATCCCGGTCGATGCTGGCTGGGTCATCGCCAATATCAATGTCGGCATTCTTTATATCTTCGCCATCTCGTCGCTCGGGGTGTACGGCGTGATCATGGCGGGCTGGGCGTCGAACTCCAAATATCCGTTTCTGGCGGCGCTGCGATCGGCCGCGCAGATGGTGTCCTACGAAGTCTCCATCGGCTTCGTCATCATCACCGTGCTGTTGTGCGTCGGCTCGCTCAATCTCTCGGCCATCGTCGAGGCGCAGCAAAATCGCGGGCTGGCGACGGAAATCGGCCTGCCGTGGCTGAGCATTCTCAATTGGTATTGGCTGCCGCTGTTGCCGATGCTGGTGATCTTCTTCGTTTCGGCGCTCGCCGAGACCAACCGGCCGCCGTTCGATCTGGTCGAGGCGGAATCCGAGCTCGTCGCCGGCTTTATGGTCGAATATGGCTCGACGCCCTACATGATGTTCATGCTTGGGGAATACGTGGCGGTCTGCACCATGTGCGCCGTGGCCACGATCCTGTTCCTCGGCGGCTGGCTGCCGCCGCTGATGCTGCCGCCGTTCACCTGGGTTCCGGGCATCATCTGGTTCGTGCTCAAGGCATTCTTCGTGTTCTTCATGTTCGCGATGGTGAAGGCCTTCGTGCCGCGCTATCGCTACGATCAGTTGATGCGGCTCGGCTGGAAGGTGTTCCTGCCAATTTCGCTGGCCATGGTCGCGATCGTGGCCGGCGTGCTGCAATTGACCGGCTGGGCGCCGCAATGACGGGAGGACGGCATGGAGCTTTCGCTGCCGGCCTGGCTCGGCGGTTTTGCCGGGACGATTGTAGCGCTCGCCGTCTATGTTCCGGCGATCCGCATCCTGGAGCGGCGGCTGCGTGCGCACAGCGGTCCGCAGACGCTCGAACAGCGCGCCGCGTTCGAGGACAGGCTCTCGGTCGCGCGCCGGGTGATCTTGGGCGTCGATATCGCCATCCTCGCCACGCTCGGCTATTGGATTGGCAACGCTATCGGCGGCAACTGGGCGGCATGAGAGGTTGACATGAAGCTCGATCAAGCCGCGCGTTCGCTGTTCCTGAAGGAATTCGTGCAGGCCTTCGCGCTGTCGATGCGCTATTTCTTCAAGCCGAAGGCGACGCTGAATTATCCCTTCGAGAAGGGGCCGCTGTCGCCGCGCTTTCGCGGCGAGCATGCGCTGCGCCGCTACCCGAACGGCGAAGAGCGCTGCATCGCCTGCAAGCTGTGCGAGGCGATCTGCCCGGCGCAGGCGATCACCATCGAGGCCGGCCCGCGAAGGAACGACGGCACGCGGCGCACCACGCGCTACGACATCGACATGGTCAAGTGCATCTATTGCGGGCTGTGTCAGGAGGCCTGTCCGGTCGATGCCATCGTCGAGGGTCCGAATTTCGAGTTTGCCGCCGAGACGCGCGAAGAGCTCTATTTCGACAAGGAGCGGCTGCTGGCGAACGGCGACCGCTGGGAGCGCGAGATTGCAAAAAACATCGCGCTCGATGCGCCCTATCGTTGAACCCCGCCGGTTTTCATGATCATCCACGCCATTTTCTTCTATCTGTTCGCCGGGATCACGGTTGCATCGGCGGTGATGGTCATCGCCGCGCGCAATCCGGTGCATTCGGTGCTGTTCCTCATCCTCGCCTTCGTCAACGCCGCCGGCCTGTTCGTGCTCCTCGGCGCGGAATTATTGGCGATGATCCTGATCGTCGTCTATGTCGGTGCCGTGGCGGTGCTGTTCCTGTTCGTGGTGATGATGCTCGACGTCGATTTTGCCGAATTGCGCGAGGGCTTTCTCAGCTATCTCCCGGTCGGCGCGCTGGTCGGCGCCTTGCTTCTGGCGGAGCTTCTGCTCGTGGTCGGCGCCTGGGCGATCGGACCGGAGGTGGTCAAGAGCGTGACCGCGCCGATCCCCGCCGGCGTGAGCAATACCGAGGCGCTCGGATTGGTGCTCTATACCCGCTACGTCTATTACTTCGAAGCGGCCGGCGTCATTCTTCTGGTCGCCATGATCGGCGCCATCGTGCTGACGCTGCACCACAAGCCCAATGTGCGAAGGCAGAATATCGCCCAGCAGGTGGCGCGCCGGCCTGCCAGCGCCATCGAAGTGGTCAAGGTCAAATCGGGGCAGGGCCTGTCATGACCATCGGTCTCGGGCATTATCTGGCGGTGGCGGCGATCCTGTTTACGCTCGGGATTTTCGGCATCTTTCTCAACCGCAAGAACGTCATCGTCATCCTGATGTCGATCGAGCTCATTTTGCTTTCGGTGAACATCAATCTCGTGGCGTTTTCGAGCTTCCTCGGCGACATCGTCGGCCAGGTCTATGCGTTGATCGTGCTCACGGTCGCCGCGGCCGAGGCGGCGATCGGGCTGTCGATTCTGGTCGCCTTTTACCGCAACCGCGGCTCCATCGCGGTCGAAGACATCAATCTGATGAAAGGCTGAGCGGCCGATGTACGAAGCCATCGTTGCCTTGCCGCTTCTCGGCGCGATCATCGCCGGTATCATCGCGCTCATTGGCGCCGCCCAGCGCCATCCCGGCGAGGATCCGCCGCCGCCCGTCGACGACCACGCGGCGCCGCCGGCGCCTGAGGGTCATTCGCACGCGGCGCCGGACTCGCACGCGGCGCACGCGGCGTTTTCCAACGCGCACGCCGAGGAACATGAGACGCACGAGCCGTCGGCGGCCGGGTCGCTGCCGGCGATGCTCGTCACCTCGACATTCCTGGTCATCGCCTGCGTCTTGTCCTGGTTCGCATTCTACGATGTCGGCATCGAAGGACACGAGGCGCGCGTCACGCTGTTTTCCTACGTCACCTTTGCCGATCTGCATTCGGAATGGGCGTTGCGCATCGATTCCTTGACTGCCGTGATGCTCGTGGTGGTGACCACCATCTCGTCGCTCGTTCACATCTATTCGATCGGCTATATGGACGAGGATCCCTATAAGCCGCGCTTCTTCTGCTATTTGTCGTTCTTCACCTTCGCCATGCTGATGCTGGTGACGGCCGACAATCTCGTTCAGCTGTTCTTCGGCTGGGAAGGGGTGGGGCTCGCGAGTTATCTCTTGATCGGCTTCTGGTTCCACAAGCCGGAAGCGAATGCCGCCGCGATCAAGGCCTTCATCGTCAACCGCGTCGGCGATTTCGGCTTCTCGCTCGGCATCTTCGCCGTGTTCTATCTCACCGGCGCGATCGATTTCGACACCATCTTCGCCCAGGCCCCGGCGCTCGCGGGCAAGAGCTTTCATTTCCTGAGTTGGGACGTCAATGCGCTCACCGCGGTCTGCCTCCTCCTTTTCATGGGAGCGATGGGCAAGTCCGCGCAATTCCTGCTGCACACCTGGCTGCCCGACGCCATGGAAGGCCCCACGCCGGTTTCGGCATTGATCCACGCCGCGACCATGGTGACCGCCGGCGTGTTCATGGTGGCGCGGCTGTCGCCCTTGTTCTCGCTGTCGCCGGACGCTTCCGCCTTCGTCACCTTCATCGGCGCCACCACGGCGATGTTCGCCGCGACCATCGGGCTCGTGCAAAACGACATCAAGCGCATCGTCGCCTATTCGACCTGCTCGCAGCTCGGCTACATGTTCGTCGCCATGGGCGTGGGCGCCTATTCGGTCGGCATGTTCCACTTGTTCACCCATGCCTTCTTCAAGGCGCTGCTGTTCCTCGGCTCGGGCTCGGTCATCCTGGCGATGCATCACGAGCAGGACATCCGCCATATGGGCGGGCTGTGGCGCAAAATTCCTTTCACTTACGCCGTGATGCTGATCGGTACTTTGGCGCTGACCGGCTTCCCGCTGACCGCCGGGTATTTTTCGAAGGATGCGATCATCGAGGCCGCCGCGGTCGGCACCAATCCCATGGCGGCCTATGGCTATCTGATGACGCTCGGCGCCGCGGCGCTGACCGCGTTCTATTCTTGGCGGCTGATCTTCAAGACGTTTCACGGCACGCCGCACGACCGGCACCATTACGAGGCGGCGCACGAAAGCCCGAAGGTGATGCTCATTCCGCTGGCGGTCTTGGCCCTCGGCTCGATCGCCGCCGGCTGGCCGTTTCTGTCGATTTTCACCGGCCATGGCGCGGAAGGATTTTTCCGCGAGGCGCTGAGGCTCGGCGGCGCGCAGACGCTGTTTGAGAACGCCGAGAAATTGCCGCTGTGGCTGTCGCTGTTGCCGACGTTGATGATGATCATCGGCTTTCTGGTCGCCTATCAATTCTACATCCGGCGGCCCGATCTGCCGGTGGCTTTGGCGCGCGACCAGCGCGTTCTTTATGAATTCCTGCTCAACAAGTGGTATTTCGACGAAATCTACGATTTCCTCTTTGTCCGCCCGGCGCTCTGGCTCGGCCGCCTGTTCTGGAAGGGCGGCGACGGCTTTATCATCGACGGCTTCGGCCCCGACGGCGTTTCCGCCCGCGTGCTCGACGTGACGAAAAACGTCGTCCGGCTGCAGACCGGCTATCTCTACCATTACGCCTTCGCCATGCTGATCGGCGTCGCCGCGCTCATCACCTGGTTCATGTTCGCGGGGCCGCACTGATGATGAGCTGGCCAATCCTCTCCGTCGTCACTTTCCTGCCGCTCGCGGGCGCGCTGTTCATCGCTTTCCTGCGCGACGACGAGGCCGGCGTGCGCAACGCGCGCTGGGTGGCGCTGTGGACGACGCTCATCACCTTCGCCATCTCGCTGATCCTGGTCTGGCGCTTTGATCCGTCGACGGCGGACTTCCAGTTTGTCGAAAAGCGACCCTGGCTCGGCGGCACCATTACTTATGCGATGGGGGTGGACGGCATTTCGCTGCCGTTCGTGATCCTGACCACGGCGCTGATGCCGATCTCGATCCTGGCGAGCTGGACCTCGATCCAGCGCCGGGTGCGCGAATATATGATCGCGTTTCTGGTGCTCGAAACGCTGATGGTCGGCACGTTCTGCGCGCTCGACCTCGTCTTGTTCTATCTGTTCTTCGAGGGCGGCCTCATCCCGATGTTCCTGATCATCGGGGTGTGGGGCGGTCCGCGCCGGGTCTATGCCAGCTTCAAGTTCTTTCTCTATACGCTGCTCGGCTCGGTGCTGATGCTGCTCGCCATCATGGCGATGTACTGGCAGGCCGGCACCACCGATATTCCGACGCTATTGCACCATCCGTTCCCGCTCACCTTGCAGACCTGGGCATGGTTCGCGTTCCTTGCCTCGTTCGCGGTGAAAATGCCGATGTGGCCGGTTCACACCTGGCTGCCGGACGCCCATGTCGAGGCGCCGACCGCCGGTTCGGTCATTCTTGCCGCCATTCTCTTGAAGATGGGCGGCTACGGCTTCCTGCGCTTCTCGCTGCCGATGTTTCCGGAAGCCTCGCAGCACCTGGCGCCGCTGATCTACGCGCTCTCGATCGTCGCGATCATCTACACCTCGCTGGTCGCGCTGGTGCAGGAGGACGTCAAAAAGCTCATCGCCTATTCCTCGGTGGCGCATATGGGCTTCGTCACCATGGGGATTTTCGCGGTGACGGCGCAGGGCGTCGCCGGCGGCATTTTCCAGATGATCTCCCACGGCATCGTCTCGGCCGCCTTGTTCCTTTGCGTCGGCGTCATCTATGACCGCATGCATACCCGCGAGATCGCCGCTTATGGCGGGCTGGTCAACCGCATGCCGCTTTATGCCTTCGTTTTCATGGTGTTCACGCTGGCCAATGTAGGTCTGCCGGGCACGTCGGGATTTGTCGGCGAATTCCTCACGCTGATCGGCACCTTCCGCATCAACAATTGGGTGGCGACGCTGGCGACGTTCGGCACCATCCTGTCGGCGGCTTACGCGCTCTGGCTCTACCGCAAGGTCATTTTCGGCAAGCTGGAAAAACCGAACCTGTTCGCCATCAAGGATATCGGCTGGCGCGAAATCGCGATCCTGGCGCCGCTCGTCATCCTGACCATCCTGTTCGGCGTCTATCCGAAGCCGGTGCTCGATATTTCCTCGGTCTCGGTGACGGCCTTGATCGACAATTACCACCATGCGCTCAGTGCCGTGCAGACGGCGGCGTTGACCAAGTAACCCCAAAAGGAAGCGATGGACACCGCCCACCTCGCGAGACTCGTTCCAGTGCTGCCGGAGATCGTTCTCGGCATCGGCGCCGCCGCGCTGCTGATGTTTGGGGTTTTCCAGAGCGGCCGGCCGGCACGCGCGGTCGACTATGCCGCCATTGCGCTTCTCGCCGTCGCCGGCGCCATTGTCGTGCTGTTGCCGCCCGGCAAGCTGACCGCCTTCGGCGGCAGCTTCATTGTCGACGATTTCGCCCGGTTCTTGAAGATCCTGGCGCTGCTGGGCTCGGCCGCGGCGATCGCCATGTCGCTCGATTACGCCGAGCATGTGCGGCAGCAACGGTTCGAATATCCCGTGCTGATTCTGTTGTCGACGCTCGGCATGATGATGCTGATCTCGGCGGCGGATCTGATCGCGCTTTATCTCGGCCTCGAACTGATGAGTCTGCCGCTTTACGTGGTCGCCGCCAGCCACCGCGATTCATTGCGTTCGACCGAGGCCGGGCTGAAATATTTCGTGCTCGGCGCGCTGTCGTCGGGAATGCTGCTCTATGGCGCCTCGCTGACCTACGGCTTCACCGGCACCGTGAGCTTTGCCGGCATCGCGCACGCGGCGGGGCAAGGCGGCGCGGCCGGCATCGGCTTGATTTTCGGCATCGTCTTTCTGTTCGCCGGCTTCTGCTTCAAGGTTTCGGCGGTGCCGTTCCACATGTGGACGCCCGACGTCTATGAGGGCGCGCCCACCCCGGTGACGGCGTTTTTCGCCGCCGCACCGAAAGTGGCGGGCATCGCCATGTTCGTGCGTGTCGCGGTGATGGCATTTCCCGGCATCACCTCGGAATGGCAGCAGATCGTGGTCTTCGTCTCCATCGCCTCGATGGCGCTCGGCGCCTTCGCCGCCATCGGCCAGCGCAACATCAAGCGGCTGATGGCCTATTCTTCGATCGGCCATATGGGTTTTGCGCTGATCGGGCTTGCCGCCGGCACTTCGGAGGGCGTTCAGGGCGTGCTTATCTATATCGCGATCTACGTCACCATGACGCTCGGCGTATTCGCCGTGATCTTGTCGATGCGGCGCTCGACCGGCATGGTGGAGTCGATCGATCAATTGTCCGGGCTGGCGCGCACCCATCCGGCGACCGCGTTCTTTATGGCGATGCTGTTGTTCTCGATGGCAGGCATTCCGCCGCTCGCCGGATTCTTCGCCAAATTCTACGTCTTCCTCGCCGCCATCAAAGCCGGGCTCTACGTGCTTGCGGTCATCGGCGTGCTGGCCAGCGTGGTGGGCGCCTATTATTATCTCGCCATCATCAAGACCATGTATTTCGACGAGCCGGCCGAAGCCTTCTACAACATGCCCTACGAGCTGCGCGTCGTATTGGGCGTCTGCGGCCTGTTCAACATCTTGTTTTTCGTTTATCCCGGGCCGCTGGTCGGCGTCGCGAGCGCAGCCGCGCATTCCTTGTTCTGATGCAGCTTGACCCGATAGCGGTCGAGGCAGGCGTGCGGCTCGAAGCTCTCGCCACCGTCGGCTCGACCAACCAGGAAGCCCGCATCCGCGCGCAGCGCGGCGAACCGGGGCCGCTATGGATCACCGCGCTGGCGCAAACCGAAGGCCGTGGCAGGGTGGATCGCTCCTGGGTTTCGCCCGCGGGCAATCTTTACGCGAGCCTGCTGTTGCGCGACCCGTCGCCTTACGAGCGCGCGCCGGAACTCGCCTTTGTCGCCGCCCTGGCGCTGCGCGATGCCGTCATCGCCGAGGCGCCGGCGCTGGCGCCGGCGCTGCTCTTCAAATGGCCGAACGACCTTTTGCTGGCGGACCGGAAATGCGCCGGGATTCTGATCGAAGGCGAAGCCGAGCCGGGCAAAAGCCTCGACGTCGTTGTCGGCATCGGCGTCAATTGCGCAAGCCATCCGCCCGATGCAGCCTATCCGGCGACCGACCTGCGCAGCCACGGCGCGGCCATTACTCCGCAACGCCTCTTTCGGCGGCTCTCCGCCACAATGTGGCGGCGCATCGCCCGGTGGGACCGCGGCAGGGATTTCGCGGCCATTCGGTCCGACTGGCTCGCCACTGCGCGCGGCCTCGGCGAGGCGATCGCGGTGCGTAATGGCCTGGGCGAAAAGCACGGCCGCTTCGCCGGGCTCGATCAAGCCGGGCGGCTCATTCTGGAGCTGGCCGGCGGCGGTACCGAAAAAATCTCGGCGGGCGACGTATTTCCCATCGCGCGTCGCGGCGGCCGGCCCGTGCCGAACCGGGCTTAAGCGATGGCGCACAACGAACTTGTCTTCGCGCCGCTGGGCGGCATCGGCGAGATCGGGATGAACCTCTCGATCTACGGCTTCGGCGACGCCCGGCGGCGGCAGTGGCTGATCGTCGATTGCGGCGTGTCCTTTGCATCCGAGGAGCAGTTGCCCGGCGTCGACCTGATCCTGCCGGATATCAGTTACCTGATCGAAGAGCGCAAAAATATCGTCGGGCTGGTGCTGACCCACGGTCACGAAGACCACATGGGCGCGCTGATCGATCTGTGGCCGCGGCTCAAGGTGCCGCTTTACGCCACGCCCTTTACGGCGGCGCTGTTCGAAGCCCGCTGCGCCTCGGAACCGCGCGCGCCGCAGATCCCGGTCAACGTTGTGCCGCTGAACGGGCATCTCGCGCTCGACCCTTTCGCCATTGACTTCATCAACGTCGCCCATTCGATCCCGGAATCGAATGCGCTGGCGATCCGCACGCCGGCCGGCACCGTGCTGCATACCGGCGACTGGAAGATCGATCCGACGCCGACGATCGGCGCGCCGACGGATGCGGCGAGGCTGAAGGCGCTGGGCGACGCCGGCGTGCTGGCGCTCGTCGGCGATTCCACCAATGCGGTGAGGGAAGGGCGCTCGCCATCGGAAGCCGATGTCGCCAAAGTGCTGGCCGAGCTTATTCGCACTGCTGCGCGCCGCGTCGCGGTGACGACATTTGCCTCCCATGTCGGCCGGCTGCGTGCCGTCGCCGATGCCGCGCGCGCTGCCGAGCGCGAGGTCGTCGTGGTCGGCCGCGCCATGGAGCGCGTGGTGCAGGTTGCGCGCGAGACCGGCTATCTCGACGGCGTGCAGGACTTCCGCAGCGCCGAGGCTTACGGCTATCTGCCGCCGGACAAGGTGTTGGCGCTCTGTACCGGCAGCCAGGGCGAGCCGCGCGCCGCGCTCGCCCGCATCGCCGAGGACGAGCACCCCGAAGTCACGCTGTCGCGCGGCGACCGGGTGATCTTCTCGGCGCGTCCGATCCCGGGCAACGAAAAAGCCATCGCGCGGGTGATCAACGGCCTTGTGAGCCAGGGGGTCGAAGTCATCACCGACCGCAGCCATCTCGTTCACGTCTCCGGCCATCCCCGCCGCGACGAATTGCGCGACATGATCTCCTGGGTGCGGCCGCAAATCCTCGTCCCCGCCCATGGCGAAGCCCTGCATCTGGCCGAGCATGCCGCGCTTGCCCGGCAGGCCGGCGTGCCGAAGGTCCTGGTTTGCCGTAACGGCGACCTGGTCCGTTTGGCGCCGGACGGGCCGGAGATCGTCGACGAGGTGCCCTCGGGCCGGCTCTATAAGGACGGGGCGCTGCTGATTTCCGCCGAAGGGAGAACCGTGGCGGCGCGCCGGCGCTTAAGCTTTTCCGGCATCGTCACGGTCGCCTTGGTCTTAAGCGACAAGGGCGCATTGCTGGCCGATCCCGAAGTCGAGCTGATCGGCCTGCCGGACACTGATGCCGCCGGCGTCTCGATGGCCGAAATCGCGCGCGACGCGGTGGAGGAGGCCTTCGAACTCCATGCCAAAGCCGCGCCGCCGCGATGCCGACGCCGTGGCCGAGGCGGTGCGGCGCGCCGTGCGTGGGCGGATCGCCGAGCGCTGGAACAAGAAGCCGATCTGCCACGTCCACGTGCTGACGGTGTAGCTGCCGTCCACGGCCTTTGCCCGCGCGATGCGGCTCAGGCGAGCGCCCCTGCCGCGCCGCAGCGCGAACAAGCAGAGAGAGAGCCGGCTATTCTTCTTCCGAGCCGGGCGTCGGCTTCGTCGTGGTGATGGTTTCGTACTCGGTGACCCGGATCACGCCCGGGACCGGCTCGTCGATCACGTCGATGATCGTGTCTTCGACCACCGGCTTCTTTGGCCGCGGAGCCTTCTTTGGCGCTGCCTTCAGCGCCTTTTTCGGTGTCACCTTCGCCGCGGGCTTGCGCGACTTTTTTTTCGGCGCCGCGCGCTTTGTCGCCTTCTTGCGTGCGGGCTTGGCAGTCTTGCCTTTCGCGGCTTTCTTACGCGTTGCGCTGCGCTTCTTTGCCTTGGCCATGACCGTCTCCTGTGAACTGTCGCCGGGTGAATCAATTTCGAAATCACTTACGCCAACGTTAACCTTCAGCTATGCGCCGCGCTACTGTTATCGCCCACGCCCTGGCGCCATCCCCAGGATGCTGCCATGGCGGGCTGCGCCTGAAGCCTCGAGGCTTGACCGCCTGCCACGTGTAAGATGGCCCTGCCGGGACGCAAGGAGATTTGGACATGATCGGCAAACTCAATCACGTGGCGATCGCGGTGCCCGACCTCGGCAGGGCGGCCGCGGTCTACCGCGACATCCTGGGCGCAAATGTCTCAGCCGCGGTGCCGCAGCCCGACCATGGTGTGACCACAGTGTTCATCACATTGCCGAACACCAAGATCGAGCTCCTCGAACCGCTCGGCGGGGGCTCGCCGATTGCCAGATTTCTCGAGCGCAACCCGGATGGCGGCATGCACCATATCTGCTACGAAGTGGACGATATCCGCGCCGCCCGCGATGCGCTCAAATCCGCCGGCGCCCGGGTGTTGGGCGACGGCGAGCCGAAAACCGGAGCCCACGGCAAGCCGGTGTTGTTCCTGCACCCGAAGGATTTTTCCGGCACTCTGATCGAACTGGAACAGGCCTAGCGTGACCCTGACGACGGCATTGGCGGCGTTTTTTCTGATCTGGTGGGTAAGCCTGTTCGCCGTTCTGCCCTGGGGCGTGCAAAGCCAGCACGAAAGCGGCGAGATGGCGCCCGGCACCGATCCGGGGGCGCCGACCAATTTCCGGCTGGGCCGGAAATTGATCTGGACCACGGTGGTGGCGGTCGTGATCTATGCCGCCTGCTTTGCGGTCTATAGCCTGCATCCGGTGACGCTGAGCCATCTGATGGGCCGCTTTGATTACGCAAAATATTGAGATAATTCAGTATTTTACGGCTCTAGATTAAACTAGATCGCCATCCCGCCACGCCGCCGCCATAAAAGAAAAAGCAGGGCAAAAGCCCTGTCGTAAAATCCGCGTCCAACCCTTACCCCACGCTTGGTTCTTTGCTACGCAGTACTCAGCGTGGCTGGCGATGCTTTACGCTCGCAGGTCGTCCTCCCGAGACTTGGACCGCTGCCCAGATGCCGCGTTGAGACCGCGGCACCGGGTCGCGCCGCATTTTGTAATCGATCTTGGTGCCGTTGTCATCATGTTACCACCGCTCGGCGCCAAATAATTTGCCGGGCGCTGGCAATGGGGCCGCCGCGGACGCGCCTCTTGTATTTCCGCCGCCATTGCGGCTTCACTGCACCAGCCAGTTTCCTCGCAGTCACGACGAGATTTCATGCGCCTTTCCCGTTACTTCCTGCCGATTTTGCGCGAGACGCCGAAAGAGGCGGAGATCGTGTCGCACCGGCTGATGCTGCGCGCCGGCATGGTCCGCCAGGAGGCGGCCGGGATCTATGCCTTTCTGCCCTTGGGCTTTCGCGTGCTGCAGAAGGTCTGCGCCATCGTGCGCGAGGAACAGGACCGCGCCGGCGCCATCGAGCTTCTGATGCCGACCATCCAGTCCGCCGAGCTGTGGCGCGAGAGCGGGCGCTACGAGGCCTATGGCAAGGAGATGCTGCGCATCAAGGATCGCCACGAGCGCGACATGCTCTACGGCCCGACCAACGAGGAAATGATCACCGCGATCTTCCGCAGCTATGTGCGCTCCTACAAGGACCTGCCGCTCAACCTCTACCATATCCAATGGAAGTTCCGGGACGAGGTGCGGCCGCGCTTCGGGCTGATGCGCGGGCGCGAGTTCCTCATGAAGGATGCCTATTCCTTCGACCTCGATTTCGCCGGCGCCAAGCACGCCTATAACCGGATGTTCGTCGCCTATTTGCGCACCTTCGCCCGCATGGGGCTGCGCTCGATCCCGATGGTGGCTGAAAGCGGGCCGATCGGCGGCAATCTGTCCCATGAATTCATCATCCTCGCCGACACCGGCGAGAGCGAAGTGTTCTGCGACAAGGAGTTCCTCGAATTCGAAGTTCCCGGCCCGGAGGTCGACTTCGAACATATTGGCCGGCTGCAGGCGATTGTGGATAAGTGGACGTCGCTCTATGCCGCCACCTCGGAAAAGCACGACGTGGCGGCCTTCGAGGCGTTGCCGGCGGACAAGCGCGTCTCCGCGCGCGGCATCGAAGTCGGCCATATCTTCTATTTCGGCACCAAATATTCCGAGCCGATGAAGGCGGTCGTGACCGGCCACGACGGCATCGAGCGGCCAGTGCATATGGGCTCCTACGGCATCGGGCCGAGCCGGCTCGTTGCGGCGATCATCGAGGCTTCCCACGACGAGGCCGGCATCGTCTGGCCGGAGCCCGTGGCGCCGTTCAAGGTCATGATCCTCAACCTGAAACAGGGCGGTTCCGACACCGACAAGGCCTGCGAGGAGCTTTATGCCGCGCTCAACGGCAAAGGGATCGACACCCTCTATCACGACCTGGACGAGCGGCCCGGCGCCAAATTCGCAACCGCGGATCTGATCGGCATTCCCTGGCAGATCCTGGTCGGGCCGCGCAGCCTCGCCGAAGGCAAGGTCGAGGTGAAGCGGCGGGCCGACGGCCAGCGGGAACTCTTATCCGTGGCCGACGCCGTTGCGCGCCTGACCGCATGAAGCTGTGCGCGGCGACGGTTTGACGCGAATTGGCGGGGCTTGAAACCGCCAGAATCGTGTGAAACTCCGAGTGATCACGGGGACCTGACATAAATGGCCAATTCGACCGGCACCCGACCCTTTTCCGCCTATGAGTGGATGATATCGCTGCGCTATTTACGGGCGCGGCGCAAAGAGGGATTTATCTCGGTCATCGCCGGATTTTCCTTCCTCGGCATCATGCTCGGCGTCGCCACCTTGATCATCGTCATGGCGGTGATGAACGGGTTCCGCCAGGAGCTTTTGAGCAAGATTTTGGGGCTCAACGGCCACCTTCTGATCCAGCCGCTGGAATCCCCGCTCACCGATTACGCCGCCGTCGCCGCCCGCGTCTCCAAGGTTCCCGGCGTCTATCTCGCCGCGCCGCTCGTCGAGGGCCAGGCGCTCGCCTCGTCGCCGTTCAACGCCTCCGGCGTCGTCGTGCGCGGCATGCGCGAGGCCGATCTGATGAAGCTCACCCAAGTATCGAAGAACATCAAGCAAGGCACGCTCGCCGGCTTCGATGACGGGCAGGGCATCGCCATCGGCGCCAGGCTTGCCGAGCAGCTCTCGGTGCGCGCCGGCGATAATCTGACGCTCGTGGCGCCGCGCGGCGCGGTGACGCCGATGGGCACGACGCCGCGCATCAAGGCCTACAAGATCGCCGCGGTGTTCGAGATCGGCATGTCGGAATATGATTCCGCCTTCGTGTTCATGCCGCTGTCCGAAGCACAGGCCTATTTCAACCGCAACGGCGACGTCACCGCGATCGAGGTCTATACCGACGATCCGGACCGCATCGACAGCTTCCGCAAGGCCGTCACCGAAGCCGCCGGGCGGCCGATCTACATGGTCGATTGGCGCCAGCGCAACGCCACCTTCTTCAATGCGCTGCAGGTCGAGCGCAACGTGATGTTCCTGATTCTCACGCTGATCGTGCTGGTGGCGGCGCTCAATATCGTCTCCGGCCTGATCATGCTGGTCAAGGACAAGGGCAGCGACATCGCCATCTTGCGCACCATGGGCGCCACCCAGGGCGCCATCATGCGGGTGTTTCTCATCACCGGGGCCGCGATCGGGGTGGTTGGCACCGGCGTCGGCTTCGTCATCGGCGTGATCGTCTGCGCCTATATCGAGGACATCCGCCGCTTTTTGTCCTGGCTGACCAATACCGAATTGTTCTCGCCGGAGCTGTATTTCCTCTCCCAACTGCCGGCGCATATGGACGTCAAGGAAACGACCGCGGTCGTGATCATGGCGCTCGGCCTGTCGCTCCTGGCGACGCTTTATCCGTCATGGCGCGCGGCGCGGCTCGATCCGGTCGAAGCGCTGCGCTATGAATGATCGGGCGCGATGGATGACACCACCACGATAGCCGGGGCGGCCACGTCGATATCCGACAATAACGAGCAGCCGCTGGTATATTTGCACGGCATCTGCCGGCAATTCCGTCAGGGCGACACCACGCTTGACGTGCTGCGCGGCGCCGAGCTCGGGGTGTGGGCCGGCCAATCGGTGGCGTTGATCGGGCCCTCCGGCGCCGGCAAATCGACGCTTCTGCACATCGCCGGCCTTCTGGAGCATCCCGACGCCGGCGAAGTCTATCTCGACGCCGCCCCCACCACGCACCTCTCCGACGTCGCGCGCACCCGCATCCGCCGCACCGAAATCGGCTTCGTCTATCAGTTTCATCATCTGCTGCCGGAATTCTCGGCGCTGGAGAACGTCGTGCTGCCGCAAATGATCCGCGGCCTGTCGAAGCGCGAAGCGCGGGCGCGCGGCAGCGAACTCTTGAGCTATCTGGGGCTCAAGGACCGGCTCACGCACCGGCCGGCGGAGCTATCCGGGGGCGAACAGCAGCGCGTCGCGATCGCGCGGGCGGTGGCCAATGCGCCGCGCATCCTCCTCGCCGACGAGCCGACCGGCAATCTCGACGTCCACACCGCCGACCACGTCTTCGCCACCCTCAATCAACTGGTGCGCGCCTCGGGGCTGGCCGCCATCATCGCCACCCACAACATGGACATCGCCGCGCAGATGGACCGCCGCGTCACCATCCGCGACGGCTTGATCGTCGAATTGGCCTGATCTTCGAACCCTATGGATGGACGTGCCGGCGGCGCCGCGCCGCCGGCGGCCGATAGGTGTTGTTCTGGATGCAAAAGCCGCCGATGCCGCTGACGTCCTCCATGCATTGCCGGTAGGTCGAGAAGCCGCAATTCATGACGCCGCCGAAACCGCGGCCGCTATATTGCGCGCACCACGGATAGTTCTGCGCTTGCGCCGGCGTGCCCAGGCCGGTGGTGGCGGCGGCGGCCATCAACGCCAACAGAAATATTCTCATCGTCGTTCCCGGTATGACTTATTCTGAGGCGCTAACGCAGCGCCGCTCTTTTAGTTCAAGACGGGGCCCGCGGCGTGGGCGCGGTCAGGAATGGGAATGATGCCGCGGCGCCCGCCGACGCGCCGGGCTTGCGGCGAGCGGCGGCCGGTACGTGTTGTTCTGCTCGCAGAAGCCGCCGATGCCGCGGACGTCGTCCAGGCACTGCTGGAAACTGGTAAAGCCGCAATTGAGCCCGCCGTCGCCTTTGTCGTATTGCGCACACCACGGATAGTTCTGCGCCTGCGCGCGCGTGGCAGCTAAACCGGCCGCGGCGACCATGGCGACAGCGACCAGCAAAGCGCCCGAGCCAATGCGCTTATTCGGCCGCGGCCGATCGGGATGATGTGTGCGCATGATGCTTATGGTCCTTGCGTTGCGCGGGCGCCGTGATGCCGGGCGCCCGGTATTGCGTGTTGCGGTCGCAATAGCCGCCGCTGCCCAAGATCGCCGCCCTGCATTGATCCTCGGTCGAGAAGCCGCAATTGGTCCCGGCGCCGTCGGCAAAGTTCGAGCACCACGGATAGTTCTGCGCCCGCGCGCCGCTTGCGGCGGCGCCGGCCAGAATTCCCAAGCCCACGGCAATTTCCAACAGCGCGCGCGTCACGCACGCCTCCTCACGCGCGCATCATGCGCGCCCGGTGAACGCTTCGTGGACCCTTTTGGACGCTTCTTGGACGCCTCCGATGGCGCCCGATCTCATCCGCCTGCGTTAAACACCGCGCGAGGCAATGAATTGCGCCGGCCGGGAAGCGGTCACGAACCTTTTTTCGAATGCTTGCGCGAGCGGTGCGCCGGCGCCGCATGGCCTGGCGGCTGGTAAAGCGTGTTGACGATGCAGAATCCGCCGGCGCCCTGGATCGTCGCCATGCATTGCGCGAAGCTCGTAAAGCCGCAATTCATGGCGCCGCCGCCTCTGCCGGAATATTGCGCGCACCAGGGATAGTTCTGCGCTTGCGCCACCGGCACGGTTGCAGCAATGGCGATCGGAACGAGAAGCGCGCCGAACAGACAAGATCGTAGCCGCATCACTGCCTCCCTGTAATTTGACAATCGACCGATGCAATGAACGCCGTAAGGCATCGCATTATTGCACCGGCCGCAAGATTAATTCCATCCTGACCGCGGACCTTGCGCCCGCGCAAAAAAAGAGGCCGCCCGCAGGCGGCCTCGCGCGACGATCGCGTTTTTCAGCAGCGCGCCCTCAGTAGCAGGGCGCGCACCAGCAGCGATACGGCCCGCAGCGGCGGACCCGTCCCGGCGGGCACCATCGGCCCCAGCCGCGGCATGCCGCCTGTTTGAACAAGGTGGCGTTCTGGATTTGATTTTGATGGTGAAGAATGGCCGCGCCCGATGCCTGGGTTTGCGCATTGGCCGCAACGGCCATGGTTCCCAGCATCAGCGCCGCCGCCGCGAACAACATCGTCAATTTTCGCATAGATCCTCCTCCATATGCCTGATGGTCGCCGGATAGCGCAGGACTGCTACAGTACGGCGACAACAGCCGCGCCGAACGCAGTTCCGAAAGTCTCGGCGCCGAGTCGGCGAGGCGGATGCCATTATACGCACGACCTCGTCCGGATCGGTATTTTGATTTTGCAGCGCGGCACCCGCCAAGGCGAGCCTGTGGTAGCGGGATAAGGCAGGCACAGGGCGAAGGCCGGCACGTGCAACCTATTTGCGCTCGCTTCCAGCGACCTTGCCGGTCTTGGGATTGACCAGGTGGTTCCGCGCGCAGGCCGTGCACAGGATCGATTGGTAGGTATCGGCGTCGGGGACGGGCTCGGCGACCAGGCCTTGCACGCTGTAGCCGGTCACCGGGCAGCGAAAAATGAACGTCGTCATAGGCGCTTCATAAAAGCGCGTGCCGGAGCGGCAATTACGTAAATCTACGTAAGAAATGTCGGGCTTGCGACATTCCGGGCGGCGAAGACAGCCGCGGCACTGGACAGTTGATCCCTGTCAATGCAACCGGTCCGTCGTGTGGGCGGTGGCTGCGTCGTGCTCGACGAACTGGAACGCTTGAATCATCTCACGCCCGGGCTGACGGCAACGGAGCTTGCCGAGGCGCTGTTTGGCCTGAACGGCTATCATGAGCGCGTCGGCGCAGGCTGCCGTATGCTGGCTCAATTCGGCAGGGCGGAGCGGCGGGGCGCCGGCGGGCCCGGCGACCCCTACACCTACCATCCGCCGCCGAAGACCGGAGCGTGATGCCCGCAAGCGCTCAATTCGAAAATGACCGCTTCGCTTCCAATTCATCAGCGGACCTCAAAACGACGTTCCGTTGAAGGAATGAACCAAGCCGCCATCCGCGGCGACGGACGCTTGTCCATTCGGAGCCCTGAATGTTCGGCAGAGCGCTTCTCGGCATGTGTTGCCTTTCGCTCATGGCGCTCGCCGCCATGCCGGCGCTGGCGATGGACTGCCCGGTCTCGGGATACGATCAGGTCGGCGAGCGCGTGACGCAAGCGCCGTCCTGCGACGCCGCGATGCAATTGCTCCTGGCCTGCCAGCTCGGCTCGAGCGCCGACGTCGCCATCAGCCTGACCGTGATCAAAAAATGCGAGGCCGACTTTTTGCCGTCGCTGAGCGCTCGCGCGCGCCGCGGTTACGACCGCAAGGTCGGCGCCTGCGGCAAGGATTTCGCCAATGAGGGCGGTACACTTTTTCAATCGATCCGAGCGATTTGCGCCGCGCAGGTGGCGCATGACTATGCGTTATGGGCGGCGAAGGGGAAGAAAAAATAAAAAATTCTAGAATTGCTCATGGCTCTGTAAGCGAAAGAAGATGATCGACAGAAAAACTATTCCAATTCTTGAGCACTATTGGGGCGAAGGCGCTCCGATTCCATCTTGGCTGCGTGTAAGAGATGGCCGAGTCTTCTCCCGATCGATACACCTATGAACGAAGAATTGCCGAGCGCTTTGGAGGTCAGCAAGAAACTAGAATTAATCGTTCCAGCTAAAGTGACCTGCCCTGATTTTTCGGACCACGGCTAGCTTGAGAGGGCTCCCCTTGGGTCCTGCCTGTGCTCCTTGCGGAGCGGGTGATGCAACGGGCCAGGGCGCGGAGGCCCAGATACCGCAGCGCCCTGGCCCGTTGCCTGACGAGGCGCTACGTCGTTCTGCCGAGCCACGAACTCGTTCGGCGTGAGGTAGTCGAGGCTCGAATGCGGGCGCACTTCGTTGTACAACAAGGCTTGAGAACACCCACGGAACTGAGTTTCGGGAACTGCTGTACCCATGGCATCCGTGGTTTGCTCTTTGGGTCGGCGTTCACGAGGCTATTGAGAAGTCGGACGGCGTTGTTTTTCGCTGCAGCCTGAATGGTTGCGATGCCGACCGTTGGCTTGAGATTCCAGCCTGGATGTTCGACCGGTCGGCCTGCGCCAGGATGCGTGTGGCTGCCGATGCCCATGCCGACTTGGCGGCGCTCACCACGCTTGCGGCGCTGCTGCGGCATGTGCTGAACGACTGCTTTGCATCATCATCGAATGCCCCGCTTTCGGGCGTATCAAGTCTCTCTCGCGACCAGAATTGGGGAGAGGTCCATGCCACGCCACACGAGCCGGACGCAGGTGCGCCGCCGCGCGCCGCAACAAGTCGACCTGTTCGCAAGAGAACCGCGGACGGCGATCGGCGGCATGCCAGCGTGGTCTCGGCTGCCGACGGAGACACAAGCAGCGCTGACCGATCTGATAGCCCGGTTGCTCCTGGATCATGCCGAGAAGGACCGGATTGGCTCGATGACGGAGGCCAGTCATGATCTCCGACAAGGTCCGCCCTCATCATTTGGAGCGCAAGGCGCTCCTCTACGTTCGGCAGTCGTCGGCCCATCAGGTCTTGCACAACCGCGAGAGTAGCACGCTGCAATATGCCATGCGGGATCGTCTGATCGCACTCGGCTGGTCGGATATCGAGGTGATCGACGACGATCTTGGCCGTTCCGCTGCGGGCGGGGTCCAGCGTGCCGGCTTTGAGCGGATGGTGGCGCAGGTGTGCCTTGGCAAGGTTGGCGCCGTCGCGGCGCGCGAGGTCTCGCGTTTCGCTCGCAATAGCCGGGATTGGCAGCAACTGATCGAGATGTGCCGCGTCGTCGACACCGTGCTGATCGATCAGGAGACGGTCTATGCGCCTCGTCACGGCAATGATCGGCTGCTGCTCGGTCTCAAGGGCAGCCTCAACGAGTACGAGCTTGATCTGTTGCGGCAGCGTTCGCTCTCGGCCCGCTATGAGAAGGCGCGTCGCGGAGAACTCGTCGTCAGCGCGCCGGTGGGCTTCGTGAAGGCTGGCGATCGTTACGAGAAGGACCCGGACCGCCGCGTGCAGGAGGCCATCGGCCTGGTCTTCGACAAAGTCCTCGAACTCGGCAGCGCCCGGCAGGCTTTGCTCTGG
Source organism: uncultured Alphaproteobacteria bacterium (assembly GCA_963791925.1). Lineage (GTDB taxonomy): Bacteria > Pseudomonadota > Alphaproteobacteria > Rhizobiales > Xanthobacteraceae > BOG-931. The sequence goes on along the minus strand of CAWBUA010000004.1, from coordinate 128,564 downwards.
TTCCACGAGCATGATCTCGACCTGCCGGTGAAGGGCACGGACGGCGAGATAGCTTGGCGGCGCCCGAACTACGCCACCATCCACCGGATGATCGAGAACCCCATCTACGGCGGCACCTATGCGTATGGTAAGACGGCCGTTGCGGCGGGTTATGATGCCGACGGCGTAAGCGTGAAGATTCGCCGCAAGCCGCGCAGCGATTGGCTGGCGCTGATGCCGAACGCCCATGAGGGCTATGTCAGTTGGGAGAAGGCTGAGACGATCCGCAAGATGGTGAGCAGCAACGTCCCCACCAGCCGCCACCACGGCGCGCCCAAGCACGGCGACGCTTTGCTGTCGGGCCTGCTCCGCTGCCGCCGCTGCGGGCGCAAGCTGACGCTTCGCTACTCGGGCGCGAAGCATCACATCCCGCGCTACAGCTGCAGCCGCGGCTGGATGGACAATGGCGAGCCGCGTTGCATCGCCTTTGGCGGTCTGCGTGTCGATGATGCCATTGAGGAAGCTCTTCTCACTGTGGTTGGTCCCGGCGCCATTGCGGCGGCCGCAGCCGCTGACAGAGAAGTCAACCAGCAGCGGGATCAGGTGCGCGAAGCGCTCAAACGCGACCTCGAAGCTGCACGCTATGCGACCGATCGCGCCTTCCGGCAATACGATGCCGCCGATCCGGCCAACCGGCTGGTCGCCGGCGAACTGGAGGCGCGCTGGAACAAGGCGCTCGTACGCGTCGCTGAGGTCGAAGGCAAGATCGCAGTCCATGATGCCGCCAAGGTCGCGCCCGTCGCCGATCCGGCATCTCTCGCTACGCTTGCAGCTGACCTCAAGACCATCTGGAACGCCCCCTCGACCGATGCTCGGCTGAAGAAGCGTATCGTCCGCACCGTGATCCATGAGGTGATCGCCGATATCGATGCGGAGGTGGCCGAGATCGTTCTGGTCGTCCACTGGATCGGCGGCGTTCATAGCGAGATACGGTTGCCACGACGGCGGCGTGGGCAGCGCAGCAGCACCTCCGCTGATGTGATCGCTGCGGTGCGCCAACTGGTGCTGATTGCCAACGATGATCTCATCGCCGGCATCCTGAACAGGAACGGATTGCTGACAGGCTATGGCAATCGCTGGACGCGTGAGCGAGTTACCTCGCTGCGCTCGCATCACCGCATTGTCGTCTACAAACCCTCCGATGACGGGGTCGAACCGTGGCTGAATCTCAGTAAATCCGCGCGGCTTCTCCATGTTGCGCCCAGAACGCTCAGGCTCGCAGCAGAAGCCGGTGAGATCGAATCAATTCATCCCCTGCCGGATGGACCCTGGATCTTCAGCCGTGCAGTTCTCTCTACATCGTCAGCCCGCGCAATCACCGAGCGCGCGCGACAAAACCCAAAATACCCCACGGGATCGCATCCCGATCAGCAAAGCCTCTTCTCTTCAATTACATAGACAGATGGGTGTTGTGATGCGCTGTTGTAGTGCCGCCGCCACGCCTCGATGATCACCTTCGCCTCCGCAGGCGACCGGAACCATTCGAGGCCCCTCTTGGGTAGTGGGGCAATTCAATGGCCCCACTACCCCCTCTTGACGGGAATTATAACCTTGACAAAGCAGACCACTAGGGCTAGCTTATCCCCACAAACGAGGGATTTCCGCCATGTCTGCCAACCTTCAAAACCCGATCTTCCAAGACGACGCCAAAGCCCGCGAATGGCTTGAGGCACGGGTTTGGCCGAATGGCCCGGTTTGCCCGCATTGCGGCGCTACGGGCGAGGATGTGACAGCCCTCAAGGGTAAGGCGCACCGTCCGGGCCTCTACCAGTGCAGCCAGTGCCGTGAGCAATTCACGGTCACGGTCAAAACCGTGTTCGAGCGTTCCAAAATCCCGCTCTCCAAGTGGCTAGCGGCGCTGTTCATGCTGACCGCCTCGAAGAAGGGCGTTTCGGCCCATCAAATCCATCGCTCGCTGGCGATTTCGTACAAGTCGTCCTGGTTCATGATGCACCGCCTCCGCGAGGCGCTGCGCCACGGTAGCTTTGACGTGCCTATGGGCAGCGGCGGCAAGACGGTCGAAGTGGACGAAACCTATTACGGCAAGCAGGCCGGTCACGCGAAGGGCAAGCGCCAGGGTCACATGAACGCGGTTCTGACCCTAGTCGAGCGCGGCGGCCAGTCCCGCACGTTCCATGTGGACGGCACGGCGCTCTCTGACATCGCGCCCGTCCTTCGCGCCAATCTCGCCAAGGAAGCCAAGCTCATGACCGATAGCGCGGGCTGGTACAAAGCGCCGGGCAAGGAATTTGCCAGCCATGAAACCGTCAATCACACCATTGACGAATACGTGCGCGGCAATGTCCACACCAATACGGTCGAAGGCTTCTTTTCCGTATTCAAGCGCGGAATGAAAGGCACCTACCAGCATTGCGGCGAGAAGCACTTGCACCGCTATCTCGCGGAATTTGATTTCCGCTATTCAAACCGTTCGGCCCTTGGCGTGAGTGACTTTGAGCGCGCCGAAATTGCGGCGGCTGGCATCAAAGGAAAGCGTCTGACGTATCGGCGACCTAACAGCGTTCGTAAAGCCGAGGCCCATTAGGAAGAAGCCGGGGCGCAAGCCTATCAGCCGCGCCGCAAAACGCTTTATGCGCTGGCGCGCGAAGAGGCTTTAGGCCTCTTCTTTTTGGGACTCTTCTTGGCCTTAGCCCTATGCTGCGGCGGGGACTTAGCCACTACGTCAACGGCGCGCTCAAAGCGTGACCACGCTTCGGAATCCGAAGCGGAAGTATCACCTTTGGAAAGCTTAGCCATGGAACCTCATGCCGTTGAACAAGCAAAAATCAGGCTGCAAAAGGCCAACAAATCGCTCGAAGCATTACGCGCAGCGCAAGATTACGAGTTGGCCGAAGAAGCATGGTCCGATTTTTTGCTAGCCGCAGGCGGTATCTACTCCAAACTAGAACAAGGCGCAAAGTCGACTGGCAAAAGCAATGCTTGGTACGCTCGAAAGAAGAAGGAACGCAAAGACGACCCCCTTTTGAGATACCTTCACCACGCTAGTGGATCAAACCTGACATTTGAATCCTGGAGGGGATTCCCGGCAGACTCGATACGTGCAAGTCTGGCGGATGCGAACAGGAATTTCCATTACTCTCAAGCCCGCTGATCGACGCCGCCTGGCCACGCTCGCGCGGAATCGTAATGCGCCGCATAAGCATGTCTGGCGAGCCGAGATTGTCCTGTTGAGCGCGGACGGCGTCGGCACCAATGAGATCATGCGTCAGACCGGCAAGTCGAAAACCTGCGTGTGGCGTTGGCAAGAACGCTTCATGCAGGCAGGTTACGACGGCCTGCTGCGCGATAAGACGCGGCCGTCGCGCATCCCGCCGCTTGGGTCGGATATCGCTGAGCGTGTCGTGATGCTCACCCAAACCGACCCGCCCGCCGAGGCGACCCATTGGACCGCCACCATGATGGCGAAAGCAGTCGGCATCAGTGCAAGTTCGGTCCAACGCATCTGGCGCGCGCATGGTCTCCAGCCGCACCGGGTCCAGCAGTTCAAACTCTCCAACGACCCGAAGTTCATCGACAAGCTGCGCGATGTTGTCGGGCTCTATGTCGATCCGCCCGCCCATGCCATCGTGCTCTCGGTCGATGAGAAGTCGCAAATCCAAGCCCTCGACCGCACCCAGCCCGGCCTGCCGATGAAGAAAGGCCGCGCTGGCACGATGACCCACGACTACAAGCGCCACGGAACAACGACGCTGTTCGCTGCTCTCGACGTGCTCGAGGGAAAGGTCATTGGCCGGTGTATGCAGCGCCATCGTCACCAGGAGTTCATCCGCTTCCTGAACGCCATTGAGGCGCAGGTGCCGGCCAGAAAGTCGGTGCACGTGATCCTCGACAACTACGCCGTCCACAAGCATCCGAAGGTGCGTCAATGGCTCGACCGGCACCCGCGCTTCGCCTTCCACTTCACGCCGACCTCGTGCTCGTGGCTCAACGCAGTCGAGGGGTTCTTCGCCAAACTTGCCAAGCAGCGACTGAAGCGCGGTGTCTTCCGATGCGTGGTCGATCTCCAAGCCACCATCAACCGCTTCGTCGCGCAGACCAACCATGATCCAAAACCCTTCGCCTGGACCGCCGACCCAGACAAAATCATCGCCGCCGTCAGGCGTGGGCACCAAGTGTTAGATTCCATCCACTAGAAACTCAGATGAGCACGGCATCGAACGTGTTGCAGAACGGGGCGGCAATCAGCGCGACCTTTCTACGGGCGAGCGACTTAAGTTCAATGAGCGCCGCGAATTCGTAATGACAAGGCAAGACCCCAAAACCGGCGCAATGACGTTTGATCCGCAGAAGGCTTGGTTGTACGGCCCATCTCTCCAAATGATTAGGGTGCATGATCGTCGATATAACGACTACTGCGATCCGCCAATGCAGCACTTGGGTGCTGATTCCGGAGCAAGCCGCCCACCGATTCCGGGATGATGCCGCCCGCCTGTTCCGATTAATTGCCGCCCAGCATTCCGATTAATCCTCGCCCACTATTCCGGGATGATGCCGCCCGGGGGAGACGGGGATTTCGGAGACCTCTTCTGGCTGTGTGTAGGGTCCGTTCTTTGGCTTTTGCCGGGGAGTGGATCGATGCCAGCGGAGAGGGTTGCGATGCGGTTGGTGCGCGAAGTCCTACGTTTGACGTATGCCGGAGTTTCCAAACGCGAGGTGGCGCGCCGCACCGGTATGGCGGCGTCGACGGTGCGAGCAACGATCGCGCGCTTCAAGTCGCTTGGGCTGATCTGGCCGTTGCCCGAGACCATCACGGACAGCGATCTGGAAGCGAGGATCTACAGGAGCGCCGGCAAAAAGCAGGGCCATCGGCGTATCATCGAGCCGGACTGGGCGAGCCTTCACCGGGAGATGAAGCGCAAGCACGTTACCTTGTCGATCCTGTGGGACGAGTACATCGCGGGCGATCCACAGGGGTATCGCTACAGCCGCTTCTGCGAGCTTTACCGGTCCTGGGAAGACAGGATCTCCGTCACGATGCGCCAGGCCCATTTGGGTGGCGATAAGCTGTTCGTCGATTACGCCGGCGACGCCGCGTCGGTGGTGATTGACCGGCTGACCGGCGAGATCAGGAAGGCGCAGATATTTGTCGCCGTCCTTGGGGCATCGAGCTTCACCTATGCGGAGGCAACGTGGACGCAATCGCTTGCCGACTGGATCGGCGCACACACCCGTGCCTTCGAGGCGATCGGCGGCGTGACACGGCTTCTGGTGCCGGACAATACCAAGACCGCAATCATCAAAGCGTGCTTATACGAGCCACAAGTCAACCGGACCTATACGGAGATGGCGGCGCATTACGGCACTGGCGTGCTGCCCGCAAGGCCGCGCAGGCCGCGTGACAAGGCCAAGGTCGAAGTCGGTGTTCTGATCATGGAACGCTGGATTCTGGGTCGCCTGCGCAATCGGCAGTTCCATAGCTTGGGTGAGTTGAACGAAGCCATCCGAGGGCTGTTGGTGAAGATCAACGACGAACGCCCGATCCGGCGTCTCGGTGTGACACGGCGCCAGCTGCTCGAAGAAGTCGACCGGCCGGCGCTCAAGCCTTTGCCGGCCGAGCCCTACGTTTTTGCCGAATGGCGCGCTCGCCGTGTCGGAATCGATTATCACGTCGATGTCGACAAACATTATTACAGCGTTCCGCATCGCTTCGCCCGTGCCGAGGTCGAGGTTCGGCTCACCGGACGTAGCGTTGAGGTATTCGCCAGGGGCGAGCGGATCGCTGTCCATCTGCGCTCGAGCGGAAACGGTAAGCACACGACCGTACAAGAACACATGCCCTCCAGCCATCGGCGTTATGCCAACTGGACGCTCGATCGTATCCGCACAGACGCGGCCGCGATCGGTCCATCGACGGCGGCGTTATGCGACCTGATCCTCGAGGATCGCCCGCATCCCGAACAGGGCTTTCGTGCATGTCTTGGGATCGTGCGGCTGGTCAAACCGTTCGGCAACGCGAGAGTCGAGGCCGCTGCGACGCGCGCGCTCGACATCGGCGCGATGACCTACGGCTCGGTCAGATCGATCCTCGACAACAATTTGGACCGCCATTCCGCCGGACAGCGCGGCCCGGACGGCGTGACGATCCTCCATCCCAATATCCGCGGGCCGCGCTACTACCATTGAGGTGACCACATGCTTACCCATCCCACCCTCGATCAGCTCAATCAGCTCGGGCTGTTCGGCATGGCCAAAGCCTTCGGTGAAGTTGCCGCCTCCGGCGACGCCGCCGCGCTCCCGCACAACGACTGGCTCGCATTGCTGCTCGATCGCGAGATGACCTATCGGCACGATCGAAAGCTGACGGCCAGGCTCCGATACGCACGGCTCCGCCATCAGGCCGCCGTCGAAGACGTCGACTATCGTGCCACGCGCGGTCTCGATCGCGCTCTGTTCCAGAGGCTGGCCGAGGGCAGCTGGATCGATGCCCACGACAACGTCATCCTGAGCGGCCCGACCGGTGTCGGCAAAAGCTGGCTCGCTTGTGCGCTCGGCCACCGCGCTTGCCGCAATAACCGATCCGTTCTCTATCAGCGCATTCCCAAGCTCTTCGCCGATCTCGCGCTCGCACGCGGCGACGGCCGCTATGCCCGGCTCCTGCGGTCGCTCGGCGGCGTGCAACTCCTCATCCTTGACGACTGGGGTCTCGAACCGCTCGACGCCGCCGCAAGGCATGACCTCCTCGAAATCCTCGAAGAACGCCACGGACGAAAATCGACAATCGTTACCAGCCAGCTCCCGGTGGACAAATGGCACGACGTTATCGGCAATCCGACTTACGCCGACGCCATTCTTGATCGCCTGGTCCACAACGCCCACCGCATCGATCTCACAGGCGACAGCCTTCGCCTGAGCCGAGCAAAGCACGCCAAAAAAGATTGACCATCCACAGCAAGCAATGTCACAAGCTCAGCAGCCAGCGAGGCCCGCGCCCTGTGCGACATCATGTCGGAATCCATGCGCGGCATCATCTCGGAATGCCCGGGCGACTTCATCGGAATCGGCACTTGGGCAAGCAAATCGAATTAGACGACAATTCTCTGATCGGAAAGGCAACACTCGGGTTGACCTACCTCACCGATTTGGTGGCTGAGGCGGAGGCTCTCGTTCCAAAGCCATAGCGAGATAGACCTTCACCACAAGATCTTCCAAGCCCTCGCCGAGCGAGTGCTCGCGCGCGGCGTAGACGCCTGCCTCAATCATTGCCGGCGTGATTTCGATTTCGGGCGCGCCATCCCCGCTCTGCGGGGCAGGCACACCTACCATATCTGACGGGTGCTTTGTCAAGGTTATAATGCCCCTCTTGACTCTTGAACATAAAGCGAACTATGTTCCCTTTTCGTTCTTAGTCATAGGGGGTCGCAAATGGTGCGCAGATTTGCCGAAGAGGCGATGGCTTTGGCGTCGTTGAGCTTGTTTCTCGCGACGGTGGCCGTTTGGGCGCAGGTGCTCGGCGTCCTCTAGAGGCGATCGGGCCGAAGGTCGAACTACGGGGACAACCGCGTCGCCAGTCCTCACAGTCGCGAGAATCGTGCGAGACCATGATCTGACCGCAAGTCAGTGAGTCCCAGCCCATGGCCGCCAAAACGTCCGCCGCCAAAACGTCCGCCGCCGATCTCCCCTTCGTGCATCTGCACGTCCATTCGTCCTATTCGCTGCTTGAGGGCGCGCTGCCGATTGCGCGGCTCGCCGAACTCGCCAAGAAGGACCGCCAGCCGGCGCTGGCGCTCACCGACACTGACAACATGTTCGGTGCGCTGGAATTTTCCGAGAAATTGGCGGGCTACGGCATCCAGCCGATCGTCGGCTGCGCGCTCGGCGTCGACTTCGGCGATCAGGAGATTCGCAACGGTGCGGTCGATCACGTCTGGCCGCGGCTCGTGCTCTTGGCGGCGGCCGAGGAGGGCTATCGCAGCCTGATGCGGCTTTGTTCGCGCGCCTATCTGGATACGCCGCCGCAGGAGCGGCCGCATATCAAGCTCGGCTGGCTCGACGGCGAGACCGCGGGCCTGATCGCGCTCTCAGGCGGCCCCAATGGGCCGCTCGATACGGCCATCGCCGGCGGCCAGAACGCGCTCGCGCTTTCACGCTGCGAAGAATTGCAGCGCCGCTTCGGCGACCGGCTCTATATCGAATTGCAGCGCCACGGCTCGCAAAACAATGGCTTGCCCGCCGAGCGCGGCGCGGAAGCGGGCCTGATCGATCTCGCTTATGCCCGCCACATCCCGCTCGTCGCGACGAACGAGCCGTTCTTTGCCGCGCGCGAGGACTACGAAGCCCACGACGCGCTTCTCTGCATCGCCGAAGGCCGGCTGATCGCCGACACCGAGCGGCGGCAATTGACCGGCGAGCACCGTTTCAAGAGCCGCGCCGAAATGGCTGCTTTGTTCGCCGATCTGCCCGAGGCTTTGGCGGCGACCGTCGAGATCGCGCAGCGCTGCGCGTTCCGCCCGCGCACCCAGGCGCCGATCCTGCCGCGCTTCACCGTGGGCGACGGCGGCGGCGAGACTGACGAGGCGGCTGCGCTCCGCCAGGACGCTTTGGCGGGGCTCAAGGGCCGGCTTGCGCGCTATGGTGTTGCGCAAGGCCACACCGAAGAGGACTATCGCGAGCGGCTCGATTACGAGCTCGGCGTCATCGCCCGCATGAAATATGCCGGCTACTTCCTCATCGTCGCCGACTTCATCCAATGGGCCAAGGCGCAAGGCATCCCGGTCGGGCCGGGCCGCGGCTCGGGCGCCGGCTCGCTGGTCGCCTATGCGCTGACCATCACCGATCTCGATCCGATCCGCTTCGGGCTCCTGTTCGAGCGCTTTCTTAATCCCGAACGCGTGTCGATGCCGGATTTCGACGTCGACTTCTGCCAGGACCGGCGCGACGAAGTCATCCGCTATGTCCAGGAGCGCTACGGCCGCGACCGCGTCGCCCAAATCATCACCTTCGGCACGCTGCAAGCGCGCGGCGTCTTGCGCGACGTCGGCCGCGTCTTGCAGATGCCCTACGGCCAGGTCGACAAGCTCTGCAAGCTCGTGCCGCAGAATCCGGCGAACCCCGTCACGCTCAAGCGCGCCATCGAGGACGAGCCGCGGCTGCAGGCCGAGCGCGACCGCGATCCGGTGACGCGGCGCGCCTTCGACATCGCGCAAAAGCTCGAGGGCCTGCACCGCCACGCTTCCACCCATGCCGCCGGCATCGTCATCGGCGAGCGCGCCTTGAACGAACTGGTGCCGCTCTATCGCGATCCGAAATCGCTGATGCCGGTGACGCAGTTCAACATGAAATGGGTCGAGCCGGCGGGCCTCGTCAAGTTCGACTTTCTCGGCTTGAAAACTCTTACCGTGCTCGATCAGGCGGTGAAGCTCGTGCGCCGGCGCGGTCTCGACATCGATCTCTCCAATCTGCCGCTCGACGACGCCAAGACCTATGAAATGCTGGCCCGCGGCGAAACCGTCGGCGTGTTCCAGGTGGAAAGTCAGGGCATGCGCCGCGCGCTGGTCGACATGCGCCCCGACCGCTTCGAAGACTTGATCGTGCTGGTGGCGCTGTACCGGCCGGGGCCGATGGCGAATATCCCGACCTATTGTGCGCGCAAGCTCGGCCACGAGCGCACCGACTATCTGCATCCGAAGCTCGAGCCGATCCTGCAGCCGACCTACGGCATCATCACCTATCAGGAGCAGGTGATGAAGATCGCGCAGGATCTCGCCGGTTACTCGCTCGGCGAAGCCGATCTGTTGCGCCGCGCCATGGGCAAGAAGATCCGTTCCGAAATGGAGAAGCAGCGCGAGCGCTTCATCACCGGCGCGGTCGAGCACGGCATCGGCCACGCCGATGCCGAAGCGATCTTCGAAGCCTGCGCCAAATTCGCCGACTACGGCTTCAACAAATCGCACTCGGCGCCCTATGCGCTGTTGACCTATCAGACCGCCTATATGAAGGCGAATTATCCGGTCGAGTTTTTGGCCGCCTCGATGACGCTCGACATGGGCAATACCGACAAGCTCGGCGAATTCCGCGCCGAGGCTGAGCGGCTTAACATCAAGGTCGAGCCGCCGTCGATCAACCGGTCCGGCGTCGAGTTCGACGTCGACGGCAATACCATCCATTACGCGCTCGCGGCGCTGCGCGGCGTCGGCCGCCAAGCGGTCGAAGGCATCGTCGCCGCGCGCGGCAAGCGGCCGTTCGCCGATCTCGCCGATTTCGGCAGCCGCATCAATCCGCGCGCCGTCAACAAGCGCGTCTTGGAAAGCCTGGTCGCCGCCGGCGCCTTCGATACGCTCGAACCGAACCGCGCCCGCGCCAATGCCGCGGTCGACGCGCTCTTGGCCACCGCGCAGCGCACCCGGGACGACGCCGCGCGCGGCCAGTCGGAGCTGTTCGGCGGCGGGGCGGCCGCGGCGCCGATCATCGTACCGGCGCTCGAACCCTGGCTGCCGGCGGAACGGTTGCAGCGCGAATACGACGCCATCGGCTTTTTTCTCTCCGGCCATCCGCTCGACGATTACGCCGCGGCGCTCAAGCGGCTGCGCGTGCAATCCTGGGCCGAATTCGCCCGCGCCGTGAAAGCCGGCGCCGGAGCTGGCCGCGTCGCCGGCACCGTGGTGGCGCGCACCGAGCGCCACACCAAAAGCGGCAGCAAGATGGGCATCATCGGGCTGTCCGATCCGTCAGGCCATTACGAGGCGGTGCTGTTCGCCGAAGGCTTGGCGCAATACCGCGACCTGTTGGAGCCGGGAACGGCCGTGCTTCTCTTTCTCACCGCCGAGGTGCAGGGCGACGAGGTGCGCGCCCGCATCGGCTCGGTCGAGCCGCTCGACGAGGCTGCGGCCAAGATGCAGCGCGGCCTGCGCGTCTTCCTGCGCGACGAGGCGCCGCTTGCCGGCGTCGCCAAGCGGCTCGAACTCGATGAAGAACGTCGGCGCGCGCAACGAGGCCGCGTCGCAAGCGGCCGGCGAGGGCGAGGTCAGCATGGTCTTGCTGTTGCGCAACGGCAGCGAGGTCGAGGTCAAGTTGCCCGGCCGCTTCAAGGTCTCGCCGCAGATCGCCGGCGCCATCAAGGCGGTGACCGGCGTGGTGACTGTGGAGGCTTTGTAGGGTGGGCACCGCGGCGTGAGAGCCAGCCCGCGTGGGCAAAATCGATAGGACGCGGTGCCCACGCGACTGGCGCGGCGCGCGATTTTGCCCACCCTACATTTTCACTTATTCATCGCGCATTGCGCCGCGTCGATGCCGGCCGCATCGCGCTTCAATTTGCTGCGGTCCGACAATATATGAGGCGGCCGCGACGCGGCTTCCCCGAATTCTCCGTTCTTACGGCAATCCAGCGCATGGCTCCGCTACTGCAACTCAAAGACATCGCGCTCACCTTCGGCGGTACGCCGCTCCTGACCGACGCCGAACTGACGGTGGGCGCCGGCGAGCGGGTCTGCCTGGTGGGGCGTAACGGCTCCGGCAAATCGACGCTGTTGAAGATCGCGGCCGGTCTGGTCGAGCCCGACCGCGGCAGGGTTTTTCTGCAGCCGGGAGCGGTCGTGCGTTATTTGCCCCAGGAGCCGGATTTCTCCGGCTTCGCCTCGACGCTCGCTTATGTCGCGGCCGGATTGCGGCCGGGCGACGGCGATCACGCCGCCCGCGCGCTGCTCGAACAGCTCGGCCTCACTGGCGACGAAGAGCCCACTCATCTTTCCGGCGGCGAGGCGCGGCGCGCGTCGCTGGCGCGGGTTCTGGCCGCTGCGCCGGATATCCTCCTCCTCGACGAGCCGACCAATCATCTCGATCTGACCACCATCGAATGGCTGGAGCGGGCCCTTGACGCCAGCCGCGCCGCGCTTGTCCTGATCAGCCACGATCGCAGGCTCTTGTCGACGCTGTCGCGCAGCACGGTCTGGCTCGACCGCGGCTCGACGCGTCGGCTCGATCGCGGATTTGCGCATTTCGAGGAGTGGCGCGACGCGATTCTGGCGGAAGAAGAGCGCGAACAGCACAAGCTCGACCGCAAAATCGTCGCCGAGGAGCACTGGCTGCGCTACGGCGTCACCGGCCGGCGCAAGCGCAATATGCGCCGGGTCGGAGAATTGCGGGCGCTGCGCGACGAACGCCGCAACTACCGGGCCGCCGCCGGCAATGCCACGATGGTCGCCGGCGCCGCCACGCCCTCGGGCGCGCTGGTGATCGACGCCGCGGGGCTTGCCAAATCCTACGGCGCCACGCCGATCGTCCGCGATTTCTCCATCCGCGTGCGGCGCGGCGACCGCATCGGCATCGTCGGACCGAACGGCAGCGGCAAGACCACTTTGATCAATGTGCTGACCGGCATGACGGCGCCGGATCAGGGCACGGTGCGGCTGGGTTCCGCCCTTGCGATTGCGGCGCTCGATCAGCACCGCGACAGCCTCGATCCCGGCGTGACCGCCAGGCAAGCCTTGACCGGTGGCGACGATCGCGGCGGCAATGGCGACACCGTGATGGTCAACGGCAAGCCCAAGCACGTCATCAGCTATCTGAAGGATTTTCTGTTCACCAGCGAGCAGGCGCAAACCCCGCTCGGCAAGCTTTCGGGCGGCGAGCGCGGCCGCTTGATGCTGGCGAAAGTGCTCGCCAAACCCTCGAACCTTCTGGTGCTCGACGAGCCGACCAACGATCTCGACATGGAAACTCTCGACGTACTTGAGGACATGCTGGCCGAATATGAAGGAACCGTCCTCCTGATCAGCCATGACCGCGATTTTCTTGACCGGCTGGTGAGCGGCGTGATCGCGCCGGAAGGCGACGGGCGGTGGCTCGAATATGCCGGCGGCTACAGCGACATGCTGGCGCAGCGCGGCGCCGATCTGGCGCGCCGGGAGCGAAAGCCGGAGGCGCGCAAAGCGCCCCGCGAAGCGTCTTCGCCGGCGCCGGCCGCGCGGCCCGCGAAACGCCGGCTTGCATTCAAGGACAAGCACGCCCTTGAAACGCTGCCGGAAACGATCGCGACCCTGCAAAGCGAAGCAAGCGCGTTGCAGGCGAAGCTCGAAGAGCCCGGCTTCTACGCGCGCGACCGCATCGGCTTCGAGCAAGCGACCGCGGCGCTCGGCGAGCTGCAGCGCCGGATCGCGGCAGCGGAGAACCGATGGCTGGAGCTCGAGATCCTGCGCGAAGAAATTGCCGGCGTCGGCGATCCGGCGTGATGACGGTTTCCGCTCGCCATTTGGCGCGGCGCACGATAAGAAGCCGCCGCATCGTCCCCCCACCATCTTGGCGGCGTTTGGAATCCCGGCATGCTTCGGATTGAGAATCTTGTTTTTGACGCCTGGGGCCGCCGCTTTTTCGACGGCGCCAGCGTCGCTATACCGGCCGGCACCAAAGTCGGCCTGGTCGGCCGCAACGGGGTGGGCAAGTCGACCTTGTTCAAGCTTATTACGGGGCAACTGGCGGCGCTGGGCGGCGAGATCCTGTTGCCGAAGGCTGCCCGCATCGGATCGGTCGATCAGGAGCATCCGGCAACGCCGGTGACGCTGCTCGACACCATTCTCGCCGCCGACACTCTGCGCGAACAGCTCAACGCCGAACTGGAGACGGCCGAGCCCGAGGAGCTTGCCGAAATCTATCAGCGCCTCAACGCCATCGATGCCGATCGCGCACCCGCGAAGGCTGCGGAAATCTTAAGCGGCCTTGGTTTCTCCAATGACGATCTCACGCGGCCGATGGCGGAGTTTTCCGGCGGCTGGCGCATGCGCGTGGCGCTCGCCGCGGCGTTGTTTGCCGAGCCCGATGTTCTCCTCCTCGACGAGCCGACCAATTACCTCGATCTCGAAGGCGCGCTGTGGCTGGAAGCACGGCTGCAAAAATATCCGAACACCGCGGTCATCGTCAGTCACGACCGCGAGCTTCTCAACAATTCCGTCGACGCCATTTTGCATTTGAGTCGAGGCAAGCTCGAGCTTTACAGCGGCGGCTACAATGATTTCGAGACGCGCCGTGCCGAGAAGGCACGGCTGCAAACCGCCACCAAGGCCAAACAGGACGCCGAGCGCGCCCATTTGCAGAAATTCATCGATCGCTTCCGCGCCAAGGCGAGCAAGGCCACGCAGGCGCAATCGCGCATCAAGCGGCTTGCCAAGCTCGAGCCGATCGCGGAAGTGGTCGAGGAGCGCGTGGCGCCGTTCACGCTGCCGTCGCCGAGCCGCCCGCTGGCGCCGCCGCTCCTGCAGCTCGAAGGCGCCGCGGTCGGCTATGACGGCAAGCCGGTGCTGCGCAAGCTCAATCTGCGGCTCGACGTCGACGACCGCATCGGGCTTCTCGGCGTCAACGGCGCCGGCAAATCGACCTTCGCCAAGCTGATCGCCGGCGCGCTGCCGCTGCAGGCGGGCGCGATGAAGCGCGAGGGCCGCATCAAGGTCGGCTGGTTCCATCAGCACCAGATCGAGGCGCTCGATCCCGAGGACACGCCGCTCGACATCCTGCGCCGCGAGCGGCCCGACGACAGCGAATCCTCGCGGCGCTCGCGGCTCGCCCAATTCGGCCTGTCGTTCGACAAGCAGGACACCACCGTCGCCAATCTGTCCGGCGGCGAGCGCGCCCGGCTTCTCCTCAATCTCGTCGCCATGGCGGAGCCGCACCTGCTCATTCTCGACGAGCCGACCAACCATCTCGACATCGAAAGCCGGCGCGCGCTCCTGGACGCGCTCAACGACTACGAGGGCGCCGTCATTCTCATCACCCACGACCGTTCTCTCATCGAACTGGTCGCCGACCGGCTGTGGCTCACCGCCGACGGCGGGATCAAGCCGTTTGCCGGCGATATGGACGATTACGCCCGCTTCGTGCTGGATCGCGCCCGGATGGCGGCGCGGGGACCGTCGCAAAACGGCAATGGCCGCGCTGCGCCGGCTGAGATGGCGGATGCCGGCGACGTGCTCACGGCCGAGCAGAAGGCCGCCCAGGAGGCGCGCTACGCCGCCAAGAAAGCCGCCAAAAAGCGACGGCGCCGGGGTTATTAGGGCGTCACGGGTTGTTGCGCCCGCTAAAGCCACCCTATATAAGCCCGGCAATCTCACACGCGGACCTTGGCTTTATGCCGTCCGGTGTCCGGTCCAAAGGGTTTCCCAATCAAGGGTTTCTCTTAGGGTCCGGGCTCTCGGTCCGCGGCGGATCAACCGGAGAACGATCATGGCGCTGCCCGACTTCAGCATGCGCCAGCTTTTGGAAGCTGGCGTTCACTTCGGCCATCAGGCCCACCGTTGGAACCCGAAGATGGGGGAGTACATCTTCGGCACCCGTAATAACATCCACATCGTCGATCTGACGCTTACCGTGCCGATGCTGCACCGTGCGCTGCAGGCGGTCAGCGACACGGTCGCGCAAGGCGGCCGCATCCTGTTCGTCGGCACCAAGCGCCAGGCCCAGGACGCCATCGCCGAAGCGGCGAAAAAGTCGGCGCAATATTACGTCAATTCGCGCTGGCTCGGCGGCACGCTGACCAACTGGAAAACGGTCTCCAATTCGATCAAGCGGCTGCGCGCGCTCGAAGAGATGCTCTCGTCCAACGAGGCGCAGGGCTATACCAAGAAAGAGCGCCTGACGCTGCAGCGCGAGCGCGACAAGCTCGACCGCGCGCTCGGCGGCATCAAGGACATGGGCGGACTGCCGGATCTGCTGTTCGTCATCGACACCAACAAGGAAGATATCGCGATCAAGGAAGCGCGCCGGCTCAATGTTCCGGTCGCAGCCATCGTCGACACCAATTGCGACCCGGACGGCATCACCTATGTGGTCCCCGGGAACGACGATGCGAGCCGCGCGATCACGCTTTATTGCGATCTCATCGCCAAGGCGGCGATCGACGGCATTTCGCGGGCGCAAGGTTCGCAAGGCGTCGATATCGGCGCCGCCGCCGAGCCGATCGCGGAAGAGGCGCTGGCGGAGACCAACAAGCTCGGCTTCGAGCAACTGTCGGGGCCGCGCGGCGTCGCCGACGATCTCAAGAAACTGCCCGCCGTATCGCCGGCCATCGAGAAGCAGCTCAACGATCTCGGCATTTTCCACTTCCAGCAGATCGCCGAATTCTCTCCCACTGCCGCCCATAATGTCGGCGAGGAGGTCGGGCTGCCCGGCCGCGTCGAGAGCTGGATCGCCAAGGCCAAAGAACTGACCGCCGAGGAAGTGTAAAGGCACTAAAAGCAATGACGACCAATATCAGCGCCTCCATGGTGAAAGAGCTCCGCGACCAGACCGGAGCCGGCATGATGGACTGCAAGGCAGCGCTCAACGAGAGCGGCGGCGATCTCGAAGCCGCGGTCGATTGGCTGCGCAAGAAGGGTCTGTCGAAGGCGGCGAAGAAAGCGGGACGGGTCGCGGCCGAAGGCCTTGTCGGCGTCGCGCTCGCCGCCAACAAGGGCGTTGTGGTCGAGGTCAATTCCGAGACCGACTTCGTCGCCCGCAACGATCTGTTCCAGGGCCTGGTCAAGATGATCGCCGACGCGGCGCTCGATGCCGGCGCCGACGTCGGGAAAATCCTCGCCGCGCGCGCCGGCTCGATCACCATCGCCGACGCCATCGCCGACACCATCGCCAAGGTCGGCGAGAACATGACGCTGCGCCGCGCCGCGACGCTGTCGGTCGGCAAAGGCACGGTGGCGAGCTATGTGCACAGTTCGGTCGCCGACGGCCTCGGCCGCATCGGCGTGATCGTCGCTCTCGAATCGGCCGGCAAACCCGACGAGCTCAAGGCCTTCGGCCGCTCGGTCGCGATGCATGTCGCCTCCGCCAATCCGCAGGCGATCGATCCGTCGGGCCTCGATCCGGCGGCGGTGGAGCGGGAGAAGAACGTGCTCGCCGACAAGTTCAAGGCGCAGGGCAAGCCTGCGGCCATGATCGAGAAGATCGTCGAGTTGGGGCTGAAGACCTACTACAAGGAAGTCTGCCTGCTCGAGCAGCCGTTCATTTTCGACGAGAAGGGCAAGCAGAGCGTGGCGCAGGCGGTCAAAGAGGCCGAAGCGAAGGTCGGCGCACCGATCAAGATCACGGGCTTCACGCGCTTTGCGCTGGGCGAGGGCATCGAGCGGCCCAGCGGCGATTTCGGCGGCGAGGTTGCCGCCCTTGCCGGCGCGCATTAGGCCGCAAGCGTAATCCACTGGGCCTGTTGGGTTTCGCGCGCAAATGCGATAGCCCTATCCGCTCGCGAATCGGCGGCGAGGGCGGGACATTCCGATGGCGAAACCGAACTACCGGCGGGTGATCGTCAAACTGTCCGGTGAAGCCTTAAGCGGCCCCGAGAAATTCGGCATCCACCAGCCGACAATCGAGCGTTTTGCCGCCGATCTGGTCGCCTCCCATGATCTCGGCATCGATCTCGGCGTCGTGGTCGGCGGCGGCAACGTGCTGCGCGGCGCCAAAGTCTCCGAAGACGGTCTGTCGCGTCCGACCGCCGATGCGATGGGCATGCTCGCCACTGTCATGAATGCCTTGGTGCTGGTGGCTGCGATCGAGCGGGCCGGGACCAGCGCGCGGGCGATGTCGGCGCTCATCATGCCGCAAGTCTGCGAGACCTATGAGCGGGCGAGCGCGCTGCGCCATCTGGAGGACAACCGCATCATCGTCTTCGCCGGCGGCACCGGAAACCCGTTTTTTACCACCGACACCACGGCGATCCTGCGCGCCGCCGAGATGGAATGCGATGCCGTCCTCAAGGCGACCGACGTCGACGGGGTCTATACCGCCGATCCGAAGAAGGACCCGAACGCGACCCGCTACGAGCATCTCGACCATCAGGAGGCGATGGATCGGCGCCTGAAAATCATGGATGCGACGGCCTTCGCGCTTGCCCAGGAAAACCGTATGCCTATCATTGTGTTCTCGATCCGGGAGCATGGCGCGATCGAGAACGTGCTGCGCGGAAAAGGGCACTTCACCACGGTCGGCTAGCGCGGCGCCCCCGGGGCACCCGAGAGATCGGCATATAATTCGCGCTTGTTCATCGCAGCGTGCCACCGGAGCGTATCATTGGAGCTTGTCATTGGAGCGTGTCATGGCAACGACGACATTCGACATGAACGATCTCAAGCGCCGCATGCAGGGCGCGATCACTTCACTCAAAGGCGAGCTTTCGGGACTGCGGACCGGGCGAGCATCCACCGCTTTGCTCGACCATGTTCAGGTCGAGGCTTACGGCAGCCATATGCCGCTCAACCAGCTCGCCTCGATCAGCGTTCCGGAACCGCGGCTCCTCAACGTGCAGGTTTGGGACCGCTCGATGGTTCACGCGGTCGAGAAAGCGATCTCGGCCGCCAATTTGGGCTTGACGCCGTCGACCGAAGGGCAGGTGCTGCGCTTGCGCATTCCGGAGCTCAACGAGGAGCGGCGGCGGGAAATCGTGAAAGTCGCGCATAAATACGCCGAAGCCGCGCGGGTCGCCGTCCGGCACGTCCGCCGCGATGGCTTGGACCTTCTCAAGAAGCTCGAGAAGGATCACAAGATCAGCGAAGACGAGCACAACCGGCATTCCGCCGAAGTGCAGAAAGTGACCGACTCCACCATTGCCGACGTCGAGAAATTGCTCGCCGGCAAGGAAAAGGAGATCATGACGGTATAGACGAGCGGCAGGCTCGAGGAGCAAGGTGACGCAGCCCAAGAAAAATCAGGCGACAAGTTCGGCCGAAATAAGCGAGCCCGAAGACAGCGAGCGCAAGCACGCCAAGAGCGAGGGCGGCTTCGATATGCCGCGCCACGTCGCCATCATCATGGACGGCAACGGCCGCTGGGCCGCCGCGCGCGGTCTGCCGCGCTTCGAGGGCCACCGTCGCGGGGTCGAGGCGTTGCGCAAGACAGTGCGGGCGGCGAGCGATCTCGGCATTGCGGTTTTGACCATTTTTTCGTTCAGCTCGGAGAACTGGTCGCGCCCGCAATCGGAAATTCGCGATCTGTTGTCGCTGTTGCGCCGCTTCATCCGCAACGACCTCGCCGATCTGCACAAGAGCAACGTGCGGGTCCGCATCATCGGCGAACGGCACGACCTTTCGCCCGACATCCGCGGTCTTCTCGAAGAGGCCGAGGGCCTGACCCGGGAAAATGACGGGCTCACGCTCGTGGTGGCGTTCAATTACGGCGCGCGCCAGGAGATTGCGCGTGCGGCGCGGCGCCTCGCCGTCGAAGTCGCGCAAGGGCGATTGTCCGCCGAGGCGATCACGCCCGAGCTCATCGCTCAGCATCTCGACGCACCCGACATCCCCGATCCGGACGTCATCATCCGCACCAGCGGCGAGCAGCGGCTGTCGAATTTCCTGTTGTGGCAGGCCGCCTATAGCGAACTCGTCTTCGTTCCTCTCAATTGGCCCGATTTCGACCGGCCGGCGCTCGAAAGCGCCATTGCCGAGTTTCGCCGGCGCGAGCGGCGCTTTGGCGGCTTGATCGCACAGACAGGATCGTAATCAAACTGGACCGGCACGACCCTGGCGCAGACGCGACCGTCGCAGCCGAGACCGGCGATGCGCGCAATTTCGTGCGGCGTCTTGCCTCGGCCTTGGTGCTGGCACCGGCCGCGATCGCGGCGGCCTATATCGGCGGCTGGCTGTTTCTTTTCCTCTGCGCCCTGGCGGCGGGCATCATCCTTTGGGAATGGACGTCCCTTGCGTTCCGCGGCACCGACGCGCGCAGCTTCGCCCCTGGACTGGCGGCGCTGATCATGGCGATGGTTCTGACCGGGGCGGGGCAGGCCGGTGCCGCTATCGCTGCGATCGCCGTCGGTGCCTTATCGGCGGGCGTCCTGGTTGCCGCTTGGCCGTCGCGCCAGAGCGGCGCAACCTCCGCCTATTGGGCCATGGGCGGGGTCGTCTACGCCGGGATTGTGCTGATTGCGCCTGCGCAATTGCGGGCTGATCGCGAATTGGGCTTTGTCGCGCTCGTTTTCCTCTTCGCGATTGTTTGGGCAACCGACATTTTCGCCTATTTGATCGGCCGTGCGACCGGCGGGCCACTGCTTTGGCCGGCACTCAGCCCGAAAAAGACCTGGGCCGGCGCATTCGGCGGGCTTGCCGGGGGGGTTGCCGCCGGCACGGCGGTCGCCTATGCGAGCACTGGCATGGCTCCGGCAGTCGGGGCGGCTCTGGCACTGGTACTTTCGATTGTTGCGCAAGGCGGTGATCTGTTCGAATCCGCAGTCAAGCGGCGATTTGGAGCGAAAGACGCGAGCGGCCTCATTCCGGGACACGGCGGCGTGATGGACCGCCTCGACGGATTTCTGGTTGCCGCTTTGGTCGCGGTTCTGATCGGATGGCTGCATCAAGGCATGGCTGCGCCGGCTCGCGGCTTATTGCTATGGTAGGTCCGTTATGGGTAGCTCGGTGAATCGGAAACGGCCGGCCGCGAAAGTCACGCGCGCCCAGGCCGAGCCGTCGCTTCAGCCGCGCTCGGTGACGCTGCTCGGCGCGACCGGCTCGATCGGTTCGAGCACGATCGATTTGTTGCGTCGCGATTCCGCCCATTACCGGGTGGAAGCCGTGACCGCCCATCGCGACGCCAAAGCACTGGCGCGTCTGGCGCGCGAGCTCAACGCGCGTTTTGCTGCGGTCGGCGACCCTGCAGTCTACGACGAACTCAAATCCGAACTGGCGGGCTCCGGCATCGAAGCAGCCGCCGGCGCGACGGCCCTCGTTGAGGCGGCACAGCGGCCGGCCGACTGGGTCATGGCAGCGATTACCGGCGCCGCAAGCCTTGCCCCGACGCTGGCTGCGGCCGAGCGCGGCGCAACGGTGGCACTCGCCAATAAGGAGTGTCTCGTCTGCGCCGGCGCCCTGTTCATGCGCCGCGCCGCAGCAGGCGGCGCGACGGTGCTGCCGGTCGATTCCGAGCACAATGCGATCTTCCAGGCTTTAGGTGCCGGCCGCCGTGAAGATCTCCGCCGCATCGTCCTGACCGCGTCCGGGGGACCGTTCCGGACCTGGCCCTTGGAGGCGATCCGCAAGGTCACGGTGGAGCAGGCGCTCAAACATCCGACCTGGTCGATGGGGCCGAAGATCACCATCGATTCCGCTACTTTGATGAACAAGGGCCTCGAATTGATCGAGGCACAGCATCTATTCGCGCTTGCGCCCGACCAGCTGGACGTCGTGGTCCATCCGCAATCTATCGTTCACGGTCTGGTGGAGTTCCGCGACGGATCGGTCGTCGCCCAGCTTGGCTCGCCGGACATGCGCATCCCGATCGCCCACTGCCTGGCGTGGCCCGTGCGTATGGCGACCCCGGCCTCACGCCTCGATTTGGCCCGGGTGGCGACATTATCGTTCGAAGAACCGGACGTGGAGCGGTTCCCGGCGCTGGCGATCGCGCGGCGGGCGCTGGCCGCCGGGGGCGGCGCGCCGACCGTTTTGAATGCTGCGAATGAGGTCGCGGTGCGCGAATTCGTCGACCGGCGGCTCGGATTTTGCGAAATTGCCGCCCTGGTCGAGGCTACCGTGGAGCTGAGCGAACGTCGCGGCGAGATGACCGAGCCCCAATCCGTCGAGGAGGCGCTCGCCATTGACCATAACGCAAGAAGGCTGGCGGCGGAGCTGCTGCCCGAAATTGCCGCAATGGCATCCTAGCGTTAAGGATTGGGGACGGGACACAGGGGGCGTCAGGCAAGCGGTATGGGGTCCTATTTGCTGTCGCATTTGCATGCGCTGGGGGGCGGCGTTGTCGCCTATCTCATCCCTTTTCTCTTCGTTCTGAGCCTTGTGGTGTTCTTCCATGAGCTCGGGCATTTCCTGATCGCGCGCCTGTGCGGCGTACGGATCCTGGTCTTTTCCATCGGTTTTGGCCCTGAAATTGCCGGCTTTCATGACCGCCACGGCACCCGCTGGAAAATCGCCGCCATCCCGCTTGGCGGCTACGTCAAGTTCTTCGGTGACGAGAATGCCGGAAGCGCCCCGGATACCCCGCGTCTGGAGGCCATGAACGAAGCCGAGCGCCGGCAGAGCTTCTTTTTCCAGCCGGTAGTCAAGCGCGCGGCCATCGTCGTCGCCGGGCCGATGGCGAATTTCGTCTTGGCCATCGTCATTTTCGCGGCGATCTTCGGGCTCTACGGCAAGCAGACGATGAGCGCCCGGGTGGATGCGGTCCAGCCCGGCAGCCCCGCCGCCGCCGCCGGGTTCCAGCCCGGCGATCTGGTCGTTTCCATTGATGGCAAGCCGATCGAAAATTTCGAGGATATGCAGCGTGTCGTCAGTGATAGCGCCGGCAATACCCTCAAGATTACAGTCGACCGCAAAGGCAGCCCGCTGGTGCTCAGCGCGACGCCGCAGTTGAAAGCGGTCAAGGACAATTTCGGCAATGAGCATCGGATCGGGATTCTCGGCATCAGCCGGTCGATGGCGCCCGCGGATCTGAAGCTGCATCCGGTCGCCCCGCCGCAAGCGGTCTGGATGGGCGTCCAGGAGACCTGGTTCGTGATCGACCGCACGCTCAGTTACATCGGCGGGGTGGTGGTCGGGCGCGAGGCGGCCGATCAGCTTGGCGGGCCGATCCGGATTGCCCAGATCTCAGGGGAGGTCGCGACCATCGGCTTTGTCGCCCTCATCCATCTTGCTGCCGTACTTTCCGTTTCCATCGGGCTCCTGAACCTGTTTCCGATTCCCTTGCTCGATGGCGGTCACCTTTTGTTCTATTCGATCGAAGCGCTGCGTGGGCGACCGCTGTCGGAACGGGCGCAGGAGGTGGGATTTCGTATCGGTCTCGCGATCGTCGTGATGTTGATGATATTTGCAACCTTCAATGACATCGTGCACCTGCGGACGTCGTAGTCTTGGCGTCGACGAGACCTTTGGGACGTGGCATAGACAGTATGGGGATGGTAGAAGTGCTGGAAATACCAGGGCAATTCCAAGACCAGGCGAGCAGAACTGAGGGAGATCGTAAGTAACCCGCCACTGGGGGCGGCCGCGAGGGGTAAAGGGCGCTTTGCGCATGGGCATGTGTGTGCGGGTAATACGGGGGCTTGTCGTGGCCGGCCTGCTCCTCGGGCTGGTCATTTGTGGTGTTTGGACCGCCGCGGCCGTCGCCGCGCCGGCCGATACCGGCGTTACCGCGAGTTCCATCGTCGTCCAGGGCAATCGCCGCATCGATGCCGATACGGTGCGCTCCTATTTCAAAGTTGCGCCGGGCGAGCATCTTGATGCCGCCAAGGTCGATGCCGGGCTGAAGGCGCTTTATGCCACCGGCCTGTTTCAGGACGTTCGCGTTTCGCAATCCGGCGGCAAGCTGATCGTCACGGTGGTGGAAGCGCCGGTCATCAACAAGATCGCCTTCGAAGGCAATTACCGCATCAAGGACGAGCAGCTCAAAGAAGAAATCCAATCGAAGGAGCGTGGCTCGCTGTCGCGCGCCAAGGTGCAGGCCGACGTCCAGCGCATCATCGAGATCTATCAGCGCAATGGCCGTTTCGACGTCAAGGTGGTGCCGCAGATCATCGAGCGGCCGAACGACCGGGTCGACCTCGTTTTCCAGATCACCGAGGGCGAGAAAACCGGGATCAAGAAGATCGTCTTCATCGGCAACCATGCCTACCGGGATTGGCGATTGAAGCAGGTGATCAAGACCTCCGAGTCGAATTGGCTGAGCTTCCTGCAGACCACGGACGTCTACGATCCCGACCGCATCGAAGCCGACCGCGACCTGATCCGGCGCTTCTACCTCAAGCATGGCTATGCCGACGTGCAGGTCATTTCGGCGACCGGCGAATACGACCCGACGCAAAAGGGCTTCGTCGTCACCTTCACGATCGAAGAGGGCTCGCTCTATCACTTCGGCGCGATCGACATCCAATCCAACGTTCGCGACATCGACGCCAGGTCGCTGCGCGACGATGTGCGCATGTCCGCCGGCCAGATCTACAACGGCGAGGCGATCGAGAAGACGGTCGAAGATATGACCATCTCGCTTGCGAGGCATGGCTATCCATTCGCTACGATCCGGCCGCGCGGCGACCGCAACCCCGCGACCAGGACGGTCGGCGTCACCTTCGTCGTCGACGAAGGCCAGCGCGCCTATGTCGAACGCATCAATATCCGGGGCAATTATCGCACCCGCGACTACGTGATCCGGCGCGAGATGGATATCAACGAAGGCGATCCGTATAACCGGGCGCTGGTCGATCGCGCCGAGCGCCGCATCAAGAATCTGAACTACTTCAAATCGGTGAAAATCACCGACGAGCCCGGTTCGGCGCCCGACCGCGTGGTGATCAACGTCGATGTGGTCGAGCAACCGACCGGCGACTTCTCGGTGATGGGCGGGTTTTCGACCGCGGAAGGCTGGCTGGCGCAGGTTTCCGTACAGGAACGCAATCTGCTGGGCACCGGACGTTTCGCCAGGGCCGCGGCCACCTATGGCGAATATGTCCGCAGCGTCGAGTTGAGCTACGCCGAGCCCTATTTCCTCGATACGCGATCCAGCATGGGCATCGATCTGTTCGCCAAGCAATCGCTGGCCAGCAGCTACATTTCCTACGGAACCGAATCGCTCGGCGGCACGCTCAAATGGGGCCTGCCGTTGCGCGAAGACCTGTCGTTGCAATTGCGCTATTCCGCGTTCACGCAAAAGATCTCGCTGCCGTCCTATTTGAACGACTGCAACAACATCAATCCGGACAATTCATCGACATTCCCAACGCCTGCGGCGCAAGCGGCTCCGGGGGCCCCGCCGGCCTTCGCTACCAACTCCAGCTGCTACAATTACGGGCAGGCCTCGCTCCCGGTGCGGGTCGAGCTCGCCAACGGCGCCTATCTCACCTCGATGTTCGGCTACGGCCTGAGCTACAACACATTGGACAACAATAAGAACCCGACCAACGGCGTATATGTGAGCTTCGGTCAGGATTTCGCGGGGGCCGGCGGCGATGTCGCTTATATTCGCTCGACTTTCGATACCCGCGCTTATTACGAGGTCGTCTCCGACCTTGTCGGAATCTTGCATCTGCAGGGCGGCGACATGATCGGCTTGAACAAATGTCCGAACAATGAGTGCGCATCGAGCAACGGTTACGTGCGCATGCTTGACGACTTCAAGATGGGACCGAACCTCGTCCGCGGCTTCCAGCCCGCCGGCATCGGCCCGCGCGACATCACGTCCGGCACCAGCAACGATGCGCTCGGCGGCACCATGTATTGGGGCGCCAGTCTGGAATTCCAGTATCCGTTCTATTTCCTGCCCAAGGACAGCGGCTTCAAGGGTGCGGTCTTTATCGATAGCGGCTCGGTCTGGGGCTATAAGGGCGAAACGCAGAGTCCGGCGACTGGAGAAATCAACGGGACGGTCATAGCAACGGGACCACCCGTGACACGCTACGTCTGCCAATGCGGCATGCAATATGCCGACGACGCCTCGGTGCGTATGTCGGCCGGCGCCAGCATCATCTGGGCTTCGCCGTTCGGTCCGTTGCGCTTCGACTTCGCCTATCCATTCCTGAAGAGGTCGTACGACCGCACCCAGTTCTTCGCCTTCGGCGGCGGCACGCAATTCTGATCGCGGCTAGGCGCCGGTATCGGGACACTCGATCGGACGGCTATGCCCGACTTTGCCAGACCCGACCGCGAAATGACGCTGGGCGAGATCGCCGCGCTGACGCGGGCCAAATTGCGCGACGGCGAGCCGGCGGAGCGGCGCATCCGCAACGTCGCGCCGCTCGATACCGCGACGGCGAGCGACATCAGTTTTCTCGACAGCTCGAAATACCTCGGCGATTTGTCGGTCACGCGCGCCGGCGCTTGCCTCGTCGCGCCGCGTTTCGCCGCGTCCGCCCCGCCCGGCGTTGCCGTTCTCGAAACGCCGCATCCTTATCCCGCATTTGTCGCCGTAACCCGCGCCTTGTTTGCCGGCATGCTGCGGCCGTCCTCACTCTATGGCGCCAGCGGACGGGCAAATTCGGCCCATGTGCACCACACCGCCAGACTTGAAGCCAGTGTCACCATCGATCCCTTGGCGGTGATCGGGCCGCGCGCGCAGATCGGCGCCGGCACGGTCGTTGCCGCAGGCGCCGTGATCGGCCCCGACGTCTGCATCGGCCGCGATTGCTCGATCGGTGCCGGATCGACGATCCTTCACGCCTTGATCGGCGATCGCGTCATCATCCATCCCGGCGTGCGCATCGGTCAGGACGGTTTCGGCTATTTGCCGTCGCCGCGCGGCCATCAAAAAATTCCGCAGACCAGGCGCGTGATCGTTCAGGACGACGTCGAGATCGGCGCCAACACCACGATCGACCGCGGCGCCACCCGCGATACGGTCATTGGCGAGGGCAGCAAGATCGACAATCTCGTGCAAATCGGACACAACTGTTCGATCGGACGGCATTGCTTGATCGTCTCGCAGGTCGGCATATCCGGCAGCGTGACGGTGGGAGACTTCGCCGTGCTGGGCGGTCAAGTGGGCATCGCCGATCACATCACGATCGGGGCCGGCGCCATGCTCGGCGGCCGCGCCGGCGTGATGTCCGACGTGCCGCCGGGGGCGCGCTGGGGCGGCTTTCCGGCCGAACCGGGCGGCGACTGGAAACGCGGTGTCGCTACCCTCCGCCGGCTGGTAAGGCAAGGCCGCAAATCTGAAAAACAGCCCGAGGGAGAAGGCGAATGAACGCGACGACCGCGGAAGCCGCCGACATCCGCGAAATCTTAAGTCTCTTGCCGCACCGCTATCCCTTCGTCATGATCGACCGCATCGTCGATATCCAGGGCGAGGAGCACGGCATCGGCATCAAGAATGTGTCGATCAACGAGCCGCAATTCCTCGGCCACTTCCCGGACAATCCGGTGATGCCGGGCGTGCTGCTGATCGAGGGCATGGCGCAAACCGCCGGCGTCTTGTGCTTGCGCCGCATGGATGTCGAGACGCGGCAGCGCTCGATGTTCTATTTTCTGACCATCGACAAAGCCAAGTTTCGCAAGCCCGCGGTGCCGGGCGACACCGTCGAATATCACGTCAATAAGATCGCGCACCGCCGCAATATGTGGTGGTATCGTGCGGAGGCCAAAGTGGGCGAGGTTCTGATCGCCGAGGCCGAAGTCGGCGCGGTCATCGCCGAGGCTTAGATGGCGATCGATCCGACCGCGCGTGTCGCTGACGGCGCGCGCCTTGACCCCTCCGTCGAGATTGGACCGTATTGCATCGTCGGCCCGCAGGTCGAACTGCAGCGCGGCGTGCGCCTGCTCGCCCATGTCTACGTCGCCGGCGCAACGACCGTCGGCGAAGACACCGTCGTCTATCCGTTTTCGTCGCTCGGCACGCCGCCGCAATCGGTCCATTATCGCGGCGGCGCGACCCGGCTCGTCATCGGCAAAGGTTGCGAGTTGCGCGAGAGTGTGACGATGAACACCGGCACCGAGGACGGCGGCGGCATCACCCGCGTCGGCGACCGCTGTTTTTTGATGGCCGGCTCTCATGTCGGACACGACTGTGACGTCGGCAACGAGGTCACCTTGGCCAATAACGTCGTGCTCGGCGGACACGTCAGCGTCGGCGATTACACGTTTCTCGGCGGCCATGTCGCCATTCACCAATTCGTGCGCATCGGCGAGGGCGTCATGATGGCGGGCATGTCGGCCGCGCGCGACGACATCATCCCGTTCGGCTTCGCGCTCGGCCAGACCGGCGCATTGGTCGGGCTCAATATCGTCGGGCTGCGGCGGCGCGGCGCGGCGCGGGCCGAAATGCACCGCTTGCGCCGCGCCTATCGGTCCCTGTTCTTTGTCGCGGGCCGGCTCGCCGACCGCGTCGACGCGGTCGAGCGCGAATTCGCCGGCGATCCGCTGGTCGGCAAGATCGTGGCCTTCATCCGCGCCGGCGGCAAGCGACCGCTGATGCGTCCGCGCGACAAACGCCACATCGAAGCGCCCATCGGCGCGGCCGCCGACGATGCCGCCTGATGCGCCGACCATAGCCGAAACCGAGGCCTCCTCGCTGGCGATCATTTGCGGCGGCGGCAGCCTTCCGGCCGCGGTTGCCGCAGCGGTAGCCAAGCGCGGCCAACGGCCGGTGATGTTCGGCATCAAAGGCTGGGCGGACGCCGCGGCGGTCGAACGTTACCCGCATCATTGGATCGCCATCGGGCAGGCCGGCCGGTTCTTTCGGCTGGCGCGGGCGGAACACTGCCGGGACGTCTTGTTCATCGGAAGCGTACTGCGGCCGCCGATCACGCAACTGCGGCTCGATTGGCAGACGATCAGGGCGATGCCGGGTCTCATCCGCGCCTACCGCGGCGGCGATGATAAACTCATTTCGGGTGTCGCGCGCGTCGCCGAGCGCGGTGGCTTGCGGGTTGTCGGCATCAACGACGTGGCGCCTGAAGTTTTGGTCCCCGAAGGCGTGCTCGGCCGTTTTGCGCCGTCGCCGCGCGACAGGGCCGATATCGCGCGCGCGCTCGATGTGATCGCCGCGCTTGGACCGTTCGACGTCGGCCAGGCCGCCGTCGTCGCCGACAATCACGTGCTCGCGGTCGAGGCCGCCGAAGGCACCGACCATCTCCTCGACCGGATTGCCGGGCTGCGCCGGCTCGGCCGGGTCACCTCCGCGCCGGGATCGGGTGTTCTTGTCAAAGCGCCGAAGCCCGGCCAGGACCGCCGCTTCGATCTGCCCTCGATCGGGCCGCGGACAGTCGAAAATATTGCGCGCGCCGGGCTTGCCGGTCTCGCGGTGACTGCCGGCTCGACCATGATCGCCGAGCCCGAAGCGGTTATCGCCGCGGCCGATCGTGAAAAAATCTTTCTGGTCGGCGTGCGCGAGGACGCGGCGCGATGAGCGCGGCGCCGCAGACCACGCTGACCAAGCCGCTGTCGATTTTCCTGGTCGCTGCGGAAGAATCCGGCGATGCCTTGGGCGCCGCCTTGGCCAAGGCGCTGATCAAGCAAACTGCGGGCGCCGTGAAGTTTTCCGGCGTCGGCGGCCACGCCATGGCGGCCGCCGGAATTGCAAGCCCGTTTGCGATCGATGAATTGTCGATCATCGGGCTTACCGCGATCCCGCAGCGGCTGCCGAAAATCTTCCGGCGCATTGGCGAAGCTGCGCGCGCGGTGGTCGCCGCGCAGCCCGACGTGCTCGTCATCATCGACAGTCCGGATTTCACCCATCGGGTGGCCCGCCGGGTGCGGCGGCTGTCGCCCGCGATTCCGATCATCGACTACGTTTCGCCGTCGGTCTGGGCGTGGCGGCCCGGCCGGGCGCGCGCCATGCGTGCTTACGTCGACCACGTGCTGGCGATCCTGCCGTTCGAGCCTGCGATCCATGGCGAGCTCGGCGGCCCGCCTTGCACCTATGTCGGCCATCCGCTGATCGAACGGCTTGGCGAGCTGCGGCCGAACGCCGAGGAGGCGCGCCGGCGATTGGCCGATCCGCCGCTTGTGCTGGCGTTGCCAGGCAGTAGATCGAGCGAGATTCGGCGTCTCGCCGGCATTTTCGGCGCGGCGATTGCGCGGCTTGCCGCGCGTATCGGCGCGGTCGATCTGGTGATCCCGACGGTGCCGCATGTCGCCGCGCAACTGCGCGCGGCCGTTGCCGATTGGACGGTTAAGCCGCGCATTGTGGTCGAGCCGCGCGAAAAATGGGCCGCCTTCCGCAACGCGCGCGCCGCGCTCGCGGCCTCCGGCACCGTGACGCTCGAGCTTGCGCTTGCCGGCGTGCCGATGGTCGCGGCCTACCGATTGCACGCCCTCGAAGCCGTCATCGCCCGGCTTATTCGGCTGCAGGCGAGATTGCCGAGCGTGATTTTGGCCAACCTGGTCCTTGGCGAGAACGTGGTTCCGGAACTCTTGCAGGAGGATTGTACGCCGGACGAGCTCGTTGCCGCGCTCGAGCCGCTCGTTGCCGACACGCCGGAGCGGCGGCGCCAGATCGAGGCTTACCGGCGGCTCGACGACATTATGGCGATCGGCGACACCACCCCAAGCGGCAAGGCGGCATCCATCGTGCTCGACATTGCCCGCCGCGGCCGCCGGCCGGCGGATAAGGTTGCGCATCCATGTTAACCGCGCGGCCGCCGCGGCGCTACCATTGCCGCAGGCATCCTGCTAAGCCGCCTCTATTCAAGGCATGATCCCGAAAAGTGGATGCCGGTTTTCGGAAAAGATCATGCACAATCAAAAAGCATCCGGAAGCAATCGCGCGTGAGCAAAGCCAGAAGAACGGTCCGGAAGTCCCCGATCCGGGCCGCCATCACCGGGGTTTTCGGCTACGTGCCGCCCGACGTGCTCGGCAATGCCGAGCTCGCGAAAATGGTGGACACCAGCGACGAGTGGATCACCGAGCGCACCGGCATCAAGGAGCGGCGCATCCTCAAGGGCAAAGGGCTCGGCACCTCGCATATGGGCGCGGAGGCGGTGCGCGGGCTGCTCGCCAAGACCAAGACCGCGCCGGCTGAGGTCGAACTTTTGATCTGCGCCACCACGACGCCGGATTTCGTCTTTCCGTCGACCGCCAATCTGATCTGCGATATGTGCGGCATCCGCAATATCGGCAGCTTCGACGTGCAGGCCGCGTGCTCCGGCTTCGTCTATGCGCTGACCATCGCGTCGCAATTCATCGAGACCGGAAAATTCGGCAAGATCGTCGTGGTCGGCGCCGACAAAATGTCGGCGATCATCGACTATACCGACCGCGCCACCTGCGTGCTGTTCGGCGACGGCGCCGGCGCGGTGCTCGTCGAGCCGAGCCGCAAATACGGCATCATCGACACGCTGATTTGCTCCGACGGCGCCGGCATGCCGCATCTGCATCAGAAAGCCGGCGGCAGCCGCATGCCGCCGACCGCGGAGACGGTCGCCAAGCGTCTGCACTACGTCCATCAGGAGGGCGCCGCGGTCTATAAATTCGCCGTCGCGCGGATGGCGGAGGTCGCCACCGAACTGATGAAACGCAACAATCTTTCGAGCGCGGACGTCGATTGGCTGGTGCCGCACCAGGCCAATCGCCGCATCATCGAGGCGACCGCCGAGCGCATGAAGCTCGATCCCAAACAGGTGATGATCACCATCCACAAATACGGCAACACCACCGCGGCGACCATCCCGCTGTGCCTGTGGGATTACGAGAGCATGCTCAAGGAAGGCGATCGCTTGATCCTGGCCGCGTTCGGCGGCGGCTTTACCTGGGGCGGGGCCTACCTGACCTGGGCGTACAACCCGCAATAGAGGGATGAGCAACGAAGGCGTACCGTTGGACCGTCGTCGTCCCGCAGACTGGGCTGCAATCCGGATGCCGCCGGCAACCGAGCTGGATGTCTCATCGATCGTCGCGCGCACCGCGCGCAGCTACGATACGTTGCCCTACACGTCCGATCCGTTTCCGAATACGCATCCCTCGCTGCTCGGCGCCATCGCGCGGCTGTTCGCGCTCGAGGCCGTGCCCTTAAGCGAAGCGCGCGTGCTGGAGCTCGGCTGCGCCTCGGGCGGCAACATCGTTCCGCTTGCCGCTCGCCATCCGCGGGCCTCCTTCGTCGGCGTCGATTTGTCGAACGCACAGGTGGCGGCCGGGCAAACGCGCCTGGCGCAGCTTGGTCTTTCGAATATCGAGATTCGCCGCCAGAGCTTCTCCGACCTCGCCACGCGCGACGGCTCGTTCGATTACATCATCTGTCACGGCGTCTACAGTTGGGTGCCGGCGGCGCTGCGCCAAACGATCCTGCGCGTCTGCCGCGAAAACCTTTCGCCGCGCGGCGTGGCGCTGGTCAGCTACAACGTATTGCCGGGCTGGCGCATGCTGCAAGCGTTGCGCGATTGCTTCCTGCTGCATGTCTCGCCGGATGCCGATCCACGGCAGCGTGTCGCCGAAGCGCGGGCATTGCTGCAATCGCTGCCGCAGGCCTGTCCCGGCGAAGGAACGTACAAGGATTTTCTGCTCGGCGAGGCGGACCGCCTGCTTAAAACCTCGGACGAATATCTGGCGCACGAGTTTCTCGACGAGGTCAACGAACCCTGCAGCTTCCGCGAATTCGTCGATGCCGCGCGCCGCCACGGTCTTGCCTACCTCGGCGAGGCGGAACTGCCGTCGATGATCCTTG
This sequence comes from uncultured Alphaproteobacteria bacterium, assembly GCA_963791925.1. Classification (GTDB taxonomy): domain Bacteria; phylum Pseudomonadota; class Alphaproteobacteria; order Rhizobiales; family Xanthobacteraceae; genus BOG-931. The sequence continues at coordinate 96,517 of CAWBUA010000004.1, read as the reverse complement.
GCAATTATCCGAAAGCCATGACCGAGCTCGTGCGCTTGGGTGGCGGCAATCAACTATTGGCGACGGAGCAACATATCGACATCGTCAGCGGCCGGACCTTCCGCCACACGCTCCTGGTCGGCGCCGAACGCGCGCCGCGGATCGATCGCGCATTGTCCAGCGAACGCGTCGAGGGTCTGCATTTCCTCGGCGCGTCAGGCCTTGCGCTCTCGCACGAGGCGGACGGCGTGACGCTCGCGGCGCCGGCCGGGCGGCGGCTGCACACCGGCTCGGCGCTGCTTGCCGATGTGCTCGCGCGCTTCGTCGCCGCGTTTCCCGGATCGTCAAGCGCCGACGATCTGGTGACGGCCTTGCCGGCATCCGCGCGCGACGCGGAGGGCCGCGTATCGGTGCGTGAAGCTTTGCTCAATATGGTGGTCAATGGTCTGGCAATCCCGCGTCTTGAACCCGTACCGGCTTCGGCGCGCGTGACGAACAAACCGGTCGCCTGCCCGGTGGTGCGGGCGGAGGCTGCGAACGGCGCGGCCACGGCCGTTAATTTACGACACGAGCGCGTGGAATTAGCCGGCCTTGCCGGGTTCGTTTTGCCGCTGCTCGACGGCAGCCGCAACGCAGACGCGATCGCGATGGAGATTGCGACTGCCGCGCGCGAGGGCCGGCTCGCCTTTGCGCGCAACGGCGCAACGATCGGCGACCTCGCCGAATGCCACAGTATCGCGATCGATCGTCTCGCGGCGCTCCTGCCCGAGTTTGCCCGAGCGGCTCTGCTCATCGCCTAGCGCGCTTCGCAGCGGCTTTCACCGAAACGGTAGCGGAGTGCTGCACCACAAGCGCCCCGGATCGAATTTTCGCATGTAAGCTCTGTGGTTTGGTGGCCGTTTTGTTGCATTTTCGCCACGCGCCGGAGGAATCGGGTGCATCCTCCGAAATGACGGCCAAAAGGCTCCCGCTGTCAGTGCACTGTCGCGCTGCTGTCCGTTAATCTGACGCGGCAAGGGCTCGGCGCGCACGGCGTGACCGGGCCGGGGGCCGTTGGGGTATGCGCGCAACATTGAACACAAAGGGTCCGGTCCTGCGGGCATTGCTGGCGACGAGTTCGGTCGCCGCGCTGTTAATCGGCGCCGGCACGCCGGCGGCCTATGCTTCGCCGTGTCAGGCACCTGGCGGCATCAATATCAGCAACACTTCACAAGGCGGGGTCAGCAACCCCGGTGCGATCTCTTGTATTTTTATTTCCAATTCGACGATCAGCGGCAGCGTCACCAACACCGGCACCGGCACCATCACCGCGACCGGCGGCGGTCCGCCGACCAGCACGGCGATTACCGTCACCGCGAACAGCACGATCACGGGCACCTTGTCGAATGCCGGAGTGATCACGGCGCTGGGCAACGCCATCCTGATCATCGATAATTCGACGATCGCCGGCGGCATCAGCAACTCGGGCACGATCTCGGCGAACAATAACGGCGTTCTCGTCGAGAATGCGGTGAGCTTCACCGGCGGCATCGGCAACAGCGGCCTCGTCTCGGTCGCCGGCGCCGGCGTGATCATCTCCGGCGTCACCACCTTCGCCAACAGCATCAGCAATTCGGGCACCATCTCGGCGGGCACCGGCATTACGATGTCGAGCGTCTCGATCTTTGCCGGCAACATTTCCAACGGCGGCGTGATTACGGTCGCGGGAAATCATGCCGGCATCTTAATCGGCAGCGTCGCCCAATTCGGCGCGGCCAGCGCCGGCGGCGGCATCGTCAACAGCGGCACGATCGCCGTCGGCGGCAGCGCCATCGCGGTCAACGGACCTACGACCTTCTTCGGCGGCATCACCAATTCCGGCACGATCTCGGCCGGCGGCGCCTACGACATCGTCGTCAGTGTTTCGACGTTCTTGGGCGGCATCACCAATTCCGGCGCGATCTCGGGCGGCAGTCAGGCCGGAATTTCGATCAGAATGACCACGAGCTTCTCAGGGCTGGTCAGCAATTCCGGCACGATTTCAGCAGACAATTTTGGCATTGCGGTCGGTACGATTTCGGCTTTCACCGGCGGCATCAGCAATTCCGGAGCGATCTTCGCGGCCAATGACACTGGCGTCCAAATCGTCGGCGTTACGAGTTTCTCGGGCAGCGTCAGCAATTCAGGTACGATCTCGTCGCCGAACAACGGCATCGTCTTCGAGAACGTCACCGTGATGTCGGGGGGCATCGTCAACAGCGGGACGGTGACAGGCTCTGGCTACGGTATCGAAGTCAACGTGGTGAGCACGCTCGCCGGCGGCATTTCCAACAGCGGCATGATCGCGGCGGGTCCGGCCGGCATTGTTGTCAGCAGCGTCGCGCAATTCGGCTCGGCAAGCGCGGGCGGCGGCATCGTCAATTCGGGAACGATCGCGGCGACCAAGACCGGCATCTTGGCCTCCGTGATTACGACTTTCCTCGGCGGCATTACCAATGCGGGAACGATTTCGGCGGCCGTCCTAAACGGCATCTTTGTTTCGCAAGCGTCGGCGTTCCTGGGCGGCATCAGCAATTCCGGCAACATCACGGCCGGATTGAACGCTGTGAACGTCGGCGGCTTTGCAACCGGGGTGGCGAGCACCGTCTCGACCTTCTCCGGCGGCATCGGCAATTCCGGCACCATCACCGCGGCACGCGACGGCATTTTCGTCGGCGGCATCGCGGTGGCCGGCGGCTCGCTCACGGTCGGAACGTTCGACACCGGCATCGCCAATTCGGGCCTGATCGCCGCCTCAGCCGCCGGCGTCATGGTCGGCGGCACGGGGGCCGGGCTGAACTCGTCCGTTACGGTCTCGGCTTTCGCCGGCGGCATCACCAATTCCGGCACCATCAGCGGCGACTTTTTCGCGCCGCTCAGCGGCGGCATCATCGTCGGCGGTCAGGCGCGCAGCAGTACGGCGACGGTGACGGTGTCGACTTTCGCCGGCGATATCGCCAACAACGGCATGATCGTCAGCAATAGCAAAATGGGTATTGAGGTCGGCGGCTTTGCGGCGGGCGGCAACGTCGTCATCGGCGCGTTCGACGGCAGCATCATCAACAGCTCCAGCGCCTCGATCATCGCCGGCAATAATGGCGTCCTGGTCGGCGGCACAGCCCGGAGCGGCGGGTCGATTACGGTCTCGATCTTTGCCGGCGGCATAGCCAACTCCGGCACCATAGCGGCAGCCGGCCCCGGCATCGTGGTCGGCGGCGTAGCCTTACCCGGCGGGAACGTCACGATCGCGACCTTCTCCGGCGGAATATTCAACGGCGGCATCGTTGCAGCTACCAGCAAAGGCGCCAGCGGCATCGTCGTTGGTGGCACGGCCGACAAGAGCGGCAACGTCACGCTGTCGACCTTCGGCGGCGGCGTCACCAACTCAGGCACGCTCGCGTTGGGCGGCAGCAGCAACGGCATCTTTGTCGGCGGCCGCGCTTTTGCCGTTCCAGGCTCACCCGCATCGGTTACGGTCCTGACTTTCGCAGGTGGAATATCCAACAGCGGCACGATTTCGGCTTCTGGCAGTAAACTCTTAACCGGTTACGGCATCGCCGTCGGTGGTCTCGCTTCGCAGAGCGGCGCCACGGTCGCGGTCTCGACCTTCAGCGGTGGCATCGCCAATTCCGGCACGATCGCGGCAGGCGGCGGTGCCGGCATTGCAGTCGGCGGCCGGGCCGAGAGCGGCGGGGCCATCATGATCGCGGCTTTCGCCGGCGGCATCAGTAATTCCGGGACGATTTCCGCGGACGCCCATGGCATTTTTGTCGGCGGCACCGCGATCGTCAACGGCGGCACCGGAAACATCGCCGCGGTAACAATCTCGGCGTTTGCCGGCGGCATCAAAAATTCCGGCGCGATTTCGGCCGCGGGCAACGGCATTTGGGTGGGCGGCGATGCCTCGCTCTCGCCCGGGGGCGGCGGTCACTCCGACGCCACGACCGTGACCATCTCGACTTTCTCGGGCGGCATCGCCAATAGCGGGACGATTTCCGCGGGCGGCGCCGGTATCGAGGTCGGCGGCATTTACTCCGGCACCGGCATCAACGGAGTCAACGGCAACGTCATAGACGTGGCGATCTCGACCTTCACCGGCAATGTCATCAATTCAGGCCTGATCGTCGCCCAGACCGGCATCGTGTTCGGTTCGGGCGTCGCGACTTTCAACGGCGCCATTGTCAATTCCGGCACCATCACCGGCACCGGCGGCAAGGCGATCGACGTCAGTGGCGGGCCGAGCGGCATCGCGGTCGACATCAAGGGCGGTGCGATCAGCGGCAACATCGTCGGCAAAGGCACAACGAGCGGGGACACGCTCAATTTTGCGCTCGGCAGCGGCAAGTTCACCTACGCCGACAACTTCTCCGGTTTCCAAGCCGCGAACGTCACCTCGGGCACCGTCGTGCTCAACGGCCACGACACCGCCGCCGGCATGACGGTGAGCAACAGCGGCACGCTCGCCGGCACCGGCGTCATCACCTCGTCGGTGACCATCGACAGCGGCGGCGCGCTGGCGCCGGGCGTGCCTGGCACTGCTGGCGGGGTGCTGACGATCTCCGGCGCGCTCACCTTCGCGTCGGCGACGGCGAATTACCTCGATACCATCATCGGCGCCAGCGCCAGCGCGACCACGATTTCCGGCACGGCGACACTCGGCGGCGCCACCGTGGCGCTTGCCGGCGCCAGCTCCGTGCAGCTCGGCACGGCCTACACGATCCTGACCAACTCCGCGGGCGATCTCGGCGTTGCCGGTAATACGTTTGCTCCGACCGTCAGCTTCGCACACCTCACCGGCACGCTCAGCTACAGCAATCCGGACGACGTGGTTCTGACCTTCGCCGCGCCGACCGGCTGCGCTCCCGGACAGCCGCTCAACGGCGCCACGGTGCCCTGCATCCTTGTCAACGGACAGAATCTGACCGGGCAGGTGGGTAACGCTGCCGCCGGCAATGTCACCAAGACCGGCATCACCGTTCTCGACAGCACCATCACCGGCACGCTGACCAATTCCGGTACAGTCGCCGGCGGCATCGCCATCAACTCCAGCACCATCATCGGCCAGATCCTCGATACCGGCACGCTGTCGGGCGGCCTCTTCATCGACAGCGCCAGCAAGATCAGCACCGCGGGCAACGCGGTCGTCATCGCCGGCCCAACATTCGCCGGCGGCATCACCAATTACGGCACGATCTCGGCCGGCGGCATCGCCATCGACATCAATACGGTGTCCACGTTCGCCGGAAATATCTCGAATTCCGGCGCCGTCACTGCCGGGACCGGGATCAGCCTCGTCGCCAGCACGCTCGACGGCGCGATCGTCGACAGCGGCATCATCACGGCGTCACGCCACGGCATCGCGATCGACAGCGCCAGCACCATTGTCGCCAGCCGCACGGCGATCGCCATCACCGGGCCGACCTTTACTGGCGGCATCAGCAATGCCGGAACGATTTCGGCAGGCGGCATCGGCGTTCTCGTTTCGCAAGTCTCGACGTACTCCGGCGGCATCAGCAATTCCGGCATGATCGCGCCGGCCGGCTACGGCATCGTGATTGGCGGCAAGGCCGGCACCGCGGCGAACTCATCCGCGTCCGTCACGGTCGAGAATTTCTCCGGCGGCATCTCCAATTCCGGTACGGTCTCGGCAGGCGACAACAAGGGCATCGTCGTCGGCGGCTCCCTGAACGGCAGCGGCGCGGTGACGGTCTCGACGTTTAGCGGCGCGATCCGCAATTCCGGCTCGATCATCACCTCAGGTACCGCCGTATTCATCGGCGGCCAGGCCTTTGTCGGCCAGAAAGCGGCCGGCTCGGTTACGGTGCTGACCTTCGCGGGTGGCATCAGCAATTCCGGCACCATCGCGGCCGGCGGCAACGGCATGCTGATCGGCGGCCAGGTCTCGGCCGGCAAAAGCGGCGCCGCATCGCTGACGGTTCTGGACTTCGCCGGCGGCATCAGCAATTCCGGCACGATCTCGGTCAGTTCCCCCTTCGCCGGCAACGGCATCTGGATCGGCGGCCAGGCCAATGCCGCTATCAACGCGAGCGCATTGGCGACGGTGCAGACGTTCACCGGCGGTATCAGCAATTCCGGCGCGATCGACGTGCTGAGCGGTGCCGGCGTCCTGGTCGGTGGCTTTGCCGCGGGCAACGGCGCGACGGCTGGCCTTTCGACCTTCGCCGGCGGCATCAGCAACTCAGGCACCATCGGCGCCGCGGCTGCGGGCATCTGGGTCGGCGGCAGCGCCGGAGGTGGCGGGTTGCTCGCCATCTCCAATTTCGCCGGCGGCATTGCGAACTCAGGCTCGATCGCGGCGTCCGGCGGCGGGAATAACGGCGACGGCATCGAGGTCGGCGGCCTGGCGTTTGGCAGCGGCGCAACCGTCGCGATCTCGACCTTCGCCGGCGGTATCAGCAATGCCGGCTCGATTGCGGCAGCGGTCAACGGCATCATGGTCGGCGGCACCGCGCATTCCGGCGGGTCGGTCGGCGTATTCAATTTCGGCGGCGGCATCGCCAACAGCGGGACCATCGCGGCGTTCAGCGGCAACGGCGTTATTGTCGGCGGCAAAGCCGTTGGCACCGCGTCATCCGTGACGGTCTCGAGCTTTGCCGGCAATGTCAGCAACGGCGGCCTGATCGTGGCTTCCGGCGCCGGGATCGTCGTTGGTGGTCGGGCCAGCGGTACCGGTGCGTCCGTTGCCGTCTCGACTTTCACCGGCAATATCGTCAATTCCGGCACGATCAACGGCGGGTTCGCTCCAGGGGCTATCCTGGTCGGAGGTCAGGCCAGCGGCACCAATGCGTCGGTGACGATTGCGACGTTTGGCGGCGGAATCACCAACAGCGGTTTGATCGCGTTAACGGGCGGCAAGGGCCTGAGAGCAGGCATATTGGTGGGCGGAACGGCTTTCGCCGACGCGTCCGTTACGATTTCCGCTTTTTCCGGTGGTATCACCAACAGCGGCACCATCGCGCAGACACGCGGCAAGTTTGGTGCCGTCGGCATCCTTGTTGGCGGCAGCGGCTCGGCGGGCGGAATCGTCACGATCTCGACCTTCGCCGGCGGCGTCAGCAACACCGGCACGATTCTCGCCGACTTGGCCGGCATCCTGGTCGGCGGCGGATTTTCCGGCGTATCGGCGACGCTCTCGACCTTCTCCGGAGGCATCACCAACGCCGGCACGATCGAGGCAGAGTTCGCCGGCATCGCTGTCAACAGTGTCTTGAATTTCGTCTCCGGCAACATCAGCAACAGCGGCACCATCGCGGCGAGCCTCAGCGGCATCGTCGTCAGCGGCGTGACGAACTTCGCCGGCAACATCGTCAACAGCGGCACGATCGGGGCGTTTTTCGGCACCGGCATCGCCGTCACCGACACCGGAACCTTCACCGGCAATATCAGCAACTCGGGCACCATCGCCGCCGGCGCGACCGGAATTCTGGTCGGCTGCACTTGCGGCATATCCACCTTCGGCGGCAGCATCATCAACAGCGGCACGATCACTGCCGGAACCGACAACATCGGCATTTTCGCCGAAAACGTCACGAGCTTCCTCGGCGGCATCACCAATTCGGGCACGATCTCGGCCGGCTATGCGGGCGTCCTCGTCGGTGCCGCCACCAGAAGCGCGATCACCGTCGCCAATGCGATCTTCTCCAGCGGCATTACCAACAGCGGCATGATCTCGGCCGGTTTCGCCGGCATCTTCGTCGGCGCCACCAGCGGCGCCACCTACAATCTCTCAAGCTTCGGCGGCGGCATCAGCAATTCGGGCACGATCTCGGCAGGCCATTACGGCATCTTTGTCGGCGCCATCAGCACCTCGACCGTGACGATCGCGAATTTCACCGGCGGCATCACCAATGCCGGTCGGATCACCGCGCCGAGCGGCTATGGCGTCTTCGTCGGCGCCTCGGCAGGCTCGACGTTTGCGATTTCGACCTTTACCGGCGACGTCGCCAATTCCGGCACCATTTTGTCGAGCAAAACGGGAATTTATCTGACCAATATTTCGACCTTCGCCGGCAATATCACCAATAGCGGTACGATCTCGGCATCGAATGTGAGCGGCGCCGGTATCTGGGTCGAGAGTGTCGGGACCTTTACCGGCAACATCGCTAATTCCGGCACGATTTCGGCGCCGCTCGGCGGCATTGACGTTGTTCTTGTTACCAGCTTCCTCGGCGGCATTACCAATAGCGGCCTGATTTCGGCATCGGGAAATGGCGTCGACACTTCCGGCGACGCCGTCGTCGTCGCGCAGGTCGCGCAGTTCGGTTCGCCGGGCAGCGGCGGCATCACCAATTTCGGCACGATTTCGTCGGTGCAAAAGACCGGCATCAACGTCAGCAGTGTCAGCACCTTCTACGGCAATATCAGCAATGCCGGCACGATCAGCGGCGCGATCGGCATCCTTATCAGCGGCGGCGTCACCTTCGGCGGCGGCGCGGCGATCGTGAACTCGGGCGTGATCACCGGCACCGGCGGCGCTGCGATTGTTCTGGTCGACGCCACTGGTCCGGTCACCGTGGACATCAATGGCGGCGCGATCAACGGCGATATGCTCGGCACCATGCTGGCGTCAGACACGCTCAACTTCGCCATCGGCGCCGGCAAGACGTTTACCTACAGCAACGACTTCACCAATTTCGACACGGTCAACATCGATTCCGGCACCGTGGTGCTCAACGGCGCCAGCAACAGCGCGACCACGGTCAATGTCAGCAATGGCGGCACCCTTGCCGGCACCGGCACCATCGATCCGCTGACGGTGGACATCATGTCCGGCGGCACGTTCGCGCCCGGTACGCCCGGCGGATATGGCACGTTCACTGTCGCCGGCAACCTGAGCTTCGAGGCCGGCAGCAAATACGCCATCGACATCGCGCCCGGCGCCGGCAACAATTCTGGTGCGACGGTCAGCGGCACGGCAACGCTCAACGGCGGCGCCGTCGTGGTCACCCCGCAAATCGGTCACTACAGCGCCGGAACGATCTATCAGATCCTGACCACGAGCAATCCGCTTGCCGGCGCCGGCACGTTTGCCGGGTTGACCGTGAACGGCAGTTTCAGCGGCACGATGGCGCTCGATTACGTCACCAATCCGGACGACGTCGATCTCGATATCACGACCGCTGGATTCACGTTGCTCTCGCCGCCGCCCGGGTTGAACCAAAACCAGCAGAATGTGCTCAACGGCATCAACAACGCCATCATATTGGGCGACGCCCTGCCGCCGGGCTTTGCCGACCTCGGCGGCCTTACCGGCCCGGCGCTGAGCAATGCGCTGACCGAACTGGAGGGCCAGCCGGCGACCGGCGCGCAGACCAGCGCGTTCCAGCTGATGACCGATTTCCTCAATCTGTTGTCGGATCCGTCGACGGGAGGCGGCGGCGCGGGCGCCGGCGGCGCGAGCGGCCCGCAACAATTCGCGCCGGACGACCAGGCGAGCCTGCCGCCCGACATTGCGCTCGCTTACGCACGGGCACTGCGGCAGAAGCCGCCGCCGCAGCAGCCGCAGACCTTCGAACAGCGCTGGAGCGCCTGGGCCGCGGGCTTCGGCGGCTATAACACGACCGATGGCAATGCCACGGTCGGCTCGAATAACATCACCGCGAGCGATTACGGCTATGCCGCCGGCATGACCTATCACGTCACGCCGGGGACCGATTACGGCTTCGCGCTCGCCGGCGGCGGCACCAATTGGTCGCTGTCGCAAAATCTCGGCAGTGGCAGAAGCGAGAGTTTCCAGGCCGGCGTCTATGGCACCGCGCATTTTGGACCGGCGTATCTCTCCGGCGCGCTCGCCTTCGCCAATCATTGGTTCTCGACCAGCCGCATCGCGATGGGCGATAGTCTCGCCGCTAAATTCCAGGGCCAGAGCTATGCCGCGCGCGGCGAGGCCGGCTACCGCTTCGGCATGCCGGTCACCGGCACCATCGTCGGCGTCACGCCTTACGCCGCGCTGCAGGTGCAGGACTTCCATACGCCGGGCTACAGCGAGAGCGATCTTACCGGCGGCGGCTTCGGTCTGAGCTACGGCTCGACCAACGCCACCAACACCAGAAGCGAACTCGGCGCCCGCTTCGACAATCTCACCGTCTGGAACGGCATGCCGCTGGTGTTGCGCGGCCGGCTGGCCTGGGCCCACGACTGGGTGAGCAATCCGGCGCTCGGCGCCGTGTTCCAGACGCTGCCCGGCTCGAATTTCACCGTCAACGGCGCGGCGCCGCCGAAGAATTCGGCGCTCACTACCGTGGCGGCGGAATGGCATTTGTCGCCGAGCTGGACGGCGATCGCCAAGTTCGACGGCGAATTCGGCAACGGCGCGCAGACCTACGCCGGCACCGGCACCATCAAATACAGCTGGTGAGCGCGCCGCGCCGTTATCGCGCGCGGAGCCGGCATCTCTCTCTCTCTCTCTGCTACTTCCGCTTCGACATCGGCTGGTATTCGCGCTCCTTGGCTCCGGTATAGAGCTGGCGCGGGCGGCCGAGTTTCTGGTGCGGGTCCTCGATCATCTCTTTCCACTGCGCGATCCAGCCGACGGTGCGGGCGAGCGCGAACAGCACCGTGAACATGGTGGTCGGGAAACCCATCGCGCGCAGCGTGATGCCGGAATAGAAGTCGACGTTGGGATAGAGCTTCTTCTCGATGAAATAGTCGTCGTGCAGCGCGATCTTCTCGAGCTCCATGGCGACGTCAAGGAGCGGGTCCTTGATGCCGAGTTCGTTCAAGACCTCGTAGCAGGTCTTCTGCATGATCTTGGCGCGCGGATCGTAGTTCTTGTAGACGCGATGGCCGAAGCCCATCAGCCGGAACGAATCCTTCGGATCCTTGGCGCGCTTGATGTATTCCGGGATACGGTCGACCGAGCCGATCTCGCCGAGCATTTTCAGCGCCGCCTCGTTGGCGCCGCCATGCGCCGGGCCCCACAGGCAGGCGACGCCGGCGGCGATGCAGGCGAACGGATTGGCGCCGGTCGAGCCGGCGAGCCGCACGGTCGAGGTCGAGGCGTTCTGCTCGTGATCGGCATGCAGCGTGAAAATGCGGTCCATGGCGCGCGCCAGCACCGGATTGGCCTTGTACTCCTCGCACGGCACCGCAAAGCACATGCGCAGGAAGTTCGAGGCGTAATCGAGCCTGTTGTCGGGATACATGAACGGCTGGCCGACCGAATATTTATAGGCCATCGCGGCAAGCGTCGGCATTTTGGCGATCATGCGGATCGAGGCGATCATCCGCTGCGCCGGATCGGTGATGTCGGTGGAGTCGTGATAGAAGGCCGACAGTGCGCCGACGCAGCCGACCATCACCGCCATCGGGTGGGCGTCGCGGCGGAAGCCGTTGAAGAACCGGCTCATCTGCTCGTGCACCATGGTGTGATGGGTCACGCGCTCGACGAAGTCGGCCTTCTGGGCCGCGGTCGGCAATTCGCCGTACAACAGAAGATAGCAGGTCTCGAGGAAATCGCCGTGCTCGGCGAGATCGGCGATCGGATAGCCGCGATAGAGCAGGATGCCTTCGTCGCCGTCGATGAAGGTGATCTTGGATTCGCAGCTCGCGGTCGAGGTGAAGCCCGGATCGTAGGTGAAGACGCCGGCCTCGGCATAGAGCTTGCTGACGTCGACCACCTCCGGGCCAAGCGTGCCCTCATAGATCGGGAAATTGTGGCTCTTGTCGCCGATCGTCAGCGTGCCGGTTTTGATATTGGCGCCGGTCTTCGCGTCCATGATCTTGATCCTTGTCTGCCAACCGGATGGGAGGCCGCGCCCGACCCTATCGGCCGATGCGCCCTGGGGCGGCGCGTTTCACCCGGCATTGTTGGCGTAGCGCAACGCCGTGTGCACTGCAAGATAGTAGCCTGCGATGTAGGCGGAAGGCCGCAGCAGAGCAAATTTTGTGCAAGCGACATTAAGCGACATCGAAGGCCCATAGGGGCTTCACCCGACGCCCGACCGCGCGTCCTGCCGGTCCTGCCGCGGCGCCCGATCGGCCAGGCGGGCCAGACTTTCGGCCTTGCCGAGGACGGTCAGCACTTCGAAAATTCCGGGCGAGGTGGTGCGGCCGGTCAGCGCGGCGCGCAGCGGCTGGGCGACGGCGCCGAGCTTGGCGCCGCGCTCTTCGGCGAAGCTGCGCACGGCATGCTCGGTGACCGCGGCGGTCCACGGCTCCGCCGCGGCAAGCCTTGCGGCAACCTCGCGCAGCAGGTCCCGCGCCTCCGGCGTGAGCAAAGCGGTTGCTTTGTCGTCGAGCGGGATCGGCCGGTCGGCCAGAAGAAAATGCGCGCCGTCGATGATGTCGAGCAGCGTCTTGGCGCGTTCCTTCAGGCTCGGCATGGCCGCCAAGAGCTGTTGCCGCAGCGCGGGCGTCAGTTTGGCGGCAAGCGCTGCGCCCTCGGCGATGTGCGGCAGCAGCCCCTCGATGGCGGCGAGGAGCGCGGCGTCGCCGCTTTGCCGGATGTAGTGGCCGTTGAGGCTTTCGAGCTTGGCGAAATCGAACCGCGCCGGCGAGCGGCCGATCTGCGGCAGGTCGAAGGCTTCGATCATTTCCTCGGTGGAGAAGATTTCCTGGTCGCCATGGCTCCAGCCGAGCCGCACCAGATAATTGCGCAGCGCCGCCGGCAGATAGCCCATGGCGCGATAGGCATCGACGCCAAGCGCACCGTGCCGCTTGGAGAGTTTCGAGCCGTCCGGACCGTGGATCAGCGGGATATGCGCCATCACCGGCACCGACCAGCCGAGCGCGTCATAGATCTGCTTCTGCCGCGCCGCGTTGGTCAGGTGATCGTCGCCGCGGATGATGTGGGTCACGCCCATGTCGTGATCGTCGACGACGACGGCGAGCATATAGGTCGGCGTGCCGTCGGAGCGGAGCAGCACCAGATCGTCGAGGTTCTCGTTCTGCCACGCGACGCGGCCCTGGACCTGATCCTCGATGACAGTCTCGCCGCTGAGCGGCGCCTTGAGCCGGATGGCCGGCTTGACGCCCGCCGGCGCGTCGGCCGGATCGCGGTCGCGCCAGCGGCCGTCATAGAGCTTGGCGCGGCCCTCGGCGCGCGCCGCTTCGCGCATCGCGGTCGAGCTCCTCCGGCGTGGCGTAGCAGTAATAGGCATTGCCGGATGCGAGCAGGCTTTGCGGCGACTTCGCGCGTGCCGCGCCGCGCGCGCGAACTGGTAGATGGCGTCGCCGTCCCAGCCGATGCCGAGCCAGGTGAGCCCGTCGATGATGGCGTCGATGGCGGCCTGCGTCGAGCGCTCGCGGTCGGTGTCCTCGATGCGCAAGCAGCATCTTGCCGCCGCGGCCGCGGGCATAGAGCCAGTTGAATAAAGCCGTGCGCGCCCCGCCGATATGCAGGAAGCCGGTGGGCGAGGGGGCAAAGCGGGTGACGACGGTCATGTCGCGCGCCGTGTAGCACAACCGGGCGCGAATGAAAGCATGGATGCGCCGGCGCGATTAATCATTTGCGGAGACCGCGACCGGGGCCGTCACGATCGCTCCCTGGTGCGGGCGGCTTGAGCAATGGCTTCCGCCTTGGCCGCGGTTTTAGCTTGCGCCTTGGCGTGGAGCTTTGGATTCTTTGAACCGTGCAGGCACAGCGACGTGGGCGGTTGATGATGTGCCGTCAGAAAGAAGCCATCGGCGGCGGGCGGAAGCTCCGCGATCATCCGCTTATGCGCGACAAGGCCGGCGTCATAGGAAATATCCCAGCAGCGGCTTTGCAGACAAAAGCCCTGGTCGCCGACGCAACGCCGGGCACTGCGGCACGGCCGATAGCTGCAGTCGCGCCAGAATTCGAACATGTCGCAATATTTGCGGGCCACGGTCGCGCAGGCGGCGTCAAAGCGCTGCTGCCACTCCTTCGCTTCCGGGGTCGTTTCAATAGGGCCGCCCATGATGGTTCTCCTTTGTTTGCGGGGCGCTTTGCGTTTCACCTCCCCCTGCAGGGGGGAGGTCGCGAGCGCAGCGAAGCGGGTGGGGGGAAGTGCGCTGTCTGCACTGTGCTCTCCGTGATGCCGCTCACCCCACCCCGCGCGCCTGCGGCGCACGACCCTCCCCCTGCAGGGGAGGGTGAAACAAAAGCTTCCCCGTCCTCGCGATGCATCCGCATCCGAGTTTTCCTTCACGCTGTAAGAAAGCCCTTCCCAAGACCTGCCTCCAAAAAAATGGAGGGAGGCGAAGCGCCGAAAGGCGCGTACTCCACAAACCGCGTCAGCGGACGCGGCGCGCGCCACGCGTAACGGACGTTACCGTCCGTCCGCGCTTCGGGCGCGCTCGCCTTTCGGCGCTCCACCGCGGCTCTCGCCGGAAGCCCGAAGGCCAGCCGGCTCAGCTCCAGGCCATGCTTCCTGGGACGCGGATCCCGCGGGCGTTACCCGCCTTCACCTGTCCCAGTCCAGGGACTGCACCTCCCGCGCCGGCCGTAGTACCGGCGTGAATGATGCCCGGAGCCGCCCGGGCGCGGGTCGTAACCCCGCGCGCAGGCACCGCCCTCGTTCCACTTCCGAAAGTACCCTCGCGAAAGGCCCCTCCGTGAACGAGATGAGGACGGATGTAATCGATATGGGGACGGTTGTCAAGGGCGTGTCGCGGTCCCAGAGACACGTTTTTAATAGGGCGACAATGCATTGAGGCATTCCGGCGAGTTGGTCGTCAGATTTCGTCGTATTACTGGAGTGTTACCCCCGGCGGTTGCATGTTACAATGCGCGCCAGAACGTCGACGAATACTTGTACCGGCTCGAAATCTGCGGGGAAATTTGCTTATGGCGAGCGCTATCGGAATTCGGGTTTACGAGATCAGTGTCAGCATAAAGGGCAGCAAGCAGAAGCTCGATAACGGCGGCGTGCCAGCCCGCGATTTCATATCGGAGTACCTGAAAGAGCATTCCACTAGCATGCAGAATGCTGAACTAGAACGAAGCTGGTACTTCGAGCTCAGGGAGGATGACGGCCACGGAAATTGTCGCGGTTACATCCGCTACGGTACCTTTGGTTTTGAAAGCAACTTCGTGGATGCGAAGACCAAGAAGCAAAATTACCGACGCAAGATTAGCGACGTAGAAGAGATACCACTATTCTTCGAGTTCTGGTTTCCGCAAAGCGAGACCTTTGGCTATGTTGTTTTTCAATCTTTCCAAGGCCGATCCTGTATCAACCTTGTAATAACGAACTTGAAATCTGCGTTTGAGGCCCGCTATCCAAGAACTGTGCTCCAATGCAAAAAGTTAATCCCGAGCGGGTCTGACGGTTTCTTTAGTAGCGCACCTGTTAAGCAGTTTCGGCTCATCAACCGCGATGTACCCGCCGATCTCGCGGATCGTTATTTTAGCAACCCAGAACCCGACGCGGTGAAACTCGAAGTGAAAATTTCAGCTCACCGCACCAAAAGCCTCGGCAACTTTGGAGCCCTTATCAAAACACTGAGACCAGAAAAAGGAGTTCTCAAATACGGCGGGATCAGCTTCCCGGAGGCCGTTGCTGAAGTCAAGGTAGGCAGAAAGACTAGAACCATTGGAGTACTCGGGCTGAACAGCGATGCAGGTGTGATTGATGTAACGAGCGACGTGATGAGGTGGTCCCGACGGACATCCAACATTTAAGTCTCTTGCCGAGGAAACGAATTCAATACTGGAGGATATGTACGAGAGAATGAGGGGCGACAAAAATTGAAGATCGACATCACATCAATAATAATTGCGCACTTGCAAACGCTCCATGACACAAAACAGCGCATCGACTATGCTGACATCTTCATTTTTTACATCTTACCTTTATTGGGAGCGGCATTTTCTTATTATTTCGGCTTGGAGGTTAAACCAGACAACTACGATGCATCGATTACTTTCTTTGGAATTTTTCTTGCACTGTTGTTAAACATACAGGTGGCGCTGTTCGCAATATTTCAGAGAAAATGGGACCCCTTGAGTGATAAACGACAAGCCGCCATACAAACACAAGAGCTCAACGACAGGCGCCTGCTTCTCAGCGAACTGAACACAAATATTTCTTACCTAACGATTTTTAGCTGTTTATCTCTTGTCTTTTTTTTGGTCGTTTACGTATTTGATGTAACAAAGGGCATAGGACCAAGCATAAGCACCTTCATCTTTTTGCATTTCATTTTGACCCTTATGATGGTGATTAAGAGGGCTCATGCGTTATTTCAAAAGGAATATAGAGACGCTCATTAGCCCGTAGGGTGGGCAAAGGCGCGCAGCGCCGTGCCCACGCGGCACGTTTCGAAACTCCGCGTGGGCTTCGCTACGCTCAGCCCACCCTACGCTTCCTGCTTCCGGCCCCTCGCGTCAACGTCGCGGCACCGCAGCAGTTCGTAGGATGGGTGGAGCCAACGGGTCGGCGCGAAGCGCCGCCCGATGACAGGCTCCACGATACCCATCATCTTTCCCCGAACGACGGAGCATTTTCCGTCGCATCGCCGGCCCAGTCGAGCGGATAAATGCCGAGCTTGACCATGCGATGGAACGAGGAATACGGCCAATCCTTCACGCGTTTGACGTGGCCGTGTTTCACCGGGTTGAAATGGATGTAATCGACGTGCCGCGCAAGATCGCCTTCGTCGCGAAGCGTGTGCTCCCAATAACGCCGCTGCCAAATGCCGCGCTCACCTTTGCCGGCACGGCTTGCTGAGACACGCTCGTCGACAGGCAAGCCGTGCGAGAATATTGTTTTGATGAGGCGCCCGCGCAGGGCAAAATCTGAATCGTCTTCGGGCAGGGTCCAAACGGCATGTAGGTGGTCGGGCAGAACGACGATCGCTTGGATATCGAAGGGATGGCGGCGCCGCACATCGCGGAATGCCTGGCGCAGCAAATCGATATGCGTAGTCAGTAGCCGTAGCCGGCGCTCAGCCAGATTCACCGTGAAAAAGAAGCTGCCCCCGGAGAGGAAGTTGCGCCGGCAATTGGTCATCGGCGGAGCATAACAAAACCGCGACGGCGGTGGAGATCGCCTTTGCCCGGCGTCGGTTATCCTCGATGCCCTATGATGGGTATCGCTTCGCTCCACCCATCCTACGGCGCGCTGATACGCTCCGAAGCTCGCCCACCGAGCGTAGGAGGGTCGCTCATCCGGGCTACTTGCTGGTCCGCTTCATGCTGCTTGAAGCATTTGTGCGGATAAATTGAACCGCACGCTTTGCATCGGCGGGTGAAAGAGCGGCATAGGTTTCAAACAAAGCGTCGGGTTTGTCCGCAACCGGCGCCGGCACGAGAAAAGCGATGGTTTTTCTTAAGTCCGGCCAGCCGATACCGCAGGCCTTGCCGAGTGCGACCAAGGTTTCGTCGGACTTCGCCTCCACCAGTCTGGTAACCGCCCGCACCGGAAGTTCCGCCAGCGTCGCCAGAGCGTCGATCAGACCGCTGGTGTTTCGGTCGTCTGCGCATTGCGATATTCGGGCTCTCATACCAACTCCACATCAGAGTGAGTTGGCGATATATGGAAAGGATGTGATGGAGCGGACGAGTTTGCGGTTGTGCTCGATGTAGAGGATGGCCTGTTTGAGTTTAGCGCGCACGGCGTCGATGGATTTCAGCGCGTAATTCTTGAAGATTTTCTCGCGGATTTCATCCCAGAGATTTTCCTTTGGATTAAGTTCGGGCGAATACGGTGGAAGGTACAAGAGCTTGATATTGTCGGGAAGGGTCAGTTGGCCACAGCGATGGTTGGGCGCGCCGTCGAGAACCAAAAGGATGTCCTGGCGGGCGAACCTGCGCGCCAGCACGTCGAGGAAGGCCTGAAAGCAGGCGGTGTTCGACGTCGGCATGATCAGATAGACGCAAACTCCGTCTTTTGGAGAGACTGCGCCGTACAAATAGATGTATTCGCGAATGAGCTGAGCGGCGACCGCTGGTCTCGTTCCGATCGGCGCCCAGCATGGCCGTGGCCGATTAATGCGGCCGAAGCGCGCTTCATCGGCGAACATGATGCGCAGATGCCGACCGCGCCTCTTGGCCGCCCGCCGAGCCTGCCTCACTGCATCAGGAAAGCCGTTTTTTTAAAAGCTTTTTGCGCCGCGAGGTCGCGCTTGGGATGAAACGGCCGCGGCATCAGCTTGCGCCAGCCCTGCCGGTGCAAGAGATTGTACACCGTGCTGTCGCTGGTCACATGCCCGATCGCCTGTTCATAGGCCGCTTTGAGATCGTGAATGTTCAACATCTCGCCGGCGCCGGCAGCTTTGGCAAAGCGCGCCAGCAAGGCCTTTTCCGTCGCCACGGTCATGTTCTCGTGCTTGCGTCCGCCATTCGGCTTGGGCTTAAGCGCCTTGATGCCACCGTGAGCATAGGCCATGTGCGCGCGGTTCACCGTGCTCAGCGATACACCCATCGCTGCCGCAATCGCGCCCTGCGTCATCCCGCTCTCGCGTAACAGCACCATTTGAATGCGCTGGCGCTGTCCGGCCGTGATCTTCCATCGTAGCGCGGTTTTGAGCCGCCGAACCTCGGCTTTGCTGCATTCGACCATCTGTTTTCCCCGAATCAGATAGCCAAGCGAATCACACTCAGCGCCTCGAAAACAATTCCCCTGCCTTCCGCTCTCAGCGCAGAAGACTGCCCGATTCAATCCGTTATGGAGCTGGTATCAGTTGAACGGAGTCCTGCTTCGTCAAGGTTCGCCCGCCACGGCCGCCCGGCGTCGCCGATCGAACGACACGACCGGAAACGATCGCCAAAACTTCCGAGATTTTTTGCCTTAGGTCCGGGCGCGCGTTCGCCATCAGGCGCTGTTGCACGACGGCGGTCGCTTTGCGTACGAGCCGGTCGAGCAGATCGGCAGGCAAGTCGATCCGGTTGGCGACCGCAACAGCAATGGCTTCATCTTCCTCGGCGCGCTGCACGGCCCTGGCAAAGGCCCACCGGGAGAACCGTGCGCCGTCGTTGGCCGATACCTTGGCGGCGACCTTGGCATCGCCGCGATCCACCAGGATTTCGGTAACGGGCTCGCTGATCCCGCTCCGGCCGGCGATGGCATGTAAATGGGCCTGGCTTTTAGTTTTGGCGATCTCGATGAGGTCGTGATCCTTGAGAACGCTCGATTGCTCGAGAACCGGCCCGGCAATCGCGACGTCCTCGTCACGCGACAATCGGCCTATAACGCCGAGAGGCGCGCGCTGCGCCGGCGCGAGTCGCTTGCTAAGCTCGATCAGCGCTTGGCGCTCGATCTGCTCGATCAGCCGACCCATCAATTCGTCAAAGACGTGTATGGACTCGTCAGAGTAGGTTTCGGCTTGGACCAGAAACAGGTCGGTCAATTTTCGAAGAATCGTGAACCGCTGCGAGCTTGGGCGCTCGGCCAAGCCAAGCTTGAATTCAGTGAGCAGCGGGTTGGCGTGTTGCATCGTTTCGATGTGCCGGGGCGGTGGCGCCACTATGTTGCGGCAAAGCTATCGATCGAGCGAGGAAAACGGTGACTTAAGATGGGGCCCGGGTCGAAGGCTTTGGTGCGGCTTGGTAAAGATCGCGTTGGCGGGTTGCCAAACATTCGATCCAACCGTCGATCCGGCTTAGAGGCTAAAGCCTAGCGCCGCCATCGACTGCGATGGTATCGCCGGTAATCCGGCGGGCCTCATCCGAGACGAGGAACGCGATGATCGAAGCCACGTCGGCAGGTTGGCCGATGCGCTTTGGCGTCTGCCATCACCGCCGCGCGACCTTCCTCGGTTGAAGTTCCACATGCCGGTATCAATCGCACCGGGCGCGACGGCGGCGGCCCGGATGCCGCGCCGGCCGAGCTTCGGCTGCACCTGATCGGACGCGGATGCGGCACCTTTTCCCACTTTATCTTGCTTCCATGTGGCGCAGAACGTGGATATGGTGTGACCCGTCGTCGGCCATCCGGAGAATGTCGGATGAAGCCGGCATCAGCCAATCATCAGTTTGGGCACCGGATTTGGCCTGAACCGGCCTTGAGGACGAATGTCGTCACCGCGTCCATGCAATGTCCTCATGATTTACCCCCGCTTTGGGGCGGGAACATTTTGGAATTTCGCAGCGGCCTGTGAACTGTTCAATGCGCGTTACCCCACAACTCCTCTCGGTCTTATTACCGTAGCAGCCCTGCTGCCGACGACGTGGAGCATCCGGCTGGTCGACCGGAACACGGAGGCGCTGGCCGACGGCGATCTCGAATGGGCCGATCTGGTCATGACCGGCGGCATGCTGCCGCAATATTTCGACACAATCGAAATCATCGAGCTGTGCCGCGCGCGCCAAAAGCCCGTTGTCGTCGGCGGCCCAGGCGTGACCTCCGTCCCCGACCTGTACAGCAAGGCAGACTTCCAGGTGCTCGGCGAAGCCGAGGGTATCATCGACAAGTTCATCGCGGCGTGGGAAGCCGGCGCCAGGGAAGGCGTCTTCGAGGCCGAAAAGTTCACGATCGACGTGACGAAGAGCCCGATCCCCCGGTTCGATCTCTTGAAGGTCGAGCATTATCTCTACGTCGGCGTACAATTCTCGCGCGGCTGTCCATTCACCTGCGAGTTCTGCGACATCATCGAACTCTACGGCCGGGTCCCCCGCGCCAAGACCAACAGCCAAATGCTGCGCGAGCTGGACGCGCTTTATAATCTCGGCTACCGCGGCCATGTCGACTTCGTCGACGACAATCTCATCGGCAACAAGAAGGCGGTCAAGGCATTCCTGCCGGAGCTAAAGGCGTGGCTCGAACAACATGACTATTCGTTCGAGTTCACGACCGAGGCGTCACTCAATCTAGCCGACGACGATGATCTCCTGAGGCTGTTGAACGCGGCCAACTTCGTCGGCGTCTTTATGGGTATCGAGAGTCCCGACGCCAGCACGCTGATCGCGATGCGAAAAAAGCAGAATACGCGGCGCAACATCGCCCAGAGCGTCCACAAGATTTACGCAGCCGGGCTCTACGTCACGGCGGGTTTCATCGTCGGCTTCGACAGCGAGAAAGGCTCGGTCGCGGACGCCATCGTCGAGCTCATCGAGGAGGCCGCCATTCCGGTGTGCATGGTGGGCCTGCTTTATGCATTACCAAACACCCAGCTCACGCGCCGGCTGGCGAGCGAAGGCCGCTTGCACGCCAGCCTGTTGCTGGATCCAGCCGCGGGGATGGATCAATGCACCCAAGGCCTGAATTTCGATACGTTGCGGCCGCGGCGCGATATCCTGTCCGACTACATGCGGGTTCTGGAAAAGGTCTATGAGCCGGCGGCCTATGCCAAGCGTCTGCAACGCCTGTCGCGTCTGCTCGGCAGCTCAAACCCCAATCGTCAAGTGCGCGCGAACGATTCCAGGAGCAAGTTTGGCGGCCTTGAGGTTGTCCATCGAGTCGTCTCAAAGCTGCCGGGGGCACAAGACGCCTTCCGGCAAGCGATCATTCAATGTGCATCGACAAATCCGCAATGGGCGCGGATTATCGTCCTGATGACGGCCCTCTATCTGCATCTCGGTCCGTTCTCACGGCACGTCATTCGCCAAATCGAGAAGCAGCTTGACGAACCCCAGAGTGTCGCATCGGGTGCAAACCCCGTAGTAGATCGGCCCGACATCGCAATTACGGCGTGAGGCGATTAAGTCGCGCTCTCGAACGAACGACGAAGCAATTCGGCTCGCGGTCCTCGATTGCTTGGCGGCGCCTAGTGGAGCGGATTTGACATTCGCTACCCACCTGGCGGCAACCCTCGCAAAGCGAATGTCAAATCCAAAAGCTCCACTAGCACTTATGCTTGCTAGTGGTCCTTCGATTCTAACATTCGCATGAGAGCGTGCCGAAATGGGATGCGAATGTTAGAATCGGACCACTAGTTGCGCCGCTTTTGCAAGCTTTCACGCCGTTTTGTTCCGATCCGGACGCAAGGACCGGATAGACCGGTGCGGCTGGATGCTCCGGATTGTCGCACCCGTGAACCGTGGACGGCGCTTCGGCCGGAGGTTATGTGCGCAGCTTCCGTCTCTTTAAGCCAACCGACGAGGGTCTCATGACGGCGAGCACTTCCGACAGCCTGTTGCGCCATGCCGCCAGCAAAGTCCCGGAGGTCACGCTCGGTTTCTGGATCGTCAAAATCCTCGCTACGACGCTCGGCGAAACCGGCGGCGATGCCGTGACGATGAGCTGGCTGCATGCGGACGTCCATCCACACAACGGCGGATATTTGATCGGCACCGGCATATTCCTTGCCGTGTTCGTTGCCGCCGTGATCGCGCAAATCATGGCGAAAAAGTTCGATCCCTGGATCTATTGGATCGCCATCGTGGCCTCGACGACGGTGGGGACCGCCATGGCCGATCTGTTCGATCGCTCATTGGGCATCGGCTATACCGGGGGCTCGTCGATCTTGCTGGCCTGCGTGTTGGGTTCGCTGGCGATCTGGTACCTCACGCTCGGCTCGATCAATGTGCAAACGGTGGCAACGCCGAAAGTGGAAATTTTCTATTGGATCACGATCACGTTTTCGCAGACGCTCGGGACCGCGCTCGGCGATTGGATGGCCGACAGCGGCGGCCTCGGCTATGCCGGCGGGGCGCTGGTGTTCGGCGCCGGGCTCGCCGTGCTGGCGGCGCTCTATTTCTGGACGGACGTTTCGCGGGTTGCGCTGTTCTGGGCGGCCTTCATTCTGACCCGGCCGCTCGGAGCAACAGTCGGCGACTTTTTGGACAAGCCGGTTCATGACGGCGGCTTGGCGTTCAGCCGGCCGATTGCGTCCGCCATTATCGCCGTGATCATCGTCGCTTTGGTTGTCATCCTGCCGCAGCGTGCCGGCCGGCACCCCGGAGCGGCAACGGCACAAGGCTGAGCCAAGCTGACGGTTGAAGGCGAATCGCCGCGCCTAAAGGCAAACGATCGCCGTCGGACTTGACCGCGCGGGCTTACTTGTCCAATCGGGGGGCCGTCACGACTTATGCCTTGGAATCGCGTGCCTTAGAATCGCGTGCGCTGCGTGCTAAGCGCGTGGCGGCGTAAGGGAAATTATCCAAAGGGAAAGATTGATGTCGGTTGCGGAAACGACAACCCGCGAGGCGGGCCAGGACTTTATCCGCGACATCGTGCGCGCGGATCTGGCGTCGGGAAAGCACAAGACCATCGTGACCCGGTTTCCGCCGGAGCCGAACGGCTACCTGCATATCGGCCACGCCAAGTCGATCTGTCTCAATTTCGGCATCGCCGAGGAGTTCGGCGGCCATTGCAACTTGCGTTTCGACGACACCAATCCGGTCAAGGAGGAGCAGGAATATATCGACGCCATCAAGGCCGACGTGCGCTGGCTCGGCTTCGACTGGGGCCGGAACCTCCACTACGCCTCGGATTATTTCGAACAGCTCTATGAGTGGGCGGAAACTCTGATCCGCGCCGGCAAGGCCTATGTCGACGACCAAAATCCCGAGAAGATGCGCGCCAATCGCGGCACGCTGACCGAGCCGGGAAAAGACAGCCCGTTTCGCGGGCGCGGCGTCGACGAGAACCTCGATCTGTTCCGCCGCATGCGCGCTGGCGAGTTTGCGAACGGCGCGCGGGTGCTGCGCGCCAGGATCGACATGGCCGCCGGCAACATCAATCTGCGCGACCCGGTGCTCTACCGCATCCTGCATGCCGAGCATCCGCGCACCGGCAAAACCTGGTGCATCTATCCGAGCTACGATTTCGCCCACGGCCAGTCCGACGCCATCGAAGGCATCACGCATTCGATCTGCACGCTGGAATTCGAGGATCACCGGCCGCTCTACGACTGGTTCCTGGCGAACCTTCCGGTGCCGTCGCATCCGCACCAGTACGAATTCGCCCGGCTCAATCTCACGCACACCGTGCTGTCGAAGCGCGTGCTCACCGAACTCGTCCGCGGCGGCTATGTGTCCGGCTGGGACGATCCGCGCATGCCGACGCTCGCGGGCCTGCGCCGGCGCGGCGTGCCGCCGGAAGCGATCCGCGACTTCGTCAAAAGGATCGGCGTCGCCAAGGCCAACAGCGTCGTCGACATGGGCATGCTCGACTTTTCCATTCGCGAGCATCTGAACAAGACCGCCGAACGGCGCATGGCGGTGCTGCGGCCGCTCAAAGTGGTGATCGAGAATTATCCGGAAGGCAACAGCGAAGAACTCGAAGCACTCAATCACCCGGACAATCCGGCGGCCGGCACGCGTTCCTTGCGCTTTTGCCGCGAGCTTTACATCGAGCGCGACGATTTCATGGAGAACCCGCCGAAGAAATTCTTCCGGCTTTCGCCGGGCGCCGAAGTGCGGCTGCGCTACGCCTATTTCATCACCTGCCGCGAATTCGTGAAGAACGCCGCCGGCGAAGTCGTCGAATTGCGCGCCACCTACGATCCGGCCACCAAGGGCGGCAACGCGCCCGACGGCCGCAAGGTGAAGGCGACATTGCATTGGCTGTCGGCGGATGACGCCGTGCCGGCGGAAGTGCGGCTTTACAATCCGCTGTTCATGCGGGCCTCGCCGGAGATCGGCAATTTTGCCGCCGAGATCAATCCGACGTCGCTCGAAGTGATCGCCGACGCCCGCGTCGAGCCGGCGCTGGCGGCAGCGCAATCGCGTGCGGTCGTGCAGTTCGAACGGCAGGGTTATTTCCGTCCCGACCCCAACTCCGCGCCGGCGCGGCTCGTGTTCAATCGCACCGTGGGCCTGCGCGACACCTGGGCCAAGGTTTCGAACGCGGGCTGAGCGACCGCACCGATATCCGCCCCTGCGGGAGAGGGGCGTCCGCCCTGCGACTTCGTGCGCTGCAACGATTTTCCGACCCAAGCGTTTGGCATCGGCAAACGCCAATTAGGTCTCGGGAAAATCCAAGCGCCGATACAATGAATTTTGGACCGTTGCGGTTTGGGTGGCCGGTCGTGCCGCATCCCAAGCGCTTGTCTAAACTTGCGATTCTGACCTTGCCGCTCGGGCTCCTTTCGGGATGTGCCGGCGGCATACTGCAACCGCGAGGGCCGATCGGCAGCCAGAATTCCATCATCCTGCTGGACGCCGTCGGCATCATGGCGGCGATCGTCGTGCCCACGATCGCGGCGGTGTTCATTTTCGCCTGGTGGTTCCGAGCCTCCAATACGCGCGCCCATTACCGTCCGGATTTCGTCTATTCCGGCCGCATCGAGATCATCGTCTGGTCGATCCCGATCCTGGTCATCCTGTTTCTCTCCGGCGTGATCTGGATCGGCGCGCACGAGCTCGATCCGTTCACGCCCATCGAGGCGCAGACCAAGCCGCTCGAGGTCGACGTGATCTCGCTCGATTGGAAATGGCTGTTCATCTATCCGGATCAAGGCATCGCCGGCGTCAACGAGCTCGTCGTGCCGGCCAACGTTCCGGTGCATTTCCGCCTCACTTCGGCGACCGTGATGAATTCGTTCTTCGTGCCGCAGCTCGGCAGCATGATCGCCACCATGTACGGCATGGTCACGCAGCTTTATCTCAAAGCCGATCATCCCGGCGATTATTACGGCGAGTCCGCGCAATATAGCGGCGACGGCTTCGCCGACATGCATTTCGTCCTGCACGCGGTGCCGGCCGACGCCTTCAATCAATGGGTCGCCGGCGCGCGCGCCAAAGGGCCCGCGCTCGACCGCGCCGCCTACCTGGCGCTGCTGCAGGAGAGCCAGAACGACGCGCCGTCCACCTACCGCAGCGTCGAGCCGAACCTGTTCGACGCCATCGTGCGGCAGCGATTGCCCGACGGCCCGGGCCCGCAACACGGCGAAGACGGATCGCGGATACAGCCGGTCGGGGGCCGCTGACATGCTCGGCAAGCTGAGCCTCGCTGCCATTCCATTCGACCAGCCGATCCCGCTCATTGCCGGCGCGGCGATGATGGTCGTCATGCTGGCGGTGATCGGCTGGATCGTCGTCAGGGGCCATCTGCCCTATCTGTGGCACGAGTGGATCACCAGCGTCGACCACAAGCGCATCGGTGTCATGTATATCGTGCTCGGCCTCGTGATGCTGCTGCGCGGCTTCATCGACGCGGTCATGATGCGCTCGCAGCAGGCGCTGGCCTATGACGCTGCCGGCTATCTGCCGCCGCAGCACTTCGACCAGGTGTTCTCGGCGCACGGCACGATCATGATCTTCTTCGCGGCGATGCCGCTGATGATCGGGCTGATGAACTTCGTCGTGCCGCTGCAGCTCGGCGTGCGCGACGTCGCTTTTCCGACGCTCAATTCGACGAGCTTCTGGCTCACCGCGACCGGCGCGCTTCTGGTCAATATTTCGCTGGTGGTCGGCGAGTTCGCCCGCACCGGCTGGCTGCCTTATCCGCCGCTGTCGGAGCTGAAATATTCGCCCGGCGTCGGCGTCGATTATTATCTGTGGGCTATCCAGATCTCCGGCGTCGGCACGCTGATGACCGGGATCAATTTCGTCACCACCATCCTAAAGATCCGCGCGCCGGGCATGGGCTATCTGCGCATGCCGATCTTCTGCTGGACCGCGCTCGCCTCGAACCTTCTGATTATCGCCGCCTTCCCGGTGCTCACCGCGACGCTCGCGATGCTGACGCTGGACCGCTATCTCGGCTTTCATTTTTTCACCAATTCGGCCGGCGGCAACATGATGATGTTCATCAACCTGATCTGGGCGTGGGGCCACCCCGAAGTCTATATCCTGGTGCTGCCGGCCTTTGGCGTGTTCTCAGAGGTGATTTCCACGTTCTCCGGCAAGCCGCTGTTCGGCTACCGCTCCATGGTCGCCGCCACGCTGTTCATCTGCCTCGTGTCGTTCACGGTGTGGCTGCATCACTTCTTCACCATGGGCGCCGGCGGCGACGTCAATGCGTTTTTCGGCATCGCCACCAGCGTCATCGCGGTCGGCACCGGCGTGAAAATCTACAACTGGATGTTCACGATGTATGGCGGGCGCATCCGCTTCGACACGCCGATGCTGTGGGCGCTGGGCTTCCTCGTCACCTTCACCATCGGCGGCATGACCGGCGTCTTGCTCGCGGTGCCGCCGGCCGATTTCGAATTGCACAACAGCCTGTTTCTGGTCGCGCATTTTCACAATGTCATCATCGCCGGCGTGGTGTTCGGCGCCTTTGCCGGCATCATCTTCTGGTTCCCCAAGGCGTTCGGCTTCCGGCTGCACGAGGGCTGGGGCAAGGCGGTGTTCTGGTTCAATATCGTCGGCTTCTACGCCACTTTCATTCCGCTCTATGCGGCGGGACTTCTCGGCATGACGCGGCGCCTGCAGCATTACGACGTCGCCGAATGGCGGCCCTGGGTGCTCGCCGCCGGCGTCGGCATCGTGTTCTTTTGCGGCGCCCTGGTCTGCCAGGTGGCGCAGCTCGTCGTCAGCATTCGCCGCCGCGGCAGCTTGCGCGATCTCACCGGCGATCCGTGGGACGGCCGTTCGCTGGAATGGGCGACGCCGTCGCCGCCGCCGTCCTTCAATTTCGCCGTGCTGCCGAACGTGGAAGGCGAGGAGCCGTATTGGCAGATCAAGCGCCGCGCCATCGAGGCTCAGGAATTATCCGCCGAACCGGAATACCGGCCGATCGAAATGCCGCGCAACAGCCCGACCGGCTTTATCACGGCGTTCTTCGCCACCGTGACCGGCTTTGCGCTGATCTGGCACATCTGGTGGCTGGTCGGCGTCGGCATCGCCGCGGCCTATGCCGTGTTCGTCTGGTTCGCCTGGCGCGATGTCGAGGAATACGAAATTCCCGCCGACGAAGTGGCGCGCATCGATCGCGCCCGCCGCAGTGCGCGGGCGGCTTGGCTTGCGGCGCATCCGCGTCAACGGGAGACCGCATGAGCGCGACCGACGTTATCGCGGACGGCTGCGCTCTCGACGGCGATCCCCATAAGCTCGGCCATCGCGGGCGCGGCGTTCATCGCGGCGGCGACGGGCGCGGCCACGATTACGCGACCGGACACGGCGAGGGCGGCCCGGCGTCAAAGCGCGTCATCGTCGGCTTCGGTTTCTGGCTGTTCCTGTTAAGCGACATCGTGCTGTTCTCCTGCCTGTTCGCCGCGCACGCCGTGCTGCAGACGGCGACGGCCGGCGGACCGTCCGGGCGGGATTTCTTCAATCCCACCAGCATTGCGCTGGAAACGGCCTGCCTTCTGCTCTCGAGTTTCACCTGCGGGCTGTCCCAAGTGGCGGCGGATGCCCGCAATATGATCTTGACGCAAGCGGCGCTGGCGGTGACCGGCCTTCTCGGCCTGACGTTTCTCCTCCTCGAAGCGCACGATTTCGCCGGCATGATTGCCGCGGGCGACGGCCCGCAACGCAGTGCGTTTCTTTCCTCGTTCTTCGCCGTGGTCGGCTGCCACGGCGCGCATGTCACGGCCGGGCTCTTATGGCTCGGCACCATGATGGCGCAGGTGTTTTTCAAGGGCTTCCGGCCGAACGTCATGCGCCGGCTGCTTTGCTTCAACCTGTTCTGGCACGTCCTCGACATCATCTGGGTGGCGCTGTTCACGATCGTTTACCTGATAGGAGAAGGCCGATGAACGATCGCGATGCCTATCGCGACCAAGGCGACCTGACGCCGGGCCTCGATGCGGAAGGAACGAGCGCTTGGCAGGCGATCGGCGGCACTGTGCTGGGGCTCGCGCTCGCGGCCGGGCTCACCGTCGCCTCGTTCGCCATGGTGCACACCGACCTGATCTGGGGACCCGGCATCGCCGTGGCGCTCGCCGTGCTCGCCGTCGCCCAGATCGGCGTGCACCTCGTGTTCTTCCTGCATCTGACGACCGCGCCCGACAACACCAACAACGTGCTGGCGCTCGCGTTCGGCGTGCTGATCGTCGCCATGATCATCGGCGGCTCGCTGTGGATCATGAACCACCTCGACGACCGCATGATGCCCGGCATGCCGCCCAGCATGCCGCCCACGAACGAGATCATGCAGATGCAGCGCTGAGAGCTCCGCGGAGCGGTACGGCTCGATCAAGCCTGGGCCGATTGCGCGAACGGTCCCCGCCTTCTCGCCTTTTCCGGGGCAGGACAGAGCCTGCCGCAGCAAATTGCCTCCCTCCGAAAGGGGGGAGGGCGGAGGTGGGGGTCGAGAGCGTGAAGCGACCTTGGGCAGGGGAAAAGCGAGTGTGGCGGCTCGCCAGCACATACACGCTTCGGTAGCATGGGGTGAGGTTCAGCGCGCTTGGGGGCGCGCCGTGGCGCAAGGCAACGGACAAGACAGTCGCGACCGCAAAGTCGAGAACCGCGCCGGCGCGGGCGCTTCGACATGGCCGGTTGGCAGGCGACCGCCGTGGGCGGTCAAGTGGGGTGCCGTTTGGGGCACACTCGGTCTGCGAACGCAATGGCTGGTTCCGGCGCGCATTCGCGAATGGGCGACGCAAGAGCTTACCGCGGGGCGGCTCCTGCCCTGGTTCGCGGTTGCCTATGGCGGCGGCGTCGTTCTCTATTTCACGGCCGAGCGCGAGCCGGCCAGCTGGGCCGCGGTCGGGCTTGCGGGCCTCGCCGCCGCATTCGCCGTTCTCGCGCGCCGTCGGGCGGCCGGTTTCGTCGTTGCGCTCGGCGCGCTCGGCATCGCCTTGGGTTTTGCCGCGGCGACGCTCAAGACGTCGCTGATCGCGCATCCGGTCCTGCGCTTTGCGAGCTACGGCGTGACGGTGTCCGGCTATGTCGAACTGCGCGAGCAAAGCGAGCACACCGACCGCTTCGTGCTGCGCGTGGCGCATATCCAAGGCGGCCGCGGCACTGCCGGGCTGCAGCGGGTACGTCTGTCGGTCAAACGCGGCATGGCGCCGCCGGCCGGCTCGTTCGTCGAAGTCAAGGCCATGCTCGATCCGCCGCTGCAGCCGCTCGAGCCGGGCAGTTACGATTTCGCCCGCGATCTTTACTTTCAGGGCATCGGCGCCTCCGGCTTCGCGCGAGGCCCGATCAGGATCCTCAAGCCGCCCGCGCCGCAGGGCTTATGGCGCCGCGCCGCCGCCTTGGTGCAGGATTTGCGCGACGCGATCGACGCGCGCATCCGCGCCGTGCTGCCGGGCGACGAAGGCGCCATCGCCGCGATGCTGATCAACGGCCGGCGCGACGCCATCGACCCGCATCTCTACGACGCCATGTTCATCTCCGGCATCGGCCACGTGCTGTCGATTTCGGGCTATCACATGGCGGTGGTCGCGGGGCTGATCTTTTTCATTTTCCGCGCCGGTCTCGCTTTGATCCCGGGGCTCGCCGACCGCGCTCCGATCAAGAAATGGGCCGCCTTCGCCGCGCTTGTCGTGACCGCGTTTTATCTGGTGCTGTCGGGCGATCAGGTGGCGACGCAACGCTCGTTCATCATGATCGGCGTGGTGCTCATCGGCGTCTTGTTCGACCGGCCGACCTTGACCATGCGCACGTTGACCATCGCGGCGCTCCTGGTGCTGTCGTTCGCGCCGGAAGCGGTGGTCAAGCCGAGCTTCCAGATGTCGTTTGCGGCGACGCTCGCCTTGATCGCCGGCTACGAAAAGGGTTCGGTCAGATTGCGCGCCGGCGCCGACAGTTCGCTCGGCGCCCGCGCCGCGTTGTGGGGCGTCAACGAGATCATCGGGCTGACGCTGGCTTCGCTCCTTGCCGGCGTCGCCACCACACCCTACGCGGCCTACACGTTCCACCGGCTCGCGCCCTATGGCGTGCTGGCGAACCTCCTCGCGATGCCGGTGGTGTCCGCCTGGGTGATGCCGATGGGCATCCTCGGCGTCGTCGCCATGCCGTTCGGCTTTGACGCCGAATGCTGGCGGCAGATGGGCTACGGCATCGCCTGGATGGATGGCGTGGCGCTGTGGGTGGCGAGCCTGCCGGGCGCCTTTGGCCGCATCGCGCTGTTTGGCACCGGGCCGCTCCTTCTTGCCACCGCGGGGCTGCTGCTACTCGGTCTCTTGAAGACACCGCTTCGCTTCGGCGGCGCGATGCTGATGCTGCTTGCTTGTCTATGGATCGCACGCGGGCCGGTTCCCGACATTCTGGTGGGCTCAGACGGGCGCGCGTTCGCCGTGCGCGGCGCCGACGGCCGGCTCGCGTTTCATCATGGCGGCGGCGACACGTTTGCCATCCGCGAATGGCTCGCCGGCGACGCCGACGGCCGCGACGTGCACGGTCGCGGATTAGGGCAGGGGATCGCCTGCGATCCGTCCGGCTGCATCGGCAAGCTTCCCGACGGCCGTCTTGTCGCTTACGCGGTCGAGCCGGATGCGTTCGAGGACGATTGCGCCCGCGCGGCGCTGATCATCGCGGTGCACGACGATCCGCCGCCCGATTGCGCCGCCGAAGTGATCGGGCGCTACACCTGGTACGACCGCGGCGCGCTGGCGTTGCGCCGCGACGGCGCGGGCTTTGTCATGGAGTCGGCGCGGCCGAAGAATTACGACCGGCCATGGGCGCCAAATTGGGCGCCAAATTGGGCGGCGGCGCAGCCGCGGCGCGCCAGTCAATCGCCCGATACGACGAGTGCCGCGCGGCTCTCAACGCCGCGCGACGCGACGCCGGCTCAGGATGATATCGAGGCGGATCAGTAGGCTCGTCATTCCCGGGCGCCATGCCAGCGACGAGCCGGGAATTTATAGCCGCGAGCCAAGCGGATTTAACGCTCTGGACCCGATCTGCGACGATTGTGATTATGGATTCCGGGCTCGCGCTTCGCGCGCCCCGGAATGACAGCGCTCAATACCTTCTAAACAAACCCACCAGCTTGCCCTGAATGCGCACCCGGTTCGGCGGCAGGATGCGCACTTCGTAAGCGGTGTTGGCCGGTTCCAGCGCGATCGAGGCGCCGCGGCGGCGGAAGCGTTTGAGCGTGGCTTCCTCGTCGTCGATCAGCGCGACGACGATGTCGCCGGTGTCGGCGGCGTCGGTGCGCTTCAAGAGCGCAATGTCGCCGTCGAGGATGCCGGCCTCGATCATGGAATCGCCGCGCACTTCGAGCGCGAAATGTTCGCCCGCGGTGAGAAGGTCGGGCGGCATATTGATGGTGTGGCTGCGGGTCTGGATCGCTTCGATCGGAGTACCGGCGGCGATGCGGCCCATCACCGGGACCGCGACCGGGCGGCCGCCTTCGTCGTCGGACGCGGCGCGGACGCGGCCGAGATTGCCCTCGATGACGCTTGGCGTGAAGCCGCGGGATCGTCCCGAGACCATGCCGTGAGCGACCGATTCCGGCAGCTTGATCACCTCGATGGCGCGCGCCCGGTTCGGCAGGCGGCGGATGAAGCCGCGCTCCTCGAGCGCGGTGATCAGCCGATGGATGCCGGATTTGGAGCGCAGATCCAGCGCGTCCTTCATTTCGTCGAACGATGGGGGGACGCCGTGTTCCTTCAGCCGTTCGTGAATAAAGCGCAACAGTTCGGCTTGCTTGCGCGTCAGCATCGGCGGTTCCTCGCTTCCCGGTGTTGGCCCTGCAAGTTCCCTGCGCGGGTGCCTGTGGCCGAAACAAAGCATGAACGGACACTATCCGTTCCATATGTGTTCTGCAACCATTTAATTTGAAGTGAAGAAAGCAAGGGCACGGTCCAACTGCGGCTTAAGGCTAAGAAAGCCCTCAATTTTGCGGGTATTTCCTTGGTCCCGGGACGGTCAACGGACTGAATTTTGCAACGGACTGATTTTGTCCGCCCGCGTTGCGGCTCGTGTTGCTCCTTGATGCGGAGCGCTGAGCGTTTTGATTCGGCCGTCTCGTGTCGCGCAAGCGCTAAACTTCTCACCATCCGATTTTTGCTGGCTTTTCGGTAGTCCGGTACGGCGCTTTACCGCGTGTTTACCTTCGGATTCTCGGCAGTGGTGCCGTTCGGCAACAGCATTTCGGCCGCAGGCAAGTTATTATCAGGCTAGTGGAACGACTTGTTGGATGACGGGGGACGACATGAAGAAGCTTCTTGCATCGATCACAGGCTTGGCCCTGCTGACGGGCTCCGCGCTCGCCGCCGATTTGGCGCCTGCGCCCGCGCCCGCTTATAAGGCACCGCCGCCGCCCGCGCCGGCCGCGAGCTGGACCGGGTGCTCTATCAACGGTGGCTACGGCTACGGTCTGTGGAACCAAGACCAGTACCTGGAATCGGATCCGGCCCATGTTCAATTAACGGCAAACACGACCTCCGGCGGCCGCGGCTGGCTCGGCAGGTTTGGCGCCGGCTGCGACTATCAGTTTGGCGTCAACGGCTTGGGCAATTGGGTCGTCGGCGTGTTCGCCGATTATGACATCATGAACGTTCATGGCGACTTTTCACCCGTGACCCTAGGAGCGGCGGGGAGCGAGAAGGAGACTGGAGCCTGGTATGTGGGCGGTCGTATCGGCTATCTCGTGACGCCATCGCTGCTGAGCTATTTCGATGGCGGCTTCACCGAAACCCATTTTGATCAGACCAATCTCAACAGCGTCATCACCGGCACTCCTGCCTTCCTCGTGTCGGCCCACACCTATCACGGCTGGTTCCTTGGCGGCGGCCTCGAATACGCTCTAAATTTCAGCTGGCTCCCGATCCGGGGACTGTTCTGGCGCAATGAGTATCGTTTCGCGAGCTACAACGCAGCAGACCTTTCAATCCTTACGACCACCGGTGCATTGACCGGCGCCGCTGTGAACGTGAGGCCGTATACGGAGACCATCACCTCGTCGCTGGTCTGGCGCTTCTGACCACCGCCTGCGGCGGATCGATGATTGAATTTAGTCCGGGACGAAAGTCCCGGGCTTTTTCTTTGCATGACGCCTCGCGTTTGAGCTTAGGGATCAAAGTCGGACGATCGCGCACGGGCTGCCGGCCTTCGCTGCCGGCGCATGCGGTTCGCGGATGAGCAAACAATCGGCCTTGGCGAGCGGCGCCATCATGGAGGAATCCTGGACCGGGAACGCCGTGGCGACCGGTCCATCGGGGCCAGCTTCGAGCTTTGCGCGCAAGTAATCAGCGCGCTCGTCGTTCTCGGGCAGATCGCCGCCGAGCACCGCCGCTTCGGTCGGCGTCACCAGATCGCTGCGTCCGCTCAGGCGGCGAATGAGCGGCACCAGAAACAAAAAGGCGCAGACATAGGACGACACCGGATTGCCGGGGAGCCCCAGCACATGCATGCCGCCGAGCCGGCCATGCATCAGCGGCCGGCCCGGACGCATCGCGACTTTCCAGAACGACAAATCCATGCCCTGTTTGGCGAAGGCTTTTTGCACCAGATCGTATTCGCCGACCGAGGCGCCGCCGGTGGTGACCAGAATGTCGGCGGGAAGATCGCGCGCGTCGTCGATTGCGGTCAGCGTGGCCTCCAGCGTGTCGTGGACGACGCCGAGGTCCTCGACCGCGGCGCCTTCGGCACGAATGAGCGCGGCGAGCGAATAGCCGTTGGAATAGACGATCTGCCCTGGGCCAGGCTCGCGCCCGGGCCGAACCAATTCGTCGCCGGTGCCGAACATCGCGATCTTCGGCCGGCCATGGACCGGAACCATCGGGTGATTCATGCCGGCGGCCAAGGCGAGGTCGCGCGGCGTGAGCCGATGGCCTTTAGTCAACAGCACTTCGCCCTGGCGAAAATCCAGGCCCTTGGAGCGCACATTGCGGCCTTTGACCGTCGATTTCTGGATCTCGACGCTGTCGCCGTCGCGCGCGGTCACTTCCTGGATCACGACGGTATCGGCGCCCTCGGGCATGAAGCCGCCGGTGAAAATCCGCGCCGCTTGTCCCGCACCGACTTTTTCGTTGAACGGCCGGCCGGCGGTGACTTCGCCGATCACGTGCAGGCGCGCCGGCGCGCCGGCGACGTCGGCGGCGCGGACCGCATAGCCGTCCATGGCGGAGACGTCCGCCGGCGGCTGGGTGCGCAGCGCCTTGAGATCGTAGGCCAGCACGCCGCCATCGGCTTCCTCCAGCGGCACCTCGTCGGCCGGGAGCGGGCTTGCATGCGTCAGTACCTGCTCGAGCGCTTGCGCGACCGAAATCAACGCCACCGCTTTACTCCTTCGCCCGATAGTGGCCAGACCGTCCGCCGCGCTTTTCGACCAGCCGAATGCCTTCGATGCGCATGCCGCGTTCGACCGCTTTGACCATGTCATAGACGGTGAGGCAGGCCACCGAAACCGCGATCAGCGCTTCCATCTCGACCCCGGTCTTGCCCGCCACCTTGACGCGCGCCGTGACGACGATGCCCGGCAGCCTGGCGTCGGCGATGAGATCGACCTCGACCTGAGAGATCGGCAGCGGATGGCACAGCGGGATCAATTCGTGGGTGCGCTTGGCGGCCAGAATGCCGGCGATGCGCGCGGCGCCGAGCACGTCGCCTTTCTTGGCGTCGCCCTGGCGCACGATGGCAAGCGTTTCCGGTTGCATGATCACGCGGCCTTCGGCGATGGCTTCGCGTTCGGTCACGGCTTTTGCGGAAACGTCGACCATGCGGGCTTCGCCGCGGGCGGAGAGATGGGTGAGTTTCTTTGCGCGCCGCGGCACGGTTCTACCGGGCTGGCGCCAGCGCGGCGTTGGGCGTCAGCAAGGCGCGCGTTGCTGCGGCCACATCGCCCTGCCGCATCAGGCTTTCGCCGACGAGGAACGTCGTGATGCCTGATTGCGCAAGACGTGCGAGATCTTCGGGCGTGAATATGCCGCTCTCGCCGACAATGACGCGGCCTTTAGGAACAAGCCGCGCCAGCCGCTCGCAGGTTTCAAGCGTGGTGGCGAAGGTTTTGAGATCGCGGTTGTTGATGCCGACGAGCTGCGATTGCAGGCGCAGCGCCCGTTCGAGCTCCTTCTCGTCATGGACTTCGACGAGCGCATCCATGCCCTGCGCGAAGGCCGCCTGTTCGAGCGCGGCGGCGCAGGCGTCGTCGACCGCGGCCATGATGATGAGAATGCAATCGGCGCCGGCGGCGCGGGCTTCGGTCACCTGATAGGTGTCGTAGAGGAAATCCTTGCGCAACACGGGAAGAGCGCAGGCCCCGCGCGCCGCGTGCAAATGATCGAGGCTGCCCTGAAACGACGGCGCATCGGTCAGGACCGAGAGGCAGGTCGCACCGCCTTCTTGATAGGCGCGGGCGAGCGCCGACGGATCGAATGCTTCGCGGATCAGGCCCTTCGACGGGCTCGCCTTCTTGATCTCGGCGATCAGCGCATAAGCGCCGGCATCGCGCCGCCGCGCGATGGCGCGAAGAAATCCGCGCGGCGCGCCGGCGGATTTGGCTTCCTGCTCGAGGACCGACAGCGGGCGCTTTCGCTTCGCCGTCGCGATTTCCTCGCGCTTATAGGCTTCGATCCTGGCCAGGATGTCAGCCATCGTTCGACACCACGATCAGGCGATCGAGCCGGCCTTCGGCCTCGCCGGAATCCACCGAATGGGTCGCCAGCGCCAGGCCGGATTGGAGGTCCTTGGCCTTGCCGGCGACGACCAGCGCCGCGGCCGCGTTCAACAACGCCACATCGCGGAATGCGGTTTCCTTGCCTTCCAGCACGTCCTGCACCGCCTGCGCATTGACCGCCGCATCGCCGCCGCGCAATTCCTCCGGCCGCACGCGGCGCAGGCCGAGCTGCTCAGGCGAGATCTCGAAATTGCGGATGGCGCCGTCTTCGAGCGCGGCCACGCTGGTCGGGCCGGAAGTGGTAATCTCGTCGAGCCCGTCCGAGCCGTGCACCACCCAGACGCTTTCGGCGCCGAGGTTTTTCAGCACCTGCGCCAGCGGCTCGGTCCATTGCCTGGAAAATACCCCGACCATCTGCCGCTTGACGCCGGCCGGATTGGACAACGGTCCGAGCAGATTGAAAATGGTGCGGGTGCCGAGCTCGACGCGGGTCGGGCCGACATTCTTCATCGCCGGATGATGCGTCGGCGCGAACATGAAGCCGATACCGGCCTCGCGGATGCAATAGCCGATCTGCTCCGGATTGAGATCGATATTGACGCCGAGCGCGGCGAGCACGTCGGCGGCGCCGGATTTCGACGACAGCGCGCGGTTGCCGTGCTTGGCGACCGGCACGCCGGCGCCGGCGACGATGAGCGCCGCGCAGGTTGAAATATTGAACGAGCCGGAGGCGTCGCCGCCGGTGCCGACGACGTCGATGGCGTCGGGCGGCGCCTCGACGCGCAGCATTTTCGATCGCATCGTGGTGACCGCGCCGGTGATCTCGTCGACGGTCTCGCCGCGTACGCGCAAGCCCATCAGCAGCGCGCCCATCTGCGACGGCGTCGCTTCGCCCACCATCATCTGCTCGAACGCGCTGGCCGCCTCGGCGCGGCTGAGCGCGGCGCCGGTCGCCACTTTGCCGATCAGCGCCTTAAGCTCCACGGTCATGTCATCGTCCCCAATCGGTCCTCAATCGACCCGCGCCGGCGTCTTGCGGGCGTGCGCCGACGCCGAGGCGCTGCGCCGCCCGGCCGCCGCGTTCCATGCCGCCGCGATTTCGAGAAAGTTCTTGAGCATCAGGTGGCCGTGGTCCGAGGCGATGCTTTCGGGATGAAATTGCACGCCATGCGTCGGCAGCTTGCGGTGCGCAAGCCCCATCACCAGACCGCCGTCGGTCTCCGCGGTGACCGTCAAATCGCGCGGCATGGTCTCGCGGTCGACGACCAGCGAATGATAGCGCGTCGCCTTGAACGGGCCGTTGATGCCGCGAAATAGGCCGGCGCCCTGGTGGCGGATTTCCGAGAGCTTGCCGTGCACCGGCTCCGGCGCGCGCACCACTTGGCCGCCAAAGGCATCGCCGATCGCCTGATGGCCGAGGCAGACGCCGAGGATCGGGATGGCGGCGGCGGCTTTGTCGATCAGATCGAGGCAGATGCCGGCCTCTTTGGGGGTGCAGGGGCCGGGCGACAGCACGATGGCGTCGGGATCGGCGGCGATCACCGTCGCCGCCGTCACCTTGTCGTTGCGGTGCACGTCAACTTGCGCGCCCAGTTCACCGAGATAGTGCACCAGGTTGAAGGTGAAGCTGTCGTAATTGTCGATCAGCACGATCATGATTGGCCGGGTCTTAGACATGCGCCGGGGGACGGGTCAAGGCGATGATGAGGCGCCCAAGCGTCCGGCAAGTAACTGCAAGAGTAGTCGAATTCCCGGGCCAGGACGAGACGGGAAAATCGGCGGAAGGTGGGGAAGCACCTTCCGCCGCAGGACCACGTGTGACACGGCAAGAATTCGGCAGGACCGCCGTAACCGAACGAGCCGACCGTTGCGCCAGGCTTGGCTAGCGATCGGCGATAAAGCGCACCTGGCGCGGCCCCATCATCGGATGACCGGCATCGCCCAGGCAGGCGGCCTCGAAATAGGGCCAGGCATTTTGCGAACAGTGGGTGCCCAACGGCCGAATGTCGGCGCGGTCAGCTTTGGCGCCGGGCACCGGCGAACTCGCTAGCACCGAAAGCGACAGGCTCGGGAACGCGACAAAACAAGCCGCCACGATCGCGGCCACCACGATGGCGTAAACGGTCTTGATCATGACACCCATCCCTGTTTGCAACCTTTGTCGCTTCAGAAGCGCAACGCGTTCTCGGCGGCGTGGTTGCTTTTATTCTCAACGTTAATCTCTAGGGGGATCGGCCAACAGGCACAGTGACCGGTGTCACATTCCGGTGCATTTGCATAAGTAACTGCAATTTCAAGAGTATTTCAAAAACTGCCGGCGCGGGCGACGGCCAGGATTGCGGGCGGCGGCGCAACCGCCGGAAGCCGCCTTGCGGCCGACCTGGGCGCGGGTTAGACCGCGCCAGTCAGGATTTGCCGATGTCACCATCCTCGCCGCGCGTGGCGCTGTTTGCCGGATCGTTCGATCCCATCACCAATGGCCATCTCGACGTCATCGGCAAATCAGTGAAGCTTGCCGACCGGCTCGTGCTTGCCGTCGGCGTCCATCCGGGCAAGACGCCGCTGTTCTCCGCCGACGAGCGGCTTGCGATGCTCAACGAGCTTTGCGCGCCGCTCGGCCGCGCTACGGGCTGCGAGATCGCCTGCGTCACCTTCGCCGATCTTGTCGTCGCCGCGGCGCGGCGCGAAGGCGCGAGCGTGCTGGTGCGCGGGGTGCGCGATGCCGGCGATTTCGACTATGAGATGCAAATGGCCGGCATGAATGCCGCGATGGCGCCGGAAATCCAGACGATATTCCTGCCGGCCGCACCGGCGGTGCGGCCGATCACCGCCACTTTGGTCCGGCAGATCGCCGGCATGGGCGGCGACGTTTCGGCCTTCGTGCCGAGTGCGGTCGCAGCCCGGCTGAAGAAGAAATTCGCCAAAAGCTGAAGCCTTGATCCGGGAGACGACATGATCCGCCTTGCCGCCGTCCTCTTTGCCTTGACTTTTGCCGCGCCGGCCTGGAGCCAAGGGCTCACCAATCCGGCGGCGCTGACCGCACAGGCGCCGGCGGCCTACAAGGTCAAGTTCGACACCAGCAAAGGGGCCTTCGTCGTCGAAGTGCACCGCGACTGGGCGCCGCTCGGCGCCGACCGGTTTTACAATCTGGTCAAGAACGGCTTCTTCAACAATGCCCGTTTCTTCCGGGTGATCTCCGGCTTCATGGTGCAGTTCGGCATCAACGCCGATCCGAAGGTCTCGGCGGTATGGCGCGACGCCAATATCAACGACGATCCGGTGAAACAGAGCAATACGCG
Organism: uncultured Alphaproteobacteria bacterium; assembly: GCA_963791925.1. Classification (GTDB taxonomy): domain Bacteria; phylum Pseudomonadota; class Alphaproteobacteria; order Rhizobiales; family Xanthobacteraceae; genus BOG-931. Next base: position 57,012 of record CAWBUA010000004.1, on the reverse strand, counting down.
CGGCATGCTCACCTTCGCAACGCGCGGCCCTAATACCCGCACTACGCAGTTATTCATCAATTACGGCAACAACGCCCGGCTCGACGGCATGGGCTTTGCGCCGTTCGGCCAGGTGGTGTCGGGCATGAACGTGGTCGACGCGCTCTATAACGGCTATGGCGAGGGCGCGCCGCGCGGCGCCGGACCGGAGCAGGGCCGCATCCAAAGCGAAGGGAACGCTTATCTGATAAAGGACTTTCCCAAGCTCGATTACATCAAGTCCGCGACGATCATGCCGTAATTTACCGCCGATTTGAGTTGCTCCGACCAAGCAAAGGAAAACGAATATGGCCACCGCATTGCCCGCCGGCGTCGATCCGCAAAACGCACTGATCCTCGAAACCACGCCCGGCATTATTGTCATCAAGCTGCATGACGACATCGCGCCCGGCCACGCCGAGCGGCTGAAACTCCTCGCGCGCGAGCAGTATTACGACGACGTGCCGTTCCATCGCGTCATCGAAGGCTTCATGGCGCAGACCGGCGACGGCGAACACGGCAACGGCACCGGCGGCTCGTCCTACCCGGATCTGAAAGCCGAGTTCTCCGACAAGCCGTTCGTGCGCGGCACCGTCGGCATGGCGCGGGCGCGCAGTCCAAACTCCGCCAACAGCCAGTTCTTCATCATGTTCGACGACGGCGATTTCCTCAACGGCCAGTACACCGTCATCGGCGAAGTGGTTTCCGGCATGGACGTGGTCGACAAGCTCAAGCGCGGCGAGCCGCCGTCGAATCCCGACCGCATCGTCAAGATGCAGGTGGCCGCCGACGTAAAGTAACCTATCGACGCCTATTGCCGCGCTTTTTGCCGCGACAGATACGGCGCGACCCGCTGCACGGCCTGCGCCGGCAAAATCCGCCGCATGCCGTCGGGCGACTGGCCGCCGGGCGGCTCGATCGGGTGAATGAATTTCGAATAGGTCAGAACCGGCGTCGAGCCGAACAGGCCGAAAGCATCCGTGCTGCCGGCGGCCGCGAGATTCATCGGACCCGACGACGGACCGATGAAAAGGTCGGCGAGGCGCAGCAGTGCCGCCGCTTCGGTGAGACCGAGATCGCAGGCATTGACGGCGGTCGCGCCGGCTCTACCGGCGATAAAGTGTCCCGCACGCGCGGCATTTGACGGGCCGCCGAGCAGGAATACCGTGCCGCTGGCGCATTGGCGCAGCAGGGAAACAAATTCGGCCCAGTGCTCATCGGGCCAGTCCTTATCGGGATGCGAGGCGCCGAGGCCAAGCGCAATCCAGGGCCGGACCGCGCATTTAAATTTCTCAGCGACAGCGGCGAGCGTTGCGTCCGGCAGATGCAAATCCGGCTCGGTCGACGGCAGTGGCACTTTCATCGCCGCCATCAGCGCGCGCAGCCAATCAATCGGGTGGTCGTGGAAATGCCTGCGATTGATGCCGGGGTTGGTGATGAAGAAACTTTGCGCTCCGAGTCCGAGCCCGATGCGCTCTGGTATGCCGGCAAGCCGTGCCGCCAGCGCCGGCCGCGTGGTGCGGTCGAGGATCCAGATCGAGCGGAATTGGCTTCGCCTTAACAGCGCGGCGAGCCGGAGTAGATTGATGCCGCGCCGCAGCTCGGAGCCGGCATGCTCGAAATACACTGTTTCGGCCACCGCCGGTTCGGCCGCAAGCAGTTCCTTGGCGTGGCTGGTCGGCGGCGCCAGGAACGTCACGCGACCGTCCGGCGCAACGCCGGCGATGGCGCGGACGAAGGGCAGATGCCAGATGACGTCGCCGATCCCTGGCTTGACCTGGATCACGGCCCAGCCTGCCGCCTCTCGTGTCACGTTGCCTGCCGCGCCAAAGGTTGCGATATGCGTTTCTAACGCCCAATAACATTAAAGACCAATGCGCACCGACCTGTTCGATTTCGCACTGCCGGAGGACCGCATCGCGCTGCGGCCGGCGGCCCCGCGCGATGCCGCGAGGCTCTTGGTGGTGCGTCCCGGCGCGACGCCCGAGCTCGAAGATCGTGTCATGCTCGACCTGCCGGTGCTGTTGCGGCGCGGCGATGCAGTCGTCGTCAACGATACCAAGGTCTTTCCCGCCAATCTGCATGGCCGCCGGATCGGCCGCGGCGAGCATGAACCGGCCATTGCGGCCACTCTGATCAAGCGGCTCGCCGGCTCGCGTTTCCGCGCCTTGGTCAAGCCGGCGAAACGCCTTGCGGCCGGCGATGTGGTGCGCTTCGGCGGTGAGGGCCGGGTCTGCTTTCTCGAACAGCTCGACGCCACGGTCGAAGACAAAGGGCAAGGGGAAGAAAGCGGCGAGGTGACGCTCGCCTTCTCGTTCACCGACGCGGTGCTCGACCAGGCGCTGGCCGAACGCGGCGACATGCCGTTGCCGCCTTATATCGCCAGCCGCCGCGAGGTCGACGAACGGGATCGCAGCGATTATCAAACCATGTTCGCGCGCGAGGAAGGCTCGGTGGCGGCGCCGACCGCCGGACTGCATTTCACCGCGGCGCTGACCGCCGGATTACGCGATGCCGGCATCGATCTGCACCGCGTGACGCTGCATGTCGGTCCCGGCACCTTTCTGCCGGTGAAGGCGGACGACACGTCCGGCCACAAAATGCATGCGGAGTGGGGCAGCGTTTCGGCGGAGACCGCCGCGGCGTTGAACGCAACGCGACGCGCAGGCGGCCGCATCGTCGCCGTCGGCTCGACCTCGCTGCGCCTGCTCGAAAGCGCCGCGGCCGAAGACGGCACGCTCACGCCGTTTTCCGGCGAGACCGCACTGTTCGTCACGCCCGGCTATCGCTTCCGCGCCGTCGACGTGATGTTGACCAATTTCCATCTGCCGCGCTCGACGCTGTTCATGCTGGTCTGCGCCTTTAGCGGGCTCGACACGATGCGGCGCGCTTATGCGCATGCGATCGATGCCGGCTATCGCTTTTACTCCTACGGCGATGCCTGTTTGCTGTTTCGCTAGCGCTGGCCACCCGCAGTTACGCCGCGATCTCGAACTTGTCGCGGTTCACCTTGGTCAGATCGCGGCCTTCGATGCGGATCAGGCGAGTGTCGTTCTCGCGGCGCGGCGAGTGCAAGTCGCCTTCGCCGTAGTGATGCGCCATGCCGGGCGTCATTTTGTAGGTGCGCACTTTGGCGACTTTGCCGGGCTTGCCATCGGCCGGCTTCTCGAGGAGCCGCCAGTCGGTCATTTCGGTGACGCCCACGGCCTGGCCGTAGATCGCCCAGCTCGGCCCGTGATCGTGCGGCGAACTGTTCTTCGCGCCTTTGTAAACGTGAGCCAGAATGCAGAAATGCAGGTCCGGATCCTCGTAGAGGATCTTGCGGTCGGCATCCGCTTGCGGGCCGAGATGCGTTGCGACGAAGTCCGCATCCGCGCAAGCTTTTTCGGTGTAGCGGCGGACGATCTCGCGGCCGGCAGGCCCGGGGTCTTTGAGAAGCGCGGAGCGGCAATCGGCGGCGAACTGGTCAAGCGTATAAGCCATGGTCTATCTCCTTCGCAGGGGGAGTCCTCCCCGTTTATTTTGGTCCCAGATTAGCGAGGCGGCCGTGCCCAGTAAATCGCCCTGTCAATCGCTCTGCATAACGCCGTAATGGGAAAGCCCTTCTCCTTCCGCCTCGTCGCCACCGACGGCGCCGCCCGCAGGGGCGAAATCACCACGCCGCATGGGGTGGTGCGCACGCCCGCCTTCATGCCGGTCGGCACGGCCGCGGCGATCAAGGGCGTGCATCATGACGACGTTCGTGCTTCCGGCGCAGATATCATTCTCGGCAATACCTATCACCTGATGCTGCGGCCGGGCGCCGAGCGCGTGGCGGCGTTGGGCGGGCTGCACGCATTCATGCGCTGGCCCTATCCGATCCTCACCGATTCCGGCGGCTTCCAGGTGATGTCGCTGTCGGCCTTGCGCAAAGTGGAGGAGGCCGGCGTCACCTTCCGCTCGCATATCGACGGCGCCCTGGTGGAACTCAGCCCGGAACGCGCCATCGAGGTGCAGAATCTGCTCGGTTCCGACATTGCCATGCAGCTCGACGAATGCGTCTCGCTTCCCGCCGCAGGCAATGAGATCGAGCGCGCCATGGAACTTTCGCTGCGCTGGGCCGAGCGCTGCAAGCGCGCTTTCGAAAACGCGAGCCCCGGCCGGGCGCTGTTCGGCATCGTGCAAGGCGGCGACGATCCGGCTTTGCGGGAAAAAAGCGCGCGCGCGCTCACCGCCGTCGGCTTCGACGGTTATGCCATCGGCGGCCTTGCCGTCGGCGAGGCGCCGGAGGTGATGCGGAAAGTCGTCGCGGAGACCGTCCCGGCGCTTCCGGCCGAGCACCCGCGTTATCTCATGGGCGTCGGCACGCCGGCAGACCTTTTGGCGGCGATCGGGTGCGGCATCGACATGTTCGATTGCGTCTTGCCCACCCGCAACGGCCGCCATGGGCTCGCCTTTACCCGCTTCGGCCCGATCAATATCAAGAAGGCGCATCATGCCGAGGATCGGCGCCCGCTCGACGCCGAGAGCCGCTGCCCGGCGGCGCGCGATTTCTCGCGTGCCTATCTGCATCACCTTTTCAAAGCTGGCGAAGCGCTCGGCGGTACGCTTTTGTCCATCGTTAATCTCTATTACTACCAGGACTTGATGGCGGGCGTGCGGGCTGCGATAGCGGAGGGACGATTCGCCGATTATGTCGCGCAGACGACCGCACAATGGTCGGCGAAGCGCGATGTTGCGAACGCCTGAGTGCCGCCGCCTCGATCTGAGAACCACATCAGAAACCAACTGGAGACAAGAAATGTTTCGTCTGCGTACCGATTTTATGCGGGCCGCCGTCAACCGGCGGGTCATGGGTTTTGCGCTAGCGCTCGCGGTGCTGGCAAGTCTGGCGGCGCCCGCGCCGGCGCAAGCGGCCTATCCCGACCACCCGGTCCGCGTCATCCTGCCGTTCGGCGCCGGCGGCGTCGCCGACATCACCGCGCGCCTGGTCGCAGAAAAGCTCAGCCAGAAACTGGGCCAGAATTTCGTCATCGAGAACATGCCGGGACCCGGCGGGATCGCGGCGGCGCGCGCCGTGCTGCAAAGCCCGGCCGACGGCTATACGCTCGCCTTCTTCACCAACGGCACCGCGATCAGCGTGCCACTGTTCAGCCATCTGCCGTTCGATCCGCTCAAGCAATTCACCCCGATCTCGGCGATCGGCTATTTCGATCTCGATTTCGTCGTCGCTGCGGATTCGCCCTATCACACACTCGGTGATTTCCTCAAAGCCGCGAAGGACAAACCCGGCAGCCTCAATATCGGCTCGATCGTAGTCGGCTCGACGCAGAACCTGACCGCGCAGCTGTTCAAGTCGATGTCGGGGGCGGATGCGGTCATCGTGCCGTTTCGCACCTCGCCGGACGAGGTCGTGGCGCTGTTGCGTGGCGACATTCAGATGGAGATCGAATTCTACGCCGCGATCAAGCCGAGCCTGCAAAGCGGCAAGGCGCGCGCGCTTGCCACCAGCGGCGCCAAGCGCTCGCCGGAATTGCCGGATCTGCCGACAGTGGCCGAAGCCGGGGTGCCGAATTTCGACGTGACGTCGTGGAACGCCCTGTACGCGCCCGCCGGCACGCCGCCCGCGATCGTCGACAAGCTCAATGCCGCCTTGCGCGACGTGCTGGCCGATCCGGGGCTGAAGACGCGCGCGCTTGCGCTCGGTATCGATGCCGAGGCCTCGACGCCCGGCGCAATCGATGCGCGCATGAAGTCCGACATCGCCAAATGGACCAAGGTGATCGCCGACGCGCATATCCCAAAGCAATGACGGCAGTCTCGCCGGATCGGCGGCTTCACAAAGCGAACCCGCCGGTCTGTGATATGCAGGACCGGCGGGTCACATAGACTCGGTTACATGCACTTGCCTACATGCACTCGCTGACACGCACCCGCTGACATGCCGCGCTGGTAAAGACGCGACGTCCCAGCGCGGTTACGACTTCTCGAGCTGGCCGCGGATTTCGCCGCCAGGATTGGCTTTGGTGTGGACGTTGACATACCACTGGCCGCTCATCAGGTCGGCAGCCTGTGCATCGGTGAGCTTGGTGGATCCCTTGAACGGGCTCGACAGCGGCTTGCCCTTCTCGGAAATCCAGATGGCAACGCCGGCGTTCTTGCCGGGTCCCGCCGGGCCGTGGAAATGCGCGGCCGTGGCCGGGCCGGTGAGGCCCGAGAACGTCCCATTCCAGGTCAGCGTCTTGGTCGCCGAGTCATAGGACGCGGTGACCGAGCCGGTGCCCGCGGTCGTGTTCGGCGGCACCTCGCTCGAACCCTTCAGATCGGCCTTGAATGTCGTGGCGGCGGCATAGCCCGTTGCGCCGGACGCCAGCAGCGCAGCGCCAGCGGCGCTGCCAACGCAAATTCCCAATACCGAGCGACGATCGAACGTTTGACGCATGTAATCCTCCTTCTGGACGGTTCCGCGGCGAAACACTTGCCACAAATACTTGCTGCAGACGATTGGCACGAATGAGTTGGCACAAACACCTAAACACCGGATCGGACGATATTATTGCGTGTTGCCGCTCGCTCGACTAGGCCGTCAGCCGGCCGATCGCAGTCCGCCCGAGGGCGCCGACGGTTGAATTACTGAAACGACGCAAATTCTTGCGCGGCATTTTTAACAATTTCGTCTAACGCGGAAACAAGCGGATGGAGGTCACGAAGGCGTGGCCGCAGTCGTCGCAGGACCAGTGGTGATCGATCCGGCCCATCGCATTGCAGGCATTGGCATCGAAGCGGGATTCCTCGGCGACCAGGAGAACGCTGCCGCAACGCGGACAGTTCGGGCGGGTTAGACGTTCGGTTGCCAGCCGTGGCGGTAATTCCTGGCACACGGATAGTACGCCCATCGCCGATCCTCCTCGACGAACGCACCTCACCGCACCCTGACGCAGGCATATTGCGCGCCGTGTATGGCGCCATGGCGACGCTGGCGTGAAACTCTGATGGCTTTTGCAGACGATTTGACCTTTGCCGCGGGGAGCGCCCGCGGCAAGCCGGAAGGATTTAGTGCGTAGGGGTCTCGATCGGCGCGCAATTGGTGCGGCCGGAGAGCACGCAATCCTGGAACTTGCCGTTCGCATAGAGCTCGCGTGCCAGGATCCAGCCGATCACGAACAGAAGAACGACCACGCCAAGCGCGATCATCGAGCGGCGCCGGCTGGCCTTCTGGTCGTCGCGATCAGCCATCTTATTCGTAGTGCGATCTCTGCGTCGTAACGACTTGAAATGTAAGAAGAGACGCCGGCGATTGGAAGCCGGTTACTGGCGCTGCGCGTGTGGCCTTGGGCGCAAATGCGGGCTCAAAAGCGGGGCGAACGGGGCCTCAAAACAAACCCGCCCGAGGGGAAGTCTCGGGCGGGCGGCAACAACGGAGTAAGAAAAGCCGGTCGGATCAGGCGTCGTAGAGGCTGTGCTCGTAATATCGGTAGGGCGGTCGATTCCTCTCACGGAATGCCTTGAACCATCGGGCAAAGCGCTTTCCGGTCTTTTTCACGGAGGTCATCGGGGGCTCTCCTCAGCAGTGGCCGTAACCATGCTGACTTTTTATCGTGAGGAAGCGCGCCCGGAAGTGACCGGCGTCACAAAGCTTCGCTTTTTCGATAATCGCCAGGGCGGAAAAATCTCGAAAATCCGGGGATTTGGTGGTGAGCGCGCTGGGACTCGAACCCAGGACCCCGTGATTAAAAGTCACGTGCTCTACCGACTGAGCTACGCGCTCGACCTGCCGGATCAGATACTTAACTCGGCCGGGATTTACCAGCCTTGTTCGCCGTCTTATGCGTCTTCCGGTTGAGAATCATGATAACTCAACACCCAGATAGGCCATTTGTCTGTTGGTCAGGGTCTGTTTGTTATGGGTGAAACTTCTCCGTTAGCGGACAACGTGGCTCCCAGTCTCCAAGAGGAGATGCGCTTCGATCTCCGATTAATACTCGGCATGCTTTCCTCGAGCCAGATCAGGAGCATCGTAATCGAGGCAGAGCAACGTGGGCTTTCCGACGTCGTCACGGCTCTCAGAAGCTACTTGTCACAACATGGACGAGGTCGCCCGCGCCACGATAAGTACGCCGAAATTGACGCATGGCTAATCGTTTTTGCGAACGAGCTATTCCGCCGCGGATCGGCACCTTCAGCATGGTCAGCTATCGCACGTGCGGTCGAGGGTGCGTGGTCAGTGTGGGACAATGGAACCCCGCGTGGTCGACAGGTTCAAGAAGTCATGGTTGGCAATGCAATTTTTCGCGCCCCTGAAGGTATGCTGTTGTCTCGGCACGAGGTGCTCGGCCAAAGCATTAACGCTGCCAAACATCGGGTTCTCAATCGGCTGCGCCCTAACAAGCGGTATCCAACGGCGATACAGCGAGACGGACGTACCATTCGATTTCGTTTGCCAGACATCTACGCACATTTGCCGCTCTACAAGGCGTTAAAGCCGCGCAGGGTGTCTGTTCACAAGCCCCTGGTACCTAGCCCCAAACAAGCCTCGGACTTTATCTGAGAGGCGCGTACGCGGGCGGCATGTCATCTTGTCTTGCATGTCGGCGGACCGGCATGTGTACAAACCGGCCATGCTGGGACGACTATCTGAGGTCTTGCGCGGTATAAGACAATGCCTTACACATCACCCATAAGGGTCATCGCTACGCGCGGCTATGACCGTCGAGCGCGGAAACTATTCTCCGATGCGGAACGTACGTCGGCCGAGCTTGAGATCGCGGTTGCACCGGCAGCATGGCCCGTCATTGCTGGTACCGGCGGTGCCCGCAAGGCTCGTGCAGCCCGGGGCGGGCGAGGCAAGAGCGGTGGCGCGCGGATCATCTACTACCTTTTCACCCGCCGAGCCGAGCTATACTTGCTGGACGTTTATGCCAAGAGCGCCAAGGAGGATCTGACCGATGCGGAGAAGCGCGAAATCCGCAACCTCATCGCGGCGCTCGAAGCGCAAGGCTAGCTCATTGGGTCGCCGACTCGTCGCCAGCCTCAATGAAGCGCTCGCCCACGCGCGCGGCGAGATCGAATTGCCGAGTTACGCAATCACCGTGCCGGAACGGATAGACGTCGCCAAGCTGCGTCGTCATCTCGGTCTCTCGCAAGCGGCTTTCGCGCGGGCCTTCGGGCTTGAGGTGACCGCCCTCCACGCGTGGGAGCAAGGTCGTCGCCGGCCGGATCGCGCAGCGCGAGTACTGCTCGCGGTCATTGCGAAGGAACCAGAGGCGGTACTGCGGGCCCTCGCAGCCTAGACCGCCGCGACGACCCGCCGAGCCCGCCAATCCAACGCGATTTCGTGATCGCCTTGTTCTTGGCTAGATTTCGCTTAGCTGCCTGGGTAAGCTGCGCAACAGGGACCCTTTTGCCATGCCGATAGTCAACCGCATCGCCGATCTGCATAGCGAGATCAAGGAATGGCGGCATGACTTTCATGCCCATCCGGAGCTGCGCTACGACGTGCACCGCACCGCTGCCGCCGTCGCCGACAAGCTCAAAAGCTTCGGCTGCGACGAGGTCGTTCCCGGCATCGGCCGCACCGGCGTGGTCGGCGTGATCCGCGGTCGCAAAGCCGGCAGCAAGGTTTTGGGCCTGCGCGCCGACATGGACGCGCTGCCGATCGAGGAAGAGACCGGCCTGCCGTATAAGTCGACGGTATCCGGCAAGATGCACGCCTGCGGTCACGACGGGCATACCGCCATGCTGCTCGGCGCCGCCAAATATCTCGCCGAGACTCGCAATTTCGCCGGCACCGCCGTGGTGATTTTCCAGCCAGCGGAGGAGGGCGGCGCCGGCGCCGCCGCGATGATCAAGGACGGCCTGATCAGCCGCTTCGGCATCGACGAAGTCTATGGCATGCACAATTATCCGGGCATTCCGCTCGGCCAATTCGCCATCCGCACCGGACCGATGATGGCGGCGGCCGACCACATCGAGATCGATCTCGAAGGCAAAGGCGGCCATGCGGCGCGGCCGCATCTCGCTATCGACACGATTTTGGTCGCCGCCCAGATCGTCAATCAACTGCAGTCGATCGTGGCCCGCAATGTCGATCCCCTGGAATCCGCCGTGGTGTCGATCTGCATGTTCCAGGCCGGCCATACCGATAACGTCATCCCGCAGCACGCCAAGCTCAAGGGCACCGCGCGCAGCCTGACCCCGCAGGTGCGCGAACTTCTGCACCGGCGTATCGCCACCGTGATCGAAGGCACCGCGCAGCTTTATGGCGCCACCGCGAAAATCACCTACACCAACGGCTATCCGGTGGTGGTCAACCACGAGCGCGAAACCGCCTTTGCCGCCGACGTGGCGCGCGAGATCGCCGGCCAGGACCGGGTCGATATCGCGCTGCCGCCGGTGATGGGGGCCGAAGATTTCGCCTTCATGCTCAACGAACGGCCGGGCGCCTTCATTTTTGTCGGCAACGGCGACAGCGCCGGGCTGCATCACCCGGCCTACGATTTCAACGACGAGGCGATCCCGCTCGGCACGTCCTATTGGGTGCGGCTGGCCGAGACGGCACTGGCCGGCTAGCCGACAACTACCGCAGCGCCAGGTGCTGGCCGTCGTAGAGCGTCGGCTGGCAATACAAGCCGAGCGCGGTCAGCTGCGCGCAAAGCCGCGACGCCATTCCCGGCTGGGGGATCGGCCCGGCGATGAGCCGTAGCTCGATGCGGTTTGAGTGCGGCACTTCCCGCACGCTGATGATCGGATCCATGCCCTCGAAGAACTGCGGATGCGCGGTCCGGATCGCCGCCCAGCGCATGCGCAAGGCTTGCAGGTTCAAGCCGCTGCCGATGTCGACGCCGAAGGCCGTTTTCGGCAGCGGCGGCAGAACGATGTCGGGTTCGGTCTTGGGCGGGGCGGGTGCCAACGCCGCGGCGGGCGCGATATCGACCGGCGCTATCGAGGCCGAAACCAAAGCAGTCGCCGCCAGCGACGGACCATCTTCGGCGCGGCGGCTGGCATTGGCCGCCTGGATTTGCTTGGTGACCGAGCCGGTGACGTCGTCGAGGTCGTGCTCGACGGCGGCCAGCCGCGTTTGCAGCTGTTCGTCATTGACTTTGAGCCCGCGCACGGTTTCGGCGAGTTGGGCGGCCGCCGCCTGCGCATCGAATACCGGCGCGGCCACCGGCTTTCGGCGATGCAGGAGAAGCGAAAAGCGATCGAGCGCCACTTCGCTGCGGCTGGTAATGGCTACGGCGAGCACTGCCGCCGCTGCCGCAGCGCCCCAAATGGCGGCACGACGAAGCCTTGCCATGGTAAAAGTCTGCCTCGGCCTGACCTGCTTTTCGCCGAGCGGGGCGTCCAGCCGCGCCCTTCCGGTAAAACCCGGCCGTTCCGCCTTGAGGGCATCGGCGAGATCGATCATCGGCGTCCGCGCAGGTTCCACAATGAATTCGGTCAACCCCGCGGAATCGGGGTGACGTCGAATCAGTGCTAAAAATCTAGCAGATTCTGCCGCTTGGCGGGCCGCTGCGAGTGCTTTGGCCGCAATTGTCGCGACGGGCTTTGCAAGCAATCCCGGCTTTCGGCAGCCAATTGCCTCGGCTAAGACAGCGCCGCGGAGATAGTTATGACGGCCCGGACGGCCAATCGGACTTGCCTAGCGATCGTTTTGGCGGCCGGCGAGGGCACGCGCATGGCCTCGGCGCGGCCGAAAGTCCTGCATGCGATTGCCGGCAAATCGCTGCTCGCCCATGTTCTCGAGGCGATAGCCAAATCCGGCGCCACCGCGACCGCCGTCGTCGTCGGCCCCGGTCAGGACGAAGTTGCCGCCGCGGCGCGGCGCATCAATCCGCACGCGGCGATTTTCACCCAGCACCAGCGGCTCGGAACCGCGCATGCGGTACTGGCGGTGAAAGCAGCGATCGAACAAGGGGCGGACGATGTTCTGATCGTCTATGGCGACACGCCGCTCATTCGCCCGGCAACGCTGGCACGGCTGCGCGCGCCGCTCGCCGATGGCGCGGCGCTTGCGGTCTTGGGCTTTCGCCCGGCCGATCCGACGGGTTACGGACGCCTCGTCGTGGCGGGCGATGAATTTGTCGCCATCCGCGAAGAGGCCGATGCGAGCGCGAGCGAGCGTGCCATTACGTTATGCAATGGCGGGTTGATGGCGTTCGCCGGGAAGAGCGCGCTTGCCATTCTGGAAAAGATCGGCAACCGCAACCGCAAGAGCGAATTTTATTTGACCGATGCGGTCGAAATCGCGCGCGGCATGAACTTGCGCGCGGTCGCGGTCGAAGGCGAGGAGGACGATGTGCGCGGCATCAACACCAAGGCTCAGCTCGCGGCAGCCGAAGCGGCGGCGCAGCAGCGTCTGCGCAAGGCGGCGCTCGAAGCCGGCGTCACCCTGGTTGCGCCGGAGACCGTGTTTCTGTCCGCCGACACCACATTCGGCCGCGACGTCGTGGTCGAGCCCTATGTGATCTTCGGCGAGAAGGTGACGGTCGAGGACGGCGCGGTCATCCATTCGTTCTCGCATCTTGCCGGCGCGCATGTCGGCAAGGGCGTTTCGGTCGGGCCGTTTGCGCGGCTGCGGCCCGGCACGCGGCTCGGCGAAGGCTCGCGCATCGGCAATTTCGTCGAGGTCAAGGAGGCGGTGGTCGAAGCCGGCGCCAAGGCCAATCACCTGAGCTATATCGGCGACGCGTTCGTCGGCGCCAATGCCAATGTCGGCGCCGGCACCATCACCTGCAATTACGACGGCGCCGACAAGCACCGCACCACCATCGGCAAAGGCGCCTTCATCGGCTCGAATTCGGCGCTGGTGGCGCCGGTCGAGATCGGCGAGGGCGCCTATATCGCGTCGGGCTCCGTGATCACCGAAAACGTGCCGGCGGACGCTCTTGCCTTGGCGCGGGGACGCCAGACCGTTAAGGAAGGCTGGGCATCGCGCTTGCGCGGATTGAAATCGCTGGGCAAGAAGAAGGCGCATTCGCGCGATTGAGCCGGTCGCCGCCGGCCGCCGCGCATGTGTCACCAAACGAAAACTATTTTGATTGTCGCGATCTAAAGAGTTCCGCTTTAAAACTTAACGGCGTTTGCTGCGGCGGCGTGAGGGCAATTCGGCGGCATGTGCGGCATTATCGGAGTGATCGGGCAGGAGCCGGCGGCGCCGCAGCTCATCGACGCGCTCAAGCGGCTCGAATATCGCGGCTACGATTCCGCGGGCGTCGCCACGCTCGAAGCCGGCAAGCTGGCGCGGCGCCGCGCCGAGGGCAAACTGAAAAACCTCGAAGCGCGGCTTTTGCGCGAGCCGCTTTCCGGCACCATCGGCATCGGCCACACCCGCTGGGCGACGCATGGCCGGCCGACCGAGAACAACGCCCATCCGCACGCCACCGAAAAGCTCGCGGTGGTGCACAACGGCATCATCGAGAATTTCAGCGAGCTGCGGCGCGAACTGGAACGCGAGGGCGCCAAATTCGCCACCGACACCGACACCGAGGTCATCGCCCACCTCGTCACCGCGCGGATGAAGCGCGGCGCCTCGCCGGTCGAGGCGGTCAAGGCGGCGCTGCCGCGGCTGCGCGGCGCCTTCGCGCTGGCGTTCTTGTTCGCCGGCGAGGAGAATCTCTTGATCGGCGCGCGGCAGGGTTCGCCGCTCGCGGTGGGCTTCGGCGACGGTTCGATGTATCTCGGCTCCGATGCCATCGCGCTGGCGCCGTTCACCGACACCGTGAGCTATCTGGAGGACGGCGACTGGGTGATCGTCACGCGCGCCGGCGCCGAGATCCACGACCGCGACGGCAAAGCGGTGCAGCGCGCGGTCTTGAAGTCGCAAGCCTCGGTGCTGCTCATCGACAAAGGCAACCATCGCCATTTCATGGCGAAGGAAATCCACGAGCAGCCCGAAGTGGTCGGTCATACGCTGGCGAACTATCTCGACATGACCGCCGAACGCGTGGCGCTGCCGTTTGCGCTGCCGTTCGAGTTCGGAAAGCTTAATCGCATTTCGATCGCCGCCTGCGGCACGGCCTATTACGCCGGTATGGTGGCGCGCTATTGGTTCGAGCAATTCGCGCAATTGCCGGTCGAGGTCGATATCGCCTCCGAATTCCGTTACCGCGACGTGCCGCTGGCCCCTGGCAACCTCGCGATCTTTGTCTCGCAATCGGGCGAGACCGCCGACACGCTCGCTTCGCTGCGGTATGCGCGCGCGCATAAACAGCACGTCCTCTCGATCGTCAATGTGCCGAGTTCGAGCATCGCGCGCGAAAGCGACGTCGTCATGCCGACGCTTGCCGGGCCGGAAATCGGCGTCGCTTCGACCAAAGCCTTCACCTGCCAGCTCGCGGCCTTGGCGGCGCTGGCGATTGCCGCCGGCCGCGCCCGCGGCGTGCTGGCCGAGAGCGACGAGAAGGCGCTGGTTCACGCGCTCATCGAAATGCCGCGGCATCTCAACGACGCGCTTGCGCTCGAGCCGCAGATCGAGCAATTGGCCCGCGATCTGGCAAAATGCCGCGACGTGCTTTACCTCGGCCGCGGCACGAGCTTCCCGATCGCGCTCGAAGGCGCGCTGAAGCTGAAGGAAATCTCCTACATTCACGCCGAAGGATATGCCGCCGGCGAGCTCAAGCACGGCCCGATCGCGCTCATCGACGAGAACATGCCGGTCATCGTCATCGCGCCGCACGACAAAGTATTCGAAAAGACCGTTTCCAACATGCAGGAGGTCGCCGCACGCGGCGGCCGGCTGATCCTGATGAGCGACGCCAAGGGCGCCGCCGCGGCCAATGACGGCCAGTCGGTCGCGACGCTGACTTTGCCGACCGTGCATCCGGCGGTGGCGCCGCTCGTCTATGCCGTGCCGGTGCAGCTTCTCGCCTATCACACGGCCGTCGTCATGGGCACCGACGTCGATCAGCCGCGCAACCTGGCCAAATCGGTCACGGTGGAATAGGCCCCCGCGTTTTACGCGACGCAACGGCGCAGCGGCGGCCGTGCAATTTGGGCCGTTGCCGACTATATTGCCGCGGCCGGCAACAGCGACGGGATCGATGAGCAAGGACGATAGTCAAAGCAGCGTGCAGGCGACCCATGTCAAAGCCTCGCCGGGCTTTGTCAGCCGCATCCGTACCTATTTCCTGACCGGGCTGATCGTCGCCGGGCCGGTGGCGGTGACCATCTGGCTGATCTGGTGGTTCGTGACCTGGGTCGACAACCTGGTGCGGCCGATCATTCCGGTGGCGTACCGGCCGGAAACCTATCTGCCGATCAACATCCCGGGCACCGGCCTGATCATCGCCTTTACGGCGCTGACCCTGCTCGGCTTCCTCACCGCCAATTTGATCGGCCGCAAGCTGGTCGGTTTCGGCGAAAGCCTGTTGAGCCGCATGCCGATCGTGCGCCCGATCTACCGCACCGCCAAGCAGATTTTCGAGACCTTGTTCTCGAAGTCGGAATCGAGTTTCCGCCGCGTCGGCCTGGTCGAATTCCCATCGCCTGGCATGTGGTCGTTGGTGTTTCTGACCCAATCGCCAACCACGGAGATCTCCGGGCGCCTGCCGGCGACCGAGCACGTCTCAGCCTTCATGCCGTGCACCCCCAATCCGACCACGGGCTTCTTCTTTTATGTGCCCAAGCGCGACGTCGTCGATCTCGATATCACCGTCGAGCAGGCCATGACGCTGATCATGTCGGCGGGCATGGTGCAGCCCGGCGGCGACGGGCAGGCCCAAGGCAGGCTTGCCGCGCTGGCGCAAACCGCCCGCGCCGCGCAAACGGCGCGCAAGGCGGAACCGACGGCGGTGGAATAGAGCACGCTACCCTGCGTCCAACAGCCTGATCGCCTCGTCACGGGCGAACAGATAGAGCAAGTCGCGCAGCGCCTCGCCGCGCGACGATTTGAGCTTCGGATCGCGCGTGAGGATGAGCGTGGCATCGTCGCGCGCTGCGGCCAGCAATTTGGCGTGAAACTCGAGCCGCGCGATGCGAAAACCCGGCTCGCCGCTCTGGCGGGTGCCGAGCACGTCGCCTTCGCCGCGCAGCCTTAGATCTTCCTCGGCGATGCGGAAACCGTCCTCGGTCTCGCGCAGGATGGCAAGCCGGGCTTTCGCCGTCGGCCCGAGCGGCGCCCTGTACAGCAGAATGCAGGTCGAGCGCTCGGCGCCGCGGCCGATGCGGCCGCGCAATTGATGTAATTGCGCGAGCCCGAAGCGCTCGGCGTGCTCGATCACCATCACGCTCGCCTCCGGCACGTCGACGCCGACTTCGATCACGGTGGTGGCGACGAGAAGCCGCGTTTCGCCCTTGGCGAAGCGCGCCATGGCGCGATCCTTGTCCGGTCCGCGCATCTGGCCGTGGACGAGGTCGACCGCCTTGCCGAAGCGCTTCTGTAACGCCGCGTGCCGCTCTTCGGCGGCGGCGAGGTCGATGCTTTCGGACTCCTCGACCAGCGGGCACACCCAATAGACCCGCCGGCCAGCATCGAGCGCGCGCGCCACCGCATCGATGACTTCGGCAAGCCGGTCGAGCGGCACCGCACGGGTATCGATCTTCTGCCGCCCAGCCGGTTTTTCGCGCAATTCCGAAATGTCCATGTCGCCGAAATAGGTCAGCACAAGGGTGCGCGGGATCGGCGTCGCGGTGAGCACCAGCAGGTCGACGGCCTCGCCCTTGTGCGCCAAAGCGAGTCGCTGATGCACGCCGAAGCGGTGCTGCTCGTCGACGATCGCCAAAGCGAGATCGCGGAACGCGACGTTCTCCTGAAACAGCGCGTGGGTGCCGACGACAAGGTCGATGTCGCCTGCGGCAAGCGCGGCGAGAATGTCATCGCGGTCGCGGCCACGCTCGCGGCCGGTGAGAATGGCGAGCCGGATGCCGGCGGCCTTGGCCAGCGGCGCGATGGTGCCGAAATGCTGCCGCGCCAAGATCTCGGTCGGCGCCATGAAGGCAGCCTGACGGCCGGCCTCGATCACATGCGCGGCGGCCAGAAGCGCCACCACGGTCTTGCCGGCGCCGACGTCGCCTTGCAGGAGCCGGAGCATGCGGGCCGGTTGCGCCAGATCGGCGACGATGGCGGTCACGGCACGGTTCTGCGACGGCGTCAGCGCATAGGGCAGCGCCTTGACGATGCCCGCGCGCAAGCGACCTTCGGCGGCAGTGCCGCGGCCGGCGCGCGTGCGCATATGGGCGCGCAGGAGCGCGAGCGCGAGCTGGCTCGCCAGCAATTCGTCATAAGCGAGCCGCGACCAGGCCGGGCTATTCGGCTCGATGTCCTCCGGCGCCGCGGGCCGATGCAGCAGGCGCAGCGCGTCGCCGAAACTTGGATAATCGTTGCGCTTGATCCATTCCGTATCCTGCCATTCCGGCAGCGCCGGCAGCCGGTCGAGCGCGCTGTCGACCGCTTTGCGGACCTGACTCGGGTGCAGCCCTTCGGTGAGCGGATAGACCGGGTCGATCAGCGGCAGGTCGGCAAATCCCGCTGCGTCGACGACGCGGTCGGGATGCACCATCTGCAGATGGCCGTCATAGAGCGTGGCGGTGCCCGAGACGTAGCGCAGCGCGCCTTCGGGATACAGTCTCTCCAGATAATCCCGGCGCGCGTTGAAATAGGTGATCATCAGCGTGTTGGTGTCGTCGCTGGCGTCGATATTGTAGGGTGCGCGCGGCCGGTTCGACGGCGGCGGCCGGTGCCGGTCGATGGTGACCGCGACCGTCACCACGGTGTCGGGGACGACGTCGGAAAGCTTCGGCCGGTTGCGCCGGTCGACAAAGCCGGTCGGCAGATGAAACAGCAGATCGACGACCCGTGGGCGCTCGCCGTCGCGCGTGAGCAGATGGCCGAACAGCTTTTCGAGCTTCGGCCCGATGCCGGGCAGCGCCGACAGCGCGGCGAACAGCGGATTGAGAACCGGCGGGCGCATTGTTTCTCGTCATTCCGGGGCGCCGCCTTAAGCGCGTTTACGCGCGTCTTCGACGCGCTATGGCGGCGAGCCCGGAATCTATAATCACGAAATGAGCAGGATATGCACGGCCTGTGATTATGGATTCCGGGCTCGCGGACTTATCGTCCGCGCCCCGGAATGACGGCTGACATCCGGCCCGTCGCCCTCTATATAACCCTCGCCCGGCACGTCCGGGCTTTTGGCGTTTGACCTTGGCTTAGGCAAATCAATGACCGAGCGTTCGAGCGAAGGACTGGATGTGCGGCGGCGCCGGCTGTTATTCCGCGCCTGGCGGCGCGGCGTGCGCGAGACCGACCTCATCGTCGGCCGCTTCGCCGATGTCTATATCGACAAATTCGACGAACCCGCACTCGACCAGTTCGAACGGCTGATCGAAGTGCCCAATGAGTCGCTATACGCCTGGGTGGTCGGCGCCGAAGCCGTGCCCGCCGATTACGACACCGCGGTGCTGCGCCAGCTCATCGGCTTTCATGTCCAGACCGCGGCGGAGCCCAAAGCGTAAATGGCGACAAAGGCCTCTCATCCCGCGCTCCTTAAATCGCCGGCCGAGCGGCTATCGCCCGGGCGGGTGCTCACCCTCGCCGGCATTGCCGACGGCGCCGAAGGTCTCGTTTTGGCCGACCTCGCCCGCGCCATCGCGTCAGGCGCCAAGCCGCCGGCGATTTCGCTTGCGGTGGTGTGCCGCGACGGGGCGCGCATGGCGACGCTGCATCGCGCGCTCGCCTTCTTCGCCCCCGACATCGAGGTGCTGGAATTCCCGGCCTGGGATTGCCTGCCTTACGACCGCGTCTCGCCGCACGCCGCCGTGGTGGCGGCCCGCATGATGACACTGGCGCGTCTGGCGCGGGTCAAAGGCCGCGAGCATCCGGCCGTTCTCCTCACCACCGTGAATGCCGCCTTGCAGCGCGTGCCGGCGCGCGATCTCATCGCCAGACAATCGCTCTCCGCCGCGCCCGGCAACATTCTGCCGATGGCCGGCATCACCGCCTGGCTCGACCTCAACGGCTTCAATCGCGCCTCGACGGTGCGCGAATCCGGCGACTATGCGGTGCGCGGCGGCATCATCGATCTGTTCGCGCCCGGCATGGACGAGCCGGTGCGGCTCGATTTCTTCGGCGACACGCTGGAATTGATCAGGAGCTTCGATCCGGAGACGCAGCGCACCAATGCCGACCTGCGCGCGCTCGATCTGGTGCCGATGTCCGAGTTTCAGCTCACCTCAGACACCATCCGGGCGTTTCGCACCGGCTATGTCGCGGCCTTCGGCGCCGCCGCGCCCGACGATGTGCTCTACGAAGCCGTCAGCGAAGGCCGCCGCTACGCCGGCATGGAACACTGGCTGCCGCTGTTCCACAAAAAGATGGAAACGCTGTTTGACTATCTCGGCGCGCCGCCAGCATCACACCCTCCCCTGGAGGGGGAGGGTCGGACCGCCGAAGGCGGTCCGGGGTGGGGTGATGGCAAGGCAGAAATTGCTGCGCCGCTGTCACCCCCTCCCGGCCCGCTGATGCGGGCCGACCTCCCCCCTCCAGGGGGAGGTGGTCAAGCACGTGCGACTCCCATCGCCATCGAGCCGCTGGCTGAGGAAGCCGCGCACGAACGTCTGGCGCAAATCCTCGATTATTACGAGGCGCGCAAGGAAGCGCTCGGGCATTCCGGCGGCGGTGCGACCTATAAGCCGCTGCCGCCGGAGCGGCTTTATCTCGCCGAGGCCGAGTGGCGCGAGCGCCTCGAAAAATCCGCGCTGGCAAGACTGACGTCCTTCGCAGCACCGGAGCAGCCCAACGTCGTCGAGGTCGGCGCCCACGCCGGCCACAATTTCACCGCCGAGCGCGCCGCGCCCGGCGCCAATGTGTTCGAAGCGGTGACCAAGCACGTCAACGCGCTGCAGTCCGCCGGCAAGCGCGTCGTGATCGCATTGTGGAGCGACGGTTCCCGCGAACGCATGTCGCATGTGCTCGCCGAGCACGGCCTTCTCAATCTCGCGCCGGTCGCCTCGTGGCCCCAGGCGTTGGCTTTGCCGCGGCCCCAAATCGCGCTCGCGGTGCTCGGCCTCGACTCCGGCTTCGAGACCGCCGATGTCGCGCTGATCACCGAGCAGGATATTTTGGGCGAGCGCCTGGTGCGTCCGCGGCGGCAATCCAAGCGCGCCGACAATTTCATCGCCGAAGTGACGAGCCTGTCTGCCGGCGATCTCGTGGTCCATGTCGATCACGGCATCGGCCGCTTCCACGGGCTTCGCGCCATCGAGGCCGCCGGCGCGCCGCACGACTGCCTCGAAATCCATTACGCCGGCGGCGACAAGCTGTTCCTGCCGGTCGAGAACATCGAGCTGCTCTCGCGCTACGGCTCCGAAGGGGCCGGCGTCGAACTCGACCGCCTCGGCGGCGTGGCCTGGCAGACGCGCAAAGCGCGGATGAAGAACCGCATCCGCGAAATCGCCGGCGAACTGATCAAGGTCGCCGCCGAGCGGCAGCTCCGCGAGGCGCCGCGGCTCGCGGTCGGCGCCGGCCTCTACGACGAGTTCTGCGCCGGCTTTCCTTACGAGGAGACCGACGACCAGCAGGCCGCCATCGCCGCGGTCAACAACGATCTCACCTCGGGCCGGCCGATGGATCGCCTGGTCTGCGGCGACGTCGGCTTCGGCAAGACCGAGGTGGCGCTGCGCGCCGCCTTCATCGCCGCCATGAACGGCAAGCAGGTCGCGGTGGTGGTGCCGACGACGCTGCTCGCCCGCCAGCATTTCAAGACATTCAGCGATCGGCTGAAGGACTACCCCGTCCATGTCGCGCAGGCGTCGCGGCTGGTTTCGGCCAAAGAACTCGCCACGGTCAAAAAGGGCCTCGCCGAAGGCACGGTCGACATCGTCATCGGCACCCATGCGCTGCTCGGCAAGACCGTCAAGTTCAAGGATCTCGGGCTGATCGTCGTCGACGAGGAGCAGCATTTCGGCGTCTCGCATAAGGAGAAGCTCAAGCAGCTGCGCGCCGAAGTCCATGTGCTGACGCTGACCGCGACGCCGATCCCGCGCACCTTGCAGTTGGCGCTCTCCGGCGTGCGCGAAATGTCGATCATCGCCACGCCGCCGGTCGACCGGCTCGCGGTGCGCACCTTCGTCTCGCCGTTCGATTCCGTTGTGGTGCGCGAGGCCTTGCTGCGCGAACGCTATCGCGGCGGCCAGGCGTTCTATGTCTGCCCGCGCATCGAGGATCTGGCCGACGCCAAGGATTTCCTCGACAAGACGGTGCCGGAAGTGCGCGTCGCCGTGGCGCACGGCCAGATGCCGGCGACCGCGCTCGAAGACATCATGGGCGCGTTCTACGACGGCAAGTTCGACGTGCTGCTGTCGACCACCATCATCGAAAGCGGCCTCGACATCGCCAATGCCAATACCTTGATCGTGCACCGCGCCGACATGTTCGGGCTGGCGCAGATCTATCAGCTGCGCGGCCGCGTCGGCCGCTCAAAGCTGCGCGCCTATGCGCTGCTCACGCTGCCGGTCGGGCGCAAAATCACGCCGCAGGCCGAGCGCCGGCTGAAAGTTCTGGAATCGCTTGACACGCTCGGCGCCGGTTTCCAGCTCGCCTCGCACGATCTCGACATCCGCGGCGCCGGCAATCTGCTCGGCGACGAGCAATCCGGCCACATCAAGGAAGTCGGCTACGAGCTTTATCAGCAGATGCTGGAAGAGGCGGTGACGTCGATGAAGGCCGGCATCACGGCGCCGGCCGCCGACAAATGGTCGCCGCAAATCACCATCGGCACGCCGGTGCTGATCCCGGAAGCTTACGTTACCGACCTGCCGGTGCGGCTCGCGCTCTACCGCCGCCTCGCCGAGATCGAGGACGACCGCGACATCGACGCCTTTGGCGCCGAGCTCGTCGATCGGTTTGGGCCGTTGCCGGAAGAAGTGGAGTATCTTTTACAGATCGTCGCCATCAAATCGCTGTGCCGCCGCGCCAATGTCGAGAAGATCGAGGTCGGCCCCAAGGGCGCAGTGCTGTCGTTCCGCGACAACATCTTCGCCAATCCCGAGGGGCTCATTTCCTACATCGCCAAACACCCGGTCGGCGCCCGGGTGCGGCCCGACATGAAGGTCGTGTTCTTCGACGAATGGGACACCGCGGAGGAGCGGCTGAAGGGCGCGACGGATATTTTGCGGACGCTGATGGGGATCGCGGAGAAGGGGAAGAAGGCGGCGTAGAGAAAAATTCGCCTCGCCCAGCTGAGACGCATAAGAGAGCTTAGGCGTGAAATAATAAACGCCTTGAAAACCCAACGATGATGGGTTAATGTGATGGTGACCGTTCACCGCGCCCACGGCTTTCGATTCGTGATCTTTACCAACGATCATCGTCCGCCGCACGTGCACGTTTTCGGCCAGGGTGGCGAGGCGAGGATTGTCCTGGCTGGCGCGGCGGGTGTGACGCTGGATTGGGTTGCCGGCATCGGCCGCGGCGATTTGCGGCGCGTGATGGAAGAAGCAAATAACCAGCGAGAGCGGTTGCTGGCGATATGGAAGACAATTCATGAGCAATGATCCCGACGCACGTCTTGTCGAAGCCGAACGCCGCGGCCAGCGCTCGCTGCGCAACGAGCCGCGGGCCCGCGCCGTGCGCTATGATCGCCGAACCGGGCGCGTGCATGTCGAACTGATGAACGGCTGCACCTTCGCCTTCCCGGCGCGCAATGCGCAAGGGTTGGCACGCGCGAGCGATGCGCAACTGGCGCAAGTCGAAATTCTCGGGCTCGGCCTTGGGCTGCATTGGGAGCCCCTCGACGTTGATCTCAGCGTTCCGGGACTGCTCGCCGGACTGTTCGGGACCAAGGCCTATATGGACCGTCAGCGAGCGGCGCGAGCCGGCGCCGCAACATCGACCGCCAAGGCTGCAGCCGCTCGCCGCAACGGTGCCAAGGGCGGTCGGCCGCGTAAATCTGCTGCAGGGCGCAAGGCGTAACGGAGTTTGACGCCCGCGTCTGCCCCGACATGAAGGTCGTGTTCCTCGACGAATGAGCAAGCGTAGCCCGGATGAGCGCAGCGATATCCGGGATCTGATTTTCGGCCGCACCCCGCATATCGCTTCGCTCATGCAGGCTACATTTGCCCGCATTATCGCTCTCGCCGAGACGTGACGCGCTGGCTGCTATTTCGAAGCGTGATCCCTGAGCGACCGAAACGTCACCGAATAGCGCAGCTCCTCCACCGCGGGGATGCTGTGTTCCCAGTCCTCGCGTGACGGCCCGCGCAACAGATAAACCGAGCGGCGGGGAAGCCGCAGCGCGGCGCGCTCCCAACCGGTGCCGCGCTTCCTCCGCATCCGGAAAGTGCAGGGCGACAGGAGCGAGATGCCGATCACGTCGTCGTAGTGCGGCCGGTCGCGATGCCAGCCGATGGCCGTGCCCGGCCGATATTCGGTGACGAGCGCATGTGCCAGGCGCTCCGGCGGAAGTCCGGCGAAGGCGGCGGCGCGCTCGCGCAGCGGAAGAAGGAACGGCGGCATCGGCTCGGCCGTCTTCAGGCCGCCGCCATTGAAATCGTAGCGGCTGCCGAACGACACGACGCGGCGCTTGCCCAAAAAACCGTGAAACTCGAATTCCTTGAACGGCAGATCGGCGAACGCGCCGACGAAGCGCGCCTCCGCGGTGGCATCGATAAAATCCGGCGCATAGCGAAAGCCAGCCGGCATCGTCGGCGGCTCGACCGGCAATGATTGCGCTGCAAAGAGTACCAGCTGTTCGTGTTTCATATCTGCGCGGGTGTTGTTCGGCGCAGATAGGGATGCAGCGCCGGCCGCGCAAATGTGGAAAACCTCCGACTGCGGGCATCGAACATGCGCCGCCGCCATCCCGCATGTCGCTTCGCTCTTGCCGGCACCATCGGACCACTCGGAAACCGCCATTCCAATGCATACATGGCCGGGCGAGGGTTTATCAGAGCGGAGCGGGGAGCCGATGTGGCGGCGAAAGTCGGCGGCATTCATTCGCAGCGTGAGCCAGATGCCGATCTCGATCGGCCAAGCCGGGCTGAAATCGCTGTCCGGCAACGCCGGAAAGATCGCCAAGCGCGCGCCCAGTGCTCTGGGGCAAACCGCTTCGGCTGTCGGCCGCGTCGCAGCCAGGGCGCCCGATGCGGCAACCACGAACCCGGTCCGCTTCGTGCCCGAGCACGTCTATCGGCGACCGCGCCTGTTTCGCACTGCGGTCGCGTTTGGCGCGCTGGTTTTTCTGGCATTGGCGGCTTCACTGATCGGTTGGATGCAGGACGCCTATCGCAATTTCAGTATCGCCGGCCTGGTGCTGGCGCCGCTATTCATGATCGTGCTGGTGTCGGCGGCGGCGTGGCTGTGGCGCGAACTCCGTTCCTGGCAAAGATTGGCGATCGTCGAACAGCTGCAGTGGGATCTGTCCTGCCCCTGCGCGACGGCGGCAGACGAGGATCGATTTAGAGCGGCGTTCGCCAAACTAGGCACCACCGCGCGCGAACCGCAATTCGTCAAATTCTTAAACGGCGCGGATGTTGCCGCCGACGTCGGCATCCTGCGCGATGGCCTCGACCGCGTCGGCCTGCAAGGCATGGACGCCAGCGCCGCCGCGGCAATACGAGCCGCCACGCGCGATGTGTTTTTCCTGTCGCTGATCAGCACCAATGCACTCGCCGAGGTCGCGGTTTTCAGTGTCCGCGCCCTCGGTCTGATCCGCCGTGTCGCTTCAGCCTACGGCTACCGCCCCGGAAAATTCGGGCTGCTGCGGCTCGCGCGGCATGTGCTCGCCGATATTGCGCTCTTGCCGGTGGGCATGCTGGTGGCGTTGGACGCCGGCCGCGAAGCCGGTTCGGCGATCCGCCATGTCACCAACCAGGCGCAGGCCGCCGCCAGCGCCGCGCATCCGCTCGCGGGCGTCGCAGTCGGCGCCATCGGCCACGCCGTTGGAGCGGTTGCGGAAGGCGTCACGCCGCGCGTCGCGGAAGCCACTCTGGCCGCGGGCCGCATCGCCCAGTTCGGGCTGTTGGCTGCGGCCATCGTTCGTCCCGTTGCATTCTCCGAAGCCCGCTATCGCGAAATACGCAATGGCGTCTACAAGCAAATCCTCGGCCTGCGACGAGATACGATATCCAGCAGCAGGAAACGCGAGAGGATTTCCCTGGCGGACGAACCGAGTGCGACTTAGGACCCGCGCAGCCCCGCAGCGGCGGCCCTTGTAACCGCCCTGTCCTTGGCGAGCGCGCTCCCGAGCAGAGCACGGTGCGGTGTAGTTCCCTCGCACAACCCTCAAAACCCCAAAATCTCCATATTTCCGGCCCGATCGCGTCTCAAACATACGTTTGAATTTCGACCAGGCGTTTGATAATGCACCGTTACGCGTAAAGTGAGGTCGATCATGTTGGCAATGCAGAATCTGTCGCGATCCGCCGGCCATCCGCTGACCGCCGGGCCGGCCTGTCCGAACTGCGGGCGCTCGATGCATCTGGCGCGGATTGCGCCGCGCGCGGAAGGGCTTTGCGACTTGCGCATCTATCGCTGCGGCGAATGCGGCGTCTCGCTCACCGAAGCCGCCGACGATATTGCCGCGGCGTTTCACGGCTGAGCCGGCGCGGCCGCACCAGCGCTTGCCGCTTTGCCAAGCCGCGCGCCGCCGCCATCGGCGCAATTTGAAGCGATTTCGGAAGCGAATCCTAAGCCCGATCGTTTAGGGACGGAGCGCCAATACGCTGCGGCAGGCGGGCCTTGAGGAGGCTCCAATGCTGGCCGAAATCATGCTGCTGCGGCTCGAAGCGGCGCCGTGGGCGGCGCAGGATGCGACGCCGTTCACGCATTCGCGCTTCGTGCCGATCTGCCGGGGGTTGGTGTTCAAGCGCAGCGGCACACCGGATCGCCATCGTCTCCGGTTCACATCGATAGCGCTCACGCACTGCCTTAGTTCGGTTTCGACGACCGTCAGGCCGGTTCGGACGGCGACGCAAACAAGGCGGCGTAGGCTTCCGCCATGGCCATAGAGAGCGAATAGTTCCGGGTCTGATTGCAGGGGACGCACAGAAACACGGTTCGCCGCATCTCCGGCGAATGCGGATGCGGCAGCGCCGTGACATAGATCATGGCGGCGCGGCACTTCGGGCAGGGCGCCGACATGTCCTTGGCGCCTTCCGGAGCGATCTGCGGCGACAGTTTCTGCACCAGGTTTTCGATCATGGCGCTAATGGATGGCGCTAATGGATGGCGCCAATTGACGGCGCTATGGGCGATATCGCGAAAACTACGTATCTGAACCGAATAAAGTTAAAAGTTTCGTTGCCGGCGACGCTTGTTTTTACCGGTATTGCGGGGACCTCAATGGTCCCGCCCCCGCAGCCGATCAATTACGGGATTTTACGCCCGCAGCCGGGTATGCCGGCCGGACGTGCGCTCAATCGCGCTGGCGAGATATTCCGGCGACTGCGCGCCGGTGACGATGACGCTGGAGCCGAAGATGAAGCAGGGCACGCCGTCGATGCCGGCTTCCTTGGCGCTCGCGGCTTCGGTCTCAATGCGCTCGACGTCGGCATCGCTGGCGAGAAGCCGGCGCACCAGATCGCCGTCCATGCCGCAATCGACCGTGGCCTGGATCAACACCCGGGGGTCGGTGAGATCCTCGCCCTCGGCGAAATAGAGCTCCATCAGCCGCTGCTTCATGCGGCCAGGATCGGTGGCGCTGCGCGACCACAGAATGAGGCGGTGGCAATCGAGCGTGTTGGGCTGGCGGCTGATCTTGTCGGGATGATAGACGAGGCCTTCCATCGCCGCGGCCGCGGCGATGCGCTCGGCGATCACGGCGTAGCGTTCCGCCGAGCCGAATTTTGTTTCCAGATAGGTCTGCCGATCGATGCCGTCGCGCGGAATCCAGTCGTTGAGGAAATACGGCCGCCAATTCACGTCGACCTCGACATCGGGGGTCAGCGCGACGGCGCTCTCCAGCCGGTGCTTGCCGATGTAACACCACGGGCAGACGACGTCGGAGAGCACATCGACGCGGACGGCGGGGCGGGGGTCGGACGGATCGACCATTTGGCAAAAGCCTTCGACTCGAATGGATTCAGCCTATCGCATATATCGGGGCACGGGGAAACCACCCGCCAGCCCCTGCGAACGACCCCCGTGGTCAGCCGCGCGCCACTTCACCGACCACCCGCGCGATCAGCGAGCCGATGCTGTCGGTGGGTTTCAGGGTCGCCAGCGTTACCGCCGTGTCGATGCCGCCTTTCTTGGCGTCCTTTTTGGCGTCGGGCGCCACCATGGTGTTCTTGAGCACGCTGGCGATGCGGCGGGCCACGATATGGGCGGCGCGCAAATCGGTCTCGGTGAACACGGCGAAGATCGAATTGTCGGCCTCGCGGCAGGCAAAATCGACCTGCCGCATCAGCCGGCCGAGCAGGCGGGCGGCATCGAGGCTGATGCGCCGGTCGTTGCCATCGAAGGAGAAGCGCGCGATCGATAGTCCGACGCCGCGCTTTTCGGCGTCATCCACCGCGCGGTTGAGATCGCGCCAGAAGGCGTCATGGGCGAGGAGCCCGGTATCCGGGTCGAGCATGCCTTTGGCGTCGAGCGATTTGAGCATGCGCTTGAGCCTTTGGCCGAACGCATGCGCTCGCACATAAGGCAAGAAACGCTCGACAAGCCGTTGTGGACCTTCGGAAATACGCTCCAGATTGGTAAGCTCGGTGGTAAACGGCTCGATGACGGCAGGGTGCCCGCCGAGCACCGCGACCGGCAAGTCGCGAAAGCGCGCGTCCTCAGCGAGGACGGTCAGCAGGGCCTCGATGATTTTCGGGCCGAAACCGTCGCCGATCACCATGCCGTCGATATCGCGGGCATGGAGCGCCCGCGCCGCGCTCTCGACGGATAGCGCGCCGACGACGCCGACTTGCTCGCCGACCGCCACCGACAGGCTCGGATAAGACCGGCCGCGGCCGGCGACCAGCACGCTTGCTTCGTCGAGCGGATCGGTGGTCGACAATTCCGGCAGTTGTTCGCCCCGTGAGGAAAGCGTGCGCATGCGGCGCAATACCGTGCCATGCAGCGTGCGAATGCGGATCGCCGTCGACAGCCGCCGCACCAGGCGCTGCGGCGGCGCGTTGACGGCAATGGCAAAAGCGTCCGCGATCGGCAGCGGGGCGTCGTCGCGGATACGGGCGATCACCGGCATGAACAGGCCGTTGCCCTTGTCGCACTGCTCGCCGATGAGATCGGTCAGCGCCTCCGCTCGGGCAAGGTCGGGGCAGGCATCGGCCAGCACGATGGCTTCGGGCTCGACCGCGGCCAGCACCGTATGCGCATCGGCCCAGGTCGCTTCGATGATCGGAAAGCCGCCGGCGGCGCGCAGAGCATCGACGACATCCGGCGCCGGAGTGTCGGCAATGACGGCGAACGGACCTTGCAACGCCATGACACGCTAACTGGATACACTGAATGCGGAGTTTTACGGATAACGACGGCACCAGCATGCCAAAGCGCTGTTAATGCTCCGTCAACGAAAGCGCAAAGATGGTGACCGCGGCGCTTATCCTGCGGCAACCGCCTCGCGCCAGACCTGCTCGCCGCGCTCACCGAAGGCCGCCACGACCAGCGGATTGACCCCAAGCGCGCGCAGCGCCGCCGCCATGGCGTCGAGATCGGCGGCGGTGCCGACCAGGCGATGGCCGGTCAGCGGATCGGGCAACGCCGCGAGCGCCGCGCCGCCATCGATGCGGCCGACGGTTGCCAGAAGCGTGCAGAGCGGGAAACGGTAGCCGCCGACATTGACGATGCCGGACGGTGGGCCGGCGATGGCGACGGTCTGGCTCAGCGGATCGACGCGGCAGGGGAAGCCGGTGTCGACGAAGCCGTTACGGGCAATCTCGAAATGCGGCTGGTCGGAGCGTTCGATGCCTGGCGGAAAAACATGGCGCGGCACGACCGGGCCGCGCAGCGCCAAGGTGTTGGTTTCGGTCACCGCCAGTTCGACGATCGCCACCGCGTCTTTGGTATTGCGGGGCGCGGCGACGGTTCCGAGCGGAAGCGGCAGCGGCTGACCGCCCGTGCCGCGCCGGGCGGCGACAAAACCCGCTTCGCCGAAAATCGGCACGTCGATAAGAACGGCATCGCGCTCGGGCCATTCACCGCTCGCCCCCAGCCGTTCCGGAGCGTGCCAGGCGGCGAGCACGGTGGTCGGTCCTTCGCGTGCGAACAGCCCGGTCTCGGCAAGGCGAAACGCCGCCGCGGCGGGCAGGACCAAGGTGGCGGCGCGCTCATCGCGGCGCTGGCGAGCGAAAACATCGGCGTCGAACGGGTGATGCAGCGAAAGCGTGCCGCCGCAAAGCAGCCACGGTACCAAAGTGAGGCAGATGCCGGCAAAGGATGCCGGCGCGATGGCGGACAATACGCTGGCGTCCTGCTCCATGCGGCTTTCGAGCAGCGCGCATAATCCTCCGGCCAGAAGCTCGAGATGACGGCGCGCCACCGGCACCGGGCCATCCTCGCCGATCTCGAAAGTCGTCACCGCGAGATGCGCGGCGGCATCGGCCTCGCGATCGAGCGGCGGTATGGCGTCGAGCTTCGCCGCCGTGAACAGATCGTGGAACGGCACCACGCCGTCGGGAAGGTTGGCGCCGAAGCCGCCGACATAGCGGATCGAAAACACTTCCGCGGCAACGTTCATGGCGAACGCGCAATGCTCGAACCCGCCGGCGCGGCGGCAGGTTATCAGCGCCTTGGCGCCGACCCGCGCCAGCGCGGTGACGGCGTCGGCGCGGCGCCATAAAAGCGGTAACGGCGCCGCAATCAGTCCGGCGCGCAGCACGCCGAGCATCGTCAAGACGTTCTCGACGATGTTCGGCATCTGGATGCCGACGATGGCGTCGGTCGGCAGTCCCATGCGGCGCAGCCGGCCGGCGATCGCCGAGATCATGCGGTCGGCTTCGGCATAGGTCAGCCGCAATGGCGCGCCGTCGGTGAATTCTTGCCGGTTCGGCGCATCGACGAGCGCAATGGCGCCGGGCCGCCGCGCCGCCGCACGGCGAAACAATTCGTCGAGCGTGATGCGGCCCTGGCCGGGCGGCGCGACGTTCGCTGCGCCAGTGGGGGCCCCGAGAATCATCGGCGTATTGTAGCGCCGCGGGTCATTGCACGGCCTTCATTGCAAGGTCTTGGCCGGCTGCCGCCACCAGGTTTCCGGCAGGTAGCCGAACAGCGAGGTTCGCGCCGGATGCTGGATGTAATTCCACCGCGCCACCCATTGGTCGGGAAGATAAAACAGCGGAACCACATATGAGCCGGAAATCAGCACGCGGTCGAGGGCGCGCACGGCATCGAGCAGATCGGGTCGCCGGCGCGCGCGTAACAAGGCGGCGATCATGGCGTCGACGGCAGGACTTTTGATGCCGCTATAATTGCGCGAGCCCGGCTCGTCGGCGGCCGCCGAGCTCCAATAAATGCTCTGCTCGTTGCCCGGCGACAGCGACTCGTCCCAGCCGTACTCGATCATGTCGAAATCGAACGACGCCAGGCGTTCCTCGTATTGCACGGCGTCGACGAGCCGGACCTGCGCGGCGATGCCGGCGCGTTGCAGCATGGCGAAATAAGCAAGCGCCAGGCGCTCGTCGTCGCGATTGGTCACCATGATCTCGAAGCGCAACGGCCGCCCGGTGGCGCGATCGCGCAGCGTGGTGCCGTCGAGCGCGTAGCCGGCGGCTTCAAGGAGTTTGAGCGCCTGGCGAAGCGTGGCGCGATCGCGGCCGGAGCCGTCGCTCGCCGGCGGCGACCAGGTGCCGTCGAGCACGTCGGGGCGAACGGCGTCGGCATAAGGCGCCAGCAGCGCGCGCTCTTGCTGGTCCGCGGGACGGCGATAGGCCGACAATTCGCTGTCGTCGAAGAAACTCGCGCTGCGCCGATAAAGGTTATAGAAAAAATTGCGATTGACCCATTGGAAATCGAACAACAAAGCGAGCGCCTGGCGCACGCGAATATCGGCGAACATCGGCCGCCGCGTGTTGAAGACGAAATCGGAGGCGAATTTCGGCAAGCCGCTGCGGAACGTCTCCTTGACGACGCGGCCGTCGCGCGCGGCCGGAAAATTGTAGCCGGTCTCCCAGCGGGTCGGATCGGTCTCGGCGCGCACGTCGTAAAGCCCGGCCTTGAACGCTTCGAAATAGGCGTTGTCGTCGCGATAAAAGTCGAAACGCAGCTCGGCGAAATTCCACAAGCCCCGATTGATGGGAAGATTGCGGCCCCAATAATTCGGATCGCGCTTGAAGGTGACGCTCTTGCCCGCATCGACGGCGGCGACGACATAAGGGCCGCTGCCGATCGGTTTTTTCAGCGTCGATTTCTCGAAGGTTGCGACATCGATCGCGTGTTTCGGCAGGATCGGCATCAGGCCGAGGATCAGCGGCAATTCGCGGTCGCTGGTATCGGCGAAGTCGAAGCGCACGACGCGGGGGCTTAAGATTTCCGCTTTGGCCACGCGAGAATAATAGGTGCGGTGATTGGGGCGGCCGTGATCGCGCAACAATTGCCAGGAAAACACCACGTCCGCAGCGGTCACCGGCGTGCCGTCGGAGAAATGCGCCGCCGGATCGAGCGTAAAGGCGACGTAGCTTCGCGCCGCGTCGGTCTCGACCGTTTTTGCCAACAAGCCGTAAAGCGTAAACGGCTCGTCATAGCTGCGCGCCATCAGGCTCTCGATGACGTAGCCGCGGATGGGCTGTACGGCGAGGCCTTGCACGATCAGCGGATTGAGGCTGTCGAACGTGCCGAGCACCCCCTCGATGAGCCGGCCGCCCTGCGGCGCGTTCGGATCGACGTAGGGTAGCGCGGCAAAGTCGTCAGGCAACGCGGGCGCGCCGTGCATCGCGATCGCCGGCTGGGCCGATGTCTTGGTGACGGCGTTCGGGGCGACGATTTGGCTCGGCGCGGCGACAGCCGATTGAACCGGGCCAGCCGCGAGCGCCACCAGCATTTGAGCGCCGCAACAGGCGGCGAGCAGGCGATCTCCGAGCGTGCGCAGGATTTTTCCTCGCCGTCAGTGTGCCCAGCGCGATTCGCTTGACCGGGCGACTTTATCAGAGCGTCGAGGCGCCCGTCCGCTACCCGCGGCGTTTAGCTTTTTGTCAACCGATGCGGCCTGCAGGCTTTATCCGGCGGCGCGATTGCGCTATTGGGCGGGCCAAGCGGGCTCAAGGGGACCGAGGGCCAAGGTAGTAAGGGGTCACGGTGTTGCCGTATTCTGCGTCGATTGACCCCCACGCGGGGACGGCGGTGCAGACGGCGGCGATGGCCGGCCGTAACGATAGCGGAACATTAACAGCCAAGTCTGACCAGGCGGATCGACGGGGGCGCTCGGATCCCGGTCGAATTGCGAGTGGCGGCACCAGAGAGGAACTGCAGCTCATGACTTATCGTAACGCGTCCGCGCCGGGTCGCCCGGTGGGCCGCACGCCCTCCGCCATCGCCAAAAGATCCGTCAAGACATTCGGCCAGACGGCCGCCCTGACCGTCGGCCTCGCGCTTGGGCTGCAGGCTGCGATCACTGCGCCGGCATTCGCCCAGCCGAAGCCCGCGGCGAAAAGGCCGGCGCCGGCCGCTCCCGCCGCACAACCGCAAGCGCCTGCGCAGGGTCAGCAGCAGCAGCAGCCAGTGCAATTGATCTATTCGCCGTGGACCAAGTTCTGCCTGAAGAACCAGAACGATCCAAATTCCAAGCAGGTCTGCTTTACCGGCAAGGATGCCCGCATCGAATCCGGCATGCCGGTTGTTGCCGCGGTGCTGATCGAGCCGGAGGGCGAGCCGAAGAAAATCCTGCGCGTGACGCTGCCCCTCGGCATGCAGCTCATTCACGGCACCCGCGTGATCATCGACAATAACCAGCCGATGACCGCGCCTTACGTGATCTGCTTCACCAACGGCTGCATGGCGGATTACGAAGCCACGACCGACATGATCAATAAGATGAAGAAAGGCCAGGGTCTCGTTGTCCAGGCGATCAATTCGACCGGCCAGCCGATCAGCCTTGTCCTGCCGTTGACCGATTTCGCCAAGGCCTATGACGGACCGCCGACCGATCCGAAGGTGTTCGAGGAGCAGCAGAAGAAGCTGCAGGAGGAGCTGCAGCGCCGCGCCGACGAAGCCCGCCTGAAGCTCGAGCAGCAGCAAGGCGGGGCCGGCGCTTCGGCACCCGCGGGCGCACCGGCGAAGAAGTAGCGGCTTCGCTGAGCCTGTCATCGGGCCGCGTGCTTCGCGCCGACCTGTTGGCTCGCGATCACGGCTTGGTCTGCGCGGATTCGACGCTAGACTAATGCAGCATCGCCGCGCGCGGCCGGTAGCCGCCCCTGCCGTCCTTGACAAAGACCTCGGCGACCTGCGGATGGCGCAACGGCTCGCCTAAGTTGTCCGGCAATAAATTCTGTTCCGAAACATAGGCGACGTATTCGGTCTCCGCGTTCTCGGCGAACAGATGATAGAACGGCTGGTCCTTGCGCGGCCGTGCCTCGGCAGGGATGGCCTGGTACCATTCCTCGGTATTGTCGAACACCGGATCGATGTCGAAGACAATGCCGCGGAACGGATAGAGCCGGTGCCGCACGACCTGACCGATCTGAAACTTGGCGTTGCGAATCTTTTCCATCGCGGGCCGTATTTTATCGCTTCGCAGGGGCCGTCATGCAACGATTATGCCTTAGCCTTGCCGGACCTGCAAAATCGCCGTCATAGCCCGTAACGCTGCGCCATTTCGGGGTCTTTTTCGGCGACGAGGCGGGCCAGATCGACCAGCACCTTGGCCTGTTTCCAGGTCGCGTCGTCCTGCATCTTGCCGTCGATCATGACCGCGCCCGAGCCATCCGGCATGGCGGCGATGATCTTCTTGGCGAAGGCAACCTCAGCCGGGTCGGGCGAGAACACGCGCTTGGCGATCGGCACCTGGCTCGGATGCAGCGTCCAGGCGCCGACGCAGCCCATCAGGAAGGCGTTGCGGAATTGCGCCTCGCAAGCGGCGCCGTCGGCGAAATCGCCGAACGGACCGTAGAACGCCTTGATGCCGGCGGCGGCACAGGCATCGACCATCTTGGCGATGGTGTAGTGCCAAAGGTCCTGTTGATAGGCCGGCCGCGGTGCGTCCGCCGCGCCGGCGTCCGCCAGCACCTTGTAGTCGGGATGGCCGCCGCCGACCCGCGTCGTCTTCATCGCCCGCGACGCTGCGAGATCCGCCGGGCCGAGACTGATGCCGTGCATGCGCGGTGAGGCGGTCGCGATCGAGGCGACGTTGTTGACGCCCTCCGCGGTCTCCAGGATCGCATGAATGAGGATCGGCTTTCTCACGCCGTGCTTGGCCTCGAGCTGGGCCAGCAACTGATCGAGATAATGGATGTCCCAGGCGCCCTCGACCTTCGGCAGCATGATGACGTCGAGCTTTTGCCCGACGGCGGCGACGATCTCGGTGATGTCGTCGAGCACCCAGGGGGAATTGAGCGCATTGATGCGCGTCCACAGCCCGGTCTCGCCGAAGTCGCAGGCTTTCGCCATGGCGATGAAGCCCGCGCGCGCCGCCTCCTTGGCGTCGGCCGGAATGGCGTCCTCGAGATTGCCGAGCACGACGTCGACCTGCGCTACGAGCTCCGGCACTTTGGCGCGCACCTTCTCGATATGCGGCGGCACGAAATGAATCATGCGCTCGAGCCGGAGCGGCAATTCGCGGGGCGGCGCGGGCGCGCCGATCGCCAAGGGCTTGAAGAAATTGCGCGGCAGTTTCATGCGGGTACCGGAAGTTCCTTACAGCTGACGGTAGGATGAAGGATCGGGCAGGCCAAGCCGTTTTTATCGGCATGGCTGCCTAGGAAATGGCTCTGCTCACACCATCTCGCCGCGCATCAGCCGCGGCTGCGAGGCGGCGGGTGTCACGCCTTCGCGCATCAAAGCGCGGCGCAACGGGCCGATGCGGTCGACGAGATAAAGCGACAGCCCGCGCGCGCCGTGCGCCGGGAGAAAACCGGTGAGCAGGCTCTGGTTCAACATATCGACGGCAATGGTGCGGCTCATCACGTCGGCGCGCCGCTGTTGGTCGTAGCGCGCCAGTACATCAGCCGCGCCAATATCCAGATTTTGCCGCCGCGCGTCGGCCACGATCTCGGCGAGCGTAGCACCGTCGCGCAGGCCGAGATTGAGCCCCTGCGCTCCGATCGGCGGCACCACATGCGCGGCTTCGCCGACCAGTGCGATCCGGTTGTGTCCGCAGGAGTCCGCGGTCGCGATGGCCAACGGGAAAACGCCGCGACCAGGTTCGACAGTCATTCTACCGAG
The DNA here is from genome assembly GCA_963791925.1 of uncultured Alphaproteobacteria bacterium. GTDB lineage: Bacteria > Pseudomonadota > Alphaproteobacteria > Rhizobiales > Xanthobacteraceae > BOG-931. The sequence goes on along the minus strand of CAWBUA010000004.1, from coordinate 21,764 downwards.
GAGCGAATGGGCACGGCGCTCGATCTCGAGCGAAAGCGCGGCATCGTCCATGGCGGCAAGTTCGGCGGCGCTTGTCGGGTCGAGTACGCAGACGAGACTCGAACGGCGGCCGGGTAGCGGCACCAGCGTGAAGGGGCCGCTTTCGGTATGGAATTCGGTCGACGTGTCGTCGTGCGCGCGGGCATGGGCAAGATTGAGCGTCAGCGCGGTTTGCGGATAGCTCCGCCGGTGGGTGCCAATTCCTGCTGCGGATCGGGCCAGCGAACGGGCGCCGTCGGCGCCGACCGCGAGACTTACACGCGCCAGGCCGTCGGCATGTGTGATGAGGACCGCGTCCACGTCGGGTTTGATCGCGAGCGCCGGCGCGGCGATGCGCGGCAGTTTCAGTGCGACGGTGCGGGCCTCAAGCGCCGCGAGCAAATAGCGGTTCTCGATGTTGTAGCCGAACGCCTCGAGCCCGATCTCGGCGGCGTCGAAAGAAACCTCAGGGGCGCGAAACAGCCGACGCGTGGCGTCGACGATGCGAAGTTTCTTCAAAGGCGCAGCCTGCGGCCGGCAGGCTTGCCAGGTGCCGAGCGTTTCCAGCGCCGTGACGGACCCCGCGAGCAGCGCCGTGGTCCGGTGGTCGGGCTGTGCCGGGGGTACGATCAAAAGCGTATTCACGCCGGCTGCCTTGAACGCGATGGCGCAGACCAGCCCGGCCGGACCGCCGCCGATCACGGCGACCTCGGCGTCAAGGGTAGTCCGCGCGTTCATATTTACCGCCATCTTCGCTGCGTCGATGTGCCATGACTGGGGAACGATTATCGCACACAAGCAGCACGATTGAGCAGGAATTTCTATTTCACGTATAAGCTTAGCTCATGGAGCCAACCGAGCCGGCAAAGGAAGCCAGGACGCTGACCGCGGCCGCCTTTGCCGTGCACGTGTTCACCGCCTGCGGTGCCGCCTGCGCGCTGATGGCGCTCCTCGCCGCGGTGCGTGCCGACTGGCCGCAAATGTTCGTCTGGCTCGGCATCGCGCTGTTCATCGACGGCGTCGACGGCACTTTTGCCCGGCGGCTGCGCGTCGCCGACCTGTTGCCGCGCTGGTCCGGCGACGTGCTCGATCTCGTGGTCGATATCCTCAATTATGTGTTCGTGCCGGCTTTCGCCGTCGCCGCCGGCGGACTTTTGCCGCAAGCCTTGGCGATTCCGCTCGGCCTCCTCATCGTCGTCACCGGGTCGCTCTATTTTGCCGACCGGCTGATGAAGACATCCGACCATTATTTTCGCGGCTTCCCGGCGCTGTGGAATGTGGCGGTGTTCTATCTGTTCCTGCTGCACCCGGCGCCGTGGCTCGGCGCGACGTTGATAGCGGCACTGGCGGCGCTCACTTTCGTGCCGTTTCACGTTCTGCATCCGGTGCGGATCGGCCATTTGCGGGCGCTGACGACGGCGGCATTGCTGCTGTGGACCGGATTGGCGATGTTCGCCGTGGCGAAAGATCTGCAGCCCGGTTTTTGGACTGTCGCGGGCTTATGCGTTTTGGCAGTTTACTTCGTCGGCGTCGGATTTTTGCGCCGCCATCATCCATAACTTGCAGGAGCTAGCCAGTGCCCCGACCTATCCTCCTCATCGCCGGCGGCAGCCGCGGCATCGGCGCCTCGACGGCACGGCTTGCCGGCGAGCGCGGCTACGACGTCGCCATCAATTACGTGCGCAATGCCAAGGCCGCGGCAGAGGTCGCCGAAGCGGTGAAGAAGTCAGGCGGCAAGGCCGTCACACTGCAGGGCGACATGGCCAAGGAAGAGGATATTTTGCGCGTCTTCGGCGAAACGACGCGCACGCTCGGACCGATCACGCATTTTGTCTTCAGTTCCGGCATCGGCGGCAAGAATTCGCGGCTCGACGCGGCAAGCGCCGAGACCATCCGCGAGGTGATCGACATCAATCTGTTCGGCTGCCTGATCTGCGCCCGCGAAGCGGTAAAACGGATGTCGACGGCGCAGGGCGGCAAAGGCGGCTCGATCGTGTTTCTCTCCTCGATCGCCTCGGTGACCGGCGGCGCCGGCGAATATGTGTTCTATGCGGCAGCTAAAGGCGGCGTCGATGCGCTGACCAATGGGTTAGCACGCGAGGTGGCGAAGGAGGGCATCCGCGTCAACGCGATACGGCCCGGACCGACGCGGACCGACATCCACGAACCCGGACGACTGGAACGGATCACGCCGCTGTTGCCGATGGGCCGGGCGGGCGAGCCGGACGAGATCGCGGAAGCGGTGCTGTTTCTATTGTCGGAGGCGGCGTCCTATATCAGCGGCGCCGTGCTCAACGTGTCAGGGGCGCGGTGAATGGAGCGTTTGCTGGCAAAATAGACCATTATTCGGTTAAAATCGGATTCATGCACCGCAGCAAACAAAGTCTCATTTCGCCAGATGCGGTCAATGCTGCTTTACCCACGCCATAGGGTAAACTGGCGGCAGCCGATTTCGACTTGAATCAAGCGGGACCACAGGCGCGTCGCTACTTGTTTGTCGCAAGCAATCGGATGGTGCGGACGCTGCATGTCCAGTTTTGGGGCACAACGGAAGGAAGCGAGACTCCGGTGGTTTCCGCCCGCTATTTGGCTGCGTGAATATCGCGTCGGCCTTCTCCCGGGCGATGTCCTTGCCGGGGTGACTCTGGCCGCCTACGCGATTCCGGTTTCTCTTGCCTACGCTGGACTTGCAGGCTTGCCTCCGCAAGTCGGCATATACGGCTATCTGCTCGGTGGCCTGGGCTATGCCGTGCTCGGATCGTCGCGTCAACTCGCCGTCGGGCCAACTTCCGCTGTTTCATTGATGATTGCCGGCACAGTGACGGCAATGGCCGAGGGCGACGCACAACGCTATGCACAGATCGCTAGTCTCACGGCCTTCACAGTCGCGGCGCTTTGCGTATTGGCTTGGCTATTGCGACTCAGCGCACTCGTGAAGCTGATCAGCGACAGCATCCTGTTGGGCTTCAAGGCTGGCGCAGGTTTGACCATCGCCATGACCCAGCTGCCAAGCCTCTTTGGCGTGATCGGCGGCGGCAGTAACTTTTTCGAGCGGGTATTCCTGTTCGTCGGGCAGCTCGCTCAGATGCAGGCGATGGTTCTCGTCGTCGGCCTTATCGCGATCGGGCTGCTCGTGTCCGGCGAACGCCTATTGCCCGGAAGGCCGGTCGCGCTGGGAGTTGTCGCGCTCTCGATCGCCGCCGCGACAATATTGGGGCTTCCGGCGCTCGGCGTCCCCACGACGGGAGCGATTCCAGCGGGCTTACCTACTTTTGCCGGCCCGGCCCTGAGGTTACGCGACGTCGAGGGAATTGTTCCCCTGGCGGGTGGCTGCTTGCTGCTCGCCTATATCGAAGGGGTCTCCGCCGCCCGCACATTCGCCGCCAAGCACGGCTATAGCCTGGATCCGCGGCAGGAGTTTTTGGGCATCGGTGCCGCCAATCTCGCAGCGGCCATGGGGCACGGCTATCCGGTCGCCGGAGGTCTGTCGCAATCGGCGGTGAATGACAAGGCTGGCGCCCGCACCCCGCTGGCGCTCGTTTTTGCATCGATAACGCTGGCGTTGTGTCTGCTTTTCCTTACCGGGCTGCTGGAGAACCTGCCAAAGGCGGTCCTGGCGGCGGTGGTGCTGACCGCGGTCGCAGGGCTGATCGATGTTCCGTCGCTGCTTCGCATGTGGCGCATCAGTAGAATAGATTTCTATGCCGCGGCAATTGCGCTTGGCGCCGTGCTTCTCTTAGGAATTCTGCAAGGCATATTGCTTGCAGCATTGGCCTCGGTCGTGTTGTTGCTGGCGCGGGCCTCGCTGCCGCACGTGGCGTTCCTAGGCCGAAGTCCCGGGACGAACTCCTACTCCGACCTCGCCCGTCACCCCGAAAACGAGCAACTGCCCGGCCTTATCGCGTTCCGTCCGGAAGCCTCGTTGCTTTATATCAATGCCGACTCCATTCTGGAATCGGTTTTGAATCGCCTGCGCGTGGCGGCCCTGCCGAGGTGCGCCTGGTCGTCTGCGACCTCTCGGCGTCGCCCTATATCGATCTCGCTGGCGCGCGCATGCTGCATCAATTGCAAGATGAGCTTGCACCTCACGGTATTTCGTTGCGGATCGTAGGCGCGCACGGCGAGGTTCGCGATCTATTGCGCGCCGACGGTATCGACGAAAAGGTCGGCGGCCTGGATCGGCTCGCGACGTTGGACGATCTGCTGCGGGGGGGTCGCAACGAGGCCGGGTTGATTTAGCGATCGGCGCATGCGGAGCCTTGCCCGAGTTGCCGCCGAACGCGGCGAGCCGGCGCCCGCTGCTCCGGATGAAGGAAATACCTCGCAATTTTGCGGGCGAGCAAGCGCCCTTAAAGTTCCCCGGCGCGGCCGTCGTCATCCACCAAGTGCGATTGCCACACCGACGAGTGCGCAACCGAAGGCAACCATCGAAAGCCCGGTTGCCCAGGGTTTGAGCCCGCTGCGATGCCCAAAGGCATAGCCGCACACAAATAACATTGCGATGGCGATTGTGTTCGAGGCGCGTAGCGCCGATCTGCCGTCACTGATGAGCATAAATGGAATTACGATCGGAAACGTTGACAGGAAACTGAGTAGACAAACACCTAGCGCGGCGACGCCGTCACGTTTGGTCAATTGCGGCCGCTGCGCCGAATCGGGCAATTGTCGCAATCCATGCCACATGGATTCGAGCTGCTCCGGCGATGCAACCGAAGCCAGCAACGGCGGCATTGCGTCCGCGATCAAACTGCGGGCTGTCGCCGGATCCGACACTTCACGGAGCGCGCGCAATGAGAGACTCTTGCGGCTCCGTTCATTAACGCGGGTCATCAGATAAACGCCCGCGTCGATAATCCCCCAGGCCAGATTGCAGCCCAGCGCCGCCAAAAGCATTGTCTGTATTTTGATTTTGTCCGCCGTGACCACGCCGACTGTCAGAGTGAAACTGATACCAGCTCCATAACGGATTGAATCGGGCAGTCTTCTGCGCTGAGAGCGGAAGGCAGGGGAATTGTTTTCGAGGCGCTGAGTGTGATTCGCTTGGCTATCTGATTCGGGGAAAACAGATGGTCGAATGCAGCAAAGCCGAGGTTCGGCGGCTCAAAACCGCGCTACGATGGAAGATCACGGCCGGACAGCGCCAGCGCATTCAAATGGTGCTGTTACGCGAGAGCGGGATGACGCAGGGCGCGATTGCGGCAGCGATGGGTGTATCGCTGAGCACGGTGAACCGCGCGCACATGGCCTATGCTCACGGTGGCATCAAGGCGCTTAAGCCCAAGCCGAATGGCGGACGCAAGCACGAGAACATGACCGTGGCGACGGAAAAGGCCTTGCTGGCGCGCTTTGCCAAAGCTGCCGGCGCCGGCGAGATGTTGAACATTCACGATCTCAAAGCGGCCTATGAACAGGCGATCGGGCATGTGACCAGCGACAGCACGGTGTACAATCTCTTGCACCGGCAGGGCTGGCGCAAGCTGATGCCGCGGCCGTTTCATCCCAAGCGCGACCTCGCGGCGCAAAAAGCTTTTAAAAAAACGGCTTTCCTGATGCAGTGAGGCAGGCTCGGCGGGCGGCCAAGAGGCGCGGTCGGCATCTGCGCATCATGTTCGCCGATGAAGCGCGCTTCGGCCGCATTAATCGGCCACGGCCATGCTGGGCGCCGATCGGAACGAGACCAGCGGTCGCCGCTCAGCTCATTCGCGAATACATCTATTTGTACGGCGCAGTCTCTCCAAAAGACGGAGTTTGCGTCTATCTGATCATGCCGACGTCGAACACCGCCTGCTTTCAGGCCTTCCTCGACGTGCTGGCGCGCAGGTTCGCCCGCCAGGACATCCTTTTGGTTCTCGACGGCGCGCCCAACCATCGCTGTGGCCAACTGACCCTTCCCGACAATATCAAGCTCTTGTACCTTCCACCGTATTCGCCCGAACTTAATCCAAAGGAAAATCTCTGGGATGAAATCCGCGAGAAAATCTTCAAGAATTACGCGCTGAAATCCATCGACGCCGTGCGCGCTAAACTCAAACAGGCCATCCTCTACATGGTGCCGTCCGGAATGCGGTTGGAATTCGGTGTGGCGCATTCTCCGGTAACATGAAGGTATCGTTTCAGGCTGCAAGGTCAATCGGCTGATCGATGGGCTTTGTAGCGAGCGTCTGCCAACCATCAACCTTGCGCATGTTGATCTGTCCTGAGGCGAGCAGCGCCCAGAACAGCATGGCAGCGGTGTCGGCGGATGGCAGAACAGTTTGGGTCTTGATCCGCCGCTTGAATTCCTCGTGCAATCGCTCGATGGCATTTGTGGTGCGTAAGCTGCGCCATTGGCTCGGAGGCAGGCGGGTGAAGGTGAACAAGCGTTCTCCGGCCTCCTCCAGGCTGTCGGCGACAGCGCGATGCTTGAGCCTCCATTTGCGGATGAAAGCCTTGCGGCGGATCTCTATCTCCTCAGGTGTCGCCGCGTAGATCATGTCGTTGTAATCCGCGGTGATCTCGTCATGCAGTCGCTCGGGGGCATGCGCGAACAGGTTTCTGTGCTTATGAACCGTGCAGCGCTGGACCGGCACGCCATCCCAGACAGAGGCAATGGCCTTGTCGAGTCCTGGCGCACCGTCGACAATAAGGAACTCGGGTCGCCGCAGCCCGCGCTTGATAAGATCGTCGAGGACAGTGCGCCAGGCCTCGGTGCTCTCGCCGCCCATGCTCTTGATCGCGAGCAGCACCTTCTGGCCGTCCGCGCGCACACCGAGAACGACCAGCAGCGAGATGGCAGTCGCTTTGCGATCGAGCCGCACACGAACGACGGTGCCGTCGAGGATCAGGCGCACAATCGGCTCCTCGGCCAGCGAGCGGGTGTTCCAGGCGTCCCAGTCGCTCTTTACCTTGCGCCATGTACGGCTCACCGTGTCCTTGCCGACCGTTCCGCCGAACAAGGCCGCCAGCGCGCGACGCACCCGCCTTGTATTGGTGCCGGCGAGATACGTGCTCGCGATCAGGGCGTCGGCGGCAAGCGTGCGCCGCTGATAGGCCCGCAGCGCCTGACTTTTCCATTCCGCCGTCTTGCCCTCGGAAGTGGTCAGCCGGGCGCGCGGCACCGCAATCTCGATCGGCCCGAACGTGCCTGTCAGCGACCGCGTCCGGCTGCCGTGACGGTGACCCGCAACGCCGGCTCTTCCTTCATTGCCGGCCATCTGGCTTCGTCCGTAACGCGGCCGTGCCAGCAGAGCGTCGAGCTCGCCGCGGATCAACTCTTCGACGAACTCACGCGCTCGAGCCCGCACCTCGGTCTCGATCGGATCAAACCAATTGTCGAAAAGATCAACAGCCATTTTGGCCGCAGGCTGCAAAGAATCAGGCTTCGTGGTATTGCTCGTCATGGCGTGGTCTCCAGTCCGACGCTTCAACGCCGGATGATTCGAGGTTGAACACCCCGGAGACTACGCCACCCTCAATTCCTACCAACTCCGCGACGGCACCCTCTACATCGAGCACAACCGCAAACTCGTCCGCTCCATCACATCCTTTCCATATATCGCCAACTCACTCTGATGTGGAGTTGGTATGAGTGCCATGATCAAGCCGAACAAGACTTCGGACATGCTTTCCATCGGATCGAGGATGCGATTGAACGGCATTTTCAATTTTATCGGCATTTTCGGTCTTGGCGTCCGACTGCTTGCTATGCGACTGATGAATTATCTTCCCAGCTTCGACGTCTGCGCTTGGCTTTGTCAGTCCAGACTGAACCAGAACTTCGCAACATACGTGGTGCCGCACCAGTTCGACATCCTCCCGTCGGGATTGCTCAAGGGATTGATGGTGCCGCCAGGTACGGCGCTGGGGTCGCCGGTGAGAACAAAACAGTTCTCTTTCGATAAATTGGTGTCCGAATAACGCAGATCGAGGTTTAGATGATTACGACTGAAAGTAATTCCCGCGTTCCAATTGACGTAAGCCGGCAAAGGAAAGCCGCCCAATGCCGGCGCTTGGTGGCCAAACCAGAAATAGCCGGTGCTACCCGACAGCGTGGCGCCTAAGCCGCTCGGCAACAGATTCCGCGGCACTGTCAGGCTCAGGCCAAATGCCGCGTACTTGCTCCAGGCGCCGGTGTTCGACACACTTGGAGAATAGGCGAACCCGCCGGCGACGCTGAGCAACTCCGAAATTTTGTAGTCGGCGCGAACAATGCTCTCCCAATATGCAGTGCCGTTGGTCGCGCCGGGCGTTTCACCGGGATAAAGGTAGTAAGTCAATCCGATATCGAGATCGACATCGCCGAGTTTCGGACGGATGCCACCGGCGAACGCCACTTCTGCGGCCGGATTTGTCGGCAGTTTGACGCTTCTCACCGTGCTCCCTGCGTAGAATTGCCCGAACGTCGCCTCAAAGGCGGTGCCGACCGCGGGATTGTGGGCCGACAGGGTCGTTCCGCGGTAGATGTAATCGGTTGCAAGTCCGCCGCCGTAGCTGAAATTCAATGCCCCGAGCGGGCTATCCGCGGGCGGAGTTTCGTCGTGCCGATACGTTGATGCCAGCCAGCCGCGACCGCTGAGGTCGGCCGAGGCTACCGAATTTTCGTCGACGGGTCCGGCAGCTTCGCCACGAACGACTAAGGGCACAAGCCACAGCAGGACCGCCAACAACCGCACCATGACGCAAACCCGTCTGTTCATCACAGGCCGCGTGGGCGCAAATCCCGTCCAAACTAGCATAGCACAAAACTTGCCGCTTCCTTAAATCGGAGAAACAGAGGATTGTTTGCCTCTGACATCAGTAAAGCGATCCAGCATCTCCGGCCGACACTGCGGACGTCGACAAATTCTATCGCTACATCCACGAGCGGCTATTGATCGAGCAGCATGCGTCGATCGTCAGCCGGTCTTTCTCAGCAACCGCTGAAAATCTCGGCGAGTGTCGCTTGAGGCTCGGCGTCGCCGTCTCCTCGGGATGAAAAATCAACGGCACATCCGGCGATGTCGCATGGGCACCAGCTCTTTCAGTCAGATTGCCTGAGGTCGCCCCGAGCCAGCCCGGCAAGTTTGTTGCTTCGCGACCGTGGACCGAACCGATCGCCAACGCCAGCGCGCTGGCAAAATCGTGTTCGACAGTTTCGCGTGCGATGCGGCTGCGCAGAAAATCCGCCCACCGGAACTCGCTGAACGGCGCTTTGCCCTTAGCGTATCCGCCCACTCTTTTGAGCGCCCAGGCCAACGAGCGCCAGGGGTCATCGATAAGATCGAATACAGTCTTCGGCATGTCGTTGTAGGAGCGCCGTCTCCCTTCATGATCGAGCGGATGAGTACAACGCCGGCTTTCGAGCGCAATCCAGAATTCGTCAAAACGAAGCGCGCTCATGTCTGCCACAACGGAGGCAGGGACTTCGCTTACGCCTTCGTCGTGAAGCGCGCGCGTCAGATGATGTCGATCAATGATGTAGTAACGATTTCCGGGTCCCAGGATCACCGGAATGCTGTGACTGCTGAGATAGGAGGCAGCCTTATGATGGCTGTCTTCCTCGCGCCAACGCCTGCGTTTGAAATCGACCTCGCGCATCCCCACCGTGACTTGCGTGGGAACCAAATCCATTATTGAGACGGTCTTGAGACGCTCTCGGGTAATGCTCATGACGAAGAAGTCAGCTAAAGCAGCAATTGCCATTTGCATCGTCTGGAACATGTTTACCACCCAAAGTCGCCTACACTTTGATTAAAATCAAAGACCCAACTCGGGATGACTAAATGCAGTCGCCAACGCGCCCACCGAGTGTGGCAAGCTCATCGGTGACGAAACCGAGAGGTGACGCAGGCGTGGCGCGTCCATTTTCGGTGCCGCTCGGCAGCGCTGATGGCAGGTTGCCGCCGCCTGACGTCCATCGGCGTGCTTGGCCTTGATGGCTATTTTAACTTGGCACTCAGTCGGGTATTTGTGCCGGGTCGACCGATTGCGGCGATGCGGCTGGTTTTGGTGGTCGCGTTGGTGTCGCCGGGGCGGCGAAATCAACGGGCGTGTTGCCCGCCTGGGGCTGCGGCGTGGCTGACGCCGCGGGTGGTCGTACGAGAGTCCCGCGTCCTCCGCTCCCGGGCTGTGCCATGCCGGTTGACGCCGGCTTCGCGGCAACCGACGGAACCGCGCGACGTCCGCCCACGATGGCGAGAACCTCGCTGATCACCAGAGCATGCAGTCGCGGCGACTTGTCGATGTTGAGATGATCGATATTCGGATCGCCGCTCAAATCGATGTTGCGTAGCGATCCCCGAAAGCCGGGGCCCGGCCGCATGTGGGCGTAATCGCGCTGCGTCAGGTTGAGCACACGGGCGACATTCGCCGGTGCCGGAAATGATTGCGTGGCGTCAAACGGCACCACGAGCGCCACCGGGACACCCTTATCGCCCAGGTAGTCGGCCATCTCCATGACAGCGTCGGCACCGAGCGAATGACCGATGAGGATGAGAGGTCCTTCTTTCCCGGCCTTGTAATTTGCCGCGGCCTTGTCGGCGATTGCTTTCCAGTCGTTGTGGCTGTGCGATGAGGCATCGACGCCGCGCTTGTTAAGTTCGTCCGCCAGTGTGTCCATACCCAGCGAGAAAATGTCAGCGAGACCGCGAAACAGGTAGACGTGCGCGCGCGATTGGGTCATTCCGGGTCGCGATCCGAGAACGAGCATCATTGCCAATGCGAGGAACCCGATCGCGGCAAAACCACGCCACCGTCTCATGACCACCTCAAGGTCGGTTACCTTCAACATTCGTGCTAAACTCAACGCCGTCAAGGCGCCTGAAAGCGGACCCTCGCGCAGGATGGACGAGGCCACCCGCGTGACCGCCTTGTGTTCGATACTCGGCCGCCTATGATCCCGGCCGCGCTTTTTACCGACAATCCGAACGTGTCCAAAAGGAGAGGAAAATGGTTGCGGCTGTACGCGTGCATAAGGTCGGCGGGCCCGAGGTTTTGACTTACGAAGAGATCGAAGTGCCGGCGCCGGGACAGGGCCAGGTCCGGGTCAAGCAATACGCTTGCGGCGTCAACTTCATCGACACCTATTTCCGCATGGGCATGTACCCATCGCCGGTCGGCCTGCCGTTCGTTTCCGGCAACGAGGCCGCGGGCGAAGTCACCGCCGTCGGCCCGGGCGTCAGCGACCTCAAAGTCGGCGATCGCGTCGGCTATGTGGTGGCGCTCGGCTGCTATGCCTCCGAACGCAACGTGCCGGCGGATCGCGCCGTGAAGCTGCCGGCGAATATCAGCTACGAGCAGGCCGCCGCCATGATGCTCAAGGGCATGACGGCGGAATATCTCGTGCGCCGCACCTTCAAGGTCGAGAAGGGGATGAACGTTTTCGTGCACGCCGCGGCCGGCGGCGTCGGCCTTATCCTGTGCCAATGGGCCAATCATCTCGGCGCCAATGTCATCGGCACGGTCGGCTCGAAAGACAAGGCGGAGCTCGCCAAGGCCAACGGTTGCCACCACACCATCCTCTATCGCGACGAGGATTTCGCCGCGCGCACCAAGGAGATCACCGGCGGCAAATTGTGCGAGGTGATCTATGACGGCATCGGCAAAACCACGTTCCCGGCCTCGCTTGATTGCTTAAGACCGCTCGGTTATTTCGTCAGTTATGGCAGCGCGTCGGGCCAGATCGATGCCTTCAATATCAATATCCTGCAGACCAAGGGTTCGCTGTTCGCCACGCGGCCGACGCTGAACACCTATGCCGCCAAACGCGAGGACCTGTTGGCGATCGCCAACGATCTGTTCGACGTCGTCGGCAAAGGCGCGGTCAAGATCCCGATCAATCAGAAATACGCGCTCAAGGACGCCATGAAGGCGCATCAGGACCTGGAAGGCCGCAAGACCACAGGCTCGTCGATCCTGGTGCCGTAACTCGACGTCATTGCGGGGCGCCGCCGCATGGCGGCGAACCTTAAATCCGTAGCCGCGATATCCGTAGATTTTACGCCGAGTGCTTGTCTTCACCAATCGTGTTTATGGATTCCGGGCGCGCGGCTTTTTGCCCGTGCCCGGAATGACGAGGCGACGATGAAAATCTGGGGTTATTGGGCAACGCTGGGCTGGTCGGTTCTCGCCTATTTTGCCGGCCAAGTCGCGGCGACGGCGATCGTGCTATGGTGGCAGCAGGGCGATTTGGCTGTGCTGGTGCGTACACCCTATGACGGCGCAACTGTCGCGCTGTCGGTCCTGGTGCTCAATCCTGTCACGGTTGCCGTTCTCGTCGCCGCGGTGCGGCTGGCAAAGGCCAACCCCCTGGAATATTTTGCCCTGGCTTTGCCGCGCGCGCGCGACGTCGCGACGGGAGTCGCGGGACTCATATGCTTGATCGCCGCGAGCGATGGCGCGCTTTACCTGAGCGGCCAGGAACTGGTGACGTCGTTCCAGCTGCAATCCTATACGACAGCGGTGGCGGAGCGCTGGCTGCCGGCCATGCTGTTCGCCGCCATCATCGTCGCGCCGGCGGGCGAAGAAATCCTGTTCCGCGGTTTTATGTTCCGCGGCTTCGTGCGGCCGGAACGCCCGGCCTGGCCGGGCGTCATCGCGACCGCGGTGCTGTTTGCCCTTCCGCATGTTCAATACGACTGGGTCGGCGTATTGCAGATTTTGGTCGTCGGCCTGTTTTTGGGCTGGATGCGGCTGCGCTCCGGCTCCATCGCGCTGACGTTTCTTCTGCACGCGCTATTCAATCTCGAAGGCACTTTGGAGACCGTGGCGCGAGCGCACTATTTCGCCAGGTGATTTTGGCCGCGGCAGAGCCGCTCATTGACCGAAGAGACGGCCCAAGGCGTCGACCGTCTTGTTCGCCGTGCCGCCCGATTGCAGCGGCTGGCCCGGCTCGCGGCGCGGCAGCCCGATGACGGGTTCGGCAAAGCGCGCGATGGCCGCAACGGTCTCGTCGAACGGCACCGTCGAGCCCTTGGTCTCGCTGACGATGATCGCCAGGACGCGCATGCCGCGGCGGAACAGCGCGTCGAGCGCGGTCAGCGTGTGGCTGATGGTGCCGAGATAGCTGCCGGCGACCAGGATGAGCGGCACTTGCAGCCCCATCATCACGTCGAGGATGGTGCGCTCGCCGTCGAGCGGCACCATGATGCCGCCGGCGCCTTCGATCAGCAAAATATCGCGCCGCCGATCGATCGCGGTCTGGCAGTATTTGATGACGGTATCGACGTCGATGCGGCGTCCCTCGCGCGCGGCGGCGAGGTCGGGCGACAGCGCGGCGCGAAACCGCCACGGTGAAATCCGGTCGATCTCCGATTCCGTCACCGGCAGTCCGAGCGCGTTCAAGAGCATGCCCGGATCGCTCGCGGCGGCCTGCGCCGGATCGTAGCCGGAGACCACCGGCTTGATGGCGTCGACCAGGCGGCCCATCTGGCGCAGGTGCCGGATCAGCGACGCCGCCACATAGGTCTTGCCGACGTCGGTGCCGGTCCCGGTGATGAAAATCGCGCTCACGCGTCAATGCCTCAGCACGCGGCTTCGCACCACCTCGGCGAGCCGCGCGATCTCGGTATCGGGATGCTGGGCCGTGAAGGCAAAACGCAGCCGCGCGGTACCCGCCGGCACCGTCGGCGGCCGGATCGCCACCACGAGAAAGCCCTCGTCGCGCAGCAGGTCGGACGCAGCCAATGCCGCGTCGGCGTCGCCGACGATAACCGGGACGATGGCGCTCTGCGCCTCGGGCAGATTGAGCGCGCGGGCAAACTCCCTGGCCTTGCGCAGCGGTTGAGCGGCGTAAGCCGGCTCGCGCGCGATCACGTCCAGCGCGGCAATGGCGGCGGCGACCGCTGCCGGCGGCAGGCCAGTCGAATAGATGAAGGTGCGGGCGCGCGTCTGCATCAGATCGATCACGGCACGCGAGGCGCACAGATAGCCGCCATAGGTGCCGACCGCCTTGGACAGCGTGCCCATTTGCAAGGGTACGTCCGCGGGGCCGTCGGCGAAAGTCGAGCCGCGGCCGCCGCCGATCACGCCCAGTCCATGCGCGTCGTCGGACAGAACCCAGGCATCGTAGCGCCGGGCCAGTTGCGACAGCGCGGCAAGCGGCGCCAGATCGCCATCCATCGAAAATACGCCGTCGGTCGCGATCAGCGCGCGCTGTTTGCCGCTGCGATGGGTTTTGAGCAGGGCCTCGGCCTGGTCGGCGTCGGCGTGGCGATAACGCTCTATGGCCGCGCCGGAAAGCTTGGCGCCGGCGTGAATGCAGGCATGCGAAAGCTCGTCGACGAGAATGAGATCGTCCGGACCGACCAGCGCCGGGATGATGCCGGTATTGGCGAGGTAGCCGGAGCCGAACACGCAGGCCGCGGCCGCGCCCTTGATCTGCGCCAGACGCGTTTCCAGTTCGGCATACAGCGGATGATTGCCGGTGACGAGCCGCGACGCGCCGGCGCCGACGCCATAGCGCGCGGTGGCTTCGATTGCCGCCGCGATCACCTCGGGATGCCGGCTGAGATTGAGATAGTCGTTGCAGGAAAACGACAACAGCCGCCGGCCGTCGCGCTCGACCCAGATGCCGTCGCGGGCGGTGATGACCGGATGGCGGCGCAATCTTGCCCGTTGCAGCGCCTCAAGTTTCTCGCCGGCGAAATCGTCAAGCGAACGCATGATTGTCGGTACCTTCGAACAAACGTGACCTCGGCCGGGGCCGCGGGCACAATGGCGCCCTGAACATGATCCCGAAAAGTGGATTGCGGTTTTCGGAAAAGATCATGCACCGTCCATGAAAGCGCCGAATGCCTGGCAATACCAGCGAAAACAAGGGGATGGGACGGCACGCACAACCGGCCTGGTATGCCGCCGGCCTCGACCATATCTGGCTGCCTTATGCCCAGATGAAGACGGCGAGCCCGCCGCTTGCGGTGACCTCCACCCAAGGCTGCCGGATCAGGCTTGCCGACGGGCGCGAATTGATCGACGGCATCGCTTCGTGGTGGACCGCCTGCCATGGCTATAACCACCCGCATATCCGCGCCGCGGTGGAGCGCCAACTGGCGCAAATGCCGCATGTGATGTTCGGCGGACTGGTGCACGAGCCGGCGCTGACGCTGGCGCGGCGGCTTGCGGCGCTGTTCGCGCCCCACGATCTCGACCGCGTCTTCTTCTCCGATTCCGGATCGGTCGCGGTCGAAGTCGCGCTGAAGATGGCGGTGCAGTATTGGCGCAATCGCGGCATTGCCGGCCGCAGCCGGATCGTTTCATTCAGGGGCGGCTATCACGGCGACACCACCGGCGCGATGGCGGTGTCCGACCCCGAAGGCGGTTTGCACGCCGCATTCCGTGGACTATTGCCGGAGCAGCTCGTGGTCGATCTGCCGGCCGATGAGGCCAGCGCCTCCGCGTTTGAGGCGTTGCTGGCGGAGCGCGCCGACGAGGTCGCCGCCATCATCGTCGAGCCGCTCGTCCAAGGCGCCGGCGGCATGATCTTCCATGAGCCGATAGTGCTGGGACGGCTTCGCGCGCTCGCCGACAAATACGAGCTGCTGCTGATCTTCGACGAGATCTTCACCGGCTTCGGCCGCACCGGCCAAATGTTCGCATTTCAGGACGCCGGCGTGGTGCCGGACATCATCACGCTGTCGAAAGCATTGACCGGCGGCACGTTGCCGCTCGCCGCCACCATCGCCAGCAAGGAGGTCTTCGATGCGTTCTGGTCGGACGATCCCACGGATGCCCTGATGCACGGGCCGACCTTCATGGCCAATCCGCTGGCCTGCGCCGCGGCCAATGCCTCGCTCGATCTGTTCGAGCGCGAGCCGCGGCGCGATCAGGTGGCGAAGATCGCGGACGCGTTGCGGGAAGGCCTCGAAGCCTGCCGCACGCTTCCCGCCGTCAAGGACGTACGGGTGAAAGGCGCCATCGGCGTGGTCGAGCTCGACCGTATCGAGAATCTCAATGCCCTGCGCCAACGCTTTATTGCCGAAGGGGTTTTCATCCGCCCCTTCGGCAATGTGGTCTATCTGACACCGGCCTTCACCATCACCGAGGATGAACTCGCCATGTTGATGGACGCGATCCGCCGCGTGCTGGCTGCGGCAATCACATGATCGGCTTGCCGCGGATATCGATGGCCTTTTCGATCTTCAGAAGAGCGCCGATGCCGGTATCGGCGCCGACATGGGTCTGCTCGCGCGGCAAGAGCTTGGCAAAGATCGCGTCGTGGATGGGACCGTTTTCGTGCAGCTCCAAGCTGCCGAAAAACCGCAGAAAGCCGCTTTCCAAGACGCCGTCACGTTGCGCCTTGAAGTTCGAATACATCACGCACACCCGCTTGTCGTGCGCCAGGTTTTCCAGGGCCGTGCGCTTGGAGCGCTCCCAATAGGCGAGGTGGGCGTCGTCGAACACGATCATGCTGCCCTTGACCGAAATATTCGGTCCCGCGGGCCCGCATGTGGCCACGAGGCAGGGACAGCCGTCGTCCCAGGCATTGCGAATGAGCGTCTTGATCGTGTCGGAAAGCGGCATGAGCGGATGACCTTGC
Source organism: uncultured Alphaproteobacteria bacterium (assembly GCA_963791925.1). Lineage (GTDB taxonomy): Bacteria > Pseudomonadota > Alphaproteobacteria > Rhizobiales > Xanthobacteraceae > BOG-931. Next base: position 5,254 of record CAWBUA010000004.1, on the reverse strand, counting down.
GGTTTAAGGAGGCCGCCAGCTTTACACGGCCATCGGCATGCGCGCCAAGCGGGCTAAATGATTGCCCCTAAAAGCCAACGACAGTGCCGTACAGATCGTAGGCATCCGCCCGCTCTATTTTGACCGTCGCGATCTCGCCGACGCGGAGCGGGCGGTGGCTCGAAACAAAGACCGTGCCGTCAATCTGCGGCGCATCGCCTTTGCCGCGGCCCTTGGCGGCAATTGATTTGGCGACACCCGATTTGGCGTCGACCTCGTCGATGATGACGCGCTCGCGGGCGCCGACTTTGCGCTTGAGCCGCTTTTGCGAAATCGCCTGCTGGCGCGCCATGAAGCGGTGATAGCGCTCGTCTTTGACCGCGTCGGGCACCGGCGCCGCAAGCGCGTTTGCTGTCGCGCCGGCGACCGGCTCGTAGCGGAAACAGCCGACGCGATCGAGCTGCGCCTCGCCGAGCCAGTCGAGCAGCAAGGCAAAATCCTCTTCGGTCTCCCCCGGGAAACCGACGATGAAGGTCGAGCGGATCGTCAGGCTCGGGCACATCCCCCGCCAGGCACCAATGCGCTCCAGCGTCTGTTCCTGTGCCGCCGGCCGCCGCATGCGTTTAAGCACCGCTGGGCTCGCATGCTGAAACGGCACGTCGAGATAGGGAAGAATCTTGCCCTCCGCCATCAGCTGAATGACTTCGTCGACATGCGGGTAGGGGTAAACGTAATGCAGCCGCACCCACACGCCGAATTCGCCGAGTTCGCGGGCGAGATCGAGAAATTTCGCCCGCACGTCGCGGTCTTTCCATGGGCTTGCGGTGTATTTGAGATCGACGCCATAGGCCGAAGTGTCCTGCGAAATCACCAGAAGCTCCTTGACGCCGGCGGCGACCAGCCGCTCGGCCTCTCGCAGCACGTCGGCGGCCGGCCGAGAAACCAGGTCACCGCGCAATTTGGGGATGATGCAGAAGGTGCAGCGATTGTTGCAACCCTCTGAGATTTTTAGATAAGCATAATGCCGTGGCGTGAGTTTTATGCCTTCCGGCGGGATCAGATCGGCGTAGGGATCGTGCGCCGGCGGCGCGGCGCGATGCACGGCATCGAGCACGCTCTCGTATTGCTGCGGCCCGGTGATGGCGAGCACCCCGGGATGCGCCGCGGTGATCTTTTCCGGCTCCGCGCCCATGCAGCCGGTGACGATGACTTTGCCGTTTTCGGCCATCGCCGCGCCGATGGCCGCAAGCGACTCCGCCTGCGCGCTGTCGAGAAAGCCGCAGGTGTTGACGATGGCGAGATCGGCCCCGGAATGCTCGCGGGTGAGTTCGTAGCCCTCCGCCCGCAGCCGCGTGATAATGCGCTCGGAATCAACCAATGCCTTGGGGCAGCCGAGCGAGACAAAGGAAATACGGGGAGAATGCTTCATTCGCGCCGGTTCATAGCATGACGGAGGAGGGGCGAAGCCCGATACCGGGCAGATAGGCCTGTTAACGACATTTCGCCACGAAAAAGCCGGTCCGGCACCCTGATTTCACCCGTTGCCATCGGCATGGTCGGTGGCCAATTCGGGGGAAATTAAGGATTTCACGGTCTCCTCCGCCGACGAGTGGTGGGTCCTGATTCTTGGAATGCCGTCCTTTCGAAAGCTTTTGCCGACGAACCGGCGCAGCGCAGGCTGATCGGCCGGTCGTTTTGGCGTGCGCGCGCGAACACGGGCGGCGCAAGACCATGGTGCAACCGCGGCATTTTTTCGTCCTGCTGTTGGCCGCCTGCCTCACCGGCTGCGGCGGCTATGCCATGTTCGATCCGAGCGCCGCATTCACGTCATCCGGCAAGCAGTCCGATTGGATGAAGAGCGGCGGCCAGGCCCCGGCGGTAGAGGCCACGAACTACGAGACGACTGGAACGACACCGGCAGCGAACAAGCCTGAATCCGCCGCGCAGAGCTCGCTGTTCGTGCCGACTTCCGAGGCCGAGTTCGCCGCTCCGCTGACGCCCGCCGCCGCGCCGGCGCGGCCTGCCGCAAAGCCGATCGCGATGGCCGATGCCGCCGGTGCCGCCGACGTCTCGGTTCCCGCTGCTGCGACGCCGCAACCGGTCGAGAAGATCGCGCAGCCGCGCGGCCGCGCCTATCTGTTCCGCGGCGTCGCCGGCCTGCTCTATTCGCGCGGCATCGATACATTGGCGGCGCGCATCAGCCGCACCGGCATCCCCGCGAGCGTGGGGACCTATCTGTTGTGGCGGCCCACTCTCGATGAAGCGATCCGCGATTATCGCCGCGATCCGCAGCCGATCATCCTCATCGGCCATTCCATGGGCGGCGACTGCGTCTTGGATTTTGCCGAGATGCTCAACCAGGCCGGCATCCCAGTGAGCCTGCTCGTCACCTACGATCCCACGCGGATTGCCGACAACGTGCCGCCCAATGTCGAGCGCTATATCAACATCTATCAGTCGTCGAACTTCATGGGCGGCGGCAATGTCGTGCAGGGCTCGCGCTTCCACGGCGATTATGCGAGCTATAATCTCAAGGATCACACCGAAATCATTCATATCAATATCGAAAAGGCCGATCGTATCCAGGAGCAACTGGTCAGCAAGGTCGTCCGGTTGGCCGAAACGCCGGCCGACGCCGAGGGCGAGGCGGTGCCGATCCACCTCGAAGTTCCCGCCGATGCCCCCATCGAATTGTGGGACTCCGGGATGCCGGTGGCGGCGCATGCCGGCGATACCTTGAAGACGTTATCCGCGACCTATCACGTGCCGGTTTGGGCGCTCGCACAGCTCAACTCCGTGTCGGAGCGCGAGCCGCTTGCCGAAGGCCAGCGCATCGTCGTGCCGCACCACCTTGCGCCGATGAAGATGCCGAGCACGCTGACGAGCTACGCGCCGGCCGGACGTTAGAAGCCGTCAGCGGGAAAACAATCGCGACGACGTCCCGCTCTTTCCGTTAGCCTCCGGTGAGGACCGCCTTCCTGAATCATCGTATTTCGCCGATTGTGACGGCATCGTTGACGTTGTGAGGGCGAGAAGTGTCCACAAAGCCAGTTATGGACACAAGTGCGATCAAGCGGCGGCGTCATCGCTCGTGGCCTGAGGCGCTGAAGCGGGAGATCGTTGCGGCGTCATTTGCGCCGGGCGTGTCGGTCTCAGTGATTGCCCGGCAATACGACGTGAATGCCAACCAGGTATTTGGTTGGCGCAAGCGCTATGGCGACGCCGCGGTCGCGCCGTCCGATGCACCGGCTTCCCGACTGATACCTGTAGTAATTACCGCGGAACAAGATGGTACGGCCGCGCCGCCATCGGCCGTTGCCGAGAAGATCGAGATTGATGTCGCCGGCAAGTACCGTGTCTGGGTTGGCGGTGGCTTCGATCGGCAGGCATTGCGCCGTGTGCTCGACGTCTTGGAGCGGCGATGATTCCGGTCCCGTCGGGCGTACGGGTCTGGCTGGCGGTCGGACGCACCGACATGAGGCGCGGCATGAATGGCCTAGCTCTCCAGGTCCAGGAAGCATTACGTCGTGACCCGCATGCCGGGGATTTGTACGTTTTTAGAGGCGTCCGAGGTAACCTGATCAAGATTCTTTGGCATGACGGTCTGGGCATGTCGCTCTACGCCAAGAGGCTGGAGAAGGGCCGTTTCATCTGGCCGTCACCGAGCGACGGTGTGCTCGGGATATCGGCTTCGCAGCTCGCCTACATGCTCGACGGGATCGATTGGAGGAATCCGGTTCATACCTTCCGACCGGAGCGTGCGGGATAATTGCTGGGGCCTGCGTTTTTCGGAGTCAGCCGCCGAGATTTGTGATTCTATTCGTCACATGGATTCTCGACCTGGTGCACTTCCGGACGACATCGAAGCATTGAAAGCGGCACTGGTCGCTGAGCGCGATGAGCGCATCGCCGAAGCGGCCCGGGCGGCGCACGCCGAAGCGGAGCTCGCAGTTGCGAGAGCCAAGGCCGCCGACGATCAAGCCCTAATCGCTCATCAGCAACTGCAGATCAGCAAGCTGACACGCCAGCTCTATGGACCTCGTTCGGAACGCGCGTCACGGCTGCTCGATCAGATCGAGTTGCAGTTCGAGGAACTGGAGAGTGCAGCCACCGAGGACGAGATCGCCGCCGAGATGGCGGTGGCCAAGACCACGAATGTGGCGGCCTTCACCCGCAAGCGTCCCGCGCGCAAACCGTTCCCGGATCATTTGCCGCGAGAGCGGGTGATCGTACCGGGACCGACCACGTGTCTTTGCTGCGGCGGCAACCGACTGCGCAAGCTGGGCGAGACCGTCACCGAGACGCTGGAATTGATTCCGCGCCAGTGGAAGGTGATCCAGCATGTACGCGAGAAGTTCACTTGCCGGGACTGCGAGAAGATCAGCCAAGCGCCGGCGCCGTTCCATGTGATCGCCAGGGGCTGGGCCGGTCCCAGTCTGCTGGCGATGATCCTGTTCGAGAAGTTTGGGCAACATCAGCCACTCAACCGCCAGGCCGAACGCTATGCCAAGGAAGGCGTGCCGCTGAGCCTGTCCACCCTGGCCGACCAGGTCGGGGCCGGCTGTGCGGTGCTGGAACCGATCCTCAGGCGGATCGAGGCGCATGTCTTCGCCGCCGAACGGTTGCATGGCGACGACACCACCGTGCCGGTCCTGGCCAAAGGCAAGACCGATATCGGACGGCTGCTGGACTTATGTCCGCGACGATCGTCCGTTCGGTGGCACCGCGCCGCCGGCGGCGATGTTCTATTACTCGCGCGACCGAGCGGGCGAGCATCCCCAGGCGCATCTGGCCAACTACGCCGGTATTTTCCAGGCTGACGCTTACGGCGGCTACAACAAGCTCTATGAACCCGATCGCAAGCCGGGGCCGATCCTGGAAGCGGCCTGTTGGGTCCATGCCCGGCGCCCTTTCTTCGTCATGGCGGATGTGGCCGAGAATGCCCGTCGCAAGGCGCAGGGCAAAACGCCAGCGGCAATCTCGCCATTGGCCGTTGAGGCAGTTCGGCGCATCGATGTCCTGTTCGAGATCGAGCGCTCGATCAATGGCCAGAATGACGAGCAGCGCCGGGCTGTTCGGCAGGAACTCAGTGCTCCTTTGGTCGCCGATCTGGAAAGTTGGATGCGTGAGCAACGCGCCAAGCTGTCGCCCAGCAACGATGTCGCCAAAGCCATGGGGTACATGCTCAAACGCTGGCCCGCATTTACTCGTTTCCTCGATGACGGCCGCATCTGCTTATCAAACAATGCGGCGGAACGCGCCCTGCGCGGTATCG
>CAWBUA010000003.1:0-468157 GCA_963791925.1 uncultured Alphaproteobacteria bacterium | reverse complement strand
CTCAAGGCGCTCGGCCTCTATGCGGCCCGTTCGCTCTCCTACGAAGGTGTCGAATACGAGCTGGTCGAGCATCAGCTCACGCCCGAGCAGATCCGCATCTACGACGCCTATGCCGGCGCGTTCTCGATCATTCACAACAATCTCGACGCGGCGATGCAGGCCGCGAACATCACCGGCGAGACCGGCACGCTGAATGCGCAGGCGAAGTCGGCCGCGCGCTCCGCCTTCGAATCCGCCAAGCAGCGCTTCTTCGGCCATCTGCTGACCAGCATGAAGACGCCGTCCCTGATCCGCTCGATCGATCGCGATCTCGAGGCCGGCCACGCCGCCGTCATCCAGATCGTCTCGACCGGCGAAGCGCTGATGGAGCGCCGGCTCGCGGAGATCCCGACCGAGGACTGGAACGACGTCCAGGTCGACATCACGCCGCGCGAGTACGTGCTGGACTATCTCGCCCATTCCTTCCCGGTGCAGCTCTACGAGCCCTTCACCGATTTCGAGGGCAATCTCTCCTCCCGGCCCGTCTACCGCGACGGCCAGCCGGTCGAGAGCCGCGAGGCCGTCGCCCGCCGCGACCGCCTGATCGAGAAGCTCGCTTCGCTCCCGCCCGTGCCCGGCGCGCTCGATCAGATCGTCCAGCGGTTCGGCACCGACATGGTGGCGGAGGTCACCGGACGCTCGCGCCGCATCGTCCGCAAGGGCGACCGGCTGATGGTCGAGAACCGCGCCGGCTCCGCCAACCTCGGCGAGACCGGCCGCCTTCATGGATGACGCCAAGCGCATCCTCGTCTTCTCGGACGCGGGCGGCACCGGACGCAGCTACCACGCCGAGCTATCGGCGCGGAATCGGCGGCTGCGCGTCCACTATCTGCTCGAACCCGGCTGGAAGGCCGATGCCGCGATCCAGGGTCTCGGCCGCACCAACCGCACCAACCAGGCGCAGCCGCCGCTGTTTCGGCCGATCGCGACCGACGTGAAGGCCGAAAAGCGCTTCCTCAGCACGATCGCGCGCCGGCTCGACACGCTCGGCGCGATCACCCGCGGGCAGCGCCAGACCGGCGGCCAGGGCCTGTTCCGGCCCGAGGACAATCTCGAAAGCCACTATGGGCGCGATGCGCTGCGCCAGCTCTACATGCTGCTCGTCCGGGGCAAGGTCGAAGGCTGCTCGCTTCAGACCTTCGAGGACGCCACCGGCCTGAAGCTGATGGACGCCAACGGCATCAAGGACGAGCTGCCGCCGATCACCACCTTCCTCAATCGGCTGCTGGCGCTGACCATCGACCTGCAGAACGTGCTGTTCACCGCCTTCGAGCAGTTGCTCACGGCCCGCATCGAAGGCGCCATCGCATCAGGCACCTATGACGTCGGGCTGGAGACGCTGCGCGCCGAGAGCTTCGTCGTCACCGACCGGCGCACGATCTACACCCATCCCGGCACCGGCGCGGAGACGCGGCTGCTCACCATCACCCAGCGCGAGCGCAATCGCCCCGTGACGCTGGACGAGGCGCTCGATCGGCTCTCCGATCCGCGCGCCGTGCTGCTGATCAACGAGCGCTCGGGCCGGGCGGCCGTGCAGGTCCCGGCGCCGAGTCTCATGCTCGACGACGGCGAGATCGAACGGCGCGTGCGGCTGATCCGGCCGATGGAGCACCACAGCCTTCCGCTGAAGATGATGGCGGAAAGCCATTGGGTCGAAGCCGACCGCGACACGCTTCGCCGCCGCCTGGCAGGCCGAGCTTGCCGAGGTGCCCGAGTTCACCGACAGCACGATCCACATCGTGGCAGGCTTGCTCCTGCCGATCTGGAAGCGCCTGCCGAACGAGTCGACGCGCGTCTATCGGCTTCAGACCGATGCGGGCGAGCGCATCATCGGCCGCAAGGTCTCGCCCGCCTGGGTCGCAACTGCGCTCGCGGCCGGACGCACCGGCGCTGACGCCGGACGCCGCCTTCGCCGCGCTGATGGACGGCCGAACCGTTCTCGACCTCGCCGAAGGCCTCCAGCTCCGCCGCGTCCGCGTCATGGGCGCGAACCGCATCGAGCTGTCCGGCTTCACCGACACGATGCGCGATCGGCTCAAGGCCTACGGCCTCTTCCACGAGATCATCTCCTGGAAGCTGCGCATGTTCGTGCCCACCGATGCGAGCGGCGTCGAGCGTGCTGGCGAAAGTGCTCGACCACTATCCGATCGAGCGCATCGGCGAGCGGGAGGCCGCGTGATGCCGCGCGACGCTTCCGAACTGGCGCACCGCCTCGCGCGCGAGGCCGAGGCGGTATGCCGCCACTACCTCTCCAATGGCCGGCGCGAGGGCCGCTATTGGCTGGTCGGTGACGTCCGCAATACGCCGGGCCGCTCCATGTTCGTCCGGCTCAAGGAGTCGCCGAAGGGGCCGGCCGGCAAATGGACCGACGCCGCCACCGGCGAGCATGGCGATCTGCTCGACATCATCCGCGAGAGCTGTGGCCTTCTCGATTTCCACGATGTCGCCGACGAGGCGCGACGCTTCCTGAGCTTGCCCCGCTCGGACCCGGAGCCACGCGCCGAAAGCCGCACGTCTGCCGGCGCAGACGGGATCGCCGGAAGCGGCACGGCGGCTGTTCGCCATGTCGCAGCCGATCGCACGGACTCTCGTGGAAGCGTATTTGCGCAATCGCGGCATTACGGCTTTGCACGAAGCCGGCGCGCTACGCTTCCACCCGCGCTGCTACTATCGCCCTGACGAGGACGCGCCGACCGAGACCTGGCCGGCGATGATCGCCCGCGTCACCGATCTCGACGGCCGGATCACCGGCGCACACCGCACTTGGCTCGATCCGTCAGGCCGCGGCAAGGCGCCGATCGACACGCCGCGACGCGCGATGGGCGACCTGCTCGGCAACGCAGTCCGTTTCGGTGTGGCGAACGACGTGCTCGCCGCCGGCGAAGGCATCGAGACCATGCTGTCGCTGCGCTGCGTGCTGCCGACCTTGCCGATGGCCGCTGCGCTTTCGGCCAATCACCTCGCCGCCATGCTGCTCCCGCCGACGTTGCGCCGGCTCTATATCGCGCGCGACGCCGATGCGGCCGGTGACGCGGCGGTGACGGCTCTGACCGAACGTGCAGAGGCCGCCGGCATCGAGACGATCGCATGGTCGCCCAGGCTCGGCGACTTCAACGAGGATCTGCGCACGCTTCGGCATCGACGAACTCCGGGCAGCCCTGCGCACTCAGCTCGCACCGCAGGACGTCATCCGCTTCATGCTGTGGGCGACCGCCGAGACGGGTGAGCGTCGGCGGTTCGATGCATCCCCATGGCCGGTCAGGCGAGGCCCAAGACGCCGGACAAAGTCGCGCCCTTGGCCTTCTAGAGGGCGATCGGACGGCAAGCGGCCCGGCCCGGCAATGGCTGCGCCCGGCTATTTTCCGCCGGCCCTGCGGGCCTTTGCATCGCGAAACAAAATAGCCGGGCTTCGCCATCCTCCGCTGGCGCTCCGGCCCTCCGCTGCGCTCCGGGTGCTGGCCCGTTCCGCCCGCCGTCTGGTGATCGCCACGAAGGCCGCGATGGGCGCGGCCGATCCGGCAAAGGACCTCACCATGACGACCGACCATGACGACACCGATTCGAACCGCCGCACAGCTCATCCCCGACCGATCACGTCCTCAACGAACTTCAGCTCTATGGCTACCGTCCCTTCCACGACGAGCCCGACCCGAGACCGCTTCCCGAAGGCGATGCCGTCGCGGGCGCCGTCGCCGACATCTTCGACGCCCTGGTCTCGACCCTGAGCGACACGCGCCTCGAACCCGACCTCGAGGACCTGCTCTGGTCGACCGTCAACCTGTTCCACCGCGCCACCGACCGCATCGAACGCGAGCTCGACGACAACGAGCAGGCGCAGCAGAAGAGTCAGCGCGAGCAGAACGGCTCAGAGGTGCGCTCGGTCGAACTGGAGCGCCTCACGGCCGAGGGCATCACGCTGATCGAACGCCGCAACAGCATGGAGCTCTTTCGCGACCAGGCCGCCGAGCGCTTCGAGGTCCACACCGGCTCATCCTGGCGCCCCCGCTCCGGATCGCTGGTCAACCATCGCACGCTGACCGTCGGCGATGATCGACAGCCGCGATTTCCTCGCCGCCAAGCGCCGCGCCGAGACCGAGGTGATGCTGCCGGCAGGACCGAAGATCGCGCTCACCGGCGGGCTCGACTTCAACGACCATCGTCTGATCTGGGATCGGCTCGACAAGGTCCACGCCAAGCATCCCGACATGGTGCTGCTGCACGGCGGCTCGCCGAAAGGCGCCGAACTGATCGCCGCCAAATGGGCGACCAACCGCAAGGTGCCGCAGATCGCGTTCAAGCCCGATTGGACGAAGCACGCCAAGGCCGCACCGTTCAAGCGCAACGACGCGATGCTGGAAGTGCTGCCGATCGGCGTCATGGTGTTCCCCGGCACCGGCATCCAGGGCAACCTCGCCGACAAGGCGAAGAAGCTCGGCATCCCGGTGTGGAAATTCGGCGACGCGCGTGAGCGCCGCCGCTAAGCCATCGATGAGATCCGATGTGCTGCTCGATAGGCGATGCCGCAGACGGACTCCGCAGCGGTTCTGCCAGTGCCGACGGCCTAGCAGGGTGCCTAGACGACGAGCCACACTCAGGCTCCGAGCCATCTGAACGACTTCGGTTAGAAACGCCTGGCCGATGGAGCCCGGTCTCTCGCCATGCGCCACAATCAGATTTCGGCACCTCCAGCCCAGCATCTTGTCGCGCGCCCGACGCGCGGGCGCGCGGTTGATGAATGACCATCGCCATTCCCGCGGCGCGCAGGCCTGATCCTGAGTGAGACCATCCAGGCGAGCCAGGAAGCTGTACCAGCCCCAATGCTTTCGGAGAAACGCCTCGCTGAATGTTTGGATCAGGTCGGCGACGATCGCCGTGGCCGAGGGACGGTGAAGAAACACGATCTCGTCCATGGCGAAAGAGCCTCGGAACCACGCCTGATCGATGTCGGGGAGCCACTCGGACGGAGGATCATCCTGCAGCGCTCCGCGGAACTTGAGGTCGGGACGTTTCTTGATCGTCGATTGTGGTCCCCACAGTTGCGCGCCAGGAAAGGCCGCTTGCCATTCCGCCAGATAGAGGTGGTGGAGCTTGTTCGGGCTTACGAGGTGGCGAACCGGGCCAAGCCGATCCACCTCAGCGCGCAAGTCCGCGGTCAGCTTGACCGGGGACCATATCCATAGGTCACCGTTCGCCAATCTCATGATCGCCGAGCGCGTCGGATAAGGGACCCCATAGAAGGTGACAATCTCTCCCTCGGCGACCCATAGCGCGTCGTGTGTCTGTTCAAGCATCTCTCCACCTGATGTCTGCGCAAATGAGTTCCAACGAGACCAAAGTCGCGCCGAAATCGATGTGGATGTCGCTTTGATCTTGCCGTTGCTGATCATGCATGAGGGGCTCCTGCAACTGGTTGGTACAGCGGCCTCATTCTGCCAGTGGCCAAGCGGAGCGCTACCCCGCCCCACGGGATCTCACATGACCGGAGCGGGCCGCTCGGCACCGGTTCCCGGATAACGAGGGACGGCTGCCGGCGGGGTTCCCGCTCATCCCTATTCCCTGGCCCGTCTTCCAGTAATACTTAGAGCCGCGCCGCGGTGGTGGTGGAAGGCGCGACCGTCACATCTTTTGTCACGGAGGCTACCACCATGCTTGTCATCGGACTCATCCTCAGCATGTTTGGGATCGGCCTGTTCTGCTGGCTGATCTTCACGCTCGCCGTCTACGCCTTGCCGTTCTTCGTTGGACTGACGGCCGGGATGGCCGCGTTCCATGGCGGCGCCGGCGTCATCGGTGCGCTGCTTGTTGGCGTTGTCGCCGGCGCTCTCACCCTCGGCGTCGGGCAAATCGCCTTCGCAGTCGTTCGCCCGCTGCCTCTGCGCGCCGCTATCGCGGCCGCCTTCGCAATTCCGGCAGCCATCGCCGGCTATCACGCGATTCTCGGTCTCTCGCAGATCGGCGTGCCGTCGCTCATCTGGCGCGAGGTCTTCGCTTGGATCGGCGCCATCTTCATCGGCGGCACGGCGTGGACGCGAATGACGGTCTTCGCCGAACCCCTGCCGCTGCGGCCCGGCGGAGCGCCGCAGAACGAGCCTCAGCCACTTCTGACGGCCGCGACGCACGAGGGATAAGCATCGTCCTCATCGTCGATTGAGGTTGCTTTGACGATCACGCACGGAAGGATCGCGTGCTCAAGTCACCGAGCAAGCGACCCATGTCGGAGGCGCGCTTCACCAGCGTGGAGCGCTCTCTAGCGGCCCATGATCCATCGGGCGGAGCGTCCCGGTGCGGCAGTTGCGCGGCAAACGATCCCGCCTTTTCCTACGCCATGGCTTCTTTCTCTACGCCTGAACGCGCCGACATCTTGTGCAGCACAACCGACATCCGCCACGTCTTCTCCCGAGGATGCTGTTCAAGCACGGACGCACCTGGCCTCTTGATGGCCTGATCTGGCCGAAGACCGGCTGCGCCTCGATCGCCTGAGCCGCAACGCCGTCGGATCGACTTTCTTCCCCTGGGCTAACGCCCATTCCTCGCGAGGCAAGAAAGTCTCTCCGCCGCCGTCCTCCGCTGCGCTCCGGCCCGCGAGCGGGTGCGTCGTCGATCGTCCCCGGCCTGTCGATCGCCATCGAGGCCGCGGTGGTCGCGGGCTCGAAAACAGCAAGGAGAAGTGACATGGCTAACATCGGTTCTTTCAAGAAGGTCGGCACCGATTTCCAGGGCGAGATCGTCACCCTGAGCCTGCAGACCAAGGGCGTCCGCATCGTCGCCGAGACCAACCGCTCCAACGACAACGCTCCCAGCCACCGCGTCTATGTGGGCCGGGCCGAGATCGGGGCCGCCTGGTCGAAGCGCTCCGAAGAAGGCCGCGACTACCTCTCGCTCAAGCTCGACGATCCCTCCTTCAACGCGCCGATCTACGCCAACCTGTTCGACGACGAGGGCGGCGAAGGCTACACCCTCATCTGGTCGCGTCCGCGCAAGAACGGCGACTAAGCCGGCTCGTCTGCAACGCCCCGCCCGGCCCCGCCGGGCGGGGCTTTCGCGCGGAGATCCCGCCGGCCGCCCGCCAAACCACAAACCCGGCTTTCCGGAATTGCGCGTGCGCCCTCCCAGAAACCGTAGGCCGCTCGCACCGGCGAAATCAGTCGCGCGCAACTCCACGCCGCCGACCCCGTCAGATGCCGATTTCAAGCTATTATCGCGTTGCGGCGACCTAAAGCGACTATTATAGTCGTTTTGCTGGTGCGCGCAGATCGTCTGTCGGAGGTGATCATGGATGATCACCGGCCGACAAGTTCGGGCGGCGCGAGCCTTGCTGAACTGGAAGCAGGAAATGCTCGCCGAAAAAGCCCTGGTGGCGCTGACCGCCCTGAAACGTCTGGAGTTCGGACCGCGGCCTGCCGGTCCACGACACGACGCGCGACCACGTGCGGCGCGCGCTGGAAAACGCCGGCATCCTGTTCGTCGAATCCGATCGCGGTCGCGGCATCATGCTTCTGAACGAAGCACCGCCAGCCGCTCCGCGGCGCCGGACGCGCTCGCATCTTGAACATGCCATGACCCGCGGGACATGAGTTAACGAACGTAAATCTGCAGCTCAGGATTTGCCGACGATGCAATCTCCACCTCTCGATCCACCCGTCGCCGACCTCGCCCCAACGGACCGCTGTCCTCACCGGCTACGACGAGCAGCATGTCGTGACCTATTTACGGCTGCTGGATGCCGACGCCGGAGGGCGCCGATTGGCAGGAGGTTGCGAAAATCGTTCTGCATATCGATCCGGCGCGCGAACCTGATCGCGCACGGCGCGCCTGGGAAACCCATCTGCGCGCGCCCGTTGGATGACGGAGAACGGCTATCGCCACCTCCTGCGCGGCGGCGCGCCACATTGAGTTTGGTTCCTTGCGACCCGGCAACGCACGTTGCCGGCTCGGCCTGTTTCCGATTCGCCCCTCGAATGCAATCCTCTCGATCTGACGCCGACAAGCGGCTGTTGGTGAGAGGAGTGACAGTTCATGGCTCGCACCGATTGGCGATCGGCGAGCGCGTACGAGGACCTGCGGTCGCTCGATGCGCCTGCCTTCGCCTGTGAATTTCTCCGCCGCAATCCCGTTCCTGAGCGCGACCGCCCGGCTGGCGCGCAACAGCCGGAATCGAGACGCTTGACGCCTGCCGAGGCCGAAGCGTTTCGCCCAGCGCTGGGGGGTGCAATTTCGAACGCAAAAGCAAACCCCGCGCAACACGACGCCGTTCTGTGGACGCCCCGGGCGCTCCCGAGCGTGGTGACCCTGACCAAAACTCCCGAAGGTCTCGCCGATCCTGAACTCGGTTTCGACGCACGTGGCCTTCAGTCCATTCTTGCTTCAACAAGGAAGATCAGATTATCGAGTTGCGCGGCGCGCGCATGCGCCTGCACAAGCCGGGAAATGTCGGCAAGGCTGTCGCCGTCCTCCTGCCTCTCGACCAGCTCTTCGACATCCGCGCCGCCGCCGCGCTCCGGCTGTGGCGCGGGCTGACCGGCCGCAAGCCCGGGCCCGATCCCGGCGTTCTCACGCCCGATCGCCGCAACCGCCTCATCCTTGCGCTGCGCGCGCTCGACGGCCGGCTTGAGCGGGCAACCTATCCCGAGATCGCCGCAACTCTCTTCAACACCGCCGCAATTTCCAAACGCGACTGGATTTCGCACGAGCTGCGCGATCAGACCGGTCGCGGCTGGTCCGGCTCGGATTCTCGATGATGCAGGGCGGCTATCGCCGCCTTCTGCTCCACCCCTATCGCCGCCGCGTATAGCGCCTCCGCGTGCCGCGGACGCGCATTCGCCACCCTCCGAGATCGCACTATCTTCGGACCGGGGCCCTTCCGCCACTGTGATCGCTGACAGCCGCCGTCATTCGACGGCCGCCCACGCAATCACGGAGGTATCCCATGTCCAATCAGCTCGCAGGCTTGCCGCCGCGCTACCTGCGCACGCCCGAAGCCGCACGCTTCGTCGGCCTCTCCATCCGCACGCTTGAGAAGCACCGCATCTACGGCACCGGACCGCGTTATTCGAAACTCGGCGGCCGTGTCGTCTACCGCGTCGAAGACCTGCAGGCCTGGGTTGACGCCGCCGCCAAGGCGTCGACCTCCGATCCCGGCAACGTCGTCGTGCTGCCAGCGAAGCGCCACACGCCGGCCGAGCTTGAGCAAGCCCGCCAGCCGCGCCGCTGAGCTTCACTCCTCATGTCGGCGCGCCACCGCACTCGATCCGAACGCGAACAGCTCGAACTGTTTCGGGCGCTGCCGGGCGATCTCGCGCCGCGCGATGCGCAGGACCTCATGGCCTACCCCTTCTTCAGCCTCGCCAAGACGCACCGTACAACGCCGATCGACTACCGGATGAATGACATCGCCATCCGCGTCGAAGCGGTCCCCGAGCACGGCATGGCGACGATCTGGGACGCCGACGTGCTCATCTGGGCGGCCAGCCAGATCGTCCAGGCGCGTGACGCGGGCTTGCGCACGTCACGCCTGATGGCCGCCACGCCCTACGAGATTCTGACTTTCATCGGCCGCGGCGTCAGCGTGCGCGACTATCACCGGCTGAAGGCAGCGCTCGACCGCCTGCAATCCACCACCGTCGCCACCTCGCTGCGCCAGACCAGCGAGCGGCGCATGCACCGCTTCTCCTGGATCAACGAATGGACCGAGCGCGCCGACGCGCATGGGCGCGCCGACGGCATCGATCTCATCGTGCCGGACTGGTTCTATCGCGCCGTTCTCGACGAAGCGCTCGTGCTTACCATCGACCGCGAATACTTCAAGCTGACGGGCGGTCTGGAACGCTGGCTCTATCGCATTGTGCGCAAGCACGCCGGCAAGCAGCGTGCCGGTTGGCGGTTCGATTTCCGCCACCTGTACGGCAAGTCGGCGAGCCTCTCGCCGTTCAAGCGTTTCGCCTTCGAACTGCGCGATCTCGCGCGCCGGCAGCCGCTTCCCGGCTACCGTCTTGGCGTCGAACGCGACCGCGCAGGCCACGAGTTGCTCGTCTTCGCGCGCAGCCATCTATCCTCAGGCGCCTGTGGACAAGCTGTTGATCCCATCGTGCCTTCAGGAACCCCGGAGCGCGTGCCATCGGGAACCGGCCCCGCGTGCCATCAGGAACCCAGGGCGCCAGTTTCCGATGAAACGTTCGTCACTTCGGACCCGCCTAACTTAGAATCTAACATAGGGGAATCTAACTCTTCTGATGTTGGGCGCAGCACCGATCGGTGGAAAACCGCCGACGGGAGCGAGCGATGATCGTCGCTCTGCTCAATCAGAAAGGCGGCGTCGACAAAACGACACTCGCGCTGCATTTCGCCGGCCAATGGGCCCGGCAAGGAAAGCAGATCACGCTGATCGACGCCGACCCGCAAGACCCCGCACTCGACTGGTCCGAGCAACGCGCGCGCTGTCGCTTCGACCGCCTGTTCGGCGTCATCGGCCTGGCGCGGGACATGCTGCATCGCGAGCCGCCCGAACTCGCCCGCCATGCCGATCATATCATCATCGACCGACCGCCGCGTGTCGCCGCCTTGCTGCGCTCGGCGCTGCTCGCGGCCGACCTCGTGCTGCTCCCAGCCCTGCGCTCCCCGTTCGACGACTGGGCGTCGGCGGAGCTGCTTGCGCTGATCGCCGAAGTGCGCATCTTCCGCCCCACGCTCGCCGCCCGCTTAGTCCTCAATCGTTGTCCCGCGCGCGCTGTCATCGTCCGCGAGACGGCACAGAGCCCCGCCGATCAACATCGGCTCGCGCTTGCAGTTCGGATCGGGCAGCGCGTGATAGTCGCGGACGCGGCGCGTAGTAGCCAGCTCGTCTTCGAACAGGACGGCCGTGGCTTCGCGGCGCGGCCGCGCGACGCCGAGAGCTGGATCAAGCCGCCCGATCCTTGTTCGTCCGGCAGGGGCGCCGCCGATCTCTACACGACGCCGCTCACCGTCGACATCACGCCGAGCTTGCGCGGGCGGATCAAGATCACCGTCTTTCAGCGCGGCATCACCGTCACCGACATGTTGCGCGATCTGTTCGCGCGTGAAGTTTCCCATACCAATGGAGACCGTTCATGAGAGCCGATTCCGACGCCGGACGCCAACCGCGACCTCACGCCGGACCGCTACTGACGCACGTCGAGCTAACTTGGCTTGAAGGCCGTATCGAGCATTGGATCCGTTTCGGCCATGACGCCGGCGAGACGATTCTCGATCGCCGCCGCCGCGTGCTTAGCTTCGCTCCGCGCAGCGTCTTCGCCTTCGTGCGCTGGGCGTCGAACGACTTCGGCACGGTCATCTCGCGCATCGACATCGTGCGCGCAATCGACCGCGGCGAAACCTATCAGACGCTGCCCTTCGTTCGTCCCGGCGGCGACATCCTGCTGCGCATTAGCGGCTGGCCGAAGGTCGAGCGCGTACTTCAGGCGATCGACACCGTAGAGGCGCTTGGTATCGATCCGGCTGACGCCGCGCCCGACCACTGGCGCTACCTGCACAACCGCCTCGTCTCCGGCGAGCCGCCGCGGCCTTACAGCCGCGAGCAGCATCGCGCCTGGCTGCTGCGCCGCAGGCTTGCGCCATGACGCGCTTCGGCTGGGTCATCGCCACCTATGTCGCGACACTCGCCGCAACTCTGTCGGCATTCTTCCATCCGCTTCCCAAGCTGATCTGGAACGCCAGCGCCAGTGTGCCGATCGGGCTCTATGCCGTGCACCCGGCAGGCGCGCTCCACGTGACCGAACTGGTGGTCGTGCGGCCGCCCGACGCGCTCGCAAGCTTCCTCGACCAGCGCCATTACTTGCCGAAGGGCGTGCCCATGCTGAAGCGCGTCCTCGCGCTTCCCGGGCAGACCGTCTGCCGTACCGACCGCGCCGTCACTGTCGACGGGATTGCAATGGGCGACGCGCTCGACCGCGATAGCCGCGGCCGACCGCTTCCCGCCTGGCAGGGCTGCCAACGCATTCCCGCCGGCGAAGTCTTCCTGATGAACTGGCAGTCCGAGGATTCCCTCGACGGCCGGTATTTCGGCCTGCTGCCTTCCACCACCATCGTCGGCCGGGCCGATCCCCTCTGGACGCGCGAGGAGGATTGATCGTGCCACAACACCGCAATTCGAGCGCAGCTCCCTCACATCCGCCACACGCGCGCCCCTCCTCCTTCCCGGCGTTCGCGAGTAACCAGCGCGAAGCCCGTTTTGCGCGATGGTATCGCATCATGTTCGCCCTCGGCCTTGCGCTCACGATGATGTTTGGCTGCAGCGAGGCATATTCCCAGTCAACAACCAAACAGTTCGTCGCGCCCGGCGCTCTCGCCGCGCCCTTCGCTGCGTTCGTTGCCGAAGCCTCGCGGCGCTTCGGCATTCCGGCGGCGTGGATACGCGCTGTCATGCATGCGGAAAGCTTCGGTGACGTGCGCGCGATCTCACCAAAAGGCGCGATGGGCCTCATGCAGATCATGCCAGACACCTGGGCTGAGCTTGCGTCAGCGCTATCATCTCGGCACTGATCCATACGACGCGCACGACAACATCATGGCGGGTGCGGCGTATCTGCGAGAACTGCACGACCGCTATGGAGTTCCCGGTTTCCTCGCGGCCTACAATGCGGGTCCTGGCACGCTGGGATGATCACCTCGCCAACGGCCGCCCCCTTCCGGCAGAGACGCGCGCTTATCTCGCCAGGCTCGCGCCGATCGTCAGTGGCGGCGCAGCCGACGACACAATTTTGCTCGCCTCGATCGTCCGATCGTGGACCGAGGCATCGCTGTTTCCAGGCCGCCCGACCAGCACCGCCACCGACACGACGATTGCAGCTCGGCAGCATAGGTCGGGCAACTCGAACTCCCGTCCTGTGCAGGATTGGACCGGGCTTGCACCGCAATCTAACGGCCTGTTCGTCGCCCTGTCGTTGACCGGAACGTCGCAATGATCCGTGTTGGTCGGCTTCACGCAGGGGACGGCTCAATCGGCGGATTGCAGGGGTGCGGAGGGTCGGCGCAGGCAACCCACCCACGGACGGCAAGGGAAAAGGCCGGCCTTCGGCGCGGCTCATGTGGTTGGTGAGACTGGAGAATTTGCCAACATCCTCGACACCCCCTGCAGGCGCTTTCTGCAAATTGTGCAAGCATTTCAAGGCTTCGACAGCCGTCGCTCTGAATTCTCTCGGGGCGCTACACCGTGACGACGCGCGACGACGACCTGCGCTTCCGGCCTGGGCGCATCCAGCATGGCAACTGCGGCGGCAAGCGTCCGCAAACCTTTGTCGGCGAGGTGATGCGGGCCGCGAAGAAGGCAGGCCATGTCGGCAACAGCTTCCGCTCCAGCCAGGGCCGCAGCCGCTCGCGGTTCGGCCGCGGCCGGCGGGCGGCAATCTCGATCCGGCTGCGCTCGAACGCCCGCCGTGTGGTGATGAAGGCGCGCGTGGTGCGCCACCAGGGCACCCGCTTCCGCTCCGCGCCGCTGCCCAAGCACATTGCGTATCTGAAACGCGAGGGCGTGACCCGCGACGGCGAGAATGCCCGCATGTTCGACGCCGGCTCCGATATAGCGGATGAACGCGCCTTCGCCGAGCGCTGCGAGGATGACCGCCATCATTTCCGCTTCATCATCTCGCCCGAAGACGCGGCCGAGCTCGGTGACCTCAAGACCTTCACCCGCGAGCTGCTGCTCGATGTCGAGAAGGATCTCGGCACAACGCTCGACTGGGTCGCGGTCGACCACTGGAACACCGACAATCCGCATGTCCACCTTCTCATCCGCGGCCGCGCCGATGACGGCCAGGATCTGGTCATCAGCCGCGAATACATCAGCCGTGGTTTTCGCGATCGTGCCGCTGAGCGCGTGACGTTGGAACTGGGCCCGCGCAGCGAACAGGAAATCCGCACTGCGCTCAAGCGCGAGGTGGAAGCGGAACGTTGGACCAGTCTTGACCGCGCTTTGCGCGACATCTCCGATGAATGCGGCGGCGTGGCGGACTTGCGGCCCGGTCCGAACGCCGAAGACCCAGAGCTGCGCCGGTTTCTACTGGGCAGGGCCGCAAAGCTCGAACGGCTCGGGCTGGCCGATCCGGTCGGACCTGCGTGCTGGACGCTGAAGCCGGGACTCGATCAGACGCTGCGCCAGCTCGGCATCCGCGGTGACATCATCAAGACCATGCACCAGGCCATGAGCGCCGGCGGACACGATCCGGACATCAGCACCTTCGCTCTGCACGGTGCGGAGCCGTCCGATCCGGTGCTCGGGCGGCTGGTCAGACGAGGTCTTGACGATGAACTGAAGGGAACCGCCTACGCCATCGTCGCCGGGATCGACGGGCGCACTCATCATTTGAAATTCTCCAACCTCGAGATGACGGGCGATGCGCCGGCTGGCGCGATCGTCGAGGCGCGTATCTATGACGATGCGAAAGGACGGCGGCGCCTGTCGCTCGCCACGCGCTCGGATCTTTCGATCGAGATGCAGGTGACCGCCTCTGGCGCAACCTGGCTCGACCGCCAGCTTCTCGCCAAGGACCCGCCGCTCAGCGGCGGCGGGTTCGGGGCCGAGGTGCGCGACGCCATGGAGGCGCGCGTCGATCATCTCGTCGAGGAAGGTGTCGCCCGCCGCCAAGGCCAGCGCGTGGTCTTTGCCCGCGATCTCCTCGCGACGCTGCGGCGGCGGGAATTGGAGGAAGCGACTTCGAAGCTCGCGGCCGAGACGGGGCTCGCCTACCAGCCGGCGGCAGAAGGCGAGCGCGTTTCGGGCATCTATCGCCAGCGGGTAACGCTCGCCTCCGGCCGTTTCGCCATGATCGATGACGGGCTCGGCTTCCAGCTCGTGCCGTGGCGCCCGGCGCTAGAGAAGGAGTTGGGCCGCGAGGTGCGCGGTGTCATCGCGCCCGGCGGAAACGTGGAGTGGAGTCTCGGCCGGAAACAGGGGCTGGGACTATGAGGATCGCGGCGCCGACCATCCGATTGCTGCGCCAGCGTGTCCCGGTTCCCGACACCTCGCGGTTCGAGCTTGCGTCGGGGCCGCGCGATGCGGTTGATCTGGTGTCGCCATGAACGCGACCAAGATTCTCTGGGTCCAGATCCTTCTCGTATGCGCCACCGTACTCGGCTTCGTCTGGGCAGCGACGGAATGGACGGCCTGGCAGCTCGCCTTCCAGCCGCAGCTCGGATACGCGTGGTTCACTGTTTTCGGTTGGCCGATCTACCAACCTCCCGCCTTCTTCTGGTGGTGGTTCGCCTTCGACGCCTATGCCCATGACATTTTCGTCACCGGCGGATTCATCGCCGGCGCCGGCGGCATCGCCGCCGTTGTCGTAGCGGTCGCCATGTCGGTGTGGCGCGCGCGCGAGGTAAAGAAGGTGACGACCTATGGCTCCGCGCGCTGGGCCGAGGCGCGCGAGATTCGCAAGGCGGGGCTCCTTCATCCCGACGGCGTTCTGCTCGGCCGCTGGCGTCGCGCCTATCTCCGCCACCATGGCCCAGAGCATGTGCTGTGCTTCGCCCCGACCAGGAGCGGCAAGGGCGTGGGCCTCGTCGTCCCGACACTGCTCACCTGGCCAGGGTCGGCTATCGTGCATGACATCAAGGGTGAGAACTGGGGCCTCACCGCCGGCTGGCGCGCGCAGTTCGGAGGCGTCCTCCTGTTCGATCCGACCAACACCAAGAGCGCCGCCTACAATCCGTTGCTCGAGGTCCGTCGCGGCGAGTGGGAGGTACGCGACGTCCAGAACATCGCCGACGTTCTGGTTGATCCCGAAGGCGCGCTGGAGAAGAGGAACCATTGGGAAAAGACCAGCCACTCGCTGCTCGTTGGCACCATCCTGCACGTCCTCTATGCCGAAGAAGACAAGACGCTCGCCGGCGTCGCCAACTTCCTCTCCGATCCCAAGCGGCCGATCGAGAAGACGCTGCGCGCGATGATGACTACCCCGCACCTCGGGGAGAAAAACGTTCATCCCGTGGTCGCCAGCGCCGCCCGGGAGCTGCTCAACAAGAGCGAGAACGAGCGCAGTGGCGTCCTTTCGACGGCGATGTCCTTCCTCGGATTGTATAGAGATCCGGTGGTCGCGGCAGTCACGCAGCACTGCGACTGGCGCATCCGCGACTTGGTCGAGGCCGAGCGCCCGGTGACGCTCTACCTCGTCGTCCCACCGTCGGACATCAGCCGCACCAAGCCTCTGATCCGCCTGATCCTCAACCAGATCGGCCGGCGCCTCACCGAGGAACTGGACTCGAAGCGCCGGCGGCATCAGCTGCTGCTCATGCTCGATGAGTTTCCGGCGCTCGGGCGCCTCGACTTCTTCGAAAGCGCGCTTGCTTTCATCGCGGGATATGGGCTGAAGAGTTTCCTGATCGCGCAGTCGCTGAATCAGATCGAGAAGGCCTACGGCCAGAACAATTCCATCCTCGATAACTGCCATGTGAGGGTGAGCTTCGCGACCAACGATGAGCGCACCGCCAAGCGTGTCTCCGATGCGCTCGGCATGTCGACGGAACTGCGGGCCATGAAGAACTATGCCGGCAGCCGGCTCAGTCCCTGGCTCGGGCACTTGATGATCTCGCGCCAGGAAACCGCGCGACCGCTGCTCACCCCGGGCGAGGTCATGCAGCTCCCACCGGACGACGAGCTCGTGATGGTGTCGGGCTACCCGCCAATCCGCGCGAAGAAAGCGCGCTACTACGAAGATCCCGAGCTGGCGGCGCGCATCCTGCCTCCGCCAATCCTGACGACCGACAAGCCAGTGGCGGCCGATGAATGTTCTGCCGTCCCAGAAAGTGGAGATTGGGCGAGCGCGGTGATTGCAGCGGAACCGGGCTCCGACACCGAAGATCCCGCCAACGCTGGTATCCGGCGCGAACCGGAATTGCCCGAACATGAGGAAATCGTGCCCGAACCGGCGAAGCCCGTTCAGGAGTTCGAGGCGATCGACGAAGAACCGGATGACGAGGTTCAGCGCCAGCGCATCATGCAGCGCACTTTTGGGACTCTCGCCCGCCAGGTCTCGCTCGATCCGGGCGATGACATGCAGATGTAGCCATGCGGACCAAACACACCTTCCGCCTCCCGCCCGATCTCGCCGCCAAGCTCGCCGACTACGCCGCCCACAAGCGCGTACCGCAGGCACTGGTCGTCGAGGCGGCGCTTGCCTCGCATCTGTCGCCCGATGGCGCGGATCGGCTCGAGGCCGCACTGGCGCGGCGGCTCGATCGCATGACGCGACAGATGGAGCGCATCGAGCGGCATGTGACGATTTCCAACGAGGCTCTGGCGGTGTTCGTGCGCTTTTGGCTGACCAGCACGCCGGCTTTGCCCGACACCGCGCTGGCG
This sequence comes from uncultured Alphaproteobacteria bacterium, assembly GCA_963791925.1. GTDB lineage: Bacteria > Pseudomonadota > Alphaproteobacteria > Rhizobiales > Xanthobacteraceae > BOG-931. The sequence goes on along the minus strand of CAWBUA010000003.1, from coordinate 450,792 downwards.
GCAGCACAGACCAAGGGACGCGAACGCTACGACGGATTTGTCGAAGCCCTCGGCCGGCGCTTGGCGCGCGGGCGCAAGCTTGCCGACGAGGTGAGTCGGGACGTGATGCCCGGCTCCAGGGACGATGCGGACACGAAGACCGACTAGGGATCATCCCGGCCAACTGTCTTTCTATCCCAGAGCCCTCCGACCTCATCACCGCTGTTGCAAAGACCCATTTCCGGCTCTTTCTAATCAACCCCGCTGACACATGCGTCTCCACGTAAGGCGAACTTCGGGGTTCTTGAGTGACGACGATTTCCCTTCGATCGGAAGCTTTCGCTCGTGGCGCGCGCATGCTGCGCACCGCGCTTGGGCCTGCGATCTCGGCCTACCTGGAAGACGCGAGCATCGTCGAGGTGATGCTCAATCCGGACGGCCACTTGTGGATCGACCGGCTGTCGGGCGGCCTCGAAGATACCGGCTGTCGCATCATGCCCGCCGACGCGGAACGCATCGTGCGCCTGGTTGCGCACCATGTCGGCGTCGAAGTGCATGCGAACAGTCCGCGGGTCTCGGCGGAGCTGCCGGAAAGCGGTGAGCGGTTCGAGGGGCTCGTCCCTCCGGTCGTGGCAGCGCCGTGCTTTGCGATCCGGCGCCCCGCCGTCGCCGTGTTCACGCTCGGCGACTACGTGGACGCCGGGATCATGTCGCCTGCGCAGGCCGAGCTGCTGCGCGCTGGCGTCCGCGAGCGCAAGAACATCCTCGTCGCTGGCGGCACCTCGACCGGCAAGACCACTCTGGTCAACGCGCTGCTCGCCGAAGTCGCCAAGACCGGCGACCGCGTGGTGCTGATCGAGGATACCCGCGAGCTGCAATGCGCCGCGCCGAATCTCGTGGCGCTGCGCACCAAGGACGGCGCCGCCTCGCTCTCCGATCTCGTCCGCTCCGCGCTGCGCCTGCGCCCAGACCGCATCCCGATCGGCGAGGTGCGCGGCGCCGAAGCGCTCGACCTCTTAAAGGCATGGGGCACCGGACATCCGGGCGGCATCGGGACGCTGCACGCCGGCTCCGCGATGGGCGCGCTGCGCCGGCTCGAACAACTCATCCAAGAGGCGGTGGTCACCGTCCCCCGTGCGCTGATTGCCGAAACCATCGGCCTCATCGCGGTCCTTGCCGGCCGCGGCTCCGCACGACGGCTCGCCGAGCTCGCCACGGTCAAAGGCCTAAGCCCGACCGGCGATTACGTCCTTACCCCCGCAGGAGAACCGTGATGCTGCTCAACCGTGCACTCCGTGCGCTCGCCAGGGCTTCGACCTTCGCCTTCGTGGCGCTCATCGCCGCGCCGGCCTACGCCGCCGGCTCCAACATGCCGTGGGAGCAGCCGCTCAATCAGATACTGGAGAGCGTCCAAGGCCCAGTTGCCAAAGTCTTATCCGTGATCATCATCATCGTTACCGGCCTGACGCTGGCCTTCGGCGAAAGCTCCGGCGGCTTTCGGCGGCTGATCCAGATCGTCTTCGGTCTGTCGATCGCCTTCGCCGCTTCGAGCTTCTTCCTGAGCTTCTTCCAGTTCGGTGGCGGGGTGCTGGTGTGATGGAACACGATGCGCCCATCGCCGGCTTCTACGCGCCCGTCCATCGCGCGCTGACCGAACCGATTCTGCTCGGCGGCGCGCCGCGCGCGGTGGCGATCGTCAATGGGACACTCGCCGCCGCCGTCGGCCTGGGCCTGCGCCTCTGGATCGTCGGCGGCTTGATCTGGCTGGTCGGGCATCTCGCCGCGGTGTGGGCCGCCAGGCGTGACCCTGCCTTTGTCGACGTGGTGCGGCGGCATCTTCGCTATCCGCAGCATCTGGTCGCGTGAGGTTCGCCCGATGATGAACCTCGCCGAATATCGCCGCCGCACGCAGAGCCTCGCCGACTTCCTGCCCTGGGCGGCGCTGGTCGAGAAAGGCGTCATTCTCAACAAGGACGGCTCGTTCCAGCGCACGGCGCGCTTTCGTGGTCCCGATCTCGATTCCGCGACGCCCGCCGAGCTAGTCGCCATCACGTCGCGTCTCAACAACGCGCTGCGCCGCTTGGGCTCCGGCTGGGCGGTCTTCATCGAAGCGCAGCGTGTGCATGCGCATTGGTATCCCGTCGGCGAATTTCCCGATGTGACCTCGGCTCTGGTCGATGCCGAACGGCGCGCCCAGTTTCAGGAAGAAGGCGCGCATTTCGAGAGCCGCTATTTCCTGACGCTGCTTTGGCTGCCGCCGGCCGACGACGCCGCGCGTGCAGAAAGCTGGCTCTATGAGGGTCGCTCGCATTCCAGCGCGGATTGGCGCGCCGTGCTGCAAGGTTTCGTCGACCGCACCGACCGCGTGCTCGCGCTGATCGAAGGCTTCATGCCCGAAGCCAGCTGGCTCGACGACGGCGAGACGCTGACCTACCTGCATTCCTGCATCTCGACGCGCCGCCAGCGCGTGCGCGTGCCCGAGACACCGATGTACCTCGACGCCATCCTGGTCGACGAGGACCTGACCGGCGGCCTCGAACCCCGTCTCGGCCGTGCGCATCTGCGCACGCTGACCGTCATGGGTTTTCCATCGCAGACCTGGCCCGGCCTGCTCGACGATCTCAATCGCTTGGCCTTCCCGTACCGCTGGGCCACCCGCGCGATCTGCCTCGACAAGACGGACGCGGCCAAGCTGCTCGCGAAAATCCGCCGCCAGTGGTTCGCCAAGCGCAAGTCGATCGTCGCGATCCTCAAGGAGGTGATGACCAACGAAGCGTCGGTGCTGATGGACAGCGACGCCGCCAACAAAGCGCTCGATGCCGACGCGGCGCTGCAGGAGCTCGGCACCGATCTCGTCGGGGAAGCCTACGTCACCGCCACCGTGACCGTATGGGACGAGGACCTGCGTGTCGCCGACGAGCACCTGCGTCTCGTGGAAAAGACGATCCAGGGGCGCGACTTCACCTGCATGCGCGAGGGCGTCAACGCCATCGAGGCCTGGCTCGGTTCGCTCCCCGGCCATGTCTACGCCAATGTGCGCCAGCCGCCGGTCTCGACACTGAACTTGGCGCATATGATGCCGTTCTCGGCGGTCTGGGCGGGGCCGGAACGGGATGAGCATTTTCAGGCACCGCCGCTGTTCTTTGCGCGGACCGAAGGCTCCACGCCGTTCCGATTTTCGCTTCATGTTGGCGATGTCGGTCACACACTGATCGTCGGCCCGACCGGCGCCGGCAAGAGCGTGCTGCTGGCGCTGATGGCGCTGCAGTTCCGGCGCTATGCCGGCGCGCAGGTGTTCGCCTTTGATTTTGGCGGTTCGATTCGCGCCGCCGCGCTCGCCATGGGCGGCGACTGGCACGATCTCGGCGGCGCGCTCGCCGACGACACCGCGGAGCCCGTCGCCCTGCAGCCGCTGGCACGCGTCGACGACGCGGGCGAGCGCGCCTGGGCCGCCGAATGGGTTGCTGCGCTGCTCGGCCGAGAATCCGTGACCGTCACCCCGGAATTGAAGGAGTACCTATGGTCGGCCTTGACGTCACTCGCCTCCGCGCCGGTGTCGGAGCGGACGATCACCGGCCTCTCGGTCTTGTTGCAGTCGAATGCGCTCAAGCAGGCGCTGCAGCCCTATACGGTCGCTGGGCCTTGGGGGCGCCTGGTCGACGCGGAGAGCGAGCGTCTTGGCGAGGCGGAGGTGCAGGCCTTCGAGACCGAGGGCCTGATCGGCGCGGGCGCGGCCCCGGCGGTGCTTTCCTATCTGTTCCATCGCATCGAAGATCGCTTCGACGGCCGCCCCACGCTGCTCATCGTCGACGAGGGTTGGCTCGCGCTCGACGATCCTAACTTCGCCGGTCAGCTTCGCGAGTGGCTGAAGACGCTGCGGAAGAAGAACGCCTCCGTCATCTTCGCCACCCAGTCGCTCGCCGACATCGACGGCAGCGCCATCGCACCCGCAATCATCGAGAGCTGCCCGACACGGATTCTGCTGCCGAATGAACGCGCGCTGGAGCCGCAGATCGCCGCCATCTATCGGCGCTTCGGTCTCAACGATCGTCAGATCGAGATCCTGAGCCGGGCGACGCCCAAGCGCGAATACTACTGCCAGTCGCGCCGGGGCAACCGCCTGTTCGAACTCGGCCTCTCTGAAGTCGCGCTCGCTTTCACCGCCGCATCGTCGAAGACCGATCAGAGCGCCATCGCAGAGACCCTCGCCGCCCACGGCCGCGACGGCTTCGCCGCCGCGTGGCTGCGCCGCAAGAAGCTCGATTGGGCGGCCGACATGCTCACCCGCAACCAGGAGATTTTGTCATGATCACGCGTCGCCTGCGCGCCGGTCTCATCGCCGGCGTCGCCGCCTTGTCCATCGCCGCTTTCAACGTTCCTGCGCACGCGCAATGGATCGTCTTTGACCCCACCAACTACGCCCAGAACGTTCTGACCGCCGCGCGCGAGCTGCAGCAGGTCAACAATGAACTCCAGATGCTGGAGAACCAGGCCACCTCGCTGATCAATCAGGCGCGCAACCTGGCAAGTCTGCCCTATTCCTCGCTCGCGCAGCTCCAGCAACAAATCACGCAGACCCAGCAGCTTCTCGCGCAGGCGCAGCACATCGCCTACAGCGTGAGCACGATTGACCAGGCATTCACACAAACCTATCCGCAGGCCTATTCCGGCTCGCCCTCCTCGCAGCAGCTTCTCGCCGACGCTCAGACGCGCTGGCAGAACGCGCTTGCGGGCTTTCAGGACACCATGCGCGTGCAGGCGGGCGTGGTCACAAACCTCAACAACACGCGAACGCAGGTCAGCGCCCTTGTATCGTCGAGCCAGTCAGCCACCGGCGCCCTTCAGGCCGCGCAATCCGGCAACCAGCTTGTCGCGCTTCAGACGACGCAGCTCGCCGATCTCACCGCGCTCATGGCGTCGATCGCGCGAGCGCAGAGCCTTGACGCCGCGCGCACGCTCGAAACTCAGGCGCAAGCGCAAGCGCAAACCAATATTTTCCTCAACTACGGGTCCGGCTATGAGCCCGGCTCCGTGCAGATGTTCCACTGATGCGTGGCCGCCTTCTCAGCATGCCTGCAATCGGCCGCGCTCTCGGCTTCACGCTGGTCGCGACCGCGATCGTTGCCGCCGCGTTGCACTTTCGTCAGAGCGAACCGCGCGTTCAAAGCCTGCATGTCAACCCCGCCGCGGCCTCCGATCCGCTCTCCGACGAACTGAAGCGGTGTCAAGTCCTCGCCATGCAAGCGAAGGACGACGCAGCTTGCGAAGCCGCCTGGGCCGAAAGCCGCCGGCGCTTCTTCACCTATCAGCCGGCGTCGAGCACCGCGCCCTCGCCGGCTGCCTTATCAAAATCCTCCGACAGGTAGGCACAATGGGCGGCACGGGCGTTATCGATAATTTCCTGGGGACGTTCACCCAGTACATCGATTCCGGTTTCGGTTTGGTGCAGGGCGACGTGCGCTGGCTCGCCGGCGTTCTGATCGCCATCGATATCACGCTTGCCGGTCTGTTCTGGGCGATGGCGCCCGACGAGGACGTGCTCGCGCGGCTCATCAAGAAGACACTTTATATCGGCCTCTTCGCCTTCATCATCGGTGACTACAACAACCTCGCGCAGATCATCTACAATTCGTTCGCTGGGCTAGGCATCGAGGCCGGCGGCGGTACCATGAGCGCCGCGCAGCTGCTGCAGCCGGGAAAGATCGCCGAGGTCGGCATCGACGCCGGCAAGCCGATCCTGACCGCGATCTCCGGCATGATGGGCTTCACCAGCGTTTTCGCGAACCTGGTGCAGATCCTCATCCTGCTGGTCGCCTGGCTGATCGTCGTCATCAGCTTCTTCGTGATGGCGATCCAGCTCTTCGTCAGCCTGATTGAGTTCAAGCTGACCACGCTCGCCGGGTTCGTATTGGTCCCGTTCGGCTTATTTGGACGCACCGCGTTCCTGGCCGAGCGCGTGCTCGGCAACGTGGTGTCGTCCGGTATCAAGATCCTGGTCCTCGCCGTCATCATCGGCATCGGCTCGACGATCTTCAATCAGTTCACCAGCGGCTTCAACAACGCGCCCACCATCTCCGACGCGCTGACCCTGATCCTCGCGGCGCTCTCACTGCTCGGCCTCACCATCTTCGGCCCCGGCATCGCCAATGGCCTGATCGCCGGAGGCCCGCAACTCGGCGCAGGCGCCGCGGTCGGCACGGGGCTCGCCGCTGCCGGTATCGGCGCGGCCGGAATCGCCGCGACTGCGGGCGGCCTCGCCGCCGCGGGTGGCGCAATCGCTGGGACCGCCCGCGCCGGCGCTTCGGTCGCCGGTGGCGCCACCGCCGCCTATCGCGCAGGCGGCACGGCGGGTGTTGCCCAGGCGGCGGGATCGGCCGCGATGAGCCCGCTGCGGCGCGCAGCGTCGAGCCTGAAAGAAAGCTTCGCTTCCGGCGAGCGCGCCGTGATGCGGGGCGCCGCTTCCCAGCCCAGCGGCAACGAAGCGGGTGCGTCCGCGCCGGCCGAAGGCGGCTCCGGCAGCCCCCCGGCTTGGGCTCAACGCATGAAGCGCAATCAGACCATCAACCGCGGCGTGATCGCCGCCGACCATGCCATTCGCTCCGGCGACCGGCCGAGCGGCGGCCATCAGGTCAACCTTTCCGAGGGGGAGTAGATCCATGTTTCGACGATCCACCGTGCGCTACGGGAAGACTCCCGAACCGGAGACGCCCTACCAAAGAGCCGGCCAGGTCTGGGACGAGCGCATCGGTTCGGCGCGCGTGCAGGCGAAGAACTGGCGGCTCGCTTTCTTTGGCGCTCTCGCATTGAGTGGCGGTCTCGCCGGCGGGCTGGTCTCGCAATCGGCCCGCAGCACCATCACGCCCTGGGTGGTGCAGGTGGACAAACGCGGGCAGGCGCAAGCCGTCAGCCCTGCAGTCGCGGACTACCATCCAACCGATCCGCAAATCGCCTGGTATCTCGCGCATTTCATTGAGGAAGTGCGCAGCATTCCCGCCGATCCGGTGGTGCTGCGGCAGAACTGGCTCGATGCCTATAATTTCGTCACCGACAAGGGCGCGCTTGCCCTCAACGATTACGCCCGCACCAACGATCCCTTCTCGAAGATCGGGAAGACCCAGGTGTCCGTCGAGGTCGCAAGCGTCATCCGCGCCTCCGACAAGAGCTTCCGCGTCGAGTGGGTGGAGCGCCGTTATGTCGACGACGCGCTCGCCGCCACCGAACGCTGGAGCGCCATCCTCACCATCGTCGTGCAGACGCCGACCGACGCTGATCGGCTGAAGAAGAATCCGCTCGGCGTCTACGTCAACGCTCTCAACTGGTCAAAGGAGCTCAGCTGATGCGCATCGCCTCGCTTGCAACTCTGTTGCTCACCTCTGTCTCACTTGGCGCATGCGCCACCGCCTGGAAGCCGCCGGAGATCAGCTACGACGACACGCCGAAGCCGGCGGTGCTTCAGCCCGATCCACCCAAGCCCGTGCAGATCGTGGAGCTCCCAAAGCTGCTACCCCTGCCAGGTCAGCTCAAACCGCTCCCTCGGGGACGCAAAGCGCCGCCCGAGCCTGCTGACCCGCATGCGCGCGTTAATCAGGCCAACGGCGCGGCGCGCATCCAGCCGACGCGGGCCGGATATCTCAACGCCATCCAGGTCTATCCCTTCTCCGACGGCGCCCTCTATCAGGTCTACGCCGCCCCCGGCGAAATCACCGACATCGCGCTAGAACCGGGCGAACATCTCGTCGGCTCTGGTCCGGTCGCCGCCGGCGACACCGTGCGCTGGATCATCGGCAACACAGATAGCGGCGGCGGTCCGACCAAGCGGGTCCACATTCTGGTCAAGCCGACACGCCCCGATCTCGTGACTAACCTCGTGATCAACACCGACCGGCGAACCTATCATCTCGAGTTGCGTTCGGACAAAAAGACCTACATGGCCTCGGTCTCCTGGGCCTATGCGGAAGACCAACTCATCGCGCTTCGCCAGCAGAACGCCGCGGCCGAAGCTGCGGAACCCGTGGCGGCCGGCGTCGACATCAACGCGCTGAACTTCCGCTATCGCATCGAGGGTGACAATCCGGCCTGGCGGCCATTGCGGGCCTTTGACGATGGTCGGCAGGTGTTCATCGAGTTTCCCAGCGGCATCAGCCAGGGCGAGTTGCCACCGCTCTGGGTCATCGGCGCCGAAGGCGATGGGCAGCTCGTCAACTACCGCGTCAAGGGCAATCACATGATTGTCGACCGGCTGTTCGCCGCAGCCGAACTCAAGCTCGGCGGCAAGCACCAGAAGATCGTGCGTATTGTCCGCACCGATGGGAGGCCGCAGTCGTGACGGATGCTCCCCATGACGAGAGAAAGGGACCATTCGAAGTCAACCGCCCCGCCGGGGAGATGCGGCTGCGATCGAGCCGTCCGCCCGTCAGCCGGCTGTCGCGGAAAGTGCTGATCGGCGTAGGTGCCGCGGCGGCGATCGGCATCAGCGGCGCGTTGTTCTTTGCCCTCAAGCCCCAGCATCAGACCACCGGCTCGGAACTCTACAACACCAACAATCGCAACACGCCCGATGGGCTTGCGAACTTGCCTCGTGACTACACCGGGCTGCCCAAGCCGGCGCCGCAGCTCGGGCCGCCGCTCCCCGGCGACCTCGGGCGGCCGATCCTCAATGCCGGTGCGTCCGCGCCCAGCATTTCAGCGCCAGCGGCGGGACCAAATCCCGAGCAACAGCGCATTGCGCAGGAGCAAGAAGCAGCACGGGTCAGCCACCTTTTTGCGACAACCAATGTCAGTCAGGTTACCGCGCCTGCGCCGAAATACGCAGCCGCTCAACCTGCCGCCGCAGCGTCAAACAGCGGATCAAGCGACGTCACGTCGCAGGATCACAAGCTCGCCTTCCTCAACGGCAATGTCGATCGGCGCACAACCAGTCCCGATCGCGTCCAAGCGCCGGCCAGCCAATACGTGCTGCAGGCAGGCGCCGTCATCCCTGCATCGCTCATCACTGGCTTGCGCTCGGACTTGCCAGGCGAGGTCACCGCGCAAGTGACGGAAAACGTCTATGACAGCCCAACCGGCAAAATCCTCCTGATCCCACAAGGCGCGCGCTTGGTCGGGCAGTACGATGCCCAGATCGCCTTCGGCCAGTCGCGAGCCCTTCTGGTCTGGAATCGTCTCATCGTGCCGAACGGCCGCTCGATCGTTCTGGAACGTCAGCCCGGCGCGGACCCCGAAGGCTATGCCGGCCTGGAAGACCAGGTCGACAATCACTGGGGCATGCTGTTCAAGGCGGCTATCCTTTCGACCCTTCTCAGCGTCGGCTCGCAAGCCGGCACAAGCAACAACGAGAACTCGCTTGTGCAAGCCATCCGGCAAGGCGGTTCGCAGAGCTTCAGCCAGATCGGCCAGCAAGTGGTCGGTCGCTCGCTCAACGTCCAGCCGACCATCACCATTCGCCCGGGATTTCCGGTGCGCGTGATGGTGACGCACGACCTCGTGCTTGAACCCTATACCGGCTGACGGAGATTATCATGGCGAAGCTCAAACTCGGGGCCCTCGAAGATGACAGGCCAGTCAAGCTGACCATCGAACTGCCGGCCGCCATTCATCGCGACCTCGTTGCCTACGGCAATGCGCTTGGGCGCGAAACAGGCCAAGCGGGCGTCGAGCCCGCGAAGCTCATCGCTCCCATGCTGGCGCGGTTCATGGCGACCGACCGCGCCTTCGCAAAACTGCGGCGGACGGAGTCAATCTCAAAAATAGCGCATTCTGAGAAATCCCGATCAGACCAGACGGCGTGAGCGTGCCTCGTCACGCATGAAGGCGACGAACCGGCCGACGACAGGAGCTTCCGCGTCGGCACACCATACAAGCTCAACCTGAAGCCAGGCGTTCTCCTCACGGATCGGCCGGTATACGACGCCCGGGAACAAAACCTCGGACTGGCTCCTCGTGACAAGGGTGATCCCGAACCCAGCTCCGACCAGTGCCAACACGCACTGCTTGCTTGCGGCGTGCGTATGAAACCTGACGCCGCTGCCCATGAACGAAACATAGAACTCGCGGGCGGACTGACTGTTGTCCCAGCCCTGAACCAGGAAGGTCTCCTTCCGCAAGCTTTTCCAATCGAGCGCCTCTTGCTCCGCGAGCGGGTGTTCATGAGGAAGCGCCGCCACCAGGCTCTCGCGGTAGAGCGGCGCCGTCACGGCGTCCGGCCATAGCGTATGGCTCGTCATCAGGGCAACATCGATGCGACGCTCCCGCACGGCTGTCTGGATCTCCCATTCGTTCATTTCAGCGACGGTGAGCGCGACCTCCGGATGCCTTTCCCGCCATTCGAACAGAAGGTTGCGCAGGGGTTCGCCGATCGGCGACATTCGTACTGCAAGACGGACTTCACCCACTAGGCCGTTGCCGTTTTTATTGCCGGCATGTCTGATCGCATCGAGTTCGGCGAGAGCGCGCCGGATGTGCGGCAACACTGCCTTGCCGCCGGTCGTCAGCCGGACCCCGGCATGCGCGCGCTCGAATAACGCGAGACCGAGTTCGTCCTCAAATCGCGCCACGCGGCGACTGATGGTGGATGCGTTGATTCCAAGAGATTTGGCGGCACGTGTGAAGTTGCCCGCAGCCGCCGAAGCCTCCAAATACATGAGATCGCGAATATCCATGTCCGACGGGCTCTGCAAATTTTACGCTGCGCCTCCCATATTGAGATCGGCAGCCGGCGTGTGGTTGATCGGCGACGCGGCAAGCCTTGCGATTAAGTCGCTTGCGCTCGCGGCCATCGCCCGGTCGGGACTCCCACCGGCTGCCAATTGAAAGCTTACGCGACCGCTGTCTCCATCGTCTCGCTGTGAGAGATCCGTCCGGTTGGGCCTCGCGCTGCGCTGATCACCGACCCAGCGATCTCGCCGGCCTCCCGGACACAGGAAAGCCGCTCACGCGAAACTTCGAGATAGCCTGCGACCGCGATTGTCTTTCCAATCGGCCGCGGCGAACCGAGGCGTCGCAAAGGCCAGCCCGCGCGGCAAAGAATCCGCTCCATACGGGCGTCCGTCACGGTCACAATATCGGTGAGCTGTTGCATCAGGCCGAACTCGATCATGCCGGCGAAGAGTTCGTACGTCGGCCTCGCGATGCTGCGGGCGCTCCTTGTGTCCCTGGTGCAGAGATCCACGCCAAAGCGGCTGCTTTCCCAGATGGTATTGCTCGCTGGTGCCGCCTGTCCGTCCAAGAGCGCCGGAAACGTGTCGCGGAGCATGGTGGGGCCGGTCGTCGGTAAAAGCCGCACGCAGCCCTGAATGCGGCCACCGTCGTCCTTCTGCAGCAGGTACACAGGTCCGCAGGCGTCGAATTCGTCGACTTCCATATCGCCGCTGACCTGCACGTCCCAGCCGAGCCGCTCCTTGAAAATGCGGTAACGAAGCCGGTGCATTTCGGCGAGCTCGTCGATGAACGCACCGTAGCGATCGGGATTGATCGGTTCGATCATGTTCGCCTCCTGGCAGGTTTGGTCCTGCGCGATAGAAGGCGATCGGTCGGGGTATTTTCATCCTGTGCAGTTGCACAGGGGTCGGAAGATGGAACTTATTCGCTTATCGATTTAGCGGCTACCAATTTCGCCACGGCCTGACAAATCGTGCGGACTCCAAATTTCGTCTTCGCGTTATCGAGATGAAACGCAGCCGTGCGGCGCGAGATATTCAAAAGGCGTCCGATTTCCCAAGCGGACTTTCCCCGCGCCGCCCATTCGAGACACTCTAACTCGCGCGGAGACAGCGCGACACCATCGACGACGCGATCCGGCGCAAGCTTCCGGCGCGCATGCGCATGAAAGTACATCGCCATGAGTTGGAGGACGTGCCTGTTGTGCTCCACACAGCGCTGGAAGCTCACGCGCCGTTCATCCGCCGCGAACGTGACCGCTGCGATCGGACCGCGCGGGTCGTGAACGGGCACCGTGAAGCCACAGCGGATTCCGAATTGTGCCGCCTCGTCAAGCAATGCATGCTGAGACTTCGACAGCGGCTTCGAAGAAAATTCGTGTCCCCATTCGAAAGGCTCGGGGGTTGCCAGCGCCTCGACGATCACCGGGTCGAATTGTTCATAGCGTTGCTGGAGATAATGATCCGTCCAGTTCACTGGATAGGTCGAAATAAGCTGTGGCCTACCCGCTCTTCGAGATGGCAGAGAGAGATAAGCGAAGCAACTCAGCCCGAGTGCATCGCCAGCCTGCGCGAGGACGTTTTGTAAGTCAATTGCGTCTATGCTCGAAGCGAGGCCATCGATAAAAGACTGGAATACTCGATGCATGCAGCATCTCCGCATTACCCCCCATATTGTCGAAATTGCCTCAGCCGGGCCTCGGAATCGCGACTCAGCGAATGTGGACTGGGTCGCAAAACGGGCGCCCGTATAGCGCACCGACGGGCGGCCGTCCACCGACTCTACGCCGGTAGCTCTTGCGCTTGGCCGCTCCTTCCTGCACGCACTATTTTGATCGGACATACTGCAGGACGCGTACACTACGATAGAGGTTAGCACGGAAACTATCGAAGCTTTGGCAGCGTAGCGCGGGTGACAAAGCCACAACTCGGAGACTTGGCCTCCGAAGGCAAAGGTCGGACGTTCGAATCGTCTCGGGCGCGCCAGATTTCACTTAGCAGGGCCCCCAAGGAGCTCGCGCCGCCGCGGAAGCACCACGGAAGCATGCGGGCAACGAGTTCTTGGGCATGAAACTGGCACAGTGGCTATAATTTGGATCGCGCACAAACTTATCAGCCACGAGAGCATTTCGATGGATCGTGCCTGATCAGATCGGCCTGGCGCTCTCAGTGATCGCTAGTCTCTTATTTCTTTCGCGCCTACCAAACTTTTTCGACGGATAGGCTCTCTACAAATACGGTCGACGAGCTAGCTCTCCATCTGCACGCGAAGATGGCTCATTTTTTCCTCTTGATCACGCCTTCGAGCTTCGTCGCGGCCGCGACGGTGTTCGAGATTGTCCCGTACTTGCGAACATTCTGGTGCAGAAGGTCAAGGCGCCGATCATCCTCATCCGTATCGACGATGAGTTCATAGTCAACAGAGACCAACTTGGGCGGGCTATCCTGGCGGATACCGCGAAGGTGAATTTCGACGCCCCGAAGATCAAAGTGGAGCATCGGCGTCACCCGCTCGATGCCCTTGATCATGCAAGCGGCAATGGCCGCGAGGAACAACTCAGCTGGATTGAAAGCATCCGCGCGGCCATTCACATCGGTGTCGAGAATGATTTCAGCATTCTTACAATTAGCTGAGCTACCGTGCGCATCTATACGCGTTGCGACAACATCGTATTCGAGCATAACGAATTGCTCCTCAGATGCCTGGGCGCAACTTTTTCATAGCACCACTCAAGATGAACCGATTGAGATAGGTCAAATGAGCGTTAGCCGCTTTCGCTTTGCGTCCAGACCGAACGACGTTGACGTCAATTTGAGAATAAAATTCGGACCCAGGCGGACACAACGGTCAGTGCTGCTCTAACAAGACTGGTGTCGTTCAACTTCCGTGTCCATGCGCGGTCATCAACTCCACCGACGGTATTGAACTGGGGCCTAGCGCAGCATGATCCGATCGGGCTATGGGCAGACATGTCATCCTCCGCTAAACTGTCAGCCAGCGCGCGAGGTCTTCGACCTTTGGCAGGCCGCCGGCATGCACCACTTTGCCGTCGATGACGATGCCCGGCGTCGAAGCGATGCCGTATCCGGCGATGGCCGCATAGTCAGTGACCTTTTCGAGCTTGATCGGCATGCCGAGCTTGTCGGCTTCGGTCTGCACCATCTCGGCCGTCGTGACACAGCGCTTGCAGCCGGGGCCGAGGACTTTGACGTCTTTCATGAGCTCTTCTCCGTTTTGCTATTGGAACAGCGCGTTGAATAGAAAGCCGACCGCCAGAATGCCGGTGCCGACGACGCCGACGAATACGGCGATCAGCCGGATCGTCAGGACCTTGCGCAGGATGATCATCTCGGGGAGTGAAAGCGCGATCACCGACATCATGAACGCGAGCACGGTCCCGAGCGCGGCGCCTTTGGCGATGAGCGCCGTGACCACGGGGATTATGCCAGCAGCATTCGAATACATCGGAATGCCGATCAGCACTACGGCCGGCACAGACCACCATGCGTCCCGCCCCATGATCGAGGCCAGGAGGTCCGCAGGCACATAGCCGTGGATGAAGGCGCCGGCGGCGATACCGGCGATGATCCACGGCCAGACATTGCCGACGATTTCTTTGACGGCCTCGATACCCGCCTTGATCCGATCGATGGCCGAGAGTTTTTCCGGTGGCAGTTCCACCGTGCCCGACCGGATGTTGCGAACCCACTCTTCGAGCCAATGTTCGAGATGAAAACGACCGATGACCCAGCCGGAGACGATGGCGACGGCAAGGCCAAAGACGAGATAGGTGAGCGCTACTTTCCACCCGACCAGCCCGAACAGGAGACCGAGTGCCACCTCGTTCACCATCGGCGCGGAGATCAGGAACGAAAATGTTACACCGAGCGGCACGCCCGCGCTGACGAAGCCGATGAACATCGGCACGGCCGAACAGGAGCAGAAGGGGGTAACGATGCCAAGCCCGGCCGCCAGCACATTGCCGACGCCTTCGTGCTTTCCGGCAAGTAGCGCCCGTGTCTTCTCCGGTGAAAAGTAGCTGCGCACGAGGCCCATGCCGAACACGATCAGGGTGAGCAACATCAGAACCTTCGGCGTATCGTAAGCGAAGAAACTGAGCGCCTCGCCGAGATGACTGTTGGGATCTACCCGCGTCGATGCAACTACCCAATCCGAGAATGGAACAAGCTGGCTATAGACGAGGCCCCAAATAATCAGGGCAGCGACCGTCCATCCAATCCACTTTACGGTCGATGGGCTGGCACCTGGCGCATGATCGGTGATTGAATTGAGGCTCATGCGGCATGCCTTTCCTGATTTGCCGGCATCGCCAGAGCGGCGTCGACAAGCGCCACTACCTCTTGAGGAAGATTCGGCGCGCGGCGATAGCGTACCCATTGCGCATCACGGCGGTCGACCAGGAGACCCGCAGCTTTGAGAGCCGCCATGTGGCGGGACATGCGGGACTGGGTGGCGCCGAGTTCCCGCATCAATTCGCAAACACAATGCTCGCGCCCGTCCCACACCATCCGGAGGGCTTCGAGCCGGGTCGGCTCTGCGAGAGCGGAAAGAATCGTTACGGGATTCATGGGCTACCTATTTAGACACGCTTATGCGCATACCCGCATATATGCCACTTTCGGTAGATAATGCAAGCCCCCAAAAGAGATCATTTGCAGCAGCCGGATTTCTCGCCTTTCGTCCGCGCTTCCTGAATGGGCGGGCAATGGACGTCCCCGTACGAGCAAAACACGCAGCAATCGCCTTCCCTGGGCTTGAGGCGTGTCCCGCAGCCCTTGCACACATAGAAAAACATGCAGGCGTCGGTCGGCATGGTCTCCGAGGCGCGATGCCCGCAGGCAGGGCAGGTAATCGTCGAGACGAGTTGCATCAGACCTCCCACAAACTCAAGAAAGATCAGCCACCGAACCCCGCGTTATCGTGTTTCACGCCGGACGCAATCTCGTCCCGTGGAACAACTACTTACGCTCCCACGCTTCATGCCGCCGGCTTGGGCTTTGTCATCAAATGGGTCAGCGTGACCTTGAGCAGATCGGCGACGACGAGGAAGACAATAGCGAGAAGCAGCGCGGCTCCAATCAGAGGCAGAGGAATCGGAGCCATCAGCCATCCGAACGTCGCCAGCAGTGTCACGATCGCCACCACAACGAGCGTGGCGACGTTAAGGGGGCGCCCTGGAAACGGCCGGGTCCAGAAGAAGCCACGCACACGCGTTAGATAGAGTACGGCTTGCGAACCTGCGAACACCAGCCAGACGAAGATGAGGGTTTGTACTTGGTCGGGCGGTAACTGCAAAACGGAACTAGCGAACCAAAACAATCCGCCGCTCGCGAACAGCAAAATCGTGGCGAGACCCAACGCGCTCAACATCAACGGGCGGACATCCCAGCGGTCAGGCCCGGATGATGGCTTTGCCTGGTCCATGGAAACGGTCATGGTTGCAATGTCCATCATCAGCATCATCAGGACTATGAGCAACGGACTAAGCACAAACGCGCTAAACACGATCGTTCCCAGCGACAGAAACAGCGGGATACCTATCTTTCGGGTGTTCATCGTCAGCACGAATGTCTTCATCCGCTGATAAATTTGCCGGCTCCCATCAATCGCCATCAAAATCTCGCTTAAGCCGGGCTTGGTGAGCACGAGACTCGCCGCGGCCTTGGCAACATCGGTCGCGTTAGCGACGGCAATGCCTACATCGGCCTGCTTGAGAGCCGGCGCGTCATTTACGCCGTCGCCGGTCATCCCTACCACGTGACCAGCCTGCTGAAGCGCATGGATGAGGGCGTATTTATCCTGAGGCAAAACTCTCGCGAATACCGAATAGCGGTTCGCTACCTCAGGAGCCATCTTTTCATGAATTGTTCCGGCAGGGGCTACCTCGCCCGTAATCCCAACTCGACCTGCAATAGCACGCGCCGTTGCTTCGCCGTCGCCCGTGACAAGCAAGACCCGAACGCCGCGCTTTTGAAGCTCGGCGACCAGATGCTGCGAATCGGTCCGCGGTGGATCGCTCAATGCCAAAATGCCCGCAACTTTTAAGTTGGAGCCTTCACCGACCGCCACCGCCAGCACCCGCGATCCATTGGCCGAAAGGCGTGTCACATCGGCATCGAGTTCGGACCAGGGCAGACGGCAAAGTTCGGCGATGGTTGCAGGTTCGCCTTTGACGACGCGCAAGGCCTTATCGTCTTGACGAACCGAAACTTCCGAGCGCTTGGTGTCCGGATCAAACGGGACAAACGCGAGACGCGGCGGGGAACTCGTCAGCAGTTGTCGCTCGTTCGCCGCCTGAAGAATGGCAAGATCGATCGGGTCCTGGGTCGCATCATCCGAGGCAAGTGCAGCGAGACGAATTAGCTCGTTCGCCGTTGTGCCAGCCATCGGCGCAATCTCTTGAACCGCAAGACGGTTCTCGGTCAGAGTGCCTGTCTTGTCTAAACAGAGCACGTCCATCGAGGCCGCGTCCTCGATGGCCGCGAGACGAGTCACCAACACGCCTTTATCTGCCAACATCCGCGAGCCCAGCGCGGCCGTCACGATGAACATCGTCGGCAAGATATGTGGAATGGATGCTACCAGTAGCATCAAGACGAAAGGAATTACGTCAAGCAGCGGAGTTCCGCGCAGCGCAGCGACCCCAAGCACTGAAACGGCAAGAACGACATCCAGCGCACCAATGTATTTGGCGATGTTCACAATAAGGCGTTCGAGCCGTGGCGGAGCTTCAGCTATACGAATGAGTTCACTCGTTTTTCCAAAATAAGTTTGGCTTCCCGTTGTCGTAACCTCGCCCGTGGCCTCACCGCGGCGGACCAACGACCCGGAATAGACCTTGCTGCCAGCCCGCTGCTCAACCGGAAGCGACTCACCAGTCAGCACTGATTGGTCCAGCAGAACCGCGCCGTCGGTCAGTTGGATATCCGCAGGAACAACATCGCCTGTGCGCAAATGAATGAGATCGCCCGGCACGATCGCGGCGGCAGAAAGTGTCTGCCAGCGCCCATCGCGCCGCACGCGAGCGCTAACGGTGAGATGCTGACGCAGTAACGCGAGGGCCGCCGTCGCACGGTGTTCCTGGGCAAAACCCATCAGAGCATTGAACACGAGCAATGCCGCGATCACTGCTGTCTCCACCCACCGGCCTAAGACCACGTCGAGAATGATGGCGAGCTCAAGCATCCAGGGTATCAGCCCCCAGAACTTACGCAGCAACATGCTTATCGTGCTCGTACGAGCTTCCGCGACCGCATTCGGCCCGTATTGTTGCAGCCTGCCGGCGGCCTCCTGACTCGTCAGCCCGTTGGGCTCCGAATTCGCCTGATCGGAAGTCGGCGCGGCCCCAATACTGGAAATTGGCGCAGCCTCGGTCGTCAGCATGATCATCTCCCGCTTTCGACGCCCTGATCGCGAATTATGGCTTTAAGTTTGGAAACCTAGCGGCAAACGGATCCAGACGCGTTGATGCACGTCAATTCGTCCGAAACATCGATTGGTAGATTAGCGCAGTACCGCCGCTGACCCCTCTTGAGCTAATTCGACGGCGTTGATTGGCCACTCGGAGACGAGGGTTAAGTAGTGCGGCACGCAAGGTGTTATTCAGCGTCTAACTTTATCAGGCGTCATGTGTGAACTTCTGGGACTATCGAGCAATGTTCCCGCGACGGTGAACTTTTCACTGCCGAGGCTTGCGGAACATGGCGCTGTCGCTGGGACGTATGCTGACGGTTGGGGCATCGGCTATTATGAAGAACTAGATGTCCGCTTGTTCAAGGAATCGACCGCAGCCGCGGACAGTGACTGGGTTCGGTTTATCGCTAATCACGACCTGCGAAGCTTGCTGGTGATCGCACACACCCGCAGGGCAACACGCGGCACGCGATCCTACCCAAACGCGCAGCCATTCGTTCGAGAACTGGCGGGGCGCGCCCATCTGTTCGCACATAACGGCGATCTTCCGGGAATATTTGAATCGAACGTGTTCCAGCCTGAACGGTACAACCCGATCGGTGAAACCGACTCCGAGCGTGCCTTTTGCGTTCTCCTCGACCGGATGGCGCTGATTTGGAAAGACCGCGAAGCAGCCCCAACGCTCCGCGACAGATTCTTGATCGTGTCGTCGTTTGCCGGCGAACTCAGGGCCTTAGGGCCAGCGAATTTTCTGTACTCAGATGGCGATCTTCTCTTTGCCCATGGACACAGGCGCAAGCACGCCGATACCGGTCGGGTGGAAGCGCCAGGCCTCGTGTTGCTCCAGACGCAATGTCAAAACGGTCAACAGGGCTTTGTGACGAGCGGGCTCGCCATCCGTGGCGACCATCAACTCGTAACACTCTTCGCAAGCGTTCCGTTGACAAGCGAACAATGGGTGCCTCTTGCAGAAGGAGAGCTGGTTGCCGTCGCTCGCGGAAAGTTCGCCGCGCGGCAATTGGCCAACGAAACTTCCATATTCTACGAGTTGCCGAACAAGGCTGCATGGCCATAGAGTAACCTCACCAAGTATGCTCGGATATCTTTATTGTTCGAGCACGCTTCCGGCTGCTAACCTGCACGATGGTCAAATTCATAGGCAGCGGTCACCATGGACAATCCTACAGAGCACCCGCGCGACGCCAATCCGACGCACGGTGACAGGCCGCAAGGTGACATCACGGTCGAGCCGACTTTTGTTTTGCTGTTCTCGATTCAGCTTGCCAGCGCCTTCGATGGATTTCCCTCCTCTACCCCAGGCGTCACACCGCTCACGTCGGAACATCTAAGAGCCTATGATGAGAGGCTTTCGGAACTGGAGCGGCACGTCTTTGGCGAAGACTTCGTCGCCGCTGGCCGGACTAAACGCTGGCCGCTCGGTCGTATTGCGATCCACCATGACGGTCAAGATGCGTCGTTCCCGCCGTACGCCGACGTTTATATCGTGACCCATTCCACCGGAATGGCAGTTTGGGAGGCTTGGTTCGCCGGACCGAGCCAACCGTTGGATGCTCTACAATGGATCGAATGGCTTGATCCGGATGCCGAGGACGGATTGTCGAAGCTGATTTGGCAGGCGCTCGCATCGGTGAATGAGACGATCTCCGGGAAACCCACTTATCGCGGGTTTTTCCCACTGACCATCGTCCGCACGCAACAAGCGCCGCTCGAAACCATCATCGACAAGCACGGTGAAGACGTTGTCCGATTGCTCCTTCGCAGCCGGTCGATGCAGCGATTCAGGCCTGAAATCGTTCGCAAGGAGCTCGCCCAAAACTATTGCCTGCAGGAAGGTGGACTGACCTTGATTTCGCGACGTAGCGGTCTTGACCTGCATGGCCGGGAAGACGTCGAGGGCAGGGAAAGCGGCTTTCTCCCGCTCAGCAGCGCGTTGCCGTTTCTCATTATTATCGAGTTGCTTTTGATCGAGCGCACCGTGCTCCAACAACTCTACGAGCGATTGTCACAAACGATGCCGGCCACGGTGGAGGAGTTGCTCACTCTGAAGCAACAGATTCTCGACGGGCTTGAAGAATATTACGGCGCCATCACCAATGCGAACCGCATCGGCGACGAAGTGGCTAACGCGGCCGAGCCACTGCTCGGTATCGATAATCTGTATCATGCGGTCGTGACTCGGCTGGATGCGGTCAGTTTCGCCATCACAACCCGCTACCAGAAGCGGATGACAGCCCTCCAGTTCTGGCTAACCCTGGTATTCGGGGCGACCGAGATCGGCTTCATCGCTTCGGGAATAGCCACGTGGCACTATAAAACTGAATTATCATTGGTGCTCGCATGGACCGTCGGGACCGCCGCCGTCGCCGCCATCATCATAGCTTCACTCTTACGCGGGAAGCTGGACTAACCTTTATCTCAATTCTTCGAACGCACACATGCGTTCAAGACATGACTTGTTGATTTAAATCATTGGCATAGCTTCGATTTAATGCTCAATGCGCACAATTCACACCGGAGTTTCACATGTCAAAATTAGTTCTTCACATGTTTCATGACGACGCCAGCTCCCTCTCGACAGCGCCTGCATTGGTCGAACGTATGCAGCAATCCAAGACTGGCATTGGCAGCGATCTAGAAGTCTATGTGTTCGGTCCAGCCGAGGCCGCACTCGCCGATTCCAAACGCAATGAATTCAATGCGCAAATCGACAATCTGCTCAAACTGGGCGTGCGCGTGACGGCGTGTATTGGACTGGCGCAGAAGTTCGGCGCGGAAGCATCATTCCGGACGCGTAACATTGCACTGGAGTTTGCAGCAGTGGCGTTCCCCCGCTTTGCCGCCGAAGGGGCGACGGTAATCACGTTTTAGTTCCTGTACGAACATCTCAATCACCTGCGGAGTGGCGAAGAAATCGTCAGAATCGAGATGCGCTGCGTTAAATCGTGAACACCGGCGCAAACCCGCCACCCGGTGTCCGGAAATTCGTCGTCTGCCCCTCGTAAAGACGCGCAGCAGTGAGCAAGATTTGGCCATCATAAGTGTAGAGGCGGACATCCATTTTGCGCCGCTCCGCCGTACCATCGAGCTTGATAATGCGCTCGCCCGGTGCCGCAAAGTCCTGCGCGACATAACCACCTTGAATAATTTCGGCCCACACCCCTTTCGTAAGCTTATCTCCGCGATAGACAGCCTTGCTGCCATGGCCGCCCGCTGGCTTAAAGAACAACTTTTTCCTCGTTTCCCAAAGCGTCGGCGCATTGTCATTGGTTACTAGTACCGCGCGCGGCACGCCCGCGAGATCAATAAGCATCTCCGGTGAAAGCCCCCACGAGCGCAGTGCTGCCTGATCGGATAGCAACACCAAATTGCGCTTATCTGCGTAGAGCGCATGCACGCGCGGATTTGGCGTAACGACGACAGCATCGTCGAGATAGGCCATCCGCAGAGCTTGGTGCTCGGGATTGTCGAAAGAGAAATCGACCAGTCGATTGTAGGCAAGATCGACCGGTTTTCCCTCGCTCAGCAGCCGGCCGTCCTCGTACTGAAGTTGCCTTCCATCGGCAATTATCGCGTCGATCCAGTGCTTTTGAAGCAGCCGCTGCGCCAGAAGTAACTCCGGATAAAGGTATTGTTCCTCAGGCCGATCATCAACAATCGCAATCCGCTTCGGAACGCCTGTCCTATGTTGAAGCTCCCACTCATGCCGGAACATGCGCAAGACCGCAAACTCAAAATCGTCGGCCTTCACTTTGCCCATGGCGACCTCGATTTCGGCGCAGCAGGCTCGTTGGGCCTTAGCCAGCAGCGCATTCAGGAAGGCGCCGCCCGCATTCGTATTCACCTCGATCAGCTTGGGTCCATCGGCGGCAAGATGGAAGTCGTAACCCATGAAAACGCCACGCGGTCCGAAATCATGTCGCGCGATCTCAGGAGCCCAAGACAACACGGCTTCTCGATACGCGGGCAATCGGGTCGCAGCTTCGATCGCATGCACAATCCGAATCATCCCGGCGGTGTCTGACTCCGACAGGAATACTGGGGCATTGGAAAACAGATGCGGCCGCGTTTTGATGAACGTAGCGCAGAAGTCCGGATCGCCAACCTCCCGCTCCA
Organism: uncultured Alphaproteobacteria bacterium; assembly: GCA_963791925.1. Classification (GTDB taxonomy): domain Bacteria; phylum Pseudomonadota; class Alphaproteobacteria; order Rhizobiales; family Xanthobacteraceae; genus BOG-931. The sequence goes on along the minus strand of CAWBUA010000003.1, from coordinate 428,589 downwards.
GCGCCTCACACAGAGCTTCGCGGTCGAGCGTGATGCAGAAACATTCCTGGTTTAGACGCTCTGAAACAGATCGAGCATCCTGCGTCACAGCGGGTGTCGATGAAGCGACCATCAGTTTGTCTTCACGCTAAACGTTCTAACGCCAACGCGATCCCCTGCCCGCCCCCGATGCAGAGCGTGACGATTCCCTTGTTAATTCCGTCGCGTTGCATCGAGTGCAAGAGACGCGTCGTGAGCACTGCTCCCGTTGCGCCGATCGGGTGACCATGTGCGATCGCGCCGCCCTCCACGTTTACGACGTCAGAGGACAAACCGAGGTCCTTCGTGACTGCGATGGCGATGGCCGCAAAGGCTTCGTTGATCTCGATACGCTGGATATCTGCGGTTTTCCAGCCGGCACGATCGAGCGCCTGCCGAACGGCCGGCAGGGGACCAAGGCCGAACATGCCCGGCTCAACCGCGCCGATGCCGTAGGCGACCAGACGCGCCATCGGTTTGAGACCTTTCTTCTCGGCCCAAGCGCGGTCGGCCACAATCATGGCCGCGGCCCCAGTATTGAGGCCCGGAGCATTGCCGGCCGTGATGGTGCCGTCCTTCCGAAAGGCCGGTTTGAGTTTGGCGAGACTTCTCAAGTGAAGTGTCCGGCCGATTGTGCTCGTCCTTATCGAATTTAGTCGGACCTTTGCGCACGGCGATTTCGACTGATGCGATTTCAGCTGCGAACTTGCCGGCCGCTTGCGCTGCCGAAAACCGTTTCTGTGAGCGCTCGGCCCAGCGGTCCTGCTCTTCGCGCGTGATCTGGTGCGAGCGTGCTAAATCCTCCGTGTGCCATCCAGAGTGCTGGCCGGAGAAGGCATCGTTGAGGCCGTCCATCAGCATTGCATCGAAAATCTGCCCATCTCCCATGTGGTAGCCCCAGCGTCCGGAACTCATGAGATAGGGAGCCCGGTCCATGTTCTCCATGCCGCCGGCAACCGCGCTGTCGATGAAGCCGAGCATCACCTCCTGTGCTGCGCTTGCAATAGCTTGAGCCCCTGAGCCGCAGACGCGATTAACGGTCATGGCCGGAACATCGACAGGCACGCCGCCGTGAATGGCTGCCTGCCGGGCCGGGTTCATCTTGTTGCCGGCCTGCACGACGTTGCCCATAACAACCGTGTCCACTTCGTCGGACGGCAGTTTCGCGCGCTCAAGCGTCGCGCGGACGACCACGGCGCCGAGATCGACTGCCGATATATCCTTGAGCGTGCCGCCATAAGTGCCGATCGCCGTGCGAACCGGATTGCAGATGATGACTTCGCGTGGGCTCATGGGTGCCGCTCCTTTTGAAGACTACACGCTAGTGAATTGAGATGGACCACTCCAAGAGAATTGCGCCTCCTTAGAAACTCACAACCGCGGCTCCCTCAAGAGCATAGCGGATAAATGCATCGCGCGCATATTCAAGCGTAAACCCGAGGCGCTTGAATTCCTCCTCCTTGCCCGTGGCCTCGGCGATGCTCCGGCATACATGCACGGGCACGCCATTCTTTACGAGAGAGATCAGCGTATCGCGGATTTCGACGTTGGCAACGTCGGCGAGCGCCTTCTCGGCAGGACCGAAGACATAGACTTCCAGCGCGACCCCCTGCTCGTCCTTGACCTGCCGGATGCGTTCAGACACGTGCGCGCCTGTTCCCAAGGAGTCCTTATCCGCGTGAAAGATGTGAATGACCACTTTCTTGGGCACGATGAAACCTCCCGAAACTATGTCCAGATGATCTGAAAGAGTTTGTACCCAGTCATTACAACGATCAGCAGGCCGAAGATTTGCTTTAGCCACGTTCCGGAGACGAACAGGCTGGTGAGCCGCGCCCCGGCGAAGGAACCCACTGCGCCGACGGCAATCAAGATTGCCGCAAGATGTAGATCGACTGTCGCCGTCGATATGTGGGGGATGAGTGAGGAGAACGATGGTGGCGTCACCGCAACCGCATTGATCGCTGCCGCCCGCTTGGGAGCGAAGCCGACGAGGATGAGAGCGGGCATGAGCAGGAACCCCGGCCCGACGCCGAGCAGACCTGCTAGTAGAGAGATTGGCACGGCCAGCAGGAGGATTAGTGCGAGGTGAGGCGCTTCGTCGCCTCCCTCGATGTGCGGCGCTTCAGGCTTTTCTGGCAGAAACATCCGCGCCGCAAGATACGCAACGGCGATGAAATAGATGCTCCATATCCAGGATTCCGGGATGAATTGCGCAAGCCAGGCGCCAAAGGGCGCCGCAACCGTCGTGACTACTGCGAGCAGCAACGCTTGCCGCCATGCGACCAGACCGCTCCATGCGAAGCCGAAGGCCGAGAACAGCGCCGTCACCCCGTTGAGGAAAAGACTGAGCGGTTGAATCTCATGCACCAAATCGGCCATGAAAAACGCCAAAAAGGGCACGGCTGCGAAGGCCACGCCCAACCCCAGCATGCCAGAGACAACCGAGAGCACTAACAACCCCCCGGCGATGACAAGTGTTTGGTCCATCGTGGCCACCCGTTCTGCTGGTGCTGGCGTATAACGCCAATACGGTTGCCTCAGATGAGAAGTCACCGCACTGTGTATCGTTACACCTATGCATTGTTGATCCAGGTCAACGCCGCGCAGTACTTCACGTCATCCAAGGGTCACGCGGTATCCATGAACCTGCATTCTTTTGGCTCAGCATTCGCTCATACTGTCACGTCGGTGCCGGCGCCACCCATGGCGATGCCAACCGTGGCGCAGGCGAGCGCGGCCCGTCGTTGGCGCCATCGCCCACCATAGCTGTCGCCGCGTGCGACCGACCTCGCTGCGCCTGCGTTCGGTTAGAGGTATTGACATGCCTGAGCGCCGGAAAAGATCGACACACATTGTCACAAAATAGCGCTCCCTTGAAAAACTTCTGTGACATGTCCGCCCTAAGTATCAGCCAGTTCAGGATGCCCCAATGGGCAGGCATCATAAAGAACCTCCTCGCAAATCGACGAAGTTCATCGCCCGAGCCGGTATCAATTCCGGTGGAACCCGGCGGCATTCCTGACATCACGTGCAACATCTAACCGGACCAAAGTCCGGCATCACTGGAGATAAGTAATGCAAGAAGTTCAAACGCAACCCGAAACCAAAGGCAAATGCTGCGGCAAGAACGGTGGGCACCGCGCCCAGCGCCGAGGCAAATGCGGTTCGTCGCACAAGCACGAAGCCAACACCGCAACGGCCAACCCCCTGGAAATCCTGCAGCAGCGTTTCGCTCGCGGCGAGATCGACACGGCGGAGTTCGAGGAAAAGCGACGCCTTATCACGAACGCCTAATCCTGCTCGCGACATCGTAACACTAGATCGCAGATGATTAGGTCGCTGGCGGCGAAAGCGAATAGTCTTCGTCGCCAGCTCCACTACAACACCGTACCGGAGATATGACCGACCTCGGACGCCGGTAACCCCGTACAGCGGGAAATCACCAATTGGCTGCCCGGCCACCTCACGAGCGCAATGGCCTCTAAACGCTGAGACCGACCAGAGGGCCTAGTGCTAATAAAGCACGCGACCACAAGATCGCGTGCTGCGCCGTTATCGGCCTTAGTGCTGCGGTTCGGCCATGGCACCGTGCATGCCGCGGCCCATCATGCCGCCGCCATTCTTCATCATGGCCTCGTGTGCCGCAACCATCCCGCGCTGAGCAAGATCGGTCACCTCTGCGGCGTGATCCTGGAGTGCCTTGACCGCGGTGGCGTCAGTCGAGGTCTGGACCACGACGACTCCCTTCTCGGTCACTTCATATGCGGTCTTGATCTTATCCTTATCTCGGAAGATCGAGTGCAGCGCAGAGCTCTCGATCGGTAACCCTGGGTCCCGTCCTTGTTCGACCCGCTTCCCCATTTCAGCGACGTGTTTCTTGATCGTCGCCGCAACCTGGGGATCGTCCGATTCCGTGACCGTGCGGATGCCGTCTGGGAGGTTCGTCACCGTGCGTTTGATGCTTTCATGGTTGAAGAACAGGTCGCGAATGTCGCTATGCTCCGCTGCGGTGGCGGAGCCCCCGTTCATCCCCATCATGCCGGGGCCCATACCCATCATGCCGGGACCCATTTGACCCCGCATGCCCGGGCCCATTTGGCCGTGCATTCCCGGGCCCATCTCGCCACGCATGCCCATCATTCCGCCTGGACCGAAGCCGCCAGGGCCATAACCGGGTGCCTGCGCCAAAGCCAAACCGCCGACGAGCACGGTGAAGGCGGCGATGCTGCCGATCACCAAAATCTTCTTCTTCATCTGAATCTCCAATGCCTGCGCAACAGGGGGTCCGTTGCTTGTGCGCATTAGAGAGGTCGAATTTCACCCAAGTTTTTCAGGAACAGGGTTTTTTGTGACAAAGTTTGTCAGGCGCGCGCGTGCTTCAATAATTGGTGATTACCGGGGATAGTGATGCACGGTCCTGGTTCGCCTCGCGATGACAACGGCCTCTATTCGGCGCTAATTGGGAGTCGCAGTTTTAAGGTGAAGGCCAACGATGGTCTCGTTCTCGAGCCACTCGACGCGCAGATGGGAGATGTGATCGAAGTGGTCCAGTTTCATTTCGTCAGGCGTGACGACGATGACCGCGGCGCAGCCGATATTTTCTTAATACGAACAGGCGTAGTGAATCAATAATCCAAGGACCGCGAATACAACAATCGCGCTAATTACAACATATACAGTGTCGTGCCTAGCGAACAAGAAAAGCACCTCCACTGATCGAGGCCAATTTTCAAAAGAGGTAGCGTCAACTTCTTTAGTCGCTAAAAGGCTTTGTGTCCTTGATCTGGATCAGTCACAGGGTATGCCGCCGCCCTCCGCAGCAGCGCCCTTGTCACCAGAGGCCTTCACCACATGCCATGCATTTTTACTTAGCTGCCGCGCGGCAAAGCTCGCTTCCGAAGGCCAACTTCGCACATACATATCGCGCGCTCAGGATGCGTACGGGAGCAATGAACAACTCGCTTAAGAGGTGGATCAATGGACCCGAAGCTGACCATCCTGTTCTGCCTTATCGGCACGATTATTGGCCTTTCGCACTTCGGTGGCGAAGATTCGGCAAAATCGAAACGCCAACCAGATCGGACATCCGAGTACCTCCGAATGGATGATCGTACGGCGGTCGAGCCGCAGCAGGTGGCGTCTCGGCACGTAAATGCGCCTACAAAAACAGACAGTGGCCAAACTAATCGCGGCTAATTGACAAGCGCAGATTCAGATTTGACGCTGGCGCTCGCCCCGTCTTCGAGCCGACCATCGCGCAGGTGGAAGATGTGATCGAAGTGGTCCAGAATCATTTCGTCATGGGTGACGACGATGATCGCCGCATTTTGATCGATGGCGATCCGGCGCAACAGATCCATAACGATGCGGGCGCGCACCGAATTGAGCGGCGCGGTAGGCTCATCGGCGAGGATAATGCGCGGCCGGTTGGCGAGAGCGCGTGCGATTGCCACCCGTTGCGCCTCGCCGCCGGAAAGCTGCTTCGGCAAGGCATGCTTGCGATGTCCGACCTCAAGATAATCGAGCAGTTCGACGGCGCGCGTGCGCGCCGCGGCGGCCTTAAATCCAGCAAGATCAAGCACCACGGCGACGTTGTCGCTGCCGTCGAGAAACGGCAGCAGATTGGGGTACTGGAAAATAAAACCTATCTTGTCGAGCCGCAGCCGGCGCAGATCGGTTTTGAGCCAACGCTCGTCATAGACGACTTCGCCATCGAGCGTGATGCGGCCGCTGCTCGGCTCCAGAATACAGGCAATACAGTGCAGCAGTGTCGTCTTTCCCGAGCCACTCGGGCCCATCAACCCAACTACCTGGCCGGGATAGACGTCCATGTTCACGTCGGTCAGGGCGTCGACCCGCGCCGTGCCCTGCCCGAAATGCTTGGACAGGTGTTCGACGCGCACGACCGGCTGTCTGCTGGCCTCGGCCATGGCGCTACCCCGAGCTCGCGAGCGCTTCAGCCGGGTCCACCTTGAGGGCGAGCCGAATACCGAGAGTGCTGGCAGCTAGGCACATCACCACCGTGATGATGAACACGACCGCAATACTTTCGAAATCCAGCACGAGCCGCCGCGGAAAATATGGCTGGAAGATCAGGACGAGCGACAGCCCGATGAAATAACTGAATATTCCCATCGACAGCGCCTGCTGGACGATAAGGCCGACGATGGTCCGATCTGGCGCGCCAACAAATTTAAGCGTGGCGATCGAGCGCACCTTGTCCATAGTCAGCGTGTACACGATCAAGGCGATGATGACCGCCGATACGATGATCAGCAGCACCATAATCATAAGCTGCTGCTTGCGCGATTTCTCGATGACATCCTTGCTCAACAGGTTTTCCTGTTGCGCCTGGGTGAGTGTCGTGAGGTGTTTCCATCGTCCCAGAGCAGCGGCAACCTCTTTGACCGGGACATAGGGCGACACCTTGGTAATGACGGCGTTGATCTGGTCACTGGTATCCAACGAGCCGCCACGTGCGACCTCGCGCCGCTCGGCTGGAGGAGCGAGCTCAAATTGCAGGTCCTGCGCGTCAAGCAAGGTAATGTAACCTACAGGATCGCCGGATGACGTGAGTTCGTCACGCATTAAGCCGACAACCGTGAACTTGTGTCCGTGCGTACCTAGGGGCAATTCCTGGCCAAGCGCTAGTCCGGCGGAGCGATCGACGACCATTTCATAATGGCTGCGGATAATGTCGCGCCCGGCAACAAGTTTGCGAGGACCGCCAGGTCGCCCCAGTTCGTAGCCAACGAGAAAGACGCGGAGTGGCTTGCCATCGAGCTTTGTTTGGACCGATTGGTAGGTGACGGAGCCGGCACGCTGCACGCCATAGACCCGGCTGACTAATTCTCGTGTATCGCCAGGGATTCGCGATGCCTCGGCAAACGGTCCATTGGTACCGGCTTCGACCACCCATAGATCAGCGTTCGCTGCGCGCGCCTGCCTTATCGCGTCGTCGATCAGGCCCCCGTAGACACCGGTGATGACGATCACGATGCCGAGCAGCAGGCTTAATCCGAAATTGGTCAGCACGAAGCGCAGCAGATTGTGCTTGATATCCCGGTACGCCAAATTCATGGGCTTGGCTCTTCGGTGATCTTGGTAGCGATCTTGGCCGCGCGGCCGACGCGCAGTCCGCTTGACGATTGCGTTACCACCTTTGTGTCGGCCGGAACGCCGCTCGTGATTTCATAGCGCCCGTCGAGTAGTCGGTGTCCAAGCGTCACCTTGCGCTGCTGGAGGTGCCCGGCCTCGACCGTCCACACGGTTCCGCTGGCCTTACCAAGCCCGATGATTGCCGCCTCCGGAACCAGCAAAGCCTGCGGCAACTGGACCGTCGTAACGTAGGCTTCCGCCTGCTCGTGGAGATTGGCATAGGCCGGGATATGGTCGAACGCGACCTCGATCTTGCGCTCCTCGTTGACGGGATCGCTCTCCGGCTCAATTCGGGCTACCCGCCCCGGAAGGCGCTCGTTCGGATGGGACCGAAGGACGATCTCGGCTTGGTCGCCGACCTGGATTTCGCCAGCCTTGCTCTCGTCGATATAGGCGAGCACCCAGACCGATTTGGGATCGATCAGCGCAAACACCGGCTGTCCGGCACTGAGCGCCGAGCCAAGTTCCTTCTGCCGCTCGGTGACCACGGCATCGTAAGGCGCTGTGAGGGTGTAAAAATCCAATGTGGCGGTTTGCAGCTGCTGCTGTGCCTTGGCGTTGCTGATGTTGGCCTGGGCCACTAGGACGTTAGCGTTCGCTAGGTTCACATCGGCAAGCGCGGCATCTTGTGTCGTCTTTGCCGTCTCTGCCGTCTCGACCGAGGTGCTAGCGCTTTTAACCAGGTTTTGCTGACGGTCGCTGATTCTCACGGCATTAGCGTAGGTCGCTTGAGCCTTATCGACGCTCGCCTTAGCCGTTTCAAGATTGGCGGCGGTTTGCTCGACGGCCGCTTTGGCCATGGCGAGCTGAGCACTCTGCTCGCGATCGTCGAGGCGGGCTAGGACTGCTCCCTTGACAACACGGTCGCCGACATCCGCTTGAAGATCGACCAATACACCTGAAACCTTGAAACCGATTTGCGACGTGACCCGCGCCTCGACCGTTCCGAGGCCAAAGACCTGAACGGCCACATTGGACTCGGGGTGAGACACTTGCACAGTGACCGGACGGAAAAACAAACCCCACGCCGCCGCAGCCAACGCAGCGACCAGCGCGAGCACGATGGTAATCAAGAGCAGGCGCCTCCGGTTCATCGAGGTCCACGCGTTGCCAATACGGAAGACGCCTTGGTCTTTTGACTCTTCGGCAACGGGACGCGTCTCCTTCAGCGTCGGTTTTGGAATATCAAGCATCAGAGTTCCCTATGGCCGGAACAAACTTTATAAATAATGTGCCTCGGACGGGCCAATTACACTGATTTAGATCAAGGAGGAGGCACAAGATGCAGAGCGTGGAAACACGCATGCTCTCAGGCAGTTGGCTAAAGGCGGCCCGCATATACCTGGCCGTAATTGGCTTGGGCAACCTATCCTGGGAGGTCGCACAGTTTCCACTCTATACGATCTGGAGCGATGGCAGTCGCGGCCACATATTGCTAGCGTTGGTCCATGGAACCGTCGGCGACCTGTTCATTTCTGCGGCCGTATTGATGGTAAGCCTAGTCGTTTTCGGCGACCGACGGTGGCCCGCCTTTGGCTTTCGGCGCGTCGCTATCGCCACCATCCTGTTCGGGCTCGGTTACACAATCTATAGCGAATGGATCAATGTGCTGGTTCGCCACACCTGGGCGTATTCCAGCCTCATGCCGACACTACCGCCGCTCGGCACTGGTCTGTCGCCTCTTCTCGAATGGATCATCGTTCCAACTCTCGCATTTTTCGTTACGTACCGCTTCGCAGCAGGCCACACTGGCACCTGAGCGCCTGTCGCCGCAGCAACGCGACGCTGCCGGCGGTATGATGACTATCTACTGGCGAAGCGGCATGCTTTCGGAGTGCTCCATGGCGACGAGGCAAATAGCGCGCAAATCCAACCGAGTTCGTCGGATAGCGACCGCCGTCTTTCTGATCGCCACGGTGCCCACGGTGTTTTTTGGGCTGCGCACTTACGGCTCCTTCCGACTGCTGCGCTCGGCCTACGAAGCCGGCGCACCGATGACCAGCAGCATCCGGGCTTGGATGACACTTAAATATGTCGCCGCCACCTATCGGGCGCCGGAGGCCGCGCTCAGCAAAGAACTCGAATTACCACCACAAACTAATCCGGACACCAGCCTGAAAACCCTCGCCGACCGGGCGGCCGTCGCGCCATCAGTCTATGTCCAGCGCGTGCAGCGCGCGATCGCAATGTTGTCGCCTGCCGCACCGACGGGTCGAAGCGACAACAATTCGAGTTGGTTGAGCGCCATCAGCGACGAGATGCTCACCGCCTTGCTGATCTACGGCTATCCGGCTCTCGGCTTGACGCTTCTGCTTGGCGCGGTCGGGCTGCCGTTGCCCGATGGGGTGGCGACCACGGTCGCCGGCTCGCTGGCATCGCAAGGTCGCATAGATTGGTTTTGGGCCGTTGTCATTATTGTAACCGCATCGATCCTCGGCGACGCCATCGGTTACGGCCTCGGCCGCCTGGTCAGCGAAAGATTTCTCGACCGCCACGGCCATTGGTTCGGCTTCACGCCGACGCGGCGAGCGCGCGCTCAGTTGCTTTTCGATCGTTGGGGACTGCTTACAGTTTTCATCACCCGCACCTTCATCTCGTATCTCAGCTCGATCGCGAGCGTGCTGGCGGGCGTGAGTCACTATCGGCTACCGAAATTCTTGGGCGTGGCGCTGGTTGGGCGCTTGATCTGGACAGCTGGCTATTTCGGGCTCGGCTATGGCATCGGCGCGGATTGGGAAGCGGCCACGAACTTTCTCACCAATTTGAGCGTCCTGGTGCTGCTATTGGCGCTGCTCGCCGCATCGGGTGCCGTCGCGTCCGGACGATTCATCGCGTCCCCCCAATGATTTGGGGCAGCAACTGCTCGTCGTGGGCGAGGACCGCTGGCGGGCATTCCCCTGCCGATGTGGCTTTTCCTCGGTTTCATTGTTGTTGCCGTCATTGTCAGGTTCAGGCGCGGCGGAAAGACACAATCGGGCGTCCACCATGCCCATGCATCCGATGCAAGGAATGATAGGCCTCGTGTCGGGTCTTTTTGGGAAGCAACAGCAAGGCCTAAATCCGCAGCCGCACGATGGCAGTGGGCTGGGGAGTGGCTGTAAAGTGTCGCACCAAGTGACTTGGTATTGCGTGGTAATGGTACCTGTCATTGGCGAAGTTGAGCGCTCTCGGGCCGACTTCACTCCTGAAGCACATAGGTTCCCGGCGCATCGCCCAGCGGCGCATAGCCTGCAGCGGCCGCCCCCATGAAGGGTGGAGGGATGGGATCGCCGGAACGCGCGTTGAGCCAAGCGACCCATTCCGGCCACCACGAGCCTTCTTTGCGCGGTGCTTGCGCCAGCCATGTCTCCGGGTCGACGTAACGATCATCGGTTTTCTTGGTCATCACCTGGAAGCTGCGACCGTCGTGGCCGGGCTCAGAGACGATGCCGGCATTGTGGCCGCCGGTTGTGAGCAAATAGGCCACTTCAGTGTCGGTCAGGAGCTGGATCTTGTAGGTCGAGCGCCACGGTGCGACGTGATCCCGCTCTGTGCCCACGGCAAAGACTGGCGCGCGGATGTCGGTGAGCGCCACCGGTTTGCCCCCCGCCTCGAAACGGCCTTCCGCAAGGTCATTGTCGAGAAACAGATGCCGCAGATACTCCGAATGCATCCGGTAGGCCATCCGGGTCGCATCGGCGTTCCACGCCATCAGGTCGGTCATTGGCTCGCGTTCCCCCATAAAGTAGCTGCGGACCATGTACGACCAGACGAGGTCATTCGAGCGCAACATCTGGAACGCGCCAGCCATTTGTCGCGTGTCGAGGAAGCCTTGTTCCCACATCATGTCATCGAGGAAGGCGAGCTGCCCCTCATTGATGAAGAGCATCAACTCGCCCGCTTCGGTGAAGTCGGTCTGTGCGGCCAAAAGGGTCAACGACTTGAGCCGATCGTCACCATCGCGCGCCATGGCTGCGGCAGCGATCGAGAGCAGCGTGCCGCCAAGGCAGTAGCCGACGGCATGAAGCTTTTGGTCCAGAACGGTGGCTCCAACCGCGTCGAGCGCTGCCACGACGCCGAGCGTCCGATAGTCTTCGATGTCGAGATCGCGATCTTCCGGCCCAGGATTCCGCCATGAGATCATGAAGACGGTGAAACCCTGCTGTGTGAGGTACTTCACCAGCGAGTTCTCGGGTGAGAGATCGAGGATGTAGTATTTCATAATCCAAGCTGGCACGATCAGGACCGGCTCCGGCCGCACCTTGTCAGTTGCGGGCGCGTATTGGATCAACTCAATCAGCCGATTGCGATAAATGACCTTGCCGGGCGTAACCGCAACGTCGCGGCCGACCACAAAATTCTCCGTACCGACCGGCTTCTTCCCGCTTATCGTGCGCTCCCAGTCCTCCGCCAGATTCTGGAGGCCCGTCCCGAGATTCATGCCGCCATTGCTAAGCGTGTATCGCAGAATTTCGGGATTGGTCAGGGCGAAGTTTGATGGCGAGAACATATCAAGAATCTGACGTGATCCGAACTCGACCATGTTCTCGTGCTGTTTTGTCACTCCGCGTATGCCAGTGGTCGCGTTGTGCCACCATTGCTGATTGAGCAGGAAGGCTTGTTGGATGAAATTATATGGCCATTTCTGCCAATCCTCACTGGCGAAACGCTTGTCTTGCGGCAATGGCTCGATGCACCACGGCGCTTTATGACCGAGCGGGGCGCCGCGGCTTGCGTAATTTGCAAATCGGACGGCCTTTCTTGTCGCTTTGTCCACAAGCTGCCAGCGCTTGCCTGGCGAGAAGGCGAGATGAGTGGCCCAGTCGAAATAGGCGTGAGCCAACGCCGCCGGGGAAAGCCCTGCCGTGAAACGCGCAACGGTCGCGTGCAGCGAACGGTCAATGATGTCAGAAAGCGCCGTTACGGCAAAAGAATCACGGGAATCGATTTGGCTCGCCAAGCTCTCTCGAGCTGGCGGTCGTTGACCGCTGGGTACCTTCGCGATTACAGGCGAGGCTTCCATGAGTGCCGGTGCACGCGGAGGCGTGCTGTCATTTGGCGGTGTCGGAGACATTTCAGCTATCGTCTCGATTTTTCGGCTTGCGGTCATGGCACCTACTCCATCATGCCGGCCCACCAGCTAAACTATTCAGTTTGGGTCGCACCATAACATGACCTAAATCAAATTTTCGCGGGCCCCATTCGCAAAAATGGCTGCTGCGACTGTCCATACGCAGAATGTCTATCGATCGGGATAATTCGGGCTTCACCAACGGAGCCCACCCTTCGTATGAATATGACAATCAATCTGGAAATATCGAAGTTGCGTAAGCCAAGTAGCGGCGCAATCACGCGCGTGTCAGCACGTCGCACGGCAATCGGTTTCAGTGTTTCGCGCCTAATCGCAATGACGTAGAACTAGTCAAGCTCACGCGCATCAACAAGCAGCACGGTGTCCGCAAGCAGAACGCTGCACAACGAATGTTCCAACTGCTGTGCTTCTTCATCCATGCCGATCCAGCGCAATTTTCGGATCCGCTTGATGAGTTTACTTGACACCTGCTGCTCTGCCGGCACATCCGGACTCTCTTGCGCCCCAGACAAGGTTGTCATGACCCTCTCCTTGGTTTGGTATTCTCCCTAGATATTTCGATAGTTGAATTTCAACTCGGCGCAATTTGGCGTCCCGCCACCTCCAATTCACGCCCGGGTGGGCTCACGGTTTTCACGCGAACTTTTAACGACGATCCTAAGTACCGTTACTAGCCCAACCGTTGGAGAGGAACCGCGCGCCTACCTCCATAACCTTCTGACCATCGGACATCAGATGTCGACCATCTTCGGCGAGCATTTCCATTCGCCGATTTGCCAATTCTTGGGAGACCGTAATGGCATCGGGAATCGAGCGCATAGCCGTTAGCTTGGTGACAAATTCCGAGGCGAGGTCCGCCTCTGTCTTCGCGCGGTCAGCCCAACCCTGGTTGATCTTCTGAAGCGCGTTGAACAATTCCACTTGGATTTTCATCATATCTTCGACGCGTTTCGTTCCCATTTCAAGAAACGCGGAGGGATTCAAATTTGGTATCGCTGACTTGGCCGTGTTGTCGGTCGGGGGATCCTTTTGAGCCATGAGACTACTCCCTTATCTCTCTTCGGGCTTCTCATCGTGACAATGGGCGACAAGTACCCATATAGCGAGTTTCGAAACTAGTATTTTCAATAACACGATCAATTTTGGACTTTTTGATCTGACTCAACTTTGTTCGACCGCCCGCTTCCGCCTGGTTATTGCGAGCCTATCGTCGCCTCGGAATTTCAATGTGACTGCAGCGTTTTTCGCGACGCGAGGGGCCCATCATCAGCGTCGGTACCAAGCTAACCATCAAATTCGACCGCAATTACGCTGCGCAGCGCCATATGATCGACATCATATGGCAACACTGCGAACTGCTGCATCATGCGCTCAATGGGGCGGCTGGTCAGCTAGGAAAGAACGCTTCCATGAAGATACGAACCAAACTGGCGGGCATCGCGGCGCTCACTTTGGTGCTCAGTGTTGGCGTCTATGCCGTCAAGACGCACGCGCAAGGCCGGCACCTCGGCCCGTCCGCCATGCACGGCATGGGGCCGGGCATGATGGGAATGGCGCACGATGAGGCCACGATGGCCCAGTTGCAAGTCATCCACAGCATGCTTGTCAACCACGACCGCATCACGCGCACGGTGACGAATTTGCCGAACGGTATCCGCACCGTGACCGAGTCGGATGATCCTGATCTCGCCGGACTGATCAAGAAGCATGTCGCCGACATGGGTAAGCGCGTCGGCGCGGGAGACGACCCCAACCTTCCGATCGAGAGCGACAACCTGCACGCTATCTTCCGGGGCAAGGATAAGGTCTACACCACCTACGAGACCACCGCCAAGGGCATCGTCGTGGTGCAGACCTCGGACAATGCGAAAACCGTCGCCGCGCTGCAAGCGCATGCCGGCGAGGTAACCGATCTGGTGCAAGGCGGCTTGGGCGCATTGCGCACCGCCATGATGAAAAGCCACGGCGGCATGATGGGCGGTGGGATGACTCGGGGCCCGATGATGATGATGCGCGGCATGATGCATCGAGATGCGATCTGACGCCGGGAGCTACGGCCGGATAACTTGCAGGCCGTAAATTCGTCCAACTCACCGGGCGGAGTGCGCGCGATCATCGGTGGCGGGGCTTCGAAAAGTTGCTCAACATCCGCGCAGGGGCCGCCAACTCGCGAGTCTCATCTTTTTCGGTTTGATTTGCATCAAGGGTCAATCGCCGCGGAGGCGTATCGTTTTGTAACTTTCCGACGCCGGGCCTGGGCGAGCCTCGCTGGGCAGGAGAATGAGATGACGGATGTCGCTCAGCTTCATCGTATGCGGCCGTGGTCTAAGCGCCCTTTGGTGTGGGTTGCCTGCATCGTCTTGGTGGCGCTCGCCGTCTTCGGCGTCATGGAAATGGGTAGTGGGCCTGCCACGATTCGCTATAGCGATTTTCTTGATCAGCTCGACGCCGGTAATATTGCCAGTGTTACGTTTGCTGGGACGCAGATTGACGGTCGTTTCAAACAGCCGGTTGCGGAAAGGGGCGCCAACAACGGCGCACCGCTGACGGTGTTCCGCAGCCGTGCTCCGGATTTCGGCGATCCAACATTGTTGCCGGAGCTACGCAAAGAGCGCGTGGCGGTCGGCGTCGCGTCCTCGCAGTGGCTCGGGGTTGGCGGAACGGCGATCCTCGGCGTTCTCGGTGCTTTTCTTTTGGCCAAGCCGATGCTCCTGATCATTGCCGCGGCCTTTATTGCCGGTCTGGTCAGGGTCGCGCGCGGAGGAAAGATGGACATGCATGCCATCCTGTCGATGGTGCCGATGTTCAAGTCGGTCTCGGGTCACAATGGCAAGGAGAAGAAATCTGCTGGGGATTCGCCTCGGGTGGGCGATTGATTTGTTCCGATGGAGGACGAAATGGCAGACGCGGTTCAGCATCACTGCACTCGGGCGTGGTACTTGCGACCTCCGGTGTGGATTCTCGGTGTCGTATTGCTGGGCCTTGCTGCCTTCGGCGTTGTGGAAATCATCAATAGGCCGGCAGCGATTTCTTACAGCGATTTCCTGGATCAGCTCGACGCCGACAATGTCGCAAGCGTTACATTGGCTGGCACGCAGATCAATGGCCATTTCAAACACGCCATCGCTGCGCCGGCTGTGAAGGGCGCGGCGCCGCAGGATGTCTTCCGCAGCCAAGTCCCGGATATCGGCGACCCCACGCTGCTGCCCGAATTGCGCAAGGAGCACGTCACAATTGATGTTGTTTCGTCTTCGAGCTGGTTATCCTGGCTTGGACGGCTACCCTGGCCAATGGTGCTCATCATTGGCGGCGTGCTGGTTGCTGGCTTGGTCAGGCTCATGCGTGGCGACAAAGCGTCTCCCGGTTCGGCCCTGCCCACGCACCCAATGATGGGGCTTGTCGCGGGTCTGTTTGGCAAAAAGGATCCGGAGGCAGGCCGGCCGGTCGACGACGCCACCAAGGCGCCGCCGAGTGCCCGCTAGGCACGCCGTTTACGCCGAACGGTATTGGCCTTTCGCTTAATCGGCCGCGCGAATATGAACTCGGATTGATTCGTCCGAGGGCTTGCGGTTAGGCTCGTCGCGGCAGTAGCTCGTGGGTTGCGGGGATTAAAGTATGCGTGCGCGGGCGCAATGGTTATGCGCGTTGATCTTATTGGGCTTGACCGGTTGCAGCAGCATCGGTCCGGGTACGATCAAGCGCGATCGCACCGATTATTCCAGCGCCATGGCGAACTCGTGGAAGGAGATGCAACTCCTCAACATCGTCAAATTCCGCTATTTCGATCCTCCGATCTTTCTCGACGTGCCTTCGGTCGTCAGCCAACAGGAGTTATACGGCCAAGCCACCTTCAACGCGCGGCTCGTACCAAATCCACTGACGACTGCTACCCGCACCTTCTATGAGCCGCAGGCGCAGAGCCGCTACACCGACCGCCCGACTATTTCCTACACGCCAATCACCGGTCAATCGTTCGTCAACTTACTGCTGCGGCCGATCCCTCCGGCGACGATCTTCTCTTTGATTGATTCCGGTCACCCTGCGGATTTCCTGCTGCGGCTGACCGTCAACAGCATCAACGGGCTTTCCAACTATTCTCTCGCACCGGCGCGCGCGTTTTCTGAAGACCCACAATTCCGTCGGCTGCTCGCGGCGCTCCGACGCCTTCAGCAAGCCGGGGCGATTGCAGCACGGACAATTCAGGTCGCAATCAAGCCGTTGAACACCACGACACGAAACAGAAGCCAACCGTCGGCCACGGTGACGCAGGGCGAAACTAGGGCGCAAACCACAGTCTTCTTCCGGCGCCACGCGGGTCCGGCCGTGGAGCGGGACATCCGTCTTGTGAAGTCGCTGCTTGGGCTCGATCCGCGCCGGGACGAGTTTATCCTGACCGGCGAACCACGCCACACGCCGGACGAGATCGCGGTGGAGTCGCGGTCGATGCAGGAAATTCTTAGCGAGCTTGCAGCCGGCGTCGATGTGCCTACAGAAGACATGGCGGGAGGTCGCGCGACGACGGTGCCCAACGTCGGCGACGGTCCGGATACCGCCCCGCTCATTCACATTTATTCGGGTTTAGAACCCCCCATCGATGCTTACACCGCAGTATTCTACCAAAATCGCTGGTTTTGGATCGGCAATGACGATCTTCGCTCGAAGCGGGATTTCATGTTCCTACTGATATTCTACGCATTGTCGGAAACGCGAGCCATCCCGCAGGCGCCGGTTGTCACGATATCGGCTTCTGGGCGCTGACAAGACATAAGCGATCATGGATTCCCTTTACTTGAAGCGAACGGGGATAATTCCCGCCGCGCTGGCGGCTGTGAACAGCCCGACGGCCAGAATGAAGACGGCAAAGATGCGCTTGAGCCGGCGCTGATCCCATTGGTGCACAAGTCTGGCGGCGACAACGTTTCCGGCAATTCCGCCGGCGAGAAAAGCGCCGACCACGGTCCACGCGATCGATGCCGTCGCAAACCGCGTCGTTAAGCCGAAGAACGAGTTGAATGCGATCACGAGGAGCGACGTGGCGATCGCGACCTGCATCGAGCAGCCGAAGGCGAACACCATCGCGGGCACGATCAGGAAGCCGCCGCCGACGCCGATGAACCCGGTGAGGAATCCGATGCCGAGGCCGGCAAGAAAGACCACCCATAGAGGAGCATTGGTTTCCCGCTGCGCATCGGAGCCGCGTGACAGCAACATGCTGATCGACGCGACGATCATGATCATTGAAAATAGCAGCAGAAGGGTCGCACTCGAAAAGTACGGCGAAAGGAGCGAGCCGGGAACGCTGCCAGCGAGCCCGCATATGCCGAGCAACGAGCCCGACTTCCACTGCACGTTTTCGCGCTGCTGGATGACGCCTTCGATGGCAATTCCTCCGACGATAGCGAGCGACGTGCCGATCGCTGTATGCACGTCCTCGCCTACAAGATAGACGAGTGCGGGCACAGCGAGGATTGACCCGCCGGTGCCGGTGAGCCCAAGCGCCCCGCCGATTGCAGCTCCGTATGCGAGATCGAGGGCGAGGCGCGCTGTATCTTGCATGCTGTTGAACCTGTGGTGAGGCGAGACTTGAGCGATTGGCGCGTGGCTAATTCGTTCCGGAAAGTCACGACAAATTCGGCGCAGCAGGAAGTTTGGTTGCATTTTCCGGCTGGCGATTGACCAAGATCAATTACAAGGCCTGATCATAGGCGTCTTAGGTAGGCGTCTAAGCAAGCGGGACGGCATTCGCAACGGTCTGGCAACCGTTAAATGATCTTTGGAGGTCATCGATGAATGAGCATACTGGTTTCCATGTTGCAGCAGTAATGCTGCTGCTTGGCATCTCCACGTCGGCGAATGCGGCTGCTCCATCGGCGACCGTTAGTTTCCAGCCTATGGTCAGCACCGGCCTTGCGGCAAACGAACCGTTCGAAGCCTGGTTCGTCTTGGATAAGTCGTCCGATCCGGCCGTGCCGGGCCATGCCGTGCCAGCAGGCGCGACGATCCGTTTTGTTTTCCCGAAAGAATTCAGGCCACAGGCCAATCTCTTCCAAGGCGCCGTCATGCTCCAAGGATGGGTGCAAGGTCCGATAGCTGCAAAATTCACAACGACACAAGATCCGGCCAATCCGCGCGCCCTCGTCATCAAATTCGACCAATCGATTGCGGCTGCTCCTTCCGAAGCGCCCGGTTTGAAAGACATCCATCTGCGCGTGCGCCTCTTAAACCCGGAGAAGGCAGGGAATTATCCGATCACGATAACTTACACGGACGCAGGTGCGCTCAACGGTACGACGACGGCAATTGCTCATATTACGCCGAACGCAGTTCCGAACATTGCTGCGTATAACGAGCTTAATCACGGTAAAGGTTCTGACTGGCAGCATGTGAAACCTAGTCAAGAGGCGTCAATCCCGATCGATTTCCTGGTGACGCTTCCGGGCGTGCCCCGTTCCGTCGTTGGCCTGAAGCTTCTGCCTGATGGAGGCCTCGATATCCTGAGCGACGGCAAGCCGATCGGCTCAATCAAATCGCAAGGAGTGCCGGTAACTTTGACGCCGGAAGCCTTCGGTCCCGGCTATTCGCGGCTTGGGATCATCCGCGTTCATGCGAAGGCTGGTAGCCAGCCTGGAGCTGCGGAAATCATCGCAGCACTCAATAACGGTACCCAGTACAAGATCAACCTCATCGTGGACGCCGCAGGCAACGTTTCGGGCCACTAGCAGAGCGCCTTAGTTGTGCAAGACGGTCAGCGGATTCGGTAACTGGCGTGACACGCCGTGCAGACCGTCGTGACCTCATGAAGGGCACGGTTCACATCGCGCATTGAGTCGACTGTCGGAGATATCGAGGCATCTTGGAGAACGATGACCAAACGACTTGCCGCATGATGCATGCTGGTTCCGATGTCCTGCATCGGCTTTGGCATGAACGGCGCCATGTGGGCGGCGTCATGGAGGGCGAGTGAGCTCATGCCGAGCCTTTGCTCAGCGAGCTTTGCAGCCTCATCGAACTTGTTATCGGCAATATCGCCGATGATCTCATTCACGGTGGCAAGATGGTCGCGCATATTGCCAAGCATGTGCTCTTGCATGGGCTCCGGCAGGCGAACCAGTTCCCGTGATTCCTGAGCCACACTGGTGCCGGGATGCATTGGTGCTGTTCCGGGACTCATTTGCTCCATATGCTGCATATGTTGCATGGGTGGACCATTCTGACCCCACGCCAGCGGCGATCCGGCTACAATGCCCAAGAACAATATTAGTGCGGCTGTGCTTTTCATGCGCCCTCTGAGTATTTCAGCGGTCTTATGCGGTAAATACATCATATGATTTTGAGTCGAATCTATATGACCGCGATCATATGCAGACGATCAACCAGCGAATATTCTTAAACATTAGAGAGGGTGACTGATTCATGGCGCGAGAACGCGGCACTGCGGTCCGGCGCATTTATGCTGAAGCTGAAAATAGACGCGGAATCGGCGCGCGCAATCTCTGCCGATTTCCCTCTCGATCATTGGAGTATCTACAATGAATTATTCCTCGTCCATCCCAACCATGCCTGACAAGGCCGCCGATATCGGACGGCGCCAGAGGTTGGAGGATTGCTGTCCCGAGGGTAGCAACCAGGATATCGAGCCGAAGACCACGCGAAGCGGCCGTGTTCCGGCTATTTGTGCTGTGCTGCTGGCATTTCTGGCCAGCCAACATCACACCATCATGATGCTTCTGCTGGCCGTCGGACTAAGCGACGCAGCAATGAGCTTCATGACGGCAGCGCCCGTGGTTCGAAACGTCATGCTGGGCATGTCGCTTGCGATGATTGCGGTAGTTGCCTGGCAGATCAGAGATTCGAGGCGGCCTACATCGATGCGCGTCGTGGGCGCGGTGTCCATCGCCACCAGCCTCGGCCTCTCGGTATGGTCGATTACGCATTTTGGCTTGTGACGGACAGTCGTCATGAGCGAATCTTTCAAAAAGGACCTGAGCCATATCAGCTGGGATGAGGTCTATGCCCGACAAGTGCAGCGGGCCGATCTTGTGCCGACCTGGATCGACGCGCTTGGCCTAAAGCAGGGCGATGGCGTGCTCGATGTCGGCTCCGGACCCGGCTACGTGAGCCTCAGCCTCGCCGATCGGGTAGGACCGGACGGCATCGTCTATGCGATCGACCGTTCGCACGAAGCGCTTGCTCATTTGGAACGCCGGCAGGCGGAACGCAAAATCTCACATATCCGGCGCCTGCTCGCCGATATCAGCACATTGGAGAAGGGCGACCTTCATGCCAACTCGGCTTTGATCACAATGGTATTACACCATGCGGAGGACCCAGCCGGCGTCCTGCGGAATGTGCATCGGCTTCTTCCGCCGCATGCGGTAATCATCGTGGCCGAGTTCCATCCGCAGGGACCTTGTGAGCAAGGAGCGCCAAAGGAATTTCGATTAGCACCAGAGCAGGTCCAGGCCTGGTGCGAAGCTGCCGGCTTTCATGTGCTGGACTATAAGCGCCAGAGCCCTGAGCACTACATGCTTGTCGCAGAGTGTGCGGTCTGAATTGATCGAGCGACTTCATGGTTTTCGGCTTGCAGTGGCGCCAACCCGCATATACGGAGCGCGGCGGTGCGGTACCTGAGTCATCGTGGCTCGCGGTGATCTATCATATAAGTGTCAGCCTAAAATTAATCGTGATTGTGATCATATTTGCATGCGCGTACGATTTTGCCTTTGAACCGCTTTATTTCCCCGTCGGCAGCCATACGCGCTAGAATTCGATAGAGCGCCTCGTGTGTCAGGCCGAGTTCAGCTGCCAATTCCTTGAGATTTCCTTTTAGCGCGATTGTCACGCCATCGGGGCCGACATGCAGCCCGAGGTAATGCCGAACCCGGTCGCGTGCCGAATGAATATTCCGTAGCTCCATGCCTGTGCGCAGGTCCATGAGCTGCCGCGCGAGCCGCGCCATAAACAACCTCGCAGCTTCAGGATTGTGCTTGAATTCTGCGAGAACCGCCTCTTTCGGGTAGAGCCGCACCCTTGCCGGCGTACTGGCTATGGCGTCGCAATGATAGGCGGGCGAGAACAATGAGGCTTCGGCTATCAGATCACCACTACCAGCAGTGTACAGCACTGTCTCACGCCCGGAGCGATCGACCCGCGCAAGGCGCACTCTGCCGCTCAACACTTGATATGGCCCTATCGTTCGCTGGCCCGCTCTGAATAAATTTTGCCCTGATTTCAGGTCGCGCTCTTTTGAGCGAACTTGAAGGTCGGAAATAATACTATCCAAACCTGCCATCCCGATCGCTCCCTAGCACGGCCAAATCGGTCGCCATCTTATTGGCCTAACTGCTGCCAATGGGAAATAGCGTCACTTGGATGAACGAGCTGGATGATGTTGAGCGTCAGATTGTCATGGATCATATATCCGACGAACAGCTCCATCGCGACCATCAGCACGACCGTCGACCATACCGGCAATGCGCGAGCGAGAACGAAGCCGAACACTCCGGCAAGAGTGTCGGACACAGAATTCACCACGCTGTCGCCGACGTAGCCCTGCGCCAATGCCGATTGGCGATAACGGTCGATGATGAAGGGGGTGTTCTCGATCATCTCCCAGCTCGCCTCCAGCCCCACTGCGAGCAAAAACCGCACACTGATCGGCGTGCGTGGCGCAATGAGCCAGAGCAGACAATATAAGACGAACCCATGAACGATATGCGTGTAGGTGTACCAGTCAGTCAGTTGTTGTGAATTCTCCGGTCCAGAGACGGCTCCGGTCCAGAGTTTTATCGTGCCGCATGTACAGATTAGCGGCTGCCCCAGCCAAAGCAGAACAAGCGCCTGCAATACTACGAATGCGCCCGCCACCGATAGCAATGCACCGAGGGGAATCCGTTCGTACCATTTCATAGGTGGACAATTCCCGATGTCTGAAGGCTCGAAGCTAGCTGAACTTATTTCGCTTCAGCGGACAATTCCAAGTCGAATGAGCGGTTTGCGGACTGCGGAATGGAGACCAAAACTTCACCCGTGCCGCTGTCGGCTACCCAACTAGCCACGCCACCAGAAAGATTCTCCGTCTTCGCCTGCGGAATTGCCTTGCCGTCAACGAGCACGCGCTGCGGTAGACTTTGCAAGCCGCGAAAGTGGAGCCGGTAGCTATGCGCGGAGATTGACTGATATTTTCCATCGCCACTTATGGCCCTTACCTCGAATCTGGCCGTGCTTCGAGCTTGCTGGAAGCGAAGATAGATGCGTTCAAATGCGCCACGCTGATAGGCATTACTGATCCCGTCGTCTTCATAGAGGGCAAATTCACTGCTCCGAGCCTCTGTGCCCAAATCTTCTTTGGCGAAGCTGTAGATATAGACGGAAAGTGGATCGACTGGCTTCTCCGAGGTGTATTGCATTTCAGGCCCGAGTGGGATGACCGCTCCGGCACGCGCATAGAGCGGGATGCGATCGAGCGGAACCGACTTCCGCTCGATCTCGCGCCGGCCTTCGGTCGCCGGCTGTTCGCCGAAAAAGTCGTACCATAGCCCTTTCGGCAGATAGACTTTGCGATCGCCCTCATCGTCAAAAATAGGCGCAACCATGAGGTTGTCGCCGACAAAGAATTGATCATCGATGCGAGAGGCAGACGGGTCTTCGCTTTCCTGCAATGCGAAAGTGCGCAAAACGGGTAGCCCCGTTCGATGGGCAAGTTCATGGAGCGAATAGAGATAGGGCACCAGCCTATAGCGCAGGTTCAAGAATTCGCGCGCGGCATTCTCGACTGCGGTCCCATGTGAATACGGCTCATGACCACCCTGACCGTGCGACCACATGAACGGAAAGAATGTCCCCGCTGCGAACCAGCGTGCGTAGAGCACATCGGGACCTTTTGAATCCCAACCGCCGATATCCTGGCCGACATTGGAAAAGCCGGAGAGGGTCAAGCTCAGCATGCCGCGCATATGTGCGCGCCAATTCTGATAACTCGGCAGCGAATCCCCGGTGGTGGTCCAGCCAAGACGTTGGGTCCCGGCAAAACCGGGGCGCACCATCCCGGCGCTGCGACCGCCGGTTCGTTGCATGACGCCGCCAACCACCGCTAAGGGGTAGACTAGGCCAAACAGATTTCTCGTCTTCGCCACCGACATGCCGATACTGGGCCAAAACCTTTGGCCAAGATAAGGAATATTATCCATCTCACCGAAATCGACCATTCCCAGGATCACGCCATTGACGAGCGCCGGCTCCCATTTGGTCGCAAAGAGATAATCGACCGCCTTCGGCGAGAAAAAATCGACGTAACCGACCGACGACGAGCCATCACCGGTATCAACATATTGGTCGGGGCCGATGGCCGGATGATTCATTTGATCGACCATCAAGTATCCCCGTGACGCGAGGGCACTCAGGAGCGCGGAATCATTCGTTTTCCCAAACCGCCCGAACAGGGGCATTCCAAAGCCCAAGGTCAGTCGCACATGATATTGCCTCCACAAGGCATCGATGAAGTCTTTGTGGGTAGCCTCCTCAATCCAGTCGTCGTAATAGACGGCATCGAGCGGCAGCTTCCGCCGCCGCATCTCGGCCGCAACGTCAAACGCCTCGCGGCCTTTATACGAGGCTTTACCCTGCTGGTATCCGAAAGCCCAGCGCGGCAGCATCGCGGGACGGCCGGTCAGTTCCGTGTACTGCGACAAGACTTGCTTCAGATCGCCCACGAACACGTAGAAATCCATGTCCCCGCCAAGAGCCTGAATCTCCATGGGGCGTTTTGCAAAAATGCCGAGGTCGAAGGTGGCGATATAGAAGTTGTGAAAAAACAGGCCATAACCGGCCGTGCTCATGAAAAAGGGGACGCTCTTGTAACTTTTGTTCGTTTCACTGGCGAACGCATCCCGATCGAGCATCTGCACCCTTTGCCCACGATGATCGAGCAAGGAGCGTTTGTCGCCAAAGCCGTAAATGTGTTCGTTCGCATTAAGTACAAGCCGCGAAGTCCTGCAGCACGCATAAATCTTCCAGTTTTCGATAAGAACTTTTGTCGGCGTTCGCACGTCTACCGATATGACGCCGTCCGAACCGACAATATGGATTGCAGCGGCTGCGGTGCGAAAAGTGGCTTCGGTCTGGTGGCTCTCCACGCGCACATCCACAGGCGGATATGAAGCTTCCGATTTGACCACCATGTATTCCGGCAGTTTCGGTTCTTCCTCTTCGTCCGGGAGCAAATGGACGCGGAAGGTCTCGGCGGCCAGAAAGGTCACGCGCACCGTCGGAGCACCGGGCCCCGAGAGCCTGAAGGAATGCCCATCTTCGCGAACGATTGATAAATGTGTGCTAGTCGGCTTTGCGACTTCGACGGCGCTGCAAGTCTCAGCCGCCCAGATTCCGCCGACCGCCGAAAAAATGATGACGCCGGCGAAATTGAGAGCCTTGAAAGAGGAAAGCCTCATAGCCTAACCCCCCGCAGAAATTGTCTTGCATAGCTTAAGGATGGGCCGCGACTTGGCTTGAACCGCGGCCATATCCAAACGGCTCCTCATTTGGCCGACGACAAAAAAATATGGGGCAGCGCCACCGAGACTGCATAATAGAGCCAGTGGACGATGTATGAATAGGCAAGCCCATTCCGCACCCGCAAGATGAGATATGGAAACACAAAGCCAAATGCCGTGGCCGAGATCATGAATCTGATGACGTAGCGCCATGGCACGTCGCCAAATACTAGAAGGGCGTGGGCCGCGCCAAATACAACGGCACAGTAGATCGATATCTTGCGAAGGCTATATTGCTGGGCCGATAGCATGAGTACCAAGGCAACGACAAGCAGCTGTTGGAAAAGGATATCGATGGACTTCGGCAGAAAATACGATGGAGTTGCAACCACCACTTCTGGCGGGTTCCACGACTCTTTCCAATGTACCGTTGGCAGCAGCGGCAGCACATAGGCCGCAAACAGCAGGCAGCCTGTGAAAGAGAGGGACCAGACCAAATAGCTGGTTATTCTATTTTCGAACGTTGTCCATCTGCCGTACTGCGGCCAGCTTGCATACACTGGCCAAAATGTGATGACCGCGATTCCAATCCAGAAGGCGTAGTAGAGTGTGATCGCTACCGAGCCGCCATTATAATTTGGCTGCACTCCGAGCGCCGGCAACAGATAGTAGTAGCCAGCATCGGAAACCGTCCAGATCGCCGCGATTTGCGCAATCGTCCAGTCCAGCGCGGCCTTTTTCTGATCGATGCCGCCGATAAAAGAGCGGCCGAGCAGATGCTTTTCCCGAATCTTCATCGGTCTCGGTCCAACGGACGGCGAGTCAATTCTCGCCTGCATAATGACATTACACGGTCGCAAGGCGACTAGGTCGCGTGGCAGTCTGGAAACTATTGATGCTCCACTCTTTTCCCTGTTGATGCAGGTCAAATTGAAAGCAGAAATTGAGACTATTTTATAAATGAATAATCATAGCCGGCAGGACCATCGCTGTGGGACGCGAAGCGGCCATAGATATCAGAGACGTTTCGGCCGTGCCTGGTGCTGGCTTAACCAGCACAGAGGCAAGCCGCCGGCTTTCCGAATTCGGCCCTAATAAAGTCCGCGAGGAAGTTCCGCCGCGCTGGCGGGTTTTCCTCGGAAAATTCTGGGCCCCCATTCCGTGGATGCTGGAAGCCGCGATCGTCTTGCAGATCGGGCTTGGTGCTTACGTTGAAGGGGCGGTGATTGGCGCCTTATTGCTATTCAATGCGACGCTCGGGTTCTTTCAGGAAGGCCGGGCAAGCGCGGCGCTTGCTGCGCTCAAACAGAGGCTCGCGCCGACCGCCCTTGTCCGCCGCGACGGCGAGTGGACGCGCGTTTCGGCGTCGGAACTTGTACCCGGCGATACCATCAGGCTCGCGCTCGGCGCCATTGTTCCCGCGGATGCTACTCTGGTCTCCGGTTCGGTCATGGTCGACCAGTCGATGCTGACCGGAGAATCTCTTCCGATCGATGCCGGCCCGGACACCAAAGTCTACGCTGGCTCGCTAGTTCGCCGCGGCCAAGCCATCGCCGAGGTGACGGCGACCGGAGCTAAGACTAATTTTGGCCGCATGGCCGAATTGGTGCGCGTCGCCCACGCCGCCAGCACGGAACAAGCCGCGATTTTCGGGGTGACGCGCAATCTCGCCATCGTCAACGGCGCAGTCGCCGCACTCATCATCGGCTATGCCTATTTCGTGGAAATGCCCGCTGCCGATCAAATCCGTCTCGGGCTGACCGCACTGCTCGCTACCATTCCGCTGGCATTACCTGCAACTTTCACGCTGTCGGCGGCCCTTAGCGCCCGAATCCTGGCAGAGCGCGGCGTCCTGCTGACCCGGCTTTCGGCTGCGCACGAAGCTGCCGCGATGGATGTGCTGTGTGCCGATAAGACCGGAACCTTGACGCGAAACGACTTGCAGGTCGCAGAAGTCGTCGCGATGCCCGGGTTCGATCATAACCGCGTGCTGGCGCTGGCGGCATTGGCGAGTTCCGAGGGCGACCAGGACTTGATTGATGCCGCTGTTCGCGCGGCAGCCAACGCAGCAAGTCGCGGCACGACCGAGCGATTGGTCCACTTCGTCCCATTCGATCCCGAGACTAAGACCTCAGAGGCCCTCGCCCTCGATCGTAGCGGCAACGAAATTCGCATAGCCAAAGGTGCATTCGAGGTAATCGGCAAACTGGCGGAGGTGCCTGCTGATGGCCGGCGCCAGGTCGACGGTCTTGCCGCGAAAGGCTATCGCGTTCTCGCGGTCGCCGCGGGCGCACCGAAGGCGTTGAAGCTCATCGGTCTCATCGCGCTCAGCGATCCGCCGCGCGAGGACTCCGGCGCGCTTATCGGCGCGCTGCACGACATGAGCGTCCGCACCATCATGGTCACGGGCGATTCGGCGGTAACGGCCGCGGCCATCGCCGAAAAGGTCGGTGTTCCCGGCATTGTATGTCCAGCGGAGCGGTTGTCCGAAGACTTGAACGCGGACGAATTCGGCGTGTTCGCGCGGGTCATCCCCGAGCAGAAATACCGGCTGGTGAAAGCCCTCCAGCACAGGGGCCATGTAGTTGGTATGTGCGGCGACGGCGTCAACGACGCGCCGGCCTTACGGCAGGCGCAGATCGGGATTGCCGTCGCCTCGGCGACCGATGCCGCCAAAGCCGCCGCCGGCATGGTGCTGACCGAGCCGGGGCTCGCCGGCATCGTCCATGCGGTCCAGGAGGGGCGCATCGGCTTCCAGCGGCTGCTCGCCTACACATTCAATATGCTGGTCAAGAAGACCGAGATCGTCCTATTCCTGGCAATTGGCCTCGGCCTGACCGGGCACGCTGTGCTCACCCCGGCGCTGATGGTCCTGTTGTTCATGACCAATGACTTCTTGGCCATGTCGCTTACCACCGACCGCGCCAGTCCAGCACCAACGCCCAGCGTCTGGCACATGCGCAATATCACCGTTGCCGCACTCGTGCTCGGCACCTGCAAGCTCGGCTTCTCGACGGCCATTTTGGCAATGGGAAAATTTCAGTTTGGCTTCAGCCCTGCTGAACTACAAACGCTAGCGTTTGTGACTCTCGTGTTTGGGAATCAGGCTGTGCTGTTCGTGCTGCGCGAGCGGCGCCACATCTGGAGTTCCAGACCAAGCAACTGGATTCTGGCCTCATCGGCGGCGGACATCGCGATCGTCGCGGCGCTAACACTTTCGGGCACCTTGATGGCGGCGGTGACGTGGCGCGTTCTCGTTGCCGTGTTCGTCGCGGCGACAGGATTCGCGCTAATTCTCGATCAGATCAAGCGGCCGGTAACAGCGGTGTTCAAGATCGAATGACGAGCGATAGGAGGGCAAGATGACGGATGCGGTTCACGCCCATTGCACTCGCCCATGGTAAATGCGACCGCCAGCTTGGTTGCTCGGCATCGTCATGGTGGCGCTGATCATCTTTGCGATCGTCGAAGCGACGGGCATACCGGCGGCGACTCCGTACGGCACGTTCCTTGATCAGCTCGAGGCCGGCAATGTCGATAGCGTGACATTCCAGGGAACGCAGATCAACGGAAACTTCAAGCATCCTTTGAACGCCGCCGCCGCAGATGGCAAGGCGCAGACCAATACATTCCGTACCCGACTGCCCGACTTCGGCGACCCCTCCTTGATAGCCAAGTTGCGCAAGCAGCATGTGGCAATCGACGTCACTTCATCGACGTCTTGGACTCGGTTGCTCGCGGGTATCCCATTGCCGATGTGGCTTTTCCTCGGCTTCATTGTCGTTGCCGCCATTGTCAGGTTCATGCGCGGCGGAAAGACGCAATCGGGGTCCACCATACCCATGCATCCGATGCAAGGAATGATAGGACTCGTGTCGGGTCTATTTGGGAAGCAACAGCAAGCAACAAATCCGCCGACACACGATGGTACGGATTCTAAGAATGGCTGACAGCCTCAAGGTGACAAGTCCTATATTTCAAAGTTGCCTATCGCACATACGCCGTGTTCGCATGAAGCGGATATACGATATTCGTTTGGAACGAACTTCTCGACCGTTTGGGAAACAGTACTCAAAAGTCACTAGCTTAGTGCCGGCATGCCGCGGTAGAAGTTGGATGGCAAACGCACGCTCTTGGAACTTTGGCTGATCACGGGGCAGCGGCTTATCTCTGACGACGATGCCAAAGAATTTTGGTTCGAATAGATGTTTGAATCGCATCCGCGGTGGCCAATTTGCCAACGCCCGCTGCGGGTAAATCAGGTAATGAAGTGAGCCCCGACATGCCGCTTCGCGGCCGGCGCTCGTTGCGGTCTGACTAGTTGTGGACGATCGTGGCTATAACTCGGTTTATCGCGGCTTGATCCATTATGATGTGGGCTGCATTCACTCTATGAGCCTGACAGCGATTAATTTTCAGCGGTTGCCAACAGCGGACTGAAACACATGTATGGCTATAAAAGGCTCTCAACAAGCAGAAAGACTGCCACGACGAGAGCCGCAATGCTTAACAAGAGCACGCTCGCTGCGGCCATGTCCTTTACGACCCGGATCTCCGGATGCACGTCCGGATGGAGGTGATCCACCAGGGCTTCTAGCGCGCCGTTAACAAGTTCAATGGCAAGCACTGCCGCTACCACAAGGCTGACGATCGCCCACCACACGATCCCGGGCCGAAGAACAAATAGCGCGATAACGGCCAGCACGCCAAAACCAGCCTAAGTCCTGAAACTACGCTCCCGACGCCATCCTTCGCGCACGCCTGTCAGCGCAAATCGTAAGCGTTCAGTGAATGGACGATTCTTCATCAATCACCTCCCGGCTCACTATTTTCGATTTTCTGGCAGCCTCGACACATGAGCTGATAGCTGTCGAATCGCATGGATCATTTGACCTTTGCGGTTGGCTGCTCACCGAGTTCATTCTGCTATCAAGGGCAGGATGGTCATTTGCATTTCAAGAAAATCACGAGCGCTTTTCCGTCGGTAAAGAAGGGATTGCCGAATGCGTTGTATCCCATCATCGGTTCGGTAATCGCGGCCTCATAAGAGCGCTCCATGCAACGTGTCTGTGATAGGTCAGCACGTAACGCTTGCCGTTCACGATCGATTGCCGGATCGATTTCATGAATGGGTAAGTAAATGCCAGTGCTTGTGACGGCCAATTTGTCGAGGTGGACGGTTGCAACCCAAACTGCGGCGCCGGAGGCCTCAAAAGGTGTATTCCAAAGATGCAAATGGTGCCGTTCGCGGGCAGAGCGTGTCGAAGTCGGTCGCTCGAAACCTAGCTCGTTGGGTCTGCCCTGCCAGAACGCTGGAATTCCCGGAGCACCGGGATAGGATCGATTGCCCAAGACGGCGACAAGCATACGCCAGGCCGTTCCAATAGTGATCCGATCTGTCGGCTCCCAGCCGGCTTCCTCAAACGCTCTCGATAAGTCGCCGTTGCTGCCAACCAAGATGGTGTTGATTGGCTCCATAGGTTTTCCGGCGATATCTTCGCTAAAGCGTGAGATGAAGGCGAACAAATCCTTCGGAAAATCGCTTGCGGATAGTTCGACCGGCGCGACCTTAGGACGGTCTCGTTTCACGAGCGGGTGACTGATATAGAAGCTTACCACAAAGCCGACCCACGCCAGGAATAGAGTCCCCGCCACCAGACCATTTCGTCCATTCGTGTGCCGGGAACGGCTTGCATCGACGGGTTCTTTCGCGACCGTCAAGGCCGTGATTACTGCAGTAAGCCATGCGCCGCCGAGGGCATAGCTTGCGAGCACATCGGACGGCCAGTGGACACCGAGATAGACCCGCGAGAACCCAAGCGCCGCAACAAACAAGATACCAGCAATGGCAATCAACCCTTTAAAGCACCGACGCTGCGTACGGTCGAAGGCAAGCCAGACCGCAAATCCATAAAAGGCGAACGCCACAAAGGCATGACCGCTGGGAAAACTCGGCCCTTGGGCGGGAGCCAACGCGTTGACAAGATCGGGACGCGGCCGACCAGCGAGCGTCTTGATCACCCAAACAAGGCCTTCGCCAGCACCAATTGAAATCAGGAGTGCTAGTGCGGCCGCCCCCCGGCGAGACAAGAGGAGGAAGAACGCCAATCCACCGGCACCCGCCGCTACGACCTGCCAATTCCCGAGGTAGGTGATGAAGAGCATGAGGTTGTCGAAAGAGGAGGCTCGAAAAATCTGAACTAACGACACGATCCTTAGATCGGCCTTCACCAGCGGGTCTTTCGAGATCAGGTCTTCGACCGTTGCGAAAAATAGGAACAGAAATAGGAGGAAGATTGCGACGCCGACGGTAAGACGCAGCCCAAGTGGTTCTGCAGCGCTCAAGCGACGCGTCATGAAGCGCCACGCGCGAGGATGATCTGTGAGTAAACGCTCGAACTCTGGGTCGTCCCGCACGGCCCGAGACATCGACCTAAGCAATGAACGGGCTAAACGGAGCACGCTGCCCCCCTTTCGTTCGTTCTTACGATATTTGCCAGCTTCTCGGGCGCAGGTCTATTTACTGTTTCCTTTTCCGACGTGCATGCGCAGGCAGTTTAGATAGCCCTCGCAGAACGGCGATCATACTTTGATATTTTGATCATGAGGGGGTCGCAGCAGTCAGAGGTTTCATTGCAACCAGGACCCGGGAAAAGCTGCCTCGGCGCGCTGCTCCAACTCCCTCTCATGGTGTTGGAAAAAGAACATGCCTGCGATGGCCAAGCCAATCGCGCCGACCATCAACAACAAGCTAAATGTCCCGGCCACGCGTTTAATCTGTTCACCGAACAGATAGGCGCCTGCTCCGAACAGTGAGGCCCAACAAATTCCGCCGAGTTCATTCATATTCACGAAACGAAGCCAATTCATGCGATTTTGCCCCTCCGAGACACCCCTTGACCTACTCGACTAATCTCCGAAAATCCATAAACTTTTCACATCATCGTGACCGAGCGTCGCAGCGTAAACAAAACAGTGTTGAAGGCAGTCGTGTCTACCAACAGGCTTTCGTATGTCGGTGAAGCCGAATAGAATTGATCGGCGCCTGCCACCTCCGTGCTCCTATGCTGCTCCTGCAATTGACCCGACCGTTGTCTAGCCGGCAGCATCCGTATGTACGATCAAAGTGATCCACACCTTCCCCTGAGCTCGGATCGGCAGCATATCTTGCTCGTGTGCGAACGTGAATGAACAACTGCACAGCGTCTCGAGCATGATCGCATTTGCGCTTGTGCGTCGTTCTTCGCCAATCACTCACGTCGCACGAAATGTTGGCCCATTTCGCATGGCCGTCTCTGCGACCTTGCTGCGCGACACGGAGGCACGGGATGACAGTCAACAAATTTCTGACAGCTGAGGAAGTCTCCAAGCGGTATTGTGGCGAGATCACGGTGGGCACGTTGCGGAATTGGCGAGCCATGCGAATTGGTCCGCCTTTCGTCAAAATCGGCAAGGCCGTCCTGTATCCCATCAGCGAGCTTGATGCGTGGGACCAGAAGAATATTGCTGAGTTGCCGTGCGTCAAAGCGACTCGACATTGAATTCCGTGAAGGAACGTGACGATCACGCAGGAGCATCTAGAACCGATCCCACTCGCAGTTCCCACGACCCTCACGTACTCCCAGATATTCTTTTGTTTTCAGTTAGATGCATCAAACGGATTGCGTCGTGCACAACCATCCGATCTTTGTCCCAACGCCCTCCACGTCCCTACTGGCGAGTTCGAAGTCTTCCATCTTTCAGCAGCAATCGCTTTCATTTCGCATGAGGTCGAAAACCTTTGGAGAGTGGAGATGGCTTTAGAATCGGGGAGATCGATCAAGCGGACCATCCGTCGGCAGCAACTGCGCGAAATGGTGCCACTTGCCGACAGCACAATCTATGAAATGGAGCAGCGCGGTGAGTTTCCGCGGCGCTTCGCCCTCTCGCCCCGTTGCGTCGTCTGGGACCTGGCGGAGGTCGAGGCTTGGCTGGCTTCGCGCCGATCATCCCCCATCGCGCGGGCGCAATCTCCTGATGTCAGGCAGCGGCGATCGCGCCCGGTTCGATCGCCGGGTCCGGCTCAAGCAGCGGCATCGAAGGCGGGATGAGTACCGGAACGCGCTTCCTGCCGGCAACCCATGCGTCGATGATGTCCGACCACTCCTGCATCATATGGCGGCGCTGAACTTCGTACTCCGCCTTGTTGTAGACTCCGCGTGACGAACGGCCATCCTCGTGCGCAAGGCACTTCTCGATCCAGTCGCTGTTGAAGCCGAGCTCGTTAAGCAACGTTGAACCCGTCCTCCGCAAGTCATGAACCGTGAACGGCCCCAGCGGCAGGCCTTCCTTCTTCGCCTGTTTGACAACCGCGTACGTGACGCGATTGAACGTCGCCCGCGACATGGGCGCGTCCGCGTCGTAGCGCGACGGCAACAAGTATCGCGAATTCCCGGCGCACGTCTTCAGCGCGATCATGATGTCGAGCGTCTGGCGCGACAGATAAACATTGTGCGCCTTCGAGCGCTTCATCCGCTCCTTCGGGATCGTCCAGACGGCGTTCTCGAAATCGACCTCGTCCCAGATCGCGTCCTGCAGCTCGCTCTTGCGCACCATCGTCTGCAGGTAGAGCCGCATGCCGAGCCGGATGGTCGGCAGCGTCGCCACCTTCTCGAGCAGCTTGAGCATGATCCGAATCTCGGTTGGCGAGAGCGACCGGTCCTTCGGAACGAAGGTTGCGATCGAAGCCGGTCCCACCTCGTCAGCCGGGTTGGCGACCTTCTCACCGTGCAAGATCGCGAAGCCATAGATCTGCTTGACGATGTCGCGAACATGGATGGCCGTCGCCGGCGCGCCGCGCTCGACGATAGCGCCGCAATGGGCCCGCAGATCATTGGGCGTGATCTCCGTCAGAAGCCGATGGCGCCACTTGGGCAGCAGCTCACGCTCGAAGATCGAACGGCGCATCGCCCGCGTGCTGTCCGCCATCGGCGCCGCGGTAAGCCACTTCTCGCCGAACTCGCCAAAGCTCTTCGCTTCCAGGAGCCGGCGCTTCTCGCGCTGCTTTTCAATCGCCGGTGATCGTCCCTCGCTGATCGCCCGCTTGGCGTCGATGCACAGCTCTCGCGCACGCGCGAGCGACAGCCCGGCCGGGCCGTACTTGCCGAAC
Organism: uncultured Alphaproteobacteria bacterium; assembly: GCA_963791925.1. Lineage (GTDB taxonomy): Bacteria > Pseudomonadota > Alphaproteobacteria > Rhizobiales > Xanthobacteraceae > BOG-931. The sequence continues at coordinate 394,703 of CAWBUA010000003.1, read as the reverse complement.
GTGACGGTCTCGCGCCGTCCATTCACCCGGTAATCCAGCCGAAAAGTGAGCGTCCCAGACGGCTTCACGAGGACATACATGCCGTCCCGGTCCGTCACCTTATAAATTTTCTCTTTTTGTTTCAGATGTTTAAGGGCTGCATCCGTCAGCATTTGGGCCACCTCCTCGAAAAAAGACCGTCAGGCCATTTTCGGGCATCCTCGTGGCAAAGTCTCTTTTTCTTATAGGATGTTAGCTAGAAAAAAAGACCGTCAGAGGCGCTCAGACCCTGACGGTATCGGATGAAATCCGTTTTCGCAATGGGGAGGCACACCGTCAGAGAGACCGTCAGCAGCGATCTCTGCCAGCCGATAGTCCCCGAACGTCTTTGGCATATTTTATTTTGTTTATCAGTGTGTTGTGAAGGTTTACAGGATACTGCGGGATAGCCCCGGATGGGCCAAAATCATTCCCACTCGATCGTCCCCGGCGGCTTGCTCGTCACGTCATAGACCACGCGATTGACGCCCTTGACCTCGTTGATGATCCGCGTCGCCACCGCACCGATGAAGGCCATGTCGAACGGATAGAAATCCGCGGTCATGCCGTCGGTCGACGTCACCGCGCGAAGCCCGACGACGTAATCATAGGTGCGGAAGTCGCCCATGACGCCGACGGTGCGCACCGGCAACAGCACCGCGAAGGCCTGCCAGATGTCGTCGTAGAGTCCGGCGCGGCGGATTTCCTCGATGAAGACGTTGTCGGCGAGCCTTAAGATTTCGAGCTTGTCCTTGGTGATCGCGCCGGGGCAGCGGATAGCAAGACCGGGGCCGGGAAACGGGTGGCGGCCGACGAAAGCGTCGGGCAGGCCGAGCTCGCGGCCGAGCGCGCGCACTTCGTCCTTGAACAATTCGCGCAACGGCTCGACGAGCTTCATGTTCATGCGCGCGGGCAGGCCGCCGACATTGTGATGCGATTTGATGGTCACCGACGGGCCGCCGGTGAACGACACGCTTTCGATCACGTCGGGATAGAGTGTGCCTTGGGCCAGAAATTCGGCCAAGCCTTTTCCATCATTTGCGATCTTTTTCGCCTCGGCCTCGAACACGTCGATGAACAATTTGCCGATGGTCTTGCGCTTGACTTCCGGATCGTCGACGCCTTCGAGCGCCTTGAGGAAGGTGTCGGCGGCTTCGACGTGGACCAGCGGAATATTGTAATGGCCGCGGAACAGCGCCACGACTTTTTCCGCTTCGCCGAGGCGCAGAAGCCCGTGATCGACGAAGACGCAAGTGAGCTGCTCGCCGATCGCTTCGTGGATCAGCACGGCGGCGACGGCGGAATCGACGCCGCCGGACAGGCCGCAGATCACTTTGCCGTTGCCGACCTGGCGGCGTATTTTGTCGATCGCTTCCAGCTTGAACGCGCGCATGGTCCAGTCGCCGGTGCAGCGTGCCACCTTGCGCACGAAATTGCGCAGGAGCGCCGCGCCGTGCGGCGTGTGCATGACTTCGAGGTGGAATTGCGTGGCGTAAAATTTGCGCTTGTCGTCGGCGATCATGGCAATCGGCGCGTTGACCGAGGTGCCGGCGGCGACAAAGCCTTCCGGCAGCATGGTGACGCGGTCGCCGTGGCTCATCCACACCGGATATTTCTGGCCGACCTCCCAGACGCCGTCGGTCAGTGCGGACGGCGTCGTCACCTCGACCTCGGCGCGGCCAAATTCGCGATGATGGCCACCCTCGACCTTGCCGCCAAGCTGGGCCGCCATGGCCTGCTCGCCGTAGCAGATGCCGAGCACCGGCACGCCGGCCTGGTAGATCGCCGGCGGCGCCAGCGGCGCGTCCTTGTCGAGCACCGAGGCCGGACCGCCGGAGAGGATGACGCCTTTCGGCTTCATCTCCTGAAACGCGGCTTCCGCTTTCTGGAACGGCACGATCTCGCAATAGACCTTCTCTTCGCGCACGCGACGCGCGATGAGCTGCGTCACCTGCGAGCCGAAATCGACGATGAGAATCTTGTCGTGAGACAGCGAGACTTGGGATTGCGAATCGTGATGCGAATCTTGCGCCATGGCGGGTTCTAGGGCTGCTGTCCCGGCCTGTCGAGGCGGAGCGATAGACGTCATGACGAGCGCCGCAGCAGGCTGACAAAAAAGCCGTCGGTATCGGTCCGGCGCGGCGTCATCAACAGGCCTTCGTCGCAAATAAGCACCGCACGGGAAAAAAGATAGCCGCGCTCGCCCAGTCCGCTGATGACGTTTGCGGGCTTTTCCACGGAAAAATCGCCGTGCCGGCCGATAAAGGCGCGGACTTGGTCGCCGTTTTCCTCGCCGAGCACCGAGCAGGTGACATAGGCGACGCGGCCGCCCGGCTTGACCAGCGTAACCGCGCGCTCGAGCACCGCCTCCTGCTGCTTGATGCGTTCGGCGAGCGCGCCGGGCCGGATGCGCCATTTGGCGTCCGGATTGCGGCGCCAGGTGCCGATGCCGGTGCATGGCGCGTCGATCAGCACCAGATCGGCGCGGCCGGCAAGATCAGCCAACTCGTTGCCAACGCTCTTCGGCGTGCGGACCTGCACGTTGCGCGCGCCGGCGCGGGCGAGGCGGTCGTGGATGGCGGCGAGCCGCCGCTTATCGCTGTCGGTTGCGTAGATCTGCCCGTGGTTCTCCATCGCCGCGGCAAGCGCCAGCGTCTTGCCGCCGGCCCCGGCGCACAGATCGACGACCTGCTCGCCGGGCTTGGCGCCGGCAAGGAGCGCGGCGAGCTGCGAGCCTTCGTCCTGGATTTCGATCTCGCCTTTGATGAAGGCCGGCTCGGCATGGACGGCGGGACTTTTGGCATCGGCGGCGAGCCGGATGCGCAGACCATCCGGCGACCAGCGCGTCGGCGCGGCGCCAAGATGTGCAAGTCTTGGCAGCACGTCGTCGCGTGTCGCGGCAAGCGTGTTGACGCGCAGATCGAGCGGCGCGCGGCTCGCCAGCGCCGCACCTTCGGCGGCGCGCTCATCGCCGAAGACGCGCGCCAGATAGGAATCGAGCCATTCCGGATAGTCGCCTTCCACATGCGCGGGCGCGCCGGCAAGCGTGCCGCTTGCAAGCGCCGCCTTCTCGGCATCGGTCAATGGCGCCGGCGCATAGCGAGCGCCGCTGCACAGCGATTCAATCGCCGCGGTATCAAGCCCGCGCTCACGCTGCAGCATGCCGATCAGCACCGCGCGCGGCGTCGCCTCGCCCATCAGCCATGCCGACGACGCTTTCCGGCGCAGCGCGTCGTAGACGAGGCCAGCGACGGCGGCGCGGTCGCCGGAGCCGGCAAAGCGATGCGACAGGCCCCAGTCCTTCAGCGCATCGGCCGCCGGCCGCCGCCGCGCTTCGATCTCGGCGAAGACCTCAATGGCTGCGGAAAGACGCGCTGCGGGAGTCATGCAGGGCCAGTCGCCGCCGACGCCTAAACCAGCCGCGGCAGGGTCAGAACTTCAAAAATATAGATCGCCCAATTGAGCGCGAGCGCCACGACCGCGACGCCGTAGAGCATCCCACGGAGCCGCACGATGTTGCTCGTGACATGGACATAGGCATGCAGGATGCGAAAGATCACGAAGACCCAGGCGAGGATGACAAAGATCAGTCCGGCAAGGTGCGTGACATAGGCCAGGATGGTGAGAACGTAGAACAGCACCGGAATTTCAAACTGGTTGGAAAAGGCGTAGGCGAATTGCAGCGTCCGTTTCGGCCACTTCGGCTCGCGCAATGCAATCTCCGCGGGCCGCACCGCGCCGGTCGAGAAATCGCGCGTGCGCAGGCTCGCCATACCGACCCAGAGCAGGAAGGTCAAAATAACTTCGACGAAAAGCGGCAAAAGAATTGCTTGTGTGCTCACGACTTGGCTCCGGCAAAAGATCAAATTCACAGCTTGACGCTGATCGCGGTCTCACCGTCCTCGTCAATGAGCGCGCTGCGCCAGGATTTGCCGTCGAACAGCGCCTTGCGCACGGTGTCGGCGGTGCCGCCGTGATTGAGGTTGGCGGTGATCAGCGTGCCGCCGGTGCGAAGCAGTGCGCGCAGTGTCTTATGCAGCGCCGGCACCGGCGTGCCGCCGTCGAAGAAGGCGACGTCGTAGCCGGGATCGAGCGTCGGCAGGATGGCGGCGAAATCGCCCTCATGCACACTGATGCGGTGATCCATGCCGGCGGCCGCGATATTGTCGCGGGCCAATTGCACATGCTCCGGATCGTGCTCGACGGTATCGATCGTTGCGCCCGGCGCACCGGAGGCGAAAGACAGCGCCGTGTAACCGAGCGCCGTGCCCAATTCGAGGATGCGGCGCGCATTGGCGGCGCCGGCGAGCGCCGCCAACAGCGGGCCGTTATCATAAGGGTACGCATTGCAGCCGTGCCGGCCGCGATGGGTGTTGGTCGCGGTGCGAATTTTCGCAAACGGGTCGGGCGCAGCTGGCATCTAGTGTCCCACCGCACTTAGCCTCGACCACCAGGGTAATTCGGGCTCTCGCGCGTGATGGTGACGTCGTGGACATGGCTCTCGCGCAGACCCGCGCCGGAAATTCGCACGAACTCGGCCTTGTCGTGGAATTCGGCGAGGTCTTTGGCGCCGACGTAACCCATCGCCGCGCGCAGGCCGCCGACCAGCTGATGCAGCACGTTGGCAACCGGGCCCTTGTAGCCCACCTGACCCTCGACGCCCTCCGGCACGAGCTTGAGCGTGTCCTTGATCTCCTGCTGAAAATAACGGTCGGCCGAGCCGCGCGCCATGGCGCCAACCGAGCCCATGCCGCGATAGCTCTTGTAGGAACGGCCCTGATAGAGAAACACCTCGCCCGGGGTCTCGTCGGTGCCGGCGAGCAGCGAGCCGATCATGACGCAATCGGCGCCGGCGGCGAGCGCCTTGGCGAGATCGCCGGAATATTTGATGCCGCCGTCGGCGATGATCGGCGTATTCGCCCGGTGCGCCACGTCCGCCGTATCCATGATCGCGGTGAGCTGCGGCACGCCGACGCCGGCGACGATGCGCGTGGTGCAGATCGAGCCCGGCCCGATGCCGACTTTGATCGAATCGGCGCCGGCGTCGATCAAAGCTTTGGCGCCGTCGGCGGTGGCGATGTTGCCGGCCACCACTTGCACCGCGTTGGACAGCCGCTTGATGCGGGTGACGGTGTCGAGCACGCGCCGGGAATGGCCGTGCGCGGTGTCGACCACGATGAGGTCGACGCCGGCATCGATCAGGGCTTCGCTGCGCGCATAGCCGGCCTCCCCAACCGAGGTGGCGGCGGCAACGCGCAGCCGGCCCTGCTCGTCCTTGCAGGCATTAGGATGGGCGACCGCCTTTTCGATGTCCTTTACGGTGATCAGACCGACGCAGCGATAATCGGCATCGACCACCAGGAGCTTCTCGATGCGATACTGATGCAGGAGCCGTTTCGCCTCGTCCTGGTCGACGCTTTCGCGCACCGTGACGAGCCGGTCCTTGGTCATCAGCTCGGAGACTTTTTGCCGCTTGTCGGTGGCAAAACGCACGTCGCGGTTGGTGAGAATGCCGACAAGCTTGCCGGGCCCCTTGCCGTGCTGGCCGTTGCCGCCCTCGACCACCGGAATGCCGGAAATGCGATGCTCCTGCATCAGCGCCAGAGCGTCGGCGAGGGTGGCGCCGGGGTGGATGGTGACCGGATTCACCACCATGCCCGATTCGAATTTCTTGACCTGCCGCACCTGCGCGGCCTGCGCTTCGGGCTCGAGATTGCGATGCAGGACGCCGATGCCGCCAGCCTGCGCCATGGCGATGGCCATGTGAGCCTCGGTCACGGTGTCCATGGCGGAGGCGACGATCGGGATATTGAGTTGGATAGTGGGCGTGATGTGCGAGCGGATATCGACGTCCGACGGCAGGACATCGGACAGCCCCGGCTTCAACAGCACGTCATCGAAGGTATAAGCTTCGCGCGGTAGGTCTTTTGAAATCTCTGCCATTGCCAACTCCGCATGACCCGGTATGACAGGCCATCGCATCGGGATAACGCCTCGCGGGCCAGCGGCAACCGAAGTCGCTAGCCCGGCTCGATGACCCGCTTTTGGGTTGGCGGCGGTCGATAGCACGCCTTGGCCGCAATTGATAGGCCCCAACCGATCACAAAGGGGTGGAAAGCTGGAGGAGTCGCCGTGAAACTGCGCATCAACCGTCGTCAATTCCACCTCGGCAGCGCCGCCGCCGTGGCAGCGCTCGCGGCGCCCCGCATCGCCAGGGCCGCTCCCCTCAAGATTCGCTGCGGCTGGGTGGTGATACCGGCCTCGCTCGCCCCGCTGGTGATCGAGAAAAAGGACATCCTCAAGCATTTCGGTCAATCCTACGTCGCCGAGGCTACACGCTTCGAAGGCACGCCGCCGGTGATCACCGCACTTGCCTCCGGCGAGCTCGACATCGGGCCGCTCGCCTTCTCCTCCTTCGGTCTCGCCATCCAGAACGCGCATATGGACGATCTTCGTGTCATCTGCGACGAGATCGAGGACGGCGTGCCGGGCCACGGCACCAATCAATTCATGGTGCTCAAGGATGGCCCGGTGAAAGCCGTGGCCGACCTCAAGGGCAAGGTGCTGGCCACCAACGTGATCGGCAGTGCCGTCGACATCGCCATGCGGGCGGTGTGCCGGCGCGCGGGGCTCGAAGCCAACCGCGACTACACCATCGTCGAGGCGCCCTTCCCCGCCATGAAAGCGATGCTGGCGGAGAAAAAGGCCGACCTGGTCAGCGCGGTGCCGCCGTTCTCGCTCGATCCCGATCTCAACGCCATGGCGCACAGCCTGTTCACGCAAAAGGACGCCTTCGGCATCACCCAGCTCACGATGTGGACGGCGCGCACGCCCTTCATCCGGCAGAACCGCGCGGCGCTGGTCGATTTCCTCGAAGACACGGTCCACGCCATCCGCTGGTACAGCGACCCGAAGAATCACGAAGAAGCGGTCGCCATTGTCGCGCGGCTCACCAAACTGCCGCCGGCGCGCGTGGAATGGGCCTTTACAGCCAAGGATCAATACCGCGATCCCAACGGCATGCCGAATTTGAAAGCGCTGCAGAGCAACCTCGATCTGCAGAAGCAGGTCGGTTTCCTGAAAGAGGAGATCGACGTGAAGAAATATTCCGACGTGAGCATGGTCGAAGAGGCGGCGAAACGCTTGGCATGATGGCGACGGGCGCGCATAAAGCCGGCGGGGGCGCCATCAACCGATAGCCGTGCATGGAAGACCCGCCGCCCTACGACCGCATCGTTCCGCTGATTGTCGCCACCGCGCTGTTCATGGAGAACATGGACTCGACGGTGATCGCGACCTCGCTGCCGGCGATCGCGCGGGCGCTCGGCACCAATCCGCTGGCGTTGAAGCTCGCCGTCACGTCCTATCTGCTGTCGCTTGCAATCTTCATTCCGGCCAGCGGCTGGACCGCCGACCGGTTCGGTGCGCGCCACGTGTTCCGCGCCGCGATCGCCGTCTTCGTCATCGGCTCGATCGGCTGCGCCGCCTCGCATTCGCTCGAAGAATTCGTGGCGGCGCGCATCCTGCAAGGCATCGGCGGCGCGATGATGACGCCGGTCGGCCGCCTCATCATGGTGCGCAGTATCGACAAGCGGTTCCTGGTGCATGCCATGTCGCTCGTCACCATTCCGGCGCTGGTCGGCCCGATCTGCGGCCCGCCGCTCGGCGGTTTCATCACCACCTATGCGTCATGGCACTGGATTTTTCTGATCAACGTGCCGATCGGGCTGCTCGGCATCGCGCTGGTGTCGCGCTACATCGGCAACATCCACGCTGAGCGGCCCGATCCGTTCGACTATCCGGGCTTCGTTCTATCGGGCCTCGGCATTGCCGGCCTCGCCTTCGGCCTCTCGGTGATGGGACTCGATTTCCTGCCGGCGGGCATCGTCGTCGCTTTGCTCGTGGTCGGCACGATTTCCTCCATCGCCTACATTATACATGCGCGCCGCGCCGCGGCGCCGATTCTCGATTTGTCGCTGCTCAAGCTGCCGACCTTCCGCGCCTCGATTTTCGGCGGCTTCCTGTTCCGGCTCGGCATCGGGGCGCTACCCTTTTTGCTGCCGCTCTTGCTGCAGCTCGGCTTCGGGCTGAACCCATTCCAATCCGGCCTGATCACGTTTACGACCGCGCTCGGTTCGATGTTCATGAAGGCCGCGGTGGCGAGCGTGCTCAATCGCTTCGGCTACCGCAACGTGCTCATCTACAACGCCCTGATCTCGAGCGCTTTCCTCGCCGCTTGCGCCACCTTCGTGCACGGCATGCCCTATGCCGTCATGGTCGGCATTCTGTTGTCCGGCGGCTTCTTCCGCTCGCTGCAATTCACCAGCATCAACACCATCGCCTATGCCGAGATCGATCCGCCGCGGATGAGCCGGGCGACGTCGATGGTGGCCGCGTTTCAGCAATTATCACTGTCGACCGGCGTCGCGGTCGGCGCACTGGTCGTCGAGTTCACGCTACGGCTGAAGAATTCGACAACGATGGGCGTGAACGACTTCCCGCCGGCCTTTCTTTTTGTCGCCGTGGTCGCGGCAAGCGCCGCCTTGATCTTCTATCGGCTGCCGGCGGATGCCGGCGCCGAGCTGTCGGGACGCCGCGAGAACGAAACGGCTTCCGCGAAGCGCTGACGGGTAGACGCTTTTTCAGCGTGTCATCTTCGCAAAACCGGCGTCCACTTTTGCGGGATATGCTCTAACCGCGAAACCCGCGCGCCAACAGATAAAGCTCCGCCGAATTGGAACGGCTCGCCGGCGGTTTGACGTGCTTGACGCTTGCAAAGTCGCGCTTGAGTTCGGCGAGGAGTGTTGCCTCGGTGCCGCCTTGCAGCACCTTGCAAAGAAACGTGCCGCCCGGCGCCAGCACTTCACTCGCGAATTCCGCCGCGGCTTCGGCCAGCGCCATGATGCGCAGGTGATCGGTCTGGCGATGGCCGGTCGTGTTCGCCGCCATGTCCGAGAGCACCACGTCAACTTTTCCTTGGGCCCTGCCGCCCAGCATTTCCTTCAGTCGCGCGGGTGCCGCCGCATCGAGGAAATCCAGATGCAGGAATTCGACGCCGGGAACCGGCTTCATGTCGAGGATGTCGAGAGCAATCACCCTCCCCTTGCCTCCCCCTTCGACCCCGACGCGTCGTGCGGCGACCTCGCTCCAGCCGCCCGGTGCCGCGCCCAGATCAACCACACGGGCGCCGGGCTTAAGCACCTTATACTTGTCGTCGATCTCGGCGAGCTTATAGGCGGCGCGCGAGCGAAAACCCTCGCGCTTGGCGCGAGCCACATAGGGATCGGTGAGCTGGCGCTCAAGCCAGGCGCGCGACGACACTGTGCGGCGTTTCTCGTCCTTAAGCCGCGCCATCACTGACTTAGACCTCTATTGAACCCCGTATTCAGGCTTCGCCCCACACGCCGTCTGCGCGCATCATTTCCACCAGCATGCCCTCCCGCAAGCCGCGATCGGCGACGCGCAACCTCGGGCAGGGAAAGGCGCGGCGGATGGCGTCGAGGATGGCGCAGCCCGCGAGCACAAGATCGGCGCGTTCGGCGCCAATGCAAGGGTTGGCCGCGCGCTCGTCGAAACTCATCGCCATCAACTCGGCGACGACGCGGGATATGTCGTCGTCGGACAGCCAGCAGCCGTCGACGCGCCGGCGATCGTAGCGCTGCAGCCGCAAATAGACGCCCGCGATGGTCGTTACCGTGCCCGAGGTGCCGAGCGTATGGAAGCCGTCGAGGCCGCGGTGGTCAGCCGCGAAAGCGTCGACGAAAGCTGCGACCTCCGCCACCATCGCGTCGTAGATATCGCGCGATACGACCTTGCCGCCGTAGCGCTCGGCAAGCGTGACGACGCCCACCGGCAATGAGGCCCAATCGACGATGTCGGGCGTAGGCGGCCCGCGCCGGCCGTTGCGCGCCGGCCGATTGAGCCGCACCAGTTCCGACGATCCACCGCCGATATCGAACAGGATGACCCCCGATGCCGACGGATCGAACAATTCGGTGCAACCGGTCGCTGCGAGCCTCGCCTCAGTGGCGGAATTGATGATTTCGAGGTCGAGACCCGCTTCGCTGGCGATGTGGCCGCAGAACTCCTCGCCGTTCTCGGCAGCGCGACAGGCGGCCGTGGCAATGAGCCGGGCGCGCGCGACGTCCCGCGCGCGCATCTTATCCCGGCAGACCTGAAGCGCCTCGACGGCGCGGGCGAACGCCGCCTCGCTGATACGGCCGGAAGCGGCAACGCCTTCGCCGAGGCGGATGATCCGCGAGAATGCATCGACGACGCGAAAGCCATCGGCGGTGGGCCGGGCGATCAGAAGCCGGCAATTATTGGTGCCGAGGTCGAGCGCGGCATAGGTCGTGGCGGAATGCTGCTGGACTGGCGCGCGCCAGTCGTCGCGATGGCCATCGCGACGAATACCATAGGGCGTTCGGCGACCCCAACGGGGCCGGTGCGAGGCCCCATTGGCGCCGAGGCCGCCCTGCGGCAAGGCCTCGTCGTCCATGCAACGCCTTCCTGCCGCGCCGGAGCTCCTCTGGCTCTACGGCTGCCGGCGATTGTTCGAGCCCAAATCCTGGAAACTTTAACAGGGGCAGGCGTGAGGGCAATACCGTGCCTTGGCCGTGTACGAGCCATGTCCCGCGCCCAGTTGCCGCGGTCCGGCAAGTCCATTATCACCGCGAGAAGTCGCTACAGGATTGAATTGTCATGAATTTGCAACAGCCTGCCCCTGGGGCCGAGGGATTGACCGCCGAGGAATTGGCGACCGCGAAATTCGCCGTCGGCCAATCGGTGCCGCGCGTCGAAGATCCGATGCTGTTGCGGGGCCTCGGCCACTATACCGACGACGTCAGCCTGTCCGGCCAAGCCTATATGGCCATGGTCCGCAGCGCGCTCGCACACGGCAAAATCCGTGGCATCGACGCCGAAGCCGCCCGAAAAATGCCCGGCGTACTCGCCGTCTACACCAGCGCCGAGCTGAAAGGCTACGGCACGCTCAAATGCATTGTGGGCTTACCGAACCGGGACGGCACGCCACTACGGAAACCGCGGCGCGAGGCGCTGGCGGTCGACAGAGTGCGCTATGTGGGCGATCCGGTGGCCTGCGTCATCGCGGAGACCGTGGCGCAAGCCAAAGACGCCGCCGAAGCTGTCAGCGTCGACATCGAACCGTTGCCGAACGTCGTCACCGCCGAACAAGGCGCCCGCCATGGCGCGCCGCAGCTCTACGACGACGTGCCCGACAATGTCGCGCTCGACTTTCACCATGGCGACACCGCGGCAGTCGATGCCGCCTTTGCCAAAGCGGCCCACGTCACGCGATTGAAGATGGCCAACACCCGCCTCGTCGTCAATTGCATGGAACCGCGGGCAGCGGTCGGCGCCTATCAGGGCGAACGCTTTACGCTCCACGTCTGCTCGCAAGGCGTGTTCGGCATGCGCGCGAATATCGCCGATGCGATGGGCGTCGATGTCAAGAACGTACGTATCCTGACCGGCCAGGTCGGCGGTTCGTTCGGCATGAAGGCGATGGTGTTCCCCGAATACATTTGTCTCCTGCATGCCGCGCGCGCGCTCGGCCGTCCGGTCAAATGGACCGACGAGCGCTCGGGAAGCTTTGTCTCCGACGGTCACGGCCGCGCCGCCGACGTCGTCGGCGAATTGGCGCTCGATGCCGACGGACATTTTCTCGCCGTGCGGCTGACGAGCTATTCCGACGTCGGCGCCTTCCTCGCCCCGTTCGGGCCGTTCATGGGGACGGCCAACGCCGTGAAGAACATGCAAGGCATGTATCGCACGCCGCTGATGGAGGTCTCGACCAAGTGCGTCTTCACCAATACGGTCCAGGTCACCGCCTATCGCGGCGCCGGCCGGCCGGAGGGCAATTACTACATGGAGCGGCTGGTCGACGCCGCCGCGGCCGAGATGGGCATCGACCGCATTGCGCTGCGCCGGCGCAATCTCATCAGCCCGAGCGAGTTTCCGCGCAAGACCGCCTCCGCCGCGACCTACGACTGCGGCGACTTCGCCGCGCTCACCAAGCAGGCGTTGGAGCTTGCCGACAGCAAAGGCTTTGCCAAGCGCAAGCGCGAGAGCAAAAAGCGCGGCAAGCTGCGCGGTCTCGGCATCGGCAGCTATCTTGAGGTCACTGCGGGACCGGCAAAGGAATCCGCCGGCATCATCTTCAATGCCGACGGCACGGTCACGCTGACCACCGGCACGCTCGATTTCGGCATGGGCCACGCCACGCCGTTCGCGCAGGTGTTGAGCCAGCAGCTTGGCATCCCGTTCGACAAGATCTCGCTGGTGCAAGGCGACAGCGATCGGATCGTCATGGGCGGCGGCTCCGGCGGTTCGAAGTCGATCATGCACAGCGGCACCGCGATCGTCGAAGGCGCCGTCAAGGTTGTCGAAAAGGGCAAGCAGCTCGCCGGCTATGTGCTGGAAGCGGCTCCCTCAGACATCGCTTTCGAGCACGGCAAATTCGTCATCGTCGGCACCGACCGTTCGATTTCGATCATGGAACTGGCGCAAAAGCTGCACAGCGGCCTCAATTTGCCGGCCGAGGCCCCGCAATCGCTCGACGTCGTCCATATCAGCGACGGTCCCGGCGCTTGGACCTTTCCCAACGGCTGCCATGTCTCCGAAGTCGAGGTGGATCCGGATACCGGTGCCGTCGAGGTGGTCAAGTATTGCGCCGTCAATGATTTCGGCACGCTGGTCAATCCAATGATTGTCGCCGGGCAATTGCACGGCGGCGTGGTGCAGGGCATCGGCCAGGCGCTGATGGAGAAGGCGGTCTACGACGGCGACGGTCAATTGCTGACCGGGTCGTTCATGGACTACGCGATGCCGCGCGCGGCGGACGTGCCGTTCTTCGAGCTGGGCAACCATGCGGTGCCGACCAAGACCAATCCGCTCGGCGTCAAAGGCTGCGGCGAAGCCGGCTGCGCCGGCGGGCTCACCTCCATGATGAATGCCGTGATCGACGCGCTCGCCGATTACGGCATCCGCCATCTCGATATGCCGCTGACGCCTTATCGTATCTGGCAGGCAATCCAGGCCGTGCAGCCGACCCGCCCGCAATGACGCAAGCAATTTCCGTCAGCGCGATCCGTCCGGCGGCGTCGCGCTTGATTGCCGCTGTATGCGGCGCGCATATGATGAGCCACTATTACATGCTCATGCTGGCGCCGCTGCTGGCGTTCGTGCGCGCCGATTTCAAGGTCAGTTACACCGAACTGGCGCTGGCGTTGACCGTATTCAACGTCGTGTCCGGCCTGTTGCAAACGCCGGTCGGGTTCCTCGTCGACCGCGTCGGCGCGCGCGTCGTGCTGATCGTCGGGCTTGCGCTGAGCAGCAGCGCCTTTGCCGTCGCCGGCATCGTCGATAATTATTGGGTCTTCGTCGCCATGTACGGCGTCGCCGGGCTGGGCAACACGGTCTACCATCCTTCGGACTATTCGCTACTTTCCCATCACGCGCCGCCCGAACGGTTGAGCCACGTCTTCTCGTACCACACCTTCGCCGGCATGGTCGGCTCGGCCGTCGCGCCGGTGACGCTGCTCTATATGCAGAGCATGTTCGGCTGGCGCGGCGCCTATATCGGCGCGGCGATCTTCGGCTTCATCGTTCTCGCCGCGCTGCTGGCCCAATCCGAGCCCACCGCCGACCCGACGCACGCCGCCAAGCTCGCCGCCAGAGCGCGCAAGAACAATGTCGTCGATACCGGCTGGCGTCTTCTGCTCACGCCGGCGATTTTGCTCAATCTCGGCTATTTCATGCTGACGTCGATCATGAGCAGCGGCCTCAATACCTATATTGTGGTGGCGCTCGGCGCGCTGCATGCAACGCCGTCCGTCATCGCCAACACCGCGCTCACCGCGCTTCTCGCCATGAACGCCGTCGGCGTACTTGCCGGCGGCTTTCTCGCCGGGCGCACTAGTCGCCACGCGGTGGTGGCCGCGTCCGGTCTTACCATGGGCGGCATTGTCACTGCGCTGGTCGGCTTCTTCAATTTTCCCACCGTCCTGCTTGTCGCCATCATGGGCTTCAGCGGATTTTGCGTTGGGATCACCTACCCGTCCCGCGATATGCTGGTGCGCGCCGTGGCGCCGCCGACGGCCTACGGCCTGGTGTTCGGCTTTGTCTCCACCGGCTTCAACATCGGCGCCAGCATCGCCCCGATCGTCTATGGCATGCTGATGGACAACGGTCAGCCCCGCATGGTTTTCCTGGTGTCCGCCGCCGTCAGCGTGCTTTGCGTTTCGACGGTGACGTTCGGATTTTCCGGCCGCGAAACGCACTGAGGGCCGCTACCTTTCCCTTGCGCAAGCCGCGCAGGCGCCGCGTCTGCGGATGGTTAATACTATCCTAAGTTAGCCTTTCTTGCCGATTTCTAGGCGTCTCTACGAATATGGCGCGCGCCGTGTTCCGATAAGTTAATCGAACGTAAAAACTGCAGGCCCCGTGCCTCGGGACGTTGTGCGATGCGTGTCTGGATTGCTCTTATCGTGTTGATTGCCGCGAGTCCGGCCTATGCGCAGACGTCCATGGGCAGCACGTCGGGCGCGCAGTCGATGGTCGACATCAACAGTCCCGCCAATACGACGGCCCATGTGATTACGACGCCGACGATAGCGGCCCCCGGTCTTGCCGCGGCCGGCATCGAAACCTGTCTCGGCTCGGCGTCCGGCGGACTTTCGCTGATGGGCGGCGGCATCACCTTCGGCGCCACCAAAGTCGACACCGGCTGCACCATCCGCCTGCTGGCGCGTCAGCTCTTCGCCTTCGGCCTGCACAAGGCAGCGATCGCATTGATGTGCCAGGACGACCGTGTCGCCGCCGCCATGGCGGTCGCGGGCTCGCCGTGTCCGCCAGTGCCGGGAGATGCAGACGGACGCGTGGCGGCCATTGTGCCGCCGTCGCCGGAGCAGTCTCCCGAAGCAGCCGAACCGATCCAGGATCCCGTCTCGATCGGCAAGCCTGCGCCTCTCGCGGCGATCATCCCGCATACCGGATACATCCTCGACCTCAAACACGACACAACCAAAGGCCCGCTCGATCTCACGCACGCGGAAAACGATGAGCCCGCAGATGCGCCCGTTCACGTCGCGTTGGCGCCGCCGCGGTCGTTCACCCCGCAAGAGCAAGCTTGGTTCGACCGCGCCTCTGACATCAATTGACCCAGCAGGAGAGTAGCCATGAGAAAGTTCAGTTGTATTCTTGCCCTCGCCGCCGTTTCGTTCTCCGCACCCGCCATGGCGCAGAGCTTCAACATCGGCGGCGGCTATACCAGCATCTGGTCGAGCGCCCAGGGCACGTCGTTCTCCTATGGCACCGCCAACGGCTACAGCAGCAGTTCGTCCGGCTCCATCGCGGGCGCCGGCGGAGCGGGCTTATCGAGTCTCGGCGAACTCACCGGCGGCAGCCTCACCGGTGCAATCACGACGTCGACCGCGACGACGACCTCGAACGGCAGCGGCTACGCGCAGGCGCAGACTTCAGGCTACGCCGGCGGCAGTGTCTCGGCATTCGGCGCGGCACGGACCCACTGAAAGGAGGGCAGGAAAAGGGTCAAGCCGCACACCTTTGCCCGCCCTGCCTTTGCTTGCTACTGTTCGCACGAACGAACGGATGCGATGCAACCAGGCAGGGACGGGCCGAGGAGTACAACATGAAGCTTTGCCGCTTCGACGACGACCGGTTGGGTGTCGTGCGCGGAGATCAGGTGCACGACGTCACCGGGGCGCAAACCGAAATCCGTAGCTCCTCGCCCTATGCGATGAAAGGCGACGCCGTCGTCGCGGCCCTGCCGCAATGGCGTGAGCGCATCGAGCGCATGGCGGACAAAGCGCCGGGCCTGCCGATCGCGCAGGTTAAGCTCTTGGCTCCGGTGGCGCGGCCGACAAAGCTTTCCTGCGCGCCGACCAATTACCAGGCCCATATCGAGGAAATGCGCAAGGCCGCGCAACAGCCCGGCTCGCACGTCGTGAGCGCGCAATCGTCGAAAATCCTCGAAGCCGGCATGTTCCTTAAAGCGAATTCCGCACTGGTCGGACCGTCGGAAGGCATCCCGCTGCGCTTTCCCGACCGCCGCAACGACCACGAGGTCGAGCTGGTGATGGTGATCGGCAAAGCCGGCAGCGATATTCCGCAGGCCGAAGCGCTCGATCATGTTGCGGGCTATTGTCTCGGCCTCGACATGACGGTGCGCGGCCGCGAAGACCGCAGCTTCCGCAAATCCGTCGACGGCTATGCGGTGCTCGGGCCGTGGATGGTGACGGCCGACGAAATTTCGGATCCTGAACTCGCTGCCGATCACGATCGAAGTCAATAGCGAGGTCCGGCAGAACAGCAATACCGGTCAGTTGATCTATAATTGCCGGCGTCTCATCGAATTCGCATCGCAATTTTACACACTCTATCCGGGCGACCTCGTTTACACGGGCACGCCGGAGGGCGTGAGCCCGGTGAAGCCGGGCGACAGCATCGTTTGCCGCTCGCACCCCGTCCTCGGCGAGCTCAAGATCGCGGTGCGGGCGCATGAATTGGGCGCAGTCGAGAGCGACCGGCGCATGCGCGCCGAGGCCTGACGAGGTTTTTGGAGAATTCCGATGCTGCAGATCAAACGCGCCGGCCATTCGACGCTGGTCACTCCCGATCTTGAGCGGATGGTCGATTATTTCACGCGCATCGTCGGCCTAAGCCTCGTGGCGCGCGAGAAAGGCCGGGCGATTCTGGCCACCAAATCCGGGCCCGAGGCGATCGTGCTCGAACGCGGCAGCGCGGTGGACGCCCCGCGATTGTCTTTTCAAGTCGCGCCGGAGAGCGATCTCGGTGAAATCGTTTCGCGGCTGAAGAAAGCCGGCATCAAGAGCGAGCGGCGAAGCGACATCACGCCCGGTATCCGCGAGGCGGTGACGTTTGCCGACCCGAAGGGCACCACGCTCGAAGTCTTCGCCAATTTCGGCTTCGCTCCGGATGACCCGACCTTCACCGGCGTGATGCCGCTGAAATTAGGCCACATCGCTTACACCTGCCCCGATGTGCAAGGACTTGTGAAATTCTATTGCGACATCCTGGGATTCCGCGTGTCGGACTGGCGCGGCGACTTCTTTGCCTTCCTGCGCTGCAGCCGCGATCATCACACGGTGAATTTTCTGCGCGATGCCAAGACCGCGATCCATCACATCGCCTTCGAAGTGCGCGACTGGTCGGACATCAAGCGCGCGAACGATCTGTTGGCCAAAAGCAACATCCACCTCACCTGGGGTCCGCTGCGCCATATCATCGGCCACAACATCGCAATCTATCACCAGAACCCCGATGGCGTCGTCATCGAGTTCTTCTGCGAGATGGATCAGATGTACGATGAAGAGCTCGGCTTTTTCGAGCCGCGGCCGTGGCATCAGGACCGGCCGCAACGGCCGAAAGTGTGGGGCGACGGCACGCTGTCGAACTGGTGGGGGCCGATGTCGCATTCGCCCAACCGCACCAATGCCGCGGCGCGCGAGGCTGTACCGACGGCGGCCGAGCGCAAACCTGCCCTGGCGCGCGCGCATGCGCACCGAGCAGAAGAAAGGCCGCCCGCCGCGCCAGCCGCAACGCTAAGCGCGTAGACAGAAATACCGCCGACGCGCAGTTTCGCCGGCAAGACGCTGATATCGCATCAGGTGACCCGGGTATCACCGTTCCAGCACCGCGAGATTGCCCCATTGGCATCGCATTGTGATCGAATTTCTTAACAACACTCGTCGCTGCATGGTGTGGAGAGCCAATGTCAGCGCAAATCTCGCGGCCGATCGGCATACTCGCGTTTGCCTCTGTGCTTTTAGCCTTGGGCGCTTTCGCCGCACCGAATAGAGCAACCGCGGCCGATTGCCTTACCGCTCCAGGTTCTGCGACGCCGCCGAACGGCCACTGGTATTATCGGACGAACCGGACGCAGCAGCGCAAGTGTTGGTTCTTGCGAACCGACAACCCGGATTCGCAGCGCGTATCCGCGCCGGCGACCGGCGAAGCGCCATTGGATCAACCCGTGCAGTCGGCATCTTCGATCACGAATTCACTTGCGAGTTTCAAGGAGTTCATGACGCAGCGGACAGGCGTCGCGCCGTCCAATCAAGAGGTCGAAAAACTGTATGCCGAGTTCCTGAAATGGAACGGCCGCGCCAAAGATTAGCACATGATGGACGTTTACGATTTGTGATCTGTGCGAGGAAGCGCCCGAGACCCGGGAGTCATATGAGATTTTACGTAGCTGTTTGTTCGTAGTGAATTTCTGTTTTCCTCTATTCCCTGTTAACGGATCATTCCTGTTGTGACGGCACAATGACGCTCCAGTCGACGCGTTGCGCAACGCTTGTCGTTCGACCGGAACAGCGTAATGAGCGAAATACGCATACTGCACGTCGACGACGAGCCGGACATCCGCGAGCTCGTCGACATGTCGCTCGCGCTCAATCCCGACTTTCAGGTGCGCGCCTGTTCTTCAGGTGCGGATGCGATCAAGACCGCCGCGGAATGGTCACCGTACCTGATCCTGCTCGATGTCATGATGCCGGGTATGGATGGACCGACCACGCTGACGCAATTGCGCGCGAATCAGCTAACGTCGCAAATCCCCGTCGTGTTCATGACGGCGCGCGCGCAGGCCCGCGAGGTCGAACAATTCATCTCGCTGGGAGCGCAGGGCGTGATCTCCAAGCCGTTCGACCCGATGACGCTCGCGTCCGAGGTCCAAAGTCATTTGCAAGCGGCCAAGCGGAACTGAGCATGCGCTTGATCGGCTCATTGCTGCGGTGGGCGACGAACACAGCGACGCGGCCGCCGGTCTGGGCCAGTCCCGTCATCGCCTCCGCCGCCGTCTTCGCCGCGATCGCATGGATGAACGTCCGTTCCGAATCGATGCCGGAGCGGCGGCTCGACGGCTTTAATGTCATTGCGACCGCTGCCGATCCGTTCGGCAGCGCCGCGGCCGATCTGGCGCTGGCCAAGGCCAAAGCGGTCGGCGCTTCCGCGGTCGCCGTCATTCCGTTCCTGTGGCAGCCGAGCGCGGCCAGCCCTGACCTCGTTCGCGGCAGCGACATGAACGACGACGAATTGCGCACCGCGATCCGCACCGCCCATGCGCTCGGCCTCGCCGTCCTGGTGAAGCCCCACGTGTGGGTACCGCAGAGCTGGGCCGGCGCCGTCGCCATGCACTCAGAAGCGGACTGGCAGCAGTGGTTCGCCAATTATGACCGCGAGATCACGCATATCGCGCGGATCGCCGAGAGCGAGAAGGCCGAGGCGCTGGCGATCGGCACCGAGCTGTCGCAGACCACTTTGCTGCCGCAATGGAACGCGTTGATCGAAAGGACACGCGCGGCGTTTTCCGGCCGGTTGCTCTATGTGGCGCACAACGTCGAGGAAGCCGAGACGGTGCCGTTCTGGGATCGGCTCGACGCCATCGGTGTCTCGCTCTATCCGCCGCTCGGCAGCGACGACGATCGCGATTATCGCCGTGCCACCATGCGCGCGGCAGCCGACCGTCTCGACATGCTGTCGGTAATCTACAGAAAGCCGGTCGTCATCGCGGAAATCGGGCTCCGCTCCGCGACAGGCGCCGCGGCGAAACCCTGGGAAAGCGCGGAGGAGCGCGCCGCGGCGGCCGATCCGGCGCTGCAAGCCGACGTGCTCGCCGATTGGCTGATGGTCCTCGGTCGGCCGACGATCGGCGGAGTCATGATCTGGCGCTGGTTCACCGATCCCAATGCCGGTGGATTGGCCGACACCGATTTTACGGTGCAAGGCAAGCCGGCCGCGCACGTTCTGCAATGCGCCTGGACGCAAAGCTGCGGCCGCGGCTGAGGGAAGCGTTCTAGGGTCTGATGATCCGATCCTTCCCGCGAAACCGGGGAGCCGCCGGTCTCATTGCAACATTTATATACTTCGTTGATTCCCGCTTGCGCGGCAATGAGCGGACATCGTTACGACACGAAACGTTCGTCCGTTAGAACTGGTGCCAGACCCCGAAGATCAGGCCGTTCTCCTGCAGGGCATTGCGGCCCGCATAGGTCGTATAGCCGCCGCCTTGCAGTTCCCAGGTCGGGGTCAGCGAATAGACCGCGCTGAGCTGCAGCTTGTAGTATTCATAGCTACCACCGGTGTAGAGCGTATTGCCGGCGCCTTCGGAAATCACATTGAAGCTCTGCGCCAGCAACAGCCACTGCGGCAGCACTTTCAATCCGAACGTCGCGTCGGCGCGGAACTCGCTCGGCAGTCCGCCACTGCGCTGACGCTGGGCCGCTTCGAGATCGAAAAAACCCGGTATGCCGGCGAGCTTGAAATTGTGGCCAAGGAGCGCGCGGAAATCGGCTTCGACGTCGGTATAGCCGATTGCCGCGGGGTTCGTCGTATCGGTGGTGCCGGGGAACCGCAGCGTTGCCTGACCGGACACCACCCAGCTTGGGTCCGTGTAAAAGGCATAGCGCGCGCCGAATTCGGTGTAGCCGAAACCGGTGCGCTGGGCATCGGTCGGCGCGGCAATATCGATATGCTGCAGTCCCGGATCGACGATCGCCGTCAACCGGTCGGTCAAGCCATATTCGACGAGCAGTTGTGCTTCGACTTTGTTGTAGCGCGGCGTCGACACGAGACCGCCGTTGCCGAAATAATTTGTCGCAGTGCCGGCGGTGAGGCTCGCGAGCCACTGTCCGGTGTCCTGCGGCAAGGTCGACGCCCCGGCAAAAGCAACGGCCGGCGCGGCCATGACCAACAGCACGGCAACAACGCAACGTGTCAGCACGCTTTACCCCATCCCAACCAGTGATGCCGCGCTGGCTGCGATGGGATCACAGCGTGCTCCTGGCCCTAGTACTCCCCTCTCGATCACTTCCGAATTGGGTTCCCCCGTCAGTTTCCTGCTAAGCTGTCAGCGCCACAACGCGGTCGCCGCCGGCCGCCGCCGCGCTCTGCACCTGCGAGATCGCCTGGGTCAGCAGATGAACGCGGTCGACGGCGCGCTTCACCTGGCCGGTGATCGCCACCACGCTCGCAGTGACATAATCCGACACGACGGATTCCGAATTCGGCACATGCAGCTTCGCCACCGTCGCGCGCAACCTCTCGCCGAGCTCACGCGCCGCGTTGGTCCCGTAGTCAGGCGCGACCAGAATGATCATGCCGTTGCGATAGGACGCGGCGATGACGCCGACCGTCGCCACCAGGCGCCGCACCGCCCGCGACACCTCGGCGATTACGCCGCGCGCCGCGGCATCACCGTTGGTCACGCTGTAGACGTCGAAACGGTCGAGCAGCAATGCGACGATCGAGATTTCTTCGCCGGACCGGCAGCCGCAGGCGGTCGAGAGATAGGCTTCAGCGACTTCGCCGACAAACAGGCCCGTGGCCTCGTCGACCCATAGCCCGGCACGCCGATCGCCCCAATTTGACAGAAACGACAACAGTTCGCGCTCGCGCTGTTGCCGGCGGTCGAGCTCATGCTTGAGCTTGAGCGCCGCGCGCACGCGCGCGACGAGTTCCACGCGATTGACCGGCTTGGTGACGTAATCGGTCGCGCCGGCCACGAAAGCATTCGACAACGAGTTCATGTCGTCGAGCGACGTCACCATGATGATGGGCAAATCGCCATAGCGGGCATCGTTGCGAATCCGCGCGCAGGCTTCGACACCGTCCATTTCCGGCATCACGATGTCGAGCAGCACCACGTCGATGGTCGGCTTTTCCTCGGTGCTGCGGCCGATATCGAGGATCTTCATCGCTTCCCAGCCCGAGCCCGCCGTCACGATGTCGGTGTAGCCGGCAGACAACAGCGCGCCCTCGGTGAGATCGCGCGAGTCTTCCGAATCGTCGACGACAAGTATCCGCATCGGCACCTCCGTATTTATACTCATATTTTTCTTGCTCTCTATCGTACCGAGCGAATATTAATTCTTGCGAGCCGGTGGCGCGTTTATGCGAGCAAACAATCGCCAAGTATTATTTTGGTATATGACGCGATAACCCGGCGCGCCTTCGCGAAACAGATTCGGAAACACCTTGTCGAGACGGTCATTGGCGCCGGTGCCGCTTTGCGGGTCCGGCACTGCGACAAACGGCGTATCGACGCGGTCGAACAGGATGGCGAGCGTGAACGGCTCGCTTTGCGGCCCGAGCAGTCCCCGCACACGGCCGCGGCCGAGCACGAAAGCCGGGGCATTGTCGATATCGACCAGAACGCCGTCAGCTTTGGCGACGGCGCCGCCGGCAGTCAGCGCATCGACCCGTTCGCCGCGGCCTCGTATCGAGGAGCCATGCAAATAGTTGATGGTAATCGGATCGACGAGGGCGAGGCCGGCAAGTCCGCCGAACCATCCCCAGAGCAAGAGCGCGATGGTCAAGCCGGGACGTTGCTGCGCGACCGGGATGCGAATGACGGTTGTCGCGGCCAAAACCGGCGCTGCAATGACGATTGCGGCGGGACCGCCGAAGAAGCCGGTCAGCACACACAGCGCCGTCGCGGCGATCGCAGTGCCGACGAAGATCAGGGCTGGAACGACCAGCGGCCGCCGCCGACGTACCGACAAGAGCATGACCACCGCGATGGGCGCGCCCATCATAAGCGCCACAGCCATTGCCAGACCCGCGTAGAGCGAGAGCGACTCCGACAGCCGATCGCCGAAGGTGCGCGCGACGGCGGCGGTCCACAGTGACAGGCCTTGCGCCGGCGCGGCCAAAAACGTCCAACCGTTGCCTGGAAAAATCCAGGAGACGTAACTGAAAGCCGCAATGGCAAACACGGTAGGAAAGATCAGCGCAATGACCACGTTGAAAGCCGAATACGCGATCAGAACCGGGCGAACGGCGAACACCAGGAACGGTACCGCGGCGAAGGCGAAGACCGCGCCCAGCGGATGCGAGAAGGCGAGCGCCATCAGCGCAAGCCCCACATTCATCACCTCCGAGGTTCCGCTGCGGGCGCGCAGATCGTAGAGTGCGCGGCACAGCATCAGCAGAAAGGTGGCGAGAAACATGTCCGAAGGGCCGGCAACCACGGCCCGCAACAGCGCCGGATGCAACGCGACCAACAGCGTAGCCAGCCCGGCCGTCGACTTTGGCAGCTGCGCCTTGCGGAAAGCCGCGAAGCAAACAGCGGCGAAAAGGCCGAGAAGCCCCGCGGCCACCAGCGCCGGCGCCGGCGTAGCGGCGGGCGACAGCCACGCCACCAGCGTCGTCGCCAGAAACGGCAAAGTCGGATAGGCCGCCACGATGCGGCCCAGCGGCACCTGGCCGTCGGCAGCCGTGCTGGCGCCGGCCCACAGCCGCAACGCGTCGTCGGAGAGTAGCCCATGGCCTACCGCGACAGCGCTGAGCGCCAGGATCGAGACGAACGCCACTGCGGCGATCGGCGCGGCGGCAAGCGCGCGCGTCATTGCGATCGTCATCGCGCGGTTACGCGCGGCAGCGCGGTCAATCGGAATATTCATCGCATTATTCATGCCGCGCCTTCGGCCGCCGGCATCTCTTCCGCATGGCGGGACAGGCCGTGCTGGGTCTTCTCCCAAAAGTACGGATCGCGGAGGAGCTGCCAAAGCGCACGATAGGCAGCCACCGAGATGAGCGCCCAATAGCCGAACAGCGTGAAACTGAATGGGATGAGTTGCAGCCAACCGCGGCGGATCGGCGCCAGCATGAGCAAATAGGTGAAGGCGCCGTTGCCGGCGAGCAGATTGAATAGGCAGAGAAACAGCAGCGCCTGCGGAAAGATCGGATCGAAACTCGCCGCCGACAGCGCCAGCCAGATCAGGTAAAGCACCCAGAACACCGGATTGAGCAGCCCCGCCAATACGGTGCCGCCGATAAAAAAGATGAAGCCGACAAAA
Source organism: uncultured Alphaproteobacteria bacterium (assembly GCA_963791925.1). Lineage (GTDB taxonomy): Bacteria > Pseudomonadota > Alphaproteobacteria > Rhizobiales > Xanthobacteraceae > BOG-931. The sequence goes on along the minus strand of CAWBUA010000003.1, from coordinate 370,824 downwards.
CCGAGAAGACCGAAATTGCGGATGAGCTGGAGCGGCCGTCTGGTGTGGACCAGAAGCGTCTGCATGTAGCCCTTGATCCAGCGCGAACGCTGGCGCAGCCACTGACCGGTTCGGCAGCTCGCCTCTTCATAGGTCGTCGAATCCACGATACCGACGCGATAGCCCTTCTGTCCGATGCGGATGCCGAGGTCGGCATCCTCGGTGACGTTGAACGGATCCCAAGCCCGCAATTCGCGCAACACGTCGACGCGAAAATGATTGGATGTGCCGCCCAGCGGTATCGGTATGCCCAGCCGCTCCAGGCCCGGCAGCACCTGATCGAACCAGAGCGCATAATCGAGCGTGAACATCCGGGTGAGCCAGTTTTCATCGGCATTGTAGTAATTGAGCCGGCATTGCAGGCAGGCGGTGTTCGGCGGCGAGCGGCGGAAAGTCGCCACGACCTTGCGGAGCTGGTCGGGTTCTGGCCGGTCCTCGGCATCGTAGACGACGAGATACTCGCCGCGCGCGAAACGCAGCGCGAAGTTGCAGGCCTTCGGCTTGGTCTGCGGCTCCGAACGCGGCACCAGAATGATCTCGAATACGCCTTCAAGGCCGAGCGTGCGTGCGGCCTCAATGGTTTCCGTATCGTCGACCTCGAGCACGATCTTGATGTCGAGCTTGCCGAGCGGATAATCGAGATCGCGCAAGGCCTGCGCCAGCTGCGGCAGCATCGCGGCCTCGCGAAACATCGGCACCAGCACGGTGAAAACCGGCAATTCATCCGCGCGCAGCGCGCGGGCTTCGACCGCGATCGTTTCGTCGATATCGGCGGAACGGCCCCCGCCGACCGAAACAAGAATTCCCTTAAAGACGAAGTTACCAAGATAAAAAAGGCTTATTGCGACGTTGAGCAATACCAGCGTGGCGAGCGGCGCGAACGCAAAGCCTGCCAAGACCGCACTCAGCAATCCGTAGGCGGCGAATAGTTGCGGCGGCGTGAAGACCGTGCGGGCCGACATTTCCGGATCGAGCTCGGCCAGTTCCAAGACGGCGCGGCGCGACAGCGTCTTGGCAAAGGACGACTGCACCGTGACGACGATATCGAACTTGGACACAACGACGAATTCGATGTCGGCGCCCCAGCGGTCGCGGGCGAACAACAGCGTTTGCGGGCCGGGCTCGGCGGTGGCGATGAAAAGCCGCCCGTCGTTACGCCGCCACGGCATCGTCAGCCGGGTGGTGTAGAGTTCGATTTCCGACGGGCGCAGGAGCTTGCGATCCGGCGGCTCGCGGATGAGATCGACGAACGGCAGGTCGAAATTCTGCGCATAGGTTTCGTAGTACAGCCGCGGATCCGTCCAGTTGCGCGACAACAGCGCGTCGCCAAGCCGCACGTTCCAGCGCTCGGCCAGGTCGGTGGCTTCGTCAAGCTGGGCCAATGAAATGACGCGCCGTCCGACCAGAAGATCGCCCAGCGCGCGATCCGATGGCGACAATGGCATGGTCCGCTCGCGTCCGGCCTAGTCGGAGGTCTTCGCCGGCCGCCGGCGCAGCATGCGTTGCAAGATCAGAAGCAGCGCGGCAGTCGCGAACAGCCAAAGGCCGGCAACGATCCAAGAGCGGAAACGCCCCGCTACCGTGAGCCAAGAGACCTGATCCGGATAGGAAATCTGCACAACGGTGTCACGCTCAGTCGACATCGCCAGCGCCACGCCGTTGCCGTCGACGAAAGCAACATCACCGTGGTCGAGATGGACGTTCTCGGGCGTCGGCGTCGACTGATCCTGCGATAGCGGCTTGATCCACAGCCCCGGATGATTGCCGGCAGTGACGATTTGCGCCACCGCGCCGCCGACGAAACCGCCCAGATCAAGCAGCGTGCGTCCGGCATGATCGGTCACCGCGACCCGACCGAGGTCGAAACGCACGCGCGGTGCAGCCCCTTCGGGAGGCGTATCGCTGACGACGATGAATGGCGCATCCGGCAGCGGCGTGCTGCCGCCGGGAGTAAGATCGACCGAAAGCGGCGCGGTATCCGGCGATAATTGCGAAGCCACCTCGGTGACCAGATCGAGCACGCGATCGGGCCGCTCGGCGGCGCTGTCGGGCAGCAGAATCTCGAGCGCCTTCGAAAAGCGCGACGTGAGATCGGAGAAATCATGCGGCGTGGCGGGAGCGTCGGCCAGCACCAGCGCCGAAGAGCCGAGGATTTGCGCCGGATAGCCCTGCGGCTCGAAACGGCAATCGCCCTGCGCGCTGTCGCGCTGGATCAGCACGCGAACATTGGCGATGGTGCCGACAAGGCCGTCAGGCAAAAGCAGATCGAGATGGGTCGCTTCGCCCGTAGCGGCGACCGTGCTGCCAAGGAGGCGCTCGTTGACGAAGGCGCTGACCACCGCCTTTTCGCCGGCGCCGTCCGGCGCCACCATGACGTCGAGCAAAAGCCGCGCCGGGTGCGTTCTCGGCGGCAGCCGGCGCATATCGATGACCGCAGCGAGGTCGGCGCGGCCAAATACTTCGGCCGCCGCCGGCGGCACGCGCAATTGGTCGAAACTGACGCGGTCGGTCGGCAGCGATACCGGCGTCGCGTCGCCGACCGAGGCCTCGGCAATGCCGCGGCCGGCGGCGAACAATGGATTCGAGAACAGCCGGCCGGCGCGCACGACGCTGCCGTCGGACACCAGAAGCGCCGGCGAACCTGCGACGCGAACCGCGGCGATAGTCCCTACCGCCCCCGGATTGCCCGCCAGCCGCGCGACCGGATTATCGGCAAGACCGATCGTGTCGGACAGCGGCCCCACCAGGATCAAGCCGCGCGTCCACCGCCCTTCGTCGTCGCGTCTGGCGAGTTGCGGCAGCGAGCCGTAACCGTGATAAAATGCAACATGCCGGCCGCTGGCGACCAGCGATCGGGCGACTGTAATCGCGGTGGCAATCTCGCTTGCCGCGACGCGCCGGCCGGGAAGCAACACGGCGACGTCGCGCGGCATCAGCGCGGCGGTGGTCGTGACATCGAGTGGATTCGATCCGAGGTCCACCTCAACGGCGCTCTCCGGCCGAATCGTCAGGCTGTCGCCGACGTACCGCACGTCGATGCAGCGGTCGAGCGTCGCCGCACCGGAATAAAGAAATGAGATTTTCAGGTAGCCGTTTTTCGGCACGGTGTTGCCAAGCGCAATGCGCACGATACGGCCGCTGCTCTTGCCGTCGAGCACGATCGCGGCGACGGTGCGGTCGTTGACCTGCACTTCGAGATTTCGCCGTGCCTGATGCGCGCTCAAGTCGTCGAGGACCAGCACCAGATCGCTCACCTTCACGTCGCTGCGCTGCGGCAGCGGCACGAACAGGTCGCGATGACCGCCCAGATTGGCAAAGCGCACGCCGTTGACGAAACCGATATCGGCCAGCGTGACTTCGGCAAGCGGACCGCTTGGCTGCAGCGGTGGCGCTGGCATCACCGGCGCCGGCGTCGCCGAATTTGGGGGTGGTTCGGCGGAAACGAGGTGCGGTGCTCGGCCGGGTCGCGGCGGTGGTAGCGGCAAGCGACGCTCCGCGTGCACCTGTGTGGATAGACCAAGCACGATCGCCAACCAGCACGCCACCCAGAACCGCATACCCCAGCCCCCAGCCGCCCTACTCCAACGTCACTTTCAGTTCCCGATAGAACTGCTGCATCTCCCGCTCGACAGCGGCGCGAAGATCGAGGAGCCGATCCCGCAGCGTCGATATCTCATTGTCGGAGAGACCGCGGCGCTCGTTCTGCGCCGGCCGCAGGAGATCTTCGACGTCATGGGCGGCGCGTCCGGTTGCCGGAAAGCCGACCGTCGGCCCGACGCCGACGATGCCATGCATGCAGCGATAGGCTTCGCCAACCGCGGTCGCGGCTCCTGCCGTGCTGCGGCCAAGCTTTGGAATCGCCGCGCCGGTGTCGTCGATCCGACCCTGCAGTGTCGACACGAACCGACGGCGCACCCGAGCCAGCCGATCGGCAAAGACATCTACGCTCATCGAATAGTCCCCTACACAAAATCCATAAGTAAATCGGCGAGGGCAGTAAACAACTGCAACGCATAATGGTGAATCTATACTGAATAGGTATAAGTACTTACCACTTTATACTGTATAATTCCGTGTCTAGATTAGAGTGATGCAGTATTACTTACAACATGAAGCAAGCCTCCGCGACCCGGCCCCTCGACCCGCCGCTTGTCTTCAAGCCCCGGTGCAGCGGCAGCTGCGTCGCGGTTGGAGAAGCTCTTGGTGCTTGGAATCGGCCAGCTGCCCTGATGTTCCGCCTCCGGCAGACGGCGTCCCGATTGCGGCCAATTCCGCAGCCACAACCGAAATCGGCCCGGCGCGGTCACAGTTCCGGCACCCTAAGTGCCGAGACATTCAGTCCGCTTTAGTCTGATTTCTTCAAGTTACGGTCGACTTGTCCCAGCAGGATAATGGCTATCGTCGCCGCAATGAGCGGAAGCGCCGACAGCAAGAACACGCGCTTCATGTCCCAGTGCAGCGCGATAAGCACGCCTCCCAGTATCGGTCCGAAGATTGATCCGATACGACCAACACCATACGCCCAACCCACGCCAGTTGAACGTATCGCGGTCGGATAGAGACCCGCCGCCAGCGCGTTGCCACACACTTGGGTCCCGACCGAGCAGAATCCGCCAAACAAAATCGCCAGCATCAAGAGCGGAAATGAGGAACTCAGAAAGCCAACCGCACCGACGAATATGGCTCCGAAAGCATAAGCGAGCCCGACGGTAAGGTAGCTGCCATATTTGTCCATAAGCCGGCCGAGTACGATACCGCCTGCTATGCCGCCCAGGTTGAACACCACGGTTCCGATGATCGCGCGCTCGATGGAGAAGCCCGCCTGCTGCATCAACGGCGGCAACCAATTGAAGACGAAGAACAACAAGAGAAAGTTCATGAAGAACGCGATCCAAAGCAGCACCGTGACCGCCGCTCGCCCACCGCTGAAGAGGCGTTTAGCCGAGAGGCCGCGAAGCGTCTCGTCGGAGACGACAAAACCGTCCGCGCTTGAATATTTCAAGTCGGGCGCGATACGGCGAAGCATTTCGCCGATCCTGCCTGCCGTGCCACGGCGGAGGGCTAAGAAGCGTATCAATTCCGGCAGCGTCGGCAGCAGCAACAGGGCAATCAGCAGCGGCAGCAGCCCGCCGACGTAGAAGACCGACTGCCAGCCGAAAAGCGGAATGAGCTTGGCGCTGAGCGCTCCGCCCAGCACCGCGCCGAGCGGCCAGGCCACGGTAACAATGGTGACCAGCATCGCTCGCATCCGCCGCGGCGAATATTCGGATATCAATGGAACTACATTGGGAACCGCCGCACCTACTCCTATCCCGGTCACGAACCGAAGAGCGGCAAGGACTGCAAACGAATTCGCCCACGCCGTGGCCAGGCTGAACACGCCGAAGATGGCGGTTGCGAGAATGATCTGATAGCGGCGGCCATAGCGATCGGCGAAAGGCGGAAGAACGAATGCGCCGAGGGAAAGACCAATCGTTCCGGCCGCGAAGATGCCGCCGAAGGAGGAGATCGGGACTGCCAAATCGCGAGCAATCGACGCAGCTACGAAAGCAATCGCTTGCGCGTCAAAGCCGTCGAGCAGCACCACGAGTCCGCAAAGAATAAAGACCCGGATCTGAAATCCGCTCAGCGGCGCATGATCGATGACGTCCGCGACGTTAATATTGCGGCCCGACATAATTTCCCCCCGTAGACCGTACTCTTTGGAGAAACCGGGTGCGGTCCAAGCGTTTATTTTCGAAATTCCCGATAAGTCTGCGATCAGTTCAAGCAGGTTTTCAGGAATGCGACCAACTGCGGCGAGGCGAGCTTGGTCGCTATCCTGTTCGCTTCGGGCTGCTCACGATGCATGAAGCCATGCTCCGCATCCGGATGATACTGAAGGATTGTCGGTGCCGCCCGCTCGAACAGCGAACGCTTCAGCTCCTCATAGGTCTCCGGGTTGGTAACGTGATCCTTGCCCGGCTGCAGGACATGCACCGGACAATCGATCCCCGACGCAAGCCCCAGCGCGTCCCGTTGCTGATTCGCGAGGCGAGGATTTTCGATCGATGGATAGGCCATGGCGCAGGCCCGCACGCGCTTGTCGTCGACGGCGCCGAGCAAAGCGAAGCGGCCGCCGATGCAAAAGCCGAGCAGGCCCACCGAAGCAAGGCCTATCTCCGCAGCCATCATATCCAGCCACTGCCGGACCATCGTCGACACGGCAGCGTCCGTCAGCGTCCGCGCGCGCCGAATGCACTCGGGGTAATCGGTCACGAGGGGCAAGCCGGAATTGATGTCCCACACTGCGGCGGCCATTCCGGCCTCGGCGAGAAGATCGGCGTAACTACGAGCGAATTCGTTCACGCCGAAGATCGTCGGCAGAATCAAAACACCGGCTCGCACCGTCTGCTCCGGTCGGGCCATGTAGCCGTAAAGTGCCGGGCCCTTAAAATATTCCGTCCTGATCGCCATGATTCATTCCGTCCAGGTTCGTGCGGTCATCCGAAGTTGCCGCCGACGAATTCAGGCTTGGCTGGCTCTTGCCGGCGCCGAGCGACTGATCGCGGCATTGACCGCGGGCATCACTTTCTCCGCCATCAATTCCATCGAGCGGCGTCCCAGTGCGGCATCGGTCCAATCCTTGCCGCAATAGAGCAACGTGCCGAAATCGCCGGCCTGCTCGTACAGGGAGAGGATTCGCTCGATAACCTGGTTGACGGTGCCGCGGATCACGATGTTGTCGAGCACATAGTCCAGAGTGACCTCCTCATCGCGCATCTCAGGGTGGCTTTTGAAGGTCGAAAGCCGCTTATATTTTCCGAGTTTGACCAGCAGCTGCTGCATATAGAAACGATACGGGCTTTTCGCGTCGTCACCGCCATAGGCTTTGGCAAGCCTGCCGTCCTCGCAAACGAATATCGAGCGTGCAATCCGCCAAATCTCCCGGTCGGCGATCCGGCCAGATTCCGCCGCGCCCTTGGCGTAGTTCGTCCAATGGTTGCCCAGGCAATTGCCGTGAAGCAGATTCGACGATACGGGTCCCCAGCCGCGCCTGCCCAAAGCAATGACCCCCCGCGAACTCTGGATCCGATGCGGTGCCGATAATCGGTGGATGCGGATCCTGATAGGGCTTGACGATGCTTCCAATGCCCACTTCGGGCCAATTCGTTTTTACCGTCGATATATCCCAGAACTTGCCTTTGAGGTCGTAAGGCGCCTTTCCACTCCAGATCGCCAATATCTGGTCGATCGCCTCGACAAACATTGCCTGCCGATCGGCATCGAGCAGACCGAGCGCCTCTGCGTCGGAACGCAGGATCCCCGCGCCAATCCCGAGAATGAAGCGCCCCTGCAAAAGATTATCGAGCATCGCGGCGTTCGAGGCGACAACGACCGGATGGCTATGCGGCAAATTAGCGACTGCAGTGCCGAGCTTAATCTGCCGCGTGGCGTCGATCAGAGTCGAGATGAACATCATGCTGTTGGGAATGTTCTCGACCGCGTCCGTCAGATGCTCGCCGCAATAGGCCTCCGAATAGCCCAGCTTGTCCGCCAGGATAAAAGCTTCTCGATCTTCCTTAAGTGTCTGCCAATAGGTACGTCCCTGCGGATGTACCGGCATGGTGAAAAAGCCAAGTTTCATCTCAGGCTCCGGTGTGGTGCTCTCGCCGCGATGCGCGCCATCCATGCGGCGAATGATACGATGTCCGGCTCAAGCGCATTCCATCAGGCCGCAAGCGTCTTGCTGGCGCCGGGCGACCGCGGCACTGGCGACAAATCCGTCTCAAGCGGCTTCCTCGGCCCCGTTATGGTTTCAACGGAATGCCGTCTCCAGCGCTGCTGGACGACCCGTTGGTCTTTTGGTTTCGCGCAACCCAGTCGGCATACTCCCGGCGAGTATGCTCGTTGACCGGATACAGGCCGGGCAATTTTTCGCCCTCTGCCACGCGACGCAAGATGAACTTTTCGAGCAACTCTTGCTCCGCGGCGTCGCGGGCAACATCGTCGACGATGTCTTGCGGGATCACCGCGACGCCGTCCGCGTCGCCGACCACAATGTCGCCGGGGTAGACCGCGACCGACCCGCACGCGATCGGAAGATCGTAGTCGATGGCATGATGCAAAATCCGATTGGTCGGCGCGCTTGGTCCGGCGCAGTAGACCGGAAGTTCCATCGCCGAAATAGGCCCGCTGTCGCGAACGCCGCCGTCTGACACGACGCCGGCGACACCACGAACCTGCAGGCGTGTCACGTAAACATCTCCAGCGGACGCGGCCCGCGTGTCGCCGCGGCAATCCATCACCAAGACACAGCCGGGGGGAGCGGCTTCGATCGCTTCGCGTTGCAGCGCATTCGGATCGCGCTTCGCATTGTATGAATCCAGATCCTCGCGGGCCGGAATGTAACGCAGCGTGAAGGCGGGCCCGACCATGTTGCCGGAATAGCGGCCGAGCGGCCGTACGCCTTGAAGAAACGCGTTGCGGAAACCGCGGCGAAATAGCTGCGTGGTGATCGTCGCCGTGCTCGCCGTCAATAGTTGTGCCCTGGTCTGCGACTTGAGATCGGTCATCGCGTTCCTTTATGGGAAGTGGATCGAAAGCCGCGCGCAGTGATGCATACGGCGCGAAAACGGGCTCGTTGCACGCCGTATTTTGCTATCCGCCGTATTCCGGGCGTTTCGGCGTGAACACGTCGAGCTCGAGCGCCTCCTCGCCGCCGACCACTTCAATGTAATGCGTAACATTTGGCGGGATGACAATCAGTCCACCAGGCTCGAGCCGATGCGCTTCTTCGCCGACATGGAAGATCGCCGAGCCCTTTAGCATGTAGACGATCTGTTCATAGTGATGGGAATGCGGCAGCAGATCGTGACCCGGCTGTATTCGATGCAGCGCCAGCGTGGCGCCGTCCCCGGTAAATGTCTTCCGCTCCATGCCTTTGCGAATTGTCAGCCATTCCTGGCTGTCCCAATTAACCGTATGGGCAGACATGCTTCGCTCCCGAGTTTGCTCGCCGGCATGCCGACGGGCTGCCGGCAAATGCATATCGCGCTTTTCGCAGCGAGGCTGTGAAAAAGTATTGAAATTCCACAATGCGGAATTCCAGGCCAGAGTGAGGTTTACTGTCCCGCGGCACACTCCTATGATCTCGCCGTATCGCGCCCCGGCAGCGAACTGCGTGTCATCATCGCAGTCGTCCCAGCGTTTCAAACCATGCGAGAAGCTGCCAGAAATTCCCGTTCACGCCGCAAGGCCTCCGGCGCCGTTGGCGCCAACGGCACCCGTGGCACCCGGATTTACTCGGTCATAAAGGCCGTTGAAGTCCTAAAGCTCTTGAGCCAGCGGCAGGTCGTTTCCGTCAAACGTCTGAGCTTTGAGACGCGCATACCAAAGCCGTCGATCATGCGGATCATCGGCACGCTGGAAGCGTGCGGCCTCGTTAAGCAGCTTTCTCGGCGTGCCGGCTATTGCCTTACCTCAAAGGTGCTGGGTCTCAGTGCCGGCTATCACGGGCTGCCGGCGGTGATCGAAATCGGTGCGCCCTTCGCCGACGCTCTCACGCATGAGCTGTTATGGCCTGCCGCCATTACGACGCTCGACGTCGACGCCATGGTGGTCCGCTATAGTACGATTCCGGCAAGTCCTTATGCGCATGTCAGCTCGACTATGAACAAGCGTCTGTCGCTGGTCGAAAGAGCGCATGGGCGCGCGTATCTCGCCTTTTGCAGCCGGGCCGAGCGCGATTCGCTGCTCAGCACGATTGAAGCCACGTCGCAGGCCCCCTCGACCAACCGATCCAAGCTGCTTCGAACGCTGAAAGCGGCGCACCGTGCCGGCTATGCAAAGCGTGCATTGGAATTGGACCCGAAGACTTCGACGATTGCGGCGCCTATTCTCGTCGGCAAAACGGTACGCGCCACCATCGGACTGACTTTTTTCACTGGAGTGGTGGATAAGAAATCCGAAGTCCTGTTGGCCCGCCACCTCATCGATACGGCGACCGCGATCGGGAGCGCGCTGCGGGAAGCGACCAAGCGCCTCGACAACTAGCGTCCCGACAGCCGGGGGAACAACAAGGCCGCGTTATCGTATTCAATTTTTCCACGCTCTTCGCTTGCAAGTCCGAGCCGATCGAGCTCGGCGAGCGTCGCCCGGATCTGCGGCTCCTTGGCAAAGGGACAGTCCGAGCCAAAAAGAAGATGGTCAAGCGGCACAAGAGCCCGCAAAGCCGCAAAGGTAGCGAGGTTGCAGGATTGCGTCAGATCGTAGAAGAACCCGGCCATGGCCGGCAGCAACTTGTCGCCGTTGAGGTGAAACTCGGTGTTACGTCGCGACAGCACAGCAGTCCGCCCTGCAAGATACGGCATCGCGCCGCCCGCATGCGACCAGATGACTTTCACGTCTGCAAACCACTCGGACGTGCCGTCGTAAAGCATGCTCACGATCGCGCGGGCGGTATCGAATGGGAATTCCAGGGTGGACAGCGAAACGCCGGGAAATCCTCGATACCCGTGCGGCAGCGTCGGATGCACAAAAGCTGTTCCCCGACGGCGATTGAGTTCGGCAAAGATCGGACGAAACTTCGGGCTGCCGACGTAATCGCCGCTATAATTGCTCATCAGGACGATTCCGTCCGCCGAGAGCGCGTCGTGAGCATAGGTAAGTTCGCGCAAGCTCGTCTCGATGTCCGGCAACGGCAAAATTGCGAAGAAACCAAATCGCCCAGGATGGTCGCCGACAATTCGCGCCTGCGCCTCATTGCACTCCCGCGCCAGTGCCGCCGTCTTTTCCGCGCTATCAAGTCCAATTCCGGGCGCCGACACCGAAAGGACCGCGCCCGTGATGCCTGCCGCCTCCATGAATTCGAGGGATTGCGCGGCGCTCCACGGCTCTACATGTCCGGCCGAGCCCGGAGAGGCGGCGCGTTCGATGCCGACAGCGTCGAGATACTGCTTCGACATGAAGTGATGGTGGACGTCAATCCGGCCCGGCATCGATCAGCTCGCAGGAGAATTATGCAATCGGTCGAAGCCGCCACGCCGAGTCATCAGAACTGACCGCCCAAAAATGTCTCGAGGGTCACGGGACTGGCCTTGAGCACCGGTTCTTGCGACGTCTGCCGCGAAAATTCCGTCGCCTCGTAGAACCACTTGGCGGTCGCCGGCAGGCCCCATAATTGCGAGCGCCGAGTGTCCGACAAATCCCAACGCAACGGCGTCTGATTGATATCGATCGCCTGGTAATGCGCGTTGAACAGCTCCACCCGGTGCCCGTCGGGATCGCGGAAATAGACGAAAAACGCGTTGCCGATGCCGTGCCGGCCCGGCCCGCGCTCGAAATGCTTGGCGAAGCCGAGACTGCCGGCGACATCGCACACATGCACGACGTCCCGGACTTCCGGTACGCCGTAGGCGAAATGATGCAACCGCGGACCGCGGCCGTTGGAGAAGACGACGTCGTGCGGGTTGCCCTTGCGCTGCAGCCAGGAGCCCCAGATCTCGTCCTTTCCGTCTGTTGCGGTGTATTCCGTCAATCGAAAGCCCATCGCAAGATAGAAGTCGGTGGCTTTCCTGACGTCTTGGGCGACGATTTGAAAATGATCGAGCCGCATCGGGCTTGCGCCGCGATAAAGCTCGAATTTCTGCAAATTGCTGGGAAGCTCTTCCATCGTCGCGCAGAACTCGAGCGGCGTGCCGATCGCATCGTCGACGTGAAGCGTGAGACCCTGGTAGGGAACCTCCGCCCATTGCGGATTGCAGCCGATGCCGCGGAAGTAATCGTAGGCGCGCTTGAGATCGTCGTCAGTCAACATCCGCAAACCGACCCGTTCGCTGGCCGCTGGCTGTGCCGACTTTTTGAACACCAGGCTGTGATGCGAACGCTCCTCGATGCCGCGCAAATAGAGCGCGTCGGCGTCACGGCTGCTTCTGATGAGACCGAGCAGGTCGCAATAGAACGCCTCGGTGGCGTCGAGATCGCGAACAGTAAGCACCGCATGGCTTGCCCGAGTGACATTAAAGCCCGGGTTCAGATTTGCTTCGAACATCGCTACCTCCAGTCCGCCGCCTGCGTTCAACGACGGGCAACACGATGCAACATCAGGTCGGGCCGGCCTGCCAAAAAATGCGTCAACCTTTCCTCGAATTGCTCGGCGGCCATTTCGACATAGGTATCGCAATAGCCGCCGACGTGCGGCGTTATGATCACGTTTTGCATGGTCCAAAGCGGGTGGTCCGCTGGCAACGGCTCCTTGTCGAGCGCATCAAGGGCGGCCCCGGCGATCTTTTTCTGCTGCAGCGCGCGCATCAAGGCATCCTCATCGAGCACCCCGCCGCGCGCGAGGTTTATCAGGATGCTTGTCGGCTTCATCGCCGACAGCACCGTCTCGTTGACGACATTGCGCGTATCGGGGTCGAGCGGCGCAAGCAAAATAAGATAGTCCAGATCTTTGACCGCCCGCACGATTGCGGCGCGCGGAAAAATCTCGTCGACACCCGGAACTGCTCGATCGGTGCGGGAAATGCCGATGACCCGCATGCCGAAGGCCTTAAGCCGCGGCGCCATCACTTCGGCAATCGCTCCCAGACCGAGAATACCGACCGACTTCCTGTCGAGCAGTTTTCCGGGATAGCGCTCCCAAGTCGCGCTCGCGCGCTGCCGTTCGATACGGCGGAAGTCGCGGTTGAACGCGAGCATCAGGAGAAACGCCATCTCCGACATCGGCACGCCGTGAATCCCGCGCGTTGCGGTCACGATCACTTGTTTGTCCAGATGCGGGGAATCGGCGATGCCGTCAGTTCCGGTCCCGAGCGAATTGACCCATTTCAACCGCGGGACATGGCGAAAGAATTCGGCGTCCAGCTGCGGACCGAACGCCATGAAAATATCGGCGTCGCGAATGTTCGCCTTGGCCTCCGCGAGCGTTCCGACGGTTTTGATGGTCAGTTCCGGGTGCCGTGGCGCGAGCCATTTTTCATATCCCGAGCGCGTTGGCTCCGGATGCATGAGGAATATCAGCAGGTTCATCGAAATGTGACCGGCTCCGGCTGACGCTTGCGATCAGCCGACCTCGACGATTTCCTGCGGGAATTCGTGAATGCGGGGTCCAGGCCCGTTGCCGCCGATAACGTAGTTGTCGCACAGCCAATTGAGATAGCCGCCATAGGGGTAGGTCGGGTGGACGACGATGTTCATGTCCTTCTCGATCGTCCATGGTTCATCGTTGCGGATCAGCGGCCGCTCGACCAGATCATAGCCTTGACCGTGGCAGTACAGACGCGCTTCTTCCGGACGGCCGTGCTTGCGCATGAAGGCGTTGAAGGCGTCCCAGATTTCCTTGCATGGCGTGCCCGGCTTGAGGAGATCAAGCGTAACCTTGCGCGCTTCCATGCAGAATAACAGCTCCTCTTTCATCTGCTGCGGCGCCTTTACGCCCACCACACAGGTGCGGCCGAGCTCGGTGTACATCCCGCCGGGTCCGGAATCCTCGACCAGGAGCGCGATGGAATCGCCCTTCTGAATGGTCCGGTTCTGCACGTGCCGCTGGCCAAACTTGGCGGGCTGGCCGAGCGGCGTCGAAGCGCAGAGATAAATGCCGTTCTCGCTGCCCTGCGTCTGGCTGTAATGCTGGGCAATCGCGGCCACTTCGGTATCGCGCACGCCGGGCTTCACGGCGGCAAAGGCCGCCTTCATCGCGCCGTCCTGCATTTTCGCCGTGCGCCGGATGAGCTCCAATTCTTCGGCGCTTTTGATGACCTTGACGCGGTCCACCAACTCGCTGGCATCGACAAACTTTGCGCCCGGGAAGCTTTTCTTGATGAAGTCACCAAGGGCATATGACATCTGGAAGATGCCGACAAAGCCGATGGTTGCCGTGGCGTAGGGTTGCAAAGCCTTGGCGACCAACTCTGAATTGTAGTCCTGCGTATAATGTGCGGACGAATAGCTCGGTGTCGTGAGAATGCGCTTTACGCCCCGCCAGAGATCGGCCTCAGGCCTGCGATCGCCGCCGAAAGGACCCTGCATCACCACAGTCATCGCATCGTCGCGAGGGAATACGACGGCAATCGGATAGCCATTGGTGGCCGGCATATCGGTGAAATATTTCACGCACCCGCCCATGTGATCGTTGTTGTTCTGCATGAGCAGCACGTCGATCTTGGCGCGCTCCATCGCAGCGCGTACCGCGGCCCAACGCCGCTCCAGCTCGGCCGTCGATATCGGCGTCTGCAGACGATTGCTTAGTCCGTTGCCGCTCATCGGATACCTCCCCGGGGCATCTCGCCCGGCACGTTTGTTCCGTAGACTACGCGTTGATGCGGATGCGTGACACATTGTGCCGTCGGGGGCACCAATCGCCGCGCTCCGAATTGTCTAACTGCTTTATTGCCTGTTGCGATCGAATATAGGACGCCGATGCCACCTTTCGGAAGGGGCGAATGGGCATATTTCGCTATGCGAAACTTCATGATTTTTATCGCCCGGCGGATCGAGGCTGTGTCAGGTTAGAGTCACGACCGGGGACGGCTGATCGCGCATCGCCAGCCGGCTTTCCAACTACGGCGCCGCTCGCCAAAGCCCGGTCGACCACCCTTTCCAGGGCAGGCCCCCCGGGCATTGGGACTATAGCCAACGCTCCGGAATGTAAACATAACGACGGCGGGAAGATGTCGGCCATGCGACTCGGAATGTTCATGATGCCGGTGCATCCGGCGGACCGTCAGCTGTCGAGCGTGTGCGACGAAGACACCGAAAAGTCCCTGCTCGCCGATCAGCTCGGCTTCGAAGAATTGTGGCTCGGCGAGCATTTTTCCGCCAGCACGGAGCCGTTTGCTTCGCCGATGATGTTCTTTGCCAACCTTCTGGCGCGCACCAAAAATCTCAAATTCGGCACGGCCGTCATCAATCTGCCGAACCACCACCCCGCGATTGTGGCTGCAGAAGCCGCGCAATTCGATCACATGAGCAAGGGCCGCTTCCTCATGGGTGTCGGCCCCGGCGGGCTTATTTCGGATTTTGAACTATTCAAAAATCCCGACGTCCACGCCCGCAACAGGATGGTCGTGGAGGCCGTTAGCTTCATCGAGCGCATTTGGTCGCAGGATCCGCCCTACGAGCTGAAGGGGGAGTTCTGGGACATCACCGTCACGGCAGGCATCAACGCCGCGCTCGGCATCGGCTATATGCCGAAGCCGTTCCAAAAGCCGCGGCCGCCGATTTTCATTTCGCTCGCCAGCCCCAACTCGTCGTCGGCCAAGACCGCGGCACAGAACGGCTGGGGCATGATTTCCGCCAACATCATTCCAACTTATTCGGTGGCCTCTCACTGGAAGGTCTATAGCGCCGCCTGCGCCGCCGCCGGTGTTGCCGCGCGCGGCGATGATTGGCGCGTGGCGCGGAACATCATGGTGGCGTCGTCGGATGCAGAGGCGGAAGATCGGGCGTTCGGGCCAGAGGGATCGAACAGATACTTCTACACTTATATGCGCGAGGTTCTAAACAGCGTCGGGCAACTGATACTCTTGAAACCGCGCGGCGACATGCCGGACCAGGACGCTACGGTCGAGGCGATAACCGAGGGCTGCGTGATCTACGGTTCGCCGCGAACCGTGATCGACAAGCTAGTAGCCTTCCGCGAAGAGGTCGGCCCGTTCGGCGGGCTTTTGATGACCGGCCTCGATTGGGCCGGAAAGAATCGCGATTGGGAACGAGAATCCATGCGGCTATTCGCTCAGCAGGTCATGCCCGCTCTTCGGAAGCACGTAAGTGCGATAGCGGCTGAATAGAAACAAGACGCAGCCGGACGAGAGCCTGGCAGCCGTTCAGCAAGACAACAATAATCGAAGCATCCAATCGGAGCTGTCCATGTCATCCACATTATCAAAGAAAGGCACTCCGCTCGGCCCGATCGCTACCAAGGTCGTGTTCGAAAACGACTACCTGCGCGTCTGGGCGCTTGAGCTCGGGCCGAAAGGACACCAGCCGCTGCATGAGCACCATCTGCCCTATCTCATCGTGCCGCTGAGCGAAGGCAAATCGGTGATGAAGTGGGAAGACGGCCGCACGCGCGACCTCGTCGACAAATCGGGCGACGTCAAATACCGCGAATCCGGGGATGGTCCGCATGAACTGTTCAATCTCGAGGACTCGGACCTCAGGTCGATTCTCGTTGAAGTGAAATCAGCCGCGCCGCGCGGCTGATCGAGGCACGTCAGATCCGGATGCAAACCGGACAAAAATATGGGGAGGTTCATCGTGAAGCTGACGCATTTGCTGTCCGCAGGCTTGGCTTGGTTTTTTCTCGCAGCGTCACAGGCGAGCGCGGGAACCTATCCCAGCCAGCCGATAAAGCTGGTCGTGCCCTTGGGCGCCGGCGGCTCGGTCGATCTTATGGCGCGGAGCATCGCCGCGGAACTCGGCGCGCGCCTCGGGCAACCGGTCGTCGTTGAAAACAAGCCCGGCGGCGGCACCGTGATTGGCGCGGCCTACGTGGCGCAAGCGGCTCCCGACGGTTACACGTTGCTTGCCGCACCGAGCGGCACGTTCACCATTGAAGCTGCGCTGCACAAGCACCTCTCTTACGATCCGATGAAGGATTTCGTGCCGATCGCCCATTACGTCGACCTTCCAACCGGGCTGGTGGTCAATTCCGCATTGCCGGTCAAGTCGGTTGCGGACTTGATCGCCTACATCAAGGCGCGTCCCGGAAAGATCTCCTACGCCGCTTCGACGGTCGGTGGCGTCTATCATTTGACCGGTGAAATTTTCAAGCGCGAGGCCGGCATCAGCATGACGCCGGTGTTTTATCGCGATGGCGGACCGGCCGCCCTCAATGACGTACTCTCCGGAGTTCTGCCATTGGGCTTCTCTGACATCGGCGTTGCGCGATCGCTGCTCGCCACCAACAAGATCCGGTTTCTTGGCGTCACCTCGGCGGCCTCCGTACCTGCCTTGCCGAATGTGGCGCCTATCTCGGAAACCATCCCGGGTTTCAACGTCGTCTCATGGCATATGATCGTAGCGCCCGCAGGCGTTCCGCCAGCGGTCATCGAAAGGCTGCAGAGCGAACTCAAGGCCATCCTTGACGAACCTCAACAGAAGGAGCGGATGCGTGCACTCGGCCTTATTCCGGTCGATGAGCCGACCGTTCCTGTGCCGCAATTGAAGGCGTTCCTCGCAACGGAGATTGCGCGCTGGGGCAAGGTCGTCCAACAGGCAGGCTTGGCGGGCTCGCTGTGACACGGCTCGATGCTTGCGTAACCTCAAGGCGGCCCGACTTGTGCGTCGCAGCGATTGCAACGACCTGACAATGCGCGATGTCCAAAATAACAGTCCTCGCCAGCACGGCGTTAAAGCCTACCTTCGATGAAGTTCTTGCCGATTTCGAACATGCGTGTCGGCACGTGGTCGTTCTCGCCTACGCGCCGTCCGCGCAGATTGCCAGGCGCATGGCTGCCGGCGAATTCTGCGACATCGTGGTCGCCACCGGGCCGCAATGCGATAATCTGATCGCCACCTGCAAAATAGTGGCGGAGAGCCGCAAGGACATTGCGAGCTCGGTCATCGGTCTCGCTGTTCGCCGGGGCGCGGGCCGGCCGGACATCTCGACACCCGAAGGGCTCAAGCGCGCCCTGCTCGCCGCCAAATCGATCGCGATGAGCAATCCGGACGGCGGCGGAGCGAGTGGTGCGCATCTGGCCATGATCTTTGCCAAGCTTGGCATTGCCGACGCACTCAAGCCGAAGCTGCTCTACGGTCCCGGCGGACCAAATGGCCTGATCGGCACCTTCGTACGGAGCGGACAAGTGGAACTCGGACTGCAGCAAATTCCCGAGCTGATGACCGTTCCCGGAATTGAGATCGCCGGGACGCTGCCCGCGGAACTGCAAATGGAAACGATCTATTCGGTCGGCCTCACGCGCGACGCGAAGGAGCCGGAAGCCGGCAAGGCGCTCATCGACTTCCTGGCGGGGCCGCGCGTCGCCATGGTACTGAGCCGAAAAGGCATGAACGCGATGCCGGTGCGCAGTGATAGCGGATGAGCGCGGCGGCCGCGCGACGGCGTTAACTGGCCTAGCGCGGCCGGCCCATCGGATCACCAACGAAACGGCCGCACCGCGCCGTTGCAGCGGCAAGAAATCCCCTGAGGTATTCCATGGCAAACTTGAAAATGACGCTGGCGTGCTGGAACTACGACCGCACGCGCGCGCTGATGGACGGAACGGTAAAGCCGGAGGGGATCGACCTTACTTATCACAATTCGTTTCCGGCGGCGACCTTTCACCGCATGATGGGCAAGCATGAGTTCGAGGCTTCGGAGCTGGGCCTGACCTTCTATCTCGATAAATTGCAGGAAGAGCAGCCGCCGTTTGTCGCCATACCGGCGTTCCCGATCCGGCTATTTTCACATTCGGCCATCTACATCAACACCAACAGAGGCATCGAGCAACCAAGGGATTTGATCGGCAAGAAGATCGGCGAGTTCTTCCTTTACGGCCACGATGCGGGCACGTGGGCCAAGGGCATTTTGCAGGACCATTACGGCGTGCCGATCGACAGCTATGAAAACCTCATCGGCGGCGTCGAACGGCCCACTCCGCCGCTATCCTGGTACAAGCAGAAGCCGCCGGCGCACATCAAGGTCAGGCACATCGGCACCGACACGACGCTCGACAAGATGCTCGACGCGGGCGAAATCGACGCACTGTTCTCCGCGCTCGTGCCGCCGTCCATGGTGCATGGGTCGAAGAATATCCGCAGGCTGTTTCCCGACTTCGAGAAAGTCGAGCGCGAATACTACAAAACAACGGGCATCTTCCCGATACAGCATGTCGTCGCGATCCGCCGCGATGTATACGAGGCGAATCCTTGGGTCGCAAAATCGCTCTACAAGGCGTTCAAGGATGCTCGCGACAGCGCGTATGCGCTTTATCGGCACCAGGCGGAGAACATGCATCGCATGTTCATGGTGCCGTGGATCACACAGCATTTTTTGGAGGTGCAGTCCCTGCTCGGCGACGAATGGTTCCCATACGGATTGCAGCGTAACTACAAGGCGATCGACACCTTCCTGCGCTACCATCACGAGCAAGGCTTGTCGAAACGGCGATTCAAGCCGGAAGATTTGTTCTTGCCGGAAACGCTCGACGACTGACGCGACCGGCGGTGAGTTCGGCGTACTGCTTCGCGCACCGCATTAAGAAACCGAGAGGAAAACATGCTCACACGACGTTCCATGCTCGCAGCGCCCCTGCTTATCGGCGCGGGCATCCCGTTCAATCGCGCCGCACTGGCCGCCGAATATCCCACAGGTCCGGTGAAGTTCATCGTCAATTTCCCGGCCGGCGGCAGCCTCGACACCGTTACACGCGCACTGGCCCAGCAGTTGCAGCCTCGATTGGGCAAGGCCATCGTGGTCGAGGACCGGCCCGGCGCCAGCGGCGTGCTGGGCACCGAAGTTGTCGCCAAAGCGACGCCGGACGGTTTGACCCTGCTCGCCTCGGCGAGCTCGCTTGCCGCCAATCCTACTTTGTTCAAATCCTTGCCCTTCGATACGCTTAAGGATTTCCAGGCGGTCTCTCTGGTGTTTCGCACGCCGCTTGCGCTGGTGGTCAACCCGGAGATGCCGGTCCATTCGGTCAAGGAGCTGATTTCCTACCTCAAGCAAAAGCCCGACCAGATCAATTTCGGGCACGGCGGACCCGGTTCGGCCATTCATCTGGCGGCGGAGCTCTTCCAAGCGATGACTGGCACCAAAATGGTCGGGGTCTCCTATAGGGGAGCGCCGCCCGCACTTACCGATGTCATTGCCGGCCGTGTTGCGCTGATGTTTGCAGACGCCGGCAGCGTGGTCGCGCAGATCAAGGCCGGCCAGGTGCGGGCGTTGGGTGTAAGCTCGACGGAGCGCGTTCCGGCGCTGCCCGGCGTGCCAACCATTGCCGACGCCGGGGTCCCCGGCTTCGAAGCGGTGGGCTGGACGCTGATCTGCGCCCCCGCTGCGACACCGAAACCGATCATCGACAAGCTGGCCGACGAAATAAGAACGGCCACGGAGACGTCGGAGGTGCAATCGCTGATCATCAGGCTCGGCACGCTTCCGGTGAAAAGCCCACCGCCAGCCGAGCTGCAAACGTTCCTTGCCTCGGAAATCGACCGCTGGGGCAAGCTCATCGAACGCGCCGGCGTCGCGAAAACCCTCTGACCGAAATTGACACTCAGCTCTTGGGACCGGAGTTCGGCGTCGATGAACGATGAAATGCAGTTGCGCGAGAAGACCGCCACCCTCACGCGCATGCTCAATTTGCAGGGCAGTATCGGAATGTTCGGGCACGTGTCGATTCGCGTGCCCGGCACCAATAAATGCTTCATCAGTCCGGGCGCCAGCACGGAGAAAAGCACCGTCAGACCCGAGCAAATATTCGTCTATGACATCGGCGGCAGCATCATCGAGCATCCCGGCGGCCTCATCCCGCTCGAGTGGCGGATTCACACGCAGATCCATCGGGATCGGCCGGATGCCATGTGCGTGTGCCACCTCCATGCGCCGCATGCCCGCGCCATGGCAATTGCCGGCAAGCCATTGGTGCCGGTATTTCTGCACGGTGCTTTTCTGTGCACCGGCGTGCCCACATGGAACAACCCACGCCTCGTGGTGAACGACGAACAAGCCGGCGACCTGTCGAGGACGTTGGGCCACCATTGCGCGGCGCAAATGCGCGGTCATGGCAGCGTCGTCGTCGGCAGCAGTCCCGAAGAAGCGCTCTTTGCCTGCACGTTCCTCGAAGAAAACGCTCACATTCAGCTTCAGGCTGAGATCGCGGGTGGCGCCATCCCGCTGACGGACGATGAGGCGCGCGATTGCAGCGAGGGCACATTTAATCCGCGGCTGTTTGCGTTGCTGTGGAATTACTATGAGTGCAAAGTAAAACTGGCGGACCAGCAGTAACATCGCCTCAAGCGCCCCAGCCGCCTTGCTGCAGGCGACCCTTCATTCGTCAAATGCCGGGGCACCGACCCAGGTGTCCCACGGCGGTGTCCCACGGCGGTGTCCCACGGTCCTTGCGTCCGCACCCGCCGTTGTCGATCAAGTCGTTTACTTCAATGAGGCGACGTCGTGGCCCCGGAACGTCCGAGTGGCCAGCGGCGCCCATATCAAGTAGAAAGAGGCCCCTAACCGCGGGGATTGTGAAACGGCCAAAGCGGGATTGTAAAATCGCAAAAAAGAGCTAAGTTACCAAAGACTTAGATGGGGAATAGTTCAACGGTAGAACAGCGGACTCTGACATAGTGCCGCACCTGTTTCATGGTGCTCCACCGTTCCACATCAACGTCGAACTTGTCCTTTATTACCGGCCACTTCTGATCCAACGTCGCGCATAGCTTCACGCCCCAGCACCGGGGCTGTCTGAGGCTATAGCGAGGCTAAGATGCGTCTCACCGACGTTGCGATCCGAGCGACACCTGTGCCTGCCAAGGGTCAGATCAAACTCTGCGATGACACCCTGCATGGATTTGGAGTCCGTGTATCTCAGGGCGATACACGCACCTTCTTTTTGCAGGTTGGGTCGGACCGTCGCTTTATTTCCTTAGGCCGATACCCCGTCATTTCGCTCCAGGAAGCGCGCGCTGAAGCAAAACGGCTGCTCGCCGAATTCACCCTTGGCCGGCTGCGTCCGCAGTCCCTCCCCTATTCCGAGGCGGTGCAGCTTTTCCTCGCGGAGAAAGCCAAGAGCGCCAGACCGCGCACCCTCGCCGACTACACGCGACACCTCAAACGACATTTCTCCTTCAAGGGTCAGTTGAGGGATGTAACTCACGCGCAGATCGCGCACCGGCTCCAAAGATTGAAAGACGTGCCGGCCGAGCATAATCATGCCCGCACCGTTGCCATTATTTTTTTCAATTGGTGCATGGGGCGCCGCTACATCACCGACAATCCTGTAGTTGGCATATCAGCCTATGAGCGCAAACGCCGGTCCCGCATTCTGACCGATGTTGAATTGAAAAAGATTTGGGACGCGTGCAACTCCGAGAAACTCCCGCGACATTTTCAAACGATGGTCCGATTGCTGATTCTCCTAGGTCAGCGCGAAACGGAAACCGCCGCGCTCAACCGGGCCTGGATCGGGACTGACGCCATTACGCTCCCCGGCGAGATCACCAAAAACAAGCAGGCGCATACCCTTCCAATCAGCGCACGGGCGAAAGAGATACTCGCGGCGCAAGCCGATATAGGACTTCTGTTCCCCGCCAGGAATAAGCCCAACAAGCCATTCTGCGGCTGGGGCAAAGCCAAGGCCACGCTCGATCGAATAAGCGGTGTCACCAGCTGGACGCTGCACGACATTCGCCGGACCTTCCGCACCAACCTCGGCAAGTTGGGCGTAGCACCCCACATAGCCGAGCGGCTCGTCAATCACATCTCAGCCCGAACAGATATGGAGCGCACGTACGACGTTTATACCTATTTGCCAGAGATGCGGGCGGCCATTGAAAAATGGGAGAATTATCTTTCGAAGCTCCCTGCCGCCGAAGACGTACCTGACACCGCCCGAGCGGCATGACCGTTGGTCACCACTGCTGAACGTGCCGCTATTCATCTGAATTACCTCAAACGCTTTTCCACCCAGTGCCAGCGCTTATAGGCGATTTCCATCGCCCTCTTGTACGCTGCGTTAGTCCGCATAAAGCTGAAATTTCCTTCCGCACTCTTTCCAGCATACGTTTTGTCCGCAACAAGGTCCGCAAGAACGAAGCGGCAGCGTGTTGTGGCTAAGCCCGAAAGGTACTCTGTGTACTGTGCCTCTAAGCTGAGGCCCTTGCCGAACTTCTCAGCGCGCTCTTCCAGCTTTGGGTCGTTAAGAATTGCCTGACAGAGTAAGGCCCACAGCAAATTGCGCGAGCGAAGAACGTAGGCATATTTGTTGGCTCCCTTATCTACAATGTCGTAACTCAGGCGCCCCAGTCTGAACTGCACCTTGTAGCAAAGGACAATCTTTCTCAAATCTGCTCTCAGCCTATTGTCACTAAACACCTGGCTGTAAATCCGGTCGTCCTCAAATACTTCCCTAAATCGTGCAAGTTTATCGATGTCGCCATCACTTACGAGGAATGTTCGCGCAACCCGCGTTAATTCCAGCGCACGATGCTCGGTGATTTGTTGCTCCCAAAGCTCCTCATCGCTCAAATTTTCAAATGCCTTCTCCTGACGTTCATAATAGATGCCAAGCTCGTCCCGAAATTTATCTTGTAGTTCCAGTTAAATCATATCATTCGCGTGGAGGTTCCAAGGGTCAACCGGATTTTGACGGTTGTTATTAATTGTGACGGTGGTGACAAATTCCGGCACGGCATTTGTGATGATGCGGCACATCACACTAAGATCGTTTAAGGCGTCTTTACGCTCTGCTAATCTGCTATTTCCCTCATTGGCCTTCATAAATCGTGCAAACGTCGTAACCGTCTGCGCGCCATTCAAAACACGCGGTTCTGTAATTTTATTAAATGAGCCATTCACTTGGTGCAGGTCTTCCGCGAACAAAGTAACACCGTTATGATTGAATGCGAAGATACTGGCTTCCTCCTTGCCTTCCAAGACAATAGCTTTGAACGACTGCTGGATAGATCGATTGACAGCTTTATCCTCTGCTAGCGCAGCGCGAATATTGCGCTCAAAGAAGCGCGCTCCCATTTCTCTATACATAGCATTGAGATCAACGAGTTCGGATGAAGCCCACCGTCATTGTCTCACCATTCGGACCAGCGCGGGTTATTGTTTTGTCGAGTTCAATCGGGTAGCTATGCGTCTTACGTAAATGGGTGGCCGCTCCGACCTTTCGGGTTCGGGCGGAACGAAACTCGATCACCAGCGTCACGGGGCGGTCGAAACGCTGGTCTATGAGATATTTTTTATCTTCCAGATTCTCGCGCAGCTTATCGAGCACCTGGCTACGCTCAGCCTCCGCCGGGTCCCCTGTAAAGACAAAGTGAATATATACCCGGTCTATAATTGCTTCATTTTCGAGAAGACAACTTTTTATTTGAAGTAACAACTGGTTCTGATGTTGGTCCTGGGTGCGCGCCCCAAAAATTCGCTCCATACCAAAGTCCGCCAGTCGTTTGAATGACGGCTTGAATTGTTCATATGACGTGGAATATTTGAACTGAAAGAGATAGAAGTTTCGTTTCAAAGCGTCGAAATGAAAACCATCAATGCCATAATCATTCCCCCCGAACGCCACTTGCTAAATCGCCAGGTCGCGCTCTAAGCCAAACTCCTGCATCAAATACAAAAGAGCGAAGTAGTCATTGCGTACTCCGCCGCAAGTCCTTTTCAAATCGGAAAAGACCTGATCGATAGCTTGATCGGTGATCGCCATGCTGTGCCTCCCACCCCCTTGGCTGGATAATATATTCTCGGTGTGGGAAGTCATCCGCTGAGTTGGGGCAAGGGCACAATATTAATTATTTGGGGATTGTCACGGGAGTGCACAAAATCAAAGTCGGATGTATAAACAGCCTACCACTCCCCTGAGAATGATGGTTGTCTATGAATGATCAGACCACCCCCCAATGGCGCCAGGCGACTACCGAGGATTTGAAGGCAATAGATGCCATTGGGAATGGTATACATACTAGCCTGCCGGAGCGGCCCGAAGTCTTTGCGGAGAAGCTCGGTCTATTCCCCTCGGGCTGTCGGGTCCTGACCTATTCCGGCGAGACCGTCGGCTACGGAATTTCTCATCCCTGGCATCTCAATAAGATTCCCCCACTGGATACCTATCTAAAGGAACTGCCCTCTCAGCCGGACTGCATTTTCATACATGACGTAGTCGTCATGCCTTCTGCGAGAGGACACGGTGCTGCTCAGCGGTTTATAGAGATTGTTGCCGACGCTGCACGAGAATGCCTCATTCCTGCGCTCGCTTTGGTCTCGGTATACAACACCCATCCCCTCTGGATGAAATGCGGCTTCGAGATCGTCCAGCGGGTGGACCTGACTGAGAAGCTGCGTTCATACGGCGACACCGCCCAATATATGGTCCGCACTCTTCACTAATGTAGGCCACGAGCACGTCTGAATGTTTACGAACCTCTTTAGACGAATATATCAGAGGAAGCGTACCGATTACGCTGACGGTTCTTTGCTTTTCGCGATTGACGGTGCGTTGGAAGTTGTTCATTTTGGTTCGCGGGATGACGAGTCCATCGCCTCAACTGCCAATAACATTGTGCGTCGCGAACTAGACAAGCACGCCATTACATACGCGGACTATAAAGAATGGCGGAGGCAAAACTCGTTAGTGTTCACATCGGTCGTTGATGAAAACAATCAACTAATAGGCTTTTTCGATATTTTTCCACTTACGGCCACTGCCGGCGTGGGCGTCATTTCGGGAGCGATTAGCGAACGGTCACTCACACTCGATCACATTGTGCCGGCGGCTGGCACTTCGTCTGCAACGTACCTCCACATTGCGACCATCCTCAGGAACCCACACCAAAGGCGGTTTAGCTCGCTAGTTGCGGGTGAAGTGCTTCTTCTCAAAATGAAGGAATTTCTTCGTAAGCATTACGAGCCGCTGGAGCAGCGCACGTATACCGCCTTCGCACAATCTCGCGACGGCGAGGCAATACTTAAGCGCTGCGGGTTCACGATGATTCTGTTGCCCGAACAGAACGAACAGCATTGCCCCCTGTATGTCCTTCGTCCCACCGAGACTACCAATGCCATAGACAGGTTTGAGCGCGCTGATGAACTATTTTCTTCGCGATCCAAGATCAAGGCGCTCGACGCCAGGCTTGAGGCCATAGAACTGCAACTGCGCATCCTTATTACCTCGACAATCGGAAGCGATCCAAAACAACTACCATCCGAAATCAACGAACGGGCTCAACGGCGAATAGCTGATGAGATGAAGCGCAATGCCGCCTTTGACCCCGCGCGCTACAAATCCCTACCCAACAAGCTCGAATTTTGTGATCTCCGTGAACTTGAGATGGCGCTCATAAACAAAATGCTTTGGCCGAGGTTCGTCGACCGCTTCGGCACTCAGGAGGCCCTCACTATCAAATTCGGACAAATAGCCGCATTGCGAAATGCCCTTCGTCATAGCCGGTTCGTCGATGATATTGTGCGGACAGAGGGCGAGGCCGGAATTATGTGGTTTGAACGAGTACTCAGCAAGACCCTCGAAGCGACGTAGGACCCACCTCGTATTGACCGCGTGCACGTTTCGCCCAGTGCACCCTTGCCGCTGCCCGTCGGTTTTGGGTTGGTTGCTCACCTGAAGACCAACTCCGATATCACTTAAGCTCTTCTTTAATGCGAACCCATTCTCGCTTGAGCAAAGCGCGCGCCACGGTCAGCATTTCCGCTTCAGCCGCCGTGAACGTCTGATCAGTGCGGCTCTGATCTAGCTTTTCGATCACACCGAGAAGGGTTACAGTATCGGGCTCATTGGGATTTAACAAAATTGCCAACTTATACCAGCTCCATAACGGATTGAATCGGGCAGTCTTCTGCGCTGAGAGCGGAAGGCAGGGGAATTGTTTTCGAGGCGCTGAGTGTGATTCGCTTGGCTATCTGATTCGGGGAAAACAGATGGTCGAATGCAGCAAAGCCGAGGTTCGGCGGCTCAAAACCGCGCTACGATGGAAGATCACGGCCGGACAGCGCCAGCGCATTCAAATGGTGCTGTTACGCGAGAGCGGGATGACGCAGGGCGCGATTGCGGCAGCGATGGGTGTATCGCTGAGCACGGTGAACCGCGCGCACATGGCCTATGCTCACGGTGGCATCAAGGCGCTTAAGCCCAAGCCGAATGGCGGACGCAAGCACGAGAACATGACCGTGGCGACGGAAAAGGCCTTGCTGGCGCGCTTTGCCAAAGCTGCCGGCGCCGGCGAGATGTTGAACATTCACGATCTCAAAGCGGCCTATGAACAGGCGATCGGGCATGTGACCAGCGACAGCACGGTGTACAATCTCTTGCACCGGCAGGGCTGGCGCAAGCTGATGCCGCGGCCGTTTCATCCCAAGCGCGACCTCGCGGCGCAAAAAGCTTTTAAAAAAACGGCTTTCCTGATGCAGTGAGGCAGGCTCGGCGGGCGGCCAAGAGGCGCGGTCGGCATCTGCGCATCATGTTCGCCGATGAAGCGCGCTTCGGCCGCATTAATCGGCCACGGCCATGCTGGGCGCCGATCGGAACGAGACCAGCGGTCGCCGCTCAGCTCATTCGCGAATACATCTATTTGTACGGCGCAGTCTCTCCAAAAGACGGAGTTTGCGTCTATCTGATCATGCCGACGTCGAACACCGCCTGCTTTCAGGCCTTCCTCGACGTGCTGGCGCGCAGGTTCGCCCGCCAGGACATCCTTTTGGTTCTCGACGGCGCGCCCAACCATCGCTGTGGCCAACTGACCCTTCCCGACAATATCAAGCTCTTGTACCTTCCACCGTATTCGCCCGAACTTAATCCAAAGGAAAATCTCTGGGATGAAATCCGCGAGAAAATCTTCAAGAATTACGCGCTGAAATCCATCGACGCCGTGCGCGCTAAACTCAAACAGGCCATCCTCTACATCGAGCACAACCGCAAACTCGTCCGCTCCATCACATCCTTTCCATATATCGCCAACTCACTCTGATGTGGAGTTGGTATTAGTTCTTAGGCCCGCGAGCCTCCGTTCGTCATCAGGACCAGCCATTTGTTCCGCCGGAATAGACGAGACAATGCCATGATGTTCTGAAAGTATATCGATCACCTTGTTTATCCATTCCTGCCGAAACTCCGCCACCCTATGACGGCCAGCGTTTTGCGCACTCATCAGGGCGGCATCAGCCGACCGCAGCGCCGCTTTCGATTGTCGGTGCCCTATATACAGCTGGATGCCTGCGACGGTAAAAGCGGCCCCCGCTGCCGAGGCGGCGGCTATAGCAGACAACGTTTGTGGATCGGTCCAGGTCATTTCTTGCTGATTCGGCGCCTACTCGATCATTCCGGAAGGTAGCAGTGCTTTGGCGTCACCTTATTACGCTGCTCGATGTGCTCTTTGACCAAGGCGTGCACACGTCGTACGAATTCAACCTGATCCTTGGAAAGAGGCCCCTTCTCTGCGTGATGCGTTACCTGCCGAGCCTTGTTAAGTTTCACGATCCAACGCACACGGTCGGCCTTTTTGCCCCCGCCATAGAAGTCGTAGTACTCTTTGAACAAATCCCAATTATCATTATATAGAACGATATCAACATAACTTATTAGATAAAGAAATTGCCATCTCTCATGTTCGCCGTTTAATTCATTGTACTGCTTGTCGCAGTCGTTGCGTACCTTTGCCGGCACACCTTGGACCCACCATTCCTTTTCATTGCTGCCAAACTTTGTCTTAAGTCTATCGATAACATCGGCAAAAATAATTCGGTTGATCTCATCAATCATATCCCCAGCTTGCTTGGTACCCTGCGCATCTTGACTTTGAATCCAATCCCGCACCTCGACTAAATCGAAGGTATCCCCTTTTACGCCGTGAATGATCGCCATCATTTGCATGCAGTTTTGATCAACGCTTTGTAATGAACTGCCACGATTGCGAAACTTAGCAATGTCACTTGCATTTGCTGTTTGGAAAAATTCAATCACGGGATCAACATAAGGCTTAATGCGATCGACAATATCTTCAGGGTCGAGCGTCGATGCGCTCACCTCTTCCTTCCGTTCGACAAATGCTATTAGGCGCCGAAGCAATTGCGTGATGGCGCGAAGACCGAGGTTGGTGGCGAGAAATCCGCCTTTATCATCTCCGAGTGCCCAATGGCTTTCGAGGCCTTTCGCAAAAAGCGCATAGTACCGCGAAAGCGTTTCAACCGCCTTGTCCATGCTCAGCTTAGAATCGACCGATGGGTCGCTGAGCGGGCCAGCAACTAGCATCGTCACACCGCCTTTTTGCGCCCTATAGAGAGAACCAATAAGATTGTTCTCCGCTATGCCATCAGCGAGCGAAGTCAGAGTCAAACAGCGGGTATGATTCTTCTCCTGGGCCACCGTTAAGACTTCGATCTTTTAGAGGTGACGTCGAATGCGAGTCGAGCCGAAGTGCGACACGTGCGCACATCGCGTCGAGGCGCTTTCTCGCATCTGGATCATCGACATTCAGACTGGAAACAATTTCGTTGACTAGATTTCGACTCACTTTTACTTGCTTAGTATTGATGTCCACGAAGAGCTCAATTTCTTCGCGGACGGGCAAGTTCTCATAAGCTAGTACGGGGACGACCGAGCGGTCTTCCTCGACTTTGCGAGTTGCGTAGGCATAGCCATAAAGCCGATGTTGCCCATCGACGATCCACGCTGACCCATACAGTCCTGGCAGGCTAAGAATCCCGGTCGCCGTGTCGCCGAATTTTTCTTTGACATCGAAATGAAGATTTTCTCGTTTTAAATTTATGACAATGTTTGTTGGAAAGGTGCCACCGTCGTCGATATATTGACCAATCGCGGCCAATCGAGAAGGCTTCACCATCCGTTGGTACGTTTCCAGATCGTCGTTGGAAGCCTTGGCCATGTGACTGATGTAAGAAATGCGCAGCAGATCGTGTGGCGAGATGAGGAAGTTATAGAAAGTCTTATTACCGATGCGCCCTTGCGTCGCGGGCACCTTCGATCTCAGCCCTTCCACCTTCTCCCCCTCAAAGTATCGACCGAGGAATTGAAAGCGAGCCGCGTGCTTTAGTATGCTGGTCAGACGACTGAAGTACGTTAGGTCTTCTTCAGTTATGATTGGTACGCCGGAGCTCTCAGCCAAAGTTCTATCTGCGCCGCGCCATTCGATATTGCGAGTCGCAATTGTAAATTTGATCTTGAGCTTGCTTTCACGTCCATAGTGCTTTTGAATCGCCTGAATGACCTCCGGACGGATTGCAGCGATTTTCTCTAGAAGAGTCTTGACGGATTTTGTGCCGACTTCCCGCGCGTGAGTGCATTCCACGATGAACACAGTCTCGTCGTCTTTCGCGAACACGTCGAGCTGCCGCTCTGCCGTTCCATCGTTGATTTTGACGGAAAAATTGCGATCAAAGTTCAGTTCCTTGAAGCCCATTCGATATAAAAGTGACCAGACGTCATCTTCAAGTTGGCGGTCGATGGGCTTGTCTTTGGCGAGGCGAGCCGATTTTGCACTGTTACGAAGAACGTGCCACCCATCAGCCTTCTCAGCCTCGATTTTGGCAGCTAGAGCTTCCGGCCTTGAAGCGGAGACTGTCTTTTCGTCGACCGCTTTGGCTTTCACAGCGTAGACAGGCTTCAAAGCATCGCCGGATATTAGCCCGGTCAATGTTTGGCCCTTTGGTACAGCTCGCCCGGGGGCCTCTTTTTTTCGAAATCTAGGCCGTTTTCTTCGTCCCATGCTTCCCAGCCCCCTCAGCTGGTGGCCAACTCATTACGGCCCCTTTCCTTATCCGCCCCCAGAAAAATACAACTTCGGTCAATTTCCCGATCGCGTTTCCATCTCGGCCGATGTATGATGCGGCGAAGCTAGGGTCGAAGTCCATGCCAAATAAGCGAATTCTGCTGCTGGAGCCGGGCTATAAGAACAAGTACCCGCCTCTGGGATTGATGAAAATTGCCCAGTATCACGGGCCAGCCGGCAAGCGCGACCACGTCACCTTCGCAAAGGGCACGCACCCCCGGCTCACGAATCACCCGTGGGACCGGATATACATCACGACCCTCTTCTCATTCGAGTATCAGTCCATCGCTGAAACGATCGATTTTGCCATCGATGCCGTGCACGGGCAGTCGCAGCGCGTATTCGTGGGCGGCATCGCCGCCTCGCTCATGCATGACCGGTTCCTTCAAGAATCGCGGTGGCGGGGCGTCCGCTTTATCCGCGGCCTCCTAGACGGCCCGCCGGCCAAATCGCTTCAGCTCGACGCCTTCGACGGCGACTTTTATGCGGACGACGTGACCAGCTCTCCCATCGAAGA
The DNA here is from genome assembly GCA_963791925.1 of uncultured Alphaproteobacteria bacterium. Taxonomy (GTDB): domain Bacteria; phylum Pseudomonadota; class Alphaproteobacteria; order Rhizobiales; family Xanthobacteraceae; genus BOG-931. Next base: position 339,818 of record CAWBUA010000003.1, on the reverse strand, counting down.
CCTTATCCCGGATTACAGCATTCTTGATCAGATAGACTACAAGTATCCCGTCAGAGACGCGTATTTCGCGTATGCGTCGCGCGGCTGTATTCGCAAGTGTCACTTCTGCGGCGTACCCAAACTGGAAGGAGCACAGCGCGACGCAACCCCGCTCACTGAATTCGTCCAGGGCGTTGACCGCATGTACGGCCCGCGCCGCGACCTCATGTTGATGGACAACAACGTCGTCGCTTCCGCGCGCTTCAAGGAAATCATCGCCGAAATCCGCGATCTTGGATTTATCCGCGGAGCCAAACTCAAACGCGAAGGAGAGCGCGTCGGGGCTCTGCGTCGCGTGGACTTTAATCAGGGAGTGGACGCTCGGATTCTGTGCAAGGACAGAATGTACTTGCGCGAGCTGTCCTCAATCTGTCTCAGTCCGCTGCGCATCGCGTTCGACCACCTTGGGCTCAAAGGCCCTTATGAAACCGCAGTTCGATATGCCCATGAGTTCGGATTAAACGACCTCTCGAACTATATGCTTTATAATTTTCACGACACACCGGCAGACCTCTTCGAGCGCATGTATTTGAACGTGAGGCTCAACGAGGAACTGGCCATCCGCATTTACTCGTTCCCGATGCGGTATCAGCCGACCGACTTGCCGGTTCGGTCACATATCGGACCGAAGTGGAATAGATACTTCCTCCGATCGGTACAGCTTGTCCTTCAGGCGACACACGGAGTTGTCTCCGGAGAGCCCGAGTTCTTCAAAGCGGCGTTTGGAGCCACACACGATGAATTTGAAGGCATACTGGCACGACCTCACCATATGATCTTCAATCGCCAATACTACGAGCGCTATGAGGGCCGGGGCGAGCTGGATGAATACCGCGCACAGCTCGGCCGACTGTCGCAGGCCGAACACACTGAGCTTGTCGCATTTTTGTCCGGAAGAAACCCAGCGGAGTATACGCGGGACATCCGCGATCTGCCGCCTAACATGCAGCAAGTCGCGCGCTTCTATTTTCCGCTGACCCGCGAAGTTGAGAGCCGCATTCGGCAAATACAACGGGAGCGGCTTGCACAACAAACGACCGCGCAAATCAATATGACTGAGGAAGAAATCGTCGAGGATGCAGGCCTTGAGGACGATATTGTTTCGCTTCAAATACCATCCAAGCGTAAAAATAAGAGGAAGGCAGCGTGATGGAATCGAGCGTCTTACATAATCGCGTGCCCCCCCGCGAGCAGATCGACATAGATGACATCCGGGTCGGAAAAGACGTTATAGAGATTGTTACATCGGGAATGTATGTCTCCCCCACTACGATCTATCGGGAGTACATCCAGAATTCCGCTGATTCCATCGATCAAGCCAAAAAAAAAGGGGTACTCACGCCCAGAGAGCACGGGCGAGTCGAAATTACTTTTGACCAGGGCGGCCGGAGCGTTTCCATCCGAGACAACGGCGCCGGCATCAAAGCCCAGGACGCCGTCTCCACTTTGGTTGCGATTGGGGGGTCGCCGAAGCGCGGTTCGCAAGCTAGGGGATTTCGGGGAGTTGGTCGTCTGTCCGGACTCGCACACTGCCGCGAACTTGAATTCAGAACCAAGGCGCCCGGAGAGAAAAAGATCGTTTCAGTTTCGTGGGATTGTCGAGGCTTGCGCGAGCGGCTTACCGACGCTGCATTTGGAGGGGACGTTCGTCGGATAATTGCCGACACTGTGTCGGTATCTCACGAAACGGCAAATGATTCCGACGATCATTTTTTTGAGGTTCGCCTTAAAGAAATCGCGCGTCTACGAAACGATCTCCTGCTGAATGAACGCGTCATAGCGCACTACCTTTCCCAGGTAGCTCCTCTGCCATTCTCTCCAGAATTCAGCTTCGGAGCCCAGATTGAAGAAGGTTTGGCTTCCAAAGTAAACAGGACGCCACTCAATCTTGTCGTTGCGGGAGATCGAGTGTTCCGACCCCTCCGAAATGAGATGATCTTCCCGGCAACGGCACATAAGCTGCGCATCGGGAACATCGAATTCCTAGAGTTTGCCAACGTCGACGGAGATACAGGCGCCATCGCGTGGATAGCTCACCACGAATATGTCCGTAGCATCCTGCCAGCTCTCGGGGTACGCGGCTTGAGAGCCCGCGTCGGCGATCTACAGGTCGGCGACGCAGGGCTTTTCGACGAAATTTTCAAAGAGCCGCGATTTAACGGTTGGAGCATCGGGGAAATCCATATCTGCGACCCCCGCATTGTCCCCAATGCCCGCAGAGACAATTTCGAGGTAAATCACCACTATTACAATCTACTCGTCCAGCTCGGCCCCCTCGCCGGGAAAATAACCCAGCGCTGCCGATCCGCCTCAGTTTCCCGCAACTCCGAGCAGGTAGTGAGAAATGTCATCACCGAGACGAGCACCCGCCTCAAGCAAAAGCGACCGTTCGATCGAGCGGAGCTTTCGCGATTTAAATCCGCGGTGTTGCGAGCAAGGACTAAGACTAAACATGTGGCCACGGCCGCTCTTCGCACTCAATTGGAATCGAGCCTCGACAAGCTCAAGGTGAAGCTCACTAAAGTGAGCCCGAAACGCGGCGCGGCTGCGGTCGCCTTGAACGAAGTCACGAACCTCGTTGCGAAGCACGTCACCAATCCGGCCCAGCGCGCCAAGCTGTTAGAACTCTCTGCGAAAGCTATGTGAATAGTGAGCAACTTTCGCTATTTTGCAGAGACGCGAACTTTGCTTTCGACGATCTGTTGAGGTCCCTTCAGCCACCGACCAATCTTGTCGAGTCGTATTTGACTAACGGGGTCGTGCCCAAGTGCCTACCTGCTAATTCTCAATCGTTTTAATTCACGCTGCTACGGCAAAAAACTGCCTTAGCTTGTCTACTTTGATTGGCGTCGGCGTCAGCAAAAATGGCTGTGGCTGCCCGCGTTTGAGCGGCACTACCGTCGCCCCACACACATCTTCGAAGCGCTTGCCGGCGGCATTCACATAAGTAGGATCGGTGTCGAAGCCGAGGAAGCGCCGTTTCATATTAAGAGCCGCGACGCCGGATGACCCAACTCCCATAAATGGGTCAAACACAAGATCACCCTCCTTTGAGCCCAGCTTCAGTAAGTGGTCGAGCACTTTGACCGGCTTCTGCGTGGGGTGCTTTGGAGCTTTTAGTCTCTCTCTTCCCATGCAAATTGGCGTTTGGATAAAGTTGTGCATCTCGTTCTGTCTACCGAAATTCCACGTATGTCCCTTGTTCCAGGCGCACACGATCAGCTCGCAACTATTTAGAAATCCTGCCCTCCTCAATTTCGGCGCCGGATTTGTTTTGTGCCACACCATAAACTGAAACGTATCGAATTCTGGATCAAATGCTTCATGCCATTTGCCCAGGAGATTATAGCTCGTGAAGGCAAATAGGTTGCCGGTTGGTTTTAGAATACGCTTGAATTCATTGACCCATTCGCCAGGGGTAAACGTCTGCTTGTCCCACTCGGCAATGTCATTATTAAAATCGCCGCGCCACTTCATTTTCAAGTTACCGGTCGAATATTGACCTAGATTGTAGGGAGGGTCAGTGAGAATCACATCGATGGAGTGATCGGGAACCTCTTTGATTTTTTTGAAACTATCGGCGGTATAAATTGCCCCCACTTCGTCCATAGATGTTTTAATTAGTTCAAATAAGCAGCCTTCACGTTGTTAAGAGCTTGAACGATCAAACCGGCGTGCGCCTTGTACTCAGCTAATACTACCTCATATCCTTTCGGTGACTTACAAACAAAGTCCCAAAATTCCTTCCCAATCAGCAACTCTTCCGGAGCGAAATACTGTTTCACTCGCCCTTGCTCCCACGGCTGCCCTTCCCCGAAGCGGTTATAGGCTGTAGCAAATCGAACCGCGACTTTCTCCGGCGTGCCAAGCGTGTTCACCAGGATGGCGTATTGTTCGAGCAATGCCTCTTTTTCTGCGCGCGCCTTTTTATTGTCGAGGTCACCACCAATTTTTAGTTCAATCAAATAGTGCCGGCCAGTCTCTTCATCCTTCAAATAATAATCGCTGTCGTGTCGTACTTTACGCACGCTGTCTGCCCCCTTGTCGATCAGAAGGGCGTAGTCACTCACTTCCGGTCGCTTCACCCGCCTTTTGTATTCCTCCAAAAGCCGCGCAATCTTTCCCGTCTGCTTATCGCTCAGATATCCCTCAACTTCTCGGCTAACCTGGTACGAGAGTTGCGCGATGGACACCGCGAGCCCCTCCAACATATCACCGAGCGAGCTGTCCAAGGAACGCACCAGCGACGAATAGTATTGCACCTCAGCTCCCAAGGCGGCGATGAAAGGGTTATGCACCTTCATGTTGATGACACCGTCCGGATCATCCTTCTGGGACACGTGGCGCGCTTCGAACCCGGATGCGTAAGAGCGAACAGCAGTTTCAACTAGCCCTCTGATGGCTTTCTCTTTCGCAACAACCGCATCCATACGTCCCTAAACAGTAGCACGATAAAAGTCGTACCTGTCCGGAGTGGGCCAGGCTCATTTGCTCCGGGTGTGGGGATAACTACCGAGAGGTCGAGCCAAACGAGGTATCATCGATATCAATGACCCCCGCCCCAGCGCGCCCGGACGCGCCCCTCGATGACAGCGAATATACTTTGACCATAGACGAAGTTTCGGAGCGCTACGCTGGCGCCGGCCATCCCCGTACTATTCGACGCCTTCAAAAGTATTGCGCTCGCGGCGATCTTCAATGCCGAAAGATAGAAACGCCGTTTGGCGAAAAATATCTCGTCACCGCCCAGTCAGTCGATCACCACATCGCGCAAATCGTGGACGCCCTGGCCGCGTCGGGACGCGTCCCCGCGCGCCCCGACGCGCCCTCTAGCGCTGAACAGGGCACGCATATCTCCAAGTCCGAAGGGGGTGCGCCCCTCGACGCCCCCGCCCGCCCAGACGCGCCCGATTTCCAAGCCCGCTACCTTGATCACCTTGAAAAAGAGAATTCGTTCTTGCGCGAACAAAATACCGTGCTGCTTGAGCGGGTAAAGGAAACCAACATCATAACCGCCCGCCTACAGGAAATGCTCACACCCTTGCTTGGACCCGCGGCGGCCGACCCCGCGCATTCGGACGATAGGGGATAACCGTCAACAAACATTTTTGAGGCCGTATAATTACCTCGTGGACGCACGGCCAATTGGCGACATAATAAAAGAAAGGAACATTGAACTTATTGGCGCCGACCCAGCGACCCAATATGGCTTCACGCAAGTTCCAAATTTCATTTTAACGAAGGAGGATATTTCGGTTGGGGCCAAACTCTCCTACGCGATGTTGCTTAAATACGCCTGGTACGATGATGGCTGTTTTCCTGGACAAGCCAAACTCGCAAACGACATGGGAGCGGGGGAGCGCAGCGTTCGCACCTATCTCAAAGAGCTTGAGGCGGCCGGCCTCCTGGAAATAACCCAACGGGGCCTTGGCAAGACTAATCTCTATCGCCTCCAGATAACTGTAAAGAAATCCGGCTCGCCGTCCCTGACCGGCAAATTTCGCCGGTCTTGACCGGCAACCTTCGCCTGACTGATCGGCAAAATCGGCCGGTCTTTCTATATAAGAATACTCAGTATGATAATACGCATTCAAATAATAGCAGGGCTCGTTCTTTAAATTGAGGAAAAACCCAGAAAAGGGCACCATTGACAGGTTCGAAATAACGTGTCGCACAAGATAACTTGTGCGACACGAAAATTTCGTCTCGTCAAGATAACGTCATCGAGGCTCGTTTGGTATACTTGGAGCATGCGAAGCAGCGAACTTAATGACCTCCTGGACCGCGTAATCAGTTGGCCGAAAGAAGCTCGAATAGCCGCCTTTGACGCATTGTCCGCCATTGAGGAGGAATGTTCGCTGCGCGAAGATTTATCAGACCCACTCCGGTTTAATTCCGGCAACATATCAAAATGACCACCAAAACTTTGAAGCTGGCAATGGACAAGGCGGCAGAGCTTCCCCGTCACGCACAAGAAGTGATCGCGCGGGAAGTCCTGGAGCGCGTGAGCACCATCGAGCAAACGAGAACCGCGCTGCAAGTTGGAATTCGTGAGTTGGATGCCGGATTGGGACAGCCGGCCGATATCGCAAAAATACATCGCCGTGCCCGCACCCAGCATGAGTCCCAAGGTTGACGCACTTTGGTCTCCGGCGGCATTGCAAGACCTGGTCGATATCTGGATTTATTTTGCCAAAATCGCATCCCCTGAGTTTGCCGACGCTCTCACAGGCGAACTCCGCGATGCGGAGCACTTGATTGTGGAGAACCCACTCGGCTGGCGCGAGCGCACCGAACTCCTCCCTGGTATACACGGCTTCCCCGTTCACCCCTACACGGTGTTTTATCGAATCGCGGATAACATTCCCGAAATCGTTCGTGTTCTCCATGAACGCCGCGACGCAAACAACATTTTATCAAGCCTGCAGCATTAGTAGCGTCCGCCTTCGGCGCCGGGCTCTCGTAAACGGAGCCGCTCTGCGTCTCCGCCGTCCGGCTTCGATCCCTGACGCGACATTTCCATTCGGCGGAAACATGACCTAGCATGAACACTGTGCGGCACGCTGCCGCAACGGTAGCCATGGTGCACGTTGAACGGACAAACAATCCCCAGGCCCAACAAACCGCTCCACAAACTTCCACAGTTCGGCTAGTGTCTCAATCGAGGCAAGTGCCTCACCAGCTGGCAACCCCAGACTGGGAGAACACCGGTGATCTCCCCCTAAAGGAGAAAGCCGATGTTCAACGTGGTGCTACCACTTTATCTTTCGTGGAAGGACCTGAAGTCCAAGATAGGATGGCCTTATAGTCGGACGCATACCGGCCGCTTGTCGGATCCGAGGAAGAATGCGGACCCGTTTCCACCGGTCTTCAAGGCCGTGAACGACCGCAACTCTCACCCTCAGTGGTACACGCTCGATGTCCTCGCTTGGCTCAAACGACGAGGGTTCCCGGTTCCCGAGAACCTGACTTTCTCCTCCTAGCGAGGAGCGAAATGGCGGCGCCCGGTGGCCACTGGGCGCCGTTTTTCATTGTCTCCACAGGCCCGGTGCGTCCTACAAACAGTGCTATCGCCTGTTTGTAGCCGCCCTACAACGCAACATATGCCCGTACTGGGCGCAATTCCGCACTTTTTGCGACGGCCTATCAGCCGCGACCTTTGTCTTATTCCTTCCCTCCTTCGTCCCTCTCTCATTCGCCTCGGCACAGCCTCGGCGAATTCGCCGGTGAGTTATCACTACACCGGGTCGGGACCGTGCGCGCGCCAGCGCGCCCGGGCGGAAAAGCCAAAGGTCGCGGCTATTGCCGCAGACGACAAAAAGATGCGGCCAACAACACGCTACAATTACAACAGACAGTTCTTTCGAACAAACCTCGCGGCGAACTATTGCGACCACTGCAAACGACGCGGTTGGCGCGAACTTTGCCGCGAGCTTTGGCCGAATGCATCGCTACATTCTTGGGAAAACTCGGACCGGCAAATCCACGTTGCTCCTCGACCTGATGCTCCGTTCGGGCGGCTTTTGCCTGCTCGATCCCCACGGCGATCTGGCGGAGGCGATCGCCGATCGCGTGGACTGCATCTATTTCGACCCGACCATCATCCCTATCGGACTCAATGTCTTGAAAAACGTACGTAGTGACAGACGGCACTTGCGCGCTGCCGAAATTATTTCGTCCTTCAAGGCGATATGGGGCGATTCCTGGGGCCCGCGGCTCGAATGGATACTTTACAACTCCGTTTGCTTGCTCCTCGACAACAATGCTTCCCTCTTGGAAATCCACCCCCTGTTGACCGATCCTGCTTATCGACGCCGCGCATTGCGGCGCGCGACGGCACCATCGTTTTGGCGCTACGAGTTCGATGCCTGGGATGATCGCTACCGCAATGACGCTATCGCCCCGGTGCTCAACAAAGTCGGTCAGTTTGGCGCTGACCCGGTCCTGCGCAACATACTGGGCGCCGACTACTGCTTGAACCTCGCCAAACTCATGAACACCGGCCGCAAACTCGTGGTCAATCTTTCCAAAGCCAAGCTCGGCGACGCACCCTCGCGGCTCCTTGGTGCGCTGCTTGTAAATGCCCTCTACCAAGCCGCCCAAAACTCAAATCGCGAAACTTTTGTGCTGGTCGTGGATGAATTTCAAAACTTCACCACGGACACGTTCTCAACCATTTTGAGTGAGGCCGGCAAGTTCGGACTTCAATTAATTCTCGCGCACCAACTGCTCGCGCAAATACCCGATGATCTCTCCGCCGCCGTGCTCGGCAATGTCGGCACAATCGACTGCTTCACGCTCTCACCCCAGGATGCCCGCGTTCTTGCACCCAATCTTGGGCTCACCAATCCAGATATGCTGTCCGACCTTCCCAACTATGAATACTGGGAAAACTTCTCCCGCCCCCCGCATGCCGTGCTTAATAGGACTCCACTACCCACCGATGGTTGTGGTATTCTTGGCCGGAATATTAAGCGGAGTGGGGACTGGTATCATGACGCCCAAACAGAAGGACGCAGTTTTTAGGGTCTCCTTCGCAATTCCGACCGTTCTACTGGCCTGGTTTGGTACTTTCCTGGTCGACACCTATGACGCCGGCATCTTAACGGTCACCCCTTGGATGCCAGTCGCTGTTTTGTTGGGTTCGCTCCTGTTCGCATGCACAATCACTTTCATCATCATTGACATTCCTCCCATCAAATGGTGGCGCGAACAACTCACCGGCTACACACTTCCCGAAGTCCCGAAGAAAGATGACGTTACATCATCCCGTCATCAGTTCGCGTTCACGCTGTTCCTTCTGGGCACGGTGTGGTGCACTATCTGGATTAACGCGGCTCCCACTGCGCAATACGTCTTCCTGGCTATCGCTGGCGCTATAGGCTTGATAGGAATTGTGCTTCTGTATCAACATGAAAGTTTCGACCGCGAATATGGAGGCGCCGTGGCCGGATGGACGCTCGGAGTTTGTATTGTGGCATTTCCACTCTCGTGGAACTATCCTTTGGTCGTCAACGCCGTTGAACTAGCAATTACAACCTTCATTGGCCACCAGATCGGAAAATGGTGGAATAATCTTGATTTTGTCAAACAGACCCGATCGAAGCGAGAGGCCGACGAGCAGCAAAAACAACGCGAACTAGCAGCCCGTGAACAACGCCGCGCACAGGCCGAGCAGGAAGCCGCACAAGAAGCCGCTCTAAGCGCGAAGCTCGACGAAGTAAGGCGCGCGGCTGCACCACCGCCCTCTGGCCGCCGTTCCAGCGAAGAAGACAGCGTTGCCGACGAGATACGGCGATACTGGAAGAAATGACTGTACTCGATCCCGCACGCCGCAAAGTCTATGAACTGGAGCTTAACCGTGCTCTATGGCGTACGGCCCTTGCGCCGTATTCCCGTCGGCGGCTTCAAGAAAGTCTCTTGGACCTTTATCTCCAGGAGGCAGCGCCGTTGTATGACTATCTGATACTGCCTAAACAGTTTCTTGCTAAGCTCATCGAAACCATCGGGGATATTTATGCTGATGAGTTTCCCGCCGACTTGCCAGATACCGACCAGCAGCGACATTTACTCAAACTCGTAGACCCAACCGAAACGTATAAGACATTTCTCAGAACGTTCCTTAAAAGCCTCGTTGAGTGCACCAAGGGATTTCCGGCCCATGCACGAACAGCACTAAACGTTCGCTCTTCGCCGTTGTTCTCAGTCACCCGCGCGCTTCTCGCCGCCGACGATTTTGCTCCTGACTTTGCCGAAATCCCAAACGCCCTCAACGCCCCGATTGCCGAGGCCTGCGAACAGCTCGCCAAACACGGCATTTTCCCCCACCGCAATTTATTCCTTCCCCCTTGCTGGGACGAATTCGATGAGCCCGAGCCAATCTTTTATCCGGATTATTTCACCGAATCCGAACCCGTAGATGACAAATGGGACAAGGCCGATTGGCGCGACCGCAAGCGTCGGCACGAAGCCGGGGAACGGACCCGAAAGCAGGACTTTCAGCAACTAGACTTGTCCTTGTGGAAAGTACGGAAAGAGCGCCACGCCAAGCAGCACAAGCAGGTGCGTCAGGACACCAAGGCCTGGGAAATCTCTTTTTTCTATTCTCCCTATTTCCCACACCGGCACAAGATTTCTAATCAATCCGTAGACATCCCCTTCGATATCCCCGAGGACCGCTGGTTCGAGGCGTGCTGGATTGTGGCCGCATCCGGCGCCGGCAAAACCAATCTTTTGCGTCACCTCATACTCAACCGCCTGGAGCAGGACGCCACTATCATCATTCTTGATTCGAAAGGTGATTTATTCAGCTCATTTCATCGTCTCGCGGCCATCAAAGACCGCCTGATCATTTTGGAAACGACGCCCGACTATCCTCTCGCCATCAATCCGTTCGCCACTGGCCACCCATCGGAATTTCTCGACTACCTGTTTGGGGTCTTCAATACCGGCCTGACCGCCCATCAATCCATTCCATTCACGCAAATCATCAATCTGCTGGAAAAAGTACCCAAGCCTACGATGGAGACCTTTTGGGACATCGTGGTTGACGGCGCGAAGGCTTATCAAAAAGAAATCACTCAGCTACCCCCGCGAGATCAGCGCTTTTTTGAAAAAGAGTTCAACGGGCCACGCTATGCCGAACGCCGCGCGGAGATTCAGGCCCGGTTACGTATCATTTTAAACAACAAATGGCTCGGCCCCATTCTCTCCAGCAAGGACACGCGGATCAATATGGCGGACTTGCTCGATAGCGGCAAAGTCATCTGCATCAACAATAGCTATACCCTTTTAAGTCCCTTTGGCTCTGAATTTCTTGGGCGCCTTTTTCTTGCACTCATCTGGTATGCCGGCCGTCAGCGCAAAGGCAAGAAGCCAGTCTATGTCTTCCTCGATGAAGCTCACTACGTCATCGCCAATGATAGGCACATCGACGATATGATTACCCAACTCCGATCCAAGCGCATCTCGCTCACCTTCGCCCATCAGTTTTTAAAACAAATCGACGACGAAAAAGTGCGCGCCTCGCTCAATACCTGTGCAATAAAGCTGTTCAATACCACCGGAGACCCCATGGCTTCCGCTTACTTCCCTAACACCCCGTCCGATGTGTTGGCTACGATTGACCAGGGGCACTTTGCCGCGTTTGTGAAATTTAAAACCAAAACCGCGGAGCTGCTCCCAGTTCCCCACCACAAGCTCAATGACGACACGCAGACGTTTGCTGATACGCTGCAATACCCGCTCATCGGTGACTACGAGTATCACACGCTCATGCTCACCATGCGCGCACGGTATGCAAAGCGCGATATTCCGACCGACGAGCTGTACGAGGAAAATTATATCAATCCTAATGTCGCGGATAAGGGGGGATTCTACTCAGCCAAAGTACGGGTCAATGTACATGGCACCGAATGGAAGACTCTGAAGGTTTCGATCCCCGCCAATATGCGCGAGGGTTACCGAATCCGATTTCCCAACTATGGCACGTTTCGAACCGATGGCACCCGGGGCAGCGTCATCCACATACTCTATCGCCGAACCTCTGACGCTCCGCAAACCGGGCCCGCCGAACTCAACACCTCAAAACACAAGAAGCAGTCCCGCGAAGAATGGTAAAATTATTTGTGGCGCTCACTGCCGCCCACCGTTGCCCGCCGAACGCCGCGGCTTGCCATAGCCGCCTTTGACCCAAGCCGGACGCCGGATTTATCTCTCATGTATGACGTTGCAAATCACTCCACGCGACATAGACGTTTTTAAAGCGCTCAACCGCGTTCGCTATGGCCGCGCGAATTTCTTGCATCGGCTCGTCGGCGGCTCCAAACAGAACGTCCATCGCCGCTTGGGCACACTTTATAAATGCGGCTATCTCGGCCGGCCCGACCAGCAAAAGCAGAGTTGGAACGCGCGCTACGCGCCCCGCGTATATGAACTGACGCACAAAAGCCGCGCGGCGTTGGAGCAACACGGCATCGAACTGAACAGCTGGACCGGCAGCCGGCAATTTTGGCACCAGCTCATGGTCTCCGACATACTCCTATCCTTCGAGACCATCGCAAAAATGAATGGTCTGTCCTTTCGCTCCAATCGTGAGGTGCTCGGTCAGAAGCCGCTGAAGATACCGTGCTACATCGAATGGGGCACGCAGAAGGCCAGCAAACCCATCGAGCCGGATGCCGTTTTCGCAATTGGCGACGCCCACTTTCTTCTCGAAGCCGACCGCAATACCGAAAATCTGCTCATCCACAATCTCGAACTCAATTCCTATCTCCGCAAACTGCTTTGCTACCGCGACATCATCTTCAATAAGACGACAGAAAAGCTATGGGGCATCCCTCAGCCTTTCATCCTCACAGTGACGACCAGCAGGCCTCACCTGGAAAACATCAAGAAATTATTCTTCACCATCGCCGAGCAGAACGGCACATCCCAGCCCAAGTCCTACCACTTGCTCTACCGGGCGATCCCTTCGCTCGGCTCGTTCGAGAAACATCCCGAACCGCTCCTCTCTCTCCTTGACGACGTATGGGAGCGTGTCGGGCATCCCAACCTGCAACTGAAGAAGGAGGTGATTTAGTTGGATACGCAGAGGCTCCGCGACTTGCTTGATAAGCGCGACGTTATCGACGCCGAAATTGCCGAAGCGGTGAACGGCGCCGGCAGGGAAAAGACCGCCCGCAAACCGCAGGCATGCAGTAAATGCGGCAGTGAGGGGCACACCGCCCGCACATGCCCTCAAAAAGAAGCACCGCTGCTCACTTAAAGAAAAGCCCCCGCTCACTAGCGGGGGCAGTTTTTATTCCTCGGTCGGAACCGGTTCATCGCCGTTTTCCAGCAGCGGCAACAACACAAAGCGTCCGTCCCAGTTCAGCGGGATGGTGGTCAGCTTCACGCTGAAGCCGTCCTCGCCGCTTCGCAGCGGCCAGGCCGCCCCGACTGAAACCCAACCGTTGCCAACCTTGGCCCGGGCAATGTAATCAGGCTTTGGACGCTCTGCCCGCTTCGGGCGGCGAGCGGTCGCTCTCTCAGAAATGCTCATACGCATTTCCTTTCTCCCGCTGTTGTTTGAAGCGCGGGGAGGAAGTTTGGAGCTGGCCACCCAAATGGTCACCTATCCGCGAACGCTCCTCCCCACGCTCCAAGTGAGCTTCTCCCTCCATGTTACCATTAGTCACGGACCGTCCCTTCTCACTATGAACAGGAGGCATCCGTGCCCTACAAGGTGGACTTTAAGCAGCTCGCGACGGAAATCGACATCGCCGACGTAGCCGACTTTCTCAAGCTCAAGGCCGTTAAAGGCCGCGCAGATTGTTCGGTCTGCGACAGCGAGCGTGCCATCCAGCTCTACCCCGAGACCAACTCGTTTTGCTGTCACTCCGCAGACATCAGCGGCGACTGCATCAGCCTGTATGCGCATGTTAACGGCACCGGCATGTACAAAGCAGCTCTCGTTTTGCAGGAACAGTTCCAGACCGCTCAGGCGGCTGGAACGACTGCAACAACTCCACCAAGACGGGAGGCTAGGACGGCGAAATCCCAACCCAGCCCCACCAAGCCCGAGCGGGCATTCGACCCCGATGCGTTTGCGGCGAAGCTTGCGTACTCGCCCGAAGTGGAAGCTCTCGGAATCTCACAGGCAGACGCCGAGCGTCTCGGCATCGGATGGCATGCACAGCGCAAGGCCGTCTACTTTCCGGTGCGCAATCCCGATGGCTCATTGAGCGGATTCGTTGCCAGCAAGGAAGGGCAACTGGTTTTGCCGCCGAAATGGTTGGCCTCCGCCGTGGTGCCCTTCAAAAAGCGTGCCTAGCCCTCTTCGGAGGGCTTTTCTTTGTCACTGCCCTGTTGCGTGTCGGGTGCCGTCGCGGAGTTGGTAGGAATTGAGGGTGGCGTAGTCTCCGGGGTGTTCAACCTCGAATCATCCGGCGTTGAAGCGTCGGACTGGAGACCACGCCATGACGAGCAATACCACGAAGCCTGATTCTTTGCAGCCTGCGGCCAAAATGGCTGTTGATCTTTTCGACAATTGGTTTGATCCGATCGAGACCGAGGTGCGGGCTCGAGCGCGTGAGTTCGTCGAAGAGTTGATCCGCGGCGAGCTCGACGCTCTGCTGGCACGGCCGCGTTACGGACGAAGCCAGATGGCCGGCAATGAAGGAAGAGCCGGCGTTGCGGGTCACCGTCACGGCAGCCGGACGCGGTCGCTGACAGGCACGTTCGGGCCGATCGAGATTGCGGTGCCGCGCGCCCGGCTGACCACTTCCGAGGGCAAGACGGCGGAATGGAAAAGTCAGGCGCTGCGGGCCTATCAGCGGCGCACGCTTGCCGCCGACGCCCTGATCGCGAGCACGTATCTCGCCGGCACCAATACAAGGCGGGTGCGTCGCGCGCTGGCGGCCTTGTTCGGCGGAACGGTCGGCAAGGACACGGTGAGCCGGACATGGCGCAAGGTAAAGAGCGACTGGGACGCCTGGAACACCCGCTCGCTGGCCGAGGAGCCGATTGTGCGCCTGATCCTCGACGGCACCGTCGTTCGTGTGCGGCTCGATCGCAAAGCGACTGCCATCTCGCTGCTGGTCGTTCTCGGTGTGCGCGCGGACGGCCAGAAGGTGCTGCTCGCGATCAAGAGCATGGGCGGCGAGAGCACCGAGGCCTGGCGCACTGTCCTCGACGATCTTATCAAGCGCGGGCTGCGGCGACCCGAGTTCCTTATTGTCGACGGTGCGCCAGGACTCGACAAGGCCATTGCCTCTGTCTGGGATGGCGTGCCGGTCCAGCGCTGCACGGTTCATAAGCACAGAAACCTGTTCGCGCATGCCCCCGAGCGACTGCATGACGAGATCACCGCGGATTACAACGACATGATCTACGCGGCGACACCTGAGGAGATAGAGATCCGCCGCAAGGCTTTCATCCGCAAATGGAGGCTCAAGCATCGCGCTGTCGCCGACAGCCTGGAGGAGGCCGGAGAACGCTTGTTCACCTTCACCCGCCTGCCTCCGAGCCAATGGCGCAGCTTACGCACCACAAATGCCATCGAGCGATTGCACGAGGAATTCAAGCGGCGGATCAAGACCCAAACTGTTCTGCCATCCGCCGACACCGCTGCCATGCTGTTCTGGGCGCTGCTCGCCTCAGGACAGATCAACATGCGCAAGGTTGATGGTTGGCAGACGCTCGCTACAAAGCCCATCGATCAGCCGATTGACCTTGCAGCCTGAAACGATACCTTCATGTTACCGGAGAATGCGCCACACCGAATTCCAACCGCATTCCGGACGGCACCGCGTGTCGTTCAAAAACTTATCTTGCGAGAATTTTGTCGTCTGCGCTTCGTGTTCTTGCCGCTCGCGGCCAGTCATCCCAAATGTCTTACGCTGCCACTCGTCGAGCGCCTTGTTCTCCCGCTCCAAGGTGGCCATCGCCATACGTTCGGCTGCACCGAGGTAGACGCTTTCCGTCTTCACCCTCTTGCCTACCCGATATGAGCGCTGGAGATATGCGTACAAGCGCCCCTTCACTTTTTTGTGGACCACGTAGCTCATGCGCATCATATAGCGGTGGTCACAGCTGTTTGAAAGTTGCCCGTATACTGACTTGCCGTTGTTCGCTGTTGCCCATCGTGCGACACTGTCATCCTCGACACACAGATATTTTTTTGACGACTATTTCACTTCTGTACGCAGCGACCTTGGCAGCGCAATCCCCATCCTCCGCCCGGCCGACTTTGATTTGCCCTCATAATGAAGTGCGGACTGTCCAAACACGGAGGTTCGCATGGACACCGCTGTTCCTTCTAAACGCGACCGCATACGCACGCTCAACGATCTTGCTCGGCGCACCTTCACCGGCTGCGCGGTCATGATCACCCCTGCCGTCCAGGAGCTGAATGATGACAAAAAGGCCCAGCTCCTCAGCGCGGTTCGGCAATTTGATCGATTTGACGCCGACAACGATCCGCACCATGAACACGATTTCGGATCGATCGACCTACACGACCAAAAATGGTTTTGGAAGTTCGATTACTACGCGCTGGACCTTCGCATGGGATCGGAAGTACCAGAGGATGCCGACAAGACCCGCCGGGTCCTCACCATCATGCATGCCAGCGAGTATTGAGCATGCGCACTATCGTTATCGATGGCAAGCAGTACGACTGGAAGGAAATTCGGCGCCTGCGGCGTGAACAAATCCAAGCAGCACGAAAGCCACTGTTGACCCTGTTCGAATTGAAGGAAGACACTCGACCTGCCTCTCAACGGAGCGTCGAGGGTCGCTATACGGAACTCCTTCTTTTCAAAGACTAGCTTTCGGCGCGAACGGCGAGGGGGAGTGCGCGTGCTCATTGAGGCGACGCATCCTAGTGGACCCCTGTGTGCCGAAGCGACCCCGCATTAGTGCGAAGCTTTCTTTTTAAAATCCATCCGTTTGAAGCAGCCGTGGGCCGTTAAGCAACTCTCTGAACTTCGCGCCCGAGCAACGCTGCGAACTCAGCCCCGCCACCTTCACCGGTGTGCGGGGCTTTTCAATCGCAAATTCGCTCTACTGAATTGGCGCGCCGGCCGTTCGGCTTTCTCACCGAGTTCAATCCCGAAACCACTCACTTGATTTCGCGAAGACCAAGCATTTCAGAATGTATGCTATGATTTCGGTATGGACACTAGCGAACAAAAAGAACTCGTGCAGCCATCATCCTCAAAGAAAAGGAAATACATCTTCAACCGCATCTGCTTTTACACTATGATCCTGGGTGGGATATTATTGGTTGGGCCGTGGGTATTCGGCATTATCTATTGTCAACTGAATGGCAATACCGTCGGGTGTGCCGACGCGATATTCGTCTTTATCCCCGGCTTCACGGCGGGCTTTTTTATGCTTGTTTTAGGCGCAATAGGTTGGGGCGCTTCAGCGCAAAGAAGTCACTAAGGCCCCACAGCGTACACCTGAGTATCAGAGGTGCTTGTACTGCTCATAATTGCAAGGTTGGAGGTGGTGGCTAGATAATTGAATGCATTCATCGCTTTGCCGTGAGCCGAAAAGGAACTGCTCGGGGTTCCACTTGGCACTCCCACAGCTGAAAGAGCTTCTTCTGAAGTTTGTTGCCCGAATTGAATTGTCGTGCCGATTAGACTACCCCCTGCTTGAGCGGGATCTCCGTTGAGCTGAAAATTCAGAACATATTGAGAATTGTAATTAGAGCTTTGAGTAAGCCCAGCCGGATCGAACGTTACCGCGGGTATCTTGTCCATAGAGCCTGCATATGCGGCAAGCCCGCCGCCGAGCGAAAATCCCGTCAGGAGAAGATTGCCAAACGGATAGTCCTTTTCCGCTTGAGCGGCTAAAAGAGCCGCGAACCCGTATTGGGGCGCCACGTCATCCGGAATATCCATCTTAGCGTATAGATCGTTCAAGGCATCTGTCGCTAAGTCTGCCGGATACCATGGTTTTGTTGACTGAAACACGAGAACAGGTTGTCCTGTCGGAGTAAGGTAGACGGCAGCCTGAAAGCCAGTGAGTTTCAGTAGTGCAATCTCCAAATCGGTATAGCCCATTTGTTTTGCAAAGAACGTCCAATCCTGGTAAGTTCCAGTGTTGGTCCACCACTGATTTATTATATCAATGAGAGGCTTGGACCTATTTAGAAGCTCTCCAGGTGTAATCGGGCCTAGAAGTCCGGTCCACATGTAACTGTTAGGAATCAGATTGTTGTTGGTTGGAGGCGCATTCCAAATCGGTGTGACAATCACCGGCGGCGTCGATTCGGCCGCCTGTGTATTCGACTGCGTCGGATTTATTTGATTCTGTGCCGGCGGCAAGCTCTGCGTGGTGGTCGTTGTCGTAGATAGTGGAGGCGGAGGAGGTGGTGTCAGGGATAATCCCGCTGTCGGCGTCAAAATCGTTGGCGCTGTCGGCGATGTGCTCGCAACCTGCCACAGCAGATAGGGATAGCCGTTATTGATGCTTGGATTGCTTCCCCACACCGAATTGCTGAACCATGTCGGCAATGAGCCCGCGAGCTGCGGTTGAGTTGTGTTCGTCAGCTGCCATTGTAGATAAGGGTAGCCGTAATTCGTGTTAGCATCGATTGCCCAAATTGTTTGATCGAAACCCGCAGGGATCACCCCCTTCAGCAGTGCGGGCGGCGATGGACTACCACCGAAGCTGTTCGGTTGTCCTGAAGTCAAGACATCCCAATACGAATTGTTTGTTTGTCCGCCACCACCGCCCCCAATCAATCCCCCAACATTGCCTGTTCCCGGTACCACTCCCGTCGAGTAAGACCCTGTAACGCTGCCGCCGTCATAGCCGACCAGCCCACCGATATTTTGATAGAATCCGTATGGATCAACCAAAGAGCCGGTCGCATAGGAGTTGCTTATCAATCCGTTATTATTGTGTCCGACCAGCCCACCGAGGTCTGTTACGCCGGTGACCGTACCGCTGGCGTATGATTGATCGATAGAACCAAAATTTGTTCCCACCAGGCCCCCAGCAGAATTCACGCCGCCCTGTACTATTTCACCTGTGGCATACGATTGAAAAATTGTTCCGTCGTTTTCCCCGACCAATCCTCCCACGTTGTACCCTACGGATTGGATTGGGCCGGTCGCAAACGAATTCGTAATTGTTCCAGTAAATGAGTAGTTTATTCCAAGGTTTATTCCAACCAGCCCTCCGAGGTCGTTATTTCCCAAAATGGCACCAGTCGCATACGACCCTTCAATTAGACCCAAATTTGAACCCACCAGACCGCCAGTATACTGATAGCCGTCGACCACACCGATCGCAAAGTCTTGCGCGATCACGCCCAATTCGTCGTTCGAACCAATCAATCCCCCTGCGGTTGAGCCGAATACGTTCCCAGTGGCAAACGCCTGAGAAATAGGACCGGAATTGTCTCCGACCAGTCCGCCCGCGGTGGTAGTCCCATTGACCGAGCCGCTCGCATAGGATTGCGAAATTGCATTTGAATTACTTCCGACTAATCCCCCGACGGGTCCCAATCCGACCACCGGTGCACTTGCGTATGATCCGTAGATGCTTCCCGCGTTTGCTCCAATAAGCCCTCCCACGCTGACATACCCGCTGACAACTTCACTTGCGTACGATTGATCGATCGCCCCAGAATTGTTGCCGGCCAGCGCCCCGACAGCCGAATTTCCACCACCGCTAATGGCGGGACCAATTGAGTTGATATCGAAAATCTCCAGCCCGCTGTTTCGAGCGGACACATATGCATACCCATTTGCAACGAAAACATCCCACGGCGTTCCGCCCGTGACCGCCACGCCCGCTAGTTGCGGCAACGCGGGATCGCTTACGTTAATCTTTACTAAGCTTCCCAGGCTGTCCGACAAATACGCAAAATTTCCCACGATTTGAATACCTGTGTAGCTAGTACCGCTATTGCCGCCCGGATCGTAGCTGCCGACGAGCGACGGTGAGGTGGGGTTTGCGAGGTTAAGAATGTACAGCCCCGTACCCTGGTCGGCCACGTACAAATAGTTTCCAGAAATAGAAAACCCTAAAGGGCTACTGGGTGTACCGGCGGCTGGGTGCTGAGGAAGCGGACTGACCAAATAACTTCCCACCAGTGAAGGGGAGGCGGGATTTGAGACATCGACGATTTCGACAGCTCCTGAAAAATCACCGATGTAGAGATAATGCCCTGAAACCGCGACCGAGCCTGGGAATCCACCAGGCGGCAAGTATGTTGCAATGAGGTTGGGGCTGGCGGGATTGCTTATATCGACGATGCGCACCGCGCCATTAACATAGTCGTTGAGGTATGCGTAGTTACCTGACACTGCTATCGAAGTGTTTGAATTCATCGCAATTGGAAACGTACCCACCAACGACGGCGCCGCCGGATTTCCAATATTTATAATTTTGAGACCAGCACCGTAGTCCGACACATACGCATAGGTACCAACAACGACCACCGAATAACCACCTGAAAGTCCCGTATAGGAACCGACGACCTGTGGGTTGTTTGGATTATTGATATTTATGATTTTTAGATCGTTGGCTTCGACCACATACGCATATTGTCCCAACACGTAAGTACTGTAGGTTTGGTTGCTGGTTCCCACCGTACTCACGGGCACCGACCCCGGCGCGCTGACGTACGAATTTGCGATTGTCCCGAATTCGCTCCCGCTATCCCGCCTGCGGCGAGCGTGTTTGGCCCGCTGTCGATCAACGCGTTAGTGAGTCCAAGATTTTTAACGATCCCAGATGTTCCAACATATCCGAATAATCCGACGTAAAGGGCGGACGAGTTAATTACCAAACTGTCAATCGTATGTGCCTGGCCATCGAATGCTCCGACGAATGGTGTACTGGAATTCCCAATCGGCACAAACCCGGCACCCGCGTTCCAACTCGCCGTTCCACTCGCGTCGATATTCGCGCCGAGCGCGTAATTGCCGGACAGATTGTTCTGAATATTTTGCAGATCATATACTGAGTTCACGAGCATGTACGCCGCGAGCTGTCCCGGCACCGCGCTGTTAGTCAGCACATATTGTGAGTAGTCGGTTGGGCTCGCGTAGCTTGTTGCGTTGATAATGCTTCCTGCCGGATTGTCCGCAGCGTTGTAGTAAATTGAAACCCCGCCAATGCTTTGCGAGTAATCTACCTGACCGGTGCCGAGGAAATTGACCGTGCCGACGCCTAGGCCGGTCGCGTCAGCACGTAGCACCAGGTTTCCCGCTCCAGTGTTCGCAATGGTCACCCCGTCATTGATGGTGATGTCGCGATAAGAGTTGAGCGTCAGCGTGTTGGCGTTTGCCCAACTGAGGCTCGATGCCACCGAGATATCGCCAGCCTCGCCGCCGGTCGTCGCCGCGGTCGTAACAAGAACATCGCCTGTCGCCAGGGCGCTCTCAATCGACGAGACCGTAATGACCTCGTTTCCGGCGGTCGCGGCAATGATCGCGTTCATAGGATCAAGCAGAAGCATGCCCTTCGCGCCGGTCGGTGCGCCTGTATTCACCTTGCCATTGAAGGCAAGTACATGCCCAGACGTTTCCACAAACCCGCCATTGCCGCCGCCACCTCCACCTGTCGCGAGAACGGTTCCGTAAAATGTCGTCGCCTCGTTCGACCAGACGATGACCTTACCGCCATTGCCCCGGCCGGTCGCCGATGCGTTAATGAGGGAGTTGGCGTCAACGCCAACCGTCGTGGCGGTGGGCACTGCGAAGGGCTCAAGCGCGGCTCCAGAAATTGACGCCGCGAGCGTGCTCGGATTGCCGCCGCCGGTATCGCCGCCGATAAGCACCGCCCCTCCGCCGCTGCGGCCGGAGGCATTGATGTTCGCGGCGCTGAGCTGAACATTCTCGCCCGTAACCACCACGGTGCCGCCCGTTCCCTTGCGCTTGCCGGCCGCGGAGAGCTTGCCGGAGACCTTGACGGTTTGCGTCGGCGCCCCCGCCGGCTTGCTTGCTCCGGTCGCAGCCCCAAGCACAATCATACCGTTATGGGTGCCGATCGTGTTTGCTTCGACGACGCCGGTATTGTTGATGACGGAGTCAACCACCGCGCGGGCCGCCACAGCGGTCAGCTCGACGCGCCCGCCATTAGCCTTCAGCGTCCCGGCGTTGCTTACGAGCGAAGAGAGCGGCTGTCCGGTCGAAACGTCCGTGACGCTTGATGCAATGGAATCGTTGAGACCAAGATTGATGAGATTGTCGCCGTAGAAATCGAGCGTGAAGGCATTGCCGGACGCGAGCGCAACGGTGCCCAATTTCGCCGTGATGATACCGGTGTTGCGCACGCCGGGCGCCACCAGCGCCGCGAAGCCGCCGGTCTGCGCCGTGATACTTCCCTCGTTGACGACGGAGGCGTTCGGCATGCCGGGAATTGAAAAGTTGTAGCGACCGGCCATGAAATCGCTGTTGGCGATATCATGCGTGGTCGCCAGCAGGCCGCCGACGTTTACCTTCGCGCCCTGCCCGAACAGGATGCCGTCCGGATTGACCAGAAACACGCGCCCGTTAGAGAAAAGCGAACCGAGAATTTGCGAAGGTCCGAGATTGCCGGTCACGCGGTCAAGTTCGACCGAACTCGCGGCCGGCATATTGATCGCTGTTTTCTCTCCAGTGCCGATATTAAACGTGTTCCAGTTGATAATGGCGTTCTGAGTTGTTTGATTGACGACGACCGACGCAGTCCCCTGTCCCTGCACGGTCGCCGCACCACCCACGACCGTAGCGCCATTCGGCCCTGCGAAAGCCGGGGCGAAACCGAGCGGCAGGAGCGCCGCAGTGGTGAGCAACAATCGTTGCAATCGGCTCATCGCATGCGCCCCTAATACCTCGCCGCGACGACGAAAAAGAACCGCCAGTCGTTGCGCGGCCCCTCGATTGCCTTCGCAACGGAAAGGTCGGCATCGATGTGATTAGACCAGCCCAGCCGTGTCCCGGCGCCCACGGACGCGGCATCGGCTATGGACGGCGTGCCGGGCGACGCCTGGAGCGTGTGCAGCTCGCCCCAATCGGCGAAGCCGTAGAACTGCGCTTGCGTAATCTGCCACGGCAGGGACCGGAAGTCGTATCGAAGCTCGCCGGTCGCTTCGATGCAGGAGTCGCCCAGTAGTTGCGACGGATCGAACGCCCGGCCGAAATATCGGCCGCCGAAGCCGCATTGTTCCGGAGTTAGCAACGGCGTAAAGGCATATTGGCCGTACGCCGCCATGTAGGTTGAAAAGTTTGCTGGCAGCGGCTGCGTGCGGCCGGCATATCCCTCGACCTTGCTGAAATCGACGCGGCCGACGGCACGCGAAGCCAGCGGATTGCCGTTCGCCGTGCTACCCAGGCCCCTGATGCCTTGGCTGACGATGCCGTAGACCTGATTGATGCCCTGCCAGGAGTCGGCAAAGTCGCCGTCGGCCCGCGCGCGAAAGCCGCGCAGCCGGTCGTTGTTAAACGGCGCGCCCAATACATCGCTCTCACTGTTGCTGGCGAAGCCCAGACCCGAGACCGTAAGATTTCGCTCGCGCGAGCGGATGACGGGATACGACAGCCCCGCGTCGCCGTACGGTCCGAGCGTGCGGTATTGCAGCGCTTCCAGCGACGCCGTTCCCGGCGTGCCCCAGGCGTCGCTGAAATCGGCAAAGAACGCCAGTCCTTCGCTGGTAAGCACCTGCCGGTAATTGGCCGCGGCATAGTTGAGTTCTTTGAGAGGCACCACGCCGGCATACGTCAGCGTCAGCGCCTCCTGCCACCCGAGCAAATTGTTCACGGTCGCAGAGCCGTAATATTCAAACGGCCCGCGCGCCGCCGTTCCGCGATTATCGACGTGCGCATTGGCGTCAAACGGCTTTTCGGTAACTGCAACCACGAGCACCGAGGCACTGGTCTCTTTGGACGGCCGCAAGCTGCTCGAAAATTTCAGGCCCGGCAAATCGCCGGCAAGGAGCAAATAGCGCTCGATGGTGCGGATATTAGCCGGCCGCTGGGCGGTAATCCGCGCGGCGTAATCGGTGAAAAAGTCGCGGTAGCGAGAAAGCCCCGGCGGCCATTCGACCTTGTCGATGTAGCCTTCGACGACTTGGATGCGAACGACCGCGCCCTTGGGATCGAGTTGCTGCGGCGGCACGACGGCGCGGGACAACACGTAGCCGTCACTGCCGTATTTGGCCGTGATGCGCTGCGCGAGTTCGTAGATCGCCGCAAGCGACACACGCTTGCCGATGAGACCGGCATACAGCGGCGCGAGTTGCTCGGCGGTGAACACCGTCGAGCCGGCGATGCGAACCCCGCGCACATGGAGAAACACCTTCTCGGCGCCTTTGGGCGCGACCGTGCTCGGCAAAGTTACCGTTGGCGCGGCGGGCTGTGCAAGCGGCGCGGGCGGCTGAATGAATTGCTGCCGCTCCCGTCCGGGCTGCTCACTCGGCGGAATGACTTGCGCAACGGCGACGACTGGAACCGCCAACATCGCCAGCGCCGCTAAAACGCGGCACAAGCCGGCAACCATGCCCACAAGTCCCCCGCAAACCCCCAGGGCATACTTGGCAATCACCGGTTCCGAGTTCAACCGGTCCTCAACCGTTCAGCCTCCGACCGCCGTGCAGCACAAGCCGAAGGGCGTCATTGGGCGGCCCATTGTTCGTAGGTCATAAACGTCAACCCGAGCAGTCCGTAGTTGACGCGAAGATATCCGTCGGGTCCTTCGATGACCGCCTTGGGCATGATGTGTCGGACCTCTTGCGCCATGACGCCCACAAACTCCTCATCGCTCCAATTGTAGCGGAAGCGATACAGGGAAATTTCATTAGGAAGTTGCCCCACGCGGACGATGTCACGCTTCAGGCGGATGTCAGAAAACGCCCCAAGAAGCATGGCGCCAAGACCTGCCGCGCCCATCGCACCTCCGACCGCCACCCCGCTATAAAGCGGCTGTGACAGGTCGTGGCTCTGAGCGAGGCTAATGCAGGTTTGAAAATCCTGCGTGTCAGGCGCATATCCCTTTTGTTTGCAGTCAGCTTCCCATTTTGCGCGCTGTGCATTGACTTGCTCGACGGTCGGCGTCGAAGCGCACTGCGCGGTGGACAGCGCAATACAAACAACAAGCACTTTCCGCATGGCCGTCCCCCGTGGCACCAATGCGTGGAAATTTCTGAAGGCAGATGCACACCCCGGTAAAGTTGGTACACTATGGCCAATAGTGTTTCAGTGCTTTGATTTATCAAGATAATTCTCCAATAATATGTCCAAGAGATTCACAAAGGCTTTTCACCTCCGCTCAACCGCGCGCAAAACGCTGGCGAATCCGATTGCAACACTATTGGCCATAGTGTTGCACGATCGAGCGCAGCAAACGGTCTCATCCCCAAGTGTGGCTCGCCGCTCCCGCGACAGTATGAGCCTCCATACGAACTTCGGCGGGCGAAAATATCTCAATGCCACGGAGCGTCAGCGGTTCGCCGCCGCGGCCGAGACGATGCCTCCGCAGGTTCGCGTGTTTTGCCTGGTACTCATGTGGAGCGGCTGCCGCGTTTCCGAAGCATTGGCAATCACCCCGCTCGCCATCGATCGCGACGCCGGGATCGTCGCCATAGAGACGTTGAAACGCCGCCGGTCTCACGTCATACGCCAAGTGCCGCTGCCGTCGCGAGTGATCGACGAGCTGGCCGCGGTCTTTGATTTGCCGAAGCGTGAGCAAGATGTCGGTCTCGCCGGCAGGCGTCTGTGGCAGTGGAGTTGCAGCACCGGATGGCGCCACGTGAAGAACGTCATGAGGCACGCGGGCATTTCCGGCAGCGCCGCCATGCCAAAGGGCTTGCGCCACGCGTTCGGAGTGGTCGCGTTCCAAGCTGTTCCGCCGCACATGGTCCAGCGATGGCTCGGCCACGCGTCGCTTCGCACGACCGCAATTTATGGCGACGTGAGCGGCCGGGAGGAGCACCAATTGGCCAAACGGCTATGGGCTCGATGGTGACGACAACACAAGCCCAGTGACATGCGCGAATTCCAACCCGGCGCTTGACACTCCGCAAGGGCGGCGGCGGTCATACGTGAGCATGAGCCGCAATAGCGCAGGCGCTTGCCCAATTTCGGGTGGTGGACTACACCCTGCCCGGGCCACCGCCCGGAATGTTTTCACCCGAGGCTATAGCGAGGCTAGGAAGTTGCAGCGGAATGACAAGCGCTTGTTCCGCAAAGGTTTTGGGGAATAGTTCAACGGTAGAACTGCGGACTCTGACTCCGTTAATCTAGGTTCGAATCCTAGTTCCCCAGCCAGCTATTCCGGTGCTGCGCGACAGCGGCATCATCCCTGTAAAGGTTGGCGATGTCGGCAGAAGCTCCCAACGCGCTGCTTGCAAAGATCGACCTGCACGGCTACCGACCGGCCGACTTCATCGGGCTGCCGATGGCAACCATCGTCCAGCAAGCCTGGGAGATGGGCGCGGCACGGCTGCGCTTCGTTCACGGGCATGGCCGCGCGCGCGGCAAGTCGCCTGGATTTTACAACACCCACACCGGCTATTTCGGGCTGCGTATCCGCCGCGAGCTTCGGCACAATCGTTTACTGCGCCAGTGGATCAAGTATACGACGCTCGACTGCGGCGATTGGGGCACGACCACCGTCGGACTCAAAACCAACCCTCACCCGACGCGAAGCGCGCTTGATCTCACCGTGCTGCCGCCGCCGAGCTATCCAGAAGAAACACGCCGTGCAGCGTCGCGCGATTGATCGGCTGTCATCGGGACCGCTGCTCCGGCCCTCTAGCGCCCCGCCAAGCCGCCCTTCGTTTCAATGAAGCTCACGATCGCCGGCACGCCGTCGCCGGCGCGAAGATTGGTCATTACGAATGGGCGCGCGCCGCGCATGCGTTTGGCGTCGGCTTGCATTTTTTCGAGCGACGCACCGACATGAGGCGCGAGATCGACCTTGTTGATGACGAGAAGATCCGACCGCGTGATGCCGGGGCCGCCCTTCGAGGGAATCTTATCGCCCCCGGCGACGTCGATGACGTAAATGGTCAGGTCAGCGAGTTCCGGCGAGAAGGTCGCGGCAAGATTGTCGCCGCCGGATTCGATCAGCACCAGATCGAGCTCCGGGAATTTCGCCCGCATGTCGGCAACCGCAGCCAGATTCATCGAGGCATCTTCGCGGATCGCGGTATGCGGGCAGCCGCCGGTTTCGACGCCGGCGATGCGGTCGGCGGCGAGCGAACCGGAGCGGACCAGAAACTCGGCATCCCACTTGGTATAAATGTCATTGGTGATGGCGGCGATGTCGTAGGTCTCGCGCATGGCTTTGCACAGCGCATCCATCAAGGCGGTCTTGCCGGAGCCGACAGGACCTCCGATGCCGACGCGAAGCGGACCGTTCGAGCTTGGCACTTGCGCTTCCTTTAGCTGCGAAACAGACGGGTGTATTGGGCTTCGTGCCTGGCGCTGGCGACGTCGGCACGGAACACCGCGCTGCCGAGTTCGTCGAGCGTTGCCGCCAAGGCACGTTGCGCCGTTGCGGTGACTGTGGGCTCGAGCGCTTTCGCGATGCGCTGTCCATCCGTATGCCCGAGTGGAACAAGCCGGATGCCCGCGGAAATCCAGTTCGACGAAACCGCGGTCAAAAATGCATGCAGCGCCAGGTCAAGCGCGATGCCATGGCCGGCACAGGCCGTGCCAACCGCAATCGGATAAGCAAGCGGGCCGGACCACAACGCGAGCAGGCCGTCGAGTGCTGCACATGGCCAGGCCGCTCGCGTGACGTCGAGAAAGGCGCGCCCCATGGCCGTGGTTTCGTGAAAGCGTTCGCGGGTCGGGACGAAGGCCGCCGCAAGCTCGGCGACCACGACAAGCGCCGCATCGTCGCCGCAAGCCACCGCCCGGTGGGCATGGCTGAAGAAAACACCGTCGCTCATGCCGGCGCCGGCCGTGAGCATGACTTCGATCCAGCGGCGCAGCGTATGAGCATCGCCAATGTCGCCGGCTTCGACCGCCCATTCGATGCCGCTCGAATAGGAAAATGCGCCGACCGGATAGGCCGGCGACAGCCATGCCATCAGCCGATAGAGCGCTGCGGCTTCGAGACGATCAGGCCCCGACCGCGCCTCGCCGCACAAGCCGGACCCCAGGCGCGGGCCCCGCTTTCGTGCGGACGCGCGAACGAATGGCCGCGTCTTAGACATGCTCATGAACATGCGTGGCCGCGCTTCGGTAGGCGCCGCCTTCCGGCGTGAATGGCGCCTCGATCTCCGCGACTTCGGCGCCGAGCTGCCGCGCCAGATCGGCAAGAACGTGATCGCGGCGGATGCGCAGCGCATGGCTCAACATCTGCGCCGGGACGTGGCGATTGCCGATGTGCCAAGCGACTCGCGCGAGATGCCTTGCATCAGCGCAGCGAATTTCCAGCAGCGCTTCCGGCGCGGCGACGATTTCGATCAGGCGTCCGTCCTCCAGCAAGAGCGCATCGCCGCCGCGCAGTTCCGCCGACGACGGCAGGTCGAGCAAAAAGGCGGTGCCTTTGCTGCCGGTCATGGCGATACGCCGGCGATGGCGATCGTCGTAGTCGAGCACGACGCGATCGGTGGCCTCGCCCGACCAGCTATCCGCCGGTTTGATCGCAATGGCGCGCATCGCGGGCAATCCTCAATTTCAAAACAGAAAATAGCGCTGCGCCATCGGCAGCACGTCAGCCGGCGCGCAGGTGAGCAACTCGCCGTCGGCACGCACTTCATAGGTCTCCGGATCGACCTCGATCGCAGGCGTAGCATCGTTGTGGATCATGCTCTTCTTGGAAATCTTGCCGCGCGTATTTTCCACGGCGACGAGTCTTTTCTGGATGCCGAGCTTGCGGCCAAGACCCGCCTTCACCGCGGCTTTGGATGCGAACACATAGGACGACGCGGTGCGCGCCCGCCCGTACGCGCCGAACATCGGCCGATAATGCACCGGCTGCGGCGTCGGGATCGACGCGTTGGGATCGCCCATCGGCGCGGCGACGATCGAGCCGCCCTTGATGACGCAATCGGGCTTGACGCCGAAGAAGGCCGGCGACCACAGCACCAGGTCGGCGAGCTTGCCTTTCTCCACCGAGCCGATGAGTTTCGATACCCCGTGCGCGATTGCCGGGTTGATGGTATATTTGGCGATGTAGCGCTTGACCCGCACATTGTCGTTGTCGCCCTTTTCCTGCGGCAGGGGACCGCGCTGCTTCTTCATCTTGTCCGCGGTCTGCCAGGTGCGGATGATGACCTCGCCGACACGGCCCATGGCTTGCGAATCCGACGACATCATCGAGAGCGCGCCAATATCGTGAAGGATATCCTCGGCCGCGATGGTCTCCTTGCGGATACGGCTTTCGGCGAAGGCCAGATCTTCCGCAATCGACGGATCCAGGTGATGGCACACCATCAGCATGTCGAGATGTTCGTCGATGGTGTTCTTGGTGTAAGGCCGGGTCGGATTGGTCGAGGACGGCAAGACGTTCTTCAATCCCGCCACCTTGATGATGTCGGGCGCGTGCCCGCCGCCGGCGCCTTCGGTGTGGAAGGCGTGAATGGTGCGGCCCTCGAAGGCCTTGATGGTGTCCTCGACGAAGCCGGATTCGTTGAGCGTGTCGGTGTGGATCATCACCTGGACGTCGTAGTCGTCGGCGACCGAGAGGCAGCAGTCGATCGCGGCTGGCGTAGTGCCCCAGTCCTCGTGGAGCTTCAGCGCACAAGCGCCGGCCTTGATCATTTCCTCAAGCGCGGCCGGACGCGACGCATTGCCTTTGCCGGCAAAGCCGAGATTGACGGGAAAGTCGTCGGCCGCCTGAATCATGCGTCCGAGATGGAACGGCCCGGGCGTGCAAGTCGTCGCGAACGTGCCGTGCGCCGGCCCGGTGCCGCCGCCGAGCATCGAGGTCACGCCCGACATCAGGGCTTCGTCGACCTGCTGCGGACAGATGAAATGAATGTGAGTATCGAAGCCGCCCGCGGTGAGAATCTTTCCCTCGCCGGCGATGACTTCGGTTCCGGGACCGATGACGATGGTGACGTTGGGTTGAATGTCGGGATTGCCGGCTTTGCCGATTGCGAAAACATTGCCGTCCTTGATGCCGACGTCGGCTTTGACGACGCCCCAATGGTCGACGATCAGCGCATTGGTGATCACAGTGTCGACGGCGCCGGCGCGGTTGCTGATCTGCGATTGCCCCATGCCGTCGCGGATCACCTTGCCGCCGCCGAATTTCACCTCCTCGCCGTAAACGGTGAAATCCTTCTCGACCTCGATGACCAGATCGGTATCGGCGAGCCGGACGCGATCCCCGGTCGTCGGGCCGAACATATCGGCGTAGACGGAACGCGAAATTTTGGACGGCACCGGCGGCTCCTCAGGCGGCAATCTTGTCGGCGAAGAACGGTCTCAGCGTGGCTTCGGTGATGGCCTTGCCGCGGTCACGCCGCGCTTCAATGCCTCGCTGCGAGAAGTCGTGGAAGCCGTATGGATCGGTCAAGGAATCTGCCGGACCAAGCGAGATTTCGATCGGCTCGACGATCTTGTAGGTGGCCAGGAGATCGCGCAGCTCGGCCGGCAATTGCGGAACGAGCGCGGCAAGGCGCTCGATAACCGATATCAGTTTGTTGAACTGCTTGGCGGTGCTGGTGTCCTGACGCAGGCGGTTGCCGAAGCGGAGCTGATCGACGCGTTGGCTGACTTCAGTATAGCTGCTCGGCAAATTCGATTGCAGGGGAAACAGATTCATCACCACCAGGAGCTTGCCGACATTCGGGTCCGCATGAAAAGCATCGATCGCGGCGCCAAGCGGCGTGTTGTCGACAAGACCGCCGTCCCAGTAATAATGCGCCTCTTGGCCCTCGCCGATTTGCGTCCAGGGAAATTGCGGCGCCAGGCTGCCGCTGGCAAGGACGTGCCTCGGCTCGATCCTCCTGGGCGCGATTTCGCCGACGCTTTGGTTCGCAAAACAGGCGAGCTGTCCGCTTTTTACGTCGACGGAGGTGACGACGAACGCCGTCTTGTTTGCGTTGAGCGCCGCAAAATCCACGTGTTCCGAGAGCGTCTTCAGGAGCGCTCTTGTTTGATACAGGTAAGTAAAGTTCCAGCTTGGCGAGTACCGGTAGAAATGCGGAACCTCGAACAGTGCGACATTGGAGGTCACCGCCGCAGGCACGAAAGCCGGCGCCTTGATCATAAAGTCGTTCCATAATGCGCCGAGGCGCCGCCGCGCGTCGCTGCGATCGCCGGCGCCGACCACGCACGCTGCGTTGATCGCGCCGATCGAAACCCCGGTGACGACGCGCAGCGTAACCTTCCGTCCGGCTCTGGCCGCCTCATCCATCAGATCGAACAGCGCCAGAATGCCGCCCCACTCGTAGGCGCCAAGCGCGCCGCCGCCTTGCAAAATCAGACCGATTTCCATTGCCGAGGTCATTGCACCGCTCCTCGTCTATGACATTTCCGAAAAGTCGGCAGCCATCTTCCGGGTCGCATTCCGGATCGCGCGCTAAAGCTTGCCCATAATCTCCTGCCGGAAGCCGTATACTGCGCGCTTGCCGGCCAGCGCCACCAACGTAACCTCGCGCGTCTGTCCCGGTTCGAAGCGCACGGCGGTGCCAGCCGCGATATCAAGCCGCATGCCGCGCGCTTTCTTGCGGTCGAACTGCAGCGCCGGGTTGGTTTCGAAGAAATGGTAGTGCGAGCCGACCTGGATCGGCCGATCGCCGGCATTGGCCACGGTCAACGTGACGGTGCGGCGGCCCTTGTTGAATTCGATTATACCGTCCTTGATGAGGAATTCGCCAGGGATCATTTGTCTAATGGCTCCGTCCAAAAATCGGAAGGCACATCGATCTCACCGCGATGCTTCGACAGGTATTTGAAGACCAGAAGGTGCAGATTATCTAGATCATCGTAGAACGCGCGCTCAAGGCTTCTCACTCTTTGCCGCATCTCCTCCGGCATCGAATTACGGACTGCCGCACTGCTGCGCTCACTACCAAAGCGGCTCCCCGGGCCGATCAATGCAGTCACCTCTTCAAGCATGGCGCCGGCACGATGGGCATCGACGGTGTGCAGCAACTGGATCATGGGCTCGGCCCGATCACGGCTCGAATTACAAAAATATTGCGGAAACCCGCCGTTATAAAGTTCGTTGACCAACTCCCAAGTTCCAATTAGCACTTTCTCCGCAAGGCTTAATCCATCGAAGCAAAGTAAACCAAAGTAAAGCTCTTGACCCCCTACGAGCTCGTTTAGCTTCTGCGCTATTGGATCGAACTCGTACGGCATTCGGTCGATCGCTCTTCAAATCGCAGTGTCAGAACTCAAAACATACCTCACCGTATCGGCTGGTGCACGGTCACAAGCTTGGTCCCATCCGGAAATGTCGCCTCGACCTGGATCTCGGGGATCATCTCGGCAATGCCGTCCATCACCTGCGCACGGGTGAGCACGTGGGCGCCCTGCTCCATCAGTTCGGCGACGCTGCGCCCGTCGCGCGCGCCTTCCAGGATGAAGTCCGAGATCAACGCGATGGCTTCGGGGTGATTGAGCTTGACGCCGCGTGTCAGGCGACGCCGCGCCACGATTGCCGCCATAGAGATCAGAAGTTTGTCCTTTTCGCGCGGCGTAAGCTGCATGGCTAGTTTACCCACAGCCGCGGCAAAGGCGCGGCACCGAGCGCCGTCAGCACTTGCATTAAATCGTGCCGCAGCACCGCGCTGCCGGCAGCGACACAACGCACCATCGCAAGCCCATTCCAGGAAGATACTCCGACCTCACCGGCAAAATCTTGCTGATGCGCCCGCACCGCTGCTACGTTTTCCTCATTGCCGGGAACCTTGACCACGCTTGCAATCGCGACGCCGGCGGCGGCGACGGGACGTTCGGCCAAAGCCTGCGCTATGCCGCCATCGAGACGGATAGCATCGGCGAAAACAAGAGTGCCGCCGACCCGTATGCGCCAGCGGTCGAAAAAGCTTCCTGACTTGACGCTCTCGCCCATGGCGGAGCGACCGAAGATAGCGCCTTCCGCGACAAGCAGACCGGCGCCGGCCGCAACATCGGCGTCGATCGTGCGCCGCAGCCGCGATCGATCGAACAGTATGGTCTCCTGGGGCAGCCACGCCAGCATTCCACCGGAGCCGACAGTGAGTTTGACGTCCAGCACGGCATCAGGACCCAACGAGCGATAGATTTTTTCCGCGGCAGCGGTAGTCAACCTCGCCTGCGCGCCGGCGGCAACATCGATATCAAGGCTGAACCGATCGCCGCCGGTCATGCCGCCGCCGGTGTTGACAATGACCGCGTCGAGAACCTCGCCCTCGCGATGCGGGAAGCGGACCCGGAGCGATCCGGATTCATGGACATGGGCCGGCCGGCTGTCACCAGACATCGCCGCAATGCTCAGCGCGATCCGGCCGGTCGCGCGATTGCCGGCAAAAACTTCATTGCTTGGCTGCACGGTTGGCATCGCCACATCATCGAGGTTCATCGATCAAACGTCACGTCGGCGCGGCCAATTGGGTTCAAATGGCCATGGCCCGCTTCAGCGCCGCTTCATCGATCGTGTCGCGGTCGCACGAATAGACCACGGCTCCCCGGTCCATTACCGCGAAATAGTCGCCCAGTTCCCGGGCGAAGTCGAGATATTGCTCGACCAGCACGATGGCGATCTTGCCGAGCGATCGCAGGTAATCGATGGCGCGCCCGATATCCTTGATGATCGAGGGTTGGATGCCCTCGGTCGGCTCGTCGAGCAAAAGCAGCCGCGGCCGCATCACCAGCGCGCGGCCGATCGCGAGCTGCTGCTGCTGGCCGCCGGAAAGGTCGCCGCCGCGTCGACGCAGCATGCCCTTAAGCACGGGGAACAGCGAGAACACGTCCTCAGGCAGGTTGCGCTCGCCGCGCGGCAAGGGCGCAAATCCGGTTTTCAGATTCTCCTCGACCGTGAGCAGCGGGAAGATTTCGCGCCCCTGGGGCACGTAAGCGATACCGCGCCGGGCGCGCTCGGGCGGCCGCAGGGCGGTGATGTCGCTGCCCTCCCACGTGATTTTGCCGTTGCTTACCGGGATATGACCGGCAAGCGCGTCCAGAAGGCTTGTTTTGCCGACGCCGTTGCGACCGAGCACGCAGGTGACTTTGCCGGGCTCCGCCTTGAGCGACACCGCGCGAAGCGCCTGAGCGGCGCCGTAGTGCAGATCGATGGCTTGTGCTTCGAGCATCAGCTTACCCCGCGATCATGCATCAGCGTCCCAGATAGACTTCGACGACGCGCTCGTTCGCCGAGACCTCGTCGATCGTGCCTTCGGCCAATACCGAGCCCTCGTGCAGACAGGTGACCTTGACGCCGAGCTCGCGCACGAAAGTCATGTCGTGTTCGACCACGACCACGGTATGCTCGCGATTGATCTGTTTGAGCAATTCCGCGGTCTGCTGGGTCTCGACGTCGGTCATGCCGGCGACCGGTTCGTCGACCAGCAGCAGTTTCGGATCCTGCGCCAGCAGCATGCCGATCTCGAGCCACTGCTTCTGACCGTGCGACAGGCGGCCGGCGAGCCGGTTCTGTACCGCCGTCAGACGAATGATGTGCAGGATTTCTTCGATGCGGCGCCGCTCGTCGGCGGTTTCCCGCGACCACAGTGTCGCGCGGGCGCGGCGATCCGCTTTCAGCGCCAATTCCAGATTGTCGTAAACGGTGTGGCTATCGAACACCGTCGGCTTCTGGAATTTGCGGCCGATGCCAAGTTCGGCAATCTCGGTCTCGTCGAGCCGTGCGAGGTCGTGAAACTTGTCGAAGATCACCGCGCCGGTGTCGGGGCGCGTCTTGCCGGTGAC
The DNA here is from genome assembly GCA_963791925.1 of uncultured Alphaproteobacteria bacterium. Taxonomy (GTDB): domain Bacteria; phylum Pseudomonadota; class Alphaproteobacteria; order Rhizobiales; family Xanthobacteraceae; genus BOG-931. The sequence goes on along the minus strand of CAWBUA010000003.1, from coordinate 305,475 downwards.
CACGTCCATCATGGTGGTCTTGCCGGCACCGTTGGGACCGATGATGGCGCGCATTTCACCAGGCTCGATCGCAAGCGACAGATTGTTCAGCGCCCGGAAACCGTCGAACGACACCGTCACGCCTTCGATGAAAAGCAGCGTGCGCTCGAAGGTTTCCATCGCCTTCTCTTCGGCCGCCCGCAACCGGTCTTGAATCTTCGCCATCAGCCGATCCTCATTCCGCCGGCATCGGCTCGGGAGGCGGCGCGGCGACGCCGTCCTCGACCGCGGCCGAGGCGAGGTCGCGGCGCAGCGCGTTCCAATGGTGCAAGCTGCCGACTATGCCGCGCGGCAACAGCAGGGTAACGCCGATGAAAAGTCCGCCGAGCATGAACAGCCAATAGGGCGCGAGCATGCCGGAGGTGAAGAAAGGTCTTGGCATAGTTCACCAGCACGGCGCCGAGTGCCGCGCCGGCAAGCGTGCCGCGGCCGCCGACCGCGACCCAGATCACCGCTTCGATCGAGTTGCCGGGCGCGAATTCGCTGGGATTGATGATGCCGACCTGCGGCACATAGAGCGCGCCGGCAATGCCGGCCATACAGGCCGACAGCGTAAACACAAAGAGCTTGTAGGACTCGACCCGATAGCCGAGAAACCGGGCGCGCGCCTCGGCGTCGCGAATCGCGATCAGCACCTTGCCGAATTTCGACGTCACAATGGCGCGGCAGACCAGAAAGCCGATCATCAGCGTCAGGCAGGAGATCGAGAACAATGCCGAGCGGGTCGTCTCCGCCCGCACGTCGAAGCCGAGAATATCCTTGAAATCGGTCAAGCCATTGTTGCCGCCGAAGCCGAAATTGTTGCGGAAGAAGCCAAGCATCAGCGCATAAGTCAGCGCTTGCGTGATGATCGACAGATAAACGCCGGAAACGCGGCTGCGAAAGGCGAACCAGCCGAACACGAAAGCGAGCGCGCCCGGCACCAGCACGATCATCAGCGCGGCATAGGGGAAATGCTGGAAGCCGTACCAGGAGTAAGGCAGTTCCTTCCAGTTCAGGAACACCATGAAATCCGGCAGGATCGGATTGGCATAAACGCCGCGGGTGCCGATCTGGCGCATCAGATACATGCCCATGGCGTAGCCGCCGAGCGCGAAGAACGCGCCGTGACCGAGCGAAAGTATGCCGCAGTAACCCCAGATCAGATCGATCGACAGCGCCAATATGGCGTAACAGGCGTATTTGCCGAACAACGCGACGAGATAGGTCGAGACATGAAACGGCGAGGACTGCGGCACGTAGAGATTGAGGATCGGGACGCCGACCGCGATCACCGCAACGACAACGAGGAAAATCACGGCCCAACGATCAAGCGAGCGGATAAGAATATGCGAGCTCGCGTTCATCACGCTTCGACCGCCCGGCCGCGCAGCGCGAACAGCCCGCGCGGCCGCTTCTGGATGAACAGGATGATCAGAACGAGGATGGCGATCTTGCCAAGCACGGCGCCGGCATAGGGCTCGAGAAATTTATTGGCGATACCGAGCACGAAGGACCCGACGAAAGTGCCCCAAAGATTGCCGACGCCGCCGAACACCACGACCATGAAGCTGTCGATGATATAGCTCTGGCCGAGATTGGGGCTGACATTGTCGATCTGCGACAACGCTACCCCCGCCATGCCCGCAATGCCGGAGCCAAGGCCGAAAGTGAGCGCGTCGATGCGGCTGGTGCGAATGCCCATCGATGCCGCCATCGGGCGATTTTGCGTGACCGCGCGCATTTCGAGCCCAAGGCGTGTGTAGCGCAACAGCGCGATCAACGCGACAAAGACGGCGAGCGCGAAGCACACGATCCAGAGCCGGTTATAGGTGACGGTAATGCCGCCGAGATCGAAGGCGCCGCTCATGAACGACGGGTTGTCGACTTCCTTGTTGGTCGGGCCGAACGCCGTGCGCACGGCCTGCTGCAGGACGAGCGACAGACCCCAGGTGGCCAGCAGCGTCTCCAGCGGGCGGCCATAGAGGAAGCGGATGATGGTACGCTCGATGAGAATACCGACGCCGCCGGAGAACACGAACGCCAGCGGTACTGCGATCGCCAGCGAGTAGTCGAACAGACCGGGATCATATTGGCGGAACGCCTGCTGTACGACAAAGGTGACATAGGCGCCGAGCATGACCATCTCGCCATGCGCCATGTTGATGACGCCCATCACGCCGAAGGTGATGGCGAGGCCGATTGCGGCGAGCAGCAGCACCGAACCGAGCGAGATGCCGTACCAGGCGTTTTGCACCGCATCCCATTCGGCGAGCCGGGTCTGAACGGAGCTGATCGCCGCCCTCGCGGCCTGGGCGATGGCGGGCTTTTCGTGCGCGGGAATGTCGGTGAGAAGCGCCAGCGAATCCTGATCGCCGCGGGCGCGCAGGATCTCGATCGAGCTCAGCTTGTCCGCATCGGACGTGGTCGGAATGTTCAACAGCAGCGCGGCGCGCGCCTGTTCCAGCGCCAGTTTGGCGCGGCTGTCGGTCTCCTTGGCGATGGCGGTTTCGAGCGTCGGCAGTGCGCCCAGATCGCGCGATTTGAACACCGCCTGTGCCGCGGCAAAGCGCTTCTGCGGATCGGGTGAAAGAAGATTGAGCTGGCCGAGCGCCGCGTTGATGGCGCCGCGCAATCGATTGTTGATATTGACGTTGTCGAGATCGTCCGGAGCAGGCCCGGGCACCGCGGCCCCGGTGGCGGCATCGAAAAGATGACCCGCGTCATCCTGGACGTAGACCGTCTTCTTCTCGGCGCTGAACATCAGCGAGCCGTTCTGCAGCGCATCGATGATGGGCTTGGCGCGTGGACTGCCGATCGCGATCAATTCCTTGACGCCGGCCAGCGTTTCGTCGAAATCGCCGGCCGTGAAATGAGCGATTGCCTCGTCAAGGCTTGCGGCATGCGCCTTGGTTACGCCGAAGGCGCCAGTAAGGGCGAAGCCGACGACTAAAGCCAGCGCGACGAGGCAAGCTCGGCCAAAACCCATCGCAATGTTCCCCGGCGTTGCGCCGGGAAGGCGACCGCCGCCTTCCCGCAAATCAGCGTCCAAGCACCAGCGCCGCGGCTAAGAGCCGCCGCAGGTCTTGGTGACGGTGTTGTAGTTGCCGCAGTTGAGCTTTACCCAGTCGGCGACCAGGTCTTTCGAGCCGGGCAGATAAGGCGACCACGCCTGCCCTGGCACCAGGGATTTGGTCTTCCACACCACGTCGAATTGCCCATCGGCGCGGATTTCGCCGATGAACACCGGCTTGGTGATGTAGTGGTTGGGCAGCATTTCGGAGACGCCGCCGGTCAGATTCGGTTGCTTGATGCCCGGCAGCGCGGCGATCACCTTGTCGGCATTGGTGGTCTTCGCCTTCTCCACAGCCTTAACCCACATATTGAAGCCGATGTAATGCGCCTCCATCGGGTCGTTTGTTGTGCGCTTCGGATTGCCGGTGAAGGCGTGCCACTCCTTGATGAAGGCGGCATTCGCCGGCGTCTTGATCGATTCGAAGTAGTTCCAGGCGGCGAGATGTCCGACCAGTGGCTTGGTGTCGAGACCGGCGAGTTCCTCTTCGCCGACCGAGAACGCCATGACCGGAATATCGGTCGCCTTGATGCCCTGATTGCCAAGCTCTTTGTAGAACGGCACGTTGGCGTCGCCATTGATGGTGGACACCACCGCCGTCTTCTTGCCGGCCGAGCCGAATGCCTTGATCTTGGACACCTCGGTCTGCCAATCGGAGAAACCGAACGGCGTGTAGTTGATCATGATGTCCTCGTCGGCTACCCCTTTTTGCTTGAGATAGGCTTCGAGGATTTTGTTGGTGGTGCGCGGATAGACGTAGTCGGTGCCTTCCAGCACCCAGCGCTTCACCGAGCCGCCATCCGCGCTCATGAGATAATCGACCGCCGGGATCGCCTGCTGGTTCGGCGCCGCGCCGGTATAGAACACGTTGCGCTCGCCTTCTTCGCCTTCGAATTGAACGGGATAGAACAGGATATTGTCGAGCTCCTTGAACACCGGCAGCACCGATTTGCGCGACACCGAAGTCCAGCAGCCGAACACGGCGGCGACTTTGTCCTGGCTGATCAGTTCGCGCGCTTTTTCGGCGAACAAGGGCCAGTTCGACGCAGGATCGACGACGACCGCTTCGAGCTTCTTGCCCAATACGCCGCCCTTCTTGTTCTGCTCGGCAATCAGCATCAGCATGACGTCTTTCAGCGTCGTTTCGCTGATCGCCATGGTGCCGGAGAGCGAATGGAGAATGCCGACTTTGATGGTTTCTTCGGCTAGTGCCGGCAGCGCCCCCAATAACCCAAGCGTGACTCCGCCGGCTCCGACGAGCCAGCCGCGGCGCGTAAGCGTATAGGTTTTGATCGAATTGCTGGACATGGATGAGCCTCGCTGTGCTTGGGCGAGCGCACGGACGGCGCCCTCTCCGGCTCCATCGCAAAGCATGTGCCAGTTTTCTGCGGCGTTAGAGCGCTGATCTCTTTGGTCAATGAGAGCATGTCCCGCAAAAGTGGAGACCGGTTTTGCGAAAAGGACATGCTAAAACAAACAGCTGGGGCGTATCCCGATTCCATTAAATCGGGACATGTTCTAGAGCGGACACCGATGTCGGCCGCTTTTTTCAGCACGTTGCCGCCTGCTTTATGGGCAGACAGCAAATGCCGAGGTCGCCGGGAGCTTATTCTGCCGGCATAGCCACCCTGGCGCGGCCGTCATCTCGCGCCCAGCCTAGTCATGGAAATCTCGTTCGAATTAGGCGATCTTCTGGCCGCCGAGGGCCGCCAGCGACTGCAGCAGATGCGGCGATGCAGTCACCGAGCCGAAGATGCCGCCCTGAGCCTTGATCATGGCAAGCCCGGCATCGTGGAATTCCGGGAAATAGGAGGCGCAGCAGTCGCTGAGCACGACGCAGCGAAACCCGCGATCGTTGGCCTCGCGCACCGTCGTATTGACGCAGACCTCCGTCGTGACGCCGGCGACGAACAGCGTATCGATGCCGCGATTGCGCAACATCAGCTCAAGGTCGGTCTGGTAGAACGCCCCCTTTCCCGGCTTGTCGATCACGGGCTCGCTTTCGAGCGGATAAAGCTCCGGGATGATGTCGTGACCGGGCTCGCCGCGAATGAGAATGCGGCCCATGGGACCGCGGGCGCCGATGCGTGTCGACGGATCGCCGCGCTCGACCTTGTGGTGCGGGGCGTCTGACAGATCCGGCCGGTGACCTTCGCGGGTGTGAATGACGAACAGGTTCAGGCGCCGTGCCGCGGCAAGCACCGCGGCGCAAGGCGCGACGGCCGCGCGCAGAAGCGAAACGTCATTGCCGAGCGCTTCGCCGAACCCGCCCGGCTCCAGAAAGTCGCGCTGCATATCGATAATGAGCAGTACTGCGGCCGCGAGCTCGACCACTACCGCAGCTGGTTCGGCGTCAACCCGTACGCGTAGCACCCAGATCTCCTGCCTCGCCTGCCAATAAGTGTGCAAAATCAGGGCCAGGGCGTCGACATGCGGCGTCGCGATAGCTGCACAATAAATGTGCGGCAAATGCTTAAGTCGCCTAGCCGCGTTGCTGCCGAGCCGACACGACGCGGTCAAGACCTTTAAAATGCGCGTTTTGTTTCAGTGCAAAGTGCTGCGCGGCGCTTGGCACGCCGCTTGCGGAGACTCGGCGATCTAACGACGCGCCAGCTCTGGGAGGCCTTGATGAAGCGCCGCGATTTTCTCAAATCCATGACCGCCTTGACCGCGGCCGCAGCCGTTCCCGCCCCGGCGGTCTGGTCTCCCGCCAAGGCGCAGTCGCGTCAGGAGACGCTGCTCATCGTCTCCGAAAGCGGTCCGAACAATCTCGACATCCACGGCGTCGGCACCAATGTCCCCGGCTACGAGGTGTCATGGAATTGCTACGATCGCCTGATCACCCACGAAATGAAGACGCTGCCGAACGGCACGCCGTATTACGACAAGACCAAGTTCAAGCCCGAGCTTGCCGAAGACATGAACGTCGGCGACATGTCGGCGACCTTCAAGCTCCGTAAAGACGCGGATTTCCAGGACGGCACGCCGGTCACCGCCAAGGACGTCAAGTGGTCATTCGACCGCGCGGTGACGGTCGGCGGCTTCCCGACGTTCCAGATGGCCGCCGGTTCGCTGACCAAGCCGGAGCAGTTCGTCGTCGTCGACGATCACACGTTTCGCGTCGATTTCAACAAGAAGGACCGGCTGACCATCCCCGACCTTGCGGTCATCGTGCCCTGCGTCATCAATTCGGAGCTGGTGAAGAAGCACGCCACGCCGCAGGATCCATGGGGCCTCGAATATACCAAGCTCAATACCGTCGGCTCGGGCGCCTATAAGGTGACCAACTGGACCGCCGGCTCCCAGGTGGTGCTGGAGCGCAACGACAAATGGAAAGGCGGCCCGCTGCCGAAGCTCAAGCGCGTGATCTGGCGCATCGTGCCGGATGCCGGCAACCGGCGCGCATTGCTCGAACGCGGCGATGCCGACGTCTCCTACGATCTTCCCAACAAGGATTTTTACGAGCTGAAAAACGACGGCAAGCTCACGATCATTTCGACGCCTTACTCGAACGGCATCCAATATATCGGCATGAACGTGCAGCATCCGCCGTTCAACGACGTCAAGGTACGCGACGCGGTCGCCTACGCCCTGCCCTATCAGAAAATCATGGACGTGGTGCTCTACGGGCTCGGCAAGCCGATGTTCGGCGCGCCGGCGGACGCAGCGACCGAAGTCGCCTGGCCGCAGCCGCACAAATTCAGCACCGACCTCGACAAGGCAAAAAAGCTCCTCGCCGAATCCGGCGTCGGCAATATCAACGTGCCGATCTCATTCGACCTCGGTTTCGCCGGCGTCAATCAGCCGATCTGCGAGTTGGTGCAGGAGAGCCTCCTAAAGATCGGCATCACCACCACCATCGACAAGGTGCCCGGCGCGAACTGGCGCACCGAGCTCACCAAAAAGACCATGCCGCTGTTCACCAATGTGTTCTCGGGCTGGCTCGATTATCCCGAGTACTTCTTCTACTGGTGCTACCACTCCGGCAAATCGATCTTCAACACCATGGACTACCAGTCGCCGCAGATGGACACGTTCATCGACGGCGCGCGCGCCGCGGCGGCCACCGGCGACTGGGACAGCTACAACAAGGATGTGAAAGGCTTCGTCGATCTCGCCTTCACCGACATGCCCCGCATTCCGCTCTACCAGCCCTATGTCAACGTCGCGATGCAGAAGAACATCAGCGGCTATCAATACTGGTTCCACCGGCGGCTCGATTACCGCAGCTTCGCAAAAGCATGATCCCAATACCGTCATGCCCGGCCATGGTCGTTCCAACGGCATCAGGCATCCACGCCTTCGACCAGCGTGAGGCGATCAAGACGTGGATGGCCGGGGCAGACCCGGCCATGACGCCCCATCATGACGACCCCATCATGACGACCCCACCATGACGACCCCATAGCGAAAGCCGCGAAATGTTGACGATGATTGTCAAACGCCTGGCGCTGGCAGTCCCAAGCCTGATCGGCGTGGTGATCGTCACTTTTCTGCTGACGCGCGCGCTCCCTGGCGATCCCGCCGTCTATTTCGCCGGTCCGGCTGCGACGCCGCAGGCCATACAACAGGTGCGGGTCAATCTCGGCCTCGATAAGCCGCTGATCGAGCAATTCGGCCGCTACGTTGTCGATCTCGCCCACGGCAATCTCGGCGCTTCGCTCACCACCGGCCAGCCAGTCGCCACCGAGCTGCGCAACCGGCTGCCGGCATCCGCGGAACTGACGCTGCTAGGGCTCATTGTCTCGATCGTCATCGCGGTGCCGCTCGGCATTCTGGCCGCGACCAAGCCGAACTCGCTGATCGATCAAGCCTGCCGCATCATCTCGACCGCCGGCGTATCGCTGCCGGTGTTCTTCACCGGGCTCATCCTGGTTTACGTGTTCTATTATCTGCTCGGCTGGGCGCCGGCGCCGCTCGGCCGCCTCGACGTGTTCTACACCGAGCCGCCGCATGTCACCGGCTTCTATTTGATCGACAGCCTGATCGCGGGCGATCCCGGAACATTCATCGCGAGCCTCAAGCAGCTCATTTTGCCGGCGCTGACGCTCGGAATATTCTCGCTGGCGCCGATCACCCGCATGACGCGCGCCTCGATGCTCGCGGTGCTGTCCTCGGATTTCGTGCGCACGGCGCGGGCGAGCGGGCTCTCCGCCTACACGGTGATCGTCACTTATGCCTTCCGCAACGCCATGCTGCCGGTTCTCACCACACTCGGCATGGTGTTCTCGTTCCTCCTCGGCGCAAATGTCCTGGTGGAAAAAGTGTTCGCCTGGCCCGGCATCGGCTCCTACGCCGTCGAGGCACTGCTCGCTTCCGATTTCGCTCCGGTGCAAGGCTTCGTCCTGACCATGGCAGTGATGTATGTCATGCTCAATCTGATGATCGATATCCTCTACGGGCTGATCGATCCGCGCGTGAGGCTCGAAGCATGACCGACATCGCCGCAGCGCCTCGGCCGGAAAGCGGCCTGACCGCGCTCATTCGCCATTCGCGTTATGTGCTCGGCGAAAATCCGGTTACCGGTCTCGCGTTTGCGCTGTTCGTCCTGATCGTGCTTGCCGCAATGTTCGGCCCGCACATCGTGCCCTATGATCCGCTCGCCAGCGATACCAGCGAAGCGTTGAAGCCGCCGAATCTGCAACACTGGTTCGGCACCGACCAGCTCGGCCGCGATGTCTTCAGCCGCGTCGTCGTCGCCACGCGGCTCGATTTTTTCATTGCGGTCGCCTCGGTCGGGCTGGTGTTTTTGATGGGCGGCCTCGCCGGCGTGGCCGCCGGGTTCTTCGGCGGTTGGACCGACCGCATCGTCGGCCGCGTCGCCGACACCATCATGGCATTCCCCCTGTTCGTTCTCGCCATGGGCATCGTCGCCGCGCTCGGCAACAGCGTGCAGAACGTCGTTATCGCCACGGCCATCGTGAACTTCCCGCTTTACGCCCGTATCGCGCGCGCCGAGGCCAATGTCCGCCGCGAGGCCGGATTCGTCGAGGCGGCACGGCTGTCGGGCAATTCCGATTGGCGCATCCTGGCTTTTCAAATCCTGCCCAACGTGTTCCCGATCCTGGTCGTGCAGATGTCGTTGACCATGGGCTACGCCATTCTCAACGCCGCGGGTCTGTCGTTCATCGGGCTTGGCGTGCGGCCGCCGACGCCGGAATGGGGAATCATGGTGGCGGAAGGCGCGCAATTCATCGTTTCGGGAGAGTGGTGGAACGCATTCTTTCCCGGCGCAGCGTTGATGGTGGCGGTGTTCTGCTTCAATCTCCTCGGTGACGGGCTACGCGATATGGTCGATCCCAGGAGACGGACATGAGAACACGCAGATGAGGTGGCGAACATGACCGCCGCGCCCGCACTCTCCGTCGAAAGCTTGAACGTCGAATTTCGCACGCGCACCGGCGTCGTGCGCGCGTTGGAAAATGTGAGCTTCAGCGTCGCCAAAGGCGAAACCGTGGCGCTGGTCGGCGAATCGGGCTCCGGCAAATCCGTGACCGCCTATGCGGTCATGCGCATTCTCGACCCGGCCGGCCGGATCACCGCCGGGCGCGCCATGCTTGACGACATCGATCTTTTGGCGGCAACGCCGAAAGAGCTCGCGCAGGTACGCGGCCGCAAGATCGCGATGATCTTTCAGAATCCGCGCACCGCGCTCAACCCGATCCGTCAGGTTGGCCGTCAGATTGCCGACGTGCTTGTTCGTCACGGCGGCGCGACACGCGGCGCGGCTCCCGCGCAGGCGGTGGAAATGCTGCGCGCCGTCGGCATCACCGATCCGGTGCGCCGCGCCAGAGCCTATCCGTTCGAAATGTCCGGCGGCATGTGCCAGCGCGTCATGATCGCGATCGCGCTGGCGGCGAGACCGTCCGTGCTCATCGCCGACGAGCCGACCACCGGACTAGACGTCACCACGCAGGCCGTGATCATGGACTTGATCAACGATCTCGCCAAGGAGCTCGGCATGGCGACAATATTCATCACCCATGACTTGGCGCTCGCCGGCCAACGCTCCGCGCGCATCATCGTCATGCATGCCGGGCATGTCGTCGAAAACGCACCGACCGCCGAACTGTTCGCTCGTCCGCGTCATCCCTATTCGGCGGAGTTGATCGCGGCAACGCCGGATTCGGCGGCGAGCCTTGACGAGCTCGCCGCTATTCCGGGCGCGCTGCCCGATCTGCGCCGCGCCGATCTGCCGCCCTGCCGCTATTCCGAGCGCTGTCCGCGCAAGATCGCCGCCTGTGCGCAGCCGTTGCCGCCCGCAGCGCCCAATGCCGCGCATTTCGTCGCCTGCTGGAATCCGCTGCCCGAGCCGGCGGTCGCCGCACCAACCGTGAGCGCCGCATGACCGCGCTACTCGACATCGCCGACGTCTCCAAATGGTTTCCGGGCGGAGCCGGACCCGGAGCCTGGGCGCGGCTCAAGCGCCGCCTGTCGGGTGGGGTCGAGACGCTACCGAAGGTCTATGCGGTCGACGACGTGAGCTTCGTTATCGGCAAAGGTGAGACGGTCGGCCTCGTTGGTGAGTCCGGCTGCGGCAAGTCGACCTTGGTGCGCGCGCTCACCCGCCTGATCGACGTCAGCCAAGGCAGCGTCAAGCTCGGGGCTCGGGAATTGGCGTTGAAGCCGGCGCGGGTGTTCGCGCGCGATCGCGATCGCGCCCGCATACAAATGGTGTTCCAGGACGCCGGCGATAGCGTCAATCCGCGCTTCACCGCCTTTGCCGCGATCGCCGATCCGCTGCGGCGGCTGCGCAAATTGCGCGGCAAGGCGCTCAAAGAGCGGGTCGAGACCGTGGCGAGCCAATGCGGCCTGCCGCTGCCATTGCTGTCGCGTTTTCCGCATCAGCTTTCCGGCGGGCAGCGTGCCCGTGTCGGCATCGCCCGCGCCATTGCGGTCGAGCCCGATCTGTTGGTGCTCGACGAGCCGACCGCGGCGCTCGACGTGTCGGTCCAGGTCGTCGTTCTTCAGCTGCTGCAACGGCTGAAAAAAGAGCTCGGCATGAGCTATCTGTTCGTCTCGCACGATCTTTCCGTGGTGCGTCTCCTTTGCGACCGCGTGCTGGTGATGTATCTCGGCAAGATCGTCGAATCCGGTCCCGCCGCGGACGTGTTCGAACATCCGCTGCATCCCTACACTCAGGCGCTGGTTGCCGCCGTACCGCGCTTGCATGAAGCGGGCCCCCGGCTCCGGCTCACCGGCGAGCCGCGCAGCCCGATCGATCCGGACCCGAATGTTTGCCGCTTCTACGGCCGCTGCCCGCACGGCACCGATGTCTGCAAAACCACGATGCCGGCATTGCGCGCTTTCGGCGCCCAACGTGTCGCCTGTCATTTCGCGGAAGGCTTTTTGCCGCAGCCAAGGATCGCATCATGAAAGCAAAATCCGTTCGCAAGCCGCCGCCAGCGCGCAAGCGCGACTCGATCGCCTCCTTGGTCGCCGCCGGCGCGCAAGCGCTCGGGCTGAAGCTCGATCCATCCTGGGAGGCCGGCGTTGAATTCAATCTGCATTTGATCCTCCGCCATGCGGCGCTGGTGGACGAATTTCCTCTCCCCGATGACGCCGAACCGGCTCAGATCTTCAATGCCTAGCGAATTCTCCGGGCGCGGCGCGTTTCATGCTTGACCTGCCTGCAACCGATTTCGATTTCGGCACGGCTGCCGAAATCGCCGCTGCGGTCGCATCCGGCCGCAGCACGGCGCAGAGCGTGGTCGAGGCGACGCTCGCGCGCATTCGCGAACGCGATCCGGTCCTCAACTCCTTCACCGCCGTCACGGAGCAGCGCGCCTTGCTGCGCGCCGAGGCCGTCGACGCCACGCGCGCACGCGGCAAAGCGCTTGGCCCTCTCGCGGGCGTACCTTTCGCTGTGAAAAATCTGTTCGACGTCGCAGGCCTGCCGACGCTTGCCGGATCGAAGATCAACCGCGACCTGCCGCCGGCAACCTGCGACGCGGCATTGATCGAGCGGCTTGAGGCGGCGGGCGCCATTCTCGTCGGCGCGCTCAATATGGGCGAATACGCCTATGATTTCACCGGCGAGAACACCCACGACGGCGCGACGCGCAACCCGCACGATCATGAGCGCATGTCAGGGGGTTCGTCGGGCGGTTCCGGCGCGGCGGTCGGCGGCGGCCTCGTGCCGCTCGCGCTCGGCTCCGACACCAACGGCTCGATCCGCGTCCCGTCCTCGCTGTGCGGCATATTCGGCCTCAAGCCGACCTACGGCCGGCTGACGCGCGCACGGACGTTTCCGTTTGTCGCGAGCCTCGATCATCTCGGGCCGTTCGCGCGCACGGCACGCGATCTCGCGCTGGCCTATGACGCCATGCAGGGTTTTGACGGCGCGGACCCGGCCTGTGTCAACCGTCCGGTCGAGCCGGTCGGTCCGATCTTGGAGCAAGGGGCCGACGGTCTGCGCGTCGCCGTCGCTGCCGGCTATTTCAAGTGCAACAGCGGCGAGACCTGCTATGCCATCGACCGAGTATCGGCCGCACTCGGCGCCAACCGCGACATCGAGATTCCCGAAGCCGAGCGCGCCCGGTCCGCGGCCTTCGTCATCACCGCCAGCGAAGGCTCGAGCCTGCATCTCAACCGCCTGCGGACGCGAGCGCGCGATTTCGACCCCGCCGTGCGCGACCGGCTGTTCGCTGGCGCGATGACGCCGGCGTCGCTGGTGATCAAGGCGCAGAAGTTCCGCCGCTGGTATCGCGAGCAGGTCCTCAAGCTGTTCGAAGAAGTCGACGCTATCATCGCGCCGGCGACGCCCTGCACGGCGCCGCTAATCGGGCAGCAGACTTTCATGTTCGGCGACAGTGAATTGCCGGTGCGCGCCAATCTCGGCCTTTATACCCAGCCGATTTCGTTCATCGGCCTGCCGGTCGTCGCCGTGCCGGTGCCGCTGGTGCCGCTGCCGATCGGGGTCCAGATCATCGCCGCGCCATGGCGCGAGGACGTCGCCCTGCGGCTTGCTTATGCGCTGGAAGTCAAAGGCGTGGTCGCGGCGATGCGGCCGCCGATGTGACGCTGTCATGCTCCGCGCAGGCGCAGCATCCAGTAAGCGCAATGCGGATTGCCACGGCGCGATAGATGAGATTACTGGATCATCCGCTTTCGCGGATGATGACAAGGTAGAGGAACCGCCATGGAGATCGACCTGCCGGAGGTCGTCGCCGAAGTTAAGTCCGCTTTCGAGCGCTACGAACAAGCGCTGGTAACGAATGACGTCGCCACCCTCAATGCGCTGTTTCATGACGATCGCCGCACCATCCGCTATGGCGGCGCGGAAAATCTTTATGGCTTTGCCGAGATCAGCGCCTTTCGCGCCGCCCGCTCGCCGGCCGGCTTGGCGCGAAGTTTGGCAAAGACGGTGATTACGACCTATGGCCGCGACTACGCGGTCGCTTCGACCTTGTTTCATCGACCCACCGCGCCCGGCAAAGTCGGGCGCCAGATGCAGACCTGGATGCGCTTTGCGCAAGGCTGGCGCATCGTCGCCGCGCATGTCAGCGCGATCGACGAGGGGTGAAGCCGCTTCAGATCAAGCCGGCTACGGAAATTTGAGCGCGCCGAGCGGCAGGCCGCTCGTCCGATGAAATTCGCGGCCGATCGAGGCCAGCTTGGCGTCGTCGCCGCCGGGCGCAAGCAAGGTGATGCCGAACGGCGTGCCGTCGCGCCGCATCGAGGCCGGCACGGCTAGCCCGCACAAATCGAGCAGATTGACGAAATTCGTGTAGGTGCCGAGCCTGCTGTTGAGCTCGATTGGCTCGGCGAGCGCCTGTTCGATCGTGTAATTTCCTGGCGCGGTCGGCACCACCAGCGCATCGATCGTGGCGAAGGTGCGGTCGCGCACGCGGCGGAGCGCTTCAAGGCGATAGAACGCCTTGAATGCATCGGCTCCCGTGATGTGCGCTCCGGCGGCAATGATCTGCCGCGTCACCGGATGAAGCGATTCCGGCGCGGCATCGATCAAGCTTTTTGCGGCGAGGTAACGCTCGGCCACCCACGGACCGTCGTAAAGGAGCCGTGCCGCTTCATAGAACGGCGCCATATCCACCTCGACAATCGTGCCGCCGAGGTCGGAAAGCCTGGCCAGAGCTGCGTCGTAAGCGGCCGCCGAAAGCTTGCCGCCGAAGAACATGCGCTGGCCGGACGATGGAACGCCAAGCTTGATGCCGGTTGGCAGTGGCCCGACCGCGCCTATCGGGCGCGGCCGCGAATACGGATCGGCGTCATCCGGCCCGGCGATCGCCTTAAGCGCCGTCAACGCGTCGTCCACGGTCAGGGCGAAGACGGAGACGCAATCGAGCGTGCGGCAGGCCGGAACGACGCCCGCAGTCGAGACCAGTCCGAGGCTCGGCTTGAGACCGACAATATTACTGTAGGCGGCCGGCACCCGGCCCGATCCGGCCGTGTCGGTGCCGAGCGCGAGCGGCGCGATACCGGCGCCTACGGCGAGCGCCGAGCCGGTGCTCGATCCGCCGGGGATTAATTTCTCGTCAAACAGATTGCGGCCGCTGCCGTACGGCGTGCGCACGCCGACCAGCCCGGTCGCGAACTGATCGAGATTGGTCTTGCCGAGAATGAGCGCGCCGGCGGCGCGCAGCCGCGCGACCGCGGTCGCGTCCCCGCTCGGAGAATAGGCAAAGGCGGGGCATGCCGCGGTGGTCGGCAGACCGGCGACGTCGATATTGTCCTTGATCGCGACTGGAATGCCGTAGAGGGGCAAGGATTTGTCGCTGCTGCGAGCAAGCGCTCGCGCATCCGCGATGACGTCCTTCTCCTCGCGCAACGTGATGAAAAGCGCTGGATCGTCGTGAGCCCGGATGCGCGCAAAGCTGCGCGCGACGATATCGGCAGGCTTGGCGTCGCCGGCGCGGTAAGTGTTGAGGATTTCGGCGACGGTCTCAGGCACGTCAAAGTTGCTCCAATCCGGCCGGCGTTGCGGGATTAGTTTGTATCACAAGGTTCCCTGAGCGCTAGCACGCCGCCTACAGGCGATTACGCCTACGCATAGTTGCCATCCAAACGCAAAAAATGCCCCGCCGGCCGAAGCCGTGCAGGGCGGATTGCGTATCTAAGTATCGGCGCCAATGCAGCGACGCTTTGGCACCGGTCAGTTTCTCAAGGGCTTTCCTGAGCTATGGCCGGTTCGGTCGATCATCGTCTCCGCGAGAATACGCGCGCGGCGCACATGGTCGGGATTGGTGGGATCGAGCCGGTCCGTTGTTGCGCTCATCAGGAGGCCGCCGTCGGCAGTACGCTCAGTGAGGATTTCACGCGGCAGCGTCACGTCTGTGGTGAGTTCGGCCGAGAGGTAAGCAATCCACGGGATGTGAAAAGCCGACTTTGGAAACGTCGGGTCAAGGGGGACCTGAATAGCGCTGTCTATTCTGAACGCCGGGACGCCCGGTCCACAATCGATCGGAACCTTGACAACGTCATTTCGGAATGCCTTAGCGCATGACGATTTCGCGTCCCAAGCCGCACTGATCGCAAGCAACGCTGTCTTGAAAAGCGGATATGTCACGATCGACAAATCGGATGCGAGATCGTGCTCTCCAAATGCAAGTTCAAAGTTTTGATTGCCGGTCCATGCTGAAAATGCGACCCGACGAGGACCTCCGGCTCCGGCAGTGGCGCACACATGATAACCGTACTCTGCTACGGGCTCATTGAAGTCGTCCAAGGCGACACCGGCTTCGACAATCTCCGCGATCCGCTTGCGCGCAGTATCAAGCGGTAGAAACCGCGGTTGTTCGTCCTCGGTTATTTCCCAATTTCTAATGCTCTTGTACCAGATCGGGCAGCACGGCAAGAGTATCGATAGCGATTCCATTTCCTCCAATGACTCGTCCCACGACCTTTGCGTCGTCATTGCGAATGAAATCATCGTCTATTTGTAGTGCGAAGTGCGCCGCCCTCCACCACTGCGATCGTAGGTGAGGTGAAGCACCGTCTCGTCGCGATTCCAGGAGTAATGCAGCCCCGGTATTTCGGGTGCGTCGCCGTCGACGCGGACGTCGTTGGGAGACGGGATGAACAGCAGCCCAAATACCGCCGCTGCCGCTGCTGCCACCACGCCGGGGGAACCGAGCCTGAGAAGTCGCGAGGCGTAGGCGCCAAGCGCTGCCGCCTGTCCCGCGTCGAGATCGCCCAGAAAGCTCGACGCCGGCAGTGCCAGTTTGCCGAGCAGAGACGAGCCTTGGGAGTGATCGCTGCTTGTTTCACTGGCGGCGGCAGCGGCTTCGCCGGTCGCAGCGCCACTGGATGTCCACTCGCCACTCGTCCTGCCGCTGCCAGCGGATACGCGTGGTTCGTCGGGATTGTACGCCTTCTCGACAGCATCGATGTAAGGCCCGTCGAGGTGCAACGACCTTAAACACCGCACGCGGTGAGGCGCCGCATCGCATCGCACAATGCGCCATCTGCAGGCGATAGGCTCCCGACCGGAGATCGCGCGGCGGCGACAAGCCCGTGTGCGCTGGGTGAATATAAGCGAGGCAATCATCGCCCTCGCTCCAAGCCTTCGCCGCGCGTTCGATGTTGCCGAACACGGAGGGCATCGTCGGCTTGCCAGGGAACGCGGAAAGCAACGCAAGGACTTCGCGCTTCTTGGCCGCGCTGGCTTTGCAGCCGACGCGGGCCATCCATGGGCGCAATGACAGTGCCGGCTCCGAGCACGAGCCCTTCAGGTGCGAAAGTCAAAGTTTGATAGATCGGCGCGATCCATTCACGCGAAAGCCGTTCGTCACGAAGCTCTTGGTACAGCACGTGTGCTCTCCCGATATTGCTGGCTAATGCAGTTCGGAGCAAAGAAAACGCCCCGCCGGAGCGAGCCGGCAGGGCGAGAAACTCAATCAGAGGCGTGTCGCCTCTTTGCTGCATGGACGATTTCACAGCGGCATTACGGCATCGCAGAAATTCCCGCTTATTGAAAATGCGCCAGCAGCGCCGCCACGGCCCACTTCACGCCCGCCTCGACGACCCAGCCCAGCACCATGACCGCGGCGAGGCCGATGGAGGCCCAGGTCGCCAGTTTCGAGCGCGACAGCTCGAGCGAGGCGACCACCGGCCTGATCATCGCCATTGCGACGGCGTGCGCGTCGAGCTTCTCCGCCAATTCGCGCAGCGCGGCCGAATTGTCGGCGTGCCGTTTCGCTTGCGATTTGATGTTTTCATCCATGCGCTCGACCTCGGCCGGCGACGGCGGCAAACGCACGCGATTGCGGATCTTCGCCATGCGATCGAGCTCGTAGGTCTCGGCCTGCGAATTCAGGTCGCCCTGGTCGTAAAGATAGCGCGGCATCGAATTGATATAGCCCTTCGGCCGCGTCGGCAGCGGCAGCCGAGAGAGCACGCGGAACGCCTCCTCCAGGCGGTCCATCACATGGGGGATCGTCCAGCGCTCGGGCACCACGCGCCCGCGCGACAGCGGCCCCGACGCCGCAAGCCCGACGGCGCCGAGAATGTTCTCGCGCTCGCCGCGCAATTCGGCGCGCGCGGCCGCGGCGGCCCGCGCGCCAAGATCGGCGGCGTCATCGGCCGCCGAAGACCCGCCGGATTTCGCGCGATAGCGCGGCGCGCGCGCTTCTGCCGACATGATGCTTCTCCGCTGTGGCGGCGTTTGCGAATGGCTTGCGGGCCGGAGGCGGCGGCGGCACCAGATAGGCGCGCTTCATGTGCCGCGCGCAGTACGGAATGCCGTTTTCAAGATCGGCTTCGGGCACGCCGCAGAAGAAATATTTTTCCGCTCCCGGCCGCTTATAGGGCCAGCGGCAGCAGACGTTGGTGAGCTCGAACAGCGTCTTGCCGCGCCGCGCGGATTTGACCGGCGGCAAGGCCGCGCGCTTGCCGGCGCGCCGCCGCCCCGGCGCGTCGGCGCCGCGCGCAGCCGCAGGTTTCCCCGCGGCGCCGAGCCGCAGGCGAAAAATCTTGCCGAGCACCGCCGAGCGCGAGACGCCGCCGAGCCGCACGCCGATCGCCTCCGCGGTTTCGCCTTCGGCCCACAGCCGTTGCAGCAAGTCGACGTCTTCCAGCCGCCACGGCTCGCCGTTCATGGTCCGCTCCCTGCACCTGGTTTCGTGACGATAGTCACATAAATAGCGATAAGGCGCAGGTCAAGTCACGATTTTAGAGCCTAGCGCAAATGCACCGAATCCGTGACAATCGGCCGAGGGAGAAGTCCATGGCACGCAAGCAGAAACCGACCAAGACCGGCCTCTATTACGCGCGCGAGGCGCGGCACATGAGCCGGACCGAGCTGGTCAAGCGCTCCGGCATCTCCAAGCAGCAGCTGTCGCGGCTGGAGAACGGCCAGATTCGCATGCGGCTCGACCACTTAAAGCCGTTCGCCACCGTGCTCGGCTATACGCCGGAGCAGATCCTGCTGTGGGGCCGCTATCCCGGCACCGGCAGTCACATCGAATCAAGCGACGTGTTGCGCGAGGAAGGCCTGCAAGACGAGCCGTTCGGGCCGATGCCCGGCGAGGTGGCGGAGCTCGACGCCCGCGCCGGCATGGGCGGCGGCGGCGTGCCGTCGCGCGAGGTGCGCAAGGACGGCAAGCACGCCGATCCGCTGAAAGCAGAGGGTTGGATCTTTCCGACGAGCTTCGTGCGCGAGCAATTGCATACGCCGGCGGCGCGGCTTTTGGTGCTCGACACCAACGGCGACAGCATGACGCCGACGCTGATGTCGGGCGACCGCGTCATCATCGACACCGGGCACAAGACCCCCTCGCCCGACGGGCTTTACGCCATCCGCGACGCCTTCGCAGGCATCGTCGTCAAGCGCCTGCAGGTGATGCGCGCCGCCGCCAAGCCGCGGGTGAAAATCATCTCCGACAATCCCAACCACGCCGCCGAGGAAGTGCCGCTCAACGAGCTGGAGATCGTCGGCAAGGTGCTCTGCGGGCTGAAGCTGTTCTAGGTACGGCCGCGCCCTTCGTTCCGGCTTCTGCGCCGAATCGAGCCGAATTGCCGCCTCGGGGCGGCTGGGCCGGCTGCCATGGCCGCGGCCGCAACGTATCATATTTTGTTACAGGCATTGACAATCGTCTCCTTGGCCGTTACATCGCGCGCGAAGCGATAGTGGGGCAAGAGCGATGTCCGACTGGCGGCGCGAGGCGCGCGAGTTGCAACGTATCCGCTTGGCCGGGAGCCGCGCGCAGACGGCAAGCGGCGCGGCGCTCGACGCGGCGCTGGCGCAGATCGGCGCGGCGTTCGACGAAACCGCGGCGATTTTCGATTTCAAGCTTCGCGTCGAGCGCACGCTGTGCCGTGGGCCGCAGCACCCGGCGGTGCGGGCGCGCTTCGGCGCGCGCGCCGCCATGCTGTCCGACTTGTCGCTCGATGCGGCGACCACGCGCGCGGAGCGCTGGTGGCGCGACGAACGCAAAGCGTTCCAGATCGCCAGCGCCTTGGGCTACGGCAACCGGCTATCGCTCGAAGTTTTACGCGAGCTGCGGCTTATTTTGCGGCTGCTGCGCTTCAAGCGGATGCACGCGGAGTTCGGCGCGATCGTTGCGGCGGTGTGCGACGAGGCAATCGCGGAAGCGGCGGAGTGATTCATTCTGTGTCATCATCCGCGCAGGCGGATGATCCAGTAATCGCCGATCTGCCCGTGCATATCGGATGCTCCGCCTTCGCGGAGCGTGACAAGCCGGACTCGGCGAAGGCAAGTGTTTGGCGCGCTCCGCCACGTTATTCCGGCTTGACCACCCGGATGTGGAGCTCGCGCAGCTGCTTCGGCGTCGCCTCCGACGGCGCGCCCATCATCAGATCCTCGGCGCGCTGGTTCATCGGGAACAGCACCACCTCGCGCAGGTTCTCCTCGCCGCACAAGAGCATGACGATGCGGTCGATGCCCGGCGCAATGCCGCCGTGGGGCGGCGCGCCGAGCGAGAGCGCATGCAGCATGCCGCCGAATTTCGCCTCCAGCGTGCCCTCGTCGTAGCCGGCGATGGCGAAGGCCTTCTTCATCACGTCGGGACGATGATTGCGGATGGCGCCGGACGACAATTCCACGCCGTTGCAGACGATGTCGTATTGGATCGCCTTTAACGATAGAATCTTTTTGTGGTCCGCCGCGTCGAGCGCCAGGAACTCGTCGACCTCCGCATTCGGCATCGAGAACGGATTGTGCGAAAAATCGATCTTCTTGTCTTCCTCGTTCCATTCGTACATCGGAAAATCGACGATCCAGCACAGCTCGAAGCGGTCCTTGTCGATCAGCTTGAGCTCCTCGCCGACCTTGGTGCGCGCCGGGCCGGCGAATTTGACGAAGCTTTGCGGCTCGCCGGCGACGAAGAACACGGCGTCGCCATCCTTTAGGCCGAGTTGTTCGCGCAGCTTCTCGGTCCGTTCCGCGCCGAGATTGTTGGCGACCGGGCCGCGGCCGACGACGGCGCCGTTGTCGAGCGCCCAGAAAATGTAACCAAGCCCAGGCTGGCCCTCGCCTTGGGCCCAGGAGTTCATGCGATCGCAGAAGGCGCGCGAGCCGCCGCCCGGCGCCGGGATCGCCCACACCGCGGCGGTGGCGCTGGTTTCCAGGATGCGCGCGAAAATCTTGAACCCCGAGCCGCGGAAAATCTCCGACACATCCTGCATCACGATCGGATTGCGCAGGTCCGGCTTGTCGCTGCCGTATTTGCTTAAAGCCTCGGCGTAGGGAATGCGCGGGAAGACCCCGGTCACCGGCTTGCCGTCGGCAAATTCCTCGAACACGCCGCGCATCACCGGCTCGACCGCTGCAAAAACATCGTCCTGGGTGACGAAGCTCATTTCCAGGTCGAGTTGATAGAACTCGCCGGGCGAGCGGTCGGCGCGGGCATCCTCGTCGCGAAAGCATGGCGCGATCTGGAAATAGCGGTCGAAGCCCGCCACCATGATGAGCTGCTTGAACTGCTGCGGCGCCTGCGGCAGCGCGTAGAATTTTCCCGGATGGATGCGCGACGGCACCAGATAATCGCGCGCGCCCTCGGGCGACGAGGCGGTCAGGATCGGCGTCTGGAACTCGAAGAAGCCCTGCTCCTTCATGCGCCGCCGGATCGAATCAATGACCTGGCCGCGCTTCATGATGTTGTGGTGCAGGTGCTCGCGGCGCAGGTCGAGGAAACGGTACTTCAGCCTTGTTTCCTCGGGATATTCCTGGTCGCCGAACACCGGCATCGGCAGCTCGGCGGCCGGTCCCAAGACCTCGATCTCGCGGATATAGACCTCGACCGCGCCGGTCGGCAGATCGGGGTTTTCAGTCCCGCCGGGGCGGCGGCGCACCTTGCCGTCGACCCGCACCACCCATTCCGAGCGCAGCGTTTCGGCGGTCCGAAACGCCGGGCTGTCGGGATCGGCCACCACTTGCGTGAGCCCGTAATGATCGCGCAGGTCGATGAACAGCACGCCGCCATGGTCGCGGATGCGATGGCACCAGCCGGACAGCCTGACTTCCTGGCCGATGTCGCCCTCGCGGAGCGCGCCGCAGGTATGGGTGCGGTAACGGTGCATGCTCAATCCACTGATGGATGAAAAGTGGCGCACAACCACATGCCGGGCCGTGATTTGTCAAGCGCTGCTTTGGGCCGAATTGCAACGCCTCGACAGATCGTCCGCAATCTGCACAGTGGTGCCTTCGGGACTGAATATGAAGAAGAAAAAGCGGGCCAAGGCGGCATTCGGAAGCAGGAGCTGCTCATTCCCGCGAAAGCGGGAATCCAGTCTGGGTCCCCGCCTTCGCGGGGACGAGCGGAATGAAGCAGCGCCGGCTCAAGCGGCGTCAATGACGGCGGCGGAAACCGTCGTCGCCACGCTGGTCTCTCATGGCCTCGACACCGTCTATGCGCTGCCCGGCGTGCAGAACGATCTGCTGTTCGAGGCCCTGTTCAAATTCTCCGACCGGCTGCGCACCGTGCATACGCGCCACGAACAGGGCGCGGCCTATATGGCGCTCGGCGCGGCGCTCGCCACCGGCAAGCCGCAGGCTTACGCCGTAGTGCCGGGGCCGGGTTTCCTCAATTCCTCCGCCGCGCTGCTCACTGCGTTCTCGATGAATGCGCCGGTGCTGGCGCTGATCGGGCAGATCCCGGACGCCGATATCGGCAAAGGCCTCGGCCATCTGCATGAGATCCGCGACCAGACCGGCATCATCAAGCGGCTGGTCGACCATTGCGCGTTGATCCGCAAACCCGCGCAGGCCGCACGCGCGACCGCGCTGGCGCTGCGGGCGATGCAGACCGGCCGGCCCGGGCCGGCGGCGCTCGAATGCGCCATCGACGTCTGGGGCAAGGCAGCGCCGGTGACCCTACCGGCGCCGCTGCCGATTGCGGCGCCGAAGATCGACCCCTCGGCGATCCGGCGCGCCGCCAAGCGGCTCGGTGCGGCCAAGCGGCCGATGATCGTTTGCGGCGGCGGCGCGCAGGACGCATCCGCGGAAGTCACTGCGCTCTCCGCGATGCTGCAGGCGCCGGTGCTCGGCCATCGCCGCGGCCGCGGCGTGCTCGACAGCCGCGATCCGCTGAGCGTGACGCTGCCGCTCGGCCGCAATCTGTGGGGCGAGGCCGACGTCGTGCTGGCGGTCGGCACGCGGCTCCTCATGCAATATCGCCAATGGGGCATCGACCGCGAGCTTGCGGTCATTCGCGTCGATGCCGATCCCGAAGAGCACAACCGCCTGCATAAGCCGGCCATTGCCTTGACCGGCGACGCCAAGCCGATCCTTGCGGCGCTGCTCGCGGAATTGCCGGCGCATAATGCAAGGCGGGCCTCCCGCCAAGCCGAAATGCAGGAGCGGCAAACCGCGTGGCGCAAGCGCATGGAAGAAAAGCTTGCGCCGCAGGCCGCGTATCTCGCCGCGATCCGCGACGAATTGCCCGAGGACGGCATTTTCGTCGATGAGGTGACCCAGGTCGGCTTTGCCGCCCGCCTGTTATTTCCGGCTTACAAGCCGCGCAGTTTCCTGTCGTCCGGCTATCAGGACAATCTCGGCTGGGGCTTTGCCACCGCGCTCGGCGCACAGCACGCGCGGCCCGATGTGCCGGTGCTTTCGATCTGTGGCGACGGCGGTTTCATGTTCACGGCAAACGAGCTTGCCACGGCGATGCGGCACCGCATTCCGCTGGTGACGGTGATCTTCAATGACGGCGCCTTCGGCAATGTGCGGCGCATGCAGCAGCTGCAATACGGCAATCGGCTGATCGGCAGCGATCTCGCCAATCCCGACTTCGTCCGCTTTGCGGAAAGTTTCGGCGCCGGCGCCGAGCGCGCCAAAACTCCGGAAGAATTGCGCGGCGCACTGCGGCGGGCGCTGGCGAATCGCTCCGGCCCGTCGCTGATCGAAGTTCCGGTCGGACCCATGCCGAGCCCCTGGGAATTCATCTTTATGCCCAGGATTCGTGGCCGATAATGGCGTTTTACCGGCTATCCGGGGCTTGCCATCCAGGGCTTGCCACCGGCGGTGGACCTGAACCACACTCCCCTGCAATGGCGTTAGACTTCGTTACCCCAGCCGCAATGCAGCCAATAACAACAACGTCGGAACTCCTCGCCGTATGCCGGCGCATGGCCGGCCATCCCTTCATCACCGTCGATACCGAATTCCTGCGCGAGACGACCTATTACCCGCTGCTCTGCGTCGCGCAGATGGCCTCGCCCGACGAGGCCGTGGTGGTCGACGCGCTGGCGCCCGGCATCGATCTGGCGCCGTTCTATGCGCTGATGGCGGACGAGCGGGTGATGAAAGTGTTCCACGCCGCGCGCCAGGACATCGAAATCGTCTGGCACGCCGCCAAGCTCATCCCGCATCCGATCTTCGACACCCAAGTCGCGGCCATGGTGCTCGGCCACGGCGATTCCATTTCCTACGACCAGTTGGTGGCGCGCATCACCGGCGATACGCTCGACAAGTCGCACCGCTTCACCGACTGGACGCGCCGGCCGCTGTCGGAGGCGCAGCTCGTCTACGCCGTTTCCGACGTGACGCATTTGCGCGACGTCTATCTGGCGCTGGTCGAGGACCTCAAGCGCCGCGGCCGCGCCGATTGGGTCGAGGACGAGATGCGCATCTTAACCTCGCCCGACACCTATCGCATGGAGCCGGAAAACGCCTGGAAGCGGCTGAAGACGCGGGTGCGCAAGCCGAAGGAGCTCGCCGTGCTGATCGAGGTCGCCGCCTGGCGCGAGCAGGAAGCGCAGAGCCGCGACGTGCCGCGCGCGCGCGTGCTCAAGGACGAGGCGATCGCCGATATCGCGGTACAGGCGCCGACCAGTGCCGAGCGCCTCAAGTCGCTGCGCTCCTTGCCGAAAGGTTTCGAGCGCTCGCGCTGGGGCGAGGCCATCGTCGCCGCGGTCGACCGCGGGCTGGCGCGCGATCCGAAAACCTTGCCGCTGCAGGCGCGCTCGCAGCCGGCGGCCAACGGCGCGGCCATCGTGGAACTGCTCAAGGTGCTGCTGCGCATGATTTCCGAACAGCACCACGTCGCCGCCAAGGTGATCGCCACGGTCGACGATCTCGAACGCATCGCCGCGAGCGACAATGCCGAGGTCCCGGCGCTTTCCGGCTGGCGGCGCGATCTGTTCGGCAACAAGGCGCTGGCGCTCAAGCACGGCAAGCTCGCGCTCGCCATCGAAAAGGGCCGCGTCGCGACCGTCGAGCGCGGCTGAAGTTCCTCGCCGATCACCATGACGAGAATCAGAGCGGTTCCCGCAACCGCCTGCGCAAGCTTGTCGCCTTAGTTCAGTCGCACTTGCCGCTGTATTTGCTGCGCCTGGCGCGCCGGCGACTGCGATGCGTATCCGACGCCGCCAACAACATGCGCCGAGGCTGGGGAATTCAGATATGCGAGCGACGAAATCCGTTCTTCTTGCGGGTACGATCCTGTCAGCCGTGACAGCGTATAATCTCAACGCGTCCGCAGCACCGTCGCGGGACGACGAGATGCTCGCTCAAGCCGCGCCGGCCGGCCAGGATCAGCAACATAAGGAGCAGAAGGGAGCGCCGGCGCATCCCGCCGCTCCGTCGCCGCCAAGACCGCCGGCACCGCCGCATCCGGCGCCGCCAGCCGTTCACCCGGCGCCACCACCGCCGCATCCGGCGCCGCCTCCGCATGCGGCTCCGCCGCCACCGCCACATCCGGCGCCCCCGCCACCGCCCCATCCGGCGCCTCCACCCCCGACGCTGCACCAGGCGCCACCACCGCCGCTACATCCGGGACCTCCGCCGCCCCCGCCTGAGCATCGGATGGAGGAACACGCGCCGGTATCGCCGCCCCAACATCCGGTGCCTCCGCCGCCGGCAACGCTGCACGAAGCGCCGCCGAATGGAGCAAGACCTCTGGAGAACGCGCATCCGGCGCCGGCCACGCCGCCGGCTCCGCCGCCTCAGGCCAACGGCCCGCGCGAACGCCCGGGCCCGGGCGGCGTAGCGCCTCCCGGTGCGGCGCCGAACGCCCATCCGGCGGGCGTCGTGCCACCGAGCCCGGTCATCCAGCGCGCGGCGCCGGGCGCCAATCCGGCTGCGGTGCCGCCGCCGACGCAAACAATCAACAAATCGCAGTTCCTGGCGCCGAAAGGCCAGGCCCCTACCGCCAATATCGAAGCGCTGCACCAGGAACGGCACGAAACGCGCCAAGGCAACCAGGTGTTCATCCGCGAGCCCGACCGCACCATCGTCGAGGAAAACAACCGGATGATCATCCGCCACAACGAGGTCGACCGTTTCGCGGTCGGGGCGCGCGACGTGCATGTCGAGCGGCGCGGCCGCGAGACTGTCACCGTGGTCGGGCGTCCGGACGGCGGGCAGATCATCGACTTTGAGGATGACCAAGGCCGTCTGCTGCGGCGGGTGCGGCGCAACCGCGACGGCCGCGAAATCGTGATCATCGACAACGAATTCGCCGGCGCCCAAGCGCCGATGTTCATCGACGTTCCGCCGCCGGTGATCCGAATTCCGCGCGACCGCTATATCGTCGATGCCGACCGCGCCGACGAGGCCGGCATCTATGGCGTCTTCATCGCGCCGCCGGTCGACCCCATCGCTCAGCGCTACACCTTGGACGAGGTGCGCTACAGCGAGGCGTTGCGCGACTACATGCCCTACGTCAACCTCGACATCGAGTTTGACACCGGGTCGTGGCAACTCACGCCGGATCAGGTCGATCGGCTGTCGGTCATCGCCGAGGCGCTCAATCGCGCGATATCGCGCAATCCGCGCGAAGTATTTCTAATCGAAGGCCACACCGACGCGGTGGGCTCCGACGTCGACAATCTGTCGCTGTCGGACCGGCGTGCCGAGGCGGTGGCGGTGGCACTGACCGAGCAGTTTCAGGTGCCCGCCGAGAACCTGGTGACGCAAGGCTACGGCAAGCAGGGCTTGTTGATTGCGACCAGCGGCCCGGAACGCGCCAACCGGCGCGTGGCGATCCGGCGCATCACGCCGCTGATCGATCCGCAGGCGGCGAACTCGCCGTGAGCGCGAGCGCTTGACGAAGGCGGTGCGACCCGGCGTTCCCGATCGCGCCCGCTTCGTGTCTACTGCGACCTCGCCCCGCCGGATGCGGCCGGCGAAGTCGTACAGCGTCGGCACAGACGCCTGACCCCCACAACCTGTAGAATGTTGCAATCAGCCGAAGCCTGCGATCATTGCTCGCTAACGGCTGGCCAAGGATGCCTCAAGGAGGAAACATGACATTTCGCGTCGATCGCAGGACCTTCTCGCTGCTCGGCCTTGGCGCCGGAGTTGGCGCAGCCTTGTCGCCGTTGCGCGCTGTGGCGGCCGATGCCTATCCGTCGCGCCCCATTCATCTGCTGGTCGGCTTCACGCCGGGATCGTCCTCCGACATCACCGGACGCATTTTCGCCAAGGGCGCCGACCAGGCCCTCGGCCAGAACGTCGTGATCGAGAACAAGCCCGGCGCCGGCGGCGCCATCGCCGCGGGCCTTGGCGCGCGCGCCGCCGCCGACGGCTACACGCTCTATCTGCAGGCGCTCTCGACGCTGACCTATAAGATCACGCATCCCGACGCGCCGTTCGACATCGTCAAGGATTTTGCGCCGGTCGCGCTCCTTGCTACCGGCGCCATCGTCATGGTGGTCGATCCGAAGCTTGGAATAAACAGCGTCGCCGAGTTCACCGCGGTTTGTAAATCGAAGCCGGGCCAAGTCCTGTTCGGCACGGTCGGCCCCGGCAGCCTGCCGGACTTGTGCGGCGAGCTCTACGCGCAGCGCGCCGGCGTCAAGCTCGTGCAGGTGCCCTACCCCGGCAGTCCGCAGGTCATCACAGATCTGATGGCCGGCCGCGTCGCCATGAACTTCGCCATCGCTTCGTCGGTGCTCGGCCAGATCGCCGCCGGCCAGGTCAAAGCGCTGGCGATCGCCGCCGACAAGCGCTCCGATCTGTTGCCCGATGTGCCGACCATGGCGGAAGCCGGCATCCCCGACTTCAATACGCCGCTGTGGTTCGGGCTGCAGGCGCCGAAGGGCACGCCGCAGCCGATCGTCGACAAGCTTGCCGCCGCGGCGAAGACCGCGATGCATGCGCCGGACGCGGTCGACGCCCTGCACAAGCAGGGCTTCGTGCCGGAGGATTTGGGCCCCGATGCGTTCGCCGCGTTCATCAAACACGAGGTCGCGCGCTGGACGGCGGTCGCGCAATCGGCCGGTTTGATCAAGGCGTGAATTAATCTAGGCGGCGGCGGTGACCTTAAACCGCGGCGCCAGCACCGTGCCGCGCAGCGTCGCCGCCAGCGCCGCCATCTCGTCGCGGGTGAGCGGCGCATAAGGCGGATAGGGCTCGCCGGCCGGGACGCCGATCAAATTCATCGCCGCCTTCATCGCCGGCGCCAGCCCGCGATGCATCCATTTCGCGGGGAACAGCGCGAACTGCAGCTGGATATCGGCGGCGCGCTCGTAATCCTTGGCGAGGAAGGCGTCGATGACATGGCGGGCGATCTCGCATCCCGGCGGCGGCATGGTGGCGCCCGAGCCGCCGAGCTCAAGCGTCGCGAGCAGCATCTGCATGGTGGTGAAGTAGCGCGCATGACCGGCGCGGTCGATTTCGACGATCAGCCGCGACACCCGCGCCAGATCGCGCGAGGATTCCTTGATCAGTTGCACCTGCGGCAGCTTGGCGAGCGCAATCGTGTCGGGGATCGATACGTCGGCGCCGGGCCCGGGATTGAGATAGAGCGTGATCGGGAGCTTGGTCTCGCGGCCGATCGCCTCGAAATAGGCGATCAGATCTCCTTGCGTCGGCGGCCCGGCAAACGGCCGCAACGGCGCCAACAGCTGCACCGCCGCGGCGCCGAGCCGCTCGGCCTCGTGCGCCAGCTCGATCGCGGTCTTGAACGAGGGATGCGAAATGCCGACCATCACCGGAATGCGGCCGCCGACGGCCTCGATGGTGCGGCGGATCAAAGCCTTGCGCTGCTCGAAGGACAGATAAGTGTATTCCTGCGTCTCGACGCCGGCGGCGACCACCATGGTGGCGCGGCAGTCATCGACGATGTAATCGATCTGTCGCTTCAGCGCTGCCTCGTCGACCGTGAGCTCGGCGGTGAACGGCGTGAGCGGCGCGACGATCAATCCCGGTTGTTTGGCTGGCATTTCCATACGGCACTCCTGCTGAACATTCCCGGTTATCACTTCCGGTTATCACTTCCGGCGCGACGAGCGATGCTATGCGATGAGCATAGCATTTTATCCCATCAGCACCACCGGCTCGCGGCCGATCAGGCGGGCGAGGCCGCGCAGCCGGCTGACGATGCGCTCGCCGGCGAGCGCGGCGTATTCGCCCGGCAGCCGCAATGCGAGACGGTGCCGCTCGATGGCGAGCGGGGTTTTGGGCAGCACGCCCGGCATCGCGGCGGAAACCACGTAAGCGAGACGGAGCGCCGCGCCGAGCACGCGGGCGCGATCGAGCAGCCGGGTCGAGACCAGTTCGCGCAGCCGCGGCGACAATTCGTCGTCCATGACCAAGCCGACATGACGGAAGAACACCGACAGCGCGAGATAAGCGCGGCCCTGATGATCGATGCCGGAAAAGCCGCCATGGGCGATGATGTTGAGCGATTGCTCGCCGCGATAGTCGGGATGCGCGCGCCAGCCGATATCGGCAAGCAGACACGCGGCTTGGCGGAGCCTGCGTTCCTCGGCGGTTTCGTCGAGGCCGGAGGTGGCGAAGAAACGGTCGGTCCAGCCGATCAACTCCTCGCCGTGCTGCGGCGAGCGCGAGCGCAGCACATTGAGACGGCGCGCCGCCTCGATCAGCGCGTCCTTCTCCTTGTCCTTCTTCTTCAGTAGCGAATAGAGCAGGCCTTCGCGCACGCCGAGCGCCGAGAACACCACCTGCCGCGGCTTGCCGATGCGCAGGATGTATTCCAGCACCAGCGCCGCATAGGGCAACAGCGGCCGCCGCGCATTATTGACGACGTCGATATTGGACAGCGTTTCGACATCGACCCGGTGCACCAGCTTGGCGAATTCGAGCGCTTCGTCGGCGGCAATGGCGTAGCCGTGCATCACATGCAGCGGATAGCCGGTCTGCCACATGTGCAGCCGCGCCACCGACCGCCAGGTGCCGCCGACGGCGTAGAAGTTGCGATCTTCGCAAGCCTTCAGCACCGGCAGGCCGCCGAGCGACTTCTTGACGAACTTTTCCGCCTTCTTGACCGACTTCCCCGAAATATCCGCAAGCGCCAATCCGCCGAGCGGCCTGGTGACGCCGTGCCGGGCGCGAGTGCCGCGGACGTCGACGAGTTCGAGCGAGCCGCCGCCGAGATCGCCGACGACGCCGTCGGCGCGGTGCACGCCGGAAATCACGCCGAGCGCGGTCAGCTCGGCCTCCTGGCCGCCCGAGAGCACCTCGATCTTAGCGCCGATGGTGCGCTCCGCGAGCTTGATAAAGGCCGGGCCGTTTTTGGCGTCGCGGCAGGCGGCGGTGGCGACGGCGAGCGTCCGCTTCACGCCCATGGTGTCGCACAGCGCGCGAAAGCGCTTGAGCGTCGCCAGCGCGTGCTGCACTGCGTCGGCGGCAAGGAGCCGCGTCGTCTGCACCTCGCGGCCGAGCCCGCACAGCGCTTTTTCGTTGAAAATCTCGGTCGGGCTGCGGGTCAGCCCCTCATAGGCCACGAGCCGCACGGAATTCGAGCCGATGTCGACGACGGCGATCGGCGGGCCATGCTCCTCACGGCCTTCGGCGTCGGTAATAGCGCGGATCATCGGTCAATTTCGGCGCGAATCATGCCGACCATATAAGGCGTCATCCGCCCGCTGGCCGCGGATAGGCAATATGAGGGAAAACCGCCACTTCAGGCCCCGGCAGGTGGCGCCCGCAACCTACGCGATTCGCCCGCCAAGTCACATGCGCCGGCGGCGCCACGCGATTTGCCGCGAAATCACATACGTTCGGGACGATGGCGCAAGCGCGGAATGGAGTCCTTCGGCGACTTGCCGCGGCCGGACAGGCTGGGATTGGTCATGAAGTAAGTGGTGCAATTGAACACTTCCTCGCCCGGCGCCGGCGCGATGCGCGAAGATGAGCCGTCGGCGAGCAGCTGCCAGCTCTGCTCGTTGTCCTTCAGATCGGCCACCATGATCTGATCGAGCACCTGCTCGTGCACGGTCGGATTGAGGATCGGGCACAACGCCTCGACGCGGCGGTCGAGATTGCGCGGCATCATGTCCGCGGAGGAGATGTAAACCGCCGCTTTCGGGTGCGGCAGGCCGTGGCCGGCGCCGAAGCAGTAAATGCGGCCGTGTTCGAGAAAGCGGCCGATGATGGATTTGACCCGGATGTTGTCGGACAGGCCGGGAACGCCGGGGCGCAGGCAGCAGATGCCGCGGACCACGAGATCGATCGACACGCCGGCGTTCGAGGCGCGATAGAGCGCATCGATGATGTCGGGATCGACCAGCGCGTTCATCTTCATCCAGATCGCCGCCGGGCGGCCGGCCTGCGCGTGGGCGATCTCTTCCTCGATATGGTCCTGGATGCGCTTGCGCAGCGACAGCGGCGACACCGCCATGCGGTCGAGCTCGGCCGGCTCGGCATAGCCGGTGACGAAGTTGAAGATGCGGGTGACATCGCGGGCGATGATCGGATCGCAGGTGAAGAACGACAGGTCGGTATAGATGCGTGCGGTCACCGAATGGTAGTTGCCGGTGCCGACGTGGACGTAGGACGCAAGCGAGGCGCCCTCGCGGCGCACCACCAGTGAAAGTTTGGCATGCGTTTTGAGCTCGATGAAGCCGAAGACGACCTGCGCGCCGGCGCGTTCGAGGTCGCGCGCCCAGCGGATATTGGCTTCCTCGTCGAAGCGCGCCTTCAGCTCGACCAGCGCGGTGACGGATTTGCCGGCTTCGGCGGCTTCGGCCAGCGCCTTGACGATCGGCGAGTCGGCGGAGGTGCGGTAGAGCGTCTGCTTGATCGCGACGACATCCGGATCGCGCGCTGCCTGCTGCAGGAAATTGACCACCACGTCGAAGGATTCGAACGGGTGATGGACGACGAAATCCTTCTGCCGGATGGCGGCGAAGCAGTCGCCGCCATGGTCGCGCACGCGCTCGGGATAGCGCGGCGCGTAAGGCACGAATTCGAGGTCCGGCCGGTGCAGGCTCGCCACCTGACCCATTTCGTTGAGCGCGAGCACACCGTCGACGCTGAACACGCTGTCGTCGGCGGCGCCAAGCGCCCGCTGCACGAAGCGCCGCAGCTCCACCGGCATGGTCGCCTCGATGTCGAGCCGGATCACAACGCCGCGGCGGCGCCGCTTCAGCGCGGTCTCGAACAGCCGCACCAGATCCTCGGCTTCTTCCAAAATCTCGACTTCGGAGTCGCGGATGACGCGGAAGGCGCCGAGGCCTTTGACCGTATAGCCGGGAAACAATTTGCCGATGAACAGGCTGGTGACGCCTTCGATGCTGATCAAGCGGGCTTCGCTGCTGTCGCCGGTCTGCGGCAGACGGACGAAGCGTTCGATGCGGTTGGGGATGCGAATGAGCGCGTTCATCGCCTTGCCGTCCTTGGCGCGCGCGAGCTGCAAGGCGATGGTGAAGCCGAGATTGGGAATGAACGGGAACGGGTGCGCCGGATCGATGGCGAGCGGCGTCAACAGCGGAAAGACATGGGCCAGGAAGTAGTCTTCGAGCCAGGATTTCTCCGCTTTGGTGACGTCCTGACCTTCGATCAGAACGATACCGGCGTCGGCGAGCAAGGTTCGCAGCTCGCGCCACTGGGCCTGCTGATCTTCCACCAGCACAGACACCGCCTCGCCGATGCGGATGAGCTGTTCCGCCGGCGTCAAGCCCTCGGGGCTCATGGTGGTGATGCCCTCGCGCACCTGGGCACCGAGGCCGGCGACGCGGACCATGAAGAATTCGTCGAGGTTGTTGGCCGAGATCGACAGAAACTTCAGCCGCTCAAGGAGCGGATTCTTCGGATTGGCCGATTCTTCGAGCACGCGGCGATTGAAGTTGAGCCACGACAGTTCGCGGTTGATGAAGCGGCTGGGGCTCGACGAAAGATCGAGGTCCGGCTCATGCGGCACGGCTTCGGGCGATCGCAGAGCCTCCTCCAGCCGCCGCACTGTTCCAGATTCTCGCGCGCCGGCAATGGCTTGGCCGCGATCGGCCATGGCGGTTCCGTGCTCCTCAAACGCTATATTGGCCACCTTATGACAACCCGATGAATGCGATTTCCTGAGATAACGCGGCGAAGCGGCGTTCCGTCAAGCCCGACGCAACTCCTTGGCAAAGAATGGCTATAAAATTGAACAAATTCGAGGCGTTCGGCGGCGTCACAGGCGGGCAGCGCTACACGGCGCCGCGAAACAGTTCGCTGGCAAGCGCGCGGCTCGGCGGGCGGCCCTGACGCAAGGCCTCCTGATCGAGCGCCGTGACCGCGGCGCGAGCCGCGGCAAAGGAACGCTCGATGCGCGTCGAGATATAGTTGACCACGTTTTCGTCGAGCTGCAGCTGACGATCGGCGGCGAGCTTGAGGATCACGCCGCGCAGCAGCGCATCGTCCGGCGCTTGCAGCACGATCACCGGCAAGGCGCGCAACCGCGATACGAGGTCGGGCAAGGCGGCCGGCCAAAGCGACGGCGTGCTGCGCGCCGTGAACAGCAAATAGGCCCCCTGTTCGCGCGCAAGATTGATCAGGTGGAACAGCGCCCGCTCGTCGGCGACGGCTGCCGCATCCTCGATGACCAGCGCAGCGGTGGCGAGCGCGGCGGGAACGTCGACTTCGCCAAGCGCGCGGCCGGAAACCACGCGCGCGCCCGCCGCGGTCGCCCAGATGGTCGCGAGATGGGTCTTGCCGGATCCTTCCGGCCCAATGAGTGCAATGGCATGCCCCGGCCAGTCCGGCCAGGCATCGATCAATGCCAGCGCGTTTGCATTGGACGACCCCGCCAGAAAATCCTCGCGCGCGAAGCTTTCGGCGTGATCGAGCGCGAGCGCGAGCTGCCGCGGCGGAAAGGTCGTAGCGCTTACGATGACCCGCTCCCGGTGTAGAGCGGACTGGCAAGGTAGCGCCGCAACGCAAACCGGATCAGCACGCCGGCCGCCGCGGCGAGCGGCACGGCGAGCAGGAGCCCGACGAAGCCGAACAGATAACTGAAGGCAAACAAGGCGAACATCAGCCAGACCGGATGCAAGCCGACGCTGTGGCCGACGAGTTTCGGGGAAAGCACATTGCCTTCGAGAAACTGGCCGACCAGCACGATGCCGGCGACGATCGCGATCCGGCCCCAGTCCGGAACGAATTGGGCGAGCGCGACGCCAAGCGACAGCACCAGCGCGGTGAGCGATCCGACATAGGGGATGAAGCTGATCAGGCCGGAGACGACGCCGATCAAGAGGCCAAAGCTCAGGCCGGCAACCGTCAGGCCGACCGCATAATACGAACCGAGAATGAGGCACACACCGGATTGGCCGCGCACATAGGCCGAGATCGTCGAATCGATCTCGCGGCCGAGGCTGCGTACGGTGTCGCGCTGCGGCAGCGGCACCAGGCGGTCCACCGTCGTGATCATGCGGTCCCAATCGCAGATCAGATAGAACGCCACCACCGGCGTGATGATGACGAGCGAAAAGATCGACAGCAGCGCCTGACCCTTGGTCCACAGCGAGGCGATAAAGGCGGTGACATAGCCGAGCATCTGATTGAGCACGTCGCCGACCGACTTGTCGGCGCCGGCGAGATTGTCGCCGACGAGACGCTTGATCCAGGGATGGCTGGGGTCGCTGACAAAGACCTGCAGGCGCTGCGCATAGAACGGCGCATTCTCGATGAAGGCGGAAAATTGCTGCGACATGATCGGCACGATGAGGAGCAGCAGCAGCAGGACCGCGACGGCAAAGCCGCCGAGAATAATCAGCGCGGCAATGAGGCGGCTCATGCCGCGCTTGCTCAAGCGATTGGCCAGTGGATCGAGCACATAGGCGATCGCCATGCCGAGAACAAACGGCAGCAGAATTGGGCTTAACAGCCACAACAAGCCGACGAACACGGCGAGCGCAGCGCTCCAGAACACGATGTTGCGCTCGATATGCATTGCGCTCCCTTCAGCGGGCTATCGATCGAGCATCATCTTATCCGAAAACCGGCGGCGGCTTTCCGGAATCCTGCGTCGGGCTTCAATGTCCGGCGCCGAACGAGTTCATATGCCGGATCCAAGCCGCGAGATAGAAGCCGATTGAAAGCAAGGTCAAGACGGCGACCAGCGCCATCGTCAGATCCGTCGCCATGCCGGCATTGAAGCCAAAAGCCTGTTCGGCGAGCACCAGCGCGGCAAGGAGGATTTGCGCCACGGTATTGAACTTGGAGACCAAAAGCGGCCGCACCTGCATCGGCCGGCCCACCAGCCAAGCCAGCAGGAAGGCGCTGATGATCATGATGTCGCGCGACACGACGAGAATGACGAGAAAGATCGGCAGCGCGCCGGCGATGCCGAGCGAAACATAGATCGACACGATCAGAGCCTTGTCGGCGAGCGGATCGAGATATTTGCCGAGCTCGCTCGCCATGTGGAAGTTCTTGGCGAGGAAACCGTCGACCGCATCGCTGATGCCGGCCGCCAGGAACAGGCCGAAAGCGACGCCCATCTCCCCCGACGTGATCGCCCAGACCACCACCGGCACCAAGAGGATCCGCCCCAAAGTAATGAGATTTGGAATACTCAAACTGCGCCCCGGCGCATCATCGTCGAGGGCGCAATATAGCGGCGCCCGTGCGCTTGCACACCCGGCGATTCCGACGTAGGAGGCGCGGTCAGCGCCATCCCCGGCGGGATGGCTCGCTTGTCCGAATTGGGTAACATTCGTGGATAAGGCGCGCTACGCGGCCGCCGGCGTCGATATCGATGCCGGCAACCGCATGGTGGAATTGATCAAGCCACTGGTGCGTGCCACGGCACGCGCGGGGGCCGGCGCCGAAATCGGCGGTTTCGGCGGGCTGTTCGATCTCAAGGCTGCCGGTTTCACCGACCCCATATTGGTCGCCGCGACTGACGGCGTCGGCACCAAAGTCAAGATTGCCATCGAGACCTCGCGCCACGACACGATCGGCATCGACCTCGTCGCCATGTCGGTCAATGACCTCGTCGTGCAGGGCGCCGAACCGTTGTTTTTCCTGGATTATTTCGCTTGCGGCAGGCTCGATCCGGCGATCGGGGCAGCGGTGGTGAAGGGCGTGGCGGCGGCCTGCCGCGAGGCCGGTTGCGCGCTCGTCGGCGGCGAGACGGCGGAAATGCCGGGGGTCTACCAAGGCAACGATTATGACCTCGCCGGCTTTGCCGTCGGCGCAGTGGGACGCAATAACATACTGCCGCGCGCCGACATCGCGCCGGGCGACGTCATCATCGGCCTGGCCTCGACCGGCGTGCATTCCAACGGCTATTCGCTGGTCCGCCGCGTCGCCGCCGAGGCCGGCTTGAGCTGGGACGCTCCGGCGCCGTTCGAGCGCGGGCAAAGCCTCGGCGAGGCGCTGCTGACGCCGACGCGGCTTTATGTACGGTCCTGCCTCGCCGCCATCCGCACCACCGGAGCCGTCAAGGCGCTGGCGCACATCACCGGCGGCGGGTTTACCGAGAACATCCCACGCGTGCTGCCGGCGGGACTGGGCGTCGCGCTGGGGCTCGCCCGTGTGCCGGTCTTGCCGGTATTCAAATGGCTCGCGGCGGCCGGCAAGATCGGCGAGTCCGAGATGCTGCGCACGTTCAACTGCGGCATCGGCATGGTCGCGGTGCTGGATCGCGCCGGCGCCGATGCCGCAAGCGACTGCCTCGCCAAGAACGGCGAAACGGTGGTTCGGCTCGGCGAAGTGGTGGCGACGCCCGGCGGCAATCCGGTGCAGTATCGCGGCCACCTCGATCTGTCGTGACCCATGACGCGACCAAAAATGGCATGATCAAAAAGCGCGTCGCCGTGCTGATCTCCGGTCGCGGCTCGAACATGGCGGCGCTGATCGAGGCGGCCAAGGCCAAAGACTATCCCGCGGAAATCGCCCTTGTGCTGTCGAACCGGCCCGCGGCGCCGGGGCTCGTCCGGGCGCGCGAGGCCGGCATTGCCACGGCGGTGATCGATCACCGGCCGTTCGGCGCCGACCGCGAGGCCTTCGAACGCGCGCTCGACGCCGCGCTTTCGGCGCGCAACATCGACCTCGTTTGCCTCGCCGGCTTCATGCGCCTGTTCACGCCGTGGCTGGTGACGCGCTGGAGCGGCCGGATGCTGAACGTCCACCCGGCGCTGTTGCCGCAATTCAAGGGGCTCGATACCCATCGCCGCGCGCTCGAAGCCGGCGTCGAACGCCACGGCGCCACGGTGCACTTCGTCGTTGCGGAAACCGATTCAGGACCGATCGTCGCGCAGGAAGCGATTCCGGTGCTCGCGGGCGACACCGAGGAAACGCTCGCCGCGCGCGTGCTCGAAGTCGAGCACCGCATCTATCCGCAGGCGCTGCGGCTCGTCGCCGAGGGCCGGGTAAGCGGCGCTTCGCGCGCGGGAACTTGCTGATCGCACGGCTCAGCGCAGCATGCGCGGATTGTAGCCGGCCGCTCACATCGCCGCGGCCCATGACGGCGAACTTGGAAATCCGGTCGCCGGCCCCACGGCTGCAGTATCGGTGCGCCGCCGCGATCCCGGAAATAAAAAACCCCCGGGCGATGCCGGGGGCTACGAGCACCGGATCTTCCGGCACTGGCTCATGCAACTTTTAGATTTTCCGCCGAGGTCCTGCCGCGGTTGGTCACGAGCTCAAACTCGACCTCCTGACCTTCATTGAGCGCGCGCAAGCCGGCGCGCTCGACGGCGGAGATGTGGACGAACACATCCTTGTCGCCGGTCGACGGCTTGATGAACCCGTAGCCCTTGGTCGGATTAAACCACTTGACGGTGCCCTTCTGCATCGCCTGTCTCCCAAATCATTCCAGATGTCAGCGAAGACGCCGTCGCAGCCTTTGCCCGCCGGGTAAAAAACCTGGGCGTGCAAATTCTGCGTCGAGCGCCACAAGCCAGATTTTGGGGAAAAGCCCGAAGCGTTTGTGTCGTCTGCGTTTGCGTTCGTCACAGCACCAGCCGGATGCCAAAATCCGATTGCGCAATCAGCAAGCCCGAAAAATGCGGCGCAACCATGGCTGCGCGACGCCGGCATGCAACATGCAAACACGGACATTGTCGCTATCGTAACGAGGATATGGACGCGAGCAGAGAAAAATCGTCCTGGTTTGCGGAAGCTTCGCCGCGGCCGCCGCGATTTTCACCTACGCGCCGCGGTTCGACGTTCGGCCACGGGCCGCTTTGTTGTCATGCCAGCACCGCCACAGGCCGCCGGCGGCAAGCGCGAGCGCGGCGCCCGTCGCCGGCGCTGCAAATTCGATTTGCCCGGCGAGCGCATCGCCGAGATGCGCTGCCAGACGCGACGACAGCTCCGCATCGGCGATGATGAGGTCGCCGGCAATCCAGCCGAGCAAGGCCGTGCCGGCCCAGATCAGGATCGGAAAACGGTTCAACAGCGCCAGAACCAAAGCCGCGCCGGCGACGATCAGCGGAATCGAGACGGCAAGGCCGATGGCCAGCAATAGAAGATTGCCCTGCGCGATCGCCGCGATGGCGACCATGTTGTCGATACTCATGACGACGTCGGCAAAAGCGATGATCGTCACCGCCCGCCACAAATGGGCGACAGCCTGGATTTCATCGCGATCCGCCTCCTCCGGCACCAAGAGCTTGGCGGCAATGACGATGAGGGCAACACCGCCGACCAGCTTCAGATAGGGCAACAGCAGGAGCCACGTGAGCGTGCCGGCAAGGACAACGCGCAGAATGACGGCGACGCCGGCGCCGATGATGAGCCCCCAGCGCCGCTGCGGAGGCGGCAATTCGCGGCACGCCATGGCGATGACCACGGCGTTGTCGCCGGACAACAGGAAATTGACAAAGATGATCCGCAGCACGGCCAGCCAGAAAGCGGCATAGCCCAATTGATCGACGCCAAGGCGAAGCCAATCATGCCACGTCGCCGGATTGAGATATTCGGCGAGCGAGGTCACCGGGAACGGACTTCAGCCGACAATTTCATTGCCGGAGAAGAACTGGGCAATCTCCTTCTGCGCCGTATCGGCGGCATCGGAGCCGTGCACCGAGTTTTCCCCGATCGACTTGGCGTACAGCTTGCGGATCGTGCCGGGTGCGGCCTTGCCTGGATCGGTCGCGCCCATGAGATCGCGATAGGCCGCAACGGCATTGTCGCCTTCCAGCACCTGCACGATGACCGGGCCTGAAATCATGAAGTCGACAAGCTCGCCGAAAAACGGCCGCTGGCGATGCACGGCATAAAACGTCTCGGCCTGTTCGCGCGACATCTTGATCCGTTTCTGCGCCACGATGCGCAAACCCGCCTTTTCAATCACCGCATTGATCGCACCCGTGAGGTTGCGGGCGGTCGCATCGGGCTTGATGATCGAAAACGTACGCTCGATCGCCATCAGATCGTCCTTTGGGGAAGAGTGTGAACGCGGCGCAAATCCGCGCCGGGCTTATAGCCTTCACGCTTTGCCGCGGCAAGCGCGGATGAAATTTGCGTGAAGGCAGAGTGAACGAGGCGGCAAAGCCGCGTTCGGCTCGATAAATCGGTCGGCAAATTCCGCTCTCAGCATAGGTTGAGCCGCAACTCCCTGGCATTGCCCGGCTGAACCGAGAGGCCATCCGGCGCCACTAACAGACATCGACGTTGCGAAACGTCCCGTCCCGAGGAGATTTCAAATGTTGCGCAAGACGATGCTCGCTCTCGCCACCTGCGTTACGCTTGGCGCCGCGGCACTCGCGCCCAGCACCGCGTCCGCCCACTGGGGCGGCGGGCACGGCGGCTGGTATGGTGGATGGCGCGGCCCGATCGTTAGCGTTTTCGCCGCCCCGGTCTATGGCGGCTGCGTGGTTCGGCGCTGGGTTTATACGCCCTATGGACCGGTGCTGCGCTGGGTCAATCGCTGCTATTGATCGCAAGCGATTATCGTACCTCCCGAAGGCCCCGGCGGCGCAGGCCGGGGCCTTTCTATCTGGCGAACTCCCGCTGGCAAGGCGCGCTTGTCCGAATTGGCGACGTCGCACGCGCAGCGTCGGCTAAGACTCGTTCTGTTTTTTGATCTTGATCGGCTTGCCGGCTTTTGCCGCCCTGGCCGGCTTCTTCTTGACCGCCTTCGGCGGCGCCGCCGCCATCGGCAAGGCGTCCATTTCCCGCAGCGCACCGCGCTGGAAATGATAGATGCCCGCGCGCGCTCCGGAGTCGAAGGTCAAGATCGCGGTGCGGTCGCCGTTCGGGAGGCCGCCGATCTGCACCGAGCTTGGCTGACCGGCGCGGAAGACGACGTCACATTCGCTCATGCCGAGCGCAACGCCGCCGCCAAGGAGCGCAGCCGTGTCCGCAGGCGGCGGCGTGGCGGCCGCTGGTTGACCCGGCGCCGGCGGCGGGGCTGGCGCAACCGCAGGCGGCGGACAGGAGCCGTTGCTGTTGACGAGTTCGTTCGCCGTAATCGGACGTTGCCGCTGTCTCGTCTCCTGCAGCTCCGAGAAAGTGTAGCCGCCCTTGCGACCGCTGACGTCGAGTTTCTTGGGAAACCAGGCCTGGGGACTGGACCAGTCGACGTCGGCACAGCCCGTGAGCGCAAGCGCCGTCACAAGCGCTGCCAGCACCCGGCAAGAATTGGATCGAAGCCGCACCCCTGTATCCCCTAAAGCCTGCCGATGCCGAACCAATGCGCCGGTTTGTGTTGCAGTCAAGGCGCCACGTCCGCACGATAGCCGCGCGCGCCCTCGGTAAAACGATAGATAAAATTATAGCAGAATTGCCAATGCGGCTGAACAGTGACAGAAATTGTCGATAGATCAAAGGTTTGGGCTATGCAGGTAGATTGGCGGGGCACCCTTAGAATGTGAGAATGTGATGGATATCACGGATTAGATCGCCCCACTCGGCGTTAGTTGATCACAAAAGCTTAAAGGTCCGAATGAGCGCTACGGCGCGCCCACAGTTCGGCAAATCTTTCAAGGAAGCCCCATGCATCTGCAATTCGTCGGCTGCGGCGACGCCTTCGGCTCCGGCGGACGATCCAACACGTGCTTTCATCTGGTCGGCAACGGCATCAATGCTTTGATCGACTGCGGCGCGACCTCGCTGGTCGCCATGAACAAGCTTGCCATCGATCCAAACGACGTCAACACCATCTTCCTCACGCATTTTCACGCCGATCACGTCGGCGGCCTGCCGTTCTTTGTCTTGGACTCGAACTATGTCCTCAAGCGCAAGCACGAGCTTGCCGTCGTCGGACCGCCGAGCCTGAAGGCACGCTACGGCGAGATCATGAACGTCGCCTTTCCGGGCGCGAAGGACATGCAATGGTCGTTTCCGGTGGCGCTCCAGGAATTGGAAATCGGCAAGCGCAGCACGGCCGGCAATCTCCACGTCACCGCCTTTCATGTCCTGCACGACGATCGCGCCGGCCCTTGTCTCGGCTTGCGCTTCGAGGCCGAAGGCAAGGTCGTCGCCTTTTCCGGCGATACGCAGTGGACGGAATCGCTGATCGACGTCGGCCGCGACGCCGACCTGTTCATCTGCGAAGCGTATATGCGCGATAAGGCCGTTACCGGGCATATGGCGCTGAATTTGCTCGAGCAGCATCTTCCGCAGATTCGGCCGAAGCGGCTCATCCTCACGCATATGAGCAACGACATGCTGGCGCAGCGCGGCACGCTGCCCTACGAGACCGCGGAAGACGGCATGATCGTCGAACTGTGAGACGTTCGGACGCTCTAGACAGACCGCTCTTAGCCGCCCAGCGCCGCCTCGATCGCCGCCAAGGCCGCGTCTGCCTTGGAGCCATCGGGGCCGCCGGCCTGGGCCATATCCGGCCGGCCGCCGCCGCCTTTGCCGCCGAGCGCCTCGGCGCCCTTCTTCACCAGATCGACGGCGTTGAAGCGCTTCACCAGATCCTCGGTGACGCCGACCACGATGCCGGCCTTGCCATCGTCGGACACGCCGACGATGGCGACAATGCCGGAGCCGACCTGCTTCTTGCCCTCGTCGGCGAGGCTGCGCAGGTCCTTGAGGTCGATGCCTTCCACCGCGCGCGCCATGAGTTTCACGTCGCCGACATTGCGGATGCCGTCGGCGCCGTCGGCCTTGCCGCCACCACCCATCGCCAGCTTCTTCTTCGCGTCGGACAAATCGCGTTCGAGGCGCTTGCGTTCATCGAGCAGTGCCGCGATGCGGTTCGGCACATCCTCGACCGGCACGCGCAATTCGGATGCCGTCGCTTTGGCCAGCCGGGCAAAATTATTGGCGCTGGCGCGCGCGGCATTCCCGGTCAGCGCCTCGATGCGGCGCACGCCTGAAGCGACGCCGGAATCGCCCAGCACCGAGATGATGCCGATATCTCCGGTGCGCCTGACATGGGTGCCGCCGCAGAGTTCGACCGACCAGCCCATGGTATTGCCCAAAGAACCCGAAGAAGGCTCACCCATGGCGACGACGCGCACCTCATCGCCGTATTTTTCGCCGAACAGCGCGCGCGCGCCGGATTGCCGGGCGTCGTCGAGCGCCATCACGCGCGTCGTCACCAGCGAATTCTGCAGCACAAAATCGTTGGCGATATTCTCGACGCGCTCGATCTCGTCGCCGGTCATCGGCTTCGGATGCGAGAAGTCGAAGCGCAGGCGGTCGGGCGCCACCAGCGAGCCCTTCTGCGCGACGTGATCGCCGAGCACCTGGCGCAACGCCTCGTGCAAAAGATGCGTCGCGGAATGATTCCTGCGGATCGCGCCGCGGCGCGTGTGATCGACCGAGAGCGCCAGCGCGGCGCCGGTTTTCAGCGTGCCCGCTTCCACCGCGCCAAAATGCGCGAACACGTCGCCGGCGTATTTTTGCGTATCGGTCACTTTGAAACGCACGCCATCGCCGATCAGCATGCCGGTATCGCCGACCTGGCCGCCGGACTCGCCGTAGAACGGCGTCTGGTTGAGCACCACCGCGCCGCTCTCGCCCTGCTTCAGCGCGGCGACTTCCTTGCCGTCTTTTACCAGCGCCGCCACCACACCTTCGGCGCCTTCGGTCTCGTAGCCGAGGAATTCGGTGGCGCCGATCTTCTCGCGCAGGCCGAACCACACCGCTTCGTCGGCGGCTTCGCCCGAGCCGGCCCATGACGCGCGCGCCTTCTTGCGCTGCTCGTCCATGGCGTCGGTGAACGATGCGATATCGACGCCGATGCCGCGCGGGCGGAGCGCATCCTGCGTCAGGTCGAGCGGAAAGCCATAGGTGTCGTAAAGCGTGAACGCGGTGACGCCGTCGAACATATCGCCCTTCTTGAGCGACTTCGACGCCTCATCGAGGATGGCAAGGCCGCGCTCCAGCGTGCGGCGGAAGCGGACCTCTTCGAGCCGCAATGTCTCGGTGATGAGCGCCTCGGCGCGGTGCAGCTCGGGATAGGCCTGTCCCATCTCGCGCACGAGCACGGGCACGAGCTTCCACATCAGCGGCTCCTTGGCGCCAAGGAGCTCGGCGTGGCGCATGGCGCGGCGCATGATGCGGCGGAGCACATAGCCGCGGCCCTCGTTCGACGGCAGCACGCCGTCGGCGATCAGAAAGGACGAGGAGCGCAAATGATCGGCGATGACGCGATGCGAGGCCTTGCGCTCGCCGTCAGGTTTGACGTGGGTGAGTTCGGCGACCGTCTCGATCAGCGCGCGAAACAGATCGATCTGATAATTGTCGTAGGTGCCCTGCAGCACCGCGGCCATGCGCTCGATGCCCATGCCGGTATCGATCGACGGCCGCGGCAGGTCGATACGCTTGCCGTCGGCAAACTGCTCGTATTGCATGAAAACGAGATTCCAGATCTCGGTGAAGCGATCGCCCTCCGCCTCCGGGCTGCCGGGCGGTCCACCCCACACTTCTTCGCCGTGATCGTAGAAAATCTCCGAACTCGGTCCGCACGGCCCAGTGTCGCCCATCTGCCAGAAGTTGTCGCTGCCGGCGATGCGCAGGATTTTCTTATCGGGAAGGCCGCTGATCTTTTTCCAGAGATTGAACGCTTCGTCGTCGTCGATATAGACGGTGGCCAAAAGCTTGTCGGCGGGAACGCCGTATTCTTTGGTCACCAGCCGCCAAGCCAGCTCGATGGCGCGCTCCTTGAAGTAATCGCCG
The DNA here is from genome assembly GCA_963791925.1 of uncultured Alphaproteobacteria bacterium. Lineage (GTDB taxonomy): Bacteria > Pseudomonadota > Alphaproteobacteria > Rhizobiales > Xanthobacteraceae > BOG-931. The sequence goes on along the minus strand of CAWBUA010000003.1, from coordinate 261,709 downwards.
AACGAGAAATTGCCGAGCATCTCGAAGAAGGTGTGGTGGCGCGCCGTATAGCCGACATTGTCGAGGTCATTGTGCTTGCCGCCGGCGCGCACGCATTTCTGCGCCGTGACCGCGCGCGCATAGGGCCGCTTCTCCAGGCCGGTGAAGACGTTCTTGAACTGCACCATGCCGGCATTGGTGAACATCAAGGTCGGGTCGTTGCGCGGCACCAGCGGCGAAGACGGCACGACCTCGTGCCCCTCGCGCGCAAAATAGCCGAGGAAGGCCGACCTGATATCGTTTACGCCAGTCATCGCTTGTCCAGATTCCCAATGAGTGGGCCACTCTCTATCGGCCCCCCGCTGTCCTGTCCAGAAAAGTGGGCAATTCACAGCCGATTTGCTGTGGTCCGGTAAAGCATATATGCGCTGAGCGGACGATGAACGAGCAGTCCAGCACCCCCCTCCCCGGCAGTTTGCAGGACCGGCTGCGTCAAGGCCGTTTCGTCATGACGGCCGAACTGACGCCGCCGGTATCCTGCGACGCCGCCGAGCTCCTGCAAAAGGCCGCAGGCCTGAAAGGCCTCGCCGACGCCGTCAACGTCACCGACGGCGCCGGCGCCCGCGCGCATATGGCGGCGCTCGCCGCGGCAACGCTGCTCCTTAACGCCGGCATCGAGCCGATCCTGCAGATTACCTGCCGCGACAAGAACCGTATCGCGCTGCAAAGCGAGCTGATGGGGGCCGCCGCGCTCGGCATCTGCAACCTTCTTCTCCTCACCGGCGACGACCCGAAGGCCGGCGACCAGCCCGACACCAAGCCGGTGTTCGACATCGATTCGAAGACGCTGATCGAGACCGCGCGGCGGCTGCGCGACGACGGTACGCTGCCCACCGGCCGGAAGGTCGGCGGCCACGCAGCATTCTTCATCGGCGCCGCCGACATGCCGATCGATCCGCCGGCCGGCTGGGAGCCGAAAGGGCTTCTCGGCAAGGTCAAATCCGGCGCGCAGTTCGCGCAGACGCAATTCTGCATGGATGCAGCGATCGTGCGCCGCTATATCGGCGCGCTCGAAGCCGCCGGTGTTACCAAACAGCTCGCCATCCTCATCGGCGTCAATCCGCTGCGCTCGGCGAAGTCGGCGGCATGGATGAAGAGCCACCTCTACGGCACCATCATCCCCGACGCTTATATCGCGCGGCTGGAGAAGGCGGCTGACCCGTCACGCGAAGGCATCGCCATCTGCGTCGAACTGATCGAAGACCTGTCGACCATCCCCGGCGTCGCCGGCGTCCACATCATGGCGCCTGGGAATGATGCGGCGATTGCGGAAGTGATTATGGCGGCGCGGAGTCACATCAGGCGATGAAGACATAATTGCCCGGACAGCCGACTACGCAAACCGATCACTGTAAGCATTACAGATTCGTTGAATCATCGCGCTGTAATGCAGCGGATCACCGACCTTAAGTGCGGGCGGCGACGCCGCAACCCTCGTAGGTTTGTGCAACTGGCCGTATTTCTGAGTAACACTGTCGTATTGCGGCCGAGTATTTAGGTAGTTGAGATTATCGTGTTCAATTACGACAACTCCGAGAGCCTCTAAGCCGTCGGTGTCTGACATACCATTTCGGAGATGGATCGAACGGAATATATCAATAGTTTCCTTTACAAGCTGTTGCGTTGATTTTCCTCTTTGCTTATGTCGCGTAATCGGCTCGCGGTTTCGGCTCTCAAGGTTAAGCGGCGACAAGAACACTTCTGCCGAATTCACAACGAGAAAAGCTGCTGCGATTGTTTTGGGATTGTATTGCCTCGCATAGCCATGAAAAGCATTGAAGTCTCGAAGACGGTTTTTCCGAGCTTTTCCGTGCTCCGTCCAAATTGATTTTAGCTCGATCGCGATCTGGATTAGCGCGGGTGGCGTCATCCGAATAAGCTCCCCGTCAGGAAGCGACTGAGGCGGGCCCGCTGGTGTCCCCAAAGCTATATCGATAACCCAATCGTTGTGCCCTACCTGCTGATGATGACGCAGCTTTGCAACAAACTGCCCCGTTGCTGCGCGTCGAGCCAAAACGGGGCAGGACGCAAGCAAATCCCTGATGATTACCAGTGACTGGGTATCGCTGTGTTTGGAGGTACGCGGATGGTAGGCAGTCGCAGCAACTTCCGCGACGATCACCTCCTCTATCGATCCAGGCTGATCCACGCGTTTGCCAAAGCATAGAATTCTGCGACGCTCAGCTTCTTTCATACACCATCTGGCGGATGTGAGCGCCATGGTAAATCGGTTTTCTGAGTTCAGCCTTTAGGCGGTTGACGGCAGCATTTACATAGATCGGCTCAATATCTGACGATAGGGAGTTTCGGCCGGCTCTGCACGCCGCAATCGCGGTCGATCCAGATCCGCAGAAAGGATCCAGAACCGTGTCTCCAGCAAAGCTGAACATCCGAACTAAGCGTTCGGCGAGCATTTCAGGAAACGGCGCAGGATGCCCATCCCTCAAGCTTGCACCTCGAATGTCGTCCCAAAATGGGCGTTGCCACGCGTCCATTTCCACCTTTTGCAGCATGGACAGCGCCTTCTGGAGCATGGAAGTGGAACGGTATGCCCCCGGCTTTCGGAGCATCAATATGTGCTCGAAATCATTTTTGATGACGGCGCCGGGCTGATAGGGCTTGCCGTAATATCCTGACGACCCGCCGCCAGCCTCATTCGTACGATTGCCAATCTTGAACCAAAGAATCGGCGTTAGCGCATCAAGTCCGATGCTTCTTGCTCGAACCATAATATCGGACGGCAATGGCAAAATTCGGTGCCGCCCGTCTTTCCGACGCGGCACCAATACATCTCCAACAACGCAGCACGCGCGGCCGCCCGGCACAAGGACCCGTTCCCATTCCGCAAGGCATCGTGTCATTTCAACTAAGAACGCATCATAATCATCTAAACGGGCTAATTGTCTGCCCTCGGCGGCGCTTTCGTAGGGCTTGATATTGAAATATGGGGGCGACGTCACGACCAGATGGACACTGCCAGAATCGAGGTGGTCCAACGTGCGCGCATCGGCACGTCGAACGATATGCGATGTTTTGTCGAATCCTTCCGGCCACGGGTTTGCCCGCCACCACTTATTGGCTGCCAGAAGAACTTCGACCGAGCCAGGCTCGTTATCCTTCTGCGGAAGCTCAGGCCTGCCCCGTGGGGTTTCAAGCGCGGTCGGGGCACTGGCCACAATCATCTTCAACTGTGCGGATTTTGCCATGTCCGACTTCTCCCCCGAATCGAGATGCCAATATCATGTTCTCTAAATGTTCTCAAGGTCTAGAATTGGGAAAGTATTGGTTTTACAAGATATTTTTTGCTGTCGCGGTCAAACGGCAAGCGAAGTATCTTGCCGGATCGCCGCCAGAGGGCCTCTTAACATAATGCGTCCTGGTCCAGCTCACGTTTGACTTAAGTCAAATCGGGCGCCGCCACGTGACCGGCTGCCGGCAATGCGGCTCAGTTGCCCCCGCGAGCGCGGTTAATCAGCGCGGCGGCATCGTTGGGAGCAAACTCGCCACGCCAGGCGACGTGCCCATCGGGTCGCACCAGCACCAAGTTTCGCTCATAAAGGGCGCCGGCCTCGGCTCCATCGACATCGGCAACTTTGAGGGGCATTCCAACCGCCGCCGCGGTCTGCTCCAGCCCGGCGGTATCCGCGTCGCCGAAGCGCAACAGCACGAAACCGCGGCCGAACAAATCGAGCGTGGAACGGCCGTCGGCGAGAATCGCATGCGGCGCGCGGCTTCCGGGGCGTGCCGAGGGGACGAATTTTTCCGGATCGTCGAGCAAGGGCGGCGTGCCGTCATCGATGCAGATCGGCGAATTCTCGTAGCGGTAACCGAGCTGCAGGCCGGCGGTGCGGAACATGCGGCCGACGTCGCGCGCGAGGCTTTCGCCGAGGCGCCCCCGCACTTGCCGGCCGTCTTCGCTGTCGTCCTCGATCGCGGCGATGCCGCCTGTGAATTCGCCGTGCGCCAGATAAAACTCCGCCGCCAGGCCGACATTGCGCAGGCCGATCGGCCGCCGCTCGGCGTCATAGGAGGCGAGCAGTCCGGGGCCGCCCCAGCCGTCAAGCGTCGCCGCGAGCTTCCAGCCGAGATCGACGGCGTCGCCGATGCCGGTATTCATGCCGAGCGCGCCGGTCGGCGACAATTGATGCACCGCATCGCCGGCGAGAAAGACGCGGCCATGGGAATAACTGTCAGCAACGACGCTGCGCCGCGTCCACACGCTGACGCCCTGCCATTCGACCTCGATGGGTCGGCCCACCGCGCGCCGCAGCAGGCCGGCGCGATCGACCGTGTCCGGACGCTGCTTGCCGTCGCTGTCGAGCACCATCAGCCGCCACAGCCCATTCGCTGGATCGATCACGCGGATATTCGCCCACAGCCCGTCGCGATCGATGGCCAGGAAGAACACGCCCGGCGCCTTGCCGCATTGGCCTAAGAGATCGGGCTTGCGGAAGAACAGATGCAGCGGATGGCCAAGAATGCCCTGGCCGCCGAGCCCGATGCCGAGTGCCTCGCGGATCGCGCTCATCGCGCCGTCGCAGCCGACGAGGTAGTCCGCGCGGACCGTTTCGCGCTGACCGGTCTCGAGATCGCGCAATTCGACGCTCACGCCGTCGGCCAGAGCATCGAAGGATTCGAGCCGCGTCCGGTAGCGCAACGTGACCGACGGCTGCGCCTGCGCGAAGGCCCGCAAGATCGGATCGAACCAGAGCTGCGAGCAGGCTTGCAGACGCTCGGGGCTGAAGCTTTCGGCCTTCTGCTGCGCGCGGGTCGGGCGGTGCACCCGCGCCAGCTCATGGCCACAGAGACTCGTGACAAACACGACGTCGAGCGAATAATCGCCGGGGAACGGACAATTGCGCACCGCTTCCGCAATGCCCCAGCGCCGGCAGAACTCCATGGTCCGGGTATTGATCTCGTTCATCTTCGGCGTCGAGATTGCGCCGTCGGACTGCTCGACCAATTCGCAGCCGATGCCGCGCCAGCCGAGCTCGGCGGCGAGCGCCAAGCCGACCGGACCGCCGCCGACGATCAGCACCGGAATTTTTCGCGCGGTGTTCATGGCGGCAGCGCCATCGTGCTCGTCGCCTAATCGTAAGTCGACATGCGCAGCGGCACGCTCTGCCCGCCGTCCATGTCGATAGCGGCGCCATGCAGCAGACGGCCGCGCGGCGAGACGACAAAACGGACGAGCGCGGCGATGTCGGCCGGCGTGCCGAAGCGCGTGATGTCGAGCTCGCGGCGGTGCCGTTCGATTGCCGCCGCCTCGTCGAGCCCGGTCTTTTTCATGATGATCGCGAGGCGATGACGAAAACGATCGGTGTCGACCGAACCCGGATTGACCGCGTTGACCTGGACGCCGTCGCGCTTGCCGAGATCGGCGAGCGCTTTCATGAAGGCGAGGCTGGCGCCGACCACCGAAGCGCCGATCATGTAATCGGCGACCGGCGCGCGGGCGCCGACGCCTTCGATGAAGACGACCGAGCCTTGCGCCGGCTGCAACAGCGCCCAGGCCAGCCGGCACAAGCGCACATGGGCGAAGAATTTCAGATTAAAGCCGTCGCGCCAGTCCTGCTCGGTCTGCACGAAAAAGCCGCCGCGTTTGCTGCCGCCGGCATTGTTGACCAGAATATCGAGGCGGCCGAACGCGCGCGTCAGCGCCTCGATCAGCCCGGCCGGTCCGGTGTCCGCCGTCAAATCGGCGGCGTGGATCGCCGCCTTGCGGCCGCGCGCGCGGATGTCTTGCGCCGCGGCTTCGAGCGCCTTGGCATCGCGCGCCGTGAGCATGATATCGCAGCCGGCCGATGCCAGTTCGAGCGCAATGCCGCGGCCGATGCCGCGGCTTGCGCCGGTGATCAACGCAACCTTGCCGGCAAGCTCATTCCCATCGCCGCTCATCGCTTCGTTCAATCGACCTTGATGTGGGCGGCCTCGCGGACGCCGACCCATTTCTGATAATTGGCGGCGATGAATTTGGCGAATTCGGCCGGCGTGTTCGGCTTGTTCATGCTGCTGATATTGTCGACCAGGCGCTGCATTTCCGGCGTCTGCATGCCCTCGTTCATCGCCGCGTTGATGCGGGCGATGATCGGCGCCGGCGTGCCAGCCGGCGCGACGAGCCCGAAGAAAGTCTGCGCCTCGCAGTCCGGGACGCCGGCCTCGGCCATGGTCGGCACGTCGGGCAGCAACGGCGAGCGCGTGTCGTTCTGCACCGCCAGCGCCCGCAATTTGCCGGCGCGGATCAGCGGTATGAGCGACGCGCCGGTCTCGAAGGTCAGATCGATGACGTGGCCCAGTATGGCGGTCGCCGATTGATTGCCGCCGCGAAACGAGACGCCGGTCATCTTGGTACCGGTGCGGATCATGAAGAGCTGCGCCGCCAGATCGGGCAACCCGCCGGTGCCGGTGTTGCCGTAGTTGAGCTTGCCGGGATTGGCCTCGGCATAGGCGACCAGCTCGGCGACCGTCTTCCACGGCGACGACGGGTCGACCACCAGAATCTGAAAGCTGCGCATGATCTCGACGATCGGCGTGAAATCCTTCACCGGATCGTAGCCGGCATGCGTCGACACGGCGGGAATGGCGGCCAAGGTCGAGGAATTGCCGATGAAGAGCGTATAGCCGTCGGGCGTCGCCGCCGCGGCTGCCCGCGCGCCGATCGCGCCGGCGGCGCCTGGCCGATATTCGATCACGATCGGCTGGCCAAGCCGTGGCGGCAGCACCTGCGAGGCAAGCCGCGCCGGAAAATCGCTCGGACTGCCGGCAGCGGCAGGCACGATGATGGTGATCGGCCGCGTCGGATAATCCTGCGCGAATGCGCTGGCGAACGACGCCAAGCCCGATGCGAGGGTTGTCGCCGCGAAAAGGATGTGGCGTCTGCTAAGCACGTATACCTCCCAAAACTTCGCACGCCGCTTGGCACGGCGCGCTATTGGCCGGACCCTACCAGTTCCTCGCTGGTGCGGATATCGATCTCCGATTGCAGCGTGCGGTGCACCGGGCATATGTCGGCGATTTTGAGAAGCCGCTTCCGCTGCTCGGCGGTGAGATCGCCTTCAAACCTGATCGCGCGCTCGATGCGGTCGATCATGCCCTCCTTGGTCTCGCACTCGGCGCAATCCTGGGCGTGGATCTTTTCATGACGGAGCCGGATTTGCGTCCGTTGCAGCGGCAGCTGCTTGCGATCGGCGTAGAGCCGCACGGTCATCGACGTGCAGGCGCCGAGCGCCGCGAGCAACAAATCGTAGGGACCGGGCCCGCTGTCCATACCGCCCACTTTCACCGGCTCGTCGGCGATGAGGCGGTGACGGCCGGCGACGATCTCCTGCTGAAACTGGCCGCGCCGCGTTTCTTTCACCAGAACCGTGCCGGCGGCCACATCTTCGGCAGGCTCGGCGACCGCCGGCATGTCGAGATAGCGCTCGGCCCAGGCGGCGATGACGTGGGCGATATAGGCGGCATCGTTCGTCTTGCTGATCAGATGATCGGCGCCCGCCAGCGAGATGAAGCTTTTCGGATGCTTCGCCGTCGTGAAAATATGACTGGCATTGTCGATGCCGACGGTGTCGTCGGTCGGCGAATGAAACACCAGCAGCGCCTTGTGCAGCCGCGCGACATGCTCGCCGAGATGCTGCTGGTTGACGTCCTCCAGAAAGCTGCGGCGAACCTTGAACGGCCGTCCCGCAAGCGTCACCTCGACCTCATCCTGGTCGCCGATTTCGGCGATCTTCTCGCCAAACAGCCCGACGACATGGGCGGGATCGAACGGCGCACCGATGGTGACGACCGCCTTCGCCTCCGGGATGCGGTGCGCGGCGGCCAGCACCGCGGCGCCGCCGAGGCTGTGGCCGATCAGGATCGCCGGCGCCGCGAGCGTGCGCCGCAAATGATCGGCGGCGGCGACGAGATCGTCGACATTCGACGAAAACGTGGTGTTGGCGAATTCGCCTTCGCTGGCGCCGATCCCGGTGAAGTCGAAACGCAGCACGGCGATGCCGTGAAGCTTCAGGCCCTCGGCGATGTGGCGCGCCGCGCGATTGTGCTTGCCGCAGGTGAAGCAGTGCGCGAACAGCGCCACGGCGCGGGCCGGCCCGTCCGGCCGGTCGAGCAGCGCGGCGAGCTTCTGATGGTGGGCGTTCGGGAAATCGAACCGTTCGGCCGGCATGAAGACCTCCTGCGCAGGGTTGACAGAGTCCATCGCGGTGTATGCAAGTATTTAACAACAGACAAACCCGCCTGCCGCAACAAGGTCGCCGTGCGCGTCGAACGATGACCGCCGCCGGACGCCAAAACGCCTGGATCACGATGTCGCCCGACCAGCCGGATCGCGAAGTACGATCGGAGAACCGATGAACAAAGATCAAACGGCCTCAAGCGGATCGGAAATCCCAAAACCCCCGCATCCGCACCAGCGGCGCGAACCGCTGCCCTGGTGTGAACCGAAGTCGGCCGAGGAAGACCCCGAGGCGCTGCGGCGCGTGCACGCCATCATGGCGAGCCCGAGCTACCGCCGCTCCGACCAGGACGTCGATTTTCTGGCGCGTGGCGAACTGCGCGGCGTGCGCCTGCAACTCGATTATTTCAAAACCGAGTTGACGCTGGAGCACCAGGCCGTCGATCACGCCATCGTGGTGTTCGGCAGCACCCGTATCTGCGAACCGATGGCCGCCCGGCGCAGGGTCGAAGACTTACGTCACGCCCTGGCGCGCGATGCCGGCAATGCCGAGCTCAAGCGCCGCCTCGCCATCGCCGAGCGGATCCTCGCCAAGAGTCATTATTACGAGGTGGCGCGCGAATTCGGCCGCTTGGTCAGCGATGCCGGGGAATGTCCGGGGCTGGAGAATTGCGTTGTCATGACCGGCGGCGGGCCCGGCATGATGGAAGCGGCCAATCGCGGCGCCTTCGATGCCGGCGCGCGATCGGTGGGGCTCAATATCAGCCTGCCGCACGAGCAATATCCCAATCCCTATGTCACGCCCGGCCTGTGTTTCAGCTTCCACTATTTCGCGTTGCGCAAGCTGCATTTTCTGTTGCGGGCGAGCGCGCTGGTCGCCTTTCCCGGCGGCTACGGCACATTCGACGAATTGTTCGAAGTGTTGACCCTGGTGCAGACCCGGAAGATCAAGCCGATCCCCGTCGTGCTGGTCGGCGAAAGCTATTGGCGGGGCGCGGTCGATATCGACTTCATGGTCGAGGAAGGCGTCATCGATCCGGAGGACCGCGACCTGTTCTGGTACGCCGAAACGGCGCAGGAGATCTGGGATGGCATCGTGCATTGGCACACCGCCAATGCCAACCAGCATTACGCGGAGGTGTGACGGCGCGGCATCCGCACGTGCCTTCTCAACGCCGATCGACAATAAAACATTTGCATCTCGGAGGGACCGCCTTGCGTTTGTCATTTCACGGCGCGGATCGCGACGTTACCGGATCGTGCCACCTGATCGAGTGCGCCGGGAGGCGCGTGCTGGTCGATTGCGGGCTCTTCCAGGGCAGCCGCGAACTTGACCAAGACAATGCCGAGCCGTTCGGCTTTGCGGCCGATGGCATCGATACCGTGCTGCTGACGCACGCGCATCTCGACCATTGCGGCCGACTGCCGCTTCTCGTGCAACGCGGCTTTCGCGGCGAAATCATCACCACGGCCGCCTCGCGGGAACTGGCGCGGCTCGTCATGCTCGACGCCGCCCATCTGCAGGAGGAGGACGTAATACCAGCTCCATAACGGATTGAATCGGGCAGTCTTCTGCGCTGAGAGCGGAAGGCAGGGGAATTGTTTTCGAGGCGCTGAGTGTGATTCGCTTGGCTATCTGATTCGGGGAAAACAGATGGTCGAATGCAGCAAAGCCGAGGTTCGGCGGCTCAAAACCGCGCTACGATGGAAGATCACGGCCGGACAGCGCCAGCGCATTCAAATGGTGCTGTTACGCGAGAGCGGGATGACGCAGGGCGCGATTGCGGCAGCGATGGGTGTATCGCTGAGCACGGTGAACCGCGCGCACATGGCCTATGCTCACGGTGGCATCAAGGCGCTTAAGCCCAAGCCGAATGGCGGACGCAAGCACGAGAACATGACCGTGGCGACGGAAAAGGCCTTGCTGGCGCGCTTTGCCAAAGCTGCCGGCGCCGGCGAGATGTTGAACATTCACGATCTCAAAGCGGCCTATGAACAGGCGATCGGGCATGTGACCAGCGACAGCACGGTGTACAATCTCTTGCACCGGCAGGGCTGGCGCAAGCTGATGCCGCGGCCGTTTCATCCCAAGCGCGACCTCGCGGCGCAAAAAGCTTTTAAAAAAACGGCTTTCCTGATGCAGTGAGGCAGGCTCGGCGGGCGGCCAAGAGGCGCGGTCGGCATCTGCGCATCATGTTCGCCGATGAAGCGCGCTTCGGCCGCATTAATCGGCCACGGCCATGCTGGGCGCCGATCGGAACGAGACCAGCGGTCGCCGCTCAGCTCATTCGCGAATACATCTATTTGTACGGCGCAGTCTCTCCAAAAGACGGAGTTTGCGTCTATCTGATCATGCCGACGTCGAACACCGCCTGCTTTCAGGCCTTCCTCGACGTGCTGGCGCGCAGGTTCGCCCGCCAGGACATCCTTTTGGTTCTCGACGGCGCGCCCAACCATCGCTGTGGCCAACTGACCCTTCCCGACAATATCAAGCTCTTGTACCTTCCACCGTATTCGCCCGAACTTAATCCAAAGGAAAATCTCTGGGATGAAATCCGCGAGAAAATCTTCAAGAATTACGCGCTGAAATCCATCGACGCCGTGCGCGCTAAACTCAAACAGGCCATCCTCTACATCGAGCACAACCGCAAACTCGTCCGCTCCATCACATCCTTTCCATATATCGCCAACTCACTCTGATGTGGAGTTGGTATAAGAACCCGCGCACGGCGGACGGCGCGGCACGGCGCCACGAACGGCAAACCGCTTTATTCGACGACGGATGTGCAAAACTGCCTCGATCATTTCGGACGCACTGCAGGCTATGACGAGTCGATTGCGTTAGCGCCGGGCTTGCGCGCGACGTTCTTCGATGCCGGCCATATTCTCGGCTCGGCCAGCATCCTTCTCGAGCTGGAAGAGTCCGGGCAGCGGCGCAGCGTCTTATTCTCCGGCGATATCGGTAATCCGGGCCACCCGCTGCTGCGCGGCCCGGTGCCGCCGCCGCACGCCGATGCCGTGGTGATGGAGACCACCTACGGCGACCGCCTGCACAAATCGCTCACCGCTTCGGTGGACGAACTGTATGACGCGATCATCGACACGTTCAGCCGCGGCGGCAACGTGATCATCCCGACCTTCGCCCTGGAGCGCGCGCAAGAACTGCTCTACTTCCTGCGCGCCGGCGTCGAGCAATCCAGACTGCCCAACTCGATCCAGGTCTATCTCGATTCGCCCATGGCCGTCTCGGCGACGGAAATCTTCGAGCGGCATCCGGAATGCTACGACGCAAAGACCGCGGAAATGTTCCGCGGTGGCTATGACCCGTTCCGGCCGCCCGGGCTGCATTTCGTCCGCGAAACCGCCGGGTCGATCGCGCTCAACAGCATCCGCAGCGGCGCCATCATCATGGCGGGCTCCGGCATGTGCACCGGCGGACGCATCCGACATCACCTCAAGCATAATCTCTGGCGCCCGGAGTGCAGCATCGTGTTTGTCGGCTACGCCGCAGACGGCACGCCGGCGCGCCGCATCATCGATGGCGCGCGGCACGTCAGGATTCTCGACGAGGACATTCCGGTGCGGGCGCACGTCTATACGATCAACGGCTTTTCGGCCCACGCCGACCAAGCCGCCTTGTTGGCCTGGCAGAAACAGACCGGTGCGCCGCGCACCTTCCTCGTTCACGGCGAGGACACCGCGATGCAGAAATTCGCGGCGCAGCTGACCGATACGCGCGTCGAGATGCCAAAGCGCGACGACGAGTATGATCTGCTGGCGTAGAGCGCGACGGCAGAGCCCATCGACAACATGAAGAAGGGCCACCCTTGCGGGCGGCCCTTCCATTGTCAGACCGTGGCCCGGTTGCGTCAGCGATGTTCTGCCGTACGCGCGTGAGCCGGGTGGCGGATTAGGCCACCTAGGCGAGGACCTCGGCAGAGGCCAAGAAAGAGGCCAAGATCCAGTTCACGGATGCCGGCGACCGCGGCGATAGACAATGAGACACTGGATCACCTCCTTTCGGTTGTTGACGATGGGCCGAATATAACGATGCCCGCGCGATTCGGAAGCCGTGCGGCCATTTTTACCGCCCCAATTCCCGCATCGCCGCATCCAGGCCCTCGATGGTCAGCGGATACATGCGCCCGCCGAGGATTTGCCGCATCAGCCGGATCGAGGCGGTGGTGTCCCATTCGCGCTCGGGCAGCGGATTGAGCCAGACACAGGACGGATAGGTGGCGGCTACGCGCGCCATCCAGACCTGGCCCGCCTCCTCGTTGAAGTGCTCGACCGAGCCGCCGGGCGCGACGATCTCGTAGGGCGACATCGAGGCATCGCCGACGAAGATCACCTTGTAGTCGTGCGGATAGGTGTGCAGCACGTCGAAGGTCGGCGTGGTCTCGGTCCAACGCCGCGCGTTCTGCTTCCACACTTTCTCGTAAAGGCAATTGTGGAAATACAGATGCACCAGGTGCTTGAACTCGGTCTTGGCGGCCGAGAACAATTCCTCGGTCGCCTTGACGTGCCAATCCATCGAGCCGCCGACGTCGAGGAACAGCAGCACCTTGATGGTATTGTGCCGCTCCGGCCGCATCAGAATGTCGAGATACCCCTTGTGCGCGGTGCCCTTGATGGTGCCGTCGAGATCGAGCTCGTCGGGCGCGCCGGTGCGGGCAAATTTGCGCAGGCGGCGCAGCGCGATCTTGATGTTGCGGGTGCCGAGCTCGACGTCGCCGGCGAGGTCCTTGAACTCGCGCTTGTCCCAGACCTTCACGGCGCGGAAATTGCGGTTGCCTTCCTGGCCGATGCGCACGCCTTCCGGGTTGTAGCCGTAGGCGCCGAAGGGCGACGTGCCGGCGGTGCCGATCCATTTCTTGCCGCCCTGGTGGCGGCCTTTTTGTTCGGCCAGGCGCTGGCGCAGCGTCTCCAGAAGCTTATCGAGGCCGCCGAGCGCCTCGATCTGCTTCTTTTCCTCCTCGGTAAGATATTTTTCCGCAAGCTTCTTGAGCCACTCGGCCGGGATGTCGGCGGTCAGCGCGTCCTGAACGAGATCGAGGCCCTTGAACACGTGGCCGAAGACGCGGTCGAACTTGTCGAGGTTGCGCTCGTCCTTGATAAGCGCCGCACGCGACAGATAATAGAATTCCTCGACGCGGCGCGAGGCGAGGTCTTTCTCCATCGCCTCCATCAGCGTCAAATATTCGCGCAGCGTCACCGGCACGCCGGCCGCTTTCAGTTCATGGAAGAAGGTCGCGAACATCGACGCCTAATCTAGTCGAGCGCCCCGCGGCCGTCGAGGTGAAGGAGCCGGCCGCCGCGAGGCGGAAGGCTACTCGTCGCCCATGCCGCGGAACATCCAGCGCTTGACAGCGGGCACACGGTCGACAATGCGGAACATCGCGCGCGACGCGAACAGGCGGGCGCGATTCTGCGGGATGGCCTGCTCCATGGCGCGCAACGAACTCTTCACGGCGCGGAACCCGTAATCGAGCATCTCGGCTTCGTAGCCGTGGACCGCCTCGATCAGCAGCCGCTCGCCACGCGCGGCAGCAATCAGCGTGCGCGAGAGCCGCACCGCGTCCTTGAGCGCAACATTGGCGCCGATGCCACGGTAAGGCGTCATGGAATGGATCGCATCGCCGAGCAGCGTGATGCGCCGCGTCGGCCAGGCCGCGACCGGCAGCGACGAGCGGATCGCGATGGCATTGATGGTGTCGTCGTGCGCGAGCCGAACCAACGACTTGAGCCGTTCGTCCCAGCCGCCCATCGCTTTCAGGGCGATGGCGCGGAGCGCCCCACCGTCCAACGCATCGACATCGTCGTCGAGCCCGAAGGTCGCACGCCGCGCGCCGAGCGCCCACATCAGATAGCTTTTGGTGTTGTCGAAATGGGCGCCCGTCGCGGCGGAGTCATCGTTGCCGCCGATATCGCCGGCTTGATCGCCATCCAGTTCCTGCAGCGCGACGAACAATGCCAGGCCTCCAGGGGCCGATACCAGGGTCAGTCCCCGCAGCAGTCCGGGGGCAAGGCGGCGCCGACTGTCGTCGTCGAGAAAGACTTTGCCGGCGATGCCGACCACGCCGGTATCGATGCGCTGCGCGCCGGGCAGGAACTGGCGGCGCACGCGCGAGCCGCCGCCGTCGGCGGCCACCAGCACGTCGCCCGCGGCCGTGGTATCGTCATCGAAATGGGCGACGATGCGGCCCGACGGCGAATCTTCGTAATGCGTGAAGGTCTTGCCGAAGCGCACGACATCGTCGAGACCCGACAACAAGACCTGCCGCAGCGTGATGCGGCTGACGGAGCGGTGCTGCGCAATTCCATCCTCGCCCAAAAGCTCCGCAGCATCGGCCAGATCGAGCGACAGCAGCACTTTCATCCGCTCGGTCAGGAAGCGAATGCCGCCGGACCGCTTGCCGCAGGTGCGCCTGAACGCCGCGAACAGATGCGGCGGCAGGCATTCGTGCAGCGCCCGGCTGCCGGCAGGGTTGATGTGGACGCGGTAGCCTTGAACCCGATCCGTCGGCGTGCGGTCGCGTTCGTAGACCGCAACGCTGACGCCCGCCTTCTTGAGGCCTTGCGCCAAAGTGAGGCCGCCGATGCCGCCACCGATGACGATCACATGAAGCGGCGATGTTGCCGCTGCAACGATGCTTTTGCTGCTCGGATACGCGGTCATCGGAGCAACCCCGCCTCATGCAACAGCACCAGAAATGCCCCGACGCCGACGGCGAAAATGCCAAAGCCGAGGGCGAGCCCCACCGGCGACCCCCAGCCATACCAGCTCATCGCCTCCTTCGCATATCTCCACGCTTCGGTTTCATTATGGGTCTGGCTCGTCATTGTGCTCTCCGTTGAGAAATAAAGCTCGTTGCCCCGCCGCGCATGCGGTCGCGGCTGTTCTCGCGGAGACGCAACTGATAAGTTGGTTTTGCGGACCTTGGTCCAGCGCGCTCCGCGCGTTCGGTCTCGGCTTGCCGGCCCCGGCGATGTTCCAGCATCGTCGGGGCTCGTTCGTTTTGTCAGGTCATCGGCGCGCCTCCGAATTGCCGGTAGAGTTTTTCCATCGTCTTCTCGCGGTCGTCGTGAATGCCGCGCCAGAGTTCGAGCGGACCCCAGCCGTTTTCGATGCGGCCGATGAGTTCCGCGACGAACGCCTGCTCGGCCTTCAAGAGCGCCAGGCGATATTCGGTCTCGACCAGGAACAGCGGCGGAAAATTTTGCGCGCCGATGCCGGCGATTTGACCGGCCAGCGCGGCGACGTTCTGTTCGACGAGCTTCAGCCGCTGGCGCAGCAGAGTAAGCGCTTCGTCGGGCGGCAAGACCGGCAGCAGACACAGCGCCGCTTCGAACTGCGGATACTCTTTCACCGGTTCGCCGAGGAGATCGGCCATCCAGTCGTGCAGCTCGTCGCGGCCCGCCGCCGTGATTTCGTAGACCGTGCGCTCCGGCCGCCGACCCGAGCGCTCGGTCTCGCGGGAAGCAATAAAGCCGCGCTTCAGCAAGAGATCGATCACGGTATAGAGCGAGCCATAGCGCAGCTTGATGCTCTCTTCCTTGTGCCGCTGCTTGAGGATCAGACCCATCTCGTAGGGATGCATCGGGCGCTCGAACAGGAGCGCCAACACCGCCAGCGCCAACGGATTCGAAGGATGTGATTGTGTGGGCATCATAGTCTTACACGATTATTCGTGTACAAATATACGAAGGCGAACCAGGCGTCAAGGCGAATGAAAGATATATCTTGCGTTATAACGAGTCCTGATCTATCTGAAGATATATCTTTAAACTGGAGAACCCAAAAGATGCATGGACACTGTGAACTCTCACGGCGGCCGCTGGGCCGCCGGTCGGCACCACCGGCGCCGCTTCGGCGGGCTCGGTTTTGGCGGACGCCATGGCGGCCGCTTTGGCGAAGGCGGCGAAGATTTGATGCGGGCGCGGCGCATGCTGGCGCAGGGCGACCTGCGGCTGGTGGCACTGGCGCTGATCGCCGAGGCGCCGCGCCATGGCTACGAAATCATCAAGCTGCTCGAGGAGAAGACCGCGGACTGGTATTCGCCGAGTCCCGGCATTGTTTATCCGACGCTGACCTACCTGGAGGAAGCCGGCTACGTCACCGCTTCAGCCGAGGGCTCAAAAAAGCTCTACGCCATCACCGACGAAGGCCGCGCCTATCTTGAAACAAATCGCGACCTCGCCGACGTCGTGCTCGACCGGCTGGCCGCACTTGGCGAACGCGTCAATCGGTGGCGACGGGCCGCACGCGGCGAACGCGAAGAGCGGCGAACGCTGCCGCCGCTGGTCGAAGCCGCGCTCGACCATTTGCGCGAGGCGCTCGACAAAAAGCTCGAAGACGATGCCGAGGCCGAAGCGAGCCTCGTCGAAATCCTCGCCCGCACCGACGCCGAATTGCGGCGGCGCAGCTAAGGATCACGCCAAGTCGGCGTGCCAAGTCAGCGAGCCAAGTCAGCGAACGACGATTTCCGGCGTGCGCACATGCTCCGGGCGAATGCCGATGCCCAGAAGCCGGGCCGGAATGCGGCTCAATACCGGAAATACGTTAAAGAGCCTGAAAGCGAGCGGCGGCTTTGGCCGCTGCCCGCTATCCATGCCAAGCACGCGACTGATGATCCGCTTTTGAATATTCAGTTGCACCCATTGGGTGAACAGCACCGGCAGCATGCGCCGCTCCTGGATCGCGAGAAGGTCGGCGTCAGTCATCTTTCCGGCGCGCAGCGGATCGGCGAGCCTATTTGCCGCAGCCACCGCATCCTGCACCGCCATATTGATCCCGACGCCGCCGATCGGCGACATCGCGTGCGCGGCATCGCCAATGCAAAGCAAACCCGGCCGCCACCATTTTGGCAGCCGGTCCACGGTGACACTCAATAATTTGACGTCGTCCCAGCTTTTCAGTTCGCCGACGCGGTCGGCCAGAAATGGCGACATATCGACTACGCGTTTGCGAAAGGCTTCCAGTCCTTCCGCCTTGACGCGATCGATCCCGCCTTTGGCAATGACATAGGCGCATTGCCAGTAATCGCCGCGGTCGAGCATGATCATCATCCTGCCGGACTCGATATGGCCGAAAGTGTCCGTCGCATCGTCGGCCTTGCGCGCGACCCGAAACCACAGCACGTCCGTCGGCGCGCCATAGTCCTTGCTCTTGAGGTCCGCCTTTTCGCGCATGGTGGAATGGCGGCCGTCGCAGCCGACGACGAGATCGGCGCGAATGCTCAAGGTGCCGTCCGGTGTCTTGGCGCGCAAGCCGACGACCCGGCCCGCCTCCTCGATCAGATCGGTCGCCTCGGCCTTCATGTGCAGGTCGAAGGTCTTGTAGCGTTTGGCGTGCTCGGCCAGGAAATTGAGAAAATCCCACTGCGGCATCAGCGCGACGAATTTGCAATGCGTCGGCAGGTGGCGGAAATTGATCATCGTCAAATGCGCGGCGCCGACCTGACCGGTCAGCGTTTCGACCTTCCGGTGCGGCAATTTGAGGAATTCATCGAGCAGGCCCAATTCGTACATCACCTCAAGCGTCGGGGGATGCACGGTGTCGCCGCGAAAGTCCCGGAAGAAATCGGCATGCTTTTCCAGGACGACGACTTCAACCCCGGCGCGCGCCAAGAGAAAGCCGAGCATCATTCCGGCCGGGCCGCCACCGGCGATGCAGCACTTTGCGGTGATCGATGAATCCGGCATTGTGACAACGTATGTGCGGCGACGGCTTGCGACGAGACGGCAACGAGGCCTATCACTTGGCGTTCCCGATGCCACCCTCACATTTCCGCCGCAAGCCGGGTGCTAGAAGAACTACCATTCGCCTCCTGCCGACAAAGATGCGTCTTCCCCTCACTCTGGTTGTAGTGTTGGCCGTAATGCCGCTCGCAAGGGGCTTGGCGCAGGCTCCGGGGACGGCTGTGCAACCGCCGGCAACCGCTCCAGAGCCCGCGGCTCCGGTTGCGCCGCTTGCCGGGACTGGCGACTTTCGCATCGTTTGGGAAGTCAAAAGCCGCTTTCGCCTGTTCCGCAACGAGGCCGATTTCCTGCGGCTGGCCGCCGCCAGCCGGGGCGACGGCGTTCTCGCGGCCGAAGATCGGCTCGAACGGGCCACCGACGGCCTCGGCTGGGCCAAGGATATCGTCGCCGACCTGTGCCTCGATGATTTCGGCAATCTTCTGCAAACCTGCGAACGGGACGGCGTACGCGAGAATTACCTGACGCCAGCCGACCATCCGATCGGCGTAACGCTGTCCGGGCCGACGCCGCAGGATGCGAGCTGCGTCTGGAGCTTCGACAGCGGCAATGGCCCCGCGCAGCAGATCACCGCGCCGTGCGATCAGGAGGTCAAGCTGCGGGTGCCTTCGGGCCGCACCACCGTGGCCTCCGTCGATATCCCGCTCGGCGACGGCACCGCGCAACGGGTCTCGACCGAGATCGCCGTGCGTGACGTGCTCGTCGCCGGGCTCGGCGATTCCATCGCTGCCGGCGAAGGCAACCCCGACAAGGCGGTGGAGCTGGAAGGCGGCTTCTGTTTCAAGCGGTTTCTCAGCGGCGGCTTCAGCCAGTATTACCGACCAAGCCGCGCTGGCTACGACGACGATCGGTCCTGCGAAAACGGGCCCTCGAACCCGAATGCGGCAAGAGACTGGGATCGCCATGGCGCGCGTTGGATGAATCCAGCCTGCCACCGTTCGCTCTACAGCTACCAGGTGCGCACCATGTTGGCGCTGGCGATCGAGCAGCCGCATATCGCTGTGACTTTGGTGCCGCTCGCCTGCACCGGCGCGACCATAGGCGCCGGCATGTTCGCCGGTCAGCGCGCCGACGATTGCCCCTGGGTCACCGGCATCGAAACCTGCTCCGGCACCGCGCCGGCGCAATTCGCAGAGCTCCACGAGGTAATGGCTGCGGTGCATCGCCAAGACCCGAAGCGCAACCTCGACATGGTGCTGTTGACGATCGGCGCCAACGACGTGAACTTCGCCGGGCTGGTTGCCAACGTCATTGTCGAAGCCACCGCGGAACGGATTCTGCTCAGGGAGGGCGGCGCCATCGTCGGCGTTGCCGACGCGACAAAATCCCTGGAACGGGATCTGCCGGACGAGTTCTCGCAATTGCGCACGGCGCTCAAGCCGTTCGTCAGCGGCAATCTCGACCGGGTGGTGTTTGTTTCCTACCCCAATCCGGCCATGCAAGCGCCAGATAAGCCATGCCCGGGCGGCCGCGACGGGTTCGACGTGCATCCCGCTTTCGGCGCCGACGGCGAACGGCTGCGCGCCGCCGCGCAGTTCGTGGAGACCAAATTCCTGCCCGGCATCCGGGCGCTCGCGACCTGCGAAGGCAACAAGACCTGTCGCAATCCGGCGACCGACGCCATGACCTTCGTCGATGGCCATCAGGCGGCGTTCGACCGCCACGGCATGTGCGCGCACGCGCCGAGCGACCCGGAATTCGATCGCCATTGCTTTTTGGCGAACGGCAACAGCTTCCAAACCGATCCCAACATCGCTCCGGACAATCCGATGGCCTGTGGCGAGCCGCCCGGCGACTACCTGCCCTATGCATCGCGGGCGCGCTGGATCAGGACCGCGAACGACAGTTATTTCACCGCCATGACCTATCCCGAGGGCATGCCCGCGATCCTAAAACCGAGCGATATTCACGACGCGCTGTGGGGTGTGCTCAGCGCCGTCTATGGCGGCGCGGTGCATCCCACTGCCGAAGGCTATGCCGCGATGGCAGACGCAGCGTTGCCGGTCGTGCGCGGCGTGCTTGGACTGAAAGCACCGCCCGCGGTTCGAATCGAGCCGCTGCCGCCGCCAAGCGGACCCGCGCCGGCGGTTATCCCGGCGCCGCAGACCGTCCCGCCAAGCGTCGCAGCGCCGCCGGCGCGGACGCCGTGATCAGGTCGCGGCGCGCGCAGGCGCCGCGGGCCGCTCCGGCGCCACCCCAAGCCTCTTCTGCAAAGTCGTCGACGACGTGGTGTACTGAAACACCAGCCGCTTTTCCGGAAAGACGTAGCGGTAAGCTTTCTGCGCCATCAGCGCGCCTTCGTGAAATCCCGACAGAATGAGTTTCAGCTTGCCCGGATACCAGTTGATGTCGCCGATGGCGAAAATGCCGGGAATCGACGTCTCGAAGGCAGCAGTGTCGACGGGAATCAATTCGTTGTTCTTGAGCTCAAATCCCCAATTGGCGACCGGCCCGAGCTTCATCGTCAGGCCGAAGAACGGCAGCAAGGCATCGCAGGCGATCTCGAACGTCGAGCCGTCACTGGTTTTGACTATGGCCTTGCCGATCTGACCGTCACTGCCGGCCAGTGCGGTGACTTGCCCGACAACGAAATCGATTTTGCCCTCGCCGACCAGCGCCATCATCTTGTTGACGCTGTCGGGCGCGGCACGAAATTCGCTGCGCCGGTGCAGCAGCGTCAAGTGGCTGGCGATCGGAGCAAGATTGAGCGTCCAGTCGAGCGCGCTGTCGCCGCCGCCGACGATCAGAACGCGCTTGTCGCGGAACGCTTCCATCTTGCGGACCGCGTAATGCACCGATGCGCCTTCATAGGCTTCGATGCCGGGAATCGGCGGACGCTTCGGCTGGAAAGAGCCGCCGCCGGCGGCGATCACGACGATCTTGCTCTCAAAAACCTTGCCCTGATCGGTCGTCACGCGAAACAGCGGATCGCCGATCTTCTCCACCGTTTCCACCATTTCGTTCAAATGAAATTGCGGATTGAACGGCTTGATCTGCTGCAGCAGGGCGTCGACCAAGCCGTGCGCGCTGGTAAAGGGGATTCCGGGAATGTCGTAGATCGGCTTCTCCGGATAAAGCTCGGCACATTGGCCGCCGATCTTGTCGAGAATGTCGATGAGATGACATTTCATCTCGAGCAGGCCGAGCTCGAACACCGCAAACAGGCCGATTGGACCGGCGCCGATTATGACAACGTCGGTCTTGATAGGTTCACTCATAGCGTATCCGTAATTTTGCGTAATCGTCGGGTTGACAAGGTGGCGAGTGTCTAGCCTGCGCCAAGCGGCAGGGGAAGGCTCAAATCCGCGGCCGGATATTTGGGTCCAGCGGCGCTCGAATGTTCCAGTTTCGGCTTGTTCCAACGCAGGCTTGGTCCAGCTCAGGCTTGCCGATCCGGCGTGCGTACGACCAGCCCGTCGAGGTCCTCCTGAACCTTGATCTGACAGGACAGGCGCGAATTCGGCTGCACATTGTAAGCGAAATCGAGCATGTCCTCTTCCATCGGCGAAGGCTCGCCGACCTTTTCGCGCCAGGCGTCTTCGATATAGACATGGCACGTCGAGCAAGCGCAGGCGCCGCCGCATTCCGCCTCGATTTCCGGCACGGCATTCTTGATCGCCGTCTCCATCACCGTGGAACCGACCTCGCCTTCGACAGTACGAGCCGTGCCGGTGGAATCGATGAAAGTGATCTGAACCATGTCGGTATGCGCGAATATGGGAGGGGGCAGCGTGTGATCGGATGGGCAAGGCAAACGGGTTTTTGCCGCTCTGTTCTATCGGCTCAGGCGGCGGCGCGCCAGTGCGCCAGCTTGCGGGCGCAATCAGCTCGGGACGCAATCAGCTTTGGCGGCCAAACGCGGCCAGCAGCGTGGTCAGGCGAGCGCCGATTGCCGCGCCGGCTTCGAGGCTTGCAGCCTTGAGTTCCTCAATCGCTTCCCTCAAATCGTGTACGGAATTGTGCCGAGGGGCGACTTCGCCGCCGTCGGCAGCGGCTTGTTCCAAAAGCTCGGCGGCCCGCGCCACGCGCCACGCGCCGATGCCGCGCGCCGATCCTTTCAGTGTGTGAGCGGCTGCGGCGGCCAAAGGCGGCGGGGCATTGACGACGCGGTCGAGCATGATCGCCGTCTGGCGCAGGAACAGTTCGAGGACCTCGCGTTCCAGCCGGCGATCGCCAAGCGTCATCCTCTCAAGATGGGTGGCATCGATCGCCGCCAGCTTGCGGTCGTCTCCTGCCGCGATCACCGCGCGGGACGCAGTCATGACGGTCTCCCCGCCGAACCTGCATTTTGGGTTCGGTTCGATTTTTCACGCGGCGATACAACAGCACAAACGGCTTACGGAACAGGGAATTGCGCCAGGTTCTTTCATGCTGAGGGTAAGCGAACCCTTACCCACGGCCCGGCTCGCTCCAGCTTGCGATCCGAAGGCCTCTTGGCACCACCTTTGGCCCAACAGCGGCCGCATTGTTGGCACAACAATGGCTAGGGTGAACAACCCGTTAACGATGATTAAAGGGACGTTAGCGAACCGGTTTTCTTCGATCTGCCAGATCGATAGGATGGCTGCTCCGAGTACGACATGAGGGCTTGCTGGGGACGCCCTGGAACTGGCGAGGATTCAACGCGCGCTCGTGGTGCGGTCCAAACGTTATGCCGGGCACTGGCCTCGGCGTTGTTGGGCCGTCCTGGTCAAGCGTAACACGCGAGGCGACGACCGATATGGCCAACTATCCGAAGAAGATGACGGATCCGACCGAAGCGGCGCTGTCGGCGATCCAGGAAGCCCTCAATCTCCAACAGGATGAAGAACAGGCCGAAAGTCAGCCCGAAGGCATGGCCGATCTTCTGTCTGGTCCCGCCGAAAGCGGCTTGCCGAGCGAGCCGGCCGAGCCGGTGAGCGACGATTTGTTCGCCGCCGACGCCATCGGGGCCCGCGATCTCGCGGGCACTGCGGCAAGGGCCGCCAATGACGATCAGCAATCGATCGGCCAGATCTTGCACGCGCTGCAGCGCCGGCCGGCCCGGTCGTCCTATTTTGTCGCCACCGCGTTTTCGGTCGCCTGGATTGTCGGCTGCCTGTCGCTGTCGTTCGCCTATCTCTCGGAAATCAACGCCGCGCTCGGGCCCGGCCGCTCGCCGGTCGCGCTGATGATCGGCCTTGGCGCCGCCGCACTGTTGCCAATCATTTTCTTCTTCGGCGTCGCCCATATGGCCTGGCGCGCCCAGGAGCTGCGCTTGATCGCCCAGTCGATGGCGCGGGTCGCGATGCGGCTCGCCGAGCCCGAAAGCGTCGCGCGGGATTCCATCGTCACCGTGGGCCAGGCCATCCGTCGCGAGGTCGCCGCCATGGGGGACGGCGTCGAGCGGGCGCTGGCGCGCGCGAGCGAGCTCGAAGCCCTGGTGCAGAACGAGGTTGCGGCGCTCGAACGCACCTACAGCGACAACGAAGTCCGCATCCGCGGGCTTTTGCAGGATCTTGCCAGCCAGCGCGATACGCTGGTCGGTCAGGCCGAGCAGGTTCGCTCCGCGATCAACAACGTCCATATCGATTTAACGCAGGATCTTTCCACGATCAGCGACCTGGTCGGCCAGCAGGTCAACGAGGCGGCGCAACGCATCACCCATGCGCTCGCCGAACGCGGCGAGCACATCACGCTGACGCTGGATCAGATCGGCGACAACATGGTCGCGCAATTGAGCGAGCGCGGCGGCGATCTGTTGGATCGGCTGGAGGCGGCAAGCAACCAAACGACGGAGGCAATTACCTCGGCGAGCGACCGGCTCAGTTCAAGCCTCGACTTCAAGACCAATCACATCAGCGAGGAATTCGCCGAGATCGCGACCGGTCTGGAGGACATGATGAACGCCCGGCTCGACCGGGTCGCCGAATCCTTCTCCGAGAAGTCGCTCGCCGTGGTCGACCTGATGGTCGGGCGATCGCAGGAACTGACCGACGCCATCGTCGAAACCTCGAACCAGCTCGCGGAGACGATCGCGGTGCGCGCCGAGGAAGCCAACAGTACGCTTAAATCCTCCGGCGAATCGCTTCTCGTCGATCTCGACCTGCGCGGCAGCGAAGTGGCGGACAAGCTGCAACAGGCCGGCGGCAACCTCGCTGAGACGCTGATTGGGCGCACTGCCGCAATGACCGATCAGGTCCGCGAGAGCGCCGAGCACGTCGCCGGCGTCATTACCGCGCGCAACGACGCGGTCAGAGAAATGCTGGCGACGCGCCTTGCCGCGTTTGAGGAAATGTTCAATCACACCGGCGCGGAACTCGGCGAACGGATCTCGCGGGATTCCTCGACGCTCGGCAATCTGATCACCCGGCATCTCACCGAATTCGACCGCACGGTAAAGACCTACGGCTCCGAGCTCGTCGAACGGCTTGGCGCGCGCACGCAGGATGTCTCCGAGTCGATGCGCACTTATGTCGACAGTTTTGACAGCCGCGTTGCCGCTAAGGCGAACGAGGTCACCACTGCTCTCGATCAGCGTCTCGGCCGGTTCCAGGAGGCGCTGGACGGCCGTTCGCAGGCCCTCACCGATGCATTGTCGGCGCGCGTGGTCGATATCGGCAAAGCCCTCGCCGACGGCGGCAAGGAGGTCGCCGCCGCCGTCGACAAACGCATCAGCGACGTGACGACGCTGATCGACACGCGCGCGGTCAAGCTGACAGACACGCTCGGCGAACGGATCGCGAAAATCAACTCAACGCTCGGCCAGGGCGCGCTCGATGTCGCCAACACGCTCGACGGGCGGATCGGCCAGCTGGAACAGCTGTTGATCGGCCGTTCCGAGGCCGTCGTGCACCAGCTCGAGCTGACGAGCCGCACCGCCGCGGACGTGCTCAATTCGCGCATGGAGCAGCTATCGGACGCGATCAAGACGAATTCGAACAGCGCCGAGCGCGCGCTCACGCAACTGGCGGCCAACACCACGGAGGCGCTCGGCAAGAGCGCCGCCGCGAGCATGGCGGCGACCGAAGCGCTCAATCGCAGCGCCGCGGAAGCCACCGTCTCGCTCAACCGCAGCGCCGGCGCGCTGAGCAACACCATCACCAAGAGCGCCACCGCCGCCAATGAGACGATCGGCAAGACCACGACCACCGCGGCCGACGTTCTCGCCAAGAGCGCTGCCGCCGCCAATGAGGCGGTCGGCAAGGCGACGGCCGGCGCGGCCGATCTCCTCGCCAAAAGCGCAGCGAGCGCCAACGACACCATCGGCAAGGCAACCGCCGGCGCCGCCGATCTCCTCGCCAAGAGCGCAACCAGCGCCAACGACACGATCGGCAAAGCGACCACCGGCGCCGCCGATCTGCTGGTCAGGAGCACGCAGACCGCCGCCGACGCGGTCGGCCGCAGCGTCGGCGACGCCGAGCGCAAACTTATCGGCATGAGCACCGAAGTCTCGCGCAATCTGGTCGGCAAGGCCAACGAAATCCATAGCGCGATGACCCAGCGCATCGACGACATGACGCGCGTGCTGGACCAGAACGGCAACGGGCTGATCGTGGCGCTGACCGGAAAAGGCGAACAATTTGCCGGCGAGGTGGCGCGCGCCGCCGAGCAGGCCGTGAAGGCGATCGACAGCAAGGGCTTCGTCTTCACCCAGACCATGATGGACAAGAGCGAAGACATCGCGCGCCTGATCAACGATGCCAGCCTCAACGCCACCGGCGCCATGACCCGGACGCTCGGCCAGATGCAGGAAGGCGCGGTCGGCGTGACCGAAGCCGCCAAGCTGACGATAAACCGCACGCTCGAAGAGCTGCACCGGGCGACCAAGGGCGCGATCGAGGAGTCGAAGCAGACCGCCGCGGCGACGGTGGCGGAGATGATGGAGACGCACACCATGCTGCGCTCCGATTCCACCGCCCTGTTCGAGCGTCTGCGCGAAGCCAATATCCTGCTTCAGGAAGTGCTCAGCGGCGCTCAGGAGAACATGAATTCGATCGAGCACACCATGGCCGCACGGGTGTCCGAGTTCGTCGCCGCGATGAGCGACCTCTCCAGCAAGAGCGGGGCGACCACCGCCAAGGTCGAACAGCACCTCGGCACGTTCAATAACGTCACCGCCAAAGTGCTGCATGATCTCGGCGATCTGGCGGATCAGTTCAGTTTGCATGGCCGCACGCTCGCCGACGCGGTTGACCTGCTCGACGCGAGCAACCGGCGAACCGACGACTCGATGGCCTCGCGGCATGCCAGCATCGAGGCGCTGGTCGCGACGCTTGATACGCGCACCGAGGACTTCGGCCAGCGGCTGGAGCGCTTCTCCGGCCTGCTCGACGAATTGCTCGATACCGCGGCGGCGCGCGCGAGAGAGATCGCCGGCATCATCGCCGAAAGCAGCAACGAAAGCGTGCAATCGATCGAGCAGCAATACGACCTGGTGCGCAAGACCACCGACGAGGAGCGGCTGCGCACCAGCGAGGCGCTCAACTCGATTTACGACGAGGCCACCGCCGAAGTGCAGGCGATGTTTGGCCAGACCGCCGGGCGCTTCACCGAGATGGTGGCCGGCATGAAGCAGATGGCGGCGGAGATGCAGCGCGAGCTCGAGACGACGCGGACCGAACTGCGCCGCGGCATTCTCGAACTGCCGCAAGAGACCGCCGAAAGCACGGCGCAGATGCGCCGCGTCATCGTCGATCAGATCGAAGCCTTGGCCGAGCTCAATCGCATTGTCGCCCGGCACGGCCGCTCGCTCGACACCGCCGAGCCGGCGCGGCGCGATGCCGAGCCGCTGTTCGCGGCCGGCGGCGGCCGCTCGCCGGCCCGTCCGGTACGGACCGAGACCGCCCCGCCGCCGCAGCAGCCGGCACGCGACATCACCGGCGCGCCGACGCGCCGAGGCAATCCGCCCAATTTAAGCCCGGTGCAAGGCGGCAAGGACGATAACGCGCCGCGCAACGGCGGCTGGCTGTCCGATCTCCTGACGCGCGCCTCACGCGACGACAGTCCGCCGATCGCCCCACCCGGCGGTCGCGAGCCGCCGCACGGCGAAGAGCGGCCGCAGCGCGAGGCCATCGATTCGATCAATTCGCTTTCGGTGGACATCGCGCGGATGATCGACCACGAGGCCGCCGCCGAACTGTGGGAGCGCTATAAGCGCGGCGAGCGCGGCGTCTTCACCCGGCGCCTCTATACGCAGCCGGGCCAGAAAGCATTCGATGAAATCCGCAACAAGTACCGCTCCGATCCGGAATTCCGCCAGACCGTGGAGCACTATATCCACGAGTTCGAACGGCTGCTCGACGATGTTTCGCGCGGCGATCGCGGCCCGGCAGTGGCGCGCAGCTATCTGATTTCCGACACCGGCAAGGTCTACACCATGCTGGCGCATGCGGCGGGGCGGTTTGACTGAGGCGCCGCGTTCACGGCGCTGCCAACCGAACGCCAAGCGACATCGAGCGCCCTTGCTTGTGACGCAGTTGCGGCGCTACGGTCGCAACCTGATCGGTGCCGGAATAGGCGCCAGAGCTTGGTGCGATGATTGGCGCGATAGACGCTCCGCTTGCACTGCCCACTGCCGCAGACGTCGATGAGGCGGCGCGGCGGCTTGCCGGCGTCGCCCTGCACACGCCGCTTTTGACGTGCGCCGCGCTCGACGCCATGACCGGCGGGCGGGTTTTTCTCAAGGCCGAGACCCTGCAGCGCACCGGCTCGTTCAAATTCCGCGGCGCCTACAACAAGCTCGCTGCAATCCCTCCGGAGCGACACGGCGGCGGCGTGGTGGCGTTTTCCTCGGGCAATCACGCACAGGGCGTCGCGGCGGCGGCGCGGCTTCTCGGCATGCGCTGCGTGATCGTCATGCCGCGCGATGCGCCGCGCGCCAAACGCGAACGGACCGCGGCGCTCGGCGCCGAGGTCGTGCTTTATGACCGCGCGCGCGACGACCGCGAGGCGATCGCCAACGACATCGCGGCGCAGCGCGGCGCCGTGCTGGTGCCGCCCTATGACGACGCTTTGATCATTGCCGGCCAGGGCACCGCCGGCAGAGAAATCGTCGAGGACCTCGGCGCGCTCGGTCTCGTCCCCGATGTCGTGGTGGTAACCGCCTCGGGCGGCGGACTCACCGCCGGCATCGCGCTTGCCATCAAGGCGCGGGTGCCGGCGGCCATGCTCTTCACCGCCGAACCGCAAGGCTTCGACGACCACGCGCGATCGTTTCGCAGCGGCCGCCGCGAGCAGAATGCGGCGCTGACCGGCACGATCTGCGACGCGCTGATGGCGCGCATGCCGGGCAAGCTCACCTTCGCGATCAATCAGTCGCTGGTCGGCGCCGGCGTGGTGGCCAGCGACCAGGAGGTCGCCGCAGCGGTCGCCTTCGCCTTTGCCGAATTGAAGCTCGTGGTCGAGCCGGGCGGCGCCGTCGCGCTCGCCGCGCTGATGACCGGCAAGATCGACGTCAGGAACAAGATCGCCGTCGCCGTCCTTTCGGGCGGCAATGTCGATCCGGACGTGTTTTCCCGGCTGGTCGCGTAGCGCGCGCTACGGCGACCTTACTGTGGCTTCACGCACCTGTCCCCGGGATGAAGCAACGAATCTGTGTCACGCCGGACGCATCCTGATACGGCCAAACTACGGCCTGACCGAAGCGATTGGGCTCCGTTACGACCGCATCATCGGGCACGACAATCCATTTCCCGTCCAGCCGGACCCGATAGCGGCCGTTCTGGGTATCCCAATCGACGTTTTGGACTGAGACGCCATCGGCGAACGAACAGCATAGTCCCTTGCCGCTTGCCAGCTGATCGAACCAGGTTTTCAGCGGTGAACCGGCGAAGCGACCGTCATCGCGTGCGGAAACATGAGTCGGAATCGACATAAGCATGCACAACGCCGTCACCACCAAAGCAAGACTGGTAAGTTTGTGCATCGTGGCCTCCAGATGATTGACGTGACGGATCGCGAACGAAACGTCGTGCAGACCCGAAGCACTCGGCACGCATCGCCTGCATGTCGTTGCCAATCCGTTTGAATTAACTCAAAGCAACTTCCGTGCCGCGGTATGGACGCGACAATTGGACAACCAAGCGTTTAACGAGCAACTAACGCACACCGACCGCTATGTTTCCGCCGATAGCGGATTCTGCGCTTCATCGGCCTTGATGAAGATCAAGACCGGGCAGCAGAATTTGTTTGAGCATGATCTATTCCGCGAACCGGAAGCTAATTCCTCGCGGTCATGCTCCGGAACTAACCGAACAAGGCGATCAATTCTTCCTCAGTGAGCGCGCGCAACGCCGCGAGCGGATTAACCGGCGCCGGCCGCGGCAGCGGGCGCACGGAGGGGCCGGTCAAACTCCGCGATGGTGGCGGATTGCCTGCCGTGCGAATAGCCTGCGCGGCCGCCGATACCGCCGACGCCAACGGTGTCGGTGCCGGCTTTACAGCTGATGCCGTCGGCGCGGAGTTGGGCAGCACGGCAACGCGCTTCGGCGACGCTTCAAACAAGTCCGCCGGGTCCTCGTCCGGACTTGGCAGCAGCTGGAGACCGGGAAGCAGCGCCTGCGGTCGGTTTGGCCGGTCGGAGGTAGCAACCGCGACGTTGCCTGCTCCGCGCTCCGGCTGATGAAACACGAAGTCGGGCGCTTCGATGCGCCAGCGCGGGCCTTGTTCTGCCGCCACGAGGCGCTCCGGTGCGGAGACCGCTTCGTAATCGTGCGGCGAAACGGCGATCGTAGCGGAAGACGTGCTTTGCGGTTCAACCGCCGGCTGTGCGTCCTCGCTGAGCGCGGTCAGCGAGGCGGCCAGGGCGGCGGCCGCCGCGGCGAACTTCTCGCTGTCCTGCAACGGCATATCGAAAGCGTCGCAAGAGGCCGCCGAATTCGTATCGACGGCATCGCCGGTCACTTGGTGCGCCGGCTCGGGAATGGCTCGATCTGGCGATGCCGCGGGATTTCGGTCAGCGAGACCGGCCGCATTTTCGTCTTTTGGATTCTTCGCCTCGCCGCTGCAGGCCAAGGAGATTTCGCGCACGGCAGCATCGAGCGCGTCGCACAGCGTCCCCTCGGCGCCCCGTTCGCGCAGCGCGAAGGCGAGGTCGGCAAGGCGTTCGGCGGCGGCACTGATATCCGGCAAGAGAGCCTTCTGTTTTGCCGGTAAGTCGTCGCGAACGGCAGCCTCGACGCGCACGATCGCGGCCATGAGCGCATCGGTTTCGGCGCGACGATTGCGGTCTGCAAGCTCGTTCAAAAACCAGCGGCCGCGCTCGGTCGCCGTGACCGCCGCGTAGACCGCGTCGTAATCCGCATCCCCCGACAGCCCGATATCGATACCGGACTGCGCCAGTGCATCATTCGCCATTGCCAGACCTGCAACGAATCAACCGCATAAGCGCAGAGTGTGCAATCCAATTTGGAACACGGCACCTTGAGATACCCACAGCTTATGCACTGCCGGCGCAATATTAGCCGTGCTTCACGCGCGCAATCTGGATACCAGCGCATAGGTGACAGCACCTACCTCGGGCGCAGCACCACACGATTCGACGTATCCCGAGAAATCTTCCAGATCGGTCGCTCGATCGATTCGAGCCGACGTCAACCCCACAACGCCGGCTCGGGCGGGTAGATGAGGCTGCCGTCGTAATGGAGTCCTTCGGCGCGGTCTTTCGCCAGCAGCAACGGACCGTCGAGATCGGCCACGCCGGCGCATTGCGCCACCAGCACTGCGGGCGCCATCGCCAGCGAAGTTGCGACCATGCAGCCGACCATGATGCCAAAGCCGCGCCGTTGAGCCTCCGCGGCGAGCGCCAGCGCCTCGGTCAACCCGCCGCTCTTGTCGAGTTTGACGTTGATGGCGTCGTATTTGCCCATGAGCGCAGCGAGCGACGCGCGATCGTGAATGCTTTCATCGGCGCAGACCGGGATCGGACGTTCGATGCGCGCGAGCGCCTCGTCGCCGCCTTCCGGCAACGGCTGTTCGATCAGCGTGACGCCGGCTTGCCCGCAGGCGGCAAAATTCTGCGCAAGATTGTCCGCGCTCCACCCTTCATTGGCGTCGACGATGAGCTCCGCGCTCGGCGCGCCGTGGCGGACCGCCGCAATGCGCGCGGCATCGGCTTCACCGCCGCCAAGCTTCACCTTGAGCAGCGGTCGCGCGGCCGCTCCTGCCGCAGCTTCCGCCATCGCCTCCGGCGCGGCGAGCGAAATCGTGTAGGCCGTCGTGAGCGGCTTCGGCGCCGGAAGTCCCACGAGCTCATAGACGCGGCGGCCGGCTTGCTTGGCGGCGAGGTCCCATAGCGCGCAATCGAGGGCGTTGCGTGCGGCGCCGGCCGGCATCGCCGCCTGGAGCGCGGTGCGGTCGAGGCCCTGCCGCAGCGCCGGGCGCAAGCCTTCGATCGCCGCGACAACCCGTTCCGGAGTTTCACCATAGCGGGCATAGGGCACGCACTCGCCCCGGCCGTGACACCCGGCGTCGGCGAGCTCGACCGTCACCACCACGGCTTCGGTCTTGCTGCCGCGGCTGATGGTGAAGGCATTCGCGAGCGGCCAGCGCTCGATCTGAACTGAGAGCTCCATATCAGGAGCATGTATCGCCAGCGCCGCGCGGCGCTCAAGAGCAAAGCCGGGCTTTAAGCCGCGATTTCGGTGTGCTCCTCGAGCGGCAGCTCGGGTTCTTCCTCCGGCAGCGGCGGCAGGGTAGCGGCCCGATCGATCCAGTGGATGATCTCGAACGTACCGTCGTCGTGCTCGGCGAGCGCCGTGCAGCTTTCCACCCAGTCGCCGCAATTCATGTAGCGGATGCCGAACGTGTCGTGCATCACCGCATGATGGATGTGGCCGCAGATAACGCCGTCGACCTGATGGCGTTGCGCTTCCTCGGCCAGCGTCTGCTCGAAGGCGCCGATATAATTCACCGCGTTCTTGACCTTGTGCTTGGCCCATTGCGACAGCGACCAATAGCGGAAGCCGAGGCGGCGGCGGATCGCGTTGAAATAGCGGTTGATCAGGATGGCGAGGTCGTAGGCGGTGTCGCCGAGCAGCGCCAGCCAGCGCGCATGCTTGACCACCATGTCGAACACGTCGCCGTGCACTACGAGATAGCGGCGGCCATCGGCGGCTTGATGGATGACGGTCTCGACCACTTCGATGCCGCCGAAATGCGTGCCGTAATAATCGCGCAGGAACTCGTCGTGGTTGCCCGGCAAGTAGACGATACGGGAACCTTTGCGCGCCTTGCGCAGCAGCTTCTGCACGACGTCGTTATGCTGCTGCGGCCAGTACCAGCCTGATTTCAATTGCCAGCCGTCGACGATATCGCCGACCAGATAAATCGTGTCGGCATCGTGATAGCGCAGGAAATCCACGAGATGCCCGGCTTGACAGCCGCGCGCACCGAGATGCACATCGGAAATGAACAGCGTACGGAACTTTATCGTGCCCTGCTCGAGCGTCACCGAGCGTGATCTCGCGTCTGTTGCCAACCGAATCGATTTTTAAAATCGTTCCATTGCAGGACCATGACAGCAAAAGTTAACGCGCTGGCTTCGCTAAACAGACAACCGAGTCACAGCTCTGTCATGCCCGCTCTCTAAAGGTTCCGGCGATGACAGCGCCGATTCTCGCCGCCGCGATATTTTGCATCACCGTCACCATCGTCCAGCTTGCGAGCATCGCGATCGCCATCGGCCGGTTTCGCGGCGCCGCGCGTACTGCGCCGTCGTCCGAAATCTCCGGTCCGGTCGGCCATTATCCTCCCGTCAGCCTGGTGCGCCCGCTGTGCGGGATAGACAATTATGCGGCCGATACGCTGTCTTCGACATTCGATCTCGATTATCCGCACTACGAGATCCTGTTCTGCGTGGCTTCCGCAAAAGATCCCGTCGTGCCCTTCGTCCGCAAACTCATGGCGGCCAATCCGACCCGTCCGGCGCGGCTGCTCGTTGGCGATGACCGCGTAAGCCCGAATCCCAAGCTCAACAACGTCGTCAAAGGCTGGCATGCGGCGCGACAGGACTGGATCATCATCGCCGACAGCAACGTGTTGATGCCGCGCGATTATGTGGCGCGGCTGTTCGCAAGCTGGCGCGACGACACCGGGCTGGTCGCCTCGCCGCCCGTCGGCTGCCGGCCCGACGGAATTTGGGCGGAGGTCGAATGCGCCTTCCTCAACACCTATCAGGCGCGCTGGCAATATATCGTCGACACCTTCGGCTGCGGTTTTGCGCAAGGCAAGACCATGCTGTGGCGGCGCGCCGACCTCGATGCCGCAGGCGGCATCGAGGCGCTCGGCAAGGAGGTCGCCGAGGACGCCGCGGCGACGAAAGTGGTACGCGGCGCCGGTCTCAAAGTGCGGCTGGTCGATCGACCGTTTGCGCAACCGCTCGGCCGGCGCAGCGCCGCCGAGGTCTGGAATCGGCAATTGCGTTGGGCGCGGCTGCGGCGGGCGAGTTTCCTGCTGTTCTTCCTGCCCGAGGTCTTTTCGGGCGGCGTGGTCCCGATGATCGGCGTCGGATTCCTGGCAAGTGCTTTCGGCTTGCCCGTAACGCTTTGCGTCCTGGGCTTCGCGGCGCTGTGGTACGGCGCCGAAACGGCGCTCGCGGCCGCCGCCGATTGGCATGTTTCGCCGCTGTCGCCGCTTTACGGGCTCATCCGCGATCTGCTGCTGCCGGCGTTGTTCGTGGCCGCGCTGCGCGGCAACGATTTTGTCTGGCGCGGCAACGAAATGCAGGTCGAGCGCATGCAGCCGCGCCGCATGATCGCGCACGTGCGCCCGCGCGTGCGCGAATTCGCCACCGGAAGCCGAAAGCGGCTGCGTTCGCTGCGCCAGCGGATGTCGTCCTAGGTTTGCTTCGGCTCAACGAGCCAATGCGGTTTCGCGCGCCGCCTCATCCGCGATCGGCTCGAGCACGGCGCGTTCAGCCGGGAAGTCCGCCGCGATCCAGGCATCCTCGGCGGATCGCAGAGCCGCGCCCAGCGCCGGCCCCGGGGAAATGCCGCGACGCGTGAAGTCGGCGGCCTTAAGCGGAAACCTAGGCGCGGTCCAGCGCTGCGGCAGACCGGCCAGTTCGTGCCAGGAACGGTCTGCCGCACCCGCTGCCGAGCGTGACCAGGCGACGAGCACCCGGTCGGTGAAGGATTGCGGGCCGAGCTGATAAAGCAGCGCCCGGGCGGCCTGATCGCCGGCTTGCGGCGCTACGCGCCACCAGCGTTCCAGCGCGACGAGCCGCTCGGCCTCCGCGTTGGACAGGCGCAGCCGTTGCGCGAGGCGCTCGCCGTCTTCCATGACCGAGATACCGAGCGCGCCCAATCGGCGAATGGCGTCGGCGGAAAGGCCCATCGCTGCTTCGATTTTCACCATGTTCTCGAAGCTCGCCAAAAGCGGAACGTTGCCAAGCACGGTACTGAGAATGCCCGTCTCCGCCATTACCGCAAGCGTTGGCGTCGCGTGCGGCGCCAGCAAAAGCTTCAAAAGCTCCATGCGCACCCGCTCGCGTGACAGGGTTTCGAGGCCGGCGCGCGCGAGGATGCAGGCGTGCAATCCGGCGGCATCGGGATGGTCTTTGCCGTACCAGGCGTGAAAGCGGAAGAACCGCAGGATGCGCAGATAGTCCTCGGCGATCCGTGTCGCCGGCTCGCCGATGAAGCGCACGCACCGCGCCGCGATATCGGCGATGCCGCCGACATAGTCGTAAATCCTGCCGTCGGCGGAAACGGACAGTGCGTTGATGGTGAAATCGCGCCGCTCAGCGTCGGACCGCCAATCGCGGCCGAACACGACCTTGGCTTTGCGGCCGTAGGTTTCGACGTCCTGCCGCAATGTCGTGACTTCGAACGGCTTGCCGTCGATGACGGCGGTGATGGTTCCGTGGTCGATGCCGGTCGGCACCGCTTTCCAGCCGGCGGCCTCGACGCGGCCTACGACTTCTTCCGGCACCGCCGTGGTCGCGACGTCGATCTCGTCGACCGCAAGCTGCAGCAAGGCATTGCGCACCGCCCCGCCGACGACGCGCGCTTCTTCGCCGTCGCCGCCGAGCACGGCAAGGAGCCGCGCAACCTCGCCATGGCGGAGCCATGGCGCGTCGGTGAGTTGGGCATTGTCCATCACCGCGTCGCCCCCGGAACAAGTTTGCCGTCTTCGAGGTGCGCCGGCACGTAGGTCGACCCCGGCGGCGCGCCGGAGAATTGCGCCAGGAGCAGAAAACTTCCGATCACCAGCACGAGCGATGCGATGACCAGCACCGACAGCCGGGGCGTCGTCCACACGGCGGATTGCAAAATGGCGGTGCACGTCACGACCAGGAACGCCGCATACAGCACGAACGGGGTGAGAAACAGCCCAATCTCGGTGAAGACTGCTCTGATCATGCCGCGTAGACCCGGTCGTAGAGATTCCGGAGAATACCCGCGGTGATGCCCCAGATGTAGCGGCTCTCGAACGGGATGGCGTAGTAGTCGCGTTGCAGTCCGTTCCAGTCGCGCGTTTTGCGCTGATGATTGTCCGGCGTCATGACGAAAGCTAGCGGCACTTCGAATGTCTCGACGACCTCGCGCGGGTTGAGCGAAAGCGTGAAATCCGGCTTGACCCGCGCCACCGTCGGCAAAATGCGAAAGCCGGAAAACGTCAGGTAAAGATCGAGATATCCGATCGGCTCGATGAGATTTGGCGCCAGGCCGGTCTCTTCCTTGGCTTCGCGCAAGGCCGCGGCGACCGGACTTTCGTCGGTCGGATCGATCTTGCCGCCGGGAAATGCCACCTGCCCGGCATGGCTTGCGAGTTCGGCGGTGCGGAGCGTCAACAGCACCGTCGGTTCGGGCCGGTCGATCACCGGAACGAGCACGGCGGCAGGCTTGGTCGCCTTGACACCGGCGCGCATCCACATTTCGGGATTGAGGTCGAGATCGCCGCGCGCACCCTGCGCGCTTGGGTCGCTCAGCGCCGGCGGCACTTCAAGCTTGAGCCGCGCCCGCGCCCGGTCGAAGAAATCATCGGCGGCCGCCGGCCGCGCATTCATCACTTGCTCGTTCACGCCAAATCCCTCATCTGCTCCGCCGGCGCCATTGCAAAGAATTCGCCCCTCGACGCGACGCCGAACATCAGCGTGCCGTCGATGTCGCGCTCCTCACCGAGCTCGACAAGATCGAAGAACAGCGCGCGTGTCACTTTCGCCCACAGATCGCGGCGGACGTGAAGATACGGCTTTAGCCCGCCGGTTCCGGCTTCCTGCTCAAAGCGTAGGATGTGCTGCGGCCCGCAAGCGACCCAGTCATCGACATTGGTGCGGAAGCCGAGCGCCTGCCCTCCGGGCTCGTACGCGATATTGAGTTCGACCGCCAGAAATGGCGCGTCGTCAACACGGATGCCGCATTTCTCGACGGGGGTGACGAGGAAGTAACGGTCGCCCTCCCGCTTGAGCACGGAAGCGAACAATTTGACTAAAGCCGGCCGCCCGATCGGGGTCTTGAGATAAAACCAGGTGCCGTCGGCGGCGATGCGCATGTCGAGATCGCCGCAAAACGGCGGATTCCAGCGCTCGACCGGCGGCGGCCCCCTGCCGGCGCGGCCTAGCGCAGCCGTGATCGCCTCAAGGCCGGTCTGCCCTTCCTTCGCCATGGTTTGCCTTGAATCTGAGCTTAGACAGGACGTCGGGGGTTGGACCATTCGCGAGTTCGAGATTGTCACGCTCCATCCGCGTTTCCCCCAACTCCAATCCATCCCAACTCGTGTTTCCTATGGATAAAGAATCAGCGCACAGTCCGCTGCTAGGCAGCTGGCTCATATATTGCATCTTGTGTGCCTAATTGGCGTGCAGATTGGCTGCCGCTGTTTCGTGCATATGGCGCGAATCCAATTCGATACAAGAACACGACCTAACACAAGGAGTTAGCCATGTCGGCTGCTGGCGGTGAAGGCCTCGAAAAGCTCGAAGACATGATCGTGCGCGCCGCTGAATTGACCGCCGACCATGTGCGCGCGGCCAAAGCCGCAATCGGCACCGTGATATTCGGCCAGGACAAGGTGGTCGAGCAGGCGCTCATTACCATCCTCTCAGGTGGCCACGCGCTGCTTCTTGGCGTGCCGGGTCTCGCCAAGACCAAGCTCGTCGACACCATGGGTACCGTACTCGGGCTCGATGCCCGCCGCATCCAGTTCACCCCCGACCTGATGCCGTCCGACATCCTCGGAACCGAGGTATTGGAGGAAAGCGCCACTGGTAAGCGCAGCTTCCGCTTCATCTCCGGTCCGGTCTTTGCCCAGCTCCTGATGGCCGACGAGATCAACCGTGCCAGCCCGCGCACGCAGTCGGCGCTGTTGCAGGCGATGCAGGAACAGCACGTCACGGTCGCCGGCACGCGTCACGATCTGCCAAAGCCATTCCATGTGCTCGCCACGCAAAATCCGCTGGAGCAGGAGGGGACTTATCCGCTGCCGGAAGCCCAGCTCGATCGATTCCTGATGGAGATCGACGTCACCTATCCGGACCGCGACTTCAGAGCGGAAGATCCTGTTCGAAACCACCGGCGCCGAAGAAACGCGGGCGAAAGTGGCAATGAGCGCCGAGGATCTCATGGCCGCGCAACGATTGGTGCGCCGGCTTCCCGTCGGCGAATCCGTCGTCGAGGCCATTCTGGCGTTGGTGCGCTCGGCGCGCCCAGGGCCGGAGGGCGGCGAAGGCGCTAAGCTGATCGCCTGGGGACCAAGCCCGCGCGCGAGCCAAGCGCTGATGCTGGCGGTGCGCGCCCGCGCGCTGCTCGACGGCCGTCTCGCACCGTCGATCGACGACGTGATCGAGCTTGCCGAGCCGGTGCTCAAGCACCGCATGGCGCTCACATTCAGCGCACGCGCCGAGGGCGAAAGTATCGAGGCAGTGATTGCGCGGCTGAAGGCGCGGATCGGATAGGCGATGGCGGCCGAGGCCACGCGCTCGACGCAGCGCAGCTACCAGGACGTTGCCGCGGCCGGCCGGGCGATCGGCGAAGGCCGCACGCTGGCCGCCAGCATGCCGCGTCTGATCCTCGAAGCACGGCGCGTCGCCGCTACCGTCATCCACGGCCTGCACGGCCGCCGCCGCGCCGGGCCGGGCGAAAATTTCTGGCAGTACCGCCGTTTCGTTTCCGGCGAACCTGCCGCGCGGGTCGATTGGCGGCGCTCGGCGCGCGACGACCATCTCTATGTGCGCGAACAGGAATGGGAGGCCGTGCATACGGTGTGGATCTGGCCCGACCGATCACCGTCGATGCACTTCGCCTCGCCGCTGGTCCGCGACACCAAGCTTTATCGCGCGCTGGTTATCACACTGGCGCTGGCCGAGGTTTTGGTCGATGGCGGCGAACGGGTCGGCGTTCCCGGTCTGCTGCGGCCGACCGCCAGCCGCAACATTATCGAACGTATCGCGCAAGCGATCGTGCATGACCGCAACGAGCGGCCAAGCCTGCCGCCGAATTTCGCACCCTCCCCGCTCGCCGAAGTCGTGCTGCTGTCCGATCTGTGGAGCGATATCGGCGAAGTGCGGCGGACCTTAACGCAACTCTCCGGCAGCGGCGCGCATGGCCACGTCGTGCAAATCGTCGATCCGGCCGAGGAGACTTTCCCTTATTGGGGCCGCATCGAATTCGTCGAACCGGAAAGCGGCGGCCGCATCACTGCCGGCCGCGCCGAAACCTGGCGCGCCGATTACACCGCGCGCGTCGCCCGTCACCGCAGCGAGATCCGCAGCGAGACGGACCGGCTCGGCTTCAGCTTCACAATTCACCGCACCGACCGGCCCCCGAGCGAACTCCTGCTCGCCTTGCATGGCCGAATCGGCGCCGGCGCGGCGCATGACGCCGCGCGCTCGCATTTCTCGGCTGCTTCGGGGATGCCGGCATGATTGGCGGAATACCGCTCGGCTTTGCCGAACCGCTGGTGCTCGTCGGGCTCATCACGCTGCCGGTGCTGTGGTGGCTGCTGCGGCTCATT
This sequence comes from uncultured Alphaproteobacteria bacterium, assembly GCA_963791925.1. GTDB lineage: Bacteria > Pseudomonadota > Alphaproteobacteria > Rhizobiales > Xanthobacteraceae > BOG-931. The sequence goes on along the minus strand of CAWBUA010000003.1, from coordinate 222,825 downwards.
CCGCCGCGGCCGCGCCGTCTCGAATTCCCGCCGACGCGGTTATTGCTCGAAATTGCGCCTCGCGAGGAAACCCCGGCCCGCACACCGTGGTGGCTCACGCTGTTACGGCTTGCGCTCGCCGCATTGGTCATTATCGCCGCGGCGGGCCCGCTCTGGCATCCGCCGCTGGCGACGACGAAGACAAACGCGCCGGTCGCAATCATGATTGACGACGGCTGGACCGCCGCCTCAACCTGGGATGCGCGGCTGCGCACCGCCGATGACGTCATCGCGCGCGCGGAGGACGACCGCCGCGCCGTCGCCCTTATTCCGCTTTCCGAGGGGCCGCACGACATTTCGCTGGAGACCGCCGAATTCGGCGCGCGTACGGTTGCAGCAGATCCAGCCGGTATCCTACACCATCGACCGCTCACAGACGCTGCCGTCGCTCGCGCAATTCCTATCGCGGCAACCAAACGTCGAATTGGTTTGGCTGTCGGACGGCGCCGACCTCGGCAACGGCGGCGCTTTCGTGAAGAAGCTGGCGCAAATGGTCGGCCGCCATCCGCTCACGATTGTTTCTGGCGGCATTCCCGGACCCCGCGCCTTGGCCGGCGCCGAGAACTCGGCCGGCGCACTGAGCGTCAATGTGCTGCGCGCCGCGGCCGGCGCGGCCGAGAGCGGCACGGTGCGCGCGCTCGACCTCAAGGGGCTGCCGCTCGGCGAGGCTCCGTTCACTTTCAAAGCTTCGGATCGCGCCACCGAGGCCCGATTTGATCTGCCGGTCGAGCTTCGCAACGATATCGCGCGCATCGAGATTTCCGGCGAGCGCTCCGCCGGCGCGGTGCAGCTCCTGGACAAGCGCTGGCGGCGGCGGACCGTCGGCATCGTGTCCGGCGCCATTGCCGACATGGCGGAGCCGCTGTTGTCGTCGAGTTACTATATCCAGCGAGCGCTCGCGCCGTTCGCCGACGTGCGCATTACGCAAGGCGAGTCGCCTGCCGACGCGGTGAGCCATTTCCTGGATCAAAAGCTGCCGATGCTGATCCTGACCGACGTCGGCAACGTCGGTGATGCCCATGACCGGCTCGCGCAATGGATCGAAGACGGCGGCGTGTTGGTGCGTTTCGCCGGGCCGCGGCTTGCGGCATCCGACGACGATCTGGTCCCGGTCAAGCTGCGGCGCGGCGGACGCATCCTCGGCGGCGCCCTGAGCTGGGACAAACCGCAGCCGCTCGCCGCCTTCTCCCGCGCCGGCCCATTCGCAGGCATGCCGGTGCCGAATGATGTCACCGTCACCCGTCAGGTGCTCGCCGAGCCCGACGCCGCCTTAAGCGACAACACCTGGGCGACGCTCGCCGACGGTACGCCGCTCGTAACGGCAGCGCGGCGCGGCAAGGGACTGATCGTGCTGTTCCATGTCACCGGCGATACGCGGTGGTCGAACTTGCCGCTGTCGGGCAGTTTCGTCGAAATGCTCAAGCGCATCGTCGCGCTGGCCGGCACCGCGCCTGCCGCCGATGCGAGCGCCGGCAAAACCGACAATGCGCAAGCGATGATTCAGCCGAGTCACATGCTCGACGGCTTCGGCAATTTCGTCGCGCCGCCGCCGACGGCGCGGCCGGTGCCGTCCGATTTTTCCGGTGCCGCCAGCGCCGAGCATCCGCCGGGCCTTTACGGACCTCCGGAAAGCCTCCTTGCGGTCAACACGCTCGCTCCCAGCGAGCGTCTGGCACCGCTCGACATCTCAGCCCTCACCACCGCAACGCACGAAGTCTACCGCACCAGCGAGCCGCAGGATCTGCGCGGACCGATTTTCCTGATCGCGCTTGCGCTTGCCTTGCTCGACACGCTGGTGGTGCTCTTTCTCGGCGGCGGCTTCCAGCGTCTCATTCCGCGCGGCACGCGTGCCGCCGGCGCCGCTGTGATCGTTGTCGCCGCGCTCGCACTCACGCTGGTACAGGCGCGTGCCCAGGAAGAAACGCCCAATCCGAACGTGCCGCCGGCGGCGCTGGACACCAGACTCGCCTATGTCGTCACCGGCGATGCCGACGTCGATGCGATCAGCAAAGCCGGTCTCGCCGGGCTTACGCTGTTTCTCGCCCAGCGGACCGCGCTCGAGCCGGGAGACCCGATCGGTGTCGACATTGCGCACGACGAGCTTGCGTTTTATCCGTTGATCTACTGGCCCGTGGTGCCAGGCGCGCCGCGACCGTCCGACGACGCGCTCAAGCGCATCGACACGTATATGAAGAATGGCGGCACCGTGCTGTTCGATACGCGCGATGCCGTGGTGGCGCCACCCGGGCCGGGCGGCGAGACCAACAGTCCCGGCATGCTTGAGCTGCGCAAAATCCTTGGCTCGCTCGACATCCCCGAACTCGAGCCGGTGCCGCGTGACCATGTGTTGACCAAAACCTTCTACCTGTTGCGCGATTTCCCCGGCCGCTTCGATACCGGCCAGCTTTGGGTCGAAGCGCTGCCGGCAACAAGCGCGGAAGAGACATCCAATCGGCCCGCCCGCGGCGGCGATGGCGTGTCCTCGATCCTGATCACATCGAACGACCTTGCCGGCGCCTGGGCAACACGGTCCGACGGCCAGCCGATGCTGCCAATGGTCGAGGGCGAGCCGCGCCAGCGCGAAATGGCGTTCCGCGCCGGCGTCAACATCGTCATGTACACGCTCACCGGCAACTACAAAGCCGACCAAGTGCACGTGCCGGCGCTGCTCGAGCGGCTGGGGCAATAGGAGATCGCGTTGAACCTCGGCGTTGCGTTTGCTCCTCTCATCAGCGCACTGGAATTGTGGGCGGCAATCGCCGTTGCCTGCCTGTTTTCGCTGTTGCTTTTCGTGTCGCGCAGCCGCGGCGCCGCGATCCGAACGCTGGCGCTGGCGTTGATCGTGCTTGCGCTCGCCAATCCGTCGCTCACCCGCGAGCATCGCGATCCGTTGAACTCGGTCGCCGCCGTCGTCGTCGACAAAAGTCCGAGCCAGAATTTCGGCGACCGCACCCAGCAGACCGAGGCCGCTCGCGCCGCCATCGTCGAGCGGCTGCACCGTATTCCGGGTCTCGAAGTCCGCACCGTGGAGGCCGGACAGGCCGATGGCGAGACCGACGGCACGCGCTTGTTCACCGCGCTCGGCTCGGCGCTCGCCGACGTCCCGGCCGATCGCGTTGCCGGCGTGATCATGATCACCGACGGCCGCGTCCATGACGTGCCGGCCAATGCCGCCACGCTGGGCTTCGCGGCGCCGGTTCACGCGCTGATTACCGGACACAAGGACGAACGCGACCGGCGCGTCGCGCTCATTGCCGCGCCGCGCTTCGGCATTGTCGGCCAGCCGCAGACCATCACCTACCGGGTCGAGGATCAGGGCGCCAATGCCGGCACCGCCGAGGTGACGGTGCGCCGCGACGGCGAAGTGATCGATCAGCACACCGTTTCGGTCGGCACCCAGCAGAGCGTCGAGATTCCCATCCCGCATGGCGGGCCGAATATCGTCGAGATCGAGGCGGCGCCGCTTGCCGGCGAGCTCACGCAGGTCAACAATCGCGCCGTGGTCTCGATCGACGGCGTGCGCGACAAGCTGCGCGTTCTGCTGGTGTCCGGAGAGCCTAATCCCGGCGAGCGGACCTGGCGCAATCTCCTCAAATCCGATCCGTCGGTCGATCTCGTGCACTTCACGATCTTGCGGCCGCCGGAAAAACAGGACGGCACGCCGATCAACGAATTGTCATTGATCGCATTTCCGACGCGGGAGCTGTTCCAGCAGAAAATCGACCAGTTTCAGCTTATCATCTTCGATCGCTATGCGCGCGAGGGCGTGCTGCCGATGATCTATTTCGACAACATCGCGCGCTACGTCCGCGACGGTGGCGCGGTGCTGGTGGCCGCCGGCCCCGATTATGCGAGCCCGACCAGCGTCTGGCATACGCCGCTCGATTCGGTGCTGCCGGCCGAGCCGACCGGGGAAGTCACCGATCAGCCGTTCCACCCGCGATTAACCGAGCTTGGCGAGCGTCACCCGGTAACCCGCGGACTCGCTGGCGCCAACAGCAACCCGCCGCATTGGAGCCAATGGTTCCGCATCGTCGATACTCGGAACACGACCGGCACGACAGTGATGCAGGGTCCCGACCAGAAGCCGTTGCTGGTGTTGTCGCGCCAAGGTGAAGGGCGCGTGGCGCTTCTCCTGTCCGATCAGCTCTGGCTGTGGGCGCGCGGCTTCCAGGGCGGCGGCCCGCATCTCGATTTGCTGCGCCGGCTTTCGCATTGGCTGATGAAGGAGCCCGATCTGGAAGAAGAGGCGCTGCGGCTTACCGTCAGCGGCCACAATCTCGTTGTCAAGCGTCAGACCATGGCCGATCATGTCGCCGATGTAACCCTGACCTCGCCGTCGGGTGCAAGGCGCACGCTCAAGCTCAATCCGACCGAACCCGGCGTATGGGAATCGAGCGTGGCCGCGAACGAACTTGGGCTGTGGCGCGCCACCGACGGCAAGCTCAATGCTCTGGTCAATATTGGTCCCGCCAACCCGCTTGAATACGCCGAAGTGACCTCGACGACCGGCGTGACGGCGCCGCTGACCGATGCCACCGGCGGCGCCTCGGTGCGGCTCGACGACGGCTCAGGTCTTCATGTGCCGCGCATCGTTGCCGTGCGGTCCGGCGATACTTACAAGGGCGACGATTGGATCGGCCTGAAAATGCGTAATGCCAGCGTGGTGCGCGGCATCAGCGTATTGCCGGTCTTTGCCGGCATGATCGGCCTTTTGCTCTTGCTCGGCAGTCTCGCCGGCGCCTGGGCCCGCGAGGGACGTTAGACCGTTTCAATCGGGCCGGATCGGCCCCGATACGCCCTCGAAAGCGCCCTCCCCCAGTTCGGCGACCAGAAGGCGCGCCGGATCGACCGGTCCGGGCATGCTCGCGCGTCCCGGCGGCACGCGCTTGAACCCGCTTTTTCCGTAATAGGCCTCATCGCCGACCAGGATCACCAGCCGGTGACCCTTGGCTTTGGCCTCCTTGAGCGCGCGCTCGATCAAGGCCTGGCCGACGCCGCGTTCGCGGAACGCCGGCTCGACGGTGAGCGGGCCGAGCAGAAGTGCCTTGGTCTCGCCGATTCGTATCGGCGACAACCACACCGAGCCCACCAAGAGCGTGCCGGTGCGCGCAGTGAATGACACGTCGAGCCGATGCGCGGCCTGTTCGCGCAGCCGATAGGCCGTTTTGGCGAAGCGCCCGGGCCCAAAGGTCCGTTCGTGCAGCCGCTCGATGGCGGCCGCATCGTCCGGCGTTTCGGGAAGGATGGTGAGTGGAATGTCGTTCATCGCGCCGCCGCCTATCATCTCGCTTGGCCGAGGTCCAGCGGGCCTTGCCGGCGAGCCTATCGCCAGTGCCGATAATGCTTAGATTGGGCAGGGCGAAAGTGGAGAAGACCATGGGCCTGCTCGTCGACGGCGTTTGGCAAGAGGACGTTTCGCGCACCAAAGACGGCCAGTTCATCCGGCCGACCACCAGCTTCCGCAATTTCGTGACCGCCGACGGCAGCACCGGTCCGACCGGCAAGGGCGGTTTTGCCGCCGAAGCAGGCCGCTATCACCTCTATGTCTCGCACGCCTGCCCGTGGGCGCACCGCACGATGATCTTTCGCAGCCTGAAGAAGCTCGAAAACGCGATCTCGGTTTCCGTCACAGCGCCGCTCTACGGCAAGACCGGCTGGGAATTCGGCCCCGACAAAGGCGGCACGGGCGACGAGGTCAACGGCAAGGCGACGCTCGCCGAAATCTATCTCATCGCCGATCCGCATTACACGGGGCGCGTCTCGGTTCCGGTATTGTGGGACAAGAAGCGCCGCACCATCGTCAACAACGAATCGGCCGAAATCATCCGCATGCTCAATTCCGCCTTCGACGCGTTCACCAATGTGCGCACCGACTACTATCCCGCGGAATTGCACGCCGAAATCGATCGGATCAATGATCTCGTCTTTCCGAACGTCAATAACGGCGTCTATCGCGCCGGTTTTGCCACCAGCCAAGCGGCTTACGAAGAGGCCGCCCGCGGTGTTTTTGCCGCCTTCGATCAGCTCGAAGAACGTCTCTCGCGGCAGCGCTATCTGGCCGGCCGTCAGGTCACCGAAGCCGACTGGCGGCTGTTCACCACACTGATCCGGTTCGACACGGTCTATTACAGCCATTTCAAATGCAATCTGCGCCGCGTCGCCGACTATCCCAATCTGGGGAATTATTTGCGCGACCTCTATGCCGTGCCAGGCGTTGCCGAGACTGTCAGCATCGATCACATCAAGCGGCACTATTATGGCAGTCAGCGCCAAGTGAATCCGACCGGCATCGTGCCGATTGGGCCGCTGATTGATTTTTCCGCGCCGCACGACCGCGGCCGTTTTCGATAAGCAAAACGCGCCGGCCGTAACGTTCGGCCGACGCGCCCGGTTGCCTCAGAGGAAAGTCTCAGTCGCAGACCCAGACGTCGCGCCAGCGCCAGCCATAGGGCGTGCGCACCCAGCGCGGCTGATAACAATCGTTGCCGTTGTCGTAGTGGTCATAGTCGTAGAATCCCGGACCTCCGAAGGCGAAGAGGCCGCCATAGCCGCCCCAATAACCGTGGTGATGCCAATGTCCATGATCGTGATCGCGGGCGCCGCGATAGGCGTATCTATTGCCATGCATCGTCATGTGATTTGGCGTGGCGGCAATGTTTGGAGCCATGTTGCCGCGCGGCACGTTGCCCCGCGCCGCGAAGTTGCCCCGCGCCGCGAAGTTGCCACGGACATCGGCGTGCATATTCGTGCCAGTGCTCGGCGCGACCATATGCGGCGTCGCCATGCCTCCATTCCCGGGTCCGGCGGCCATGCCGGCACCGCCGCCGATAGCCGCACGCCCACCGGCAATGCCGCCGCCGCCCATGCCGTGGCCGCCCATGCCGTGGTCGCCCATGCCATGCCCGGCCGCCATCGCGCCCGTTGTACCGAGCGCCAAGGCCGCCGCTGTGATCATCAACATCGTTCGCATTCAAGTTTCTCCTTTTCGGGAATGCCTGCTTCCCGGTGAACGTTCTCGAACGGCGATGGTTGCAGCGTGCCGATTTGATTCGAACGAAACTGTCTGCCGCATGCGAGGCGGGCGGCGGGAGACGCGGTGCACTCACCAAAGTTCCGATGCGGCGCGGCCGGTGAGCACTTCGCCGATCCGCTCGCGCGTCGCGCGCGAGGTGTCTTTTGGCAATTCTGTGATCGCGAAGAAGCCGTGCGCGACGATTTCGCTGTTCGGCTGCGGCGGCGCGATCTGGCGGAACGCGCGCACGACATAAAGAGCGACATGATCGCGCTGCGACACCCGGCGATTGAAATAGACGGCGTGGAACAGCGGCGGCTCGGTCAGCTCGATATTGCCCTCTTCGCGCAATTCGCGCTCCAGCGCTGCGAGCAACGTCTCGCCGGTTTCGACGCCGCCGCCCGGCAAGTGCCAACCGGCTACATAGGAGTGCTTGACCAGGAAAACGCGGCCGTCGCCGTCGAAAATAACAGCACGGACGCCAAGCGTAAGCCCGCGCGAAAAGCGCCAATAGCCATGCAAAAAGCGCCGGATAATTGGCTCGAACGGGCGGCGGATCGTATCAATTGCCATCTTGTATTCCCAAGTCATGTCCAATAGTTAGAATTGTTCTAAGATACGGTTACGCGCACCCGCAATTTGAGCCGCCGAGGAAAGTCTGTGAAACGTTTTGCCGACCTTAACGAGCAGGAAATTCTTGCGCTCGCGATTTCCAATGAAGACGAGGACAGCCGCATTTATCGCTCGTTCGCGGACAGGCTTCGCGGCGCCTACGCCGAAACCGCGGAAATCTACGATAAAATGGCGCAGGAGGAGATCGGGCATCGCGACATGCTGCTCGACCTGCACCGCAAAAAGTTCGGCGACTTTTTGCCATTGATCCGCCGCCAGGACGTCAAAGGTTTTCTCACGCGCCAGCCGATCTGGCTCAACGCCACGCTCGGGCTCGACGCCACACGCAAATTCGCCGAGGAGATGGAGTATGAGACCGCGCGCTTTTATCGCCGCGCCGCGCAATCCGCACATGACGATGCCGTCCGTGACCTGCTGCGCAAGCTTGCCGCCGCCGAGGACAAGCACGAAGCGCTGGCCCATGAGCTTGGCGAAAAGCTGACGCCGGAGGCCCGCCGCCACGAGGATCAGACCGCGCGACGCATGTTCGTGCTGCAATATGTGCAGCCCGGGCTTGCCGGTCTCATGGACGGCTCGGTATCGACGCTCGCGCCCTTGTTCGCCGCGGCCTTCGCTACCCATAATACCTGGTCGACTTTTCTGGTCGGATTCGCCGCGGCGATCGGCGCCGGTATTTCGATGGCCTTTGCCGAAGCCATGTCCGACGACGGCTCGCTCACCGGACGCGGCGCACCGCTGGTGCGCGGCGTGGTATGCGGCGCCATGACCGCGCTCGGCGGACTGGGTCATACGCTGCCCTATCTCATCCCGCATTTTTATGCGGCCACAGTGCTCGCCTTCGCGGTCGTGGCCGTCGAGTTGATCGCCATCTCATGGGTCCGCACCCATTACATGGATACCCCGTTCCTGCAGGCCGCGTTTCAGGTCATCGTCGGAGGCGCGCTGGTCTTCGCGGTCGGCATTCTGATCGGCAGTTCGTGATTTGTTATGACGTGTCTGCGATGCTGAGCGGGTTTTAGCGGCGCTCACGCCATGTTCACGCTCGCGCATCTTTCCGACCTGCATATGGCTGTCGAACCGCGCGGTTGGCAGCTTACGAGCAAGCGCGGCCTCGGTTACATCAATTGGCTGCGCAAGCGTAAGGCAATCCACCGGCCTGAGGTTCTCGACGCCATCGTCCGCGATCTGAAATCGCAAAGCAGCGACCACATCGCGGTGACCGGCGATCTCGTTAATTTCTCGCTGCCGGATGAATATGCCCGCGCCCGCGACTGGCTGGCGGCGCTCGGCAGCCCGCGCGACGTGACAACGCTGCCGGGCAACCACGACGTCTATGTTCCCGGCGTCGAAGCCATGCCGGCACGATTCTGGGGCGATTACATGCGCGGCGACGACGGCCTCGACCGCTTTCCGTTTCTGCGCCGGCGTGGCGACGTCGCCCTGATCGCGCTGTCGAGCGGCGTCGCGACCGGACCGTTCATGGCGACCGGGCGGCTCGGCGAGCGGCAGCTGTCGCGCCTCGCCGAGATCCTGATGCAAACAAGAGACGCCTTCCGCGTCGTGCTGATCCATCACCCGCCGCAAAGCCCGTTGCGGCGCTATTTGCGGCGCCTTGTCGACGCGTCGGCGCTGCGCCAAGTGCTCGCCGAACAGGGCGCCGAGCTTTTGCTGCACGGTCACGATCATCGTTCCTCCCTGGTTCCGCTCGCCGGACCGGGCGGTACAAAGATTCCCGCCATCGGCGTGCCGTCGGCCTCCGCCGCCGCACCGCATGGCGACGAAGGCGCAGCCGCTTATCATCTGTTCAAGATCGATCGCGCCGCGAAGCAATGGCGCTGCGAAATGATCGCGCGGCAGCGCAGCGCGGACGGCGTCATCCGCGAAGTCGAACGTGAAATTCTCGCTTAAGAATTCGTCGCGATAAGCACCGCGACGGCAAACAGCACGACGACGCCGATCAGAAAGCCGAGCACGAGCGTGCCGAAGGTGCGCCAGCGCCGATGGCGGCGGTAGCGCCGGACTTCTTGCGCCGGCGCGCGCGCCAGAAGCTCGGGATCCGCGGCGAGCGCGCGCTGCCGCTCGACCAGCCGGCGGGCGACATAGGTGGTCACCGCCCGCACGATCTCGGCAATATCGTGCGATTCCGCGAGCACCTGCCGGCCCATGCGGCTGTCGTGGAGGAAGCGATAGCCGCGCTTGTCGCGGCCCATAGCGACATGCGCCACCGCGTCGATCCACAGCCGCGGGGTCTCGCCGCGACTGATGCCGCGGTCGAACAAAACGACTTCGGCCGGGATTTCCGCAAACAGCGGGTCGAGAGCCTCGTTCAATAATTCAAGCCGCGCCACTTCGGCGTCGCGCAAATCGACGACGACGCTCGTGCGCTCGGCCGCCTCGAGGCGCGCCTGGTGCATCGCCTCCTGCAAGGGCGATGGCGGCGCAGCATCGTTTGGCGCCTCAGCTTTGCGCTTACGACCCCACATGGTTTCTACCCGTCCAAACCGTCCCGACGACGGAGGATACACCAAAAATTGCGCCTGCAAAAAGTCGGCCAATCGGCGAAAATGAGCGCAATCACGGTCCGCCTACACGCAACGCCCGCCGTCGACCTCGACGATGTTGCCGGTGACGAAATCGGCATCCGCCGAGGCGAGGAACAAGGCGGTATTGGCAATGTCCTGCGGCTGCGCCAGCCGGCCGAGCGGCACGGTGGCAACGAATTTCTCGCGCTGCCCCGGCGCGGACCCGAGAAAGCTCGGCAATAGCGGCGTATCGGTGGCAACCGGCGCGATGGCACAGACCCGGATGCGATCCGGCGCCAGTTCGACCGCCAGCGATTTGGTCAGCGTGTGCACGGCACCCTTGGTGGCGTTATAGGCCGAGAGCCCGGGCCGCGGCCGCAACCCGGCCGTCGATCCGATATTGATGATGATGCCGCCGCCGGCTTTGCGGAAATGCGGCACCACCGCCTGGCAGAATTGAAAAAGGCCCTTCACATTGACCGCGAAAATGCGGTCGTACTCCTGTTCGCCGATCTCCAGCATCGGCTTGTTGACGTGCGTGGCGCCGGCATTGTTGACCAGAATGTCGAGCGCGCCAAAGGCCGCCAATGTTTCGGCGACCGCCGCGGCGATGTCGGCCATCTTGGTCACGTCGCAATGCACTGCGATGCCATTGTTGCCGATGGCGCGGGCGGCCGCTTTCGCCGCGCCGAAATTGACATCAGCGAGCGCCACGCGGGCGCCCTCGCGGGCGTAAGTCTCGGCGATGGCCTTGCCGATGCCCGATCCGGCGCCGGTGATGAGCGCGGTTTTGCCGTCGAGCCGCATGGTCAACGCCGTTGCGGCACGACGCCGTATGGCTTGGCCCAGCCGAGGCCGTCTTCGGTGCGCGTGCGCGGCTTGTATTCGCAGCCGACGAAACCGGCATAGCCGAGCTTGTCGATGACCTCGAACACCGCAGGGTAATTGATCTCGCCCTCGTCGGGCTCATGCCGCGTCGGCACCGCGGCGATCTGCACGTGGCCGATCACCGGCAGGAATTTCTCGAAGCGCCTGATCAGGTCGCCGCTGATGATCTGGACGTGATAAAAATCGAATTGCATGCGCACGTTCGGCGCACCGATCTTGTCGATCAGATCAGCGGCCTGCTCGACGTGGCTCAGGAAATAGCCCGGCCGGTCGCGCGGGTTGATCGGCTCGATCAGAAGGGTGACGTTTGCTTTCGCCGCCGCCGCCGCGGCGCTGGTCATATTGGCGATGAAGACTCGCTCCGCCGCCGGCCGCTCGTTGACCGGCACCACGCCGGTCATGCAATGGATCGCGGTGCCGCCGATGGCGCTGATGTAGTCAAGCGCGCGGCCAAATGCGGCGGCGAAATCGCGCTCGCGGCCCGGCAGCGCGGCAAGCCCGGATTCCGGACACTGCGGCGTGTTGACGCCGAGCGGCGTCAGCCGGTGCTTGGCGAGTTCGGCCTTCACCGCCGCAGTCGGCGTGTCATAGGGAAATTGCAGCTCGACGGCGGAAAAGCCGCAAGCCGCTGCGGCGCCAAAACGCTCGAGCAGCGGATATTCGGTGAACAGATGGCCGAGATTGGCGGCAAAGCGCGGCATTCGATTGTCCTTGGGGTTTCTCCTGAAGAAGAATCGTAGCGCGGTTTGCGCGCTTGGAACAGAACAGGTCCCCCGGGCGCACGAAGGATCTGTTGCCCACCATCAATGGGCCTAATCCCATAAGCTTGCCCACTATATATGTGGGCAAGATTGTGGTTGACCCGTGCCCACTGACTTGGTTCGCTGCCGTCAACGCCATGCAGTTCTGAAAGCACGCATCAGCGGCCTCGCATGGCACGAGGAAACGACATCGATAGGAGCGGCTTGGCCCGCCGCACGACACATGAACGCGCAGCAACTCCTTTCCGAAATCTCCGACTATTGCCGCCAAACCGGACTTGCCGAGTCCACCTTCGGCCGCCGCGCCGTCAACGACGGCAAGCTCGCGGCGCGGCTGCGTAACGGCGGCCGCATCACCACCGATACGCTCGACCGCATCCACGGCTTCATGGCGGCGCATCCGGCGCTGGGCGATCGGCCGGCAATCATCGAGCGGGCCCATGCGCCCCGCGCGCCGCTGCCGGTAGCGTTGCCCGCGGCGCCGCTCACCTCGGGCGACCCGCAGCGCAACTTCCGCTTCTTCGACAACCGGCAAAAATATCTGCTTTTCGTCAATACCTGCAGCGAGAAATGGGAGGTCGCGCACCGCGTCTCCGAGGAGCTGGCGCATATCTATCCGCACCCGCCGGCGGTGCGCATTTTCGACGCCGGCGTTGGCGACGGCTCGGTGCTCACGCGCGTGATGCGCGCCACCCATGACCGCTTTACCCACATGCCGTTCTACGTGGTCGGCAAGGAGATCTCGCTCGAAGACGTCCGGCTGACGCTGCAGAAAATGTCGGACCGCTTCTTCGAGCATCCGGCGACGGTTCTGGTGCTGACCAATCTCGCTTATGCCGACGCGCCGTGGCTGCACGTGAAATCGCTCAACGCCGCGTCAAGCCTGGTCTGGCACGAGCTACCGCTGCTCGGCAATTCCGCGCATCGCTTCGAGCAGCAAATCATCAATCTCGAGCCGTTTTTGGCGCAGAACTGGAAAGCCGGCGTCTCGCCGCGCACCGGCAATCCGATGTATGAGCGGCCGGTGGTGCTCGTCATCTATCGCGACGACCATCGCTTCCTGCTCGATCCGATTATCCCGAGAGCCGGCGGCACGCGCGCCGATTACGATCTCGTCATCGCCTCGCAGCCCTATCGCGCCCGCGCGCCGCTCGAATTCAAAGCCAAGCGCGTGGTCGCGCCGCTTGCGCGCGCGCTCGGCCCCGGCGGCAGGCTGATCGCCATCCATTCCCACGGTCACGATCCCGGCATGGAAATCATCCAGAAGGTCTGGCCGGACGACCATCCGTTCATCCACGACCGCCACCAGATCCTCAAGGCCGTGAAGCACGAATTGGGTCCGGCCGGCCGCGATCTCAACTTCAACGCCTATGCCGACAACCGCTCGCTGTTCCGCTACGAGATGCATACGTTGCCGTCGGAAATTTCCGAATCGATCGGCACCTCGACGCTGTTTGCGGCGTGGAACGCGGCGATCTATGTGGCGCAAGTCGAAGACGATCGGGTGGCGGAGGCCGCCGCCGACGGCAGCTATATCGACGCCACCCGCGCGGTCTTGCGCGAGCGCGGCGGCTTGTGGTTTTTCGATGAGTCTTACGTGATCTCGCGGCGGCGGGCGTAGCGCTTTCCCTCTCCGCTTCGCTGAAGAGCGAGAATTTACCGTCTATCGACAGCACACTCGCGCCTGCGCGTGAAGACGGGACCGCTCGCTTCCCCAAACGCTGGGCTGGGTGACGAATTTGGCGATCTCGGCGTACTGTTTATGAGCAGCGCCGAGAATGAGGCGATGGAAGGCGGGGAATTTGCACTTTATTCCGATCTCGCCTTCAACAACGATCGCAAATGCCATCAGTCTAACGTCGAAAAGACGTTCCCATATCGCCACAATCAAGGCGTCGTGTTTCTGAACAGCAACACCGGGTTCCATGGCCCGATGTCGATCCGCAGTGTTGCTGGACTGCGCAAGTGGATTTACTCTTCGATCTCCAGCTGCCGCGATATATGGAAGGCGACCCCCGCAGCGAAGCATGTCCGCAGACGACAAATTTTGATGCCGCAAGAGGCCATGGAGAATTGCACTTGCTGAAAACGCGATTTTCACGCGCATTCGTCGTCGGAGCGTATATGCCGAACGGCGGAACCTACATGGCATACCATCTAGTGGATCAAACCTGACATTTAAATCCTGGAGGGGATTCCCGGCAAACTCGATACGTGCAAGTCTGGCGGATGCGAACAGGAATTTCCATTACTCTCAAGCCCGCTGATCGACGCCGCCTGGCCACGCTCGCGCGGAATCGTAATGCGCCGCATAAGCATGTCTGGCGAGCCGAGATTGTCCTGTTGAGCGCGGACGGCGTCGGCACCAATGAGATCATGCGTCAGACCGGCAAGTCGAAAACCTGCGTGTGGCGTTGGCAAGAACGCTTCATGCAGGCAGGTTACGACGGCCTGCTGCGCGATAAGACGCGGCCGTCGCGCATCCCGCCGCTTGGGTCGGATATCGCTGAGCGTGTCGTGATGCTCACCCAAACCGACCCGCCCGCCGAGGCGACCCATTGGACCGCCACCATGATGGCGAAAGCAGTCGGCATCAGTGCAAGTTCGGTCCAACGCATCTGGCGCGCGCATGGTCTCCAGCCGCACCGGGTCCAGCAGTTCAAACTCTCCAACGACCCGAAGTTCATCGACAAGCTGCGCGATGTTGTCGGGCTCTATGTCGATCCGCCCGCCCATGCCATCGTGCTCTCGGTCGATGAGAAGTCGCAAATCCAAGCCCTCGACCGCACCCAGCCCGGCCTGCCGATGAAGAAAGGCCGCGCTGGCACGATGACCCACGACTACAAGCGCCACGGAACAACGACGCTGTTCGCTGCTCTCGACGTGCTCGAGGGAAAGGTCATTGGCCGGTGTATGCAGCGCCATCGTCACCAGGAGTTCATCCGCTTCCTGAACGCCATTGAGGCGCAGGTGCCGGCCAGAAAGTCGGTGCACGTGATCCTCGACAACTACGCCGTCCACAAGCATCCGAAGGTGCGTCAATGGCTCGACCGGCACCCGCGCTTCGCCTTCCACTTCACGCCGACCTCGTGCTCGTGGCTCAACGCAGTCGAGGGGTTCTTCGCCAAACTTGCCAAGCAGCGACTGAAGCGCGGTGTCTTCCGATGCGTGGTCGATCTCCAAGCCACCATCAACCGCTTCGTCGCGCAGACCAACCATGATCCAAAACCCTTCGCCTGGACCGCCGACCCAGACAAAATCATCGCCGCCGTCAGGCGTGGGCACCAAGTGTTAGATTCCATCCACTAGGTCGAATACTTCATTATGATTTCGGGCTTGAGGCAATTTCAGTCGTTGTCGGAAACGAGCATATTGACAACGGCGTCCACATCTACGACCTGCCGATGCCCTCGATCACCATTGAGACTCTGAGCGGGACAATTACCGATGATGATATACTGATTGTAAACCCGAGCTTCTCCGATCATCTTTTCGGCTGGAAGCTGCGCGGCTTCAAGATTAGTTACGTTCAAAATTTCGCAACTTACGCGATTTTAGATCGCAAATTTGACCATTACGTCGCGGTTAGCGAACACGTGCAAGGCTTCTTGCGATCGGTGTATGGGATAGAAGCGCCGGTCATTCCGGCCTTTGTCGATCTGAACAAGATCCCGAACGCCCCGAGTTGGGAAAGTCGGCCGCAATTTAGCGTGTTGCCGTACGGAAAGGGCATATCGAAAATCTGGGATATATCTTATCGAAGACTGAAAGAATTGCTGCAAGCGCGGGGTTGCGAAGTCCATTTTGAAGAACCGATTTTTCAAGGTCGATTTATGCCGCAATCAGAGTTGTTTGCGAAAATTGGCGCATACAGGTATCTCCTTATGCTTTCGGTGGCGGAAGGCTTTCCTCTGGTTTCCCTCGAAGCAATGGCGATGGGTACTGTGTTTGTCGGCTATGATGGATTTGGCGGGCGTCATTATATGCGCTCGGGTGTGAATTGTGCGGTTGCACCATACGCGAAGATCGAACAAGTAGCCGATCTCCTAACTTCTCTGCTAAACTCAGCGCAAGACGGTCTCGTTATCTCAAACCACGGACGCGAAACTGCCAAGCGATATCCGTATTCGGTCTTTCGGACAAAATGGCTGGACGAATTTTCTCGAGTGCTCGGGGCCACGATGCCGGCGATTGAACCGTCTGCAGCGCAAATGCCAGTCGACTAGGCCCCTGTCAGCGCTTTTTCAATGCGAGCCCGAAAATCACGCCAAGTTGGCAGCTTGACGCAATATTATTGACTGAGGGACACGGAGTGCAACCGGTCTGAGCCACTGGTGCTGCTGCCGGGGCGCAATTTCCTTATAATTCGATTCGGCAAAGACCTGCGGCGCGGGGGCATCATCACGCGAGCTTTTCCCGCAACCCCATGCGTTCCAGCCGGCCGATCACCTCGTCGCAGAAATACGGCAGCTCGTCGAGATAATTGACCAGCGAGATGGCGATGCCGGTCAACCCCGCTTTGCTCAAATCGGCAAGCTGCGCGGCGACGTCATCGGGATCGCCGACGATCGGCAGCCCGCCCATGCCCTGCGCATAGCCGTTGCGCTGTTTGAGGAATTCCTCCATCGGCACCGTCTGCGGCGAAATATTCTTCATTCCCAGAATGCTGTCGACGGCATTCCAGTCGGCGCGTTCGACGATGGAATGATGGAAATACTCCTCGGCCGCTTTCCTGGTCGGCCGGCAGGTGACGACGCCGACGGTGTAGCAGCCGATCTCGCGGTTTTGCGCGACCGCCGCGTCTTTGGCCCGGCGCACCCGCGCCGCGGTTTCCTCCAATGAGGTGCGCGAGGCCTGCAGAAAAAAGGCGTCGCAGTTCTTCACCGCAAAGGCCTGGCCGGTGGCGGAAGCGCCGGCATTCATGATCACCGGGCGGGTGCCGCCAAAAGGCTTCGGCTTGCCCTTGATGCCCTTCATGTGCAGGTATTTGCCGTCGAAATCGAAATCCTCGCGATCCGACCAGATCATCTTGATGACGTCGATCCATTCCTGCGCGTATTCGTAACGGTCCTCATGCGCGCGCTGTTCGACGCCGAACATGTCGAACTCGCCTTCGTTCCAGCCGACCACGATGTTGAGCCCGAAGCGGCCTTCGCCGACGTGATCGGCGGTGACCATTTCCTTCGCCGCCACCACCGGATTGAAAATCGGCGCATGCACGGTGCCGAACACGGTGATGCGCTTGGTGGCGCCGAGGAGCCCGGTTGCCCAGGTGATCGTCTCCAGCGTGGTGCCCTGGTAATCGGTGTCGCCGCCATAGCCTTTCCAGCGCCCGATCGGCAGGAGAAAATCGATGCCGGCATTGTCCGACATGACGGCAAGCTTCTTATTGTCCGGCCAGCTGCCGGACCAGCGCTCGGGAACCAGCGTCACGGCACGGCCGGACGAGCAATTGGCGCCGAACAGGCCGATCTGCAATTTATTGCTGCCGTGCATGGCACGGCGCGAATTCAGCGTTGGCGAATGAGCGTGCATCAGGGCCACAGTTTCTTGGTTGCGATGTCGGCGCCTTGGCGCAGCGCCTTGAACTTCTCCCAGACCACGGTGTCGTGGACTTCGGTGCGGTATAGAGCCTGCGAGGAGAAGCCGCAATCGGCGGCGGCGATGACGTTTTCGCGCCCGACCAGCTTGGCAAAGCGCATGATGCGCTCGGCGATCAGTTCCGGATGCTCGACGATATTGCTGGCATGGGTAATCATGCCCGGGCAGAGCACCTTGCCGTCCGGGACTTTGACTCGTTCGAACAGGTGATATTCGTGCTCGTGGCGCGGGTTGGCGGCCTCGAAGCTATAGGAGCCGGCATTGATCTTCAGCACGTATTCGATGATGTCGGCTAACGCGGCCTCGTAAAGCCGCGGCCCTTCGTTGATGCCGTAGCAGGTGTGGAAACGCACGCGCTCGGGCGGGATGCCCTTGAGCGCGGTGTTCGTCGCCTCGACATAGATCTCGGCGCGGCGTTGCATTTGCGCGCGGTCGAGATCCGGCTCGAAGAAGATATCCGGCAGGAACGGATCGTCGATCTGCACCAGAATGCCGGCGTCGGCGATGGCGCGATACTCTTTGCCGAGCTCGGCCGCCAGCGCGTGGAAATATTCCTCGTCGCTCTTGTAATATTCGTTCAGGCCGACGCCGGACGCCGCGGTGGCGGGGAGGAAGACGTGGTGATCGGGGACGCCGGCGGCGGCCGCGGCCTTTTTCACATTGGCGATGTCGCGAGCCACGAATTTCTCGCCGCGATACTTGACCGGACCAACGCAGACCACCGGCGCCAGCGTGACGATGGCGCCGCCCATCATCGCGGTCTTGAAATATTCCTTGTAATAGTCGGGAAAGGCGGCGACCTCCTTTACGAACAGCTTCATTTTCTGCCCGGGTCGAGACTCAAATCCTTCGAGCCGTTCCTGGATGTAAGTGAAAAAGCCGGGTTTTGAGAATTCGCCATCGGTGACGATCTCGATGCCGCAGTCGACCTGTTTGCGCACCACGTCGTTCACCGACTGCGCCAGCAGCGCTTCGAACTTCGCCTCGTCGAACGGCTGGCCGGTGAATTTCGCCTTCATCAGATCAAGCAGCGCATGCGGCCGCGGCAGGCTGCCGATATGCGTGGTCTGGATGTGGTCGGTGTTCTGCTGCAGGGTCATGGCGTTTCGTCCCTGGTTTTTTGGCTCCGCTTGCCGCGGGGCAGATGGAGCGAAGGCAAACCCTACACGGAAAATTGCTCGGCCGTCTGCTCAAGCACAAGTTGTTGGCGGCACGGACCGGCTACGACATTGACTCCGCTTTTGCATTTCATGTTCCCGTGCATATGTGTGATGAAACAGCAAATCTAGATGCCCGCCCCCGCCCTCCTCTCCCCCCTCACCCTCGGCCCCCTCACCCTCCCCAACCGCGTGGTAATGGCGCCGATGACGCGTAACCGCGCCGGGCCGGGCAATGTGCCGGGGGCGCTGAACGCGACCTATTATGCCCAGCGGGCGGGCGCCGGGCTGATCGTCAGCGAGGCGACGCAGGTGTCGCCGCAGGGGCAAGGCTATCCGGGCACGCCTGGCATTCACTCGGCCGAGCAGGTCGCCGGCTGGAGGCTCGTGACCGACGCGGTGCACCGTGCCGGCGGGCGGATTTTCCTGCAGCTTTGGCATGTCGGGCGCATCTCGCATCCCTCGCTGCAGCCGGGCGGCGCGCTGCCGGTGGCGCCGTCGGCGCTGGCGCCGGCGGGCCAGGCCTGGACGCTCGACGGCATGAAGCCTTACGTCACGCCGCATGCGCTCGAGGCCGGCGAGATCGCCGGCATCGTCGGGGACTTCCGCCGCGGCGCCCGCAGCGCGCGCGCGGCCGGCTTCGACGGCGTCGAACTGCACGGCGCCAACGGCTACCTGATCGATCAGTTCTTGCGCGACGGGACCAACAAGCGCGGCGACGCCTACGGCGGCAGCGCGCAAAACCGCGCGCGATTCCTCGTCGAAGTCACCGCGGCGGTCGTCGGCGAATGGGGCGGCGAGCGCGTCGGCGTGCGGCTGTCGCCGACCAATCCCTATAACGACATCGCCGACAGCAATCCCGCGGAGACTTTTGCTACGGCGGTCGGCGCGTTGGCGCGCTTCGCCCTCGCCTATCTGCACATCGTCGAGCCTTCGGCGAGCGATCCGGTCGCCGAAGGCGAGATGCCGGACCTGAAATTCTTCCGCAAGCTTTGGCGCGGCGTGCTGATCGGCAACAAGGGCTACGATTTCGCCCGCGCTAATACCGCGATCGCCGAAGGCGCGGCCGATCTCATTTCCTTCGCGACGCTCTATCTCGCCAATCCGGATCTGCCCGAGCGCTTTTGCCGCGGCGGCCCGTTCAACCTGCCTGACCGCAAGACGTTCTACGGCGGCGCGGCGGCGGGCTACACCGATTATCCCGCGCTTGGCGGCTGAACAGGCGGTTTTTTGCTGTCGTTACAGCAGCTTACGAAAAAGCACCCTCATGTGACCAAGATCACTTCGGCGGCGGGTGGCGCTACCTATCGTGAAGCGATGGTTAATAGAACGATAACAGGGGATTTTGTCATGACCGCCGCCCTGAGGTTTTTGAGGCAGATCACGGACGCCGTCTTTGCAAGCCAGATGGAGCGTGCGGCAGTGCGGATCTCAGCCCGCCACCATAGCTTCCCTCGCCGCTGACTGCAGGCACCGGGAAGGCTCAGACCCCGAGTTTCTCCGCGAGTTCTTCAAGGCTCTTGACGGCAAAATCGACCGGCAGGGCGGGCGCGATTTCGCCGCGGCCGATGCCATGTTCGTTCGGCCGCGCCACATGGGCGGTGCGCAAGCCCACGGCGGCGGCCGCCGCCAGGTCGTTCGAATGCGCGGCGACCATCATGCAGGCGTCCGGCGCAAGATCGAAGGCCGCGGCCGCGGCGAGGTACACTTTCGGCTTCGGCTTGTAGTCGCCGGCGATCTCGGCGCCGAGTATGGCGTCCCAGGGCAAATCGTTGCGGCGGGCGAGATCGACCATCAGCGAGATATTGCCGTTCGAGACAGGCGCCAGAAGGTAGCCGCGCTTGAGCCGCTTGAGCCCGCCGGGCACATCGGGCCAGGCGTCGAGCCGGTGCCAGGCCAGATTGAGGTTGCGCTTTTCGTCCTCGCCAAGCTCCGTGACGCCGAAGCGCTGCAGCGTGATGTCGAGATTGCGCCGGTGCAGCGCGTCGAGCTTGCAGTACGGCATGCGGCCGGCACGCACCTCCTCCATGGCGCCCTGATATTCGCCGCGTCAGGCGTCGGCGAAACCCCGCCAATCGAGCGTCACGCCGCGCGGCGCCAGCAGCGCCTGCGCCTCGCGCGCGATCGAGCTACGCCAATCGACCAGCGTGCCGAACACGTCGAAGAACAATGCCTTTAGGGCGAGAGCCACGGCTTGTTTCCGCCGCTACGATACCGGCCAGCGCAGTTGCACCATCTGCTCGAACTTGAGGTGCTTGGAGAAACGCGACACCGCGAGCGGCACGTCCTGGTAAAGCTTGTTCTCGTCGACCTTGGTCAGCCGCGCGCCGGCGACGACCTGCTCGCCGGCGACAAACACGTCGCGAACGGAATCGCCGGTCGCGCTATAGACCAGATTGGCGACGGGGTTGATCAGCGGCTGCCACTCCGGCCGCCGCGTGTCGAACAGCACGATGTCGGCCTCCTTGCCGACTTCGATGGAGCCGATGCGGTCGCTGAGCAGCGCCGCCTTGGCGCCGTTGACGGTCGCCATTTCCAGCCCGGTCTCCGGCGGCATGACGCGCGGATTGATGCGGGTCTCCTTGTAGCAGCAGCAGGCAAGCCGGATCTCCTGCGGCAGGTCGACGATGCCGGAACTGGCATGGTCGGATCCCACCGTGACGTTGACGCCGAGCGCGAGCAATTCGGGAAGCTTGCCGAACAGGAAGTTGCCGTAGCCGTTGTGCAGGCTGGAACTCGGCGCACAGACCAGCGAGGGCTTGCGCCGCGCCAGAATGGCGACCTCCTCCGGCTCGAGCCAGCCGGAATGCACGATCAGCATGCGCTCGTCGATGACGCCGAGCTTTTCCAGCCGCTCGATCTCGGCCATCCCGGTGCGCGCCACGCTGGAATCGTGCGTGGAGTAGGAAAAGCAGGCATGGGTCTGCAGCAGCGTGCCGTATTTGCGGGCGAGCTTGTCGAGGCCGAGGATCAACTCATCCGAAGCATTGTTCAGGCCGCGAAACGAGGCGCTGGCGGAAAGCCGCGGATTGCCCGATTTGGCGTAGCGCTCGAGCACGCTTTCGGCCCGCTCCAGCGCCACCGCCGTCGTTTCGATCATGCGTTCGGGCAAAATGCCGAGCACCGATTTGGTCAGATCGAACGACGAGCGCGACACGATGCAGCGGATGCCGGTCGACATCACGCCCTCGACCGAAGCCTCGGGATGGTAATTGCCGGGATCGATGAAACAGGTGACGCCGTGCTTAAGCAGCTCGGCTCCGGCGAGCGTCGCCGCGACGCGAACGTCGTCGCCGTCGAGCGCCGCCTCGTAGGGATACATGCGGTCGAACAGGAACGACTGCGCGTTCGCCTCGTCGGCGAGCCCGCGCGACAACTGGAACGATGCATGCAGGTGGCAATCGATCAAGCCAGGCGTCGCCACGGTGTGCCGGCCGTCGACCGTGCGGCTCGAGGAATAGGCCTTGGCGATGTCGTCGGTCTTGCCGATGGCGACGATCTTGCCGTCCTTAACGGCGACCGACGCGTCGCGGACGATGCGGCGAGCGGGGTCCACCGTGATCAGCCAGTCGATGCCGGCGATCACCAAGTCAACGTTTTGCACGCGCTTCCCGCCTATCTGTTGTCGCCGACATAGGTCAGGTCGTCGGCGATTTTCAGCTCGATGAGCACGTTATCGTCGGTCGAATCCTCGCACAGCATGGAGCGGTGGCCGATGCCCTTGGGAATGAACAGCATGTCGCCGGGATGCATGATCTTCACGCCCATCTCGGTCTCCCATTTGAGCGCGCCTTTGACGCAGAAGATGATTTCGTGGGCGTCGATATTGCGGTGCCAGAAGCCCATGTCGTGCTTGCGCCGCTTGGAAACGTCGACCTTGACCCGATCCGAGGTGTAAAGCCGCAGCGGCGTGCCATCCGCCTTGTCGATATTGGTCGGCGAAAACTTTTCGTCGAAAATATTGAACATGCGGAAGATATCCGCGTATTCGAGAACGCCGGCATTGATGACGGGCGGCTCGTTATGGGCAAGCACGACGTTCTTGCCGTTGATGGTGACGAGCTCGCGATAAATCGGTTTGGCGGACTGACCGCTGTCCTGCTTGGTTTCGGGCTTGTTCATGACCGTCTCCTTCTATTCGATTGTACGCTTATAGTTCGCCGCCGACGTTCTTGTCTTCCCTCGTCAACTGCGCTGATAAAGGGAAACGGCCATTATAGGCGCCGCGCCTGCCCTTTCGATAGTCTCGGCACCGGTCGCGTCGTTTGCCGACCGGAAGCCTGAAATCCACGGTTGCGCCGCGTCCACGGTTGCGTCGCGCCCCCGATTGCGCGGCCGCGCAGCCAAGACCGCCACCGCAACATGCTCGACAGCAGGATGAAAGCCCGCTATCGCGTCGGTATCGTCCGCCTCCATCGATTTCCGAGCCATCGATCAAAATAGAATAATCGAGCGGGACAGGGCCCGCTTTGAAGAGGAAACCATGCCCAAGACTATGCAATCGCCGCGTCTGCCCGAGCTTTCCGAAAGCGCATTCACCGCCGGACAGCGGGCGCTTGCGGAATCGATAAAGTCCGGGCCGCGCGGCGTATTCAAGCTGTCCGGCCCGTTCGCAGTCTATCTGCACGCGCCGGCCTTCGGCGAACTGGCGCAAAAGCTCGGCGGGCACCTGCGCTTCAAGACCAGCGTGCCGCCGCGGTTGTCGGAATTTGCGATTCTTTGCACGGCCCAGCATTGGAAGGCGCAGTACGAGTGGGTCGCCCATGCCGTCATCGCCGAAAAACAGGGCGTGAAGCCGGAGACCATCCGCGCCATTCAGGCCGGCCGGCCGCCGAAATCGGCGCCGAAGGACGAATTGGCGATTTACGCCTTCGTCAAGGGGCTCTACGGCACACGGCGGGTCAGCACCGGCACCTTCAATCGGGTAAAGAAAATCCTCGGCGACGCCGGGACGGTCGAACTCGTCGGCATCCTCGGCTATTACGCAATGGTGTCGATGACGCTCAATACTTTCAAAGCGCCGCTGCCCGAAGGCACCAAAGCACCGTTCGCTGAACCGAAATAGACCGAGGCGAGGAAATCCGCCGCGCCGGCAAAGAACGGTGGCGCGCTATTTGCTCATCGGCATGCCACCGCCGGGGCCGCTCATCGCGCCGCCGCTCGGGCCTTGCATCATCATCGTGCCGCCGCCGGCGGCGGTGCCGGGCGCCGGCGCCCCGATCGCCGCGATCGGATATTCAACCTGCACCGTGCCGGCGTGATCGAATTTCAGCGTCGCTTTGAGCGTCTGGCCCTGCACCAGCGGGTGTTTGAGGTCGACGAACATGATGTGATAGCCGCCCGGGCTGAGCGTGACGGTCTGGCCCGGCTTGATTTCCAAACCGCCCTCGACCGGCCGCATTCTCATGATGCCGCCTGCGATGCTCATGCTGTGGATCACGCATTGCGAACTGGCATCGTCAGACACGCAGTTCACCCGATCGGGCTGCGTACCCTTGTTCGTAATCGTCATGTAGCCGGCGCCGTCATCCGCGCCCTTTGGCGTCGCGCGCGCCCACGGCTGCGAAATATGCATCGAACCGACGTCATAGTCGGCAGCAGCCGCAGGACTTGCCCCAAATTGGACCAGCAAGACGGAGAACAAGGCAAACGTGACGGCAGTGCCGCGTCCGATGCATTGCGAAGAAAAGTTCGTCATGGATGTCCTCGCGTTGAAGGCCCGTCAGGAGGGCGAAGGTTCTGCCGCCGTTGAGAACGCCCGCCAGGCGGGCGAGTGGTGGAGCACGGCTGCGGTGAGCGGCCGGCATGCGGCCGGAATTGGCCCAAAGCTAGGGATCGCTAACGCTTTTGACGAATTGTACCATCAGCTCCGCTATTTCCGGAGTTAGTATTTTGGCGGCAGGAGCGTATCCTAGGCTTATGAATCGGAGTGGTTCTCAGGCAGCCGAAAAACGGCTCGACGCGCACCAAGCCGACGCGTTCGGGCAAGTTTTGCCCTTCCGCCGTCCAGGCCAGGCGCCGACCGCGCCCCCGGAAACGCATCCCATCGACCAGGAGGGCGAACGACCGGATATCGACCTGCCTGACGATTTTGCCCAATACGAGCAGGACCAGGACGAAGTCATCAATTATCGGCAACGCATGCTGATGAACGTCATCGCGGTCGCGGTCCTGGCCTTTCTCATCAGCGCTGGCGTCTGGCTCGCCGACACCATTGGCGCCATGGAACGCGACCAGGATTGCATGATGCAGGGGCGAGTCAATTGCGCCCCCATCGCGTTCCCGGGGCCGCCCCAGCAGTAAGCTATCGCGACGATCCGGCCGGTTTTGCCGGCGCCGGCGGGTCGGCACTGACCGGCTTCGCGACCTTTTCCGGGGCAGCGATAACCGGCGTGCCGCTCTGGGCAAGGGGCTTCACGGACCCCGTCGCGGCGCCGTCCCCGGTCTTTTCGCTGGTCTTGGCCGGTGCGGCCACGCTCGGAGCAGCCTCGGGCTTGACCCTTTCGCCTGTTTTCAGGTGGGCCGGCATCGGTTTCGCGGCGATGGTCGGTGTCTCGATGCGGTGCGACCCGACGATGGCGAGCACCTCGGCAATCACCCGGGCATGCAGCCGTGGCGACTTGTCGATATTGAGATGGTCGATATTCGGATCGGACCGCAGATCGACATTGATCAGCGAGCCGTGAAAGCCCGGCCCGCGAGTCATCCAATAATGCTGGCTCAAATTGAGCACGCGCGCGACATTGGGTGAGGCCGGAAAGGATGCCGTGCCGTCGAACGGCACCACCAGCGCCACCGGAACGCCGCGCCGGCCCAGATAAGCGGCCATCTCCATGACCGCATCGGCGCCGAGCGAGTGGCCGATGAGGATGATCGGACCTTCCTTACCGGCCTTGTAATTCGCCGCCGCACTGTTGGCCAGTTCCTGCCAATCGGCATGATTGTCGACGGTCGCGTAGACGCCGCGCTTGTTAAGTTCCGCGGCAAGCGTATCCATGCCGAGCGAGAAGATGTTCAGAAGCCCGCGCAGCAGGTAAACATGCGCCCGCGGCGCCGCCATGGTCGGACTTGAGCCGAGCGCCAGCATCAGGCTTGCCGTCAGCATGCCGATTACACTAAGCCGCCACCAATTTCTCATGTTCTCCTCACGGCTTGCCGCACCAATTCGGCCCCGAGCCCCATCCGAACCGGCACATTGTAAGCAATTCATATTGCACTGCCAGATTTCGCGGAGAATTTCCTGCTCAATTCGTCAATGACTTACAATACGACGCCGACCTGTAGCAAAAATGCCACGTGCCCGACGGCGTCAATAAAGCCAGGGCACGACACGGGCGGTCCGGCGCATATAGGCCCGATATTCATCGCCGAATGCCTTGATCAACATCTCCTCTTCGCGCCGCACCCGGCCGAAGAACAGCATGCCAAAGCCGACAATCCCGGCAGGCCCGGCAATCCAATTGGGCAGCAATAGCGCCTGGGCGACCGCCATGAGCCAAAAGCCGGCATACATCGGATGCCGAACGGCGGCGTAGATGCCCGTTGTGACCAGCGTATGGCGCTCACGCAGGTCGAGACTAACCGACCAATTTTGGCCGAGATCGTGGTGGGTCCGATAGAACAGCCACAGCGCGGCGATATCGACCGCGATCCCCAGGTAACTCGCTACCGGCATGAAGGGGTAATCGGCAAAGCGCAGGGCATGGGTCGCCACATAAACGCAGGGTACGATGCCGAGGCCGGTCAGCGACAAGGCCAGCAGCGCGAATTCGCGAAAGTCGCGGCCCGAATATTGGACCGGCGTCTTGCGCGCCCGACGATTCGGATTAAGCCGCAACAGCGCCCAAGCGATGGCGAAGGCGAGCCAGATGATTTTCGCAAGCGTCGGCGTCACGCCCTACTCCCTCGCGCTCGCGGCGGCCGAGGGAGCCGCGCTGTTACCGGCCGGAGCCTCGATCAAGGCGCCATCGGCAGTGAACGCCGCTACCGCTCGCTCCGCCTTCTCCACCCACTCGGTAAGCGGCAACGGGCCGCAACACAGCATGTAGTAGTCGTAGAAATAGCGCCGTTCATTGCCCATCACGGCCTGGCGATGGACGCGCAGAAAATTGCCGTGGAAGCGCCGATAGGTGTGCTCCTCTACCATTTTACGGATGCGAAAGATTGTGACGATCGGTTTTCCCGCAGCCGGCAAGCCCAAGGCGACCACCGGATCGACCTTGTAGACATTGATGATGTCGACCAGCGCCTGGTACTCGACCCAGTAGAGCGATGGCGCGTTCGCCACCCGGCCGACCGTTTCGCGCAGCCAACCGGCCGCCGGATGCAGCGCGACTTTCATCAGCGACGAACCCGTCGACACGAGATGCAGCGGCTTGCCGCGGGTGCCGAGTTGCGGATCGAGCCGCAAGGCGCGGTCGATGACGCAAAGCGACAGCGGCGCGCCAAGGCTATGGCCGTGGACGAGGATTTCGTCGGCGTCAGTCTCTCGCACCAACCGCACCAGTTCGGCGGCGAGCCGATCGAGCCGCGCATCGATCTCTGCCCGCGCACGGTGGACGAAATCGCGGGCAAAATGCCAGTCATCGAGTGCATAGCCGATATGGATCGAGCGCCCGAACGTCCAACGCAAAACGATGAAGATCGCAAGCCAGAGCGCGGGCGCGATCAGCATTGGATACGGCAGCACGAGATGACCGACGGCAAAGCGCGTCAGGCCGATCGACAGCCATGCCATACCGACAACGTAAAGAAGCGGAAACAGGAAAAAGGCGCCGTAGCGCCAGGCGATAATGAAATACCTCACCACCGTTCCGCTCAGGATGAATTCCATCAATGCGGCGATACCGAGCGGGAAACGCAGCCAATCGCTCCGCGCGCCGTCGGCCCTGACGAAATCGTCCCAACGGAACCAGTGAAAATCGCTCGTCACGCGCCAGTTCGGTCCGAACGTATCGACCGTCCAGCTTGCCACGGCATCATCGGCCGATAATTGCGGCGGCGAGACTTTGCCCTGAACGTTCCAGGCTTTTTGGAACCGCGCCATCTCACGGATGAAGCGGCGATGCTGGTGCTCCGCTCCGACCGGCTCATAGCCCGTCATCTGCACGAAGCAACGCTTGCGCACGAGCGCCGGCGGCATTGACAAACTCCTGGCTGACCTCTGGCCCGCCTCTGGCGTGGCTTCCTTAGGTGCTATGACTTGGCCGATCAAGCGCGGCCGCACACGCCTCGCCGCGGCCGGCATCGGGTAAGCTCTTGGCGCCAAGGACGAATCCACCTTTTCTGCACCGGCGGGATCGGTATCGTTACCATGGTTGCCGCCGTTGAACTTGCCGGCATCCTTCGCTATACGGGGCGTTCACGTTGAGGAGCCCGAAGCGACGGGCTTGCTCGCGCCGGGCTGGGCCGGCGCTTACTCCCTCTGCTGACCAAAGAGCACGCCCGATGTCCACTACGTTCGATAAAGTGGCTGAAATCATTGCGGAAACTTGCGATATTCCGCGTGAAAACATCAAGCCGGAAAGCCACGCCATCAACGATCTCGAGATCGACAGCCTGGATTTTCTCGATATCGCCTTCGCCATCGACAAGGCGTTCGGCATAAAGCTGCCGCTCGAACAGTGGACGCAGGAAGTCAATGACGGCAAAGCGACGACCGACCAATATTTCGTGCTGAAGAACCTGTGCGAGCGGATCGACGAACTGATCGCTGCCAAGGGCGCCTGAGCGCCGCCGATGCGTCTTGAATATTTTCAGATGATCGACCGCTTCGTTGCCGTCGACGTCGGCGCGCGCGTGGCGCGCGCGGTCTCCACCGTGCCGAAGCAGAGCCCGGTGTTCGAAGGCCATTTTCCGGGCTATCCGCTGATGCCGGGCGTGCTTTTGATCGAATGCATGGCGCAGACGACCGGCTGGCTGGTGAGCGCGCTGACCGGATTCACGGGCTTGCCGGCGCTCGCCGGCGTCAAGGAAGGCAAGATCCGCAACGCCGTGTTTCCCGGCGATGAGCTCGAATTCGAAGGCAAAGTGGTGCATGAGGGCTCCGGCTATGCCATCGGCGAAGCCAAGGGCTGGTGCAAGGGCGCGGCAGTCTGCGATGCCACGCTGACCTACCGCATTATTCCCTATCCGAGCCCGGAACTGCGCGCCGGGTTGTGGGAATGGGCCGAGCGCATCAATTTTCCGGCGAAGGAGTTCGCCAAGTGAGCGAACGCCGCGAGGTGTGGATCACCGGCCTCGGTCTGCTCACCTGTCTGGGCGAGGGGCTGGAGACAGCGTGGGGCCATCTCGAGCGCGGCGATCCACCGGCTTACGACGACAAGAGCTTTGCGCCCTACATCGTGCATCCGCTCCCGCCGATGAGCTTCGACAAATACATCCCGAAGAAAAGCGATCAGCGGCAGATGGAGACTTGGCAGCGGGTCGGCGTCTATACCGCGGGCATGGCGCTCGCCGATGCCGGCGTCGCCGGCAACGCCGAACTTCTCGACCGCGCCGACATGATCGTGGCCGCCGGCGGCGGCGAGCGCGACACCGCGGTCGATACCGCGATCATGGCCGGCGTACGCAAGACCAATACGCCCGGCGCGTTTCTCAATGAGCGGCTGATGAGCGACCTGCGCCCGACTTTGTTCCTGGCGCAACTGCCGAACCTCCTCGCCGGCAATATTTCGCTGGTGCATGGCGTCGTCGGCTCCTCGCGCACCTTCATGGGCGAGGAAGCGGCCGGGGTCGATGCGGTCCGCGTGGCGCAGGCGCGGATCGCCGCGGGTCAGAGCGAATTGACGCTGGTCGGCGGCGCCTACAACGGTGCGCGCTGGGACGTGCTGTTGGCTTTCGAGCTCGGCGGTGTGGTTTTGAAGAACAAGTTTGCGCCGGTTTGGGACCGCGGTCCCGAGGGCGGCATCGGTTTTGCCACGATGGGGGCCTTCCTGGTCCTGGAGAGCCAAGAACACGCCCAGGCACGCGGGGCGCGGCCGCGGGCGCGAATTTCCCAGGTCTTTTCCGACCGCAACCCGCGCAAGCCGGGCGAGACCGAGATTTCGCTGCGCCATCAATGGGACGCTATCGCACCGCTGGTAGATCGGTCCCATGCCGCCGTGATTTCCGGCGCCTCCGGGTTCGAGCCGGCGACTTCCGCGGAGCGGTCAGTACTCAAAGACATTGGCCTTCCGGTCCGCAATACCGGTACGTATATCGGGCATGGTGTCGATACTCAGTTTATGGCCAATCTGGGCATCGGCTGCGCAACGATCGAGCACGGCAAGCTGTTCGCTCCGGCAGGGTCGGGCGATATTGGCGAAAGTCCGCCCGGACTGTCCCAGATCGTTGTTACCAGCGTCGGCAACTGGCGTGGCGAAGGACTGGCGCTGCTCGAACGGGTAAATTGAAGGAGGCGGCGATGACTTCGACACGTCCCACCGCAAGCGCGCACCGCGATAAAGCCGGCCGCCCCGTGATCGCGATCACCGGCATGGGTGTTGTCACCTCGCTCGGCGTCGGCAAGACCGACAATTGGGCGAGATTGACCGCCGGCCAATCCGGCATCCGCCGCATTTCGCGCTTTCCGCTCGACGCGCTGCGCACCACCATCGCCGGCACCGTGGACGACGTCTACAAGGACTACATGCCGCCCGCCGAACTGTCCGAGCGCCTCGCGTTTCTCGCCTGCGAGGAAGCGATCGCGCAGGCCGGCATCGGCTCCAAAGGCCAATTCCCGGGACCGCTGTTCTTGGCGCTGCCGCCGCTCGAGATCGAATGGCCGTACCGGGTGCAGCTTGCCGAGGAGGCGGCGCCCGAACGCGACGCGACTTATTCCGACCTGATGCAGGTGGCGCATAAACCGCAATTCTCGCCGATCTACGAGACGATCAAATACGGCATCATCGGTGAAAACCTCGCCGCTCACTTCGGCACCGAAGGCTCGCCGATCTCGCTGACCACCGCATGCGCTTCCGGCGGCACCGCGATCCAGCTCGGCGTCGAGGCGATCCGCCGCGGCGAATGTGAGGCCGTGCTTGCGGTCGGCGCCGACGGCTCGCTCACTCCGGAATCGCTGGTGCGCTTCTCGCTGCTTTCGGCCCTGTCGACGCAGAATGATCCGCCCGCGCAGGCGTCGAAGCCCTTCTCCAAGAACCGCGACGGCTTCGTGCTCGCCGAAGGCGCCGCCGCACTGGTGCTGGAAGATTACGACCATGCGGTCGCGCGCGGCGCCAACGTGCTCGCCATTCTCGAAGGCTGCGGCGAAAAATCGGATTCGTTTCATCGCACCCGGTCGAGCCCCGACGGCAAACCGGTCATCGCCTGCATGCGCAACGCGCTCGCCGATGCCGGCGTCGGACCCGAAGACATCGATTACATCAACGCCCACGGAACCTCGACGCCCGAGAACGACAAGATGGAATGCCTCGGCGTCTCCACCGTGTTCGGCGAACGCATTCGCAGCATCCCGATGTCGTCGAACAAATCGATGATCGGCCACACCCTGACCGCCGCGGGCGCGGTCGAGGCCGTGTTCACCGCGCTCACCCTCGAACACCAGCGCATCCCGCCGACCATCAATTATCGCATGCCCGATCCTGCGATCCCGCTCGACGTGGTGCCGAATGAGGCGCGCGATGCACGCATCGAACGCGCCATTTCCAATTCATTCGGCTTCGGCGGCCAAAACATTTCGCTGGTGCTGACGCGGGAGCCGGCGTGACCGGCGCGGCGACAGACACATTGAGCAAGCCGCAAACGACGGCTTCCGAGCGCACCATACGCGCGCTCACCCTCGTTGCCGACCGTAAGATCGAGCTTCTCGAGGTCGCGGCGCCGGCGGCACCGGGTCCGGGTGAAGTGCAAATTCGCATCAAGGCGATCGGCCTCAATCACATCGACGTCTGGGGCTGGCGCGGCATGGCCTTTGCCAAGCGCAAGCTGCCGCTCATCGTCGGTGTCGAGGCGGCGGGCGAAATCGCGTCGACCGGTCCGGATGTCGCGTCGTTCAAGACCGGCGATCGCGTCGTCGCCTATGGCGCCCTGACCTGCGGCGCCTGCAAGGCCTGCCGCGAAGGCCGCGACAATCTATGCGAAAACGTCGCCTCGATCATGGGCTTCCATGTCGACGGCTTTGCCCGTGACCTGATCAATATGCCGGCGCGGCTAGTGGTGCCGACCCCGCCGGGCGTGAGCTTCCGCGATGCCGCCTGCGCGCCGGTCGCTTTCGGCACCGTGCAGCATATGCTGTTCGACAACGCCAAGCTCGAGCCGGGAGAGACCATTCTGGTGCAGGCCGGCGGCTCCGGCATCGGCACCAGCGCGATCAAGATGGCGAAGGCGATCGGCTGCACCGTCATCACCACCGTCGGCGATGACGCCAAGGCCGAGAAAGCCAAAGCGCTCGGCGCCGATCACGTCATCAACTACAAGACCGAGCGTTTCGAGGGCGTGGTTCGCAAGCTCACGAACAAAAAGGGCGTCGACGTCGCCTTCGAGCATGTCGGCCCCGATACGTTCAACGGATCGCTGCTTTGCCTCAAGCGCGGCGGCCGGTTGGTCACCTGCGGCTCGACCTCGGGCCAGTCGATCACCATGAACCTGTTTCAGCTTTATCTGCAGCAGTATCGCATTTTCGGTTCGTTCGGCTGCTCGATCCGCAATATCCGCGAGAGCCTCGCCAAGATGGCCACCGGCCTGACCCCGGTCATCGACACCGAAGTGCCGCTCGCCGAGTTCGAGCGCGGCTTGGCGCGGCTCGAAAGCCGGCAGGTGTTCGGCAAGATCATCGTCACTTTTTAGCATGATCTTTTCGGAAAACCGGTTTCCATTTTTCCGGATCATGCGCTGATGCGCGACGGTCGCCTTAAGCACCTGCTCGATGGGGCGGCAGGCGCGCTCACCGTCGCGTTGCTCGGTGCAATCAAGCACACCGATCGGCGGCGCACGGCGAATTTTGCCGGCGCCCTTATGCGCCGGATCGGCCCGTGGTTCAAAGAGCACCATATCGGCCGCGAGCAATTGCGCACGGCGTTTCCGGAAAAATCCGACGCCGAGATCGAAACCATTCTCGGCGGCGTCTGGGACAATCTTGGCCGGATCGCCATCGAGTTCGCCCATCTCGACGACTTCTGCGTCGAAGGTTTCGGCCGCCAGACGCCGGACGTCATCACCTACCCCCCCGAATCCAAGGAGCGCCACGACCGCCTGATGAAAACCGGCACGGCGGCCATTGGCTTTGCCGCGCATCTCGCCAATTGGGAGCTGCCCGGGGTCGGCGCCAAACTCATCGGCGTCAAATCCGCCGTGCTGTACCGGCGCCCCAATATCGGCGCCGTCAATGACGTCATCGTCAAGCTGCGCGAGCCGCTGATGGGCGAACTCATTCCGACCGGGCTTGACGCGCCGGTCAAGCTCGCCCGCCTGCTGCAATCCGGCGTTCATGTCGGCATGCTGGCCGACCAGCATTATAGCAAGGGCGTCGAGGTCACCTTCTTTAACCGGCGCTGCCTCGCCAATCCGTTGGTGGCGATGCTGGCGCGGCAGACGGAGCTGCCGATTTACGGCATGCGCGTGGTGCGCAAGCCGGACGGCAATAGCTTCTGGGGTGAGATTTCGGATCCGGTCGAGCCGGCCCGCGACGCCGAAGGACGGGTCGACATCAAGGGCACCATGCAGGCCGTCACCGCGGTAATTGAAAGCTGGGTCCGCCAATATCCGGAGCAGTGGCTGTGGCTGCACCGCAGGTGGCGGTGACGTGCTAGATCAGATGCGGCGGCAGGATATTGAGCGCCGTCAATAGTGCGCCGGAAACAGCCGGCAAATTCGCCAGCGCGAACCCTATCAATGCGCCGCCGATCACATAAAAGCCGGTCTTCAGAAATTCGTGACTGCGCTGCTCTTGCATCCGCGCCATGGCGATAGAGCGCGCCGGCCGATCGCGCAGATAGTAGACGTTGTCCTCGGTTCGCATGACATTGGTTCGCATGGTCTTCACTCCCATTGGAGCCATCCGTGATTTCCTTAACCGCGGCGGTCGGGTGCGAAAATTCAGATGTTGCCCCTAAGGTGAACCCCGTAGGGGCTCCATCAATATCGCTCAACGACAAAATGCCGGCCTTTCAGCAAGGCCTGATCGTCGTATTTGCGCTCCAGAAGCCGCTTCGGCAGATTGATCTTCTCGTGCTTGATTTTCTTGTATGGGATGACCGACAGGATATGCGAGATGCAATTGAGCCGGCCGCGGCGCTTATCATCGGTCCGCACGATGCGCCATGGCGCATGCTTGCTGTCGGTGGCCTTGAACATGCTGTCACGGGCCCTCGAATAATCATACCAATGCTTGTAGGATTCCAAATCCATCGGGCTTAGTTTCCATTGCCGCAGCGGATCGTTGATGCGCGCCAGAAAACGCTTCTCTTGCTCCTGCTGGCCGACTTCGAGCCAGATCTTGATCAAGATAATACCGGCATCGACGATATATTTTTCGGCCTCGGGAGAAACCTCCAAGAAGCGCTTGTGCTGCTCCTCGGTGACAAAGTCCATCACGTATTCGACGCCGGCGCGGTTGTACCAGCTGCGATCGAAGATCACGACTTCGCCTGCGGCGGGGAAATGCGCCATATAACGCTGGATGTGCATCTGGCTTCGCTCGCGGTCGCTGGGCGCCGGCAGCGCCACGACGCGGAAGACGCGCGGACTGACCCGCTCGGTGATGGCCTTGATGGTGCCGCCCTTGCCTGCGGCGTCACGACCCTCGAAAGCGATGATGACTCTCAAGCCTTTGGCTTTAACCCATTCCTGCAGATGGCACAGCTCCACCTGAAGCTTGCGCAGCTCCTTCTCGTACTGTTTTCGCTTCAATTTCACCGGCTTAGGGTCTTTGCCTGGCATGCCCAACCCCTTTTGCAAAATGAACGAGTTTCCTTCCTATTGCGCACCTATTGCGCAAAAACTTTTCCGGAGATTTGCGATGGATCAATCAATTCTCGAACAATCATGGATAATCGACATTATTTACCGGGAGGTACTGGTATGGCTGAACCTCATAAGGCTACCGATCCGTTGGCGATCTTGCCCAGCGCCAAGGACGTGATGAAGCAGATTGCGCTCAAGGAAGCCGACAAGGCCTCCGCCGCCGTGCGCGAAACGTCGGCGGCGGACGCCGAAAAGAGGGCATTGCTGGAACGGCTCTCGAAGCCTTCCGGCGTTTCCGACGAGGAGCGGCTTGCCCGCGCCGCGGCGATCGTCAAACGGGCGGCTGACAACGGCCTGACTGAAGTCCTGGTCGGGCGCTTTCCCAATGCGTTGTGCACCGACCACGGCCGCGCGATCAATCAAGCCGAACCGGGGTGGGAAAAGACGCTCACCGGCCTGCCGAAAGAAATTTACGAGTTTTGGGAGAAATTCATGAAGCCCCGCGGCTACCGAGTTGCATTCCAGGTAATCGATTTTCCTGGCGGGGTGCCGGGCGATATCGGTGTGACTCTCAAGTGGGGTTGAAAGCAGTCGCAACCGTCTTCAGGCGGACGCCGTCGCCGTCACATCAGATGCGTCGGCAGAATGTCCAGGGTCGTCAGCAGAGTTCCGGCCAAGGTCGGCAGGTAAGCCATCGACAGGACGACAATCGCGCTGACGATCATGTAGCCGCTGGCCGTGAGCACCCGGTGGTAGGCTTCGCTGTGCATCTTTCCCGCCTCCCTTGGCGAAGAGCCGAGGGCCCGGCGATTATTTGCCGCGCAGCGCGTCCTTGAGCCCGCCGACGGCGTTCTCGACCTTGCCCTTGACCTGGTCGGCCTTGCCTTCAGCTTCGGTCTTCTTGTCGCCGGTCGCCTTACCGGCCCATTCCTTGACCTTGCCGGCGGCCTGATCGGCCGATCCCTTGATCCGATCCTTATCGACCATTTGACGCTCCGAGAGTTCTTTTGGTTCTCCCGTAGAGAACCTCTTCGAAGCTTTGGAGTTCCCTCGGCGGCAGCGTTGGCAGCGTTTTCACGTGCAACGGCGAATCACCCGCGCCAAGCGGGCGATTTATCGTCACCAAGCCGGTTTGGAGCGGGGTGCGGACGGGCTGACGCGGCCGGACGCCAGCCGTCGACGCGCCCGGGCAAAGCCCGGCGCGGCGCGACAGCCGATGCGACAGGTCCGGGTCGCGGCGCGCTACATCCTCTTCACGCCGGCCTGTTCGATGATTTGTTTGAAGGTGACTATTTCCTTGGTCACCCGCGCCCAGGCAGCATCGGCGCCCTGCGGCCGCACCAGGAAGCCGGATTTGTAAAGCTTGTCCTTCATTTCCGGCGTCTTGAGAACCTTGAGCGTCTCCGCCTCCAGCCATTTGACATTGGCGGGCGGCGTCTTGGCCGGCGCCAGCAGCACGCAGTCGACGGCGAAGGCGAAATCCTTGTAGCCGGATTCCTCCATGGTCGGCACGTCCGGCAACGCAGGCCAGCGGGCTGCGGCGCTGACTGCGAGACATCGCAGCGTGCCGGACTTGATATGCGGCAACGCCGGCGCCAGCGAACCGGAGCTCAATTGCGCGGTGCCACTGAGCAGCGCCGCAATGGCGTCACCGCCACCCTTGAAGACGATGTCCGCGAGCTTCGGCAGCTTGTCGCGGATCCGCAAAAGCTCGAACTGCAGCTGCGCGGTGGTGCCGATCGGCGGCGTCGCGCAATTGTACTTGTCGGGATTGGCCCGGGCGAGCGCGATGAAATCCTTCATGGTTTTCGCCGGCAGATCGGACTTGACCACGAAAGTGTTCGGCGAGGTCGCCAATTCGCTCACCGCGACAAAATCCTTCACCGGATCGAACGGCAGATGGTTGTACAATCCGACATTCACCGAAACGGCATTGGTCGCGAGCAGGATTGTGTAGCCGTCGGGATCGGAATGGGCGACGTATTCCATGCCGATATTGCCGCCGGCGCCGCCGCGATTGTCGACAATGAATGTCTTGCCGGTCGATTGTCCGAGCGCCGCGGTGACGATGCGGGCGACGATATCGGACGGCCCGCCCGGCGTATTGGCGACCACGAACTTGATCGGCCGATCCGGATAATCGGCATAGGCCGAGCGGATGCCAATCAGCGCCGGCGCGGCAATGCCCGCCGCTGCTGCACCGGTGACTTTCAGGACGCTACGCCGTGACGGCTTCGGCGGTGCGGTGATTTTCGTCATTTTCCTCCCCCACTTGTGCGAATTCCCATCGCTTTCGCCTGGGATATTAGAACAGTCGGGTGGCGCCGGCCATCATCATGTCGTGCCGGCATCGCCGTCGCAGCGCCTTATTGTCGCATTCACTCCCCGGTCTTGATCCGGGTCCACAGCCGATTGATCAGCCGCTGCGTCTTCACGCCGTGGGCGACGATGGTATAGAGCTTGGCCATGGTCGCCGGGTCCGGGTAGATGCTGTGGTCGTTGAGGATCGCGGGATCGATGAGCCCGCTCGGCCGGTCGCCGTTGGCGTACCAGACATAATTGGTGTTCTTAGCGGCGACCTCGGGCTTGAGCAGGTAATTGATCAATTCAAGCGCTTCCTGCGGATGCGGCGCGTCCTTCGGAATTGCGAATGTGTCGAACCACAATTGCGCGCCTTCCTTCGGGATCGAATAGCCGATCTCGATGCCGCTCTTGGCTTCGGCGGCGCGGCGCTGCGCCTGCTTGACGTCGCCCGACCAGCCCACGGCGAAACAGATCTCGCCGGTGGCGAGCGCGTTGAGATATTCCGAGGAATGGAATTTCCGCACATAGGGGCGGATGCGCATCAACAGGTCCGTGACCTTTTGCAGGTCGGCGGGATTGCTGGTGTTCGGATCGAGATGAAGATAGTGCAAGCCCGCCGACATGATGTCGTCGGACGAATCGAGCAGGTGAATGCCGCAATCCCTGAATTTCTTGATCTTGTCCGGATCGAACACGTAATCCCAGGAGTTGATCTTGGCGTCGGGGCCCAAAATCTGCTTTGCGTCCTTGACGTTGTAGCCGATGCCGGTCGTACCCCACATGTAGTCTACGGCGTATTGATTGTCGGGATCGTAGAACGCAAGCGCTTTGGCGATCTCCGGCCAGACATTGGCGAGATTCGGCAGCTTCGATTTATCAAGTTTCTGGAAAATCCCGGCCTTGATCTGGCGAGCAAGGAAATAGGCGGTCGGCACCACGACGTCATAGCCGGATTGGCCGGCCAATAGTTTGGCCTCCAGCGTATCGTTGGAATCGAAGGTGTCGTAGCGAACGGCAATGCCGGTCGTCTTGGTGAAGTCGTCCAGCACGGTCGGATCCTGATAGTCCGACCAGTTGTAATAATTGACGACGCGCTGCGCCGGCAGCGCCGGTCTCGCGACCAGAAAGGCGGCAAGCCCGACGGCGAGAACGATCCTGTTCGAATACTTCATGTCTCGATCGGCAGTCCGGCGGCCTTCCAGGCCAATATGCCGCCCGCCAGGTGGCTGCCATAGGGGAAGCCCCGCTTCTGCGCCGCCAGCGATGCCGTCACTGAGCGACGCCCGGAGCGGCAGCTGAATACCACGTCGCGGCCTTCCGGTTCGGGAATCGCCGCCGGATCGAACCGCGACAGCGGAATCAGCACGGATCCGGGAATCCGCTCCGCCGCGGTCTCGTTCGGCTCGCGGACATCGACCAGGATAATGCGGCCTTCCTTGAGCCCGCGTGCGACTTCTTGCGGGGTCAGATTGCGCACGCTGGGATTCTGATCGGGCATGGCCTCCTCCCGATTGTGGACTGGAAAATTCGTCGCGACCGCACTGCCGGCGCGGGCAATGCGCGCCAAACACTTTGCCCGCGCCGCACCGCCTCGCGGCGCGCAAGGCCCACCCTACGTCCACTCGCCGCGAAGGTGAAGAGGCTAGACCGTCACTTGGGTGCCGACTTCGACGACGCGATCGGTGGGAATCTGGAAATAGTCGGTCGCGTCATTGGCCGAGCGCGCCAGCGTGATGAACAGGCGGTCCTGCCAGCGCGGCATGCCGGAATGCGGCGCCGGCCGCAGCGCCCGGCGCGACAAAAAAAACGAGGTCGACATGATGTCGAACTGCCAGCCGAGCTTGCGCGCGATCGCCAGCGCCTTCGGAACGTTCGGCATCTCCATATAGCCGAACCGCAGGTGCACCCGCATGAAGGTCGAGCCGACCGGCTCGATGCGCACGCGTTTATCGGTTCCAACGCGCGGCGTATGCATGGTCTCGACCGAGAGGATGACGTTCTTTTCGTGCAGCACCTTGTAGTGCTTGAGGCTGTGCAGGAGCGCGGTGGGTGCGCTTTTCGGATCGCTGGTGAGAAACACCGCGGTGCCGGGGACGCGCTGCGGCGGCTTCTTCTCCAGGATACGCACCAGATCGTCGAGCGGGGTCTCGAGCCGGCGCGTCTTGGCGAACAGGATGCGGCTGCCGCGCCGCCACGTGTACATGACCAGCATCACCATGCCGCCGAGCGCCAACGGCACCCAACCGCCCTCCACGACCTTGAGCAAGTTTGCGGAAAGAAACGTTAAATCGATGACCAGGAACGGCACCATCAATGCGGCCGCAGCCCACGGCGACCAGCGCCACATCCGCCAGATGACGATGAACGCCATGGTGCACGTGACCACCATCGTGCCAGTGACGGCGATGCCATAGGCGGAGGCAAGCGCGCTCGACGAGCGGAACAGCGCCACCAGCAGCAGCACACCTAGCAGCAACAAGCCGTTCACCCGCGGCATATAAATCTGGCCGGCCTGCTCGGCGGAGGTGTGGCGAATTTCAAAGCGCGGCAAGAGCCCGAGCTGGATCGCCTGACTGGTGAGCGAATAGGCGCCGGTGATGACCGCCTGACTTGCGATGACGGTCGCGACCGTCGCCAACACGACCATCGGAGCGCGCGCCCAATCGGGATAGAGCAGAAAGAACGGATTGGCGATCGCCTCCGGGTGGCTGTAAACTAGCGCCCCCTGCCCCAGATAATTGATGGCGAGTGACGGCAAGACGAGCGCCAGCCAAGCCACTTGAATTGGGCCGCGGCCGAAATGTCCGAGATCGGCATAAAGCGCTTCCGCGCCAGTGACGGCGAGGAACACGGCGCCAAGCGTGAACAGGCCGACGATGCCGTGCTGGACCAGGAAATCGACGCCATAGAACGGGTTGAGCGCCCACAGCACTTCCGGATTGTCGAAAATGTGCAAGACGCCGGGCACGGCAATGGCCACAAACCAGACCGCCATGACTGGACCGAACAAAGCCGCGACCTTGGCCGTACCGCGCGATTGCACGCCGAATAAAATGAGCAGGATTATCACGGTGAGCGGCACGACATATTCGTGGAATGCGGGCGTCGCGACATCGATGCCCTCCACCGCGGACAGCACCGAAAGCGCCGGCGTGATGACGGCGTCGCCGTAAAACAGCGCGGCGCTGATAATGCCGAGCAGCGCCACGACCCCGGCAGCCCTGTGCATGCGGCCGACAGCGCGCGAGGCGAGTGCCATAAGCGTGAGCGTGCCGCCTTCGCCGTTGTTATCCGCCCGCAACAGGATGACCACGTATTTCAGCGTCACGATGATGAAGAGCGCCCACAAGATGAGCGACACCACGCCGAGCATAGTTGGAAGCCGTATGCCGAGGCGATCGGAGCCGGAGGCGGCAATGACGGCTTCGCGCAACGCATAAAGCGGGCTGGTGCCGATATCGCCGTAGACGACACCGATGCTGCCGAGCGCCAAGCCCCATAGGCCGGTGTGAGAATGAGCAGTGCCGATGCCGTTCGCCGACATATCGCCCCCCGCGACGGGGGCGCTCGCACTATCTGTCATGAATTTTAAGACAGGACGTCGCCCTGTTCCTGGTGCCGCACCGGGACCGATGCAGGGCCGCGCCTATACACCCTTCGTACCGGAGAAGTCATGAGCGGTTGCGCCAAAAAAATCCGCGCGCCAGCCGTGGCGCAGCTCTTGAGGCGGCAAATAGTATCGGCGGGCAGTGAAGGCTATGTGCGGCGGAAATCGCCATTTATCTATAATAGATCAATAGCTTAGATGCCCGTCCGACAATGCCGGCAGCGCCCGGGAGCGTTTTTGCGCTCACGGCTTCAAATCCGGCGGCACCGCCGGCGCTTCGTGCATCAAAGTGATGGTCACGCGGCGGTTTGCCGCCATATAGGGATCATCGGGGAACAGCGGGTCGGTGTCGGCCTTTCCGGCCACCTCGTAGATTTGCGACGATGGATAGCCCTGTTCCTCGAGAATTTGGCGCACCGCATTGGCGCGATCGACCGAAAGGTTCCACGGCCCGTAATTGGGCTGCGGCGCCCTCTGCGAAGCGGACGTGTGACCGGTGATTGAAATCCGGTATGGCACCGCCTTCAGCGGTCCGGCAATCTTCTCGATGATCGTACGCGTGCGCTCATACGGCTCCTTGGAGCCTTCCGGGAACATCGAACGGCCGTCCTGATCGACGATGTTGATGTTGAGCCCTTCTTTGGTTTCTTCGAACACGATGTGCTTGCTGGCTTCCGTCAGCTCCGGCATGTCTTCGAGCGCCTGGCGCAGCGACGCCGCGGCAAGCGCAAAGGCCTGATCGTTCTCGAACTTGCCGCCGTATTGGCGCTCGTGCGCGTTCTGGTCTGGCGTCGGCGTGGCGGAAGCATCTTCGGGCTGGATGTGCGCCGCGTTTTTCAGCTTGGGGCGCGTCGGCAGACCATCGACCTCGATGATGCCGGAATAGCGCACATTGGTCTGTGTGCCGAAGGCGTCACGCATCGAGCCCGCCACGATCTGCAGTTTCTGCTGATCCTGATTGGAGAACGCGACCAGCATGACAAAGAAGCTGACGAGCAACCCCATCAGATCGGCGAAGGTGACAAACCAGCCGTGGCCGCCGCCGTGTGCTTCCTTGCGCCGTGCCATGGTTCAGCTCTTCGCGGCTAAGCCGGAACCGGTTCCGGCTCCGCCTCCCGGTGTTTTTCCGGCAGGTATGCGATCAGCATTTCGCGAACCAGCGTCGGGCTCTTGGATTCACGGATCATCAGGATGCCGTCGATGATCAGCGTGCGGTTGATCTCCTCGTCGACCAGCTTGAGATGCAGCTTGTCGGCGATCGGCAAGCAGAGGATATTCGCCACCACGGCGCCGTAGAGCGTCGCCAACAGCGCCGTCGCCATGAACGGCCCGAGCTTGGACGGGTCGGTCATGTTGGCGAACATCTGCACCATGCCGATGAGCGTGCCGATCATGCCGAAGGCGGGCGCGCAGTCGCCGACCGCGCGGTAGATCTTCTGGCCTTCGTCGAGATGGCTCAAGAAATTGTCGCGATCGCGCTCCAGATTGTCGCGGATGAATTCCGCGTCGTAGCCGTCGGCGACGAAGCGGATGCCCTTGGCGAGAAATGGGTCCTCGATCTCGACCTTTTCCAGGCCGATCGGCCCCTGCTTGCGGGCGATCTCGGCAAGGCCTGCAATCTCGTCGACCAGCTCGCGCTGCGAAATACGGCGCATGCTGAACACGAACCTCATGCCGAGCGGCAGGCCGTGAAAGATCGACGACAGCGGAAAGCGGATCAGGGTTGCGGCAAATGAGCCGCCGAAAATGATGATGACGGCGTGGTCGCTCACAAACATGCTGAGGTGACCACCCATCAACATCAGGGTAGTGACCACCATGGCGCCGGCGAGAAGGCCGAGACCCGTTGCAATATCCATGAAACCGCACCCAACCCGCGACAGCAGGCCCTTGGCAATGGCCATATACGTACGATCATTGCGCTTAAGGGAGGGTTACTGGTAGGCACGCCTCGGATAGAACTAGGTGAACAGAATTTCCTTTGCTCAGGCAGCGAAATTTGCGCCCAGGCAACGGGATGACCGCTGCGGGAAAAAGCAGCAAGATGGGCGGGAAAATGTGCGGCTGGCGCAGGTAGCCTAGGGAGAACACAGATGCGTGAGATCGGTCATTTTATCGGCGGCAGGGAGGTCAAAGGCACGTCCGGGCGTCTGGGCGAGGTTTTCAACCCCAATACCGGCGAAGTGCAGGCCAAGGTCGCGCTTGCCGCAAGAGCCGAGGTCGAAAAGGCGATTGCCAATGCCGCGGCCGCTTTCCCGGGCTGGGCCGCGACCAACCCGCAGCGCCGCGCCCGCGTCATGTTCAAATTCCTCGAATTGATCCAGAGCCAATATGACGATCTGGCGCGGCTATTATCCTCCGAACACGGCAAGACCTTCGCGGACGCCCGCGGCGACATCCAGCGCGGGCTGGAAGTGGTGGAGTTCGCCTGCGGCGTCCCGCATCTGATGAAAGGCGAATTTTCCGAAGGCGCCGGGCCCGGCATCGATCTCTATTCGATCCGCCAGCCGCTCGGCGTCGTCGCCGGCATCACGCCATTCAATTTTCCGGCCATGATCCCGCTGTGGAAATGCGCGCCGGCCATCGCCTGCGGCAATGCCTTCATCCTCAAGCCGTCGGAACGCGATCCGTCGGTGCCGATGCGCATCGCCGAACTGTTCGTCAAAGCGGGCCTGCCGGAGGGCGTGCTCAACGTCGTCAATGGCGACAAGGAAGCCGTCGACACGCTCCTCACCGACGCCCGCGTCAAGGCGATTGGTTTCGTCGGCTCCTCGTCGATCGCCGAATATATTTATGCGACCGGCACCGCGCATGGCAAACGCGTGCAGTGCTTCGGCGGCGCCAAGAACCACATGATCGTGATGCCCGACGCCGACATGGATCAGGCGGTCGATGCGCTGATCGGCGCCGGCTACGGCTCGGCCGGCGAACGCTGCATGGCGGTATCGGTCGCCGTTCCGGTCGGCGAAAAGACCGCCGACGCGCTGGTGCAAAAGCTCATTCCGCGTGTCGAAGGACTGAAGATCGGCCCATCGACCGACCAGCAGGCCGATTACGGCCCGATGGTGACGCGCGAACTCCTCGACAAAGTGCGCGGTTACATCGACAGCGGTGTCCAGGAAGGCGCCAAGCTCGTCGTCGACGGCCGCAATTTCAAGCTGCAAGGCTATGAGAGCGGCAATTTCATCGGCGGCTGCCTGTTCGACGAGGTGAAGCCGGACATGAAGATCTACAAGGAAGAGATTTTCGGGCCGGTGCTTTCGGTGGTGCGCGCCCAGGACTATGAAGAAGCGGTACGGCTGCCGTCGGAACACGACTACGGCAACGGCGTCGCCATCTTCACCCGCGACGGCGACACCGCGCGCGATTTCACCAATCGCGTGCAGGTCGGCATGGTCGGCGTCAACTTCGCCATTCCGGTGCCGCTGGCCTATTACACCTTCGGCGGCTGGAAGCGTTCCGGCTTCGGCGATCTCAATCAGCACGGTCCCGACTCGATCCGTTTCTACACCAAGACCAAGACCGTGACCGCGCGCTGGCCGTCCGGCACCAAGGAAGGCGCCGAATTCGTCATTCCGACGATGCGGTGAAGGCCTCCGGCGTGTCGATGAGCGGTATGGCGCGCATCAGCTATTCCTCGACGCGCGCGGCGAAAGTCGTCGCGCTCATGGGCGCGCTCGCTTTGCTCGGCGCCTGCACCAATACCGCCCGCTTCGGCGGACAGCCCGAAACGGCCACCTCACCGCCGCCGACGCCGCCTCCCGCGACTGCGCCTGCGCCTGCGCCCGCACCGCCTCAGCCGCCCCCCGTCGATCTTGCCGGCAAATGGAAATTCTCGGCGCCAGGCGGTGCCTGCCTGATGACGCTAACCCACGAACCTGGCGCAACCGACGGCAAGGTCGCGCCCGCCGGCGGTTGCCCGGGCAATTTCTTCACGAGCCGTAAATGGGGTTTCGAACACGGCGCGCTGGTGATCCGCGATTTCAAAGGACAGGCTTTGGCCGAACTGTCGTTTGCCGGCGGTCATTTCGAAGGCAAGTCGCCCGGCGGCGGCGCCATTACCCTTGCCAGACCTTGATGGAATTATTCGCTGTCCCCGATCGGAGATCTCATGCCCGAATATCAGCTCTACTGCTTTGCCCAATCCGGCAACGCCTATCGCTGCGCTCTGATGCTTAATCTGATCGGCGCCGACTGGCAGCCGATCTATGTCGATTTCTTCAAGGGCGGTGAGACGCGAACGCCGCAATACCGCGCCGAGGTCAATGAGATGGGCGAAGTGCCGGTGCTGGTGCACGGCGACAAAAAACTCAGCCAGTCCGGCGTCATCCTCACTTATCTCGCGGAGCGGAGCGGCCGGTTCGAGCCCGAAGGCGAG
Organism: uncultured Alphaproteobacteria bacterium; assembly: GCA_963791925.1. Taxonomy (GTDB): domain Bacteria; phylum Pseudomonadota; class Alphaproteobacteria; order Rhizobiales; family Xanthobacteraceae; genus BOG-931. The sequence continues at coordinate 178,020 of CAWBUA010000003.1, read as the reverse complement.
GACGAACGGCTCGAGGCGCTGCGCTGGATCATCTTCGACAATCAGAAGGTCAACGGCTTCCTCGGACCGTACCGTTTTTTGAAGAATTTCGCCCGGCCGCCCGGCGATCCGGCGGTGATGGCCTTCCTCAAGGGCCGCATCGACGGCAACCTTGCGATCGTCGACAAGCGGCTAAGCAAGGTGCCGTTCATGCTCGGCGAGCGGCCGAGCATCGCCGATATTTCGCTGGTCGGGTATCTCTATTATCCGGCCGACGAATTCGGCTTCGATATCGCCGCCACACATAAGAACATCGCCGCCTGGCTCGAGCGTATCAAATCCTTGCCCGGCTGGGCGCACCCTTATGACTTGATGCCCGGGTATCCGCCGCAGCTGTAGCGAGACTGTTAGAGCGGGATATTCAGAGTCTTCACCGTAGGTGGTGGCGGCGGTGGGACAACAGGCTTCACGATCGGCGCAGTGGAAACGGTGGGCACCGGATGCGGCGCGGGCTGCGCAACGGACGCTGGCGGGGACGCCGGCGCCGCAACATGGGCCGGCGGCGCATGAAGGGGTTTTGCAGCTGGAGGCAATGGGGCAACGGTCGGTGCGGGCTTGACCGCGGGCTGGGCGATGGGCGCCGCCGGCGTCCGCGTCGCCGTATGCGGCGCAAGCTGCGGGGCGGGCTTCACGACGGGCGATGGCGCCGGGGGTGCTGCCACATTCGGGACTGTCGTCGTAACCCCGGCCGAGCGAGGCTGCTGCGGGCCGGTCGCAGCGTCTTGCTGCGGCAGCGGAGCCTGCGGCGGCTGCGGCTCCGGCAAGATCGCATATTTCGCCAACAGCGCATGCGCGCCGGCGATCATCTTGCCGCCATCGAGCTTTGCCTCTTTCATGTCCTTCAGCCAAGCCGTGATGACGGACTCGGTTGCTTTACGCCAATGCGCGACCGCTTCCGGCAAGAGCGTGACAATGACATCACCGCTCTCGGCGACATTCTCGGCCACCGCGTGGGCCTGAAGATCCCACATCGCGCCGGCCATGCCGGCCGCCAACGCCTCCGAATTATTGTCGAGCACGGTTTTAAGGTCGCGCGGCAGGCGCTCATAGGCCGGCTTGTTCATCGCCAGCACATAGGTCCGGCTTGACAGCGACAGCTCCGAAAACTCCGTGTGCGTCTTGAGAACATCGTTGAGACGGAACGGCGGCACCATGTGCCAGGGGTCGACACAGCCGTCGATGACGTGCTCGGCGAGCGCCGCGGGGAGTTCCTCGCTCGGCATCGGCACCGCATGGGCGCCGAGCACCCGCATCGTCTCGCCGGCAAGCCGCGTCTGCACATGCATTTTGAGGTCCCTGAGGTCTTCGATCGAGTGCACCGCGGCAAAGGCGTGGATGACGCCGCGATCGGCGCAGGAAAAGCACAGCGGGTGGACTTCGGCGAATTCGTCTTTCAGATAGATCGCGGCAAAATCCTGCAGCGCCCGGGAACTGACCAGCGCGCGCCGGGACGGCAAAAACGGCAATTCGAACGTCTCGATTCTGGGGAAGCGCTCGGGCGTCAATCCGGGCGCGGTCCAGACGATGTCGGCCGCGCCGTCGCGGGCCTGATCAAACAGCTGGGCCGGAGCGCCGCCGAGCTCCATCGACGGAAAAACGTCGATGCGAAGCCGCCCGTTGGCTTCCAACTCGATCTTGCGCGCCCACGGCGCGAGGAATTTCTCATGCACGCTCGACACCGCCGAGAATGCATGATGCAGCGTCAACGTGATCGGCGGCACGTCGGCCCGCGCCAGCCGCATTAAGGCAGGGGCTGCCAGCGAGGCCAGCGTGGAAGCCACGAAGCTGCGCCTGGCAACACGCATCGGCAAAATCTCTCGCGGCCGCAGCAGCGCAACGGTTCAATTCAGACGCGATGGGCGCTCGTCGTCGTCCGGCGACCTGACCAGGCCGGGAACGATCGTCGGCGACGACGGCAGCGGCGCGGGCGCCGCCTCCGCTCTTCCCTCGCGCGAGCGGCGCTCGTAACCGCGGTACGACAGCCAGCCGAACGGCAGGCTGGCGAGATAGGCGAGAGTGCCCGCGGTCAACAGGATCCACGGATAGGCGATCAGAAGTGCGATCGCCAGCACCACCAGCACGATCAGCGGCCCGACCATTTCCGGCGGCACCCGGGTGCCGACGCGCTTGCCGGAAAAGACCGGCAGCCGCGATACCATCAGCGAGGCGACGCCGAGCGTGTAGAACAGCGTCAGCCAAGTCAGAAATCCCGAGCGCGGCAAGCCGAGAAAGGCCGCATAGATCGGCAGCAGCACCGTAATGGCGCCGGCCGGCGCCGGCATGCCGACGAAAAAGTTGCCGGTCCAGGCCGGCCGATCCGGATCGTCGATCATGACGTTGAACCGGGCAAGGCGTAGCGCCGCGCAAATCGCAAAAGTCATGGCGGCGATCCAGCCCGCCGATTTCAGGTCGTGCAAGCCCCAGAAATACAGCACCAGCGCCGGCGCGACGCCGAAATTCACGAAGTCGGAAAGACTGTCGAGCTCGGCACCGAAGCGCGAAGTCCCCTTGAGAAACCGCGCCAGACGGCCGTCGATGCCGTCGAGGATCGCCGCGAACACGATAGCCGCAAGCGCCAGCACATAGCGGTTCTCGAACGCCATGCGGATCGCGGTCAAGCCGGCGCACAGCGCCAGCAGCGTGATGAGGTTCGGCGCCAGCGTGCGCACCGGAATGCGGCGGAAGCGCCGCCGCCGGGTGTCGCCGAAATTGGGAGGTGGCATGGCCATAGGCGCAATATAACCCGTTCCGGCTTGGCCTGCCACGCGGCGTATCGTTCTCGTTAACGTTCTCTCAGGCCACGCGAAATGTGCGGCCTGCCTCACTCGCCTTGAGATCGGCAAGGACGGTCTCGCCGGCGATCGCCGTTTGGCCTTCGGCGGCCAGCATCCGCGTGCCCTCGGGCAGATAGACGTCGACGCGCGAGCCGAACCGGATCATGCCGATGCGCTGGCCGGCGCCGACAGTTTCGCCTTCACGAATGAACGGAACGATCCGGCGCGCCACGAGGCCGGCGATTTGCACGACGACGACGCGCTGGCCCGCCGGGGTCGCGACCAGCAAAGCGTTGCGTTCATTGTCCTCGCTCGCTTTGTCGAGATCGGCGGACAGGAATTTTCCGGCGCGGTAGGCGATGCGCTCGATGCGGCCGGCCACGGGGCTGCGGTTGACGTGACAGTCGAACACGCTCATGAAAATCGATATCCGCGGCAACGCCCGCGCGCCGAGGCCGAGCTCAGGCGGCGGTACTGCATTGACGATCTGGCTGACGCGGCCGTCGGCCGGCGCCACCACCAGGCCGTCGCGCACCGGCGTCACCCGCGGCGGGTCGCGGAAAAAATAGGCGCACCACAGCGTGGCCACGGTCGTGAGCCAGCCGAGCGGCGCCCACAGCCAGAACAGGAGGAGGCTTGCGAGCGCAAAACCGCCGATGAAGGGGTAGCCCTCCGGATGGATGGGGGTGAGTTGCTTGCGGATGGAATCGATGACGGACATAGGGCGATTTCATTATCCTGATTGTCATCATTCGCGAAGGCGAATGATCCGGTTTTCGCTGACCTTCATAATCACTCATGCATGATGACTGCTGGATGCCCCGCCCTCGCCGGGCATGACAAAGCAAGACATTCATTCGGCTGCATCGGCCGTGGGCAGGAGTTCGGTCTCGGCACTGCCCTCTCCTGCGACTTCCGGCGGATTGCGATTGGGGGCTGCCGTAGCGTCGTCCACCGTCGCCAGAAGCTCGCGGGCCATTTGCGCTTCGCGCTGCCGGTTCCACATGCTCGCATAGAGCCCGCCCTGCGCCAGCAATTCGCGGTGCGTGCCGCGCTCGACGATCGCGCCATGATCGAGCACGAGAATCTCGTCGGCGCCGACGATGGTCGAGAGCCGGTGGGCGATCACGAGCGTGGTGCGGTTCTTGGCAACCCGGTCGAGCTCGTCCTGGATGTCTCTCTCGGTGTGGCTGTCGAGCGCCGAGGTCGCCTCGTCGAGTAAGAGGATCGGCGGCGCCTTGAGGATGGTCCGCGCAATAGCGACGCGCTGTTTCTCGCCGCCGGAGAGCTTTAAGCCGCGCTCGCCGACTTCGGTCTCGTAGCCTTTCGGCGCGCGGGCGATGAAACCGTCGATCTGCGCCTGCCGCGCCGCCTCCTCGACCTCGGCGTCGCTCGCGTCCCAGCGGCCGTAGCGGATGTTGTAGCGGATGGTGTCGTTGAACAGCACCGTGTCCTGCGGCACCATGCCGATCGCGGCGCGCAGCGAGGCCTGCGTTACGTCGCGGATATCCTGGCCATCGATCAGGATGCGGCCGCCGCTCACTTCATAGAAGCGGAACAATAGCCGTGAGATCGTCGATTTGCCGGCACCGGACGGCCCGACAATGGCGACGGTATGTCCGGCCGCGACGTCGAAGCTCAACCCTTTCAGGATCGGCCGCGCCGGCTCGTAGGCAAAGGAAACATTCTCGAAGCGGATGGTGCCGGCACGGACCTGCAGCGGCCGCGCGCCGGGCCGGTCCTCGATCTCGGGTGGACGCGAGAGCAGCGCAAACAGGTTCTCGATGTCGATCACCGCCTGCTTGATCTCGCGATACACCATGCCCATGAAATTCAGCGGCGTATAGAGCTGGATCATCATGGCGTTGATCATGACGAAATCGCCGACCGTATTGGCGCCGCGCTCGATGCCGTAGGCGCACAGCACCATGGCGCCGCACAGCCCGATGGTGAAGATGACTGCCTGTCCGGCATTGAGCACGGCCAGCGACACATAGGCTTTGACGCTGGCATCCTCGTAGCGCGCCATCGAGCGGTCGTAGCGCGCGGCCTCGCGCCGCTCGGCGGAAAAATATTTGACGGTCTCATAATTGAGCAGCGAGTCGATCGCCTTGGCGTTGGCGTCGTTGTCGCTCTCGTTCATCCTGCGGCGGATGCCGATCCGCCACTGCGTCGCGCTATAGGTGAACCACATATAGAGCGCCACCGTGGCGCCGACGACCGCGACGTAGCGCCAGTCGAAATGCAGGAGCAGAACGGCGACGATCAGCGCGAGTTCGACGACCGTCGGGACGATCTGCAGGAGCACCATGCGCACGATGGTCTCGATGGCGTTGCGGCCGCGCTCCAAGACACGCGTGAGACCGCCGGTCTTGCGTTCGAGATGAAAGCGCAACGAAAGCAGATGCACGTGCTCGAAGGTCAGGATCGCCAGCCGCCGCACCGCGTGCATCGCCACCTTGGCGAAAATGCCGTCGCGCCATTGCGTGAGCAGTCCCATCACGATGCGCGTGCCGCCGTAAGCGAGCGTCATCACGATGGGAGCGGCGAAGGCCCAGGCAAGCCAGTTGCCCGCGGCGAAGGGCGCGGTGCCGCGGCCGGCGAGCGCATCCGTCGCCCATTTGAACGTGTAAGGCACGGCGATGGTGGCAAGCTTGGCAAGGACAAGCAGAACCGTGGCAAACACAACGCGCAGCTTCAGGTCGCCGCGATCGGCAGGCCAAATATAGGGCCACAGCCGAACGAGCGTCGGCAGCAAGGCCGCGCCGTCGGCATTGGTCGCTTGTCGGAAATCGCGCATCGCAAGCCCGGACGGGCCGCAATGCGCCGCCAGCGTCCCCTCATGGAGTGGTTGCGCTCATATAGGACTTTTCGCCTGATTCCGCACCGGGAGTGCAGCGGCGGGAGTGAAGCGCGCCCTTAATCTTCAAAGTGCTTGAAGCGGAAGCGAATCGACGCCACATCTACTGCTCAATGAGAATGACTCCATGAATAAAATCAATGCGATCTGCGTCTATTGCGGATCGAGCCCGGGGACTGAGCCGGCCTTCATCGAGGCGGCGCAAAAATTCGGCAAAATCCTCGCCGAGAGCGGCGTGCGCCTGGTCTATGGCGGCGGTTCGGTCGGTCTGATGGGAGCGCTTGCCGAGTCCGTGCTGGACCACGGCGGCCACGTGACCGGGATCATCCCGGAATTTCTGACCAAACGGGAGCGGCCGCGGCGGCTGCCTCAGGAACTCATCGTCACGCGCGACATGCACGAGCGCAAGCGCACGATGTTCGAGCGCGCCGACGCCTTCGTCGCTTTGCCGGGCGGTATCGGCACGCTGGAAGAACTGGTCGAGCAACTCACCTGGGTCCAACTCGGCCGCCACACGAAGCCGATCCTGATCGCCAATATCGCCGGCTATTGGGGGCCGCTGCTGGCCTTGATCGACCACATGCGCGAAGTGAAATTCGTGCCACCGTCGCTGCGCGTCGACTTTCTGGTGGCCAAGCGCGTCGACGAAATCTTGCCCATGCTGCGGGAGGCCGCGAGCAGGATTGCGGATGCGGAGAAGAAAATGGCGGTGCCAGCGGAGCGGCTGTAAACCGTCATTCCGATGCACTCTTTACAAACGTCACGGCCTCGATGCGGTTGCCGTCGAGATCGCGGATGAAGGCGGCATAATAGCCGCCGTGATATTCCGGGCGCAGGCCGGGCGCGCCATCGGAGGTGCCGCCGGCCTTCAGCCCCGCGGCATGGAAGGCATCGACGGCTGCGGTATCGGGTGCGCGCAGGCAGATATGCACGCCGCTATCGGCGGCGATGCGGTCCATGGCGGCGCGTTTGTTGATCCAGAACTCCGGATATTTCTTGCCGAAGCCGATGGCCGCATCCGGCCATTCGCGCAATTTGGCCAGGCCGAGCGGCGCCAACAGTGCGGCGTAGAAGCCCTCGGCGTTCTTCAGCTCGCGCACCGTGATGGAGACGTGATCGATCATTTTCGGACGACGGATGTCGGACGATAGAGGACAGATAGGATATTGGCACCGAACCGATCTGTCATCCGTCGTCCGTCCCCTGTCATCCGCTTATGCCGGCGCGCCGGATTTCACCAGCTTGTAGACGATGGAATCCATCAGCGCCTGAAACGAGGCGTCGATGATGTTCGGCGAGACGCCGACGGTGGTCCAATGGTCGCCGGTCTCGTCCGAGCTTTCGATCAGCACGCGGGTGACGGCGCCGGTGCCGCCATTGAGGATACGCACGCGATAATCGGTGAGTTCGAGGCCGGTGATGAAACTCTGATACTTGCCGAGGTCCTTGCGCAGCGCGAGATCGAGCGCGTTGACCGGACCGATGCCTTCGGCGACCGAGATGAGCTCCTCATCGCCGACCTTGATCTTCACCACGGCCTGACTGACGCTGACGGGCACTCCCTTGGCGTTAATGCGCTGCTCGACATTGACGTCGAACTTTTCCACGTCGAAATAATGCGGCACCTTGCCGAGGAGACGCCGCGCCAGCAATTCGAACGAAGCGTCGGCCGCCTCGTAGGCATAACCGATCGCTTCGCGATCCTTGACCTCGTCGAGGAGCCGCGCGATGCGCGGATCGTTCTTGTCGACGACAAGCCCGATGCGCTCGAGCTCGGCCAGCACGTTCGAGCGGCCGGACTGGTCGGACACCAGAAGCTTTCGTTTATTGCCGACGCGCTCCGGCGCCACGTGCTCGTAAGTCGCCGGCTCCTTGACGATGGCGGAAGCATGGATGCCGGCTTTGGTGGCGAAGGCGCTTTCGCCGACATAAGGGGCATGGCGGTCCGCGGCGCGGTTGAGCAATTCGTCGAGCGCGTGCGACACGCGCGCCAAGTGCGAGAGCGCCTCGTCCGAGACGCCGATGTCGAACTTGTCGACGTATTCCTTCTTCAGTTTCAGAGTCGGAATGATCGAGACCAGATTGGCGTTGCCGCAGCGCTCGCCGAGCCCGTTGAGCGTGCCCTGGATCTGCCGCGCGCCGGCCCGCACCGCGGCAAAGGAATTCGCCACCGCCTGCTCGGTGTCGTTATGAGCATGGATGCCGACATGATCGCCGGGAATTTGCTTGCATACGTCGCCGACGATGCGCTCGACCTCGTGCGGCAGCGTGCCGCCATTGGTGTCGCACAGCACCACCCAGCGCGCGCCTTCCTCATAGGCCGCCTTGGCGCAGGCCAGCGCAAAGGCGGGCTTGGCCTTATAGCCGTCGAAGAAATGCTCGCAATCGAGCAGGACTTCGCGGCCCTTGGCCTTGGCGGCGCGCACCGAATCGCGGATCGAGGCGATGTTCTCCTCTTCCGTGGTCTCCAGCGCGACGCGCACGTGATAGTCCCAGGACTTGGCGACGAAGCAGATGGCGTCGGCCTTGGCGTCAAGCAGCGCGACGAGGCCGGGATCGTTCGACGCCGAGCGGCCGGGCCGCCGCGTCATGCCGAAGGCGGTGAGCTTCGCCCGCAGCGGCCGCTTCTGCGCAAAGAAATCGGTGTCGATCGGGTTGGCGCCGGGATAGCCGCCCTCGACATAATCGATGCCGAGCTCGTCGAGCATGCGCGCGATCGCAAGCTTGTCGGCCAGCGTGAAATCGACGCCGTTGGTCTGCGCGCCGTCGCGCAGCGTAGTGTCGAACAGATAAAGCCGCTCGCGCGCCATGACGGATCACCAAAGATAATGGTTCGAGGCCAGGGCCACGGCAATCAGAATCGCGATCAGCGCGATCACCACGTGATGCGTTCGCAGTCCGAAAAAGGTCGAGCGCGGCTCGGTCATGGCGCTGTTCACCCGCGATAGAGGCGATACACGGTGTAGAAAGCGACCGCGACTGCCGCGGCGATCACCGTGTATTTGAGGATCAGATAATAAAGCCAGTGACGCTGGAACGGCGAATCGGCGCGTTTCATGATGCGGTCTCCCCCTTGGCGGCGAGCGCCTTGGTCATCGTGGTATTGGCGAGCCATTCGCCGCCGATCGTCACGGTGTTGCGCGTCTTTGCCGAAAAGCCGCGCTTCTCGAAAAAGCCGCGCGCCGTGTCGCTTGAGTCGACCGTCAATTCCTTGGCGCCGCGCGCCGCGGCGAGCTTCTCCAGCGCGTCGGCGAGCATGGCGCCGGCGCCCTGCCCGGCCGCGGCCGGATGCACGTAGAGCATGTCGATCCTGGTATTGTCGGCCAGCGAGGCGAAGCCGACGGGAGAGCCGCCGTAGGTCGCGACCAGCGTCAATTCGGCTGCAAGTTTTCCGCCGAACTCTTCCTCGTCGTCGGCCGTCGAGGCCCACGCCTCCTGCTGCGCCCCGGAGTAGTCTTCGGCGGTCAGTTCCTCGATGGCGGCGCGGAAAATCTCCGCCAACAGCGGCACGTCGGTCGGCAACATCGGCCGCATGGCAAGTTGCGGCAGGGCGCGGGCGTTCATCGCGCGATCTCCCAGGTGGTTATCAGCTCACCGGTTTGCGGGTCCTTGCTGTCCTTCAACGCAACTCCCATTTTTGCGAGTTCATCCCGAATTCGATCAGATTCCTTAAAGTCTTTGGCGTTACGAGCCGCACGTCGGTTCGCTACTTTCGCTTCAATTAATTCACGCTCTGCCAGGCTCACTTTGGGAATCAAATCTTGAACTCGAAAGCCGAGCAAATCTAATGTCGCCGCAAACCTCGACACACTTTGAGGATCGAGATTAGATTGCTTGGCTTCGAGGCAAAGTCGATTGAGCTCTACGATTACCTGCGGAGTGTTCAGATCATCCTCAAGCGCACTTTTGGCGCGAGAATCCACCTCTTCAAAATTGACAGTTAATATGTCAACCTTCTTCGCCCCTTCGAAAATTTTAGAAAAATCACCGAGTTGCTTCTGAGACCAGATGAGACGCTCGACAGTCCAGTCAATCGGCTGCCTATAGTGCGTGCTTAACATCGCATACCGGACAATAGGCCCATCCCATTTCTTCGCTCCGAATTTCTCGGTCGCAAGCAACTCGCGGATCGTCACGAAATTCCCGAGCGACTTCGACATCTTCTCGCCTTCGACCTGAAGAAAGCCGTTGTGCATCCAGTAATTCGCCATTGCCGGCGTATGGAAGGCGCGGCGCGATTGGGCGATCTCGTCTTCGTGGTGCGGAAAGACGAGATCGATGCCGCCGCCGTGGATGTCGAACATCTCGCCGAGATATTTCCACGACATCGCCGAGCATTCGATGTGCCAACCCGGACGGCCCGGCGCCTTGATGCCGGCGGGCGACGGCCAGGCCGGCTCGCCCGGCTTCGACGGCTTCCACAGCACGAAGTCCCGCGGGTCGCGCTTATACGGCGCGACTTCGACGCGGGCGCCGGCGATCATTTCGTCGAGCGGGCGTTTGGATAGTTGGCCGTAATCGGGATCGGACGGCACCGAAAACAGCACGTTGTCTTCGGCGACATAGGCATTGCCGGATTTGATGAGCCGCTCGATCAGCGTCTTCATCTCGGCAATGTGCTCGGTGGCGCGCGGCTCGACAGTCGGCGGCAGGCAGCCGAGCGCGGCAACGTCGTCGTGGAATTGCCGGTCGGTAGCCTCGGTGACCTTGCGGATCGCCTCGTTGAGCGGCAGGCCGGGGAAATCCTGCGCCGCCCGCACGTTGATCTTGTCGTCGACGTCGGTGATGTTGCGGACGTAAGTGACGTGGTCGGCGCCGTAGAGATGGCGCAGCAGCCGGAACAGCACGTCGAACACGATCACCGGCCGCGCATTGCCGATATGGGCGAAGTCGTAGACCGTCGGCCCGCACACATACATGCGCACGTTCGCCGGATCGAGCGGCCGGAACACCCGCTTCTCGCGCGTCAGCGTATCGTAGAGCTTCAAGTCCATCGTCGAATCAAACCATGCAAAATCGTAACGTACGCCATCGGCCTGCTGGCCGGGCGTGTCCAAAATCTCGAGCTGAGAGAAAAGACGGCCGCAGCCAGCGTGTGACGCTAGCGAATAATCCCCCGGCAAATGCCGCAAGTTTGAGCGTGGCCGTTCATGGGACGGAGAATGGTCGAGGCGGCGCATGGCGTCAAGGTCCCGATTAGCCGTCATAATTTGCCGTCATAAACTGTCGCTGCCATGCCACGCTCGCTTGGAAAGGCGCGCCCCGCCCTGTGGAAATGCAGCATCGCACCGCCGCCCGCATTGCCCCAGCCCCGGGAAATGTGAGAGTCGAGATAGCCATTAGCGGGACTGAATCTAACTCCCTTAACGCAAGCTTAACTCCGCGGTCGCATTCTTAAAGACATTGGGATCGAAGGTGGACCGGGTCCATGGCGCGCCGGCGCCGGGTGGGGGGAACCATGCGTTTCGTGTTTGCGGCGACCGCCGCCGCGGCCGTGCTTCTTGCCGCCGCCGCGGCTCAGGCCGAAAAGCGGATGTTCATCGTCGCCAATGACGGCGACGGCTATGGCGTCGATCGCTGCCTCGCTTCGGGCGCGCCATGCGGTGAGGCAGTGGCGAGCGCCTATTGCAAATCGCGGCAGTTCGCCCAGGCGCTGTTATTCCGCAAGGTCGACCGCGACGACATCACCGGCGCCATTCCGACCAGCGACCCAGCCACCTGCAAAGGCGGCAATTGCGACAACTTCGTCGCCATCGAGTGCTCGCGCTGAATTAGACAACTCGGCAAATTTCTACTCGTCATGGCCCGGTTTGTCCCAGGGCCATGACGATATGAATTGCACTGTACTCATCCAATAGAGATGCCCGGCACGTCGCCAAGCGGCGCGATACCGTTCTTCGAACGGCTGTGGCCGGACCCGGCCACGTGCAGCGCCTGAGATTTAAAACTCTTTGCTGAGTAGCCGGTCGACCGAATATCGGCCGCCGCCGCGGAAGAAAATCGCAAGGCAGAGCAGCCACCACAACAAGGCGTATTCATAACCCTTGGCGGTCCAGAAGTAGCCGAATTGCCATTGGAAAAAGACGATGATGACGCCCATCTCGATCCAGATGATCAACGCCGCCAGACGGGTGAAAAGCCCTACCGCGAGGCATATCGCGACCACGGATTTGGCGAAGACCGCAAGATAAGCCCACAGCAACGGAAAGGGCACACCCATTTGCTTGTCGATGTAAGGGGCCAAATGCTCGGCGCTGCCCAGCATAATCTTCTGGATGCCGTGTGGTATCAGCACTGCGCCGGTGGCGAAGCGCATGAAGGAATAGCTCGCAGGTGAAAATGTCTCGTAGAGTCCCGCGAGGCCCGGAAAGAGCAGCCGCTTTCTGTCGATTATGCCCGTGGTCATATTCCCCCCGTTTGCGTTTGCTGTTTCGTTTGCGAAAGCCGGCTCCTTTAGCGGAGTCTTCTCAACGGATGATAGCATTGCGGCGTGGCGCCAAACCGATCACTTTGACGTTAGTAGGGATTTGTGTGCGCCGCACACGTTTCAGCTTGTCACCGATAACAACACCGATAAGGGCCGCGTATTCACCTCAATCTGTTGGGATGCGGCCCAAGGCGCGCACCCGCAGTGGGATGCCGTTGCGTGGGCCAACAACTTCGTTCATCTTCGCGCGATGGCTGATCGACATGCGATGGAAAGTGACGTCGAGGACAAGGCAGGCGCGGCCGTCGGTGCCGACGCGGCCCCGCTGAAACTCGAGCAGTTCCTGCCTTATCGCCTCAACCTCGTGGCGAGCCTCGTCTCGCAAGCGCTGTCGCGTGTCTATGCGCGCCGCTACCGGATCGGCGTGCCGGAATGGCGGGTGCTGGTGACGCTCGGGCAGTTCGGTGTGATGACCGGCAAGGCGATCGGCGCCCACACCCATATGCACAAGACCAAGGTGTCGCGGGCGGTCGCGCTTCTGGAAAAGCGCAAGCTCGTGGTGCGCAGGGCCAATCGCGCGGACATGCGCGAATCGTTTCTTTCGCTGACCGGCCCGGGCCGGGCGATCTATGAGGAGCTCGCGCCGCACGCGCTTGAATTCGCGCAGCGGCTGACCGACATTCTCACTCCGGGCGATCGCGAAGCTTTCAATCGTGCACTGCAGCAGATCATCGATCGATCCGCGCAACTCGTCGCCGAAACGATCGAGCGAGACGGCCCGATGGAGGAGATGTGAAGCTCTATTCCTATTTCCGTTCTTCGGCCGCTTATCGCGTGCGCATCGCGCTCAATCTCAAGGGCATCGCCTACGAGACCGTGCCTATCCACCTGATCAAGGATGGCGGTCACAACCGGCGGCCCGAATTTCGCGCCGTCAATCCGCAGATGCGGGTGCCGGTGCTGGTCACGCCGGAAGGCAACGTCCTGATCCAGTCGCTTGCCATCATAGAATACTTGGAAGAAATCCATCCCGAACCGGCGCTGCTGCCGAAAGATCCGATCGCCCGCGCCAAAGTGCGCGCGCTCGCAGAGCTGATCGCCTGCGATATCCACCCCCTCAACAATATCGGCCCGCTGCGCTACCTGAAAAACGCGATGCACCAGGAGCAGACCGCCATCGACGCCTGGTACCATCACTGGATCATTGCCGGCTTCGAAGCGCTTGAAGCGCTGCTCGAGCCCGGGACCTATGCCTGCGGCGACACGGTCACGCTGGCCGATCTCTGCCTGGTGCCGCAGGTCGCCAATGCGCGCCGCCTGAAAGTGCCGATCGAGGGGTTCCCCAAGATCGTTGCCGTCGATGCGGCCTGTCTGGCGCTCCCCGCCTTCGACCGCGCCCGGCCGGAAAATCAGCCCGATGCGGAGTGACGATGGGGCATTCACACTTTAGTCACCATTGCGGGGCCTTATCCGCCGCCCAATTACGTGAAGGTCGGGCGGACCGGTTCGGGACCCAAAATGTTCGATAAATTGCGGCGGCTAGGCCGGGCCGGTCATCAGGCGATTCTGGGCGCGATGTTTGGCGCGGCTTTATCCGCGCCGGCGCTGGCGCAAGGCTATCCGGTTCCGCCGGCAGCCGTTCCGCAAGCGCCAAACCAGGCGGGACAATATCCCCAGCCGGCCTATCCGCAAGCGCCCTATCAGCGCTCGATCGGTCAGCCCGCCCCGAACCAGACGCCGCTAAACCCGGCGACCACCAATCCGGTTTGCGTGCGGCTCGAAGGCCAGCTTGCCGCGTTCGATCGCGGTGGCGCGGATCCCGCCCGCGCCGCGCAGATCCAGCAAGCCGAAGACGCCATCGCCAAAAAGCAGGCCGACATCGATCGCGCCACCGCGCAAGCGCACAAGTCCGGCTGCGCGGGCTCAGGATTCTTCGCCTTGTTCTCGGCGCTGTCGCCGCAATGCGGGCCGATCACGTCGCAGATCCAGCAGATGCGTGGCGATCTCGACCGCATGACGAGCGATCTGCAGCAGCTGCAAAGCGGCAGCTCCGGCCAGGCCGACCAGCGCCGCGCGCTGATCGGGCAATTGGCGCAGAACAATTGCGGCGCGCAATATACCGCCGCGGCCAATTCCCAGGGCGGCCCGCAAGGCTTTTTCGACGCGCTGTTCGGCGGCGGCACCATCGTGAACCCGAACGGCGACGGCGCGCCAAACGGGACCTATCACACCGTCTGCGTGCGCAGCTGCGACGGCTACTATTTCCCGGTCTCTTATTCCACCCTGCCGTCGCACTTTGCCGAGGATCAGCTCACCTGCCAGCGCGAGTGCCCCGCCGCCGATGTTGCGCTCTATTCCTACCGCAATCCCGGCGAGAGCATGGATCAGGCGGTGTCGACCAGCGGTCAGCTCTACACCGCGCTGCCGACCGCATTTCGTTATCGCACGCAGCTCGTCTCGGGCTGTTCGTGCCGCAAGCCGGGCGAGAGCTGGCAGGACGCGCTCAAGAATGCTGACAATTCCTCGACGCTCGTGAGCGGCGACATCGTCGTGACCGATCAGAACGCGAAGGCGCTGTCGCAACCGCCGAAGCCGTACGGCAAGCAGCCGATCACGGCGCTGCCCGCGCCAGGCAGGCCCGGTGCTAATGCGACGCCGATGCCTGCCGCCGCGACCGCGAGCCCCGCGCCGGCCGAGGATGCCAAGCGCCCGGTGCGGATTGTCGGACCGCCGTTCCTTTCATCGTCGCAATTGCAGCAGTCGGAACCGTCAGCGCACTGACGCGACGTCGAAGGCGACGTCAGAAATCCGCCGCGCCGGCTTTCGCCATCGCCGTGGCCGGACCTTCGACCGGTGACCTGGTCGGTTTCGGATTTGGCGTGCCGGGATCGGCGAAGCGATTGACGATCGGATAGCGCCGGTCGCGGCCGAAATTCTTCAGCGTCACCTTGACGCCAGGCGCCGCCTGCCGCCGCTTGTATTCGGCCAAATTGAGCATGCGCTCGACCTTCATCACGGTATCGCGGTCGAAGCCCGCCGCGACAATGTCCGAAGTCGATTCCTCACGCTCGACCAATCGTTCGAGTATTTGATCGAGCACGTCGTAGGGCGGCAGCGTGTCCTGGTCGGTCTGGTTTTCGCGCAGCTCCGCGCTCGGCGCCCGGGTTATGACGTTCTGCGGAATGACCGCCCGAGCGGGGCCGCGCGCGCCGTCCGGCTTCCAGCTATTGCGCAGCAGCGCCAGCCGATAGACCTCGGTCTTGTAGAGATCCTTGATTGGATTGAAGCCGCCGTTCATGTCGCCGTAAAGCGTGGCGTAGCCGACCGACATTTCCGACTTGTTGCCGGTCGTCACCACCATCAGGCCGAATTTATTGGAGATCGCCATGAGGATGACCCCGCGGGCGCGCGCCTGCAAATTTTCCTCGGTCACGTCGCGCGGCGCGCCGGCAAAAATGCCGGCCAGCGCCAATTCCAGGCCATGCACGGCGCTTTCGATCGGCACGATGTCGTAGCGCACGCCGAGCGCGTCGGCGACCGCGGCCGCGTCAGTTCGCGACTCCTGCGAGGTGTAACGGTACGGCAGCATCACGCAGCGCACCCGTTCGCCGCCGAGCGCATCGACCGCCATCGCCGCGCACAGCGCCGAATCGACGCCGCCGGAAAGGCCGAGCACGACGCCCTTGAACCGGTTCTTGTCGACGTAATCGCGCAGGCCCAGCATGCAGGCGGCGTAATCCGATTTGTCGAGGTCTTCCGCCTTGGCCATCGGCCCCTGCGCGCAGCGCCAACCGGAGGCGGTGCGCGCCCATTGCGTGACCAGGAGCGTTTCTTCGAAGGCCGGAAGCTGAAAGGCAATCGAGCGGTCGGGGTTAAGCGCGAACGAGGCGCCGTCGAACACCAATTCGTCCTGCCCGCCGACCTGGTTGATGTAGATCAGCGGCAAGGCGGCCTCGGTGACGCGCGCCACGCAAACATTGAGCCGCACGTCGATCTTGTCGCGCCAATAGGGCGAGCCGTTGGGCACGATGAGGATTTCGGCGCCGGTCTCGGCCAGGCATTCGACCACGTTCTCGTAATCGCCCCAATCGGTCCAGGTATCCTCGCAGACCGGCAAGCCCAGCCGCACGCCGCGGAAGCTCACGGGTCCCGGCACCGGACCGGAAGCAAAGACACGCTTTTCGTCGAACACGCCGTAATTCGGCAGGTTGACCTTGAAGCGGAGGGCATCGATGCGTCCGCCGGCGAGCAGCGCATAGGCATTATAAAGCTTGCCGTCTTCCACCCATGGCGTCCCTATGAGCACCGCGGGCCCGGCATCCGCCGTATCGTGCGCCAAGTCCTCGATCGCGGCACGGCAGGCGGCCTGGAACGCCGGCTTGAGCACCAGATCCTCGGGCGGATACCCGGCGATGAAAAGTTCGGAGAAGGCGACGATGTCGGCGCCCCCGCGCGCCGCCTCTGCGCGCGCCTTGCGGGCGCGATCGAGATTGCCGGACACATCGCCGACGATCGGGTTGAGCTGCGCGACGGCGATGGCCAGACGGTCGGCGGGACGCTGGTTCATAGTGACGATCTAGCCCAGATGCTGGAGGCCTGACGATGGACGACAGCGGGCGGATGAGAAATCGTTGATCCCACCCGCTTTCTGCCGTCGGTCATCGTCCGTCCTCTGGCATCCGTTATAACCCCGCCACGGCGGGCAGCGGCGTCGTTGTGCCCTCACGCTTGGTCTTGAGCAGGTCGGCCAACAAGAACGACAAATCGATCGACTGCTCGGCGTTGAGCCGCGGGTCGCACACCGTGTGATAACGGTCGTTGAGGTCCTCGTCGCTGATGGCGCGGGCGCCGCCGGTGCATTCGGTGACGTCCTTGCCGGTCATTTCCAGATGCACGCCACCGGGATAGACGCCTTCGGCGGCGCAGACCTGGAAGAAGCCGCGGACCTCCTTGAGAATCTGGTCGAACGGCCGGGTCTTGTAGCCGGTCATCGAGGTGATGGTGTTGCCGTGCATCGGATCGCACGACCACACCACGTTGCGGCCTTCGCGTTTGACCGCGCGCACCATGGCCGGCAGCAGATCGGCGACCTTGTCAGCGCCGACGCGGCAGATCAGCGTCAGGCGGCCAGGCTCGTTGTCGGGATCGAGGATGTCGATAAGCCTGAGCAGTTCGTCCGGCTTCTGCGTCGGCCCGGTCTTCAGCCCAAGCGGATTTTTGATGCCGCGGCAGTATTCGACATGCGCGTGATCCGCCTGCCGGGTGCGATCGCCGATCCACACCATATGGCCCGACGTGCAGTACCAGTCGCCGGTCGTCGAATCGACGCGGGTAAACGCCTGCTCGTAGCCGAGCAGCAACGCTTCGTGGCTGGTGTAGAAATCGGTGGTGCCGAGGCTCGAAATCGACGGCAAAGGTCAAGCCGCAGGCGCGCATGAAATCGAGCGCGCCGGAGACGCGATCGGCCAGGTCGCCGTAGCGTTTGGACTGCGGCGAACCGCGCACCGATTCCAGCATCCAGCGATGAACGTTATCGAGGCTCGCGTAGCCGCCTTTGGCGAAGGCGCGCAGGAGATTGAGCGTCGCCGCCGATTGGCGATAGGCCTCCAATTGCCGGCGCGGCTCCGGCGTCCGGGCTTCCGGCGTGAAATCGGTGCCGTTGATGATATCGCCGCGATAGCTCGGCAACTCCATTCCGTCGCGCTTTTCGGTCGGCGATGTGCGCGGCTTGGCGAACTGTCCGGCGATACGGCCGACCTTCACCACCGGACAAGCCGCGGCGTAGGTCAGAACGACCGCCATCTGCAGGAAGACGCGGAACAAGTCGCGGATGTTGTTGGCGCCGTGCTCGGCAAAGCTTTCGGCGCAATCGCCGCCCTGCAGCAGGAAAGCCTGGCCGCCCGCGACCTTGGCCAGTGCAGCCTTGAGGTTACGCGCCTCGCCGGCAAAAACGAGCGGCGGGAAAGTAGCCAACTGCGCCTCGACGTCGGCCAGTGCCTTGGCGTCCGGGTAGTCCGGCACCTGCAGGATCGGCTTGGCGCGCCAGGACTCCGGACTCCACTTCACCGCATTGAGTAGCTTCGACATACGCATCTCCGAACCGTCACCCAGGGGCGTCGCGCAAACCGCGAACCTGGAATCCATATTCACGGACGGTGGTTATGGATTCCGGCCCCCGCCGCCATGGCGGTTCGGCCGGAATGACAGCGGATATATACACAAGTGCTCGCCGTCGCGACAGCCCGCAAAGGCGCCCTACTCCGCCGCTTGCCGGACGAAGCTGGCGCTTTTCTTGCGCATGGTCACGAACTCTTCGGCGGCGGTCGGGTGCAATGCGATCGTTGCGTCAAAATCAGCTTTCTTGGCGCCCATTTTTACGGCAATGGCGGCGACCTGGGCCATCTCGGCCGCCCCCTCGCCGACGACGTGGCAGCCAACGACCTGGTCCGACAGGCCGTCAACGACAAGCTTCATCAACACGATGGTATCCCGGCCGGAAAGCGTCGCTTTGAGCGGCTTGAAAACGGCCTTGTAGATGTCGGTACGCGCCAGCCGGACGCGGGCTTGCGTCTCGGTGAGGCCGACCATGCCGACCTCGGGCTCCGAAAACACCGCCGTGGGCACGTAGGTGTGATCGACAGCGGTAGGCCTGCCGCCGAAGACGGTATCGGCAAAAGCATGGCCTTCGCGAATGGCGACCGGAGTGAGATTGATGCGGTTGGTGACGTCGCCGACCGCATAAATGTTCGGCGCCGACGTGCGCGAATAGTGGTCGACCGCGATGCCGCCGTCCTTGCCGATCTCGACGCCTGCTTCCTTGAGCCCCAGCTTGGCGACATTGGGATTTCGGCCGGTCGCGAACATGACGCGTTCGGCGGTGATGTAATTGCCGCTCGACAGCCGTGCCGAAAAATGCCCGCCGGCGTTTTCGATGGCCGCCACTTTGCAGCCGGTCAGAACCTTTATGCCGCGGGCTTCCATCTCGACGCGCAAGTGCCGGCGTACGTCGTCGTCAAAGCCGCGCAGAATGTTCTCGCCGCGATAAACCAGCGTTACGTGAGAACCGAGCCCGGCAAAAATGCCGGCAAACTCGACGGCGATATAGCCGCCGCCCTGAACCAGCACGCGACGCGGCAATTCCGGCAGATGAAAAGCTTCATTCGACGAGATAGCGTGCTCGATGCCGGGAATGGGATCGCCGTAGCTCGGCGTGCCGCCGGTGGCGATCAGGACGTAGGCCGCGCGCACCCGTTCGCCGCTTGCCAATTGTACGGTGTGCGGATCAAGCAGGACGGCGCGGCTCTTCGCCACTTTGACGCCAGCCTTGTTGAGGGTGGCGCCATAAGCCGCCTCCAGCCGCGCGATCTCGCGATCCTTGTTGGCGATCAACGCCGCCCAGTCGAACGAGCTTTGCGGGACCGTCCAGCCGAAGCCCGCGGCATCTTCGAATTCGCCGCGAAAGCGCGATGCGTAGACCAAGAGCTTTTTCGGCACGCAGCCGCGGATGACGCAGGTGCCACCGAGGCGATATTCCTCGGCGACCATGACGCTCGCGCCATGTTCGGCGGCGATACGCGCGGCGCGCACGCCGCCCGAGCCGCCTCCGATAACGAAAAGATCGACGTCGTGATCAGCCATCTTGCCTTATCGCCTTACATGTCGTGGCCGCGCTTTTTCATCTGCTCGCGCATATCGGCGATGACTTCCTGGGACAGTTTGTCCCCCCAGGTGCCGGCATAGGACATCGCCTGGTCGAGCACTTTCGGCTCCTCAGCGAGCGCCTTTTTGCCGATCGGCGACTGATAGAACGCCAGCAACTGCTTCATTTCGGCCTCGGTGAAGTGCTGAGCATAGATGCGCGCGGTCTGATCGACCAGTTCGCTGACGCGCGGCGCGAATTGCTTCTCCTCGATCGCGGCGACCTGGTCGAGGTCCTTGGCCCACATGAAATTGGTTTGCATGAACATGTTCCTGGTCTTTGCGATGACGCCGCGCACGAGCGGCGCGAAGATGTTCTGCACGCCCTTGGCCTCGACGATTTGCTTGGCCAGCAGGAGAGCGGCCGGAGACGGCTGCCCGGCCGGAGGCGGGCTTTGGGCCGGAGCTGGGCGAACGAGACCGATCATAATCAGCGCGATCAGCGCAGCCATAACGTGACGCGTGGAGAGACGGGCGATCATAAGCGCACTCCCTTGGTGCTTGAGATCTTGGTGCTTGAGATCTTGGGACTCGATATCTTGGGGCTCTATATTTTGGGGCTCGAGATTTTGGGGCTCGATATTTTGGGGCTCGAGATCTTGGGGCTTCAGATCAAGTTCGTTCGACAAGGCGCACCCCATCCGGCCCGGCGAGGATAGCAGCCCCGGCGAGGCCGATGAACAAACCGTGTTCCATGACGCCCGGAATGGCGGACAGTCTGTTCGCAAGGTCCTGCGGATCGGAAATGCGCCGCAACTGGGCATCGAGGAGCCAGTGCCCGCCATCCGTGACGAAAGCGTGGCCGTTCCGAGCCATGCGCAGCGGTGCCGGCCCGGGACATCCCGCGGCGGCGGCGGCCGCTTCCACGGCGCGGCGGGTGGCGGTGGCGCCAAACGGCACGATTTCGATCGGCAGCGGGAAGCGGCCGAGGACAGGGACCCATTTCGATTCGTCGGCGATGACCACCATTTTTGCCGATGCGGACGCCACGACCTTCTCCCGCAGCAAGGCGCCGCCGCCGCCCTTGATCAAGGTCAGATCGGGCGCGATCTCGTCGGCGCCGTCGACGGTCAGATCGAGTTCGGGCGTATCATCGAGCGTGGTGAGCGGGACGCCGAGCCGCGCCGCCTGTGCACGCGTCGCCTCCGAAGTCGGGACGCCGACGATATCAAGCCCCGCGCCCACCCGCTCCGCCAGCAAGTCGACAAAAGCCGCCGCGGTCGACCCGGTGCCCAACCCGAGCCGCATGCCGGGACGCACCATTTCGACCGCGCAGGCCCCAGCCGCCCGCTTATAGGCGTCCACGTTCATCATGCGGTGTGTAGCCTCCTTCGGACTCCGATCCTAGGGCCTTGGGAAGGCTTGGATCCTCAAGCCTTGCGCTGGCGGTCTACGACGGGTACGCGGGAGCATGCTTACCATCGCGTTCGATCTCGACGGCACGCTGGTCGACACCGCCCCCGACCTCATTTCAACGCTGAACCTTATTCTGGGACAGGAAGGCTTGCCGCCGGTCGAATATGACGCCGCCCGGCGCATGATCGGAGGTGGCGCCCGCGTCATGATCGAACGCGCGCTCGCCGCCGAAGGCCGCACCTGTTCGCAAGCCGAGCTCGATCGGCTGTTTGCGGCGTTCATCGAACATTACGCCGCGCATATCGCCGATCGCTCGCGGCCCTTCCCGCAGCTGGAAGCGGCGCTCGAGCGCCTGGCCGGCGAGGGTCATCGCCTTGCGGTCTGCACCAACAAGCTTGAATGGCTCTCGGTCCGGCTTCTGGACACTCTCCAACTGAGCCGGCATTTCGCGGCGATCTGCGGCCAAGATACTTTCGGGGTGCAAAAGCCAGATCCTCAGATGCTGCGGCTTACCATCGAACGCGCCGGCGGCAAGCCGTCCCGGGCCATCATGGTCGGCGATTCCGGAACTGATATCCGTACCTCCCGCGCGGCGACGGTGCCGGTCATTGCGGTGGACTTCGGCTATAGCGAAGTGCCGGTCGCGCTGCTGCGTCCCGATTGCATTATCGGCTCATTCGCCGATTTGCCGAGGGCGATCCGTGACATCGAGGCCTGCCGGGCCTGAGCCGATCGGGTGTGCTCGCCTCGCCACACCCGGAAAGGATTCATTAAGGTTAACAATGGCCTGATCAGCGGTCTGACGCACGCCAATTGTGTGAGCCATGGATAAATCCTTGGCGCGGCATGATTTCTTTGGGCTCCGCCGCGGCCACCCACACATTGTGCTGTTTTGGACAGGCACTTCCGCTGCGGGCACGCGACGGGCCAATCCGCTTTACCGCAAAACCCGAGCGGCCTAGGGTCCGCCTGGGACGGGGAGTGTACGATGTTGGGTGTTCGGCTGTTCGCCGTCGCCGCAATTGCCTTAGGCGCCGCGCTGGCAGGATGCTCCAGTTCGGGCTCCATGTCGGATTTGTTCAAACCCTCCCCGCCACCGCCCCAAGTCCTTCAGTTCCAGTCGGTGCCTGCAGGCGCGAACGTTCAGACCGCCCAGGGACAGACCTGTTCGACCCCTTGCTCGCTCGCTGTTCCAGTGACCAGCCAAGCTGTGTCATTCAGTTTGAACGGCTACGTACCGCAGACGGTCCAGCTCGCCGTCCATCAGGCCGAAGGGTCTTTGTTCAGCAAGCCTCCGCCGGACCTCGTACCCAATCCGGTAGTGGCAACGCTGCAGGCACTGCCTCCGCCGCCGCGCAAAGTCGTTAAGCCAAGGCCCCGTAGAGTCGTCGCGCGGCCAAAGCCTGCTGCGCCGCGACCGGCGCAGAGACCGCTCGAGCCGTCGATCGCGGCGCCGGAGCAGGCAGCGCCGGCGCAGGACAATGTATTCCCGCCCCCGCCGCCAATGAATTCGCCCTCGCCCTTCCCGCCGCCACCGCCGACCCGCTGATGGATCGGAGCGCGCGGCGGCGCTCCCGCACTATCGGGAAACATTCTGGACGATCAGGGCTTTATCCGACACGTTGGCCTGATTAAATGATAGGGTATGGATCGCGTGTCAGGCAGCCTGCAACTCGAACGCGCAACCGGCCATGCGGAACTCGTCGACCCGTTCGGCCGCGCCATTACCTATCTGCGCGTCTCGGTAACCGATCGCTGTGATTTCCGCTGCGTCTACTGCATGGCGGAAAATATGTCGTTCTTGCCGAAGGCCGAGGTCCTCACGCTGGAGGAGCTCGACCGGCTGTGCTCGGCCTTCGTCGCGCGCGGCGTGCGCAAGCTTCGCCTCACCGGCGGCGAGCCGCTCGTGAGGCGCGGCATTATGACGCTTGTCACCGCGCTGTCGCGGCACCTGCGTTCAGGTGCACTGGACGAGCTCACTCTGACCACCAACGGCTCGCAACTCGCGAAATATGCCGATGCGCTGGCCGTGGCAGGCATTCGGCGCATCAACGTCTCGCTCGATACGCTCGACCCCGAAAAATTCCGCGCCATCACGCGCTGGGGCGCGCTCGATCAGGTGATGGCTGGAATCGATGCGGCACAGGCCGCGGGGCTTAAGATCAAGATCAATGCGGTTGCGCTCAAAGGCGTCAACGATGAGGAATTTCCGCGGCTGATCGAGTGGGCGCATGGCCGCAGCATGGATCTTACGCTGATCGAGGTCATGCCGCTTGGTGAGATCGGCGAAGGCCGGCTCGACCAGTATCTGCCTTTGTCAGTCGTGCGCGCGGAGCTTGGGCGACGCTTCACGCTCGAAGACACCGACTATCGCACCGGCGGACCCGCGCGCTATGTGCGCGTCGCCGAGACCGGCGGCCGGCTCGGCTTCATTACCCCGCTGACGCACAATTTCTGCGAATCCTGCAATCGCGTCCGTGTCACTTGCACCGGTACACTCTATATGTGCCTCGGCCAGGAAGACGCCGCCGATTTGCGCAAGCCACTGCGCGCTTCGGAAGGCAACGATCTTCTCTTCGCCGCCATTGACGAAGCGATCTCGCGTAAACCCAAGGGCCACGATTTCATCATCGATCGTCGCCACCAGCGGCCGGCGCTGGCGCGGCATATGAGCGTCACCGGCGGCTGAACCAGCACACTATTTCGCAAGTTCCCACAGACCACTGGCTGCGGCCTGAAACTCGGAAAAACGAAACGCACGGCGTTGCATCGCCATCTCGTCCTTGCCCCATAGCGCCATATTCCAATCCTCGTCGACATGCGCGGCCTGCCAGGCCGCCTCGGCGGCTAATGCGCCGCGCGCCATGGCCAGCGCGATCAGCGCGGAGCCGGTCAGCGTCGTGATCACATGCACCGCGCCAAGCGGCCAGGGGTCGTTTGGGATGGCGGCGGCAGCAGCTTTCAGAGCCCTTTCGGGCTGGGCAACGTGAACAACACCCTCAGCAAGAACGAAATGCGCTCCAAACGCCTCCCGCGCCCAGGCGAGGATCGGGTCCCAAAGCGCTCCTTGGCGCTCGCGCAATTGCTCCGGGCGGCTCGCACGATAGAACAGCAGATCGGACGCCAGATATTTTTCGATTTCCGCGGCCACCGGCGCTGGCTTCTCGGCCACGCCGTCGACGATCGTATTGGCAAGCCGCGTCAGCGGCATGCTGGCCGGATTGATTACCTCGCCTTGCGCATCCCATTCCGCGGCGATCGCCCGCGCGAGCGCAAGCACCGGCGCCACAAGCATGCGGCCGGCCGGTGTGCGTACCGGTTTACCGTCAAGAGTCACGACATAGCCGTCTTCAGCCTGTTCCGTCCCGGTCGCCGCGTAGAAGCGCCGCCGCAAAGCCGATCGCGCGCCACGGCGGGCGGCCGTCACTGGATCATCGAGCGGGATGGTTCCGAACAGGTCGCGCATGGCAATGATAATTTACCCTATATATTCAACAACTTATATTGCAAAGCGAGGTCGCCACCGCAACCCGCCGAATAGCTGTGCCGACGGTCGCTGCCCGTCCCGCTTTTGTTATCAGCCATAGTCGGGAAATCCTCGTTATAACAAGGGAGAAGCGGTGGAAATTCGTTCCCCCCTCGACTAGTATCCGGCGCCGGATTCGGCTACGGGACCGCCGGAAGAGGAAATTCCACGCAGCAGAGTTCCTACCGCCGCGTTCTAAAGAGCGGGTCGCTGCGTGCACGAGGAGTTGATGAAACCTACCGATATTTCGGTCCCGGACTATTTCCACAAAGTGGTGGATTGTCAGTGGGCCTGCCCGGCGCACACGCCGGTCCCCGAATACATCCGTTTGATCGCGGCGGGCCGCTACAGCGACGCCTACATGATCAATTGGGATTCCAACGTGTTTCCGGGGGTTCTCGGCCGCACTTGCGATCGCCCTTGCGAGCCCGCCTGCCGACGCGGCCGCGTCGAGAAAGAGCCGGTCGCGATCTGCCGGCTCAAACGCGTCGCCGCCGATTTCAAGGATGACATCCGCGCGCGGCTGCCGAAAGCGCCGCAGACCAAGAACGGCAAGCGCATTGCGCTCGTCGGCGGCGGTCCGGCCTCGCTCGCGGTGGCGCGCGATCTGGCGCCGATGGGCTATACATGCGTCGTATTCGATTCCGATCCGCAATCCGGCGGCATGATGCGGACGCAAATTCCGAAGTTCCGCCTGCCGGAAAAAGTGCTCGACGAGGAATGCCAGTACATCCTCGATCTCGGCATCGAATTTATCGGCGGCAAGCGCGTCGACAGCCTCAAGGCGCTCCTTGCGGAAGATTTTGACGCCGTCTTTGTCGGTTGCGGCGCGCCGCGCGGCCGCAACCTTGACATTCCCGGCCGCAAGGAAGCGGCCAAGAACATCCATATCGGCATCGATTGGCTGTCCAGCGTCTCGTTCGGGCACATCGACGAGATCGGCAGGCGCGTGATCGTGCTCGGCGGCGGCAATACCGCGATGGATTGCTGCCGCTCCTCGCGCCGCCTCGGCGGCGAAGACGTCAAGGTCATCGTGCGTTCCGGCTTCGAGGAGATGAAAGCGTCTCCCTGGGAGAAGGAGGACGCGATGCACGAGGACATTCCGATCTTCAATTATCTCGTGCCCAAGGAATTCACGCACAAGAACGGCAAGCTCACCGGCGTACTGTTCGAGAAAGTCAAAGCGGTGCGCGACGCCAAAGGTCGCCGCAAACTCGTTCCGACCGGCGAGCCGGACGAGCTGTTCCCCTGCGACGACGTTTTGGTCGCGGTCGGTCAGGAGAACGCGTTTCCCTGGATCGAGCGCGATATCGGCATCGAATTCGACAAATGGGACATGCCCAAGGTCGATCCGAAGACGATGGCCTCGACCCATCCCAAGGTGTTCTTCGGCGGCGACGCCGCGTTCGGGCCGAAGAATATCATCTGGGCCGTGGCGCACGGCCACGAGGCGGCGATTTCAATCGACCGCTTCTGCCGCGGCGAAGACGTCAATGCCCGGCCGGCGCCGCAGGTCGCGGTTTCGAGCCAGAAGATGGGCATCCACGAATGGTCCTACGACAACGAGATTGCGCCCGATAAGCGCTATCGAGTGCCGCACCGGGAGAAGGTGGTGGCGCTGCGCGACATCAAGGCCGAGGTCGAACTCGGTTACGACGTCGAGCTGGCGCTTAAAGAAGCCGAGCGTTGCCTCAATTGCGATGTGCAGACGGTGTTTACCGGCCAGCTCTGCATCGAATGCGACGCCTGCGTCGACATCTGCCCGATGGACTGCATCACCTTCACCAAGAACGGCGACGAGGTCGAGCTGCGGCAGCGGCTGCAGGCGCCGGCGAAAAATCTCACCCAGGATCTTTACATCGGCAACGATCTCAAGACCGGCCGCGTTATGGTGAAGGACGAGGACGTCTGCCTACACTGCGGCCTTTGCGCCGAACGCTGCCCCACCGGCGCATGGGACATGCAAAAATACCTCATCGACATGACTCACGCGGAACAAGCATGCCAGCTCAAAACCCAATCAGCGGCGTAAACAACTTCGTCATCCGCTTCGCCAACGTCAACGGCTCCGGCTCGGCCAGCGCCAACGAGCTGTTCGCGCGATCCATCCTGCGCATGGGCGTGCCGGTGTCGCCGCGCAACATCTTCCCGTCCAACATTCAGGGCCTGCCGACGTGGTACGAGGTGCGCGTTTCCGAGGCCGGCCATCTCGGCGCGCGCGGCGGCATCGACATGATAGTGGCGATGAATCCGCAGACCTGGGACAAGGATGTCGCTTCCATCGAACCGGGCGGCTATCTGCTTTACGATTCGACGAAGCCGATGCCGAAGTCGAAATTCCGCGACGACATCACTGTCATCGGCGTGCCGCTCACCGCGATCACCAATTCGACCTATTCCGACCCGCGCCAGCGCCAGCTTTTCAAGAACATCATTTATCTCGGCGCGCTGTCTGCTCTCCTCGACATCGATCCGAAGGTGATCGAGCAGCTCATCGGCGAGCAATACAAAGGCAAAGAGAAGCTTTTTTCCTCGAACGTCCACGCGCTGCATCTCGGCCGCGATTACGCATTGCAGAACCTGAAATGCCCGATCGGGTTGCGGGCGAAGAAAACCGACAAGGTTGGCGACCGCATCTTCATCGAGGGCAATTCGGCGGCTGCGCTCGGCGCGGTCTACGGCGGCGCCACAGTCTGCGCCTGGTACCCGATTACGCCGTCGTCGTCGCTGGCGGATGCCTTCACCGGCCACTGCCGGCGGCTGCGCCACGATCCTGAGACCAAGAAAGCGAAATACGCCATCGTCCAGGGCGAGGACGAGCTTGCCTCGATCGGCATCGTGATCGGCGCCGGCTGGAATGGCGCCCGCGCCTTTACCGCAACCTCGGGCCCCGGCATCTCGCTGATGCAGGAGTTCATTGGGCTGTCCTATTTCGCGGAGATCCCGGCCGTGATCATGGACGTGCAGCGCGCCGGACCGTCGACCGGCATGCCGACGCGCACCCAGCAATGCGACATCATCAGCACGGCCTACGCGTCGCATGGCGACACCAAGCATATTTTGCTGTTCCCCGAGGATCCGGCCGAGGCGTTCGAAATGGCGGCGCAGGCCTTCGATCTCGCCGACCGGCTGCAGACCACGATTTTTCTCATGCTCGATCTCGATATCGGCATGAATCACCGGCTGTGCCGGCCGCTCAAGTGGGACGACGCCAAGCAGTACGATCGCGGCAAGGTCATGACCGCCGCCGCGCTCGAGGCCGGCGCCGATTTCGGCCGCTATCTCGATGTCGACGGCGACGGCATCGCCTATCGCACCTATCCCGGCACGCACCCGACCAAGGGCTCATTCTTCACCCGCGGCACCTCGCGCGACCGCTATGCGCGCTACACCGAGGAAGGGTCTGCCTATGCCGACAACATGCAGCGGCTGTTGCGCAAGTTCGAAACAGCCAAGGATCTGGTGCCGCGGCCGCTGCAAGCCAATGCCGAAAAGCCGACCAAATACGGCGTGATTTATTTCGGCTCGACCGCCCCCGCGATGGACGAGGCGATCGAGCTCCTGGAGACGCGCGGCCACCAGCTCGACCGGCTGCGCATCCGCGCCTTCCCGTTCCATTCCAGCGTGCCGAGCTTCATCGCCGAGCACGACTTCATTTATGTCGTCGAGCAGAATCGCGACAGCCAACTTCGCTCGCTCATCGTCAACGAACTCAGCATCGATCCGGTGCGGCTCGTGCCGATCGTGCATTACGACGGCACGCCCATCACCGCGCGCTTCATCGCCCGCGCCATCGGGGACCATCTCGATGCGCTGAAAATCACGCCGCTGCGGAAGGTGGTGTCATGACTTACGTCGTCAAACCGAAATTCCACCATCCGGACCTGCCGAAGAATTCGTTGGGCTATACGCACCGCGATTACGAAGGCAAGATTTCGACGCTGTGCGCCGGCTGCGGCCACGATTCGATCACCGCCGCGATCATCGAAGCCTGCTTTGAATTGTCGATCGAGCCGCACCGGGTGGCGAAAATTTCCGGCATCGGCTGCTCGTCGAAGACGCCGGATTACTTTCTCGGCAACTCGCACGGCTTCAACTCGGTGCACGGCCGCATGCCGTCGGTGCTCACCGGCGCCAATCTCGCCAACCGCGATCTCATCTATCTCGGCGTCTCCGGCGACGGCGATTCCGCGTCGATCGGCTTCGGCCAGTTCGCCCACTGCATGCGCCGCGGCGTCAACATGGTCTATATCGTCGAGAACAACGGCGTCTATGGGCTGACCAAGGGGCAGTTCTCCGCGACCGCCGACCGCGGCTCGAAGTCCAAGCGCGGCGTCGTCAACTCCGACAGCGCCATCGACATGGTCGGCATTGCGCTGCAGCTCGGTGCGAGCTTTGTGGCACGTTCATTCTCCGGCGACAAAAAACAGCTTGTGCCGAT
This sequence comes from uncultured Alphaproteobacteria bacterium, assembly GCA_963791925.1. Classification (GTDB taxonomy): domain Bacteria; phylum Pseudomonadota; class Alphaproteobacteria; order Rhizobiales; family Xanthobacteraceae; genus BOG-931. Next base: position 148,899 of record CAWBUA010000003.1, on the reverse strand, counting down.
CATCAAGGCGGCGATCGAGCACGAAGGAGCAGCCTTCATCGACGTGATCTCGCCCTGCGTCGCGTTCAACAATCATCCCGGCTCGACCAAGAGCTACGATTACGTGCGCGAGCACAACGACGCGGTGAACTTCCTCGACGTCATTACCGGCCGCGCGCCGATCCATGTCGACTACGAGCCGGGCACCGTCGAACTGGTCGAGCAACACGACGGCACCACGCTCGCTTTGCGCAAGCTTAATGCCGAATACAACGTGCATGACCGGCTGGCGGCCATGACCTTCATCCAGCACCATGCCGCGCAAGGTCAGATCGTCACCGGGCTCCTCTATGTCGAAGAGGAGGCCGCCGACCTCCATGGCCATCTCAATACGGTCGAGACGCCGCTCAATACGCTGGGCGAGAAGGATTTGTGCCCCGGCTCGGCGGCGCTGGAAAAGATCAACGCAGCCTTGCGCTGATCACTTCAGCTGCTTGATCGCTTCGATCATCGCCATCGGCGGGGCCATCGCGATCGCCAGCGGTTTGCCGGTTTCCAACAAGCTCTTGAGGCTCGACAGGATGGCCGGCCAGCCGGTGCGGCCGCCGGAGAGGATCGCCTCGGGCACCTCCCATGAATGGGATTCCGTCATGGTGAGGCGGACGGCATCCCCGGCTTGGGCGATTTCGTAGCCGACCACGCATTCGGGCAGCTTGCGGAAGTCCTCCGGCCAGGCGACTTGCCAGGTGACCGACAGCTTCCGCGGCGGCTCCCAGTCGACGACCTTGCCCTGCACGTTGATCCGGCCGTCCGGCAACCGCAGCACAAAAGCACCGCCGGAGCGGGGCTCGATCTCGACGCTGCGGTCCCAGAAATACCTTCGGGTAAAGTCGGACGACGTCAGCGCCTGCCACACTTTCTCGGGTGTCGACGCGATATAGATGACGTAGACGGTCTTGGGCTTGAACTTGGCCGGATCGATCATGCGCCGGCCTCGGCTGTGCAGTTCCCCACTGCATCCTTCCACGACGGATCGAGCGGACGGCCCGTCTCCAGGAAGGTCTTCAAACTCGACAACACCGCGGGCCACCCCTGACTGATCATTCCGAAGATCTTGCTGCCCTCGTCGAATTCGTCGTGGATCACCGTGAGCCGGGTTTGCCCCTTGAATGGCTCGAGCTCAAACGTCACACGTGAAGATCTTTCGTCGGGTTTGTCTTTCTCGAGCGGCTTCCAGCCATAAACCAGCCGCCGCGGTGGATCGCTCTCGATGATGGGATCGCGGTGCGAGAGCTGGCCCGTTGGACTCGTTGCGGTCATCAGATCGCCCGGCTTGCCGGTGGCGGCGACGCGATAGCCGAACCAGTATTTCTCGCTGACGTCGGGCTTGGTGAGTGCTTCCCATACCTTCTCCGGGGATGCCGCGATATAGGTGACGTACACGAATTTCGGTTTCTCAGTCATCACGCGTCTCCAACGCTCGTTTCATGTCGCTCAACGCTTGCAGGCGTGAGCGTTCGAATTTCCCGATCCAGCGCTCGGCGATCTCGTGGATCGGTACCGGATTGAGGTAGTGCAGCTTCTCCCTGCCCCGCCGCACCGCGGCGACGAGATTGGCTTCTTCCAGAATCGCCAGATGCTTGCTTACCGCCTGCCGCGTCATATCGAGGCGCGCACACAGTTCGCCCAGCGTCTGGCCGTTCTCGGCGCGCAACCGGTCGAGCAGCTCGCGCCTGCTCGCATCGGCCAGCGCCTTGAACACCGCATCCATGCCGACAATATGCAACCATTTGGTTGCCTGTCAAGTGCAATAAAATGCCGACGGACGGCAGCGTCATAAACGGCCGAGGTTTACTGCACGCAGGTGCCAATATACTGGCTGCGCGCAGTGCCGGGCACGTTGTAAAGCCCGGATTGGAAGGCGCAGCGCGAGGCGCGGTCCTGAAACGTCTCCGGCCCGTGCGGCAGATTAGGGACGGGATTGGCCACGCCGGGAACGATGGATGGTCCCTGCTCCTGCGGCACAGCAGGAAGCGTCAGTCGGTTATTGCCCTCCGGCGGGATGAGTTCGGTCCGCGGCAATGGTGTCGGCAACACCGAACCGGACGAGCCCCGCACGACTGACAGATTTCTATGGGGATATTTCTTCGTGAGCTCGCGCGGATGCGGTGCCGTCACGTGCCGCTTTTTGACCAGCGCTTTGCCGTGGTGATGCGGTAAGGAGCCGCGCTCTGGCGCCATGATCGAGTAGGGAAAATCGTTGTCGCCGCCCATTTCGAAATCGCGCGCCTGCGCTGCGCCGACGGCCGTCGCAATCGCCAAACCGAATATCAGGCTGTATCGAACACCCACCTGCGCCTCATTTGGCCGACAGCAGGATCACGAGAATAAACCCCGCGCGATGCGCGTTGTTCCCGGCATTATTCGCCCGGCGCTTCCTCGATCGGATCGTAGCGCTTGGCGTCGAGCTCGAGCAGATTCCACGACTGCTGCATATGCGGCGGCAGCGGCGCGGTAACGTCGATCGTGCCGCCGCGCGGATGCGGCACCGCGATGCGGCGGGCCAACAGATGCAGCTTGTTCTGCATACCGCCGGGCAGCTGCCAGTTTTCCAGGGAAAAATATTTCGGATCGCCGACGATCGGATGGCCGATGTGGGCCATGTGCGCGCGCAATTGATGGGTACGGCCGGTCACCGGCTTGAGCGAGACCCAGGCCAAAAGCGGCCCCGAGGTTTCCACCACGGCGTAATAGGTCACGGCGTGGCTCGCGCCCTTGTCGCCATGGCGGGCGATGCGCATGACGGATTCATCCTCGCGCTCCTCCTTGGCGAGAAAGGTCGAGATGCGGCCCTGCTGCACTTTCGGCACGCCGGCAACCAAGGCCCAATAGATCTTGCGCGCCGAGCGCGCGCGGAAGGTCTTGGCGAGCGCCGCCGCGGCAAAGCGCGTCTTGGCCACGAGCAGACAGCCGGCGGTGTCCTTGTCGAGCCGATGAACGAGCCGCGGCCGCTGGCCGTGCGCGTCGCGCATGACTTCCAGCATGCCGTCGATGTGGCGCGTGGTGCCAGAGCCGCCCTGCACCGCAAGCCCCATCGGCTTGTTGAGCACCAGCACGTCGGCGTCCTCGTAGAGCGTGATGGATTTGAGGAATTCCCGCGTCTTGTCGTCGGCTGCATGGCCCGGCGCGCGCGGCTTCGGCTGGTCGAGGCGCAAGGGCGGAATGCGGATAGTCTGCCCGGTCTCCAGCCGGTTTTTCGGCTGTGTGCGCTTGCCGTTGACCCGCACCTCGCCTTTGCGGATGACGCGTTGGATGTGGGAGAAGCTCAGTCCCGGGAAGCGCGCTTCGAGAAAGCGGTCGACCCGCATGCCGGATTCGTCCGCGGTAACGGCGACATTTTGAACGGTAGTCGGCATGCGAGCCGGCGCAGCCGCTTTCTGTTCGCCGTTATCCTGAGGCGCCCGCCGCAGGCGGGCCTCGAAGGATGCATCGCCCACGGCGCTCGGGCCGTCGCCTTTCGAGGGCCGCTTCGCGGCCACCTCGGGGTGACGGGCAACAAATTGGCGATGCCGATGCCTCGGTCCGGCGATCTGCCGGCCGCCGCCAGGCTGGCGTGGTCCGCGCGAACCTCTCAACTGCCGCTCCGCTGGTGCCGCAGCTTTGCCCAATAATCCAGCCGCTTCCTGATCTCGCGCTCAAAACCGCGCTCGGGCGGATCATAGAATTGCCGATGCCCAAGGACTTCCGGGAAATAATCCTGGCCGGAGAACGCCTCTTCCGTGTCGTGATCGTATTCGTAGCCCGAGCCGTAGCCCTCGGTTTTCATCAGTTGTGTCGGCGCGTTGAGAATGTGCTTGGGCGGCAACAGCGAACCCGCCTCCTTCGCCGTGCGCATCGCTTCGCCGAAGGCGACATAGGTCGCGTTCGATTTCGGCGCGGTGGCGACGTAGATCACCGCCTCGGCGATGGCGAGCTCGCCTTCCGGCGAGCCGAGAAAGTCGTAGGCGTCCTTGGCGGCATTGGCGACGACCAGCGCCTGCGGATCGGCAAGGCCGATGTCTTCCACCGCCATGCGTACCACGCGGCGCGCCAGATAGAGCGGGTCCTCGCCGGCATCGAGCATGCGGCAGAGATAATACAGTGCCGCATCCGGGTCGGAGCCGCGGACCGATTTATGCAGCGCACTAATCAGATTGTAATGGCCGTCCTGCTTCTTGTCGTAGATCGGTGCGCGGCGCTGCACCACCTCCTGCAAGGCCGCGGCATCGAAGGTCTCGCCGTGACGTGCCGCGCGCCAGACTTCCTCGGCGAGGGTGAGCGCGGCGCGGCCGTCGCCGTCGGCCATGCGGATGAGCGAGGCGCGGGCGTCGCCATCGAGCGGCAGCGACTTTCCCTCGATTGCCTCGGCGCGGGCGAGGAGCTTCCCGATGGCCGCGGCATCGAGCGGCTTGAATACCAGAACCCGGGCGCGGGACAACAACGGCGCGATCAACTCGAACGAGGGATTCTCGGTGGTGGCGCCAACGAGCACGATGGTGCCGTCCTCCATCACCGGCAGGAAGGAATCCTGCTGCGCGCGATTGAAGCGATGAATTTCATCGACAAAGAGCAGCGTGCCCTGCCCGGTCTCGCGCCGCAAACGCGCCGCGTCGAACACCTTCTTCAAATCGGCGACGCCGGAGAAAATCGCCGAAATCTGCTCGAAATAAAGCTCGGTCGCATGCGCGAGCAACCGCGCCACCGTGGTCTTGCCGGTGCCCGGCGGTCCCCAGAAGATCAGCGAGCCGAGCGAGCGCGTCTCCAGCATGCGGGTGAGCGCGCCGTCGGGGCCGAGAAGATGGTCTTGCCCCACCACGTCGGACAATTTGCCCGGACGGAGCTTATCGGCGAGTGGCCGCGGCGCATCGTGCTCGAGGCCTGCGGCGGCGAACAGGCTCGGTCCCTTCGGTTTGGGACGCGAGCTCATCCGGAAAACATGACGGAAATCTGCTGGCCGCCACGCAGCAGCGTAATGCGCCATTGCCGGCTGCCGGCACCGGCGATACGGGCAAGGTCGGCGGGTTTTTCGATCTTCTGATTGTTGACCGAAACGATGATATCGCCCTTCCGGAATCCGATCGACTGCGCTTCCGAACCGTCGGCAACGCCGGTGACGACGACCCCTTGCGCGTTTGGATCAAGCCGCATTTCGTCCGCCAAAGCCGGCGATAAGTTTGACACGGTTGCCCCGCGGAACGGCGAGCGGGAGCGGATTTCGACCTCCTCGCGCGGCAAGTCCGGGAGGGCCCGCAAGGCGACCGGCACGACGATGGCGTGGCCCTGACGGATAACCCCGAGCTGGGCGGTACCGCCGAGCGGTTTGGTGGCGAAGCGATAATTGAACGCTGTCGGATCGTCGACTTCCGTGCCATCGACGCTGACAATGACGTCGCCGGTCTTAATCCCGGCGCGCGCGGCCGGACTGTCGGCGGCGATGCTCGCCACCAATGCGCCGCTCGGCCGCTGCAGGCCGAGGCTGTCGGCGATGTCGGGCGTGACCTCCTGCAGCTTGGCACCGAGCCAGGGCCGCTTGACGGCGCCGCTACCGCTCTCTGCGGAGGCCACGACGATGCGCACCATATTCGCCGGGATGGCGAAGCCAATGCCCTGCGAGCCGCCGGAACGCGAGTAGATCGCCGAATTAAGCCCGACCATGCGGCCGCTCATATCGACCAGCGGACCGCCGGAATTGCCGGGATTGATGGCCGCGTCGGTCTGGATGAAGAACTGATAATCGCTGATGCCGACATCGGTGCGCGCCACCGCCGAGACGATGCCGTGCGTCACGGTCTGGCCGACGCCGAACGGATCGCCGATAGCGAGCACGACATCGCCGACCTGAAGATCGTCGGAATTGGCGAACGGCAGCGTCGGAAACCGCTCCTTGGCGCCTTTGATGCGCAATACCGCAAGATCGCTGCGCTGGTCCTTGAGCACGACATCGGCGGCGAATTCACGCTTGTCGGACAGCGCCACTTTCACTTCGCTGGCGCCTTCGATGACGTGATAATTGGTAACGACGAGCCCGGACGCGTCAACGATAACGCCTGAGCCGAGCGAGCGCTCAACCTGCTGGCGCGGCACCACGCCAAAGAACTGGCGGAAGAACGGATCGGCCAGGAACGGACTGCTGTTCTCAATGACGCGCGCGGCGTAGACGTTCACCACCGCTGGCGCCACCCGTTTGACGATCGGCGCGAAAGAGAGCTGCAGCTGGGCGGGCGAAGTCGGGACTTGGCGCTGGATTTGGCTTTCTTGCGCCGCGGCGGCTGCAACGAAAAGTGCGACTCCGACAAGCGCAGCAGCCGGAATGGCGAGCACGTGCAAACGCGGCATGAAAAACCCCGATTCAACGCGTCCGGATCTAAAGCCTGATCCGGAAAAGTGGATACCGGTTTTCCGAAAAGATCATGCTTCACCAAAAACTTAGGGCGCCAATCGATTCCATTTGAAGCGATTGCGCTCTAGCCATCCGACCGAGGCCGTGAAAGGCCGGCGACGTCGTCCCTCGCGCTCGCCCGCGGTTACGCCGGAGCCGGCGCTTCCGCTCCGCGCTCCTGGGCCGGACCGGAATCCAACCCCTTCGCATCGATGTCGCGATCGACGAATTCGATCACCGCAACCGGAGCGGAATCGCCGTAACGGTAGCCGGCCTTGAGCACCCGGGTATAGCCGCCGTTGCGCTCCTTGTAGCGCGGCCCGATCACGTCGAACAGCTTCTTGACCATAGCGACGTCGCGCATCTGCGCGATCGCCTGGCGGCGGGCATGCAGCCCGCCGCGCTTGCCGAGCGTGACGAGCTTTTCCACGACCGGGCGCAAATCCTTCGCCTTCGGCAGCGTGGTGACGATCTGCTCGTGCTTGATCAGCGAAGCGGCGAGGTTCGCCAGCATCGACTTGCGATGATCCGAGCGGCGGTTGAATTTGCGGTGTGTTTTGGCGTGACGCATTCAGCTATCAGTGCTCAGTAATCAGTAATCAGACTCCTCTGATTACTGACATCTGATTACTGTCCCCTGCTCAGTAATGATCCTCGAAGCGCTTGGCGAGTTCCTCGATGTTTTCCGGCGGCCAGCCCGGCACTTCCATGCCGAGATGCAGCCCCATCTGCACCAGGACTTCCTTGATCTCGTTGAGCGACTTGCGGCCGAAATTCGGCGTCCGCAGCATCTCGGCTTCCGTCTTCTGAACCAGATCGCCGATATAGACGATATTGTCGTTCTTCAGGCAGTTGGCCGAACGCACCGAGAGCTCGAGCTCGTCGACTTTCTTGAGGAAGGCCGGATTGAACGCGAGATCGGGAATCGCCTCGTGCGCGGTCTCACGCTTCGGCTCCTCGAAATTGACGAAGACGTTGAGCTGGTCTTGGAGGATGCGCGCGGCATAAGCGAGCGCGTCCTCCGGGCTCAGTGCGCCGTTGGTCTCGATCGACAGCGTCAGCTTGTCGTAGTCGAGAATCTGGCCCTCGCGGGTGTTCTCGACCTTGTAGGATACTTTGCGCACCGGCGAGTAGAGACTGTCGACGGGGATAAGCCCGATCGGCGCGTCCTCGGGACGGTTGCGCTCCGCCGGCACATAGCCCTTGCCGGTGTTCACCGTGAATTCCATGCGGATTTCGGCGCCCTCATCGAGCGTGCACAACACCAAGTCGGGATTGAGCACGACGATGTCGCCGACGGTCTGGATGTCGGCGGCGGTGACAGTGCCGGGCCCTTGCTTCTTCACCACCATGCGCTTGGGGCCATCGCCCTGCATCTTGATGGCGATGTCCTTGATATTGAGAACGATGTCGGTCACGTCCTCGCGCACGCCGGCAATCGAGGAGAACTCGTGCAGCACGCCGTCGATGTGCACCGACTGCACCGCGGCGCCCTGCAGCGAGGAGAGCAAAATACGCCGCAGCGCGTTGCCGAGAGTCACGCCGAAGCCGCGCTCGAGCGGCTCGGCGACCACCGTCGCCGAACGACGGGTATCGGCGCCGGCGCTGACCTGCAGCTTGTTGGGCCTGATCAGTTCCTGCCAATTCTTCTGAATCGTCACGTTATCACCCATGGTGTTGCGCGGCGCCAATGTCTCGCGCGCCCCGTTCCGCTCAACGGGGCCAAAATTGGATTGATGCTCAAGCGGCGGCAGATGTTCCATTTGATCCATCGACCGGTTTCCTATACGCGCCGCCGCTTGCGCGGGCGGCAGCCATTGTGCGGGATCGGCGTTACGTCGCGGATCGACGTGATGGTGAAACCGGCCGCCTGCAACGAGCGCAACGCCGACTCGCGTCCCGAACCGGGACCGGCAACCTCGACTTCCAGCGTCCGCATGCCGTGTTCTTGCGCCTTCTTGGCGGCATCCTCGGCGGCGACCTGCGCCGCATAAGGGGTCGACTTGCGCGAGCCCTTAAAGCCCATGGTGCCTGCCGTCGACCAGGCGATAGTATTGCCTTGCACGTCGGTTATCGTGATCATGGTATTGTTGAACGTCGCGTTCACATGCGCGACGCCCGACGCGATGTTTTTGCGTTCGCGTTTGCGAACGCGGGTGGCTTCCTTACCCATTCTGAACCCTTATCCTGGATCGGAGCCGCCGGCTCCGCTGCCGTTACTTAAGTCCCTGCTCCACGCCCTATTTCTTCTTGCCGGCGATCGCCTTGGCCGGGCCCTTGCGGGTCCGGGCGTTGGTATGCGTGCGTTGGCCGCGAACCGGAAGACCGCGGCGATGGCGTAGGCCGCGATAGCAACCCAGATCCATCAGCCGCTTGATGTTCATGGCCACTTCGCGCCGCAGATCGCCCTCGACGATATAGTCGCGGTCGATCATTTCGCGCAGCTGCAGCACCTCCTGGTCGGTCAATTGCGACACCCGGCGCGATTCCGGGATCGACACCTTGCCGAGGATCTCATGAGCCTTGGCGCCGCCAATGCCATAGATGTATTGGAGCGCGATCACGATGCGCTTATTGGTCGGCAGATTGACGCCAGCAATACGAGCCAAGTCCGTTACTCCTTAAGCCAGTTGCTCCTTGCGGCGGCCCGGCCACGAACGACCCGTGGCGCCCGACCGCCCTCCATCGGCTCCAATGTCACCGAGAAGGCCACAAACGTAAAAAGCCAGCGACTGCCCGCCGCTTCGGCCTGGCATCGCTGCTCGATCTCCGACTGGATATTTGAGGCTTATTAATGGATGCCAGGCGCTTTCGTCAACCTCCGCCACCACTTTCCTGTATAAACTTGTCAACGGCGGGGACCTCCTCGGCGGCCGGGTTGTCTGGACAAGCCAGCCTTGGCCTTTCTAGGTCTATTACGGCCTGCAACCGCGCCCCTTGTGGATTTTTTTCCTATAACCCTCGTTGCTGGGCGCCTACGGCGCCGTGACTTCAGGGGCTGAGCTCTTCGCTTTTTTTTTTGCCGACCGCGCCTGCGCTGACCGATAGCCGGTCCGTCGGCAGAAGTCTATCGATAGCGGCCGTCACATCGCTGACGGACGCCATCCCGTTGACGGTCCGCAATAGCCCCTTCTGACGGTAATATGCGATCAGCGGCGCGGTCTGCTCGCGATAGGCCCGCAGCCGGTTGCGCAACACTTCAGGGTTGTCGTCATCGCGCAGTGTCTCACCCCGCGCCTTCGTCTCGGCGATACGGCTCTCGATCCGCCGCATCAGGGCGTCCTCGTCCACCCGCAGTTCGATCACGCCATCGAGCCCAAGCCCCTTGGCTTCCAACAGACGGTCCAACGCCGCCGCCTGCGGCACGGTGCGGGGGAAGCCATCGAGAATGAAGCCTTTGCGAGCGTCAGGTTCGTTGATGCGCTGGCCGACAATGCCGACCGCGACATTGTCGGGGACGAGGCTGCCGCGCGCCATGATTTCCTGCACCTGGCGGCCGACAGGCGTGCCGGCCTTTATGGCTGCCCGCAGCAGTTCACCTGTCGAAAGCTGTATTATTCCGTATTTGCCGACGAGCCGCAGGGCCTGCGTTCCTTTGCCAGCCCCCGGCGGGCCCAGCAGGATCAATCTCATCGACGGCGCCCCCTCAGTTTCGACCTTTTTATCAGGCCTTCATACTGGTGGGCCAGCAGATAACCCTGGACCTGCGCCACAGTATCCATGGTGACGCTCACCACGATCAAGAGTGATGTTCCGCCAAAATAGAACGGTACCGCCGCGTAGGAGATGAGTATCTCCGGAAACAGGCACACCACCGCCAGATAGGCCGCGCCGATGACCGTGATCCGAGACAATACGTAATCGATGTATTCCGCTGTGCGCTCGCCGGGCCGGATGCCGGGAATGAAGCCGCCGTGCTTCTTCAGGTTATCCGCGGTCTCCGTCGGATTGAACACGATCGCCGTATAGAAAAAGGCGAAGAAGACGATCAAGCCGACATAGAGAATGAGGAAGAGCGGGCGTCCATGCGCGAGCTGCGTGGTGATCACCGTCAGCCAGCCCGGCCCCTGCCCGGCCGTGAAATTGGCCACCGTGGTCGGCAACAGCAGCAACGATGAGGCGAAGATCGGCGGGATGACACCCGAGGTGTTGAGCTTGAGCGGCAGATGTGACGACTGCCCCTCGAACATCCGATTGCCGACCTGACGCTTGGGATATTGGATCAGGAGCCGGCGCTGTGCCCGCTCCATGAACACGATAAAGGTGATGACCGCGATCACCATGAGGATGACGATAAGAATAATCCCGGTGGACAGTGCGCCCTGGCGGCCAAGTTCAAGCGTTCCGGCGATCGCCGACGGCAACTGCGCGACAATGCCCGACATGATGATAAGCGAGGTGCCGTTGCCGATGCCGCGTTGCGTTATTTGTTCGCCGAGCCACATCAGGAAAATAGTGCCGCCGGTGAGTGTGATTACCGTAGAAATGCGAAAGAACAGGCCGGGATCGCTGACCACGTGGGCAGCGCCTTCGAGCCCCACGGAAATGCCGTAGGCTTGGAATGCCGCCAGCACTACCGTGAGGTAACGGGTGTACTGGTTGATCATTTTGCGGCCGGCCTCGCCCTCTTTCTTGAGCTGTTCGAGGGTCGGCGACACGGTCGTCATCAGCTGAATGATGATCGACGCCGAAATATAGGGCATGATATTGAGCGCAAAGATCGCCATGCGGTGGATGCCGCCGCCGGCGAACATGTTGAACATGCCCAGAATGCCGCCTTGCTGCGATTGGAAGATCTGGTCCCAGGCGTTGGGATCGATGCCGGGCAGCGGGATATAGGTGCCGAGCCGATAGACCAAGAGCGCGCCGAGCGTGAACCAAATGCGCTTCTTCAACTCATCGGCCTTGGCGAGCGCCGAGAAGTTCAGATTGGCCGCCAGTTGTTCTGCTGCAGAGACCATCGCGCTCCAAGTCCCCTTCTTCACGCCATGACCGGATTGCCCGGCCGAGCCACGCCCTCGTTCACAGGTAGAAGTCGTGACCGCCCGGCACAAGGCCGGGCCGGACGCCTATCAGGCGGCCTGCTCGCTCGATTCCGCCGTGGGAGCGAGGATCTCAACCGTGCCGCCGGCCTTCTCGACGGCGGCAACCGCCGATTTCGAGGCGCCAAAGACGGCAAGCGCGACTTTTGTCTTGATTTCGCCAGCGCCGAGGAGCCTCACGCCGTCCTTGGCGCGGCGCAGCACGCCGGCTTTGACCAAGGCGGCGGCGTCGATCTTGGCCGCGGCGTCGAGAGTGCCCGCGTCGAGGGCCGCCTGAATGCGGCCCAAATTTATCTCATTGAGCTTACGCGCGAATTTCGTGTTCTTGAACCCACGCTTGGGCAAACGCCGATGCAGCGGCATCTGGCCGCCTTCAAAGCCCTTGATGCGCACGCCGGAGCGCGCGGTCTGGCCCTTGCCGCCGCGGCCGCCGGTCTTGCCCTTGCCTGAGCCGATGCCGCGACCGATACGCTTGCCCAGTTTGCGGGCGCCGCGGCGGCCCGACAGGTCGTGAAGCTGCATGGCTTATTTCTCCACCACTTCGATGAGATGGGCGACCTTGGCGATCATGCCGCGGGTCTGCGGCGTGTCCCGGAGCTCCGCGACCCGCCCGATCTTGTTGAGCTTCAATCCGACCAACGTCTCACGCTGGCTGTGATGACGGCGAGACGGACTTGCGGTCTGCCGGACTTTGACGGTCTTGCCGGCTTTGTTATCGGCGTTCATGGTGGGCTCCGCGTTTAATCGGCCGGTGCTTCGGCATCGACATCGCGGCGGCGCGCCTGCAGCGTCGACACTTTGACGTTACGGCGGGCGGCGACCGAGCGCGGCGAATCCTGGCGTTTGAGCGCATCGAACGTGGCGCGCACGACGTTGTAGGGATTGGACGTGCCGATCGACTTCGCTACCACGTCCTGCATGCCAAGCGTCTCAAAGACCGCGCGCATCGGACCGCCGGCGATGATGCCGGTGCCGGGCGGCGCTGCGCGCAGATAGACCTTGCCGGCGCCGTGCCGACCGGCGACATCATGATGCAGCGTGCGGCCTTCGCGCAGCGGTACTCGCGTCAGCCCGCGCTTGGCGGCGTCGGTCGCCTTGCGGATAGCCTCCGGCACCTCGCGCGCCTTGCCATGGCCGAAACCGACCCGACCTTTCTGATCGCCGACGACGACGAGCGCGGCAAAGCCGAAGCGCCGGCCGCCCTTCACCACCTTGGCTACCCGGTTGATGTGCACCAGCTTGTCGACGAATTCGCTGTCGCGCTCTTCGTCTCGCCGCCGTTCACGTGGTTCACGGGCCATAGTGCGCTACCATCTGTTCAAGCCTTTAATCCTAGACGAGAGGGCAGACGACGGGCGACAGACGACGGAAGTGATCTGTGCCGGCTTTCTTGCCTTATCTGTCCTCTGTCGTCCGTCCTCCGTCATCAGAAATTCAGCCCGCCCTCACGGGCGGCTTCAGCCAAGGCCTTGATCCGGCCGTGATAAAGATAACCGCCACGATCGAACACGACGTCCTTGATGCCTTTTTCCTTGGCACGCTCGGCGATCAACTTGCCGACCGCCTTTGCCGCATCGACGCTGGCGCCGGTCTTGAGGCCGTCGCGCGTGGTCTTCTCGATCGACGAGGCGGACGCGAGCGTAACGCCCTCATCGTCGTCGATCACCTGCGCATAGATGTGCTTGGACGAGCGGTAGACCGAGAGCCGCTTGCGCTCGCCGGCGGCGCGCCGCAGGACCCCGCGCACGCGGCCCTGCCGCCGCACAAACCTGTCGCTGAACTTGGTCATCGCGCGCCTGCCTTACTTCTTCTTGCCTTCCTTACGGAAAATACGTTCCTCGGCATATTTGATGCCTTTGCCCTTATAGGGTTCCGGCGGCCGATACTCGCGGATTTCCGCGGCGACCTGGCCGACTTTCTGCCGATCGCTGCCGCTGATGACGATTTCAACCGGCCGCGGCGTGGCAATCGTGATGCCCTCCGGGATTGGATAGATGACGTCGTGGCTGTAGCCGAGCGCCATCTGCAGATTCTTGCCCTGCACCGCCGCGCGATAACCCACCCCGGCGATTTCGAGCCGTTGCTCAAAACCCTTGGTCACTCCGGCAATGAGATTGGCGATAAGCGTGCGCGAGGTACCCCACTGGGCGCGAGCGCGCTTGGTCTCGGCGCGCGGCTCGACCTTGATCTGACCGCCCTCAAGCTTGACCGCGACGTCCTCGTGCAAGGCGACCGACAGCGCGCCCTTGGGACCTTTCACCTTGACGGTCTGGCCCTCGATATTGGCGGTGATGCCGGACGGCACCGCGATTGCTCGTTTACCGATACGGGACATCAGAACACCGTGCAGAGGATTTCGCCGCCGACATTGGCGTCGCGCGCATCGTGATCGGCCATGACGCCTTTCGGCGTCGACACGATCGTCACGCCGAGCCCGTTATTGATGCGCGGCATGTTCTTGACCGAGGTATAGACGCGCCGGCCCGGCTTCGACACCCGCGCGATTTCGCGGATCACCGGTTCGCCGTCGAAATATTTGAGCTCGATCTCGATCTCGGAGCGGCCGTCTTTCTCGACCACGGCGTAGCCGCGGATATAACCCTCCGCCTTGAGCACTTCGAGCACGCTTTCCCGCAGCTTGGAATTCGGCGAGCTGACCTTCGATTTGTTGCGCATTTGTGCGTTGCGGATGCGCGACAGGAGATCGCCGAGCGGATCGTTCATGGCCATCGTGCGCTCCTCCTACCAGCTCGATTTCACCAGACCGGGGATCAGTCCCTTCGAACCGAGCTCTCGCAGCGCGATGCGCGACAATTTGTGCTTGCGATAATAGCCGCGTGGCCGGCCGGTCAGTTCGCAACGGTTGCGGATGCGGGTGGCGGACGAATTGCGCGGCAATTCGGCGAGCTTCAGCGTCGCGGCAAAGCGCTCCTCCACCGGCTTCGACTTGTCGCGCGCGATTGCCTTGAGCCGCGCGCGACGGCCGGAGAACTTCTTCGACATCCGGCGGCGCCGGTTGTTCTTCTCGATCGAACTCTTCTTCGCCATCTAATGCTCCCAATGTCCCGCGTCTGAGGTTTTCGGCCTCACTGCCGGAACGGAAAGTTGAACGCCGTCAGCAGGGCGCGCGCCTCGTCGTCATTGCGCGCGGTGGTGCAGACCGTGATGTCCATGCCCCAGATGTCGGTCGCCTTGTCGTAGTCGATCTCGGGAAACACGATGTGTTCCTTGATACCGAGCGTGTAATTGCCGCGGCCGTCGAAGCTCTTCGGATTAAGCCCGCGAAAATCGCGCACCCGGGGCAGCGCGATATTGATCAGACGATCGAGAAACTCGTACATGCGCGCCTGGCGCAATGTCACTTTGCAGCCGATCGCCTGACCGGTGCGCAGCTTGTAGGTCGCGATCGATTTCCGTGCCTTGGTGACCACCGCCTTCTGCCCGGTGATCAGCCCGAGATCGGCGGCGGCACCGTCGACCTTCTTCTTGTCGGCAACCCCCTCGCCGATGCCCATATTGATGACGACCTTGTCGAGGGTGGGCACCTGGAAGCGGTTCTTGTAACCGAACTGCTCGGCGAGCTTGCCGCGGATCGTCTCGTCGAACTGAACTTTCAACCGCGCCGGCACGCGCGGCTCGGGCTCGCGCGGCGCAGCCGGCTTGCCGGCGCCCTTCGCCTCACCCTTGGCTGCGGTGGCGGCCTTATCGGCGCGCGCTTGCTTGGCGGCCTTCTTTTCGTCCTTCTCGGCCTTGACTGCCTGCTCAGGTGTGGGCGGCCGCGCGGCCTTGTCGGGCCGTTTCGCCCGCTTCTCGTCGGTCTCAGCCATCGATCTCAACTCCCGAACGCTTGGCGAAGCGCACCTTCTTGCGTTCCTCGCCCTTGCCGACGAATTTGAACCCGACGCGCGTCGGCTTGCCGTCCTTGGGATCGGCCAGCGCGACGTTCGACAGGTGTATCGGCGCTTCCTTGGAAATGATGCCGCCTTCCTGCGCGGCGCTCTGACGCTGATGGCGCTTGACCATGTTGACGCCGCGCACCAGCACCCGCCCATCGTCGCGGCGCATTTCAATGACCTCCCCGGTGCGGCCCTTGTCGCGGCCGGCGATGACGATGACGTTGTCGCCCTTTTTGATCCGCGCCGCCATCACAGCACCTCCGGCGCAAGCGAAATGATCTTCATGTGATTCTTGGCCCGCAATTCGCGCGGCACCGGTCCGAAAATGCGGGTGCCGACCGGCTCGTTTTGCGGAGTCATCAGCACCGCGGCGTTGCGGTCGAAGCGGATGATCGAGCCGTCGGCGCGCTTGATGTCCTTGGAGATGCGCACGATCACCGCCTTCATCACGTCGCCCTTCTTGACGCGGCCGCGCGGGATCGCCTCCTTCACCGAGACGACGATGACGTCGCCGATGGTGGCGTATTTGCGCTTGGAGCCGCCCAGCACTTTGATGCACATGACGCGGCGCGCGCCGGAATTGTCCGCCACGTCGAGATTGGTCTGCATCTGGATCATGGGCTACCCCACACTTTCCATTCCGGTCGCATCACTGACTACGACGCCTGTTTTTTCTCGCCCCGCACCACCGCCCAACGCTTGAGCTTGGAAATCGGGCGATGCTCCTCGATCCACACCATGTCGCCGACCTTGAACTCATTGTTCTCGTCGTGCGCGTAGTATTTCTTCGAGCGGCGAATGGTCTTTTTGAACATCGGATGGGTAAAGCGGCGCTCCACCTTCACCACCAGGGTCTTGGCCTGTTTGTCGCTCACCACGACGCCCTGCAGGGTACGCTTTGGCATCTTGTTCCTCTTAGCTCTTCGCCGCAGGGCGCTTGGTGCGCGCGATGGTCTTCAGACGCGCGATGTCGCGCCGCACTTCGCGCACGCGCGCGGTATTTTCCAATTGTCCGCTGGCGCGCTGAAAGCGCAGATTGAAGTGCTCCTTCTTCAGCTTGAGCACCTCGTCGTCGATCTGATCGATCGTCATCGTTCTGATGTCGGCCGGTTTCATGTCATGCGCCTATTCGCTGATCCGCTCGACGAAGCGGGTCTTGATCGGCAATTTGGCGGCGGCGAGCGCCAACGCCTCCTTGGCGACGTCGATGGTCACGCCGTCGATCTCAAACAGGATGCGGCCGGGCTTGACGCGGGCCACCCACAGTTCCGGCGTGCCCTTGCCAGAACCCATGCGCACTTCGAGCGGCTTCTTCGACACCGGCACGTCGGGAAACAGCCGGATCCAGACGCGGCCGGAGCGCTTCATGTGGCGGGTAAGCGCGCGCCGCGCGGCTTCGATCTGCCGCGCCGTGACCCGATCGGGTTCGGTCGCCTTCAAGCCGTACTGGCCGAACGCGAGGGCGGCGGCACTAGTAGCCACGCCGTGGATGCGGCCCTTGTGCGCCTTCCGAAATTTCGTTCGCATCGGTTGCAGCATGGCTTACGCCTCTGTTCTCATTGCCTCGTTCAAGCCGCGTCCCGGCGCGGCCGGCCGGCTTCGCCCTCGGCCATCTTCTTGTCCTGCGCCATCGGGTCGTGCTCCATGATCTCGCCCTTGAAGATCCACACTTTCACGCCGCAGGTCCCATAGGTGGTGAATGCCGTGGCGACGCCATAATCGACGTCGGCGCGCAGCGTATGCAGCGGCACGCGGCCCTCGCGATACCATTCCATGCGCGCGATCTCGGCGCCGCCGAGCCGACCTGAGCAATTGATGCGGATGCCGCCGGCGCCGAGCCGCATCGCCGATTGCACGGCGCGCTTCATCGCCCGGCGGAAGGCGACGCGACGCTCAAGCTGCTGGGCGATCGATTCGGCGACCAGCTGAGCGTCGAGCTCGGGCTTGCGGATCTCGACGATGTTGATCACGACGTCGCTGTCGGTCAGCGCGGCGACCTTCCGGCGCAACTTCTCGATGTCGGCGCCCTTCTTGCCGATGACGACGCCCGGCCGCGCCGAGTGGATGGTGACGCGGCACTTCTTGTGCGGCCGCTCGATCACGATCTTGGACACCGCGGCCTGCTTGAGCTCCGCCATCAGCGCTTTGCGGATCTCCATGTCCTCGTGGAGCAGCGAGCCGTAGCTCGCCTTGCCGGCATACCAGCGTGAATCCCAGGTGCGGTTGATGCCCAGCCGAAGCCCGACCGGATTGACCTTTTGACCCATAATGCTCTCCTCGCCGCTCCCGTTACGCCTGCGCCTCGACCTCACGCACCACGATGGTGAGGTGCGAGAACGGCTTGAAAATCGCGCCGACGCGGCCGCGCGCCCGCGGCGAATGGCGCTTGATCACCAGCGCCTTGCCGACATGAGCCTCGGCAACGACAAGATCGTCGACGTCGAGGTCGTGATTGTTCTCCGCATTGGCGATCGCCGAATTCCAGGCACTTCTTCACGTCGCGGGCGATGCGCTTGCGCGAGAATTGGAGATCGGCGAGCGCGGTCGATACCTTCTTGCCGCGAATGAGCTGCGCCAACAAATTGAGCTTCTGCGGGCTGATCCGCAGCATGCGGGCAACCGCCTTGGCCTCGTTGTCGGAGAGCGCGCGCGGGCGCTTTTTCTTGCTCATCGATACTCTCCCGGCCTCACGAGGCGCTCGCTGCCGGCGCAGCCGCCGGCGCCGCGCCGCCGCCTTCACCCGGACCCGCGGCGCGCTTGGCTTTGCGATCCGAGGAATGGCCATAGAACGAGCGGGTCGGGGCGAATTCCCCGAATTTGTGGCCGACCATTTCCTCGGTGACGATCACCGGAATGTGCTTCTGACCGTTATAAACGCCGAAGGTCAATCCGACGAATTGCGGCAGGATCGTCGAGCGCCGTGACCAGATGCGGATCATTTCGTGGCGTCCGGACGAGCGCGCGGCATCCGCCTTTTTCAGCAGATAACCGTCGACAAATGGACCCTTCCACACCGAACGCGTCATGGTCGCTCCTACTTCTGCTTCTTGCGCGCGTGGCGGCTCATCATGATGAACTTCGCCGTCGATTTGTTCTTGCGCGTCTTCATGCCCCTGGTCGGCTTGCCCCACGGCGTGACCGGATGCCGGCCGCCGCGCGTGCGACCGCCGAGCGGATGATCGACCGGGTTCATGGTCTCGCCGCGCACATGGCCGCGCCGCCCCATCCAGCGGGTGCGGCCGGCCTTGCCGATCGAAA
This sequence comes from uncultured Alphaproteobacteria bacterium, assembly GCA_963791925.1. Lineage (GTDB taxonomy): Bacteria > Pseudomonadota > Alphaproteobacteria > Rhizobiales > Xanthobacteraceae > BOG-931. Next base: position 130,306 of record CAWBUA010000003.1, on the reverse strand, counting down.
CGTTCATATTGTCCGGGTTGGACACCGCGCCGATGGTGGCGAGGCAGCGGCCGTGAACCAGGCGCTGCTCGCCCGAATTGAGCCGTAAGATCACGTATTCGCCGTCGCGGCCGACGATCTGGGCATAGGTGCCGGCCGACCGCGCGACCTGGCCGCCCTTGCCGATCTTCAGCTCAATATTGTGGACGATGGTGCCGACCGGAATATTGGCGATCGGCATGGCGTTGCCGGACTTCACGTCGACATGCTCGCCGGCGACGACGCTGTCACCGACGGCGAGCCGTTGCGGCGCCAAAATATAGGCGAGCTCGCCGTCATGGTATTTGATAAGCGCGATAAAGCCGGTGCGGTTCGGATCGTATTCGAGCCGCTCGACCGTGGCCGGCATATCGAATTTGCGACGCTTGAAGTCGATCGTGCGATAGGCCTGCTTGTGGCCGCCGCCGCGATAGCGCGATGTGATGCGGCCGTTATTGTTGCGGCCGCCGGTCGAATTCTTGCCCTCGGTCAGGGCTTTGACCGGTTTGCCGCCATGCAGGCCGGCGCGATCGACCAGCACCAGCTGGCGCTGGCCCGGGGTGACCGGATTATAAGTTCGCAGTGCCATCGCCCGCTCCCTACAGCCCCGTGGTGACGTCGATCTTCTGACCCTCTTCGAGGGTCACGATCGCACGCTTGGTGTCGGAGGTCTGGCCGTAGCGGCCCTTGAAGATTTTCCACTTGCCGCGGCGGCGCAGCGTGTTGACGCTCTTGACCTTGACGTCGAACAGCTTCTCCACCGCTTCCTTGATCTGCGGTTTGGTCGCGGTCATGGCGACCTTGAACACCACCTTGTTGAATTCGGACGCGTTGGTCGCCTTCTCGGTGATGAGCGGCGCGATGATGATGTCGTAGTGGCGCGGATCGGTGGTGGTCATTTGAACCGCGCCTCCAAGGCGTCGACGGCGGCGCGCGTGAGAACCAGCTTTTGCCGCCGCATGATGTCGTAGACATTGATGCCGGCGACCGGGAGCACGTCGATATTCGGGATATTGCGCGCCGCGGTCCGCACCTCGGCCGCAATTTCGGTGCCGTCGACGAACAGCGCATTGGCGACGCCGAGCTTGTCGAAGTGACCGCGCAGCGCCTTGGTCTTGGCTTCTTTCACGGCGAGCGCCTCAATCACAATGATGCCGCCGTCCTTGGCCTTGGCGGACAGCGCATGCTTGAGCGCCAGCGCGCGAACTTTCTTCGGCAGGCCGATCTCGTGACTGCGGGTATGGGGGCCGAACGAGCGGCCGCCGCCGCGGAACAGATTGACCCGCGCCGAACCGTGGCGCGCGGAGCCGGTACCCTTCTGCCGGTACATCTTCTTGCCGGTGCGATGGATGTCTGCCCGGTTCTTCACTTCATGCGTGCCGCGCTGGCGCTTCGCCAGCTGCCAGACGACGCAACGGTGGATGAGATCGGTGCGCGGTTCGAGACCGAAAATGGCGTCGGACAACGTGACCGAACCCGCTTTCTCGCCGTCGAGTGTGGTGACTTGCAGTTCCATGTCACGCACCCTCCCCGGCCGGACCGATTGCAACCGGAGCCTCGGCCGCATTGTCGGCGAGCTTGAACTTGCCCGGCTTCGGCGCGCCGTCCGGCAGTTTCTTCTTCACGGCGTCGCGCACCGTGATCCAACCACCTTTGACGCCCGGCACGGCGCCTTCGACCATGATCAAGCCGCGCTCGACGTCGGTGCCGCGGACCTTGAGATTGAGCGTGGTCACCCGATCGACACCGAGATGACCCGACATCTTCTTGTTCTTGAAGGTCCTTCCCGGATCCTGCCGGCCGCCGGTGCCGCCGATCGAGCGATGCGAAATCGACACGCCATGCGAGGCGCGTAGCCCAGCGAAGTTCCAACGCTTCATCGCGCCGGCCCAGCCTTTGCCGGTCGAGGTCCCGGTGACGTCGACATATTGCCCGACGACGAAATGGTCGGCGGTAATCTCGGCGCCGACCGGAATGAGCGCGTCGGCATCGACACGGAATTCGGCGAGCTTGCGCTTGGGCTCGACCTTGGCGACGGCAAAGTGGCCGCGATCGGCCTTGGTGGTCGACTGCACCTTGCGTGCGCCGGCGCCGAGCTGCAGCGCGACGTAGCCGTTCTTTTCCTTGGTGCGGTGGCCGACGACCTGGCAATTGCCGAGCCGCAGCACCGTCACCGGCACATGCTCGCCGGTCTCGGTAAACAGCCGCGTCATCCCGACTTTTTGCGCCAGTACCCCTGAACGCATTTTCTGTTTCTCCACGCCTTAGAGCTTGATCTCGACGTCGACGCCGGCGGCAAGATCGAGCTTCATCAGCGCATCGACGGTTTGCGGCGTCGGATCGACGATGTCGAGCAGACGCTTATGCGTGCGCATTTCGAATTGCTCACGGCTTTTCTTGTCGATGTGCGGCGAGCGGTTGACGGTGAATTTCTCGATTCTGGTCGGCAACGGGATCGGGCCGCGGACCTGCGCACCGGTGCGCTTGGCCGTGTTGACGATCTCGCGCGTCGACGCATCGAGGATGCGGTGATCGAACGCCTTGAGCCGGATACGGATATTCTGGCCGTTCATGGTGTATCGGATGACGGACGACGGACTACGGACGACAGATAATCTATCGCCGTCGATGTCGTCGCTTCATTATCCGTCCTCTGTCCTTTGTCCACTGTCGTCCGTCGGCTGTCGTCCGATTACTCGATGATGCTCGCCACCACGCCGGCGCCGACAGTGCGGCCGCCCTCGCGAATGGCGAAACGCAGTTTCTCTTCCATGGCGATCGGCACGATCAGCGTGACTTCCATGGCGATGTTGTCGCCCGGCATCACCATCTCGGTGCCTTCCGGCAGCGTCACCACGCCGGTCACGTCGGTGGTACGGAAATAGAACTGCGGCCGGTAATTGGTGAAGAACGGCGTATGACGGCCGCCTTCCTCCTTGGTGAGGATGTAGGCCTCGGCTTTGAACTTGGTGTGCGGCTTGACCGAGCCCGGCTTGCACAGCACCTGGCCGCGCTCGACCTCTTCGCGCTTGGTGCCGCGCAGGAGGCAGCCGACGTTGTCGCCGGCCTCGCCCTGGTCGAGCAGCTTGCGGAACATTTCGACGCCGGTGACGACGGTCTTCTGCGTCGGCTTGATGCCGACGATCTCGACTTCCTCGCCGACCTTGATGACGCCGCGCTCGATGCGGCCGGTGCAGACGGTGCCGCGGCCCGAGATCGAGAACACGTCTTCGACCGGCATCAGGAACGGCTGATCCTTCGGACGTTCCGGCTGCGGGATGTATTCGTCGACCGCCTTCATCAGCTCGAAGATGGCTTCCTTGCCGAGCTTCGGATCCTTGTCTTCGAGCGCCATCAGCGCCGAACCCTTGATGATCGGGATTTTGTCGCCGGGGAAATTATATTTCGACAGCAGTTCGCGGACCTCAAGCTCGACCAGTTCGAGGAGCTCCGGGTCGTCGACCATGTCAACCTTGTTGAGGAATACGACCAGCGCCGGCACGCCGACCTGCCGGGCGAGCAGAATATGCTCGCGGGTCTGCGGCATCGGGCCGTCGGCGGCGGAGACGACGAGGATGGCGCCGTCCATCTGCGCCGCGCCGGTGATCATGTTCTTCACGTAGTCGGCGTGGCCCGGGCAGTCGACGTGGGCGTAATGGCGCTTGTCGGTTTCGTACTCGACATGCGCGGTCGCGATCGTGATGCCGCGGGCCTTCTCTTCCGGGGCCTTGTCGATCTGGTCGTAGGCCGTGTACTGCGCCTGGCCCTTCTCCGCCAACACCTTGGTGATCGCCGCCGTCAACGACGTCTTGCCGTGATCGACGTGACCAATCGTACCGATATTGCAATGCGGTTTGGTGCGCTGGAATTTTTCCTTGGCCATGGGACTCTCCGTTCGGGTCTCTCTAATCCTTGTGAATGCTCGTCAGGCGAACTTCGCCTGAACTTCTTCGGCGATGGCTTTCGGCACTTCTGCGTAGTGGTCGAACTGCATCGTGAACGTGGCGCGCCCCTGTGACATGGAGCGCAGGTTGTTGACGTAAGAGAACATGTTGGCGAGCGGCACCATCGCATTGATGACGTTGGCGTTGCCGCGCATGTCCTGGCCCTGGATCTGGCCGCGCCGCGAATTGAGGTCGCCGATGACGGAGCCGGTATAGTCCTCCGGCGTCACTACCTCGACCTTCATGATCGGCTCGAGCAGAGCCGGGCCGCCTTTCTGGAGTGCCTCGCGCATCGCGGCGCGGGCACAAATCTCGAACGCCATCGCCGATGAATCGACGTCATGCGAGGCGCCGTCGACGAGGCTGACCTTGATATCGACCACCGGGAAGCCGGCGAGCACGCCGGAGCCGAGCGAGCCTTCAAGGCCCTTCTCGACGGCCGGAAAAAATTCGCGCGGCACTGACCCGCCGACGATCTCGTTCTCGAACACGAAGCCTGCACCGGGCTCGCTCGGCTCGGCGACGATCTTGATGCGCGCGAACTGGCCGTGGCCGCCAGTCTGCTTCTTGTGGGTGTAGTCGACCGTGGCGGACCGGGTGATCTTTTCGCGATAGGCGACTTGCGGTGCGCCGATATTGGCGTCAACTTTATAAGTGCGTTTGAGTATGTCGACCTTGATGTCGAGGTGGAGCTCGCCCATGCCCTTGATAATGGTCTGGCCGGATTCCTGATCGGTGTGGACGCGGAACGACGGGTCCTCGGCCACGAGCTTGGCCAGCGCGACGCCGAGCTTTTCCTGATCGGCTTTCGACTTGGGCTCGATCGCGATCTCGATGACTGGATCGGGAAATTCCATTTTTTCGAGGATCACCGGCTTCTGCGGATCGCACAGGGTGTCGCCGGTGCGGACCTCTTTGAGACCGGCAAGCGCCACGATGTCGCCGGCGAAAGCTTCCTTGATGTCTTCGCGGTTGTTGGCATGCATCAGCAGCATGCGGCCGACACGTTCTTTGCGGTCTTTGGTCGAGTTCATCACCCCGGTCGAGCTCTCGAGCTTGCCGGAATAGATGCGGCAGAAGGTGATCGTGCCGACGAACGGATCGTCCATGATCTTGAAGGCAAGCAGCGCCATCGGCTCGGTATCCGACGCCTGGCGCTCGACTTCATTCCCTTTGAGATCGACGCCTTTCACCGGCGGCACGTCGAGCGGCGACGGCAAATAGTCGACGACGGCGTCGAGCAACGGCTGCACGCCTTTGTTCTTGAACGCCGAGCCGCACAGCACCGGAAAGAATGCGCTGGAAATGGTCGCCTTGCGGATAAGCCGCTTGAGCGTGTCGACGTCCGGCTCTTTGCCCTCGAGATAGGCCGCCATGACGTCGTCATCGAGCTCCACGGCAGCTTCGATCAGCTTCTCGCGATATTCCTTGGCCTGATCGAGCAGATCTGCGGGAATCTCGACGTCGTGATATTTGGCGCCGAGCGTCTCTTCATCCCACACCACGCCGACCATGCGGACGAGGTCGATGACGCCCTTGAACTGGTTTTCGGCACCGATCGGCAGCTGGATCGCCACCGGCTTGGCGCCCAGCCGATCGACGATATCTTTGAGGCACTGAAAGAAATCAGCGCCGATCTTGTCCATCTTGTTGCAGAAGACGATGCGCGGGACGTCGTAGCGGTCGCCCTGACGCCATACGGTCTCGGTCTGCGGCTCGACGCCCTGGTTGGAATCGAGCACGCATACCGCGCCATCGAGCACGCGCAGGCTGCGCTCCACTTCGATGGTGAAATCGACGTGGCCGGGGGTGTCGATGATGTTGAGGCGCTTGCCGTTCCAGAACGCAGTGGTCGCGGCCGACGTAATGGTGATGCCGCGCTCCTGTTCCTGCTCCATCCAGTCCATCGTCGCGGCGCCTTCATGCACCTCGCCGATCTTGTGGCTCTTGCCGGTGTAATAGAGGACGCGCTCGGTCGTCGTCGTCTTGCCGGCATCGATATGGGCCATGATGCCGAAGTTGCGGTAGTCCTCGATGGGATGGGTGCGGGGCATGGGGGCTAAATCCTTCGCTGTCCTGGCTTCACCAGCGATAGTGCGAGAATGCGCGGTTGGCTTCCGCCATCCGGTGCGTATCTTCGCGCTTCTTTACGGCGTTCCCCCTGTTATTCGACGCATCGAGCAATTCCGCGGAGAGCCGCTCGGTCATCGTTTTCTCGTTGCGTTCGCGCGCGGCGGCGATGATCCAGCGGATACCGAGCGCTTGGCGCCGCGACGTGCGGACCTCGACCGGCACCTGATAAGTGGCGCCGCCGACGCGGCGCGAGCGGACTTCGATCGAGGGCATGACATTGTCCAGCGCCTGCTGGAACACGCCGACCGGGTTGCCGCGCGTCTTGCCTTCGATGATGTCGAGCGCGCCATAAACGATGTTCTCGGCCACCGACTTCTTGCCGGCATGCATGACCGAGTTCATGAATTTCGTGACCACGACGTTCCCGAATTTCGGGTCCGGCAGGATCTCGCGCTTGTCCGCCCTGTGGCGCCGGGACATCTCGTTGTTTCCTTCGTCTCGCGTTCCTTATGACGCAAAACGACCCATTATTTGGGCCGTTTTGCTCCGTATTTCGATCGCCGCTGCTTGCGGTTTTTTACGCCCTGCGTGTCGAGCACGCCGCGGAGGATGTGATAGCGCACGCCCGGCAGGTCTTTGACCCGGCCGCCGCGGATCATCACCACCGAATGCTCCTGCAGGTTATGGCCTTCGCCGGGAATGTAGCCGATCACTTCGAAGCCGTTGGTCAACCGGACTTTGGCAACCTTGCGCAGCGCCGAGTTCGGCTTCTTCGGCGTCGTGGTGTAGACGCGGGTGCAGACCCCGCGCTTTTGCGGCGACTGCTGCAAAGCCGGCACCTTCTTCTTCGCGTGCTGCGTAACCCGCGGCTTGCGAATGAGCTGGTTGATCGTCGGCATCCGTTCCTTCGCTCCTGGTCGTCGTCCAACTGTGGCGCACTGCACGAATCCATCCGCGCAAAACCAAATCGCGCCATCCGCTTCCTGGCGCGGAAGGGCGCTTGGCCTGCGCAGAGGACCGCGATGCGAGCGCGGTCTTGCCCTCTCAAGTCTGACTTTCCGAAGTCAGAGGCAGCGTTTGAGCTTCCTTCGTCGAGGCGTCACGCCGCGTCCGGACCAATAAAGCTAAACCTTAACAATAGCTTATTTGGGGACCCGGCAGGCCGTTCCGACTGGCGAAGCTCACCGCCTGCCGAAAAGTGGGCGGTATGTATCGGCGCTACCGTCCCAAGTCAACCCCAAGTCAAGCCGATATGGGCACGAAAGTGCGATGGCGCAAGCACATCTGCGACATCGAACGGCAAACTGTCAGCCCGGCTCCATGCCTTTGGCGCGAATGCGCTGCACCGCCGTCGGGCTGCGCATAAAGTCGATGCAATTTTTTGCGCCGCCGCCATTTTGGGCAGCCGTCGAAACTCCAGCCGCGTAGATAATGACGTTTTGCAGTTCGCTCGGCAGCGGGCCGACGAGTTCGGCGCCCTTAACGGGCAGGATGGCGACGATCTGCTGCATGCCGATCTCCGCTTCGCCGCCGGCCATGAGCTCGGCGACAGGCCGGCCGGTCAATTTGGTCTTTGGTTTCATCGCCTCGGCGATCCCGAGGCGCTCCAGCAATGCGGCGATATAGGCGCCGCTCGGTCCGTCGCTATAGGCGATCGAACGCGCGCCGAGTAGAGCCTGCTTGAGCCCCTCGACGGTGGCGATATCCGGCTTGGGCGCCCCGGCGCGCACCGCAAGTCCGACCGACGAGCGCGTTATATCGGCGATAGTGCCGGCCGCGATCCTGCCCGCCCGCGCCAGCCCATAGAGCTCCGGCCGCGGCAATAGCGCGACGTCGAAAATCGCGCCGTCCTCGATTTCCTTCTGCAGCACCGATGTCAGCCGGAATTCGATCGCGACTTTGATGCCGCTCGCCTGCTCAAAGAGCGGCACAAGATCGGTCATCAGCGAGCGCATGGCGCCGCCGGAGAGGAGTTTGAGGGTTTCTGGCATAGGCCGCCCGCGTTTCCCGGGCGCAACGCAGCACACAGTGGTTGGCTGCAGACCCCGGAATCGTAACAGAATCCGTGTTTGAGAGGATCCTGGATCAGCGGTGTACCGCTTACGCGCGACACCGCATCCGGGAAACCAAAAGACAAGGGCCGCCAACCGGGCGGCCCTTCGATTTTGCAGAAGCGAAGCGGCTATTCCGCCGCCGGCAACGCCGCCGGTTCGGCGGCCGCCTCGGCCTTGACGGCCGCCTCTTTCTCGCGCTCGGCGAGAATGAGGGCGTCGCGCTTGACCGCGACTTCGCGGATCTTGTTCATCATGGCGCCGGTTCCGGCCGGGATCAGCCGGCCGACGATGACGTTCTCCTTCAAACCATCGAGCGTGTCGGCCTTGCCGTTGACGGCGGCTTCGGTGAGCACGCGGGTGGTTTCCTGGAATGACGCCGCCGAGATGAACGAGCGCGTCTGCAACGAGGCCTTGGTGATGCCAAGCAGCACCGGATGCGCGGTCGCCGGCTTCTTGCCTTCGGCCGTGACGCGGGCATTGACCTCATCGAACTCGATTTTGTCGACCTGCTCGCCCTGGATCAGGTCGGTCTCGCCGGAATCGTCGATCTCGACCTTCTGCAGCATCTGCCGGACGATCACCTCGATGTGCTTGTCGTTGATCGCGACACCCTGGAGCCGGTAGACGTCCTGGATCTCGTTGACGAGGTAGCCGGCCAGCTCCTCGACGCCTTTGATCGCCAGGATGTCGTGCGGCGCCGGATTGCCTTCGACGATGAAGTCGCCCTTCTCGATCACGTCGCCGTCCTGCAAGTGGATGTGCTTGCCCTTGGGCACGAGATACTCCCTGGGCTCCTCATCCTTGTTGGTCGGCTCGATGGTGATGCGCCGCTTGTTCTTGTAGTCGCGGCCGAAGCGCACCGTGCCGGAGATTTCCGCGATCACGGCGGACTCCTTCGGCCGCCGCGCCTCGAACAGTTCGGCGACACGCGGCAGACCGCCGGTGATGTCGCGCGTCTTGGCGCTCTCCGTCGGAATACGCGCGATCACGTCGCCGGCGCCGACATGGCCGCCGGGATCGACCGAGATGATGGCGTCGACCGCGAGCAGGTAACGGGCGTCGCCGCCGCGCGCAAGCTTGAGGATCTTGCCGTCCTTGTCCTTGATGACCAAGCCCGGCCGCAGATCCTGCTGGCCGCGGGCGGAGCCCGAGCGCCAGTCGATCACCACGCGCTTGGCGATGCCCGTCGATTCGTCGAGGGTCTCGGTCAGCGACTGGCCTTCGACCAGATCTTCGAACCCGACGACGCCTTCCACCTCGGTCAGGATCGGACGCGTATACGGATCCCACTCGGCGATGCGCTGGCCGCGCTTGATGTGCTCGCCGTCGGTGACTTTCAACCGCGCGCCGTACTGGATGCGGTGCACGGCACGTTCGGTGCCATCCGGATCGAGCACTGCGACGATCAGGTTGCGGGCCATCGCGATCATATCGCCGTCCGAGTTGCGGGCGACGTTGAGGTTCTTGATCCTCACCGTGCCCTCGAAGTTCGAACTCGACGAACGACTGTTCCGAAATCTGCGCCGCGCCGCCGATATGGAACGTGCGCATCGTCAGCTGCGTGCCCGGCTCGCCGATCGACTGCGCGGCGATGACGCCCACCGCCTCGCCCATATTGACCGGCGTGCCGCGGGCCAGATCGCGGCCGTAGCATTTGCCGCACACGCCGCTGACCGTCTCGCAGGTGAGCACCGAACGGATTTTCACCTCCTGGACGCCCGCGTTGACGAGCTTGTCGACGTGCTGCTCTTCGAGCAGCGTCGCATTCGGCACCAGCATTTCGTTGCTGGCCGGATCGCGCACATCCTCGGCCGTGGTGCGGCCCAAAATGCGGCTCGCCAGCGAGGCGACGACGGTGCCGGCATCGATGATCGCGCGCACCTTGATGCCGCGCGTCGTGCCGCAGTCGACATCGGTGATGATGCAGTCCTGCGCCACGTCGACGAGGCGCCGCGTCAGATAGCCGGAGTTCGCGGTCTTGAGCGCGGTGTCGGCGAGGCCCTTGCGGGCGCCGTGCGTCGAGTTGAAGTATTCGAGCACGGAGAGCCCTTCCTTGAAGTTGGAGATGATCGGGCTCTCGATGATCTCGCCGGACGGCTTCGCCATCAGGCCGCGCATGCCGGCAAGCTGACGCATTTGCGCCGGCGAACCGCGCGCGCCGGAATGCGCCATCATGTAGATCGAATTAACCTGCGCTTCGGCACCCTTCTCGGTCGCGGGCTTCGCGGTCGAGATTTCCTTCATCATCGCCTCGGCGATCTTCTCGGTGCACTTCGACCAGGCATCGACGACCTTGTTGTACTTTTCGCCCTGCGTGATCAGGCCGTCGTTGTACTGCTGCTCGAAGTCCTTGACCTGCTCGCGGGTGTCTTCGACGATTTTCCGCTTCGAGTGCGGCACCACCATGTCGTCCTTGCCGAACGAGATGCCGGCCTTGAACGCGTGATGGAAGCCGAGCGCCATGACACGGTCGCAGAAGATCACCGTCTCCTTCTGGCCGCAGTGACGGTAGACCGTGTCGATCATCGAAGAGATTTCGCGCTTCGTCATCAGCTTGTTGACGAGGTCGAAGGGCGTCTTGGCGAGCTTCGGCAGCACCGAGCCGAGAATGACCCGGCCCGGCGTGGTATCATACCAACGCGACACCGGCTGGCTGTTCTCGTCGAGGCCCTCCCAGCGGTATTTGATCCGCGAGTGCAGGCTGATCACCTTCTCATGCAAAGCGAGATCAATCTCGGCCAAGTCGCCGAAGACTTTCAGCTTCTCGCCCGCGACGGCGTCGCGGATGATGGAGAGATAGTACAGGCCCAGCACGATGTCCTGCGACGGCACGATGATCGGCGCGCCGTTCGCCGGATGCAGAATGTTGTTGGTCGACATCATCAAGACGCGGGCTTCGAGCTGCGCCTCGAGCGACAGCGGCACGTGCACCGCCATCTGGTCGCCGTCGAAGTCGGCGTTGAAGGCCGCGCAGACCAAGGGATGCAGCTGGATCGCCTTGCCCTCGATCAGCACCGGCTCGAACGCCTGAATGCCGAGCCGATGCAGCGTCGGCGCGCGATTGAGCAACACCGGATGCTCGCGAATGACCTCGTCGAGGATGTCCCAGACCTCGGGCTTCTCCTTCTCGACGAGCTTCTTCGCCTGCTTCACCGTGGTCGACAGGCCCTTGGCGTCAAGCCGCGAATAGATGAACGGCTTGAACAGTTCGAGCGCCATCTTCTTCGGCAGCCCGCACTGATGCAGCTTCAGTTCCGGGCCGACCACGATCACCGAACGGCCGGAATAGTCGACGCGCTTGCCGAGCAGGTTCTGCCGGAAGCGGCCCTGCTTGCCCTTGAGCATGTCGGCAAGCGACTTCAGCGGCCGCTTGTTGGCGCCGGTGATGACGCGGCCGCGCCGGCCATTGTCGAACAGCGCGTCGACCGCCTCCTGCAGCATCCGTTTCTCGTTGCGGATGATGATGTCGGGCGCGCGCAACTCGATCAGCCGCTTCAAGCGGTTGTTGCGGTTGATGACGCGGCGATAGAGGTCGTTGAGGTCCGACGTGGCAAAACGCCCGCCGTCCAGCGGCACCAGCGGCCGCAGATCGGGCGGGATCACCGGCACATGGGTGAGGATCATCCATTCCGGCTTGTTCTTGGACTGGGTGAAGGCCTCGATCAGCTTCAATCGCTTGGCGAGCTTCTTCGGTTTGAGCTCCGAAGTCGACTCGGCGATCTCCTGGCGCAGGTCGGCCGCCATCTTCTCCAAATCGAGGCCTTTGAGCATTTCGCGGATCGCTTCGGCGCCGATCATGGCGGTGAAGCTGTCGGCGCCGTATTGATCCTGCGCCTTGACGTATTCGTCCTCGCTCAAAAGCTGCCGGTCCTTGAGCGGGGTAAGACCCGGCTCAAGCACGACGTAATACTCGAAATAGAGGATGCGCTCGAGGTCCTTCAGCGTCATGTCGAGCAGGAGACCGATCCGGCTCGGCAGCGACTTGAGGAACCAGATATGCGCCACCGGCGCGGCCAATTCGATATGGCCCATGCGCTCGCGCCGCACCCGGGAAAGCGTCACCTCGACCGAGCACTTTTCGCAGATGATGCCCTTGTACTTCATGCGCTTGTACTTGCCGCACAAGCACTCGTAGTCCTTGATCGGTCCGAAAATGCGCGCGCAGAACAAGCCGTCGCGCTCGGGCTTGAAGGTGCGGTAATTGATGGTCTCCGGCTTTTTGATCTCGCCGTAGGACCACGACAGAATCTTATCCGGGCTCGCGATCGAAATCCGGATCTGGTCGAAAACCTGAGCCGGAACCTGCGGGCTGAAAAGATTCATCAGTTCTTGGTTCATCGTCTGCTCCGCTTGCCGACCATGTCGGCCGCTGTCTCTAATCTTGCCTGCTGGTCATGGCCGGTCCGGACCGGCCATGACGTTTGCCAACACGCCGCGCTTACTCGGCCGCCTCGGCGGCTACGCCGCCGTCACCACCGCCGCGCTGCTGCTTGGAATTGTGCAGGTCGACGTTCAACCCGAGCGAGCGCATTTCCTTGACGAGCACGTTGAACGATTCCGGAATGCCGGACTCGAACGCGTCGTCACCGCGCACGATTGAACTCGTAGACCTTGGTGCGTCCGGCGACGTCGTCGGACTTCACCGTCAGCATTTCCTGCAAGGTGTAGGCGGCGCCATAGGCTTCGAGCGCCCACACCTCCATTTCGCCGAAGCGCTGGCCGCCGAACTGCGCCTTGCCGCCGAGCGGTTGCTGGGTGACCAGGCTGTACGGACCGATCGATCGGGCGTGGATCTTGTCGTCGACGAGGTGATGCAGCTTCAGCATGTAGATGTAACCGACCGTCACCTTGCGATCGAAGGTGTCGCCGGTGCGCCCGTCATAGAGCGTCACCTGCCCGGAATGATCGAGGCCGGCGAGATCGAGCATATGCTCGATGTCGGCCTCCTTGGCGCCGTCGAACACCGGCGTCGCAATCGGCACGCCATGGCGCAGATTGCTGCCGAGCTCCTGCAGGCCCTTATCGTCCAGCGATTTGATGGTCTCTTCCTCGCCGTAGACCTTCTTCAAGAGCTCCTTGAGCGGCTTGGAGTTCCTTCTTGGCATTGTAAGCATCGACCGCCTGGCCGATCTTCAGGCCGAGGCCGGCGCAGGCCCAGCCGAGATGGGTCTCGAGAATCTGGCCGACATTCATGCGGCTCGGCACGCCGAGCGGATTGAGCACGACGTCGACCGGCGTGCCGTCGGCGAGGAACGGCATATCCTCCGCCGGCACGATCTTCGACACCACGCCCTTGTTGCCGTGGCGTCCGGCCATCTTGTCGCCGGGCTGGATCTTGCGCTTCACGGCGACGAAGACCTTGACCATCTTCATCACGCCGGGCGGCAGTTCGTCGCCGCGCTGCAGTTTCTCGACTTTGTCGAGAAAGCGCTGCTCGAGGCGTTTCTTCGACTCGTCATACTGCTTCCGGATCGCTTCGATCTCCGCCATGATCTTGTCGTTCGGCGAAGCGAACATCCACCACTGCGAGCGCGGATACTCCTCGAGCACCGCGCGGGTGATCTTGGTGTCCTTCTTGAAGCCCTTCGGCCCGGCGATGCCCTGGCGGCCTTCAAGCAGTTCGGCAAGGCGGCCGTAGACGTTGCGGTCGAGGATCGCCTGCTCGTCGTCGCGGTCCTTGGCGAGCCGTTCGATCTCTTCACGCTCGATGGCGAGCGCGCGCTCATCCTTTTCGACGCCGTGCCGGTTGAAGACGCGGACTTCGACGACGGTGCCCTGCACGCCGGGCGGCACGCGCAATGAGGTGTCCCGCACGTCGGAGGCCTTCTCGCCGAAGATGGCGCGCAGGAGTTTTTCCTCCGGCGTCATAGGGCTTTCGCCCTTCGGCGTGATCTTGCCGACCAGAATATCGCCGGCTCGCACTTCGGCGCCGATGTAGACGATGCCGGCTTCGTCGAGGTTCTTGAGCGTCTCTTCCGAAACGTTCGGAATGTCGCGCGTGATTTCCTCGGGCCCGAGCTTGGTATCGCGCGCCATCACTTCGAATTCCTCGATATGGATCGAAGTAAAGACGTCGTCTTTGACGATGCGCTCGGAGAGCAGGATCGAGTCCTCGAAATTGTAGCCGTTCCACGGCATGAACGCGACCAGCGCATTGCGCCCAAGCGCGAGCTCGCCGAGATCGGTCGACGGCCCGTCGGCGATGATGTCGCCCTTCTTGACCTGATCGCCCACCTTCACCAGCGGACGCTGGTTGATGCAGGTGTTCTGGTTGGAGCGCTGGAACTTCATGAGCCGATAGATGTCGACGCCCGGCTTGGTCGGATCCGGCTCGTCGGTGGCGCGGATGACGATACGGGTGGCGTCGACCTGATCGACCACGCCGGTGCGCCGCGCGGCAATCGCCGCGCCGGAATCGCGCGCGACCACGCCTTCCATGCCGGTGCCGACAAACGGCGCCTCGGCGCGAACCAGCGGCACCGCCTGCCGCTGCATGTTGGAGCCCATCAGCGCGCGGTTGGCGTCGTCGTTCTCCAGGAATGGAATGAGCGCCGCGGCCACCGAAACGAGCTGTTTCGGCGACACATCCATGAAATCCACCTTGTCCGGCGGAATGAGCTGGACGTCGCCGGCGTGCCGCACCACGACGAGATCGTCGGTGAAGCGGCCCTTGGCGTCGATCGTGGAGTTGGCCTGGGCGACGGTGTAACGCCCCTCCTCCATGGCCGAGAGATAGATCACCTCGTCGGTGACGCGGCCGTCCTTGACCTTGCGATAGGGCGTCTCGACGAAGCCGTATTTATTCACCCGCGCATAGGTCGCGAGCGAATTGATCAGGCCGATATTCGGCCCTTCCGGCGTCTCGATCGGACAGATGCGGCCGTAATGCGTCGGATGCACGTCGCGCACCTCGAAGCCGGCGCGCTCGCGCGTGAGCCCGCCCGGACCGAGCGCGGAGAGCCGCCGCTTGTGAGTGATCTCTGACAGCGGATTGGTCTGATCCATGAACTGCGACAGCTGCGACGAGCCGAAGAACTCGCGCACCGCGGCGGCCGCCGGCTTGGCGTTGATCAAGTCCTGCGGCATCACGGTGTCGATATCGACCGACGACATGCGCTCCTTGATGGCGCGTTCCATCCGCAGCAGCCCGATGCGGTACTGATTTTCCATCAATTCGCCGACCGAGCGCACCCGGCGATTGCCGAGATGGTCGATGTCGTCGATCTCGCCCTTGCCGTCGCGCAGGTCGACCAGCGTGCGGATCACCGCGATGATGTCCTCCTTGCGGAGGATACGCATGGTGTCCGGCGCGTCGAGGTCGAGCCGCATGTTCATCTTCACCCGGCCGACCGCGGAGAGGTCGTAACGCTCCGAATCGAAGAACAGCGAGTTGAACATGGTCGAGGCCGTGTCGATCGTCGGCGGCTCGCCCGGACGCATGACGCGGTAAATGTCGAACAGCGCGTCCTCGCGCGTCATGTTCTTGTCGATCGCCAGCGTGTTGCGGATATAGGCGCCGACATTGACATGATCGATGTTGAGAAGCGGCAGCTCTTTGTAGCCCTCCTCGATGAGGAGCTTGAGATTCTTCTCGGTGATCTCCTCGCCGGCCTCGGCATAGATCTCACCGCTCTTGGGATTGACGAGGTCTTCGGCGATGTAATGGCCGATCAGTTCCTCGTCCGACAGCCGCAGCGCCTTGAGCCCCTTCTCGGCAAGCTGTCGGGCTTGGCGCACGGTGAGTTTCTTGCCGGCTTCGAGCACCACCTTGCCGGTATCGGCGTCGATCAGATCGTTGATCGCCTTGTAGCCGCGCAGCCGGTTGGCGTCGAACGGCACGCGCCAGCCGTCTTTGGCGCGCTTGTACTGCACCTGCTTGTAGAAGGTGTTGAGGATTTCCTCGCCGGTCATGCCGAGGGCGTAAAGCAGCGAGGTCACCGGAATCTTGCGCCGGCGGTCGACGCGCGCGTAGACGATGTCCTTGGCGTCGAATTCGATGTCGAGCCAGGAACCGCGATAGGGAATGATGCGGGCCGCGAACAGGAGCTTGCCCGAGGAATGCGTCTTGCCCTTGTCGTGGTCGAAGAACACGCCGGGCGAGCGATGCATCTGGGAGACGATGACACGCTCGGTGCCGTTGACGACGAAGGTGCCGTTATTGGTCATGAGCGGAATGTCGCCCATGTAGACATCCTGCTCCTTGATATCCTTGACCGATCGCGCGCCGGTCTCCTCGTCGATATCGAATACGATCAGGCGCAGCGTCACTTTGAGCGGTGCAGCGTAAGTCATGCCGCGCTGGCGGCACTCGTCGACGTCGTATTTCGGCGGCTCGAATTCGTATTTGACGAATTCCAGCTGCGACGTGTTGGAAAAGTCGGAAATCGGGAATACCGACTTGAAGACGGCCTGCAGGCCCTCGTTGGGCCGGCCGCCTTGCGGCTCCGCAACCAGCAGGAACTGGTCGTAGGACGCCTTCTGAACCTCAATGAGGTTCGGCATCTCCGCGACTTCCTCGATTTTTCCGAAAAACTTTCTTACGCGCTTCCGACCGATAAACGTCTGCGCCATCATGTCCTCTCGCTCAATCGAACCATCGGGCTCGAACCGCCGGCAGTCTCACCGTCCGCTCAAACCATCACGCTCGCCCCGCAAGCCAAGCGCCTGGCGGTTCGAGGTTGCCGAGGCGATCAAGACGACTCTCCAGAGGGCCGCAATCCATCGCGACCGTCGGGACAGGCGTCAGACGCCCTATCTTGGTGCCGCATTTTCCGGCGATTCGGCCAAAGTTCCGAATCACCGGCAATCAGGCACTTGTCAAACTCTCGGAATCCCCGGGCCTCGCTTCGCTCGCCCGGGGATTTCCGTCAGATAAGCACTGCCTACTTAAGCTCAACCTTGGCGCCCACTTTTTCGAGGGTTGCCTTGATCTTGGCAGCCTCGTCCTTGTTGACGCCTTCCTTGACGTTCTTGGGCGCGCCCTCGACCAGGTCCTTGGCCTCTTTCAGGCCAAGCCCGGTGATGGCGCGGACTTCCTTGATGACCTCGATCTTCTTCTCGCCGGCGGCGGCGAGAACGACCGTGAATTCGGTCTTTTCCTCCGCCGCAGGCGCCGCGGCCGCGGCGGGACCGGCAGCCACCGCAACCGCAGCGGCAGCCGAAACGCCCCACTTCTCTTCGAGCATTTTGACGAGTTCCGCAGCCTCAAGAATGGTGAGGGTGGAGAGATCGTCGACGTATTTTTGCAGATCAGCCATGAGACTTGTCCTTCGGTTCTAACCTATTGATGTGCTTAAGCCGCCGCGCTCTCACCGCCGCCTTCGCCGCCTTTGGTAGCGTAAGCCTGCACCACGCGGGCCAATTGGGCCGCAGGAGCATTGATCACCTGTGCGATCTTGGTTGCCGGCGCCTGGATCAGACCGACGAGCTTGGCTCGCAGTTCGTCCAGTGACGGCAAGGACGCGAGCGCCTTGACGCCGTCGGCATCGAGCGAGGTCTTGCCCATCGCCCCGCCAAGAATAACGAAACGCTCGTGCGTCTTGGCGAAATCGACCGCGACCTTGGGGGCGGCAACCGGATCGCCCGAATAGGCGATCAAGGCCGGCCCCTTGAGAAGCGGCGCGATTGAAGCGACGTCGGAGCCTTCGAGAGCGATCCTGGCGAGGCGGTTTTTCGCCACCTTCACGCTGGCGCCCGCCTGCTTCATCTGCCGACGCAGAGTTTGCATCTGGGCGACCGTCAGGCCGGAATAATGAGCCACGACGACGACCTTGGTGGTCTTGAAGACCTCGCCAAGGACCGTGACCATCTCGCTTTTTGCCGTGCGATCCAAAAGCTCTCTCCGGTTGGCGGTCCGTCTTGCGAAAGACCGCCGGGTTGCTACCGGCCGTCCCGCGCCAAACCCATCGAGGTCATCGACGAACCGGGCAGGACGACATTGAAACCCTGCCCCCGGACGAGCTTTCGCCCTTCCGGCCATCGAGGTCAGAACCAAAGGGCAATAGGCCTCCTAGAGAGGCCTAACCCTCGTCCTTCACCCGTCTATGCTGGCTCTTGCGAATTAAGCCGTTGCCGGCGCCTGCAGTCTCGGACAGGACGCGCTCGCCAAAATCACTAAGCTTCTCAGCCCCTTAGGAAATCCGAACGGGATATGCTCTAAGAGAAAGCCTCGCTTGCCTGATTTTCGAGAAGCGCGCAAAGGCGCGCCGACAAACCGGGCCGGCTCGCCCAGAAGCCCTATTTAACCGGCCGAAGCCCGCTTGCCAAGCGAATTCCTCACACCGGCATGCCGCCGGCTTGCCCAAGCGTCACTGTGGCTTAGCATGGGCCAAAAAGGGAGGTTCGCGCCATGACGACCAAGGTCGATCGCATTCTGACCACTCATGTCGGCAGCCTGATCCGGCCGCCGAAACTGATCGAGTACTGGCGCACCATCGAGGACGGCAAGCCTTATGACGAGGCTGCCTTCGAGGCGTGTCTTACCGCCTCCGTCGCGGACGTCGTGCAGCAGCAGGCCGACACCGGCATCGACATCGTCAGCGACGGCGAATTCAGCAAAGGCGCCAATTGGGCCTTCTATGTCCATAAGCGGCTCTCCGGCATCACGGTACGGCCGGCCACAGCCGATGAGGCCAGAGATCCGATGGCCTCCATGGGCGGCGGGCGCGACCACCAGGCGTTTCCAGAATTCTACGCCGAATACGACGCGGCCTCGGGCCTGGGGAAACGCTTGGGCAATCGTGTCGTCGTCAACGGCCCAATCAATTACTCGGATCAGCAGGTGCGGCGGGATATCCGAAATCTGAAGGCCGCTGTCGCTAAAGCAAAGGCCGCGCACCCGTCTTTGGCCGCGTTCCTGCCGGTCGTCGCTCCAGCCAGCGCGTTGCCCGGGGCCAAAAACGAGCAGTACAAGAATGAAGAAGAATTTCTGACGGCGCTCGCCGACGCGCTGCACCAGGAATATAAAGCGATCGTCGACGCCGGGCTTTACGTCCAGGTTGACGACGCCTTCCTGCCCTACATGCATGAGCGCATGGTGCCGCCGATGTCCAACGCCGAGTATCGGCGCTGGGCGCAGCTGCGAATTGATGCGCTGAACCACGCGCTACGCGGTATTCCGGAGGAACGCTCCCGATACCACATTTGCTGGGGCAGTTGGAACGGCCCGCACGCCTTCGACGTGCCGCTCAAGGAGATCGTCGACCTCGTGCTTCAGGTGCGCGTCGGCCATTACTCTTTCGAGGCCGCCAATCCACGGCACGCGCACGAGTGGCGCGTGTGGCAAACGATAAAGCTCGCGCCCGGGAAAATCCTGATCCCGGGCGTCATCAGTCACGCCACCAATATCGTCGAGCACCCGGAACTGGTGGCCGAACGGATCGTGCGGCTCGCCAAGATCGTCGGCCGCGAGAACGTTATCGGCGGCACCGATTGCGGATTTGCGCAAAGCCCGTTCGCGCGCCGCGTTCACCCCTCGATCATGTGGGCGAAGCTTAAATCGCTGGTCGAAGGCGCGCGCATCGCAACGCAGATGCTTTGGGGAAAGAGCGCGGCGGCCTAATGCATCAGGCGTGTGCCGGACGCGATGCAGCACGCAGTGGTGCATCGCCGATCCGGGATCGTCAAAGACTCCGCGCTTGTGAAGGTCCCGGGTCTGCAGCGCACCACTTCGTGCTGCGCTGCGCCCGGGAAACGTGCTGGCTAATGCGGCTGCTGCGAACCCGGGAACAAGCTTCCCGGTTCGACCTTCACGCCCGGCCCCATGGTCGAGGAAATCGCCACACGGTTGATGAAGTGGCCCTTGGCGCCGGCCGGCCGCGACTTCTGCACCGCGTCGGCAAACGCCATGATGTTCTCGATCAGCTTTTCGGCGGGAAACGAGGCTTTGCCCACGCCAGCCTGCACGATGCCGGCCTTCTCGGCGCGAAACTCAACCGACCCGCCCTTGGCGCCTTTGACCGCATTGGTGACGTCCATGGTCACGGTGCCAACCTTTGGATTCGGCATCAGTCCGCGCGGCCCCAACACCTTGCCGAGGCGGCCGACCAGCGGCATCAGGTCCGGGGTGGCGACGACCCGATCGAAATCGATAGCGCCGCCTTGCACCTTCTCGACCAGATCCTCGGCGCCGACGACATCGGCGCCGGCTGCTTTGGCCTCATCGGCCTTGGCACCGCGGGCAAACACCGCAACCCGAACCGAACGTCCTGAGCCGTTCGGCAGATTGACAACGCCGCGCACCGCCTGGTCGGCGTGGCGCGGGTCGACGCCGAGATTCATCGCAATCTCGACGGTCTCGTCGAATTTGGCCTTGGCGCGATCCTTGATCATCTTCACGGCTTCCGCGAGCGGATAAAGCTTCTCGCGGTCGACGCCTTCGCGCGCGGTGAGCGTGCGTTTTCCAATCGTGCTCATGCCTTCACCTCTAGCCCCATGGAGCGTGCCGAGCCTTCGATCATACGCATCGCCGCCTCGATGGTGTCGCAGTTCAAGTCTTTCATCTTCTGCTCGGCGATCTCGCGGACCTGCGCCTTGGTCACGGAGCCGGCGATATCGCGGCCCGGCGTCTTCGAACCGCTCTCGAGCTTGGCCGCTTTCTTGAGGAAGTGCGACACCGGCGGCTGCCGCATCTCGAAGGTGAAGGAACGGTCGGCATAGACCGTGATGGTGACGGGGATCGGCGCACCCTTTTCCAGCTTCTGGGTCTGTGCGTTGAACGCCTTGCAGAACTCCATGATGTTGAGCCCGCGCTGACCGAGCGCGGGGCCGATCGGAGGCGACGGATTGGCCGCCCCCGCCGGCACCTGCAGCTTCACATATCCGGTGATTTTCTTCGCCATTCTCTACTCCTGTTAGTGGTGCGGTTTTCGACGGCTGGCGACCGCCTCACCTCCCACGGCTTCACGCGAACGCTATAGCTTCTCCACCTGCCCGAACTCCAGTTCGACCGGCGTGGCGCGTCCGAAGATCGACACCGCGACCTTCAGGCGCGAGCGCCCCTCGTCGACCTCTTCCACCGTACCGTTGAACGAGGCAAACGGGCCGTCCGACACCCGGACCTGTTCGCCCACTTCGAACGACACCGATGGCTTCGGCCGTTCGATGCCTTCCTGCACCTGATGGATGATGCGCTCGGCTTCGGCGTCCGACATCGGCATCGGCTTGTTGTCGGAACCCAGAAAGCCGGTCACCTTGGGCGTATTCTTGATCAGGTGATAGGCTTCGTCGGTCATTTCCATCTTCACCAGCACATAGCCGGGGAAAAACTTCCGTTCGGCATCGACCTTGCGGCCGCGCCGCACTTCGACGACTTTTTCCTTAGGCACCAGAATTTCTTCGAACAGGCTGGACAGCCCGCGCTGTTTGGCCTGCTCGCGGATCGACTCCGCCACCTTGTTCTCGAAATTCGAGTAGGCATGGATGGCGTACCATCGGCTCGTCATTTTATGAATTCCGCATCATGAATTGGGGTCGCGATCGGTTAGGTGAATTTGCAAAGCTCACGAGTTGATGCCGAGCAGGAAACTCACCGCGATGCGCATGACCTGGTCGGCCAGCAGAAAGAAGATCGAGGCGATGAATACCATGACGAACACCATGATGGTGGTGACGGTGGTCTCCTTGCGCGTCGGCCACGTGACCTTCTGCGTCTCGGCGCGCACTTCCTGCAAAAACTTGAACGGACTGACCTTCGCCATCGCCTGATCCAATAGTCATTCCCGCCCGACTTTTAAGGACGAGACCGACGCCGCGGTTCCTTTGGGGGAATATGCTCGTCGCGGAAGTCCGATACCGGGCCGCAGACGATGCCAGTTAAGTACTGCCGAGCCGCTGCATCGTCAAGGGACCGAATGACGGGCACACCACAAACGATGGATCAGATGGCGGTTGGACGCCAGGAAACCATAAATTCCGCCTTCCTTTATCCGTCCCCTGTCGTCTGAACCTGGCAGGAGTGGAGGGACTCGAACCCCCAACCCCCGGTTTTGGAGACCGGTGCTCTAGCCATTGAGCTACACTCCTAGGCGGCCGAAGGGAGAAATGCCTCTTCGCCGCCGTCAAAGCAAGCCCTTGAACCCCCAAGCGTTGCCGGTCGTCTCATCGACATGACGGCACCCGTTTGCCACAAGAGTGCCACCGGCCAACTGTCACCCATGTCTTAAGTACGCGCTGTCACCCATGTCTCCGGGTCGGACACACGCGGGCTGGAGCGGGTGAAGGGAATCGAACCCTCGTCATAAGCTTGGAAGGCTTCTGCTCTACCATTGAGCTACACCCGCATGCCGCGCCGGCGACACGCCGGCAAAATAGCGCATCTTCGCCGAGCGGCAAGGGCGGAATGAGTATTGCTGCAGTCTTGTTTCGGTCAGTGCGTCAGCCGCGCGGCCGCGACCGCCTGCTGGAACAGGGTCTGCATCGCCGCGGTAATATCGCCGTCGGTGGTCACCGAGAAGAACATCCCCGTCGACGCGCAACTTTCCATATTCGACGCGATCTGGTTTTGAAACGGCGCGACCCAGTCGTTGTACCAGGAATTGGTCGGTAGCGGCAGGTACGCGGTGTACAGTACCGCGATCTGGATACCGCGATTCTTGATCGAAGTGCACCAGGTCGTATCGAACGGCTGCTGACAGCGATTGCCGTCAAGCGTCTGCGAACAGCTGGACGATATTTCGTCATCGACGCCATCGCTGACGATGAACAGCACTTCCTGCGGCGTGCTGGCCGGAGTGCCGGTGCCCGGCGACGGCATGATGGTGTTGATCGCCGACATGGCGGATTCGAAATTGGTGTCGGTGTCATTGTTCTGGCTGGTCCTCGTCAACCAGTTATTCGAATAGACTTCTTCCACGTTGATATTGGCCGCCGCCGTCTTGGCGTTCGCGAGGTTCGACGTCAGGGCCTGTATCGCGCTGAGGCTGGAATTGTTGAACGTGTAGATCGCCATTTGATATTGCTGGTTCGAACCCTCCATCGAGGACGCCGAGCTCGCCAGCGATTGGGTCGCGCTGGCCAAATTCTGCATCCGTGTCACGACGCCCAGATTCTTCGCCAGCGTGTAATTATCCTCGCCGCCCGGATTTCCCAGATTGTCGGACGAAGGATTGGATTCGTGACAGGCGAAGGCGCAGCCGCCCTGCGCCGAGGTGTTGTTCACCATAGTCTGGATACCGGACGACGTCGCCGCGATGTTCATCGACGGCGAGTTGTCGAGCAGCAGATAGAAATTGATGTTCGTCGTCAAACCGGCTTGCGCGGTCGATGAACCGGTTAAGGTTGTCGTGGGATAGCCGAAAATCCCCATGAACAGATTGGACTTCGTTGCCGTGTAATCGACCACGGCGGTACGGCCGGTCGTCGAATCCGTCACCGTGGCGGTCACGTTGCTCACACTGACATTGGGAATATTGACGGCTTCGGCGTTGAAGGTGTCTTGCGCCGTGGTCTGCGCCGCGTCCGACGTGCCGGTGATGGCCTGATGGTCGACCGCGGAAAGCGCGGCGGTATCGGCGATCGCATCAAGCTTGGCTTTCGCCATGTTGGCGGTGCCGTAATCGATGCCGGCGCCGACGGCGAAGATCAGCGGAACCGCGGTAAGGCCCATCATGATGGCCATGCTGCCGCCATCGTCGCGGCGGAAGCGATGCATCTGGCGCAGCACGCCGACCAGCAAGCGAACGACATTCGTCATCGGACAATACCCTTATTGTTACGAGCGCTTTGTTAAACAGCCGCCGAAAGCCGCTCGGCACAAAAGCGTGACTTGTCAGGCTCTTCGCCGCAATGTTTTGCCGTCGCATTCCTAAAGATGCGGTGAAACCGCTCGCCGACGAATTGTTTCTTCACCGTGCCGGTTTTTGCGAAAGCGCAGTTTAAATATTCGCTTGTTTGCTAACCTGGCGATAAGCATCGGCGGCGTTGGCCGAAATGCTTCGGCGGATTTGACCGAAATTCGTCAGAGTTCGCCGCGCTTGGCCATGGCCCTGATGCGATCCGCGGTACGGCAGGCGATCGCCTGGATCGTCAGCGACGGATTGACCCCGCCAACAGTCGGAAACACCGAGCCGTCGCAGATCCACAAATTAGGGATATCCCACGAGCGGCAGTCGGAATTGACGACGCTGCGTCGCGGATCGTCCCCCATGCGGGCAGTGCCGTTGAGATGGCAAGTGTCGTCGGTCTCGTCCCAGATATCGCCGGCGCCCGCGGCATCGAGCGCGCGCCGCATGAACGAGAGCGAATGTCCGATCAGCTTCTTGTCGTTGTCGCAGAACGAATAGGTAATGCGCGGTACCGGCAGGCCGTACTGGTCCTTCTCGTCGGTCAAGGTCACGCGATTGCGCTCCTGCGGCAGGCATTCCCCGACGATCTTCAACCCGACCTGGTGATTGTACTTTTCCATCTCGTCGAGCAGGGGCTTCCCCCACAGTCCACGTTTGCCCGACTGTGCTCCCGACCAAACGACCGGCAGCGGTCCCTGGCTCATGTAGGCGTAGCCGCCGAAGAAGTCCTTGCTGGCGTCGGCATAGTTCCAGTGCTCGGTGATGGCCAGCGACGGCGGACCCTTATAGGCGCGGATTTCCTGGTCCATGAGGCCCCATACCGCCTGGTTGGACTGCACCATCAGATTTTTGCCGACCAGGCCGGACGAATTGGCGAGACCATTGGGAAAGCGGCTGGTGGCGGAGTTCAGCAAAAGCCGCGGCGTCTCGATGGCATAGCCGGCGACCACGACGTTGCGGGCACGCTGAAATCGCCAGCGTCCCTGGCGCATATAATGTACGCCGGTGGCGCGGCCGTCGCCGTTATGCTCGATGCGTCCGACCATCGCCAGATCGCGAATTTCGGCGCCGGCGGCGAGAGCGCGCGGCAACCATGTAATGAGCACGCTCTGCTTGGCATTGGTCGAACAACCGATGACGCACATGCCGCGATAAACGCAGGGCGGCGAATGCCCGCGCGGGGCCGATACGGTGGCGAGCGGCGTCGGCGACCATTCGATGCCGAGCGCTTCGGCGCCTTGCGCCAGCACCAAGGCCGCGGCGTTGAGCTCATGGGGCCGGTACGGATAGCGCGGCCGCTTCGGACCCCACGGATAATTCAGCGGCCCGGAGATCTTCAGCGCCCGCTCGACTTCGGCGTAATAGCTCCACATTTCGCGCCAATCGAGCGGCCAATCGGCGCCGTAGCCGAGCTTGGTGCGCGCCTTGAACCATTCGGGGCGAAAGCGCAACGACACCATGGCGAAATGCACGGTCGAGCCGCCGACCGATTTGCCGCAATTGTTGGCGCCGAGCTGGATCGGATTTTCGCCGTCCGTGATCCGTTCGTCAGTCCAATAGAGCTTGGCCTGCGCGTGCTCGTCGGAGGCAAAATCCTCGAGCGGCCGCCAATAGGGGCCGGCATCGAGCGCCACCACCGAGTAACCGTATTCGGCAAGCTTGCAGGCGAGCGTGCCGCCGCCGGCGCCGGTGCCGACAATGGCGAAATCGACCGTCTCATCGTCGGCATACTGCCGCATCGGCACAAAGCCGCCGGGATGGAAGACATCGGGGGCGCGGCCACCGATCGCGCGCGGAGATCGTTGCGGATCATCCGACACGCGCGTTCTCCCGCCGGGCGCGCGCCTCGCGGCCCGGTCGCGCCTCCGCGGCTTCCCACGGGTCGCGCCGGTCAAAATACATGCGGACATAGCCGCGCGGGCTCGCCGGCCCGCCGAAGCCGATCTCGTTCCAGGACGTTGGATGGGCGTAATAGGAGCTGACGATGTCGTGCAGCACACGCTTGGTGAAAAAGCTTTTGGGCGGCAGATCGCGCCAAGCGGGCTCCCGCACCTCGCCGTTCTGAACCGCCGTGAGGATCGCGTCCTGCTGCAGCAGAGCAAGCTCGTGAAAACGCAGCCGATGGCGCGCCTTGGCCTCGGCATCGAGCGCGGCCAGCCCGCGCCGCCAGGCCTCTCGCATCGGCGGCAATTCGGCATAGCGATAACCGTCGCCACCGTTGCTGTGCATTTTTTCGTCGACCATCGCTGCAAGCGGCACCGGGCGCGGCCGCGCCACGGTCTGCGGCACAATGCGGTCACAGACCGCGCGGATGGTCGGCCATTCCTCGTCGGTGAAGAAGCGATGCAGGTTTGGATCGATGGCCAGCCGCGCCTCGATCACCCGCCGCGTCTGCTCGTTCCAGGACGGCGAATTGCGCTTGTTGAGAACGTCGTAGCCGGGATAACGCTCAGACATCGGACTCCGCCTCCTCGATGAGCGAGAGCGCGGCAAGACCGGCAAGCGCGAGACCGGTAAAGCTCGGCGGCGCCGGCAACGGCGGGCCGTCGAGCACGTTCTGGCGCCAATTGCGCCAGCCACCCATGTTGCGCGCCACGCCATAAGCGTGAAACCCCACGCCGGCAAAGCCGAGGAACGCCGTCAAGCGGAGCCAGCACCGCGTGAGGCGATGCGTCGTGCGGCGTGGGCGAAGTGCTGAAGCGCCGAGCAGGACCGAGGCGATTGGCGGTACCGTAACCGGCAGCAGCATGAAGGGGTCGTGATAAGCGCCGCGGAAATGAAGGAGCCCGGCCTCACCGACGGTGCCCACCAGTCCCGCCGCGGTCACGCCCGCCAGCATTCGTCCCGCCGGCAGGCCAAGCACGGTCGCGCGCCGATGCGGGCGGGTATTGCGCACCCGCTCGGCGCCGCGGCCGAGAAGACCGGCGAGCGCCAGCGCCATCGGCGCGCCGATCGGCGCGGCATAAAACAGATTGAGCCAAGACCAGTGGCCTGGGCGCTTGAGAATATTATAGGAGTGAAAACCGAAGCCTGCGAACCCGGCCGCCGCAGCCGAGGCATAGATGGTGTCGCGCGCGATATGCTTTGTGGCACGTGCGTCGACGGCACCGAACAGACTAGCGCCGAGCGTCAGCGCCGCCGCAACAAGAGGCGTATACATCGCACGGTTTTCGAACGAGCCGCGGTAATGCTCGACCGCGCTGTCAGCCAGAACGGAGAACGCCAGCATCGCCGCGCTGGCATTGAGGCGCCGGCCGGCGTTGCGTGTCAGCTCCCGGCGCCGCCGACGCGCCTGCGGTGCGTAGCGCGAAATCAGCCGCGCCAAGGCATCGGCTTTCTCTCGTGCTGTCGTCAATTGGCGCGGCGGAGCTCGACGTGGCCCAAGGCGGCTGGCCGCCGAACGCGTCAACGCGACGGCCTTTGGCATAACCGGCGATGACGCGATCCGTGAGACAACATTCGGCTGCAGTACGATCGCCGC
The DNA here is from genome assembly GCA_963791925.1 of uncultured Alphaproteobacteria bacterium. Classification (GTDB taxonomy): domain Bacteria; phylum Pseudomonadota; class Alphaproteobacteria; order Rhizobiales; family Xanthobacteraceae; genus BOG-931. The sequence continues at coordinate 102,954 of CAWBUA010000003.1, read as the reverse complement.
TACCGCGCCGGCCGTCGTCAAATTCGCAATGAGATCGAGCGTCGCATCGGCCCGGCTCATGATCCTTCTCCATTGACGCGAAAGCGCTCGGCGTCCTGCCGCTTGAAGTCGAGGCCGTGGCCGGCCCGGCCGAGATCCGGCTCGATCGCGCCGTCGCGTGCGACGGCTGCACCGTCGAACAGCATGCGCTCGATCCGCACGTGGTCGTGAAACCATTCGAGATGGCGGAGCCGCGGCACCGCGCAGGCGACGTGGCGATGCATTGCCGGCGCACAATGAGCGGACAAGTCGATGTGATGCGCTTCGCACAGCGCGCCAATCTGCAGGAAGCCGGTGATGCCGCCGCAGCGTGTCGCGTCGGCCTGCAGCACATCGACGGCGTCGGCCTGCAACATGCGGCGCGCATCGTCGGACGTATAAATGTATTCGCCGGCGGCAATATCCATCTGATCGGGCGCGCGTTCGCGCATCAGACGCAGCCCCGGCAGATCGTCCGAGGTCACCGGCTCCTCGAACCAGCGAATGTCGGCTTCCGCGCAGGCTTGCGTGAAGTCGAGCGCCTGTTTGACCGAGAACGCGCCATTGGCATCGACGAACAGCTCGCAATCGCCGATCGTCACCTTGGCTTGCCGGACGCGATCCGGATCCCGTTCCGGCTCGCTGCCGATCTTCATCTTGACGAAGCGGCAGCCGTCGCGACCGACCCAGCCGGCAAGCTGGTCGCGCAATTGCTCGTCGGAATAGCTGGTGAAACCGCCGCTGCCGTAGATCGGCACGGTATCGCGACAGCGGCCGAGCAGGCTTGCCAGCGGCAGATCGAGGGCGCGCGCCTTGATATCCCACAGCGCGTTATCGACGGCGGCGATCGCGCAAGCCGCAAGCCCGGAACGGCCGAGATTGCGGACGCTGCGCTGCATCGCCATCCAGCAGCCGGGAACGTCGAAGCAGTCGTGGCCCTCGATCGCCTTTTTCAGAATTCCGCTGATCGGCCCGGTCAGTGCGGCATCCGCATAAGTATAGCCAATGCCTGATTTTCCTCCGGCTTCGACGATCGCCAAGACCAGAGTGGTTGCCTCCCAGGCGAAGGTGCCGTCCGCCTCCGGACTGTCGGTCGGAATCCGGTAAGCGGCCGCATTCAGCCCTGTAATCGGCGCCCCGCCGGTATTCGCCTGTGTCACTTCACTTTCCGGGAACGAGCGAAGCCAGAACCTGTCTTGCCGTATCCTTGATGATGTTGCCCTCGCGGGGGTCGCCCTCGATCAGCGTCTCGGTAAAGTGCTTCGCCTGTTCGAACGTGATGTGGGGCGGCAGCGGCGGCACTTCGGGGTCGGTCTTCACTTCGAGCACGACGGGCCGGTCGGCGGCGAGGGCCTCGTCCCATGCGGCGCCCATCGCATCGGGCCGGTCCACATAAATACCCTTCAGCCCAATCAGCTCGCCGAAGCGGTGATAGGGCACGTTGGGGATGTCCTGCGAGGCGTCGAACTTAGGATCGCCTTCCATGACACGTTGCTCCCATGTCACTTGATTGAGATCCTCATTGTTGAAGACGCAGACGATCCAGCGGTGATCCGACCACCGCCGCCAGTATTTTGCGACAGTGATCAGCTCGGCCATATTGTTCATCTGCATGGCGCCGTCACCGACCAGGGCAATCACCGGTCTGTCGGGATGCGCGAACTTCGCGGCGATGGCATAGGGCACGGCCGCCCCCATCGAGGCGAGGCCGCCAGACAGCGAAGCCATCATGCCGCGGCGTATTTTCAGATCGCGCGCGTACCAATTGGCGCAAGAGCCGGAATCGCTGCTGAGAATGACGCGATCGGGCAGCCGCGGCGACAACTCCCAGGTGACGCGCTGCGGATTGACCGGATTGGCGGACGCCATGGCCCGCCCCTCGAGCGTTTTCCACCACTCATCGAGGTTTTTGGCGATGCCTTGACGCCACTTGCCGCCGCGTTTCTGCTCGAGCAACGGCAACAGCGCGCGCAGCGTTTCCGCCGCGTCGCCGACCAGATTGACCTCCATCGGATAACGCAGCGACAGCATGTCGGGAGCAAGATCGATTTGTACGCCGCGCGCGTGACCTTCCTTCGGCAAAAATTCCGAATAGGGGAAGCCCGAGCCGACCATCAGCAGCGTGTCGCAATCCATCATCAGCTCGTAGCTCGGCTTGGTGCCGAGCATGCCGATAGAGCCGGTCACCCAGGGCAGATCGTCGGGCAGCGCGGCCTTGCCGAGCAGCGCCTTGGCGGCGCCGGCTTCCAGCCGATCGGCCACCGCGATGACCTCGTCCGTGGCGCGCAGCGCGCCGGCGCCGACCAGCATGGCGACTTTCTTGCCGCTGTTGAGCACGTCGGCCGCGCGGCGCAGATCCGCCTCATAGGGCACCGTCTTCGGCTTGGTGAACCCCACGCCGGAGTGAATCGTGCCGTGCTTGCGCGGCGGGTCCTCATACGGCATTTCCTGAAGATCGTTGGGCAGCACGATCGCCGTCACGCGGCGCTCGCCGAGTGCAATGCGTACCGCGCGGTCGACCAGATGGCGCACCTGCGCCGGCGCCGACGCCTGCTCGACGAATGCCCCGGCCACGTCCTTGAACATGCTCGGCAGATCGACTTCCTGCTGGTAATGGCCGCCGATCGCGGTGCGCGCCTGCTGGCCGGCAATGGCGAGCACCGGCATGTGGTCGAGCCGCGCGTCATAGAGCCCGGTGAGCAGATGGGAGGCGCCGGGTCCCGACGTTGCGATGCAGACGCCGAGCTCGCCGGTGAATTTCGCATAGGCCGAGGCCATGAACGCCGCCATTTCCTCATGCCGCGCCTGGATGAACTCGATTTTGCCATTGGCGCGCTGCAGCGCGCCGAAAACGCCATTGATGCCGTCGCCCGGATAACCGAAGATTCTTTTCACGCCCCAGGCATGGAGCCGCTCGACCAGGAAATCGCCAACCGTCTGTGACATAGCGGGGAACCCCGCCGGAACCCCGGGGACGGGGTTCCGACCGATAATGTGTTGCAGGTATTTTCTGAACGGCCGGCCCGGACGGAAGTTCCAATGTCGCGAGAGGACGGAAATATGCCAGGTCGAGAGGGCGGCGGCGCTTACCGCAATCAAATTACGGAATCGGAAGGTCGTCGTCGTTCTTCGAAGCCAGCATGTATTCGCCGCGGAACAGGTCGCGTTCGATAATCTTACGATTTCGCCGCTCGCCGGCCAACGCGCGAGCGATTTGCAAAACGAGCTTGCGCCATTCGGCAATTGCCAGACTGACAAAGATTGCGAGCTTCGGCGCCCGCCGCGCAACCACGTCGACGAATGCAGCGACAGGCTCGACGAGACGGCTGCCCTCGTTCTCGATGTCGAGTTCGAGCGTCTCATTGAGGAACATCAGCGCGCAACCCCCTGGCGCGCTTTGATGACGCGCATAACGCACCGCCGAACGGCGCGACAGAAACGCGCCGCCGCAACGGCCCGCCGCCTCGCGCGCCACCCAGAAACCATGGCCGTTCCGGGCGATGTAGAACAGCGGAATCGTTTCGCTAAGCACGCTGAGATCCGGCCGCTTGGGAAAATTGACCACCGTATTCCGTCCGCCATAGCTCTGGCCGCGCGACTGGGAATTCAGCGACGAATTTGCAGCGGCGGACTTGACCGCTTCGGGGGCGGCCGAGCTGGGAAAGCCAACGTCCTTGAAAAGGCCGCTCATCGCCTTGCTACTATCCGGCCTCGACGGCCCGAACCGTTGTCGGCATCCGAAGACGCCCCAACGTCGCTTCATGTTGCCGCTGCGATTTCTTGAACATCAGCTGCCGGCAACGCTTGATATCGTCGTCGACCTTGCGCAACTCCTGTTCGGAAACCGCATGCTTGGTCGGATAGGCAGCCAGGGCGTCGAGCCGCTCGGCCAGTCCGCGCCAGAACCGTCGCTGTTTGGCCGGATGGCCAGCCGGTTTTGGCTCGCAGTCGTCAGAAAGGACGCTCATCGGGCCCTCTCCTTCTTATTGTTTGGGCTGAGCCGAATCTGCGCTTCCGGCCATATAAATTCGAGACTGAGCGCGGCGCTTTCGCATAAAGACGGCATAGAAGCGTAAGTGAAATGGCAAGCGCCGATCTCATGCGAAATTTTCGCACCAGAGCAATTCCGCCGAAGCCGAGTTCGCAAGCGGCACGGCCGGTACGGATTGCGCCGTAGGCGTGATACGGCGACGCGCCTGGAGAAACGCCAGCAAAATGGCAAGCGGCATAACTTCGTGGGTAGCGTCCGCGGTATCATCGAGATCGATGGGCAAATTGGGATGCTGGGACAGCGAGCAATGCCACCGCTCGTCTTCGCGGATCAGCCGCCGCAGGGTCCAGTCCGGCAGTTCCAACTCGATCAAAGCCAACGCGGCGTCGGCCCAGGCGCCCGATTCCAGCAGGCGGTCTATTCCGGCGGCCCTTCCAGCCTTTTTCAGCACGGGAATGCGGGTGCACGCCCCGGCGACGACCTTTGAAACGAGGCCACGCGTTGGCAGCGACGCGAAGCGAACCGCTTCGTCCAATCGATCAAGCAGAACCGCCCGGTGTGGCTCAATCGACACTGCGACCTCACGACGCCAGCGCCTTTCGGTGCTGCCTCGTAAGATGGAATCGAAGAACATAAAGAAGCCAGACGGCGGGAAACGGAACGATATAAAGCCGGCATAAGAAATCGGCCGTGCTTTTGTAAGGATTGGCCGGTGCCGGCACTCAGCTACTTCGGAAAGCGCATATAGCTGCGCCAGTTCAGAAACGGTCTGGAGCGCCCCGAACCAGATCGCGCCGACTGCTTGGACTTTGCAGCACAGGCGCCGGCAGCGCGACCGCGTCCCGCACCTGATCGGGTGCTCCAAAGCTCCCTCTGAGCTTTAAAGAGCTCACGATATTTTTGCGGATTGAAATCAAGCAGCGTTCCACCCGAAGCAAAATGCTGGATGAACGCCATGCCGATCGCGTAAGTCGCGCCGGCCGACAATGCCGGCATCACGACCGCGCTCACCGCCGTGCCAACGACCGGCACGCTTTTGGTGATGCTGGCGGCCCCCATCCCGCTGCTCGCCGGGATCACCGAGCCGGCGAGGCTCGCGATCAGCGCCTTGCCGCGATTTGCCGAAAACGGGACGCCATAAATTTGTGAAACCCGTCGCAGCATCAAAACCTGCACGCTGCCGACTGCCGCCAGGTCGACAAACGGCAGCGGAATAATTCCGGCGACGCCGGACCATAAAGCGAAGCGTTCGACCAGCTTGCCGGCGACGGCCCGCCGACCATCCGCCGCGGGCGCGATCACGTCCGGCAAAGTCACTTTGGCGGCCGCGCTGGGCGGAACGCTTACGGGCTCCGCAACGTCATTTGCCTCGATCGCCGGTGTCGTTCCAGTCGCATCGCCGCCCGGCTCAACATCCGGCGCGCGCACCAGCGCTGCAGGCAGGACTGCGGTGGTGTCCGCGTTGCCCGCTCCGGCTGCGATAATCCGCTCAAGCCGCGCGATGTTCTGCAGCAGGCGATCGCTCGCTAGCCGAAGGAAGAAATAGCCGAATTCCGGGTTATCGAAATAGATTTCGAGCAGCCGATCATAGGTGATGCTCAGCACCTCGCCGGTCTCGATACATTCGACCGTCTGCGTCCTCTTGTTGTTGGGTGTGACGAAGCCGAGCTCGCCCATCAGCCGCCCGGGCGGCAGCTCGATGCCGATTTCGCGTACCAGGAATTTTCCCGTCACCGTCAGGAACATCTCATTGGCCACCTGCCCCTTTCGAAACAGCACATCGCCGCGGCGGTAGATGCGGCGGTTCATGAACGGCTTGAGCCAATCCATCGACAGGTCGCCCTGCGCAGCGACACGCGCCTTCTTGACCAGGCCACGCATCTGAAACAGGCGCCAACTGTTGATCGGCAGCAGGAGCAAGTACATGAAAAAAGTCGACATCGCTCCGGCGAGTGCGCCATAGGCCACAAAGAACAAGGCGCTGACGATGCCGAATACACGCAGCGGCACCATCGTCCGCATCAGCAACGTCGCCGCATAGAAGCCCGCGCCGATCAGCGCACAGGCATTGGCGAAATTGAGATGAGCCACCCCGACATCGATCAGCCGCACGAATATCGCGTGCCAGGTCACGTTCGCGGGATCGAGGCCGACTTGAATGAGCAGCTTGGAAAACGTGAGATTTTGCGTCGCGCGGTCGAGCGCGTGATTGAGCATCGTCGTCACGTTTTGGTCGTCGTTATTCATTCCCCCTCCGGCCGACCCGCCATGGCGATCACTGTGCCCGCCAAGCCGGGGAACATATTCCGGGATGCGCCAAATCGATAGTCCCGGTGCAGGGCCTCCGATTCCTCGCGGCCGGCGCGGCCGGCAACGACAATATGACAAATGCAATCAGGCATTCGCCTGCCCCGGGCGGCGGTCTCCTCGCCGCGGTGATTCTATGGGATTCCTATAACTTGCCGTCTTCTCCCGTCTCGAATTCATATGCCATCGGTGACACCTAATCGCGCGTGACGGGCGGAGCTTATTTGCGCGGACTTGATGCAAATCAAGAAAACGCGCCGCCGTTCGGCATCTGATGCTACGAGGAATCTTTATTCGGAGAGTTCCGATGATGGACGTTGTCATGCTGGCGATTGGCGTTGTCTCTTTCGCGTTGTTGATCAGCTACGTCTACGCCTGCGATCACCTTTGAGGGGGAGCCGCCATGATCTTCGACTACTCGCTCGCCGGCCTCGTAACCTTGGGGCTGCTCGTCTACCTGACTTACGCACTGCTTAAGCCAGAACTGTTCTGAAGGGGACGACGACCATGACCGTCAATGGGTGGCTTCAAATTGCGTTCTATTTCGTGGTCCTCACCGCGCTCGTCGTGCCGCTCGGCCGCTTCATGGCAAGCGTATTCGAGGGCCAGCGCACGTTTCTCACTCCGGTGCTGCGGCCGGTCGAAACCGTGATGTACCGCATCGGCGGAGTTGACGAGAGCCGTGAACAGCATTGGATTACCTACACGGTCGCCATGTTGATCTTCAACTTGGCTGGATTTCTGATCGTCTATGGGCTGCAGCGGCTGCAAGCATACCTGCCGCTTAACCCCGCGGATCAATCGGCCGTTTCGCCGGATCTGTCATTGAATACGGCCGTTAGCTTTGCCACCAACACCAATTGGCAGAACTACGGCGGCGAAAGCACGCTGAGCTATCTCACGCAGATGGTCGGGCTCACGGTGCAGAATTTCGTTTCCGCAGCTACTGGGATTGCCCTGGCGATCGCGCTGACCCGTGCGTTTGCACGCGCGTCGGCGCAGACGGTCGGCAATTTCTGGGTCGACCTGACACGGACGACACTGTACGTTCTGCTGCCGCTTTCGATTGTCGGCGCCCTGATTCTGATTTGGCAGGGCGTGCCGCAAAACTTTTCGAATTATATCGACGCAACGACTCTCGAAGGCGCAAAGCAGACGCTGAGCCAGGGGCCAGCAGCTTCCCAGATTGCGATCAAACAGCTCGGTACCAACGGCGGCGGCTTTTGGAACGCAAATTCGTCGGTTCCGTACGAAAACCCGACGCCGCTGAGCAATTTCGTCGAGATGATTTACATCCTGCTGATCTCGGCGGCCTTAACCCACACGTTCGGACGCATGGTGCGCGACGCGCGCCAGGGCTGGGCGCTCTACGGCGCCATGTCGATCATTTTTTTCGGCGCACTTGTGGTTTGCTACTGGGCTGAGGCGCACGGCAATCCGAACTTCGCCACGCTCGGCATCGATCCGACAAATATGGAGGGTAAAGAGGTCCGATTCGGCATCACGAATTCCAGCCTGTGGGCGGTGGCAACGACCGCTGCATCGAATGGTTCGGTGAACGCGATGCACGACAGCTTCACGCCGATCGGCGGAATGATCCCCATGGGAATGATTGCGCTTGGCGAGATCATTTATGGGGGCGTCGGCTCCGGGCTGTATGGCGTCCTGCTCTACGTCATCGTTGCCGTGTTCATCGCCGGCCTCATGGTTGGGCGCACACCGGAATATCTCGGCAAAAAGCTCGAGGCGAAAGAAGTCAAGATGGCCTTGCTTGCCATGCTGATCCTGCCGCTGTCGATGCTTGGCTTTACGGCCGCTGCGGCCGTTATTCCCTCGGCGGTCGCCTCGACCAATAATGCCGGCCCGCACGGCTTTTCCGAGATGCTCTATGCCTACATTTCGCAAACCGGCAACAACGGCTCGGCCTTCGCCGGACTGACTGGAAACACCATGTGGTACAACGTGACCGGCAGTATTGCGATGTTGATCGGACGATACATGGTCGCGATCCCGGTCATGGCGATTGCCGGCTCGCTAGTCGCAAAGAAGACCGTACCGCCTTCAGCCGGAACCTTTCCCACCAATGGCGGCCTGTTCGTCGGCCTGCTCGTCGGCGTGATCTTGATCACGGGCGGCCTGATCTACTTCCCCGCCTTCTCGCTCGGGCCCATCGTCGAAGAATTCGCGATGCGCGCGCACACCCTGTTCTGATCGGATTTTCGGAGTCGCTACCATGGAAACCTCAACCCTGCGCAAGCGCATGCCGGTATCGGCGCTGTTCGATCCGAAGATCGTCGTGCCGGCCATCGGCTCCGCCTTCGTCAAGCTTGATCCGCGCACGCTCATGAAGAACCCCGTCATGTTCGTGCTCGAGGTGGTGACCGCGCTGACGACCGTGATCCTCGTGCGCGATCTCGTGGTCGGCGGCGGCCATATCGCGTTCGAATTCCAGATCATCCTGTGGCTGTGGTTCACCGTGCTGTTCGCCAATTTCGCCGAAGCCGTGGCCGAGGGCCGCGGCAAGGCGCAGGCCGACACGCTCCGCCGTCAGCGCACCGAAACGCAGGCCAAGCTTCTGACCGCAGCAGGCGACGCGCAGAACTTCAGGCTGGCGCCGAGCACCAGCCTCAAGGTGGACGACGTCGTCCTGGTCGAGGCCGGAGACGTGATTCCGTCGGACGGCGAGGTGATCGAAGGTATGGCATCGGTCAACGAGGCGGCGATCACCGGCGAATCCGCGCCGGTCATTCGCGAGTCCGGCGGCGACCGCTCTGCGGTCACCGGCGGCACGCAAGTGCTGTCCGATTGGATACGGGTGCGCATTACTGCGGCGCCCGGCTCGACCTTTCTCGATCGCATGATCCGCCTGGTCGAGGGCGCCGAGCGGCAGAAAACGCCGAATGAGATCGCGCTGAATATTCTGCTCGTCGGCCTGACCATTATCTTCGTGTTCGCGACCGCGACGATCCCGAGTTATGTCGCCTATGCCGGCGGCGCGATCTCCGTCGTGATCCTGGTGGCGCTGTTCGTAACGCTCATCCCGACTACCATCGGTGCGCTGCTGTCCGCCATCGGCATCGCCGGCATGGATCGTCTGGTGCGCTTCAACGTACTGGCGATGTCCGGCCGTGCGGTCGAAGCGGCAGGCGACGTCGACACACTGCTCCTCGACAAGACCGGCACCATCACCCTCGGCAATCGCCAGGCCACCGAGTTCAAACCGCTGCGCGGCGTGACCGAGCAGGAACTGGCAGACGCTGCACAGCTTGCATCGCTTGCCGACGAGACCCCCGAAGGCCGCTCCATCGTTGTGCTGGCCAAGGAGAAATACGGCATCCGCGGCCGCGAACTGCACGAATTGCAGGCAAGCTTCATTCCCTTCTCCGCGCAGACGCGGATGAGCGGTGTCGAGATCGGTTCGTCCTGGGTCCGCAAGGGCGCAGTGGACGCCATCTTGAATTTCCTCAACGGGCCGGCGACTGCAGCCGTTGCGGGCAGCGCCGTGCAGGCGCTACGGCCCAATGTGAGCGCCGAAACCGTACGCGAAATCACCGCCATTGCCGACACCATCGCGAAAGCCGGCGGCACGCCGCTTGCGGTCGCCAAGGACGGCCGCTTGCTCGGCATTATTCAGCTCAAAGACATCGTCAAAGGCGGCATTCGTGAGCGCTTTGCCGAATTGCGTCGCATGGGCATCCGCACCGTCATGATCACCGGCGACAACCCGATGACGGCCGCAGCGATCGCGGCGGAGGCGGGCGTCGACGACTTTTTGGCGCAGGCGACGCCGGAGGACAAGCTGCGGCTCATTCGCGACGAGCAGGCCAAAGGCAAGCTCGTCGCCATGTGCGGCGACGGCACCAATGATGCGCCGGCACTCGCTCAGGCCGACGTCGGCGTGGCGATGAATACCGGCACACAAGCCGCGCGCGAAGCCGGCAACATGGTCGACCTCGATTCCAACCCGACCAAGCTCATCGAAATCGTCGAGATCGGCAAGCAGCTCCTGATGACCCGCGGCGCGCTCACCACCTTCTCGATCGCCAACGATGTGGCGAAGTATTTCGCCATCATCCCGGCCATGTTCGTCGCCTTCTATCCGCAATTGCAGGTGCTGAACATCATGAAGCTTTCGACGCCGCAGAGCGCCATTCTGTCCGCGATTATCTTCAACGCGCTCATCATCATTGCGCTCATTCCACTGTCGTTGAAGGGCGTGCGCTATCGGCCGATCGGTGCAGCGCCGCTGCTGCTGCGCAATCTGTTCATCTATGGAATTGGCGGTGTAATCATTCCATTCGTCGGCATCAAGGCGATCGACATCGTTATCACAGCGCTGCACCTCGCCTGAGGAGACAACACTATGCTCAAGCAAATTCGTCCGGCGATCGTTCTCATCCTCGCCCTCACGGTGATTACGGGAGTGGTGTATCCGCTGATCATGACCGGTATCGCCAGCGTGGTCTTCCCTACTCAGGCGGCGGGCAGCCTCATCGAGCAGAACGGAAAAGTGGTGGGCTCGGCCCTGATCGGGCAGGAATTCGACAGTGACAAATATTTCCACGGCCGGCCATCGGCGACCACTGCGCCGGATCCCAAGGATCCGACCAAGACCGTCGCCGCGCCGTATAACGCGGAAAATTCCGGCGGCTCCAATTTGGGGCCGACGAGCAAGGCGCTCATCGATCGCATGAAAGGTGACGTGGACAAGCTCAAGGCGGAAAATCCCTCGGCCCGAGTTCCTACCGATCTCGTGACGACTTCGGCCAGCGGCCTCGATCCGGACATCTCGCCCGAAGCCGCCCTTTTCCAGGTGCCCCGTATTGCCAAGGCCCGCAATCTGCCGGAAGATCGCGTCCGCAAGCTCGTCGACGATAACACTGAAGGCCGATGGCTCGGTCTTCTCGGCGAGCCGCGCGTGAACGTCCTGCAGCTCAATCTTGCGCTCGATCGGTTGACTGCCGGATAATGGGAAGCGCGCCCATAGCTTGAGATCCATCGACGATGGCGGAGCAACGGCGCGAATCCGAACATCGGCCTTCCCCGGAAGCGCTTCTTGAAGCGGCGCGCCGCGAAGAGGGGCGCGTCGGCAAGCTGCGAATCTTCGTCGGCGCCGCACCTGGCGTCGGCAAGACCTACGAAATGCTGCTGCAAGCCCACGCCCGCAAGAAAGACGGCTACGACGTCGTCGTCGGCATTGTCGAAACCCACGGGCGCCGCGAGACCGAAGCACTGTTGGAAGGGCTTGAGGTCGTTCCGCGCAAGCATATTGACTATAAGGGTCAGTCGCTCACCGAGATGGATCTCGACGCCATCGTGGCGCGGCGGCCGCAGATCGTTCTCGTCGACGAACTTGCGCACACCAATGTCGAAGGCAGCCGTCATCCCAAGCGCTACCTCGATGTCGAAGAGCTGATGAGTTGCGGCATCGACATCTACACCACCGTCAATATTCAACACATCGAAAGCCTCAACGACGTCGTCGCGCAGATCACGCATGTGCGCGTGCGCGAGACCGTGCCGGACGCCGTGTTCGACCGCGCCGACGCTGTCGAGCTGGTCGATCTGACACCGGATGACCTGATCCAGCGGCTCAAGGAAGGCAAAGTCTACGTTCCCAAGCAGGCCGAACGCGCGCTCGAACATTTCTTCTCGCCCGCCAACCTGACTGCGCTGCGCGAACTAGCGCTGCGCCGCACCGCCGAGCGCGTCGACGAGCAACTGCTCTCGGAAATGCAGGCGCACGCGATACAAGGCCCGTGGGCGGCCGGCGAACGCATCCTGGTCTGCATCAGCGAGGACCCGCGGGCCGCAGGGCTGGTGCGCTACGCCAAAAGGCTCGCCGACCGTTTGCACGGGCCGTGGGTCGCGCTTTACGTCGAAGGCCGGCGCGCGTTGCAGCTCACCGAGGAGGAGCGCGACCGCATCGCCGATACATTACGGCAAGCGGAAGCGCTTGGCGGCGAGGCCATTACGCTGCCCGGCAGCGACCACCGCCTCGCCGAGGATGTGATCGGCTATTCGCTGGCGAACAACGTCACCCAAATCATCATCGGCAAATCGGCGCGCACCCGTTGGTTCGAAATCCTGCACGGTTCGGTGGTGCACGATCTGGTGCGCCGTTCCGGCAATATCAGCGTGCACGTGATCGCCGGCGACACGATCGCCGGCCAGCCCATTCCGAAGAAGTCGACGCGTCCCGCCGAACACAAAGATGTCTTTGACCCCCGCCCCTACGGTGCCGCATTAGCAGCCGTCGCCGTAGCGCTTGCGTTGGCCGAATTGATCGGCGCCGCGATCGGCCCGACCAACAGCGATCTCGTCTTTCTCACCGCCGTCGTGGCGGTCGCCGTTCGTTTCGGCCTGTGGCCATCGCTGTTCGCCAGCGTGGTTTCGGCGCTGGGCTACAACTTCTTTTTCCTCCCGCCGATCTACACCTTCACCATCGCCGATCCGCACAACGTGACCGCATTCGGATTTTTCACGCTGGTCGCGATCATCGTCTCCAGCGTCGCCGCGCGGGTGCGCACGCATGCGGTCGCGACCATGGAGCGCGCACGCACCACGGAATTGCTGTATGCTTTCAGCCGCAAGCTCGCCGGCGCCGGCACCCTCGACGACGTGCTTTGGGCGACAGCGTACCAAACCGCGCTGATGTTGAAGGTTCGCGTCGTCCTGCTGTTGCCCGAGCGCGGCACAATCGCGGTGAGAGCCGGCTATCCGCCCGAAGACATCCTCGACGATGCGGATATCGCCGCTGCAAAATGGGCGTGGGAGAACAATCGCGTCGCCGGCCGCGGCTCCGATACCCTGCCCGGCGCCAAGCGCCTGTTTTTGCCGATGCATACGGGCCGGGGCGCCGTCGGCGTGATGGGCATAGACAGCGACAAGCCAGGCCCATTGCTGACGCCCGATCAGCGCCGCCTGCTCGACGCGCTCGCCGATCAGGGTGCGCTCGCCATCGAGCGCGTGCGGCTGGTCGAAGAAATGGATCGCGTCGAGCGCAATGCCGAGACCGAACGGCTGCGCTCGGCGCTTCTGACCTCGATTTCCCACGACTTGAAGACGCCGCTCGCCGCGGTGCTCGGATCGGCGGGCACGTTGCGCGATCTCGCCGAAAAGCTTTCGACCAGCGAGAAAGCCGAGTTGCTCGCAACGGTCATCGACGAATCGGAGCGGCTGAACCGCTTCATCGCCAATCTCCTGGACATGACCAAGCTTGAATCCGGCGCCATTACGCCAAATGTTTCGCTGCACGATCTCGGCGAAATTGTCGGCAGCGCGCTGCGCCGCGCGAGCCGCATCCTGGCACGTCACGAAATCGAGCTGGATTTGGCGCCGAATTTGCCGATGCTGGAACTCGATGCCGTGCTGTTCGAGCAGGTGCTGTTCAATATCCTCGACAATGCCGCCAAATACGCGCCGCCGGCGACCACGATCCGCATCCAGGCATGGCGCAATGGTGACACCGAGTGCCTGCGGGTGCTCGATGAAGGCAGCGGCATTCCATCGGCCGACCTCGAGCGGATCTTCGACAAGTTCTACCGCGCGCAGAAAACCGACCAGGTCCGCGCCGGGACCGGGCTTGGGCTCGCGATCTCGCGGGGCTTCGTCGAGGCGATGCACGGGTCGATCGTTGCCGCCAATCGCTCCGACCGCTCTGGTGCGATGTTTACGATCAGCCTGCCGATCCCGCGGCAGGACCAACGGTTGGACGTTGCCGCATGACCGCAGCCCCGCTCCGTGTCCTGGTGGTCGATGACGAACCGCCGATCCGCAAGCTGTTGCGCATGGGGCTCACCGCTCAGGGCTATCAGACGCTCGAAGCCCCCAATGGCAAGACCGCGCTGGAACTTTTGAGTCAATCGCCGGATTTGGTTATCCTCGATCTGGGCCTGCCGGATGTGCAGGGCCACGATTTGTTGCGCGCGATCCGCGCCCGCAACGAAAACGTGCCGATCGTCGTTCTCTCCAGCCGCGGCGACGAGGCCGGCAAGGTCCAAGCGCTCGATTACGGCGCCGACGATTACGTGACCAAGCCTTTCGGCATGGACGAGCTGCTGGCGCGAATGCGCGCCGCGCTGCGTCACCAATTGCAGACGCAGGGCGAACGACCGATCTTCCGCGTCGGCGATCTCTCACTCGACTTGGTCCGTCGAATCGTCAAAGTCGGCGACAGGGAGGTCAAGCTTTCGCCCAAGGAATACGAGCTCTTGCGCGTGCTGGTGCAGCATGCCGGCAAGGTTTTGACGCATAAATTCCTGCTCGGCGAGTTGTGGGATAACCTGACCGATGCCCAATATCTGCGGGTCTACGTGCGCCAGCTGCGGCAAAAAATCGAAGCCGATCCGGAACGGCCGCAATATATTCTCACCGAGACCGGTATAGGCTATCGGCTGCGGGCTCCCGATTAATCCCTCCCGGCCCGGGGTTCCGGCATTGTTTCTCCTTCGCATCGATCGCGCCGACAAACGCCATGAAGATTCCCGATTTTCTCGCAGCGGATAACGTCGTTGTCGACGCCGTTGCCGCAGATAAGGAAAGGCTATTGTCGGATCTCGCACGTAAGGCGGGACCGATCATCGATGTCCCGCCCGGGCCTCTCCTCGCCGAACTCATCAAGCGCGAGGAACTCGGCTCGACCGGCATGGGCGGCGGCGTGGCGATCCCCCACGCGCGGCTCCAGCAAATCGCCAAGCCGTTCGGAATGCTGTTCCGCCTGCGCAAACCACTCGACTTCGACGCCGTTGACGGTCAGCCGGTGGACATCGTTTTTCTGCTGCTGCTGCCGGAAACGGCTGCGGCGGGCGACCAGCTCGGCGCCCTGGCTGCCATTGCCCGCAAGCTGCGTAACCCGAAGCTCGGAGCGGCGTTACGCGAGGCGCAAGACAGCGCCGAGATGTATCGCATTGTCACGGCTGATTGATCGTGCGCACGATTGCCCGCCGGATCGCCACGACGCATAGTCGCGCCTCAATTTGCGCTGTCGCTCAAAAAAGAGGAACTGCCAATGGCCGACGAGCTCGTTCTCTACACCAATCCGCAGTCACGTGGACGCGTCGCCCGCTGGATGCTCGAAGAAGTCGGCCAGCCCTATAAGATCGAGGTGCTCGACTATGCCTCGACCATGAAAGCGCCGGCCTATCTTGCAATCAATCCGATGGGCAAGGTCCCGGCGTTACGGCATGGCGACGCGGTAGTGACCGAGACGGCGGCGATCTGCGCCTATCTTGCCGACGCGTTTCCGCAGGCCGGCCTGGCGCCGCCGCCCGGCAACAAATTGCGGGCGCCTTATTACCGCTGGCTGTTTTTCACGGCCGGACCGGTCGAATACGCGGTCAGCAACAAGGCGCTGGGCTTCGTGGTACCGCCCGACCGCGAACGGATGATCGGCTACGGCAACGTCTCGCAAGTCATGAGCGTGCTCGAGGCGGCGCTGTCGCACTCCGAATATCTGGTCGGCGGCAATTTCACGGCGGCCGATCTCGTGGTCGGTTCGCAACTCGGCTTCGGCATGATGTTCGGCACGATCGAGAAGCGGCCCGTCTTCGAGCGCTATTGGCAACGGCTCAGCAGCCGGCCCGCCTGCGTGCGCGCCAGAGAGCTCGATGACGCCAAAGCGGCGGAACTGAAGAAGGCCGGCTGACGGGACGACCCGCGATCTCACGGCAGCCGCATTAGCGGCTGCCCCATGCGGATTGCGGCGCCCTCACGTACATTGTCGCACAGCGAGAAACCGTCCGGCGCGAAAACGATGATGGTCGAGCCATGCTGGAACCAGCCGAGCTCGTCGCCTTTGCGAACCTCGCTGTCGCAGGCGATGACGTTGCGTCCGCGATAGTCGCCGTTCAACAAATCTTCGAGGCAGTGCAGGCGAATACTGGCGACAAGAATCGCCGCGACCGCAACCAACGTCACGGTCTGGCCATCCGCGGCGAGCCTTAGCCGCAGCACGGCGCGCTCGTTCTTACAGAACAACCGCTCGATCCGCTTGAGCGCGATCGGATTCACGTTCCAGGTATCGCCGGAGACGTAGGTCACCCGCTCAATGCGGGCATCGTGCGGCGCGTGGAAGCGATGATACATGCTCGAGGTCAAGCGCAACGTCACGTAGCGGCCGTTGCAATGCGCGG
This sequence comes from uncultured Alphaproteobacteria bacterium, assembly GCA_963791925.1. Classification (GTDB taxonomy): domain Bacteria; phylum Pseudomonadota; class Alphaproteobacteria; order Rhizobiales; family Xanthobacteraceae; genus BOG-931. Next base: position 86,505 of record CAWBUA010000003.1, on the reverse strand, counting down.
CGACGAGATCGGGATCGCATGACAAATCCTGCAGCGTGTAAGGAAAGCCCTTGGCCTGATAAAGCTGCGTCCCTGCGACGGCGCCGCAGGCACCGACGATGGCGTCGCATGGGCTGACCAGAATATCGGCCGCGCCGTCGACTGGACGGGCGCCGTCCTTGAGCTCGCGAATGAAGCAATCGTGGAGACTGCGAAATTCGCGCTTTTTAGCCTCGGTGAGATCGAGGCCGGAAAACAACCGCCAGATCGCGATCGAGAGATCGCGGATGAACGGTTGCTCGATTTTGCTGAACCAGCCGATGAACTGCGTCGCAAGCCGCCGCGGAATGCGGTTGGTCAGCAGGAAGTTGATGTCTTCCTGCTCGAAGATTCGAAGGATTTGTGTCCGCACCGTCATGGGACTGTTAAATCTCCGCGATACACCGCGATTCGATGATATGGGGCTCCACGAGTCTCGCCTTTTATGGGCTGGGCGCCGCGGCGGTAGCGACATCGGTCGCGACCTTGAAGAAGCGGCTTGAGCTGTCTCACGCCAAGCACAAATCGCTTGCCGGCCATTCGCGGATCGCGCGACGGCTTGCGGCATTCGTGCCATTTTACGACTATGGCGAGGATCGTTTTTTCCGCGCCGACGGTGCCCCGGCGGAGGTCGCTGCGCGTCGGCGCGATGGTTTCGCCCGGCTGTCCGCGCTCACCAAGTCGCGCTTCGCCGAAACGATCCGGCGCACGGCAGAAGCAGCCGAGGCCATTTCCGACCTGAAATTCACCGATGCTTACCGGGTGCCGTTCCAATTCAGCCGCAAGGTCAGCACAGACTTGCCGTCGACCGCCTTCGTCCAAGCGACCAGCGGCGTGACCATGACCGATCTCGACGGCAACCAATTCTACGATCTGAGCGGGTCCTACGGCATCAACGTCCTCGGCTACGACTTCTACAAGGAAGCAATCGACCGCGGCGTTGCACGCGTGCGCGAGCTTGGGCCGGTGCTCGGCCCCTATCATCCGGTGATCATCGAGAACACCAAGTTCCTGAAGGTGATTTCCGGATTCGACGCGGTGTCGTTCCACATGTCGGGCACCGAGGCCGTCATGCAGGCGGTGCGGCTCGCCCGCTACCACACCGGGCGTTCGCATCTGGTCCGCTTCTGCGGCGCTTATCACGGCTGGTGGGGCGACGTGCAACCCGGCATCGGCAATCCAGTGCCGGCGCACGAGACCTACACGCTCACCGATATGTCCGAGGACACGCTGCGCGTATTGCGGACGCGGCGCAATATCGCCTGCGTATTGGTCAACCCGCTGCAGGCGCTGCACGTCAATGCGTCGGATGCGACGGATTCGCAGCTCGTCGACAGCGGCCGCGGCGCGCGTTTCGACCGCGAGGCTTATGCCGAATGGCTCAAGCGCCTGCGCGCGGTCTGCACCGAACGCGGCATCGTTCTGATCTTCGACGAGGTCTTCGTCGGCTTCCGGCTCGCCAAGGGCGGCGCGCAGGACTATTTCGGCGTCTGCGCCGATTTGGTGACTTACGGCAAGACGCTGGGCGGCGGGCTGCCGATCGGCGTCGTCTGCGGCAAAAGTGCCCTGATGAAGCGCTTCCGTGACGATCGCCCCGGCGACATCTGCTTCGCCCGCGGCACGTTCAACTCGCATCCCTACGTCATGGCGGCGATGAACGAATTCCTGCGCTTTTTGCAGACGCCGCAGGCCGACGCCCTTTACGCCGGTCTCGATGACATATGGAACGAGCGCGCGCAGCGGCTCAATGCGCGCTTGGCGGCGGAAACCCTGCCGGTGCAGGTCGCTAACATGTCGTCGATCTGGACCGTCTGCTATACCCGGCCGTCGCGCTACAACTGGATGCTCCAATATTATCTGCGTGTCGAAGGACTGGCGCTGACCTGGACCGGAACCGGTCGGCTGGCTTTTAGCTTTAACTACACCGAAGCCGATTTCGCGGCCGTGATGGAGCGCTTCGTCGCTGCGGCAAAGGCGATGCAAGATGACGGCTGGTGGTGGAGCAATCCCGATCTCACCAACAAGACGATCAAGCGGACCGTCTTGAAGGAGATGATCCTGCAGCGGCTGTTTTCCGCGCGCTGGCAACGTCAGCAGCATTAAAGCATGTTGATTATTGGTTTAGGCCACAAACTCGTCATTGCGAGCGAAGCGAAGCAATCCAGGCGGCGATGCAGCCTGGATTGCTTCGTCGCTTCGCTCCTCGCAATGACGGTATCGGTGAGTCGGCCCAAAATCATCATGCTCTAGCCGGCCAGCGCAGCCGTGCCCTGCGATCAGCTGGTCCGCGGCAGCTCTTCGGCTTCGTCCTCGTCCCAGTGATGCAGGCCGATCTCGGGATCGATCAGTTCGCCGCGCAACAGCGCAAGCGGAGCCTTGTGATAGATTTTGATGTCGTGAAACGGATCGGTCAGAAATCTTGGTGGCCCACACCAGACCCGTCTGCACGTCCTTGATGACGAACAACTGGATGGTGCGAAACAGCACGCCGCCGACACCGAGGCCGAGCCAGATGATCGCGACCTGACGCACGAACTCGGTCTTATCGGTTGCCGGCGTGAACAGACCGAAAAAACGCGGGCTGACGAACAGCACCAGCGGCGACAGCGCCCAAATCGTCAACAGCACGACCTTGCGGCGGAGATTGTAGCCGACTTTGATCTCTTCCTTGTATTCGTGGCTGGCCGCGTTGACGGCGTCATAATCCTTCGGCTCGAAGAAAAAATGACCGGTCTGCCGCGTCGTCATGGCCACCAGCCAGCCGGCCAGCGCCGAAATCGCCGGGTCCCTGAATATCATGACATAGGAGAACAGGAAGCTCAGCGCGCTGACGAAATGGAGCGACTGATTGATCCGGCTATGATGATAATAGCGGTGATCGTCCCAACGCTGTGTCCGTAATGCATCCAAGAAGTTTTCCATTTGCCGTGTTTCCCGTCCTGAAGCCGTCCGGTCTGGGTATGGCGATTTGATGAATCCCTTGTGACAGCGAATCAAGACCTGCCGTTGCGCACATGGCCTGTGACAGTGGCGTGACCGTCATTGACTGGTTTTTTGAAGGCGCGATCAGCCCGCGGCGCGGATCGGTTCGCCGTGGTGCGCACGCGCGGTTCCGCCTTCCTTGCCGAACCGGATCAGGCAGAAATGTCCAAGCGGCGGCATGGGACGACGCTCGATCAGCAGCATGCCGGAAGCTTGTTCGGCCCAGCGCGAATAGCGTTCGAAGGAGAACTCGGTGCGCCAACCGAGCTTGCGCGCAGCCGGCTGGAACCAATGCTCAAGCGAGCGCCGCAGCCCGGCTTCGGCGCCGACGCGGCTCACCAGCACGATTTCGCCGCCGGGTTTCAGCACCCGGGCGAACTCATCAAGCGTGGCCTCCGGATTCGGCACCGTCGTGATGACGTATTGGGCGACGACCACGTCGAACGCGTTGTCGGGAAAGGACAGCCGCTCGGCGTCCATGACCCACAGGCCTTCGACGTTGGTCAAGCCGAATTCCGCGACGCGTTCCTGCGCCTTGCGCAGCATCGGGGCGGAAATGTCGACGCCGCAAAGCCGACACTCCTTCGAATAATGCGGCAACGAAATTCCAGTGCCGACGCCGACTTCGAGAATGCGTCCGCCGATGCGCTCTGCTGCGGCAATCGCGGCGTGACGGCCGCGCTCAAATACCGCGCCGAAGACGAGGTCGTAAACCGGCGCCCACCGCGCATAGGCCTTAGTGACCGTCTGATTGTCCAAATCCGTATCAGAGAGAGTGCTCATGCGTGACCCTTGTGTTGCAACCCGGCACCAGCGACTGCTCGGCCGCGGGAGCCGAGGCTTCCGCCATTGGAACCGTCATCTCGGTTTCGGCCGCCGCGCCTGAGGCAATTTTTCGCGCGTGACCGATGAACTGCCGCGCGCTGTTCTCCCAGGAATAGCGCAGGGCGAAGTCGCGGCACGATTCGCGGGAGATCCAGAGCGCCTGCATGCAGGCCACCCTAAGATCCTCGTTCAAGACGCCGATGGGGTGATTGCCAATGACGTCCTTCGGGCCGGTCACCGGGAATGCGGCGATCGGCACGCCGCTGGCGAGCGCCTCCAGTTGCACGACGCCGAATGTGTCGGTGCGGCTCGGAAACACGAACACATCGGCTGCGGCGAGATGCGCGGCAAGAATGCCGTTATCCAATTGGCCGAGGAATTTCGCTGCTGGAAACCGTCGCTTCAGTTCGCCTTCCTGAGGCCCCGCACCGATGACGACTTTGCTGCCCGGCAGGTCGAGGGACAGGAATGCCGGCAGATTCTTTTCGACCGCGACCCGCCCCACGGTCATGAAAATCGGACGCGGGAAATCGAGATCGATGGCCCGATCTGGCCGAAACAGGTCGACATCGACGCCGCGGGTCCACATGCCGAGATTGCCAAAGCCGCGTTCGGATAGCTCGGCCATCAGCGAAGGCGTCGCCACCATGGTAACCGCCGCGGCGGCATGAAAACGGCGCAGCGCATTGTAGATCCACGCTTGCGGGACCGGCGAGCGCGCCGAGATATATTCGGGAAACCGCGTCGTGTAGCTCGTCGTGAACGGCCGATTGTTCCTGATGCAGTAAGCTCGCACGGCATGACCGATCGGGCCCTCGGTCGCGATGTGAATGGCGTCCGGCTTCGCCGCCTCGACACGTTCGGCAATGCGTTTGCGCCGCGGCATGGCGAGCCGCAGACCGGGATAGGTCGGCACCGGGAAGGTCCAAAAGCCGTCCGGCGACAAGAAATCGATCTCAACGCCGAGCTTGGCGGCGGCACGGGCCAAGGAGCCCAGCGTGCGCACCACGCCGTTGACCTGCGGACGCCAGGCGTCCGTCGCGACCAGGACTTTCATCACTGCGTTTTCGACCGGCATTCGGCGGCCGCCATGTTTTCGCATTGCGCATTTTCGAATCGCATGGACTGAAGATTGCGATTTCATATCTCATTCGTGTGACGGTCATGACAGACCGCTGCCGCATTGGGTTCCCGCCGTAACAATGCTGTTACAAAGGAATGAGAGTTTGCCGCCGCGATTCGTCCGACGGAGCTGATTTGGCCCTGGCAGCAGCGTTTCCCTTTACGCAGACCATTGTTCGCGGCGTCGGCCGCAACAAGATCAGTTTTGCGATCAGCTTCGTGATCTTCGGCATAGCCATTGCCACGCTCTATCACTTGTTGCGCGGGATCGACGTCGACAAAGTCCTTGCCGCGCTCAAGGCACAGCCGCCATCGCGCATCCTGATTTCAGGAGCGTTGGTGGTCGCCGGATACGCCAATCTGATCTGCTACGACCTGTTCGCGCTGCACACGATCGGCAAACACCGGGTCCCGCTGCGGGTCGCCGCCTTTGCGAGCTTCACGAGCTATACGATCGGCCACTCGCTGGGAGCCGCGACCTTGACCTGCGGCCTGGTCCGATTTCGCGTCTACTCGTTCTGGGATCTCACCGCCGGCGATATCGCCAAGATTGCCTTCGTCACTGGAATGACGTTCTGGCTGGGCAATGTATTCGTGCTCGGCGATGCTGTGGCTTACGCGCCCGCCGCTCTTTCCGTCATCGATCGCCTGCCGCCCTTGATCAACCGCCTGATCGGCCTGTCGGGTCTGGCCGCCATCGCCTGCTACCTGATCTGGCTCGCAGCGCGGCCGCGCAGCGTCGGTCGCGCCAATTGGCGGATCGCCTTACCCGGTCTGCGGGGCACCTTTTTGCAGATCGGCATCGGCAGCCTCGACCGTTGCCTCGCGTCGCTGTCGATCTTCATGCTGCTGCCGGACAGTCCCACCGTCGGCTTCGCGACGGTCGTCGTCGTCTTCGTCCTCGCCACCTTGCTCGGCGCCGCCAGTCACACCCCGGGCAGTCTCGGCGTCGTCGAAGCCGCGATACTCATCGGCCTGCCGCAATATCAGCGCGAGAACCTTCTCGCGACGCTCCTCACGTTCCGCGTGCTTGATTTCTTTCTCCCCTTGATGCTCGCTACATTCATGTTCGGGATGCGGGAATTGCGGCTGCTGGCGCGGCGCGCGCATGGCCGCAGCGAAACTCGCGTAATCTTGTAAGGGCAATGCCCCCGCGTTAAGGTCACCGCCGGTCGAATTGGGGCTGGCGGTGGCGAGTGGAACTATAGCTCCAACGGAGCGGCCGAGACGGCCGCGGGGATGGAACACCAGCGTTACCACTGCGGCTATTCCAGTCGCCATTGTTCTGGTCGCGATGGCGCTGATTGCCGGATTGACGCGCCCAGCGGTCGCCGAAACGATCGAGGCAGCACTAGCCAGAGCTTACGAAAACAATCCGCAGCTCAACGCCCAACGCGCCATCGTCCGGCAAACCGACGAGAGCGTACCGGAGGCGCTGTCGGGCTACCGCCCGACCATCACCGCAAATGCCACGGTCGGACGAGAATATACCAACACCAAGAACATCATCCCACCGACGCAGCCGATATTGCCAAGCGGCGCCGCATTCGCGGATCGCGGCCTGACCACGCCTTACTCCGTCGGCGCCACTGCTTCGCAGACATTCTTCAATGGCGAGCGCACTGCCAACGGCGTCCGCCAAGCGGAAAGCAAGGTTTCCGCCGCGCGGGAGACGTTGCGCGTCATGGAGCAATCCGTGCTGCTGGCCGCGGCGACCGTCTACATGGACGTCTCCCGCGACAGCGCGAACCTCGAGGTCCAACAGAATAACGTCAAAGTCCTGCAGCGGACGCTGCAGGACACCCGTAACCGCTTCGCCGCCGGCCAGGTGACCGACACCGACGTCGCCCAGTCGGAAGCGCAATTAGCGGCCGGACAGGCCGCCATGCATGCCGCCGAGTCGACGTTGATGACGACGCGCGCCAATTACCGGCGCATCATCGGCGACGAGCCGGCGAACCTTGCTCCCGCCTCGGCGGTCGACCGGCTGGCGCCGTCGACGCTGAGCGCCGCGATCGTCGTCGCCGCGGCGCAAAACCCGAACGTGCTTGCGTCGCTGTACGGAGTTGATGTTGCGCAATTGCAGGTCAAGATCGCCGAAGGCGCGTTGTGGCCGACATTGACCGGACAGTACAATGTCCAGCAGCAGATTTTTCCCAACATCACCACGCCGAAAGTCTACACCGACACGGTGACGTTGAACCTCTCGGTTCCGCTTTACCAAGGCGGCGCCGAATACGCCAACATTCGTTCAGACAAGGAAAGCGTCGACCAGCAGCGGCTGAACGTCGATCAGGTACGGGATCAGGCCCGCGCCGACGTTGTTCAGGCGTGGGGACAGCTGCAAGCCGCGAAGGCACAAATCGAAGCCGCCGAACGTCAAAACGACGCCGCAGCGCGGGCCCTGACCGGCGTGCGCAACGAAGCCATGGCCGGCCAGCGCACGACACAGGACGTCCTCAATGCCGAGCAGGCCCTGGTCAATGCGCGGCAAAATCTGATCGTCGCGCAGCACGACCGCGTGGTCGCCTCCTATAGCCTGCTTGCCGCCGTCGGCCGGCTTTCGGCACAGGAATTGAGCCTCCCGGTTTCGATCTACGATCCAATGGTGCACTATCAGCAGGTCCGCGACTCCTGGTTCGGACTGCGCTCGCCGAATGGCCGGTAACGGTTTCAAAACTTCGCATTCTTTTCTGCGAGGCGGCCTGCAAGCCAATTAGCCGCAATAATGAGTTTTGGATCATCAATCCGACGCGTTGTCAGCCGATCGTATAATTCATCAACCGCGATTTGTATTACCCGGATATCCTCGTCGTCCGTTCCGCCGCCCTTACCCGGCTTCGCAGCTTCGCTGATTTCCGCGAAATACAGAGAGACTCGTTCCGACGAACCACCGGGCGATGAAAAAAACTTGCAGATCAGTTCGGGTTGTTCCTATCCACTTTTCCGGATCATGCTCTAACAATTCGACAGCATCGTCGCATCCGAATCGTGAACGGCGACGCCCATCATGGGATTGATCGGTGCCTGCCACGGCCGCCGCTCCAGGACGCGGAGCGTGTCAGCGTATCCCGCTTGCCAGCGGCTATGAATTCCAATGCTGGTGAAATCGATATCGCGCAGATGGTCTTCATAGTCGAGGCGCGGTGCATTGAGCCGCACGATATGCATCAAGGTGCCGCAGCCATAACCGGCCATCTCCTTGACTTCGGGCGTCTCGCGCTGCGCCTCGGGAATTAGTCGAACGAGCTCGCGCACTATATGCCGCAGTTGATGGATATGTTCCTGACGCGCGATGTGGCTGTCGGCGCGGCTCGCATATTGGATGTCCTTCTGCCGGTTCAGAACTTGCCAGACCAATTCCGGCTCGGGTCCGGCGGCGTGCCACATCTGCACCGTGAAGCCGACGGAGTCGCGCCGTGGATAGTCATCAAAGACGGTTTCGATCGGCGTGTTGGAATAGATGCCGCCGTCCCAGTAGGGGTCGCCCGCGATGCGGATTGCCGGGAAGGCCGGCGGCAACGCACCGGACGCCAATATATGATTGAGCGTCAGCGGCATGCTGCGGCTGTCGAAATAATGCATTTTGCCGGTACGCACATTGACGGCGCCCACCGTCAGCCGTGGCTTGAGGGCGTTGATGCGCGTGAAGTCGACCAGGCTGCCGAGCGTGTCTTGCAGACCTTCCACGGTGTAAAAGCCGGCGCGCTCGACGCCGACCGCGGCATGCAGTCCCCAGGCGAGCGCCTGGTTGGGCGTGAAATAGCCGGCAATGCCGCCGAAGATCGTCATGATTTGCGCCGCGACGCTACCGCCCATAAGCGCCAAGGGACCCGAGCCCCAGAACGATTTGCGCTGCATCCGATCCCAAAATTCATGCAGCCGAGCGAGCCGCATTTCGGGATCGTTGCCGGCAATGATGGCGCCGTTGATCGCGCCGATCGAGGTGCCGATCACCCAATCCGGTTCGATGCCGGCTTCATGCAGCGCTTGATAGACCCCGCCCTGATAGGCGCCGAGCGCGCCGCCGCCCTGAAAGACCAGAACCACCTGGCCAGGCAGCTCCGGCATGTTTTCCCGCGCCGCCGCCGAAGGACTTTCGACATATGCATGGTCCATGCGTTACGTCCTGCCTGAAGCAACCCGGTAATCGTGCAATACCCTGCCATAGGGCAGCGTCAGATCGGCGATAAAATGCACGGCGCCATGGACTTTGCGCACCGGAAGATCTGCCACCGGCGCATTGACATGCGCGTGCAATTGCAGCCGCGCCGGACCGGACCAGCCGCCTTTGACTTGAACGTCGGTCAAGTTGTAACCGACAAGCTGAGCGATCGCCTGAGAACCGTCGATATCGGGAATGATCTTGAGATTGACCTGCGTCTTGCTCATCTTCTCGACGATGGACCCGGGACTGCACTGCTTGCGTCCCTTCACGTCGTAAAGCAAGTTCTGATGCTTGTAACCCATGGTCGCGACCGCCACCACGATGCCCGCATATTCCAACACGCCGGTGAAAGTATCGTGGACGATGCCCAGTCTAGGATTGGCGTTCTTCTTCGGAAAACCCCAAATCTCCCGGCCGCCCGCGATCGGCGGTTCGTCGTCAAGATACATCTGCGAAGTGAAATTGACAGGATCGCGATTGAGCAACGCGGGGATGACCTGCCCGGATTCGGTGTAGTCGCCGAAACCGGCCGAGTCCGGCATGCGAATGAACTCGTAGAAGACGCAATTACTGCCGTCCGGTTCAAGCGGCTCGGGCAGCGCCTCGCGGATCGCGTCGGGATCCGATTCATAGGTTACGATCAGGTATTCACGGTCGATGAAGCGATATGGTCCACGCGGATAGGACGGCGAGGCCAACGGCATCGACGCGAGTTTTTTGACATCTAGAGCCTTCATTGCGAGCGTCCCTTTGTAATCGGGTGCGATCAGTTAACATTTCGCGTGGTAAAATCGAAATGACACGCTTGTGTTTGACGCGATCGTGACGTCGGATAAAGGTCCTCCCGTCAAGCAAGTCCGATCCCGGCTCCGGTTGCGGACCATGTCACAAATACCGATAGTCCAAAGATCGACGCCTTCGCCGCACCTGATCCCCTCACACCATGGCTGGCTGCCGTCGCAAGCTCGCGACGACTATCGTCCCGTACATTTGTTTTTTTGTGAGCTTAGACACGCGCAGCGCTCCTTCGTCGTAACTTTGATCCAACCACGGCAAGTTTGCTCAAGCGGCATATTGCCCGGGGGTCTATTCAGATAACCGCACGTTCGGCGCGGTGCGATGCGTTCGTTCCATGCATCGAAGCGGCAACGTAGCGACGGAAAACGAGACAGGAGCGTAACGATGAAAATAGCAATGGCAGGGTCCGTGCTCGGCGTCATGATGACCCTTGGGAGCGCCACGCCTTTGTTCGCCCAGAGTAGCGGCCTCGCGGTCGGCGGCGGCGCCGCAGGCGGACCGGATGGGACCTAGATTGATACCCACGGTTGCACCGCGACCTGCTGGTCTACGGCGAGAAGGATGAACGGCACCGCGGCGGCTATAAGGCTGGCCCCAACAACGTGGTGGCTTTCGACCGGGACGGAAAGCAGATCGGCATCGTGTTCGAGACCGCGACGCCGTTCGACACGCCCCGGCTGATGACCGAACTCGTCACCTGGTTTGGCGAGGCGACGGCGGACAGGCATCTCCATCCCTTGCTCGTCATTGCCATCTTCACCGTCGTGTTTCTTGCCATCCACCCTTTCCAAGACGGCAACGGCCGGCTCAGCCGCATCCTCACCTCGTTGATGCTGTTGCGCGCCGGCTATGCCTACGTGCCCTACAGCTCGCTTGAAAGCGTCATCGAGCAAAGCAAGGAGGGCTACTATCTGGCGCTGCGGCAGACTCAGGGAACGATCCGCACCGACAATCCCAATTGGGAGCCGTGGATTCTGTTCTTCCTGCGCGCGCTGCGACAGCAGAAAGAGCGCCTGGCGAAGAAGATCGAGCGCGAGAAGCTCGTGGTCTCAATCCTGCCGGAACATTCCGTGCGCATCCTCGACCATGCCCGCGAACACGGCCGCGTCAGCATCGGCGAGATCGCCAAGCTGACCGGCGTCAGCCGGAACACGCTCAAGGAGCACTTTCGGCAACTGGTCGAGAAGGGCTATCTCGCAAAGCAGGGCGGCGGCCGATCGACCTGGTACGTGCTGACTTGATTGATGCTGTCGTTACACCACCATCACTATGCCGTCACGGCTGGCAGGTCTTAAGCCAAGCCAGAGCGCCCGGCGTTGCGGCCCACGCTGCGGCGGCGCCATGAACGTATGCGACAGCCTCGTTCTTATCTCCCATGCTGATATAGCCAGGAAGCCGCCGCGGCATTTTCTTGTCGCCGAGCAGCAAGCCCGCGACATGTGTGTTATCATAGACCGCCTGTGAAAGCGTGCTACGAGACTCGGGTTGATCGCCACTTCGCCGAAACGCCAATAATGCGCGGGACCAACTCCAAGCGGCTGAGCCGTCCTTTTTGTAACGCTTGATCAGTTTGCCTGCTTCGTCATCGTGGCCAAGGATCAGGAGACAGTCCAACAGGAGATAACGGATACCCTGATTGTCGTTGGGATTGAGACGAAGCATATCCCTATAATGCGTTACGGTTTCATCTCGCAGACCTTTGTCCCAAAATGCCTGCGCTAGACCCTGGCGAGCGCGCATGTAGGGACGGGTTTCAAGCAAGCCCCAGAAATGTCCAACATCGTCGCGGAACGCCGCCTTTCCAACCGCCTTTTCGCCAGCCTCAACGCCTTGGCGATAGAGCTCGATTGCTTGATCCAAGTTTCTAGCCGTCTCCTGCGCCAGCAGGACATGAGCGTCGGCGCAGAGCGGCGATATTTCGAGCGCCTTCTTCGCCAATGCTATCCGGCGCTTTTTATCGCTGGAGTCCCAGGCATCGTAGATGATGCCCTGCGCCACATCGATGGCATTTTCGTGCGGTCCCCTGCCGAACTTGGCCGGTAACGACCCGATCGCGCGTAGGTCAGGTAATTTGCTGGGTGCGGATGTTTCGCTTTTCTTCGGTGTCCGCGGGAGTCGCTTTGACATGCTCGATTCGCGATTGGTGGCGGGGAGTAAGCGTAACTCGTGTCTAATCGCCCAACAATACATTCGGAGTTATGCGCACGTGAGCGAAAACGTACGAGTTACAGCGAAGTTCAGCGTAGTGGCGGAGGGAGAGGAACTGGGAACCAACATTCTCTCGCAGGATTTCGCTTGGCTACGCGGCGCCTCATCGAAATCATTAGGACGCGCCGAAACTCCCGGCCATTTCAAATGCAGGTGCTGCAATAGCGCCTCAGTTAAGCGAATTAAATCTTGATTTGTGCTCCCGTTCCCAGGCGAGAAGTGTCCAATGTGCTCTGAAATGAGCACAATTTGCATGCTCGCTCTTTTCAATTGCAACAAGCATGTCGACGACTTGCTCAGGCATCAAATCTATCAGGTAGGCTCCTGCCGATGCACGTACCCCGGCGTTTGGATGCTTGAAAAGGACGGCCAGCGCGACGCGGCCGGACCCGAGGTCATCCAGGCGTTTGATGATTGCATCCATAAGATGCCAAATCTTGGTTTGACCGTCCGTATCCAGCAATTCGTCGTGAAGTGTATCCGCAAGCCGGGCGGCAAATTCAAATCCCCGCACTAGGTCTGCCGCTCGCTCGTCGTTCGTGGGTGTATCCTGCCGATTAAGGAGCGCATTGATAGCGGCAAATCCATCAGCTTTCAGGCGATCAAGCTCCTTCACCACCTTAAATCCGCGAAGGAGCGCTCCGGCGTGCGCCGCGCGATCCTGAGTTGCAAACGTTGCGCGGTTCTCTTCAAACCACTCGTCCAGTTTTGCTCCTAAGTGGATTATTGACTGATCAACTTCCATTGCAGTCACCCCAGGCTTCGGCAACTTTGCTAAGGTCTGACGCCTTCTCCGGGTACGAAACCAATGACGGCCATTTGCCTATTTCTTTGCCAACGTCGTTGTAAACCGGGGCGCGCACGCCGCTTTCGAGTACAAGGCCTTCCTGTTCGCGCACTCGGTAACCTGAGAGTGCCCACAGAATTGCGTTAGCGAATGATGACTTCCCGGAACCGTTTTGGCCTTCCAGGCACCAGTTCTCGCCACCGATCCATTGGGTGAATGTAGGACCTCCAAAAAACGTCAGCCCACCAAATCCGGATGCTTCCAAGCTCGTGAGGCGCCACGGGCCGACCGATGCACCTGTTGGGCTATGGGCTGCGCTCGAAGCCGGATCAGACGTATCGTTCCATGCCGCAATCAGTCCGGCAAAAAGACTTTCGTCTGCGACCGCTACTTTAGTGGTCGGCCGTTTCAGCAGAAAGCTTAGAAGGCGACGCTGTCCGGGGGCGCCGAGACAGATCGAGCCAGCCTTGTGATCTTCGAATTTGCCCCAAGAGAGCGTGGTGCCATTAAGAAGTGCTGCTGTCGCTTCTGCGAATGAGATACTCAACTTTGTCCCCCGGATGCGAATCCTTACCGCAATTGGATCGACATTTTTGCTTGGCGAGCAGCCAACGTTTAGTCCGCGCGCACACTGGGGTACTACTTTAACGTGAGCAAGCCCCATCGACTAGTGGCGGACATCGCGGCCCTATTGGGCGGAGACTCGGTCAAGCGAGAGTGATTCGAACTCGCATTAAAATCGGACAACATAAATGCCAGGTTTTCCTTGCTTTGCAGAACCGTAACTTTGGACAAAAGTACAGAGCTTCAGAGAATAACCTCTCGAGAGAGCGCAATTCCGCCTGGCGGCGAGCTGTCAGAGTCCAGAGGTAAGCGCTCGACTAAGCCAAAAATGGCCGGTTCTGCTGCGGCCCAGCTCTGCCGGAGAATGGGTTTCAGAAAAGGCCTGGCGGGCCACGACCGACGATGATGAGCACTATGTCTACGCCATAGCCCTCCCATGAAGGTTCCTCAAACGCTTCCCGCAACTCCCAATGGCTATTCATCGGCGAGCGGGAAGGCGACACCGCCACCATGGATATCTAATACCAGCTCCATAACGGATTGAATCGGGCAGTCTTCTGCGCTGAGAGCGGAAGGCAGGGGAATTGTTTTCGAGGCGCTGAGTGTGATTCGCTTGGCTATCTGATTCGGGGAAAACAGATGGTCGAATGCAGCAAAGCCGAGGTTCGGCGGCTCAAAACCGCGCTACGATGGAAGATCACGGCCGGACAGCGCCAGCGCATTCAAATGGTGCTGTTACGCGAGAGCGGGATGACGCAGGGCGCGATTGCGGCAGCGATGGGTGTATCGCTGAGCACGGTGAACCGCGCGCACATGGCCTATGCTCACGGTGGCATCAAGGCGCTTAAGCCCAAGCCGAATGGCGGACGCAAGCACGAGAACATGACCGTGGCGACGGAAAAGGCCTTGCTGGCGCGCTTTGCCAAAGCTGCCGGCGCCGGCGAGATGTTGAACATTCACGATCTCAAAGCGGCCTATGAACAGGCGATCGGGCATGTGACCAGCGACAGCACGGTGTACAATCTCTTGCACCGGCAGGGCTGGCGCAAGCTGATGCCGCGGCCGTTTCATCCCAAGCGCGACCTCGCGGCGCAAAAAGCTTTTAAAAAAACGGCTTTCCTGATGCAGTGAGGCAGGCTCGGCGGGCGGCCAAGAGGCGCGGTCGGCATCTGCGCATCATGTTCGCCGATGAAGCGCGCTTCGGCCGCATTAATCGGCCACGGCCATGCTGGGCGCCGATCGGAACGAGACCAGCGGTCGCCGCTCAGCTCATTCGCGAATACATCTATTTGTACGGCGCAGTCTCTCCAAAAGACGGAGTTTGCGTCTATCTGATCATGCCGACGTCGAACACCGCCTGCTTTCAGGCCTTCCTCGACGTGCTGGCGCGCAGGTTCGCCCGCCAGGACATCCTTTTGGTTCTCGACGGCGCGCCCAACCATCGCTGTGGCCAACTGACCCTTCCCGACAATATCAAGCTCTTGTACCTTCCACCGTATTCGCCCGAACTTAATCCAAAGGAAAATCTCTGGGATGAAATCCGCGAGAAAATCTTCAAGAATTACGCGCTGAAATCCATGCGCGCTAAACTCAAACAGGCCATCCTCTACATCGAGCACAACCGCAAACTCGTCCGCTCCATCACATCCTTTCCATATATCGCCAACTCACTCTGATGTGGAGTTGGTATAACAGGCTCTCGTAGTCGTAATTGATGGATCGTCTCCCGCAACCGCACGGCGCGCGCAGCGACTTCATGAAGGCATGCGCAAGGACATTCCATCGAGCGCGAACGCCGATGATGCCCCTTAATTTGAGGCGTTCTGACAGCATTTCGCGCAGGTAATCAGGCTCGGGATCGATCACGTAGACTGGCCCTCGGAAATCTCTGAACCTGTGCTCGAAATATTCCAAAGAAACATGATCGTCGTGTCCTTCGGCGCTCCTGGCGAAACTGTAGCCGATGATGGCTATGAATGACGGGCGGAAGCGCCCTATTTCCAACAACTTCAGGACAAGCCCTCGATCTCGCCATGGCGATTTTGGAATGCCCATGAGAATGCCGTCGGATGCTTCCGGCAGATGGTATTCGCGCACTTGCTCTATGAACGCCTCGATCTCCGGTGATCCAAACTCTCTTCCAACACTTCCATGCATATCCAGAACTCGATGCCGCCGTCCGCAGAAGCGGGTCGCCAAACCGTCATGATTGTAGTTGGCGATCACAGACGGCCTGAAAAAATCAAACACGCCGTAGCTGTCATTTTGGAGTGCCGCGAAATTGGCCTTTGCCAGCAAATGCTTCAGCAGAATTCGAGCATAGTACCCCGGTATCCTTTGCAAGATCTCCCAGTAAGGGTAATCCAAACTACCGGGACGGATCTCCCTTCCCGGATATATGTCTGAGATCGTGATGCCGCGCGAATTTTCGAGTATTTGGCGCGTCAAGGCAGATTGATTTGGTATTTCTGCGGAGAAGCCCGTCAAGTTCCGTAGAAAATCCAGAGGCGCTGCGGTCCAGAAGGATCGGCCGAGTGGAGCGATGCCGGCCGAGGCACCGGCCCCCAACACATAGAGGCCGGACTCCGTGCGCAGACGCGTCAACAAGCATTCATAGCTCGGCATGGACGGCATTCTACACCTTAACCGCTGGAGCTGTAACTGCGGCCGCCGAAAGCGGCACGGAGGCGACCGTCGCGGCAGTTGCTACAGGCGCACCTGGCATGGGCGGGGAGCTCTCCAAGGCGTCAGATGCCCCCTCAGAATCAGGATGTGCTGGTGCCGCCACTGCGGTAACGTGTGCCCAAAGGGGGCCGCCAATGTATTCATCTCACCCGGAGCCACTGACTCAGACGTCGGCTTCATCGATTGCCCGCGAGTGGATCAATAATAGGATAGAGAAACCGACCAAAGCTTACGCCTGGTCGCAAATGCGCTGGCTTATGGACCAGTTGGCAGAGCGTTGTATTGTGGAGAGCTTGCGGCTTAGAGAGGATGAAGACTGTCTTTGCGAACAACTCGATAACGCGCACGAAATTATTTATTCCACCTGGTATTCCGTTGCGCCAGAGTACGCTACACGCTGGCGATTGAACAGCGAGGAAGAAATTTCCCCACAAGAAAAGGAGAGGATTGAAAAGGCACAACATATCCTTTGGACACGACACGATCCCAAACGCGCCTTTACAGAAGGCACTCGGAGCGAGCACTGTACTAGCTTTGATAAAGAGAGCCTAAACTCCACAATTGCCAGTTATTTTAGCAGACCTTATCTCCGCCATCCGGTGCTGGACTGGATTCTTCTTGATATGACGATTTCGCGCGAGCTTAGCGCATTCGGCGAGTCTCTAAAGGAGACTTGGCTGCCAGGAAAACGTGATCCGATGCTCGGAATCCACGGCCGATATATCAAAGCCCAAGGTAATCTGGCTGAAATGATGAAGGTCGACTGGAACGAAGTTTTTGAGCGCTGGAATATGTGGTTCGGTGGGCTTTGGCCTTTCCCATCGCCGCGATATGGGCCTCGTTTCATTGGGATTATGCGGCGCTTGGGCTATGGATTGCCGGCATATATGCGTTCGTCGTGATTGCGTTTGTCGGCATAAAGTTTTCGAGATTTGTTGGCCGTCTCATACGTCGGCTCGCTGGAAAAGCTGATCCTCGCACGCGCGTGTTTAGCCTGTGGGACCAAATGTACGACGTTTGGAAGCAGCTCGAAGGACCGGTCGTAAATCCGACACTCGTACGCGAAGCCATGATCAAATCACGCGATAAAGGTGCGGTGTGGGACACTGTGTCATGGTCGCTCATCGACCGCGTGATAGCAATCGATCCCGCCGTCTGGGTTGTTCAGCCCGATCGAAGCTGACCCCGTAATCCTTGACCGTTCCGCAGCGATTGTGTTTCGTCGTTGCTGATGTCGACTAGCCGATTGCATCCGAACCGATGCACGTCGACACGGCTAATGTTGAGCGTCGGCGGGTTCGCTGCACCTGATCGTCCGTATTGCCGGTAATTTGTCGCAAACGGATGACTTGGAAAACGGACCTGGACTGCAGATTGTGTGTTGGAAATTCATGTCGTTGATCGTGGCCTGAGCCGCAATCAAGGCTCGTTCCAGGGATCGCCGCGAGGCAGGAAGGCGTGGAAAAAGCGGACGGCAAGATAAAAGCGTTGCTGTCGTTGGTTGTTTTTGCTCGTCTGATCAATGGATTATAGCGTTCTTGCCGGAAGGGCCTGCTGGCGCTTTTTGAGAATTCACTAATGATATCAATGTCGTTTGCGCCATCCATCGTTGATCTCGGGTGGTTCGGTATCGGCGAAAGTTGGACGGCAAGGGAAAATCTTGGCCATCCGTCCCGCGTATGTGGCTGGGATAATTGAGGTTTTCAGCGAACGGCCAAACATCCTCCGCCATCCGTATCGTCCAGAACGCCAATGATATCAACGATCCGAGCGCCATCCGCACCGCACTGCGGCAAGAAAGGGCCGGAAAGAGGAGGGGGTTCGTCCCGGCAGCGAACATCCGCGAAAGGACTGGCGAAACCACGCGGCCCATGATAGGTTACATGTAACTTTATTGGAGACTTGTCATGGCCTCGGCATCAAGCGCCAAGCCCTCGCGCATCAAGGTACGGGAACATCGCGAGCGCCTGCGGGAGCAGGGTCTGCGCCCGATCCAGATTTGGGTGCCGGATGTGCGCTCCCCCGCCTTCAGGTCTGAGGCGCATCGCCAGTCCGCCGCCGTCGCCGCCAATGCTCATGCTGCGGATGATCAAGCGTTCATCGACGCGATATCGGATTGGGGCGATGAATGAGGCGAGGCGACATCTGGACCGTCGCCGGCGGCAAGGACTATGCGGGCAAGCCGCGCCCCGTCGTCATCGTTCAGGACGACAGTTTCGACGCGACCAACTCGATCACCATCTGCGCCTTCACCACGGACGAGACCGACGCGCCGCTGTTCCGCCTGCCAGTGCAGCCGAACGAGCGCAATGGCCTGCGGGCGGCGTGCCGGTTGATGGTGGACAAGATTACCACTGTCCCAAAGACCAAAGTCGGCGCGCGCGTCGGTAGGTTGGACGACGAGGATATTCTGCGGCTCAACCAGGCCGTTCTCGTGTTCCTCGGTCTGGCCGTCTCGCCAAGGACCAAGCAGGAGGCGTGACGAGCAATGGCCCAAAGCGTAGCCACGGCTAGGATTGGGTCGTTCCGCTTTTTCTCTGCTCGCGCGATCCTGGCGCAATGTCTCGGCACCGCTCATCCCTGCGCGACCGCGCCGCAGTCGGCAAATTGCCGCCCGACTTATATGTCGTGGCCGATCCCTGGCCGCGCCTTGGCCGTCCCGTCAAACATGATGTCGCGACGTGGCGTATCATCGACGACTGGCCCGCACGTGTGCCGGTCACGGACGCCGAAATCGACGTATTCGAAGCATGGTTCGGCGACCTGTTCGACGAACTGTTCGGGCCGTCGCGATGACGTAAGGAGTTTGCCCATATGACCGTGCCACTGCGGGCCGCCCTCTATCTGCGCGTCTCGACGGCGCGGCAAGCCGAGCATGATGTCTCGATCCCGGATCAGAAGCGCCAGGGCGAGGCGTATTGCCAATCGCGAGGCTATCAACTTGTCGAAACCTATGTCGAACCGGGCGCATCCGCCACCAACGACCGCCGGCCCGAATTCCAACGCATGATCGAGGCGGGGACCGCGAAACCCGCCCCGTTCGATGTCGTCATCGTGCATTCGTTCAGCCGCTTCTTCCGCGACCACTTCGAGCTCGAGTTCTACGTCCGCAAACTCGCCAAGAATGGCGTCAGGCTCGTCTCTATCACCCAGGAGATGGGCGACGATCCGATGCACGTCATGATGCGGCAGATCATGGCGCTGTTCGACGAATACCAGTCGAAGGAGAACGCCAAGCATGTGCTGCGCGCCTTAAAGGAGAATGCGCGCCAAGGTTTCTGGAATGGCTCCCTGCCGCCCATCGGCTACCGCGTCGTCGCGGCCGAGCAGCGCGGCGCGAAGGTCAAGAAGAAGCTGGAAATCGACCCGCTGCACGCCGACACGGTGCGGCTGATTTACCGGCTCGCGCTTGAGGGCGACGGCACATCCGGGCCAATGGGCGTGAAGAACATCACGGGGCACCTCAACCGGCAGCGTATCTTCACGCGCGACGGCGGCCGCTGGGGTATCGGGCAGGTTCACCGCATTCTGACCCGCGCGACCTATATTGGCCGCCATGAGTTCAACAAGCGCAGCAAATCCAAGGAACTGAAGCCGGTCAGCGAGGTAATCGCCGTCGCCGTGCCGCCGCTGATCGAGCAGGCGACCTTCGACGCCGTGCAGGCGCATCTGCGCGCTCGTAACCCGAAGGTCACGCCCGCTCGAATCGTGAGCGGCCCAACCCTCCTTACCGGCATCTGCTTTTGCGCCGATTGCGGCGGGGCCATGACGCTGCGCACCGGCAAGGGCGGCCGCTATCGCTATTACACCTGTTCGATAAAGGCCCGGCAGGGCGAGACCGGCTGCAAGGGCCGCTCAATCCCCATGGAGAAGCTGGACAACCTTGTCGCCGGCCATATCGAAGACCGCTTGCTTCAGCCGGAACGGCTTGAAGAAGTGTTGGCCTCCGTGCTCGACCGCCGCCAGGAGCGGACCGAACGCCGCCGCGAGCATATTGCTGAATTGAACAAGCGCGCCGCCGAGACCGATTTGCGTCTCAAGCGGCTCTATGACGCCATCGAGTCCGGTGTCGCCGACCTGAACGACCCGGCGCTGAAGGAGCGCATCGCTGGCCTGAAGGCGATCCGCGATCAGGCCCAGGCCGACGCCGAGCGCGCACAGGCGATAGCGGAAAGCGCGGGGCAGCAGGCAATCACGCCCGCCATGGTCCAAAAGTTCGCCAGAACGGCCAGGGAGCGGATCAGGATCGACGGCGGCGGCTACCGCCGCGACCATCTCCGCGCGCTCGCGCAGCGCGTCGAGGTCGCGGACCGAGAGGTCCGCATCATCGGCTCGAAGAGCAATCTGCTTCAGACGCTGACCTGCGCCTCGGGCGCAAAACCGGCTACGCCCGGCGTTCGCAGTTCTGTTCTGAAGTGGCGGAGGGAGTGTCCGCCTAAAATGCGAAAAATACCCTAATTTGCCAAGCATTTAGGAAAATACCGCTCCGCCTGTCCACAAACAGCGCAACAAGTCGAGGCGGTTTTTCGCCCTCACCGGCCCGGTGCGTCCTCAACAACAAACCGTACGAAAAGTGGTGCACCGCCGTCGTCGCCGGAGATCGCCTGCGGCACCTTGCCATCAAGCCGATCAGCGACCTCGCGGATGGCGTGCACGTCGCCCTCTTCGGCTTTCGCGAGCAGCTTCTTCGCGATGCGCCTCAACCACTTTGGGTCGCCGCCCTTCTCTGCGATTTCAAGGCGAAGGGCCGCCAGAAACGGCTTGTCGCGCTGTTGGCCTCGTGGGTTAGCCATTTGATCGGTTAGCCATTTGAATGATTAAGGATATACGTTTCTGCGACACGCGGCCGATCATTATTGCCTGAGCGCGGCGTCGCACATGTCCGCGCCTTCGGCCGATGCTCGCCGCAATACCAGCGGCCGAGCTGGCCAACTCTCAAACGGACCCCATCGCCGAACGCGCCAAAGCGTCCGCACCGGCAACAGAAATGCAGGAACGCACCGTTGTCCGGTAGCTCTTGCACGCGCCCGCGGCGGACGGCGCACGGTTGCTCCAAGCCGGGTTCGCCGTCGGCGAGCGGTACCACGCGCGCAAGGCCGGGCGTTACCGGGAGCGCCGTGTCCTGTTGGTAGAGCAACGCTAAAAGTTCGGGCTTCGCCTCCCGAACACGACGGATGACGCTTGCGGGGACGGGCTTCGGCCCGGCGCGGACAAGCAAATGATCGCCGGCGAGTTCAACCGTCGCGCCGATGGCTTCCAAGTGGCAAAGAACCTCGCGTGCTGCGCTCATAGCACCGCCTCCGCTCCAGGCGCCAAGTCATCCTCCAGCGCGGTCCGAAGGTGCTCACTTGGCCCGAAGGTGCTCACTTCTGAAATATGAGCGCCTTCGGCAGATTTGAGCACCTTCGACAGTTCCCACATCCACCCGCCTGCCATGTCGGATTTGATCGCCTTGACGCCAAGTGTTTTCTTCGATCGCCGGACAGTCGCCCACGAGAGTCCGGCGCCCGCGGCTTCGTCCTTGATTTGGGACACTGGCACCGGCCCGCTGGCGAGAAGCTGTGTCAAAAACTCTATTCCTTCCGCGCGGGGGCGCTTCCCGCCGGCGCATTCATCCGCCGCCTGCAATGCCGCATCCACAGTCGTGGTTACATGCCCGCTCTCCCACGTGATCGACGATGTGGCAACGCCCTCTCCTGCCTCGCCAACAATGCGCTGCTCAAGTCGGAAGGCGAGGCCCTTACCCAGAGGTGCAAGATTGTTTTTCACCGGCAGAAACAATCGGCGGGATTCATCGTCCGGGTCACGCGCAACCATAAATGCGGCGCGCGCCGCGGCCACGAACGCAATGCTGCCGATAAAGCGATTGATCGCGGCCGTTCCTGTGCCCTTTGGTGGATGTGTAATGGCAACAACCGCAATCTTGAGCCGTGCGGCCAACTCGCTGACAGGCTCAAGCACGCCGCGCACTGCCGCGTTGACGTGCGAGTTGATCTTTGGCCCGATGTAAGACGAAATCGGGTCGATCAAGATCATGCGCACGTCGCCTATTTCGGCAACTTTGCGCTCCAATAGGTCGAGGTCCGATTGCAAATTGAAGGCGCGGCGGCCCTTGCCACCTTCGGAATATACAGCGGTGATGATGTGCACGCGCCGCAGATCGGCGCCGGCGGCCATAAGGCGCGGGACAATCGTGTCGGCCGCGCCGTCCTCCGCTGACAGTACAATGACGTTCCCGAGCGGCGCATCACCTTCACCACAGGGCCAAGGTCCGGCCGTCGTCACCGCCGCGGTCATGGCGATGCCGATTTGCGATTTACCCAAGCCGGCCTCACCGGCAACAAGAGTTTGCTTCCCGATTGCGACGCGCCCCGGCCAGAGCCATTCGATCGCCTCGGGCGTTATGTCCACGGCGCAGCGCGAAACGAGAACGGTGGTGTGCGAATTGCTGGAAACCGTCAAAGGTTCGGCGATTTTGTTTGCAAGCGGAGAGAAGCCTACGCCCGCCGATCGCCCGGCCAGTCCTCCGCGGATGATGTGCTCTACAGTGTTACGATCGCGCTTCGTCGCGCAATGGCCGTAGCCCTTCAGCACGTCGAGCAAATAACCGGCAGCAACGTCACGCGCGATGTCGCCTCGCTCGATCAGCGGCGCCAGGCGCAGGGCTTCGCTTTCCAGTTGGCGCAACTTGTCGGGCGCGTGCGCGATGGCTCGCCCCCCCGCGATAAGCGCCCGATGCGCGTCGGCGGCGTTCACGTCCGCACCTCGCTCGCCGGCAGTTTGCGCGGTCGGCCACGTCGCCGGGGCGATGTGGGTTGCGGCGCGGCACCGGTTGCGCCCGCGGTAGCAAGCTTGCGCGCAATGTACGCGCGAATCGACGCGACGGTGATCCGGCGCGAGCGGCCGTCTAGAAAACTTTGAAGCTCGCCACCGTTGAGAAGTTCATAGCCGTGACTGTTGCCGCAGCCCAGCATCCGCCAAGCCGCCTTTGGTGAAACGACCAGCGGTTCAAGATGCTCGTCGGCGGTGCGGCCGGTAGCTGTTTTCACCATGGCGCAGGGCCCTCCAAGAGTGCAAATGAAAGCGCAGGCGCGATGCGCCTCACGCTTGCCTATATTGCCTGGATTGCCTGGATTGCCTGGATTGCCTGGAGTGGACGCCGTGCCTTCGTCCGCGGTCCTCTTATATCACAGCCCGGGCGCCCGTCAAAGCATCCGCGTCGCGGCGACTACCGCGTTGGTGGAGGATCGCAATGGAAAGTTTCGGCATACATATCGGCTACTAACGAGGATGCCGCGAAGTGAAGTCGTTCAGGGTGATCGGCCAGATATTTTCGCAACATCGCCAATAATTGCTCACCAGTTACCGTGTCTGGTTCGCAGAATATTTTCTTGTCTCCGGCGTTGCCGAGACCTCGAATTGTGTCCAGCACGCCCGTCATATACGCAAGACAATACAGAGCCGAAGGGCTCGCATCCGGCGCATCGCATTTCTGTTTAAGCGTGATGCCGATAACATTGGCGTTTGCCGGCATCGCCAACACTAACAGAAGCGCTCCGGTCCAAAGAATACGCATCTGTCACTGGCAGTGGGTATAAGCTTGATTGCCGATGTAGCTCGTCGTGCAATTGGTTTGCATCGACGGTGATGGCAACGGCTGGACAACCGCTCGAAGATTCTGTTGCTGCTGCGCCTGCTGCTGAGCTAACGCAGCTTGGTTGTTTTGGATCACTTGACCAAGAATTGCAGTCTGCTGGGCTTGCGTTGCGATGGCTGTCTGTTGCCGCATCTGCGTGAGTTGCATGCGGCACTGGGAGTAAGCTGGCGTTCCAGGTTGGTTTCCATAGCTAATGCAGCGGTCGTTATCTGATGCATCAGCGGCGGCAATTTGAGCCTGTATTCTCGCATCGCGTTCCTGTTGCGAAGCACAGCCGGCGAGCAAAGTCGCGATGCAAAAAATAAACAAGATACGCATGAACGGCCCCGCGTTCAGCCCGGCTGGTGCCGGGCGGGTGATTGCGCGTGAACACAGGGCTCAGCACGCCCCACGTATTTCCCGTGAGGGTGTTGTATTTCGTGAGCCGCCCGACAAAGGCGGGTGGCCCTGTGTTCAGCGCGCAAAGGCGCATCGCTCAGCCGCAATCACTCGACTGGCGACGGGGATGATTATCTCTCGGTTACGATGACGGCGAAAGCCCTAAAGAGGCGCCAGTGGCCTAGGGCGTGGGCTTATTAACGCGAAGCCACAGCCGCATTGATGCGAGCTGAATGAAGGCTAGGTAGTTGGCCGCGAGTTTGTCGTAGCGCGTCGCGATCCGCCGACACTGTTAGATCTTATTCCGGCCCGGCCTCAAGGTCCGCTTTCGGAGCGAAGCGGACATGGAGTTGACGTTTAAAGTCGGTGACGCGGTCGAAAATGTTGAGGGTTCCGGATGCCGGCCGTCACGGACGGTGCCACTGGCACTGTGGCCGGCGTCCGGAAGCCTGCAGGGAAGGAACCCGCGGGAGGTGACCGGTGGCAGTGCGGCGATCGCTATGGGTATTTGGACATTTGGTCGTTGGCGGGCGAAGTAGTTATCGCGCCGGCTGGGCTCGTGTTTGGCGAGCGACGGTCTGGCAACAGCTCGCGATGGTGCGATTGCGAGTGACTGCGGTCAGCGCGACAGCCACGTCGGCGGCGAATCGACAACGGGTCTCCGAGGCTGGCCGGTGACCAACTCGACGCATCATCGTTTCGCTGTGCTTCTACAACCCTTGTCATGACGTATCGATCCGGATCGATGGCGGGCACGGCGAGGCTTTGTGCCGAGGCGTCTGGCCGCGCTGGAAGACCTCGATGATGCGCATTTTGCTGCCGCAGCACGGACAGGCCTGTGTGTGAGGCTCGGGTTCGGCTGTCGCCGGCTTTGCTTCGGTCGCTTCCTCATTGTGCATCGGTTCCGCCGCAGCGTTCGCGATCTCTGCCGCGATCACGCCAATCAGCTTGCGTGCGAGCGCGATGTTGTCGACGCGTGTGCCATTGGCGAACAGGCCGTAATGACGGATGCGATGCTGCCCCTTCGGCAGCACGTGGAGAAGAAAGCGGCGGATGAACTCGGCGATGTCGAGCGTCATCGTGGTATTTCGCGCAACGCCGTCGACACGATAGTTCTTGACGCGGAAGGTCACCGTCTTGCCATCGCTATTCAAGAGCCGACCGTTGGAGATGGCAACGCGGTGGGTATAGCACGACAGGTAGGCGAGCACGGCTCTCGGGCCCGCGAAGGGCTGCTTGGCGTAGACGAACCAGCGCTTGTTCTTGAGCGGTGCCAGGAACTCGGCGAAGCGCACAGCATCGGCGAGTGCCGCGTGCCTGCCGAAGAACGTGAGCTTGCTGGCCGCGTGCGCGGCAACAAGCTTCTCCAGCATCAGCCGCCGGAACAGCCGAGAGAGCACCAGCACCGGCAGGAGGAAGTTGCGCCGCGCTGCAATCCAGCGATCGCCACCAAGTGAGATGCCGCCGCCCGGCACGATCATGTGCACGTGCGGGTGATGCGTCATCGCCGAGCCCCAGGTGTGCAGCACGGCGGTGATGCCAATCCTGGCTCCGAGGTGTTTCGGGTCGGCCGCAATGGTGAGCATCGTCTCGCTCGATGCCCTAAACAGCAGGTCGTAGATCACCGCCTTGTTCTGATAGGCAATGTCGCCGATCTCGGCCGGCAGCGTGAACACGACGTGGAAGTAGGGCACCGGCAAGAGATCAGCCTCGCGCGCCGCCATCCATTGGCGCGCTGCCGCCCCCTGGCACTTGGGACAATGCCGATTGCGGCAACTGTTGTAGGCAATCGAGGTGAAGCCGCATCGCTGGTTCTCACAGCGCGCAACGTGGCCGCCGAGCGCCGCCGTGCAGCAGTCCTCGATCGCGCTCATCACCTTCAGTTGTCCGAGGCTCACATGGCCGCGGTTGGCCTCACGCCAAGCGGGACCATGGTCACGGAACAGGTCCGCGACCTCCAGGGCAGGACGGGCCAAGGAGCACCGACTATGCCGGCGACTGATCCGTCGGCCGCAGTAGTCGATCGAGCGGGCTCTCGACCGACCGCAGCAAATTGGTCGCGACCTGCGTGTAGCGCGCGGTCGTATCCAGCTTGGCGTGCCCGAGCAGAACCTGGATCACGCGCACGTCGATGCGGCTCTCCAGAAGATGTGTCGCAAACGAGTGTCGCAGCGTATGCGGCGACACCCAGGAGCCGAGCCCGGCGGCATCGGCAGCCATGTGGCAGGCACGGTTGAGCTGGCGCACGGTGATCGGCAACAGCGGATCGCGGCCCGGGAATAGCCAGCCCTGCGAGCGGCACTGCAGCCACCATGCGCGCAACAGCTCGAGCAACACCGGCGACAGCATGGCGTGCCGGTCTTTGCGGCCCTTGCCCATCTCGACACGGATCAGCATACGCTGGCTGTCGATGTCGCCCACACGCAGCATGGCGACCTCGCCGCCTCGAAGGCCCGCACCATAGGCCACGCTCAAGGCCGCCTTGTACTTCAGGCCCGGGCCCGGTGCCGCCTCGAGCAGCCGCGCGACATTCTCGGGCGAAAGCACACGCGGCAGCTTCCTGGGGTAACGCGTGCGCGCAATCTGATGGGCCAGGTCGGCGCGACCGCACGTGATGCCAAGGAAGAAGCGCAGTGCGGATGCTTGCGTATTCATCTTCGCAGGCTGCGCGCCCTGCGCGATCTGCTCGGCCTGGAAGCAGCGGATGTCGTCGCCGCTCGCCGTATCCGGCGCGCGCCCGAGGAACTTGGCAAAGGTCTCGATGTGCCGGATATAATCGTGTTGGGTCTTGGTGCCGAAGTTGCGGTTCGTCATATCCTGCAAAATGCGGCGGCGCAGATCGCTGATGGGCTTGTCACTCATCGAAGGCTCCTGTCCTGAGATTGAGGTTCTGCAACCCCTCGATCCTCAGGGCGGGACGCCTGCCCGTCATCGCCTCTCGATCAGTCGGTTAGCGCGGCCCTCGCCACTTGCTCCGTTCCGCGCGCAGCGCGCTCCCGCGCGAGCGGGTTCGTTCTGTGACCCATTCCAGGCTTTAGCTCTGTCCGGCAGCTCGTGGTCATCCGCGACAACAGGAAGCGATGTCTGCGTCGACCACGCCAACGAATCGCGCATATTCAAGGAAAAGAGCGAGCGCGTCGGAGTGCGCCGGCCTTTCGTAGAATCGCACGCGGTTTCCGTAGCTGGCCGGGATATCCGAGATTTCATGCTCGTATACAGGGTAGGTGCCCCACTTTGAGATGATCCGGCCAGACCGATAGACCACCCCGACGTGCCGCCACTTCGCGCCCATGAAATACATCGCGAGCGATCCGATCTGCGGGTCGTCGATGGGGCGCAGCCGGCCGGCCAGCGCCCACTCGACGAAGTCGAGGCCCGCGAAAACATTTGGCTCGGAGCGCCGCGCCACGGCCCGATAGACCGAGTTCTCACTGAGGTGGAACGCATAGCTGGCACACGTCGCAATATGGTGCCCGTTAACGTACTGTATCGTGTGCGGGAGTCGCTCCTTGAGAGCCTCGATGCGCTGGGGATGCTCGGCTTCGGCTATACCATCCAGCTCCAGCGCCTTGCGAAGCGCAGGGTCGCCGATCACGTTTAGAATCATCTTATGCTCCAAGCAGTTCATATCGGGTTATGGCTCTTCCAGATTGGGGCGCGCCACGAGCGAGAGAGTCCCGTCCGAATTGATCTCCATCTCTGGGTTACCGAGGGTCATCGCACCAAGAACCACCAAAGTGCGACAGCGAGCACCGCAACGGCAATTTTGAGCTTGTTGTCGATCAGGAACACCGTCAGCCACCGATTGAAATACGAGCGCCGCGTCGGCAGCTTGCCGGCGGTGAGCAGCTCGGCCGTGGCGGCTTTAAGCGTATCCGGTGTTGCGCTGCCACCGCCAAAGGGCTCCGCGTAGGTCATGGCGCCGTGGCCATCGAGCAGCTCTACATACAGCCCGTAGTGCTTACTGATCGTGCTGTAACGCCATGTGCCGCGCTGCTGGCCGGCAACATAGACGTCGACGTCGACGATCTTTTTGTCTGCGTCGGTCTCGTCGCGATTGTGGTCGCAGACCCGCTCGCGAGGAACAAGTTTGATGGCATCGAGTGCGTCCTCAAGCATGCCTACTGTTTTAGCCTCCATAGTCACCTCCGCGCGCCCCGCGCCGGACCTGGTTCCTTTAAGCCCCTTTACGTCAAATCACCGTAGCGTTCAAAATCATGATTTCTGCACTTGGTGCGTTGGTCACGTAAGGCGGCGCAAGAGTCCGATCCTGTGCAGGTTTCTCGGACGCCGGAGTGAAGACCAAGCCGCGGGTGTGTGCGGCCGGCGTCCGAGAAGCGCCAAGGCACGAAGTCGCGGGAGGAGATTGCAGGTGGTGCGGCGGGCGCTATGGGGATTGAGACCGGGCGCGCGCGGTGCGGCCCGGTGATTGTGCGGCGCAGGTGAGACCGGAAGCTGGCGCACAAGGGTTTTTGCGACCACTTGGCATGAGACGGCGACGGTTTGCGGCGCAGACTGATGGGTTGAGCAGATGCAACAGACGCCATTTGGTGTCTGCGGCCCGAGCGGCGGCGCTGCCGGCGAAGGGCCAGCGATGTGCGTCAGTCTGATCTGGCATCAGTGGCGAGTTCATGAGGTGTCGATTGATGGCTTGTGCCTGGGCGCCCCGCCGCGTGCAAAGACCTCGATGACGATCATGCGGCCACCGCAGCAGGGACATGGGCGCGGGTGCACGCGGGGCTGATCGGACTGCTGCGTTGAAGCGGCCTCTGGTTCAGTCTGCGGTGTCGCGACGGCGAGCAGTTCACGCGCCTTGGCGATGCTCTCGGCTCGGTTGCCGTTGGCGAACAGCCCGTAGTGGCGGATGCGATGGAAGCCTTTCGGTAACACGTGGATGAGGAACCGGCGGATAAACTCGTGCGGTGCGAGGGTCATGGTTTTCCAGCGGCCAGGCCCTTCGATGCGATAGTCCTTCCAGCGGAATGACACACCGCCATCATCAGCAGCGACCAGCCGACGGTTCGAGATGGCAACGCGATGGGTGTAGCGCGACAGATAGCGCAGCACCTGCCTGGGTCCCGCGAACGGCGCCTTGCAGTAGACCACCCACTTGATCCGACGCAGCGGAGCGACGAAGCGCTTGAACGTGCGCTTGTCGGCGAGACCGGCCTGGGTATTGAAGAACTTCAATTGGCCGGCGCGGTGCGCATCCATGAGCATCGCCAGCATCTTGCCGCGGAACAGGCGCGCCAGCACGTTGACATGGACGAGGAAGTTGGCGCGCGCCGCGACCCATCGCGCGTCATCGAGCGAGAGCCCTCCGCCTGGCACGATCATGTGCACGTGCGGATGATGCGTCATCGCCGATCCCCATGTGTGGAGCACGGCTGTAATGCCAATCCGCGCGCCGAGGCGCTTTGGATCGGCGGCGATGGCGAGCGTGGTTTCGGCCGCCGCCTTCATGAGCAGGTCATAGATGACGCGCTTGTTCTGATAAGCGACATCGCGCAGTTGACTGGGCAGCGTGTAGACAACATGGAAGTAGCTGACGGGCAGCAACTCGGCTTCGCGCGCGGCGAGCCATTTCTGTGCCGCCGCGCCCTGGCACTTGGGGCAGTGGCGATTGCGGCAACTGTTGTAGCTGACGACGGTGTAAGCACACGCACCGTTCTCGCAACGCGAGACATGACCCCCGAGTGCTGCTGTGCGGCAGCGCTCGATCGCACTCATCACCTTCATCTGGTCGAGGCTCACATGCCCCGCGTTAGCCGAACGCCAAGCGGAGCCGTGGTCGCGGAAGATGTCCGCGACCTCCAGCGCTGGTCGAACCACAACCGACGGCGTTACGCCGGCGGTCCTTCATTCGACTTGTCCTTGCGGCTCCGCATTTTCCGCTGCGGCTGCGACAGTTGCGTGAGCGGGCTCTCGACGGCCGCGATCATGCCGGTGGCCACGCGCGTGTAACGCGCCGTCGTCATCGAGCTTGTCGTGTCCAAGCAACGCCTGTATCACCCGAATGTCTTTGCCGTTCTCGAGCAGATGGGTTGCGAAGGAATGGCGAAGCGAATGAAGAGACAGCGTTTTGCGCAGCCCCGCCGCTTTCGCCGCCTCCTTAAACAGCCGGCTGAACTGGCGTGTGGTCAGAGGCCGATGCTCATCGCGACCGGGAAACAGCCAGCGTTGTTCCGGCGCAATGCCGGCGTCTTGCTCGGTCGGGCGCGCCTTCCACCATTGCCGCAACAGCTCGAGGACCTCCGCCGGCAGCATCACGTGCCGGTCCTTGCGGCCCTTCGACTGCACGATGCGGATGATCCTCTGCTCGCTGTCGATGTCGCCCGCCCGCAGCCGCACCACCTCGCCGGCCCGCAGCCCGCAACCATAGGCAAGCGTCAGCATCGCT
Source organism: uncultured Alphaproteobacteria bacterium (assembly GCA_963791925.1). Taxonomy (GTDB): domain Bacteria; phylum Pseudomonadota; class Alphaproteobacteria; order Rhizobiales; family Xanthobacteraceae; genus BOG-931. The sequence continues at coordinate 55,913 of CAWBUA010000003.1, read as the reverse complement.
CGCGCCTTCAGGCTCGTCGCCATGGCGAGAATGCGCTTGACCTCCTCTGGGCTCAGCACCGGCGGCAACTTCTGCGGCTCCTTGAGGTGCCAGACCTCGGCCGCCAGATCGTGCCGACGCAGCGTGACGCGGAACAGAAAGCGCACGCCGGTCATGATCCGATTGCGGTTACAGATGCTCGCCCCGCTCTCGATGAGATACAGCTGAAATCGCCGTACCTCGTCGGGCGTCGCCGTATCGGGCGAGCGTTTGAGCCAGGCGGCGAACCGCTTGCAACTGTAGACGTGGCTGCGCTGCGTGTGCGGGTTGAGTTTGCGCGCAGCCATATCTTCGATCATACGCTGGCGCAGCGGACTGACAGAGTTGGTCTCGTTCATGGGGAGCTCCATCCTGAGTGAGGTTGACGACGCCTCGATTGTCAGGACGGGGCTCTCCAACTGCTATTGGCTCTCTCGGCCGGCTACCGGCCTATCGGCTCCTGACCCCGCGCAGCGGGCTGGAGCGCAGCGACTTTGTGCATTGGCCCATCGCGTCATTTTGCTGCCGCGCAACAATTAGGTCGCTTTCGGCGCAAAGCAGACATTGAGCCAGGCTCACAGAGCCGAATTTGTGAGTAGATGTCCTAGGCTTTCCGGCGGAGCGGCGTGACGTTGCCTCCCCGCTCTTGCGCCGGTGCGGTAGTGCAAAACGTCGCCCATGCGCCCATCAACCGGCGCCGTTTCTCAAACAGGTCGCCGCGGCGGTAGGCTTGCTCGACCTTACCACCGATCACATGCGCCAAACTCGCCTCGACGATTTCGTTTTGAAACGACGTGCGCTCGCTCGCCCACGTCTTGAACGTGGCGCGGAAGCCGTGCGCCGTCAGATCGCCGCGGCGCATGCGGCGCAACAGCATCAAAAACGCCATGTTGGAAAGCGGCGTTCCCGGCTTGCGGCCGGGGAACACATAGCCGTCGCCGGCGTCGCCGTGCCGAGCCGCCTGCATTTCGTTGAGGATGGCGAGCACCCGCGCCGACAACGGGACACGGTGTTCGCGGTGCGCCTTCATGCGCGCGGCGGGCGCGGTCCAAGTCTTGTCGAGCAAGTCTATCTCGTTCCAGCGCGCCCCAATCACTTCGCCGGTGCGGGCCGCTGTGAGGATGGCAAATTCGAGCGCACGGGCTGCAATGCCCTCTTGCGTGCGCAACGCGGCTAGGAAGGCGGGCAGTTCGGCGTAGGGCAGCGCGGCGTGGTGCTTGACTTCGCGCACCTTGGAACGCGCCGGGAGTAGGTTGTCCAAGTGACCGCGCCAGCGCGCGGGGTTTTCGCCGTCGCGATATTCGCGCGATTTGGCGAAGTCCAAAGTGCTTTCGAGGCGCCCCCGCAAGCGGCTGGCCGTTTCAGGCTTCGTTGTCCAGATCGGTTCCAGCACCTTGAGCACAAGGCCGGTGTCCACCGCCTGCACCGGCAGCGCGCCGATCATGGGAAAGGCGTAGGAGGAAAGCGTCGCACTCCATTGCGCCGCGTGCTTTTCATTCCGCCATCCAGCGCGGTGCGCCGTAACATAGGCTTCGGCGCATTGCTTGAACGTGATCGTCTTGGCCGCGTCGAGCCGTTGGCGCGCTCGATCAGCGCGCCGCGCTTCGATCGGATCAATGCCATCGTGCCGCTTGCGCCGCGCGTCCAGCGCCTTCGCGCGGGCGTCCGCAAGGCCGTAGAGCGCGAGCGGACCGAGACCCATCCAGCGTGGCCGGCGATCGAGCATGAAGCGCAATACCCAATTGCGCGCGCCTTCGGGGGTGACACGCAAATAGAGGCCGCCGCCGTCGGCATACATGCCGGGTTCTTTCGCCTTCTCGACTTTCAGCGCCGTGAGCCGCCCGACCGCCCGTACCATCGCCGTAACCCTCATTTTTATGCTTCGAACCTGTGATCTACAGTTTTGTCCACAAATATGCGGCGGATTATGGCGAAGGATGGCGACGGTGTAAAGAGGAAAGGAAGGCCAAGTTAAGCCAATATATCAGGTATTTTGTGGCTTATGGCGAAGGGGAGCGAATGGCCGCGGATAGGCCAAGTGGCGGAGGGAGTGGGATTCGAACCCACGATACGGTTTCCCGTATACACGCTTTCCAAGCGTGCGCCTTCAGCCACTCGGCCACCCCTCCGGATCACGCAAAGCGAGCGCAATATAGCGGCCGGGTCCCGAGTTACAACCCGCGCCGAAAATGACCGCGGCGCGGGCGCAACTCATTCAATTCGCCGGAATGCCCGACAATCCGCAAGCGGGAACCTTCGCCGCTCGTCACCGTTATCCCGCAGTTGTGACGAGGCGACAGGAGGAAGTCATGGGACGCGGGCTATTGCTATGGCTCCTCGGCATTCCACTGCCGATCATTCTTCTGATCTGGATGCTTGGCGGCCTTCACGGCTGATATTGCCAGGCCGAAATACAGGTGACGTGTGAGTGCAGAGGCCCGGCGCAAGCCGGGCCTCCGGCTGCGCGCGCATCGCTTCCGCCGGCGCAGGCCTTGCCTTACATTAGGGGCATGAACTCGCGTCCCGACGATTACCTCATTCGCCCCGATCCGCTCGATGCGCGCCTGACCGAGCGGCTCAAAGGCATCGACCAGACCGGCGCCGCGATCGAGACCGCGGTGGTGGTCGAGCGGGCGCTGACGATCTTCCTCAATGCGCAGGAGATCGTCACCGCGATGACGATCGGCGATCATCCCGAATATCTGGCGCTTGGCTATCTGCTCAACCAGAACATGCTCCTGCCCGACGACACCGTCACCGGCGTCGACTACGACGAGGAACTGTCGGCCGTCGTGGTGCGCACCAAGCGCAAGACCGATTACGAAAAGAAGCTCAAGAAGAAGGTGCAGACTTCCGGCTGCGCCCAGGGCACCGTGTTCGGCGACCTGATGGAAGCCTTGGAGAACGTCACGCTGCCCGCCGCAGAATTGCGCACCTCGTGGCTCTATACGCTCACGCACAAGATCAACACCACGCCGTCGCTTTATCTCGAGGCCGGGGCGATCCACGGCTGCGTGCTGGCGATCGAGGATCGCCCGATCGTCTACATGGAAGATGTCGGCCGCCATAATGCCGTCGACAAGATCGCCGGCTGGATGTTCAAGAACCGCGTCGGCGCCGCCGACAAGATTTTCTACACCACCGGCCGGCTCACGTCCGAGATGGTGATCAAGACCGTGCGCATGGGCATTCCGATCCTGATCTCGCGTTCGGGCTTTACCGCTTGGGGCGTCGAGCTGGCGCGCAAGGCGAACTTGACCTTGATCGGCCGCGCCCGCGGCAAACGTTTCATCGCGCTTGCCGGCGCAGATCGCATCGTGTTCGATCAGGACCTCGCTTATGTCGAAGAGGAAAGCGTCAAGCACCGGCGCAAGGCCGCGATGCATGACGACTGAGCCGAAACGCGCGTGAGCATGCCCCCTACTCTCGGTCTCGTTCTTGCCGGCGGCTTGGCGCGCCGCATGGGCGGCGGCGACAAGGCGCGGCTGCGCATCGGCGGCGCGACGATCCTGCAACGCGTGCTCGCCTGCATCGGTCCGCAATGCGATCGCGTCATCATCAACGCCAACGGCGATCCGGCGCGCTTTGCCGATACCGGCCTGCCGGTGGTCGCCGACAGCGTGCCGGACTTCGCCGGCCCGCTTGCCGGTATCCTTGCCGGGCTCGATTGGGCCGCCGCGCATACGCAAAATTGCCAATGGCTGTTGAGCGTACCGGGCGATTGTCCGTTTCTGCCAAAGGATCTGGTGGCGCGATTGCATGCGGCGCGTGTCGCCGCCGGCACGCCGCTCGCCTGCGCGCGCTCGGGCGCATGGCGTCATCCGGTCGTCGCGCTCTGGGACGCCGAACTGCGGGAAGATCTGCGCCGCGCGCTGATCGACGACGGCTTGCGCAAGATCGAAATCTGGACGGCGCGGCACGGCGTCGCCATCGCCGACTGGCCGGCCGAGCCGGTCGATCCGTTCTTCAACGTCAACACGCCGCAAGATGCCGCACGCGCCGAGGCGCTCGGCGCGGAATTTACCGGCATGTAAGGCTTCAGCCGACCAGCGACGCATAAGAAAGAAAGCCGACCGTCGCGCCCGGCTCAATTGTGGTCACGTCTTCGCCGAGTTCGGCGAGCCCGTCGGTTTCCGTCAAGGACGTCAGAACGCCGGCGCCGTCTTGCGCGTATTTCACCGCTTCGACGGCGCCGTCGGCGGCCGCGCGCAAGGCGACGCGGACATATTCGCGCCGGCCCTTGCGCTTCTTGTAGGGGAACGTCGCCCGCGCCGGCATCGCCACCAGCGGCTCGGGCAGCGCGCCGGACAGCCGCAGCAGCAACGGCCGCACCACGCGCACGAAAGTGACGAACACCGCCACCGGATTTCCCGGCAGGCCGACGAAGGCCGCGCTGTGACCGGCGTTTCCGCCCGGCAACACCGCCATCGCGACCGGACGGCCGGGCTTGATGGCGACACGCCAGAACACCAGCCGGCCGATGCTCTCGACCGCGGCGCGCACATGGTCGGCTTCGCCGGCAGAGACGCCGCCCGAAGTCAGCACCAGATCGTGATCGGCGGCCGCGGCGGCGAGCGCACGTTCAAGTTCGTTTGCATCGTCGCTCAGAATGCCGAGATCGGTGACGTCGGCGTTGAAGCGCGTGAGCAAGCCGGACAGCAGATAGCGATTGGAATCGTAAAGCGCGGCGCGCGGCAGCGCCGATCCCGGCTCGACGATCTCGTCGCCGGTGGAGAACAGCGCGATGCGCACGCGGCGGCAGACGCGAAGCTTGGTAAGGCCGAGCGCGGCGGCGAGCGCCACGTGCTGCACGGCAAGCCGGCGGCCGGCCGGCAACGCCACCGCGCCGGCGCGCAAATCCTCGCCGGCCAGGCGTGTATTGGCGCCGCGTTTGAGGCCCGGCGGCACGACTACGGCGCCATCCTCGACGCGGCAGTCCTCCTGCATGAACACGGTGTCGGCGCCCGCCGGCATCGGGGCGCCGGTAAAGATGCGGATCGCTTCTCCGGCATTGACCGCATGCGTTGCGGTGTGGCCGGCGGTGACGCGATCGACGAGCGTCAGACGCGTCTCGCCGTCGGCTGCGAGAGCGTCAGCGCGCACCGCATAGCCGTCGACGGCGGAATTATCGAACGGCGGCACATTGACCGGCGCGACGACGTCTTCGGCGAGCACGCGGCCCAAGGCTTCGTGCAGCGTCGCCGCTTCGCGGCCTTCGACCGGCGCGACGCGTTCGGCAATCAAGCGCTCGGCTTCGTCGACCGGAAGCAGCGGACCGTCGAAGGCGAAGCAATCGTCGCTGAGCTGCGCCATCAGGTTTTACCTTGTGACGAAGCGATTTGCTCGCGCGGCATCGCCTCGGCCTGCAGGACATCGGCGATCGCTTCGACGTCGTCGAGCATCACCACGGGAACTTGCGCCTGCGGCAGGGCTGCGTCGGTGGCGATGGCGACGATGCAATCGTCGTCGGGATGCAGGAGCGGCTTGCCGACGGCGGCGCGATAGACTTCGAGCTTCGGATGCGGGTGGCGCTTGAAACCCTCGACGATCACGATATCGACCGGGCTCAGCTTCGCCAGCATGTCGGCGAGCGGCGGCTCGGCGGCGCCGCCGAGTTCGTGGACGATCGCCCAGCGCCGGCTCGAGACGATGGCGACTTCGCTGGCGCCGGCTTGGCGGTGCAGCCAGGAATCCTTGCCGGGCTGATCGGTATCGAAATTATGATGCGCGTGCTTGACGGTCGCGACTTTCATCCCGCGGCCGGTCAGCACCGGAATCACCTTGGTGACCAGCGTGGTTTTGCCGGAGCCGCTCCAGCCGGCGAGACCGATGACGCGCATGGCTGTCATTATATATGGCCCACGGCTATGCCGGTTCCATGCCGAGCGCCCGGATGCGGGCGCGGGTGGCCTCGTCGCGCAGTGCGACAAGGAAGGCCTGCACGGCCGCGCGTTCGCGGCGCGCCTCGACCAGCAAAAAGTCGTAATGCTCCGGCGCGATCGGCAGGAAGGCGAGCCCATACATGCGCGCCACCGGCTCGATCGCCACGCCCCAATCGGCGCGGTTTTGCGCGATCGCCGCGGCGACGGCGTTATGCGAGCGCGGCTGATTGGCATAGCCGGCCGGCCGCGCGCCGCGCAGCAGGCTGTCGAGCAGCACGCGCGTCCCCGACCCGGCATTGCGGTTGACCATCAGGATTGCGGGATCGGCGAGCGCGGCTTTGAGCGCGGCCTCGGCGGTGCCGCCGCTAAAGCGTGCGTCACCGGGACGATAAAGAAAGCCCTGCATCCGCCGCCAGCCCGGAATAAGCGACAGACCGGGCGCGACGAGATGCTTGTTGTAGAGGCCGGTCGCCGGGTCAACGAGGTGCACCGGCGCCACGTCGCATTCGCCGCGGCTTGCGGCATTGACGCCGCCGAGACTGCCGACGGCGATGGTGCGGGCGCCAAAGCCGCGCTCGGCGAGCGCGCCGACCACGACATCGAGCGCGACGTCGTGACTGCCCATGATGACGAGATCGGGCGTGCGCCGAGCTTCGCCGATCAGGGTCACTTCGGCGCTGGTATCGGCATCGAGCGCGGCGGCCAGCGCCTCGATCGCCAAAAAACCATCGGCCTGCGAGAAGGCGGTAACGGCGCCGGAGCCTTTGCCGGTCGGAAACGCGATCGGACCGTCGCTGCCGGCAACGAGCGATACCAGCACGAACTCCTCGCGGCCGAGCTCGGAAGCGATCCGCACCGGCACGCGCGCGGTGACGGTTTTTGCAGCTTCCTCCGGCAGCCCGGCGCGGGCGCGAATGAGCGGCGCGACAAAGGCGTGAAAGGTGAAAATCGCCGAGGTTGGAAAGCCCGGCAGCACGATCAGCGGCGTGTCGCCGATCACCGCCAGGCACAACGGCTTGCCGGGTTTGAGCGCTACGCCGTGAACCAAAATGCCGGGCGGACCGAGCCGCGACACGATGCGATGCGACAGATCGCCGGCGCCCTTCGAGGTGCCGCCGCTTAGCACCACGATATCGCAGGACCCGAGCGCCTTGCGCATGGCGACTTCGAGCGCGACTTCCTCGTCCGGGAATGCGCCGAACGACACTGCTTCGCCGCCGGCCTCGACGATGGCCGCGGCGAGGATGGCGCCATTGCTGTCATAGACGCCGCCGGGACGCAGCGGCCGGCCGGGCTCGACCAACTCGTCGCCGGTCGACAGCACTGCGACACGCGGACGGCGCACCACCTCCGCCTGCGCAAGACCGCAGGCCGCGAGCATGCCGATCTCGCGCGAGCCGATCTGCGTGCCGCGGCGCAGCAGCGTCTCGCCGCGGGCGATATCGGAGCCGGCATAGGAGATGAGCTGCCCGCTCGCCGCCGCGCGGCGGAGATCGATCGCGGGCGCGGCGGCGTGCTCGATCAGTTCGGTCTGCTCGATCATCACCACCGCATCGGCGCCACGCGGCATGACGCCGCCGGTCGCGATCGCAGTCGCGGTGCCGGGCCTCACTTCGAGCGCCGGCGCGGCGCCGCAGGCAATGACTTCGGCGTTGAGCGCAAGACGCCTGGGCGCGCCGTCGCTGGCGCCGGCCGTATCGGCGGCGCGTACGGCAAAGCCGTCGACATTGGAGCGGTCGAACGGCGGCGCGTCGACCGGCGCAATCACGTCGGCGGCAAGCACGCGGGCAAGTGCCGCGGCGAGCGGCGCAGTTTCGGGCGGCAGCGGTGAGCGGACGGTGCGCACCTCGAAGCGCAAGCGCGCCTCCGCCGCGGACACGACTTCAAGGAACTGCTCCTGCCGCGCCGCGCGCCGCACGGCGTCGAGAATCGCGGCACTGCTCTGGCGCTGCTCCGATTTCATGGCCATGGCATCACGGCGACTTGCGCGCCTTCTGCAAAACCTTCGCTGCCGGCGGGAACGACGATGAAGCCGTCGCTCCGCGCCAGCGCCGTGAATGACAGATAGCCGCAGGCCAGCGGTTCCGCCATGCCGTCGATCAAACGCACCGGCATCAATTCCGTCATGCCGATGGTCGAAGTCGCTTTGCGCTTGAGCGCTACGACCGTCGGCCTGTCCACGATGCTGGCGCCGGCCAGTCTCGCCACGAGATAACGCCCGAGCAGAAGCCAAAGCGCGAGAGCGGCATCGATCCGGCCGGGAATGAGCAGCACCGGCCGTTCGCCGGCAAAGCCGAAGGCGGCGGTCTCCCCGGGCGAGATGGCAATGCCGTGGGCCTCGACGCGGCCGAGCCGCGCCAAAGTGTGCACGCTCTCGTCGTCGCGGCCGCCGCCGGTGCCGCCGATGGCAATCACGGCATCGGCTTCGTCGCGCGCCAGCGCTTCATGCAAATCCGTCAGTTCACCGTGTATGACCGCGCCGGAGTTGCCGACCAAGCGCGTCAGCAGCGAAACGCCGGCGTCGATCGGCGGCGTTGTTGCCGCGCGGCCGCGCGCGACCCAGACGCGCGGCTCGCGCACGTTCAATTCGGCAAAGCCGGCCGCCGCGGCCACCGCGCAGTCGATATCGCGCAAGCGTTCGCCGGCGCGGCGCAGAAGCGTTTGCGCAGCGGCGTCGCCGCCCGCGGGCAGGACTCCCTGCCCGGTCACGACCGGCGCAACAACCTCGACCAGCTCGCCGCGCCGCGTGATTGCGTCGAGCGGCGCCACGGCGTCGGTGCCGGCTGGCAAAGCCTGACCGGCTTCGACCCATGGCGGCAGTGCGGCGAGAAGCGCGGGCGCATAGGGTCCGGCATCGGTCAGCGCCACCGCATCCACCGCGAACCCGTCGGCAAGCGCAATCGAAGTGACAGGACGCTGCGCCGTGACGAGGTTGTCCGCGAGCGTGAAACCCGCCGCCGTAACGGTCGCGCGTTTTCGCGCTTTGACCGGACCGACCCGCAATTCAATAAGCGCGAGGATGGCGCGCAGCGGCGTCAGCCGTGAAATGCGCTGCATGCCGGAATGCCCGTTGCTGGAATCCTGGTCCATCGCCCTATGATAAGGTCGTTTCCTTGCTTCTACGAATCCTGCGCCGTTCTCGCGCCGCGATCTTCCGCGCGCGCGTTCGCAGCCCACGATGTCAAACAGCGACGCCATTTCTCCCTCTCCCCTCCGGGGAGAGGTGAAAATGAGGCGCCCCGTTCCCGCGCCGCGTGTTTTGCGCACGAGTGGTGCCGACCGACGATGTTTCGAACCGTCATGGCAGCGTGGAGGCGGAAGCAATCCAGTCTTAGCGGCAAGTCCGGGATCGCTTCCCTGCTCCGCTCCTCGCCATGACGAAGTAAGAAAATAAGGGAAGCGGGACGCCGGCAGACGCACTGCAGTCAAAACCGGACTGCAGAGAAGACCCATACGCAAGCGGCGCACAGGGCGCGCCGCGGACAAGGCGGCTTGCGCCGCCCTTCCGCTTCGGGCGCGCTCGCCTGCCGGCGTTCCACCACGGCACTTGCGGGGGCGACCGAACGCCACCGCTCAGCTCCAGTTCACGCGCTTCCTGGGACGGAACTAGTTAGGGATAGGCGTTACCCACCCCCGGCCGTCCCAGTGCAGCGGGCGATAGAAGCCCGCAGGCCGGTCATAGTGCCGGCCGGGCGTTTTGGCCCGGAGCCGCCCGGGAGCGGGGGCGACAACCCCGCCCGCGGGAACCGTCCTCGCCCCTAACCGCCGGCGTCACCCGGCGGCGTCCCTCAGGGCGAGAGTCGTCACGTTACTTATCTACATTGGTGACGAATGTCACATCACGTCTCCGTGATGAGGACGGTAGCCGTCGCCCGTATCCCGGGCGCAGCGCAGCACGCAGCGTGAGCGGAGTGATGCGCTGCAGACCCGGGATCGTCGTACGCCCAGAATGATCCAAATGTCGAGTTTGCGAAGGTCCCGGATCAGCAGTGCACCGTTACGCTTCGCTTCACGCTGCACCGCATCCGGGAAACGCGGCCGAGGCTGTTGAAGACCCTGGATCGGCGGCGCACTGCTAGCGCGCTACGCCGCGTCCGGGGAACGTGGCAACGGTCTGCACCGCGTCCGAAAAACGCTGCGTCCCCTCAAGCGGAGCGAGGACGATCTACTCCGCCGCCACCTGGTGGGCGGCGACGCCGCGGGCCTTCACCACCACCTTGATGGCGTCGTCGACGCGGTCCTTGGCGTAGCGGATCGCGGTCGGCAGATCGTCGAGCGCGAAAGTGTGGGTGTGGATCTTGGTGGCGTCGAAGCGCTTTTGCGACATGAAGGCTTCGGCGCGGTGCGTCGCGCTCTTGCCCTCGCCGCGGATGCCATAGAGATAAATATTGTTGCGCACGATGTGGGCGACGTCGACCGGCGTCTCGGCATGCGGAAACGCGGCGAGGCAGACCTTGCCGCCGCGGTTGACCATGCGGATCGCCTCGTTGACCGCGTTCGGCGCGCCGGAGCATTCGACGACGTAGTCGACGCCCTTGCCGCCGTTGATGCGCTTGACCGCCGCGACGACGTCCTTGTCGTTGCGGACATTGACGACGGCATCGGCGCCGAGCTCAAGCCCGATCTTGAGCCGGTTGTCGCGGGTGCCGGTGAGGATCACGGGCTGGGCGCCGAGCGCCTTGGCCACGGCGACGCCGAGGAGACCGATCGGGCCGGGGCCGGTGACGACCACGCTCTCGCCGGCGACCAAGCCGCCGAGCTCGGTGAGCCCGTACATCGCGGTGCCGGCGGTGACGACCAGCGTCGCCTCCTCGTCCGACATGGCGTCGGGAATGGCGACAAGCGTGTTGATGGCGTTGACCTGATATTCGCAAAAACCGCCGTCGGTGGTGAAGCCGTTGGCGCGATGGCCCTTGTCGACGTCGCCGTAATTGAGCCCGTAATTGTGGCACGAGGTGTACATGCCTTCGCGGCAGCGCTTGCACTGGCCGCAGCCGGCATGAATCTCGACGGTGACGCGCTGGCCGATCCTGTACTCGTCGACGCCGGGACCGAGCGCCGCCACGGTGCCCATATATTCGTGGCCCGGCGTGAAATTCTTGTTGAACGGCAGGCCGCCCTGGATCGAGGACGGCGGGCCGTGGTCGATGATCTCGAGGTCGGTGGCGCAGATCGCGACCGCATCGATACGCACCAGCACTTCGGCGCGCTTCGGCACCGGCACCGGCTTTTCGGTGAGCTTCAATTCGCCGGGATTGCCGAGCACCCAAGCCTTCATCGTGTCGGGGACCGGCAAATCCGGGCTCGTCTTCACTCCGGGGCCTTGGTACATCGGTGTTTCCTCGTTGGCGCTTCCACTCGGCCACATCAGCCTGCGCATCCGGGCTTATAAATAATTTCAGAGCTTGGCGAAACTGCGTCAGGCGGGCTCGCCGGACCTTCGCTGCAATGCTATATGTGACCAGTTTTCTGACCATTGGAGAGACAGCATGCTCACGGTCAGCCTGGTCGAGGCCAAGACGCGGCTAAGCGAACTTCTGGATCGGGTCGCCGCCGGCGAAGAAATCCTCATCACCCGGCGCGGCCGTCCGGCCGCGCGCATTGCGGCGGTCGAGACTCCGAAGCAGCCATTTCCCGACCTGTCCGAGCTTCGCGCCAAAATGCCGCCATGGAGCAAACCGAGCCATGTCCTGCTGCGCGGGATGCGGGATGAAGAAAGATAATGCTTTATTGCGACACGAGCTTCCTTACGCCGGCCTTCCGCAAAGAAGCGAGCAGCAATAGCATTCAGCACTTTCTCCAACAGCAGGCGGCAGGAGAATTAGCGATCAGCCATTGGGTGCGCATCGAATTCTCATCCGTTCTCGCGCGCGACGTACGGATGGGAATTATGGAAGCGCAGGCGGCGATCGAACTCGATGCTCAGTTCGAATTGGCTGTAGCCCGATCGTTCAGCGTTATCTTGCCCGACCGCGACGACTTCGATCTTTGCAAGCGTTACGTCGGGCAGTTCGACACCGGCTTGCGCGGCGGCGACGCCATGCATCTTGCTATAGCCGCCAATCATGGTGCCCAAATGATCTACACACTCGATAAGAAGCTTCTTCGCGCCGGAAAGATGCTCGGTCTGCAGGTTGCATCCGGCATCCATGGCCGAACGTAACTGCTGTTCACGCCGGCTCGCCGGCTGCGTTGCGGTCGAGGTCGACGTAGATGTCGTCGCCTTGCAGCAGCACTTTGTAGGTGCGCAGCGCGACCGCGCAGGGCGGCGCTCTCACCTCGCCGGTCGGCACGTGGAAGGCGCCGAAATGCACGCAGCACTCGATCACGTCGCCTTCCAGCATGCCGTCGGCGAGGCTCGCCGAAGCATGGGTGCATTCGTCGTCGGTGACGTAGAAGGCGCCGCCGATATTATAGACCGCGAGGCGGCTGTCGCCGACCTCGAAGGCCTTCACCGTCTCCGGCGCGATGTCGGCCTGCGCGCACACGCGAACGACGTTTTCGGCCATGAAATTTCCCTCTCCAGCGCAGGCTTTATATAGTCATTCCAGGGCCGAGCGAAGCGAGGAGCCGGGAATCCATAGCCCCGGCGTTGGCGGTTATGGATTCCGGGCTCGCCGCTAAGGCGGCGCCCCGGAATGACGAGGGACGGAAGCGCGATGCAGGTCTTGGTAATCGGCGCGGGCGTCGTCGGGCTCGCCATCGCGCGCACCGCGGCGCGTGCCGGCCACGACGTGACGGTGGCCGAAGCGACCGGCGGCATCGCCAACGGCGTGTCGTCGCGCAACTCTGAAGTGATCCATGCCGGGCTCTATTATCCGACCGACACGCTGCGTGCGATCCACTGCGTGCGCGGCCGGCGCATGCTCTACGACTTTTGCGCCACCCACGGCGTGCCGCACCGCAAATGCGGCAAGCTCGTCGTCGCCACCGACGAGGCGGAGCTCAACAAGGTCGAGACCATCAAGGCACAGGCGGAGACGAACGGCGTCGAAGGCGTCGAGATGATCGGCGGCAACGCCGCCCGCGCCATGGAGGCGGAGCTGTTCTGCATCGGCGCGCTGCACTCGCCGGAAACCGGCATCGTCGACAGCCACGCTTACATGCGCTCGCTGTGGGGCGAATTGGAAGATTGCGGCGGCATGATCGCGTTCGAAACTCCGATCGAGCGGATGAGCTTCAAGGCCGGGCAATGGCAGGTGCAATTCGGCGGCCGCGATGCCGGCATCGCGTCATTCGACGCCGTGGTCAACACCGCCGGACTTGGCGCGCAACACCTGGCGCGCCACATCGAGGGTTATCCGGCAGAAAAAGTGCCGCGGCTCGTGCTCGGCAAGGGCAATTATTTCGGTTTCGCCGGCCGGCCGGTGTTCTCGCGGCTGATCTATCCGACGCCGATCGACGGCGGGCTTGGCGTCCACGTCACGCTCGACCTTGCCGGGCGCATGCGGTTCGGCCCGGACGTCGAGTGGATCGCGGAGGAGAATTACGCCGTGGACCCGCGCCGCGCGGAGAGCTTCTACGCCCGCATCCGCACTTATTGGCCGGGGCTGCCGGACGGTTCGCTGGTGCCGGATTATGCCGGCATCCGGCCGAAGCTGCGCGGCCCAGGCGAAGGCCAGGCCGACTTTTTGATTGCGGGCCCCGCCGACCACGGCATGCCGCGGCTCGTCAATCTGTTCGGCATCGAATCGCCGGGACTGACATCGTCGCTGTCATTGGCCGAGGCGGTGGTGAAACTGCTGGCGTGAGAGCTTTCGCGCTGGTCCGAAATCATGCCAACACCGGCGGATTGTCACGTTCCATGCACCGATCTATGGAACAGCTCTTCCACCACCATCCGGCGGTCGACGATGCCCTGGTCGTACGAGTAGCCGATGAACCGCTCGAGATTGACGCGATTGGCGGCCACGCCAAGCGGCCATAGTCTCGCACCGAGCATCGCCGCCTCGCGCTCGCGCGTGTATTTGGTCCAGGCGAGCCGCGACCAGCCGGGATCGTCGATGTAGCCGTCGGCGATGCGGTGCGCGCTCGCGAACGCGCACATGAGCTGCATGGGCAGCTCGGGTTGCCGCTCGGCTACGGCTTTCTTCAGAACCACGAGATGCATGATCGGCCAATAGCCGTTCTTGGCGTAGTAGCGGCTCTCCTCTGCTTGGGGATCGGCGAACAGGCGCCGGATCGGCAGGCTCGGATCGGGATCGCGCCAGGGCGTGCGCGAGTAGAAGATGGCATCGACCGCGCCCTGGACGAGCGCTTCGACCAGGCCCAATCCGGCGGGCATCCTCTCCACGCGGAAGCCCGGCGCCGGGGGGACCTCGACCGTCTCCGCGCTGCCGGTGAGCCAGCGCACGGAGCGAAGGTCGAGGCCGTATTCGGCGGCCATGTCGCCCTTCGCCAGCACGGCGAGCGTCGTCTGAAAGGACTGCAGGCCGACGGCGCGACCGGCAAGCTCGCGCGGCTGGGAGAATGACGAACGCGCGTTGACGAACACCTGGCCGAGGCTGAACAGGCGGCGCGGAAACACGGGGATCGCAGTGAACGGCAGTCCGCGTGCACAGGCCGCCACGTAGGACGACAGCGAAACCTCGGCAGCGTCGAACTCGCCGTCCTGCAGCATGCGCTCGTGGCGGCGCGCGCCTTCCCGCAATCGGCCCTCCTGGCCGACCTGCAGCACCTTTAGATCAAGACCGGACGGCAGCTCGACGGTGCCGTCGTGGAACGGCATCAGCCGATCGTAACGGTCAATGGCGAGGGTAACGGTCATTGACCCGCACCAAAGAGGGGATGGGATGCGGTGCGCCGCAGTTCGTCAGCTGTGCGACAGGGCCTGATGGCTGTCGAGATTGTACCTGTGCCGCACCACACGGTCGAGCAACTGGGCCTCCAGCCGCAGAACGATCGGCGGCTCGTCACCGACGGCGGAGGTCTTGTGAATCTCTCCTGGCAGAAAGAAGGCGATGTCGCCTACCTTCTGAACGAATTGATCGCCCGGCTTGAGCTCGGGCGCCGTCCAATCGCCGGAACTCGTTATAGGCCCAGGTGTACTTGGTCTGCTCGATTGCGCCCTTGTAGACGCCATACACGACGAACGAGGCACCGTGGTCGTGCGCGCGGGCGCCGCCGGTCGCCGTTCCCCTTGGCGTGAGAGAGGTCATCAAACAAAAGCCGGGTCCGGGGTGGCCGTACTTGTCGTCGATATGCAGATCGATGCGGCCAGGTTTTCCTCCACTTTTCTCCTCGATCTCCTGCATGAGGCCCGGGCTCGCAAGGAGTACCTTCATGTGCCCGGAGATCTGCCGTGCCTGATCTCGTGCATCGGGCGTGTTGGCGAATACGCCCCGGACGGCTCCGACGAAATGATCGATCGCTCCCATCGTACAGTCCTCCGATTATGGGCGGCTTCCAGTTGCGCGTTCTGGCTGAACATTATCGTGCCGTCGACGGCACCGGAACGCAAGCCGGTCGCCGCCGGACGCTCTCGGGCCGGAAGCGTCACGGCGTTCCAGGCACCAGGCGCAGGCGCGCCGTCCCGAGCTCCGCGGCATCGGTTACGGCGTTCGGAGCGACTTCGAATTGAACTTCGGCCGGCCCCTCCCTGCGTTCGGACAGGTGGACGGCGACGCCACGGATACGCGGCCCGACTGATCCTTTCCCTGGATTTCTGAACTCGGTGGCTGTCGCGTCGAATTGGCTTATCTGTTCGAGCCCAGAGGTCGCCTAGGACATTAAATGCCGATAAGGCGCGGCGCACCCAACGTCTCCCGCGATCGCGGCAGCGGGTGTCTCCGGCACCGATAGGCCGCATAAACTCGCGGCGATGCGCAAGGCCTTGGCGGGCTCCTCGACCAAATCCTCGTAATGTATAACGCGCACAAGGTCCGGAAACTTCTCGACCATTAAATCGATCATCTGATGGTACCAGGTAATGTGCTCGCGCGCAGTCGCCAAATCGTAACCGTATGCATTCCCTTCCTGGTATTTTCGCATGTAGATTCGCAATAGATTATCCTCGATGTCCCGCTTCATGAAAATAAAGCGCACGTTCTCAAACGCGGAAACGATCTGCGCTGCTTCGAAAATGCAACTCGATTGGGTATTGGTAAACACTTGAACCCCAGAAACTGTACGGCGCATAAGCTCATCATGATAAATTGCACGACACAGTGGACGGGCCGCCATCGGAAGATTCTCTAATAAGCCATCCGGTGGAAGCGCGGATGCTTGGAAAGTTCGACGTACAGCTTTTTGAACAATCGGGCTCTCATAGCCGCGCCTCACGCCTGAAAGCGCGCCTACAAGTTTTTCCATCGTTGTCTTGCCGGACCGCGATGGTCCAAGGATAAAAAGCGAAAGCGGCCGTCTGCCCGTTCCTCCGAATTCGGAATTTTGGTGGTAGTCGCGTAGCGCGGTAAAGCTTGCACGTCGCCGCCCGTCCAACTTGGCCAAGGCTGGCTGCATGGCAGGAAAGACTTTACGGTTGGCCGCCTCAGCACACGCCCAGGCTTCCTCATACCGGCCGGCGTGGTCGAGCGCGGATGTTCGAATAAAAGCGAGCGAATTCGCGAAGTCGGTTTCGTCCTCTCTAGGATCTCTGAGCACACTTTCGAGCTGTGCCAGCAAATCAACGTGAACAGCCGATGCGGCGAAGCTGGCCAGAGCACGCAGCGGTTCTATCAACCGCACACCGCGCTTGATCAAATCCTCGAAAATCACCGCTGCTTTTCGATCTTCGCCAATGTCGGCATAACACCAGCCAAGCCCGATTGCCGCCGGAACCAACTCCGGATCGGCGGCCACTGCCTCACGATACGCATCACACGCCAATTCGTATTGGCAGTCCTCGCGAAGGACATCGCCCAGCATGAGGAGAACGTTGGCCTCATGCGGTTCGATCGATTTTGCCTGGGCGATCGTCTGCATCGCCATTTCGATCGCGCCTAACCGGAGATAAACCCCGCTCAGGGCCGTCAATGTCATCCAGTTGCTCGGGTTGAGCATTGCGGCCCTCACCAAGCAATTAAGTGCCTCCTGATGTTTTTCTCTGTCGGCCCAGACCAGTCCGAGCGTGTGCAGAGCACCTGCATAATGGGGACGCTCGTGCAACAGCGACTCACAGATTGCCTGCGCTTGATCAAATCGTCCGAACTGACGGAGCTGTTCCGCCTGCTGAAGCCGGACGAAGCTCTCCTCAAGCGGGTCGGCGGACCGAGATTGTTCGGCACTCGGCAATGAAAAGCTCTTGAACTGAAATTCAGTCATTGGATTCACGACCGACGGTGCCGTCCGGGATGGGGTTGGAATTCGGTGTAGCGCGATCTCCGGTAACATGAAGGTATCGTTTCAGGCTGCGAGGTCAATCGGCTGATTGATGGGCTTTGTGGCGAGCGTCTGCCAACCATCGACCTTGCGCATGTTGATCTGACCGGAGGCGAGCAGCGCCCAGAACAACATCGCGGCGGTATCGGCCGACGGCAGCACCGTCTGCGTCTTGATCCTTCGTTTGAACTCTTCGTGCAACCGCTCGATGGCATTTGTGGTCCGCACGCTGCGCCATTGGCTTGGCGGCAGCCGGGTGAAGGCGAACAAGCGTTCGCCCGCTTCCTCCAGGCTCTCAGCGACGGCGCGATGCTTGAGCCGCCACTTGCGGATGAAGGCCTTGCGGCGGACCTCGATCTCCTCACGCGTCGCCGCGTAGATCATGTCGTTGTAATCCGCCGTGATCTCGTCATGCAGGCGCTCGGGTGCATGTGCGAGAAGGTTCCTATGCTTATGCACGGTGCAGCGTTGGACCGGCACGCCGTCCCAGACGGCGGCAATCGCTTTGTCGAGCCCGGGCGCGCCGTCGACAATGAGGAACTCGGGCTGCCGCAGCCCGCGCTTAATGAGGTCGTCCAGGACAGTGCGCCAGGCCTCGGCGCTCTCGCCGCCCATGCTTTTGATCGCCAGCAGCACCTTCTGGCCGTCCGCACGCACGCCGAGAACGACGAGCAGCGAGATGGAGGTCGCTTTGCGGTCGAGCCGGACGCGAACGACGGTGCCGTCGAGAATAAGCCGCACGATCGGTTCCTCGGCCAACGAGCGGGTGCTCCAGGCGTCCCAGTCGCCCTTCACCTTGCGCCAGATCCGGCTCACCGTGTCCTTGCCGACCGCGCCGCCGAACAAGACCGCCAGCGCCCGGCGCACTCGGCGCGTGTTGGTGCCGGCGAGATACGTACTCGCGATCAGCGCGTCAGCGGCCAGCGTGCGGCGCTGATAGGCCCGCAGCGCCTTGCTCTTCCACTCCGTCGTTTTGCCGTCGACGGTGTTCAGCCTGGCGCGCGGCACGGCAATCTCGATCGGGCCAAACGTGCCGGTCAGAGACCGCGTACGGCGCCCGTGGCGGTGGCCCGCAACGCCCGCTCTTCTTTCACTGCCGGCCATCTGGCTTCGCCCGTAACGCGGCCGTGCCAGTACAGCGTCGAGCTCGCCGCGGATCAGCTCTTCGATGAACCCACGCGCCCGAGACCGCACCTCGGTCTCGATCGGGTCAAACCAGTTGTCGAAAAGATCAACAGCCATCTCGGCCGCAGGCTGCAAAGAATCAAGCTTCGTGGTAGTGTTCGTCATGGCGTGGTCTCCAGTCCGACGCTTCAACGCCGGATGATTCGAGGTTGAACACCCCGGAGACTACGCCACCCTCATTTCCAACCAACTCCGCGACGGCACCCGACCGACCCGCAGAATGTGCGGGCCATCCCTCCGCGGATCCTACTCCAACAAAGGCTCCAACGCGATGCGAGAACACTGTACTTGAAAGCATGAAATGCAGATGAACGCGATGGGACTCTCGCGCCAGCCCGAATGAGGGATGACCAACCCTCCGGATTTTATGGCAGTTTCCAGGTCGCTCGCAACATTGGGCCGTAAAAAAAGCGATTTTGATTACCAATGGTGCCGTCCGCCTCGATGACCTTGAGGGCGCTCCAATAGCCATCAAACCGGAAGCTTGCGGTGACCTTGAATGCCGGGGTGAACGAATAAGAAATGCCCGGCTCGGCATCAAGATTGAAGACCGCAGCGAATTCGGACTTGTCGATGGCGGTCGGCTGACCCGCGACAAAGTCCGTGCCAAAACTGTCAGTGGCTGAAAGCGCCTGACTTGCAGTTATCTTGCGCTGACCGAACAGGACGGCAACGCCGCCTATGTATTCGAACGCCCAAGAACCGCCGAGCGGGTTGCTGCCATCGATGCCAAGCCGCGGACCGACGCCCAAAAAGCGGCTTCTCGATTGGAATGAGAATGCTCCATTAACTTTGGTGCAGAAATTGGTGGCCATAGTGGACTCGCATCCGAAGAGCGCTCCATTGGCATTCGTAGTTGAGGAGATTTCGGCGATGCGAATACCGATCTTACCCTGTACGTTGCCGGAGCCGAGCGAAAAGTCCTTACCGATAGCAAAATCTACGAGCCAATGATCTTCTTTGATGCTGGCATTACCTTGGGCAATAACGAATGCTGATTCTGTCCCGAAGCTGGATGTAAGCGTAAGTGGAATGAATCCGGGGCTGGTAAAGCCTGTCGATCGTCTATTATTTTGACCGTATCGGAATTGTCCGCTGAAATGGTAGGGCGACCAAGTCGCCGGCGCATAATCGAACCCGATGGCTGCCTCCCAACCGGGCCCCGGCTCCAAATTGGCCAAAGGCGGCAGCGTCAATCCAACCGCTGGATCTCCAGCGGGACGAGCGGTGTATCCGCCTTCCGCCCACCAAGACCATTGATTCTGCGGTGCAGGCGCAACCGCAGCTGGCGGCGCCTTCGTCATCATTGGCGAGAGATCTGCCGCGTGAAGATCCGCAGATGCGATGGTGAGCGCAATTATCGAGGCGCTGGCCAGCAACACCCCTTTTCGCGCAAATCGTCGTGGCTGGTTTTCCATGAGGCCCCCGACCAACCTAAAATCGACCACAGACTACGTCGTCGCGTTGAGCTTTGATATCGCCCCCGCGCTGTACCCACAGTTTATTGACGCATGTGGCAATTGCGCTACAGTACGTCTAAAGGCTTGCAAAGGTGCCGTCCGGAATGCGGTTGGAATTCGGTGTGGCGCATTCTCCGGTAACATGAAGGTATCGTTTCAGGCTGCAAGGTCAATCGGCTGATCGATGGGCTTTGTAGCGAGCGTCTGCCAACCATCAACCTTGCGCATGTTGATCTGTCCTGAGGCGAGCAGCGCCCAGAACAGCATGGCAGCGGTGTCGGCGGATGGCAGAACAGTTTGGGTCTTGATCCGCCGCTTGAATTCCTCGTGCAATCGCTCGATGGCATTTGTGGTGCGTAAGCTGCGCCATTGGCTCGGAGGCAGGCGGGTGAAGGTGAACAAGCGTTCTCCGGCCTCCTCCAGGCTGTCGGCGACAGCGCGATGCTTGAGCCTCCATTTGCGGATGAAAGCCTTGCGGCGGATCTCTATCTCCTCAGGTGTCGCCGCGTAGATCATGTCGTTGTAATCCGCGGTGATCTCGTCATGCAGTCGCTCGGGGGCATGCGCGAACAGGTTTCTGTGCTTATGAACCGTGCAGCGCTGGACCGGCACGCCATCCCAGACAGAGGCAATGGCCTTGTCGAGTCCTGGCGCACCGTCGACAATAAGGAACTCGGGTCGCCGCAGCCCGCGCTTGATAAGATCGTCGAGGACAGTGCGCCAGGCCTCGGTGCTCTCGCCGCCCATGCTCTTGATCGCGAGCAGCACCTTCTGGCCGTCCGCGCGCACACCGAGAACGACCAGCAGCGAGATGGCAGTCGCTTTGCGATCGAGCCGCACACGAACGACGGTGCCGTCGAGGATCAGGCGCACAATCGGCTCCTCGGCCAGCGAGCGGGTGTTCCAGGCGTCCCAGTCGCTCTTTACCTTGCGCCATGTCCGGCTCACCGTGTCCTTGCCGACCGTTCCGCCGAACAAGGCCGCCAGCGCGCGACGCACCCGCCTTGTATTGGTGCCGGCGAGATACGTGCTCGCGATCAGGGCGTCGGCGGCAAGCGTGCGCCGCTGATAGGCCCGCAGCGCCTGACTTTTCCATTCCGCCGTCTTGCCCTCGGAAGTGGTCAGCCGGGCGCGCGGCACCGCAATCTCGATCGGCCCGAACGTGCCTGTCAGCGACCGCGTCCGGCTGCCGTGACGGTGACCCGCAACGCCGGCTCTTCCTTCATTGCCGGCCATCTGGCTTCGTCCGTAACGCGGCCGTGCCAGCAGAGCGTCGAGCTCGCCGCGGATCAACTCTTCGACGAACTCACGCGCTCGAGCCCGCACCTCGGTCTCGATCGGATCAAACCAATTGTCGAAAAGATCAACAGCCATTTTGGCCGCAGGCTGCAAAGAATCAGGCTTCGTGGTATTGCTCGTCATGGCGTGGTCTCCAGTCCGACGCTTCAACGCCGGATGATTCGAGGTTGAACACCCCGGAGACTACGCCACCCTCAATTCCTACCAACTCCGCGACGGCACCCTTGCAAATAGCTGGAAATAGATGGACGCGCCGAATACAGTAACGGCCCCGCGGCAGTCGAAGAACGATCGTCCGGCACCAAAGCCACAGTCCGGATTCGTCTGGCTCGCATCCTATCCCAAGTCGGGAAACACCTGGGCGCGCGCGTTTCTCCATAATCTTTTCAATGTGATGTCCGGTGAGACTGATGCCCAGAACATCAACAGTTTGAATCGTTTCACTGCAGGAGTAGACGGTAGGGACTTATACGCTGAAATATTGGGCTTCAAACCGACCAATGAACATTGCCGGGAAGTCGCCGCTGCGCGGCACGAAGTCCAACGAAAAGTCGCGGCTCAATTCGAGGGTTTGATTTTCAGTAAAACCCATCAGGCGCTCCTGATGGATCGTGGCTCGCCGACCATTAATCTCGAAGTGACGGCGGGGGCAATCTATATTCTTCGCAACCCGCTCGATGTGGCCATTTCAGCCGCTCATCATGTGAATCGCTCGGTCGACGAAGTCATCGACACGATGGGCACACACAACGCGGAAGTGGCAGTCACTGAGAAACAGGTCCATCAAGTGTTGGGCTCATGGAGCCAGCATGTCGTCAGTTGGACGCGCAAGCCCCACCAGGCCATCTACGTCATGCGCTACGAAGATATGCTCGCCGAACCGGAGAAGACGTTTGGCGGACTTGCGCGCCATCTGTTATTGAATCCCACCGCTGCTCAGTTAGCCGATGCGATCCACCGATCGTCATTCGACAAGCTGCGCACGCAGGAAGATGCCGAAGGTTTCAGAGAAAAGCCCAAAAAGGCCAAACGCTTCTTCCGCGAAGGTCGAGCAGGCCAATGGCGAGAGATTATGACGCCTAAGCAGATCGAGCGGATTGTAGCCGACCACGGCGAACAAATGAGACGATTTGGTTATTTGCCCCTCGCCAAATAGCGATTGTCGCTTTTTTCGCACTTTGCGGACATGGCGAGATGGTCAGTGAGTGCTCGTAGTGGATCACGAATTGCCGGGCCTGACATCGTCGCTGTCATTGGCCGAAGCGGTGGTGAAAGACTTGGCCTGACCAGGCCGTGAGCTCATAAAAGCGGGCGAGCCGCATGCGATGCGTGAGCAACACTATACACAGGCTGTCCACTTGGCACACAATGTGTTCAAAAAAGGACAGACGCCCGCACGCACCGCGATCATTCTGGTCAATGCAGGAGCTTATCTCCCTGCCATCCTCAGTCCAGGCACCGGGGTCCCAGGCCCGGTACTTCTGTGGATGTGGTGTCTCTTCGTGTGACGTTTGCGTTTGCGTAGAGAGAGAGAGCCCTCGATCCCGCGGGGCTCTCTCTCAGTCCGCCGTTTCAACCTAAAAGAATACACTGACCGGCTGCGATTGGCTGTACAGAATTGCGCAGCGAATGGAGTTTTCCACCGCAGGGTCGGTGTTCCGCTGCGCTGAAATTCAATACGCCTTCCAGGATACTGCGCACCTTCACGAATTTCGCCTTATACGCTTTTGCCGAAATGCCGTGAGCCTGAAAGCCGCTGTTGTGCGAGCTGTCCTCGGGGCGGTGCTGCCGGACGACTTGTACGCCGATGGCGGCCAGCGGTGCGCGCAAATGCGGCGGCAAGGTCTATCCAACCCCGCTCGTTCTCCGGCAGGACATCGTCAAACACACCAAATTGCATCGACATTCGCCGGTTCCCAGTACGTCGCTGGACCGCGGTGGCAAGCCCGGGCGCTTGGGGTAAATCCCACCTACGCGCCTTGACGATTGGCGTCTGTGCAAAATTGGACCGTCCGTAATAGAAGAGGTGATGACGAAAAATTTGGCTTGACCAGACCGCTGCTATAAAGCGTCCATGCGTGTGCTCATGGGAGACTATGAATGACAGCGAATGATCGGCCGCAAGTGACCAGGAAAGGCAACGAGCATGGCAACACCGGTCAGTCGGGCGGCTTGAAGCTCATGACGGGGGTTGGACCGCAGCATACGCCGGCGACCAGGATTTGGTTTGGCAAGGCCAGTAACCCGCCCGGCTTCCGTTCCTTGCCGCATCACCACGGCGAGGCGGAAACCGGCGCTTATGTCCTCTCAGGACGCGCCCGCGTCTACTTCGGCAAAGACTTCCAGGAGTACATCGATTTGGCGGAGGGCGATTTCATGTTCGTGCCGCCTCTCCTGCCGCACCTCGAAGTCAATATGAGCACGACGGAGGAACTCTGGTGGCTCGCCTGCCGTACGCCGGAGAACATCGTCGTCAATCTTCCGGATGTCGAAGATTCGTCGCTCGCCGGCTATCGCCGGGCCTGACGCTGCTGTTTGATAATCTGACTTTTTCTAACGATGGCGCGAAGCTATTCCGCACGGCCGCTCTGCGTCATTCGCAGTTTGATCGAAGCGCCGGCAAATCGGATGAGTGTCGTCGCCCGGAAAGCCGAAGTAAGCTGCCCTTTATCTGGAAATCCGGCCGCGCACGGCGCCGAGATTGACCGGCGGCGCTGGCTGCGGTCTCGTCCCGGCATTCGCGTCGGCCAGGGTTTCTGCCTTGTGCCGCGGCGCGGCGGCAACGGTGACCGAATTCAGCTCGGTGGCGATGCTCGCCGGATCGACCGGGGTGAAGGCGTCGACGCCGTCGTTCTTGCCGGTATAGGCCATCAGGCCATCTTTCGTCGAAACGATGTCGCCCGGCTTGAGCGTCGGATCGCTCGACAGATCGAACGGCGCCAGCCCGCGCGCATTCCTGCCATTGCAGGTGCAATCGGCGACGAACTGCTGGCGGTAGACGAAGGCGGTGTCGAGATTGGCATAGCGCGCGCCGTCTCTCGCCACCGCGCCGCCGATCGCGCTGCCGTAGAAGACCTTGGTCTGGCTTGCCGGGCACATCGCCCGGCAGGTCTCGACCGGCGTCGCATTGGCGAGATGCTCGAGCGGAAAGGGATGGCCGTCGCACAGCCGCACGCAAAACGCCGCCACCCGGCCGCTGCCGCCCGCCTGGCGCACGCTTTCGGGACCGAGCGCCGCCGGCGCGACGCGGCCGAGCGCCGGCGGCGGCGGCTCGGCGTAAGATTGCGGCTGCGGCGACGGCTGGTCCTGCGATCCGCCGAACAGAAAATCGAAAAATCCGGCATGCGCCGGACCGGGCGCGAACAGCGCTGCGGCCAATAGACCGGCGCAGGCCGCCTGCCCGATCGACTGCTTGCTGATCCGCCGACGCGCCACGGCGCTACCTCTCTCTTGGAACCGGGATCACCAAGCATGCGATCCGCGGGTAGGTTCCCCACCTCTTGCGGACGCCAGCATGGCGGAAAAAGTTCACCGTCACGTCGCCGAACGCCGGCGCGCGGGCCGGTTCTGCGGGTATGGCAAAGAAAATGTGAATGGGTCATTCCGGGGCGCGCCACTTCAAAAATAGCGCAGCCAGACGTAAAGCTGGCAAATGAGGATCGAGACGATCATCATCGGCAGCGCGTAGAGCGTGTATTTGACGAAGCCGAAGGCGACGCCGTTGCGCTCGGCGACGCCGGCGACGGCGAGGTTGGCGGTGGCGCCGATCAGCGTGCCGTTGCCGCCGAGGCAGGCGCCGAGCGACAGGCACCACCACAAGGGCGCGATATGCGCCGGTCCGCCGAACGCCGGCGCCATGCTCTTGATCACCGGGATCATCACCGCGACGAACGGGATGTTGTCGACGATCGCGGCAAGGAACGCCGACAGCCAGAGAACGATGACGCCGCCCAGCGCGAGGTTATCGCCGGTGGCGGCGACGAGCTTGCCGGCCAGGAGCTGCAGCAAGCCGCTGACCTCGACGGCATGCACGACGATGAACAGGCCGACGAAGAAGAAGATGGTGATCCATTCCACCTCGGTCAGGGTCCGCGTCACGTTGACGGTCTGTCTGTCGCGGCGGTGCTCCCAATTGTCGAGCAGCATCAGCACTGCGGCGCCGCCCATCGCGATCGTCGCCGGCTGCAGATGCAGCCGCTCCTCAAAGATCAGAGCGAGCATCACGACAGCCAGCACGGCCATCGATTGCAGCAGCAGCGGCAGGTCGACGATGGCGGCGCGCGCGTCCATCGTCATGACGCGCAGCCGGTTCTCGACGGTGGCATGGGTGGCGCGGCCCCAGAGCAGATGCAGCATCAGCGCCTGCACCGCCTGAACCGCGACGACCACCGGCGCGAGCTGCACGATAAAACTGTTGAAGCTCAGGCCCGCCTGCGAGCCGATCATGATGTTTGGCGGGTCGCCGATCAGCGTCGCGGTGCCGCCGATATTGGAGGCCAGCACTTCGGCGATCAGGAACGGAAACGGCGCGAGCTGCAATTCGCGGGTCACCGCCAGCGTCACCGGCGCGATCAACAGCACGGTCGAGACATTGTTGAGGATCGCCGAAAGGAAAAACGTCACCAGCTGGACGAGCAGCAGGAGCACGGCGGGATGCGCGCGCGCGAGCTGCGCCGAGCGCACCGCGGCGTATTGAAACAGGCCGGAGCGCTGCGCGATCGAGGTGATGATCATCAGCCCGGTCAGCGTGCCGATGGTGTTCCAGTCGATGCCTTTGAGCGCCTCGGCCTGATCGAGCGCGCCGGCCAGCACCGCGATGCCGGCCGCGA
Source organism: uncultured Alphaproteobacteria bacterium (assembly GCA_963791925.1). Classification (GTDB taxonomy): domain Bacteria; phylum Pseudomonadota; class Alphaproteobacteria; order Rhizobiales; family Xanthobacteraceae; genus BOG-931. Next base: position 29,921 of record CAWBUA010000003.1, on the reverse strand, counting down.
TCAGCGCGATGATGGCGCGGTTGACCCGGTCCCAGATAATGACGGCATAGGTCACGCAAAGGAGCGCGCTCGCGAACCACATCGGATCGAAGCCGAAAATGATGTGCGGCGTGAAATGCCCGGTCACGGCTTCGTCTTTCGCAAAGCCATTCGCGTAACCGGAGCGCAACGGGAAGGCAACGATAATCGGCAGGGCGGCCCTGCGCGCCGCAACGTCACTGCACCGCGACAAAGACGGCGGTGAGCGCAACAAACAGCGGCACCAGCACGACGATCGACCAGATCATATAGCCGAAGAAACTCGGCATCTTGACGCCGCGCTCGGTGGCGATGGCATAGATCATGAAATTCGGCGCATTCCCGATATAAGTGAGCGCGCCCATATAGACCGCGCCCATGGAGATCGCCGCCAGCGCCGGCGCCAGCGTCGTCATCAGGTCGGCGGCATTGCCGCCGGCAAGCTTGAAGAAAACGAGATAGGTCGGCGCATTGTCGAGCAGCGCCGAGAGAATGCCGGTGAGCCAGAAATAGGCGACCTGATGCGGCGTGCCGTCGTGGCGCGTCACCGCGGTCAAAAGCCAGCCGAAGGCGCCGTCATGGCCGGCATCGAGCATGGCCTGCACCGGCCCAGCGCAGACGAAAATGCCGGCGAACAGGCAGGCGACTTCGAGAATCGGCTCGAAGGTGAAGCCGCTCGAGGCGCGCTGGGCTTTCGGCGTGAGCCACAACGAGGCGAGCGCCGCGAGGATGAGAAGTCCATCGCGCGCCAGATCCTGCAGCGGCAGCGCCGTGCCGTAGACCGTGAAGCTTATTCCCGGCTGCCATACCGCGGAATCGACGACCGCAACGATGATGAGCGCAAGAAATAACAGGTTTACCACGCCATGGACGCGCAACGGCTCGCTCGGCGCGGGCGGTTCGCCGGCCGGCGCGGGCGGCGCAGCCGCGGCGGCACGGCGCTCCGCAAAGTAGAACCAGCCATCCATCGCGACGAACAGGATCAGCACCCAGACCGCGGCGAAAACCGTGGGCCGCCACAGATGCTGCGCCGGCCAGAAAAAATCGACGCCGTTGAGAAAGCCGATGAACAGCGGCGGATCGCCGAGCGGCGACAACGCGCCGCCGATATTGCCGACCAGAAAGATGAAGAAGACGACGACATGAACGTGGTGTCGCCGCACCGCGTTGGCGCGAATGAGCGGCCGGATCAGGATCATGGCGGCGCCGGTGGTGCCGACGATGCTGGCGATCAGCGTGCCGAACACCAGAACGGCGGCGTTGACGAGCGGCGTGCCGCGCAGCGTGCCGGTGAGCATGATGCCGCCGGCGACGACATAGAGCGCGAACAGAAGCGCGATGAAGCCGAGATAATCGCCAAGCAGCGCATGGACGAGGAGCGCCAGTGCGGTGCCGGCGCCGTGCAGCGCCGCCAGCGGCGCCAGCGTCAGCACCGCCCAGACGAAGGCGAATTTGCCATAGTGATGATGCCACAGGCGGGCAAACAACAGCGGCCCGAGCGCGATGGTGAGGAGAATGCCGGCGAACGGCAGCACCCAGGGCAATGACAGGCTGGCGCCGTCGAGAGCGGCGGCGTGCGCCGCGCTCGGCAGCAACGTCACGGCGGCAAGCAAGGGGGCGAAGCGGACGGCCATGATGGTCAGTTTGCCATGGCGCTTCGAGCTTTGCATTATGGCGAATAGCCGCCGCCGCAGCAGACCGGCCTTCGGGAGGACATCAACGTGGCCAGCCATCGCTTCCAAAATCCATCGACCATGCCGCCGACCCGCGGCTATACCCACGTCGTCGAGACCAGGAGCCCGAGCCGGACCATTTACATCGCCGGCCAGCTCGGCATGACGGCAGACGGCAAATTCGCCGGACCCGACTTCACCGCCCAGGTGGTGCAGTGTTTCGAGAACGTGAAGCTGGCGCTCGCCGCGGCCGGCGCGGGTTTCGAGCATGTGGTGAAGGTGACCGCGTTCTTTACCGACATCGCCAACATCCACACCTATCTCGAAGTACGCAACCGCTACGTCAACACCAAGGCGCCGCCGGCTTCGACCGCCATTCAGATTTCGAAGCTCGCCCATGACGGCGCGCTGTTCGAGATCGAGGCCATCGCGGTGGTGCCGTTGGACTAAAAGCCGGCATGCCGGCGCATCGAGATTCGCTTGAGGGAAGAACGCGAGGAGATCATGGGCAAGAAAATCGCCTTTGTCGGAGCCGGCGCGGTCGGCGGTTATACCGGGGCGCATATGGTGGCGGCCGGCGAGGACGTGACCTTCATCGACCCCTGGCCGGCGCATGTCGAGCATATGCGCCAGCATGGCCTGCGCGTAACGCATGCGATGAAGGAGCCGGAATTCACCGTGCCGGTGCGCGCGCTGCACGTCACCGACGCGCAAGCTCTCGCCAAGGAAAAGCCGGTCGACATCGCCTTCGTCTGCATGAAGTCCTACGACACCGCCTGGGCGGCGATGCTGATCCGGCAATATCTGGCGCCGGACGGCTACGTGGTGTCGCTGCAGAATTGCATGAACGAGGAGACGGTGGCCGGCGTCGTCGGCTGGGGCAAGACGCTCGGCTGCATCGCCTCGAGCATCACCGTCAATCTGCCGGAACCGGGCCACATCCATCGCGGCGCCGCCAAGCACGGCGCGGCGCATACGGTATTCCGCGCCGGCGAGGTGCACGGCCGCATCACCAAACGCGCCGAGGAGGTGTGCCGGCTGGTCGGCTTTGCCGACAGCGCCAAAGTCACCGCCAACCTCTGGGGCGAGCGCTGGTCGAAGCTGGTCGCCAATGCCATGCAGAACGGGCTTTCCGCCTGCACCGGCCTTGGCGGCGGCGACATGCTCAAGAACGATCCGATCCGCCGCTTCTCCACCCGCCTCGGCTCCGAGGCGATCCGTGTCGGCCAGGCGCACGGTTATGAGTTGGAGGACATCCTGCACCTGCCGCCGGAAACCATCGCGCGCGCCGGCGAAGGCGATGCGGCGGCCGAACAGACCTGCGACGCGCAGCGTTTGAAGGATGCCGCGCGCACCGCCGCCGGGCAGCGTCCGTCGATGGGCCAGGACATGCAGAAGGGCCGCCGCACCGAGATCGAATTTCTCAACGGCCTCGTGGTGCGCGAGGGCGACAAAGTCGGGATTTCGTGCCGCGCCAATGCCGTGCTGGTCGATCTGGTCAAGCGCGTCGAGAAGGGCGAGCTCAGCCCCGACCCGCGGCACATCACCGAGCTGCGACTCAACTGAGCGCACAAGCCGGGCCGCCGCGGCGCAGTCGGCTTACTTTGACGGGAAGTTTTCCGGCAACAAAACCGCCGCTTGACTGCGCCGACGCGCCCAATGACTTATCCTGCCGCCGCCAGCTAAGATGGCGGCCAATGATGTTGGGGAGGGAAGCAACATGCAAAACGTCAGACGAATTCTTGCCGCGGCGATGTTCGCCGCCGGCGCCATTGTCCTGCCGATGCTCGGGCTCAACGTCGCGCACGCGCAAGACAAGACCTACACCATGAAGATGACGCTGCCGACGCTCAACGATCCGAGCTATTTCTTCGCCAAAGCCTATGCCGCGGCGCTGGAGAAGGATTCCGGCGGCCGCATCAAGCCGCAGATTTTTCCATTGAGCCAATTGGGCTCGATCCCGCGGCAGATCGAAGGCACGCAATTCGGCGCCATCCAATGCGCGCTCATTCCGCCCGAATTCTTTGTCGGCGTCGACGAGCGCTTCGAAGTGATGACGGCGCCGGGCCTGGTCAGCTCCATAGACCAGGGCCAGCGGCTCGCCGCCGACCCGGCGGTCAAGAAGCTGATGCTCGGGCTCGGCGCCAACAAGGGCCTGCACGGCGTCGCGCTGTTCATGAATGCGCCGTCCTCGGTGATCGCAAGAGATCCGATCCGCCACCTCGCCGACTTCAAGGGCAAGAAGATCCGGGTGCTCGCCTCGCCGTTTCAGACCCAGGCGATCGAGCGGCTCGGGGCAACGCCGGTGGCGATGACGCTCGGCGACGTCATCCCGGCGATCCAGCAGGGGACCGTCGACGGCGCGGTCGGCGCCGTCGTGGTGTGGACGCCGATGCATTTCAAGGACGCGGCGAAATACGTCACCGAGACCGGCCAGCCCGCGGTCTATGTGATCGTCGAGATCAACAAGGCCTGGTACGAGTCGCTGCCCGCCGATCTTAAGAAATTGATCGACGACGACGCCGCCAAGGAACAGGTCGCCATCGCTCCGGTGGCCAGCGACATTGTCAACAAGGCGCGCCAGGGCCTGGACCGCCACCGGCGGCGAGCTGATCAGCCTGCCGGCCGGCGAGCAGGCGGAAATGATGAAGACCTTTGCCAGCGTCGGCGCCGACGTATCCAAGACCAAGCCGTCGCTCAATGACGCCTATCAGATCGTGACCGCGGCGGCGAAACGGGCGCAATAAGCTCGTCTCGACGCTTTCCTTGAAGCTTTTTTTGCCGCGTAGTTCAGGCCGGCCCGGCGGCGTTGCCGGAGCCGGCCTGGTGTGATTTCAATGCAGCGCAGCAAACAATCGTTTCGGAGATGCGGCTTACCGACAAGATCGTTCTCATCACCGGCGGCGCGGGCGCGATCGGATCGGCGATCGCCGGCGCGGTCGAGCGGCAGGGCGGCATCGCCGTCACCGGCGATCTGCCCGGGCGCGGGAATGTCGCGCATGCGCTCGACGTCACCGCCGAAGCCGACTGGCTGCGGGTGATCGCCGCCGTCGAGCAGAGCTACGGGCGGCTCGACGGCCTGGTCAATGCCGCCGGCATTATCGCCGTCGGCAGCGTCGAGGACACCGACTTTGCGACCTGGCGCCGCGTCATGGCGGTCAATCTCGACGGCACGTTCCTCGGCTGCAAATACGCGATGCGGCTGATGCGGCAAGGCGGCGCCTCGATCGTCAACATCTCGTCGGTCTCGGGGCTGGTGGGCGGCCATAACCTGGCCGCCTATAATGCGTCGAAGGGCGGCGTGCGGCTCCTCACCAAATCGGTGGCGCTCCACGGCGCGCGGCGCAAACCGCCGGTGCGCTGCAATTCGGTACATCCGGCCTTCATCGAGGGGCCGCTGGTCGACGGCTTGGTCGCGCAAATGCGCGATCCGGCAAGCGCCCGCGAGCGCATGGCGGCGATGGTGCCGCTTCACCGCTTCGGCACGCCGGCCGAAGTCGCCGCGCTATGCGTTTATCTGCTCTCGGACGAATCCGCCTTCGTCACCGGAGCCGAGCTCACGCTGGACGGCGGGCTCACCGCGCAGTGAAGCGCGCGTCTCGACTGAGACACCGAGAACGAAATTCTCCGCGGGCCAGGCAACAGAGACGGCAGATTCGGCGCGCGCGCCATTTCTTGGAAATAGATTTTTATTCTACGAGTTCCGCCTTATTCCCTTGAATACGAGTAAGGAAAGGGCATTTTTAGGGCTCGACGGGGGATATATTTCTCGCCTGGCGCTTGCCGGGCAAGCACGCAAGACGGGTTCCGGCAATGAAGATCATTCAGCTCGAAGACCACATCGCGGCCGCCGGCCAGTTGAAGGAGAGCGATTTTGCGCTCTTGGCTGCGCTCGGCTTTCGCTCGGTCGTCAACAACCGCCCCGACGGCGAGGCGGCGGACCAACTCCCCGACGCGACGGCACGGGCGGCCGCGGCGCGCCACGGTCTCAATTACCGCTATCAGCCGGTGGCGAACGCGAATGTAACCGATGACGACGTTGTCGGCGAATTTACGCGCGCCATGGACGAACTGCCGGGTCCGGTGCTGTTCTACTGCCGCACCGGCAACCGCTGCACCGCGCTGTGGGTCCAGGCGGCTGCGCCACGGCTCGGCATCGCGCCGGCGCTCGCCACCGCAATGCAGGCGGGCTTCGATCTCGAAATCCTGCGCGAGACGATCGAAGAGCGAAGCTATTCTTCATCCGGGCCGAATTGGCACACCACGACGGAAGCGGTCCCTCAGCGAAACTGATGCCGGCGCTGTCGCGGGCGGAATTCTGCTCCTCCCGCCGGCCCCATTATTCCATCGGCGCGAGCGATCCGTCAGTTCCACCGGCCGGACCGGCGGGGCCAAGTTTAGACAAATGCGCGGCTAACCCGAACGATAGCCTTAGGCTCCCTGAAATCGTGATTGAATAGGTTCCGTTCACGGATCGCCAATCGCCGAGTGAGCCCGCACACGGGGTCGCAGTTGCTAGCGCTGTCGCCTGATGAGAGACGCCGGGAGCCGCGCCGCCCGCTCTACCGTGCGGCCCGGATCCAGTTCGGCAACGGTGCGCTGTCGCGCGAATGTGTCGTCATGGACATTTCCGATGGCGGCGTGCGGCTGCGTGTCGAGGGATTCGAGGTTCCGGATGAATTCGTGCTGCTGCTCTCCGGCCACTTCATCACCCAGGAAAGCAAATACAAAGTGGTCTGGCGGCACAACCAGGAACTCGGCGCCAAGTTCATTTGCATCGTCTGGCAGGGCATGGATTGATTTTTTGGCGCGCCCGCGGCGTCACTTCCTGAAATCAGGATTTGCCGACTAACCTGCAATCCCTAAACCAGGCCGCATGGCGCAGACGGACCTGGCAGAAATAGAGCTGGCAGGAATGGAGGCCGACCTTCCGGGCCGCCCGGAAAATCGCTATCCTCCCCTCCAATTGGGCGTTGATCGGGGAATGCCCCTCAACGCCAAAAAATGCACGGCGCCGAATTGCTCGGTGACCGCAGCAAAAATTGGGGAGGAAATCGCCGATGAGACTTGAACTTTCCCGACGCCGATTTCTGGATATCGCAGCCGGCGCCGTTGCTCTGCCGGCAAGCTCGCGTGCCGCTTGGGCGCTCGACTATCCGACACGGCCGGTACGCCTGATCGTCGGTTTTCCCGCCGGCAGCCTGTCCGACGTCCTCGCCCGGCCGGTGGCGCAATGGCTGTCGCAGCGGCTCGGCCAGCAGGTCATCGTCGATGACCGGCCGGGCGCGGATGCCAATATCGCGACCGAAGCCGTGGTGCGGGCGTCGCCCGACGGCTACACGCTCCTGCTTGTGTCGCTACCGAATGCGGTCAATGCCTCGCTCTACAAAAGCCTGGACTTCGATTTCATCCGCGACATCGCTCCCATTGCAAGCATAGCGCGTTCGACGGGCGTGATGGTGGTGGCGCCGTCGTTTCCGGCCAAGACCGTTCCCGAATTCATCGCCTACGCCAAGTCCAATCCCGGCAAGATCAATATGGCCTCGGCCGGCACCGGCAGTTTTCCGTTCTGCGCCGGCGAACTGTTCAAGTTCATGGCCGGCGTCGATTTGGTGCACGTGCCCTATCGCGGCAGCTATGTGCCCGACCTGTTGGCCGGGCGCGTGCAGGTCTCGTTTCCGCCGCTCCCGGTGGTGGTCGGACAAATTCGGGCGGGCAAGCTTACGGCGCTGGCAGTCACCGGCGCCGTGCGCTCGAAGGCCTTGCCGGGGGTGCCGACCATCGGCGAATTCGTGTCCGGCTACGAAGCCAGCGTGTGGAACGGCGTCGGTGCGCCGAAAGATACATCGGCCGCGATCGTCGACAAGCTCAGCAGCGCCGTCAACGCCGCGCTCGCCGAGCCGGCGCATGAGGCCCAGCTCGCCGACCTCGGCAGCGCGGCGATGTCGATGACGCCGGCCGAATTCGGCAAATTCATCGTCGAAGAAACGGCGCGATGGGCCAAAGTCTTGAAGTTTGCCCAGGTCAAGCCGGAGTGAAGCGGCGCGCCAAGGCACTCGGCTTTCCGAGCCGAATGTAATTTACGTGCGCGGCCAGACATCGGGGCGCAACTTTTGCGGCCTTGCAGCTCGATATCATGCCCGCCGCACGCAATTTCGCGAAAGTCGTTTTGCACCATCATTCGGGTACACCCGCCTTGCGCATTGCGGCGATCAATCTCTGTCGATCTGCTTCTCGGCGAAACGGGTAATACTCGCACAGCTTGACGATGGTGACCTCCGGATCGATTCCCAGATACGCGTTCAGTGCCAGCTTTGCCTGTTCGGCTTGGCCCCACATGGCGTTGGACGCGATCGTCATCCGAAGAGCCGGCAGCCAGTTCGGCTTGACCCGCAGAGCCATCGCGGCCCAGCGCGCGGCTTCCTCGTCGCGGCCGGCGATGAAATGGGCGAAGGCCATGGCGCTTTGCGTAAGGAAAACGCGAGGATCGAGCGGATTGAGGCGAATCGCCTTGTTCAGGCTTTCGATTGCGCCATCGGAATCGCCAGCGTAGCCGCGGACCCAACCGCTTCGCTGCCAGGCGACAGCGAGGTTCACGTCCAGCTCAAGGGCGCGATCGATGAGCAGCAATGCGCGATCAAGATCGCCGAAAGAAATATGCGTGCACGTGTCCCGCCCAACACAGCGCAACCGCATCATCCGTGCCGATGTCGGCAGCGCGTTCGACCAGCCGGGAGATCTCCTCCTCATCAAAGTGCGAGGCCCAGCCATTCGCCTTGGCGAAATGATGACACGAAGCGGCCAGCCCGTAGGGGTCGAGAAATTCGCGATCCTTTGCTATTGCCGCGTTGAACAGCTGCAGCGCTTTCGCATTTTCCTCCGCCGTCCATCGATTCCAGCTGGCAAGACCGCGAAGGTAAAAATCGTAAGCCGCCAGATCGCCGGTCATATCCAGCCTGGCACGCTCGATTTCCGCCTTCTCAAGCTGCGGCGCCATCGCTCCGACGACACTCGTAACGAGCTGATCTTGCAGATCGAAGATATCGATCAAGTCACCGTCAAACCGATCTGCCCACAAATGGCGGCCTGACTCGGCTTCGATGAACTGCCCGGTCACACGCACGCGGTTGCCCGACTTGCGCACGCTGCCTTCCAATATGTAACGGACGCCGAGCTCGCGAGCGACCTGCTTGGTGATCGACCGGCCTTCCTTTGTAAGTGAACGACGAGTTGCGGGCGATGACGAAAAAAGCGCGATTGCGCGACAAAGCGGTGATGATGTCCTCGACGACGCCGTCGATGAAGTAATCCTGCTCCGGATCGCCGCTGAGATTTACGAAAGGCAGAACCGCGATCGACGGCTTGTCGACAATTCCCAGCGAAGGTTTGTGCGGACCAGCCTCGGCGGGACTGCACTCCTCCTCGCGAACGGCGCCGACAAACCGCAGGCCCCTGCGCGGCAGCGTCTTGATCAATCGTTGCCGCGCCCCGGTATCGCCGATCGCGCTCCGGGCCGCGTTGATCCGGTTGAACAATGCCGATTCCGAAATGGCGCGCCCATGCCAGATCGACTGCCAGAAGCTCATCCTTGCTGACCACGCGGTCGCGGTGCCGGATCAGGTGGACCAGGAGATCGAAGACCTGGGGCTCGATGGCCACAGGCGTCGAACCCCGCCGCAACTCGCGGCGATCCATGTCGAGCGCACAGTCCTCGAACAGATAGCGCAAGATTTCATTCCGTTTTTCGCGACCCGCCCCGCAGCAACCTAGCACAGGCGCACCGAAGGAAAAATGGAGGGAACGCTAAGCCAAAATTGAGACGCCCTGAAAGACATCACGCGCCATCTCTGACATGAGGGCGGAGGCTGAACAGCGCCAGGAGGAAGACATGAATCTGCTGCTGATCGGCTGCGCGATTTGCGATCCTCGTCGTCTGTGCTGCGGGCCTGCTGCTCCCGCGCATCGGCTTGGGCGGCGGACGTGCCATACGTCGTCAAGCCCGTCGCCGAGATGAAGATCAAAGCAACTTCCGAAGGGCCCGCTGTACTGGCGGGTCGAGAATTTTCCCACGCTGGAGCAGGCGAAGGCCGCCGCCAGCAATTACCGTTGGAACCCGGACACGGTGAGCTACGACGGCTGGCCATCGCTGACGGCCGAAGTCGCCGGCAAAGCATGGCTGTTCACCCTTGGGCAGCAAGGCGCGGCGACGCCCGGCGGAACGAAGGTGGCCGAAATCGGACCGGTGCCGCCCATAACCGCGCCCGAGTACCTCCTGCGCGTCAACTACGGCAGCGGACCGCCGGGGGCCAAGACTCCGGTCCATTCCCATTTTGGCTCCGAGGCCTTCTACGTCGTCGCCGGAAAATTGGGGCAGAAGACGCCGCACGGCGTCAGCTACGTCGAGGCTGGGCACACCATGAACGGACATATGGCCGGCATGACGATGCAAGTCTTCAACGCCGGCACGACCGATCTGACTGCCCTCATCATGTTCGTGGTGGATGCCACGAAGCCATTCTCAGTGCCGACCAAGTTTAACTGACGTCGTGACCTTCAGGCTTCGGAGCAGTCGCACCATCGCGCCTCAAAGATGAAGACAAGGTGGGACCTACGCGCCCCACCGCGTCGGATCGCCACTTTCGAAGCTAATGGAGAGCAGAAGAGTAAGCCAATCATGCTGCAAATCCAGCGTCCCGACGTCTTCCGAATTGGAGAAGCCTACGAAAGCTACGTCGGTCGTTGGAGCCGGTCGGTCGCAGGCGCTTTCATCGATTGGCTTGCATTGCCGGCCCAGGGCCGATGGCTCGATGTCGGTTGCGGCACCGGTGCCTTGACCGAAATCATTCTTTCGCGCGCAGCGCCTGGCGGAGTCATGGGTATTGATTCGTCTGAAGGCTTCGTCGCTCATGCGCGGCGGCATTTGCGCGACCCGCGCGCAAATTTCGAGTCCGGAAACGCCGAGGCGATGCCATTTCCGGACGGTGCATTCGATGCCGCTGTGTCCGGCCTCGCGCTCAATTTTATTCCGCGTCCGGAAATAGCAATTGCCGAAATGCGGCGCACGTTGCGTGCGGGCGGCACCGCTGCGGTCTATGTTTGGGATTACGCCGGCAAAATGCAGCTGATGCGGTACTTCTGGGATTCCGCAGTCGCTCTCGATCCTGACGCCTTGACGCTCAACGAGGCACAGCGGTTCTCGATTTGCAAGCCGGGGCCGTTGCTGGCGCTGTTCGAGGCGGGGGGCTTCGATCGCTGCGAGTGCCGCAGCATCGACGTGCCGACAGTGTTCGCGAAATTTCGACGAATACTGGTCGCCGTTTATGGGCGGCCAAGGTTCCGCGCCGACCTATTGCAGCAGCCTCTCCGAGCGAGCGGAGATCAAGGCTGCGCGACCACCTTCGCGCCACGCTTCCGATCGAGCGCGACGGCGCAATTCGACTGATCGCAAGGGCTTGGGCCGTTCGAGGCATCAAGTCGATCTAGCGCATTTTCCAGATGCGCGATGCGACCAAGGAGGATGAGCATGCCCACTATCAACCTCGTCGCGGCCGTCGCAGCTCTGTTGCTCATGAGCGCACCTGTCGCCGCGCAGGACTGGCCGACCCGACCGGTGACCATGGTGGTTCCGACCACTCCCGGCGGCGCCCCCGACCTGCTCGGACGCGTGGTTGCGTCAAGACTATCAGAACTGCTTGGCCAGCCGGTGATCGTCGAGAACGTCGCCGGCGCCGGCGGTATGATCGGCGCGGCCCGCGTGGCGAAGGCGCATGCCGACGGCTACCAGTTCTTGATCGGCACTCTTGGCACCCAAGCCCAGAGCCAGACGCTCTACAAATCTCCACTGTATAACGCTGTAACCGATTTCGCGCCGGTCGCCCTGCTCTGGCAGGTTCGTTTCATCCTGATCGCCCGCAATGATTTGCCGGTCGATAATCTGCAGGGATTCATCGCTTATGCGAAAGCCCATCAGGCAACGATGCATTACGGCTCGGGAGGAATCGGCTCGCCGAGTCATTTGGCTTGTGCCTTGTTCAATGTAGCGGTCGGAATCAACGTCACCCACGTTCCGTATCGCGGGTTCGGCCCCATGATCCGGGACTTGGTTGCCGGCCGTATCGACTACCTCTGCCCCAGCGCCACCGCGGCTGTCGGATACATCGAGAGCAAGCAGGTGAAGGCGATTGCACTGCTTTCGAAAGACCGCTCGCCGCTCCTGCCGGCTTATGCTAGTGGATCAAACCTGACATTTGAATCCTGGAGGGGATTCCCGGCAAACTCGATACGTGCAAGTCTGGCGGATGCGAACAGGAATTTCCATTACTCTCAAGCCCGCTGATCGACGCCGCCTGGCCACGCTCGCGCGGAATTGTAATGCGCCGCATAAGCATGTCTGGCGAGCCGAGATTGTCCTGTTGAGCGCGGACGGCGTCGGCACCAATGAGATCATGCGTCAGACCGGCAAGTCGAAAACCTGCGTGTGGCGTTGGCAAGAACGCTTCATGCAGGCAGGTTACGACGGCCTGCTGCGCGATAAGACGCGGCCGTCGCGCATCCCGCCGCTTGGGTCGGATATCGCTGAGCGTGTCGTGATGCTCACCCAAACCGACCCGCCCGCCGAGGCGACCCATTGGACCGCCACCATGATGGCGAAAGCAGTCGGCATCAGTGCAAGTTCGGTCCAACGCATCTGGCGCGCGCATGGTCTCCAGCCGCACCGGGTCCAGCAGTTCAAACTCTCCAACGACCCGAAGTTCATCGACAAGCTGCGCGATGTTGTCGGGCTCTATGTCGATCCGCCCGCCCATGCCATCGTGCTCTCGGTCGATGAGAAGTCGCAAATCCAAGCCCTCGACCGCACCCAGCCCGGCCTGCCGATGAAGAAAGGCCGCGCTGGCACGATGACCCACGACTACAAGCGCCACGGAACAACGACGCTGTTCGCTGCTCTCGACGTGCTCGAGGGAAAGGTCATTGGCCGGTGTATGCAGCGCCATCGTCACCAGGAGTTCATCCGCTTCCTGAACGCCATTGAGGCGCAGGTGCCGGCCAGAAAGTCGGTGCACGTGATCCTCGACAACTACGCCGTCCACAAGCATCCGAAGGTGCGTCAATGGCTCGACCGGCACCCGCGCTTCGCCTTCCACTTCACGCCGACCTCGTGCTCGTGGCTCAACGCAGTCGAGGGGTTCTTCGCCAAACTTGCCAAGCAGCGACTGAAGCGCGGTGTCTTCCGATGCGTGGTCGATCTCCAAGCCACCATCAACCGCTTCGTCGCGCAGACCAACCATGATCCAAAACCCTTCGCCTGGACCGCCGACCCAGACAAAATCATCGCCGCCGTCAGGCGTGGGCACCAAGTGTTAGATTCCATCCACTAGCGCGGGTGAGCAAGGCCTCGCCGATTTTGAAGACACCGGCTGGTCCGGCATGTTTCTACCCAAAGATTCGCCGCCGCCGATTGTCCGCAAGCTCAATGCGGCCGCTGTTGCCGCACTCAACACACCTGACGTCCAGGCACGATTCAGGCAGTCCGGAGCGGAAATCGTTGCCCCGGATCGCCGGTCACCGGAGTACCTGCAAACATTTGTCGGGAACGAAATCAGAAAATGGGCGGCCGTTATCAACGGCGCTGGAATTGCCATTCACTAACGATTCAGAACGCCGACGCTCGAAAGCTCGACGGCGGCGACGCGAAAAATTGTTGAGGAATGAGAGTGCGCGCAAAACGCGCCAACGATCAACCGCGGGGCGGACTGAGAGCGTTCGTTGCCACGCTATAAGGGCGCGAATGTTGAGGGTTCCGGATGCCGGCCGTCACGGACGGTGCCACTGGCACTGTGGCCGGCGTCCGGAAGCCTGCAGGGAAGGAACCCGCGGGAGGTGACCGGTGGCAGTGCGGCGATCGCTATGGGTATTTGGACATTTGGTCGTTGGCGGGCGAAGTAGTTATCGCGCCGGCTGGGCTCGTGTTTGGCGAGCGACGGTCTGGCAACAGCTCGCGATGGTGCGATTGCGAGTGACTGCGGTCAGCGCGACAGCCACGTCGGCGGCGAATCGACAACGGGTCTCCGAGGCTGGCCGGTGACCAACTCGACGCATCATCGTTTCGCTGTGCTTCTACAACCCTTGTCATGACGTATCGATCCGGATCGATGGCGGGCACGGCGAGGCTTTGTGCCGAGGCGTCTGGCCGCGCTGGAAGACCTCGATGATGCGCATTTTGCTGCCGCAGCACGGACAGGCCTGTGTGTGAGGCTCGGGTTCGGCTGTCGCCGGCTTTGCTTCGGTCGCTTCCTCATTGTGCATCGGTTCCGCCGCAGCGTTCGCGATCTCTGCCGCGATCACGCCAATCAGCTTGCGTGCGAGCGCGATGTTGTCGACGCGTGTGCCATTGGCGAACAGGCCGTAATGACGGATGCGATGCTGCCCCTTCGGCAGCACGTGGAGAAGAAAGCGGCGGATGAACTCGGCGATGTCGAGCGTCATCGTGGTATTTCGCGCAACGCCGTCGACACGATAGTTCTTGACGCGGAAGGTCACCGTCTTGCCATCGCTATTCAAGAGCCGACCGTTGGAGATGGCAACGCGGTGGGTATAGCACGACAGGTAGGCGAGCACGGCTCTCGGGCCCGCGAAGGGCTGCTTGGCGTAGACGAACCAGCGCTTGTTCTTGAGCGGTGCCAGGAACTCGGCGAAGCGCACAGCATCGGCGAGTGCCGCGTGCCTGCCGAAGAACGTGAGCTTGCTGGCCGCGTGCGCGGCAACAAGCTTCTCCAGCATCAGCCGCCGGAACAGCCGAGAGAGCACCAGCACCGGCAGGAGGAAGTTGCGCCGCGCTGCAATCCAGCGATCGCCACCAAGTGAGATGCCGCCGCCCGGCACGATCATGTGCACGTGCGGGTGATGCGTCATCGCCGAGCCCCAGGTGTGCAGCACGGCGGTGATGCCAATCCTGGCTCCGAGGTGTTTCGGGTCGGCCGCAATGGTGAGCATCGTCTCGCTCGATGCCCTAAACAGCAGGTCGTAGATCACCGCCTTGTTCTGATAGGCAATGTCGCCGATCTCGGCCGGCAGCGTGAACACGACGTGGAAGTAGGGCACCGGCAAGAGATCAGCCTCGCGCGCCGCCATCCATTGGCGCGCTGCCGCCCCCTGGCACTTGGGACAATGCCGATTGCGGCAACTGTTGTAGGCAATCGAGGTGAAGCCGCATCGCTGGTTCTCACAGCGCGCAACGTGGCCGCCGAGCGCCGCCGTGCAGCAGTCCTCGATCGCGCTCATCACCTTCAGTTGTCCGAGGCTCACATGGCCGCGGTTGGCCTCACGCCAAGCGGGACCATGGTCACGGAACAGGTCCGCGACCTCCAGGGCAGGACGGGCCAAGGAGCACCGACTATGCCGGCGACTGATCCGTCGGCCGCAGTAGTCGATCGAGCGGGCTCTCGACCGACCGCAGCAAATTGGTCGCGACCTGCGTGTAGCGCGCGGTCGTATCCAGCTTGGCGTGCCCGAGCAGAACCTGGATCACGCGCACGTCGATGCGGCTCTCCAGAAGATGTGTCGCAAACGAGTGTCGCAGCGTATGCGGCGACACCCAGGAGCCGAGCCCGGCGGCATCGGCAGCCATGTGGCAGGCACGGTTGAGCTGGCGCACGGTGATCGGCAACAGCGGATCGCGGCCCGGGAATAGCCAGCCCTGCGAGCGGCACTGCAGCCACCATGCGCGCAACAGCTCGAGCAACACCGGCGACAGCATGGCGTGCCGGTCTTTGCGGCCCTTGCCCATCTCGACACGGATCAGCATACGCTGGCTGTCGATGTCGCCCACACGCAGCATGGCGACCTCGCCGCCTCGAAGGCCCGCACCATAGGCCACGCTCAAGGCCGCCTTGTACTTCAGGCCCGGGCCCGGTGCCGCCTCGAGCAGCCGCGCGACATTCTCGGGCGAAAGCACACGCGGCAGCTTCCTGGGGTAACGCGTGCGCGCAATCTGATGGGCCAGGTCGGCGCGACCGCACGTGATGCCAAGGAAGAAGCGCAGTGCGGATGCTTGCGTATTCATCTTCGCAGGCTGCGCGCCCTGCGCGATCTGCTCGGCCTGGAAGCAGCGGATGTCGTCGCCGCTCGCCGTATCCGGCGCGCGCCCGAGGAACTTGGCAAAGGTCTCGATGTGCCGGATATAATCGTGTTGGGTCTTGGTGCCGAAGTTGCGGTTCGTCATATCCTGCAAAATGCGGCGGCGCAGATCGCTGATGGGCTTGTCACTCATCGAAGGCTCCTGTCCTGAGATTGAGGTTCTGCAACCCCTCGATCCTCAGGGCGGGACGCCTGCCCGTCATCGCCTCTCGATCAGTCGGTTAGCGCGGCCCTCGCCACTTGCTCCGTTCCGCGCGCAGCGCGCTCCCGCGCGAGCGGGTTCGTTCGATGGCATTTAGCGGACATCCTGCGACGTTCACCTCGTGTCAGTTTCAAAGATAACGCAGACATCGCCGTGCGCTCTTGATCGTCGGTGTAGAGCACGCGCCGCTAATGCGCGGCGTCCCAGTTATGCGCCGCTTTGGCCTCGACGTGGAGCGGCACCGTCAGCGACACCGCCGGCAGCGGCGCGTCGACCATCACCGCGGTGACGACCGGCAGCGTCTTTTCGACTTCGGCGTCGGGCACTTCGAACACCAGTTCGTCGTGGACCTGCAGCAGCATTTGCGCCGAGAGCTTCTTCTTTGCCAGCGCGTCATCCATGCGAACCATGGCGCGGCGGATGATGTCGGCGGCGGTGCCCTGCAGCCGCGCATTGACCGCGGCGCGCTCGTTGAACGCGCGGATCGAGGCATTCGAGGCCTTGATGTCCGGATAGTGGCACTTGCGCTTGAATAACGTCTCCACGTAGCCGTTCTTGCGGGCGAACTCTTTGGTCTCCTCGATGTAGTCGCGGATGCCGGGAAAGCGCTCGAAATATTTCCTGATATAGGCGCCGGCTTCCTCGCGCTCGATGCCGAGCTGGTTGGCAAGCCCGAAGGCCGAGATGCCGTAGATGATGCCGAAATTGATCGCTTTGGCGCGGCGGCGCACCTCGGGCGGCATGTCTTTGACCGGCACGCCGAACATTTCGGACGCGGTCATGGCGTGAATGTCGAGGCCCTCGCGGAACGCCTTGCGCAACTGCTCGATGCCGGCGATCTCGGCGAGAAGCCGCAGCTCGATCTGCGAGTAGTCGGCGGAGACGAGCTTGTGGCCGGCGTCGGCGATGAAGGCGCGGCGGATCTTGCGGCCGTCCTCGGTGCGGATCGGGATGTTCTGCAGATTGGGCTCCGACGACGACAGCCGGCCGGTGGTGGTCGAAGCAAGCGCATAGCTCGTGTGCACGCGATGCGTCGTCGGATTGACGAAGCCCGGCAGCGCGTCGGTATAGGTCGATTTCAATTTCGAGACCTGGCGCCAGTCGAGAATTTTTTGCGGCAGCTGGTGGCCCTGCTCGGCCAGTTCCTCGAGAAGCCGCGCGCCGGTCGCCCATTGCCCGGTCTTGGTCTTGGTGCCGCCCTCAAGGCCGAGCTTGCCGAATAGAATATCGCCGATCTGCTTCGGCGAGCCGACATTGACCGTCTCGCCGGCAAGCGTGTTGATCTCGGCTTGGAGCCCGCCGCATTCCTGGGCGAATTCGCCGGAGAGCCGCGACAGAATCTGGCGGTCGATGGAGATGCCGCGGCGCTCCATCTTCGCCAGCACGCGTAGCAGCGGCCGCTCCAGCGTCTCATAGACGTTCGCCACATGCTCGGCGGCAAGCCGCGGCTTGAGCACCAGCCACAGCCGCAGCGTCGCGTCGGCGTCCTCGGCGGCGTATTCGGTCGCCTTGGCGATGTCGACGCTGTCGAAGGTCAGCTTGCTCTTGCCGACCTTGGTCACCTCGTTGAAGTCGATGGTCTCGTGATCGAAATAGCGCCGCGCCAGCGGATCGAGGCCGTGATCGGAGCGGCCGGCGTCGACGACATAGGACATCAGCATGGTGTCGTCGTAAGGCGCGATCTCGATGCCGCGCAGCGCGAAAATCTGCCAGTCGAATTTCAGGTTCTGGCCGATCTTGAGCACGCCGAGGTCTTCGAGGAGCGGCTTCAAAGTGTCGAGCGCGGCGCCTTCGGCAAGCTGATCGGGCGTGATCTCGCCGGGAAACAAACTGTCCTTGCCGCCCTCGCCGCCGCGGCGATGGGCCAATGGCACGTAGCAGGCTTCGTTCGGCGCCACCGCGAGCGAGAAGCCGCACAGCTCGGCCTGCATCGGATCCAGACTCGAGGTCTCGGTGTCGATGGCGACAAGACCGATATCGCGCGCGCGGTCGACCCAGGCTTTTAGCCGCTCCAGCGTGCGTACGGTTTCGTATTTGGAGCGGTCGAATTTCTGATGATGCGCGGTTTCAAGCCGCGCCGCCGCAAGCTTTTGCGGGGTGAGTGCGCCGTTCGCGCCTTCCCCTCTCCCGTTCCGGGAGAGGTCGGCCGGCGCAGCCGGCCGGGTGAGGGGCAGTTCCGCGGCGCTCGACGGCGTGGCCCTTCGGTCCGCGCCGTCCTCTCCCGGAACGGGAGAGGGTGAAGTCGTGCCGCCGCGTACCGTCAGCTTGGCATCGGGCTCGATGTCGCTCGGATCGATCGAGGCGAATTCGGCGACGCGCCGGGTCAGCGACGAGAACTCCATCGCCCGCAAGAACGCGATCAGCCGCTTATAGTCCGGGTCGTGCACGGCGAGATCGCCGATCGGCACGTCGAGCTTCACTTTGTCGTCCAGCGTGACGAGCTTCTTCGACAGCCGCGCTTTCTCCGCGTTCTCGATCAGCGATTGGCGGCGCTTCTCCTGCTTGATCTCGCTCGCGCGCTTGAGCAGGGTTTCGAGATCGCCGTATTCGCCGATCAGCTGCGCCGCGGTCTTGACGCCGATGCCGGGCACGCCCGGCACATTGTCGGTCGAATCGCCGATCAGCGCCTGCACCTCGATGACCTTTTCCGGCGGCACGCCGAATTTCTCGATCACCTCGGCGCGGCCGATCTTCTTGTCTTTCATCGTGTCGAACAGGATGACGCCGTCAGTGACGAGCTGCATCAAATCCTTGTCGGATGAGACGATGGTGGCGGTGGCGCCGGCCTCGGCCGCCTGCCGCGCATAGGTCGCGATCAGGTCGTCGGCCTCGAAGCCCTTCTGCTCCAGGCACGGAATATCGAAGGCGTGCACCGCCTCGCGGATCAGCGGGAATTGCGGCCGCAGATCGTCGGGCGGATCGGGCCGGTGCGCCTTGTAGTCGGGATACATTTCGGTGCGGAAGGTGCGCTCGGAAAGGTCGAACACCACGGCGAGATGCGTCGGCTTCTCGTCCGGCTTCATGTCGCGCAAGAGCTTCCACAGCATATTGCAGAAGCCGAACACGGCATTGAGCTGCAGCCCGTCCGACTTGCGGTTGATCGGCGGCAGCGCGTGATAGGCGCGGAAAATATAGCCGGAGCCGTCGACCAGAAAGACGTGGTCGCCTTTTTTCACCGGCTTGGCGGAAAGCTGCGGCTTGGCCGGCTTCGGCGGCGCTTTTTGTGCTGCGGGCATGATGGCCAGTAATATAGGAGTTTGGCGTCATTCCGGAAGCCGCGAAGCGGCTGTCCGGAATCCATAATCACATCCTGTGCAGAACTCACGCCGAGAACCAAATTCGAATGATAGTGGCCATGGATTCCGGGCTCGCGCCTTTGGCGCGCCCCGGAATGACGGAATGAGATAATGGATTTTCCCCTGCCGATCGACGCCGCGCTGCCGAGCCTGACCGCGGCGCTGCGTGCCAACAATGCCGCGGTGCTGGTCGCGCCGCCCGGCGCCGGCAAGACAACGCGGGTGCCGCTGGTGCTGGCCGGCGAGGCATGGGCGAAAGACCGCCGCATCCTGGTGCTGGAGCCGCGCCGGCTCGCGGCGCGCGCCGCCGCCGAGCGCATGGCGGCGACGCTTGGCGAGCGGGTCGGCGACACCGTCGGCTTGCGGGTGCGCTTCGGCTCGAAAGTGTCGCGCAAGACCCGGATCGAGATCGTCACCGAAGGCATTTTCACCCGGCTTATCCTCGACGATCCGATGCTCGACGGCGTTGCCGCGGTGCTGTTCGACGAATTCCACGAGCGCTCGCTCGATGCCGATCTCGGCCTGGCGCTGGCCCGCGATGCGCAAGGCGGCCTGCGCGAGGATCTCAAGCTTCTGATCATGTCGGCGACGATCGACGCCGCGCGCATTGCCGGGTTGCTTAGCGGAGCGCCAGTAATCGAAAGCCAAGGCCGGGCCTTTCCGGTCGAGACGCGCTATATCGGGCGCGACGCTCGGCCGATCGAGCCGCAAGTCGCCGACACCATTATCCGCGCGATGCGTGCGGATGACGGCTCGCTGCTCGCCTTTCTGCCCGGCGCCGCTGAAATCCGCCGCACCCAAACGCAGCTCGAAAACCGCGTCGATAGCTCGACTGACCTTGTCGCACTTTACGGCGCGCTTGCCGGCGAGGAGCAGGACCGCGCCATCGCCCCGGCGCCGCCCGGCCGCCGCAAGATCGTGCTGGCGACCTCGATCGCGGAAACCTCGATCACCATCGAAGGCGTGCGCATCGTCGTCGATTGCGGACTGGCGCGGGTGCCGCGCTACGAACCCGATGTCGGCGTCACGCGGCTCGAAACCGTGCGGGTGTCGCGCGCGGCGGCGGATCAGCGCCGCGGCCGCGCCGGGCGGACCGAACCGGGCGTCTGCTACCGGCTGTGGGACGAACCGCAGACGGCGGCGCTGGAGCCCTATGCCCGGCCGGAAATCCTCGCCGCCGATCTCTCCTCTTTCGCGCTCGACTTGGCGGCCTGGGGCAGCGGCCCGGAACAGCTTGCCTTTCTCGATCCGCCACCGCGGCCGGCGCTGACCGAGGCGAAGGCGCTGCTCGGGGCGCTCGGCGCCATCGACGCCGATGGCCGCATCACCGACGAGGGTCGGCATTTGCGGCAACTGCCGCTGCCGCCGCGGCTCGCCCGCATGGTGGTCGACGCCGCGCGCGACGGCGCGGCGCTGCAGGCCGCGAAGCTCGCCGCGATCATCGGCGAGCGCGGGCTTGGCGGCGATGACGCCGATTTGCGCGAAAGGCTCAATGCGCTCTACCGCGACCGCTCGCGGCGCGGCCGTGACGCGCGCGCCATGGCCGGACGCTGGGCGGAGATCGCGGCCACGAGCCCGAGCCCAGAACAGGAAACGGAATTGAGCATCGGTGTCATGGTCGCTCTCGCTTTTCCCGAGCGCATCGCCAAAAACCGCGGCGGCGGCGGCGGCGGCGGATTTTTGCTGGCGAACGGCCGCGGCGCCGCGATCGATCCGGCCTCCCCGCTGGCGCGCGAGCCGTTTCTCGCCATCGCCGAGCTTGCCGGCAGCGCCGCGCAAGGCCGCATCCTCTCCGCCGCGCCGATCATGCTTGCCGAAATCGAGGCGCGTTTTGCCGACCGTATCGAGGCGCGCGAGGAAATCACGGTCGACACCGCGAGCGGAAACCTGCGCGGCCGCAAGACCCGCCGGCTCGGCGCGATTTCTCTGTCGGATCAACAAATGCGGGTCGAGCCGAACGAAGCGACGGCAAAGCTCCTGGCCGACCATATCGCGCGCGCCGGCATCGACCGGCTGCCGTGGACCAAGGCACTCACGCAATGGCGCGATCGCGTCATGTTTCTGCGCAGCAGCGAAGGCGACGCCTGGCCGGATTTGTCCGACGCCGCGCTTGCCGCAAGCGCAAACGAATGGCTCGCGCCGATGCTTCTGTCCAAGACCGCTATCGGCCAGATCACGGCGGACGAGCTGGCGGCCGCTTTGCAGGCGCGCTTGCCCTGGCCGCTGCCGCGCCGGCTCGATGCCGAGGCGCCGACGCATTTCGAGGCGCCGACCGGCACGCGCGTGCCGATCGATTACGCCGCCGAAGGCGGACCGAAGATCGCCATCCGGGTGCAGGAGCTGTTCGGGCTCAAGCAGCATCCGGCCATCGCCGGCGGCAGAATTCCACTGGTCATCGAGCTGCTGTCGCCGGCGCAGCGGCCGGTGCAGACGACGCGCGACCTGCCGGGCTTCTGGCGCGGCAGCTATGCCGCAGTGCGCGCCGAGATGCGCGGCCGCTATCCGAAGCATCCGTGGCCCGACGATCCGATTGCGGCGCCCGCGACGCGGCGGGCAAAACCGCGCGGACGTTGATCGCGTCATTCCGGATTGCCGCGCAGCGGCAAGTCCGCTTCGCTCGGCCCCGGAATGACGCATTCGAGCGAATCTCTTAGCACTTCGCTTACCGTCGGATGGCAAATCCGCCGATCTGTTCGATCGCATTAGCCCGTTGTTCGCCGTGCGCGTGATCAAATGCGCGCGAACAAGCCGGATCAGATTCATGCGCGGCGTCCTCACCTTTGCAGCATTCGCCATTGCCGCCGGGATCGTCGTGCCGAAATACGCGGCGCAGATACACGCTGGCCATCCAGCGCCGACCGCGATGGCGGCGCATTCCGAGGCGCCCGCCGCATCAAGCGCCGCGGATTCACGCTCGGTCGAAATCTCGCCCGGACGCAACGGGCATTTCGAGGTCGCCGGCAGCATCGACGGCCATCGCATGGAGTTCATGGTCGATACCGGCGCCTCGGTGGTCGCGCTCACCGCGCGCGATGCGGCGATGCTCGGGATTCATCCCTCGGCGAGCGAATACCGCGCCCTGGTGCGGACCGCCAACGGCACCGTGCGCGCCGCGCCGGTGATGCTGGACCGCGTCGAGATCGACGACATCGTCGTCCATGACGTCGCTGCCATGGTGCTGCCGGAAGGCGCGCTCGCCGACAATCTGCTCGGGCTGACCTTCCTGTCGAAGCTGCGCAAGTTCGAATATTCCGACGGCAGGCTGGTGCTGGAGCAGTAACCTTGTCATTCCGGGGCGCGCGAAGCGCGAGCCGGAATCCATAACCACGAAGCTTCCAAAAGCGCCACCGAAGTACCGCACGTCGGACGTCAGCGATTATGGATTCCGGGCCTGCGGGCTAAAGCCCGCGTCCCGGAATGACGAGTACGCAACCATTTCCGCTGCGCGCCGTTTAAGCTATTGCTGGGCGCGGCTTTCCCGATTCGGACCGATTTTCCAATGTTTCCCAAGCCAAAACCTTCGCTGAAGCCGAATACCTATGCCTATGAATCCGAACCGATGGTGAAAGCCACCGGCTTTCGCGAATATGACGCGCGCTGGCTGTTCGGCAGCGAGATCAATCTGATGGGCGTCGAGGCGCTCGGCTTGGGTCTCGGCACCTTGATCCACGAGCTTGGCGTCAAGCCGGACGTCGTCACCGGCCACGATTTCCGCTCCTATTCGGCGTCGATCAAGATGGCGCTGACCAACGGCCTCATCGCGGCAGGCTGCCGCGTGCATGACATCGGGCTCGCGGTGACGCCGATGGCCTATTTCGCGCAGTTCGAGCTCGACGTGCCCTGCGTCGCCATGGTCACCGCTTCGCACAACGACAACGGCTGGACCGGCGTGAAAATGGGCGCCAACCGGCCGCTCACTTTCGGCCCTGACGAGATGAGCCGGCTCAAGGACATCGTGCTCGAAGGCCGCTACAAGCCGCGAGCCGGCGGCGCTTATGAATTCGTCGAGAACTTTCCGGCGCGCTACATCGCCGACCTCACCAGGCGGGGCAAGCTCAAGCGGCATCTGAAAGTCGTTTGCGCCTGCGGCAACGGCACGGCGGGTGCCTTCGCGCCGCAAGTTTTGGAGAAAATCGGCTGCGAGGTCGTCCCGCTCGACTGCGAGCTCGACCACACGTTCCCGAACTACAATCCGAACACCGAAGACATGAAAATGCTGCACGCCATGCGCGACGCCGTGCTCGCCAGCAAGGCCGATGTCGGCCTTGGCTTCGACGGCGACGGCGACCGCTGCGGCGTGGTCGACAACGACGGCGAGGAGATTTTCGCCGACAAGGTCGGCGTCATGCTGGCGCGCGACATTTCGGCCGATCACAAGAACGCGCTGTTCGTCGCCGACGTCAAATCGACCGGGCTGTTCATGACCGATCCGCTCTTGATCAAGAACGGCGCCAAGACCGATTACTGGAAGACCGGGCACTCCTATATGAAGCGCCGGGTCAACGAGATCGGCGCCATCGCCGGCTTCGAAAAATCCGGACACTTTTTCTTCAACAAGCCGTTCGGCCGCGGCTATGACGACGGGCTGATCTTCGCCTTCGCGGTTCTCGACATGCTCGACCGCAATCCCGGAAAGAGCATGGCGGACCTGAAGAACGCGCTGCCGAAAACCTGGTCGTCACCGACCATGTCGCCGCATTGCGCCGACGAGATCAAATATGCGGTGGTCGACGACGTGGTGAAGCATTTCGAGGCGGAGAAGAACAACGGCGGCAAGGTCGCCGGCCAGCCGATCCGCGATCTCGTCACCGTCAACGGCGTGCGCGTCACCGTCGCGGACGGCACCTGGGGGCTGGTTCGCGCCTCCTCCAACAAGCCGGAACTGGTCGTCGTGGTCGAAAGCCCGGTCTCCGAAGCGCGCATGCGCGACATGTTCGCTTCCGTCGACGCCGTGTTGCGCACGCACAAGGAAGTCGGCGAGTATAATCAGACGATTTGAGGGACTATCCGTTCCTCGCTCATTCCCGCGAAAGCGGGAATCCAGTTCTGGGTCCCCGCTTGCGCGGGGACGAGCGGGCTCAGGTCACACCTCCTGAAACACGTCGATCTCGAGCGCGCCCGGAAACATCGTGCGCCAGGTCTGCAAATAGGTTTGCATCCGCGCGTCGCCGGCGAGCCGCTGACGATTGAGCTCCCAACCCTGATCCGCCTCGTATTCGATCTCCTGGACGAATTTGGCCGGGTCGTCGACGTTCTGCAGCAGGCGGACTTCGGCCTTGCCGAACATCTGGTAGAACGGCGTCGCCGCCTTGATCATGGCGATCAGCTGAGAGGGATCGGCCGCTGGCAGAGTGAACCGCAATTGCAGGGTACGCCGGACCTTTGGTTGTTCTTCGTTTGCCATCGACTGCATTCCTTGGATGTTCCGCGCCGGAACACGAACATGATGGACCGGGCTGATATTCCCCGAATCCGCCGGCCATCATGCGCTATTTAAAGGTGTCGCGGAACCGGTGCGCCGGATAGACGCCGAGAATTCGCAGCGATTTCGGCACCGAGACGAATTCGAGTTCCTCAAGCGCGAGTTCGAGCGCCCGATGCTTGGGGTGGCCGTCAACGTCGGCGTAAAACTGGGTCGCGGTGAAGCTGCCGTCGACCATGTAGCTTTCCAATTTCGTCATGTTGACGCCATTGGTGGCGAAGCCGCCGAGCGCCTTGTACAGCGCGGCGGGGATGTTGCGCACCTGGAACACGAAGGTGGTGATCACGCGTTTGTCCTTGCGGCCCGCCCATTTCGGCTCGCGGGCGAGCACCACGAAGCGGGTGGTGTTGTGCTTGGCGTCGGCGACGTCCTTTTTGAGGATGCGCAGGCCATAGATCTTGGCCGCGAGCTTGGTCGCCAGCACGGCGCGGGTCACGTCCCCGGACTCGGCCACCTCCCGCGCCGCCCCCGCGGTGTCGGCGGCAACCACGGCTTTGAGGCGCAGTGCCCTGATGATGTTACGGCACTGCCCCAGGGCGTGGACGTGGCTCTCCACGGTCTTGATGGTTTTGAGCGTCGCGCCCTTGGGCGCCATCAACTGGTGCTGCACCGGCAGGAACCATTCGGCCACGATATGCAGGCGCGACGCCGGCATCAGATGATGGATATCCGCCACCCGGCCGGCGACCGAATTGTCGATCGGGATCATGGCGAGCACGGACCGACCGGTGCGGACCGCGGCGAAGGCGTCCTCGAAGGTCGGACACGGCAGCGGCTCAATGTCCTTATAGGCCTCGCGGCAGGCGATATGCGAATTGGCGCCGGGCTCGCCCTGGTAGGCGATCGTGCGGCGCTTGCTGCTGCGTTTGGTCATGTGCGCTCGGTCATTGCCGATTGTGGTCCCGGTTGTCCCGTTACCATGGCGCGCGCCTTTTCCAAATCCTCGGGCGTATCGACGCCGAGCGGCACCGTGTCGATAATCTCGACGTCGATGCGCATGCCGGCCTCCAGCGCCCGCAATTGCTCGAGCTTCTCGCGGCGCTCCAGCGGCGACGGCGGTAGCTTGACGAAGCGCTCCAGCGCGGCGCGGCGAAACGCATAAAGGCCGATGTGATGGTAGAGCGGACCGTCGCCGGCCGGCGCGGTGGCGCGGGTGAAATAAAGCGCGCGCAACCGGTGCGGCGCAACAGGTGTCCCCACCACTTTGACCACATGAGGATTGCTCCGCTCGGCGGCCACCGTGATCTCGGCCGCCAGGGTGGCGATATCGACGGCGGCGTCGGCGAGCGGGGCAAGCGCGGCGCGGATGGCGGCGGGCGCGATGGTCGGCAAATCGCCCTGGACGTTGACGACGATCTCGGCGCGGCGCTCCGAATCGAGTTTGCCAAGCGCCTCGAAGATGCGGTCGGAGCCGGAAGCGTGATCCGGCGCCGTCATCACCGCACGGCCGCCGGCCTTATCCACAGCCGCTGCGACCTCGGTGGAGTCGGTGGCGACGACAACCGGACCGATAGCGGCGGCCTGCGCGCGGCGCAGCACATGCACGACCATCGGCTCGCCGGCGATGAGGGCCAGCGGCTTGCCCGGAAGCCTGGTCGAGGCCAGGCGGGCGGGAATGAGGATGAGGACGTCGGCCATCGCGCTGCTGGGTGCTTATACGGGTTGCAAGAGAAGGGGCAAACTGGCTATTTGTGCACCGCCCACACCTCTTCTTTCCCTGCGGAGCCTCCCCGCGATGGATTCGTTCGAAATCAATAAGGTTCTCGGCGCCTTGCTGGGAACGTGCCTCGTCCTTGTCGCCATGCATATCGCGTCCGGCGCAATCTTCACCCGCGAGACGCCGGCGAAACCGGGCTACGTCATCGCGGTGAAGGCGGAGCAGCCAGGCGCCGCGGCCCCCAAGGCGCCGGCGGAAACGCCGATCGACACGCTGCTCGCCAGCGCATCGTCCGAGCATGGCGCGCAGATCGCCAAGCAATGTCAGGCCTGCCATAACTTCCAGGAAGGCCAGGGCGCCAAGGTCGGCCCCGATCTCTATGGCGTCGTGGACCGGCCAATCGCATCCGTTTCCGGCTTCAACTATACCGACGCTTTGAAGGGCGCGGCGCAGAAATTGGGCGGCAAGTGGTCGTTTGACGCGCTCAACAAATGGCTGACCAAGCCGAGCGCGGTCGCACCGGGCACGGCCATGACCTTTGCGGGCCTCACCAACGAGAAGCAACGCGCCGACGTGATCGCCTATCTCGATACGCTGTCGCAGCAACCGGTGCCGCTGCCGAAGGCGCAAGGCGCCGCCGCGCCGGCGGCAAAACCGGCGGCTGCTGCGGCGGCGCCCCCGGCGTCGGGAGGTTCCCCGGCTCCGGCATCCGGAGGCTCTCCGGCGGCCGCTCCGGCTAATTCGCCAGCCGCAGCACCGGCCGCCCCCGCCGCCCCCGCTCCTGCTGCTCCGGCGCAGCACTGACGAGCGGCCTGTTCGCCAAGTTCTCTTGTCGTCGCCCTGTCGCAGGGGATGCGCAGTCTATTTCGTCGCGGCGCACCCCTGCCCGCTAGCGCCGCCGTCGAAAAGGCCGATAATGCGCGGCAACGAGAACTTTTGCGAACTCTAGGGAGTATCAGGTGAACCGCCGATCCCTGCTGAAAACTGCGCTGCTGGCCAGCGCCGCCTCACGTCTGGGCTGGACCAACGCCGCGCGAGCCCAGGCTCAACCGGCCGTGTCGGCGCCGGCGCAACCGCCGGCCAAGCCCTGGCGCCACGGCACCTCGCTCTACGGCGAACTGAAATATCCGGCGAACTTCAAGCAATTCGATTACGTCAACGCCGCGGCGCCGAAGGGCGGCGCCGCGCGGCAGATCGCCTACGGCACGTTCGACAATTTCAACCAGGTGATCGCCGGCGTCAAAGGCACGCTCGCCGCCGGCATCGACCTGATCTACGACACGCTCGCGGTGCCCTCGCTCGACGAAGTCTCGAGCGAATACGGGCTGCTTGCCGAGGCGCTGAGCTATCCCGACGACTTTTCCTCGGTCACCTACCGGCTGCGGCCGGAGGCGAAATGGCACGACGGCAAGCCGGTGACGCCCGACGACGTCATCTTTTCCTTCACCTCCGTTCAAGAAGCTCAACCCGCAGGTCGGCGGCCTATTACCGCCACGTCACCAAGGCGGAGAAGACCGGCGAGCGCGAAATCACCTTCAGCTTCGACGGCCCGGGCAACCACGAACTGCCGCAGATCGTCGGCGAGCTGACCATCCTGCCGAAGCACTGGTGGGAGGGCACCGACAAGAACGGCAAGAAGCGCAACATCGCCGAAACCACGCTCGAGCCGCCGCTCGGCAGCGGCGCCTTACCGCATCAAGGAGTTCTCGGCCGGCCGTAACGTCGTCTACGAGCGCGTCAAGGACTATTGGGGCAAGAACCTCAACGTCAATATCGGCCGCGACAATTTCGACGAACTGCGCTTCGAATATTTCCGCGACACGACCGTCGCGCATCGAAGCGTTCAAGGCCAACACCGTCGACTGGCGGACCGAGAACAGCGCCAAGAACTGGGCCACCGCCTACGACTTCCCGGCGGTCACCGACAAGCGCGTCATCCTCGAGGAATTTCCGATCAAGAATTTCGGCCTGATGCAGGCTTTCGCCTTCAACATCCGCCGCGACAAGTTCAAGGATCCCGCGCGTGCGGCTAGCCTTCAATTACGCGTTCGACTTCGAGGAGATGAACAAGAAGATTTTCTTCGGCCAATACAAGCGCATCGCCAGCTATTTCGAGGGCACGGATCTCGCCGCCACCGGCCTGCCGACCGGCCGCGAGCTCGAACTGCTGGAAACCGTGCGCGACAAGGTCCCGCCCGAACTCTTTACCAAGCCCTACACCAATCCGGTCAACGGCAACCCAGGACGCAGGTGCGCAACAATCTGCGCGAGGCCATGCGGCTGCTTCAGAGAGGCCGGTTACGAGGTCCACGATCAGCAGCTCGTCAACGCCAAGACCGGCGAGCCTTTCACGGTCGAGTTTCTCGCCAATGCGCCGGTCTTCGAGCGCGTCTTCCTGTTCTACAAGCCGTCGCTCGAACGCCTCGGCATCGCGGTTTCGGTGCGCACGGTCGACGAGGCGCAATACGAGAACCGGCTGCGCACCTGGGATTTCGACATCATCATCTACGCCTGGGGGGAATCGCTGCTGCCGGGCAACGAACAGCGCGGCTACTGGGGCTCGCAGGCGGCCGATCAGCCCGGATCGGACAACGTGATCGGCATCAAAAATCCGGCGGTCGACGCGATGATCGACAAGTCGTCTCCGCCAAGACGCGCGACCGATCTCACCGCCGCCACCAAGGCGCTCGACCGCATCCTGCTGTGGAACCATTACGTCGTGCCGCAATGGGCCTACGACAAATTGCGCACCGCGCGCTGGGACCGCTTCAGCCGTCCCGACCCGTTGCCGAAATACGGCATGTCGGCGTTCCCGACGTATGGTGGTGGGACGCGGAAAAAGCCGCCAAGACCGGCGGGACTGACGGCAGTCACACGCCGCCGCGTTCTCAAGCTTACCGCCGGCGCCTCGCGGGCGCGCGGCGTCGCGCGCCGATATCGCTGCCGCCGACGATATGATCGAATCGCACGGCCTCTCGGCGTTCGGCGATCTCGCCTACCCGGCCGATTTTCCGCATTTCAGCTATGTCAACGCGAATGCCCCGAAGGGCGGCTTGTTCTCGCAGATCGGGCCGGACCAGCTCTACAACCAGAATTTCCTCACCTTCAATTCGCTCAACACCTACATTCTCAAGGGCGATGCCGCGCAGGGCATGGAGCTGACTTTCGCTACGCTGCTGGTGCGCTCGGGCGACGAGCCGGACGCCATGTATGGGCTCGCCGCCGCCAGGGTCCGCCGCTCGACCGACGGCCTAACCTATCAGTTCTTCATCCGGCCGGAGGCGAAATTCCACGACGGCTCGCCGCTCACCGCCCATGACGTCGTCTTCTCGCTGACGATTTTGAAGGAAAAGGGTCATCCGCTGATCAGCCAATCGCTGCGCGACTTTCCGGTGCGAGCGCCGCCGACGACGCGTCCAGCAATACGTAACCGAACCAGGTGCGCGCAGGGCAAGAA
>CAWBUA010000002.1:0-1184826 GCA_963791925.1 uncultured Alphaproteobacteria bacterium | reverse complement strand
CTACATCGGCGCCGCCGACGCCTTGATCACGTTTACGCCGATGATGACCGCCAAAGTGCTCGAGCAGGCGCCCAAGTTGAAATGGATCCAGACGCTGGGCACCGGCGTCGACAACCTCATCGACCAGCCGACGCTGCGCAAGGACGTGATCGTCACCAATGTCCGCGGCATTCACGGCCCGCCGGTCTCGGAGGCAGCGCTCGCCTCCATGTTGGCGCTGGCACGCAACCTGCCGGAGCGGTCCGCGGCCAGGACGCCCACGAGTGGCGGCGCTGGCCGGCGCAGCTCCTGCACAACAAGACGGTGGGCATTTTCGGCGTCGGGCTGATCGCCGAGGTGCTGGCGCCGATGTGCAAGGCGTTCGGCATGACGGTTGTCGGCGTCAGTTCGGCGCCGCGCAAGGTGCCCGGCTTCGACCGCATGCACGGCCGCGATGAGCTTGGACGGGTGGTCGGCGGCTTCGACTTTTTCGTGCTGCTGACGCCGCTCACGGCGGCGACGCGCAACGCGATCGACGCCACGGTGCTCGACGCGATGAAGCCGTCGAGCTTCCTCGTCAATCTCGCGCGCGGCGGCGTGGTCGATGAGACCGCGTTGGTCGAGGCGCTCAAAGCCGGCCGCATTGCCGGAGCCGCACTCGACGTGTTCAACGAGGAACCGCTGCCATCCCATCATCCGTTCTGGGCGATGCAGAACGTGATCATCACCACCCATCAGGGCGGCTTCTGCGACGTCTATATCGACTATGCTTTGCCGACCGTCGAAACCAACATGCGCGCCTTCCTCAAGGGCGACCTTGGCGGCATGATCAATGTGGTGCCGCACTGATTTGGGTCGGACATCGCACGAAGACGACGTATCGAGCCGTCCGTCCGCTCATTCGCTCGGACGCACCGAGCCCGGCTAATTGCCAGGGTTAACCGCGCCGTTTTTTGCCCGCTATTTGGTCGAAAAAATCCGCAATTGCGTCACCCTGCGGCCACGCCGACTGTGCCCTATGCAGCCGGTAAGTGCTTGATAAGTCACGGGGTGGGTTATGCGCAGGTTTGGAATTCTCGGTGCGGTCGCGGTGATCGTCGCAATCGCGGCGAGTAGCGTCTGCGCGCGGGCGGCCACCGCGGAAGTCGGCAAACCACTGGCGCTCTTGGCCGGGTTGTCGCCGCCGCACGAGGCCAAGCACAAGCACTTCAGACACGTCGCCCATGCGACGTCCCATCACGTGTCCCACGCCAAAGCCGCGCATGAGAAA
This sequence comes from uncultured Alphaproteobacteria bacterium, assembly GCA_963791925.1. Classification (GTDB taxonomy): domain Bacteria; phylum Pseudomonadota; class Alphaproteobacteria; order Rhizobiales; family Xanthobacteraceae; genus BOG-931. Next base: position 1,183,577 of record CAWBUA010000002.1, on the reverse strand, counting down.
ACGGTCGGCAGGACGCGCCACGCCAGAATGGCCGCCGCGCACGCAAGACACGCCTCGGCCAGAAAACTCGCGCGAAGAGAATACGAACACCACGAGAAAGCCGTTACGGCGTCGGCTTTTGCCGAAGAGCCGCCAGTACAAGCGGCGGCGAGTCCGACGCCACCCAGTCTGACGCCGGCCGCGGTCCAGCCGAAGCGCAATGAGGCTTCGGTCGGCGGCGCCGGAGCTCTGCCACCGAACCGGCCGTTGCGCCCGTCCCGGCGAACGCACCGCCAAACGCCGATGCCGACCTTGGGCTGGCCGCGGCAGAGGTTCAGACCGTCAAGATCGTACCACCGAACCAGAACGCCGCGTCCGATCCCTCGGCAGCGAATGTCGTGTCTTCGGCCACGGTGCCAACCGACGGTGCCCTCGTTGCCCAGCCGTCGCAAACCGTTCTGGCCGCTCCCGCGCAGGAGCAAAAAAGCAGGAATGCGGATCCGGTGGGCAGTGCGTCATGGATCGCGCAGGTGTTGGCTGCGCTTGGCGGCGCGGTGACTGCGGGCACCGTCGCCTGGTTTCTGATCGGCGGCGGCCCGGTGCGGACCTACGGCTAGGCTATTCTGCCGCTTCGCGCCGCGCGCTGAGCGATCGAAACAGATCGAACGCTTCCTTCGGCCTTAGGTTCTTGTGCACGACCGCAGCCACCGCCGCGATCATCGCTTGCGGCGCTTCGGATTGGAAAATATTGCGCCCCATATCGACGCCGGAAGCGCCCTGCTGCACGGCGTTGTAGGCCATGGTGAGCGCGTCGAGCTCCGGCAGCTTCTTGCCGCCCGCCATGACGATCGGCACCGGGCAGGACGCCGTGACGGTCTCGAAATCCTTCTCGACGTAATAGGTCTTGACGTATTGCGCGCCGAGCTCGGCGATGATGCGGCAGGCGAGCCGGAAATATTTGGCGTCGCGCACCATGGCCTTGCCGACGGCGGTGATCCCCATGACCGGCACTCCGGCGCGCAAACCGGCGTCGACCAGCCGCGTCATATTGTGCACCGAGCGGGTCTCATGCTCGCCGCCGATAAAAACCTGGATGCCGACGCCGGCGGCGTTGAGCCGCACCGCGTCGTCCATGTCCATCGCGATCTCTTCGTCGGACAGCTCCTCGCGCAGAATGCTGGGGCCGCCCGAGGCGCGCAGCACCATCGGCTTTTGACACTCCGCCGGAATGACGCTGCGCAAAATGCCGCGCGTGCAGAATAAAGCGTCGCAAGACGGCAACAGCGGCACGATCGACAGATCGATGCGCTCGAGTCCGGTGGTCGGGCCCTGGAAATAGCCGTGGTCGATGGCGAGCATGACGGTGCGGCCGGACGCGGGGTCGAACACCCGCGCCATGCGGTTCTTCATGCCCCAGTCGAGCTGATGCGAGCCCTTCAGATAGAAGCCCGGCGTCTGCTGCGGTCGGTCGGGCGAATAGCGTTCACCCTCTTTGTCGGCTTCCGGCATGGCGTCAATCCTGCGTGATGGCGGCGGCAGCCATCAGCGTTGCGGATAAGGCGAAGGCTGCGGCTGGTAATACGGATTTATGGAGCAAAAGCCGCGATTGCCTTGGGTGACGGCCGGTTCGCAATCGGCGACCGAGTCATATTCGCAGGCCCAATTGAGATTGTCGCCGCCGTCATTGGTGACGGCGCACCACTTTTCGTCGCCGTAAGTGCCGGCATGGCTCGGTGGGATGCCGAGAAACAGCGCGGCCGTCACGAAAGCCGCAGCGGATAGCAATTTGCGGGGGGTGATTTGCACGGCTCGCAGTTTAGGCGGTCGGGCCCGAAAAGCAACGCAAAGGACGGCACGGCTCGCCGGCTTAATGGCCGTCTCCGCCGTCTGGGTTCCGTCCTTACATCCCAAGCCCACTTCCCGATCCCTCTTGGCAATGTTCTCATTTTGTTCTAAAGTGCGATCCCAGAACACCCATCGAACATTGACCCTTTTCTCGGCCGCCAACGACCTGCCGAAGAGGGTTCGAGAGATCGGCTAAATGACGGAACCCGCTGTTCTTTCAAGCCTTCTTAATGCTCCTTCCGGAGCGCGGAGCCGCGCCGCCGTCCTGCATGAATTGCGGCGGCTCTTTCCCACGCTTGAGAGCTCAGGCGAAGCCCTGCCTTTCGGCCTTGCCGCCGTGGACTCTCACTTGGCGGAGGGCGGCTTGGCCGGCGGCGCCCTGCATGAAGTGGTGCCCCAGAGGCAGGCGGCTTTCCCGGCCGCGCTGGGCTTTATCGCGGCGTTTTTGGCCCGTCTGTTTTCACCATCTCCCCTCGTCTTCATCCTGCCGGCCTATACGCGGCGCCGGCATGGCCGCCTGTCCGGCCACGGCCTCAACGCGCTCGGCCTTGATCCGGCGCGCCTGATCCTCGTCGAGACCGCACACCGCAAGGATACGTTGTGGGCGATGGCCGAGGCGTTGCGGTCGGCAGCGCCGGCCGCGGTCATAGGCTCAATCGACAAGCTCGATCTGAAGACCAGCCAAAAACTGCAGTTTGCTGCCGGCGAGGCCGGCCTGCCGCTGCTGCTGTTGCGGCCGACGCCGACGCTGGAAACCACCGCCGCGGTCACGCGCTGGCGCGTCGGCACGGCGGAAGCCGCGCGCGACCGCTTCGGGCTTTACGCACGGCCCCGCTGGTATCTGCAACTCGAGCGGGCTCGCAACGGACGGCCGGGCGAATGGGTAGTGGAGTACGATCATGTCGCGCATCGTTTCAGTCTGGCTGCCGCGCTGGCCGATCCAGCGTTTTCTCGCGGCGCAAGCGATGGCGCCGCGGGCCAACCCCTCTTGCAAGCCGGTCGATCCTGAGCGGCCCTTCGTCCTTGCCGTCGCCTCATCCGGCGGCCCGCGTATCGCCGCCTTGAACGCGGCGGCGGAAACGGCAGGGCTTGCCGTCGGCGAAGCTTTGGCCGACGCGCGGACGAAGGCGGATTTTCTGCAGCTGCGCGCCGTGGATGGCGCCGCCGACGATGCCGCGCTGCGGCGGCTGGCGCTCTGGGCGACGCGCTACACGCCGACTGCCTCCCCTCTATGCCGGGATTTTTGGAGCGAGGACAACGGCGCTGACGGTGTTTTCCTCGACGTCGAAGGCGCCAGCCATCTGTTCGGCGGCGAGGAAAAATTGATCGCCGATCTGGCCGCAAGGCTGCAGCGTTTCGGGCTCGCGGCGCGGCTTGCGGTCGCCGACACGGCGGGCGCCGCCTGGGCGGCCTCGCGCTTTCACCGCTCGCCGCTCTTGGTTCTGCCCCCGGGCCGGCAAGCCGCGATCCTTGCCGATATGCCGATCGCGGCCTTGCGGCTGTCGGCGGAAACCCGCATCGCGCTGCGTCGGCTCGGCTTCAAAACCATAGGCTCCCTGATCGACAAGCCGCGCGCGCCTTTTGCCGCGCGCTTTGCCGCCGAGCTTTTGCGGCGTCTCGATCAGGCGCTCGGCCGCGCCGACGAGCCGCTCGTTCCCATCGTCGCCCCGCCGGTCTATCACAGCCTGCATTATCTCCTTGAGCCAATCGTCACCGCGGCGGCGGTCGTCGCCCGCGCCAGCCGGCTGATGCAGAATCTCGTCCATGTGCTCGTCCGCGACGATGCCGGCGCGCGGGCTTTGCGGCTTTGTCTCTATCGCGTCGACGGCGCGGTCGAGACCATCGATATCGGGCTTACCGCACCGACGCGCAGCGTCGCCCATGTGGCGCGTCTGATCGAACTTAAGCTTGAAGCGCTTTCGGCGATGGAGGATGCCGGTTTCGGCTTCGAAGCCATCGGCCTTGCCGTCACTTGCGCCGAACCGATGCCGGCGCGACAGACGGAATTCACCGCCACCGCCGAAGCGGGCGATCGTTCCGAGCGATGCGCGGCCCTGATCGACGCGCTGCGGCAACGTCTCGGCCCGTCAAGCGTGCGGCGCTTCGCGCCCGTCGCCAGTCATATTCCCGAGCGCGCGGAGATTTTGCCACCCGTCGACGGCACGACAAGCGGATGGCCCGAACCGGCGCAACCGCGTCCATTGTTGCTGCTGCCGCAGGCCGAGCCGGCGGAAGACGTCATGGCGCTCATCCCCGAAGGTCCGCCACGCCGTTTCCGCTGGCGCGGGGTGACTTACGAGGTCGAAGCATCGCAAGGCCCCGAACGCATCGGCGCCGAATGGTGGCACCATCGCGAACCGGAGCCAACGCGCGACTATTACCTGGTCGAGGATCTGGGCGGGCAGCGCCTCTGGCTCTACCGCGAAGGACTTTACGACCGCGAAACGGCGGCCGCGCGCTGGTTCGTGCAAGGTCTGTTTGCGTGAGCACGGCTTGTTGGCGTGAGCACTTCACATGAGCGCCTATGCCGAACTCGCGGTGACGACGAATTTTTCCTTCCTGCGCGGCGCCTCGCATCCCCATGAAATGGTGGCGCGTGCCGATGAACTCGGGCTCGCCACCATCGGCATCGCCGACCGCAACTCTTTTGCCGGCGTGGTGCGCGCTTACGACGAAGCGCGCAAGCGCAACATCAAGCTCCTTGTCGGGACGCGGCTGGTTACCACCGACGGTTTCGCAGTGCTCGTCTATCCGACCGACCGCGTCGCTTACGGCCGGCTCTGCCGCCTCATCACCGCGGGCAATCTCAAGGCCAAGAAAGGCGAATGCGATCTCACCTTCGAGCAGATTCTCAGCGCCGGCGAAGGCCAGATTTTCATCGCACTGCCGCCGCTGGCGGTAACGGCTTTCGCTCGTCCCCGCGACCCGCCTACGCTCGCTCGGCGAGCTACGGCGGGTTTGGAGTCCGCCGAAGCGCAGAGCGCGAAGGCGGAAAGCGGGGACCCAGAACTGGATTCCCGCTTGCGCGGGAATGAGCGAAGTACCGACTTCACCACCCGCCTCACCGCCCTTGCCGACGCCGCTCCCGGCCGCACCTTCCTCGCCGGCACCCATGATCATCGCGGCGACGAGCCGCGCCGGCTCACGCTTTTGGCCGAACTCGGCAGCCGCGTCGGCGCGCCGCTTGTTGCCGTCAACGACGTTATCTACCATGCGCCAGAGCGTCGGCCGCTCGCCGACGTGCTGACCTGCGTGCGGGAAAAATGCACGCTGGCCGAAGCCGGCCTGCGGCTCACCGTCAATGCCGAACGGCATCTCAAACCGCCGGCGGAAATGGCGCGGCTGTTCCAAAACTTTCCCGGCGCCATCGACCGCAGCGTGGAGATCGCCAAAGCCTGCCGCTTCTCGCTCGGCGAACTCAAATACGAATATCCCGACGAGCCGGTGCCGGAAGGCAAGACCGCGCAACAGCATTTTGAAGACCTGGCCTGGGCGGGCGCGCGCGAGCGCTATTCGCTCGACAGATATCCCGAAGGCATTCCCGCCGACGTGCAGAAACGTCTGCGCGACGAGCTTTCGCTCATCGCCAAGCTCGATTATGCGCGCTACTTCCTCACCGTCTATGACGTGGTCGCTTTCGCGCGCAATCAGGACAAGGAAATCCTCTGCCAAGGGCGCGGCTCGGCGGCCAACAGCGCGGTGTGCTATTGCCTCGGCATCACCTCGGTGAACCCGGACAAGAGCAATCTCTTGTTCGCCCGCTTCATTTCCGAGAACCGCCGCGAACCGCCCGATATCGACGTCGATTTCGAGCACGAGCGGCGCGAGGAAGTGATCCAGTACATCTACAAACGCTACGGCCGCCATCGCGCGGCGATCTGCGCCACCGTGGTGCATTACCGCTCGCGCCGCGCCATCCGCGAAGTCGGCAAGGTTTTGGGCCTGACCGAGGACGTCACCGCGGCGCTGGCCAAGACCGTGTGGGGCCATGGCGACGGCCTGCCGGACGATCACATCCGCCAGGCCGGCCTCGATCCGAAAAATCCGGCGATCCGCCAGGCGGTCGCACTGGCCGACGAGCTGATCGGCTTCCCCCGCCATCTGTCGCAGCATGTCGGCGGCTTCGTGCTCACGCGCGAGCGCCTCGACGAGACGGTCCCCATCGGCAACGCCGCCATGGACGAGCGCACCTTCATCGAATGGGACAAGGACGACATCGACACGCTCGGCCTGATGAAGGTCGACGTGCTGGCGCTCGGCATGCTGAGTTGCTTGCGTCGCGGACTCGATCTTTTGCAGGCGCATTACGGCAGGGATTATTCGCTCGCCACGCTGCCGGCCGACGACGCGGCTGTTTACGCCATGCTGTCGCGCGCCGACTCGGTCGGCGTGTTCCAGGTCGAAAGCCGCGCGCAAATGTCGATGCTGCCGCGATTGAAGCCGCAATGCTTCTACGATCTCGTCATCGAAGTCGCGATCGTGCGGCCGGGGCCGATCCAGGGCGACATGGTGCATCCTTACTTGCGCCGGCGTGACGGCATCGAAAAGGAGCGCTACCCCTCGCCTGCCCCCGAACATGGACCGGCCGACGAACTGAAAAGCGTCCTCCAACGTACGCTCGGCGTGCCGCTGTTCCAGGAACAGGCGATGCAGATCGCGATCACGGCGGCGAAATTCACCCCCGACGAGGCCGACGGGCTGCGCCGCGCCATGGCCACCTTCCGGCACACCGGCCAAGTCCATCTGTTCCGCGACAAGTTCATCGAGGGCATGGCCGGGCGCGGCTATGACCGCTCCTTTGCCGAACACTGCTTCGGTCAGATCGAAGGTTTCGGCGAATACGGTTTTCCCGAAAGCCATGCTGCAAGCTTTGCGCTTCTGGTTTACGCCTCGGCCTGGATCAAATGCCACTATCCGGACGTTTTCTGCGCCGCCATCCTCAACAGCCAGCCGATGGGTTTTTATCAGCCGGCGCAGCTCATTCGCGACGCCCGCGCCCATGGCGTCGAGATCCATCCGGTCGACGTCAATTTCAGCGCCTGGGACTGCACGCTGGAGCCGGGCACCTGCCCCGCTCATTCCCGCGCAAGCGGGAATCCGGCGGATGGCACCATTAACGCTATGGAATCTTCTGGGTCCCCGCTTTCCGCCTTCGCGCTCTGCGCTTCGGCGGACTCCAAACCCGCCGTAGCTCGCCGAGCGAGCGTAGGCGGGTCGCGGGGACAAGCGGAACATGCAGTCCGTCTCGGCTTCCGCCTCATTGCCGGGCTTGCCGAAGACGAGCTGAAAAAGCTCATCGCCGCGCGCGGCAACGGTTTTGCCTCGATCGAGCGGCTGGCGGCAATTGCCGGCGTCTCGCGCTTCACCATCGAGCGGCTCGCCGAAGCGGATGCGTTCCGCTCGCTGGGGCTCGATCGCCGCGCCGCGTTATGGGCGGCGCGCCGGCTCGACATGATCGGCGCGCATCCGCCGCGCAACGGAAACAAAACCGATGCAGCGTTGCCGCTGCTGACGCCGCATTTGAGCGACGAGCTTTTTCCGGAGGAAGCCGTCGCGCTGCCCGCCATGCCGCTCAGCGAGCATGTCGTGGAAGATTACGTGGCGACCGGACTGTCGCTGAAAGCGCATCCGGTGCGGTTTTTCCGCGACCGTCTCGCCGCGCTTGGCGCCATGCCCAATGCCGAACTGCGCGGCGACGCCGTCGCGCCAGATTCGCCGGTCACCGTCGCCGGCCTCGTTCTGGTGCGGCAGCGGCCGGGCACCTCGAAGGGCGTCGTGTTCATGACGCTGGAAGATGAGACCGACATCGCCAATATCATCGTCTGGCCGAAGGTCTTTGCCGGAAACCGCCGCACGGTGATGACGGCGCGTTTCCTCGCCGTGCGCGGACGGCTGCAGCGCTCAGGCCTCGTCATCCATGTAGTCGCGCAGGATTTCGTCGATCTGTCCGCCGAACTGCCGCGGCTGCGCGACGGCGAGCTTTTTCTGCCAACTCCTTCGTGCCCGACGCACCAGGAAGGGTCGTGGCGCATTCTCAAGAGCAGGGATTTTCATTGATGCCAACGACCAATCAGCAACCCGTCATTCCGGGGCCGAGCGAAGCGAGGAACCCGGAATCCATAAGCCCGGCACCGGGGCTATGGATTCCGGACTTGCCGCTTCGCGGCAATCCGGAATGACAATTTCGAGGAGTGCCATGTGCGGCCGCGCCAAACTGCCCGACGACGTATCCGAAATAAAACTCGATCTCAAAATCGACTTCGACGAGATCGGCGATTACCGGCCGCGCTGGAACGCGGCGCCGACGTCGAAGCTTCCCGTCGTCGTCTCCCATGACGGCCGGCGCACGCTCACCGCGATGCGCTGGGGATTGATCCCGGCCTGGGCAAAAGACGCCAAAATCGGCGCTTCGACCTTCAACGCCCGCGCCGAAAGTGTGGACAACCGCCCGGCATTCCGCTCCGCATGGCGGGCCGGCCGCCGCTGCCTCGTCATCGCCGACGGCTATTACGAGTGGCGCAACGCCGACAAACAACCTTTCGCTGTAGGCTTGAGCAATCGCGGTCCCATGACGCTGGCCGGCCTGTGGGAAGGGTGGCGCGCGCCGGACGGCGCGACCCTCAACTCCTTCACCATCATCACCACCGCGGCCAACGAACTTCTTGAGCCATTACATGGGCGTATGCCAGTTCTGCTGGCGGCGGATCAGTGGCCGGCCTGGCTTGGTGAAATCACGGTAAACGAGGCCGAACTCAAGGCCATGCTGCGACCTTATCCTGGCGCCGGAATGACGTTCTGGCCGGTCGACCGTCGGGTCGGCAACATCCGCAACGACGGTCCCGATCTGTTCGCGCCCATCGCAAGGGCTTGATTTGCCCATTCGGGAATATCCCGACCGACCGGCGGTTATAGATGGTAGTTGCACCCCGGCGCCTTGCCATATATCGTTCGTCATCTGCCACGGCAGGTCTCCAAGGTGCGATTTTCGCATCGGGGAGAGTGAGGGGAACCCCGCGACACCGCGTCATCGTGGAACATCGCGGCCTATAGCGTAGTTGCTCGTTTCGAAGAAAATCGGGGCGAGATTTTGTAACGGCCCCGCAGACGGCCGGGAGGAAAAATGCGGCCTTCCACCAGCCATCTCCGCGAGCTGATAGGCAAGCGTGACTTCTACGCTGGCGGGCTCATGCTTTTGCTCGGCCTCGGCATCGCGCTGAAAGGCACGACCTATCGCCAGGGCACGCTCATGCATATGGGCCCCGGCTTCTTCCCAACCGCGCTCGGCGTTATTTTGGTGATGCTCGGCATCACCATAGCCGCAACCGGGTTGGCGCCGTCCGCCCAGGACAGTGAACACGGCGAAAGCATCCTGCCGGAAAATCCGCAATGGTGGGGCTGGCTGTGCATCCTTTTGAGCCCGGTGTTCTTTATTTTCTTCGGGCGCAATTTCGGCATGGCGCCCGGAACTTTTGCCTGCGTCACCATCGCCGCCTGCGGCGACAAGCAGGCGACCTGGAAAAGCACGATCATCTTGGCAACCGTCGTGACGGTATTCGGTGTGGGCCTGTTCTCCTATTTCCTGCAGATCCCCATGCCGATTTTCAGCTGGTGGGGTAGCCAGTGATAGGACAATCGCTGACCGATCTCATGTACGGCTTCGGCGTCGCGCTTGAGCCGCACAATCTGATGTTCTGCTTCCTCGGCGTCTTGGTCGGCAACATGGTCGGGGTGCTGCCGGGCATGGGGCCGCTCGCCACCATCTCCATCCTCTTGCCGCTCACCTTCGGCATGAAGCCGGTGGCGGCCATCCTGATGCTCGGCGGCGTCATGTATGGCGCGCAATACGGCGGCGCGATCTGCTCGATCCTGCTTAATCTACCGTGCCATCCGCCGCATGCCGTCACCTGTCTCGACGGCTTCCCGATGACCAAGCAAGGCCGCGGCGGCGTTGCGCTCGGACTCACGGTCTTTGCCTCCTTCGTCGGCGCCTCCTGGGGCATTACCGAGATGATCTTTTTGTCGCCGCTTTTGGTGAAAGCGGCGCTTCAATTCGGTCCGGCCGAAGTGTGTTCGCTGATGTTGCTCGGGTTGTTGGCCGGCTCGACATTGGCGCGCGGCTCGCCGATCAAGGGCGTGGCGATGACCGTGCTCGGCCTGTTCCTCGGCTCGATCGGCACCGACCTCGAAACCGGCTCGGAACGCTACACGTTCGGCATGACCGAACTCGACGACGGCATCGAATTGATCGCACTCGCGCTCGGCATGTTCGGCATCGCCGAGTTCATGAGCAGCATCAATCAGGTCGCGCCGATCACCGGCAAATACACCAACGTCCGCCTCAAGGACATGCGGCCGACTTTGGCCGAGTTCAAGCGATCGATCTTCCCGATGTTCCGCGGCACCATTTGCGGCAGCCTGTGCTCGCTCATTCCCGGCACCGGCCCGACCATCGCCTCGTTCGTCGCCTACGCGACGGAAAAGAAGATCTCGAAGACTCCGGAGAAATTCGGCACCGGCCTGATAGAAGGCGTCGTCTGTCCGGAAGCCGCGACGCACTCCTCGGTGCAGGGCGATTTCATCCCGACCATGAGTCTCGGGATTCCCGGCGACGCGGTGATGGCGCTGCTGCTCGGCGCCTTGATGATCCAAGGCATCGTTCCCGGCCCGCAGCTGATCTCGCAGCATGCCGATATCTTCTGGGGGCTGGTCGCCAGCTTCTGGATCGGCAACATCCTGCTGGTGCTGTTGAACGTGCCGCTGATCGGCATCTGGGTGAAGATGCTGGCGATCCCCTATCGCTTTCTCTATCCCAGCGCGCTGTTCTTCGTCTGCATCGGCGTCTACGCCGCCAACAACGACTTCTTCCAGGTCGGCGAGGTCGTGGTCATCGGCCTGTTCGGCTACATCCTGTTACGGCTCGGCTTCCATCCGGCGCCGATCCTGCTTGGCTTCGTGCTCGGACCGCGCTTCGAGGAGAACTTTCGCCGCGCGCTGTTGATCTCGCGCGGCGACCTCGGGGTCTTTGTCGAGCGGCCGATCAGCGCCGTCTTCGTCGCAATGTGCGTGATCCTGATCGGCTCGCAGATCTATTTCCGGCTGAAAGGCTCAAAACCGCCGATCGAACCGTCGCTGCATCCGCACGAAGAGCAGCCGCGGATCGCCGCCGAGATGCGGACACCGGCGGAATAATCGACCGCCAGCCGCTTTAAGCTTGAGCTTGGCGCAGCCCGCGCTCGAGCACCCGCGCAAGCCGGTCGGAAAACGCCTTGGCGTCGACGGGGCGGTCGCCGTCGCGCAGCCGCGCCTCGTCGAAAAGCAATTGCGTCGCATCTTCCTTGAAGCCCCGCTCGGCATCGCCGAGTCCGGCAAGCGCGATGACGAGTTCGTGGCGCGGGTTGACTTCGAGGATCGGCTTCGACGCCGCGGTGAGCCGGCCGGCGCCGGCAAGAATCCGTTCCAGCGCACGGTCGGGCCCGGCATCCGGGGCGACCAGGCACACCGCGCTATCGGTCAGCCGGTCAGAGGCGCGCACCTGAGTCACTGCTTCGCCCAGCGTTCCCTGCATGAAGACCAGGAATTGCTTGACCGCTTCGCCAATCTCGGTGGGCTGCTCCTTCGCCGCATCGAGAACAGGAATGAGCGCCAGGTCGGCAGCGCCCTGCGTCACCGATTTGAACGGCTTGCCGTCGAAACCGACGCCGGGCATGACCCAGAAGGTGTCGACCGGATCGGGCAGCAGTAGCACCTCGACGCCGCGGGCGCGAAAACCTTCGAGATGCGGCGACGCTTGCAGCCGCGCGATGTCGTCGCCGGCGATATAATAGATCGCGGTCTGATTGGGCTTGAGCGCCGCCACATAGTCGCCGAGGCTGCGCCAGGCATCAGGCGACGCCGTGGTCTTGAACCGCGCCAATTTCAACAACGCGTCGCGGCGCTCGAAATCCTCGTAAATGCCTTCCTTCACGACGGCGCCGAACGTGTCCCAGATCTTGGCGAAAGCCTGCGGCTCCTTGTCGGCGAGCCGCTCGAACTCGGAAAGCACGCGGCTGGTCACGGCTTTTCTGATGGCGGCGAGCAGCGGGCTCTCCTGGATTTTCTCGCGCGAAACGTTGAGCGGCAGGTCGGCGGAGTCGACGAGCCCGCGCACGAAGCGCAGATAGCGCGGCAGGATCTCGGCATCGTCGGCGATGAAGACCCGCTTGACGTAGAGCTTGATGCGGCCCGAGCGGTCGGGATCGAACAGGTCGAACGGCCGCGAACCGGGAACGAACAGGAGCGCCGTATAGTCCTGCCGGCCCTCGGCGCGAAAATGGATGGTCAGCGCCGGCTCGTCGAAGGCCAGCGCGATGCTGCGATAAAAATCGGTGTAGTCCGCCGCGCTGATTTCGCTCTTCGGCTTGGCCCACAAGGCGGCGCCGTCGGTGATCTCGGCCGGCGCCGCGCCCGGCTTGTCCGCGATAGCAATCGGCACCGGCACATGGCCCGATTGCGCCTTGATCAGCGGCTCGACGGTTGCGCGTTCGGCATATTGCTTGGCGTCGTCCATCAGATGCAGCACGACGCGGGTGCCGCGGCGGGCGGCCTGCACGTCAGCCACCGGCGCGATGTCGAACGCACCTTTGCCGTCGGACGACCACTGCCAGGCCGCCTCCGTCCCGGCGCGGCGGGAGATCACGTCCACCCGTTCCGCCACCATGAAGGCCGAATAAAAGCCGACGCCGAAGCGGCCAATGAGCGCGTTGCTCTCCCCCTCGCCTTCCTGCTGCGCCGCTTCGAGCCGCTCCAGAAACGCCTTGGTGCCAGAGCGCGCGATGGTGCCGAGCGCCTCGATCATCTCGTCGCGGCTCATGCCGATGCCGTTGTCCTCGACGCCGAGCGTCCTGCCTTGCGGATCGAGCGCGACGGTGATGCGCGGCTTGGCGTCATCGCCAGCGAGCGCCGGCTCGGCGATCGCCTCGTAGCGCAGCCGCTCGCAGGCGTCCGCGGCATTGGCGATCAGTTCGCGCAAGAACACCGATTTGTCGGAATAGACCGAGTGCACCATGAGCTGTAGAAGCTTGGCGACGTCCGCCTGGAACGGGCGGCTCTCGGTCTTGTCGGCTTGGCTGTCTTCGGCCGCGGCCATGATGGCGTTCCCCCGGATGGCGATTTATGAGGGTCGAGATAAGGAAAGCGGCAGCGGTTTCAAGATCGCCGGCGTGCGGCTCCACGGCCCGGCCATCCGCGCAGCGGCGGCCCATAATTTCCTTGCCGAAATAGCCAAGGGTACGAACGCTCTGCCCTACACCGGCACGCGCACGATGGCCCGCAGACCGCCGTGCGGCGAATCGCCGAGCGTGATGTCGCCGCCGTGCGAGCGCGCGATGTCGCGGGCGATGGCAAGCCCCAGCCCGGTGCCGCCCTCGTCCTGATTGCGGGCATCGTCGAGGCGCAGGAACGGCTTGAACACGTCCTCACGCATAGGCGCCGGAATGCCGGGTCCGTCGTCGTCGACGGTGACGGTGAGCCAGCGGTGGTCGCGGTGCCCGGTGATGGCGACGGTGGAAGCAAAGCGCGAGGCATTGCTGACGAGGTTGGCGATGCAGCGCTTGAACGCCGCCGGCCGCACCGTCACCTCCGGCTGGCCGTAGAAGCTCACGCTGGCGCGATGGCCGTGGCGCTCGGTCTCGAGCTTCAATTCCTCGAGCAAAGCGGCAATGTCGGTCGGCGCCGATTGCTCGCCGGTGTCGCCGCGGGCGAAGGCGAGATAAGCCTCCAGCATCGCCGCCATCTCGTCGATATCCTTCTTGATGGCGTCGATTTCCGCACCGTCGCCGAGCAGGGCAAGTTCGAGCTTGAAACGCGTCAGGATGGTGCGCAGATCGTGCGATACGCCGGCGAGCATCGTGGTGCGCTGCTCGATGGCGCGTTCGATGCGGCCCTTCATCTCCAGGAACGCGGCGGCGGCGCGGCGCACCTCGCGCGCGCCGCGCGGCCGGAAATTCTGCGGCTCGCGGCCCTTGCCCAACGCTTCGGCAGCGTCGGCGAGCCGCACGATCGGCCTGATCTGGTTGCGCAGGAAGGCGATCGCGATGGCGAGCACCACCAGCGACGTCGCCACCATCCAGACCAGAAAGATCCACGAATTCGGATCGTAGACGTCGGCGCGCGGCGCGAAGACGCGCATGATCGTGCCGGGAAGCTGGATGCGGATTTCCACGATCGACGAGCGGCCCACCGTGTCGATCCAGAACGGCAGGCCGATCTGCTTGCGGATATCGTCGGACAGCACGGCGTCGAGCTGGTTAAAGAACGGTTTCGGCCCGGGCGGCGGCAATTGCCCGCCGGGGATGAAATCGACGACGAGGCCGAGCCGGTCCTGGGCGATGCGGCGGAGCTGCGCATGGTCGGGATTTTGCGGGAACGTCTTGTAGACGTCGATCAAAGTGGCGATTTCCTGCGTCACCGCCGCCGACAGATAATTCGTCACCAGATTCCAGTGCCGCTCCAAGAACAGCAGCGCGACCACCGATTGCAGCACCACCATCGGCACGATGATGATCAACAGCGAGCGGGCATAAAGCCCCTTCGGCATCACCGATTTGAGCCAGCGGCCGAAGCGGTCCCACGGCCGCGCGATCGAGCCGGCGAGCGGCCGCACCACTGTGGCGCCGGCGCTCGCCAGCGCGTTGGCCGCCGCCATCAATTGACCGGCGGCGCTGCGTAAGCGGCCGAGACCCGAATCTAAACTAGTCATGGTCTAAACTAGTCCTGGTCTAAACTAGTCATGGTCTAAACTAGTCATGGTCGCGCCCGGTCATGATGCCGCTCAATTCGCCGCCACCAGGCGATAGCCGACGCCGCGCACGGTCTGCACGATCAAGGGATTGCTCGGATCGCGCTCGATCTTGCGGCGCAGCCGGTTCACCTGCACGTCCACGGTGCGCTCGCCGACCGCCTCGCCGTTGCCGGCAAGCGCCTGGCGCGGCACGGTCTCGCCGGCGCTCATCGTGAGCACGCGCAGCATTTCGCGCTCGCGGTCGGTCAGCCTGATCACGTCCTCGCCGCGGCGCAACTCGCCGCGCGCCAGATGAAACACGAACTGACCGAAGCGCACCGTTTCCACCGGCGGCGCGACCGGCGGCCGCGCGCGCTTGAGGATATTGGCGACCCGCAGCGACAATTCGCGCGGCTCGAACGGCTTCGCCAGATAATCGTCGGCGCCGATTTCCAGTCCCATGATCCGGCTCTGCTTCTCGTCGCGCGCCGTCAGCATCAGGATCGGCACCGTTGAGCCGGCGCGAATGCTGCGGGCGAAATCGAAGCCGTTTTCGCCCGGCATCATGACGTCGAGGATGAGCAGGTCGAATTTCAAGCCGGCGAGCTTGGCGCGGGCGTCAAGCGCGGTTTCCGCGGTGGAGACGCGATAGCCCTCGCTCGAAAGAAAGCGCGACAGCAGCGCGCGAATACGGCGATCGTCGTCGACCACAAGCAGATGCGGCGCGTCGTCGGCCGGATACTGCGCCGGCGGCCGCGGCCCATTGACGGCCTCATCCGCGCCGGCGGCGGTCATCGCTTGTCGTCGCGCGCGCGGGCGCGCTCTTGCGCGAACAGCGAGTCGGCCTGGGCAATCAGGCGCAGCACATGATCGCGGTCCTCGGCATCGATCATGCCGGCGAGAAACCGTCGCGCCGCCTCGCGCGCGCCGGGGCCGAGGTCGGCCAGCACCCGCGAAATGCGCGCGGTCTGCAGGGCGGCAAGCTTCAAGGCCAGCGCCTCGCCTGCCGGACTGACATAAAGGAGCCGCTGCCGGCGGTCGTGGGCACCCTCTTTCTGCACCACGTAGCCTTCGTCGATCAGCTGCTTGAGCACGCGGCCGAGCGACTGCTTGGTGATTTTCAATACTTCGAGCAGGTCGGCGACCTTCATGCCCGGATTGCGATTGACGAAATGCAGGACGCGGTGGTGCGCGCGGCCGAAACCGAGCTTGGCCAGCACTTCGTCGGCATCGCCGACGAAGTCGCGATAGGCAAAGAAGAGAAGTTCGATGAGGTCGAAATACGGTTCGCCGGGCGACGGCACGGCTTCGGCGTGACCCGAAGCCGGGGGGCGCGGCTTGCTTGTTGCGGTGATGCTGATGTCGGCCATTAGGTCAGGTATGTTGACATATTTCCGCTTGGTTGTTAAGCTCTCTATGCAATACGGTTCGCTTTCGTCGATATCTGTCCGCTGAAGGACATTGCGGGGGGCGCCGAAGCGCGCTCTCATGACGCGTCTCTTGCAGCGGTGGAGACCATAGCGGGTCTCCTGTTCTGGTGCAAAATCCAAGCGCGACCGGCCGATGTCGCGACTTGGATGATAACCGAGGGAGGCAATGCCATGGCAGTGCCCTTCGACCAACGCTCCGATCTGATCTGGTTAGACGGCACGCTCATTGCGACCGTGGACTGCAAGATCAGCGTGCTCACGCATGGCCTGCACTATGCCAGCTGCGTGTTCGAGGGCGAGCGCGCCTATGGCGGCAAGATTTTCGAGAGCACCAAGCATTCGGAGCGGCTGAAGAATTCGGCGAGAATTCTTGATTTCGACATCCCCTACTCGGTCGCCGAGATCGACGCCGCCAAACAGCTCGTGCTCGACAAAAACAATCAGAAAGACGCCTATGTGCGGCCGATCGCCTGGCGCGGCTCCGAAGCGCTCGGCGTCTCCGCCCAGCAAAACAAGATTCACCTCGCCGTCGCCACCTGGGAGTGGCCGAGCTATTTCGATCCGGCGCAGCGATTGAAGGGCATCCGCCTCGACCTCGCCGACTACCGCCGGCCCGATCCGAAGACCGCACCGTGCCTCGCCAAGGCGGCGGGCCTCTACATGATCTGCACCATCTCGAAGCACCGCGCCGAGCAGCGCGGCTATGCCGACGCCATGATGCTCGACTGGCAGGGCCGCGTCGCCGAATGCACCGGCGCCAATATCTTCTTCGTCAAGGACGGCAAGATCCACACTCCGATCGCCGACTGCTTCCTCGCCGGCATCACCCGCGCCACCGTGATCGCCCTCGCGCGCCGCAACAATATCGAGGTGATCGAGCGCCGCATCATGCCGGAGGAACTCTCCGGCTTCTCCGAATGCTTCATCACCGGCACCGCCGCCGAAGTCACCGCGGTCTCCGAGATCGCACAATGGACCTTCACGCCGGCGCGCATCACCGCGCAATTGATGCGCGATTACGAGCACACGGTGCATCCGGGCGGCAAGGCCGCCGCGGCGTAATGCGCGCCGTCCTGCGCACGGCGTGATGGGAATCCTGTTCTGTGATTGAATGCATCGATCGTTCGATCGCTGTGGAGGTAGCATGCACACGGTAATGTGGACGTTCAAGGTGCCCGCGGGCACGTCCAAGTCTCAGCTTATCGCCACCATCAATGCGAGTGCCCATACCTACGAAGGAATTCCCGGCCTGATCCGCAAGTATTACGGCATCGCACCAGATGGCGCTTCGCTGGTCGGCATTTATCTGTGGGAAAGCACGGCCGCCGCCGACGCGTTCTATACCCCCGACTGGGTGGCGCTGGTGACCAAGCGCTGGGCGGGGCCGCCACAGCGCCAGGACTGGGAAACACCCATGGTGGTCGAGAGTGCAGAGCGGCGGCTCGTCGCCGCCGAATAACGTTAACCGAGCGAACAGCTAGCGCTCGCCGGGCTCGGTGAAGAATCTCTCGCCGTAGGCGAAGCGGTTCGGCTTGAGAAAGAAGCCGAGCAGCACCGCGCCGTTCGGCGCCACCGCCTCATGCTGATTGCCGGCCGGCCGCCACACGAACTGGCCCGGCCCACATTGGCCCTCGTGATCTTCGAGCGAGCCTTCGATCACGTAAGTCTGCTCCAGCGCGGTGTGCTCGTGCAGCGGCACCACCGCGCCGGGATCGAGCTTGAACAGCGCCGTGGTGATGCCGTTGCCGTCGCTATAGAGCACCTTGATCTTGATGCCGGGAAATTTCGTCGCCTCCCACGGCATATTGGGCACGTCGAGATAATGCGCGGCGCGCTCCGGCTGGTTCTCGGGCTTGATGTCGGCATGGACAATCTTACGAGCTTCTACGGACATAACCGCCTCCTTGGCTCCCAGACCATCAAGCATATTGCCTGCAAAGGGCTGTCGCCAGACCGCGAGCGGGCATCGGCCGGCTGCCGCCTGCGGCCCGCCCGTTAAGCCTTCGTTGTCGCGAATCACGCATCACCGGGCGTCTCATCGGCGATCAAATATGACCGGCCAGCCCGCTCCCAACCGCCCCGCCGCGCAATTCCCCCTCAGCCTGGCCCGCAAGCTGCGCCAAGCCCTTGCCAATCACCAGAGCGGCAACGTCGACAAGGCGGGCCGGCTCTACTCGGAAGTCCTGCAGCAGCGGCCCGAAGAATTCGCGGCGCTGCACGGGCTTGGCCTGATCGAATATCAGCGTGGCGATTTTCCGAAGGCGCTTCGCCTGATCGCGGCGGCGCTGCGGAGCAACGGCAATTCGGCGGAGGCATGCTCGAACTTCGGCCTGGTGTTTTAGGCGCAAGGCGAAGACGCCAAGGCCCTGGTCAGCTACGACCGCGCGCTCGAGCTTAAGCCCAACCGCGCCGACCTGCGCGCCCACCGCAGCAACGTGCTGCGCGCGCTCGACCGCAATGACCAAATCCATCGGCCCGTCCGCATCGGCGACGATGCCCCGGCGATCGTTCTAAAACGCGCCGTGCCTGCGCCGGCGCCTTGCAAAATCTGCGGCACGCCGGCACCGCTTTATGGCGTCGTCGACTTCCACCGGAGTTGCGAAATCCCGGGCGGCACGCAGCTCCCGCTGTCGGGCCTGCCGGTCTATTACCGGCACTGCATCGCCTGCAGCTTCCTGTTCACCGATGCCTTCGACGACTGGGGCGATGCGGAGTTCAAGACGCATATCTACAACGAAGGCTATCTCGCGCTCGATCCCGATTACGTGGCCAAGCGGCCGAACGCCAATGCAGACGTGGTCGAGCGGCTGTTCGGCGTGCATAAGGCGCAGCTCCGCGTGCTGGACTACGGCGGCGGCAACGACGTGCTGTGCGCCGCGCTGCGAAGCGCGGGCTATGCGTCGGCCGTGACTTACGATCCATTTACGGGCGAGCACGCGTCACGGCCGGACGGCACGTTCAATCTGGTCACCTGCTTTGAAACGCTGGAGCACGTGCCCGATCCGCTCAACGGCATCGCCAACATGCTGGCAAGCCTCGACGAACCGGGACTGGTGCTGTTCTCGACGCTGTTGCAGCCGCCGGACTTCGATCGCATGGGCCTTCATTGGTGGTATGTCGGACCGCGCAACGGCCATGTTTCGCTGTTCAGCCGCAACGCGCTCGCGCTCGCCTGGCAGCGCCACGGCTACCAGACCGCGTCCTTCAACGACAATTTGCACGTGGCCTTCCGCAAGCTACCGGAATTTGCCGCGCATCTGCTCAAGGACGCGCCGTCCGTCGTGGCGCGATAACGCGAGCGGCCAAGACCTCAAGCGGCGCGGTTGGCGCGGATTTCGGCCAATGCCGTTTTGCCGGACCGGGTAGCTTCGGACATCGTGGCGAAGAATTCGGATTGCCGCACCGGTTTGCTCTTGCCGGCGGCATAGATTTCCCAGCGCCATGATTTCGGCGGACGCCCCTTGTTCTTGATGGCAAGCGTAAAGTCCATCGGGTTAAAGGATGGCGTCTTTTCCGGCCGCGTCCTATCGAGATTTCTGAGCCATCAACAGCAACTCCGGGAAAATGCGTGGCGCAGCATCGACTCGCATTCTTCGGCGCGTTGCCGCGCCGATTCGGAGCCCCAGCACAAAAGAATTTCGCGTAAATCGCGGATCGCCACGTCGACGGCCGTTGCAAGATCGATCTCACCCTCGGCGCCATGGTCGATACGATAGTCGCTCAAACGCAGAATTTCCGCACTCACGCGTCACCCCCCAAATCAATGGCGGCAGCATGGCGGTCAGCGGTTAACGAGCGGTGATCCGGCGCATCGGCGCCGATCGATGATGACGGCCATCTTTACCCTCCGCAGCTTTCTCCACTATGCCGCTGTGCGGCTTCCCTACTTCGCCGCTACGCGGCTTGCCCTACTTCGCCGCTACGCGGCTTGGCGGCGCCGCTGTCCAGCGTTCGGCCGCCGTGTCGTCGGAGGCCTTTGCCTCCACCCAGCTCTTTTCCACCGCCGCGCCGCTTTGTTTTTCGATCTGTTTCCAGAACGGCGCCCGGGTTTTCAGGTAATCCATCAGAAATTCGGCGGCGGCAAAGGCCGCTTGCCGGTGGCTCGACGCGGTCACTACCAGCACAATCGGCTCGCCCGGCGCGATCCGCCCATGGCGGTGGATCACCGTGACGCCAAGGAGGGGCCAGCGCGCCAGCGCCTCCTCGACATGGCGCGCGATTTCACTTTCCGCCATGCCCGGATAATGCTCGAGATGAAGCGCGGCGATCCCCTCGCCGCTCTCGTCGCCGCGGCAGATGCCGGTGAAGGTGACCACCGCGCCTATGTCGCTGCGTGCACAAGTGAGCCGCGCCGCCTCGGCGGCGGCGTCGAACTCTTCCTTCTGCAGGCGGATCGTCGCTGTCACCGGCCCAATATAGTGGGTTCTCCCCGCGCCGGAAACCGATGCGTGATCCCGATCCGGCGACGACGGAATCAGTCGACTTTGATGTTGGCGAAGGCGATCACCTTCGTCCATTTCTGGGCCGCATCCTTGATCAGCGCGCCGAATTGGGACGGTGTCATCGGCTCCGGCACCGCGCCCAGCGCGATGCAGCGCGCCTTCAGTGCCGGATCGGCAATGATGGCATTGATGTTCTTGTTGAGCGTGTCAACGATGTCGGCCGGCGTTCCCCGCGGGGCGCCGACGCCGGCCCAGCCGCTGCCCTCGTAGCCGGGCAGGGTTTCGGCGATCGCCGGCACATCGGGCAGCGCCGCCATGCGCTTTGCGCTGGTCACGCCGAGCGCCGGCAGCTTGCCGGAATGGATATAGCCGAGCACCGGCGGGATCGAGGCAAAGGCGAGCTGCACCTGCCCGGCCAGAAGATCGGGCACATAGGACACGCGATAGGGCACGTGAACGATGTTCACGCCGGTCATCATCCTGAACAGTTCGAAGGCGAGATGCGGCGCCGTCCCGGCACCCTGGGAAGCAAAGTTGAGCTTGCCCGGATTGGCCTTGGCGTAGGCGATCAGCTCGGGCAGCGTCCTCGCCGGGACCGAGGGATGAACCACGACGGCAAAGGGTGTGAAGCCGAGGAATGCGACCGGCGCGATGTCGCGGATGAAATTGAAGTCGAGATTGGGATAGAGCGCGGCGTCGGCCGCATTCCCCGAAATCATCACCAACAGCGTGTAGCCGTCCGGCGCGGAGCGAACGACATACTCGGCGCCGACATTGCCTCCGGCCCCTGGCCTGTCCTCGACGACAAAATCCTGTCCAAGGCGATGCGACAGCGGCTCGGCAACCAGTCGGGCCAGCACGTCGGGCGCCAGGCCGGCCGGAATGACGGCGACCATATGCACCGGCCGCGACGGATAGGTATCCGCCATGGCGATGCGGGAGCTGACGGGAAGCGC
The DNA here is from genome assembly GCA_963791925.1 of uncultured Alphaproteobacteria bacterium. Taxonomy (GTDB): domain Bacteria; phylum Pseudomonadota; class Alphaproteobacteria; order Rhizobiales; family Xanthobacteraceae; genus BOG-931. The sequence goes on along the minus strand of CAWBUA010000002.1, from coordinate 1,162,168 downwards.
AGCGGCTGCCGCGCCGAGATTCAGGAACCCCCTACGGGCAATGTTCATGGCGACCCCCCCTTTTGAATCACGACGATCGGCTCTTAGCCGAGCGCATCCGATCCTGTTCGATTATGCTTTTGAGTCCGCCCGCCGCAGGCACAAACGCTGCCTTTGGATTTCACGGGAAGCCGGCATGTCCCGGTGGCAGCTCGCAAAAAGCATAGCCCACGGGCTGCGCGCTGAATAGCGGCGTGATGTCGCTTGAATCCCGCGCGCAGCCGCGACTGCCGATTTTCCCCCATGCTCGGAACGTCACTCCTTCTCGGTAATCTACTTCGACCAGCCGCTTAGAATTGATTTTTGATGACCATGATTTCTTCCGAGTTTGTTGGCCTTCAATGCTCGCAACGAGACCGAACGACAAGCTTGCTTGCCCAAGCAGACCTCAGCGGAAATTGGATATTCTCAATGCTCGCCTGCGTCTCCGATCTTGATCGGCAGGCCGGCCGCACGCCATTCCGGCAAGCCTTCTTCCAATCGCCGTGCTTTGAAGCCGCGGCTGCGCAGCAGCGCGACCGCCTCAAAGGACAGCACGCAATATTCGCCACGGCAGTAAGCCACGATTTCACGGTCGGGATTGATTTCGCCAAGCCGCTGTTTCAATGCGCGCAGCGGAATATTCACCGCACTCGGCAAATGGCCTAGTTCGAACTCGTCGGGCGGGCGTACATCCAGGACGGTGACGGTGCCTTGGCGGATCAACTTCAAAAGTTGCTTGCGCGTCACCGGCTCTAGCCCATCTAGTTTGTTGAAATAGCTCCGGACAACGCGGTCAACCTCGGCGATATTGCGTTCGGCAATCCGTCTCAACGCCGCAAGCAATTCGAGAATGCCATCGTCCGCCAAGACGTAATAAACGAATTTTCCCTGACGCCTGGCGGTCAGCAGGCCCGCGCGCCGCAAATGCTGCAGGTGTTGGGAGGCGTTCGCGATCGACAAGCCGGTCCGGCTCGCCAGGACCTCCACCGTGCGCTCGCCCTGCGCAAGCTGTTCCAGCAATTCGAGCCGATGGCCGTGCCCAAGCGTTTTCGCGATGGTGGCGAATTGGGCGAATAGCGCTTGTTTCGGACCCTGGCTTGACATCGCACTCGCTTCGCTTAATCATTCAATTAAACAATTGAATGATAATTGGCGCCGCGTCAACGGGGGCCGGCCTTGACCCAGCGTCGACAACGCCGAAGGGAGGCTTCACATGATCTTACGCCAATTCCTTCATTCCGACCCTGTAGCCGCATCCTACATGTTCGGTTGCGGCGGTAAGGCCAAGGGAGCTGTCGTGGATCCTCTTGGCGACGTGGGTCCCTATCTACGCATGGCCCAAGAGACCGGCATCCCAATCCGCTACGTCGTGGACACGCACCTTCACGCCGATCATATGTCCGCTGGTCGAGTGCTGGCCAGAATGGCAGGGGCCGACTATGTGCTCTTTGCCGACGCGAACGTGACCTTTCAATTCCACAGAGTGCGCGATGGAGACGTTCTCGAATTAGGAAACGTCACCGTCAAAGTTCTGCACACTCCGGGCCACACACCGGAGCACATCTCGCTTATCGTCACCGATCACACCCGCTCGGATGAACCATGGTTCGTATTGACTGGTCATACGCTCATGGGCGGCGATCTTGGCAGAACCGAACTTGCGACCAGTACAGAGGACGGTGCGCGAAGTCTGTTCGCCAGTGTTCAACGGCTCAAAGCGCTGCCCGATTATTTGGAGGTATTGCCGGGCGCGTATTCCGGCTCGGTGTGTGGCCGTAGTCTTAGCGGCAAGCCAACATCCACCATCGGCTTTGAGAAGCGCCACAACAACGCGTTTCGGATCGATGATGAGCCAACCTTCCTGCGAATGATGCTCGCGGATATTCCGCCCGCTCCGCCACAAGCGGCGCAAACGCGGGCGTTCAATTCCGGCCTCATGGCTGCAGAATTATCGCGGTGCAACCCCTGAGCGAAGCTCACCAGCGTGGAATATGGCTCAATCTCGGTCAATTCACGCTGCAGACCATACAGGTCTTCTTCGTCGGCTTGACCATCGGGATGGAGCGCACCGTGCTACCCGCGCTCAGCGGCGAGTTCGGCGTGGCCAAAGGCGCTTATCTCTTCCTTGTCGCGTTCGTCTTTTCGTTCGGCTTGGTGAAGGGGGCGCTGAATTTCGTCGCCGGCAGTTTGTCGGACAGGATCGGCCGCAAAACGGTGCTGCTGCTGGGCTGGCTGGCCGGGCTGCCGATTCCGCTCTTAATCTTCTTCGCCCCGAACTGGTGGTGGATCATTGCGGCGAATATCTTCCTCGGCGTCAACCAGGCTTTTGCCTGGACCATGACCGTCAACATGCACGTCGATATCGCCGGCAGCCACCAGCGCGGCCTGGCGGTCGGCATCGATGAGGCGGCGGGATATGCCGCGGTCGGCTTGGCGGGGCTTGGCACCGGCTATCTCGCAGCGCTCTATGGTCCGCGCTGGGCGCTCCTCGTATTCGGGATGACGGTGATCGCCGCGGCGCTGGTCGTCTTGATCTGGGTCGTGGACACGCTGCCCTGGGTGCATGCCGAGCACGCACAGGCCAATCCGGGCGGACCAGATCGCGGCGCCGACGCAAGGCACGCCGGAAACATCTTTTTGCTGGTCTCGTTCCGCGATCCGAGCTTTCGGGCGCTGTGCCAGGGGGGCGCGGTCAACAAGATTGCCGACACCCTGGTATGGGCGTTGTTCCCGGTCTACTTCCTCAGCCGCAATTTGAGCCTCGTTCAGATCGGCTGGGTTACCGGCGCCTATGCCGTTGTCTGGGGACTATCGCAGCTCTGGACCGGACATCTGGCCGACCGTATCGGCCGCAAGCCGCCGATCGTGTCCGGCTTCGGTTTCCTCGCCGCCGGAATTGCGCTTACCGCGGCGATCGAAAATATTGTCTTGTGGTTTGTCGCTGCGGCAATCATGGGCGTCGGCATGGCGCTGCTCTATCCCAACCTGATCGCCGCCGTGGCCGATATCGCGCCGCCGCTGTGGCGCGCCCGCGCGCTCGGCACGTATCGCTATTGGCGCGATACCGGTTATGCGATCGGCGCCCTGCTGCTCGGCGCCATAGCCGACCTGAGCGGCGAGGTGGTGCCGGCAATGTGGACCACAGCGACGCTGGTCGCGCTGTCGGGATTATGGATCGCCTTAGTGGTGCGAGAAACTCATCCGCCGGCACGCACGACGCCGCGTTGAGGGATGTCTGGCTTAAGCGATCCGCATTGCTGCAAGCAAAAATACGTTACCCGCCCGTCATCGGCGGAAAGAAGGCAATCTCGCCGGCGCCCTCGATCGGCGCATCGGCGCGCACATGGCTTTTGTCGATCGCGGCGCGGATCACTTTGGGATTTTCGAAAGCATAAGCATAGGCGTCGCCCTTGCCCGCGAGCCACGCCATCAATTCGCCCACGGTCGCGATCCCCGCCGGGGGCGCGATGTCTTCTTCCGCCTTGCCGATCCGTTCGCGCACCCAGGCAAAGTAGCGAAGCTTCATGCATCTTCCCTGGTGAGGTGATGCAGCCCCGCCTGCAGATAATCCCAGCCGGTGTAAAGCGTCAGCAGTGCCGAGAGCCATAACAGCGTGATGCCGACCCGCGTCACCACCGGCACGATGGCGTCGCCGGCCTCGCCGCAGATCAGAAAACCCACGGCGATGAGCTGCAGCGTCGTCTTCCATTTGGCGAGCCGCGTCACCGGCACGCTGACCCGCAGCTCCGCGAGATATTCGCGCAAGCCGGACACCAGGATTTCGCGGCACAGAATAATGACGGCGGCGCATAGCGCCCAGCCGTGAATGGTGCTCTCGGCGGCCAGCATCAACAGGCAGGACGCCACCAGGAGCTTGTCGGCGATCGGGTCGAGCATACGGCCGAGCGAGGACTGCTGCGCCCAGATGCGGGCGAAATAGCCGTCGAGGAAGTCGGAGACGCCGGCGGCGACGAAGATGGCGAGCGCGACCCAGCGCAGCCACAGGCCGCCGTGCAGGATGTTCTGCCAGAACATGGAGCCGACCACGAGCGGCACCGCGGCAATGCGGCCGTAAGTGAGAATGTTGGGCAGCGCCAGCGGACGGGCGCGCATCGGGGGCGGCGTGGTCGTGGTGGTCGAATTCATGAGGCTACCATCGCTACCATAATGCCGCATTCCGGCAACCGACAGAGCCATCCCGTCACTTTTGCGGATCGGGCTTGCCATTTCGTTCCGGCGCGGTTCCCCTCCCGGTTCGCGTCGGGCAAAGCGTTTTGGCCTCATGCCGCCCTCAGCCGGCTCCCGCCCCGCCGCCGTCATGAAAGAACTCGTAAATCCGCCGCGCGGTTTCCGCGCTGATGCCGTCGACCTGCATCAGGTCGGTCACCGAGGCGCGCTCGATCGATTTGAGCGTGCCGAAATAGTGCAACAGCGCACGCTTGCGGGTCGGACCGATGCCGGCGATCTCCTGCAGGCCGGCCTCCCGCAGGTCGCGCTTGCGGCGCGCCCGGTGCGAGCCCACCGCGAAGCGATGCGCCTCGTCGCGCAGCCGCTCGACAAAATAGAGCACCGGATCGCGCGGCGGCAGCTTGAACGAGTCGCGGCCGGGAAGAAAGAAGGTTTCGCGCCCGGCGTCGCGATCCGGCCCCTTGGCGATGGCGACGAGCGGAACCTCGACGCCGAGCCCCGCCAGCACCTCGCGCGCCGCGCTGAGCTGGCCCTGCCCACCGTCGATCAGGACCACGTCCGGCCAGGGCGACTCCTCGCGCTCTTCCGAGTCCGCGGGTTCTTCCCTCCCCCCTTGCGGGGGAGAACGTTCGCGTGAAGCAAGAACAAGTGAGGGCCTGGCATCCGTTGCCGGGGGGCCCTCACCCGCTGCGCAGCCTTGCTGCCGAGCGGCCTCTCCCGGGACGGGAGCGGGTGAAAATTCACGCGGCGCTTCGGCCAAGAGCCGCTTGAAGCGGCGCTCCAGCACCTCGCGCATCATGGCGAAATCGTCGCCGGGCGTCAGATCGGCGGAGCGGATGTTGAATTTGCGATATTGGCTTTTACGAAAGCCTTCCGCGCCGGCCACGATCATAGCGCCGACCGCATTGGCGCCCTGGATGTGGCTGTTGTCGTAGACTTCGATCCGGCGCGGCACCCGCGGCAGGCCGAAGGTCTCGGCGAGCTGCCGCAACAGCTTCTGCTGCGACGTCGTCTCCGCCAGCTTGCGGCCCGATGCCTCGCGGGCATTGGCCAACGCGTGCTCGACCAGATCCTTCTTCTCGCCGCGTTGCGGCAGGAGCACCTCGACCTTGTGCCCGCTCCTGGTCGACAGCGCCTGCGCCAGCAGCATGCGGTCCGCGATCGCGTGCGAAATCAGGATGAGCCGTGGCGGCGGCTTGTCATCGTAGAATTGCGCCAGGAACGCGGTCAAAACCTCGCCGGGGCCGAGCGAGCGGTCGGCCTTGGGAAAATAGGAGCGGTTGCCCCAATTCTGCCCGGTGCGGAAGAAGAACACCTCGACGCAGGAAAACCCGCCCTGCTGGTGCACAGCGAACACGTCGGCCTCTTCGACGCCGCGCGGGTTGACGCCCTGGTGCGATTGAATGGCCGACAGTGCGGCGAGACGGTCGCGATAGATGGCGGCGCGTTCGAAATCGAGCGCGGTGGAGGCTTTTTCCATTTCCGCGACGAGCTCGTCCTTGACCCGCTTCGAGCGGCCGGACAAAAACTCGTTGGCCTCGCGCACCAGCACGGCATAATCCTGAAAATCGATCTCCTTGGTGCATGGCGCCGAACAGCGCTTGATCTGATAAAGCAGACACGGCCGCGTCCGGCTCTCGAAGAACGGATCGCTGCAGGAGCGCAGCAGAAACGCGCGCTGCAGCGCGTTGACGGTGCGGTTGACCGCCCAGACTGAGGCGAAGGGACCGTAATAATGCCCGGGCCGCGAGCGCGCACCGCGGTGCTTGAGGATTTGTGGCGCCCAGTGGTCGGAGGTGATGAGGATATAGGGAAACGATTTGTCGTCGCGCAGAACCACATTGAAGCGCGGCCGCAGCCGCTTGATCAGGTTGGCCTCGAGCAGCAGCGCCTCGGTCTCGGTGCGGGTGACGATGAATTCGAGCGTGCGGGTCGCGGCGATCATGCGCTCGATGCGAGTATCGAGACCGGTCGGCCGCGCATAGGCCGCGACGCGCTTTCTGATGCTCTTGGCCTTGCCGACATAAAGCACGTCGCCGCGCGCATCGATCATGCGATAGACGCCGGGGCGCGACGGCGCGAGCTTGACGTAGCGCAGAACGGCGGCGCGGCCGGCGGCAAGCGACTCCGCCTCGTCGTCAAGGGATGCGGTTTCGACCTCCTCGGGCTGCGGCAGCGAATGCTCGTCGTCCTCCTCGACGGCTTCACTGGCCTCGGTCTCCGGCGCGATGTCTGGTTTCGGCGTGCTCATGCGTGCCTATGGGCGATGCCGCTGAAATATAGATTCTCTTAACGATAGCAACTTCGGAGCACTTAACGATTCAGCACTGTTTAACTTAAACATCGCGATAAATTCTCCCGATCGGACGACGGTTTACGCGCTTTTCTCGGCGCCGCAGAAGCTCCGTGCCGCCGCGGCGTCGCTCTCCTGCTCCGCCCGATTCCAAATGGGAGGCCAAGATGATAACAATCCCTCGAGCGAGTATCTTTGCTGCGGCCCTCTCTTTGGCAATGGCAGGCGCGGCAGCGGCCGCCGATCTGCCGGCCTCGAACTATCCGTATTACACCGCTCCCGCCTCCTATTCGGCCTTTAGCTGGGCTGGTCCCTATCTCGGCGGCACGCTGGGCTATGAATGGGGCAGCGTCAGCAACAACCCGACGCATCCGTCGGGCGTGGCCGGCGGCGCCGAAGCCGGCTTCAACTGGCAGCACGGCAATTTCGTCTATGGCGCCGAGGCCGATTTCAACCTTTCTGGCGCCGACGACACGTTTGCGCCATGGCAATTCTCGAATCCCTGGTTCGGCACGGTGCGCGGCCGCGCCGGCGTCGCCATCAACAACGTCCTGATCTACGGCACCGCCGGCTTCGGCTACGGCGAACTCACCGCCGACACCTCCGGCAATCTTTCCGAGAGCCATACCAGCTTCGGCTGGGTGGCCGGCGCCGGCGCCGAAGTCGGATTCACGCCGCACTGGTCGGCGAAGGCGGAGTGGCTCTATCTCGACTTCGCCAATCGCGGTTATTCCGTCACCGGCGCCAATAACGGGCTTGCCGCCAATCTGCTGCGGCTCGGAGTTAACTATCATTTCTGAAGAAGAAATACTAATTAGTAATACGCTTACCATATCGCAGCGTATTCACGATGTTATAACTATAATTTCGACATAGAAATAATTTTTTCGCCATAATACAGGCACAAAATAGAATGCGACTGTGGTTTTTCTACACTAGATCGAAATCTAATTTTGAATACTATGCGGGACCAGTTTGATGACCCAGTGGAGGTCCCCAATGAAGCGTTTGTGCCTGGCACTGATTGGTGTTGTGGCGTTCGCCGGAGCGGCCACGGCGGCTGACCTGGCGCGGCCCCAACCAGTGCCCTACATCCCGAAAGCCGCGTTCGTGCCGCCCTATAGCTGGACCGGGTTTTATGTCGGCATCAACGGCGGCGGCGCGTTCGGCAGTTCCAATTGGGATTCGACCGGCAGCCGCAATATCAGCGGCGGTCTCGTCGGCGGCACCGTGGGTTACAATTACCAGTTCGGCCAGGGCGTGGTCGGCGTCGAAGGCGACATGGACTGGGCCGACATCAACGGCAGCACCACCAATGTCTGCCCGGCCGGCTGCAAGACCAGCGACAGCTGGCTTGCGACCTTGCGCGGCCGCCTCGGCTATGCCGCCGACCGCTTCATGCCGTTCGTGACCGCCGGCGCAGCATTCGGCGATATCCGTGCTTCGACACCCGGTTTCCCGGAAGCCAGCACCACCAAAACCGGCTGGACGGTGGGCGGCGGCCTGGAAGCGGCGATTGCCGCCAACTGGACGGCCAAGGTCGAATATCTCTATGTCGATCTCGGCAAATTCAATTGCGGGCTCAATTGCGGCGCCGGGCTCACCACCGACAACGTCTCGTTCCACGCCAATCTCTTGCGCGCCGGCGTGAACTACAAGTTCTGATCCGCGCGCAACCGTGGCCGACAAAACCCCGGAGCTTGCTCCGGGGTTTTGCTTTGCGGTCAGGCGGCCACTTCGCCGCGCAGAATTTCAGCGAGCTGCTCCGGAGCGTCGAGCATCACGTCGTGACCGCACGCTATTTCGTAGCTGCGCCAGCCCCTGGCGCGGGCTTTGGCCAGCGCCAGATCGAACGGCTGGCTCGGATAGGCCGTGGCGCGGATATAGCTTTTCCTCGCGATGCGCTCGCGCGCGCCCGTCAGCGTCACCTTCTGCAGGCCGCATTTGACCGGCTGCGGCGTGCATTGCGCATCGACCAAGGCGCGGTCGGCTTCGTTGACGTTGAACATCGCCGCCGAGCGCGGCGGAATGGTCGCGACGCCGCTGCGCTCGGCGGCGAAGAACGCCTCGCGGACCGGCGGCGGCGCCAGATCGACCAGCGCCTCTCCGGACTCCGGATAAAACGCATCGAGCATGACGAACGCCGCGATCGATTGCTCCATCGCTTCGGCGGCGCCGGAAATCACGAAGCCGGCATAGGAATGGCCGACCAGCACCACGTGCTCGAGCCGCCGCCACTTCATCTCATTGACGACGTCGAGAATATGGGTGTCGAGACCGATCTCGGGCGACAGCAGATGCGAGCGTTCGGCAAGCCCGGTCAGCGTCGGCGTCACCACCTCGTGGCCGGCGCGTGCAAGGAGCCGCGCCAGGCGCTGCCAGCACCAGGCGCCGTGCCAGGCGCCATGCACGAGAACGAAATTCGCCATTCAGGTCTCGCGATACCAGGGCAAAACGCGGCGGCGCACGCGCATGAAGACCGCGTCGAAGAGCAGACCCAGCAGGCTGATCACGACGATGCCGACATAGACCACGTTGATCTCGAAAATCTGCTCGGCGTCGAGGATCCGGAAGCCCAGGCCGCTGTGCGCCGCGATCATTTCGGCGGCAATGAGCACGATGAAGCTGATGCCGAGGCTCACGCGCAGGCCGGAGAAAATATGCGGCAGCGCGGCAGGCAGGATGATTTCGCGCAGCATGTCGAGCCGCCGCGTCGCGCCCAGCGTCCGCGCCGCCATCAGCACCACCGGATCGACGCCGCGCACGCCGAAATAGGTATTGATGACGACCGGAAAGAAGGTCGAATAGGCGATCAGCATGATCTTCTCGAAATCGCCGACGCCGAGATAGACGATGGCCAGCGGCAACAGCGCGATCGGCGAAATCGGCCGCAGCGCCTGAATCACCGGGTCGAGAAGATCGAACGCCAGCGCGCTGCGGCCGGTGACGACACCGACCACGATCCCGGCAATGGCGCCGAGCGCATAGCCGGCGAACAGGCGATACAGGCTGACGCCGGTATCGTCGAGAAGCTCGCCCGAAAGCAGGAGCGACCACGCCGTCTTGAGCACGACATGGAGCGGCGGCAGATAGTAGGAATCGACAATTCCGGTGTCGCTCGACACTTCCCAGAGCGCGAGCAGCAGCACCGGCACCAGCCAGCGCCGCAGCGCGCGCGCCGGCGGCAGCGCCGGAAACCGCCGGCGCCCGCTTTTGGCCGCGGCGTTATTTGCCGAGGACGGCGCGGCGGGCATTCTCGACCAGTTTCATTTGCGTGAGATACTTGTCGAGGTCGATCGGCTGATCGATGCCGCGACCCTTCAGCATTTCATTGTCGAGCGCCACCGAACCCGGGTCGGGCGCGAGTGTAGAATCCCATTTTTCGAGATAAAAGCCCTTCACCACCACGGGATCGGTGATGTGCAGCTCCTTCGCCGTGACGTCCTTGGCCTGGTCCGGATTATCGTCGATCCATTTTATGGCGGTGATGTACGCCTTGAGGAAGTTTTCCAGCACCGCCGGATTACGGTTGGCGAAGTCGCTGTTGGCGACGAGAAAACCGGGGCTGTAATGGTCGAACGGCGGCGCGCCGAGAGTCCAATCGAGCAGGTGTCCGATCTGGTCATGGATGGCGCGCGCCGCGAAGTCGGTGCCGACGCAGATGGCGTCGACGCGGCCGGCCTTGAGCGCCGGCACCTGCTCGGGCAGCGGGATGGTGACGAAATTGACCTTGCTGACGTCGACGTGTTCGCGCTGCATCCTCGTTGTGACCGACAGATAGAACAGGCTGTGGGTGCTCAGCACCGCGACATTCTTGCCTTCGAGGTCCTTCCAGGTCTTGATCTTGTCGTTGGCGACGACGCCCTGGAATGGGTGTTGGGCATCGGCCGAGGAGCCGAGCGGGCTCAGCAGCACGATCTTGTTCGGGATGAGGCCCCGCTTGACCGCGAGCAGAGCCAGCACGCCGGCGACGACGGCGATGTCGCAATCGCCGGCGGCGGCGAATTCCGCCGTCTGGGTGCCGCCGACGATCGGCACCGCTTTCAGCTCGATGCCGTATTTCTTGTCGAAGCCGTTTTGCTGCGCCACCCAGAATGCCAGCCAGTCCTGCAGCGGCACATTGACGAAACGCACCATCGGCAGCGCCGGTTGCGCCCGCACGGTCGAGGTCAGCGCCGCGGTGGCCATCATCGAGAGCACGGCGCGGCGCGGCAGCGCGCGCTTGCTCCGGCCGGCGCGATCCGGCTCAACCGCCTCCGGTGCGCGCGGTATCGACTTCCGAATAGACGGCATCCTGCATCTCCCTGATGATTTGTTTCATTTCCTCGTTTGGGTCTTCGACGTCGCGCGGCCGCGGCAGCGCGATCGCGATCTCCTTTTTGATGCGCGCCGGGCGCCGCGACATGCACAGCACCCGGTCGCCGAGATAGAGCGCTTCCTGCAGATTGTGCGTGACGAAGATGATCGTCATCTTCGTGAGCTGCCAGATACGGACCAGCTCCTGCTGCAGCGCGCGCCGCGTCAAGGCGTCGAGCGCGCCGAACGGCTCGTCCATCAGCAGAACCCGCGGCTTGACCGCGAGCGCGCGGGCGATGGCGACGCGCTGGCGCATTCCGCCAGAGAGCTGATGCGGCCAGTAATGGGCGAACTCGGTGAGGCCGACCATCGCCAGATGTTCCTCCACCTGCGCCCGGTATTCGGCGCCGCTCGCGCTGCGCAGCATCCGCAGACCGAAGCCGACATTGTCGAACACGTTCATCCACAAAAACAGCGCGTATTCCTGAAAAACGAGACCGCGCTCGACATCGGGGCCGCGCACCGGGGCGCCGCCGAAATAAATCTCGCCTTCGGTGGGCCGATTATGGCCGGCAATCGACATCAAGAGACTCGACTTGCCGCAGCCGCTCGGCCCGATGATGCAGAGAAATTCGTGCGCGCGGACCGACAGATCGATGTTCTCGAAAGCGCGCAGCGGCCCGAACGTCTGGCCGAGATTGCGCACTGTGAGAATCTCGTCGCGCGCCTCGCCTACGGGCGGCGTTCGCCGTTGCGCAGCGAAGGCGTTCATCGCACTCCCCATCCCCGTTTGCGGCGCGCGGTTATTGCGCGACGACGATTGCCATTCCCGTGATCCACTCCGGAACGAGATGGTAGTAACGCAATTGCGGCCGCGGCGCGCCGATCCTGCGCGCCGCCGCGGCGGCGGCGACCCAGGTGCGGACCTCATGCGCGCCGAACCCGGCCACGCGATCGATCTCGGCATCGGTCATGCGATCGAAATCCTCGAGCGCGTCGCCGAGGAAGGTCTGCAGAAATTCGCGGTCCCATTGCTCGCTCGGCGGCAGGCAAGGCCCCTTGCCGGCAACGAGATCGCGCGCCGCCCTGATGACGCGGCTTTCGCGGCCATCGAGCTCTTCCTGCGTCGGCGTCTGCCGCACGATCAGCCGCCGCGCCACCTCCGGCGGGCTGCGTTCGAGCCGCGGCGTCGGTGGGTCGTGCGATAGGCCGCCGGAGCCGACCAGCGTCACCCGCAAATCCTTGTCGGCGAGAAATTCGCCGACCGCCTCGCCGAACCGGCGTACGCGGCGAAACGACGGCCGCGGATCGGCGGCGCAATTGACGAAGATCGGCAGCACGTCATAGCGCGCGAGCGCCCCGGTGAGCTTGTAGAGCGGAATGGTGATGCCGTGATCGACTTTCATCTGGTGCGAGATGGCGACGTCGAAATCGCGCGACTGCAGAAAGCGCACGCAGGAGGCCGCCAGTTCGCGCGGCACCCGCAGCGCCCCGCTTTCCAGATGCCAGTCCTTGGCGCCTTCGGCGGCGGTGCCGATGCAGAATGCCGGCATCAGCTCGTAGAAGAAGCCGTTGAAATGATCCGGTCCGAACACGACGACGAGATCCGGATTGAAGGCATGGAGCGCGGCCGCCGCGCTGTCGAGCTCGCTGAAGAATTGCGCCTGAACGTTGCGCTCGGTTTCTTCGATGCCGGTGACCATCAACGGGCTATGCGAACAGCAGATTAGTTGCACGGCCATGTTTCGCTCCCTAAACCCGCGTTTCGCTCATATTGCCGGCGGCGAACATCTCGCCGACGTCGATGAGGCGCAGCGCGAGCCCTTGTTCATAAGAATATCGGGCCATGGTGGAAAGCGCCTTGTGGTTTTCCGTCACGCCGTAGGGCCAGAAATCCCGCCCCATCGCTTCCTTGGTCGCCTCGTATTCGGCATTGATCCAGGGCAGCCCGATCTTGAGCGCGGTGGTTTCGGCGAATTCGGCTTCCGAAAGCCGTTTCGCCTGCAAAAACGCCTTGTATAGGCTCGCCGCCAGCCAGGGATGCTTGTCCAACAGCTCGCGCTTTACGCCGACCGCGTGCATGATCGGAAACAATCCCGACTTCCGGTAGTAGTCGCGTTCCACCGTGCGGTAATCCGGGAACAATCGCCGCACTTTGGCATGGCCGGCGATGAAACACGGCGGCCGCCGCGCCGACATCACCGCGTCAAGCTCGCCCGAAACCAGCATGTCGTTGAGCGTCGCGTCGTTGCGCGAAACGAGCGGGAAGCCCTCGGGGAGGTTGAGCGGAAACTTGTCGCGGCGGCCGGGATTTTCCAGGCCCGCCTGCACCCATTGGATGTCTTTCGCAGCAATGTCGAAATCGTCCTGCAGATAGCCGCGAAACCACAACACGGCGGACATCTGATATTCCGGCACGCCGACCCGCTTGCCCCGCAGATCGGCGGGTCCCTCGATGCCGCGGTCGGTGCGGATGTAGACCACCGAATGCCGGAACATCCGCGACAGGAAGGCCGGGATCGCCACATAGGGACAGATGCTGCGCGACAGCGCGATCAAATAGGGACTGAAGCCGATCTCGGCGACGTCGAACTCGCCGTGGAAAAAAGCGCGCTCGAAGCATTCCTCGACCGGCATCGTCAAGTAGTTGACGTCGCAGCCCTCAACGCGCACGCGTCCGTCGACAAGCGGGCGCACCCGATCGTAGTCCCACGTGGCAATGGTGATGGGCAGCCGGCTCATGACACTTCTTCGGGCAAGGACTATCGTCGCGGAGCGTGCCAGTCCATAGTGGCGCGCAATTCGACGGGGCGAGGCAGGCGCGTCACTATTGCTTAAATGCCTTTAAGCGAACGACGGGACGGCAATATCGGGCGCAGAATGATCGAAAATATCGAGATTGAAAAGTGCACGAGCTGCGGCATCTGCGACGACGTCTGCCCGGCCGACGTAATCCATATGGAGCCGGCGCCGCGCCAGGCCCGGCTCGACGGCCTCGTTGAGACCAGGCTCCTGCCGGTGATCAAGTTTCGCGAGCACTGCATCACCTGCTTCAGCTGCGAGATTTTCTGTCCCGAACAGATCGTCGACGTGCATCCGTCGGTGAAGAACCGCCCGCGACCGTGGTGAGTTGAACGCAATCGAGTAAGAGCATGCCGCATTTACATGGGACCTTGATCGAGACCGACATCCTGGTGATCGGCGGCGGCGCCGGCGGCATGATCGCGGCGTTGAGCGCCAAGCGCCACGGCGCGTCGGGCACCAAAGTTGCGGTCGCCGATACCTGGATGACCGGCCGCACCGGCCATACCGCGTTCTCCAATGCCTGGATGATCGTCGCGTTTCCCGAGGACGACGTCGACGGCATCACCCGCGAGATCGTCGCCGGCAATGACGGCATCGCCGACCAGCTGTTGGTGCGGGAATCGCTGGTCAACTCGTTCGACCGCATCGCCGATTTCGAGGCGATGGGGATGAAATTCGCGCGCAACCCGGACGGCGAATATGCGCGCCGGCCGACCCGCGGCCTCGATCTGGCCCGCGTGATGTGTCCGGACGGCGGCGGGCTGGAATATTGCTGGCGGCTGCGGCTGGCGCTTGAGGAAAAGGGCGTGGCGCTGCTCGACCGGCTGTTCGTCACCGGGCTCCTTGGCGGGCCGTCCGGACGCATCGTCGGCGCGACCGCGATCCACAGCCGCACCGGCGAATTTCATCTGATCAAGGCGCGCGCCACCATCGTCGCCACCAACGCCATCACTTTCCGCTCCGGCTTCGTGCGCGACATCACCGGCACCGGCACGCTGCTTGCCTATCGCGCCGGCGCCGCATTGCGCAATGCCGAATTCAGTTACGTGCGGCCGGGCACGCCGAAATTCTACTTCGAAGGCATCACCTTCGCGATCCAGGAGGGCGCCCGCTTCACCAATGCCAAGGGCGAAGCCTTCATGCGCGCCTACGAGCCGGAATGGGCCGACGAGGCCGACGTGCCGCGCATCGCGCGCGCCATGGCCGAAGAGAAGATGAAGGGCAACGATCCGCTCTATCTCGACATGTCGCCGATCCCCGAAGACATGCGCGACCACTTCATCCACAGCAAGGTCAAGTGGATGGATAATTTCTTCCGCAAGCTCGGCGCGGAAGCCAACACCGACATGTTCGGCAAGACGCCGTATTACGCGCTCAACCAGATGACCAAAATGGCGATCCGCACCGGGCCGGATTGCCGTTCCGACGTTCCGGGCCTCCTCGCCGCGGGCCTTGCGCAGAGCGGCTGCGCCAATCACTTCGCCGGCTTCCATATCGGGCTCGGCATCGGCAACGGCTGGGTCGCCGGGCGGAGCGCCGTCGAGGACCTCGACCGCCTGGGCGCGCCGCAGGTCGACGTCGCCGAGGTCGAAGCGCTGCACGAGGAGGCGCTTGAGCCGCTCCGTCCCACCGCGCAAGCCGAGTCCGACCGCATCCTGCGCGACTTGCAGGCGGTCATGTTCGCCTACGATATCGGCATTCTCAAACGCGCCGACCGGCTGCAGGCCGCCTACGGCAAGATCGAGCGTCTCGCCGAAGATTTCCGCGACCTTGCCGCGCCCCATGTGCACGAACTGGTGCGCTTGAAGGAAACCGAGGCCATGCTGCTCGCGGCGCGCTTTATTCTCGGCGCCTCGCTCTATCGCACCGAGTCGCGCTTGAGCCACTTCCGCGAGGATTTCACCGCGCGCGACGACGCCAATTGGCTGGTCTGGGTGGATATCGAGGGTGGCTCGGGCGACACGCCGGCCTTCAAGAAAACACCGATCCCGACGCCGCTCTGCCCGGTGACGACCATGGCGGTGCGGCCGAACCGGCTCAAGCAGCACGTCGCCGTCGGCGGCGTCTGAGCCTGGGGCCCTGCTTCAAGTCCGCTTTCAGCGCGGAGCAGAAATGGAGCGGCAGGCAAAACCGGTCGGGTCGGTCGAATTCTGTTGAGGGTTCCGGATGCCGGCCGTCACGGACGGTGCCACTGGCACTGTGGCCGGCGTCCGGAAGCCTGCAGGGAAGGAACCCGCGGGAGGTGACCGGTGGCAGTGCGGCGATCGCTATGGGTATTTGGACATTTGGTCGTTGGCGGGCGAAGTAGTTATCGCGCCGGCTGGGCTCGTGTTTGGCGAGCGACGGTCTGGCAACAGCTCGCGATGGTGCGATTGCGAGTGACTGCGGTCAGCGCGACAGCCACGTCGGCGGCGAATCGACAACGGGTC
Source organism: uncultured Alphaproteobacteria bacterium (assembly GCA_963791925.1). Taxonomy (GTDB): domain Bacteria; phylum Pseudomonadota; class Alphaproteobacteria; order Rhizobiales; family Xanthobacteraceae; genus BOG-931. Next base: position 1,146,136 of record CAWBUA010000002.1, on the reverse strand, counting down.
TCCGAGGCTGGCCGGTGACCAACTCGACGCATCATCGTTTCGCTGTGCTTCTACAACCCTTGTCATGACGTATCGATCCGGATCGATGGCGGGCACGGCGAGGCTTTGTGCCGAGGCGTCTGGCCGCGCTGGAAGACCTCGATGATGCGCATTTTGCTGCCGCAGCACGGACAGGCCTGTGTGTGAGGCTCGGGTTCGGCTGTCGCCGGCTTTGCTTCGGTCGCTTCCTCATTGTGCATCGGTTCCGCCGCAGCGTTCGCGATCTCTGCCGCGATCACGCCAATCAGCTTGCGTGCGAGCGCGATGTTGTCGACGCGTGTGCCATTGGCGAACAGGCCGTAATGACGGATGCGATGCTGCCCCTTCGGCAGCACGTGGAGAAGAAAGCGGCGGATGAACTCGGCGATGTCGAGCGTCATCGTGGTATTTCGCGCAACGCCGTCGACACGATAGTTCTTGACGCGGAAGGTCACCGTCTTGCCATCGCTATTCAAGAGCCGACCGTTGGAGATGGCAACGCGGTGGGTATAGCACGACAGGTAGGCGAGCACGGCTCTCGGGCCCGCGAAGGGCTGCTTGGCGTAGACGAACCAGCGCTTGTTCTTGAGCGGTGCCAGGAACTCGGCGAAGCGCACAGCATCGGCGAGTGCCGCGTGCCTGCCGAAGAACGTGAGCTTGCTGGCCGCGTGCGCGGCAACAAGCTTCTCCAGCATCAGCCGCCGGAACAGCCGAGAGAGCACCAGCACCGGCAGGAGGAAGTTGCGCCGCGCTGCAATCCAGCGATCGCCACCAAGTGAGATGCCGCCGCCCGGCACGATCATGTGCACGTGCGGGTGATGCGTCATCGCCGAGCCCCAGGTGTGCAGCACGGCGGTGATGCCAATCCTGGCTCCGAGGTGTTTCGGGTCGGCCGCAATGGTGAGCATCGTCTCGCTCGATGCCCTAAACAGCAGGTCGTAGATCACCGCCTTGTTCTGATAGGCAATGTCGCCGATCTCGGCCGGCAGCGTGAACACGACGTGGAAGTAGGGCACCGGCAAGAGATCAGCCTCGCGCGCCGCCATCCATTGGCGCGCTGCCGCCCCCTGGCACTTGGGACAATGCCGATTGCGGCAACTGTTGTAGGCAATCGAGGTGAAGCCGCATCGCTGGTTCTCACAGCGCGCAACGTGGCCGCCGAGCGCCGCCGTGCAGCAGTCCTCGATCGCGCTCATCACCTTCAGTTGTCCGAGGCTCACATGGCCGCGGTTGGCCTCACGCCAAGCGGGACCATGGTCACGGAACAGGTCCGCGACCTCCAGGGCAGGACGGGCCAAGGAGCACCGACTATGCCGGCGACTGATCCGTCGGCCGCAGTAGTCGATCGAGCGGGCTCTCGACCGACCGCAGCAAATTGGTCGCGACCTGCGTGTAGCGCGCGGTCGTATCCAGCTTGGCGTGCCCGAGCAGAACCTGGATCACGCGCACGTCGATGCGGCTCTCCAGAAGATGTGTCGCAAACGAGTGTCGCAGCGTATGCGGCGACACCCAGGAGCCGAGCCCGGCGGCATCGGCAGCCATGTGGCAGGCACGGTTGAGCTGGCGCACGGTGATCGGCAACAGCGGATCGCGGCCCGGGAATAGCCAGCCCTGCGAGCGGCACTGCAGCCACCATGCGCGCAACAGCTCGAGCAACACCGGCGACAGCATGGCGTGCCGGTCTTTGCGGCCCTTGCCCATCTCGACACGGATCAGCATACGCTGGCTGTCGATGTCGCCCACACGCAGCATGGCGACCTCGCCGCCTCGAAGGCCCGCACCATAGGCCACGCTCAAGGCCGCCTTGTACTTCAGGCCCGGGCCCGGTGCCGCCTCGAGCAGCCGCGCGACATTCTCGGGCGAAAGCACACGCGGCAGCTTCCTGGGGTAACGCGTGCGCGCAATCTGATGGGCCAGGTCGGCGCGACCGCACGTGATGCCAAGGAAGAAGCGCAGTGCGGATGCTTGCGTATTCATCTTCGCAGGCTGCGCGCCCTGCGCGATCTGCTCGGCCTGGAAGCAGCGGATGTCGTCGCCGCTCGCCGTATCCGGCGCGCGCCCGAGGAACTTGGCAAAGGTCTCGATGTGCCGGATATAATCGTGTTGGGTCTTGGTGCCGAAGTTGCGGTTCGTCATATCCTGCAAAATGCGGCGGCGCAGATCGCTGATGGGCTTGTCACTCATCGAAGGCTCCTGTCCTGAGATTGAGGTTCTGCAACCCCTCGATCCTCAGGGCGGGACGCCTGCCCGTCATCGCCTCTCGATCAGTCGGTTAGCGCGGCCCTCGCCACTTGCTCCGTTCCGCGCGCAGCGCGCTCCCGCGCGAGCGGGTTCGTTCGCTGACCCTGAACAGACCTCGGGCCCTATCAGGCCGATAAGGCTTTGAGCCTAGAGCCAAGAGCCGCCATCGACTGCGATAGTATCGCCGGTGATCCCGCGGGCCTCATCCGAGACGAGGAATGCGGGATCGACCCACAACTCCGAAGTCGGCTATTTTGTTGGGAAGAGCAGCGCGAGACTAGCCCGCAATTGCCAGTCAGGCGCTCCCGTTGGATTTATCACGTTGTAGTAAGCGGCTAACGATGCGTTCACCGGCTGGTCACCGACTTTGAACACGCGACCAAACCCGCCACCTATCGGGACAGTCCACTGCTGACCCGGCGTCGCCAGCCAGTTCGCGGTCAGGATCGGCGAGGTGGTCAAGTACCAGCCGTGCGCCATGTTGTAGTTGACGAACGGCTGGGCAAGGAACGAGTTCACCGCGGGCCGCAACGGATTGCCGCCAACTGACCATTGATTGTTCGCCAATACGCCAATCACCCAGTGCCCCGGCGTCGTCAGCAGCACTACCGTCGGCCCGAGCAGCACATGGCCGGTGCCAAGAATCGGATCGGTCGCAGACGGGACGGTAAAGACTGGACCAGCGCCCCAGATTAGAGCGCCCGAGTTCACCGGCGACAGAAACAATGACTGCGTGATGTCGCCAATTCCGTTGGTGCTGCTGTCGAACGTCGGACTCGGCTGACTGACGATGGGAACGATGGTCCGAGAAATCACATTCCAGTCTGCGCTGATTTGCATCGGCACAACCGGCTGAATGTTGAGTACCTCCTGCGCGCGGCCGAATGGTGCGGCGTTGAAATTCGTGTTGCTCTGGAACGGAACGCTAACGAGATTTGCGATTGGGTTTTGCGATTGCTTGGCCAAGTCCTCTGTAGCTTCGCCACCGCCGCTGGAGTTCACTGGTGCGGTCGCACCTGAACCGCCGCTCTCGAACTTGTAGCTGATGCCGGCGGTGATCACTTGCAGATCGCGGTTCAACTGGATCACGGGCGTGGTCGCCGAATTCCAGCCTGCCAACGCGAGGTAGTCATATTCCAACCTGACCGTCCAATGGGGCTTGAAGCCGTATTCGAGACCGGCGCCGACCAGCCATCCGTCTTTGGTGCTCGATCCGGTCCAGCCAAGTCCCGGGGCATTGAGGATCGCGGTGCTTTTTACCCAGCCGCCGCCGAGCTTGCCGTATACCAGCCAGCGGTTGGCAACGACGCCGAGGCGGCCTGCTAACGTCCCGATCCAGTGTTGGCTCACGGAGCCGAGAGTCGCGGTCGCCAGGGCGGGATGATCGAACGTCGCCCAATCGAAATCGCCCTCAACACCATACAGGAAATTGCCGGCCTGAATGTTGTAGCCGATCTGTCCGCCGCCGATGAATTCGGTGAGACCATCGTAGAAATCGTTGCCGGAAATGTTCAGATTGCCGCTGGTCCATGCGCCGCCGAAATTGGCGCCGATATAGAGACCCGACCAATCGTAGTAGGACGGCGCGGGTGGAGGCGGTGGCGCCTTGACCGCCATGTCCGCGGCACGCCCAGGTGTGGCGACGCTGATCGCGATGAGGGCAACGCCCCCAAACAAAAATTTATTCATGGCTTCCCTGAGGCCGCCAAGGCTGTCCCTTAGCGCAACCCGAGAACCATACTACCGGTCGGAGCCGAGCGGTTTGTACTGGACCTAGGTCCAACTGGTCCGGACCCATCTTGTCTAGAAAAATACCTCTGTCCCTTTGCCGCCCTGCCATCGAGCTCGGAGAGCCAAATATGTCCCGAAGCGGTAGCTATCTGCCGGTGTTCGCCTCCTTTGCAGTAGCGATCCTATTGTCGTTTGCCGGGAGCATATCACTTCCCGCATCGGCTGCGGCCCAATCGTCCTCGGATCAGTCGGTGATCTACCTCAATCAGGCTTGGTCGCAGGACGATCGGGATTGGTATTATCATTTTTCGCAAGGCTCGGCCATTCTCTCCTATGACATTTTTCTCAACCTGGAGGTTGCCGGCAGCCGGGAGCTGTTTAGGTCGGACGCAAATAGCGAGCGCTATGGACTGATCACCCAACCCGCAGGCTCGCCATACAATCCCGACGGTTTGCCCATCGGGATCAGCAAGACGGTGATTTCCACTCCGCAATGGCCGGGAGAGGAAACTGGTGAATTCGCCGGTTTGACCTGCGCGGCCTGCCATGAAACGCAACTGAACTATAAGGGCAAACACATTCGCATCGACGGTGGACCTGCCAATACGTTTGATATGCAAGCCTATATTGAGGCTCTCAATGCAGCGATGCAGGAGACTTTGACTGATGCGGCAAAATTTGATCGGCTGGCGGCACGGCTTGGGGCGGTAAGCCCGGAAGCTAAAGCCAAGTTACGTGCGCGCTTCGAGCGCCAGGCGGCAGTAACCTACAAATATGCCACGCGAAGCGCCGCAACGTTCTGGCCCTGGGGGCCGGCGCGAATTGATGCTCTTAGCATGATCAACAACAGGGTGACCGCCAATCTGCCCGGCATCCCGGAGAACACGTCAACGCCTATAGCGCCTGTTAAGCCCCCGTTCCTGTGGAACGCTCCGCAGGGATTGTGGACGCAGTGGGCGGCAATTGTGCAGGATCCGTTGGCGCGCAATTTGGGAGAGACGATGGGCGTCTACATGCCCATAAACCTACACGCCAAAACTCCCGCCGATGGGCTGTTTGAGGCGAATGCGGCCATCCCGGAGCTTCACCGGGTTGAAAACCAGTTGGAACGACTGGCGCCGCCAAGCTGGCCGGAAGATGTCTTCGGCAAGATCGATCGCGACAGGGCCAAAGCAGGCAAGGCGCTGTTTGTGGAACTCTGCGCCGGTTGCCACAACGCTTGGCCTTACCGGTGGACCGAGCCGAATAAATACGGCAAGCGCTTCATCCTCGTGGGTTTAGTGCCGCAATCATACGTAGGCACCGATCACGCGCAGGCCGAGGCAATCCGACCGTTTGCGGTCACCGGTCAACTCAGCAATGATTTGCCACCGGAGCTCCGCGGGAAGGATGTCGTTCCCATGGCGGCGTTCAAACAAAGCATCCAGCGAGAGGTCCTTCAGAGGGCCGTGGCAAAACTAAAGATGACGCCGGCCGAGCTACTCGACCTGAACGGTTATCGGGAGCTGCCGCAGCCGCCGGCACCCGATCGGGTCTATAAGGCGGCCCCGCGCGACGGCGTGTGGGCTACTCCGCCATTCCTGCACAACGGTTCGGTGCCCAACCTGTACGAGATGCTGGTTCCGGCCAGCGAACGTCCAAAAAGATTCTGCATCGGCCGCGAGTTCGATCCGATTAAAGTGGGGCTAGACACGACCTGCGGGCCCGGCACGTTCGTCATGGATACGAGCCTGCCGGGAAACTCGAACGCGGGGCACTCTTTCCAGGATGGGCCGCGCGGCAACGGAATTATTGGTCCGCTACTGACCGACGACCAGCGTTGGGCTTTGGTCGAGTACTTGAAGTCCATTCCGGAGGAGCCCGGCCGCGTCACCCCGTTCGGCGGACCGCCGACAACGAGCGAGCCGCAAAAGCCCTAAAAGCGCCCACTCACGCAGCCGACCCGAAAACAACGGAGCTTGCCGATGTCCGATCACATCGATGGACCCAGACAGATCGGTGATCCCTCGGCAGACCTCACCGATCTGTTCGCCTTTACGAGCCCGGAGAACCCGTCCCGGACTGTGCTAGCGGCGAACGTCTTTCCGACCTGCGGCCGAGACGCGATGTTCTCTAACGCGATCACCCATTCGATCGTGGTTCGCCGCGCGAAAGTCGCTGGCCTCGGCGACGCCACCAAGTTCGAGACCACCGATCCGGAAATTCGTTTCAGCGTACGGTTCGACACTCTGGAACGTGGTGCAGCGGGCCAGAAGCCGATACAGCGTGGCACCTGCGCCCTTCCCGACGGCCAGACGCTTCGCATCGCCGTTAACGACGAAAAGGGCGCCTCCACACCGGATGGGACCTACCGCGTGTTTGCCGGCTTGCGTTCCGATCCATTCATCCTGGCATGGGTCGTATCTGCCATGAAGCCATTTCAAAATCTGTTGCAGAATGACAATGTACTTTGCATTGTCATCGACTTCGATACCCGGCGGGTGCTTGAGCCCAGTAAGGGCTCGCTGTTCGGCGTGATTGCTGAGACAGTTCCGCTAACGCGTCTCGGCGAGTTTGTCGGATCGCAGCCACCGCGGATCGATTGGGTTGGTCGCCCCGAACAGACCAATGTTCGCCTCAACTGTCCATTTATCGGCGATGTGGATGATCTCCGCGATTTATGGAATCAGCAAACACCATTCGCGATCGCCGACGATCTTCGCCCGCTTTTCCTTAAACGCTTGAAGGATAGTCTCGCAGCTTACGATATGCGCGACGGCAAGCAAGACTGGACGCAGGCTGCGCTCGCTGCAAATGCCAATATGTTCCTGGACGATTATTTGCTGTTTGACGTTGCCAAACCTATCTCCGATATCAGCCATCTGGAAATCGAGAAAAGCACTCTTAACGGCAAAGCTTATGAGACTGGCGGTGGCCGAACGGTCGACCCTGATGTCATCGATGTCCTGCTGACGTGGATGGTGAACCGCGACCGGGAACCACTCAAAGGCGGCACGACAAAGGCCACGAAACCTGGCACCAAGACTTTTCCGTACTTCGCGACGCCGAACCTGGAGTTGCAACAGGTGTCGGAAAGCATCGATCTCGATGCCGCGCCCGATAGGGTTTGGAAGCTGATCGGACAATTCGGCGGCGACTGGCATCCACTGATCGCTAATATCGAGCTGATCGGCACCGGTATCGGAGAACTGCGCGTTATCGAGACCATCGATGGCAAGCAAATCATCGAACGGCTCGATGCAATCGACAACACCGCGAGGTCATACCGGTATACGAATATCAGCGGCATTCCGGCGTCGGACTACACTGGAATGCTCCAGGTCAAATCCAATGGCGCTGGAAGTTCTGTCGAATGGCGGGCGCGGTATCTCGGAAATGGCCAGGGCGACCTCATCGTCAGAACGATAGTCTCCACGCTTTTCAAAACAGGACTGGAAAGCCTGAAGGCGCGCTTAGGAGCCGCAAAGTGATTGTCGCACCAGAACTGCATGATGCAACCTTGGCGACAACCGATGGCGAAATTGCAACCATAAATCTGGAAAGTGCACGGCAGCGATCCTGGGCGAGGTTTTACGAGGACTCGACGAGGGACGGGGTGGCGGAAGCGGTGGTTGAACACGAGCAGCTTACGTTGCGGTTCGTCGGCGACGTATGGGCACTCGACCGCGTCGAAGCATTGGCCAGCCAGCTCAGTCAAATAGACACTGCGCCAGCGCGAGTGGCGTTGATCCAAGCGCAAGTGGCGTCGATGGCGCACCGCTTTTCCGACGCCAGGCATTATCTCTCACAAGCCGAGATCGGCGGCGCGCCGACGGCGGATGTCGATCGCCTTCGAGTGACTATTGATCAGGCGTGCGGAAATGATCTCGGCAGAGTGTTCGATGCGCGCCGCCGGGATGCGACCGAGACAGGTGGCATAGGGGATTTTGTCGCGCTTGGTTCGTTGTTGGCCGACCTTCGCGATTTCAACGCGGCCGACCGTGCTTACAAACAGGCCCTGCTTGCATACCGCGACGTTTCGCCGTTTCCCGTCGCCGGGATTTGCTTTCAACTCGGCATGCTTTGGGGTGAACTGGCCCCGGAGCCTGATCCAGCCCAGGCCGCCCAATGGTATCGCCAGGCAATCGCTATCCTGCCAATGTACACGAAAGCGCGAGTGCATCTGGCCGAGACTTGCTCTGCAGAAGAAAACTTCAACGAAGCGGAAGAGTTGCTCCGGCAAGTGCTTGCGATTGGCGATCCGGAAGTCGACTGGCGCCTCGCCGATGTGCTGGCCGCTCAAGGCAGGTTTGAAGAATCCAGGGCGCATATGAAGACCGCCCGCTTGGGGTTCGAAGCGGTTCTGAACAGTCATCTACTTGCCTTCGCGGACCACGGCGCGGAGTTCTATGCCGGAAGCGGCGGAGATCTTCGCAGGGCTCTCCAGTTGGCGCGCGTCAATGCCGACAATCGGGCCACGCTTCGTGCGCTTGAACTAGCCTACAATATTGCGATTTCCGCCGACGATGCGGCGGCCGCGGCCGAACTTTTGTCCGCGGCAACGACCCGGTGGGGTCATACCTGCGCATTTCGGGTGTCGCCACTGCACAGACTTCGGCTAAAAAATTGAGAGGGAGCAGCGGTGTAATGATAGACCGGCGAGATTTCGTCACGGGCACGGCGTCGGTTGCTCTGATGCCATCCATCGCGCTGCTGCCAGCGCATGTCCCGATACCTGTAACGACATCAGGCCGCCTTGTCTTGAAGATTGAAGGATGGAGCCTTCAGGACGACGACGCCGCTGACGTGGCCTGGATAAGGATCGGCCATTCGTGGCGGACAGCCTGGCGGTGAATTGCTCCGGCGCTTCTCCTTTCGGGGTCGTTAGCAAGCGGCGGCTAGCCTAGGCAGGGGTTCGCCGCCACACTTTTTAGGTAGACTAATGCTGATGCAGGCTGTCCCTCGCCCGTTGGCGCCGACACCGGCGAAGTCGCCTTTCGGCCCATCGCGTCGTTGCGCGGCAAAGCAGCAATTCGGTTGCTTTCGGAGCGAAGCAGAAATAGGCCGGATTTATAAGTATCCGATCCAGATCACACCGCCGGCGTTGCACCGCGCAAAATCTGCGCCATGAGCGGCATGTCGATATTGCCGCCGGAGAGAATGAGGCCGACGCGCTTGCCCTCATTGCGCGCCTTATCGTGCAGCAGCGCGGCAAGCGGCGCAGCGCCGGCGCCCTCGGCGAGATTATGCGTGGTGCGGTAATAGACGCGGATCGCCTCGGCGATCTCATCCTCGCTGACGCGGACAACGCGTGCCGCACCTTTCATGATGATGTCGAGCGCGTCCGGCGACGGCACGCGGCAGGCCACCCCGTCGGCGAAAGTGTTTGCCGCGTTGGTCTGCACCACGTGCCCCATTTCGAACGACAGCGCGTAGGCCGGCGCATTGGCGGCGACCACGCCGACAATCTCGGTCTTCAGGGCGAAGAGATCGCGCACCGTGATCAGGCCGCAAATGCCCGAGCCCAGGCCGATCGGCACGTAAACCACGTCGAGATCGGGATGGCTTGCGAATAATTCCTGCGCATAGGTCGCGACGCCTTTGACCAAATTGGGGTGAAAGGCCGGCACGAAATGATAGCCGCGTTTGAGTTGAATCTCCTCGGCGACAAGCCGGCTCTCGTCAAAATCCTTGCCGGCGGTGATGACCTCGGCGCCGAACGCGGCCATGGCCGCGTTCTTCTCGGTCGAATTGCCTTGCGGCACCACGATCGCGAGCGGCAGCCCATGACGCGCGGCGGCGAGCGCGATCGATTGGCCGTGATTGCCGCGCGTTGCGGTCACAAGCCCGTTCGGCGGCGGACCGGCCCGGAACAAGGCATCGACATAAACCAGCCCGCCGCGGATCTTGAAGGCGCCGATCGGTGTGTGATTCTCGTGCTTGACGATGACCTCGGCGCCGGCTGATTTGGCGAGCAACGGCCAGGCATAGGCCGGTGTCGGCGGCACGACCTCGCGAACGATGGCGGTCGCGGCGGCAAGCTCGTTAAGCGTAAAGAGTGGCATGGCCACCCAAGCATATGCCACATTCGCGAACCTGCCGCAGCCGATACCGCGGCGACACCACTTTCCGCCGGCCCGTTTCTGCCGCTACCATGCGCCGCCCCGGCGTTCGGGGCGAGGGGAAGCGATGCGACGGCGCTCCAAAACCGGCGTCAAAGCCGGCAGCGAACGAGGCGTGGTGCGACACCGCAAGGCGGCCGCGGCGCCGCGCCGCAAGCCTCCGCGGCCCGCACGCCGGCGCAAGGCCTCAGGCCCCAAGCGCAACACCGCGGTCGCCCGCCTCACCCGCGAATTGAACGAAACGCTCCAGCAGCAAAAGGCGACCTCCGAGGTGCTGCGCGCCATCTCTAGCTCCTCGGGCGACCTGCAACCGGTCTTTTCCGACATTCTGGCCAATGCGGTGCGGCTTTGCGACGCCGACAACGGCATCATCAACCGCTGGGATGGCGACGCGCTGCATCTGGTCGCCAGCCATAATTTGCCGGCCGAGTTCGTGGCCTTGCGCAAGCGCGCGCCGTATCGGCCCAACGAGCATTCCGCGTCCGGCCGCATGCTGGCGGCGAGAAGCTTCATTCATATTCCCGATCTTGCGGCCGACCAGTCCTATATTGAGCGCAATCCGCCGACGGTTGTCGTCGTCGAACGCGCCGGCGTGCGCACAACGCTCGCGGTGCCCTTGTTCAAGGACGCCGAACTTGTCGGATCGTTCACGGTCGGCCGCACCGCGGTTCGCCCGTTCACCGCCAAGCAGATCGCAGTGGCCACGAGCTTTGCCGACCAGGCGGTCATCGCCATCGAGAATGCGCGGCTGTTGCGCGAGCTGCGGGAATCGCTGGAGCAGCAGACCGCCACCGCCGACGTGCTCAACATCATCAGCCGCTCGACCTTCGATCTGCAGCAATTGCTCGACACCTTGATCGAAATGGCGGTGCGGCTGTGCGACGCCGATCTCGCCGCCATGCATCGCCAGCAGGGCGAGAATTTTCGCGTCATCGCCACCTATGGCGGTCCGCCCAATCACCGCGCTCTCGCCGGCGGCGTGCCGTTTAAGCCGGGCCGCGGCAGCGTCATCGGACGCGCGGTGATGGAGCGCAAGCCGGTTCACGTCGCCGACGTGCTGGCCGATCCGGATTACACGCTGCAAGCCGCGCAAAACGAGATCGGCTATCGTACCGTGCTCGGCGTGCCGCTGTTGCGCGAAGGCAGTCCGATCGGCGTCATCGTGCTGATGCGGATATCCGTCCGCCCCTTCACCGACAAGCAGATCGCGCTCGCCCGCCATTTCGCCGCCCAGGCGCTGATCGCCATCGAGAACACCCGGCTGTTCGACGAGCTGCGCCAGCGTACCGAGGAACTCGGCCGCTCGGTCGCGGAGCTGCAGCGCGAGCGCGGCAACAAGCTGATGAATCTCGAAGCGATGGCGGCCGCGATTTCGCACGAAGTGCGGCAGCCGCTCGCCGGCATCGCCTCGAACGGCGGCGCGGCGTTGCGCTTTCTCGACCACACGCCGCCGAATTTGGAGGAAGCCCGGCTCGCGCTCAACAGCATGGTTCGCGACAGCCATCGCGCCAGCCAGGTGTTCGACAATATCCGCGCGCTGTTCGGCAAGGCCGATCAGGGTCATGAGGCGCTCGACGTCAACGAACTCGCCGCCGGCGTGCTGCAAACGCTGCGCGCCGAAATCGAGCGCGACGCCATCGATACGCGCACCGCGCTGCACCCCGGGCTGCCGCCGGTAACCGGCCATCGCGGGCAATTACAGGAGGTGCTCATCAACCTCATCCGCAACGCCATCGAGGCCATGCATGCCGCCGCGATCGGAAATCGCGTCCTGCGGTTGCGCACCGAACGGCACGGCGACAACGCCGTCGCCATCGTCGTGGAAGACTCCGGCACCGGCATCGATCCCAAGCAGATCGACAGCATTTTCGACGCCTTTATTACCACCAAGGCGCACGGCATGGGCCTGGATCTTGCCCTTTGCCGCATGATCGTCGAACGCCACGCCGGCGAGCTTTCCGCGGCGCCGGCGCGCCCGCGCGGCTCGATTTTCCGCGTCGTCTTGCCGACGGCCAGAGCCGGCGCCGCAACGCCGCAGGCAATCGCATGAGCGCGGCGGCCGAAGCAGCGCCGATCGTCTATGTGATCGACGACGATGCCTCGTTGCGCGAGGCGCTGGCGCGCCTGTTCCGTTCGGTCGGCCTGCAGGTCAAGGCATTTGCCTCGGCGGCCGAATTTCTACGCAACAAATTGGCGGACAGCCCGAGTTGCCTGGTGCTCGACGTCAGATTGCCGGGGCTGAGCGGGCTTGATTTCCAAGCCGAGCTCGCCAAGGCCAAGATCGACATCCCGATCGTCTTCATGACCGGCCACGGCGATATCCCGATGACCGTGCGCGCCATGAAAGCGGGCGCGATCGAGTTCCTGCCGAAGCCGTTTCGCGATCAGGATATGCTGGACGCCGTGCAAACCGGCCTCGACCGCGACCGCGACCGGCGCAAGAACGCTGGCGACACCGCGCGGCTCAGGGCGAATTTCGCCACCCTGACCGCGCGCGAGCAGGAGATCATGGGCCTCGTCACCGCCGGCCTGATGAACAAACAAATCGCCGGGCAGATCGGCGTGAGCGAGATCACCGTCAAGGTTCACCGCGGCAGTGTGATGCGCAAGATGGAAGCAAAATCGCTCGCCGATCTGGTGCGGATGGCCGACGCCTTGGGCATTCGCCGCGAGCCTGTCTGACGAACTATACACAAGTATAGTTCCGTTGCCCTATCCGATGCCCGAACCTTGCCCATGTACAGTGGCGGACTGCCGCCGGTTGCGACTAAAACGCGCTGAATAGGGCAACAAAATTGGCAAAGCAGCGCGTGATCTCCATCATCGACGACGACCCATCGGTGCGCGAAGCGACCGCGAGGCTCATCCGCTCGTTGGGCTATCGCGCCGCGGTATTTGCCTCGGCCGAGGAATATTTGCGCTCGGACCGGCTGCGCGATTCGTCCTGTCTGATCACCGACCTCAATATGCCGGGCATGACCGGCGCCGATCTGCAGGATCGGCTGATCGCCGAAGGCCGCAGCACGCCGGTGATCTTCATGACCGCGTATTTCGAGGAGAAAGTCTGCGATCGCCTGCTCGACGCCGGGGCCTCGGGCTTCCTGCGCAAGCCGTTTGACGAAAAAAGCCTGATCGCCTGCCTCGACAAGGCGCTCGAGCAGTCGAGCGCCGGCGATCTCGGCTGAGCCCGCCGGCGCCGGTACGACCGGCGGCCGTCCCCTATACCGGCGTATAAGCGCCCCCTCCCTTCCGATATCGCCCGTTACCCAACGTAGAATGGAGCCGTGGCGCGCAAGAATTCTAGGTTCGCTCCCACACGGGGGCAGCGCCATGCAATTCAATCCAGCGATCTCCGCGGCCGCATCGGGCCGACCGCCGTCGATCAAGGCCACGTCCGATCAAGTGCTGATCGGACTGATTGCCAACGGCAATCGCGACGCCATGCGGCTTCTGTTCGCTAGGCATCATCTGCGGGTGTTCCGCTTCCTCGCCCGGATCGTCAAAAACGAGGAGACCGCCGAAGATTTGCTCAACGAAGTATTCCTCGACGTCTGGCGCGGCGCTCGCGGTTTTGAGGCGCGCGCGCAGGTCTCGACCTGGATCCTCGGCATCGCCCGCTACAAGGCGTTGAGCGCGCTACGGCAGCGCTCCTACGCCGCGCTCGATGACCAGGTCGCCGAAGGCCTCGAAGATCCGGCCGACGATCCCGAAGTCGCCATGCAGAAAACCGATCGCGGGGCGGTGCTGCAGGCCTGCCTGCGGCAGTTGTCGAGCGCGCATCGTCAGGTCATCGATCTCGTCTATTACCACGAGCAATCGATCGAGGAGATCGCCCGCATCATTGGCGTGCCGCAGAACACGGTAAAAACCCGGGTCTTCCATGCCCGCAAGCGCATCGCCGAATTGATGGCCGCGCGCGGCATCGAGCGTGCTTGTCTGTAAGCGCCGCGGAAAACCAAGGCTCCGGCCTCAGCCCGCCGGCTTAGTCGCGGCGAAACCCGGCACCCGGACGGCGAAATTGTCTAGCCAGGCGACGAGCCGCGGGTGATCGGCCCGCCAGTCGCCGCCGAAGCGGAAATCGCGGTAGCCGAGCATGCAGGCGAGCGCGATCTGGCCGACATTGGGCAGGCCGCCGCCGAGCGCCGGCGGCGCGGCTTCGAGCGCGGCGAGCGCGCGCGTCACTTTGCCGGCCTGGTGCTCGAGCCATTTCGGCTCGCGCCCCTCTTCCTTGCGCCAGCGCACCTCGTAGATGGTCAGGATCGACGCATCGAGAATGCCGTCACACAGCGCCTCCAGACGGAGCGCCGCGAGCCGTGCCTTCGGCTCGCGCGGCACGATCTTGCCGCCGCCGGCGCGCTCGTCGAGATAGTCGAGGATCACCCGCGAGTCGTAATAGGCGACGCCGTCTTCGGCGATCAGCACCGGAATCTTGCCCAACGGATTTTGCATGCGCACGCTGTCATTGACATCGTTGGTGTCGGCCGCCTCGATCTTGACGTCGCCGTCGAGGCCGACAAGCGACGCGGCGATCCGCACCTTGCGGGCGAACGGCGAGGACGGCGAGGAGCGGAGGATCATCATTGCAGCACCTTGATTGAGGCTCGTTGGAATCGCGGAGTAACGCGGCAAATTCGGGGTAACGGAGCAAATAAAGCACGTCCAGGGAAAAAAGCTTCGTGCAGCGGACGGCGGCGCCGCCGTCCGTTTTTCCAACCTTGCGGCGCATGGCGCGCCGCGGCGACGTCGTCTTAACCGGTGACGACGAGATTGACGGCCTTCGGGCCCTTACCCTTCTTGTCGGGCTCGACGTCGAAGCTGATCCGCTGCCCCTCAATCAGCGACTTGAGCCCCGCGCGTTCAACGGCGGTAATGTGCACGAACACGTCGCGGCCACCGTCGTCGGGCTTGATGAAGCCATAGCCGCGTTCGCCGTTGAAAAATTTGACCGTACCGGTCATTGCCATCGAAACACTCCTTCCCCCGTAGTTCTTTCGCCGCCACCCCCACGGCGCGACGGCCAGCAAGAACATTCACGCGAGCAAAGAGCTTGAGCCCCAGACGGCCTCAGTCACTCCGCCGGCCCCCCACAGGAGGCGGAACGTCCAAGCAGCACCGAGTCAATTAACCCAATTTCCACGTGTGGAAAAGTGGCAAACAGCCGTTTTTGCCAAGTCGAACGGGCCTGGGGCTACGTTTTTGCTACCGCTCGGCGAGCGCTTCGCGCCTATTCGCCGACGAGCCAATCGAGCCGTTGCGCGGCGCTCGGCGATAACACCCGTATAAGTACGGGGAGCAAAGCTTCTAAGTCTCGCGCCAAGGTGTGGGGCGGATTGACCACGACGAGCCCGCTGCCGGCGAGTCCCGCATCGGCGCGCGGAGGCGCCAGCGTTATTTCCGAGCGTAAGACCTTCGGCACGCCGAGCCGGCGCAAGCGCCGCGCCAGCGCGTCCGGCGCGTCGCGCTCTTTGATCGGGTACCACAGCATGTAGATGCCAGTCGGCCATTTGCGATGCGCTTCGCCAAGCGCATCGGTCAGCCGCATGAAATCGGCAGCCTCTTCGTAGGGCGGATCGATCAGCACGAGGCCGCGCCGCTCCTTGGGCGGCACATTGGCTTTGACCGCGATCCAGCCGTCGATGGCGAGCACCTTGACGCGAGCATCGCCGCGTAGCGCGGCTTGCAGCGCAGCCGCGGCGCGCGCTCGCAGGCGATCAGGCGGTCTTGCGGCCTCAAGCGAGCCCTGGCGATCAGCGGCGAGCCGGGATAGACGCACAACGCTCCGGCGGCATTCTGCGCCGCGACGATGTCGAGATACGGTTTGAGCATCGCGTAGGCGGCGCCCTGCCGCAGTTCCGGCGCGGCGACGACGCGCGCGATGCCGTCGCGCCATTCGCCCGTGCGCGCCGCCTCCGGTCCACCGAGATCGTAGCATCCCGCGCCGGCGTGGCTGTCGATCACGCGAAACGCCGCCGGTTTGCCGCGCAAATAATCGAGCACCAGCGTGAGTACCGTGTGCTTATGCACGTCGGCGAAATTGCCGGCGTGGAAGGCGTGCTGATAGTTCATCGCGCGCTGTGTACAGCATGTCGCGCCAGTGTGGAAACGTGTTGAACAAACAAATAGTGCCGCGTATCGCGCAACTGCCGGGCCGTGCCCAACCGCGCCAGGGCCCAACCGCGCAAGAGCCCAAGCTCTCTAACCGCCGCGCAGCGGCGGCATCACCACGTGGTCGCGTCGGCAGGCATGTTTGACGATTTCGGGGCAGTCGTGAAACGGCGCCGTCGCGGAAACGGCCGAAAAATCCTTGACCAGGCAGAGCCGCACCTCGGTGAGCCGCTTGCTGTCGCATTCGACCGCGATCGCCTCGGATGACAGACCGGGATTGGCCTTGATGAAGGCCTCGGCGACGGCGCCCGGCGTGACCGCAAGCGGGGCTTTCAGGTCGCTGTAATCGGCCGGGATTTTCACCGCGGCGCGCGCTTGCCGCACCGCGTCGAAATAGCCGTGCGGCGAGAGCCCCGCACAGGTGCCGTGCTTGTCCCATTCGTTATAGATGAGATGCCGCGCCGGCATCAGGTCGAGCATCGCTGCAACAATGTTGCGATCAAGGCGCGGCGCCGGCCGCTCGCAATATTGCGGAAAGCCCTTGTTGTATTGCGGCCACAGCCCATGCACGACAAAGGAGTAGGGCCGCGCCCCGCATTGCGTCGACCGCTTGGCGCCGCCGTGCCGCTCGGCCGCCTCGGCACAGAACGACGGCGACCATGACAGCGACAGCACATAAAAGTCGAACTGGCCCGGGGCGTCCGGAGCCGGCGCCGCACCATTCTGCGCGGTCGCCGGCCGAGGGGCGACCCACAACGCAACACACGCAATCAACGCCACTCGAACGAAGCAACGCACCATGATCGCCCCTCTGACCGGACAGGACAGGCTAGCGCACAGGCCTGAACAAATCAAGAACATGCTGTGGATATTGGCCGCACTGCCGCGACTTTGCGACCGTGTGACGAACAATGCCCGCCATTTTCGTGGACCTCCTGGAATGTCAGGGGCGCCGGTCTTAACTACCATTTGCCTGGGCGGAACTGCATTCAAGCGGAAAGCCAGGAGGGAAGGCATGGCCGTTTATCGGTTGTTCCAGAACGAGCCGTTCGAGCCGGAAGCGATTTCGACCATGACGCGTGCCTACGCGGACGTGTGCCGGACGCTCGGCGTCAGCGATCGCGGGGAGTCCGACGTAGTGGCCAAAACCGTGATCGAATTCGCACAGCGCGGCGCACGCGATCCGGCGCGGTTGCGCGACTGCGTCTTGCGCGCGCTGCGAACCGAAGCGCTCGATTAAGGCCGCGCTGCCCGGCAGTCCGGGCCGTAGGCATGGTCGCGGTCGAGACCGACGACGCAGAAATTCACGCCCCAGTCGATGCCGATCATGCCGGTATCCTCGGCGATCGAATAATAGATCGAATGCCGGGTGGAATTGTTGATCACGGCCGTGCCGCCGCAAAAGCGGCGTGGAATTGATTGCGCCGCCCAGGGCATGGTGTCGATCTCGTGAAGGTTCTCGAAGCCGACGATCTGCAGCTCGGAATTCCAGAAGCGGATTTCTTTGCTGTGGAAGTCCCGGATGATACGGTCGAGCGCCGCATGATACTGGCAGCTAGGCAGGTCGCGACTGTAGTCCGGACCCGGCATCCAGAAATTCTTTTCGAAAATGGTCGCAGCGCGCGCCGGCGCCACCGCTAGGTCGTCCGCCAGAATGCCGAACCCGACCGCAAGCGCGGCAGCGAAGGCCGCGCTTGCCGCAAGACGCAGCTTCGATCGCACCATTTTTGCCTTCCCCGATCCCGCTTTCACCTTGCCCGATCCCGCGCGAAACGCCCGCTTACCGTGCCGCGCCCATGACCGCCGGTCAAGGTCCCCGCAATTCACCGCCTGCCGGCAGCGGGAACGCGCGCAGCATGCGAAATTATACCGGGTTCTACTTATGTTGTGCTACGAATTCGCACATTGTTGCATGTGATTCGTCGGTCAGCGCGCTCGCAAAAGCGAAGCAGCGCGGCGTCCTGTTCAATCAGCGTAAAGCGAATTTGCGAGCGTCCGTCGTGGCGGGACGGCGGCACCGGATTGGGGGAAGAACGACAATGGGCGAGGTGCACCGGCTTGCGCAGCCGCAGCCGTCATTCGGGCTGCAGGCGGCGGGGCGGCTGATGATCGAAGCGTTTCCGTCCTGGGTGCAAGACCTGGCTTTGCTGGTTGAAAGCGTCGAGCCGGTTCGGCCGCCGGGCGCGCCGGCCGATTGGCAACCCGGGGCGACGGTGCGCTTGCCGTTCTCGAAGCGGATCTGCACCGACGGCGCGGCGGTGTGCAGCCAGGCGCTGATGGCGCTCGCCGACACCGCCATGGTGATCGCCTGCTCGGCGGCCTGGAACGGCTACCGGCCGATGAGCACCATCGATCAGACCACCCATTTTCTCCGCCCAGTGAATTTCGACATCGTCGCCGACGCCCGGGTCGTGCGCATCGGCCGCAATACCAGTTTCGGCCGCGTCATGTTGCTCCATGCCGCGGATCGCCGCCCGGTCGGCATGGTGGCGAGCGCCTATTCGATGATGTGAATTTCGTTCGCGGCCACCGTCGTCCTGCCGTAAGCCGCTTTCAATTCGGCACCTTAGGAATTAAGCTTCGCCGGCTTGGCTTGGGCGCGGGAGGCTCGCCGATGGTTCGTAAGCTCTTGATTGCGTTCGGGACGGCGGCGCTATTCGCCGGCGCGGCTACGACCGGCGCCTGGGCGTTCGGCTCCGATTTCGCCGGCCCGGGCTCCGGGATCACCGGCAACAATACCGGCGGCATTTTTCCCTACCGCCCTGCCCTGCCCGGCGAATATCAACAGATCGCGGAGACCTTCTGCGCCCGTTACGGACGCCTCGGCAAGGTCACCAGCATTCATCGCAGCTACGGCGATTACGTCAGCTTCGTCTGCTACGACCGGCCAGGCCGCATTCACTGACGCCTCACCTCCAGTCGCCGAGCACCGTCTGCACCACGGCGAGCGCCGCCACCGCCGCGGTATCCGCACGCAAAATGCGTGGACCAAGCGACAGCCGTACTACATTGGGCTGTCGCAAAAGCGTCGCGCGCTCGTCCTCCGCAAAGCCGCCTTCCGGGCCGACCAGCACCGCGAGGCCATTTTGCCCGGAAGCCTCAGCCAGCGCCGCCGCCGGATTGGCTGTTTCGGCGCCTTCATCGCAAAACACCAGCCATCGCGCCGGGTCGCGTTCAGCCAGATAGCGCGGCAGCGCGGCCGGCGCGGCGATCTCCGGGGTTGCGAGAATGCCGCATTGCTCCGCAGCCTCGATGGCATTGGCCCGCATGCGCTCCAGATTGACCCGCGTTACCTGGCCGTGGCGGGTCAAGACCGGGACGAGCCGCGATACCCCCATCTCCACCGCCTTCTGCACCATGTAATCGAGCCGCGCGGCTTTGAGCGGTGCAAACAGGTAATGCAAATCCGCGGCGGCGGTCTGCTCTCGAGTCTTGGTGCCGACAGCGAGGCTTGTGCGCTTGCCGCCGCCCTGCAGGCTGGCGCTCCATTCGCCATCGCGGCCGTTGAAGACGAGGACGCGGTCGCCGGGTTTGAGGCGGAGCACGTGGCTGAGATAATGCGCTTGCGCGGGATGGAGCGCGACTTCGCCGCCCGTTTCGAGCGGCGTGTCGACAAAAAGCCGGGGACTGCGGAAATCGTAGGGGGCCATAGTGCTGAAACTGGCAAGAACGGCGTTTGCGGCGGGATTTGGCACCCCACCCGGACGGCCGGTGTTCTTTTGCCCCTAAAGGCCGCTCTGGAAAAGAGCCCGAACGAGGGTTTCCCGCCGTCTAATCGCCGAATTCGGCTAGTCTTTAACCGGCACGCAACTTGGGGCAGACTTAATCACCGGCACTTAAGCCAAATCACTGGGGCCAAGCTTGCCAAAGGGACTTAGACAATGAATCGCGGCCTTGCCATTGCGCTGTGTCTGGCGGCGGCTGCCATGCCGCTTGGCGCAGGCGGCGCATCCGCCCAGACGGGGCCAATGGGCACGCCACAGCAGTGCCAGCAGTTCCCGGCCCTGAGCCAAGCCACCCAGATCAAAGCCAATGCCGTGCAGGCGGCCATGAAGGGCAAGGCCGATCGTAAGGAGATTTGCCGTTTGATGACGGCGTTCGTCGCCTCCGAAGGCAAGGTCGTCAAATTCCTGATCGACAACAAGACTTGGTGCGGCGTGCCGGATCAGGCGGTGACCGCCGCCAAGACCAATCACGAGAAATCGGTCAAATTCCGCGACGCCGCCTGCGCTGCGGCGCCCGAGCCGAAAGCGCCCACGCTCAGCGACGCCATCAAGACGCTACCGGTTGATTCCTCGGCCAATACCAACACCCGCCGCGGCGGCACTTTCGATACGCTGACCGGCAATCCGCTCGGCCGATGAGCCGGGTCCGATGAGCCGGATCCGATGAGTCCAGTCCGATGAACAGGGCGAGATGAAGCCGTCGGCCGGTTCGGTTGCCGACGCGACCGGCAATTGGGTCGATACCGTCGCGCCGGGCTGGTCGCGTCCTTACCTGCGTCTGTCCCGGCTCGACCGCCCGATCGGTTCCTGGCTCCTGCTCATCCCCTGCTGGTGGTCGGTAGCGCTGGCTCAAGTCGCCGCGCACGACAAGGTGCCCGACATCGGGCCCATCGTGTTGTTCTTCGTCGGCGCTTTCGCCATGCGCGGCGCCGGCTGCACCTATAACGATATCGTCGACCGCGATCTCGATGCCTCGGTCGCGCGCACCGCCTCGCGCCCGATCCCGTCCGGCCAGGTCAGCGTTCGCCAAGCGGCGGCGTTTTTGGTGCTGCAGGCGCTGGTCGGACTTGCCGTGCTGCTCAGCTTCAACCGTTTCACCATCGCTCTCGGCATTGCCTCGCTTGCCATCGTTGCGATCTATCCGTTCATGAAGCGGATCACCTATTGGCCGCAGATCGTTCTCGGCTTGGCGTTTTCCTGGGGCGCGCTGATGGGCTGGGCGGCCGCCTTCGGCCGCCTCGATCCGCCGACGCTGCTGCTTTATGGCGGATCGATCTCCTGGGTGATCGGCTATGACACGATCTACGCGCATCAGGACCGCGAGGACGACGCACTGATCGGCATCAAGTCGACGGCCTTGCTGTTCGGGCCGCGCACCAAGCCGATGCTGGTCATGTTCTACAGCATTGCCGTCATTCTCATCGGCGCCGCGGGCTATATGGCAGGCGCCGGCGTCGTCTTCGCGCTCGGCCTTGCCGGTTTTGCCGCCCACCTCGCCTGGCAGATTGCGCGTCTCGACATCGCCGATCCCGACAATTGCCTCAAAGTGTTCAAATCCGACCGAGACGCCGGCTTGATCCTGTTCGCGGGCCTCCTGCTCGACGCCGCGCTGCCGCACCTCGGCTGATCACGCAACGCTGGGCCGGCCGGAATTCATTTGCTGGCGGCGGCCGGTGGGCGCAGAATACGGTAAAATCAGAAGAACAATTCGATTCCAAGGGAGGAAGCGATGAAATCCGTGTCCATGCTGGGCATGACTGCGCTTGCCGCCATGCTGGTGCAAGCCGCCCTATCGATCGCGAGCGCCAAAGACGCGCCGGCCGCGCTCACCGGCCGAGTGAGTTCCGACGCCGAAGGCGCCATGGAGGGCGTCGTCGTCACCGCGCACCAGGACGGCTCCATCGTCTCGGTCAGCGTCACCACCGACAAGACCGGGCACTATGCGTTTCCGGAAAACCGCCTCCCACCCGGGCACTACACGCTCGCCGCCCGCGCCGTCGGCTATGATCTCGCCGCGCCCGCCGCGGCCGACATCGCCCCCGAAGATCCGGTGGTCGCCAATCTCAAGCTCGTCCCGGCCAAAAACCTCGCCAACGAGCTCACCAATGCCGAATGGATGATGAGCATCCCCGGCACGCCGGAGCAAAAAGCCTTCCTGCTCGATTGCACGAGCTGCCACACCATGGAACGCATCGTGCTCTCGACCCACGACGTCAACGAATGGATGCAGGTCATTTCGCGCATGAAGGGCTATGGCGCGGTGAGCCAGCCGGTCAAGCCGCAGCCGATGCTCGACCGCTCGCGTGCCGGCACGCCGGAGCAATTCCGCAAGGCCGCCGAATATCTCGCCACCATCAATCTTTCCGCGGTCGACCACTGGGCCTATCCGCTGAAGACCCTGCCGCGGCCGACCGGCGTCTCGACCCGCGCCATCGTCACCGAATATGCGCTGCCGCGCAAAACCATCGAGCCGCACGACATCATCCTCGATAAGGACGGCAACGTCTGGTACACCGATTTCGGCGAGCAGTTCATCGGCAAGTTCGACCCGAAGACGCTGAAACTCACCGAATATCCGATCAAGACGTTCAAGCCTGATGCGCCGGTCGGACTTTTGAGCCTGGAATTCGACAAGCAAGGCCAGCTCTGGTTCGACACCATGTACCAGGGCGCCATCGGCATGCTCGACCCGAAGACCGGCACGATCAAATATTATCCGCTGCCGCCGCAATGGAACGACACCCGCGTGCAGCTCAATTTCGTCGGCCTGCGTCACGACGTCGACGGCAAGGTCTGGACCAAGAGCGTCGGCACCGCCGACATTTTCCGGCTCGATCTCAAATCCGGCCAATGGGAGAAATTCCATCCGACCGATGCGTTGCCGCCGGGCCATCACTACGGCATCTATCAGGTGATCTCCGACTCCCACAACAATCTGTGGATGGCGGAATTCAGCGACGGCTATCTCGGCAAGATCGACGCCAAGACGCTCAAAGTGACCTGGTACGCGCCGCCGACGCCGCATGCGCGACTGCGCCGTATGGAGATCGACAATGCCGATCGCATTACGGTGACCGAATATCGCGGCGACAAGGTCGCGGTGTTCGATCCCAAGACCGATAAGTTCAGCGAATACGATCTGCCGCCCTACACCTATCCTTACCGCGCCGAATTCGACAACAGCGGCGACCTGTGGGCCTCGACGATGTCGACCGACCGCGTCGTGCGCGTCGACCCCAAGACCGGCGCGACGGCGCAATTCCTGATGCCGTCGGACACCAATATGCGCACGGTGGCGATCGAGAACCGCACCACGCCGGTGTCGTTCTGGGTCGGCTCCAACCACGATCACGCGCTGGTCCACGTCGAGCCCATGGAGTGAAGCGACAGCCCGCATAACGGCATCTCTCGCCCACGGGGAGAGGCGCTCGCGTCAGCCGGTTGCCCGGCGCAATCCTGCTGTCGCCGTCACCTCGCCGCGCGCTTGCCGAACGCGCCGCGATCGAGGCTCATGAAATCGCCGATCCGCTCCAGCGTGATATCGGCGGACCGATAGCGCGCAATCGCCGCGGCATCGCGCGCGTAATGGCCCTGCCGCACGAACACCGTGGTGACGCGCGCGCCCCAACTATCCTTCACCGCCGCGAGGATGCGCAGCTTGTCGTCAATCAGCACATAATGCCGCGCCGGATAGAAGCGCTCGACGTCGGCAAGCTCCTGTTCCTTGTGGATATAGATCAACACCCGGTCCTCGACCGCGCGCCACAGGCCCGCGCGCTCGACCTTGCGCGGCTGAAACACCGCGTCGCCGTCGGAGAGGATGACCGCCGACCCAAAAGGCCCGGCATGGGCCACCGCTGCGAGCGCCGCGGGATAGAGCCGTTCGGCGAACGGATAGTCGACCAGCCAGCTCGACATGCGCAACAGGTCGGGCCGGTGCAGCGCCTCGACGCGATAGCGTTCCAGCGCGCCGAGGTAATCGACATAGCCGAGTTCGGCGCGCAAGCCTTCCAGGATCTGCCAATAGCGGTCGCGCGTCGCCGCGCCGTAGTTATCCGCCAGATGCGCCTTCAGATCCTCCTGGACCGCGTCGTTGTCGAGGAGCGTATTGTCGACATCGAACAGAACAACTAAATCGTTCATGGATCACCGCAACGCCACGTCGCACCATACCATGCATGCGATGGAATCTCTTCGCCGGTCTCGCGGCGCTCTTCGACCGCAACCGCCGTTGCGCGCGATCTCTCTCGCTCCGATCCTGTTGTTTGCCGGACTGCCGACGAGCGTTTTCATCGCGACCGGCGCCGCCGATGCGATCGGCCGCGCCCATTCGTCGCACCTTCCGCGCCAATTCGAGACGCGTGGTTCACGCGTTCGGATTTTCAAACAGGCGATGACCCCGGCATGATCACCAGCTGTCCGGTGGCGCACAAGGACCAGCCCCCGTGCAGATATTGCTGCAAAACGGCGGATGCGTCGCCGAGCAGCTGCTACCGGGCATTATGTCATAAAGCGCGTGATCGCGAGCATGACTGACGCGATGATGCCTGGTGGCGGCCGCTGCCGGGAGAGCGGTGCACAGAACGATCGCAGCAAAAAGCGCAACTTTTGTCTGGCCGGACATTTCCTGTCTCCAGGTTCAGCCTTGCGGCTTAACCAGAAATTAGCTTGCCGCTTCGCGCCAAACCTCTCCCTCACGACGACGAGGCTGACGTCATGGCGCCGATCGCAGCGATATCGTGGCGCCGATTGCAGCATTGGTCGGCGTCCGGGCAATCTAACAACCGCGCTCAAGCGAGTTCAAAACACAATCTCGTGCGTTCTCGCACGCGAATTCGAGATCGTGCTCTCGCGCCCGGTTCCTTGGCCGCAAAGTTATCTGGATTTTTTCAGGTTTTCGTCCGGATCAAATAAAACAAACGTAACGCTATATCGAGGCTGAGTTGCCGCAGCCGGCCAAACGGAACGAAGCGGTTCCCGCGCGCGTTCTAATGCGCACGTCAGGGTGAGCACGGCCTAAGAACCGATCCGAAAACTTCTTGAATCGAATGAATCAGATGTGATTCCTTGTTAGGCGCTTGATTCGCGAAGGGAGCGCCTCATGTGGACACCCCAACATCGCCGCGCTGCGAACCGCACCGGCCTGCGTTATCCTAGCGATTTGACCGATGGCGAGTGGGCCATTGTCGCGCCTATGATCCCGCCGGCGCGGCATGGTGGACGCAAGCGCTCGGTCAACGTGCGCGAAGTCTTGAACGGGATTTTCTACGTGCTGTGGACCGGATGCCAATGGCAGGCGCTCCCCAAGGATCTGCCGCCGAAGAGCACGGTGCACGATTATCTCGAACTCTGGAATTGGGACGGCACGCTGGAACGCATCCATCACGAATTGTACGTAGCGGTGCGCGAGCAGGAAAGACGTGAAGCCAGCCCGACGGTAGCGATCATTGACTCGCAGACCGCAAAGGGCGCGCAAAAAGGGGGGCTTGGCTCGATCCTTCGGGCTACGACGCGGGCAAGAAGATCAAGGGTCGCAAGCGGCACATCCTGGTCGACACGCTGGGCCTCTTGTTGAACGTCGTCGTCCATCCCGCCGATGTTCAGGACCGTGATGGCACTCTTCAGCTGTTGCGTCGGGCGCGACGATTGTTCCCATTCATCGAATGCATTTTTGCTGATGGCGGATATGCGGGACGCAAAATGGCGATGACGATGTGGCGCACCGGTGCCTGGAGACTGCAAATCGTCAAGCGATCGGACGTTGCCGGATTCAAGGTTCTGCCCAAACGGTGGATTGTTGAGAGGACGTTCGCCTGGATCAGTCGCAATCGACGCTTGGCCCGCGACTTCGAACGCTACGCCACAACCGTGGCTGCCTTCGTTCGTCTCGCCATGATCCGCATCATGCTTAGGCGCGTTGCCGCAAACGCCTCGTCTTGAATCCAAACTTCCCGGATGGGCTCTAAGACATTAGAGGAGAGTCTAGGATGAATAACCTCAAATGCTTCGCGATTGTCGCTGCGCTGCTCGTTGGCGGAGCGTCCATGGCAATGGCACAAAACGGTCTTCCCACCGGCGGTGAATCGCCGGTAGCCGGAGGTGCGGCGGGCGATGCGCCAAGCCCGAACAACTATGCTCCGCCGGCAACTCCTTCCCAGTACATCCCGGGGCAATATTACAATTACTATCAAGGTCAGGGGCCGGCGGCCGGCAACGCTGCGTGGTGCGAGCGCCACTACCGCTCGTACAACCCGGCAACGGGAATGTATCGCGGGTTCGACGGCGTCATGCACCGGTGTCGATGAGCCGGATAAGGCAACGCAAATGAGGCAACGACCGCGTCGCGTATCGCCCGCGGGCCTTGGAGCATGATCCGGAAAAGTCGGTACCGGTTTTTCGAAACGATCATGCTCCGGCGAATAATCCTGGCGAATAATCCCGGACCATGATCCGACTAAGCCTGATCGGATCATGGTCCAGCGGCCGCGCCGTCATGGGCAACGGCGCCGTGGGCCGCGCTCAACGGTCAACAAAAAATCCTTTTCATCCCGCTGCGGATATCCAAAAACTCAAGCCGCGACGGCGGCGCTGCGGGATTTGACGCAGCGCTGCGCAAAACTCGGCGAAATGTCGCGCGCCTTGAAAATTGCGCCGGCGAGCAGCGCATAGCTTAATACGCCGATCGCGAGGTGAACGGGCACGCCGATCCAGACCGAATTGAGGAGATCGCTGGCCGCGTCCCAGGCGCCGTGCAGGACGGCAGCGAACAGCCAGCCCCGCGGAATGAGGAGCACCGCCATTTCGGGCCGCAGCACCGCGAGCCCGATGAAATAGCCGAACAATCCGCTATAAGCTGCGTGTGCGGTCAGTTCAGGCAGCCCGCGCGCCAGTAACTGCACCAATCCATCGAATGTCCTATCCGCGGAAAAGTTTGCCGTGTCGATCACCTGAGGAACGTATTGGACGAGTGTTTCATAGACAAAGAATCCGCTGCCGGACGCGGCGCCGAGAACGATGCCGTCGAGCGGTTCGCGAAGGCCGAAATGCGCGGTGACGCCGGAAAGAAACGCGCTTAGCCTGCCCCGGGTGCGGCGGCTCAAGAAAGCGAATGCCAGGCTCACCAGGGCCAGTCCGATCAGAGGCAGGACCTTGAACCCCTCCTCGCGCAATCCGGTGCCGAAAATATCTCCGGCGATCACGGCGAACGGGTTCGCGGATTTCTCCAGACTCTGTCCCGGGATTACGAGGTAGAACAGAGAATACCAGTCATCCCAAAACCGGGTGCTCAGGAGCCAGAACGTGACGACGCTGACGAGCGCCTGGAGCAGACCAGATCTGGCCCGGCCGCACATTTGATTGATATAATAATTTATGATGAACGCGATATAGATGCCGAGGATCGAGAACACCTGCCAAGCTTCATTAATCCCGGGCGGAGCGGGCCTACCGCCCGTCATTAGGTGAATCCCCGGAATCGGGACCGCCATCAGCATAAGGGCGACGATCAAAGAGACGAATATCGGCAGCAGATGTTCGTGGCTCCAGGTCGAGCGGCCGCCCAGCAATGGAAAGACGACGTCGAGGGAGAGTTTGAAGTCGGTTTCGGCTGGCGTTCGACTTGCGAGATCGCGTGTTCCTTCCATCGGACCCGCCGGAATTATCCAACCAAGCGCAAATGTGCCTGAGCGAGCCCGCCCTTAACGACAAACGGGCCCACCCAAGCTCTCGGTGAGGCGCTCACATTATTATTCGCTCCGTGAGACGCTCACATTATCTCACTGCTTCTGCTGGGTTTTGTTGGGCTGGTGCTCTTTCGCCTGCGGGTTGCCGTGATGCGGCTTCAAGCGATAGTCGCTCGCGACCGAGTGATTGTAACCGGCGCTCCCACCGCCGTTTGCAGCCGGGCTGTAGGAATTCGCCGCGAACGCCGGTGTCGCAACGCCTATTGCGGCAATCGACGCAACGCCCATTGTGGCAACGAAGGTAATCGCACCAAGCTTGGACTTGCTGGTCATTGGCTCTCTCCTGTCGATGAACGACGGCTCAGACCCAGCCGTTTCCATAAACGCCGGCGAAAGCTGCAGGTTCCAATTCGGAAAATTTGCAGCGAGCAAGAAGACCGCGCTGCGTCAACGACAACGCCGGCGCGGCAAACGCTGAACTCACGTCCGGGGGATTGCGTTCCAGGTGTGCGGCAATTTCACGGGTCAAAGCCGCCGAGTTGAAACTTTTCAGTCAAAAGCAACCGCTCAAAGGTGGCGCAAAACGGAGAGCCTCATGTCCGCCCTGGAACCATATGACGCACCAATCCTTCGCAGTGGAACCGGCGCCAAGCTGATCGCCCGGCACCTGGAACAATCAGGGCACAAGACCGTCGTCCTGGAGCGCGCCGATGGATTGGCGGTTCCCTTCCGAATATCGCCTGCATGCCCCAGCAAGAATGAGATTGCGAGCGCGAAGGTCGCGCAGGTGGCGCATCACGGCGGCCCGTAAGGCGCGGTGACCGGTTCCGTCACGGTGAACATGGCAACGGTTCGCCGGCGCAAGCGCGAAATGGTGGAATGTCAGATCGAAAGCGGCTTGAAAGCAATTCCCGACAAGCCGCATGCCTCCCGGCGTTCGATGGTCGCGGTGCGGCTTCGGCCGGCTCTCTCCGCCACTTGATCTGGATCAAGATGATTTCGCCCGATCGAACTTCCCGGCACAACCATTTATTCGCATCGTCCGTGTCACCAAAATTTCCCAACATTGTGTCCCGGCGACATGAACAGATTTTGCCAGTCCTGCCGGCTCTCGGCCTTGCTCTTGATGCGGAGCTCGGCGTTTTATCTGGCGGCAGCGCTGATTCCGCTGTTTTGGCTGACCTGCTTTTTCGCCACTGGCATCGAGCGGAACCACGCCGTCGCCGACGCCGAGGCGCGCGCCGCCAATGTGACCTTCGTCTATGAGCAGCACCTCGACTCGCTGTTTCTCGACCTTGACCACTCGCTGCTGCTGCTTCGAGCGCTTTATGAGAAAGACCCCGCGCGCTTCGATTTGAACTATTGGGTACGCAAGGCCGGCCTGATCTCGGGCACGGTCACCAGATTTAATCTCATCGATTCGGACGGATATTTGACGCAGACCACGGCCGACTACAGCGGACCGCCAGTTTTTTTCGGCGATCGATCGTATTTCGCCGCGTCCGCCGCCAGCAATGAAGACGTGATGCAAATCTCGGGGGTCGCGAGCGGCCGGATCGTCGCTGGAGCTTTGATTACGATCACCAGGCAGTTGCGCGAACCGGACCGCAAGTTCGCCGGCCTCATGATGGCGACGATCGATCCAAATGCGCTGGTGCGGTTCTTCGATACCGCCAAGCTCGGAGCGCATGGCACGTTAACACTGCGCAACGCAGACCTTGCCATACTCGCGACGAAAGGCCTGTCGGAAACGCTGGTCGGCGAGAAATCCGCCGCGCGGGGATTGCAGGCCGGCCTCAAAAAAGCAAACACCGGCAGCTATTGGGGCGGCGGGGCCCTGGATGGCACCAATCGTCTGGTCACGTTTCGCAAATCCGAGAGCGTCCCGCTGGTGCTGGTCAGCGGAATTGCCGAGGACGAAATATTCGCGCCGTTCTGGCGGCAACGAATGATCTACCGCGGCATGGCGACCATCCTGACGCTGCTTTTGGTTGCGGCAGTCGCCTGGGATCTCCACCGGCTCCGCAGGCTGGACGAGGCGCGCCGCGCGCGCGAGGAGCTGATCGAGAGGTTCCAATCCGCGACCGAGCACATGCCGCAGGGCCTGAGCATGTTCGACAAGG
This sequence comes from uncultured Alphaproteobacteria bacterium, assembly GCA_963791925.1. GTDB lineage: Bacteria > Pseudomonadota > Alphaproteobacteria > Rhizobiales > Xanthobacteraceae > BOG-931. Next base: position 1,116,410 of record CAWBUA010000002.1, on the reverse strand, counting down.
AGCAGCGCCTCGTCGCGTACAACACCAGATACCTGGAACTGTATCATTTGCCCGCGGCGGAATTCCACCTGGGCTGCACGCTCAAGGAATTTCTCGAGAAGCGCAAAGCGTCCGGCGGCCTCACCGAGGAAGTCGAAGATTATCTGATCAACATGCGCGCCCGGCATGTATCGGGCGCCAGTTTGCAGTCGATCGACACGACCGCCAATGGACGCATCATCCACATCATCACCCATCTCAAAGCGGACGGCGGCTGGGTCTCGACGCACGAAGACATCACCGACCGCCGGCAGGCGGAAAAGGAGCTGCTCAGCCTCAAGAATTTCCTCGACACGATCATCCAGAACATCCCGATGCCGATCCTTATCAAAGACGCCCGCAGCCGCAGGGTGCTGCTGGTCAACCGGGCCTACGCGTCGCTCCATGGATTGCGACAAGACAAAATCATCGGCGCAACCATTCCCGAGCTTTTCCCCGACGCCATGGCAAGCCGAATCGAGGCTGACGACGTCGAGGCGCTCAACAGCGAGGGCGGCAAGACGACCGTGGAGTTCTCCGTTGACACGCCCGAATATGGCCGTCGTGCGGTTCGGGTGGAGCGCTTTGCCGTTTGCGACGAGAACGCCAGCCCCGAATATATTATTTCGCTGGTGGAAGACGCCACCGACCGTAAGAGCAACGAAGCCAGGATCAACCAGCTCGCCCGCTACGATCCGCTGACCGGGCTCTCCAATCGCAGCCTGTTTCGCGAGCAGCTTGAAAACTTGCTGGAGCGGCAGCGCAAGGACGCCATGCCGTTTGCGGTCTTCATGCTCGATCTCGACCGCTTCAAGCAGGTCAACGACGCCCACGGCCATCATATCGGCGATGCCCTGCTGCGGGCCGTCGCCAGACGCATTCGCGAGTCGATCCGCGAGGACGACGTCGCGGCCCGGCTCGGCGGCGATGAATTCGCTGTGATCGCGCCTGGCGGCCGCGATGAGCTGCAGAGCCGTTCGCAGGTGCTCGCCGAGCGCCTTGTCCAGATCCTCGGCGCGCCTTTCAAGATCGAAGGCCGCCAGGTGAACATCGGCTGCAGCATCGGCATCGCGCTGTCGCCGGCGCATGGCGAACAGAGCGATCAATTGCTGCGCTGCGCCGATTTGGCGCTATACAAGGCCAAAAACTCCGGCCGCAAGCGCTTCTGCTTCTACAGCGAAGATCTCAAAGCCGAGGCCGACCGCCGCAACGAACTCGAAAACGATCTTCGTCAGGCGATCTGGCGCGACGAATTGGAGCTGTTTTACCAGCCGGTCATCGCCTGCGCCGGCGGTCACGTCGTCGCCGTCGAGGCTTTGCTGCGGTGGCGGCATCCGACACGCGGGCTGGTGTCGCCTGAGCAGTTCATTCCGCTGGCGGAAGAATCCGGCCTGATCGTCCGGCTCGGCGAATGGGTGCTGTGCACCGCCTGTCGCGACGCCAAGACCATGCGGGGAGACATCAAGGTCGCCGTCAATATCTCGCCGACACAGTTCTCGGCGTCCGACCTGGTGGACGCGGCGGTGTTCGCCCTTACCGATGCGGACCTGCCGGCGGGACGCCTCGAGCTCGAAGTTACCGAGAATGTGCTGCTGCGCGACTGCGAGCAGAATCTTCAGACGCTGCGGCAACTGAAAAATCTAGGAGTTCTCGATCGCGCTCGACGATTTCGGCGTCGGCTATTCCTCGCTCAGCTATCTGACGTCGTTCCCCTTCGACAAGATAAAGATCGACAAGTCCTTCATCGCCAAGGTCGGGCGGCCCGAGACCGGCGCGGTGATCACGTCGATCGTGCAGCTGGCAAAGACGCTGAAACTGACGATTTGCGCCGAAGGCGTGGAAACGGCCGCCCAATTCGCCGACATCCGCGACCAGGGCATCGAGCTTTGCCAGGGCTATTTGTTCGGCAGGCCCGCCCCGCTCGCCGCGCTCAAGCTCGATCGCCAATTTGGCATCGGCGAACAGAAGGTCGCTTAGACGAATGCACTCGAGTTCAAAGTATACAGTGGCGAATCATCTCGCCCGCTGAAAGGACGCCGTCGCGGAGCCACGTCGCCGGTTGCTCAGACGGAGGGACAAGGAGAGAGAAACCTAATTCCTGGCGATGATCTCGCGCTCGCCGCGATGCACCACCGGCGGCGCCGGCCATGCGCCGGGGCGGCGGCGCAAAAGCCGCGCCGGCCGGCGCCGCGCGATCGCCGTGCGGCGGCGGCGGCGATAGCTCGGCGCTTCGATGCGAAGTCGGCCCATGCGCGCAAACGGCTCGCGCAAGTTCCCGTCGGCTTCGGCGACCAGCAAAGGCAGGCCGAGCACGCGGCCCCAAGCCTGCCATTCGGCGACGATGTCGTCGGTTTCGGCGGAGGAAAACAGCGGCAGCGACAAAGCGGGATCGCCGTGTTCGAGCACGACCGCGATCGCAGTCGTTGCGCCGTCCGCACCGGCACTGTCGCCGGCATCGCGCTCGAGCCTGATCGCCACGCCGCGAAAATCTGCGACCGGCAGGTTGAGCGCCATACGCATGCCATTGAGCGTCCGCCGCAGCACGACGCGCTCGCGGTGCAGGTCGACGATGCGACGGCGTCCGTCGGCCGCTTCGTCGGCAGCCTCGAAACGCACGGGCAAAGCGAACGGGTCGAGCCGCTGCGGGATTGCCCGCCCGCGGCCCGACCCGGCAGCGATCCTGCCGGCTTCCATTTGACGCCCCGAAAAAACTTCGGCTCCCGCCGGGCTGTTGCCGCCCGGTCTGTCGCGACCATGCCACGGCCGTCTGGAAATGGGCTTAAGGAGACTGGTTAAGGCGGCGTAGCACGGCGGCATGATTGACGACTGGTTGCCGAGAGCCGGAAAATGGAAGCCATTGCCCGTATCCCGGACGCGATACAGCATGAAACGGTGCATCGCAGATGCGGGAGCTTCGCGAGCTGGAGTGCGTGACGGTCCCGGGTCTGCAGCGCGTCATTCCATGCTGCGCTGCGCCCGGGAAACATGGTTGCGGAGGATTGAATCGCACACACGCAACGCACATCTTCGCCCTGCCCCGCCACTTGTCTTGGGGCGCATCGCCACATACACCGGTTGCCAAACGCAATGTCCTCCCTCCTCGATCAATCCGCCCTCACCGATCTCGCCGGCTGCCTGGTCGCCGCGGCGCGGCGCGCCGGCGCCGACCAGGCGGATGCCGTGGCGTTGCGCTCGGTGTCCTTGTCGGTCGACGTGCGCGACGGCGCGGTCGAGGAATCGCAGCGCGCCGAGAGCGACGACGTCGGCCTGCGCGTTCTGGTCGGCCAACGCCAGGCCTCGATCTCGACCAACGACATCAGAGCCGACGGCGTCGATGCTTTGGCCGAGCGCGCCGTCGCCATGGCGCGCGTCGCGCCGGAGGACAAGTTCGCCGGCCTGGCCGATCCGGCGCTGCTCGCCCGCGCCTTTCCCGATCTCGATCTGCTCGATCCCGACATGCCGGGCGTCGACCTGCTGGAGCGGCGCGCCAAGGCGGCGGAGGAAGCCGCGCTCGTCGTCAACGGCGTGAGCAAATCCGGCGGCGCCTCGGCCTCGGCCGGCATTGGCGGCATGGTGCTGGTGACGAGCCACGGCTTTTCCGGCTCGAGCCTTGGCTCGCGGCATTCGGTGTCGATGTCGGCGATCGCCGGGCAAGGCACCGGCATGGAGCAGGATTACGATTTCTCTTCGGTGCTGCACGCCGCCGATCTCGAAGCCGCCGACGCGGTCGGGCGGCGCGCCGGCGCGCGCGCGGTCGAACGGCTCAATCCGCGCAAAGTCGCCACCCGCCGCGTGCCGGTGGTGTTCGATGCGCGCATTTCCGGGTCGCTCGTCAATCACCTCGCCAGCGCCGCCAATGGCGCTGCGGTGGCGCGCAAGACCAGTTTCCTGCGCGAAAAGCTCGGCGAGCGGATCTTCGCGCCCGGCATCGACATCGTCGACGATCCGTTGCGCAGGCGCGGCCAGCGCTCGCGCCCGTTCGATGCCGAGGGCGTCGCCACGCGCGCACTCAAACTGGTCGACGACGGCGTGCTCAAGACCTGGCTCCTCGATTGCGCCACCGCCCGCGAGCTTGATCTGAAAACCACCGGCCACGCGCAGCGCGGCGTCTCCTCGGTGCCCTCGCCGGGGCCGAGCAATCTCTATCTGGCGCCCGGAACGAAAAGCCCGGACGAACTCATCGCCGACATCGAGGACGGCTTCTACATCACCGATCTGATCGGCAGCGGCGTGAACATGGTGACGGGCGATTATAGCCGCGGCGCCGCCGGCTTCTGGATCGAGAACGGCCAGCGCACTTATCCGGTCAGCGAAGTCACCGTTGCCGGGCATCTGACCGAGATGTTTTTGAACCTCGCGCCGGCCAATGATCTTACGTTCCGCTTCGGCACCAATGCGCCGACGCTGCGGGTGGAGGGCCTCACTGTTGCCGGCCATTGAGGTCGACGATCGGCTGTCGCAAGAAGCGCAGCTCCTTGCCGGAGCCGTACGCGAAGCCGGCGCTTTGGCACATTCGCTGTTCCGCACGGATTTGAAGAATTGGACCAAGGGTCCGGCGGCCTCGCCGGTCTGCGAAGCCGATATCGCCGTCGACGACCTCCTGCGCAGGCGGCTTTCCGCCGGCCATGACGGCATCGCCTGGCTGTCGGAAGAAAGCGCCGACGATCCGGCGCGGCTTGAGGCGCGTTACGTCTGGATCGTCGATCCGATAGACGGCACCCGCGCCTATATCGCGGGCCTGCCGGATTGGGCGGTGTCGGCGGCCTTGGTCGCGGATGGAAGACCGGCCGTCGCCTGCCTTTACGCACCGGTCAGCGATCAGTTCTTCGCCGCGCGCGCCGGCGCCGGCGCCACCTGCAACGGCGTCGCGATCGCGGCGACTGCGGGAGCGGAACTCGCCGGGGCGCGGATCGCCGGCCCGCGCAATTTGCTGGAACGGCTCGACGCCGTGATGCCGGCGTTTACGGCGATGCCGCGGCTGCGCTCGCTCGCGCTCCGCCTCGCGCAAGTCGCGCATGGCGCCTGCGATATCGCCTTTGCCGGCGGCAACAGCCACGATTGGGACCTTGCAGCCGCTGATCTTTTGGTGCACGAAGCGGGCGGCGCATTGACGTCCATGACGGGCGAAACTGTGACCTATAATCGTCCCGTGCCGCGGCACGGGATGCTCGTCGCGGCCGGCCGGGACAGGCACGCGGCGCTCATCGAACTCTTAAGGGATGGACGCCTGGCGTTTTCATAAATCGCGTAGCGAAGGCGCGGATTGAACACCATGTCTGACACTCCCAGGCCCAGGCAACTCTTGCATCTCGTTTTTGGCGGCGAACTCGACAGCGTGGCCGACATCGAATTTAAGGATCTCGACAAGCTCGACATCGTCGGCGTCTATCCGAACTATGCCAGCGCCTATGCGGCGTGGAAGGCCAAAGCACAGAGCACCGTCGACAACGCGCAGATGCGCTACTTCATCGTTCACTTGCATCGCCTGCTCGACCCGGACAGCCAGGCGCGGCCGGCCTGAGACGACACATGCGGGTGTTTCGGCGTATCGCACGGCAGCGCTGGGCCAAGGTCACGATCGGAGTGGTCGCCGCCGAATATCTGCGCTTCGTCGGCCGCACCACGCGCTTCATGCTCGAGCCGGCCGACATATACGAACGTGGCGAGCGCGATATGCCGATCATCCTCGCCTTCTGGCACGGCCAGCATCTGCTTGCGCCGACGGCGCGGCGCACCGAGCACAAGGTCAATATGCTGGTGTCGCGGCATCACGACGGCGAAGTCAACGCCGTGGCGGCGCGCCGCCTCGGCGTCGGCACCATTCGCGGCTCCGGCAATCACGGCGGCGGCTTCGTGCACAAGGCCGGCGTCGCCGCGTTCCAGGCGATGCTCGATTCGCTCGCCGAAGGCGCCTCGATCGCGCTGTCGGCCGACGTGCCCAAGGTCGCGCGTGTCGTGGGGCTCGGCATCATCAAGCTGGCGCAGGCCTCCGGCCGCCCGATCTATCCGAGCGCCATCGCCACCAGCCGCCGCTACGTGCTCGACAATTGGGACCGCACCACGATCAACCTGCCGTTCGGCCGCGGCGCCGGCGTCGCCGCCGAGCCGATCAGCGTGCCGCGCGAGGCCGACGAGGCGGGGCTTGAAGCGGCGCGGCAACTGCTTGAGGATCGGCTCAATGCGGCCACCCGGCGGGCCTATGAACTCGTCGACAAGCCGCGGCGTGGAGTTTGAGGGTGGCCGCTTCGGTGCCGTTGGCGTTGCGCGTCTATCAGCTGGCCTCGGCCGCCGGATCGCCGCTGGCGCAACAGGTTTTGGCGCGGCGGCTCGATCGCGGCAAGGAGCACCCGGAACGGCTCGCCGAGCGGCGCGGCCAAGCGACCCTCGCCCGGCCCGGCGGTCCGCTGATCTGGGTGCACGGCGCCAGCGTCGGCGAAATGCTCGCGGTGGTGCCGCTGATCGAGCGGCTGCGGGCGCAGGACTTCGCCGTCCTGGTGACCTCGGGCACGGTCACTTCGGCAGCGCTGGCGGAACAGCGGCTGCCGGACGGCACCTTGCACCAGTTCATTCCGCTCGATGCGCCGCGCTTCGTGCGGCGCTTCCTCGATCATTGGCAGCCGGGTCTCGCCCTGTTCGTCGAATCCGACCTGTGGCCCAATCTGATCCTGGCCTGTGCCGAGCGCAAAATTCCGATGGTCCTGGTCAATGGGCGGCTGTCGGAACGTTCGCATCGCCGCTGGCGGCTCATCCCGGGCACGATCGCCGCCTTGCTCGCCCGTTTCGATCTGTGTCTGGCGCAGTCGGCCGGCGACGCCGAACGTTATGCGCAGCTCGGCGCGCCGCGGGTATTGATGACCGGCAATCTCAAGCTCGACGTGCCGGCGCCGCCGGTCGATCAAGCGGCCTTGAAGCGCCTCAAGGAGATCATCGGCACCCGCCCGGTCGTCGCCGCGGCCTCGACCCACCCCGGCGAAGAAGCCGCGGTCATCGCCGCGCATGGCCGCTTGCGCGCTCAATTTCCGCAGCTGTTGACCGTGATCGCGCCGCGCCATCCGACGCGCGGCGAGGCCATCGCCGACATCGCCAAGGCCACCGGGCTCGCGGTGGCGCTGCGCTCGCAACGCGCCCAGCCGATGCCGGATGTCGCGGTCTATGTCGCCGACACGCTCGGCGAGCTCGGCTTGATCTATCGGCTGGCGCCGATCGTCTTTATGGGCGGATCGCTGGCGCGCCATGGCGGCCAGAACCCGATCGAAGCGGTACGGCTCGGCGCTGCCGTGCTGCATGGCCCGCATGTGTGGAACTTCGCCGAAATCTACCAGGCGCTCGACGCCGCCCATGGCGCCGAGCCCGTCGCCGACGAAGCAGCCCTTGCCGCGCGCCTCGGCAATTGGCTCGCCGACGCCGCGGCACGACAGAGGGTCGCCGCCGCCGGAGCGGCAACGGTCGGTCGGCTCGGCGGCGCGCTCAAGCGCACGCTGGCCGCGCTCGATCCCTATTTGATGCAGCTTCGGCTGGAGCAACGGGCGTCGCCTTAGATTTCGTTGCATCACGTCGAATTCGTGGGAGCATCATCTTGCCCAAATCCGGCGTCCACTTTGCGGGATCATGCTGACATGCGCGAGCCAGCCTTTTGGTGGCAACCCGGCAAAGGCACCTTCCTCCTCCCTGTTGCCGCGATTTACGGCGCGGTGGCGGCGTTGCGCCTGCAAGGAGGCGGCCGGAAGGCCGGCCTGCCGGTCATCTGTCTCGGCAATCTCACTGTCGGCGGCGCCGGCAAGACGCCGGCCGCTATCGCCGTCGCGCAGCTTCTGCATGCCGCGCACGAACGGCCGTTCTTTCTCAGCCGCGGCTACGGCGGAACGCTCGCCGGTCCGGTCCGGGTCAACCCGGCGCTGCATCGGGCGCGCGATGTCGGCGATGAACCGCTGCTATTGACCCGGCTCGCACCGACGATCGTCGCGCGCGACCGCGTCGCCGGCGCGAAACTCGCGCAATTCGCCGGCGCCGGCGTCGTGGTCATGGACGACGGCCTGCAAAACGCTTCGCTTGCCAAAGATCTCAGCATCGTCGTCGTCGACGGCCGCCGCGGCGTCGGCAACGGCCGCATCATTCCGGCGGGCCCGCTGCGGGCGCCGCTCGGCCTGCAGCTTGACCGCGCGCATGCGCTGATTGTCGTCGGTCAGCCCGACGGCGCGGCTGCGGTCATCGAACGCGCGGGTCGGCGAGGGCTTGCGATCTTTCATGCCCGGCTCGAACCCGATCGCAGCGTGATCGCGGCGATCGGACGGCGCAAAGCGCTGGCTTTCGCCGGCATCGGCGATCCCGCGAAATTCTTCGCCACGCTCGCCGCCGCCGGCATCGACGTCGCCGGGACCGCGAGCTTTCCGGACCACCACCGTTACACGGCGGCCGAAGCGGCGGGTTTGATTGCCCGCGCGCAGGCCAAAAATCTGATCCTCCTCACGACGGAGAAGGACTTGGTGCGCATGGCCGGCGAGCCGGAACTCGAAGCGCTGGCCGCCCGCACCAGCGCGTTGCCGGTGCGGCTCGTCGTCGAGGAAGCGGATCTATTCCGGCAGACCTTGCTGCAGGCGGTGAAGCGGGCCGCGTCTCACGCCTTGCGCAAATAGCCCGCACCCATGCGCTGCAGCACCGCCTCGGGCGTCGCATAGGCTTCCTGCAGGTCAACGCTCCAATAGCGCAGCTCTTCCAGTGGAATCGGCGCCCCGGTCACGGCGCAGCGCACGAAAGCGCCCGGCCGCATGACGCGAAAATCGCCGTCGAGATATTTGACCTCGGCTTCGCCCGGCATCGGCGCCGGACGATCGGTACGGTTGAGCAAAATTACCTCCGACGGCTCAGGACGGTCATTCGATAATTGTTAGGCCGGAATCGCCAGGCGAAACCGGCCATTCGCCAACATAATCGCTCGCCGTCGGCAACGAAAGAGACCGGCCGCGATTTGCCGCCGAAAACAAAAGCGCCGCGCCGGGGCAACCGACGCAGCGCCAAATCGAGGCTTACGCAAAACGCCTGCGCGGGCCTTGATCACCACCAGCGGCAATACACCCGACCGTAGCGCCCCCGCCAGCAGTGCCGGTAATGATGATAGTAGGGATGATACCAATAATGGCGGTGGTACCACCACACATGCGTCACCGCGGCGTGGTCGGCGGCGGCGACGCCGGCCGGAAGCGGCGCAATCGGCGCGGCTTGCGAAGTCCCGGAAACGGCCGCCAACAGCAGAGCGGCGACCGCCATCGCAAAAACAGTCCGAATCATTGTCGTTCTCCTTGAGGCGCGAACCTGCGCGATTCCCATAACATCGCAACATGATGGCAGTTCCGCGACCACGAAAGCGCCGCGAAATGAACAAACAGTCAGAAACTCAAACTCAATCGAGTCCGAACAGCGCCCTGGCATTGTCGCGGCCGATCTTGATGCGATCGCCCTCGGCAATCTCAGCCGCATCGAACCACGTTGCCGCCTGCGCGTGATCCTCGAACGGATAATCGACCGCGAACAGCACCCGGTCCGCGCCGATGGTGAGAATGGTGTGGATCAGCGACTGGGTGCAGAAATTGCCGCTCGTGGTGACGAAAAAATTAGTGCGGAAATATTCGGCCATGGTCCGCTTGGCCGGCCGATCCGGCAGCTTGCTCAGCCGGTGATCGAGCCGCCACAGATCGAACGGAATGCGTTCGCCGAGATGACCGATCACGATCTTGAGCTTGGGATGATCGTCGAACAGGCCGCAGCCCATCAACCGCAACGAATGGATCGCGGTCTCCTCGGCGAAATCCCACGGCGAGCCAACGAGCCAGGGATGGCCCTCATAGCGTTGCCTTCGGCTGGGCAGCGAATAGCGCGGATGCAGGTAAAACGGCACGCCGAGGCGCTCGGCCTCGGCCCAGAACGGCCGATATTGCGGCAGGTCGTAATAGACCGCCGAATCGGCGCTGCCGACCTGGGAGAAGCCGTTGACCAAGGCGCCCTTGAATTTGAGATCGCGCACGCAGCGTTGGAATTCGGCGGCGGCGGCCTGCGGATCCTGCATCGGCAGCGCCGCCAATGCGGCAAAACGGTCCGGCCGCTTGGCGACGATGGCCGCTAATTCGTCGTTCGCCTCCCGCGCCAATGCGACCGCCTTGGCCGGTTCGAAGATTTCCTGAATGCCGTTGGCATTGAGTGACAGCACGGCACATTCGATGCCGCATTCGTCCATTTCCGCGAGCCGCCGGTCGAAGATGTCGGTGAGCTTGCCGTCGATCGCCGCCCAATAAGGATGATCGGGAAAGCGCACCGACTTGGCCGCGGTCTTGCCGATGCCATAGTGCTCCTCGACTGCGATCTTGCCCTGCATCACTTTGTCTCTTTCCGTCGACCACCTGGGAGTATAGCCGGTAATAGCGCCCGTCAAAAAGCTTTAGTGACCGCATCGCTCGCAAAAGCGGGAGATGGGCGCTGGACCGAGTTCGTTTGGCAACATTTCGGAAGCTTCTGATCTATTCGATCACCTCGTCGGCGAGCGCAAGCAGATTTGGCGGCACTTTGATGCCAAGCGTTTTCGCGGTCTTTAAATTGATCGCGAGTTGGAATTTGGTGGACTGCATCACAGGCAGATTGGCCGGTTTCTCGCCATTGAGTATGCGCCCCGCGTAGATGCCGACCTGATGGTAAGCTTCAGTAATACTGGTACCGTAACTCATCAAACCACCGACGGCGACGAACTCGCGCAATTCATAGATTGCCGGCACTGCAACCCGCCCCGCCAGCGCAACAATCCGAGCTCGATAGCTGTTAAAGAACGGATCATTGCCGACGAGAAGCAGGTCCGTCTTGCGTTCGTTCAAGGTCGCAAGAGCTGCATCAATCTGGCTTTCGGTACCGGCAGTCAGGACATGAAATTGCAGCCCCATTGACTGCGCGGCGTCTTCAAACTCTTTTCTAGTCGAGGGCGTGTTCGGGTTGCCCGGATTAAAAAGGCCCGTGATCGATTTTGCTTCAGGAAGCAACTGATGTAGCAACTCCACGCGTTTCGCCGTCAGCTGGCTGACCAGGAAAGCAACTCCGGTTACGTTTCCGCCCGGGCGGTTGAGACTGGAAACAAAGCCGAGCTTGATCGGATCCAACCCCGTCGTGAAGACGATCGGAATCGTCGATGTCGCGGCCTTGGCGGCCAGCGTGCTGCTCGCGCTCCCGCCGGAAACAATCAGCGCCACATGTCGCGCTGCCAAATCGGCCGCCAATGCGGGTAGGCGTTCATCGTGGCCTTCGCCCCAACGATATTCAATCCGCAAATTCCGGCCTTCAACATAACCGATCTCGCTCAAGCCCTTGCGTAGCGCGGCCAAGAAATGGGAATAGGTGCCGGCCGATTGGCCGTTCAGCAGCCCTATGACCTGCATGTTCGGCTGCTGGCCATATGCGGCAAACGGCATCGCCGTACTGCTCAACAACCCAAGAAATTCTCGCCGCCGCATGTCGCCCCCGTCATAACGATGATCGTACCGAATCGGACCTGCGATTTGGAAGAGCCTGGACGGTCTGAAGCGCCGATGTCGCAGTTGCGTCATACGCGGACTTCGTCAGCCGTCCCTCAATCGCCGCTTACCCCTGAAATCGGATGTTGCCGCGCCTCGATAGCCACTCGCCTTAGAACAAATCGCCCTGGTCCGACGCGCCGGCGCGGCGCGGCCTGACCGCCTCGCCGCGCGGCTTGATTGCGGATGCCGCGCCGACCTGAGCGCCGACGCGGCCGTCGGCAAATTCGATGTCGATCGGCATGCCGGGGCTGGCCGCGGCGACACTGCGCAGCGGCCGGCCTGCGTCGTCGCGGATGAGCGCAAAGCCGCGCGCCAGCACGCCGCGATAGGAAAACGCCGCCAGCAATTGACCGTCCCGTTCGGCGCGCGCTTGCCGCACGGCAAGCAACTGATACATCGCGCGCCGCGCCCGGTCGGCAAAGGCATTCACCCGCTCGCCGTCCCGCGTCAGCCGCGTGCGGTGCAAGGCGATGTTCGCGGCGACGCCGGCGCGCAGCCGCAGCGCGATCGCGCCATAGCGCTCGCGGCGGCGTTCGACGGTGCCGCGGATCAATTGTCGGTTCAACCGGACGCCGATCCGCGAGAACGCGACATGATGGCTGTGGGCATTGGCGCGGAGCGCGCGCGGCAGCCCGGCCGCGGCATGATCGAGCCGCTGCCGCGGCAAGGCCAAGACCTCGTCGGCGTCCGGCAGCGCGCGTGCCGCCGAGCGCAATTCCGCCCGCCGCGCTTCCTGATTGCGCAGCCAGGCGGCGAGCGCGCGACGCGAAAGCGATCCGACATCCCCGATCAGATCGGCGCGGACCGGAACCGCCATTTCGGCGGCCGCGGTCGGCGTCGGGGCGCGCCGGTCGGCGGCGAAATCGATCAGCGTCACGTCGGTTTCGTGGCCGACCGCGGAAATCAGCGGAATGAAGCTTGCCGCCGCCGCCCGCACCACGATCTCTTCATTGAACGACCATAAATCTTCGAGAGAGCCGCCGCCGCGCGCGACGATGATGAGATCCGGGCGCGGCGGCAAAGGCCAAGCCGCGAATTCGGAGAGCGCGTTGAAGCCTTCGATCGCGGCGGCGACCTCGGCGGCGGAGCCCTCGCCCTGCACCTTGACCGGCCACAACAGCACGCGGCGCGGAAAGCGGTCGGCGAGCCGGTGCAGGATGTCGCGGATCACAGCTCCGGTCGGCGACGTGATGACGCCGATGACCCCAGGGAGAAATGGCAAGAGCTGCTTGCGCGCCTCGTCGAACAGCCCATCGGCGGCGAGCTTCCGCTTGCGCTCTTCCAGAAGCGCCATCAGCGCGCCGAGGCCCGCCGGCTCCAGCGTGTCGACGATGATCTGATATTGCGAACGGCCGGGAAACGTGGTGAGCCGGCCGGTGATCACCACTTCAAGCCCGGCCTCGAGTTCTGAGCCGGATGCGCGGCGCCGTCGAGCGCCAGATCACGCCGGCGACGCAGGCGCGATCGTCCTTGAGGTCGAAATAGACGTGGCCGTTATTGTGGTAGCTGACCTTGCCGAGCTCGCCGCGCACCCGGACATAACCGTAGGCGTCCTCGATGGTGCGCTTGAGCGCCATCGACAATTCGGAAACGGTCAGTTCCGGTAGATTAAGCCGAGGTTCGTTCACGATGAGGCTGTCCGGCGAAGCTGTGCGACCAAATCCAAAGCTTCTGTTCAGTCAGGCGACATAATGCCCTTCGCGATGGATGTTCCAATTCTGTCATTGTTCCAGGTAACTACACCGAATTGATCGTGATTAACATCAAGAGTTTCCGACCGGACTTCCCTTCCGGCTGCCGCACCGGCAACTTATCGGCAACACTTTTGGCCCAACTTGGCGCGGAAAGGGCGACGGCCGTGACCAATCCTCACGCGCATGAGATCGAGCATCACAAAGTCCGCGTTCGCTGCGCGGAATGCCGGATCACCTTTCATGAGCGTCTGAACCGGGTGATTCACGGGGATCCCGTGGTTTGCCCGAGCTGCCAAAGCGAGATGCGCTTCCACGGCATCGGCCACATCCACGAGCACGATACGGTGGCTGCCTATATCCATCACGTCGAAGAGCACACCTGCCATCCGCATTTCACGGCGTCGCACGATTGAGGGGCAGGCGCGGCTGCCGAGGGTCTGCACAAGCGGTGCGCGGCCCTTGTCCTGATCGGCCCCGCCCGCTAACCCACGACGACGGCAGCGGACGGACAAGCGATGAACATCCTTATTCTTGGCTCCGGCGGGCGCGAGCATGCGCTGGCCTGGAAGATGGCGGCAAGCCCGCTCGCCGACCGGCTCTATTGCGCACCCGGCAACGCCGGCATCGCCCGCGAAGCCGAATGTGTGGCGCTCGATCTGGCCGACTCCGCGGCAATCATCCTGTTTTGCGAGAGCGCCAGCATCGATTTCGTCGTGGTCGGTCCCGAGGCCCCGCTGTGCGCCGGCATCGTCGACGACCTCGAAGCCGCCGGCATCAAAGCCTTCGGCCCGAGCAAGGCCGCGGCGCGGCTCGAAGGTTCCAAGGGTTTCACCAAGGACCTGTGCCGGGCGAACGGCATCCCCACGGCGGCCTATGAGCGCTTCCGCTCCGCCGCTGCGGCCAAAACCTATATCGGCGCGCGCGGCGCACCGATCGTGGTCAAAGCCGACGGGCTCGCCGCCGGCAAAGGCGTGGTCGTAGCGCAGAGCCTCGCCGAGGCCGAAGCCGCCGTCGACATGATGTTCGGCAGCGACATGACTGTCAGTCACATTGGCGAAGCCGGCGGCGGGATCGTGATCGAGGAGTTTCTCGACGGCGAGGAGGCCTCTTTCTTCGCGCTGTGCGACGGCGAGACGGCGATCCCGCTGAGCACGGCGCAGGATCACAAGCGCGCCTATGACGGCGACAAAGGACCGAATACCGGCGGCATGGGCGCCTATTCGCCGGCGCCGAATATCGATGCCGCGATGAGCGCGCGGATCATGGCCGAGATCCTCGCGCCGACGCTGCGGGCAATGAAGACAATGGGGACTCCGTATAAAGGCGTGCTTTACGCCGGGCTGATGATCACGCGCGAAGGCCCGAAGCTCATCGAATACAATGTCCGCTTCGGCGACCCGGAAACGCAGGTGCTGATGCTGCGCCTGATGTCGGACCTCGTTCCGGCGCTCTTGGCAAGCCGCGACGGCATGCTCAAGACCTTCGATCTGCGCTGGTACGCCGAGCCCGCGCTCACGGTGGTTATGGCGGCCAAGGGTTATCCCGGCAGCTATGCCCGCGGCACCGTGATCGAAGGCCTCGACGACGCGGCGGCCGTCGCGGGCGTGGAAATCTTCCATGCCGGCACCAAGGCTGAGGCCGGAAAAATCCTCGCCAATGGCGGTCGCGTGCTCGACGTCTCGGCGACCGGCAGGACGGTGCGCGACGCGCAAGCGCGTGCCTATGAAGCGATATCCCGCATCCGCTGGCCCGAGGGCTTCTGCCGCCGCGACATCGGCTGGCGGGCGATCGAGCGGGAAAAGTTTGTTCAATCAGAGGCCTAGAAATATCGGGCCGGTCGATATATATACTTTATGAGAAAGGTATATATGGAGAAGGCCATGGCTATTCTGATCAAGGATCGGGAGGCCGACCAGATGATCCGCGCGCTGGCGGAGCGAACCGGCGAAAGCATCACCGAAGCCGTCAAAGAGGCGGTGCGCGAGCGCCTCAAAAGTCTGCCTCCCAGCGAAACCGACATTGCCGAACGCAAGCACAAGATAGCTGCGCTGATCGCCCGGGCCAAAGCAATACCAACCCTCGACGACAGAACCGCCGACGAAATCATCGGCTACAACGAGCGTGGACTTGTCGACTAATGGTGATCGATACATCGGCCGTCGTCGCAATTCTCTTAGCGGAGCCGGAACAGCCGATTTTCACGGATATTCTTGCTTCCGAACCGGCGCGCGCGATGTCCGTGATGACCTATTACGAAGCAGCTCTTGTTATGGCTGGCAAGAAAGGAACGCCGGCTGCAGCGGCGTTCGTCGACGATTTTGTTCGCGACTTGGCGGTCGAAGTCATCATGTCGACGGTGAACGACGTTATTGCCGTGCGCAAAGCCTATTTCAAATATGGCCGGGGATACCATCCGGCGGCCTTAAACTTCGCCGATTGTTTTTCCTATGCGCTTGCCAAGGCGCGGGATGAGCCGCTCCTGTTTACGGGTGAAGACTTTTCCAAAACCGACATCGAGGCAGGGTGGATTCGATAGTGCTCATTGAGCGGGACGCTGACGCTCAACTCACCACCAGGGCAGCGAACAGATGACTGATATCGACCGCCAGAACGCCTTTTCCGGCACACGCGACGTCGACGAGCGCTTGCGCATCGACGTCGGGCGGCTCGAAGCCTATTTGCGCGATCACATCGCGGGCTTCGCCGGACCGGCCGTGGTCAGCCAGTTCAAGGGCGGCCAATCCAATCCGACCTACCTTGTGGAGACTGCGCTGGGTCGCTACGCGCTGCGCAGAAAGCCACCAGGAAAGCTGTTGCCCTCGGCGCATGCGGTGGACCGCGAATACCGCGTCATCGGCGCGCTCCATCGGCAGGGATTCCCCGTCGCCGAGCCGTTGCTCTATTGCGCTGACGAAGGCGTTATCGGCACGGCGTTCTTCGTCATGGCCTATGTCGAGGGCCGCGTGTTCTGGGAACCGCAGATGCCGGCGTCCCATGCCGCCGAGCGCGCGCACGTCTACGACGCCATGAACGCGACGCTGGCGCGGCTGCACAGCTTCGATCCGGTCACAATCGGCCTTGGCGATTATGGCCGCGGCGAAAATTACGTGGCGCGGCAGGTGGAGCGCTGGTCGAAACAATATCGCGCCTCGGAGACGGAGCGCGTCGAGGACATGGAGCGCCTGATCGCCTGGCTGCCGGCGCATCTGCCGCCGAGTGAGCCGCCGCGCCTGGTGCATGGCGATTACCGGCTCGACAACATGATCATCGCGCCCGATGCGCCGAAAATCGCCGCCGTGCTCGATTGGGAGCTGTCGACGCTCGGCGATCCGCTTGCCGATTTCTCCTATCATTTGATGGCGTGGCACATGCCGCATTCGGATGCCGGCACCGGCTCGCTGATCGGCTTCGATCTTGCCGCGCTCGGCATCCCGACGCTCGACGACTATGTCGCTGCCTATATGGCGCGCACCGGGCTCGATCCGCGGCCGCATCTGCCGGTCTATTTCGCCTACAATTTTTTCCGGCTCGCCGCGATCATGCAGGGCATCGCCGGGCGGGTGCGCGACGGCACGGCGACCAGCGCCTATGCCGCCGCCAAGGCCGGATTGGTGCGCCCGCTCGCCGCCAAGGCTTTCGAATTCGCCCAGCAGGCGGGCGCATGAAGACCTTTGCCCTGGCGCTCGGCTCTGGCGGCGCGCGCGGGCTCGCCCATATCGCGGTGCTTGAGGCACTCGACGAGATGGGCGTGAAGCCGGCGGCCATCGCCGGCACCTCGATCGGTGCCCTGATCGCCGCCGCCTATGCGGCGGGCATGAGCGGCAAGAACATCCGGCACCATGTGCTGGCGATCGCGCATGCGCGCGGCGAATTGCGCCGGCGTTTCATGAAGACGCGCGCCGGCACGCTCAGCGATTTGTTTGCCGGCTCCATCAGCCGGGCGACGCAAATGGACGCCGAAAAAGCTTGCGCGCAGTTCTTGCCTCAGGCCGTGCCGGCGGATTTCTCGCTGCTCAAAATCCCGCTCACGGTGATGGCAACCGATCTGCATCGCCGCGAGGAGGCGCCGCTCTCTTCCGGACCGCTGCATCCGGCGCTTGCCGCCTCGATCGCCATCCCCGGTCTGTTCCAGCCGGTCATCGTCGATGGACGGGTCCTGATCGATGGCGGCACCACCAACCCGGTGCCTTACGACAGGCTCGCCGGGCAGGCCGATATCGTTGTCGCGGTCGACGTCTTCGGCGCGCCGATGGCGGAACGCGCCGACATGCCGAGCCTCTGGGAAAGCCTTTACATCACGGTCTTGGTGATGGGCAGCGCCATTCTCGCCGCCAAATTGCGCCATGCCGCGCCCGACCTTGTGATCCGGCCGAATGTGAGCCTGTTTCGCGGCATGGATTTCTCCCAGGCGAGTTCGATCATCCGTTCGGCCGAGGCAGCGAAAGACGACATGAAGCAGAAGCTCGGCGCGCTGCTTGCGGCGTGATCCGGCGTCAGGGCAGCGGCACCTTGACTTTCCCACGTTCGTCCGCGGTGCTGTTATTTTTGCCGGCTTTTGACCGGCGTATCGCCCGGCGTGCAACGGCCACGAAATTCCTTACCGCCGGCTTGCGGTCGTCGCAGCGATAGGCGAGGCAAATTTTCACCCATGGCGCGTCGCCTTCGATGGACAGATATTTGACGCCCTCGAGGAGGATTCGGCTCATCGATTGCGGCACGATCGACACCCCGAGGCCGGCCGCCACCAACGGAATGACGGATTCGATCTGCGGCGCCTCCTGGCCGAGCTTCGGCGTGAAGCCGGCGCGATTGAACGCAGCGATAGCTGAATCGTAAACGTCGGGATTGATCTCGCGCGGATAGAGCACGAAGACCTCTTTGGCGAAAGCCCGCAGCGGTACCGACGCCGCTTCGCCGAGCGGATGTCCGGTCGGCACCACCATCACCGATGGCTCGTCGACGAGCGGCTCAATGGTAAGACCGTCGCCGTCGACGATCGGCAGCCGGACGAAGGCAAGGTCGATCTGTCCGGCGCGCAGTTGTGCGGTCAAGAGCGCCGTACCGCTGGCTTGCGGGACCAACACCACGTCGGGATAATCCGCGCGATACGCCCGGATGATGGCGGGCACGAGCGGGTGGAAATAAGTCCCGCCGCTGGAGCCGATCTCGATCCGGCCGGTTTCGCCGCGAGCGCGCCGTTGCACGCCAGCCTTTGCCGTCTCCACCTCCTTGAGGATGAGGCGCGCCTCTTCCAGCATCAGCTTGCCGGCGTCGGTCATTTCGACGCCGCGCGTGCGGCGGTGGAACAGCAGCGTCCCCAGTTCCTTTTCGAGCTGGCGAATCTGCAAGCTGAGCGGCGGCTGGTTGATGCCGAGCCGCTCGGCCGCGCGGGTGAAATTCAATTCCTCGGCGACCGCAACAAAATAGCGGAGATGGCGTAATTCCATCCGTTATTTGTCCGAAGATCGATGGCCGCCCGCATCACCGTTCGCGTTATCGGGGCGCACCGTCGACATCACCAATCGCCGTCACGATACACCAAAAGTATCGAAGAAGTCATATCGCGATATTGGACAAAGCGGCAGTCGGTAGCCATTTGTGCCGCGCAGACACGACGACGTGCGGCTCCCCCTAGCTCTTTGCGTCGCGCCTATTTGCTGCTGCAGAGGGAGCCAATGGCAAAATTTCCCATCGTAGAATGGTCGTTCAACGGTACGACCGTCGATTCTCGGCCGCCGGCGGCACCAAAGACGCCTTACTCGCTTACCGCACGCGAGATCGAAGTCTTGGCTTGGGTGGCCCGCGGCAAGTCTGCCTCGGCAATCCGTGAAAAGCTCCGCATTACCAAGAGAACCGTCGACGCCCACGTTTCTTCGATCGTTTCCAAGATCGGCGCAGTCAACCGGACCCAGGCTGTCGCCATCGCGATTCGCGATCGCTTGATCGAGCTGTGACGACGCGCTTTTAAGCCTACCGACGCCAATGAGGCCGGTTAACGCCGCTCTTTGAAGAACGCCTTCAACAATGCGCCCGCTTCGGCTTCCGCTAGCCCGCCGTAAACCTCCGGCCGGTGATGGCAGGTGGACGAAGCAAAAAACTTCACGCCGTTATCGACCGCGCCGCCCTTGGGATCGGTGGCGCCATAATAGAGCCGGCGGATGCGGGCAAACGACAGCGCGCCGGCGCACATCGCGCACGGCTCCAAGGTGACATAAAGGTCGCAGTCGTCGAGCCGCTCCGAGCCGAGCAGGTCCGCGGCATCGCGGACGGCGATCATTTCGGCATGCGCGGTCGGATCGCGGTCGGCGACGGTGCGGTTGCCGGCGCGGGCAATGACTTGGCCGTCACGCACGATGACGCAGCCGACCGGCACCTCGCCGCGAACGCCTGCGGCGCGCGCTTCGGCCAAGGCCATATCCATAAAGGACGCCATTTTTCACCGTCATGCCCGGCCACCGGGTCCGGCCCGCCGGCGGGCCCGAGTGTAAGCTTGTGCCGGCCATCCACGTCTTTATACACCTCTCCGAGCCAAGAGATGGATGGCCGATCAAGTCCGGCCATGACGATATGACTGACGGCAGCAACGAACAGGACAAATCCGGCGAACGCATCGCCAAGGTGATCGCGCGCGCCGGGCTTACATCGCGCCGCGAGGCGGAGGCCTGGATCGCCGCCGGCCGCGTCGCCGTCAACGGCGCGGTCATCACCTCGCCGGCGCGCAACGTTAGCGCCACCGACCGCGTTACCGTCGACGGCGCGCCGCTGCCCGGCCGCGAGCGCACGCGGCTTTTCCTTTATCACAAGCCGCGCGGGCTTTTGACCAGCCATGCCGACCCGCGCGGACGGCCGACCATTTTCCAGAAGCTGCCACCGGATCTGCCGCGGCTGATCAGCGTCGGGCGGCTCGACTTCAACACCGAAGGGCTTCTTCTTTTGACCAATGACGGCGCGCTGGCGCGCGTGTTGGAGCTGCCCGCGACCGGCTGGCTGCGGCGCTACCGCGTGCGCGCGCACGGCGCGGTCACGCAGGCGCAACTCGACGACTTGCGCCAGGGCGTCACCATCAGCGGCATTCGCTACGGCGCGACCGAGGCCGATCTTGATCGCGTGCAAGGCTCGAATCTGTGGCTCACTTTCGCCATCCGCGAGGGCAAGAACCGCGAAGTGCGCAACGTGCTCGGCCATCTCGGGCTGACGGTGACGCGGCTCATTCGCCTATCATTTGGCCCGTTCCAGCTCGGCGAGCTCGAACCGGGCGCGGTCGAGGAAGTGCCGACCCGCGTCTTGCGCGCGCAGCTCGGCGACAGCCTTGCCACGCTGGCGACCGCCGATTTCTCCGCGCCGACCGCCCGCCCCGCTTCGCCACAGCGCGAGTTTCGCACCCGCACCGCCGCCGCGGAGCCGCCAGATAAACAGCCAAACAAACCGAAACAGCGGAAATCCTCGGATCACGCCTGGCGCGCGCACGAGGCGGACCGCCCGACCAGGAAACTGCGCCGCAAATTCCATGGCGCGGAGCGCGTCGCCGAAAAGCGCGAACGCCCGGCGGGCGACATGCGCGCCGGGCTCCTGCATGATCGCAAAGGCCGGCCTGTCCCGGTCGAGCGCTACGGCGAATCGCCGATGCAACAAGAGCGCGGGGAGCCGCACCAGGAGCCTCGCACTAAACGCCCGAACAGACATCCACGCCCGCAAGGCCGCAGACGTTCGCCCGATCGCGCGTTTGGCCCAAGGCCGCGCTCGCCGGGCCGGCCGCGCGGTGAAAAATAATGCGCGTGGTCGGCGGTCGGCTGCGGGGTCGCGCGCTCGTCGGGCCGCAGTCGAAATCGATCCGCCCCACCGCCGATCGCCTGCGCGAATCGCTGTTCAACATCCTGGCGCATGCCTATAGCGACCCGATAACCGGCGCCCGCGTGCTCGATCTATTCGCCGGTACCGGCGCGCTCGGTATCGAGGCGGCCTCGCGCGGCGCCGCTTTCGTGCTGTTCGTCGAAGACGGCGCCGAAGCGCGGGCGCTCATCCGCGAAAACGTGGCCGAGCTCGGCCTTGGCGGCGTCTCGAAGATCTTCCGCCGCGACGCCACCAAGCTCGGCCCGGCGCACCCAATCGAACCGTTCGCGCTGGTCTTGCTCGATCCGCCCTACGGCCAGCAACTTGCCGAGAAAGCGCTCGCCGCGGCGCGCGCCGGCGGCTGGCTGTCGCCACAGGCCTTGATCGTCGTCGAAGAGGCGACCAAAGCGCGGTTTGCGGCGCCCGAAGGCTTTTCCGAGCTCGAACGGCGCGCCTATGATGACACTGAGCTTATTTTCCTTCGGTTCAATTCGGCGTAATGCCGGCGTCGTGGACGACCTTGGTCCAGCGCTTGATTTCATCGGCCTGGAATTTGGCGAGATAGTCCGGCGTGCGTTGCTGCGGCGGCACAATTTCGAGGCCGAGGTCTTCCAGACGTTTGGCGATCACGGGATCGTCGAGCGTGTCGCTCATGGCCTTGTTGAGCTTTTGCACGACCGCGGCCGGCGCGCCCTTGGGCAAAAAGAACGCGTTCCAGACGCTGGCTTCGACGCCGGGCAGGCCCTGCTCGCCAGTGGTCGGCAGATCGGGAATGATTTTCACCCGGCGCGGCGACATCACCGCGATGCCTTTGACCTCGCTTTGCTTGGCCAAAGCCGCGCCGGTCTGGATGGTCGAGCACATGTAATCGAGGCGGCCGGCGATCAGATCCTGTTGCGCCGGCCCTTCGCCGCGATAGGGCACGTGGGTGACGGTGACACCCATCGCGGTGTTAAGCAGCACGCAGGGCAGGTGCGTGCCGGAGCCGACGCCGGCCGAGCCGAACTGCATCTTGGCCTGGTTGGCTTTCACATAAGCGATGAACTCTTTCAGGTTGGACACCGGCATGTCCTTGCGCGCAATCAGGATGCGCGGCGATTCGGTGACCAGCCCCACCGGGGTGAAATTGGTGACGGAATTGTACAGCGGATGCTTGCGCAGCGATTGGCTGAACGCTTGCGTGCCGCTGTTGCCGATCAGCATCGTATAGCCGTCGGGCTCCGACTTGGCGACGTGTTCGGCACCGGTCATGCCGGCTGCGCCGCCCATATTGTCGACGACGATCGGCTGGCCGAGGCGTTGACTCATGCCTTGCGCCTGGATGCGCGCGCTGACGTCGACGCCGCCGCCGGCGGCGAACGGCACGACGAGCGTGATCGGCCGGGTCGGCCAATCGTCGGCCAAGGTCGGAACCAGTGCCGGCATGACGGCGGCCAATGTCACGGCCACAAGCAACAACAAACGCTTCCAATTCATCGTATATTCTCCAGAATTGCCGTCAGCGGCGGCCGAACAGCCGCTCGATGTCGGTGAGTTTGAGTTCCACGTATGTCGGCCGGCCATGATTGCATTGGCCGGAATTCGGCGTCGCCTCCATCTCGCGAAGCAGCGCGTTCATCTCCTGCGGCTTGAGCCGCCGTCCCGCCCGCACCGAGCCGTGACAGGCCATCGAGGAAGCGACCGCCATCAACCGCCGCTCCAGCGGCAAGGTCTCATCCCATTCGGAGAGGTGTTCGGCAAGGTCGCGAACGAGCCCGCCGCCGTCGACCTCGCCGAGGAGCGCCGGCGTTTCGCGCAAGGCGACGGCGCCGGGGCCGAACGCTTCGAGCGCCACGCCGTAACGGGCGAGTTCGTCGGTGTGCGCCACGAGCCGCTCGACGTCGGCCTCGTCGAGCTCGACGATGTCGGGAATCAAGAGCAGCTGCCGCGCCACGCCGCTCCGGTCGAGCGCGGCCTTGAGCCGCTCATAGACGATGCGTTCATGCGCCGCGTGCTGATCGACAATGACCAGGCCGTCGCGGGTCTGCGCGACGATGTAGGTGTCGTGGATTTGCGCCCGCGCGGCGCCGAGCGGGTGATCGAGCTGATCGGCGTCCGGTTCCGCGAGCTCGGTGCCTGCGGCGAAGCCCTCCGGCAGATCGCCGCGCAAATCCGCAACCGGTGCGCCGGTGTCAAAGGCGGCCTGCCTCGGCTCGGCAAAACCGCCATGGAGCGGCCTGACGGCGCGCCTCACATCATAAGGCCGCGCCGGCGAGCGCCGCCAATCCCAGCCCCGCTGCGGCGCGGCCGTGGCGCGGAACGCGGCAACGGTGGCCGCACCGCCGGTGGTGGCGGCGCGAGTCCCTTCGCGCGCCAATGCCGCTTTCAGCGCATGCACGATCAGCGCGCGAACGAGGCCGGCGTTGCGGAAGCGCACTTCGGCCTTGGCCGGATGCACATTGACGTCGACCTCGCGCGCATCGAGGGTGACGAACAGCGCCAGCAGCGGATGGCGGTCGCGCGGCAGATAGTCGGCGTAAGCCGCGCGCACGGCGCCGATGAGAAGCTTGTCGCGCACCGGCCGGCCGTTGACGAAGAGATATTGGCCGAGCGCATTGGCGCGCGTGAGCGTCGGCAAGGCGGCAAACCCTTCGATGGTCACGCCGTCGCGTTCGGCGCCGATCTCCACTGCATTGGCGCGAAAATCCGCGCCGAGCACGTCGCCGAGCCGCGCCAGGCGGCCGGTCGCGCCAGGGAGAGTCGCGGCGAAACTTGACGGTGCGCGCTCCTCACCGGCGAGCGTGAAGGCGACATCCGGACGGCTCATGGCGAGCCGCCGCACCACTTCGCGCACCGCTTCGGCCTCGGTGCGGTCAAGTTTGAGAAATTTGAGCCGTGCCGGGGTGGCGTAGAACAGATCGCGCACTTCGACGCGGGTGCCCCGAGAGAGCGCCGCCGGCTTGACGTCGGATTTGGCGCCGGCATCGACTTCGATCGCCCAGGCATGCGGCTCGCCGGCATGGCGGGTCGTGATCGCAAGCCGCGCCACCGCGCCGATCGAGGGCAAAGCCTCGCCGCGGAACCCCAGCGTACGGATCGAGACGAGATCGTCATCAGCGAGCTTGGAAGTGGCATGACGCTCGACCGCAAGCGCCAGATCGGCCCGCGTCATGCCGTCGCCGTCGTCGGTCACGCGAATAAGCCGCCGGCCGCCCCCGTCGGTAAAGACGTCGATGCGGTGCGCGCCGGCATCGAGCGCGTTCTCGACAAGCTCCTTGACCACGCTCGCCGGGCGCTCGACCACCTCGCCCGCGGCAATGCGGTTGACGAGGCTTTCGGAAAGCTGGCGGATCGGCATGGGCTGCGGAGGTGGATCGACGACCTTAATCACGACTCGGCGGCCACCGTAACCCGGATTGAGTTGCCGCGAAATCCAGGGCAAAACCGCCGCGGCGGGCGTGGTGGAGTGAGCAATGGTCAATGCAGTGCTTATCGGCTTGGGCGCGATCGCGATCGCGATCGGCGCCGTGCTCTATATCGTGCAGTTCCGCCAAGGGCTGCGCGCCGATGCCAGCAAGAAATGGCCGCGGGCCGCCGGCACCGTGATCGCCTCGGCGCTGGAAAAATCGGCGGAGCACCGGCGGCGTTACATTGCAGCGCTGCAATACCGCTACCGCGTCGGCGGCAAGGACTACCAGGGCAGCCGGGTCTTCTGGGGCGGCAATGAGGGCCGCGAGAAACACATGGCGTCGGTGGTCGAGACCTATCCCGCCGGCACCAACGTGCGGGTGTTTTACGATCCGAACAACCCGGCCGAGGCGGTGCTTGACCCGATTCAGCACACCGCATCGCGGCAGCTCGTGCTCTATGCACTGGCGATGATCACGCTCGGCCTGTTTACCGTCACCGGCGGGGTCTACTCGCTGTTCCACTGACTACAGCACGATCCCGAAAAGTGGAACCCGGTTTTCGGACAAGATCATGCTCAAACGAAGACTCCTGATCCGATTCAATCGAATTGGATCAGGGTTCTAGAGCGCGACGAATTCAAAGCCGCCGACCGGCCGCGCCGCGCGGCTGCAAATGCCGAGCTGCAGCAGCATCTCTGCGTTGGCGGCGACGAACGAGGCCAGAAGCTGCAATTGATGGAGCCGCAACGCTTCGGCCAGGAACAGCTTGAACGGCCCGACCAGATCCAGGTCGCGCACGGTCATGCGGCAATTGCCGATCAGCAAATGGCCCGGCATGCCGGATGTGGTATGCAGCGTCTTGATGTTCTTGCCGCCGATCTGGGCGGCGGACCGGCCGCCGCTAGCGGCAACGACGAGCGTTATCTTGTCGAGCGACGGACCCTGCGCCTGCCACTCCTCGCAATCCAAGGCGAGAAAGGCGCTGCGCTTCTCATGCAGGGCCACATTGAACATGTTCTGCTCGAACAGCGGATGATCGGGGATGGTAAGCGTCAGCTCCTGCCAGCGCGCCAGAAACGTCGTGGACCGGCAAAAGAACAATCCGCTCGACACATAAGGCCGTGCGAAATCCATTCCCGCTTGCGCCGCCATCTGCGCCGAGGCCGCCATGGTGGACGCATTGGCGCCGGACAGCATTTGGCCGAACGAACGCCCAAGCGGCTCGGGGCAGACGGCGATAGCGATGCCGGCCGAGACCATCGCAGTAAGCACAGCGGCAAAATCGCCGACGCCCACGTCCATCAGAGTCAAATCCGCATCCAGCCAGACAACGACATCGTCCGGGCTGACGTCGTGGCCGTTATGACGAAGATAAGCGAGCAACGCGGCCTTGCAGTGGAACACGCCGCGCGAGGCCAGTTCCGGCGGACGCTGCAGCAGCGCGCCGAGACTGCGCAGAAACTCCGCCTGCGCGGCGGTGAAACCGAAGTCGCAGATCATGAGCCGCCGACCGGGCAGGCGCTCGGCGAAGGATTGCAGGCCGACCAGCATGGAATTGAAAAAGGCGGCGTCGCTGCCGGTGATGAAGACCATGTTCATAGCGCCGTGCCGCGGCGGACAAGCACGATCATATCAATCGAGCGACGGGCTCGTCCGGCGCAGGCGCTTGATGCCGGCACGGCGCTTCTTGCCCTCGATGCGGCGCTCGCGGGAGGCCTTGGTCGGCCTCGTCGGCCGCCGCTTGACCGGCGCCACCGCGGCGCGGCGGACGAGATCGAGAAGGCGATCGATCGCGTCCTGCCGATTGCGCGCCTGGGTACGGTGGCGCTGCGCGGTAATGACCAGCACGCCGTCGCGAGTGAGCCGCGAGCCCGCGAGCCGCTCCAGCCGCGCGCGCACGTCGTTCGGCAGCGACGGCGAATGCCGCACGTCGAAACGCAGCTGCACCGCGGTCGAAAGCTTGTTGACGTTCTGGCCGCCCGGCCCCGAGGCGCGCACGAAGTGTTCTTCGATCTCGCGCTCGTCGATCGCGATATGGGCGGTGACGCGAAGCATGGCGTCACCCTAGCGTCAATTGCCGCTCAGCGTAATTCGGAATTGGCCGTGGCCGGCGGCCCGGGCAAAGGCGCGATCGGCCGATTGGAGCCCGCTTGGCCGGTTGCCGCGGCGGCCGAGGCGACGCCCCCCGGACTGCCGACCACGGTCACCAGCATGCCGTTGTCGAGGAGCCGCTTGGCCACGCGCTTGGCGTCATCGAGCGTGACCGCGTCGATGAGCGCGGCCCGCCGCTGGAAATAATCGATCCCAAGATCGTCAAGCTGCAATTGCACCAAAAACGATGCGATCTTGGTCGAGGTGTCGAGGTTGAGCAAAAATGAGCTCTCGACGTGGTTTTTCGCCTCCGCAAGCTCCGCCGCGGTGGGCCCTTGCTCCGCGAAGCGGCGAATCTCCTTTTCGATGAGATCGACCGTCTCGCCGGCGCGGTCGGCCCGGGTCGCAGTCCCGCCGAGAAGCACCGCGGAATGATCGAGCCAGATCAGGCTGTCGGAAACCGAATAAACGAGGCCGCGCTTCTCGCGCACGTCTTGATAAAGGCGCGAGTCCGACGAGCCGCCGCCGAGGATGTGATTGATCAGATAGGCGGCCATGAAGTCCGGGTCTTTGCGCGCGATGCCGGGACCGCCGAAATCGACCACCGCTTGCGGCACGTCGAGGCTGACGTCGATCTGGCGGCCTAAGCCCGCCGGCATGACATTGGCGACCGGTCTCAGGTCGGGCTTGGCCGGCAGCGCGCCGAACACGCGGTCGAGCAGCGGCTTCAGCGTCTCGGCGTCGATGTCGCCGACCACGGCGACTTTCAGGTTTTGCCGCGCCAGCACGCGGCGCGTATAGGCTTTCAGATCGTCGACGGTGATGGCGCGCAAAGTCTCCGGCGTGCCGGCGACCGGTCGGCCATAGGGGTGGCCGGCGAATGCAGTCTGCCACCAGCGCCGGCTGGCGATATCGACCGGGCTCGTCGTCTCCCGGTGCAGCATCGACAGGATCTGCGCCCGATTGAGTTCGACGTCGGCGCCGTCGAAACGCGGCGCGGTCAAGGCGAGCCGCAACAAGCCGAACGCCGCATCGCGGTTCTCGGTCAGCGTCCGCAGCGAGCCGCTGAGATGATCGCGGCCGGCGGAAAAATTCATCTCGATGGCCTTGCGCTCGAGCGCATCGGCGAACGCCTTCGAGTCGAGATTGCCCGCGCCCTCGTCGAGCAGCGAAGCGACCAGATTGGCGGTGCCGCCTTTGCCCGGAGGGTCCTGGGCCGAGCCGCCTGTGAAAGCGAAATTGACGGCGATCAATGGCACCGCCGGCTCCTGCACCAGCCAGGCCCCGACGCCGCCGGGACTGACGACGCGCTGAATCGTGGTGGCTTCGGCCGGAGCGGCGCATGCGGCGCACAGCGCGGCCAATGCGGCGACAGCCATCGAGCCTGAAAGGAAACGGCGGATCAGCTTCACGGCAGGTCTCTCCTCGAACGGCTACTGCTTGCCGACGCTGGACGTCTGCGCCACCCGCGCGTCATCTTCCTGTGGCTGCAGGCTTTGCACGAGATAGCCGGTCACCGACCGGCGCCGGTCGAGCCAAATGCGGGCGGCCTCTTGCACGTCCGCCGCCGTGACGGCGCGGACGCGGTCGGGCCAGTCGCGAACCATGTCCACGGTCTGCCCGGTCGCCAGCGCCGAGCCGTACCAGCGCGCCAGAGTGACCTGATTGTCCTCAGCATAGACGGCGTCGGCGATCAGCCGGGTCTTGGCGCGGGCGAGTTCGTCGGCGGTAATGCCATGATCGATCACGTCATTGAGCACGCCGTCGATGCCGGCCGCGACGTCGCGCAGCGACACCCCGAGCTTCGGCGCTCCGTAGACGCCGAACTCGGCATAATCGAGCGCGGTGCCGGAGTAATAGGCGCCGGCATTGAGCGCGATGCCCTTATCGACGACCAGAGTTCGGTACAGCCGGCAATCCTCGCCGCTGCCCAGCACATTGGCGAGGACGTCGAGCGCCTCGCTCTCGCCCGGCTTGGCGGTGGTTTCCGAGGGCACCAGGTAATCGCGGCTGACGCTCGGCTGCCCGACCCGCGGGTCGGCGAGCGTCACCGTTCGCGGCGCCTCCTGCTGCGGCTCCATCGGCCGCTGCCGCAAATTGGTCGGCGCGCGATCGGCGACCTTGCCATAGGTTTCCTCCGCGTCGGTCCTGACCTCCTCCGGCGTAACGTCGCCGGCAACGACGACGATGGCGTTATTCGGCGAATAGAACCGGCGGTAAAACGCCAATGCATCGTCGCGGTCGAGTTTTTCAATCTCGTGGCGCCAGCCGATCACCGGCCGGCCGTAAGGATGATTGAGATAAAGCGCGGCATCCATTTGCTCGCTCAAACGCGCGCCCGGATTGTTGGCGATGCGCATATACTGCTCTTCCAGCACCACCTTGAGCTCCGGCGCCACCACGGCGTCGCTGAGCACCAGACCGGTCATGCGGTCGGCTTCGAACGCCATCATCTCCTTGAGACGCGCGCGCGGTACGCGCTCATAGAACCCGGTATAGTCACTGCCGGTGAAAGCATTGTCCTCGCCGCCGATCTCGGCGACGTCCCGCGAGAAGGTGGCGCCGGGATTCTTTGCCGTGCCCTTGAACATGAGATGTTCGAGAAAATGAGCGAGGCCGGATTTGCCCGGCGTCTCGTCGGCGGCGCCGACCTTGTACCAGATCATATGCGTGACGACCGGCGCACGGTGATCGGGCACGACCACGACCTGCAGCCCGTTCGACAAGGTGAAGCTCATCACCTCAGGCCCGGTGACGGCGTGCGCGGAAACAGACAGGCCCAGTGCGGCGCCGGCCAGCGCGAGAACGAGCAGCAATGTTTTAGACAACACCTCACCTCCGCGAGCCAATTGCACGCCCCAAACTCGTTCGACGTTACGCGGTAGACCGGACCTTGCCGCCATCAGGTCCGCGGTTTTCAGCAGCGCACCGGCCAACCGGCCGCGCTCGCGCTCGTCAGCCCTATTGCACCGGCTCCATGCGCTCGCCGAGCGTCGGCGGCTTGTAGATCTTTTTCTCCGGCGCAATGCCGTAGGGCTGATCCGGCGACGGCGTTTGATAACCAGGCGGCGGATCGGTCAGGCTTACCCGCGGCGGCTCGCCGGTAAAGGTGCCGTAATCGTCCTTTTTGAGCCAGTCGAAGCTCAAAATGCTGGACTTTTTTTCGCCCCGTTCGTCCCCCGGCGTCTGATCGCTGGTGCCGGGCGCATTGACCGCATTGAGCTCGTTCGGACGGAGCGGGCGCGAAAGATCGGTAGCGTAATCGGGATGTGGACCGACGCGTTTCGCCTTTTTTGCCGCCGCGCGCGCCTTGATTTCGGGGTCCACGGGCCAGCCCGGCGCCGGCGGACCGTTGGAGGTCTGCGGCGGCGGCAAATCCCGCGTCGGCGGCACCACGAGCGGCGACCGTTCGCTGTAATTGATGTCGTATTGCGGGTCGAACGGATTCTTCAGGCCAAGCGTGCTCAAGATCTTGTCGGTAATCGATTGCTGGGAGGCAATGTCGTCGTCGCCGGCCGAGGCAGCCGAACCGGCGCCGCAGAGGGCAAGCGCCACCACCGCGCCGGACAGCGCGATGCGCACAAATCCGGTCCGGCGATTCCTGTATCCGGCAGCCTCGCGGCCGGCGATTTTATGCTGCGGCATGCCCTCACCCGACGTGCCAACGTCAGATTTGCCGATCGCCCGCATCGACAAAAAACCGTACCCGGCGGAGGTTTAACGATGTGATCAGGGCGCTTTTGCGGCACCCCCGCCCAGCACGGATTCATACAATAGTCCGACCACCCCGGCAACAATGGCCGCATCCGCGAGGTTAAACACGTACCAGCGGAAGGTGAAGCTGGCTGTCTCGACGTGGAACAGCACAAAGTCCATGACGCCCGGCCAGTGCAGCCGGTCGATCGCGTTGCCCACGGCACCGCCGACAATCAGGCCGAGCGCGGCAGCAGTTAGGCGTGACGTCGAGCGCGTCAGCCACACCCACAGAAAGACGATCGCCGCCAGCTTGAAGGCGAACAGCGACCACATGCCGAGCGGGCTTGCCTGCGGGAACAGGCCGTAGCTGATGCCGGTATTCCAGGTCAGCACCAGATTGAAAAAAGGCACCACCGCGACCGAGCCGCGGCGGGCCAGATCGAAGCCGTCCAACAGCCAAAACTTCAATGCCTGGTCGGCACCGGCGGTCATCGCCGCAATCACAAAACCGAAGGCGCTGAGCCGCCCCCAGAGATAAGACCTTGCATAAGACTTGGCCGGCTGAATAGGCATCGCCTCCGTCATCCGATTTCCTTGTCGGCGCCTACTCGGCCGCCTTGCGCATTGTTTCCCATTCGCGCAGCGCCTGCGCGTCGCGCGGCGTCACGTCGGGAAATTGCGGGTCGAGCCCGACCGACGGCGAGATTTTCCACGACCGCGCGCATTTCTTGCCTTGCGCCAATTCCGGAACGACGGCGACGCCGGCGAGGTCCGGCAGGCGGAACGCTTCCGGCAGACCTTCGCCCTCGACCAGCGCCGCGCCCGAGGTGATGCACAATTCGGCGAGATCGGCGTCGACCACGGCGTCGAACAGCTCTTTGTCGGCGACGAACACCAGCGGATGCGCTTCAAGCGACGAGCCGATGCGCTTGCCGGCGCGCTCAAGCTCGAGCGCGCCGGTGACGACGCGGCGCACATTGCGCAGTTTGCGCCATTTCTCGGCGAGCGCATCGTCGCGCCAAGCCGGCGGGATCGTCGGAAACGGCTCGAGATGAACCGACTGGGCATTCGGCTCGCGGGCGAGCCAGGCTTCCTCGGCGGTGAAGCACAGCATCGGCGCCAGCCAGCACACGGTGGCGCGGAACAAATGATCGAGCACGGTGAGGCAGGCCTTGCGCGTCGTCGACGAATACGGATCGCAATACAGCACGTCCTTGCGGACATCGAAGTAGAACGCGGACAGATCGACGGTCATGAAGGCGTTAAGCGCGGCGAAGATGCGCTTATAGTCGAAATCCGCGTAAGCTTGGCGGATCAGCGGATCGAGCTCGGCGAGCCGATGCAGCATCAGGCGCTCGAGCTCCGGCATTTTTTCGAAAGCGACGCGGTCGGCCGCCTCGTAATGCGCCAGATTGCCGAGCATCCAGCGCAGCGTGTTGCGCAGCTTGCGATAGGTGTCGACCGTGGTCTTGAGGATTTCCGGGCCGATGCGCAGGTCGTCGGCGTAATCCGCCGCGCACACCCACATCCGCAAGATATCGGCGCCGGCCTGTTTGATGACGTCCTGCGGCGCGGTGACGTTGCCGAGCGACTTCGACATTTTGCGCCCGTCTTCGTCGAGCACGAAGCCATGGGTGAGCACGACGTCGAAGGGCGCGCGGCCGCGCGTGCCGCAGCTTTCCAGGAGCGAAGACTGAAACCAGCCGCGATGCTGGTCGGAGCCTTCGAGATACATCACCGCCTCGTCGCCGGCCGGTCCTTCAGCATTTTGCGCCTTGCGGCGGATATGGGCGAGCGCCGGAAAAGCCCGCGGGTCTTCCAGCACGAAGGCATGCGTCGAGCCGGAATCGAACCAGACGTCGAGAATGTCGTCGACTTTCTGCCAGCCCTCATTGGCGAGCTTGCCGAGGAAGCGCCCGCGCGCGCCGGGCGCGTACCAGGCGTCCGCCCCCTCGTCCTCGAAGGCCTCGACGATGCGGACATTGACCTCGGGGTCCTGCAGGATGTCGACCGAACCGTCCGGCTTCTCCCTGATGAACAGTGCGATCGGCACGCCCCAGGCGCGCTGGCGCGAGATCACCCAGTCCGGCCGGCTTTCGATCATGCCGGTGATGCGGTTCTCGCCGGCCGCCGGCACCCAGCGCGTCGCCTTGATCGCGGCGAGCGCACGATGGCGCAGCGTGTCGTTGTGCCGGTCGATGTTTTTATCCATCGCAATGAACCATTGCGGCGTATTGCGAAAGATCACCGGCTTCTTGGAACGCCAGGAATGCGGATATTGGTGCTTCAAGCGCCCGCGCGCGAGCAGCATGCCAGCGTCGATCAAGGCCCTGATCACCGCCTCGTTGGCGTCGCCCTTCTCGCCCTTCTCGGTCAGCACGCGCTTGCCGGTAAAGCCCGGCGCCTGGTCGGTGAACCGGCCGTCGGCGTCGACGGTGTAAGGGATTTGCGTGTTGATGCCCGCTGCTTCTAACTCCGCCTTGTTTTCCATCCAAACGTCGAAGTCTTCGCGACCGTGACTCGGAGCGGTATGCACAAAGCCAGTCCCAGTGTCATCTGTCACATGAGCAGCATCAAGGAGTTTGACGAGAAAGCCGTAGGTGCCTGCTGATTTCAGAGGATGCGAACAGATCAGACCTTTCAGAATATCAGAAGGAATCTCACGGATTTTCTTGAAGGCCGTTACCCGCGCTTGTCGAAATACGTCGATCGCTAACCTGTCAGCCAGCAGAAAGCGATCTCCGACTTTTGCCCAATTTTCAGAGGGTGCGTCGACAACTTCATAGAGGCCGTACGAAATCTTTGAGGAAAAGCTGATTGCTCGATTACCCGGCAAGGTCCACGGCGTAGTTGTCCAAATGACGACCGAGGCCCTCGCCAGACCCAGGGGCTCCAAATTTCGCGGCGTTTGAGAGCGAGTATTTCCTTGCCAGATTGCTGCGGAAACGATCGGAAACTTCACCCATACCGTATCGCTGACGTAATCCTCGTATTCGACCTCGGCCTCGGCGAGCGCGGTCTTCTCCACCACCGACCACATCACCGGCTTTGAGCCGCGATAGAGCATGCCGTTGGCAGCGAACTTCATCAGTTCGCGCGCGATGTGCGCCTCGGCGAACGGCTCCATCGTGGTGTAGGGATGCATCCAGTCGCCGGTGACGCCGAGCCGCATGAATTCGGCACGCTGCACCTCGATCCAATGCGCGGCGAACGCCCGGCACTCGCGGCGAAATTCGACCAGGGCCGCGGCATTGGAGAAATCCGGCTTCGGCTTGCCCTTGGCGCGGTAATTCTCCTCTTCGATCTTCCATTCGATCGGCAGTCCGTGGCAGTCCCAGCCCGGCACATAGTTCGAATCGTAGCCGAGCATCTGCTGGCTGCGCGTCACCACGTCCTTGAGGATCTTGTTGAGCGCGTGGCCGATATGGATGTTGCCGTTGGCGTAAGGCGGACCGTCGTGCAGGACGAAGCGCGGCCGGCCCTTGGCCGCGGCGCGCAGCGCCCCGTAAAGGTCGAGCTTCGCCCAGCGCGCCAGAATCTCCGGCTCCTTCTGCGGCAGGCCGGCGCGCATCGGGAAGTCGGTCTTGGGCAGAAACAGCGTTTCCGAGTAATCGCGCGCTTTGGGGGCGGTCATGCTGCGCCTTCTATCAAGGGCTTCCCCCAGCGGAAAGCGTATCTTCGCAGCAGCCGGGACTGGACGAATCCGGGTTCAACTGCCATATTGTAGACAAATTATGGCAGATGGCACAAACTATGGCACAGCCGGAACCAGCTAGAATTGAGGAAATCAAGACGGTTGCTCATAAACTACGCGCATCGCTTGGCGTTGAGAACGAAGAAATCCTCGATATGCGCACCGCTCTGGAGAAGCTGGCAGGTGGAAGTCATCGAATTCGAGTAGAGGTGGTGCCGGATTCCAAAGCGACGTCAGCTGCTTGGGTCAGCAGTCAAAAATTATTTGTTAAGAAGAGTGTACTCGATAGCCTTGCTCATTGGGATCAATACGCACGATACACCATAGCCCATGAAATCGGCCGTTTGATTCTCCATTACGCTGTCCGTTCCCGAGGGATTTCGGACCGCGCTCAGAAGGAAGAGCGGGAAGCGGCTATTTTCGCCTCTGAGTTTTTGATGCCTGGACACCTAGTCCCATATCAAACTGTCGAAGACATTCAAAAGAACTTTCGGGTAAGCCGTCCCGCCTCGCTTCAGCGATTCTTGGAGACTAAGACATCTGATGAGTTACGACTTGCTCCTGCCGTTCGCGCGAGCACAGACATCGTAAATGAACTAGCCATCCAAGGATATTCGGAAACTGAGCTATCGGATCTCGTTGTTCCGAAGCGCACCCTAGCCCGCCGGCGTTCTGAGAACGAATTACTTACGGTCGAGGAAACTGATAAGGCCCTTAGACTCAAGCGCATCGCTACGCTCGCCGAGCAGGTGTTTGGCAATCGCATCAAGGCAAACCGTTGGCTGCGCAAGCCTAAGCGCAGCCTTGGTGGTGAAACACCACTTGCTTTTCTCGCGAGCGAAAACGGCGCCCGCGTGGTTGAAGAGATGCTAGGTCGCATTGAGCATGGCATCTACGCCTGAGCGCCTAAATGCGATTCTGGCGCAGCTCCGATCACGCCGATTTGTCGGGTCGAGGCGGATTACGGATTTCTGGGCGCTGGCATTCACGTGGCGCGAGGGTCGTTTATCTATCGGACCATCCGGCCTCCACACTCGTTGAAACTCTTGTTCATTTGGAAGTCGATCCGGAAGATGTCCCGGATACGTTTCAGCTTCTCGCCGTCGAGTTACCTGATACTGTTCGCTTTGAATCAATCGAGGAAGTTCAGCTCCCGGTAGGATGGCGAGAAGATCAGACGATTACGCGTGACCTGGGTGATCGCTGGCTCCGCGAGAACCGAAGCGCGCTGCTACGGGTGCCCTCGGCAATCGTGCCGGCGGCGGCAAACTGGCTTCTCAATCCTGCTCACGCGGACAGCGCTAAGGCCCGCATCACTGAGACCATCCGGGCGCCGTTCGATCCCAGGCTCTTCAAGACGGGTTAGACCGGAAGCCTTCCTTCGACCGCTCCCTTCCGGCACGGGGAACGAGCGTTCCGAACCGGCGTTACCCTTTATCGGAGCCAGGGCGACGGAGGGTTTTGTGGACTATATCCGGGCCAAACGCGAAGTCCGCCACGCCTTGGTGATCAGCGATCCCACGCCGGTCGACAGCGTGCAGAGGATGTGGCTATCGGTGGGCCAGGCGGCGACCATCGGTATCTTCCTGCTGCTGTTCGGCGCCTTCCTGTATCTCGGTCGCGCCATCCTGCTGCCGGTCTTTGCCGCCGCAGTGATCGCGCTCACTCTGGCCCCGCTGATCAAGGCGCTCAAGCGCTTCGGCGTCTCGCCCTGGATCACCGGGTTGTTCATCCTGCTGGCCGGGTTCGGCTCCCTGAGCCTCCTCGGCATGGCGCTGGCCGGCCCCGTGAGCAAATGGATTGCCCAGGCCCCGCAAATCGGCTCCGCCATCCAGCAAAAGCTCTCTGTGCTCGATCAGCCGATCGCCGCGCTGCATCAGCTCGAAGGAGCGCTGTTCGGCAGCGGTAACACGCAAGTCAACGTCAGTGCGCCGAGCGTGGTGCTGCCGGTCGTCGCCTTCGTCACCCCGGCCGCCGGCGAGGCGCTCCTCTTTTTTGTGACCCTCTATTTTTTCCTGGTTGGTCAGATCGAACTGCGCAACCAGATGGTCAAAATGTTCGGCAACCGCGACTCCAAACTGCGGTTTCTGAAAATCATGCACGACATCGAGCGCAACCTCGCCGGCTATCTGACCGTCGTCACGATCATCAATGCCGCGGTCGGCACCATTGTCGGGGTCGGCTGCTGGGCAATCGGCCTGCCCAACCCGCTGATCTTCGGGCTGCTGGCGGCGCTGTTCAATTATGTGCCTTATCTCGGGCCGGCGGTCATGGTGATCACGCTGTTCGGCGTCGGTCTAGTCAGCTTTCCCTCGCTCAGCCATGCATTGATCGCGCCGCTCGGGCTCATCGCCGTCACGACCACCGAAGGGCATTTGGTTACTCCGACCATTGTCGGCCGCAGGCTCACGCTCAATCCGCTCTTGGTCTTTCTGGCACTCGCCTTTTGGACCTGGATGTGGGGCCCGTTCGGCGCGCTCCTGGCCGTGCCGCTGTCGATCGTCGGTCTGGTCGTTTTCAACCACCTGGTGCCGGCCGAGGAGGTCAAGCTTCCCGACTGAAATCAAGCCTTTTCGCCTTTGATCTTTGTCAATGGAACTTTTCCCCAAGGCGGTTCATTATCCGGGCAATCCGGCAGTTTTACTCAGGGAGTGACGGCATGAGCAGCGCCTCGACGGTTTCCTCGAACGTGCGCGAAAACGCCAGCGACGCGCGCGAAGGCTTGCGTGAAGTCGGCAAGGCCGCCAGCGACGCGTCGCCCGACATCCAGAAGGATTTGCAGGCATTGCGCGACGATTTCGCCCGGCTCGCGGAACAGGTCAGCGATATCCTCGCAAACAAGGGCAATGCCGCCTGGCAGCGCGCCAGATCGAGCGTCGATGACGCGGTTTCCGACGCCCAAGAGTACAGCCGCGAAGCGGTCGGCGCCATGCGCGATGTCTCCGACAATTTCGTCGAAGCCATCGACGAATCGCTCAAGACCCGCCCCTATGCGACGCTCGCGATCGTCGCCGGGCTTGGCTTTCTGTTTGGAGCGACGTGGCGCCGCTGATCGCGCGCCGCGGATGGTCCAATGTTCAAAACCCTGACGCGTGAGATCACGCTCGCGGTCCAGGCGAGGAGCGGCACCAGCCCCGCAGTCCTGGTCTGGCTCGGCATTGCGGCGCTGGCGGCACTCACCGGCTTCGCCTTTCTCTGCGTCAGCGCCTACGCCTGGTTCGCCGTTCAATTCGGCAGCATCTTCGCCGGCCTGATCATGGCCGGCATATTCGTCGTCATCGCGCTCCTTGCCGCGTTGATCAGCGCGCTTGTGCGCCGGCGCGTGCGCGAGCGCGCCATCCTCGCCCGCGCCGCAAAGGCGCGTTCGCCGTCCTGGCTGCTCGATCCCAAGGTCCTCGGCGTCGCCGTCGAAGCCGGACGCAGCATCGGCTGGCAGCGCCTGCTGCCGCTGGCGCTGCTCGGCATCGTGGCGGCGCAATGGGCCCGCGACTATCGCGACCGCGACCGCGACCGGCAACAGTCCTAAATCGGTGGGAACGCGGTTGCGGCACGGGCCAAAACCTCGCGCGCCAGGCGCGTGTCCTCCTGCATCTGCCGGATCAGTTCCTTGGCCGAGGCGAATGTCTCTTCGTCGCGAAGGAAGCCGATGAAGGCGACATCCATGGCTGCGCCGTAAAGGTCGCCGGAAAAGTCGAACAGGAAGGTCTCCAGGAGTACCGTGCCGGCGTCGTACATTGGCCGCCGTCCGAAGCTTGCCACCCCGTCGTGGCGGCGACCGCCGACCGCGGCGCGCACCGCATAAATGCCGTGGCGCAGCCCGCAGGACGGGTCCGGTATGATATTGGCGGTCGGGAAGCCGAGTTCGCGGCCGCGCTTGTCGCCGTGGATGACCGGGCCGGAAAGAAACCAGGGATAACCCAGTAATTCCGCGGCCGCATCGAGGCGTCCGGCGACGAGCGCCTCCCGGATCGGCTGCGAGGAGACCGGCCGGCCATGATCCTGCAACGGCGGAACGACATCGACGGCAAAGCCGTACTTTTTGCCTTCCGCGGCAAGAAAGGCAGGCGAGCCCATGCGGCTCGCGCCGAAATGGAAATTAAAGCCGATTGCCGCGCCCCCTACGGCGTAGCGCTCGACCAGGACGCGCCTGACGAAGTCCTGCGCGGACAGGTTTGCCAGCGCCTCGTCGAAGGTCAGCACGATGGCGCCGTCGAGCCCGGCGGCGGCGAGAAGACGCAATTTGGTCGGCGCATCGGTCAGGCGGAACAGCGGCTCGTCCGGGTGAAAGAAAGTCCGCGGATGCGGCTCGAAGGTCAGCGCCGCCGCGGGCCGGCCGAGTGCTCTGGCCCGCTCCTGGGCCACCGCGATCACCGCCTTGTGGCCCCGATGCACGCCGTCGAAATTGCCGATGGCGACGACGGCGCCGGCAAGCGCCTCGGCTCGTGCTGTGGCGGACGCGGAATCGCGCACGACGCGGAAATTCTTCGTCGGCATCGGAGCTGTAATGGTTAAGAGCCGGTTTACGGGACGATGGCAAAGTGGTGCCGTCGCCTGGGCGGCAAAGTCAAGGGACCGCTGCGGCCATCTGCGGCGGCCGGTGTCGGCCGAAGCGGTTAACCCCGCGTTCAAACACGCGATGTAATTTGGCCTGCCGAGTGGGGATGATCGGGACGCAGTGCACCCGACGCCTGATCTGCACAGACACGGTCGGTCGCCGGTCGTAGGCTTGGGAGCGGAGCCATGGCGCTCGATCCGAAAATGCCGGTGCTCGTGGTCGACGACTACAGCACGATGGTGCGCATCATCCGCAATCTTCTGCGTCAGCTTGGCTTCGAGGACATCGACGACGCCTCCGACGGCAGCACCGCGCTCGAGAAGATGACCGTCAGGCGCTACGGCCTCGTCATCTCGGACTGGAACATGGAACCGATGACCGGCTACGACCTGTTGCGGCGCGTGCGCGCCAATCCGCAGATCGAGACGACGCCGTTCATCATGGTGACGGCGGAGTCCAAGACCGAGAACGTCATCGCGGCGAAGAAGGCCGGCGTGAACAATTACATCGTCAAGCCGTTCAACGCGCAGACGCTTAAGGCCAAGATCGAAGCGGTGTTCGCCGAGAAGACCGAATTCACTTCGGCGGTCGAGCAGACCAACGCTGCGACCTTCGTCGGCTCCCGCCTGCAGCGCAGCCCGGCGTGACGGATCAAGCCGCCGGCGAGCCCTACCAGTCCAAACCCCGCATCACCGCCTTCGGCGCCACGCCGGCGGTTTTGAAAATGGCATTGAGCGCCGCGAGATCCGGCGCGTCGCGCGAGCCGTATTCCTCGGCATGGATGCCCGAGGTCACGAACATGTAATCGATCCCGAAAGCCGCGGCGCCTTTGAGATCGGTGCGCACCGAATCGCCGATGGCGAGCACACGCCGCCGCGCCAGTGCGGCGCCGCCGCGCAATGCCGCGGCCTTGGCCAGCGCCGTGTCGTAGATCGGCGCATGCGGCTTGCCGCAATAGAGCACGTCGCCGCCGAGCGCCGCATAGGCGTCGGCCAAGGCGCCGGCGCAATAGACCAGTGCGTCGCCGCGCTCGACGACAATATCGGGATTGGCGCAGACCATGAACAGCGATCGTGCGCGCATCGCCGCGAGCATGTCGCGATAGCTGTCCGGCGTTTCGGTGGTGTCGTCGAATAGCCCGGAGCAGACCACGTAATCGGCGCTCTCCAGCGGCGCGAACGTCACGTCGAGGCCTTCGAATATCGAAAGGTCGCGCTGCGGGCCGAGATGGAACACCGTCTGCGGCAGCCGGGATGCGACGATACCGCGGGTGACGTCGCCCGAACTGGTGATCGCGTCATAGGCCTCGCGCGGCACGCCGAGCCGGTCGAGAATGCGCGCCACCGCCGCACCGGAACGCGGCGCATTGGTGATCAGGATGGCGGTGCCGCCGCGCTTGCGGAAACGCGTCAGCGCATCGCAGGCAGCCGGGAAGGCGGCCAGGCCATTATGGATGACGCCCCAGACGTCGCAGAGCAGCACGTCGTAATGCCGCGCCAACGGCTCAAAGCGGTCGATCATGGGGGACTCGGCAATGCTCATGCGAGATACGGCGGGCCAACCTGGGGCACAGCCATAGCCGATCGTGGTCCGGCTGCGCTACCCGTCGGCGCGCCGCGCCTGCGACGGGGTCTTGCCGAAATGCCGGCGGAATGCGCGGTTGAAATGCGACAGGTCGCTGAAGCCGGCTTCGAAAGCGATGGCGCTGATCGTGCGCTGCCGCCGCTGCGGATCGAGCAGCATGCGATGGGCGCGCGCGAGACGCTGATCGATGATGAACTTCGTCAACGAGGTGTCCTCGGTTTCGAACAGCATGTGCACGTAGCGCGGGGTGACGCCGAGATGCGCCGCGACGCTGCGGGCCGACAAACTGTGACGCCCGATTTGATGCCGGACGAACGTCCTGGCCGCATGCAAACGCGCCGCCCGCACGCCGCGGCCATAGCCGATTTCGGCTGCGTCGCGGGTGGCGCCGAGTGCTACCGCGAGAAGATCATAGACGTGGGTCACTGCGATGTGTTGCAGCCCCGGAGTGGTCAGCGCCTGCGTCTCGCGCGAACTTTCGAGGTACCCGACCAGAAGCTTGAGCGCCGGATTGTCGGCCGGAATGCGCCGCGCCACCGCGGCTTCGAGATCCGGCACCAAAGGCAAGATCGCGGCCCGCGGCACGCGGAACGTGACGAAGCGCGAAGCAGCAGCGAGCCTCATGCTGCCGACCTCGGCGTTGGTCATCAGCACGCCGGCGCCGGCCTCAAGCTCGACGGTCCTGCCGAGCTGCGACGCCAAATAGCGGCAGCTCGGCGCGGCCATGAACGACAAATCGCCGTCGACGATCAATTGCCGTGTATGACTGAGCACCATGGCGCCGCTGGAAGCGAACAGCACGCCCAGTCCAGGCAGCTGGCACACCGTCGCATCGGAGGCGAAGGAAGCAGGCTCTAGCGGCTCGATGTCGAGGCTGCAAACCGTGCGGCCGAATACTTCGCGCCAAGCCGACAGCCTCTCGCGCCCCGCGAAAATATCGGTTGAGAATTGAAACACCGGCATTGGAGCCGAGGAAACAGACAGCGCGGACATATGGGAGTCCATGGCCGCCGATACCGGCGCCATCTTAGCAAGACTGGGCCTAAAGCCAACCCGATTTCCTTACCGTCCCAGGAGTCCTTCTCCCTCGTCCAAGCCCTGGCCGATCATACGAACTAATATCGAACTGGCGGCGGCTCAACTGCGCCCACTTGCAGCGTCCCACATACCACCGACCAGGAAGGCGCTGCGCCCGGGGAGTGGGCTTTGGATTGAAGCGAATCGAAGCGACGGCGGGCCCGGCGGGTGATACCCCTTCCGCAGTTTGACGGCCGCCGCGATTTTGGCAGCGCGAGGAGTGTGCGATGTTCCAGACAGAATGGCCGGTTTTGCTTGTTGACGACGATCCCGACGTGCTTGCGGTTTCGAAGCTGGCGATGAAGAACTTTGTCATCGACGGCGTCCCGATCAAATTATTCACCGCCTCGAGCAAGGCCGAGGCGCTAAAACTGCTCGGCGGACCGCTCGGCGCCTCGGCGCTGCCTTATGTCAGCGTCGCCTTCATCGACGTGGTGATGGAGACCGATCACGCCGGACTGGAACTGTGTCAGCACATCCGCGAGACGATGCTCAATCGATTGACTCAAATCTATATTCGCACTGGCCAGCCGGGGCTTGCGCCCGAGCGCGACGTCATCGATCGCTACGACATCAACGGCTATTTTGCCAAAGCGGAAATGACTGAGGACAAGCTTTATTCGCTGGTCAAAGCCGGCATCCGGCAGTTTGATTCCGCCAGCATGGCCATCCTCGAATTCCAGGTGATCGGCGGCGCCATGGCTGCTTCGGATTCGATTGAAGGCATCCAGCAAGCGATCGGCCAAATGCTTGGCCAGATCGCGGTCGGTCCGCCAGGCGCCAATCGAACCAACGGCTATCAGATCAAGGTCGGGCTGTTCGAAGGCGACCGATTGTTGGGCGGCAATTACAGCGAGGCCGAGGCGGTCGCCGAGAGGAATCGGTTGATCCGGCTCGGGCTGAGGCCGTTGAGCTCGCACGGTGACGCCTACGTCCAGGATGGGCAACATCATCTGGTGAAGGCGGCGGCGACCGACAAACACGGCGACGTCTGGCATCTCGGTCAGTTCCCGAGTATCCCGAGCCCGGCCGATACCATGGTCTTGCTGACCTTCACCAAGGCTCTGGCGTCGATCTACAAGCACGCGTCGGCGCTGCGCCATTGAGCCAAGCCGTGGCGGCTGCCGAAAATCCAAAGCATCGCCAGATCAGCGGCGCTGCCGCGCCGGCCGCCGCGCAATCATCACTGGCCGCCGTGCCGCTGTTCGCCGGTCTTGCGGCCGGCGACCTAGGATCGATTCTCGCCGCCGGACGCAGCAAGGCGCTGGCCGCAGGCCAGGTCGTGTTCCGCGACGGGGATGCCTCGGACGGATTGCACATTGTCCTCGGCGGCAGCGTCCGAATCTACAAACGCACCGACGATGGCACCGAGGTCGACCTGCACACCGTAGGTGCCGGCGGATATTTCGGCGAGTTGGCTTTGATCGACTGCGGGCCGCGCTCGGCCAGCGTCGCCACGTTGGCGCCTTGCGACTTCTTCATTCTGGACCGACAAACCTTCGTCGGCCTGCTCGCACAATCGCCGCAAATCCTCGCGGCGATTCTGTCCAATCTGAGTTCCGCCGTGCGGATGACTAGCGAGCGGGTGTTCAAGGAAATGCTGCAGCAGCAAGCCATACGCACCGAAATGGAACTTGCGCGATACAGGTCGCTCGCCGAAATGGTCGCCGGCGTGGCTCATGAGATCAACACCCCACTCGGCACCGTCAATACCGCGGTCAGTATCGTCAAATGCCGCCTCGCCGCTGACCCGTTGGCGGCACTCGGCAACGACCCCGGGGCGCGCGCTCAGCTCGACGACGTCCACGAGGCGATCGCATTGATTGAGGCCAATGTCCGACGCGCGCACAAGCTCGTTCTCGATTTCAAGAAGCTGTCCATTGGCCAGATCAGCGACACCAAAGAGGCGCTCGATATCGTCGCGGTGGTCGATGAGGTCGTCGGCCTGTTCAAGATCAACGCTCGCCAGGCAAAGCTCGCTATCGAAATCCATAACCATCTGGCGCCAAACGAAAACGGGTGGCTGGGTTATCGCGGCTGTCTCACGCAGGTATTGCTCAACCTCCTCAGCAACATCGAACGCTACGCCTATCCGGACGGCAGCGGCGGTAAAGTGGCGATCGACATCGGCGCCGAAAGCCGGCCACCGTCGGAGCCCGCGTTTGTCGTCAGCGTTCGTGATTTTGGACGGGGCATCGCTGCCGAGCATCTGTCGAAGGTCTTCGATCCGTTCTTCACCACCGGACGCGGCAAAGGCGGCACCGGGCTCGGCATGGCTATCGTCCACAACATCGTCACCACGGCCCTGAAGGGATCGATCGAT
Organism: uncultured Alphaproteobacteria bacterium; assembly: GCA_963791925.1. Classification (GTDB taxonomy): domain Bacteria; phylum Pseudomonadota; class Alphaproteobacteria; order Rhizobiales; family Xanthobacteraceae; genus BOG-931. The sequence continues at coordinate 1,072,910 of CAWBUA010000002.1, read as the reverse complement.
CTCAGGTCAGCATCCGGCGAGGGCACGGCTGTGACCCTGCGGGTGCCGCAAAAAATTGGCGATTGATCCGACGGAAAGGCCCCGGCGATTCCGCCGTCAGCTGCGCCGCATCCCGGCGCGCGCCAACTGGGCGAGATTGCCGGCAGGCCCGCTGGCGACGCTTCCGGCCTGCGGCGGCGCGGCGGCTGCTGCCTTGAGCTCACCGGCGACGCCCTGCAGCGCTTCGGCACGCACTGGACGCGGCGGCGAAAACAAAAAGCCCTGACCGAAGCGCACGTCATAGTCGAGCAGATCGACGACCGTACTCTCGTTTTCGATACGCTCGGAAATCAGATCGATGCCGAAGCGACCGAGCAGGTCGGAGAAATCCGCCGGGTGGATGTCGGTCGAGACCACGCTGATCCGATTGAACAGAAGCGCCGCCGGCGCCTTGACGAAACGGAAGCCGCGCTCGTTGAGTTCGCGCGCGTCGACGCGCAAATCGGTGAGATTGTCGACCGAGAACCGGAAACCGCGCTCGGCCAAAGCAGCAAGGCTCTCGTGCTCGATCGGCCCCATGGCGCGCACCGCGGACTGGGTGAATTCGAACACCAGCGAGGGCGCGATGGCGCGATTGGCTTCCATGAATTCGAGAAATTTCGCAAATCCGGCATCGGTGAGCGTCGCGCCGGACAGATTGCAGAACAGGCCGATATCGCGGTTCTTGAGCAGAAGCCGCCGCACCACCTGCACGCAGCGCAACCCCGACAGATGGTCGAGCCTCGGCATCAGCGCGCCGGCTTCGGCATAGGGCAGGAAATCGGCGGCCGCGACCAGTTCGCAATTGTCGACGCGCAGGCGCGATAACGCCTCGTAATAGCGCACCTTGCGCTGCGGCAGCGTCACTACGGGCTGCAGGAAGAGCTCGATCTTGCTGGCGTCGATGGCGCCGGCGACGGCGGCGATGATGCCGTCGCGGTCAAGGCCGGCAAAGGCCGCGATTTTGGGCTCCGTCGGCTCAGCCGGTGCGGCGGACGGCGCCGGGGAGGCCGCGACCACAGCCGGCGCAGCCGGTACGGCGATAGCGGCCGATGCGGCAGCGGTGGATTCCGGGATGGTCAGGGTCGCCGTGCCGTTCACGACAGGCGCTGCGGGGGCGACGACAGGCTGGCGCTCTGCCGTGAGCGCTGCGTCATGCGCCGCCACCGAGTTGGCCAATTGCTTGACCAGAGTGGACAGTTCCTCGATTTCGGCGGCGAGCGGCTGCGCCGTCGCCAGCGCACGGTCGATCACGGTGTCGACCTTGGTTTCCATGGCGCTGAGCCGGCGGCCAAATTCGGCCAACTGCCGGGCGAGCTCGCCCGAGCCGCGCGCCAGGTTGGCAATCTGGGTGCTGGCTTCCAGCCGGTCCTGCTTGCGCGCGGCGATGGCGTTATAGACGGCGAGCGCGGTGAGCGCGCCGAGCGCCACCAGCGCCGACTCGGCCCCGGTGAAGCCGAAGCGCAGATAGACCACGACGCCGATCGAGCCGGCGATGAGCACCATACAGGCCGCAATGAAGATGGCGCTGATACGCACCATGCCGCGCACCTCCTCCGGCAACGATTCGCGTCCCGAACCCAGCAGTGTCCACAAGCTTCGGACCGCCGCAAGTCCGCCGCGAGCCATAGCTAAGCCTTTGCGGCGGTTTTATAACGCCAAACGATGAGGCTTGGTGAGATGCCACAATCCGTTCCCGCTTCGGCACCGCTTGCGGCGGCCGCCGCCGCGCCCAAGCCCGGATTGATCGGCTTTATCGAGCGCCGCCCGCAGGCTGCGTTCGGCTGGTTTTTGGCGCTGCATTTCACGATCTGGACCGCGCTGCCGAGCCTCCTTTACGCCAATCTGCCGCTCGATCTCATCGAGGCCCTGACCTACGGCCGGGAATGGCAACTCGGTTCCGACAAACTGCCGCCGCTGCCGTGGTGGCTTGTCGAAATCATGCACCGCATTTTTGGCGTCGATGCCGCCTATTACGCGCTGGCGCAGGCCGCCGTCGTCATCGCCTTCGCGCTGGTCTTTGCCACGGCGCGGCCGCTCATTGGCGCCACCGGCGCGCTGATCGCCCTGCTGATCATCGACGGTGCGCATTATTTTCAGTACACGGCGGTGAAATTCAATCACGACGTCATCCAACTGCCGTTCTGGGCGTTGGCCGGCTACGCTTTTCATGCCGCGCTCAAGCGCGGCCGCCTTGGTCATTGGGCGCTGCTCGGCGTCGCTTTCGGCGGAGCATTGTGGGCGAAATATTTCGTCGTCGTATTGGCGGCGCCCTATGTGTTGTTTTTGATTTTCGACCGGCAGGCGCGGCGCGCCTTGGCCACGTCCGGGCCGTGGCTTGCGCTCGCCATCGCGCTGTTGATCGTGCTGCCGCACCTCGTGTGGCTGTTTAACAACGATTTCCTGCCGTTTGCCTATGCCGAGCACCGCGCCGCGCCGGTGCGCGGCTGGTTCGACCATGTTTTGCATCCGGCGGTGTTTGCCGGCAGCCAGGTGTTTTTCCTGCTGCCCGCGCTGTTTATCGCCGCCGCCCTGCTCTACCCGCCGCAGAAGGCACGCAGCGAGATCGCCGCCGACGCCTTCGACCGCCGCATCGTGGCCCTGTTGGCCTTCGGTCCCGTCGCCACCACGATCGCGCTTGCCGCCGTAAGCGGCCGCGGCGCTGTCGCCATGTGGGGCTATCCGCTGTGGCTTTTTGTCGGGCTGTGGATCGTGATGACGATCCGTCCCGTACTCGACCGCGACCGCATCGGACGCGTCGTCGCGGCCTGGGCCACCGTGGCCGCCGTCCTGATCCTGGCTTTCGTCGTCAATTACACGGTGTTGCCGCTGATCGATCACCGCTATCGCGCCGAGTTTTATCCCGGCGGCGCGCTCGGCGCGACGCTGACCCAGCGCTTTCGCGCCGTGACCGGCAAGCCGCTGCGTTATGTGATCGGCTCGATGTGGGACGGCGGCAATCTTGCGCATTATTCGCCGGACCAGCCGCAGGTGCTGATTGACGGCGAGCCCAAGCGCGCGCCGTGGATCGATCTTGGCGATTTGCGCAAAAAGGGCGCCGTCGTCGTGTGGACGCAAAGCGATCCGAAGGTAATGCCGGCGCCGTTGGCCGCGATCGCACCCGGCGCCGAAATCGGCGCCCCATTCGACCTGCCGATGCGCCGCGGCTATGGCGCGGTCCATGTCGGCTGGGCGATCGTAAAGCCGCAGGCGCAATAGCGGCTTGCCGGCCATTGCCGGCTTGACGGGAGGTTTCGATATGACACGAAATTTGGCGGTATTCGCGATTGCTGTGGGAATCTGTGCGCCGGCGGTGCTTGCGAACGCCGCGGCTCCGGCGTCGCACGATCCGGTGCCCTCGCGGTTTGCGACGGCCGAATATATGCGCGCGGTGCCGGCCCGCCCCACCGGCATCCGCTGCCGCAAAGTCTGCGTCAAATTCGGCCGCGGAACCCCGACGCATCCCCCGGTTTGCCTGCAGTGGCGGCTGGTTTGCTAAGCGGTCTTGGAACCGAAGCAGCGCGAGCCCGGCGTCAAGCCGCCGACTTGGCGTCGTGCGCCGCCGTCTCGCGGACCTGCCAAAAGCGAAGAATGCGCTGGGCAATATTCGTCGACAGCTTGAGATAATCGTTTTGCGCCTGATCGAGGTCCTTGGCGCTCGTTTTGTGGCCGACGGTCCGGCAGGTCAGGATGAGGCGAGCGGTCGGCCAATCCAATTCGGAGGCCTTACAAGGCACGAGAAACGCCTCGACATGCTCGCTCTGCAGGAGTTTTTCCATCAATGGCAAAGGCGCCCCGCTCAGCACCGACAGCGCCGCCACTATCTCCGCATAGCAGCCGGATTTCGCAAATCGGAAAAACGCGGCGTCGTTGAGCCTGCCGCCGGCTTGCATCGCCAGCACGCGGTCGCGCGCCGCCAAGTAGTCGCGATCATGCAGTTTGCGGGCCTCGCGATTGGCGTCTTCCGATATGGCCGCGAGAATGCTTTGAATATGGCCGCGGCTGTCGGGTCCCGACGCGGCGAGCAGATGCGTCCGTACCGCTTCGGTGGCGCGCAGCAGCAATTCCTTGAAGAGATGCAACGGAATATCGAAGCGAAGTCCGACCTTTTCTGCCAATCCTTCGTCTTTTTCCGCGTGCTTGACGAGCACCGCAAAGCCGTCCTCGGAAAAGCTGGCTTCCGGATTCTCCGCAAGCTTGTGCAAAACGCGATCGTCGCCGCGCCGCAGCAGGGCATCCGTCACCGGCGCGGCGATGCGGGGACGTGTCGAAATGGCCAGCAAATGCGCCTGCGTCTTGGTATGGGCGATTTCGATCAGATCATGGTCGTTCAATCGGGTCGACTGTGAAAGGACAGGTTCAGCAACCGCGATATCGTCGTGGCCGGCGAGCCGCCGCACGACATCGAGCGGCGCATTATTGATGGGCGCCAGCCGCCGGCTCAGCTCCGCCAGCACTCTCGCCTCGATGCGCTCGATCAGCCGTCCGAGAACGTCATCGAACACCTCGATCTGGTTATCGTTGAGGCGATCGGCTTCGGCAACAAACAGATCGGTAATGCGCCGCAACGTAGCGACGCGCTTATCCTTGGAGCCGCTTTTTATTGCGTCGTCCAACTCGGCGATGAGCGACTGACCAATCGGCACAGCTGAGGAACCGCGTTGCGGTCGACGACATTCGCGACCTTGCCGCAAACATCTTCGTCAATCGCCGGCAAATAATGCGTTACAGGATCCAAGCCGCCAGCAAATAAAATTTTCATTGCATGATGCACATCAATCAACTGCGTTAATCACGCGCCTTACTTTGCCGAAAATCTCATCGATCTGCGTCTCGCTCACGATCAGCGGCGGCGACAGCGCGATGGTGTCGCCGGTGATGCGGATCAAGAGGTCTTGTTCGGCGAAGGCGCGCTGCATCGCTTCGTAGGCGCGCAAGCCCGGGCTGCCCGCCCGCGAGGCGAGATCGATACCCGCCGTCAGGCCTACGGTGCGGATATCGACCACGCCCGGCAGGCCCTGCAGCGCCATCGCCGCGTCGGCCCAGGTGCCTTCCAGCGCCTGGGCGCGCTCGAACAATTTTTCGTCGCGATAGAGATCGAGCGCGGCAAGGCCCGCGGCGCAGGCGAGCGGATGTGCCGAATAGGTGTAGCCGTGAAACAGCTCGATCACGTGCTCGGGCCCGCGCATGAAGGCCGTGTAAATCCGGTCGCGCGCGATCACGCCGGCCATCGGCACCGCGCCCGAGGTGACGCCCTTGGCGAACACGATCATGTCCGGCGTCACGCCATAGCGCTCGGCGGCGAATGCATGGCCGAGCCGGCCGAAGCCGGTGATCACCTCGTCGAAAATCAGGAGGATGTTGTGGCGGTCGCAGATCGCCCGCAGCTTTTGCAGGTAGCCTTTGGGCGGCGGCAGCACGCCGGTCGAGCCGGCCATCGGCTCGACGATGACGGCGGCGATGGTGGAGGCATCGTGCAGCGCGACGATGCGTTCGAGCTCGTCGGCGAGATGCGCCCCCCATGCCGGCTCGCCTTTGGTGAAGGCCTGGTGCTCGCGGCTATAGGTCGACGGCAGATGATCGACGCCCGTCAACAGCGGCCCGAACATTCTGCGGTTGGCGGCAATGCCGCCGACCGAGATGCCGCCGAAGCCGGTGCCGTGATAGCCGCGCTCGCGGCCGATGAGCCGGGTGCGCGCGCCTTCCCCGCGCACATTATGATAGGCGAGCGCAATCTTGAGCGCGGTATCGACCGCCTCGGAGCCGGAATTGCAAAAAAACACCCGATTAAGATCGCCGGGTGCCAGCGCCGCGATCCGGCTCGCCAGTTCGAAGGCTTGCGGATGGGCGAACTGAAATGCCGGCGAATAATCGAGTTCCTCGGCCTGGCGCTGGATCGCCGCGACAATGGGATCGCGACAATGCCCGGCATTGCTGCACCAAAGCCCGGCGGTGCCGTCGAGCACGGCGCGGCCTTCCGCCGTGAAATAATGCATGTCTTTCGCGCGCGCGAAGAGCCGCGGTGCTTGCTTGAAGGCGCGGTTCGGGGTGAACGGCAGCCAATAGGATTCGAGATCGTTCGGACCAGGCTTGGTAACGCTCGGCATCTGCATCTCCCGGCGACAGGCCGCGCCTCCGCGTTTGTGGTCCCTATCACAACACCCTCCGCTCCGCAGGCGGGTCCATAGGCGGAGAATTGATCGGCTCTGCTTTGCCAACCCGACATGCTGCACTGCGGGAGAACCCAGCCGGGTGTTCAAAAGGGGACACATCGCGGTGCACCTACACGTTACCATCAGGGAAAGATCGTATCCCATAGGCTCTTCCTATGATCGGACTCGGCGGTAATGCGGTGCGCGAAGCCTTCGACGGCCTGGAAAGCCTCAACCGTCGGACCACGATCGACGGCGTGATCGATGCCGTGGCGCAGGCTGCCGCGCGCTACGGCTTCCAATACTTCTGTTTCAACGCCCTTTCCGATCCGCAGCGCGGCAGCGAGGCCGTGACCTTGGCGAACCGCCTGCCCCGGGGATTGCGCAGCGTCTACGTCAAGGAACGGTATGTGGAGGTTAATCCGGTTTCTCGCTTCTGCCGGCAAACGGATCGTCCGTTCATCTGGAAGGATGCGCCCTATGACGCCGAGCGCGAGCCGCGCGCGGCTGCATTTGTGGGATGCGTGACGGACTTTGGATTGTCGGAAGGACTGGTGTTTCCGATCGCCGATGCGCAACGCGCCGTGGGCTTCGTCTGGATGGCCGGGGTGCCGGCGAATGCGGTCGGGCCTGATCTGCCGCTGCTGCACCTCTTGGCGCTCTGCGCCTTCGACCGGATCAACCGGCTGCGTGTTCCGGCGTCCAACGCCTATGCGCCGCTGACGACGCGCGAGCGCGACGTGCTGGCCTGGGTCGCGCAAGGCAAGTCGGCGTGGGAGATCGGCATGATTCTCGGTATCGCCAAACGCACCGTCGATGAGCATGTGAGCGCGGCCTGCCGCAAACTCAATGCGGGCAACCGGACGCAGGCGGTGGTTGCGGCGCTGCGCGAGCGGCTGATCGCCCCCTAGACATCCGGCAACGCCGCCACCCGCGCGCGGTTTGCATGCAACCAACAAAACACGACATTGTTCCAGCCTCGCCCACGCGGCCTCGCGCCATGCGTACCGCGGGCACGTAACGCGCGAGTATCTCCCGCTGCGCTCCGCCTTGCCGCCTGCGGGCGCGGCTGCTACCACCGCGCCGTCGCGACGCAGGATCGCAAATGGCCGACAAATCCGAGAAATCCAACAAACTCAAGGCGCGGTTGCCGCGCGGGCTTGCCGATCACACGCCCGGCGAGATCGCCGCGACGCGGCAGATGGTCGACAAGATCCGCACCGTCTACGAGCTCTATGGCTTCGAAGCGGTGGAGACGCCGGCGATCGAATATACCGATGCGCTTGGCAAGTTCCTGCCGGACCAGGACCGGCCGAACGAAGGCGTGTTCTCGTTTCTCGACGACGACGAGCAATGGCTGTCGCTGCGCTACGATCTCACCGCGCCGCTCGCCCGCTATGTCGCGGAAAATTTCGACACGCTGCCGAAGCCGTATCGCAGCTACCGCGTCGGCACCGTGTTCCGCAACGAAAAGCCGGGCCCCGGCCGCTTCCGCCAGTTCACGCAGTTCGACGCCGACACCGTCGGCTCCTCGTCGCCCGCCGCGGACGCGGAACTGTTGATGATGGCCGCCGATACGATGGAGGCGCTCGGCATTCCGCGCAACAGCTACGTCGTCAAAGTGAACAACCGCAAAGTGCTCGACGGCGTGCTTGAATCGATCGGGCTCAGCGGCGAGGCCAACGCCGGCAAGCGCCTCACCGTGCTGCGCGCAGTCGACAAATACGATCGGCTGGGACGCGACGGCGTCGCGGCGCTCCTTGGCGAAGGCCGCAGGGACGACAGCGGCGATTTCACCAGGGGCGCCGGCCTCAATGCAAAGCAGACCGAGACCGTGCTCAATTACATTGAATTTCAATTGGACGAGCGGAGCGGCGATCTGGAAAGCGTGTTGGAGGATTGGGATCGTTCGATTGGACTGAGCTCAACCGGCAAGGCCGGCATTCAGGAGCTGAAGCAGATCGGCGCGCTGGTCCGCGCCGGCGGCTATGGGCCCGATCGCATCGCCTTTGAATCGAGTGTCGTGCGTGGGCTGGAATACTATACCGGCCCGGTGTTCGAAGTGGACCTGACCTTTGCGACCGACGGCGCCGACGGCTCGCCGCGGTTCGGCTCGGTCGGCGGCGGCGGCCGCTACGACGGGCTGGTCTCGCGCTTTCGCAGCGAGCCGGTGCCGGCCACCGGATTTTCCATCGGCGTGTCGCGGCTGCTCGCCGCGCTGGAATATCTCGGCAAGGTCGATCTGAAGACCGAAACAGGCCCGGTCGTCGTCACCGTGTTCGACCGCGACCGCGTCGCCGACTATCAGGCCATGGTGGCGGCGCTGCGCGATGCCGGCATCCGCGCCGAGCTTTATCTCGGCTCCGGCAAGTTCGGCCCGCAGATGAAATATGCCGACCGGCGCAATTCGCCTTGCGTCGTCATCCAGGGCTCCGACGAAAAGGCCAAAGGCGAGGTCACAATCAAGGATCTGATCGTCGGCGCCGAGCTTGCCAAGCTGGAAAAAGGCCGCGAGGAGCATTTGCAAAAACAGGCGGAGGCCCAACGCGCCGTTCCGGAAGACAAGCTGGTCGAGGCGGTGCGCGAGGTGCTGGCACGGCATGGCCTCGCGCCGCGGTAACTTTCCAACGTTCTCAAATCTTCTCGGAGCCTTCCGCCTTCATCGCCCACAATATCGCCGCCACAATTCCCTTGCACCGCGGCAACAGAAATAACGTCAGCCCGACGATTAGCGGCAAATAGATCGCGAGCGCGAGCGCGATCGGCGGATGGAAGTCAATCTCGCAGATCAGAATAATCGGCACCGTAAGGTGACCGACGACAAGGATCGTCAGCCAAGGCGCAGCGTCATCGGTGCGATAATGCCCGTAAGGTTCGCCGCATACCGAGCAGCGATCGACCATCTTGAGGTAGTGGTGTAGCAGCCGCCCTTGCCCGCAACACGGGCACCGGCCGAGCGCGCCGCGAAAGATCGCCGTCGGCGTCGATGGACGCTTCGCGTCGGTAACGGCCCATGGCATTGCGCGCTTCCTGGTCTGCAGACGCCGCGGTAACACGTTCCCGCTGGCTAGGGAATTTAATCGCGAATAAAGTGTTATAGAACTCGGTACCTTTCCGGACGAGGCTCGGGCGGTGCGCAAGCATCTACGTCGATCGACATTGCGCCGACGCATCTTGGCGCTCGCAGCCGCCTATGCGGTTGTCATCTCCAGCTTCGTCGCCAGCTTCGGCTCCGCCAGCGCCGCCGCCGAGGGCACGTTCGACCCGTTCGGCGCCATCTGCCACCACTCTCCCGACGGCCAGTCCGGTCCGCTCAGCGATCGTAGCAACGGCAACACCTGCATCGATTGCTGCTGCGTCGGCTGCCTGATGCCGATGGCCGCCCTGCCGCCGCCCCCGGCGGTGGCGGCGCCGGCGCTGGTCGCGGTCGCTTATCGTCTCGTCCCGCTCGCGGTCATTGCGCTGTCCGGCGCGCGGACGGCAAAATCCCACCGTTCAAGAGCGCCTCCGTACGCCGTGTGACGCATCGCCGCCGTGCCGGCGGCCCTTGTCAATCCACGCCGTAATGGAGACTCTCATGCCTCGCCTATCGTGGTGCCCGCGCGCTTGCGCGTTCGCCCTGCTCTTTCTCTGCCTGCCCTGCTCATCCGCGCTGGCGCATTGCTTCGTCGGCGCCCGCTTCTTTCCTGCAACGCTCGCCACCGACGACCCGTGCGTGGCCGACGAGCTGTCGCTGCCGACAGTATCGTGGTCGAAGACCGGCGATGTGCCGCCGGCGACCGAATGGGACGTTTCCGGAGAACTATCCAAGCGTATCACCGAGGACCTTGGCATCTCCATCGGCGATACCTGGACGCAAATCCGCCAGCCCGGCAACCCGACACTCGCCGGTTTTTCCAACCTCGAAACCACGCTGCAATATCAGCTGATGAAAAACGATCAGCACGAGTTGGCGATGCTGCTCGGCTTGATTTTCGACTGGGGCGGCACCGGGGCCAGCAATTCCGGCATCGGCACGCCCTACAGCCAGATCACGCCGACTTTCTATTTCGGCAAAGGGCTCGGCGACCTGCCCGACAACGCCGGAGCCTTGCGCGCCTTCGCCGTCACCGGACAGATCGGCTATCAGTTTCCGACCTCGTCCTATGACGTGGCGCAAGGTGCCTATATTCCTCAGCTGCTGGTCTATGGCGGATCGATTCAATACAGCATGCCGTATCTGAAATCGGAGATTAAGGATTATCAACTTCCCGATTTCATCAATCACCTGATCCCGATCGTCGAAGCGCAATTCTCGACCCCGGTCGCCAACAACTACGGCAACAGTCCGATCACGACCGGCACGGTCAATCCCGGCGTAATTTACGTGAGCACCTATTACCAAGTCGGGCTCGAAGCGCAAATTCCGGTCAACCGCGCCAGCGGCACCGGCGTCGGCGTGCTCGGCCAGTTGCATTTCTACCTCGACGACATGTTCCCGAGCAGCTTCGGCCAACCGCTGGTCGGCGGCACCGGTGCCGCCCCCCGTCAACCCAGTTTCTAAGGAGCAATCTCATGCGAAGGATCATTCTCGTGCGAACATGGATCGCAACGGCATCGGCGCTCGTTCTGGCATTGGCGACGACGGCCGCCGGAGCACACGCCTTTCTCGATCATGCCAGCCCCCTGGTCGGCTCGACCGTAGCTGCCGCGCCGCACGAAGTGACGCTGTCGTTCACGCAGAATCTGGAACCCTCGTTCAGCACCGTGCAAGTGATCGGGCCGAACGGCGCCCGCGTCGATGCCGGCAAGGCGCAGATCAGCGGCAACACCATGCGCGTCGGACTGAAGGCTGCGGGCCCCGGGACCTATCACGTCCATTGGCATGCGCTGTCGGTCGACACCCACAAGACGCAGGGCAGTTTCACGTTCAACGTCGGTCAATAGCCGCCCGGCGTTCCCTTGAGCGATCCGCTGTTCTACGTCCGCGGGCTGCATTTCGCCGCCACGCTTTCGGTGGCGGGCGTGGTGTTCTTCGTTGTCTTCATCGCCGAGCCGGCGTTGCGCCGGACCGCAGCCGATCCGCGGATCGCGGTGGCGCTGCGGGCGCGGCTTGCCCTGATGGCATGGATCAGCCTCGTGGTCGCTCTCGTCTCCTCGGTGCCATGGCTCATCATCGTTGCCGAATCGATGAGCGGTCAGCCGCTCGGCGCGCTCTACCGGGAAGGCGTGCTGCGGACAGTGCTGACGCAGACCGACTTCGGCAATGATTGGCTATTGCGCATCGCGCTCGCCTGCGTGCTCGGCGGCCTGTTCGGTCACGTCCTGTCCATCAAAGGGGCATCGCGGCCGCTGCAGGCGGCAACCGCCATTTTGGCCGCCGCCTATGTCTGCGGCCTGGCCTGGACCGGCCATGCCATCGGCGGCCAAGGGGTCGAAGGCGTTCTCCACCCGGCCGCCGATGTGCTGCATCTGATCGCCGCAGCCGCCTGGGTCGGCGGTTTGGCGCCGCTCGTGCTGCTTTTGGCGATGACCGGAACGGATGCGGCGGCGCTCGCGGTAGCGAGAACCGCGACGCGACGCTTTTCCAACCTCGGCCTTGCCAGCGTGGCAGCGCTCCTGCTCAGCGGCCTTGTCAATTCCTGGTATCTGGTCGGCAGCATCGAGGCCTTGAGCACGACCGATTACGGCCGGCTGTTGTCGATCAAGGTTGTTTTGTTACTGGTCATGGTCGGCATCGCGGCGGTGAACTGGTCACGGTTGACGCCAAACCTCGTGCAGGATGCCGACATGGCGGTTGCGCAGCGCGCACGTCGCCGCCTGCGCCGCAATGCCGCGATCGAAGCGGCGCTCGGCAGCGCCATCATCGGCATCGTCGCGGTGCTCGGCACGCTGCCGCCGGCAAGCCATGCCAGTCTGCACGCGCATTACGGCGCCGTTCCCGCCGACGCCACTTTCCAGCACATCCACGGCGAGGACGGCATGGCCGACGTCACGATCGAGCCGGGCCGCGTCGGCACCGCGCGCGCCACCATCCAGTTGTGGGACGACGATTTTGCTCCATTCGCCGCCCGCGAGGTGACGGTGACGCTGACCGCTCCCGCGCCCGGAAGCAAACCGACGACACGCGCCGCTTTGCTGAATTCCGACGGCGCGTGGGTCGTCGACGGCGTCGCGCTCACCGAACCGGGGGACTGGACGGTGACGGTTCGCGCCGTCCTTGCCTCCGGCAGCCGGCTCGATCTCGAGGCTCCGATTGTGGTCGACGCCAAATAGCGCATGGGCGCTCCCCGGCGTCGACCCTCATGGCGTCACGACGTCGGCGTCATCGCCGCCAAGTTCTTGAGCTTGGCGATCGCCTCGTCGTCCTTCTCCTGATAGGGGATGACGGTGACGAACCTGTCGTCCGGCCCCATCAGATAGATGATGGCGGAATGGTCCATGGTGTAGCCGCCATCGGGCGACGGGATTTTCTTGTAGTAGACGCGATACGCCTTGGCGATCTGCGCGATCTCGGCCGGCGTGCCGGTATAGCCGCGGATGTGCTTGTCGAACGACGACAGATAAGCATGCATCCCCTTCACCGTGTCGCGCTCCGGATCGACGGTGACGAACACGTAATTGAGCTTGTCGGCGTCAGGCCCAAGTTTTTTGATCCAGCGCGACAAATCGAACAGCGTGGTCGGACACACGTCCGGGCAGAAGGTGTAGCCGAAATACATGGCATAGGGCTTGCCGGCCAAAGTCTTCTCGGTGACTTTGGCGCCGGTGTCGTCGACGAGCGTGAACGGCCCGCCGATCGACGCCACACCCGTCACGCCATGAATGCCGCCGCGGAACGACATGGCATAGACGATACACAGCGCCGCCGCGGCGAAGCCGAGAAGCCCGGCGAAGGTCGGCAGCATCCATTGGCGTGCTCGCATCACTTCATCTCCATCTTACCCATGCCCCCGCCCGCGTTGCTTTTGCCCATGCCGCCCATATTGCCGCCTGTGTCCTGCGTGGCGCCCATGGCCTGGACCGGGACCGTGACCGAGATCGTCCCGGCCTTCGCGAATTTGAGCGTCAGCGGGAATTTTTCCCCGACCGCGAGCGGCTTCTTCAGTCCAATCAACATTACATGGTAGCCGCCCGGTTTGAGCGTCACCGAGCCGTTGGCCGGAACCGACAGGCCGCCGGGGATCTCCCGCATCTTCATAACGCCGTTCTCGACCTTCATTTGATGAATTTGCACTTTGTCGGCGACGTCCGAGGATGCGCCGGTCAACTGGTCGGCGGTGCCGGATTTGTTGTCGATCGTCAAATAGACCGCGCCGGTCTTGGCGCCGTTGGGCGTCGCCCGCGACCAAGGCTGTTCGACGGTGATCGAGGTGCTGCTCGCTCCCTGAGCGAGGGCGGGACCGGCGAAGGCGGCCAACAATGCCAGTAAGGCGAGCTTGGAAAAGGTGCGCATGGTGTTCTCCGTAAGCGCATGAGTAAATGCTCCGCCGGGGCGGAGCGGGTTTTCAGCGTCAGACGGAGACGGCGGGAGGGGCGCGGGGCTCGCCCGCCTTGCGGCGAAACTGCGGGACGAATGTTCCTTCGCCAAGCGGATGCGAAATCGCGGCGATCAACAAGCCGGCATAGGCCGGGAACGCCGGAGCTTCGCCCGCGGTGGTGAAATGACCGGCGCTTTGCGCGGCGACGAAACAGAACGGACATTGCGGCGCAGGCGTCTGCCGGTCGTCACGCGCCGGCGCGGCGTGATGCGACGCAACGCTGCACAAGGCAAAGCCGGCCAAGTCCGGCGCCGCGCCCGCCGACATGCCGAAGCCGACGCTCGCCATCACCGCCTGGATGGTGAGCGAATAAGCCAGGTAGATGGCCAACAGGCCGCCTCCCGACTGGGCCCGAACAAATCGTCGCAGTCGTCTCATCGACATCACCATAGCACGGAACCCGCGGCGGTGGCGACAGATCGCCCGCGGAATAGATCGGTCGTGGCGGGGTTATCCGAGCGTTGCCCAGACCCCGCCCCGTCCCGATCAAGGAGGAAGGAACATGCGTACGTCATTCATCATGGTGATCGCTGCAGCAACGACACTCGCCACCGTGGCATTTGCGCAAATGGCGCCGACCAAAGTCGGCGACAGCGCCAAGGGCAAGGTGCTCGCCAACGACAAAGGCATGACGCTCTACGTCTTCGACAAGGATTCCGGCGGCAAGTCGGCCTGCAACGGGCCGTGCGCCGGCAATTGGCCGCCCTTGATGGCCGCTGCCGACGCCAAGCCGATGGGCGATTACAGCGTCATCACCCGCGCCGACGGCAGCAAACAGTGGGCCTACAAAGGCCGGCCGCTCTACAACTGGAAAAACGACAAGAAGCCGGGCGACATTACCGGCGATGGCTTCCTCAACGGCGCCTGGCACATCGCCAAGCCCTAGAATTCGGAGCACATCCCCGCTGTTATTTCAGCGTGTCCTTTTCGCGGAACCGGTTACGCCTTTTGCCGGACATGCTGCAGCGCCGCGGCATCAAATAAAGCCGCGCCGCCATTCCAACACTGCGAATAAAGCCGCGTCGCGACGGGCGAAACCGGGCCGTGATCGCGCCGCGGCTGCTGCGATCTCCCGCCCAGATACTTGAGACCCTCAGAATTTTATCGTGCTGCGCAGCCCCGCGATAAGCGCGTTGGCGATTGGAACCGCAGGGCTATTGGGATTCGGCACATTGCCGCCGGGATGGACGATATATTGCAGGTCGGGCTGCAGCATCCACCATGGCGCGATCTGCGCCGCATAGCTCGCTTCGAACGCCAGCTCATAATTGCGAATCGGATAGGGCGGCCCATTCAATGCAAGCGTGTCCTGGTCGAGCGCCGCTGGATCGGAGCTGATCTTCGTGTAGGCAATACCGAACGTGAGGGTGTCATCCGCACGTCCGGGCAAGATTCCCTTCAGGCCGGCGCCACCGTCGACGTAGTATGAAACAAGATTCCGGTCGGCCGGAGCGGCCGCGCCGCGCAGGAACAGACTGAGGCTCTGTTTGTCCGACTGCCACACCGTCTGATCGGCGACGCCGTAGATACCCCAGTCGCCGCGATGATTGAGGGGGCTCACGACCGTCGGAGCCGCCTGCGAGACCTCGTCGCCCGCGGCATCGAGGCCGTCGTGCTCATCGGCAAAATCGGCAGTCGCGTACCAGAATCCCAGCTTGTAAACGCCCGGCAGTCCCGCGCCCCGCTTGTCCTGAATGATCGCGTATTGCGCCTCGCTCATCCACAACGCGCCGCCGCTGAAGCTGAAGGTCGCGCCGTAGCGATCGCAGGCTTGCGGAACGTCGGTGCAATTCGCGCCCGCCGGATTGCCCGAGAAGACCGCTGTCAATAACGTGAGCCGATCGGTGGGCTTGAGTGTCAGGCGTGCGCCGGGAGTCGCCAGTGGATAAGCGGGACCGCCGCCAAGCATGTCCGTGCCCAATATGCTTGCCCAGCCGAACGTGCCATTGATCAATCCGCCGGCGGTATCGCTGACGAAGAATTCTCCGTCGCCGACAATTTGACCGATACGCAGCCAGAGACGATCGGCGAAATTCTGCTCGAACCATGCGGTATAGAGCCGCGTCGTCGGCAAAGCGTCGATATTGCTGAGATCGGCGAGGCTGCCGGTGTTGTCGAGGACATTGCGGCCGCCGTCACGGATCTGAAACACCGTGACGTGGGTCTTGGCGCCGCTCCAGCCGATGAACTTTTCGAGATCGGTGTTGACGCCAAAATGCAATTGGCCCTCATAGCTCGCCTGCTGCCGCACGCCGCCCGACAGGACCGCGAAGATTTCGTCGGTTTCTTCGATATCGAAGACGATTCCCATTCGCTGCAAGGCGGTGCGCAGCCCGCCCCAATCCCCCGTCAACGTATCCCGATCCCAAATCGATTGCGGCGGCGGCGTTGAAGCTTGAGCTTTGGTGACGAGCTGCGCGTCCGCTTGCGATAGTCCCGCGCCGACGACCCCGACCCACGCCGTGATTACCGCTGCCACGGTCGTTTTTCTTCCTTGACGCCTCATAATTCCCACAGCCCTGCCCCGTAGCGGTTCGACTTCATCGACGCGCCACGGCAATTCATTCAATCGGCGAGACGGAAAGTCAAACGGATTAGCTTAGAAATGGACTAACTAAAAACTTCGGGCGAGCGTGACCAAAGGCAGCGCATCCGTTTGGCGTCCACGGGGCCGAACGGCTTCCAAGTTTAGCAGCGGGCTTTTCAGACGTTATCGATGCCGATCTTGCGCGTGCTTTCGACTTGATCATTCATCACGCCGCACCCAAACGTGCATCGTTTTAATTGGAACAAATCTAAAAGACACTTGCTTATACCAACTCCACATCAGAGTGAGTTGGCGATATATGGAAAGGATGTGATGGAGCGGACGAGTTTGCGGTTGTGCTCGATGTAGAGGATGGCCTGTTTGAGTTTAGCGCGCACGGCGTCGATGGATTTCAGCGCGTAATTCTTGAAGATTTTCTCGCGGATTTCATCCCAGAGATTTTCCTTTGGATTAAGTTCGGGCGAATACGGTGGAAGGTACAAGAGCTTGATATTGTCGGGAAGGGTCAGTTGGCCACAGCGATGGTTGGGCGCGCCGTCGAGAACCAAAAGGATGTCCTGGCGGGCGAACCTGCGCGCCAGCACGTCGAGGAAGGCCTGAAAGCAGGCGGTGTTCGACGTCGGCATGATCAGATAGACGCAAACTCCGTCTTTTGGAGAGACTGCGCCGTACAAATAGATGTATTCGCGAATGAGCTGAGCGGCGACCGCTGGTCTCGTTCCGATCGGCGCCCAGCATGGCCGTGGCCGATTAATGCGGCCGAAGCGCGCTTCATCGGCGAACATGATGCGCAGATGCCGACCGCGCCTCTTGGCCGCCCGCCGAGCCTGCCTCACTGCATCAGGAAAGCCGTTTTTTTAAAAGCTTTTTGCGCCGCGAGGTCGCGCTTGGGATGAAACGGCCGCGGCATCAGCTTGCGCCAGCCCTGCCGGTGCAAGAGATTGTACACCGTGCTGTCGCTGGTCACATGCCCGATCGCCTGTTCATAGGCCGCTTTGAGATCGTGAATGTTCAACATCTCGCCGGCGCCGGCAGCTTTGGCAAAGCGCGCCAGCAAGGCCTTTTCCGTCGCCACGGTCATGTTCTCGTGCTTGCGTCCGCCATTCGGCTTGGGCTTAAGCGCCTTGATGCCACCGTGAGCATAGGCCATGTGCGCGCGGTTCACCGTGCTCAGCGATACACCCATCGCTGCCGCAATCGCGCCCTGCGTCATCCCGCTCTCGCGTAACAGCACCATTTGAATGCGCTGGCGCTGTCCGGCCGTGATCTTCCATCGTAGCGCGGTTTTGAGCCGCCGAACCTCGGCTTTGCTGCATTCGACCATCTGTTTTCCCCGAATCAGATAGCCAAGCGAATCACACTCAGCGCCTCGAAAACAATTCCCCTGCCTTCCGCTCTCAGCGCAGAAGACTGCCCAATTCAATCCGTTATGGAGCTGGTATTAGAACGCATCTAACGTTTTTTTCTTGACGGCGAGCTGCTTGAGATTCAACAACAGCAAAGATCCTGTTCATGAGGTTGGAGGCTTAAGTGCTGATTCGCCAAATCGCTTATGCGGCCGCATTGGTCGGTGCTGTCGCTGCATGGAGCTCGGTTGCCGACGCCGGGGAATTCTATATCGGCGAACCGGTCGTGCAGGACGACATGCAGATCGTACCGAACTATCTGGTCGGCATCGAGATGGATCACATGCCGCCGGGCGCGCGGATGGGCAAGAATTCCATCCACCTTGAGGTCGACGTGCACGCCACCAAGGACGAGAAGCACGGCTTTCCGGAAGATGCGTGGATTCCGTACCTCACGATCCATTACACGGTCACCAAGGACGGCAGCCATTTCAAGAAAGCCGGAACGCTCGCGCCGATGACCGCGGCGGACGGCCCGCATTATGCCAATAATCTCGACATGGCCGGCCCCGGGACCTATCAGCTCACCTATACGATCCTGCCGCCGTCATCGAACGGCTTCATCCGCCACGTCGACAAGGCCACCGGCGTGCCCGATTGGTGGAAGCCGATCACCTTGCATTGGACCTTCAACTATCCGAGCAAGCAGAAAGGCTGATGGCGATCTTGCGCAACCCGATTGCCAGCTTCGCGGCGTTGCCGCTGGCCCTCCTGCTCGTTCTGCGCGCCGTCCCGCGGGCCGGCGCCCAGACGCCGATCGCGGTCACGATCAAGGATCATCGGTTCACGCCCGCGGAAATCCACGTCAAAGCCGGCCAGCCGACGACCCTCGACATCAAGAACGAGGATCCGCTGGCCGAGGAGTTCGATTCCACGGCGCTGAAGGTCGAGAAAGTCATCGGCGGCGGCCAGCAAGGCAGCGTCCACATCAGGCCGCTCGACCCCGGCCGCTATCCCTTCATGGGCGAATATCATTCCGACACCGCGCAAGGCGTCTTGATCGCCGAGTGACGATCGGTTGATCGCGGCTCGCAGCGCCGCAGGGCCGGCAAACCCGACCGCGCAGCCTCCGGTCGTGCGGGGCAATTCGCAAATCTTGACCATGTCCCGCGGCCCGCGCCGCGCGCTCGATGGCTTGGCAAAAACCGTGTAGACTGATTTAAGCTTGAGCAATCGAGAAATGATCATAGCCACGCCCCCAGGCGTCCACAGCCACGTGTTTCTTGGCGCCGGCCATGAGCGCAACGAGCGCCGCACCTGGATGGTGATCGCGCTGTGCAGCGTCATGATGGTTGCCGAGATCGCCGGCGGCCTCCTGTTCGGCTCGATTGCGCTCGTTGCCGACGGGCTGCACATGTCGACGCACGCCAGCGCGCTCCTTCTTGCGGCATTGGCCTACCGCTACGCCCGGCATCACGTTCACGACGAACGCTTTTCCTTCGGCACCGGCAAGCTTGGCGATCTCGCCGGCTTCACCAGCGCCATCATTCTCGCCATGATCGCGCTGTTGATCGGCTATGAGGCGGTCACGCGTTTCTTCTGGCCGGTTGCCATTCATTTCCGCGAAGCCATTCCGATCGCCGTGCTCGGCCTGCTCGTCAACGTTGCGAGCGTGCTGTTGCTTGGCGGCGGCAAGAACGAACACGGTCATTCGCACCGTCACGGCCATAGGCACGACCATGATGCCCATCATGATCACGCCGGACACTCGCACGATCATGGGCATGCGCACCGCAACGCCCATCGCGACAACAATATGCGCGCGGCCATTGTCCACGTTCTGGCGGATGCGGCGGTTTCCGTGCTGGTTATCGCCGGCCTTTCAGTCGCGCTGTTCTTCCGCTGGAATTGGATCGATCCCGCAGTCGGCCTGATCGGCGCGCTGGTCATCGCCGCCTGGGCCTATACGCTCATTCGCGACACCGGCGCCATTCTGCTCGACATGAACCCGGACCGGACAATGACCGAGCGCATGCGCGCGGTGATCGAGACCGACGGTGACCGTCTCGCCGACTTCCACGTGTGGCGGGTCGGTCCCGGGCATCTCGCCGCGATCCTGTCGATCGAAACCCGGCAGCAGCGCGGACCGGAATATTATCAATCGCGGCTGCGGCGATTTCGATCGCTGTCGCACGTTACCGTCGAAGTGCTGCATCAGTGATCCCTGTTGCATCGCATCTGCCGCCGCAGCATCGCTCCTGAAGTTATTGATTTTTTACGATAATAAAGCGTTCCGCTGCGCGGCCTGGCTGCACCGGCATTAACGGCGCCGGCCGATCTTCATCGAATAGCGACAGTTGCCGTGCTAAGGGGCTTTCGCCAGCAGCACAAAATGCAATGGCTTGGAGGCCGGCCAACCGGCCGGCCGTGGGTGGAGCCTATGTCGAGCGACATCGAGACCGGCACGGATCAACGGGCGCAGGCGCTCGTCGCGTCTTACGCGCGCGCCGGCTATCCCCGCATCGACCCGCCGGTGCTGCAGCCAGCCGAACCGTTCCTCGATCTGTCCGGCGAGGACATCCGCCGCCGCATGTTTCTCACCACCGACCCGGACGGCCACGAACTGTGCCTGCGGCCCGACCTGACCATTCCGGTGTCGCGCGATTATCTGGCTTCGCCGCAAGCCGGCAAGCCGGCCGGCTTCTGCTATCTCGGCGTCGTGTTCCGCCATCGCGCGGGTGCGACCGCGGAGTTCCTGCAGGCCGGCATCGAGAGCTTCGGCCGGCACGACAGGGCCGCCGCCGATGCCGAAATGCTGGCGCTCGGACTCGAAGCGACCACGCAATACGGCATCAGCGCGCCGGAGATTCGCGTTGGCGACGTCGGACTGTTCTCCTCCTTTGTCGCCGCGCTCGATCTGGCGCCGGCCTGGAAGCGTCGCCTGATCAAGGATTTCAACCGCAAATCCTCGCTCAAGCACGATCTCGAGCAGATGACGCTCGCCACCGCCAACGGCTCAAAGGACTATCAGGGCGTGCTTGCCGCGCTCGCGGGCTCCGATCCCAAGGCGGCGCACGCGCTTGTCACCGACCTGTTATCGATCGCCGGCATCGTCACCGTCGGCGGCCGCTCGGTGGCCGAAATCGCCGACCGCTTCCTCGAGCAATCGGCGCTCAACGCGCCGACGCGGCTGCCGCGCGAGACCCGCGCCCTGATTGAGCGCTTCTTGTCGATCGCCGGCGATCCCGACGATGCGGCCGGAGAACTGCGCGCGCTCGCGGCAGATGCCAACATTACGCTCGGCGCCGCCCTCGATCTGTTCGAGACCCGCACCGGTTTTCTCGCCGCACGCGGCGTCGACATACGCGGAATCAAGTTTGCCACCGATTTCGGCCGCGGCTTCGACTATTACACCGGCTTCGTCTTCGAATTGCAGGAGGCGAGCAGCAACCGGGCACTCGTCGCCGGCGGGCGTTATGACGCCTTGCTAACCCGCTTGGGCGCCAAGGAGCCGATTCCGGCGGTCGGCTTTGCCGCCTCGATCGACGAGCTTGGCCGCAGCGGCGCAGGCGTCGAATCTAAGATCGGCGGAGGCGCGCCATGAGCGCTCCACTGATCCTCGCCGTGCCGTCGAAGGGCCGTTTGCAGGAGAACGCGGAAAGCTTCTTCGCCCGCGCCGGGCTCGACCTCGTCAAGCCGCGCGGCGCGCGCGATTATCGCGGCACCATTTCGGGTTTCGCCGCCATCGAGATCGCCTATCTCTCGGCCGCCGAGATCACCACGCAGCTGGCGCAGGGCGCCGCCCATCTCGGCATCACCGGCGAGGACCTGGTGCGCGAGATGATCCCGCAGTCGGATGAACGCGTCGTGCTGATCGCGGGACTGGGCTTCGGCTTTGCCAATGTCGTGATCGCGGTGCCGCAGGCCTGGATCGACGTCCGCAACATGGCCGATCTCGACGACGTCGCCACCGCCTTCCGCCTCAAGCACGAGCGCAAGATGCGGCTTGCCACCAAATACGCCAATCTGACGCGCGATTTCTTCGCCGCGCACGGCGTCGTCGATTACCGCATCGTCGAAAGCTCCGGCGCCACTGAGGGCGCGCCCGCGGCCGGCACCGCGGAAATGATCGTCGACATCACCACGACCGGCGCCACGCTTGCCGCCAATGGCCTCAAGGTGATCGAGGACGGCGTCATCCTGCGTTCGCAGGCCAATCTGGTCGCCGCCCGCGCCGCCGCCTGGACCGACGAACAGCGCGAGACCGCACGGCTCCTCCTCGACCGCATCGCCGCGCAAAAGCGCGCCGCGGCATTTTGCGAAGTTCGCACCCGCTTTGCTGGCATGAATGAGACGCTGCTCGCCGCGGCGCGCGAAAAATTCGGTGTCGCCACCCCGTTCGGCGGCCCGACGTCGTCCGGCATGCTCACGCTACACTGCCCGCCGGAAAACGTGCACGCGCTGGCCAGCTTCCTGCGCAAGCACGGCGCCGAAGCGGTCTCGGTGGCGGCGCTCGATTACGTCTATACGCGCGACAATCCGCTCTACGCCAAGCTCGCAGCCGAGCTCGACAAGCACCCGTGAGCGGATGGTCGCGTGATGCGGCGCGCAAACGCCGCGCGATCGGCTAGGCCGCCAGACGATCGACCGGCAGCGTGATCGTTACTGCCAGTCCGGCGCGCTGCCAGCCGTAGTCCAGCATGCCGCCGAGCTGCCGGACCACCATGGTGTGCATCAACGTGTTGCCGAACCCATCGGCCGCGGGAGGCGCCGCGATCAGCGGCCCGCCGCGCTCGACCCAGCGCAGCACGAGGTTTCCGCCGTCGTGGCGCCAGCCGATGACAACGTGGCCTTCATCGCCCGACAGCGCGCCGTATTTCACGGCATTGGTCGCCAATTCGTGGATGACGAGCGCGATGCCATTGGTCGCCCGTTCACCGCATTGAAGCGCCGGCCCCTCGATCGAGAACCTGGCGCGGCCGCCCGCTGCGATGCGTTCATGCGGCCGAACGATCGCCCGGATTAATTCGCTCAAATCCGATTCGCTCGGCGTCTGATCGCTGCCGCTGAAGCTGCGCCGCACCAAAGCGTGCGCGCCCGCCAAGGCGTGAAGCCGGCCGGACAGCATGTCCGCCAGTTCCTGCTTGGTGGTCGCCTCCCGGGCACTGATCCGGATCATGCTGTCGGTAATGGCAAACAGATTTTTGACGCGGTGGCTCATTTCTTTCGCCAGCGTCAGTTGCTCGTCCAAGGCGCGCTGCAGGCGCTCCTCGGTCTGCAAGACGCGAACCGCGATGCCGACGAACGAGGCAAGCTCGGTCATGACGCGGGCGTGGCCGCTGTCGAAATGTCCTTCCTTGTCGGAGACGATCCACAAGGTTCCCAGCGGCTCTTTGCTGGTGATGTAAAGCGGCACCAGAAGCACCTCCGGCACCGTGATGTCGGCGTCCGCGATCCAGTTGTAGACGCGCTCCGGGTGCCGGGAGAGCACCGGCGCGTTGCGATCGAGCGTCACGCCGCACGGGCTGAAGTTTCGCGGCGTGGTGGCGCCGTTGAACGGCGCGAGGACGCCGCGCAGAAACTGCCAGCGGAAAACGCCCGGTGCCGGATCGGGTTCGTAAAGACTGAGACCTGCCGACACCCCGCCCGTCATCGCCATGGCGAGATCGACGAACCGGGGCAGGACGGCCGCCGGCTCGTCCGCCATGCGCGCCGCGAGATCCTGCAGCGCGATTTTTTCCTCAAGGTAATCGGTTTTCTTCGGCGGCCGCCGCTGCAATTCCTCGCTGATGAAAATCTCGGTCAGCGGCGTTTCGAACGTTTTCACATCGCCCATTCGACAACTCCACGGCGATATTTTACGCCAACGGCAAGGTGCACGCCAGTCGCAGTAACTCTTTCTGGCAAAACATTATTCCGCCTTGATGCCGGCGAACTTCACCACTTTCGCCCAGCGCCCGGTCTCCGTCGCGATCAATTCGCCGAAGCCCGAAGGCGTGTCCGACACCGCGGTGTTGCCGAGATCGGCAAGCTGCTTCGTGAAAGCCGCATCGGCGGCGATGGTATTGACCGCCGCGTTCAACTTCTCGATGACGCTTGCCGGCGTGCCTTTGGGCGCGGTGATGCCGTTCCAGACATAGGCCTCGTAGCCCGGCACGAAGTCGCTGATCAAGGGAACGCCCGGCAGTGCCTCGGTGCGCGAGCTCACAGCCAGCGCGCGCAATTTGCCGGCGCGGATAAGCGCGATGGAGGACGCCACATTGTCGAACATGACCTGATCGCGGCCGGCCAAGAGATCGTCCAGCGCCGGCGGCGAGCCGCGATACGGCACATGGGTGAATTTGGTGCCGGTCAGCATCTGAAACAGCTCGCCGCCGACATGGGTGGCGCCGCCGGTGCCGGCCGAGCCCATCGTGATCGTTCCCGGATGGGCCTTGGCGTAAGCGATGAAGTCCGGAACCGTTGTGGCCGGAAACGACGCGCTCACCTCCATGACCAGCGGGCTGCGCGAGAAGATCGCGACCGGCGCCATGTCGCGGGCAAAGTTGAAGTCGAGATCTGGATAGAGCGAGACGTTGATCGCGTTCGATATCCCGGCGAGGAACAGCGTATAGCCGTCGGGCGCCGCGTGAACGACGTAGTCGGCCGCAACATTGCTGGCGGCGCCGGGCCGGTCCTCGACGATGAACGGCTGGCCGAGTTGCTGCGACAGCCGCTGCCCGATCAGCCGCGCCACAATGTCGCTGACCCCGCCGGCGCTATAGCCGACGATAATGTGCACCGGCCGTGATGGATAGGCGTCTTGCGCATGTCCACTTGATGCCGCCGCCGCCGCGACGGCGGCGCTCAGCGCCAGTTGCAGGAATTGACGGCGCAAAAGCTTCATGATGCACTCCGAGACCCTCAGGCGGCGCTCGCACGCGCCGTGTTTGCATGCATTTCGCATACCGTCGTCACGAATTTCTTGGCCTACCGCACCGGGATATTAGCATGGCAGCCTCACACACGATCCGAAATGCGCTCACCGCACTTGTGCTGACGTCGATGGCCTTCGCCTCGGGCAGCGCGCAAGCCGCCACTTATCCGGCTGAAAAGATCACGGTCATTGTCGCTTTTGCCCCGGGCGGCATCGCCGACACGCTGGCGCGGCTGATCGGGCAAGGCTTGAGCGAGCGCCTGCATCAAAGCGTGGTGGTCGAGAACCGCGGCGGCGCCGGCGGCAATATCGCCGCGGAGGTCGTGGCGCGCGCCAAGCCGGACGGCTACACGCTCCTTGCCACCACCACCGCGCTCGCCATCAACCAGACGCTCTTCGTCAACAAGCAATTCTCGGCAAGCGATTTCAAGACGGTGGCCATCGCCGCGTCCAGTCCCGAGGCGCTGGTGACCAGTCCGGAAAATCCGGCCAACAATCTTCCCGAGTTCGTCAAGGCGATGCAGGGACGCACCATCAACATGGCCATTCCCGGCGTCGGCACCGGCTCGCATATCGAGGCGGAATATTTCTTCAAACAGCTCGCCAAGGTGCCGGTGCAGCCGATTCCGTATCAAGGCGGCGCACCGGCGATCAACGCCACCGTCGGCGGCCAGGTCGATCTGATGGCGACCACGCTCGGCGGCGGGGCGGCGGCGCAGATCGCCGGCGGCAAGCTCAAGGGGCTGGGCATCGCCGCGGACAAGCGCGCCGCGGTGGCGCCGAACGTGCCGACCTATGCCGAGCAAGGCTATCCCGCCTTCACCGCCGCATCCTGGGTCGGCTTCTTCGCACCGGCCAAGACCGATCCGCAGATCCTGCAGACGCTCAACACGGCGATCAACGACACTCTCAAGAGTCCTGCGGTGGCGAAAAAGCTCAGCGATATGGGCTTCGACCCCATCACCGGCTCGCAGGCTCAGGCCGACGCCATGTTCGCCAGCGAGGTCAAGAAATGGGGCGGCATGGTCAACGCGCTTGGGCTGTCGATCAAATAGCTCGACCGGCCATCACCGGCGAAGCGACGACACCGCCGGCCACGATCGCTTCGCCGCCGCGGTGACGCGTTATGCCGTGTGGCCGTCGAACTCGCCTTCTTTCGGCAGGTTTTCTTCGCTCTGCGGCGTCATCTTGGCGCTGTCGACCGCCCCCGGTACGCCACGCGGGCCGAGCTTGCGCCGGGCCATCTGATCTTCGGTCTCGCGTTCTTGTTCCGGCGTCGCCTCGCGCAGTTTGTCGGCCATTTTCTCCTCACAGCGGGCGATGCATGCGCCCGAACAGCCAGCCCAAGCCGAGCGCTATGGCAACGGCGGTATAGGGCTGCGTCTCGATGGTATTGCGCAACGCGCGCTCGAACGAGCCGGCGGTCTGCCGCGCGGCGCGGTTGGCGCTGTCGGCGACATCGGCCGCGCTGTCGCGGGCGTGATCGTAAAGGTCTTGCGCCGCCTCTGAAACGTCGTCGGCGACGCCGCTCGCCTGCTTCTTGGCGTCGCCGAAGGCGCGGTTGAAGTCGGAATTGGCGGTGCGAGCTTGCGGCATGATCGTCCTCAGCGGTTATCGACGGAAATCCTCGCCGGTTAACGCGCGACAGACGGCAAAAGTTCACAAGGCAACGCCGCGACTTGTACCGGCGGACCGTGATTTATTTGCGGCGCCGGGGAACTTTCGTTTTCGGCAGTGACTTTCCCTCTCCGCGAAGTTTCGGTCAATCGACCAAACGCAAAAATTTGGGGCGAATCATGGGTCTTATTCTTCTGGTCGTCGTTCTGATCCTGCTGTTTGGCGGCGGCGGCGGTTATTGGGGCTACCGGCGCGGCTATTACGGCGGCGGCGGCCACGGCCTGATCTGGCTTGTCGTGCTGATCCTCGTCCTGGTGCTGCTGTTCGGCCACCAGGGCGCCTACGTCTGAGCACAGTCGCGCGCGGAACATTTCGCGGCGCAGCGGCGTTCCATAGTTCGGCATTTGACTTAAATCGGGAGGTAGCCGTGCCGGTTTTGCTCGGATTTATCCTCGGCGTATTGGTGACGATCGCCGGTGCTTACGGGTACGATTCCATGACGGGCCGCGCCGACAATGGCCTGTCGACGAACGCCGCCGGCGGCCATGCGCCGATGGTCAATTGGAACGTGGTCAGCGACGATTGGCAGAATCTGCAGACCACGGTCCGCGCCAAGGCTGAAAATCTCGAACAAACCATCAAGCGGCATACCGGCTGATCGGCGCCCCGCCGGAGATGACGCACAAGAAAAGCCCCGGCCGGGTCGTGGCCGGGGCTTCGCGCCGCCCGGGTTGGTGATGAGAGGCTTATACAACCCGGCTTCGCAACGAGGCGCGGCCTAAGCCGCCCGATCGCCCGGCGGCGAATCCTTCACGACCGTTTGCGCGAATTCATAGGAACGGGCCAATTGCAGCCAGCTCTGCGCGAGCCGCAGGAAGTCGTCGCGTACGCCCTGCTCCAGCGCCGTCTCGGCTTTGCGGGCGCAGTGCGCGGCGTGCTCGCGACACTCGTCGATCGCCTTGTCGAGGTGGCCGGTCATCGTTCTTGTCTTCGCCCTAGGGCTTGATGCCGAGGCTCGCCACCACGGCATCAGCCAAACGGGCCGGATCGCGTTCGTTCGATCGCAGCGCAATCGCAATCACGCGATCGGCGATTGCCTCGCGCACTTCCTCGGGATAAAAGCTGCCATGCAATTTGCCGAATACGGCATCGAATGCATCACCGATGATCTTGGTGCGGGTATCGTCGAAAACCGCGGCCGTGGCACGCATGGCAGGTCCCTTTTGCGCCATCCTGCGACGATGAGCCGAAAAAGTCGGTGTGGGATGCGACTCTAGCAAAAAGAATCTTGACGAGATGAGCCGCGGCGATCGCGGAGCAGAATCACGCCGCGCTCCCTGCGTCGGATTGACAGGCATCGGAAGTCAGCCGGGGGCGACGAAATCATTGAGGGGCAATGCAATTTTCCGCACCTCGATGACGGCTGTTTCTGCTGCGCCACCGTCGCGAGGTCAGCCCTCGATATTCACAGCTTGACGCCGCCCTTGTGGGACAAATTGTCGTATCTGATCGCGCCGTAGCATTCGCAGGCGCAGTCTTCGAGCCGGCTGCGATCGAGGATGCTGATCCGGCCGCGGCTGTAGCGCACGATGCCCTTCTTCTGCAGTTCCTGGGCCAATAGCGTCACCGTTGTGCGCCGCACGCCGAGCATGTCGGCGAGGAATTCCTGGGTCAGCGTCAATTGATCGCTGCCGATCCGGTCAGAGCATTGCAACAGCCAGCGCGACAATCGCGCCGCGCCGTCATGGATGGCGTTGCAGGCGGCGTGTTGTTGGGCTTCCGCCCACAGCATTTCGGTGTAGCGGATGATCAGATCGCGCAGAGCCGCGCTGCGGGCCGCCGCATGTTCCAACCGGCTGGCCGGAACCACCGAGAATTTGCCGGCAATCTGCACCACGGCGCGGGTGAACGACACACGCTGGCCGAGCCCGCTCTGCAAGCCGACCGCTCCCTCGCGCCCGACCGAAGACGTCTCGACCATTTCCCCGTCCCCGGTGGTGACCAGGCAGGAGATCATGCCGGTATGCGGAAAATAGACTTGGTTGATCGGATCGCCAGGATCGAAACAGACCACGCCCTGCGGCAGCGCCACCTGCTTTAAGTCCGATTCCAACAACATGAGACTGTCGCTGGGCAGAGCGGCAAGAAGCCGGTTGCCTAATTGCCGAAGGCTCGACGTTTGCTCGGGCAGGTGCAGAAGCCTGCCCGCTATGGATTGCTCACTCATTGCCTACGCCCCATCAATGTGATCGCAACGCAACCCTTCGCAAAAAGTTCCATCAATATAGGCTCGGTCGCTCAGGCACTTGCCCGCCGCCCAGGCGGACCGCCAGACGACGCCGACAGCGCCCCGGCATGGCGCGTCGTATGCGCCGAAGCCTCGGCCTCGTCGGCAAACAGCCGCGCCTGCTCGCCGCGCCGCAGGCCGAACATGAGGATGCACAGCCGGCAGCCGAAAAGCGGCTTGTCGCCGCAAGCAAAAGGCACGCGAATGGGCTCTTCCCACGGGATCGCGCGCAACCGCTGCCGGATATCCGCAACCGAATTTGGCGGCATAGCACCCTCGTCCCGTTCCGACGAAGACAAAACCGGCGATGCTCGCGACCGTTCCATAGTCGCACCCGTGCGGTTGGCGGAAGGTTTTCGGCAATCCGCTTTTCGCTCTAACGCCACTTAAGCGGAATGGCGTGAAAGGGGCCGTTCGTCGCGTGCCGCACATATGAACGCCAAATTCCGCCATTGTCGCGCCCAGAACTTATCTATCCCGTATGGTTTTCTCGCCGGACCGCGCCGCCACGTATAATTGTCCGCGCGACCGCGCCACCAGCGCCTGCGACTCGCGCACCGTGTTGCCGGCTTTGTAAATGATCTCGTTCACGGTGCGGCGGCGATCGCAGAATTTTTCCACCATCGCCCGCAATTCCGGACGCAAATGATCGAGGGTCGGGTCGAGACTGGCGAATGGCAGCTCGATCATGCGCGCGCCGCCTTCGTCATAGACGTCGAGCCGCCACGTGCGGGTCTGCGCTTCGCGACTTCGCATCAATTCGTGAACGACGGTTTGCGCGTAGCGCAAGGCATCCGCGCCATCAGCCAACGAAACCGCAGTCTCGTCATCGATGCCGCCATGCCCGTCTCTGAGTTCGAACGTATAGTTGGGCATCGCCGCAAACTCTCTCTCGTCGGAACTCAGGGTCTAATAATAAGCTCGGCCGCTCCGCATGACCAGCGCCAGGCAAAAAATTCCTTAACCGCCCGCTCCCTTCCCGGCTGCCGCCGCCAGCTCAAGTTCGATGGTGCAGACCAAGCCGCCGGGCCGGAATTCGCGCTTGACCGCCGCCCCCGGGATCGCACTTTCGATGAGCGAGGTTCCGAAACCGCTGGCGGCGGGCTTGTGCACGGCGGGACCGCCCGTCTCCTGCCATTCGATCCGCAGCTTTCGTCCCTCGTTTCCGCCGCTCCAAGTCCAGGTCAGCGTCACTTTCCCACCCGAAGTCGACAGCGCCCCGTATTTGGCGGCGTTGGTCGCCAATTCGTGCAGCACCAGGCCGAACAGCATTGCCAGGTCCGCCGGCAGCAGAACCGCTTCACCGGCGATGTGGAAGCGCCCGGAACGGTCGGCGCCATAGGCGTCCAATTGCCGGTGAGCCAGCCCGGCGAGATCGGCGCCCTTCCATTCCGATTCGGTGACGAGCCGATGCGCTTCGGCGAGCGCCGCCAGCCGCGCCTCGAATTGTCCAAGCAATTTTTCCGCCGCTTGATCGCCGCGCAAAGTGTCGCGCGCAATGGCCTGGATCACCGTCAGAATGTTGCCGACGCGATGGGCCAATTCGCCGATCAGGAGCCGCTCGCGTCCCGCTCCGGCGACCACCGCCGCCTCGGCATGATGCCGCTCCGATATGTCGACGAACATGATCACCACCCCGTCGATCTTGTCGTCCCCGGTGCGATAGGGGCGCAGCCGCATCTCGTACCAGCGGCCGTCGCGGCTGCGAATTTCACGCCGCAGCGGCGCGAGGTTGGCGAGCACCGCGCGCACATCCTTGACCAGCCCGTCGTATTGCAGCCGGTGGGCGAAATCGGTGATCGGCCGCCCCACGTCGTTCTGCGTGATGCTGAACAGGTCGGTGACCCGATCGGTGAAGCGCTTGATGCGCAGCGAGGAATCCAGAAACAGCGTGCCGATGTCGGTCGCCGCAATGAGGTTCTGCAGGTCGGCGTGCGCCCGCGAGATCGTGTCGAGCTTGAGCTTGAGCTCGGCATTGACGGTCTGCAGCTCTTCATTGATCGATTGCAGCTCCTCCTTCGAGGTCTCCAGCTCCTCGGAGGTGGAGCGGTACTCCTCGTTGATCGATTGCAGCTCTTCGTTGGCGGCGCGCAGTTCCTGATTGGCGGCGTCGGATTCTTCACGCACGGTGCGCAGCCGCGCCTGCATCAGCTCCAGCTCCTGGGTGAGCCGGCGCACCGTCTCGGCACTGGCCTGGCTGTCGACCGAGAGCAGGCTTTCGTCGACCGCTTCGCCCTCGATGAAAATGACGATCGCATTGTGGGCTTCGTTGCCGCCGTTATCCTCCACCGGCTTGACCAGAAGATGGACGCGGTGCGGCGCACCGTTGAAGCGCACCAGGATCGGCAGGGTCAGCGTGCTTTGATTGAGCTCGAACACGCGATTGAGCGCCGAGCGCAGCTCGAAGCGCAGTTCCGGGCGCGCCAGGTCGACGGCATCGCCGGTGAGCGGCCCGCCCGAGGGCAGCAGGAAACGGCCGGCATGCTCGGAGAGGTGAACGAGGCGATGCGTTTCGTCGACCAGGATACTCGGCGGCGCGATCTGCTCGATGACGCGCCGGTGCATCGCCGCCTCGCCGAGCGCGACCGTCGGGCTCACCGTGCGCGGCAGCGGTGTGATCGGCTCGCGCATGCGCACCGGGCCGAGAAGCCGCGGCAACAGCTGCGGCTTGTCGCCCGGCGCCGCGGTGGACTGGTAGATGCGGGCCGTGCGGTCGATGCAACGGAACAGGCCGGGCGGATTGTCCAGCGACTCGGAAGAGCCGAGAAAGGCATAGCCGCCCGGATTGAGCGCATAGTGGAACGTGCTGCACACCTGCTCCTGCAAGTCGCGGTCGAGATAGATCAAGAGATTGCGGCAGGAGATCAGGTCGACGTGGGAGAACGGCGGATCTTTGAGGAGATCGTGCACGGCGAACAGCGCCATGTCGCGCAGCTCCTGGCATACGCGGTAAAGATCGCCCTCACGGGTGAAAAACCGGCGCAGCCGCTCCTCGCTGACGTCGGCTTCGATGGCGAGCGGATAGCGGCCTTCCCGGCCTAATGCCAGCGCCGGCGCATCGAGGTCGGAGCCGAACACCTGCATCGGCACCCGATCCGCGTGCCGCGCCGCCTCCTCCAACAGCAGCATGGCGAAAGTATAGACCTCTTCGCCGGTGGCGCAGCCGGAGACCCAGACGCGGATCGTTTCATCCCGTGTCCTCCCCTTGAACAGCTCCGGCAGCACATTCTTGGCAAGCACCGCAAAGGCTTCGCCGTCGCGGAAGAACGTCGTCACCGAAATAAGGAGATCGCCGAGAAGCGCCTGCGCCTCGCCCGGGTTGTCGCGCAGCGCCTGGTCGTATTCCTTCAAATCGGCGGTTCGCGTCACCTGCATGCGCCGTGCGATCCGCCGCAGCACCGTCGAGCGCTTGTATTTGGAAAAATCGTGCCCGGTGCGCAGGCGCAAATTCGACAGAATGCTGCGCAGCAGGTCCTCGTCGAAATCGCCGATTGCGGCGGCCGGTATGCTCGATTTGCCGTGAATGAGATCGAACAGTTGTTTCGCCAGATCGCGCACCGGCAAGACGAAATCGGCGACGCCGGTGGCGATGGCGCTGCGCGGCATCGAGGCATATTCGGCTTCATTGGGGTCCTGCACCAGGATGATCCCGCCCGACTCCTTCACCGCGCGCACGCCGATGGCGCCGTCCGACCCCGCGCCGCTTAAAATGACGGCAAAGCCGTCGCCGAGCCCCTCGGCCAGCGACCGCAGGAACCAATCGATGGGTGCACGCTGGCCGCGCGGCTCGTCGAAGGCGAACGCCGAAATCTCGTGGTCGACCATCTGCAAGCGGCGATTGGGCGGAATGACGTAGACGTGGTCGGCCTGCAATCGCTCGCTGCCCGTCACCTGCACCACCGGCATTGAAGTTTTCGCGGCCAGAATGCTCGGCAATTCGCTGTGATGCTGCGGATCGAGATGCATCACCACGATGAAGGCGGCGCCGGCGTGCTCCGGAAGGGCGAAAAAGAAGCTCTGCAATGCCGGAACACCGCCCGCGGAAGCGCCGATGGCAACGATAACCGGTTCGCTCGCGTCGTGCGCGACCACAGTGTCTTTATTGTCGTTGGCATTATCCGGCACGACGACGCTCCGTTCCGGGGTGCCCGCAACCAAGCATATCCGGAAAACCGGCAACGGCGCCAGCAAGTTCCCGCGACGTATAACGGCCCGAATGCGGCTTATAGGACCTCATCCAGGCGCGGCATGGAACGCCGCCGTGCTATATGGGGCCTTATAGAGAAGCGATTACGCCGCCTTGCGCTCCGCTTCCTCGCGATTTTCCAGCACCAAGGTCGCCGCCGCGGTGTTGGAGATCGGGATGTGATAATTGCGGTGCACTTCCCGCACCTGCCCGGTCAACGCACCGCGCATCGCCATCCAGTTGAGGAATTCGACGCCCTGGGCGCCGGATTCCTCGACGAAATCGTGGATCGAATAGCGCGTCAGG
The DNA here is from genome assembly GCA_963791925.1 of uncultured Alphaproteobacteria bacterium. GTDB lineage: Bacteria > Pseudomonadota > Alphaproteobacteria > Rhizobiales > Xanthobacteraceae > BOG-931. Next base: position 1,040,014 of record CAWBUA010000002.1, on the reverse strand, counting down.
AATTCCGGCTCGCCGGCAAGCTTGTCCATGCAGAGCTGGTCGAATTCCTTGTTGATGAAGCCCGCGCGCTTGCCGTCAAGCTGGTGCGACAGCCCGCCGGTGCCGACGATCATGACGCGCAGATTTTCCGGATAGCTTTGAAGCGCGCGGCCGACCGAGCGGCCCATATTGAGGCAGCGCTTCAATGACGGCAGCGGATGCTGCACGGTGTTGATCGAGATCGGCACGATCTTGACCGGCCATTTCTCGCCCGGCCACATCAGCGTCATCGGGATGGTCACCGCGTGGTCGACCAGCATTTCCTGGCACATCGTGACGTCGAATTCGTCAGCAACGAGAGTGTTGATGATATGCCACGACAGCTTCGGGTCGCCGTCGATCGCGCGCGACACCGGAATGCCCCAGCCTTCGTCCTCGTTCTTGTACTCGGCGGCGGCGCCGACCGCGAAGGTCGGCATCTTGTCGAGGAAGAAATTGAGCCCGTGGTCGTTGGAGAACACCACGGCGACGTCGGGTTTTTCCCGCGCCAACCAATAATGCACGTAATCGAAGCCCTTGAAGAACGGCTTCCAATACGGATCGTTCTGCTTGTGCTCGGCGATCGCCTTGCCGATCGAGGGCACGTGCGTGGTGGCGACGCCGCCGATGATCTTGGCCATGATCGCTTCCTCTTACCTGCCCGCCGCGGCGAGCTTTTCCTTGAATTCTTCGACCGTGGTGCCGCTCTGCTGCGCGCCGATGTCCTGCACGTTGAGCCCGAAAATGCCGGCGAGCTTGGCGAGATAATAGACGTTGCCGCCCGCCGCGATCATCGCCAGCACGTTGCGGCTCTTGACCGCGGCGCGCTGCTCCCCGGTGAGCGCGAATTTGCGGCAATAGCCGTCTTCGTCGGCAAGGAAGGCCGCGCGGTTCGCGGCGCTGTTGAACGAATAGCACATGCGGTTGAGCGCATAGCCCTTTTGCGCCTCTTCGCCGTCGAACATCGTGGTGCCGGGAATGTCCTGTTTCACCGCGCGCTTCCTTTCATCTTTATTTTTGCATCTTTATTCTTGCCGTTGCTTCGCGGTTATGCGGCGTGAATGGGCTCACGCATTTCCGCGGCAGCGCCCTTGAGCGCGTCCACGCCTGCCGATGCCGGCTGCTGCGGCGCCTTGCGGGCCGGGTGAGCGATGCCGCGCGTCTGATGTTCGCCCCACGCCAGAACGACGGCAAACAGCATGAAGGCCGCAATGATTGCGCTTAGAGAGATAATTTCGACGATCGACATGGGCCGTCTCCTTTCGCGATTTCCCTTTACCGGCAAGGGTTACGTCGACCGCGAAAGGAGTTCTTGACGTAGATCAAAGCCATGCGCCTTCAGTCATGAAGCGGGCGCCTCGCCGCCATGCGCGTCATGCGCGGCTCCGGCCGACCTATGATGCGTCGCGCGGGCGAAACACGAGAAAATGCGACAGCGAGAAATTGACAATGAAGCTTGCCAGGATGGCCAAGAGCTTTGCCGCATAGACCGGCAACAGCAGGATTTGCGCGGCGACGATCAGGGTCGCGGTATTGGCAACGAGCCCGACGATGCCGGCAATGAGAAACGCCAGATAATGCCGCCAGCGCAGGCGGCGTCCGGACTCTGCGGCAAAAGTGACCGAGGAGTTCATGACGTAGGAGCCGCTCACCGCGACGATCCAGGACGTCATATTGGCGGCGATCAGCAGCAGTGTCGGCGGGGCGCCGCAGCGGCAAGACGCCGCCAGCGCCGCGAATGCAGACAACGCCGCCGGCGAGCGTTCGAACGCCGCCCGCGCCAGCAGAAACACGCCATAATCGATCGCGGTGTTGACCACGCCGATCAGCGCGAATGACATGGCCTTGAGGCTGAACCTCCGCGACCGCCAGCCGTCACCGAAGGTCTCGGCAAGCCTGGCGCGAACATATTTGGCGCGGGCCGAATCGTGTGGGTAGCGCGGGGCCATCGCGTCCGCATATCACGTCCGGCCGAACTCGGCAGCACGGCGGGTCGACGTTAACCATTGGCGGCCGGTCCCGGTCGCGACAGGCTCGCCCGGTTACGCTATAAAACGGGCGGGAAAGGGACGTTGCAATGGCGGCGAGCGCCGACACCAGAGTAAGGCCAATTGGGCACGAGCGGAGCTTGGCGGAGCCGCGCGCCCAGGGCCTGTCCATCGTGGTGCCGGTCTATAACGAAGCGGCGGCGCTGGCGCGCATGCATGGCCGCCTCGTTGAGATCGCGCAACGCCTTGCCGCGGCCCGTGCGCTGACCTGCGAAATCCTTTATGTCGATGACGGCAGCCGCGACGGCACACTCGCCATCGCCCGCGACTTGCCGGCATCCGGCGTCGACGTCCAGGTGATTTCGCTGTCGCGCAATTTCGGCAAGGAGGCGGCGCTGCTTGCCGGGCTCGACCACGCACGGCGCGGCGCGGTGCTGTTCATCGACGGCGACGGCCAGCATCCGCCGGATCTGATCGAGCGGCTGGTCGGCCACTGGCTCGATGACGATTGCGACGTCGTCTATACCGCCAAGGCGCATCGCGCCAACGAGTCGATCCTGCGCCGGCTCGCGGTCAAGACTTTCTATATCCTCTTGAACTGGGGCGCACGGCCGAAGATTCCCGAGGACGCCGGCGATTTCCGCCTGCTGTCGCCGCGCGCCGCGAATGCGCTGCGCCAGCTGCCCGAGCGCAACCGCTTCTTCAAAGGCCTCTCGAGCTGGATCGGTTTCCGGCAAATGCGCATCGACTATGAGCCGGCGCCGCGGGTCGACGGCCGCAGCACCTGGAATATGCGCCGGCTGATCGGGCTGTCGATCGACGGCGTCACCGCTTTTTCCGTGGCGCCGCTGCGGCTCGCCACCGTGATGGGAACGGTGCTGGCTTTGATCGCCTTCATGTACGGCTTGCAGATCGTCTACGAGACCATGGTCTATGGCACCAAGGTTCCCGGCTATCCGTCATTGTTCGTCGGCGTCATGGTGCTGGGCGGCGTCCAGCTCATCATGATCGGCGTGGTCGGCGAATATATCGGCAAGATTCTGGAAGAGATCAAAGGCCGGCCGGTCTATTTCGTCGCCGAGCATGAGGTGAAACTCGCCCAAGAAAACCAAGAAGACGCCAAACAGACCGACGCCCGAACCGCGGCCGAATGAGCGAAGCCGGGCTCCGCCATATCTGGCTCTGCGCCGACGATTACGGCATCTCGCCCGCGGTCTCAGCCGCGATCCGCGATCTCATCGCCCGCCGCCGCATCAATGCCACCTCGGTGATGATGCCGGCGCCAAGCTTCTCGCAAGCCGAGGCCGCGGCGCTTGAAGCTGCGGCCGGGCAAGACGCCGCGATCGGCCTGCACCTGACATTGACGGCGCCGTTTCGCCCCCTGACCGCCGGTTTTGCTCCCAGCCGCGACGGCGCCTTCCTGCCGCTCGCGGCCATGGCCGGCCGGGCGCTCGCGCATTGGCTGCGGCCCGAGGATTTGGAGATTGAAATTACCCGGCAGTTCTCCGCCTTCCATACCGCCTTCGGCCGCGCGCCGGATTATGTCGACGGCCATCAGCATATCCACGTTTTTCCGCAAATCCGCGAAGCGGTGCTGCGCGTCATCCCGGATGCCGCGCCGGCGGCGTGGCTCCGCCAATGCGGGCGATCCACCGCCGCCCGTAAAAGCTTCGCCGATCCCAAAGGCTATGTGCTCGATGCGCTGAGCGTCCGCTTGACGCGGCTTGCCGCCCGCGCCGGCGTGCGCACCAATCCCGCTTTCGCCGGCACCTATTCCTTCGCCCCGGGCACGGACTACGCGAAACTGTTTCCGGGCTTCCTCGATGGCCTGCCCGACGGCGGCGTCGTGATGTGTCATCCCGGAACGGTCGATGACGAATTGCGCCGGCTTGACCCGCTCACCGATCTGCGCGAGCGCGAATACGCCTATTTTCTCGACGACGATTTTCCGCGGCTGCTCGCCGCGCGCGGCGTGGCGCTCGCCTAGATAATCACGACCTTGGTGCCGATATGCACGCGGTTATAGAGGTCCTCGACGTCCTCGTTGCGCATGCGGATGCAGCCCGAAGAGACATTCTGCCCGATGGTCCAGGGCTCGTTGGAGCCGTGGATGCGATAGAGCGTGGAGCCGAGATAAAGCGCGCGCGCGCCGAGCGGATTGCCCAAGCCCCCGGCCATGAAATGCGGAATGCCGGGCTGCCGCGCGATCATCTCCGGCGGCGGCGTCCAGTCCGGCCATTTTTTCATGGCGGTGATCGACTTCACGCCCGACCAGGTGAAACCCGGGCGGCCGACGCCGATGCCATAGCGCATCGCCTTGCCGCCGTCCTCGACCAGGAACAAAAACCTGTCCGGCGTATCGACGATGACGGTGCCGGGCTTCTCGTCGCCGTTATAGCCAACCTCTTGGCGCATGAATTTCGGGTCGATCGGATAATTTGATTCATCCGGCGCATTGGCCGGGTTGTAGGCCTGCTGCTGCGGCGGAGCGGCCGCCGGCTCCGGTTGCGCCTGCGGCCCCGGCGCCTGATACCCGGGATAGAGGTGAGACACCGGCACATTGATGGTCGGCCCGCCGAAAATCGCCTGCAAGAATCCGCGGCCGCTGGAATTTGCCGGGGCCGGATCGGGCGCCGCAGCCGCGTAAGCCTGCGGTGCGGCGCCGCCATAGGCTTGGCGGCCATTCGCGGGCGCATTCGCATAAGTCGGCTGCTGCACATAATAAGAGTACGGTGGCGGCTGTGGCGCCGCATAGACCGGCTCCCCGCCGCCAGGATAGCCAGTCGATTGCGCAAAAGCCGGGGCCGAAAGCGCGCTCAGAAGAAGCGCGGTAGTGCAGATACGCCGCATTGCTGTACTCGTTACGCTGGTTTTCACGCCGAGCGCGTTGCACGCTCATGGCACGAGTACGCCCCTAAACCTCGACTGTTTGGTAAACAAATTGCAGCGGCGCGTTCTTGGTACATTGTTCATCAAGTTAGAGTTGATTTTGTGTCAATGGCCGATCGCTCTTGGTTAACCAGACCTTGGCATCGGCGGTGGGCGGACGTGAACCCGGTATTAAGCGGCGGCCCGCTACGATTGCGTACAGTCAGTGGTTAGTGGCATGCCCGGACCGCGCAGGGTTTTCCGGATCGAACAGACCGCCGCCGCGCGCCGGGTCCAACCCGCTGCCTGCGCGCCCGCGCCTTCGCACGACGGCGAGATCGTGCAGGCGCTCGCCGCCCTGCAGGCATTGATGGCGGCGCCGCCGGCCGCGCCGGCCCCGTCCGCCGGCGCCGGCAATGACGCGGCACGGCAAGCCGACAACATGACGCGCATTGCCGACGAGCTCGACGCGGTAACCGCCGGCACCGCGGAGGCGACGCAGAAAATCCTCGCCGCCGCCGAAGAGATCGATCAGCTCGCCAATAATTTGTCGGCGGCGCTCAAGGGCAGGCTCGAGCAGGAGCTGGCGCAGGACATCGGCGACACCGTGCTCCGCATTTTCGAAGCCTGCAATTTCCAGGACCTGATCGGCCAGCGTGTCGCCAAGGTAATGAAGACGCTCAAGGTCGATGAGATGCTGGCAGCAGCGCCGGCCACCGATGCCGCGCCGCATCTGCATGGGCCGCGGCTCGACGGCGACCAGGGCCACCTGTCGCAGCACGAAGTCGACACGATTTTCGAGGGTTGACGCGACGTTCACCCGCTCGTCCCCGCGAAAGCGGGGACCCAGTGCTGGATTCCCACTGACGCGGGAATGAGCGGGGTGGAATCACGCCGGCTGGCGGATCGTCAGGAAACAAACCAACGCCGCCACTGCGAACGCCGCCACCAGCGCGAGGCCAGCCGCGTCGGAGGCGCGATCGGCGACATAGGTCACGACCACCGGCGCGATCGCCTGCACCGCGAGAAACGGTCCGCCGATTCGGCCGACCAGCCGGCCGTAGCCGGCGGAGCCGAACAAAGCGAGCGGCACGGTGCCCCGGGCGATGGTTAAGAGGCCGTTCGCCATGCCGAACATCACGGCAAACGCCGCCGCCACGGCGGCGGAGAATGGCAGGACCACGAGCACGACGAAGGCCGCAACCAGAAGCCCGACCGCGAAGCGTGCGATCCATAACGGATGCATGCGTCGGCCGAAGCCGAGCTCGCAAACTCGCGCCAAGACCTGCGAAGGGCCGAACAACATGCCGATGGCGACGACGACGTCGGGCGAAAGCCCAAATCGCTTGAAGATGGCGAGCAGCTGCGCCGACAGCGCCGATGGCACGAAGGCGTAAGCGGCAAAACCTGCGACGACCAGCATGAAAGCGAGGCCGCGCGGCGGAATGAACGACGCCGGTTTCTGCTCGGGCGCCAGCGCCGGCGCCGGCCGCGCGGCTTTCACGGCGCGCTCGCGCGGCAGCGCGAAAGCGTGCAGCGGCGCGGCGACAAAAGCCAGCAAGGCGGCATAGACCAGATAGGTACCGCGCCAGCCAACGCGGTCGATCAAAAATTGCGTCGCCGGCCAGCTCACCGTCGAGGCAAAGCCGGCGGCGAGCGTGAGCGTCGTGATCGGCCCCCGCGCGCCGGCGCCGAAAATGCGGCCGAGCGTGGCGAAAGCCGGATCGTAGAGCGAAGCCGCCATGGCGGCGCCAAGCACCATCCACACCGCAAAATACGCCGGCGCGCTCTGCGCATGCACCAGCGCGGCGAGGCCGGCTGCGGCAATGAGCGAGCCGAATGGCATCACCCGATGCCCGCCGAAGCGGTCGATGGCGCCGCCGACATAGCGCGAGCACAAGCCGCCGACCAACAGCGCCGCCGAGAACCCGCCCATGGCGAAAGCAGGCGACCAGCCGTGATCGGCCGCGATCAGCGGCACCGTGAGCACCGGCGGATAGAACAGCGCGCCCCAGGATAAAATCTCGGTGACGCCAAGTACGCTTACCGCACGCCAAGGACCGATGATGAATTCGCGGGGGCTGGGCATTTCCAATCCGTCATTCCGGGACCGAGCAAATCGAGGAGCCCGGAATCCATAACCCCGGCGCCGGGCCTATGGATTCCGGACTTACGACTTCCTGGCAATCCGGAAAGACGACCGAGAGATCCTACTGCCCGGCCGGCCGCATCGCCGGCCGGCCGGCGGCGCGCGCGGTACCTTCGGGCGCGCAGCGCACATAGACGCCGGTGCCGTAGCGGCCGGCGACTTCCGGATCCATCCATTTCAGCACCATGGTGCGGCCGTCGAACGACACGATCTCGCGGTCCTGCATGCCGCCGGGCGGCCCGGGCGGTCCGATGTAATTAGCGCCGTTTTGCGAGCCCTTGAGCTGCAACTCCTGCAACTGGGCGGAATCGGCAAGATACATCATCACGCCGCCGTTCGGCCCGCGCGTGATCTCCACCGGTTGACCGCATTGCTGGCGCGCCGCCGCTGCGGTGCGCGCCAGATCCTGGTCTCTGTGAAAGGCGCCATAACCCCAGCGGCCGACGATATCCTCCGGCCGGTATTTGGACGGAATCGCCGGCTGTTCCGGAACCGGCGGCGCCGCCGCTTCCTGCGGGGCCGGGGTATTGGAGGTGCAGGCCGCGAGCGCCAGCATCCCCGCCGCTGCCGCGATGCCGAAGGCCAATCGCCGATAGGGCGCGCTGCGACATGACGGGCGATATGACGGGCTCATGGGTCTACCTCCCGAAACCGGGCACGAAACGGAACTGCGCCCGTTTTAGCGCCTCGACCTTTCGACATTGTTTCAAATTGCGCCCTCGGCATGAACCATCAAAGCAGTCGGCGACGATTGCGGCTCGGATTGGGCGGCTATGCCGTTGTCGCTCGGCCCGAACCGTTGCGGCCGGCGCGACCACCATTGCCACCCTGTCCGGCTGGCTTTGCCTTGGCCCGTCCCATCTTCGCGTGCGCCGTTTTGGGGCGCGGATCGACGAGTGGCGCCGATTTGTGGATGCTCAAAGCCCGCATCCGCTCGGCATCGTCGAAGAAGTCGCTGTCGGCGCGATAACCCGCGGCGTGGATGCCGGCAATGGCACAGATATCGTCCATCTCGTTGGCGTCGCCGGTCACGCCGATCGAGGCGATCACCTCGCCGGATTTATCGCGGATGAGCTGGCCGCCGCCCTCCAGGAACAATGGATAGTCGGCGAGATTCTCGATTGACTGCATGAACAGCGGCTTCTCGTTCGCTTTCTGTAAGACGAGCTTCGACGGCCGGCCCAGCGCCAGCGCGCCATAGGCTTTGCCGTAGCAGACCTCGAACCGCAGCATCGAGGCATGGTCCTGTTTCTGGAACGCTTTGACCCGTCCGCCGGCGTCGAGAACGATGGCGCTCATCGGCCGGCATTGGTGTTTCTTGGCCGCGGCGAAGGTCGCCGCGATAATGGTATTGGCCTCGTCGAGCGACAGTGCGCGCATTTTCGGGGTTCCCTCCTCGTCCGCCGCGGCGGAGATTAGCAGCGAATGGCGCCTGGCGAATAGCAAGCGGCTGCCGTTTGCCATTTGCCGGCCTGCGCCTTGACAGCGCAGGGCCTAGGTCTTATCTCCCCGGTGCCTTCCTGGCACTCAATTGAGATGAGTGCTAAGGCGCTGCAACACAACGAATTTCTTAACAGCCAACGCCGCCAGCCTTGTCAGATCGTCCACGAGGTTGCGCGCTACCGAGGTGATCCATGGCGAAGACAAAATTCCGGCCGCTGCATGATCGGGTGGTCGTCAAGCGCATCGAGGCCGACGAGAAGTCCAAGGGCGGCATCATCATTCCCGACACCGCCAAGGAGAAGCCGTCGGAGGGCGAAGTCGTCGCCGTCGGCCCCGGAGGCCGCGACGAGAGCGGCAAGCTTATTCCGATCGAGCTCAAGTCCGGCGACCGGGTGCTGTTCGGCAAGTGGTCGGGCACCGAAGTCAAGCTCGACGGCGAGGACCTCCTGATCATGAAGGAGTCCGACATCATGGGCATCATCGCCTAAGCGGAGGCCGGACAAAAGACGACGGACAACAGAAAAGCAAACTCGTCCGTTGTGCATCCGTCATCCGTCCTCTGTCATCCAAATCTGAAGGAATCCACACAATGTCCGCGAAAGACGTAAAATTCTCTACCGACGCCCGCGACCGCATGCTGCATGGCGTCGAGACGCTCGCCAATGCGGTGAAGGTGACGCTCGGCCCGAAGGGCCGCAACGTCGTGCTCGACAAATCGTTCGGCGCGCCGCGCATCACCAAGGACGGCGTCACCGTCGCCAAGGAGATCGAGCTCGAAGACAAGTTCGAGAACATGGGCGCGCAGATGGTGCGCGAAGTGGCGCAGAAGACCAACGACGTCGCCGGCGACGGCACCACGACGGCAACCGTGCTCGCCGCGGCCATCGTCAAGGAAGGCGTCAAGTCGGTGGCTGCCGGCATGAATCCGATGGATCTCAAGCGCGGCATCGACCTTGCGGTCAACGCCGTGGTCGAGGACATCAAGAAGCGCGCCAAGAAGGTCAGCTCGTCCGCCGAGGTAGCCCAGGTCGGCACCATTTCCTCGAACGGCGACGTCGAAGTCGGCAAGATGATCGCGCAGGCGATGCAGAAGGTCGGCAACGAAGGCGTCATCACCGTCGAGGAGGCCAAGGCGCTCGACACCGAGGTCGAGATCGTCGAGGGCATGCAGTTCGATCGCGGCTATCTGTCGCCCTACTTCATCACCAATGCCGAGAAGATGGTGGCCGAGCTTGAAGACGCCTACATCCTGCTGCACGAAAAGAAGCTGTCGCAGCTCCAGGCCATGCTGCCGGTGCTCGAAGCGGTGGTGCAGTCCGGCAAACCGCTGCTCATTGTTGCCGAGGATATCGAGGGCGAGGCGCTGGCGACGCTCGTGGTCAACAAGCTGCGCGGCGGGCTGAAGGTCGCGGCCGTGAAGGCGCCCGGCTTCGGCGACCGCCGCAAGGCCATGCTCGAAGACATCGCCATCCTCACCGGCGGCCAGCTGATCGCCGAAGACCTCGGCATCAAGCTCGAGAGCGTGACGCTCGCCATGCTCGGCCGCGCCAAGAAGGTCGTGATCGAGAAGGAAAAGACCACGATCGTCGATGGCGCCGGCAAGAAGAAGGACATCGAGGGCCGCGTCAATCAGATCAAGGCGCAGATCGAGGAGACCACTTCGGACTACGACCGCGAGAAGCTGCAGGAGCGGCTCGCCAAGCTCGCCGGCGGCGTTGCGGTGATCCGCGTCGGCGGCGCCACCGAAATCGAGGTCAAGGAGAAGAAGGACCGCGTCGAGGATGCGCTCAACGCCACCCGCGCCGCAGTCGAGGAAGGCATCGTGCCGGGCGGCGGCGTCGCGCTGTTGCGCGCCAAGAAGGCGGTCGGCAAGCTGACCAACAGCAACGCCGACGTGCAGACCGGCATCAACATCGTGCTCAAGGCGATCGAAGCGCCGCTGCGCCAGATCGCCGAGAATGCCGGCGTCGAAGGCTCGATCGTCGTCAACAAGATCCTCGAGAACAAGTCGGAGACCTTCGGCTTCGACGCGCAGACCGAGGACTATGTCGACATGCTCGACAAGGGCATCGTCGATCCGGCCAAAGTGGTGCGCGCGGCGCTGCAAGACGCGGCTTCCGTCTCCGGGCTTCTGGTCACGACCGAAGCCATGGTCGCCGAGCTGCCGAAAGACGCCCCCGCGATGCCGGCCATGCCGGGCGGCGGCGGCATGGGCGGAATGGGCGGCTTCTGAGCCCCATCGTCATCGCGAATGCAAAAGGGCGCGGAGCAATCCGCGCCCTTTATGTTTGCCCGCACATCTTCAAATCACTTCTTCAGATCACTTCACGCCACCACCGCCGTCAGCGTGGCCGGACTGTCGAGATGCACCGTCGAGCCGCGCACGCCCGACCAAACCGCGACAACCGGAAGGCCCCCGGTGCCGCTCAACGGCGTGGTGAGGCAAAGCGTGGTCGGTATGCGGCCGGTCGAAGGCGGCACCTGTTCGTTATACGTGAACGACGCGTAAGCCGGCTGCACCTTGCCGTCGACTTCGATGGCGAAATTGCCGCCGGGAATATTACTGCCGACGGCCCACGGATTGGGAACGTTGAGGATCAGCAGGGCCTGCTTTCCCACGCCTTCGGGTAGCTTGATGGCAAGGCCCGGTATAGGCGTCCAGGCGCTGCTGTTGGTGCTCAATTGGCCGCTTGTCTATGCACTAATGATCATTGCTGTCTCCCTTCAGCACATCTCGGCGGTTACCCCCATCCGCAACTATCAAGAGAATATGACATTACATCAAGCCGGCCCGTTCACCCGCGTTCGCTCGGCAGATTGCGCAAACGCGGCGTCGGATTGAGCGGAGCAAATCTCAACGAGGAATAATTATCGGCACCGGAAATCCGGCCCGAGCACGCGGCGCAGCCGCACCAGCGCGGCGCGGGCGGCGTAAGCGTCGGCGACGATGCGCATCAGTGTGGCGAGTTGCGACGGCCGCGTCAATATTTCCCACAGCATCGCCGAGACGTCAGTGGCGCCGCCGGGCGCCATCGCCAGCAAGGCCGCCGGCGGCACGATGCGATTGGCCGGATCGATCACGACGCGAACCGCGGCGAAGGACAGGCCATGAGAAGCCGCCAGCCGCGCGACCAGATGCAACTCCATGTCGACGGCGATCGCACCAGTGCGCTCAGCGAGCCTACGCTTGTCGCCGGGGTCCGACACCACGGCACTGACGCCGAGAATTGCGCCATGTCGGGCATCGGGGATCAGCTCGAGGAGCTTGGTCGACCACAGCGGGTCGGTCGGCCGCAGCGTCGGATAGTCGATGATCCCCGAGGCGATGATGCAGTCGCCGGGATTGAGATCGGGGGCCAGCCCGCCGGCGACGCCGAAACTGATGATGCTGCGGCAACCGCCGCGCACCGCGACCGGCAATATCTCGGCGGCCCGACTTCCGCCTGCGTAATCCGACGCAAAGCGGCCGGTGATTCCGACGCAATCCGGCCACCGGTTCCGACGGAAGTCGGCCACCCATTCCGATTGAAGCCGGCCACCCTGGTGAGGCCGGACTGAAGCTCTCGCTGTCGGCGATCGAATCGCGGACGAGGCGCCCTTTGCGGCCATGCAAGGGGAGGTCCGATGCCCGCCGAGAGAGCGCCGATGCGGAAGGTTCGAGAGGTTCTGAGATTGCGGCACGCCCTTGGCGTGAGCGAGCGGCAGATCGCGGTGACGATCGGGGTCAGCCGGTCGACGGTTGGCGAATATCTGCAGCGCGCCGCCGTCAGCGGCATCACCTGGCCGGTGCCCGAGGGAGTGGACGATGCCGAGCTGGAACGGCGGCTGTTCACGTTGCCGACGTTCGACGAGAAGCCGACACGGCCGCTGCCCGATTGGTCCCATGTCCACAAGGAACTGAAGCGGCGCGCCGTGACGCTGCTGTTGCTGTGGGAGGAATACCGGGCCGAGCACGGTGACGGTTACGGGTATAGCCGGTTTTGCGATCTTTACGGGGAGTGGCGCCAGACCATCTCGCCGACCATGCGGCAGACGCATGGCGCCGCTGAGAAGCTGTTCGTCGACTTTGCCGGCGACACGATGCCGGTGTTCGACGCCGCCAGCGGCGCCGAGCGGCACGCCCATATCTTCGTCGCGGTGCTGGGAGCGTCCAACTACACTTACGCGGAGGCGCGCTGGTCGGAAGGGCTCGCCGACTGGATTGGGGCGCACGTCAACGCCTTTCGCGCGATCGGCGGCGTGCCGAAGGCGGTGGTTTGCGACAATCTCAAGGCCGGCGTCACTGCGGTTTGCCGCTATGAGCCTGGGATCAACCGCACCTACCAGGAGCTGGCTGAGCACTACGACACCGCGATCCTTCCCGCGCGTCCGCGGCGGCCGCGCGACAAGGCCAAGGTCGAAGTGGCGGTGCAAATTGTGCAGCGGTTTGTGCTGGCCAGGCTGCGCAACCGCCGCTTCTTCTCGCTTCATGAGCTCAATGCCGCGATCCGCGAGACTGTCGCCGACCTCAATGCCAAGATCATGCGCAAGCTCGGCGTCAGCCGCGACGAGCTGTTCGCAGAGATCGATCGGCCGGCGCTCAAAACCCTTCCGTCGGCGCCCTACCAATATGCCGAATGGAAGAAGTGCCGGGTCGCGCCCGACTACCACGTCGAGATCGCCGATCACTATTACTCCGTGCCCTCGCGGCTGATCCGCGAGCAACTTGAAGCGCGTATCACCGACACCACGATCGAGATTCTGCACAAAGGCGTCCGAGTGGCGAGCCATGCTCGTTCGCACTCGCCCCGCCGGCACACGACGATTCCTGAACATATGCCGAGCGCGCACCGGCGCTACGCCGAGTGGACGCCGGCCAGGATGAGGCGGGAAGCGGCCACAATCGGCCCGGCCACCATCGCCCTCGTCGAGGCGATCATGACGGCCAAGCCGCATCCCGAGCAGGGCTTCCGCGCCTGTCTCGGCATCCTGCGGCTCGCCCGTAGTTACGGCTCGGCGCGCATCGAGGCCGCCTGCCGCCGCGGCAACGACATCGGCGCCACCACCTACGGCTCGATCAAATCGATCCTGCAGCATGGGCTCGATCGTGCCTACGCCAATGAGAAGCCGCCGGACGGACCACCAATCCAACACCGCAACATCCGCGGCACCGGCTACTACCACTAAGCAAAGGAGAGACGATGTTGACACATCCCACCCACGGCCGCCTCGTTACGCTCGGGCTCACCGGCATGGCCAAGGCGCTCGACGAACAGCAACGACAGCCCGACATCGCGACGTTGGCCTTCGAGGAGCGGCTTGCTCTGCTCGTCGACCGCGAAGCGACCGAACGCGAGAACAAACGGCTGATCAGCCGCTTGCGCTTCGCAAGCCTCAGGCAAAATGCCGTCGTCGAGGATATCGACATGAAGGCGCCACGTGGGCTCGACAAGCTGCTGTTCCAAAAGCTCGTCGCCGGCGAGTGGATCGCGCGACATCAGAACCTGCTCATCGTCGGTCCCACCGGCGTCGGCAAGAGTTGGATTGCCTGTGCGCTCGGCCATAAGGCCTGTCGGGACAACCGCTCGGTCTTCTATCAACGCCTACCGCGGCTGTTCGATGCACTCGCGCTTGCACGCGGCGACGGCCATCACGCTCGGCTCCTCAAGAGCCTGGCGCGCGTCGAACTTCTCATCCTCGACGATTGGGGACTTGCTCCCATGACCGCCGAGCAGCGGCGCGACCTCTTGGAGATCATGGAGGATCGCCACGGCCGCGGCTCTACCATGGTAACCAGCCAGCTTCCGGTCGAACATTGGCACGAGATCATCGGTGATCCGACCCTGGCCGATGCCATTCTCGATCGCCTGGTGCACAACGCTCACCGGCTCACGCTCAAGGGCGAGAGCCTGCGAAAAGCCGAAGCCAAGCGTCAGAAGCTTGACGCCGAGCATGCCAACTGAACTGATAACCATGCCGACACGAGAGCACGCCTTAAGAGGTGGCCGGGTTCATCGGAATCCCCGGCCGGCTTCAATCGGAATGGGCGGCCGCCTTCGCTTGGAATCCCCGGCCGACTTCGTCGGAATACGCACTTCCGCCGCCGCGGCAGATGACCAGCACGCCCGGTCCAGCGGCAATCCGCGCCTCGAAGGCGAGCCCCACCAGCGCGACGACCGAGCTTGCCGGCAGGCCGGCAAACCCCGCGTCGTCATCGCCGCGCACATAACTCCACGGACCGGTCCAGGCTTCGCTCCAGGCCTCCTTCCAGGATTGCCGCCACCCGGATTGCTGTGCCGCCACGTTGAGCGGAGCGGGCCAGAAGAGCGCCGGCCAGGAAAACGCCGACGGGGTCCAGTAGCGCGACCAGGAATTCTTTTTCGACATCGGAGACATAACTCATTCGGTCATCAAAACTGCCAAGGCAATTCCCAAATCGGCGCTTATGCCGCGCGGTCGCGCGCCGGGCCGTAGCGGCGCCGCAGCGTGCGGCGCGACATGAACACCAGCGTGCGGTCGCGCCGCAACGTATCGGCACGCAGCGCCGCCGCGTTGCGCGCCAGCACCATCATCGAGATCAGGATATTTTCGCCGAACAGATGCACGTGCTGCCGCAGCGACGCCCTACCCTGCGCGGCAACCCGTTCGAAGCCGAAGCGCGCGACGTAGCGCGCCAGCTTTTCGCTGCGCGCCGTCGAGCCGAAACCCATATTGCCGCAAATTGCGACAAGGTCATCGAGATCGCGCCGCCCCGCCAGATAGTTACTGAGCTCGCGCAGCGAAATATCGAAGGCGCGGTCGACGCGCCGCGCCCAGGCCAAGGTCGGCCGGTCGCGCGGAAACCGCGGAAACTGCTCGTTCCAGATGTGCAGGTTGGAGAGGCGATCGCCGGCGCGGACGGTCACGCCGTCCGACAGCACGACCTCGTCGGCGCCGGTGACGATCTGGATGCGGAACAGGCAGGCGGGATTGCGGCTATATTCGAAAACGCCTTGCCGCAACCGCAATCGATCGTCCAGCGCCGTGACGAGCGCCTCAAGCCAGGGATGATCAAACTGCTTCGTATCCCGTTCGGGAAGAATGGCAGTGCGGACTTCCATGAGCGGGCATGAGCGACATTGCGCCCCCTAGGATAGAACCGGCACGCGCGTGGAACGTTCCTCGGTCGGGCTTTCGACATATTGAAGCCGCCGAACAGCCCGCGTCTGTCGTTGCTTTCACTTGTTTTGGCCAACCAGCACAGGCTCGTCATAAAGCAGCTTCAGGGTGACCTTGACCGTAAGCGCGACGGGGACCGCCATGATGACACCGATCATACCGAACAGTACGCCGCCCGCCAGAAAGCAGAAGATGACCAGCACCGGATGCTGCCGCGCCGCCGTGCCGAGCGCAAGCGGTCCGAACACCTGATCGATCGAAATACGCAACGCCGTGGCATAGAGCGCATAGGCGATGATCGGCCCGATGCCGGTCGCATAATGCACCGCGACCAGCCCCGCGATCAGCGCCGAGGCGCCGGGGCCGATCACGGGAATCATTTCGAGAAACCCGGTCAAGAGCGCCAGCAGGAAGGCGTGGGGAATGCCCAGAACAAGGCCGAGTCCGACATAAGCGGCGCTGGCGGCATAAGCGACCACGATCAGAACGCCGATGAAGTAGCGCTTAAGCACCGGATCGAGGAACGACCAGATATGCAGGATGAGCGGCCGCTGTCCGGGCGGCACCAGCCGCAACAGCCCGCGAGCGATGCCCGGGCCGCCCAACAGAAAATAGAATAATAAGACCAGCGTCAGGATGAGACCGAACATCGAGCCGAAGGCGACGCCGCCGACCGCGACGATGGCGCCGGTCTGGCCGAACCAGTTGCACAGGCCGGCGGCGGCGGCTTGCGCCAGCTGCGCCGCGTCCATCGGCTGGCCGAGCAGGCTGACTTTCTCGCCGCCCAGGATGCGCTGGGCGAGTTCGCGCATGATGCTTTCGAAATCGGTGAACATGCGGGCCAGCTCGCGAGCGAGCGGCGGCGCGGCAAAATAACCGGCCGCCGCGGCGGCCGACAAAAACACCGCAAAGACGGCGAGCGCGAACAGCGAGCGCGGCAAGCCGGTCTTTGCAGTCAGCCAATCGAGCAGAGGCGTGCAGATATAGGCGACCACACCGGCAAGAACGAATGGCGGCAGGATCCATTGAATTTCATAGAGCAAAAGCGCGACGGCGATCAGGACGAAAATCGTCGTCGACGTGGAAATCCCGCCGACATGTTCGTGGTCGCTGCGCACGATCCCCAGGCGCTTTGGCGCAGTGCTCATAACGGTAAACTCATGGGAAGGCTCGTTGGCACATTCAAGGGCAAATTCACGGATAGGTGCGGCCCTTCCACATCACGCGTCCGGACAAACGGCGACGGATGCTGTCGAACGCCATCGCCGCGCCGGCCGTATAGCCGAGCGGAAACAAAAACCCGTAGCAAAGCGGCATGCGAAAATATGATGCGCCGGCGATGTGCAGGCCGAAGGCCGCAGCCGAGCCGAACAGACCGGGAAGCAAGGCCCAGCAAGCCGCCGGATCGCCGCGCGCGCAACCGGTGGCGTCGGCGGCCGGCACCAGCACCGCGGCGAAGGACAGCGTCACGGCGATACAGGCGATCGCGGCGGTGCGCGCCGGGCCGCCCAGCATTTCACTCAAGTTCTTGGCGATACCGACCCACAGCGTCGCCCAGCCGGTATACATGCGCGTCGCCAGGAGGCGCCTGCCGTCTTGCAGCTGCGTGCTTCTGCCGGTGCGCTTGACCAAGCGGGCAAGCATCAGGTCCTCGCAAATGGCGCCGCGCACCGCGGCGTGGCCGCCGACCGCCTCATAGGCCGTGCGCCGCACCAGCATGAATTGGCCGGTCGCGGTTACCTCCTTGCTGTCGCGCGCTTGCACGCGGCGCAGATCCTGACAGAAGGCGAGCAGATAGAGGCCGCAGGGCATGATCAGACGTTCGGCGAAGCTTTGCAGCTCTTGCCGCGGAGCGAGCGACAAAAGGTCGAGATTGGCGGCCTCCGCCGCAGCGATCGCGCTCGCCAGCAAAACCAACTCGGCCCAGACGTCGGCGTCGACGAAGCACAGCCATTCGGTATCCGGAGCAATCGCCCGCACGCCGAACCAGCAGGCATGCGACTTGCCGACCCAATGCGGCGGCAGCGGCGGAGCGCGCAGCACCGACGCGCAGGGATGTTGTTCGGCGATGGCGGCGGCGATGCGGAAAGTGGCGTCGGTGGAATGGTCGTCGATCACGACGACGCGCAGGCGCGACGCAGGATAAGTCTGGTGAACGACACTCTGCAGGCAGCGCCCGATATTGGCCGCCTCATCGCGCGCCGGAATGACGACGGCCACGTCCGCCGCGCAGTCGGCCACCGGCGGCGGGCTCGGGTCGAGCACCGGCAACAGACCTCGCTGATTGAAGGCGCGCGCCATGAGCCAAACGACGACGGCGAGCCAAACCAATGATATCAAAAGGAATCCCACGATTGCACCATCGGCCGCTCGCGACGACAAGGCGGCGCCGCCTGCGTCAATCCGCGGCGCGCAGTTGCGGTTCCAGGCCAAGTCGAACACGAGCGCCCCAGGAACATCGCCCAAGCTCATCCGTTCCATCTGCACGGCCTCTGCAGCCATTTCCATCGCCCAACCGGCCCGTGCATTGTTCAAATGGGCCCGGACGCATAACTCGTGGAGTCTCAGTTGCATGGAGAACGAATAGCGCCGGCGCGAATGACCACGGCCGAATTCGTCAAGCGAACGTTCATCGTTCTGCTCGTCGCGCTGATTCCGGTCCTGATCTGGTTCATGTTCGACGTCATCCTGATCGTCATCGGCGCGATCCTGATCGCCGTTCTGTTGCGCGTCGTCGCCGAGCCGTTCGCCCGCTGGGGCCGGCTGCCGCAGGGCATTTCATTGCTGCTGTCGGGCCTTATCATTGTCGGCGCGGTGGGGGGCGCCGCTTATCTGTTCGGTACCCAGATCAACGCCGAATTTACCGACGTTTATCGCCGCGCCGGCGCGGCATCGGCCGACATCCTGGCGCGGCTGCAGGGCTCGGAGATCGGCAAGATCCTCCTGACCCATATGGAAAGCGGCGGCTTTTCCATTCCGAGCGTTCTCACCAACGTGTTCTCGATCAGCGTCAGCTTTCTTGAAGCCTTGGTGGTCACTGTCATCGCCGGCATTTATCTAGCGGCACAGCCGGAGCTTTACCTCGCCGGTTTCGACAAGCTGTTCCCGCGCGAGTGGCGCGCCAATGTCAATGAGACGATCGCCGACATCGGTCAGGGCTTGCGGCTATGGTTGATCGGCGAGTTGATCCAGATGGCGCTGATCGGCGTCTTGTCCGCCACGGCCGTGTGGCTGATCGGACTACCCTCGCCTTTTGCCTTGGGCGTGATCGCCGGCTTTGCCGAATTCGTCCCTTATATCGGGCCGATTATCGCCGCGGTGCCGGCGCTGCTGGTGGCAATCACGCAAGGCGGTGACGCCGTGTTGTGGACCGCGCTGTCTTACCTCGCGATCCACCAGATCGAGGGCAATCTGGTGGTGCCGCTCATTCAGCGGCGCATGGTCTACATTCCGCCCGCCATCATGCTGTTGGGCGTCGTGACGATTCTTTTCTTGTTCGGCGGCGTGTCCGTCATCTTCGCCGGGCCGATCGCGGTGATGGTCTTCGTCGCGGTGAAGAAGCTTTACGTCCGCGATAGCCTTGGCGAAGCGACCGATCTGCCCGGCGAGGCTTGATCAACGAGCAGGACCATCAATTCGTCATCAGCCGATAATGCAGGGTGACGCCGCCCGACAAATCGACACGGTCGCCGCTGCGCTGCCAGGTCGTCGCTGCGGACAGCGCCGACAACAGCGCGTCGTCATCGGCTTGGCGTTGCGGATCGCATGGCGGTGGCTGTACCAGGTTTGCCGGCGGACCGGGCACGATGGCGATTGAATCGGCGCCGACCGTGGCGCGCGCCTGCAGGCTCGTGCACCACAGATCGATCGAGGCGGTACCGTCGTCTTCGATTTCCAGCATCGGGATGCGCTTTGAACCGGGCGTCGGCGCGGCATCGAGCAGCAGTTCGCTGCCGAAGGGGAACGGCTCGCCGGCGACAGCGAAGGAAGCCGCCGCGGCAGGGATCAGCAAAACGAATAGGCAAGCGCAGCGCCGGCACCGGTTCAGCATCGTCTCTCGCAAGGGTTTGCAGCTAGGGAGCAGCGGCCGAGCGGCCGTGCCGAAAACTCATCCGCGGACCGGCAGCCGCCGTCAAGGGCGAACCGGAACGTCGCCAATCGGCTCGCAAAACAGTGAGGCCGCGGCGTGGCGATCCCTTTGCATCAAATCTGACCGTGGCGAAGTTCCGGGCAGGAAGCTTACGATCGATCCGGTCGGGACCGCGAGCCGGGCGAATATCGCAGCCCGCCCAGCAGGAACAATGAGGATGAGGCGGAATGTCCGTGCCCAGCCGAGTCAGAGATAGATCGCCAACGGGCCGGTAATAAAGGTGATTCCTCCCCATTAATCGCCGCAATCTTGGTCTTGTGTCGGCCGGGAACGGCTTTGCATGCGGCAATGCCGCGCAATTTGCGATCATGAAGGCGATTTTTAGTGGCGGGCACGCTAAATTTGGGCGAATTCGTTACCGATGGCTACCGATTATCGGATATGGCGTGCCACCCACGAGCCCGGCCCAAATAATGGTGCGGATTTCTGAACCGCAACACTGGACAGCGAATAGCTTCGTGATAGTGCATTGCACCATCAGCCTTTTCCGTTGGATAGCGGTTGCGTCGATCAGTCCCGGTGCTGAGGCGATGGTCTGATGTTGCGTAATCGAAACCGCTTTGCATTGCGCATACCCTTAAACTTCGGAGGTCTTCCGTGAAACGTCTTGCCGCCACGCTCGCCACCATGTGGCGCTTGGCTCTCCCCTATTTCCGCTCCGAAGATCGCTGGCCGGGCCGGATCTTGCTCGGCGCGGTGGTCGGCATCGAGCTGTCGATCGTCGCCATCAATGTCATCCTGAACTACTGGTACAACGGCTTTTACAACACGCTGCAGAACCACGACTGGAACGGCTTCGTCTGGTACATCCTGGTCTTCTGTGGGCTCGCCGCGGTCTACACCGTGCTTGCGGTCTATCAGAACTACCTCAATCTTTGGCTGCAGATCCGCTGGCGGCGCTGGATGACGCAGACCTATCTGCGGCAATGGCTGAACACGGCGAATCACTACCGCATGCAGCTTCTCGGCGACGCCGCCGACAATCCGGACCAGCGCATCGCCGACGATCTGCAGATGTTCGTGCAGAATACGCTGTCGATCGGACTCGGACTGTTGAGTTCCTGCGTGACGCTGGGCTCGTTCGTCGTCATCTTGTGGAGGCTGTCGGAGGCGGCACCGCTGCACGTGTTCGGCCTCCCGCTGGCGATCCCGGGCTATCTGGTCTGGGCCGCGCTCCTTTATGCGGTGGTCGGCACCACATTCACGCATCTGATCGGCTGGCCGCTCATCCCGCTCAACTTCCAGCAACAGCGCTATGAAGCCGATTTTCGTTTCAATCTGGTGCGCACCCGCGAGAATTCCGAGCAGATCGCGGCCCTGCGCGGCGAGCCCGCCGAGCGTGAACGCCACCTGAGCCGCTTCGGGCTCGTGGTGTCGAACTGGATCGCCATCATGAACCGGCAGAAGCGGCTGACATTCTTCACGCAAAGCTATTCGCAGGCTTCGGTGATCTTTCCCTATCTGATGGTGAGCCCGGCCTATTTTTCCGGGAGCATGCAGCTCGGCGGTCTGATGCAGACGGCTTCCGCTTTCAACAGCGTGCAGTCGGCGCTGTCCTACTTCGTCACGGCCTATCAATCGATCGCACAATACCGCGCCGTGGTCACCCGGTTGTCCGGCTTTGAAGACGCTATCGTCGCCGGTCGCGAGGTCGCGCTGACGCCGCCGGCCGTCGAGGTGCTGCCGCGCGAGACGTCGAGCACCATTTCGATCGATCAATTGAGCGTGCGGCTGCCGAACGGCGAGCCGCTCGTCAATGCCGAGCACATCGTGCTGTCGCCCGGCGAGCGCGTGCTCGTCACCGGACCGTCGGGCGCCGGCAAGTCGACGCTATTCCGCGCCATCGCCGGCATCTGGCCGTTCGGATCGGGCCGCGTGCTGGTGCCGAAGGAGGCCAAGCTGATGCTGTTGCCGCAGCGGCCATATTTCCCGGTAGCCTCGCTTGCCGCCGCGGTCAGCTATCCGGCCAAAGCCGGCACGTTCGACGACAAGCGCATCGCCGAGGTCGTCGCGGCGGTCGGGCTTGGCGAATGGAGCGGAAAAATTGACGCGGAGGCGCATTGGAATCGGATGCTGTCGCAAGGCGAGCAGCAGCGCCTTGCCATTGCCCGCGCGCTCTTGCAGGAACCCGATTATCTCTTCCTCGACGAAGCCACCGCTTCGCTCGACGAGGCCGCCGAAGCCGTGCTGTACCGGCTCTTACAGGAGCGGCTCAAAGGCACCACGATCATTTCCATCGGCCACCGCTCGACGCTCGGCGCCTTCCACCGCCGCCGCGTCGAGGTCGTCTGCGGCGACGGAGCCTCCCAGGTTCGCGACATCCCGATGGTCTCCGCGGCCGAGTGATTCGTTCTTTCTCCACTCGTCCCAGCGACCCGCCTTCGCTCGCGCGGCGAGCTGTGGCGGGTTCGAGTCCGCCGAAGCGCATCAGCGCGTAGGCGGAACGCGGAGACGGTCTTAACATTTTGCGAGTCAGAGTGGATTCCCGACTTCGCGGGAATGAGCGGCGCACGCCAACGGCGGAAGGCCGCCAAAAGAAAACGGCCGGACATTGCTGCCCGGCCGCTTCTTAGGAAGTGTTCAGCCGATGCTTACTTCAGGCCGCTGAGGTTGGCGGCGAATGAGAGCTTCGCGATATAGGCCGCGCCGCACCAGTTCGAACTCCAGGCCGTTCGAGTCGAACGCCCCAACGCTGTTCGCATTAAACGTCGAATTCGAGGCGCTGGTGAAGACGCTGCACTCCGCCTTCGTCAGGTTGGTATCGTAGTAGCGCAGATCGAGCGTGAAGGCTTTGTAGGTCCAGCCGAAACCGGCGTCCCAGGTGGCGTAGCTCTGATACTTCACGCCGGTGGTGAAGGGAGCAAGGCCGGTGGCGTAGAAGATGCCGCTGGTGCCGAGAGCCCAATAACCGAGGTCGGCGGAAATGTAGCCGCCGATGCCGCTATTGGCGGGGAACCAGGAGCTCGGCGCGGTGAAGGTGACGTTGCCGGTCGAGAACCAACCATAGGCGCCGGTATTGGCAACGCTCGGCGAGTACCATTCCTGCACGCCGGCCGCCCACTGATCGTTAAACGTATAGGTGGCCTTGCCGTAGACTTCCCAGAAGCTGGCGTTGGCCACGGCTACGTTGCCGCCGAGCGGCTGAGCGTTCTTGTTCGCGACAGACGCACCGGCCGGGTTGCCACCGCAACCGGCAATGCCGCCACCCACCACGCCATAACAATTGCCGCCGGGGTACCAGTAGTACCAAAGGCCAAAGTCGAGCGCGAGCTTGTCGAAGGTCGGCCGGAAACCGCCGTAGAAGTCGATTTCGGCGGCCGCGTTATTCGGAAAATCGATGCTCTCGCCGGAGAGGCCGGCGTACCATTGCAGGCTCGGGCTCGAATTATAGCGCAGCTCGAAACCGGCTTGCGTCGACGGATTATGCGCCGATTGCGTGATGCCGCGCCAGTTGTAATCCGTCATCAACGCGGCAGAGATGGCGACGTCCCACGGCGAAGGCGGCGGCGCGGGTGCTGCCGGTGGCGCCTTGGTTGCCATGTCGGCAGCCATTGCAGAACCAGCCAAACCGGCCAAACTGGCCACGACGGCCAAGGATAAAGCGACTCTTTTCATAACTAGCCCCTTCTTTTGTCCCTGCCTGTACTCGGGCGACCCCAACGTCCGCAGCCGATACAGAGCCAATTCCCGCAGCGCCACTCTTCAACCAAATTTGCGCAGCTTGAACCTTCATGAATTCTTCAATTTCCCTAACGCAGAGCCAAGCTTAAAACGACGGCAAATGCTGACTTTTTATGCGTTTCCGGGATATCTTCACCGTTTCTTACCGGGTGTGGCAAGCAGGATACACTCTCGGGGACTATCCTGGTCAGCTATAAGCGAGTTTCCTTATGATGCCGGAGATCACGCGAGGGGCCGAACGGAGCGTAGAATCATGAAGGCGATCGTCGACGGCCAGATCGTTGCTCAAGGCAACGATGTTATCGAATGCAAGGGTTATCAGTATTTCCCGCCTGGCGCCGTGCGCATGGATTGGCTCGAAAAGGCCGACAAGACCGCGGACGATCGGGCCTGTCCACACGGCGTGCAATTCTACGACGTCGTGGTCGGCGGCAAGCGCCATCCCCGCGCGGCCTGGTCTTACGAGGCACCCCGCCCGGAGATGAAGGAGGTCGGCGGCCGATTCGGTTTCTGGCAGGACGTCGAGGTCGTATAGGCGCGCAGCCGGAGTTGAGCGGAGCAATACCGGTGACCGCGAGGAGCTATCTTCTCCCCGGTTTTCGCTCCGCGCCTCCGGCTATATCAGCTCAAGCCGCCTGCTTCTTGCGATTCGCATCGAGCCGGGTGTCGACCAGCGCCACCGTGGCGTCGAGGACGGGATTGCTCAGGCCCTTCTGCTTGGCGATGAGCTGAACGAGCTTGTCGGCCCGTTCGATATTGGGAGCGCCATTCTGCAAGGCGCGCGCGGCCGAAGCCGGTCGCGTCAGCGACTGCGCCGCGGCGGCGTATTTCTCGAACGGCACCAGATCCTCGGGCTTGGCGCCGAGCCTGACACACAAATCGTTGACGAAGTTGTACACCGAGCGCGCCGTCTCGATGTCGCTGTGCACGGCTTCTTGCGCGGTGCGCATGCCGTCCTTGGTGACGCAGCGATAATTGCCGGCGCACAGCATCGCCCATTTGGCGAGCGGCACAAAGATCGAATCATAGACCTTCAGCTTGACCGGCAGCTCGATCTTGCCTTCCGGAGTGTCGAACCGCGCCGCTTCGACGTCGCGCTCGAGCTGGCGGAGGATCGCGGTATCCTTGTCATCGTCGAACCGCGCGCATTTGAAGTTCGTCGGCAGCGTGACCAGGAGCTCATTGGCCTTGCCGTCAGGCGGACGAATCGCCTGCGGATCGGGACTGTTCAGCGTGATCTTCTTCGGGTCGACCGAGTCCCACACCCGCGGATCGGTATAGGCGGCCTCCAAAGCCTTAAAATCCAGGCCCGGAATGCGCTTGATATAAGGCAGCGGCGGCATGTTCATGATCGACATGCATGGCACGCGCGATTTTCCCACCGCGTCGAGCAGTTCGCGCACGCCGGGCGAACGGTATTGCGGCTCCTGCATGCACAGCCCGACTAGATCGTATTGCCTCGGATCGACCCCGGTCGCCGGCCCCGCCGTCACCTTGCCGGGAAGTTTCCGCGATTCGAGCAGCACCGGATCCTTGCGGCCGCGCACCGGCAGACGAATCTTGAAGCCTTCGGCATTGATCAAATCGGCTTCGGCGGGCAGACAGACCAGGTGGATGGAATGGCCGCCGAACAGGAGCTTCGAGGCGAGCAGCGATCCGTAGGACGCGCCCATCAGCAGAATGTTGTAGGTCGCCGGCATAACGCACCTCCTCAGGTAACAGCGGAACAGACGAATCGGGTCAGCCACGGATAGGCGGCCAGATGCAGCGAGCCGCCCAAGTTATTGCAATGCTATTGGCCCCGCAAAGCCGAGGCAATGCGAGGCCGAATGCCGCACGCGACGTTCGAGCGAAAAGCCTAACCGCCGCTGCCGCCGAAACCGGAACCCGTAGGCGGGCTCCACGACGGTTCCGACACGGGCTCGGGTTGCGGCGCGGGAGCCGCTGCAGGCTTCGGGCGGGGCGCCGCCTTGCGCTTCGGTGCGGCCTTCTTTGCGGCCTTCTTTGCTGCCTTCTTCACGGTCTTTTTGGCCTTGGCCTTCAGCGTTTTCTTCTTGGCCGGAGCGGCCTTCTTCTTACCCGGTTTCTTCTTCGCCTTCGATTTCTTCGCCATGATCGACCTCCCGATCTCGCTGTCGAAACTTGATGTTCCGGCCCCCGTCTGGAGAGACCGTCAATCTGACACCGCGCCGACCGAGCCCCTCAGTCCGCGGCGCCGACGCGGTGCATCGCCGCATGCGGCCGACGCTGCCGCAACCTCGGCGGACAAGCTCCCCCCGTGGCCCAGTCGATCAATTCGACTGTATGGACGGTTGGAAGATCCGTGCCCGCCGCGATCTGCGTGATGCAGCCGATATTGCCTGCGGCAATCACGTCAGGTCGCAATCTCTCGATAGTCCCGACTTTGCGCTCGCGCAACCTGTTTGCGATGTCGGGCTGCAGAATGTTGTAGGTCCCGGCCGAGCCGCAGCACAGATGTCCGTCCGGCACGTCCTTCACCGCAAAGCCGAGCTTGCTCAAGAGCTCCTTCGGCTCCCTGTTGACGCGCTGGCCGTGCTGCAGCGAGCAGGCGGAATGATAGGCAACAACAAGCGGAGGCGCCGTATGCTCCGCTCGCAACGGCAGGCCGGCGAGATATTCCGAAATGTCTTTGGCCAGGGCCGATATACGGGCGGCCCGCGCGGCGTAGACCGGGTCGGTTCGCAGCATGAAGCCGTAATCTTTGACCGTCGTGCCGCAGCCCGAAATATTGATCAGGATGGCATCGAGGCCGTCGATCGCGCTCCAGGCATCGATATTTGCCCGCGCCTGCGCCAGCGCTTCGGCCTCGCGCCCCAGGTGATGAAGCAGCGAGCCGCAACAGCCGGCGCCGTCGGGCAGCACCACCTCGATGCCGTGCCGCGTCAGCACGCCGACGGTCGCCGCGTTGATCTCGGGCTTCAAAAGGTCGTTGACGCAGCCGGCCAGCAACGCGACGCGCCCCTTGCGCCCGCCCGCGGCGGCAAAAGTTTGCACCGCGGGCGGGCGGTGCGGCACCTGCCATGGCGACAGCCGCAACATGGCGGCAAGCCGCGTCATCCCCAGCGCTGCCGCCGCGGGCGCGAACGGCTTACCGATACGCGCCGCCTGCAGCGCCAGGCGGAAGCGGCGCGGATAGGGCATCAGCCTGGCGAGCATTCCCCGCAGCAGGCGAACGCCGAGCGGGCGACGGTAGGTGTCTTCGATATAGCCGCGAGCGTAATCGACGAGGTGCATGTAATGGACACCGGAGGGGCACGTCGTCATGCAGGCGAGGCAGGACAGGCAGCGGTCGATGTGCCGCGTCACTTCCGCCGTCGCCGGCCGGTCCCGCTCCAGCATGTCCTTGATCAGGTAGATGCGGCCGCGCGGCGAATCGAGCTCGTTGCCGTCGAGCACATAGGTCGGGCAGGTCGCCGTGCAGAAGCCGCAATGCACGCAGGCGCGCAGAATCTTGTTCGCTTCGGCGATATTCGGATCGGCAAGCTGGGCGAGCGTGAAGTTCGTCTGCATCGCTCACACCCCTGCCCACATGCGCCCGGCATTGAGCACGCCTTGCGGATCGAAGCCTTCGCGCACGCGCTTGGTCAGCGCCGCCATTACCGGCTCCTCCGCCGCGAACACGTCGACTGTAGCGCGCACCGCGATCGGCGCGCGAATGAGCGTGGCATGGCCGCCATGAGCTGCGACGGTCGAATGGACCAGCGGGGCCTGGGCGTCACCGCTCGCGGGCATTGCCGCCCAGATCAACCCGCCGGCCCAATCGTAGAGCAGCTCCGCGCCGGTCGCGGCGGCAAGTGCTTGGCCGACAATGGCGCCTTGCGTCGGCGCTGTCGAAATGCGCCATATGTCGTGCTTGCCGGCGGGGCCCTCGGCGGCAAATGGCGTCACGTCGCGGATCGCACGCCACAGCGCGCGCGAGGCCGCTTCGCCGAGCGTGCCGAGTGATCCGAAGGGCGCCAGCAGGCTCTCCAGCACGGCTTTGCGCTGCACCACCGACGGCGCCACGCCTTCCAGGCGGAACGCTGTCACCGCCGTTTGCGCTGACGCCAACGCGGCGACCCGCGCCGCCACGGCAGCCGGCAGATGCGCGGCGCCCGACACGTCGGCGAAGGAAGAGAGCGCCGCGGCCATGACCTTGCTCGCGGTGGCACCGTCGAGTTTGAACACCAAGATCGTTGCTTCGGTCTCCGCTTTGGGCAGGGTCTTGATGGTGATATCGGTCATCGCGGCAAGCGTGCCCCACGAGCCGGCTATGAGCTTGCATAAGTCGTAGCCGGTGACGTTCTTGACCACCCGGCCGCCGGACTTGAAGGTCTCGCCGCGGCCGGAAACGGCGTTCACGCCAAGGAAATGATCGCGCGCGGCGCCGGCTTTGATGCGGCGCGGCCCGGAGAGATTGGCGGCGATGACGCCGCCGATGGTGCCGGCGCCGGCCACGCCGCCGAGCAGCGCCGCATAGTCCATCGGCTCGAAAGCGAGCTCCTGGTTCCGCGACGCCACCTGCGCCTCGATTTCGGCAAGCGGCGTGCCGGCTTTTGCCGAGAGCACGAGTTCCTCCGGCTCGTAAAGCGTCACGCCCGAAAGCGATGAAAGATCGAGCGTCGCATCCCATTGCGCGGCGCGGCCGATGACGCGCTTGGTGCCGTGGCCGACGACCTCCAAGGTCTTATTGCTGCCGAGCGCCCATTGGATCGCCTGCTCGACCTCCCTGGCATCGCGCGGCTGCAAATTGTCGGGCATCGGGCTTGCCGTCATTCGGCGGCATCGGCCGCGGGCGCCCGATGCGCAAAGTCCGGCATGATGTCGCGCGCAAAGATGCGCAACTGCGCTGTTCCGCCGGCAATGGTCAGCAACACATAGTCGACGCCGGCATTTTGCAGTTCCGCAAGCTTAGCGCGGATTTCGTCCGCCATGCCGAACAATGCGTTCTCCTCCGTGCCGCCGGCCTTGTCGGCATAAGCGAGCACATGCGAACCGCGCTTGCCGTCCGGCTTCCGCGAGACATCCACTGTGCGCTTGGTATAGGCGGCCTGGCGCTTAAGCGCGGCGGCTTTGTCGGCCGCGTCTCTGGCGACGTAAAGCTGGCGCGCCACGGCAATCTGCATCGGCTCGAAGGGCAAACCATGCGCTTGGCGTTCGGCTTTGTAGATGCCGATGCGCTCGGCGATTTGCGCGGCGCTGGCATATTGGTCGAGGATCAGGTTAAAGCCGCGCGCCGCGGCGCGGCGAATCGAACTTTCGCTGCCCGCCGCAACCCAGAACGGCGGATGCGGCCGCTGCGCCGGCGGTGGCTCGACGACGACATCCTCGAAATCCCAGAAGCGGCCGCGGTGCGAAAAGCGCTCGCGGCTGGTGAAGGCACGCGTCATCACCTCGACCGCCTCCTCGAATCGCGCTTCGGCTTCCTCCGGCGCGATCGCAAAACCCTTGAATTCGCCGTGCCGGTAACCCTTGCCGATGCCGAAGTCGAAGCGGCCGCCGGAGATGAGATCGAGCGTTGCCGCCTGCTCTGCCAACAGGACCGGATTGTGCCAGGGCAGCACCATCACAGCGGAGCCAAGGCGAAGCGTCTTTGTGCGCATTGCCAAGGCCATCAACAGCATCAGCGTCGCCGACACCTGGTTCCAGCCGGTGAAGTGATGCTCGACCAGAAAGCTCGAGGTAAAGCCCAGCGCCTCCGCCTCGACATTGAAGTCCAGATAATCGCGAAAGCCCTGCCCGGTTTCCGGGCCGAGATCGCCGCTGTTGGCCTGCGCGGAACCGAAGATGCCGAATTTCATTTGTGACGCTTCCGCCATTCCTGGCAAGCCTAGCGCGGATCGGGCGACCGCGAAATCCGATCCGGGCGGTCCACCGGCGCTTGTAGAATGGCCATTAAATGGCTATTTTCCTACGATGGGCAAGCATAGCGTTGCCGAGGCCAAAAATAGCCTTTCCGAGCTGATCGATCGCGCGCTCGCCGGCGAGGGCGTGGTGATTACGCGCCATGGCCGTCCGGTCGTCGAGCTGAAGCCGATTGCAAAAACGGCTAAGCCAATCACGCCCGAAGCGCTCGATTGGCTCAAGCAACGGCGCGTTGGGCGGAAGATGCCGCGAGAGGACGCCGTCGCGACGGTGCGCAAGCTCCGCGACGAGTGGGTGCGGTGAGCGTCTATCTCGACGTCAACGTGATTGTTGCACTGTTTGCGGTCGATCCGCTCAATGAGAGGACGGATAGAGCCTTGCGCAGCGTCCGCGACACGCTCGTCGTAAGCGATCTCGCCTGCACGGAATTTTCATCCGTTATAGCGCGCCGCGTGCGTACGCGCGATCTGCGCACCGACGAGGCGCAGACGGCATTTGCGAATTTCGATCTCTGGTGCGCGAGCCAAACGCAGCGCGTCGAGATCGAGGGCGCCGACGTGGCGCACGCCACTGCTCTCGTGCGACGTTTCGATGTCGCGCTGCGCACACCGGATGCGCTGCATATCGCGATCGCGGAGCGAACCGGCTGCACGCTGCTGACCTTCGACCGGGCGATGGCGAAGGCGGCGCGCGGGCTTGGAATAGAGATCGTCAAAGACTAAGCGCAAGAAGCGCTTAACGGGCGATTGGCCCTGCTCTTCGGCGGCCTAGAATCGCGGAATATCCGGGAACGCCGCCCTGCCGGCGTGCACATGCATGCGGCCCAATTCGGCGCAGCGGTGCAGTGTCGGGAAAACCTTGCCGGGATTGAGCAGGCTCTTGCCGTCGAAGGCGCATTTGAGCCGCTGCTGTTGATTGAGATCGTTTTCCGAGAACATCACCGGCATCAGATCGCGTTTCTCGACGCCGACACCATGCTCGCCGGTAAGCACGCCGCCGACCTCGACGCACAGCCGCAAAATATCGGCGCCGAATTGCTCGGCGCGATCGAGCTCGCCCGGCTTGTTGGCGTCATAGAGGATCAAGGGATGCAAATTGCCGTCGCCGGCATGAAACACGTTGGCGACGCGCAGCCCGTATTTCGCCGACATCTCCTTCATGCGGCTGAGCACCAGCGGCAATTGCGCGCGGGGAATGGTGCCATCCATGCAGAAATAATCCGGCGAGATGCGGCCAACCGCCGGAAACGCCGCCTTGCGCCCGGCCCAGAACAGCAGCCGCTCCTCCTCGGAATTGGAGACGCGGCAGGTGACGGCGCGGCAGGCCTTGGCGATGTCCTGCACCCGCTGCAAGAGATGATCGACCTCGTCCTGCGGGCCGTCGAGTTCGACGATCAACAAGGCCTCGACGTCGAGCGGATAGCCGGCATGAACGAATTCTTCCGTTGCGGCAATGGCGGGGCGATCCATCATCTCCATGCCGCCGGGAATGATGCCGGCGCCGATGATCTTGGCGACACATTCGCCGCCGTCTTCGGAGGCGGCGAAGCCGATGAGCGCCGCGCGCGCGGTCTGCGGCTTCTTCAAGATACGCACCGTCACTTCGGTGACGACGCCGAGCAGCCCCTCGGAGCCGGTGACGATGCCGAGCAGATCGTAGCCGCCGGCGTCGAGATGCTTGCCGCCGAGGCGGACGATCTCGCCGGTCATCAACACGAGCTCGCAGCCGAGTACGTTGTTGGTGGTCATGCCGTATTTGAGGCAGTGCACGCCGCCGGAATTTTCTGCGACATTGCCGCCGATAGTGCAGGCGATCTGCGACGACGGATCCGGCGCGTAATAGAAGCCGGCCTCGGCCACCGCCTGCGACACCGCGAGATTGGTGACGCCGGGCTCGACCACGGCGACGCGGTTGTCATAGTCGATGTCGCGGATGCGGTTGAACTTGGCGAGCCCGAGAAGGACGCCGTCGCCGAGCGGCAAGGCGCCGCCGGACAGCGAGGTGCCGGCGCCGCGCGGCACCACCTTGATGCCTTCGCGGTGGCAGTAGCCGAGGACGGCGGCGACCTGCGCGGTGGTTTCCGGCAGCACCACGACCATCGGCAACTGCCGATAGGCGGTCAGCCCGTCGCTTTCGTACGGCCGCATGGCTTCGTCCGACGCGATGACGCCCTCGCCCGGCACAATGCGCCGCAGCGCCGCCACGATCTCGGCGCGGCGCTGGAGCACGGCATCGTCGAACAAGGGCATCAACAGCGACATCGGAACCTCGTCAAGGCGCTGTCGCCATTATAGCGGATAAGCTGCCGGCAGGCGCGGCACTGACGCCGGTTGACAGGTCGCACTGGGCTCGCTTGAACGGCGCTCGACGCTTGATAACCAGATATGGGATGAGGGGACGCAATGACCAGAACCAGAATGGCGGCAATCGTCGCCACAGCGGCGGCCGCAGTCATGGCGCAGGCCGCCATGGTGGGAAAAGCCCAGGCCCAGGACGCCGCCAAGGGCAAGCAAGTGTTCAATCTGTGCTTTCCCTGCCACTCGGTCGGGCCGGGCGCGATGAACAAGGTCGGGCCGGAGCTGAACGGCCTCGACGGGCGGCATTCCGGCACGGTGCCGGGCTTCGATTATTCGGACGTCAACAAGAAATCGGGCATTGTCTGGGGCGAAGCGACATTCAAGCAGTACATCAAGAGCCCGAGCGCCATGGTCCCCGGCACCAAGATGCCGTTTGCCGGCATCAAGGACCAGCAAAAGATCGATGATCTGTGGGCCTATCTCAGCCAGTTCGATGCCAACGGCAATATCAAGAAATAGGCGCAACCCGGAGCGCCAGCCGGCTTGATCTGGCGCAAGGCGCGCCGCTAGCGAAAATAGGATAAGATGGCCGGACATTAAGCCGGGGGAAGCATCGCCATGATCAAGGACATTGTCGTCAATCTCACCATGGGCAAGAACGGCGGCCCCGCCGGCGATTATGCGATCTCCGTCGCCAGCGCCTTTGGCGCGCATTTGACCGGCATCGCCTTTGTCTATGACCCGATCGTTCCGGTGTCGGGGACCGGTTATATTCCCGCCGAAGTGATCGAGAGCCAGCAGGCCGACAACGAAGCCGCGGCGAAGGCCGCCATCGACCGTTTTGCGTCTGCGACCGATCGCGCCGGATTGTCGGCGGAGCCGATGACGCTGACCGCCAGCGTCGCCGGCGCCGGCGATCAGTTTGCCCGTATCGCACGCCGCTTCGATCTTGCCATTGTCGGCCAGGCCGTGCCCGAGGGTATGACCATGGACGAGATCATCGCCGAGACAACGCTGTTCGAATCCGGCCGGCCGTTGATCATGGTGCCCTACATCCAGAAGGCGCCGCTCAAGCTCGACAACGTCACGGTGTGCTGGGACGGCAGCCGGCAGGCGGCACGCGCCATCGGCGACTCCATGCCGCTTCTGGCCAAGGCCGGGCGGGTCGAGATCGTCATCATCACCAATGAACGCGGCAAGCAGGACGAGATCGAAGGCGCCGATCTGGGCCAGCATCTGGCCCGCCACGGGCTGAAGATCGACGTTCACCGCATTGCCGGCGGCAATATCGACGTCGCCGACGCGCTGTTGTCGCATGCCGCCGAATTCAGGCGCCGATTTCATGGTGATGGGCGGCTACGGCCACTCGCGCTGGCGCGAATTCGTGCTTGGCGGCGTCACCCATTCGATCTTCCAGTCGATGACCATACCGGCGCTGATGGCGCACTGATCAGGTATCAGCGGTCGGTCATCGGTAATCAGGTGCTTGAACCCTTCTGATTACTGATTGCCGACGACTGTTTGCACCACCAGTCCCCGCGCCCGCGCATCGGCGACGCCGAGCCCGCGCAAGGCAAACAGCGTCAGCGACTGCAGCAGCAAACGTTCGCGGTCTTTAGCCTCTGCGGCGAGCGGCCCGATCAGCGCTTCGATCATAAGGCCGACCAATGCCGTCCCGGCCAACGCCGCATCCTGCTCCGGCAAATGACCGCCGGCGATCGCGGCCGCAATGCGCGCAGAAAATTCGGCGGCCAGCGCCTCGCGGAACGCGACGCGCAAAGCATCAAGCTCGGCATCGACCGGTTCGGCGGCGGCCGCATAATTCAGCCGCCGCTCGCGCAGCGCGCGGCTGCCGAAAGTCATGATCGCGGCGACAAGCGCCGAGAGCGGACCCGGCGCGACACCGGCGGCACGACGCAGCGCCGCGATCTCATCCTCGGAAATGTCCTTGATAAGCGCCGCAATCAAATCCGTTTTGCCGGGGAAGTAGCGATAGACCGTGCCGGCTGCGATGCCGACGCGCCGCGCCACGGCCGCGATCTGCACCGCCGCCATGCCGCCTTCGCTCGCCGCCTGGCGCGCCGCGGCAATGATGGCGGCGTGCCGGGCGGCAAGCCGGCGCTCGACATTGGCAGTGCGGCGGTACGGCATCGGATGGCGAGATAGAATCGCGTGGCGAATAACTGAACCACGATTCAGAAAAGACGGCAATAACTGGCCATCCGCGTCGCCGCCGTGGTTTTATTCTTTGGCGGCGCCGTTTCCTCTGGCATAGGAGGGAAAACATCCACCCTGGGGAAACGACCATGATGAGGAAAACAGTTGTCACGGCGGCGGTCGCCGCCGGCTTCATTCTCGGCGCCATTTTTGCCGCCGCAGCGCCTGCCGCGGCCGACGATTATCCGTCGCGCCCGATCGACTTCATCGTGCCGCTGGCGCCCGGCGGCTCGACCGACGTGCTGGGTCGCATCATGGCGCAGGCGATCAGCGTGCGGCTCGGTCAGCCCGTCGTCGTCGAGAACGTCGCCGGCGCGGCCGGGACGATCGGCGTGACCCGTGCCGAGCGTTCGAAGCCGGACGGCTATACGCTACTTTGGGGCATGTGGGGCACCAACATGGCGAACGGCGCCATCTACAATCTCGGCTTCGACCTACTCAACGATTTCGAGCCGATCGCGCTGGTCGCGACACAACCGTTCTTCATCGATGCGCGCAAGACCATGCCAGCCAACAATCTCAAGGAACTGGTCGCCTGGCTGAAGGCGAATGCCGGCAAGGCAACGATGGGCACGTCCGGCGTCGGCTCGCCGAGCCACATCGCCGGCGTATTGATGGAGCAATTGATCGGCGTGAAATGGCAGATGGTCTCCTATCGCAGCGCCGGCCTTGCCACCAACGATCTCCTTGCCGGCATCACCGATCTGCAGCTCGATACGCCCGCGGTCTCGCTGCCGCATGTGCAGAGCGGCGCACTGAAGGCCTATGCGGTCACCGCCAAAGAACGTATCGCGGTGGCGCCGGATATTCCGACCGCCGACGAGGCCGGATTGCCCGGCTTCTATTTCTCGTTCTGGCACGCGATGTGGGCGCCCAAGGGCACGCCGGCTCCGATCATCAAGAAGGTGAGCGCCGCGGTGATGGCCGCGCTCGCCGATCCTGCCGTCCGCAAGCGCCTGACCGATCTGGCGCAGACGATCTATCCGCCGGATCAGGAGACGCCGGAAGCACTGCACGCGTTCCAGAAGGCCGAGATGGAAAAGTGGTACCCGATCATCAAGGCTGCCGGCATCAAGCCGCAGTAAACAAAGACCGGATCCTCCAAAACGGAAGAATGGCGAACGCATTTCTCGGTAAAGCCGCCTGCCGCCAGCCGGCGTTTCCTTCCGGCGTTGCAATATTGCGCGCGATATCATATTTTCTGTGATGAGAGCGGTGCTCGACACGTCGTTGATGGTGGCTGCGATCCGCAGCGACGCGGGAGCCTCGCGTTGGCTGCTAAACGCCGCCCTGCGAAGGCAGCGTAGCCTGACTTTGCTCGTGTCAGTCCCACTGCTCATCGAATACGAGGCCGTCATGACGCGCACCGAGCATCTTAAGGCGGCCCGTCTATCAGCTGCGGATATCGTCGCGCTGCTTAACTCGGTCGCAGCGACGGGCGAGCCGGTGGAATTGGCTTATCTGTGGCGGCCTGTTCTGCCAGACGCCGACGATGACATGGTGCTGGAGGCGGCGGTCAACGGTCGCGCGGATGCGATCGTCACCTTCAACTAGCGTGACTTTGGCGTCGTGGCAGAACAGTTCGGCATTGCCGTGTTGTCGCCGGGCGATGCGGTGAAGCGATTGGAGAAAACATCGTGAGAAAGAGCAATTTTGCGCTGCGGCTTCAGCCTTCCCTGCTGGACGAGGCGCGCAAGATCGCCGCGGCGGAAGGTGTGGCGCTCAATCAGCTCATTAACGTCGCGGTGGCGGAGAAGGTGTCGGCGCTGCGGACGCAGAGCTACATCGCGGAGCGCGCCGCCCGTGCCGACGTCGGCAAGGCGCTTGGCATTCTCAAGCGCGCCGGTGCAAAGCGCCCGCCGGTCAAGGGTGACACGCTGCCGGGACGTAAGCGAGAAAAAAGCCGCTGACAGAAGATTACGGCTGCGGCTTCTGCGCCTGCTTGGCCTTTTTGTTGGCTTCGTGATGACCGATAGCGCAGCCTGCCGCCGCGCCGAGGAAACCGTGGTGCCCCGCGACATGCCCTGCGACGCCGCCGACAACGGCGCCTTTGATGCAGCCTTTGGCGCTGGCGGGAGCCGCGGTCAGCGCCATCGCTAGCGCCACCGCCGCCATTGTGATGAATGCTTTCATTCCGTTTCGAGCCTTTGCTTGTCGCAGCCTCAATCCGCGGCGGCCGGCTTTCGTTCCCGAAGCGTTGCGCTCAGCGGTGCGCGAAGAGCGGTGTTGAGAGCGATCAAGCGCCTTTCTCCGCCATCGCCTTGGCGCGGATCTTCGACAGCGTCGTCATCGGCGTGATCGCCTCGCCGTCGATGACAAGCCGCACGATGGCCGGCCTGCCCGACGCCACCGCTGCCTTGAACGCCGCGGGAAAATCCTCGGTGCGCTCGACCGAAACGCCGAAGCCGCCGAAGGCCCGCGCATAAGCGGCAAAATCCGGATTGCGCAGGGCCGTCGCCGAGATGCGGCCGGGATATTCGCGTTCCTGGTGCATGCGGATGGTGCCGTACATGCCGTTGTCGACGATGACGACGATGAAGGGCAGATCGTATTGCACGGCGGTGGCGAATTCCTGGCCGTTCATCAGGAAATCGCCGTCGCCGGCGAGGCACACCACCTGGCGCTGCGGATAAAGCCGCTTCATCGCCACCGCCGCCGGCACGCCATAGCCCATCGAGCCCGAGGCCGGCGCGACATGGTGGGCGAAGCGGCGAAAGCGGAAGAAGCGGTGAATCCAGGCCGCATAATTGCCGGCGCCGTTGCACAGGATGGCGTCGGCGGGAAGATTCTCGCGCAGCCACACCATCACCGCACCGAAATTGACGCTGCCCGGCTGCTCGGTCGGCTTGTCCGTCCATTGCAGATAATCGGCATGCGCGGCTTTGCCGTCGCCCGAGGGCGCGCGCGTGAATTCCAGGCTTTCGAGCGCGGCGGCGAAGGCCGTTGGCGTCGCATGGATCGCAAGATGCGGGCTGTAGACGCGGCCGAGTTCTTCCGCCCCCGGATGCACGTGCACGAACGGAACCTGCGGCCGCGGAATGTCGAACAGCGTATAGCCTTGCGACGGCAATTCGCCGAGCCGTCCGCCGATCATGACGACAAGATCGGAGGTTTTGATGCGTTCGAGCAGTTTCGGATTGGGCCCGATGCCGAGGTCGCCGGCGTAGCAAGCATGCGTCTGATCGAACAGCGAGCCGCGGCGGAACGTGGTGGCGACCGGCAGCGCGTAGTTGGCGGCAAAGCGGCCGACGCGATCCGAAGCCTCTTGCGACCAGCGGCTGCCGCCGAGCAGCAGGATCGGCGCGCGCGCGCCGCCGAGAAGCTCGGCAAACTTCGCCATCTCGGCCGGACCCGGCGAGGTCTCGACCGGCGCGTAGGGCGGCGCGTCGGCAACCGCGATGCGCTCGACCAGCATGTCCTCGGGGATGGCGACGACGACCGGCCCCGGCCGCCCGTTCGCGGCGGTGTAGAAGGCGCGCGATACGATTTCCGGCACCCGGCCCGAATCGTCGATCTCGGTCGTCCATTTAGTCATGGCGCCGAACACCGCGCGGTAATCGACCTCCTGGAAGGCTTCCCGCTCGCGGGCATCGCGGGCGACTTGGCCGACGAACATCACGAGCGGGGTCGAATCCTGCTGCGCCACATGGATGCCGTGCGCGGCGTTGGTGGCGCCCGGACCGCGGGTCACGAAACAGACGCCCGGCCGGCCGGTCACCTTGCCGACCGCCTCCGCCATCATCGATGCGCCGGCTTCCTGCCGGCACACGGTAACGGCAAGGTCGCTGTCATGGAACGCGTCGAGCACCGCGAGATAGCTCTCGCCAGGCACGCAGAACACATGCTGCACGCCGTGGATGCGCAACTGATCGACCAGAACTTCGGCGGCGCTGCGCAAATTGTCCTTGGCGCGCATTTCACTCTCCTTGAGTGCCCTCCCGGGGCGACAAAGCGACGTGGAGCCCTGCCCTCCCTATTCCGAGCCGGAATTGGTACGGCACGTGCATGATGTTGCCCGTTCCATAGCGTAAAACCCGCAGGCCCGAAACTTGCGGGGCAAAATGGGAAAGCGCGCGCTGCCCCTGATTGACTAGACCCCGCCGTTGGCGACATAAGCTGCAGCACCGGACGGCAAATCACCCAGAAGGACTGACCATGGCGAGCACTGCAGCCCCTGCGGCAACCGGCGGACACGGACCCGACGCGACGCGGCGCGATTTCCTCTTTATCGCCACGGCGACGGTCGGCGCGGTCGGCGGCGTGGCCACATTGGTGCCGCTGGTCGACCAGATGAATCCCGACGCCTCGACGCTGGCCGCGGGCGGCCCGGTCGATCTCGATGTGAGCAAGATCGAAGAAAACGCCCAGATCATGATCCGCTGGCGCGAGCGGCCGATCTTCGTGTTCCACCGCTCCAAGAAGACGGTCGACTCGCTGCAGAGCCAGCAGATGGTGTCGTTGTTGTCCGACCCGAATTCCGAAGAGCCGCAGCAGCCGCCCTATGCCACCAATTGGCACCGCTCGCTCAAGCCGGAATACGGGGTGCTGGTCGGCATCTGCACCCATCTCGGCTGCATCCCGCTGTTCTATCCCTCGCCGAGCGCCACAACGCCGGTGGCGAACTGGCCGGGCGGCTATTTCTGTCCCTGCCACGGTTCGAAATACGATCCGGCCGGCCGCGTCTTCTCCGGGGTGCCGGCGCCCTATAATCTGCCGGTGCCGCCCTATCGTTTCGTCAATGCCACGACGTTGCGCGTCGGCGAGAACGATTTCGAGCGCGCAGGCCTGGAATTT
Organism: uncultured Alphaproteobacteria bacterium; assembly: GCA_963791925.1. GTDB lineage: Bacteria > Pseudomonadota > Alphaproteobacteria > Rhizobiales > Xanthobacteraceae > BOG-931. Next base: position 1,001,407 of record CAWBUA010000002.1, on the reverse strand, counting down.
CGATTCCATCCGTCAACTCTGATCGGCATCGCGGGCCTGCCGCGGACGAAGCGCGCGGCCGTCGGCGGAGGGCCAAGCTCGCCGCGAGGATGCAACGCGTTCGCCGGTTCCCGCTTGTTCGCTCGCGCCTGCGGCAATGCGCGTGGAACGCAACCGTTCCCGCAAGCGTTACGCCGGGTCGGCCATTGCCGGCAGCAGCATCAATCCGGCGAATTTGCGCAGAACAGACGGTCAAACAATGGCGCTTGTCGCAACGCTCGCATCACGTAATCTTTTTCAGGACCGGCTGCGTTTCATCGCCACATTGATCGGCATCGTCTTTTCCGTCGTACTGGTCATGGTACAGATGGGTCTGTTCCTCGGCTTCGGCCGCATGGTCACGACGATGATCGATCATGCGCCGGCCGACCTTTGGCTCGTCGCCCGCGGCACGAAAAGCTTCGAAGATCTGTCGCTGCTCGATGTGAAGACGCGCGACCGCGTGCTGGCCGTCAAAGGCGTCGCCGCCGTCGTCCCGGTGGTGATCGGCTTTTCCGGCTGGCGGCTGGCCGGCGGCGGCATGACGCCGGTCTTTATCGTCGGCTCGGATCTCAAAGCCGGCGGACTTGAGCCGTGGAATATCGTCGCGGGGTCGACGGCGGCATTGTCGACCGCAGGAACTGTTGCGGTCGATAAGACCTATTTCGACCGGCTCGGCATAACGGGTCTCGGCGCCAGGACCGAAATCCGCGGCCAGCCCGCCGAAGTTGCCGCTGTCACCGACGGCATCCGATCGTTCACCACCACGCCCTATGTCTTTGCCGATCTCAAGGCCGCGCGCAGCTATATCGGCTTGCCGCCCGACAAAGTCAGCCATTTCCTGATCCGGCTGACATCGGATGCCGATGCCGCACAGGTTCAGCACGATATTCAATCGGCGCTGCCGGGCATTGACGTGCTGACGCCGCAGCAGTTCCGCGAGCGCAGCCGTTCGTTCTGGCTGTTCGGCACCGGCGCCGGAGCGGCGCTGTTCGCCGGCGCTTTGCTCGGCGTCATCGTCGGCACCGTTATCGTCGCGCAAACGCTGTATTCGAGCACCAAAGATCATCTTTACGAGTTTGCAACGCTCCGCGCGATCGGCTGCTCAAAGACCTATCTCTACGCCATCATCATCTTGCAGGCGCTGATCAACGCGGTGCTCGGCTTTGCCGTTGCCGCCGCGATCGGACTTGCGGTCGTCGCCGCCACGGCGCGGAGCTCGCTGCCGATCGTGATCTCGTCCGAATTGATGGCTGCGCTGTTCGCTCTCACCGTCGTCATGTGCATCGGCTCCGCCGTTGCCGCGATCAGCCGCATCGTCCGCCTCGACCCGGTAATGGTGATGGCATGATGACCGGGCCCGTCATCGAGGCGAACGATGTCAGCAAGACGCTGGGCGCCGGCGCAGCGCAGGTGCAGGCGCTCAAGCACGTCGACCTGTCGCTGAGCGGCGGCGGCCTGACGATGCTGATGGGGCCTTCCGGCAGCGGCAAGACGACGCTCTTGTCGATCCTCGGCGGCATGCTCACGCCCAGCGAAGGCAAAGTGCAGATCGGCGGAGTGTCAACCGCCGGGGCGAGCGCGGAGCAGCTCGCGGAAATCCGCCGCCGCCATATCGGCTTCGTCTTTCAAACGTTTCATCTGTTCCCGACGCTCACGGCCGCCGAAAACGTCCAATTGGCGCTGGACGTGCGCGGCGAGCGCGGCGCCGGGGCGAGAGCCAAGGCGCGCGAGGTGCTGACCCGCGTTGATCTCGCCCGCAAGGCGGCCGCGTTTCCGCGGCAGCTCAGCGGCGGCGAGCAGCAGCGCGTCGCGATCGCGCGCGCCATCGTGGCGGAGCCGTCGGCCATCCTCGCCGACGAGCCGACCGCGGCGCTCGATACTGCCAACGGCCAGGCGGTGATGGCCATCCTTGCGGCGATCGCCAAGAACGAGAACCGGGCGGTATTGGTCGCGACCCACGATACGCGCCTGACCGGCTTCGCCGACCGGACGCTGCATATCGAGGACGGTTCGCTGCGCCCGCAGGAGCCGCCAAGCGACAACGTGTACCAGATGCGCAGCAACGCCTGATCCATCTCGGTGACGACCTCTGGCGGCGTGCATTGTCGGCGCGCCTCGCCCATAATGCCCCATGTCCATATCTCGCATGTTTACGGGGCCAAAATCTTTCGATTTCCGCGCGCTGGCGGTCGCCACGGCCGGATTCTCCGCTTTCGTCAATCTTTATTCGCCGCAGGCGCTGCTGCCGAAACTGGCGGGCGAATTTCACGTCGGCCCCGGCGAAATTTCCTCGCTGATGACCGCCAGCACGGCGGCGATCGCGCTGTCGGCGCCGTTTACCGGCGCCTTGGCCGACGTTCTTGGCAGGAAACGGCTGATCGTCGCCGCCATGTTCGCCATCACCGTGCCGACCGTCATCATGACGTTTGCGGCGAGTGTGCCGCAGCTTGTGCTGTGGCGTTTCATCCAGGGCCTGTTGGTGCCGCCGATCTTCACCGTCACCGTCGCCTATATCGGCGACGAATGGCCGCCGCGCGACGTCGCCCGCGTCGCCGGGCTCTATGTCACCGGCGCCAGCATCGGCGGCTTTTCCGGCCGCTTCATTCCCGGCATTCTCACCGACGCCATCGGCTGGCGCGAGGCCGTCCAGGTCGTCGCCGTGATCACGCTTGTCGCCGCGGCGATTGTCACGCTGATGCTGCCGCGCGAGCGGCAATTCGTGCGCTCCGGCGGCCTGTTGCTGTCGTTTACGCAGATGCTCCGCCATTTTCGCGATCGCCGCCTGGTCGCCACTTTCGCCATCGGCTTCGGCGTGCTGTTCAATTTCATCGCCGCCTTCACCTATGTCAGCTTCCATCTCGCCGGGCCGCCTTACTTCTTCACGCCGACCATGCTCGGCGCGCTGTTCTTCACCTATCTGGTCTCCAGTCCGCTGTTGCCGTGGACCGGACGCGCCATCGCGCTGTTCGGCCGGCGCCGCTTCGTGCTCGGCGCCATCGCGCTGTGGATGGTCGGCGCTTTATTGCTGCTGGCGCCGCCGGTCGCGGTCATCATCGCCGGGCTGACGCTGTGCGCGGTTTGCGGCATGCTGTGCCAGACGATCTCGACCGGCTATGTCACGCTCACGGCCAAGGAGGGACGCTCGTCGGCGGTGGGACTTTATGCCTCGACCTTCTACATCGGCGGCAGCGCCGGCGCGTTTTTGACCGGCATCGCCTGGACGACCGCGGGCTGGAGCGGCTGCGTCGCGGTGATCGTCGCCATGCAGGTCGTCATGGCGATCGTCGTCATGGCGGCGTGGGATTGAGCGCCGTCGCGTCCATGCGCGCCAAACGGGGCTGCGATTCCGCGGCGTGGTACTGGCGATACAGGTGAGGCGCGACGAAACCAAAGACAAATCCCAGCGTGAAAGGAAACAGCCATATGAACCATGGCGGCGTGTGGTCCTCGACGGTCGCGGGAAGTCCGACGAGACGCAGGCACACCAACAAAGTGACCACTGTGCTTGCGCCGCAGATCGCGCCTTCGCTGATGCGCAGGAGCCAGCCGCGTCCGAGGTGGAGATCGACGTCGCACAGGATGCATATTGCCAGCGTCATGGTGAACGTCGTCGGTGCCAGCGGCGTGAGCGGACCGAACGCCGCAGCGATATCGTGTTGGGCAAGTGCGAGCGCGGCGCGGTCGAGCACAAGCGTCACCAGCGCGGCGCCGCCGGCCGAAGTCAGCCACGCCAGATAGGGCAGATCGCCATTGTCGCTCCGCCGGAATGCATTCCAGCGCAGCTTCGGCAGCACGGCGGCGAGGACTGCAATGGTCTTTGTCGTCCCGATCAGCAGCGCAGTCGCCCACATCGGCAGTTGGCCCGAATCCGGCGGCTGCATAAGCGCCACGAAGCCGAATATGGCGAGCACGATCATGACCCCTATGAAGACGAACGGCCCAATCGGCAGGATGGCGCAGGCGGGCTCCACCACAACGAAGCCCATGCCGTCCAGTCGGCTATTGATCCGCGGTTCGGATCCTTCGACCATAAGCAGCAAGCCGGCGAGCAACTCCGCCAAATGACCGCGCAGCTCTCGGCAGATGCCATGGTAACGCTCGCGGGCATATTTTAGCGCACTTTGCCCGGCGTTGGCCTGGACGCCCGTCAGTTGATCGAACAGCACAAAAAAAGCCTGCGATTGAGCGGTGAAAACCTGAAAATCCGTCTTGATCGCCTGCCATCTGTCGTGCCTCGCGCGGAAGGCGGGCGCGTATGTGGCCAGGGCCTCGAGTTGCTGCAGCTCACGATAGAGCCACAGCGTGCGTGTAAAATCGCCCTCTACCGTATCGATCGCGTTCGCGCTGAGGCGGTCGGAGAGTTCGTTGGGTATATCTCCAGCGTTCGATATCCAGCCGCTGAGTTTGGCCTGATCGGCGGCGGTCATGGCAAGCTGGCTTCGTTCCACGATGTCCGCCAGATTGCGCACCCCCTGCGGGATGCTGCCCCAGGTCTGGAACTGGCTGAGGATCCATTTGTCCCAAGCCGTGAGGACTGGAACGTTGGGAAGCAACGCAGTCAGTATCGCGGCCGCCAGCAGCGGCGGCGCCGCATATTTCGCCACTACTTCTTGAGCGTTATCCAGCCCGAGAAACGACAGGACTCCGGGCTTCAGCGCGATCTCGGATAAAATGACAAACAAGCCGACAGATGCCAGAACGTACCCGGTACCGGTCAGCAGAAACAGTGATTGCGTTGTGGAATGCCGGTTTGTCGCCGGCGTATTGTAGCGCTGCATCGCGTAGAATGCGACAAAGCCGCCGCAGACCACGGACACGAGGAGATCAGTTGCATAATTCGTCATCGCAGCCACCCCTTGCTCTGAACGTTCTCGCAAGACCGGGATGTGCACCACGTTGAATGAAAAGTTGCGCAATGTTTCTCCCGAAGCAAGTGACGCAGGTCACAGTGCCCGATTCTCAACTCTAAAAGGGCCGTTGAATGCCGACGCGGTCCCGCAGGTGATGGAGGAAACGATGTTGTCCGAAAAGCAGTTCGCATTCTTGCGGGGAATCGATACACCCACCGTGTGCAACCTGATCGAGATCGTGGCGCCGGAGCGGCGCGGCGCTGGCTATACCGCGGTCCATCTACACTGCCCGTTTCCCGATCTGCCGCCGATGGTCGGCTTCGCCAAGACCGTCGCCATCCGCGCCAAAGACGCGGTGAGCGGGCCGAGCTACATGGCGAAGCGCATGGACTATCTCGACTACGTCGCCGCGGCGCCGCAGCCGAGCGTGGTCGTGATCGAGGACCGGGACGAACCGCCGGGCTACGGCGCCTTCTGGGGCGAGGTGCAGACCAACGTCCACAAGGCACTCGGCTGCCTCGGTACCGTGACCAACGGCTCGATCCGCGACATCGCGCAAGTGGCCGAAGGCTTTCAGATGCTGGCCGGCTCGATCGCGCCGTCGCATGCCTATGTCCATGTCGAGCAATTCGGCCTTCCCGTCCGCGTCCACGGCATGGACGTCAAAAGCGGCGATCTCATTCACGCCGACCGTCACGGTGCCGTCGTCGTGCCAGTGGACAAGGTCGATGCGCTGCAAGCCGCGCTCGATGGGCTCATCAAACAAGAGGCCCGCATCATCGCCGCCGCGCGCAAGCCGGGCGCCACGATCGAGGACATCAAGGCGGCGTTTCGGGGCTAGATCGCAGTCGAGTTCAGCGCTCGAAAATCAGACACGTCGTCGTGCCGTGGGCGAGCAGCCGCCCGCGGCTCGGCGATCTGACCCTCGGCGGTTCCAACGCGGCGGCCGCGGCTTAACACGACGCCCTCGGCTGCGAGCAAGATCGCGAGGATTGCCGGTCGGGTGAAAACGCCACCGCCAGGACATTTGTGCTGCGTTGATCAAGATCAAGCGGCTTTTTTATGCTGCTCGTATCAATGCGAGGCGATCGGGTAGGCAGGATCGATTTTGATCCAAATCAATGCCCGTGCCCGGAGATGCAAATAATCATTGCTAATCTCCAATTATTTAACGTCATAATGACAAGGAAACGTGCCATGAAGACAAGACGAATGATCACGCTGAGCTGCGCCGCGCTGGCAATGGGTGTCGCGCTCGCTTCAGTATCCGCGTTCGCACCGGCCGTCGCAGCTACCAAGCATCATCACAAGGCCCATGCCAAGGTGGCACAGGGTCCGGCGGGCCTTAACGGCGGCAATGCTGCGGGCTCTGGATATGCCCCATGGGCCGGCCCCGCCAATGGCTTGAACAATCCCATCAGCGGGTCCGGCACCGATCCGGGCATGCATCGGCCGCTCAAGCCGCAGACGCCAACCCCGGCCCCTGGCCGATAACGAAATGCCCGCTTGAGTGGGTAAGGATCTCGGCCGGCACACCGGTCGAGATCTTTTGTCTGTCCGCGAGTGAGGAGTGAACGACGCTCAAAGTCGCTCGTCCAGGGAACCGAACTTCGAATGATAGCCGCTAGCTCTTCCCGCTCGGATGCCAGCGTGGCTGATAGCCCGCGCGCAGCACGGCGAGAGTTGCCGGCGGCGTGAGCACGTCCCCAATGATGCCGCGCAGCCGTGGATCGCGGCCCTGATAGCCCGCTGGCGTCCAGCGCAGCAGCGCGTCGCCGCGGATCGCGAAGGCTTCACCGTCCAAACTCACGAAGGCGCCATCCGGCAATTCATCGATGCCGCGTCGATGCAGCCGCTTGGCGTGTCCGTCGAGGCGTTCGCGATGCAGCACTTCGTCCATTTCGGCAGCCGTCGGCCGCGAACGTAAATCGCGCGCCTGTCGCCAGTTCTCGGCAAACGCCAGGGCGTCTTGGCGCCGGCACTCGAAACAGGGCCGATGCCCGGCCGCCAACGCCGTCGGCTCATCGAGAAAGAACAGCTCGGTGTAGAAGCGGCCCCAGACGTCGCGGTGGCGGCCCTTGAAGTTGAGCACGCAGCAAATCCATTGCCGCGATGCCCAGCGCCGCGCGGTCAGCGTCTTGGCGTCGGTGTGAAACCGTCCGCCGCGGTTGCCCATCAACCGGCCGCGCGCCGGCGTCGCCAGCAATTCCCCGAACGGGTTGACGCGATTTTGCAGGGGCATCGGTCGTTCCTAGGCGGTCCCCGCCAGTCGCACAATGCGCCAACCGATGCTAGCCTCGCCCTCGCAACGAAAGCCAAGCGAGGAAACGCATGCCACGCATCCCGATTATCGAGCGCGCCGACATGAATACCGAACAGGGGCGCGTCTATGACGCCGCCAAGCAGTCAAGCGGCATCGTCGGCGGACCCTATTACGCCTATATCCGATTGCCGAAACTGTTCGAAGCCGCGCAGAATTTGCGCGAATCGCTGTCCGGCGGGCCGCTGTCGCCGCGCGAGCAGCAGATCGTGAACCTTACCGTCGCGCGGCATTGGAACGCGCCCTATCCGTGGTTCGCGCAGGTGCGTCGCTCGCTCTCCGTCGGCATCGATCAGTCGACCATTGACGCCATCAATGCGCACAAGGTTCCGAACCTCGCCGATGCGCGCGAGCAAACCTGCTTCGCGGTCGCGCATGAATTGCTCGCCAATAAAGGCCTGAGCGACGCTGCTTATGCCGCCGCCGAAAAGACCATGGGGTTGGAAAGCCTGGTGGCGCTGGTCGCCTCGATCGGCAGCTTCTCCATGACCTGCATGACTGCCGGCAGCTTTGGCATTGAGCCGCCGGCCGCCAACCCGACGCCACTTGCGGGATAACGAAGCGCCGTTTGGTGTGACGCGAGGCACAGCCTGCGGCTGGCCCCCGGCGCTATTGTTGGTTGCATCCAGCCAGAGGCCGCAACCTCCCCGGCGCGGTCAATGGCGCTCTTTCGGCGACAAGGAGCAACCCCAATGTCCGATACACAGAATTCCGCTTCCGCCGTCACGCTACAGGCTTTCGATCCCACGGACGGCACCACCCCGGTAACCCTGCCAACCCAGGATCCGTGCTGTCAGGCCCCTTGTGATCCGGCGTGGATCACCAAGCCGGCCTGCATCACCTTCACCGAGACCAAGACCTCCGTTGTCGGCCTCGACGGCAAGGCGGCGGCAGGCGACGCCGCCCGCGGCTTCGTGATCGTCAACGTGACCTACACCCACACGTTCTGTCTGGTCGGCAAGCAGCACGGCGGATTGGCGTACACGTTGACGCTGTTGCCCGGCGAGAAGATGACGCTGTACCACAGCGACCGCTATCGCCGGACCACGACGGACACCGAGCGGTACTCCGTGCAAACGACCTTCTCTCAGTTCTTGTCGGCGCTCTACCAGCAGCAGAACTCCAACGACTCCAGTCTGCTGTTGCAGGTACTGAACAACCAGACGCAGAGCTCCAGCGCCTCGGGCGGCGGCGGCATCAACCTTGGAATTGTCAGCTTCGGCGGCGGTGGCGGCAGCAGCAGCTCATCGAGTTCCGGCTCCGCGGTCGATTTTTCGGCGCAGGCGAGCTCCAGTCAGTTTCTGTCCCTGGCGCAGCAGGCCTCACAATATACGGACCTGCAGCGCTCGACCACGGTCAGCAACTACGAGGACACCGAGACGGTTTCCACGACGCAGCGGACGCTGGTCAACAACAACGTCTGCTATGCGGTGACCTACTTCGTGCGCAAGGTGCTCGACGTCTATGTGATGACCACCAAGGTCACGGCGGTGACGTTCCAGGTGCGGGTTGGAAACTATCTGTCGCCGGTTTTGACCCCGGCGCAGATCAAGCAGGTCGAAAGCCAGTACATATCGGCTGTGGAAGCGGTCCTTAAGACCTTGCCTTCGGTCGGCGAGGTGGTGCAACAGCCGACGCAGTTGGCGGTGCCGACCGATGGCCTGGTCTACGATCCCGAACTGGCGCACTGCTGCGCCCGGGATCCGCAGCTCGACCAGGCCGACCTGATCAAGCTCGAGCGCGAGCAGGTGGAAGCGCAAAAGATCGGCCTGCAGGTGCAGCTTATGGCGCTGGAGGTCCAACGTCGGCAGGCGCTACTGGCTGCCGGCACGCTGACACCGTTTCAGCCCGAACCGACGACGACGGTCGTGGCCTAAAGGGTCACACCGCTTAAGCCTCACCGGCTGTCAATCGACACCCGCTTGAGATTTTCGGTCGGCACCGGCGCGACGAAGCCGCCGGCGGCGGCTTCGGCGAGGCCGGCGCGGTCGAGCTTTTCGTCATGCTTATAGACGTCGTCGCGGAATTCGACGGTGCCGTCGCGCGTCACCCAGCCGGTGAGATAGACCCATGCCACCGGAATCTTGTGCGGCAGATTGATGATCTTGGTCTGCCCCGCGGCGATCCCGCGGTCGATTGCCGCGCGGTCCCAGCCCGGCGGGCCGTCCTGAAGGATCCAGGCGGCAAGATCGCGCACATTATCGACGCGGGTGCAGCCGTGCGAATCGAAGCGATAGTCGGCGGCGAACAGTTTTCGCGTGTCGGTATCGTGCATATAGACCGAATACGGATTCGGCATGTCGATCTTGAGATTGCCGAGCGCGTTCCAGTTGCCGGCATCCTGGCGCACGACGAAATTCGGCGAGCGGTCGCCCGACCAGTCGACGCTGCGCGGATCGATGTCCTCGTTCTGCGCGCCAATGAGCCGCATATGCATGCGGGCAAGGTAGGACGGGTCACGGCGCATGCGGGCGAAAATCTCTTTCTTGGTGATCGAAAGCGGCACGGTCCAGGTCGGATTGAGATCGATCGCGGTGATATAGACCGACAGCGTCGGCGACGGCTTGTCGATCTTGCCGACGATGACGCGGTAGCGCCGCTCGACCTTGTCGTTGGCCACTGCCTCAACGAAGGCCGCGGGGATGTTCACCACGACATAGCGTTCGGCGAAGGTGAAATCGAAGCCAAGGAGCCGTTCCAGCGAGGCTTCGAGCTGCTTGATGCGGTCGCCGACCGGGACATTGAGCTGCTTGAGCGTCTGCGGCCCCACGGTGCCGGTCGCTTCAAGCCCGTGGCGCAGCTGGAAGCGCTTGACGCCCTCGACCACGGCTTGGTCGTAGACCTCGCCGGCTTCTTCGCTTGCCGGCAAATCGCCGCCGATGACGAGATGCCGGCGCAGCAGCTTCACATCGGGGCCGATGCTGCCGGGCGCAAGCTTGGCGTCGCCCGGCAGCATCGGCCAGCCGCCCCGTACCTGGATGTCCGAATAGCTGAGCAGCGCCTCCTTGATGCGCTGATAGGTGCCCTCGTCGAACACCGGATCCGAGGACAGCGCCAGCTCCGCGGCCGAGCGCTGCTCCGGCGTGGAGACCGATGCCGGCTTGGCGGCCGGCTGAGGCTTGGCGGGAGGGCCGTGCTTCGCGGCGGAAGTCTGCCCGGCGCTCTGTGCCAGAGCGGGGCTCATAATGAGCAGCAACGCTATTCCAGCAATGCAGATTGTCCGCATGAAGCCCGCCTCCCCCGTCCGTCGCGCGGCCCAAGCTTACGGTTCATGCCTGCGGTTCAAGGCGCGCTCAACCCTGCGGCTGCGGCTCCAGCGGACCGGGCTCGGGGCGCGGCCGGTTCCTTCCGGCGCCTGCGGTGGGCACGGTCGAGCCGCGCGGCGTCGACGGCTCGATCACCGATTCGCGGTTCGGCTTCTTGCCCAGGAGCAAGTCCTTGATCTCGTCGCCGGTCAGCGTCTCGAATTCGAGCAGGCCCTTGGCCAGCGTTTCCAGATCGGCCCGCTTCGTGGTGAGAATACTTTGGGCCTCGGCGTAGCCGTCCTCGACGTAGCGCCGGATCTCAGCGTCGATCTTCTGCACGGTGGCTTCGGAAATGTTCTGCTGCCGCGCCACCGAATAGCCGAGGAACACCTCTTCCTGGTTCTCGCCGTAGGCCACGGTGCCGAGCGTGTCGGACAGCCCCCAGCGCGTCACCATCATGCGGGCGAGCTTGGTGGCCTGCTCGATGTCGGACGCGGCACCCGAGGTCACCTTCTCCCTGCCGAACACCAGTTCCTCGGCGACGCGGCCGCCCATCATGATGGCAAGGCGCGAGGTCATCTGCTCGAGCGACATCGACAGCTTGTCGCGCTCGGGCAATTGCATGACCATGCCGAGCGCGCGGCCACGCGGGATGATGGTGGCCTTGTGCACCGGATCGGTCGCCTTGACGTTGAGCGCGACGATGGCGTGGCCGCCTTCGTGATAGGCGGTGAGGAGTTTCTCCTCTTCGGTCATGACCAGCGACTTGCGCTCGGCGCCCATCATGACCTTGTCCTTGGCGTCCTCGAACTCGACTTGCGTCACCATGCGCTTGTTGCGCCGCGCCGCCATCAGGGCCGCCTCGTTGACGAGATTCATCAGGTCGGCGCCGGAGAAGCCCGGCGTGCCGCGGGCGATGGTCTTCAAGTTGACGTCGGGCGCCAGCGGCACCTTGCGCACGTGCACCTTCAAAATCTGTTCGCGGCCGACCACGTCGGGATTGGGCACGATGACCTGGCGGTCGAAACGGCCCGGCCGCAGCAAGGCCGGATCGAGCACGTCCGGCCGGTTGGTCGCCGCGATCAAAATGATGCCTTCATTGGCTTCGAAGCCATCCATCTCGACGAGCAGTTGGTTCAGCGTCTGCTCGCGCTCGTCGTTGCCGCCGCCCAGCCCCGCGCCCCGGTGGCGGCCGACGGCGTCGATCTCGTCGATGAAGATGATGCAGGGCGCGTTCTTCTTGGCCTGCTCGAACATGTCGCGGACGCGGCTGGCGCCGACGCCGACGAACATTTCGACGAAGTCGGAGCCGGAAATCGTGAAGAACGGCACGTTGGCTTCGCCGGCGATGGCGCGGGCGAGCAGCGTCTTGCCGGTGCCGGGCGGACCGACCAAGAGCACGCCGCGCGGAATGCGCCCCCCGAGCCGCTGGAATTTGGCCGGGTCGCGCAGGAATTCGACGATCTCCTGCAGATCGAGCTTGGCTTCGTCGACGCCGGCCACGTCCTCGAAGGTGACGCGGCCATGCGCCTCGGTGAGGAGCTTGGCGCGGCTCTTGCCGAAGCCGAGCGCCTTGCCGCCGGCGCCCTGCATCTGGCGCGACAGGAAGATCCACACGCCGATCAGCGCGACGAACGGCAGCCAGGAGATCAACAGCGACACGAACCACGGCACATTGTCGCTCAACGGCCGCGCGGTGATCGACACGCCCTTCTTGTAGAGCTTGTCGATGAGGCCGGGATCGTTCGGCGCATAGGTCTGGAAGGCGCGACCGTCGGTGAAATCGCCGTGGATTTCGGGGCCCTGGATCAGAACGTCGCGGACGCGGCCCTGATCGACCTCATTGAGCAATTGCGAGAACGAGATGTCCTGCGCGGTGGTGTGCTGGCCGGGGTTCTGAAACAGCGTGAACAGCGCAAGCAGCAGCAGGACGATGATGACCCAGAGGGCGAAATTGCGCAGATTGGCGTTCATCTTTAGTCCTTGCCCCGGCCATCCGGACTCCGGGGATTACTGCCTGCCCGCTAATCGTGGCGGCTTCACGTCCCCGCTAACGAAACAATGTAGGCGCCGGCCTGCCCCCTGCCAAGGGAACCCCCGGCGCAACCGCGCAATTATACGGCTATTTCGTAAAGCGCCTGTTGCGATCCTGGCGGAAAGCCGCTTGGCGGCGGGCGGGCGCACGCCCGACCGTGAGCCGCTCGCTGTCGAGGCTGATGAGCGCCCCGGCCAGCGTCCGGCGCAGCCGGGATTGCGCTTGGCGTAGGCTGTCATAGAGGCTCTCGAGCTTGGCGAGCTCGACCGGGCCCTCGTCGCCGGTATGGGCAATGGCACGGCCGAGGAGCCGCAGCGCCACTTCCGCGGGCAGAGCGGCGAATTGCGGGGTCGGAAACGCGATCGGACCGCATTCCGGCCAAGGCCCCGAAGCGAGCGCCTCGCGCGCGGCCGCGACGGCAAACTCGATGGTCGCCTCGGCGCGCCGCATGCGCCCTGCCAGCCGGGCGAGACCGCGCGCATCGAGCCCCTCCTTGGCCAGCGCCGGCATGAAGTCGCGCAACCGCGCCCGCGCAAAGCGCGGATCGCGATTGGTCGGATCCTCGCTATAAGGAATGCCGGCCGCTTCAAGCGTCGCGATCAGCCGCGCCTTCGGCACGCGCAACAGCGGCCGTACCAGAAAAAACGGGCTCGGCCCGCGCGCCGGCAAAGGCGCGGCATGCGCCATGCCGGCAAGGCCGCCCAGGCCGCTGCCGCGGGCGAGCCGGAACAAGACGGTTTCCGCCTGATCGTCGAGCGTATGCGCGGTCAGGATATGGTCGTAGCCGGCGCGCGCGGCGGCCTCCGCAAGCAGCCGGTAGCGCGCCTCGCGGGCGGCTTCCTGCAGCCCGGATTTCGGCTTGGCGCCGCGCCAATGCAGCGTGCGATGCGCGACACCAAGACGTTTGGCGAGCCGCTTGACGCCAGCGGCTTCGCCGGCCGCCGCCGCCCGCAGGCCGTGGTCGACGGTGACGGCAAGGAGTTCCGGCTTGCGCTTGCGCGCTTTCGCCCAGCGTGCCGCCAACAGCAACAGCGCGGTGGAGTCCGGGCCGCCGGATACCGCAAGCAGCAATCCAGGGAGATTTTCAAGTCCGGAGAACAGCGCGTTCGCTTCGGCCTCGCGAACGGGGTGCTCAGCAGTGGACACGTTTCTGCTCCCGGTCAACGTTTTGCTTTACGCTGATCGAAGCGTGCGGATATTTGCGCAACACCTCGCCGAGCGAGGCGCAGGCGGCTTCCTTCTCGCCCAGGGCGGCGAGCGATTGGCCGAGCCGCAACAGCGCGTCCGGCGCTTTGGCGCTCGTTCCGTATTTGGTCGAGACCGCGAGGAAGGCTTCCGCGGCATCGTGGTATTTCTGATCGTCGAACAGGCTTTCGCCGAGCCAGTATTGCGCCTCGGGCGTGAGCCGGTCGCTCGGATATTTGCGCAAAAAATCGCGGAACGTCTGCGCCGCCAGCCCGTAATTCTTCCGCAGCACATAACCGTAGGCGAGATCGTATTCCTGTTTCGGCGTGGCATTGGGCGGCAGCGACGCTTCCCGCACATCGCCTTGCATGTCGCCTTGCACGTCGCCCTGCATATCGCCTTGCGCGGCCCCGGTGCCACTCGGATTGGCCGATGGCGGCGGCGGCAGGGCGCCGCCTTGCGGGACCGCTAGATTGAGCGGCGCGCCGGGCTGTCGGCGGTCCATATTGGGATCGTACGGCGGCGGTTCGGTCGCGGTGGTGCTGGCGCCAAGCGAATGCGGCACCCCCGGCGCGTTCGGATCGAGCGCCGGGTTGAAGGCGTCATGCCGGCCGTTTCCGGCGACGACGGGCGCCGGCGATGCGCCGTAACTCGGCGCTGCATATTGCGGGGATGCTCCGTTTTGCGGCTGCTGTCCGTATTGGGCCGGCGGCGGAGTTTGCGAATATTGCGGCGGCGTCGAATACGGCGTCGCCGTCGGCGGCGGCAGCGAGGTCGACACCGATGACCGCGGCAACGGCGCTTGCTGCGGATATGAGGTTGCCGAAGATGCCGGCGCCGCCGGAGCTGCCGCCACCGGCGCCGCGGTGCCGCCCTGCAGGCGCTGGACTTGCTGTTCAAGCTGCTGATTGTGGTACTGCAGCTCCTGCACCTGGCCGGTGAGATCGCGGACCGTTTCTTCAAGGCGGTCGAGGCGGGTTACGACATCGCTCGGGCTGTCCTGCGCGCGTGCCGCCTGCATCCGCATCAGGCATGTCAACGCGAGACAGGTCAACGTGATGGCAAATACGGGCGTGAAGCGGCGCATCGTTTGAAGCTGTTTCAGTGGTATCCCCTGCCGTACCATAGCGCGTCCTGCGTCCAAATTGTGACTGTGGCCCGATCGCGGCGGCATCGTGACCTCGCGTGATGATGCGGCAAATTCGGTTACGAACTTCGGAATCGAAGGCACACTCACAAGCTATTGATCTCGTGCGGCTCTATTCCGCCGGCTGGATTTTCGGCGCCTTGCGCGAGGCCCGCCATTCCTCGAACCGCTGGATCACCACGAACAGCGACGGCACGAACAGCACGGCGAGGCAGGTCGAGGCGATCATGCCGGAAAACACCGTGATGCCGATGGATTTGCGGGCGCTCGCTCCGGCGCCGCTGGCGATGACGAGCGGCGCGACGCCCAGGATGAAGGAAAACGACGTCATCAGGATCGCCCGGAAGCGCGCCCGGGCGGCATCGACCGCGGCATCGACAATCGAACGGCCGGCGATGCGGTGCTCGCGCGCCACCTCGACGATCAGAATGGCATTCTTCGCCGACAGCGCGATCAAAAGAATGATGCCGATCTGGGTGTAGAGGTTGTTGTCGATGTGCAGCATTTCCAGGACCAGCACCGGCCCGGTCAAGGCGAGCGGCACCGACAGGATGACGGCCAGCGGCGCATACCAGCTCTCGTATTGCCCGGCGAGCACCAGATAAACGAGCAGCATCGCCATGGCGAAGACGAAATACATCTGGTTGCCGACGATCTTCTCCTGATACGACATCGCGGTCCACTCGGTGCCGGTACCGGGCGGCAGCGTCGCCGCCGCGTTCTCGTCCATCAGGCGAATCGCCTCGCCGGACGAGAAGCCGGCGGCCGGCAGCCCGATGATGCTGGCCGACGGATAAAGATTGTACAGGCTGATCAGAGGCGGGCCCACGATCGGCTCGACCTTGATCATGGTGCCGAGCGGAATCATGTCGCCCTGCTGGTTGCGCACCGTGAGATTCTCGATGTCGCGCGGCCGCAAGCGGAATCTTGAATCGGCTTGCGCATAGACCTGGAACACGCGGCCGAACTTGTTGAACTGCGAGACGAAGGTCGAACCGGAATAGGTCGCGATCGTCGAGAACACCTGGTCGACCGGCACGTGCAGCGTTTCCGCCTTTACCCGGTCGACGTCGATGCGGATTTGCGGCGCGATGGCGCGGAACGAGGTCGAGACGCGCTGCAAGGCGCTCTGCGATTGTGCATTGGCGACGATGGTGTTGGTGATGCTTTGCAGCTTGGCGAAATCGGTCGAGCCGTCGCGCAGCTCGACCTGCATGGTGAAGCCGCCGGCATTGCCGATGCCCTGGATCGGCGGCGGCGGCAGCACGATGACCCGCCCGTCGACGGCATCGAGGGCCGGCGTCAGGCGGGCGAAGATCGTGCGCAGATCGTCGCGCTCGCTCCAATCCTTGAGCACGACATAAGCGACGCCGGCATTGGCCAGCGTCGCGCTGTTATCGAGCACCGAAATGCCGGAGATGGCGATGACGTTCTGGACGCTCGGATCCTTGCTGGCGATGTCGGTGACTTGCCGCATCGCCTGCTGCGTTCGTTCCAGCGAGGCGCCGTCGGGAAGCTGAACGCTGACCAGGATGTAGCCTTGATCCTCGATCGGCAGAAAACCGGTCGGCACCCGCGCCAAGCCCCAGACGGCTGCCCCGATGATCGCCAAGGCGACCATCGCCATCAGCCCGGCGTGCTCCACCATATGATGGATCAAGCCGGCATAGCGCGCCGCGATGCGGTCATAGACGGCATTGAAGCCGCGATAGAACGCGTTGCGGCGTTCCGGCGGCACCGGGGGGCGCAGCCACATCGCCGATTGCGTCGGCTTGAGGGTGATGGCGTTGACCGCCGAAAGCAGTGCCGTCGCGGCGATCACCAGCGCGAATTGCGCATACATGCGCCCGGTCAGGCCGGGCAGGAACGCCGCCGGCAGAAACACCGACATCAGAACCAGCGTGATGCCGATGATCGGGCCGAGCAGTTCGTTCATTGCCTTGATCGCGGCGTCATGGCCGCTCATGCCCTGCTCGACATTGTGGGAAGCGCCCTCGACCACGACGATGGCGTCGTCGACCACGATGCCGATGGACAGCACGATGGCGAACAGCGTCGAGAAGTTCACGGTGAAGCCGAGCGCCCACATCATGGCGAAGGCGCCGATAATCGTCACCGGCACCGTCGTCATTGGCACCAGCATGGCGCGCCAGTCCTGCAGGAACACCAGGATCACGATCAGCACCAGCACCGCCGCCTCAATCAGCGTCTTGTAGACCTCCTCGATGGAAGCGTGGACGAACACCGTCGTGTCGAACGGGATCGTGTCGACCAGCCCTTGCGGGAAGGCGCGTCCCAACTCCGCCATCTTGGCTTTGACGGCCTTTTCGACTTCGAGCGCGTTGGCGCCCGGCGCCTGATAGACGCCGATGCCCGCGGCGGGCTTGCCGTCCAGATTGAAATACTGGCTGTAGGTCTGCGCTCCGAGCTCGACGTGGCCGACGTCGCGCAGCCGCGTAATCTCGCCGTTGCTGCCGGTCTTGACGATGACATTGGCGAATTGGTCGGCGTCGGTAAGCCGGCCCTGCAGCTCGATGGTGTATTGGAAATCGACGCCGGGCGGCGTCGGCGGCGCGCCGACCTGCCCCGCCGCCACCTCCTGGCTCTGCTGCTGCAGCGCCGCGACGACGTTTTGCGCGTTCAGGCTGCGCGCTTTGAGCTTCTCCGGATCGAGCCAGACGCGCATCGAATATTGGCCGGCGCCGAAGATCAGGACGTCGCCGACGCCCGGCAGCCGGGACAGCTCGTCGCGCAAATTGATGGTGGCGTAGTTGGCCATATAGAGGCTGTCGTAGCGGTTGTCCGGCGACGTCAGCGTCACGAACAGAAGGATCGCGGTGGAGCGTTTCTCCACCGTGACGCCTTGCGCCTGCACCGCCTGCGGCAATTGCGACAGCGCCGCGGCCACGCGGTTCTGCACCAGGATCTGCGCCGCATCGAGGTCGGTGCCGATCTTGAAGGTCACCGTGAGCGTGTAGGAGCCGTCGCTGGCGCTGGTTGACTGCATGTAGATCATGTTTTCGACGCCGTTGACCTGCTGCTCGATCGGCAGCGCCACGGTGTCCATCAGCGTGCGCGCGCTGGCGCCGGGATAGCGCGTCGACACCTGCACGGTCGGCGGCACGACGTCGGGATATTGCGCAATCGGCAAGCCGTAGACCGCGACCGCGCCGATGACGATCATCAGGATGGCGATCACATTCGCCAGAACCGGCCGTTCGATGAAGAATTTCGAGATCATCGCCCGATCGTCCCGCGCTATTTGGCGGCCGACGCCGAACGTTCTTCGGCGTCGACCTTCTGGCCGGGAATCGCGCGCATGATGCCGCCGACGACGACGCGATCGTCCTTGGTAAGGCCGCTTTCGATGACGCGCAGATCGCCGACGAGCTGGCCCGGCTCGACCTTGCGCTGCTCGACGATGTTATCCTTGTTCACCACCAGCACGTAGCGGCCGCCCTGGTCGCTGCCGAGCGCAACGTCGGGCACCAGCAAAGCCGGCTGCGGCCGGAAGGGAATGCGCACCCGCACGAAATAGCCGGGCAGCAGCGCACGATTGGCGTTGTCCAGCGTCGCGCGCGCCGCCAGCGTTCCGGTCGACGGGTCGACGTTCGGCGCCACATAATCGAGCTTACCCTTGTGCGGATAGCCACTCTCGTTCTGCAGCGCGACTTCCACCGGAATTCCGATGAGCGATGCGGTGGTCTCGCCCATGCGCGCAAGCGCCGCGCGCACCTGCAGCACGTCGCGTTCGCTGGCGGTGAAATTCACCCAAATTGGATCGAGCTGCACAATGGTCGCCAGCGTGGTCGGCGTGTTGGCGCCGACCAATTGCCCGATCGAGACCTGCCGCGCGGTCACCACGCCGTCGAACGGCGCGGTCACGTCGGTATAACCGAGATTGATCTCGGCCTGCCGCTCATTGGCCTGCGCCGATTGCACGTCGGCCTGCGCGGAGTTGCGCTGCGCCAGCGCCTTGTCGTAATTGGCTTGCGTCGAGACCTGTTTCTGCACCAGAGCGGCCTGGCGGTCATATTCCGCCTGCGCCTGCGTCAGGCTTGCCTGTGCGCTGACCACCGAGGCCTTGGCGGAGTCCACTTTGAGCTTGTAGGGCTCCGGTTCGATGGTGAACAGCGACGTGCCCTTCTTGACGAAGTCGCCGTCCTTGTAGCTGATCGCCTGCACGAAGCCTTGCACGCGCGCGACCAGATCGACCGAGTTCACGGAGGCCGCATTGCCGGTCGCGTCGAAATAGCGGGTGACGTTCTGCTCGACCGGCGCGGCGACCGTGACCTTTGGCGGCGGCGGCGCGGCGTATTGGTTGTTCTTGCCGCAGGCTGCGGCGCCCGCACAAACGGCAAGCATCAAGGTTATGCGGGCGAACCAGCCGAGGCTCATGGCCGAACCCATTTTCGATTGCGCGATCCGGAATGCGAGGGTGCCGCAAGAGCCGCCATACGGCAAGTCCACGATCCAATTTCGGCCCCCACTTGGCAAGGACGAACTGCCGGCAGGAAATCGGGCAAAACTACGCGATTTGCGCGCTTGTCGGCGTGACGTCCGACGCCCGCGGACATCGCCGCATTCGCGCAAGGCGCTTGATCTAGCTCAAAGCAGCGATCGATTTTTCCGTCTAGCCGTTTCTCAAAAGGAATTTCCAGATGCCGTGGATTATTCAACTCGTTGTCATCGGTTTCGCCGTCGGCTTGGCCGCGAAGTTTCTAACGCCAGGCCCGAAACGGCCGTCCGGCTTCATTCTGACGACAGCGCTTGGAATTGCCGGCGCCTATTTGGCCACATTGATTGGCCGAGCCGTTCACTGGCTGGAGACGAACGAAATCGCGGGCATTCTTGAAATGATCGCCGGCGCGATTGTCGTGACGTTCATCTGGAATAGGCTGGTGGCCCATGGCGTCATTCGCAACTGGGGCTCGCCAACCGATCGGGACGCGCCCACTCGTTGAAGTCCTGATGTGAAAGACGAGCCGGCGGCGCAGGACGCAAAGCGAGCTTGCGCAAAATCTCGCCAGTTCGCGTGAGCAGTCGAACCCTGTTCGGTAATATTCTTGGTCGAATTCAGGCACTTTCCTGTGAAATGCCGCCCGGCTAAAGGAAACCCGTGCCAAGCTTTGGAACCGGTTTGGGTTTCTAATGCGCCCTCATCGAGGGCGACAGCGCCAGCAGGTTCTGCGGAAGCACGCGAATGACACCTCCGTGCGGACTGTCGATATCGGCAATGAGCAGAAACGAAATCGATATGATCACCGGCAAAACGAGAAGCAGAAGCATGCCTCTGCGCCGCTCGCCGTATCCGAGCAGCAGGTTGCACGCGATTGCGATCAGCCCCATCATTCCCCACGCGGCAACCGGTATCCTGTTCCACCAAGCGGCTTGCGTGTAGCCCTGCGAGTTCAATACATCGTTCATCCCGGACATGGCGAGGGCAACCACAGGGGTGGGCTGCCTTTGAGTTGCGGGTACGACGCTGGACCACAGTTCGGACTGCAGCTTCGTCGTGCCGGCGTCCAACTCGACAATCTGGCGCGGATCTCGGTTCATATAATACGTGATACGCTCGGCCAGATATTGTCTCAGGAGTTCGCGAACCTTGGTCGCATCCTCGGCCGGCAGCAGATCGGCGCGCAGGTACTCGGTGCCGATAGCATTGGCCTCTGCTTCCTCGTAGTTTTTACGCAGGTCATAGCGGGTGATGGCCATGGAAAAGGTAAACCCGATGATCAAGGCCAAAAGTGTCAGCGTCGCCGTTTGGACAGTATCGAAGTCCGCTCGTTCATCTTTGTTCAGGAGATGTACCCTGCGAAAAAAATCGCCGGCATAGGCCGCCGACCATTGCGCAATAAGGGAGACTGCAAAGACAATTAGCGGCTTATCGAGAATGCTGTTCATACGACATGGCCCAGCTGTTAAGCCGCGACATAACCCGAACGGCCAGGATCTGTGCGATAGCGGATGTACCCGGCGCAGCGCCGATACCACCGAACTACCCCCCTGCCGATACGTCTCCTTGCACTTGAAAGCGCTCGTTACATTGATCTGCGTCAACTTGTTCCGCCGGCTTCTGTGACAAATGGTAATCGAGCCCCGGAATCCGAAATGGCATCAAAAAAACCTCTCACGCGGGCGCGGCTGAAAACACCAAATGCCGCAGCCGTTGCAGGAATCATATTTTCTTCGCTGCTGATTGCCGCGTTCTGGCTGATCCGAGAAGCGGTGCCGGCCGATTCTCAGGAGCCGGGGTCTTGGCTGCGCGCGAACTCCTACTCGGTTGCACTGGCGATGAATTTGATGCCCTTCGCCGGCATTGCGTTCTTATGGTTCATCGGCGTGTTGCGTGATCGCCTCGGTCAGTTGGAAGATCGCTTTTTCGCGACCGTCTTCCTTGGCAGCGGCCTTTTGTTCCTGAGCACCCTGTTTGTCGCATCCGCAATCTTTGGCGGCATTCTGATCGCATTCGCCATGCAGCCCGAGCGGTTGATTGGTTCTACCACGTTTCACTTCGCGCGCGCCGCCGCCTATGCCATGATGAACGTCTATGCGGTCAAGATGGCCAGCGTGTTCATGATCACGACGTCGACGGTCGCCATTTATACGGAGATTACTCCGCGATGGCTGGCGATTTTGGGCTACATGCTGTCGCTGCTTCTGCTTTTCGGCAGCTACTACTTGAGCTGGAGCTTTGTTGTATTTCCAATTTGGGTGCTTCTCATCAGTATTTGTATCCTGATCGACAATCTTCGCGGGACCGCGCCGGTATCCGGCATTGCGCCCAACTTCGACGACTAGAGAAACCTGAAACCGGCGCGGCGCTTTTCCATAATTTCGGCGCATCAATTTAGCGGTGCTGTCGCGTCGCTGCTGCGGCATGACGCTGGACCGGCAGGAGAATGATTTTGAGTTATTCGGCCGGCGTGCCCTTGTGTGCCGTCGTCGACGACTTGTCGGCTGCGGCAGCTTGACCGGGTTGGGCGTTCATTGGCTTCGGCTCACGCGGCCGTGACGATGGCCTGAGCCTTTCTCGCATCGCCTGGAACGTCACATAGAGCGGCGGGATGGCGAAAATGCCGATAAACGAAGCCAGGATCATGCCGCCGAATACCGGCGTGCCGACGTCGCGTCGGGCGAG
This sequence comes from uncultured Alphaproteobacteria bacterium, assembly GCA_963791925.1. Classification (GTDB taxonomy): domain Bacteria; phylum Pseudomonadota; class Alphaproteobacteria; order Rhizobiales; family Xanthobacteraceae; genus BOG-931. The sequence goes on along the minus strand of CAWBUA010000002.1, from coordinate 979,460 downwards.
TTGCGAGGCGCCGGACGCAACGACCAGCGGATAAAGACCTAAAATGAACGCGAACGACGTCATCATCACCGGCCGGAAGCGAAGTCGCGAGCCTTCGATGGCGGCTTTGAGCAGCGGAACCCCTTTTTCGCGCTGATCTTTGGCAAATTCGACGATCAGAATCCCATTCTTCGCGGCCAGACCGATCAACACCACCATCCCGATCTGCGCATAGAGATCGAGCGTGAGGCCGGCTAAGACGATCGCCAGGAATGAGCCCAACAGTCCGACCGACACCGATAACAACACCGGAATCGGAATTGTCCAGCTCTCATACAAGCCGACCAGGAACAGATAGGCGAAGAGGATGGCGAAACCGAGAATGATGGCGGTCTTGCCTTCGGCGCGCTTCTCCTGAAACGCCGTATCGGTCCATTCACCCGCATAGCCCCTTGGCAGTGTCTTGGCGGCGACGGTCTCCATCGCCTGCAAGGCTTGTCCGGTGGAAATCCCCGGCGCCGGGCTGCCCTGGACCGTAAGGGCGCGAAGATTGTTGTAGCGGATCAATGCCGGCGGCCCGACCACGACCCGGGCTTCGGCGAGGCTGCGAAGCGGCACCATCGTGCCTTCTTTGTTGCGCACATTGATCCGGTAAATGTCGTCGATCCTCGCCCGGTCGGCAGCCTCCGCTTGCACCTGAACCTGCCAGGTGCGGCCGTACAAGTTCATGTTGTTGACGAAGTAACCGCCGAGCGACGCCTGCAGCGCCTGGAAGACGGCATTCAGCGGCACGCCCACGATTTGCGCTTTGTCGCGATCGATATCGAGATAGATCGACGGGTTCGTTGCCGAAAACGTGCTGAACACCCGGCTCAGCAGCGGATTCTGGTTTGCCGCCACGGTCAGGCCGCGCAACGCCTCGGCCAACGCCTTCGGATCGCCGCCGCGCAGGTCTTCCAGCACATAGGCAAAGCCGCCTCCGGTGCCGAGCCCGAGGACCGGCGGCGGCGCCAGCGGCACCACTGTTCCCCCCGGGATTTGCCTGAATTTCTCGCCGAGCCTTGCGATCAACGCCGTTACGCCGAGCGCACCATCCTTTCGCTCTTCAAATGGCTTGAGCGTGACGACGATGAACGCGGCATTCGGCTGGGAGTAGTTGTCGATGAAATTGAGCCCGACGACGGAAGTAACGTCTTCGACGGCGTCTTCCTTGCGCAAAATCTCCTCGGCCCGCCGGACCACGGCCGTGGTCCGGGCCACCGACGATCCACCGGGCAGTTGCACGATGACGAACAGCGCCCCTTGATCGTCTTCAGGAAGGAATCCGGTCGGGGTCAGCTTTGCCAGCCCGACGATGCCCGCCATGGCGATCGCCACCATCACCAGACCGATAAGTGAAAACTGAACGATGCGCCCAACCGCCGCTCCATAGGCATCACGGGCGCGATCGATCGATCGCATCACATAGGCCATGATGCCTCGGCGCGGTCCATGCTGCGGCCGCAATAGAACGCCGCACAGCGCCGGCGACAGCGTCAGAGCATTGATCGCCGACAGGAGCATCGACACCGCGACCGTCACTGCAAACTGCCGGAACAGTTCGCCGGAGATACCGGGAATGAAAGCGACCGGCACGAAGACCGACAGCAGCACCAGCGTGATTGCGATAATAGGCGCCGTTATCTCGTTCATTGCCCGCTTTGTGGCCTCGGCCGGCGACAGTTCCGGATGCTCCTCCATGACCCGCTCGACGTTTTCCACCACCACGATGGCGTCGTCGACGACAATGCCGATCGCCAGAACGACGGCGAGGAGCGAAACGGTATTGCCCGAGTAACCAACGGCGAGCAGCGCCACGAACGTTCCGATCAAGCTGACCGGAACCGCAAGCGTCGGAATCAAGGTGGCGCGCAGGCTGCCGAGAAAGAGAAAGACCACGATCACGACGAGAATGAACGCTTCAATCAGTGTCTTCTGCACCTCGTGAATCGTGTCGGTCACGAACACGGTGGGATCGTAGGTGATCCGCCAAGCCAGGTCTTCGGGAAATCGTTTCTCTACCTCGGCGATCCGGTCCTTCACCGCTTTCAATGTGGCGATCGCGTTGGCGCCGGGAGATTGATAAATCGCGATCGCCGCCGCGGGACCGCCGTTGAAGCGGGTATCGCGGTCGAGATTGGCGGCGCCGAGCTCGATTCTGGCAACGTCGCGCAGCCGCAGCACCGATCCGTCCGGATTGGTCCGCACCACGATATTCTCGAAGTCCTCGACCGTGCTCAGTCGGCCCTTGGTCTGGATATTGAGCTGCAGCTGCTGATCGTTGGAAATCGGCCGGGCCCCGATGCGGCCCACGGCGGCCTGCACGTTCTGCGACTGGATCGCGTTGATGATGTCGCCGGTGGTGAGCCCGAGGCCGGTGAGGCGATCGGTGCGCACCCAGGCCCGCATCGCATAATCCTGCGGACCCCACAGCGTCGCATCGCCGACGCCGGGAGTGCTTTTGATCTGATCGAGAAGGTTGATCGTCACATAGTTGGAGAGGAACAACGGATCGTGCGTATGCTTCGGTGAATACACCGCGATCACAGCGAGCAAGGCTGACGATTTTTTCTTCACAGTTACGCCTTGCCGCTGCACCTCCGGCGGCAGGTTCGCTAACGCCACCTGCACGCGGTTGTTGACGTTGACGGTGTTGATGTCGGGATTGGTGCCGAGTTCGAATGAGACGGTAAGAGCGTAACTGCCGTCGTCGCCGCTCGTACTCTTCATATAAATCGCTTTGTCAACGCCGACGACTTGCGCCTCGATGACCTGCGCGACGGTAGATTCGACCACGGCGGAGTTGGCCCCGGGATAAGTCGTGGTGACCGAGACCTGCGGCGGCACGATATCCGGATATTGGGCGAGCGGCAGGGCATAAAGCGCCAGCAAACCGGCGATCGTCGTGACAACGGCAATGACGATGGCAAGCCGCGGTCGATCGACAAAAATGGCGGACAGCACGGGACTACAAGCCTTTGAGGTTTGCCGGCATCGGCGATGCCTGCACCGGCTGACCCGGCCGAATGCTCTGAAGACCCTGAACGATGACCTGCTCGCCGCCCTTTAGTCCGTCCTCGACAATGACATTCGCTCCGCTATCGCCCCCGGTCTTGATCCGCTTGACGACAGCTTTGCCGTCCTCGACGACGAACACATAAACGCCTTCCTGATCGGCAATCAGTGCGGCTTGCGGCACGACCACTTTTTCCTCTGGCGCGCCGGTCTGAACTGTCACGCTGACCAGCTGGCCGTCGATCAGGACGTCGTCGGGATTTGGCATTGTTGCCCGGACCAATACGGTATCGGTCGCGCGATTCACCGACACGTCGACGAAGTCGACCGAGCCTTCGTGGCCATAGGTCGTGCCATTGGCGAAACGAATTTTGATCTTGGTGTTCGTGAGGTCTCTCGAAGCGGGATTGAGCTGCGCCTGGAGCAATTCGCGCTGGCTTACCGGAAAGGTCACATACATCGGATCCTCACTTACGATCAGAGTGAGGATCCCGCTGTCGGGCCCGACCACGTTTCCCACCGTGATATTGGTTTTGCTGATCTTGCCGCTAATGGGCGAAGTGATGTCGGTATAGCCCAGATTGATCTTCGCCGTGTCGAGGCTGCCTTGATCGCCCATGATCGCCGCCTGGGCCTGCTGATCCGCGGCAAGCGCTTGATCGCGAGCAACCGCCGTCCCGGCGTTTTTCTCCAACAGCTCCTGCGCTCTTTGCAGCTGGATGGCGGTCAGCGTCTTCGCAGCCTCGCTCCGGCCCAACGCTCCCTGCGCTTTTTCGACGTCCGCCTGGAATAGTCCCTTCTCGATCCGGTAGAGCGATTGGCCCTTCTTGACCGCGTCGCCCTCCTTGAACAGGACTTCCTCGAGGTAGCCTTTGACTCTGGCGCGAACCTCGACCCGGTCCGTCGCCTCGACGCGCCCAACGAAATCGCTGGTCTTTGCTATCGGCTGTCGTTCCGCATAGACCGTGCCGACCGGCACCGTCGGTTGCTGCGCGAGGACCGGAGCGACGATTACCGTCGCCACCATTGCAGCCGCAACGGATTGCCATCGCAGCTTGGCAACGACGCGAAAGATGTCGCCACAGAGGCGATGCAGCGGACTGGACCGGCCTTCCAGCGGCATGTTTCCAAATGGCATGGCATCCCTCCAACCAACGCCCCTCACAGCCGGAACCGACCAAAATCAATATCAGCGGCAGCGTTCGTGTATTTGCGCTAGATCAAGGGAACCTATGTTATTTCGGCCGGACCGTCACCCTTTGGCGGCCGACCACCCCCCTTAAATCCCAGGCGAGACGCCAAAATGCAATCGGCGCCCTCACGGCGCCGATTGCTTGCGCGTTATTTCAGGTACGATGCCTTAAGAGCTCTGATCGAGCACGGTGACCGCGCGCCGGTTCTGCGACCAGCAGGAGATGTCGTTGCACAGCGCCACCGGCCGTTCCTTGCCATAGGAGATCGTGCGCATGCGCGTCGCTGCGATGCCGCGCGTGATCAGATATTGCCGCACGGTCTCGGCGCGGCGGGCGCCGAGCGCGATATTATATTCGCGCGTGCCGCGTTCGTCGGCATGGCCCTCGATGGTGAAAGAATATCGATTATAGGTGTTGAGCCACTGCGCCTGCTTGTCGAGCGTCGCCCGCGCCTGGTCGGACAGGTCCGACGAATCGGTGTCGAAGAAGACGCGGTCGCCGACATTGACGACGAAGTCCTGTTGGCTGCCGGGCGTGGCAGCCGTCCCCATAGCGGTTTGATCATCCTTCTTGGCGCACGCCGCAATCGCGAGCGTCATCATGATGATGGCGACGAACTTGGCGCCACGGATCGCATTCGCCATGTTCATTCCGGTGCCTCCATGCTTGCATTCGACCGGACATGGTTGGTCGTCAGCGGGTCTAGCAGCGCCTTCGTTAAACGAACGTTCCGTCAACCTTGATGCCGCCTTGCAAAGATGTCGCGACCTTGCGGATTCCCCGGAAAGCTTTTGCAATGGTTAATGCGGCGTCAATACGGCGACTCTATGGAACCGGCGCCGGCGGAAATCACCGATTTATGACAGGAGCGGCGACCAGGCGGGGTCGGAGGCGTAGTTCGGCGTCGGCACCCGCTGCTCGTTGCGGCCGGAGATGTCGACGGTGTACAGCGACGGCCCGGAATTGCCGCCCGGATCGCGGAAGAACATGATCACCTGCCCGTTCGGCGCGAAGGTCGGGCCTTCGTTGTGGAAGCTTTCGGTGAGAATGCGCTCGCCGCTGCCGTCCGGCTTCATCACGCCGATGGCGAACATGCCGCTGACGATCTTGGTGAAGGCGATGTAATCGCCGCGCGGCGACCACACCGGCGTGTTGTACTCGCCGTCGCCGAAGCTGACGCGCTGCGCCGGGCCGCCGCTTGACGCCATCACATAGATCTGCGGCTGGCCGCCGCGGTCGGATTCGAAGCAGATGTGGGAGCCGTCCGGCGAATAGCACGGCGAGGTATCGATCGCCTGGGTATTTGTAAGCCGCGTCGTCGCTTTCGAGCGCAGGTCCATGGTGAAGATGTTGGTGTTCGCCCCCTCCTGCAAACTCATGATCACGCTCTGGCCGTCCGGCGAGAACCGCGGCGAAAAGCTCATGCCCGGAAAATTGCCGACCACTTCGCGCTGGCCGGTGTCGATATTGTACAGATAGACGCGGGGATCGCCTTGGCCATAGGCCATGTAGGTGATCTCCTGCGACGAGGGCGAGAACCGCGGGGTGAGCACCAGATCTTCGCCGCGCGTAAGGTAGCGCACATTGGCGCCATCCTGGTCCATGATGGCGAGCCGCTTGACGCGCGCGGTGCCCGGACCGGTTTCGTCGACGAACACGATGCGGCTGTCGAAGTAGCCGCCATTGCCGGTCAGCTGTTCGTAGATCGCATCCGAGATGATGTGACCGATGCGGCGCCAATTGTCCGGCGTGGTGAAATATTGCTGGCCGGCGAGCTGCGCCCCGGCGAGCACGTCCCACAGTCGGAATTCGGCCTTGAGCCGCCCGTCCGACTGGCGCGTGAGCGCGCCGGACACCAAGGCCTGCGCATTGATGCTGCGCCAATCGGGAAAATGCGGCACGGTATCGACGCTGGCGATGTGCTCGATGAACGCCGCCGGATCGATCGGGGCGAACAGGCCGCTGCGCTGCAGGTTCGCGGTGATGATCTGGGTGACGCCCGAGGCGGTATCGTTGTCGCCTTCGCCGCCGCCGATGAATTTGGTGATCGCGATCGGCATCGGCTGAAAATTGCCTTGGGTGATGTCGAGGCGGACCACCGCGCGGGCACGCGGAAGCGCGAACAACAGGCCGCCGGCGGCGGCGCCGAGCGTCAGCGCACGGCGGCGCGTGACGATGAGACTGGAATTGCGTGGTAGCGTCATGGTCTTTAATCCGTCCGATCAGCCGCCGAGCAGCTCGTGAGGATCGAATTTAAGTTCAAGGTCCTTCCACTGGCTGTAGTGCTCGGGCCGCAGCATGGTGAAGGGTTGGCACAACAGCAGCGCCCGCTTGGCGCTGTCGGCAAGCGCCGGACCGAGCGCCGAAGCGGTGGCTTCGACCAGAACCGGCTCTTGGACTAGCGAACCGTCCGGCTTGAACAGGACGCGCAGCACGACATAGACCTTGGAATTGGCGTCGATGCCCGGCGGCGGACTCCAGCAGCTGGAGATGCGGGCGCGCAATGCGTCGATTTCGCTCTGCGACATTTGCGCGTCGGGCGCCCCCGAGGCGGCGCCGAGATTGGGCACGTCGTTGAGCGTCTGGTTCGACGCGAGCTGCCGGCGCGGCTCGCGCTTGTCGAGCAATTGCGCGACCTGATTGGCGTCGAACTTGGGGGCATCCGCCTTTTTCGGCGCCGACTGATCGTCGGGTTTCGCCGGTTTCTTCGGCACGTCTTTCTTCAACAGTTCGGCGATCTGGTCGGGCTTATATTGCGGCGGCGGCGGTTTGGCCGCCTTCTGCGCGTCTTTCGGGTCGGGCTTGGTCTCGGGCTTCGGCTGCGGGGCGGCCTTGGCGGAGTTGGTCTTGATTTCCGGCTTGTCGGCGGCCTTGGGCGCCAGCTGATCGACCGCCTTGGGCGCGTCGACGCGATCGGCGAGCGGCTTCGGCATGTCGATTTTCAGCTTCGGCGCGTTCTTGACGCCTTGCGTGAGCTTCGTGAAATCCTTCTGCGAAATGAATTGCACCGGCAGCGAGTCAACCGCCGGCACCTCCATCGGCGCCGCCGAGAGCGCCAACAGCGCGCAACCGAGCGCGACGGCATGACCGACGCACGATATGGTCATGCCGGTCTTCATTTCTGGTCCTGCTCGACATTGGTGACCAGCGCCACTTTGCGGTAGCCGGCGCCGGAAATGCGGCCCATCACCCGCATCATGGTGCCGTAATCGACTTTGCGGTCGCCGCGCACATAGATCGTCTCATCGAGATTGCCGTGACGGGCGTCGATGATCGCCTTGAGCTTGGTGACAAGATCGTCGATCTCGATGGGCTGGTTTTGCAGAAAAATCTTGCCGTCGACATTGACCGAGATGGTCAGCGGCTCGTTATCTTGCGGCAGCGCTTTGGCCTGGCTTTGCGGCAGGGTGATCGGCACGCCGACGGTGAGCAGCGGCGCCGAAACCATGAACACGATCAGCAACACCAGCATGACGTCGACAAAGGGCGTCACGTTGATCTCGCTCATGACCGGCCGGCGCCGCCGGCGCTTGCCGCCACCGGCCGAGCCCGCGCTCAATGTGCCAGCCGCCATGACCGAAAGCCCTCAGCCCCGTTCATCGATCTGCCGCGACAGTATAGCCGTAAACTCGTCGGCAAATCCTTCGAGCCGCTGCGCCTGCCGGTTCACCTCGGTCACAAACTTATTGTAGAAAATCGTCGCCGGGATGGCGGCAACGAGGCCGATTGCGGTCGCGAACAGCGATTCCGCGATGCCGGGGGCGACCACCGCCAGCGACGTGTTCTGCGACGCCGCGATCGACTGGAAGCTCGTCATAATCCCGACCACGGTGCCGAACAGCCCGATAAAGGGCCCCGCCGAACCGACCGTCGCCAGGACCAAGAGGTACCGCTCCATGTTTTCGACCTCGCGGGCGATCGCGACATTCATGACCTTTTCGATGCGCATTTGCAGCCCGGCAAAGGACCGGGCGTGGCCTTCGAGGCTGCGCTTCCATTCGCGCATCGCTGCGACAAAGAGGACGCCGGTGGAGTGCCCCGGCTGGTTGGCCAGCGACTTGTAGAGTTCCTCGAGCGACTGGCCCGACCAGAACGCCTCCTCGAAATGGTCGCCGGCGCGGCGAAGCCGCGAGAACAACAGGGTCTTGTCGATGGCGATGGCCCAAACCCAGACCGAGCAGATCAAAAGACCGACGATCACCGACTCCACGATCCAGTGGGCGTGCCAGAACAGATGGAACAGCGACAGATTGGAGGACGTCAGCGGTGCGACCGACGAGGAAATGTCGGCTGGATTCATGAAAAAGCGTCCCCTTCGGCGGTCCCTGCTGCGGCGGCCCGAGCGAGGCCGCCAGATCACTGGGACCAGGTCCCTTCAAACGGAGCTACTGGGCCAAATACGCGGCCACAGACTCGATCGTGACCGTCGCGGCGCACTGGTCTTCGGATCGATGAGTTATCAAAAGGCCGCCGCTTCGCGCGTCGACCAAGACCCCGATTTTCGCGATGACCCGAGCCGGACCCGTCACCGGCGAAAGCGTAATCAGTCGCGAAAATTGTCCAAACTAGGGCACCACCCCGGTCGTTCACGCTTACGAAGCCCGACTAGGCTTAATGGGGGGTTAAAGCCGCCCCGCCGGACGGCATGCAGCTATGTCACAAAGCAAACCGACGCGACAGCAAAACGACGCGGGCCGCCCCGGCGCTGCCGCGGCGGCCCGATGAAGGACAATGCTGACCAATCAGTTCTGCGGCTGGGCTCCGGTGTCCGGCTGGCGATTGCGCCGTTCGGCCATGAACTGATCGAATTCGGTCTTGTCCTTGGCGAAGCGCAGCCGGTCGAGGAAATCGCGGAACTCGCGTTGCTCCTCTTCCAGCCGCTTGAGCGTCTCGGTCCGGTACTCGTCGAAAGCGCGATTGCCGCTCGACGGCGGACCGCGCCAGTCGCCGCTGCGCAGACCATCCATCCTGGTGCGGAAACGGTCCATCTTGTCTTGCATGCGGGCCATCTTGCTTTCCCAGCGGTTCATGCCGTTATGGCTCCAGCAGCCTGAGCCGTGGTGGTTCCAGCAACCCATCTTTGCGCTCCCGATGATCAAGGCGAGGGTCACAAGCCCCAATGGCCACCACAGCCAGAAGCCAAAGATCATGAGGAAGATCCAAACGGGCGGGCTGAGCAAGGCAAGCGCGATGAGGGGCATGGCGAACCTCACGTGTGAATGTAAATAACATTTACATAACCGAGGGTCGCCTTGTCAACACGGCTCGCAGCATCGTGAATGGGCCGGTAGGCCACTGGACTAGCCCGGCTCCGGCACGCCGAGACCGCGCAGATAGATCAGCGTGTTGGCCTCCAACAGCTCCTCGGGCGACATTGGCAGCGACCGGCGCGCCGCGTCGCCGCGCCCGAACAACGAAGCCACGCCGTGCGCCGTAGCCCACAGATGCAGCGCGACCATCAGCGCCGGCGGCCGCCCCTTGGGCGGCATTTGCCCGCACAGCGCCTCGGCGGCTTCGCGCAGAACGGCAAAGGCGCGGTCGCCGGCCTCGCGCAATTCGGGGCTCGCGGAAGTCGGTATTCCCGCCTCGAACATCGCCGAATAATAGGCCGGTTCGGCCCGCGCAAAGTCGAGATAGGCCTTGCCCAAACGGTCGAGCGCGGTCAGCGCGTCGGGCCGCCCGCCGTCCCAGGCGCGCGCGAGCGCCGCCTCGAATTGCGCAAAGCCGCGCAAGGCGACATTGGCCATCAGCTCGTCGCGGTCGCGGAAATGCCGATAGGGCGCGGCCGGACTGACGCCGGCGAAGCGCGCCGCTTCGGCAAAGGTGAACCCCGCAGGACCCTTTTCGGCGATCAGCTGCAGCGCCGCGCGCAACAGTGCTTCCTTGAGATTGCCGTGGTGGTAGCCGCGCGGACTTTCCCTGTCGTCTTTCGACCAGCTCATGTAAATGGCTTTTACATGTGTCGGCGCCGGCCGTCGACTTCAGGTTGACGCACGCAGGCTCATTTTGTCTTCTCCGGTGTCCAGCCGCATCGATGGAGGTTCATCGTGTCGCTGACCGATACGCTTCCCTCCCCTGCGCCCTCCCTGGCCGTTGCACCACCCTTGGCGCCGGCGATCGAGACCGGCGCGCTCGGCGTCTATCAGCTCAAGCGCATGTGGTCGCGGACGATGGCCGGGCGGCGGGGCCATTTCCCACCGGCGACCATGCATGATCGCCACCTCGACCGATTGGTGATTCATGCCATCGGCGTCGGATTGGAGCAGACCGCTGCCTATCTCGGCCGCGCCGCACCCGATTTCGACGAATTCGAGCGCTGGATTGTCGCGACCACCGGCGGCATCGATCCGGAGCGCGTTGCGCGCATCAACGCCGCGGTCATCGGCGCCGACACGCCGCCGGCGAGCCGGCGCGCGCTCGCGGAAATCGAAGCCAGCAAACCGGTGCTGAGCGCCGCCGATCTCGCGTTCTGGGAGGCGCACGGCTATGTCGTGCTGCACGACGCCGTTCCGCCTGAGATACGTGAGGCTGCGGCACAGGCGCTGTGGCGGCATCTCGGCGCCAGTCCGGACCATCCCGAGACCTGGTATCGCCGCAACGACCACGGCATCATGGTGCAATATTTCCAGCACCCGGCGTTCGCCGCCATTCGCCGCGCGCCGCGCGTCCACAAGGCCTTCGCCCAATTGTGGGGCACCGCCGATCTGTGGGCGACCACCGATCGCGTCGGCTTCAATCCGCCCGAGCGCGACGGTTTTATGTTCCCCGGGCCGCATCTGCATTGGGACGTCAGCGTGAAAACGCCGATCCCGTTCGGCACCGCCGGCATTCTTTATCTTGCCGATACGCCGCCCAAGCAGGGCGCCTTCACGCTCATTCCCGGCTTTCAGCGCTGGGGCGAAGACTGGCTCAAAGGCCTGCCGCCCGGCACGCATCCGCGCCAACAGAATCTCTACGACTTGGGCGCGCAGCCGATCGGCGGGCGCGCCGGCGATCTCATCATCTGGCATCAGGCGCTGCCGCACGGCGCGAGCCCCAACCGCGGCACGCGGCCGCGGCTCGTCCAATACGTCAACATGTTCCCGACACGCGTCGAGGAGCAGGAGGAGTGGATCTGACTGCGATCCCTTCGAACGCCGTCGTGTGAGAAAGCGGCGCGAACGCCGCTTCATTAACCCCTCAGCCACCGACGCCCCGGTCAGGTGACGCGCCGCGTCATCAAACTGCTTGACCTAAATCAATGAGGCGAACGGCAGGGCGGTGCAAATGTAAAGAGGGAATAAATCGAGGAGTCCCATCGTCATGAACCGCATGCTGCGCTTTGCCGTCGTTTTCGCCGGTGCATTCGCCGTTTCTGCGCCCGCGCTCGCCCAGGAGCCGGTGTGGCCGCCGATCGTGACCAACTATCTCAAGTCGGTGCGCAAGACCGTCAAAACCACGGACATGGCGGGCTACCTTGCGGCCGTGAAAAATCCGAATGGCGCAACATTCATCGACGTGCGCGAACCGGCGGAATTCGCCGCCGGCCACGTCCCGGGCGCCATCAATATCCCACGCGGCCTGCTGGAATTCCTGGTCTATCAGGATCTCGGCTATCCGAAGACCAAAGTCGACGCCGACAAGACCATTTATGTTCAGTGCAAGACCGGCGGCCGCGCCACGCTTGCGACGGCGTCGTTGAAGAAGATCGGTTTCACCCATCCTATCGCCGTCATCATGACTTGGGATGATTGGGTCAAGGCCGGCAATCCGGTCGAGAAGTAAGCTCTGCCTTCGCCACAGCGGTCTGGGATTACCCGCCAAGCGCGTCCTGATCCGCCTTCATGGCGACGCGCAACGGCTTCGGGATCGGCCGCGCGCGGCCGCCGGAGATGAAGGCGACGCGCACATGCGCTTCGACCATGAGTTCATCGCCGCGCATCACGCGCTGGCGCAATGTGATCGAAGCGCCTTTCACTTGTTCCGGCTCGGTGACGACGGTCAGCACATCGTCCATGCGCGCGGGTTTCAGGAAATCGATGGCCATCGAGCGCACCACGAAGGCGAAGCCCGGCGTTTCCTTCTCCGTCTCTTCGAACAGCGCGCGGTGATCGGCGCCGAGCAGCCGCAAGTGATTGGTGCGGCCGCGCTCCATGTAGCGCAGATAATTGGCGTGATAGACGATGCCGGTGAAATCGGTGTCTTCGTAATAGACCCGCACGGTCAGCACATGGCGGCCGTCGCGGATTTCGCCGTCGAGAGATACGCTGGTCATCTTGCGATCGCCGATTTTCTAGCGCCACGGCACGCGATCGGTCATCGCGTGCTCCCAGTTCCTGCCATCGAACAGGTGGGGTTTTATCGCGGCGACATCGACGCCGTCGAGGCAGCGCGCATTGACGTCGATCTTATCGGGATCCGAGCGCGGCACGTAGAACGCATGAATGCCGCAAGTGGCGCAGAAGGTGTGCCGCGCAGTGCCGGTATTGAAGCGGTAGGTCGTCAGTGCATCCTTGCCGCTTAAAAGCTCGAAATTCTCCGGCGCCACGATGAGATGCAAAAAACCCTTCTTGGCGCAGATCGAGCAATTGCATTCGGTGACGCGCGACAGATCCGCCTTGACGCGAAAGCGCACGCGCCCGCAATGGCAGCCGCCTTCGTAGGTTTGCGGCACGCGATCAGCCGACCTTTTCCAGCGGCGGGGTCGGCCGTGGAACGTCGAGTTTTGATTCCTTGGCGGCCTCGATCCAGGATTCAATGGCTTCCTGCACGTTTCTCAGGGCTTCTTCGGGCGTTCCCCCATCGGACATGCAGCCCGGTAGATCGGGAACGAGCGCGAGATAGCCGCCGCCGTCGCTCTCGGCGAGACGCTCAATCCGCACTGCATATTCAAGTTTCATCGACCGGCTCCGTACATATCAATATAGCGTACGAGCTTGCGAATGTAGACCGGGCTTGATCGGTCGCCGCGACGGAATGGTCAAGATTTCGCGGGCCGTCGGATGGTGCACCGTGGCGTGCGAACCCTTGCCGAACCGGAAGCTCAAACCGTAATTTTGGCACAAAGTCTCCACATCGCCGATCCTCCAATCGCCGGCCGGATTGCGTCGCATATCGTCCAAGAGACTGGACGCCATCATTCATCCTCGCCACCTCCGAACAATCCGAACTGTGCCGGATCGCGCTTGGGCTCCGGCAGGCCGAGATGGCGGAAGCCATTGCCGGTGACGAGCCGGCCGCGCGGCGTGCGCTGCAGGAGCCCGCACTGGATCAGATAAGGCTCGATGATGTCCTCGATCGCGTCGCGCGGCTCCGACAAGGCGGCGGCCAGCGTCTCGACGCCGACCGGGCCGCCGCTGTAATTCTCGACAATGGTTTTCAGATAACGGCGGTCCATGGCGTCGAGCCCGGCGCGGTCGACCTCGAGCGCGGCCAGCGCCTTGTCGGCGACCGCGCGGTCGATCGCGGCGGCGCCGTCGACGGAGGCGAAATCGCGCACCCGGCGCAGCAGCCGCCCGGCAATGCGCGGCGTGCCGCGGGCGCGCCGCGCGATCTCGTTGGCGCCGTCGGACGTGATGGCGATGCCGAGTACGCGCGCGCCGCGATTGACGATCTGCTCCAATTCCGCCTCGCTGTAGAAATTCAGCCGCACCGGAATGCCGAAGCGGTCGCGCAGCGGATTGGTCAAAAGTCCGGCGCGGGTGGTGGCGCCGATCAGCGTGAACCTTTGCAGGTCGATCTTCACCGAGCGCGCCGCCGGCCCCTCGCCGATGATCAGATCGAGCTGAAAATCCTCCATCGCCGGATAGAGGATTTCCTCGACCGTCGGATTGAGGCGGTGAATCTCGTCGATGAACAGCACGTCGCGCTCTTCGAGATTGGTGAGCAGCGCCGCCAGATCGCCGGCCTTGGCGATCACCGGCCCGGAGGTGGCGCGGAAATTGACGCCAAGCTCGCGCGCCACGATCTGCGCCAGCGTGGTCTTGCCCAGGCCCGGCGGCCCGACGAACAGCACGTGATCGAGTGCCTCCTTGCGCGCGCGCGCCGCCGCGATGAACACGCCGAGATTTTTGCGCGCCTGCTCCTGGCCGATGAATTCGCTCAAACGCTGCGGTCGCAAATTCGCCTCCGCGGCGTCTTCGTCGCGGCGCTCCGGCGCGACCAGTTTACGTGGCGCGTTCGTCACCGTTCCGGCCCCCGGGTATATTTGTTCGGCAACAGTTCGGCGATCGGCACCACCGCCGCCGATTTGCCGTTCGGCACGATCACCCGCGCCTTGCGATCGTAGTCGAAGATCAATTCGCGGCAGGCGCCGCAGGGCGACACCACCGCGATGGCCTGGTTTTTATCCTGCGGCGGCGGATGGCGCACCGCGACGATCATCTCGATGCCGTCGTCGCCGACGTCGACCACGGCGCGGCCGAGCGCCACGGCTTCCGCGCACACCGCCATGCGGCCGAGATAGGCGTCGAGATTGACGCCGGTGAAGATTTTCCCGGAGCGGGTGCGCAGCGCCGCACCGACCTCCTGCCAGTCGTCGCGGTAGCGTTGCTTGATCGCCGCGGTCGCCGCCGCGATCAGTTCCTGCTCCGCCTTGCCGAGTTTCACCGGCTTCTTCATTTCGCCGGTCTCCGTAGGGTGGGCATTGCGCATGGTCGACCGTGGGGGGCTGCACCGATCGCCTGCAAGCGCAATGCCCACGCGCTCTGCGCCCGCCGCGTGGGCAAAATCGCCGTCGCTTCAATACCAGCGCCAAGGCAACGGTCGGCGATTTTGCCCACCCTACAAGATCGCAATTTCGCCGGCCGTGTCACTTCGCCAGTTCTCTCAAACCGAGCCGGATCAGCGTCGTCGTCTCCGCGCCCTCGCCGGCCGAACGCGCCGCCGCGGCAATCGCGGCGGCCGCCTGCACCTGCGCGTAGCCGAGATTGACCAGCGCCGAGACCGCGTCGGCGACCGGCCGCGGCGCACGTTTCTCATCGAGCGCGCCGGAAAGGCGCACCAGCGCCGGATCGACGTCGGTATAGGCCGGCGCTTTGTCTTTGAGTTCGGTGACGATGCGCTCGGCGACTTTCGGGCCGACGCCCGGCGTGCGCGCCACCATGGCCTTGTCGCGCATCGCGATGGCAGAAGCGAGATCGGCGGGCTTGAGCGTGCCGAGCACCGCGAGCGCCACTTTGGCGCCGACGCCCTGCACGGTCTGCAGGAGCCGGAACCATTCGCGCTCGGTATCGGTGAGGAAGCCGAACAGCCTGATCTGATCCTCGCGGACATAAGTTTCGATCGACAGCACCGCCGGCTCGCCCGCCCGCGGCAATTCCTGCAAGGTGCGCGCCGAGCACTGCACCAGATAGCCGACGCCGCCAACGTCGAGGATGACGTTATCCTCGCCGTAGGAATCGATGATGCCCTTGAGCTTGCCGATCATCGCGCTGTCTTTCTTCCCTCCCCCGCTGGCGGGGGAGGACGCGAGCGAAGCGAAGCGGGTGAGGGCAAGTCTTCGACGCTTGCGCAAGCCTTCGCACCGAGGCCCCCTCCACCACGCTTCGCGTGGTCCCCCTCCCCCGCTTCGCGGGGGCGGAAAGCCATGCTTCCGCCCCTCATCGTGCCGCCACCTTTGGCACCGCTACCTTCAGCGCCATCCTCAACACCACGCTCCGCCGATGATGCGCATGCGTCACCGCGGTCGCCAGCGCGTCGGCGGCATCGTCCGACGATGGATCGGCCTTGGGCAAGAGCACGCCGATCATCATCCGCACCTGCGCCTTGTCGCCGTGGCCGGCGCCGACGATGCTTTTCTTGATCAGGTTCGGCGCATATTCGGCGACCGGCACGCCGGCGCGGGCCGGCACCACCATGGCGATGCCGCGGGCCTGGCCGAGTTTCAGCGTCGCGCGCGCGTCCTTGCTGACAAAGGTCTGCTCGACCGCCGCCTCGTCGGGCTTAAATTCGTCGAGGACGCGCATCAAGCCGTCATGAATGGCCAAAAGCCGCGCCGCCAGCGCGTCGCGGTCATTGGTCGTCACCGAGCCGCAGCCGAGAAAGCTCAAGGCATTGCCGGCAATCGCGACCATGCCCCAGCCGGTGCGGCGGAGCCCGGGATCGATGCCGAGAATGCGAATCGCGCGGTTCATGTCGTTTCATTCATAGCATGCCGGCAATGCTTAAGCTTCGCTCGCCGGACCGTCGCCACCCTGATAAAGAGCCGCAGCAACGGCGGCTAACGGCTTAATGCACTTTCGGAAATTGCGATGACCTCAGGCCTTGGTTTCGCGCTCGGCGCCATGCTCTGCTTCGGCGTCAGCGACCTCATTTACAAGCGCGGCGCGGCCGCCGGCATTCCCTCGGGCGATTTTCTGATGGCGCAAGCCTGGATATTCTGTCCGGGCGTCACGCTCTATGCCTGGCTCTCCGGCAATCTCAGTCTGCATCTCGCGGCGCTGTGGGGCGCGCTCGCCGGGGCATTCCTGTTCGTCGCGCTCTATAATTTCACGCAAAGCCTGCACGGCGGCGCGGTATCGACCAATGCGCCGATCTTCCGGCTCAATTTCACGCTCACCGCCGCGCTGGCGATCCTGCTCCTGCATGAGCCGCTGACCGCGGCGAAAACGATCGCGCTCGGCTGCGCTCTGCTTGCGCTGTGGCTCCTTCTCGCCGAAGCCGGCGCGGAGGCCGGCAAGGTCAGTTTCGCCTCGCTGGCCCAGGTGCTGCTCGCCACCGTGACGATGGCGCTGACCAATCTGTTCTACAAGATCGGGCTGGCGCACGGCGCGCTGCCGGAGACCATGGTGACGGCGCAGGCCTGGATGTTCTCTTCGCTGGCGACGATCTCCGGCTTCTGGCGCGACGGCCTTCGCGTTCCCCGGCGCGGCTGGAGCTATGCCGGCCTTGCCGCGTTCGGTCTGTTCGGCGCCTTCGTCTTGTTGCTGCACGGTCTGGCGCTTGGTCCCGCGAGCGTGCTCGTTCCCGTGGCGCAGATGAGCTTCGTCATCACCGCGCTCGCCGGCATCGCGCTGTTTGGCGAGCGCCTCGACGCGCGCAAGGGCTTGGGGCTCGCGGTAGCCGCCGTGGCGCTGGTCCTGTTTGCCGTGAACTGAAAAGCAAAGCGCGCGCAGCAACAGGCCGCAGGCAAGTCCGCCCGATGTCCCGCCGATTGCGGCCGCGACCGTCGCCACCGTTACTGCTCGACCAGGGTCCAGCCGCTTAACGTGATGAGCTTGAGCCTGGCGTTGAGATAGCCCTCGAATGCCACCACCGCCGCCATGACGCGCGGGAACGGCGACGGCCGAAGAATATCCACGAACATGCAATAGCGCAGCTGGTCGGTCTCGTTGGCGGACAGATGCAACAGCGTATCGTCGAAGATGAAGAGCTTGTTGTCGCGCCAGTAGCTCGTCGTGTCGCCGACGACGATATAGGCGGACTTGTCCTTGATGTCGTTGACGTTATAGAGCACCCGCAAGGTCGGGCGCAGCCAGCCGAAATGCGGCGAGGTGGTAATCTTCTTGTTGAAGACCGAAAGCCCGATGGTCTTGATGTATTTCCACGGTTCGGAGAAGCCGGATACGTCGACGATGGTCTTGCTGGCGACGCCATAGGAGCGCCAGAACAGCATCATGCGCCGGTGCTCTTTCGAACGCTCCTCGACGCGGCGGGGAAGATCGGCATCGTCGGCGACCACGATCAGCCGCTTCACCTCATTCTGATAGGCCGGCGGCAAATCTTCCAGGCGGTAGACGCCCTTGTTGACGTAAGGCAGCGACAACAGATCGAGCACGATGTTGATCGGCGACAGCATCCAGAGCAGGAAGCCGTTGCCGATGAAATAGCGGCGCAGCGTGGAGAGCTTCAGGTCGGTATTGCGGCTGACGTCATAGGCGCCGCAGACGGCGTAGAACAGCGCGATCTTGGGGAACACGAAGGCGAATGGCGCCAGCACGCAGGCGGGAAACAACACCCGTCTCAGCGCAAATCGCCAAATTCTGTCAAACAGCGCCCGGCCTCGGAGTGGCTCGCGGAGCGTGGTACTCATGCGCTACCGCCTTTGCCAACGGCACACTGGGACTGAAACGGGTGCGGAACTGCGGCACGGACCGAGCCGGCGTCGGGACACTAGACCGCTTTGCCGCCGGTTGTCACGTTACACTCCGCGATGTCCGGCGTTCGTGCTGCGTTCGCGAGCCGTTTCGGCCTTCGTGTCACGCCGCCGCGCCACCGCTCACGCGCTCATGCGGTTGACCAGCGCGTCGGAGACCTCGAAATTGGCATAGACGTTCTGCACGTCGTCCTGTTCGTTCAAGTTCTCAATGAGCTTCAAGACTTTTTCGCCCTGGTCGTCGTCGACCGCCACCGTGTTCTGCGGCCGCCAGGTGAGCGCCGCTTTGCGCGGTTCGCCGAATTTGGCTTCGAGCGCCTTGGCGACCGAGCCGAAATGGTCCTGGCCGGCGTAGATCTCATGCGTCTCGGCGCTCGACACCACGTCGTCGGCGCCGGCGTCGAGCGCCGCCTCGAACATGGCCTCCGCGCTCGCGGTCTTGGCGTCATATTCGATGACGCCGACATGGTCGAACATGAACGACACCGCGCCGGTCTCGGCAAGGTTGCCGCCGGACTTGGTGAAAGCCGCGCGCACTTCTCCGGCCGCACGATTGCGGTTGTCGGTCAACACTTCGACGATCACCGCGACGCCGCCCGGCCCGTAGCCCTCGTAGCGAACCTGCTCGTAATTGTCGGCATCGCCGCCCAACGCCTTCTTGATGGCGCGCTCGATATTGTCCTTCGGCATGTTCTCCGCGCGCGCCGCGATCACCGCCGCGCGCAGCCGCGGGTTCATGTCGGGATCGGGCGTGCCGAGCTTGGCCGAGACGGTGATTTCGCGGGCGAGCTTGCCGAACAGCTTCGATTTCGCCGCATCCTGCCGCCCCTTGCGGTGCATGATGTTCTTGAACTGTGAATGTCCGGCCATAAGTCGCTCTCAACGCTGATGTCTGCGCCCGCTCGCGCCCCGCATCATGGGGATGAAATGATGTCGGCGACTTTATATGGCGGCGGTCCGCAGAAATAAAGACTTCAGCTCCAAAACGTTGGCACCGCCTGTTCCAGCAAACCGCCAAGCCGAACCGCCCCGACGCGAGCGGCAAGGCCGGTCGCGGGGTCGGTCTCGACGGCGACGGCGCACAGCGTCGCCGGACCCGTGGCCGGCTCGAAGCGGGCCGTCGGCACGCGGCGCAGGAAACGCTGCAGCGGCTCGTCCTTGGCCATGCCGATCACCGAATCGAAATCGCCGGTCATGCCGACGTCGCTGATAAAGGCGGTGCCGCCGGGCAAGACGCGCTGATCGGCCGTCGGCACATGGGTGTGGGTGCCGACGACGAGGCTGGCGCGGCCGTCGCAGAACAATCCCAGGGCCTGCTTCTCGCTGGTCGCCTCGCCGTGGAAATCGACGACGATGGCATCGGCGCCCTTCCCCAGCACGCAGGCGTTGAGCTCGCGATCGAGCGCCGCAAACGGGTCGTCGAGCGGGTCCATGAAAATCCGCGCCATGGCGTTGATCACGAGCGCGCGGGCGCCGTTCTTGGCCTCGATCATGGCGGCGCCGCGGCCCGGCGTGCCGGGCGGATAATTGACCGGCCGAATGAGCCGCGGCGCCCGCTCGATAAAGACCAGCGCCTCTTTCTGGTCCCAGGCGTGATTGCCGAGCGTCACGGCGTCGACGCCGGCCTCGATCAGCTCGCGATAGATGGCTTCCGTGATGCCGAAGCCGCCAGCCGCGTTCTCGCCATTGGCGACGACCAGATCGAGCTTCCAGTCGCGGATCAGCCCCGGCAGGCGGTCGATGGCGATATGGCGCCCGCTGCGCCCGACAATGTCGCCGACGAAGAGAATGCGCATGCTCAACCCTTTATCTCAATCGCCTCGCGCTCCGTCAGCACGAAATCGAGCGGGGCATCGTGCTCGGTCGCCGGCACGGCAGGAACTTCCTGCAGCGCGAAGGCGATGCCGACGGCAGCTACTTTCTTGCGCGAACGCAAGCGGGCAATCGTGATGTCGTAATAGCCGGCGCCGTAGCCGATGCGCTGCCCGGCGCGGTCGAAGGCGAGCAGCGGCACGAGTAACATGTCCGGGTCGACTTCCGGATAGTCCGCTTTCGGCTCGCGGATGCCCCACTGCCCGGTATCGAGCGGCGCACCCCACGCCCAGGCGCGCATGACGAGCGGCCTGCCGCGGCCCGCGATCTTCGGCAGCGCCAATTGCGCGCCGGCCTCGGCAAGCGTCTTCATCAGCGGCAGCGGATTGATCTCGGTCTTCATCGGCATGAAGCCGGAGACGATGGTGCCCGGGGCGATCGCCAGCGGAAACGGCCGCGCCGCGATGGCCTCAGCCGCCGCTTTTCGCGCCTGCGCCGGCAAGGCATCGCGCCGCGCGGCGGCGTCGCGGCGGAGGTCGGCCTTGTTTCGGACGATTAAATCTGAGTCCACTGTCGCGTCATCCTGAGGTGCCCGCGCGCAGCGCGGGCCTCGAAGGACGCGGCTCAAGCGCAAGCGAAATCGGCTTGCCGATTTCGAGGTGTTAAGCGCCAAGTCGGCCATAGCCGACTTGGCCGGCCGTCGCCCTTCGAGGCTCGCTGCGCTCGCTCCTCAGGGTGACGGAATACAAGTGCGGAGCCGCGCCGGCCGTTGGAGCAACGATCCCGGGTTCCCTACGCAAGTAGGTGGGCGCCGTGTGACCAAACCCACGAGCTCGGCCAGGGACAGCTCCCTAAGAGATCGATAAGGCCCCGAGAATAAGGCTCCTGACGCACCGGGCAGCCCCGCCCGGGCAATGTAGTGCGGGAGCACGGCGAACGCCACTTGGCCGCCGTGCGATTCGTCTTATGAATGACAAATTAACGCGCCATCGCCAATAGTCGCGTGTTCGCCCCGCCCGTTTGGCCCGGCGGCATGCGAGGGACAGTGTGCCGCAGCCAAATGGCGCCAATGTGAGGTGACTCCTTGGCCCGTTACCGCCAATAGAAGGCCCTTATGCATAAGCTCATCCATCTTTCCCTTGCGGCGGTCGCCGGTGCCGCGATCGCCCTTGTTGCGACCACGCCGGCGGTCATGCCGTTCCTCTCCGGAGCGGCCGCTTCGCCGTCCACCGGCTCCGCCCAGACCTACCGCGAGCTCGAACTGTTCGGCAGAGCCTTCGACCTCGTTCGCCGCGACTATGTCGACAAGCCCGACGGCAAGAAGCTGGTCGGTTCGGCCATCAACGGCATGGTGAGCGCGCTTGATCCGCACTCCAATTACATGGACGCCAAGGCCTTCGGCGATATGCAGGCGGAGACGAGCGGCCAGTTCGGCGGGCTCGGCATGCAGATCACGATGGAGAATGGCCGGGTGAAGGTCGTCTCCCCCATCGACGATACGCCGGCGTCAAAGGCCGGCATTCTGGCCGGCGACTTCATCACCCGGGTCGACAGTCAGGTGATCGCCGGACTTCCGCTCAACGAGGTCGTCAATAAATTGCGCGGCACGCCGGGCAGTTCCGTCACGCTCGAAATCCAGCGCGCCAACGATTCGCAGCCGATCGAGAAGACGCTCACCCGCGAGATCATCAAAGTGCGGTCGGTTCGCTCTCGCGTCGAAGGCGGCAACGTCGGCTATATCCGCATCACCGAATTCAACGACCTCGCCGGCGGCGAGCTGAAGGACGCGATCAAGCGGATTTCCGCGCAAGTTCCGGCCGATGGGCTCAAGGGCTATGTGCTCGATTTGCGCAACAATCCGGGCGGGCTGCTTGACCAGGCGATCGCCGTCTCCAATGCGTTCCTGACCAGCGGCGAGGTCGTTTCGATCCGCGGCCGCAATTCCGGGGAGAACCAGCGCTTCTACGCCAAGCCGGACGACCTCACCGGCGGCAAGCCGCTGATCGTTCTCATCAACGGCGGTTCGGCCTCGGCTTCCGAAATCGTCGCCGGCGCCCTGCAGGATCAGAAGCGGGCGACGATCGTCGGCACGCGCTCGTTCGGCAAAGGCTCGGTGCAGACGATCATTCCGCTGGGCACGGACAACGGCGCGCTGCGTTTGACCACCGCGCGCTACTTCACGCCGTCGGGCCGCTCGATCCAGGCGGAGGGCATCACGCCCGACATCAAGATCGAGGAGGACGTGCCGAAGAATCTGCAGGCCGCGGCGGCAATGAGTTTCAGCGAAGCCAATCTGCCCGGACATCTTAAGGCAAGCGGACCGGAAAAAACCGGCTCGCAGTCCTACGTGCCGACCGACGCCAAGGACGACAAGGCGCTGCAGACCGCGCTCGCTCTGCTGCGCGGCACGCAATCCAATCCGGCCTTTCCGCCGACCGGGGCCATCGCCGCCAAGGCGCATTAGAGCCGCGTTGAGAGCGCGATTTGGAGACTGCCCGCCCTCGGACTTGATCCGAGGGTCGGTATCCGCCGCGCCATGATCCCGCCGACGGGCCGTCGGAGCGATCATTCGTCGCGGCGCGCTTGTGCGGGCCGACGGAACGATTTTTTGAATTCCAGTTTGAACTCGCGAACCATCTCTTTTGGGAGCCATCAGCCCTAGTTCCGGACCACGCAGCTTTGCCAACGGTGATGTGCGATGGGATGCAGGAGGCACGCGTCAATTCAAGAGCCGTCGGCCTATGGTGTTGCGCTCATCGCCGAGCTCGTCGCCGCACTGGCGCTGACCGTGACGCTGATCGGCTTCCGCTTCAGGCGGTCGCAATTTTGGCTCGTCGGTTCGATCGTCGCCTTCGCCGTGCTGCTTGCGGCGGTGACGATCATCGTCAATTCCACCGCATGAACGTCACTGAAACTCGCCGACACACCCGCCGCGTGTCGCGATGCTCTCTGAGCACCCGCCGTCGTTGCGTTGCCGGTGCGTAACAAAACAAACCACGCTATCTTACCGTTGATGCGTCATGCGTGGGAGCATCCACCATGGATCTGCTGTTCACTGGTGTCGGGTGGACCGACCTCGCGCTGACCCTGAACCGGATCGCGGTTGGGGCATTTTTTATGCATTCGGGATATCACAAGCTGTTCAACGCGGAGCGCCACCGTACCTTCGTCGATGAACTCAAAGCGCTCGGCGTTCCGGCGCTGGGCTTCAATCAATGGTGGGTGCCGTCGGTCGAGTTTTCCGCCGGCGTCGCCGTCCTTGTCGGGTTCTTGGCGCCACTCGCCGCGCTCGGCCTCCTTGTCATCATCCTCGTCGCCATCGCCACGTCCGGGCGGCAGCGCATCGAACTCTACAAGCCGATCGATAGAGGAGATCGCATCGACGATTGGCTCTATCTACCGGAGACACTTTATGCCTTCATGTTGATTGTGATCGTCTCGGCCGGTGCCGGGCCCTATAGCCTCGATGCGCTGATCTTGGCCCTGATGAATAAGCACGCCGCGTGAAACCGCGCGCACACCGGTTATCTTCTTGCGAAGCCGCAGCGCGCGGCCAAACCGCCGCCATCATGAGTGGTCCGCCGTGATCGTCACGAATTTTCCAAAAACTCTGCGGGTCATCGAGCATAGTTTGATCCCCCTGAAAGACGGCACGAAGCTGGCGGCCCGCATCTGGCTGCCGGAGGATGCCGAGCAGAACCCGGTTCCTGCCATCCTGGAATATCTCCCCTATCGCAAGCGCGACGGGACTTACGAGCGGGATGCGCTCACCCATCCGTATCTGGCCGGTCACGGTTACGCCGGCGTTCGCGTCGACCTTCGCGGGTGCGGCGAATCGACCGGCTTGCTGTTCGACGAATACGCCATGCAGGAACAAGACGACGGCGTGGAGGTGATCGCCTGGCTGGCGGCGCAGCCGTGGTGCAACGGCGCGGTCGGGATGATGGGAATTTCCTGGGGTGGCTTCAACGGACTGCAAATCGCGGCGCGCCGTCCCCCGGCGCTCAAGGCCATCGTTACTATTTGTTCGACCGACGATCGCTATGCCGACGATGCGCATTATATGGGCGGCACGCTGCTCACCACCGCCGCGCTTGAATGGGCTTTTTTCTTTTTCAGCTTGATGTGCCTGCCGCCCGATCCGGCGCTGGTCGGCGATGGCTGGCGGGCTACGTGGCTGGAGCGATTGGGCAACGTACCGCTGTTCCAGGACAATTGGCTGGCGCACCAGCGGCGCGATGCCTATTGGAAGCACGGCTCGGTATGCGAGGACTACGAAGCGATCCAATGTCCGGTCTATGCCGTCGGCGGTTGGACCGATGGTTATAAGAATGCAATCCCGCGGCTGCTTGAAGGACTAAAGGTCCCTCGCAAGGGGCTTATCGGGCCATGGGCGCACGCCTATCCGCACTTTGCGCTTCCCGGCCCTCAGATTAGCTTTCTGCAGGAAATTCTGCGGTGGTGGGATCATTGGCTGAAGGGCATCGACACCGGCGTGATGGATGAACCCATGCTGCGCGCCTGGATGACCGACAGCGTGAAACCGGCGACCCATCACGATACGCTGCCGGGGCGATGGATCGCCGAGCCGTCGTGGCCGCCACGAACGGTAACGGCCCGGCGGTTGTTCCTGACCGATGCCGGCCTTCGCGAGACAAGCGCGCCTTTGACGGCCCGGGCCGTGCGCTCGCCACAGACGCTGGGCAAGTTTTCGGGCGACTGGGTTCCGTTCGGTCGCGGCCGCGATCAGGCCGGCGACCAGCAGGAAGACGACGCCCGCTCGCTGACCTTTGAGACGCCGCCGCTCGATGCGCCGATCGAAATCCTGGGCGCTGCGATCGTCACGCTCGATGTCGCATCCGACCGGCCAATTGCGAACCTGGTGGTGCGGCTATGCGACGTGCAGCCCTCCGGTGAATCGCTGCGGGTCAGCTACGGCGTGCTCAACCTCACGCATCGCGAGAGCCACGAACAGCCCGCCGTGCTGGTGGAAGGCGAGCGCTATCGCGTGCGCGTTAAGCTCAACGATGCCGGCTCAGTATTTCCAGCCGGCCACAAAGTGAGGCTTGCGCTATCGACCGCTTACTGGCCGATGATCTGGCCCAGTCCGCAGACGGCGACGCTGCAGATCTTTGCCGGCACGCTCGACCTGCCGCAACGCGCGCCCAACGCCGCCGACACCGCGCGCTCGCCTTTTCTTGAACCGGAGACGGCGCAGCCTGAGAAGCCAACCATCCTGCATCGCGATGGTGTGCGCATCGAACGCATCGACCGGATCGGTCTCGAATTGGGCACACAATGGAAAACGCAGTATCATGTCGAGGACAACGATCCGCTCAGCGCCGTTGCCGAACTGCACAACGTCCAGACCATGTCGCGAGACGCATGGCAAATCCGGGTCGAGACGCAGATGCGGCTGTCATCCACGGCCGATGCCTTTCAGCTAAAGGCAAGCTTGCGCGCCTTCGACGGCGCGAACGAAGTGTGCCGCCGCGACTGGGATCGCTCCATTCCTCGAGATTTCATGTGATGCGGGTTTCGTGAAGGGAGCGAGCGGATCGCTGTGATAAACCACATCAACGATGAGCTCATTCTTGCGGCGCGCCTTCTTCTCACGGCGCTATTTCTGATTTTCGGCTGGCGAAAGCTGCGGGACTTTTCCGGCACCGTCAGTCAAATGGTGCAGCTCGGCGTTCCGACGCCGGTCCCGGCTGCCGTCGTAGCGACGTTCATGGAGCTTCCGGTTGCGTTCGCGGTCGCCGTCGGCGCGTGCACGCGTCCATTGGCTGTACTCATGGCTTTATACGCGTTGGGCACGGCGCTGATCGGGCATCGCTATTGGACAGTGAAAGGTGCGGATTACGTCGACAGCCTGGATGGCTTTTACAAGGACCTTAGCATCATGGGAGGCTTCCTGCTGTTGTCCATTACCGGTGCAGGACAGTATTCGATTGATGCATTGTTAGGCATCGCCTCGCCATAGCTGTTGGGTCGACGACGCAGCCTCATGTCGAATATGTCCGGTGCCGGACATGGGCCTGTGCAGTATCGGATGTGCGGTACCAGACATGTGATCGACGATCGCATCGACAGCTATCTCGTCGAAGCATAACTTTTCGAAATCTCCGCGCGGTCTCAGCATTTGAAGCGATCCGCAGACGCGCACGTAGCCCCAACAGGTATTTGGGTTTCTGACCGGAGGCTCGGATATGTCGCTAGACACCACGTTGACCACAACCGCCCACTCGCGCCTGCCGGACCCGGCCGCGGCCGGCTTCGCCGATAGGCTTTATCGGCTGGATGGCGGTCACTCCCTCGCCAACGACGAGTTGGTCTGGACCCCCGGCGAGAATGTCGGACGCAGCATCGCATTCTCGTCGACTTGCTGGCTGATAAAGCGTGGAAGCGAATGGCTGCTCTGGGATACCGGTGTTCCGCAATCCGCGCTGAACGACCCCAAAGGCTGGTCAACTTTGCCCAAATTGATCGTCTACCATTTGGATAAGACGCTCACCGAGCAACTTGCCACGGTTGGACTTAAGCCGGACGACGTCGCTTATGTCGCGCTATCGCATACGCACGGCGATCACATTGGCAATGTTCGCTTGTTCCCGAATTCGACTGTTCTGATGCAACGGGCCGAGTATGAGTGGATCAGCACTCCCGATGGCCCGAACGACAACGTGAATCAATTGAAGGCCCTCGCGCGCAGGCTTATGGGCACTCCAAAGCATCTTAAGCTGCTCGACGGCGATACCGACGTATTCGGCGATGGCAGCGTCACCCTGGTTTCCACGCCGGGACATACTCCCGGCAGTGAATCATTGTTGGTGCATCTGAAGAACTCGGGATTCATCATTCTGTCCGGCGACGTGGTGCATCTGGAGGAGAATTTTGAGAAAGACACGGTGCCGTCCTTGAACACGGATAAGGCCGCGTCGATCGCCTCCATGGAGCGGGTCAAGCGCATGATCGCAACATACAAGGCGAAGCTGTTTATCAACCACGACAAGGCTGAGACCGACGCTCTAAAGCTGATCCCGGCATTCTACGATTGATGTCTCCATGGGTGCGCTGCGGCCCCGCGCCGACGCCAGTGCGTGCCCGGCCGACACGGAGGGAAATTATGACGGCAGCAACGTCTCCGGCGCCGGTGTCGATCGCCGGTCGTCCTCCTGCGCAGGCTGCTTCGCTGCAGTCGACGTCGGCGACAATGACCTATCGTCGCGCGACGGCAGATGGCGTCGGAATTTTCTATCGCGAAGCGGGACCGGCGGACGCGCCGGCGATCGTGCTGTTGCACGGTTTCCCCTCTTCCTCGCGCGAGTTCGATACGCTCATCCCCTTGCTCGCAACACGCTATCATCTGATAGCGCCCGATTTTCCCGGATTCGGTCAGAGTGACGCACCGCCACCACCGTCATACGTGTACACCTTCGACAATCTGGCCAAGACGATCGACGCTCTCCTTGAGCAACTCAAGATCGACACATACACCTTCTTTCTTCATGACTATGGCGGCCCGGTCGGCTTTCGCGTCATGTCGGCGCATCCGCAGCGGCTGCAGGCGCTTATCGTCCAGAATGCCAATGTCTATGAGGAAGGCCTCGGCGCCAAGTGGGCCGGCATTGCGCAATATTGGGCCGATCCGAAATCGCATCCTGACGTGTTCGATGCGTTCGTGTCGTTCGCCGCGACCGAACAGCGTCACACGCTGGGCACCTCGCACCCCGAACGTTATAATCCGGACACTTGGACCGACGAATATGCTCACCTGTCGAAAACCGGCCAGCGCGAGATCCAGGCCGATCTGCTCTTCGACTACCGGACGAATGTCGCGTCCTATCCGGCATGGCAAGCATGGCTGCGCGCGCACCAGCCGCCGACGCTGGTGGTCTGGGGGCGCAACGATCCGTCGTTCATCGCGCCCGGTGGGGCGGCGTTCAAGCGCGACCTGCCGGATGCCGAAATCCACCTGCTCGACGCCGGCCATTTCGCCTTGGACGAGAAGAACGACGAGATCGCGAGTCTTGTTCTTGCGTTCTTGGCCAAACACTCCGTCTGACCGATCGGTAGATTATTTCACGCGCCTCTTAAGCTTCATATCCCCGAAGTCCAAGAAGGAGTCGTCCATGAGCGAAGTCCAAGTCGATCAGAAGACCTATCAGATGCCGCCGAAGGAGGGGTTTACCGTCGCGCACTTTCTCACCGTCGCCGACGTCGAACGATCGCTCCGCTTTTACGAGAAGGTCTTCGGCGGCCGCATCGACAGCAGAGGCGACAACAGCGGCGCGCCGGGCTACCTCCAGATCGCCAACACGTGGCTCATCGTCAACCCCGGGGGCGGCCCGACGCCCGACAAGCCAAACACAACGCTCCGCGTCCCCCCCGATCCCGATCAAGTCAGCAGCTTCATGAATATCCGCGTCGCCGACATTCAGGCTTGCTACAAACTATGGAAAAGCCGGGGCGCCGAGTTCATCACCGAGCCAAAGCCCAAATACGGCGAGACTCGCTGCTACATCCGCGATCCCGATGGCTACATAATAGAAGTCGGGCAAAGCAACCCGGGCGTCACTTACGGGTAAGCGGCACGACGCTTGAAGGCACCCGTTCAGATCAGAGCCATCGAACAGCGCCGCTTTGGTCTGCCCGTTGATGAGGAGCAACTGAAGCAAACGGAAGTCGGAGAACAGCCTATGAAGTCCGAGAGGGATGGTATCAACCCGGCGGCCAAACCGAGCGGAACGGTTTGCGTCGAATGCGCGGCTGCGGGCGGCTGGTGGTTTCATCTTCGCCGGTGTGCCGAATGCGGGCACATTGGCTGCTGCGATAGCTCGCCAAGTCAGCATGCATCGAAACACGCCGCCGCCACGGGCCACCCGGTGATCACCAGCTTCGAGCCGGGCGAGCGCTGGTTTTACGACTATCGCACCAAAGAATTCTTCGCCGGCCCGAAGCTTCATGCGCCTCACGCACATCCGCTGGAGCAACCGGCGCCCGGACCGGACGGGGCGGTGCCTGCAGATTGGAAAACGCTGCTTCATGAATAGGCGGCGAAGACCCAAGGCGTGCCGCCTTTGAACGAACCGGACGCGGTCGCTATCGCCGTTTTGCGCGGCGTCCTGCAACCGAATCCTTATCGCTGTTCAGCGGCCTTCCATGACGTTTCCGGCACCGGCCTGTCGAGCGCCCTTTTTACAAACTCCACGGAATCGATCGCTGCCCCAAGCTGGACGCGAAACTTGTCGATCGCTTCGCTCATCGGCATCGGCAGGCTCCCCCACCAGTCGGTAGCGTTGCTCATTGCTTCTTCGGCCGTGGCGATCATTTGATCGATGGCGACGTCCCGATAGGTCTTGGCCATTGTCCTGCCTCTCTCTTCTGGGGTTGCTGCGGTCCCAGGTGCGCTCAAATCCCGCCAACAATTGGCGCGGCTTGCAGCTTGGTCACGTAATCGTCGCAAGAGGCGACGCCATGCAGCGAGACGAATTGTCACTTTAGCGCAGGCCGCGGCCGGCGCAGCGCTGGTCGCGCGAACGCCGCTATGACAACCCGAGCGTCTATTGCGAGAGCTGGAAGCGCATCTTCTCGCACATCTGGGACCGCATCGCGCCGACGCTCTCGCTGCAGGTCGAAGCGGACTCCGTCCGCCCGCAGCCGCCTTAAGGCTGCGGGCGTCGGCCGCGCCGCGTGAGCGCCGTACGCGACAATACCGCAGGCCCTATGCCGCCGTTTTCAATGCCGCGCCGCCAGGTTTGTTCATTGGCTGGGCGACTGTTCCGTCCGCGCCGCTGCGTCCGCCACGATCTTATAAGCGGCGGCGAGCTTCGGGTCGTTCTTCGACACCCCCGGCGCGACGCTCGCAAGCGTCTTCATCATCGCCACCTGCTCGTCCGGAGGAAGCTTGATCAGTTCGCCTCCGGCCGCCGTATAGCTCGCCTCGGCCGCCTTCACCGATTGCACCGCGAAGGGATTGATTGCGACGGCCTGCGCCTTTGCGTCTCTCTCAACGATCCGCTGCAAGTCCTTGGGCAGGCCGTCGAACCACTTCTTGTTGACCTCTGCGACGATGAAGATCGCCGGCTGATCGATCTGGGTCACGTATTTGGCGGCGTCCGCCATGTGGAAATTGGCGATCGGTCCGATGCCGGTGATGGCGCCGTCGATGGTGCCCTGCTGGATGGCGGGCAGCACGTCGCCGAGCGACATCGCCACCGGTGTCATGCCGAGCCGCTCGAAAGCGGTGCTCTGGAACTGCGAGGCGAAAATTCTGACTTTATTGCCCTTGAAGTCGGCAAGGTGGCGCAGCGGCGTCCGTGAGATCAGCTCGGCCTGTTCGGCCATGAACAGCGCCACGCCGTGCAGCCCCTTGTCGGCGCCGAGCCCGAGCATCAGCTTCTGCACCGCCGGATCCGCCGCCACCCGCTGACCGTGGGCTTGCGAACTCACCAGTCCGGGCGCGGCCATGACTTCGAAACGATCGTCGAGGCCCACCATGAATTCGGGCGGAACCACCTCCATCTGGATCGAGCCGAACTGCGCGCCTTCGATCTGCCGCGGGATCGATCCGAGCTGGCTTGCCGGATAGACCTGAACCGTGATGCGGCCGCCGGAATCTTTTTCCACCGCCGCGCCGAAACGGTTCGCCCAGGTATCGGGAATGTCGTGGATCGTGGGCGTCGAAATTTTCATCAGATAGGATTTCTGCTGCGCCTGCGCCGGAGCCGGGGCCAAGGCCAGCATCAACGCGAGCGCGGCGGCTTGGGTGGCCAACGCCCGGATTCCGCGTGTCGTGAAGTGCATCTCGTCCTCCCTGTCATGTGCCGCCTCGCGACGGCTGTGTCGCAACATCAAACTGAAGTTACGCCGGAGCGATGTTGGCCGCCCGAATGACTTTGCCCCGCTCGGTCGCCGCGTCGGCGATAAGGGCGCGAAACCGTTCGGGCGAGCCTCCGATTGACGCGCCGCCAAGATCCGCAAAGCGCGCTTTCACCTTGGGGATCGGCAAGAGCTGCGTTGCTGGCGCGTCAGCCGGCCGAAAATCCGTCGATCAGGTGCACGGGCCGCGATGGATAACCGTCCGCCCAGGAACCGCGTGAGATGAGAAAGAGCGCGGTCGCTGACGCGCCAAAATGCAGGAATTCTCTCCGAGAATTTTCATCGGCGGACCCTCCATAAGCACGTGAGCGTGAGCCCTCGGCGAGCGCCGCGGGACATCACGTTTCAGACTGATTTTGGTCGCGATTTCTTGCCCGCCGCGGGCACAAGCGCTGCCTTTAACTTACAGGAGCTCGGCATCTCCCGGCGGCAGCTCTGACGAGAGACTACGTCAATCGGTCTGCCCCGGATAGCGGCGCAATGTCGCTCAGGTCCGACGCTCGATCGCCCCACCGCGACGGCGCTCGCGGCAACGGTCCCGCTGATGTCTTCGATGCGCGTTCCTCAGAACCGATCCGAAAACTTCTTGAATCGAATGAATCAGATGTGATTCCTTGTTAGGCGCTTGATTCGCGAAGGGAGCGCCTCATGTGGACACCCCAACATCGCCGCGCTGCGAACCGCACCGGCCTGCGTTATCCTAGCGATTTGACCGATGGCGAGTGGGCCATTGTCGCGCCTATGATCCCGCCGGCGCGGCATGGTGGACGCAAGCGCTCGGTCAACGTGCGCGAAGTCTTGAACGGGATTTTCTACGTGCTGTGGACCGGATGCCAATGGCAGGCGCTCCCCAAGGATCTGCCGCCGAAGAGCACGGTGCACGATTATCTCGAACTCTGGAATTGGGACGGCACGCTGGAACGCATCCATCACGAATTGTACGTAGCGGTGCGCGAGCAGGAAAGACGTGAAGCCAGCCCGACGGTAGCGATCATTGACTCGCAGACCGCAAAGGGCGCGCAAAAAGGGGGGCTTGGCTCGATCCTTCGGGCTACGACGCGGGCAAGAAGATCAAGGGTCGCAAGCGGCACATCCTGGTCGACACGCTGGGCCTCTTGTTGAACGTCGTCGTCCATCCCGCCGATGTTCAGGACCGTGATGGCACTCTTCAGCTGTTGCGTCGGGCGCGACGATTGTTCCCATTCATCGAATGCATTTTTGCTGATGGCGGATATGCGGGACGCAAAATGGCGATGACGATGTGGCGCACCGGTGCCTGGAGACTGCAAATCGTCAAGCGATCGGACGTTGCCGGATTCAAGGTTCTGCCCAAACGGTGGATTGTTGAGAGGACGTTCGCCTGGATCAGTCGCAATCGACGCTTGGCCCGCGACTTCGAACGCTACGCCACAACCGTGGCTGCCTTCGTTCGTCTCGCCATGATCCGCATCATGCTTAGGCGCGTTGCCGCAAACGCCTCGTCTTGAATCCAAACTTCCCGGATGGGCTCTCAGACCAAAGGCAACTTAAGCATTGTCCTTAAGCCAAGATTCTATTGCGCGGCAAATTTCCGAAAAAGTGAGTTTATTTGCGTTGAGCTTGATAGCGGATGACGCCGACGGCAGTTGCTTTCTAAATTCTTTAAATTGGGCGGCGATGTGCTCACCACCAGTATGGAGTAGGCTGCGCCTTGGCAAGTGTCGAGCCAGTCTCGAACTTCGCAGATAGCCTTATTCGGATCGCCATTGTGAAGAGCTATGTCTTGCCCAGAAATGTCCGAAAGCGCTTTCTGGTAACGGTATCCGCGGCGGTCTAGAATGAGTGCGTTTTTCCGCCTCTGCTTCCCTGAGCCAAAATTCTTCGATGCCAAAAACAGGCCAAGCTCAAAGGACATATTGAGGCGGGGTAATTTTGATTTCGGATCGAGAGCCATAAACGAGATATCGTGGATACCGTACTGACACTCCCGAATAATATTCTGGATTTTAGAAAGCCTAACCTGGCTTGAATCGCTGACCTCAAGCGCGCAGCGAGGACGAAATGTGCATGCGTACACCGCGAAGCAGATCGCACGAAATATTGGCTGATAGTCGGATGAAAATGGGCAATTTATGAAGACGCTGCGCGAGTAAACGTTCGGGCGCGCCACCGTAGCCTACTTTTTCTTGAAGGCCCGTGACCACGTCATAACAGTATTCGCAGACCGAGCAGGAGACGTGATGATATAGCGTCCGGATTTTGCTCGCAGGGTGTAGCTCTTTGCCGACTTTGGCATCGGAGGTAGCGGCTTCCCACGCGAAAACACCACCTGCTGACCGGTCGAACCACCACGTGAGCCGATGATCTCATATACTCCCGATGCAGGGGCTCGTTGACCCTGCTTGAGCCTCTTACCAATAGGTTTTTTGCTCGATTTGCCCATATCCAACCATTATGCAGAGAATAATAGCCTAAAGCGAAACAGTCCAGCGATTATGCCAAACACAACGGTCCGTTTCTTGCCGCAAGCAGGGCAAAAACAAATCACCCCACCGCGACACTGCCGGTGGTGACGGTCGCATTGAGCTTCTTAGTGATGCCCTCGATGCGCTCGGCGGCGGCGGCGAGCGCGGCGGCCATCGACGCCTGCGCCGCCTTGTTGCGATCGGAGATCGCCGCGCGGGCGTCCTGCAGAGCGGCAAGCTCCTCCTCCAGCCGTTTCACGCGCGCGCCGGCCTCGGCGAGTTCGTCGGCGACCGTGATCGCCGCCATCACGGTCAAGCGCGTGTCGCCGATTTCGCCGAATTTGGACCGCAAGCCGCCGATCCGCGCGTCGAGCTCGCGCGCCAGCGTTTCCAAATGTTCCTCCTGACCGTCTTCGCAGGTCATGCGGAACTGCCGCCCGTTGATGGTGACGCTCACCTGCGCCATCTGCTCACCGCCATCTGTTCGCCGTCATGTATCCGCCACATGTCGGCCCTCACTCATCCGAATTCAGCACGTCGCGGATGGTTGCAATCGCCTGATCGAGGCGCGCGCCGACCTCGCGATTGGCGGTCTCGAGGTCGCGCGCACGCGCGGCCGCCT
Organism: uncultured Alphaproteobacteria bacterium; assembly: GCA_963791925.1. Lineage (GTDB taxonomy): Bacteria > Pseudomonadota > Alphaproteobacteria > Rhizobiales > Xanthobacteraceae > BOG-931. The sequence goes on along the minus strand of CAWBUA010000002.1, from coordinate 945,401 downwards.
CGTCGAGATCGCTCGCCAGCCGCGCGCGATCGGCATCGAGGGCATGGACCTGCTCGGTCAGCACCGCCGCCGCGCGGTCGGCGTCGTGGCGCCGCTCCGCCGCGGCGTCGAGCGCTTCCAGCGCCAGCGCAAGCCGCGCCGCCGCCGCCGCGATCGCGTCGGTCTCGCTCGGCTGCCCCTCGGTCGCGGCCATCGCGTTTACGCCCTGCGCGAAAAGTGTTTGCCGGCAATTATTTATCGCCGGAAGCTTACGTCGTGTCGCGGGAAAGCGTCAACGCCGTGTTGCATGACCTGTGCATGACGCGGGGTATAAGGGGCGGCGGATTTGACTCGGAGTTCCCAAATGTTATCCCGATGGGGCGCGACGCCCGCGCTGTCATGCCGCAACCGGCCAATCCAATGAGCAACCTTCTCGCCGCGGCGAGCGCCAACCTCGCCCACTCCTCCCGCTTTCCCGCCGCAGCGCCGCGCTCGCGCGCCGAGCACGACCGCATGGCCAATGCCATCCGCGCGCTGGCGATGGACGCGGTCGAGCAGGCCAAGTCCGGCCATCCCGGCCTGCCGATGGGCGCGGCCGATGTCGCCACGGTGCTGTTCACGCAATTTCTCAAGTTTGACGCGGCGGACCCGTCCTGGCCTGACCGCGACCGCTTCGTGCTCTCGGCCGGACACGGCTCGATGCTGCTCTATGCGCTGTTCTATCTCCTCGGCTACCGGGGGATGACGATCGAGGAGATCAAACGGTTCCGCCAGTTCGGCTCGCTCACGCCGGGCCATCCCGAATACCGCCACACCCCCGGCGTCGAAACGACCACCGGCCCGCTCGGCCAGGGGCTTGCCAATGCGGTCGGCATGGCGATCGCCGAGCGCCACCTCGCCGCGGTCTTTGGCGGCAGCCTCGCCGATCACTTTACTTACGTGCTCGCCTCCGACGGCGACCTGATGGAAGGCATCAGCCAGGAAGCGATCGCGCTCGCCGGCCATCTTGCGCTCAACAAGCTCATCGTGCTCTACGACGACAACGGCATTTCGATCGATGGCCCGACCTCGCTTGCCGATTCCGTCGACCAGGTGGAGCGTTTCAAAGCGGCCGGCTGGGCGGCGACCCGCATCGACGGCCACGATCCGGCGGCGATTGCCTCAGCCATCGCGGCGGCGCAAAAATCCGACCGGCCGTCGCTGATCGCCTGCCGCACCACGATCGGCTTCGGCGCGCCGACCAAAGGCGGCACCGAGAAGGCGCATGGCTCGGCACTCGGCGCCGAGGAGATCGCCGCGGCGCGGCAAAAGCTCGGCTGGACTTCGCCGCCGTTCGAGATCCCGGCCGACATTCTTGCGCAGTGGCGCGCCGCCGGCGAACGCGGCCGTGCCAGCCGGCTGGCCTGGGAAAAACGGCTTGCCGCCGGCGAAGGCGCAACACGCGCCGAGTTCGAGCGCCGCATCCGCGGCGAATTGCCGGGAAAACTCGCGAGCGCCGTCAAGGATGTAAAGCAGAAGCTTGCGGCGGCACCGAAGGAAATCGCCACCCGCGCCGCGTCCGAATTCGCGCTTGAGGCTTTGACCGCAGGCTTACCCGAAATGATCGGCGGCTCGGCCGATCTCACCGGCTCGAACAACACCCGTACCAAGGCGATGAAAGCCATCAAGCCGGGCGATTACGCCGGCACCTTCATCCATTACGGCGTGCGCGAGCACGGCATGGCCGCGGCCATGAACGGCATGGCGCTCCACGGCGGCATCATTCCCTTTTCCGGCACGTTCCTGGTGTTCTCGGATTATTGCCGGCCGGCGATCCGGCTCGCGGCGCTGATGGGCCAGCGCGTCATTCATGTGATGACGCATGACTCGATCGGGCTCGGCGAGGACGGCCCGACCCATCAGCCGGTCGAGCACCTCGCCGCCTTGCGCGCCATTCCGAACCTGAAAGTGTTTCGCCCGGCCGACGTGGTCGAGACCACCGAATGCTGGCAGCTTGCCTTGGAGTCGAACGCCGGCCCGAGCATCTTGGCGCTCACCCGGCAAAACCTGCCGCAACTGCGCCAGGGCTTCGACGAGACGAACCGCTGCGCCGCCGGCGCCTATGAGATCGCGCCGGCCAAGGACGATGCGGCCGCGGTGTCGCTGTTCGCCACCGGCTCGGAAGTCGCGATCGCGGTCGACGCCAAGAAACTCCTGGCCGAACGCAAGGTTTCGGCGCGGGTGGTGTCGGTGCCGTGCTTCGAGCTTTTGTTCGCGCTGCCGGCGGACCGCCGCGCCGCCGTCATCGGCGGAGCGAGCGTTAACGTCGCCGTCGAGGCCGGCATCCGTCAGGGCTGGGACGCCATCATCGGCTCGGATGGAACCTTTGTCGGCATGACCGGGTTTGGCGCCAGCGCCCCGGCCAAGGACCTTTACCGTCATTTCGGAATTACCGCGGAAAAGGTGGCGGAAGCGGCATTGGCGCGGTTAGGAAAGTCATAGAAGATAGTTACATAAGGTGCGGCGCCGCCGCGGATTTCGACGGCGGCGACAGGTCAAAGACCGGGGAGACCAGAATGTCGGTTCGCGTCGCCATCAACGGCTTCGGCCGCATCGGCCGCAATATTCTGCGCGCCATTGTCGAAGCCGACCGTCATGACATCGAGGTCATCGCGGTCAACGACCTCGCCCCGGTCGAGACCAATGCGCATCTGCTGCGCTACGATTCCGTACACGGCCGTTTCCCCGGCGAGGTCACCGTCAAAGGCGACACCATCAGCGTCGGCAACGGCGCCATCAAGGTCACCGCGGTGAAGGACCCGGCGACGCTGCCGTGGAAAGAGCTCGGCATCGATGTGGCGCTGGAATGCACCGGCATCTTCACCTCGAAGGACAAGGCGTCGGCGCATCTGACCGCCGGCGCCAAACGCGTCTTGGTCTCGGCGCCCGCGGACGGCGTCGATCTCACCGTGGTCTACGGCGTCAATCACGACAAGCTCGACAAATCCCACACCGTCGTCTCCAACGCCTCCTGCACCACCAATTGCCTGGCGCCGGTCGCCAAGGTGCTCCACGACGCCGTCGGCATCGACAAGGGCTTCATGACGACGATCCACTCCTACACCAACGATCAGCCGACGCTGGACCAGGTGCACAAGGACCTCTACCGGGCGCGCGCCGCGGCGATCAACATGATCCCGACCTCGACCGGCGCCGCCAAGGCGGTCGGCCTCGTGCTGCCCGAGCTCGCCGGCCGGCTCGACGGCGTTTCCATCCGGGTGCCGACGCCGAACGTCTCGGTGATCGATTTCAAATTCGTCGCCAAGCGCGCGACCTCGAAAGACGAGATCAACGGCGCGGTCAAGCGCGCCGCCGGACAAGAGCTCAAGGGCATCCTCGGCTTCACCGAGGCGCCCAACGTGTCGAGCGACTTCAACCACGACCCGCATTCGAGCGTTTTCCACATGGACCAGACCAAGGTGATCGACGGCACGCTGGTGCGGGTGATGTCGTGGTACGATAACGAGTGGGGCTTCTCCAATCGCATGATCGACACCGCGGTGGCGATGGGCAAGCTCGCCTGAGTTTTCGCAGCAGTCCGCGCGCCATGCAGTCCTTCCGCTCACTCGACGACGCCGACGTCAAAGGCAAGCGCGTGCTCGTGCGCGTCGACCTCAACGTGCCGATGGCCGACGGCAAGGTGATGGACGCAACCCGGATCGCCGAAGTCGCGCCAACCATCCGCGAACTGGCCGGCAAGGGCGGCAAAGTGATCCTGCTCTCGCATCTCAACCGGCCGAAGGGCCGCGATCCGAAGGATTCGCTCAAGGCCGTCGCCGCCGAAGTGGCGAAGATCGTCAAGCTGCCGGTGGGTTTTGCCGACGACTGCGTCGGGCCGGCGGCGGAACAGGCCGTCGCCGCCATGAAGAACGGCGATGTGCTCTGCCTGGAAAACACCCGTTTCCATCCCGAGGAAGAGAAAAACGACAAGGAGTTTGCCAAGCGGCTTGCCGCGCTCGGCGACGTTTTTGTCGAGGACGCCTTCTCGGCGGCGCATCGCGCGCACGCCTCGATCGCCGGCATCGTCAGCTTCGGCAAGCTGCCCGCTTATCCCGGCCGCGCCATGACGAAGGAGCTCGACGCGATCGAGCGCGCCTTTGAACGGCCGCAGCATCCGGTCGCGGCCATCGTCGGCGGCGCCAAGGTCTCGACCAAGCTCGATCTCCTCGGCCATCTCCTCGCCAAGGTCGAGACGCTGATCATCGGCGGCGCCATGGCCAACACCTTCCTGGTGGCGCAGGGCAAGGCCGTCGGCAAATCGCTCTACGAGCCGGACCTCGTCCAAACCGCGCGCGACATCATGGCCAAGGCCAAAGCGATGCGGCGCGAGATCGTGCTGCCGGTCGACGCCGTGGTGGCGGCAAAGCTCGCCGACCACGTGCCGACCCGCGTCGTGTCCGTCGACGAGGTCGGGGCAGCCGACATGATCCTCGACATCGGCCCGCGCACCGTCGAGCACGTCGTCTCGGTCTTGGCGCGCTCCAAGACGCTCGTTTGGAACGGCCCGTTCGGCGCCTTCGAGCACGAGCCGTTCGATAATGGTACCATCGAGGTGGCCGAAGCCGCGGCGGAACTCACGACGGCCGGCAAGCTTGTTAGTTTTGCAGGCGGCGGCGACACGGTGGCGGCGCTCAACCTCGCCTCCGTCAAGGACCGCCTGACCCATGTCTCGACCGGCGGCGGCGCGTTCCTGGAATCGCTGGAAGGCAAGACGCTGCCGGGCGTGAAGGTGTTGTTGGTATCCGAAAACCTCGCCGCGACGGCGGGATGACGAGCGAAAAGCTGATCAAGCGAAAGATTTGGAGGGCGCGATGAATCTTTCCGAATTGAACAAGGTCGCGAGAGCCATGACCGCCCCCGGCAAGGGCATTCTGGCCGCCGACGAATCCTCCGGCACCATCAAGAAGCGCTTCGACTCGATCGGCGTGGAATTGACCGCCGACACCAGGCGCGACTATCGGGAACTTCTGTTCCGTTCCGCCGACGCCATGTCGAAATATATTTCCGGCGTCATCCTTTATGACGAGACCATCCGCCAGAACGCCAAGGACGGCACGCCGCTGGTCAAGCTGATCGAGAAGGCGGGCGCCCTCCCCGGCATCAAGGTCGACCGGGGCACCAAGCCGCTCTCCTTCTGTCCCGGCGAAGTCGTCACCGAAGGGCTCGACGGCTTGCGCGAGCGCTTGATCGAATACCGCACGCTCGGCGCCAAATTCGCCAAATGGCGCGCGGTGATCGACATCGGCAAGGATATGCCCAGCTACGATTGCATCAGCGCCAATGCGCACGCGCTCGCCCGCTACGCCGCGCTGTGCCAGGACGAGGGCATCGTGCCGATCGTCGAGCCGGAAGTGCTGATGGACGGCGACCACGACATCGACCGCTGCGCCACCATCACCGAATGGGTGCTCAAAACCACCTTCGAGCAGCTCTACTACGCCCGCGTAAAACTCGAAGGCATGGTGCTGAAACCCAACATGGCGGTGCCCGGCAAGAAATCGCCCAAGCGCGCTTCCGTGGCAGAGGTCGCCGACAAGACGCTGCGCGTGCTCAAGGCTACCGTGCCCGCCGCGGTGCCGGGCATCGCCTTCCTCTCCGGCGGCCAGTCCGACGAGGAGGCGACCGCGCATCTCGACGCCATCAACAAGATGGGGCCGCTGCCGTGGCGCGTCACCTTCTCCTACGGCCGCGCGCTGCAGCACGCGCCGCAAACCGTATGGTCCGGCAAGGCCGAAAACACCGCGGCCGCGCAGCGCGCCTTCACCCACCGCGCCATGATGAACGGGCTCGCCACCGCCGGCCAATGGAAAGCCGACCTCGAGCGCAAGGCGGCGTGAAATATCCGCCCCCGCGCAGCGGGGGAGGGGGACCGCGCGAAGCGCGGTGGAGGGGGCCTCTGACTCACCGCCAATGAGAGCGCCGCAGAAAACTATCGACAGCGCGCGCGGTCTCCGCCGCAAATTGTCGACGCCCGAAGCACAGTTATGGAACCGTTTGCGCGAACGCCTGCTGGGCAAGCCGGTATTCCGTCGCCAACATCCGATCGGACCCTACGTGCTCGATTTCTATTGCGCGAAAGCAAATCTCGCGATCGAGATCGACGGCATAAGCCATGATATGAGCGATCGCCCGCGACGCGATGAACGCCGCGAAGCCTGGCTCAAGAAACAGGGTGTGACTGTGGTTCGTATTCCTGCGGCCGAGTTGATGCACCGCATTGATGAAGCGGCGGATGCGATCGTTCGAATGGCGGCAGAGCGGCTTTGAGTCAGAGGCCCCCTCCACCGCCCCTTCGGGGCGGTCCCCCTCCCCCGCTTTCGCGGGGGCGGATAAGTGCGTCCCCCCGCCTCTATCTGATCACCCCGCAGGTCGAAGACGCGGCCGCCTTCGCGCCGCAACTCGACGCCGCGCTCGGCTCAGGCGACGTCGCCGCGGTGCTGCTTCGCCTCGCCGCGGCCGACGAGCGCACGCGCATCAACCGCGTCAAAGCGCTCGGCGCGTGCGTGCAGCGGCGCGATGTCGCACTCCTGCTCGACGGCCATCCCGGGCTTGCGGCGCGCGCCGGTGCCGACGGCGCGCATATCACCGGCATCGACGCCTTCGCCGCGGCGCTGGCTTTATTGAAGCCCGACCGCATCGCCGGCGCCGGCGGGCTATCCAGCCGTCATGATGCCATGCTCGCCGCCGAGACTGGCGCCGATTATGTGATGTTCGGCGAGCCGGCCGTCCCTGGGAACAAGCGCGGCGGCCGCATGGCGTTCGACGAACTCCTGGAGCGACTGACCTGGTGGGCGGAGCTGTTCGAAGTGCCCTGCGTCGGCTATGCGGCAGGGCCCGACGAAGTCACAGCGCTTGCCGCAACCGGCGCCGACTTCATCGCGCTGGGCGAATGGATATGGAACGAGCCGCAAAACCTCGGCGCAACGATCGCCGCCGCCGCGCAACGTCTAGCATCCGCCCCCGCGCCAGCGGGGGAGGGGGACCACCCGAAGCTCACGAAGTGAGCGAAGCGTGGTGGAGGGGGCCTCTAACTCATCGCAGCGTTGTCGTCGCCGAACGATCGTTGCCGCCCGCGCCCCTCCCACCGCGCAAGGGCGCGGTCCCCCCTCCCCGCTATCGCGGGGCGGGATGCATTGTGCTCGCCCTCTCCTTTGCGCTTGCCGCGCCCGCCGCCGCGCAGCCCAGACTTCCGAGCACGACCGACGCGCCGGTGCGCTATGCGCCGCAGACCGTGCTGCCGGGCGCCGCCAAGCCCGACCTCGCCTACGGCGCCTTCCAGCGCGGCTATTTCCTCACCGCCTTCCGCTACGCGCTCGACAGCGCGCAGAAGGGCGACCCGGTGTCGATGACGCTCCTTGGCGAGCTCTACGCCAACGGGCTTGCCGTGGCGCGCGACGATGCCAAGGCCGCCGACTGGTACAAGCTCGCCGCCGCCCGCGGCGATAGGAACGCCATGTTCGCGCTGGCGATGTTTGCGCTGCAAGGCCGCGCCGGCCCGCGCGACCGCGAAGAAAGCGCCAAATGGCTCGCCGACGCCGCCAAGCTCGGCCATCCCGAGGCCGCCTACGATCTCGCGCTGCTCTACATCGAGGGCCAGCTCTTCCCGCAGGATTTCAAGCGCGCCGCCGAGCTGTTGCGCCAGGCCGCCGACGCCGGCAGCCCGCAGGCGCAATATGCGCTCGGCACCTTCTACAAGGACGGCCGCGGCGTGCCCGCCGACATGCACGAAGCGGTGAAGCTGTGGGCGGCGGCTTCGCTTGCCGGCGACCCCGACGCCGAGGTCGAATACGCCATCGCGCTCTATAACGGCGACGGCGTGCCGCGCGACGAGGACGCCGCGGCGAAGATCTTCTTCACCGCCGCCAAGCAGGGCAGCCCCATCGCCCAGGACCGCTACGCCCGCATCCTCGCCTCTGGCCTCGGCGCGCCGCGCGATCCGGTCAAGGCGGTGAAATGGCACCTCGTCTCCCGCGCCGGCGGCGAGACCGACATCACGCTCGACGATTTCATGAGTAAGCTCGACCCGGCGAGCGTGGCGGAAGGAACGAAACAGGCGCAGCCCTGGATCGAGGCCATCAAACAAAAACAGGCCGCCGAGATGGCCGCGGCCAGGGCGGAGCAATCGCCGCAGCCGACGCTCGGGATGACGTCGGGGACGACGCCGAAGTGATCCCCTCCCCGTAGCCCGCATGAAGCGCCCCATCCGCCGACTTGCCCGCCGACTTGCCCGCCGACTTGCCCGCCGTAGCGACTCCGCGAAGGCGGGAGCAACTTCGCGAAGGCGGGAGCAACTTTGCGAAGGCGGAAGCGTCTTCGCGAAGGCGGGAGCAACTTCGCGAAGGCAGGAGCCTTGCCGCGGTGCCCACCGGCATGATATATATCATTGATATCTATCATCCGACTTGCGTCCGACTTGCATCCGGCTTGGCAGCGGCCATTGAACGAAATGAACGAAAAGAGCGAAAAAACCACCGCAAAAATCTTCATGCACGGCCGCAGCCAGGCGGTGCGGCTGCCGAAGGAGTTTCGCCTGCCGGGCAAGGAAGTGCGGGTGCGGCGGATGGGACGCGGCGTGCTGCTGGAACCGCTGAACGAGCCGTTCGACTTGGCCGCGTGGTGGGCCAAGATCGATGAACATGGCGGGGAATTTCTGCCCGAAGGCCGCCCCGAACAGCCGCCGATGCCGGTCGATGACCGAAAATACTTTGATGACTAGAACATGATCCGCAAAAAGCTTGCCCTCGGACAACGATCCGAGGGTGGATACCGGTTTTCCGAAAAGATCATGCTCCACCTGTCATGATCTGCCTCGACACCAATGCGGTGATCGTCGCTACCAATAATCCCGCCTCGCGCGTGCGGGCGCGGCTCGATCGGGCGCTGCGCCGCGCCGCTCCTGTTGCTGTGTCCTCGATTGTGCTGTTCGAGCTTTGGTACGGCATCGCCAAGAGCGCGCGACGGCAGCACAATGTCGCGACCATTTCGGATTTTCTTGCCGGACCGATTCGCGTGTTGAACTTCGATGCCGAGGACGCGCAAGAAGCCGGCGACATCCGCGCCGCGCTGGCCAAGGCCGGCACGCCGATCGGCACCTACGACGTTCTCATCGCCGCGCAGGCCCGCCGCCGCGGCGCGACGCTGGTCACGGCGAACGCGCGCGAATTCGCGCGCGTGCCGGATTTGGTGATCCAGGACTGGGCCGCGCCGTAGCCCGGATTACGCAAAGCGAAATCCGGGAGAAAAATCTCCCTACCGCCGAATTCCTTCACCCTCCCCTGCAGGGGGAGGGTCGCGCACCGCAGGTGCGCCGGGTGGGGCCGACCGGCGAGGAAATGAAGGCAGCGGGTGATCCTCTCATCGAACTGTATGAACGCGCCTCCTCGCTCGCCGAGACCGCCATGGAGCGCGCGCGAAAGAGCGGCGACTACCCGCTGCTCTCCCGCGGCGACATCAACATCTATTCGCTGTTCGTCGAGCGCGGCCAAGCATTGATTAAGCGAGATGGAATTGCAGGGCTACTGACACCGTCAGGGATTGCGTCCGATCTCGGCGCGTCCGCGTTCTTCCGCAAAGTAGCCACTGCCAGCCGGGTGCAATGCCTGTTCGATTTCGAGAATCGACGTGGCGAGAAACGGGAGCATTTTTTCCCTGATATCGATAGCCGCTTCAAATTCTGCACTTTCGTTTGTGGCGGGCCAGACCGCACAGTACCAGCAACGCTATGTGCGTTTTTCCTGCGTGATCCGCCCAATCCCATTCTCGATGAAGGCCTTTTTGCGCTCAACGCTGCCGACTTTTCGCTCGTCAACCCTAACACCGGCACAGCGCCAATCTTCCGCACGAAGCGTGACGCCGAGCTCACCACCGCGATCTACCGGCGCCTGCCAGTGATTGTCGATCGCTCAAACGGCGTCGAAAAGAAAACTTGGCCAGTGCGCTACATGACAATGTTTCACATGACCAACGACAGCGAACTGTTTTGGACGACCGAACGATTGGAAAAGGAAGGTGCGTATCCCTCGAACCTCGGACATTGGCGCAAAGGAGAGCGCGAGTGGCTGCCGTTATACGAAGGCAAGATGATTGACTTCTTTGATCATCGGTTCGCTGAAGTAGAAGTTGACGAAGAACGGCTTTTCCGACCGGGTCAACCCTCTACGATAGATTTAGCATCTAAGAGAAATCCGGGGTTTACACTTCCAGGACACTATTTCGTTGAGCGCAGCGAAATTCCACCCTCTCGGTACGAATGGACAATTTGTTTTAAGGATGTGACATCTGCAACAAATCATCGAACCGCCGTTGGCGCACTTTGTCCTGCCGTGGCGTTTAACCATAAGGCGCCGATTTTAGTAAATGAAAGCGACGACCCTCTTGTATCTGTCCTCTTCATCGGAAATTTCAATAGTTTTGCCTTCGACTCTGTTTTGCGCACTAAACTGAACGCGAACAGTTTGGTGCTGTTTGTGCTAGAACAAATTCCTGTAATACGTCCCGGCGACTTCACACGTCGCTTTGGTAGCAGGACGGCCTCCGAAATCATCAAGGAGCATGTTCTCCGCCTCACATATACCGCCAATGACATGGCACCGTTCGCGCGCGACATGGGGTATGTGAACAAGGATAGTAACGTAAAGCCGCCAATCGTATGGAATGAGGCTGAGCGGCGTCAGCTCCGCGCGCGGCTAGATGCGCTCTATTTTATCCTTTACGGCATCACCGATGAGGACGACATCCGCTACATCCTCTCCACCTTCCCAATCGTCGAACGAAAGGATCGCGACGCCTTCGATGGCGTCTACCTCACCCGCGAACTGATCCTCTGGTACAAACGCGCGCTGGAAGCAGGCGACCCGGACACGCTCGCCCCCGAGACCGAAGTCATCCGTCTCGCCAAGGCGCGCGGCGATTGACGCCTTCACTCCGCTGTCCCGCTCAGCGGCGGCGCGATCGTCTCCACCTTGGACAGATCGAGCCTGCGCGAGGCGGGAAGCGATATCGAGGCCGGCGACGTTGCCCGCGACGTCGAAATCGGCGACTAGGCCGCCGCTCCCGGCTCGCACGAGGCGGACTTTTAGCCCGCTCCCCCTGGAAATCCCCTTCTGGTTGTGCACGCTTTGCCGGCATGAAGGACGAATACGATTTCTCCAAAGCCGAACGCGGCCGATTTTTCCGCCCCGGCGCCGTGCTGGTGCCGCCGGCAGCTCGCAAGGACGAGCCCGTTGCCGAAAGGTAACCTAACTGCTGTCATCCGCCATGATCCCGGCTACCTTAAGTTGCTATTATATCCGTTTTGATATAGGCTACCATCCTTGAAGCCGATCGAATTCGCAGGTGACTTGTTGGCACGGTTGCGAGACTTTCCTCCGACCGCGCGACGCGCCGCCGGCTATCAGCTCGACCGGATTCAGCGTGGCCTGGAGCCGGACGATTGGAAAACGATACAGACAATTGGCGCCGGTGTTCGTGAGCTTCGCATTCGTGATCGCGCCGCCGCGTTCCGCGTGATCTATCTGGCGACCCTGCCGGACCGGATCGTTGTCCTGCACGCGTTTCAGAAGAAAACGCAACGGACAGCACGACAGGACATCGCGCTCGCGACCAAGCGGTTTCGTGAATTGCATAAGGATTGACAATGAAACGGCAAAAATTCTCCAGCGTTTGGGATGCGCTCGAAGATACCGCCACGGACGCCGCAAATATGCGGGCGCGTTCGGCGTTGATGATTGCGCTGCGCGGCAAGATCGAGGGCTGGAAGGTCAATCAGACCGAGGCGGCGCGGCGCTTGGGGCTGACGCAGCCGCGCTTGAACGACCTGATGCGCGGCCGGATCGACAAGTTCAGCCTCGATGCCCTGATGAATCTGGCGCGGCCGGCCGGCCTCGCCGTGCGGCTCGAAATCGGCGAAGCGGCGTGAAGGGGCGCGTCTCGGGAGCCGACCTCGGATGAACGCGCCGGACCAGATATTCGAACAGATCGACGTGACGCGGGTCGAGCCGCGCGGCGGCTATCGCCTGGCGCTTGGCTTCTCCGACGGCACCGAGGGCGAGCGCGATTTTGCCGACATGATCGCCGAAGGCGGCGAGATGGTCGAGCCGCTGCGCGATCCCGCCTTCTTCGCCCGCGTGTTTCTCGACGATGGAATATTGACCTGGCCGAACGGCTTCGACCTTGATTCGATTGCGCTGCACATGGACATGAAGGAACGCGGCCTGTTGCGCCGCACCGCGGCTTAGCCGCAACGCGCCGCTCTCACTCCGCCGCGCTCACCGGCGGCTGCGCGATGGTCTCCACCTTGGACAGATCGAGCTTGCGCGAGGCGGGAATCGCTGTCGCGGCCGGCGACGTTGCCCGCGGCGTCGAATCGGCGACCAGCGAGACATCCGGCAAAGGACCTCGACATTTTGGCTCTCGCAACCCAATTTACCGGCATGTGATTCTGCCGCCGCCTTCGTTATGATGCCGACATGAGCGTCAGCCACAGGAAGCCCGCCGCCAGCGATCGAGATTCCGCCGCTTACACGCTTGCCGAGGCCGCCCGCTATTTGCGGCTGCCGGCGGCGACGTTGCGGTCATGGGTGCTTGGCCGTCAATACCCGACGGCCGTGGCCAATTTCCGCCGCTGATCCGGCCGGCGTCGCGGCAGCCGCCCTTGCTCTCCTTCGCAAATCTGATCGAGGCGCACGTGCTGCGGTCGCTGCGCACCGAGCACGGCGTGCCGGTCAAGGCGCTGCGCGGCGCTCTCGCATTTGCCGAGAAAACACTCGGCATCGACCGAACTCCTGCTCCGGCCGGAGCTGCGCGCCGATGCCGGCAGGATATTTCTCGACCGCTACGGCGAACTGATCGAGCTCTCCGCCTCCGGCCAGCTTGCCATGCGCCGGCTGTTTGACGCGCATTTGAAGCGCATCGATTGGGACGCGGCAAAGATACCTGTGCGGCTCTATCCGTTTCTGTCCGAAGCCGCGCCGAGCGACGCGCGTCCGATCGTCATTGACCCGCGCATCGCGTTCGGCCGCCCGGTCGTGGTCAGCAAGGCCATTACCACCTCCGCCATCGCCGAGCGGATCGATGCCGGAGAAAGCGTCGAAGATGTCGCCGCCGATTACGATCTCGGGCGATCGGAAATCGAACAGGCGATCCTCTATGAGCGGGCGGCTTGAGCTTTGTCTATTTCACTGATCGCGACCTCGGTAAGCGCTTTCCGGAGATTCTCAAAGCCGGCGGATTGACGGTCGAGCGTCACGCCGATCATTTTGCGCCGGACGCGTCCGACGAAATGTGGCTGCAGGCGGTCGGTAAACGCGGCTGGATCGCGCTCACCCATGATCGCCGCATCCGCTACAAGCCGAACGAGCGCGATGCCGTCACGCGCCACGTGTTGCGCTGCTGGTCATCGTGGGCGCCGCGCCATTCCCGGACCTCGCCCGGGTTTGTGACCAGTCTGCTGGTCATCGAGCACTTTTTACGACGACACCCGCCGCCGTTCATCGCCAAGGTCTATCGACCCTCGCCGGCCGAAACGGCACAACGCGGCGCCGCGCCGGGACGCATCGAGCTTTGGTATCCATAGCCGGTGACAAGCCGACGACGTCGGATTCGTCTCTGCCAGAGAGACACCACTTGACACCGGTCCCAATTTCGACTACATATGTCACCGAATCATCTCGCCCGGGAGAGGACGCCGTCGCGGAGGCAGACCGCGGCGGTGGGGCGGGAGGCGGAGCCCGCGGGCAGGCTTGCAACTTGCTCCCGGGCGGTCCGGGCATCATGTCCGCCGGCATTACGACCGGCGTGCGGGGTGCGTCGCTGGATGTGGGTTAAGGCCGTCGGCGGAATGACCGCCGCCCCGTGATGGCCCCGCCCACGAAACCTGGCCCGGATCGCACCAAGGGACCACACACCCCTTGGGAAGAGCCGTGGTGGAACGCCGGAAGGCGAGCCGTCCCCTTCCGTTCAGGGGGCGGCGCCGCGCTGTAACAGGCGCGGAGGTTCGGTCCTGCGTCTTCCGGCGTTCCGCGTCCTTTCATTTTATTTGGCGAAACGGAAACAGCGAAGAGACCCGGCGAGGCCAACCACCCCTCGTCACCCTTTTTGCTCCCGCTTCGCGCTTTTGAAATCCTCCGAAGCTCGCGGAGCGAGCGTCAGGAGGGATCACGTGGCTGAGATCGGGTGCCCCGCAGGCGAAGCCGCGTGCGGGAACGGGAAGGTTTGCGCCGCGTCCGCTCATTCCCGCGCAAGCGGGAATCCAGTTCTGGGTCCCCGCTTGCGCGGGGACGAGCGCAAGCCCCTCGCCTCTCGCGGGACCCTCTTGCCGCACCGTGGAGAGGGAGCCCGCGCGGGGCGGGATGAGAGAAAGGAGCCGCCATGAAACGAAAGGACGCCGACCGTATCAACGAGAATGCCGCCGTCTTTGGCGCCATGCTGCAGGCGGGATTTGCCAAACAGAAGCCCAAGCTTTCGGAGGCGGAATTCGCGCGGCGTTATGGGCGCGCGGCGGCGGCGCAGCAGCGGCGCTATTGCAACGCTTTTGCGCTGTGGCGGACCTGTCCGAAAGGCCGCTGCCGCCGCGCGCGGCGCTGCCTCGGCTACGTCACCGATTGCCTCAAGCGCGCGTTTGCCGCCGTGCATCCGCGCACCCATGTGCAGGTGCAGCAACAGCTCCTGCGCGGCGTGCCGCGCAATATCAGCGCACCCGAGCGCAAGGCGCGGCAAAATCTGCCGGAGGATTTTTATGCGAAGAAAAATCCTCCGCCCCCGCGATAGCGGGGAGAGGGGGACCATCCGTAGCTCGCGCAGCGAGCGGAGGATGGTGGAGGGGGCCTCTAACTCGACGCTTCGTTGTCGTCGCCGAAGGATCGTCGCGGCCCGCGCCCCTCCCACCGCACTTCGTGCGGCCCCCCTCCCCGCTTTCGCGGGGCGGGATGACGCGAGCCTTGACGCCGCGCATTTAAGGCTTACCAGACACGCCATGCAGCACTCCGCGGTTCTCAACGTCATGATCAAGGCGGCGCAGCGCGCCGGCCGCACGCTCAAGCGCGATCTCGGCGAGGTCGAGCATCTGCAGGTGTCGCTCAAGGGCCCGCGCAATTTCGTCACCGCCGCCGACCGCAAGGCCGAGGAGACGGTGCGCCAAGAGCTAGCCAAGGCGCGGCCGGATTACGGCTTCCTCGGCGAAGAAGGCGGCGCCCGCGACGGCACCGACAAGGCGCACCGGTGGATCGTCGATCCGCTCGACGGCACCACCAATTTCCTGCACGGCATTCCGCATTTCGCGGTGTCGATCGCGCTCGAGCGCGACGGCTCGATCGTCGCCGGCGTCGTTTATAATCCGGCCAACGACGAACTCTTCGTCGCCGAGCGCGGCAAGGGCGCCTATCTGAACGACCGGCGCATCCGCGTCGCCGGGCGGCAGAAACTAAACGACGCCGTGGTCGCCTGCGGCCTGCCGCATTACGGCCGCGGCGATCTCGCTCTGGCGCGCCATGAGATCGCCGCCGCGCAGCAGCATTTCGCCGGCTTGCGCCGCTACGGCGCCGCCACCCTCGATCTCGCCTGGATCGCCTGCGGCCGGCTCGACGCCTATTGGGAGCGCAATCTCGCGCCGTGGGATCTTGCCGCGGGCGCGCTGCTTGTCCGCGAGGCCGGCGGCTTCGTCAGCGATTGCGACGGCAAGGGCGATATCCTGAAATCCGGCGACGTCGTCGCCGGCAACGATTTCATGCACCGCGAATTGCTGCGGCTCCTGCAGGAAGCCGCGCGCGACGCCGGCAGGGCCGAAATCAGGGAAGCGTCGGCGCCGTGAGCGGCGGAACTGCTTTCACCTTGCGCGCTTACGCGCCGGCCGACGAGGACGAAGCGATCGCGCTGTGGCTGCGCACCTGGCAGGCGACCTATCCGCAGTTCGATTTCGCCGCGCGGCTCGACTGGTGGCGCGCGCGCTGGACGAGCGAATTGATGGCTTCGGCCAAGATCCCGATCGCGCAGACGCAAGGCCACAACGCCGCGATGATCGGTTTCGTCACCGTCGATCCGGCCTCGCTTTATCTCGATCAGCTCGTGGTGGCGCCGGACTATTGGGGCGCTGGCGTCGGCGCGGCGCTGATCGATGAGGCCAAGCGGCTTTCGCCCGCGGGGCTCGCGCTCGACGTCAATACCGACAATGCCCGCGCCATCCGCTTCTACGACAAAAGCGGCTTCATCGTCACCGGCGGCGGCATCAACGCATTTTCCGGCCGGCCGGTGCACCGCATGAGCTGGCGGCCGTGATCAAGAAAAGACTGGGTCCCCGCCTTCGCGGGGGCTAGCGCGGGCTTCCACAAAGCCACTCATTCCCGCGCAAGCGGGAATCCAGTGGCGGCCGTGACGCCATAAGGGGAATTACCTAACAACACGAACGATAGAAATTTGCCGAACCGCTCAACGATTTGGAACCGAGCCGACGCTAGACTGCCACGATGACCATGACCGCGCGTGCCGCCACGTTGCAAAATTATACCGCGAGCAATGCGGAAGCTGCGGATGCGGCGCCCCCTGATCCGGCGGCGCAGCTCGTCGCTTTGCGCTCGATCGTCGACGATCTCGATTACGGCATCGTCGTGCTCGACGCGGCGCGCAAGGTGCAGTTCGTCAACCGCACCTTCCGAAAATTCTGGCGCGTGCCCGAGGAGGTCGCCGAGGGCCGGCCGGATTTCATCAAGCTGATGTATCACGGCCGCGGCTCGGCGGCTTATGCGGTGGCGCCGCATGCGCTCGGCGACTATCTCGCCCGCCAGCTCGAATCGATCCGCACCGGCCGCGACGGCGCGCTCAATATCCGGCTCAACACCGGCGAGGTCATCCGCTTCCACTGCAAGGCGCTGCCCGACGGCGGCCGGCTTCTCACCTATGGCAATGTCAGCGATCTCGTCCGCGAGGCCGAGGCGCTGGAGCGGCTTGCGGCGATCGACGGCATGACCGGGCTCCACAACCGCCGCAATTTTCTCGCGCTCGCCGAAACCGAATGGACGCGGTTTCGCCGCTACAGCCGGCCGATGGCGCTGTTGATGTTCGATATCGATCACTTCAAGCAGGTCAACGACAGTTACGGCCACGACGTCGGCGACGAAGTGATCAAGACGGTCGCCGACATTTTGCAGAAGCAGAAGCGCGCCTCCGATATCGCCGGCCGCCTCGGCGGCGAGGAATTCGCGCTGGTGCTGCCGGAAGCCACCCTCGACAGCGCGGTCGCCGCCGGCGAGCGGCTGCGCAAGCTCGTCGCCGAGCACGTCGTCGCGGCGGGCGGCACGCGCATTCCGGTGACCATCAGCGTCGGCGCCAGCGTCTGCCACGTCGCGATTTCGGGCGTCGAGGAGCTGATCAAGCAGGCGGATCTGGCGCTCTACGACGCCAAGCGCGCCGGCCGCAATTGCGTCTGCCGCTACACGCCACCGGCCGCAAGTGCGGACGAAAGCGCCGCGGCTCAGGCGGCGCCGGCGAGCGACGCGGCGAGCTTGGCGTCGAATGCTTTGGAATCGACTTTGAGGTAAGCGAGCTTGTCCTCGGCGATTACCACGGCCTCGGCGACGCCCGGCACCTGGCGCAGCTCGGCCGCAAGCCGCTCGGCATCGCCGGCCTTGCCGTCGGCGATCGGAATGAGCCGGGTGGTCAGATAGCTCGGCTGCGCCATTGTGGCGGCGACGACGAGCCAGAAGAGCGCCAGCGCCGCGGTGAGCGCAAAGACCGCGGCATCGCCGCCGTGCGCATTGGCATAGCCGCCGACGACGCCGCCGCAGAAAATGCCGAGGAATTGCAGGCTCGAATAGATCCCCATCGCCGTGCCCTTGGCGTCCGGCGGCGCCGCCTTGGTGATCAGCGAGGGGAGACTGGCCTCCATCACGTTGAAGGCGGAGAAGAACACGACGAGCGCCGCGAGCAGCACATACAGATTGCCGGCACCGAAATGCAGCATCGCCTGGCTGATGAACAGCGCCGCCACCGCGCCGACAAAGACGCCCTTCATGCGCCGGTACTTCTCGGCGACGATGATCGCCGGCACCATCACCACGACCGAGACCGCGAGCACCGGCAGATAGACCAGCCATTGCCGGCCGACCGTCACATCGAGCGTGCCGCGAAGAAGGCCCGGCACCACCAGAAAGCTTGCGGTGAGCATGGCATGCAGCGCGAAAATGCCGAGATCGAGCCGAATGAGTTCCTTGTCGCGCAGCACCGCGCCGATCAGGGCCGGCACGGCTTCGGCGTCGCGATGCACGCGCAGCCGCGGCGGATTCGGCACCACGAAGACGGTGATGGCGACGCCGACCAGCGCCAGCGCCACCATCAGCCAGAAAATGCCGGCGACGCCGACAAAAGCGGCGACGATCGGGCCGGCCACCAGCGCGACCATGAACGAGCCGCCGATGGTGACGCCGACCAGCGCCATCGCCTTAGTGCGGTTCTCCTCGGCCGTCAGATCCGCCACCAAAGCGAGAATGACGGAGCCGACTGCGCCCGCGCCCTGCAGCGCGCGGCCGACGATGACGCCGTCGATCGAGGTCGACAGCGCCGCCACCGCGCTGCCCACTGCAAACGCGGCAAGTCCGATGACGATCATGACCTTGCGGCCGATTTTGTCGGACAGAAGGCCGAACGGGATCTGCAAGAGCCCCTGGGTGAGCCCGTAAATTCCGAGCGCCTCCCCGATCAAGTAAGGATTGGACCCGGTGAGGCCGTGCGCATAGGCGGCGAATACCGGATAGATCATGAACAGGCCAAGGAGCCTGACCGAGAAGACGGCCGCAAGCGAGCCGGCGGCGCGAAGTTCCTGGCTTTCCATCGTCTCTTCCCCGGCCGCCGCCTGCGCCCCGAAGGCGCGGTCGCGATGCTAATGCCCTGCCGCCTTGCCGCGGGTCAATTGCGGCAGCTTGCCGCCGCGGTTGCGCCGCGTTATAGAGCCGCCAAATTTGTCAACGGATCAAAGCCAAAGCGCAGAATCATGAAAACCGATACCCACCCGGACTACCACACCGTCAAGGTGGTCATGACCGACGGCACCGAATTCACCACGCGGACGACGTGGGGAAAGCCCGGCGATACGCTGCATCTCGACATCGATCCGAAGTCGCATCCGGCCTGGACCGGAGGTCAGCAGCATTTGCTCGACCGCGGCGGCCGATTGTCGCGGTTCCAGAAAAAGTTCTCGGGCTTTTTGAAGACTTAAGCGGACGGCCGGCCAGTTCCGCGCGGCAAACGAGCGGGGCCAAAGTCTCAGGCGTCCTGCTCGAACGCCGCCTTTAACAGCCCCCATTGCCGCTCGACCGGGTTGTCGGCGGCAATTTGGGCCGTCGCCGGCGCGTGCATGGTGGCATCGAGCCGGCGCACCTCTGCCTGCAGCTTGGTGGAACGCGCGATCAGCTCCTGCAGTTTTTCCGGCAGCAGCGCCAGCGACTTGGCGTCGCCCGGCTCGCAGGCGGCAAGCCGCACTTTGCTCTTTTCCTTATTGGCCTGGGCGAGCGTCATCTCGCCTTCCTTGACCGCCCGGTGCAGCAACAGCCACGAGGCGAGCTGCATCAGCCGCGTGGTCAGCCGCATGCTTTCGGTGGCGTAAACCAGGCTGGCGCTGCGTTCGAGCCTCTTGGAGTCCTGGCGGCCGGCGCCGTCGAGATAGCTCGCGGTTTCCTCGACCAAGGCCATGCCGTCGCGAAACAGCGTCGCAAACACCTGGGAACTCGCCAGCCGCTCGCTAAAGGAGACCGCGCCGGCTTCCATCGCACGCTTGTCGGACATGTACGCCTCACACCACCGGCGCCAGCATCGCGCGGCGTGCGCGCCCTGTCCAGCACGAAGCGTTTGAACCTTCCGACATAGTTGCCGGCGGCGTTTTGGCCTAACGAGAGCGCCAAAAACCTCGCCGCGCAAATCACAATCGTAAATAAAAAAGAGCCGCCGTTGCCGGCGGCTCAAGGTGATAACAGGGAGGCGTCAAACAGAGTGGACAGGAGCCACTCAATGTCCAGAAGATGGACATGATCTGTAATGAACGAGAAAGCTTAACGAAAGGTTAAGGAATCTCAGTGGCTTATCGAATCTTTTTCAGATCAAGCACGAGTAAAGAATGGCCGCCCGCAACCAAGTATTTGAAAATACTTATTTCTTGAAGAAACCATCGGCCGCGGATTTCATCGCACGCTTGCGTGCCATGTCGGCTTCGATCCGTGCGATCTCGTCCTTGAGAAGGCCGATCCGCTCGGTGAGTTCGCCCGCCGACAACAGCGTCAAGTCCTGCCCGATCTCGTGGACGATCTTCTTCTTCGGTCGATCTTCGTCATCGACGGCTGGCATGGGCATGCGCTCCGACCGAAAAATTTTAGCGCCGGCCGCCAATGATGTCACACCCCGAGACATTCGCCGCAAAAGCGGGCGGTGGATGTCCCCCGCAGCCTGACAGCCGACCGGTAAGTTTGGCCTGACCCTTTGAAAGTAAACGGGAAACGTCCTTGCCCTGCAACCCCGCACGGGCTACTAAGAATAGCCCAGGGCGCGCGCGGCCGTGGCTGGATCGGGGCGCAAGGAAGTCATACCGTCGCGAATTCGGCGCAAAGCCCGGTAGGTACTCCCTTCCGGGATCGACAAGGATGGCGCTAACCGCGCCAGCTGCCGGCCTCGGAGGGGTTTCTTGATATTTTTGCGCGCCGCCAATTTGAGCGCCGACATGTGCTGCGTGGCGCTTCGCGGGATGCGCAACGCGCTTCTGGCGCTCATCTTCGTAGCGCTCATCGGCGGTTCGGCGGCGCACGCCGTCGAGGCCGTCAATGTCCGTACCGACGCCGCCGCCATCGACCTGACCGACGCAGTCCAGTTCGTCCACACCGATGGCGACCGCATCCAAGTATCCACCGCGCCCGGCGACGACGGCATCATCCGTCGCATCGAGGTGCGCGCGCGCCAGTCCGGACGGAACTGGGCGGTCTTCGCGCTGGCCAATAACGGCGACGAGCAGATCGACCGGCTGATCGTGGCGCCGCATTACCGGATGGTCGGTTCCGGCCTGTTCTGGCCCGACCTCGGCCAATCGCGCATCGTCTACATCACGCCGTCGTCGGGTGATCCGCCGGAGCGGCAAGACAGCGCCGACGCCGACATCTACCGGGTCACGCTCGATCCGGGCACCGTGATCACCTTCGTCGCCGAATTGCGCACCCCCAATCTGCCGCAGCTCTATTTGTGGGAGCCGGACGCCTATAAGGACAAGCTCAATTCGCTCACCCTCTACCAAGGCATCGTCATCGGCATTGCCGGCCTGTTGGCCTTGTTCCTGACCATCCTGTTCGTGGTCAAAGGCAGCGTCATGTTTCCGGCCGCGGCGGCGCTGGGCTGGGCGGTGCTGATCTATATCGGCATCGATTTCGGGTTTTGGCCCAAAGTCTTCGACATGTCGTCGAGCGCCGAGCGGATCTGGCGCGCCTCGGGCGAGGCTATCCTTGCCGCAACGCTTTTGGTGTTTCTGTTCGCCTATCTCAACCTCAACCGTTGGCATGTGCGTTATGCCCACATCACCGTCGGCTGGCTTGCCTTCCTCGGCGCGCTGGTCGCGGTGGCGCTGTTTTCGCCGCCGGTCGCCTCGGGCATCGCGCGCATCTCGCTGTTCCTGGTCGCCATTCTCGGCTTTGCCCTGGTCATTTATCTCGCGACCCACGATTACGACCGCGCGGTGATGCTGATCCCGACCTGGCTGCTATTGGTGGTCTGGGTGATCGGCGCCGCATTTACCGTCCTCGGATTCATCACCAACGATATCGTCGGACCGGCCCTGCTCGGCGGCCTCGTCCTCATCGTCATGCTGATCGGCTTTACGGTGATGCAGCACGCCTTTGCCGGCGGCGCGACCAGCGGCATTGTTTCCGACGTCGAGCGGCGCGCGCTGGCGCTGACCGGCGCCGGCGACATGATCTGGGATTGGGACGTGTCCTCGGACAAGGTCTTTACCAGTCCGGAGACCGAAACCGCGCTCGGGCTCAAGCATGGTTCGCTCGACGGCCCCGCCGCCAAATGGCTCGACGTGCTGCATCAGCTCGACCGCGACCGGTTCCGCGCCACCCTCGACAGCGTGCTGGAACAGCGGCGCGGCCGGGTGGCGCAGGATTTCCGCATGCGCACCGCCGACGGGCATTATCTGTGGTTCGCGCTGCGGGCGCGGCCGGTGGTCGGTTCCGACGGCGAAGTGGTCCGCCTGGTCGGCACGCTCACCGACGTCACCGAGTTCAAGACCTCCGAGGAGCGCCTGCTGCACGATGCCGTGCACGATAATCTCACCGGGCTGCCCAACCGCGAATTGTTTCTGGACCGGCTGCAAGCCGTGCTCGGCCTCGCCAAGACCGACGCGGCGATCCGGCCGACCGTCATGGTGATCGATCTCGACCGCTTCAAGCAGGTCAACGACTCGGTCGGCATGGCGGTGGGCGATTCGATCCTGCTCACGCTGGCGCGCCGCCTCGGCCGGCTGATCAAGCCGCAGGACACGCTGGCGCGGCTCTCCGGCGATCAGTTCGGGCTGATCGTATTGTCCGAGCGCGAAGCGGCGCGCATCACCGCGCTGGCCGAGACCATTCGCAAGACGCTGCGCGCGCCGATCACGTTCCGCGACCGCGAAATCTTCCTCACCGCCGCGATCGGATTGGCGCTTGCCGACGGCGAAGCGCAGCGCGCCGAGGAGGTGCTCAAGGACGCCGAGCTCGCCATGTATCACGCCAAGCGCGGCGGCGGCGATCGCATCGACGTGTTCAAGACGGCGATGCGCGCGCGCAAATCCGACCGGCTGTCGATCGAATCCGATCTGCGCCGCGCGCTCGAGCGCGACGAAATCGCCATCCTTTATCAGCCGATCGTGCGGCTGGAAGACCGCTCGATCGCCGGCTTCGAGGCGCTGGCGCGTTGGAATCACCCGAAGCTCGGCCGGCTGTCGCCGGCGGAGTTCATCAGCATCGCCGAGGAGACCGGATTGATCGTCGAGCTTGGCCTGTTCGTGCTCGATCGCACGGCGCGGCAGCTTTCGACCTGGCAGCGGACGCTGCGTCAGCGCGAGCCGGTCTTCGCCAGCGTCAACGTGTCGTCACGGCAATTGCTGCGTCACGACCTCATTCAGGATCTGCGCACCGTGCTGGCGCGCGCGCCGCTGGCGCGGGGATCGCTCAAGCTCGAATTGACCGAGTCGGTGGTGATGGAAAATCCGGAGCATGCCGCGCAGATGCTGCAGCGGATTCGCGAACTCGGCGCGGGTCTCGCGCTCGACGATTTCGGCACCGGCTATTCCTCGCTGTCCTATCTGCAGCGCTTCCCGTTCGACACCATCAAGATCGATCAGTCCTTTGTACGCACCACCGCCAAAGGCACGCGCCCGGTCATCTTGCGTTCCATCATCACGCTGGCGCACGATCTCGGCATGGACGTGGTGGCCGAAGGCGCCGAAACCGATTCCGATGCCGTCGAATTGTCGCAGCTCGGCTGCGAGTTCGCGCAAGGCTTTGTGTTCGGCGAGCCGATGAGCGCCGAGCGGGCGCGCGCGCTGCTCGAGCCGGAGGCGGGGGTGAGGCGTCAGCAAACCGGGATCAGGACCAAGGTCTTCGGCTCCTGATTGCCGATCCCGATTTCCCGATCTCCGAACAGCAACGATCAACCGCGTCCCAAATCATGCAAAGTTGGATAGACGCGGCCGTCATAGCCGACGTAGATCGTCATGCCGCCAACCGCGATCTGGTAGAAGGGATAATAGGGCGAGCGCGATTCTTGGCAGGGCCGCCATACCAGGGTCGGATAAACGGCGAACGCGCCGTCGCGCAACTGAATGCGTCCGGATCCATCGCCGCGATCGATCACCGCCGTTCGGGCCGCGGCTAATGCCGCTTCACGCTCGATGATCGGCGGTCGGTCCGCACCCGTCAGCGAGAGGGCGCCTTGGAACGTTCCGTTCAGGCCGTGTCCGCGGACAATGGCGGTTGGCTTACCTTCCTGATGCAAGGTCACCAAGTAGTAGAACTCGTCTTGTCGATCGAGGCGCTGGACGAGATGCGCGGTCACCGGACGAGCGCCCTTCAGCGCGGGTGTCAAAGGGCACTCTTGGCGCGAGCGCAGGTGAGCTTCGAGACCGCGCGCCGCCAAATTCAGCGCCTCGTCGGGCGCGATCAGTTTCGTCCCATCCGTCAAGCGCGTTTGTCCGATAAACTTAAGCGGGCGCATCGGTGGCCGGCGCGGGTCGCATACACTGATGAACTGAGCGTTGCACGCGGTAAAGTAGCTGCTCTGCCATTCAGAATACGACACGTACTCATTGGCGCTTCCACGATCGCCTCCGGTTCCGCACTTATCGGGATCCGCATGCGGGGGCGGAGGCGCCAGAGACGAATTGTAGAAGCTCGGCGTCGGCGGCCAGGGGTTATTGATATAGAAGCCGTCGATCGAATACAATTCACTGCCTTCTACCGGATTCGCACTCGTCTTAACGCCACGCACGGCGACCCAATGTCCGCACGCGTATACCAGCGTGCCCGTCGCGACGCCATAATAGGCCAAAGTACGCACGATGTTCTCCGAACCTTCCAGTTCGGTATTCGCCGTCTCGACGATGAAAAAGCTGTTGAACTTCGGCGGCGCCGGCATCAACGCGTTGAGCGTGTAATTCAATCCGGCGGGCGAAGTGTACCAGCCCGAGGCCGAGTGGGCGTGGTTCGAGTTATACAGCGTGTTCTGGTCGATGAGGCCCGATCCGATGGAATCGAAAATCATTTGCGCGACCGCGGCGCCGCAATAATAGTCGGTGTCCTGTTGATGGTATGGTGTGCTTAGATCCTTAAACCACGTCATTGGCGTCTCCCCCTTTGTACGGACGCCAGCTATGCCGAGTTTGCCTTGACGCACGACATATCGGCGTCCAAACACCTGCAATAATTAAGTCGTGTACTTATGATTTGTGTCAATTTTTGGTTGCATCATTTTCGGCGTTGATTGGCGACCGCCAAAAATTACAGGACCCTTGAGGGGAACGCGCTCATCGGGAGGCGCAGGTGCCGGAGATCAGGCAACGGTCATGAGACGGTATGCAGGCACCAGAACAAAGATTTCATGATCCCCGATGACCGGTCCCTGTTTGCCAATCTCCGATCTTGCTAGGCGTGTCCAGCCTCGCTCGACAGCATGCCGAGATCGATGCCTATTTTCTTCAGCGCCTGTTCGTATTTGCCGCCGATATTGGCGCCGAAGATCAGCTCGGGATCGGCCGTGCAATGCAGCCAGCCATTGCCTTGAATCTCGGTCTCGAGCTGGCCGGGCGCCCAGCCGGCATAGCCGAGCGCCAGGATGGCGCTGTCGGGACCCTCGCCGCGCGCGATGGCCTTGAGGATATCGATGGTGGCGGTGAGGCAGATGCCCTCGTCGATCGGCAGCGTCGAGTTCTCGATGGAAAAGTCGTCGCTGTGCAGCACAAAGCCGCGCTCGGTTTCGACCGGCCCGCCGCGCATCACCTTGACCACGCCGGCACGCGTCGGCAGCTGGATCACGTCGGCGGCCGGGATGACGTTGAGCTTCACCAACAGGTCGGAAAAGTTGATGTTCGGCGCCGGATGGTTGACGATGATGCCCATGGCGCCTTCGGACGAATGCGCGCAAATATAAATCAGCGAGCGGGAAAAGCGCTCGTCGCCCATCGCCGGCATGGCGATCAGCATTTGGCCGTCGAGATAGCCTCGACGCCCTGATTTTCCGGATGTGCCGCGCGGCAATTTCATGTGGAAAGGTTAGCCCAACGATCCGGATTTGCAAACGAATGAACGGGTGAAAAGTTCACAATATTCGCTATGGCGGATCAATCCCGGCCGCAATTGCGGCCGTCCGGTGGCACATCGTCAATTTGCTGTCTGCTCGGGATTCCCGACCGCAATTCCTTTGATAGGTCTCGGCCACGGCAGCTTTCGGTCACGATCATGTCAGTGGCGCTGCTCTTCGGTTCGCCCTAGACAGCAGGGACATGATGATGATGACAGCTGTTCGGTTAACGATTGCGGCGGTTGTTGCAACCGGGCTTGCGGTCGCGTCCGCCGCGGTACCGGCGCAGGACGGCTCCGGCTGGGATACGCAGCCGCATAGCGCCGTGCGGCTGATCGCCGGCGCGACCAGCAAGACTTCCAAAACGCCGATCCTGCTCGCCGGCATCGAGATCAAGCTCGATCCGGGCTGGCATACTTATTGGCGCGATCCCGGCGACAGCGGCGTGCCGCCGAGCTTCGATTTTTCCGGCTCCGACAACGTGAAATCCGCCACCGTGCAGTGGCCGGCGCCGCAGCGGTTTCCCGACGGCGCCGGCGGCACTTCGATCGGTTATCTCGACCATGTCATCCTGCCGGTCGAGGTCGCGGCCAAGGACGAGAACACACCGGCGGCGCTGCATCTCAAGTTTGGCTATGCAATTTGCGGCAGTCTTTGCATCCCCGCCGAGGCCAAGCTGCAGCTCGCGCTCAACGGTAACGGCGCCGAGGACGCGGCCGTCGAGAAGGCTGAAAGCCGGGTGCCGCGGCGCGTGCCGCTCGGTCCGAATAGCGGGCCGAGCAAGGGGCTTGCCATCCTGGCGGTTCACCGCATTGCGGGCGCGGCATACGATCACGTCGTCGTCGATGTTGCCGCGCCTCCCGATGCGCCGGTCGATCTGTTGGTCGAGGGGCCGACACCCGATTGGTCGCTGCCGCAGCCGGAACCGGAGGGCGACGGCAGCGGCGAGACGCGTCAATTCACCTTCGATCTCGATGGGCTGCCAGCGGGCGCCCATGCCATCGGCGCGACGTTGACTTTCACCGCGGTTTCGCCGGACGACGCCATCGAGGTACCGGCCCATCTCGACTAATTCGCACGGCACGTTAGTTTATGGCGCCGCCGCTTACGTGACATCCCGCGACGGTTAAGAGTTTTCATTGCGAAGACGAGAGGAAAGCGATCATGGCGATTAAGGTTGGCGACCGCGTGCCGAGCGGCACTTTTACGGTGATGACGGCCGAGGGGCCGAAACCGATCACGTCGGACGATTTGTTCAAGGGCAAGAAGGTGGTGCTGTTCGCGGTGCCCGGCGCCTTTACTCCGACCTGCCACAAGAACCACCTGCCGGGCTTCGTGAAGAACGCCGCCGGGATCAAGGCCAAGGGCGTCGATACCATCGCGGTCACCGGCGTCAACGACGTATTCGTGATGGACGCCTGGAAGAAAGCCTCCGGCGGCGATGCCATCGAATTTCTGGCCGACGGCAGCGGCGACTGGGCCAAGGCCATGGGCCTGACCGCGGACCTGACCGCGCGCGGGCTTGGCGTGCGCTCGCAGCGCTACGCCATGGTCGTCGACGACGGCGTGGTGAAGACGCTCAACGTCGAAGATGCGCCGGGCAAGGCCGAGGCTTCCGGCGCCGACAATCTGATGAAGTCATTGTAAGTCATTGCCGTAGGGGCGGGTTTCAAACCCGCCCCTACAATCCTCGCGCGCGGATTTCGGCAATCGCCTCGCGGGCGAGTTCGTCGGCGCGCTCGTTCATATCGTGGCCGGAATGGCCCTTCACCCAGTGCCAGCGGATCTGATGCTCGCCGAGCGCGGCATCGAGGCGTTTCCATAAGTCGACATTCTTGACCGGCTTCTTGTCGGCGGTGCGCCAGCCGTTTTTCTTCCAATTCGCGATCCAGGACATGATGCCGTTGCGCAGATATTGACTGTCGGTGTGCAGATCGACCCGGCACGGCCGCTTGAGCGCTTCGAACGCCGAAATCGCCGCCATCAATTCCATGCGGTTGTTGGTGGTATTGCCCTCACCGCCTTTGAGTTCTTTCTCCTGATCGCCGAAAGTAAGGATCGCACCCCAGCCGCCGGGCCCCGGATTGCCGGAGCAGGCGCCGTCGGTGTGAATGACCACATGTGGCAGTTTTGGCGGCGGCGCGGCATTCACGGCGCACTCACTCCGTAATCGCGCACGCTTCTGACCTTCTGGTGGAAGCGGAGCTTGCGCGCATATTCACGCGGATCCTTCGGCCGCACCAGCGCACCGGCCGG
The DNA here is from genome assembly GCA_963791925.1 of uncultured Alphaproteobacteria bacterium. Taxonomy (GTDB): domain Bacteria; phylum Pseudomonadota; class Alphaproteobacteria; order Rhizobiales; family Xanthobacteraceae; genus BOG-931. Next base: position 917,333 of record CAWBUA010000002.1, on the reverse strand, counting down.
CACGTCGAGCCAATCGACCAGCCGCGTCAGCAGAAAGCGCACCGCGGCGCCGCGGGACAAGAGCGGCAGCTTGTCCCATTCCGCCGCCGACGGCGGCCGCGTCTTGGCGTAATTGGCAAGGAGCGCGCGGCCCTTGGTGACATTGTAGGAATGATCGGTCTCGAAGCACCAGGCGTTCAAGCAGATAGCGACGTCGTACATCAGCGTATCGGTGCAGGCGAAATAGAAGTCGATCAGTCCGGACAATTTGTCGCCGAGGAAAAAGACGTTGTCGGGGAACAGGTCGGCGTGGATGACGCCCTGCGGCAACCCGCTCGGCCAGTCGCGTTCCAGCGCGTCGAGCTCAGTCGCGACCAGCGACTCGATATTGCGCTCGACCTTATGCGCGCGCTCGCGGCAGCCTTCATAGAGCGCCCGCCAGCCGGCGACCGAGAGCGCGTTGTCGCGGCGCATCGCAAAATCGGCGCCGGCGAGGTGCAGCCGCGCCAGCGCCTCGCCGAGCGCCGCGCAATGCGCCGCGCTCGGCCGGCGGATCCACAAGCCGTCGAGGAAGGTGACGATGGCGGCGGGCTTGCCGGCCAGCCTGCCGAGCACCTTGCCGTCGCGGTTCTTGACCGGCTGCGGACAGGTGATGCCGCGGCTCGCCAGATGTTCCATCAGGCCGAGAAAGAACGGCAAATCGCGCTCGGCGACGCGCCGTTCGTAGAGCGTGAGGATGTAATTGCCGCTGGCGGTATGAACGAGGAAATTCGAATTTTCGACGCCCTCGGCGATGCCCTTGTAGGACAAGAGCTCGCCGATATCGTAACCGGCAAGGAAGCTGGCGAGATCCTCCGCCGCGACGTCGGTATAGACCGCCATGAGGGGCTCCAATGCCTCGCGGCTAGCCCGGCAGCGGCCTCCGCGTCAAGCCGCGCCGCCGGCGAGCCAGGAAGAAAAGCGCGCGTAAAGGTCGGCGGTCTCGGCGCCGCCGTCGCGATAGACCACGGATGCAAGCTTGCGGCCAGGCGCGTGCGCGAGGCGAAAGGCCATGTAGCGGTATTGCTCGGGAAAGCGCGCGGCGCCGCCGGCCAGGAACAGTTTCTCGTAGTCCGGCGACGGCTCGACCGGATCGAGCCGGTCGCGCTCGTAGATCGCGGCGCGCTCGGCGATCAGCCAGCCGCCGGCATGGCGCTCCAGGCGATCGAGGAAGCGCGAGCATGAGGTCAGATCGACCGGCACGCCCTTGAAATCCTGCCGGACGCGGATGATGACCGGCGTCTCCGCCACCGCACGATCCTTGTCGAGCTTGACGGTCGGCGCGAACAGATGGTGCCGCGACCAGGTATTGCCGGTTGCGGCATTCGCCTTGCAATGCTCGACGAATTGTTCGAACGGGCCGCGAAACCAGGAGACGGAAATATGGCCGTCGGGCGTGAAGGTTGAACGCAGCTCCTGCCACTTGCTCTGGTCGCGATAGACGCCCCAGGCCTGGATTACTTCGGCGATGGCGAATTTATCTTCCAATTCCATGAGCAGTGCCCCTTAAAGGACCATCGTAGCGGCTGACGCCGCGCAATTCCTCTGTTATCCAGACTTTCCCACCACGCGATGAACGCCGAAAAGATTGAGAGAATGAAAGCCATTGTCATTCACGAATTCGGTCCGCCCGAGGTTTTGCGCTACGAGGAAGTCCCCGACCCCGTGCCGCGTGCCGGCGAAATCCGTATCAAAGTGCATGCGGCGACCGTCAACCGCGTGCTCGATGTCAGCCTACGCGCCGGCAAGGAGAGTGCGCGCGGCGCCGCGCTTCCGCTCATTCCCGGCGTCGATTGCGCCGGTATCGTCGACGCGGTCGGGCCGCAGGTCGGCCGCTGGCACGTCGGCGATCATGTCGCCGCCGCGGGCTTCATGCCGCTCGATCTCTGCGCCGAGGACGGCAGCGGCTATGACGGGCCGCGCGGCATGATGGGCATCAAGCGGCCGGGCGGCTTTGCCGAAAAGGTCGTGGTGCCGGCCTGCGCTGCGGTTGCGCTGCCCGAAAAGCTCGACTTTCATCGCGCCGCGGTGGTGCTGCGCCACGTGCCGACGGCGTGGAATCTTCTCGTCCACGTCGCCGACCTCAAATTCGACGAGACCGTGCTGATCATGGGCGCCGGCGGCAATCTCGGCACCATCGGCATCCAGATCGCCAAGAACGTGATCGGCGCGCGCGTGATCGCGGCGGCGGGCTCCGATGCCCGCGTCACGCTCGGCAAGAAGCTCGGCGCCGATCACGGCATCAACTACGCGACCCATAATATCTGCGACGAGGTGCTGAAGATCACCGACGGCAAGGGCGTCGACGTGCTCTACGACAATATCGCCAATCCCGCCGTGCTGCCGCTCGCCTTCCGCGGCATCGGCATGAACGGCCGGCTGGTCACCGCCGGCGCCCATGCCGGACCGAATGTCGCGATCGACTTCTCGCACCTCTATCACAAGCGCATCACCATCAAGGGCATGCCCGGCTACACGCCGGCCGATCTGCCGCACTGTCTTGCCGCCGCGGCGCAGGGCAAAGTCATCCCGCAGATCGAGCGCGTGCTGCCGCTTAAGCAAGCCGCCGAGGCGCACCGCCTGGTCGAAGCGCATGAGGGCCAAGGCAAGATCGTGCTCGACCCGACGATGTAGGGTGGGATCGCGCCGGCAATGCCGGTATGCGTGGGCAAGATTGCGGACGCGCGATGCCCGCCTACGGACTAGGAATTGTCGACCGGTTCCGTCGCGCGCACTGACGGACGCGCCGCAAATGCGGCGTGCCAATTGGCGAGGCGGAGATGATCTTTTCGCCAGTTGTCGTCGGCGAAGCGGAAGTCGAGATAGGACAGCGCGCAGCCGATGGCGATATGGCCGATGCCGAAGGGCGTCGTGGTGAGCGATTCCGCCTCGCGGTCCAGGCATTCCAGCACCGCGGCCTTGCGCACCGCCGTGCTCGCCATGTGAATGGCCGACGGCTGCGCACGCTCGCGTTCGTTGCGCAGCGCCACCATCATGTCCAAAAAGCCGTCGCCGAGCGCCTGGCGGCGCAGCGCCGTCATGCGCGCCTTCGGCTCGCGCGGAAACAGCTTCGGCCCGCTGTCGAGCGCGTCGAGATATTCGCAGATCACGGGGGAGTTGTAGAGCACGGTGCCGTCGTCGAGAACGAGCGTCGGAATTTTCGACAGCGGATTGTCCTTCATGAGTTCGGCATGCGGCGCGGTCATCGCCGCGACGGTGCGCACGCAATTTATGCGGCCGGCGAGGCCGCGCTCATGGGCGACGATCATGACCTTGCGGACGAATGGCGAGCGCGGCGACCAATGCAGCTTCATGGCTTCGGCCTATAAGTGCAGCTCTGACAATATCGCGACGGCGTCTTCCGGTCCCTTGGCGATGCGGCAGCCGGCGTCGGCGAGCGCGTCGAGCTTGGCTTGCGCCGTTTCGCGGGCGCTGCCGATCAGCGCTCCGGCATGGCCCATCTGCTTCTGCGCCGGCGCATGGCGGCCGAGGACCATGGCGATGACGGGCTTGCCAAATCCGCGCGCGGCTTCGGCGAGCGCATATTCCTTGTCGCCGCCGATCTCGCCGCAATAGAGCACCGCCGCGGTCGCCTCGTCCGCGGCCAGCGCGTGGAGATATTCATGCGGATTGCGTCCGATCACGCTGTCGCCGCCGATATGGGCGACAAGACGCTGACCGATGCCGGCGAGCGTCAATTGCCGGGCCAAAGCGAGCGCCACGGTACCGCTGCGCACGATGACGGCGAGCCGCCCCTCGCTGCAAAAGCTCGGTGCGATGGAGCCGAGCAGTCCCCGCCCCGGCACGAATAGGCCGAGTGTGTTGGGCCCAACCAGCCAGCTCCCGGCTTGCCGGGCCAGCGCGGCCGCGGCGAGCGCATCGTGCACCGGCACATATTCGGCGGCCGTCACGATGGTCGAAACCTGCGCGCGGGCGCATTCGGCAATCGCCGCGCGCACGCCTTCGGCCGGCGTGTAGATCACCGCGATATTCGGCTGTTGCGGCATTTCACCGATGCAGTCGTAGAGCGGCAGGCCGTGCATATCGGTGCCGCCGCGGCCGAGCGCGATGCCGCCGACGAGCGGCGTGCCGGCGGCCAGCATGCCGGCGACCTGGTTGCGTGCGTAGCGCCCGGTCGGGCTGACCACCGCCACGCGCCATGGCTCGGCATCGAGGAACGGCAGGCGCAACGGCCTCGACATGCGGTAGTCTCCGGGAAAGAGCGCCGAGTGGCGCGGAAGGAAGCCACATTATGCGACTGGCGGAGGTCGACGGGAAAGCCTTGCTGCGCCGCCATGGCATTGCCGTGCCGAAAAGCGTGCTTCTTGGACCCGGTGAAAATCCCCCCGAGGATACCGCCGCGTGGCCCGGCTTCCTGTTGAAGGCGCAGGTACTCGAGGGCGGTCGCGGCAAAAGCGGCCTGGTCCGCCGTTTCGCCAAGGCTGCCGATTTCCGCGAGGCGCGCCGGCTGATCCTCGCCACGCTCGACGACGCCGACACCCCGCTTCTTCTGGAACAGGCGGTGGCGATCGCGCGCGAGATTTTTATCGCGCTCCGCGTCAACGGCACGCTGCAAAACCTCGAGCTTCTGATCGCGCCACAGGGCGGCGAGAATGTCGAGCAGTCGGCGAAGCTCGCCCGCATTGCCATTGCGCAGGACACGACGCCCGAGATGATTTTCTCAGGCCTGGTCAAGCTGTTTCCGCGCGAACTCGCGGCCCGGCTGGCGCGCTACGCCGCGCGGCTGCCTGAGATCGCACGCCAGGAGGATCTGGAGCTCCTTGAGATCAATCCGCTGGCGCTGAGCGAGGACGGCAATCTCATCGCCTGCGATGCGAAAATCATCCGCGACGAGGCCGCCGATTTCCGCCACGACGCCGTCGAGTTTCCGGTCAGCCGCCGGCTCGCCGAACGCGCACTGACCGCGCTGGAGCGTTCCGCCCGCGACATCGGTTTCCAGCTCGTTGAAACCGACGGCGACGTTGTCCTCGTCACCTCGGGCGCGGGACTTGCCATGATGATGATGGATCTTCTCGCCGACCATGGGCTCTCCGCGGCAAGCTTCATGGACAATCTGCGCGGCGCCCCCGACGAGACCATGACCGGGAGGTTGCAGATCGCCCGCGCGCTGGCGGCGCGGAAAAACATCAAGGCGATTGTGTTCCAGACCGTGATCGCCTCGCGCTCGCTTGCCGAGCGCATCGACGCGCTCATCGCCTGGATCACGGAGCAGCCGCTGCCGAAGCCGCTGTTCGTCGGCTTTGCCGCCGGCCACGCCGCGACGCGCCAAATGAGCGTCGACGAGGCCATCGCGAAATTGCGGGCGCACGGGGTCGCCGCTTTCACCGATCCGGTCGCGCTGGTGCATGCCGTCGCGCAAGCCGTGAATTGATCAGCGCACCCGCTGACCGCGCGCCGTATAGAACGAAGCGTAGAAGCGCTTGCAGGCATCGACGAATGTCTTGCCGACGTCAGTGCACCGGCCCGGCACCAGGTCGAAAATATAATCGCAGTCCTCGCCGGTACAGTAAAACGTGCTCATGCGGCGCAGCGTATCCGCAGATTCCGAGTTTTCCTGACCGCATTCCGGGCAGATCAAAAGAATACGGGCGGAAGTCTGAACCTGCCGAATGCCGTAGTTTCGCATGGCGTTCGCCCCGCCCCCGCGATCCGCGACGAATCGTGGCGCGAATCGGCAATACTCTACCAAATGGCATAATCCGGCGTCGAAGGGGCAGCGCCTATCCCGCGGGTTATCCGCAAGCCTTCGCTTGTCGGGCGACAGCCGTCACCGCACTATGCGCGGTGTAATCGCCGAATTGCCACGGCCGGACGAGGCAAGGATGATCTTCTATCTAACCAGCCATTCGCTCTGGCTTTCGGGTGCGCTCGTCGTCGGACTGGGCACCACCCTGTCGATGCTCGGGCCAAGCCTGGTGCGCCGTTTCGTGACCTTGGAGCGGCTGACGGCAAATAACGAGATCGCCGGCTTTAAATTTGCCACGGTCGGCGTACTTTACGCGGTCTTGCTCGCCTTCCTCATCATCATCGTCTGGCAAAAATTCAGCGATGCCGAGGCCGGCGTCGTACAGGAGGCCGGGGCCGCATCGACGGTCTATCGATTGTCGGGCGGCCTCGAAGAAAAGGCCGGCGTCGACATCCGGAGCGCGGTCAGCAATTATCTCAAATCGGCGATTGCCGATGATTGGCCGGCCATGGCGCGCGGCGAGACCGGGTCGCAGCGGGCGCGGCACGCACTCGATGCAGTCTACGCCATGGTGTTGGCATCCGACGTCGCGCAGCGGGCCGGCAATCCGGTGATGTCCGAGCTCCTCCACCAGCTCGATCTCCTGACCCAGGCACGCCGCGCGCGGCTGATCGCCGCCGAGGGAATAGTGCCCGGCGTTATCTGGCTTTTCCTCTTTGTCGGCGCCGCGGTGACGATCGTTTTCACTTTCTTCTTCGGCACCGAGAACCTGCGGGCCCAGGTGATAATGACGGGGCTCCTTGCGTTCGTTATTTTTTCCGAACTCTTGATCGTCATCGCGATCGACCGGCCTTTCACCGGCTCGGTCTATGTGCCGTCGACCGCCCTTGCCCTTGTGCTCGCCGATTTCCAGGGCGGAGACGGTGCACATTGAGCGATAGGCCGCACATCCGGCGCTTGTCCGGCGCGGGATGGCGCGGCAGTATGACCGCAAGCTCAAGACCCCGGTCAGGGGCGCCTTCCACGGCGAAACTTCGGCGGCTGTGCCGGCATCTGGGGCGCACACATGAAAACCATTCTCGTACCGACCGAGCACGGATCCACCATGGTATCGGCCTTGGACACCGCGCTGCTCTTGGCGCAGAAATTCGACAGCTGCATCGAGGGCTTCCCGCTCCGCCCGGCCGTCGCCGATCTCGTCGCCATGGACCCTGACAGCGGGCTGACCATGGTCGCGGTGAAGGAAAACGACGCCGAGATGGTGCGGCAGGCGGAAATGCTGTTCCGCTCCTTCATGGAGAGCCACCAGGTTGCTCCCCGCACCGGCGAGGGCGAAGCGAGCCTGTCATGGGCGTGGCTTAACGATGCGCCCAGCGGCCACGATTTCGTCGGCAGCTACGGCCGCGTCTTCGACATGATCGTGCTGGCACGTCCGGGCGACGAATGGCAAAGCCCGTCGATGATCACGCTGGAATCCGCCTTGTTCGAGAGCGGCCGTCCGGTTCTTATTGCGCCGCCTAATTCGCCGCGCTCGCTCGCCACCAATATCCTGGTCGCCTGGAACCAAAGCACCGAGCAGGCCCGCACCATGGCCGACGCCATGCCGCTCCTTCGCCGGGCCGACCGCATCACCATTTTGACCGTCGAGGGCGCGACGGTAGCCGGACCGAGCGGCGAGCAGATGGCGCGCTCGCTGAAGATGAACGGCATCGCCGCCGACGCCATCACGTTGAAGCCCGCCGGCAAGCGCAGCGCCGGCGAAGTCATCCTCGCCAAGGCCGACGAGATCGGCTGCGACCTCATCGTCAAGGGCGCCTATACGCAAAGCCGCCTGCGCCAGATGATCTTCGGCGGCACCACGCGGCACATCCTCGCCAACGCCAAGCTCCCGGTGCTGATGGCGCATTGAACGAACGCCGCAGTGCGGAAACATCTCTCGGCAAATCCAAGTCAATCCCAAGTTATGAACGAAGCGCACCTGGTGTTTCCGCAACTGGAGACCGTCTACCGCACGCTGGCGCCGATCAGCGAAGCGCTCCTGCGTGTGGTCGTCGGGCTGTGGATGGTGCCGCATGGGCTGCGCATGGCCTTCGGCTTCTTCCCCGGCACCGGACTGCGCCAGGGCAATGTGCGCATGCTGGCGGCCGATCTCGACACCTGGGGTTATCGTCCGGGCTGGCTGTGGGCGCCGCTGATCGCCGCGACCGAGCTGATCGCCGGCCCGCTGCTGGCGCTCGGCCTGTTCACGCGCGCGGCCGCGGTGCCGCTCGTACTCTTCCTGATCGTGACGAATTTCGAGCGTTGGCGGGTCGGCCGCTATTTCTGGAACAAGCTCGGCCTCGAATATACGTTGATGTGGTTCGTTGCGACGTTCTATTTCCTGGTCCATGGCGGCGGCGCCTATTCGCTCGACCGTCTCATCGGCTGGGAATTCTGAAAGGAGCCGGCCTTGCCGTTCGTCGATGCCAATGGCGTGAGCCTGCATTACGCGCTTGCCGGTGCGGCCGGGCGCGCCGTCGTGCTCATGCACGAGCTTGGCGGCACGCTGCATTCCTGGGACGCCGTCGCGCCGCGCCTTGCCGCGCGATTTCGCGTCTTGCGCTACGACCAGCGCGGCGCCGGCGCCTCGGAAAAAGTGCGACACGACTTTACCAACGACGCGCTGGTCGATGATTTCGAGGCGCTCGCCACGCGCCTCGGCCTCGAACCGCCGTATCACTTCGTCACCGTTGCCGCGGCGGCGACCCAGGCGCTGCGCTTCCTGGAAAAGCAGCCCGACCAAGTCGGTGCGCTGGTTCTGTGCAATCCCGCGCCCGGCGTAGACCCGGCCCGCGCGGCGGCGCTCGACGAGCGCGCCGCGTTTGCCATGCGCGAAGGGATGCGCGCCTCGCTGCCGACGACGCTGGCGCTGTCCTATCCCGCCGATCTCGGCGAGCGCGCCGCCTACGAAGCCTATCTCGGGCGCTATCTCGCCAACGACCCGGTCGGTTTCGGCCTCGCCTTCCGTTGCCTCGCCCGCACCAACATGCTGCACATGCTGCCGCAGATTCGCTGCCCCACCATGGTCATCGCCGGCCGCCACGATACGGTCCGGCCGCATGCCGGCACGGCGGAGCTGGCCAAAAAAATTCCCGGCGCGCGATACGAATTGCTCGACGACGCCGGCCATTTCATGCCGACGCAGGCGCCGCAGGCGCTGGCCGCGCTGCTTGAAGATTTCCTTCCATCATAAAAAACAAGCCAGGAACGAACCGACATGAAAATCCAAGCCAACGGCATCACCATTAATTATCGGATCGACGGTCCGGACAACGCGCCATGTCTCGTTTTCTCCAATTCGCTCGCGACGTCGCTGGCGATGTGGGACGAGCAGGCGACGGCGCTGAAGGATTCCTATCGCGTGTTGCGCTACGACCAGCGCGGCCACGGCGCGAGCGATGCGCCGGCCGGACGCTATGCCTACGACACGCTGCTTGCCGACGCACTCGGTTTGCTCGACGCGCTGTCGATCAGGAAGGCGCATTTCGCCGGACTGTCGATGGGCGGCGCCACCGCGCTCGGATTGGCCGAGCGCCATCCCGACCGTTTCGACCGCATCATCGTCTGCGATTCGCCGTGCCAGTCGACGCCGCAGTCGAGCCAGCAATGGGAAGAGCGCATCGCGGTTGCGCAGAAGCAAGGCATCGAGGCGCTCGTCGAGCCCACAGTTTCACGTTGGGTGCCGCCGGACATCCTGGCGCAGAACCCGCCGCACGTCGACAAGATCCGCGCCATGATCCGCGCCACGCCGGTCAATGGCTTCATCGGCTGCGCCGCGGCGCTGGCCGACCACGATTACGCCTCCGCCATCGCCACCGTGACGCGCCCGGTGCTGTTTCTCGGCGGCGAGAAAGACGCCGCCACCGCGCCGATGCGCAAGCTCAACGAAAAGCTTCCCGGCTCGCGCTTCGTCGCGCTTGCCGGCGCCGGTCATATTTCCAACATGGACCGGCCGGCCGAATTCACCAAGGCGATTCGCGACTTTCTCGGCGGCAGCTGATTTCGCCCGGTCAAGCCGCCAGCGGAGCCTCTTGCGCAACCCGGCCGCGCACGAATTGCAGCGTCACTTCGGCGACACGCCGGCCGAGGTGACGCGCGGTTGCAAGGTCGGCTTCCGGCGGCACAAGGTCCGGCCCCTGGTCGACATTCGACTGCGCCGCGGCGCCCAACCAGAAGCCCATGCGATTGAGCTCGGCCTCCGATCCAGTCGAGGCGTGGTTCGCGGGCGGCAAAGCGAGATTGACTTAATGCATGCCGTGCTGAGCTGCAAACAAAGCCATCTGGATCAAGGTGGCAAGTTTGTCGCCGGAGCGAGAGCCGGAATTGGTGAAGCCGGCGGCAATCTTGTCCTTCCAGCGGAACCCTTGCGTCATTATGAGATGCGATGACGCCTCCTGGAACGCTTTGAATTCCGCCGAGACGCTGCCCACATAAGTCGGTGCGCCGAAAACGATGGCGTGAGCCGCGGTGAGATCGTTCCAGCGGGTTCGCGCCTCCTGGACGGAAAGAAGAAGCGACTCGGCGCCACGGACCTGCTCGACGCCGTCCGCGATGGCCGCCGCCTGGCGCGCGGTATGGCCGTAGCCGCTGTGATAAACGATGGCGATGCAAACATGCAGCATCGATGACTCTCCCATGAGTTGCTTGGACCGGCGCCTAAATTTTCGCCGATCAGTGGACCGCTTCGCTGCCGAGATGGCGCAGCTTGTCGGGATTGCGCGTGACATAGATTGCGACGACCTTGCTGTCCTCGATCTGCAGCGCGGTGGTCTGCAGCACGCCGTCCTGCTCCGTCGTGATAAAGCCCGGCAGCCCGTTGATGAAGCCGTAGCGCACGAGTTGCGACATCTGCGCGGCGAAGATCGACGCCAACCCGGCATGGAGTTTCAGGACCGGATCGAGTCCCGTAATCGGCCGCGTCGCCGCGCGTGCCTTACCGCCGCCGTCGCTGTAGGCCGTCACGTCATCGGCAAGCAGCGATCGCAGCTGCGCCATGTCGCCGTTGCGCGACGCAGCGAAGAACGCCGCGGCGATCTGCAAGCCGCGCTCCTTGGGCAGAGCAAAGCGAGGACGCGCGGCGCGGACATGGTCGCGCGCCCGGCTGGCAAGCTGCCGGCAAGCCGCCGGATCGCGATCGATGGTGGCGGCGATCTCATCGAAGCCGATGCCGAACACGTCGTGCAGCAGGAACGCGGCTCGCTCCAGCGGCGACAGCCGCTCCAGGGCCATCATCAGCGGCAGCGTCACATCGTCGATCTCGTCCTGATCGGCTTCGACGACCGGCTCCGGCAGCCATGGCCCGATATAGGTCTCGCGCCGGCGCCGCGCCGACTTCAACTGATCGAGGCAGAGCCGTGTCACGACCCGACGCAGATAAGCTTCCGGCTCGCGGATCGCAGCGCGGTCGGCGTCGAACCAGCGCAGAAACGCCTCCTGCACCACGTCCTCGGCGTCGGCGACCGAGCCCAGCATCCGATAGGCGATGCGGATGAGCTTCGGCCGCAGCGGATCGAAGGTCGCAGCCGCGTCGTGGGGCGATGTCGTTGTCATTACGCCGCCTGCCGCTGATCGACGGGATGCCCTCCGCGAAAGCCGACCTGGACCCGGTTCCAGCCGTTAATCGCCACGATCACTAGCGTCAGCGTCACCTGCTCCTCGTCGCTGAACTGCGCTTGCAGCGCTTCATATATGTCGTCGGGCGCGTGCGTCTGCGGCAACAGCGTCAAGGCTTCGGTCCAGGCCAGCGCCGCCCGTTCGCGCTCGCTGTAAAGCGGCGATTCACGCCAGGCATCGAGCAGATACAGGCGCTCCTCGGTTTCGCCGTGCTTGCGGGCGTCGGCCGTGTGCATGTGCAGGCACCGGGCGCAGCCGTTGATCTGCGACGCGCGGATTTTCACCAGCTCCATCAGGCTGGGTTCGAGGCCGCATTGGAGAACCGTGTTGCCGTAATCGAGCCATGCCTTCATGGCGCCCGGCGCGGCGGCAAAGGGGTTCAATCGCGGTGTCATGTCCATCTCCTGTCTGGTAGGGGTTCCGGAGATCATGACGAGATGGACCCACGCCGTGTGACATGGTGTGGGCGTGTGACATGGCCAGTGCCGAAAAATCTCCGACCGGCTTTGGCGATCAGCCGTGCACCTTTTGACCGGCCGACCTGCGCGGCACGACGGCCCGATGCCTTTGCAAACGGCCAGCCGAGCCACTATACCTGCGACAACGGCTAAAAACCGGCGCAATAGGCCCGAAGCGGCACCGCAACAGGGTCGCGACCGCCCCGTTAAGGAGAAAACGTCATGGCAACGGCAACAATGAAGGCTCCCGCCCCGGGCGGGCTTTCCAACAAGGCGCGCGAATTGATGGAGGCCATCAATACCGACGCCGGCAAACACAATATCTGGGTGCGCACGCAGGCCAACGCGCCGGCGCAGCGGCCATGGTTCAGCGAAACGAGCGGCGAAGGCTCCGGCCAGCTCGCCACCGGCCGCGTCGCCGTCAACCAGATGAAGACGGCTCCTTTTATGTGGAAGTGGAACGAATATAACGGCTACCTCAAGCAGATATCCGAGATTGCCAGCAAGGCCGACGTCTCGCCGATCGAATTCGCCGACCGCCAGAGCATTCTCCTTCTCAATCCCGGCCTCAACGGCCGTCTGCAAGTCACCAACACCATCCGCTGCGCCATCTCAATCTACAATCCGGGCGACGTCGCCCCGGTGCATCTGCACTCGCCGAATGCGAGCCGCACCATCCTCTCCGACAAAGGCGGCTATACCGTCGTCGAAGGCGAGCGCGTCACCGCGAAGCGCGGCGACCTCATTCTCACTCCGAACGGCACCTGGCACGACCATGGCAATGATTCCGGCGAGCCGGTGGTCTGGATCGACACGCTGGACTGGCCGCTGATGGAATTCCTCGATGCCGCCTGGGTCGACCACAACATGCCCGGCGCCCAAGGCAACACCAACGTGCAAGCGGTCACGGTCAAGGAAGGCTATTCGCGGCATCTTTACAGCCACGGCGGCATCAAACCCACCTTCGTCGACCATCAGCGCGGCGTCGGCCACGCGCCGGCGCCTCTGTTCCACTATCGGGGCGAAGACGTGAAGGAGATGCTGCACGCGCTGCGCAACGAGAAAGGCGATCCGTACGAGGGCATCAAGGTCGACTTCGTCAATCCGGTCACCGGCGAGCCGGTGTTCAAGACGCTGAACTACTCGGCGCAGCTGCTGCGTCCCGGCGAAGAAACCGATTGGAAGCGCGAGACCGCCGGCACCTATTATGTCTGCATCGAGGGCTCAGGCGTCACCGAAGTCGGCGGCAAGCGCTTCGAATGGGGCCATAACGACCTGTTCGTCGTGCCCAATTTCCTCTGGCGGCGCCACATCAATACCGGAAAATCCGACGCAGTAATCTATTCGGTGTCGGATGCGGCGCTGATGCGCAATATCGGCCAATACTACGCGCAGGGCCGCGCCAGTGGCGGCGAAGTGACCGAGCTTTCGGTCCATTAGGAGGCCGCGGCGGCGCGCAAGAGTTTCGTCTCTTCCCTTCGGTGAGCCGAAAACTCAAGGGCGGCAGACGGCGGAGCGTCGCTTCGGCGCATCTTCAGTAAACGCGAAACGTCAGCGCCGTTCGTAGCCGGGGCATTTCGACGCCACGGTGCCGCTATAGGGACCGCCGTAGCAATCGTTCTTGGAGGGCGTGTTGGCGCCGTAATTGCGTTGCGATTGCGCCAAACCGATCGAGGTCGCGCTTAAAAGAAACGTCAGCGCGATCAAAGCTGTCTTCGAGAACATTATTGGCATCTCCGGGCTCGTCATCTGGCGGACTTGTGGACTTGAACACCACAAGCCGCAGCGGATAACGCAGCGCCGTTGCAAAAGTTGCTAAGTGAGAACGCCCCATCGGAGCGCGGCCGGCCGCACGCCCATCGGATTGCACCGTCCCGCGGCCCGGACCCGAAATAGGCGGCAACAACTCTTTACAACCATAACTCTGCGATGGCCGCCAAGCGAAGAAAAGCCGGCCGGCGCGCCGCCAGGGGAGCTATTTCTTCGGCGCGTGGCCGTGCTGATGGCCGATCATGTCGCCGCAGCCGGCGCGGGTGGCCCAATATTCCCAGGCCCGCCAGGTCGTCGCCGAACTCGGCATGTAGCTCTCGCCCTTGCCGCGCGAGGCAATTTCGCCCTTTGACAACGGCTTCGGCTTGCCGCCCATCCGCAGCGCGTTCATCTGCACGCGCGCATTGCGCGGCAGATAGACCGAGAGCCGCACGACGTCGACGATCGAGCGGCCTGCGGAAGCAAAACCATGGCCGCGCATCAGCGCGACGTTGCCCTTCCCGATGCATTTGGCGAGATCGCGGCCCTGCGCCATGTTGCGCACCAACAGATCGGTGTCGCCGAACTTCTTGCGGATGTCCCACACCGGCACCTTGCCGCCGATGAAGCTGCCGGAATGGATGACCGGCTCGAGCGGCTTGTTGATCAGCCCGAACGGCAGCGTGTCTTCGGCGTGAGCGTGAACCACCGCTATCACGTCCGGCCGCGCTTCAAAGATCGCGGCATGAATGAAGCGCTCGAGATAGGGCGGGCGCTTGTCGCTGACCGGTTCGCCTTCGTGGTCGAACTCGATCAGATCGTGACGCTCGACCAGCTCAGGCGCGCGCGACCGCGACAGGAAGAAGCGCTTCGGATTATCGGGGTGCCGCACGCTGATGTGACCGTAGGCATCGACCACGTCTTCGTTGGACAGGATGCGGTTGGCGACGACGAGATCGCGCAGGATATCTTCGAGCTGGCTCATGGGACGGTCCTTTTCAACGGCGCAATGTTTCCCGCTCATTGCCGCGCAAGCGGGAATCCAGTGCTGGGTCCCCGCCTTCGCGGGGACGGGCGGCGTATCATGGGCTGGCGTGGTTGCTCACCCATAGGTCGGCACGAACAGGTCGTCGACCTTCACCGGAGCTGAGATCAAGCCCAGATCCTGCTGGTATTGCACCAGCGCCTCCAGTGTCGCCCGGTTCGGCTCGACGCCGTAGGGCCACGGATCGCCGTTGAACACCTCCCAGATATCGTCGATCTCGCGCATCAAAAACGGCGTCATGTAGCGCACCGCGCGCAGGTTGAAGAGCTTCTCCAGCGCGATCTGCTTCGATTCGACGAAGGCATCGTAGAGGCTCGTGGCGATGAACGGATAGCGCTCGTAGACGCTCTTCTTGATCGCGACCAGATGCATGATCGGATAGATCTTCTTGCGCCGGTAGAGATCGATGTCGCGGGCGACATAATCGGGGAACAGCCGCGCGATGTCGGGATTGGTGCGGATCTCGGAAGGCAAACTCGTGCCGAGCGTGGCGTCGATCTCGCCGTCGGCGAGAAGCTGGCCCAGCGTCTTCTTCGTCTTGTTGTTCTCGATCGAGATTTTGCGCAACAGCGGCAGCACCGTGGGCTGGCCGTGCGAGCCGGCCGTGTTCATCGCGCTCTGCACCCATTTGACCTTTGACAGATCGACGCCGAACTCGCGGTGCAGCATGCCGTTGATGAAGATGGCCGCCGTCATCGTGTAAAGCGGCACGCCGATGCGTTTGCCTTCGAGGTCCTTCGGCGACTTGATGCCGGACTTGCGGTTGATCGCGATGAAGCCGAGCCGAAAGGCGATCGACGGGAACACCGGGATGGCGACGAACGGGCATTCCTTGTTGGCGAAGCGCTGGACGAATTCGGAGGAGGAATATTCCGCAACGTCGAATTCCTCACCTCCCGACATGCGGTCGAAGATCGGCCGCGGCTGATCGATGGCGATGAAATTGAGATCGATGCCGTCCGGCTGCACCTCGCCGGTATAGAGCGCCTGCATCCGGTCGTAGAGCGCGCAGGCAAACGACAATTGCAACTTCGGCATGGGCGCCGTGTCCTCCCCGGTATTTTCTGCGACGTTACGGTTAGCACGCGCGCATGTGAGCAGGAAGGCCCGCAGGGCGCGTGGAATGGCGTGCCGTCAATGCAGCTCTTTGCGCAAAATCTTGCCGATATTGCTCTTCGGCAATGCGTCGCGAAATTCGATGATGGTGGGGCGTTTGTAGCCGGCCAGCCGATCGTGCAGAAATTTGGCGAGATCAGCCTTGGTCAGCGCGGGATCACGCTTGACCACGAACAGCTTGACCGCCTGCCCGGTGCGCATATCGGGCACGCCGATCACGGCCGCCTCCAGCACGCCGGGGTCGAGCATGGCGATATCCTCGACCTCGTTGGGAAAGACTTTGAAACCGGAGACGTTGATCATGTCCTTCTTGCGGTCGAGGAGCCGCAGGAACCCGTCGGCGTCGAACGCGCCAATATCGCCGGTTTTCAGCCAGCTGTCGGGAGTGAGCACATGCGCGGTCTCGTCGGGCCGCAGCCAATAGCCGAGCATCACCTGCGGACCGCGCACCCACACCTCGCCAGCCTCGCCGACCGGAAGTTCTTTGCCGGCGTCGTCGCGAATGCTGACCTCGGTCGAGGGCACCGGCAGGCCGACGGTGCCCTGCCTCGGCGCAAAGAACGGATTGATGCAGACGACCGGCGAGGCTTCGGTGAGGCCGTAGCCCTCGACCACTTCGCTGCCGGTGATGTCGCGCCAGCGCCGGGCCACTTCGCTCTGCACCGCGGCGCCGCCGCCGACCGCGACCCGCAGCGCGCTGAAATCCAAGTCGGCGAATTCGGGTTCGTTGACCAGCGCATTGAAAAGTGTGTTGACGCCCGACATCCAGGTGATTTTGGCGCGGCGCATGGTGCGGATGAGACGATGCAGATCGCGCGGGTCGGGAATGAGAAAATTCAAGCCGCCGAGCAGCGCAAAGCTCAACAGGTTCGCCGTCAGCGAGAAGATGTGATAGAGCGGCAGCGGCGTGAGCACGCGCTCCGCCTCCGGCCGCACGCCAGCTCCGCTCCAGGCGCAGCACTGCAGCGTGTTCGCGATCAGATTGCGGTGGGTGAGCATGGCGCCCTTGGCGACGCCCGTCGTGCCGCCGGTATATTGCAGCAGAGCGACGTCGGCGGCGCGGACTTGCGCATCCTGGTAGCGCTCGCTCGGCGCCCGGTCGCAGGCGTCCTGCAACATCGTGAACTTGTCGAACTGCCAGGCCGGCACCGCGCGCGCGATATAGGAATTGGCGATATTGAACGCCCAGCGCTTCAGCGTGGGCACGAAATCGCCGAGCCGTGCCACCACAACGTGACGGATCTTCGTGGCGGCGATGATCTCCTGCAGCTTGTGGGCGAAATTCTCCATGATGACGATGACGACGGAACCGGAATCGGCGAGCTGCTCGTGCAATTCGCGCGGCGTATAGAGCGGATTGACGTTGACCACGGTCATGCCGGCGCGCAAGGCGCCGAGGAACGTGACCGGATAAGCCAGCATGTTCGGCAGCATGATGGCGACGCGGTCGCCCGGCCGGCAACTCGCCTCCTCGACCAGGAACGCCGCGAAATCGCGGCTGCCGCGGTCCCATTCGGCATAGGTCATCTGCGCGCTCAAGCACTCGAAGGCCGGAAGCGCGGCATGCTCGCGGCAGGCCCCGATCAGCATCGCCGACAACGACGGATAGGCGTCGGGATCGATGGTCGCGGGGACTCCCGACGGATAGGAGGCTAGCCAGATGGGCCGTTGCCCCGCACTGGTGGTGGGCGCGACCTCGCTCTGCATTTCGAGGGTCATACAATCCCCGGCTGCTCAACGGTCCAGGCCATTCCGCGGCATCATGGTTGATTCTATCATCGAAGGCCTATGGGATAATATCTCACGAGCCGCACGAAAGTTTAAATCGAAACCAGGGGGAGGTTGGTATGTTACACTGCAGACTATTGGGCTTTGTCATCGCCTTATGCTTGGCCGTGCCGATCCGGGCATCGGCCGAAGACGTCCTCGTCACCCAGTACAAGGCCGACCCCTCCGGCGCGCCGTTCGCGGTGGCGATCGCGAAGGGCTTCTTCAAGAAGGCCGGCATCGACATCACCGACGTTATCTCAGGTGCCGGCGGCGGCGCCTCGGTGCGCGCCGCAATGGCAAGCTCGCTCGGCTACGGCGACGTCTCGCCCGCGCCGGTGCTCGCCGCGATCGATCAGGGCCAGGACCTGCGGATCGTTAATATCGGCACGCGGCTCCTCGACCTCAACATCGTCGTCATGCCGAATTCGCCGATCAAGTCGATCAAGGATCTCAAGGGCAAGAAGTTCAGCATCAGCGAACCGAAATCCTTGGGCGAGATGACCGCGGTGCTGGTCGAGGAGAAGGCCGGATTGAAGCCCGAGGACATGCAGCGGGTCGTGTTCGGCAGCCTGCCCGGCGCAGTGACGGCGGTTGAAACCGGCGCCGCCGATGTCACCGCGATCCCCACCGTGCTGTTCCGCCTGAAGAACGGCGCCAGCAAATACCGTGTCATCCTCGGCCCGCAGGACATGCCGCATTTGCCGCCCGCCATCGGCATCGCCACCGGCGATCTGATGCGCAATCACCCCGACAAATTGCGGGCGCTGCTCGCCGGCCGGCGCGAAGGCGTGCAGTACATCTACGAGCATACCGACGACGCCATTCAGATTCTGTCGAAGGTTTACGCGCCACTACCGCCCGATCAGGTCGCGGCAATGGTGCATGAACTCGTCGCGGCCAAGTTCTGGAGCGAGGGCAAGATGGAAATGGACCTGCTGCAGACCACCGAACGAGCGATGAAATATGTCGGCATGATCGACAAGCCGCTCGATCTCAACAAGATGATCGACACCTCGTTCCTGCCCAGCGATCTGCAGAAGTAAGGCGGCGGTGCCGTGCACGGCGAAGTTCATGCGCAATTCGCCGGCGTGACGCGGGTCTTTCCCGGCGCCGGCGGTCACGCCGCCGTGCACGCGCTCGGTCCGATCGATCTCGCCCTTCGCAAAGGCGAGTTCTTTGCCGTGGTCGGACCGTCGGGCTGCGGCAAGTCAACTCTTCTCGAAGTGCTCGCCGGTCTGCAGCAGCCGACCGCCGGCACGGTGACGTTCGAAGGCCGCCTTGTTGCCGGCGAGGTGCCCGACGGCGTTGGCGTCGTATTTCAGGAAGACGCCAGCTTCCCCTGGCTGACGGTGTGGGACAATGCCGCCTTCGGCCTGCAGCGCCGGGGCACGGCGCCGGCGGAAGTGCGCCGCCGCGTCGACGACGCGCTGGCCTTCATGGGCTTGAAGGATTTTGCCAAGGCTTATCCGTCGCAGCTTTCGGGCGGGATGCGCCAGCGCGTCTGCATCGCGCGCACGCTGGTGCTGCAGCCGCGGCTCATCCTGCTTGACGAGCCGTTCGGCGCGCTCGATGCGCAGACGCGGCTGTTGATGGGCGACGAAGTCCTGAAACTGTGGCGCACGACCGGCGCCACGGTGCTTCTCATCACCCATGCGCTCGACGAGGCGGCCATGCTGGCCGACCGCGTCGGCGCCATGTCGGCGCGGCCTGGGCATTTCATCGACATCATTGAAACCCATTGGCCGCGAGAGCGCGATTCGACCATCGTTGCCGAGCCGACGTTCGGGGAAATCACCGCACGCCTGTGGGAGCGGTTGCGCGGCGAATCACTGAAGGCGCTCGGCCATTCCGATCTGCCGCCGCCGACGGCAATGGCCGCGGAATGAGCCGCGCCGGCTGGATTAGACTTGTTGTCATCGCCGCAATGATCGGCGCGCTTGAGCTGGCTTGCCGGCTTAACCTCATCGATCACCGCCTGATAATCCCGCCGTCGGAGATGGCGGCGGCGCTGATCGCCATGCTGGCCTCGGGCCAGTTGAACGACGACATCGTGCGCACGCTCGGCGTCATTGCGATCTCGGTTGCGCTGTCGGTCGTGTTCGGCTTCGCGCTCGGGCTCCTTATTCACGCGCTGCCGCGGCTGCGCGCCGCGCTCGATCCGTTCTTCGCGACCTATTACGCGGTTCCGGTCTTTATCTTCTATCCGGTGATGATCGCGATCTTCGGCCTGTCGCTCATTCCCATCGTGCTCATCGGCGTCGCCACCGCCGTCGTCGCGATGATCATCGCCACGCTCAATGGCCTCGATCGCATTCCGCGGGTATTGACCAAAGTCGCCCGCGTTCATCGCATGGGCCGGCTCGCAACCGCGCTGCAATTGCAGCTGCCGGCGGCGGCGCCCTATCTGTTTACCGGCGTCAAATTGTCGGTGAGCTATGCCTTCATCGCCGTGATCGCCGCCGAATTCATCCTGGCGCCCGCCGGTCTCGGCCGCGACATCGCCAATGCCTATGCCGACTTCAACAATCGGCGCATGTATGCCCTGATGCTGTTCGTGCTGTTGATCGCGACCGTGATCAATACCGGCCTGCATGCCTGGGACTTGCGCTGGGCAAAGCGGCGCGGCGCGAGGCCGTCATGACGGCGACTCGGCGCGCGTTCGATACGACGATGATCGTGATTGCCGTCGTACTGATCTGGCAGGGGCTCGCGCATTGGGTCGGCGATACCGCCCTGCCCGGCCCGGCGCCGACGTTTGCCTATATGGCGCATTTCGTCCCTTCCGCACGCTTTGCCGAGAATGCCCTGGCCACGGCGACCGCGTTCGCTTTGGCGCTTCTCCTTGCCTACGGACTTGGTCTCGCCATCGGGGTGTGGATGGGCGCGCAGCGGCTATCGGGAGAGGTCGGCGAGCCGATCCTTATCACGCTCTATTCCCTGCCGAAGATCACGCTCTATCCCGTGATCCTGCTCATTTTCGGCCTCACGCTGTCCGGCAAAGTGGTGTTCGGTGCGATTCACGGCGTCCTTCCGGTGGCGCTGCTCACTATGGCGGCGATCCGCAATATCCCGCTCGTTTACCTGAAGTCCGCGCGGACGCTGCGGCTGTCGCCGTGGCAGACGATCTGGAACGTGCTGCTGCCGGCGACCATCCCGGAAGTGCTTGCCGGATTGCGTATCGGCTTCACCGTCACGCTGCTCGGCGTGCTGCTCGCCGAAATGTTCGCGTCGAAGGACGGCCTCGGCTTCCTCATCATCAATGCGATGACGCTGCTGCAGACCAAGGAAATGATCACCATCGCCGTGGTGCTGTTCGCCTTCGCCGCCGCCGCCAATGCGATCCTGCTCTGGATCGAGCACCGGCTGCATCACCGCGTTTAGCCGTTGCCGCGGCCCAAGACGCAGGCGTGGTCCTGCAATTCCTCGCCGCCGGCATTGTCACCATGGGCCGGATCGGCGTGATCTTCGAGCACGACGAATCCGGGCCCGCGGCCGGCGAACGTCATGCCGACGACAACCAGCGTGTAATGTCCCATGTCCGCGGCGGCGCCCGGAACGCCGTGCGCCAGAAGCTTGAACGGATTGTGCCCGGCGAGCGTCGTTCCGGCGACCCGCATGGCGCGGTAGTGATGGCCGGACAGCCATATGTCGAGCGGCGTCCAGCGCGAGGCGATTTTCGCAGCCTCGTCATTTAGGGCATCGCGGACGTCGGCGCGGATGCAGTCGATGTGGATGTGCAACTGGTTCTGCGATCGCGACAATTCCGAATTGACGGCGAGGCTGAGCGTGTCGCGCGGCATCGCATGCCGAAGCTTCCTCTCGACTAGACTCCGCTCGCGCCACGCGTCGGCGAAGTAATTGACCGCATGCGGCGCCAAGAGAGTGCGGCTTTCGATGCCGGCGATGCGCTTGGTCGGCAGCAGCAAAAATTGCGTTTGTCCGCGTCGGTCCTTGATCACAGCGAAACCGCCGGCGACACCGTCCTTAAGATCGACGGCGACGCATGGCGGGTTCAGCGTATGATGCTGCTGCCAGTCCGGGACGCA
Organism: uncultured Alphaproteobacteria bacterium; assembly: GCA_963791925.1. Classification (GTDB taxonomy): domain Bacteria; phylum Pseudomonadota; class Alphaproteobacteria; order Rhizobiales; family Xanthobacteraceae; genus BOG-931. The sequence goes on along the minus strand of CAWBUA010000002.1, from coordinate 895,772 downwards.
CTGGCCGTGGATGATTTTCCATAGCGCATTCGGCCCTGCCTGTGCCGGGAATTGCGCGAGAAGCGCAATGAAAAAGACGGAGGCAACGGCATTCCATCGCCTTCTCGACATGATCGGCATGGCAACGGTTCCTATTTCGCGGCCACATACCGCTCCAGCGTCATCGGATGCCCCTCCTTGGCCGGCTCGCGCGGTTCGACGCCGGCGAAGCGGCTCGCCTCGGCGAACCATTGCGCCCGCGCCGGCAATTGCCAGCGCCGCTGGCCGGCGAACGACGCATCCCAGCGCACCGGCTCGTCCTCGATGTCGATGCATTGATAATGCGTATTGAACAGCTCGATGCGATGGCCGTCGGGATCGCGCATATAGACGAACAGCGCGTGGCCGGGGCCATGCCGGCCGGGACCGAATTCGATGTTCTCGGCAAAGCCCAAATTGAAGGCGAGATCGCAGACGTAGAAGAATAAATAGGATTCCGGAATGCTGAAGGCGGCGTGATGCAGCCGCGGCCCAGCGCCGCCGGCGAACACGATGTCGTGCGGATTGCCCTTGCGCTGCAGGAACACGAACATCGGATCATTGCTGCCGTCCGGCGCGATATATTCCGAGAGCCGGAAGCCCAAGCGCATATAAAATTCCAGCTGCTGCTGCACGTCCGGCACCAGCAATTGAAAATGATCGATGCGCTGCGGCACCGCGCCGCGATGGTGCTCGAAGGCGACGACGAGCCGCGGCTTAGTGGTCATGGTGGCGCAGAATTCGAGCGGCGCGCCGAGCGGATCGCTGACGTGAAGAGTGCGGCCCTGATACGGCCGCTCGACCCATTGCGCCGGCAGTTCGGCCTTGTCGAAATAATGCTTCGCCTTTTCGAGATCCTCTTCCGTGAAGCAGCGCATGCCGACGCGTTCGGCCCGCGCCGCGTCGGCACGCTTGAGCACGAGCGAGTGGTGACACGCCTCGGCGACGCCGCGCAGATAGATCGTGTCGTTGTCCTCGTCCGAGACGATGAAGCCGATCAGATCGACATAGAAGGCGCGGCTTTTGCCGAGGTCTTTGACGTGCAGCACGGCATGGCTGGCGCGGGTGATATTGAACGGCGGGTTGTAGTTCGGCTTGGGAATGCTCACGAATTCACTCCAATCGTGCAGGTTTGACGGTTCATGGTAGCAAACGGGCGGATCGGCAGGCGCAAAATATCCGTAACCGCGTGCAAGCGGACGTTTACTTGCCGCCCATCGAATTCGCGGCCGAAGGCGTATTCCGCTGTTGCGACACTGCGCTAGATTTGCGGGCTCACATGAAACCGGCCGCTTTTGCGGCGTTCCAAAGGAGCCGCAACGCCATCGCAGTGAGTACGAGCTGAAAGATCAGGCGGAACCGCCCTTCGGAGCTCCGGTGCAACGCGACCTTACCGACCCAGTTGCCGGCGGCGCTCGTAACGATCATGGCGGCAGCCAAAGGAATGAAGGGGCCGATGGCGAAGCCGATCGCGCCGAATGCGGCCAGCTTCGCGACGTGGGTCGTGAGCATCAGCGCCCCGAGGGTCGCGGAGTGATTGCGGCGATCCGGCGCGGCGCTGGCAACAAACGGGGCGAGCAGCGTTCCTGTCGCGCTGACGAAGACGCCGATAAAGGTGGTGAAAAATCCCAGCACAACGAAGCGGCCGCGCTCGGCACCGATGCGCCCGACCGTGGGAATCCAGGTCACCAACAGAATAAAAGCGCCCAGAATGCCCAACAAAATCGACATGGGCAGCGCCACGAACACCGTGGCGCCCAATGCCGCGCCCGCCGCCGCGCCGATCACATAGGGCAGAATTGTCTTCTGCATCACGAACCGCCACATGATCATGGTGCGGGTGAGCCCGGCGCCGAACATGACAACCGTATGCACCGGAACGAGCACTGCCGCGGGCATCACGAACGACATCGTTGCGAGCAGCAGCAGGCCTCCGGCCGCGCCGGTGAATACGCCGAAAAAGGCCGCGGCAAACGACGTCAGCGACAGCCCGAAGAAGAGCAGCGGGCCGATGCCGGGCGCACTTAAGAGATGCACATCTGCGCTTTCGGCTCGCCTCGGTCTTCTCGTGTCTTACTCCCGGGGAGACTATTTTCGCTCACGACTGTATCGTTCGGCGAGCCGCCGTACTGAAATGCGGCCGATTGAAGGGGTCGGCAGCTAAATCCGCTTGACCCGCGGTGTCAACATTTGCCAACAAATGTGCGCCATCATGGGAGACATCTCATGGCACGCAGCGAAGCGGCGGCAGGACAAGATGAACCGGTAACCTACCGCGGCTTGCGCGGCTGGCTGGAGACGGTCGATCGCCTGGGCGAACTCGAACGCGTGTCCGGCGTCCATTGGGACGTCGAAATGGGCGCGCTTACCCACATGCTCACTGAGAAGAGCCGCGGCCTGGCGCCCGCGATTCTGTTCGACGACGTTCCGGGCTACGCCAAAGGCTACCGCACGCTGTACGGGCAACTGTCTTCGATCCGGCGCATCGCGCTGACACTGGGACTGCCGCTCGACTACGCGCGCAAGGCCGATATCGTGCAGCGCTATCACGCGCGCATGCAGGAACTCAACCCGCTGCCGCCGCGCTACGTCAACGACGGGCCGATCTTCGAGAACGTTATCGAAGGCGACGCCGTCGACGTTCTGAAATTCCCGGTGCCGCGGCATCACGAGCAGGACAAAGCGCGGTTCATCGGCACCGCCTGCTGCGTCGTGACCAAGGACCCCGACGATGGCTGGTTCAATCTCGGCGCCTATCGCAGCCAGATCTATGACGGCAAGACCGTGGGCTGCCAGATCACCGAGGGCAAGCACGGCCGCATCCATCGCGACAAATATTTCGCGCGCGGCGAGCCGATGAAGGTGGTGATCCTGTGCGGCCAGGATCCGCTTCTGTTCATGCTGTCGTCGAGTCCACTGCCGGAGCTGAGCGAATACGACATCGCCGGCGGCTTGCGCGGCGAGCCGATCGATGTGGTACGCGGCCCCTATACCGGGTTCCCGATCCCGGCCGATTGCGAAATCGCCATCGAAGGCGAGACCGCGCCCGGCAAGACCAAGCCGGAGGGGCCGTTCGGCGAGTGGATGGGCTACTACTCCGACGACACCCAGGAGCGGCCCTACGTCAACGTCAAGACCATCCTGCACCGCAACGATCCGATCCTGACCTGCGCGCCGCAGCACAAGCCGGTGGACGAGACCGGACTCCTCAAAGGCATCGCCGGCGCGGCACAGATCTGGCGCGCGCTCGAGGCCTGCGGCATTCCCGAGGTGCTCGGCGTGTGGAATCACGAGGCCGGCCCGGCGACGCGTTTCACCGCCATTCAGCTCCGCCAGCGCTATCCCGGCCATGCGCGCCAGGCGCTGCATGTGGCCTGCGCCTGCCAGGGCGGCGCCTATGCCGGCAAATGGACGGTGGTGGTCGACGACGACATCGATGCCGGCGACCTCGATCAAGTGTTATGGGCGATGTGCACGCGGTTCGACCCGAAGGTCGACGTCGATTTGGTGCAAAAGGCCTGGGCGTCGAAGCGCGATCCGCTTTATCTGCCCGGCAATTTCAACAACCGCATCCTGATCGACGCCTGCATCCCCTACGACATGAAGCTCAAGGGCACGTTTCCGCCGACCGTCGACGTCAGCGCCGACCTGCGCGCAAAACTGCGGCAAAAATTTCCGCAATTGTTTCACTAGCGCCTGTCATCTTGAAACGGACATGGCGGTACCGCCTCTCTACATCCTGATCAGATTGTGGATCCACAGGGGTTGCGAGACTGAATTCGGGACCTACGAACGCAAAGTATCGCGCATCCTGACCCGCTACGAATAGCGTGCCCTGCCCTATTCGCCATTCGCGATCTTCCCGTTTGCGCGCTTACTGGTTCTGCGCGAACAGCTCCTTGCCCATGGTGTTGAAGCGCGCCTTCTGGTCGTCCGACAGCGAATCGTAGAAGTCGGCGAGCGCCGGCTGCACGGTCTCGACGCCTTTGAGCAAGGCGTTGAGCCGGTCGCCGACCGCGGCAAGGCGGTCCGGCGGCGTCGCCGGCACCTCGGTCGGACAGGCGGCCTTGATGGCATCTGCGGCCTGCGACAGCGCCGACTGCAAGGCATTGAGCTTAGCCCGCTGCGCCTCGTTCGGATGGATGGCGCTGTCGATCCGGCCAGTCGGCCAGGCCATCACGTTGGCGTTGCACTGCGCCGCGACGCTCGGCTTGCCCTCATTGCCCGAGGCCGCGTTCTTCGGCTCTGGCGGCGCGATATCGTTGAAGCGGGCCTTCTGCTCGTCGGACAGCGAATCGTAGAACTTCGTCAGCGGCGGGCTGATGAGATTCACCGCATCGACCAGTACCGCCAACCGCTGGTGCATCTGATCGAGACGCGCCGTCGGCGTGAACGCAACGCTGGTCGGGCAGTGAATTTTGATCTGGTGGCTCGCTTCGACGATGGCGTTGCCGAGATCGTCGAGCAGATGGGTTTGCTGCGGGTTCGGCTGGACGGCGCTTTGGATCTGATCGATCGGCCAACCGGTGACCTCGCCCGCCTCCTCATCGCAGCTTTGCGCCATGCCTTCCGTGAGCGTGGCCATGCGCTGCGGCGCCCGCGGTCCGGACACGTAGTCCTCGTAGCTGTAGGGAGAGAAAATGGCCTCGTAGATGTCGCCATAGCCGTAGGCCCAGAACGGATCGACATATTCGTAATCGTAGGGCCACAACGCGTAATAGAAGAAGTCGCCGTAGGCATAGGGCCAGAACAGCGGGCCGATCCAGCCCAGATGATAGTAGGGATGCCAGCCGTGGTGCCACCAATCGTGATGCCAGAACGGATGGAATGCGCCATTTTCGGCGAAATGCCGACGCCGCTCCTCAAAGCGCCTCGGATCGGCCGCATGAGCGAGCGGCCTGACGCGTGCGGCATTCGCCAGCGGATGCGTAGTTGTCGTCAACGGATGAGCCAAGGTGGTGGCATGGCGGCCGTGGCGATTTAAACCGTGCGCAAAGCGCGCATTGGCATGCGGATGGACAAAATGGCGTCCCTGCATTCCGGAAACGTGCGGCGAGAAATGGTTATGCGCGGCGCGAACATGCGGGGCGAAATGAGGATGGGCGGCAAAATGCGGCGTGAAATGCGGATGTGCCGCAAAATGCGACGTGAAATGGGAACGGGCCGCATTGAAATGCGGCGCGGAAACATGAGGACTGAAATGCGGCGCGGAAACATGTGCAGCGTTGAAATGTACGCCGCCACCACCGCCTGGATGAGGGCCACCTCCACCACCTCCGCCTGGATGAGGCCCACCTCCGCCGGGTTTTGCCGCAATCGCCATCCCGGCGCTGATGCACAACGCCAAGCCGACCGCACCAATGGTCATCGCAATCTTTGGCCGCTCAATCTTTTGCATTGAAACTTCCTCCAATGCGTCACGAACACCCCTGTCGCCCCACTGTTCCGAAACCTCCGCAACTGTGATGCCGCGTTGCACTGTCGCCCGAATGACACTCGCTTCACCGAACGACTGACGCCGCCGAGAACAACCCCGTGTGGTCAAGATTCATGCCTGAGCTATGCCGCTCGCCCGCAATTCGAAGTTTACGCCTGCACATTCAGGCATGGAAATGATCTGGATCAAAGCAACCGCTCTGAAGCCGGCTCCCGAAGCGGGACCACCCGCCGCCCCCGGGTGCAGCACAGCCGTTGATGGACGATCGTGGCTGCCGATAATGAACGCAATTTCATGATGAGCGAGCGGCGAGAGCGAAACTTTTCGATATTTCAGTGGTTTCCCAGACATGCATCGGGAGTACTTGGACCGGGGAGTAATGCGCCTATCGTTTCATGCGATTTTTCAAACATCCTCGCACACGGCGCCTTCGCTTCCTGGGCGGCGCCGCCGTGCTGGTGAGTATCGTCATTATCGCCGCGACCTCGTTTCATCGCACCACTGCCGCGACCGCCCACAAAAAGCCGGCCGCAGCTCCAGTCACTGCCGCCGTTGCCGCACGCGCGAACGTGCCTCAAGTCGTCAATGCCATCGGCACGGTGCAATCGATCGACAGCGTTGCGGTGCAGCCGCGCGTCACCGGCGCGATCGTCGGCGGCCTTTTGGTGTCGCAATCGCTGACACTCTTTACGACGCCGGTCATTTATCTCTACCTGGATCGGCTCAATAATCGGCTCGGCGCGCGGCGCGACGTCGCCCGCCATTCGCCGTAAACAAGCTAGCGCCGGGTGGCATGGCGATTATCCACCGCAAACTGTCGCCCGAATATCACAATGGTGCCAATTTAAGCGGCGCACGGTCCCGGCGGGGTGCTGTTGATATTCACCCATGCGTCGGGCATGGCTATAGTTAACGGTATCGCTGGGGATCAAGCTGAGGCGAGCGTCACGCAGATTTGCGCCTCTGGTCACCGTCTGGCGGGGCGGCGCTGCGTTGCCTCCGGTTTATGCAACCGGCGGCGTTTTGGAGCATACAGCAAAAGGGTTTGTGCTCGCGGTGGCCCATGCTGTTGTGCATCGGGGTAGTTGGGTGCGAGGCAGAGCTTCCTCACTTTCGCGAGGCTACGGCCAAGCCCTGGCGTTCGGATTGTTACTTCTGGGATTTGCCCTGGCCGGCTGCGCGGTCGGACCCGATTATTCCCGCGAACCGGCGCCGGTGCCGACCCACTTCAAAGAGCTCAACGGCTGGAAGCTCGCCAATCCGAGCGACGCGATCGACCGCGGCGATTGGTGGACGGTTTATCGAGACCGCGCCCTCGACGCGCTCTTGCCGCAGGTCGAGATATCCAACCAGACCGTTGCCGCTTCGGCTGCGGCCTACGAGGAGGCCCGCGCCATCATCCGCGAAGGCCAAGCCCAGCTGTTTCCGGTCGCCACCGCAAGCTACAGCGTCACCCGCACGCGAACCGGAGCGCTCGCGGGAACTACCGGCGGCAGCGCGGTCGGCTCAAGCTTGAGGACCCGCTACACCACCCAATACAGCGCGCCGATCAGCGGTGCCTGGGACCTCGACGTCTGGGGCAAGCTGCGGCGCCAGATCGAAAGCGACACCGCGGCCGCGCAAGCGAGCGCCGCCGACCTCGACAACGCCAAGCTCGCGCAACAGGCGATGCTTGCCACTGCCTATTTCAATCTGCGTGCCGCCGATTCACTGATCGATCTCTTGCAGCGCACGATCGTGGAATACCGAAAAACCTACGACGTCGTGAATAACCAGTTCAAAGCCGGTTATTCGGTCACCGCCGGCGACGTGGCGACCGCCGATGCAAATATCCGAACCACCGAAGCGCAGCTTGCCAGCGCGCGAGCGTCGCGGGCGCAGTTCGAGCACGCGATCGCGGTGCTGATCGGCCGGCCCCCGGCCGAACTGACGATGGCGCGGCGCAATCTCGGCGGCAGCATCCCCAAAATTCCGGTGGCGGTGCCGTCGGCGCTGCTCGAGCGGCGTCCCGACATTGCGGCGGCCGAGCGCACCATGCAGGAGGAAAACGCGCTGATCGGCGTCGCCGAGGCGGCCTATTTTCCCGATATTTCGCTCACCAGCATGATCCAATATCTCGGCCCGATCCCGCTGCCGTTTTCCGCCGCCCGCTCAATCGGATCGCTTGCCGCCAGCGGAACGCAGACCTTGTTTAACGGCGGCTTGACGGCGGCGCAGGCTGACGCCGCCCGCGCGGTTTATTGGCAGAGCGTGGCGAATTATCGCCAGACGGTGCTCACCGCGCTGCAGCAAGTCGAAGACGAGCTCGCAGCGATCCGATTTTTCTCGCAGCAATTGGCGGCGGAGCGGCGCGCGGTGGCCGATGAGCGTAAGGCGGTGGACGTATTCTTGAACCAATTCCAGGCCGGCACAGTGGCATTTACCACCGTCGTGGTCGCGGAGGTCGCGCTGCTGGCGGACGAGGAATCCGAATTGACGTCGCGTCAAAATCTCTTTCTTGCCAGCGTCAGTTTGATCGAAGATCTCGGCGGCGGCTGGGACATCACGCAATTGCCGGCCGGGGTGCAGCTGCAAAACGGCTTTTCGTTCTTCCAAAAGCTGCCGCCGACGCCGCCGGCGCTTGTCGAATCCGGGCCCGCCGCCGCGACGGCGCCGGTTGTGCCGGCCGCCGCGCCGGCGGGACAATAGCCGCAAAACCTCGAAACGAATCGGCAGAGCGGCCTGCCAAGCGACGACGCCGGGGGCCGGGATGCGGGCACGGCAGGTCTTGGGCGCGGCTTGGACTTCAAATTGAGGCATGCTCGTGGCCGAGCCGTTGCCAAGGCCGCGGCCAAACTATTGATTTAATGATCAATTCCGAGGACACTGACGACGGATCAAGATCCAGCCGCGGTCCTGCGATCAGCGCAAAAACGCGGCCCTGCCGGCGCGGTCATTAGCGAATATTCATTAGGCGCGCGCTGGCGGCGCATTTTATAACTCGCAATCACGGCGCAATTTCGGGATCAATCGACGCCCATCATGGACGAACGCACGCGCAGACCTGAGGAACTGACGCCGACGATGCGGCGGCCGGCGCCGCCACCGGATGTGGCGGCCAAACCGCGCACGCGATTTCGGGTTGCCGTCGTATTGATTGCGGCTGTGCTTGCGCTCGTCGGTTATGAAACCGTCCGTTGGATCAAATCGGCCCCCTCGGGCGGGCGGTTCCCGCAAGGCGCGCTGCAATCGGTCGGCGCCGCGACGGTCGCAACCGGCAACATCCGCGAAATCGTCAATGCGCTTGGTACCGTGACACCGATCGCGACGGTGACGGTGCAAACGCAGATCAACGGTCAACTCACCGATGTTGGCTTCACCGAAGGCCAGCTGGTCAAGAAGGGCGATTTCCTGGCGCAGATCGACGACCGGCCCTATCGGATCCTCAAGGAGCAATACGAAGGCCAGCTCGCCCATGACCAAGGCTTGCTGGCGCAGGCGCGAATGGATTTGACGCGCTATCAGACGCTTGCCCAGCAAAACTCCATCGCCAAGCAACAGGCCGAGGACCAGGTCTTCGTCGTCCAGCAATACCAGGGCTCGGTAAAGCAGGATCAAGGGCTGGTCGATTCCGAGGCCTTGAACATCGCCTATTGCCATATCGTCTCGCCGATCACCGGCCGCGTCGGGCTCCGCCTCGTCGATCCGGGCAATTACGTACAGACCGCGAGTTCGACCGGAATCGCCGTCATCACCCAATTGCAGCCGATCACGGTGATCTTCTCGATTCCCGAAGACGACCTGCCCGACATCATGCCGCAATTCAGCGCCGGCAAAGCGCTCACCGTCACCGCCTATGACCGCACCAACATCCACCTGCTTGCCACCGGCAAGGTTTCGGCGGTGGACAATCAGATCGACATCACGACCGGCACCGTGAAGGTGCGTGCGCAATTCGATAACGTCGACAATGCGCTGTTTCCCAGCCAATTCGTCAACGTGCGGCTCTTGGTGGAAACCCTGGAAAACGTCGTCACCGTGCCGACGGCGGCGATCCAGCGCGGCGCTCCCGGCGCCTACGTCTATGTCATCAATCCCAACAGCACGGTCTCGGTGCGGCAAATCAAAACCGGCGTTGTCGATGGCGACTCGACCGAGGTGAAATCAGGACTGCGCGCCGGCGAGCGCGTCGTCATCGACGGCACCGACCGGCTGCGCGACGGTCTGCGCGTTGCCGTGGCGCCCGAGGCCGGTCAACCGGCCGCGGCGGGCGGCACGCCGCAGCAAGGCGGAACGCCAGCCGATCGGCAAGGCCAACATTCGAACAATTCGCAGACTAAGCCTGCGAGCGGCGGGCGGTGAACGCCGGCATGCGCAGTGGCCACGGCCGGGCGCAGCAATAAAGCGGTGCGATGAACGTCTCGGAACCCTTCATTCGGCGCCCCGTGGGCACGACGCTGCTGATGGCCGCGATCATGCTGTCCGGCATCGTCGCCTATACGTTCCTGCCGCTGTCGACTTTGCCCGAGGTCGACTATCCGACCATCCAGGTGCAGACGCTCTATCCCGGCGCCAGCCCGGAAGTGATGACGTCTTCGGTCACTGCCCCGCTGGAGCGGCAGTTCGGGCAAATGCCCGGGCTCAACCAGATGACGTCGGCGAGTTCCGGCGGCGCGTCGGTCATCACCCTGCAGTTCAGCCTCGACCTTTCGCTCGACATCGCCGAGCAAGAGGTGCAGGCCGCCATCAATGCCGCCGGCAATCTTCTGCCGGCCGATCTGCCGGCACCGCCGATCTACTCCAAGGTCAATCCGGCCGATGCCCCGATCCTCACGCTGGCGGTGACATCGAAGACGCTGGCGCTGACCGATCTCGAAAGCTACAGCGAGACGCGGCTCGCGCAAAAAATCTCGCAATTGACCGGCGTCGGACTCGTCAGCGTCAGCGGCGGACAACGGCCGGCGGTGCGCATTCAATTCAATCCCGATTCGCTCGCCGCCTACGGCCTCAACATCGACGACGTGCGCACCACGATCAACAACCTCAACGTCAACACGCCGAAAGGCAATTTCGACGGCCCCACCCAGGCGCTGACGATCAACGCCAACGACCAGCTCACCAGCGCCGATCAATACCGCAGTCTGATTATCGCCTATCGCAACGGCGCCCCGGTCAAGCTTACCGACGTCGCTACGATCGTCAGCGGCCCGGAAAACACCAAGCTCGGCGCCTGGGCCAATACCACGCCGGCGATCCTCGTCAACGTGCAGCGGCAACCCGGCGCCAACATCATCCAGGTCGTCGACCGCATTCAGAGGCTGCTGCCGCAAATCACCTCGACGCTGCCGCAGGCGATGGACGTGCGCGTGTTGAGCGATCGCACGGTCACCATCCGCGCCTCGGTCGCGGACGTGGAATTCGAGCTCGGGCTTGCGGTGGTCCTGGTCGTGCTGGTGATCTTCTTGTTCCTGCGCACACTGCCGGGCACCGTCATCCCGAGCCTCTCGGTGCCGCTGTCGCTCGTCGGCACCTTCGGGGCGATGTATCTCCTCGGCTTTTCGCTCGACAATCTGTCGCTGATGGCGCTGACCATCGCCACCGGCTTCGTCGTCGACGACGCCATCGTCATGATCGAGAACATCGCCCGCTTCGTCGAAGGCGGCATGGACCCGTTCGAAGCGGCATTGCGCGGCTCCGAGCAGATCGGCTTCACCATCATTTCGCTGACCATCTCGCTGATCGCGGTGCTGATCCCGCTGCTGTTCATGGGCGACGTCGTCGGCCGGTTGTTCCATGAATTTTCCATCACGCTCGCGGTCACCATCGTCATCTCCGCCGTCGTGTCGCTGACCCTGGTGCCGATGATGTGCGCCAAGCTCATCCGTCATCATCCCGACCGGGAACGCTCCGCTTTCGATCTCAAGGCGGAACAGATTTTCAACAACGTCATCGCCAGCTATGGCCGAGCGCTCAATTGGGTGCTGGACCGCCAGGCGGCGACGTTACTGGTTGCGGTGACGACGCTGGCCCTCACCGTCCTTCTCTATGTGCTGATCCCGAAAGGGTTCTTTCCGATTCAGGATACCGGCTTGATCCAGGCCATCACCGAGGCCTCACAAAGCGTGTCGTACGACGAGATGGCGGATTTGCAAGGCAAGCTCGCGGAAGCGGTCTTGAAGGATCCTGACGTCGTCAATGTCAGCTCCTTCGTCGGCGTCGACGGCACCAATCAGACGCTCAACACCGGCCGTTTCCTGATCACGCTCAAGCCGCACGACGAGCGCAACCTGACCGCAAGCCAGATCATCGCGCGGCTGCAGAAAGAGGTCGCGGGTGTCGTGGGCATCACGCTGTACATGCAGCCGGTGCAGGACCTGACGATCGATTCCACCATCAGCCGCGCGCCGTATCACTTCGTGCTTGAAGACGCCAACGCGACGGAGTTCGTGACCTGGGTGCCGAAGCTGGTGCAGCAGTTGAGCCAGTTGCCGCAGCTCACGGACGTGGCGAGCGATCTGCAGCAACAGGGGCTCGCCGTCGACATCATCATCGACCGCGCCACCGCCAGCCGGTTCGGCATCACGCCGGCGACCATCGACAATGTGCTCTATGATGCTTTCGGCCAACGCATCGTTTCAACGATCTACACCCAATCGACCCAGTCTCGCGTAATCCTGGAGGTGGCGCCGCGGCTGCAGCAGTCGCTGACCGGATTGGGATCGCTGTATTTGCCGTCGGCGTCATCAGCGACCAACGGCCAGGTGCCGCTGACCGCGATCGCCCATATCGTCGAGCGGTCCGCGCCGCTGCTGATCACGCATTTCGGCCAATTCCCGGCCACCACCGTCTCCTTCAATACCGCGCCAGGCTATTCACTCGGCGCCGCGATCACGGCGATCCAGCAGACCGAAGCGAAGGTCGGCCTGCCGCTGAGCTTCATCACCGCGTTTCAGGGCACCGCCGCGGCGTTCCAGTCCTCGCTCAGCAACGAACTGTTCCTGATCATCGCCGCGGTGGTCGCGATGTATATCGTGCTCGGCGTGCTCTACGAGAGCTTCATTCATCCGATCACCATTCTGTCGACCTTGCCGTCGGCCGGCGTCGGCGCGCTCTTATCCCTGATGCTGCTGCGTTACGACCTCGACGTCATCGCCATCATCGGCATCATCCTGCTGATCGGCATCGTCAAGAAAAACGCCATCATGATGATCGATTTCGCGTTGGACGCCGAGCGCGAAGAGGGCTTGGCGCCACGCGATGCGGTTTACCAGGCCTGCCTGCTGCGCTTTCGCCCGATCATGATGACGACGATGGCGGCGATTCTCGGCGCCATGCCGCTGATGCTCGGAACGGGAACCGGTTCCGAGCTGCGGCAGCCGCTCGGCATCGCCATTATCGGCGGCTTGATCGTCAGCCAGATGCTGACGCTGTTCACCACGCCGGTCATTTATCTGTATTTCGACCGGCTGGCGGTGCGGCTGACCGGCGGCCGGCCGGCGGCGCCGATCGTGCCGCAAGCGCCGGCCGAATGAATATTTCAGCACCATTCATCAGCCGGCCGGTAGCCACGACGCTGCTCACGGTCGGCATTGCCCTCGCGGGCATTCTCGCTTTTGCCAAATTGCCGGTCGCGCCGCTGCCGGCGGTCGATTTTCCAACCATCTCGGTGAACGCCCAGCTTCCCGGCGCCAGCCCGGAGACCGTCGCCACCAGCGTCGCCGAGCCGCTCGAACGCCACCTTGGCCAGATCGCCGACGTTACCGAAATGACCTCGTCGAGCGGCATCGGGCAAACCCGCATCACGCTGCAATTCGACCCCAGCCGCGACATCAACGGCGCGGCGCGCGACGTGCAGGCGGCCATTAACGCCGCCCGTGCCGATCTGCCACCGAGTCTGAAAACCAATCCGACCTATCGCAAGGTCAACCCGGCCGCGGCGCCCATCCTCATCCTGGCGATATCCTCGAAAACGCTGACGCAAGGTCAGATCTATGACGCCGCGAGCAATGTCTTTCAGCAGCAGTTATCGCAGATCAGCGGCATCGGCCAGGTTATTCTCGGCGGCGCGGCGCTGCCCGCGGTACGCGTCGAGCTCAATCCGCAGGCTTTATTCAAATACGGCATCGGACTCGAAGATGTGCGCGCCGCGCTGGCTGCGGCCAATGCCAACAGCCCAAAGGGCACCATCGACGACAATGGCCGGCGCTTTCAGATCTACACCAACGATCAGTCCACCAAGGCGGCGGACTACGCGCCGCTGATCATCGCCTATCGCAACGGCGCCGCGGTCAAACTCTCGGACGTCGCCACGGTGACGGACTCCGTCGAGGACGTGCGCAATCTCGGCCTGTCCAACGGGCAGCCCTCGGTGCTGGTCATCCTGTTCCCCCAGCCTGGCGCCAACATCATCGACACCATCGATAGCGTAAAGGCCGAGCTGCCGCATCTTGAGGCGGCAATGCCCGCGGACGTCGATGTCACCATCGCCATCGATCGCTCGACCACGATCCGGCAGTCGCTGCACGATACCGAATTGACGCTGATCATCGCCATCACTTTGGTGACGATCGTCGTTTATTTCTTCCTGCGCGACATTCGCGCCACCGCAATTCCGTCGGTTGCCGTTCCGGTGTCGATCCTCGGCACCTTCGGCGCGATGTATCTCTTGAATTACAGCCTCAACCTTTTCTCACTGATGGCGCTCACCATCGCCACCGGCTTCGTGGTCGACGACGCCATCGTCGTGTTGGAGAACATCTCGCGCCATCTCGAGGCCGGCATGCCGCGCCTGCAGGCGGCGCTGCTCGGCGCGCGCGAGGTCGGCTTTACCGTGCTGTCGATCAGCCTGTCGCTGATCGCGGTGTTTCTGCCAATCCTGCTGATGGGCGGCATTCCCGGGCGCCTGTTTCGCGAATTCACCATGACGCTGTCGCTGGCGATCATGATCTCGCTGGTCATCTCGCTCACCATGACGCCGATGATGTGTGCGCTGTTCCTGCGCACCCCGCCACAGCGCGAAACGCCGCGGCGGCGCAGCCTGTTCGACCGTGTGCTCGCCGGATATGAACGTTCGCTGACCTGGGCGTTGCGCCACAGCCGGGTGGTGCTCGCCATTTTCTTCGGCGCGATCGTGTTGAACTTCGTGCTGTTCGCCGTCGTGCCCAAGGGCCTTTTCCCCGAAGAGGACACCGGACGCATGATCGGTTCGCTGCATGCCGACCAGAGCGTCTCCTTCCAGCTGATGACGCAAAAGCTGCGGCAGATGATGGCGATTGTCCAAGCCGATCCGGCGGTAGAACATGTCGTCGGCTATACCGGAGTCGGCTCCGGCGGCGGCTTCGGGCAGATCAATACCGGCTCGGTCTTCGTGTCGCTCAAACCGATCGGGCAGCGCGCGCCGATGGACCAGGTGATCGCCCGGTTGCGGCCGAAACTGGCCAAGGTGCCGGGCGGCCAGCTCATTCTCTTCGGCGTTCAGGACATCCGCGCCGGCGGCCGCCAAAGCAGCGCGCAATATCAATATACGCTGCAATCCGATGATCCGGATCTTCTCGACAAATGGACGCCCTTGCTGGTCAAGGCGCTCGAACATTCCAAGGTCATGGCCGACGTCACGTCCGACCAGCAACAGCGCGGCCTGGAATCCGATCTCGTGATCGACCGGCCGACCGCTTCGCGGCTCGGCATCACGCCGGCGCAGATCGACAACACGCTGTACGATGCCTTCGGCCAGCGCCAGGTTTCGGTGATCTATAGCGCGATGAACCAGTATCACGTCGTCATGGAGATCGATCCGCGCTATACGCAATATCCGGCCTCGCTGCGCGACATCTACGTGGCAAAGTCCGGCGGCGGCGCTTCGGGGACGCAACAATCGAACGCGCCCGCCGGCGCCGTCACACCGGCCAAAAGCGCCTCCACCGCCGCGGACGCGGCGGCGAGTGCAACGGCGGCGGCCAATGCGAATAACAATTCGGCCCGCAACGCCGCCATCAATGCACTGGCCAATTCCGGCAGGGGCGCGGCTTCCTCGGGTGCCGCGGTCTCGACCGCCGCCGAGACCATGGTGCCGCTCGCCGCGTTCAGCCATTACCACGCCGGCAACGCGCCGCTGTCCGTCAGCCATCAAGGCCCGTTCGTCGCCTCGACCATTTCCTTCAATCTGCTGCCGGGTGCGGCGCTCGGCGACGCGGCGACCGAGATCGACAATGCGATCAAACAAATCCGGATGCCGGCGTCGATCCACGGCAGTCTCGCCGGCACTGCGCAGGTGTTCGCCCAATCGCTGGCCGACGAGCCGGTGCTGATTGTCGCGGCAATCGCCGCCGTCTATATCGTGCTCGGCGTGCTCTATGAGAGCTACATCCACCCGATCACGATACTGTCGACGCTGCCGTCGGCCGGGGTCGGCGCCATCCTGGCGCTGATGCTGTTCCACACCGAATTTTCCATTATCGGCCTGATCGGCGTGATTCTGCTCATCGGCATTGTCAAGAAGAATGCCATCCTGATGATCGACTTCGCCATCGACGCCAAGCGGTCGCGCAATTTGAGCTCCTACGACGCCATTTTCCAGGCCTGCCTGCTGCGCTTCCGGCCGATCATGATGACGACCAGCGCAGCGATTCTTGGTGCCATGCCGCTGGCGATGAGCTTCGGTAATGGCGGCGAGATCCGCCGGCCGCTCGGCATCTCGATTGTCGGCGGGCTCGTCATCAGCCAGTTGCTGACGCTTTACACGACGCCGGTGGTTTATCTTTATCTCGACCAGCTGGGTCAGTGGTGGCTGCGGACGCGACAGCGTCTGCTGCCGGGCCTTTATGGCGCGCCGCCGATGGCGCCGGCCGAATGAGGACGTGATAGCTCAGCGCACGTAAAGCGGCCGCCGCGTGTAGCAGCACGGCGCTGTGCCCCAATCCCCAACCGGGCCGAGGAGTTTGCGCAAGCGGTGAATGTCGGCGCGGGCCGCAATGATCTGCGGGGCCTTGATACCGTCATCGATGTCCGGATCGGCCTCCAGACGATCGATCAATGTGACGTCCGCATAAATGGCGTCACGAATGCACTGGTAGCAGCCATTCTCGATCTGCCCGTACTCGCCTGCCGCGACCGGCGAGGCGATGCCGACGATCGCGAGAAAACCGCCCATAAGCAGAAGCCTGACCATTGCCCGTGCTCCCAGAAAACCGTCCGGATCATAGCCAAGAGCACGTGTCGAAGGAACGGCTGACGGCGCCAAATGGCGGCAACGCTCGTGCATGGCACGGCCGGCCGGATCGGGCCTATGATAGCCCATAAACATCGTCGAGCCGGGGAGCGAACGCCATGAATGGCGCTGCGGTCATTGCCGAAATTCTCAAACGCGAGGGAACCGAATTCCTGTCCTGTTATCCGCGCAACCCGGTCATCGAACCCTGTGCGGCCATCGACATCCGCCCGATTTTGTGCCGGCAGGAACGCGTCGGCGTCGGCATCGCCGACGGCTATTCCCGCATCAAACGCGGCAAGAAGAACGGCGTGTTCGCCGCGCAGGCCGGGCCGGGCATCGAGAATGCCTTTCCCGGTATCGCGCAAGCCTATTCCGAGAACGTGCCGCTCCTCGTCATTGCCGGCGGCCTGCCGCTGCATCGCCAATATGTGCGTCCAGTGTTTCGCGCCGCCGACGTCTATCGCGCGGTGACCAAGTGGTCGGCGCTGGTGCATAACGTGCAGGAATTGCCCGACCTGATGCGGCGCGCCTATCACGCGCTGCGCTCGGGCAAGCCCGGTCCGGTGCTGATCGAAGTCCCGGATGAAGTGTTCGACGCCGAATTCAAAGGCAGTCTCGATTACCGGCCCGTCCCGGTGCAACGCGCCGCCCCCGATCCGGTTGCGATCAAGAAGGCCGCCGAGATACTGCTTGCGGCGAAACATCCGCTGCTGTGGGCCGGCCAAGGCGTGCACTATGCCGAAGCCGGCGAGCAGCTCGCGGCATTGGCGGAAATGTTGCCGGCGCCGGTCGCCGCCACCAATCCCGGCAAGAGCGCCATCCCCGACAGCCATCCGCTGGCGCTCGGCGGCGCCACGCGCTCGCGCTCGAAAGTGTTTGCCGATTTCCTGAACAAGTCCGACGTCGTCATGGCGATCGGCTCGAGCCTGACCGTGACGCCGTTCGGGCCAAGCATCCCGCCGGGCAAGACGATCATTCATTCCACCAACGATGCCGGCGATATCAACAAGGAATATGCCGCCGACCACGCCGTTGTCGGCGACGCCGCACTCGTCATCGACGCGTTGATCGCCGAGATTTCCAGGCAGAAAGGGCCCGGCGGCGGCAATGCGCTCACTTCGCTCAAAGAGGAGGTCGCCGCCGGCAAGAAGGCGTGGCTCGACGAATGGGCGAAATTTCTCAATTCCGACGAGATGCCGCTCAACCAATACCGCGTCATCCGCGACATGATGCGCACGCTCCCCCGCGACAATGTCATCATCACCCACGATTCCGGAAGCCCGCGCGAGCAGATGATCCCGTTCTGGGAAACGACGGCGGCCGGCTCGTATATGGGTTGGGGCAAGTCGACCCAGCTCGGTTACGGCCTCGGCATCACCATGGGCGCCAAGCTCGCGGCGCCGCAAAAGCTCTGCATCAACGTGATGGGCGACGCCGCGATCGGCATGACCGGCATGGATATCGAGACCGCCGCGCGCAACCGCATCGCCATCCTCACCGTGGTGTTCAACAACGGTGTGATGGGCGCCGAGCGCGACGTGCTGACAATCTCCGACGCCAAATACGGCGCCATGACCGTCGGCGGCAATTATACGAAAGTCGCCGAAGGCCTGAATGTCGCGGCGATGCGCGTGGAAAAGCCAGGTGCCATCGTCGGCGCGATCAAGGATGCCGTCGCGGTGACGCAGACGGGTGCGCCGTTTCTCCTCGAATTCCTGGTCAAGGAGGGCCGCGACTTTTCGCGCTACGCGTGAGAGTTGCCAGCCGGCGCCTCGCTATTCACCACTTGCTCAAGCAGCATCCGCAACTCCTTGGCGCGCTTGGCTCCAAATTCCGCCTCAAACTGCGCCTGCGCCTCCTGCCAGGCTCTGAGAGCGGCGCGCAACCGCACCGTGCCGGCCTCGGTCAGACGCAGCTCCCTGCTGCGACGGTCGGACCTGCCGGGCCCGACGGCGATCAAACCGTCTCGTTCGAGCGGCAGAATGTTGCGCCCGAGCGTGGTGCGATCCATCACCAGCTCGGCGGCGAGCGCATTGATGGTCATCGGCCCTTTGCGCTGCAGCCTTGCAAGAATTGAATACTGGGTCGCGCGCAACCCGCTCGGCGCCAGGAATTGATCATAGATTTGCGTGACATGGCGGGCCGCCTGCCGCAGCGCCAAGCAATTGCAGCCGGCCGGATTTACGGCCGGCTGCCGCATTTCTTGGATTGCGGGTCTCTTGCTTTTCATATAGGCGCATATACTCTTAATTGACGCCCTGGGCAAGAGCGCTGGGCGAGAGGGTCGGAGCCTTCAAATGTCCGTTCAGAGCATTGCCGCAAGCACGCCGCTCCCGGACGCGGCTGCGGTCGAGCCTGCGCCGAAGAATGCTTACGACCCGCGGACCAAATCCCTGATCGAGGGGCCGATCGCGGCGACGCTGATCCGGCTTGCGGCACCCAATATGCTGGTGATGCTGGCGCAGAGTTCGGTCGGGCTCGTCGAAACCTATTTCGTCGGCAAGCTCGGCACCGATGCGCTGGCCGGCGTGGCGCTGGTGTTTCCGCTCTTGATGCTGATGCAGATGATGTCGGCGGGAGCGATGGGCGGCGGCATATCGTCGGCCATCGCACGCGCGCTCGGCGCCGGCCGGCGCGCCGACGCCGATGCCTTGGTCGTGCATGCGCTCATCATCGCGCTGGTCTTCGGTCTCACTTTCACGGTTTCGTTGCTGGCCGGCGGCCGCTGGCTCTACGCCGCGATGGGCGGCACCGGCGCCTCGCTGCAAGCGGCGCTGATCTACTCGCAAGTCGTATTTGCCGGCGCGATTCTGGTCTGGTTGTTCAATTCGCTCGCCAATGTGATTCGCGGCACCGGCAACATGATGGTGCCGGCGCTCGTCACCTGCGCCGGCGTCGTCGTCCTCATTCCGCTGTCGCCATGCCTGATCTTCGGCCTGGGACCATTTCCTAAGCTGGGTGTCGCCGGCGGCGCAGTCGCCGTCGTCATTTATTATGCGCTGGGCAGCATCGTGCTCGCGGCCTATCTGCGCTCCGGCCGCAGCGTGGTCGGCCTCGCCATCGCCGGGGTCAGAATACGCTGGCCATTATTCGCCGACATACTTCGCGTCGGTCTCGTCGCCGCGCTGATCACGGTGCAAACCAATCTCACCATCGCCATCGCCACTGGGCTCGTCGGGTCTTTCGGTTCGGCGGCAATCGCCGGCTATGGCACCGGCTCGCGCCTGGAATATTTGCTCATTCCGCTCCTATTCGGCCTCGGCGGCCCGCTGGTCGCCATGGTCGGCACCAATATCGGCGCTGGACGGCCGGAGCGCGCGCTCCGCGTCGCGTGGATCGGCGCGGCGATCGGCGCCGGACTTTGTGAAATCATCGGCTTTGCTGCCGCGATCGAGCCGCGCGCCTGGCTGTCGCTGTTCGGTACTGCTCCGGAAATGATCGACGCCGGGTCACGCTATCTGCACGCCGTCGGGCCGGCATACGGTCTGTTTGGCCTCGGCATGGCGCTGTATTTCGCCTCGCAAGGCGCCGGACGTCTGTTGTGGCCGCTGCTCGCCAATATGGCGCGGCTCGCGATCGCCGCCGGCGGTGGCTTTGTTGCCTTGCGCTCGACCGGCAACTTGACCGATGTTTTCCTCGCCCTGGCGGCGGCGCTCGCCGCGTTCGGCATCATCAATGCCGCGGCGGTGGCCGGCGGGGTGTGGTTCAAAGGTGGCGCTGGACGGCGCGGCGTCATCAAACGCGCGCGGGAGCGTATAGGATAATGACCGTCCACTACTTGGAAGACTTTTGCATCGGCCAGGTTTTCAACACCGGCAGGCTGCGCGTCGACAAGGCACAGATTTTCGCATTCGCGCGGCAGTTCGATCCGCAGCCGTTCCACCTTGATGAGGAAGCGGCGCGGAAATCGCCATTCCAGGGTTTGGCGGCGAGCGGCTGGCACACCGCCGCGCTGACCATGCGTCTGATGGTCGACGGCGAGTTCAAGCCGGCCGGCGGCATTCTCGGCGTCGGCTTCGATGAGCTGAGCTGGCCGCGCGCGGTGCGGCCGGGCGACGAATTGCGGGCGCGAAGCGAAATCCTCGAAGTGCGGCCGTCCAAATCGCGTCCGGACCGTGGCCTGATCCGGGTGCGCACGACGACGCTCAACCAGAACGACGAAGCCGTCATGATGTTCACCGGCAATCTGCTGGTGCCGAAGCGTCCGGCGGCCGCCCGGAACGGATAGAGCGATGCGAATTCTTGTTGTCGGCGCCGGCGCGATCGGCGGCTATTTCGGCGGCAGGCTGTTGCAAGCCGGCCGCGATGTCACGTTTCTGGTGCGGCCGCGGCGCGCCGCACAGCTGGCGAGGACGGGGCTCGTCATTCGCAGCCCGCTCGGCGATGCCGATCTGCCGAACCCGCCGACCATCACGGCTCAATCGCTGAGCGAACCGTTCGACCTTATTCTTCTAAGCTGCAAAGCCTACGATCTTGCCTCCGCCGCCGATTCATTCGCCCCCGCGGTCGGAGCCGATACCGCCATCTTGCCCTTTCTCAACGGCATGGCGCATCTGGATTTCCTCGAGAAGCGGTTCGGCGGCGGCGCCGTGCTCGGCGGCCAATGCGTAATCTCGACGACACTCGACGCCGACGGCCGCATAATTCATCTCAACGACACACATCTGGTGTCATTCGGCGAACGCGACGGCTCGCGTTCGGCCCGCGCCGAAACGATCGCCGCGGCCATGGCCGGTGCGGGCTTCGATTCACGGCTCAGCACCGCGATCCTGCAGGAGATGTGGGGAAAGTGGGTCTTCATCGCGACCACCGCCGGCGTCACCTGCCTGATGCGGGCAACGGTGGGCGACATCGTCGCCGCCAAGGGCGTGGCGCTGACGACTTCCTTGTTCGACGAGTGCGCGGCGATTGCCGCAAGCCGCGGCTTTGCGCCGCGCGAAGAGATCCTGCAGCGCGGCCACACCATGCTGACCGCTCCGGGCTCGACCTTCGCGGCTTCGATGCTGCGCGACATCGAACGCGGCGCACCGATCGAGGCCGACCACATCGTCGGCGACCTGTTGCAACGTGGCGCGGGCAAGGAACGGGATTATCCGCTGTTGCGGATCGCCTATACGCATCTCAAAGCTTACGAGGCCCGGCGCCAGCGCGAGACCGTGACGGCAGCAGCTACCTGATTGGAACCTTAGCTCCTACATTTTATTATCATTATTCTCCACAGGGAGGGTGTTAAATGGCGAAGATCACCTATCACATTGTGCAGCACGATGACGGCTGGGCTTATCAGGTCAACGGCGTGTTCTCGGAATCCTTTCCAACCCACGACATGGCCCGGCAAGCGGCGCAGCGCGCCGCCCAGGAGCAGCATGTGCCGGGTGAAACCAGGACGATTTCCTGGGAAGACCAGAACGGAAAATGGCACGAGGAATTAGCACGCGGCGACGACCGGCCCGACACCGACGTCGAAGGCTGATAGCGAGGAAACGATGATGCGCATCAAAGCGCTGTCGGGCTGGAGCAGCGATCAGAAGCACGTCGTTGCGGCAAGCTTTTAGGGCCGGACGCTCGACGCCTTCGATTTCTCCCTCCTAGTCTTCGGCAACGAGGCCAAGGGCATTGCCTTTGGCAATGCCGACGCCGGGCGCTCCACCGCTGCGCGCGCTGCGGCGTGACACCGCTGTCGCAAAAGTCCTGTTGAAGGCCCCCGGTTCGCCTGTATCGTTGTACAATTGGGTGCCGGGACCGATGAGCACGAAGACATCGCCATACGTGGAGACGGCGTTGAGCGGCTACGAGCTGCTCAACGATCCGCTGCTGAACAAAGGCACCGCATTCGCCGAGGACGAGCGCGACGCCTTCGACCTGCATGGGCTCTTGCCGCCGCACGTCGCCACGCTCGACTACCAGGTCAAGCGCCGGCTCGACGCCTTTCGCGGGCTGGGCAGCGACCTACAGCGCTATGTGTTCCTGCGCGGCCTGCAAGATTCCAACGAAACACTGTTCTATGCGCTGTTGACGCGCAACATCGAAGAGATGATGCCGATCGTCTATACACCGACCGTCGGTCTCGGCTGCGAGCTGTTCAGCCACATCTTTCGCAAACCGCGCGGCCTGTTTCTCAGCGTCCCGCACAAGGACTTGATCCGCCGCATCCTCGGTCACCCGCGCTACGACAGCGTCGAAGCCATCGTGGTCAGCGATGGCGAGCGCATCCTTGGCCTCGGCGACCAAGGCGCCGGGGGCATGGGCATCCCGATCGGCAAATTGTCGCTCTATACCGCCTGCGCGGGGCTGCATCCGTCGACCGCGCTGCCGGTCCTGCTCGACGTTGGCACCGACAATGAGAAGCATCTGGCCGATCCGCTTTATATCGGCTGGCAGCACGCGCGCGTGCGCGGCGCCGAATACGATGATTTCATCGAGACATTCGTGGCCGCGGTGCACGAACGCTGGCCGCATGTGCTGCTCCATTGGGAGGATTTCGCGCTCGGCAACGCCAATCGCCTGCTGGCGCGCTATCGCGACAGGCTGTGCACGTTCAATGACGATATCCAAGGCACCGCCGCCATCGCCGTCGGCACGCTGTTGAGCGCCATCAATGTCACAGGCGTGCCGCTGACGGAGCAGCGCATCGCCGTGCTGGGCGCAGGCTCGGCGGGCACCGGCGTTTGCGCCTTGCTGTTGCGCGCCATGATCGACGCCGGCTCGAGCGAGCGCGAGGCACGGAGCCGCTTTTATCTCGTCGACCGGCAAGGATTGCTGGTCGACGGCATGGCGGGGTTGCAATCCTTTCAAGCCCCATTCGCGCGGAGCCACGACCGTGTCGCCAACTGGACGTTGGAAGCTCCCGGCTGGATCGGGCTAGACGATGTCGTCGCCAACGCCAGGCCGACCGCGCTGATCGGTACGTCCGGGCAGCCCGGGGCGTTCTCGGAGGCTGTCGTGCGCGGCATGGCCGAATGCGCGCGGCGGCCGGTATTCCTGATCCTGTCCAATCCGACCGAACGCGCCGAGGCGACACCGCAGGACCTCGACGCCTGGACCGAAGGCCGCGCCATCATCGGCACTGGGAGCCCGTTCCCGCCGCTCAAGCGCAACGGCAAGAGCCTTCGCGTCGATCAGACCAACAACGCCTACGTCTATCCCGGGATCGGGCTCGGCGCCATTGTCGCTGATGCGCGCCGCATTTCCGATGGAATGTTTCTCACCGCCGCGCGAACCGTCGCCGCGTTCTCGCCGGCGCGACACGATCCTGCCGCCAATCTCCTGCCGCCGCTCGTCGACGTTCGCAAACTGTCCTTCCAGGTCGCGCTCGCGGTCGCCAGGCAAGCACAGGCCGAAGGAGTCGCCGATTGCATGTCCGACGAGGCGCTCGCCGACGCGGTGCACGCCAAAATGTGGGATCCGCGCTACGCGCCGTATCGGCGGCAGAGGCCGGCGGTCGCGCGCTGATCAATGACCGGCCATGTGGCGGCCGATTTCGGTGAGGTCGGCATGTGCCGCCGGCGTCTCGTAGACCAGGTCGCCGTGGAACATGACCACGACGCGGTCGGCCAGTTCGAGCAATTCGTCGAGGTCTTCGCTGACCAGAAGCACTGCGGCGCCGCGGTTGCGCGCGGCCATGATCTCGGCGTGGATCTGCGCCACCGCCGCGAAATCGAGGCCGAAGCAGGGATTGGCGGCGATCAGCACGTCGACGTCGCCGGCAAGCTCGCGCGCCAGCACGGCGCGCTGCACGTTGCCGCCGGAGAGTTCGCCGATCGGCGGTGTCGCCGCGAGCGCGTCTTGATCCTGTACCGGGCGATCTTGCGCTTGGCGTCCTCGCTGAATTTGGCGCGGTTGAGCCACCAACCGCCGAGCGCGTAAGGCGCGCGGTCGAACTCGCGGAAGGCGATATTGTCGGCGACGCTCATCCGCGCAACGCAGGCGTTCTTCAACGGCTCTTCGGGCAGCACCGACAGGTTGGCTCGGCGCATTTCCTCGCCGCGTCGCATGATATGACTCGCCCTGAAGCGAAATCTCGCCGCTTTCAGCCTCGCGCTGGCCGGCGAGCACCTCGACGAGCTGGCGCTGGCCGTTGCCAGACACGCCGGCGACGCCGACGATTTCGCCGCCGCGGATCGACAGGGTGACGTCACGCACCGCGGGCTGGCCGGCATCGTCGAGCGCATTGAGCCCGTTGATGGTCAAGCTCGGGCGCCGCCGAACTCGCCGGCGCGCGCCGGCTGCACCGTCAATTCCTCGACGCCGATCATCATGCGCGCCATGCTCGTCCGGGCTCAGATCGCTTGACGTGGCCTTTGCCGGCGAGCTTGCCGCGGCGCAGCATGGTCACCTCGTCGGCAAAGGCCATCACCTCGCGGAATTTGTGCGTGATCATCAGCACCGTGAGATCGCCTTGCGTCGACCATGTCGCGCAGCATGCCGAGTACTTCGTCGGCCTCGTCGGGCGTCAGCACCGAGGTCGGCTCGTCGAGAATGAGAAAGCGGCGCTTGAGATAAAGCTGCTTGAGGATTTCGCATTTCTGCCGCTCGCCGGCGGAGAGCGCCGAGACCTTGGCGTTCGAGCGGCACGCGAAACGGCATGCGTCGCGAGAAACTCTTCCAGGCGCTTGCGCTCCTTGCTCCAGTCGACCACCGCCGGCACGTCGTCGCGCGCCAGCACCAGATTTTCGGCACGGTCATCGCTGGCACCAGCGTGAAATGCTGATAGACCATGCCGAGGCCGAGCGCATGCGCCACGCGCGGATTGTCGATCCCGGCCTTCGCGTCGGCGACCGACGATCTCGCCGCTCGTCGGGCTGGTAATAGCCCATGATGCATTTGACGAGCGTGCTCTTGCCGGCGCCGTTCTCGCCGAGCAGCGCGTGGAACGTCGCCGGGCGCGACCTTGAGCGAGACGTCGTCGAGCGCGATGAATTCGCCGAAGCGCTTGGTCATGCCGCTCGCTTCGACGCCGAGCGCCTTGGTGTTGATGGGAA
Organism: uncultured Alphaproteobacteria bacterium; assembly: GCA_963791925.1. GTDB lineage: Bacteria > Pseudomonadota > Alphaproteobacteria > Rhizobiales > Xanthobacteraceae > BOG-931. The sequence goes on along the minus strand of CAWBUA010000002.1, from coordinate 870,148 downwards.
AGACGCCTGATCACGCGACCGCCTCGATGAATTCTTCGGAGTTGGAGACCGCGCCGAACACGCCGCCCTGCATCTTGATCATCTTGACGGCGTGGTCGTGATTGCCCTTGTCGGTCGCGCCGCAGCAGTCCTCCAGCAGCAGGCATTCGAAGCCGCGGTCATTGGCCTCGCGCATCGTCGTGTGCACGCAGACGTCCGTGGTGATGCCGGTCAGCACGATATTGTCGATGCCGCGCAGGCGCAGCATCAATTCCAGATCGGTGGCGCAGAACGAGCCCTTGCCCGGCTTGTCGATGATCGGCTCGCCGGCGCGCGGCGCAAGCTCCGGAATGATCTCCCAGCCCGGCTCGCCGCGCACCAGAATGCGGCCGCAGGGCCCGGGATCGCCGATGCCGGCGCCGATCTGCCGCGAGCGCCAGCGCTTGTTGGCCGGCAGATCGGCGAGATCGGGGCGATGGCCTTCGCGGGTGTGGAAGACGTGAAAGCCCTTGTCCCGCATCGCTGCCGAGCGCGCGCTTGATCGGCTCGATCGGCGCGCGGGTCAGCGACAGGTCGTAGCCCATCTTGTCGACATAGCCGCCCATGCCGCAGAAATCGGTCTGCATGTCGATGACGATCAGCGCGGTGTTCTGCGGCCGCAGATCGCCGTTATAGGGCCAGGGATAGGGATCGGCGGCGACGTAACGCTCGGCCATCTCGCCCCCTTGTCTTCTCGCCCGCTCACTTGGTGATCGACAATTCGGCCGGCGCGCCGATCAGCGTGCGCTTCGGCGAGCAGGTCGCGATCATGATGAGCAGCGTGAGGAAATACGGCGCGGCATTGAACAGGTAATAGCCCTAGGTCATGCCGACCGATTGCAGCGCCGGCCCGAGCGCGCGGCGCCGCCGAACAGCAGCGAGGCCTAGAGGCACAGCATCGGGTTCCAGCGCGCGAAGATCACCAGCGCGACCGCGGTGATGCCCTGGCCGCTCGACAGGCCCTCGTTCCAGCTGCCGGGATAATAGAGCGACAGGAACGAGCCGCCGATGCCGGCAAGAAAACCGCCGGTCATGGTGGCGCCGAGCCGCACGCGATTGACCGAATAGCCCATGGCGCGCGCGGCATCGGCGCTTTCGCCGACGATGCGCACGATCATGCCCCAGCGCGTCGTGCGCAACGCCCAGACCAGAGCGGGCGCCAGCGCGACGCCGATGATGAACAGCGCATTGATCTTGCAGCGCGGCGCGCACTCGCGGCGATGTTGCTCCACCAGCCGAACTCGATCGCCGGCAGCATCGGCGCCTGCGGGTGCGATCAGCGGCTTGCCGAGATAGAAGGCGAGCCCGGTGCCGAACAGCATCAGCGCGATGCCGACCGCGATGTCGTTGACCCGCGGCAGGCTGCAGATCGGCATGCAGCGCGCCCAAGAGCGGAGCCGGCGATGCCGGCGGCCAGCACGCCGAGCCAGGGCGAGCCGGTGAGATAGGCGACGCCGTAGCCGCTCATGGCGCCCATCACCAGCGTGCCTTCCAGGCCGAGATTGATGCGGCCCGATCTCTCGGTGATGCATTCGCCGAGGCTGACGAACAGAAACGGCGTGCTGACGCGCACGGCGCCGCCGAGCACGGCAAGCGGCACGGCCCATAATCCAATTCCGCCGGCATCGGCCATGTCACGATGTCTTTCGTTTGAAGAAGCTCAAGCGGCCGTACAGCGTCTCGCTCGCCAGCATCACCACGAAGATGATGCCCTGCAGCACCAGCACCGACGCGTCGGGCAGATCGAGCCGGCGCTGCAGCAGGCCGCCGCTGGCGCCGATGCCGCCAAGGAGAACCGCGACCGGGATCACCGCGAGCGGATTTTGCCGCGCGAGGAAGGCGACCAGGATGCCGGTGAAGCCATAGCCGGCCGCGAGGTTGGCGTTGGCGGCGCCCTGCACTGCGGCGACTTCGACCATGCCGGCAAGTCCGGCGGCGGCGCCGGCCAGAAAGCAGGTGATGAGGATGAGCCTGTTGACGCCGAGCCCCACGACCTTGGCGGCGCGGATATTGCCGCCGACGATGCGCGCGGCAAAACCGAACACCGTGTGATAGATCAGAATATAGGACAGCACTGCGGCGATGATGCCGAACACCAGGCCCCAATGCACTTCGGTGCCGGGGATGTTGCCGATCATGTTGGCGGCGCCAATGTTGCGGGTCGACGGCTTGTTCAGGCTGGCCGGATCGCGCATCGGACCCTCGACCAGGTGTTGAGAATCGCGAGCGCGATATAGACGAGCAGCAGGCTCGATATGGTCTCGTTGACGCCGCGATATTGGCGCAGCGCGCCCGACAACATGATCCACAATCCGCCGCCGATCATGCCGGCGCAGGCCATGCCGATCTGCACCACAAGCGGCGGCGCAGCGGGCATGGCCAGCGCCGCGCTGGTCGCAGCGAGCGCGCCGATCAGCAAAGCGCCCTCGCCGCCGATGATGACCATGCCGAGCTGCGCCGGCAGCGCGGTGCACAGCGCGGTGAGGATCAGCGGCGCGGCGCGGGTCAGCGTGTTCTGCCAGGAGAACCAGGTGCCGAACGCGCCCAGATACATATAATAGTAGAGGTCGAGCGGGTTGTTGCCGAACAGCGCGACGAAAATCGCCGAACAGAGCGAGCGAGACGACGAGCGCCGCGCGGGGATGACGACGTCTTCCGCCGCGCCCCCGAATTTCAGCCGCGAACGCCTCGCGCAGAGATTGCTTGGCTGCGGTTGGCGCAAGTGGCGCGCCGACGTCAGCCTTCACGAAGTCGCTCCGATCACGCCGTCGACCAGATAGTCCATTTTCTCGAGTTCGGGATCTGTTCTGGCCGCGCGATACGCCGGCCGCGATCACCGTCTTGCCCTTGTTGTCCTCGATCGGGCCCTTGAAGATGACGTAGGTGCCGGCGGCGAGCTGCGCCTTGACGTCGTCGGCCTGCTTGCGCGCGGCTCGCCGACCATCGCGCCATAGGGCGAGACCTTGACGAGCTCTTCCTTGAGACCGCCGCGATAGAAATTCGGGATGGTCTGGCCGGACGTGAACATCTTGACGAATTTCGGATAAAGCTCTTCCCAGTTCCATTCGGCGCCGGTGAGATAGGCTTTCGGCGCCAGCGCCGCCTGGTTGCCGTGATAGCCGCACACCATGGCGCCGCGCCGTGCGGCGGTCTCGACCACGATCTTCGGACCGTCGACGTGGCAGGTGATGACGTCGGCGCCTTGATCGACCAGGCTGTTGGTGGCTTCCGCTTCCTTGACCGGCATCGACCAGTCGCCGGTGAAGATGACCTGCATCGTCGCCTTCGGATTGGCGAGCTTGGCGCCGAGCGTGAACGCATTGATGTTACGCAGCACCTGCGGAATCGGCTTGGCGGCGACGAAGCCGAGCTTGCCCGATTTGGTCTGATGGCCGGCGACGATGCCGGAAATGTGGACCGCTTCGTCGATATAGCCGAAATAGCTGCCGACATTGTTCGGGTCTTTGGGCGTCCACAGGCCGCCGCAATGCTCGAACCGCATTTTCGGATACTTGACCGCCATCTTCAGAATGTGCGGATCGAAATAGCCGAACGAGGTCGGGAACAGCAGCGTCGCGCCGTCGAGATTGATCATGGACTCCATGGTCTTCTCGACTGCCTCGGTCTCCGGCACCTTTTCTTCCTCGACCACCTTGATGCCGGGCATCTTCTTCACCGCCGCCGCGCCTTGCGCATGGGCCTGGTTGTAGCCGTAGTCGTCGCGCGACCCGACATAGATGAAGCCGACGGTGGTGGTCGCGGCGAGCGCGCGCTCGATCGGCATCGATGCGCCTAAAGCCAGGGTCGCGCTTCCCTGCAACAAGCGGCGACGAGAGATTTTATCGAATTTCATGGCTGGCTCCTGTGCGCAAGCGAGCGACCACGCCTCCCTCTCGTACGTGGATCACTCAGTCGGGGAACGACAGACGATGGACAGGAACCGCTTTCGCAAGGCCCGTGCCACGTCGGCCGCGACATTTTTGTGCTTGGAACGCTTGAATTTACGTAGCGGCGATGTCATCCGCGCCGGCGCCGCCTAAGCCGCTAGGCATCTCGCCTAAAAAATGTGCAGAAGCGGCGGCGCTCGGCCCCGCTGAGTACCGGCGCCGGGCCGGGACAACGAAGCCGCCGTCATTTAAGCCGCGCTGTCGGCGAGCGCCCGTTTCGTCAGCATAGCGCGTACGGCCGAATGCACGTTGGCGAAAGCCCGCCGCCGATAGGCCCATTTGGCGTCGTCGCTCGGCGGCAGCACGACCATGGTCGCATTGGCTTCGAAAAATAAGATATCGCCGTCGCCGTTCACGGCGAAGTCGATGCCGCCGTAGTCGAGGCCGAGCGCGGCATTGATGCGCTCCAGCGCGGCCATGCCGCGGGGCCCGATGGCGCCCGCCATATCGGCGAGAAACGCGGCGTCGCGACGGCGATTGGCATCCGACTGCGCCATATCGGCAGTGAAATAGTGCACTTTCCAATGCGGCGAGATCGCAAGATGCAGCGGATAAAGCCGGCCGTCGACAAACATGACACGAAACTTGCGAAACATCCCCTCGCCGTCCCGCGCGTCGAGCCTTTCGATCAGCCACACGTCGGCGGCGGGGAAATCCGCAACCGCCGCCGCAAGCTCATTCGGCGCCGCGACATGGACGAAATGCTGCCCGGTATGGAAGCCCGGCGCACGAACGAGAAGCGGAAAAGAAAGGCCGTTGCCGCTGACGGCTTCGGCACCATTGGCAGCCGCGAGAAGATGACGCGGCAAGCGCAGCATGCGCGGCACCACCACGTTCGGCAGCCCGCGCAAGCGCTCAATGTTCTCGAAGCGTCCGGTTTCGAGGACGCATGCCGGATGATTGATCACCGGCCGGCTGGTCCGCGCGAACAGTGCGCGCGCTGCTTCAAGGCCTTCACGGCAAAGATCCGCATCGCCGATGCTGTTGAAGACGATATCATGTGGCGGCAGCGGCAGCTTAGGTTCGTAATATTCCATCACCAGGACCGTGGTGCGGAAACAGCGGTCGTCGAGCAGCGCCTGCATCGGGATATTGCCGCCCGCCGCCGAGACAAGCAGCAAGACCGCAACGCCCGGCCCTTCGCCGCGATAAGGCAAAGGCGTCAGAAAGTCATTGCGAAAGCCGCGGTCGCGATGGCGGCGCGCGCCGGCATCGTCGCCCTGCGCAGCCAGCAGGTTGCCCATGCCGCGATGCGCATGGATGTGATCGGGATCGATCTGCAACGCCGTTTCAAAGTGCTGCCGCGCCCGCGCGCTGTCGCCGAGCAAAAGCAGCAAGTTGCCGAGGTTGACGTGACCGTTGGGATTGTGCGGATGATGCCGCACCGCCTCGGCGAACAGCGAGCGGGCCGCTTCCCGGTAGCTGGCATTGAGTGCGAGCGTGCCGAAATCGTTCAGCGCCGCGAAATCGGTCGGCCGGCGGCGAATGACCTCCACATAATCGCGCTTTGCCTCCTCGAATCGGCCATCCTCGCGCAGCAATCCGGCGCGCTCGGCGCGCGCCGCAACATCATCGGAATCGCGTGCAAGCGCCCGATCGAGGCCGCCGATGCGGCGACCGCGGGCATCGCGTTGCGGACGTTCGGTCATGAATGCTGCGGCCTTTCCGGCGCGGCGAATCAACGGTCTTGCGCAAGGATAATAAGTCGGCGCCAGTGCGGCCGCCGCTGCATTAGAACAAAATTTACCATGACGAAGGACGATCCCCCGGCAACCGAAATTCGACCAGCGAAAGGCCTCGCCATGGCGACAAATGCGGCCGGCAAGAGCATCATATTGGGCGATCCCGCGCCATGGTTCGGTGCACCGCTCCTTGGCGATGGCGCCTTCAATCTTCAAGTCGCCGCCGGACGCTGGATCGTGCTGAGCTTCCTGGGCGCGGCTGCCGCCCCCAAAGCGGACCAAGAGCTGACCAAGCTTCTTCGCGACACTCCCATTTTCGACGAGGATAAGATCATCTTTTGCGGCATCTTCACCGCGCCGCCGCAAGATGCGGCGCCTTATGTGGCGATGAGCACGCCGGCGATCTCGTTCCTCGCCGATTATGACGGCGCCATCAGCGGCGCTTACGGGGCCGCCGCGATGCCGCGCACCGTCGTGCTCGATCCGATGCTGCGGGCGGTCGCCGACATTGCCTGGGACCATGCCGGCGGCCATGCCGAGACGGTGCACGGCGTTTTGCAGAGCCTGCCGGCGATCGACGATTCCGCCGGCGTACCGCTCACGGCTCCGGCGCTGATCGTGCCCCGGGTGTTCGATTTCGATCTCTGCGACTTTCTCGTCCAGGTCTACGACAAAATCGGCGGCAAGGATTCCGGCTTTCTGTTCGACACCGACGGCACGACCTCGACGCTCGTCGATCACCGCCTCAAGCGCCGCAACGATTTGAGCATACTGGTGCCGGACCTGCGCGAGATGATCCGCGGCCAGATCGTGCGCCGGCTCGTTCCGGCCATCGACCGGTTCTTTCAGTTCCAAGCGACACGGATGGATCGCTACATCGTCGCCTGTTACGACAGCACCGTCGGCGGTCATTTTTATCGCCACCGCGACAACGTCAATGTCGGCGCGCAGCACCGGCGCTTTGCCGTCACCATCAACCTCAATGGTGACTATGACGGCTGCGATCTCGTCTTTCCCGAATTCGGCCGCCGCAGCTATCGCGCGCCGCATGGCGGCGCCATCGTATTTTCCTGCGGCGCGCTGCATCAGGTGACACCGGTGACGCGCGGCAGGCGCTATGCGTTTCTCGCCTTTCTCTATGGTGAGGCCGACGCGGCGTTGCGCGAGGCCAACAATGCCAAGATCGCCCAGACGGAATTCCGCTATAGCGGTGAACTATCGGACCGGCTGTATCCGGACGAAGCCCAACGCCCGCCCGAGCGCCGCGCCGGTTAGCCGCAGCAACGACTTTACGCGTTGGATTTTGCGCCTATTCGCAAAATTTCCGTGATGAATTCGGCGCGCTGCTTGACACGGGCAGTCTGTTATCTTTATTCATAATGCAAGTGCCGGATCGCTCCGGCAAGGCGATGGAGTTCGCCTCAACTGCCCCAAGGGCTGATGACTCCTTTCATCCAATTGCGGACGAAGGGATTCACATTTGAAATTTCCAAAGCACCGATCGCGACGGCCTGCAAACGGCAGCCATGAACGTGTCCGCGGTCGGCACCTTCCTGGCATCGGCAAGTTTGTTCCATGGCCGCGGAGCAGGCCATGATGCTCCGCGACATCGTTCTGCAGATTTGTCAGGTTCTCGCAGTCTTGCTGCTGGCGCCGCTGTTGCAAGGCGCGATCCTGCAGTTCGAGGAACGCGTACAGCTCGCGCAGGGGCCGGGCATTTTCCAGCCCTATCGCGACCTGTGGAAGCTTTTTCACAAGCAGATCATCGTCCCGCAGACCGCCTCCTGGATTTATTGGCTCGCGCCATTCGTCGCCTTTACCGCGATGCTGACCGTGCCGATTCTGATTCCGGTATTGACCGATTTCCCGCTGCCGCTGTCCGACATGGGCGACATTCTCGGCGGCGGCCTGATCCTTACGCTCGGCTCGTTCATGGTGGTGCTTGCCGGGCTCGATACCGGCAGCGCCTACGGCGGCATTGGATCGAGCCGCGCCGTGATGGTGGCGATCCTCGCCGAGCCGACGCTGATCCTGGTGTTTGTCGGCATCACGCTGTTGGCAAAGGCCATGCTGCCGTTCGTTGTCAATCATCTCCTGGTCGGCAATCCCGCCGTGTATTTCAGTCCGGCGCACCTGTTTCTGATTTTGGCTTTCTTCACTTTGTTGATCGTCGAAACCGATCGGCTGCCGATCCACTCCAGCACGCATATCGAAGTCTACATGATCGAGGAAGCTCGCATCCTGGAATATTCCGGGCCGCTGCTTGCTTTGCTGCGCTGGGCCTCAATGATGAAGCAGTTCATTCTCTACACGATCTTCTGCAACGTGTTGCTGATCCCGTGGGGTCTGTCGCGTGAAGGCACGGCGGTCGGCGTCCTTGGCGCGATCGCCGCGATGGCAGGCAAATTTCTGGTCGTCGCCGTTGCGGTGGTTGTGGTCGAAACCGCACAATCGCGGCTTCGCTTCTACCGTTACCAGGAACTCCTCGCGGCCTCGTTCGTCTTCGCCATCCTCGCCATTATCGGGACGCAGCTGGTGTAAGCATGCTGGTCACCCATCTCGATCCGCTGGCCGCTTCGCTGTTCAGCCTGATGGCGATCGCGAGCCTGCTGCTTGCGTTCGTCATGCTGGGGTCGCGCTGGCTCAACAACTATCTTTACGCGTTTGCCGCCGAGTCGTGGATCATCGCCGGCTTGTCGGCGACGGTCGGATTTTACGGCGGCTACCCGGAACTTTACCTCATCGCCGCCCTCACCGCGCTGTTTCGCGGTCTGCTGTTGCCCTACCTCGTCTGGCGCATCATCAAGCGGCTCAACGTCGCGCGTGAAATCCACGAAATATTGGAGCCGAGTTCGACGCTTGTCGTCGGCGCGGTTTGCGTATTGTTCGCGCTGGTCGTCTCCTATCATATCGGCCAGTCACTCGGGCTTGCCGGCACCGTCGCTATTCTGGCGCTGACCATCATGCTGTCGATGAAGCTGATCGGCTTTCTGATGCTGACGGTGCGGCACGAGGCCCTGAGCCAAATTCTCGGGCTGCTCATCCTCGAAAACGGGATTTTCCTTGGGGCGCAGATTCTCGTGCCGGGCATGCCGATGCTGATCGAAATCGTCATTCTGTTCGATCTCCTTGTTGTCGTCGCCTGCTTCGGCGTTCTGGTGCGCTATCTCGTCGCCCACGTGGGCAGCACCAGCAGTCTCGACCTCAACCGGCTGGTGGGCTGACATGCCGGGCGCGCTTCTGCTCGCAATGACGCTTGCGCCGGCCGTCGCCGCCATCGGTTGCATCCTCGTTCGTGCGCCGCGCATCGCCGAGGCGCTCAATCTCGCCGCCAGTCTCGTTGTCTTTGCCGCCGCCATCCCGCTGGCCATCGCCAGCGCCGGTGGACCGTTCTACTACCTGGACCGATATGTCATCGTCGACGTCACCGGCGCGTGGGTCGTCCTGTGTACCACCGTCGTCTATCTGCTCGCATCGATCTATTCGATCGGCTACATGCGGCTGCTCGGCGAAGACGAACGGCTTTGGGGATTTTATGCGCTGTTTTCCGCTTTCGCGCTGACCATCCTGATCAGCGCGGTGATGAATAATGCCGGCATCTATTGGATCGCCGTCGAGCTCACCACGCTGGTGAGCACTTTCCTGGTCGGCTTCGAGCGGGCGGCTGAAAGCATCGAGGCGGCGTGGAAATACATCATCATCATTTCCGCCGGAATCAGTCTCGCCCTTCTCGGCACCGTCCTGTTCTACTGGTGCGGCAGCTTCGTGCTCGGCCCGACCTACGAGATGACCTGGGACACGCTGCTCGCGGCAGCGCCAAAGATGAATCCCGCGCTGGCGGCTCTGTCGTATCTCCTGGTGCTGGTCGGCTACGGCACCAAAGTTGGCCTCGCGCCCATGCATACGTGGCTGCCCGACGCGCACAGCGAGAGCCCGGCGCCGATCTCGGCGATGCTGTCGGGCGCGCTCCTCAACAGCGCCATGCTCGGCATCGCGCGCTATCTCACGATTGCCGAAGCGGCGCAGGGCGAGCATTTGGCGCGCGTGACGCTCGTCGCTTTCGGGGTCCTGTCGCTGCTCGTGGGCGCGCTCTTCATTGTGCGGCAAAGCGGGATCAAGCGCTTGATGGCCTATTCCAGCGTCGAGCATATGGGCGTCATCGCGCTCGGTTTCGGCTTCGGCGGGCCGCTTGGCATCGCCGGCGCGCTTTATCACATGCTTAATCACTCGCTTAACAAGTCGCTGATGTTCTTCGGCGCCGGCAATGTCATGCGCAGCTACGGCTCCAAGGAGATCCGCAACATCCGCGACGTCTGGACGCGCTTTCCGGTGCAAGGCGCGCTGTGGCTCGCCGGTGCGGCCGCGATCACCGGCGCGCCGCCGTTCGGATTGTTTCTCAGCGAACTCATCATCCTGCGCGCCGGTTTCGTGCACGGCTACGGCTGGGCCGCCTATGCCATGGCCGTACTTTTGATTGTCATCTTCATTGGCTTCCTCAATCATTTTCGCGCGATGTATTTCGAAGCCGGCGGCGATCCCGACGGTCGTCCCATGGCGGTTAGCCGCTGGTGCGTAACGCCGATGTGGCTTGCTTTGGCGCCGCTCCTCGTCTTCGGCGTGTGGTGGCCGAGCGGGCTGTGGAATCATTTCATGATCGCCGCCCGGATGCTTGCGGGAGCCTCGCCGTGACGGTCGGTCAAGCGCTTGCGCTCCGGCCGGCGGAGCTGAAAGAGGCCGCGACAGGCCTTTTGGCGGCCGGCGGCCGGATGCAGATGGCCTATGCCTGGTATCCCGAACGAGACCGGCCTGAACTTCGCTACGTCGCCAGTCCGCCGGCCAACGCGCCGTTCGCGATCTGGCGCTGTGACGCCAAAGACCCGGTGCCGAGTCTCGCCGGCGTGTGGCCGCTATTGAGCTGGTATGAACGCGAGATCACCGACCTGTTCGGGTTGCGCTTTCTCGATCATCCGCAACCGCATCGGCTCGTCCTGCACGAGGGCGTCGATTCGGATAAGCCGCCTTTTGCGTCGGATTATCCGCCCGATCGGCCGCTTCTTGTGCGGCGGACGCGAAGCGCCGTTCCGGAATTGGCGGGCGCCGAGGCCGACGTGCAGCTTCTGCCGTTCGGTCCGGTGCGCGCCGACGTCGTCGAGTCGGGCGAGTTCTTGTTCTTCTATGTCGGTGAAGCCATCCTGCACTATCATCCGCGGCTGTTTTTCAAGCACCGCGGCATGGAGAAGCGGTTCGAGGGTCTCGAGCCGGCGCGCGGTATCGCTCTCGCCGAGCGGGTATCGGGTGTCGGCAGCGTGGCGCACGCGCTCGCTTATTGCCAGGCGGTGGAAGCGGCATCGCATTGCGTCGTTCCGGCACGGGCGCAATATCTGCGTGTGCTGCTCGCCGAGATGGAGCGGCTTTACAATCATCTGCATTATTTCGGCCATCTCTGTCACACCACCACGCTCAAGGTCGGCGAGGCCGAAGGCAAGCTTCTGGAGGAGCAAGCCAAGCAGCTCAACACGCGGCTGACCGGCAGCCGCTTCCTGCGCAGTATTCTCACCGTCGGCGGATTGCGGCGCGATCTGTCGCCGAAAGAATGGCTCGGCGCTGCGCTCGATTCGCTGCGCGAGCGGTTCTCTCGCTTTGCCCGGCACATGGAGAATACCGCAAGCCATCTCGATCGTCTGATCACGACCGGACGCCTCGACCGCAGCCTCGCTTTCGACCAGGGCGCAACCGGTCCCATCGAACGCGCCTCGGGCGTCGATCGCGATTTGCGGCGCGATCATCCTTACGCCGCCTATGCCGAGCTTTCGCCGGCCATTGCACGCGGGGAAGCCGGCGACGCCCACGCCCGCGCGCAGGTGCGCATGGCGGAAGTGGAAGCGAGTATCGCGCTGATCCGGCGCACGCTCGACGCGCTGCCCGACGGCCCGGTGCTGGCCGCATGCAATAGCGCGCCCGACAGCGAAGGACTTGGCTGGGCGGAATCGCCGCGCGGCACTCTGTTCTACGCCGTGCATATCGGCGGCGACGGCAAGCTCGCGCGCGTCAAGATCAAGTCGCCGTCGTTTTCCAACTGGCGGGTGTTTCCGTTCACGGTGCACGATAGCAACATGATGGATTACGCGATCAACGAGGCAAGCTTCGGCCTCACCATCGCGGGCTGCGACCGCTAGGAGCCGCTGATGCCGCAATGGACATTGTTGGGTTTGCTCGCCGGCAAGCAGACGACGCCGTGGCCGCTCGCCGAAGGAACCGACGGCCAGCAGGGCCTGCTCGGCATGCCGCGCTATAAGCCGGAGCTGTGCGGCGACGATTGCCAAGCCTGCGCCGACGTTTGCCCAACCAAGGCGATCGTCATGCGGACGGGCACGCATGGCAAGCTCGACATCGACTACGGCCGCTGCGTGGTTTGCCAGCTTTGTACCGAGGCCTGTCCGACCGGCGCGATGAGCCCGTCATCGGACTGGGCATTCGGAGTGCGCTCGCGGGCGGACCTGATCTGGGCCGAAAATCCCGCCGCCGCACCGGGGGCCAACGCGGCGACGCGGCGGCCGTTCCGGCGCAGCCTGCATGTGCGCCACGTCGACGCCGGCTCCTGCAACGGTTGCGAATCCGAGCTGCAGGCGCTGAACAATCCATTCTACAACCTGCACCGGCTCGGCATCTTCTTCACCGCCTCGCCGCGCTTCGCCGATCTGCTGCTGGTCACCGGACCGGTCACCAATGCCATGCTCGAACCGCTGCGCGCCACCTATGAAGGAATGGGGGAGCCGCGTTGGGTGGTCGCGGTCGGCACCTGCGCGGTGTCGGGCGGCATTGCCGAAGGCGGTTATGCCGCCGGCCACGGACTCGACGGCATCATCCCGGTCGACGTCTACCTGCCCGGTTGTCCGCCCAATCCCGCCGCGATCATCGAAGCGCTGCTGATGTTTCTCGACCGTGCGCCGCAACGGGTGAAAGGAGGCCGGCTTGTCGAATGACCTCCTGATCGTCACCGTTGTCGCCTGGCTCCTTGGCGCGGTCATCGCCCTCACCGGGCGCGGCTTGCCGCTGGTGCGTGGATTGCTGGTCCTTGGCAGCGTCGCCGGCATGATCGCGGCGATCATCGCGCTGCCCGACGGCACGGTCGCCGTCGAGCTGCCGACGCAGCTTGCCGGCGCGCCGGTCATCTTTCAGATCGCGCCGGAAGCCGCATGGCTGCTCGGCTTCGGCCTGTTGCCGGCCGCGCTTGCCTGCGCGCTGGCGACGCCGGCGGGGCAGGGCCGAGCCGGCTGGCTGTTCGGCGCCGCCATGAGCCTTGTCGGAGCGCTCGGCGTTTTTGGGCTGCGCGACGGCGCCGGCTTTCTGATCGCCTGGGAGATCATGAGCTTCGGCGGCGCCGTGATGATCCTCGGCGAAAAATTGTCGGCTGCCGGCAAGCCGGTACTGTTCATGCTCAGCCTGCTCGAAGTCGGCGCGGTGGCGCTTGTCTTGGCAATTCTGCTCCTAGCCGCCGGCGGTCCTTCCTTCGCTTTTACAGGCTTCGCCGGCGGGGCAGAAAGTTTCACCGCGCCCGTTATGGCGGCGATTGCCGTACTCCTCATTGTCGGCTTCGGCGCCAAGCTTGGGCTATTGCCGTTCTACGAATGGTTCCCGGCCGCCTACGGCGCCGGCAGCGGCGCGTCCGGCGCGCTGATGTCGGGCGTGGTACTCAACGCGGCGTTCTACGGCTTGAGCCGCGGCCTTCTGGAATGGGCGCCCGGCCAGAACGCAAGCGTTGCCGCCGGCATCGGCATATTTCTCGTCGCCCTGGCGGTGCTCAGCGCCGTGCTCACCGCGCTCTATGCGTTTCAGCAGGAGGACTGGCGCATGCTGCTGAGCTTCTCGTCCGCGGAGAACGCTTCGATCGCGGTGGCGATGCTCGGCGCCGCCCTGATTTTCCGCGGCCACGCCATGCCCGAGCTTGCCAGCCTGGCGTGGACGGTGGCTTTGCTGCACCTTGCCGGGCACGCGCTTGCCAAAGGCGGCTTGTTCCTCGCCGCCGACGGCGTCTATCGCGCGACCGGCGGCTACGGCATTTCGCATACCGATCTGCTACGGCGCAGCTCATGGCTGTTCGGCCTCGGCGCGTTGTTCGCCGCGATGAGTTTTGCCGCCATGCCGCCGCAAGCCGGTTTTGTCAGCGAGTGGTACATGTTCGAGACCGTATTTCAGGGCTTCCGCCTCGATACCTTGGCAAGCCGGCTGGTCATGGCGCTCGCCGGCGCAGGCCTGGCGCTGACCGTGGCGATTGCGTTTGCGACCTATGTCAAGGTTTTCGGCATCGGCCTGCTCGGGCGCACGGCGCGGCATTTTGCTCCGGCCGGCACGGCATACGGATTGGCCGTCGGCTTGCTGGGTTCCGGCGTGTTGGCGCTCGCCGTCGGCATGCCGGCCTGGCTCGACGCGCTGCAAGGCGCGGTGTCTACGCAATTCGGCACGATGGCCGCGCGCGACATGCACGACGGGTTGTTGCTGGTGCCGCTGACTGCAAAATTCGCCTTCATCTCGCCGACCCTGCTGGTCGTGGTCATGCCGCTGTTGGCCATCGTGCCGATCGTGCTGGTGCTCGCCAACCGGCGCTATGCCGTGCGCCGCGTTCCGGTCTGGTATGGCGGCTTCGACCAGGATCCGGCGCGGGCCTCGACCACGGCGCTCACATTCTCGAATGCGTTACGAACCTTTTACAGCTTTGTCTATCGGCCGAAGGAAGAGACGACGCGGGAAGTCAACGGCTCGCGTTACTTCGTGCACCGTCTGGTCTTCACGCACGACGTCGCTCCGATCTTCGGGCCCTATCTGTTCGCACCGGTAACGCGCGCGGTTTACGCCCTGGCGGACAGATTCAAGGCGCTGCAATCCGGCCAGCTCAATTTCTATTTGGCGTTGATCGGGGTCTTACTGATCGTCATTCTGGCGCTTGTGTTGTATTGAATGCCGTGACAATGCAACACCGCGGGCCGATCAACGGTCCGACGGTCAAAAAAGACGGTAGGAAGGCGCCGCAGGTGCGCTTTCCGGAGGGAGCGACGACCATGGAGTCATGCTCAACCGTGAATGGCGGAGATAATAGACTCAATGGGAATATACCTATGGGTCGCGCTCGGCGGCGCGATCGGCACCACCGGCCGCTACTGGCTGTCTGGCGCCGCGGCGCGGCTGTTCGGGGAGACGTTCCCGTGGGGCACGCTGATCATCAACGTCACCGGCTCCTTCGTCATCGGCTTTTTCTTCACGTTATCCGGACCCGATGGCAGACTTTACGTGGGATCGAACATACGCCAGTTCGTGCTCGTCGGCATTTGCGGCGGCTACACCACGTTCTCCTCATTCAGCCTGCAAACACTCAGCCTGATGAACGATGGGGAATGGTTTAGGGCGGGCGGCAATATCGGCCTGTCGTTGGTGCTTTGTCTGATTGCCGTTTGGGCCGGCGCGCTGCTTGCTGGTGCAGTGAACGGTCTAAAATGGACATGAACATGCAGCTTCCGCGCGACGCCGTCCTGCTCCGCATCTTCTTCGGAGAGGATGACAAATTCAATCGACTGCCGCTGCACGAGGCGATCGTATTGAAAGCGCGCGAAATGCACCTCGCCGGAGCAACCGTGCTGCGCGGCCATGTCGGGTTCGGCCATTCCAGCCGCATTCATACGACGAAAATTTTGCGTTTGTCGCAGGATCTTCCTGTGGTCGTCGAGATCGTGGATACCCAGGAAAAAATCGACGCATTCCTTCCGGTATTGGACGGCATGATGACAAGCGGCCTCATCACCATGGAGAAGGTTCAGGTGCTACAATACGGCACGGCAAAGCCGTAGATTGGCCGAGGCGGGCGGCCACCGGCCGCGCGCTCATCAAATGGGGAGGACTCTGCGATGGATCTGGGGATGACCGGCAAGACGGCGCTCGTCACCGGCGGCAGCGAGGGCATCGGCAAGGCGATTGCGCGGGCGCTCGCCCGCGAAGGCGTCGACGTCGCGATCTGCGCGCGGCGCAAGGGACCGCTCGAAGCAACCGCCGCCGAAATCGCCAAGGAGAGCGGCCGCAAGATCGTCGCCATTCCCGCCGATCTGACCAAACCCGCCGACGCCGAGAACTTTGTCAGGCAGGCGCATGCCGCGCTCGGCCGCATCGATATTCTGGTCAACAATGCCGGCTCGTCGCCGGGCGGCGTGCTCGCGCATTTGAGCGAGGAAGATTGGGCGCAATCGCTGCAGCTCAAATTCATGGGCTATGTGCGCTGCATGAAGCACGTGCTGCCGATCATGCAGAAGCAGAAGAAGGGCCGCGTGGTCAACCTGATCGGCAACGATGGCGTGAAAGTCTCCTATTGGGAGATCGCACCGGGCGCCGCCAACGCCGCAGGACAGAACCTGACCAGGTCGCTCGCCAGCCAATACGGCAAGGACAATATCAGCTTCGTCGTCGTCAATCCCGGCCCGGTGCGCACCGAGCGCTGGGCCGGGCTGGTCAAGGCGATGGCGCGCGACATGAAGCTTACCTACGAAGAGGCCGACAAGCTCGCCCCGGCCTCTATCCCGCTCGGCCGCATCGCCGAATGCGACGAGGTCGCCAATCTCGTCACTTATCTCGCCTCCGACCTCGCCTTTTTCGTCAACGGCACCATGATCGAGATCGACGGCGGTCAGGACAAAGTGCTGATGGATCGCATGCGCGACCGCTAGTCCGAGCGGAGGCCTCGACCGCCACGCCGTCTATTGCCATAGAACGGGCCGACCGCAGCCTATTCCCTCCCCCTCGCTTTAGTTCTCGTGGCAAAACGCCGCTTGGCAAGGAACCGCGCTGGACTATAGTCAGCGCACAAACGCGCGCCCATCCGGTGCAAAGAGACGCGTTCAGGGGAAACAACGAGGGGTGAGATCAATGTTGTCACGTGCAATCATGACGTGCGCCGGGACCCGGCGCATGCTCGCGGCCGCTGCGGCGCTTGCGCTCTTCGCCGCCGCCGCTCCGGCTTCCGCCGCCGAATTCGTCATGAAGTTCGGCACCGCGACGATCAACGAGACACAGCACCAATTCATCAAGTTCTACAAGGACGAGGTTGAAAAAGCCTCGGGCGGCCGCATCGAGGTACAGATCTACCCGGCGAGCCAGCTCGGGCCGATCCCGAGCGAAATCCAGGGCGTGCAGCTGGGCACCGTCCAGGGCTATATCGGCCCGGTCGATTTCTTCGTCGGTGTCGATCCGCGCTTCGGCGTATTTTCCGCCCCGCTCTTGTTCAAGAGCCATGAGAACGCGATTGCGACGGTGCAGGATCCGGAAATCCAAAAGGCGATGTTCGCCATGCTGACGCCCAAGCGCATGATCGGCATCGCCACCATGGATATCGGCGCCTCCGACTACGGCGCCAAGAAGCCGATCATGCGGCTGGCGGATTTCCAAGGCAAGAAGCTGCGCATCAACGGCACCGAGCTCGAGCGCGAGAAGATGGCGGCGCTCGGCGCCACCGGCATCGGCATGCCGCTGTCGGAAGTGGTGCCGGCGCTCGATCAAGGCACCATTGACGGCACGATTTCCGGACTGTCGGTGTTCGTCTCCTTCAAGATGAACGATCTGCTTAGGGTGATCACCGTCGCCAACGACACCTACATCATATCGCTCGCGGTCATCAGCAAGCCATGGTTCGACACGCTGCCGCCCGATCTGCAGAAGGTCGTCATCCAAGCCGGCAAGGACGTCCAAGCCAAGGCGCAAGCGTGGAACATCGACTTCACCAAGAGTCTGGTGGCCACCTGGACCAAGCTCGGCGGCACCGTGCATACACTGCCCGATGACGACCTCGCCAAGATGAAGACGCTGCTGGCTCCGGTCGCCGACAACGCCACCAAGAGCCAACCTGCGGTTCATGACATGTTGCAGATGGTTCGCGCCGTCGCCGCCAAGCATTAGAGCTTCTGCTGTTTCCCAAACGCGGTGCAGCGCAAAAGCGCTGCACCGCCGATCCGGGATCATCACAGGCTGAGTATCCAACGATCCCGGTTCTGCAGCGCATCACGCCGTGCTGCGCCGCGTCCGGGAAACAGGTTCACCGGGCGGGTCGATGATCAGCATTCTTTTGCGCGTCACCAACGCGCTCATCGCCGTGCTTCGCGTCGCTGCTGGCACCATGCTGCTGTTAAGCGTCGGCATCAATTTCGCCAACATCATCGGCCGCTACATCTTCTCGGTGTCGCTGTATTGGGCCGAGGAAGCGATGCTGTTTTTGATGATCGGCTGCGTTTTCCTCGGCGCCAGCCAGGCCGGCTGGTTCAATCGCCATATCCGCATGGACGTCGTCGTCTCGATGCTGCCGCATCGCGCGCGCAAGGCGTTCGACGTGTTCTCCGACCTCGTCACCATCGCGACCTGCATCGCGATCGCGGTGTTCTCCTGGCCGGTCATGACCATGCTCTATCAGCTCGACCAGCGCAGCGAGACCGCAAACATTCCGCTGGTGATTCCGCAATCCGCCGTTCCGATCGGGCTCGTCCTGATGGCAGCCCTGATCGCGGTGCGGCTGATCACGGTCGGCGTGCGCCACGACGACATCATCGCCAGCCGGGACGTCGAGCATTGAAATGACGACGTTCGTCTATTTCATCCTGCCGATGATTTTGCTGATCCTCGGCCTGCCGATCTTCGTCGTCCTCCTGCTCACCTCGACGGCCGCGATCCTGTTCGTCGCCCACGTGCCGACCGACGCGGTGCAGAATTACATGTTCGCCAGCCTCGACAATTTCCCGCTGCTCGCGGTACCGTTCTTCGTGCTGGCCGGCGAGATCATGGGCCGCGGTGGCATCGCCGAGCGGGTGGTCACCTGGGTGGTGTCGATCATCGGCGGCGTGCGCGGCTCGCTCGCCGTGACCACGGTGGCGTCCTCGGAGCTGTTCGGCGCCATGGCGCATACCTCGGTCGGCACGGTAGTCGCCATCGGCCGGCTCCTGTTTCCGTCGCTGACCAAGCACGGCTACAGCGAGCGCTTCGCCATCAGCCTGATCACCTCGTCGGGCGCGGTCGCCGTGATCATCCCGCCGTCGATCGCGATGATCCTCTACGCCATGACCGCGGAAGTCTCCGCGATTAAATTGTTCACCGCCGGCGTGCTGCCGAGCCTGTTGATCGGGCTCGTCGACGCCGCCTATGTGATGATCTATGCGCGCATCCAGATGGTGCCGCTGTCGGCCCCGGCGCGCTGGAAGAACATCTGGGCCTCGACCAAGGAGGCGAGCTGGGCGATCGGGACCATCGTCGTCATCTTCGGCGGCATCTATGGCGGCGTGTTCACGCCGACCGAGGCAGCCGGCGTGGCGGTGGTCTATTCGCTGTTCGTGGTGATGTTCGTCTACCGCACCGTGGGCCTTAAGGAACTCGGCCAGATCGTCGTCAATTCCGTGCTGCTGATCGGGCAAATCCTGATCATCGTCACCGCGGCCGGCGTCTATTCCTGGCTGATGACGACGAGCGGCATTCCGCAAAGCCTGATCAATGCGGTGACGTCGATGAACCTGCCGCATTGGGAGACGCTGTTGTTCGTCAATGCCGGCCTGTTGTTGGCCGGAAGCTTTCTCGAGCCGGCGCCCGCCATCCTGGTCCTCACCCCGCTCCTTCTGCCGATCGTAAGAACCGCCGGCATCGATGCCATTCACTTCGGCATCATCATGGCCGTCAATCTCTCGATCGGCCTCTACATGCCGCCGTTCGGGCTGAACCTGTTCGCCGCGAAGGCGATCTTCAACGTGCCGATGGGCACGATCTATCGCGGCGTGCTGCCATTCGTGGTGGTCAATTTCATTACGCTCTTGGTGATCACTTATTTGCCGGCGATCTCGATGGTACTGGTGGGCGCGCAGCGCTAGCACGCATCATCCGGCCGCCGCGTCGCTTAATGCCGGCGCATCGCGCGACTTCGCCAGCAGCGAAACAGTGTGCCGCGCAATCATCAGCTCTTCGTCGGTTGGTACCACATAGAGCTTGAGCTTGCTGCGCGGCGGCGATATCAACACTTTCGATGCGGCATTGGCGTCGGCATCAAAAGCCGCACCGAGCCAGGCGAGCTTCTCGGCGACGCGGGCGCGGACCGTTGCCGAGTTCTCGCCGACGCCGGCGGTGAAGACAAAGGCATCGAGCCCGCCTAGCGCGCCTGCGAGCATTCCCGCGTAAAGCCCGATGCGATAGACGAAATAATCGATCGCAAACGCCGCGCCGGGAGCCGTGCTTGCTTCGAGCTCCCGCATGTCATTGCTGATGCCCGAAAGACCTTTGAGACCGCTCTCGCGATAGAGCAAATTCTCCACGGCCGCCGGAGTAAATCCCTTTTCGGAGATCAGATAAAGCAGCACGCCGGGATCGATCTGTCCGCAGCGCGTGCCAATCGGCAAGCCGTCCAGTGCTGTGAAGCCCATCGTGCTTTCGACGCTTTTGCCGCCCGCCAGCGCGCACATCGATGCACCGCTGCCGAGATGCGCGATGATCACGCGTCCCTTCGCCGTAGCCGGCGCGATTTCCCGCAAGCGTCCTGCGACATATTCATATGACAGGCCGTGGAATCCGTAGCGGCGGATGTCTTCGCGGAAGCGTTCGGGGATCGCATAGCGATCGGCCAAGGCGCTATGAGTGCGATGGAACGCCGTGTCGAAGCAGGCAACCTGAGGCAATTCCGGCCGTCGCTCCAGCAATGAGCGTATTGGCGCCAGATTGTTCGGCTGATGGAGCGGCGCCAGCGCACAATAGCGCTCCAGGCATGTCAGCACGGCGCGATCGACGAGGACGGGGCTTTCGAATTGCGGACCGCCGTGAACTACGCGATGGCCTACTGCGACCAGATCGAATGGCTGAGTCTTCCGCAACCAGTCGCCGGCGATCGTGGTTGCCGCGGCGACGTCGGTGACCTCCTCCCGCGTATAAACGTGATCCGCCAGCACCGCGCCGGCATGCGTTTCCGCGCGCAATCGCGGATGCGTGCCGATGCCGTCGACTTGTCCCCTGATCAGCCGTTTGGGAGCGGAGCGAGCGGCATCAAAAATCTGGAATTTGACGCTCGACGATCCCGCATTGACGACGAGCACCGTCTCCATGACTGCTACGCCGCAACGACGTTGGCGCCGGCGCGGCGGGCCGCCGCATAAAGCACTGCTGTCGCGCACGACGCCATGCGGCTGCGCACCGAATCCGCGCGCGAGGTCAGCACGATAGGAACCCGCGCGCCGAGCACCAACCCCGCCGAATCCGCTTTCGACAAATAGATGAGATTTTTCGCCAGCATGTTGCCGGCCTCGAGATCGGGAACGATCAAGATCTGCGCCTTGCCGGCCACCGGCGAGTGGAGGCCCTTGATACGCGCCGCTTCCGGATCGACCGCATTGTCGAATGCAAGCGGGCCGTCAAGAAGGCCGCCGGTGATCTGGCCGCGCTCGGCCATCTTGCACAGCGCCGCGGCATCGATGGTCGACGGAATTTTCAAGGTAATCGTCTCGACTGCGGAAAGGATCGCAACCCGAGGCTTGCCGAGACCGATCTGGACGAAAAAGTCGATGGCATTCTGGACGATGTCGCGCTTGGCATCGAGATCCGGAAAGATATTGATCGCAGCGTCGCTGATGAACAGCGTTTCGGCGTAGGTCGGCACATCCATGATGAAAACGTGACTGATCCGCCGGGCGGTACGTAAACCGGTCTTGGCGGCGGTCACGGCGCGCATCAGCTCGTCGGTATGCAAGCTGCCCTTCATCAACAGCTCGCCTTTTCCCTCGTGGATTAGCTCTACCGCTCTGTCCGCCGCGGCTTCGCTGTGCGGCACGTCGACAATCTCGTACCGGCCGATGTCAAGCTTGTGCTCCCGCGCGACCTTGTTGATCTTGGCCGACGGCCCCACAAGGATCGGAATGATCATTCCGAGTCGCGCAGCCTCGATCGGCCCGCGGAGAGACGTCTCGTCGCACGGATGCACCACCAGTGTTTTCGCAGTGGGCACTTCCCTCGCCTTGGCGATCAGGCGGTCGTATTTTGCCCCGAGCTGATGACAGGCGGGGATTTCGGCCGATTCCGGCGCGGACTTAGCTTCAGGCGGCATGTTCCCTATCTTCCCTAAGGCGGCGGCTTTGCTCATGAGGCTTTGGCCTCAAGCTCCAACCGCTTTGCCGAAGCCGCGACTGGACTGTTTACGGCGCTTAACTGTTTCTCCACACCGAACAGTCCGCCGATCCGCTCGACGCGCTCACGATCCTGATCGGAAAACCGGCCTCGTGCGCTCAAGACCCGAGTAATCAGTTCGAACGCCTTGCGCCGAGCTTCGGCATCGGCGGGGAGCATCGACGGAATCGCAGCAAGGGCCGCTTCAGTGTCGATGAGGAGCAAGTAAAACTGCTCGCGCAGGACGGCCTTGAAGGTCGACAGCGGCACGTCACTCAGCTCTTCGCGAATGCGGCGCACCATCGCGAAGCCGCGTTCGTCGACCGCCGCGCGCGCCATGCCGGCAAAGAGCAGACCGCGGATGATCGCTTCGCGCAACCCGCCTGCCGCCGTCCGCGACTTCAATTCGGCCATTCTGTCGACCATAAGCTCGCGATGCAGCGCGCTCTTGGCAGCCTTGCGCAACGGCAGTCTCGATGCAGGATCAACGCCCAACGCCGCCTGAAGCGTTGGCGAGCCGTATATCGTCATGAACATGCGCTCGGCAAAAGCCTCACTTGCGTCTCGCCAGGCATCGAGTCCGGCAACGATCTGGGCGGATATGTTCTCCTGGAGAACGATGAAGGGATTGTCGACGGCGGCAGGCCGCCGATTGCGGCGCGATTGATCCGCGAGAGCCGACAGCAGCGCCAGCATGGGATTTTCATCGGAGAAAAACTCGTAACTCAGCCGCAGCGGATGCAGCAGCCGCATCGCATCCGCTACGGCGGGATTGACGAGGGCGCGAACAAACGGCTGCATGAAGGTGCGATAGAGTGCGAGATTGGTTTGCGAAACGCGGTCGACGGCGGCAAACCGCCGCTCGTCCGCGGCATCGTTGCCCCCGAGCGCGCGAATGTCGTCCAGCGTTCTCAACTCGCAGCGCATCACCCAATCGCCGGTAACAAGATCGGGATTGGTGGTTTTAGCGGTCTTTTCTTCGAACACCGCCTCATAGAGGCCGGGTGGCAGCGTATCGATCAAATCAATATTGCTGGAGAATTGACCGTGCTCTTTACGGGCAACCCCGCCCGAGACGAAGATGCCCAGGTGTCCGATGCTTTCATGGATCGTATAGACGATAGTCTGGCCATAGGCGCGAATTTCGTCGACATTCTCGTAGAGATCGAGAATCCATCCCAGCGCTTGCTGCGGCGGCGTAACATTGTCGCCCTTGGAGCAGAATACCACGATCGGCGAGCGGATATTGCGCAGGTCGATGGCCGTCCCGTCAGAAGTCTGAATCCGTCCGGCGGCAAGATTGTTTCCGATGAACAACTCATCGACGATGAACTGGATTTCCTCGGCGTTGAGATTGACGTGCCCGCCCCACCATCGCTCGAAGCCGAGATAGCGCGGCACCTCGGTGTCGATCCTGGAATAGAGATTGTATTGCTTGCTCCACAACGTGTTCGACGGATTCAGATTTTCGAAATTCTGCACCAGCCAGGCGCCGTCGAATATGCCATGGTTCAAATCGCTGACGAGCGCCGTCAGCCAACTGCCGCCGACGAGACCGCCGCTATAGCGCATCGGGTTTTTGCCGTGGACGCCTTGCCAGTACGACAGCGGCGACCCGGCAATGATGATCGGGCCAAACAGCTCCGGACGCAGTGCCGCGAGCATCATGACGGCCCAGCCGGCTTGGCAGTTGCCGATCACGCAAGGTTTGCCGTCGGCTTGCGGATGTAAGGCAATGACTGCCTCAAGGAAAACCGCCTCGGCGCGGCCGATATCTTCGATCGTCTGGCCCGGCATCGGGTCCGGAAGAAAGCCGACGAAATAGCAGGGGTGGCCGGCCTTGAGCGCCACTCCGATTTCGCTGTCCGCTTTGAAACCGCCGATGCCGGGCCCATGACCCGCGCGCGGATCGACGATCACGAACGGCCTTTGCATCGGATCGATCTCGACACCGGCCGGCGGAACGATCCGCACCAGCCCATAATTCACCGGCCGATCGAGCCGGCGACCGTCAACAACCACTTCGGCCTTGTAATCGAGCACGTGAGGAACAGTCTCGGCCAGATGTTGGCGATACTGGTTGCCCCGCTGACGCATCACATCCCAGAACAATATGCAGCGCTGCGCAGCGTCGACGAAGTACTCGGATGCGGGCGCAAACAATCCAAGCGGCGACATTTTTTTGTCACACTTCGCGGTCGAAGCGTTACGAGATTCCGACATTTCAACTCCTCGCGAACGCCACAAAGCAGGTTGGCGGCGTCAAAGATGTTTTCGATTCTGAGAGCAATAGAGAAACATTAGTGTGACGGATCAACCGAAGCTTTGACTTAGATCAAAGGCGGCCGACGACGCGCTTGCTAGTGGATCAAACCTGACATTTGAATCCTGGAGGGGATTCCCGGCAAACTCGATACGTGCAAGTCTGGCGGATGCGAACAGGAATTTCCATTACTCTCAAGCCCGCTGATCGACGCCGCCTGGCCACGCTCGCGCGGAATCGTAATGCGCCGCATAAGCATGTCTGGCGAGCCGAGATTGTCCTGTTGAGCGCGGACGGCGTCGGCACCAATGAGATCATGCGTCAGACCGGCAAGTCGAAAACCTGCGTGTGGCGTTGGCAAGAACGCTTCATGCAGGCAGGTTACGACGGCCTGCTGCGCGATAAGACGCGGCCGTCGCGCATCCCGCCGCTTGGGTCGGATATCGCTGAGCGTGTCGTGATGCTCACCCAAACCGACCCGCCCGCCGAGGCGACCCATTGGACCGCCACCATGATGGCGAAAGCAGTCGGCATCAGTGCAAGTTCGGTCCAACGCATCTGGCGCGCGCATGGTCTCCAGCCGCACCGGGTCCAGCAGTTCAAACTCTCCAACGACCCGAAGTTCATCGACAAGCTGCGCGATGTTGTCGGGCTCTATGTCGATCCGCCCGCCCATGCCATCGTGCTCTCGGTCGATGAGAAGTCGCAAATCCAAGCCCTCGACCGCACCCAGCCCGGCCTGCCGATGAAGAAAGGCCGCGCTGGCACGATGACCCACGACTACAAGCGCCACGGAACAACGACGCTGTTCGCTGCTCTCGACGTGCTCGAGGGAAAGGTCATTGGCCGGTGTATGCAGCGCCATCGTCACCAGGAGTTCATCCGCTTCCTGAACGCCATTGAGGCGCAGGTGCCGGCCAGAAAGTCGGTGCACGTGATCCTCGACAACTACGCCGTCCACAAGCATCCGAAGGTGCGTCAATGGCTCGACCGGCACCCGCGCTTCGCCTTCCACTTCACGCCGACCTCGTGCTCGTGGCTCAACGCAGTCGAGGGGTTCTTCGCCAAACTTGCCAAGCAGCGACTGAAGCGCGGTGTCTTCCGATGCGTGGTCGATCTCCAAGCCACCATCAACCGCTTCGTCGCGCAGACCAACCATGATCCAAAACCCTTCGCCTGGACCGCCGACCCAGACAAAATCATCGCCGCCGTCAGGCGTGGGCACCAAGTGTTAGATTCCATCCACTAGCAGCACCGACTAGGGAACCAGCACGATGACCCGGGTAAAAGCCGACTGGAAAGCAAATGAGCGTCTTGCGGGTGGCAAAGGCGCCACCGTACAGGAATTCATCGCCCATGCGGGTGGCGACAAGTTCGAAATCGACGTGTCGCCCTGGGGCGAAGGGCATCTGAAAGTGAATGGCCGCGAGATCGCGCACATCGACGACGCCAAAGATCGACGCCACGCGTTTCGTGCGCTCAAGAAAATCGCGGATAGTTACCTAGAGGGGCAACCGATCAATGCGGCGATCCCTCGGGTAAAAGCTAGGCTGCTCGAAGGCAAGAAAGGTCTTATCGTCGGGATCGCCAACGAAAACTCGATCGCCTGGGGCTGCGCGAGAGCTTTCCGGGCGTTTGGAGCCGATTTGGCGGTGACCTATCTCAACGACAAGGCCAAGAAGTACGTTGAGCCGCTTGCCCGCGCACTTGAAGCGCCGATCGTCATGCCGCTCGATGTCAACGCACCAGGTGAGATGGAGGCGGTATTCGAGCATATCGCCAAAGACTGGGGCAAGCTCGATTTTCTCGTCCACTCCATCGCCTTCTCGCCAAAGGAAGCGCTGCAGGGGCGCGTCGTCGACGTCTCGCGGGATGGCTTCCTCAAAACCATGGAGGTGTCCTGCTGGACCTTCATTCGCATGGCGCGTCTGGCGGAACCGCTCATGCGCAAAGGCGGGACGCTGTTCACGATGACGTATTACGGCAGCCAGATGGTGGTCAAAAATTACAATATCATGGGCGTCGCCAAGGCCGCTCTCGAAAGCGCGGTACGCTATATCGCCGCCGAGCTCGGGCCCAAAGGCATCCGCGTGCACGCCATCTCACCGGGCCCCTTGGCGACGCGAGCGGCTTCAGGAATTCCCGAGTTCGACGCCCTGCTCGACAAAGCCAAGGCGAAGGCGCCGGCACGCAGCCTGGTCAGCATCGATGATGTTGGCGCCGCCACGGCTTTTCTCGCGCATGACGCGGCACGCCTCATTACCGGCGAAACACTCTACATCGACGGCGGCTATCACATCATGGATTAGCGATCTTGCGCATTGCTCGTGCCGCCGAGATCGACAGAGCCGCGGGTGGCTACCGAGGGGCAGCGATATCAGGCAGCCGATGAGGCACCTCCGCTCCGGACCTGATCCATCGATCGTAGCTCTCGAAGTTCAGGCCAAGCTTACGGTAATAGACCCTCAGATAGCCATCCTGGCCGCGCACGACGGCCTGCGGCATGACCTGCTCCACTTCCTGCGCTATCACTCCGACATAGACTTTGCTGCTGCCGTTGTAGCTGAAGCGGTAGAAGCCGAGGCCGTTGTCGAGGCGACCAAGCAGCGCGATGTCGTGCTTGAGCCTTATGTCGGATCGTCGTCCACCCCCGCGACCGCCGCCACCGCGACCGCCGCCGCCATGAGCCCGCATTCCGCCGCCGCCTCCGCGATGAAGCCCTCCGTGGCCGCCAAGGCTCCCCCTTCCGCCTCGAGCATGCGGGGCTGCTACGCGGGCGCGATGCTGTACGCCTGCACGATGTGACGGCCGGCCACTCGGTCTCTTAACCTGAGCGCGGTGGGAGACGCGCGCACCTTGGCTTGGACGATGGTGTTCGCCAAGCTTGGCCCGGCCACCGCCAGGCTTCGTCCCGGGCTTCAATACCTGTTGACCACGGCTGCCGCGAAACTCGCGCTGACCTCCCCGATTGCCAACCCCCTGCCGATGCTCAACCCGGGGCTGCCACTTGTTGCCGCCGCCGCTGATAGGATGCGAAGGCCGATTTCCGGGGCGGTTCCCGGGCGGATTGACGGTGATGTTATTCCCACCCCCGCTCCAGTTGACGTTTCCGTTCCAATAGCCTCCGGACCAAGCCCCGAGGGCGTATCCAGCGCCAAACGCAATTCCAGCCGCGAGGACCCCTGCACCGAGATAAGGACGCGGCGGCCAGTAATACGGCGGATAGTCGGGGGAAGGCCACGACCCGTAGACCACCGCCGGATCGTAATACGGCACATAAACCGTTTCGGGGTCTGTTGGTTCGATAGCAATGACCTGCTTACCCTGCACTTGGCTGACCGTCACAGCTTGTTGTTTGGTGGACGTCAGCTTGTTGTTTGCCTGGGCTTTTGCCCGCAGGCGCTGGATCGCATCCATCACATCGGACTGCTGGGCTACTACCGCATCGCCAAGTTTCTGCGTCCAATCGAGTTCATTGCTCATCATTTCGAGGACTGTTGGGGTCGCAACCAACGATTTGATGCTTTCATCCCAGGGCTGTTTGCCGATTGCGGCTTCCAGCTTATCTCCCTTGAGGTTCTTATTGGCTTGCAGCCAGCGCTCCGCCCGAACAACTTCGAGCGGGTAGGCCGATGCCATGAGCACTTCGGCCAGCAATGGGTCCGGATACAGCGCGATCGGCGCAACTAGAGCGTCGAGTTCGTCAGCCTTGAGGATTTGCTGGGCAGCTGGGTTCGGCGCCGGCGAACCCGGGCTTTGTGCCATTGCCGTGAACGGCACAAGCGTAAGAGCAACAATCAATAATAGCTTCCTCGCATACAGATACATCTTGGCTTGTTTCCTTCAACCAACCGCCAGCGCCGGCAGCACAGAACTTCGCAAGGTGAGATGACGCTCGGGGACGAGCAATTAGGCCCTATGCCGCAAAGCCCCCACATTTGGGGCAATCGTCCAATAATTACGAGCCTCGTTTCATAGAGACATTGATCTAAATCAAACAGTGAGACCAGAGGCGCGGCGCGGGCCTGGTCAGGGTCGACGACATCGGATGGCTGTTGCTTCCGTCGCTGACCAAGCACGGCTACAGCGAGCGCCTCGCCATCAGCCTGATTGCCTTCTCGGGCGCTATCGCGGTGATCATACCGCTGGCGTGCCGCCGTTCGTGGCGGTCAATTTTCCTGGCGCTGCTCGTGATCACCTATTTGCCGGCGATCTCGATGGTGCTGGTGGGCGGCGGACGTTAATGGGCGCACTCATAACATCCGGCCCGGCCTGCGCGGCGGCCCGGAAGCGACCTGAAATGCTGCGTTGCCGGAATATGAGGCGAAGGCAAAACGGTAGCGGATCGCAATGAAACGGCTGTCTGACCTATCCGGCGAGCTTATTCGGCGAGCTTTTCGTCCGGCAGATAGTGCTCATGCCAGATGGCATTGAGGATGCCGAAGCCGCAGGCAAAGCCGACGCCGAGAATCCAGGTGAAGTACCACATCGCGCTGCCTCAATAGAATGAGTTGGAGTTCTTCTCGACCATGACGACGGTCACCACCCCGCGCAGCGCGCGGAACACGATCGCGGTGTAGATCAGCACGATCGGCAGGAAGATCAGCGTCGCCAACAACATCACGAACAGCGTCAGCCGGCTCGACGAAGCATCCCAGACGGTCAGACTCGCGCCGGGCGCAATATCGGACGGCATGAGGAACGGGAACATGCTCACGCCGGCGGTGGCAATGATGCCGAGAATGCCGAGCGCGCTCGAGATAAAGGCGAGCGCGCGGTTGCCAACCGCGGTAAATAGCAGGGCCAGGAGCGGTCCGGCAAAGCCGAGCACGGGAGCGGCGATCATCCAGCGATAGGCCGCATAATTGGCGAACCACTGGCCGGGCACGCGGGCGACGGTTTTCAACAGCGGATTGGACGGTCCGTCGGTCACGACCGCGCTGGTGATGGCATAGCCGTCGATGCCGGCCCATACCCACAGGCCGGCTATGGCGAACAGGACGACGGTCGCCAGCGCGCCCATCCTCACGAAAGCGCGGGCCCGCGCCTTGACCTCGCCGTCGGTCCGCATCGTCAGATAGACCGCGCCGTGGGTCGCCAGCATCGCCGCCGAGACGAGGCCGCAGACGAGCCCGAACGGATTGAGAAGCTCGAACAAGCCGCTGCCCTCATAGAAGATGCGCAGATCGCTGTCGATGCGGAACGGCACGCCTTGCAACAGATTGCCGAACGCCACGCCGAACACCACGCTCGGAACGAGCCCGCCAACGAACAGCGCGTAATCCCAAAACACCCGCCAGCGGGTATCGGCGATCTTGTTGCGGAATTCAAATCCGACCGGGCGCAGGATCAGCGACGCCAGCACCAGAAACATGGCGATGTAGAAGCCGGAGAACGAGGCCGCATAGATCATCGGCCAGGCGGCGAAGATGGCGCCGCCGCCGAGAATGAGCCAAACCTGGTTGCCGTCCCAGAACGGCCCGATGGCATTGATGGTGACGCGGCGCTCGCTGTCGGTGCGGGCGACGAACGGTAACAGCATCGCGGTGCCGAGATCGAAACCGTCCATGACGGCGAAGCCGATCAGCAGCACGCCGAGGAACAGCCACCAGATGACGCGGAGCGTTTGGTAGTCGAGCGGGATCGAAGACATGACGCGCCTCTCCCCTATTCCGCCGGCACCGGCGAGTGCGCCAGATGCGGCGACTGCGGGCCATGCCCCAAAGCGTCGACGGGCCCCATCACAATGTATTTGCGCATCAAGACGATATCGACGACGAGCAGCGACGAATAGAACAGGACGAAGCCGCACAGCGTGAACAGGACCTGCGCCGTCGATATCGATGACGAAGCCAGAAACGTCGGCAGCACACCGTCGATCGCCCAGGGCTGGCGGCCGTATTCGGCGACCACCCAGCCGAGTTCGGCCGCGATCCAGGGCAGCGGCAGCGACCATACCGCGAGATGCTGCAGCCAGCGGCGCGAGAAGTCGCGGTGCGACACGTCCCAGAACCACAGCGCAAAGAAGGCGATGAAATAAAAGCCCAGCCCGACCATGATGCGGAAGCAGAAGAACAGGGTCGTCACATCGGGCACCGTCGAGGCGGCGGCCTTGGCGATGGTCGCCGCGTCCGCAGTGCGCGGGTCGTCGACGTAGCGCTTCAAGAGCAGTGCATAGCCGAGATCGGCCGCGTGCGCCCGCAGATCCGCCGCCGCCTGACTGTCGTTGCGATTGGCCTTGTACTTTTGCAGCGCATCATAGGCGACGAGCCCGTTGCGGATGCGCTGGGCGGCGTCCGCCACCAAATCGTCGATGCCCGGTATCTGTTGGTCGAACGAGCGGGTGGCGATGATGCCGAGCGCCCACGGAATCCTGATGCTGTCGTCGACACGCTTTTGCGCCGGGTTGGGAATGCCGATCAGATTGAAGCCGGCCGGCGCCGGCTCGGTCCGCCACATGCCCTCGATCGCCGCGAGCTTCATCTTCTGATTTTCGGAAACGGTGTAGCCGCTTTCATCGCCGAGAACGACCACGCACAACGCCGCCGCGAGCCCGAAGGCCGAAGCGACGATGATCGAGCGCTGGGCGAAGGCCTTGAAGCGGCCGCGCAAGAGGTAATAGGACGAAATCGCCACCACGAACATCGAGCCGGTGACGTAGCCGGCGCCGACGGTGTGGACGAATTTGGCCTGCGCCACCGGGTTGAAGAGAAGATCCCAGAACGAAGAGAGTTCCATGCGCATGGTGTCGGGATCGAACACCGCGCCGACGGGATGCTGCATCCAGCCATTGGCGATCAGTATCCACAGCGCGGAGAGGTTCGAGCCGATCGCGACCAGCCAGGTCACGGTCAGGTGGCCGAGTTTCGGCAGGCGATCCCAGCCGAAGAAGAACATGCCGACGAAGGTCGATTCCAGAAAGAACGCCATCAGGCCTTCGATGGCGAGCGGCGCGCCGAAAATATCGCCGACATAATGCGAGTAATAGGCCCAGTTGGTGCCGAACTGAAATTCCATGGTGATGCCGGTGGCGACCCCCATGGCGAAATTGATGCCGAACAGCTTGCCCCAAAACCGCGTGGCGTCGCGCCAGATCTCCCGGCCGGTCATCACACAGGCGCTCTCCATGATGGCGAGCAGAAGCGATAGGCCGAGCGTGAGCGGCACGAACAGAAAATGATAAAGCGCGGTGGCGGCGAACTGCAGACGCGATAGCTCGACCGGATCAAGGTGCGACATCGGCAAAATCCATCACGGTTGGAGTTTGGGCGGCGCGACGCCGATGACGCGCGCCATCGTCGCCGCGTCCACGGCCGGTTCGTCCGCAGTCAGATAGACGCGCATGGCGGTCACGCCGATGAGCTTGATCAGCAGAACGAGCATAATCGCTTTGGCAAGGGCCGTACGGGGCCGCAGGCCGGCGGCGGCAAAGGCTCGTAACGACGCCAGGACTGCGCGCAACGGACTACCTCGACTCGCCCCGCAAAGGTCCGGCAGGACTTGCGCCTTTCGGCACGCCACCGCAACTAGGTATTTTTCCGGATGCGGCGGCCCGTCGCGACCCGTCGGGTCGAAGTTCACAAATGCGGGTCGTGGTCGGTCCGCGCCCGCCTCAGACCACGTTTTTGTTGAAATAGATCGAACCCCAGAGCACCAGCGCCCAGACCACCGCGAGCGTGGCAAGTGCCTCGATTGCGACCATTGTCTGCCTCCCTTTGTCTGCCTCCCTTGGCAATTCGTCTCTTGGTATTTCTTTATCGCGTCGACTTTCCTCCGACATCTTCCAACGGCGTTGCCGGGCTGACCTCAATCTGTCTCGCCCGACATCGCCACGACGCTGTCCGCGGCGGCGCGCCGCCGCGTCAACTCCGACTGCAGCCGCTCGGCCTCCTCCTCCATGCCGATCCAACGCAATTTGCGAATGAGCTTGACCAGCTCGTTCGAGCCGCGCTGCGTTGCGGCGGTGTCGGCGTTCTGCTGCGTAAGCGGTTGTTCAAGCCTGACGGCCATGAGCGTTCTCCCATTCTTTTTGTTGCGCGATGACACCGCCATCGCGGGATTTCTCCGTGCAGTGCGCAACGCCGCCGTGCGACGGGTGCGCGCATATTCACTAGCCTTTACCTGTTGGCTCTGCTTCGCAAGCCGGCAACAGTGCGGCGCAACATAAGGGCCGCCGCCGGCGGCGCCGGAACGCCCGCTAGGCGCCGGCGCTCTCGATCGTGCCGGCGCCGGACGCGCAATCGGCCTGCAGCGCCGACCCCTGAGCCGTCACCGAGCGCAACGCCATCGCTTGCACAGTGTCGGCGATGAAAGCGTCGACGTCGCGCAGCACCGGAACAAGCAACCGCAACAGCGGCGCGATCGCGGCAACGATGACGTAATGGCCCACCCGCCGATAGGTCTTGACCGTGGCGGCATTGCCGGCGGCTTTGAGCCGTGCGGCGAAGCGGACCGAATTGCCGGGCTCGACCAGGCGGTCGCGGCCGCCGGTCATCAGCAAAGCCGGCGGCGCCCCGGGCGCGACGTGGAAGATCGGCTGCGTTTCCGGCCGGTCGGCCCCGCCGAAAATCAGCTTCAGCGTCTCATCGCGCAATGGCATGAAATCGTACGGGCCGGCGATGCCGATCAGCCCGGCGATATCGCGGCCGGGATCGAGCCCGACCTGATGCAGCCAGCGCGCATCGGTCGCCAGCATCGCCGCAATATGCGCGCCGGCCGAGTGGCCCTTCAAGAAGACCTTGTTCGGATCGCCACCGAAACGGCCGACATTGTCCTTGACCCAGCGCACGACCCGGGCGCCGTCTTCGAGAAAATCGGGATAACGCGCCTGCGGATAGATGCGATAATCGGGCAACACCGCCACATAGCCGCGCCGCGCCAGCGCTTTGGCGACATAGCGGTAGAGGCCCTTATTGCCGCTGCGCCAAGCGCCGCCATAGAAGAACACTACGACCGGAGCGGCTGCCGCCGCGGCAGGACGACAGATATCGAGCCGGTGCCGCGAATGTCCGGCATAGGCGATCGAAGACGTGAGCTGTATGGCGCTTCCCATGCCGGTGCGCAATTAGGCATGCGATCGGGCCAAATCCATGGCGCAATTCGTCATCTTGCAAAAATTCGTGCTAGTGTGGAACCTGTACGGTAGCGGTTTCGCCGGGTTCCCTTGGTTCCACCAATTCAGAGTTCCAAATCCCCAATTCAACGGAGCTAAAGATGAGAGCTTGGCAAGCCCTCGTGGTTATCCTTTTATCCTCGATATCTTTCGCCGTGTCGGCCGCGCGCGCCGAGACGGTGCAAGTCGCCGGCGACTACGGCGGCTTTCTCGTCGCCTACGAAGCGAAATGGAAGAAACTCGCCGACGAGCATGGCAAGGTCCGCATCGCCGGCCCTTGCGTCTCCGCCTGCACGGTGGTCGCCGGCTACGTTCCGCGCAGCGATATCTGCGCCACGCCCAAGGGATCGCTCGGCTTCCATCTGGCGTTTCCCTATTTCGTCACGCCAAGCCTGTGGAAGGACTATCCGCCGGACATCCAGGCCTGGATCACCAAGAAAGGCGGCCTGAGCTATTCCTTGCTGTGGCTGCAGGCCCCGGAGATTTATCGCTTCTTCAAGCGGTGCCCGGGAACGTAGCGCAAGATATCTTCATGGCGGCGGACAAAATCGACTTTCCGGTCGCGCAGGTCCGCCGCTATCTCGAGCCGGGGCCGATCGTGCTCGTCTCCTCGGCTTGGCGCGGCGAGCGCAATATCATGACCATGGGCTGGCACACGGTGATGGAATTTACGCCGGCGCTCATTGGCTGCGTCATCGCCGCCGGCAATCACAGTTTCGGGCTGGTGCGCCGCAGCCGCGAATGCGTCGTCAATCTGCCGACCATGGCGCTGCTCGACGCCGCGGTCGGCATCGGCAACTGCTCGGGCGCCGGCCTCGACAAGTTCGAGAAGTTCGGGCTGACCGCCGCGCCGGCACAAAAGGTCAAGGCGCCGCTGATCGCCGAGTGCCACGCCAATTTCGAGTGCAAGCTCAAAGACGATGCGCTGGTCGAGCGCTATAACTTCTTCATCTTCGAAGTGGTGAAGGCGCACGTGGTGCGGCGGCCGAAATATCCGCGCACGCTGCACTATACCGGCGACGGCGTGTTCATGCTGTCCGGCAAAGTCGTGAGCCGGCGCGGGCTGTTCCGGCCGCAGATGCTGTAGTTGTGGTTGCCCGGATCGTTCCAATTTTAACGAACCGTGCGCAACAATTTTAGATAATTTGCGCGACATTGCCCGTCATGAATGATTTCTGGAATAACTGGCTCGAAGCTGTCCGTTTCACCTGCGAAGCGCAGAACGTCATTTCGGCACGGCTGATGCTGTTTGCCTACAGCGCGCCGGAACTGGCGATCGAAGAAGCGACCAACATGGTGACGGAGAAATTCTTGGCTTTCGCCAAAGCCGGACTCGCTGCCGAGAAGGCGCTGGAGGACGGACTTGGCCTTTATGCCGCCGCCGAGTGCGCCTACGCCCCGGTGGCCAATTGCGTGCACGCCAATAGCGACCGGCTCACGCGCGCCGCCTGACCCGCCGGCCCGAACGCGCGAATGGGGACGGGTCGAAACCCGTCCCCACACGACCGGCCCGCGGCGACTGCCGGGAGACGGCGGCGGCGCCGTCGAGCCGATCACTACTCTTTAATTCGCTTACGCCTTGCCGAGCGGCATCGCCACGAAGCGCGTGACGTCGCCCATTTTCACCCGCATCAGCACGTCGTGCTTGCCTTGCGCCTTGGCCTCGACCAGCGCGTGGCGCACGTCGCCGGCATTGGCGACCGCCTTGCCGCCGACGTCGAGGATGACGGTGCCGGTCCGGAAGCCCTGCTCGGCGGCGGGCCCGTCGGGCTCGACGCCGGTGACGACGACGCCTCGGTCGCCGGCGCCGGACACGTCCTTCGCCGGCGCCACCTGCAGCCCGAGATGCGGCACGCCGCGCGGCTCGGCATTTTGCTCGGTGTCGTTGCTGGCGACCTGCTCGTTATTCGGCATTTGCGCCAAAGTCACCGCCACGGTCTTCTGCTCGCCTTGCCGGAGGATGTCGAGCTTGACCGCGGAGTCCGGCGCCATCATGCCGATGGTGCGCGCCAGATCGCGGGCGTCCTTGACCGGGGTGCCGTTGACCGCGGTGATGACGTCGCCGGATTTGATGCCGGCCTTGGCCGCGGGGCTGTCGCTCTGCGGCTCGTCGACCATGGCGCCCTCGGCCTTTTTCAGTCCGAGGCTCTCGGCGATGCCGGCGGTGACCGGCTGAATCTGCACGCCGAGCCAGCCGCGGGTGACGTGGCCGTCCTTCTTCAACTCCGCCACCACCCTTTTGGCGGTAGCGGCCGGAATGTCGAAGCCGATGCCCACCGAGCCGCCGGACGGCGAATAGATCGCGGTGTTGATGCCGATGACGTTGCCGTCGACGTCGAATGCCGGCCCGCCGGAATTGCCTTTGTTGATCGGCGCGTCGATCTGAATGTAATCGTCATAGGGGCCGGCGCCGATGTCGCGGCCTTCGGCCGATACGATGCCCGCCGTCACCGTGCCGCCCAGCCCGAAGGGGTTGCCGACCGCGACCACCCAATCGCCGACCTTCGGCCGCTGCGAGGCGAATTGCACATAGGGGAAATCGTCCTTGCCGCCGACCTTGATCAGAGCGAGATCGGTCTTCGGATCGGTGCCGACCACCTTCGCCGTGTAGATCGTGCCGTCACTGGTCGTGACCTGCACCGACTTGGCGTGATTGACGACGTGATTGTTGGTCACCGCGTAGCCGTCCGGCGAAATGAAAAAGCCGGAGCCTTCGCCGATAATGGTCTCATGACTGTGCGGCGCGTTGAATTGCTGGCCGAATTGATTGCCGAACTGCTGGAAGAACTTGTACAGCGGCGATCCGGGCAGCGCCGGAATTTGCTGCTGGTCGTCGTCGTTCCCCAATTGCGCGGCCATCGCCGGATCGGCGGCGGCGGGGATTTTGACGCGCACCGAAATCACCGCGGGTTTCACCTTGGCGACGAGATCGGCAAAGCCCTGCGGATGCGGCAGCGGCTGCTGCACCGCGGCGGACGAATCGGCGGCTTGCGCGGGCGGCGTGCCCAGCGTGCTGCCCCAATTGCCGCCAGACCCTGAATTAAATGGCCCGGCCAGCAACAAGGCGCCGCCGATTGCGGCGACGGATGCCAAAAGCACGATGCGGCGGCCGGTAAGGACCTTGGGTTTTTCAAATTGTGGGGGATTAGTTTAATTCATGACGGATCTCCATGGGGTCGGCCGGGTCTTTGCAGACAAGTCTTTGCGAGCAGGTTTCTGCGGCAAACGGGTTTCTGCAACCGGGCTCTTTGCTCATAGAACGCATAGATGGGAGATTGCGTCTTACGACGACCTGACGGGCAGATTAATTCGCGGAAAGCTTGATCGGACGCTTAAAGCGCCACCGCACCGTCTCTGCCATTCTTTCGCCTTCGCGGACGTTTCGATGCTGCCGGTCATGGCAATGTTTCTCCTTGTTGCTGTGCGCGCCGATATTTTTCACCTCCCCTGCAGGGGAGGAGGGCAAACACAAGCCATCCCGCTCTCGCGATGCGGCTTGGCATCCGAGCTTTGCTTCACGCTTTAAGAAAGCCCTTCCAACGACCTCCCCGCTTTTTTCCCGCATGATCTTGTCCGAAAACCGCAACGGCACTTTTCGGGATCATGCGGAAAAGAGGGAGGCGGAGCGCCGACAGGCGCACCACGGTTCCGCCCCGCTGCAGCAAATAAAGCCTGCCTGCGATGCGGCGCGCGCTACGTTCGCCCCCTGCCCCGCATTGGCGCGGGGCTAAGACAGAGGCGGCGCGCTCGCCTTTCGGCGCCCCACCGCGGTCATGCGCCGAGAGGCCTTACTCCCGAACTCGGTTCCGGGCCGCGCTTCCTGGAATCACCGGATCCAAACGGGAGGACCCTCTCCGGCACCAGTGCAGCCAGCACCTGGCAGTCCGATCACGCGCCGGACGGTCGATGCCCGAAACCGCCCGGATATGCAGTGTATCGCTGCATCTCCGGGAACCGCCCCCGTTCCCTTCCGAAAGTACCCTCGCGAAAGGTCCCTCCGTGAACGGGATGGGACGCATGTAATCGGTACGGTGACAATTGTCAAGGCCTGGTCTCTAGAAAAGAGATGCCGTCAAGACCGCGTCCGGTGCGGCGGGGCACTCAAAAGCGCCGGCATTTCGCATGCCCGCTCAGGAATTGGGTTGCTCGGCCTGTTTTCGGTGCCAAATCACATGGGAAGCCAATCACATGGGAAACCGTCCGAAGCGACAAGCGAGCGCGATCCAGGCATCGTTTGCCGCCTCAATCCGCGTCCGTAGGAGGTATCGAGATGAACTCTGCACGAGTTGCCCAAGTGGCATCGGCTGCCCGTGCGGCCGAGCGGCGCGTCGCGAAATACGATTGGACGGCGATCGCGAACGCGCTCAACGATTTTGGCTGCGCGCGGCTGGAAACGCTGTTGACGCGCGAAGAGTGCCGCGACACCGCCGCGCTCTATGCGCGGGAGGAACGCTTCCGCAGTCATATCCACATGGCGCGGCACGGCTTCGGCAAGGGCGAATACCGCTATTTCAACTATCCGCTGCCCGATCTGGTCGAAGGGCTGCGCACCGCGCTCTATCCGCCGCTCGGCGCCGTCGCCAACGCATGGAGCGAGCGCATGGGCATCGCGCGGCGCTATCCGCAAACGCACGCGGACTTCCTGCGCGAGTGTCACGCGCAGGGCCAAACCAGGCCGACGCCGCTGCTGTTGCAATACGTGCCCGGCGACTTCAACTGCCTGCATCAAGACCTCTACGGCGATCTCGCCTTTCCGCTTCAGATCACGGTTCTCTTGTCCGAACCCGGCCGCGATTTCAGCGGCGGCGAATTCGTCATCACCGAGCAGCGACCGCGCATGCAAAGCCGAGCCGAAGTCGTGCCGCTGCGGCAAGGCGACGCGGTGGCGTTTGCCGTTCACAACCGTCCGGTCAAAGGAACGCGGGGCGACTATCGCGTCAATCTGCGGCATGGCGTCAGCCGTGTACGCAGCGGCATGCGCCATACGCTCGGCATTATTTTTCACGATGCGAAGTAAGTCGCTTTCGAAAGAGGAGCTAGGCCGGATCTGCCGGTATGCGGTCACTACGCGAAAGCGTCCGGCGATTATGGCGTAACCGGTTGCAGCCAGGGTCGCATCTTCCGCACCAACATTGCGGCAGCGGTTGGAGGGGCGTAGTTGACATGGGACGGATAACAGGAGCGACGCGCGAGTGATGGCAAAGCCGCTGCGCAGTTACTTCCGCACGGCCGCGATTGCAGGGGGAGCGGGTCTTGTGTTCGCCGCGCTATTGTTCTTGCCGCCGGTCGATCGCGCGCTCGGCGGCATATTCGCCCATTCCGCGGATGGAGCGGCTGTCGCAAACTATCCCGAACAGCTTCGCGAGCGGCTGATGCGGCATGAGTGGGGCTACGTCGATTACCCGCAGATACCGACGCGTCTCGAGCAGGCGCTTATTTCCGTCGAGGACAAGCGTTTTCTGCGCCACGGCGGCATCGACCCGCTGGCACTGGCGCGAGCGCTGGCAGAAGACACGCAGAACGACCATGTGGATCACGGCGGCGCCACGATACCGCTGCAGCTGGCGCGGATGATTCTTCAGATTCCCCGTCGGCAGCCATCGGCGCTCGCGGAGCTGGCAAGTCAGCTCCGGATTATGCGTGCCTCGCTCATTGTCGAGCACGACGACAGCAAGCAGAAAATTCTGGAGTTGTATCTCAACGGCGTCTATTTAGGGCATGGAGCCACCGGCGTCGCAGCGGCGGCCGAAGCGTATTTTCATGTGCCCCTGCAGCGGCTCGATGAAGCGCAATGCATCTACATGGCCGGTTTGCCAAATGATCCCGGCCGGTTTGGAGCCGACCCGTCCGGGAAAGCGGCGATGGCGCGGTACCGCCACGTGATCGCGACGATGGTGCGTAACGGTTATCTTACCGAAGACAAAGCGGCGGCGCTCGACGGCGCGCAGCTGTTTGGCGCGCAATGAAGATGCCGGCGACCGGCGAAGCCGCCAACCGTGGAGATGGCGATGTTGCGGAAATTTACGTTAGCGATCGCGGTCGCGGCTGCTGTCGCGCTGCCAAGCACGGGGTTGCCCGCCTTCGCGCACGCAACGCGGCACATTATCCACCACTGGCACGGTTACGGGTTCTTGCCGGGCTATCATCAGCCGCCCAATAACAGCGTTCCGATGTATCGTTCGAAGCAATCACGCACGCCGGACTTTGCGCCGAGCTACTGGTATGGCGGCGCGCCAAGCTACTGGTACGGCGGCGGCCGATACTATTTCGGCGATCCGCAGTTTTTCCACCGCCGCTGGAATGGCGGCAGTTTCGGCCCGTGCTGGACCTACACGCCGATCGGACTGATGTGGAACTGCGGATGACAGGCGATGATCGGTACCGGTTTCTCTCTATCCCGGTCCGTTTTTTTCAGGCGGTCCTTTCCGGGATGCGCTAGGGTGCCCACAGGGGCGGCGACCTGTCATAACGCGTTGCGTATCATGCCGCATGAACCGCCGAATCCCATGCCTCGCTCTTTGGTCGACGACGCCGCTCATTGGCGTTTTCGCGCCGAAGAAATGCGTACGCTTGCCGAACAGATGAAGGACGAGGAAGCCAAGGTCATCATGCTCCGATTGGCGAGTGATTATGACCGACTTGCGGAGCGCGCGGCGATCCGAACAGAGGGCAAGACCTAGTGAGCGTAGGGCGGGCAAAATCGTGTTCCCCTACCGTTCGGCGTGGGCATCGCGCGCGCACGATTTTGCCCGCGCGGCCGCCGCTTTCAGCGCGATGCCCACCCTACACGTTATCCCTTAACCCTGCCTGTTTGAGGAGCGGATAGGTGACGTCGCGGAATTCGCGCATGCCCTCGATGTAACGCGGCCAGGACAGCAGTACGCCGTCCAGCCCGATCTTGGAGAGCGTGGCGAGGCCATCGATGATCTGGTCCTTGGTGCCGATCAGCGGGAAGCCGCCCCAGCCGGAGATCATCATCTCGGCCATGGCGTTGCGCCGTTCTTGCGGATAGTCGCGCTGATTGATCTCGGCGCCCATCGTATCGATGACATTGCGCGCGGCGACCCAGTCGCCCTTGTCGTGCACATAATAACGATAAAAGTCGCGCGCCTCCTTCTCGGTATCGGCCTGGACGATGGTGGCGTTGCTCCACACCTTCACTTCGCGGCCGTAGGTTTCGCGCGCGAGCCTGTGGTAGGCGGCGACATGAGCGGTGTTGGTGGCGATGTCGTGGCTGCGGATATTGGTGAAGACGAGATCGCAGTGCCGGCAGGCGAAGTGGCGGCCGCGCTCCGAGGAGCCGGCGTTCATGATGGCCGGATAAGGCTTCTGGACCGGTTTCGGCTGCAGATAGCCGCCCTTGATGCGGTAGAACTTGCCGTCGAAATCGAACGTCTCGTCCTGCGTCCACAGCCGCTTGACGATCGTCACCCACTCCTCGGCACAGGCGTAGCGCGCCTCGTGCTCGAGGAGCGAGACGCCGAACATTTCCATTTCCGGGAAATTCCAGCCGTTGACGATGTTGAGCGTGTAGCGGCCGTTGGCAATGTGATCGATGACGGTCGATTGCTTGGCGGCGACGACCGGGTGATTGAGCGCGACATGCGAGGTCGAGATCACGCCGGCATTTTTGGTGGCGCCGGCAATGCCGGCGGCCCAGGTGAAAGTCTCGAAGCCCGGGCCCTGCGGATCGGTCGCGCCGCCAAAGCCGCGCCAGCGCGCCACCGGCACCAGCGCCTCGAAGTCCATGGCATCGGCGAGTTGCGCCAGCGTCACGGTGTTCGGCCAGGTCAACTCCAGCCGGCCGTCGAGATCCGACATCACGCAACCGGAATCGAGATTGGTCTGAAACGTGCCGAGCTTGAGCTTGCGGCGACCCAGCGCCGGATTGGTGTCGCGGCGATCTTTCTGATGCGTTCTGTCTGTCATCGCCCCGACCGCACGCGCTTTAGTCGCCGCCGCATTGCGCCATTCAATGCCGCAGAACCGGAATGACTACAATACGAATGGGCTCACCGGTGGCAAGGCCGCGAATCTCGCAGGCCAAGCGAAAAAAATAGGTCGCACGGAAGGCGAGCGCGGCTTGCAGCTTCACTCGATCACTTCATCGGCACGTGCGATGATGGCCGGCGGAAGCTTGATTCCGAGCGACCGCGCAGTCCGGAGATTGATGACAAGCTTGATTTCCGTGGGCTCCTCAAACGGCAGGTCCGCGACCTTGGCGCCCTTCAATAATCGATCGACGTAAGCGGCGGCACCTCGGTTATTTTCGATTGCCGCCGGACCGTAGGAAATGAGCCCGCCGTTACGCACCTCGATCGGCCAGCTGTGCATGCAAGGCAGGTTATTGACGAGACATTGGTCGACGATACCGACGCTAAAGCGCAGCGTCAGAGGATCGGCCTCCACCAGCACCGCGGTCACCTGCTCCTTTTGCGCGCGCGAAAAGGCTGCCGCAATATCCGCCTCCGTCGTCAACGGCAGCGATATCAGCGTGATTCCGAGCACGTCCGCCGCTTGCCGCACGCGCGCTTGAAACGACGCCGACAGCGGGTTTTCAGGCACCCAAAGATAAGCGACCTTGCGTAACGACGGCACGATTTCGTGCAAAATTTCCAAACGCTTGGCGGCAAGCGACAGGCTCGAAATGGTGAAGCCGGTCACGTTGCGGTCCGGACGTGAAATGCTGCCGGTCAGACCGAGCGCGATCGGATCACCAACGACCGTCATGACGATTGGAATATCGCGGGTCGCTTTGGCTAAAGCGACGGCCGCCGGCGATGCGGAGCCGACGATCACGGCCGGCTTCGCCGCCACAAGTTCTCTTGCAAGGAGCGGCAGCCGAGTTATGTCGCCCTGCGCCGCCTGAACCTGGTAAGATATGTTGCGTCCGTCGGCATAGCCGATCCGCGCCAATTCGTGGACGATTTGGAGATCGGCCAGCGACAAGGCGGGGCCATTGAGAAGTACGCCGATGCACGGCGGCCGCGCCTGGGCGGATGCGGCAAGCGGCCACCAAGCCGGAGCGCCGCAGATAAGCGTGACGACCTCGCGCCGTCTCATGGACACCCTCTTATCGAGGATCGCAGTCTACCATATCATCGCGTGAAAGCCGCGTCGCACGTCGCGGCGGGTCCAGACCGTTGCAGCCGGCGGAGCCCAATGTCCCGCATGCGCCGTGAAGCGATTTAGCGCGCGCCGCGTTTCACCCGCCGCGCCAGATAATCGAAATTGACCTGGAACTGCTCGGGCCGGCTGATGTCGTGCTTGAGCTTCTCGATGTCGGCGCGCGGGAATTCCGGCGCCACCTCGCCGGCAGCCTCGGCGAGGAGCTGCACCATGGCGCCGTTCTCCAGCATGATGGTGCCGATCACGGCTTCGGCGATGGTCGCGCCGGTGACGACGACGCCGTGATTTTTCAGGAGCACCGCCCTGCCCTTGCCGAGCGCGCGGGCGACGCCGGCCCCCATCTGCTCGTCGCGGATGAGATTGATGGTGTCGCTATAGGTGCCGAGCGCTTCGTAGAACAGCGCGCCGGGCTGGCTGTAGCATTTGAGCGGCCGGCCGGTCGCCGACAGCGCGATCGAATAGGTCGGGTGGGTATGAATGACGCAATTGACGTCGGGGCGCA
Source organism: uncultured Alphaproteobacteria bacterium (assembly GCA_963791925.1). Lineage (GTDB taxonomy): Bacteria > Pseudomonadota > Alphaproteobacteria > Rhizobiales > Xanthobacteraceae > BOG-931. Next base: position 827,346 of record CAWBUA010000002.1, on the reverse strand, counting down.
CCTTGAGGATCTCGGAATGAATGAAGACCTCGCTGTGCCGGCGCGCGGTGCCGGCGACGACCTTGCCGCTCAAATCGATGGTGAGGATGTTTTGCGGCGTGATCTCGTCGAGACCGATGCTGTGCGGCTTCATGAAGAAGCGGCCGGGATCGTCCGGCAGGCGGAACGAGATGTGGCCGCGGGTGAAATCGTCCTGGCCCTGACCGACCAGCACCTTGCCGGCGACGATCAGCTGCTGCTTGATGGCTTTATAGGATGCCTTTTCACGCGTCGATTTGAGCATTTTCCCTCACCTGCTGACGAAAATTTCATGCCGTAGGGTGGACAAAATCGTTGCTACCGTCTGCCGCGCGGGCATTGCGCTTGGCGATTTTGCCCACGCGATCGGACAGAGCGGGCGCAATGCCCACCCCACGCAATTGCGGATGCAACAGAACAGGGAATGGCCCGAGGCTCAAGAGGGTCGCGTAAAAAGAGCAGCAGCGCGGCGGGTTGAGTGCGGCGCTGCCGTTACAGCTGCGCGAGCGCCTCAGGCCGCCTTGCGGTTGACCCCGCTCTCGGCCATCAAGGTCAGCTTCTTGTCGGCCGCCTTCTCTTCGTCGAGCGTCTGGTTGAGCAGCGTCACGACATCGTTCTTGCCGAGCTGTTTCGCCCAGGCGATCAACGTGCCATAGCGCGTCATCTCGTAGTGCTCGACCGCCTGCGCGGCCGCGATCAGGGCGGCGTCGAGCACCGGCTTCTTCTCGACCTCGCCGGCGACCTCGTTGGCTTCCTCGATGATGCCGTCGATGGCCGGGCAATCGACGCCCTGCGCCTTCTTGCCGGTGAGATCGAAGACCTGCTCCAGGCGCTTGACGTGATTCTCGGTCTCGCGCAGATGGGTCTGGAAGCCCTGCTTGAGCTGCGGATCGCTGGCCTTCTCGATCATCTCGGGCAGCGCCTTCACGATCTGCTTCTCGGCATAGTAGATGTCGCGCAGCGTGTGCGTGAACAGGTCGTCCATCGTCTTGATGTCTTTGCTGAACAGTCCCATAGCCGTCGTTTCCTACTCTTGCTTGTTGGTGTGGGGGCAGCGGGTGGTGTCAGCTCGATGCCGCCCGGAGATCCGGAACTTGAAGGCATGCTTTTGCGGATCATGCTGACGCCCGGCGCCGAGCTACCGAAGGCAACGAATCGGCGGCGCAACTCGTTCCGGGAACCGGACGACGGAAATTTGCGCAGGTTCTCCGGGAACGCAAGAAGCCGGCGCGTCGCGGCGCCGGCTTCCGAGATGCGTCTTTTGACGGGCAACGCGATCAGGCCGGCGCGGTCGCAACGGTGTTCCGATTCGCGAACTCGTCGCGCAGATCGCCGCCGAGGATGCCGCCGAGCGTGGCGCAGACGGCGCCGAACAGAAGCGACATGAAAGTCCAGAACGAGAGATAGGCCGCCGCTTGACGCGCGGTGTCGGCCGCATGCTTGGCGTCGAGCTTCATCTGGCCGACGACATTGTCGACCCGATGCTGCGCGGCGCCCTCACTCATGCCGGTCTGCGCGGCGACGGTCTGCGCCAGATAGGCGCTGTCGTCCTTGGACAGACCGTTCGGCCCGAGCGACATGATGAGAATGCGATTGATCTCGGCGCGCTGCGGCCGCCCGCGAGCCGCAGCGTTGGTCGGCGCGCCATTGGCCGCGGCATTCGCCGCGTTCGGCGCGGCCGGAGCATTGGCAGCGTTGGCGCCGGCTTGCGGATTGGGCCGCAGCAGCATGTCGCTGAAATAATCGACCGACGGCGATTGCGCGCCGGCAACGGCGGCGGCGCCGGTTGACGCGGTGCCGGCCGCCGAGCCGACCCTGTCGACGGCGGCCGCGAGCACCGCGGCGCTCACCACCACGCCGATCGCCCAGACCACGAGGCCATTGGCGCCGTCGCGGAATTTCACCTCGGCGGCATGGATCGCCGCCGGCGAGCGGCGCAGCCGGCCCGCGACATAGCCGCCGGTGGCGAAGCCGACCGATTGCGCGAACACAAGCCACAGCGCGCCGATGACGGTCATCGTTCCGGTGGACGGCGACGCCGCGTAGGGCGACGTCAGCACCATGCCGATGCCGGAGCCGAGCGAGACCACGATGATGGTCACCGCAATCGCGGTGAGCGCGCCGGCTATTACCGCACTCCACGAAATGCCGCTCCAGGGGGCGGCCCATCCGGCTTGCGCCGGCGAAGTCACTACGGCGATGCTGTCGCCGACGATCGTCGTGTCGTCCATTTTTCGCTCTCCCAGCAACGAATAAGGCGCGGTCGCGACGGCCGGGACTGAATTCCGATCCCGTCATCCATTTGCCGCGGTTTCGCCGGTGTGAACATTCCAACCGGAGTTCCGGTTCCGCTCGGCCGAAGAAATAGGCACCGTCGCGCCGCAACATCGCGCAGCGTGCGGAACTTTTTCGCTGCAGGGTCTTTCTTACCGGACAGCATGTCCGGCGGATTCCCCGCAAAGGCGGCGGCGCAGTTAACGGACTTACGAGGAAGAGCCATGCTCAATCTGGTCGTTACGCTTCTGATCATCGCGCTGATCGCCGCGGTGCTGGGCTTTGGCGGTATCGCCTCTGCCGCGGTCGGCATCGCCAAGATCGTGTTCCTGGTCGCGCTGGTCTTGTTCGTCATCGTCGCGATCGCGGGAACCATCCGTACCGTTTAAGCACCAAGCGATTTGTCGATAAGGCCGGTTGCACGAAGGAACGATCCTTCGCGCCGCCGGCCGCATAATTTGCTCGCTCAGATTATCTAGTCGTCGCTGGTGACGTGGCTCACCGCCTTGCGCACGCCGGAGACCTGCGAGGCCGAAACCGGCGCGGCCGCGTTGCCCCAGGCGCTGCGCACATAGCTCGCCACCGCGGCGACTTGCGCATCCGAGAGCTTCCACCCGAATGACGGCATTTCCAGTCCGGTCGGACGCTGATCGGTCGCCACGGCCTGGCCACCGTTGAGAATGATGCGGATAACGGTGCTGGCGTTCTCGCTTTGCACGACCGTGCTGCCGCGCAGCGCCGGAAAGGTCTGCGCCACGCCGTTGCCGCTGTCCTCATGGCATTCCGAGCAGGCATCGTCGTAAATCGCCTTGCCGGCACGGGCGACGTCCGACGACGGCTTGTCCGAGGACGCTTCAACACCGGTCGATTTCAGGCTTTTCAGATAGACCGCCATCGCCTTGAGGTCGTCATCGCTCATCGCCGAGGTGGAGTAATGCACCACCTCGCCCATGGCGCCGTAGGCGACGCCCTTTTGCGACCGGCCGGTCTTGAGAAAATCGACGATCTGCTCGACGCTCCAATCGCCAAGCCCGGTGCGCTTGTCGCCGGCGAGATCGGGCGCAAACCAGTTGCTCAACTCGCCGCCTTGCAGATGACGGCTGGCTTTTGCGGCGCCGAGGAAGTTTTCCGGCGTGTGGCAGGCGCCGCAATGGCCGAGCCCGAGCACGAGATACGCGCCCCTGTTCCATTGTGCGTCATGCTTGGGATCAGGCTTGTAGACACCCGCCTTGAAGTAAAGCGTGTTCCAGCCGACCATCGCGACGCGCTCATCGAGCGGCCACGGCAGCGTATTGGGCGGCCGGCGGTAACGCACGGCGGGCAGCGTGCGCAGATAGGCGTAGATGGCCTCGTCGTCCTGCCGGGTCGCTTTGGTGAACCAGGGATAAGGAAAGGCCGGATAAAGATGATTGCCGTCAGGGTCGATGCCGTCATGCATCGCGCGATAGAACTGATCGCTGGTCCAGGCGCCGATCCCGGTCTGCGCATCCGAGGTGATGTTGGGCGAATAGATGGTACCGAACGGCGTATGCAGCGGCTCGCCGCCGGCGAACGGCTTGCCGCCCTCGACGGTGTGACAGCCTTCGCAATCGCCGGCGGCGACCAGTTCCTTGCCGCGCTGGATCTGATCGAACGCGCCCTGTTCGGCGTAAAGCCGCGACGGGAGGCCGGCGGCGATCACGGCGAAGGCGGCGACGCCGGCGAGAAGCGACGCGGTGAATGCCCTGGTCATGCCTGCACCAGTGGGCCGGGCGATTTCAGATATTGCTTGCGGATGGCGTCGGCCGCCCAATAGGTCAGCGCGCACAGCGTCACCGTCGGGTTGTAGCCGCTGTTGTGCGGGAAAGCGCTGGCGCCGACCACGAACAGGTTCGGCACCTGCCAGTGCTGCAGATAGCGGTTGACCACGCTGTCGTTCGGATTGGCGCCCATGATGGCGCCGCCGGTATTGTGGGTCGACTGATACGGCGCGATGTCGTAATGCGGCCCGCGCTTCTTCTGCGCCATTTCGCGCGGCTGCATCGCCTTGGCGATCTGCACCATCTTCTGCATCTCGAAGTCCTGCAGCTTCAGCTCGTTCTGCTTGAAGTCGAAGGTCATGCGCATCAGCGGCTTGCCGTAGACGTCGCGGTAGGTCGGATCGAGATCGAGATAGTTTTCGCGGTTGGGCATCACCGCGCCCATCAGCGAAATGCTCATCGAGGTCAGGTAATTCTTGACGAAGGCTTCTTTCCACTTCTTGCCCCATTTCGGGGTGCCCTCCGGCACGTGCTCGGTCTCGATCGGGCGGCCGGTCGTCATATAGCCGGCGATATAGCCGCCGTGCAGGAAGCCGAGCCCGGTGTGATCGAAGGAATCGCCGTTGAAATCGTCGACCATCATGCCGAGCGCGCCGGCGCCGACGAACGGATTGAGAATCTTGTCGTCGAAGAAGACCTCGACGCTCGGCGTGATCTGATAGGCGTAGTTCTTGCCGAGCGTGCCCTGGCCGGTCTGCGGATCGTAGGGCGTGCCGATGCCCGAGGTCAGCAACAGATGCACGTTGTGCAGAATGTAGGAGCCGAGCACGATCAGTTCGGCCGGCTGCTCGTATTCGTCGCCTTGGGCATCGACATAAGTCACGCTCTTGGCGTGCTTGCCGGAGCCGTCGAGATTGATGCTGGTGACTTCGCACTGCGTCTTCAGCGTGAAGTTGGTTTTCCGCATCAGCACCGGGATGATGGTGGTCTGCGCGGTCGCCTTCGAATAATTGCCGCAGCCGAATTTTTCGCAGAAGCCGCAATAGGTGCACGGCGCGAGCTGTACGCCGAGCGGATTCTTGTAGGCGCGCGACATGTTGGCCGAGGGGCACGGAAACGGATGCATGCCGACCTCGGCCGCCGCCTTGGCGAACAGCGTCGGTCCGTAGGTCTGCGTCATCGGCGGATTGGGATAAGGCCGCGAGCGCGGGCCTTCAAAGGGATTGCCGCCGGGCTGCTTCTGTCCATTGAGGTTGCCGGCCTGTCCGGAAATGCCGGCGACATATTCGAACTTATCGAAATAGGGTTCGAGCTCGTTATAGGTGACGCCCCAGTCCTGCAGCGGCATGTCGTTCGGGATCGCCTGCTGGCCGTAACGCGCGACGGTCTGGCTGCGGATCTGAAAGTCGTAAGGCAAAAACCGCCACGCCTGCCCGTTCCAATGGATGCCGGACCCGCCGACGCCGGTCCCCGGCAGGAACGATCCGAGCTTGCGCATCGGCAGCGCGGTCTCGCGCGCCGAATTGCGAAACGTGATGGTTTCGCGTTCGGGCTCCTCGAACAGATGGCTCCGATAGCGGTAGCGCAGCTCGTCCTGAATAAAGGCCGGCGAGAAATCGGTGGCGGTGTCGCGCCAATTGCCGCGCTCCAGCGCCAGCACCTGCAGACCGGCGTCGGTCAATTCCTGGGATACGATCGCGCCTGTCCAGCCGAAGCCGATCATGACGACGTCAACGGAGGGCAGTTTCTGCGTCATCGCTTATGATCCAAAAAGTGCTTATGATCCAAAAATTCGTGCGTTACGAATTTTGCGGAGTCCATTCCTTGCGGCCCATGATGCCGACCGGCGGCAGCGTGCAGCGGACGCCATGCTTGGCGACCCATTCGGTGTAGTCGTAGCGGGCGCCGGGAAAGCCGATCATCTTCCACCCGGCCATGTCCTTGTTGCCGCCATAGATCGGATCGGAAAACATGCCCTCTTTGGTGTTCTGCAACAGCATCTTGAAAAACGTCTTGGCGTCGACGCCGGAGAGTTTCAGGTTGCCGGCTTCCATGTCCTTGAGCAGATCGTCCTGTTGATCCGGCGGCAGATCGGCAAAGGTTTTGCCCGGCGGCGGATCGTTCGGTGCGGGCTCGCCGGCTTGCGCCTGCCGATTGGCGCCGCCGCCGGCGACGTGGTCGTCGATCGCCTTGATGGCGGCGCGGTAAAGGTCCGCGGGCGCCATGCGCGATTGAAAGCCTTGGGTCGGCCCGCCCTTCGCCCACGGCCCCTGCATGTACCAGCGCGCGCCGCGGCCATAGGCTCCGGCAAGCTGGTGATCGATGAACATGGTCACGCCGACATCATTGGCGCCGGGCCCGAGCTCGTCATGCGGGAGCAAACGCTCGGTCGCGGCATCGATGAAGCGCGCCTCTTTGGCGGTGAAGAACAGAAGGTCGGGAGAGTGCAGAGGCTCGGGCGCATCGGCCTGATGCGGCGCCCAGGGCTGGCTGCCGCTATAGGTCTTTGCCACGGCAGGCTTGGTCCCGACTACGGCCGACGCGCCGACGGCCGCGCCGGCAGTGAGAAGAGATCGGCGGTGCAGCCGCATCTTGTCCAAGGGAATTTCCTCCCGGTCGGAACGCGAGCGGACCCGCGGGCGCGAATGCGTGAAAACGTTCCATCAGCCAAACGCCGGCGGCCGTCACAGGTTCCGGATACGACAAGTTGAGCCGCAAGCGTGCTGCCAAGCCGCGCGCGATCGGCGCAGAGTCAGATTGCCGACTTGTTGAAGATGGAAGGCTACCGCTCGGACCGGGCGCCAACTTAAGAGAAATAAATCAACCAGATTATACCGAACACGATGACGATGGCTGCAATTCCGAAGCCAAGCACGTAACGGACATTGTGCCCGGTCACGCCTTGCCGCGCCCGCACCGTCGGGATGACGGGATGCGGCTCAAGCGGGTGGCGGCCTGATTCCGGAGAACTCATGGCTGCTCTCCTTTGATTTTCAGACGCGAATGACGGACAGGGAGTCTTTCCTGTCCGCCTTCGCATGCATTGCGCCGCTGTCTACGGCTGCGCCTTGAGCCAGTCGTCCACGTCCTTGCGGACCATATCCTTGGCGAGGCCGTAGCGCTGTTGAATCCTGCCTTCGAGCTGGTCGCGCTGCCCGTTGATCGCCGTCAGATCGTCGTCGGTGAGCTGACCCCACTTTTCTTTGACCTTGCCCTTGGCCTGTTTCCAATTTCCTTCGACCCGATTCCAATCCATCGTTCATCTCCATTGAGCGGTTCGTCGCACCAACGTCGGCGATCGAACGAAGGTTCCCCCACGACAAGCCATGCGCATTGCAGCGCATCGTTGCGAACAATGTCGGAACGCGAACGAGCGAGCCGAGTTGGGGGGACGAGTGCGAAATCGTGCGTAGCGCAGCGGACTTTGCCGAGGCAAGGCCCTGCTTCCGGATACGAAGCATGTTGGGAGACACACGATGCGGAAGATTTTGTTGACGACGGTCGCCGCGGCGGCACTCGTCGGATTTGGCGGTGCGGCGACGGCGCAGACCATACAGAACCCCGCAGCCGCTGGCGCGGCGAAAACCGAAAGCACCGAGCACCAATCGCCCGGCGCCATGGGCGGCGCGCTCAATGGCAACATCAACGGTCCCGGCGCCGCCAAAGCGGCACAGACACAAAATGCAAAGCCCGACGAGCGGCTCGGTCAGGGCGAGCAGAAACAAATGACGCCGCAACACGGCGCGCAGGGAGAGAATCCCGGTGCACAGGAGCGGCGCGGCGCGCAGGAAGAAAAGCGTGGAGCGGAAGAACAGCAGGGCGCCCAGGAAGAGACGACCGAGTCCGGCGCCAACGGCGGCGAGCGTGCTGCCGGCAAGGCGAGCGGCACGCCGGGCAAAGTGCAGCTGTCGCAGACGCAGCGCGGCAAGATCAAGACGATCATCGGCCGCAACCACGCGCCGCGTGTGACGGCGCATGTGAACTTCAATGTGGCAGTCGGCGTGAAGATACCGCGCACGATCCATGTCGAAGTCTTGCCCGCGGACATCGTGGAAATCGTGCCGCAGTTCGAAGGCTTCGATTACGTCGTCGTCGGCGACAATATCCTGATCATCGACCCGGATACGCTGGAGATCGTCGACATCATTCCGGCGTAAACGTGGCTGAACAACGCGACGGCCTTGCCTATATCATCGCAGCGAGCACCGAGGCCTCCCTGCTGGCGCTCAATAGCCAATTGTCGGTCGTACCGATGCTGACGCAGTTCGCGATCCCGGTGCTGGTCGGCAACATCGTCGGCGGCACCGCGCTGTTCGCGCTGATCGCCTACGCCCAGGTGATGAAGGAAATCTAAGCCGCCTGCTCTTCCCGTACCGGCAGCTTGTTGCCGTGGATGAGGTCGTGGATGACGGAAAGCTTCTCGATGACCGGCGGCGACAGGACGAACGGATAAATATCCGACAAGCCCATGGTCCGGCTGAGGCTGTTGAGCGCGTTGCTCAGTGGAATCCAGGTTTCGATCAATGGCGTGGGATCGCGCGCGGTGTAGGGATCGAAATCGACCTGAGCGTCGAGCTCGCCCGGCCGCGCCAGCCGCGGATGCACATACATGCCGAAGGCGCGCGCCATTTCCAGCGTGTCGACGATGTGGAGGTAATGCGCCCAGGTTTCGGCGAAATCCTCCCACGGGTGCGAGGTAGCATAGGCGCTGATGAAATTCTCCCGCCAGTCCGGCGGCGCGCCATTGGCGTAATGGGCCCGCAGCGCCGTGCCGTAGTCAGCCCTTTCGTCGCCGAAAATCTTGCGGCAATCCTCGACGAGACCGCCGTCGCGCACCAGCACGTCCCAGAAATAATGGCCGACCTCGTGACGGAAATGGCCGAGGAGCGTGCGATACGGCTCATGCATCAAGGTGCGCCGCTTCTCGCGCTCGGCGTCGTCGGCCTCTTCGAGCGCGAGCGTTATCAGGCCGTTGTCATGGCCGGTCATCACCCGCGGCCCGTCGACATGCGGCGGGCTCGCCAGGAAATCGAAAGCCAGGCGCAGGCCGCCATTTTCGTTGCGCTCATCGAGCGGCAGATCGAGCTTCATCAGCGTGTAGAACAGCCGACGCTTGGCGACCTCGATCTTTTGCCAGGCGACCAGATTTTCCGGGATGCCGGTAGCGGGGATGGTGCGATTATGCCGGCACGCGGCGCAATACGCGTCGGGCGCGCTGGCCTCGATCATCCAATTGCAAACGTTGAATTCGGCATTGGCGCAGAAGCGATAGGACGTCTTTTCCACCGCCAACGCGCGCCAGGCATCGCCCTGCAGCTCGAGCGCCGACAGATTCATGATCTCGGGAATGAAGCCGAGCCGGTGCCCGCATTGCTCGCATGCGGTGTTCTCGAAGTAGAGCAGCTGCTCGCAGTGTTGGCACTTGAAAAGCTTCATGGGCGTTCATCGATTCCCCGCGCTGCCGCGGACATCAGCCGCGAAAAACGCCATAGATGACGCCGCCGCGCGCGAATCGTTCCTATCCTTCGGGCAGATTAGGACGCAGAATTCGAAAAATCCCCTGCCGGCGCGGATTCGGTTTGCAAATCTTTGGCGAAAATTTAGTTCTATTGAAAACACAAGCGGTTAGCCGGATCCTTGGTCCGTTACGGACGACCGCGATGCCGTCCTGGAATTCGCCAATCGCGATGCCGCCGGGGCGATCGTCGACGCTGCGCAGCATGCGGCCGCCAGGCGCATGCGGCAACTTCCGATGCGGGTCGAGAGCGTGCTCTCCGCCAAGCGGCTTTCAAGAAATGGCACCGATCGATGTTCCGCTCTGCCGCGAAAAAATTATTTCGCGCCGCTGCGGAGCAAAGTTCCGCACCCGACGTTACATATCCATCAACAACCCTTCTGGAGGTTTCTGCCAATGAAGACGCTAATCGCTTTGACTGTGGCCGGACTGTTCGCCTCGACGGCTGCGTTTGCCCAGCCGATGGCCGCGGGCGGCGGCGAGCTGCTGGCGAGCGTGCCCTCGTCGAGCCTGACCGTGACGGACTGGTATAAGCAGGACGTCTACGATCCGCAAAACAACAAGATCGGCGAGATCATGGACGTGCTGGTCAACAAGGACGGTCAGATCCAGGCGGCGATCGTCGGCGTCGGCGGCTTCCTCGGCGCCGGCGAGAAGGACGTCGCGGTGAAATTCGAACTCGATCAAACAGACCGTGAAAAACGACAAGATCTATCTGACGATGGATGCCACCAAGGACGCACTCAAGAACGCCCCAGGCTTTAAATACGACAACACCAAGACGACTTGGGTACCCGATACGTCCAGCAAATAAGCCGCGGCGTGTCCGGTCGCAAAAGCCCCGGCGTCAGCCGGGGCTTTTTTCGCCGTCCTCAAATCAGCGGCCGCTGCGGGATGTCCTCGTCGAAGAGCAGACCGACGCGCTGCAACACATGCGGATTGGTCAGCGTGAGCGTGCCGTTTTTGCCGGTGAACATGCCCATGCGCCGGAGCTTCGCCAAGGTCTTGTTGGTGTGAACGAGCGAGAGGCCGAGCGCATCGGCGAGGTGCTGCTGCGTCAGCGGAAATTCGAAGCTGTCGTCGACAACATGGCCCAACAGCTTTAAGCGCTTGTAGAGCGCAACGATAAGAGCGGCGACGCGTTCGGTGGCGCTGCCCCGGCCGACACTGGTGAGGTTGTCATCGACGATGCTTTCTTCGCGCGCGCCGAGCCAGGCGACGTCGAAGGCAAGACCCGGCATGTTGCCGAACAGCGCCCAGACGTCGCGCCGCGGCAGCCTGCAGAGCTCGACGTCGGTCAGCGCCTCAATACCGTGCTGCGCCGCATCGAACATGGCGGCCTGCAGGCCGAGCAGATCGCCGGGCAACTGGAAATTCAGAATTTGGCGGCGACCGTCAGGCAAGGTCTTGAAGCGGAACGCCCAGCCGGCATAGAGCGTGTAGAGTTCCGGGCTTTCCTCACCGGCACGAATTATCTCGGCGCCCGCGGACAACTTGATGTGTTGCTTTTTCAAATCGTCGATGGTGGCCAGTTCTTCCGGCGAGACCGGCTTGAACAATCCACACTGTCGCAATTCACATTGGTAGCAACTGAGCTGCATCCCTGAATGTTTCCTCCAATAGCTTCGAATAGCTTCGAAGCCCAATGTCATGCATCCGACATTGTGTAACCAAGTGACTGTCTTGATTTGCTAAATCAGATCATCAAGAAAGACGCGGCCGTGCTGGATAAACGCCTCCAATCGGGCGGAGTTCCACGGGGGACCGGGCGCATTGCGTCTTTTGTTGTAGGCGAATTCGAACCGTCTAAGTTATGTTCGCGATCGTCGCCATGGCACCCGAGCGTAGGGCCGTCGCGGGCGTCGCCTCCTTGGCCTGCATGCTGCGGATGAGGGCCAACCACACCCAGGCGCGAATTTGATCGAGCCGAAATCCGAGTCAAAGCCGCTGGCTCTGCTGAACCGGAGTCTGGTCGTCACCACGATGCTCGCGGCCCTCATCGTCGCCGCGGCATTCTGGTTGGGCGCGCGGAACAAAAGCGACGACGCATGGGTTCGCCATTCGCTCGAAGTGCGCGCGCAACTGCGGCATGTGCTGAGCCTGGGGCAAAGCGCGGAAACCGGCCAGCGCGGCTATCTCTTGACCGGACAAGACCTTTATCTGCAACCCTACCAGATGGCGCTCGACCAGCTGCCGGGCGTTCTCCAGCGCACGCACGATCTGGTCAGCGACAACCCGGAGCAGATCAAGAATTTGGCGCGGCTCCATGAGCTCATCAAAGACAAGCTCGCCGAGCTGGGCTCCACGGTCGACGCCTACAAGACCGGCAACAAGGACGCGGCACTCGCCATCGTCAACAGCGACAAAGGTTTCCGGCTGATGACGGAAATCCGACGCGGCATTGAAGCCATGCAGGAAGAGGAAGACCGGCTGTTGACGGCGCGCCAGGCAACCGCGGCGCGCTCCGAGGTGCTGCTGCAGGCCGGCGTCGCCATTGCCTTCCTGCTGATCGGCGGCGTCGGAGTCCTGATCGCCCGCTTCACCCGCGAATCCTTCGCGGCGCTGACCGTCACGCACGACCGGCTCGCCCTCGCCAATCGCGACCTCCTCGACCAGGTGGCGCGCCGCGAGGCGGCCGAAAGTCAACTGCGCCAGGCGCAGAAGATGGAGGCTCTCGGCCAGCTCACCGGCGGCATCGCCCACGACTTCAACAATATGCTCGGCGTCATCATGGGGGCGCTCGATCTGGTCAAGCGCCGGATCGCCAAGGGTGACTACGCCGTCGACCGGTTCATCGACGCCGCGACCATCGCCAGCGAGCGTGCCGCCACGCTGACCCAGCGGCTCCTTGCTTTCGCGCGCCAACAGCCGTTGTCGCCGCAGCCGCTCGATGCCAACAAGATGATCACCGCCATGTCGGACCTGCTGCACTCGACCTTGGGTGAGCACATCCAGATCGAAACCGTGACCGCCGCGGAACTCTGGACCGTGCACGCCGATTCGCAGCAACTCGAAAACGCCATCCTCAACGTCGCAATCAACGGCCGCGACGCCATGGCCGACGGCGGCAGGCTGACGATCGAAACCGCCAACGCCCATCTCGACGACGCCTATTGCGCACGAAATACGGAAGTGCGTCCCGGCCAATTCGCCATGATCGCGATCACCGACACCGGCGTCGGCATGCCGGCCGACGTCGCGGCGCGCGTCTTCGACCCGTTCTTCACCACCAAACCGACCGGCAAAGGCACCGGACTAGGCATGAGCCAAGTCTATGGCTTCGTCAAACAGTCGAACGGCCACATCAAGGTCTATAGCGAGCCCGGCTCCGGCACCACGGTCAAGATCTACCTGCCCCGCCTCGTCGCCGATGCCAAGAACATCAAGCGCGCGGCGCCCGAACCGATGCGAACCGGCGACCGCAACGAGATCATCCTGGTGGTCGAGGACGATCCGCTGATGCGGCGGCTGGCGACCGAGGCGCTGCACGAGCTCGGCTACACGGTGTTCGACTGCGACGGCGCCGGCAACGCGCTGGCGACGCTCGACCGCATCTCCGACGTGAAGCTTCTGTTCACCGACGTCGTGATGCCCGACATCAACGGCAAAAAGCTTGCCGACGAGGCGGTGCGCCGGCGGCCCGGGCTGAAGATTTTGTTCACGACCGGCTACACCGCCAACGCCGTGGTGCACGGCGGCGTGCTCGACTCCGGCGTCAATTTCATCGCCAAACCGTTCACGCTCGATCAGCTCGCCGCCAAGGTGCGCGCGGTGCTCGACGCCTAAATAGCTCCAGAACAGTTTCCCTTCGTCTCGGCGCATTGAAACAAAGCATTCGGTCCGGCGCACCGTCCGATTCTTCGCAAACTATTCTGATCGATCGGGATTCGCTCTACGCGCTGGCCGCCGCACGCGGCTCGTCAGCGGCCGTTTGGCCGGCGCCGAGCAGAAATATTTTCTGTAGCATATTGCGTTCGATCGGTTTTTGCAGGATGGGCACCCCGGCAAAGCGGCTGTCGACGCTGTCGGCGTCGTAGCCGGTGACGAATACGAACGGCACGCCGCGCTTGCTCAAAATCTCGGCGACCGTGTAGACCATGTCGTCGCCGAGATTGATATCGAGCACGGCGGCATCGAGCCGGCTGTCGCGCGAAGCGGACAACGCCTCGGACGCGGTGCCAAGCGGTCCGATCACCTGGAAGCCGAACTCGGTCAGCGTGTCCTGAATCATCAGGGCGACCAGCGCCTCGTCCTCGACCAGAAGTACGCGCGGCTTGTCCTCGCGCTTGAGCCCGATGGCGGCGCCGTTGATCTCGCCGCCGTTGCACAATGCATGCACGGCCCGGGATTTGGTGAGTTCGCTGCGTGGTATCGAGAAGACGCAGCGCAAGCCGTTCGGATTCCAGTCGAACGCCGCCTTGCCGCCGAGCTGCTGTTCGATCGAGGCGACGATGACCTTGAGGCCAAAGCTGCGCGAGGACGGCTCGGCTATGACGGGGCCGCCGCTTTCGGTCCAATTCAGCGTCAAGGCGTCCCCCTGCAGTTGCCAGTCGAGCGTGATCTTGCCGCCGGGCGACGACAAGGCACCGTACTTGGCGGCGTTGGTGGCAACCTCGTGCAGCGCCAGCGCCAGGCCTTGAGCGGTTGCCGGCTGCAACGAAATATCCGGCCCGCCGATGGTGATCTTGTCGCCGGCGCGATAGGGCGCGAGCTCCTCGGTGACCAGGGTCGCCAGATCGGCGCCGTGCCAGCGCGAGTCCGACAACAGCGTATGGGCGCGGGCCAACGCCTTGATGCGGCCTTCGATCGCCTGCACGTAATCGTCGACGGTCTTGGCCCGGGTGAGCCGGATGATCGATTGAATCACCGCCAGCGCGTTGCGGGCGCGGTGATCGACCTCGCGCGCCAGCAGAACCTGCCGTTCCTCGGCTTCCTTGCGCCTGGAAATGTCAAGCGCGGTGCCGATCACGCGGATGCAGTTGTCATCGGCGTCGAAAACCGCGCGGCCCTTGGCGGCGACCCAGCGGATAACGCCGTCCTCCCTGCCGACGGTGCGGTACTCGACGTCGTAGAGCGCGCGCTTTTGCGGATCGCAGGCCGCGGCAAAAGCCGCGCTGATCGCCTCCTTGTCGTCGGGATGCAGCCCGGCATAGAAATCGGCCATGCTCACCGGCACGTCCGGCGATATGCCGAACATCGCTTTGACGCGCGGCGGCCAAAACAGCGTGTCGGTCACATTGTCGACGTCCCAGAGGCCGATCTCGGCGGCGTCCGTCGCCAACCGCAACTGCTGCTCGCTTTCGGCGAGGCGCTCGTTGGACGCTTGCAGCTCCGCCGTGCGCTCGGCGACGTGACGCTCGAGCCTGGTGTTCAACTGCTCGAGCTCGCGCGTCTTGCGGAACAGCTCCGCGAATACCCGCACCTTGGCGCGGAGAACTTCCGGCACTACCGGCACCGGCACATAGTCGACGGCGCCCATCTCATAGCCGCGCAGCCGATCGACATCGGTCAGATGGATGGCGGAGATGAAAATGATCGCGGTTTTGCGGAACCGGGGATGCTCGCGGATCATTGCCGCCAGCTGGAAACCGTCGAGCTCCGGCATGCAGACGTCGATCAAAACGACAGCCACGTCGTTCTTGAGGAGAAATTGCAACGCATCGCGCGCGGACGCGGTTTTGACCAGGTTTTCACCGAGGTCGCCAAGGATCACCTCGTAGGCCAACAGCTTGTCGGGCTGATCGTCGACAAGCAGGACGTTGACTTTCTCGGTCGCTACGGTCTTGTCCATCTTGCTCCGCCTAGCGGTGCAGCCACATCCGCAGCGCGGACAAAAGCTGTTCGGTATTGACCGGCTTGGCGAGATAATCCGACGCCCCAGCCTCCAGACATTTTTCGCGGTCGCCCTTCATTGCCTTGGCGGTCAAGGCGATGATCGGCAGGCGGCGATAATCCTTGTTCCGGCGGATCTTCTCGATGGTCTGATAGCCGTCCATTTCCGGCATCATGATGTCCATGAGCACGATGGCGAGCGCCGGCGTTTCCTCGATGACCGCTATCGCCTCGGCGCCGGTGGTCGCGGTGAGCACGTTCATGCCGCGGCGTTCCAGCGCGCTCGACAGCGCGAAGATGTTGCGCGGATCGTCGTCGACCAGGAGCACGGTGCGGCCGACCAGATCCTCGTCGGAACTGTTGAGCCGTTCCAGCATGTGCTGCTTTTCCGGCGGCAGGTCGGTGATGACCCGGTGCAGGAACAGCGCGGTCTCGTCGAGGAGCCGTTCCGGCGACTCCACGCCCTTGACCACGATGCTGCGCGCCATGGTGTGGAGCCGCGCGTCTTCCTCGGCCGACAATTCGCGGCCGGTAAAGACCACCACCGGAATGTCGGTGAGGCCGCTGTCGGCGCGCATGCGCTCCAGCACCTCGAAGCCGGACATGTCGGGCAGCCGCAGATCGAGCACCACGCAGTCGGCGGGCTTTCCCGCAGCGCGCTCAACGCTTCGTCGCCGGTTGCGGCATTGACGATCTCGATGTCGTCATGGCCGAGCAATTCGCGGATGCTCATCTGCTCGGCCGCATTGTCCTCGACGATGAGCAGCCGCTTTCGGCGCGGCTCGGCAAACTCCTTGATGCGCGAAAGCGCCTCGTCGATGCCTTCCGCGCGTGGTCGGCTTGGTGACGAAGGCGAAGGCGCCGCGGGCGAGCCCATGCTGGCGGTCCTCGTCGAGCGTGACGATCTGCACCGGAATATGCCGGGTCAGCGGATTCTGCTTGAGCTGGCTGAGCACGTTCCAGCCCAGCATGTCGGGCAGGAACACGTCGAGCGACACCGCGGTCGGCTGATATTGCTTGGCAAGGTTGAGCGCGTCGTCGCCGCGCATCGCCAACAGCGCCTTGAAGCCTTTGTCGCGGGCAAGATCGACCAGGATGCGGGCGTAATGCGGATCGTCCTCCACGATCAGGAGAATGCCGTCGCCGGGCTGAATGTCCATGCGATCGTCGGGAATCGGCTCGACGCTGCGCTCCGGCGTGATATGGAATCCGACCTGGTGCTGCGCCGATGGGGCGGTCGCAGCCGCCGTTGCGCCGGCCTGGATCGCAGCACTCGGACCGACATATTTGATCGGCAAATACAGCGTGAAGGTCGAGCCGGCGCCGGGCGCGCTGCGCAAATGGATTTCGCCGCCGAGCAGGCTCGCCAGCTCGCGGCTGATGGCGAGGCCAAGGCCGGTACCGCCATATTTGCGGCTGGTCGAGGCGTCGGCCTGCTGGAACGCCTCGAAGATGATCTTCTGTTTCTCCTGCGGAATGCCGATGCCGGTGTCGCTGACTTCGAAGGCCACGACGCCGGCGGCTTGGCCGAGCACCGGATGATCGCCGCTCCAGCCGCCGACCGCGGCATTGACGTTGAGCCGCACGCCGCCCTGCGCGGTGAACTTGAACGCGTTCGACAACAGATTCTTGAGCACCTGCTGCAGCCGCTTGGTGTCGGTGGTGATGCTGCGGCCGAGATTGGGATCGATGTGGACTTCGAACGACAGCTGCCGGGTTTCCGCCTCGTGGCGGAACGGCCGCGCCACCATGTCGAGCAGGTTGGAGAAGAACACTTCCTCGGCGTCGACCGTCACCGTGCCGGACTCGATCTTCGACAGGTCGAGAATGTCGCTGATCAGGTTGAGCAGATCGGTGCCGGCGCCGTGGATGGTGCTGGCGAATTCGACCTGCTTCGGCGTCAGATTGCCCTCCGGATTGTCGGTGAGCTGCTGGCCGAGGATCAGAATCGAGTTCAGCGGCGTGCGCAGCTCGTGCGACATGTTGGCCAGGAATTCCGACTTGTACTTCGAGGTCAGGGCCAGTTCGGTCGCCTTCTCTTCCAGCGCGCGGCGGGCCTGCTCGATTTCCTGGTTCTTGCGCTCCACCTCGACGTTGCGCTCGGCAAGCTGCTGCGCCTTCTGCTCCAGCTGCTCGTTGGTCTGCTGCAGTTCCCTCTGCTGCGCCTGTAATTCGCCGGCGAGCTGCTGCGACTGCTTGAGCAGACCTTCGGTCTGCATCGTCGCCTCGATCGAATTGAGCACGATGCCGATCGAGGTGGTGAGCTGTTCGAGGAACATGGTCTGCAGCGCGGTGAATTCATGCATCGAGGCAAGCTCGATCACCGCTTTGACCTGATTTTCGAACAGCACCGGCAGCACGATATTGTTGCGTGGCGTGACTTTCAGCAGCGCCGAGGAGATCGGCACCGTGTTGTCCGGTATGTCGGTGATCAGCATGCGGCGCTTGTCGACGGCGCATTGGCCGATCAGGCCTTCGCCGAGATTGAGCGCCTGCTGATGCCCGTTGACGCCATCGTCGGCATAGGCCGCCAAAAGATTAAGCGTATTGTTCTTCTCTTCGCCCTCCATCTGATAGATGACGCCCTGATGGGCGTTGACCAGCGGGGTCAGCTCGGACAACAAAAGCCGCCCGACCGTGGTCAGATCGCGCTGGCCCTGCAGCATGTTGGTGAATTTCGCGAGGTTGGTCTTCAGCCAGTCCTGCTCGGTATTGCGGTCGGTGGTGAGCCGCAAATTATCGATCATGGTGTTGATGTTGTCTTTCAGCTCGGCCACCTCGCCGCGCGCATCGACCTGAATCGATCGCGTCAGGTCGCCCTTGGTCACCGCGGTCGCCACCTCGGCGATGGCGCGCACTTGCGTGGTCAGGTTGGCGGCCAACAGGTTGACGTTGCCGGTCAGGTCCTTCCAGGTGCCGGCGGCGCCGGGCACGTTGGCCTGGCCGCCGAGCCGGCCTTCGACGCCGACTTCGCGCGCCACGGTCGTCACCTGATCGGCGAAGGTGGCGAGCGTGTCGATCATGTTGTTGATGGTCTCGGCGAGCGCCGCCACTTCGCCTTTCGATTTCACCGCGAGATTCTGGCTGCAGATCGCCGTTGGCGACGGCGGTCACGACTTTGACGATGCCGCGCACCTGCTCGGTGAGGTTCGCCGCCATGACGTTCACGGTGTCGGTCAAATCCTTCCAGGTGCCGGCGACGCCGGGCACCTGCGCCTGACCGCCGAGCAGACCTTCGGTGCCGACCTCGCGCGCGACGCGGGTCACTTCCGAGGCGAAGCCGTTGAGCTGGTCCACCATGGTATTGATGGTGTTTTTCAGCTCCAGAATTTCGCCTTTCACGTCGACGGTGATCTTGCGGGACAGGTCGCCGCGCGCCACGGCCGTGGTCACCTCGGCGATGTTGCGGACCTGGGTGGTGAGGTTTGCCGCCAACAGATTGACGTTGTCGGTGAGGTCCTTCCAGGTGCCGGCGACGCCCGGCACCACCGCCTGGCCGCCGAGCCGGCCGTCGGTGCCGACCTCGCGGGCGACGCGCGTCACCTCGGCGGCGAACGAGCGCAACTGCTCGACCATGGTGTTGAGGGTGTCCTTGAGCAGCAGCATCTCGCCGCGCACGTCGACGGTGATCTTCTTCGACAGGTCGCCGCCGGCGATCGCGGTCGCGACCTCGGCGATGTTGCGCACCTGCGCGGTCAGGTTTGACGCCATGAAGTTGACGTTGTCGGTCAAATCCTTCCAGGTGCCGGCGACGCCGGGCACCTGGGCCTGACCGCCGAGCTTGCCTTCGGTGCCGACCTCGCGGGCGACGCGGGTGACTTCGGAAGCGAAGGAGTTGAGCTGGTCCACCATGGTATTGATGGTGTTTTTCAGCTCCAGAATTTCGCCCTTCACATCGACGGTGATCTTGCGGCCCAAATCGCCGCGGGCCACCGCGGTCGTCACCTCGGCGATGTTGCGGACCTGCGCGGTGAGGTTGCCGGCCATCGAGTTGACGCTGTCGGTCAGGTCTTTCCAGGTGCCGGCGACGCCGGGCACGTTGGCCTGGCCGCCGAGCCGGCCTTCGGTGCCGACCTCGCGGGCGACGCGCGTCACCTCGCCGGCGAAGCGGTTGAGCTGATCCACCATGGTGTTCAGCGTTTCCTTCAGCTGAAGGATCTCGCCGCGCACGTCGACCGTGATCTTGCGGCTCAAGTCGCCGCCGGCGATGGCGGTCGCGACCTCGGCGATGTTGCGGACCTGGCCGGTCAGGTTCGAGGCCATCGAATTGACCGAGTCGGTCAGGTCCTTCCAGGTGCCGCCGACGCCCGGCACGTTGGCCTGGCCGCCGAGCTTGCCTTCGGTGCCGACCTCGCGGGCGACGCGCGTGACTTCCGCGGCAAAGGCGTTGAGCTGATCGACCATGGTGTTGAGGGTGTCTTTCAGCTCGAGAATTTCGCCGCGCACATCGACCGTGATCTTGCGGCTCAAGTCGCCGCGCGCCACGGCGGTGGCGACTTCGGCGATGTTGCGGACCTGGCCGGTCAGGTTCGACGCCATCGAGTTGACGCTGTCGGTGAGATCCTTCCAGGTGCCGGCCACTCCGCGGACCAGCGCCTGACCGCCGAGCTTGCCTTCGGTGCCGACCTCGCGCGCCACGCGCGTCACCTCGCCGGCGAAAGCGTTGAGCTGGTCCACCATGGTATTGATGGTGTCTTTGAGTTCGAGAATCTCGCCGCGCACGTCGACCGTGATCTTCTTCGACAAGTCGCCGCTGGCGATCGCGGTCGACACTTCGGCGATGTTGCGGACCTGCGCGGTGAGGTTCGAGGCCATCGAATTCACCGAGTCGGTCAAATCCTTCCAGGTGCCGGCGACGCCGAGCACGTTGGCCTGGCCGCCGAGCCGGCCGTCGGTGCCGACCTCTCGGGCGACGCGGGTCACTTCGCCGGCGAAGGCGTTGAGCTGGTCCACCATCGTATTGATGGTTTCCTTCAGCTGCAGGATTTCGCCGGAAACGTTCACGGTAATCTTCTTCGACAGATCGCCGCCGGCGATCGCGGTGGCAACGTCGGCGATGTTGCGGACCTGCGCGGTCAGGTTCGACGCCATGAAATTGACGCTGTCGGTCAAATCCTTCCAGGTGCCGGCGACGCCGGGCACCTGCGCCTGACCGCCGAGCTTGCCTTCGGTGCCGACCTCGCGGGCGACGCGGGTGACTTCCGAGGCGAAGGAATTGAGCTGGTCCACCATCGTGTTGATGGTGTCCTTGAGTTCGAGAATTTCGCCGCGCACGTCGACGGTGATCTTGCGGCTCAAGTCGCCGCGCGCCACGGCGGTGGTGACATGGGCGATGTTGCGGACCTGGTCGGTGAGATTGCCGCACATGGCGTTCACCGAATCGGTCAAGTCCTTCCAGGTTCCGGCGACGCCGGGCACGATGGCCTGGCCGCCGAGCTTGCCGTCGGTGCCGACCTCGCGCGCCACGCGGGTGACTTCGGAGGCGAACGAGCGCAGCTGATCGACCATCGTATTGATCGCTTCCTTGAGCTGCAGAATCTCGCCGCGGACGTCGACCGTGATCTTCTTCGACAAGTCGCCGTTGGCCACCGCGATGGTGACTTCGGCGATGTTGCGGACCTGAGCGGTGAGGTTAGACGCCATCGAGTTGACGCTCTCGGTCAAATCCTTCCACACGCCGGTCACGCCGCCGACCTGGGCCTGGCCGCCGAGCTTGCCCTCGGTGCCGACCTCGCGGGCGACACGCGTCACCTCGGAGGTGAATACGTTGAGCTGCTCGATCATGGTGTTGACGATCTTGGCGGAGCGCAGGAACTCGCCCTTCAGCGGCCGGCCGTCGACGTCGAGCTGGACGGTCTGCAACAGGTCGCCTTGCGCCACCGCGGCGATGGCGCGCGTCACCTCGGTGGTCGGCCAAAGCAGATCGTCGATCAGCGAGTTGACGGAGGCTTCCATCTCGCCCCAGGCGCCGTCGGACAGGCCGAGCCGCACGCGCTGGCGGGTACGACCCTCGCGGCCCACCACCTGGCCGACCCGCTCCAGCTGCTTGGCCATGCGCTGGTTGGTGGCGACGATGTCATTAAACGTATCGGCGATCTTGCCGAGGATGCCGACACGGTCGCCGGCCATGCGGACGGAGAAGTCGCCAACCCGCATGGCTTGCAGCGCGTGGAGGAGTTCCGTGAGGCCGCCGGCATCGACCTGAGCATCACCGGCATCGCGGCCAGTTGCCGCGGCCGGAGCAAGGGCGGCGCCGTTGGCGGAAGCCGCAACGTCTTCAGCGGTCTGCATAATTCTCTCCAAAGCCGGCCGTCCTGGGGCAGGTCCTGGGGCAGGTCCTGGACTGGCGGGTGGCGGCGCAGCGAGCCATCGACGAGGCGCGACAAATCGCGCCGGGCGCGACCGAATCCCGCGGCGAGAAATTCCCAAGCCGACGTGGAATCCCCCTCACGGTCGCGCCTCACCTCCTATGCCTTGAGCCCAAACGCGATGCCCCCGGTATGGTTCCGCCAAAAAACCGCAAGGGTGAAAAAATTGTTAAGCGGCTTTGGTCCTCCTCCTTCGGCCTGAAGGCCGACCGAGCTTCGGGTGGAACCAATGTGGGCAGAAGCCCTTATGTCAAAAGACACATCGGGGCCCAGAAGACATTTCGGGGACTGTCGGTGACTAGCGAAGCCGTTGCTTGCTACCGCCTCTATGCCGCCAACTGCATCGAACTTGCCAAGTCCATTTCCGACGTGGATCGCAGGGTCTTCCTGTTCAATATGGCCAGGGACTGGCTCAGACTGGCCGACCAGGCGGAACGAAACGGCGATGCCGGATCCGGCGGGGCACCTCGGCCGCGCGACGCTCACCCTGAGCCACCCCCCGATGGCTAGGCCTGTTCAAGGTACTCCCACCTGAGCGATTTAACGCCGGGCTGCCGGCTCAGCTCCTCGATCGGGGGCGGAATTGTGCCATCGGCAAAGGCACGAAGCTCGCGCACATTGATGGTGTAGGTGCGCAATTGCCCATCCGTCGCGAACCAAATACCGCGAACTTCGATGGCGCCGCCGGCGAGGCGGCCGCAGATTTCGCCTTCGCTCGGTCCGGTCTGGTCGACGGTAACGGCGAGGCGTGCCTGCTGCTGGACCGGCATGAGGTCCTCAAACCATTTCAGGCCCCATAGCACGAGCAGCCCGAGCGCGGTCGCCGCCCAGCCTAGCAGAACCTGGCCGCCGCCGAAGCACAGGCCGATGACGGTAACGTACCAGAGCGTGGCCGCGGTGGTGACGCCGGTGACGAGATTGCCGCGGCGCAGGATCGCGCCGCCGCCGATGAAGCCGACGCCGGTCAAAATGCCGAGCGGCAACCGCATCAGATCGTTCATCACGAAGGAATTGCTGCTGCGTCCGGCCAAGGTGAGCAGATAATTCATCTGCAGCATGGCCACCGCGGCGGCGAGACATACCAGCATCGTGGTGCGCAGCCCTGCCGCTTTGCCGCGCTCGCCGCGGTTCAAACCGATGACGGCGCCGGCGATCAGCGCGCAGGCGAGCCGGATCGCCATATCCGACCAGGTCAATTCCAGCGGCATTGCCGTGCGGAAAAGCGCGGTCGCAAGAAATGAATTTGTCATAACTTGAAGAAAACGCCGGCGCAGGCGCGAAGTTGCAAACTCGCTTTCGGATTTCGGCACTTACGGCTATCGTTTGGGATGGCAGAGATCGCGAAATTCGCCGACTCTCAGGATGCCGTGTTCGCGCTCCTTGGCGATCCGGCGACCTATGGCGGCGCCGCGGTCCGGCGCTGCGAGACTCATGCCGCAGTCGTTTTTCTTGCCGGCGACCGCGCCATCAAGGTCAAGCGCGCGGTGCGCTATCCATTTCTCGATTATTCGACCCTGGCAAAGCGCAAAGCCGCCTGCCAGGCGGAGCTCGACATCAACCGCCAATTCGCGCCGCGGCTTTATCGCCGACTGGTGCCGATCACGCGCCAGGCCGACGGCGCGCTTGCCTTGGGCGGGGCCGGCGAGGCGATCGAATGGGCGGTCGAAATGACACGCTTCGACGAGAGCAAGACGCTCGATCATCTCGCCGAGCGCGGCGAGCTTGGCGATGCGCTCAGCGCAAAGCTCGCAGCGGCGGTCGCCGCCATGCACGAGCGCGCCAAGCCGGTCGACGTTGCCCCGTGGCGTGAGGCCGTCGCCGGATTTATCTCCGACAATACGGCGGCATTCCGCGCGCATAGCGCGCTGTTCCCGGATGAGGCGATCGGCGAGATCGAGCGAAAGTCGCGGGCGGCGTTCGCGAAACTCAAGCCGCTCCTCGAGGCGCGCGGCGCCGCGGGCCTCATTCGGCGCGGCCATGGCGACCTGCATCTCGGCAATATCGCGGTTATCGACGGCGAACCGGTCGCTTTCGACGCATTGGAATTCGATCCGATCATTGCCGAGGGCGACGTGCTCTACGACCTGGCCTTTCTCTTGATGGATCTGGTCGAGCGCGACTTGCCGCGCGCCGCCAATATCGTGCTGAACGGATATTTCGCCGCCTCGCGGCGCAGCGAAGATTGCGACGGCATCGCCGCCTTGCCGTTCTTCATGTCGCTGCGCGCCGCGATTCGCGCCAAAGTCACCGCCGCACGCCGCGATCTCGCCGCCGGCGCGGATAAAGACGACCTCGCGCAGGCGGCGAAACGCTATTTCGATCTTGCGCTCGCGCTGCTCATTCCCGCCAAGCCAATGATCGTTTGCACCGGAGGGCTCTCGGGCACCGGCAAATCGCTGTTGGCGCGCGCGCTCGCGCCCGACCTCGCGCCGCCCCCTGGCGCGCTGATCTTCCGCTCGGATGTGGAACGCAAGGCGCATTACGGCATGGCAGAGCATGATCGTTTGCCGGCCGAGGCGTACGGTGCGGCAATATCGCAGGCCATCTATCACACGCTGACCGACAAGGCGGCGCGCGTGGCGCGAGCCGGTCTTTCCGTCATCGTCGACGCGGTTTTCGCCAGACCCGAGGAGCGCTCCGCGATCGAAGCCGCCGCCGCCGCGGCGCATGCGGATTTCCGCGGGCTATTCCTGGTCGCCGATCTGCCGACGCGGCTCGCGCGGGTGTCATCGCGCGGTCCCGATGCATCCGATGCCGATGCCAAGGTCGCGCGCATGCAGGACGCATTCGATCTCGGCACGCTGACATGGACGATCGTGGACGCGTCCGGCTCGCCGGAGCAAACGCTCGCCAATGCGCGCGCAGCGATGGCATTGAAATAAGGCGTGCTACGGCACCAGCACCGCCGCACCCTGCAGTCGTCCGCTCCGTAAATCCGACAACGCGTCATTGGCGCGCGCGAGCGGATAAGGCGTGGTCTGCGTCACGATACCGGCCCGCGGCACGATGGCGAAAAAGTCCATGCCGTCTTTGCGGGTGAGATTGGCAACCGATTTAAGCTCGCGCTCCTCCCAGAGGATGTCGTAAGGGAAACTCGGGATATCGCTCATATGAATGCCGGCGCAGATCACGCGCCCGCCCTTGCGCACGGCGCGCAGCGCCGCCGGCACGAGCGCGCCGACCGGAGCATAGATAATGGCGCAGTCGAGCTGCTCGGGCGGCGTTTCCTCGGAACTGCCGGCCCAGCAGGCGCCGAGTTTGCGCGCAAAGGCTTGCGCGGCATTATCGCCCGATCTGGTGAACGCGTAGACGTCGCGGCCCTGCCAGCGCGCGACCTGCGCGATGATGTGGGCGGCGGCGCCAAAACCGTAGAAACCGATTTTCCTGCCCTCGCCCGCCATTTGCAGCGAGCGCCAGCCGATCAGGCCGGCGCACAACAACGGCGCATCGGCCACGTCGTCGCCGCCGTCGGGCAGCCGGAATGCGTAACGCGCGTCGGCAATGACATGGGTGGCATAGCCGCCATCGCGCGTGTAGCCGGTGAACTGCGGATGATCGCAGAGATTTTCGAAGCCTTCGCGGCAGTAGCGGCAATGACCGCAAGTTTTGCCGAGCCAGGCAATGCCGACGCGCATGCCGGCCGCGATCGCATCGACGCCGGCGCCGACCGCGTCGACCCGGCCGACGATTTCGTGGCCCGGCACGACGGGCAATTTGGGAATGGGCAATTCGCCGTCGACCACGTGGAGATCGGTGCGGCAGACCCCGCAGGCGGCGACGCGCACGCTGACCTCGCCGTCCCCCGGCACGGGATCGGGACGCTCCACCAAACGAAGCGGTTCGCGCAACCGTTCCAGCACCATCGCCTGCATCGCGACGCACCTCGGGCACCGCCGACGGCGGGCACTGTCAATAAGGTCGAGTACCTATGCCCGACCTATGTGCAAATAAACGCAGCGGATTCAGACTGCAAGGCGCGCCAAGAATCAGCCGCACCAGCGAGTTCGAGCAATCTTGCATCATGGCCCGCATTCTGCTCGTTGACGACGATCGGGCAATCCGCACCACCATTGAGCTTTTGCTCAAGCGCGCCGGTCATGACGTCGTTGCGGCGCCGGACGGGCGCGAGGGACTGAAAAAAATCGAGAGCGAACGCTTCGATCTGTTGCTCGTCGACATTTTCATGCCGGGCATGGACGGCCTGGAAACGATCCAGAAAGTCCATCAGCGGCAGCCGGACCTGCCGGTCGTCGTCATGTCGGGCATGGTTTTCCGTTCGGCGTCGTCGCCGCCACCCGATTTCTTGGCGATGGCGACGAAGCTCGGCGCGGTGAAGAGCCTGCGCAAGCCGTTTCGGCCGCACGAACTTTTGGCGGTGGTCGACGATAGCTTGAAGTTATCTGCAAACGGCGCGGCGACTACCTTTCCGCAACAAATTGCCGCTAGGAACGGCCAAGACGGCGCATGATCGCGTACGTATTTGTACCGAGCGGAAGCGGCGAGCCAAGATGAAGCTTTCGACCCGCATGACGATCGCGATGGTCGCCCTGGTGCTGCTGACAGCGGTCGCGGTCGGTGGGCTGTCATACCGCAACCTGGCAGCGGTCATGCTGCCGCGCGCGCAGGCGCGTTCCCAACTTGACCTCCGGCTCCTGACCACCGAGCTCGCATCCTATGTGGCTGGCGCGCGGCAAGACATCGTCGGCTTCCGAAACGCCGTGGCGTTAAGGGGAATAGTCCGGGCACAGCTGGCGGGCGGCATCGATCCGATGGACGGCACGACCGAGGCGGTTTGGCGCCGGCGCATGGCGTCGCGCTATGCCGCAGAGCTCGCGGCGAAGCCGGCTTACGATCAATTTCGCATCATTGCGGTAAACGGCAAGGAGCTGGTGCGCGTCGACCGCTCCCGAACCGACGGCGCGGTCCGCATCGTTCCCGACGATGAACTGCAGCAGAAAGGCGACCGGGACTATTTCCACGCGGCGCTGCGCGCGCCGGCGGATGCAATTTTCGTGTCATCGGTGGAGCTCAACCAGGAGCACGGCGCGATCGAAATTCCGCATGTGCCGGTCTTGCGCGTAGCCGCGGTCATCGAGACGCCTGACCGACGGCCATTCGGCATCGTCATCATCAACATCGATATGCGGCCGATCTTCCGCGAAATCGCGTCGGGCGCGCGGGCCGGCGCCAAGATCTATATCGTCGACGACCGCGGCGATTATCTTGCGCATCCCGATCCAAAGAAGGAGTTCGGTTCCGAGCTCGGCCGCCCGACGCAATGGCGGAACGATTTTCCAAGGCTTGCCGCCGCGTTCCAGCAAGACGATCCGACCGCGGCGCTGATCACCGATGGGGCCAAGCAGAAGGCGGTCGCCGGCATTGCGGCGATACGGCTGGCGGGAGGGCCGCGCGTCGGCTTGATCGAAGTCACGCCGCAAGCCGTCGTCATGGCGCCGGCGGCGGCGGTCGGGCGTTCGACGCTTCTCGCCGGACTGATCGCGCTGTTGGGCGCCGGCGGCATCGCCAGTCTGCTGGCGCGCTCTCTGACGCGACCGTTGGTGCAAATGACCGCCGCCGTTCAAGGTTTTTCGCGCGATCAGCCGGCCGCCGTGCCGATCGGCGCAGCGGGCGAGCTCGGCGTGCTGAGCCGGGCCTGCAAACAGATGATGGCCGAGGTCAAGGAAAAGACGGCATCCCTGCAAAAGGAGGTCGAGGAGCGCCGACGCGCCGAAGTCGAGCTAAAACGTCACGGCGACCGGGAACGCCTGTTCAGCGCCGCCGTCGAGTCCTCGCAGGACGCGATCGTCACCATGACGCTGGACGAAATCGTCACCGCCTGGAACCCCGCCGCGAAGCGGTTGTTCGGCTGGAGCGACGAGGACATGCTCGGCTGCAGCATCGACGTCATTGTTCCCGACGACCGCCGCAACGAGGTGCACGACATCCTCGTGCGAACACGGCGCGGCGAGACCGTCGATCATCACGAGACCGTCAGGCGGCGCAAGGACCGGCGGCTCGTGGAGGTTTCGCTCAGTGTCTCACCGATCAGGTCGCCGTCCGGCGGCATCATCGGCGCCTGCAAAATCGCCCGCGATATCACCGACAGCAAAAGAGCCAAGGCACTGCTCGAACGGGAGAGCGCCGAGCGCCGCCGCATCGCCGAGATTCTCGACAATACATTCACCAGCATGTCGGATGCGGTGCTGGTGGCCGACCAGAACGGCAATATAGTGCTGTCCAATCCGGCGGCGCGGCGCCTACTGGGCATCGCTACCGGCATGACCGCGGACACCTGGCCGCATGCCTACGATATTTTCCTGGCCGACGGCGTAACGCCGCTGTCGTGGCAAGAGGGGCCCTTGATGCGCGCGGCGCGTGGCGAAATGGTCGCCAATTTCGATTTCGTCATCAAACATCGGGACAACGGCAAATGCGTCTCGCTGGTGGCGAACGGCGGACCGGTGCAAGCCGGCTCGCCCGAAAAGCGCGCCGGCATGGTCGTGTACCGCGACATTACCGCGACGAAAGAGACCGAGCGGCGGCTGCGTCACGCGCAGAAGATGGAAGCCTTGCGCCAGTTGACCGGCGGCATCGCCCACGACTTCAACAATATTCTCACCGTCATCACCGGAACGATCGAGATCCTCGGCGCGGGGGTCGCCGACCGGCCCGAGCTTTTGGAAATCGCCAAGATGATCAACGACGCGGCCGAGCGCGGCAGCGAATTGACGCAGCATCTGTTGGCGTTTTCGCGGCGGCAGCCGCTGCAGCCCCGCGAAACCGATGTCAACGAGCTGATCGTGGGCTCGGCACAGCTGTTACGGCCGACACTGGGCGAGAATATCGAGATCGAATCGATCTTGGACGACGGCGTCGCGGCGGCGATGATCGACCGGGCGCAACTGACCACCGCTCTGCTCAACCTCGCGCTCAACGCCCGAGATGCCATGCCGGAAGGCGGCAAACTTACGCTCGAGACCGCGGACGTCGTTCTCGACGAACACTACGCCGGGACGAATCCCGAAGTGGTGCCGGGTCCTTATGTCCTGATCGCGGTGAGCGATACCGGGACCGGCATACCCGCCGATATCATCGACAAGGTGTTCGACCCCTTCTTCACGACCAAAGACGTCGGCGAAGGCACCGGGCTCGGTCTGAGCATGGTTTACGGCTTTGTCAAACAGTCCAGCGGCCACATCAAGATCTACAGCGAACCGGGCCACGGCACCGTCGTCAAAATCTACCTGCCGCGCGCCAAGGGGCGGCCGCAGCAAGCACCGGATGACGCCGTGATCGAAAGCGTTCGCGGCGGCGACGAGACCGTTCTGGTGGTCGAGGACGATGCGCTCGTGCGCAAGCATGCCGTCGCCCAGGTCCAGGCGCTCGGCTACACCACGCTCGCGGCGAACGATGCCGCGCAAGCGCTGGCGCTCATCGACGGTCACCCCGGCATCGACTTGTTGTTCACCGACATCGTCATGCCGGGCGGCATGAACGGCCGCCAGCTCGCCGACGAGGCGGCAAAGCGGCGGCCGCGGTTAAAAGTCCTCTTTACATCGGGCTATACCGAGGATGCGCTGGTGCATCAGGGCCGGCTCGACCCCGGCATTCTGCTCCTGGCCAAACCGTACCGCCGAACGGATTTGGCGCGCATGATCCGGCGCGCGCTCGATACCGCGTGTGCCGACATGCCCCCCACCGCGGCGGAGGCCGGAGACTCCGCATAAGGGCTTCTACGGGGTGCCGAGTTAGCCGATGAGTAACACGCGGCGGCGCACGGTCCCGCGCAAGCAAAAAACTCAACCCCGGTAACTGGGCGGCCCTCGGATTGATCGTCCACTGCCGACAGGCGCTGTCGAAATCCAGGGCCGTTTTCTTTCGTGCGGGCATCAAATGCGTGCGGACCGACGTCGCAAGACACGCCGCCTCATCGACGTTTCGGCGAAATTATTCACCGGCGTGGACGCGCCGGTATGGGATTGCGTCGTGATGAACATTTCCGAGAACGGCGCCAGGATCGCATTGGAGCGCCATGAGGACATTCCGGAACAGTTCACGCTGCTGCTCGTATCGTACGGTCACGCCTCCCATGCCTGCCGCGTAATGTGGCGCGCAGGTCACCAACTTGGCGTCAAATTCGAAACTGTCGATCCGTTAGGCGTCCCGACGGAACATTCGTATTAGCCCTTACCT
Source organism: uncultured Alphaproteobacteria bacterium (assembly GCA_963791925.1). Taxonomy (GTDB): domain Bacteria; phylum Pseudomonadota; class Alphaproteobacteria; order Rhizobiales; family Xanthobacteraceae; genus BOG-931. Next base: position 797,407 of record CAWBUA010000002.1, on the reverse strand, counting down.
GCGGTTTAGCAGCTTGTCAGCGCGCCGCACTTAAGTGTGCGCGGGCCTGACGCGCCGCCTGCGACTTGAATGCGACCGTCGCGAAACCGATGAAAATCTTTCGCCGCCTCAAATCATCTGTGTTCGAGACGACACGCCGGCTGGACCGGCGGCAGCGTGCGATCCGGGACGCCGTCATCATCGTGATCGTTGCGGGGATCGCCTATTGCTTGACCGAATCGCTCGATCTGTTCGATGCCATCGTAAAATATCAGGCGGTGTACGGCGATTGGGGCCTCGACGATCTGGTATTGATCTGCGTGGTTTTGTCGTTCGCCCTGACCGCCTTTGGCTGGCGCCGCTTTCAGGATTTGACCAGGGAGATGCAAGAGCGAAAAGAGGCCGAACAGCGGATCACGGAAGGCCTCAAGGAAATTGTCCGAACGAAGACATTTCTGAATACGGTCGTGGATAACGTACCGACCACGATATTCGTGCGGGAATTGCCGGATCGACGCTTTATCCTCGTCAATCGGGAAGCTGAAAAGCTGCTCGGCTATCCGCGGGAAAAACTGCTGGGTAAATCACCCGCCGAAATCTTTCCGGCGGCGGCCGCGCGCACCATTGAGGAACACGACAACGCCATGCTGCAGGCCGAGCAGGCAGTCGCGTTCGACAAAGAAGTTCCCGTACCTACGCGGCGGCACGGCACGCGCATTACGATTTCAACCGGCTTGGCGATACGAGACGAGGCGGATACGCCGCGGTATCTCGTCAACGTCGTTCAGGACATCACCGACCGCAAGCGCGCCGAAGCGCAGATCGCGCATCTCGCCCAGCACGATCCGCTGACCGACCTGCCCAATCGTACCGCCTTCAATGCGCATATCGAGACGGTTATCGAACGCGCCAACGCTGCGAACGCGTGCTTTGCGGCTATGTGCATCGATCTCGATCGATTCAAGGAGGTCAATGACGTATTCGGCCATGCCGCCGGCGACGCCCTGCTTTGCGTGGTGGCGAAACGCCTTATTGTCGCATGCGAGGGAGCTTTCGTCGCGCGCCTCGGCGGTGACGAGTTCGTCATCGTTTCCGACGCCGGCCCGCAACCGGCGACCGCGGAAGCATTGGCCGATCGCGTGCTGCACGCCCTCGACGAGGAAATCGAAATGGCCGGGCAGACGCTGCGGGCCGGCATGAGCATCGGCGTCGCCGTCTATCCGGCGGACGGCGCCGAGACGTCGATTCTGCTGGCCAATGCCGACGCTGCGCTGTATCGGGCCAAGGCGGAAGCGCGTGGTTCGATCCGCTTTTTCGAGCCGCAGATGGATGCCCGGTTGCGCGAGCGGCGCTCCCTCCAGCATGACTTGCGGCTCGCGTTGCAGCGCGGCGAGTTCGCGCTGCATTACCAGCCGCAAGCTTTGATCGACGGCAAAGTGATCGGCTTCGAGGCCTTGGTTCGCTGGAATCATCCCGCTCGCGGCATGGTCTCACCCGGCCTCTTCATCCCCCTGGCCGAAGAGAGCGGCGTCATCATTCCGCTCGGCGAATGGATCCTGCGCGAAGCCTGTCGCGAGGCCGCGTCGTGGCCGCTGTCGCTCGGCGTTGCCGTCAATCTTTCGCCGGCCCAATTCCGCCATGGCGATTTGCCGGCGCTGGTTCACGGCGTGCTCCTGGAAAGCGGCCTTGCCGCCAACCGGCTGGAAGTCGAAATCACCGAGGGCGTGTTGATATCCGACTTCTCGCGCGCTCTATCGATCCTGCGCCGGCTCAAGGCGCTTGGCGTGCGCATCGCCATGGATGATTTCGGCACCGGATATTCGTCGTTGTCTTATCTGCAGGCGTTTCCGTTCGACAAGATCAAGATCGATCAGGGCTTCATCGCCAATCTCGATCGCAACCCGCAGTCGGCGGCGATCATTCGCGCGGTGATCGGGCTCGGGCGCGGATTAAGTCTGCCGGTCGTCGCCGAAGGCGTCGAGACCAAGGAGCAATTGGCGTTCCTGCGGCGGGAGGACTGCAACGAGGTGCAGGGCTATCTGTTGGGGCGTCCGGCGCCGATCGCTCAATATGCGAGGCTCACCGGCCGCCAGCCGCTCACGCCCCCCGCGGCGCTTGCCAGCTGATTTTCGCTTCCACCGCCGCACGCGGACAGCCCCGCCGGCCTTGCATTCGCTTTTGCCGATGATGCAGGATTTAACTCGTGTTATGGCGATTAAGCGCACAACCGGGGAATGGCGCATGGGCGGCGCGCCAGCAGTCAGAAAATGTTCGAATATTTCGAAGACAACTATACCTGGAACATGGCGGTCAATCTCGCGCTTGGCATGGGCGCCGGCATCGGCGACGTCGACGATGCGTCGCGGGCGCTGCGGCCGCTCGCGAAACAGCGCGACGATGCCGCCGCGGAAAAATTCTTCGAAAATTGGACCGCGCTTGGCGCCAAGCTCAAGCGGCAGGCGAACGCCGACGAGACGCGCGGGCGGCTCCTCAGCGCCGGCGCCAAATATCGCCGCGCCTTTATCGCATTCATTCAGGCCGAGCGCATGCAGCGGCCGGATTTTGCGCCGCGCCAGGAAGCCTATGGTGAAGCGCTCGATTGCTTTTCCCGTTTCCTGACGCTGACGCGGCAGAACTGCCGGCGCCTCGAGGTGCCCTATCTCGGCACCTCGCTCGCCGCGCTGTTGGTCACGCCGCAGGACGCCGACGGCGATACACCTTGCATGGTGCATTTCGACGGCCTCGATGTCACCAAGGAGATCATCTATCTCGTCGGCGTGCCCGGCGCGCTCGCCGAGCGCGGCGTCGCCACGCTCGTCGTCGACAACCCCGGCGTCGGCGAGTCGCTGCGCATGCGCGGGCTGCACAACGGCCCCGAGGCCGAAATCCCGGCCAAGGCCGCGGTCGATTTCCTGCAATCGACGCCCGGCATCGACCGCAACCGCATCGGCATCATGGCCTTGTCGCTTGGCGGCTATCATGCGCCGCGCGCCGCGGCGTTCGAGCCGCGTTTCCAATGCGCCGTCGCCTGGGGCGCCAATTACGACTGGGGCGAGACGCAGCGGCGGCGCTACGAGTCGAAGGATCAGCGGTTGCCGGTGCCCCATTACTGGGATCACGTCGGCTGGGTGTTCGGCAAGTCCTCGGTCGAAGAGGTGGTCGCCGTATCGGAGAAACTGTCGCTCAAGGGCATCCTGCATCGGATCAAATGCCCCATCCTCTGTATTCATGGCGAGAACGATCGGCAGATTTCGCTCAATCAAGCGAAGCGGCTCATTGCCGAATGCACGTCGAGCCCCAAGGCGGAGCTGCATGTGCAGACGCTCGCCGAAGGCGGCGCCGAGCATTGCGGCGTCGACAACGTGGCGCCGACGCGGGAATTCATTTGCGATTGGATCGCCGAAGCTTTGGGCGGCAAGCCGGGCGGCAGAAGCTAAATCGCTCCGACATGCCGCGAACGCGGCGCGCGACCTGGTCGTGCCGTTCAGGGAGTTACGTCATGAATATCGGAATCGTCGGATTGGGCCGGATGGGCAGCGCGATCGCGCTACGCCTGCGCCAACAAGGCTTTGCCGTCGCGGGCTGGGATCACAACACCGAGGTCAATCGCACGCTGGCGGCGGGCGGGTTACCCATCGCCGCCAGCCCGCGCGACATCGCCGCCAACGCCGAGATCGTGATTTCGAGCATCACGGAGGATCATGGGGTACGGCGCATCTTCAATGGGCCAGACGGTTTTCTTGCCGGCGACGTCAAGGGCAAGCTGTTCATCGAAATGAGCACGCTGCAGCCGATGACCGGCCGCGAATTGGCGCCGCTGGTCGACGCCAGAGGCGCGCGGCTCATCGAATCGCCGGTGCTCGGCACCATCCCGCAGGTACGCGACGGCAAATTGTTCGCCATGGTCGGCGGCCGCGCCGAGGATCTCGAACGCGCCCGCCCGGTGCTGGAAAAACTGACGCGGCGTATCGTGCATTTGGGACCGAACGGCGCCGGCTACGCGATGAAGCTCGCCGTCAATCTCGGGCTCGGCGCCTATATCCAGGCGGTGGCGGAATCGCTGGCGCTGGGGCTCAAGCAAGGCCTCACGCTCGAGCAGATGCTCGATGTGCTGCAGGAGGCGCCCTATGCCAGCGGCTGGCTCAAGAGCAAGATCGACGTGCTCAAAGGCGCGCCGGCCGAGATGACGCTCGATATCAGCACCTTGCGCAAGGATTTGATGTCGGCGGTGGCGACCGGCGCGCTCACCGGCGTGCCAATGCCGCTGTCGGCGGCGACGCTGGTCGCGCTTTCGGCCGCGGTGGCCGGCGATTACGGCGGCGGCGATCTCGCCGAGCTGCCGAGATTTCTGCGTGAGGCGATGCTGCAGAATTTCGCCTGAAATCGCCGCGGCCGGGCACCCGCCCGCATGCCCAAAAGCCTGGCACCGGGGGGATTTAGCCAGTAGCGCGTGTGTAGCCTTGAGCCGGCTAGTCTGCGATGATGCGTCCACTGTGGGGCACTGCCCACCCGGTTTATAAGAGAATTACCGCCACGGAGCAGGGAGGAACTGATGACTATCGCGTGGGGATCGCCAGCCAATCGCGCCGGCAAGGCCGACAAAGTCGACAAGCAACGCCGCAAGCTTCTCAAGTTCGCCGCAGCGGGCGGCGCCGGCGTCATCACGTCGCCGTGGACGTTTCAGTCCTCGCGCGCGGCGCCCAAGACCATCAAGATCGGACAGATCACGCCCGAAACCGGCCCGATTGCCGCCTTCGGCGAGCCGTCGAAGTGGGTTGCCGACGAAGTCACCAAATACCTGGGCGGCCACCTCGAAGTGGCCGGCGAAAAGCACCCGATCCAAATTCTCAACCGCGACAGCCAGTCGAACCCGAACCGCGCGTCCGACGTCGCTGCGGACCTGATCAACAACGACCGGGTCGACATCATGATCGCCTCGTCGACCGGCGACACCACCAACCCGGTTGCCGACCAGTGCGAGCTCGCCGGCGTGCCCTGCATCACCTCGGACGATCCATGGCAGTCCTGGTTCTTCGGCCGCAAGGGCGATCCGAAGAAGGGCTTCGAGTGGACCTACCACTTCTTCTGGGGCTTCGACATGGTCGCCAACATGTTCGCCGAAATGTGGCTGACCTTGCCGACCAACAAGATCGCCGGCGTGATGCTGACCAACGATCCCGACGGCATCGCGGCCAGCAATCCCGAGCACGGCCTGCCGGCGACCATCAAGAGTCACGGCTTCGACGTGCATTATCTCGGCCTCTATCCGCCGCTGTCGGACGACTTCACGGCGCAGATCGGCCAATTGAAGAGCATGAAGGCCGATATCGCCTGCGGCATTTTCAACCCGCCGCAATTTGCGATTTTCTGGACGCAGTGCGCGCAGCAGGGCTTCCGGCCGAAGATCGTGACGCCGCCCAAGGCGCTGTTGTTCCCGACCGCCGTCGAGGCGCTCGGCGACCGCGGCGCCGGCATGTCGACGGAAGTGTGGTGGTCGCATCACCACCCGTTCAAATCCGGACTGACCGGCCAGACGGCGCAGCAGTTCTGCGACGCCTATGAGAAGGCCAGCGGCAAGCAGTGGACCCAGCCGCTCGGCTTCAAGCACGCCAATCTCGAAGTCGCGATCGACGTGCTCAAGCGCGCCAAGAAGCTCGATGCCGACGCGATCCGCGATGCGATCGCCCAGACCGACTATAAGTCGATCGTCGGTCCCATCACCTGGAAAGCCGGTCCTGGGCCGCTGAACCCGGTGCCGAACGTCTGCACGACGCCGATCGTCGGCGGCCAATGGGAGAAGGGCACGAAGTGGAAATACGACCTCAATATCGTATTCAACAAGACCGCGCCGGAAATCCCGCAAGACAAGCCGTTCACGGCGATTTCCTATTCCTGATGCGGCCAACGGCGAAATAGAAGCACAGGTCACAGCAAAACAAGACCAGCCGCCGCACCGAAAGTGCGGCGGTAGCCAAAAGTTATTCATGGCAGCCCTTCTAGAGCTTCAAGCGGTGTCGAAGCACTACGGCGCGCTCAAGGCCGTCGACGGCGTCAACGTCGCCGTCGCGGTCGGCGAAGCCTTGGCGGTGATCGGGCCCAACGGCGCCGGCAAGACCACGCTGTTCAACTTGATCACCGGCGACGCGGCGCCGACCAAAGGCAGCATCGAATTTGGCGGATTGGACGTCACCGCAATGCCGCCGCACGCGCGGTCGCGTCTCGGCATCGGCCGCTCCTATCAAATTCCGCATCCGTTCGCGAACATGACCGTGTTCGAGAATCTTCTGGTCGGCGCCATTTTCGGCGGCGGCGCCGGCGAGCGCCAAAGCTACAAGCGCTGCAGTGAGGTGCTCAAAGTCACCGGACTTTACGACAAGGCCAATTTGCCGGCGCGCACGCTGACGCTGCTGCAGCGCAAGCGGCTGGAAATGGCGCGGGCGCTGGCCATGCAGCCCAAGCTGTTGCTGCTCGACGAAATTGCCGGCGGGTTGACCGAATACGAGTGCGGCGAATTGGTGAAGACGATCAAGGAAATCCACGGCCGCGGCACCACGATCGTCTGGATCGAGCATATCGTCCATGCGCTGGTTTCGGTGGCGAGCCGGCTGATCGTGATGAATTTCGGCCAGATTCTGGCCGAAGGCGATCCGCACGAGGTAATGGCGCAGCCGCGCGTACGCGAAGTCTATATGGGCATACCGGTGTCATGACGCTGTTGCGCACGAAAGACCTCTCCGCCTTCTACGGCGACTTCCAGGCGCTGTTCGGCATCGACGTCATGGTCGAGCAAGACGAGACGATCGCCATCATCGGCGCCAATGGCGCCGGCAAGACCACGCTGCTGCGCGCGATTGCGGGCGCGCTCACGACCGCGCCGGAGACGGTGCTGTTCGACGGCGTGCCGATCGGACACAAGACGCCGCACGAAATCGTGCGGCTGGGCATCGCCATGGTGCCGGAAGGGCGGCGGCTGTTTCAAAGCCTTTCGGTCGAGGAAAATCTGTTGCTCGGCACCCACAGCGGCCGGGCCGGACCGTGGAGTCTCAAGCGCGTCTATGAGCTGTTTCCGCGGCTGCATGAATTGCGCCGGCTGCCGGCGACGTCGCTTTCGGGCGGGCAGCAGCAAATGGCGGCCGTCGGCCGCGCCTTGATGTCCAATCCGCGGCTCCTGCTTTGCGATGAGCTGTCGTTGGGCCTGGCGCCGGTCGTCATCCGCGACATCTATCAATGTCTCGGCGTGATCACCGGCGAAGGCACGACGGTGGTGCTGGTCGAGCAGGACATCAATCGCGCACTCGACGCTTCGACCCGATTCTATTGCCTGCAGGAAGGCCGCCTCGCGCTGTCGGCGCCGACCAAGAATTTCGACCGCGCCGCGCTGACCGCGGCTTATTTCGGCATGTAGCACGGACCGCCGCGATGCAATGGCTCAACATCCTCATTCAGGGCACGTTGCTCGGCGGCATCTACGCGCTGTTCGCGATCGGCCTGTCGATGTCGTTCGGCATCATGCGGCTCGTCAACATCGCCCACGGCGATTTCATCGTCCTGTCCGGCTACGTCGCGCTGCTCGTAATCTGGGGCACGGGCTTTAGTCCGTTCTTGAGCCTCCTCATCGTCGTGCCGGTGATGTTCGCCGTCGGCTACGCGCTGCAGCGCGGCCTGTTGAATCAGACGCTCAGCGGCGGTCTGTTGCCGCCGCTCCTCGTCACTTTCGGTATTTCCATCATCATCCAGAACGGGTTGCTGCAAGGCTTCGGTGCCTACGACCACCGGCTTCAGGAAGGCCCGATCGAGACTGCGAGCCTGCATTTACCGGGCGGTATCGACATCGGCGTCTATCCGCTGTTGGTGTTCGCGGTGGCGGTGTTTTCCATCGCCAGCCTGCAGTTTCTGTTCTACCGCACCGGGCTCGGCCGCGCCTTTCGCGCGGTCTCCGACGACGCCGATACCGCGGAACTGATGGGCATCGACAACCGCAAGCTCTATGCCCTGGCGCTCGGCATCGCCATGATCTTCACCGCGATCGCCGGCGTGCTGTTCGGCATCCGCACCATCTTCGATCCCGCCGCCGGACCGATCCGGCTCATTCTTGCCTTCGAGGCGGTGATCATCGGCGGGCTGGGCAGCATGTGGGGCACGCTGATCGGCGGCATGGTGCTGGGTATCGCTCAATCCGTCGGCGCGGCGCTCGATCCGACGTGGCAAATCCTCGCCGGACATTTGGCGTTTCTGGCCATTCTGATCATCCGCCCGAGCGGGCTGTTTCCGCGCACGAGGGACTGACATGACCGATCATGCCGCTCATGATGCGGCCGATCCCTCGGCGGCCGGTGTGGCGCCGGTCCAGGTCGAGCGCGCCACCAAGGCGAGCCGTATCTTCGCGGTCTTGGCCGCGGTCGTGTTGGCCGGGCTGATCTCGCTGCCATGGTGGGGCGACGCCGGCTGGATGCGGCTTATTGCCGAGATGGCCTATTATGTGGCGCTGGCGCAACTGTGGAACTTGCTCGCCGGCTATGCCGGCCTGGTCTCCGTCGGCCAACAGGCCTATGTCGGGCTCGGCGGCTATATGCTGTTCTATCTGACCGGCGTCTGGAACGTGAACGTCTACGTCGCGGTGCTGCTCGCCGGCCCGTTCGCAGGGCTGATGTCGATCCCCGTTTCGTTCGCGGTGTTTCGGCTGCGCGGCGCTTATTTCGCCATCGGCACCTGGGTGGTGTCCGAGGTCTTTGCCCTCTTCGCCAGTCTCATCCTGGTGCTCGGCGCTGGCTCCGGCATGTCGCTGACCGTTCCGATCTTGCGCGAAATCTCCTCCAATCGCGATGTGCGCGATACGATGCTGTATCTGATGACGCTGGCGATGTCGCTGTTCGTATTTGCCATCGTCTACCTCTTGTTGCGATCGCGTCACGGCCTGGCGCTGACAGCGATCCGCGATTCCGAGCCGGCTTCCGCGAGCCTCGGAGTCAACACCTTCCGCACCAAATTCATCATCTACGTGGCGACGGCGGCCTGCACCGGCCTGATCGGCGCCTTGATCTTCTTGCAAAAACTGCGGATTTCGCCCGAGGCCGGCTTCAGCATCAACGACTGGACCGTGGTGGTCATTTTCATGGTCGTCATCGGCGGCATCGGCACGCTCGAGGGACCGTTCATCGGCATGCTGGTTTACATCGCGCTTCGCGAGTTCCTGGCCGATTACGGCACCTACTATCTGATCCTGTTGGGGCTGCTTGCCATCGCCATCATGCTGAAGGCGCCGATGGGGATCTGGGGCTGGGTCATCCACCGCTACGACTTGCAACTGTTTCCTGTCGGCCGCCGGCTGAAGCTTGAGCCGACCGACGCGTCCAAGCGATAGGAGCACGATGTGCCGCCCTCCCCGTCGCTTGTACCCAATATGACCGCGCAGCAGATGATCGAACGGGCCCGGACGCTGGCGCCGCAATTCGCCGCGCGCGCCCAGGCGGCGGAACAAGCGCGGCGAATTCCGCCTGAATCGGTAAAGGACATGCTGGATGCCGGCTTCGCCCGCATCCTTTTGCCGCGCGAGATCGGCGGCTACGGTCTCGGCTTCGACACCTGGTATGAAGTGACGCGGGAACTCTGCAAGGCCGACGCATCGCACGGCTGGTGCGCCAGTCTGATCATTCACCACGCCCATTTGATCGCGCAGTATCCGCAAGCGGGGCAGAAAGCGGTCTGGGCCGAAAGCCTCGATGTGCCGATCGCGGCTTCGTTCGCACCGAGTGCAAAAGCCGCGGCCGAGAACGGCGGCTATCGCATCTCCAGCGCCGGTTCACCTTTTGCCAGCGGCGTCGATCACTGTTCCTGGGTAATGCTCGGCGGCATGACGCAAGACGGACCGGCCCCGGAGTGGAAATTCTTTCTGGTACCGCCCGGCGAATACACCATCCGCGATACCTGGTTCACCGCCGGCATGAGCGGCACCGGCAGCAAAACCATCGTCGTTGCCGATGCTTTCGTGCCGGAAAGCCGCGTGCTGCGGCTCACCGATCTGCGTGACGGCAAGACTCCCGGCGGCGCCATGCATAGCGGCGGCATTGGCGGCGTTATTTTTCGCACGCCGTTTTTCTATTACGCGCCGATTTCATTTGCGACGCCGATGCTTGGCGCGGCCCAAGGCGCCTATGAAATGTTCCGCGAATTGACCAAGACGCGCAAGACCCAGGACGGCCGGCCGCTTGCCGAACAGGCTTCGGTGCAGGTGCGGATGGCGCGGGCGGCGGCCGACATCGACGCTGCCGAACTGCTGTTGCGCCGCGCCGTGGGAGTGACCGACGCGGCGGAGGCCTATTCGCCGGCGCTGCTGGCGCGTTCGGTGCGCGATTATGCCCGCATATCCGAATTGACGGTCGCAGCGATCGACGCGCTGGTGGCGTTGAGCGGCACGGCGGGGTTTGCGTCGTCGCATCCGCTGCAGCGGGCGTGGCGCGACATTCATTTCATGTCCATGCATATCAGCCTGAACACCGAAACCAATTTCGCCCATTACGGCCGCATGGAGCTTGGGCTCGGCCGCGACGCCAGCCGGCCGTATTTCTGAGGCGGAGGAAGTCTTCCCCCTCTCCCTTTACGGGAGAGGGGAAGTACTCAGCGCAATCCGGCCTGCACCACCAGCGGGTAGACGTGATCCTTGAACCAGTGCTGGTCTTCGATATAGCGCGGCCAGTTCAAGAGCGTGCCGTCGAGGCCCATTTTCGACATGCGGATCAGCCCGTCCGCGATCTGCTCCGGCGTACCGATCAGCGGATAACCGCCCCAGCCGGCGATGAAATGCTTTTTCATTTCGGCAAGCACGTGCGACGGCAGCGTCTTGGCATTGGCGATCATGGTATCGACCAGGTTGGTGACCGCCTCCCAGTCGCCCTTCTCCTGGACGTAATTTTGGAAATAGTCCTTCGCCTCTTTCTCGGTTTCGCCTTGCACGACGTAGGCATAGCTCCAGACCTGGATTTCCCGGCCGTATTCCTTGCGCGCCAGTTCGCGGTAGGAATCGACCTTGGCTTTGCAATCGTCGAAATCGTGCGAGCCGAACACCACATAGACCATGTCGCAATATTTGGCGGCGAAGTGCTGGCCCTTCTCGGAGCCGCCGGCATTCATCACCGCCGGAAACGGCCGCTGGATCGGCTTGGGCTCCAGGTAGCCTTTTTTGATATGGTAGAAGCTTCCCTCGAAGTCGAACGGCTCGTCGCGCGTCCACAGCTCCTTCATGATGTGCAGCCACTCGGCGGCGCAGTCGTAGCGCTCGTTGTGCTCAAGAAGCGGCGAGCCGAACATTTCGATCTCCGGCCGGTTCCAGCCGGTGACGATGTTGAGCGCGAAGCGGCCGCCGGTGACGTGATCGATGGTTGCAGCCTGCTTCGCCGCCATCACCGGATGAATCGTCGGCACGTGCGAGGTGGCGAAGATGCCGGAATAATGCGTCGAGGCGCCGATCGCCGAGGCCCACGAAAAGCACTCGAAGCCCGGGCCGTTGAAGTTGGTGACGCCGCCAAAGCCGTGCCAGCGCCCGATCGGCACCAGCGCCTCGAACTCCATGGCCTCCGACGTCTTGGCCAGTTCCAGCGTATTCGGCCAATTGATCTCGAGCACGCCGTCGATGGTCGAGATCGCGCAGCCGCGGTCGAGATTGGTGCCGAAGGTGCCGAGCTTGAGCTTGCGGTCATTGAAGACCGGGTTGGTGGTGCGGCGGTCCTGCCGCGCGTTCACAATCGCATCCATGGCATTCCTCCGGCATTTCTTTCGAACAGGGCTGCAAGCTTAGCCACGGCAAGGCCGCGGTGGCAATCGCCGCACGGGCATGCAAGAGATAAGTCTCAGCGCGACGGGAGCTGGTCATGTCGGTCTTTGCCGTGAACTATCTGTGCCGCGAGGTGCTGCGCGACCATGCCTTCCGCGCCGCCATGAAGGCCGATCCGGGGAACGCGGTGGCGGCGCTCGATCTGACCGACGACGAGCGGCGCGCGCTGATTGCCGGCGACGTCGGCGCCTTATTCCGCATGGGCGTCAACGGATTCCTGATGGGCTACCTGGCCCGCTTCGAAGTCTGCGGGCTGAACGTGCAGACTTATAATGAGCGGATGCGCGCGGTGAAGGTCGACGAGATCGGCCAGCCGGTGGCGTAGAACAACGCGGCGGCAAACGGGAGGACAGAGAGACATGGCGCAGATCGTTGCCGGCTTCGGCGTGCCGCACACGCCGATTTTTCCGCATTTCGTCAAACGCGACGGCCCCGATTGCGAGACCGCCAAACTGTTCGGCGCACAGAAGGAGGCGCTCGCCGCCAGCAGGCCCGATCTCATCGTGATGTTCGATACCGACCATCTCAACACCTTCTTCCTCAACGATCTGCCGATCTTCGCCGTCGGCATCGACAAGAGCTTCAAGGCGCCGAATGACGAGCCGCGCGACGTGCCGAACTACACGGTAAAGTCGCTACCCGCACTCGCCGCCCATATCCGCGCCGCCGCAATCGGCTCAGGCTACGACGTCGGCATGACGCAGAATTTCTCGGTCGATCATTCGATCACGGTGCCGCTGCATTTTCTCACGCCCGAAATGCACGTTCCGGTGATCCCGTTTTTCATCAGCGGCCACGTGCCGCCGCTGCCGTCGGCACAGCGTTGTCACGAGCTCGGCAAGACGGTCGCCCGCGCCATCGAGGCCTGGCCGGAACCGCTGCGCGTCGTGATCATGGGCTCCGGCAGCTTCTCGCTCGAAGTCGGCGGCCCGCGCATGGCGCCGGGCCGCTCCGACGGCGTGCCCGATCCGGACTGGGCGCTGCGCGTGATCAAGTCGCTGGAGGAGCGAGAGATCGACCGGCTGATCGCCGAGGCCACGGAGCATCAACTGCTCAAGGCCGGCAATGTCGGCGGCGAACTGTTGAACTGGATCGCCATGCTTGGCGCCATCGGCGACCGCAAGCCGGCCTATGTTGCGCCGCAGATGCAGAACGGCCACGCCTACGGCGTGTGGCGCTGGTAGCCGACCGGCAGCGCGCGCGACTGGTTAGCCGGGCGCCGCCGTCGATAAGTTCAGGCTGGCGGCGATGGCATCAAGCCGGCGCATCATGATATCGCCGACGCGTGCGGGAGTGTAATCGACCATGCGGCGCCTGGCCTCGTCGCGCATCGGCTTAAGCTCGTCCCAGAACCATCGCGCCCGCACCATGAGCTTGCCGAGATCGGCTTCGTCCACATAGGCCCACTGCGGCGCCGTCGACGAGGGGTCAAAGTCAAGGCGTGCCTTGCTCGCGGGCTGCCGGATCGGCTCAACACTGTGCCGGGCCAGCAACGCGCTCTCGGCGTCCATGTAATCCATATTGCCGCTGTAGCCGGTCGCTATGACGAGCTTGCCCAGCGCCATGGCGTCCGACATGCAGAGCCCCCAGCCTTCGCCGCAATGCGGGCTGACATAGCAATGCCCGATGCGGTGCAGGGCGGCGATGTCGTCATCGCTGAAATACTCCATCGGGTTGATGACGCCGGCCAGTTGGCGCATCTCGGCCGGCAGCGGCACCGTCGATTTCACGATATAGCGGACATCCGGCGCGGCGACGGCATTGCTGAAGGCGCGGATGCCGGCCTCGATATTCTTGCGCTCTTCCAGCTGGGCGATCGTATAGAAGATAAAAGTATCGGCGGAGAGACCAAACCACGATCGCAGCCGCGCCGCGGCCGCGTCATCGGCTTCGATCGGCGACACGATATGCGGAATGACCGCGACCGGCCGCCCGGCGGCTGCGAGCGCGGTTCGGCAATAGGTCGAAGAAGTCCATATCTCATTGACGTCGCCAAGCGGTCGAAGCCGATTGGGCGCCATGATCGAAGTCTCGCACACGGCGTAAACAATCACATAGCGCCGTCGCAGGACCGGCCAGGCCTGATAATAAAACCGCAAGGTCTGCGGTTCGTCGTGAATAATGACGATTTCGGCCTCGTTCGGATCCTCGACCAGATGCGCGCCCTGCCCCTTCAGTGCGGCGATATAATTCAATCCGGCGCGACGATGGCTTTGATAGCCTGTGGTGATGTAGCAGATCTTCACTGGCGCGTTCTGCCGATCAGAACATCGGATAGGCCGGATTGAGCGGCAGCCCGAATTCGGCGCGGCCGAAATTTTCCGCCGGCACGTCCCAGTTCATCACCACGTGGGAGGAAATGGCGTGCGCGTCGCGCCAGCAGCGCTGCACGGGATTGTGGTCCATCAGCCCGCTGGAGCCGGAGATCTTGACCAGATCGTCGAGCGCCTCGCGCAGGCCGCGCACGGCGTAGGTGAAATCGCGGCGCAACAGGGTGCGGGTCGCAAGCGACATGCCGGCGTAATCGGCCCGCGCCATGGCGAAGGCGCGCCGCGCCAAGAGCTCGGCGGCGTCGATCTGCGCGGCGATTTCGGCAATGCGGATCTGCACCGGCACATGCTGGGCGATGGCCAACTGGGTGTAGGTCAAATAGCGCTGCCGCGTCCATTGCACGAATTCAGCATAGCCGCCGCGGGCGATGCCGAGCACCGGACCGAGCAGCGCGTAGCTGTGCACCGCGATGAACGGCGTGCGGTAGATCGGATTGGCATTGACCTTCGATCCGGGCGAGCAACCGTCGCGCAAGTGCGAGAACGAGACGCTGCGGTGCTCGGGCACGAACACATTGTCGAGCACGGCGGTGTTGGAGCCGCTGGCGCGCAGCCCGGCGCAGTACCAGGTGTCGTCCTGCTGCAGTTGCGGCACCGACACCAGATAGAGCCGCATGTCGGGGTGATCCTCGCCCGGCCGCTGCACCAACCCGCCGATCATGATCCAGTGCGAATGGCGCAAGCCGGAGCACCACGACCAGCGGCCGTCGAGGCGATAGCCGCCCGGCGCCGGCGTCACTTTTCCGGTCGGCGCCGCCGAGGTGGCGATGCAGGCGGCGTTGTTGCGGCTCCAGACGTCGTGCTGCGCTTCCTCGGGGAACAGCGCCAGCATGCAGGCGTGGTCGGCGAGATAGTTCAGGCACCAGGCAGACGAGCCGCAGGTCGATCTGCCGAGTTCGACCGCGATATCGAACGCCACTTCGTGGTCGTGCTCATAGCCGCCCCAGCGTTTCGGCTGCAGGGTATGAATAAGCCCGGCATCGATGAATTCGTCGACCGATTGCTGCGGAATATTGCGGTCGCGTTCGGCGCGCACCGCGCGCTCGCGCAATCTTGGCGCCAAGGCGCGGGCCCGCGCCACAAGTTCGTCGGCGCTCGGAATGGTTTCCGGCCCGGATGCCGGCCGCACTTCGGCAATGCTCAAGGGCGCCTCCTCCATTTGACAAAAGATTGCGCCTCAAGCCAAACCAGATCAAGTGTCGCGCTCAACCGCACGTCAAACACAGCAGGGACGGACCGCCATGCCGAAGCAGATGGAAAACAAGGTGTGCCTGATCACCGGCGGCGCCGGCAGTATCGGCGTCGCCGCGGCTCGGCTCCTCGCCGCCGAGGGCGCCAAGGTGATGCTGGCCGACCTCGCCGAGGTCGCGTTGAGCAAGGCCGCGGCCGATGCCGGCAAAGCTGCCGACGCCAACAACATCGCTTGGTGCACGGTGGACGTCACCCAGTCGGAGCAGGTCAAGAATTGCGTCACGCAGACCGTGCAGCGATGGGGCAAGATCGACGTGCTGTTCAGCAATGCCGGCAATTTCGGCGTGGTCGCGCCGGTCACCGACTATCCCGAAGCGGTTTTCGATTCCGTGATCGCCGTGAATGTCAAAGGCGCGTTCCTCGCCGCCAAGCATGCGCTGCCGCAGATGAACGACGGCGGCTCGATCATCATCACCTCCAGTATCGTCGGCGTGAAGGGCGATCCGGGCGTCTGCGCCTACATCACCGCCAAACACGCCCAGGTCGGCCTGATGCGCGTGCTCGCCAAGGAAGCCGCTCCGCGCAACATCCGCGTCAACACTTTGCATCCGGGGCCGGTGGAGAACGACTTCCAATTGAACGTCGAGAAGAGCTTGAGCGGCGTGCTCGGCCGCGACGCGACCACGTTCTTCAACGAAATCATTCCGCTCAAGCGCCACGCGCGAGCCGAAGAGGTCGCCCGCTCGGTGCTCTATCTTGCGTCCGACGCTTCCAGCTTCACCACCGGCTGCCGCTTGATGGTGGATGGCGGGCTCAGTGCGTAGGACTCGCTTCCGTCGCATTCTGGCTGACGACGCAGTGCACCGCGAACCGGTCTCCGCACCCAATTCCCTGATAACAGGGAAAAATACAGGGAATTTCGCAAAACATGGCTGCCTGTGTCTCCGGAAGCCCCGAATAGTGCCGATGCAATCGGAACTTTTGATCCAATTCCCTGCCTACCAGAACAGGGAATTTCCGAAACGAGAACAGGGACGAAAATCTTCAGAACAGGGATTTTTGACCGCCCTGTCCTGCTATCAGGTTAACCATCGATTTCTCGCACACTTGTCTTGAGAGCTTTGGGTACGCGATCTGTTGTGTCCCCGGGACTTCCGAGCGCACACCGAGTTCTGCTGGGGCATTAAGGGACCTGAACACCAGCCTCACGCTCGGCGTTGATCCAGTCGAGAAATGCCGTCGCACTGTCAGCCGATGATTTTGACACGCGGTACCGGTCGAGCGCGAGACTGGAAAGCCGCAGAAGGCCCCAGCTCAAGGCCTCGGCCGCCACGAGCCGGCAGGCGGCTTGGTCATTGCCTGCCGGCGCGACCTTGGCTCGCTGCCGAGAGCGCCGTCCCGGGCACGCCGCTATTGAAACATTGCCTTGGCGCGCACCACCAGCCGGTCCGGCACCGACATGGCGGTTTCAACTCGCTTCTGCAAGTCTTGTCCGGACAACGGCTCGATCTCGATATTGAGCCGCGTGGCATCGGCGAGGAATTCAGGATCGGCCATGGTTGCGTCGAACGCCGCCCGCAGATAAGCGACCCGGTCCGCCGGCACTCCCGGCGGCGCCGCGATGACTCGGCCGAGCGATGCGGGCGCGGAAACCAGCGACGCGATTTCGCGGTCGTCGCCCGGATTGGCGAGGTCGATCAGACGCGGCACGTCCGGCAATTCCTTGATCTTATCGACCGCGATCTGCGCCAGCAGAATTAGCTTGTTCTCCTTCAGCCAATCGCCATGCGCGGTTTTGACCGCGGTCCACTCGCCTTGGCGGCCGTTCACCTCTCCGTTCCTGATCGCCAAATCGACCGCCGGAATACCGGAATAGCCGAGGACGATCTTGAACTTGGTCCCCAGCAGCACGTTCATAGTCTGCGGCTGGATGTAGCCCTCATCGTCCTTGCCCTGGGCGCCCATGATCACGACCGTCTTCTTGGCTTCTTCCAAGTTCTGGGCAGGAGATGTCGGCCGGTACAGCATGATAACGGTGTTGGTTTGCGCCATCGACCCGATCCATACGAAGTCCTTGGCGCTGTATCTGACGCCCTTCGGCTGCACCAACTGATTGAACGTCAGCGTCGGGCGCAGTGCGCCGATCACGCTGCCGTCCTTCGGCGCCTGGTTAAAAATGTAGTTGGCGGCGTTGAGTTCCGCGGCCTCGCCCATATTCTCGACCACGATATTTCCGCCGACGTGGCGCGCCATGTGCCGGGCCAGGATCCGCGCGTACAGATCGTAGCCGCCGCCGGCCGCGGCGCTCACGACGAGTCTCAAAGTGCCGCCCTTGTAGAAGTCCTGCGCGGTTTGCGCCGAAACAGCCGGCGCGTTGTTGACCAACGCCCAGCACGCGAAAGCCGTCCAAAAGAGTCCCTTCAAGCACTTCATGTTGTCCTCCCTGTTCTTCCGTCATTGCACCAAGAAAGCCTACCGATACGCGCCGTCGCCGCTCGCGCGTGCTTGGATTTTTCGCTCACCCCTTGCTGCGTGATTGTGACCATCGAAGCAGCCTCAGAACCACGGCGACAAAGTTCGCAGCGCTGGAATGAATTCGCCGATGAGCGAGGTCGGCCAGCGCTGATGTACGAAATGGTCGAACGTCACCCAGACGAAGGCCAGCATGCCGAGGGTGACGCCTGACGCGGTCCACCAGCCCTCCCTGCCGTGGAAGCGCATATAGGCGAACAGAAACAGCAGTAGTGCCGGCACCAGCCCGATGATAAACCCGACCAGCAGAACCCCGAACGCGCACAGGAAAAATTCCAGGGCGCGAAGGTAGATCTGGCGATCCATGAGAACGCCGTAGCCGAGATGGGTGGCGAGCGCGGCCGCCTCCTCGCTGTTGGCGATACCGACTCGCGGATATGCGGCGGCCTGCCTGACGAAGGTTTCAGTCGCTAGCAGCACCGTGCTCAATATGACGCCGGCTATGGAAACAATGCTCGGAAAGAGGCGGGCCGCGAAATCCCACTCGCTTTCCATGACGAGCGAGCCGACGAATATCAGCAGCACGACCAGCGCGAGACCCGATCCCAGCGACAGCCGCGGCCGTCCGAATTTGGGCAAGGATCGGAGGCCTTGTCGATTTTTCAGGCCGGCGATCGCCTGCTGCAAAATCCCCAGAACGGAAAGCGCGAGCATCAGGAGGACGAACCAATTGGTAAGCCAGCTCCATCCGAAGCGTTCGACCGAGATGAAGACAAAACGTTCGATCAGCTTGCCTAGAATGAACCCCAGCACGAGCGGCGGGCGCGGCCAGCCGCACCGCCGCATGATCCAGGCGGTGCTGCCGAGCAGCAGCAGCACGACGATGTCGCCCCAGCTTCGCGAACCCTCGAAGGCGCCGATGGTGACGAGTATCAAGATCACCGGCAGGAGGACCGCGTAGCGGATGGTCGCGATCCTCGCCAGCTGGTTGGCGAAGACGAAGCAGATCGCCGTGCCGATGACATTCGCGAGCGTCAGGCTCCAGACGATGGTGTAGGTCAAATCGAGATGCTTGGTGAGCATTGCGGGTCCCGGGACGATGCCCTGGATCAGAAAGGCGCTGAGCAGAATGGCCATGGAGGCCGTTCCGGGCACCCCGAATGCAATTGTGGTGACGAGCGAACCGCCCTCGCGGGCATTGGTGGAGCTCTCGGAAGCGATGACGCCGCGGACGTCGCCCTTGCCAAACGTCTTGGCGGCGTCTTTTTCCGTTTTGAGGGCGTGACCGTAGGCGAGCCAGTCGACCACCGCCGCGCCGAGCCCGGGCACCATGCCGCATACCGCTCCGAGCGCTCCGGTGCGGACGACCAAAAACCAATTGTCAAGGACGTCCTTATAGCCCTGCCATTGGCCCGTTCGTGCGTCGATTCTGGCGCCGCCGGCGATCGAGGTCCGGTTGATCGCGATGTCGCACAGCTCCGGAATCGCGAATATGGCGAGTGCCAGCGGCACGATCGGAATCCCGTCCCACAGGTAGATCGCGCCGAAGACAAAGCGCAGCGTCGAAGTTTGCGGATCCTCGCCGACGGTCGCGAGCAGCAAGCCCAACAGCGCTGCGACTAAGCCCTTCAGCGGCGCATTGCCCGACAGCGAGGCGACCAGCGTGATGCCGAATATGCAGACCGCCAGCATCTGCGGCGTGCCGATGAGGAGAATGATCGGACTGATGATCGGTATGGTGAGCGCCAGCACCACGGCGCCGAACAGACCGCCGAACAGCGACGCACTGAATGCCGCACCCAGCGCGCGTCCGGCTTCGCCGCGCTTCGCCATCGGATAGCCGTCCATTACGGTCGCGGCGCAGCCGACAGTGCCGGGCACACCGAAAAGCACCGCGGGAATGACGTCGCCGTGACTGACCGCCGCGGCCAGCCCCATCAGCAGCGCCATCGCCGAATACGGGTCCAGGTTGAAAGTGAACGGCAGCAACAAGGAGAGCCCGACTATGCCGCCAAGTCCGGGGATGATGGAGATGACGAGCCCGAGCAGGACCCCGATAAACAGCAATCCCATGCGCACAGGCGTGAAGAGCACGTCCATTGCCGACATTGCTGCATGGAAGACAGCCATGAGTGCTCGTTTCCTTCCAACCTGCCCGTCTCGACTGCGATCGAATTGACGCGCTGGCAACGGCGCGCCCGATGGATCGGGATGAGCCGCTAAGCCGACGACATCGCCGGCACGGCAGTCGCATCCCACGGCGCCTTCGCCGCGGCCTCGCGGCCGGAGATCTTTCCGGTTACCAGGCACTCCGATAGATTGGCGCCGGACAGGTAGAGATAACCGAAGGCGCTTCCGAGCTCGCCCGCCGCGTAGAGCCGGGGAATGGGCTCGCCGAACACGCTCATGATCTGCTGGCGGGCATTGTGAACCGGGCCGCCCTGGGTGTTGGACACCACCGGCCAGACCTTTCCGACGTAGAAGGGCGGCGTCGCCACTTTCATCATGCTCCCGGGCGGACGGCCGAAATCGGCGTCATGCCCGCGTGCGCAATTTTCGTTCCAACGTTCGAGCGTCGCTTGCATCGCCGCGGACTCGGCGCCGACGATTCGCGCCATTTCCTCGATCGTGTCCGCCTTGTCGATAATGCCGAGCTCCACTTCGCGCAGATTGTCGTCGCTCCACTTGAAGGCGTGTCCCCGCTGATTGTAGGTCGGCGCGCCGATCCGATATTCGCGGCGTCCTATCTCGTCGACAATCAGATAAGAGGGGATGCGGGGGAATATTTGGCGGACGCTGTCGAACAGCTCCATCGGGCGGTGCGAAGTGTCCTGCGTATAGGGCGAGCACTCGTTCATGTAACGGCGGCCGTCCTGGTCGACTAGGATCCACGACATCCTCACGTTGACGGCGTGCTCGCGGCCGGGAAACCAGTCGGGCAACCGCTTGACGCGGATCGCGACCGGATATTGCGGGTTCGGATGCTTGAAGCCGTAGGAGCCGTGGAAGTGCCACATGTGCCACAGGTCCGCCCCGACATCCTGCGCCATGCGGATTCCGTCACCCGTATTCGAGACCGAAGTCGCCGTGAGCACCGGCGCCTTCTCCCAATATTGACGTTTCATCTCGTCGTTGGCTTCGAAGCCGCCGCAGGCAAGAACGACCGCGCGCCGCGCTTTGGTTGCGACCCGGCGGCCGTCCTTGGTGGTGAACCAGACGCCCAGGATCTCGCGGCGGTCGTTGCTGATCAAGCGCTGCGCGGCAAACTCGTAGCGCACCTCGATGGCGCGCTGCGCTATGTTGTCTTCCATGACCTTGAACATCCGCCAGCCGCAGGCGGACGGCGACGTCATGATATGCGGGTAGGTCTTCCGGAGGTCTTCGCTGCCGGGTACGTTGATGATGTTGACGTGATAAAAAGTGTCGACCCCGGGAAATGGGTAATTGCCGCCCTTCTCGCTGGATTGAAGGGTCGCGTTGCTGGCGGCGGCGAGCCGGCGAACGTCGGCTTCGACGCCAGTCATGCCGTCGGCGAGGACGCGCAGCACGTCGTCCGGCGTACGGCCGCCGTTTGTCGCCTTCAGGTATTCGAATGCCAAGTCGGCGCTATGTGCGCTGCGGAACCAGCCACCGGAACAGATCGAAATTCCCCCCGGCAGGGCCTCCTTCTCGCACAGCAACACGCGGCCGCCGGCGTCGGCGGCGGTGATCGCCGCCATCGCGCCGGCAAATCCGTAACCGACGACGATGACGTCGAACGTTTCGCCAAACCGGGGCAGCGGCGCATCCGGACGGTCGATATCACTCATGGCTCTCGCCTCTTGCTTCTTTCCGATCTGCGGGCCTGCTGCGGGGAACCTGACGCGCCATTGCTGTCGAGCGGCAGACGAGTTTCGAAGATGAAACGGTCCGAGCGGCAAACCGTGATGCCGGTCAAAATCGCCGTCCCGTTCTTTGCGATTGGCGTGTAGTAGACTAGGCTCATCGGAAATCCGGCGGGCAACGCGAATAAAGGCGAATGATCGTTGCCGAGCGCCGCGGCAGAGAACTCCAATCTGACGTGGCTGTAGTCGAAGCGCGCGCGCTGCAGGAGAGGAAATACGAAATCCTGGGCGAGATAGTGCTGAAGCTTCTTGGCGATGTCGTCGGTGAAATGCAGGATATGGAGACTGACTGGTTCCTTGTCCGCAAATACCAGCTTCTGGTGCCGCCGGATTCTACTGCCCATCTCCACGCCGAGGCGAGACGCGGTTTCTTCGTCCGCTTCGCACCAGCCGTAGCTGAGCTCCTGGATGTTCGGCGTGAAGCCGGCGCGGCTGATTTCGTCGCCGATCGAGCTTTCGGTCTTCCAGGCGAACACGCGATGGATGACGCTCTTCGGTTTGATGAAGACGCCGCGGCCCTGTTCGCCCCAGATCAAGCCCTCATAGGCGAGTTCTCGCAAGGCCCGGCGGATGGTGATGCCGCTGACTTTGAATTCCGAGATCAGATCGTTGAAGCTCGGTAGCTTCGTCGTCGGGCCGCCGCGCGCGGCCAGAATCCGTTTTCGCAACGCGGCCGCCACTTCCTGATAAAGATGCGACTTGTTTGCCGCGATCGTCTCCTCGCGCATCTGCCGTTTGCGCAGCGCCACCATGACCCGGTCTCCAGCCGCGTTCCGGCGGCGATCGGACGGCCGCGCCGGGTTGCTTGCAAACCTGTTGCAGCTTTATATACAATGACCCCTAATGTTTGTATATATAGTTGATCCCTGGCCATGCCATGAAGCCGCAGGCACGGGGCGTCGAGTGAAGTGGAGGGAAAATGACCAAGTCCGCTGTCGAAGCCGCGATCGATCAGGGCGTCCACCGTTTTCTCGCGGACGGAGTGCATTACCGCGATCTGATGGACATCCGCGCTTCGGCCGCGGACTGGAAATCGTTGCCTCAGGCGTGGTCAGACATGGCCGAAGGGGCGGAAAAACGCGGCCACGCCGCGCTGGCGGCCGGGGCGAAACTGACGGCCGCGGGCGAGCTGGCGCGGGCTTCGCTCTACTATCATTACGGGCAATATCTCATGTTCGACGACGTCACGTTGAAGAAGCGCATTCACGACAAGAAGCGCGACGCGTTTAAGAAAGCCGCCCCGTTGTTTGAAATCCCGATGGAGCGGGTCGAGATCCCGTTCGAGGGCATCAGGATGCCGGCTTATTTCCGCGTGCCCGGCGGCGTGAACGATCCGCCATGCGTCATCCTGCTCGGCGGGCTCGATACCACTAAGGAGGATTACCTCAACGTTGCCGATCATTGCATGCGGCGCGGCCTGGCGACGCTGGCGTTCGACGGGCCGGGCCAGGGCGAGACGCTTTTCGAGATGCGCTGGCGCACGGATTTCGAGCGCGCCGTCATCGCGGTCATCGATTATCTGGAGAGCCGACCGGAAATCGACCGCGCGCGTATCGGCGTCATCGGACGCAGCATGGGCGGCTTCTACGCGCCGAAGACGGCGGCAATCGACAAGCGCATCAAGGCCGTGGTGGCCTGGGGCGCGATGTATCATCTGCGCAACCTCGCCGAGGTGCCCAAGCACACTCTCGAAGGCTTCATATTCGTGAGTGGCAGCAAGACGCTGGAGGACGCAAGGAAATTCTATGCCAGCATCGACCTGTCCGGCTACGCATCGAAGATTTCCTGTCCGGTCCTGGTCGTGCACGGCGGGCTCGACACCATCACGCCGATCGAAAACGCCACCAGCATGATCCAGGATCTCAAGGGTAGGGTCGAGACGCTCATCTGGAACGATAGCGTGCATTGTTGCCACGACCGCTCCCATATAGTCCGTCCCGCCATGGCGGATTTCATGAGAAAATATCTGCTCGCGGCTTAGCTCGGGTTCTGCGGCGCACGGGATACCGTCGATGTTGGGGAAAGCGGTCCAGCGCAAGGAAGACGAAAGGTTCGTGACCGGCGCCGGGATGTACGTCGAGGATGTCCGGCTCCCGGGCATGTTGTATGCCGCCTTCGTCCGCAGCGTGCACCCGCATGCCTATGTACAGGCGATCGACGCCGATCGGGCGCGCCAGGTTCCCGGTGTCGTCGCCGTCATCACTGGCAAGGAGTGGCCGGAACTCTCCGCGACGCTGCCCGAACTGAACGGTTCGGTGACGCTGAAGAGCCCGTACATCGATTCATTTCGCGCCGCGCCGCATCGGCTGTTTCCCGAGAAGGCGTGTTATGTGGGCGAGCAAATCTCGGTCGTGATCGCGGAAACGCCGTTCGCAGCGGCCGACGGGGCCGAAGCCGTCGGCGTGGAATATGCGCCGCTGCCGGCCGTCGCCAACTGGGAAGCGGCGCTCAAGCCGGGCGCGCCTCGCGTCCACCCGGGCTTTGCCAATACCGTCGGGCATCTCAAGCATGAGGTGGGCGACGTCGAAACCGCATTCCGGAACGCCGAAGTGGTGGTGGAGCGGCGCTTGGAGATGCAGAGCCTGAAATCGATGGCGATCGAGTGCCGGGCCGTCGCCGCAGAATGGGTGCCCGCCACCGGAACGCTGAACGTGTGGTCGACCTGTCAATTCCTCTATTTGCTCCGCGATACGCTCGCTTCAATTCTCAAAATGCCAGCGGAAAGCGTGCGGATCATCGCGCGCGATATCGGCGGCGGCTTCGGGCTGAAGGGAGTTCTCCACGCCGAAGACATCATCATCCCGCTCATTGCCTATCGTCTGAGGCGCCCCATCCGCTGGGTCGAAACGCGCACCGAGCACATGGCAGCGTCCAACCATTCCGGCAACCAGGCCAACGACGTCCGCATCGCGGCGAAGCGTGACGGCACGGTTCTCGCCCTGGACGTGAAAATGTACAAGGAGGTGGGAGCGTACGATCATTTCGACATGATGCTGCAGATCAACACGCTCAACCACCTCACCACGCATTACAAAGTCCCTAATCTGCGCGCCGAAGGCTGGGCGATCACGACGAATACGTCGTCGGGCAGCCCCTATCGCGGAGCCGGACGGGTCGAAGCCGTATTCACGATGGACCGCATGCTCGACGCGCTAGCCCGGGCGACCGGACTCGATCCGATCGAGCTGCGGCGGAGAAATATCGTCACCGCAGCCGATTTGCCGTATCGCAACGGCATGGTCTACCGCGACGGCGTGCCGATCGCTTACCAGGCGGTGGATTTTGTCCGTCTGCTCGACATCGCGCAGGAGCGAGCAGAATACGACACATGGCGGCGCCGACAAAAAGACTATCGCGCAGCCGGCCGCTCAATCGGCATCGGGATTTCGAGTTATGTCGAGGGCGGCGGGCTCGGCCCCTGCGAAGGCGCGACCATCGCGATCGACGACGACGGCCGGGTCACCGTCAAGCTTGGCGTCAACTCGCAAGGGCAGAGCCACGAAACGACCATGGCGCAGGTTTGCGCGCACACGCTCGGCGCCGCGCTCGACGACGTGCGGGTGCTGGGCGGCGATACCGATCTGATGCGGGTTGGGTTCGGCACCGGCGCCAGCCGGGTCGCCATCAACGCCGGCAACGCCGTGCATAATGCCGCGATCGCGGTGCGCCACAAAGTCGTCACACTGGCCGCACAGATCCTCGGATGCCCGGAACAGGAGGTCACAATTGCCGACGGCATCGTGTCGGTCGTCGGCGCGCAACAGAACCGCATCACGCTGGGCGAACTCGCCGGACGGGCAATGCGCGATCGGCGAATGGCGGAGTTCGGCGGACCGGGCCTGGTCGCGACCGAGTTTTTCTATCCCAAGACCGTCATCTGGGCGAGCGGCGTGAATATCGCCGTGGTCGAAGTCGACCGCGACGTCGGAAAGGTCGACATCCTCAAATATGTCTTCGTCCACGATTGCGGCGTACAGCTAAATCCGAAGGTCGTCGAAGGCCAGATCGCCGGCGGCTTCGCGCAGGGCCTGGGCATCGCGCTGGGCGAATGCGTCGTCTACGACGGCGAAGGACAACTGCTCAGCGGGTCGCTGATGGACTATTACGTGCCGCGTGCGAACGACGTCCCCGATCTCGACCTCGCCCATATCACGTTGCCTTCGCCGGATAATCCGCTTGGACTGAAATCTGTAGGCGAAAGCGGACCGAATTCTCCGCCGGCCGCGATTGCTGCGGCCGTGGAGGACGCGCTCGGCGGGGACGCCGAGATCAATAAACTACCTATCGCAATGGACGCGATCGTGCGCGCGGGGCAGGTCCGTTAAGGCCGAGCGCGCGTTCCTGCTGCGGCGCTACCAGCCCTTTTTTGAATCTGAGATTTTGTCGGATTTCATGAGGATACTACTTGGATGAGAGCTGACATCAAACGGGCGCTCGTTTTGGTTCCGAGAAGTGAATGTTATCGGAGGTAATCCCGTCCGCGAGACTACCGATGGCGCTGGTCATCGCGCAGCCGTGCCTACCGGCTGCTCAAGGCGCATGATCTGATTACCAGCCCGGTCTACCTCGTCATGAAGGCAGCCGACGAGTTCAAGGACAAGACGACGGCGCCAAACAAGCTCTGGCAGACCGATTTCACCTATCTGAAGGTGATCGGCTGGGGCTGGTTCTACCTCAGCACGGTCCTGGATGACTTCTCGCGCTACATCATCGCCTGGAAGCTGTGCACGACGATGAAGGCGCAGGACGTGACCGACACGCTGGACCTGGCTCTCGCGGCCTCTATGAAGACGGACTAACGAAGCGTTATGGCATAGTTGTCTAGCAGACAAATGCCGTTTGATGTATTTTAATACGATGACGCAAGCGGATCGCATTCGCCAGTTTGCCCTCGACCACTATGTGGCTCTCTGCAGAGCCGATGGTCGCTCCGAAATCACTATCCGGAGCGGCGATGTACATCGGGCGATGAGTTTAGCTAATGCTATGCCAGCCGTGTGCAGCGCCATCGGCAGTAATAAATTCGAAGAGTTTGCATGCGTGAAGTCGATCAATAGGATCGGTCCAGCTAACGGCGCGAATGTTTATTTTACTTTCAGCCTTCACACTCAACCGCTTTCAAAACGGGCAACGGTTCAACACCGCGAACCGGTTCCTAAGCCGACACCAATGCAGCCGAGGAAAAGCCTCGACCTTGTCGGCGCGGTCGTCCTCGTATCCTGCGTCAAGAGCAAACTGGCACATTCTGCTCCTGCGCGCGCCCTATACAAGTCAGCTTGGTTCAAAAAGGTACGGAACATCGTCGAGGCCAGTGGCGCGCACTGGTTCGTTCTCTCCTCTCGCTACGGGCTTGTCGCTCCCGATGTCGAGATCGCACCATACGATTATACCCTGAACACTCTCGGAGTGGCCGAACGAAGGAAATGGGCTAAGAACGTACTCGATAAGCTCCTGCCAAAAATGGCCGGCGAGAAGCGCGTGGTAATGTTTGCTGGCCATCGCTATAGGGAGTTCTTGGTCGAGCCGCTTAGGCAACGCGGAATTGAAGTCGAGGTGCCGATGGCTAATTTAACACGCGGTGAACAGTTGGCTTGGCTGTCCGAACATTGATGAGTCGCCTCGCCGATGTAGTGCGCTTTTATGCTCTTCTTGATCGGCTAGAGCAGCGCCTTGGTGGAACGCGAACACTGGCCACTTTCGATAAATATCGTGATTGGCCCCGTCGTGGCCTTTACTTATTTTTTGAGCTGTCTGAGGTTCGCAAGGAAAGCGGAAATGGGCTCCGTATCGTCCGCGTTGGTACGCACGCATTAGGATCTGGATCGCGTTCGACGCTTCGCCAACGCTTGGGACAGCATCGCGGCCAGGCATCCGGCGGTGGCAACCATAGAGGTTCAATCTTCCGTTTGCTCATCGGCCAAGCGCTGCTGGCCCGTGGCGACGTCGCACAGTGTGTTTCCTGGGGCGTGAAGGGCGATGCCGGAAAGGCATCCCTCGCGCTGAATATAAGCCGTGATTCTTTGACCCTGGCCGAAACGCCGGTTGAGCTCGCAGTGACAAACTACCTCGGCGCCATGCCGTTCCTTTGGGTCAACATTGATGACGAACCTGGGCCTAACAGCCTGCGCGCCCTCCTCGAGCGCAATGCGATCGCGTTACTCAGCAATCACGATCGCCCTCCTGTCGATCCACCATCGCCGGGCTGGTTGGGAAATTCTTCGGATCGCCCGCTCGTGCGTAGCTCAGGCCTTTGGAACCAGCGCCACGTCGAGGAAACGCACGATCCGATGTTTCTCGGAGCCTTCGCGAAGATGATTGAACGGTTTGGTATGGGATAGTGATCCAGTTCTGTCCACCACGCCCGCTGAGTGGCATGTTTGGGCGCGCGAATGGCTATCTGGATCCCCTGGTGCGACGCAGAACGATCAAGCATGAGCAGAACCGAGTTCTCTTATAGTATGGGATTCAGAACTTTTTTCCTTTCGCGTCCCATACCGCCCAATGCCAGTCGCCGCTGTTATCGCTCAGGAAATGGAGACGCAGATCGCACGTTCAATCGAACGCTTTGGCTTCGTTAATCCGGTCCTGATCGGCCGCGATAATAAGATTGTTTGCGGTCATGGCCGCGCTGCCGCCGCTCGATTGCTCG
This sequence comes from uncultured Alphaproteobacteria bacterium, assembly GCA_963791925.1. Taxonomy (GTDB): domain Bacteria; phylum Pseudomonadota; class Alphaproteobacteria; order Rhizobiales; family Xanthobacteraceae; genus BOG-931. Next base: position 769,075 of record CAWBUA010000002.1, on the reverse strand, counting down.
GAATTAAATCCGTTCCGACAATCAAGCTCAAGCATTTGAACGAACAGGAATTGCGGGCCTATGTCATCGCCGACAACCGGCTCGCGGAAAAAGCCGGCTGGGATAACGACGTTCTAGCAATCGAATTGCAGGGGCTGTCGGACCTCGGCTTCGACATTGAAGTGACTGGCTTCGAAATTGCCGAGATCGAATTCATCCTCGATACTGCGGATCCTCCGGAAAGTAGGACTGACGATGATACCATTCCCGACATCATATCTGATCGGGCAGTCAGCAGACTGGGCGATGTTTGGGCCCTGGGCCATCATCACCTCCTCTGTGGCGATGCCCGTCGGAGAGAATCGTTTGAAACCTTACTTGCTGGGGAAGTAGCCCAAGTCGTATTCGTCGATCCGCCTTACAACGTGCGGATTCGACGCTACTACTGGCTGCTCCGTCCCTGCGCTCCGTGTCGGTACTCTCGCCCTCGCGGTTGGAGCCGCTTGCGGCTTGTCCCTTCACGCCATTCGACGTGACAAAACGCAGGTTCTCACGTTCCATACGAAAGCCTGGTCGAGCTTCGCGCCGCCTACATGCCGGATGCCATTCGGGCGGTCTCAGGCATCTCCCGAACTGATCCCGGAGGAAGGGTCACCCCCCGGTTTTGACATCGCCTAATCCGCTTTCGACACTTCTGCAGCGGTTCGCTTACGCTCGCCTCTCTCGACCATGCCTGCCGGAATCTTGTCCCGGCGTTCCCGCAACGCTCACCACCACGGCTTTTGTCCGCAGCAGCTTGCGGTGGCTTGAGATCAGCACCTGATTGCCGAACCCGAAGGGTTCTCCTTCATCTCTCGTATAGTTGCGCATGCCGTTTGGACCGGCGATGCTCGTGACACACGACCCTGATCGGACGTTCGGCCTGACCTGCCGGTGACGCCACAGCCGAGTTCGGGGTCTGTCCCGGATTCCCCATCCGTTCCTATACTGGCCCGGGTACTGGCCCCTTTCGACCCGTGGAAAACCCGACTGGTCCCTTTTGAATTAGGAGGTGGCCCCTTTTGGTGTCAGGCTACTTGTATGGGGTGTGGGGCCCATGGGGTACGGGCGACTGATCCGGGTAAGTAAGTTCGCGGGCGATTTGAGCGCAGTTGCTTACGTCGTGGCCGAGCCTGAAACCGCGCGCGCTATCGACATCATCCGCGCCAAGGTCGCCAACCCCGAAGATTTAATCGAGGATTTGGGCCGCGTCAGTGAGGCTCTCCTTATCGCCATGAAACTCCAACATGGCGATTTTACGCGAGCGTGAGCACGCGGCACAGGAACAATTCCCTCCGGTCATAATTACGTCAAAAGACACGTGGGGAATCCGGCCGATGTCGATGAGTAAACAAGCGGCCCTGTATCAGCTGCACGCGGCCAAGTGCATTGAACTTGCCCAAGCCTCGGCCGATTCCAAATCTCGGCTCGCCCTTTTCGACATGGCGCGTTCATGGCGCATTCTGGCCGACCAAGCCGAGAAAAACAGCGAAACTGTTGTGCCCGTCTACGAGACGCCAGAGTCGCGCCAACACGTCGCCCAACAGCAGCAGCAACCCCAGCCCGACGATAAAGCCGAATAAGCCGCGCCTCAATTGATGCGTCCACGGCGCATAGCTACAATTATCGCGACGGCCATGATCGCAACGATGATGCATACGGGCACAAGTTCCAGCCACGTCATACTATCAGCTTAGCACAGAGGCCGCTTCAGATGGCGGCCTCTATCACTTCCGAGTTTGGCCCTGAACCAACCTCAGACAATGTCCGCTATTCGGTCGCTAGTGGAGCAAAACGGACCTAAGTTGGACATCGCAAAAGGTGAAGCGAATGTTGAGGGTTCCGGATGCCGGCCGTCACGGACGGTGCCACTGGCACTGTGGCCGGCGTCCGGAAGCCTGCAGGGAAGGAACCCGCGGGAGGTGACCGGTGGCAGTGCGGCGATCGCTATGGGTATTTGGACATTTGGTCGTTGGCGGGCGAAGTAGTTATCGCGCCGGCTGGGCTCGTGTTTGGCGAGCGACGGTCTGGCAACAGCTCGCGATGGTGCGATTGCGAGTGACTGCGGTCAGCGCGACAGCCACGTCGGCGGCGAATCGACAACGGGTCTCCGAGGCTGGCCGGTGACCAACTCGACGCATCATCGTTTCGCTGTGCTTCTACAACCCTTGTCATGACGTATCGATCCGGATCGATGGCGGGCACGGCGAGGCTTTGTGCCGAGGCGTCTGGCCGCGCTGGAAGACCTCGATGATGCGCATTTTGCTGCCGCAGCACGGACAGGCCTGTGTGTGAGGCTCGGGTTCGGCTGTCGCCGGCTTTGCTTCGGTCGCTTCCTCATTGTGCATCGGTTCCGCCGCAGCGTTCGCGATCTCTGCCGCGATCACGCCAATCAGCTTGCGTGCGAGCGCGATGTTGTCGACGCGTGTGCCATTGGCGAACAGGCCGTAATGACGGATGCGATGCTGCCCCTTCGGCAGCACGTGGAGAAGAAAGCGGCGGATGAACTCGGCGATGTCGAGCGTCATCGTGGTATTTCGCGCAACGCCGTCGACACGATAGTTCTTGACGCGGAAGGTCACCGTCTTGCCATCGCTATTCAAGAGCCGACCGTTGGAGATGGCAACGCGGTGGGTATAGCACGACAGGTAGGCGAGCACGGCTCTCGGGCCCGCGAAGGGCTGCTTGGCGTAGACGAACCAGCGCTTGTTCTTGAGCGGTGCCAGGAACTCGGCGAAGCGCACAGCATCGGCGAGTGCCGCGTGCCTGCCGAAGAACGTGAGCTTGCTGGCCGCGTGCGCGGCAACAAGCTTCTCCAGCATCAGCCGCCGGAACAGCCGAGAGAGCACCAGCACCGGCAGGAGGAAGTTGCGCCGCGCTGCAATCCAGCGATCGCCACCAAGTGAGATGCCGCCGCCCGGCACGATCATGTGCACGTGCGGGTGATGCGTCATCGCCGAGCCCCAGGTGTGCAGCACGGCGGTGATGCCAATCCTGGCTCCGAGGTGTTTCGGGTCGGCCGCAATGGTGAGCATCGTCTCGCTCGATGCCCTAAACAGCAGGTCGTAGATCACCGCCTTGTTCTGATAGGCAATGTCGCCGATCTCGGCCGGCAGCGTGAACACGACGTGGAAGTAGGGCACCGGCAAGAGATCAGCCTCGCGCGCCGCCATCCATTGGCGCGCTGCCGCCCCCTGGCACTTGGGACAATGCCGATTGCGGCAACTGTTGTAGGCAATCGAGGTGAAGCCGCATCGCTGGTTCTCACAGCGCGCAACGTGGCCGCCGAGCGCCGCCGTGCAGCAGTCCTCGATCGCGCTCATCACCTTCAGTTGTCCGAGGCTCACATGGCCGCGGTTGGCCTCACGCCAAGCGGGACCATGGTCACGGAACAGGTCCGCGACCTCCAGGGCAGGACGGGCCAAGGAGCACCGACTATGCCGGCGACTGATCCGTCGGCCGCAGTAGTCGATCGAGCGGGCTCTCGACCGACCGCAGCAAATTGGTCGCGACCTGCGTGTAGCGCGCGGTCGTATCCAGCTTGGCGTGCCCGAGCAGAACCTGGATCACGCGCACGTCGATGCGGCTCTCCAGAAGATGTGTCGCAAACGAGTGTCGCAGCGTATGCGGCGACACCCAGGAGCCGAGCCCGGCGGCATCGGCAGCCATGTGGCAGGCACGGTTGAGCTGGCGCACGGTGATCGGCAACAGCGGATCGCGGCCCGGGAATAGCCAGCCCTGCGAGCGGCACTGCAGCCACCATGCGCGCAACGTGGCGTCGCGAGGTTGGTAGGAATTGATGGTGGCGTAGTCTCCGGGGTGTTCAACCTCGAATCATCTGACGTTGAAGCGTCAGATAGGAGACCACGCCATGACGATCACTACCACGAAGCCTGATTCTTCGCAGCCTGCATCCGAGATGGCTGTTGATCTTTTCGACAACTGGTTTGATCCGCTCGAGACCGAGGTGCGCGCTCGGGCGCGTGAGTTCATCGAAGAGCTGATCCGCGGCGAGCTCGATACTGTGCTTGCCCGTCCGCGTTACGGGCGAAGCCAGATTGCTGGCGATGAAGCAAGGGCGGTCGTTACCGGCCACCGCCACGGGAGCCGGACGCGGTCGCTGACCGGGACGTTCGGCCCGATTGAGATCGCGGTGCCGCGTGCTCGGCTGAACACCCCGGAGGGCAAGACGACGGAGTGGAAGAGCCAGGGGTTGCGGGCTTATCAGCGCCGGACGCTGGCCGCCGACGCGCTGATCGCGAGCACCTATCTGGCTGGCACCAACACGCGCCGGGTGCGCCGTGCGCTTGGTGCCCTGTTTGGCGGCGCGGTCGGCAAGGACACGGTGAGCCGGACCTGGCGCAAGGTGAAGGGCGATTGGGACGCGTGGAACGCCCGCTCGTTGGCCGAAGAGCCGATCGTGCGGCTCATTCTCGACGGCACGGTGGTGCGCGTGCGGCTTGACCGCAAAGCGACCTCCATCTCGCTCCTGGTCGTCATCGGCGTACGCGAAGACGGCCAAAAGGTAGTACTTGCGATCAAGAGCATGGGTGGCGAGAGCACTGAGGCCTGGCGCACCGTCCTCGACGATCTCATCGAGCGCGGATTGCGCCGCCCCGAGTTCCTCATCGTTGATGGCGCACCCGGGCTCGAAAAGGCAATTGCTGCCGTGTGGGACGGCGTACCGGTGCAGCGCTGCACGGTCCACAAGCACAGGAACCTTTTCGCGCACGCACCAGAGCGCCTGCATGACGAGATCACCGCGGATTATAACGACATGATCTATGCGGCGACGCGTCAAGAAATCGAAGCGCGCCGCAAGGCCTTCATCCGCAAATGGCGGCTCAAGCACCGCGCCGTTGCCGATAGCCTGGAGGAAGCCGGCGACCGGCTGTTCACCTTCACACGACTGCCACCAAGCCAATGGCGGAGCGCGCGGACTACCAATGCGATCGAACGACTGCACGAGGAGTTCAAGCGGCGGATCAAAACTCAGACCGTGCTGCCATCGGCAGATACCGCGGCAATGTTGTTCTGGGCGCTGCTCGCTTCCGGGCAGATCAACATGCGCAAGGTCGATGGCTGGCAGACGCTCGCCACAAAGCTCATCGATCAGCCAATCAACCTCGCCGCATGATGGGCATCGATGCTGAAAACGGGGGGTACCGACACAGTGGCCTTCCCAGAAAAACGCACCAGCGGGCTTCCTATGGGCTCGCTTTCTCGACCCAGGGATGATTTGAACGCAAAATGACAATCAGATAGGTTCACCCTCCCGGAGATGATGTCGCTCAAATTCCAACCACATTCCGGACGCCACGGCGCGCAACAGCTCGAGCAACACCGGCGACAGCATGGCGTGCCGGTCTTTGCGGCCCTTGCCCATCTCGACACGGATCAGCATACGCTGGCTGTCGATGTCGCCCACACGCAGCATGGCGACCTCGCCGCCTCGAAGGCCCGCACCATAGGCCACGCTCAAGGCCGCCTTGTACTTCAGGCCCGGGCCCGGTGCCGCCTCGAGCAGCCGCGCGACATTCTCGGGCGAAAGCACACGCGGCAGCTTCCTGGGGTAACGCGTGCGCGCAATCTGATGGGCCAGGTCGGCGCGACCGCACGTGATGCCAAGGAAGAAGCGCAGTGCGGATGCTTGCGTATTCATCTTCGCAGGCTGCGCGCCCTGCGCGATCTGCTCGGCCTGGAAGCAGCGGATGTCGTCGCCGCTCGCCGTATCCGGCGCGCGCCCGAGGAACTTGGCAAAGGTCTCGATGTGCCGGATATAATCGTGTTGGGTCTTGGTGCCGAAGTTGCGGTTCGTCATATCCTGCAAAATGCGGCGGCGCAGATCGCTGATGGGCTTGTCACTCATCGAAGGCTCCTGTCCTGAGATTGAGGTTCTGCAACCCCTCGATCCTCAGGGCGGGACGCCTGCCCGTCATCGCCTCTCGATCAGTCGGTTAGCGCGGCCCTCGCCACTTGCTCCGTTCCGCGCGCAGCGCGCTCCCGCGCGAGCGGGTTCGTTCGATGACCCGAACCGGACAACCGCCTGAAAGGCCGGGCGTGGTGCGCCAAAGTTGCTGATCGTTCGGGGTACCCCTTCAACGTCGCCTTCTGGTCTCTTTTGAAATTGAAGGTGGTCTCTTTTGTCAGGATGTCGGAAACTGCAAACAGCTTGCTGCCCGGGACAAGTGCGGTGCCGCTATATCAGTTCTACCACCCCGACAAAGTTGGGCGCATTGTAGGTCGCGGCAAGGCGGTCGAGTGTGCAGACGACGTCGATGCGGTCAAAAAAGCCAAAGAGCGGGCCAAAGGCCGTACCATCATCGAAGTATGGGATATGGGACGCCGCGTCGCTGTGATCGAAGCCAAGGCGAAGAAATAAGCGGCATCTCGGTTTGCGGTCGCTATTATCGTAGGCATGCCGGGCGCGTCGGGTTGGCTGGCCCCTTCACAGCGCGAACGCATGTTTCGTTAGCTCTGGTCCCACTCCACCCGCGCGGCCCCCGGCGTCACGGGGTCGTAGTACCACTTGAGTTCCCAGCGGCTCCTCGCTGAGCACGTCGGTCTTGAAACTCCGCCAAGCCTGGATCTCGAAGTAATCGAGCGGACCGCCATGGGCGCGAAGCCGATGCGGCACGCCCGGGGGGAAATACACGAGCGTGCCGGGTTGGAGTTCCTGGGTATCGTCCCCGACTTGGACCACGCCACGGCCCTTGAACGTGATGTAGCAGTGGGAGGCGCCGTCGGGGTTCGCGCTGGTGCCGATGTGCCGATGATAGGGTGACGATCCGCCCTCGTGATAGCGCATCTCGCCCGCTTGGATGGCATTGGTTGGCGTTAGCCTGCTGCCATCGAGAAGTCTGACGCTGGACTCGACGCAGAAGCGACGCACACGGCGTCCGCTGACATCACTGAGAGGGCGAAGCGTCTTGCGATTGAAGAAATACCCTGGCCCACCGGGCAACCCCTCTTCGACGGCGGCGGGAGGCTTAGGGGCCACCATGTGAAGCAGCTCGAGCTTCGACCCGGACGCTTCAAATCGTGCCGTCTCGCCTGGCGCGAGAACCACGCCGGCACCTTCTTCGGCTGCGTGCGACTTCCCCCTGAAGCTGATGATGCCCTCTTTCGGCGCCTCGATGACGTAAACAAGGTGGTAGTCACCGGCTGCTCGGACGTCGAACTGGCGACCCTCCAGCACCGTTCGCTGATAGACCGTCAGGGTCTTCGAACCACACAGACCTTGGCTACAGATCGTCCTTTCAAGCCCGGATGCGACAGGTTTGGCTTCGGCCGTGTTCCAATTGATGATTGAAACGTCGCTAATTGTTGCCATGGGCGTTTCCTCCAACGGGCGCGGTGATATCTCCGGCACCTCAGCCCGAAGGATAACGCCGGAACTGGTCTACTGTACATGCGAGTTAAGTCAGCAATCCCAAGTGCCGCAAACGCAGGGGCGGCTGCGTGCCGCCGTACCCGGCATCAGTCCGCCGAGATGAGCGGACTTAGCGGGGCCATCGTCCGATCATCTGCCGATTCCGATGAAGTCGCCCGGGCATTCCGAGATGATGCCGCGCATGGATTCCGACATGATGTCGCACAGGGCGCGGGCCTCGCTGGCTGCTGAGCTTGTGACATTGCTTGCTGTGGATGGTCAATCTTTTTTGGCGTGCTTTGCTCGGCTCAGGCGAAGGCTGTCGCCTGTGAGATCGATGCGGTGGGCGTTGTGGACCAGGCGATCAAGAATGGCGTCGGCGTAAGTCGGATTGCCGATAACGTCGTGCCATTTGTCCACCGGGAGCTGGCTGGTAACGATTGTCGATTTTCGTCCGTGGCGTTCTTCGAGGATTTCGAGGAGGTCATGCCTTGCGGCGGCGTCGAGCGGTTCGAGACCCCAGTCGTCAAGGATGAGGAGTTGCACGCCGCCGAGCGACCGCAGGAGCCGGGCATAGCGGCCGTCGCCGCGTGCGAGCGCGAGATCGGCGAAGAGCTTGGGAATGCGCTGATAGAGAACGGATCGGTTATTGCGGCAAGCGCGGTGGCCGAGCGCACAAGCGAGCCAGCTTTTGCCGACACCGGTCGGGCCGCTCAGGATGACGTTGTCGTGGGCATCGATCCAGCTGCCCTCGGCCAGCCTCTGGAACAGAGCGCGATCGAGACCGCGCGTGGCACGATAGTCGACGTCTTCGACGGCGGCCTGATGGCGGAGCCGTGCGTATCGGAGCCTGGCCGTCAGCTTTCGATCGTGCCGATAGGTCATCTCGCGATCGAGCAGCAATGCGAGCCAGTCGTTGTGCGGGAGCGCGGCGGCGTCGCCGGAGGCGGCAACTTCACCGAAGGCTTTGGCCATGCCGAACAGCCCGAGCTGATTGAGCTGATCGAGGGTGGGATGGGTAAGCATGTGGTCACCTCAATGGTAGTAGCGCGGCCCGCGGATATTGGGATGGAGGATCGTCACGCCGTCCGGGCCGCGCTGTCCGGCGGAATGGCGGTCCAAATTGTTGTCGAGGATCGATCTGACCGAGCCGTAGGTCATCGCGCCGATGTCGAGCGCGCGCGTCGCAGCGGCCTCGACTCTCGCGTTGCCGAACGGTTTGACCAGCCGCACGATCCCAAGACATGCACGAAAGCCCTGTTCGGGATGCGGGCGATGCTCGAGGATCAGGTCGCATAACGCCGCCGTCGATGGACCGATCGCGGCCGCGTCTGTGCGGATACGATCGAGCGTCCAGTTGGCATAACGCCGATGGCTGGAGGGCATGTGTTCTTGTACGGTCGTGTGCTTACCGTTTCCGCTCGAGCGCAGATGGACAGCGATCCGCTCGCCCCTGGCGAATACCTCAACGCTACGTCCGGTGAGCCGAACCTCGACCTCGGCACGGGCGAAGCGATGCGGAACGCTGTAATAATGTTTGTCGACATCGACGTGATAATCGATTCCGACACGGCGAGCGCGCCATTCGGCAAAAACGTAGGGCTCGGCCGGCAAAGGCTTGAGCGCCGGCCGGTCGACTTCTTCGAGCAGCTGGCGCCGTGTCACACCGAGACGCCGGATCGGGCGTTCGTCGTTGATCTTCACCAACAGCCCTCGGATGGCTTCGTTCAACTCACCCAAGCTATGGAACTGCCGATTGCGCAGGCGACCCAGAATCCAGCGTTCCATGATCAGAACACCGACTTCGACCTTGGCCTTGTCACGCGGCCTGCGCGGCCTTGCGGGCAGCACGCCAGTGCCGTAATGCGCCGCCATCTCCGTATAGGTCCGGTTGACTTGTGGCTCGTATAAGCACGCTTTGATGATTGCGGTCTTGGTATTGTCCGGCACCAGAAGCCGTGTCACGCCGCCGATCGCCTCGAAGGCACGGGTGTGTGCGCCGATCCAGTCGGCAAGCGATTGCGTCCACGTTGCCTCCGCATAGGTGAAGCTCGATGCCCCAAGGACGGCGACAAATATCTGCGCCTTCCTGATCTCGCCGGTCAGCCGGTCAATCACCACCGACGCGGCGTCGCCGGCGTAATCGACGAACAGCTTATCGCCACCCAAATGGGCCTGGCGCATCGTGACGGAGATCCTGTCTTCCCAGGACCGGTAAAGCTCGCAGAAGCGGCTGTAGCGATACCCCTGTGGATCGCCCGCGATGTACTCGTCCCACAGGATCGACAAGGTAACGTGCTTGCGCTTCATCTCCCGGTGAAGGCTCGCCCAGTCCGGCTCGATGATACGCCGATGGCCCTGCTTTTTGCCGGCGCTCCTGTAGATCCTCGCTTCCAGATCGCTGTCCGTGATGGTCTCGGGCAACGGCCAGATCAGCCCAAGCGACTTGAAGCGCGCGATCGTTGCTCGCACCGTCGACGCCGCCATACCGGTGCGGCGCGCCACCTCGCGTTTGGAAACTCCGGCATACGTCAAACGTAGGACTTCGCGCACCAACCGCATCGCAACCCTCTCCGCTGGCATCGATCCACTCCCCGGCAAAAGCCAAAGAACGGACCCTACACACAGCCAGAAGAGGTCTCCGAAATCCCCGTCTCCCCCGGGCGGCATCATCCCGGAATAGTGGGCGAGGATTAATCGGAATGCTGGGCGGCAATTAATCGGAACAGGCGGGCGGCATCATCCCGGAATTGGTGGGCGGCTTGCTCCGGAATCAGCAGATCATCGCCCTAGTTGTCCATTTGGGCCATTTCGCCCGCGGCAAATTGCTACGCTGATAGGGTCGCAGTCGGTTTGGCCCTGAAGGCGCTGCGACGCCCAGAAAAGCGGTTGCTTGGTGAATTGCAGCCTAGTCTAGCACAATGACGCTCGGTCACTGAGAGGGCTTGCTTGGCCAAAAGCCGTAGCCGATGAAGCGAGTTCCTTAAGTGACGCCCCAAACCTCGCGCGCGGTCTCGACGACCAACGCCAATTTGCGCTTTTCATCGTCAATCGTGAGGGGATTGCCCTCGATAGTGCTGGCAAATCCGCATTGTGGGCTGAGCGCTAATCGCCCGAGCGGTACCACCTTCCCGGCATCATCGATACGGCGTTTCAATTCATCCTTCAATTCAAGCTGGGGCTTTTTCGTAGTCACCAGACCGAGAACCGCGACCTTGCCATCCGAAAGGTAACGCAACGGTTCAAACGTGCCAGCTCGCGGCGAATCATATTCGAGAAAGAAGGCATCGACATTGATTTGTCCGAACGCGATTTCCGCCACGGCATCGTAGCCGCCCTCGGCGAACCAAGCGCCCGCATGGTTCCCGCGACACATGTGCATGCAGACAGTAAGGTCGCGCGGCCTGCCACGTAGCACGTCATTCAACAACCGCGCGTAAAGCAATGGAAGTTCGTCTGCGGACTTACCCATGGCAACGGCGTGATCGCGCAATTTCGGGTCACAGAGATAGGACGGCAAGTTGGTCTCGTCGATTTGTAAATATCGGCAACCGGAAGAGTAAAGCGAAGCGATCTCCTCGCGGTAGACACGCGTAAGATCGGCAATGAATTGCTCAAAATCCGGGTAGACTGACTTGTCTATGCCGGCACGGCCCCCGCTACGGAAATGAACTAAAGTGGGCGATGGTATCGCCTGTTTCGGCATCAAGCCCGCCGTGTCGGCGATAGGCTTGAAAGACTTAAAGTGCCCAGCCACAAGGTTGCACTTGCGCTTCAACGCCGCGTGAATTTCCAAACGAGGCGGTGAAAACTCTATATCTCCGTCATCGGTATGGAACTTCGTCTTCAGCCGACCGGAAAATCGGATGCCGGAAATCCTTTCAACGAAATCCATGAACCAATGACGGCGATGGAATTCGCCGTCGGTGCAGACTCGGAGGCCCACAGTCTTTTGCAAGGCCACCGTCTCTGCCACGGCGTCACATTCGATTTGCCAGAGCTCACCGTCGCTGATCTCTCCCGCGGCACGTCGCGCGCGAGCGGCGTGAATCCGGGGCGGTCTAAGCAGACTCCCGACGACATCCGCCTTGAACGGCGGTCGTCCGACATGCGCTAGGTCATTATTCATGCCGTTCCCATTCATTGGCTCAGCAGGGTCTTGACCTTGTGAACTGCTTCGCGGCCCGACGATTCCATAATGGCCATGTATTGCGCATCGATGTATTCGCTGATGGCGCTGAAATTCCCGCGCGCCTTGCACCGGTCTAGCCAAGCGCTCGTCGCTTTTCGGTTATCCGCCCAAAGCCATGCCAAGGCCAGATTCTCAAGCCGGAAGACGTAAGGCAACATGGCTGCATCCGCGAGGCTATATTCATCGCCGGCAAGCCAGCGCTCGGTTCGGAGTTGTTCTTCAATGCGTGTCAGTACTTTGTTATAAAAGCGCAAGGCGTCCGCGACACCCGGCGCATCGAGTCCTTCGTAAATCCCCCGTCGCTGGCGTTCGCGGCCAACCGGGTCTGCTTTTAACGCCAATTTTCGCTCTATCTCGTCCGAGCCCAGGCATAAGAATTGGTGACGAAAGGCGATCGCAAAACTTACGGATGTGCAGGCGCCGTGCAACCCGGCATCAGGCAGCAGCGTCCAGACGCGCATGTCTGCGCGCTGTTTGCTGCTTTTTGGACGAATTGGCGGGTCAGGATAGGCATCGTCGAGGTATTCGCAGATTACGGTGGACTCAACGATCGGAAGCCCCTCGTCGACGATCGTCGGCACCACGCCGTTAGGGTTGAGCAACAGATAGGCCGTTTGCGTTTGATCGCCTGCCCGTAAGTTTAAGTGGTGCTCAATTGGCGTCTGCTTTTTCTCGCGCAAGACCAGTCTGACCTTCTGCGAACACACGGACATGTTGTTATGGTAGAGTTCCATCGGAACGGCCCACGGACGCGTCGGTAAACCTATGAGCGGTCGGACGCCGCCCGAGCGGTGCCGTCCGGAATGCGGTTGGAATTCGGTGTGGCGCATTCTCCGGTAACATGAAGGTATCGTTTCAGGCTGCAAGGTCAATCGGCTGATCGATGGGCTTTGTAGCGAGCGTCTGCCAACCATCAACCTTGCGCATGTTGATCTGTCCTGAGGCGAGCAGCGCCCAGAACAGCATGGCAGCGGTGTCGGCGGATGGCAGAACAGTTTGGGTCTTGATCCGCCGCTTGAATTCCTCGTGCAATCGCTCGATGGCATTTGTGGTGCGTAAGCTGCGCCATTGGCTCGGAGGCAGGCGGGTGAAGGTGAACAAGCGTTCTCCGGCCTCCTCCAGGCTGTCGGCGACAGCGCGATGCTTGAGCCTCCATTTGCGGATGAAAGCCTTGCGGCGGATCTCTATCTCCTCAGGTGTCGCCGCGTAGATCATGTCGTTGTAATCCGCGGTGATCTCGTCATGCAGTCGCTCGGGGGCATGCGCGAACAGGTTTCTGTGCTTATGAACCGTGCAGCGCTGGACCGGCACGCCATCCCAGACAGAGGCAATGGCCTTGTCGAGTCCTGGCGCACCGTCGACAATAAGGAACTCGGGTCGCCGCAGCCCGCGCTTGATAAGATCGTCGAGGACAGTGCGCCAGGCCTCGGTGCTCTCGCCGCCCATGCTCTTGATCGCGAGCAGCACCTTCTGGCCGTCCGCGCGCACACCGAGAACGACCAGCAGCGAGATGGCAGTCGCTTTGCGATCGAGCCGCACACGAACGACGGTGCCGTCGAGGATCAGGCGCACAATCGGCTCCTCGGCCAGCGAGCGGGTGTTCCAGGCGTCCCAGTCGCTCTTTACCTTGCGCCATGTACGGCTCACCGTGTCCTTGCCGACCGTTCCGCCGAACAAGGCCGCCAGCGCGCGACGCACCCGCCTTGTATTGGTGCCGGCGAGATACGTGCTCGCGATCAGGGCGTCGGCGGCAAGCGTGCGCCGCTGATAGGCCCGCAGCGCCTGACTTTTCCATTCCGCCGTCTTGCCCTCGGAAGTGGTCAGCCGGGCGCGCGGCACCGCAATCTCGATCGGCCCGAACGTGCCTGTCAGCGACCGCGTCCGGCTGCCGTGACGGTGACCCGCAACGCCGGCTCTTCCTTCATTGCCGGCCATCTGGCTTCGTCCGTAACGCGGCCGTGCCAGCAGAGCGTCGAGCTCGCCGCGGATCAACTCTTCGACGAACTCACGCGCTCGAGCCCGCACCTCGGTCTCGATCGGATCAAACCAATTGTCGAAAAGATCAACAGCCATTTTGGCCGCAGGCTGCAAAGAATCAGGCTTCGTGGTATTGCTCGTCATGGCGTGGTCTCCAGTCCGACGCTTCAACGCCGGATGATTCGAGGTTGAACACCCCGGAGACTACGCCACCCTCAATTCCTACCAACTCCGCGACGGCACCGCCCGAGCTGGGCTGAGGCGTTGTAATTCGGTTGGCAGCGCGTTACCCGCTTTGTCATAGAGCTGACGGAGAACTCTGTGGACTGACGTGATAAATTGATCCTGCCGCGCGGAGATGTCCCGCTTTGAACCGAAACGCTTGATATTAGTCTGTTGGGCTTCGACCATCGGAATATCTTCCTCGGTCACAACAGCAGTCTGTTCTTTCCAGACATCGTGGTCGGTCGGATAGCTAACGTTATCCAAGCCGAAATCCCTGGTCCAATTCATGAAGTAGTGCATTGTCTCCGATGTTTCTGGCGTCATGATGTGTTCCATGTGAATCGTCGAAGATCGCTCGTCGTTTTTGAATTCGAGCACGCTGTGTATTGTGTTCGGGGCTTCCCACATGAGAAAATTAGTACGATTTACCGGCTTCGCGGTCCCAGCCCATTTCGTGGCCACCGGACCAAGAAAGGTTTTTTGAACGCGACGAACGAAATGCACGCGATCCCCTTCGATTCGACATTCCAGTTCAACTTTCGGAGTATCGCTCTGGCCCTTCTGCCCGGTCTGAGATCCAATAGACTGTCGATGCAAAAAGTCAGTGTGTGAAACGTCGAGGAGGTTATCGGCCATAAGCTGGAAGTTCGCCTTCACCGGGAAATGAAAGAACACTGTTCTGAGGTTTGCGTCTTCGGTCCACGGCAGTTTGGGTATTTTATCGCTATCGGCGCGCTCTGGATTGCCGAACCAAAGCCAGACGTATCCCCAGCGCTCTACTACTGGATAAGATTCGACGCGAGCGCCGCTCGGAATCTTTTCCTGGTGCGGAATGTGCACACAGATGCCGCTGCGATCGAAGGTAAAGCCGTGATAACAGCATTGGATGTCGTCGCCGATAACATTGCCGAGGGACAGAGGTGCTTGACGGTGGGCGCAGCGATCCTCGAGTGCGGCGATAGGCCCTGTCTCCGTCCGGAAAATGACCACCGGCTTCTCGCAGATGACTCGACCGACGGGTTTGGCGCCGATTTCCTTGCTGAGCGCACTGCAGTACCAGACCTCCTCGAGATACTTCATCGGACCCTCTCTAATTCTCGTTGATGTCGCTGCGGCACAACGACCGCTCGCGTAGTCAGGTTTTCGTCTCGATATCCCTCAGGAATTTTTCAATGCAGCCAGTGACAACTTCGGGCTTTTCCAAATTGGTATAATGACCGGCACCACGCACCCAGACGAGCCTCGCATTCGGAAATTGCGCGGCGGCCGGATCGGCAGGATGGTCGTAGTAAAAAGGTGGCTGACCGTCGTCCAGTTCGCCTTGCAACAATTGCACGGGAAAATTCATTCTACGCATCAGTCGACTAGTTCGATCGAGCCTCTCTTTTTCGAAGGACGAGGATTGAAAGTAGCGAATGACCGCATCCGGCAACCCCGGATAGCTCATCTCTTCCTTGAATTTCTCCAGACGCGCGGCTGGAACTGGATTTTTAAGCATCTTGAGCAGGCGATAACTAAAGTAAAAATCTGGATCGCCGTAAATATACGGGCCGAATATCGGATCGGCGAAATAGGTGCTCTGCGGCGAGTTGCTCGCAACCCAGATATGGCAGATCTGCTGCATGCGAGTGTAGCTGAGGACGCGCTCTGGATGGTTGCCGCCAAGATAATCTGCCAGCACGCAGCCGCGATCGTGAGCGACAATGTGAAAGCGGCGAAAATTGATTCTGTCGATTAGCGCGAGCATTTCTTCGGCGCAATTTTCCCACCGCCAATCGCCAGGCCGTTTGTCGCCTTGCCCGTACCCCTTCAGGTCTGGAGCGATCACGTGGTATCGCGGCGCGAAATGCTCGATTTGCGAATGCCACGAATGCCAGCTCTCGGGATTGCCATGCAAAAAAAGTATATTCTCTTCCGCGCCCTCACCCGCTTCCACGTAATGCCACCGAATTGGAACAACTGATCCCGGCGCTTCGAGGAAGTGGTGCGTTGCCTTGACTTTGCTGAGGCACTCAACCTCGCCATCGTGATTTCCCTTCGGATTCCGTCGCGTCATTTTGGTTTCATCTGCGTCATGGGACTATTTCAATAGCCTGAAACTGCTATTTCATCGCGCAGTCGCGGGCATAAGCATCCTCATGATCAATGAAAACCGTCTTGCGCGGAGCAAATCCAAAGGAGCCGTCGTCGTTTTTCACGACCTCGGCCATGAAATGATCCTGAATGGGAAAATGATTGTGGCCAAGTCGGAATTTACCTCTGACCGAGTTGAAATGCACTGCTTCCATCGCCTTACGCAACGACTCAGTATCCGAGACTTTTCCATCGATCTCCTTCACCGCCGCATCGATCAGGCGCGTACCGTCATAGGCAGTTGCCGCATAGGTGGCCGGAATTCGCCCATAGGTTTTTCGGAAGTCGGCGACAAATTTGACGTTCTCTGGATTGGTCAGCTGCTCACTCCAAATCGACGAAACATAGACGCCAAGCGCGGCATCGCCGATCGCGGGCAAGACGGTTTGATCGAGCGAAAGTTGCGTCATCAGACGAACGCCCTTTATCCCTGACTGAGCCCACTGCTTGACGAAGCTAATCTCCAAAGCACCGGGGTAAAAGAAGAAGACCGCCTGTGGTTTGGCGTCCTGGATTTCCGCGAGCGCAGGGGCGAAGTCAAGTTGAGTGAGGGGTGTGAGCGCGTTTTCGAGATGCCCTTGGTAGTAACGCTCGAATCCGGCAAGCGTGTCCCGGCCGCCTTGATAATTTGGCGCGAGGAAAAACGCCCGCTGGATTCCTTCGTCGGAAAAGTATTTGCCCGCCGTCTCAGGAAGCGTATCGTTCTGAAACGATACGTTGAAGAAATATGGACTGCAGCCCTTCCCCGCGAAGTCGGAAGAACCGGGATTGACGCTCAACAAAATTGTGTGCGCGGTCAGCACCGGCTGAGCGAAAGCAAGCAGCGCGTTTGAGAGTCCGCCGGCTACAATGAGATTGGCATGGTCGCGCTCGAGCAATTCCAGAGCAACCTGCCGCGCTACATCGGGTTTTCCTTGGTCATCCTCGACAATAAGCTGAACGGGAATTCCGCCCAACTTTCCACCAGAGACTTTGAGGCCCAGCTTAAACCCATCGGCAACCTCCTGGCCCATCACCCCCAACGGTCCGGACATCGGAGCAATCAACCCGATGCGTAGCGCATCTTCAGCGCGGACGAGTGCTGACGAAGTAAGCAGGACGAACAGAGCCAGTGCCAACCGATACATGTTTCCTCCTCGGACTGTCCTAATTGCTGACGGCACTCTAGAAGTTCGGCAGCTCCGCGGCGCGCGGATCGTCGCGGAAATCGAAGGCCTTTGCGAAGGCCGGGCGCGCCCTCATGCGCTCGATCCAATCCCACAGATTTGGATATTTTGACTGTGGCATGAGTTCAGGGCGAAGATTCCGAATTCGGTCGATGAAGGGAATCATCGCAATGTCGGCGAGCGAATAGCTTTCACCTGCCAGCCACGACGCGCTCGCCAACGATTTCTCCACGCGATCGAGGCAAACGCTCATCTTGTCGTAGGCTTCGGTAAGTTCCTCCTCGGAAAAACCGCCCTGCGCCATTTTCTGCCAACGGTCCCGACGCTCATGCGTGGGAACTCGCGCTAGCGTGTTGCTGATCGCGCCATCGGCGAGCCCAGCCGCAGCCCTCGGCTTCAATCTCTGCCAAGTGGGCACATAGACCGCCTTATAGGCGACCTCGTCCGAAAATTTCTCCCAGAGGCGCATTTGCGCACGCGAGTAAGCGTCGACCGGTTTCAGCGGGACCTGCGGATAGCAGTCGTCGATGTACTCGATGATGACGTTTAACTCGATGATGGGCTTGCCGTTGTGGACTAGGGTCGGAACCACCCCGTTGGGATTGAGCGCCAAATATTCCGGCTGGTGCTGCTCGAATTTCTGCAAATCCAGAAGCCGGCTTTCAAACGGAATTTCTTTTTCGTAGAGGCAAAGTCGGACCTTTTTCGAACACGTCGAAGCAAGGCCATGATAAAGCTGTAGTTTCTGATCGTGCATTTTATTATCTTTTCTCGTATCTTGCGAAATTAGAGCAGAAATATTGGCTTAGTCAAGCCTAATGTGATATTGGCAAGAAAGTGATGTAACCTGTCAGTCAAATCGCTTGTCAATTCAGACCATTAATGAGAATCCGAAGCATTGAGTGAAAGAACCGAGCGTCGCTCGTAAAGTGTGAAAAGAAGTGTCTGCAATATTGACTTCAAAGTCAGATAAAGAGAATACAGTGCCATTTACTCTGTACAGAGGTCGTAGTGCTGCTCTCAGTCGTTCAATCGTCTATCGGAGCGACCTTTCCGCAGTTGAACGCGGCGGTTGCTTGCTGGAAAACGGGCGATGGAGCGCCGAGTGACATCCACCGGGATGAATCGTCGTGACTAGCACCGATCGCGCGCTCGCGATCCTGAAATTGTTCTCACAGGACAAAACGGTCTGGTCGGCCGAGGAGGCCGCTGGCCAGGTCGATGTCTCCGTCAGCCAGGCGTACCGGTATTGCAACAGCTTAGTGAAGGCAGGATTGCTCGATCCGGTTCCGGCGGGATACATCCTCGGTCCAGGCTTTCTTGAATACGACCGGCTGATCCGCAGCACCGATCCCATGATTCGGGCCGCGACGCCTGTCATGGACGAATTGATTGAGCGGAGTCCCAGCGGCTGCATGGCGCTTCTATCGCGCCTCTACCACAACAGGGTCATGTGCGTTCATCAGGTAGTGGGACGCGGAACGCAACTGCGCATTAGCTTCGAGCGCGGGCGCCCAATGCCGCTCCTAAAGGGCGCTACATCCAAAATCGTCCTGGCCTACATCGACACGCGGACCTTGCATCGGATCTACAGCCGCGACGAGGAGGAGATTGCCGCCGCCAACCTTGGCGCGAGTTGGAGCGACTTCAAGAAAATCATGAAGCAATTTCGTCGCGCTGGATTCTGCGTGGCGCGCGGCGAAGTCGATCCCGGCCTCGTTGCAGTGGCTGTACCAATCTTCGGTAGCAACAACGAGATCGTTGGGAGCCTGACCTTCGTCTTGCCCGAGTTCGGGCGCCGAGGAAAAAATTCTCGGGCGGCTGGTAGCGACTGGAACTGCGGCGGCTCACGAAATTGAATCGGGGCTGCGCGGCGAGGAGCCGGAAATTAACTTCGCGGTCCGGCGTCGGGCCGTGGGTTGAAGCGATGATTGGACCGACGTCAAGCAAACACAGCGCTCGGCTGGAACTCTGGCCCGTCTGTTTGGGCAAAACCCTAGCTGCGAAACGGTGAGTTGAGCCGTGCACGCTTCCCTACAAATCGCGCAGGCGCTTAACGGACTTCAGTTCGGCATCATGTTGTTTTTGATGGCGGCTGGCTTGACCCTGGTGTTCGGGATCATGAACATGATCAATTTGACGCACGGCTCGATCTACATGCTGGGCGCCTACGTATGCGCGGCGACGTACTCGGCGACCAATTCGTTCGTATTGGCGGTTCCAACCGCGCTGTTTTCCGCCCTGATTGTCGGTCTCGCGATAGAGGTTGTGGTGTTTCGCGCCCTGTATCAGCGCGACCATCTGGACCAGGTCCTTGCCACCTTCGGGCTCATTCTTTTCTTTAACGAACTGGTACGGATCGTATGGGGGCCCACCGCGCTCTACGCCAAGGTCCCACCCTTTCTGACCGGCCATATCGAAGTGCTGCCCGGCGTTCGCTATCCTGTTTATCGCCTGGCGATCATCGTTGTCGGGCTTGCGGTTGCGCTATCCCTCTATCTGATGATAGCGCGGACGCGCATCGGCATGTTGATCCGAGCCGGCGCCAGCAATCGGGCGATGGTGGCGTCGCTCGGCGTCAACATCAAATTGCTCTACACTCTTGTCTTCGGGCTTGGCGCTGTTCTTGCCGCGCTTGCCGGGTTGATGGCCGGGCCAATCTTCGCGGTCCAGTCCGGCATGGGTGACGATGTGATGATCCTCGCCTTCGTTGTCATCGTGATCGGCGGCATCGGCTCGATTAGGGGCGCTTTTATCGCCGCTGTGCTGCTTGGCGTTGTCGATACGATCGGCCGCGCCTACCTCCGCCCGCTGCTGTCGCTGGTTCTCCCACCAAGTTCAGCGCAAAATGCCGCACCAGCCCTGGCTTCGATGGCGATCTACGTCGTCATGGCGGCGGTCCTGTATTTTCGGCCGCAGGGCCTCTTCCCCCCACGGACACGGTGAACGATGTCCGCGCGCTCGTTAACTGTGCTGATCGGTCTTGCCTCGCTCGCGGTCCTGCCGATGATCTCAGCGATATCGGACGGTCCCTATTACGTCGACCTGTTTACACGAATCTTGATTTTTGCCATCGCTGCGGTGAGCCTCGATTTGATCCTCGGTTTTGGCGGTATGATTAGCTTCGGCCACGCCGCCTACCTCGGCATCGGCGCGTATACGATAGGCATCCTAAGCGTCGGCGGCCTAACCAATGGGTTCGTCCAATTCGGCTCAGCGATCGCCACCTCCGCTCTTGCTGCCCTGTGCATAGGTCTGGTGTCGCTGCGCACCAGCGGCGCGCAATTCATCATGATCACTTTGGCATTTTCTCAAATGATTTACTTCCTTGGTATCAGCTTAACCGCCTATGGGGGCGACGATGGTCTAACCATCCCAGCACGCAGCGACTTCGGCAAGTTGCTCGACCTTGGCAATCCGATCATTCGCTACTACGCGGTCTTCGCTGTGCTGCTCGTCGTTCTTGAGGCATGTCGTCGCATCGTTGGCTCGCGTTTCGGCATGGTCATTCGTGGCACCAAAGCGAATGAGCGGCGGATGGTCGCAATGGGCTATCGTACCTTCCGCTATAAACTAACTGCCTTCGTCATATCGGGCGCGATGTGTGGAGTTGCCGGCGCGTTGTTTGCCAATCAGCAACTGTTCATTTCCCCTTCGATCATGCACTGGTCCCGCTCGGGCGAGCTCATGATCATGGTGTTGCTCGGCGGGGTCGGCACGCTGGCGGGACCGGTATTGGGCGCTACGGTTTTCCTTGTCTTCGAGGATTTATTGTCGAATGTCACGACGCATTGGCAAGTCATTTTCGGCCCATTGCTGGTACTCGTCGTGCTGTTCGCACCACACGGGCTACTCGGTTTGGTTACCCGCAAATTAATCCGCGTCGGGCCGCGCAAGTCTGTCCCGCTGGTGGTACACGGTGGCTGAGGCGCTCCTCTCGACCCGAAATCTGGTCAAACGCTATGGCGGCCTGACTGTCACCAACGAAGTTTCGCTCGACATCTTCCCGAGCGAGTTTCACGCCATTATCGGCCCTAACGGTGCGGGCAAGACCACGCTGCTGTCGCAGATCACCGGCGAAATCTCGCCGAGCGCCGGGGGCGTTCACTTCGCCGGCGAGGATATCACCACGCTGTCGCCGCAGGCGCGAGTATCGCGAGGGATTGCGCGCTCGTTCCAAATCACGAGCATCTTTCCCGAATTCACTGTCCGGGATAATGTCGCCTTGGGGATTCAGGCGCGATCTGGGCACAGCTTCCGCTTTTGGCGCGACGCCCGCAGCGATCCCGCGCTCATCGCGCCAGCTGCGGCACTGCTTGAGCAGGTTGGACTGCTCGACGCTGTAGACCGACCAGCGGTCAACCTCTCGCATGGTGAAAAGCGTGCGCTGGAGATTGCCATGGCGCTTGCCGTGCGGCCGCGGCTACTGCTGCTCGACGAACCGATGGCCGGCATGGGTTCCGAAGACTCTGGGCGCATGCTCGACTTCCTACGCACACTAAAGGGCAGCGTCACAGTGGTTCTGATCGAGCACGATATGGACACGGTGTTCGCTTTGGCCGATCGCTTGACCGTAATGGTCTACGGCCGTGTCATCGCGACCGGTTCGCCCGCTGCAATCGCCGCCAACGTTGAAGTCTGCCGTGCCTATCTCGGCGAGGAGACTTAGCCTGATGCTCGCGGTTTCGGAGATCAAGGCGGGATACGACGAGAGCCAGGTGCTTTTCGGCATCTCATTCGATCTTAATGCCGGCGAGTTCGTGACCTTGCTCGGCCGCAATGGCATGGGGAAGACGACAACGATTTCGTCGATCATGGGAAACTTGCCGCTGACGGGCGGCCGGATCCACTTCCGGGGCAAACCGATCCACGGGCTGCCGTCCTATCGCATTGCTCAACTCGGCATTGGCTTGGTGCCGGAAGGGCGTCAAATTTTCCCAAACCTGAGCGTACGCGAAAATTTGGTTGCGACCGCAGCGACGCGCGGCGTCGGCCGGACGCATTGGACACTCGGTTCGGTACTTGACGTGTTTCCTTCGCTTCGCGAACGTCTCGAAACACTCGGCGGCCTGCTATCCGGCGGGGAGCAGCAGATGCTCGCGATCGGCCGTGCGTTGATGACTAATCCGCATCTTCTGATCCTTGACGAAGCGACCGAAGGATTGGCGCCGTTGATTTGCGCCGAGATCTGGCGCGTACTCGACGCACTGAAGGCGACAGGACAGTCAACCCTGGTAGTCGATAAGAACGTAGACGCGCTTTGCCGGATCGCCGACCGCCACTACATCCTAGAACGCGGCAAGATCGTCTGGTCCGGAAGCTCGGCGGCGCTCAAGGCGGACAATGCGATTCGGCACCGATATCTGGGCGTGTGTGGGAGCCCGACAGCATCTGTCCATACCGCAAATCAAATCCAAACATATTGATGGTGTAATCCGCCGAGGTGTGTCCAGGCGATGACGGTGCCAATGGTCTGAACCGCCCGCGAAACTGGCATTGCCCCCGCGATAACATTACGCGATATCCGCGATCAGTCCGTTCTACGTTATGGAGCCGCTTACATTGAAGACGCCACCAGCCGGCTGGTGCATCTGAAATTTGTCGAGAGTGAAGGCACCTTCAATTATTTTGTAGCGATCCGGGCGTATCTAATCACCCCTGCTCGCGTGTCCGTCGTCAGATAATTTGAGACAGATTAGACCGCGCCACTCACGCCTGCTGATGGCCGAGGAATGCAAGATCGGGCGCCGTCACGTGAAGACGTTGATGCAGCGGATGGGAATAGAGGCGCTTTATCGCCGTCCGCGGACGACCAAACCGGAACCCGGCCACAAGATCTATCCGTATCTGCTGCGTGGGATAGCGCGATCGAGCGGCCGAACCAAGTGTGGGCGATGGACATCACCTACATTCCGATGGCGCGCGGCTTATGGCAGCGTCTACTACCTGCCAAGGCCGGTGTCGGAAGCCGATCTGGAAGTGATGCGGCGTCTCGACCGGCTACACCTGGAGTTCCCCTTCGCGGGATCGCGGATGTTGCAAGGCTTGCTGGTGGGCGAAGGGAGCAAGATCGGCCGTCGTCACGTGAAGACGCTGATGCGGCGGATGGGGATAGAGGCGCTGTATCGCCGTCCGCGCACCACGAAGCCGGAACCGGGCCATAAGATCTACCCGTACCTGTTGCGCGGGATGGCGATCACGCGGCCGAACCAGGTGTGGGCGATGGACATCACCTACATCCCGATGGCGCGCGGCTTCGTCTACCTGGCCGTGGTGCTCGACTGGTTCAGCCGACGCGTGCTGTCATGGCGCGTATCGATCACGATGGAAGCGGCATTCTGCGTCGAGACGCTTGAGGATGCCTTGGCTCGTCACGGCAAGCCGGACATCTTCAATACCGACCAGGGCTCGCAGTTCACCGGTACAGCCTTCACCGGCGTGCTCGCCGACAACGGCATTGCGATCAGCATGGACGGCAAAGGCGCCTGGCGCGACAATGTCTTCGTCGAGCGGCTGTGGCGCACCGTCAAATATGAGGAGGTGTATTTGAAGGCCTACGACAGCGTCAGCGAGGCGCGCAGTTCGATCGGCCGCTACCTGGACTTTTACAATGGACGCCGCCCACATTCGAGCCTTGACGGCACCACGCCCGATCAAGCCTACTTCACCCCGCTGCCCCTCCGCTTGGCAGCCTAACCGTGGCAGAGATTCCACTTATCGACGCGGAAAATCGGTTCAGATAACCGGGACCACCTCACGTGCCGTTCAAGAGAGAACTCATAGAACAACGCAGCCTGCTCGACTTGCCGATGCCCCATCATGATTCGCAGTCCTGCTTCTCGCAGCGACTGAATCAGCGAATATCAACTTCCGCAACTGAAGACTTTTTCAACAAAATCGACCCAAAGCTGCCATGGCCGGCCGGCAATTTGCTGCGAGCATTCTCCAGCTTCGGTGAACCCCAACAGCCCGGGTGACTTCGCGTAGTTCGCACTATTGCGGGACAAATGGGCGCGTAACGTGCTAAACCCTACCGCTCTTTGGTAGGATTGCCTCGGGCGTTCGCGCGCAGAATGGAAACGCATGCCGGAACAATTTCAATGGCCGAACCAAGTGCAGGCCCGTTGCCGGGTCAATGCCGATTTTGCTGCCCCGGCCCCCATCAGCAAATTTCATGCAGGGGTGCACTATCATTCCTATCTGAAACATATTCACGATACGCACAAACCGTCGGGGTATTTGGAAATCGGAGTGGAGAGCGGCGCCACTCTCGCGCTTGCGCAATGTCCCGCCATCGCCGTTGATCCGCATTTCCAGCTGCAAGGCAATGCGATAGGGCGCCGGGCGGAAACATATCTCTTTCAACTGACCTCGGACGCGTTTTTCGCCAAGCACAATCTGACGACGTTTCTTCCGGCCGGCGTCGATTTTGCCTTTCTCGATGGGATGCACCGGTTCGAGTATCTGCTGCGCGATTTGCTGAACACGGAGAAATACGCGCATCCCGGCACCATCGTCGCGCTGCATGATTGCCACCCGGTCAATACCGAAATCGCCGACCGGGAAACGAACGACGACCGCCGCAGCGATGCGGCGACGCGCACCTGGTGGGCTGGGGATGTCTGGAAACTGTTGCCGATCCTGCGTGATTACCGTCCCGATCTGAAGCTGACCATACTCGACTGTCCCCCGACAGGGCTCGTCATCGTCCGCGGATTTAAATCTGGCGCGGAAAGGATCATAGATGCTGAGGCGATAAACGCGGCTTACCGGCACGTGAGCCTCGAGAATTTCGGCATGGAACGATTCCGGGCGGAATTCCCGACTGTCGACAGCCGGCTATTTCCGGTTTGAAATGGGCATCAAAGGCGGTAGGCCGGTGAGGGGCCCAGACGCGTTTGACGGCTTCCCACCGTGAAGAAGTTCGCGTTTGCTGCATATGCTCAGGGCAGAATGTGGCCCGAAACCGAAGTGCCGCGACGTCCGCGATATGGTCGCCATGAGGGGCTTAACGGACCTAACGCGAACACCGAAAACCGGTAGCGACTGTCGAGTTGCGCGGAGGAC
Source organism: uncultured Alphaproteobacteria bacterium (assembly GCA_963791925.1). Lineage (GTDB taxonomy): Bacteria > Pseudomonadota > Alphaproteobacteria > Rhizobiales > Xanthobacteraceae > BOG-931. Next base: position 743,925 of record CAWBUA010000002.1, on the reverse strand, counting down.
TTTCACCTCCGCGCGCTCCCAGAACCGTGCATGACCCTCTCGAGTTCACACGGCTCCCGATGTTCGGCCGTTGCCATGACATAAAGCCCATTATGCGACAGACATAGCGCTTTCAAATTCGAGAACGATAATTTGGACTCTCAGCAAAACCCCGATCGGTAATTGAGCTCGGCGATAATATCGCTCATCAAAATTCAAGTTTGGCGGGGTATTGGGTGTAGGCCGACGCTAGCTTTCCATGTTGGCCAAAAGACGTCCTTTCGCCTTCATTCCGGTATGCCGCTCTGGAAGTTAAGCCATCGCCGGAACGCGATCGACAAGGCGATTACCCCAATCGACACCATCAACCCAGCGCAATAGTACTTCTCCTGACGGCTTTGCATGATCCAGTGCCGTGACTGTCCGCCACGCTAAGCATAGGTTAGATGACAGGACTGGGGCTCTCCCGAGACGCGACCGCTCTCGAATGGACCGCAGCGTAGGCATTCCGGTACCGAGCATAATGATAGCGTCGCACTGTGAACTGTCGATGCGACCCAGCGCGTTAAGTGCGTGTCCAGAAGCAATCGAATAGATTGGATGGAAGCTATTTTTGACGCTTTCGACGGAGACGACAGCCGAAATGATGAAACCTTGGCTTTGCCAGTAGCCGATCGATGATGTCGTCAATTCGGCGGGATAGGGCGAAACTAGCCCGATCTTACGTGCGTCAATTGAACGCAAAGCATCTACCACCGCGATCGCGGCGGTTAAAACGGGAACGCCCAGCCGCTGTTCGAGACATCGCAACAATTGCCGTTCCCTTTCGGGGCCCACTAAATAAGAGGAGCCGGTACACGCAACGGCAATAGCGTCGATAGGCGCATTGGCGAATTGCGCAATTGTCTCGTCAAGTCCCTCAAAAAACTCTACTAGTCGTTCCTCAATTGTCGGCTTCTTGCTTAACAGACGTGCGCTAATGGCCGCCACGCCGGGCGGCAGCAGAATAGTCAACTCCGGTTCCACCGTTGTATTGGCTTGCGGGGTAAGGACCCCTATCAAGCCGCGCGGCGCGTATTCGATCGACATCTCTTTCTTTCCGATAGTCGCCCACGACTGTATAAAGATTGCATTACCGCATTCGTCGATACAAGATCATACGCATGTCATTTTTCAATTCAGCACGGCCATTCGCAGAAGTCGCAGTTGTGGGTGCTGGACCGGTCGGACTTTGTCTCGCCAACTTGCTGGCGCGGGCTGGAATTGCGACGTTGCTGGTCGAGGCCGAACCAGCGATCAATCTAGACCTGCGCGCGTCAACGTTTCATCCGCCGACCCTCGAGATGCTAGACGAGCTAGACGTAACGTCGCGTTTGCTGGCGGAAGGACTGATCTGTCCCACGTGGCAGGTTCGCATGCATCCTTCAGGCGATCGAGCTGTATTCGATATGTCCGTCCTACAGGATGATACACGATATCCGTATCGACTCCAGTGCGAGCAATGGAAATTGTCACGCGCCTTGCTCGAAAGATTCGAACGAGAGCCAAACGGCCATATCCGGTTCGGGACCCGGCTTGCCGGCTTACAGCAAAATGCCGATCATGTGGTGCTTCAGCTCGAAACTGCATCCGGACATGAAACTGCAAACGCCTCGTTCGTGGTGGGCTGCGACGGCGCGCGCAGCGTGGTTCGCGGAGCCATCGGCCTCGATTTCGCCGGCATCACCTACCCTGAGACAACAATCCTGGCCACTACACCATTTCCTTTTGAGGATCATTTGTCGGGTCTTTCCAATGTCAGCTATTGCTGGAAAAGCGATGGCAATTTTAGCTTGCTCAAAGTTCCGGGACGATGGCGAGTTTCGATTTTTCCGCGGGAGGATATGGGGCTCGAGGAGCAAATGACGACGGAAGCCATCGATTCCAGTCTTCAGGACATCGTGCACCGCACAGAACCATACCAAGTGCTCGAGTCACGACCATATCGAGTCCATATGCGAATTGTATCCAACTATCACGTCGGAAGAGTGGCGCTAGCCGGCGACGCGGCCCACGTCAATAGCCCATCGGGCGGCATGGGGCTCAATGGCGGCATTCACGATGCATTTGAACTGGCGGCATCATTGGTTGCAATTTTGCGGCACTCCGCTAGCAACGATTTGCTAGACCGCTATGATCGACGACGTCGCCCCGTTGCGCAAAACGAAATATTGGGGCAAGCAGACCGAAATCGCGCGAGAATGCGAGAGCGAGATCCGACGCGGCGCCGCGCCATGTTAGCTGAACTTCAGGGAATCACTACCGACCGTGCGCGCATGCGAACCTATTTGCGCCGATCCTCAATGTTTGAAGGACTCGCAATCGCCGCAGCGATTTCGTGATCGTCGTCAGGACTTCAGCGCTTCATCGATGAATTTGTTTGTGTAAAACGGCTTGGCGTCGGCGGTCTGCAGGAGGCCGATTTCGTGCAACGCGTCCACACCGGATTGCCATAGCGCGGGCACGTTTCGCATCAAGTTCTCCTTTCCCTGCGTGAGCCAGAGTTGATTGATCGAAGCTTGCTCGACCGCCACGGGTATGTCGATATTCTTTAGTCCAGGAATTTCGAAATCTTTCGCCGCGCGCTCAAATATCGGGCCGAGCGGCTTGGTCATTATCTCATCGACTGATGCCTTCATAGCTCGCAGGAATTGCACGGCAAGCTCCGGTTTGCTCGTGAGGGTATCGCGAGCCGCCATGTAGATCTGACCTGGCATCGGCGCGTATTTGTCCATGCTCCAATAGACGATTGGAACGCCAGTACGTTCAAGCGTAATGACAACGTTTATCGAGCAAATAAAGCAGTCGATTTGTCCTTGGCGAATGAATTCAACGGCGCCCGGATTATTGCCAACAACTTGTCGCTTTACATCGTCCTTGGAAAGGCCCACTTTGGCCAGGATTAGCGTCAGGAAAGTGTCGGTCGAGCCGCCGACGGATACCACGCCAACGGTTTTGCCTTTCAAATCCATACCGTCACGAATTGGCTTGTCCTTTAGACTCACGAGTTGGAACGTCGCGCCTTGATAGAGCGTCGAAATCGAAACCACAGGCAACGTTTGTTTCTCCATCGCGCTTAACAAATCGATGCCGGCGCCGCGAGCGAATTGAGCCCGACCTGCAATGAGTTCTTGCGTCGTCTGCGCTCCGCCGTGACCGCCAACGACATTCACGTCTATGCCGAATTTGGCAAAATGGCCGCCTGATTTCGCATTCATAATTTCGATGAAATCGGGCAGGAAGCCGAATGGAGTCAGTACGGTTACAGTATCGGCGGCGCGTGCCGCTGTGACGATCGCTGGAGGCACCAATATGGTGGCGGCACCAAGTGCAGCCTGTTTCAGAAACGCGCGTCGTTTCAACATCTAATTTTTTCCCTTACTAACTGACGAATGCCATGGGATCATAAAGCGTCGTAACAAGCCGATGCCGAAATACAGTGCAAACCCCAACGCCGTCATCTGAATCATCACCGCAAACAGTCCATCAGTCTCGTATGCATTCATCTTCGATATCAGGAGATAGCCAAGGCCGCTATCGCCACCGAGATACTCACCAACGATCGCACCGATGACTGCGAGCACGATACCAACTTCCATCCCGGCTAAAATGTACGGCAGCGCGCTGGGCAGCTCAAGACGCCGAAAAACGGCCATGCGCGATGCTGTCAGACTGGTCATGACATCGCGATGACCACTATCGATCGATTTAACGCCCAAGACAGTGTTAGTAAGGATGGGGAAAAAGGCCAGCACCGCCGCCACAATGACTTTACTCGTCATGCCGAAGCCGAACCAAACTACAAATAACGGAACAAACGCCACCTTGGGAATGACCTGAATCGCTACAATGAAAGGATTCAACGTGACTTCGAGCCAGCGTAGCCGACCCAGAAGGACGCCAAGAACGACTCCGAAAAAAAGTGCCAGGACGAAACCGAACAGAGTTTCATAGAGGGTAACGAAGAGATCGGTCCAAGCACGCGGAGTGGACAGGAGGGCAAACCAAGCTGATGCGACCGCTCCGGGGCGGGGTAAAATGAAAGCGGAGATTTGCGTCCGATCAACGTAAAGTTGCCAAAGTGCCACAAGCAGCAGAAGTAAAAGCGGGGTCGTAACCCAAGGCAATGATCGCTCAATTCCGGCGCGAGTCCCTTTGCTCGTCATCCTTGTGCCCATCAAGACATCTCGCCAAGTCGTTGCCGTAATCGGTTAACGATCGCTTGAAACGCTGCGCTGCTTTGCAGATCGAGTGCTCGCGGCCGCGGGAAAGTGACATCGACCACAGTATCGACGCGACCGGGGCGGGGCGACATTAGAATTACGCGATCGGCAAGAAAGACGGCCTCTCCTATCGAATGGGTAACGATTAAAACGGTTTTGCGAGTCTCAAGCCAAATCCGTTGGAGCTCGAGGTTCATAAGGTCTCGTGTCATCGCGTCAAGGGCGCCGAATGGTTCGTCCATCAGCAGAATGGCGGGTTCGTATGACAATGCTCGGGCGATGGCAGCGCGCTGCCGCATACCACCCGATAATTCGCGAGGCCAACGCTTTTCAAAGCCGGCAATGCCAACAAGCGCGAACAATTGTCGGGCACGCTCGGCACGCTGCGCTGATCCAATACCACGCAATTCCAATGGTAACGTGATATTGCGCTCGATGGTCAACCAAGGAAACAGATTTGCGTCCTGGAAGACGACACCAAGTCCGGCAGCTGCTTCCTGTTGCCGCTGACCGTTCCGCCACAGCTCGCGATTGGCTACACGAATATTTCCTCTGCTCGGAAGATCGAGGCCGGCAACCATCCGCAATAGTGTGGTTTTGCCGCATCCTGACGGGCCAAGCACAACTACAAGGTTCCCGGCTGCTACTTCAAGATCGGTTCTGGATAAAGCATGTACCCGCCCTTCTGCGGTTTCGAACCATTTTTCGACACCGGTTAGTACGAAAGCTGCAGCGTCCGCCGGCAGAGAGGTTGCCATCATCTTTTTAATTTCGATGCTTCCTTTCAATTAGACATCTGCGAACGACGGTTGTCCAGACAGGGTATACTGGTGATCATTGCAAACTCGACAAACGCGCGTTTGGGTTGCCAACGTACGAGCCACGAGTCTCTAAGTGGCCCAGGAATCCGATTCGAACTTTTCATAGCTTCGATATCAACGAATGGGAGAGCGTTCGGAATTGGCGTTTTCTCCGATGTCGACAGCCCGGTAGGCGCAACTGGGCCCAGCCAACGCCTGAAATTCGAAAGAAAATGCGACTGCGTAAAGCTGCAAGACAACGTCTTCCGAACTATTAGCCGTTCGAAACTGGTCGGAACTTCGGGATCGCAGCATCGTCGCTGATATCCTCAAAATAAGCTTCTACACGCATCCCGATACGCACCTTATCCGGATGACAACCCATGAGCTGCGCGTACATTCTGGCCCCATCGTCCAGATCGATAATGCACAGTATTACGGGAAGGTCGGCCTTCCAGGCGGGGAAATTCATCATGACGGCATGGGCCACGGTGTGAGAATAAACGAGCCCTTGGGGCTTCAGCTCGACCCATTTCAAATCGCGGTGCCCGCACTCGATGCACCATGGTTTGGGCAAAAAATTGAGAGTTCCGCAGCGCTGGCACTTTTGCATCACCAGCTTGCGCTGCTTGGCCGCACTCCAGAATGGCCGCGTGAAATCATTGATTTCGGGAAGAGGCTTTCCTTGAGAGGTTTCCGTCACGATCTACGCCTCCGAGCCCAGAATTAAGGTCGCGCAGCTTCTGTTGTTGCGCGCGTAAGTCATCCCTCCAAAGCCGGATACTGCGGCGACGGAAGCCGACTTGACCTGCCGCGCGCCAGCTTCATTACGTAACTGCGTGACGGCCTCGATGATCGGCATGAAACCTCCAATCGCGCCTCCTGGCTGTCCGCCCGACAACTGTCCGCCGTCGGTGGAAATGGGAAAATCACCGTCGAACCTCAGATCGCGTTCTTCGACGAACTGCGCCCCCTCGCCTTTCTTGCAAAAGCCGTAGTCCTCCATCTGAATCAGCACAACCATGGGATAGTCGTCGTACGGCTCGAAGACATCGACATCGTCATGAGTAATACCCGCCATCCTGAAGGCCTCGGGAGCAGTTTGCACGAAACCTGTGACTGTCACGTCGGGTCGGCTCCGAGTGCCATGATAGTAGTTGCTGACTTCGGCGAAGCCGAGCAGGTAAACAGGCTTGTCGGTCAGCGTCCGCGCCGTCTTGGTTGATGTAACAATATAGGCGAGGCCGCCATTTACCATCGGCACGCAGTCGAGCAATCGCACCGGGTCGGAGAGAACGCGGGAGTTCAGATAATCTTCCATGCTGAAAGGCTGACGATAGATGGCAGCAGGGTTGAGAGAGGCGTGATACCGCGTCGTCACAGCGATCTTCCCCAGGTGCTCAGGCTTGATCTGATACATGTTGATGTACCTCGATTGAACCAGCGCGAACTGGCTGTTGGCACCCATCACCCCGAATGGTCCCTGAAAATCCCAAAAAATTCCGCGTGTGCGTTCCGGAGACAGCGGCAGGCCGGGCGCGATGGACGGAACACTGAGTGGAGTATCAGCACCAACAACCAGCACGCGATCCACAACACCGGCATGAATCATGGCAGCCGCGCGAATAAGGAGCGCGGCCGCAGTCGCTCCTCCCTCGTCGCCGCGCAGGAGAATTCTCGGACTGATGCCCAACATCTCGGCCACTGCCGCAGACCAATTCACCGTGTGGCCTGCTTCGGCATGGGCTACACCTAAGCCCTGACCATCGAAATCGTTCTTCGACAAACCTGCCTGTTCGAGCGCAAGTTCCGCAGCCCAAGCAATATACTCGTCGATCGTGTAGAGACGTTCGTCCGCCTTAGCCCTGCTGTAAGGCGTACGTCCAATACCGACAATTGCAACCTCTCCGCGTCCAAGCATGCAAGGATCTCCGCCAACACAGGGTTCGGCATAATACCGGCGCCGGGCCGATCGGTCAGCTATTCTTTGTGAATTGCGTGCAGCCGAATTTCGCGTTGAGCGATCATTGCGCCGACGGCATCGGCTGGGCTTGTCATTAGGCGGATGTCGGATAAAGATGGGACGCAATCGACCTACATCGGGATTTTTTACTGAGGATGCCATGGAGCTATCGGACAAAACGGCGCGGCAGCTTTACGAGGAGATTAAGGCCAATCCGACGCGCCGACGGTTCGGCTTCGGCCGCAAGCCCGCACTCATTAACGTGGATCTTCAGAATGCCTATACCCGTGTTGCCGAGTTCAAAACGGCCTATGAGACGGATCCAAAGCAGATCGACTACGTCAACATCCTCGCCGATCTCTTCCGCACCAAGAATTGCCCGGTGGTGTGGACCCATGTCGCCTACATGGAAACCGGAGAGGATTGCGGCGTCTGGGGCACACGCACCAATACGCCCGATTCATTGCAGAACATCAAAGTCGGCTCCCGCCGCTCCGAGTTCGACGAACGCCTCAGGATCGACCTCAAGAGAGATATTGTCGTCAATAAGCGGATGGCGTCGGCATTCTTCGAAACCAACCTAGGATCGCTTTTTACCTTTCACCGGATCGACACGGTCGTCGTAACGGGAGGCTCGACTTCGGGATGCGTGCGCGCGACCGTAGTGGACAGTCTATCCCGTAGCTTTCGCACCGTCGTTCCGGAGGAATGCGTGTCCGATAAGCATGAGAGCCCGCACTTCGCCAATTTGTACGATATGGCCCTGAAATATGCCGACGTGGTGCCGGTCGCCGAAGTGATCGATTTTATGAACAATTATCATCCGAACAACGACTGGCCGGGCCGACATGAAACGCGATCCGGGACTGTATGATTATCTGCCGTACGACCGTCGGCCGAAGATCCGTTGGCCGAATGAAGCCCGGCTTGCGTTATGGCTGGCACCGAACATCGAGTTTTACGAGCTCGACCCGCCTAGGAACCCAACGCGAGCCTCCTGGCCGAAGCCGTCACCGGACGTACTCGGGTATTCGTACCGGGATTACGGCAATCGCGCCGGTTTCTGGCGCATGGTGGAAACGTTCGACCGATGCGGAGTACGCGGCAGCGTCTCTTTGAACGTCGCGGTGTGCCAACATCATCCCGAGGTAATCGAAGAATGCGCCAAGCGCGGCTGGGAATTCTATTCCCACGGCACCTACAACACGCGCTTCGTCTTCGAAATGAGCGAGGACCAGGAGCGCGCCCTGATCCAGGACTCCATCGACACGATTAGACAATTTACCGGACAGAAGCTCGACGGCTGGCTGGCGCCGGCGCTCACCTATACCGATCGCACGCTCGACCTGGTTGCCGAGATGGGGCTGACCTATTGCTGCGACCTCTTTCATGACGATCAGCCCTGCCCGGTGAAGACCAAAAGGGGCCGGCTCGCAAGTATCCCCTATTCGCTCGAGATGAACGACGCCATCGTGTTCAGCGGCAATGCGCTATCCCCGCGCGCTTATGGCGACATCATCAAGCGGCAGTTCGACCGTCTTTACGAGGAAGGCGCCGAGTCCGGCACCGTCATGTGCATTCCGCTCCATCCCTTTCTGATCGGGCAGCCCTACCGTATCGCAGCCTTTGAGGAGGCGCTCAGCTACATCACGGGGCACGATAAAATCTGGCGTGCAACCGGCCGCGAGATCGCGCACCATTTTCTTGAGCATTATTTCGATGCCTTCGCACAGGCCTCCGAGCCCGTGGGAGACGCGCCGTGAGCGTCCCGCCCGACTACCTTAAGTATGCGCATCGCCGCTATGGAATGGATCACGACCGTTACGCGTGGTCGACCATGCCGCAGCGAAAGAAAATATCCTGGCCCGGCGGCGCCCGGATCGCGCTTTGGATCGTGCCCGCGCTTGAGTGGTTTCCGCTGGACATGAAAGGTAAGCCGTTCAAGCCGCCGGGAGCTCTGATGGCGGCTTATCCGGACTTGCGGCATTACACGCTGCGCGACTACGGCAACCGTGTCGGAATTTTTCGCGTGATGAAGGCGCTGGACCGCTTTGGTATTCGGGTATCCGTGGCGGCCAATGCTGCAGTAGCGATGCGGTATCCGTCTCTCATCAAGGCTTGCATCGACCGCGGCTGGGAGGTGATCGCGAACGGGCTGGACATGGATCACCTGCATTACGAGGGACTGCCGAAGGATCAGGAGAAGAAGCTCGTCGAAGACACACTCGCGATCCTCCGCCGTGTCTCGGGGCAGAAGGTGCGAGGCTGGCTTTCGCCGGCGCGTTCGGAATCATTCGTGACTCCCGATCTCGCGGCAGCCGCGGGCGTCGACTACGTCTGTGACTGGGTCAACGATGACATGCCCTATACAATGCGAACCGAGAGTCGCAGCATCTACAGCATGCCGCTCTCCAACGACATTGATGACTGCACCATCCTGATCCAGAACCGCCATTCCGAGGATTCATTTACGCAGCAGGTCTGCGATCAATTCGATGCGCTTTATAAAGAGGCGGCGACTGGAGGCGGCCGCATTTTCACGCTGCTGCTCCATCCATGGGTAATCGGCCAGCCGTATCGGATCGGCGCGTTGGAGCGCATCCTTAAACACGTCACAAATCATAAAGAGATCTGGAGCGCGACCGGCGCCGAGATCCTCGACGTCTTTCGAACCCAGGCGTAGATGGGGCACCCACCACTCAATAGTGGGCGCGGGCTTCCTCGGCGAGGCCGTAACGGGATTCCAACGCCTGAACGTCTTCCATTCCCAAAAGATCGAAAAACTCCCGGAAGGTCGCGACTTCATTTGTAAGGCTCGCAATTGAACCGGTATCCTTCAACGTTTGCAGGACGCGGTTCGCGGCGCGGATTTGAGCGAGCACAATCCAGTTTGGATAGATGATCAATTTGAAGCCAAGCTGTTCAATTTCCGCCTTGGCCAGAAACGGCGTCTTACCGCTGGCGGCCATGTTGTAGAGCAGCGGCGCCTTGATCCGCGGCGCTATCTTTGGAAGCTGCTCCCGGCTTGGCGCTTCGACGAAGATCACGTCGGCGCCCGCCGCGAGATAGACTTCCGCGCGCTCCAGTGCACGATCGAAGCCCTCGACCGCGATGGCGTCAGTGCGCGCGATTAGGGCGAAGTCTGCGTCGCTGCGCGCATCGGCCGCAGCCTTGATTTTGCCGACCATTTCCTCAATAGGCACGACCTGCTTGCCCGCAAGGTGGCCGCAACGCTTCGGGATGACCTGATCCTCGATGTGGACCGCTGCAACCCCCGCACGCTCGTAGGATTGTATGGTGCGGCGCACATTGAGGACGCCACCATAGCCATTGTCGGCGTCAGCGATCAAAGGCAGCCCTGCGGCATCGGCAATCCGCGCCGCATTGTCGACCATTTCAGTCATGGTCAGGAGGCCGACGTCAGGCATGCCCAGGCGCGTCGCCGTGGTTCCGGCGCCCGTCATGTAAATCGCCTCGAAGCCGTGCTTCGCCACCAAGCGGGCGTTAAGTGAGTTTGCAACTCCGGGTGCTAAGACTGCACCCTCTCTTGCGAGCAGGTGACGGAGCCGGGTCGTCGGTCGCATCGCTTCAAACTCCCAGGTTGATTACGGATCAACTGTAAAGCATTGCGGGTGCACCGACCAGCAACTTCGCAATCCGCTCGCATGCAATCGATGTTGGATCGAGGCGGCTAAGTGTGGTAGCGTTTCTGCATCAAGCAGTCTGTGCTGACGCACAAGAAAGCTGCTGATGCCCGGATTTAGGTTGTCCATCGCCGTCCGAGCGCCGCAAAAGGGGGGATACAATGCAGCAGGCAGCTACGGCCAAACTTGGTATCAGCACTGAAGCCGCACGTCGGGCGTTGTTCGGCAGCTTCTTCGGTACCGCCCTCGAAGCTTACGATTTTCTCCTCTACGGCAGTGCCGCCGGCCTCGTCTTCAACAAGCTGTTTTTCCCCAGCACCGATCCACTCGCTGGAACATTGTTAGCTTTCGCGACCTTTGCGGTCGGCTTCATTGCCCGGCCGATCGGCGGCATTTTCATCGGCAACTACGGCGACAAGATCGGACGCAAGCCGATGTTGCTGTTCACTCTTGGCCTCATGGGCATCGTCACGGCTGCAATCGGATTGCTGCCGACATACGCACAGGCCGGGATAGCCGCGCCCATACTTTTGACGGTTCTGCGCTTCATCCAAGGGATTGCATATGGCGGCGAATGGGGTGGCGCAGTCTTGGTGGTCGTCGAACACGCGCCGAAAGACCGGCGCGGCTTCTTTGGGGGCTTCCCAAATGGCGGCGTTCCCCTGGGACTGGTGATCGCGTCGGGCGCTCTCAGCCTAACAGTCAGCGCAACAGGGAATAGCTTTCTCAGCTGGGGTTGGCGATTGCCGTTCTTGTTTAGCATCGTGTTGGTCGCGATCGGACTCTATGTGCGTACAAAAATACTTGAAACACCTGAATTCCTCGCGCTCCAGCAGCAAGATCGGGCCAAGAAGCTGCCGATACTGGACGCTGTGAAGAACTACTATAGGGAAATTCTGCTGACTGCTGGCACCTTCCTACTGGTAAACGGTGGTTACTTCATCGTCGTGGTCTTCATGCTCTCGTATGGCAGCGTGACACTCGGTCTCGGTATCAAGACCATGCTCAACGCAGTCATGGTAGCGTCGGCGTTTCAGATCGTGGCCTGTATTGGTTTTGGTGCTCTGTCCGACCGGATCGGACGAGTACCGGTGGTGATGGGCGGAGCCATATTCATCGGTCTATATGTGTTTCCGCTGTTCTGGCTCGTACAGACCAAAGATCCCACTGTAATCACCTTTGGCATGACCATCGCGCTCATCGCGTTTGGTGCAGTTTATGGCCCCGTCGCGGCCTACTTCACCGAGATCTTCGATACTAGCGTGCGATACTCCGGCGCCTCCCTTGGATATCAGATCGGCGCAGTGTTCGGCGGCGGGTTTGCGCCGTTGATCGCCACCAGCTTGATGGCCAAATTTAGCGGCGCGATCTGGCCGGTCTGTCTCTACGTGATCGCGCTCAGCATCCTCGCCGTCGTTTGCCTCTGGTTCCTCGGCGAGCCACGGAAAATAGCGAAATACGCACATGCCTGAGACGCCGAGCCGCGTTGCCGGATGTACAAGGCGGCGCTGAACCTTTTCGAACAAAGTTCGCCGGCGCGCCGTTAATCATCGGCAACCCGGTTGATCGCCCACCGCCGACTGGAATATGACCGATCGCTTGACTCCTAACGAGCGCGATCAAGCACTTAACGCGATGCTGTCACCGCGTTCGATCGCTATTGTCGGTGCGTCCGCACAGCTCTCCAAGCTCAACGGCAGGCCACTCAAATTTCTGATCGAGAAGGGTTATCCGGGCAAAATTTACCCGGTCAATCCTAAGTATGCCCAGATCGCTGGCCTGACCTGTTACCCTGATATCGACGCCCTGCCGGCAGCTCCCGATATGGCGATCATTGCTTTGCCCGCAAATGACGTCTGTCCTGCCATTGAAGCGCTCGGACAAAAAGGCGTATCTGCCGCTGTCATTTTCAGTTCCGGCTTTGGTGAAATGGGAACCTCCGGGAAGGAACGTGAAGCTGCTCTTTTGTCCACCGCTCGCGCCAACGGCGTCGTGATCTGTGGTCCCAATTGCCTGGGGCTGATCAACGCGTTTGACAAAGTCTATGCCACTTTCAGCCAATATGCTGACAACGACACGTCGCCGGGTCCGATTGGCTTTGTCACCCAGTCGGGCGCATTCGGCACGGCGATTGCCGCCCTGGCGCGTCGACGCGGCTTAGGCTTGGGATATTTTGTCAACACCGGCAATGAAGCTGATGCGTGTTTCACCGACATCATGTCCAAAATCGTACAAGATCCGCGCATCAAGGTCGTTGCCGGTTATCTCGAAGGCGTCAAGGACGGTCGAGGCCTAGTGGCGCTTGCCGAGCTTTGCATGGAGTTCGACAAGCCGCTGGTGCTCACCAAGGTAGGCAGGTTCAGCGCCGGTGCTCGCGCTGCTGCGTCGCATACGGGCTCGCTTGCGATTGAGGATGCGCTTTTTGATGCGGTAGCGCGCCAGTACGGAATCGTACGCGCACGCAATGAAGAACAGATGCTCGATTTCCTCGAGGCCTTCGCCTACAGCGCCCCACCGGCCGGTAACGGCCTTGGAATTGTCACTCAATCGGGCGGCGCCGCGGTGATGATGGTGGATCGCGCCGAGGAAGTTGGATTGACCGTACCACGCCTGCATGCCGACACCGAGGCCAAGCTCCTGAAACTCGTACCGGCATTCGGAACTTGCTCCAATCCGGTCGATGTGACCGGCCAGTTCGTTGCCGAGCCGGCAATCCTGCATGATTCGATCCTGACCATGCTAGCCGACAGCGGAATCGATATCGGCATTGTCTGGCTGCAACTTATGGAGGCTCATGTCACTCTTCTGCTGGATCTGTTCATCGACGTAAAAAAGCGCAGCCTTAAGCCTTTTGTCGTCTGCTGGGTCGCAGCGCCCGAAGCGGCAACTCGCGGCCTGCACGCCGCCGGTATCTCGGTATCGCGCGGCGCGGAACCTGCGGTGGAAGCCGTCGCCGCGCTGGCGCGCTATCTCGCGAAGCGGCGCGCATGGCAGGCCGAAAAGGCCGAGCCGTCACTCGCCAAAATTGCGCTGCCGGCGTGGTATTCCGATTATCAGCCGCCGGCGAGCCTCGTTTCCACTCCGGCCGCAGCGGAATTGCTGAGGGCAGCCGGCGTGCCGATGGCAAAAGTGGTCCTTGCCAGAACGGAAGATGAGGCAGTGGCCGCATGGCGCCACTTCGGCGGTCCGGTCGCACTAAAAATCGAGTCGCCGGATATCGCTCACAAAACCGAAGCTGGCGGTGTCTATCTGAATATCGCCGAAGAAACGGCGGTGCGTGAGGCTTACGAAGCGATATTGCGCCATGTCCGCAACCATAATGCGCGAGCAGAGGTGACGGGAATAATCGTGCAGGCGATGGCCGCTGGCGATTTTGAGTTGATCATCGGCGCGAAGCGTGACCCCGCCTTTGGTATGATGGTCATGGTCGGCATCGGTGGAATTCTTGTTGAAGTTCTGCGCGATGTGGCTTGGCGTCAGGCGCCGGTCAGCTCGGACGAAGCCCTCCGAATGCTCGACGATCTGCGGATGCGCGCCATTTTTGACGGCGTGCGCGGCAAGCCGTCGGTCGACAAATCGAAAGTGGCGTCTCTAATTTCACGCGTCTCGCAATTGGCTGATACTATGCGAGAGCGTTTGCTCGAACTTGACCTCAACCCGGTCCTAGTTGGTCAAAACGGAGCAATCGTGGTCGATTGTGCCATGGTCCTTTCCGGACCGCGCTCTGCCGACGAGTGCGTTGGTTAGGAGAATTTCTATGCCGACAGTGATTCTGGAGAGGCCGGCCGACTATGTAGCGGTTGTACGGCTAAATCGGCCCGAAGCTAAGAATGCAGTGAATTTCGAATTGAGAAGCCTTCTTGCCGAACATTTTCGGCAATTGAGCGACGACGAGACGGTGCGCTGCATCGTGCTCACGGGCACTGCCGAGGTGTTTGCGGCGGGCGCGGACCTTAAGGAGATCGTAGATGCCGATCCGATTGGCCCGATGCAGCGCCGGATTGTGCAATTTTGGAAAACCATGGCGGGCTGCCCAAAACCGGTTATCGCCGCCGTCAATGGCCCCGCCCTTGGCGGCGGCTGCGAACTGGCACTCGTCGCCGACGTGATTATCGCCGGCGAAAGCGCCATTTTTGGCCAACCGGAGGTCCGCGTCGGGATCATGCCTGGGGGCGGCGCTACGCAGCGTTTAATGCGCGCGATCGGCAAGTATCGAGCCATGAAAATGCTGCTCACCGGCCAACCGGTAAAAGCGCGAGAAGCGCTGGAAATGGGTTTTGTCACCGACGTCGTCGCTGACCAGGATGTTCTGGACACCGCACTGAAGATGGCGGTGCAGATTTCCGGCTTGCCGCCGCTGGCGATCAAACAGATCAAAGAAGTCGTGCTGGCTAGCGCCGATGGCTCGCTGGAGGCCGGCCTCATGCTGGAACGCAAGGCTTTCGAATTGCTTTTCTCATCACGGGATCAGAAAGAAGGAATGCGCGCCTTCTTTGAGAAAAGAAAGCCGTATTTCGAAGGACGGTAGTACATGAGCGATCAAAAGACGTTGGTCGACAAGCTGTGGTCTAAGCACGAAATCGTACTCCGCGACGATGGTGCTGCGCTGCTCTGGGTCGACCGCCACTACGTGCACGAGGGGTCATTCCACGCCTTCAGACAGATGAAAAGCCGCGGCCGTTCAATCGCCGAACCGGACTTGACCTTCGGCGTCGCTGACCACTACGTGCCGACGCGCGCACGGAACCAAGAAATCGTCAACCCCGAGATAGCGGCGATGGTGAGCAACTTCGAGACAAATGTCGCGGAGTCCGGCATCACGGCATTCGGATTGGGCGATTCGCGCCAGGGTATCGTGCACGTTGTCGGTCCTGAGCAGGGGCTGACGCTGCCCGGGCTTCTGATCGTGTGCGGCGACAGCCATACGTCCACTCACGGCGCTATAGGCGCCTATGCTTTCGGCATCGGCGCGTCGGAGGTCGCGCACGTGCTGATGACGCAAACCATCTGGCAGAAGAAACCAAAGCGCATGCGCATTAATGTCACCGGAAAGACAGTCGCTGGGGTCGGCGCGAAGGATATCGCGCTATCGATTATCGCACGAATTGGCGCCGATGGTGCGCAAGGCCACGCGATCGAGTACGCCGGCAGCGCAATCACCGCACTGTCGATGGAAGGACGTATGACACTCTGCAACATGTCGATCGAAGCCGGTAGCCGCTGCGGCATGGTTGCGCCCGACCAGAAGACATTCGCCTATCTCAAAGGCCGACCTTATGTCCCGAAGGGCGCCGCCTTCGATCAGGCGATCGAGGCATGGTCTGCACTTGCCTCGGATCCCGATGCGGCGTTCGATCGAGAGGTGTCGCTTGATGCCGATCAGATAGCGCCGATAGTTACCTGGGGTACAACTCCGGATGACGCCTTGCCGATCGATGCCTGTGTGCCCGATCCGGCGCGCGAGCCCGACCCCACGCGGGCCAAATACCTGCAGGACGCGCTCGATTATATGGGGATCACGCCGGGGAAGAAGTTGACTGATATCGCGATAGATCGCGTCTTTATCGGCTCATGCACCAACGCACGGATCGAGGATTTGCGCGCGGCCGCCGCCATATTAGTAGGCCGGAAAACCAAGGTTCCGGGCCTCGTTTCGCCCGGCTCATCAACGGTCAAGCGCCAAGCGGAGGCGGAAGGACTGGACCGTATTTTCCGCGACGCCGGGTTGGAATGGGCGGATTCGGGCTGCTCTATGTGCGTCGGAATAAACGGCGATCTTGTTCCATCAGGCGAGCGCTGCGCGTCGACCACCAACCGCAATTTCCGCGGCCGGCAGGGACCCGGCGCCCGCACACACCTGATGTCGCCGGCAATGGTCGCGGCCGCGGCACTGACCGGCCATCTCGCCGACGTCCGGCCGCTGTTGGCCGGGCGCGCGGCATAGGAGGCGCCGATGGAGAAGTTCGTCCGATTAACCGCGAAGGCCTGCCCGCTGGCACTGCCCAATATCAATACGGATCAAATCCTGCCGGCGCGTTATCTGAAATGGCCGCGTTCTGCCGGCCTTGGCCGTGTGTTGTTTCAGGATCTGCGTTACGACCCCGACGGCACTGCGCGATCTGATTTCCCGCTCAACCGACCGGTCTGGCGTGACGCCAAAATCCTGATCGGAGGACGCAATTTTGGCGGCGGCTCATCGCGCGAAGCTGCAGTTTACGCATTGTACGACGCAGGTATACGTTGCGTGGTCGCATCATCTTTTGGCGACATCTTCGCACAAAATTCTGTCAAAAATGGCCTGTTGCCTGCCGTCCTGACCGAGACGGATACGGCCGACCTCGCCGCGGTAACCGCCGGCAACCCGGATCAACCTGTTACTATCGATCTCGAAGAGCAATCGATTGCGTGCGGCAATCGCAAATACTTTTTTGCGGTCGATCCCATAAGCCGCAATCAGTTACTCAATGGTTGGGACGACATCGATTTGACCGATCATTACCGGGATCAAATTGCGGCGTTCAAATCCGGGGATCAGAAACGGAGACCTTGGGTCGTGCCCGGAGCACCCGAGAACGGTACGAGGGCACACGCGGTGTCATAACCCGTCATTATGCGAAGCGGAATCCGCTGCCCGCCCAACGCTTTGCTAGTTTACGGCTTGGTTGGGGAAATTGTTTCGGCAAATAAAATTTAAATTTCCGGGTCAGCGTAACAATCATTCGCCAAACAGTTTTTTGCAAATTTTTTGCCCTGATTTCTCCGCAATGAATCGAGCATAATCATCACTTGAACGGAGCGGATATCATGGCCGAACTGAACCCTGAACTGGTAGCATTCAGCCAAAACAACAAGACCTTTTGGGACCGTCAAAAAGTGTTGATGGACCTGCGCATGGCCGACCGAGCCATTCTCGAAACTGCGATTGAGGCTATCGCTTTTGAAGCCAAACGAGGCATTTCAGTCGCTCGCCAAATGTCGTTTGAAAAAGCCCTCGAGGATGCCGAAAATGCGAAGCGGCGGTTCATTCAACAGCAGGCTCGATCTGGTGGAAAAGCTCCAAAGGCGGATCCCCTGCGAAGAATTATCATTGAGGTTGTCCGGCAAGACCCAGAAATTTCTTTAAAACAACTGCTGAGCGAACTCCGGCTCCGGGCCGGGGACGGGATCATTGAGGAGGTCGATGAAACCTCAATCTGCTTCAAATACCCAGGAACGATGGTTCTGCGGCAAGGCGAGACCATTGAAAAGAAAGCTATTTCAAAGTCGGTAGCAATTTCCGACTTGAAGCATCGCCTGACCCGAGCTCGAAAGAAAATTCTAAAGGAAGGTTGGTCTCGCTAGCCGGCTCGCGAGACCACCCTACCCTATTCATTCGCTCCTAATCCGCGGGATGTCTCGCGGACTTCACAGTTGGAGCGAACAATGGCGGCAATTGTCGCGTTTGGCAGACTTATCATCACGTATCTGGCGCTCAGTGCACTAATTCTCGATCCTCAGAATCCCCGACGCCATACTCCCAGACAAATCAAACAGATCGGCCGAAGCATTGAGGTCTTCGGCTTCGTGGTTCCTATTCTGGTCGACTCCCAGAATAGGATCGTTGTGGGCCACGGTCGTTATCTGGGCGCGCAGTTGCGGGGTTTGGATGTCGTGCCAATCATCAGACTCGAGCACCTGACGGATGCGCAGGTAAAAGCATTCAGAATCGCCGATAATCGACTAACAGAGATGTCGAGCTGGGACGATCGGCTCCTCACCGAAACCCTGAAGGAACTGTCGGAGCTTGAACTCGATTTTAGCATCGAGGCTACCGGGTTCACCATGGGTGAGATCGATCTCCGGATCGAGGCGTTCTCCGCAACTGACGGTGACAGACCTGACCCAGCCGATCAGCTTCCGAGACCGACCGAGAAAGCTCCGGTAAGTGCACCCGGAGATCAGTGGCAGTTAGGACAGCACCGGTTACTTTGCGGCAACGCGTTGGATGGATGTTCGTTTCAAACACTCATGAAGTTGGAGCGGGCGAATATTGCTTTCACGGACCCGCCATGGAACGTCCGGATTCATGGTCACGCCTCCGGCCACGGTCGCATCCGGCACCGCGAGTTCCCCATGGCGGCAGGCGAACTGGACGTCGTGGAATTTACGTCATTCCTGACACGCTGCTGCGCATTAATGGCTAAGTACAGTGTGGACGGTTCTATCCACTTCGTATGCATGGATTGGCGTCACGTCGGCGAACTTCTGGAAGCAGGTCGACTTGCATACACCGAACTCAAAAATGTTTGCATTTGGGTCAAGGACAACGGCGGCCTGGGTTCGCTCTATCGCAGTCAGCACGAGCTGGTGTTTGTGTTCAAACACGGCTCGGCTTCCCATCGCAACAACGTTCAGCTGGGGCAATTCGGACGCAACCGGACAAATGTCTGGCATTACCCGTGCGCCAATACCTTTAGCCGCCAATCAGATGAAGGCTATTTGGCCGCCTTGCATCCCACTATAAAGCCCGTTGCCATGGTGGCGGACGCTATCCTGGATTGTTCTGCTCGCGGTGACGTCGTGCTCGACCCCTTTTTGGGTAGCGGCACGACGCTGATCGCAGCAGAGCGTGTTGGTCGTCGTTGCTACGGCATGGAGATCGATCCGCTCTACGTCGACACCATTATTCGCCGCTGGCAGGCCTATACCGGCGACAGCGCCATCCACGCCGTCACAGGCCAGCCTTTTAGCGATCTCGTCAGCAAGGCGGAGGCCCACCATGACTGATCAGGACAATTCCGATGGGCCGTTCGAGGTGGGATACGGCAAGCCACCCAAACATACACAGTTTGCCAAGGGCAAGTCCGGCAATCCTAAGGGCCGCGGCAAAAACGTGCGGAATTTTGCGACCGAAATTCAGGAAGAGTTGAATGCATGTGTCCCAATCACGGAAAATGGCAAGCGCAAAAAGATCACGAAGCGAAAGGCCGTCGCCAAACAGCTGGTCAATAAGGCTGCCAATGGTGATCCAAAGGCCATTCCGGTTCTTTTAAGCGAAGCGCGCCAATACGAGGTCGGGATTGCCGCTGGTCACGGGCCGGACGTCCTTTGTCGGCCGGAAGATAAGCTTGTCATGGCGAACATCGTCAAGCGAATCCGTGAAGCTGAGATAACGACGCCTGACTCCGCGCCAGAGTCCAACGCTGACAGCCCCAATATAAGAGCTTCACAGCCGGAAAGAGGAGCCACGTCATGATGCTATCCCCTGCCGAGTATAAATTCGTCATGCGAAATGATCTCATGAGCTTCATCGAGCGAGCGTTTTATGAACTTAACCCCCAGACTCAATTTCTACCCGGGCCGCACATCGAAATGATCGCAAGCAAGCTTGAGGCATGCCTTCACGGCAAGATCAAACGTCTGATCATCAATCAACCGCCGCGCGGTCTCAAATCACACTGCGCCAGTATTGCATTTCCTGCCTGGTACCTCGGCCATAATCCAACCGGACAACTCATTTGCGCAAGTTATGGGCAAGATCTAGCAGACAAATTTGCACGCGACTCCCGCACAATCATGCAGGCTGGCTGGTATCAGCCGATATTTTCCACACGCGTCGCCGACAGGCAGGCTGTGGCGGATTTCATGACGACGGAACAGAGCGCGCGCATGTCAACATCGGTCGGCGGTGTCCTCACCGGACGAGGCGCCGATCTGATCATTATTGATGATCCACTTAAGCCTGACGAGGCACTTTCGGAAACACGACGTAAAACGGTCAACGACTGGTACGACAATTCGCTGTTGAGCCGGCTCAACGACAAGACCAAAGGCTGCATCATTATCATTATGCAGCGCCTGCACCAGGACGATCTGGTCGGTCACGTACTCGAACAGGAGGACTGGGAGGTACTGTCTTTTCCCGCGATCGCCGAGGAAGACCAGACCCACGTAATAGTGAATAGTTTCGGCACCCGCCTGTTCGAACGCAAGATAGGTGATGCCCTCCATCCCGAACGCGAGTTGTTGGCGATTTACGCCAATATCCGCCGGAGCATCGGTGAATACAATTTTCTAAGTCAATATCAGCAAAATCCGTCACCGCCCGGCGGCGCCATGGTGAAAACCGAATGGCTCAGATTCTATGAGCCAGGCGATGAGCCGGCAAGATTTAGTCGAATTGTTCTGAGTTTGGACAGCGCCAACAAGGCGACGGAACTCAGCGACTATAGCGTCTTCACCGTATGGGGTGTCGACTACAAGCATTATTATCTTCTCGATGTCGTCCGACTGAAACTGAATTATCCCGATCTCAAGCGGAAGGCCATAGAATTGACGAAGAAATATGACGCCAGAACGATTTTGATTGAGGACAAGGCGTCCGGCACTCAGCTGATCCAAGATCTAAAATCGGAGTATCTCGATGGCGTCACCGAATACAAGCCACCGCCTAATACGGACAAAATCATGCGTCTGCATGCGCAAACCGCGATGTTCGAAAATGGCCGCGTGTTCTTGCCCCGTACCGCGCCGTGGCTCGCGGATTACATCCATGAATTGACCAGTTTCCCCGGAAGTCGATATGACGACCAGGTCGATTCTACGACGCAGTTTCTCGACTACATCGGGGTCGATAATTCTCTCGAGATTTGGACGAAGCTCGGACGGGGGTAGTCTCGGCGCGCCCTGTCCATAATTCGGAGTTAGCTCCTGTTCGGGTGATTGAGCGTTCGCGCATCGTCCCAGGTCTATTGATCGAATCCGATCCCACGCTCTCTAAGCCGACACTCGGCATATGATCGGAATATCTGAAAAATGGTCACTGGGCCAAGCTGGGGAGATGTGAAGTGCCTGAAGGCTTCCGAACACGTCTGCAGATTGCTAGCATCCGACTGAAGCTTAGTGTTCTAACGTGCTCAAAGCGAACTCTTCCGAATGCTCAAGGAGACGACAAAATGAGACGGCAAATCGCAGTTATCATATGTTCGGCACTTTTGGGACTTGCGATGTTGTCTTCGCACACCATGGCACAACAAAAGACCGCCAAGGCGTGTCGGGAAGAGTGGAAGGCCAACAAGGCCGCCAATCAGGCCAACGGGGTGACCGAAAAGGCGTATGTCGACCAATGCCGTGGCGGCACTGCACCCGCGCAAACCACCGCGGCTCCACCGTCAGCCGCCCCGGCCGCCCCCGCAGCCGCCCCTCAAACCGCTGCAGGGCAAAGGACCGCCAAGGCATGTCGAGATGAGTGGAAGGCCAACAAGGCCGCCAATCAGGCCAATGGAGTAACTGAAAAGGCGTATGTCGACCAATGTCGCGGCGGCGCTGCACCCGCTCAGGCCACTGTGGCACCGTCGGCCCCCGCCCCGGTTCCTACAGCGGCTGCCCCGGAAACAGCTACCGGACAAAAAACTGCCAAAGCTTGTCGGGATGAGTGGCGAGCCAACAAAGCTGCCAATCAAGCCAAAGGGGTAACTGAAAAGGCATACGTCGACCAATGCCGCGGTGGCACGGCACCCGCGCAAACCACGGCGGCTCCACCGCCTGCGCCCACCTCTCCTACAGCGGCTCCTGCTCCAGCACCAACGGCAGCTGCTCCTCCGATCGCGCCTGGCCCTGCGCCAACCTCGACCGCCGCACCGGCCTCCGCCACGACTCCGGGCCATCCCGTTGGAGCGAACCAATTTTCAAGTGAAGCGCAAGCGAAGGCCCGGTGCCCCTCGGACACCGTTGTCTGGGTCAATTTGAAATCCAAAGTCTACCACTTCAGCGGAACCAGATATTATGGAGAGACAAAGAACGGCGCCTACATGTGCGAAGGCGATACCGCGGCGGAGGGAATGCGCGCTGCAAAAAACGAAAAGCACCCCTGAAGGGCATCGGACAGAGCAGCCTCCGTAACTGCAGATTAAGCTCGTTAAAAACCTAGCACCGATAGCGCTTCAATTGCTGCGCTCAGGAATATCTGGATTGTCCTATAATGTAGTCTCGGTAGGGTGGTGTCGGTCGGTCCTTGTATTTCGCGATTTCCTTGATTAGCCGCTCAGTTTGGAAATCAGGATTGTCGAACCAATCGGTGGACCACACTCGAATTAATTCCCATCCCAAGTCGCTTAGGACCTCTTGCCGCAACCTGTCTCGGTCTCGCGCGCTCTTACTTGAATGATATTTGGCGCCGTCGCATTCGATACCAACGATAAAGCGAGAAGCGTCCTCAGGATGCCGGACTCCCAGATCAATCTTGAAGCCAGACACTCCCACCTGCGGTTCAATTGAATAGCCACGCGCGCGGAGGCGCTCCGCAACCTCAATTTCGAAGTCGCTATCTGGGTCGGCGACATTGGCGTCGGCGCGCGCCTTTCCCCTCTCTTGAGCATACGCGAGGTAGCGTTGGAGAATCCAAACTCCCTCAGCGCTGGTCTCAGCTGGCTGCACGTCCGACGGCAGCATCGAAGCGAAAACTCCTATTCTCTGCCGGGCCCGAGTGAAGAGCACATTGAGGCGCCTATGGCCTTGCTTTCCATTAATGGGCCCGAAACGCTGAAGCACACGCTGCTGACCAGCCTTAGGCCCGTACGTCAGGGACAGGAATATGTAGTCGCGCTCGTCGCCTTGAACATTCTCAAGGTTCTTAACGAAGAACTCTTCACCTTTCTCTAAGACTTTTTCAAGATAGGCCTCTACGAGAATATCGTCAGCAGATAGACGACGGACCTCTTCGAGTATCAGATCACGTTGCTCAACATTTATTGCAACAATTCCGAGCGAGGGAATTGAACCGACGGGTTCGCCCGCCCACTTCTGCATGAAAATAATTGCTTCTTCGGCAACTTTCAGCGCCTCCATTGGATTACGACGTGCTTCGTAAGTTCCATCTACCTTGATGTAGTCGACCGAGAACGACTGCGGTCGCGCGGATGGAAATGTAATGAGCGCGTTACGATAGAATTCTTTGTTTGAAAACGCGATTAGACTCTCGCAGCGACTCCGGTAATGCCACTTAAGAGTACGAACCTGGCGAAACGTTTTTTGGCATACTTCAAGGATCGACTCATCATCGACCTCATCGAAATCCTCATCATCCGAGGTAGATGTCCTTTGGTCGCTTCGAGTGAAAAAATCAGTGGGAGGTAGCTGTTTTTGATCACCGACAACGACCACTTGCTCCGCTCGCAATAACCCGCCAAGCGCATCCTCTGGTCGCATTTGAGACGCCTCGTCTATCACCACCAAATCGAATTTCACTTTTTCGGCGGGTAAGAATTTAGCCAACGACAGGGGAGACATCATAAAGCATGGCTTTAGTGTTTGGACCGCCTCGGTCGCCCTCGTCATTAAGGCCCGCACTGGAACAAAACGGCGTTCCTTTCCGAATTCATTCAATAACAGTTCCATCTCCGTCCAACTGCTGCGGGGCCCGTACCGAACACCGTTAGGCGGCTTGCGCGGCAGTAGCGCCCTTTGGACGATCTTCCTATCACCAACGATCTTTTTCCGATCTCGCTCCGCAAACTGAGAGCGGCTGGCATTAAGCCTGGCTCCCGATGCCTTCGACAGAGTGGGGTCAGTACGGCGTAAACGTTCGGCTCTTGTCTTGGCAAGCAGCGTCTCGAGGATGTCCGTAAGTAGGCCAGCCGGATGCTCACTGCCATCAAAGATATCGACCAGGGGTCCCAACCCGCTGCTGACGAGTTCGAGAACGCTGGTCCCGTAACGCAAACGCCTCAGTCAGTTCATCGCGGTGCTTGAGTAGCTCATCCACCACAACAGAGAGTGGCGAAGAACCCTCCAAATCAAACCCACGGATCCCCTGCTCAGCCGAAATCCTTTCAATAATCTTCTGTACCGAATCATAACATCTATCGAGTTCTAAGCGCAGATCGCCGATGCGCGCACGCATTTTCTGCGCGTCCTCAGACAGACATTTCGCAAGAATATCCTCGCTATGCACGCGCTTCCGAGCAAGAGCCACCCACGCCAGCGCAGACTCAGTGGCGGCTATTGCTTGAGCATTCGACACTAATTGCTCATGCGACTCTGAGAGTGGTGCGGCAGCGAAACTGGCCATCGCGGCGCGCCCAGCAAGTTCGGCTGTCAGCGCCCCGTCTAGGACTTCGACGCTGAGCTGCAACTCTTTGAGAGCATCAATTGAGAATGCCGATATCAGCTTAAGGGCGATATCCGAACGAGACTGCAGGTCGGCGATAAGCAATTTAATAGGGGTGGTGTTTAACAAAGCGTGGCCAGCCTTAGAAAGATTTGTGAATTGCTCTTGAGCTGTGTTGAATTTTGTGGCCAGGGACATCAGATCGTCGTTCGGCAATGAGAATGCTTTTTGTTCGACTTCGGCGCCGTACGGCTGCTCCTTGATTACCGTCCTAGCCCTCGTCGAAAGCGTGAGAGCCTCCGACATCTCCTCGAAGGGCGTAGCAAAACCGTTCCAGTCCCGACCCACCACAGTCAGATTCCTCACGTCACTGAGGAAGATCAAGCTATCTTGTTGATGAGCTGCCAGGGCTTCGAGGTCGACGGCTTCTGGAAAAATACCCTCGGGGTAACCTAGTTTATATGCCATTGCGGAAATCAGCTTTCCGTCGCCGGTAAGCTTTCCCAGCAACTTCGAGACAGATGATTTTCGTAGGACGGTCGCCACCTCCAGCAATGCTTCCGCCATTGGCCATTGTGGTTGTTGATAAGCTTTATACTTCGTGCGCCAATCCTTTTCAGCCTTCGTCAACGCGCGCCAAGTTTGAAGTACCTCCTCAAAACGCGCTCGGCCCTGCGCGGGAACCCAGCCGATCCAGCGACCGATGCGCTTATTCAATTTCGTGGATAGAAGTACCACTACATAGACCGCTCGAAGGCATTTAGCCGGCGAGTCCTCAGACATACCGATGAGTTCGAGTATTGGCTGAAATGTTTCCAGTACGCGTCGGGTTGAGTCGCACACTTTGCATTCAAGCTTGGCCCACTCCAGAATTCCGACAGGCGAGGAGCCCGTTTTTTCGGTCTGTTTTGCTAGATCTATTGCATTCTTAACAGCGACCACCGCACCGTCACCCAGCTCGGTAAAGCCGGGATTCCTCTTGACCTGCTCAGCGCAAGCAATGACGGTGCGTTTAAGTGCTATCAACGCCTCAATCTGGTCCGCCGGGACTACTGCCACACTTTGGATCAATGCGGTGGGTGGTGGATTTTTCGGCAGCACGTCGTCCAATGCTGCGAGGGCCCGAAGTTCGCTGAGCGTCGCGCATCCCTCAGATGACGCACTTGCGACCTCAGTCTCGAGCGCTTTCGCTGCCGGACCAAGTTTGGCGAGCTGTTCAAATAGTCCAGCTACAACATGCGAGCCCGCGTGTTTTCCTATTTCGAGTCTGGACCAAGCAGAGTTTGCTGGCGAACCGAAATCGGACCGATAACTGTCGAGCAGGTCTGCATAGATCGCGAGATCGCCCTTCAACCTTTCGAGTTCGACAGGGTTTTCGAGGAGGTGTTGCGGTAGTGTGACCGACCGAAAATCATCAAGCGCGTTGCCGGTCCTGCTTTGATTTCGCAGGGTGCGCCAAATAAGGGAGTAAGCGGTCTCTCCGTCGCTTTGCGGGGAGTGCAGCGAATCGAGATATTTCGCGATTTCTCTGCGACTTTCCTCCCATGTTACATCCGCGCTCGGCGATAATGGTCCGCGCGCTGGCCCCGCATATCCTAACGCGTGCCTTTCCTTTAGGCTTTCGACGACCTGCTTCGGTGATGATTTTCCTGAATGCAACTCGAGACAGAACTCGCCCAACGCCGCTCGATCTAAGCGCCGTTTTACCACTGTAAGCGCAGCCTGCTTCTCGGCAAGGAAAAGAACTGTTTTACCTTGCGTTAGTGCGTTCGCAATGATGTTCGTAATCGTTTGGGATTTTCCGGTCCCGGGCGGTCCCTGGACTACAAGATTTTTTCCTTTCATTACGTCAACCAGAACACTGTGCTGCGAGGCGTCGGCGTCGTGAATCAATATTGGCGCAATGCGTTCAATTTCGGGATCATCGATGACATAGTCTTCCGGCGGCGTGAGCGCAGCGCTCGCGCCATCGCCAGAAATTTCTGTACCTGAAACGACCGGGCCGACCAAGTCATGCAGAACGGGCGGGACGGGCCAGTTCTCGGCATCCAAGTCGGCATACATCGCCAGACGGCCGAACCTGAAATGTCCCAGAGTTATCCAGCGATGCACCTTCCAAGAGGGGAAGGCCTTGATGGCGCGCGACAGCTTATTAAAGTAGTCCTCGACGGAAACGTCCTCCTCTGGATCTTTTTTGGGATGAGGGAGGGTGAAGCCAAAATCCCGCTCGAGCTTCTTTTGCAGGCTCAGGTTGCTGTCGGCCTCATCCTCCGTAGCCGTAATGCTGTACGTCGTTCTTCCTCGTCCGCCCCCCTTTTTGCGAGTAATCGATACAGGTAACAAAAGTAGCGGCGCGTAATGCTTCTTTTCGCTATCGTTTGATTCCGTCCATTCAAGAAAACCGAAAGCTATGAAAAGCGTTGAGAGGCCCATTTCTTGTTCGGACAATCGAGCTTCGTCTCCAATCTTTTCGACTATGGCTTCCAGGACCGTTCGCCATTTCAAAGTTTGCAGGTGCCGGCCGGTAGATTTGGACGTTTTGAAATCGAGCTCGTAGCTCGGATCGATGTCGTGCTCGCGCGCATGGTCTGCAGGATTGACCGTTTTTTCCGTCGGACGCTGTGGAAGCCCTAACGACGCACGCACGCGCTCTCTCAGCCGAGCATCAGCCGCAGCAAGCGCAAATTCATCGTCCCGTCCTGTATTTTCTAACGCCTGAATCTCCGTTAAGTATTCAATATCGAGTGTCTTGGCCCGTGACAGAGCTGCCCTAAACTCCGATGTTTTCTCATCCACAGGAATATTCGGAAGATCCGGCAGTGGTAGAAGTTCAAGTGCGTCGTCATCCATGACGAGACGACGATAGACCTCGTTCGGATTCGCGTTGACGATTTGAAGCTGCCTTTTGGAGCTGGCTCGATGCTTGTAGCTGAGCATCGGATTTCGGGCCGAGAGATCGAGTAGACGCTCTCTCAAGTCACGAAATATTCTCTCGAGCCTAGTTTGCTCATCACGCGCCAGAGCAGGCACTGCAATCCCCCAGCCCGGCCATACACATCCCCGGCCTGCAATCTTCGCCCATACACCATTAGGTAGGCAAAGGGTTTCTTAGCAGTTGGGTCGGCCTAGGGTAAGTCACTGGAAACAAGTGGTTATTGGCGGGTTTCTCCTCCGAACCGGCTCCCACAATTCGCCTATCTGACCAGACACGACCGGAAATCCTGAAAAGCCAGGATACAATGCGTAACGTCCATTACGGTATATCTGACTGCACGGTCGCGTCCGGCAGGCAGGCCGTGTGGAGCCCCACCGCCAGATGTCCGGTGATGCGACTTTTTGCCCTGCAGGACCGGGCGGGCACATTGCCGATCCCTTCGCGACAAATGACTGGACTTCGCATGCCGCCAGAGCGTCACTGTCGGCGCGCCCCTGCTAAGCGCCATCGGGCTTGCCAGGCCCCCCTGCCCCCTCGGCCGTACGGCCGGAGCGGGGCTTCGGTGGTGACGGTGCCGCGTGCCGTCACAACTCGAAACAGGAGTCCGAAATGGGCACGAAAACCCGAAATCCCAAACAGAAATCACCGCTCCGTGGCAAAGCTCTACCGCGCCAGGCTTCCGCTCAGAAAAAGGTTGAAGCTAAGAAAGCGGTTGAACCGAAATCCGGCGCCGGGACCAAGCAGGAAAAGGTTCTCGCCCTGCTGCACCGATCAGAAGGAGTAACCATCGCCGCGATCATGAAGACGACCGGCTGGCAACAGCATTCAGTGCGGGGCTTCTTCGCCGGCGTAGTGCGCAAAAAGCTCGGCCTTAGGCTCGATTCCAAAAAGACTGACGGCGAACGCACTTACCGCATTGTGCCGGTAAAGTCGTCGAAGTCTAACGCCGACACCAAGGCCGCCGAGCGCAGGGCAGCCTAGCAATGGATCAGCGGAAGCTTGATCCCGCTGCGATCGAGGCCGAGGTCGACCAAATTCGGTCACTCGGCATCGACGCGCTTCGCAAACGTTGGCGCATGATGTTCGGCGCCGTCCCGCCTAAGGGTCTGACCAAGGACATCCTCGGCCGGATGATCGCTTACCGGATCCAGGAGGAGACTTTCGGCGGCCTCGATCGGGAGACGATCAAGCTTCTCGATCGGCTCGCCCGTGGTGAGAAACCGAATGAGCTGAACCGCCGGCTGAAGTCCGGCACCGTATTGGTGCGTGAATATAATGGTGAGCGGCATACCGTCACTGTCATGCAAGATGGGTTCTCATGGCAGGAGACGACCTATTCGAGCCTCTCGGTCATTGCGCAGACCATCACCGGCACAAAATGGAATGGCCCGCGCTTTTTTGGACTTCGTGTTCCTGACAGGCCACAGCCCATTGAGGCCGCTAATGACTCTAGGCCCCAAAATACGAAGCCGACGAGGCGCAATCGTTCGTCTGTCCAGGCCAGCATGACGTCGGCACGAGTTGCCGGCCATGGATAAGCCTGCCAAAAAACTGCTGCGCTGCGCGATCTACACCCGAAAATCGACCGATCATAATCTCGATCTTGAGTTCAATTCGCTTGATGCCCAACGCGAGGCCTGCGAGGCCTACATAAAAAGTCAGGCGCATGAGGGCTGGCGGCTAATCCCCACCCATTATGACGATGGGGCATTTTCCGGAGCCTCGCTAGAGCGCCCTGCCGTGCAAAAACTGCTCGCCGAAGTCCGCGCCAACAAGGTCGACGTCATTGTGGTCTACAAGGTCGACCGGCTCACCCGGTCGCTGTCCGATTTTGCCAAGCTTGTCGAGCTGTTCGACCAGTACTCAACCTCGTTCGTCTCTGTCACCCAGCATTTCAATACGACGAGCAGCATGGGGCGTCTGACACTCAACGTGCTGCTGTCATTCGCCCAGTTCGAGCGTGAGGTCATCGGCGAACGGGTTCGCGACAAGGTCGCGGCTTCCAAAGCCAAGGGCATCTGGGTCGGCGGCTCCATTCCTCTAGGCTACGTCAGCGTCAACAAGAAGTTGATTATCGTGCCCAAGGATGCGGAAACGGTACGGTCCATTTTCCAGCGCTATCTCGAGCTTGGATCGGTTCGTGATCTGGCCGAGGACCTGGACCGCAAGGATGTTCGCACGCGTCGCCAAACCCTTTCGACCGGCAAAACCCGTGGCGGCATCCGCTTCGGCATTGGCGCCCTCGCCCACCTACTCCGTAATCGCTTCTACATCGGTGAAATCGTCTATCGCGGCGCCGTCCATGCCGGTGAGCACGAGCCTATTCTTGATCGAAATCTATTCGACGCCGTACAGGCCAAGCTTACTGCTAGCGCCGGTGCCCGGGAGCTGAAACTGAAAGCCTCACCATCACTCTTGGCCGGCCGGATCTTCGATGATCGCGGCAACCGAATGACGCCAACCCACACCAATAAGCAAGGCGCCCGATACAGGTATTACGTTTCGCATGCTGCGCTGCAGAAGCGAGCAAACGAATCTAGTGGGGTCGTCACACGCGTATCCGCGCATGATGCTGAGATCGCCGTAATCAAGGCCCTCCGCGATCACGTCGACATCAGCGGCAGGAACGATCACTCACGCCTTTCAGACAGAGAATTAGTCGAGGGCCTTGTTGAGCAGATTATCGTCGGTGCCGGTGCAATTCAGATACATCTCGTTCGCGATACCGAGTTATCAAAGACTGCTCCCGTCATCAACATTCCGTGGGTACCAGTCAAAACAGCGCTGGCCAAGGGAGTTATCGGCGCACCGTCGGCCAACCATCCGACGGACGTTCGCAACGGGGACGCCCTCCTCATGGCAATTGCGAAGGCGCGCGCCTGGATTGCCGACCTGACGGAAGGTCATGTCAATTCACTTGCCGATATCGCCAAGCGCGAAGGCAAAGTCGAACGACACATTCGACTTCTGACGCCACTCGCATTCGTTTCACCGGACACGATCTCCGACATTGTCGACGGCAACGCGCCGCCGATCGGGGTCACTGAGCTGGCTAAAAAGGTTGCATATTCGTGGAAGCAGCCGCGGTCATAATCTGAAGTTATGCAGCATGACTGTTTTAAAGTCCGCGGCCAATAGAAAATGAGCCACGCTCGGAAAGAACTGGCTAACCGAACATCGACGGTTGAATTCGGGTGAATTAGCTCCTCTCACAGAATGGGCGACTTCCACTAGAGAAATCAGGCGCGTCCGGCATTGCCGGCCGGGCTTTATTCGCTGAAACGCACTAAACCCGAATCCCGCACGCCCGGGATGCCGATCACGGCCCTTCAGGTAACTTGAGGTGCTTCGCAATCAGCCTCACCAAACCCTGCGGTAGTCCCTCACCACCACGCTTTGTGAGGGCGTTCTGCTCAGCCAGTGCGGCCGCCAGCATTGCCCGACCTGCCTTTCAAGTTCAACGTCGCGAAGATTGAACGGTGACGCGTGATAATCCCAAAGCGATAAAGCTTATCATTGTCCTGTCGGAAGCGCCGACCTCCAAGTAGACCGGAATTGACGGGATGCTTTCAACGAGATCCCTTATTGCCCGTATCTTTCAGCGCATGAATGAGGATTGCATTGTAACAACCAAAAAAGCGAACGCACTGAAAGCGAATTTGCGTCTCGATCAGTTCGAGCGTGTTGCGGATGTGTCTCCCATCGCGCCGGCAATAGCTTCCAGCTGGCTTTGGGTGAAATTCTTTGCCATGTCCGCTCCGGCGAAACGTAGTGGGTTCAATTACCTTCGGCGCGCGTAAGACGCGCGGCTCGTATTCCACTCTTCCAGCATTTTAGGATCGCGAATGAGCACAAGCGTCAGTATCTCGTCTTCGCCGGTGCGGATTGTCTGCTCATGTACATCGTATCGTTGGGCTTCCGAGCGGTCGAACCAGGCATCCGCCGGGATTTTCCGTGGCATCGCATCGTTCGGCTGCTTTCCAAACAACACGCCGAACGCAAAACTCTGAGCATCGAGCGTATCCTGCGGAAACCAGCGGTCCGGGACATCGGGCGAGCGGGTGAACCATTTGCGCCCCTTGGAGCCATGGCAGACCAGAACCGCCGGAAAATGCCGGCCTTCCACGAGTTTGATCGCCGTCGCGGTGATGCTTGTATCGAACAGGTCGGCGATTGCAGTGACCATCTGAAAGGTGGCCTTCGGATGGCTGCGCGCAATCGGATCAAAGATGTAAGCGGGCATCAGAAGCTGGGCCGCGTAAGAGTTGGCGACACGCTCCGGCGCCGGGTAAT
Organism: uncultured Alphaproteobacteria bacterium; assembly: GCA_963791925.1. Lineage (GTDB taxonomy): Bacteria > Pseudomonadota > Alphaproteobacteria > Rhizobiales > Xanthobacteraceae > BOG-931. The sequence goes on along the minus strand of CAWBUA010000002.1, from coordinate 711,963 downwards.
TCTGGCCGGCGCGCCCGATCTCGTCAGAACGGCAGACAGAAAATCCTGCCGCGGTCGTATTTCCAGTGACCGAGTTCATGGGCCACCGAAAATCTTTTCCGCCGCCGCGAACTCCGGCTGTTGACGGTGATTATGGCCTTATCGCCGTTGCCGGTGATACGCGCTTCGCAGCCGTCGAGCGGCCGATATTTCACACGTACCCCAAGCGACCAGGCGATGGCGTCGACGTCGATTTCCGACGGTTCGGTGACGCCCAGCTCTTTAAGCACGTCTTGCGTGGCGTTCAGAACCGTCACTTTTCAGGGTCCTCAGAATCCGTTGGCAGCGTGACTCCAAGCTCTTCAAAGTCTTCCAGCATCGATTGCACGTCGTCGTCGGAAAGACGATCGCCTTTCCGCGCCGCGGCGGTCAGTTTGCGTGTGGTTTCTGGATCGGCCTCGATCAGCTGCTGCAAACGCCGGCGTGCGTCCGCGGGAGGAAGCCGAACGACGGTGGCCGGTCGGCGGCGGTCGGCCGCGACAGCTTCCCGTGCCGCCGCGAGCCGTTCCTTGCCTTGTTCGCTTGCTGTCTGTTCAAAAAGCTTCAGCATATCGGCGGCGAGCTTCTCCGGGTCGCCATGGAGTTCGGCGGTTTCCTCCAGGATTTCGCTATCCGGCGCGCTCAGCACGTCCTCAGCGAGCGCGTCCGCAAGCCTTCTCAGCGCAACCCGCGCGTCATTTGAATTGATGGTCATTTTTTCATTCCCTGAATTGCTTTTTCAATCCGGCGGCGGATCAGGCGGCGCTTGCTCTGATACGCTGTTGGATCGAGGTCGGTGAGTGCGCGAAGGTCTTCGCCCCTCGTCCCTTCCAACATGCCTTCTACAATGACTTGCGCGGCAAGATCGTCGGCGAAAAGCCCGATGATCTCCTGGCGCTTACGCTCGCGGGCGCCGTCTTCGTCGGCCGCCGCGAGCCTCTCCTCGGCGTTGGGCGCCGGGTCGATCGCATCCGGCGCCTGGGTCGGCTGCCCTCCGGGGGGCGGAGGGGAAACCAGAACCGGACGCCGCTTTGCCCGTTTCAGCTCGCCGTCCCTGATGCTGCGCATCGCCAGGTCGAGAAAGCGCACGATATCGACGCTGACCGGGCAATTCCGCTCGTCGAGAGCTCGGCGAAAGCCCTCCTGAAGCAGGTCCTTGGCCTCCATCGGACAGCCAAGACGATGGTAATGCCCCGCAATGGCTCTAAGACGCGCCCATTGCGCGGGCGAAAGCGCCCGTATCGCGGCGGCGATTTCGGCCCGCGTCCTGACTGGCTCGGATGGGTCGGCCACGGACAAGAAGACGCTCCTTCTATCCCCCTATGCGCGCGGTCCTGGCCAACCCGGACATCGCCCCGGGAATGTCCGAATCGGCGATCGGAATGCGCATAGGGGAATGATGGCGGTGAAACCCGGCCGCGGGAAGCGCCGGAAGCCGCCCAATGCGAAATCTTCTAGGAGAACAAAGGGATGAATACCGAAAATGCTCCCAGCGAGGACTTACCAGCCATGGACGGATCCGCACCTCGCCGGCAACCACGGTGAACAAGGGCTTGTCGCGTGTGATGGCTCAACAACGCAACCGGAGGTAAATGTGACGGCCCAACTTAAGGTTCTCGCAGACGAGATTGAACTGCCGAAAGGCGTGCAGCGCGTTCGTCCCCTTCCCGATGATCAACTCGGCGCGCTCTGGACGTCGATCAAGCACGACGCTGCGCTTAAGGAAAAGCTGTTGGCCCAGGCGGTGTTGAACTTTTCGATGCGTAGCAAGGTCAGCCGCACCGTGCTGCCGCTGCATGGCGTCATTCTCCTCGTGGGGCCGCCTGGAACGGGCAAGACCTCGCTCGCGCGCGGCCTCGCCCATCGTGTCGCTAAGGCATTTCCGAACGACAAGTTCCGGCTGTTGGAGATCGAGCCGCACCAGCTCGCGAGCTCCTCGCTCGGCAAGAGCCAGCGAGCCGTGACTGAACTGTTCGGGCAAGCCATCGCGGTAGCCGCGGCAAGCGGCCCGGTCATCGTTCTGTTGGACGAAGTCGAAACGCTCGCCGCGGACCGTACCAAGTTAAGCATGGACGCGAATCCCGTCGATGTACACCGCGCCACCGACGCGGTTCTTGTTCAGTTGGATGCGCTCGCCGAGAAGTATTCGAACCTCCTGTTCGTGGCGACAAGCAACTTTCCTCGCGCCGTGGACAGCGCGTTTACGTCTCGAGCCGATCTCATTCTTGAAATTCCGCTTCCGAACAAAGAAGCATGCTCCGATATCCTCAAGGATTGCCTAACCGGCCTCGGCGGCGTGTACCCCGAGATCGGCAAGCTGGTGAACGGGCCTGGTTTCTCGGAGTGCGTCGGAGCCTGCGTCGGCTTGGATGGCAGAACGATCCGCAAGGTGGTGGCGAGCGCGATCGCGACGAACCTTCAGATCGCCCTGGCGCCTGGCACCGTGACGCTCGCGCAAATTCTTGCGGCGGCCACAGCCGCAAAGGCTGGCCGAGCGGCTGTGGAGCAATGAGCAATGAGCACCGTCTCTCGCCGCACGGTCGTGAGCACTCCTGCGCGCGACGCCGTCAAAACCTGGAATGCAGTGGTAGACTTGTTGGCCCCTACGGCTGCGCATCCGGCGCGCAAGGAGTTGCTGGACGTCGTCGGCATCGCGGCCGGCGTCATCTCGGACCGCTCGCCGAAAGATCACCCGATCGTCGCTACGTGCGATGGGCCGCGCACACGCGTTTACTGCATCTTCGATGACGATGCCGTCGATGGTTCGGACGCAAACGAAGCCGCGCTCGGTTACGACGCATTGAAGGGCGATTGGGCTGTCTCGCTACCGTGCGATGCCGACGAGCTCGACTGGGTGCAGCGCGCGCTCAAGAAACACACCACGCGGATCACCGCACGCGAACTTACCGCTACCGTCGCCGCTGACCAAGATGAGCCGGCAACAACGGCAGGACAGGTTTCGCTTGTGCCCGACCTCAAGGGATTGCTCGAACCATGACCGCCGTCTCTGTCGCCGTACATTCCTACACGCACTCGGTCACCTACGTGGCCGAAAACATTCTCAAGAGCCTGAAGGACATCATCCAACTCAGCGGGCTCGATCCCGCCGCGTTCGTCGAAGATTGGGAATTGAACATGCGCGGGGTCAACGGCTGGCTTCAGTCGAGCGATCTCGAGTGCGTGATGCTCGACATCTATAATCCCAAGGACGGCCAGCTTCTGTTTCAGTGGAGTGTCGAAATCTCCTACAGCTGGACCGGCGGTGACGGCAGCTTCTGGACCGACACCGAGGCCCTCAAATACGCGGTCCGCAAAGCCGGGCTTGCGCCGAGCGATGCGAAGTACGACCTGCGCCTCAAAAACAAACCAGGCCGGCACGACATCGCGGGCTGGAGCAGGGCGGCGGCGCGCTCGACCGAAGGTATGGTTCGCCAGAGCGTTGGCACGACCGTCGAGCACAGCGGCCTCAGCGGCAGCACGTCGTACCTGAGGAGGGCCTGATGCTCACGACCAACGAGGCGTTCCGTAAGTTTAAAAGTAAGCTTGAGCTGAATCAGCGGGAAGAGGACAACGCCCGGTCGCGCGAGACGGAAGTGCGCGAGTATCTCGACACCAAGTTCTCTATCGATAACGATTTTCTCACCGGCTCTTACGCGCGCTGGACGAAAACCAAGCCGCTGAAGGACGTTGATATCTTATTCGTGCTGAGCCCGAAGAAGCACGACTACCGGTCCAAAGCGCCGTCGGTCGTTCTTACCGACTTCTACAACGCGCTTAAGGACAAATACGGGGACAAGGCCACGAAGAAGCAAGGCCGTTCAGTCAACATCGATTTCGGCGTGCACGTCGACGCCGATGACAACACCGACTACCGCATCATGAGCGTGGACGCGGTGCCGGCCTTCGCGGCCGGTGACGACTATGAAATTCCGGACAACGATCTCGGCAAGTGGATCAAGACGAATCCTAAGACCCACGCAGAGAAGGCTACGGCCGCGCACCAGGCATATTCCAACGAGTGGAAAGGCCTCGTCCGGATGGTGAAGTACTGGAATAACAACCCCAAACACGGCGAGAAGCCGATCAAGCCGTCATTTTTGATCGAGGTCATGGCCCTCGACACCCTTCACGGTGGTTTCGGCGGTAGCTTTGATCGCGAAATTCAAGCGTTCTTCGCCACGCTCGCCGACCGCATCTTCGATATCTGGCTGGACCCGGCGGGCCTCGGTCCGCCGATCAGCGATGGCATGGACAAGGCGCGCAAAGAGCGCGCGCGCACCCTTTTGCGCGCGACCGAACGTGAGGCGGCATTTGCAATTGATCTCGCCCGCAAGGACCGGCAGGGCGACTCCCTCAAGGCGTGGCGTGCGCTGTTCGGCCCAAAGTTTCCTCTTTCATGAGGCTGATGATGACGCACGATCGTCCGGAGGCCGATCATGGCTGATGCGGTCCTACCGCGATGGCATGGCGACAATTATCAGGCCCGTGTCTTCTGGGAGAACGCCCTCAATCTGCTCGATGACGGGTCCTCGTGCATCGTTGAAGTAACCTTCGAGGCCGATGGACCGAAGGCTTTTGATGATGTTGTCGTCCGCTATGATCCTGCAGTCGTACGCTCAGGCGCCGAGCGCATCATCGCCGACTACCACCAGGTGAAGTGGCACGTTGAGTATGGCGGCCGTTTTGGTTTTGCGGACTTCATCGATCCTGCGTTCATCGGAGCAACAAAATTCTCCATTCTACAGCGGCTCAAAGAGGCGCGGTCGAAGGCCGGCGCCGGAGCGTGCTTCTCCTTCATCACCACTTACCGCATCTCGGACGGTGATCCGCTCGCCGAGCTCATATCGGGTACCGATCGATCACTGCTGGTCGAGAAGCTCTTCGACGGCACGACGGATCGGAGCCGGATGGGCGGCGTCCGCAAGCTCTGGCGCGAACACCTTGAATTGCCGGACGATGAGGTCCTGCGCGCTGTTCTGACTGGCTTTCGCGTATTCGACGGGCACCGCTCTCTCGACGAGCTTAAGGAGTCCATCACGTTGCGCGCGAGGACCGTTGGTGTGATCACAACGGCATCCACGACTTCCGATTTCAGGTTCGATGAACTGGCCCGCGCACTTAAGAAGCGCGGCCTCAATTCGTTCACGCGCGAGACGTTCAGACAGCTCTGTAAGGACGAAGCACTTCTCGCCGAAGTCATTGCAGCCGCAGACCCCTACCTGCCAGTAGCCATTCGTTCGTTCCTCGGGCCAGCGTCGGATATTGTGGGCGCGTTGCCGGAGCACACTCTTCTCATGACGGATTCATTCCGGCAACGCTACTTGCGTGATGACGTCGACTGGCAACGCGACATCCGCCCCAGGGTCGAAGAGTTTCTTCTCACAAAAGTCGTGCTTAGCTCGACGCTGCGCTTGATCCTTGATGCGCACGCCTCGGTCGCTTTTCTCGCAGGCTCCGTGCTCGACGTGAAGTCCGGCGTGTCGGTCGAGCTGGTGCAAAAGGGCCGGGTTGGGTCGCGCTTATGGCGCGCCGACGACGGCTCAGAGAAAAAAGCGCCCGTGTTTCAGATCACGGAGGCCAAGCTTGGTGACGGACCGGAAATCGCGGTTGCAATAAGCGTAGCGCAGTCCGCGGAACCCGCCTCGCGAGCCTACTGTGCGGCGTCTCTGCCAAAGGTCGGCCGCCTGATCACCTTCGCGCTCCCCACCGGTCCCGGATCGCAAGGTGTTCGCGGCGGAGGACACGCAGCCATGCTCGCTGAATCCATCGCGAACCACCTGCGGCAAATCAAGGGAAACGACGTCGACACGGTAGCGCACATCTTTGCAGCCGCGCCAAACGCCCTCGTCTTCTACCTCGGCCAGCAACATCAGGCGATCGCACCGTGCGTTGTCTACGAATATGATTTCGACCGGCGCGGCAACAAGAGCTATCAGCCGTCGATGATCATTGACTGACCTCTCTCAAGCTTCTGACGTGTAAGCTCTACTCTGCCACCACCAATTCAGGAGACGATCCGCCGGCTTTTCGGCGAAACCCGAGACATGAACGGCAACCTGCCGGCGATGGCCCGGGGAAGGTGCGGTGGTGCGAGTAGCAAACCCGGTTTGAGTTGACAAAGATATTCGAGCGCAGCCGTCCCCAAACCATGCTAAGTAGATAAATTGCGGGAGGGCCGGGATACGAAAAAACGGATCGCCTTGTAAATCGTCGGCCCCGTCCATCGCGGCACCTGTTAAATTAGTCGCGGTGAAGCTCTGTTTTGACCGGTGAGGGTTGAAACCGCAAGCGACAACTGGCACAGCGTTTTGGTCACGGTGCCGATAAACGTAATTGGGAAAGACGGCTTGCCAAGCGGACGATGCTCGACAGCTGTGAATGGGCATGGCTTCAAGCCGGAGAATAGGGGAATCAAAAGCCGCTTTTCATCTGACTTTGATGATCAGCTAGCAAATCATCAAAAAAGCTTGTCAGTTGAGGCGGCCATGCCGGATCAGTCATCGTAAAAACGGACATGCGAACCAGTCTCCGCACATTCGAACCAAGTCTCCGCGAAGCAAATTCGGATATTGAAATTTCGAGCCTGGAGACTCGCAGCTAGAATGAGTTAATAGCAACGCTAAAGCGGCCCGCTATCCCGGCTGGAGACGCGCCGACCGGTCGCTAAGGCCCGGGAGTGTCGCAAACTCTTCGAAAAATCAGAAAAGGCCCGGGGAGACTACACTGGCTGGCTGGGGCGGGAGGATTCGAACCTCCGAATGGCGGAATCAAAATCCGCTGCCTTACCACTTGGCTACGCCCCAATCCGGATTGCGCCGGGGGATCGCCCCCGGCCGCGCGGAACATAACGGTGGGTCCCCTAAGGATCAATGATAACCCCGGCTGTCGGCCTCGATTCTGCGCTCTATAATCGCTCCATAATAATGTCTATGGCCGCCCGCAGCCGGCGGCCCGCCCGCCGGAAAAGAGGACCAATGGCCGAATCCATCGAGGTCAGCGACGACGCCGGCATCCGCACCATCCGGATGAACCGGCCGGAAAAGAAGAACGCCCTGACGCAGCCGATGTATGCCGCGATGACCCGCGCGCTCGGCGAGGCGCAGGACGACGACGCGATCCGCTGCATCATCGTTGCCGGCGGACCCGGCGCGTTTTCCGCCGGCGCCGACATCGGCGAATTCCTCGAAGCGGCGCAGAGCGGCGCGTTGCGGCCGGCCACGCTCGAATTTCTCAATGCGATCGTCCACAACCGCAAGCCGCTGGTCGCGGCGGTGGGCGGCCTTGCCGTCGGCATCGGCGTGACCATGCTGTTTCATTGCGATCACGTCGTGGCCTCGCACGACGCGACCTTCACCACGCCGTTTCTGAAACTTGCGCTCATTCCCGAAGCGGCATCGAGTTTGTTGGCGCCGCTGCGCATGGGCCATGCGCGCGCGTTTTCGATGCTGGTGATGGGCCGCCCGCTCACCGCCGCCGAGGCGAAGGACGCGGGCATCGTCAACAGCGTCGTCGAACCCGCCGCCGTCGATGGCGCCGCGCTGCAGGCGGCGCGCGAGATCGCCGCGCTTCCCGCCGGCGCCGTCGCGGTGTCGCGGGCGCTGCTGCGCGGTTCCCTTGACGCCATCGACCGCCAGATCGATACCGAAATCGCCCACTTTCGCGAGCGATTGCAGTCCGACGAAGCGCGCGCCGCCTTCACCGCCTTCCTGGCGCGTAAGAAGTAAACCATGACGCTCTCCGGCAAGACGCTTTTCATCACCGGCGCCTCGCGCGGCATCGGGCTTGCGATTGCGCTCCGCGCCGCGCGCGACGGCGCCAATATCGCCATCGCGGCCAAAACGACGGCGCCGCATCCAAAACTCGCCGGCACCATTTATACCGCCGCCGAAGACATCGAGCGCGCCGGCGGCAAGGCGCTGCCGCTCGTCGTCGACGTCCGTGACGAAACGATGGTGCGCGAGGCGCTCGACAAGACCGCGCAAAAATTCGGCGGCATCGATATCGTGGTCAACAATGCCAGCGCCATCCAGCTGACGAACACGACCGCAACCGACATGAAGCGGTTCGATCTGATGCACCAGATCAACGCCCGCGGCACCTTCATGGTGTCGAAATGGGCGATCGGCTATCTGGAGAAAGCCGCCAATCCGCATATTCTCATGATCTCGCCGCCGCTCGACATGAAGGAAAAATGGTTCGCGCCGCACACCGCCTACAGCATGGCCAAGTTCGGCATGAGCCTCGTCGTGCTCGGGCTCGCCGGCGAATTGCGGGGGAAGGGCATCGCGGTGAACGCGCTGTGGCCGCGCACGCTGATCGCGACGGCGGCGGTGCAAAACCTGCTCGGCGGCGCCGCGATGGCCGCGCGCGGGCGCAAGCCGGAGATCATGGCGGATGCGGCCTATGCGATATTTCAAAAACCGGCGCATGAGTTCACCGGCCGCTTCGTCGTCGACGACAGTTTTCTGGCGGAGAACGGCGTCACCGACTTCGAGCGGTATCGCGTCGACCCGACGCAGCCGCTGGCGCCGGATTTCTTCGTGCCCGACGATAGTGCGCCGCCGCCGGGCGTAACCATCGCCACCGGATGAACCAGCCCGCACCGCACCCTGGGGACACCCATGAGCTATCGCGCTCCGCTTGACGATATCGGCTTTGCGCTCAGACACGCCGCAGGCCTCAGCTCCGCGATCGGGCAAGGCCTGTTCGGCGAGCTTTCGCTCGACGACGTCGACGCGGTGCTGGCGGAGGCCGGCCGCTTCGCCGGCGAGGTCATCGCGCCGCTCAACCGCATCGGCGACACCTTCGGCGCCAAGTTTTCCGACGGCGCCGTGACCACGGCGCCGGGCTGGAAGGAAGCCTACCGCGATTGGCGGCTGGCGGGATGGAATGCCGTCACGGCGCCGGCGCAATGGGGCGGGCAGGCTTTGCCGCAGATCGTCAACGCCGCCTGCACCGAAATGTGGCACTCGGCCTCGGTCGGCTTTGCCAACGGGCCGATGCTGACCATGGCGGCGATCGACGCGCTCAATGCGCACGGCAGCGACACGCTCAAGCGCACTTATCTGGAAAAGCTCGTCTCCGGCGAATGGATGGGCACCATGCAGCTCACCGAGCCGCAGGCCGGCTCCGACGTCGGCGCCTTGCGCACGCGCGCCGAGCGCGCCGGGGACGGCAGCTACCGGCTCAAGGGCCAGAAGATCTTCATCACTTACGGCGAGCAGGATTTCACCGACAACATCATCCATTTCGTGCTGGCGCGGCTGCCCGACGCGCCGCCCGGCACGCGCGGCATTTCGCTGTTCCTGGTGCCGAAATTTTTGTTGAAACCCGATGGCACGCTCGGCGCGCGCAACGACATCCGCGCGCATTCGATCGAGCATAAGCTCGGCATTCACGGCTCGCCGACCTGCACCATGATTCTCGGCGACAATGCCGGTGCCACAGGCTTTCTGATCGGCGAGGAGAACGCCGGCATGGCCTGCATGTTCACCATGATGAACCGCGCCCGCCTTGCCGTCGGACTGCAAGGCGTCGGCCTTGCCGAGGCCGCGACGCAACAGGCGCTGGCTTATGCGCGCGAGCGCAAACAAGGCCGCACCGCCGGCATGAAGGCGACGGAGATGGCGCCGATCATCGCCCATCCCGACGTGCGGCGCATGCTGCTCACCATGCGTGCCCTCACCAAGGCGGCGCGCGGCATCTGTTACGCCGCCGCGATGGCGATCGACCGCAGCGAGCGCGGCGCCGACGAGGCCGCGCGCAAGGCCGCGCATGCGCAGGCCTCGCTGCTGACGCCGGTTGCGAAAGCGTTCTCGACCGACATCGCCAACGAGGTCGCGTCGCTCGGCGTGCAGGTGCACGGCGGCATGGGCTATATCGAGGAAACCGGCGCCGCGCAGTTTTTCCGCGATGCGCGGATCGCGCCGATCTATGAGGGCACCAACGGCATCCAGGCGATCGATCTGGTCACCCGCAAATTGCCGCTGGGCAACGGCGCCGTCGTCGCCGCGCATTGCGACGAATTGCGCGGCATCGTCACCGCGTTGAACGCCTCTAACGATCCGGCCTTCGGCTGGGCGGCGGTGCGGCTGGGCGATGCGGTGGAAAGCCTGTCGCGGGCGACGACCTGGCTCCTCGCCAATATCGAGAAAGCGCCCGATACGGCGCTGGCCGGCGCCAGTCCCTATCTGCGGCTGTTCGGCATCGCCACCGGCGGCTGCCTGCTGGCGAAACAGGCTTTGGCGGCGCTCCGGCTCGGCGGCGACGCCGCGGCGCGGCTCGCCATCACGCGATTTTTTGCCGAAAACATCGCGGTCGGGGCCGGCGCGCTCGAGCGCACCGTGGTCGAGTGCGGGGCGGGCGTCCTCGGCGCCGACGCGGCGCTGGCCTCGTAGCGCGGGGCAAATGATGGGTTTCGCTATGGCGCGCCCCGTCCTACATTCGTTTAAATGTCCACTCTCCTCATCACTCATCCGGCCTGTCTGCAGCATCTGACTCCGGCCGGCCATCCGGAGCGGCCCGACCGTCTGCGCGCCGTCGAGGCGGCGCTCGAGGCGGAAAAATTCCAGATGCTGGCGCGGGTCCAAGCGCCGCGCGCGGGCTTGGAGGTGATCGCGCTGTGCCACCCGATGGACTACATCGAGGCCTTGCGCGACGCCACGCCCAAAGAGGGCATCGTCCATCTCGACGCCGACACCTCGATGTCGTCCGGCAGCTTCGAGGCCGGCTTGCGCGCCGCCGGCGGCGCGATCCACGCCGTCGACGAAGTGGTGGCCAAACGCGCCGCCAATGCCTTCGTCGCCACGCGGCCGCCCGGCCATCACGCCGAGACCGCGCGGCCGATGGGCTTCTGCTTTTTCGACAACGCCGCCATCGCCGCGCGCTATGCGCAGGACAAGCACGGCATCGCCCGCGCCGCGATCGTCGATTTCGACGTCCATCACGGCAACGGCTCGCAGGAGATTTTCTGGGCCGACAAGACCGTGATGTATTGCTCGACGCACCAGATGCCGCTGTTTCCCGGCACCGGCGCCATCGGCGAGAGCGGCGACTACAACACCATCGTCAATGCGCCGCTGCGGCCGGGCGATGGCCCTGAGAAATTCCGCGACGCCTTCGACAGCCGCATCCTGCCGCGGCTTGCCGAATTCGCCCCCGAGCTCGTCATCATCTCGGCGGGCTTCGACGCCCACTACCGCGACCCGCTGGCCAATATCAATCTCGACGAGAAGGATTTCGCCTGGGCGACGCAAAAGCTCATGGAGGTCGCCGACCGCCACGCCGGCGGCCGCGTCGTGTCGCTGCTTGAAGGCGGCTACGATCTGCAAGCGCTCGGCAATTCGGTGGCCGCGCATGTCAATGCGCTGATGCGTGGATAAATCCGGCAGCCCGGATTGCGCGCCGCGCCATCCGGGAGCATGACTTTCCCGGATTACGCAAAGAGCGATCCGGGCTACGTTGAGCGGACAATGGCGCAGGACAACGACAACGATATCGGCAAATTGCCGTTCGAGCGGGCGATCGAAGAGCTCGAAACGATCGTCAAGCGGCTCGAAGAGGGCAAGGTGCCGCTCGAGGAATCGGTCGCCATCTATGAGCGCGGCGAGGCGCTCAAGCGGCGCTGCGAGGATCTGCTGCGCCAGGCCGAAGCGCGGGTCGAGAAGATCACGCTCGATGCTTCCGGCAAGCCCACCGGCACCGAGCCGCTCGACGGGGAATAGCTGCTTGCATCCCGCCCCGCGATAGCGGGGAGGGGGGACCGCGCGAAGCGCGGTGGGCGGGGCGCGGACGGCAACGCTACGCAAGAGTCGTTGTTGCACGTTGACCTCCAAGTTTTTCCTGAAGCGGCAACGAAGCTCTGACTCAGAGGCCCCCTCCACCATCCTTCGCTCGCTACGCGCGCTACGGATGGTCCCCCTCCCCCGCGTTCGCGGGGGCGGATGCGTGCCATCGTTCCCGCGAGACGCCTTGGCCTGCGGGGCACCCGATCTCAGCTACGTGATCCCTCCTACGCTCGCTCCGCGAGCTTCGGAGGATTTCAAAAGCGCGAAGCGGGAGCAAAAAGCGGGACGAGGGGTGGTTGGCCTCGCCGGGTCTCTTCGCTGTTTCCGTTTCGCCAAATAAAATGAAAGGACGCGGAACGCCGGAAGACGCAGGACCGAACCTCCGCGCCTGTTACAGCGCGGCGCCGCCCCCTGAACGGAAGGGGACGGCTCGCCTTCCGGCGTTCCACCACGGCTCTTCCCAAGGGGTGTGTGGTCCCTTGGTGCGATCCGGGCCAGGTTTCGTGGGCGGGGCCATCACGGGGCGGCGGTCATTCCGCCGACGGCCTTAACCCACATCCAGCGACGCACCCCGCACGCCGGTCGTAATGCCGGCGGACATGATGCCCGGACCGCCCGGGAGCAAGTTGCAAGCCTGCCCGCGGGCTCCGCCTCCCGCCCCACCGCCGCGGTCTGCCTCCGCGACGGCGTCCTCTCCCGGGCGAGATGATTCGGTGACATATGTAGTCGAAATTGGGACTAATGTCAACGGCTGGTCGCCACATTGGAGACGAACAATACAAAAAGCTTTATGCGGGAAGAACATTCCCCTTGTTCCCACATTGGGAACAAGCTATTTATCGCCATGAGAGTGATCGCCTGGAACAGCTTGGTGGCGTTTTACACGGCAAATCCGGATGCCAAAGCGCCGCTTACCCGTTGGCACAAGGTAGCCAAAGCCGCCAATTGGGCCTCAATGAACGATATCCAAGCGGCTTTCGCCAACGCAAAGGTTCTCAATGGAGAGCGTGTCCGATTTGAAATAGCTGGCGGAAAATATCGGCTCATCGTGGCCTTTAAATTTCGCAGCAAAATAGCCTTCATAAAGTTTATCGGCACGCATGCACAGTATGACTCGGTCGATGCTCTGACCGTGTCCCGGTTTTGACGGAGTTCGGCCATGGACATTCATCCAATTCGCAACGATGACGATCATCGGATGGCTCTTGCCGAAATCGAACGTCTTTGGAACGCGCCCGAAGGTTCTGAGGAAGCAGCCAAGCTCGATATCTTGGCGACGCTAGTCGAGAAATATGAGGAGTCTCGATGGCCCACCGAAGGTACGGACCTCGATCCCGTCGATATTCTTCACTACGCAATAGAAGAAATGGGCCACACGCAATCCGAGCTTTCTGAGCTTCTGGAGTCCAGATCGCGCGCCTCCGAGGTTCTTAGCCGTCACCGGCCACTCACCATCGAAATGATCAGGCTCATTAGCGAGGCGTGGAAGATTCCCGCCGAACTCCTGATCAGGCGCTACAGGGTTCCGGTTACTGCGTAAGTCATTCCCGCTTTCGCGGAGCTCTCTTTTTCCTCTTCTTTGCTTTCGATTTTTTTATGCAGTGCCTCTTGACTCCTTAGAACAAATAGGGAACACTCGCCAATTCGGATCAAGAGGCAAGCGCACGAGATTCGGGGTAGCGACAATGGATTCGGACAAGAAAAGCGCATGGCTGCTTAAGCTCGACGAGGAATGCCCTTACCAGGTGGTGCTGCCGCGGCGGCAGCTCGCCGACGACAGCGCGATCTTGGATTTCCTCATCGCCCACGTCGAAAAATTCGACATGTATGTCGAGGACGATTACGCCGCCTTCGTGCGCTATTGCTTCGCCGATCCGCTCGACGCCGAGATTTTCCGCGCGCGCTTCGAGCCGAAGGGGGAGCGTTTCAGGCTGGCGGGGTGAGGCCTGTCATTCCGGGGCGCGGGCTTTTGCCCGCGAGCCCGAAATCCATATTCGCCGACCTGTGATTATGGATTCCGGACTCGCCGCTATCGCGTCGATCCGGAATGACGTACCTCCGTCCTGCCCGCTCGATTGAATCAGTTGCCGGCGTTGAACAGCGAGGTCGGCTGCGAGCCGGGGGCGAAATGGCCTGACTCCTCGTCGAAGCCCTGCCCAAACGCATATTGATTCTGCAGGCACTGGGCGCGGGCGGCTTGCGCGCCCTGCAAGCCCGCGAGCCCGGTCGCAACGCCCGAACCGGAGTCGCACATGTCGCTGCTCTGGCCGACGAGATTGGCCTGGGCCATCAAGCCGTCATTGGACGCGCTGCAGCCGCCGAGCGTCACGCCGGCAGCGATCACAAAGCCAGAAATCAGCGGCCACTTGATCATGTTTCCCCGCTTCGCCCGTCGGACTCGCTGCCGCCCCTGCGACCGCAACAATGCGCCTGTTCGGGCGCGGCGGCAAGGCTGCCCGAACGCCTCATGGCTCACCCACCGCTCATTCCCGCGTAAGCGGGAATCCGGCTTTTCCGTCAAAGACAGATTGGGTCCCCGCTTTCCGCCTTCACGCTGATGCGCTTCGGCGGACTCAAACCCGCCGAAGCTCGCCAAGCGAGCGTAGGCGGGTCGCGGGGACGAGCGGAGTCCGGGCTCACTCACTTCGTTCATGCCCGGAAATGACGCAGCGTGCGCGATCAGCGCCGCCGCTTCGGCGCGTCGGGCAAGTTCTGCTTGACCCTGCCCATCTCCGCCCAGGGGTCGGCGCGCAGATGCTTCTTGGCGTTGAGCAGCGTGAATTGATTGCCGCCGGTCGAGCGCGGCAGCGCCTCCCATGACAGCGGCATCGACACCGGCGCGCCGGGGCGCGCGCGGGTCGAATAGGCGGCGACCGCGGTCGCCTCGCGCGAATTGCGCAAATAGTCGATGAAGATTTTGCCGTGACGCAGCGCCTTGGTCATCTTGGCGAGGTAACGGTCCGGCGAGTCGGCGGTCATGGCGCCGGCGAGGCGCGAAGCGAACGCTTTCGTCGTGTCCCAGTCGGCGCCGCCGATCGGCACCACGACGTGAATGCCCTTGCCGCCGGTCAGCTTGGCGAAGCTTCTGAGCTTTTCGTCCTTCAGGCGGTCGCGAATCTCGGCCGCCGCGGCGACGATATCCTTCCAGGCGACGCCCTGCCCCGGGTCGAGATCGAAGACGATGCGGTCGCATATTTCCAGCCGGCCGAGCCGCGAGCCGCGGACGTGAACCTCCAAGGCGCCGGACTGCACCAATTCGATCAGATCGCCGAGATTTTCCACCGCGATGACGTCGTGCTCCTTGGCGTTGACGACGTGACGCAGCGGCGATTGCTTGATGGCGGAGGCGATGTGCTTCTGAAAGAACGTCTCGCCCTCGATGCCCTCCGGCGCGCGGACGATGGCAAGCGGCCGGTCGACGACGTGCGGGGCCATGAGGTCCCAGACGCCGACGTAATAGTCCGCCAGGTCCTGTTTGGTGACGCCGGCATCGGGCCAATAGACCCGGTCGGGGTGGGTCAAATGGACATCGGCGACGGTGGCGTTACGGTTCGGGCTTTTCTTGTTGCCTGCGCGCGAAACTGACGGCGGCGATTTGCGCACCGTTTGCCGCTGCGCCGCGGGCACCGGCGCCGGCGTCTCGCGCACCACTTCGCGCGCCGGCTTGTCCTCGCGCAGCCCCTTGAACGCGGCCTGGCGCAGCAGGCCGTCATGGGTGAAGCCGCGGAACTCGGTTTCGACCACCATCTGCGGCTTGACCCAGATGACGTTTTTGCGCCGTTCGTCCTTCGGCAAAGTCACCGGCGGGCGATCGGTGCGCAGCGGCTCAAGCCGCTGCCACAGATCGCGGGCGGTCTCGCGGGTGTAGCCGGTGCCGACGCGGCCGGCGTAGCGCAGCTTGCCGTGCTCGTGAAAGGCGACGGTGAGCGCACCGACGGCGTTCGGCAGCGCGTTCGACGGCGAAAAGCCGGCGACCACGACCTCCTGCGCGTCGTGGCATTTGGCCTTGACGAAATTTTCCGAACGCCCCGAGCGATAGGGCGCGCTGCGCAGCTTCGACACGATGCCTTCGAGATTCATTTCGCAGGCGTGCTTGAAAATCTTTCGCCCGTCTTCGTCGAAATGCCCGGCATAGCGGATCGGCCCGCGCTTGGAATGGCCCTTGAGGAGCCGCCGCAGCGCGTCCTTGCGCGCGATCAACGGCTCTTTGGTCAGGTCGCGGCCGTCGAGATACAGCAGATCGAAAACCCAATAGACGAAGCGGTCGCCGCGGCCCTCTTTCAGATCGTTCTGCAGCATCGCGAAACTGGAAATGCCCTTGTCGTTCTCGACCACCAGTTCGCCGTCGAGCAGCGCCGTTTCGGCCGGCAGCGCCGCCACCGCCCTGGCGATGCGCTCGAAGCGGTGCGTCCAATCGAGCTCCTTGCGCGTGAGCAATTTCACCTTGCCGTGATCGAGCCGCGCCTCGATGCGGTAGCCGTCGAATTTGATCTCGTGCAGCCAGTCCGGCCCGCTCGGCGCCCGATCGTGCAGCGTGGCGAGAGCCGGCGGGACAAATTCGGGCAGACGGCCCGCTCCGCCGCCGCGCGGCGGCGGCGCCGAGCGCTTGCGCGCGGCGGCAGCGGAAGCGGGCTTCGCGCGCGAGCGGCGCGCCGCCGCGGCGCGAACTGGCGGTTTCGGCGCGCGCTTTTCCTTGGTCGCCGCCTTGGTCTTCGCTTTTGCCGCCGTTTTGGAACTCTTGCCGTTTTGCGCGTTCGCCGCCGCGCGCAATTCCGCCTTGAACGCGCGCTGCGACTGCGGCCGCGACGAAGCGGACGGCGGATCGGCTGTGGCGGAACTTCGGCGATTGCTGTGCCAGACCCGCTTGCGGCCCTTGCCTTCGGCGATCTCCTCCATCGAGCGGCCGGTCGCCACAGAGAAGGACTCGTCGTCTAAAATGTCGCCGTTGCGTTCGCTGCGCGCCTCTTCGTCCTTGCCCTTGATGAGGAGCCAGTTCTCGTGGCGGTCGCGCGCACGCCCGCGCATGCGGATGAGGTGCCAGCGGCCGTGCAATTTCTCGCCGTCGAGCACGAAATCGAGGTGGCCCTTGGCATAGCCTTGGTGCGGATCGCCTTCGGGGTACCAGTGCCCGCGATCCCAGATCATCACCGTGCCGCCGCCGTATTCGCCCTCCGGAATGATGCCTTCGAAGGAATTGTATTCGACCGGATGGTCCTCGACCTGGACGGCAAGGCGCTTTTCCGCCGGATCGAGGCTTGGGCCGCGGGTCACGGCCCAGCTCTTCATCACCCCGTCGAGCTCGAGGCGCAGATCGTAATGCAGCCGCGTCGCGTCGTGCTTCTGGATCACATAGCGGTTGCCGCGACGGGCCGATTTGCGGCCGCGCGGCTCCGACGTGACATCAAATTTGCGTTTCCTGCGGTATGTTTCGAGCGCCACGGTGAACCACCTCGCCCGCCGTTAAGACTTATAGCAGGCGGCAAATTCCCGCCCAACGGGACGGCCGAGCCCTGGTAAAATACTGAACTTTACATACATCATGGAGTTGAAGGGGTGATACGGGACTTTCGATATAAGCCCATCGATATAAGCCCATGAAAAGGCTTGCGGTTCCTTTGAGGCCGTTCGCTGCCGGCAGTGCCGGCCAAATTGCGTTCCCGGCGCAGAATGGTGTAAGGACCTTAAAATCTGCGTGGGACACCCCTATCTGCGTGAACCATCGGCGGGCTTCACCGAGCCCCAATAATCGGCATTAGGCCGAAACAACTCATTTAGGTCTGAAAAAGGAGCGTAGCGTGACGGTTTCGTCAAAGACCCCATTGCTCGACCAGATCAAGACCCCGCAAGACTTAAGGCGCCTCGAACCCAACCAGTTGCGGCAGCTTGCCGACGAACTGCGGCGTGAAACCATCGACGCGGTCGCGGTCACCGGCGGCCATCTCGGCGCCGGGCTTGGCGTCATCGAGCTCACGGTGGCGCTGCATTACGTCTTCGACACGCCGGCCGACCGGCTGATCTGGGACGTCGGCCACCAGGCCTATCCGCACAAAATTCTCACCAACCGCCGCGATCGCATCCGCACGCTGCGTATGGGCGGCGGGCTGTCCGGCTTCACCAAGCGCGCCGAGAGCGAATACGACCCGTTCGGCGCCGCGCATTCCTCGACCTCGATCTCGGCCGCGCTCGGCATGGCGGTGGCCCGCGATCTGGAGAAGAAGCAGAACAACGTCGTCGCCGTGATCGGCGACGGCGCGATGTCCGCCGGCATGGCCTACGAGGCGATGAACAATGCCGGCGCCATGAATTCGCGCCTGATCGTGGTGCTCAACGACAACGACATGTCGATCGCGCCGCCGGTCGGCGCGCTCTCCGCCTATCTCGCCCGCCGGGTGTCCGGCCGCGGCTACCACCGCCTGCGCAAGCTCATCCGCGGCGTCGCCAAGCACATGCCGAGCAAAATCGCTCGAGCAGCGCGCCATGGCGATGGAGGAATATGCCCGCGGCCTCGTTACCGGCGGCACGCTGTTCGACGAGCTCGGCTTCTTCTATGTCGGCCCGATCGACGGCCACAACATCGATCACCTGCTGCCGGTGCTGGAGAACGTGCGCGACATGAAAAACGGACCGATCCTGGTCCATGTCGTGACGCAAAAGGGCAAAGGCTATGCGCCGGCGGAAAAGTCCGCCGACAAATACCACGGCGTCGTCAAGTTCGACGTCGCCACCGGCGCGCAGCAGAAATCGAAGCCGACCGCGCCGGCCTATCAGAAGGTCTATGGCGAAAGCCTGATCAAGGAAGCGAAGAAGGACGACAAGATCGTCGCCATCACCGCGGCGATGCCGTCGGGCACCGGCGTCGATCTGTTCCAGAAGGAATTTCCCGACCGCACCTTCGACGTCGGCATCGCCGAGCAGCACGGCGTGACCTTTGCCGCGGGGCTTGCCACCGAAGGCTACAAGCCGTTCGCCACGATCTATTCGACGTTCCTGCAGCGCGCCTACGACCAGGTCGTGCACGACGTCGCCATCCAGCGCCTGCCGGTGCGCTTCGCCATGGACCGCGCCGGGCTGGTCGGCGCCGACGGGCCGACCCACGCCGGCGCCTTCGACATCGCCTATCTCGGCTGCCTGCCCGGCTTCGTGCTGATGGCGGCCGCCGACGAGGCCGAGCTCGTGCACATGGTGGCGACCGCGGTCGCCATCGACGACCGCCCCTCGGCGCTGCGCTATCCGCGCGGCGAAGGCCGCGGCGTGGCCATGCCGGATGAGGGCAAGCCGCTCGAAATCGGCAAGGGCCGCATCCTGCGCGAAGGCACCAAGGTGGCTCTATTCTCCTATGGCGCGCGGCTCGGCGAATGCCTGAAAGCCGCCGACGAACTGGCAACCTATGGGCTGTCGACCACCGTCGCCGATGCGCGCTTCGCCAAGCCGCTCGACGTCGACATGCTGTTGCGGCTCGCCCGCGAACACGAAGTGCTGCTCACCATCGAGGAAGGCGCGATCGGCGGCTTCGGCTCCTTCGTGCTGCAGACGCTGGCCGAGCATGGCGTGCTCGACCGCGGGCTGAAAGTCCGCTCGATGGTGCTGCCGGATTTCTTCATCGACCAGGATTCGCCGAACGCGATGTACGCCAAGGCCGGTCTCGACACCAAGGGCATCGTCACCAAGGCCTTCGAAGCGCTCGGCCAGAACATGCGCGGCGAAGTGGTGAAGCTCGCGTAATTCCGTAGGGTGGGCAAAATCGTCTTCTGTTGAATAGCCGCGTGGGCATTTGCGCGGAACGATTTTGCCCACGCAGTCGGGCCGAGCGGGCGCAAATGCCCACCCTACTATCGCTACTATCGCTACCATCGCCATGACTCCCAAAGAACGAGCCGATCGCCTCTTGGTCGCGCGCGGGCTGTTCGAGAGCCGCGCGCGGGCGCAAGCGGCGATCGCGGCCGGACGGGTCACCGCCGACGGCATCGTCGTGCGCAAAGCTTCCGACGCGATCGCATCGGCCGCGATCATCGCCGCCGCACCGGAACACCCTTACGTGTCGCGCGGCGGCGTCAAGCTTGCCGCCGCGCTCGATCATTTCGGGCTCGACGTCGCCGGGCGAGTCTGTCTCGACGTCGGCGCTTCGACGGGCGGCTTCACCGACGTGCTGCTCGCACGCGGCGCCAGGCGCGTCTATGCGGTCGACGTCGGCACCACGCAATTGCATCCGCGGCTGCGCGGCCGCGACGACGTCGTCTGCCTCGAACAGACCGATATCCGCAAGCTTGCTCCGGCGGCTCTGGCGGAACTCCCCGACATCGCAGTCATCGACGTGAGCTTCATCTCGCTCAAACTTGTGCTGCCCGCAGCGGGCAATCTGCTCGCGCCGCGCGCGCACATGCTGGCGCTGATCAAGCCGCAATTCGAGGCCAAGGGTCAGGGATTTAAGGAGGCGATGAAGAAGGGCATCGTGCGCGACGACAGAGCGCGCCAGGCGATTTGCGATGACATCGCCGCGTGGCTCACCGCGCTCGGCTGGGGCGTCGGCGGCGTCGTTGCCGCGGCGATCCGCGGCGGCGGCGGCAACCAGGAATTCTTCATCGCGGCCGAACGGGACTGAGCGCCGTGGTCGAACGCCTCATGATCGACGCGCTCGGCCATCGCGGCGACGGCATTGCCGGCGGACCCGACGGCCCGATCTACGTCCCGGGCACGCTGCCCGGCGAGACTGTCGAGGTCGAGAATTGGCCCGGCCATCCCGACCGCCGGCAGCTTCTCAATGTCGAGACAGCGAACGCCGAGCGCATCGCGCCGATCTGCCCGCATTTCGGCATCTGCGGCGGCTGCGCCTTGCAGCATTGGGCGAGCGAGCCGTACCGCGCCTGGAAGCGCGGCCTTGTCGTCGAGGCGCTGCGGCAAGCGGGCATCGAGGCGCCGGTCGCCGCGCTCATCGACGCGCACGGCGACGGCCGCCGCCGCGCGGTGTTTCACGCCCGCCGCGCCACCCACGACGTACTCGAATTAGGCTTTTCGGCGGCGCGCGCGCACCATGTGGTCGCCATCGACCGCTGTCCGATCCTTGCCAAAAGCCTCGACGGCGCGCTCGCCGCGGCCTGGGCCATCGCCGAGCGGCTCGGCGCGCTGCAAAAGCCGCTCGATATTGGCGTCACCGCGACGGACGCCGGCCTCGACGTCGACGTGCGCGGCTCAGGCGCACTGAACGCGGCCTCGACCGCGGCGCTGGCGCAAGTCGCGGCGGAGCACAGGCTGGCGCGGCTGACGCGCCATGGCGAGCTCGTCGCGCAGGCGCGGGCGCCGACGCTGCGCATGGGCGCCGCGACCGTGGCGCTGCCGCCCGCCGCCTTCCTGCAGGCGACGGCGGAAGGCGAAGCGGTGCTGGCGCGGCTCGCGCTCGACATTTGCGCCAGCGCCAAAAGCGTGGCCGATCTTTTCGCCGGCCTCGGACCGTTCGCACTGCGGCTCGCCGCGAACGCGCGCGTGCTCGCGGTCGACGACGATGAAGCGGCGCTCAATGCGCTCAAGCGCGCCGCCGCAACCGCTTCAGGCCTCAAGCCGATCACAGCGGAGCGGCGCGACCTGTTCAAGAATCCGCTGTTGGCGGCCGAACTCAACCGTTACGCCGCGGCCGTGTTCGATCCGCCGCGCCAGGGCGCGCAGGCGCAATCCCGCGAACTTGCGAGTAGCCGCGTGCCGGTGATTGCCGCGGTGTCGTGCAATCCGGGGACCTTCGCGCGCGATATGCGCATTCTGATCGACGGCGGCTATCGGATCGCGGCGGTCGCGCCGGTCGATCAGTTCCGCTATTCGCCGCATGTCGAGATCGTGGCGCGGCTGCAAAAATGACGCGCCGTTATTTGAACGCCGGCATCACGTCCTTCGCGAACCAGCGCAGCTGCTCCTTGAACTCCTTGGGCGAAAGACCTTCGGCCCAGTGAATCATGAAGTGTTCGAGACCGGGATATTTCGCCGCGATCGACTTGATGCCGTCGATGACGTCCTTGGGCGGGCCGCAAAACCAGGCCTTTTGCGCGACGCCGTCTTTCAGGAGCGGCGTGCGCGACGGCGCGCCCGGCGTGCCCCAGGTGCGGCCTTGCTCGTCGGCATAGCGCACGAAGCCGAACGGCGCGAACCACTTGAAGCGCTCGTCATGCGCCGGCTCGAGCTTCTTGATCGCCTCGTCGCGGCTAGAGGCGAGATAGACGCCGGCGCCCCAGATCACGTCCTCGCCTAATTGTTTGTCGCGGCCGTGCTTGAGGCAGGCAGCGTGGTAGGCGCGGATGACGTCGTCGAGGATTTTCTCGCCGTTGAGCGTGACCATCGCCTTCAAGCCGTATTGCGCCATCATCTCGATGGTCTTGCCGCTGGCGATCGGCATCCAGATTTCCACCGGCAGATGCTTCGGTCGCGGCACCAGTGTGATGTCTTGCAGTTTGTAGCCGCGGTAATCCACCGGCGGCGGCGCTTCGTAATATTTTCCCTTGAAGTGGAAACTCTGCTCGTTGAAGCAGGTCAACAGCAGCCTCAGCTGTTCCTCGAACAATTCGCGGTTCTTATCGGCGTCAAGCAGCGGCGCGCCGAAAGATTCGACCTCGCGGGAATGGTAGCCGCGGCCGACGCCGAGCACCACGCGGCCGTCGGTGACGATATCGGCCATGGCGTAGTCCTCAGCCATGCGGATCGGGTGCCACATCGGCAGCACGTTAAAGGCACAGCCGAATTTCAGCCGCTCGGTCTGCGTGGCGAGCCACAGGCCGAGCTGGATGAGGTTGGGAAAGACCTCGTAGCCCTCGCGCTGGAAATGATGCTCCGCCGTCCACAATACGTCGAAGCCGAGCTCGTCCATGAGCTTCGCGACGTCGCGCGCGGTGAAGAACGCCTCGCGCAGCCGTTCGTCGGAATAGCGCCGCTCGTTGGCCGGCGTGCCGCCCAAGCCCACATTGTCGAGCTCGATCTGCCCGACATAGAGAACGTGAAATTTCTTGATCATGTGTGTTCCTGCCCTGCCCCCTATTCCGAAACGGCTTAGGGGGCGGAGTGAAGAACATCCGGGAGCGGCGGACGTCCCCTTGATCGAACCGGGAAAGCCAGAGTCGAAAGGCTGCGGCCCTCGCGGCGAAAGCGGCGCCCGGGAAGCGGCCGCGATCTCAGCGGCGCCGCGACGGCGGCGGCGGCCGGTAGGTATTGTTCGGCATGCAGAAGCCGCCGATGCCGCTCACCGTCGCCATGCACTGCTCGCGGCTGACAAAGCCGCAATTGATCGCCTGATCGCCGGTATCGTAGAAGCCGCACCAGGGGTAATTTTGCGCTCGCGCGCTGCCACCCATCATCGCCGCGCCGACCGCCAGCACCGCCGCCCCGAATAGCATCGTTCTCATAAGGCGCTCCTCGCATTGCCAAGCTCATTGGCTATTAACACCGCGTTGTCCCCTTTAGTTCGCTGTCGCGGCGGCAATGACGGGACCTTGCTGCCGGTCAAAGCCTTGGCAAAAGCGACAGTGCCAAACGCGAAAGCCTTCGCTAGGCTTTGGCAATCAATTCGCTTTCGGGATCATCGCCATGCTCTTGCGACCGAAGCTCTTTATGCGGCCGAGGCTGTTCTTTTTGCTGATCGGCGGCCTGTGCGGGCATGGTGCGCTTGCCGCCGATTGGCGCTACTGCCTCGCCGTCGCGCCCGCCCAGCACACGGTCTATATGTCGGCGCCGTTTGCCGACGACGGGTCGATGGAGGCGGTCGAATCCGAGTTCGGCCGCGCGCTCGATCAAGCGGCGATGCGCCACGACTCGGTGCAATGCCCGCTCGGCAACGCGCAATCCATCGCGGGCATGAAGGCGCATGCCGTCAAGTTCAACCAAAAGAGCGGCAACAAGGTCGTGCAGCTCAATTGGCGGCCGTAAAGGGAAGGCCGGGTACTCATAAAATCCGGTTCCATGAGCGCAGCTTTCGATGTCGGCTTCGCTCCGAAACCGACAACTTTTTGCGCCGCCGCATCTTTTCGGAAAACCGGTTTCCACCCTCGGATCAGGCCCGAGGCAGGCATTTTCCGGACCATGCTTTAGTGGAACTGATAATTCAAAGCAATGCGGGCGAGGTTGTCCGTTAAGCGGCTGTTGGTGGTCACCGAGTCAGGAGCATAGGTGTTGCTCATGCTGCCAAAGTCGTAGTGCAGAAACTCAATCCGCCCGGTCCAATGTCCCACGAGCTTCGTTTCGATACCGGCTCCGCAGGTCCAGCCGCCACGAATAACGTTGAAAGTCGAAGAATCGGGGACGATGAAAACGTCGTTCTCCTTGATGCCGGCAAATGCTCCGCCGGCGGTACCGTAGATCAGCCAGCCGCCGTTCTCGTAACCGATCCGGCCGCGCGCAGTCGCCAACCACTTGTAGGTCTGGGTCGTCATCAGCGAACCGTCGGTTGCGCACTGGATCGTACACGAGGTGCCGCGCTGATTGGTCCAGTCGGCGTCGGCTTCGATACCAAAGACGACGTGATCGGCTTGCCAATTGTAGCCGGCTTGGCCGCCCAAGGCCGGTCCCTCCGGGGCGACGGTGACAGAGGAATGGGTAAACACCGGGAAGGCGCTGCCCGGCGCAAATGTCTGTCCGAACTTGTCGCTGCCATAGCCGTAGCCGGCGTTGAGACCGGCATAGAATCCGGTCCACGAGCCGAGGGCCACCGGCACAAGCGCCGGCGGCGCGCCCCACGCCGCGCCCGTTGCCGCGACCGCCGCGCCATCGGCAAATCGATAGTTGACGCCGAACCGCACGATGTCGTCGCGAACCGAGGCTGTTGTTGCGTCCGATATAGGTCCGGCGCAGCCGGCGCCAATGCAGGACATGGGCACGGTACCGGTCGTCGTCAGCCTACCGAGGTCGACATGAAGATATTCGACCTTTGCCGACCAATGGCCGCCCAGCATTATTTCGAGCCCAGCTCCCCCGACCCAGCCGTCAAGGACGGCGTTATAGTTCAAAGGTATGAACGCAGCGAGCTCTGATTGAGGCTGAATCGTCTCTTTCAATCCGCCCCAGGCGCCGCCGCCGGTAACATACAAAAAATAGTTGCCGTTCGCGTAGCCGACCCGGGTGCGCGCGGTCAAAAGCCACAGGAGCTTCTGACTGACGGTGACGGAGTCGTATTCGCCAAGATAATTTTGCAGGCAGGTAACGCCGCACGTCGTGCTTTGCTGGCCGGTCCATTGGGCGTCGCCCTCGACGCCGAGAACTATGTTGCCGCGCTGCCAGTTGTATCCCGCCTGGGCCCCGAATAGGGCGCCTTGCGGCGTCGCTATCATCGTGTCCGGGCCAAACCCGAAGTCGGTCTGGGTAAAGGGGTCGTGACCTACGCTATAGCCGCCGTTGATGCCGGAGTAGAGACCGTCCCAGGTCGGCGGCGCCACGATGGGCGGCGGCGGTGCCTTCACGGCCATGTCGGCGGCGAAGGCAACCCCGCCCGCCGCAAGGCTCAATACCAACCCACCGAAGATTGCAACCCGAAACCGCCGCATAACGATTCAGCCGCCCAAAGGGCGACAGGCTAATTCACGCGATACCACGAGCACAACCGCTGCCGGAGGGCAAAGGTGTGCGTTTCATTCGATGGCTCAATACTGTGGCAACGAGGCCACAAGTTTCGAATGGAGCCGTTAGGTTATCGGCGCGACTTGCACCGTATTGTCGAGCTTGAGGACGGCTAGTCCGCTTGCTAGATCCCGAGATAGCTCGACTTGATCTCGTCGTTGGCCTTCGAGCTCGTCCGGCTTGGCCGAATAGACCACCTGGCCCTTGCTCATCACGTGCACGTAGTCGACCAGCTTGAGCGCCAGATTGGCGTTCTGCTCGACCAGCAGGATCGACAGGCCTTCCTTCTTGAGCTTGCCGATCGCCTCCCACAGGCCCTGGATGATGATGGGCGCCAGGCCCTCCGACGGCTCGTCCATGATCAGGCAGTCGGGATTGGTCATCAGCGCGCGGCCGATCGCCAGCATCTGCTGCTCGCCGCCCGACAGCGTCTTGGCGCGCTGGTTGCGGCGCTCGCGCAGGCGCGGGAACAGCTTGTAGACGCGCTCCAGGCCCCAGCCGTGGCGCTCGGGGCTGCGCTCGGCGACCAGCAGGTTTTCCTCCACGCTCAGCGTCGGAAACACGCGGCGGCCCTGCGGCACCAGGCCCATGCCGCTGCGCACGGTCTCGAACGAGGACTTCTGCGTGATGTCGTCGCCCTTGAACACGATCTTGCCGCGGCGCGGCGGGTTGAAGCCGACGATCGAATTCACCAGCGTGGTCTTGCCGACGCCGTTGCGGCCGAGCAGGCCGAGAATCTGGCCCTGCTCGAGCGTGCAGCGACAGGCCCTGCAGCACATAGGCGTCGCCGTAATAGGTGTGGATGTCCTGGACTTCGAGGATCGCCATGATTAGCCGGTCCCCAGATAGATTTCCTGCACGCGCGCGCTGTCGTGGATTTGCTGCGGCGTGCCGGTTTCCAGGATTTCGCCGAAGTGCAGGACCGAAATCTGCGACGGCGACGTCGAACACCACGTCCATGTCGTGCTCGATCAACAGGATCGCGAGACTTGGGATCGAGCTTCATGCAGGAACTTGGCCATCTCGGCCGATTCGCCCGACGACAGGCCGGCGGCCGGCTCGTCGAGCAGCAGGATCTTCGGATCGCTGGCGAGGCCGAGCACGATCTCGAGCTGGCGCTGCTCGCCGTGCGACAGGTTGCGCACCTCGACGTCCTTGCGGTCGAGGAAGCCGGCGGCTTCGAGCAGGCGATAGGCCTTGTCGTAGACCTCGCGGTAGGACGACAGGAAGCGCCACATCACGAATTTCGACGGCCGCAGTCCCTTGATCGCCAGCAGCACGTTGTCGAGCACGGTCAGTTTCGGAAACAGGCTGGTGACCTGGAAGGTGCGCGCCATGCCGAGCGCGGTGCGGCGGTGGCTCGGCCAGCTGGTCACGTCCTGGCCGAACAGCAGCACCTGGCCCGAGGTCACCGGGATAGATGCCGGTGATCAGATTGAACAGCGTGGTCTTGCCGGCGCCGTTCGGGCCGATGATGGCCTTGCGGTCGCCCGGCATGACGCGCAGCGTGACGTCGCGCGTGGCCTGCAGGCCGCCGAAGCTCTTGCTACAGCGCCCTGCAGCTCGAGCGCCGGCACGCCGCCGCCGTTGGCTTGCACTGTCGTCTCACGCGCAATCCCCTCTGGAGCGAAGATGCCGGGGCCCGTCGTCGAGCCCCGGCGCTCGAGCGTCTGCTTATTCGCAGTACTTGCAGGGCGGGAAGTTGCGGCTGTAGACCGGCTGCTTCAGGAACTTCTCCTTCCCGTAGGTCCAGAACTGGCTGACATGCGGGTAGGTCTTGATCACGATGTTCCACAGCTCGGCCTTCGGATAGCCGAACATCTTCTTCTTCTCGACCTTCTTGATGTAGATGTTCTCGACCGGGTTGCGCATGTCGTCGAAGGTGACCGGCCCGCGCGGCGCGTCGATCTTCAGGCCGCGCATGATCTTGATGAACTTCTCGGCGCCGGGATATTTGCCGCCGGTCTTCTTGCATCGCCTCGTCGATCATCTGCGCGGTGGTGTAGTTGCCTTCCGAATAGTAGGACGGCACCTTGCCGTACTTGGTGCGGTAGGCCTTGACGAAGGCTTCGTTCTTCGGCGTCTGGATCGCGGCGCTGTACATGCAGCGCGGAGACGTCGCCGATCACCTCGTCGCCCATGAACGGCAGGACGAATTCGTCATAGCTGGTGCCGCCGCCGATGATCGGCTTCTTGATGCCGGACGCGCGCAACTGCTTGGGGAATTGCAGCGCCATCGGGCCGACCATCAGCGTGTAGATGGCGTCGGCGTCGCGTCTTGATCGTCGGGATGTACGGCCCGAAGTCCTTGTTGCCGAGCGGCGGCCAGATCTTCTGGATGATCTTGCCGCCGCAGTCCTCGAACGCCTTCTGGAAGCCGCCGACCGACTCGTAGCCGAAGGCATAGTCGGCGGCGATGGTGACGATCTTCTTGTAGCCCTGGTCGCAGGCCCATTGGCCGAGCGGATGGTTGGGCTGCGAGCGAGGTCCAGGTGGTGCGGATGAAATAGGGATACTTGCTCGACCTGCCGCTGCGTCAGATCGTCGGCGGCGGGACCGAGGAGATGTAGAGCGTCTTCTCGCTCGGTTGCTCACCGGCGCCAGCGCGTAGCCGGTCGAGGCCAGCAGGCCGCCGATGAACATGTTGACGTTGTCCTGCAGCATCAGCTTCTTGGCCTTGGTGACGGCGGCGTCGGGCTTGCCCTGGTTGTCCTCGACGATGAACTTGACGTTGGCGCCGCCGAGCTTGCCGTGGTGCTCGTCGAGATACATCTGGAAGCCGTTGCACCATGTCCTTGCCGATCTGGGCGAAGATGCCGGTCAGCGGCGCGATGAAGCCGATGCGCAGTTCCTCGGCCTGGGCCGGCGCGCTCGATGCTCAGGCCGAGCACGAGGCCGCCCAGCAGCAGCGGCGCTGAGCCGTTGCGCAATGTGCCTTGTCATTGTCCTTCCTCCCTCGTTGTTTGTCTTGCCGTCCGTTCAGGAAGGCGTGGATGCCAGTTTTTCGGTCTGCCGCCGATTTGGTCGGTCTTGCCGGACGCGCCGCGCGCCTGGCGCAAACGCGCCGGAATGCCCATCAGGCCGGTCGGCAGATAGAGGATGGTCAGCACGTAGACGCCGCCCAGCACGTACTGCCACCACGGCACCAGCGTCGAGAGATATTCGCGCAGGCCGAACACGATGGCCGAGCCGATGGCGCCGCCGACCAGCGTGCCGGCGCCGCCGAGCACGACCATCAGCAGCGCGTCGACCGAGGTGGTCAGCACCACGGTTTCCGGGCTGACCAGGCCGTTGGTGTGCGCCCACAGCACGCCGGCCAGCCCGCCGAAGGCGCCGGCGATGATGAAGGCGATGTATTTGTGCAGCCAGGTATTGTAGCCGAGGATCTGCATGCGCAATTCGCGCTCGCGGATGCCGGCCAGGCTGCGGCCGAACGGCGAGCGCACCAGCACGTAGAGCACGAGCAAGCGTGACGGCGAAGAAGGCGAACACCAGAAAGAAGAACGTGCGCTCGTTGGTCAGGTCGAGCCCGAAATTCGGCCGGCTGGTGACGTTGATGCCGTTGTCGCCGCCGGTGAGCGAATTCCAGCGATAGGCGAGGCCCCAGACGCATTGGCCGAGCGCCAGCGTGATCATCAGGAAATAGACGCCGGTGGCGCGGATCGCGAACAGGCCGAAGAACGCCGGCGAGCGCGCGCGCCGATCAGCATGCCGAGCAGCACCACCAGCCAGAAATCCCAGCCCAGGCCGAAATGGTATTTGGTGGCCAGGATCGCGGTGAGATAGGCGCCGACGCCGAAATAGGCCGCCTGGCCGAGCGAGGCGAGGCCGGTGAAGCCGAGCAGGATGTCGACGCTCATGGCCAGGATGGCGAAGCACCAGCGCGCGCGTCGCCAGCAGCACCACGAACGAGCTGGAATGCGGGACGATGATAGGCGAGCGCCGCCAGCACGGCGGCGACGATCAGGATCTTGATTTTCTGGCTGGTCATCGGTCGCCGCTCACTCGCGTCCGAACAGGCCGGTCGGCTTGATCGCCAGGATCAGCACCATCGGCGCGTAGAGCGTGAAGTAGGAGACTTCCGGAAACAGCGCCTTGCCGAAATTGTCGGCGAGGCCGACCGCCAGCGCGCCGATGGCGGCGCCGCCGAGCGAGCCCATGCCGCCGATGATGACGACGGCGAAGGCGAGCGGCAGCATTTCGAAATCGAGGCCGGGATAGACGCCGAGAAAGGCGCCGCCGATGACGCCGCCGAGCGCGGCGAGGAAGGCGCCGAGCGCGAAGATGAACATCGAGATGCGGTTGGTGTCGATGCCGACGCCGCGCGCCATCTGCGCGTCGTCGACGGTGGCGCGCACCGCGGCGCCCATGCGCGTCTTCTCCATCGACCAGCCACAGCGCGATGCCGATCGCCAGCGCCATGCGCGATCATGAAGATGCGGTAGACCGGGAAATAGATGCCGCCGATCACGACGCTGCTGTGACAGCGCGGCCGGCGGATTGATGTCCATATTGTTGCCGCCCCAGATGTCGAGCGCGGCCTGCTGGAACAGATAGGCGAAGCCGACCGTGAGCAGCACCTGGCGCAGCACGTCGTTGTCGATCGGCAGAAGGAGATGCGGCAAGCGCGCGACGCGGCGACCGCGACGCGAACTGGGCCACTCGCGGCGACGGCGGATCAGACGCCAAGCCCGCGGCGATCACGCGTTGCGCGAGCGAAGCCTTCGAGCGCAGGAACAGGCGCTCCATCGCAGGCCGATCGCCACGCAGCGCCGCCAGCGACAGCGCCCGGAGCCGGTCGCCAGATCACCGACAGCGCGATGTAGCCGCCCCACAGAAAATAGGCGCCGTGGGACAGATTGACGATGCGCATGACGCCGAAAATCAACGACAGGCCGCTGCCCACGAGGAACAGCAGCGCGCCATAGGAAATGCCGTTGAAGGCCTGGATGATCCAGTAATGCAAACCCACGACTTCGGTCCCCCGACGCCTCACCCCAATGACAGGCCTGTTCCGGCTTCGTCTTGCGTTGCCCTGAGCTTAGCCGATCTGCGTGCCGCGCGGATAGGCGCGGGTTGCGACCGATTGATCCGCCGCCATGGCTGGCCGGGCGCCGCCCGAACCCACGGAAACAACGCCTGCGACATGTTCCTCCGGCGGGATTTCGTGATATTGCAGCGGCCTGCCGTTCAATCTCAGCACATAAGGATCACCGGAAATGGCTAGTGTTCTGTTTTCCCCCATCACGCTGCGCGGCCTTACGCTGCCCAACCGCGTCGTGGTCTCGCCGATGTGCCAATACAACTCGGACAACGGCTCGGCGAACGATTGGCATCTGATGCATCTGGGCAATATGTCGCTCGGCTGCGCCGGGCTCGTGATGTGCGAGATGACCGACGTCAATCCGCAGGGGCGGATCACGCCGCGCTGCGCCGGCATGTGGTCGGACGAGAACGAGGCGGCGCTCAAGCGGGTGCACGATTTCTGCCGCACCTACGGCGTTGCCAAGCTCGGCGTCCAATTGGCCCATGCCGGCCGCAAGGGCCCGACCACGGTACCGGCGGCGGGCGGCAAGCCGATCCTCGAAGGGCCGGACGCGTGGACGCCCGAGGCGCCCTCGGCCATTCCCTATGACACCGGCTGGCCGGTGCCGCACGCCATGACCAAGGACGACATCAAGCGCTGCCTCGGCGAGTTCGCCGCGGCGGCGAAGCGCGTCGACCGCATCGGCTACGACGTGGTCGAGCTGCACGGCGCGCACGGCTATTTGGCGCATCAGTTCCTGTCGCCGATCTCCAATCAGCGCACCGACGAATATGGCGGCTCGACCGAAAACCGCATGCGCTTTGCCATCGAAATGTACGAAGCGGTGCGCGCGGTGTGGCCGCAGAACAAGCCGATCGGCATGCGCGTTTCCGCCACCGATTGGGTGGAGGGCGGCTGGACCCCGGAAGAGACCGTGCTGTTGGCCAAAGAGCTCAAGGAGCGCGGCTTGGACTATATGGATGTGTCGAGCGGCGGCCTCGATCCGAAGCAGAAGATTCCGCTGGCGGCGGGCTATCAGGTGCCGTTCTCGGAAAAGGTGAAGAAGGAAACCGGCATGACCACGATGTCGGTCGGCCTGATTGCCGGCTACCGGCAGGCCGAGGACATCGTGGCGTCGGGCAAGGCCGACATGGTCTGCCTGGCGCGCGGCGCGATGTGGGACCCGCGCTGGGCCTGGCACGCCGCGCAGGAACTCGGCGCCGAGACGCCGTACGCGCCGAAAATGGCGGGCTGCAACCCAAAACTGCGGCCACAAGTATTCCCGAACGGGTCGCCGATAGCTTGAGTCGATCTCAGTTTTCGAGATTGGCGCCCTTGGTTTCCGGCGTGCGGATGATCGCGCGCGGCAGACAGGCCGCGTCAGGCGTCGATCGGCTCGGTGCCGGTGATTTCGATGCCGAAACCGGACAGGCCGACATAGGTCATCGGCCGCGACGAGGTGATGAGCCGGATGGAACCGACGCCGAGGTCTTTGAGAATCTGGGCGCCGAGCCCAATCTCGCGCCATTGCCGCGTGCGCGCCTCGCCGGAGGCGGTGTCGGCGGATTTCGGGATCGAAATCACCGGAACGCCGGCGGTGCCGTCGCGCAGCAGGATGAGAACGCCCCTGCCCTCGGCCTTGAAGCGCGCCAGCGACTGACGGATGGACTTCGCGCCGCCGAACACGTCGGCAATGATGTCGGCGCGGTGCAGCCGGGTCAGCACATTGTCGCCGTCGCCGATGCGGCCATAGACGAAAGCCATGTGATGCACGGCATCGAACGGCGTGACGAAAGCATAGCCGGTCAAGGTGCCGATCTCGGACTCGACCGGAAATTCGCCGACCCGCTCGATCAGCTTATCGCGCGCCTGCCGGTAGCCGATCAGCTCGGCGATGGTGATGCGCTGCAGCTTGTGGCGCTCGGCAAAGGCGGCAAGCTCCGGACCGCGCATCACGGTGCCATCGTCGTTCATGAGCTCGGCCAGCACGCCGACCGGCGGCAAGCCGGCAAGCCGGCAAAGATCGACGCAAGCTTCGGTGTGGCCTGAGCGCATCAGCACGCCGCCGTCTTTCGCCACCAGCGGGAAGACATGGCCGGGGCGGACGAAATCCGCGGCGCCCGAATTGCCGTTGGCGAGCGCGCGCACGGTATTGTTGCGCTCCTCTGCTGAAATTCCGGTGGTCAACCCGTGGCGCACGTCGACCGAGACGGTAAAGGCGGTGCCGAGCGGCGCGTCGTTGAGCGCCACCATCGGGTCGAGATGCAGCCGCCGCGCCTCCTCCGGAGCGAGCGGCGCACAGACGATGCCCGACGTATTGCGGATGATGAACGCCATCTTCTCCGGCGTGCACAGGCTGGCGGCGACGAACAGATCGCCCTCGTTCTCGCGATCGTCGTCATCGGCGACGATGACGATCTCGCCGCGGGCAAACGCGGCGATAACGGATTGGATGCGTTGGTGCGCGTCGTTCATTTTTATAATGATCCCCGCTCCGCTTCGTCAGCGGGCCCGTGCCGGAAACGGCCAAACCGGCGTCTCGCCGACTTGGCCGCGCTGGCGTAGATAATGATCGGCGATGACGCATGCCACCATGGCTTCCCCGATCGGGACCGCGCGGATGCCGACGCAAGGATCATGACGGCCGGTGGTCGAGATTTCGGTCTCGCGGCCGTAACGGTCGACGGTGCTGCGTGGAATGAGAATCGACGACGTCGGCTTCACCGCAAAGCGCGCCACCACCGGCTGCCCGGTCGATATGCCGCCGAGGATGCCGCCGGCATTATTGGAGAGAAACAGCGGCCTGCCGTCATTGCCGAGCCGCATCTCGTCGCCGTTTTGCTCGCCGGTCAGTTCGGCGGCGGCAAAGCCGGCGCCGATTTCGACGCCTTTGACGGCATTGATGCTCATCAGCGCCGCGGCGAGATCGCCGTCGAGCTTGCCATAGATAGGCGCGCCAAGTCCGGCCGGCACGCCCTCGGCGACGACTTCGATCACCGCGCCGATCGACGAGCCGCGCTTGCGCAAGCCGTCGAGATAATCGCCGAGCGTGGCGGCAAGCCTGGCATCGGGACAGAAGAACGGATTGCGCGCAACCTCGTCCCAGTCCCAGCGCGCGCGATCGACGCGATGCGGTCCCATCTGCACCAGCGCGCCGCGCACGTTGAGGCCGGGCACGATTTTGCGCGCAATCGCGCCGGCGGCGACCCGCATCGCCGTCTCGCGCGCCGACTGGCGGCCGCCGCCGCGATGATCGCGCAAGCCGTATTTGACGTCGTAAGTATAATCGGCGTGGCCCGGCCGGTATTTATCCTTGATCTCGGAATAATCCTTCGAGCGCTGATCGACATTGTCGATAAGGAGCGCGATCGGCGTGCCGGTAGTGACCTGGGCGCCGCTCGTCTCATCGACGAACACGCCGGAGAGGATTCTGACCGCATCGGGCTCCTGGCGCTGCGTGGTGTAGCGCGACTGGCCGGGACGGCGGCGGTCGAGATAGGGCTGGATGTCGCTCTCGGTGAGCGGAATTCGCGGCGGACAGCCATCGACCACGCAGCCGATCGCGGGCCCATGGCTTTCGCCGAAGGTGGTGACCCGGAATAAATGGCCGAATGTATTGAATGACATTGACGCGCCGATGCTGCCGAACGGCTCAAACGTCAGCCGTTCTGCCTTATTCGGGCTTGGTAGCCCGCACATCGGATCGGGTCAAATGTGCCGCCGCAATTGCTCCATTGTGCCAGCGGCATTCGCAGTTGCGATAAGAGTCCGCCCTCGATTTCGCCACTGCGAAATTTTCCGCGCAATCGTGCCGCCGCCATACGCAATGATGCATAGGCATTGTGGCACGCGTTCATGTCGCATTCATCTCGCTGAACGGCGCTTCATGACAACCTGAACGTCCGTTAAGCTACGGAAAAATATAGACTATTTGCATTTTTCGGTTGCTGACGGCGGCGTCCTGTGTCATGGTTCGACGCGGTAAGGGGCGAGGATCGAGGGACCGAGCTAGCGCCTGCGACTGAACCAACCTTGCCGTCGGTTCACCACAAACATCGAGGATCACACAGCCATGGCTACGAAGAAGAAGAAGGGCAAGAAGAAGAAGTCGAAGTAAATGACGCCCACGCGCGCCTCGTATTGGGGCCGCGGCGTCAACTTCGGATTTCGCGAGGTTTCAAATCTCGCCGAGCGACCGAACGACGTTCGGTCGCTTTCGTTTTTCAGGAAGACAATCTCTTTTCCTTCAGCTCAGGCGTAGCGCGTCATCTCGCCGTCGGCGAACACATAGACCACGCCTTGCGCGATTTGCGCATGCGTCGCCTCCTCCCGCGGCAGCAGGCCGAACAGCGCGATGAGCGCGCGCATGCCGCCGCCGTGCGCAGCGACGACCGTGTCGCGTGTCAGTCCGCCATACCATTCGCCGATGCGCGCGGTCAGCGCGCGATAGCTCTCGCCGCCGGGCGGCGCAAAATCCCATTTGTCACGCTCGCGCTCCGCCAGCAGCCCGGGCGCGCGGGCGTCGATTTCCGACAGCGTCATCCCTTCCCAGTCGCCGTAGGAAATTTCCATCAGCCGGTCGTCGAGGGCGTAACAAAACGGGTCGAGGCCGAGCGCGCCGCGCAGTCCTTCCATGGTGTCGCGCGCGCGCCGCAGCGGGCTCGCCACATAGCCGAAGTTGGCGGCTTCGCGGTTGTCGCGCGCGAACAGATCGCGCAGCACTTCTCCGCACTCGGCCGCCTGCCGCCGGCCGCGCGCATTGAGCGCGGTGTCGCGCCGTCCCTGCAACCGCGCCTCGACGTTGAAGTCGGTCTCGCCGTGACGGACATAATAGAGGACCGGCATGTCCGATTTCCGCTCGTCCCCGCGAAAGCGGGGACCCAGCCGGCAAATTACTGGATTCCCGCCATCGCGGGAATGAGCGCAGGCCTTCGGCGCGTCACTCCTTGCCGACGGCGATGTCCGGCGCGTCGGGGTGCTTCATGCCGACGATGTGATAGCCGGCATCGACGTGATGCACCTCGCCGGTGACGCCGCGCGACATGTCGGAGAGCAGATAGGCGCCGGCCTCGCCGACGTCTTCGATGGTCACGTTGCGCCGCAGCGGCGAGTTATATTCGTTCCATCGGAAGATGTAGCGGAGATCGCGGATGCCGGCCGCCGCGAGCGTCTTGATCGGCCCCGACGAAATGGCGTTGACCCGGATGTTCTTGACGCCGAGATCGGCGGCGAGATACCACACCGAGGCCTCCAGCGCCGCCTTGGCGACGCCCATCACGTTGTAATGCGGCATCCATTTCTCGGCGCCGTAATAAGTGAGCGTGAGCATGGCGCCGCCGTTCGGCATCATTTTCTCGGCGCGCTGGGCAATCGCGGTGAACGAATAACAGCTCACCACCATCGTCCTGATGAAATTATCCTCGGTGGTGTCGACGTAGCGTCCGTCGAGCTGGTCCTTGTCGGAATACGCCATGGCGTGGACCAGAAAGTCGATGCCGCCCCACGCCGCTTGCACGGCGGCAAACGCCGTATCGATGGTCTTCGGTTCGGTGACGTCGCAATGGCCGACGACGATGCCGCCGACTTCCGCCGCCAGCGGCTCGACGCGCTTCTTGAGCGAGTCGCCCTGATAGGTGAAGGCCAGCTCGGCGCCGTGGCCATGGCAGGCTTTGGCGATGCCCCAAGCGAGCGAGCGATTGTTCGCGACCCCCATGATCAGGCCGCGTTTGCCGCGCATGAGGCCCGAGACTTCGGCCATACTTCCGACCCCATACGGCGTTTTCAGCCCCAGCCTCCTATGGCATAGGGTCGGTGGGCCAGCAAGCTTCGACGGCGCCGGACGCAGGGCCGCGGAATAGCAAGGCGCGCGTGGTGTTTTCGAAACATCGGACGCCGCTCGCAACGGTCGGCGCGCCGCGGCTCTTAACCGTGTTTTAACAGGTGATGGCCTTGAGCGAGTTCCACGAGCACATCAAGGTGGCGATTCCGGCACTGCGGCGCTACGCGCGGGCGCTGACGCGGGACGCCGAAACGGCCGACGACATCGTTCAGGATACGCTCGTTCGCGCGCTGCGCTCCGAGCACCTGTTTCACGGCGGCGACACGCGCGCGTGGCTTTACACCATCCTGACCAATCTCAACCGCAACCGGCTCCGTACGCTCGCGCGGCGGCCGGCATTGTCGCCGATCAAGGACAGCGATGCGGCGACCGGCGGACCGGAGGCCGGCGGCCGCGATATCACGCGCGCGCTGGACGAGCTTGCCGAGGATCAGCGTTCGGCGCTGCTGCTCGTCGTCCTCGAGGGCCTGACCTATCGCGAAGTCGCCGAAGTCCAGGGCGTACCCATCGGCACGGTGATGTCGCGGCTGGCGCGCGCGCGCAGCCAGATCAAGGCCTATCTCGACGGCGAACGTCCGACATTGCGCCGCGTGAAATAACGAAAGAGAGCGAACTATGATTGATCGAGACCAAATTGTCGGCGAGGACGAACTGAACGCCTATGTCGACGGCGAATTGCCCGCCGATCGCCGCTTAGCCGTCGAAGCCTGGCTTGCGGCACATCCGGACGATGCCGCCAAAGTCGCCGCCTGGCGCAATCAGGCCGAACTGATCCGCGCGCGTTACGGCGCCGTCGCCGACGAAATTCCGCCGCAACGGTTCAGCGTCAAGCGGCTGACGCGGCGCAATTACGGCGCGATCGCCGCCGCGGCGGCCGCGGTGGTCGCCGCATTCATCGCCGGCAGCATGCTCGGCTGGACGGTGCGTGGCGTCGAAATCGCGCGGCCGTCGGATCTGACGCGTTTCACCAGTGACGCGCTCGACGCTTACCGGCTCTACGTGGTCGAGGTCCGGCATCCGGTCGAGGTCCCGGGCGATCAGCGGCCGCATCTGGATGCCTGGCTGTCGAAGCGGGTCGGCTCGCCGCTGCACGCGCCCCAGCTCGACAAAATCGGACTGAAGCTCGTCGGCGGGCGGCTATTGCCGGGGCCGACCGGACCGACGGCGTTCTTCATGTACGAGACGCCGTCGGGCGAACGCTTCACGCTCTATTGCGGCCGCACCGGCGACCGCGACACCGCCTTGCGCTACACCACCGGTCCGCAAAATGCAGCCTATTACTGGGTCGACGGCGATCTCGCTTATGTGCTCTCCGGGCCGCCGGAGCGCGACAAGCTGCACGCCATCGCGCAAGCCGCCTATGACCAGATCGATCGGCGCATGCCGCCGCAGCAAGGCGGCTAAGGCGAGTGATCGTTCCGGGCCGAGCGACGGATCCCGGAACGACGCACTCACATGTCCTTGCGGGGATCGTAGGGCTTTTCCGTCCGCCACTTTTTCATCAGCGCGTCGAGCTCGGCGTCGCTCTCCTCGGGCAGCACGATACGCACGGTGGCGAGAAGATCGCCGCGGCGCGCTTTTGCGGGAAAGCCCTTGCCCTTGAGGCGGAAGGTTCGCCCGCTCGATGTCCATGGCGGGATCGTGACCTCGACCGGCTTGTCGAGCGTCGGCACCCGCACCTTGGCGCCGAGCGCCGCTTCATAGAGCGTGATCGGCAGTTCGAGCCGCACATCGGCGCCTTCCAGCGTGAACACCGGATGCGGCGCAATCGACACGGTGATCAACAAATCGCCGGCGCCGTGCTGTCCGGGCATGCCCTGACCCTTGAGGCGGATCTGCTGGCCGCTGGTGATGCCGGCGGGAAATCTTGACGTCAACGTCCTTGCCGTTGGGCAGATGCAGGCGCTGCGTCGAGCCGTTGGCGGCATCCGGCAGCGATACCGACATTTCGGCTTGGACGTCGGCGCCGACGCCGAAATCCTCGGCCTCGAAACTCGGGCCGCCGCCACCGCGCCCGCCGCGGCCGAAGGCTTCTTTCAGGATATCCTCGAAGCCGCCGTAGCCCCCGCCGGCTCCGCCCCCAGCACCGCCGCGACCGCGCCGGGTGGTACGGGTGAATCCCTCCGGACCGAAATTGAAGCTTTCGAAATTGGCGTCGGGGCCGAAACCGGCGCCGGCGCCCGGCCGCGGCCCGCCGCCGCCGAAACCGCCGCCGAACCCCTGGAAGCGCGGCTTGCCCTCGGCGTCGATCTCGCCGCGATCGAAGGCCTTGCGCTTGTCGTCATCGCCAAGGATCTCGTTCGCGGCATTGAGCTCGGCAAAGCGCGTCGCCGCCTTCGGATCGTTCTTGTTGGCGTCGGGATGCAGTTTTTTCGCAAGCTTGCGGTAGGCGCTCTTGATATCGCCCGCGCTTGCCTTGCGATCGACGCCCAAGACCTCATAGGGATCACGCATCCCCGCCGCACTCCGTCTCGAATTACGGGCCGGCCCCGCCCGCCCAACTGGTTCCCAGTGGCCACAATGTGGGAATAAATCGCCTGCTACGCAATGTAACAGGCGAATCGGCCGGAAGCTTGCGCGATGATAGCCGGATTCAGCTGGGTTTGAGCGGCGTCAGACGCGTCACTTCCCATGTTCCGCCGACGCTGCGGCAGGCGGCGCCCTGCAGCCAGTCCTGCGCCGCCCCGTGCATGTAGCTGGCCAGGAAGTCGCGGCAGGTGCGGCCGTCCTCGCTATAGGAGGTGTCGAGCGGCGTGATATTGCCGCCGGCGCCGGTCTGCGGATTTTGCCAAGGCACGCTTTCGTCTTTGCCGCTCGTGGCCAGGACGTTCGAGGCGGCCGCGCGCGCGTAAGCGAGGTCCGCTTCCGCCGGGCCGGAGCGAACGGCGACCGCAAGCCCGCGGTCGGCCGATGATGCGATCGAGCCGGTCGGCGTCATATCGGAATCGTCCTGCGAAACCAGCGAGGCCAACCGATACGCGCAGCCGGAAACGGCTAGCGCGCTGACCATCGCCGCGATGAGCGCCAGTCCCGGCAACCGCCGACATAGGCGCAAGCCCGCCGTTCCATTATATTGAGGCCGGCGGCAGGTTTTCCGATCGCCGCAGCCGAACACTGGGCACTCCGAGAATGTCAGACGCGGCGTCCATAGAACACCGGGCGGGGTTAACGGGCGGTGACTTCACCGCAGCCGACGAGCCGCTGCGCCTGTTCGCCGCCTGGTTCGCCGAGGCCAAGCGGGCCGAGCCGGTCAATCCCGAGGCGATGACGCTCGCCACCGTCGACGCCGAGGGGCGGCCCGATGCCCGCATGGTGCTCCTGAAAGCCTTCGATGAGCGCGGCTTCGTATTTTACTCGAATGCCGAGAGCGCCAAGGGCCGCGAGCTTGCCGCCACGCCGCAAGCGGCGCTGACGTTCTACTGGAAGTCGCTGCAGCGCCAGGTGCGGCTGCGCGGCCATGTCGAGGCGGTGTCGGGGGCGGAAGCCGACGCCTATTTCGCCACGCGCTCGCGCATGGCGCAGATCGGCGCCTGGGCCTCGAAGCAATCCGCGGCGCTGGAAAGCCGGCTCGCCTTCGAAAAAGCGATTGCGCGCTATACCGCCAAATACGCCATCGGCACCGTGCCGCGGCCGCCCTATTGGGTCGGCTATCGAGTCGTGCCGTCCGAGATCGAGTTCTGGCAGGAGCGGCAGTTCCGGCTGCACGACCGCATTGTCTTTGCGCGCGAGGCCGCCAACGCGCCGTGGACCAAGACGAGACTGTACCCTTAAGAATCATTTTGATTGGAAAAATTGATGCCAACCAGCAATCAGCCGCGCCGCACGCTGCTCCTGACCGGGGCCAGCCGCGGCATCGGCCATGCCACCGTGAAGCGCTTTTCCGCCGCCGGCTGGCGCGTCATCACCTGCTCGCGCCATCCGTTTCCGGAAAATTGTCCCTGGGAGGCGGGGCCGGAGGACCATATTCAAGTCGACCTCGCCGATCCGGAAAACACCGAGGCCGCGATCGCCGAGACCAAGCGGCGGCTCAACGGCGAACTGCATGCGCTGGTCAACAATGCCGCGATTTCGCCGAAGGCGGCCGGCGGCAAACGGCTCGGTTCGATCGAGACGTCGCGCGACGACTGGCACCATGTATTCCAGGTGAATTTCTTCGCCCCGATCATGCTGGCGCGCGGACTGCTCGACGAGCTGCAGGCGGCGAAGGGCTCGGTGGTCAACGTGACTTCGATCGCGGGCTCGCGCGTGCACCCGTTCGCCGGCGCGGCCTATGGCACGTCGAAAGCGGCGCTCGCCGCGCTGACCCGCGAAATGGCCGCCGACTTCGGCGCTCGCGGCATCCGCGTCAATGCCATCGCGCCGGGCGAGATCGACACCGCGATGCTGTCGCCGGGCACCGAGAAAATCGTCGAGCAGATTCCGCTGCACCGGCTCGGCACGCCGGACGAAGTGGCGAAGATCATCTACGTCTTGTGCACCGACACCGCGTCCTACGTGAACGGCGCCGAAATCCACATCAACGGCGGCCAGCACGTGTGAATTGGAGCGGATGCCAATTGCGCCGGTCAATATCCGCTTTCGGAAACAATTTGATCCAAATTGCGACATCGCGCGCGTTAGCCAAATGCCGCGGCGGCTTCCCAGTGGAGCGGATTTGACATTTGCCACCCACCAAGCCGGGCGCTCCCGCAGCGAATGTCAAATCCAAAAAGCTCCGACAACATGACAATGCCTGCAACCACAATTGGACAGCCCATGCCCAGCGCTCTATCCATTCGGCTTCTCAAGCGAGGAACGCGAGCCCAACATGACTGACACACCGCAATATACGCCGCCGGACGTCTGGGTCTGGGAGAAGAACGACAGCCCCAACTGGCGTTATAGCAATACCAACCGCCCCATCGCGGGGGCGACGCATGAGAAGGCGTTGCCGCGCGGCAAGCATCCGCTGCAGCTCTATTCACTGGCGACGCCCAATGGCGTCAAGGTGACCATCATGCTGGAGGAATTGCTGGCCGCCGGCCACAGCGGAGCGGAATACGACGCCTGGCTCATCCGGATCGGCGAGGGCGACCAGTTCGGCAGCGGATTTGTCGGGGTGAACCCGAATTCCAAAATCCCGGCGCTCATGGACTATAGCCAACAGCCGCCGCAACGCGTGTTCGAATCCGGTGCGATCCTGCTTTACCTGGCGGATAAATTCGGCGCCTTTCTGCCAAAGCACCGCGGCAAGCGCACCGAGGCGCTGAACTGGCTGTTCTGGCAGATGGGTTCGACGCCCTATGTCGGCGGCGGCTTCGGGCATTTCTATGCCTATGCTCCGGTGAAGATCAAATACGCCATCGACCGGTTTGCGATGGAGGTGAAGCGCCAGCTCGACGTGCTCGACCGGCGGCTTGCGGACAATCGGTTCGTCGCCGGCGACGAATATACCATCGCCGACATGGCGATCTGGCCGTGGTACGGCAACGGCATGTTGAACGGCGCCTCATACAACGACCCGCGCCAGTTCCTGCAGACGCGCGACTATAAAAACCTGACGCGCTGGACCAAAGAAATCGGCGAACGCCCGGCCGTCAAGCGCGGGCGCATGGTCAATCGCGCCAGCGGACCGCTCGAAGAGCAATTGCACGAACGACATGACGCCGGCGATTTCGCGACCAGAACGCAGGACAAGATCGGCGCAGGGTAAGCCCCTCGTCATCCCTCATCTATCAAGCCGGCAATGCCAGCCTCACTTGTGCCGAACCGCCAGTCGCCACGGTGCGCCGTAGGAACGTTATCGCCGGCAAGACGGTAAGAGCCGCCGGCGTTATCCGGCGGCTCTTTTCATTCATCGAACGTGACCGCGCTTCATGCAAACACGTTCTTTTCCATGCCCCAGCTTAGGAAGAGACGGCGCGCCATTGACTCGGCGCCCGGCCGACGAATTTCTTGAAGGCGCGACTGAATGCGGCTTCGGATTCATAGCCGACTTCATGCGCCACGGCGGCAATCTTGACACTGGGATCGGCGAGCCGCTTGGCGGCGATCTGCATGCGCCATTGGGTCAGGTACTGGATCGGCGGACAGCCCACGATCTGCGTGAAGCGATCGGCCAGCGCCGAGCGCGAGGCGGCGGCTTCCGCGGCGAGCTCCTCCAGCGTCCAGGCGTGCGATGGCTTGCCGTGCAGCAGCGCCAAGGCGCGGCCGACCAGGGGATCGCGCAATCCAGCGAGCCAGCCGGTGTTGTTGTGCGCGAGCTGATCCATGTGCAGGCGGATGACTTCGACGAACATCAGTTCCGAAAGCCGATTGAGAACGCTCTGGCTGCCGGCCCGTTTGTTGCCGGTCTCGGCGGTGGCGAAACGGATGAACTGGTCGAGCAGACCGCTTGATCCTTGGGATGCGTCACGGCTGACCCGCATGAAGCGCGGCAGCGAATCGAGCAGCGGATTGAACGGGCGCGTATCGCAACTGAAGAAACCGCAGATCAGATGGGCATCGCCCGGACCGTCGCCGCCGGTTCGAATCGTGAAGGGCAAAGCGTTGGGGTCGTCGGGCCGACGATGCGCCGCCCAATCGGGCTCGGTGCGCATGCCCGGCGCGCTCGACAGCACGTGGGGATCGCCCTGCGGCATCACGGCAATATCGCCCTCCTTAAGCCGCACCGGCTCGAAGCCGGCGTCGCCGACGAGCGATATCCAGCAGGCGCCGCGCGTGACGACGTGATACTCGATCACATGCTGCGCGCCGGGAGTGACCGCGTGGGCGATCTGAGCCGAAGCCGGCGCCTCGGCGACCCAGGGCGCCTTGGCGGTAACGTCGAAGAACACCGACCCGGACAGACTGCACGGCCGAGAGAACGTCCGACAAGGCGTCGGTGCTCATGGTGGATCCTTCGCAGGACGATGGCGGTATCCGCGACCCATCGTGGACGCTCAAGCAACTGCGCCGGACGGCCGGGCAAGAACGATACCCGGTCTGGACGTTCGAGCAAGAGGTCCGGCAGCGCAGTCGTTCAACACCGGCGGCAGCCGGCATAACGATCGCGCCCAGGCCGCACGCGACGTGCGCCTCGATGCATCGCCCGGCGAGGCGTCGTCATCCGAACGTCAAGGAGAGCTATCGTGACCACGATCATCGAATGCCGTCCGCCTGGCGTCGCCGCGAGGCCAACTGCGGACCTGAAGGCAATCAAAGCCAAGCAGCAGGCGGCCTGGTCGTCCGGCGACTACGCCGTCATCGGCACGACCTTGCAGATTGTCGGTGAACAATTGGCGGAGGCCATGGACCTGCGCGCCGGTCAGACCGTGCTCGACGTCGCCGCCGGCAACGGCAACATCACGCTGGCCGCGGCGCGACGCTGGTGCAAAGTCACCTCCACCGACTATGTCGAAACGCTGCTCACGGTTGGCCGCAAACGGGCCGAAGCGGAAGGGCTCGACATCGAATTCCAGATTGCCGACGCCGAAGATCTGCCGTTCGCGGATGCATCCTTCGACGCCGTGGTCTCGACCTTCGGCGCGATGTTCTGCCCCGATCAGGATCGCACCGCCGCCGAAATAATGCGGGTATGCAAGTCCGGCGGCCGGATCGGCCTCGCCAATTGGACGCCCGACGGCTTCATCGGCCAAATGTTCAAGACGCTCGGGAAATACCTGCCGCCGCCAACCGACGTCAGGTCCCCGGCGGTCTGGGGCACGCAAGGCTGGCTGCAAGCGACGTTCGGGGCTGCGGCATCCGCCGTCGCGGCGCAGCCGCGCTTGTTCACCTTCCGCTATAGATCGGCGCTGCACTTCCTCGACGTCTTCCGCACGTTTTATGGACCAGTGCTCAAGGCATTCGAGATGCTCGAAGAGACCGGCCGCAACGCGCTCGCGCGCGACATCATCGAGCTGGTCGCGCGCTTCAACACTTCGGGCGATCAGTCCATGGTCGTCCCCGGTGAATACATCGAGGTTGTCGTCACCAAGCGGTGAGCTCCCCAATGCGCGCTCGTCGAAG
This sequence comes from uncultured Alphaproteobacteria bacterium, assembly GCA_963791925.1. Classification (GTDB taxonomy): domain Bacteria; phylum Pseudomonadota; class Alphaproteobacteria; order Rhizobiales; family Xanthobacteraceae; genus BOG-931. Next base: position 667,730 of record CAWBUA010000002.1, on the reverse strand, counting down.
TGCGGTAAGTCCGAGAGGCGCGCAAATTCGGACCCGGTGAGTGGCGGCGGACACGCTCCTTCGCGTCCGCCATCGGCCACACGTCGATCGAGCGAAGCGAGAGGCACGATCGCTCGGAAGCTCGGCCGTCACCGCACCTGAAACACGAGCTTGCCGCGGAAATGACGCGACTCGCTCAAGCGGTGCGCCTCGGCGGCCTGGTCCAGGCGGTACAGCTTGATCTCGGGCGGCCGCACCGCGCCGGAGGCGACGAGCTGGCCGACGCGCGCCATCGCCGCGCGCGAGCGCGGCACCGGCGGGCGCAGCGCCGTAACGTCGGGGCGGGTCGGTTTCGGCGCTTCCATTCCCGACGCGATGAAGGCGGCGCGGCCGCCGGGCTTGAGCACGGCGAAGGATTTCTCCGCCACATCGCCGCCGACCGTGTCGAACACGGCGTCGCAGTTGCTCACCGCCCTGGTGAAATCCTCCTTGTTGTAATCGATGACTTCATCGGCGCCTAGCAGGCGCACGTAATCGGCGTTCGCCGCGCTGGTCGTGGTGATCACGCGGGCGCCGAGATGCTTGGCGAACTGAATGGCAAAGCCGGCGACGCCGCCGGCGCCGCCTTGAATGAGGATCGTCTCGCCGCGCTTGAGCTTGAGCGTATCTTCGACCGAATTCACCGCGGTGAGTCCGGTGAGCGCCAGGGCCGCGGCGTTCACATGCGAGAGTCCTTCCGGCTTCTTGGCAACGAGCGCCGCCTGGATCGCAAGCTTCTCGCAATAGGTCCCCTCCCGTCCGGCGCCGAGCACGCCAAACACCGCGTCGCCGACGGCGAGATCGGCGCCGCTACCCGACGCGCTGACCACGCCGGAAAAATCCCGGCCGGGGATCTGCGGAAATTTGACCTGGGCGTGCCGGGCATATTGGCCGGCACGGAACTTCCAGTCGGCGGCATTGATGCTGGCCGCGACGACGTCGACGACCACTTCACCAGGCGCCGCGACCGGGTCCGGCAGATCGCCGTATTGCAGCACGTCCGGACCGCCGAATTGCTCAATGAATGCAGCTTTCATCCGTGTTCTTCCCTCCCGATCCACCGTCGCTTTTGCCGCTACGCAGCCGCTGCCCTTGAGCCGCCGCTGATCCAATAGGCCTAAAGTTGACGTGCCGAGGCTTGGCGCGCAAGGCCGATAAAACCGACTGCCCGGGAGAGCATCTCGATCCACATCTGCGCCGGCTTCGCCGCGGAAATGGGGACAGGCTATCTGTAACCGTGGATTTTGGCGTCCGGACGTCCTAGTATTCTGAAATTGCATGCGTGGGGGCAGCCTGCAGTGGCTGATTACTATCCTATTCTGGCGCGCGCGATCGCGAGCTTGCCGCACAACGATGCGCAGGCGCGGCGGGAATTATATGCCCGCGCCCGAACCATCGTCGCCGCGCAGCTGCACGAACGCGGTTTGCCCAGCGGAGCCGGCGAAGCGCTCCGCGAACAAGGCGCGCTGGAAACCGCCATCCGCAAGGTCGAGGCGGAGGCACGACCGCTACAAGCGCAGCCCGCAGGCGCGCCGCGGCGGCCGGTACGGCGCGCCGCCGCCGTCCCCGCGCAAGAGCGGGCCGACGCCACCGCGAGATCGCTTGCAAAAATTCTTCACGCCATGCCGCCGGACGAGACCAGCGAGGGCGCGCTGCAACCGCCGCGCCGCACCTCCGCCAAGGCGACACAGGAAAACGGAACGCGAGCCGACTGGGCTCAAGTCTTCGCGCCGGCGGTCGAGGCCGAAGCGCCGAAGAAAATCGAGGCCAAAACGTTCAATGCGTTATCGGAGCTCGGCGGCGCGCCCAGTTCGCTTCTCACCATGCTGTTTGCCACCGCCTATGTGGTGGCGGCACTGGCGTTCACCGGCGTCACCGCCATCCGCGGCGCCGTGTGGCTCTATCAGGGCGTCATCGGCTACCCGATATTGATCGCCATCATGGCGGTCACGCTGGCGCTGTTTATTGTGCCGCCAGTCATGATTTTCCGCAAAGCCTCGGCATTGCCTACGATCGACAATCTGCTGCGTTACATTCATCTGGCGTCGCGGCGGGTGCTTTGAGCACGCCTTCAGCCGTATAAAAAATCCAGCACCGCCGTCTCGGCGAGCACGGCCTCGGGAATGCCGTGACGCGCCGAGCGGGCGCGCTCCTCGGCGGTTTGCGTCGCCTGCAGATAGGCGCCGAGGTGGCGGGCGCGTTCGATGATTTTTCGGTTCTCCGGCAGGCGCGCGGCCTCGAAGCGGCGCAAGGCCGCGACGACCTCACCGGCGTCGAGGGCGTGCGCGAGCGCCGCCGCGTCGTCGGCCGCCTTGGAGACGCCGGCGGCGACGTGCGGACGCGCGACGAAAGCTGCGTCGCCGATGATCGCGACCCGGCCGAATGCAAGCTGCGGGCTTTCGAGATCGTAGATCGGCTGCAGGATCGGCTCGTCGATGAGGCGAACGATGGCGCGAAATTGCGGCGCCAATAGCCGCTCGGCGGCCGCGCGCATGGCCGCAATCGGTTCGGCGCGAATGAGCGGCGGCGGAATCGAGATCGAATGGGTGAGCCCGGTTCTGTCGGTCAAGAGCGCCGGCAGTTCGCTCGCCTCATCGGCCGGGCGATACCAGACCACGTTGTAGCGGCGCTGTCCGGCGCGCAGCTCATTGTCCGGCCCGGCGACCGGATAGCCGAGGCATTGCTCGCCGGGCGGCAGGCAGAACGTCATGTCCATAAAGAGTTCGCGGTGGATATCCGGCGGGATGGCGCTTTCGGCCAAGAGCGCGCGCCAGGCGACATAGCCGGCATAGAGCGGCATGACGCCGGGTGCGCAATCCTGGCGCACCGTCGAGCGCAGGCCGTCGGCGCCGATGAGAACATCGGCCGTGGCCGTGCTGCCGTCGCTGAAATGCGCGGTGACGCCCTCCCCTGTGCTCTGCTCAAAAGACGCAAGTCCCGTTGCGCGGTGATAATGCTCGGCCGGAAACGCATCGCGCAGGAGGCGATAGACCCGCTCCCAAGCGGTGAGCACCTGCGGGCACTCAAGCGTCAGCACGGTCCGGCCGGTCTGGTCGAGGATGCGGCGCGTCGTCATGGCGACGCCGAGCTCGCTGGTATCGAGGCCGAGCGCGTCGAGCCGCGCGATCAGCTCGGCCTGGGCGACGATGCCGGCGCCGCGGCCTGCCAGCTCCTTTTCGACGCGCTCGTAGATATCGACCCGCCAGCCGCGGCGGTGGAGCATGATGCCGGCGAGAAGGCCGCTCATCGAGCCGCCGATGACCAGCGCGCGGCGCTTGCCTGTCATTCCCAGCCTGCCGAATTCCGCCCAAAATTGCGTTCTTTGCCGAGCTTTCCCAAACCGGAAAGGTTTTCTATATTGCCCCTATATCCTTGGAGGAACACCATGGCCCTGACCATGCTGGATAAATCGACGGATCGCGCCGACATGTCGGCGTGGCCAGCGGCCATCGCCGCCGAATTCGAGCGCGAGAAACATAATCATAATGGCTGCGTCGGATCGACGCTCCTCTCCGAGAGCGAGCGCGTGCGGGTCTGGATTATCCGGCTTGCGCCGGGCGAGCGCATCGGCTTTCACCGCCACGTGCTCGATTATTTCTGGACCTCGGTGACCGGCGGCCGCGGCCGCCAGCACGTCCACGACGGCACCACCGTGGAATATAGCTACGCGCCCGGCGAAACCCGCCACGAGACCTATGGTCCCGGCGAGTTCAAAGTCCACGATCTCGAAAATCTCGGCGACAAGGAGATGGTCTTCATGACCATCGAGTTCCTCAACAGCGCCAACAAGCCGCTCGCGATCCCGGACAAGGTGCGCGCCGCGGCGTAATGTCCGATTAAATGCCTGTTGTGGCGCGCCCCGCAAAAGCGGGGCATCTACTATCATGGGCGGCGGGGGACGCCCTGTTCTGAGGAAATGCCCGACTGCCCGCCGGCGCGGGCGGATCAAGAACGGGCGGAGCCAAAGGGGGGAGGCCTCAAGCCCATGGGGGGCTGAGTGGCCGCGTAATGATTTTTTCCTTCGATCTTCTGATCAACGCCATCGTGTCCGGCATCCTGATCGGCGGCTTCTATGCCGCGGTGACCTCGGGCGTGTCGCTGGCTTTCGGCATTCTCGATATCGTCAACATCGCCCACCCCGCTTTCATCATCCTCGGGTCCTATGTCGCCTATATCGTCAACGCGACCTTCGGCATCGACCCGATTCTGACGGCGATCGTAGCCACGCCGCTGTTCTATGTGCTCGGCGCCGGCATCTATCAGATCTATTACGTCTCGTTCGAGAAGCGCGGCCAGGAATCGCTGCGCGGGCTTGCCTTCTTCTTCGGCCTGCTGTTCATCACCGAAGTGTCGCTGGTGCTGTATTTCGGCGTCGATTATCGCTACGTGGCCGCGCCCTATATCGGACCGACCTGGCACTTCGGCGATGTCGACCTGCCGCTGCGCATCATGGTGCCATGCGTGGTGTCGCTGCTTATGATCGCGGCGCTGCAGCTGGTCTTGACCAGGACCTTCATCGGCCGCGCCATCATGGCGGTGGCGCAGGATCAATTGGCGCTGCGGCTGATGGCGGTCGATCCGATCCGGATCAAACGCATCGCCTTCGGCATTTCGATCGCCACCGCCTCGCTCGCCGGAGCGTTCCTGATCATCATCCAACCGGTGGAGCCTTCGGTCGGCCGCGAATATATCGGCCGCGTCTTCGCCATTTGCGTGCTCGGCGGCATGGGCAGCCTGCCCGGCACGGTCATCGCCGCCATGCTGATCGGCATCGTCGAGAGCCTCACCTCGACGTTCTACGGCCCATCCTGGGCGCCGGCGGTGTCGTTCGGCTTTTTGTTGTTGACGCTGGCGGTGCGGCCGGCCGGGCTATTGGGACGGTGACCGTGCGCACGCCGACATTCCTCCTCATCTGTCTCGTTGTCGCCGCCGCCGTCTTCGCCGGCGCGCTCGCGGTCGGCAACGACTACGTGTTTTTCGCCGGCTATGTGATCCTGCAATATGTCGTGTTGTCGACGGCGTGGAATATCCTCGGCGGCTATTGCGGCTATGTGAATTTCGGCACTGGCGCGTTCTTCGCGTTGGGCGCCTATTCGACGGTTGCGATTTACAAGTTGATCGAGAACAACGAATTCCCGCACGTCGTCCCGATTCCGGTTCTGATGCTGGCGGGCGGCGCGGTGTCGGCCGTGGTCGGGCTCGGCATGGGTTACCTGACGCTGCGGCTGCGCGGCGCCTTCTTCTCGATCGCGACACTGGCGCTCGCCGTCGTCTTGGAGACCCTGGTGGTCAACTGGGACTATGTCGGCGGCTCGCGCGGCGCCTATGTCATCCGGCCCGAGCAATTGCCGCTGATCGGCAGCTATATCCGCTATCTGTTCTTGATGATGATGCTGCTCGCGGTGGCCGCCATCACCATCGCGCGCCTGATCGAACATTCGCGCCTCGGCTACGGCTTCGCCACCATCCGCGACGACGAGCTGGCGGCGGAAGCGTCCGGCGTGCCGACGCTGCGGCTGAAGCTTATCGCCACCACTTTGTCGGGCGCGCTGATGGGCATGGCGGGAGCGCCGTTCCCCTATTACATCGGCTACCTGCAGCCGGATTCGACGTTCGGGCTCGACTACGCCGTCAACTCGATTGCCATGCCGCTGATCGGCGGCACCACGAGCTGGGTCGGCCCGCTGATCGGCACGCTCTTGCTCGGCACCCTGCAGCAAGTCGCCACGGTGACGATCTCGTCCGCGGTCAACCTTTTGATCGTCGGGCTCCTCCTGGTCTTTTTCGTCATCGTGGCGCCGAACGGCATTGTCGGGCTGGTTCACAGCTATTGGCAGCGCAAGCCGGAGGACTTTGTCGGGCGCCGCCACGTCGACGCCGATGCGCCGGGATCCGTGCCATGAACGGGGTTGCCAACGGAGCGATGACCAATACCGATCTTCTGCAGATCGACGATCTCGGCAAGCGCTTTGGCGGCTTCGTCGCGCTGGAGAATATTTCGCTGTCGGTTGCGGCCGGCGAGCGCCTCGGTCTCATCGGACCGAACGGCTCCGGCAAATCGACGCTGGTCAATTGCATCTGCGGCACGTTGCGGAACGAGCAAGGCGCGGTGCGCTTCGACGGCCGCAGGCTCGACGGACTTGAGGCGCATCAACGCACCCGGCTGGGCCTGGCGCGCAGCTTCCAGCTGCCGCGGCCGTTCGCCAGCCTGACGCTGGCCGACAATATCCGCATCCCGCTGCTCTACACCGTCGCCGCGCGCGGCATCATTCATTCGACGCGGGAGGTGGAGGAGCGCTGCCATCATCTTCTTGGCGAAGTCGGCCTCGAAGCCAAGGCGCGGCGGCTGCCGCGCGACCTCACCCAGGTCGAGATGCGCAAGCTCGAGCTGGCCCGCGCCATGGCGGCGCTGCCGAAGCTCCTGATCGCCGACGAAGCCATGGCGGGACTGACGCATTCGGAGATCGAGGAGATTTTGACGCTGCTGTCGCGCTTGAACGACCAGGGCGTCACCATCATTCTCATTGAGCACATCATGCGCGCCGTAATGAGCTTCTCGCGCCGGCTGGTGGTCTTGGTTTCGGGCAGGAAAATCGCCGACGGCGCGCCGGACGCCGTCATGCGCGACCCGGAAGTGGAAAGGGCCTACCTTGGCTAGCAGCCTGACCATCGCCGGCATCCACGCCGCCTATGGCGCGGTGCGCGTGATCGACGACGTGTCGGTCAAGGTCGGCGGCGGAGAAACCGTCGTGCTCCTCGGCACCAACGGCAACGGCAAGTCGACGCTGATGAAATGCATCATGGGCATGGTGCGGCCGAGCCAAGGCTCCATCGTCGCCGAAATCGACGGCATTCATCACGATCTGGTCGGGCGCACCACCGAAGAGATCGTCGATCTCGGCATCGCGCTGGTGCCGGAGGGCCGCCGGCTGTTCCCCAGGCTGACGGTGGAGGAAAATCTGCTGCTCGGCGCGTTTAGGCGCACCGCGCGCCGCGAGCTGGCGCGCAATCTGGCGGTCTGCTTCGAGACCTTCCCGCGGCTCGCCGAGCGCCGCCACCAGCTGGCCGGCAGCATGTCGGGCGGCGAGCAGCAGATGCTGGCGCTCGGCCGCGCGCTGATGCTGGCCCCGAAAATACTTCTGGTGGACGAGCCGTCGGTCGGCCTGGCGCCGATCCTGGTCAGCCGCACCATCGACGCGATCAATGAAATGAAACGGCGCTATTCGCTCACGGTGCTGATGGCCGAGCAGAATTTCACCCAGGCCATCCGCATCGCCGATCGCGGCTATGTCATCGTCCACGGCAAGATCGCCTTCGAGGGCCGCTCGATGGATGAGCTCAACAACAACGATTTGATCAAGAAGTTTTATCTGGGGTTGTAACATTTGTCATGCTCCGCGAAGGCGGAGCATCCAGTAATCGCCGTGCATCGTGAATTAAATCGTGCGTTCAGGGTCGAAATGCATCGAATACTGGATCATCCGCCTCCGCGGATGATGACAAGTCACTGCACCGGAAAATCGAAATAAGTCTTCGGAAACGGTTCGCCGCGCAGCGTGAAATGCCACCACTCCTTGTCGTAGCCGCGAAAGCCGCGCCGGCGCATCGCCGCGGCGAGCAGCATGCGGTTGGCGTGCTGCTGCGGGCTGACGCTCGGCGAGGCGACCCATGATTTCGGGTCCAAGAAATCGAAATGCGTGCCCATATCGAGCTCGGTGCCGTCGGTCTTCGCCAGCGTCAGGTCCATGGTCGAGCCGCGCGAATGGCCGGAATGGGTGGCGATATAGCCGTCGCGGAACAGCGTGCGCTTGTCGACGTTCGGGTAGAACTCGGCTTTCATTTTTTGATCGTTGAGGTCATGCGCCCAGCGCACGAAATTCATCACCGCGCGCACCGGCCGGAAGCAGTCGAACACCTTGACGGCGAGGCCGCGCGCGGCGACATCGCGGGCGACCTCGGCAAGCGCCGCGGCGGCCTGCCGCGTCAGCAGGCAATGCGGCGCCTGGTAGCCGTCGACCGGCCGGCCGGTGAAATTATGCGAGCCGACATAGCGCATCTCGACGATCAGCCCCGGCACCACCGTTGCGGCATCGACGAAATCGGCCGGGCGCTGCGTTTCTTGCGCCGGTGCCGGCTGCGCGCCGCCAGCAAGAACCAGCGCCGCCACCAGGAAAATGCGATTTGCCTTCATTGCGGACACGCCGACACCCATTGTCCTTCGACCGAATTCTGCGTGTCGACCGGCGGCATTCCCGGCATTACCGCCTTGGTGCGCACCGTGCCGGAATAGTGATGCGGACTATCGAAGTTGAAGGCGCCGGTGAGCTCCATGGTGAGCTGGCCCTTGCAGACCAAATGCCAAGTCAGGAGCGGTCCCTTGAGACTGCGTTCGATCGGGGCGCAATCCGAATTTATGGTCGTCGCGGTGGGCGAGAATGTCGCGCCGAGGTCGCCGGTCTGCTCGGCAGTGAGGCATTTGGACGATTCGTGCGGCGGACTGACCATGCCTCCGTTCTCGGCCTGAGAGGTAATTTTCCAGAGCCCGGGCTCGATACCGTCGGCGAAGGCCGGGGAAGCGGCCAATGCAAAGGTGGCCAACGTAATGACCGCGATACAACGGTAAACCACGAGCATTCTCCTCAGATTGCCGTCCGCGACGGCCAAACGGCTGCGAACGGCGCTGCCGTTAACCAACCGCTAACCATAGACCCGGCACATTTTGCCTGGGAGGCATAACCGTTTCCACTGCACTCTTCTAACGCTCCTTGGGGGCAGCCTTGGACTCGAGCGCCGCTCCGCTTCTTCACGTCGGTGGCCCGCCGGCCGCCGCGCACAGCTTTAAATCGCACGACCGCAGACGGGGCCGATCGAACGGCATGACCGACGCAACCACAGCGCAGGGCGGAGAGACGGCGCTGTCGCGGCTGGCCGACTTCGGCACCATGCTGCGACGCAGCGATATCGCGCTTGCGGTCGGCATGATGGCGATCCTCGTCATCCTCATCTTGCCGCTGCCGCCGGTGCTGCTCGACTTCTCGCTGGCGATCTCGATCACGTTTTCCGTGCTGATCCTGATGACGTCGCTGTTCATCCAGGCGCCGCTCGAATTCTCGTCGTTTCCGACCGTGCTGTTGATCGCCACTATGCTGCGGCTGGCGCTCAATCTCGCCTCGACGCGGCTCATTCTCGCCCACGGCCACGAAGGCACCGCCGCCGCCGGCCACGTCATTCAGGCGTTCGGCAATTTCGTCATGGGCGGCAATTTCGTCATCGGCATCATCGTGTTCACGATCCTGGTCATCGTGAATTTCGTGGTCATCACCAAAGGTTCCGGGCGCATCGCCGAAGTCGCGGCGCGTTTCCAACTCGATTCCATGCCCGGCAAGCAGATGGCCATCGATGCCGACCTCAATGCCGGGCTGATCGACGAGAAGGAGGCGCGGCGGCGGCGCAAGGCGCTGGAGGACGAATCCGGCTTCTTCGGCGCCATGGACGGCGCCTCGAAATTCGTCCGCGGCGACGCGATCGCCGGCTTGCTCGTGGTGATGATCAACGTCATCGGCGGCATGGTCATCGGCATCGTGCAGCAGGGCCTAAGCTTCACCGACGCCGCCCACGATTACACGCTCTTGACCGTCGGCGATGGGCTGGTCACGCAAATTCCGGCGCTGATCGTGTCGACCTCGGCCGGCCTCCTCGTCTCCAAGGCCGGCGTTTCCGGCGCCGCCGACAAGGCGCTGCTCAGCCAGTTCTCCAGTTATCCCAAGGCGCTCGGCATGTCGGCCGCCGTCATGCTGGTCATGGCCTTGCTGCCGGGTATCCCGATGATCCCGTTTGTCGCGCTCGGCGGCGGCACCGGGGCGCTGGCCTACATCATCGACCGCCGCGCCAAGCAGGCCGTCGCCGCCGAGGAAAAAAAGGTCGAAATCGCCAACGCGGCGCCGGCGGAAGAGCCGATCACCACCGCGCTGAAGATGGACGATCTCAAGATCGAGCTCGGCTACGCGCTGTTGCCGATGGTCAATGGTCCCGACGGCTCGGACCGGCTGACCGAGCAGATCAAGGCGCTGCGCCGGACGCTGGCGAGCGAAATGGGCTTCGTGATGCCGGCCGTGCGCATCCTCGACAACGTGCAGCTCGACGCCAACAGCTACGTGATCAAAATCAAGGAGGTCGAGGCCGGCACCGGCAAAGTCTGGCACGGCCAATACATGGTCATGGATCCGTCGGGCAATCAGATCACGCTGCCCGGCACCCACACCACCGAGCCGACGTTCGGCCTGCCGGCGACCTGGATCGACGCCTCGCTGAAAGAGGAAGCCTCGGTCAGGGGTTACACCGTCGTCGACGCTGCGACGGTGCTTGCCACCCACCTCACCGAGCTGATCAAGGCCAATATGGCGGAGCTGTTGTCCTACGGCGAAGTGCAGAAATTGATCAAGGAGCTGCCGAAGGAGCAGAGCGAACTGATCAAGGACATCGTGCCGGCGCAGATCACCATTTCCGGCATCCAGCGCGTCTTGCAGATCCTGCTCGCCGAACGGGTCTCGATCCGCGATCTATCGACCATCCTCGAGGGTATCGCCGACGGGCTGCCGGCGACCCGCAACGCCACGATGCTCGCCGAGCACGTGCGCGCGCGGCTCGCCCGCCAGCTCTGCGCCCAGCACGTCACCGCGGCCGGCACGCTGCCGATTATCGCGCTGACCGCCAAGTGGGAGCAGGCCTTTGCCGAATCGATCGTCGGCCAGGGCGACGATCGCAGCCTCGCCATGCAGCCGTCGAAGCTCACCGAATTCATCAATCTGGTGCGTGAAAAATTCGAGCAGGCGGCGAGAGAGGGCGAAGCGCCGGTGCTGGTCACCTCGCCCGGCATCCGGCCCTTCGTGCGCGGCATCGTCGAGCGCTTCCGCGCCCAGACCGCCGTCTTGGCGCAATCGGAAATTCACCCGCGGGTGCGGCTGAAGACGGTCGGGAGTATTTAGCGCCTGTGCTTATAAAGCGCCGGCAATGTCCGCTTTCGAGGGCTGAACTACATTCCACGGAGTTATTGCCAGGTTTCCGTTGGACCATCGCGCGCTTCGCCACCGTAAATTGATGCACGGCGAAAGAGCTGTTCGATCACGTCGTCGGTGATTGAGAGCACGTCGGTAGCGCCGCGATGGACCATCGTAATCACGCGTGATCTACACCCCCTTTCAATTGCCGCGAATTGCGACGCGCGCCGCATGGGCTCAATGCGAGCCAGCATGAGCGACGACGTCGTGGGGAAACAATAGCGACGAAGATAGTGAAAAGACTGAAGAAATCCATCCCCGTCCGCATGTCGCCAAAAATCACAGAACAGAAAGAAAATCACAGAACAAAAAGAACACGTCAGCCACCGTCCGGTTTGATCTAGATCAACAAGAGCGGCGAATGATCGGTTTAGTTTTGTGCAGTCAAGGTGAGGGAGCACCGGTCATGACCAGCCAGACATCGCATTCGCTAAGCGTGATTGCACTTCCGCGGTTGCTCGCACGTAATTGGTGGCTTTTTTTGCTGCGTGGAGTTGCGGCCCTCATGTTCGGAGTACTGTCGCTGGTTTGGCCGGGGATTAGCCTTGCGATGCTTATTCTGCTTTTCGGAGCCTATGCGCTGGTTGACGGCATCTTCGCGCTGACAGCGGCGATCGTCGGCAGGGGCAACACCGATATCCGATGGTGGCTCGTGCTTGTGGGCCTGGTTGGCATCGGCATCGGCATAGTGACATTCCTCTGGCCCGGTCTTACCGCGCTCACGCTGCTCTATTTCATCGCGAGCTGGGTTATTGCGACAGGCGTGTTGCAGATCGTCGGCGCCATTGAGCTCCGGAACGTCATCGAAGACGAATGGTGGCTGATCCTCGACGGCGCATTGTCGGTACTGTTCGGCATTTTTCTCTTCATCATGCCGGGCGCTGGCGCCTTGGCCTTGATTTGGCTGATCGCCCTGTTCGCGATCGCCTTTGGGATCCTGATGATCGGCTTCGCATTCAAGGTCAAAAAATTCAAAGAGGCCTGACGCTTCATGGCCGCAAGTTCCAACGACAAGATGCATCTATCAGACGAGTTGAACGCAATGGAGATGACAATGTCAGAGCAAAGCAGCATGCACTCTTACTTGAACTGGTCGAAAGAGCGGATTGACGAAATGGATGCCATATTGGCCTCGCTGGAAGCCAAAGCGGGCCAAGTGCAGGTTGATTTTGAAAGTGAAGGCTAACCAGCTTGTCGCCGACCTGAAAAAGCAGCGTGACGAGTTCCAAGCCAATCTCAAGAAACAAGCCGAAGCAACCGAGGCTGCTTGGGAGAGCAATAAGGCGCAATTGGACTCTCAGTGGAAAGCGTTCGAAGCGCAAGTCAAAACCTATGTCGACACTATCGCCAAACAGGTCCCGCAGCAGCAGGCTCTCTTTCGCGACGTCGCCGTCGCGCAAGCGAAGGCCTGGCGCGAAGCGGCCAGCACGATCCAGGAGGTGGCGACAAAGTTCGCGGTTGGCCGGCGCGCTGACGTCGATGCTGCCGTGACAAAGATGAAGGCGGACGCCGTCGAGGCGGAAGCAAGATTGCAGAAGTTGAATCAGACGGGAAACGAGTCCTGGGCTGCGCTGAGCGCGGCCCTGGCGGAATCGCGCAAGGCTTTCGACCGCGCCAATGTGGCGGCGTGGGATGCAGTTAAGCGCGCCGCTCCTCGTTCGGCCGCCTAGAGCGGTTCACTCTCAAGCCGGTTTGCCGCCGATTGTATCGTTTCTGAAGGGGCAGCATCATCATGGCCACGGATGCAGTGGTGTCGCGTGAATTAAGGTCCCTTCAGGAGGAGCTTGCGGCCTCTCAGCGAGAGCACATATCGCCGATCCCGCCGGCGGCCGCCGCGGGCGGCGCGACAGCAACGCCTCCCCCTCCGCCGCAAGAAGCCGCGGAGGAACGCGAGCTGCGGGATCAACTACGCGAGCTTGTTAACGAGGTGACGATGTTTTTCGAGGAGACGGAAAAGAACATCGCCGCACACCCCACCCAAAGCGTGGTCGGCGCGCTGCTCGCGGGAGTATTGATCGGCCGTCTGCTCGGGCGACGCTAGGAGTTTCCGACATGATCGACAATCTCGTTCGTGACCTTCAGGTTCTGCGAAAAGCCGATTTTCTGATCGGAAAGATTTGGCTCGGGGTCTTGGCGCGACGGTTCGGGCTCTTCACGTTTGCGGGCTTAATCGCGGTGTTCGGGCTCGGCATGGCAAACGTTGCGGGCTTCTATGCCTTGCAGGCAGCGGCGGGCCCCATTTGGGGAGCCGCGATTGTTGCCATCGTTGACCTTTTCATCGCGGCAATCGTTCTGCAGGTCGCTGCCAATGCCCGGCCGGGACCGGAGATCGAGCTCGCCTTTGACGTTCGCAAAATGGCCATTGACGCGATCCAAGGGGACACGCGCGATCTCAAGCTCACCGTCGATGCCCTCGGCCAGGAGATTCGGGAGGTCAAGGCAAACATCGTCGGCTTTGCGCACAATCCATTAGACGTCGCCGCGCAGAAACTACTTGTTCCTGCTGCCCTGTCGATTATCAAAGGAATGCGATCGAAGAAAGCGTAACCTTCAAGGGATACTGTTCATTCACCAGTCGTCCATGAATGGACGGTTTTTCCCACAGCGTGCTTGGCGCGGGGTGGCTCTCACGCAACGTCAGAAGCGGGAGATCTGACTTGACATCAGAACGGACGTTTATCCCCGCCTCAGCCATCTTACAGGGCTTGCGTGATCAGGCGCCCATTGGTCCCGTCACGTTGCGGTGGTTGATGGAAAACCTTCATCAACAGTCGTTCGGGATGATCATGCTGATCTTGGGCATTGCAGCGGCCGCACCGGGCATTTCTATTCTGGCTGGAATTTTGTTGTTGGTTGCGGCGTTTCAGATGATGCTTGGTCATTCACGGCTGAAGTTTCCAAAATGGATGGCAACGCGCGAGTTACCGAGGCGGCCTGTTGACGCCGTCGTGCGGCGCGCCATTCCAATCCTCGCATGTATAGAAAGCGCGATTTACCCGCGTTTTGCCACTCCACCGGAAGCCACCAAACGCCTCGTTGGCTCGGTGATTTTTATTCTCACGCTGCGACTTCTGCTAACACCCTTTCCTCTCAGCAATATCCTCCCGGCCGTTCTGATCGCATTCATTTCGCTGGCTTATCTTGAACAGGATGGGTTGCTGCTTATCGTGGGGCTGGCGGCTGGATGCCTCCTGCTCATCCTTGAGTTGGGCGCTATCTGGCAACTCACCCTGCATGCAAAATGGATAACGGGATTTGTCTAACGCTTGCGAAGGTCGAGACATTAAGTGGCAACTGTTTCAGGAACCGCCGAAGGGCGTTTCCGACTAGATGGAAGAAGAGGCGCAAATCCGGTTTAGCCGAACAAACATTGCGCGGATACTGCCGCGTCCGCTTTCACCGCGATGCAAATTCCCCCTGGCCCTCAACTGCGCCAATGGCTCATGACTGGCGTGACCGCTTCTCCAATCTGCTGTTTGGCGTCAAGCTGCTGTCAGACCACGCGTATAGTCGCGAGCGAGAGGTCCAAATCTGTGGCAAGAATTCGCATCATTCTGCACGGCAAGGCGGCCGGCAACGCTGGCTTACGTAAGGCGGTCCACGATCTCCGGCAATGCGGTCACGCGGTGGAGGTGCGAGTAACCTGGGAGCCCGGAGATACCGCACGCATGACCGCTGAAGCGGTTTCTGAGGCGAGTAGGGGCAACATCGACTGCATTGTCGCGGGCGGCGGCGACGGCACAATAAACGAGGTATTTGGCGCAGCCTACGCCGCCGGACTGCCTGCGGATTGTTGCTTGGGCATCCTTCCCTTGGGCACCGCTAACGATTTTGCTCACTCGACGGGTGTGCCCGTACATGATCTTACGGCGGCCTTGCAACTGGCTGCCACCGCCACGCCACAATGGATCGACGTGGGCCTACTCAACGGCAAGCCATTCATAAATCTCGTCTCGGGGGGCTTCGGCTCCCGTGTCACGGTGGAAACCGACCCCGAGCTTAAGCGGCGACTGGGTGGGTTGGCCTACGTGCTGACGGGCATCTCGCGCTTTCAGGAGCTTTCGGCGAGCCATGGTAGCTTTCTTGCAGAAGGCTTCTCCTGGAAGGGGCCATTCGTGGCAATTGCGATCGGCAATGGTCGGCAGGCTGGAGGCGGCGCGCCGCTTTGCCCAGATGCACTGATCGATGACGGGCTGCTTGATTTGATGATTTTGCCCGAACTCGACCGCACCGCACGTCTGGATGCTTTCTCCCATTTGCTGCACGAAGGTGCTGCAGGGATTCGCGCCAAACTGGTCACGACCCGAAGCTCTTGGATCGAGTTCGAGTCGGATGATGACTTAAACGTGAATCTGGACGGTGAACCGATGGTCTTAAAGCGGTTTTGCGTCGAGTGTCGTGAGCACGTACTGCCGGTGCGTCTTGGCGAGTCCCCGCTCCTGTCCAGCCGTCACGGGCACGCTTGAGAAACTCTCAACTCGGTTAGCCAATGGCGACCGCGTTCTGTCCTCCCGCTGCGACGCAGCGGTTTTTCCGACCAACTGCTTTGCAGCAAAAATCAACATGCGGGATGAATGCGTGGCATAGCAGAACTGCCCGCTGAATTTCCCAGAAATTGTTGCAGCGCGTGAGGCAATTGTCGGCCCCAAAGCGGACATTCGCTGCGATGCAATGCAATGTCCGCCTTCGGATAAAGCGGACATTGACTAAACTCTTCGCCGCCAGCTCGAATTATGAGTACGCGCTCTTAGCGCGCCCTCACGGCGCGACCGATAGCCCTTTGACGTGATGCTTCTCGATCAGGCGCGCCACCAGTCCCGATTTTTTCGCTTCGGCGACAAAATCGCTGAGGAACGCGGCGCCGGCAGTGTTCGCTTTTGCGGTACCGATCGCCTGCTGCACGGTCATGAAATTGCCCGGCAGAATTTTCGATCCCGGGAGCTTGGCCTCGTCGGTCAACAGTTGCGGTTTCAGCGACGCATAGGCCTCAAGCTTTTCGGCGACGAACTGATTGAAGGGGCCGTCGGCGCTGTCGGATAGCATCAGCTTGGCTTGCTTGATGTTGCGCTCCAGCCACAGGCAGTAGGCCGCGCCGCGCCGCACCGTGATGCGCACGCCCGGCCGATCGACCTCGGCGATGCTGGAAATCGGCGAGCCGGGCGGCACCAGGTAGCTCGCTTCGATTTCGCAATAAGCGGGGGTGAAGCTGATCTTCTCCGCCCGCTGCGGCTCGGCGCCGATGAGCCCGATGTCCCAGACATTGGTGCCGGCGGCATCGGCCAGATGCGAGGGCCGCTCGTATTTGACGTAAGCCACCGGCACGCCAAGCCGGCGCGCGATTTCGGCGGCCATATCGGGCGCCACGCCTTGCGGATCGCCGGCGGCGGATTTCCCGGTGACCAGGAGGAAATTGCTCATATTGATCGCAGTGCGCAGGACGCCCGTTGGGGCAAGTTCGGATGTGATTTGGCTCACGTTTCTGACCTTTTGTGAAAAACACCTGTCGTAGCAGTGATTTAGTGGAACTGGCTCATAGGGATTCTCCTCTAGGACAGGAACCAGGAGTCCCCTCAATCGTTATCACGCGTCTTCAAGCTTCGGTGAAGGCGTATTTTTGTGACCCCGATCACCGCTTAGCTGCGGTGGGAGAGCGAAACCTTCAACCCGGCTGTCGCGACTAATGGGCAGAAGCGGGAGGATGTCATGAACCATTCGATGTATAGCGCCGACCGCGCCACGCATTTAAAGATCGTGGTCATTGGTCTGTTGTGTGCGACCGTGGTCGCGGTCATCGGCATTTTCGCCAATGTGAGCAGCGGGGTTAACCTCGGCACCGAAGTCCTGGTCAAGGCCGGCCAGCCGACAGTGCTCAGCGGGCATTTGCCGACGATCCGCTGAACCTTACGTCTTCGGCGGCGCCGGCGGTGGCACGGATTCGACCATGTTGCCGGTAAAGAGGATGGGTCCTGTCGGTACGCCGCTCGGCGAACCCCCAGCGGGCTCGAGCGAGACGGCGTAGCGCGCGCCGCGCATAGCCGCGACATCGAAATCCGCGGGCAGTGGCCGCGTCGTGAATTCATCGGCACCGACGAGACCGAGTGAGCGCGGCTTGGAACTATTTCCGGCAATCAGCCACAATTCGTAACTCCGGCCCGTATCGGCGCTCGCCGTCATCTTGCGGACCGTCATGGTCCGATGCTGCGGATCGACCGTGAGCAAGAACGCCGGCGCGGTCGGCTCCTGCTGCAACACCGCGACGAGGCGTGAACCGGGCGCCGGCGGGACGGCCGCCGACCGCGAAAGCCGACCGGCGGGAACGAGTTCCGGCGCGAGCTGCCCGACCGCGATATAGACCGCGAGCAAGGCCGCGATCGCGCTCATCGCCACCGTGAATCCGCGCCAGCGCCGCGCTTGCCGGGTCAGATAGACGACCTCGGCGCTGCGCTCGCTTTTCGGTGTCGACGGCGCGGACGCCTCGGCCGGCGAAGGCGCTTCGCCGTGCGGCGGTTCCGGCGGCAACAGGCTCGAAGCGAGAACCGCGATCGTTTCGTCCTCTTCCTCCGTCGCGGGAGCCGCGGCGTCGACCGTAGGCTCGGCGAGCAAATCCGGCACGGCTTCCATCCGCTCTTCGGACGCAGCCTCAGGTGCCGCCTCCACCTTGGGCTCGGTCTCCGGCGGGGCCGCCGCCTGCGGCACTGCGCCCGGCTCGGTCTCCGGCACCGCTTCCACCGTGGTCTCTGCCGTCATCTCCGGCGCCGCTTCCGGGATGGTCCGTGGCGCGGCCTCCTCGATTGTCGGCAGCGGACTTGCCTCGGCCGGCGCGGCGGCTTCCGCTTCGGCGGCAATCCGCCGTTCGGCGCCGTCAATCTCGGTTTTGATGCGGTCCCAAACCTCCGGCGGTGGCTCTACCGCCTCCACCATGACATTGAGTTCGCCCAGCCGGCGCTCCCACACCCGCACGATCTCGGCAAAACCCGGATCGATTACGAGCAACGCCTCGGCCTGATCGCGCTCGTCGGCGGAGAGCGTTCCCAAGACGTATTCGGCGGCAAGAGCATCCCGGTCGTCGTCGTACATCGTACCCTCAAGACTTTCTTCCAAGGCGCATGCTTCCAAGGCGCATGATCCGCACAGAAAGCCGGCAATCACGTGTCGGGATCATGCTGCCGCTTTTGAGTAATTGCGTCATGCGCGATCCCCCATACATTCGCGAATTTCGAGGAGACTGCGGCGCAGCCAGGTCTTGATCGTATTCACTGGAATGTCGAGCTTTTGCGCCAGCTGATCGCGGCTCCAACCACTGTAATAGGCCAGCAGCACGATGCGCTGTTTTTCCGGGTCGAGCTTGCCGAGGCAGGTCAACAGCCTTCTTAGCTCCTCGGTCATCTCGCGGCGCGCCAGCGGCGACGGCGCATCGGACGCCGTCTCGGTTACTTCCGGCTCCTCCTCGATGAAAACGTCGCCGCGCTTGCGCACGATGTCGATGGCGCGATTGCGGGCGATCGCGACCATCCAGGTGATCGGGCTTGCCAGCATGGGATCGAACCGGTCGGCCATCTTCCAAATCTTGAGATAGGTTTCCTGCATGACCTCTTCGGCCAACGCCGGCCTGCCCAAGATACGGAGCAGCACGCCATAGAGTTTCGCGCGGGTTTCGACATAAAGGCGTTCGAACGCCGCTTCGTCGCCTCTGGCGACGGCGCCGAGCAGCCAGACCAGTTCCGCCTGCACCAACATTAACAGCCTCTGGCCCCAACAAGGCTTCGACACCCACGGGAGCTCCCGCCCCGGCTGATTATCGCCGCGGAGTGTGGCTTTCGTCGAGAGCGAATGCGGGGTGCGGCCGAGACAAATTCCCGCCTGGGCTTGCGGGAACGAGCGGGCCGGGCCGGAACCTTAGGCTTACGCCGGCGCGATGCCGCGGGCGCGCATCAGAGCGATGGCGTCAAGCTCGACCTGCTCGGCGGCATTTTCCGCCTCGCGCTCGCGCATCTGGTCGCGTTCGTCGAGCAGCTCGACCTTTTTGAGGTCGTCGAACGCCTCGCCGAGCGCCCCCTTGGCGTCTTCGAGCTGTACGCGGAGCTCGTCGGCGGAGCGCTTGAGATTTTCGCGCCGGGCGATGGCCGCCTTGGCGTAGGTCGGATAGGCAAAATGGCCAGGATCGTGGATGCCGGCGCGATCCTGCTCGGCCCTGATTTCACGCTCGAGATCGCCGGCCATGCGCTCGAATTCGGCGATCATGGTCTCGATCTGAGCGACTTTGCGCCGCTTCTCGTCGACCTGGAATTTCTTCAGGCGAATAAGCGTCTCTCGGGACTTCATCGACTACTACTCCCCCGAAGCCATTTCCGGAAACCTTGGCATGGAGCGCGGGCGAACCCCCATCGCACAGCGCACCGATCAACGGATTGTGGCACGGATAACGTTAGCGTTCGGTTTCTGCGATCGCCACAATCTGCGCCAAACGGCCGTATCCTTCGGCCAAGCTGGTTGCTTCTTCCTTACCTTGGCGCAAAAAGTCCTCCAGCGGCTTGTGCAGGCGGATGGCGTCATCGACGTCAGGGCTCGATCCGGCCCGATAGGCCCCAAGCCTGATGAGCTCCTCCATATCCGCATAGGTCGCCATGACCTGCCGAGCCCGGTTCAAGGCCGGCAGAAAGGCCTGATCGGCCGCCTTCGGCATGGTGCGGGAGACCGATTTCAAGATATTGATTGCCGGATAGCGGCCGCGCTCGGCGATGGCGCGTTCCATGACGATATGGCCGTCGAGAATGCCGCGCACGGCGTCCGCAATCGGCTCGTTATGGTCGTCGCCGTCGACCAGCACGGTGAAAATGCCGGTAATCGTGCCCTGCTCGGTGCCCGGCCCCGCGCGTTCGAGGAGCCGCGGCAGCTCGGTGAAAACGGTCGGCGTATAGCCCTTGGCGGTCGGCGGCTCGCCGGCGGACAAGCCGATCTCGCGTTGCGCCATGGCGAAGCGGGTCACCGAATCCATGAGCACCAGCACGTCCTTGCCCTCGTCGCGGAAATATTCGGCGATGGCGAGCGTCTCGTGGGCGGCCTGGCGGCGCATCAGGGCCGGCTCGTCGGAGGTCGAGACCACGACCACCGAGCGGGCGAGTCCGGTCTCGCCGAGGTCATCCTGCAGGAATTCCTGCACTTCGCGGCCGCGTTCGCCGATCAGCCCGATCACCGTGACGTCGGCAGAAACATTGCGGGCCAGCATCGACAGCAGCACCGATTTGCCGACGCCGGAGCCGGAGAAAATGCCCATGCGCTGGCCGCGGCAGCAGGTGACAAAGGTGTTAAGCGCCCGCACGCCGAGATCGAGCGGCGAGCCGACCCGGCGCCGCGCATGCGCCAGGGGCGGCGCGTTGCGGAACGGATACGGCGAAGGCCCGAGCAGGAGCGCGCCTTTGCCGTCGATCGGCTCGCCGAGCGCGTTGACCACCCGGCCGAGCCAGCCGGCCGACGGCCGCACCGCGCCGGCGACCGCGGTGACCAAAGCGCGGCAACCACGGCGGACGCCTTCAAGCGGCGCGAACGGCATCAGAAGCGCGTTCGTACCGGAAAAGCCGACCACCTCGCAGGGGATGTTCTTAGCCGGCGTCTCGATGACGACCCGCGCCCCGACCGACATCGCGTGCAGCGGACCGGCGGCCTCGACCATGAGCCCGCGCACTCCGACCACGCGGCCATAGATCTCGATGCCGTCGAGTTCATTGATCTGTTCGGCGAGCGCCTTCACCGCAGGCCTCCGGTGCGCTTCTGGCCGCAGCACTGCCAAGCGCCGTCGGACCAATTGCTCCGACTGCGCCAATTGCGCCATCTCCGCAAAAGAATGGTTACTTTACGGGGCGTCTTCTTAATCGCTTGTTTACCCGGGGCGTTAATCATTGCGCAGCCGTCCTTAGGGCCAAGGAAACCTAAATGGCGCTCGCCCTCCAGAAGGGAGGGCGTGAGTTGTTTGAATCGGTTAGCGCCAAGACTTAATCCAGGACATGAACGCGAACGTGGCTAAAAAACCACTACCCCGCAACATCTTAAGGCGATTCGGCGGAATTTGCCTAATGGGTGCTTGCGTATCGGAATCAGGTTTTGTTAACCATAGCGCCGTTACTGTCCCGAATCAGTTGTGCAAGGCGTTTTCCCGGAGGCCGCCGCAAGTGGCGTGCCGACCTTGAGCCCGCGCGGCGAAGAAGGGGCATTGCATGCGCGTATTGCTGATTGAAGACGATAGCGCCACCGCGCAATCGATCGAGCTGATGCTCAAATCCGAGAGCTTCAACGTCTACACCACCGATCTCGGCGAAGAAGGCATCGATCTCGGCAAGATCTACGATTACGACATCATCCTGCTGGACCTGAACCTGCCGGATATGTCGGGCTTCGAGGTTTTGCGCTCGCTGCGCGTATCGAAGGTCAAGACGCCGATCCTGATCCTCTCCGGGCTCGCTGGCATCGAGGACAAGGTGCGGGGTCTCGGCTTCGGCGCCGACGACTACATGACCAAGCCGTTCCACAAGGACGAATTGGTCGCGCGCATCCACGCCATCGTGCGCCGCTCCAAGGGGCACGCCCAGTCGGTCATCAATACCGGCGATCTCTGCGTCAACCTCGACACCAAGACGGTCGAGGTCAACGGCGCCCGCGTGCACCTGACCGGCAAGGAGTACCAGATGCTGGAACTCCTGAGCCTGCGCAAAGGCACGACGCTGACCAAGGAGATGTTCCTCAATCATCTCTACGGCGGCATGGACGAGCCGGAACTGAAGATCATCGACGTCTTCATCTGCAAGCTGCGCAAGAAGCTCGCCAATGCGTCGAACGGCAAGAATTACATCGAGACGGTGTGGGGCCGCGGCTATGTGCTGCGCGAGCCGTCCGAGGACGAGGCCAAAATACCGGCCTGACGACCACGGTAGGACCGAGACGGCAAAACCCCGGCCACTGGCCGGGGTTTTTGTTTGCGTGCGCCGTTATCCTTATCGAGCCCGATTGGTCACCGGCCGCCGCCGGCGGCGACAAGCCGGAGCCCGGGTTTGGCGGCGTTTGGCGGCGACGGCCGCGACGCATTCGCGCTCGGTACATAGAGGCCGCGCTTGTCGGGAATCATTTTGAAGCGGTCGGTCAGGCCGACCACCGTTTCCGCGGCGCCGAGCACGAGATAGCCGTCGCCGGCAATGACACGGGCCAGCCGGTTGAGCACGTCGGTCTTGGTCTCCTGGTCGAAATAGATCAGCACGTTGCGGCAGAAGATGAGGTCGAAGCTGCCGAGCTGGCTGAAATCGGCGAGCAGGTTGAGCTGCCGATAGCGCACCATGGCGCGCAATTCCGGCGCGATCTGCCACAACTCGCCGAATTGCGCGAAATGCCTGATCAGAAGCTGGATCGGCAATCCGCGCTGCACTTCGAATTGAGTATAGAGACCGCTGCGCGCCTTTTCCAGCACCTCGCCGGAGAGGTCGGTGGCGAGCAATTCGATGCGCCAGCCGGCAATGTCGGCCTCAAGGTTCTTCAGGCACATGGCGAGCGAATAGGGCTCCTGGCCGGTCGCCGCCGCCGCGCACCAGATGCGAATGCTGCGCGACGAGCGCCGTGCCGTGAGCAGCGCCGGCATGATCGTCGACCGGAAATGCTCGAATGGCACCTTGTCGCGGAAGAAGAACGATTCATTGGTCGTCATCGCTTCGACGACGGTCGTCATCAGCGCAGGATCCCGCGCCAGCTTGAGCGCCGCCACGAGCTCGGCGAGATTGGCAAGGCCCGCCTTGCGGGCGACCGGAAGGAGCCGGGCCTCGACCAGATACTGTTTGTCGGCCGACAGCACGAGGCCGGAGCGGGCCTTGAGACAGGCGCGCAGGAAATCGTAATCGGCCGGCGTCATGAACGCGCCCCCGAAAACAGACGGATGATCTTCGGCGCGATCTGGTCGAGCGGCAGCACCGCCGAGCACAAGCCGGCCTGCGCCACCGAGCGCGGCATGCCCCATACCACGCTCGTCGCCTCGTCCTGGGCGATTACGCTGCCGCCGGCCGCTACGATGTCGGTAGCCCCGTGCGTGCCGTCGGCGCCCATGCCGGTGAGGACGAGGGCCAGCGACGCCGCACCCCATAGCGGAGCCGCCGAACTGAACAGGGCATCCACCGCCGGCCTGCAGAAATTGATCGGCGGATCGTCGCCGAGCGCGATCCTGATGGCGGCGCCGTCGCGCACGACGCGCATGTGGCGGCCGCCCGGCGCCACGTAGATACCGCCGGCCAAGACCGGCTCGCCGTCCTCGGCTTCGTGGGCGCCGCGGCCGCCGGCGCGCGACAGATGCTCGGCGAGAACAGTGGTGAACATCGGCGGCATGTGCTGCGCGATCAAGACCGGCGCCCGGTCGACCGCGGCGGGCAGCTTCTCGAGGAGGGCAGTGAGCGCCTGCGGCCCGCCGGTCGACGAGCCGATCAAGAGCACCCGCGGCGGCACTGGGGAGAACGGCCGCAGCCGCAGCGGCTCGGCCTCATGCGCGGGAAGCTTCCGCCCCCGCGGCATCGCGGCAGGCTTGCCGAGCGGTGTCAGCGCCGGTTCCGACGCCCGTGCATGGACGCCCGGCGCAAGCCGGTTGCGGCCGAGCGTGCCGATTTTCTCGATCAATTCGCGGCGGAATTCGACCGAAGTCGTCGCCTCGCGGGTCGTTTCCGGCTTCGGAATGTAGTCCTTGGCGCCGAGCGCCAGCGCGCGCAGGCTGATTTCGGCGCTGCGCCGCGTAAACGTCGACACCATGATGACGACGAGATCGCGCTTTTTCTGCAACAACAGCGGCAGCGCGGAAATGCCGTCGAGCTCCGGCATGTCGATGTCGAGCACGACGACATCGGCGTCGCACTCCTCGATCCGCGCCACCGCTTCGCGGCCGGTGCGCAACGAGGCGATGACCTGCATGTCGGGTTCGGCATCGACCCAGCGCGCCAACAGGCTGCGTACGACGATGGCGTCGTCGACCACCATGACGCGGATCGGGTCGGCGGTTCGCGGCGCAGGGCTTGCGGCGGCGAGGACGGTACTCATGCGACAGCAACTTTCGCTACGCGAACTTCGATACCGTCGGGTTCATCGAGGCGAAGCGCAATCCGCCGGGCGGCGTTGCAGCGCGACCTTCGCGAAGCGCCTGCGCCCCCCGGTCCTGCGCATCACGACCTAGATCAGCCCGACTTCCTGGAATTTGGCCTCGACGATGTCCTTGTCGAACGGTTTCATGATGTATTCGTTGGCGCCGGCATGCAGCGCGCGCGCGATGTGCGCGACGTCGTTCTCGGTGGTGCAGAACACGACCTTGGGCCGATCGCCGCTCGGCAGCCGCCGCAGCGCCCGCAGGAAGTCATAGCCGTCCATCTTCGGCATGTTCCAGTCGAGCAGGATCGCGTCCGGCATCTGCGTCTGGCACGATACGATCGCCTCCTCGCCGTTCTCGGCTTCCACGATCTGGAAGTCGAGCCCTTCGAGAATTCGCCGCGCCACCTTGCGAATGACGCTGGAGTCGTCAACAACCAAACAGGTTTTCATGAGTGTCCTCGTTCCAGGCTGAAGCGGGCAACGCCGCTGTCTCGTGTTATTGCAGGGTTCATTATTGCGCTCATGCCGCCATCGCCTCCGCGCAAAGGTCCAGCACGCGGTCGACGTCGAGCACGACGAGAAGCTGACCGTCGAGCCGGAACACGCCGGCGGAGACGCGGGCGAGCTTGCGGTCCAGATTGATCGGATTTTGCTCGCGCTCGCTGTCGGCAAGCTTGATCACCTCGCCGACCGTCTCGACCAGGAGCCCGAAGGATTCGGCTCCGGATTCGATGCCGATCGCCATCGGCGCC
Source organism: uncultured Alphaproteobacteria bacterium (assembly GCA_963791925.1). Lineage (GTDB taxonomy): Bacteria > Pseudomonadota > Alphaproteobacteria > Rhizobiales > Xanthobacteraceae > BOG-931. The sequence goes on along the minus strand of CAWBUA010000002.1, from coordinate 642,805 downwards.
GCACCGTTCGCGCGCGAGGCAAGATCGAGCCGGCTGCTGAGATGAATCGCCGTGACGATGCGGCCGCGCAGGTTGAGCACGCCGGCGATCTCCGGCCCGGAGAGCGGCACCCGCGTCAAGCGGGTCGGCTTGAACACGTCCTGCACGCGCTCGATCGGCAGGCCGAACATTTGCCCAGCCGCGGTAAAGGTGACGTAGTCGGTGACGCTGGGATTGTCGTTCATGGCGCTCACGCTGCCCGCTCGTGATCGTCGCTCTGTTCCTTGATCGCGGCGATCAATCCGGGCCGGTCGAATTTGGCGACAAAATCGTGAAAGCCGACGGCGCGCCCGCGCGCGATCGTCTCGTCGGAAACCATGGCGGCGAGCGCAATGATCGGCAGGGCGGCGGTCGCCGGCTCGCCGCGTATCGCTTGCGCCAGCGCAAAGCCGTCCAGTTCCGGCATTTCGACGTCGGTGACGACGACGTCGATGCGCCTGCCGGATTTCAGCGCCGCCAGAGCCTCGTTGCCGGACGCGACGGCGATCACCCGGTAGCCGGCCGCCTTGATCAGCGGCGCCAGCATGTCGCGGAAGAACGGCGAATTGTCCACCAGCAAGATCGTGCGCGATGGCCCGGCCTTTGCCTCGTCGCGGCGACGGAACCAGTCCTCGAAAGCCTGCGGCAGGAAATGCGCGACGTCGACGATCTCGGTGGTGTTGCCCTTGATCACGGCGTAGCCGAGCACGCCGGGACGGTTGCTGACGACTTCAATGTCGAGCTCGTCCTCGACGATATCGACGATCTCGTCGACCACGAGACCCATCGAGCGGCCATGATCGGAGAATACCAGGATCGGCTGGGCGCCCTCCTTTTTCAGGCCGGCCGCGGTGTCGATACGCAACAGCGGCATCAGTTGATCGCGATATTGCACGAGATGCCGGCCATCGGAAATTTCGATGCGGCGGCAATCGATCTCTTCCAGGCGGGTGACCAGAGACAGCGGCACGGCCTTGAGCCGCTGCGAGCCGGCGCGAAAAACGAGCAGCGAGACAATGTCGTCCGCCGCATCCGCCTCGTCCTGACTGCGCTCCGGCATCTCCGCCTGGGCGGCCTGGGCGGCGCGGCCCAGCGCCTGAGCCACGCCGTTCGGGTCGACGATCATGATGACCGAGCCGTCGCCCAGGATCGTGGTCCCGGAAAACACGGCGATGTGCCGCAGCTTCGACGACATCGGCTTGATCACGATCTCCTCGGTGTGCAGCACGCCGTCGACGACGGCGCCGAACACCTGATTGCCGACCTGGATGACCACGACGAAGCCGCTGTCGCGGTCGGTGTCGCCGAGACGGAACACTTCCTTCAGATACAGAAGCGGCAGCAACTGGTTACGCAGCCGCAGTACCGGCGTGTCCTTGATGCGTTCGATGCGGTGCTCGCCGGCGCCGGCGGCGCCGCCGGCGCGCACCAGTTCCAGCACCGAGAGCTGCGGAATGGCGAAGCGCTCGCCGGCGACTTCGACGATCAGCGCGGAGACAATGGCAAGCGTCAGCGGAATTTTGATGGTGAAGCTCGTTCCGGCGCCGGGCGCCGATTTGAGCTCCACCGTGCCGCCGATCTGCTCGATATTGCTGCGCACCACATCCATACCGACGCCGCGGCCGGAAATGCTGGTGACTTGCGCGGCGGTGGAAAAGCCGGGTGCGAAGATGAAGTTGCAGATTTCGGCGTCGGATTTGCCGAGGAGCTCGGTTTCGCCGGCGAGCCCAGCCTCGACGGCCTTGGCCTTGATGCGCGCGGCATCCAGCCCGCGGCCATCGTCGGCGATCTCGATAATGATGTGACCGCCCTGATGACAGGCGGTGAGCCGGATGGTGCCGGCCCTCCGCTTGCCGGCAGCGACGCGGGCGGCCGGGCTTTCGATGCCGTGATCCGCGCAGTTGCGCACCAGATGCGTCAGCGGATCGCGGACCAGTTCGAGAACCTGGCGGTCGAGCTCGGTGTCGGCGCCGTGCATTTCGAGCTCGATCTCCTTGCCGAGCTCGGCGCACAGGTCGCGCACGATGCGCGGCAGCTTCTGCCAGGCATTGCCGATCGGCTGCATGCGCGTCTTCATCACGCCTTCCTGCAGTTCGGCGGTCACGTTGGACAGCCGCTGCAACGGCACCTTGAAGTCGGATTCCTCGTAACGCCGCACGATCTCAAGGAGCTGGTTGCGCGTGAGCACCAGTTCGGAAACCGTGGTCATCAGGCGGTCGAGCGTGTCGACGCTGACGCGGATCGAGTGGCCGGCTGGTTTTTCGCTCGCTTCGGCCGCGGGTTTTTCGGCCTCGACGGGTGGCGGCGCGCTATGGCGGACGTCGGCATCCTCGGCCGGCAATCTTTGCGGCGGCAAGGGCGGCAGCGGCGGCAACGCCGCAGTCTCCTCCCGCGCCATGCGCGACAGCCGCTCGATCAGGTCGGAGTCGGCGCCGGCCGGCTCCTCTGCTTTCGCCTCGATTTCGGCGAGGATCGACTTGATGCGGTCGATGGTGGAAAGGATGAGCGTCACGGCTTCGGCGGTGATTGGCGCGCCGTCGCGGAATTTGCCCATCAAGGTCTCGGCGGCATGGGTCAGCGTTTCGAGCCGCGACAAGCCAAGAAAGCCGCAGGTGCCTTTGATGGTGTGAACGAGGCGAAAGATGTTGCCGAGGATGGCGCCGTTGTTCGGCTCCTGCTCGAAACGCACAAGCTCGGCGTCGACGAGATCGAGGCTCTCGCCGGTCTCAGTAAGAAAGTCGCGCAGCAACTCGTCCATTCCGGGCGCCTCGTCACCGCCGGCGAACCGTCGGCGACACGCAATGCGTGCATTTCCTGCCAGCCGCGCACGACGCGCGCCGTCCTCGCCAGGCGCATTGCGCCTGATCCGGCCGGCTTAGTCTGTTGGCAAAGGGTTTAATTTCGGTTGCGGGACGCCCGGAATCGCGCCGCAAATTCCGGCGAAAGAGCCTCAACGGGCCGTTACAACCACCGCTTCACCCTCGGCGGCCGCCGAAACGGTCAAGCCGCAATCCCGGGCCAGGATTCCGGTGTAAAGCGGCTGGATGGCGTGGGCATCAACCGGCTGGGCCGGGCTGCCGCTGAGAAGCTCGGCGGTTGCCGCGGTCAAACGCGCGTTAAGCCCTTTCGCCGTGACACGATATCCCGCTTCGTGCGGGTCGACGGTCAAGGTGCCGCCCCGCGGAATGGCACCGCCGCCAACCATCAGCATGTTGAGCAGGAGCTTGGCGCGGTTTTTCGGTACCAATTCCCGCGGCAGATTCCAGACGATCGTCGTCTTGCCGTCCTCAAGGAGGCCGCGCGCGGCCTTTTCCGCATCGCCCAATTCGATCTGGGCGCCCGCCGAACCGGCGGCGCCGAAGGCCAATCGGCAGAATTGCAGCTTGGCCGAAGCCTGACCCGCGCTCTTCTTGATCAGATCGAGCGCGAAGGTCTTGGTCTCCTCGTCCTTGTCCTCTTCCAAAACCTCGAGCCCGTTGACGATGGCGCCGACGGGGCTGATCAGGTCGTGGCAGACACGCGAACAGAGCAGCGCCGCGAGATCAAGGGCGCCGATGCTGATAGGACCGGTAACGGGGGCGGACATGCGCGGCTCCGCGAGACGGGATAAAGCCCGTCCGTGTCACAGCGCGGGCGATTCGGCAATCGTGCCCCACGCCGCGAGGCGTGCTAGATCGCAAGCCCTCCAAGCCATCGGGAACCTATGGAAGCATGCCAAACTTGGACGCCGCCGCTTGCGCAGCGCTGATGGAGGACCTGACCAAGCTCGCCGCGCGCGCGGCGGACACGATCCTCGATTTGGCCGCCGGGCCGGATGTGCGAACGAAAGCCGACGGCTCGCCGGTCACCGCCGCGGACGAAGCCGCCGATGCTGTGATCTGCGCCGGTCTGGAGCGTCTCGCGCCGGGAGTGCCAATCATCTCCGAGGAGCAAGCGGCGCGGAACAGGCCAACGGCGATCGGGCGCGGCAGCTATTTTCTGGTCGACCCGCTCGACGGCACCCGCGAATTCATCGCCGGCCGCGACGAATATACCGTCAATATCGCGCTGATGACCGACGGCGTGCCGATGCTCGGGATCATCTGCGCGCCGGCCCTAGGCCTGATTTGGCGCGGCCTTGTCGGCCGGGGCGCCGACCGGCAGATGCGCGCGGCCGGCGCCGGCGCGAAGCCGATACCGATCCGCACCAGGCCGCGCCCTGCGCGCGGCGTCGCCATCGTGGTCAGCCGTTCGCATCTCGACGCGGGCACTCGCGCTTTTGTCGACGGTTTTGCGCAAGCCACGCTTGTGCAATCGGGGTCTTCGATCAAATTCTGCCGTGTCGCCGAGGGCTCGGCCGACATCTATCCACGGCTCGCCCCGACGCGGGACTGGGACATCGCGGCCGGCCATGCCATCCTCAAAGCCGCCGGCGGCAGCGTGACGGCGCCCGATGGCTCGCCGCTCCGCTACGGCACTGCGGAGCTCCTGATCCCGGCATTCATCGCCTCCGGGGAACCTGTCACGGAATGAGCTTGCGCAGCACGGTCGGCCATTTCCGGTCGGCCGGCCCGACGACGCGGTCTGGATCGGCGGCGAAAGTATTGCGGCGGCTGTCATCGTAGAACAGGTAAAGCTTCTCGCCGGCAATGAGCCAGACGTTGGGATTGCCAGCGACCGTGACGCCATGGGCGATGCCGAGCGGATCGTAGCCGCCGTATTGCGGCATATAGACGTCCGGGCTTGAGGCAAATGCCGCGCGATCGCCAATATTGGCGAAGCGCCAGACCACGCCGTCATAGCGCAGCTCAAAATCGGGACTGCCCTCCGTCGGCTTGCCGTTGGTGAAGAAGGCGACCGGATCGTAGCCGTCGATCGCGAGACCGGTGTGCCAGTCCGTCACGATCTGTCCATCGGCAGCCGCACGCGCGAATGGCGGACCCGCTGTGAGCACAAGAACAAGGCCGGCATAAGCCAAAAGCCCGGCGCCAGCGGCCACGACGGAGCAGTATTGCTTCCGTTTTCGCCGCGCTGTCGTCATAGTCTCGGCAAAAGCTGGGCTGATTCGCATCGGTTCGGCTTCCAGTTAGAGCCGATTGCGTGAGCAAGGGGTTAAGCGGGGAGCCGACCATGAACTTCGCTTTGCGCGCCGCCGGTTTTGCCCTCGTCGCTGCATCGCTCGCGGCGCTGCCTGCCGCCGCCCAGACCATGCCGCCGCAGCAACCACCGCCGCCGGCCGTTTCCGCCCCCCGCCGCCTCCGCATGATTCCAACCACTTTTCCGGCGACGAAGTGATCGAGGCCGGTCACCACTTCTTCGGCGGCGTGTCGCGCGGGCTTGCCATGATCATGCAGAAAGCCTTCAGCCAGTGGGGCGAGCCGAACGGCTACATTCTGGGCGAAGAAGGCTCGGGCGCCTTTGTCGGCGGGCTGCGCTATGGCGACGGCACGCTCTACACCAAGAATGCCGGCGATTTGCGCGTGTTCTGGGAGGGCCCCAGCATCGGCTTCGATGCCGGCGCCGACGGCGCGCGGACCATGATGCTGGTCTATAATCTGCCCTCGACCGAGGCGATTTTCGATCGCTTCGGCGGCATCAACGGCTCCGCCTATTTTATTGGCGGCTTCGGCATGACCGCGCTTACCGCCAATAATATCGTGCTGGTGCCGATCCGCTCCGGCGTCGGCTTCCGGCTCGGCGCCAATCTCGGCTACCTTAAGTTCACCCAGCGGCCGACGTGGAATCCGTTCTGATCCGTGCCGCGCTGGCAAATCGCGCGACACGTCTCGAAACGGTTGGCGCGGCGGCCAAACTCGGTTTAGGTTAACGCTTCGTCAAAGTGGTGCGCTACGCACCCTCATGGCATGGTCGTGCGTTCCCTCGGCCGTTCCCGCCCCGCAAGGGAGGAACCGGTGAGGGCTTGGAGGCGTCGCGTCATGATCGACTCGGTCATGTATTTCGGTATCGGCTTTCTCGTCGCGGCACTGCTCTGCCTGTTGTTCGTTCCGCTCGTTCATAATCGCGCCGTCCGCCTGACCATGAAGCGGCTCGAAGCGGCTACCCCGCTGTCGATCGCCGAGATCCGCGCCGACAAGGACCAGTTGCGCGCCGAATTCGCCATGTCGACCCGACGCCTGGAAATGAGCGTCGAAAAGATGAAGGCCAAAACGACGACGCAGCTCGCCGAGCTGGGCAAGAAAAGCGACGCCATCAATCAGCTCAAGAAAGAACTCGGCGAGAAGACCGCCACGATCTTCGCGCTCGAAGCGCGGGACAAGACGCTGCGCGACCAATTGCGCTCGACCGAAGAGGAATTCCAGATCAAGTCAGGTTCGCTGCGCGAGGCCGAACGGCACCTTGCCGACAAGGAGGCCGAGCTGACGAAATTGCTCGGCGAGCTCGGTGAACGATCGCTGGTCGCCGACAGCCAGCGCACCGAGATCGCGGCGTTCCGCGTCCAGATCGAAGCGATGAAGGTCAGCGTCTCCGATTACGAGCGGGCGGTCGCGGAGACCGAGCAACGGCTCGGGCGCGAGCGCGCCGACGCCGAAACGGCGGCCAATGAACTCGCCGCGGCGCGCGGTAAGCTCGGCGATCTCAACACCCGGACCACCGAGCTCGAACGGCAGCTCTTCGTGCATCAGAGCGAAGCGGAAGTGCTCCACCGCCGCGTCCAGGACCTCGAAGGCCGGCTCACCGATCAGGGCCGCGTGCTGGCCGAGCGCGATTATCAGCTTGAGCGCCTGCGCAACGAGCTCGACGACGCGCGCAAGAGCGAAGTCGATCTGCGCAGCGAACTGGCCACCTCCGGCAGCCGGTCGAGCACGGCGGTGGAACGCTTCCGTTCCGATATCGCGCAACTCGAAGCCCAGCTCGCCGCGGCGATCGAGGAGCGCGGCAAGCTGCAACGCGAGATCGGCACCATGAAGCGCGACGCCGAATTCGACCTGGGCGGCCGAGCGCGTCGAGAACGCGCTGCTGCGCGAGCGCATCAACGACGTCGCCGCCGAAGTGGCGCGGCTGACCGCGGCGCTCGAAGGCCCCGGCTCGCCGATCGAATCCATGCTGATCGAGGCGGCGAGCGCCGGCCGCGCCGCGGCGGCTGGCGGCCACGGCGAAGCGGCGGCCGAGAACGGCGGTACGGCGGCGGAAGGCAAGAATACGCTCGCCGACCGCATCCGCGCGCTGCAATCGACCGCCTCTCGGGTGGCGTCGACGATTTAAAGTATGATCCGCTCATTCCCGTGCAAGCGGGAATCCAGCCTGGGTCCCCGCTTACGCGGGGACGAGCGGAAGAACCAGGCTCGCTTGACACCCCGGAGAGCCGCCGCCTAAATCGCAATTCTGGACCGGGCGCTTAGCTCAGCGGGAGAGCGTTCCCTTCACACGGGAGAGGTCGTAGGTTCAATCCCTACAGCGCCCACCACTTCCACGCCGTCTTCTCTCAGGTCGCTTTGTCGGTCATTGCGAATGCAGGAGTGGCGTTCGCCGGAACACGCGTCAGAATTCAGCGGCAAACTAAATGATGCAAATAATGGCCGCGAGAAAGCACAGGACGGAGAACCCGGCCAGGAAATAGGAAATCAGCGCAAGGATTCGATCGGCCATGGCGAACCGTACCAAAGGCCGGGAACCCTGCCCTGTGCCGCGCGTCACACAAGAGCGCAATCGCTTCAAATGGAATTGATTGGCGCTCTTAGGTTTTGGTGAAGCATGATCTTTTCGGAAAACCGGTATCCACTTTTCCGGATCATGCTTTAAAAAACAGCCGATGGCGCGTTTATCGCTGGGCCAAGAAATTTCGGCGCCTTCGCCCGCGTGGCGAGCGAAGACCGCCGTCCCGAAGCTCCGGATCAAAAGGAGCCGCTAATTACGGGCACACCCGCACGCGCGGACGGACCCAGGCGTAGCCGTTCCAATGGGGCCGCCCCAATGTCCAATAGCAGCCTCTATAGGCGGGAGGGGAAAGTTCGGTCGTGGCGGCCGTGGTCGCGTGAGCGACGCCTACGGTCGTCAGTGCGGCAGCCACACGCGGTAGCTGGCTACTCCACCCGAATGACGATCTTCCCGAAATGCGCGCCGGAGGCCATGTAGTCGTAGGCCGCCCGCGCGTCGGCGAAGGCGAACACTTTGTCGATGACCGGCTTGATGGCGTTGACCTCGAGCGCGCGGTTCATCGCCAGGAACATTTGCGTCGAGCCGACCGAAATGCCCTGCACATTGGCGCGGCGGGAAAAGATCAGGCCGGGGTTGAGCTCGGTGGCGCCGCCGCTCAAGCCGCCGATCAGAGTGACCTTGCCGCCGACACGCAGCGCATGAAACGAACGCGTCAGCGTCGCGGCGCCGCCGACTTCGACGACGTGATCGACGCCGACGCCGCCGGTGAATTCCATCGCCGCTTTGTCCCAATCGGGCGTCGTCTTGTAGTTGATGCCGAATGCGGCGCCGAGTTTTTTGGCATGCGCAAGCTTCGCGTCGCTCGACGAGGTGATGATGGCGCGGATGCCCATGGCGTGGGCGAATTGCAGGCCGAAGATCGACACGCCGCCGGTGCCTTGGAGGAGAATGGTGTCGCCGGCCTTCAGCCTGGCGTGCTCCATCATCGCGTGCCACACGGTGACGCCGGCGCAGGGCAGCGTTGCACCCTCTTCCAGCGACAGATGCGGCGGGATTTTTACCACGCCGTCTTCTTCGAGGAGCGCATAGTCCGCCAGCATGCCGTCGATGCCGCCGCCGAGAGCGCTGGCATGCGCATCCGGCATCGGTTCGCCGCCGGGCCAGCGCTGAAAGAAATTGCCGGCGACGCGACCGCCGGCTTTGACGCGCACGACGCCGGGCCCGACCTCGACCACTTCGCCGGCGCCGTCGGACAGCGGAATGACGTTCTCGCGCACCGGCATCCGGTAACTGCCGCGCACAATGCCGAGATCGCGGAAATTGAGCGAGCAGGCCTTGACCTTGACCAGAACCTGGCGATGACCCGGCTTGGGATCGGGACGCTCGATTTGAACCACCGACTCGATGCCGGCGCCGCCCTTGGGTATTTGATAGGCTCGCATAAGTTTCCTCGTTGTTGCCGGCGACGGTTTCGACCGCAGGGATTACCGGCGCCGATTGTCGCCGCCGCGCGGCCTGCCGTTCGGCGGGCCGCGGAAGTTCTGACGGCCGGGCCGCTGATTGTTCGGTCCTCGCCGGTTCGGGCCGCGCAATCCCCTCCGCTGGATGAGCATCTGCCGGCCGATATTGCGCGTCACATTCAGCCGCTGCAACACGCCGCGGTCGCGCGCGGCCTCCTGCGGCGGAATGCGGTAGGCTTGCGCAAAAAAGCGGCCGCCGGGGCCGGGACGGAGCGCAAATGCGCTGGCGCCCTGGGTGAGCGCGCCGAGCCGGTTGCCTTGCCGGTCGAACAGTTCGATGCGGCCGACATGACCGTCCGCATCGGGATAGAGCTTGACCGTCGGCGCGGTGGCCGACCCGGCCGCCGGTACGTCGACCACGCCGGTCGTGCCGCGAATGCCGATCGCGGCGTCCGGCGTGGTGATGGTCATGTTGCCTGTCCTGGCGACCAGGCTGGCGACGAAGGCCGCCGTGCCGACGGCGACATTGAACGAGGCGGCATTGCCGCTGCCGCCCTCCTGATAAACGAATTGATTGACGACGATGCGCGTAGCGGCGGAGAGGCTGAACGTCGTCTCATCGTCGAACGTTACGCCAAGCGCAGAGTCCGCACCGGTCTCAAGCGTGTCGTTCTCGAATATCGGATCGGCCACTTTCAATGCAGTCGGCGCCTCGTTGGCCCGCGCGACCGTGGCGCTACCCTGGACGGTCGCGACCTGACCGATCGAATTGTCGGCGGCTGCGGCGGCCGGCGCCTGCTGCTGCGTCGGCTGTATCTCCTGCGACTGGTTCGCCGGCACCGGATATGGCGGCGGCATTTGATATTGCGCGCGCGCCGCGATCGGCCGCAAACCCTGCCAGAACGCCATGGTGCTGGAGAGCAGTGTTATGAATTCACGCCGCTTCACGACCGTCCAGCAGGCTAGACCGGAATGGGAAATCAGAAGGCATCAGTGAGGCTATCGTATCGACCCACCATGGCATCGCAATGGCTTCGTTGCCATACCGGAGCACCACTTGGCCGCAGCGCGGCATCAACGCAGCAGGGCCGTCAATTCCTCGGCGCCCGGCTTTTTGCTCTCTGCGTCCATGCGCGCATTGGTGGCCGCGATCAGCTTGGCGACGGTGTTGTTGCGTTGGGCCACCGGATTGTCGGCATAGCCGCTCGGCTGAAAGAAATTCGCCGTCGGCACTTTGTCGCGCCAAGCAAGCGGCATCGTCACCATGTCGAATCCGTTGCCGTCGCCGGTAAGGTTCATCATTTCAAGCTCGGCCGCGCTCAGCGTGCGCGCAAATCCCTTGCGGCGCGCGAATACTACGGAATCCAGAAGCTTCTGCGCCTGCAACAGCGGACCGACGTCGAGATCGAGGTTGAGCGCATGCACGGCGAGACCCTTTTCGGTATTGGCAAGGATTTCATGCTGGCGCCAGGCATCCGGCACGCTTCTGGCAAACGCGATCATCCGGCGCAAAACCTCGATCTTGTTCGCCAGCACCCATTGCCGGTCGATCGGCAATCGCGCGTCCCTGGTCTGTAACTTGCTCAAAAAATGGCTGCCGTCTTCGGCGACGATCTCGACGGTATTGGTCGCCAACAGCTGGTTATAGCCGAGCGCGGTGGTGATGGCGCGGGCGTGCTTGTGGAATTCGCGGCCGGCCTCGACGTCGTAGCTGCCATTGCCGGTCGCCTCAAAACTGTAAACGCGCACGATCTGATCCGCAGTGAGGCCGGCGGCGAGCGCCACCTCGGCGTAAGCGCGCTTGAACTGATCGTCGCTCTGCGGCAGTTGCGGAACGAATTTGAATTCGCGCTCTGCGGCAGAAAGAAAATCGGCGACCACCGGCACGTAGACCCGCTGCGGCGGCACCTCCGGCTTGAGCGGATTGCGCGGCTTCGACGGCCCAGTATAGATGGGTGGCTGAGTGAGCACGTAATCGTCCAGCGCAAGTGCTTCGCCATGCGCGCGCTTGCCATTGCGCAACTGCCGCTTGGCGGCGATTTCGTGCCAATAGGCGCTCGCCGCGGCGGCGTAGATCGCGTGCGCCTGCTCGTAGGCGTCAAGCGCGCGGCGATATCGCTCCATGGCTGCCGCGGCATTTCCCGGCGCAAGGAGTGGCTGACTGCTTTGTGCCGCTGCGGGCGGCGCTCGAAGTCCGACCCCTGCAACAACGGTGCAGGCGGCCAGCAAACACAACGCGCGGCGATATGTTGGAACGATGCTCATCTCGTCGCCGGCCTGTCCAAATCAGTGTCGGTTCAGTCTGCTCCTTCATAACCGATTCTATGACACAACGAGGGCGGCATCGCTGCCGCCCTGCCGCACGAGATGATGACGACGCAGTGAAAAAGGCCCCCTCCGCCCTATTTCATGACTGCGGCGATCGCGGCCTCGCAGAGCGCCTCGTCCTGAGACCCGGTGCCGCCGGAACAGCCGATCGCGCCGATGATCTTGCCATCCTGAATCAACGGGATACCGCCGCGCGACGCAATCACGTCGTCCAGCGACAGGATGTAGGTGAGACCCAGATCCTGCACGGCGTGCTCGAATACCTTGGTCGGGCGCCGATAGCGCGCCGCGGCCCGCGCCTTATGCTCGGCAATGGCGATCGAGGCATATTGGGCGCCGTCCATCCGCGCAAAGGCGAGGAGTTCCCCGCTGGGATCCACCACGGCGAAATCTTCCGGCCAGCCTTTCTTGTTGGCCTCGGCGATGGCCGCAGAGATCAGCGCCTGAGCCTTTTCCAGATTGATCGATGTGCCGAACGGCAGATTGAACGGCATCTTCTCCGGAATGGCGTCGAGATTGGGCTTCGCCGCCGGCTGTTGGGCATAGGCCGCTCCGGCAGCGAGCAAGCCGGCAGCCAACGCTATCGCAGTCAAACCACGCAACTTCATCGTATTCCTCCCTCATCGGCGGCACTTTTGCGGCCGCTTCGGCAATCTTAGCCGAAGCCAAACGGCTCGTCCCGGCCTCGCGGCCGGCCCTATTGCCGCGCCCGCCGGCGCCGAGAGCAACCATCCGTCAACCATGGCAACGGAAATCGGCCAGGAAAAAGATCCAACGCGCCGCAGTGCGCTGGATCGGCGCGCTTGCAGGATCGCGGGCAATGGAAATCCCAGCCGCCGCAGCCACTCGTGTCAGCCGTGTGAAAGTCGAGCGATTTGCTGCACGGCGCCTAAAACGAACGGCCCCGGTCCCGAGGGAGAGGGACCGAGGCCGCCCTGATGTCGGCAGGTGCCCCATCGCACACCCCACCCCGACATTGTCCCGATCATGCCGCGTCCGGGTTGACTGATCGTTGACGTGCCAGCGACCGCGCGCCGGGGTCGCCTATCTTGTATCGCGATTACGAACCACCGGAGACGCTTGAATAGGTCGTGGTCAAGTTGCTGCCGAGCGCCGCGATCGTGGCGACGATCGCGACCGCGATGCCGGCCGCAATCAAACCGTATTCGATCGCGGTCACGCCGCGCTCCTGCGTCAAAAAACGTGAAAGCCAATGACCGAGCCTGCCCATCTCTCGACCCTCTCATTCGCATTGCCAACGCGGCTAGGGAAAACTACGGACGGGAACGAAGCGCGCCGTTAAGTTCCGGCGGACGATTGTCGGCAAAACAACGGTAAAAATGTCGGCGTTTTCGCCTCACCGCGAGGACGGCGCGCGCGACAGATTCTGCGCCGCAAGCTCGGCCAGATAATCACGCCAATAATCTTCGCGGTTGCGGCCCAGCTCGTAGAGATAAGTCCAGCTGAAAATGCCCGTGGAATGCATGTCGTCGAACACGATGCGCACCGCGTAATTGCCGACCGGATGCAGCTCCAGAATCTGCACCTCCTGCTTGCCGGCAACGGTGCGCCGTTCGCTCGGCGAATGGCCTTGCACTTCGGCGCTCGGCGAGCGCACCCGCAAATATTCGGCGGCGAGATCGAAACGCTCACCGTCGTCGAAAGCGACGGCGAGCGTCTTGCGGTCCTTGTGCAGGCGCAATTCGGTCGGCCAGGGATTTATCGCGCCTGCTGTGCTCATTTGCGCTCTTGGCCTCGTCAGTCCAGCGTGATGTGGCCGTCGGTGATCACCTTCTTCCACTTCCCGTATTCCGATTTGGTGAAGGCGGCGCCTTCGGCAAGAGTGGTGCCGCGCGGCGTCAGACCGAACTTGGCGAAGGCCGCCTTGAGCTGATCGTCCTGCAGCGCCTTGGCGATGCCGGCATTGAGCTTGGCGAGAACGTCGGGCGGCGTGCCGGCCTGCGCATAAACGCCGAGCCACAGATCGACGTCGAAGCCGGGCAGGAATTGCGACACTGTCGGCAGATTGGGATAGACCGGCGACGGCTTCGGGCCGGTGGTGGCGAGAGCGACGATGCTGCCTTTCGAGGTGAACGGCAGCGCGCCGGCGATGCTGGAAAACTCCATCTGCACCTTGTTGCTCATCAGGTCGACGAACGACGGCCCAACGCCTTTATACGGCACGTGGACGGCGGTGATCCCGCTGCGCTGCGCCCACATCGCGGCGGCGAGATGCGGCGTGGTGCCGACGCCCGCCGAGGCATAATTGAGCTTGCCGGGATTGGCTTTGCCGTAGGCGACGAGCTCGGGATAGGTCTTGATGCCGAGCTGCGGCGCCACGACCAGGACCTCCGGCGAGGAATTGATGATCGACACCGTCGCCAGATCCTTGAACAGGTCGAACGGCAACGACTTCTGCAGGGTTGGATTGATGACGACGCTCGGATCGATCAGAACGATGTTATAGCCGTCGGGCGGCGAATGCGCGACGTAATCCAGCCCGACGATGCCGCCGGCGCCCGGCTTGTTTTCGGGGACGACCGTCTGCCCCAAATCGGCGCTGAGTTTCTGCGCCAGGACCCGGCCGGCGAAATCGACGATGCCGCCGGGGTTGAACGGCAGGATGAAGTGAATGGGCCGCGACGGAAAGGTCTCGGCGCGCGCCGGCGCGATGAACGACAGCAGCAATGCCGACCAGAGCAGTGCGGCTGCGGCATATTTCAAACGGTTCATTCTCGTCTCCTGTTTCAGCACGATTATCTTGTTGCAGCTGTGGCGATCAGTGCAACAAGCTCGTGCGGCATGACCGGCATTTGCGAAATACGGACGTCGAACGGCGACAGCGCGTCCTCGATGGCCGAAATCACCGCGGCAGCGGCGGGAATGACGCCGACCTCGCCGACGCCTTTGACGCCAAGGGGATTATGCGGCGACGGCGACTCCTTATACAGCGTCTCGAAGTTCGGCAGATCGGTCGCCGTGGGAAGCAGATAATCGGCAAATGTCGTAGTCACCGGCTGGCCGCCGGCATCATAGCCCATCCATTCCAGCATCGCATTGCCGACGCCGTGGGCGATGCCGCCATGGACCTGGCCTTCGACGATCAGCGGATTGACGAGGCGGCCGGCGTCCTGCAGCGCAATATAGCGGCAAATACGGACGCCGCCGGTCTCGATATCGACCTCAACCTCGACGACATGGCAGGCGTTCGAATAAGCGAGCTGGTCGACGCGAAAGGTGGCGCTCGCCTCGAGACCGGGATCGATGCCCGGCGGAAAGCCGTAGCCGGGCGCGCCTTTGAGCACGCGGGCAAGCTCGCCGAGTTTGACGGCAAGCTGGGGGGCACCGACTACGCGCACTTCGCCGCCAACGATTTCGAGGTCCTCCTCGGCCGCTTCGAGCATGTGGCTCGCGAGCTGGCGCGCTTTCGCCGCGACCGCGTCCGCCGCGACCTTTACCGATGAGCCGGCCGTGACTGTCTGCCGGCTGGCAAAACCGCCGAGCCCGAGCGGCGCCGCAGCCGTATCGCCGGCGATGACGGTAACATCCTCCGCGCGCACGCCGAAAGCCTCGGCGCAGATTTGCGCGAGCGCGGTGGCAAGACCCTGGCCCATCGGCGCCGCGCCGGTCGAAACAGTGATATGCCCCGTCGGCGACACGCGCACATTGCCGAATTCGAACGGACCGCGGCCGGTGCCTTTGATGCCGTGCGCCAGACCGATGCCGATGTAGCGGCCTTGCGAGCGAGCTCGCGCCTGACGCCGCGGAAAATCGTCCCAGCCGGCGGCTTTGAGGATCTCCGCCTGGCAGCCGGGATAGTCGCCGCTGTCATATCGCACCTGCTCGCCCGAGCGCGCCTTGAGCGGCTTCAGGTAGGGCATCTTCTCCGCCGGAATGAGATTGCGGCGGCGCAATTCGGCGCGGTCGATCCTCAGCGTCCGCGCCAGGCGATCCAACATGCGCTCCATGGCGAACGCCGCCTGCGGGTAGCCCGCGCCACGCACCGAAGACACCGGCGATTTGTTGGTATGGGTCGCGACCACGTCGAGCGCCAAAGCCGGCACAATATAGGGGCCGGTCAAGGTGGTCGCGGAATTGTACGGGATGTTCACGTCCTGGAGCGCATAGGCGCCGATGTCGTGGATGAGGCGCCCGCGCAAGCCGCGCACGCGCCCTTCCGCATCCGCCGCAAGCTCGACCGACCAATATTGGTCGCGCTCCTGCGCGGCGTTGGTGAAATGCTCGCGGCGGTCTTCGGTCCATTTGACCGGGCAGCCGAGCAACGTCGCCGCGGCGACCACCGCGATGTCCTCAGGGTATACGCACAGCTTCGGCCCGAAGCCGCCGCCGACGTCGGGCGTCGCCACGCGCAGCCGGCTTTCGTCGAGATCGATATAGTCGGCGATGGCGGTGCGCAGATCGTGCGCCTTCTGCGTCGACGCCCAGATCGCGGTTTCGCGATCGGCGATCTGGGCGAGGATGCCGCGGCCCTCCATCGAATGCCCGGCGCCGCGATGCATCCACAGATCGTCGCGCACGACATGCGCCGCCTTGGCGAAGGCCGCATCGAGGTCGCCGTAAGCGACCCTGTAGGAAATCACCGCGTTGGACTGCAGCTCACGCCGCACCGGCGGCGCACGCTCGGCCCGGCAATCGGTGGCGGGCGGCAATAGATCGTAGTCGACCGCGACCAGCGCGGCGGCATCTTCGGCGAGATAACGATCATCGGCGAGGACGATCGCGACCGGCTCGCCGACGAAAGAGACTTCGCCGTCGGCCAACGCGAAGGGCCAGCTCTGATCGAGCTTGGTCCCGGAATTCGACGTTCGCATCATCCGCCGCTGTTTGAGCACCGGGGCGAGATCGTCGAGCGTGAACACCGCGGCGACGCCCGGCATGGCGCGAGCGGCTGCGGCATCGATGCCGCGGATCAGCGCATGCGGATGCGGGCTGCGCACGAAGGCCGCCACCAGCGCGCCGAAAGCGGCAATGTCGTCGACGAAACGACCCTTGCCGGCCAGCAGCGCCCGGTCTTCCAGGCGAGGGATGCGCGCTCCGATCACTTCATTCACTGATTGGTACTCGAAATGGCCTCGGTTGCCTTCCGGCGAGCGCGACGGGCGCGCTCGCCCGCGCCAACCGATGATAGCTAGGTTTTGCCGCCGCTGAACAGAGCCGCGAGCCTCGCCCAGATGACGCGCGCGATCAGCGACAGACCGGAAATCGGCCTGGCGGCGGGCGGCTGAATGTCGGCCGAAGCCGGCTGCAAGGCGCCCCCGGGCATGGGCGGCGTCTCGGCAAGCTGCGCGTGCAGATTGTCTGCGAATTGTCGGACGATCTGCGCAGCGGTCGCCTCGATCATGCCGACGCCGCGGCCGTATTGCGCGACCGCGCCCGACAGCGCGAGGTCGGTGTGGATCAGCACCTTCGAGCCCGTGCCTGACGGCTCGATGCGGAATGCTGCGGCGGCATTGGCGCCGCCGCGGCCCTTGGCGTCGCTGCCCTGCGCCTTGACCCGCGCGGCGTGGTTGGCCGCATCGACCTCTTCGAATTGGACCCGGCCGGCAAAGGTCAGCGCAACCGGACCGAGCCGCACCGAGATCTTGCCCTTGTAGTTCTGCGGATCGGCGATCTCGGTCAATTCCGCCCCCGGCATGCAGGGTGCGATGCGCGGAATATCCAGCAGCACCGCGAAAGCTTGCTCCGGCGGCAGCGGCACCTCGAACGAGTTGTCGAATTCCATTAACGGCTCCGGCGCACGCCGACCATGTCCGGCGCGCCGATTTTGTCCCAGATCCAGCGCGCACAGGCGAACAAGCGGTCGTCGTCGTAGCGTTGCGCCACCAGCTGGATGCCGACCGGCAGATCGTTGGGGCCGCGATGGGTCGGCAGCGTCATGGTCGGCGTATGCAACGCGGTCCAAATCGCCTGCATGGCTGGATCGCCGGTCGCGCCGAGACCTTTCGGCGCCTCTCCCGGCACGCAGGGCACCAACAGCACGTCGAATTGTTCGAATACCGCTCCCAACAGTGCGCGGCATTCGTCGAGACGACGCATTCCGGCGACGTATTCATCGCGGGAAATCTTGTGACCGTTCTCGATGTAGCGGCGCATTTGCGGCGACAGTTCTTCGCGCCGATGATCCCAGAAATAGGCCATGCAGGCGGCACGCTCGTAGAATCCGATGGTGGAGCGGGCGATGACGTGCAAGCCGTTGAATGCGTCAGACAGTTCGGCGTCGCGCACGGTGGCGCCGGCCTTGCCGAGCTTGGCGGCTGCGTCCGCGATCGCGGCTTTGGTCTCGTCCTGTGCGGTGTCCCACAAGCTCGGTGTGCCAGACGCCGATCCGCGGCGCACGTTCGAGCTTCTGCGGCGGGCGCGGCGATTCCATGCGCTGTACCGCCGTGAGCAGCTCGATGTCGTCGATGGAGCGGCTAAGCCAGCCGATGGTGTCGATCGAAGCCGCAGCCGGCCACACGCCTTGTTCGTTGATCGTATTGTAGGTCGGCTTGTAGCCGAATACGCCGCAGAACGACGATGGGCGCAGCACCGAGCCGCCGGTCTGCGTGCCGAGCGCCGCCGGGACCATGAAATCGGCGACCGCCGCCGCCGAGCCGCTCGACGAGCCGCCTGGCGTATGCGCGGGATTGTGCGGATTGGTGGTTTCCGGCGGCGCGGAGCCGGCGAATTCGCAAGTGGCGGTCTTGCCGAGGACGATCGCTCCGGCGCGGCGAAGCAGCGCGACGCAGGCGGCATCGGCGCGGGGCCGGTTGCCGCGATAAATCGGCGAGCCCATCTCGGTCGGCATGTCGAAAGTGTCGATGGTGTCCTTCAGCCCGACCGGCACGCCGTGCAGCGGACCCCGGCGCGGTCCGCGATCGAGCGCCCGGGCCTGATCAAGCGCGACAGCGGCATCGAAATTCACGAACGCTTTGACCACGCCGTCGCGTTCGGCGATCCGCGCCACACAGTCGTGCACCACGGCTTCGCAGGTCGTCCCGCCGACGGCGATTTCGTTCGCGATCTCGGTGGCCGATAACGTGTGGAGCGGTGGCCTGACCTTGGCGTCCATGGCGGCTCAGTTCTTGCCGGCGCGGCCGGCCGAGGTGCCGGCGATCTTGCCGAACACGGTGCCGGACATGAGCCCGGAGCCGCCCGGATAATTGAAATAGAACAGT
The DNA here is from genome assembly GCA_963791925.1 of uncultured Alphaproteobacteria bacterium. Lineage (GTDB taxonomy): Bacteria > Pseudomonadota > Alphaproteobacteria > Rhizobiales > Xanthobacteraceae > BOG-931. The sequence continues at coordinate 624,225 of CAWBUA010000002.1, read as the reverse complement.
CCGCCGACGAGTTCGCCCGCGGCGTAAAGGCCGCGGATCGGCTGGTAGTCGGTATTGAGCACTTCGCCGTCGGTGTTGATGCGCAAGCCGCCGAAGGTGAAGGTCACGCCGCAGGTCACCGCGTAGCCCTCGAACGGCGGCGTATCGATGGTGTTGGCCCAATTGCTCTTGTTGATGGCGAGACCGGTCGGTGCCGCGCCCATCCTTGATGTTGGGATTGAACGGCACATCGGTCTTCACCGCGGCGTTATATTCCTTGATGGTCTTGACGAACTCGGCGGCGTTGACGCCGTCGAGCTTCTTGGCGAACTCCTCGATGGTGTTCGCGGTCACCTTGGTGATCTGGCGGATGTTGTATTCGTCGCGCTGCAGATGCTTGGTCTTCTGGTCGAAGATCTGCCAGGCGAACTGGCCGGGCTGCTCCAGCACGACGCGGCCGTATTTGGCATAAGTGTAGTTGCGGAAATCGGCGCCCTCGTCGACGAAGCGCTTGCCGGTGGCATTGATCATGATCGAGAACGGATAAGAGTGCTTCTGGAACTGGTCGCCGACCGCGAGGTCGCCGAATTCCGGCGCGTTCATCTCCCACTGCACGGCGTGGCAGCCCGACCAGTTGCCGCGCGGCACGGCGCCGATGTCGAGCGCCATGCGGATGCCGTCGCCGGTGTTGAAGCGGGTGCCGCGCACTTTCGCGAGATCCCAGCCCTGGCCCAGATAGCGCGTGCGCCATTCCGGATTGGCCTCGAAGCCGCCGCAGGCGAGCACTACCGATTTGCCGCGTATCTCGCGCACGCCGCCGTCCTGCCGCACGCGCACGCCCTCGACGCGGCTGCCGTCGAACGAGCAAATCCATGCCGCGGGTCGAATAGCGGATCTCGATGCCGCGCTTTTTCGCCGCCGCGGTGAGCTGGTTGACGAGGCCGGGGCCGCCGCCGACGGATTCCACCGTCAGCCCGCCCCAGAACTTGAACTTGCCGTCGATCTTGAACGCCTGCCGGCCGTAGATCGGAATAAGCCGCACGCCCTTTTGCCGCATCCAGTTGAGCGAATCGAAGCTGCTTGCGTGACCAGAAGCTCGACCAGATCGGGATCGGCGCGGTTCTGCGTGACGCGCGCCATGTCGTCGATAGAACTGGTCGGCGGTATAGGTGCCGAAATCCGTGGTCTCGATTTCCGCCGGCGTGAGGTCCGGCACCAGCGTCTTGATGTCGTCGACGCCGTTATAGACGACGCGGATCGAGCCGGCGGTGAAGCGGCTGTTGCCGCCGGATTCATCCTCCGGCGCCGCCTCGCAGCATCACGACCTTGGCGCCCTGCTCTTCCGCCGCCAGCGCCGCACAGAACGCCGCATTGCCGGCGCCGACAACGATCACATCCGCAACTTCGTTTGGCATTTCTTCCCTATCCTTACTCCGCCGCTTGCGCGGCGCCGCCATGCGCCTTCGACCAGGCGGCTGGGTCCTTCATGAACTTTTCGACTTCTTTGAGCTTGCCCTTTTCGAACTTGCCGCTCTTCTTGGCCACTTCCAGCACGTCCCACCAGGTGGCGAGCGCGTGCAGGGTGACGCCGAGATCGCCGAGGATCTTTTTGCCTTCCGGAAAGATGTCGTAGAAGAAGAACACGAAGACATGGTCGACCACGGCGCCGGCGCCGCGCAGCGCTTTGCAGAAATTGACCTTGCTGCGGCCGTCGGTGGTCATGTCCTCGACCAGAAGCACGCGGTCGCCCTCTTCGAGATGGCCCTCGATCTGGGCGTTGCGGCCGAAACCCTTCGGCTTCTTGCGCACATATTGCATCGGCAGCATCAGCCGGTCGGCCATCCAGGCCGCGAACGGAATCCCCGCCGTCTCGCCGCCGGCCACCGCGTCGAACTGCTCGAAGCCGACGTCGCGCATCGACCGTGGCCACGCCGAAATCGATCAGCGTCTGGCGCACGCGCGGAAACGAGATGAGCCGGCGGCAATCGGTATAGACCGGGCTCGCCCAGCCCGAGGTGAAGATGAACGGCTTGTCGGTCATGAAGCGGACGGCATCGACTTCGAGCAGCATCTTTGCCGTCAGCTCGGCGATCACCTCTTTGTCGGGAAAGCCCGTCATCGTTCGATCCTTCGCCCGTCATCGCCCGGCTCGACCGGGCGATCCAGCTAACCACTACGACCGTGTTCTGCGCGTAGGCCGGTTCGCTCGCGAATACTAGATGCCCCGCCTTCGCGGGGCATGACAATAATGGGTTATTGCACCACCTTCCAGGCGATGGTCTCGCCGCCGCGATAGACCAAGGCGCGCTCGTCGGGGCCGGCGACCTTGACCTCCTCGGGCGCCGTCCACGGCGTCTTTTCCAGCGTGATGGTCTCGTCGTTCGGCGGCATGCGATAATGCTTCGGACCGTTGAGCGAGGCGAAGGCCTCGAGCTTGTCGAGCGCGCCCTCCTCCTCGAACACCTGGGCATAGGTCTCGATCGCCACCGGCGCATTGAACATGCCGGGCACGCCGTTGACGTCGAGCTTTCCGCGAATAGGGGTGCGGCGCGGAATCGGTGCCGAGGAAATAACAGGCATCGCCCGAGGTCGCGGCCTTGCGCAGCGCGGCGCGGTCGCGCTCGGTCTTGATCACCGGCATGCACATACATGTAGGGCTTGAGCCCGTAGCCCAGCAAATCGTTGCGGGTCAGCATCAGGTGATAGGGCGTGATGGTGGCGCCCAATTGCGGCGCGGCGCTTTTGCACGAAATCGACGCCGTCCGTCGACGAGATATGCTCCAGCACGAAGCGCAGCCCGGGGAAATCGCCCGAGCCATCTGCGACAGGTAGCCGGTCGATGAACACGGCCTCGCGGTCGAACACGTCGACGTCCGGATCGGCCTCCTCGCCATGGATCAGAAAACGCATGCCGATCTTTTCCATGCGCTCCAGCACGCGCATGATCTTGCTGTAATCGGTGACGCCGGCGGCGGAATTGGTGGTGGCGTTGGCCGGATAGATCTTGACCGCGGTGAACACGCCGTCGCGAAAGCCGCGCTCGACGTCGTCGGGATCGGTGTCGTCGGTCAGATAACACGTCATCAGCGGCTTGAACTTCGCGCCTGGCGGCAAGCGCCGCCATCACCCGCTCGCGATAGGCGATGCAGTCCGCCGTCGTGCGCACCGGCGGCACGAGATTCGGCATCATGATGGCGCGGCCGAAATGCTTCGCCGTGAACGGCAGCACCGCCTTGAGCATTTCGCCGTCGCGGACATGCAGGTGCCAGTCGTCCGGCTTGCGGATGGTGAGACGTGTGGTCATGGCGGTGATTTACCCGATCGGCGCGGCGGCGGCGGCAAAGGTCTCCATCGGCGGCTCGTCGATCATCGCGCCGGTGAGATCGGCGACGCGCGCAAAGCCGCGCTTGGCGCACCATTGTTCAAGGCCGTCGATGATCGCGATCATGCCGGTGGGGTTGCGGAAGGTGAGATAGCCGATCATCACCGCGCTGGCGCCGGCCAGCATGTATTCCACCGCGTCCTCGACCTTGACGATGCCGCCGCAGCCGATGATCGGGATTTTCACCGCCTTGGCGCATTGATGGACCATGCGGACGATGATGGGCTTTATCCCCGGCCCCGACAAGCCGCCGAACTTGTTGCCGATCGCCGGGCGGAACGTGTCGGTATTGATCTTCAGCCCCAATATCGTGTTGGCCACGACCAGCGCATTGGCGCCGGCACGCTCGGCCGCCTGCGCCACAGTGACGATATCGCCGGCATTGGGCGACAGCTTGACCCAGACCGGCTTGTCGGTGGTGGCGCGAATGAGCTTCATCACCTCGTAAGTGTGCTCGGCATGCAGCGCGAAATTGCCGCCCTTGGGATCGCGCGTCGGACAGGAAATATTGACCTCAAGGACGTCGATGTCGCCCTTGGCGACATCGCGCGCCATGGCTTCGAAATCCTCGATCGTGGTGCCGGAAATCGAGGCGACCAAAGGCGGGGTGAAGCGGCGATAATCCGGCACCTGGTGCTCGAAGAAATATTTGATGCCCTTGGTCGGCAGGCCGATCGAGTTGATCATGCCGCCCTCGACCTCGGCGGCGCGCGGCGGCGGATTGCCGGCGCGGTATTCGCGCGACACGGTCTTTGCCACCATGGCGCCGAGCCGGTTGATGTCCATGACCTGGGCGAGATCGGTCGAGAAGCAGCCGGAGCCCGGCATCACCGGATTTTGCAGCGTCACTGATCCGATTTTGACGCGCATATCTACCATGTGACCAACTCCGCGCATGCACCACTCAATCTCCCGCTCATTCCCGCGCAAGCGGGAATCCAGACGCTGGGTCCCCGCTTTCGCGGGGACGAGCGGTGAACATTCACCATCCGACCGCCTCCTGCATGTCGAACACCGGCCCTTCGATGCAGACCCGGCGCAGCTCTTTCTTGCCGCCGACTTCGAAGGTGCGGACACAGACGTAGCAGGGGCCAAGCCCGCACGCCATCACCTGCTCCATCGCCACCTGACCCGGAACGCCGTGCGCCTTGCCGAGCCGCTTCATCAGCTGAAACAGCCGGTTGGAGCCGCAGGTGAAGAACGCATCGGCGCGCTTTTGCGCGATCAAGTCGCCGAGGATTTTCTCGACATTCTCCACCGCGCTGGTGCCGTCGGTATCGAGCACGCTGACGACGTCGCCGGCCTCGCGGAAGAACGTGTCCGCCATGACGAAGTCGGCATCGCGCGCGGAGAGGATCGCGGTAACGCCGACTTCGTTGTCGCGCGCGAGCTGCGAGATCGGCCCGAGCGTGGCGATGCCGACGCCGCGGCCGAGCACGACGATATGGCGCCAGGCCGGATCGAGGCGGAAGCCGACGCCGAGAGGGCCGACCATGTTGAGCGCGTCACCCTTTTCCAGCGTCGCGAGCCCACGCGTGCCACGGCCGACGCATTTATAGAGAAATTCGATGCGCCCACGCTTTCTGTTGACGCGATAGACGCTTTGCGGCCGGCGGAAGAACAATTCGCCGACATCGGGGGACGGACAGAGCAGGTTGAAGAACTGCCCCGGCGTGACGGTCAGCGCCTTGGGCGAGGCCTCGACGACGAGATGCTTGTATTCGGAATTCACCCAGTCGTGCGACACCACCGGGCACAATGACTCTTCGGCCGGAATAGGCGGCGGGTCCACAGGTGGTGCGCTCTTGCCGACCACATAGGGATCGGACGCAAATGGCTCGCCCATCATTCCTGGTCTCTCAGTAAACGGCCGGCATCCGTCGTTCCCCAGCCGGTATGAACCGGCCTCGTCCCAAAATCAAGATTTGTTCCAATTTTTGAACAACCGGAAATCACCCCGAACGCTGGCGCCGCGGAGCGTCGAAATGGCGCTGGATTACGCAGCCACCGCTTTGGCGGCCGCCTCGGCGTCGGGCTGCTTATAGGCTTTGAGCCGCGGTAACACCTCGCGCGAGAACAGCGTGAGGTTATCGACGGTCTGCTCGTGGGTGAGGAAGCCGGCCTGGCCCATCATCAGCAGATTGCCCATGCCGCCGCAATGCTCGCAGAACGCGACGATCTGCGCATAGACCTCGTCCGGCGTGCCGCAGAACAGGATGCCGGCATCGATCAGGTCGTCGACGCCCGTGGCGTGAATATTGATGGCGCGGCCGTCCTTGGTGAAGCCGCGCGGCGGCGTCTCGCCGCGCAGCATGCGCGCATTGTCTTCCACCGAGACGTAGCCCGGCGGATTGCGGAACGGCACATGCACGATGGCGCTGGTGCGCAGATAGCCGGCGATGAGATCGCCGCGCTTGCGCGCTTCCTCCATGTCGTGCGCGACCGCGACCAAGCCGAGATAGGCGAAGCGGTCGGCGCCCGGCGCATGTCCGAACTTCGAGACATAGCCCTTGCGATAGGCGTCGTAGAGCTTGCGCGTGCCGAAGCCGGTGCCGAGGGTCGCCATGACATAGCCGCGCTCGCCGAGGACGCGCGCCTGCGTCGATGAGCCGGTGGTCGACCAGATCGGCGGATGCGGCTGCTGCCACACCCGCGGCCAGACGTTGACCTGGCGATAATGAAAGAACTCGCCTTCCCAGTTGAACGTCCCGTCATGCGTCGTCATCGCCTTGATGATGAAATCGTGCGCCTCCCAGAAGCGGTCCATCAGCTCGGTCGGATTGCGGTTCGACGCCGGGATTTCGTAGGGAATGCCCTTGATGAAACCCATGTCGAGGCGGCCGCGCGAGATCACGTCGATGGTGGAGAGCTCCTCGGCGACGCGCAGCGGATCGGGCCGATGCCCGATCGGATAGCCGAGCACCAGAAGCCGCGCCTTCCTGGTGGCGCGCGCCAAGACCGCAAGCCCGATGACGACCGACGACGACATGCAGGTCGCGGTCTGATGATGCTCGTTGAGCATGATGTCGAGGCCGAGCTCGTCGCAGAGCTGGTACTCGTCGTAATAGCGGTGAAACAGATCGGCGGCGACATGCGGATCGCATTTGCGGTTCGGCAGAATGACGCGCAGCGACCCGGAATGATCGTTCCAGGTCGGGAAATAGGCCTGTTCGCTGAACTGATAGACTCTCATGGGCGCATTCACTCCGAACGTAGGGTGGCTAAAATCGTCTGCTGATCGGAACAGCGTGGGCACATCGCGCGCACGATTTGGCCCACGCGGGAAATCCTCGCAGCGCGCTGTGCCCACCCTACATTATCGAATCCTGTCATTTGTTCTCCGCAAATTCCAGAACGCGCCCGGCAAACACCTTGGGCTGTTCCTGATGGGGGAAATGCCCGGCGCGGTCGATGACCTCGAAGCGCGCGCCGGGGACCATCGCGCAATAGGCGCGGCCATAGGCCTCGCTGAGCATGCGATCGTGGCTGCCCCACAGAAACAGCGTCGGGATGCGGATACGGTGCAATCGGCTTTTCAGCCGCGGATCGTGGAAATAAGGATTCCAGGCAAACCGCGCGGTCGCCTCGCGGGCGCGCGCGGCGGCCAGCACTTCGGCGTCCGGCAACGCCTTGTAATCGCGCTGCCCGACGTTCGGATCGCAATAGGTGAGTTCGAGATATTCCTTGTCGGTGACGGCAAAAATATCGGCGATGTCGCGGGTCTCGCGATCGCCGACCTTGATGCCGACGGCATCGGCCATGACCAGGCGCGCCATGCGCGCGGTCGATTTCACCGCGATCTCGGCGGCGATCCAGGCGCCGAGCGACACGCCGACCACGGTGAGATCGCGCAGGTCAAGCTGGTCGAGAAGGTCGAGATAGAAGTAGGACAGATCGTCGACGCTGCGCATGCCGGCCGGGAGCTCCGAGCGGCCGAAGCCCGGATGCGTCGGCGCAAAGACATGCGCGGATTTGGCCAATTCGTCGATGGCGGCAGCCGCCGGCTCAATACCGTTCTCGGCATGGAGGAAGATGAGCGGCGGTCCGGCGCCGCGCTCGATCATGTCGATCCGCGTGCCTTCGACGACAAGCGATCCTGCCGTGCTCTGTGCCGGTTGGAGCATTCCCTGTCCCTTTTTCCTTCGCGCATGATGAGCGTCATGCGTTCTGGGCACTTCAAAAGCCAGTTGGGTTGTTCTACCACGGCTTCGGCCGTTTGCCATTGCGTGGCCGTCAATGCAGGAGCCAAGAAAATGCCGGAAGACACCATCACCATTCAAAGCGGCGTCGCTTATGCCAACCATGACGGTGTCGAGCTTGCCGGCGATCTCTATCTGCCTAAAGGAGCCAAGGCGGCGCCGGCTCTGGTGGCCGTTCATGGCGGCGGCTGGGTCGCCGGCGCGCGCAGTGCCTACCAATATTGGGGACCCTATCTCGCCGCGCGCGGCATCGCGATGTTCGCTATCAGCTATCGGCTCGCGACCAAGGGCAAGACCTTCCCGGAGGCGGTGCAGGACATCGTGGCCGGCGTGCAATTTTTGCGCGGCAAGGCCGGCGGTTTCGGCATCGACCCGGCGCGCATCGGGATTCTCGGCGCCTCGGCCGGCGCGCACCTGGCGGCGCTGGCCGCGCTTGCCGGCAAGAAATTCGCCGGCGGCTATCCGCAGGATCCGTTCGCTTCCGTCGATGCGAGCGTCAAGGCGCTGGTCGGCGTCTACGGCATCTACGATGCGGTTGCGATGTGGAGCAATTATCAACTGCAAGGCGGCCGCGACAACAACTTCCAGAAATTCATGGGCGCCGCGCCGATGGAAAGCCGGCAACTGTATTTCGACGCTTCGCCGGTCAGCTATGCCACCTTCGCCAACAATGGCATCGGCGTCTTTCTGATCACCGGGACCGAGGACGATCTGGTCGACCGCAAGCTGCAGACCGATCCGTTCCAGCTCGCGCTCAAGCAGGCCGGCTTCTTCGTGCGGCCCTGCATCGTTGCCGGCGCGCCGCATTACTGGATGAACGATCCGATCGACGAGCCGGGAAGCTTCACCGGCTTCGTCGCGCCGCGGCTCATGCGGTTTCTCGCCGAGCGGCTGTAGGTTACTTCTTTTCCAGAAGCAGCGTGCCTTCCTTGCGCAGGAGCGGCTGAATTGCACTGGCGAGCTTTGCCAAGAGCCAGGGCAGATGGACCACCAGATTTACCTGCTCTTCCAGCACGTCGAGCGTGCCGCTCACTGTCTGGCCGACCGCGCTGACGCGGAACTGCAGATGATTGTCGGTCCAGGCTTCCTCCTGGACATTGAAGATATGCCCGTAATTGGTCCGCGCGCTGCCAAGGCCGGATTTCAGGCGGCGTACCGCTTCCTCCTTGCCGAGACGATGCGGAATGGAAACGATCAGCGGCTGCGGCATGTCGGCTCCCACAGGTCCATCCAGAAAGATATAGGATCGTTTTCGCGCCGCCGCTATTCCGCCACCGCGCGCGCCGATCGCAGCGCTGACTGCGGGCATTGCTTTTTCGGCCATCAGCTCCATGGACCGCTTCGCCAGCGCCGGAATGTCTTCAAGGCGCGTCCGCCGCCGCGGCGCCGGCGTTAAGGGTATATGAGGGAAGGACGCGGTCAATTCGGCCGGTTGCGAAGAAACCGCGATTTCATCGGCATTTCGATGCGCGTTTACCGGTTCATTGTTAACGACGATCTCATTTCATTTAGTATGCCAGCTCTGCTAAATGATTGCGCCTCAAACAACCTATGGGAAGAGGCACCCAATGTTGAATCACCTGAAGCGTTTCGTGAAAGACGAGTCCGGCGCAGCGGCGATTGAATACGGGCTCATCGTCTCCGGCATTTCCGTCGCCATCATTCCCGGCGTCAAAGAGGTCGGCACCAAGCTGGTGGCGATCTTCACGATCCTGCAAAACGCGGTCTAAGCGCCCTCCATCACCGGCAGAATAAGCGCCGAAGGATGCTCTGCCGAGTGATGGATCGTATCGGTGCCGATCTTGCTCGGCACGTAATAATGCGTCCACAGCACATCGGTAACCGCTGAATCGCCGTTGACGATTTCCAGCCGCATGCGATTGCCTTTCTTGAAGCGGTGCGCCATCGGCTCGACGCTGATGTCGAAGCAATAGATTTTTCCGGGCTCGATCGGCTGCGGATCGGTGTGGCTGTGATACGGCTCCATCTCGGTTGATTTTTGCGGATCGAGCGCGCGATGCGAGGCGCGCAGCCAGCCTTTGGTGATCCAGTACGACGCCGGATTGAGCGTCTTGGCGCGATCCTCGGCCGATTGCGGCATCTGCTCGGAGAGTTTTACGAAAAAATCCATGTCGTTGCGCGTCGACGCGGCATAGAGCGTGAGCTTGATCGGGCCGGCGATCTCCAGATCCCGCTCCAGCGGCGCGGTGGTAAAGGTCAGCACCCGGCGCGCCGGATCGGGCGCATTGTTCGGACCGAAGCCGACCACGCCCATCATCCAGCCCGGATCGGGATAAGTGTAGGACGTCTTGTCCTCGCCGGTTGCCTTGTCGCGGGTGAGCGTGCCGTCGTTAAGCGAGGTGACGCTGCCGGATTTCGCCCCGCTCAAATGCCAACAGACGTAGCGCACGCCGGCGGGCGGCCAGCTCTCCGCCGTACGCACGGCGTCGGCGCCGCGCACGAAATATTCGACCGCCGGCCGCCGCAGATATTCGGTCGCTTCGCCCTTGAGATAATGATCGTAGAAGGGCAGCAGCATTTTTTCGTGCAGCTCGCGGCTGTTGAACTCGCGATTGGCGACAAACGCGTTGACCGGCCCGATCATCTTCAGCTTCTTCGGGCCGCGCGCGCGGCGGAAGCCGTCGATGTTGCCGCGGGTGTGCAGATCGACCTTGCCCCAGACGCCGACCGAATAAAGCGGCACCTCGATCCGGTCCAAATGCTCGGCGGCGGCCCGCTCGCGCCAGAACTCGTCATAGGTCGGATGCTCCTGGATGCGCAGATTGAGGTCGTAGGGCTGCTCGCGCGGATGCTCGCCGTTGGCCGGATGACGGTTGATGATACGGTTCTGGTTCCACCAATAAGAGCCGAAGAAATCGCCGAGCATGCCGCCCTGATAGACCGAGGCGCGGTACGGATCGTTGAGCCCGTCGAAGGCGCAGATGCAGGCGAGCGACGGCGGCCTGCCGATCGCCATCCACCATTGCGACATGCAGAAATAGGATTGGCCGATGCCACCGACCTTGCCGTTCGACCATTGCTGATGGCCGAGCCATTCGATGACGTCGTAAAGGTCCTTCTGCTCGTTGCGATCGAGCAGGCGGAATTCGCCGCCGGATTTGCCGCAGCCGCGAATGTCCATATGGGCATAGACATAGCCGCGCTCGACATAGAGCTCGATCGGGCCGGTCTCGCGCCACAGAAACTGCGGGCCGGCGGGGAGCGCATTGTTGTCGTAGCGATAGGGTGACGGCGCCAGCACGACCGGAAACGGGCCGTCGCCGTCGGGCATATACAGCGCCATCGCGATCTCGACGCCGTCGTGCACAGGGATTTTCACTTCGCGCGGCTTCGGCAGTGCAACATTCGCCATTGCTTTTCCTCCCGGCTGAATCGAACCATAGGAAAACGTCGCAGAGCGACGTACGCAACCGCTTTTACATCCTGCGCTCTTGCCCGCGCGCGAAAAAACAACCCAAACGCGTGTTTAAAATTGAACTGCGCGATTGCAGCCGATTTGGACTTCTAGGTACCATCGCATGGTCGGTGGGTGGGGTGCGTCCATGACCGGTACTGAGTATGCGTTGGTGATGTGCGCTTTGGTCATGGCGGCCATCGTCGTCAAATTGCTGACCTTTGATGCGCAAGGCTGGATCCGCAAAGATTTAAAGCGCGGCGATCTTTACGCATTGATCGAAGTCGCCTCCGGCCTGCGCCGGAACGAGCTCCGCCCGGATCAGGCGCGGCGGCTCCAAGCCCGCGGCATGGTGCGCAGCCTCGGCAACGGCAATTATCGCGCCACGCTCAAGGGCCGCATGGCACTTCGCATCAGAGACGCGGTGCGCCACACGGTTCAGCTCGAGCGGTGACGCGATCCCGGCCCGCGAAAGCGGGGGCGAATGCAACACGATCCCGTTCTCGCAGGCGCACCTCCGCGCGCGAGTGATGTCAAACAGCGATGTTTCTAACCGTCATTGCGAGCGGAGCGAAGCAATCCAGTGCAGCGGAAACGTTCTGGATTGCTTCGTCGCTTCGCTCCTCGCAATGACGAAATAAAAGAAAGGAAGCGGAACGCCGGCAGACGCATAGTCCATGACCCGCACACATACGGCGTGCGGGGCGCGCCACGGAAAGGGCGGCTTGCGCCGCCCTTCCGCTTCGGGCGCGCTCGCCTGCCGGCGTTCCACCACGGCACTTGCGGCAGCGACCGAACGCCACCGCTCAGCTCCAGTTCACGCACTTCCTGGGACGGGACTAGTGAGGGATGGGTGTTACCCATCCCCGGCCGTCCCAGTGCAGCGGGCGATATGAGCCGGCAGACCGGTCGTAATGCCGGCCGGGCGTTTTGGCCCGGAGCCGCCCGGGAGCGGGGGTGACAGCCCCGCCCGCGGGAACCGCACTCGCCCCTTTCCGCCGGCGTCACCCGGCGGCGTCCTTGCGGGCGAGATTGAACCCCCATGTAGCAGAATAGGAGACAATTGTCAAGGGTCGGTCGTCGAATTAGGGACGACCTCGCCGACAAGAGAGTTGCGAGCCGCGGCGTTATCCGCTTCGCTTAAGTCCGCATGGCCGACGCCGCGAAAGTGCTGCTGATGCTCTCGGGCGGACCCGATTCCGCGACGCTTGCCGGATTTGTGGCGCGCGAGCCGGCGGCGGGACATAGAGTCGACGCGGTCTATCTGCGCAGCAGCCATCCGGTGGATGGGAAGGAAATCGAAGCCGCCGAAAAGAGCGCCAGCCGGATCGGCGGCCGGCTCGAAATCGTCGACATTCCCGAGCTCTTGCACGCGCTGCGGGACGACCGCTTGATGAGGCTATCGGAAAATTCGATGCTGCCGTTCGGCAAGGCGATCGCGCTGTCGCTGATGATGCTGTGCGCTATCAGCGCCCGCGCTGCCGCAATCTATGTCGGCTATCATCGCGACGACGCCGCAGCCAACGAAGGCTATTCGCGGCAAGCCATGGATCGGCTGGAAGCGCTGGCCGCCATCAGCCGCGACTTTGCGCCGAAAATCATCGCGCCGTTTCTGAACATGAGCAAAACCGAAGTCTTCAAGCTCGGCGCGGCGATGGGCGTGCCCTACGACCTGACCTGGAGCTGCCTGCGGGCCGGAGATTTGCATTGCGGGCAATGCACCGCTTGCCGCGATCGACGCCGCGCCTTTGCCGAGGCCGAATTGGTTGACCCTACGCGGTATCAGAAACCGACCGCGTCGGACCCTGCCGGCGCCGGTATCAGTCCGAGTTGCAATTGAACTGCAGGCCGTCGCAGCCCGGCTGCCTGCGAAAATTCTCCTCGGCGAAGCGGTTGAACGTCTCCTTGATCGCGAGCCCGCCATTGGTGTGGTTCATGTCGTGGTAGACGACGAGATAGTGCAGCTGCTGCGGCGTCAGCGGTATTTTCACGACTTTGCACAGCGGCATCAGCGGCGGCACGCTTCCGGTCACGCATGAATCCCCGGTGTCTTGCGGGGTGAATGAGATCGGGCAGGTTTTATTCGGCGCCGTCAGCGAAGCCGGGATCGGCGCTCCCACCGGCCCGGCGATGCAGGGCTCGCCGGTCGGCGGGACGAGCCCGTTGGGCCCGACGAAAATGCCGGTCGCCTTGATGTCGGCGGCGAGCTCGGGCGGCTCGTCGAGGAACACCGGATTGTCGGTGTCGATATCGCCGTGCAGGATCAGGATCGGCATGGTCCTGAACTTCTGAATGCTCAAATCGCCGCGCGACGCGAAGTAGTGAGCGGAGCGCCAGTTGTAGCCCATCACGTGCGCCGCGTCGGGCAGATAGACCGAGGATGCCACGCCCGGCTGCCAGGCGCCCGCCGCTATCGCGGCATTCTGCTGGGTCTGGCCGTGACTGGTCCAGTTCAGATAATTCAGCGGCAGATCGGTGAACCCTTCGATCACGGAAAACGCGTTGACCGGCGCGCCCTGCTCCACCGCGCGGTAGGTGATGCAGCCGCCGTGCGAGTAGCCATACATAAAGACTTGGCCGTTGACGTTGATCTTGACCTTCTCGCTGGTGTTGCCCAGCATGACGGAGCTCGTGTGATTGACCAGAAGATCGGCGAGCGCCATCACATCGGTCACCTCGCCCATGCAGAATTCGACTTTGCCGTCCGACATCCACGGCGTTGCCGGAGGCGAAAATTGCGGGCTCGATGACGTCATGGTGACGCCCTCGCCGCGATAGGCCGAAGTCGCGAACACCCAGCCGCGCTTGGCCCAGTCGAGACATTGGCCGAGGCTGTCGGGCACCAGAATGGGCTGACCGTTGGGCCCGATGACGGGCTGGCCATTGGGTCCGAGCAGAACGGGCTGCTCGGTCCAGCCGGCCGCGGTGACCACGCCGTTGAGATTGCCGCCGTCGGTGCTGCCGGTGCCGCCGTGATTATAGATGACCACCGGATAAGGGCCGCCCTCAGGGGGCGCGCAAACCAGTGCGTAGATCTTGTTGCCCTGAACGGTGTAGGTGCCGACGCTCCAGGCGACCGGCGCGTAATAGGGCGAGTGCGAATTCGAGATCATGCCCGCCACCGTCACCCATGGGCCATGGGCGCCGCTGCCGACGCCATTTTGATCGAACAGCACGGTGGATTTGCCGTCGGAGAAATTCGCCGCCGCGGTCTGCGGATCGTCGCCGGACGCCTGCGCCGAGGCGCGCGCCGCCGCGCTGAAGGTGCCGAGTGTTTTGCCGCCGGCGATGACGAACAGTTCGAGATGGCCTTGGCTGGTCGCGACGTCGGCAACGACCGTTTGCGGCGCCCAGTAATTGGGGGCCAGCATGCCGGCAGGGAAGGTCCAGGCGTAGGCCTTGTAATGCGTTCCCGATGGCGTCGTGTGCGACGTGCCGGTTGTCGCCGCTTTGGCGGTCCCCAGCGTGACCAGCGCGCCGGTATTCTGGTCGACCGCCTGGATGGTGACGGTCTCGCCGGATTTCTCGACATAGCCCTTAAGCGTTACCGCGGCCGTCGGGACGGCGGCGGTGCGGCTCGACGGGCTGGTGACGGCGTCGGCCCGAACCGGCAGACGGCTCAACGCCATGAAGGCGCAGAGGCAGAAGATAAAGATGAAGAGGGAGCGAATACCGAGCATGGCGAATCCCTTTCCTGCGGAGGTCTGGGCAGCGGCTCTAGTGGATCGGCTCTGGTGGTTGCCTTATCGCCATGAACGGCGGCGGTTGTAAGGCGTTGGATTCGTTACAGTCACTCTCGAGGCGAAGGTGAATTTCGTTGCAATTGAATTACGGCATCCGAGGGGTATTGGCCCGGTGCAGGGGGATATACGCCAACTACGCTCAAGCCAGGATAGTCCAATGTTGGTCTTTCTCGACTGGTGCTGCATTGCTCGTCAATGCAATTATTTCGTCTGCACAAGCGATACATCATTTCCTCGCGAACACTTTCTAGTCTTTCAGGTACGAACGAACGAACATCTCCGATGTTAGAGGCTGCACCGACGTAGCTGTCATTGATGCTCAAAGTGTTTCCCATCAGACGATAGCAAAATTTTGTCTGGCGCCAATTACCGAAAACGTCGAAATATTCAGCCTCCCCGAATAGAAATGTACTAAGCGTTCCAAAGCTGGGCATCTCTCTCGCCATTTCAGTCATCGCGATTGTCCCAAGCGATACTTTGCTATGGGGGGCAAGAACTCATATTCGCGGCGGGCAATCCATCAAAGTCCATTTCTGAGGTGTCGGGATCCTGACCGCCGGTAACGTGGATGCGCCTCATCCGCCAGATCGGGCTGTAGTAAACTCTTATCAGCCGTGATCGAATCCTGACCGCTGACGTGTTACCCGCGTTTTCAATATAAGGAGAGACTTCCCATGTCGGGTCATCATTATTTCCAACTTTATCAATTTTGACTTCATAGGAGGTAAGAAAAGCGCGCTGCACAGCGACATTACCTCTCCTAAATTCATACCATTGGCCGGCAAGTATGAGAGCAGTTCCGAGGGCAACGCCAGCCGTCAAAAAAACGCCCCCAATAGTCACCCGTTCGCGACGGGCTTTGCCTCTCTCTGCTTCGCGAAAATTGTCTTTATAGCCGACAAAGTCGTTAGCAAAACGATCCAAAAAACTCCGTTTGGCGGCCTCATTGAGGGCCTGTTGGATTTGCTTCTTCCAATCTTCCGGGAGCATAGTTTGGCATCCCTCAATCGCCGTTCAAAATATATCCACAATCTCCACATTGTTGTACGGGAATTAAAACTTCGCAATATTATGTATAGCTTTATGCCCGACCTTTTGCCGGGCGCCTACGTCTTTTCTTTTGAGGCTATTAGCGACGTAGATGGCCGAAACAAACGCCGCCGCGAAGCCCGACTACGACCAGCCAACCGTCACAACCCCAGATACGCCCGCCTGATCTCCGGCTTGGCCGAAAGCTCCGCTGGCAGGCCCTCCATGAAGATTTTGCCTTCGGCGACGACATAGGCGTAGTCGGACAAAGCCAGCGCAAGATGCACGTTCTGCTCGACGAGCAAAATCGTCAGGCCGGCTTCCTTCAGCTTTTTCAGCGTCGCCAGGAGCTGATAGACGACGACCGGCGCGAGGCCGAGCGAGAGCTCGTCGATGATGAGAATCTCCGGATCGGACATCAGCCCGCGCGCGATCGCCACCATCTGCTGCTCGCCGCCGGACAGCGTGCCGGCAAGCTGGCGCTGCCGCTCCTTGAGCCGCGGAAACAGCGTGAACACCTGGTCGAGGCGCTCGGCATATTTGCCCGCCGCGCGCGCGGAGAACGCGCCCATTTCCAGATTTTCGGCGACGCTCATGGTGGCGAACAATTGCCGGCCTTCGGGCACCAGCGCGAAGCCGCGCGCCGCCTTGACGTGGCTCGGCAGACGCGTCACGTCCTCGCCCTCGAAGGTGACCTTGCCGCGCCACGGCGCGATGGAGCCGGCGACCGCGCGCAAAGTCGTGGTCTTGCCGGCGCCGTTGGCGCCGACGATCGCCGTGAGCTCGCCGCGCCGGGCCTTGAGCGACAGGCCCCACAGTACCTGCACCTCGCCGTAACCGGCCTCGAGGCCCTCGACGTCAGCAGCGCCTCGGCCTGCGCCGCGGCAGAAGGGGCGCCGTCGGGCTTCGCGGCATCAGGCATCGGCCGCGCCTCCGTGCAATTGTTCGGCGAGCTTCGGATCGCCGAGATAGGCCTCGATCACCTGGGGATCCTGCGCGACTTCGGCCGGCAGGCCTTCGGCGAGCTTCTCGCCGAAATTGAGCACGACGATGCGGTCCGACAGGCTCATGATCGCCTGCATCAGATGTTCGATCATCAGGATGGTCACGCCGCGGTCGCGAATGCGGCGGATGACGCCGATCATGTGCTCGACCTCGGTCGGATTGAGCCCGGCCAGCACCTCGTCGAGCAGAAGAAGCATCGGGCGCGCGGCCAGCGCGCGCGCCAGTTCGAGGCGCTTCTTGCCGGCGATGGTCAGATGCAGCGCGAGCATTTCGCTCCGCTCGGCGAGGCCTGCCACCGCCACCGCTTCGCGGGCCGCCTCATGCGCCTTCGACAGCGGCAGGTTCTCGCGCCCGAAACAAGCGCCGACCATGCAATTCTCCAGCACCGTCATATTGGTGAGCGGCTGCACGATCTGATGGGTGCGGGCGAGGCCGTGGCGGGCGATCAGGTAGGGCTTCGCGCCGGTGATGTCGATGCCGTTGAAGAGGATCGTTCCGGTATTCGGGGCGAACACGCCGTTGATCAGATTGAACAGCGTCGACTTGCCGGCGCCGTTCGGTCCGATCAGGCCGAGGATTTCGCCCTCGTTCAGCGTGAACGACAAATCGTTCACCGCCTGCAGTCCGCCGAAGCGCTTGCTGACGTGGTCGAGCTCCAGCATCGCGGTCATTCCAGCACCTTCTGGGTGCGCGGGAAGTGGCCGTAGATCCAGCCCATCAGCCCGCTCGGGAAGAACAGCACGATGAGGAGCAACAGCACGCCGGCGATGACGAGCTGGAAATTCGAAAAGGTCGACGAGGTGAGCAGATAGCCGCGCAGCTCCTCATAGAGATAGGCGCCGAGCGCGACGCCGGTCACGGTGCCCTGCCCGCCGAGCATGCAGATGACGATCGCTTCCGTCGACAGCGTCAGATCGAAGGCGTCCGACGGCTGGATGAAGGCGCTCTTGAAAAAATAAAGCCCGCCGGCGATGGCGGGCAAGAACGCGGACGTGCTGTAAACCAGCGCTTTGTAGAGCGGGGTCGGCACGCCGAGGATCGCGGCCGCATCCTCGTTCTGGCCGATCGCCAGCAGGCCCAAGCCGAATTTCGAGGTCTTGATGGCGTAAGACAGATAGAGCGACGCGCCCATCACCGCGACCATCATGAAATAGATCACCCACAGCGCCTGCGCCGGGCCGCCGAGCGGCTGGAACACCTGCGGCGAGATATAGATGCCGGACGAGCCGCCCCACGGCGTGAAATTCTCGACGAAGGCCTGCACGCCTTCGACGATGCCGATGGTGGCGAGCGCGAAGAAGGCGCCGCGCAGCCTCAAGATTCCGAGACCGAAAACCAGCGCCAGCGCGCTGACGCCGACGCCGGCGGCGAGCAGGCTCGCCGCCAGCGGCCAGTCATGCGCATAGATCAGCCAGACGCAGATATAGCCGCCCAGGCCGAAAAAGACGATGCTGCCGAAATTGATGTAGCCGGTATAGCCCAGCATGATATTGAGATTGCAGGCGAGCGTGATGTAGAGCGCAGGCCAGCACCAGGCTTTCACGCAGCTCGACGTTGTCGCCGATCGCGGGCAGGCCTGCGAAAACGGCGATCGTCAGCGCGATGATCCAGAAGAACGGCCGCCGCAACATCTACAGCGCTCCGCGCCGCGACGCGAAAATGCCGCCGGGAAACGCGATCAGCACCAAGACGAACAGCGCGAATTCGATGACCAGCGTCCAGCTCACCGGTACGAACGGCGTGACCGCGCCCTCCAGCACGCCGAGCGCGACGCCGCCCAAGAGCGCGCCGACCGGATTGCCGAAGCCGCCGAGCACGGTGACGACGAAGCCCTTGAGCTGATAGCCGTCGCCCGAAAGCACGGTGAAGGGAAACAGCGTGCCGATCAGCATGCCGGAGACGCCGGCCAGCGCCACGCCGGTGCCGACCGAAATGGCGAGCAGCCGCGTCGTCGGAATGCCGACGAGCTCGGCGGCTTCGCGATTGTTGGCGACCGCGCGCATCGCCTTGCCGATCCGGGTGTAGTGCAGGAAAACATAGAGCAAGGCCGCGATCACCGCCGCCAGCACGGCGGCGAGAATATGCGCGCCGGGAAAGGTGTAGCGGCCGAGCTGAAATCCCGGCAGCGACACCTCGACATTGAACAGCGCGGTGCCCCAGACCGCGGTGCCGACGCCGATCAGCATGAGATTGACGGAAAAGGTCGACAGCAGGCTCATCAGCGGCGGCCGCCCGACCATGCGATGGATGGCGACCCAATAAAGCGCCACGCCGACGAAAAAGCCGCCGATCAGCACCGGCGGCAAGGTCAGATAGGGCGAAATGCCAAGCGCGTTGGCCAGCAGATAAAGCGCGAACATGCCGGCGACGATCATGGCGCCGTGGGTCAAGATTGATGACGTCCATGACGCCCCAGATCAGCGTCAGTCCCATGGCGGCCAGTCCGTAGACCAGCCCCACCAGCACGCCGTCGATCACCGAAGCGATGATGCCGAGCATATTTTCGCTCACGTTTCCGGGTGCAGCGCGGCACGAACCGTAGCGAGGCGGTGCCTGCAGACCGGATCATGTCACAGGCTGAGTTCAACAAGGTCCCGGACAGCGGTGCACCGCCAGTGCGCCGCACCGCGTCCGGGAACGTGCCGGTACTGGCTGGCCGAGATCGGATAAAGCATCTTGGCCGACTTCGCCTCCAGCGGCCAAACCACCTGGCGGCCGAGCTTGCCGTTGGTCTTCTGCCACTGCGCCAGCACCATCGTGTGGGCGTCCTGCAGGCCGTGATGGCCGGGATCGGTCATGAACTTGACGTGGCCGAAGAAAGTGGTGATGTCGGTGGCGTTGAGCGCCGCCGCCACCTTCTCCGGATCGAGGGAGTTGGCCTGCTCGATGGCGTGCTGCAGGATCACGCCGCCGGTATAGCCCGACGCCGCGTGATAGTCGGCGCTTGGCGTGGAATTTCGCCTGGAACGCCTTGGCGAATTCCGCGCTGGTCGGCCCGAATTGCGGCTTGTAGTTGACCTGCAGTTCCCATTGCGACGGCAAGGTCACGCCGAGCGCGGCGGGTCCAAGCTCGCCGAATTTGTCGTCGGCCGGCGCCACCAGGATCGACATCAACTTCATGTTCGCCTTCTGCTCGTGCATCTGGCGCGCCAGCGTGGCGCCGTCGGCATAATGGCCGCCGCCCATGAAGGCGTCGGCGTTCGACGAAATGATCTTGTTGACGATCGGGCCGAAATCGGTCGTGGACGGCGCGTAGGATTCGTCCATCACGACGTTGAAGCCCGGCCTCCTTCGCCTGCTCGATTGGCCGCCGTGCATCACGGCCTTGGAGAACGGATCGTCGGAATAGACGATCGCGATCTTGGCGTGCGGGTCCTTCGATTTCAGCGCCTCGATCGCGCCGGACAGGTAATGGCCGGCCGAGGTGATCACCATGAACAGATACTTGTTGCCCAGCTCGAACGGCTTTTCCTCGGCGCCGCCGGAGTCGAGCATGATCTTGCCGTACTGCTCGCTAATGACCGCGGCCGGCGCCGTCAGGCCCGACGAATAGGGGCTGAACAGGAATTGCGCCTTGTCCTGGTTGATCGAGGCGCGTGTAGAGCTGCTGCACGCGGCCGCCCACCGACTGGTCGTCATAGCTGACGAACTTCACCTTGTATTTCTTGCCGCCGACATTGATGCCGCCCTTGGCGTTGACTTCGTCGCGCCAGAACTCGTAGCCGCGGTTCTGGCCCTTTCGAATCGACATTGAGCGGGCCGGTCTGCGAGTCGGTGAAGCCGATGGTGATGGTATCTTGCAGCGAAGGCCGGCGCGGCAAACAGCGTCGCGGCGGCGGCCAATAAGCAAAGCCGTTTCATGCGTTCCTCCCTGTGCGATCCCGCAATGGGATCGCGGTCATGCTTTCACCCGGCCAAAGCGTTGTTCGGCCGGGGTCCCCCGGGTAGCCCCCACTTCGCCGGAAACATTGCATAGTCGGGAGATAAAGGCCATCCGGTGCAGCCTGTGGTGGGCCACGATGACGGCGGCCGGGAGCGCTGTCACCGCGACAAAATTTCGCGCAGCGGGGCGGCCCGGCGCGATTCTTGTGCTAAGCTGCGCGAAATCGCCCGGCGCTCCGCCCTTTACCATACCCGCGTTTTCGCATCGCGGCAGTCGCTGCGGGACCAAAAAAGTCTGGGAGGACCATCATGCCTATGCCCCGAATTGTGTTTGGCTGCCTCGCAACGATCGCGGCGGCCGTTGCGCTCACGATTGCCGCGGCCTCCGGCGCCGATGCGCAGACCAAGGTCACCATCGGCAAAGTGATCGGCGGCGACGGCTTCCATGTGCCGACGTATGTCGCACTGGACGAGGGCTTCTTCAAAGCCGAGGGCCTCGACGCCACGCTGGTCGAACTGCAGGCGCCGGCCCAGGTGACCGCGGTGCTGTCGGGCAATCTCGATTGCGCGCCGATCCCCTCGGGCGGAGCGCAGGCGGCGCTCAGCGGCGCCAAGATCGAATATATCGTCGGCGAGTTGCTCAAATCGCAATGGACGCTGACCACGCGGGCGGACGTCGCCAAGGCGGAGGATCTCAAGGGCAAGACGCTGGGCCTCGGCCGACCCGGCGGCGCCGACTACGACGAGGTGCAGGCGGTGCTGCACCGCTTTTTCCACATGGACGCCGGCAAGGATTACAAGGTGATCTCGTTCCAGGGCGAGCCGGAGCGCATCGCCGCCATGGTCAACAACGACATCCAGGGCGCCTCGCTGTCGATACCGCACGCGGTGGTCGCGCAGCAGACCGGCCTGAAGATCCTGCTGCGCACCGGCGACTATATCCCGCGCGCCGGCGGCACCATCTGGTGCATGCGAAGCTTCGTCGAGCAGCATCCCGACACGGTGAAGAAGATCATCCGCGCCATCGCCAAGGCGGTGATGTATTTCCGCACCAACAAGGAAGGCTCGATCAAGGTGCTGGAGCACCATATCGGCAGCATCAAGACCGACGCCGAAGCCGGCGCCATCTGGGATCAGCTGCACAATTCCTACGGCGCCGAGGTGCCGGCCAATCTGTTCCGCGAGATTCTGGAATCGCGCCGCCTGACGATGATCGCGGCGCGGCAATGGCCGGCCGACAAGCCGCTGCCCGATCCGGAATCGTTCCTAGCGCGCAATCTGCTCGATTCGACGCTCAAGGAAATGAATTACGTGCCGGCCAATATCGCGGCGCCGACGAAATCGAATTAAGCAACCGTCATCCTGAGGCGCGCGCCAAAGGCGCGCCTCGAAGGATGCCGCTCATGCGCCTCGGCCGTCGCCCGTCGAGGCGCGGCGCCTTGCGCCGAGCACCTCAGGGTGACGGAACGAATAATCGCGCCGTTATCGCTTGCCCCAATCAATCCGCGCCCGGATGCTGCGGCCGCCAGCGGCTGAAATGCTCTTCGAGGAGCTTGACCAGCCCGGTCATAACGAGCGAGAGACCGGCAAAAACGATCAGCCCGGCGAACACCACGTCGACCTTGAACTCGCTCGCGGCGCGAACCATGACCACGCCGAGCCCGTCCTGGGCGCCGAAGAATTCCGCGACCACGACACCGAGGACGGCGCGGCCGATGGCAAGCCGCAAGCCGACAATGATGAAGGGCAGCGCGTTCGGCACCACGACGAGCCGCGCGATATCCCATTCGCCGGCGCCGAACGAGCGCACCACATTGATCAGGAGCTTGTCGGCGTTGCGCACGCCTTCGTAGGTGTTGATGAGCAGCGGGAACAGGGCGCCGAGAAAGACGATGGCGACCTTGGACCACAGCCCGAGCCCGAACCACAACAACAAGAGCGGCAGGAAGACGAGCCGCGGCGTGGCGTTGAAAGCGGTGATGAACGGATCGAGCATCGCGTTGAGCACGTTGGAGCGGCCGAGCAGGATGCCGAGCGGCAGGCCGGCCAGGATCGCAAGCCCGAGCCCGAGCGCGAAGGCGCCGGCGCTGACGCCGAGCGGCTCCCAGATCGATCCCGTGGCGAACATTTGCCACAGCGTGCCGGCGATATCGCTCGGCACGGTGAAGAACAGTTTGGTGCCGGCTTTCATCGGCACGAGATCGGGCAGGAATTGCCAGACCAGAAGCAGACAGACGATGCTGCCGGCGCCGAGCGCGGTCGGCTCGATGCGCCGCCACAGCCGGCGCGCCGGCGCCGCGGCGTCGGCCGGCGCAGTCCCGGCGAAATCGGCCTGAAACTCGGCCATGGTTATTGTCCTTTCCGCCACGGAAAGGCGGTGCGTTCGGCGAAGCGGATGCCTTCGGTCAGCACCACCGCGATCACCATGACCGTGAGGATGCAGGCGAACATGCTTGTCGATGGCGAACAGATCGCCGAAGCGGGAAATGGCGAAGCCGATGCCTTCGGACGCGGCGAAGAACTCGCCGACCAAGACGCCGATCAGCGCGCGGCCGATGGCGATGCGGGCGGCGGCGACCACGAACGGCAGCACGCTCGGCAATAGCACCTTGCGATAGAGGTCCCACTCCCCGCCGCCGAGCGAGCGCACCACGTCGATCAGGCGGCGGTCGACCGCGCGCACCCCGGCATAGGCGTTGAAGATGAAGGGGAACACCGACAGCGAAAACACGATGATAGTCTTGCCCGGCACGCCGACGCCGAAAAAGATTACCAAGAGCGGCGCCAGCGCCACCAGCGGGCTGGCATAGAAAATCGTCATCAGCGGATCGAGCGCGTAGCCGACCCGCGCCCGCCAGCCCATGACGATGCCGAGCGGCACGCCGATGACGACGGCGGCGCCGAGGCCCAGGAAGAACGGCACTGCGCTGACAGCAAGATCGTCGAACAACTCGCCACTTTGGACGAGATCGACAAAGCCCGCGGCGATCAGACTCGGCTTGCTGACGAACAACGGGTTGAACGGCACGACGAGGAAGATCGCCTGCCAGGCGGCGAAGAACAGCACCACGGCCAAGGCGCCGAGCAGAAGATTGCGGTAGCGAAATGCAAAATTCGGTTGAACCGTCGCTTCCTGTGCCATCGCCTAGACCACGATCTCGTCCTTCAGCGTATTCCAGATTTCGAGCTTGAGCTCGTTGAACTGCGGCGTGACCCGCATCTCGTATTCGCGCGGCCGCGGCAGGCCGATGGCGAAGGTCTTCTTGGCGCGGCCGGGGCGCTTGCTCATGACCATGACGCGATCGGACAGATAGATCGCCTCGTCGATCTGATGGGTGACGAACAGAACGGTCTTTTTCGCCTCGCGCCAGATGCGCAAGAGCTCGACCTGCATCAGGTCGCGGGTCTGCGCGTCGAGCGCGGCGAACGGCTCGTCCATCAGCAGGACGTCGGGATCGGTGGCGAGAGCGCGCGCCAAGCCGACGCGCTGCTTCATGCCGCCGGACAATTCATGCGGATAATGGGTTTCGAAGCCCGACAGACCGACCAGCGCCGCAAGCCGCTCGGCGACGGCGCGGCGCTTTGCCGCCGGGATCTTCTTTAATTCCAGCCCGAGCTCGATGTTGTGGCGCACCGTGCGCCACGGCAGCAGCCCGAACTCCTGGAACACCATGGCGCGGTCGGTGCCGGGACCGGCGAGTTTCTTGCCATGGATCGTGATCTCGCCGGAGTCCGGCTTGATCAGGCCGAGCAGGATATTGAGGAAGGTGCTTTTGCCGCAGCCCGACGGGCCGACGATCGACAGGAACTCGCCCTCCTCGACGGCGATATCGAAGCTGCCGAGCGCGCGCAGCGGCGCCCGGTTCGCCGGGCGGAAGGTCAGATTGACGTTGCGCGCCTGGATATAGGCTGCCATCGGTCCCGGTCCCGCTTCCCCCGCTTTGCCTCACTCAAGCATACCGCGGGCGAATGTCCAGGCCGCTGACGCGCGCCTCGGCAATGTCCGTGCTGGCGCCGGCAATTAACGGGCCCTGGCACGAACCGGCAGCAGCACCGGCCGTGGATTCTCGATCGGCTGCAGGAAAAGCCACTCGAAATAGGTCGTGGCGGTCCGTTCCTGTTGCGGTCGTTTTGGCAGTTCGGTTTTGGGCCAAACTCGAAGTCGCAGTCTACTCGATCACCTCGCCGGCGCGGGTTCAGCCGCGGCCGGAGGGATGGAGAGGTCGAGAGCTGGCGTCGCCGCTGACGAGAGCAAAAGACACCTCGGTCACCCTGGTCCTAAGCCAGTACAAGTGTACCGGGTACAATCCCGGAAAATACTCCGACATTCGGACGATGACAGCTGGTTCAAACGACAGCAGTCGCGATAGCGTGCACGACAGCCAATTAAGCATTACCGTTTAGCGGTCTGAGCGGCCGCGATGGTACGCGATGGACGATGCTATAAAAGCAAATTGGATGGCTGGCGCATTGATCAAAATCAAAGTTTTCTGCGTTCCTGTCCTCGGTGGTGCCTGCGGTTGCTGACGTCGGCTGAGGGTCAGAAGCTTCACCCCCTTTTCACCCGATCGCGATCAAATCGGGGGCGGGGCCAATAGGCAATAAAGTGCACCGCAACAAAATAGCGATTATTCGATCACCTCGTCGGCAGTCGCGAGCAGCGTCGGCGGCACATCGAGGTCGAGCGCCTTGGCGGTTTTGAGGTTGATGATCAACTCGACTTTCGTCGATTGTTGGACCGGCAGGTCGGCCGGCTTCTCGCCTTTCAGAATCCGGCCGACGTAAGTGCCGGCCAGGCGAAATGCCTCTGCGATACTTGTTCCATAACTCATCAGGCCGCCCGCCGCCGCAAATTCGCGATTGGAAGAGATCGCCGGGATGGAGTGGCCGAGCGCTAGCGCACCGAGCTTTCCGCTCTGGCCGTTCAAGAAAGCGTCGGCCCCGATCACCAGTCCGCCGGCCAGCTTCGCCGCAGTTGCAAAAGCCCCATCGAGTTCGGCTTCTGTACTTGCTTGCACGACCTGGAGCCGTGACCCGACTGTATCGGCGGCAGTCTGAAAATCCCTTAATTGGCTCGCTGCGTTGGGATTATGTGGATTGACGAGCGCGGCAATGACACTGGCTGAAGGTTTCATGTCGTGTAGCAGCTGCACGCGTTTCGCGCTGAGTTCCGTGTTCATCACGTTGACGCCGGTAAGATTGCCGCCCGGACGATCAAAACTCGCGACTAGCCCGGCCGCCACCGGGTCGCCGCCCGTGACGAAGACGATTGGCAATGTAGTCGTCAGCGCCTTGACTGCTGCGGGCGCCGACGGCGCGCCGCCCGTCATCAGGACGCCCGCACGAAGTCGAACCAAATCTCCCGCCAATGCCGGCAACCGGTCATATTCATTGTCGGCGAAGCGGTATTCGATGGCCACATTCCGCTCCTGGATGTAGCCCGTTTGGTTCAACCCGCGAAGGAACGCGGCCACAAAGGAAGCGTCCTCCGAGGGTCCCCTGCTGCTCAGATAGCCGACAATTGGCAAGCTGGGCTGCTGCGCGTGCGCCGCCAGCGGCCAAGCAGTCGCCGAACAGGCAACTCCTTTGATGAAATCGCGTCGCCGCATTCCTCCCCCAAGCTCGGCTGCGGATAATGACCGGTGATGGGCAATTACAGCAGGGTTTTGCGACCGTTGAAACGGGCTTCAACGGTTATTTTGCTGAGAGCAGCAACTCTGCAGGACCTGTACGAAGAGGGTCACGAACGGACGATTTATGATGTCCGCGCAATGTCGGCTTGTCCTTCAATTCCGGACTTTCCGCTGCGTCGCGGCGGACGGCAGAGACGGGCCAAGCAGACATTGGTCGATATCGCGAAGGGGATCGCCGGCCAATTAAACGTGTCGCTGATGCGCGCCGCTTCGACGCCGGGGGCCGGGAATTAGCGCGCCCTTGCCCGGACGGGCGCCAGCAGCGGCCGCGGATTCTCGATCGGCTGCAGGAAAAGCCACTCGAAATAGGCCGTGGCGTGCCGTTCCTGTCGCGGCGGTTTCGGCTGCTCGGCGACAAAGGTGTTGCGGCACTGCCTGGAACAATAGCGCCCCTTGCCGAACAAGCCGCGCCGGTAAGAAACGAGGCCGATACCGTGGTTGCAGTTGGGATTTGAGCATTTCATGACACTTGCTCCGCGCTTGGGTTCCACCTGGGATTCCACCTGGACCGGAGGTCCTTCAACGGTGGGACACGGAGGCGGAAGAAAGGTTCAAGCGCCGGCGGCGGCGGGATTTCTCTTATGGATCATGGTGCTATTCGCGGCTGCCTGGGCTATGCAACTTTGTGGGGGCCAGGGCGCCCCAAGCGGCGGCGCCGCAATGCATGGAGACGATAATGCGAACGCTCTTGCTCCTGATCGGCATCATCGTCTTGGCGGCCGGGCTGTTCTTCATGGCGCAAGGCGCCGGCTGCATCCGCTGGCCCGCTGAGAGTTTCATGGTCGGCGCGACACGCTGGATCTATTACGGCGGCGCCATTGCGCTCGTCGGGCTGCTGATCGTGCTGATCGCGCGGCGGTGAGAGGCGCGCCCGACATGCTGACCGCCGCTTTCTCCATCCTCACCATTGCGGTTGCCTTGGGCGCCGTGCTTGCGGTGCTGCATCTGCAGACCAACACCGCGCCACCACCATGGCCGCTCGGCGCGCTGCACGGCATTCTCGCGCTTACCGGCCTCGCCTGTCTCGCGCTCGCTTTGCGCGGCCCGCCGCGCGGCGTCGAACACGGCGCCGCCTCGTTCGGCCTCATCGCCGCCGTGCTGTTCGTGCTCGCGGCGCTGCTCGGCGCGCGACTGCTCGCGGCGCGCGTTTTCAAGAAGCGGATCGTCGGCGGCACCATCGCCGTTCACGCCATACTCGCGGTGAGCGGATTTGTGATTCTGGCGGCGTATGTGTTTGTGGGGTAGCGACGGAGAGCTACCCCTCGATGCTACGCGCCAGCGCGGCGGCGGCTTCGCGCAGCGCGCCGAGATGCGCATCGGCGAAATCCTCGATGCTGCTCGTGCCGGCGACCCAGAGGAGGCTGATGCAGGCCACCACTTGCGCGCCGACCATGACCGGAACGGCGATCGAGCTGACATCGCCGCCGACATCGTCGGCGCCGGCCCAATAGCCCGGCTCGCGCACGCCGTAGCCGCGCGCGCGGGTGTCGTCGAGGATGCGGCGCACCGCCGACGGCAGCGCGGCGAGCTTGTCGTCGGGGTGCGTGGACCGGCGCAAGCGCTCGAGCAGGCGGTCGCGTTCCGGCAGCGGGCAGAAGGTCAGATAGGCGCGGCCCATCGCCGATTTCAGGAGACTCGGGCGGCGGCCGACCGCGTTGCGGTTGATGACGAAGGGCGCATGGCGGCGCGACGATTCCAGGATCACCATCGAGGCGCCGCGGCAGATGCCGACGTCCGCCGGCCAGATCACCTTCTTGCCGAGCGCGTCGAGGACGGGGACCGCCAGATCGGCCAGCGTGCGGTGGCGGGCGCCGAGGCTTGTCTCGCCGAACAGTTTTGGTCCAGCGCGGTAGATCGCGCCGTCGCGGCCGGTCTGGATCCAGCCGCCCTCCTCCAGCGTCTTGAGCGCGCGCAGCAAGGTGGCGCGCGGCAGCTTCGTGCGCCGGTGCAGATCGTTGAGGCTTAACGTTTCGACCTCGCGCACGCATTCGAGGACTTGTAGGCCCCGTTCCAGGGCGCGCACGCTCTTGACCTTGGCCACCTTGCCTCCTTGGCCGGCAAACCCGCTTTTCACCAGGTGAAATCGCCGGTTGATTAGGCCGCAAGCATGCGCGTAGTCAACGCAATGAACCGCGAAATCCGGACCGCGACGTTCAGAAACCGGACCGCCAAGGAAGCTGCCAAGGAGCCTGTCATGAGCAACGCCGCCGCCACGCAGAACGTCATGCCGATCCGCAGCAACGCGCAGCCGTTCGAGGCCGAGCGCCTGGGCGCCAAGCTCGGCGCGGAAATTCACGGCATCGATCTCAAAGAGCCGCTCGACGACGACACCTTCGCGGCCTTCGAGGCGGCGCTGGTCGAGCACAAGGTCCTGGTGGTGCGCGAGCAGAACCTGACCACGGAGCAGCATGTCGCCTTGAGCCGCCGCTTCGGCGACCTCGAAGTGCATCCGATGCGGCCGCAAGGCGCCTTTCCCGAAATCCTGGTGCTCGACAACCACAAGGACAATCCGGTGCTGTCGACCGACGTCTGGCACAGCGACACCACGTTCCGCAAGAACCCGACCAAATACACCATCCTGCGCTGCCAGATCATGCCGAAGGTCGGCGGCGACACGCTGTTCGCGGATATGGAAGCGGCTTATGCGGGCTTGAGCCCGACGTTCCGGAAAATGATCGACGGCCTTTCGGCCGTGCACGATTTCAAGAACTTCCGCGTGCTGTACAAGAACACCGACGAGGATCGGGCGAAGCTGCGCAAGATGGAGGAGTTGTTTCCCAATCCGACCCATCCGGTCGTGCGCACGCATCCGGTGACGGGCCGCAAATGCATCTACGTCAATCCGCAGTTCACGCTGCGCATTGCCGATCTCGAGCCGGACGAGAGCGCGGCGATCCTCGACGTGTTGTTCGCGCAAGTGCACACCCCCGAATATCAATTCCGGGTGCGCTGGACGCCGGGCGCGATCGTGTTCTGGGACAATCAGTCGACGCAGCATTACGCCGCGAACGATTATTATCCCGAACGGCGGCGCATGGAGCGCACCGCGGTGGCCGGCGACACGCCGTTCTGAACCGACGCATCGCCTGACGGCACGCCGTCGCAGGCTCACCCGCCGCCCTCGCCAAGCGCGCCGCGGCGGTGCTACCCATAAGACCGGCGGCAAAGTTCGCGAAGCCGGCGCCCGGCGCCGGCCATAACGCGGATCATGAGGGAGGACAGCCATGACAATTGCCCGCAGACGTATTCTTGAGCTTGCGGCGGGCGCGCTGGCGCTGCCGTCGCTGCCGCGCCTCGCGCGCGCCGACGGCTATCCGTCGCGGCCGGTGCATATGATCGTCGACCTGCCGCCTGGACTGTCGCCCGACGTGATGGCGCGGCTCGTCGGACCGCCGCTGTCGGATAAGCTCGGCCAGCCGGTCGTCATCGAGAACCGGCCGGGCGCCGGCGGCAATATCGGCGCCGAAGCGGTGGTGCGCTCGCCGCCCGACGGCTACACGCTGCTGGTGATGATCTCGGGCAATGCCGCCAACGCGGCGCTCTATCCGAATCTCAGCTTCAATTTCGTCCGCGACATCGTCGCGGTCGCCTTCCTCGGCTATACGCCGTTCGCGATGGTGGTCACGCCCTCGCTGCCGCCGAAGACGCTCCCCGAATTCATCGCCTACGCCAAGGCCAATCCCGGCAAGATCAATATGGCCTCGCCCGGCACCGGCACCGCGCCGCATCTCGCCGGCGAATTGTTCAAGATGATGACCGGCGTCGAGCTCACCCATGTGGCCTATCGCGGCAATTATATGCCCGATCTCCTCGGCGGCCAGGTGCAGCTCGCCTTCGTCTCGACCGCTCCGGTGCTCGGCTACATCCATACCGGCAAGCTGCGCGCGCTCGGCGTCACCAGCGCCAAGCGCCTCGACGTGCTGCCGGACGTGCCCGCCATCGACGAATTCGTGCCGGGCTATGAGGGCAGCGGCTGGGCCGGCGTCGGCGCGCCGAAGGGCACGCCGGCCGACATCGTCGATAAGCTCAACTCCGACATCAACGCGGTGGTCGCCGATGCCGCCATAAAGGCGCGCTTCCTCTCGCTCGGTGTCGAGCCGGAGCCGATGACGGCTGCGCAATTCGGCAAGCTCATCACCGACGCCGCCGAGAAGTGGGCGAAAGTGATCAAGTTCGCGAATATCAAGGCGGAGTGAGCGGCGGCGGTGCGGGCGCCGGCGCAAGCGCGCGGGGCCCGTTGGCGCGGCGCTCCTTGCGCCTTATATCCGTTCTGCCGTTGTAATCTCTGCGCAATGGGTGCTGCGATGAACCACCCAGTCAAAAGCGACTTCGACATTGCCGTCGCCGAGGCCGGCGTGACGGTGACGTTCAAGCCGACGAAGAGCGTTTTCAGCTTTTACCGACTTGCCGACAGCGATGACATCGCACGCCTCGGCGCGGTCTCGTTGTCCGGTGTCCGGCATGCGGGAGCGAGCGGCGATACCGAGGATTATCCGGCCGACGAAGTTCGAGCGATGGCGCAGCAGATCGCGTCAGAGGTCGCCGCGTCGGTGTGGTCCGTGCAAGACGAGCAACAAGCCGATCGACTGACGACCGTGCGCCCGACCCCTGTTGTCGGCGATCGGGGGGATTGATCAAAGCCGCCGCGCGCAACGCCCGCATCGACACGCGTGAGAATGGTCGGAGTGGCAGGATTTGAACCTGCGACCCCCTCGTCCCGAACGAGGTGCTCTACCAGGCTGAGCCACACTCCGACATTGGCCAACGCAAGGCGCGGGCGGCTTATAGCGTCGGCATTCCGCCCCGGCAAGCCGCTGGCCTTGGTGCAGTTGCGCCAGTGCTATTTAGGCACCAAGGTCCAGCAATGACAGGGCCGGTGACCCAAGCGGCGGTGAAAGCGGCGACGCGCGTGTTGCGCGCCGATGATGCCGCGGTCGCGGAGGCCGCCCAGACCCTTGCCGCCGGCGGGCTCGTCGCCTTCCCGACCGAGACCGTTTACGGGCTCGGCGCCGACGCCAGCAATGGCGAGGCCGTGGCCCGGCTCTATGCGGCCAAGGGCCGGCCGTCGTTCAATCCGCTGATCGCCCATGTGCCCGACCTCGCCGCGGCGCGGTCGCTGGCGGAGTTTTCCGTCGACGCCACACGGCTCGCGCAGGCGTTCTGGCCGGGGCCGCTGACGCTGGTGTTGCGCAAAGCGCCACGATGTCCGGTGGCCGATCTGGCGACGGCCGGGCTCGACACCGTCGCGGTGCGCGTGCCCGATCATCCGGTGGCGCGGGCGCTGCTTGCCAGTTTCGGCGGGCCGGTGGTGGCGCCGTCGGCCAACCGCTCCGGCCATGTCTCGCCGACCACGGCGGCGCATGTGCTTGCCGATCTGAACGGCCGCGTCGATCTGATCGTCGATGGCGGCGCAACGCCGGTCGGCGTGGAATCGACCATCGTCGCCTGCCTCGACGGACCGATGCTGCTGCGGCCCGGCGGCCTGTCGCGCGCGGCGATCGAACGCGCGCTCGGCCGGCTGCTTGCCGGCGCGCCGGCCAATGCCGGCGGCGAAGCGCCGCTGGCGCCGGGCATGCTCGTTTCGCATTACGCGCCGCGCACGCCATTGCGGCTTAATGCGCAAAGCGTCGCGGCCGGCGAAGCCTTGCTGGCGTTCGGGCCGGCGCCGGTGCGTGGCGCGGACCAAGCCGTGGCGGTCCTGAACCTTTCGCCGCGCGGCGACGTCATAGAAGCGGCCGTTAATCTGTTTTCTTATCTGCGCGTCCTCGACGGCGCGGGCGCCACCGCGATCGCGGCGATGCCGATCCCGCACGACGACCTCGGCGAAGCGATTAACGATCGGCTCGCCCGCGCGGCGGCGCCGCGTTGAGTGAACGACGATGCCAAGGGAGCCCGCGATGAGACGCTTTGGTGTGCCTACGGCGTTGTTTGCCGCCGCGCTCGCGTGCAGCGGCGCCGCCGCACGCGGCGAAGTGCAGAAATTCCTCAACCCCTGCCCCGGCCAGCAGCTCTGCCCCTCGTTCCGGCTCATAATGACGCCGCCGGACGGCTGGGTGCTCGACGTCGAGGCGACCAAGGCGAACGACGTCCAAATCATGCTGCCGAAGGGCAAGACCTTCGCCAACGCCCAGCCGCTGATCTACGTGCAGGTGTTCTATCACCGCGACAAGCAGCAGACGCTGGAGGATTTCGCCCGCGTCTCCAACGAACGCTGGCTCGCAGCCAACAAGACCGCCAAGATTTCCGCGCTACCGCCGGTCGCGCGCGATAACGGCAAGCAAGGTTTCCTGCGCTTTGCCTTCGAGAATCCCAAGAAGCCGCAGCAGGCCTACGAGATAGGCGCCTTCGGCATCGATGGCGACAATGACGGCAACGAATTCGTGCTCGACGTGGTGATGACGGGCAACAGCAAGCATGCGCTTGACCGCGCCGAGAAGGATTACGTCGGTTTCCTGAAGGCGAATTGAGCGGGTCAGTCGAAGTTGCGCCAAAGGCGCTCAAATGCTATCTGACTAGTCTGACTAGATCGAGGTGCGCCGCATGAAAAGCACGAATACCTGGAAGCTGCAGGACGCCAAGGCCCGGCTATCCGAGGTGGTGCGCAAGGCGCGGGCGGGCGCGCCGCAAACGGTGACGATTTACGGCAAGAATGCGGTCATCATTGCCGATGCCGAGCGGTTCGAGGTGCGGCCCAAGCCACGGCGCACATCGACCATGGCCGATTTTGTCGAAGCGTCGAAAAAGTATCGCGGCCTCGCTGAAGGCATCGATTTCGAGCGGCGGGCCAATATGGATATCAGGCCACGGCCCGTTTTCGACGAGGACGAGACGTGAAATGCCTCGTAGACACGAATGTGATTTCCGAGACGATCAAGCGCCAACCGAATGATGGCGTTATCTCCTGGATCGCGCGGCAACCTATAGACGATACGGCCATCAGCATCGCTACGTTGGCGGAGATCCGAGATGGCATCGAGTTCCGCTCCAGACACTACTCGTCACGAACTCCTACGATGGCTCGAAATAGATATAGAGCCGAGATTTGCGAATTGCGTTTTTCGGCTGACGTCCGAAATTCTCGTCGATTGGTTCCGGCTAAGCCGGGCACTTTCCGCCGAGCGCATGATGCGGAGAGCCGCAGATTTGTTGTTGGCCTCGACTGCGCGCGTTCACGGCTTCGTCCTGGTGACGCGCAATGTGCGTCACTTCGCCAACACGGGTGTCGTCGTATATGATCCCTGGACCGGCAATACTCGCGTAATGGACCCGCCTGATGCTCGATAGACCGCTCGATCGGCCGCCCGCCGACACTGATGCAAAGACCGACCCCGCGCTGCTGGCGCGCTTTGCGGCAATCGTCGGCGACAAATACGCCATCACCGATCCGGCGCTGCAGGCGCCCTATCTGGTCGAGCTGCGGCATCTGTTCGAGGCCCACACGCCGATGGTGCTGCGGCCCGGCTCGGTCGACGAAGTGTCGGCGATCCTCAAGCTTGCCAACGCGACCAAGACCGCGATCGTGCCGCAAGGCGGCAATACCGGCCTGGTCGGCGGGCAAATTCCGCACCATAACGAGATCGTTCTCTCGCTCAACCGGCTCGACCGCATCCGCGAGGTCGACCCGGCCTCGAACACCATCACCTGCGAGGCCGGCGTCACGTTGCAGCGCGCGCGCGAAGCGGCCGCCGCGGCCGACCGGCTCTATCCGCAGCTATTGCCGTCCGAAGGCACCTGCACCATCGGCGGAAACCTTTCCACCAATGCCGGCGGCACCGCGGCGCTGGCTTACGGCATCGCGCGCTCGCACGCGCTCGGCCTTGAAGTGGTTCTGGCCGACGGCCGCGTCCTCAACAATCTCAACAAGCTGAAGAAGGACAATACCGGCTACGATCTCAAGAACCTGTTCATCGGCGCCGAGGGCACGCTCGGCATCATCACCGCGGCGGTGCTGCGATTGATCCCGCGGCCGCGTGCGGTGGAGACCGCCTTTGCCGCCGTGACCTCGGCCGAAGCCGCGCTCGAACTCCTCGGCATGGCGCAGGAACGCTGCGGCAACGACGTCACGAGCTTCGAGATCATGACGCGGGCCGGGATCGAGCTGGTGCTGGAGAACGCGTCAGGGGTCCGCGATCCCCTCGCCTCGCCGCACGACTGGTATATGCTGATCGAGCTCTCTTCGCAGCAGCGCGACGGCTTGCGGCTCATTCTCGAAGAACTGCTCGAGCGCGGCATGGAGCGCGGGCTGATCACCGACGCGGTGATCGCCGACAGCCTGGAACAGGCCAAGGCGTTCTGGCGCATCCGCGAAATGTTCGGCGAGGTGCAGCGCTTCGCGGGCGGCTCGATCAAACACGACGTTTCGGTGCCGGTCGCCGCAGTGCCGGCGTTCATCGCCGAGGCCAGCGCCGCGGTCACCAAGCTCATTCCAGGCAGCAGGCCGCTGCCGTTCGGCCATCTCGGCGACGGCAATATCCATTACAACGTCACCCAGCCGGTGGGCGCCGACAAGGAGGCGTATCTGCAACGCTGGGACGAGGTGAACGCGGCGGTGTTCGCGGTGGTGAAGAAATACGGCGGCTCGATCTCGGCCGAGCACGGCATCGGCGTGATGAAGCGCGACATCTTGCCGGCGGTGAAGGATCCGGTCGCTTACGAGCTGATGCGCAGCCTCAAGAATTTGCTCGACCCCAACGGCATCCTCAATCCCGGCAAGGTGCTGTAGCCTCTCCCCCGCGCGTGGCGCCGTTTTTCGCCGCGGGATCAGCGCGGCGCGAGCGGAATGGCCGCCGCCAAGGCTTCGTCGGCGATCGCCTCGTTGATGGTAAGGCCGCACAGCCGGCACTCGAAGGTCTGCAGCTCAGCCGGCTCGGCGAAACCGGGGATTACACGCACGAACTGCATGGACGCAGCGCAATGCGGGCAACTTGGCCCCGGCTTATAGGCGGTGCTAGTCCGCATCGGCTGAAACGCGCAAGTCGGCCGCCATGTTCGGCGCGGCATTCACCGCAGCTGCGTCAGCCGCCCAATCGGCGGCGAGGGCCGTGGCGCCCGGCAATCCGCAATCTCTATCGCGACCCTTGGTCAAGCAATTCCAGGCCAGCAACGGAAATTCAGCGATCGCCGGCAACGGATCGTCGGGCGCAAAACCGGCAAAGACCAATTCCTTGCGAAAGCCGGCAAGATAGTCGCGTAGCGTCAAGGCGCCGCGCGAAATTTCCTTAAATGCGGCCAACACGTCGCGGCTCGCATACATCCACGCGACGCCGGGTTTGGCGCTGGTGCAAGCGATATCGTGGCCGAGCGCCTGCCGCCATGCCAAATAAGGAAAATCCACACCGGCAAGCGCGCCAAGCCCGGTCCAGGTCCAGAACCGGCCATTGACGTCCAAGAGCTTGTAGCGCCGATCGCGGCGGTCGTATTTGAATTCGATTTCGACGACGCCGCTGTAATTGAGCGACTGAAGGAAGCGGCAAGCCAAGGTTTCGACTTGCTCCTGCTCCACTGTCTCGACGAAGGTGCTCGAGCGGCCGAAATCGACTGGGTATTGGCGCGCTCGCCGCGCGACCAGCGAGGCGACGGACTTGCCGCGGTCCCACAGCCCCGCATAGGAAAATTGCGCTTCGCCATGTCCCGGAATCCACTCCTGGACAATGACCGCTTCGCCGCCGACCAGCGATGCTGCCCGCCGGTAGAGCGACAACAGCGTGTCGCGATCGTCAGCCTTCCAGGCCTTTGCTCGGGTCAAGGCATTGAGCGCGTCGCGGCGCGCCGGCTTGAGAACGACCGGGAACTGGAACTGCGACTGCCGCACCGTTTCCCAATCGCAAGCCTTAAAGCTTCGCGGGCAGGCGATGCCGAGCGCCGCCGCGCGCCGGTACGTCAGGCGCTTGTCGTAAGCCCACTGCATCGTGTCCCAGCCCGCCGTCGCCACCCGGAAGTGCGGTGTGAGCAGTGCATGATTTTGTGCAATCAGGCGCATATCTTCGTCGCCGGTCGCAAAAAGTACCCAACCGTTCAAGCCATGCCGGACGGCGACGTCGACGATCGACGCCGCCGCGTCGGGATGCCCGGCGCCGGGCCAGGAAAAGCTGCGCTGCACATAGCGCGACAGTCGCGGCAGCGGATGGCTGGCGAGCAGCCAAACCGGAATGCCGCGGCGCCCGAGGCTGCGCGCCAGCGCGATGCTAACGTGAGCGCCACCGACGATCAGCGCGCCGGGCGGCGCGGTGGGAGCGCCGCCAGGGGCGGCTGAGGATTCCACCTCCGGTGTCATAGCCCTTTCCGTTCTTCCCCAAGGAGCGCCGGCGCTCCTTGGGGAAGAAGATCGAACTGGTCTTCCCGGTTGGCACGTGACGGACGGCCGCTCGCGCGCACGGCGCGCGCGATCCGCCGTGCCGCGAATCCGGCGCCCGCGATAAACCGCAACAATGGTCCGAAGCTTGAGACGGCCGCGGCGCCGATGAAATGCAACCCGGCGACGCTCGACTCAAAACCGGCGGACAGAACAGGAGAACCGCTGCGGCGGGCGATGCGGCTGCGCAATTGGGCGTCGAGAATCTGCATGCCGTCGACGCTCACTCTGTAGCCGGTCGCGAGCAGGACATGATCGACGCGGCGCGCGCCGCGGTCCAATGTCAGAACGACATGATCGCCGTCCCGGCGCGCCTCAAGGATGCGCGTTTCTTCAAGGCGGCGAATGTCTTGCAGGCGCGGTCGCAGCCACAGGATCGCGGTCGGCTGCAGGCAATTCTCATTGAGCCGGTCGTGGGCTTGCGCTGACAGATGGTGGATCAACGCCGGCGCTTCGACCAGCCAGTTGAACGGAAACGGCCCGACCTGAGACGGCGGAATGAGCGCCTTTCCCAGCAAGGCGCGCAAGTTCTTGCGCAAGGCGCTGCGGGCGGCGGGGTCGGCGTTCCACACCAGATGTCCGCGACAGATGATTTCCACGTCCGCACCGGCCTCGTGCAGCAGCGCCGCCGATTCGCATGCGCTCTGGCCGCGGCCGATGACGGCGACGCGACGGCCGCGGAATTGCGCGGAGCCGGCGTGCTCGCAGGAGTGGCTCACCAGGCTGCGCGGCAGGCCGTCGAACTGAGCGGGCCGGTGTTCGTGATGCAGGAGCCCGGTCGCCATGACGACGCGCCGGGCAAAAACGTTCTCGCCGTCTTCGAGCACGATGCGAAAGCCGCCGTCGCGCGGCGTTACCCGAACCACCGTCCGCGTATCGAGATCGGGCGCCACGTGGCGTTGGAACCATGCGCCGTAGCCGATGAAATTTTCGAGCGGCAACAATTCGGGCTGCGGCAGACCGATTTCGCCGAAATAGTCGTCGAGCCGATAGCGGCCGCGGGGCTCGGCGATATGCGTCGCAATCCACGGCGAACGAAGCTTCATGCCGGCCGGCATGTTGTGCCGCCAGAACGACATCGCCTCGCCGAAGACGCGGACCGAAACGTCGGCGGCGCGCAAATGCGCGGCTGCCGCCAGGCCGTAGGGGCCGGCGCCGATGATCGCGACCTCGCAGCTGTTGTCGGAACGATTAACGACGATATTCATGCGAATTTGCCGGAGTTTTCTCGGTCCTGCCGGCCGGAAATGTAGCGGCGCCTGGTTTTGATTTTATCAACGGACCGCAATCGAACGGCGGAAACCCTGCAATATCGCCGCGAATGCTCGGCTTCTGGGAGGATATCGGGCTTATCGTAAACCAAACCTTGTCCGCCCGCGGACGTGATGCTTCATCCGAGCCAAAACGCCTCGGCCGCTGATGCGCGCTCGCGCACGAGGAAGCGATCGTGATGACGCGCGGCAAGGATCGGACCAGCCGCGCGTCTCCGCGTCCGGTCAGACCAATGGCTGGCCGGCCAAATCCTCGGCGCGCTCGATCGCAACGAGCACGGCATAGCCCTTCTTCTCCGGATCGTTCTTCTTCTCCGGCTCGATCAGGCGCTTCCACACCTCGTCATAGACCGGTCCGGATTTATGGACTTTGGCGCGCCCGTAGAGCCGCAGGATGCCGCCTTTCGGCAGGATGCCGGCGTCGCGCAGCGCCGTCTTGCGCATGAACAGCGTTACAGCGGTGCCGTCGACGAGGCTTCCCGCCGTCGTCCCTCTGCCGCGCTCCCACAGCGCAATGTGCTCGTCATCATAGACCATCGCGCTGCCGCGCGGCGTGATCTGGGCGAAGCCGTTGGGCAATACCGTCCCGATCAGGCAGACATTAGCCGGATAGGCGGTGTTGATGTGCTCGTGCAAAGCTTGCGGAATCTTGGCCAATTCATTCTCCTGGGGAAAAAGACCATGCAACGTCCGACGCTCTCTGTCGCGGCGGACGGCGACTGGAAGCACCGCCGGGTCATCTCGTCAACCGGCCGGCGCCGATATAGGCTCGCATGACCGCGAAACGCGAAATTGCGAGGTCCGGAGGGACGCCGAGAATGGACAAGCTGATCATCACAGTCGCCTGCGACTCGCGGACCTCCTATCCGATCAATCATTATTGTCCGCCGCAGGAGGACATCGCCGGCGTGGCCCAGCAATATATCGACGGCATCAAGGCCGGCGCCGCGATCGCCCACATTCACGGCATCCGCACGCTGGAAGAATCGTTGCAGGCCGACGGCAAGCAGGTCTCCCGCATCGATCACGACGGCTGGCGTCGGCTGCAGGAAGCGATCCTGGCCAAGACCGATCCGGTGATGCAATTCGGGGTCGCCAGCGCGCGATTGGAAGAGAAGGTCAAGCTGATGACGCTCCACCCCGACATGATGGCGGTGGCGTTCAACGCCCATGACGAATATTTCAATCCCGACCCGCAATTCCCGCCCAAGCGCATGATGGCGATCCATCCGGTCGAGGAATTGATCGCTTACGCCAAGGCCGCCGAGCAATACAAGGTGAAGCTCGAAGTCGAATGCTTCCACACCGGCGCATTCTGGCATCTCGAATTCGTGCGCAGACAGGGCTATCTGCAAAGCGCCTACACCACTTTGTTTTTGGGCTGGCCCGGCGGCACCTGGACGCCGCCGACCGAGAAGGCGCTGATCTACATGGTCGATCATCTGCCGAAAAACTGCATCTGGAACGTCAGCGTGATGAATCCGCAGAAGCAATGGGATCTGCTGTCGCTCGCGGTCTCGCTCGGCGGCCATGTCCGCGTCGGCTACGAGGACAATCCCTATATCGCGCCGGGCGAACTTGCCAAGAACAACGCGGTGCTGGTCGAGCGGATGATGACGATCGCGCAAGGGCTCGGCCGCGACGTGGCGACGCCGCAGGAGGCGCGGCGAATCCTGGGCCTATCTCGCGGCGGCTGATCAAACTTTTTCTGCCCGGGGGCAGCCGCTAAGCCGCGGTGTCGAGGGCAACGCCGCCATAGACGGCCTCGAAGTCGATCTCGGAAGCCGGGCCCGGACGCTTGAACAGATAGCCTTGCAGCGAGGTCACGCCGGCCAGCCGCAACAGCCGGTACTGATCTACCGTTTCGACACCTTCGGCGGTGGTCGCGATGTCGAGGCTCTGCGCCAGAGTGAGCGTCGCCGAGATAATGGCGGCGCATTCGCTGCGCTTGGTCAGGTTCTGGGTGAACGACTTGTCGATCTTGATGCGGTCGAACGGGAACATCGCCAGCTGGCTGAGCGAGGAATAGCCGGTGCCGAAATCGTCGAGCACGATGGTGATGCCCATGGCTTTGAATTGCCGCAGCGCCGGCAGACATTCCGCCGCCGATTCGATCAGCGCCGTCTCGGTGATTTCGAGCTCCAAGCGCTCCGGCGGCAGCCCGGTGTCGGCCAATACACGCGTCACCACGGCCGGCAAATCGGTCTTGCGGAACTGCACCAGCGACAGATTGACGGCGAGCTTGACCGCGGCCGGCCACGCCGCCGCTTCCGTGCAGGCCGCGCGCAACACCCAATCGCCGATCTGCGTGATCAGACCGGTCTCCTCAGCGAGCGGTATGAACAAGTCCGGATAGATCAGCCCCTTGATCGGATGGCGCCAGCGCACCAGCGCCTCGGCGCTGCAAATCCGGCGGGTCTTGGAATCGACGATCGGCTGGTAATGCAGCTCGAACTCGTTGCGCTGTACGGCGCGGCGCAGATCGCTTTCGATCTCCTGACGCGCGCTCGCGATTTCGCTCATCTCGGGATCGAAGAAGCAATAGCCGTTACGGCCCGCCGACTTCGCCCGGTAGAGCGCGAGATCGGCCATCTTCAACAGATCGTCGGAAGTGGTCTCGTGGTCGAACGGCAATGCGATGCCGATGCTGGTGCCGACGCTGATGTTGCCGCCGTCGATGGCGAACGGCTGGCGCACCACTTCGATAATACGCTCCGCCAGCGATTTGGCGGCCTCGCGCTGATTGCTCTCGCCGGCCTGAATGACGGCGAATTCGTCGCCGCCGAGCCGGGCCAGCACGTCGGTTTCGCGCAGCAGCGATTTCAGGCGGGTCGCCACCTCGATCAACAGCGCGTCGCCGGCGGGATGGCCGAGCGTATCGTTGACCTGCTTGAAGCGGTCGAGGTCGAGAAGCAGAACGGTGAACGGCTCCCCCAGGCGGCGCTGCCGCGCCGCGGCTTCCTCGATTTTCTGGATCAAGGCCGCGCGGTTGGCCAATCCGGTCAGCGCGTCATGGTGCGCCAGAAAGGCAATACGCTGCTCGGCTTTCTTGCGCTCGGTGACGTCCTCGATGACGGCGATGATGCATTTCGGCTCGCCCAGGCCGTTCTTGATGACCAGACGGCGGGTCGACTGCATGCGCGGTCCACGCATCGGCGTGTTGACCTCGATCTCCTTGTAATTGATGTGATCGCTGTCCTGCAGCGATTCGGTATCGGCATCGTCGATGGCCATGGCGTCCTGCGGCCGGTGAATGTCGAACGACGTGCGGTCCAGCATGGCGCTGCGCGGAATGCCGAGCATGGTTTCAAATGCCCGGTTGACGAGGAGATATTTGCGCGTCTTGGCGTCCTTGACGACGACGGAGACCGGAATGTTCTCGATGATCGAGACCAGGAATTTACGGGTTTCGTCGAGTTCCTGCTCGGCGCGCCGCTGTTCGGTGATGTCGATATGCGTTGCCACCCAGCCGCCGTCGGACATCGGCTGATGGTTGATGGCGTAGATGCGGCCGTCAAGCAGCACGTTTTCGACATAATATGGCTCGCGCCTTTTCACTTCCTCGAGGCGCGTTTCGATGTATTGCGGCGAACCGCCCGGCCATTTGCCGGCGCGCACGCGCGCTTCAAGGATGGAACGCAGCGTCGTGCCGGGCTTGATCTGGTCCGCGGCGAGACCGTACATCTCGCCATAACGCTCGTTGCAAATGACGAGCCGCTGATCGCGATCGTACATGCATAGGCCGTGCACCATGTTCTTGAGCGCGGTGTGCAGCAACAGGTTCGACTGCTCGACCGATCGCTTCGAGTTCCTGCAGCTCGGCGGCGGTCGCCAGAATGTGCTTCCGTTGTCTGGCGCCG
The DNA here is from genome assembly GCA_963791925.1 of uncultured Alphaproteobacteria bacterium. GTDB lineage: Bacteria > Pseudomonadota > Alphaproteobacteria > Rhizobiales > Xanthobacteraceae > BOG-931. The sequence continues at coordinate 582,416 of CAWBUA010000002.1, read as the reverse complement.
AAAGCCATGACGATCAGGACGATCAGCGTCAAAACGCCTCCGACGACGAGATATTTGTGCAGCGTGGCGGTGGCGTGCTGAAAAATATTCTGCTCGGCGAGGCCGACGGCTGCGATCACCGGAATCCCGGACACCGTCCGGTAGGAAATGAGCCGGCTTACGCCGTCGAAATGCATGCTGCTTGCCTGACTATTCCAATAATGCCCGGACGGACTTTGCTCCGCGGCGCGGTACAGCAGCGATCTCGCGATCGTCATGCCGGCAAAGCCTTGCGTCGCCGGATCGGGGCCGCCGCGGGCCAAGAGAACGCGGTCGCGACCGGCAAGAAACACCACACCGGATTTGCCGATATCGAGCGAGCTGAAGAACTTCTCCAGCCTGGCGATGTCAAGCGAACACACGACGGTGCCGGCGAACGACCCGTCGGGGTTGCTCAAACGTCGGGTAAATTCGATGGTAACCCTCTTGGTGACCTGGCCGATCACCGGATCGCTCATGTAGAGGTCGTCGGTCGCGTTGTCGCGCTGCACCACGAACGGCACTCGGTCGCCGACATAAACCGGCGCCTTCAGCGGCCCGGAGCTCGATTGTTTGACGAAGCCATCGGCTCCGGCGATGCCGAAATGCGCCGTCAGATTATTATGCGATTGGGTCCGCACCACCCAATCCACGATGTTGAAATCCTGGGGATTCCGCTGATAGGCACGCCGCAGCTCCAGTAAGGAACTGTCGGACTGCTGCACGACGCGCCTGACATACTGCTCCAAGACCAGAGCCAGATTGCCGCCTTGGCGCACGGCGTCCTGATAGGCGCTCTCATGCTCCTGGCCGGCGAGCAGATAGATTCCGCCCCAGATGATGACGATGACCGCGACCCCGAGATAGGTCGTGCTCTGTCGAACTGCGTGAAGCCAGTTTGCCATATCGACGGCTCTCGACGCTCGCCCGGTCGTGGGTCGAGAACCTCCGCTATGACAGATATTTGTTACTGTGGGGTTGTACGTAGATATGCCAAGAGAAGGCGTTCAATAACCTTTACCGGGCGTTACCGCGCCGTCATGGCCGACTTCGCCGCCGGGCAGCGACCGCGGTATCAATTTGCGTCCGCCCCCGGCCGGAAAACCGGAGTCCACTTTTCCGCATCGTGCTCTAGGTAAACGCGCGCGGCTTCCAGGGGATCAGCACGTGCTCGGCCCAGTTCACCGCGCGATTGAGCGCCACCGCCAGCGCCGCGATCACGATCAAAGGCGCGAAATATTTGGCGAGCGAGAGCGTCTCGCCGTAGAACTGAAACATGTAGCCGATGCCGGTCGCGACGATCAGCAATTGCCCGACGATGATGCCGACCAGGGCGCGGCCGACCGCGATGCGCAAGCCGGCGAAAATATAGGGCAGCGCCGACGGCAGCACGACAATGTGCAGAATCTCGCGCTTGGTGCCGCCGAGCGAGCGCGCCACCTCGACCAGGAAGCTGTCGGCCTCCTTGGCGCCGGCTTCGACGGTGAGCATTTGCGGGAACACTGCAGAGACGAAGACGAACACGATGAGCGTCAATTGGCCGACCCCGAACCAGGCGATGAACAACGGCAGCCAGGCGATGTTGGGAATCGACCAGAAGACGAAGATGTAGGGATCGAGAATCCGCGCGGCCGGACGGAATATGCCGAGCACCAACCCAAGCGAGGTGCCGACCACGAAGGCGATGCTGAGCCCGATGGCGAACGGCCAGACGGTCTGGCCGGTGGCGCGAACGAGCTCGCCGGAGGCGGTCAGCTCGACAAACGCGGCGGCGACCTTCCCCGGCGACGGCAGAATGATCGGCGGCACGTTCATGCTGACGATCTGCCACAGCGCGATGAACGCAATCGCCGACAGCACGGTGAGGACGTAATGATTGGAGGCCAGCGCCGCGAGCGCCGCCGTGGCATTGCGCTTGGCGGGAGACGTGAGCCGATCGGCGGACTGCGTCATAGCTCCTCCTTGATGCTTTGCCAGGCGATGCTGCGCAAATGCGCGAACTCCGGCTCGGCGCGCGTGTCGTAGCCGTAGCGCGGATGCGGCAGCTTCACCTGCAGCACCTGTTTGATGCGCCCGGGGCGGCGTCCCATGATGACGACGAGATCGGAGAGATAGATCGCCTCGTCGAGATCGTGGGTAATGAACAGCACCGTGCTTTTGACGCGCCCCCACAGGCCAAGCAGCTCGTCCTGCAGCACGGCGCGGGTCTGCGCATCGAGCGCGCCGAACGGCTCGTCCATCAACAGGATCTCGGGGTGCCGCACCAGCGCCCGCGCCAGTCCGACTCGCTGCTGCATGCCGCCGGAGAGCTGATAGGGGTAATAGTGCTCGAAGCCTTTCAGCCCGACCATGGCGAGCGTGGCGCCGACGAGATCGGTTTCTTGCGCAGTCAGCGTGCGGCGATGGTGCTGCAGCTGGATGCCAAGCGCGACGTTGCTGTGAACGCTCTTCCACGGCATCAGGCCGATGGCCTGGAATACCATCGACATTTTCGGGCTTGGGCCGGTGAGTTCCTCGCCGTCGAGCCTGATGTCGCCGCCGTCCCATGGAATGAGTTCCGGCGGCCATCCGCAACAACGTGGTCTTGCCGCAGCCGCTCGGCCCGACCACGCTGACAAAGCGCCCGCCGTCAACCTTCAGGCTGAAATCGGCGAGCGCCAGCAGATGTTCGCCGGTGGGGCTTTGGTAGCTCTTGCAGACGTTGACGAACTCAAGCTCGGGCATCGTTGACGGACTCGAACCGGCGTTATGCGCCTACCGATCGCGGGCTCGGCCGGCCGCAGTCTATTTCGCGGCCGCGGTTTATTTTGCCGCCGCGGCCTTGGCGCCGTCCCAATCCGGAACGTCCGGCAGCCCCGGCGTGCCTTTGGCGACGCCCATCTTGTCCAGCGCCGCCTTGAGCGGGCCGGTGTCGTAGAGGTCAGCCGGCTTCGACAAGTATTGATTCGAACTCTCGCTACGCAACTTGAAAAACAGGTCCATGATCTTCTGCGTGGCCGCGTAATTGACGCCGCCGTTGACCGAGAAATAGCCGCCGTCATGAAACAGTTGCCAGGCCGCGCGGAGCTGCTGGTCGTTCAGCCCTGCTTCCGGATAGATTTTCTTGGCAGCATCGATCCATGAATTGGCATTGTCCTGCCACTGGCGATTGGCGTCGAGCATCATCTCGACATAGCGCGTGGCTTCGTCCTGGTGCGACTTCAGCCAATCCTCCCGCGCCACCACCACGAGCCGCGGCACCGGCGGGGTGTATTTCGAGGAATGCTGGACGATGACGTGGACCTGCTTAGTGAATCCTTTGGCTTGCGCCAGCGCGGCACCGAGATGCGAGAGATTGGTCAGTTGCGTGCGTCCGGTGTCGAGCGCCTCCAGCCGCGCCGCGTCGGTGCCGGAAATGGCGATCCATTGGAAGGCATCGGGCTTAAATCCCATGCCCTCCGCGGTCATCTGCGCATTGAACCGCTGGGCGCCGCCGAGGCTCGCCACGCCCCAACTCTGTCCCACGGCATCTTTGAGCGTCTTGTATTTGTCTTGTCCCCAAACCTCTTCGTCGCCGTAGGGCGTCATCACCATCAGAATCTTGATGTTGGCGCCGGAATAGATGCCGCCCATCACCGAAATAAGGTCGCTGGTTGCGACCTCGGAGTTGCCGGTCACGATCGCCTGGACGCGTGCCGGCCCGCCGCCGCCGAGCTTGGGCCCGGGCTCGAGCTTGAGGCCGTATTTGGCGAACAGGCCCATCGCGTCGGCCATGCTGTTGAAAGACAGCGAGGGGTCGGGTGTCGGCTCGAGCTCGGTCGCCTTGATGGTTGTCGGCGCCCCTGCCGCCTGTGCGCGACCATTCGTCGGCGCCATTGCAATCGCGGCCGTTGCTCCCGCCAGAACAAGAAAAGCTGCACTACGCAGCGGCGCGGTCACTCTCGACATCTCCACCTCCCTGATCCGACTGTTCTTTGGGGACGGGCCCCGCTTACGGGCAAGCCTCGAACTTGCCGCCCGAAACGATCCCATACTCCATCTTGCGCGTGTCTCCTATACGTCTGGTCGAAAGGAATATTCCATGCGGCAGGTTTGCACGCCGCCGTGCGGCGCCCTTGGCGCGCGCGGCAACCGCTCCAACTCTTGCGTGCAGGCTCTTGCGTGCAGGCGCGACCGGGCGGCCGGCCCGGGCGCCTAAAATAGCGAGGCCTGATCGTCCGGCGCCTTTGGCTTCTTCGGCTTCCCCGGATTGGGCTTGGTCTCGGCCCGCGACGGCGGCACCGCCGCAGCCGCGGATACGGGTTGAAGCAGCGCCTCGGAATCATTGGCCACGCGGTTGACGGCGGTGGAGATTTCGTAGGCCTCGAGCAAATCGTCGGCGGCCGGCCGGATCAAGGCGGCGGCGACGTCGGCTTCGACGTTGGCGCAGTCGAGCCACAGGTCGAACGCCTCTTTCGGCACGAAGACCGGCATGCGGTCGTGGATTGGGGCAAGCGTACGGTTCGCCGCCGTGGTGACGACGGCGGCGGTATCGAGTTCCTCGCCATTCGGTCCGGTCCAGGTCTCGTACAAGCCGGCAAAAGCGAGCGGCGGCGCGCCGTCCGCGGCGTCCTTCTTGGCGCGGACGAAATAAGGCCGCTTCGGTCCGCGGGCATTTTCTCCGACCTGCCATTCGTAGAAGCCGTCGGTCGGAATAAGGCAACGCCGCCGCCGCATGGCATTGCGAAACGCCGGCTTCTGCAGCACGGATTCGCCGCGCGCATTGATCAGAAGCGGAAACGTCTTGGGATCCTTGACCCATGAGGGCAGCAAGCCCCAGCGCATCAGCGCGAAGGAGCGCTTGCCGTTGGTAAGCCGCACAATGGGAATCGGCTAAGTTGGCGCCACGTTGTAGCGCGGCGGGAAATTCGGCTGCTCCGTATAGCCGAACAGTGCCCGGATCGCCTCCGGCGTCGAGATGATGACATAGCGCCCGCACATGCTATGCACAGATATAAGACGAAATGGAGCCGAACTTAATGAGCGACGCCGAAAGCGCGCGCATTTATCCAACGCGGCCCTATCTGGCGGTGAGCGCCGCGATCTTCCGCGACGGCCGGGTATTGATCGTGCGCCGGGCGCGGCCGCCGGCGCACGGCCTCTACACGCTGCCCGGCGGCGGCGTCGAACTCGGCGAGACGCTGGAGGAGGCGGCGATCCGCGAAGTCCGCGAGGAGACCGCGCTCGAAATCGAACCGGTCGCCCTGGTCGGCTTCCGTCAGGCCATCGCGCGCGATGCCGGGGGCCGGGTCGAGCGACATTTCGTCATTCTGCCGTTTGCCGCGCGCTTTCTCGGCGGCGAGATTTCGCTCAATGAGGAATTGGCCGAAGCGCATTGGCGCTGGCCGGAGGAGATTGCCGCCTTGAAGACCACCGAGGGCTTGGCGGCGATCGTCGCCGCCGCCGGCGAACGGCTCGGCTGGAGCAGTTAATGCCTGCCTCAACCCTGCCGCGTCGTGATACTTGCCCAAGTCTCCGCCCGGCTCCTATCTTTGCGGTCATGCCGATGTTCCGATTTTTGCTTGCGGTGTCGCTCGCGCTCGGAGCCGCCATGCCGGCGCATGCGCAATTCTGGGGTGCCCCTTTTGCGCCGCCGCAGGCGCCGGCGGCCCGGCCTGCTCCGCCAAGGCCCGCCGTTCCGGCGCCGCCCAGCCAGCCGGCCGGTCCGCCGCCGCCCGCCCTGCAGGACCAACCGGCACCCTACGATCCCGACCTGGAACGGCTGTCGGAAATCCTCGGCGCGCTGCATTTCCTGCGCGGCCTGTGCAATTACAACGAGGGCCAGAAATGGCGCAAAGAGGCGCAGGCGCTGATCGAGGCCGAGGCTCCTACCGGCAAGCGCCACGACGAAATGGTGGCGGGCTTCAATCGCGGCTACCGCGGTTTCCAAGAGAGCTACCGGACCTGCACGCCGGCGGCCGACGTCGTCATCCACCGCTACCTGCAAGAGGGCGCCAAGATCGCGCGCGATATCACCGCCCGCTACGCCAATTAGCGCCGAACAGACCGGTGCCGCGGCCATTAACCCTGCCTTAAACTTCGCCCTGAAAAGGCCGAAGGCGCCGTGCTAACGTCGGGCTCTTGGGTAGGGACGCCGCTTCGCGGCGACAGCGTGACAGCGATGAGGACGGCGACGCAAAATCATGCGCCCCGCGAGGCCTTGGCCGACCACGAGCAGAAGCGGCGGGCGCTCGCATATCTTCAGGACGCCTGGACCGAAGCCTCGCACGACGGCATCGAAGGCGATTGCCTGGCGCAGACCGCGCTGTTTCTGGCGCTGGCCGAGCTGATCTCGACCTACGGCGAGGAAGCGACCGCCCGCTTCGCCGAGAATTTCGGCGCGCGCATTCGCAACGGCGAATTTTCCGTCGCGCTGTCGCGGCAGTAATGGCGCCGGTTTTCAATTGGATGATCTTTGCCGAAGACCGGCGGTCGTCCGGGGATCGGGTCCGGGACACGCTCACGCGCGTTTCTGATTGAGCGCGCATAGTCCGTAAAAGCCGCAGAGCGCATTCTCGATATCGATCGGAAAAAACGGCTTCTTGAGAAAAGTCGCGCCTTCGGCACGCGCCCGCTCGGCGACGGTCTCGTCCTGAGCCGACGAAATCAGCACGACGCTGACGGGCCGCTTCTCGCGCCTGAATTCGGCGAGCGTCTCGAGCCCGGTAAAGTCGGGCATATTGTGATCGAGAAAGACGACGTCGAAATCGCCCTCGCGGACCAGCTTGAGCGCGGCAAAGCCCTCGCTCGCCTCGGTGACGTGAAATTGGAATCGCGTCGCCGCGAGCGCCCTGCGGACAATCGAACGCATGGTCGCAGAGTCATCCACCACCAGGGCGCGGTTCGGTATGCGCACGCGCGCCGAGCGATCGACCAGCACCTGCACCTCATCGGCCCGCGACGGTTTGCTGGCAAGGGCGTCGGTCTCGAACACCTTGCCGGCGGTCGTCGGCGAGCCCAAAAGGATGGAGAACGGCGGCCTGCCCGCCGCGGACGGCGCCGATACGAGCCGTGCGATCTCCGCCTCCGGCAAATCGCCGTCGAGGTAAATGAGATCGAGCTCGGGGCCGAGAAAATCGCCGGCGGCGTTCGCATCGGCGGCCTCGATGATTTCGAACGGTATCGGCGACGATGACGCCGCGTGCCGGAACAGACCGCGAAGACCGGCGTCCCGCGACACCGCCAGCCCTCGCACGAACAACAGGTCTGTAGTCATGGGCTTCGGTGCCGTCAGCTCCAGATTTACGCCATCGGGCATTCCAACTCCTGGTTTCGGATTGTCGTTCCGCGCCCGCTCCGGGACAGCAAACAAACACCGGGACTAGCGTCTCGATTCCGAAGTTCGCATCATTTTGCGGCGCACCAGGTCGCCAATTCGATGGAATGTTCCGGTTCGAGGATAGTCGTGGAAATGGACGCCGAGAATGACCTTGCGATGACGGCGCGGCAGGCATAGGCATGGGCCTAACAAGGCTGCAACCGATGAGACCCCCAATCGCATGAAGGCCGCACTCCTCCCGGACCGCGGCGTCGTCAAGGTAGCCGGCGACGGCGCCCGGAACTTCCTCCACGGCCTGGTCACCGCCGACATGCTCAAACTCGCTCCCGGCACGGCGCGGTTCTGCGCTTTATTGACGCCGCAAGGCAAGATCGTCGCGGACTTCATCGTGGTCGAGGCGCCGGCGGCAGCCGGCGGCGGTTTCTTTCTCGAGGCTCCGCGCGCGCTCATCGCGGCGCTGGCGGCTAAACTCAATCTCTACAAGTTGCGCGCCAAGGTCATCATCGAGGATTTGTCGGAAACGCTCGGCGTGCTCGCCGCCTGGGACGGCGGCGGCACCACGAGGTATGGCTTGTGCTATGCCGATCCTCGCCTGCCGGCGCTCGGGCTTCGCCTGATGATCGCGCCGCATCTTGCCGCCGCGGCGGCGGCCGAGCTCGGCGCCTCCGTGGTCGCGGCGAGCGATTACGACGCCCATCGCATCGCGCTCGGCGTGCCGCAGGGCGGCGTCGATTTCAGCTACGGCGATGCTTTTCCGCACGAGACCGACATGGACCAGCTCGGCGGCGTCGATTTCGCCAAGGGTTGTTATGTCGGCCAGGAAGTCGTGTCGCGGATGGAGCATCGCGGTACCGCACGCACCCGCGCCGTGCCCATCCGCTATGACGGCTCGGCACCGCCAGCCGGGACCGCCATCATGGCCGGCGAGCGCCAGGCCGGCACCATGGGCTCGGCCGCGGACGGCCGTGGCGTTGCGCTTGTCCGCCTCGACCGCATTGCCGAAGCGATGGCGCAAGGCGGCTCGCTGAGCGCGGCCGGCGTGCCGATCCGGTTGGTCAGGCCGGACTGGGCGCGCTTTGCCTTCCCCGGCGACAGCACGGCTGCCGAATGACCGCGCAAGCGCCCGATCCGGCTGTGGTGCGTTGTCCATGGCCCAAGGACGATCCGCTCTACATCGCCTATCACGATGAGGAATGGGGCGTGCCGGAATATGACGACCGGGCGCTTTACGAGAAGCTCGTGCTTGACGGCTTTCAGGCCGGGCTGTCGTGGATCACCATTCTACGCAAGCGCGACAATTTCCGCCGCGCCCTCGACGACTTCGTGCCGGAGAAGATCGCGCGCTATCGGCCCGCCAAGGTCGAGAAACTCATGGGCGACGCCGGCATCGTGCGCAATCGCGCCAAGATCGAGGGCACAGTGCTTTCGGCGCGCGCCTGGCTCGACGTCATGGAGAAGGGGCCGGGCTTTGCCAAGCTCTTGTGGGATTTCGTCGACGGCAAGCCGAAAAACAACCATTACCGCAGCACGGGCCAGGTGCCCGCCGAGACCGCGATCTCGCGCGCGATGTCAAAAGAACTCGCCGCGCGCGGCTTCAAATTTTGCGGCCCGACCATCGTCTACGCCTTCATGCAGGCGGTCGGCATCGTCAACGACCATCTCATTACCTGCCATCGTCATGAGGCCGTTCAAAAAATCTCCAAATAGCGAGGCCGCGATACACGGCGCACGCGCCTGGCAGCGCATGCTGTCGGGCCGGCGGCTCGATCTGCTCGACCCCTCCCCGCTCGACATCGAGATGGAGGACATCGCGCACGGGTTGGCGCGCGTGGCGCGCTGGAACGGGCAGACTGTCGGCGCCCATATTTTTTCGGTGGCGCAGCATTGTCTGTTGGTCGAAGCGTTGGCGCGGGCGCGCACGCCGCGGCTCGACCGCGGCCGCCGGCTTGCGGTGCTGCTCCACGACGCCCCCGAATACGTGATCGGCGACATGATCTCGCCGTTCAAGGCGGTGATTGGCGATGCCTATAAGGCGGTCGAACGCCGCCTCCTGACCGCGATCCATTTGCGCTTCGGCCTGCCGGCACAGTCGTCGCCGGAGACCGAGGCCCTGATCAAGGCCGCCGACCGGCAGGCCGCCTACCTCGAAGCGACGCGGCTCGCCGGCTTCGACGCCGGCGAGGCCCGCCGCTTCTTCGGCCGGCCGCCGGTGTTTTCCGCGGCGCTGGAGCGCGATTACTTGAAACCGTGGCCGGCCGAGTTGGCGCAGGCGCGCTATCATGAGCGATTCAAGAAGCTTAGCGTGGAATAAGGCAACGTCACATTTGCGCCGCGCCAATACCTATATGAAGAAGGCAACAGGTTTCGCTTGATTCCATGATTCACGTCTGCTCGCTGTCGCGTCTGCACGAAACCGTCGAGGACACCGGCGCGCGCCATGTCGTGTCGCTCATTGGCGACGAGGCGCGTGTCGAGCGCCCAACCTCGATCGCGCCGGAGAATCATCTGTGGCTCCGGTTGCACGACATTGCCGCGCCGCTCGACGGCTATATCGCGCCGGCCGAAGAGCACGTCGCCGAACTGATCAGCTTCGTCCACGGCTGGGACCGGCGCGCGCCGCTCGTGGTGCACTGCTTCGCCGGCATCAGCCGCTCCACCGCAAGCGCCTTCACCGCGGTCTGCGCGCTCAGCCCGCGGCGCAACGAGGACGACATTGCGCGAGCGCTGCGCCGCGCCTCGCCGACGGCAACGCCGAATATCCGCATCGTCTCGCTGGCGGACAAGCTGTTGGGCCGCGACGGCCGCATGATCGCCGCGATCGAAACCATCGGCCGCGGCGCGCTTGCCGCCGAGGCGACGCCGTTCCGGCTCGATCTCGAGTGAAGAAGACTACTCGGCCAGCGACGGCCGCAGCACCGGGCGCGAATTCGCGACCGGCGTCGCTTCCGCATGCGGCTCGGGCCGCTTGCTGACAAGTTCGGACCGCGAGGTCGCAATCGGCGTTGCCGTCGGACGCGGCGCGGTGTGTCTGCTGAACAGCTCAGTGCGCGGGTTGCGCTGGCGGAAATCGCAATAAGCGAAGCCGAGACCGGCAATCGAACCGCGGAAGCTGTGGTAGCTGAGCTTCTGCACCCTAAAGCACGGCGTGATCGGCAGGCCGGCGAGATGCGCGCACATCGCGGCGCCGTCCACCCTTATGGTCCCCGCCGGCAAGGTCGCGAACCGGGTCTCGCCCTGACCGCGAAATCTGATGGTACCGACGACGGAGCCGTCGGCGAATATCCGGCCGCTGCCGGCGGTGCCTTCAAAGCAGGTATAGGTGAACAGCTTGCCCACCACGAAAGCACGGGCCTGTTCCGGACTAAGGTCCTCGGCCAGCGCAAGGCTTGAGGCGAAAATTCCCACCCCGAAAACGCACGCAGACACCACAGCTACGCGACGCAACATCGACTGCTCCACACCCGCACCGAGGACGATGTTAACAAGATTTCTTAACCGTCCCCTTACCATAGCGCCCTCGCAAGATCAGTCGAAATTTGCAGCAAAATCCGCAGGCTTTACCCGATTTTTACCACAATGCGTCCGCGCACACGGCCCTCGAGGATGCTGTGGCCCGCCGCAATAACCTCGTCGAGCCCGATTTCGTTCGTCATAGTCTCGACGATGGCCGGGTCGAGATCGGTCTCGATGCGACGCCAAGCTTCTTGCCGCAACGGCAGCGGACACATCACCGAGTTGATGCCAAGGAGCGACACGCCCCTTAGAATGAACGGGGCAACCGAGGTCGGCAAGTCCATGCCGCCGGCGAGTCCACAGGCGGCGACGGCGCCGCCATAGCGCGTCATCGACAGCACATTGGCGAGCGTCGTCGAGCCGACCACATCGATGCCGCCGGCCCAGCGTTCTTTGCCAAGCGGGCGCGGCGGACCGGTCAATTCCTTGCGCTCGATCACTTCGGCGGCGCCGAGCCCTTGGAGATAATCGGCGTCCTCGATGCGGCCGGTCGAAGCAATCACATGGTAGTCGAGCTCGGCAAGGAGCGCCGTCGCGACCGAGCCCAAGCCGCCGGCGGCCCCGGTCACGATCATCGGGCCGCGCGACGGCTCAAGCCCGGCCCGCTCCAGCGCCATGACCGCGAGCATCGCGGTATAGCCGGCAGTGCCGATCGCCATGGCGTCACGGGTCGTCATGCTTGCCGGCAGCCGCACCAGCCAATCGCCTTTAACGCGCGCCTTTTCCGCGTAAGCGCCGAGATGGGTTTCGCCCAGGCCCCAGCCGTTGAGGATGACCTTGTCGCCCGGCTTCCAGTTCGGGTGCGTGGAGGATTCGACCGTACCGGCGAGATCGACACCGGCGATCATCGGAAAGCGGCGCACCACCGGCGCCTTGCCGGTGATGGCAAGGCCGTCCTTGTAGTTCACCGTCGAATATTCGACCCGGACGGTGACGTCGCCGTCCATCAGATGTTTGTCGTCGAACTCGGTAAGCCGCGCGGTCTGGCCGGCCTCCGGCTTGTCGATGACGATGGCCCTAAAGGTGCTCATGGCGGTGCTCCCGGCCTGCTATTTTGTCATGGGCGGGCACGACGGTTCAAGGAACGGCGGGTCAAGGACGGCCGGTCCGGGAACTGTGGTGTCGCGAGCGTCGAAGCGGCGGGATTTTATTCCGCGGGCACCAAGGCCATGCGCGGCACCGGCGCTTCCACGATCGGCATGTTGATCAGCGCCGAAAGGACGCCGAACAGGATCGCCAGATACCACACCGCGTTGTAGGAGCCAGTACGGTCAAACACGATGCCGCCGAGCCAGACGCCGAGGAAGCCGCCGACCTGGTGGCTGAAAAAGGCAAAGCCCGCGAGCGTCGCCAGCCACCGCGTTCCGAACATCAGCGCGATGATGCCGTTGGTTGGCGGCACGGTGGAAAGCCACATGAAACCCATCACCGCGCCGAAAGCGATGCAGGTCGCCGGCGTGACCGGAAACGAGATGAAGGCGAAGATCGCCGCGGCGCGCACGAAATAGATCACCGACAGCAGGTAGCGTTTCGGCATGCGGTCGCCGAGCCAGCCGGAGAACACCGAGCCGACGATGTTGAACAGGCCGATGGTAGCGATCGTCCAGCCGCCGACTTCCGCCGACAGCCCGCGATCGATCAGATAAGACGGCATATGCACGGTGATGAATTGCAGCTGAAAGCCGCAGGTGAAGAAGCCGAGCACGAGCAAGATATAGGAGCGGTGGGCGAAGGCTTCCGACAGCGCATGGCCCAGCGATTGGGCTTCGCCGTCATGGGCGGCATGCGACGGCGGCGTCGCCAGCGCGAGCGACAGCGGCAGCACGCCGAGCATGGTCACGGCGAAGATCAGAAGCGTTTGCTGCCAGCCGAACGTATCCATCAGCGCCACCGCGACCGGCGAATAGAGAAATTGTCCGAATGAGCCGGCCGCGGTGCCGAAACCGAAGGCGCGCGAGCGCCATTGCAGCGGCACGGTCTTGGCGAAAGCGGCAATCACCACCGGGAACGAACAGCCGGCAAGCCCGAAGCCTACGAGCACGCCGGCGGACGCATCGAGCGCCGTACCGCTCTCCGCATGCGCCATCAGCGCCAGACCCACCCCGTACATCACGGCGCCGCCGCACAGCACCCGGACGGTGCCGAAGCGGTCGGCAATGATGCCGCCGAGCGGCTGGCCGATACCCCACAACAAATTCTGCAGTGCCAGCGCAAAAGCGAAAACGTCGCGGCCCCAGTGATGCGAGGTCGACATCGGCGTGAGGAAGAATCCGAGCGTCGAGCGCGGCCCGAACGCAACGATCGCGATGAGGCAGCCGGAGCCGATGATCAGCGACGGCGTGCGCCAACTGCCTATTGGCTTGGAAGTGGTCGTCATATCGCCCCGGCAATGCAACGATTCAAAAAAAGCGCCGACAGCATAAGGCCTTGCCTCGGATCGCCCAAATGAAAATTCGCGCCTGGACCAGCCGACGCATACCTGACCCGCGCGACGGCGCATGGAATAGACGGTCGTTTGCGTTAGACCACGGCAGCGCTTATGGATTTTCGGCCGATTTCAGCAGTCTCCGCTGAGCTCTCCGGTCAGGTTCGCCTGCCATGTCGCTGCTCCGCCCCGACGCTTTCATATCCCCGCTCGAGATCGAGGCGGCGGTGACGCGCGCGCTTGCCGAAGACCTCGGCCGGGCCGGCGATATTACCTCGACCGCCACGGTGCCGGAGGATGCGCCCGGCCGCGCCGTGCTCAACGCGCGCCAACCCGGCGTCGTCGCCGGGCTGCCGCTGGTGGCGGCCGCGTTCCAACGGCTTTCGCCCGCCGTCGAGATCGTCCCGCATGCGCGCGATGGTGCGGCGATCGCAAGCGGGACCAGGCTCATGACCATAGCTGGCGATGCGCGCGCCATTCTCGGCGCCGAGCGTGTGGCGCTCAATTTCCTCGGCCATCTCTCCGGCATCGCCACCGCCACCGCGGAATTCGTCCGCCGCATCGCCCACACCAAGGCGCGCATCATCTGCACGCGCAAGACCACGCCGGGACTGCGGGCGCTGGAAAAATACGCGGTACGCTGCGGCGGCGGTTTCAATCACCGCTTCGGCCTCGACGACGCCATGCTGATCAAGGACAACCACATCGCGGTGGCCGGCGGCATCGCCGCTGTGCTCAAACGCGCCAAGGCGGCCGCCGGGCATCTGGTCAAGATCGAGATCGAGGTGGATTCGCTGGATCAGCTCAAGGAAGTGCTCGACGTCGGGCTCGCCGACGTGGTGCTGATCGACAATTTCGATCTCGACACGATGCGCAAGGCGGTGGCGATGGTGGCCGGCCGGCTCGTCATCGAAGCCTCCGGCGGCATCACGCTGGAAAGCGCCGCGGCGATTGCCGAAACCGGCGTCGATTATCTGTCGTCGGGCGCGCTCACCCATTCGGTGACCAATCTCGACGTCGGGCTGGATATCGAGATGTGACTTTTAGAGCTTCGCCGTTCGCGTCGGCTTGGCGTCGGCCGGCGATGCAGCCGCTTGCGGTCCCTTGGCGGCGGCCTCCGGAGCAGGCGTCGCTGCGGTCGGAGCTGCGGCGCTGGTCGCGGCAGCATGCGGCTTGTCGGCCTCCCTCTCGTCCTTGACCTCAGCCGGACTCCAGGTCGGCTCGTCGTCGCCCCAGGCGCGCGGCCGATAGAAGGTATGGACGCCGAGCCGATACAATCTCACCATTTCATGCACCCAACTCGGGTGCACCCAATACGCGTGATAATGCGTAGCGTGGCCGATATCGGCGAGCCAGATCTTGCCGTCGAGTTCGTCCTGGGCGATCTTTTTGGCCTGCTCCCACATATCGGGCTCGTCGATGCGGCTCAGATCCTTGCCTTCGCAGGCGAAGGTGAACTGGCAGGCAAGGTGCCGGCTCTTGTTCTGGAACACGACGCCGCAGACGTCGTGCGGATAGTAGCCGGAGAACACGCGGTTCATCACCACCTGGGCGACGGCTTCCTGGCCCTGATAGGGCTCGCCGCGCGCCTCGAAATAAATGGCCTCGGATAGGCATTTCTCCGCATGCGCGCGCGGCTCGCCTTGGAGACCGAGACGCTGCGCCGGAGTCTCCAAGCGACTGGCGTCGTCCTTGCCGGCGATCGAGACGCCGCCCGCATCGTCCCCGCTCACACCGGCCGAATAGTCGGCGCCTTCGAGCGCCGAGAGCTTTATGCCGGAATCCTCCGAGGGCAGTTCCAGAATCGGCGCGGCGCCCGGCGCCCAGCTTTGCAGCCCCTCATGTGAACCGAGCGCGCTGGTGCCGAAATAGATCGCGGCGCTGTGGTCGCCGGTATTGCCGTCGAGCAACGACGCCTCCGGCGACGAGGACGAGTCATCGCTGCCGGCAAAAGCCGCGGCGTCGCCGGGCGGACGGTCGTGCACGATCAGATCGTCGTCGCCATCGGCTGGCGGCGCGATGGCGGGCGCCATTGCCGGCGCCATTGCCGGCGCCATTGCCGGCGCCATGGCGATGGAGACGTCGTGATGAATGTCGGTCTGCACGACAAGCGGCGCGGCGTCACCGTCCTCAGCGTGCTGCTCGCGTTTGGCGGGCTTTGGCGCGGCGGCCGGCGGCTGCGCCACCGGCGCCGCAGCGGGTGCGTTGACCGGCTGCAATTGCGGCAGGCTCGGCGGAGCACCGGCCGCCGGCGCCGCCTCGCTCGTCGGCAGGCGGTCGCCCTTATGCGCGCGGTTGACGCTCGGATATTCGATCTGCCGCGCGCGCTGCACGGTGATCGGCTCATCGATCTTCCATGCGTATGTATCGAGCGTGCGCGGATCGAAATTGACCTTGATCAGGCCGGCCGGTTCCCCGATCGTCGTGCCGATCGGCCGCGTATTGTTGAAGGTCGCGGCCTGCACCATGCCGAGCGGGGAAGCGATCAAGTGCCAATTTGGCGAAGCGCCGCGCTCGCGCGCAATCAGGGAAGCGAGATCCTGATAACCAACCGAGCTCGGCATCAAGGCGATGCAAAATGCGCTGAACCAGAAGCGCGCCGTGAGCGACGCTCCCAAGAACCCACTACGCAAGACTCGGCTACGCGACACCCCGATACGCGACGCCACAAAAACCCCTACGCCCGACACGCGCAACGCAACGCGTACACGATTATGGAAAAGCCACCGCAGTGGCTCGAATGCGACGGGTTTATTTATTGTCGGGTTAACGTTGCGAACGCGTTAATCGCGCGCGCTTGCACGAGTTCAGCGGCGCGGTGTCGCTATCATCGTTACGCGGTTTGCGCCCAAGTTCCGCGATGACGTAATTTCGCCGCGCTCTGTTCGATTTTCATTAACCACGATCGACTATCGGCCATCGAATGTGAGAGTGGAATCCGTTCGCCGTTCTCGAAAGTTTTTGGCTTGCCGTTGCGATCGACGGCGCGTCCTGCTGCGCGTCAGGCCTCGCTTGCGGCGCCCTTGCCGAGGGCGGCTTGCGCGGCGGCCAATCGCGCGATCGGCACCCGAAACGGCGAGCACGATACGTAGTCGAGCTTGACCTCGTGGCAGAACGCGACCGAGGCCGGATCGCCGCCGTGTTCGCCGCAAATCCCCAGCTTCAACTTCGGCCGCGTCTCGCGGCCGCGTTTGGTCGCGATGCGGATCAGTTCGCCGACGCCGTCGCGGTCGAGCGAGACGAAGGGATCGGCCGGCAGAATGCCTTTGGCCGTATAGATGCCTAAGAAACTTGCGGCGTCGTCGCGGCTGATGCCGAACGTGGTTTGCGTCAGATCGTTGGTGCCGAACGAGAAGAATTCCGCGGTCTCGGCAATCTCGCCGGCCTTGAGCGCGGCGCGCGGCAATTCGATCATGGTGCCGACCTGATAATGGAGCTTGCTCCTGGTCTCCGACGCCACGGTCTTCGCGGTGGCGTCGATACGCTCCTTGATCAGATCGAGTTCGACCTTGGTGGCGATGAGTGGCACCATGATCTCCGGCGCAACCTGATCGCCGGTTTCGCGCTCGGCCTCGACCGCGGCTTCGAAAATCGCGCGCGCCTGCATTTCCGCGATCTCAGGGTAAGCGATGGCGAGCCGGCAGCCGCGGAAGCCGAGCATCGGATTGAACTCGGCGAGTTCCCTCGCTCGATCGGCGAGCCGTTGCGGATCGGCGCCCATGGCCGCCGCCACTTCGGCGACCTCCTGCTCCGTGTGCGGCAGGAATTCGTGCAGCGGCGGATCGAGGAGCCGGATCGTCACCGGCAGGCGGCCCATGATCTTGAACAGCTCGACGAAATCGGCGCGCTGCATCGGCAATAATTTCGCCAGCGCGGTGCGGCGCGCCTTCTCGTCGCCGGCGAGAATCATCTCGCGCACGGCGCGGATGCGGTCCTCGTCGAAGAACATGTGCTCGGTGCGGCACAGCCCGATGCCCTCGGCCCCGAATTTGATCGCGGCGCGGGCGTCGGCCGGCGTATCGGCATTGGCGCGCACTTTTAGTTTGCGCACGCCGTCGGCCCATTGCATCACGGTGGCGAACTCGCCGGCGAGCGCCGGCTCGAGCATCGCCACTTTGCCGAGGAGCACCTGGCCGGTCGAGCCGTCGATGGTGAGCGTGTCGCCTTTCTTCAGCGTGGTGCCGCCCGCCGTCACGGTCTGTGCGCGATAGTCGACGCGCAAGGAGCCGGCGCCGGAGACGCAGGGCTTGCCCATGCCGCGCGCCACCACTGCGGCATGCGAGGTCATGCCGCCGCGCGTCGTCAAAATCCCTTCGGCGGCGTGCATGCCGTGGATGTCCTCAGGCGAGGTCTCGATGCGCACCAGGATGACCTTACGGCCCTGGCTCTTGAGCAGCTCCGCCTCTTCGGATGAGAACACGATCTCGCCCGACGCCGCGCCGGGCGAAGCCGGCAGGCCGGTGGCGAGAATCTTGCGCTCGGCCTCGGGATCGATGGTCGGATGCAAGAGCTGCTCCAGCGCCGCCGGATCGACCCGCGCCACCGCTTCCTCTTTGGTTATCAGCTTCTCCTGCGCCAGCTCGACGGCGATGCGCAAAGCGGCCTGCCCGGTGCGCTTGCCGCTGCGGGTCTGCAGCATCCATAGCTTGCCCTGCTCGACGGTGAATTCGAGGTCCTGCATGTCGCGGTAATGCTTTTCGAGCCTGGCGTGGATGCGTTGCAACTCGGCGAAAGCCTCCGGCAGCGCCGCCTCCATCGACGGCTTGTCGGAGGAGGCCTCCTTGCGCGCCGCCTCGGTGATCTCCTGCGGCGTACGGATGCCGGCGACCACGTCTTCGCCCTGGGCATTGATCAGAAACTCGCCGTAGAGTTTTTTCTCGCCGGTCGACGGATTGCGCGTGAAGGCGACGCCGGTGGCCGAGCTCTCGCCCATATTGCCGAATACCATGGCCTGGACGTTGACCGCGGTGCCCCAGCTTTCCGGAATAGTGTGGAGCCGGCGGTAGGTGATGGCGCGCTGGTTCATCCATGAGCCGAACACCGCGCCGATCGCGCCCCACAATTGCTGGTGCGGGTCCTGCGGAAACGGCTTTCCGGTCTCCTCCTCGACGCGCTCCTTATAGTGGGCGATGACCTCCGACCAGTCCTGCGCATTGAGATCGGTGTCGAGCGCGTAGCCGTTCTTGTCCTTGTGGTCGTCGAGGATCTCCTCGAAATGATGATGACCGATGCCGAGCACCACGTCGGAATACATGGTGATGAAGCGCCGGTAGCTGTCCTGGGCGAAGCGGCGGTCGCCGGACTTTTCCGCAAGTGCATTCACAGTGACGTCGTTGAGGCCGAGATTGAGCACGGTGTCCATCATGCCGGGCATCGAGGCGCGGGCGCCGGAGCGCACCGAGACCAAGAGCGGATTTTCGGCATCGCCGAATTTTTTGCCGGTGATGCGGCCGACCTGGGCGAGCGCGGCCTCGACCTGGGCCTTGAGATTTTTCGGATAGGTTTTGCCGTGCTCATAGAAATAGGTGCAGACCTCGGTGGTGATGGTGAAGCCGGGCGGCACCGGTAACCCCAGATGCGCCATTTCGGCGAGGCCCGCGCCCTTGCCGCCCAGAAGATTCCGCATCGAGGCGCGGCCTTCGGCCTTGCCGCCGCCAAAGGCATAGACCCACTTGCCCTGCGCCGGTGCCTTAGCCGGCGCGGATTTGCGGGCGGCAGCACGCGGAGTTTTGCCTTTGCGGCCGGCCGATTTTTTTAATGGCTGACGGGACAGCTTTGAGCGCGATTTGACCATGACATCATGCGATTGGTGGGGTCGGGTGAGGTGTGATTGCAAGTCCCGGCATGTGATGCAAGCCGCGCGATCCGGTGTCAGTGGATGAAATGGTGGATGGCATTGAGGCCGAGCAGGCCGACGACGATGAGATAGATCGCGACAATGAAATTGAGGAGCCGCGGGACGATCAGGATGAGGACGCCGGCGATGAGCGCGACCAGCGGCGACAGTTCGGTGGCGGTGATGACCATGGATTGCCTCGGTTTTGGAATGGATTGTCGGGAGAAGCGGCGGGGCCGATTAATACACAGACCCTAAACGCACGAGCCGCCGTTCGGTTCTACCGTCATTCCGGGGCGCCGCAAAGCGGCGAGCCCGGAATCCATATCCACAGGCGCCGGGCTTATGGATTCCGGGCTCGCGGGCTTGCGCCCGCTCCCCGGAATGACGGATCACCCCTCGATCTTGGAGAAATCGGCCACCGCGCGGGTGGCGGCGCGGATTTCGTTGAGGAGTTTCAGGCGGTTTTCGCGCAGCGCCTGATCCTCCACATTCACTGTAACTTTGTCGAAGAAGGCGTCGACATACGGCCGCAGCTTCGCCATCGCGCGCATGGCGGCCTCGAAGTCTTCCTTTTCGACCGCGGCGGCGGCTTCGGCTTTGGTGGCATCAATCGCCTTGGCCAGCGCCTTTTCTTCATCCTGCTTATAAAGCTTCAGGTCCGGCGCACCGGTATAGTCGCGCGAATCCTTCTTCTCCTCGATGCGGATGATGTTGGTGGCGCGCTTATAGCTTGCGAGCAGGTTTTTGCCGTCCTCGCTGTCGAGGAATTTTCCTAAAGCCTCGACACGGCGGACGATGAGGAGAAGATCGTCTTGGCCTTCCAGCGCGAAAACGGCGTCGACCAGATCGTGTCGGGCACCCTGCTCGCGGAGCTGGACTTTGAGGCGGTCGGCGAAAAAGGCGAGAAGGTCGCTCGGCAACAAATAGCGATTAAGCACGGGACCACGTGTTCCTGTTTCCAGCAGACCACGCGCCGCAAATTCGATACAGGGGATCACGTGCAGGCGATTTTCGTTGTCGAGAACAACGCGAATTACTCCCAGCGCCGCGCGACGCAGCGCATACGGGTCTTTGCTCCCTGTCGGCTTCTCATCAATCGCCCAGAATCCCACCAGCGTATCGATCTTGTCCGCGAGCGCGACTGCAATCGATACCGGGTCGCTCGGCACCAGATCGTCCGGCCCTTTTGGCCGGTAATGATCCTCGCAGGCATGCGCCACGGCTTCGTCCTCGCCCTGCGCCTCGGCGTAATATTTGCCCATGGTGCCTTGCAGCTCGGGGAATTCGCCGACGACTTCCGTCAGCAAGTCCGCCTTACAGAGCCGCGCCGCACGTTTTGCTTTAACCGGGTCGGCGCCAACGAGCGGCGCCAATTCGGCGGCCAATAACTCAATGCGTTCAATACGCTCGGCCTGCGTGCCGAGCTTCTCGTGAAACACGATGTTCTTGAACTTTGGCAGGCGATCTTCGAGCTTGGTCTTTAAATCGGTCTCATAGAAAAACTTGGCATCCGACAAGCGCGCGCGGATGACGCGCTCGTTGCCGGCGACGATGGCCGCGCCGCCGTCCGCCGCTTCCAGGTTCGAAACCAGGAGGAACTTGTCGACCAGCTTGGCGTGCGCGGCGTCGCGCAGCACGAAGCATTTCTGGTTGGCGCGGATGGTGGCGCGGATCACTTCCTCCGGAATCCGCAGGAAGCTCTCCTCGAACGCGCCCATCAGCACCACCGGCCATTCGACGAGGCCGGCGACCTCGTTGAGGAGCCCTTCGTCCTCGATGAGCTCCAGTCCTTGCGCGAAGGCGAGCTGCTTCGCCTCGGTCAGGATGATCTGTCTCCTACGCTCGGCGTCGGGCACGACCTTGGCCTTGTCGAGCTTTCGCAGATAATCGTCGAGACGCCGCACCGTGAACGGCTCCGGCGCCATGAAGCGGTGGCCGCGCGTGACGTTGCCGGCGGAAATGCCGTCGACTGTGAACGGCACGATGTCGGGCTCCTCGGTCTCCGGCCCGAAGGTGGCGAGGATGGAATGCAACGGCCGCACCCAGGTCAGCGCCCCGGGCTGTGCCGACGGCGCGCCCCAGCGCATCGATTTCGACCACGGAAAGCTCTTGATCACCTCCGGCAGTATCTCGCCGATCACCTCGAGCGCGGCGCGGCCCGGCTTCTCGATCACCGCGACGTAGAAGTCGCCCTTCTTGTCGGGCTGCACTTTGGCCTCGGCGATCGATTTCAAACCGGCGGCTTTGAGAAACCCGGCGATCGCCTGTTCCGGCGCGCCGACGCGCGGACCCTTCTTCTCCTCGCGGATGTCGGGCTGGCGCACCGGCACGCCGTGCACGGCGAGCGTCAGCCGCCGCGGCGTCACGAAGGCCTTGGCGCCCTCGTAGAGGAGCCCGGCCGCGACCAGTCGGTCGGTCACCGCTTTACGCAAATCCTCCGCCGCCCGCGCCTGCATCCGCGCCGGAATTTCCTCGGAAAAAAGTTCGAGCAGAAGATCGGGCATTGTAATTCTCACCCTCCCCTGCAGGGGGAGGGCCGGCGCGCAAAGCGCGCCGGGGTGGGGAAGTGTGCCGGCACGTTTTGCCTTCGGCGCCGATGCTTCAGCGGCGTCGGGGGTGCAGAGATCGATCCATATATCGCCGCGTATATCGCTTCCATAACGGCATCGATATTCTTGGCGATGTCGTTATTCCAGAATCGAAGCATGCGATATCCCTGTTTCTCCAACCACGCCGTGCGAACGCCGTCGTACGCCTTGTTTCGATCCTCACCATGCTGCGAACCGTCGACTTCGATCAACAGCCGCGCCGCCATACACGCGAAATCGACGATGTACGGACCGATCGGCACTTGCCGACGGAAGTGCGAACCATCGAGATCGAATTTTCGCAGGCGGTACCAAAGTTGCTTTTCGGCATCCGTTGTTGCACGCCGAAGTCGTCGCGCTCTGAGGTAGGTCGTGTCTGAAAGCTTGTCGCTGCGCATGGACTTCCCCACCCTGCCGCCTTCGGCGGCCACCCTCCCCCTTCAGGGGAGGGTCTTATGACTCCCATCACACAGTGGCTTTTTGCCGGAACGCTTGCAGGCGCAGAACCAGGCTTCCTCGTTCGTCGCCGGCTTATATTCGACCGGCGAGAACGACGAGCCCTGGTGCGAGCCGTCGCAGAACGGCTGCGACTTCGAGCGCCCGCAGGCGCACCACCAATAGGATTTTCCGGCCTGGACATTCACCGGGATCGGCCGCCGGCCGCCGACGTCTGGCATTTCGCTCATTGCAGCTCTCCGCGTGCGCTCATGAATCTCTGCCGCCGCCTGCGGTCGCAAGCCAGGCCGCGCCGCAGGCCTTTGCGAGCTCCCGCACCCGCAAAATGTAGCTTTGCCGCTCGGTCACCGAAATCACCCCGCGGGCGTCGAGCAGATTGAAGACGTGGCTCGTCTTGATGCACTGGTCGTAGGCCGGCAGAGCCAGCTCGTTGCGCGCATCCTTGGCGCCGATCTGCAACAGCCGTTTGCACTCCTCCTCCGCATCCTTGAAGTGGCGGAACAGCATTTCCGTATCGGCAGCCTCGAAATTGTAGCGGGAATATTCCTGCTCGGCCTGCAAGAACACGCTACCGTAAGTCACCTTCTGCGCGCCTTCGCGGCCGTTGAAGTTGAGCTCATACACGTTCTCGACGCCTTGCACATACATCGCCAGCCGCTCGAGACCATAGGTCAATTCGCCGGAGACCGGCGCGCATTCGATGCCGGCGACCTGCTGAAAATACGTGAACTGCGACACCTCCATGCCGTCGCACCAGCATTCCCAGCCGAGCCCCCAGGCGCCGAGCGTCGGGCTTTCCCAGTCGTCCTCGACGAAGCGGATGTCGTGGATCTTGGGATCGATGCCGATGGCGTAGAGCGATTTGAGATAAAGCTCCTGCAGGTCGTCCGGCGACGGTTTTAAGATCACCTGCAGCTGATAGTAATGCTGCATCCGGTTCGGGTTCTCGCCGTAACGGCCGTCCTTGGGCCGGCGCGACGGCTGCACGTAGGCCGCGTTCCAGGGTTTCGGCCCGAGCGCGCGCAGCGTGGTCGCCGGATGGAAGGTGCCGGCGCCGACCTCCATGTCATAGGGCTGCAAAATGACGCAGCCCCAATCGGCCCAATAGCGCTGCAAGGCAAGAATGAGCCCCTGGAACGAGCGTTCGGGGCGCATATAGGGCGGCAAATCTGCGTTCATGGGCCGTTGTTGGTTGAAGGCAGGATCAACGTCAAGTCTTGCGCGCCTCAGGTCTTGCCCAGCTCTTGCCCAGGTCTTGCGTAGGTCGAGTCTCGCGCAGGCTCGGACCGGCGATGACGATTCACTTGGCGCCCGCTATGCTAGCATTGCAAAAGCAACGATCGGCGCTCAAGGGGAGGAAATTGTGCGCATCATTCGAACCATCGTAATTGGGCTTGCCACGGTCTTGGCGCTGGCCGCTCCGCATTTTGCCAAGGCGCAGGATTTTCCAGCCCGGCCGGTTCGCATCGTGGTGGCGTTCCCGCCCGGCGGCCCGACCGATTTCGTTGGCCGCATCATCGCCGACAAGATGACCCATCTGCTTGGCCAGCGCGTCTATGTCGATAACAAGCCGGGCGCCAATGGCACGCTGGGCGGCGCCGACGTCGCCAAATCCGACCCCGACGGCTATTCGCTGTTTCTCACCACTTCCGGCGCGGTGACGGTGTCGCCGCACATCATGCCGAAAATGCCGTTCGACACGTTCCGCGATTTCGCGCCGGTCGCTCTGGTGACGACGGTGCATGAGGTGCTGGTGGTGTCGCCGCAGCTTGGCGTCAAAAACGTCAAGGAGCTGGTGGCGCTGGCCAAGAAAAAGCCGGGCGGCGTCACCTTCGCGTCGACCGGCGTCGGCTCGCCGCCGCATCTTGCCCAGCTGCTGCTCGATGCGGCCGCCGGCGTGAAATTCCTGCACGTGCCCTATCGCGGCGCGGCCCCGGCGCTGACCGATCTGCTGGGCGGCCAGGTGCAGGTCGTGGCGCTGGATATTCCGGTGGTGATTTCGCAGATCCAGGCCGGCAAGCTCGTGCCGATCGGCATTGCCGGAGACAAGCGGGACGCCGTCCTGCCCGATGTGCCGACGCTTGCCGAACAAGGCTACCCGAACACCGACGCGTCGAACTGGTATGCGCTGCTGGCGCCGGCCAAGACGCCGCCGGCGGTCATCGCCAAGCTCAACAAGGCCGTCAACGACGCGCTTAACGATCCCGCCATCCACGACAAGCTCGTCAAGACCGGCGCAACCCCGGTCGGCGGCACGCCCGAAGCGCTCGGCACCTTCATGCGGGCCCAATACGACAAATGGGGCCGCATCATCAAAGAGAACGATATCAAGCCGGAATAAGACTGGGCCGCGTATTCAGCCCGGCCGGTATTCGCCGGTCTTGGGATCTGGCTTCAATTTCGGCAGCGTCGAGCGGTCAAGCGGCTCGACGGAGGCTTTGGCGCGCACCTCGTCGAGCTCGGCGTTGACGCGCTGGACCCCGCGGGCGCACCAGCGCACCACCACGGCGGCTCCCATGACCCCGAGCGCGAAGACGATAAGCGGCGGCATGGCGGTTCTCCCGTGGCGCTGCTGTCAGAGGCCATAGCGCGCCCAGATGGCGCGCGCTTCAAGGGCCGAAATCATCTCCTCGGCAAAGCCGAGCCCGCCTTGCGCTCCGACGCCGTTGCCGCCGACGCCGAAAATGCGGCGGCCCAGGAACCCGCGTTCGGCGGTAATCAGGGGTGTAACCACCTTGTCTCCGAATCGTTCGCGCAACGTCCCGCGCAGATCGCCGATGGCGTCAATGAGGCCGAGTTCCATGGCCTTTCGTCCAGCCCAATATTCGCCGGAAAATAAGTCATTTTCCGGACCCTGCAGCTTGGCGCCGCGACGCGATTTGACCAGCGCGATGAAATCTTCGTGGATTTGTCGCTGCAATTTCTTCAGCCGTTCGACGTCGTCGGGATTTTCCGGCAGGAAGGGGTCGAGCATCGCTTTGTGCTCGCCCGAGGTATAGAGCCGGCGCTCGACGCCGATTTTGGCGATCAGCTTGTCGAAACCGAACGAACCGCCGACCACGCCGATCGAGCCGACGATCGAATGCGGATCGGCGATGATTTCGTCGCCGGCGCAGGCGATCATATAGCCGCCCGACGCCCCGGCGTCTTCGACGAAGGCGAGCACCGCCCGCTTGTGCTCGGCCGCAAGCTCGCGGATGCGTCGGAAAATAAGGTGCGATTGTACCGGCGAACCGCCCGGTGAATTGATGGCGAGCGCCACCGCGACGGCACGGCGAATCGTGAAGGCGCGCTCGAGCGTTCGGGCGATGCCGGCAAGCGACAGACCGGGCCGCAACGGCGTCGAAAACCCGATGATCCCGGTCAGCCGCACCACCGGCACGACCGGCCGGTCAAAGCGAAACCGCTGCGGCAGCATTGGGCCGATCGCGCCAAACACACGGCCACGCCAATCGCGCACGCTCTCTTCAGTCCACGGTTCGGTCATAAAGCTCAAATATGAGGGATCGCGTTAAGCCTCAAGTAACCGTTTCTTAATGCGTGGAACACTTCTTGCTTTGACGGGACTGTCAGAAACAGCGGCGGAGGTGAAACAGTGGGCAAGATCGAATTTCTCTTGATACTTATGAGCATATTTGTAGGCCTTGCTTATCTTCCGGTCCGCAGCGAAGCTAAGAAGGCCGTGTCCGGCCGCCTAGCTCGTTTTCGGCGTGATGCCTAACGGCTGAGCAGCGATCGCGTCTTACCCAAATTTTTTTGGGGTTAGTATTCTGTAACCTTCGGCGCTCAGCCTTCCAGAAATGGCAGGGCAGCGCCGTCCCGCAACACCGCTTCCGCGGCGGCGCTCGGCTTGCCGTCGGCACCGGCAAGGATAAACCCCGGCCGCAGCGACAGCGTCCCGCCGCGGCCCTTTCTGGTGCGCATCACCACGCGGATCGCCGCAGCGCCGGGCTTGGGATGGATCGGCAAGACCGAAACCGCGGCGAAATCGGCGGCAAGCGCCGCAAGCACGTCGGCAAGACCGTCGGCGCGCCAGATCAGCGTTACCACGCCTGAAGAACGCAACAACCGCGCCGCCGCACGCAGCCAAACCGCAGGCGTTTCATTCGATGCGGTTCGTGCCACGCGGCGGCCCCGATCGGGCGGCGGATTGTGCGGCGGGTTGAACGGGGGATTCATCAGGACGTGATCGGCCGATTCCGGCAAAAGTCCCGCTGCGGCAAACGCGGTGGCGGGCGCGGCAACATCCAGGGAAATGGCGCGGACCCGCGCCGCGAGCCCGTTGCGCACCGCGTTCTCCTGGGCCAAGGCAACGAGCGTCGGATCGATCTCGACCAGCGTCACGCCGAGCCCATCGACGCGACGCGCCAGCGCCAAGCCCGCAGCGCCGACGCCCGCGCCTAGCTCGACCGCCTGCTCGCCGGCTTGGGCGGGCGTCGCTGCAGCGAGCAGGATCGCGTCGTGGCCGAAGCGATGGCCGCGCAGCGGTTGGCGCAGTTTAAGCCTGCCGCCAAGGATGGCATCCTCGCTGGTGCCGAGCTGTGTCGCGGAAATTTCGGTTGGCATTTCAATCAATATGAGGCCGCAACTCGTGACCAAAGCCGGCGTCCTGCAACAGCCGCCGCGCCGCCTGGATTTGGTCCTCGCCAACCAGAATGCGGCGCGGGAAAATGCCGATCGAACCCTCCAGGACGCTCATGTTCTGGTCGACCACCATATGCGCGATGCCCGCGCCGTTGAGCAGCGCTTCGATCGCGGAAATCAGCACGGCATCGTTGGTGCGGACGAGTTCTCGCAATGTCAGCTCCGTCGCCGTTCCTCGCCCGGCGCGCGCAGCGCGAGATAGGCGATCAGCTTCGCCTCGCGGCGGCCGCGCGTGACAGTGTCGAGAATAAGCCCGCAGGCGATCGACAGGAAAGCAACCACCATCAAGCCGGTCGACAGCACCGCGGTCGGCAGGCGCGGTACAATCCCTTCCTGCAGATACGTAATCACGATCGGAATGGCGAGCCCGACCGACATGATGATCAGCGCAATACCGAAGGCGCCGAACAGCGATAGCGGACGCTCGGCGCGGTAAAGGCGCAACACCGTCCACAGAATGCGGAAACCGTCCTGCCAGGTCGAGAGCTTGGACACCGAGCCGGCCGGACGCGAATAATACGGCGTCGCCAGTTCGCCGACCGGCAATTCGAGCTCCAGCGCATGGACGGTCAATTCGGTCTCGATCTCGAAGCCGCCGGACAGAATCGGAAACGACTTTACGAAGCGGCGCGAGAACACCCGATAGCCGGACAGAATATCGGTGAACGCGCGGCCGAAGATGTGAGCGACGAAGCCGCTCAACAGCCGGTTGCCGGCGCGGTGGCCCGCGCGGTAGGCCGCCGCCTCGCGGTCGACGCGCGTCGCCACCACCATGTCCAGCCGCTCGGCGACGAGCTTGTCGACCATCGCCTGAGCGCTCGGCGCATCATAGGTGGCGTCGCCGTCGACCAGCACGTAAACGTCGGCCTCGATATCGTTGAACATGCGCCGCACCACGTGACCCTTGCCCTGATGGGTCTCGCGGCGGACGACGGCGCCGGCCCGACTGGCCGCGGCGACGGTGCCGTCGGTGGAATTGTTGTCGTAAACGTAGACGGTCGCCGCCGGCAGCGCAGCGGCGAAGTCGGCAACCACTTTGGCGATCGCGTGTTCTTCGTTATAGCAAGGGACCAGGACCGCCACTTCCAATTGCGTGGCGTCGTAGCGGTTTGTACCTATGTGCTTGCCGGCGAGTTCGCTGGTCGACATGCCGATTTCTTGCCGCTTTGCTATTGGGCAGAGAGACTTGCCGCACGACCATAGCGTTTCTATGCTTCCGCGTCGCGTCCCGAGAATGCTGGCCTGGAGAATGCCGTAGTGGCTGTCATCGTCCCCTTCGAAAGCGCCCGCGAACCGTCGATCGACCCCCTGGTCGACCTGGTCGCCGCCGACATGGAGCGCGTCAACGCGACGATCATCGCCCGCACCGGCTCCGAAGTGACGATGATCCCGGAGGTGGCCAAGCACCTCATCAATTCCGGCGGCAAGCGGCTGCGGCCGATGCTGACGCTGGCTTTGGCGCGGCTCGCCGGCTATGCCGGCGACGGCCATATCAAGCTCGCGGCCGCGGTCGAGTTCATGCACACGGCGACGCTGTTGCATGACGACGTGGTCGACGAGAGCGAGCTGCGGCGCGGTCGGCTCGCGGCCCGCATGCTCTGGGGCAACGAGGCAAGCGTCCTGGTCGGCGACTTCCTGCTCGGCCAGGCGTTCAAGATGATGGTCGAGGTCGGCAGCCTCAAAGCGCTGGAAATCCTCTCCGCCGCCGCCGCGGTGATCGCCGAGGGCGAGGTCATGCAGCTCGCCGCCGCCAAGAACACAGCGACGACCGAAGACGAATATATCGCGGTGATCTGCGCCAAGACCGCCGAACTGTTTGCGGCCGCGTGCGAAGTCGGTCCGGCGCTGTCGGCGCGGCAGAAGGCGGAAGCCGCCGCCAGCCGCTCATACGGCATGAATCTGGGCATCACCTTCCAGCTGATCGATGACGTCCTCGACTATGGCGGCGCCGCGGCGCGGCTCGGCAAGAACATCGGCGACGATTTCCGCGAGGGCAAGATCACACTGCCGGTGGTGCTCGCCTTCCGCCGCGGCAGCGACGACGAGCGCGACTTCTGGCGGCGCACGCTGGAGCGCGGCGAGGCCAAGGACAGCGATCTCGACCACGCCATCGGACTGATGGTCAAGCACCGCGCGCTCGAAGACACCATCGGCCGCGCCCACCATTACGGCGCCATTGCCTGCGACGCGCTGGCGCTGTTTCCGGATTCGACGATGAAGGCCGCTTTGGTCGAGACCGTCGATTTTTGTATCGCGCGGACGCATTAGACCATGATCCGATCAGGTTGAATCGGATCAAATCGCAGCCTCAGCCGCTTCCCAATACGCAGGCCCGCACCCACCATTGCGGATATTTATTGCCCAGCGATTCTGCCGCGTCTTGTCCGGCATCGCTTACATCGAAAAGTCCGAAGCATGTGGCGCCGGAGCCGGACATGCGCGCGAGCCGGCACCCGTCCCGCGCGCGCAGCGCGGCGATTGCCTCGGCGATGACAGGTGCGAGTTTTCCTGCTGGTTGTTCGAGATCATTTGCGTTTCGCGCAAGCAATTCGACTAGAGCCGTTGCGTCCTTGATCTTTTCCACGACGGCGACATCGAGCGGCGGCACAGCATCGGCTTTGCTCGTCCAGTTGGCAAAAACGTCCTTGGTCGCCAGCGCGACGCCGGGATTGACCAGCACGGCGTGGAGCTGCGGCAGATCGAGCGGCGCTGAAAGTTTCTCGCCAATGCCCCACATCAGCCTCGGCCGCGGATCGAGGCAGACCGGTACGTCGGCGCCGGTGGCGCGGGCCGCCTCGTAAAGGCGCGGATCGCCGGGAGAAAGCTCGTTCGCCCGCGCCAAGAGCCGCAGCGCCGCGGCGGCGTCGGCCGAGCCGCCGCCCAGTCCGGCCGCGACCGGCAATTCCTTGTCGAGATCGAATGCGCCTGTGACGAGCCCGGGAATGCCCGCGGCCAGCGCGCGCGCGGCTTTGAGCACGAGATTGTCGTCATCGACGCCGGCTTCCCGCGCCCGCGGCCCGGCGACCGTCAAGGCGAGCGTGCCGCCCGGCGTCAAGCTCAAGCGGTCGCCGCAATCGGCGAATGCGACCAGGCTCGAAATCTCGTGATAGCCGTCGGCGCGGCGGGCCAGCACCCGCAGCGTCAGATTGACCTTGGCCGACGCCGTCTCAACCAGCGGAACGGGCAAGAAGTCGCCTCACCCGCCGTTGCCGGTCTTCTTCTTTTCGACGTCGGCCGCCGAATTCGCCTTGTCGGCATCGGCCGCCGACGATGTGTCAGGCGGCAAGCCGTTTTTCACCTTGGCCTCGATCTTCGGCAGATCTTGCGGGTCGGGCTTGAGATCGATCGCCTGCGACCACTGGAAGTGGGCTTCCAAGGTACGCCCGACCCGCCAATAGGCATCGCCGAGATGGTCGTTGATGGTCGGATCTTCCGGCTTGAGCTCGACGGCGCGTTCCAGATTTTTGACTGCCTCGTCGTAATTGCCGGTGCGGAAATACGCCCAGCCCAGCGAATCGACGATGTAGCCGTCGTCCGGCCGCTGCTCGACGGCCTTGCGGATCATGTCCATGCCTTGATCGAGATGGACACCCTTGTCGACCCACGAATAGCCGAGATAATTGAGCACCAGCGGCTGATCGGGATAGAGCTGCAACGCCTTCTTCATATCGGCTTCGGCGAGCGGCCACTGACTCGAACGCTCGAAGCAGATGCCGCGGAAGTAGAACATCACCCAGTTCGACTTGTCGGGATTTTGCACCGTGTCGATGGCCTTGCCGTAGGTCTTGGCGCAATCGGCAAAATCCTTGTGCCCGCGTTCGACATTGCCGAGCTCGACGATTGCTTGGGTATCCTTGGGATGGTCGGCAATCACCTTGCCCAGAAGCTTCTTGGCCTCGTCGCTGCGGCCGAGCGTGTCGAGATCGACGGCCATCTGGATCTGCGCGTTACGCGACAACGGCGAGCTTGCCGGCACCCGCTCATAGGCCTTGATCGCCAGATCAGGCTTCTTGAGGTCCTCGTAGAGATCGCCGAGCGACAACAGCGCCATGGCGTGGCTCGGCTCGAGATAAAGCGCGAGCTGCAGATAGATCAGCGCGAGATCCTCGCCACCGCGGCGCCCGATCGAGGCGCCGAGCCCGTAAAGCGCCTCCGCCGCGCCGGCTTGCGGCGTATCGACAAGCAGCGGCAGCTTCTCGCCGTCGCCGGTCCGCTTGGTCTCTTCGTCGATCAACGGATGGTTTGGCAGCTCCTTGGCGAAATCCCCGTAGACTTTCAACGCGTCGGCCTTGCTGCCGTTGCGCGACAGCCAGCGGCCATAAGCTTCCACCGTACGCAAGGCGGTGGGATCGGCCTTGTAGGCGCTCGCATAGCGCTTGCCGGCTGCTTTGCTTTCCTTGCCGAGATCGAGAATGAGCCCGGCATGCAGATCCTTGAAAATGCCGTACCAATCCGGCCCGGACAGCTTGTCCATCGTCTCGATGGCCGCATGCGTATCGCCCTGCCCGGCGAGCGCCCAGCCCGACAGCAGCGTCGCCGTGAGATCGGTGACCGGGCCGCGCACCGACTGCGCGAAATTCTCGCGCGCCGCCGCGTAACGCTTTTTCTTCAGATCGCGGATGCCGACGACCAGCCGCGAAATGCGATCGTTGTGATCGATGGCGAGCAGCCGGTCGGCGAGCTTGCCTGCCCCATCGATATTGCCGTCGGAAAGTTCCGACAGAAACGCGCGGCTAAGCAGATCGGAATTGTGCGGGTCGAGCTTGAGGACATCGAGATAATAGGCGGCGGCGGCGGCCTCGTCGCGTTGCGCCGAAGCGTGCCGGGCGGCCAGATAGCTGCCGAAGGCGTTCTCGGGCGAAAGCTGCTGTTGCGCCGGCGTTTCGGCGGCCAGCGCTGAGGAAAGGCTGAAAGCTAATGCGATGCCCAGAAGGGCGGCATGCCGGGGCAGCGAATGAATCACGATATCTCCATTGGCGAACTGGTTCGGCTGACGAACTGGATCGGCAAAGCGGGAATCGAGCGCCCGGTGCCTCTTAATGTCGGCGCGAGAATGACCCTTTTGCCGCGTGCCCGCAAGGACACAAACTGAGCACCCGCCGCGCTACTTCCCCCGACAAATCGGGCTTTAGGCCCCAACGGCGGCGAAATCGCGGCAGTGGAATTACCTTACCGGCCACCGAAAGCGCACCGGGTCTCAGCGGCGATCACATGTTCGGATAATTCGGCCCGCCACCGCCTTCGGGCGGCACCCAGGTGATGTTCTGGTTCGGGTCCTTGATGTCGCAGGTTTTACAATGAACGCAGTTTTGCGCGTTGATGACGAACTTCTCCTGCCCGCTTTCTTCGACCCATTCGTAGACGCCGGCCGGGCAATAGCGCGCCGACGGCCCCGCGTAAACGCCGCACTCGGACGACTTTTGCAGAGCCATGTCGCGCACCAGAAGATGAACCGGCTGGTCCTCCTCGTGATTGGTGTTCGACAAATAGACCGACGACAGCCGGTCGAAGGTCAGTTTACCGTCGGGCTTGGCATAGGCGATGCGCCGGCATTTCGCCGCAGGCTGCAGCGTCGCATAATCCGGCTTGCCATGCTTGAGCGTGCCAAACATTGAGAAGCCGAGCGTATTGGTCCACATGTCGAGCCCGCCGAGCGCGACGCCGAACGCGGTGCCGAACTTCGACCATAGCGGCTTGGCATTGCGCACCCGCCACAGATCGCGCCCCACCGGAGAGCCACGCCACGCCGCGTCGTAGCCGGCAAGTTCGTCATTGCCGCGCCCGGCGGCTAGCGCAGCCGCGACGTGCTCGGCCGCCTGCATGCCCGACAGTATGGCGTTGTGGCTGCCTTTGATGCGCGGCACGTTGACGAAGCCCGCGGCGCAGCCGATCAGCGCACCGCCCGGAAAGGTGAGCTTCGGCACCGATTGCCAGCCGCCTTCGGTGATGGCGCGCGCGCCGTAGCAAAGGCGCTTGCCGCCGGCGAAAGTGTCGCGCACGAGCGGATGCGTCTTGAAACGCTGGAATTCCTCGAACGGCGACAGATACGGATTGCGGTAGTTGAGGTGGACGACGAAGCCGACCGATACCAGATTGTCGTCGTAATGATAGAGAAACGAGCCGCCGCCGGTGCGATTGTCCAGCGGCCAGCCCAGCGTGTGCTGCACCAGGCCCTTCTGGAATCGCTCCGGCGCGACCTGCCACAGTTCTTTCAGTCCGATGCCGAATTTTTGCGGATCGCGATTTTGCGATAGACCGAAGCGCTCGATCAGCACCTTGGACAGGCTGCCGCGCGCGCCCTCGGCGAACAAAGTATACTTGCCGCGCAGCTCCATGCCGCGGGCGAAGCCCGGCTTGTGATGGCCGTCCTTGGCGATGCCCATGTCGCCGGTGGCGATGCCGGCGACCGCGTCGTTCTCGAACAGCAGTTCGGCTGCGGCAAAGCCCGGATAAATCTCGACGCCGAGCGCTTCGGCTTTCTTGGCCAGATAGCGGCAGACGTCGCCGAGCGAGACGATGAAATTGCCGTGATTGCTCATCAAGGGCGGCATCAGCGAGAGCGGCAGCCGCAGCGCGCCGGAAGCGCCGAGCGCATAGAAGCGGTCGGCGGCGACCTCGGTTTTGATCGGGGTGTCTTCGCCGCGCCATTCCGGTAGGAGACTGTCGAGGCCGATCGGATCGATCACCGCGCCGGAGAGAATGTGGGCGCCCACCTCGGAGCCCTTCTCGACCACGACCACGGATCGATCCGGCGCGAGCTGCTTGAGCCGGATGGCGGCGGCAAGGCCGGCCGGCCCGGCGCCGACGATCACGGTATCGAATTCCATTGCCTCCCGGGGCGGAAGCTCCGGCGTATTCATGGCATTCTCCGTATCTCGGTCGATTACCGAGGATTTTTCACGAATTCGGCGCGGTGACAATCGCTGGGCGGTATCCACCCGGGACTTGGCCTAGTACCGACTTTCACTGTCACCTGACCCACGGGTACTCGGTGAGTCACGGCTATTCGGAGAGTCACGGGGCCGCTCGCATAACCTGAAGGCCGTGCCGTTGCTGCACTATCACGGCTTGCGGTCGCTGACGGCTTGCCGCTGCCGCGGTCCCTCCGGGTCGGGAGCGGCGAACTCGGCGGTGCGTTGGCGGGCGTAGTTCCATGCCGAAAAGCGCACCGCCGACGCATCGCCAAGCGCGACGATGAAGGGATCCTCGCCGAACGCCACGTAACGCTCGAACAGCTTGGCCGCGGTTGCGCCCTCCTCGTAGGAATCGACCAGCCATCGATCGAGCCGGTCGCGGCAGACGGCGACCGCCGCTTCGGCGGTTTAAGAGGTGCCCAATTCGTGGCGCTCGTCCTTGTCCATGTAGTGGAAATTGTCCTCGACCAGCACCTTGTAGGACATCGGGGTCGCTCCGCGACCTTGCCGGAATAGTACGCCGCAAGTGTCTCACGCTTTTGCGGGCTCGCCTAGCGCGGCCGGTTCGCGTATGACGCATCGGCCATGAGCTTTGAACGCACAGAAGCCCGCGAAATCCTGGCGTTCTACCTCGCCGCCGGCGTCGATGCGCTGGTCGGCGAGGAGGTGGTCGACCGCATGGCCGACGTGGCGCCTGCTGCGCCTGCCCCCGCCCTCGAACGGGCGAGGCCGGCCGCCGAAGGCCGCCAGCCCGAAGGGCAAGGAGCAAAACGCGCACCGGCGGCCGCCGCGCCGATCGCGCCCGAAGCCGCCGTAATGGCCGCCCGCGAGGCCGCGCGCACCGCCCAGACGCTCGACGAGCTGCGCGGGCTGCTCGAAGGCTTTGAGGGCTGCGCGCTCCGCGCCACGGCGACGCAGCTCGTTTTCGCCGACGGCAATCCGCAAAGCCGCGTGATGTTCGTCGGCGAGGCGCCGGGCTATGACGAGGACGTAATCGGCCGCCCGTTTGTCGGCCGCTCCGGCAAGCTGCTCGATTTGATGATGGCGGCGATCGGCCTCGACCGCACCTGCGCTTACATCGCCAATGTCGTGCCGTGGCGGCCGCCCGGCAACCGCACGCCCACCCCGCAGGAGACCGCGATCTGCCTGCCGTTCATCCGCCGCCAGATCGAATTGGCCAATCCGGATTTCATGGTCTGTCTCGGCGGTCCGGCAATGCAGACGCTGCTCTCGGTCAAAGACGGCATCACGCGCTCGCGCGGACGCTGGTTTGCCTACGACACCGGCGCGCGCGAGATCCGCGCGCTGGCGACCTTCCATCCGGCCTTCCTCTTACGCAGCCCGTTGCAGAAGCGCTTCGCCTGGCGCGATTTTCTGGCGCTGAAGAAGGCGCTGGCGGGTTAGGCACTTCAGCCGATCGCGACTAGGACCGCTCCGGCCGCCACCATCGCGATGCCGGCCCAGCTCAGCATCGAAAGCCGCTCGCCGAGAAACACGACGCCGAACACGGCGACCAGAACCACGCTCAATTTGTCGATTGGCGCCACTTGCGCCGCGTCGCCGAGTTTCAATGCGCGGAAATAGCACAGCCATGACGCACCGGTGCCGAGCGCGGAGAGCACCAGAAACAAATAAGTGCGGCCGGATATGTCCGCCGGATTTTGAAATTGCCGCGTCGCATAGACGATCAAGGCCAGCACGCAGACGACGACGATGGTGCGGATCAAGGTCGCCAGGTCGGAATTGACGTTCTCGACGCCGACCTTGGCGAAAATCGCGGTCAGCGCCGCGAACACCGCGGACAGGATGGCCCAGAGCTGCCAGGAATGCATCCAGCCTGACGCCGCGCCAGCATTCATCGCGCTCTCCTTCGCTGCGGCCTATCCCAAGGCGAACTTGAGGCCGAAAATCACCGCCAGCACCAGCACTGCCGGTTTGGCTTCGGCGAACCTGCCGGAAACGAGCTTCGCCAGCGCATAAGTGATGAAGCCGAGGCCGATGCCGGTGGCGATCGAATAGGTCAGCGGCATGGTCACCGCGGCGATCACCGCCGGCGCCGCCTCGGTGATGTCGTCCCAGTCGATCTCGGCCAGCCCGCGCGCCATGATGCAGGCGACATAGAGCAGCGCCGCCGACGTCGCATAGGCCGGCACCATCCCGGCGAGCGGCGCGAAGAACAGCGCGAGCAGGAACAGGATCGCGACGACGAGGGCAGTGAGTCCGGTGCGGCCGCCGGCCGCGACGCCGGCGGCACTTTCGATGTAGCTCGTCGTCGTCGAGGTGCCGATCAGCGAGCCGAACATGGCGGCAAAGCTGTCGGCCAGCAGCGCCTGTTTCATGCGCGGCAGGTTGCCATCCTTGTCGGTCAGGCCGGCGCGATGGGTGACGCCGATCAGCGTGCCGGCATTGTCGAACACGTCGACGAACAGGAAGCTCAAGATCACGATCAGAAACGAGCCTTCGGCGATGCGCGAGAAATCGAGCTGCAGGAAGGTCGGCGCCAAGGACGGCGGGGCCGAAACCACGCCGGTGAACTTGGCGAGCCCGAGCGGAATGCCGATCACCGTGACGATGAGAATGCCGATCAGCGTGCCGCCGATGACGCGGCGGGAATTCAGCGCCGTGATCAGCACCAGGCCAAGAAGGCACAGGATCGCCGCCGGATTGCGCAGGTCGCCCAGCGTCACCAGCGTCGCCGGCGATGCCACCACGATCTTGGCCTCTTCGAGCGCGATAATGCCGAGAAACAGGCCGACGCCGGCGGAGATCGCGAGCTTCAGATTTTTCGGAATCGAATTGATGATGTATTCGCGGATGCGGAAGATCGAGATCAGAAAGAAGATCACGCCGGAGCAGAACACCGCGGCGAGCGCCTGCTGCCAAGTGTATTTCATGGTCAGCACCACGGTGAAGGCGAAGAAGGCGTTGAGCCCCATGCCGGGCGCCAGCGCGATCGGATAATTGGCGTAGAGCGCCATCACCATGGTGGACACGGCCGCCGCGATGCAGGTCGCGACAAACACCGCGCCCTTGTCCATGCCGGTATTGCCGAGGATCTGCGGATTGACGAAGACGATGTAGACCATCGTCAGGAACGTGGTCAGGCCGGCGATGAATTCGGTGCGGACATTACTGCCCGCCTGCTCGACGCCGAACCAACGATTGAGTACGGATTGCAACTCTTGCCCGCGCTGCACGATTGGCTTGTCCATGGTCTTTCCCCCGTCACCCAGTCGGCGCATATTACAGCGTGGCTCACGGACGAGAATGACCTCGGGCCAGTTATGCACCTCGATCCGGTACTGCTATCGCGGCTGCAATGGGCCTGGGTGATTGCCTGGCACATTTTGCTGCCAGCATTTACGGTCGGGCTGGCGTCCTATATCGCCGTGCTCGAAGGCCTTTATTTCTTTACCGGCCGCGAGATCTGGTTTCGCATTTCCGGATTTTGGACCCGGGTGTTCGCCGTTTCGTTCGGAATGGGCGTGGTCTCGGGCATCATCATGCCGTTCCAGTTCGGCACCAATTGGAGCAATTTTACCGACGCCACGGCGGACGTGCTGTCGCCGATGATGGCCTATGAGGGATTGATGGCCTTCTTCCTGGAGGCCTCGTTTCTCGGCGTCCTGCTGTTCGGAAGGCGGTTGGTACCATCGTGGGCGCACTTTTTTGCCGCCCTCATGGTCGCTGGCGGCACGCTGCTTTCCTCATTCTGGATTCTGGCGACCAACTCTTGGATGCAGACGCCGCAGGGCTACAAAATCGTCGACGGCCGCTTTGAGCCGGTCGACTGGTTCGCCATCATCTTCAATCCGTCGTTCCCATATCGGCTCCTGCACAACGTCACGGCCTTTTACATCACGACGGCCTTTGTGGTTATGGGCGTGGGAGCCTGGCTGTTGCGCCGGGCCAGGGCGGCCGAAGATTCCCGGATGATGATGCGCATGGCGCTCGACCTGCTGATCGTCCTCGTGCCCTTGCAAATGTT
The DNA here is from genome assembly GCA_963791925.1 of uncultured Alphaproteobacteria bacterium. Taxonomy (GTDB): domain Bacteria; phylum Pseudomonadota; class Alphaproteobacteria; order Rhizobiales; family Xanthobacteraceae; genus BOG-931. The sequence goes on along the minus strand of CAWBUA010000002.1, from coordinate 544,734 downwards.
TCTCGGCGACCGGCACGGGCTCAATACGCTCGAATATCAGCCGGCCAAGCTTGCCGCGATCGAGGGCCGTTACGACAGTGCGCAGCCGGCGCCGCTGACGCTGTTCGGCATTCCCGACGATGCGGATGCGACCATGCGCGACGCCATCGAAATCCCCGATCTTGGCAGTCTCATTCTCACCCACTCGTGGAACGGCGCAATCAAAGGATTGAAGGAATGGCCGGCGGATGAACGTCCTCCGGTCGCTCCGCCGTTTTTCGCGTTCAGGATTATGGTCGGGATCGCCTTCATCATGCTTTTCGTGGTGGCGACAGGTCAGGTGCTGCGGCTGCGCGGCCGGCTTTGGAACTCGAGTTGGTTTCTGCGTCTGTGCGAATGGGCGGCGCCCCTCGGCTTTATCGCCGTGATCGCGGGCTGGGTCACAACCGAGGTCGGCCGGCAGCCGTGGACCGTCTATGGACTTCTGCGCACTGCCGATTCCGTATCGCCCTCTCTCAGCGGCACCGATGTCGCCGTATCCTTTGCCCTCTATATCGTCGTTTATCTGATCATGTTCCCCACGGGCATTGCCTTTATGGCCGGCCTGGTACGCCGCGGACCGGAACAGATGGACAGCGAGCCGGCCGCGGTGGAAAGCGGACGACCGCACCAGCCTTTTGACACCGCCGCGCGTGCGGCAGCGGACTCACGATCGGGAGCGCGGGATGACGCTTGATCTGACGCCGTTGTGGACCGTGCTTCTTGCGCTGGCGGTTTTTTATTACGTCGCTTTCGATGGCTTCGATCTGGGGGTGGGCATTCTATATGGATTTATCGGCGATGACGCCGATCGTAACCGGGCGATGAATTCGATCGCGCCGATCTGGGACGGCAACGAAACCTGGCTGATATTCGGCGGCCTCGGCCTGCTGGCGGCGTTTCCCTTGGCTTTCGCGATCATTATTCCGGCCGTATATTTCCCAATCTTGCTGATGCTGCTCGCGCTGGTGTTCCGCGGGGTGGCATTCGAATTCCGTTTCAAGCACTCCGGCATGAAGCGGTTCTGGGACCGCGCCTTCCATGGCGGCTCGCTGGTGGCGACGTTTGCGCAGGGAACGGTCCTCGGTTCCTTTATCCAAGGCTTCAAGGTCGACGGCCGGCACTTTGCGGGAACGTCGCTCGATTGGCTCACGCCGTTTGCGCTATTCACCGGGCTAGCTCTGGTCTTCGGCTACAGTTTGCTGGGGGCGTGTTGGTTGATACTCAAGACCGAAGGCGACTTGCAGGAATGGGCACGGCGAGCCGGCCGCCTGTGTCTCGCCGCTGTCGTCGCTGCCATTATTGCCGTCAGCATTTGGACCCCGCTGGCGCACGCGGAGATCGCCACGCGCTGGTTCTCCTGGCCCCATATCGCGTTTCTTTTTCCGGTTCCCGTCATTACCGCTGCGGTCGCAGCCGGTGAATGGTATGCCTTGCGCCGCCGCTGTGAACTGGCGCCGTTTCTCGGCGCAATCGGATTGTTTCTGATGTCGTTCCTCGGCATCGCGATCAGCCTTTGGCCAATGATCGTGCCCTATCACTATACGCTATGGCAGGCGGCCTCTTCGGAAAGCACACAGGCATTCCTGCTCATCGGCACGCTTTTCCTGTTGCCCGTTATTCTGATGTATACGGCATGGTCCTATTGGGTTTTTCGCGGCAAAGTCAGCGAAGGCGCGGCGTATCACTGATCGCGGTGTGAGCGACGTAACGCGGCCGCAATGATCCGGCCTAGCGCGCCGCAGCGGCGACGCTGCCCGGCCTGATCACGCCCCAACCGATCCACAGCGTCGGCAGCCGACCCTCCACCGGCCGGGTGAAGGCACGCGGCACTTCGGCGACGAGATCGGGAAAATACGCCTTGATGTCGGGCGGCAGCCCGGGCGTGGTATCGGGGGCAAGCCAGACCACCACGGCGCCCTTCTTGCGGATGTCATTGGCGGTGACCCAGGGCGAGCGTGCCGGATCAGCGTCGAAGAACAGGCTCGGCCGGCTCGGCGCGCCAAGCGCGACCAGCGCGGCAAGCCGCGGATCGCCGGCGACGACGGCAAGCGGCTGGCCGGTGCGGCGCTGGAAACTGTCGGCGAAGAAGCGGCCCATGGCTGCGGCCGGTTGCGCGACTTTCAGGTCCATGCCGGCCGTCCACGGCAAGACCACGATCAGGACCGGCACGAAAATCGCCGGCACGATCAACAGTCCGGCCCAGGCAAAGCCGAGAATGCGCTGATGATAGAGCGCGATGCCGTTGCCGGCGGCAACGACCAGCGCGAGGCCGGACAGCACTACGAGCGGCGCCGCGCCGCCGACCGGCAGCGAACGTCCGAACAGGACAGCGACGCTCGTCGCCAGCAAGCCGGGAACAAGCGCGAAGACCTTCACATAGGTCGGAGCCAAGGAACCGACCGGCGCGCGGGCGAGCGGCGGCGCCGGACTGGCGCGCAGCCGCGGCCAGCCGGTCGCCAGCGCCACGAGGATGGCGAGCCCGGCATGGGCGAGAACGAGCGCCGCAATGAGCCGCAGCCACAGCATCGTATTGGCGCCGGCAAGCGCGGTGTCGCGCAAGCGCGCCAGTGCCGGAACCAGCGCATTGCCGGAAGGCATCGGCAACATGCCGGCGAGCCAGATAAGATGCAGCAAGAAAAACGGCACCAGCGCCAGCGCTACGATCCAGGCTTGGATGGCGTTGCCCGCCGCACGCCCGCGCGCCGTGATCGCGGTAAAGGCGATGAGCGTCCCCAGAAGCAACAGCGCCGCGTCACTGGACAGAAGCAGCAGCGCCGCCGCTATTGCGAGCGCGTACCATGACCGCCGCTCGCCGCCGAACGCCGCGCGCCAATAATGCAGCAGCGCCGCGGTCCACAGCGCCATGGCCAGGATCGGCGGCCCGAAGTCCGGCGACGGCACCGCGAACAAGGAGATGCCCACCATCAGCAGCGCCGCCATCGCCGCATGCGTCGGTCCGACGATGGCGCGGCCGAGCGCGAAGACGCACCAATAGGTCGTCACCACGCAAACTTGCGCCAACGCATAGACGCCGAACATGCCTGCGGCGCGAAACGCAAGCTCGGCAAGCCAATAAGCGAGCGGCGGGCCGACGCCGGCATCGAAGCGCAACTCGTGACCGATGGCGAGAAGCTGCGCCAAACCCTCCGGGGGGGCCGAATAAAACAGCATCGGCATCGCAAGCCAGATCGCGGCCTGCAACAGCACTGCCGGCCAGAAAACCAGCAGCGGGCGCGAGCGCAACATTTCGATGTAAAGTGGAACGTAAAACATCGGCAAATAACATCGCACTCGGCGGACACCTTAGGCAGCAGCGCGAAGCGATGGTTCGGTTGCCCTATACGGGTGGGGTTATCGAAACAAGCTAAAGCGGCAACACGCCGGCAATCGCCGCATCCGCCTCATCGTCGGTGAGGCCAAGCGCCCCCGCCACCGGCGAAAACGAGCGGCGATGGTGGATGGTCGGCCCGAGCCGGTCGAGCGCCTCGAAATGCTCGGGTACGCTGTAGCCCATGTGGCGCTCGAAGCCGTAGCCGGGATGCGCGGCGCCGAGGCAGGCCATCAGCCGGTCGCGGGTGACCTTGGCGACGATGGAAGCGGCGGCAATCGAGGCGACGAGCCCGTCGCCGCCGATCACGGCCTGGCAGTCGCAGCCGGCATTGATGCGGTCGCGGCCGTCGACAAAGACGAGGCGCGGCTTGACCGGGAGCGCCGCGACCGCGCGCGCCAGCGCCCACAGCGACGCGCGCAGAATATTGTCGCGATCGATGCGGGCCGGCGGCGCCATCGCCACCGCCACCTGGGCCCGGGCACAGATGCGCTCGTAAAGCACTTCCCGCCGTTCCGGCGTCAGCCGCTTCGAATCGTCAAGCCCGCGCGGGATATTGTCGGGATCGAGAATGACGGCCGCCGCCACCACCGGCCCGGCAAGCGGTCCGCGGCCGGCCTCGTCGCAGCCGGCAATCGGCCATATGCCGCGCTTGAGCGCCGCGCGCTCGCGGCGGAACGTCGGCCGCAGCACGATCTCTTCGGCAAGCGGCAGACGCGCCGCAGCCGCATCCTTCCTGGCGCCGGGCTTGCGGGCGGATTTGGCGGAACTCATGCCGCATCATGAGCATGCCGGAGCGCGCTTCGCAACGGCGGCATAAATCCCAAGCGATTAGAACAGATCGAGCTGCTGCGCCGCCGGCCGCGGCGGCCGGAAATGTTCGGTCGTGGTCTTCACGCTGGTCAAATTGAACTTAAGCCGCTCGCATGCCACTTCGAAGCGGCGGCCGATCATCCAGGCGATCGGGCCCGAGCCGGTCATGCGTTTGCCGAAAGTCGGATCGTAATCCTTGCCGCCGCGGGTGTCACGGACGAGCTTGAACACGTGCTCGACGCGGTCGGGAAAATTCTCGGTCAGCCATTCGCGGAACAGGTCGCGTATTTCCAGCGGCAGGCGAAGCAGCACATAGCCGGCATGGCGCACGCCGGCCTCCGCCACCGCCTCGAGAATGCGCTCCAGCTCGGCGTCGTTGATCGCGGGAATGACCGGCGCGACCAGCGTCGAAGTCGGCACGCCGGCCCTGACCAATTGCCGCAAGGCGTCGAGCCGGCGCGGCGGCGTCGAGGCGCGCGGTTCCATGACGCGGGCCAATTTCGCATCGAGCGTCGTCACCGAGATCGCCACCTTGACCAGATCGCGCTTGGCCATGCGCGCAAGAATGTCGAGGTCGCGCAGGATCAGCGCCGATTTGGTCACGATGCCGACCGGATTGCCGGCGCGTTCCAGAACTTCGAGGATGCGGCGCGTGATCTGATAACGGCGCTCGATCGGCTGGTAGGGATCGGTATTGGAGCCGAGCGCGATGATCTTCGGCAGATAATTCGGCGCCGACAATTCGCGCTCCAGCAGTTCCGGCGCCTGCGGTTTCATCAACAGCTTGGATTCGAAATCGAGCCCGGGCGAAAGCCCGAGATAAGCGTGGCTCGGCCGCGCATAACAATAGATGCAGCCGTGTTCGCAACCGCGATACGGATTGATCGACTGATCGAAGGAAATGTCGGGCGAGTTGTTGCGCGCGATGATCTTGCGGGTCGAATCGACCGTCACCGTGGTCTTGAACACCGGCAGTTCTTCGAGGCTCTGCCAGCCATCGTCGAAGGCGACGCGCGCGAGCGGCTCGAAACGCCCGGAAACGTTCGAAGCGGTGCCGCGACCGCGGCGGCGCTCGCGATCGACGGCAGTTCCCAGGTCGCCCGCCGGCGTGGAGGGCAGCGGTGCCGGCGGGCGTCGCAACGCAGACGAACGACTCATGGACGGCTCATTTGGATAACTCTTGGCCTCAAGATAACGCGGGGGTCAGAACAAATCAAGAACAAATGCGCGTGAACGGTGACCGCAAACAGGGCTTGGAGCCGCGTTGCAGAGGGCCTATTCAGCTTCGCGGAAAGCGCGTTTCGGAAAAGGCCAAGCGGCACGACATGCTCAGCGTCATCATTCCGACGCGGAATTCGGAGCGCGCGCTGTTGCCGACGCTGGCTGCACTCGTCCCAGGCGCGACCGCCGGCCTCGTCGCCGAAGTCCTGATCGCCGACGGCGGCTCGCAGGACGACACGGCGGCGGTAGCCGACGTCGCCGGCTGCAATTTCCTGCCCAGCGATGGCCTGCTCGCCGGCAGGCTGAAGGCGGCCGCGGCGGCCGCGCGCATGCCTTGGCTGATGTTTCTGCACCCCGGAACGGTTCTGGACACGTCGTGGACCGGTGAAGTCGCGCGTTTCCTGCAGCGGGACGCTGCGGCGGCGGTATTTCGGCGCGGCGCCACAGACGCGGTGCTGCGCGAATTGTGCTTGAGGGTGGGCGCGATGTTCGGCGCTCCGCCTCGCCCCGAGCAGGGCCTGCTCATCGCCCGGCAGCTTTACGAGGCCGTCGGCGGCCATTCCGAACGTGCCGGAGATCCGGAACGTGATCTCCTCCGCCGCATCGGCCGCCGCCGCGTCGCCACGCTCACCACCCAAGTCTTCGGCAGCGTCTGAGCGGCAGCCGCGGCGATCGTTTGCGGTCTCGGGCCGATACTTGACTTTGTCAAATATCTGGCCGATGCTGAAGCATGCTTGGCAGAGCCTCAAAGCCCCGTCCTTCGGCAGACGGCGCCGCTCCCGACCGCGTCGCCACGGTACGCGGCTTCAATCGCTTCTACACGCGGCAGATCGGGGTCTTACGAAAAACTTTCCTCGATAGCCCCTATTCGCTTGGCGAGGCGCGCGTGCTTTACGAGATTGCGCGGGGCAATGGCTCGACCACGGCAACCGATATCGGCCGCGCCCTCCATCTCGACGCCGGCTATCTGTCCCGCGTGTTGCGCAATTTCGAAAAGCGCGGGCTGGTCCGGCGCACGGCGTCGGCAAGCGACGCCCGGCAAAGCCACCTGACGCTCACGCCGCGCGGGCGCAAGGACTTCGCGCCGCTCGAGCAGCGCTCGCAGCTCGACATCGGCGCGATGCTCGGCAGACTTTCGTCGCCAGATCAGCTCCGGTTGATCGGCGCGATGAGTACGATTGAGACGCTGCTCGGCGGCAATGCGGAGGGAGTCGCGCCGCAAACGCCAGTGGCGGAGCGGCGCTATGTGTTGCGCGCACCGCGGCCGGGCGATTTCGGCTGGGTGGTCAAGCGCCATGCCGAGCTCTACGCGCAGGAATACGGCTGGACCGAACCGTTCGAAGGTGTCTGCGCGCAAATCGTCGCCGACTTCGCCAACAAAAGCGATCCGCAGCGCGAGCGCTGCTGGATCGCGGAAATGAACGGCGAGAATGTCGGTTGCGTTTTTCTGGCCGCTGAGTCCGGCACGGTGGCACGCATCCGGCTCCTGCTGGTCGATCCGAAAGCGCGCGGGCTCGGGCTCGGCGCGCGGCTCGTGCAGGAGAGCATCGCGCTCGCCCGCGACGCCGGCTACGCCAGGATCACGCTATGGACGCACAGCGTGCTGACCGCGGCGCGGCACATCTACCAGCAGGCCGGATTCACGCTCACCAGCAGCGAGGAACGCGTGAGTTTCGGCAAAGCCGTGGTCAGCGAATACTGGGATTTGCAGCTATGAGGCTGGCAGCAAAGCATCGCCACGCGCCGCCGGCGGGCTTCTAGCCAGCCGGCTTTTGTTGTCTTTGCGCTCATCGACAGAGCGGCGATCAACGCCTTGCTTGGCGCTCATCCAGCGCCGGCTGATCCGCAAATCGATATTTCGGACACGAAAGTCGGCTCATCGGCCCCGCCGGGATGCTTTGGCGCGGTCCCCTTGCCTCCTCCCCTCTACGACGTCGCGGTTTCAGGATTTCGTCCCGGTTTCCTCTGAGCCGCTTCTTTTTCCTCTTTTGTTTATAAATCGATTAACCATCTCGCATCACTCGCCGCGCAACCGTTTTTGCCGTTCGAAAAGAAGAAAGGAGAAGAGGCAAATCTTAACCCGGAGCAGACAGGAAGCAGAGGACTGGATGAAGGCCTCTGGCCTTGGCACGTTGAGCCAGGCTTCATCGCGAGTGGAATGAGGCTCGATGCCGATGGCCTCCGCCTACGAAACGCCTTCCGCGCGCAGCCGCGCCAGCCCAGCGCGCCTGCTGAAACTCATTTGTCTTGCGCTCGCCGTCGCGAATGCCGCGCTTGTCGGGACCACCTACATACGGGAGTTCATGGCGCCGCGCGGCAGCGGCGGCATCTATGACTTTGTCACCATCTGGTCCGCGGGCCGCATGGTGCTCATGGGGCATGCCGCAGCGGCTTATGACTGGCAGGTCTTAAAGCCCTTCGACGCGAGCGTGATCGGTCATCCGTTCGAAGGTTATTTAGGCTGGCCCTATCCGCCGACGTTTTTGTTCGTTTCCGCCGCCTTGGCGCTGGTGCCTTATGCGATCGCATTCGCCTTCTGGGTCTCCGGCACGTTCTTGGCTTACCTCGCCGCAGTTCGCGCTATCATCGGCGATCGTGTCGGTTATCTGCTCGCTTGCGCATTCCCCGCGGTCGTTGCCAATGCCGTTGTCGGCCAGAACGGCTTCCTTTCCGCGGCGCTGATCGGCGGCGCGCTCACCTTGATGGAGCGGCAGCCGTTCTGTGCCGGCGCGCTGCTCGGATTACTGAGCTACAAGCCGCACCTCGGACTGTTATTTCCAATCGCGCTCGTGGCCGGCGGCCGCTGGCGGGCGATCGTCAGCGCCGGCATCGTGGCGGTGGCGATGGCAGCCGCATCGGCGGCGGTTTTCGGCGTTGCAAGCTGGCAAGGGTTTCTTTCCGGCATCGGCTACACGCTTTATGCCAATGGCATGGCTGACTGGGGCAAGCTGCAGTCGGTGTTCGGCGTCACGCTGGCGCTCGGCGGCGGCAAGACGCTGGCCTGGACCGTGCAAATCGTCGTCGCGCTCGTCACCGGCTGTGCCATCGCCGTGCTGTGGCGCAGCCGCGCCGCCTTCGAGCTCAAGGCCGCCGCGCTCGGCGTCGGCGCCTTGCTGGCAGCGCCGCATCTGTTGGCCTACGATCTGGTGACACTCGCGGTGCCGCTTGCCTTTCTCATGCGGCTGGGCAGGGCTGACGGTTTTCTCGCCCATGAAATGGGCGGCATCGGCTTGGTGTGCCTGTTGATCTTGATGCTGCCTGCGACGAAAGCGCCGGTCGGTTTTGCCGCCGTGCTCGTGGTGGCGGCGCTGATCGTCAGGCGCGCACTGGCAAGGGAGAGCCTTAGACCGTCGCGCCCTGCGCCTTCGGCCGGCGCAGATGCTCGTCGAGCCGCGGCATGATTTCGACGAAATTGCACGGCCCGTAGCGGTAATCGAGTTGGTGCACCAGAATCTCGTCCCAGGCGTCCTTGCAGGCGCCCGGCGAGCCCGGCAGGCAGAAGATGTAGGTCGAGCCGGCGACGCCGGCGGTGGCGCGCGACTGGATCGCCGAGGTCCCGATCTTCGGAAAGCTGATCACCAGGAACAGCGCCGAGAAGCCGTCCATCTTCTTGTCGAACAGCGGCTCGATCGCTTCCGGGGTGACGTCGCGGCCGGTAAAGCCGGTGCCGCCGGTGGTGATGATGACGTCGATCATCGGATCGGCGATCCAGGCTTTGACCCGGGCGCGGATCGCTTCGACGTCGTCGGGGACCAGGCTGCGTTCCGAGACAAAATGCCCGGCGGCAACGATGCGTTGCACCAGCAAGGCGCCGGATTTGTCGTCCTTCAACGAACGCGTATCGGAAATCGTCAGCACCGCGATCTTGAGCGGCACGAATTGCTTGGTCCCGTCGATCCCAGGCATGGGTAAGCCTTAACGCAACAACTTCTGATCCACTTGCCCCGTCCAAGCAGCAAGCCGGAAAGGCATCCGGATTTCCTGCTGCCGCTGGAACGAGCGAAAATACTTCAGTCGGTTAATAGCTTAGGCCTGCCGAAGCGTCCTGCCAAGCGCAGTTATAGCGCGCCGGCAGACATCGTATCGCAGGCCGAGAGCTGGCCGGAATTGAAGCCGTTCAAGAACCAGCGCTTGCGCTGCGCCGAAGTGCCGTGGGTGAAGCTGTCCGGCACCACGTAGCCCCGCGTTTCTTTCTGCAGGCGGTCGTCGCCGATGGCAGACGCGGTTTGCAAGGCTTGATCGACGTCTCCCGGGTCGAGGAACGTGTGCTTCTTTTGTGCGCGGTTCGCCCAGATCCCGGCATAGCAGTCCGCCTGCAGCTCGACGCGTACCTGCAGTGCATTGACCTGGGTTTTGGTCGAAGCCGCCTGCTGCGCCGCCATCACCCGCGGCAGAGTGCCGAGCTCGTCCTGCACATGATGGCCGACCTCATGCGCGATCACGTAAGCCTCCGAGAAGCGGCAGGCATTGTCGCTCGCGCAGGCGTCGAATTTGTTCTGCAAGTCCGCAAAGAACGACATATCCAGGTAGATGTCCTTATCCCGCGGGCAATAGAACGGGCCCATGGCCGATTGCGCCATGCCACAGCCGCCGTCGAGCGCGCCGTTGAACAGCCGCAGCGGCACCGGATGATAGGTGCGCCCCATATCCGCGAAAATATCGCTCCAGCGATCCTCGGTGTCGCCGAGCACCGCGGCGATAAAATCCTTGGTCGCGGCGGTTCTCGCATCGTCGGCGGGCGGCGGACCGCTCTGCTGCACGATCTGGCCGCCGCCGGAGAGAATTTCCGCGCCGTTGATCAGCGTGCTTGGATCGATGCCGAGCGCCCAGCCGACCAGCGCGAGAATGACAATGGTGCCGATGCCGAGACCGTGCGCGCCGCCCGGCATGCCGAAGCCGCCGCCCATGCTCGCTCCGCGATCGTCTTCGACATTGCTCGAGCGGCGGAATTCATCCCAGCGCATTTGTTTGCTCCTTCGAAAGATCGACTTTGGCGGCGTTCATTCAAACGCAACTATTCGCTTCCGCCAGTCGAATTAACCAAGTGTTTCCCGGCATTTATTGCCTAGCGTTACCTGCGTTTCAGTAACATGTTTTTTACCTTGCGACGGCATGATCCTGCGTGTCGGTTGTAGGTCCCGCGTCGCCGACCAGCGTCGCCTGAGTCAGAGTTCTGAGTCATGGTTGTGTCGCGTCGCGGGGCGTCCGCAAGGGCGCCCCGCGTGTGTATTGAGTCCCAAAAATCTGCCTCCGCGCGCATCGTCGTCGGCGATTGCGTTGCCGAGATGACAAAGCTGCCGGCACAGTCGGTCGACCTCGTTTTTGCCGACCCGCCCTATAATCTGCAGCTCCAAGGCGATCTCAAGCGGCCCGACGATTCCAAAGTCGACGCCGTCGACGACGCTTGGGACAAGTTCTCGAGCTTTGCAGCCTACGACGATTTCACCCGCGCCTGGCTTGCCGCCGCCCGCCGGGTAATGAAGCCATCGGCCACGCTGTGGGTGATCGGCTCCTATCACAATATCTTCCGCGTCGGCACCGTGCTCCAGGACGTGGGCTTCTGGATCCTCAACGATATCGTCTGGCGCAAATCCAATCCGATGCCGAATTTCCGCGGCCGCCGTTTCACCAACGCGCATGAAACCCTGATCTGGGCCGCGCGCGATGCCGGCAAGCGCGACTATACGTTCAACTACGAAGCGCTAAAGGCGGGCAACGACGACATTCAGATGCGCTCGGACTGGTTCATCCCGCTGTGCACCGGCGAGGAGCGGCTCAAGGGCCGCGACGGCAAGAAGCTGCATCCGACACAAAAGCCGGAGGCGCTCTTGGCGCGCGTCATACTTTCAGCCTCGCGGCCGGACGATCTCGTGCTCGACCCGTTCTGCGGCACCGGCACCACCGGCGCGGTAGCGGGGCGCTTGCGCCGGCGCTTCATCGGCATCGAGCGCGAGACCGCCTATGCCGAGGCGGCGCGCGCGCGGATCGAAGCCGTCGAACCGATGCCGGAGCCGTCGCTTGCCTCGTTCATGACGGCGCGCGAGGCGCCGCGGGTGCCGTTCACCGCGCTGATCGAGCGCGGCATGATCTCCCCTGGCATCAAGCTCGTCGATGCCAAGCGGCGGCATCGCGCGCTGGTGCGTGCCGACGGCGCGGTATCTTTGGGCGACGCAGTCGGCTCGATCCATCGCATCGGCGCATTGGCGCAGGGTCTCGAAGCCTGCAACGGCTGGACGTTCTGGCATGTCGAGACGCCGAAGGGGCTGACGCTGATCGACGACTTCCGCGCCATGGTGCGATCGGAAATGGCGGAAGCGGCGGAATGACGCGGGTGTGTGCTTATAGTTGGCCCGTTAGTCTTCGATGACAAAATGCCTAATGACCCATCGAGCGGACATTCGCCGAGGCGGCAGTAAGCCCCGCTAAGTAGCAGGAAGCGACATCGCCACTCAAACCCTTCGAGGCGTTAGGCACAGCCTTCGACGTTGGATTGACCTGATGCGCTGGATTGACTGACGCCGAAACCGCGCATCCGGCGAGACGCAATTAAGAGTGCTCTCGCCATCGTCGGTGAGCATCCCCACGCTTCGCGCCAGGGGACCACTGAGGCTTAACGAGCGGTGGAAAAAGGCCAATACTCCCGCACCGCTGCCTATCCTATCGCACGATAACCGTCCCCGGCGGCAAATTGATTGCTTTTCTTGCCGAGCGCGGCACACTGATGCTGCGGAGAGTTGCCTTGTTGCTGGAGTATCGCGTATGAAGGTGCTTATTGCGGGGGCCGGCGTCGGCGGTCTCGTGACGGCGTTAATGTTGCACGCCCGCGGCATCGACTGTGAAATCTTCGAACAATCGGAAGCCGTTCGGGAGCTTGGTGTTGGCATCAATACGCTGCCGCACGCGATTAGGGAGCTGGCTGAACTCGGGCTGCTCGATCGTCTCGACGCCGTAGCGATCCGCACTTATGAGCTTTTCTACACCAACCGGTTCGGCCAGGAGATCTGGCGCGAACCGCGCGGCGTCGATGCCGGTTACGACGTGCCGCAGTTCTCGATTCATCGCGGCCGGCTCCAGGGCCTCATTTATCAGGCGGTGCGGGCGCGGCTTGGGGAATCGCGGATTCATCTTGGCTGCCGCCTTTCGTCGTTCACGCAGGACGATAGCGGCGTGACTGCTTATTTTTTCGACCGCAGCGGCTCACACCGGCATACCGAGCGCGGTGACGTCCTGATCGGCGCGGACGGCATTCATTCGGTGGTGCGGGAGAGGCTTTTTCCCAACGAAGGCCCGCCAAGCTGGAACGGCCTCATGCTGTGGCGAGGCGCGATCGATTGGCCGGCTTTCCTAACTGGCCGTTCGATGGTCATAGCCGGCGGGCTGACAGCGAAACTTGTTGTCTATCCGATCGCGGAGGGTTCGCCGTCGGACAGGAAGCTGACCAATTGGGCCGTGGTCGGCAGGGTGGGCGATGCATCGATGCCGATCCCGCATAAACAAGATTGGTCCCGACCGGGTCGTTTCGAAGATCTAATGCCGCATGTGCAACGCTTCCGCATTCCGTATGTGGACGCCAGGGCGCTGATCGAGGCGACCAACGAATTCTGGGAATATCCAATGTGCGACCGCGATCCGCTGCCGCGCTGGAGCCACGGCAGAGTCACATTGTTGGGGGATGCGGCGCATCCGATGTATCCGGTCGGCTCAAACGGCGCCTCACAGGCGATTCTGGATGCGCGCTTCCTGGCTGATCGGCTGAAAGATGCCGAGCATCCGGTCCATGCGCTGTGGCTTTATGAACAGACAAGTTTGTCGATGACCGCCGAAATCGTGCGCAGCAATCGCCGCGGCGGTCCCGAGGGCGTCATCGATGCGGTCGAAGCGCGAGCCCCGGACGGATTTAGCAACATCGATGACATTCTGACATTCGAAGAACGCAAGGCCATCGTCCGCGGCTATGCGTCCAAGGCCGGTTTCGCGCCCGAGCAAGTCAACAAGGCCGCGTGAACCGTGGCGCTAGCCGACCGCGCGCCTGATCTGCAAGCACAAAGAACCGGCTAATTGGAGCGATTATCTGAATCAACAGGCTAGGCCGGCGGCAGGAACATGACTTCGTATTTGGCAGAGAGCGCCACGACTTGCGGGGGTGCCTGTTCTTTCATGCTGTGGATCGCCCAGAACAGGTCATAGAGCTTGCGGGTTGGCGTCACCCAAAAGAAACATTTCACCGCCTGGTCGGATTTGTTGAAGATGCCATGCGGTATTTGCATCGGCAGCCGGATCAGATCGCCAGCCGTAGCGACGAATTCCTTGCCATCGAGGATGAGGTCGAACCTGCCTTCCAGCATGTAGATGAACTCATCTTGGGTCGGGTGAATATGAGGTGGAACGAACGTACCGGGCGGGAATGTCGCATGCCATGAGAATGAGTTTTCCGACACCTGCTTGGGCACGTAGGTCTGGCCGAGAATATTCCAGGTTATGCCGTCGATTCCGGTGCCGGCTTTGGTTATGCCTGCTGTCATCGCATTCATAAAACTCATACTCCTCAATCGAGCGTGCCTCGAACGCATTCAACCACGGCCGCGCTGGGTTGGCAAAGCTGCGCGTGGCCTGGACGGCCGCAGCGTTATCGTCGACGATGCACTCTGCAAATCCGGCGGCGACGTGAAATTGACAAGAGCGCGTCATGACGGCCGCTGATCAGCACCACGAGAAGACGTCGCATCGCGTTGTCGTGGTCGGCGCGTCCTGGTCACTTCGGCGATGGCGACGCCAAAGGACGCCACCGAAGGAGCCTTGACGGCCAAGCGGCCACAAAGGACGAGCCACGCGCGCTAACGGCGCGACGCCGCAGGTACAACTTCGATAAGCAGCTCAAGCGCTCGTCCCGCAAAGGCCTCCATATTCGCAAGCCGCTCGGCGCTGCCGGTGCGCAGCGTGACCGCACGCTCCTGCGGGCCCACCACCGCAATGCAGGTGTGACCGGCCGGATCGCCGTAACGATTGCCGGTCGGTCCGGTGGCGCCGGTCTCGCCGAGACCCCAGACGGCGCCGTGCCGCTCGCGCATGCGCCGCGCGATCAAAAGCGCATAGGTCTCGGTCGCCGCGCGCAGGTCTTCCATGTCGGCGTCGCCGATGCCGAGCAGCGCCGCGCGCGCCGACTTGGTGTAGACCACGGCGCCGCCGAGAAAATAAGCCGAGGCGCCGGACACCGCCAGCAAGGCCGCGGCGATCAATCCGCCGGTCGAGGATTCGGCAACCGCGATCGTCTCGTGCCGCGCGATCAGACGTCGCGCGATCGTCTCCGAAAGCGGCAACAGCGTTTTCATTTCGCCGCCACCACCATGATCTCGACCTTATAGTCGGGCGAAGCGAGCTTGGCCTCGACGGTGGCGCGTGCCGGCGTATGGCCGGGCGCGACCCAGGCGTCCCACACCGCGTTCATCTCGGCGAAATTCGCCATGTCGGTGATCCAGATGTTGGCCGAGAGGAGCTTGCTCTTGTCGGTGCCGGCCTTGGCGAGAAAGCCGTCGATCTGCGCGAGGATGTTTTTGGTCTGCTCGGCCGTGCTCTTGCCCTTCGGCGCGTCGGCGACGATACCGGCGAGATAGACGGTATCGCCGTGGACCACGGCCTTGCTCATCCGCGCCCCGATCTCGTGTCGTTCGATTGTCATGAGTGACCCTTTCCCGGCTGGTTTCTCTGTATTCGATCTGAAGGCAGCGCGTGCGCCAAAACCTTGCGCATGAGGCTCGGCAGAGCTTCTCCGGCAAGCTCCCCAATTGCAACCCAGCGCGCGCCTGTGGGCGCGGCCGTGCGCGCCGGAACCGCGGCGGCGTAGACGGCAAGCTCAAGCGGGAAATGCGTGAAGACGTGGCGGACAGTTCCGGCAATTCGCCGCCACTTCGGGGATGTTTTCGGCGCGAAACGCGGCGCGCTCTTTCGCACAGCGCTTTCGTCAAAATCCTTGGTCCAGTCCGTCGTCGGCACTTCGGTCATGCCGCCGAGGAGGCCTTTGGCCGGCCGCGTGCGGACGAGAACGAAGCCGTCGGCGCGGCGTACGACGAAGGCGGCGCCGCGGCGCAACTGCCCTTCCCGCTTCGGCACGCGGTGCGGAAACGTCTCGGCATCGCCCCGCGCATAAGCCGTGCAGCTTTCGTTCCAGGGACACAGCGCGCAGGCCGGCCGCTTCGGCATGCAGACGGTTGCGCCGAGATCCATCATGGCTTGGGCGAAATCGCCGGCGCGGCGCGGCGGGGTCAGTCCCCGCGCCAGCCTGGAGATTTCCTGCTTCGCCCCCGGCAGCGGGGCGTCAATCGCATAAAGCCGCGCGATGACGCGCTCGATATTGCCGTCGACCGGCGTCGCCGGCGCATCGAACGCGATCGCCGCAATGGCGGCCGCGGTATAGGCGCCGATGCCGGGCAAGTCGCGCAAGCCCGCCTCCTCCGCCGGAAATTCTCCGCCATGCCGCTCGACCACGACGCGGGCGCAGGCGTGCAGATTACGGGCGCGGGCGTAATAGCCGAGGCCTGCCCAGGTCTTGAGCACATCGTCGAGCGGCGCCGCCGCCAGAGTCGCGATATCGGGCCAGCGCTCCAGAAAGCGGGCGTAATAGGGCGCGACCGCCCTCATCGTCGTCTGCTGCAGCATGATTTCCGAGAGCCAGACGCTGTAGGGGTCGGCCCGCTCGCCCGGCGGCGCCCGCCACGGCAGTTTGCGGCGATGGCGGTCGTACCAGGCGAGCAAGTCGGTGGGTTGCGGTGACGAAACCGTCGCCGTCCGTCGGGCATGCTGTCGTTCGGCCGGTTTCGCTGCTACGATCATCGCGTCTGGGATGACAGAGGCAAAGCGCGTGAACAAGACCTGTCCATGAACAAGCCTGCGCGCCCGTTCGCCAAGCCGCTGCGCGATCTCGTCCCCAAGATCGTCGGCGAGACCTTTGCGCGCCAAGGCTTTGCCTCGGCCGAATTGGTGACGCGCTGGACCGAGATTGTCGGAGTGGAAATCGCCACCCACAGCGAGCCGATGAAAATCCAATGGACCCGGCCGGCGGACGGCGAAGAACGCGAGCCCGGCACCCTGGTGCTGCGGGTCGAGGGACCGGCGGCGATCGAGATCCAGCATCTGGGCGACGTGATCTGCGAGCGGGTAAACCGCTTTCTCGGCTGGCGCGCGGTGGCCCGCCTCGCGCTGCGTCAGGCGCCGCTCCGCCGCGGCCTACGCAAAGCAACTCGCGGCCTCGATCAGGCTGCAGCGACCCGCCTCGCCCAAACGCTGTCGGATATCGGCGATGACGATTTGAAGAACGCGCTGGCCCGCCTCGGTGCCGCAATCAAGCGGCCGTGACGCCGCTTCCCGCGGGGACATTGCAGGGGACTTGGCTCCAAGGCGCGCTAATGCCACATTCTCGATACTAGAATTCCTCGAATTTCCCGCTCGAAGGAGCCTCCCTGTGACGCTTAACCGTCGTGAATTGCTGTTGGCCGGCGCGGCTTTCACCGTTATCGGCGCCGGCGCAACCGCCCTCCTCGTGCCGCTCTCCAGCCCGGCGAGGGCCGACGACACCGCGGTTTCACCGGCCGATCTGGCCGATGCCGGTCCGAATGGCGACGTATGGCTCGGCTCCGACAAGGCGCCGGTGACCGTCATCGAATATGCTTCGATGACCTGCCCGCATTGCGCGCATTTTGAGGAAGACACACTTCCGGAATTGAAAAAACGCTATATCGACACCGGCAAGGTCCGCTACACGCTGCGCACCTTCCCGCTCGACCAGCTCGCGGCGGCGGGCTTCATGATCGCGATCTGCGGCGGCAAGGACAAATACATGCCGATCGTCGAGACCCTGTTCGCCAAGCAGGAACAGTGGATCGTCAAAGATCCGGTCCCCCCGCTCGAAGAAATCGCCAAGCAGTTCGGCTTTACCGACGCCCAATTCAAACAATGCCTGGCGAATCAAAAGGTGCTCGACAACATCCAAGCGGTGCGCGATCACGCCGTCCAGAAGCTCGGGGTTAACTCGACCCCCACTTTCTTCGTCAACGGCAAGAAGCTGGTCGGCGACGTTTCGATCGACCAGATGGCCAAGGAAATCGACCCCTATCTCAAGACAGGATAAGGGTTTTTCGCTCCAGTCCGGGTTCGGCGGCAAGCTGGCCGGGCGGCGCCGCTGCACTGCGGCGGCGCGAAAGTCTGGATAATTCGGCGCCGCGTGTTGCGCTTCGAAACCCGACGATTCATTCTCCGCGCCGATGCGGCATATCTCCCGCGCCGGAGGCATATCGGCTTTCGGCGTGAACATTCAATGATTCCCTGCACTGCCGCGGCATGGGAGAGGGACGTGCCAAGCGAATGAAGCTCACGCGGCTGCGCCTGATCGGCTTCAAATCCTTCGTCGAACCGACCGACTTCCAGATTGAACCGGGGTTGACCGGAGTCGTCGGCCCAAACGGCTGCGGCAAATCCAATCTGGTCGAAGCCGTGCGCTGGGTCATGGGCGAAGCCTCCTACAAGGCGATGCGCGCCGCGGAGATGGACGACGTCATCTTTTCCGGCAATACCGGCCGGCCGGCCCGCAATCATGCCGAGGTGGCCGTCGCGATCGACAACAGCGACCGCAAGGCGCCGGCGTCCTTCAACGACTTCGATACTTTGGAAGTCTCGCGCCGCATCGTGCGCGAGCATGGCTCGACCTTCCGGATCAACGGTCGCGAAGTGCGCGCCCGCGACGTCGGCGTCCTGTTTGCCGACGCCTCGACCGGCTCGCGCTCGCCCGCTTTGGTGCATCAGGGCCGCATCGGCGAGATCATCCAGGCGCGGCCGGACCAGCGCCGCCGCGTGCTCGAGGAGGCCGCCGGCATTTCCGGGCTGCACGCGCGGCGCCATGAGGCGGAGCTGCGGCTCAAAGCGGCCGAGCAGAACCTGGCGCGGGTCGAGGACGTCATCGGCCAGCTCGCCGCCCAGGTCGCGGCGCTGAAAACCCAGGCGCGGCAGGCGGTGCGCTACCGCAACATATCCGGGCAGGTCCGGCGCACCGAAGCGCTGCTCTTCCATCTGCGCTGGATCGCGGCGCAGAGCGAAGTCGGCGAAACCGGGCGGGCCAAGGACGAGGCGGTCCGCGTCGTCGCGGCGCGCACCGGCGAGCAGGCGCAAGCCTCGACCCGCCAGGCGCAGATTGCCGCCGCCCTGCCGGCCCTGCGTGAGGCCGAAGCGCGAGCCGCCGCCGGTCTGCAGCGCCTTGTCGTTGCCCGCGAAACGCTCGAACGCGAGGAAGCCCGCGCCAAGCAGCGGATCGGCGAACTCGATCGCCGCATCGAACAATTCGCAGCCGATCTGCAACGCGAGCGGGCGTTAGCCGCGGATGCCGCGGCGGCGCTGCAACGGCTCGATGCCGAAGAACAGGCCCTTGTCGCAGTCGCGCAGGAGACCGAACAACGGCTTGCCGGAGCCAATGAGCGGGTCTTGGCGGCGGATACGACGCTCGCGGCTTCGGAAAAATCCTTTACCGAATTGACCGGCGCGCTGGCCGATCTCACCGCGCGCCGCAATCAGTTGCACGCTGCCTTGCGCGAGCACCAGGAGCGCGCCACGCGGCTCGAGGCCGAGTTCGTCAATATCGAAGCCGGCCTTGCCGCCACCGATTCCGGTGCGCCGGATCTGCCGGCGCTGGCCGCTGCGGTCGCCGAAGCGCAAGCGGCGCTTGCCGAAGCCGAAACTGCGGCGCATGCCGCGGAAGCCGCGCATCGCCGCGCCCGCGAAGACATCGATGCCGCGCGGGCGCCGCTCGCCGCCGCCGAAAAGAACATGCAGCGGCTCGAAACCGAGGCCAAGACCATCCGCAAGCTGCTGGCGGTCGAGAGCAAGAACCTGTGGCCACCGGTGATGGACGCGATCGCCGTAACCGAGGGCTACGAAAAAGCGCTCGGCGCCGCTCTGGGCGACGATCTCGATGCGCCGGTCGGCGCGTCGGCGCCGATGCATTGGGCCGGCGCGGCGCTCGATCCGTCCGATCCGCAGCTTCCGGACGGCGTCATCGCGCTGTCGGAGTATGTAAAAGCGCCGCACGAACTCCAACGCCGGCTTGCCCAGATCGGCGTGGTCGATCGCGCCGATGGAGCGCGCCTTGCCGGCCTGCTCAAGCCCGGCCAGCGGCTGGTTTCACGCGAAGGCGATTTCTGGCGTTGGGACGGCTTTGCGGTCGCCGCCCACGCGCCCACCGGCGCAGCGCGCCGGCTCGCCGAACGCGGCCGCCTGCAGGCGATCGAGAGCGAGCTTGCCTCGACCCGCGCCGACGTCGAAGCCAAACGCAGCATCATTGAGGCGGCGGAAGCCACCGTCGTCGCCGCGGCAGCGGCGGAAACCGAGGCCCGCACCCATTGGCGCGAGGCCCAGCACCGCACCGATGCCGCGCGCGAGCAGCATGCCGCTGCCGAGCGCGAAATCAGCCGCAATGCGGCGCGCATTTCGGCGCTGCAGGAAGCGCGGCAGCGCATCGGCGCGGCGCGCGACGAGACCGGCCGCGCCCGCGCCGAAGCAGAGACCGCGCTAGCCGCCCTGCCCGACGCCGCCGAAATCGAAAGCAAGCTTGCCGACATCAATGGCGCGATCGTGCGCGAGCGTAGCATTTGCGCCGAGCAGCGCGGCGAGGCGCAGGCGATTGCGCGCGAATCCGAGCTGGCCAATCATCGCCTGCGCGCCATCGCCGCCGAGCGGCAGGAATGGAACGACCGCAACGACAACGCCGCGGCGCAGATCGCCACGCTTGCCAAGCGCACCGACGAGGCGGCGAACGAACGCGCCGAATTGATCGACGCGCCGCAAAAGTTCGAGAGCCAGCGTCAGGCGCTGATCGGCGAGATCGAAACCGCGACCGCCGAACGCCGCGCCGCGGCCGACGCGCTGGCGGCGGCCGAGACCGATCTTGGCGAAGCCGACAAAGCCGCACGGCTTGCCTTGGAGGCGGTCGGCGAGGCGCGCGCGGAAGCTGCGCGCTGCGAGGAGCGTCACGACGGCGCAAGGCGCCGGCTCGCCGACATCGAGCACGAAATTCGTGAAGTGCTGCAAGTCGAGCCGGCGAGCGCCGCGGAAGTCGCCGAGCTCAAGCCCGACGCGGAAACGCCCTCGATCGCCGAGGTCGAGGCCAAGATCGAGCGCATCAAGCAGGAGCGCGAGCGGCTCGGCTCGGTCAATCTCCTGGCCGAGCAGGAATTGCACGAGGTCGAGGGCCAGCACCAGAAGCTCATCAGCGAGCGCGACGATCTCGTCGAAGCGATCCGGCGGCTGCGCCAGGGCATTCACAGCCTCAACCACGAGGCGCGCGAGCGGCTGCTTGCCTCGTTCCAGACCGTGCATGAGAATTTCAAGAAGCTGTTCACCGAATTGTTCGGCGGCGGCAATGCCGAGCTGCAGCTGATCGAGAGCGAGGACCCGCTGGAAGCCGGGCTCGAAATCATGGCCAAGCCGCCCGGCAAGAAGCCGGCGACGCTGTCGCTTCTCTCCGGCGGCGAGCAGGCGCTGACCGCGCTCGCCTTGATCTTCGCCGTGTTCCTGACCAATCCGGCGCCGATCTGCGTGCTCGACGAGGTCGACGCGCCGCTCGACGATTACAATGTCGAGCGCTTCTGCACGCTGCTCGATGAGATGACGCGCTCCACCGACACCCGCTTCATCATCATCACCCACAACCCGATCACCATGGCGCGGATGAACCGGCTCTACGGCGTCACCATGGCCGAGCGCGGCGTGTCGCAGCTTGTGTCAGTCGACCTCGAAGGCGCGGTGAAGCTGCGCGAGGCGAGCTAAGATATCTCGTCGATCCGTTGGGCACGACGACAAAATGCTTTTTTTGCTGAATGCCTGGTCCGTTCGACCTGGATGACGCCTCCGCCTATTCCGGCAACCCCACCACCGGATTGTTGAGATGCGTCCACTCGTTCATCGAACCGGCATAGAGCTTAGCATGCGGGTTTTTCAGGATTTCGTGAGACACGAACCACGCGCCTGAGGCCAGGTGCCCGGTGTTGCAATAGGCTATCGTCGGCCGCTCCGAACTGATGTTTTGCTGCTTGAAGATCGCCCGATAGTCCTTGGCACCCATGAATTCCTGCGCGCCGTCCGCCGGCTTGGTGATCGCTTCGGTGGGGAACGAAGCGGCGCCGGCGACATGGCCGGCCGCGGTCACGACCGGACTCTTGGCAATACCGAAGAACTGCGCGGTCGGGCGGGCATCCACCAATTGCGCCGCATGATGCTTCAGGCTGGCTTTGACGTCGGCGGTCGTCGCCAAAAGCTCCTTGCGCTCGGCGGTGGCAGCCCAGTCGCCTTGTTTGGCGACGATGGGATCGGTGCTGATCGGATATCCGGCACTGATCCAGCCATTGGTGCCGCCATTGAGGACGGCAATATTGTCATCGCCGAAATATTTCAGCTGGAAGAACAGCCGGGTCGCCATATCCAGCGAGTCGACGGTGTTGCCGACCGGAGCGATCACGATCGTCATCCCCTTATCGACGCCGGCATCGTCCATGACTCTTTGGAAAAACTCCTTGGTCGGCATCATGGCATTGAGCTTGATGCCATTAACTTCGCGCGTCTCGCGGATCTTACCGAAGTCCACCGACAGCGCGCCGGGAATGTGGCCGCCGGTCTCGGCCAGCGTCTTTTTTCCGGTGTTATCCACGTTGAACGTCGGCGCCGCCGTCAATCGCTTCATGTCGTCGCGGATATCGATCACCGTGACCTCATTGCGATGATCGTGCAGCCATTGTGCGCTGACCAAGGGTCCCGGCAGGCTCGTCGTTGCGGTTTCAGCTTGCGCCGCAGCGCCGATGCTCAGGCAGGACAGAGCCAAGGTCAGCGCGGCCGCCGTGATCGTGGCGGAAATCGGCAATCGGATCGACATCATTTGAGTTTCTCCCGTGAATTGGCATTTTTTCCAAGCTTGGGCCATTTCGCCGCCGCCGACAATTGAATTCATTGATCTTCATCAAAGACGCGGCAGCGCTGTTCCGGCATTTTTCAAATAAAATTCGAATTCCGCCCAAGGTTGCGCTCATGAATATTCGCCCGTTTTGGCCGCCGCTCTACGCCGGGATCGCGCTCGGCTTGGTGTTGCTGATGACCTTCCTGCTCACCGGGCATGGTCTGGGCGCGAGCGGCTTTTTCACCCGCCTGACCGCTTGGGTCGGCGGTGGAGTGGCCCGCGATGCGACGGTGGCCAACGGCTATCTCGGCCCGTTTCTGACCGCCGCGGGGCATCCGCTGGCCAATTGGATCAGCTGGGAGATCGTCGGCGTCATGCTCGGCGCGCTGCTCGCGGCAGTGACCAGCGGGCGTTTCCGGTGGCGGCTCGACGGCGCGCCCCATCTATCCGGCTCCGGGCGGATCGCACTCGCCATCGGCGGCGGCGCCTTGACTGGATTCGGCGCGCGGCTCGCGCGCGGCTGCACCAGCGGGCTCGGGCTTTCCGGCGGTGCCCCGCTCGCGGTCGCCGCGTTTCTATTTCTGATCGGCTTCTTCGTCACCGGGATCGCGCTCGGCTGGCTGATGCGGAGGGCATGGGCATGAGTCTTCCCCTCTACGACGAAGGCATCGCGTCGGGCCTGTTGAGTGGCGTTTTGTTCGGCTACGTGCTGGAAAGCGCCGGTTTCGGCAGCCCGCGCAAGCTGACGGCGCAATTCCGCTTCACCGACTGGTCGGTGTTCAAGGTCATGTTCACCGCCATCATCGTGGCGGCGATCGGCTTGGCGGTGGCGACCGCGGCTGGCCTATTGCCGGCCAAGAGCATCTTTATCCCCACCACGTTCTTCTGGGCGACGCTGACCGGCGGCGCCCTGGTCGGCGCCGGCATGGCGGTCGGCGGCTACTGCCCGGGCACGTCGGCGGTCGGACTTGCCAGCGGCCGGCTCGATGGCCTTTTCTTCATGGTCGGAATGCTGCTCGGCACCGGCGTCTTCGCCGCGGTGTTCGAGCAGATCAAACGCTTCTATCTGGCCGGGCCGGGTCCGCAAGGACAGACGCTCAGCCAGCTTTTCGGCATTCCGACTTGGGCCGTGCTCGTCGTCCTCATTCTCGTCGCAGTGTTCGGATCCTTCATCGGCACACGCTTTGAGCGCGCCCACGACGGGCCGCTGACCGCCGAGCAGCTGGCCGGCGACAACGCCGAGGAAACCGGGGAAATCGAAATCTTGAGCGTCCGGCTCGGCTAACATCATCAACATCAGGAGAAACAGCGATGCAATCACGCATCAAATCGGCTCTGCTCGCCGGCAGCCTGTCGGCGGTTGCGGCGGCAATTGCGATCACAGGCCCGGCATCGACGCCGGTCGCGGCGGCGAGCGGCACCATACAGGTTGCACAGGCGACAAATCCGTGCGGTCCCAGCAATCCCTGCGGACCCAGCAATCCTTGCGCTCCGGCACAGCCGCCGAAAGGCAATCCGTAACGGCGGGCGGACGCGCAGTGCAATTCCGCCGCGCCGGCGCTGTCATATGACGGACCCGCAATGCTGGAGACCACATCGCGTCCGTTGCGGGCACCGGCTGTAGTGAGTGATGACAAGCTCATCGCGCGACTGGCGCAACTCGGCCGCGATCGCTTGGCGGCGATGTACGATGCCGCCGCCGAAGCGACTGCGCGCCTTGCCGCGCTGGCGGACATCGGCCTCAACCCGGTAACGGCGGCGCTTGCCGGCGCCGCCGCCGTCGAAGAATGGCGCCACTATCCCGAAAGCGATGTGATCGATGCCGCCACGGACAGCCAATTCTACTACCACGCTCATGCGGTGAGCGAGCGCGTCGAGAATGAGCATGGTCACTTCCACACGTTTGTCCGGGCAAGCCGGGCCTGTCCGCAGCTGCAGCCGGCGAATTGGGCGGAAGGTACGAGCCCGGACGCCGCCGCCGCGGTCACCCACCTCCTCGGCATATCGACCGATGCCCGCGGCCGGGTGATCCGACTGTTCACCACCAACCGCTGGGTCACCGGCGAGGTCTGGTATGATGCCGCGGCCGTCATCCGAATGCTCGATCGCTTCGACATGAGGACGGAACAGCCGAGTTGCGATCTCAATCGCTGGGTCACCGCGGTGATCGCAATGTTCCGGCCCCAAGCCGAAGATCTGATACGCGCCCGCGATGCGCGACTGGCGCAGTTTGCGGCCGAACATCCCCGAACTCGACGTGTACGAGGACCGCGCGCTGCAGGTGACATCGGAAATGCCGGTGGATTTCCTCACTCAGATCGGCGTCATAGAAGCCGCTCTTGACGATAACGGGCGCCGTGAAGCTCACAGAAGCTAGCTGAGAAATACCTTCAGCGCGCCGAGCACCGCCTTCAAATCGTATTGGCCCTGATAGACGGGAGGCGGCGCGGGGCCGCGCTTTAGCAGGATGCGAATCGCCTCCCATGCCGAGCGGACGGAGCACTCGATGGTGAAGGCGATTTCCTTCGGCATGTCGACGTATTGCCCGATAAGTCCCAGGTTGGTCGCGCCCTCCGGAACCGGAGTAGGCATGTCGCCGCGGCGCCAGGGCAGCCAAACGTTGTTGACGTAGGGCATGTAGCAAGGCGTGCAAATCGATGAGGCCATGATCGCGGCCAACTGTTTATCGAACCGCAGTTGTTTCAGCGTCTCCTCCAGGATCTCCGCGCCGGTGCAATGATCCATCGGCTTCTTCGCGTATTCGCCGGTGTTGTCGGGATAGAGACCGTAGCCCCACCAGACGCTCGTGCCTTTCGGCTGGCCGACCATTTCCGGCTGGTGGAAGATGGACAGCGACAGCACCCAGGGCGAATCTTCAGAGTCACGAGCCCGCCGCGTCCCGCCTTGCTGCCGGTCAGCGCGGCGATTTGGTTAATGAATTCGGTTCCCGTGTCGGTAACGGTGAAGGTCACCCAGAGCGAGTCGGGTATTTTGTCCGCGCCGAAGAAAATCTCAGGATTGCCGAAATCCGTGCGTCCCTGCGCCAGCCGCTGCCACAGCGCCCAGGATCGTCCGGTCGGCCGGGGGCTGGGCACCGCGGTCATCGATCCCGGCGAACGGTCGGCGGCTTGCGATCCGGTGGTCACGAGCACGAGATCGTCCGGCGCGACCGCAACGGACGTCGCGACGCCGCTGCGTTCATAGGCAAGCCGGTCCACCGTCATGCGGCCGGCGAACGGCGCGAAGTCGATGTCCCGTACGTAGGCGCCGGTGAGAAAATTCACGCCGCGCGGGGTCAGCCATTTGACCAGGGGTTCGATGAAATTTTGGTGTTGATTGAGCGGCGTGCGCATCACGCCCGTCATGTCGGAGAGATCTCCGAACAAGTACAGGAATCGGTTCATGTAACGCCGGAACTCGATCGCACTGTGCTGCGGCAGCGAGCCCATGAGCGTCGACCAGAGCAACCAGAATTCGGTCGAGAAAAACTCCTTGGCAAAGAACTCCTCGATGCGCCGCCCATCCAGCATCGCTTCGGGTGTCAGCGAGACCCGCGCGAGGCTGAAGCCGTCGGCTAGGCGCAGCCCAAAACGCGGCCCATGTACGATGCGGCCGTTACGATCGAAAATGTGCGCTTTGTCATCGTAGGGTTCGCCGTTATTGAAGGCGAAGAAATCCTCGGTGACGGATTTAGAGGGATCGCGCGTGGAGGGGATCGACTTGAGCAGATCGAAGGTGCAGCGGAACTCTTTGTCGAAGACCGAGCCCGGCAGATCATAGCCGCTCGCCGCGTCGCCGCCGAGAAAGAAACCGCCGCCCAGTGTCTCGTCCGCCTCGTAGACCGTGATGTCCGCGCCGGGCACCTCCGCGTTGCGGATGAGAAGCGCTGCCGCCACCAAGCCGCCAAATCCGCCACCGACGATATGCGCCTTCATCGGTCTCCCCTTGGACTTCGGACGTTGTCTCAAGTGGGTGATTCTACCCTAAATTGTTACATCGGTAATAGCCTTGTCGGGGAGAGGCCAAACCTCCTCCAGTGAGGAGGAATCAGCAATAAGCTCAGTCGGGTTACCGCGGGTGCGCTCACTCATTCCCCAGCTTGAACAAACGCCGCGCGTTGCCGCGCCCGATCTTGAACCGGTCATTCTCGCTGATCGGGCAGGCGTCGAACCAGTTGGCGGCGTGGTCGATATTTTCGAACGGCCAGTCGGTCGAGAACATGATGCGGTCGGCGCCGATTTCCAGCATCGCGTTCATCAGCGCTTGGGTGCGGAAATTGCCGGAGGTGGTGAGGAAAAAGTTAGACGAGAAATATTCACCGAGGCGCCTTTTGGCCGGCCACTTGTTGCGATTCGGAATCCAGGCATTGGAATTGTCGACACGCCAAATGCCATAAGGGAGATTCTCGCCCATATGGCCGAGGATGATGTTGAGCCGCGGATGGGCATCGAACAGGCCCGACGCCATCAGGCGGAGCGCATGCACCGCCGTCTCCTGGCCGAAGGCCCAGATCGGGCCTAAGAGCCAGGGATGGCCGTCGTAAATGCGGGCATCGCGCGGCACCGGATTGCGCGGATGCAGATAGAACGGCACGTCGAGCCGTTCCACCGTCGCCCAGAACGGCCGGTATTGCGGCAGGTCGTAATAGACTACGGTGTCGGCGTCGCCGGATTGCGAAAATCCATTGACCAGCGCGCCGCGGAAACCGAGCTCTTTGACGCAGCGCTCCAATTCGCGCGCCGCGACGTCGGGATCCTGCATGGCGAGCGCTGCGAAGCCCTGAAACCGGCCCGGGCGCTTGTGCACCTCATTGGCGAGAAAATCGTTGGCCTTGCGCGCCACCTCGGCGGCGCGCGCCTTGTCGGGGATGGCCTGCACCGCCGGCGCGTTGAGCGAGAGGATCATCATCTCGATGCCGTACTCGTCCATCAGGGCAAGCCGCCGGCCGTGGATATCCGCATTGCGCGCCCTCACCTCGCTCTCCACGGCTTGCGGAAAATAGCCCATCGAATCTTCGGCGGTTTCCGGAATGGCGAAGTGTTCTTCGAGTGCGATCTTGCCCTGCATGGTCCTCCCCAAGCCCTTTAAGCCCACGTCGGTTTTGCGCCGGCACCGGCCGGCCGATTAATCCTAACACGGCGTGCGAGGCGCGCGTCTCTCCGATCCGCACGTGGCGGCGCGGCTGGCACGGTTCTGGCGAGACGGGGCCATGAGCTTCCGCGCTGTCCCATTTCGGGGCGGCGGCGGGACGCGTTCGCCCACAACGCAACAGCGAAGCCGCGCGCCGATGAACGTCCAACCCAGTTACACGCTGGCATCGCCGCAGCAGACCAGCCGAGTGTTGCGCGGCTGGGCGTCGCTGTCGCGCGGTACCTTTTCCATAGCGATTTTTCTCATCGACGTCGCGCTCATTGTGGCGATGTCGGGCGTCACCGGCATCATCTATTACCGTATCGCCTACGGCGACATCGACGAAATCTCGCGCTGCGTCCAGGTCGGGCTGTTGGCGGCGAGCATATTCACCATCTCCAACGTGTTTCGCGGCGAATACCGGATGCCGAACTTTTTCGCGTTCAAGCCGCATGCCCGCCGCACCGTCCAACTGTGGAATGTCACGCTGATCTGCCTGCTCATGCTCGGTTTTCTGGCGCAGGTCAGCGTCCACTATTCGCGCGGCTGGATCGTACTGTTCTATTTTGCGACGCTGGCGGCTCTCGTCGTATCGCGCTTTGCCATTGTGCGCATTACCGCGCTGGCGCGCGCCGCGGGGCTGGTTTCGGCGCAGCGCGTCTGCCTGATCGGGACCGGGGCGCATATCGGCGCCTTCGTCCAGCATTACGAGCCCTGGACGCTGGGCCTTGCCGTCGTCGGTTGCCGCTTCCTCACCCCGGTGCCGGCGACCGCTTCGGCCGAGGCGCGCCGCGCCGCGCTCGACCGCGACCTCGCCGAGGCGGTCGCGAGCGTCCGCGCGCTCGAACCCGATGCGATCTATCTGTTGCTGCCGTGGTCGGCGACCGAGGTCATCGATCGCTGCGCCAGGACGTTCTTGGCGCTGCCGGTCGAAATCCATCTCGGCCCGGAGCAGATCCTGCACAAGTTCGACGAGGTTGAACTCGCCAAAGTCGGGCCGCTGGCGAGCCTGCAACTGACGCGATTGCCGCTGTCGCGCGCCGAGGTGGTGCAAAAGCGCGTGTTCGATCTCCTGTTCGCTTCGCTGGCGCTGATCGCACTGACGCCGCTGTTGGTCATTGTCGCGATGCTGATCAAGCTCGACAGCCGCGGCCCGGTCTTCTTCGTGCAGCGCCGCTACGGCTTCAACCAGCAGCCGTTCCGCATTATCAAATTCCGCACCATGCGGGTGGCGGAAGACGACGCCGTCGTGCCGCAGGCCACCCGCGACGACCCGCGCCTGACCCGGATCGGCCGCTGGCTGCGGCGCTGGAACATCGACGAGATTCCGCAGCTGTTCAACGTGCTGACCGGCGACATGTCGCTGGTCGGCCCGCGGCCGCATGCGTTGTCGCACGACCATGACTACGAGCGGCGCATTTCGCTCTACGCCCGCCGCCACAACGTCAAGCCCGGGATCACCGGCTGGGCGCAGATCAACGGCTATCGCGGCGAAATCGACAGCGACGAGAAGATCAGGAAGCGCGTCGAGTACGACCTGTTCTATATCGACAACTGGTCGCTCTGGCTCGACCTGAAGATCGTCGCCCGCACGCTGTTGTCGCCCGAAGCGTATCGCAACGCTTACTGATTTCGCGGACGCTGTTTTCTTGGCCGTTATCCCGCCAAGGTGGCGATGGCGGCGACGGCGCCGACGGCAACGAGCGCGGTCGATAGCCACAAAATGCCGATCAGGAGCCACAGCGGCCGCGGCTTCTTAAGAGCGGCCGGCGCTGCCGGCTTGCTCCACGACTGCAGCGCCGGCTCGCCCAGCCGCAGCGCGGCGCTGGCGCGTTCGATATCGGCGAACTCGCGCGACAACTGCTCCTGCTCGAACCGCGTCAGCGCCGCGCTGTCTTGGCCGATCTTGTCGGTGGCGCGGCGGCGCGGCTGATTGGCGCTGCGAGGCCCCGGCAATACCGCTTCGTCACCCCCACCGCTTGGCGACCCGGAACCGAGAGAATACTCGGACATCTGCATTCACCTGTCTGGAGCAAATGCTTAACCACACGCGCCATCGAAGGCGATGCCGATCGGGAGCTAACCTTAACGGGGGCAAGGGGGCGCCACAGGAGAGCCGGCGGCGGGCACAATTCGAACCTTTAGCCGCTCGCGGCCGTCATAAACCATGACTATCTAACGGCCGCAGGTCATCTACCCTATCGCACCGCCTTCATTCTCTCCGATCCGCTTGCAGGAGCCCGTAATGTCCACCTCGACCATCGTCATTCTCGCCGTGATCGTTGTCGTCGTTCTATGGGCGATTACCGCCTATAACGGGCTCGTTTCGGTGCGACAGCGGGTCAACGAGGCTTTCGCCGACATCGACGTGCAGTTGCGGCAGCGCCACGACCTCGTCCCCAACCTGGTCGAGACGGTCAAAGGCTATGCCGCTCACGAACGCGGCACGCTCGACGAGGTGGTCAAGGCGCGCAATGCGGCGGTGTCGGCGCAGGGACCGGCGCAGCAGGCGGCGGCCGAAAACATGCTCTCCGGCGCCTTGCGCCAGCTCTTTGCGCTTTCCGAAGCCTATCCGAACCTCAAAGCCAACGAGAATTTCCAGCAATTGCAGGCGCAGTTGACCGATCTCGAAAACAAGATCGCCGCCTCGCGGCGCTTCTTCAACAATGCGGTGCAGGAATACAATGCCTCCATCCAGCGGTTTCCGGCCGCCTTGTTCGCCGCCTCCTTCGGCTTCGCGCCGAAGGATTATTTCGATCTCGGCGCCGACCGCCAGGCCGAAATGGCGGCGCCTGCGGTCAAGTTCTAGTCGTCAGGTCATTCCGGTCTGAGCCATGGCCGCCTACGGTCTCTACAGCCACATCCAGTCGAACCGCCGGCGTTCGATCGCGCTTCTCGCCGGGCTGTTCTTGCTCGTCTATGTGCTGGTCTATGCCGGCGCCCTGGTGGCCGAGGGGCTGTCGGTGAATGCCGACATCGATACGCTTCTGCAGCTTGCCTGGGTCGATTTCCTCAAAGCGCTGCCGTTCGCGACGGTGGGCGCGGCGCTATGGATCGTCATCGCCTATTACTTTCATCAGGACATGATCGACGCCTTGACCGGCGGCCGCGAAATCGAGCGCCAGGACAATCCGCGCCTCTACAACATCCTGGAAAATCTCTGCATTTCGCGCGGGATTCCGACGCCCAAGCTCAAAATCATGGATTTCGGACGCGCTCAACGCCTTCGCCACCGGCATGAGCCCCAAGCAATATTCCATCACCGTAACGACAGGGCTCCTCAAAACCCTTGACGATGCCGAGATCGAAGCCGTGCTCGGTCACGAGCTGACCCACATCCGCAATGGCGACGTCCGCATGATGGTGATCGCCGTCGTTATTGCCGGTGTGGTGTCGTTCTTCGCCGAGCTCGTATTCCGGCTTTGGTTCTATAACGGCTTCAGCTTCGGCGGCTCGCGCTCGGAGCGCCGCGGCGGCAACGGCGCGGGATTGGCGATCCTGATCGCCATCGGCCTTCTGGTGGTCGCCTATGTGCTGTCGTTCGTCATTCGGCTGGCTTTGTCGCGCTCGCGCGAATACCTGGCCGATGCCGGCTCGGTGGAGCTGACCCACAATCCCGACGCCATGATCTCGGCGCTGCGCAAGATCGAAGGCCGCGGCGAGCTCAAGCGCGCGACCTCCGCCGTGATGGAAATGTGTATCGATAATCCCCGCGAAGGCTTCGGCGAGCTGTTCGACACCCATCCAAGTGTGGAAAACCGCGTTGCCGCACTGGTCAAATTCGCCGGCGGACACGATCCGGGGCCGCTCGCCCTGCCACCGCCCGCGAGCGATGCGACCGATGAAGGTCGATCCACCCCCGCCGAGCCGTCTGCTGTCCCTGCGACCGGCCCATCGAGGCCTTGGGGCGGCGAAAACGCGCCAAGCGAAGCATCCGTCGGGGGCGGACCGTGGTCGGACCCGCCGCCAGCGGTCCCGCCGCAGCCAAACGCGGTACCCCCCGGCGAATCAGCGACCGGTCCCTGGGGACCGCACCGAAGCAATTAGCGATCCGCCCGCGGCATTAACCTTAACAAATTACAAATAAGTGTAAATCCGGGTCTCCGGCGTCCGGACGGACGATGAGGCTTCCAAAGCGCCGCGCGGCTGTGTAGAAGCGGAAGTCGAGGACGAAGGACGCGACTCGGCCGTAGGCGCGTCAGTGAGGGTTCGATCATGGCTAAACCAGCTCTGATTTTGGTCGGCGCCGACAAGGGCGGCGTAGGCAAGACCACGGTAGCGCGCACGCTGCTCGACTATTTTACCGCGCACCACATCCCGACGCGCGCTTTCGACTCCGAAGCGCCAAAGGGAACGCTCAAGCGCTTCCATCCCGAGGTAAGCGACATCGTCGACGCCACCCAGGTGGCCGACCAGATGCGGATCATCGACACGCTGTCGACCACCGAAGCCACCGTCACCGTGGTCGACGTGCGCGCCGGCCTGCTGTCGCCGACGCTGCGGGCCTTGCGCGATATCGGCTTCCTCGACGCGGTGAAGAAGGGCCAGATCACTTTCATCGTCTTCCATATTCTCGGCTCGTCGATCGCCTCCTTGAACGAGATCGAGGAAACCGCTCCCTTTACGGCCGATGCCAGATATTTCCTGGTCAAGAACTTCATCAACAACACCAACTTCTTCGAATGGGACCAGGCCACGCATGCCTCCTATTTCAAGAAGCTGAAGGACGCGGTGACCATCAATATTCCGAAGCTCAACGAGATGGCCTATGAGCAGGTCGAGCTGGCTTCGGTTCCGTTCCTGACCTTCGTCGCCAATAAGAACCCGAAGGGCGACACCGCCAATTATTCGTTCGTGCTGCGCGGCTATGTGCGGCACTGGCTCGGCAATGTCTGGGGCGAGTATGACCGGGTGAAGCTGCTCGATCTGTTCGACACCTCCGGCAGTGCCGTTTCGGCGCCCCGCGTCCAGGGCGGCAATCGGTCCTAGGGGCTGAACCCGCCGGCGGCCAGGTTTTCCACGCGGCTCTCGCGACGTGCTAGGTCCTGTTGCGATTTCGTCATAGTCTGGATCCGGTTGCACCGGATTGGACTTGTCGCGGGAATGCCGCAGCATACGCCGCTTTACATCGTCGCCTCGCAGCACCCGCGCGTGGGTAAAACGCTGATTTCACGGCTATTGATCGAGTTTTTCCGCTTAAGCGGGCGCGCTTCGCTGGTCGGCTACGACCTCGATCCGCGCGAGCCGGCGCTGGCCCCCCACTTCCCCAACCTGGTCTGGACCGTCGATATTGCCGACACGCCCGGTCAAATGGCCCTGTTCGACCGGCTCATTACCGACCAATGGCGGACCACGGTGATCGATTTGGGCTACGCCCTGTTCGAGCAATTCTTCGCGGTTATGGCGGAGATCGGTTTCGAGCAGGAGGCCCAGCGGCGCGGTATCGACCCGGTGGTCCTGTTCGTGACCGATTCGGCGCCGGCCACCGCAAAGAGCTATGCCGAGCTGCGCCGCCGCTTGCCGCGAACCACGTTCGTGCCGGTGCACAACGAAGCCGCCTCGTTCATGTTCGTGCCGCAGGATTTCCCGCCGACCCGTCCGGACCACGGCGTCATCCGCATTCCGCGCCTGTCGCCGATCGTCCGCGGCGTCATCGACCGCCCGGGCTTCTCGTTTTCCTCCTATATGGCGCGTCAGCCCGGCGGACCGACCGAAGTTCATAGCTGGATCGGCGGCATTTTCGCGCAATTCCGCGATCTCGAACTGCGGCTGTTGATCGGCGAGCTTGAATCTTCGCTACGCGGCATAAGAGAGCCGCTGCGCCGGGCACGTTAACGGGACCAGTCGCGGATTTAATGCCCTTCGAAGCTGACCAGCGTGCGCACCGGCACGCCGAGCTTGCGGATTTTATCGGCTCCGCCAAGCTCCGGCAGATCAATGATGAAGCAGGCGGCGACGACTTCGGCGCCAACCTGCTTCAATAGCTTGACCGCCGCCTCGGCGGTGCCGCCGGTGGCGACGAGATCGTCGACGAGGATGACCCGCTCGCCCTTGACCAGGGCATCCTCGTGCATCTCCATCTCGTCGATGCCGTATTCGAGCGAATAGCCGATGCTGACGCGCTTGAATGGCAGCTTGCCCTTTTTGCGGATCGGTACGAAGCCGCACGAAACTTGATGCGCGACGGCGCCGCCGAGAATAAAGCCGCGCGCTTCGATGCCGGCGACCTTGTCGATCTTGCCGCCCGCCCAGGGCTGCACCAGTTCGTCGACGGCGCGGCGGAAGGCCCGCGCGTCGCCCAAAAGCGTGGTGATGTCGCGGAACATGATGCCCGGCTTGGGATAGTCCGGGATGTTGCGGATCGCGGCCTTCAAATCATTCTCGAGTGCGACAGTGGCCATCATCCCGCCCTCGCGACCCTCCGCGATATTCAGCTCTTGTATTCGGTCGGCGCGCGCGGCTTTTCCAGCTCCGGATCGTGCAGCACGGCGTGCCAGACCTTCTTCTTGGTGAAGTAAAGGAGCCCGGTGAACACGATAAGGAAGATCATCGCCTGGAAGCCGAGCCGCTTGCGCTCATCGAGTTTCGGCTCCGCCGCCCACATCAGGAAGGCGGCGACGTCACGGCCGTATTGATCGACCGTCATCGGCGTGCCGTCGGTGTATTCGACCTGTCCGTCGCTCAACGGCTTCGGCATGCCGATGGCATGACCGGGGAAGTATTTATTGTATTGCCCGCCCGGCGGCAGCACGAAGCCGGACGGCGCATCGGTATAGCCGTTCAGAATGGCGTGGATGTAGTCCGGACCGTCTTCCTGGTACATCGTGAAGGCATCGAGGATGAACCACGGGAAGCCCCACTCGTAGCTGCGGGCCTTGGCGAGATCGGACATATCCGGCGGCAGCTTGCCGCCGAGCGCGGCGCGGGCAGCCTGGTCGTTCGGGAACGGCGGCGGGAAGTAATCGGAAATCTTGCCCGGCCGTTGAAACATCTGGCCCTGATCGTTCGGACCATCGGTGACCTGGAATGTCGCGGCGATAGCGGCGGCCTGCGCCTCGGTAAAGGCCGGGCCATCGGGATCGGCCAGATTGCGGAACGACAGAAGCTTCAAGCTGTGGCAGTTCGAGCAGACCTCGCGGTAGATCTTGAATCCGCGCTGCAGCTGTTCGGGATCGTAAGTGCCGAATGGACCGGAAAACGACCAATGCAGCCGCGGCGGCGCATCCGCCTCCTGGGCTCATGCCAGGGTCGCGCCGGCGGCCAGCGCCGTCGCCACTGTGAAGCTCAAGATCAAACTGCGGTGAATTTTCATTGGCCGGGTCTCCTTAACCGCGCCCGCCCGGCGGCGGCGCCGATGCGCCGATCGGTACGCCCTCGCGCAGCACCGATTCGGAGATCGAATTCGGCAGCGGTTTGGTCGTTTCGAACAAGCCCAACAGCGGCAGAATGATGAAGAAGAAAGCAAAATAATACGCAGTGAGGATTCGCGCCGCGATCACGTAGCCGCCGACCGGCTCCTGCGAGCCGAGATAGCCGAGTCCAATGACGGAAGCGAAGAAGATGAACAGGAACTGCCGGTACAGCGGCCGGTAATTCGCCGACCGCACCCGCGAGGTGTCGAGCCACGGCATGAAGGCGAGAACCAGGATCGACGTAGCGAGCGCGGTAACGCCGAGAAGCTTGCTCGGGATCGCGCGCAAGATGGCGTAGAACGGCAGATAGTACCATTCCGGAACGATATGGGTCGGCGTCTGGCTCGGATTAGCCGGGATATAATTGTCTGAATGGCCGAGATAATTCGGGATGTAGAAGATGAAATACGCGAACACGATGCAGAACAGGCCGATGAAGAAGGCGTCCTTTACGGTCGCATAGGGCGTGAAAGCGACGGTGTCCTTCTCGGTCTTCGGCTCGACGCCGGTCGGATTGTTCTGCCCGACTACGTGTAGCGCCCAGACGTGCAGCACCACCACGCCGGCGATGACGAACGGCAACAGGTAGTGCAGCGAGTAGAAGCGATTGAGCGTCGGGTTACCGACCGCGAAGCCGCCCCACAGCCAGGTGACGATGGCGTGACCGACGCCCGGAATGGCCGAGAACAGATTGGTGATCACGGTTGCCGCCCAGAAGCTCATCTGGCCCCACGGCAGCACGTAGCCCATGAAGCCGGTCGCGACCATGAGCAGGAACAGGATGACGCCGAGAATCCACAACACCTCGCGCGGCTCCTTGTAGGAGCCGTAATACATGCCGCGGGCCATGTGGACGTAGACGGCGAAAAAGAAAAATGCGGCGCCGTTGGCATGGATATAGCGCATCAGCCAGCCGTAGTTGACGTCGCGCATGATGCCTTCGACCGAATTGAAGGCGTAATTGACCTGCGGCGTATAATGCATCGCCAACACGACGCCGGTGACGATCTGCACGCCCAGCATGAAGGTGAGGATGCCGCCGAAGGTCCACCAATAGTTCAGGTTGCGCGGCGTCGGATAGGTGATGAAGGAGGAATAGACCAGGCTCGCGATCGGCAGCCGCCGCTCCAGCCATTGCATGAAGGGGCTCTGCGGCTGGTAAGTCGAATGTCCGCTCATGGTCGAACCTTATATGCTTGATTGCGCGATGCTTCGCCGATGCGTCACGGTGCCGGCTGCAGTCGGGGTTGAAGGGAAACCGCGGCGTGTACGCCCCGCCGTTGAGATTGCTGTCACCGCCTCGACCCTCTTACGTCTGGCCGGTCGCCCCGTCCGCGCTGCAAACCGCCCCCGGCAGGCCCCGTGCGGCGGCGGAAGGACCGGTCGCCTCCGGCCTTGGGAAGGTCCGAAGCGACGCATTCCGGCGGCGTTTTATTGGCACCCTTGCCGCGATAGTGCAAGTGTGGCCGGAACGACACCCACAATCGGGCGTCCATGCCCTTTCCCCGGCGCGATCCGCGAATCTACGGATCGCCGCTACGGTACGCCCGAGCGCCCCCCATGCCGCTTCGCGTAGCGCTGTATGAGCCAGATATTCCGCAGAACACCGGAACGGTGTTGCGGCTGTGCGCCTGCCTCGGCGTCGAAGCCCATCTGATCGAGCCGGCCGGCTTTCCGGCTTCCGATCGCGCCTTCCGCCGCGCCGGCATGGATTATCTCGATGCGGTCGCGCTCACGCGGCACGGCTCGTGGCGCGATTTTGACGCCTGGCGGCGGCGCGAGGGTCATCGGCTGGTCTTGTTCACTACCGCGGCCCCGGTGTCTTACTTCGATTATCGCTTTGCGCCGGACGATATCCTGCTGTTCGGCCGTGAAACGGCGGGTGTGCCGCAAGAAGTGCATGCCTCAGCCGATGCGCGGCTGTTGATCCCGATGCGCCCGCACCTGCGTTCGCTCAACGTCGCAATCGCCGCTGCCATGGCCGCCGGCGAAGCGCTGCGGCAGATCGGCGGAATGCCTCAAGCTTCCACTACGCCGGGGCGGCCGCTTTCCACCACGTAACTCTTCAACGTCTCGATAGTGGCCTTTGGATCGTGCGCGTCGGAGACCGCCCGCATGCGCACGTCCATCTTGTCGCGCTGCAGATCGACCACGACATAGCCGCGCCGCCGGCTCTCGAAAAAATGGATATGCGGATTGTCGGGAAGCGCCTGCTTGATGGGATCGTAGGGCGGCCCATAGGATGAGATCGAGGTACCGACGAATTCGGTCGCCACGATCGGCGACTTGGCGTCGTCGAAATCGAGCTTCAGGTCGTTGGCGAAGAACGAATGGATGTCGCCCGAGGCGACCACCGGATTGGCGACCTTGCCGTCACGGATGTGCCGCAACAGCCGCGCCCGGTTCGCCGGATAGCCGTCCCAATCGTCGGTCCAGAACGCGTCGACGCCGTCCTGACTTTCCCGCAATTGCGCCATCAGCACGTCCTGCGCGATCAGGTTCCACTGCGCCTTGGAATGCGCGAGATTGGAATAAAGCCACGCTTCCTGATCGAACCCGATCATGGTGCGGCCCGGATCGAGCCGTTCCGGACAGCCGGCATTGCTCTCCAAGTGGCCGCCACCCTTGTTTGGCGGGCGGTAACAGGCCTCACGCGAGCGATATTGCCGGCCGTCGAGCAGCGAAATCTCGATCAGATCGCCGAAGGCGAAGCGCTGGTAAACCCGCATCCGGGGACCCTCGGGATGCGAGACGATCGGCCGCTCCGGCATATGTTCGTAGAACGCCTGATAGGCCGCCGCGCGGCGCAGCAGGAATTGCGCCGGATCGTCGAAATATTCCGACCATTGATCGGCATAGTCGTTCTGCACCTCGTGATCGTCCCAGGTGACGATCGCCGGCACCTGGGCATGCAGCCGCGCCAGATCGGGATCGAGCCGGTACTGCGCGTAGCGGTTGCGATAGGTCGGCAGCGTGGATGCTTCCACGCCGTCGGAATGCCGGCGCACGATCGGGCGGTTTTCCTCGATGGTCTCGTAGATGTAGTCGCCGAGGAACAGCACGAATTCCGGATTCTCGTCGGTAAGGTGCCGGTAGCCGGAAAAATAGCCGTGCTCGTAATTGGAGCAGGACACATAGCCGTAGCGGAGCTTGTCGAGCGGCGTGCCAGTCGCCGGCAACGTGCCGGCGCGGCCGATCGGGCTCTGCGCTTCGCCGCTCGTGAATCGGTACCAGTATGGCCGGCCCGGATCGAGGCCGGCGACGTCGAGATGCACCGAATAGCCAAAGGCGCGCTCGGCGGTGGCCTCGCCGCGCCGGACCACTTTGGCCATGGCGTCGTCGGTTGCGATCTCGTAGCGCAGCGTCACGTCGCCGCCGCTCATGCCGCCCGGCCTGTCCGGATCGTCCGATAGCGGCTCGGGCGCCAGCCGCGTCCACAGCACAAAACCGTTCGCGTGCGGGGTTCCCGACGCGACACCGAGGCTGAACGGGTTGCCGGCGCGCCAACTTT
This sequence comes from uncultured Alphaproteobacteria bacterium, assembly GCA_963791925.1. Taxonomy (GTDB): domain Bacteria; phylum Pseudomonadota; class Alphaproteobacteria; order Rhizobiales; family Xanthobacteraceae; genus BOG-931. The sequence goes on along the minus strand of CAWBUA010000002.1, from coordinate 506,374 downwards.
GCGCGGCTGCGGCACGGATGACGGCGGGCGCCGCGATCAAAGCAAGGCCGGCGCTGGCTGCTCCGCCAATCAGGCGGCGGCGGGACAGGACATTGCGAGGCATTTGCTGCAGCATGGCGATCTCGGCCGTCGTTGCGATGAATCAACATCTTCGCGCGTTATTATGACATTCTCGCGCCATCGCAGCTTAAGAGCTAAGCTTCTGGGCCACCATGGATATCCAAGACCGAAAAGAGACCGCGGCGACTTGGTTCGCGAGCTTGCGCGACAGCATCGTTGCGGCCTTCGAGGCGGTGGAAGACGCCCTGCCCGCCGGCGCCCCGTTGGCAGACCGCCCGGCCGGGCGATTTACGCGTACACCGTGGAGCCGCACCGATCACACCGGTTCGCCTGGCGGCGGCGGCGTCATGGCGATGATGAAGGGCCGCGTCTTTGAAAAGGTCGGCGTCCACGTCTCCGCCGTGTTCGGCGAGTTCGCGCCGGAATTCCGCAATGAAATTCCCGGCGCCGCCGAGGACCCGCGATTTTACGCCACCGGCATTTCACTGATCGCGCACATGCACAATCCGCATGTGCCGGCCGTCCACATGAATACGCGCTACGTCGTGACCACCAAATCGTGGTTCGGCGGCGGCGCCGATTTGACGCCGGTGCTGGATCGCCGCCGCCGCCAGGACGATCCCGACACCGTAGCCTTTCACGCCGCGATGAAGACCGCCTGCGACGCGCACAGCCGGGTCGCTCCTCATGACAAATTCAAGAAATGGTGCGACGAATATTTCTATCTCAAGCACCGCGGCGAGATGCGCGGCGTCGGCGGCATTTTCTACGATTGGCTCGACAGCGGCGATTTCGGCGCCGACTTCGCCTTCACCCAGGACGTCGGCCGCGTCTTTTTAAAGGTGTATCCCGATCTGGTGCGACGGAACTATGCCAAGCCCTGGACCGAAGCCGAGCGCGAGGAGCAGCTCATCCGCCGCGGCCGCTATGTCGAGTTCAATCTGCTGTACGACCGCGGCACGATCTTCGGCTTGCGCACCGGGGGCAATGTCGAATCGATCCTGTCCTCGATGCCGCCCGTGGTGAAGTGGCCTTAAGCTTCGCCGCAATCCGACGAACGAAACCGAAATCTGCGAATGTGCCGCGGGCGACAGCCGCGTGACGAACAATCGTCACAAGGCCGCTTTACGCTTTCGCTCGCCCAATCATCGAACAGAGAGGAGGCGATCATGGCATTCGCACCCGGCGACGTCGTCACGCTGAAGTCCGGCGGTCATTCCATGACGGTGGTGTCGGTCGACGACGAGGATATCGATTGCCTGTGGGTTGGCGACGACGGCGAGTTGTTCCGGCAAACGATACCGGCGGTCGCACTGACAGTCATCGAACTCACCGACGGCGACGAGGAAGAAGACGAGGCCGGGGAAGAAGAGGAGGACGAAGAACACGAGGACGAAGAAGAAGAAGAGGAATAGCGCCTCGGTCGTAAGGCACGGCGCCAAGAAACGCTGATCGCCAACGATCGCGACCGCCCGGCGCTGGCGCTGCCAAATTCCGGCGCCGGCCGTTCGCATTGCGCATCGCCCTAGCGGAACGCGCTCGAAATCATGACCGTGCCGCCGACGATCACCACGGCGTCGAGAATGGCGGCATGGACGTGGACCGGCATCCGCGCGACGATGAGCTTTGCCAGAAACGTGCAGGGAAAGGCGACGGCGCTGATCAAGAGCGCGATCACCAGCACCTTCGGGGTCAGCACGCCGGCGGCCCCGAACACCGAAATCTTGACGACACCCATGGCGATCGAAATGGCCGCGTCGGTGGCGATGACGGCAGCGCCTTCCAGCCCGCTCGCCATCAAAAGCGACAGCAGGATCACGCCGGCGCCGGTCGAGCCGCCGACCACAATGCCCCAGCCGGCCGCCGCGGCAGCATAGCCCTTTTCGCCGAGCCGATGGCCGCGCCGTTTAAGCAGCCGCCGCAGCGGCACGGTCGCGATCAGGCTCGTGCCGATCACCAGGGCGGCGCCGCGGCCGGAAAGCAGCGTATAGAGCCAGGCGCCGATCACGCAGGTCGGCAGCGCGCAGACAATCGCGATCAGAGCGCGGCGCGGATCGAACAGGCCGCGGAACGCCAGCACCCGCGCCGAATTGGTGAACATCGCCGAAATGGCGATGATCGGCACCACCGGAGCGGCGCCGACCATCGGCACCAGGATGAGCGGCATCAGTGCGCCGGTGCCATAGCCCGCGACTCCGCCGGTGACGGCCGAAAAGGCCGCCAAAGCGATGATGATCGCGAGTTCGGCGGCCGACGCGTCGGGGAGGAAAGGCATTGCCAGATAACCGGTGGCGGACTTAGCCGTTGACTCAAGCACGTCCAGTTACGAGAAGAGAGGCGCGCGATAACAGCCGCAAAAAGGGGCACTAGGGATGGACCTGGGAATAGCCGGCCGCAAGGCAATCGTTTGCGCTTCAAGCCGCGGGCTCGGCCGCGCCTGCGCCCATCGCCTTGCCGAAGCCGGCTGCGAGGTGGTGATCAACGGCCTCGACAACGACCGCCTCGCCGCGACGGCCGAGGAGCTGCGCAAGGCGACGGGCGCCAAGATCACCGCGGTGGCCGCCGATGTCGCCTCGCCGCAAGGCCAGAAGGCTTTATTCGCCGCCTGCCCCGAGCCCGATATCCTGGTGAACAACAATGCCGGTCCGCCGTTTCGCGACTTCCGCGATCTCGACCGCCAGAAAATGCTCGACGGCGTCATTGCCAACATGGTTGTAGCGGTCGAACTCGTGCAGAAGGCCATCGACCCGATGATGGCGAAGAAATTCGGCCGCATCGTCAATATCACCTCGGGCTCGGTCAAAATGCCGCTGTTCGGTCTCGATTTGTCGTCCGGCGCGCGCGCCGGCCTCACCGCCTTTCTCGCCGGCGTCGCGCGTTCCGTCGCCGCGTCCAACGTCACCATCAATTTCATGCTGCCGGGAATCTTCGATACCGACCGCTTCCGATCGAACGTGGCGTCGACCGCGAAGAAAAAACGCACGAGCTACGACGAGGCGCTGGCGCTGAACGTCGAATCGGTTCCGGCACGGCGGCTCGGCACGCCCGACGAGTTTGGCGCAACTTGCGCATTCCTGTGCTCGGCGCAGGCTGGCTATATCACCGGACAGAATATTCTGATCGATGGCGGAAGATTCCCCGGCGCGTTTTAAAAAAAACCCGAAAACACCGATCCCAAGGAGAAATTTATGAAACTCGTTCGCTACGGCGCACCCGGCCGCGAAAAGCCCGGCATGCTCGATAAAGAGGGCCGCATCCGCGACCTGTCGAAAGTCACCCCCGATATCTCGGGCGCGGCGCTGTCGCCGGCGAGCTTGAACAAGCTGCGCAAGCTCAAGCCGGAAAAGCTGCCGCCGGTGCGCGGCAATCCGCGCATCGGGCCTTGCGTCGGCGGCGTTGGCAATTTCATAGCCATCGGGTTGAATTACTCCGACCACGCCGCCGAAGCCGGCATGCAGATCCCGAAGGAGCCCATCATCTTCAACAAGGCGCCGTCGTGCATCTGCGGGCCGAATGACGACACCATGATCCCCAAAGATTCGACCAAGCTCGACTGGGAAGTCGAGCTCGGCATCGTCATTGGCCAGCGCGCCCGCTATCTCGCCAAGAACAATGCGCTCGACGTCGTCGCCGGCTATTGCCTCGCCAACGACGTTTCGGAGCGCGTCTTCCAGATCGAGCGCGCCGGGCAGTGGACCAAGGGCAAGGGCTGCGAAACCTTCGGTCCGCTCGGGCCCTGGCTCGTCACCAAAGACGAACTCAAAGACCCGCAAAACCTCGAAATGTGGCTCGACGTCAACGGCGAGAGGCGCCAGCGCGGCAACACCAAGACCATGATCTTCGACTGCCGGCATATCGTCTGGGCCTGCTCGCAATATTTCGTCATGGAGCCCGGCGACGTCATCATCACCGGCACGCCGCCCGGCGTGGGCCTCGGCATGAAGCCCGAGCCGAAATTCTTGAAAGCCGGCGACGTGGTCACGCTCGGCATCGACGGCCTCGGTGAGCAGCGGCAGAAAATCGTGAAGTTCAAGATGTGACTTTCGCCGTTGCCGGCGCGGTGGGGGCGGCAAACCTATCCGCAAAGCTACCTATCGATCCGGCTTAAGCGCGGCACGAAAGTTTCAATCTTTGCGCGCTTCAATGGCGGCCATCCGTCATGAATGCGCCGCCCGTTGGATGTTCGATCATGTCGTCACGAGCCAAGGTCCAGGAATGCGCCCGCCGCGCCAGAACGGAAAGCGACGCCGTCGAGAAATTGAATGCGATCGCCGACGCCATCCATGAATTTGCGGATTTCGTCGAAGTTATCGAGCATCAGATCCGGCAGGTCGAAACGCGGCTGCGGCGGATGGAAATGTAACCGTAATCTAGGCGGCGACAATCGTCGCGGCGCCAGGTCTCGCGAATTCGATAGCCTTCAGCAGATTAGGTACGACCGGAAGCAGATCATTTATTCGATTGGTACGTGCCCGAACAACGACGACCGCAACCGGCAAGGTACGGATATTTTGCTGCGCAGGCAGATTCTGATCAACGGTGACGAATACTTCGAAATGTTGAGCAGCTAAAGCGAGTAGATCGCCGTTCTTGATCGCCCGCCAGCCCATCTGTCGCGCCGTCTTGATTTCATGACCAACGAGTGCGCGCGAAAGCCGCCAATCGATACACTCGTCCAGCAAGATTTTCACGAAGCTGGTTCAAGGAACTTATCCTTCGCCTCTTCCAAGAAGGCTATGACTTGCTGACGTGTCACCGATGGAAATCCCCGCAGAAACTCGTCGATCGAATCTCCGGCCTCAAGATATTCGATCAATGTCTGTACCGGCACGCGTGTCCCAGAAAACACAGGTATTCCACCCATGATTTCGGGATCGCGGCATACGACGGATTGGCTCATGCCTAAAATATATCAGGAGCCACCCACGCTTTCCATCTTTGCTTAGCCCTATCGCACGGCCGCCCGCGCACCGCCCGGCTCCCGCGCAAGGCCGCACGCTGCGATTCTCCCGTCGCCATCCGACAAATACCCGAAATAATCCCGCGACATCAGGCCGTTGCCCAAAATGCCCGGCTGCGTCGTCAACGGCTTGCAAGGCTTGCATTTTTCGGACACTAGGTGGGCAGGGGTTACCGTCACGAAATCCGAGGAGTGGGAGAGCCTGATGGGAGCGAATTTCGGCATTGCCGGATTGGATTGGCAGCAGCGCGTCAATTGGGACCGCTTACGCAAATACCGCACCGAGCGGGCGCGCGCGATGATGAAGAAGCACGGGCTCGGCGCGCTGCTTTGCATGTATGACGAGAACGTCCGCTATCTCACCGGCACGCTGACGCCGGGCTGGAACCGGCTCAAACCGGGCTTGCGTTACGCCATGCTGTGCGGCGACGGCGCGCCGATCCTGTTCGAGCAGGGCGACCTCGGCTTCCAGATCGAGCGGCATTCGCCGTGGATTCCGAAGGAGAACGTGCGTCATTCCTTCGCCTGGATCAAAGGCGCGGCGGGTCCGGCTTCGACCCAGCAGGTGACCAAATTCGTCAAGGCGGCGAAAGAAGCGATGCGCGAGCACGGCGTCGCCGGACAAAAGCTCGGCGTCGACTTCATCGACATCAACATGATCAACATCTTCAAGGACAATAACGTCGAATGGACCGACGGCATGAGCGCGATGATGGACGCGCGCGCGGTCAAAAATGAAGATGAGCAGGAATGCTTCCGCATCGTCGGCGCCATCGGCGATGCCACGCACTGGGAGTGCATGAAGTTCCTGCGCCCCGGCATCACCGAGAACCAGGTGACCGCGCATCTGATGCAGTACCTCTACAACATCCCCGGCATGGAAGACGTCGAGGACGTCATCGTCTCGTCGGGCCCGAATACCTGGCCGAACTGGCGCAATTTCTCCGACCGCATCATCCAGCCCGGCGACATCGTGTTCATGGATTTGGCGGCGCTGACCTGGAACGGCTACAAGTCCTGCTATTACCGCACTTATTGCGTCGGCAAGGAGCCAAGCCAGGAGCAGAAGGACACCTACCAGACCGCGCTGAAATGGTTGTACGATTCGATCGGCGCGGTGAAGGTCGGCGCCAGCACGCGCGACATCGCGATGAAATGGCCGTCGGCGATGGAAACCTGGGGCTACGAGGACGAGGACCAGGCCGCCGCGAATCTGTGGGGCCACGGTCTCGGCCTCGCGCAATACGATCCGCCGGTGATCTCGCGCATCTGGTCGCTCGACCATCCGATCGAAATCCAGGAAGGCATGACCTTTGCGCTAGAGACGCAGCACGGCAAGCGCTTCCATTACGGCGTCCGCATCGAGGAAATGCTGATCGTGAAGAAGGACGGCATCGAGATCGTGTCGAACTTCCCGGTCAAGCAGATCACCGTGGTCGATCCGTTGCCCGGCTACGGCGATCACGTCAGATAATTTCACCTCTCCCCGCGTGCGGGGAGAGGTCGAGTGAGCGTAGCGAACGAGGGTGAGGGGGCCTCTCCGCGATTCTGAGCGCCGCAATTTTGCCGCCCAGCGGATAGGCCCCCTCACCCTACCCTCTCCCCGCACGCGGGGAGAGGGAATGCGCAACGGCCCGGCCGAACGAGAACCGTAGATGCGTTTCATCCTCCCCCTCGCCGACCCCGCCGCGACAAATCCCGAGCGCGTCGGGCCGAAGGCGTCGAACCTTGCGGCGCTGGCAAAAGCCGGCCTGCCGACGCCGGGCGGCTTTTGCATCGCCGCCGATGCCTATCATCGCCAGGTTCAGCATCTCGGACTCGGCGAGATGATCGGCGCCTATGCGGAAGCCGATCAACCGACGCAACGGCGGCTGGCGGTCGAGATCCGGCTGAAGCTCTATCAAAGCGATCTCGCGCCCGACGTGCTGGCCGATGTGCTCGCCGCGTGGTGGGAAGTCGACAAGCCGGCGGCGGTGCGCTCCTCGTCGCTGATCGAGGACCGCCCGAATTCGAACTTCGCCGGCCAGTTCGAAAGCTTTCTCGGCCTCAACGACGACGCCGAATTCCTCACCTGCCTGCGGGCCTGCTGGGCGGCGCTGTGGACCACGACGGCGCGGCGGTCGATGGCGCAGTGCGGGCAAAATCCGGCCGACACCGCGATGGCAGTCCTTGTGCAGCCGCTTGTTGCCGCGCGCGCATCGGGCGGCGGCTTGAGCGAGACCGCCGACGGCCAGATGCTGATTTCCGCGACGTGGGGACTGGGCTCGGCCATCGCGCAGGGCGAAGTGGTGCCGGACCGCATCGTGCTTAGCCGCCACGGTTTCGTGCGCTCGAACGAGGCCGGCCGCAAGCATCACCGCGAAGCCTGCCTGCACGGCGCCGGCACGGCGGCGCAAAAGGTGCCGGAGGCTCTGGTGAGCGCGCCCTGCCTCGAAGCCGGCCAGGCCACGACGCTCGGACGCCTGATGCGCAAATGCGAAGACGTGCTCGGGATGGCGGTCGAGATTGAATGGGCGCTGGACGGTGAGGGCTTCAAGCTCCTGCAGGCGCGGCCGCTCAATGTCGCGCCGGCGCAAGTGCCGGACGAGATCTGGCTTAAGCACCCCGGATTGAACGGCCATCCCGCCGGCATCGGCTGGGGCAGCGGCCGCGCCGTGGTGGTCAATTGCGAATGCGAGCTTTCCCGTGTCGCGCCCGGCGATATTCTGGTGACCCGCGTCGCCGGTCCGGCCTTGAGCCACATTTTGCCGCGGGTCGGCGGCGTCGTCGCCGAGCTTGGCGGCTCGACCTCGCATCTGGCTTCGCTTGCCCGCGAGCGCGGCATTCCGATGGTGCTCGGCGTGCTCGACGCGACGCGGCGCATTCCCGACGGCGCGCAGGTCGCGGTCGATGGCGTCGCCGGCGTGGTGCGGTGGATCGCATGATGACCAAAAATTCCGCTCATCCCCGGGTTTTTGTCACGCAGCCGGTGGCTGACGAAGCGCTCAAGCGTCTGCGCGCGGCGGCGCGGGTGACGCTTGTTTGCCGATTCGAGCCGCATCATCCCCAAGCGCACGTTGATCGCCGCGGTACGCAAAGCCGACATCCTGTTTTGCCTGTTGCACGACAAGATCGACCGCGACGTCATCATGGCCAATCCGAACCTGCGGCTGATCGCGGCGCAATCGATCACGCCCTCCAACATCGACGTCGAAGCGGCTACCGCGCGGCGCATTCCGGTCACCGTGACGGCGCCGATCACCACCGAAGCCACCGCCGATCTCACCTTCGGCCTGATGCTGGCGGCGGCGCGGCGCATGATCGAAGGCGACCGCATGGTGCGCGCCGGAAAATTTCCCGGCAGCCAGTCGGCGCATTTGATGGGCTCGTTCGTTTGGGGCAAGACGCTCGGCTTGATCGGCGGCGGCGGCCTGATCGGCAAGGCGGTGGCGAAGCGCGCGCTCGGCTTCTCGATGCGCGTTCTTTACTGGACGCCGCGGCGGAAGCCGGAGCATGAGGAGCGCGAGGCCGGCATCGTCTATGTGCCGTTCGACGAGCTGTTACGCGAATCCGATTTCGTCTCGCTGCACTCGCCGCTGAACAAGGAAACCCGGTACCAGATCGGCGCCCGCGAATTGCGCCTGATGAAGAAGACCGCCTTCCTCATCAACACCGCGCGCGGCGCCGATCGTCGACGAGGCCGCCTTGGTGCGCGCGCTGCAGAAAAGAGAGATCGCCGGCGCCGGGCTCGACGTGTTCGAGCACGAACCCAAGGTCGACAAGGCGCTCGTCAAAATGCCGAACGTGGTGCTCACCCCGCATCTCGGCAGCGCCACGCCCGAAGTGCGCCTGGCCATGGCCAATATCGTGGTCGACAATATCTTGGCGTTCCTCGGCGGCCATAAATTGCCGAACTGCGTCAATCCGCAAGTGTTTGCGTTATAATCCTCGTCATGCTCCGCGAAGGCGGAGCATCCAGTATTCGCGGGACTTGATAATGTTCTTCCGACATTTGCGATTACTGGATCGTCCGCCTGCGCGGACGATGACATTTTAGAGAAGCGTCCATGCCCCGCACCCTGATCGCCGTCACCGACAGCCCGTTCCCGTCGCTCGACCCCGCCAAGGCGGCGCTGGCGCGGCTTGATCCCGAATACCGCATGGCCAACAGCCCCTCGGCCGACGACATCCTGGCTGTAGCGCGCGATGCCGATGCCGTGCTCGTGACTTATGCCAAGCTGCCGCGGCAGCTGTTAAGCGAACTGAAGAAATGCAAGGCGATCGGCCGCTTCGGCCTCGGCGTCGACAACATCGACTTGCCGGCGGCCAAGGAGTTCGGCATCGCCGTCAATTACGTGCCGGATTACTGCCTGCGCGAAGTCTCCGATCACGCCATGGCGCTGCTCTTGGCGCTCGCCCGCAAGGTGACCTTTGCCGATAAGCTGGTGCAGTCCGGCCGATGGGAAGTGCCGCCAATCGTGCCGCTGCACCGCATCGAGGGCCAGGTGCTCGGCCTTGTCGGCTTCGGCAATATTCCGCGCGCGCTGGCGCCCAAGGCCAAGGCGTTCGGGCTGAAGGTTCTTACTTACGATCCCTACGTGAACGCCGATGCGCTGGCTGCAACCGGTGTCGAAAGCGCCAGCTTCGATGATTTATTGGCCCGCTCCGATTTCATCTCGGTGCACGCGCCGCTGCAGCCGGCGACGCGCGGGCTGATGAACGCCAAGACCTTCGCCAAGATGAAAAAGGGCGCGTATCTGATCAATACCGCGCGCGGTCCTCTAGTCGACGAGGCCGCGCTTGTCGCCGCGCTCGATTCCGGAAAGCTCGGCGGCGCCGCACTTGACGTGGTGACCACCGAGCCGCTGCCCAAGGATTCCCCGCTGCTCGGCCGCGACAACGTGATCCTCACGCCGCATACCGCGTTCTATTCGGTCGAGGCGCTCGAGGAATTGCAGACCAAATGCGCCAGCGACGTCGCGCGGGTGCTGTCCGGCGAGAAGGCGATCTATCCGATCAGCGCCTGACGGCTACCAGCGTCGGCGGAGACCCCACCTGCGGCCGCCGACGAGGCGCAGCAGAAAGAGCAGCACCACCGCGCCGATAAAGGCGTTGATAATCAGCGCGACGATGCCGGTGCCGAGATGGATGCCAAGCTGCGGCAACAGCCAGTCGCCGATGAATGCGCCGACCAAGCCGACGATCAGGTCGCCGATCAGGCCGAAGCCGCCGCCTTCCATGACGCGCCCCGCCAGCCACCCGGCGACGATGCCGACCACAATGATGACAAGAAGGCTCTGGTTCGAAAGATGCATCGCGATCTCCTCCCGTGGCGGCGAGCCGGAGCTCCGCCCGCGCAGCAAGCATCATAGGCGAGGACGATGGCCGCGAATAGCGACAGCCGTGCGAAAGGAGCAAGACGTCATTCCTCCCGCCCCCACACCACGATCACCCGCACCGTCTTGCCGTCGATATTCGGATGCGGCATCGGCGGACTCTCGATATAGAGTCTGTCGCCATCGAAGCGGATGTTGCGCACCTGCTCGCCGCCGACCCAGGCCTCGTTCCACGCCGCTTCGACTTTGGTGATGACCTGGCCGTTTTCGATGCGATAGCGGCCGGTATAGGCGATCATGGTCTTGAGCGCCTGGGCGCGATCCGCGTCGCTCTGCGGAACGGCGCGGCCATCCGCCGTCATCAGCGCGAGCCAGCGGCCTTGCGGCGTCGCGATCTGGATACCCTTGGGATGCTCGCCGTAGACCGGCACGCGCGCCTTGGTCGTCGGATCCTCGTAGTCGACCGAAACCAGCTTCCAGGTGCCGACGATTTGGCGGCGCAATTCGGCGTCGTCCATCGCGCTCACTCCGCGGTCCAGCCGCCGTCAAGCACCAGCGCCGAGCCGGTCATCAGCGACGACGCGTCGGAGGCGAGAAAGACGATGGCGCCGGTGAGTTCTTCAAGCTGACCGAGCCGGCCGAGCTTTATCTTCGATAGAACCTCGTCGCGGAAGGCCTTGTTCGCGAAGAACGGTTTTGTCATCGGCGTCTCCAGAAACGTCGGGCCGAGCGAGTTGACCCGGATGTTGTGCGGCGCCAGCTCTATTGCCATCGCCTTGGTGAAACCCTCCATCGCGTGCTTGGAGGCGCAATAGACGGTGCGGCGCGCGGCGCCGACGTGGCCCATCTGCGAGGAGATATTGACGATCGAACCCGGAAGCTTGGCCTCGATCAACCGCAACGCCACCGCTTGCGCCATGAAGAACGCGGCGCGAACGTTTAGCGAAAAGATCGCATCGAAATCCTCGATCTTGACGTCAGGCAGCAGCGCCGGACGATTCATGCCGGCATTGTTGATCAGAATCTGAAACGGCGCCGCGGCTGCTATGGCGCGCCGCACGGTTTCGACATCCGTAACATCCAGCACCAGCGCTTCGGCCTGTTCGCCGCGCGCGCGGATCGCCGCGGCCGCTTCCTCGATCTCACTCTTGGTGCGCGCCGCCAGCGTCACATGCGCGCCGGCCGCTGCCAGCGCCGAGGCCGCGGTGAGCCCAATACCGCGCCCGCCGCCGGTGACCAGCGCGCGCCGGCCATCGAGACGGAAAGAAGGAGTTTTGGCGAGATCGGGTGAGGTCACGCTCTTACGAACTGCTCCTTTTCACCCTCCCCTGGAGGGGGAGGGTCGGCGGCGTAGCCGCCGGGGTGGGGTGACAACGGCGAGGATCGCACTTGCCCCCACCCGCTTCGCTTCGCTCGCGACCTCCCCCTGCAGGGGGAGGTGAAAAGAACTCACTCCGTCGCCTCCCCATAGGGCACGTTGCGGCCGCCGTAGCGGCGCACGCGCACATTGGCCTGTTCCGCGTGCGCCACGAAGCCTTCAAGCATGCACAGCCGCGAGCAGACCTCGCCGATCGCGGCGCTCGCCTCATCGGTGAGCACTTTCTGATAGGTGCAGGTTTTGAGGAACTTGCCGACCCACAACCCGCCGGTATAGCGCGCCGCCTTCTTGGTCGGCAGCGTGTGATTGGTGCCGATCACCTTGTCGCCATAGGCGACATTGGTGCGCGGACCGAGAAACAGCGAGCCGTAGTTCTTCATATTGTTGAGGAAATAATCCGGATCGCGCGTCATCACCTGCACGTGCTCGGAGGCGATGCGGTCGGCTTCGCACACCATCTCGGCCTCGTCGTCGCAGACGATGACTTCGCCGAGGTCGGCCCAGGCTTTGCCGGCGATCTCCGCAGTGGGCAGGATTTTCAGGAGCCGCTCGACCTCGCGCATGGTGTCGCGCGCGAGCTTCTCGGAAGTGGTCAGCAGGATCGCCGGCGAGGTCGGGCCGTGCTCGGCCTGGCCGAGGAGATCGGTGGCGCAGATTTCACCGTCCACGCTGTCATCCGCAATGATCAGCGTCTCGGTCGGCCCGGCGAGGAGATCGATGCCGACGCGACCGAACAGTTGCCGCTTGGCCTCGGCGACATAGGCATTGCCCGGCCCGACGATCATGTCGACCGCTGCGATGGTCTCGGTGCCAAGCGCCATCGCCGCGACCGCCTGCACGCCGCCGAGCACGAAAATCTCGTCGGCGCCGCCGAAATGCATCGCCGCCACGATCGCCGGATGCGGCCCGCCGTGGAACGGCGGCGCGCAGGCGATGATGTGCCTCACGCCGGCGACGCGCGCGGTGACGATCGACATATGCGCCGACGCCACCATCGGATAGCGACCGCCCGGCACGTAGCAGCCGATCGAGTTGACCGGAATGTGGCGGTGGCCGAGCACCACGCCGGGCAGCGTCTCGACGTCAAGGTCGCGCAGCGTATCCTTCTGTTTCTGGGCGAAATTGCGCACCTGGGCTTGCGCGAATTTGATGTCGTCGAGATCGCGCTGCTTGACCTGGCCGATGGCGCGCTCGATTTCGGCGGGCGCCAACTTGAACGAGGCCGGCGACCAGTTGTCGAATTTTTGCGACAGCTCGCGCACCGCGACGTCCTTGCGCGCGTCGACGTCGGCAAGGATTTGCTCGACCGTCTCGCGCACCTTGGCGTCGGCCGCCTTGATCGCGCTCGCGTCCATTCCGCGCTTGAGATAGCGGGGCATGGTTACATCCTTTCATCAAACCAACTCGAAGCGCAACTGACGCCCGACAGCCTGCGCAGCCCGAGCCAAGGTGCCGAGGGTTACGGATTCGTTTTCCGGGTCCAAGAGCCGATCAAGCTGGGCACGGCTGGTATCCATTCGGCGCGCCAATTCGGACTTGGTCAAACCTTCGTTTTGCATCAACGCATCGAGCTGGCGGGCGATGACGCGTTTGATTGCCCGAGCGGTGACTTCTTCGTAGATGCCTTCTTGCTTTAAAAAGTCATCAAAGGACAACCCGATCCGAGCCTTGCGTTTCTTCGTCATGCGAGTGACCTCATTCTCTTGATCGCGATGTCGCGATCGCTTGCCGGCGTCTTCTGCGTCTTCTTCATAAAGCCGTGCAGCAGCACCATCTTGCCGTCTCGAACGCAGAACATGACGCGGGCGATGCGGCCGGGCGGCAGCTCACTGCGAACTTCCCACAGCCCGCCGCCAAGATGGCGGCACAAGGGCATACCAATAGGCCATGAGAACTCTACGTCCTTGATATCCTCGCCGATCGTCTTCCGATCAGCGGGGTGAAGACTCTTGAGCCAATCGCGAACTGGCTCGCGGCCCGAGGGCAATGCGAAGACCGCCGCAGGAAGCCTTTTCACAATCGTCTATGTATCAAATTTGATACACATTGCAAGACGCGATCACTTGATCGCCTGCGGATTGATCGGCGAGCCGGTGCCACCGGAAATGATCAACGGCGGGCCGCAGAAGAAGAACTCGTAGATGCCGTCCTCGTCGCAATCTTCGGCAAGCTCCTTGAGATAGAAGATCTCGCCCATGCACAATCCCATGGCCGGGATCACCACCCAGTGCCACGGCTGGTTTGCTTCCGTGGTCTCGTTCGGCCGCACCTCGACGCCCCAGGTATCGGTGCAGATCGCGGCGATCTCCTTCTCCTGGCACCAGTAGCAGTTCTCGAATTTGACGCCCGGCGCGTCGCCGCCGGCATAGCCGCCCCATTCCTTCTCGGCCATGCAGCGTTCCATCTGGCCGGTGCGGACGAGGACGAAGTCGCCGCGGCCGATCGACACGTTCTGCTCCTTGGCGCATTTGTCGAGCTCGTCGTTGGCAATGCTTTCGCCGTCCTTCAGCCACGGCACGCCGCGAAAGCGCGCGATATCGAGCAGCACGCCGCGCCCGACCATCTTGTTCTTGGAGTGCTCGATGCCGAGCACGCTCAGCCCCTTGGAATCGATCAGCTTGGCGTCGTGGCCGTTATAGGCCTTGTCCTCGTAGAACACGTGGCCGAGCGCATCCCAATGGGTGGCGCCCTGCACGCACAGCATCAGGGTATCGTCGGCATAGCGGATCTTGTTCCAGTCCTGCTGGCCGGCGATCGCGTCGGTACCGGTCGCCAGCATCTGATGGATCGGGTTGAAGCGGCCGCCGAACAGGCCGGTTTGCGGGCCGTTGCGGTCGAGCGGAATACCGAGCGCGAAAACCTTGCCGCTGCGGATGAGGCTCGCAGCCTTGACGATATCCTCCGGCTGCACCTGGTTGAGCGTGCCGATATGATCGTCCTTGCCCCAGCGCCCCCAGTTCTTGAGCTTCTCCGACGCTTCGGCGATCGCCTTTTTGCCGACCCTGATGTCCATTTCCGCCTCCTCATGCCGGCGGTTGATTCCGCCGCGCCCATGCCGCCGGAATATTGGCCCGCGCCGCGGTTTTCGTCCATGACGACATCGATGACAACCTCCCTGGCGGCCTCGCAGGGCGGTACGGTTGTGCCGCGGCAACTTGGGGAATTGCATCGACTGCTGGAATGGTCTGGAATACCGGCGGGGTCTTAGGGTTTGATAGCGGAGACCCGATAGCTGCGCCGCCGATCAAGAGCGGGGCAAAGGGGAGAGGGTCATGAAGGGCGCCAAATGGATGCTGGCATGCGCAATGCTGGCGGTTGTAGGCTTCGGGGCATCGAGCCACGCCTCGATCATCGATGAGTGGGCAAGCGTAAAAGCGCCGCCGGCGCCGCCGCTCAGGTCGGTCACGGTCGACCCGAAGACCACCGCACTGTTGATGCTCGATTTCATCAAGCCGATCTGCAACCAACAGCGCTATCCGCGCTGTCTTGCCACGCTGCCGGCGGTCAAGAAGCTGCTCGACGAGGCGCGGGCGCACGACATGCTGGTGGTCTATACCGGCGTGCCAAAAGTGCCGATCAGCGCAGTGGTGCCGGAAGTCGCGGCGAAGGGCACCGAGCCCTACATGCAGTCTTTCCTTGACAAGTTTCTCCGCACCGATCTGGAAAAAGTCCTCAAGGACAAAGGCATCGAGACCGTCATCTCGGTCGGCGTCGCCGCCCAGGGCGCCGTGCTGACCACATCGAGCGAGGCGGCGCAGCGGGGTTTCAACGTCATCGTTCCGGTCGATGGATTGTCGGCGCAGGATACCTATTACGAGCAGTATTCGGTATGGCACCTGAGCCACGCGCCGGTGATCGCCGATCACATCGCGCTCACCTCGATCGACATGATCAAATTCGCGCCAGCGCTCGCCGGCAAATAATGAGAGGACAGGCATGAAGCTCACTCGATCAGCGATCGTCGCCGTTATCGCCATCGCAACGGCGGCGATCGCCGGCAGCGCATTTGCCGCCGGCGCCAACGACGTCATTACCGACTGGGCCAACATCAAGGCGCCGCCGCCGCCGGAGTTGAAGCCCGTCACCGTCGACACCAAAACGACGGCGCTGTTGATGCTCGATTTCGTGCACCAGATCTGCGATCCGCAGAAAAAACCACGCTGTGTCGCGTCGCTGCCGGCGATGAAGAAGCTTCTGGCGGAGGCGCGAGCCAATCACGTCATGGTGGTTTTCAGCACCGCGGGGCCGATGACGGCCAAGGACATCTGGGCCAATGTCGCGCCGCTGCCCGGCGAGCCGGTCGTCAACTCGCACGCCAACAAGTTCCAGAACACCGACCTCGAGAAGATCCTGAAGGACAAGGGCATTACAACGGTCATCGTCACCGGCGTGAACGCCAATGGCGCGGTGCTCTACACCGCGAGCGAGGCGGCGTTTCTCGGCTTCAAGGTGATCGATCCGATCGACGGCTCGTCCGCCGAGAACGAATACATCGAGCAATACGTCGTCTACAACTTCGCACATGCGCCGCTGGTGTCGAGCATGGTCACGCTGACCAAATCCGACATGATCAAGTTCTGAGCGAAAATCGCAACGGCGGCCGTGTCCCGACGCGGCCGCAAACAGCTTCGCTCAGCGCTGATCCTTGTTCTCGAATGCGCTGACATGCGGCGCCGGCACGATCTCGCCGCAGCAGAGGCAGCGCCACTTGCGCATCAGATAGCCGAAGGCATTCTTGTGCAGATCCGGGCGATCGCCGCGACTGCGTTTCTTCTCCATGTCAGCGCCTTCGGCGACGAGCTTCGGGCCGCCGGCCGATTCGGCCAATAATTGCACGCGGCAGGCTTTTTCCAGCTTGATCGCGGTCCAAACCGCTTCCTCGATGGTGCCGCCGGTGGCGACGATGCCGTGATTGCGCAGGATCAAGGCCGCATGCTCGCCAAGGCAGCGCGCCACCGCCCGGCCCCGCTCCTGGCTGATGATGAGATCGGTGGTCTCGGAAAAGATCGGCAAGCGGCCGTTGGCGAAATAGCCGCCGTCATTGCCGACGGCGACGAATTCCTTGCCGAGCGAGGAGAAGGCCACCGCGTGAATCGGGTGGCTGTGGATGACGCATTGCACGTCGCGGCGCGCGCGCAGCACCTCGGAATGGATATAGACTTCGTTGTGACGCGGCATCGTGCCGGCCACTTTGTCGCCTTCGATGTCGACGGTGATGATGTTGTCCGGCCGCATCTCCTCGATGCCGATGCCGGCTGGCTTCATCAGGAAGCGTCCGGGATCGCCGGACAGCCGCACCGAGATATGGCCGGCAACGTAATCGCCGTGGCCTTCCATCGCCAGCACCCGGCCGGCGTCGGCAAGCGTTTCGCGCAACTGATCGGTCATTGCCCTCCCCGTTCGTCTTGCGGTCGATTACGCCGACATTACACTGCCGCCGCAACGCAAAACAGACGCGCGGCGAGCGGATGCGCGGGGGAGCGATTCAATGAGGCTTTTGAGTTTTGTCGCCGGCGGCAAGGAATGCTTCGGCGCGGTGAGCGGCGATGGCGTCATCACGCTGAATGACAAGATCGGTCAGCCCGATCTGCGCGCGGCGCTTGCGGCCGGCGCGATGGACGCGATGCGTCAGGCGGCGCAGAAGGACAAGCCCGACCACAAGCTCGGCGACATCAAATTCCTGCCGCTCGTTCCCAAGCCGAATAAGATTCTCTGCGCCGGCGTCAATTACCGGGCGCACGCCGCCGAAGTCGGGCGTGAATTGCCGAAGCAGCCGAGCATGTTCATCCGCTTTGCCGATACGCTCCTCGGCCACGGCGGCGAGATGATCCGGCCCGCGGTGTCCGATAATTTCGATTACGAGGGCGAGCTGGCGCTGGTCATCGGCAAGGCCGGCCGGCATATCAAACCCGAGCAAGCACTCGACCACGTCGCCGGCTATACCTGCTTCGTCGACGGCAGCGTGCGCGACTACCAGAAATTCTCGGTCACCTCGGGCAAGAATTTTCCCGGCACCGGTCCGCTCGGCCCCTGGCTCGTCACCACCGACGAAATTCCCGATCCGAGCCGGCTGACGCTGACCACGCGGCTCAACGGCAAAGAGGTGCAGCACGCCACCACCGATCAGTTGATCTACGCGATCCCGCAAATCATCGCCTTTTGCTCCGACTTCACTGCATTGTCGCCGGGCGACGTCATCGCCACCGGCACGCCCGAAGGCGTCGGCCACGGCCGCAAGCCGCCATTGTGGATGAAGCCCGGCGACGTGCTCGAAGTCGAGATCAGCGGCATCGGCACGCTGCAGACGCGCATCGTGGACGACCGGACATGAACCATTCGATTTCCGACGATAAGACTATGCCGCCAGCCCGAACAGCTTCGCGGCATTGCCGAAGTAAACCTTCTCGCGCTCGGCATTCGACAGCGGCAGCGAGTTGAGCACCTCGAGCGTGTCGCGGATGTAGCCCGGCCCCTTCTCCTTGTCGAACGGGCAGTCGGACGCGAACAGCACATGATCGGCGCCGAAGAAATCGAGTCCGCAGACGGTTGCCGCGCGCGCGCCTTCGACCGCGGTGTCGCCGTAGAAATCCTTGAAATAGTCGAACGGCCGCTTCTTCAGCGACTTTAAGATCGCACCATAGTCTTCATCCGAAGTGCGCACGCCAAGCTGATCGAAGGAATGGCCGACGCGGCCTTCGAGATAAGGCACCACGCCGCCGAGATGGTGCGCGATGACTTTGAGATCGGGAAAGCGGTCCATGATGCCGGAGAAGATCAATCGCGCCAGCGTCACGCCGGTTTCGTAGGGCCAGCCGAGCACGCTGCAGATCTCGTACTTGGAATATTTCTCGGTCGGATAATCCGGCATGTCGCGGGTGCGCGCCGGGTGTAACAGGATCGGCTTGCCGGATTTGGCGATCGCTTCAAAGATCGGCAAAAATTGCGGCGCATCGAGCGGCACGCCATTGGCATTGGTGCCGAGCTGCACCGCATTGGCGCCGTTTGCGAGCGCGCGCTCGGCCTCTTTCGCCGCGGCCTCCGGCGCGTTCATCGGCAACAGCGCCGACCAGCCGACGAAATGCCTCGGATGCTTGGCGACCACTTCGGCCAGTCCGTCGTTGGCGATCTTCGCCATGTCGGGAGATTTGTCGGGACCCCACAGCCGCTCCATCGGCGGCAGGCCGTGCGAGAGAACCTGCGTGTAATCGGCAAAGGATTCGACGATAGAAATCCGCAAATCGACATCGGACAACGCCGGAATGCCGCGCACGCGCTTGCCGATGTCCTTGGCGCCGGCCGGCGTTTCCAGGAGCGCGTCGTAATAACGCTTGGGGAAAAAGTGATTGAAGGCGTCGATCGTGCGCATGCGTTTTTGCTTTCCTGATTGTGAGAGGTGGCTCAGGCCACCGGGGTCAGCGCAGAGACAAGCCACGACGCGATGGCGAAGGCGTCGGCATCGCGATCGAAATAGCCGATCAGCTGCAAGCCGAGCGGCATGCCGTTGACCTCGAACAAGGGCAGCGACAGCGCCGGGACGCCAAGGAGCGAGGCCGGCACCGCGAATTCCGGATTGCCGGTGGAGGAAAGCCCCTCCGGCGCGTTGCTCGGCGCGGCGAGCGTGATGCAGGCATCGCAATTCGCTGCGAGTTCGCCATGGACCGCGCGTACTCTCGCCCGCTCCTTCAGATCGGCGCGATGGTCGGCGAGCGTCAGATCCTCGTACTTCCGCGCCCGGTCCATGACATTGCGGCTCAGTTTCGCGGCGTCGCGGTCGCGCATGGTGCGGAAGAACCAGCGTGTCTCCCAGCCGTTGCAGCGATGCGACAGTTCTGCGGCGTTGAGAAGATCGGTCTCCAGCGCGGCCACCTTGTCGTCGTTCTGCCGCGTGCGGATTTCGACGCCGGCCGCGCGCAGCCGCATGATCGCTTCGTTGAGCTGCTGCTTGGCGGCGACGGAGGCGCTGTCCCATCCGGCGGTTTCCAGCATGGCGAGGCGGCGCGGCTTTTGCGCCGGCGGCAGCGCATCCGGGCCTTGCAGGCCGGGCGTGCCGGCATCACCGCCGACGCGGGCAACGATTTCGTGCGCCACTTGCCAGGTGTCCGCCAGCGACGCGCCGAGGATGCCGGTGCAACTCTGGCTTTGATAATCGTGGCTGCCCTCGCGGTTGAGCGCATTGACGCTGGGCTTAAATCCGATGCAACCGCAGAAGCTCGCCGGCCGGATGGTCGAGCCGATCACCTGGGTGCCGAGCGCGGCGCTGAGGATGCCGGCGCCGACCGCGGCCGCCGAGCCGCTCGACGAGCCGCCGGGCGTATGCGCGGTGTTCCAGGGATTGCGCGTGCCGCGCGGCTCGGATGCGGCGAACTCCGTCGTCACGGTCTTGCCGACGATCACCGCGCCGGCATCGCGCAAGGCCTGCACGTTGGCGGCGTCCTTTTCCGAGCGCCAGCCGCTAAACAGCGGCGAACCCATCTCGGTCGGCATATCGACGGTTTCGATGATGTCCTTGATGCCGACCGGCATGCCGTCGATCGGGGAGCGTGGCTTGCCGGCGCGCCAGCGCTCACCCGACCGATCCGCTGCGGCGCGCGCCGCCGGCAAGGCAGTCGTGACGAAGGCGCCGATTTGCGGCTCCCAGTAGTCCAGCAATTCGAGCGAGCGCTCGAGGAATTGCCGCGGGGTTTCTTCGCCGGCGGTAAAGGCCTGCGTCGCGGCGAGATACGATCGCAGCGCGGGCTTTGTCTGCTCCGATTCCGGCATCTTCCCTCTTTCCTGCGCTGTCATGCTCCGCGAAGGCGGAGCATCCAGTAGTCCCTAGCCTTACGGGATCGGACTGCGATTACTGGATCGTCCGCCTCCGCAGACGATGACATCAAACTCTACTTCCCGCTCTCGTCGTAATAATGAATCTCATAGAGCATGCAGCCGCGCTCGGACTTGAACGGGCCATGATAGACGCCGGGCGGGCGGCAGGCGTAAGTCGGCGCCGCGAACGGCTCGCCGCCTCGGCCCTTGTCGTCGTTGCCGACGACGAGATCGCCGGAAACGAGATAAACCTCTTCCCAATGATCGTGCACGAACGGCGCGGTAGTGTAGACGCCCGGCGCAAACCGCAAGAGCCGCGTCCGGCTGCCCATCTTGCGCGTCTCGTCGAGATCGCTCGCCAGGATTTTCTGCTGGATGCCCGAAGGGTAGCCGGGCGGCGTCACCCAGCCCTTATCCATATCGACCTTGTGAAACTCAAGATGCGGCTTGTTCATCGGCATGTGTCTATGTCCTTCATCCGAGCACCGGCAAAGTCTGCACCCGGTATTGATGGCGAATCCTTCGATTGAGCACTGGGTCTTCCAGCTCGAATTCGAAAATCGCGGACGGCCGGATGCCGCCGCGCGCGGCGAGCGTGCCGCAGAACATGAGCGTGCCTTCGTCTAGACCTGCCTGGCCGCCGAATTTTTCGATCAGTGCCTTGGGATCGAGCATCGCCGTCACGGGGCCTTCCTGATAGAGCACGCGCCGGCCGTTCTCGGCAATATGCGCGCGCAAGATGAGCTTGTCCCAGTGCGGCTCGATGTCCTCGCAATCCCAGAATTCGGGTGCAATCGGCTTGTCGCACATCTGTTTGGATACCGAGACGCCGTATTTCTCCACCTCGCGGTCGGTATGATCGGAGCCGGCGCCAACCCACAGCCGCTCGCCGTGGCGGAAAAGAACGAACTCCGCCTCGCCGCTGGAGGCTTCGCCGAGCGCCTCGATGCTGTCGTCGGTGGTGAGCCGCGCCACTGAAGCGCGGTAGAAGATCGGCACGCTCGCCGGGCGCTTGACGCCGAGCGCTTCGAGCTCCGCGATATGCTTTTCCAGCGCCGCCCGGTCGCGGCCGGTCCAGCCGGCGACCACCAGGCGGTCGACCTCGACGTTGCGCCGCACCGGCCCGGCTTGGCCATGCAGAACGAGCGACAGGACACGCGCCGGCACCTAAAACCTCCAACAGACGCAACAACTTGCAGCCGTCGTCGCCGCATTGCAATCGATCGGGGCGCATTGTACATGGGGCAAACGCCTAGGCAATCGAACGATCGATCGCGACGCCGCCAGCGCAGACCTGCCGCGGCTTTGGCGCAGACCGTCGCTTCCGGAGGAGGCCCATGCACGAGATCGCCGGCCAGGTTCACTGGCACGAGCCGACTGGTTTCAAGCGCGCCGGCTTTGGCAAGTTCGGACGACCGAAGACGCCGTACGACCTGTTCATGGAAGCCGACGACATCCCGATCTATCGCGACATCGGCGTGAGCAAGGTGCAGAACCTGCCGCTTGCGCCATGGCCGCGGCTGGGCGGCCGCGGCAGCTATATCCAGCTCCACGGCACCGAAGGCAAATGGGGCTCCTACGTCGTCGAAGTGCCGGGCGCCGGCGCGCTTCTTCCCGAGAAGCACCTCTACGAGGAAATCTATCTGGTCGTCGAAGGCCGCGGCTCGACCGAAGTCTGGCTCGACGGCGAAGAAAAGCGCCATGCGTTCGAATGGCAGAAGGGCTCGCTGTTCTCGATCCCCGTCAACGCCATGCACCGCATCGTCAATGCAAGCTCGGCGCCGGCGCTGCTCTTGGCCGGCACCACGGCGCCGAACCTGATGAACCTCATCAACAATACCGGGATGATCTTCGATTGCCCGTATCAGTTCCGCGACCGCTTTTCCGGCGCCGACGATTTCTACAAATACAAGGACGACATCGAGCCCGATCCGGTGCGCGGGCTCGCCATGCGGCGCACCAATTTCATCCCGGATATCGTCAATTGCGATCTGCCGCTCGACAACCGCCGCTCGCCGGGCTGGCGCCGCGTCGAGCCGTTCATGACCGGCAATACGTTCTATCTGTGGATCGGCCAGCACGAGAATGGCCATTACTCCAAGGCGCACGCCCACACTTCGGCCGCCGTGCTGATCTGCATCAAAGGCAAGGGCTACACCTACACCTGGTCGGAGCAATTGGGCCTGACGCCGTGGAAGGACGGCAAGTCGGATCAGGTCAAGCGCGTCGATTACGAGCCGGTCGGCATGGTGTCGGCGGCGCCCGGCGGGGCGCGCTGGTATCACCAGCATTTCGGCGCCTCGAAGGAGCCGTTCCGCCTCACCGCCTGGTTCGGCCCGCACAATCCCGGCCGCGAGCCCGGCCCGCCGGGCGAGAAGCACACCGACTACACCGCCATGGACATTCCCGAGGGCGGCACCGCGATCCCCTATTACATGGAGGATCCGTTCCTGCGCCGGGAATATGCCGAACGTATGCAACACGAAGGCGCCGAGAACCGCATGCGGCCGGAATATTACGAGCGCGATTACCGCGGGCTGTTGCCGAAAGAATGAGTGCACTTCTCCCTCTCCCCATTGGGGAGAGGGCCGGGGTGAGGGGCGCGGGCCTCTCGGTCGGAGCCCCCTCACCCCAACCCTCTCCCCTCCGGGGCGAGGGAGTTCGCATCAGCAAACCGCCATTTCCGTACACTGTTAGCGACCGGACGTTCGTGTGTGCCACTCTCTGGAAATAATCACTGCATGACCGACGAACCCCAAGACGGCCGCATCTTCTTCTCCAATACCGGGCGCACCTTCGGCGAAGAGGACGAATTGTGCGTACTCTCGGTCGGTGTCGATATCGGCTCGTCGACCTCGCATCTCGTGTTTTCGCGCATCGTGCTGGAGCGGCTCGATGCCCGCTACGTCGTCACCGAGCGCGAGAGCTTTTATCAGTCCGATATTCTGCTCACGCCCTATGCCGCCGAGGACGAGATCGACGCCCACGCGCTCGGCACTTTTATCGACAAGCAATACAAGGACGCCAAGGTCGACCCGGATGAGATCGACACCGGCGCGCTGATCCTGACCGGCGTCGCGGTGCGGCGGAAGAACGCGCGCGCGATAGGAGAACTATTCGCGCGCCAGGCCGGCCGCATGGTCGCGGTATCGGCCGGCGACAGCTTGGAATCGGTGATGGCGGCCTATGGCTCCGGCGCGGTGGCGCGCTCGATCCGCAACGCCGCGCCGGTGATGAATGTCGATGTCGGCGGCGGCACCGCAAAAATCGCGGTCTGCGCCGACGGCAAGGTAACCGATGTCACCGCGCTCGATATCGGCGCGCGGCTCGTCGTACTCGACGAACAACGCCGCATCGTGCGGCTCGAAGAGGCCGGCCGCCGCTTCGGCGCCGAGCTTGGCATCACGCCCGCCCCGGGCGGCGTCCTTAGCGATGACCAGGCGCGCGCGCTCGCGGCCCTGATGGCCGAGAAGCTGTTCGAAGCCATGCGTGGCGATGCGCCGCGCGCCGGCGGCGCCGATCTCTTACGGCTCGATCCGCTGCGCTATCGCGGCGCGATTGCCGATGTCAGTTTTTCGGGCGGCGTGTCGGAATATATCTACGGCGGCGAGGCCAAAGCCTTCGGCGACCTCGGGCCAGAGCTTGCCGGCGAGTTGCGCGCGCGGGTTACGGCAGGTGGGCTGCAGCTGGCGCGGCCCGACGCGCGCATCCGCGCCACCGTCATCGGCGCCTCGCAATACACCATGCAGGTGTCCGGCTCGACCATCTTCGTCTCTCCGCTCGACACGCTGCCGCTGCGCAACGTGCCGGTGATCGCGCCCGACCTGCCGCTCGGCGACGACATCGACCCCGCCGCGGTGTCGGCCGCCATCAAAGCGGCGCTCAAGCGGCTCGACCTCGGCGATGGATCAAGCCCGGTCGCGGTGTTCGTGCCGTGGCGCGGCTCGGCGACGTTCCGCCGCCTCGACGACTTTTGCAAAGGCGCCGCCGACGGTTTGGCCGCCGTGCTGGCGAACGGCCATCCCATCGTGCTCGCCGGCGACGGCGACGTCGGCGGTCTGATCGGCATCCATTATTGCGAAGAGATGAAAGTCAAAAATCCCATCGTCTCGATCGACGGGCTCGAATTGAAGGACTTCGACTATATCGATATCGGCGCCATCCTCGACACCTCCGGCGCGGTGCCGGTCGTCATCAAATCGCTGGTGTTCCCGACCGGCGCCGGCATCGGCAAGGATTGGGAGGCGGAGCGGACGGTGACCAGCATTGCCGCCAATGCAAAGTGACGTCATCCTGAGGTGCCCGCGCGGAGCGCGGGCCTCGAAGGATGCGGCTCAAGCGCTGGGGCCGTCGCCCTTCGAGGCTCGCTGCGCTCGCGCCTCAGGGTGACGAAACGTAAGCCAATGATCTTCTTCAATCAGCCATCATCACGTTGAGGGAATTGATGCGTACCGGAGCCGACTATCTTTCCTCGCTCAATGACGGGCGGCGCGTCTTCCTCGACGGCGAGGCGGTCGAGGACGTGTCCGCGCATCCGGCGTTCCGGGAAGCCGCGCGCTCGATCGCGAGCCTCTACGACATCGCCGCCGATCCGGGCTTGCGCGAGCGCATGACGTTTCCCTCGCCGAAGACCGGCGAACCGGTGCAACGCGCCTGGCAAATTCCGCAGACCCATGCCGATCTGCGCGCGCGGCGCCTCTTCTCCGAGACCTGGGCCGAGGCGACCTTCGGATTGATGGGCCGGGCGCCCGATCACGTCGCCGGCTTCTTTTCCGGCTACGCGGCGGTGCCGAGTTTCTTCGCCAGCGCCGGCGAACCGAAATTCGCCGACAACCTCGTCGCGTTCTACGAATTCATGCGCGACAACCACGTCTATTGCTCTTACGCCATCGTGCCGCCGCAGATCGACCGCAGTAAGCCCGCGCACCAGCAGAGCGATCCGACGCTCTATGCCGGCGTGGTCAAGGAGCGCGACGACGGCATCGTCATCACCGGCGCGCAGCAGCTCGCCACCGGCGCCGCGATCTCCGATTACATCCACCTGAGCTGCATCCAGCCGCTGCAAAAGGGCGACGAGAATTACGCCAATTGTCTCGCCGTGCCGGTTAACGCCGAAGGCGTGAAGCTCTATCCGCGCAAGCCCTATGCGCGCGCCGGCAGCGCCGCCGATTATCCGCTCTCAAGCCGCTTCGACGAAAGCGACAGTTATGTCGTGTTCGACAACGTCTTCGTGCCGTGGGAGCGCGTCTTCATCTATCGCAATGTCGAACTCTCGCGCGACCAGTGGAGGAAGACGCCGTCGCATCTTTACGGCAACCATCAGGCGCAGACCCGCTACGTCACCAAATTGCGCTTCATGGCGGGCCTCGCCCAGCGCATGAACGAAACCACGGGCAACGCCGGCAATCCTGCGGTCGTCGGGCTGATGGGCGAACTGTGCTCGCTGGTCTCGGTCTATGAGGCCATGCTGCATGCGCACGAGACCATGGGCACCATCGAGGACGGCGTGCTGTGGCCGTCGCGCACCGCCTATTACGCGGCCTCCGCACTGCAGTCGGAGCTCAACGGCCGCATGCTGGAGATTTTCCGCGAAATGGCGGGATCGGCCTTCATTACGCTCCCCTCATCCGACGCCGATTTCGCCAATCCCGAGATCGCCGCCGACCTCGACCGCTACATGCGCGCGGGCTCGACCGACGCCAGAACGCGCGTCAGACTGATGCGCGTGATCTGGGATTTTCTCGGCTCCGAATTCGGCAGCCGTCACGCCCAATACGAGAAATTCTACGGCGGTCCGTCCTTCGTGGCCAAGCAGCATCTCTATCGCTATTTCGATTGGAAACGCGCCGGCGCGCTGGTCGACAAGGCGCTCGATTTGCCGGAGTTGGAGTGAAGCATCATCCCCGACAACGAGGTGAACCGATGACCCTTTCGCGTCGAACATTCCTGCAGCTTGCGGCCGCCGCAGCATTGCTGCCGAGCGTCCCGCGCGGCGCCTTGGCGCTCGATTATCCGGCGCGGCCGGTGCGCATCATCGTCCCCGTTCCACCGGGAGGCGCGCTCGATATTCTTGCCCGCCTCATCGGCCAGTGGTTGACCAACCGCTTGGGGCAAACATTCATCATCGAAAACCGCCCAGGCGCCGCCACCAATGTCGGCATCGAGATGGCCGCCCACGCCGCGCCTGACGGCTACACATTGCTCCTCGTTCCCGGCTCGGTGGCCATCAACGCGACGCTGTATGACCATCTGCCGTTCGTTTTCCTCCGCGATTTCTTGCCGATCGTGCCGATCAGCAGCATACCGCTGGTCATGGAGGTGAATCTTTCGGTACCGGCGAAAACAGTGCCTGAATTCATCGCTTACGCGAAGGCCAATCCGGGCAAGATCGCCATGGCTTCGTCGGGCAACGGCAGTCCCCAGCACATTGCCGGCGTGCTGTTTCAGATGCTGACCGGCACGCAGCTGGTGCATGTGCCCTATCACGGCGGCGCACCGGCAATCACCGACCTGATGGCCGGCCAAGTGCAGGTCTATTTCAGTCCGCTGCCGGAATCGATCGCGGTCATCAAAGGCGGCAAGGTCCGCGCGCTCGCGGTCACCACGGCCAAGCGGTCCGAAGCCTTGCCCGACGTGCCCACCGTCGGCGAGTCGGTGCCGGGCTTCGACGCCAGCACCTGGCAGGGCCTCGGTGCGCCGAAAGGCGCGCCGGCCGAGATCGTCGCCAAGATCAATGGCGAAGTGAATGCGGCGCTCAACGACCCAGGCATCAAGGCGCGGCTCGCGAGCCTCGGCAGCACGCCGCTGCCGATGTCGCCCGAACAATTCAGGACTTTCATCGCCGCGGAAACCGAGAAGTGGGCGAAAGTGATCCGCAGCGCCAACATCAAGCCGGATTAGCATCCATCGGCCCGCCGCCGACGGCCGGGGCCTCGGTGGCCGCCGCACCGGTCGAACGGCGCTCAATGAGCCGCCCCCGAGATGAGAATCCTGTCGTGCTGGGAAAGACGGCAAGAGACGCGTTGCAACGGTCATCGTGGCCTATGGCTCGCGCGTTCGCCTGCGCGGCCGCGCTTGTCGTTCTTTTGATTTCCGGCGCGTACGGTCAGCCGGCCGCGCTCACCCCATCGCAGTCGCAAGCAGTCGCGGTGTACGACGCTGCAGTGAAGCGGTTTGAGGCGATCTTAAGCGAGCGGCGCGCCCAGATCGATGCAAAACAGCCGCTTCCGCACCGGCCGGGACAGGCACTCTATCTCGCGCGCGTGAACATGATGAGCGCCTACAAGGATCTGACCGACGCGATTCCCGCGCGAATTGGCAAGCCTAACAAATTCGGCATTCCGCCGGCCTATTTCGACGCCGACACCGAGCCGCTCATCGACGAATATTTGAAACTCTTTCGCATCATAGAGGCGCCGCCGGCCGGCGCGCAAAAGTCGGCCACGCCGTTGAAGGACGTCGTCGAACTGGCGACCGATATTGCCCGCGCCAAGGGCCTCGGTGCGGCCGATGCCGACGTGGCGGGCCGCATCGGTTTGGGCATCTTCTTTGCCGAGACGAACGGCCGCCAGAACGTCGGCAATGCGCGGTCCGACAAATACAAGGGCAGCTTTCAAACCGGCATAGCGGAAGACCGGATTGGACAGCGCAAATGGACGGCAATCAAGCCGGCGATCACCGCGTTCGATCCGGCGCTGGCGGCCCGCGACGGCCAAGAAGAGTCACGGGCCGGACATCTTGACCACCGGTTCAATCATTGGACCGCCGTAAGAGACGGCCTGATGAATGCCGACGCCGACCTCTTCCCGCAAATACCGGCGATCGTGCAGGCACTGCCGAACCCGATCGACCAGATGAAGTTTTTCGAGTTGATCCAGATCGTTCCGACGCCTGCCAGGGCCGCGCTCAATTCGGGCTCGCTGCAAAGCTATAGAATTTCCAGTCCGCGGATCATGGGCTATTTGCGCAACAACAGCATCTTGGCCTTTGGCCACGCCGACCGGGCCCAAACGTCGGCGAGTTTTCGCGAAATCCTCGATGCCATGTGGCTGTTCAACGGCAAATGCCAAAAGGCGTCGTCGAGTTTCGACGAGATCAAGGCGCGGCGGGGCTGACGGCGCTGCCGCTCGCGTGCGGCGACGCTGGGCAGGGGAAATACGTACGGGTAACAGCGGACCCCGTTTCCGGGCCGAACTGCAACCGGCATAGGACAAAATAAAACTTTGAAATGTAGAGCGAATAGGAGGCCTTGAACAGAAAACCAGCGGCAGCAGGACAATGACTATGCGCGCGCTTCTGAGAATGATCGTTGTCGCGTTGATGCTCGCTCCCATCGCCGGGAGAGCCGATCCGATCAGGCTGAAGCTCGCTTTTTTCAGCTCCGATCGCACTCACCTGTATCGTTCGATCGTCAAGCCGTTCGTCGACGCCGTCAATGCCGAAGGCAGGGGTCGCGTCGCAATCGACGTCTACCTCAGCGGCAAGCTCGGCGGCGATCCGCAGGCGCAGTCGCGTCTTGCGCTGGATGGCGCTGCCGACATCGCCTATGTCGTGGTGCCCTACGAGCAGAAGAACTTTCCCGACACTGCGGTCATTGAGCTGCCCGGCTTGTTTCAGGATGCGCGCGAGGCAACGCTCACCTTCACGCATCTGGTGGAGAACAGGACCATCCGCGACTTCAAGGACTTCTATGTCATCGGCGCCGTCGCCTCGCAGCCGGAAAGCATTCATCTGCGTCCGCCGGTCTCGACGCTTGCCGACCTCAGGGGCAAGCGGATCCGCGCCAACAACGAAAGCGAAATCGCGGTGATGAAGCGGCTCGGCATGACGCCGGTTTTTGTGCCGCTGACCCAGACCGCGGGCGCCATCAGTTCGGGAGAGATCGACGGCGCCTTTGCGCCGCCGGTGCCTATGATGGAATTCGGCATCGGCCGCGTCGCCGCCTATCATTACATGCTTGGAACCTCGTCGGTGCCGTTGATGCTGCTGATGAGCCGCAAGCGGTTCGACAGCCTGCCGGCCGACGTCCAGGCGCTGATCAGGAAATCCGGCGGCGAAGGGCTGGCGCAACAGTGCATTCAGATCGATCAGACCTCGACCGATCTGATCATGAATCAGCTGCAATCCGATCCAAAGCGCAAAGTCATCGTGCCGTCGCCGGCCGACATGCGGACCGCCAGCGCCGCCTTCCAGTCGGTGGTCGCCGACTTCGTCGCGGCGGACCCCTATCACGCCAAGCTCGTCGACGCCGTCAGGATGGAGACGGCAAAGCTTCGTCCGGAAAACTGATCGGGGCGCATGTCCTACCTGTCGGAAATCACATGGCGCCGCGGTTTCGCGCTCCTCGTCATCGTCCTCGCGGCTTTGACGGCCGGGACTTGGCTGACGATGCGGTGGACGACCGATCATCTGGTCAATGACGACGCTCGCGCCAATGCCAGCGAGTGGGCGAATTTCCTGGCCGCCAATGTCAGCGATTTCAAGGAGATCGCGGCCGGCCAGCTGCCGTCGGTGACCAGCATCGCGTTTCTCGACGCGGCGCGGAAGTCACGCCAGGTGTTCCGCTACGTCATCTTTAATCGCCAAGGCTACTCACAGTTTATCGCCGACCGCCGTCAGATCGGCTCGGTCGATCTCTCGGAGCGGAGCGCCGAGGCGGCACTCGCGGTCAAAACCCGGCAGACCGTGGTCGATACCGTCGAAAGCACGCAGCTCGACACGCCGGAGTACTACGCCCGCGCCTATGTGCCGGTGATCGTCGACGGCCAGCCGGTCGGCACCATCGCCGCCTTCGTCGATGAAACGGCGCCGCGTGCCCGGTTTCGGAATACCTTCCTCGCCGCGGTCGTGACGCTGTCCGCCTTGACGGCGCCGTCCTTTGGGATACCGGCAATCGCCTGGTATCGGCGAACCCGCGAGAAACAGCGAAGCGACCGCCGCATCCGTTATCTCGCTCATCATGACGCGCTGACCGGTCTGACAAATCGCGCACGTCTGATCGAGCGCCTGGAAGGCATTCTTGCCACGCTGCCGGCTCTTAGCACGCAGCTTGCCGTGCATTTCATCGACCTCGATCATTTCAAGGACATCAACGATTCGCTCGGCCACGATTGCGGCGACTTCGTCCTCAAGACCACCGCGGAACGGTTGCGGCAGACCGTGCGTATCGACGACACCGTCGCCCGGCTGGGCGGCGACGAATTTGTCGTGCTGCAATCTCACGTCACGTCCCGGGATCAGGCGCAAACATTCGCCGACCGCATCATCGCGGCGCTGAGCGAGCCGGCACATTTCGGCCAGGTCGAATTGAGCGTTGCGGTGACCGGGGCATCGCCATCGCGCCGCAGGACGGCAACGCCGCCGAACGCCTGCTCAAAAGCGCCGATCTCGCGTTGTATTCGGGCAAATCCGCAGGACGCCACTGCGCCCATTTCTTCGATCCGCAGATGGACGATGCGCTGCGCGCACGGCTGTCGCTCGAAAAGCTCATCCGCGACGCCGCGGCGAACGACAGGTTCGAATTGTACTATCAGCCGGTATTTGACAAAGGCGGCGCGCGGCTCGTCGGTTACGAGACGCTGCTGCGCCTGCCGGCGCCGGACGGTACGCTCATCCTGCCCGATCAGTTCATTGCGCTGGCCGAGGAAATGCGGCTCATCGATAGGATCGGCGCGTGGGTTCTGACCGAAGCCTGCCGGACCGCCGCGGCCTGGCCCGCCGAGCTGACGGTCGCGGTCAATCTGTCGCCTGAACAATTCGAGTCCGGCTCAATCGTCGAAACGGTGGCTGATGCGTTGAGGCAATCCGGCTTGGCGCCGAATCGGCTGGAACTGGAAATTGTCGAAAAGCTGGTGCTCGACAACAAGCCGCACACCATGCAGCAATTGCACGCTCTGAAGGACCTTGGCATCGCGGTCGTCATGGACGATTTCGGCACCGGCTATTCCAGTTTGAGTTACCTGTGGAAATTCCCGTTCGACAAGATCAAGATCGATCGCAGCTTCATTCAGCACTTCGACAATTCCGGCGGCGGCGGGGCCGAGACCGTGGTCAAGACGATCATCGCCCTTGGGCGCGAGCTGCACATGCGCGTCACCGTGGAGGGGGTCGAAACCCAGTCGCAAGCTGATTTTCTCGGTTCGATCAACGCCGATCAGCTACAGGGCTTTTATTTCGGCAGGCCAATGCCGGCTTCCGAACTCGGCTCCAGCGTTCTCGCGAGCTTTCGCAAGGCGCACCCGGCACTTCAGGCGCCGTCGAGCAAGCTCAAAGCGGCGGGCGCCTAGCCCGCACTCGATCACCCGGTAAAGAATCGGTCGATCACGACGCTGATCGCGACGCCGGCCATGGCCGCGGCGATGCCGATAGCCACTGTCTCAAGGACGGTGCGCGTCACGCCGCGTCCGGCGACCCGCGCCCGGCCGACGCCGAGCCTTCATCACGCTGCCCTCCTCCAATGCCGATTTCGCCAATCCGAAAATCGCCGTCGACCTCGACCGCTACATGCGCACAGGCTCGACCGACGCCAGAACGCGCGTCAAACTCATGCGGCTGATCTGGGACTTCCTCGGCTCCGAATTCGGCAGCCGCCACGCGCACTATGAGAAATTCTACGGCGGCCCGTTGTTCGTCGCCGAGCAGCATCTTTATCGTTATTTCGATTTCAAGCGGGCGGGGGCGCTGGTGGATAAGGCGTTGGGGTTGCCGGGGGTGGAGTGACGGTCATTCCGGGGCGCGCCGAAGGCGCGAGCCCGGAATCCATAATCACGATCATTGCAGAGGAAATGTGATATACACTTCAGGTTGCTGTAATTTGATCATAGCGATTCGCGCCAAGGAATAAATGTGGTCGGCGATTTTTGGGGTGAGGACTTGGTCTTTGAATCAATAGCGGCGCGGTCAGATGATGCATTGAATGCTGGGGTTTCTTTTGGAAATGTTGAAGGCTTCGCACTCGTAGATGACTAACAACATATTGGATCGCCATTGCCATGCCACGAAGAATGGAACCGCGACCAATTTTCTCCTTTACCCATCCCAATAAGGGCTGGGTAGTCCGAGAGTTAGATTTGCGTTTCTCCCTCAAGATGAGCAACTTTCTGAAACAATGGGGATGGGATGGGACTTGCTCCCTGATCCGCCACTTGCCGCTTTCGAAATTGAGATTTGTTATGAAGATATGATGGGCAATTGCTATGCTGAGAAGTTTAAAGTCGATGTCACACAATTTGCCGGCTTAAGACGTCTGGGAAATCCACCTGAAGAGGAAATCGTTGATAGCCTTAAGAAGATGGTAGCCGTAATGGAGCGATGGCCTCATCAGCGACTCCAAGTCGAGACGATGTCTGTGACTGAACGAAAAGAGCACGATGAACAAGTTCGAATGATGATCGAAGAGTGACGAGCGAAGCGTGATGAACGGGGCTAACTCCCAGCAAGCGTCGCCCGGATGAGCGAAGCGATATCCGGGGTTTCCTCTCCGCCAGCAGCCCCGCATGTCGCTACGCTCATGCGGGCTACGACTACTACTCCGCAACATGCAAACGCATACCAGCCCGTTTCTGCAGATAGCCGATGACGCTGAACAAATTCTTGGCCTGCGGATTGCCGCGCGGGCCGAACATGCGGATCAGGCTCTTGGGCGGCGCGCCGGTCGCGGCGCCGAGCTTCTCGAACCCCACCGTCGCCTTGATGTAATCGCGCATGATGGCCTTGCCGGTGTCAAGGTCGCCGCCGAGCATGGCGTCGATGCCTTCGCGCAAAAGCGCCTCGGCGAATTTCTTGTCGGTTTTGACGTTATGCTCGACCAGGTCTTTGAAGCTTTTTGTTCTTGCCATTGCCATCTCCACTCAGCGCCGCCCGCGCTTGGTTTCCTTGTATTGCCGCCAATAGGCGTGCGCCGTATCGATATCGCGCTGCTGACGTTGCTTCGTGCCGCCCGTCAGCAATATCACCAGCGTTGGACCGTCCTGCCCAAAATAGACGCGATAGCCCGGCCCAAGATCGATCCGGTATTCGAACACGCCCTCCCCGACCGATTTCACGTTCGAGAAATTGCCCTGCTCCAGCCGGACGATGGCGCGCGTGACCTTGGCTCGCGCCGCCGACTGCAAATCCGAAAACCACGCGGCAAACGGCTGCCGACCGCCCAAGGCCACATAGTATCGGATTTCAGGCATGACTTAGGGTAACACAAGCGTTACCGCAAGAGCAAGCAAGTGTAGCTCGGATGGAACGAGCGATATCCGGGGTTTTCCCCCTCCGCCGCAACCCGCGTGTCGCTACGCTCATGCGGGCTACGGCGTTACACCGAGCGCCTCACCCAGTAAAGAAACGATCGATCACGACGCTGATCGCGACGCCAGCCATGGCCGCGGCGATGCCGATAGCCACTGTCTCAAGGACGGTGCGCGTCACGCCGCGTCCGGCGACCCGCGCCCGGCCGACGCCGAGCCCGATCAACAGCGCAAGGGTCACCGCCGCGGACACCAGGCGCGCATCGGCCACCGCAAGGAAAACGAAAGGCAGGATCGGCACCGCCGCCGCGGCGAAATCCGCGATCAACATCCACAGCGCCTGCTCCCAAGGGTTGGGCGACGGTTCGGGCGATCCGTGAAGCGCGAGCAAAAGTCCGTCGAGCGCCTGGCGGTCATGCATCACCGCGCCGGTCAGCGCCATCGATTGGCTCGCCGTCAGGCCGGCAGTCGCCAACTGGCCCGGAAGCTCCGCGCAAATGGCAGCGGCGTCGGCGGACAGCGCGGTCTGCAACGTCGCGCGCTTGGCCTTGGCTGCGTCGCCCGTCGTCTCGACGTCGAGGAAGACGCCGGCCATCATCGACACCGCGGCCGCCACCGCCCCCGATGCGCCGGCGATGAGCACGGTCCGGGCATTGCTCGTCGTGGCGGCGACCCCGAAGATCAGGCCGAAAATGGAGACGGTGCCGTCTTCCATCCCGAACACGATGGTGCCGGCCGACTCCGCCAGCGAACCGCGCAGCCGTTTCAGTCTTGCAGCGAATGTCATCCGCAAATTCCCTTCCGCCAGGCGCAACCGCGCCAGCCTGGACCCGTTCGATCGATTTGACGGAATTTGCCCGCGAAATTCAATTCGGCGGCACCGTAAATGCGGCGCATGTCGTGGTGCCCTCTCCCCTTGCGGGAGAGGGCTGCTCGGCGCTGCAACGATCTCGAACGGGTGAGGGCCCGGGGCCACGTCCCCTCACCCGATTGCGATTGTTGCGCCCTCAGCGAAGCCCTCTCCCGCAAGGGGAGAGGGCACGCCCTCGCGCGCTTCTTGAGTTACGCCTGTGCGTCCGCGAGCTGCGGCATGGTGGTCGGCGCCTTGCCGGCGGGCTGCGCCGGCTCCAGCGCCGCTTCGACCGCCTGTTCGACGCGCTCCAGCCAGATGAATTCCATGGCCTTGCGCGCGACTTCGGGGATGTCGTCGTAATCGCGCTTGTTCCGCGCCGGCAGCATGACGCGGCGGATGCCGGCGCCGTAGGCGGCGACGACCTTCTCCTTGATGCCGCCGACCGGCAAAACGAGGCCGCGCAGGCTGATCTCGCCGGTCATGGCGGTGTCGCTGCGGATGGTGCGATCCGTCATCAGCGAAGTGAGCGCCATGAACATGGCGACGCCAGCGCTCGGCCCGTCCTTCGGGATGGCGCCCGCCGGCACGTGGACGTGGATGTCGCTCTTCTCGAAACGCGCCGGATCGATGCCGAGCGCCACCGCCCGGTTCTTGACGATGGACAGCGCGGCCTGCGCGCTTTCCTTCATCACGTCGCCGAGCTGGCCGGTGAGAATGAGCTTGCCGGAGCCGGGGATCCGCGTCGCCTCGATGAACAGAATGTCGCCGCCGACCGGGGTCCAGGCCAAGCCGGTGGCCACGCCCGGAATGCTCACGCGCATCGCCACCTCGTTCTCGAACCGCGGCGCGCCGAGGATCGGAATGAGATCGTCGCGGGTGACGCGGATCGCCTCGCTTTGTCCTTCGGCAATGCGCACCGCGGCGTTGCGCAGCACTTGCCCGATCGCGCGTTCCAGATTCCGCACGCCGGCTTCCCTTGTGTAGTTCTGGATGATGTCGCGCAGCGCGTCGTCGTCGATCTCGACCTGGCCGGGCTTGAGCCCGTTGGCCTCGAGCCGGCGCTTCATCAGATAGCGGTGCGCGATCTCGAGCTTCTCCTCGGCGGTATAGCCGGCGAGGCTGATGATCTCCATGCGGTCGCGCAACGGGCCCGGAATGGTGTCGAGCATGTTCGCCGTGGTGATGAACACGACGCGCGACAGATCGAACGGCACCGCGAGGTAATTGTCGCGGAACGTATTGTTCTGCTCCGGGTCGAGCACTTCGAGCAGCGCCGCGCCGGGATCGCCGTGGAATCCGGCGCCGAGCTTGTCGATCTCGTCGAGCATCATCACGCAATTGCGCGAGCCGGCCTTGCGGATGGCCTGGATGATGTTGCCCGGCAACGCGCCGATATAGGTGCGCCGGTGGCCGCGGATTTCCGCCTCGTCGTGGACGCCGCCGAGCGACACGCGCACGAATTTGCGGTCCATGGCGCGCGCGATCGACTGGCCGAGCGAGGTCTTGCCGACGCCGGGGGGGCCGACGAAGCACAGGATCGGCGCCTTGCCTTGCGGGGCGAGCTTGCGCACCGCCAGAAATTCGATGATGCGCCGCTTGATCTTGTCGAGATCGTAGTGGTCGTCGTCGAGCACCTTGCGCGCTTCCTTGATGTCGATCGGCTTCTCCTCGGGCAGCTTCCACGGCAGCTCGATCAGCCAGTCGAGATAGGTGCGCACCATGCCGTATTCGGCGGCGGCTTCCGGCATCTTCTGCAGCCGGCGCAATTCCTTGCGCGCCGCGTCCTCGACCTCCTTCGGCATGCCGGCATTGGTGATCGCCTTGTCGAGCTCGGCGATCTCGGCCGCCTTGCCCTCCTCGCCTTCGCCGAGCTGCTTCTGGATCGCCGCCATCTGCTCGCGCAACAGCACTTCGCGCTGCCGCTCGTCGAGCGCCGCCTTGGTCTGCTTGCCGATCTCCTGCGACAGGCGCAGAATCTCGATGCGATGGGAGAGCAGCCGCGCCACCTTGTCCATGCGCGCCGCAAGGTCGACGGTTTCGAGGATCTCCTGCTTCTCTTCCGGCTTCACGTCCATATAGGCGGCCGCCAGATCGGCAAGCTGCGCCGGCGCCTCGATCGATTGGATCGCGGCGAGAAGGTCGGGCGGCGCCTGCGGCAAGAGCTGGATCGCCTCGACCGCTTGCGCCTTCAGATTGACGAAACGCGCCTCGATTTCCGGGCCGCGGGTGTCGGGCTCGGGAATGCGCAGCACCCGCGCGGCCATGAACGGCCAGCCGGTCAGGTATTCGACGACCTGGATACGCTGCTCGCCCTGGCAGACGACATGATGGGTTCCGTCCGGTGCGGTGATGAAGCGCAGGATATTGGCGATCGTGCCCATGCGGTGCATGTCGATCGCGCCCGGATCGTCGACTGAGGCCTCACGCTGCAACAGGATGCCGATCTGGCGCTGTTCGCGCACCGCCTGCTGCGCCGCCGCCACCGACTTCGGGCGGCCGAGCGTGATCGGCACCACCATGCCCGGAAACAGCACGGTGTTGCGGACCGGCACGATGATGACGGCGTCTGCTGGCAATGGCGGCAGCGCACCGCCGCCGCCTTCCGACGAGCCGTTCTTTGCGAGAATTTCTTCAGCCACGCTGACCTACGCTTTCTGCAAGGTAATCAAGAGACATCCGGCGACATTGGTACGGCGCACCGTCGAATAACGGCCCGCCGGCAAACGTACTCTCCGGTAAAAGCGCCCTTGCGGCAGTTCGAGCCTGTGGATCACGGCGGTGCGCAGCTCGGCGGGCAGGACGCGCGTGCCGGCGATGACCAGGTCGCCCTCCTCGATCACCGCCTGGGCGGCATCGGCATCGACGCCGGGCAAGGCGACCAGCGCCAAAACCTCATGGTCGGTCTCCAGAATATCGACCGGCGGCTCCCAGGCCGGCGCCCGTGCTTGGCTGGCCGCCGGGCGAAACAGCTCGCGGTGCATGCGTTCGGCCCGCGTGAGCATTTCGCACGCTTCGGACCACATCCAATCGCGGGCCGCATCCCGGGCCACATCACGGGCCATGTCACATTCCCTCCAGCTTCGGATGAGATATGTGTGAAGCGGGAACCTGAAATTCAACGCCGGTTACGGCGCGGCCGGAACTGCCGGCTGTGAAACGGCGTTGAACCGCCGCCGGGGCGTTTGCAAGCGACCGCGGAAAATTGCTTCAAGCCCGCTTTTTCCTACGCCCGGCCGGATTATATGGGAAAGGCCGGAGAAAGCCGCAGAACGTGTGGAGGTGCATATGGCGCCATCGAGCACGGCGCGCCGGATTGGTGAGCCCATTCCGGCGCCCGAGAAAATCCCCGTCAAACTCATCGTCAACGGCATCGAACGGCAGCTTGAGGTGGCGCCGTGGACGACGCTCCTTGACGCGTTGCGCGACCATCTCGACCTGACCGGCACCAAAAAGGGCTGCGATCACGGCCAATGCGGCGCCTGCACCGTGCTGGTCGACGGCCGGCGGGTCAATTCCTGCCTCACGCTCGCCGTCATGAAGGACGGCGCCGCGGTAACCACCGTCGAAGGACTGGCGAAGGACGGCGCTCTGCATTCCTTGCAGCAGGCCTTCATCGACCACGACGCGTTTCAGTGCGGCTATTGTACCTCCGGCCAGATTTGCTCCGGCGTCGGCCTGATCGCCGAGGGCAAGGCGAAGACCGCCGACGAAATCCGTGAATTGATGAGCGGCAATATCTGCCGCTGCGGCTGCTACCCCAACATCGTGGCGGCGATCGAGCAGGCCACGCGCAAGATCACGGGGCAGCCATGATCAATTTCCATTATGCCCGCGCCAATGACGTCGCCGACGCGGTGCGCCAGATCGCCGCCGACCCGAAGGCAAAATTCATCGCCGGCGGCACCAATCTGGTCGATCTGATGAAGGAGGACGTCGAGCGGCCGTCACGGCTGATCGACATCACGTACCTGCCGCTCAAGGCCGTCGAGGAGACGGGCGACGGCGGTTTGCGCATCGGCGCGCTGGTGCCGAATTCCGACCTCGCCTACCACCCGCTGATCGCCGAGCGCTATCCGCTGCTCGGCAGCGCCATCCTCGCTGGCGCCTCGGCACAGCTGCGCAACATGGCCTCGACCGGCGGCAATCTCCTGCAGCGCACGCGTTGCTATTATTTCTACGACACCGCGACGCCCTGCAATAAGCGCGAGCCGGGCAGCGGCTGCTCCGCCATCGCCGGGCTCAACCGCATGCATGCGATCCTCGGCGCCAGCGACGCCTGCATCGCCGTCCATCCGTCCGACATGTGCGTGGCGCTGGCGGCGCTCGACGCCATGGTTCACGTCGCAGGCCCCACCGGCGAGCGCAGCATCGCGATGACCGATTTCCATCGTCTGCCCGGCAACACGCCGCAGCGCGACACCAACCTGCAGGCCGAAGAGATCGTCACCGCGGTGGAGCTGCCGCCCCGCGGCTTTGCCAAGAACTATACGTACCTGAAGATCCGCGACCGGCTGTCCTATGCCTTTGCGCTCGTCTCCGTCGCGGCGGCGCTGGACTTCGAGGGTGACACGATCAAGGAGGCGCGGCTGGCGCTCGGCGGCGTCGCGCATAAGCCGTGGCGCAACGCGAATGCCGAAGCGGCGCTGCGCGGCAGGACCGCCGGCCGCGAAGCCTTCGTAGAGGCCGCGGACATCGTCCTGCGCGATGCCAAGGGCCACGCCCACAACGCATTCAAGATCGATCTGGCGCGCAGGGTCATCCTGCGCGCCTTGACGCAAGCGGCGAACGCGACGCCGCAGTCGCAATCCGACAAGAGAATCCGGTGACCGTCATGCCCGCTGCTCAGGCTCCTTACATCGGTACGTCCACGTCACGCGTCGACGGCCACGCCAAAGTCACCGGCGGCGCGAAATATGCCGGCGAATTCAACGCGCCGGAACTCGCTTACGCCGCGGTCGTCACCTCGACGATCGCGAGTGGCCGCATTGCGCGCATCGACGTCAGCGAAGCGCGGCGCGTCGAGGGCGTGCTCGACGTGTTCACTCACGACAACCGGCCGCGCATGGCCGCCAAATTCGAAGCCTATAAGGACGATGTGGCGCCCGAACAGGGCAAGCCATTTCGTCCGCTCTACGATGACAAGGTCATGTTCAGCGGCCAGCCGATCGCGCTCGTCGTGGCCAAAGCGTGGGAAATCGCCCGCTTCGCCGCATCGCTGGTTCGCGTCGAATACAAGAAAGAGAAATCCGCGACGGATTTGCACGCGCAGCGCAACAAGGCCTTC
Source organism: uncultured Alphaproteobacteria bacterium (assembly GCA_963791925.1). Taxonomy (GTDB): domain Bacteria; phylum Pseudomonadota; class Alphaproteobacteria; order Rhizobiales; family Xanthobacteraceae; genus BOG-931. The sequence continues at coordinate 466,484 of CAWBUA010000002.1, read as the reverse complement.
ACGGTCGAAAATCCCGTAAAGCCGCGCGGCAAAGCCGACAAAGCCTATGCCGCCGCCGCCGTGCGCCACGAGGCGGACTATTTCATTCCGACCGAGTTTCACAATCCGATGGAATTATATGCCTCGACCGCGATCTGGGAGGGCGGCGGCAAGCTCACGGTCCACGACAAAACCCAGGGCGTGCAGAACGTGCAGCGCTATCTGTGCGGCGTATTCGCCATGAAGCCTGACGACGTGCGCGTCATGTCGCAGTTCATGGGCGGCGGCTTCGGCTCGGGGCTTCGCCCGCAATATCAGGCGGTGCTCGCGGTGTTGGCGGCCCTGGCACTCAAACGCTCGGTGCGGCTCGTGCTCACCCGGCAGCAGATGTACGGGCTCGGTCACCGCCCGGCCACGGTCGAGCATCTCGCGCTCGGCGCCAAGGCGGACGGCACGCTTGACGCGGTCATCCATGAGGCCGTCGCGGCGACCTCGCAATACGAAGATTTTTCTCGCAACGACACCGCATGGTCGGGCCTGGTCTACAAAAGCCCGAACGCCAAATATTTGCACCAGCTGGTGCGGCTCGATGAGCCGACGCCCTCCGACATGCGCGCGCCCGGCGCCGCGACCGGCATCTACGGGCTCGAATGCGCGATGGACGAGCTTGCGGTCGCGCTGAAGCTCGATCCGCTGGGGCTGCGGCTGCGCTGCTATTCGGACCGCGACCAGAACGCAAACAAGCCCTACACCAGCAAGAAACTGCGCGAATGTTACCGGCAAGGCGCGGAAGCCTTCGGCTGGGACAAGCGCAAGGCGGAGCCGCGCTCGATGCGCGACGGCAAGGAACTGGTCGGCTGGGGTATGGCGACCGGCGTCTGGGACGCCTGGCAGATGGACAACTCTACCCGCATCGTGCTCACGTCGAACGGCCACGCCGAGGTCGCGTCCGCTTTCTCCGACATCGGCACCGGCACCCACACCATCGTCGCCCAGGTCACTGCCGACATGCTCGGCCTGCCGCTCGACAGTGTCACGGTGAAGCTCGCCGACTCGACGCTGCCGCAAGCTCCGGTCGAGGGCGGCTCGTGGACGGCGGCCTCGGTGTCGGCTGCGCTTGCCAGGACGGCCGAGGCGATACGCAAGGAACTCCTTCGGCTCGCCAAGAAGCTTCCCGAACTCGCCGCTTGCCTCGGCAAAGCTCGAAGACACCGCCCTCATCGACGGCAAGATCGTGGACAAGAGCGCGCGGGATAAGGCCGTGCTGATCGCCGACGCCATGCGTCAGGGCGGCATCGACCGCGTCGAACGGGAAAGCAACGCCAATTTCAAGGAGATAAAATCCTATTCCTGCAACACGCATTCCGCCGTTTTCGCCGAGGTGAAAGTCGACGAGGAGATCGGCGTCATCCGCGTCACCCGCGTGGTCAGCGCGGTGGCCGCCGGCCGCATCCTCAATACCAAGACCGCGCACAGCCAGATCATGGGCGCCGTCGTCGGCGGCATCGGCATGGCGCTGCACGAGGAGGCGCTGGTCGATCACGCTTTCGGACGGGTCATGAACGCCGACATCGCCGAATACCACGTGCCGGTGAATGCCGACATTCACGACATTCAGGTGATATTTGTCGACGAGCCGGACGCCATCATCAATCCGCTGGGCGTCAAGGGTCTTGGCGAGATCGGCATCGTCGGCGTCGCGGCCGCGATCGCCAATGCCGTCTACCACGCGACCGGCAAGCGGGTGCGCGATCTGCCGATCACGCTCGATAAATTGCAAAGATAATTTTAGGCGCGAACCCGCTGGGCGCCACGCACACCGTCGGCGAGCGCGCTGACGAGGCCGGCGACCGCACTTACAGTCGCTGAAGTCGGCTTGCCATCGGAGCCGAGGCTTTGGCGCACCGCCTCGACGAGCGCCGAGCCGACGACGACGCCGTCGGCGCCTTGCGCGATGGCGCGCGCCTGCTCCGCCGTGCGCACGCCGAAGCCGACGCAGACGGGGAGCTTGGTGTGGCGCTTGATGCGCGCGACCGCGAATTTGACGTTGTCGGGGTTTGGCGCGGCGGCGCCGGTGATGCCGGTGATCGAGACGTAATAGACAAAGCCCGAGGTATTGGTGAGCACCGTCGGCAGCCGTTTGTCGTCGGTCGTCGGCGTCGCGAGCCGGATGAAATTGACGCCGGCCGCCAGCGCCGGCAGGCACAATTCGGCGTCTTCCTCCGGCGGCAGATCGACCACGATCAGTCCGTCGACACCGGCCGCCTGGGCGTCGGCCAGGAACGTGTCGACGCCATAGACATAGATGGGATTGTAGTAACCCATCAGCACAAGCGGCGTCGCCTCGTCGCCGGCGCGGAATTCGCGCACCGCGGCGAGCGTCTTCTTCATGGTCTGCCCGGCATGAAGCGCGCGCAGCCCCGCCGCCTGGATCGCCGGGCCATCCGCCATCGGATCGGTGAACGGCATGCCAAGTTCGATGACGTCGGCGCCGGCCTTGGGCAGCGCCTTGAGGATCGCGACCGAGGTCGCATAATTCGGATCGCCCGCCATGGTGAACGTCACCAGCGCGGCGCGGCCTTCCTCATTCAGCGCGGCGAAGCGCCGCTCGATGCGTGTGGTCATCGCGGGCCGCTTCCCAGATGCCGCGCCACGGTATCGAGATCCTTGTCGCCGCGGCCGGACAGATTGACCACCATGAGGTGATCCTTGGGCTTCTGCGGCGCCAGATCGAGCACCTTGGCGATGGCATGCGCCGGCTCCAGCGCCGGAATGATGCCTTCGAGCTTGGAGAGAAGCTGGAACGCATTGAGCGCCTCGTCGTCGGTCGCCGACAAAAACGTGACGCGGCCGACGTCGTGCAGCCAGGCATGCTCGGGGCCGACGCCCGGATAATCGAGGCCGGCGGAGATCGAATGCGCCTCGGTGATCTGGCCGTCGTCGTCCATCAAGAGATAAGTGCGGTTGCCGTGCAGCACGCCCGGCCGGCCGCCTTCGATCGAGGCGGCATGCATGCCGCTTTGCAGGCCATGACCGGCGGCTTCGACGCCGTAGATTTCGATGTCGTTATCGTCGAGGAACGGATGAAACAGCCCCATGGCGTTGGAGCCGCCGCCGATGCAGGCGATGAGCGAATCCGGCAGGCGGCCTTCGGCCTCCAGCATCTGTTCGCGCGTCTCGCGGCCGATGATGGATTGGAAATCGCGCACCATCATCGGATAAGGATGCGGGCCGGCGACGGTGCCGATGCAATAGAACGTCGAGCCGACATTGGTCACCCAGTCGCGCAGCGCCTCGTTCATGGCATCTTTCAGCGTCTTGGCGCCGGATTGCACCGGCACCACCTTGGCGCCGAGCATGTGCATGCGGAACACATTCGCCTTCTGCCGCTCGACATCGACCGCGCCCATATAGACGATGCATTCGAGCCCGAAGCGCGCGCACAGCGTTGCGGTGGCGACGCCATGCATGCCGGCGCCGGTCTCGGCGATGATGCGCTGTTTGCCCATGCGCCGCGCCAGAAGGATTTGGCCGAGCACGTTATTGACCTTGTGCGCGCCGGTGTGATTGAGCTCCTCGCGCTTGAGATAGATTTTGGCGCCGCCACAATGTTCGGTAAGCCGTTCGGCGAAATAAAGTGGCGACGGCCGGCCGACATAGTGTGTGAGATACCCGTCCATCTCTTTCTTGAATTCGGGATCGGCCTTGGCCTGCGCATAGGCCTGTTCCAGCTCCAGGATGAGCGGCATCAGTGTCTCGGCGACAAAGCGGCCGCCGTAAATGCCGAAATGGCCGTATTCGTCAGGCCCGGTGCGGAAGGAATTGAGCGGCTGTACGGTCATCGCAATCTTCCTCACGCCGCCGGATGGATCTGCTTTTCCGCCGCGCGGGCCGCGCGCACGAAGGCGCGGATCTTGTCCGCATCCTTCTCGCCCGGCGCGCGTTCCACGCCCGAGGATACATCGACGGCGGGGGCGCGGGTGATGCGCAAGGCCTCGGCGATATTGCCGGCATCGAGGCCGCCCGACAGCATGTATGGCACGCCAGGATCGATGTTTTCCAATAAATGCCAGTCAAAGGCCTTGCCGAGGCCACCCGGCCGCGTCGCCTCGCGCGGCGGCCGCGCGTCGAACAACAGTCGGTCGGCGACTGCGGCATAGCGCGCAATCGCCGCGAGGTCGGACGCGGTCTGGACCGGAATCGCCTTCATCACCGGCAGATTGAACCGCGCCTTGATAGCGGTCACACGCAGGGGCGACTCGTTACCATGAAGCTGGAGCACGTCGGGACCAAGCGCATCGACGACGAGAGAGAGGAACGTGTCATCGGCGTCCACCGACAATGCGACTTTCCGCGCCCGGCCGCGCACGCGCCCCTCAAGCGCCGCAGCCGCCTTGAGGGAGATATTGCGCGGCGACGGCGGAAAGAACACGAAGCCGACCATGTCGGCGCCGCCATCGAGGGCTGCTTCGAGCGCCTCGGGGGTCGAAAGACCGCAGATTTTGATTATCAGCGACATAAGCCCGCCGGATCGTCGAGTGCCAAGGCCGAAACTGCCGCCGTTCTACATGGAGGCGGGCGCTTTGTCTTGCACACCCGAAATGGATTTTCTCACGCCACCGGCGGCATAAGCTTGAGCCGCTCGGGCGGCTCCATGGCGCGGGGGATGTTCGCCGGCGCGGCAGCCGCGGCGCGCTTATGCGCCTCCAGTTCCTCGCGCAGGCTTCCGAGATCGCGCTCCAGCCGCCGCGCGGTGCGGCGCCAACTGCCATGCCGCAGCCAGGACGCACTGCCGCCGATCACCACCCCGACGATCAAAATAACGACGACCAGCGCGAACAGCGGCAGCGTCACCGATGCGGCGGGAGCCTGCGTGTTGAACGGATCGAACGACACCGTCACGATCTGGCGATTGGCGACCGCAAAGGCGATGAGCACGATGCCGAGCGTCACAAGGACAAGCGCCGCAACGATCTTGCGGAGCAGATTTCCGGCTGATCGCAACGCGCCGGTCAACCCACGCTCGGACGATTGAGCCGCTCGCGCATTTCCTTGCCGGTCTTGAAGAACGGCACGCATTTCTGATCGACGGCGACATGGGCGCCGGTGCGCGGATTGCGGCCGGTCCGCGCCGGGCGCTGCTTGACCGAAAATGCGCCAAAACCGCGCAATTCGACGCGGTCGCCGCGCGCCATCGCCGCGATGATCTCGTTGAGAATCGCGTTGACGATGTTCTCCACGTCGCGCTGGTAGAGATGGGGGTTCTGCCCCGAGATATGTTGCACCAATTCCGACTTGATCATGGCCCGCCGCCGTTCCGTAAAAATTATCTGACCGCCCGTGAACGCCGCTTAATTGACGCCGGCAGGGTGCCAAAGGGCCAATAGACCGTCAAGATTGAAAGGCCCAGCGGCCTCGGCGGCGTTCCAGAGGTCGAAGCGCTGCGCCAGTGCGTTCAGCCCCGCCGCATCGAGGACCGCCGCGGCCGCCGCGTGCAGGAACGTCAGGTCGCTGAAGCGGCTTTGCAGGTGATAGTCGCGCACCGGCAGCCTGGCATCGACGTGTCTCTCCTTGGCGAGCCAGGCCAGCGCGGTGCGCTCGTCGCCAAGCTCGTCGACAAGCTTCAAGCCAAGCCCCTGATGCCCGGTGAAGACGCGGCCGTCGTCGACCGCCGCAAGCTGGTCGTCGGTGAGATGGCGGCGCTTCTGCACCAGCCCTTTAAACCAGGAATAGGAGTCCTGGATGATCGCGTTCAGCGCCGCCGTCGCCTCGGGACTGGTCGGCTCGAAACCGTCGGGCGCCGCTTTGAGCGGCGTCGATTTCACCGATTCGACCTTGACGCCGATCTTGCCGAGCAGGTCCGACACGTTGGGATACTGGAACAGCACGCCGATCGAGCCGACCAGCGAGGTCTGCTGCGCCACGATATGATCGGCCGCGAGCGCGGTGATGTAGCCGCCGGACGCGGCCATGCTGTCGACGACGACGACCATCGGCTTCTTCTCGCGCAGCCGGGACAGCGAATCGAACAGTTGCTCGGACCCGGCCGTGGTACCGCCGGGGCTGTCGACATGGACGATAACCGCGCGCGCCAGTGACGAGCTGGCGAGAACATCAAGCGCGTGGACGCGATCCTGATCGCCGCGGATCAAGCCTGAGATCGTGATGCGCGCGATATAAGGCCGCACGCCGAAGATTCCGACGCGCCTGCTCGCCAGTGCGGCCGTTCCGGCAATACCGATCACGACAACGACGATGGCGAGCACGCGCCAGAAGGTGAGCTTGCGCCGCAACCGGCGGCGGTCGACGATGAGGTCGGCATCAAGCGACATGATCGGTTCCTTTTGGTCGGTTCCTCTGCCGTCCCGCCCCGCATTCGGTTATTGCGGGACGTGGGCCCCGCAATAAGGCGGGGATCATTCGCCGGTCTCTTCCTTTTCGTTCTCCTCGGCTTCCTCGCCCTTGCGCTTGAGCGCGGTGCCGAGGATGTCGCCCAGCGTCGCGCCGGAATCCGACGAGCCGTATTGCGCGATCGCTTCCTTCTCCTCGGCGACCTCCAGCGCCTTGATGGAGACGGTGACGCGCCGGGTGCGGCGGTCGAATTGCGTGACCCGCGCGTCGACTTTCTGGCCGACGGCAAAGCGGTCCGGCCGCTGCTCGGACCGGTCGCGGGCCAATTCCGAACGCTTGATGAAGGAGGTGTAGTCGGTGCCGACGATCTTCACGTCGATGCCGCCCTCCTTGATATCGGTGACTTCGCCAGTGACGACGGCGCCCTTCTTGAGTTCGCCGGCGGCGGCTTCGCCCGCGGCGGCGGGTGCGCTGCCTTCTGCAAGCTGCTTGATGCCCAGCGAAATGCGTTCCTTGTCGACGTCGACGTCGAGCACCTGCGCCTGGACCTTGTCGCCCTTCTTGTATTCCTCGATCACCTGATCGCCCGGACGTTTCCAGTCGAGGTCGGACAGATGCACCATGCCGTCGACGTCGCCGTCGAGCCCGAGGAACAGACCGAACTCGGTCTTGTTCTTGACTTCGCCTTCGACCACCGAGCCGGCCGGATATTTCTCGACAAACACCTCCCACGGATTGCGCATGGTCTGCTTCAGGCCGAGCGAAATGCGGCGCTTGACCGGATCGACTTCGAGGACCTGCACTTCCACTTCTTGCGAGGTGGAGACGATCTTGCCCGGATGCACGTTCTTCTTGGTCCACGACATTTCCGAGACGTGGATCAGGCCTTCGATGCCGGGCTCGAGCTCGACGAAAGCGCCGTAATCTGTGATGTTGGTGACGCGGCCCTTGAACTTGGCGCCGACCGGGTATTTGGCCTCGATGCCCTGCCACGGATCGTCGAGCAACTGCTTCATGCCGAGCGAGATGCGGTGGGTCTCGTGATTGATCTTGATGATCTTGACCTTCACCTGCTGGCCGATATTGAGCACCTCGGAGGGGTGATTGACCCGGCGCCAGGCGATGTCGGTGACGTGGAGGAGCCCGTCGATGCCGCCGAGGTCGACGAAGGCGCCGTAGTCGGTGATGTTCTTGACCACGCCGTCGATGACTTGGCCCTCTTCGAGGTTTTGCACCAGCTCCTGACGCTGCTCGGCGCGCGTCTCCTCCAGCACGGTGCGGCGCGACACCACGATATTGCCGCGGCGGCGATCCATTTTCAGGATCTGAAACGGCTGCGGATTGTTCATCAGCGGCGAGACGTCGCGGATCGGCCGGATATCGACCTGTGAGCGCGGCAGGAAGGCGACGGCGCCGTCGAGATCGACGGTGAAGCCGCCCTTGACCTGATTGAAGATGACGCCCTGCACCTTCTCGTTATTCTGGAAAGCCTTTTCGAGCTTGCCCCAGCTTTCCTCGCGGCGCGCCTTGTCGCGCGACAGCACGGCCTCGCCGAGCGCGTTCTCGACTCTTTCGAGATAGACCTCGACGGTATCGCCGACCTTGATCTCGGCGTTGCGGCCGGGTCCGGCGAATTCGCGCAGCGCCACGCGGCCTTCGGTCTTCAGACCGACGTCGATGACGGCAACATCGCGTTCGATGCCGACGACCGTGCCCTTGACGACCGAGCCTTCCTGCAGATGGCCGTCGCTGAACGATTCATCGATCAGCCTGGCAAAGTCCTCACGCGACGGCGCGGCGGTTTGAGCAGCGGCAAGTTGAGCCATAAAACACTCCCAGCCCCTTTGGATGAAATCGGGTCCCGAACGCGCGGCGGCCGCCGGCAGAACCGGCGGTTGGGGCCAAGGCCATACGTTGCGGAAAAGCTCGTGTCCCGGATGCAGTTCGGTCGGCATCATGCGCAGGAGGCGGTGAGCGGGCTAACCTCCAATGACGAAAGCGCTTTGTTATCGGCGCTTTCGGCCCGCTCGAACGGCCTCGATGATATCGACAGCGGCCCGGAACGCCGCGTCTATACCCAAATGCGTGGTATCGAGCAAGTGCGCGTCGGGCGCCTGCATAAGGGGAGCTGCGGTGCGCCGGGAATCGCGCTCATCGCGCCGCAACAGGTCGGCCAGGACCTCCTGCTCGTCGGCGGCTTCGCCGCGCCGCTGCAGTTCGAGAACGCGGCGCTTGGCGCGCACTTCCGGCGATGCCACCACGAACAGCTTCACATCGGCGCCGGGGGCAATGACGGTGCCGATATCGCGGCCGTCGAGCACCGCGCCGGGCGGCCGGGTGGCGAATCCGCGCTGATAATTCATCAGCGCCTGCCGTACTTCGGGAATGGCGGCGACAACGGAGGCGGCCTCGGTGACCGCCTGCAATTTCAGCCCATTTTCGTCGAATTTGGTCGGATCGAGCCGTATCGCGGCGTCGATGGCGTGTTCGACGTCGTCGGGCGGATAGCCGGCATCGAGCAGCGCCTTCGCCACCGCGCGATAGAGGAGCCCGGTGTCGAGATGATGCAGCCCATAGACCGCGGCGAGCTGCTTGGCGATCGTGCCTTTGCCCGAGGCCGCCGGACCATCGATGGCAATAATCATGACAATTCCGCCCCCAGCGACCGCATCAACTCGACGAAACCCCGAAAGCTTGTCGCGATGAACGTGCCGTCGTCGATGTGTACCGGCCGCTCGCTGGCGAGGCCGAGCACGACCGCGGCCATGGCGATGCGGTGATCCATGTGCGTCGTCACCATGCCGCCGCCGGCGGGGCGGCCGCTGCCATGGACGATGAGATCGTCGCCTTCGATGTCGACGGCGACCCCATTGCCGCGAAGCAGCGCGGCGGTGGCGGCAAGCCGGTCGGATTCCTTGACGCGCAGTTCCTTTAATCCACGCATCACGGTGACGCCTTCGGCGCAGGCGGCGGCGACGGCGAGGATCGGATATTCGTCGATCATGGAGGGAGCGCGTGCCGCCGGCACTTCCACGCCACGCAAGGCGCCGGCGCGAAGGCGCAAGTCGGCCACGTCCTCGCCGCCCTCGTTGCGTTCCTCGAGCCGCTCGATGCGGGCGCCCATCTCACCGAGCGTCGTAAGGAGCCCGGTGCGCAGCGGGTTCATCATCACGCCCTCGAGGATCACCTCCGAGCCGGGCACCAACAATGCCGCGATCAGCGGAAACGCGGCCGACGACGGGTCGGCCGGGATGGTGACCGGCTGCGGTGTCAATTCCGGCTGGCCGGTCAGCGTAATGCGCCGTCCGCCGCCCTCCGGCTCGACTCTCACCTCGGTACCGAAATGAACGAGCATTTTCTCGGTGTGGTCGCGCGTCGGCTCCGCTTCGATGACCACGGTCTGCCCCGGTGCGGCAAGACCGGCCAGCAGCGTCGCCGATTTCAGTTGCGCCGAGGGGACCGGCGGCTTGAACACGATCGGCATCGGATCGCGCGCGCCGGCGAGCGTCAGCGGCAAGCGGCCGTTTTCCGAAGCAAGCGCGCGCGCCCCCATGCGCTGCAGCGGATCGAGCACACGCTGCATCGGCCGGCTGCGCAGCGAAGCATCGCCGTCGAATGTCGCGGTGATCGGGCAGCCGGCGACGGCGCCGAGCGCCAGCCGGCATCCGGTTCCCGAATTGCCGAAATCGAGGGCATGCGCCGGCTCGGCAAAGCCGCCGACGCCAACGCCGTGGATCAACCATTCCCGCTCGCCCATGCGCTCAATGCGGGCGCCGAGCGCCTGCAGGGCCTTGGCGGTGTTGAGGGCATCCTCGCCTTCGAGGAGACCGCTGACCCGGGTCGCTCCGACCGTGAGCGCTCCCAGAAGAAGCGCGCGAATTGACATTGATTTGTCGCCGGGAACGCGGACGGAGCCCGAAAGCGGGCCGTTGCGGCGGGCCATGAGCGGAACACGGTTGGCGGGCATAGGATTTATCCAGGCGGCGCCATAACCGGCGACGGCAATAGAGCGCCCTCTATCACGGGCTGCCACAGCCCGTCATCCCGTCGTTTTTGCGGTTTGACCCAACCCGCGGAACCGGCGACATCGTCTATTGACAGCCGCCCCCCGACTAGCCAAGTGAAACACCCGAATTGTTCGACCAAGGATGCGGATCGTGGCCAAACCCGAACTGGGCACCAAAAGGCTCTGCGCCAATTGCGGCGCCAAATTCTATGATCTGAACAAGGATCCGATTCACTGTCCCAAATGCGGCGCGGTCCACGAGGTCGCTCCGGTCGTGACGCGCGCCCGGCCGGAAGCCGTGGCGGTGGTCCAGCGCCCGGCCGCCCCGGTCGAGGAAGTCGTCACGCCAGAGACGGCCGAGGTGGAGACCGTGTCTTTGGAAGAGGCCGACGCCGAAGCCCAAGGCAAGAAACCCGCCGCTGCGGAGCCGGGCGCCGAAGAAGAAGACGTCGAGATCGACGAGACGCTCGACGACGACGACACCTTCATCGAGGAGCAGGAGGAAGAGGACGCCGACGTCACCGATATCATCGGCGGCGACATCGAACCCGAGGAGGAAGGATAATCGGACGACAGACGACGGATGGTCGATCTGGTTTGTCAAATTTTTATCCGTCCTCAGTCATCTGTCGTCTGTCATCTGAAGGGGCCATAGCTCAGTTGGGAGAGCGCTTGAATGGCATTCAAGAGGTCGGGGGTTCGACTCCCCCTGGCTCCACCAACCTTCGCGCCAAGTGCCGCTTCGGTTGGCACGCCGGCCTAAATCCGCGAAGGTTGCCCGCCGTAGCTCGAAGAGCGTAGGCGGGCGTTGCGTTTTCGAGCTTTGGCTCGCCGCGCCGATACGAACTGCACTATCGCATCGAGGATAACGTGCGGCGGCCGGTCCGCGGTGCTGTAGGCCGAGTTTGCCCCGGTTGTGCTATGTTATGTGCCGTGGTGGGGAACGGAGGCGGGGATGTTTGAGAAACGGATCGGGGCCGCGCTCGCGTTGGCGCTCGGCATAATTCTTGGCTTGACGGCGGCCGGCCCGTTGGCGGCACAGCAGGCAACGCGGGCCGCAGCTCCGGCCTTGCAGCACGATCCGACACTGAATTCGGAAGATCAGCTCGCGCCATCGCAGATGAGGCAAAGAGTTCCAGCGGCGGTGGCGGAGCCGACCGGCGGCTCGCATACCGCCACGGCGCATCGGCCGATGCATGCTGCGGCCGCGCCGCGTGCCACGGCGCCGAAGCCGCCCCCGCCTGGCGCTCACGTCGTGGCCTGCACCGGCATATTCAGCAAGGAATCGAACCATCTTCGGCTCGCCATGACCTTCAACTATAAGAACGTCACCTTTGGCGACGTCGATGCCAACGGCGGCGCCAAAGTTCAGGCCTCGATCATATTTCCGAACGATCCGAAGCGGCGCCTCGAAGTATGGTGGTCCAATCCGGCCGAGCGCAGCGGCACTTATCTCATCGATATCAAGGGCAAATCGACCTGGGGCGCGCCCAGTGGCATGCGGCTTGGCCTCAACCTCGCGCAGCTGGAGAAGCTCAACAAAAAGCCGTTCAAACTGAAAGGCTTCGACAAGCACGGGGTGGCCACGGTCAGCGACTGGGACGGCGGCGCGCTGGCGGCGCTGCCGGGCGGCTGCAAGTCCGGCGTCATGCTCACCGCCGATCCGAAGGCGTCAGAGGACGCGGTGAGCGCGATGCCGGCGGATAAGGAATACAGTTCCGCCGATCCCGCGATCCGCTCGGTCAAGCCGGCCGTGACCGAAATTCTTATCGGCTATTAGGAGGCGGCCTGGAAAGCCGCCGAAGCGATATCCGTCGGTTATGACCGCGGCTGCGCATGGCCGGGCGGAGCGGGCTTCGCGGGCCTCGCAGCCGGCTTGTTGGCCTCGCTATTCATGGTTCGCACGTCCCGCGCCATTTCCAGGCAGGTCAAGAGCTCGGTATAGCTCGAACTCGCCGCCCATCTTGGATTCGTTGGTGCAGGCGACCTTGTCGGCCGCCGTGAAGCCCGACCATTCCTTGACCAGTTCCTCGCGGATGGCCTTCTCGCTGTCGAGGCAGTTCTTCTTCTCCACGGCGATGTCGGTGTCATGGAAGGAAACGCCGCCCTGTTGCGCGATGCCCTGGCAGACCTGCTCGACGTTGAGAACAGGCACGCTGTCGGAGACCGGCATGAGCAGATGCGCGCCAAGGATCAATACAGGGGGAAGGATCATCGTCGGCTCCGTCGATCTACTAGATTGATTATAGCATGCCTGCCGGCTGGAACCAGGGACGGCGACATCGTAGCGCTGGATTGCGGTTGACCGGCAATGACCCGCCCCCGATATGGCTCGCGCGAGGCCAGTGGAGCGGATTTGACATTCGCTAGCCACCCCAGCCGCAAACTCGTGAAGCGAATGTCAAATCCAAAGCCCCACGAGGGACGATACTTGCTGGTGGTCCTTTGATTCTGACATTCGCATGATAGCGTGCCGAACCGGGGTGCGAATGTCAGAATCGGACCACTAGTGGAGCGGATTTGACATTCGCTACCCACCTGGCCGCAACCCTCGCAAAGCGAATGTCAAATCCAAAAGCTCCACTAGCACTTATGCTTGCTAGTGGTCCTTCAATTCTAACATTCGCATGAGAGCGTGCCGAAATGGGATGCGAATGTTAGAATCGGACCACTAGGTGAGGGACAGCCTATGATTCTTGCACCGCTCTTCGCCGGCGCGCTGGTTCTTGCGGTGGCCACCGAACCGCTCGACGATGCCGACAGCGCCCCGAAGATTTCGGCGCAGCAGAAAAGCGCCGCTACCGAGCCGCTGGTACGCTCGGCGACCGATTGCATCGTGCACGCCGCCATCGCCAATCCGCGCTACGGCGCGAAACCGGCGACCCGGCTCGGCGATCTGATCGTCGCTTCGATGCCGTCTTGCGTCACGCCGGTGCGCGCGATGATCGACGCCTATGACCGCTATTACGGCGCCGGCACCGGCGAGGCGTTCTTCATGGGCCCCTATCTCGACGTGCTGCCTACGGCGGTGGTCGAGGCGGCGGCAAAAAAACCGGCACTGAAAAACCGGCACTGAAAAACCCGCACTGAAATTGCACACTGAAAACCGTGCGCTGAAACCGCAGCGGCACTCTCGGCAACGAGCGCCCTTTCCCGCGCCGCCGGCAGCGCGGACCTTCGATCGATAGGTGACAACACCTAGTCGCATTTTACCAATTAACGAAGCACTCTTCGATTACCTGAGTCTGGCTTCCGCTGCGATCGCGGCTTTCTGCAGGGGCGACAACGAATGCAGCGTGCGGGAGCGATGGATACGCCCATGCCCGAGCGCCTGGCATCCGACGAGATCGTCCGTCTTGCGGTCGAAGCCTGCCCGAGCGGCATGATCATGACCAGCGCCGACGGCAGGATCGTGCTGGTCAATGCCGAAGCGGAGCGGCTGTTCGGCTATGCACGCGAGGAACTGTTCGGACGGTCGATCGACATTCTCGTGCCGGCCATGGTGCGCGCCAACCACGCGATGCATCGCGACGCTTTCGTCGCCTGCCCGCAAACGCGCCGCATGGGCATCGGCCGTGATCTTTACGGCGTGCGCAAGAACGGAGCCCAGGTGCCGGTCGAAATCGGCCTCAATCCCATTCAAACCGGCGACGGCCTGATGGTCTTAAGCGCCATTACCGACATCAGCGAGCGCAAACGGTCCACCGAGGCGCTGGCCGCGCGGACCGAGGAATTGCAGCGTTCCAACGCCGATCTGGAACAGTTCGCCTATGTCGCCTCGCACGATCTGCAGGAACCGTTGCGCATGGTGTCGAGCTACACCGAACTCTTGGCCGAGCATTACAAGGACAAGCTCGACGGCAAGTCCGAAAAATACATCCATTACGCCGTCGACGGCGCCAAGCGCATGCAGCAACTGGTCAAGGATCTGCTCGCCTATTCGCACGTCGATTCGCAGGCGAAAACACCGACCATCGTTAAATCCGGGATCGTGGTGCAGGATGTCCTCGGCCGGCTGAAAGTTGCGATCGAGGAAACCCACGCACAGATCGCCTGTGACGGGTTGCCGGCGGTGCGCGCCGACACCGTGCAACTCGCCCAGGTGTTCCAAAACCTCATCGGCAACGCGCTGAAATTCCACGGCTCGTGCGCGCCGCAGATTCGCATCGGCGCCGAGCGGAAAAACGACAAATGGCTGTTTCGCGTCGAGGACAACGGCATCGGGATCGACATGCAATATGCCGAGCGCGTCTTCCAGATGTTCCAGCGCCTGCATGAGCGCGGCCGCTATGCCGGCAGCGGCATTGGGCTCGCCATCGCCGAGAAGATCGTCGAGCGCCATGGCGGCTGCATCTGGTTCGAGTCCCAGCCGCAACGCGGCACGACCTTTTACTTCACGATGCCTGCCATCCAGGGAGAACCCGCATGATCGGTTCCGTCCACGTCCTTCTCGTCGAAGATAATGCCGCGGACGTCGACTTGACGCGCGAAACGCTCGCCTCGACGAAGTTCGATATCAAGCTGTCGGTCGCCAGGGACGGCGTCGAGGCGATCGATTTCCTAAGCCGCGCGATGAACGGGTCGGAGCCTGGCCATCCGACCCTCATCTTGCTCGATCTCAATCTGCCGCGGAAGGACGGCCGCCAGGTCCTCGGCGTGCTCAAGGGCCAGGACGAGTTCCGGCGTATCCCGGTGATCATTTTGTCTTCGTCGGATTCCGACCGAGACATCACCAGTTGCTATCATCTCGGCGCCAATTGCTACATCGTCAAACCGGTCGATTTGCAGGCCTACCGCGAGCTGGTGCAGACATTGGAGAGCTTTTGGCTGGGCGCGGCCAGGCTGCCGCAGCACGAAGGTCATTCGACGGCGACCGGCGTCGGCTACGGGCATTGACGCCGCCACCGAGCCGCCGGATCGGAGCAAACCGGCTTAGGCGCCCTGCGCGGCGACGGGCACAGCTTGTGGCGGCCGACCGCTCAAGGCCGGCTGTTCCACGCATGGCAGGTCGACATAAAATACCGTCCCGCCGCCTGGCGCGTCGGCAAAGCCCACCGCGCCGCCGAGCCGCGTGACGATCTCCTTGACGATGCTCAGTCCGAGCCCGGTGCCGCCGGTTTTCCTGAAATCGGTGCCGTCGGCTTGCGCGAATTTCTGGAAAATGCGCGCCTTGAACTCGGCCGGGATGCCCTCGCCATGATCGCGCACCGAAACCCGGAAGCCGATGTTCTCGTCATTGACCGCGATCACGACCTCGCCGTCCGGCGGCGAGAATTTGATCGCGTTGGAGATCAGGTTGGTGATGACCTGCGACAGCCGATCGGGATCGACCCAGACTTCGCCATCGGCCCGTATATCGGGCCGCAGCCGGACCACGTAAGCGTCGGCATAGCCGCGATTGGCTTCGACAAGCTGCTCGATCAGGGGCCGCAGCTCGACCAGCTTGAACTTGAAGACGACCTGGCCCGCCTCGAGCTTCTCGATATCGAGAATGTCGTTGACGAGCTTGACCAGCCGCTCGCTGTTCGACTTGGCGAGCGACAACAGCCGAACCGTCCGTTCGGGCAGCTCCCTCGCCGCGGTGCCCATGAGCAGTCCGAGCGAGCCGCAGATCGACGTCAGCGGCGTGCGCAGCTCATGGCTGACAGTCGACACAAAGGCGTCCTTGAGCCGGTCAAGCCGCTTGCGTTCGGTGATGTCGAGGATGACGCAGAGAACGAGAACGCCGCGCCGGGTGTGGATCGGATTGAGCCCGATCTCGGCTGGAAATTCGCTGCCGTCCTTGCGCCGCCCGCAGAGCTTCTGGTTCGCCGCCATGGATCGCCGGTTGGGCTTAGCGGCAAAGTTGCGGCGTTCCGCAAAATGCTGCACGCGAAGATGATCCGGAACAAGAATTTCGATCGACTGGCCGACGAGCTCTTCGCGCCGGTAGCCGAACAAGTCCTCGGTTGCGGCATTGGCCATCACCATGCGGCCGGCACGGTCGACCATGAGCATGCCGGCGGGGCAGGCTTCCACCGCCAGCTTGAATTTTTCCTCCGCGGCCTTTTGCTCCATCATATCGCGGGCGACGTTGCAGGCGCCGATGATGTTGCCCGAAGGCGAATTTATCGGGGAGACGCTCAACGAGACTTCGATCAGCGCATCGTTCTTGGCGCGGCGCACGGTCTCGTGGTGATCGAGAACCTCCCCGCAGCGGACCCGTGCCAAGATGCCGTGCAATTCCTCCCGACGGTCTTCCGGAACGATAATGTCGATGGGCTGGCCGACGGCCTCCGCGGCGGTGAAGCCGAACAGCCGCTCGGCGGCCGGATTCCATCCGGTGATCACGCCGTCAAGCGTCTTGGTCACGATCGCATCGACCGAAGACTGTACCGCGGCGCTGAACAGCCGCTCGCGATCCGTGGTGTGGCGGTGCTGCGCCGTCTCGCGCTTGCGCGCCTCCTGCTCCGCTTCAAACTGCCTGGCAAGGCTGGCGTATAACTTGCCGGTTTCGAGCAGCAGCATCGCCATAACGCACGTGCCCGCCAGCAGCCCGTAACCCCGACCGGCGTAGAAGCCGAGATCGAAACGACCGGCGTTGAGCAGCGCGCTGAGCGCCACATCGAACAGCCAGGCGCACATCACGACCATCAGCCAAAGGTCGAGCACGGTGCGGGAGCGCCGACGCCATAAAATCAAGAGAGCGACGAGCGTCAGCACCATGTCGGCCGAAATCACGATCGTCAATCCGGCGGTCCCGGAGTTGCCTGCCATGAGCGGTGGCAGGATCGCTTGACCGACGGTGGCCAACAGCGTGACGCCGGCTACCGCGCCGACAACGGCGCCGATACTCAGCAAAATGGGGAGTCGAGCGGACGCGTCCGGCCGACCACCTGCATCGCCCCGCTCCGCTAACAGTGCATAGGCGATGACCGCGAGGGGAAAGCCGCCATGCCAAAACACGTAGAGCCAGGCGGTCGTGTGCTGGCCCGCCCCAAGCAGCCCCGTCGACCAAAACAGGCCGGGAAACGTCAGCGCGTGCGGCACGACCATCAGGGCGGCGAACAGATATCCGCAAGCAAGCACCAGGAGTGCGCGAGACCGCAAGATATCGAACTGAATGAAAAGAATGACGGCCGTGACCAGGTCGCTGATAACGAGCGCCGATTCATAGATCGGTATGAACGCCCACACCTGCGGCAGCGGCTGCCGGGCGTACGGCGCCGAGCTCACGAAAATCAGCAGTGAGACTAAAATGACGGCCAGCGCGATCCTGCGATCCTTCTGCTCCGCCGGCGCAGTCGAGAGGAATGCAGTTTGCCCTGCTGCGACGCGGTCCATCTGTCACCTTTGGAGTGCGATGGCTCGCGCCGAGCCCATCGCGGTGCAGTTGAACCATCCCCGCACGGTGGCTGTCCCGGCGGTGCGATAGGCCGGAGAAGCCGGCGGCGCGATGACGCGCAGTCCGCCGACGATCGTCAAAGTCAATTGCGTGGACAGCCTCATCGCTCAGACGCCTGCGCGTCGGACGCAATGCTCGCGTCGCGCGCCACACGCCTCCTCCGAAAGGTCGCGCCGCCGCCTTACGCCGCCGGCGCCACTGGGCGCGCCTCGAGGTCCTGGCGTCTGGCTCCGCTGTTCATGACGATGCGCATGAGATCGACGGAGTTTTTGGCGCCGAGCTTGTGCATGATCCGGCCGCGATGGATTTCCACGGTGCGCGGGCTGATGCCGAGATTGCGCGCCGTTTCCTTGTTGGAGGCCGCGGCCGCGATCTGCGCCAGCACCTCGCGCTCGCGGCGGGTGAGCTGGTAGTAGCCGCGGATCGCCGGCGACAGCGGCGCCGGCAACTCGTCGCGATCGCGAAGCTGCTTCCACGATTCGACGGCGTCGACGACGCGGGTCACGATGGCGTCGGCATCCAGCCGTTTCTCGATATAGTCGAAAGCGCCGTTGCGCATCGCCCCCACGACGTTCAAGATGTCCTCCTGTGCGGAGATCATCAGGATTGGCGCGGGATAGTTCCTGGCATCGAGTTCCTTGAGCACCTCGAGCCCCGACATGCCGGGCATGCACAGATCGAGCAGAACGCAAGCCGGCGCTTGCCCGCGCGCCAGCCTGACAAACGATCTGCCGTCGGCAAAGGCGGCGGTACGGTAGCCTTCCTTGCGAAAGATCGCGGAGAGCGCCTCGCGCATGTCGTAGTCGTCATCGACGATAAAGATCTCGCTGTTGAGCATAGCTTGGTCCGTTGGAGCTTTGGCCTTGCACCTTCAGTGAATGCCGAAGCTCGCGCCGCGCACTTCACGAGCTACGGAGAATTACTCACAGGAAGGCACAGGCCACGTTAGCCGACGCCAATCCCCTCGCTGGGCATTCCTCGGCCGCCCAGCTGGGGACATGGAGCTTCGCACAACGTCTTCGTACGAAGTTCCAGCGACCTTCGCGCCAAATCAGTCGATCAAAAATTTGCCATGAGAAAAACCCGTACGCTGTTCAAAATTGTACAACTTCTACGGATTCTGCGTACGTACTAGCACGAGGAACTGTTGCTAATGATTTGTTTGTATGTCTGGCTTGTTGGTTTAAGCGCTCGTCGACCGGACTCGCGGTTTTGATTTCGGGTCACAGGTTTTCGATGATGTCTTCCGAGCTGCCACCTTCGGCGACCAGAACATTCGACAAGGAACGATGCACCGCAATGCTGCCGTTGTAATCGATGTAACCCAGATTGCGGAATTTGTTCATGAAATAACTGATGCGAGCGCGGGTGGTGCCGACCATTTGAGCGAGATCCTCCTGGTCGAGACCCTGGATGGTCGTCGCATTACGCGTCCTTTTGCCGTCGTTTGCCAGTATCAAGAGTATCCGCGCCAAGCGCTGCTCACTGCCTTCAAAGAGATGGCTGACGAGCCGCGGTGCCGTCGCGGAGTTGGTTGGAAATGAGGGTGGCGTAGTCTCCGGGGTGTTCAACCTCGAATCATCCGGCGTTGAAGCGTCGGACTGGAGACCACGCCATGACGAACACTACCACGAAGCTTGATTCTTTGCAGCCTGCGGCCGAGATGGCTGTTGATCTTTTCGACAACTGGTTTGACCCGATCGAGACCGAGGTGCGGTCTCGGGCGCGTGGGTTCATCGAAGAGCTGATCCGCGGCGAGCTCGACGCTGTACTGGCACGGCCGCGTTACGGGCGAAGCCAGATGGCCGGCAGTGAAAGAAGAGCGGGCGTTGCGGGCCACCGCCACGGGCGCCGTACGCGGTCTCTGACCGGCACGTTTGGCCCGATCGAGATTGCCGTGCCGCGCGCCAGGCTGAACACCGTCGACGGCAAAACGACGGAGTGGAAGAGCAAGGCGCTGCGGGCCTATCAGCGCCGCACGCTGGCCGCTGACGCGCTGATCGCGAGTACGTATCTCGCCGGCACCAACACGCGCCGAGTGCGCCGGGCGCTGGCGGTCTTGTTCGGCGGCGCGGTCGGCAAGGACACGGTGAGCCGGATCTGGCGCAAGGTGAAGGGCGACTGGGACGCCTGGAGCACCCGCTCGTTGGCCGAGGAACCGATCGTGCGGCTTATTCTCGACGGCACCGTCGTTCGCGTCCGGCTCGACCGCAAAGCGACCTCCATCTCGCTGCTCGTCGTTCTCGGCGTGCGTGCGGACGGCCAGAAGGTGCTGCTGGCGATCAAAAGCATGGGCGGCGAGAGCGCCGAGGCCTGGCGCACTGTCCTGGACGACCTCATTAAGCGCGGGCTGCGGCAGCCCGAGTTCCTCATTGTCGACGGCGCGCCCGGGCTCGACAAAGCGATTGCCGCCGTCTGGGACGGCGTGCCGGTCCAACGCTGCACCGTGCATAAGCATAGGAACCTTCTCGCACATGCACCCGAGCGCCTGCATGACGAGATCACGGCGGATTACAACGACATGATCTACGCGGCGACGCGTGAGGAGATCGAGGTCCGCCGCAAGGCCTTCATCCGCAAGTGGCGGCTCAAGCATCGCGCCGTCGCTGAGAGCCTGGAGGAAGCGGGCGAACGCTTGTTCGCCTTCACCCGGCTGCCGCCAAGCCAATGGCGCAGCGTGCGGACCACAAATGCCATCGAGCGGTTGCACGAAGAGTTCAAACGAAGGATCAAGACGCAGACGGTGCTGCCGTCGGCCGATACCGCCGCGATGTTGTTCTGGGCGCTGCTCGCCTCCGGTCAGATCAACATGCGCAAGGTCGATGGTTGGCAGACGCTCGCCACAAAGCCCATCAATCAGCCGATTGACCTCGCAGCCTGAAACGATACCTTCATGTTACCGGAGATCGCGCTACACCGAATTCCAACCCCATCCCGGACGGCACCCGAGCCGCGATCGCAACCGCGCAACGCGGCGTAAAACGCGCATGATCAGGAACTCGCCAAAGCGGGGATGATCGCGCAGCGCGCGCACGCCATCGGCCTTGGTCATGCGCACGAGAATACAATCGCTCAGGCACATGGCTGTCGCCACGCGGATGTCTTCGCCGAGCAGGCAGGTTTCGCCAAAGAAGGCGTCGTCTTCCAGGGTGGCCATGATGGCGGTTTTGCCATGCGGCGACACGACTTTGATCCGCACTTGGCCTTCTTGGATGTAATAGAGGCCATCGGCGGGATCGCCCTGCGCATAGATGACGGCTCCTGCCCGCATCTTGGAAATCGTCGTGCCGCCGTACGCCGCAGCCAAATTCCGGAAATCGGTGACATCCTCGGAGCCCGGCGGGCATCCGGCGCCATTTCCTTTCCCGGCGATGGACATATCTTGCTCCGTCCGCGCGATGCCGGCTGCGCCGGATTTCAGCCGGGCATTAATGCGGCAGCGATCGGGCTACATTGATCCAGATCAACCGCGAGAAGGAAATGCCCCGCAACTGGAGTTCGCCGCGAGCGGCCTGCGTGCTGGACCATGATCCGGTCGATCAAGCCGCATCATGGTCCAACGAATTCATTGGAGCATGATGTTTTCCGAAAACCGGGTTCCATCCCCGGATCGAGTCCGAGGACAAGCTTTTCGGGATCATGCTCTAACAGGCCATGGCCAAGCCGTCCCCGGATTCGCCAAAACGACCATCGTTGAGCGCGGCGCCCGATAACGAGGGGTACACGACGATGACATCGCCGTCGTAGTCGATATAGTGCAGCCGCCGAAATTTATTCATGAAATGGTTCACGCGCGAGCGCGTGGTTCCGATCATCTGCGCCAGGCCTTCCTGATCGACATTGCGGATGACGTTATTCGGCTCGCCGTTGCGGCCTTGATCCGCCAAGTGCAGCAGCATGCGGACGAGGCGCTTTTCGCTGGTGTCGAAGAGTTGGCTGATGAGGTTTTCGCGCAGGTCAACCACGCGGCGCAGGGCAAAGGCGAGAAAAAAGCCGGCAATCGCCGCGTTTTCCTGAATGGCGCGAAGCGCGCTTGCGCGTTCGATGCGCGCCACCAGACTGTCGGCGATGCAGACGACGGTCGCTACGCGGGTGCGGTTGCCGAGCAGGCAGCCTTCGCCGCAAATATCGCCGGGTCCGAGCACGCCAAGAATGCCTTCCTTGCCCTGACTCGACACCACGGTGACTTGGAGCTGTCCTTGCTGAAGGTAATACATGGAGTCCGCAGGTTCGCCCTGGCTGTACAGCGCAGCGCGGTATCTGAACCTTGAAAGAGCGACTCCGCCATAGTTCGAGGCGAACGTTTCAATATTAAACGGCCGCTGGGAGTTGAGGCCTCCGCCGTCGAGCAATGGAAATCTTTCGTTCCTGGAATTCATGGCCTGCCCCCCCGAGCTAGCCACGATGTGCGTCGTCACGCATCAACGTGCACTCCGTATCGCCCCCGCTGGCATTTCCTTAGCCGCCGTTACCTCCGAGAGAACCTGTTCCGAGAAAACCTGTCAGGATATACCTGACATCGCTTTTGTTTCTGCATCGGTCGGAAAGCTGACATTGGCACAATCGCAGTCGGCTCGATACCGTCATTTGTGACGAGATTATAACTTGATGATGTCATCGCGGATCGCCAGCGCCACGGCGTGAGTCCGATTGACCGCGCCGAGCTTGCGCACCGCCGTTTGCACGTGCTCGTCAACCGTTCGCTTGGTGATGTGGAGAATTTCGCCGATCTCCCAAGCCGACTTGCCATTGGCGACCCAACGCAGGACCTCGCTTTCGCGGGCCGTCAGCTTGCCTTTGATGATCTGTCGTCTGGCCAAAAGCGAACTCCCGTTTTTCGATGGCATTTCCATCGTTTGACGGGCGGAAACATGCTGAAATTCATTCGCCCCCAAATCCATCGCCAAGTTATGCAGCAGGAGCTGTACCGCGAGGAATTGTGATATTTACGGGTATCCCTCCGCAGTTGCATGAGAAATTGTATCAGTTATTACGGGTATCGCGTTAGAGTTGTATGCAGAATCACTTTAAACCTATAAATGGCAGCATTGCGGCCCACGCAGCGCTGCCCGGTCACAAATGCGTCAACCCCGCGCCTGTGACGAGCAAGCGCGGGGCCTTGCCGATCCAAAATGCCGTGTTGCCGAGTAGATGGGGACGTTGCCGCCCCCATCCCTCACAGACCCGGACGTGCAGATTTCCCGCATCCGGTTCTTCACGGTAGAGGTTCGCTCGCGGCGACGTACGGATGGAAGATCTTAGGTGAAGGCAAGGGGTGGCGCTTCAGCATCTCGTTGACACGTGTCCAACTGAACACGTGTTGACGGTCACGCCGAGAGAGCCATTTCCTCCATATCCGGGCAACTTTGTTAGCAAACCAACGCAGTCGTCGACTGTTGCCACCGACGCCGTAGTAGGCGAAGTGGCCCCGCATCAGCATAGACAGATGGCGGTGCTGGTCGCAGATAGACCAGTGCCGGTGGTGCCGACACCAGTCGTTCACTGCGGCCACAGCGCGAGCAAAGCGGCTCTTGGCCGTGACTTGCCGAACCATGTTCTTTCCATTCCGCGACCGTCCCCAGACATGGGTGAGGCCGAGAAAGTCGAAGCCGGTTCCAGCCGTCTCCGGATGCCGCGTGCCCTCTGTCTTTTGCGGGCGGAAGTCGACGAGGCGTGTCTTGTCGGTATGAAGCGTCAGCCCATACCGCGCAAAACGCTTGTCCAGTACCGCCAAGACGCGTTTGGCGTCGACAATGTTATCGAACGCCATGACCGCATCGTCAGCGTATCGGACAAGGGTGCCTGCTCCTTTGAGGCGCGGCCTCACTTGGCTTTCGAACCATTCATCCAACACATGGTGCAGGAAGATGTTCGAGAGACAGGGCGAGATTACGCCTCCTTGCGGGGAGCCCTCAGTCGTACGGCGCAGGAGACCGCTTTCAACGGCTCCTGCCTTCAACCATTTATCGATCATCCTTCGGATGACGCCGTCCGTGACTCTTTGGCCGAGGAACGTCCGAAGCTGGGAATGGGGAATCGAGTCGAAGTACTTGCGTATGTCGATCTCGATCACCCAGTGAAGACGCTTGGCCCAAATGTCGTCCCGCAACTTGCACAGGGCGTCATGCGCCGAGCGGCCTGGCCGGAAGCCGTATGAGCAAGATAGGAAGTCTTGCTCGTAGACCGCCTCCAGCACCATCGTCACTGCGCGTTGCGCCACCTTGTCTTCAAAGGTTGGAATGCCGAGTGCCCTTTGCGAGCCGTCCGCTTTGGGAATGTACGCCCGGCGGACCGGCGGCGCGCGATAGCGGCCGGATTTGATGCGGTCCAGAAGGTCCAACAAGTTGGCTTCCAGGTTCGCCTCATAATCCGCCGCCCTGATGCCGTCGATGCCAGGGGCACCGTCCTTGCGGGTCAGCCGATAGGCCTCCTTCATCCAATCCAGATCGATGACGTGGTGGAGCGAGCACAGCGCCGTCCCCGATTTCGTCCTCGCCAAATCGGCTATCCGTTGTCGGTTCGTGGACAGGTTTGTGGGGTTCAGAGTCCCCTCCCGTGTTTCAGGTCAACGGTTCTCTACTCGTGACGCCTCCCTTCCCTCCGCCGGGTCCCGGTGAGCCCGGTTCCCCGTCCTCGTCGGTACTATGAAGGCGCTACGACTTCCCGCTCGCGCGTGCCTGATCCCTTATTTGCTTCGGTTGCAGGCCCCACGCGCTCCTCCAATGTTCGTGTTCGCCGAAGCGCTCCTGATGAGCGGGAGGCCGCTCGTCAGGCCTGGGTCTTTGGTGAGCCGGCGTCCCATATTCCGGCATGCTGCGCCGTGGGCGTGGGCGGGATATCACAGGTTTCCTGGCGATCCGTCCTGTGCCTTTGCCCTGCTCCAAGACCCCGGCCGATCCGACAGGACCTCGCCCTCTAGCGGTCTTGCCGACACCGCCCCCGGTCGGACCAGACCGAAGGCATCCGCGTGCACATTATATCGAGGCTACCACAGGGCTTTAGCATCCGCTGTCTACGCTTCACGAACGACGTCGCCGCCGCTCATGCAAGACTCGCTTCCGGCTGGCGGGCTTCGCCTTTGCCGGGAGGGGGTCGAACCCTCTGGATCACTGTGAAAGGTTTCAGGTCACATCCTTCCTCCTTTCCAGGACTTTGTCCTGTCGCAAGGTCCGCGAATGCTCGCGTCGAGCCAATTTCCCTGGTTCGTGCTTCAGCGCGGGATGGCCTGCACCGCAATGCCGCTAGCCGGATCGACCACCAGGATGCGATCGGGCTGATACACATAACGATAGGCGTATGGCGAAGTGCCGACCACCGCTCCGGCGGCAATGACGGGCGCGCTCGCGACGAGCGGCGTTGGAGCCGCCAGCGCCGGCGCCGCAACCGTATCGTATAGCGGCGCGCCGGCAGCCACCGGCGTGTCGACAGCCTCGTCATAAAGCGGCCGCGGCGCGACGGCCACCGTTCGCGCCACGACGGCCGGCGCGGGCGCGATGCGCCGCGTTACGGTCCGCGTCGTCACGACCCGGCGGACGTGCGATCGCAGCGGCCGGATGGTGCGTACCGTTTGCGTGGTTACGGTCTCGATCGCCGGCGCCACAACCGTTGCGGCGGGAACCGTGACGACCGGGGCCGGCGTGATAATCGTTTGGGCATGCGCAGCGGTCACTGCGGCTGCCGCGAGCGCAAGACCGATCGCGGTCGAGGACAAAGCGAGTTCTCATGGCCTGCTCCATTTCTTTCCGTGTATTTGTTTGCATTCGCCTGCGTGCGGAAAGGTTTGAGGACGTTCCGGGCGGATCGCCCGAGCCACGACCCCAACGTCCGTGCATCGCCCCCGTTCCCGCTGCAGCCCAATTGTGAAAAATTGTAGCGTCCGGGAACCGCGCGGCTGTTCTGGGAAGCCGTTCCGCTGCCGCAAATCCGCCGCGGCAATGCCGCGCGCGAGCTTTTATTCGCGCGCCAGGGCGCCGCGCAGCAGCGCCGACAGCGGCAAGGTCAGCAGCACGAACGCCGCCACCAGCGCCAAGGCCTGCCATACGCCAAGCACGTCGCCGACACGGCCGAACAGGATCGGCGAGACCGCGCCGGATCCGATCACGCCGGTATAGAAGATGCTCAGCGCGCGGCCGCGCCATTGCGGCGGCACCAGATCGGGCACCGAACCGTACAGCACCGACGACGTGCCGTTGAGCACGACGCCGAGCAGCGGCAGCACCAATAAAGCGGTTTCGAGCGGCAGCGGAAACAGCGCGAGAATCGCGGCCGCGGTCGAGCCTTCGGTCAGCCACACGGTGCCGACCGCGCCGATCCGCGCGCCGACGAAGGTGCAAGCGAGCTTTCCCGCCGCCCCGCCGGCGAAAACCAGCGTCAGCGCTAAGCCGATGGTCTGCTCGCTGGCGCCCTTGTTTCTCAGCACGAACGGCAGAAACAGCAAAAACGCCATGCGCGTGCCGGTGTCGATGACGCCGATCGCGACCAAGACGGGAAAGGCATAGCGCGACCGCTTAGGACCTTGGCCGGCATGCCTGTCACCCTTCGGATGAACGATCTCGCCATGCTGGAAGCGCGGCGCAGCGGCATAGATCACCAGCGCCACGCCAAGACCGATGCCGCCCAAAATCGCGAGCGCCGGGCGCCAGGGCATCACCAGAAGCATCAGCGACAGCGTCGCCGGCAGCGTCATCTTGCCGAGGTCGCCGGTGAAATTGTAGGTGCCGAGCGCCTTGAGCGAGCGCGGCCCGGCGAAGGCGCGTGCGACCAGCGCCGAGGCAACCGGATGCTGCGTGCTCGAGCCGATGCCGCAGATCAGCAACGCGCCGAGCAGCGTGGCGAAGCCGGCGCTCATGCCGGCGAAGCAAAATCCGGCGCCGGCAAGCGCCGTGCCGACCGCTAAAACAGCGGCGGCGCCAAAGCGCTCCGCCGCGATGCCGGCGGGGATTTGCAAGGAGGCCATGGCGCCGACCAAGACGCTGCGCAGCAAGCCGAGCGCCGCGTAGCTCAGACCGAATTCGGCCTGCCACAGCGGCAGCATGATGTAGACGAGATCGGTGTAACCGTCGTGCAGCGCGTGCGCGACGCCGGCGACCGCAACGGTGCGCCGCTGATCGCCGGACATTTGCGGCGCCAGCGCCGTGAATTCCTCCCAGTTGAGCCTGCGCATCGAGCACCTGCGGCTTTGCTCAATGTTCCTAAACGGCTCGCCACACGCGGTCAAATAACGGCGCGGAGCGGGCTCGATTGACCGCCGGAAGCGCGCGGTGCAGTGTGCCGCCCGCAAGCGGAATCATCGGGCTTGGCCAGGAGGAATCATGTTCGGCCTCGGCGATCTGTTCCAGTGGGAGCGGTTCGTGACGCCCACCGTGATCAAGGTCTTCTATTGGCTCGCGGCCGTGATTTCCGTCCTGCTTGGCGGCGTCGGCGTGGTCAGTTCGCTCGGCACGATGACCTATAATCCCTTCGTCGGCATGGTCCTGCTCATCGTCAGCGTGCTCGGCGCCTGCATGGGCGTGATCATGGCGCGCATCATTGCCGAGTTCGTGCTCATCGTGTTTCGCATCAACGAGCATCTCGGCGCGATCAGGAATCAGGGATCGGGCCTGCGCGGCCCGTAGTCAGTTGGCGAAGCGGAAGTGCATGACGTCGCCGTCCTGCACCACATAGTCCTTGCCTTCGAGACGCATCTTGCCGGCGTCGCGCGCGCCGGCCTCGCCGCCGCAAGCGACGTAATCGTCGTAGGCGATGGTCTCGGCGCGGATGAAGCCGCGCTCGAAGTCGGAATGGATGACGCCCGCCGCCTGCGGCGCCTTGCTGCCGCGCGTCACGGTCCAGGCCCGCGCCTCCTTCGGACCGGCGGTGAAAAAAGTCACTAGGTGCAGAAGCGCGTAGCCGGCGGCGATCAGGCGGTCGAGGCCGGCCTCGTGCAGCCCGACGGCGGCGAGATAGTCCTGGCGCTCGTCGCGCGACAGCACGGCAATCTCGGCTTCGATCTTGGCGGAGATCACGATGGCCGCGGCGCCTTCGGCTTTCGCTCTGGCTTCGACTTTTTGCGCGAACGCGTTGCCGGCCGCGGCGGCGGCCTCATCGACATTGCAGACGTAAAGCACGGGCAGCGCGGTGAGGAGGCCGAGCATGTGAAAGGCCCTTTCCTCTTCGGGCTTGCGCACGGTCAAGCGCGCCGGCTTGCCGTCGCGCAGCAGCGCCAGCGCGCGATTGATGAGATCGAGAGTCTCCTTGGCTTCCTTGTCGCCGCCTTTGGCCTTCTTGCTCAAACCGTCGACGCGTTTCTCCAAGCTGTCGAGATCGGCGAGCATCAGCTCGGTCTCGACGGTTTCGATGTCGGCGATCGGATCGATGCGGCCTTCGACATGCGTCACGTCGCTATCCTCGAAGCACCGCACCACATGCGCGACGGCGTCGACCTCGCGGATATTGGCGAGAAACTGATTGCCGAGGCCCTCGCCTTTGGAGGCGCCGCGCACCAGGCCGGCGATATCGACGAAGTTGAGCCGGGTCGGCACGATCTGCGCCGACTTGGCGAGCTTGGCCAGCACGTCCAGCCGCCGATCGGGCACCGCGACCTCGCCGACATTCGGCTCGATGGTGCAGAACGGATAATTCGCCGCCTGCGCCGCCGCGGTTTCGGTCAGCGCATTGAAGAGCGTCGACTTGCCGACGTTCGGCAGGCCGACGATGCCGCATTTGAAGCCCATTTATCTAATGCCTTGAATGATTCAATCCGTTTCTCGGCTCACGCCTCTTCGCGATCGCCTTTGTTGTCATTTGTTTGGTCGCCAAACCCCTTCGCCACCATGGCGAGGTGGATCTTGTTCTGAAAGCTCGCGTCCTCGCCGCGCGCGATCAGTTCGGCATTGTCGGCGATGATCGCGATCAGCGCCTCGAGCCAGCCGCGCTCGCTTTTGGCGAAATCGCTCAGCACATAGTGCTGCACCAGATCCTTGTCGCCGGGATGGCCGACGCCGATGCGCACGCGCCGATAGTCGTTGCCGATATGCGCGGAGATCGAGCGCAGGCCGTTGTGGCCGGCGATGCCGCCGCCGGTTTTCACCCGCACTTTACCGGGCGGCAGATCGATCTCGTCGTGGAACACGGTGATGTCGGCGAGCGGCAGCTTGTAGAAATGTGCTGCCTCCGCCACCGCGCGCCCAGATTCGTTCATAAAAGTGCCCGGCAGCAGCAACAGCGCACGCTCGCCGCCGAGCGGGCCTTCGCAGGCGACGCCCTGGAAGCGCCGGCGCCACGGCCCGATGCCGTGGCGCTTGGCGATTTCCTGAACAGCCATGAAGCCGACATTGTGCCGGTTGCCGATATAACGGGCTCCCGGATTGCCAAGGCCGACCAGGAGCCGCATCAGCGTTGTCCCGCTAGGGCATGATCCGGGAAAGTGGAAACCGGTTTTCCGACAAGATCATGCCAATAAAAGCGAAACCTCACTTCTTCTCGGCGGCGGCCGGGGCGGCCCCCGGAGCGGCGCCGGGTGCGGCACCCGGAGCAGCGCCAGGCGCGCCTTCGGCCGGTGCGCCGGCAGTCACCGCGGTGGCGGCGGCGGCCGCTGCGGCAGCGGCGGCTTCGGCGGCGGCTTTGAGCTCTTCCGCATAGCCCGACGGCGGCACCACGGTGACCAGGGTTACGTCGCGTCCGGCGACCGAGCGCACGCCCTCAGGCAGCGTGATGTCGCTCAAGTGCTTGGAGTGGTTGATTTCGAGATCGGAGACATCGACCTCGATGCCGGCGGGAATCGCATCAGCAAGGCAGCGTACCGCCAGGCTGTGGGTGACGATCGACACCGTGCCGCCGCGCTTGACGCCGGGCGCCTGGTCGGCATTGCGCACGTGGATCGGAATATTGACGCGGATGGTGGCGCCCTCGCCGAGCCGCATGAAATCGACATGCAGCGGCTGGTCGCGCACGGCGTCGAGCTGGAAGTCGCGCGGGATCACGCGGTGCTTGACGCCCTCCACTTCGACGTCGTGAACGGTGGTGAGAAAACGGCCGGCATAGATGCGCTGGCGCAGCTCGGCGAAATCGAGCGAGATCGGCAGCGGCGGCTTGCCGTCGCCATAGATGATGCCGGGGACGCGGCCGGAGCGACGTTCGGCCCGGGCGGCCCCCTTGCCTGCCCGCGAACGCGCCGCCGCCTTGATCACAGAGACGGTCGCCATGATGGGTATCCTTGTCTAAGGCCTTGTGGTCGTTTCGGAATTCCGCGCCGAGCCTCCAGGGGTGCGGTAGCGGGCACGGAAGCGGCGCTTATAGCGGCGCAAAACCTTAAAAACAAGGAATGTGAGCGGCGAAAGCGGCGCGGTCAGAACGTGCCCGGATCGGCCGGACCGGCGGGGGGCGGCACGCCCGGACTACCGCTCGGCGGCGGACTTGCCGCCGTGCCGGCGCCCGCCTCCAGCGCCGCGACGCGGACTTTCAAGGCCTCGTTCTCCTCGCGCGCGATGCGGGCCATGTCCTTGACCGCCTCGAACTCCTCGCGCTTGACCAGATCGAGATCGCGCAGCCAGCGCTCGGCCTGGGTCTTGAACAGCGTCTCGAATTCGCGCCGCACGCCCTGCGCGACGCCGGCAGCGTCGTTCATCAGCCGCGCCACCTCGTCGAAAAACCGGTTCGTCGTCTGCGCCATCACCGCCTCCGCGCGCCCCGTTGAGCATTGTGAATCCGCCGGGCGAGCCCGCTTGCTATGCGCAACGACAATGGCGATGGTGCGGCGCAGCCGCAAGGGGGCGTAAAGCGGGAGCGGCGTCACACGGAGCCCGTCGTCGGAATGCTCGCCGTTCTTTCCCTCATCCCCTATCCCCGGATCGATCCGATCCTGATCTCCATCGGGCCGTTCGCGGTGCGCTGGTATGCGCTCGCTTACATCGTCGGCATCATCGCCGGCTGGTTTTACGCGCGGGCGCTGATCGCTTCGGAAAAGCTGTGGGGCGGGCCGCCGCCGTTCACCGAGCTCGACTTCGACGATTTCGTCATCTGGATCACGCTCGGCATCATTCTCGGCGGCCGCATCGGCTATGTGCTGTTCTACAATCTGGCGCTGTTCGCCGCGCACCCGATCCAGATCCTCGAATTGTGGACCGGCGGCATGTCGTTTCACGGCGGCGTCATCGGCTGCACGATTGCGATCGCCCTGTTCGCCTGGCGGCGGCGCATTCCGGTGCTCTCGCTCGCCGACGTCACCGCCGGCGTCGCGCCGATCGGCCTGTTTCTCGGCCGGCTCGCCAATTTCATCAACGGCGAATTGTGGGGCCGGCCGACCGACGTGCCGTGGGCCATGATCTTTCCCAATGGCGGCCCGCTGCCGCGCCACCCGAGCCAGCTTTACGAGGCGACGCTGGAGGGCATCGTGCTGTTCATCGTGCTCGCCGTGCTGATGCGCACGGGCGCGCTCAAGCGCCCGGGCGTCGTCACCGGCGCCTTCTTCGTCGGCTATGCCGTCGCCCGCACCACGTGCGAATTCTTCCGCGAGCCCGACGTGCAGCTCGGTTTTCTCTGGGGCTCCGGCTGGCTGACCATGGGCATGCTGTTGTGCGTGCCGCTGCTCCTCGCCGGCCTCGCCATTCTCGCTTACGCCTTGCGCCGCAAGCCCTCGGCAAAGCGCAGCTAGACCATGGCCGAAGAGCTCTCGCCGCTGGAGCAGGAAATCCGCCGGCTGATCGGCGTCGCCGGGCCGATGCCGCTCGCCGAATATATGCGGCTGTGCCTGACGCATCCCCGCTACGGCTATTACATCAATCGCGATCCGTTGGGCGCCGGCGGCGATTTTGTCACCGCGCCGGAAATCAGCCAGATGTTCGGCGAACTGATCGGACTGTGGATGGCGGCGGTCTGGCTGCAAATGGGCGGCCCGGAAAACATCCGCATCGTCGAACTCGGCCCCGGCCGCGGCACTTTGATGCACGACGCGCTGCGGGCGGCGAAAGTGGTGAAGGGTTTCCGCGACGCCATCGTCGTGCATCTCGTCGAAGTGAGCCCGGCGCTGCAGCAGATCCAGGAGCGCCGTCTCGCCGAGCTCGGCGTGCCGACGCTGTGGCACGAGAAGCTCGAAGAGGTGCCGGCCGGCGCCAGCATTATCGTCGCCAATGAATTCGTCGACGCGCTGCCGCTGCATCAGGCGGTCAGAGCGGACGACGGCTGGCACGAGCGCGTCGTCGCCATCGGCCCCGACGGCCGGCTCGCCATCGAAGCCGCCCGCGAGCCGCTGCCGCATTTCGAAACCTCGCTGCCGCGCGCATTGCGCGGCGCCCCGGCCGGCGCCATTTACGAATGGCGCGCGGACGATTTCGCGCTCGAACTAGGACGGCGCATGCGCGAGCAAGGCGCGGCTTTGATCATCGATTACGGGTACGATCATGCGAGCCTCGGCGATACGCTGCAGGCGGTCGCCGGCCATGCCTTCACCGATCCGTTGCGCGCGCCGGGCCAGGCCGACCTGACCGCCCATGTCGATTTCGAGGCGCTTTCGCAATGCGCCGAAAGCATGGGCGCGCGCATCCACGGCCCGATCCGGCAGCGCGATCTGTTTCTGCATCTGGGCATCGAACAACGCGCGGCGGCGCTGAAGAAAAACACGCCGCGCAAGACAGCCGACATCGAGAGCGCGCTGTCGCGGCTTCTTGCCGGCGGCGCCCGCGGCATGGGCGAATTGTTCAAGGCCATCGCCCTTGCCGCGCCGGAACTCGGCCCGCTGCCCGGCTTCGAGACGCCGTCATGATCGTCGAAGCGTCCTCGCTGGCGCTGACCGGCATCCACCACGCCTTCTTCACCCGCGACGGCGGCGTGTCCGGCGGGCTTTATGAAAGCCTCAACGGCGGCATCGGCTCGCGCGACGAGGCCGATAACGTCAGCCAAAACCGCGCCCGCATGGCGGCCGCGCTCGACGTCGCGCCGCACCGTTTGCTCACCGCCTACCAGATCCATTCGCCGACGGTCGTGGTCGCCGAAACGCCGTGGAGCCACGAGGAACGGCCGCGGGCCGATGCCATCGTGACGCGGCTGCGCGCGCTCGCCATCGGCGTGACCACCGCCGACTGCGGGCCGGTACTGCTGGCCGATCCGCACGCCGGCGTCATCGGCGCCGCGCATGCCGGCTGGCGCGGCGCGCTTGCCGGCGTGATCGAGGCGACGGTCGCGGCAATGGAAGCGCTTGGCGCCAACCGCCGCCACATCCGCGCCGCCATCGGACCGATGATCCGGCAATCCAATTACGAGGTCGGCCCCGACCTGATCGCGCGCTTTGAGGCGCAGGACCGCGCCTCGAGCCGGTTCTTTGCCCCGGCCGCGCGCGAAGCCCACGCGCTGTTCGATCTTGCCGGCTATGTCGCGGCGCGCCTCGAACGCGCCGGCGTCGGCCATATCGAGGATACCGGGCTTTGCACCTATGGCGAGGCGGACCGCTTTTTCAGCTATAGGCGCGCCACGCACCGCGCCGAGCCCGATTACGGCCGCCACGTCAACGCCATTGCACTGATGTGAGGCTTTTGAAGAGGACTTAATCAATTCGTCATTCTATTTGAGTGATTGCCTCCAACCACGCGTCATGACTCCGCGCGCACAGGCCGTGTTTCGCCCAGATGGCGCGCACCTGCGCGTCCGTCGCAAATTCCCCACGTTCCGCCTGCGCAAGCGATTTCTCGAACGAAGCTTCCTCCTCGGCGCTCAATTCAAGAACGGGCTGATTTTCGCCTGCCAATTGCAGAAGCATTCGGGCGAGCTCGTCCTGCATCTCAGGCGGGAGGCCGCGCACGGTCGCGAAAGCTTGTTCCTGCAGTTCGGTCATTTATAAAAAAAGACCTTTCCCCGGCTGTGCGGAAGGATTTTCGCGGGGCATTTATGCCCTTCTGGCCGGTTAACAAGCCGCAAACCCTTTGGGATTGCAGCGGAAAAACCTGCGGACAAACGCTGTGATTCATGTTGCCAGCGTTCCGCGCGGCTTGTATCAGAACCGTGTCTTTTGCCGGAGCTGACCTGTGCTTGAGAGCCCAAAGGCGCGCGGGAGAGCGGGAATGATGGGCAATAACGGCGCGATCAAGCTCGTCGCCGGCAACTCCAATCCGACGCTGGCCGCGGCGATCGGCGGCTATCTCGGCACGGCCTTGACCAAGGCGGTGGTGCGGCGTTTCGCCGACATGGAAGTCTTCGTCGAGATCCAGGAGAACGTGCGCGGCGCCGACGTCTTCGTCATCCAGTCGACGTCGTACCCCGCCAACGACCATCTGATGGAACTCTTGATCATCATCGACGCGCTGCGGCGGGCTTCGGCGCGGCGCATCACCGCGGTGATCCCCTATTACGGCTATGCCCGGCAGGACCGCAAAGTGGGGCCGCGCACGCCGATCTCGGCCAAGCTCGTCGCCAATTTGATCACCCGCGCCGGCGTCGACCGCGTGCTCACGCTCGATCTGCATGCCGGCCAGATCCAGGGCTTCTTCGATATCCCGACCGACAACCTGTTCGCCGCGCCGGTGATCATGCGCGACGTGCGCGAGCGCTTCGACGCCAAGAAGGTGATCGTGGTGTCGCCGGACGTCGGCGGCGTGGTGCGGGCGCGGGGCCTGGCCAAGCGCATCGACGCGCCGCTCGCCATCATCGACAAACGCCGCGAGAATCCCGGCGAATCCGAAGTGATGAACGTGATCGGCGAGGTCGACGGCGGCATCTGCATCCTGGTCGACGACATCGCCGACTCCGGCGGCACGCTGATCAACGCCGCCGACGCGCTGCTGGAAAAGGGCGCGGAGGCAGTCTACGCCTATGTCACCCACGGCGTGCTGTCCGGCCAGGCGGTCGACCGCGTCGGCAAATCCCGCCTCAAGGAGCTCGTCATCACCGACTCGATCCAGCCGACCAAAGAGATCAACGAGTCGAAGAACGTCCGCGTGCTGTCGATCGCGAGCCTCTTGGGCGAAGCCATCAGCCGCACCGCCGCCGAAGAATCGGTATCGAGCCTGTTCGATTGATGCTTCTTTCCTCCCCCACGAAAGTGGGGGAGGGGGCATAGGCGGCCTGCGGCCGCCGTTCGTGAAAAGAACGCCGATGCGAAGCATCGGCTGTGGCTCTTGCGCGGTGGAAGGGGCGTCTAACTCGTCGCTCCATTTTCGTGGCAAAAGAGTCTCCACCGCCCGCGCCCCCTCCACCATCCTTCGCTCGCTGCGCGAGCTACGGATGGTGCCCCTCCCCCGCTTTCCGCCTACGCGCTCCGCGCTTCGGCGAACTCAAACCCGCCGTAGCCCGCCGAGCGAGCGAAGGCGGGTCGCGGGCGCGGATGAGTGTTCTCTCGCACACGCGATGCGGCCGTCCTCGACATACAAATGGTTCAGACAGGTGAGCCGGTACCATTCCCGGTGCATCGTCTTCGGCGTCACCATCCGGCCGCGCGGACCGCGTCGCAGGCGCTGAATCCTGTCCCAGCACATTGCGGGATCGGCGCTGACGCAGAGGCGATGGCGGCGGCAGCGCTTGTCGGTGCAGTAGCGGAACGAGCCGAGAAGGTCGGCCTGCGCGCGCCGGATCAATTTGATGCGCGACCGCCACGGCATCGCCAGCCACTGTTCCAGCGTCAGCCGGCCAGGAAAGCTGCGCTTGCCCAAGTGTCGTTTGTCGCGGTGCATATTTTTTCCTTTCCTGCATCCTCCCCCACGAAAGTGGGGGGGGGCATAGGCGGCCTGCGGCCGCCGTTCGTGAAAAGAACGCCGATGCGAAGCATCGGCTGTGGCTCTTGCGCGGTGGAAGGGGCGTCTGACTCGTCGCTCCACTTTCGTCGCAAAGGTTTCTTCACCGCCCGCGCCCCCTCCACCATCCTTCGCTCGCTGCGCGAGCTACGGATGGTCCCCCTCCCCCGCTTTCCGCCTACGCGCTCCGCGCTTCGGCGGACTCAAACCCGCCGTAGCTCGCCGAGCGAGCGAAGGCGGGTCGCGGGGGCGGATAATTCTCCCTCGTTCTCGCGATGCGCCTTCGCATCCGAGGTTTGCTTCACGCTTTAAGAAAGCCCTTCCCATTTCCCTCCCTTCATAAAGAAAGGAGGCGGAGCGCCGACAAGCGCACCACGGGTTCCGCTCCGCCGCAGAAGAAAAGAAAGCCTGCTCGCGTGCGGCGCGCGCTACTTTCGCCCCCTGCCCCGCATTGACGCGGGACTAAGACAGAGGCGGCGCGCTCGCCTTTCGGCGCCCCACCGCGGCCAATCGCCGAGAGGCCTTACTCTCAACTCGGTTCCGGGCCGCGCTTCCTGGAATCACCGGATCCAAACGGGAGGACCCTCTCCGGCACCAGTGCAGCCAGCACCTGGCAGTCCGGTCACGCGCCGGACGGTCGATGCCCAGAACCGCCCGGAACCACGGTGTATCGCCGCGCTTCCGGGAACCGCCCCCGCCCCGTCTCCGGAGTACCCTCGCGAAGGCGTCCTTCGCGGGCGGGATTCTGAGTCGGGGACAAATGTAACTGATGAGCGGACGATTGTCAAGGCTGGTCTCTCTCATAGCGACTACGGCCAAGGCCCCTATTCGCATCGTGACGGCGAACTTCAGCCCAAGTCGCTCGACGATCTGCATGCGCTCTTAGTGAGATCGCTTTCGATCAACACGGTTCCGACTACCAAGGCTGTATCTTCGCCGGTCGATTGAAAAGCTGTCGCTGCACCTCCTCATCCTGAGGTGCGAGCGTAGCGAGCCTCGAAGGATGAACGGCTGAAGCGCTTGAGCAGCATCCTTCGAGGCCCGCGCCTACGGCGCGGGCACCTCAGGATGAGGGTGCAAGTAGCCCCCCAACCGCTAAGCCCTTCTGATTGTCATGCCCCGCGCAGGCGGGGCATCCAGTAATCGCCAGCGCCCAATTTCGACTGCTGCGATTACTGGGTCATCCGCCTCCGCGGATGACGACAGAGCAGGGTGAGCGGAAAACGGCGTTCCCTAGTATACTATGTCCCATCGCCACTCCTCTGCTTTCACGGAGACGCCACGTGCCGCCCGACCACCATGACGGCGACAGCAAGCGGGGGGTGGCGTGGCTGCCGGGGCTCGACATCGCGGCCGAACACCGCTGCTCCCGGGTCGTCTCCATAGGGGAGACACGATAGCCCCCCTGTAACGGGGACAAACCAGGAATATATTGCATATTGATTTCACGTTTGACTTTTGTGAAACGAAAATGCACAAAGCATCGATCGCGGCCGGGCGGCCTTCATTCCGTTGCTGCTTTCGTAACCAGATCCGGGGCACCGAAATTTCGCGGCGGCGACCGGAATTCGCAGTCCGCAACAGGCTAGACAATGGCAAGCGCGGTTTCCAAGATCATCGATGATTTGCGGGATCGCGGCGGCTTGAAAGGGACGGACGTCGCAAACATCGCGGAAGTTTCGCCGGCCACGGTTTCGCGCTGGAGCGCCGGCAAGGCTTTGCCGCATCCGAAGACGCAACTTATCATCTCCGATCTTCGCTACGTGGTCGATCGGCTTTCCGAGTTTTATACGCCGGAAGAGACCAGGCTTTGGTTATATTCAAAACACCGCCTTTTGAACGGCGAGCGCGCCATCGATCTCATCAATCAGGGTTCTGCCGATAAGGTACTGGCGGTTATCGAAAGCCTGGACGAGGGAACCTATACGTAATGAACGGCGGCCGCGTCCATGACCGGTCGGTTCTCGACGCTTTAGAAGGCTTGGATTCGCAAGCGATCAAGAAAACCGCCTGGCGGGTCGCCAGAAAAGGCCGAGACCCGCTTCGCGGCGCGGTGGCGAATGGACGATGGAACGCGATCGGCGAATTTGAAGTTCTCTACGCAAGCTTGGCGGCAGAGGGCGCCTTGGCCGAAGTCGGCCATCGGCTTTCGCTCGAGCCCGTTTGGCCGACCCGCATCGAACATGATCTGCACATCCTGAGCGTCAAGGCAGACCGAGCGCTTGTGTTTTCCGAGCTGAAGCAGCTGGAAAAGCTCGGAGTCAATGTCGCCAAATTCAGCGACTACGAATACCGCGCCACGCAGGCTGTCGCCGCGGCGGCTCACTTTCTCGAATTCGACGCTCTTATCGTCCCCAGCGCGCGTTATAGCGGATTAAACTTGGTCATTTTCCCGGATCGCCTGCAGACGCCGCCTGAACTGATCCAGACCAAACCTGTCGATTGGGATGGCTGGCGAGCCAAGACGAGACGATAGGCCGAAAAACTCATCGCGCTTCGCTTGCAATGGCGGGGCTGAGCGGTTCGCTATAGTATCCGAGTGAGCCACCCCACCCACTTGACGGAGACGACGCTTGGCAATCGAACACCACGACGGCGATAGCACGCGGACGGTGGCGCGGCTGCCGGGGCTCGACATCGCGGTGGAGCATCGCCGCTTGCCGAATGCCGAGCAGATTTCCATTCATCTGCAGGCGATGCCGTCGTTTGCGGCGTTCGGCGATTTTCTCGATGCCGGAAACCCGTTCGCGTTCTGGGCGCGCGCCGCGCAATTGAGCCTTATGCCGTGGCTCGCCTGGGCGAATCTGTCGCCGTGGTCCGCGTGGTCGCCTTTCTCGCCTTGGCTCGACGCCACCCGCGCGCTGTTGCCGCCGGCGAGCGGCGACACGCCGCCGACGGTGCCGGAGGGGTAGAGCGTATCTCATCCTCCCCCGTGAAAACGGGGGAGGGGGACCGCGCTCTTGCGCGGTGGAAGGGGCGTCTGACTCGCCGCTTCGCTGTCGTTGCAGAAAAGTCGACACCGCCCGCGCCCCCTCCACCATCCTTCGCTCGCTGCGCGAGCTACGGATGGTCCCCCTCCCCCGCTATCGCGGGGGCGGACGAATGCTGCCGCCGGCGAGCGGCGACACGCCGCCGACGGTGCCGGAGGGGTAAAGCGTATCTCATCCTCCCCCGTGAAAACGGGGGAGGGGGACCGCGCTCTTGCGCGGTGGAAGGGGCGTCTGACTCGCCGCTTCGCTGTCGTTGCAGAAAAGTCGACACCGCCCGCGCCCCCTCCACCACCCTTCGCTCACATCGTGAGCTACGGGCGGTCCCCCTCCCCCGCTACCGCGGGGGCGGATGCGGCGGGGCCTCTCGCGCCTTCGCCGCCGCGCTCCTCGTCAACAGCGCGGTGCCGAACCAGCCCCAATAGATGCGGTGGTGCTGGATCAGCCCATCGGCGATCTCCATCACCTCGACGAGATCGACCTGATCGCCGTCTGGCGCGGCGCGCGGATATTCCCAGACCAAGAGGCGCTCGCCGTCGGTGAGCCATTTGCCGGTGCGGTGCCAGCGCACCAGCGCATTGGGCCGCCGCCGCGCGCCTTCCTCGAAGAACGGGCGGATCTCGGCGTGGCCGCGCAGCACGCCGCTGTCGCGGCCATCAAAGATCGCCTGCACCAGCGGCGTCTCCAGCACCGCGTCTTCGGCATAGAGCGCCAACAGGCCGGCGCTGTCGCGCGCCTTGGCGCGCGCGTGCCATTGCTCATGGATACGCGCACAGTCTTTCAGGAAAGCCTCGTCATAGGGCTGCCGCTGTTCGCTCATGGCCAACTCCTGCGTGATGAAAATAAATAGCACCGCGCCCGGGTTCCATGTTTCGGCCGCGGCCGAAGCGCGGTGGAAGGGGCGTCTGAACTCGTCGCTTCGCTGTCGTTGCAGAAGAGTCGACACCGCCCGCGCCCCCTCCACCACCCTTCGCTCACTTCGTGAGCTACGGGCGGTCCCCCTGCCCCGCTACCGCGGGGGCGGATGAATGCGGCCGCGCGGCAACAAATCGTCGCGGCGGGGAACCATGCGGCGGCGGGACGCTTTTCGCCAGCGATATCCGTTTCCGACGAACCTTCGTTCTACAGCCCGGATGCCGTGGCGCGCGACTTGATGATGCCGGCCGGCGAGCCGGCGGGGGCGCTGATCGCCGCCGGCCTGCTGCTCGGCATG
The DNA here is from genome assembly GCA_963791925.1 of uncultured Alphaproteobacteria bacterium. Taxonomy (GTDB): domain Bacteria; phylum Pseudomonadota; class Alphaproteobacteria; order Rhizobiales; family Xanthobacteraceae; genus BOG-931. The sequence continues at coordinate 426,871 of CAWBUA010000002.1, read as the reverse complement.
ATCTGGTTCGCCGGCGCGTATGGCGATGGCGCCGGCGGCTCGAAGGCGACGCACGCCGCCGCCACCGCGCGGCACCCGATGCTGCAATCCGACGGCGGCGCGGTGCGACGGCCGCCGGCCTCCCGCTCCGCAGGCTGACGCGGCGATGGTAATCCTCCTTGCCTATTTCGCCTTTGTCGCCGGCGCGCTTGCCGTCATCGTGACGGCGTGGATCGGCGTCGGCGATTCCGCCGCCACCCGGCTGCATCCGCAGCAAGACAGCGCATTCCAGCAAAGCTACGACGCCTTCACCATGGCGCACGATCACCGCAACCCGCCGCCGGCGTTTGCCGCGCAGCCAAAAGACCATAGGCGGCGCACCGCGGCGAGCGTCCGCGCGCGCCAGCGGCGTCTGCGGGTGGCGGGACCGATCGCGTCAGGCTGGCGGGCGGAATGATGCGGTGTCATGCCCGGCCATGCCCGGCCACGGCGGGGCGTCATGTTCGTTCTCTCCCGCTTCCGCGGGTCGCGGGGGCGGGTGCAACGGCCCTGAGTTAACCTGTCGCAGGGTCTGCTGTGGACGGAGTCAACTGCGCCATTGTGCGAAGGCGGCAAATCACTTCATGACTGCCGGGCGGCGGTTAACGGCGGCGGCAGAGGCTCTTACACAACGTTTGCACAACCTTTGGCAGAGCGGAATCAGGCCGATTATAGTCGGCACGGCGGCTGATTTGCGGCGTTCGTCAATCGGCGTGTAAAAGCCGTCCCCGCGTCAAATTGCAGCCGGTATTCGGATGGGTGCTGTGGCGTGCGCAGTCCACTTCCTAGCGGCACTGTGTGGGGGGAAGGCAGCATGGCCCTGATCGAGACCGCTCAGATTGAGCGCAACAACAATCCGCTCGACGTCGTCGAGCTGATGGCGGCCGGCAATAACTGGCCGTTCGAGCGCGCCGGCGAGGACGAAATCGGCATCGTCGTCACCGGACGCTGGACCAATTACCAGGTGTCGTTCACCTGGATGCACGACATCGAGGCGCTGCATCTGGCCTGCGCTTTCGACATGAAGGTGCCGGAGGCGCGGCTGCCGGCGGTGCAGCAATTGATCGCGCTGATCAACGAACAGTTGTGGATCGGCCATTTCGACGTCTGGATGGCGAACGGCGTGGTGATGTTCCGCCACGCGCTCGTTCTCACCGGCGGGGTGGCGGCGTCGAACCGGCAATGCGAGGCGGTGCTCGGCACCGCGCTCGATTCCTGCGAGCGCTATTTTCCGGCGTTCCAGTTCGTGGTCTGGGCGGGGAAATCGGCGCGCGAGGCGATGGACTCGGCGATGTTCGAGACTTCGGGTGAGGCGTGACCGGCGCGGTTGCGAGCGCCGAGCTGCGAAATTTTTCCGGCCTTCTCGTTCTGGTCGGCGCCGGCAAGATGGGCGGCGCGCTGCTCGATGGCTGGCTCCGCCTCGGCCTTGAGCCGCGGCATGTCGCCGTGCTCGAGCCGCAGCCGGCGCCGGAGCTTGCCGCTCTGACCGCACGCGGGCTCACCCTCAATCCGGAGCAGAAAACGCTTGCCGGCGTCGCGGCCGCGGTGATCGCGGTCAAGCCGCAAGCGGCGGGGGAAGCGGTGCCGGCGCTGGCGCCGATGATCGCGCCGTCGACGGTCGTCATCTCGATCATGGCCGGACGCACGCTGCAGTCGCTCGACGCGGCGCTCGGCCGGCCTTGCGCGCTCGTGCGCGCCATGCCGAATACGCCGGCGGCGATCGGCCGCGGCATCACGGTCGCGGTGTCGCGCACCGCGGACGCGGCGCAGCGCGCGCTGGCCAACGAGCTGCTGTCGGCGACCGGCGCCGTGGAGTGGATCGACGACGAAGCGCTGATGGACGCGGTCACCGCGGTGTCGGGCTCCGGGCCGGCCTACGTCTTTCTGCTCGCCGAGGCGCTGGCGCAGGCCGGCGTTGCGGCCGGCCTGCCGGGCGAGCTTGCGGCAAAGCTCGCCCGCGAGACGGTCGCCGGCGCGGGCGAGCTTTTGCATCGCTCGCCGCTTGCCGCCGCGGTGCTGCGCGAGAACGTCACCTCGCCCGGCGGCACGACGGCCGCGGCGCTTGCGGTGTTGATGGGCAAGGACGGGCTGGCGGCGCTGATGACCCGCGCGGTGGCGGCGGCGACCGCGCGCTCGCGCGAACTGGCCGGGTAAATTTGCGTTTTGCGCCTCCCCCGGGGGCCCGCCGGCGGGACGCGAATGATCGTTGTCGCGCCTTGGAACCATGCGCTCGCGGACCTAGATTAAATGGACGCAAGCCTGGCGCTTCAGGCGCCGCCTGAATGCATCGCCTGGCGTTCCGTCATTTTGGGAGTCGCATCATGGCCCGCCGACCCGCCCGCAAATCCGCTTCCCGACCGGCGCGCAGCCGGGCTTCGCCGGCGACCACGTCGGCCCCGCAGACGACGCGCGACAAGATCATCGCGGCGTTCCTCAAGCTGCTCGCCGAACAGCGCATCGAGCGGATCGGCCTGGCCGACATCGCCGAGGGCGCCGGCGTGACGCTTGCGGAACTGCGCGGCGAGTTCGCCTCGCCCTTCGCCATCCTCGCCGCGCATTTCAAATCCGTCGACCGCGCCGTGCTCGGCGCAGACATGGCCGACATGGCCGAAGAGCCGCCGCGCGAGCGGCTGTTCGACATCGAGATGCGCCGGCTCGAGATCATGGCGCCGCAGCGCGAGGCGGTGCGCTCGCTGCTGCGCTCGGCGCGCAACAATGCGCCGCTCGCGTTGGCGCTCAACGGGCTCGCGGTGCGCTCCCAGCAATGGATGCTGGCGGCAGCCGGCATCAAGGCCGCCGGCCCGCGCGGCATGCTGCGGGCGCAGGGGCTCGCCATGCTGTTCGCTTCGGTGCTGCGTACCTGGATCCATGACGACGATGCCGACCTCGCCCGCACCATGGCGGCGCTCGATCGCGCGCTCGGCCGCGGCCAGCGCGTCGCCGGCCTCATCGAGGATCTGTGCTTCATCCCGTCGCGGCTGTGCCGGCTGCGCTCGCGCTGGCGTCACCGCCGCGACCGCGATTATGACGGCGAGTCCGATACCGGCGACCGCGACTATGACGGCGACGAGGAGGTTGCCCCGGCGTGAGCATGCCGGGCGGCGGTTGGCGAACGCGGAGACTTTGAGCTTATGCCGATTTACCGGCCGTGACCGGAACGGCGGCGCTCGATTTGATTTAGATCAGCGCGGGCGCGCTTTGCTTTAAGCGATATTGCGATCCGGGAATTCGGATTTTGCCGTCGCCGGAGTTTCGTGCCGGCAACATTAGAATCTCTATAAACTGTTGATTCAGTTTGCAAAGTCAGAATGCCTCCTCTAGGAAATAGTTGCAGATCGCACCAATTCGCCGCCGGACCGCCTCGCAAATGATCGTCTGTTCCTGCAACGTGCTCACCGACCATGACGTGCGCGCCACCTTGTCGGCGAGCGAGGCGGCGCCGCGGACCACCGGTCAGGTCTACCATTGCCTCGGCTGCAGCCCGCAATGCGGCCGCTGCGCCCGCACCATCCGCCGCATCATGAACGAGGCCGTTGGCGGGACCTTGGCCGGGGCCGAAACCGGCTGCTGCCAAAAACCCTGAACACGGGCCGCCGACCGGGCCTGATTTTTCCCGGCCGCCGGTGCAAAGTCTCACGGCGCGCTTTCGGCGTTTGACGCGGCGATTATACTGCTACCAATGCCAACTGCAGGAGGCCCATCATGCGAGGCGAGCCCGGAGTCATCGATTATCTCAACAAGGGGCTGCGCCACGAGCTGACCGCGGTCAATCAATATTGGCTGCACTACCGGCTGCTCGACAATTGGGGCTACAAGGCGCTGGCCAAGCAATGGCGCAAGGAATTGATCGAGGAGATGCAGCACGCCGACAAGCTGGTCGAGCGCGTCATCTTCCTCGACGGCTTCCCCAACATGCAGGTGCTCGATCCGCTCCATATCGGCCAGAACGTCAAGGAAGTGCTCGACTGCGATCTCGCCGCCGAAATTTCCGCGCGCACGCTTTATCAGGAAGCCGCCACCCATTGCCATGCGGTCAAGGATTACGTGTCGCGCGATTTGTTCGAGAAGCTGATGCACGACGAGGAGGAGCACATCGATTTCCTCGAGACCCAGCTCGACCTCGTCGCCAAGCTCGGGCTTGAGCTCTACGCCCAGCATCACATCGGCAAACTCGAGGATGACGCCGACTGACGAGGCCGCCCGCCGGGCGGAAACGGCGTCACAATCGTCAACAAAATCTTACCCGCGAAAAAGCGCCTGCCGGCACGGCACGTTGCCGGAGCCGCCGATGCGGCCCGCGCCCGATCGGCGAACAGCCCAAGTGCGACGAACAACCGTGGTTAAGCGTTAAGGTTAAGGGCCGTTTAAGGATTTTCTCCTAGCTTCGCCTTGCTCAACGGCCGTGCGGCTTAAGCGCGCGCGGTCGCATCGAGGAAAGGTCGAAGCGATGGTCAGCGTCAGGCTCCTTATCAGCACTACGGCGGCAGCCCTTGTCAGCACCGCGGCTTTGGCCGCCGACATGCCGCAGCCGCCCCCCTATCAGCCGGTCGTGGTCGTGGCGCAGCCCGAGGGGGCCTGGTACCTGCGCGGCGACATCGGCATCGGCGTCACCAATCAATTCGATATCACCTACGAGCCGAGCCCGCCCGACGTCGGCAACGGTTTCGCCTTCGACCAGCATTCGTGGGCGGATACGGCGTTCTTCGACGTCGGCGCCGGCTATGAATGGAACAACTGGTTGCGCTTCGACTTCACGGCCGGCTATCGCAATCGGACGCAAGTCAATGCGCGCGGCATTTACAACCCGGCGACGGGCCAAGGCGACTCCTATCAAGGCTATCTGCGGTCCTGGATATTCCTCGCCAATGCCTACATCGACCTCGGCACCTGGGACTGTCTGACGCCGTTCATCGGGGCCGGCGTCGGCGGCGCCTATAATCAGATGGCCGATCTCGTCGATCAGGGCATCGGCACCACGGGCGCGGGCTTCGGCCGCAACAGCACCAACTGGAGTCCGGCCTACGCCTTCTACGCCGGCCTCGACTATGACGTGACCAAGAATTTCATCGTCGAACTGTCGTACCGCTATCTCAATTACGGCTCGGTCACCGATACGGTCGACTGCGTCGGCGGCTGCAGTCCGGATTCCTACAAGTTCTCCAACCTCAGCTCGAACGACTTCATGCTCGGCATGCGCTGGCGCTTCCCGATCGACACCGGCGGCGCCCTGGTCGAGGGGCAGCCGGCCGCTGTCATGGTGGCGCCGCCGGCGCCGGTCTATCAGCCGCCGCCGCCCCCGCCGCCGCAATATCCGCTGTCGACCCGCGGCTAGCGGCACCATCGGCAAGTTCGACGGACGGCGCGGGCAACCGCGCCGTCTTTGTTTTTGCGGCGCCCCGTTCAGCCATCCGTTCAACCATTCGTTCAGCCATGCGGCCTGAGCCGGCCGCGGCCGAGCTAACCCTCCATTAAGGTTAATGCCGGATGATCGCGCCTGATCGGGCGCCCCTGGCGCGCCGATCCGATGGAGAGGGCGCGGCGGTGCGTTGGTTCATCTGTGCTGTGATCGTGCTCGCCCTGACGCCAAGCGCGCTGGCGGCCGACCTCGACATTCTGCGCGGCACCGAAAGCGTCGGCGCAGCGACGTTTCCGCGCTGGAGCGGTTTCTATTTCGGCGGCCAGGTCAATTACAGCGACGCCAATACCGATTTTTCCAACGCGACGCAGCCGCTGGTGTCCTACAGCTTGCGCGACACGACGCTGGAAGCGGACGATTCGCCGTCGTCATACCAGGTGCTCGGCCACGGCACGTCGCATACCTACGGCTTCGGCGCCTTCGTCGGCTACAACACGCAATGGCAGGATCTGGTCCTCGGCCTCGAAGCGAACTACACCCACGCGCCGTTCACCAACGTCGCCACCGAATCGCCGATCGGCCGGATCGTCCCCGCCGGCAGCAACGAGTATTCGGTCAATGTCGGCGGCTCAGGCTCGATGCGGATCAGCGATTATGGCGCCTTGCGCGCGCGCGCCGGCTGGATATTCAGCAATTTCATGCCCTACGGTTTCGCCGGCTTTGCGCTCGGCTGGGGCAATTACACGATCACCTCGCTGGTCTACGGCCAGGAGAACGCGCAGAGCGCGCCGTCTCCCGTCATTCCTTGCAATCCCGCCGTCACCGCCACCTGCGTCGATTACTCGTTCAGCAACAGCACCGCGAAGAACGGCGTGCTGCTCTATGGCTTCTCGGTCGGCGGCGGCGTCGATGTGGCGCTGACGCCCAATATTTTTCTGCGCGGCGAATACGAGCACATCCAGTTCGCCCCGGTCGCCAGCATTGCCACCACGATCGACAGCGCCCGCATCGGCGGCGGCCTCAAGTTCTGAGGACGGACGACAGACGACAGAGGACGGATCTAGGGGTTCGTCCTCCGACGTCCGTCCGCTGTCGTCCGATATCGCTTGACGCCGCGGCGTTTGCTCCTTACTTCCAGGCCCGGGACACCCCTCCCCACCGAGGGGCGCCTATCTGGAAGGATAGACCATGACACTCGCGACGCCTGCCATGCGGCCGCTCGTGCCGCATTTTTCATCCGGCCCCTGCGCCAAGCGCCCCGGCTGGAAATCACAAAACCTCAAAGACGCCGTCCTTGGCCGCTCGCACCGCTCGAAAGCGGGCAAGGCCAAGCTCAAGCGCGCCATCGATCTGACGCGCGAAATATTGCAGGTCCCGGCCGATTATCGGATCGGCATCGTGCCAGCCTCCGACACCGGCGCGATCGAAATGGCGTTCTGGTCGCTGCTCGGGCCGCATCCGGTGACGGTGCTGGCCTGGGAATTGTTCGGCGAAGGCTGGGTCGGCGACATCACCAAGGAATTGAAGCTCAAAGACGTCACGGTGCGGCGCGCGGCTTACGGCGAATTGCCCGATCTTTCCGGCATCGATCCGGCAAGCGACATCGTGTTCACCTGGAACGGCACCACGTCCGGCGTGCGGGTGGCGAACGCCGACTGGATCGCGGCCGACCGCACCGGGCTCTCGATCTGCGACGCGACCTCGGCCGCGTTCGCGCAGCCGCTCGATTGGGGCAAGCTCGATGTCACGACCTTCTCCTGGCAGAAGGCGCTCGGCGGCGAGGCCGCGCACGGCATGCTCATTCTGTCGCCGCGCGCCGTCGCCCGGCTCGAAAGCTATTCGCCGCCGTGGCCGCTGCCGAAGATCTTCCGCATGACCAAAGGCGGCAAGCTCATGGAAGGGATTTTCCTGGGCGAGACCATCAATACGCCGTCGATGCTGTGCGTGGAGGACTATCTCGACGCGCTCGACTGGGCGAAATCGGTCGGCGGAGTGAAGGCGCTGCAAGCGCGCGCCGACGGCAACGCCCGGACCATCGCCGATTGGGTGGTGAAGACGCCATGGATCGATTTTCTGGCCCGCGATCCGGCGCTGCGATCCAACACCTCGGTCTGCCTCAAAGTGGTCGATCCCGCGGTGACGCGGCTTGCGCCCGACGCCCAGGCAGCCTTCGTCAAAGGCCTTGCCGCGGCGCTGGATAAGGAAGGCGTTGCCTACGACATCGACGCCTATCGCGACGCGCCCGCCGGGCTTCGCATCTGGTGCGGCTCGACGGTGGAGCGGAGCGACGTCGAGGCGCTGACGCTGTGGCTCGATTGGGCCTATGCCAAAGCCAAGGAAGCGCTGGCCGAAGCGGCGTGACCGCCATGACCCCTGTCATGACCTCCGCGGCATGCGACGGCGGCGTTGCCGCATTCGCCGATCCGCTCGCCGAGCGGCTGGCGGCGTTTGTCCGCGGCATCGGCATCGCGGTGCACGCCTCGACCTTGAGCGAGCCGACTTTCCTGCCGGGGCTCGACATCCGTCACGGCGCGATCCTCCTCGACGAGGCGCGCCTGACCTATCCCGGCGACATCTTGCATGAGGCAGGCCATATCGCGGTCGCCGATCCCGCCGAACGCATTGCGCCGACGCTGGCGCCGGGCCCCGGCGACGAGCTCGCCGCCATCGCCTGGTCCTATGCCGCGTTGCGCCATCTCGGCGTCGATCCGGCCATCGTCTTCCACGCCGCGTTCAAGGGCGGCGGCGCCTGCATCATCGAGAATTTCACCGCCGGGCACTATTTAGGCGTGCCGCTCTTGCAGGCTTACGGCATGAGCTGCGAGCCGCACCGCTCGGCCGAAAAAGGCCTGCCACCGTTTCCCCACATGCTGCGCTGGATGCGCTGAGCCTAAAGGACATTCTCATGAGCCCCCGCGTTCTGATTTCCGATGCGCTGTCTCCGGCCGCCGTCCAGATTTTCAAGGACCGCGGCGTCGAGGTCGACTTCCAGCCGAACCTCGGCAAGGACAAGGACAAACTTGCCGCCGCGATCGACGGCTTCGACGGCCTTGCCATCCGCTCCGCCACCAAGGTCACCGCCAAGCTTCTGGAAAAGGCCAACGGCCTCAAAGTGATCGGCCGCGCCGGCATCGGCGTCGACAATGTCGATATTCCGGCCGCCACCGCGCGCGGCATCATCGTCATGAATACGCCGTTCGGCAATTCGATCACCACCGCCGAGCACGCCATCACGCTGATGCTGGCGCTGGCGCGGCAAATCCCCGAGGCCGACGCGTCGACGCGGGCCGGCAAATGGGAAAAGAACAAATTCCTCGGCGTGGAGATTTTCTCCAAAACCCTCGGCATCATCGGCTGCGGCAATATCGGCTCGATCGTCGCCGACCGCGCCATCGGGCTGAAGATGAAGGCGATCGCCTACGATCCGTTCCTCTCCGCCGAGCGCGCGCTCGATCTCGGCGTCGAGAAGGTCGAGCTCGACGAACTTCTGCACCGCGCCGATTTCATCACGCTGCACACGCCGTCGACCGAAAAGACCCGCAACATCATCAACGCCGAGACGCTGGCCGCGACCAAAAAAGGCGTGCGCCTGATCAATTGCGCCCGCGGCGAACTGATCGACGAAGCCGCGCTGGTCGCGGCGCTCAAATCCGGCCATGTCGCCGGCGCGGCGATCGACGTGTTCCGCGAGGAGCCGGCAACGCAGTCGCCGTTTTTCGCCCTGCCGAACGTCATCTGCACGCCGCATCTCGGCGCCGCGACCATGGAGGCGCAGGAGAACGTGGCGCTGCAGGTCGCCGAGCAGATGTCGGATTATCTGCTGCGCGGCGCCATCAGCAACGCCGTCAACTTCCCCTCGATCAGCGCCGAAGAGGCGCCGCGGCTCAAACCGTTCATCGAGCTTGCGGAAAAGCTCGGCTCGTTCGCCGGGCAACTCACCGAAAGCGGCCTCACGCAGGTCTGCATCATCTATGAGGGCGAGGTGGCGGCGATGAACACCAAGGCGCTGACCTCGGCCGCGGTCGCCGGGCTGCTGCGCCCGATGCTCCAAGACGTCAACGTCGTTTCGGCGCCGATCGTCGCCAAGGAACGCGGCATCGCCGTCGAGGAGACCCGCCGCGACGCCGAAGGCGACTACGACAGCCTGATCACGGTGAGCGTAACGACCGACCGGCAGACCCGCGCGGTGTCCGGCACGGTCTATGCCGACGGCCGGCCGCGCATCGTCAATATCAAGGGCATCCGCATGGACGCCGAGTTCGGCCCGTCGATGCTGTACGTCACCAACCAGGACAAGCCGGGCTTCGTCGGCCGCTTCGCTTCGCTCCTCGGCCAGGCCGGCATCAATATCGCCACCTTCCATCTCGGCCGCGAAGCCGAGGGCGGCAACGCCATCGCGCTGGTCGAGGTCGACGGCACGGTGCCGGCCGGCGTGCTCGCCAAGGTGCACGAGATTCCGAATGTCCAGCAGGTCAAGCCGCTGATGTTTTGAGGAATCGATTCCATCAGGCCCAATCCTGTGCTAGGATGCAGTGATGATAAAACTGCTGGAAGAAGCAATCGACACGGTGAAGTGGCTGCCTGAACACGATCAGGAAATTGCCGCCGAATTTCTCCTGAGTTTCGCCAATCCAGACGCGCACCGCTACCGGTTGAGCGACCAACAAGTCGCGGAAGTCGAGCTGGCAAAGCGTGAAGTCCGCGAAGGCAAGATAGCAAGCGACGCCGAAATGGACGAAGTGTGGCGACGATTCGACCGGTAGCGCTGCGATTCAGCGCCCGCGCGCGTTCACAGCTTCTGGCGATCCACGAATATATCGATCAAAGAAGTCCCGCGGCCGCCTAATCCACGCTTGCTATTCTGACGCGCTGGGATCTCGAAACGCCTTCGCGATCACAAGTCGATAGAAGACGAGCTCCAAAAGAGCTGTGGAAGGAACCGAGAGTTGCAGGCGCACAGCCTAGGGAACGGTCCGGCCTCCGATTGGTGCAAACGCGCCGTCCTGCCCTTCGAATAATCTGCTGCGGTTTCACCAGACACAGCCGCAATCAAGAGTAACGAGGCAAGCATGAACTGCCGCGCCACGCGGTCGTAGCCGGCACACTCCGCGTGGGCTTCGCTGCGCGAAGCCCACCCTACTTCCGCGTCGCGATGGTAATGCCGGCGAAAACCAGCGCGTAGCCGACGGCGTGGAAGACTTCGAAGCGCTCGCCGAGCAGCACGATCGCCAGCACCGAGCCGAAGACCGGAACGAGATGGATGAACGGCGCGGAGCGGTTGGCGCCGATCAGTTCGATGCCGCGGTTGAGGAACAGATAGCCGAGCAGCGACGGAAAAATGCAGACGAAGGCGAAGCTCGCCAGGGTTTCGGCGTCGAATATGACAGTGCGGCCGCCGGCGATTTCCCAGACCACCGCCGGGATCAGCAGCGCCGCGCCAAGCCCCATGCCGACGGCGAGAAACGACAGCGGGTGCATGGCCGGCCGCTTGCGCAGGTAGGCCACATAGAACCCGTAGGTAACGAGCGCGATCACGAAACAGACGTCGCCGCGATTGAATTTGATCGTAAGCAGGACGTCCAGGCTGCCGTGACAGATGATGACGAGCACCCCGGTCAGCGAAACGCAGATGCCGCAAGCCTGGCGCAGCGTCAGCCGTTCGCCGAACAGTGCAAAGGTCCACATCGCCACGAACAAAGGCCCGACGGATTGCAGCAGCAATCCATTGATCGCCGTCGTGTATTGCAGGCCGTAATAGGCCATCGTGTTGTAGACGGAGAAGCCGACGAAGGCGATCAGCGTCAGCATCGCGGCGTGCTTGCGGATGATCGGCCAGTCGCGGGCAAGATGGCGCGCCGCGAACGGCAGCAGGATCAACGTCGCCCCGCTCCAACGGATGAAGGCGAGCGTGATCGGCGGCACGTGTCCGGCGACGAAGCGTCCGAGCACGGTGTTGCCGGCCCAAAACAGCGAGGTCAGCGACAAGAGCAGATAAGGCTGATCGAGAAACCAAATGCCGGTAAGACGCGAACTCTGCGCGTGGCTGTGGCCGAAGCCTCGAACGTTTGTCCCCGACATGCGCATCCCTTATCGCCGGCAACCCGGCGGCTGCGCTTACCCCGGCCGAGCTTACCCGGCTGGCGCCCGCGGACCAGTGCCGCGGGTAACAGTCCCCACCGCGCCAGTCGATTGAGGCCAGACCCCGAGTCCCGGCACCTCGCCGATGCGACAATCGGCCTGTGAGCATGCCGCATGGCCGCCCCGGAGCGGGTGAAACTAGCCGATTTCAGGCTAAGGCTAACGGCGAATTTGTTGCGAAACCAAGGAATTGCCGGAACTCACAGGGGCGCGCCGGGCGTGCTTTTCCTTGCGTCCGGCGACGGCATCCATTATCCGGGGCGGTCGGCTTAAGCCGGCAACCGCTCCATCCGAGCAGTCATCCGAGTAGTCATTGGGCCTGGTGGGGTCAGTTCCTCATGGCAAATGTTGTCGTGGTCGGTTCCCAGTGGGGGGACGAGGGCAAGGGCAAGATCGTCGACTGGCTGTCCGAGCAGGCCGACATCGTGGTCCGCTTTCAGGGCGGCCATAACGCCGGCCATACGCTGGTGATCAACGGCACCACCTATAAGCTGTCGCTGCTTCCTTCCGGCGTGGTGCGGCCGGGCAAGCTCTCGGTCATCGGCAACGGCGTGGTGCTCGATCCGCGCGCGCTCCTCAACGAGATCGCCCAGCTCAAGAAACAAGGCGTCACCGTCACGCCGGAGAACTTGCGGATCGCGGAGAACACGCCGCTCATTCTGCCGCTGCATCAGGAGCTCGACGTCGCGCGCGAGCGCGCCTCCGGCAAGGGCGCCATCGGCACCACCGGCCGCGGCATCGGTCCGGCCTATGAAGATAAAGTCGGGCGCCGCGCCATCCGCTTGATGGATCTGGCCGATCTGCAGATGCTCAACGGCAAGATCGAGCGGCTATTGGCCCATCACAATGCGCTGCGCCGCGGGCTCGGCATGAGCGAAATAGCGCCGCGGACCGTTTACGACGAGCTGGCGGCGGTGGCGCCGCAGGTGCTGCCTTATATGGATTCAGTGTGGTCGCTGCTCGACGACCGGCGCCGCGAGGGCAAGCGCATTCTGTTCGAGGGCGCCCAAGGCGCGCTGCTCGACATCGATCACGGCACCTATCCGTTCGTCACCTCGTCGAACACGGTGTCGGCGCAAGCCGCGACTGGCTCCGGCTTAGGCCCCGGCGCCGTCGGTTATGTGCTCGGCATCTGCAAGGCCTATACGACGCGGGTCGGCGCCGGGCCGTTCCCGACCGAGCAACTCAACGAGGTCGGCAAGACGCTGGGCGAACGCGGCAAGGAATTCGGCGTCGTGACCGGCCGGCCGCGGCGCTGCGGCTGGTTCGACGCCGTCCTGGTGCGGCAAACTGTCCGCACCAGCGGCATCAACGGCCTGGCGCTGACCAAGCTCGACATTCTCGACGGCTTCGATGAGATCAAGGTCTGCGTCGGCTACCGCCTCGATGGCCGCGAAATCGACTATTTGCCCGCCAGCGAACATGCCCAGGCGCGGGTGGAACCGATCTACGAAACCATTGGCGGTTGGCGGGAAAAGACCGCGCATGCCCGGTCCTGGGCCGAGCTTCCGGCGCAGGCTATCAAATATGTGCGACGGCTCGAGGAACTGATCGGCTGTTCGGCGGCCATCCTGTCCACCAGTCCGGAACGGGAGGACACCATCCTCATGCAAAATCCCTTTGAAGCTTAAGGTGAAATTTCCGCGCGCGCAGCGTAAACTGAACAAATGGCAGACTATCATCCGCTCATCGCCCGCGCCGTAGAGGGCCTCGAAAACAGCACCGGCGAAGCCCGCCGCGGCCTGTACGAGCGGGCGCGTGCGGCTCTGGTTTCGCAATTGCGCTCGATCGACCCGCCGCTGTCGGAGGCCGACATCACGCGCGAGCGGCTGGCGCTCGAAGACGCAATCCGCAAAGTCGAGGCCGAGAGCGTGCGCAAAGCGCGCGCCGAGCGGGCGGCGCCGATCCCGCGTCCGGCGGCGCCCAAGCCGCCTGCTCCGTCGCCCGCGCCGCCGCCCGCGCCGCTGCCGCCACGCCGCGACCGTCCAAGCCCGGCATTGGGCGCGATGCCGTCCGCGCCGCGTCCTCAACTGCGCCCCGAAGCGCCTCAGGAAGCACGTCCCCGCGCCGCGCCGCCACCCCCGGAACCGCCGTCGTTGCGGATGGACAGCGACGTGGTAGCCGACGACGTACCGCCCGCCGCCGGCAGCAGCGCCCGCTCCCGGCTGTTGAATGCGCGTACCTCGCCGGTCTCCCGCGAGGGACTGAAAAGCCTCCGCAACGTCGTTGATGAGGTCGATGACCTCGGCGCCGCGTCAGCCAGGTCGGCGCAATCGGCGCGCAATACGCGCGACTCCTATGGCGCCGCTCCGGCCCGGCAATTTGCCGACGACGAGGAAGAACTCGCGGCGCTGCATGACCGGCTGGAAAAGCGCTTCGACCGCGACGAACCGGACCTGCTCGAGGACGAGACGACGCAGCCGATCGAGCCGGCCGAGGATGTTGCGGAAGACGAGGCCCCGCCGCCGCCGAGTTTCGCGCGGCCGCAGGCGCCGCGCATGCGAGAGCCCGAAGAGCATTATGCGGAGCCGCGGCCGCCGCGGTCCTATCGGGGCCTCGCCAAGCTTGCGGTGGTCGTGATCGTCCTCCTCGGCGTTACCGCGACGATCTCGTGGCAATGGTCCAACATCACGGGCCTTTACAACTTCATCTCGCATATGCGGTCGAAGCCGGCCCAGACCGCGCAGGCCCCGGCCCAACTGCCCAAATTCCCCGGCCGCGTGCCGCAGGAACAGCTGCCCGGACAGCAACCGGCCCAAGCGCCGGCGCCAGCTCCCGCTCCCGGCGCGACCGGCCAGCAGGCCGCGCCGCAGGTCGCACAGCGTGTCGTGCTCTACGAAGAGGATCCGAACAATCCGGCGGGCCGGCAATTTGTCGGCTCCGCCGTATGGCGCACCGAGACCGTCTCACCCGGCTCCGGACTTGCCCCCGAGCTTGAAGTCCGCGCCGACATTACCATTCCGGAGCGCCACATGACCGTGACCTGGACGCTCCGCCGCAATACCGATCAGGCGCTGCCCGCGAGCCACACCATCGAGATCATGTTCAACCTGCCGCAGGATTTCCCCGGCGGCGGCATCGCCAACGTGCCCGGCATCCTGATGAAGGACAGCGAGCAGGCGCGTGGCATTCCGCTCGCCGGGCTCGCGGTCAAGGTCACCAACGGCTTCTTCCTGATCGGCCTCTCCGCCGTCGATGCCGACGTGCAGCGCAACACCGATTTGCTCAAAACCCGGCCGTGGTTCGATATTCCGATCGTCTATAACAACGGCGGCCGCGCCATCCTGGCGCTGGAAAAGGGCCCGCCCGGCGACCGCGCCTTTGCAGATGCATTCGCGGCCTGGGCGAAATAGACTGCAACCGTTCGCGCTTGTCGGATCGGCGGCGTCACCCGGTAAGTTGGAGTGCGCAGTGAGCAAACCTGAAAAGACGCGTTCGTCCGGGGCGCAAGCGCTGAAGGCCGAAGCCAATTCGCATATCGCGTCCGCGCTGCGCACGCTCGACACCGAAGCCGAGGGCGTCGCCGCGCTGGCCGCGGCGATGTCCGACGGGTTGGGCGCGCCGTTCGTCGCCGCCGTCGAAACGATCCGCGCCGCGCGCGGCCGGGTCATCGTCACCGGCATGGGCAAGTCCGGTCACGTCGCGCGCAAGATCGCGGCGACGCTGGCTTCGACCGGCACGCCGGCCTTTTTCGTGCACGCCGCCGACGCCAGCCACGGCGATCTCGGCATGATCACGTCGGACGACGTCATGCTGGCCTTGTCCTGGTCGGGCGAGACCGAAGAACTCAAGGACCTGATCAATTATTCGCGCCGCTTCCGTATCGTGCTGATTGCGATCACGGTGAATGTGGAAAGTACGCTGGGCAAGGCCGCCGATATCGTGCTGGCGCTGCCGGCGACGCGCGAAGCCTGCCCGCACAATCTGGCGCCGACAACCTCGTCGCTGATGCAGCTTGCGCTCGGCGACGCACTCGCCATCGCGCTTCTGGAAAGCCGCGGCTTCACCGCCATCGACTTCGGCGTCTTTCATCCGCGCGGCAAGCTCGGTGCGGCGCTGAAATTCGTCGGCGAGGTCATGCATCCCGGCACGGCGGTGCCGCTGATCAGGCGCGGCGCAGTCATGTCGGAGGCGATCGTCGAAATGTCCGCCAAGGGCTTCGGCTGCGTCGCGGTGATCGAGCCGAACGGCAAGCTCGTCGGCGTCATCACCGACGGCGACTTGCGCCGCCACATGCGCGCGGATTTGCTGCAGGCGCGGGTCGATGCCGTCATGACGGCGTCGCCGAAGACGGTGCGGCCCGGCCAGTTGGCGAGCGAGGCGTTGCAGATTCTCAATTCGTCGAAAATCACGGCGCTCATCGTCGTGGAAGCGGAGCGGCCGGTCGGCATCGTGCATTTCCACGACCTGCTGCGCGCCGGCGTGGCGTGATGGCTGCCTTGTTTGAGCGATCTTGTCCGAAAGCGGCTGATCGCTTTTCGGAAGCATGCTCTAATAGAGCCCGCCGCGCACCACGCTCGAATCCTCGGCCGCCGGTTGCGGCGCCGGCGGCGCGCTTGCCACCGGCCCGGCCGATGGCGGGGCAGCCGGTGCACCGCGCGGCTGCGGCGGCTTGCCTTGTTCGGCGGCCGCGGGGGACGCCGACGGCGCGGTCTGGAACACCGGCGTCGCCGGCGCGGCCGGCGCATTGGCGCTTGCCGGTGGCAGCACGTCCTGATCGGCCTGGCCATGGGCGATGAATTGCTTGTAACCCGGAGCGCCGGGCCGCGGCGGCACGTCGTTTGGCATGCCGCCGGCCCAGTGCGGCCAATGATCGGCGACAAAGGCGGAGAACCCATCCTCGTTCGAGGCTCCGGCGCACGAAGCGAGCAGCGCACAGGCACCGACCATCACCGCCGCCGCGATGGATCGCTTGATGATGCGCGAGGCCGCCTGCAAGCTTTGCCGCCGGTCGTCGTTCCGATCGATCGCAACGCGGGTCATCATTAGCGGTGCCGTCATGCCAAAGCTTCGCAATGCCGGAGCTCGTCTGGCGCGGGCGCGTTTAGAACACGAAAGTTTATATTTTCCCCCTGCCCAGCGCATCTCCAGGTGGATGGGTTCAGTGGACGGGTTTCATGGCGGGACTGTGGTGTAAGCGTAAAGGCCGCGGCGCATATGCCGCCTTGGCGCGCACGGTCGAGCGCATTGCACTCGCCGCGTCGCTCGTCATCCTGCCGGCCTGCAGCGAACTGGCGCAATCGGGCCAAGCCGCATCGCCGCCGCCGCCGCCGCCGCCGGCCTATGTATCGCTGAGCGCGCAATATTTGATGGCCACGCTCAAGGACCGCTTCGCCTATGCCGGCTTCGCGATATCAGGCCTGCGCTGGGTCGCCACCGTCAAGGGATGGGCCTGGCTCGCCTGCGTGCATTTCCAGGACCGCGGCCATCTGCGCAGCTATGCGATCTTCATCCAGGACAATGCCGTGGTCGATGCGCGCTACGCGGTCGAAACCGACGGGTGCGCGACGCAAACCTACACGCCGTTCGATCTGGTCACCGGCGCATTCGGGCAGCCAACTCCGCCGGTGCAGCCGCCGCTTTATTAAAGCAGGATCCGGAAAAGTGGAGACCGGTTTTCCGAAAAGATCATGCTTCACCAAAATCTTAAAGCGTCAATCAATTCGATATGAAGCGATTGCGCTCCAGGCGCTGAACTCATGAACCGTGAGTCACGCAGCTCAACCTGCACGCTGACGTTCGCTACGTTTGCGCCGGCGATCGTGTCCATGCTTGTCGCGACTGTTGTGATTATGCGTGCCGTCAGCGGGCAGATACACGACGTGGCCGTGACGCACTCCGCGTTCGGCGATGATGTGGTCGGCGAGCTCCTGAACATCAGAGCCGCGGCCCTTGAGCACCGTGACCTCCATGCAGTTATCGTGATCGAGATGCATGTGCAACGTTGCTTGCGCGAGATCGTGGCGGTGATGGAAGTCGCGAGTCAGACGCTTCGGCAGGTCGCGCGCTTCATGATCGTAAATATAGATCAGCGCCGCGACGCATGGACGCGGGCCGCCAATTTCGACGGTTGCCTGTCGCAGGCCCGAACGAGCCAGATCCCGGATTGCCTCAGAGCGGTTGGTATAGCCGCGCGCGCTCATGAAGCGATCGAGCTCGGCGTCCAATTCGTCGTCAATGGTGATAGTCACGCGCTGCATGGTCCGCTCTCCAATTCGGCGCCGTCAACTTAGCAACTCGGCCGCCTTGCGTATAAGTATGTACTTTTGTTGACATCGTCATACCGACGGGAGCAGGATGGCCGACGCATTAGGGGAACGCCATGCGCGTGCTTCGCGGACGGGATTGCCTGTTCACCGTCGAACGCGCGCCGTAGCGCCGGTTAGCGGCCCTGAGGCTCAGGCCAAGGCGGATGCGCAACAAACTCATCGTGCTGTATGCGTTGCTTGTCGGCGGCAATCTGCTCGCCTGGGCATGGGCATTCTTCGCGTTACACAATTATCCGGTGCTCCTGGGCACGGCCCTTCTTGCTTATACGTTCGGGCTTCGCCATGCCGTCGATGCGGACCACATCGCTGCTATCGATAACGTCACCCGAAAGCTGATGCAGGACGGTCAACAGCCGGTCGCTGTCGGCTTCTTTTTTTCCCTTGGGCATTCGACGATCGTCATCATCGCCTCCGCTGCAATTGCCTTTGCGACCGGCGCTCTCGAAGACCATTTTGCGTTGTTCAAGTCCGTCGGTGGAACCATCGGCACGTTGGTATCGGCGTCGTTCCTGTTCTTGGTGGCAGCGGCAAACCTCGTGATCCTGCGATCGGTCTACCGCTCGTTTCAAGAAGTCCGACGCGGTGGCCGTTACGACGAAGAAGACCTCAATAGGCTCTTGGGACAACGCGGATTTCTCAGCCGGCTCTTCCGGCCATTGTTCCGGCTTATATCGCGAAGCTGGCACATGTATCCGCTTGGAGTGCTGTTCGGGCTTGGCTTCGATACCGCCACCGAAGTCGGCCTGCTGGGAGTTTCGGCGTCCGAAGCGTCCAAGGGTCTGCCGATCTGGTCGATTATGGTCTTTCCCGCGCTCTTTACCGCGGGCATGTCGCTGGTCGATACGACGGACGGCGCGTTGATGCTGGGCGCTTACGGTTGGGCTTTCATCAAGCCGATCCGCAAGCTCTACTACAACCTGACCATAACCTTCGTGTCCGTATCGGTGGCAGTGGTCGTCGGCGGCATCGAAGTTCTGGGCCTGATAGCCGATCACTTCGCGTTGAGCGGACCTCTCTGGGGTTTTATCGACACCCTCAACGACAACTTTGGCAGCCTCGGCTACCTCATTATCACGATTTTTGCGCTGAGCTGGATTGCTTCAATCGCGATCTACCGGATCGCTGGCTATGAAGGGACGGCCGGCCAGAAGTGAAATCGGGTGTTTCGCCTAACGGCATTCAATGTGTCCCGCGACGGCATGAAAGGCGGATGGCGGGCGCGTCGACCCATCAGGCCGCCCGCCGCACCGCCAGCGCCTGATCGACGGCGGTCACGACCTGAGCCGCCGCAAGCTCATCGAGACATTGGCTGTGGCTGTCGAGGCGGCGCTCGCAGCCTTCCAATTGGCACGGCAGGCATGGCAGCGGATTCTGCACCAGCCAGACATTACCGCGATGCTGAATGGTGCCGGCGGCGGCCCAGGGCGGGTCAAGCCCGCCGCGCGGCCACGGCCCCCACAGCCGCGGGTCGGTCGGGCCGTACAGCGCGACCGTCGGCGTGCCGGTCGCGGCGGCGAGATGCGTGATCGCGGTGTCGGGCCCGACATAGACGCTCGCGCCGGCGATCAGCGCCGACAAATCCGGCCAGGCGAGCTTGCCGTCCAGCCGCACCACGGAGGCATCGTTGAAGACGCCGTCGAGATAGCCGCGATCGCCTGCCGCGCCGGTAATGGCGGCCCCGAGCCCGCGTTCGCGCAAAGCAGCAGCGAGCGCGCGCCAGCCTGTCGCGGTCCAGCGTTTATAAGTGAACATCGGCGCCGCGTGGATCACCGCATAAGGCTGCGCCGGCGCGAGCGCCGGTCGCATGCCACCTGAAGGACAGACGATCTCGGCTTGCGCCCGGATGCCGATGAGTTCGGCGAGGTGCAGGATGTCGAGCACGCGATGCTGGCTGGGCTCGCTCACCACCGAGCGGCTAAGCGCCAAGCGTTTGACGGCGGCCGCCGATCCTTTCGCTTCGGCCAAGCCGGCGCTGTGCCGCCCGGCGATGACGGCAAGAAAAGTCGGCCGGTCGCCGGTCTGCGTCGACAGCGCAAGGTCGTAGCGCTTAAAGAGTCGCGCCAGCAGCGCCAGGGTATCGCCGGCGCGCGGCCGCTGCGGCAGTGTGAGGATGTTGGTAAGATCGGGATTGCCGGTCAAAATTCCTTCCGTTCCGGCAAAGACCAGCGCATCGATCGAGGCTTGCGGAAACGCGCGCTTGACGCTGCGGATAAGCGGCGTGGTCAAGAGCACGTCGCCGAGCCGCCGCAGCGCCACGACGAGCACGCGCGGATTTTCCGGCAAGCGCAGCGGCGTCATTGCTGAACCACCGAGGCATCGCCGCGCGCGGGCGCGACCTGCTCGCTCAGCGCGGACAGACCATGCAGCGCGCGCACGCGGCTGCCGCCGATGACTTCGTCGAGCTTCGCCTGGTTCACGGGCAATCGCGAACGGTCGTTCGGCGGATGCCATAGATGCAAGACGCCGGTCGCGAAGCGGCCGTCCTTGCGCCGCACCCCGGCGCGCAACAGACGCACCACGAGATCGGAATCCTCAAGGCCCCAGCCGGTGTAGGCGCCGTCGAAGCCGTCGATGCGATCGAGGTCACGCCGCGCCACCGCCAGATTGCAGGTTTGCGCGCCCTGCCAGCTTGCGCCGTTCAGCCTGCGCAACGGCCCGAGCGGCAGCCGCAGCGTCGGCAACAGCCGATTGATGCCGCCGGACAGCCGCTGTTGCAGCAAAGCGGCGAAACTCCACGTCTCCGCCGCAAGGCCGCGGCCGAGCACGGCCGCGGTCAGTTCGGGCGACAGCAAAATGCGGTTGCCGGTGACGAACCAGCCGGGCTCGGCGAGCGCGCGATGCGCGGCGATGAAATCGTGCCGTACCAGGCAATCGCCGTCGAGGAAGATGCAGATCTCGCCGGCGCTTTCGCGAATGCCGCGATTGCGGATCTCGCCGCCGCGGAAGCCCCGATGCTCGTGACGGACGTGCTTGAGCGGCAGCCCCAGCCGCGATCGCCAGCTTTCGACGACGTGCGCGGTGCCGGGCCCCGAACCGTCGTCGGCAATGACGATCTCGAAATTGCGGTCCGATTGCTGCGCCAGCGCGCGCAACGCCGCGTCGAGCGCGTCCTCGCGGTTATACGTTGTGACGATGACGGAGATGAGATCGGCGCCGCGCAAGCTTACTCTCCGCTCACTCCGCGGCCGGCTCCTTCGCCGGCCGCGCCCGCTTGACCATGGCCGTGGTCGAGTGGCCGGGCACGAGCTCGACCAGCATCACGGTGCCGCCCGCTTTCTCCACCACGTCGTGACCGACGACATCCTCGCGCTTGTAGTCGGCGCCCTTGACCAGCACGGCCGGGCGCACGCGCTTGATCAGCTCGATCGGCGTGTCGTCTTCGAACACCACGACGAGATCGACCGCTTCGAGCGCGGCAAGCACTTCGGCACGGCCCTCGGCCGGGTTGATCGGCCGGCCCGCGCCCTTGAGCCGCGTCGTCGAGGCGTCGCTGTTGAGACCGACCACCAGGCGGTCGCAGGCGGCGCGGGCCTCGGCCAGCAATTTGACGTGACCGCGATGCAAAAGATCGAAGCAGCCATTGGTGAAGCCGATGCGCAGACCGTGCCGCCGCCATTCCTTGAGCCGCTCGTCCAGCATCGCCCAGTCGAACACGATCTTGTCGCCGGGCGCGAGCGAGGCGGCGGGCAGAATGCGGTGGCGTAATTCGGTGAGTGAAACCGTCGACGTGCCGCGCTTGCCGACGACGACGGCGGCGGCGGCATTGGCGGCGCGCATGGCGGCATCGAACGGCGCCTGCATGGCCAAGCAGCACCGCCATGACCGCGGCAACGGTGTCGCCGGCGCCGGAGACGTCGCGCACCTTCACCGGATAAGCGGGAATGTGCAGCGGCGCATGGCCGTCGACGTGGAGCGTCATGCCCTCCTCGCTGCGCGTGACGAGGACGGCTTCGCTGTCGACGATGCGCGCAAGCTCCGCGGCCGCCTTGCCGATCTCGGCTTCGCTCGTCACCGGACGGTGCACGGCGGCGCCGAGTTCGGCGCGGTTCGGCGTGATCAGCGTCGCGCCGCGGTAGATGCTGTAATCGTGGCCTTTCGGATCGACCACGACGGGTTTGTTAAGCTGCCGCGCCCGGTCGATGACGGCGCGGATGACGCGCGGCGTCAGCACGCCCTTGGCATAATCCGACAGCACCACCGCGCCGCACTGCGGCAGCGCGGCCTCGGCATGGGCGATGACGGCGGTCTCGCTGGCCGCGCCTGCCGGCTGCGCCGTTTCCCAATCCGCCCGCATCAAATGCGCCGAATGGTGCTCGGAGACGAAGCGCACCTTGCGTGTCGTGTGCCGGCCGGGCTCGACGACGAGATGCGGAACGACCGCGCCGTTGAGCTTGGCGAAGGCATCGGCCAAGGTCCGCGATGCCTCGTCCTTGCCGGTGAGACCGACGAAGATGCAACGTGCGCCGAGGCCCGCGATATTGCGCGCGACATTGCCGGCGCCCCCGATCTCGATTTCGCTGCGCTCAACCGCGAGCACCGGCGTCGGCGCTTCCGGCGAGATGCGCGTAACCTCGCCATAGACGAAATCGTCGAGCATCAGATCGCCGACGCAGAGCACGGTCTGCCTGGCGATAAGCTTGAGGGCTTCCTCGAAATCGAACATGGCTGTTGCCGCGCTTCCCCCGTGACCGTGCTCAGCGATAGCGGTCGGCACGATCGAGATAGCCAGTGACGTAGCGCTTCACCGCCGCCTCGAGCGGGGTGAAGTCGGCATTATAGCCGGCGCGCCGCAGATTGGCGGTCTCGGCTTGGGTGAAATATTGATAGCTGTCGCGGAGAGAAACCGGCATGTCGACATATTCGATGGCCGGCGCCCGGCCCAGCGCTTCGAACATCGCCGTCATCAGGTCGCGAAAGCTGCGGGCCTGCCCGGTGCCGACGTTGAAAATGCCCGATACCGACGGCGTCGCCATGAGCCAGCGCACCACCGCCACCGCGTCATCGACAGAGATGAAGTCGCGCTTTTGCTCGCCGGCGGCGATGCCGGGACGATGCGACTTGAACAATTGGATCGGCTTGCCGGCCTTGGCCTCGTCGAAACGCTTGGCGACAAGGCTCATCATCTCGCCCTTGTGATACTCGTTGGGGCCGAAAACATTGAAGAATTTCAAGCCGGCCCATTGCGGCGGCAGCGCCTCTTTGCGGCGGACGCGCTCGGCGACGGCGAGATCGAACATATGCTTGCTCCAGCCGTAGAGATTCATCGGCCTGAGCCGCTTGAGCGCGCCGTTCGACCAATCGTCGGAATAGCCTTGTGCGCCGTCGCCATAGGTGGCGGCCGACGAGGCGTAGAGGAACGGCGTGCGCGCCGCGGTGCACCAGTCGAGCAGGCGGAGCGACAGCCGGAAATTGTTCTCCATAACGGCGTCGCCGTCGGTCGCGGTGGTTGAGGATATGGCGCCGAGATGGATGACGGCATCGAGCTTGCGGTCCTCCAGCCAGCGCGCAAGCTCCGCAGACGGGATAAAATCGGCGATCTGCCGGCCGGCGAGATTGCGCCATTTGCCGTCGGCTCCGAGCATATCGTTGACGGCAATATCGGTGCGGCCGGCCTCGTTGAGGCTGGCCACCACATTCGATCCGATAAAACCGGCCCCGCCGGTGACCAATAACATCGACCGCAACGACCGGTTTGAGGGAACGACCGGCCCGCGCCGATCCTATGGCTCCTTTGCCCCACTATCGCCCGTTCGGCAACAGTGGACCTCGAACGCAATTAAGAAATGAATCTAATTTCGTTTTTTATAAATGTCTCAGTCCGGATAATTCGCAAAGCGATAGCGGGCCTCGCTATACTGACTTTCGATCATGCAGACGATCTCCGCCTATATCCTGGCTTTCAACGAGGCCGAGAAGGTCAAGGCCGCGGCCGAAAGCGTGCTCTGGGCGGACGAGATCGTGGTGGTCGATTCCCACAGCACCGACGGAACGGCCGACATTGCCGCGGCGCTGGGCGCCCGCGTCGTGCAGGTGCCGTTCGCCGGCTTCGGCGATCTACGCAACCGCGCGATCGAGGCCTGCCGCTGCGACTGGATCTTCAGTCTCGATGCCGACGAGCGCTGCACGGCGGCCGTGCGCGACGAGATTTTGAGCCTGCTCGCCGGTGCACCGGCATTGGACGCCTATCGCGTGCCGCGCAAGAGCTTCATGATGGGGCGTTGGATCCGCGGCTCAGGCTGGTATCCGAACTTCCGCCAGCCGCAGCTCTTCCGGAAAGGCGCGATGCGCTATAGGCCGGAGCCCGTCCACGAAGGCTACGAGCTCCTCACCGAAAAGCCTCTCGGCACGCTCCACAACGCGATCTGGCAGTTTCCCTTTCGCGATTTCGACGAGGTTTTGCGCAAGGCCAACCGCTATTCGTCGCTCGGAGCCGCCAAGCTCGCCGGCAAGCGCGTGTCGATGGCCGGCGCGTTCGGCCACGGCTGCTGGTCATTCCTCAAGCACTACATTTTCAAGCGCGGATTTGTCGATGGCTGGGCCGGCTTCGTTATTGCCTTTGGCAATTTCGAGGGAACGTTTTACCGTTACGCCAAGCGTTACGAGCAGGTGCAGAATTGGTCGCCGCCGCCGGGCGAGCCGCTACGGCGCGAAGTAAAATCCTGAGCGCGTCGCATAAGAATGAATCATAATTCAAATAATGACTTAGAGCGCAGCCCCATCCTCATCGTGCCCTATATGTGGATCGGCGATTTCGTGCGCTGCCATTCGGTGGTGAAGCTGCTGAATGCCCGGTTTCCGGAGCGTCCGGTCGACATGCTGGCAACGACGCTGTGCGCGCCGCTCGCCGATTACATGCCCGGCCTGCGGCGGGCCGTCGTCGTCGACCTGCCGCGCAGCCGCGTGGCGCTGGCCGACCAGCTGGCGCTCGCCAAGCGGCTCAAACGCGAAGGCTATGGCACGGCGCTGGTCATGCCGCGCACCTGGAAATCGACGCTGGCGCCGTTTTTCGCCGGCATTCCCGAACGGACCGGTTTTGCCGGCGAGGCGCGCTTCATTTTGCTCAACGACCTCCGCTTCGGCGAGCGCGCGCTACCGCGCATGGTCGACCGCTGCGCCGCGCTGGCGCTGCCGGCCGGCGCAAGATTGCCGTCGGATTGGCCGCTTCCGGAACTCAAAGTTCCCCGCCAAGAGGTGGAGGCCTGGCGGCAAAAACGCAGCCTCAATGACGATCGACGCCCGGTCGTGGCGCTGGCGCCCGGAGCGGTCGGACCGTCGAAGCGCTGGCCGAGCGCGGCCTATGCCGAGCTTTCCCGCCGCCTCTTGGCCGAAGGTTTCGCAGTGTGGGTCTTGGGCGGCCCGGAGGAAAAGCCGCTTGCCGCCGAGATCGTCGGCGATACGGCGGCGCGCGATCTGACCGGCCACGATCTGCGCGATGCCGTCCTCGCGCTTGCCGCCGCCAGTACCGCGGTGTCCAACGATTCGGGCCTCCTTCACGTCGCCGCCGCGGCCGGCACGCCTTCGATCGGAATATTCGGTCCGACCAGCCCATGGCACTGGGCGCCGCTCAACCCCTTGGCGGGAACCATCGAGGCGACCACGGAACTCCCCTGCCGGCCCTGCCATAAGCCCAATTGCCGCCCCGGCCATCACCGCTGCGTGCGCGATATCGCGCCGGAAGAGGTCCTGGCGGCGACCCGCCGCGCGCTTGCCGGCCTACGGCCGACCCATCCCGCCGCTTAACAGAACATTCGTGAAATCGGCGTAGGCCCATGACCGGCAAATCGAGCGCAATGAGTTGTGGACAATGGCGGTCCTGGTCACCGGCGGCGCAGGCTATATCGGCAGCCAGATGGCGCACGACCTCATCGACGCCGGCGAACGCGTCGTCGTCCTCGACAACCTTTCGACCGGGCATCGCTGGGCGGTCCCGGACGGCGCACCGCTCATCGTCGGCGAGACCGGCGATCAGGCGCTGGTGACGCGGCTCATCCGCGAGCACGGCGTCGACGCCATCATCCACTTCGCCGCCTCGATCGTGGTGCCGGATTCGGTGCGCGACCCGCTCGGCTATTACCGCAACAACACCGCCAATTCCCGCGCGCTGATCGAATGCGCGGTCGAAGGCCACGTGCGCCATTTCATCTTTTCCTCCACCGCCGCGGTGTACGGCAATCCGACCGTCATCCCGGTCCCGGAGGATGCGCCGACGCAGCCGATCTCGCCCTATGGCTCCTCGAAGCTGATGACGGAAATCATGCTGCGCGACACCAGCCGCGCGCATGATCTCGCCCATGTCATCTTGCGCTATTTCAACGTCGCCGGCGCCGACCCGCGCGGCCGCACCGGCCAATCGACTCCGAAGGCCACGCATCTGATCAAGGTTGCTGCCGAAGCGGCGCTCGGCCTGCGCGGCAAGCTCGACGTGTTCGGCACCGACTATCCGACGCCGGACGGCACCTGCGTCCGCGACTACATCCATGTCGGCGACTTGACGCAGGCGCATGCACAGGCGCTGCGTTATTTGCGTTCCGGCGGCGGTTCACTGACGCTCAATTGCGGCTACGGCCACGGCTTTTCCGTCCTTGAAGTCATCGACACGGTGAAACGCGTCTCCGGCGTCGACTTCAAGGTCGACTATGGGCCGCGACGCGAAGGCGACCCCGCACGCATCGTCGCCGGCAGCGAGCGGATTCGCAACCTGCTCGGCTGGCAACCGCGCTTCGACGATCTCTCCGTCATCGTCGCGCACGCGCTGGATTGGGAACGCGAGCTCGCAACGCGCCGCGCGATCAGCCAATTGCAACTGGCAAGCGGGCATGGCGGCGTGCCAGAACCGGCACGAATCGCCGACCGCCGCGCGTAAACGCCATGCCAATGCCGCCCCGAAAAGCGCCATTGAACCAATGGCAAGACTCCGAGCTGCGGCCCTAAACCTCGCCAGCACGCCGCTCATTGCCGCGTTTGGCATTGCCCTTCGGTGCCAATGCGGGCACAACAGATCGGATGGAGCCGGTCACGGCCGAACCATCGGCCGGCTGCGCGCTGGCTGTCTCGGCGTACCGCCGGGTTGCGAATGGGACACCGGCAGTTCGGCGATGGCTCCCACTGTCCGCGCGTTGCAACGTGCATTGGACAAGCGCAAGCGCCGGGCGTCCCAGGAGAATTTGCGATGACAGATGACGGCCACAAGTTCAGGGTCGGACAAACGGTCGACCTGATCCCTTCGACCTTCCGCTCCGCGGCCAATGGCTCCTATGAAATCGTAAGCCTGCGTGCGGCCGAGGATGGCAGCACGCGGTACCGAATCAAAAACAAGAGCGAAGCGCACGAGCGGGTGGTTTCGGAAAGTGATTTGGTGCTCTCGAAGAAATGAAATTAAAATCGCGGTTGAAAACGGCCGGCTGCGTCGAGGAAGCTGACAATGTTCAAGGTTCTCGAGCTAAAAAATACGGCCTCTGCGGCAGCTACCGAAGTCGGTCACGGCTACACTACCCGTGAAGAAGCTTTGGCTGCGGTTAAAAAGCACCTCAAAAGATTCCGCGTCTCCGGCCACAATGCGGAAGCAAATTATTGGTGGGTCCGGGATGCCGAAGGCTTGCGAAAATGCTGGATCGCCAGCGTCGGCTGAGGCAAGCCCCCTAAAGCATGATTCCGAAAAGTTGAAACCGGTTTTCGGACAAGATCATGCTCGATCGACAAGCTGGATCCTGATCCGATTCGATTGAATCGGTTTCAGGGTCTAATCTTCATCTGCAAGACGCTTGAAATCATCAAGGACCGCGGCAATCAGGCACTGTCGCCGCGGGTCCTGTGCAGCCAGTGTCGTCGCAAACAGCTTGAGTAGATAGCGCGCCTTTTCGGCGGCTTCGTGCCAGTTCGCCGCTGGCGCCGCCAGCAAATGGGCTTCCAATTCGTCCTGCCGCAGGCGCAAGGCGCTCTCGTTCGCCTCCACGTCCGCTAAAAGGCGGCGAAGTTCGGTAGCCTTCTGTGCGGCCATCCCGCGATGCTTGTCGAGATCGATAGTCTTGTCGGTCACGATCGCGCGCCCCGCGCCAAAGGAAATTTGGCGCTTTCATACAGGCGGCGGATATCGTCGACCCCATACCTTCGCTCGTCGACTTCGAGAAGCGCGCCGAGAAGAGATTCCGGCGGCAAGTCCTCCATGGCGAAACGGATGGCGTCCGAGGCCTGTGCAAATCGCTTGTAGCCGAAGGCTTGCCGCCGCGCCGACCGCTTTCGCGTCGAGAACAGCTCAGCCGCGGCACCGTAATCAAATTCGGCCATGGGAGTGCCCTCGTGTATGGACCAAACATCATGCGAAAAGACACCGCAAATATAGGCTCAAAACCGCGATATTGCCAGTCCGGCGGCCCGACATTGTCGAAAACACGCGACATCATCGGCGATTCGGCACTAAACTCGCGGTGCGGCCCGACGGCGCGTTGCTCGGTCCCATGCGGTTGGGCGTCCGGCACAAAAAAGACGCCTTCCTGTGGCAGATCGCCAGGCAACGGCGGCGATTTCGGTCGTCCGCCAGCGACCATGATCTTAAGGAGAAAGTTTTTTGAACGACGACCCGACAGCCTGCGCCGCGGCGGAAGAGCTGCGTGCCTTGACCCGAAGTCTGGCGCGCTTTCGCGAGCCGAACAACGGACGCAGCATCGTCGAGATTCTGATTACGATCGTGCCGTTCGTTCTTTTGTGGCTGTCGATGTGGTTCGTGTATCACCTGGGCTACGGACTTTATTTGTTGCTGGCGGTTCCCGCCGCGGGCTTTCTCGTCCGCCTGTTCATGATCCAGCACGATTGCGGCCATGGCTCGTTCTTCCGCCGTCGATCGGCGAACGATTGGGTTGGACGCGTGATCGGGGTATTGACGCTCACGCCTTACGATTTCTGGCGATACGCCCATGGCATTCATCACGCCACTTCGGGAAATCTCGCTCGCCGCGGCATCGGCGACGTCGATACGCTCACCGTGCGCGAGTATCTGGCGCTGCCGCGCTGGCGCCGGCTCGCCTACCGGCTCTACCGCAACCCGATCGTCATGTTCGGCGTCGGTCCGATCTATCTGTTCATCCTCCGTCACCGGCTTCCATTCGGCCTGATGCGGGAAGGCTGGACGCCATGGGTCAGCACCATGGCGACCAATTGCGCGATCGCGCTCATCGTCGCCGGCATGATGTGGTGGATCGGCGTATGGCCGTTCCTGCTCTTGCATCTGCCGATAGCGCTGATCGCCGGAGCGATCGGGGTGTGGCTGTTCTACGTCCAGCATCAATTCGAGCATACCGTCTGGTCGGATGACCGGAATTGGAGCTTGCCGGTGGCGGCGCTCTACGGCAGTTCGTACTACGATCTGCCGGCCGTGCTGCGCTGGTTCACGGCCAATATAGGCGTGCATCATATTCATCACCTGTGCAGCCGAATTCCGTTCTACCGGTTGCCGCTGGCGCTGCGCCAGCACCCGGGTTTAGCCAATGTCGGCCGGCTCACGCTCGGCCGGAGTCTGGCATGCGTGCGTCTGGTGCTATGGGATGAAACCGCGCGCCGGCTCATTACCTTTCGGGAATTGCGCAGTCGGGTCGGCACATAAGACGTTCGTTGCCGGCGCCCGTTGCCGCCTGATTCGGCCTTGTAAAGGCCCTGCTTATCCACTAGCTAACGCGGATCGACATTTGGCTGGACAATCGGGCCGTTTCGCCTTCGCTTACTCCGGGCGCACGTTCGGACCCTCCAAACATCGACGGTTTGAGCTTCAGGACACCCAGTCGTGCGTCTGTCGCTCAAGTGCGCCTAACTCAGCGAAAGGAAACCTTGATGAATACGGGCACCGTGAAGTTCTACAACGATCAAAAAGGCTTCGGCTTCATTCAGCCGGATGACGGCGGCAAGGACGTTTTCGTCCACGCCACTGCGCTCGAGCGCGCTGGCATGCGCGGACTGGTCGAAGGCCAGAAAGTCTCCTTCGATACCCAGGAAGACCGCCGCACCGGCAAGATCGCCGTCGGCAACATCCAGGCGGCCTAAAGTCTGAATTGATCGATCGCCGAAAGGCGATTTGGAACCGCCCCCTCGGGGGCGGTTTTTATTTATTGCGCGGGCGATCAGTCGCCGCGGCTGTCGTAACCAACATTCCCCGGCAGGCCAGCGCCTGCCTCAACTGGCCGATGGCGCTGTCTGCGGTTGCGGCGCTGTTAACCCTTTCGATGACCCGGAGCAGCGCCTTCAAAGCGGGATCTTTGTCCCTGATCACCCACCGCCGAGCGAACACTTTGGCTTCGTGCAAATTGCTGACCCGGACGACTTGAGTGGCGCCGGGAAAACTGGCATCGAAATAATCGGGGGCGGCGGACATGCGATCTCCGAGGGTTTCGCCGACAATGGAACGGCCGGACGACGCGCGCAATGGTTCCGACCAAAACGGTCCCCGCCGTCACGCGCCGATCCGGCTTTCATAACGAGGCGCAACTACCGCCGTCGGGGGCATTGCTAAAAACGGCCTAAGCGGGCAGAACGGGGCAGCATGAAAGCCGTCACGGCCGGTTCCTCGGAAGACTATTCGACCGTCGCGCTGGTTCGTCGCCTGCTGCTCGACGAGGCGCTGGAATACTGGCCGCGCTATCTCGTTGCCTTTGCGCTGATGGCCGTCGCCGCCGCCGCCACGGCGCTGACTGCCTATCTGCTCGGCACCATGACCAACGAGGCCTACGTCAGTCACAATTTTCACGGCATCGTCGTCATCGGCCTTATCGCGATGGTGATCTTCGCCGCCAAGGGCTTTGCCACCTACGGTTCCGCGGTGCTGTTGTCCTCGATCGGCAACAGTATCATCGCCAGCAATCAGCGGCGCCTGTTCGACAAGCTCTTGCATGAGGACATCGGCTTCTTCGCCGACCGCCATTCGTCCGAATTCATCGCGCGGCTGACCACCGGCGCCGCCGCAGTCAGCCAGGTCATCAATCTCCTGATTACGGCATTCGGCCGCGATCTGATGTCGCTGATCGGCCTGACCATCGTGATGGTGGTCCAGGATCCGGTGATGGCGCTGATCGGCTTCATCGCCGCGCCGCCGGCGTTTTTTGTCCTGCGCAAGCTCATTCGCCGGGTCCGCGGCATCGCCCGCATGCAGTTCACCGGCGGCACCCGCATCATCGAGACTATGCAGGAGGCGCTGCAAGGCATGCGCATGGTCAAGGCCTTTGCGCTGGAAGACGAGATGAAGCGGCGGCTGGAGAAAAGCGTCGCCGACGTGCAGCACGAATCCAACAAGATGGCGCGCGTCGCCAACCGCGCCAGCCCGCTGATGGAAATGCTCGGCGGCTTCACCGTGGCGCTGGCGACGATCTATGGCGGCTATCGCGTTATCGAGACCGGCGCGACGCCGGGGGCGTTCGTCTCCTTTCTCGCCGCCTTCCTGCTCGCCTACGAGCCGGCGAAGCGGCTCGCCCGGCTCAACATCGATCTCAACAACAATCTCGTCGGCGTGCGCATTCTTTACGAGATCATCGACAGCCCGCCGGGCGAACCGGACGACAGCCATTTGCCGCCGCTGCAGCTGACAACCGCGCGCGTCGAATTCGACGACGTGTATTTCTCCTACCGCGCCGATACGCCGGTGCTCCACGGCATGAGCTTTGTCGCCCAGCCCGGCAAGGTCACCGCGCTGGTGGGCCCGTCGGGCGGCGGCAAGTCGACGGTGCTCAATCTCCTCTTGCGCTTCTACGACGTCGGCTCCGGGCGGGTGCTGGTCGACGGCCAGGATATCGCCGCGGTGTCGCGCGGCTCGCTGCGGCAGCAGATCGCCTATGTCGGCCAGATCGTTCACCTGTTTCGCGGCACGGTGCGCGAGAACATCGCGCTCGGCAAGCTTGACGCCAGTGACGCCGCCATCGTCGCCGCCGCCAAGGCCGCGCATGCGCATGATTTCATCATGAGCTTTCCGGACGGCTACGATACGCCGGTCGGCGAGCACGGCATGCAGCTCTCCGGCGGCCAGCGTCAGCGCATCGCCATCGCCTGCGCGCTGATGAAGGACGCCCCGATCATTCTGCTCGACGAGGCCACCGCGTCGCTCGATTCGGAGTCCGAGCGCTACGTCCAGGAAGCGATCGCCGAACTCTGCAAAGGGCGCACCACGCTCGTCATCGCCCACCGGCTGTCGACCATCATGCATGCCGACTGCATTCTCGTGGTCGAGAATGGGCTCGTGGTCGAGTCCGGCCGCCACGACGAATTGCTGCGCAAGGGCGGCCGCTACGCCTCGTTCTACCGGCTGCAGCTTCGCGAGCAGTCGTCGCCGGTGCACGCGGTCAACGAGCCGATCGCGGTTGCGTCCTCGGCCTGACGTCGCTCACGCCATGTCGGGTTGACCCGATTGCGCGCAAGCGATAAGCCCGCGCGTTTCTTTCCCTCCAACAGTAGACTTAAATCATGAGCACCGACGCGAAGAACTATGTCCTCCCGCCGCCGCCGCAAGCGGCGATCCCGGTCGCCGGCACCGATGGATATTTTCCGGTGCGCCGGCTGTGGTGCGTCGGCCGCAATTATGTTGAGCACATCAAGGAGATGGGCAACGACGTGCGCGAACCGCCGTTCTTTTTTGCCAAGCCGGCCGACGCCATCGTGGCGGACGGCGGCACCGTGCCCTACCCGTCGCTGACCAAGGACATGCACCACGAGGTCGAGCTCGTGGTCGCGCTGAAATCTGGCGGCCGCAATATCAAGCCGGAGAAGGCGAATGACTGCATCTTCGGTTATGGCGTCGGCATCGATCTGACCCGCCGCGACCTGCAGATCGCCTCGCGCGACATCAAGCGGCCGTGGGAGGTCGGCAAGGCGTTCGACCATTCGGCGCCGTGCGGGCCGCTCAAGCCGGCCGCCGAGACCGGCCATCCGTCGCAAGGCCGCATCACGCTTGCGGTGAACGGCAAACTGCGCCAGGACGGCGATCTCAATCAGATGATCTGGAATGTGCCGGAGATCATCTCGAAATTGTCGGAGATGGTCGAGCTGGCGTCCGGTGACATTATCATGACCGGCACGCCGTCGGGCGTGGCCGCCACCGTGGCCGGCGACAAGATCGAATGCGCGATCGACGGCGTCGGCAAACTCACGGTGACGATCGGGCCGCCGTTGTAATCGGAGGACGGAGGACGGAGGACGGACGG
Source organism: uncultured Alphaproteobacteria bacterium (assembly GCA_963791925.1). Taxonomy (GTDB): domain Bacteria; phylum Pseudomonadota; class Alphaproteobacteria; order Rhizobiales; family Xanthobacteraceae; genus BOG-931. The sequence goes on along the minus strand of CAWBUA010000002.1, from coordinate 393,920 downwards.
GGCTTGATCCGCCCGCCTCGATCTTCGGCATTTTTGCGCCAAGTCTTTGTTTTGCGCCAAGCCTTTGTTTTGCGCCAAGTCAATACGGCGTCACACGGCCAAGCCCATAAAGCCGCCATCGCCAGCGCGTGATTCGTTGGAACTTGAATAAATTTGGCGCGTTAGGAAGCCGCCACAAACCGATTGGAGCTAGTCATGGGCGCCCGCCGTGTCACGTTGCGCGTTCAACCCCCGATGCCGTTCGGCGACGTTGCGCTGGTACCGGCGCCGTTGGGCGGACGGCCCGAAGCCGACATGGCGCGCGCCATGGCTGCGGCGCTGGCCGATGTCGAAGCGCCGACGGCCGCCGACGTCTATAATCGCCTGCGCCAGGCCTTTCCGATGGCGCCGTTGAGCGCGCGGGTGGCTGCTTTATCGACCCTAATGGATCGGCTGCGCCGGCCGGCGCATTGAGGTCTGTCAGCTGTCATAAGCCAAGATAGGCGCTACGCACGCGGTCATCGGCCAAGAGTTCGGCGCCGGTGCCGGTCAGCGTGATCCGGCCGTTTTCAAGCACATAGGCGCGGCTCGCGAGCTTGAGCGACAGCGCCACATTCTGCTCGACGACCACGCAGGTGATGCCTTCGCGGTTGAGCGCGCCGATGGTGTCGAGCACGCTGCGCGCGATCGCCGGCGCCAGCCCGAGCGACGGCTCGTCGAACATGATGAGCTGCGGCGCGCCCATCAGGCAGCGGGCGATCGCCAGCATCTGCTGTTCGCCGCCGGACAGCGTTCCGGCCGGCTGGCGTGACCGTTCGGCGAGCCTCGGAAACAGCGCAAAGGCGCGGTCGCGGTTCTTCGCGCGGGCAACGCGGGCGCGCGGCAGCATGGCGCCGACATCGAGATTTTCTTCCACCGTCAGCGTGGGAAATACCTGACGCCCCTCCGCGACCTGGCCGATGCCGAGATTGCAGACGCGATGGCTCGGCCAGCCGGATATGTCGGTGCCGCGGAAGCTGATCCGGCCGCGCAGCTGGCGCTGCATGCCGGCGAGCGTGCGAATGAGCGTCGTCTTGCCGGCGCCGTTGGCGCCGACGATGGCGACGATGGCGCCTTCGGCGATCTCGAGCGACACACCGTCGAGCGCCTGCACGTCGCCGTAGAACACGTCGAGGTCTTCGACGGCGAGCATCACGCCGTCTCCGCGCCGAGATAGGATTGCACCACCGCCGGATCGCGCACGATCGCCGCCGGCGCGCCTGCGGCGATCGCCACGCCGTGATCGAGCACCAAAACGTGGGAGGCGAGCGCCATGACCGCGCGCATGACATGCTCGATCAAGAGAATGGTCACGCCGGTGTCGCGGTTGAGCGCGCGCAAGGTTGCGACCATGCGATCGGTCTCGGTCGGCCGCAGCCCCGCCATGACTTCGTCGAGCAGCAAAAGCCGCGGACCGGTGGCGAGCGCGCGGGCGACTTCGAGCCGCTTGCGGTCCGGCAGCGTCAGGGTGGCGGCGCGCTGGTGCCGCTTGTCGAACAAATCGAGGCGCCGCAGCAGGCCGCGCGCGTGGTCGCGCGCCGCGCCGACGTCACGGCGGTGCAACAGCGCGCCGACGATAACATTGTCCTCCACGCTGAGCGCGGGAAACGGCCGCACCAGCTGGAAGGTGCGGGCAATGCCGCGCCGGCATATGGCGTCGGCGGCCAGCCCACCGATCGGTTCTCCGGCGAAGACGATGCTGCCGTCGCTCGGTGCTGTGGCGCCGGCGATCATGTTGAACAGCGTGGTCTTGCCGGCGCCGTTCGGACCGATCACGGCGAACAGCGCGCCTTCGGCCACGTCGAAGCTGACGCGATCGACGGCGAGGAGGCCGCGGAACCGCTTGCTGACCGCGGTGAGCGATAAGAGCGCGGTCACGACTCGGCCTCCCTGACGCCGAGCCGCCGCGCCAGCCATGGCCAGATGCCTTCGGGCAGCGCCACGACAACCACGAGCAGACAGACGCCATAGAACACCTGTTCGGCGCCGGGCAGATCGAGGCCCATCGCGGTGAGCGCGGCATTGAGCGATTCGGCGAGCCCGGTAAGCACGAAAGCGCCGAGGATCGGACCGAACAGCGTGCCGACGCCGCCGATGATGGGGCCGAGGATCATCTCGATCGACTGTGAAATATTGAACACCTGCTCGGGGAAGAGATTGTTGTAGAAGAACGCGTAAAACACGCCGGCAAACGACGTCACCGCCGCCGAGATCGTCACCGCATACATCTTGTAGCGGAAGGTATCGATGCCGGCGGCGCGGGCGGCCTCCTCATCCTCGCGAATGGCCAGCCAGAAATAGCCGATGCGGCTTTTGCAGCAGGAACCGGCACAGCGCGAAAGCCACAAGCGTCGCGGCCAAAATCACGTAGTAGAACATCGTCGGGCTGCCGCGCAGCCGCCACAGATCGTTGTGCGCATATTGCGCGACCGGCAGGAACAGGCCGGCGGCGGCGTTGATCGAGGCGAGATGATCGAAGCCGATGCGGGCGAATTCGGCGAACGCGATGGTGAGGATGGCGAAATAGACGCCGGTCACGCCGAAGCGAAAAGCCAGAAAGCCGATGATCGCGCCGGCGGCGGCGGCGATCGGGAGCGCCGCGATAAAGCCGAGCCAGGGCGCAACGCCGAAACTGCGTGAACAAGCGCCGCCGCGACATAGGCGCCGAGCCCGACATAGAGCGCGTGGCCGAGCGAAAGCTGGCCGGCAAAGCCCATCATGATGTTCCAGGCCTGGCCGGCATAGGCGAGATAAAGAATGAGGATGAGCACGGTGAGAGATAGTCGCCGACGATCCATGGCGCGATCACGAGCGCCGCAACGAGCGCGGCGAGCCAGATTCGGGTCCGCGGCGGCACGTCGCCGGCAAGACGCGCAAGCGCCGCCGAACTCATGCCGGCCTCTTGCCGATGATGCCCTGCGGGCCGGAACAGCAGCACCAGGACCAGGATGCCGAAGGCGAACATGCTCTTGGCCGACGGCGTGAACAACAGTCCGGCCAGCGCCTCGGTGATCCCGATCAGCATGCCGCCGAGAAGCGCGCCGGGCATCGAGCCGAGCCCGCCGGTGATGACGATGACGAAGGCGAGCAGCGTGTAGGTCGGCCCGATCATCGGCGTGACGTCGACGATCAGCAGCATCATGACGCCGGCGGCGCCGACGCAGGCGGCGCCGATGCCGAAGGTCAGCGCATAGAGCCGGTTGACGTTGAGCCCGACGACCAGCGCGCCGGTATAGTTGTCGGCGCAGGCGCGGATCGCGGTGCCGATCAGCGTGAAACGGAAGAACGCAAACAGCAGCGCCGCGACGACGATGGCCGCGGCGCCGGCATAGACCTTGGTGGCGTCGACGATGAGCGGACCGAGTTGGAAGCTGTCGAAGGCATAGGCGGTCTGCACGTTACGGCGCGTCCGGACCGAACATGATCAGCAGCACGTTGACGATGATGATCCCGAGCGCCACCAGCAGCAGGAACTGGCTGTGCTCCGGCCGCGTGATGAAGGGATTGATCAGGCCCGCTTGCAGCGCGTAGCCGAACGCGAACAGCACCGCCGCGATCGGCACCATCATGATCAGCGGATCGAGATGGAAGGCGGAAAACAGCACGACCGCGATATACATGGCGATCGTCATCATCTCGCCATGGGCGAAATTGACCACGCGCACCACGCCGAAAATGACCGACAGGCCGAGCGCCATCAGGCCATAAACCAGGCCGGTCAGAATCCCGCCGACGGCGACGTTGAGATAGACGTCGAACGGCACCGCAGCGCGAGCTCGACGGTGCGGCTCTGCATAGGGCTTCAAGGGCCACTCCGGCTTGGCGTTGGACGCTTCCTTCGGCGCCACCGTCACCGGCTTGCCGCCGCGGTTCTGGATCGCGCCGTCCTTCACCTTGTCGTTCTGGCCCTTGGCGTCGAACTCGATGCCGGGGCCGATGCTGACATTGTCGGTGATGTTGGTCGTGCGGATCGCCTCGGCGAGCGCCTTCGGATCGGTCGACCCGGCGCGCTTATAGGCATCGGCGGCGACCAGCAGCGCCTCGAAGGTGTAGACGTGATTGGTGTTGAGGTTGACGCCCGGATAGGCCTTGGCCAATGCGGCCTCGAGCTGCTTGGCGAGCTTCTTGTTCGGATCGTACCACGGCACGAAGCTCAACGGGCCGTCCGACAGCTTGCCGAGCGTCTTGAGATACTGGTCCTCGTACCAGCCGGGTCCCATGCTCAGGATCGCCATGCGGCGTCCAGCGCTGCTTGACCAGTTCGCGCGTGATCAGGATGGCGTCGTTGAGCCGGCTGACGACAAGCAGCGCGTCGGCGCCGGCTCGCCTTGGCCTTGGCCACTTCGACCGAGAGATCGTGCGCCGCCGGATCGTAAGCGATCTCTTCGACGATCTTATAAGGCATGTTGAATTTCGGCATCAGGAGGTTGATGCCTTTGGACATCGCCGTGCCGAAGGTGTCGTTGACGTGCATGAACACCACCGTCTTCGGCGCCTGCGCCGACCGCAGCAAACACTTCCTTCTGATTGATGAAGGCGTCGCTCAAGATCATGCCCGCGGTGGGAAAATTGCGGAACACGAATTTGTAGCCCTGCTCGGTGATCGGCGGCGCGGCGGCGATATTGATGACGAGCGGCACGCCCTTCTGCTCGGCGACCTGCGCGATCGCCAGCGTCTGGCCGGAATCGAAGGCGCCGACCAGGAGTTGCGCGCCGTCGCTGATCAGCTTCTCGGCGCGCGAGCGCGCGCCGTCTCCACGCTCGATTCGGTGTCGCCGTCCATGATCGCAAGTTCGGGCAGGCCGAGGGACTTGAGGATCGCGGGCGCGATGTCGACGCCGCGCTGGCAATCCTGGCCGATGCCGGCCTGAAAGCCCGATCGCGGCAACAGCACGCCGACCTTCAGCGGGCCGCCTTGGGCCCGGCCGATGGCCGGCGCGGCGAGAGCGGCCGTGGTCGCGGCGCCAGCGCCGACGGTGAATTGCCGGCGCGTGACGGACGCGCAATAGGACTGGCATTTACGGTTCATGGCATCCTCCCTAGCTCGGATATTCCGGCTTTGCCCCATGATGCCGGATTTTTTCCGTCTTCACAAGCGCGAAAAAGCCGCGGATTGGACGGCCGGCCCATCGCCGCCGCGCTTGCCGCTATTGTTGACCTGGACAACAATTTCCGTCAATGACCATTATCGGGGCGGCCGGTCCAAACCGTCCACTAAGAACCACGGCCAATGAGCGGGATGAGAAACCCCAGACGGCGGACGCTGCCGCTGCGCAACGCGGCGTCGCACCAACGCCTGCAGCGTTCGGCGATTGCGCTCGACGTGATCGAGGCCCACCTCGGCTATTTCGTGCGGCGCCTGCAAGTCTGGATTTTTCAGGACTTCATCCGCACGCTGGGGCGCATCGATATCAGCCCGGCGCAGTTCTCGGTGCTGGTGGTAATCAGCGCCAATCGCGGCCCCTCGCAGTCGGAGCTCGCGGCGACGCTCGGCATCGAGCGGGCGCGGCTGGTGCGGCTGCTGCATCGGCTCGAGGACGCGGCCTCATTGCGCGGCTCGCGTCCGACGCCGACGGCCGCCGCCATGCGCTCAAGCTCACGCCGCAAGGGCGCACGCTGCTCGCGCGCGCCAAGACCCTGGCGTCGCGCCACGAACAAAGATTGAAGGAAAAGCTCGGCGCCGAGCGTCATGCCTTGCTGCTCGGCGCATTGCGCGAATTCTGAAAATCGCCGCGCTATCGCTCGCGCGACAGCCTGTGGATGAGGAACGGCAGGAACAACGGCCAGAGAATCCAGTTCAGCCACAGCATCGCCCCGTACCAATCGCGCGCGCGGGGCCATGGAGGCGTCAGGCTCTTCCACCACCAAGCGGGCAGGCTGAGCCGGCCGCAGTCGTCAGTCAAGCCAGTGAAAACGAGCTTATGGTCCCCTGGTTGCCATTCATCGGATATGACAGCCCCAACGAGGGGCACGTGGCAACGGAGCGTCATCCAGACTCGTTCGCCGAAGACCCAGTCCTTCGTCGTCGGCGTGTCGGGGACCTTGCGCTTACTGTCCGAAGCGATCGACCTGGCAAGCAATGTCGACTCGAAGTTATGCCGATTGCCGGATACGAATGCGAATGAGACCGCCATGAGAATAAAGATGACTCCAGCAAGGCGAATGGCACTGGTGCCGTAATCGACCAGAGACCAGTACATCTGATCGAGAAAACATCGCATCGCCGCGAACAGAGGAAACAAGATAGCTACCAAACACGCCAGGATACCGGCCGCAATACCTGCACGCTGCAGCGACGGCGCTCCGGCCGTTGGCCCCACGGCGTAAATGCACGCAGAAACCGCGGCAGCGCACCATACAAAGCAGACTAAAAATCCCAGGTACTCGCGCCGGGGTCGTCGCAGCCGAAATAAATTTCCGCGCAAAGTAAAGAACAGGCAAAGGATCGCAGCGAGATAGGAGAAGGACAACGCGGATGGCTCCGCTACCACTGCGGCAATCGCCGCGAACCCTCCCAAGATGCAGATTTCGTAAGCGGCGATGGCAAGATGCTCGATCCGACGTTGCTTCGGGCCAAACATGGTCTGCCCTGCGATCGCACTCATGACGATTGTCGCCAGATACCCGAAACTGAACAATGAGGGCTGCGTTATGCTCAACACCGCCGCGTAGAGCGCACCGACGAACCACACCAGCGAAAGAAAGAGCGTCAGATCTTCCAGCCAACGGCCTTTGCTCTGTGCAGCGTAGATCAGCGCGAGCAAACTCAACACGACCGCGGCCGCGTAGGCGGCACTGGCTGGCGAAGGATCGATCAGCACCAGGGCCGCGGCACATATAATCGCGAGGCAGGTCATCAGCGATCGGAGTTTCACGCCACGATCGGCCGTTTCGAGCATGCGGCGAACGGCGGGGATCGATGAACTGCGAACGCGCCCGTCCGCCCTACGCCAAAGCTTCCAATTCCGCCAGGTAACCGGCCTAAAACCGGGTAACGGTACTTTTTCTCCTGGCGCGTCGACGATGGCCTGCGGTTGCGCCGGCTGAGGATTTACCACCGGCTGTTTCTTGACGCTTTCGGTACGCACGTCGCGATAATTGCCGGCGATGAATATTTCCCTCGCCTCATCGGCAAGTCCTCGATCGCGCAAGGACTTCTCGACTGCCAAATAGGACGACATGCGAAAGGCCGGATCGTTTTCGAGAAGATCAAGGTAGGGGGCCGCAATCGTCGTCTCACGGTCGATATAGGGCGCCTTGCTGAAGGCTTCAGTGGTTTCTTCGTCTTCCAAAAACCAACTCTTTACAGACAAATCCAGTAGACTGACCGGGACCGGAAATCCATTATGTCCGAGCTCTCGCGCATGAGCCGATTGGCTGCGAGCCACATAGAGCTTGCTGATCTGCGCATAGTGGAGAACGATTTCCCACTCACTTGCCTTTGCATCAGGCGCGTGCCGCCGGAAGGACATATCGGAAATAAGCAATTCTCCGATTTTTGCGTCCTGTAGATCGAGTTGGCCGTAGATATTGGCACTGGACTTGAAGCGATCCTCGCAGTTGGGTGACATGGCGTCCCACGGGCTTACATTTCCCGTGCGGACGCCGAAGCAGAGCATCAGAAGTTCGCGCGGCCAGTTTGTTTCTTTTGGCCGCCGACCTGCATCCGTCTGATCTTCCAGATGAGCCTTGATCTTCTCGTAAATCTCCTTTGTCGTGTCCATACTAAGTCGCGCGAATGTGGCTATCTTGCCGCTGACTTCAATATTGCTCATGACCGCGTTAGGCAGATTTTCATCCCTTTTACCTGCTATGTGCGCGGACGATCCGGTTGCGGTATCCCGCTCGAGCGGCTTGCGCACGCACAGCCCGGTCAAATCGATTTTGACGGCCTTAAGTCCGGATGTGTCCAGCATGTGGCAGCATGCCGGCACGAAGACAAAATTTTCGCGCCACGCGAGACAATCTTTTTCGGTGGCGTCCTGAATATGTTCGGTGACGGCTAGGCACTGCGTGTCGGGAAGTTCGGTTGGATCGGCAAGCGCCAAGCGCTGCGCGAACAGTCGCAACAGCGGTGCATCGACCTGGGCGTCGGCAAGAAACGATATCGGCGAGCGGAACACCAGATTGCCGTCGATTTTCGAGTTGACGATTTCGATTCGTCCGTCGTCGGTCTGCGACTTTGCGATCAGATCTATTCCCGTCAAAAGCAGATCGTCCCCGATTGAGCAGTGATCGATCGAGACATTGCCTCGGACCACCATTTGCCGCCGCCACCGATTGAGAAGATTGCGGTAGTCCCCCCGGCACTCTATCGGCAGGAAAAATCCGCGCTGATTGATCACAAAGAACTTCGGCCGCTCTCTTTCCGCGCACCCATCTTCGAGGTAGCGTTCCAAGGACCGCTGCAACCGCCAGCCGGGCCACAGCGAAAGGCTGTGATTGATCACTGACGACCTGATGACGATGCCGCGAATACGCGATGTATTGGATTCCCCAATCACCTCGGCTGCATGCAGATGAAGGAAGCCGCTGCACCGCCACGACGACATGATGAAATGACCGAGCGTGCTCGGGACGATAAACTGCTCGTCGTATTCGGCCGGGCAAATTCCGTCCTCGATAATGATCTGGCCGGATCGCCCGGCGATCAGCATCATTTCGCCGGAAATCGAAATGCCGTGGAGATGGATCAATCCGAAATTGCCGCCCGACAGCGTGATGGGCCCGGTGATGCTTGCTCCGCCGACGTTCTCATCAAGCTTGATGCTCTTCTGCCCAGCATTTGCTTTCGTTTCAGTCGCCGGACGACTGAATATGCCAACTTCGCTTTCCAGCGAGCGGCATTTGATAAAGGCTAGGTCTACCTCGCCGCCGAATTGCGCCCAGGACAGCTTGACCATGTCGATCACGTCCGCGCCACGCAGCAGTACGCTCCTGGGTTCGATTTTGCGCCTGTCGCGGAACGATGACCGCCGCGGCCGTCGTTCGAGCTTTGCGCCGCCGTCCGGCCATCTACCCGTTTCGAAGTTCACGCTGCCTTTGATTTTGACGTCGCTGAGGTCAAGGGCCGCTTGTTCCGGCGACGACTCGCTGTCGACCGTGCACTCCGTGAATTCAATGCTGCCGGCCAAGCGGAGCCTGCGTGCCGAGATGCAGCCGTTGGCGGTGATGCGGTCGCAGATCAGATCGCCGCGGATGCGTGCGTCATCCAAAATAATTGCGGTACGGTCGAGACGACCGCCGACCCTACCGAAGGTACAATCCGTAAACCTCAACCCATCCTTCAAAGTCGCCTTGGCGAGGTGGACCGGCTGATCGAAGGTGCAGGATTCGAAGACAACGCTCCCGGCAAATTCGCGGTTGTTCAAACAGACGGCGTCGCGGAAATCCACGTTCCTGATGCTGAGACCTTTTTCGACATCGATACCGGCAAAATCAATTTTACCTGCGACTTCGACGCGCGCTCCGTCGGCGCTGCCAAACGAAAGAAAACCGCTCGCATCCGAACTTTTGAGCTCGGCCACGAATTCCGCAGCCTTCATGACAGCCCCGCGCACGTGCGCGTCCCCTCACAAACGGCGTCGGGCATACTACTACTGGAAATTGCAGAAAATCAAATTGCCGCGCGACGGTCAGCGTCGCCGTGCCCGCAAGGATCAACCGCAAAGAAGCTCCATCGCCGCCGCGGCGATACGCTGGAGCCGGCGATCCTCGCCGTTGCGCGCGATCAGCATCAGGCCCACCGGCATTTTGCCGGTCGCCATCGGCAGCGGCAGCGAAATCGCGCACAGATCGAAGAAATTGACGATCGAGGTATTGCGCAGCACCGCGGCATTGCAGGCCGCGAAGACTTTGGTATCGGCGACTTCCGCGATCGTCGGCGCCACGATCGAGGTCGTCGGCATCACCAGCACGTCAAGCGCGGCAAGCCGCGCATCCATGGCGCGCACGAGCCGCGCCCATTCGCGCATCATCCAGGCGTAGTCGGCTTTCGTCACGGCGCAGCCGCGCTCGATCCGCGCCCGCACGTTCGGGTCGATATCGGCGGCGCGGCGGGCCATGCGGTCGCGATGAAGCGCGCAGGCTTCCGGCGGCGAGATGCCGCCTTTGGCGTTGACCGCGGTCATGTCGTCGAACAAGGGCATGGCTTCGTGGGAGACTCGCGCGCCGGCGCGTTCGAACCGTGCAACGGCGGAGACGAACGCCGCGGCGACGGTGTGGTCCAGGCGATCCAGCGGCAGCCCTTCGGCAATGCCGAACGACAAACCGGCGAGCGCGATCGGCTCGAGCGGGGCGTAGGCTTCGCCCGCCATGACCGCATCGGCTTTGGCGCAAGCGGCGACGGTCGCGGCGATCGGCCCGATCGAATTGAGCGTCTGGCTCAACGGGAACGCGCCGGCCGTCGGCACGCGTTGCCGGCTCGGTTTGAAGCCGACAAGGCCGCACAAGGCCGCGGGCACGCGCACCGAACCGCCGGTGTCGGTGCCGATGGCGATATCGCACATGCCGTCGGCGACGGCGACGGCGGCTCCCGAGGACGAGCCGCCCGGCACGCGCGCCCGGTCGCGGGGATTGCCCGGCGTGCCGTAATGCGGATTGGCGCCGATGCCGGAAAAGGCGAATTCGGTCATGTTGGTCTTGGCGACGATCACCGCACCCGCCGCGCGCAGCCGCTGCACCACCGGCGCATCGGCCGTTGCCGGCGAAGCCTCCTCGGCGAGGACTTTCGAACCGGCGCGGGTCACTTCGCCGGCGACGTCGAACAGATCCTTGATGGTCACGATCGTGCCATCCAGCGGCCCGAGCGGCTCGCCCCGCGCAGCCCGCGCGTCGGCGGCGTCGGCTGCGGCACGGGCTTCCCGCGCATAGACCGTAAGGCAGGTCCGCGCGCCCTTCCCGTTCGGGTCGGCGATGCGGGTCAACGCCAGTTCGAGGCGGTCGCGGCAAAAATGTTCGGCCATAATGTTCAACCGTGGGACCATCGGGCAGGCGAGAAAACGCTCGGCAATGCGCCATTGCGAGCGAGGCGGTAAAACTGCCATATCATCGGCGGAGCAGAGACGCGAGCAAGGGATTTTCGCCATGCCAAATGCACGGCCGCGCATCGCCTTTATCGGCTTCGGCGAAGCGGGCCAGGCGATCGCCGCCGGACTTCGCGACGAGGGTGTGGAGCGGATGGCGGCGTGGGACATCCTGTTGCCGCAAAGCGCCGGGGAAAAGCTCCGCCAGGCCGCCGCGACGATCGGCGTGCGCTGCGCCAATTCCGCCGCCGATGCGGTACGCGATACGGATATCGTCATATCGGCCGTCACCGCGGCGTCGAGCGTGGAGGCGGCGCAGTCGATAAAACCGCACCTTGCCGGAAGCGCTTACGTGCTCGACATCAATTCGGTCTCGCCCGGCCGCAAGCAACACACCGCGAAGCTTCTCGGCGGCAACGCCCGCTATGTCGACGTCGCGGTGCTGGCGCCCATTCATCCGGCGCGGCACAAGACGCCGATGCTGCTCGCCGGCGCCGACGCCGAGGCGGTTGCGCCGACGCTCGCCGCGCTCGGCATGCGCGCGAGCATCGCCGGCGCCGAGATTGGCGCCGCGGCGGCGATCAAGATGGTCCGCAGCGTCATGATCAAGGGCATCGAGGCCTTGACGCTGGAGTGTTTTTTGGCCGCGGCGCGCGCCGGCGTCGTCGACGAGGTCGCCGCCTCGATGCAGAACAATTATCCCGGGCTCGATTGGAGCAAGATCGTCCCTTACAACCTCGAACGCATGGCGAGCCATGGCGAACGGCGCGCCGCCGAGATGGAGGAGGTTGCCGAAACGCTGCGCGAGCTCGGCGTCGAGCCCTTGATGACGACGGCCACCGTCAAGCGCCAGCGCGAGATGGGCGAGATCGGCGCCCAGCAACCGGTGCGCGCCGTGCTGCGCCAGGATCGCGCCGCGATGCTCAACGCCATCAGCGCGGCGGCGCGCGACCGGCATTAGAATGCCCCTCCTGCGACGGCGACTCGCCATTGTCCGCAAATGCCGTTAAGCAGGAACCGACCCTGCCGGATAGATTCGCCGCATGTCGAACAGTCGCGTCTATTTTGACCGGTTTGTCGCCCGCGACCGGTGGCGCAAAGCTGTCGCCACGGTCTACTTCGCCCTCACCCTCATCTACCTGGGCTGGCGCTTCACCATCCTCAATGACGAGGCGCTGACGCTGTCGGTCGTTTATTACGTTGCCGAGGTCTTCGGTTTCGTGCTGGCGCTCACACTGATTTTCTGTTCCTGGAATTATCGCCACCGCGAACCGCTGCCGGCGCCGCGCGGATTGAAAGTCGACGTCTTTATTCCGGTGTACAAAGAGCCGGCCAGTCTGATCCGCTGGACCATCACCGCGGCCAAGCGCATCAGCTACCCGCATCAGACGCTCCTTCTCGACGACGGCAACCGCCCGGAGCTCCAGGCCTTGGCCCGTGAACTTGGCGTGCGCTATCTGGCGCGCGAACGCAACATCGACGCCAAAGCCGGCAACCTGAATAACGGCCTCGCGCATAGCGACGCCGACTACGTCATGGTGCTGGACGCCGACCACATCGCCCTGCCCCACGCGCTCGATGCCACGCTGGGATTTTTCTGCGACCAGCGCGTCGCCATGGTGCAGACGCCGCAGGACTACTACAACACCGACGCGTTCCAATTCATCAACGCGCGCAGCGGCGCGCTGTGGCACGATCAATCGTTCTTTTACGGCATTGCCCAGGCATCCCGCGATTCCTATAACGGCGCCTCCTGTGTCGGCACCGGCGTGATCTATCGGCGCAGCGCGCTCGATGCGATCGGCGGCGTTCCGACCGAAACGGTCACCGAGGACTTTCACACGTCGCTCCGGCTGCATAAGGCCGGCCACGAAGTCGTCTATCTCAACGAACCGGTCGCGTACGGCGTCGCCGCCGCCGACATCAGGGACTACTACAAGACCCGGCATCGCTGGGCGCACGGCAATCTCCATGCGCTGCGCATCGAGAGGGTCTTGAGCTCGCGTTCGCTGAGCCTCGGGCAAAAATTGTCTTATCTGACTCTCGGCCTGATTTATCTCGAAGGCTGGCAGCAAATGCTGCTTTTCATCGTTCCGCTCGTCTCGCTGGTCATGGGCTGGCCGCCGTTCACCATCACCGTCTTCAATGTCCTGCTTGTGCTGCTCTTTCCGGTGCTGACCACGCTGCTGCTGCAGGAACTCGGATGCGGCATGAGCCGCTTCTGGGTCAATGAGATTTTCGCCGTCGCCCGCTTCCCGACCCACATCGTGGCATCGCTGGCGCTGGTTTCCGACAAGATGCGCTTTCGCACCTCGACGAAGAATGTCCGCGGCCGCGTGGAATGGCTTTTGCTGTCGCCCCAGCTCCTCGTCGGTGCGGCAAGCCTCGCCGCCTTGGCGGTGGCCACCGTCAGATTGTCGTTGGACTTTCGTGTCGGGCCGCTCGGAATGGACCTCCTGGATTTGCTGCGCGGACGGGTGGCGTCGATCGTCTGGAGCGCCCGGCTCGATCAAGGCTTCACGGTCGAACTCGTCGTGGTCTCCGGCTTCTGGGCGCTGTTCAACGCGGCCAAGTGCTTTTATTTGGTCCGCAAAGCGGTACGCGACGCCGAGCGATCGAACGACGATTATCGCTTTGCGGTCCGGCTGCCGATGGAAGTCGAAGTGGACGGCGGCCGCGTGCTCGCTCGAATCGAGCGCCTGTCATCGTCCTGGGCGACGGCGCGCTGGTACGGCGGCAATGTACCCGCCGTCGGGCAAACGCTGCGGGGGCGGTTGTACTTGCCTTCCGGCCCGCTGCCCGTGCAACTCTCGGTCACGGCACGACACCCTCCGGTGGTGTGGAGGCTTGGACTTGGCCCAATCGTTCTGGAGGTCAGCAGAGCCAAAAAGCTCGGCAGCGTCGATTGCCATCTGATCTGGGCGCACGAGCAACACCGCCGCAGCCTCGCCGAATGTCTGTATTCGGTCGATTGGCACCGCGAATTCATGCACCGACACGCGTTCTTCTCGACGCCGCTTGAGGCGCTGCGGCGCTGTGTGAGTTTCGGCGGCCGAGCCGCCGAAGATCTTAGCTGGAGCCCGGCGCTTTATCGCCTTCCTGCCACCGGCCAGTTCGCCTGCGCCATCGTCGGGACCGCGGCAGGCGCGAGCGAGGGCCGCATGATCGCCTTCCACACTCTCGATCCGGATCGGGAGATCACGCTTTATACCCTCGGCCGTCACGATATTGTCTCGCGACGAGCACGAATCGGCACAACCGATTCGCTGCGATCCCTCGCCGGCAAGGGGCTCGATGGATCATCTGTGCACAAATACCGCATTCGGCTGCACAGCGTCGGAGAGGCAACGGTACAAGCTCAAGCCATTGCGGTGGCTGCCGAATAGCTTCGTGGCGATGGCTGTGCCAAGCGTGGCGCTCCGGTCACACCGTGAAAAATTCGGAGCCGCGGCGCGCGACCAACGTGGCTTCGGCGAGCGACATGCTGTTAATTCGCAGAAGGATTTGTATGTATTGCGTCTCAAGCGGGGCGAGCGGGATGCACACAGGGGCACTTCGGACGGCAATCGCGGCGGTCATCCTTGCCGGCGGGACAGGGGCTTATGCGGCCGACATGGCGACCAAAGCGCCGCCGGCCATCGCGGCGCCGGTCCCCTATGTCGATTATTGGGCCGGCCTCGATGCAAGAACCGACAGCGTTTACGGCTATGGCGGCGGCGTTTTCGCGCTCGGCGGCAATCTGAACCAGAACGGTTGGCTGTTTCGCGTGTCCGGCGGTGATGGCGAGTATCGCTACAACCGCGCCGTCGGCTTCTCGCAGCACGTGGACTTCCAGAACGGCGACGCAATGATCGGTTACCAGACTTTCATCGGGCAGTCTCGCTTCACCGGCTACCTCGGCGCTTACATCCAGAATGACGACAATCCGGATCCTGCGGCCAAAGTGAGCGGCACCAGGGCCGGGGTGAAGGTCCAAGGCGAGGCCTATATTCCGTTCAATCCGAGCTGGTACGGTTTCGGCTTGGCGTCCTATGCTTCAGCCTGGAACAATTACGATCTGCTGGGCAGACTCGGCTATCAGCTCAGCCCAATCGTCTCGGTGGGACCCGAAGGCATGGCCATCGGCAATGACCGCTACGGCGAAGCTCGCGGCGGCGGATTCGTCTCCTTCAATATCACGCCAACGGCCCAGCTCATTCTCTCCGGCGGCTATTCCTGGGATACGCGGACCGACGCCTTGAACGACCACAGCGGCGGATACGGCACGGTTCACGTGCGCGCGGAATTCTAAGCCTTCAACTCTGCCGACCGATCGACATCCGTGTTGGACGATCGCAATTGATCGTCGGGCCGAGCTTATCTCGGGTCTGGTGGCTCCGGTACTTCAACATGTCATGGCGGTTGTGCTAGTCTCCTCGGGGATGCTTAAGGTATCCCAAATCAACAGGGGGAGATGCTCATGATCAAATTGCGAAACATCGCTTATGCGCTCGCCGTCCTTGGCGGGCTTGCTGCGACCTTCACGGCCGCGCCGGCCGGCAACCGCGCCGAGGCTGCCGCGATCTGCCCGCAATATGTCGCGCAATATTGCGTCGTCGAGAAAAACGGCTTCCGGCATACGGCATGGACCAATCCGTGCTTTGCCAAACAGGAAGGCTTGCGCGTCCTGCACATCGGCATGTGCGAGGGCCCGATCTGCTCCAACCTCGTCGCACCGGTGTGCTCGATCGATCCGAAAACCGGCAAACAGAAGACCTATTCGAACCAGTGCTGGTCGGACGATGCCAACGCGACGCTGGTCCACAAGGGCGCCTGCAAGCGGCGGAAGAAATAAGGCGGCGATTTTCGGGACGGCGGCGCGACGGGAAAGCGCCGCCGCGATCCGCCTTAATGCGATCCCTCTTAGAGCGCAATCGCTTCAAATAGAATTGATTGGCGCTCTAAGCTTTTGGTGAAGCTGATCTTTTCGGAACACCGCTATCCACTTTTCCGGATCGTGCTTTAGCGCCGCCGGCCCTTGCGCCGCTCGCGCGGCGTGACGCGCGACGGCTTCGGCACCGGTCGCCGCGATGCCTTGGCAGTCGAGCGCCGCGGCGGCATCGCGCCGGCGGCTTCGAGCCGCATGCTCCAATATTCCCAGGTGCGGTTGACCACATTGGGTAAGGCATTGAGCGTGCTCGCAAGCTTGACCTCGCCGGAATGCAGCGGCTCCGGCCTGCCCAGCGTCAGCGCGCGCAACTGATAATCGGCGTTCTGGCACATGAAGATCGAGCGCGATACGAGTTCGCGCAGGCTGCCGCCGACCACGGTCGCGCCATGGCGGTTCATCAGGATCGCCGGATGCTGGCCCAAGGCCCGCGCCAGCGAGCGGCCTTCCTCCGGTTTCACCACCAACAGATTAGTGGCGCCGAATTCGGCATATTGATCCCAGAATGGCATATTCGCGCCGCCTGCGGCGCCAAGGTGAAACACCGGCACGATCGGCTTGCCGGCGATGGCGAACGGCATCACCGCCGGCGCATGATGATGGCACACCGCGATGACGTCGGGACGCGCCTGATAGATGCAGCCGTGTATGACCCGCTCGGCATAAAGCTGCACCTTGGGCGGCCGCACCGGCTCGGAATCGAGCGTGTATTCCAGAATGTCGTCCGGCTCGATCAAAAGCGGCGAACGCGAGCGCGACAGCAGATAGCGGCCCGGATCGGCCGGATGGCGCAGGCTGACATGGCCGAACGCATCGAGGACGCCCTCATGCGCGAGGATGCGGTTAGCGACAGCCAGTTCCTCGATCAGATCGGTCAACTTATCGGCGGGCACGGTTTCCCCCTGTTGTGGCTGGTTCTTGGCGGGTTTCTTGGCGGGTTTCTTGACGGCTTTCCTGGCGGGTTTCCTGACGGCTTTCCTGGCGGGCCGCGTCCTTTTACACCATAAGCTCGCGGACATTGAAGGTGCGCACCGTCCGGTGCAGGCCCTTGAGGTCGAGTTCGCCGAGGGGCTCCGTGCTGGCGATCGCCTCCACGGCAAGTTGCACCCGCCCGTCGATCAGAATCTGGCCGCCTTCGGCATGGGCGCACAGCCGCGAGCCGAGATTCACCACCGTGCCGTTCGCCGTATAATGAAAGCGGCCCTCATAGCCCATGTTGCCGAGCGTGGCGTGGCCGGACGCGATGCCGATGCCGAAACCAAGCTCGTGACCGAGCCGGCGCCACTTTTCGGCAAGCACGGTGACGCGCGAGCGCATCTCGACCGCCATGCGCACAGCCTGGGCGGCCGGCTCGGCGCAGGGAACCGGATCGTTGAAGATGATCAGTAGCCCATCGCCGGCGAAGTGCTGCAGCGTGCCCTCGAAGCGATCGATGCATTCGCCGAGGCAGCGGTAATATTCCTGCAAAACCGCGATGATGTCTTCCGGCTCGGCACGCTCGGCAAAGGCAGTAAAACCGCGCAGATCGCAGAACACCACGGTGATATCGCGGCGATGGCTCTCCAACAGCTTCTGGTCGGAGATGACAAGCTTGGCGATCTGCGGCGACAAGAAGCGCTTGAGATGGTTCATGCGCTCAAGCTCGCCGACCTGCTCGTTGACGCGCTGCTCGAGCGTCCGGTTCCAGGCGGCGAGATCCTTGGCCTGGGCCTGCACCTGGTCGTGCAACTCCTTGATGCGCAGCATCGAGCGCACGCGGGCCACCAGCGCCGCCTGGTCGATCGGCTTGGTCAGGTATTCGTCGGCGCCGGCGTCGAGTCCCGCGACCACGTCCTGCGATGCCGCCCGTGCGGTGCACAGGATGATCGGGATGAACGGCAGCGCCGGATCCTTTTTGAGCCGCCGGCACACTTCGAAGCCGTCGAGCTTTGGCATTTCGACATCGAGCAGGATGAGATCGGGCAGTTGCCGCGCGACGCTCGCCAAGGCTTCCTCGCCGTCGGCTGCTTGCAGCGTCTCGTAGCCATGTTTTTCCAGCCGCGTCACCAAAATGTCGCGGTTGGTCTCGTTATCGTCGACGATAAGGATGCGGGCGGGATTGTTCATGCGATTGCATTACACCGCTACGGCAAGAATTCCTTGATCTTGGCCAGCAATTGCCGCGGGCTATAAGGCTTCGTCACATAGGCGTCGCAGCCGGCCGCCCGCGCCTTGCCCTCGTCGCCGCTCAGAGCATAGGACGTCACCACGATGATCGGTATGGCTTTGAGCTCGGGATCGGCCTTGATGCGGCGCGTCGCCTCATAGCCGTCCATCAGCGGCAGCTGGATGTCCATGAGGATGAGGTCGGGACGCCGCTCCTTGGCTGCGGCGACGCCGGCGGCGCCGTCCCAGGCTTCCGTCATCTCATAGCCGACGCTGCCGAGGAGATCGCGCAGGATCTGGCGATTGTCCTCTTGATCCTCGACGACCAGAATGCGCTTGCTCATGACTGCCCCGGTCGCAGTTCGTAGGGTGGGCAAAATCGTTCGTCTCTGATGATCCGAGTGGGCACGGCGCGCCGACGATTTTGCCCACGCGGGTAAGACGAGAAGCGCGCCTTTGCCCAGCCAACATTTCTCATGTCGTTTCCACCTGATGCTCCGCGCGCAACGGCAGCGTGAAAAAGAATGTCGAACCACTGCCGAGGCTCGAATTCCACCCAAAGCCGCCCGCCGTGCATTTCGACAATGCGCTTGGAGATCGCGAGCCCCAGCCCGGTGCCGCCCTTGTCCTTGGTCTGCGCCGATTCCGCCTGCTGGAATTCCTCGAAAATCTTGGCCTGATCGGCTTCGGCGATGCCGGGGCCGGTATCGCGTACCGCGACGGTGAAGCTGCCGTTGGCCGCGGTGGCCTTCATGGCGACTTCGCCGGCATCGGTGAATTTGATCGCGTTGCCGACAAGATTGAGCAGCACCTGCGCCAACCGCCGCTCGTCGCCATGCGCGCGGGGCAAATCGCGCGCGACCTCGACCTTGAAGTTAAGCTTCTTGCTCGCCGGCCAGCGGCTCGACCGCGACATAGACACTCGTGCACCACGTCCTTGATCGAATAATCGTTCGAGCGAGAGCGTGAGCTGCCCGGCCTCGATCTTCGACAGATCGAGCACGTCGTTGATCAGGCCGAGCAGGTGCTTGCCGTTGGTCTGATGCGCTCGAGCGTCGCGCTGCACCTTCTCCGGCGCGTCGCCATAGATCGCCGTCGAGCGATCAATTCGGTATAGCCGAGAATGGCGTTGAGCGGCGTGCGCAGCTCGTGGCTCATATTGGCGAGGAACTGCGACTTGTGCTTGCTCGCCTCCTCGAGCTGGCGGCTCTTTTCCTGGATCTCCTCGAACAGCCGCACGTTCTCGATGGCGATCACCGCCTGGTCGGCGAAGGTCTGCGCCAGCTCGATCTGCTTGTCGGTGAATGGCTTTACCACGCCGCGCATCATGACCAGCACGCCGATCGGAGCGCCCTCGCGCAACAGCGGAACGCCCAGCATCGTGCGGACATTGCCGATCCTGATCCGGTCCGACAGTTGATAGTCGGGATCGGCCATCACGTCGGCAATCTGCACGGTTTGACCGCTCGTCACGGTGCGGCCGACGACGGAGCCGGTGCCGCCGGGGATCACCGGATGCTCAGTCATGTATTGGAGAAATTCGGGCGAAAAGCCGTACATGGCGACGGCACGATAGCTGCCGTCGCCTTGCGCGCGATTGATCGATGCCTTCTCGGCATCGCAGAGCCGCGCGGCGGATTCCGCCAGCGTGTCGAGCACGGTCTGCAGATCGAAGGTCGAGCGGCTGATGATTTTCAGCACGTCGGCGGTGGCAGTCTGCTGCTGCAGCGACTGCCGCAATTCGTTGAGCAGCCGCGTGTTCTCGATGGCGATCACTGCCTGGGACGCGAAATTGGTCAGTAGCTCGACCTGCTTGTCGGTGAAGGGCCGAACCTCCTGACGATAGATGACGATGGAGCCAACCAGTGCATTATCTTTGAGCATCGGCACGACTATACGGGAGCGAGCGCCGCCGAGCCTTGCCGCAGCGCCCGCGGCCGGTTCTGCCGAGTCGTCGGCGATACGGACAACGTCTTTTGTCCGCACAATACAATCGAGACCGGTTCCGGCAAGCGGTCGAAACGGACCACGCTGCCGAACGAACTCGGCGTGTGCCGGCGGCACGCCGAACAGCGCGACCGGATCGAAGGCTTCATTATCGTATCGGAAAAGCATGCCGAATTTCGCGTCGCAAATCCGTACGGCGTTTGCCAGCATCGTATTGAAAACGGGCTCAAGCTCGCCTGGCGAGCTTGAGATAATGCTCAAAACCTCGGAAGTCGCCGTCTGCTGTTCCAGCGATTCGCGCAGTTCGCTGAGCAGCCGCGTATTCTCGATGGCGATGACGGCCTGGGCGGCGAAGTTTTGCACCAGCGCGATCTGCTTATCGGTGAAGGGGCGAACTTCTGTGCGATAAATCACGATGACGCCGATAAGCTCGCTCTCCTTGAGCATCGGCACTGCGATGAGGCTGCGCGCGCCCGCAAGTTCGACCAACCTGACCGCTGCCGGTTCGCGCTGCTTATAAGCAGCGTCCTCGGCGAAATCGAAAATGTGGACCAATTGCTTCGCAGCGATCACTCGCGCAAGTGGATGCAACGGGCCGGGACGGAGCAATGGTCCCCGCTGTGCGATGGCCTGGACGAAGGCAGCCGGTACGTTATGCATCGCGCCGGTGCGGAATGCGCCGCCTTCGTAGAACTGGAGAAGGCCGAAACTAGCTTCGCAGATGCGCGTGGCATTCGCCAGCATGGCCTGAAAGACCGGGACAAGCTCACCCGGTGAGCGTGAGATGACGCTCAACACCTCCGAGGTTGCCGTCTGCTGTTCCAGCAATTCGCGCAGTTCGTTGAGCAGCCGCGTATTCTCGATGGCGATGACGGCCTGCGCGGCGAAGTTCTGAAGCAATTCAATCTGAGTATCGGTAAAGGGGCGGACCTCCCGACGAAAGATATTCAGTGCACCGACCAGATGTTCATCTTTCACCAGGGGCACGGCGATCTGCGTGCGCACACCGGCAAGCTTGGCAATGCGGCTTGGATTGGGGGAAGCGGCCATATCAACGGTGTGAACCGCCTTCTTTGATTTCATTAAAGCATCCAAATCCGATCCGGGCGTTGGTTTTAGTCTGCCGTGCTCTCTGAAAAATTGCGCCACTGCCGGTGGCAAATTCAACGTCGCAACTGCATGCGAAAGGTCGCCGTCAAAAGCGAAAATTACGCCAAATGTTCCTTCGCAGAGCTTTAACGCATTTTCGAGTACGGTCCTGAATACCGGCGCCACTTCGCCCGGCGAAGAACTGATGACGCGCAGCACGTCGGCGGTCGCGGTCTGCTGCTCGAGCAACTCACGCAATTCGCCGAGCAGCCGCGCATTCTCGATGGCGATGACAGCCTGCGCGGCGAAGTTCTGCATGAGCGCTATCTGCTTGTCGGAGAACGGCCGGACTTCTTGGCGATAAATGACGATGACTCCGATCAACTCGTCATTCCGGAGCATCGGCACCTCGATGATAGAGCGTGCGGCGCCCAATCGCGCGGTCGGCCGTTTCGCGGCTTCGCCGGAGGCGTCGGAAGTATGATTGATCTGTCTCGTCCGCAGGACGCGATCGAGCCCGCTTCCCGGCTCGGGCTTAAAGGGACCGCGGTTCTTTTGGAATTTCGCGAGCTCCGGCGGCGTGTTGATGGCCGCCGTCAAATGGAACATCTCGCCGTCATAGCGGAACAGGCAACCGAACTTCGCCTCGCAAATCCGAACGGCGTTTTCGAGCATCGCCTCGAATACCGACGCTAAATCGCCGGGCGACGAGCTGATGACGCGCAGCACCTCCGACGTCGCCGTCTGCTGCCCCAGCGACTCGGTTAGGTCGGCCGTGCGCTGGCGCAATTCGCCGAGCAGCCGCGCATTCTCGATGGCGATCACGGCCTGCGCGGCGAAGTTCGTGACCAGCTCGACTTGCTTGTCGGTGAAGGGACGCACTTCCTGACGATAGACGCCGATGGCACCGATCAGTTCGCCATCCTTGAGCATCGGGACATTCAGGAGGCTGCGCGCGCCGCCGAGTTCGGCTGTTGCGACGCGGAACGGATCGCGGTCGACATAGGCCTGCTCGGCCTGCGTATCGGCAATATGAACGGTCTGCTTGGTGGCGGCGACGCGGCCCAGGCCGGTCGCCGGCCCGGCGTGGATCGGACCGCGATTGAGATACTTGGCGTAGGCCGGCGTCACGCCGAGCAGCGATACCGCGGTATAGGCGCCGTCGCGGTATCTGAAAAGAATGCCGATCTTTGCGTCGCAGATGCGGGTGGCGTTTTCCAGCATCGCCCGAAAGACCGGCTCAAGCTCGCCGGGCGACGAACTGATGACGCGCAATATTTCGGCGGTCGCCGCATGCTGCTCCAGCGCTTCGTTCAGTTCGCGGGTTTTCTGGTCGAGCTGCGCTCGAACGGAGGCCAAGGCCGCGGCGTCATGGTGCTTGATCGCGACCGCGCGCTTGGCGACGACGGGTCCCTTGCGGCTCGCAGCTTTGCGCCGCCGCGGGTTTGCCGCCTTACCGCTGGTTTTGCCGGTCCGCTTCACGCCAGCCGCCATTCGCCGCGCCGAAAAACCTTGCGCAGCCTACCACATGCCAGGATGGAAATCGTGTTGTCCATCACAACCGGGCGGGCAAAGCGGCAGAGACCCCGGGAATAGACGCTTCGGTGCGTCATGACGCCTGATCGCGGTGCGAAATCTCGACGACCCGGGCGCGCGCCGCAAGCTCGTCGACCAGCGCATCGGCCTTGGCCTTGTTGGCGGCATCGAGATTGGCGTCCCATTCGTCGAGCAGATAAACTTGCGCGGCGGTCTCTTCGACGATCTCCTGCAGCGACTTGAGCTGCCGCTCGCCGGAGGAGAAGCCGAGCTTCTGGTCCATCGTTTCCTCGACCACTTGTTCGTCCTCCTCGTCGCCCTCGACGTCCACCGGCACCACGCCGCCGGTAAAGTGAAACGCCAAGCGGTCGGTGGTCGGCCAGTAATAGGCGCGCTTCTTCAGCTCGGTCTTCAGGCTTGCCAGCAGCGAGGATTTGCCGGTGCCGTTGCCGCCGCGCACATTGATGCGGCCGGTCGGGTGCGCCAGCACAACGCGGAGCGCATCGCCGAGCGAGGACACCACATTGGCGCGCTCGCCCTCGCGCAGCACCAGGCGGTCGTATTTGATGCGCTCGTCGAAATCGGCATCGGGCGGCGGCGACATATTGGCGGCGACGCCGCCGAACCGCGTCCAGATCGCGATGAAATCGTTCCAGCCGGTGGCGAGCAGATGCAGTTCGTAGGTCATCTCGATCTGCCGCGGCAGCGTCGTCGCCAGACCGACCAGGAGCGCCGTGTCGCCGACATTGCGCATGGCGACCATGGTGATGGCGGCGAAGACGATGGCGAGGCTGACGATGCCGCTCATCGCGCTCATGCCCTCGCGGGCGACGATGGCGCGGATCTGCGCCACCAGCCCCTCGCGCAGCCGCGTCTTGAAGCCGAACAGCCACAATCTGAGATTATAGCTGTTGCCGGAAAAGACATTGTCCCAGGCGGTATAGCCCTGCGCGGTGATGCGGTTGTTCATGCGCTGATTTTCGAGATAGGCGTGCGCGATCGGCGTCTGCAGCACCCATTGCATCAACAGCAGCGTGCCGAAGGCGCCGACATAGGCGAACGGCAGACTGAGATCGATCTCGGCGCCGAGCACGAGCGCGTTGAACACGAGGCCCAAGAAGAGCTTCAGCGTGAATTCCAGTTCATACATGACGTTGAAGAAGCACTGGAAGGTCTCGCCGGTGAGGAACGGCTCGACCTGTTCGCGCGACGGCTTCTCGTTGAGCAGCGTCACCTTGTCGCGGTTCTCGCGCGCAAAGCGCAACATGTATTTGCCGAAGCCGCGATAGCCGGCGCGCTCGGCGAAGATCCAGCTGATCACGCCGACCACATAGGACGTCGATTGCGCGCCGAGTATCCAAACCAGGTCGGTGACCAGAAATTCCCCGACCGCGACCCGGCGTCCGGCATTGATGACGAGCCAGGTCGTGGCCGCGGCCAGCATGGCCTCGACCACCATCAGCACAATCATCACGAACAGCGACGGCGACAGGAGATAGCCGGCGAGCTCGAAGCGGGTAATCGGCCGTCGTTTCATGAAATGCCCTGGCATGGTCACTGGAGGGGTTCTTAAGTCGGCGTTAGTGTACCGGCATCGGCGCGCTAAATTAAGCGCGGGCCCGACGCGGACGAGCGCGAATTTACGTTATCCATCAATAAGTTTTCCGACGGAGGCGCTCCCCTCGCCTGCAATTTCGGCTGGCCCATGCGGCCTTGACGGCGTAATTTACCACCCGGTTTGACCAGCATCCGGGCTTTCGGGGTTCGCGTGATATTCAAGGACGCGATAGCGATCGTCGTGCAATCGACCGCGCCGTTGCGCCGCTTCAGCGCCTCGTCGGTTGCACGCATCGTCGTCCTCGCCGTCGGCCTGTCGGCGATGACCGCTTACACCGTGCCGGCCTTGCAAGGCGCCGCGGGCGGCTGGCTCAGCGCCTGCCTGTGGTGCTGTCTCGCTTATTTTGCGGTCGAGAGCGCGGTTCGTGCGCGAACGGCCATCCGCGCCGGCTTGGCCCGCAGCTTCTTTTTGTCGTTTTCGTTTTTTATCGACGTCATCAGCGTGATCGCGGTTCCGCTCGCGCTCCTCGACGGCATCACCGGTCCCAATGCCTGGCTGTTGGCGTCATTCTGGGTGCTCAAGCTTGCCCAGAATTCGCCGGGCTTCGCCCAGCTCGGCCGGGTCTTCGTGCTCGAGGCCAAGCCGCTGGCGAGCGTCTTCGCGCTGTTTCTGATCGTGCTGTTTCTGTCATCGGCGGCGATGTATGTGATCGAGCGCCAAGTGCAACCGGGCGCGTTCAACTCGCTGCCGGAAGCGCTGTGGTGGGCGGTGGTGACGCTGACGACGACCGGCTACGGCGACAAGGTGCCGATCACCCAATTGGGCCATCTGCTCGGCGGCGTGGTCATGATCTTCGGCATCGCCAGTTTCGGCCTTTCCACCGGCATTCTCGCCACCGGCTTTGCCGCCGAAACCAGGCGGCGCAATTTCATCCAGACCTGGGATCTGGTCAGCAAAGTGCCGTTCTTCCAGTCGCTCGAGCCGTCGTCGATCACCGAGATCACCCACATGCTGCGCCGCCTCGAAGTCCCCGAGCGCGTCGCCATCATTCGCCGCGGCAAGGTCGGCGATTGCATGTATTTCATCGCCGGCGGCGAAGTGCAGGTCGATATCAAGCCGGTGCCGGTGCGGCTCGGCGCCGGCGCGTTTTTCGGCGAGCTCGCCCTGCTCGGCGATTCGGTGCGCAGCGCCAACGTCACCACGACCATGCCGTCCACGCTCCTGATGCTCGACCTCGCCGATTTCCGCACGCTGACCGCGCACCATCCCGACCTCAAGCGCGCGATCGATGCCGAGGCGCAGCGGCGCATGAGCGAGAACCAGCAAATGCGGGAGCGGCAGCGCGCCGGCGGCGGGGCACCGGCGTGATGGCGCAGAAGCAAACGCGAGGATCGATCGGCCGGAGTCTGCACAACCCGGCCCGGCCCAGATCATGACCGAACGCGTTGCATTAATTACCGGCGCGACCGGCCAGGACGGCGCCTATCTCGCCGAGCTGTTGCTCGGCAAAGGCTATGTGGTGCACGGCATCAAGCGGCGGTCGTCGTCGTTCAATACGTCCCGCGTCGATCATTTGTACCGGGACCCGCACGGCTCCGGCGTGCGCTTCTTCCTGCACTATGGCGACATGACCGACGCGACCAATCTCATCCGCATCGTTCAGGAGGTGCAGCCGGCCGAAATCTACAATCTTGCCGCGCAGAGCCATGTGCGCGTCTCGTTCGAGACGCCGGAATACACCGCGAACGCCGACGCGCTCGGCACGCTGCGGCTGCTCGAGGCGATCCGTATCCTTCGCCTCGAGGACAAAGTGCGGTTCTATCAGGCCTCGACGTCGGAGCTTTACGGCCTGGTGCAAGAGGTGCCGCAGCGGGAAACCACGCCGTTCTATCCGCGCTCGCCCTATGCGGCGGCCAAGCTCTATGCTTATTGGATCACCGTCAATTATCGCGAAGCCTACGGCATGCATGCGTCGAACGGCATCTTGTTCAATCACGAGGGGCCGACGCGCGGCGAGACCTTCGTGACGCGCAAGATAACGCGCGCCGTGGCGGCGATCGAACTCGGTCTGCAGGATAAATTGTTCCTCGGCAATCTGGCCGCCCGGCGCGATTGGGGCCACGCCCGCGACTATGTCGAAGGCATGTGGCTCATCGTGCAGCAGCCGGAGCCGGACGACTATATTTTGGCGACCGGCGAAGAGCATTCGGTGCGCGAATTCGCCGAGAAGGCGTTTGCCTGCGTCGGCCGGACCATCGAATGGCGCGGCACCGGCGTCGGCGAAAAGGGCGTCGATGCGCGCGACGGCCGCGTGCTGATCGAGATCGACCCGCGTTACTTCCGGCCGACCGAAACCGACGCGCTGCTCGGCGATCCGTCGAAAGCGCGGCAACGGCTCGGCTGGCGTCACAAGGTCTCGTTCGACGAACTGGTGCGCGAAATGGTCGATGCCGATCTGAAGGAAATTCGCCGCGAAGGCGCGCTGCGCCAGGTCCACGATTAGAGCACCACGACTAGAGCACCACGATTAGAGCGACGAAATTCGCATGAGTGCGCCCGTCATTTTCGATCTAACCGGCAAGCGGGTTTTTGTTGCCGGCCACGCCGGCATGGCCGGCTCAGCGATCGTGCGGCGGCTCCAACGCGAGGGCTGCGAGGTCGTTTTCGCCGCGCGGCGTGACCTCGATCTGCGGCAGGCGGACGCGGTCGAGCGCTTCATGGCGCAGGCCAAGCCCGACGCCGTGTTCGTTGCCGCCGGCAAGGTCGGCGGCATTCGCGCCAACGCGGCCTTCCCGGCCGATTTTCTCGCCGACAATGTCGCGATCGCGCTCAATAGCATTCGCGCCGCGCATCGCTGCGCGGTCAAGAAGCTCGTCTATCTCGGCTCGTCCTGCATCTATCCGCGGCTGGCGCCGCAGCCGATGTCGCCCGACATGCTGCTCACCGGACCGCTGGAGCCGAACAATCAATGGTATGCCGTCGCCAAGATCGCCGGCATCAAGCTGTGCGAGGCCTATCGGCTGCAGCATGGCTCGGATTTCGTCTCGGTGATGCCGACCAATCTCTACGGACCCGGCGACAATTATCATCCCGACGACAGCCACGTTCCAGCGGCGCTGCTGCGTCGCTTTCACGAGACCAAGGTCAAGCGCGCGCCGAGCGCCATCGTCTGGGGCACCGGAACGCCGCGCCGCGAGTTCCTGGCCGCCGACGATCTGGCCGACGCCTGCGTGTTCGTCATGAAACATTATTCCGACCTGCCGTTCCTCAATATCGGCACCGGCGAAGACCTGAGCATTGCCGAGTTCGCCCGCATGGTCGCCGACGTGGTCGGCTATCGCGGCAAACTCGAATTTGACACATCGCGGCCGGACGGCGCGCCGCGCAAGCTTCTTGACGTATCGTGCATCAACGCCCTGGGCTGGCGCGCCAGCATCTCGCTGCGCGACGGATTGCAACGGATGTATGCCGACTTTCAGGCGCGCTACGGCGCGATTCGCGAAAAAGAACAACAAGCCGCCCACTGAGAAACTCTTTCGGGAAAAGACCAATGCCGATACCGCTCAACGAGACGCACGACCCCGCGCGCAAGAGCTTTGTCGAAAGCGCCAACGCGCCGGGCTGCGACTTTCCCATTCAAAACCTGCCGTTCGGCGTATTTCGTCCGGCGTCGGGCGAACGGCCGCGGCTCGGCGTCGCCATCGGCGATCAGATTCTCGATCTGGCCGGTGCCGCGAACACGTTGAGTAATGTGTCCCACGACATCAAAACGGCCTGCGCGGCAGCGCAGCTCAATGCGCTGATGGCGCTCGGACCGAACGCCTGGTCGTCGCTTCGCCTTGCGCTGTCGCGGTCATTGAGCGCCGACCGGGGCGATCGGGCGTTACGTGGGCATCTCGTCCCGATGGCGCAAGCCGCGATGGATCTTCCGGTGGCGATCGGCGATTTCACCGATTTCTTCGCTTCGATCTTTCACGCCACCAATGCCGGGCGCATGTTCCGTCCCGACAATCCGCTGATGCCGAACTACAAATATGTGCCGGTCGCCTATCACAGCCGGACGTCCTCGATCCGGGTCAGCGGTACGCCGTTCAAGCGGCCGCGCGGCCAGCGCAAAGGGCCAAACGATGCAGCGCCGAGCTACGGGCCGTCGCGCCATCTCGATTTCGAGCTCGAGCTCGGCATTTACGTCGGCACGCCGAGCACGCTTGGCGAACCAGTGCCGGTCGGAACCGCGGCGGAACACGTCTTCGGCTGTTGCCTGCTCAACGACTGGTCGGCGCGCGATATCCAGGCTTTCGAATACGTGCCGCTCGGTCCGTTCCTCGGCAAGAACTTCGCCACCACGGTTTCGCCCTGGGTGGTGACGGCGGAGGCGCTGGCGCCGTTCCATGTCGCCGCCTTCGCGCGGCCGGACGGCGATCCTGCGCCGCTGCCGCATCTCGACGACGCCGAGGATCGGGCGCACGGCGGCCTCGGCATCGCGCTCGATGCCTATATCGCGACCGAGGCCATGCGCCGCGCCGGAACGGCGCCGCTGCGCCTGACGCAGACGTCGTGCGCGCTGCTTTATTGGACCGTGGCGCAGATGATCGCCCATCACACCTCAAACGGCTGCAACTTGCGCACCGGGGATTTGCTCGGCTCGGGCACCGTGTCGGGACCGGAGAAATCGAGCTGGGGCTCGCTCCTCGAATTGACCATGCGCGGCACCGAGCCGCTGACGCTGCCGAGCGGCGAGAAGCGCGGCTTCCTCGAGGACGGCGACGAGATCATCTTTCGCGGCTTCTGCGAGAAGCCAGGCGCTGCGCGCATCGGCTTCGGCGAATGCCGTGCCACGGTGCTGCCGGCGGGTTGATCGCGCCGTCAGTGAATCTCCGGCTCAGGCGTCGCCGCCTGACCCTCCAGGAAATCGAAATCGCAGCCCTCGTCGGCTTGGCCGATATGCTGCGAATACATGGCGCCATAACCGCGCGGATAACGCGGCTCGGGCTGTTTCCACGCCGCGCGCCGCTGCGCCAGCTCCTCGTCGCCGACATGCAGATGAATGCGCCGCGCCGCGACGTCGACTTCGATCTCGTCGCCGGTCTGCACCAAGGCAAGCGGACCGCCGACAAAGCTTTCCGGCGCCACGTGCAGGATGCAGGCGCCGTAGCTGGTTCCGCTCATGCGGGCGTCGGAAATGCGCAGCATGTCTTTCACGCCGGCTTTGAGGAGCTTTTTCGGGATCGGCAATTGGCCCCATTCCGGCATGCCGGGCCCGCCCTTCGGCCCGCCGTTCTTCAAGACCAGCACGTGGTCGGGCGTGACATCGAGATCGTCGCGGTCGACCGCGGCCGCCATGGCGTCGTAATTCTCGAAGGCGAGCGCCTTGCCGCGATGCCGCAGCAGGCGCTGGTCGGCGGCGGCCGGCTTCATCACGCAGCCGCGCGGCGCCAGATTGCCGGTCAGCACCGCGGTGGCGCCCTCGGCATACAGCGGGTCTTTGAGCGAATGAATGACGTCGGGCAGATAGACCTTCACGCCGGCGATATTATCGCCGAGGGTGCGGCCGTTTGCCGTGACACAAGACAGATCGAGCATCTCGCGCATCTGCCCCATCAGCGCGCGCAAGCCGCCGGCATAGAAGAAATCCTCCATCAGATATTTGCCCGAAGGCGTGATGTTGGCGATCACCGGCACCTCGCGCGAGATGGCGTCGAAGCGCGCCATGTCGAGCGGCACGCCGACGCGGCGCGCCATGGCGATGACATGGATGATGGCGTTGGTCGAGCCGCCGAGCGCCATGTGGACGCGGATGGCGTTGTCGAACGCCGCCGGGGTGAGGATTTTCTCCGGCGTCTGGTCCTCCCACACCATGTCGATGGCGCGCCTTCCGGCCGCGGCGCACATGCGTGGGTGATTGGCGTCGACCGCGGGGATCGATGAGGCGCCCGGCAGCGTCAGTCCCAGCGCCTCGGTGATCGCCATCATGGTCGCCGCGGTGCCCATCACCATGCAGGTGCCGAACGAGCGCGAAATGCCGCCCTCGATCTCGTTCCATTCCTCGTCGCCGATGCGGCCGGCGCGTTTCTCGTCCCAGTATTTCCAGGCATCCGAGCCGGAGCCGAGCGTGTGGCCGCGCCAATTGCCGCGCAGCATCGGACCGGCCGGCACATAGATCGCCGGAATGCCCATCGAGATGGCGCCCATGATGAGGCCTGGCGTGGTCTTGTCGCAGCCGCCCATGAGCACCGCGCCGTCGATCGGATGGCTGCGCAACAATTCCTCGCATTCCATGGCGAGGAAGTTGCGGTAGAGCATGGTCGAGGGTTTGACGAAAGGTTCGGCAAGCGACATCGCCGGCAATTCGATCGGCAGGCCGCCGGCCTGATAGACGCCGCGTTTGACGTCCTCGGCACGCTGGCGCAGGTGGCCGTGGCAGGCGTTGATGTCGCTCCAGGTATTGATGATGCCGATCACCGGCTTGCCGGCCCAGTCGGCGCGGTCGTAGCCGAACTGCCGCAGCCGCGAGCGATGGCCGAACGAGCGCAGATCGTTCTTGCCGAGCCAGCGATAGCTGCGCAGGTCTTCGGGCGATTTTTTGGCTTGCGATGTCATGTGACGGCGTGCTCACCTTGGAACACATTATATTTGCCACCAAGTGTGCGCTTAATCCGTCGGAAAAGAAAAGCCCCGGCGGATCGCGGGCCGCCCGGACAAGCTCGGTGTCTGTTCAGCCGATTACGATGGCCTTACGGCAGTTTTAAGTTCACGCCGACCTGAATGATGTTGTCAGTGATCTTGGAAGAAAAGCCCGGGCTGAGAGGACAAACATGGGTGTCGCAGAAGCCGAAGATGGATGTGATGACACTTGTCGTGCCGGTACCTGAAACCTGCCCAAAATCCACGAACAGGTATTGAACCATCCAGGTCCAGTTTCCGGCAATGTGGCCTTCAAGGCCGGTGCCGACCGTCCAACCAGTTTTAACCGTGCTGAAATTCAGCGTGCTGGATTGAAACGGTCCAACAATTGACTCGGAGGTTTTGATTTGGCCGTAGGCTAGACCGCCGGTCGCGTACCAAAGAATGTCCGGCGTCGAAAGGACACCGACGCGGCCGCGCACAGTGCCGTACCAATCAAGCTTCTGCCTCAAACTGTCCGTGATCGGACCGGACGCGCACACGGTAACGGTACAGATATAAGTGCCCGAACCGCGCTGGCCGGTACCCTGAATGTCGGCCACCACGCCCCACACCCAGTTCCCTGTTTGCCAGTTGTAGCCGACCTGCCCGCCGCCGACGACCCCATCGAGGCTGAACGTACTCTGAGCCGAGCCGAGAAAGCCCGTCGGGTCGAAGAAGCTAACGGTCGTATCCGATCTGCCCCAGCTGTAGCCAACGTTGCCGCCGATGTAAAAGCCGGTCCATGACCAAGCCGGAGGCGGTGGCGGTGGCGGTGGCGGATGATGGTGTGTTTTGGCAAAGGCTGTCGCGCCTAAGCCGAGAAACAAACTGGCTGCAAGTACTGACGTGATCAGTGAGCGACGCATGATAGCCCCCAATGCGAGTCCCGCTCTTATGCGGCGATTAAAGACCGATCGAGGACGTCAATCCATCCATTGCACGCAATAATTCCGTGCAGGACTTGCGAATTCTCGGCACCGTGGCGGTACCGCCACAGGTTGCTAAGTCGCTGCTGCTACACGAAAACGTCTCTTCGCCGCCGGCTGCCGCACCCTTAAGCCGCCCCCGCGCTGGCCGGCACGGCACCTGCCTCGGCCGCGTCGAGCTTGAGCAGCTTCGCCGCATTGCGCCAGAAAATCTTCTCGCGCTCCTCGCCCGTCACCCGCAATCCCTCGACCAGTTTGATCGCCCGCGGCTTGAGCGAGGCAAGCGGCGGCGCATCCGAGCCGTAGAGTACGTGGTCGGCGCCGGCCGAATCGACGACAAGCTGCGCCGCCGGCGGATGATAGGTCACGGTGTCGAAATACATTTTCTTGGCGTAATGACCGGGCTCGTGCCTGATCCTGATCGGCGTATAGGGACCTAGGAAGTAGCACTCCTCCTGCAGCTCATAGGCGTAATTGAGCCGGCCGATTACCTCCCACAACCCGCCGCCGCCGTGCGAAGCGACGATGGTCAGGCGCGGAAAATCTTCGAGGATGCCGCGCACGATCAGCCGCGCCAAAGCGAGGCAAAGGTCGGCCGGCCGCCCGACACTCGAAGCCAGCCGATAGTCGCGCATGCGCTCCTCGCCGAAGCCGACATGCGGCGGATGAATGAAGACCGGAACGCCGAGGTCCTGCACCAATTCCCAGAACGGCCGCGCCTCGTCGTCGTCCGGATAATGGCCCTTGTGGTTGGAATGGATCAGGATGCCTTTGAGCCCGAGCTGACGAATGGCGCGCTCGGTCTCCTTGATGAAGGCAGGCCCGCCGCAGGGCAGCATGGTGGCGAAGCCGTAGAGCACGCCGTTATGCGCTGCCTGGATCTCGGCGGCGTAATCGGACCAGCGCTGGATCGCCTTGAGCTCCTCGGCTTCCGGCTTGCCGCGCAGGTAATGCGCGGCGTTGCTGAACACGGTGACGCCAATGCCGCAGCGATGATGCGCCTCGAGCACGTTCTCCAGCGTCATCGGGCAACGGCCGGCCCAGGTCGGGCCGCTCTTGCCGTCCCAGGCCAGCGCGTCGGCGGCCGCCTCTTCCGGCGGATAGACGTGGGTATGCCATTCGACGATCATTGCGAGCCCATTCCGGCTTCCTTGACGATGCGCGCCGAGGCGGCGCGGTCTTGTTTAAGGAACGCGCCGAATTCCTCGGGCGTGTCGAACACCGGCTCGAGGCCGACGTCGATCATGCGCTTCTGCCGGAACTCTGGATCGGCGCCGACTGCGGCGAACTCCGTGTAGAGCTTTTGAATGATCGGCTGCGGGGTTCCCGCCGGCGCGACCAGGCCGAAATAAAGCCGGGTGAGGTCGCCATGATAGCCAAGCTCGGCGAGCGTCGGCACATCGGGCAAAAGCGGCGAGCGTTGCGGGCTGTCCACCGCGAGCGCAATGACGGTGCCGTTCTTGATGAACGACAGCCAGTTGGAGGCGCCGAAAAACGCCACCGGCGTCGAGCCAGAGAGCATGTCGTTGACCGCTTCGCCGCCGCCGCGGAACGGCACGCGAACGATGTCGGCCCCGTTCGACTTGATCCATTGCTGCATGAACGCAACCAACGGAATCGAGGGCGCCGTGTAGCTCAAGGTTTTCGGCTTGGCCTTCGACAGCGCGGCCAGCTCGGCCAATGAATGCACGTTGAGCTTGGCGCTCACCACCAGCACCTGGGTGGTGAAGAACGGATTGGTGATCGGGGCGAAATCCTTTTCCGGATCGTAGCGCAGGCCTTTGTACAGCAGCCTGTTATAGGCGAGCGTCTCCGGCGGCAGGATGCAGATGGTGTAGCCGTCGGGCGCGGCTTGCGCGCAGGCCTCGCCGCCGACATTCATCGCGCCGCCGGGCCGATCTTCCACCACGATGGTCTGGTTCCAGCGCTTGCCGACCTCCTGGGCCATCGCCCGCATGAAAATGTCGCTGGTGCCGCCGGCGCTCACCGCGGTGAGCGCATGGATCGGCCGCGCCGGATAATCCTGCGCCGATGCCGGCAAGGACACGGCAATCGCAAGGAGAACGCCAAGAGCACCAAACAAACACCGCTCGTCCCCGCGAAAGCGGGGACCCAGTCTGGATTCCCGCTTGCGCGGGAATGAGCGGTCGAAGATCTTCATTATCGATCTACTCCGCGGTCGCGCCGGTGGCCTTGACCACCTTGGCCCATTTGTCGGTTTCCTCGACGATCAGCTTGCCGAAATCTTCCGGCGTGCCGGAGATGATGGTGCCGCCGAGCTGGGCGAGCTTGGCCTGAATGCCGGGATCGGCCAGCGCATCGTTGACCGCGCGGTTGAGCTTCTCGACGATGTCGCGCGGCGTCCCCGCCGGCACCGCCATGCCGAACCAGGCGCTCGCTTCGTAGCCGGGCACGGTCTCGGCCAATGTCGGTACCTCGGGCAGCGCCTTCGCGCGCTCCGCCGTGGTCACCGCCAGCGCGCGCAGCTTGCCGGCTCTGATGTAGCCGATCGAGGACGGCAGATTGTCGAAGAACACCTGGACCTGGCCGCTCAGCATGTCGGCGAGCGCCGGCCCGGCGCCGCGGTACGGCACATGCACCAGTTTGACGCCGGTCATCTGCATGAACAGCGCGCCCGACAAATGCGTCGAGGTGCCGATGCCGGCAGATGCCATGTTGACCTTTCCGGGATTGGCCTTGGCGTAGTCGATGAACTCTTTGACCGTATGCGCCGGCACGTTCGGGTTCACCTCCATCACATTGGGTACGCGGATGAAGCCGGCGACCGGCGCCATGTCGCGCAGGAAATCGAACGGCAGGTCCTTGTAGAGCGTGGCGTTGATGGCGTTGGCGGGATTGACCAGGAACACCGTGTAGCCGTCCGGCGGCGAATGCGCGGCGAGCTCGGTGGCGAGGTTGTTGCCGGCGCCGGGCCGGTTTTCGACCAAAAATTGCTGATGAAAAATTTGCGCGAGATAGCCGCCGATCAGGCGAGCGCAAAGGTCGGTCGAGCCGCCGGGAGGATAGCCGACGAGCCAGCGCACCGCATGGTTCGGATAGCTGTCGTCGGCCCGCGCCGCACCGCCGGCAAAGGCAGTCGCCGCCGCGCCGGCGAAAGCGACGGCGGTCCGCCGGGTTATGCGCTGCATTGTGCTCTCCCTACCGACATTATTCTTGTTTGCCCGTATTCTTGTTCGCCCGGGTCGGCACCCTACGCGGCATCGGCGATGCCGCACAAGTGATCCGCGCGCCCGGCATGGCGGCTGCACCGCCGCTTGCCGGCCCCGGATGCGGCCGATAGGGTCGCCGCGTTCCGCCAATCTGCGAATGAGGAAACGCATTGCCATGATCGATCTTTACGCGCTGACCAGCCCGAACGTGCAGAAAATCTACATCATGCTTGAAGAGACCAAGCTACCGTATCGGGAGCATTTCATCGACGTCTGGAAGGGCGAGCAGTACAATCCGGACTTCGTCAAGATCAATCCGAATTCGAAAATTCCGGCGATCGTCGATTCCGACGGCCCCGGCGGCAAGCCCTACACCGTGATCGAGTCCGGCGCGATCCTGATGTACCTCGCCGAGAAGGCCGGAAAATTCCTGCCGACGGACATGGCGAGGAAATACGACGTGCTGCAGTGGCTGTTCTTCCAGACCAGCGGCGTCGGCCCGATGTTCGGCCAGTTCACGCATTTCAAGCTGTTCGCGCCGAAGGACGGCAACGGCTATGCGATGACGCGCTATCAGACCGAGGTGAAGCGGCTCTACGATGTGCTGGAAAAGCGGCTGGCGCAATCGCCGTATCTCGCCGGCGCCGAATACTCCATTGCCGACATCGCCACCTTCCCGTGGACGCGCAATCACGACGCGCAAGGCGTGAAATGGGAGGACAATCCGAACCTGGCGCGCTGGTTCAAAGCGATCGAGGAGCGGCCGGCGGTGAAGACGGCGCTGGCCAAGGTCGGTGCGATCAAATCCAACCGCGACACCGCGAACGACGACCAGAAGGACCGCTTCTTCAACCGCGGCCAATACGCCAGGGCGTAGACTCATCCTGCCCCGCGCAAGCGGGGGCGGATGTACTCTCCCGTTCCCGCGCCGCGATCTTCCGCGCGCGCGTTCGCAGCCCACGATGTCAAACAGCGACGCCATTTCTCCCTCTCGCCTCCGGGGAGAGGTGAAAATAAGGCGCCCCCGTTCTCGCGCCGGGTGTTTTGCGCGCGAGTGGTGCCAGACCAACGATGTTTCGAACCGTCATTGGCAGCGTAGAGGCGGAATCGGTCCAGTCTTAGCGGCAAGTCCGGGATCGCTTCCCTGCTCCGCTCCTCGCCATGACGAAGTAAGAAAATAAGGGAAGCGGAACGCCGGCAGACGCACTGCAGTCAAAACCGGACTGCAGGGAAGACCTGTACGCAAGCGGCGCACAGGGCGCGCCGCGGAGAAGGCGGCTTGCGCCGCCCTCACCGCTATCGGGCGCGCTCGCCTGCCGGCGTTCCACCACGGCACTTGCGGGGGCGACCGAACGCCACCGCTCAGCTCCAGTTCACGCGCTTCCTGGGACGGAACTAGGTAGGGATGGGCGTTATCCACCCCCGGCCGTCCCAGTGCAGCGGGCGATAGAAGCCCGCAGACCGGTCCTAGTGCCGGCCGGGCGTTTTGGCCCGGAGCCGCCCGGGAGCGGGGGGCGACAACCCCGCCCGCGGGAACCGTCCTCGCCCCTAACCGCCGGCGTCACCCGGCGGCGTCCCTCAGGGCGAGAGTCGTCACGTTACTTATCTACATTGGTGACGAATGTCACATCACGTCTCCGTGATCGGGACACGCCCTTCTCGCGCGGCACGGGGGAGGTGAAGCCATCACTCCGCTTGCAGCCATACCCGGCAGGTTTTGTCGTGCGCCGGAATGACGATGGCGCGCGGCAATTCCGCGCCGGCGCCGCAGCGGCCGAGCGATTGCGCCTCGTCCAGATCGATCGACACATGCCGGCCGAGCGTCACCTTCACCCGGTCGGGCGCGTTCGGATTGAACGGCGAGGCATTGGCGATCACGGTCGTGCCGGCATCGTCCGCCCATTTGGCGTCCTTGTCGCCGCGCGACGATTCAATGGCGCAGGTGAAGTCGAGATGACCGGGCAGGCTGCACCAGATGACGTTGACCTCGAGCTTTTGCACGGCGCCATCGGCGAGCGTGACGCTGGCGCTGCCGGAAACGCAGCGCGCTTTCACCGCGAAGTCGCAGGAACGGATCTCAAGTCCGCCGGCGCGAGCGGTATCGGCCGCCGTCGCCGCCGCGAGGAGAATAGCCATGGAGATGAGATGCCTCATGGACGCTCGCGTGACGAATTTCCTTGCTGCGGACCATAAGCGCGATCGCGGCAAGACAATACCGACCGAGAAAAGTCCGACGGTAATCCGATACAGTAATCGTAATCCGGACGCGGCGGCCTTACGGGTAGCATCGACATGCTTTTGTGTCGCTCTCGGTAATGTACGTCGAGCCTTCTTTTGAAGGCATATTCAGGCCTCTCCCAGTGTTCTAGACTTGATCGGGTAAAGTGCCTTCCTGAGGTTGGGGGAACCGATGCGACGGCGCGAGTTCATTGCGATCATCGGCGTTGCAGCGGCCGCTTGGCCCTTGGCGGCGCGCGCGCAGCAGCCAGCGATGCCGCTGATCGGCGTGCTTGAGACCGAACCTAATCAAGCCTACGTCGTCGGGCTCCGCAAAGGCTTGAGCGAGACCGGCTACGTCGAGGGAAAAAACCTCGCAGTCGAATACCGCTCGGCGGACGGACACAATGATCGGCTCGCCGCGCTGACCGCCGATCTGGTGCGCCGGCAAGTGACCGTTATCGTCGCCGACGGCACGCCCTCGACAGCCGCCGCAAAAGCCGCCACGACGACGATTCCGATTATTTTCAATACCGGCGCGGACCCGGTCGCAGCCGGCTTTGTCGCCAGCCTCAGCCGACCGGGCGGCAATCTCACCGGCGTGTCGATTTTGCTGTCGCAGGTGGTGCCGAAGCAATTCGAGATGTTGCGCGCGGTGCTGCCGACGGCGAGCAATATCGGCTTCCTGTACAATCCGACCAATCGCACGCTGGCGAAACTCATCACCAAAGGCGCCCAGTCAGCCGCCGACAGCCTCGGATTGAAGCTCCACATGCTGGAAGCCTCTACCGAAGCCGAGATCGGCAAGGCATTCGCAGACTTGGCGCAGGTGCGGGCCGATGGATTGGTGATCGGTCCGGATATTTTTTTCACGGCCCGAAGCAGCCTGCTCGCCACGCTCGCACTCCAGCACGCAGTGCCGGCGATCTACCACTTTAACGGCTTCGCGGCGGCGGGTGGGCTGATGAGCTACGGCACCGACCTTGCCGACGCCTACCGCCTGGAAGGCAATTATGCCGGGCGCGTTCTCAAGGGCGAAAAGCCCGCCGACCTGCCGGTGCAGCAGGCAACCAAGCTCGAGCTGATCATCAACCTCAAGACCGCCAGGGCGCTCAACCTCACGGTGCCGCTGCCGCTCCTTGGCCGCGCCGACGAGCTGATCGAATGAAGCGACGCGATTTCATCGCGCTCATCGGCACCGCAACGGCGTTGCCGTTCGCGGCGCGCGCACAGCAAGCGGCGCGACCGACGATCGGATTCCTGCACAGCGCCTCACCGAACGGCAACGCATTCTATGTCACCGCGTTTCGCAATGGCTCCATGCCCGCAGCGAACGGGATTTCGATCAGGCGTTCGCAACCGTGACCGAACAGAAGGCTACCGCGCTCTTTGTCGAAGCAGATCCACTGTTTCTCTACAAGCGCGACGAATTGGTCGCGCTGGCGGCGCGCCATGCCATTCCTACGATTTGCCATCTGCGCCAGTATGTTCTTGCCGGCGGTCTGATCAGCTATGGCAGAAGCCTCGAAGCCGCGGAGCGCCAGGTCGGCGGTTATGTCGGACAGATTCTGAAGGGCAAAAAGCCGGCCGAGCTTCCAGTCGCGCAATCGACCAGGTTCGAGCTGGCCATAAACCTGAAAGCTGCAACTGCTCTTGGCCTCAAAGTACCGCTCGGCATGCAAGTCGCCGCCGACGAGGTGATCGAATGAGGGGCCAAGGTCGGCGTTGCAAACGGCGCAGGACATGCGCCTGCGCCCGCGCAAGATTTCAGCCATCCAAGTTCAAAGCAAATCCTTCGCCGGGCGCCCGGCGCAGAGGAGACAGCCATGCAGAGCCAGGAATTTACCGCCAACGGGGTGTGGGTTTGCCCTGAGGACGCGAGTGCCGTTTTCGTCCAGGGTCAGGGAGGCGGCGGGGGCGGCGGTGGGGGCGACATAGGCTACCCGGGCTCAGTCGCCGGCGGCGGCGGCGGCGCCAGCGGAGCCTTGGCCTATGCTCCGACGCCCGTCACGCCCGGCACGTCCTATGACATCATCATCGGCGGCGGCGGTGCGGGTGGTGGCCCTGGGGAGTCGGGAGGCCGCGGCGGCGCTACAGCCTTCGGCAGCTTAGTCGTCTTTCCGGGAGGAGCGGGCGGCGGCCGCGGCTACTATACGGTCTATCCAATGGGTGGACATGGCGGGACCGGACCCAACAGCAGCTCAGGAGGAGACGGCGGCGGCGCTCCCGGCCTTCCGGGATCGGCAGGCGCCTCGTATCTCGCAAACCCGGGCGGCGCAGGCGGCAGTGGTGGCGGGCCTAATATGGTGTGCGGGGGCGGCGGCGGCGGAGCATCGCTGATCGGCGCGGGAGCAGCGGGCGGCTCGGGAAACGGCGGAGCCGGTGAACCGGCCAAGGCCTTGGGTGCGGGCGGCGGCGGCGGCGCGGGCCTGGGCGGCCGCGGCGGCAACGGCGCGCCCGGCCTCTTACGGGTTTATTGGTGAATCCGCCCCCGCTTTCGCCGGGGGCGGAGGCGTTCGTTCCTACAGCGTCGTCTTGAACAGGTCGCTCATCGCCTGCCAGGCGCGCTTGGCGGCGAGCGGATCGTATTGCGCGCCGTGCTCGGGGCTGTTGGCGCCGGGATTGGTGAAGGCATGCATGGCGCCGCCATAGAGCACGACCTGCCAGTCGACATGGCCGTCGGTCATCTCTTTTTCGAATGCGGCGACGGCCTGCGCATTGACGACGGGATCGGCGGCGCCGTGCAGCACCAGCACGTGGCCCTTGATGTTCTTGGCGTTGACGGGGTCGGGCGTCGACAGCACGCCATGGAAGGTGACGATGTCGACGAGCGGCGCGCCGCTGCGGCCAAGATCGAGCGCCGGCGCGCCGCCGAAGCAGTAGCCGATGGCGGCGAGCTTTTGCGGATCGACCACCGGCGACGCGCGGAGCTGATCGAGCGCCGCTTGCGCCCGGGCCAGGAGCAGCGGGCGGTCTTTCAGATATTTGCCCATTTCCGCGCCGGCCGCCTGCGGCGTATTGGGGCGCACGCCCTTGCCGTAGATGTCGGCGACGAAAGCGACGTAGCCCATCGCCGCGAGCTTTTCGGCGGCGTTCTTCTCGTCGGCGGACGGGCCCATCCATTGCGGATAGACGACGACGCCGGGGCGTTTGCCTTGCGCGGCGTCGTCATAGACGAGCCAGCCCTCCAGCGCCGTATCGGCTTGCTTGTATTCGACGGTCTGCACTTTGATGGCGGCCTGCGCCGAACCGGCGGCGATGACGACGCCGAACAGCGCCGCGACGGCATGATACAGCTTCATGGTACCCTCCCTCTCTCCGACCGTTTTGCCGATCGTTGAGCGAAGTCTACCGCGAAGCGTCACGGGGCCTCCAGACCATGATTGCAGGAAGCGGTGCGGCGGGTAGCGAAGACCTTCGGCCGCGATCCGGGTCCGCAGCGTGTCTTTACGCTTCGCTGCGACCCGCGCCGGGCTCGGGAAACGTTGCGTTTGTCTATTCGCTCACCGGTCCGCCTTCTCCATCATGCCGCGCATGAAGCGCACCGCGGCGGGACCTTTGAGTGCGCCGGCCCACAGCTCGCGCGCCATCGCTTCGTGCAAATCGAGCGCTTCCGGCGCCGAGGTGATCATGGCGACGCCGACACGGATATTCGGCTCCTCGCCGAGGCGGAACGGGCTGAGCGCCAGGATTTTGCGGTCGGGCTGGCGGAAGATCTGAAAGCTCGAATGCGGCAGCGTATCGCGCACGATGCCGATCTGCACGCCGATCGGCTCGTTCTCCATCAGCGCGGTGAAATGGGTGGCCTCGGCGCGGGCCAGCGCGCGCCGTGCGCGCCGCGTTTGTTCGTCGAGATCGTGGCGGCCGACAAGACCGTTGCGCAAAAAGCGCTCCATCTCGGCGGCGGCGATCAGATTGACCACCGCCGGGCAGCGGCGGCGGTAGCATTCCTTGCGCGCGCGCAGCACCGCCATCAGCTCGTCGATCTGGGCGAGCGCCTGCGCGCGCCTGGCGATGCCGTCGGGCACGGATTCGCGCAAAATTTCGCCGAGCGCGCCGTCGAAACCGTCGGAGGCGAGCACATAGGAGATCGGGCCGGCCAAGACGATGATGTGCTCGGCGGTCTCCTCGATCTGCCGCATGCGCTCAAAATAGGCCACCGCGGAGGCGATATATTCGACGCCGACGCCGAGCAGGGTCGGCACCGAGACTTTCAAAAGCTCGGCGAGCTTCTCCAGCGTCTCGATCTTCGCCACCTCGCCCTTCTCGAAGCGGTAGAGCGCGGTGCGCGAAATGGCGAGCTTATGCGCGATCTCCTCCGCCGATAGCCCGGAGCCGAGGCGAAAGGCTTTCAGCCGGTTGCCGATGTCGTCGAAACGGAGGACAGAGGACGGAGGACGGACGACGGATGATGGCATGATGGCAACGCTCGGCCTTTATCTGTCGTCTGTCCTCTGTCGTCTGTCGTCCGACATCCGCCTGGCCGCTTCAAGCGCCGCCAAAACGATGTTGTGGTAGCCGGTGCAGCGGCACAGATTTCCCGAAATGCCGACGCGGATGTCTTCCTCGGTCGGATCCGGATTGTCGCGCAAAAGCTCGATCAGCGTCGTCAAAATGCCCGGCGTGCAGAAGCCGCATTGCAGGCCGTGATGCTCGTGAAACGCCTGCTGCAGCGGATGCAGCGTCTTGGCGTCGGGCGCGATGCCTTCGACGGTGAGGATGTCGTGGCCGTCGGCCTGCACCGCCAGCATCAGGCAGGAGCGCGCCGAGTGGCCGTCGAACAAGATCGTGCAGGCGCCGCAGACGCCGTGCTCGCAGCCGAGATGGGTGCCGGTGAGCCGCAGATGCTGGCGCAGGAAATCGGCGAGCGTCAAGCGCACCGGGACGGTCGCTTCGTGCCGCGCGCCGTTGACGGTCAGTGAGATTTTTCTTTCTTCATTCATCTTTGTGCCGCGGCTTCGGAGATCAAGCCTCGCAATCGTAGCCCCCTCACCCCGACCCTCTCCCCTGCGGGGAGAGGGAGAAGAACGGCGTTTCGTCGGCCGCGCAGAATGGCGAACGCGCGGCTTGCTCCTCCCTCGCCCCGCAGGGGAGAGGGATGGGGTGAGGGGGTTCGGACCTCGCGGCGATTGGCCAGAATCGTGCCATCAAA
Source organism: uncultured Alphaproteobacteria bacterium (assembly GCA_963791925.1). Taxonomy (GTDB): domain Bacteria; phylum Pseudomonadota; class Alphaproteobacteria; order Rhizobiales; family Xanthobacteraceae; genus BOG-931. The sequence continues at coordinate 351,545 of CAWBUA010000002.1, read as the reverse complement.
TTGCATGCGTGTTTGCTCCGACGATGCGCTCATGCGCTTTGAGCAGCGCACGGCGCGACAGCACGGTCGCCAATTGCCGGCGATAGGATGCCGGGGCGTGGATGTCGTCGACCGCATCGCGCTGCCGCAGCGGCTCGCAGATTTCGCGCAGCCGCTTGTCGTCGATTTTTTCACCGATCAGCGCGCGCTCCACGTCGGTGGCGCGAACCGGCGCCGGGCCCATGCCGCCCAGGGTAAGCGAGGCGCGCGTGATTTTTCCGGCGCCGTCTTCCTCGATGAGCGCCGCCGCGGAGACAATGGCGAAATCGCCGTGGCGGCGGGAAAATTCGACGAAGGCAGATCCGTGCCGTTCGGACCAGCACGGAAAACTCGCACCGATGAGAAGCTCGTCGGGCTCCAGCGCCGGCGTCATATAGGCGACCGGGAACGCGGCGAAATCGATACCGCGCGTCCCGGTCTTGCCGGCGACCGTGAGCTTGGCATCGAGCGCGGCGGCGACCGCGACCAATTCGGCGGCCGGATCGAGATGGCACAGCGAGCCGCCGAGAGTGCCGCGGTTGCGGGTCTGCCGGTGCCCAACCTGCACGATCGCTTCATGCATCAGCGGGCAGCGTTTGCGCACCAGATCGGAGAATTCGATGTCGCGCTGGCGCGTCATGGCGCCGATTTCGAGCGCGCCGTTCGCTTCGCGGATGTAGCTCAACTCGCCGACGCAATTGAGATCGATGACGTGGTCGGGCAGCACAAGACGCATGTTGAGCATCGGCATCAGCGATTGCCCGCCGGCGAGCAATTTGGCGTTGTCGAGGCTTGCGATTAGCCCGACGGCGTCGGCGAGCTTGCGCGGATCGTGGTAGGAAAATGCGGGAGGCTTCATGCCGACCTTTGCGGGTCGAGGTGAACGCGCCGGACTTTGACTCTGTGCCAAAAACGGTGCAACTCTTCAAAAATTGTACGCCAGCCGCAAACTTGAAACCAGCGCAATGAAGGCACTGCAATGAAGCCGGCGGCGTTTCGCTACCACGCGCCGAAGACCGTCGACGAGGCGGTCGCTATTCTCGCGCAAGTCGCGCCCGATGACGGCCGCGTGCTGGCCGGCGGGCAATCGCTGGTGCCGACCATGGCGTTCCGGCTGGCCAAGCCGGCGCATCTCGTCGACATCAACGGCGTCGCCGCGCTCAACCGCCTTGCCGTCGCCGACGGCAAGCTCGTGATCGGCGCCGGCGTGCGCCATGCCGCGTTCCATAAGCCGGTGTGCGACGGGCCGCTCGGCACGCTGCTTGCCGACGTGGTGCGCCACATCGCGCATTATCCGATCCGCAACCGCGGCACCTTCTGCGGCTCGCTGGCGCATGCCGATCCGGCGTCGGAATGGTGCCTGGTGCTGGCGGCGCTCGACGGCGAGGTGCTGGCGAAAAGCGCGCGCGGCGAGCGCGTCATCGCGGCGCGCGATTTCTTCAAGGGCGTCATGACCACCGCGCTCGCCGATGATGAGTTGTTGGTCGAGGCGCGGCTGCCGCTTTTGCCCGCCGACGCGCGCTGCGGCTTCTACGAATTCAACCGCCGCGCCGGCGATTTCGCCATGGCGATGGCGCTCGGCGTCTATCGGCTCGAGGCCGGCAAGATCGCCGCGCCGCGGCTCGCAGTCGGCGGCGCCGAGGTCAAGCCGCGACGCATTGCGGAGGCCGAGCGTGCGCTTACGGGCGCCGCACCCGGCGACGCGGCGTTCCGCGCCGCGGCCGCGGCCGCGACGGCCGCGATCGATCCGATGGAGGACAACGTCACCACCGCCGAATTCCGGCGCGACCTCGTGCTCGCGGTGACGCGCCGCGCGCTGGAACGCTCTTTCCGCCCCCGCGAAGCGGGGGAGGGGGACCGCGCGTAGCGCGGTGGAGGGGGCGCTTGCCTCGTCGCATCATGAGAGCGCCATCGAGGGTCGTTGGAAACGCGCAAAAGCTTCGCCAATCGCTGTCGGTGCCGGAGGCGCGACTTTGGAATCGACTTCGCCAACGGCTCCCTGGTCAACCTGTCTTCCGCCGTCAGCATCCAATTGGTCCGTACGTTCTCGACTTCTATTGTGCGAAGGCCCACCTCGCGATCGAAATTGACGGAATAAGCCACACTATGGGTGACCGACCGCAACACGACGAGCGCCGCGATGTTTGGTTGAATAAACATGGCGTGACGGTGATGCGGATCCCGGCGACCGACCTGACGCGCGACGTTGATGAGGTTGCGGACGCCATCGTTCGACTAGCGACGGAGATGCTGTGAGCGCGGCGCCCCCTCCACCGCCCTTCGGGCGGTCCCCCTCCCCCGCTATCGCGGGGGCGGATGCAGTGACCCCCGCTTCGCGGGGGCGGAAAGAATGGATCGGCCAATCCGTCACGCGGCTCGAGGATCCGCCGCTGGTCGCCGGGCACGGCGCCTTTGCCGGCGACATCAATTTCCCGCACCAGCTTCATATGCGCATCGTCCGCTCGGCGCATGCGCATGGCCGCATCGTGAAGATCGACACCGCGGCGGCACGCGCGCTGCCCGGCGTATATGCGGTGTGGACGGCGGCCGACATCGCCGAGCTGCCGCCGATCGATTTCCGCGAGGGCACGATCCCGGCGCTCGATCCGTACCGCCAGCCGGTGCTGGCGGGCGACCGCGCGCGCTATGTCGGCGAGCCGATCGCCGCGGTGTTTGCCGCCGACGCCTACGTCGCCGAGGACGCCGCCGATCTGGTCACAGCCGAGATCGAGGAATTGCCGCCGCTTCTGGACGCGCAAGCCGCGCCGGTCGAGTTTTCGCCGGGGCACGCAAGCGAGGCGGCGATCATCCGCCAGGGCTATGGCGACGTCGACGCGGTATTCCGCGACGCGCCGCATGTGGTCGAAGTCGAGCTGTCGATCGGCCGGCATTCCGGCGTGCCGCTGGAGACCCGCGGCGCCATCGGCCGCTATGACGCTTCGCGCGGCATTCTCGAACTGCACGGCGCCGCCAAGGTGCCGCACCGCATCCAGGAATTGCTGTCGCGCATGCTCGGGCTGCCACCGAGTGGAATTCACGTGCACGAATCCCATGTCGGCGGCGGCTTCGGCATACGCGGCGAGCTTTATCCCGAGGACGTGCTGGTCGCCGTCGCCGCAAAGAGGTTCAACCGCGCGGTGAAGTGGATCGAGGACCGCCGCGAGCATCTGATCGCGGCCAATCATTCGCGCCAGCAGCTGCACAAGATCCGCGCCGCGGTCGACGATGGCGGCGTCATCCTCGCCATCGACGACCGCTATTTTCACGACCAGGGCGCCTATGTGCGCACCCACGCGGCGCGCGTCGTGCATATGACGGCGGGCATCCTGCCGGGGCCCTACCGGGTGCCGGCCTATCGCGCCATCGGCCATTTCCGGCTGACCAACAAGACGCCGGCCGCCACCTACCGCGCGCCGGGCCGCTACGAGACCACTTTCGTGCGCGAGCGGCTGGTCGATGCCATTGCGCATCAGCTCAAGATCGACCGCATCGATGTCCGCCGGCGCAATGCCATCACCGCCGCGGAGATGCCCTACCCGCGCCCGCTCGAAGCCTTGGGCGAGGAAATCCATTACGACACCGGCGACTATGTCGGGCTGTTGGATAAACTTTTCGCCAAGATCGGCTGGGGCGAACTCAACGCCGCGGTGCGGAAACGCAAGGCCAAAGGCGAGCTTGTCGGCATCGGCGTCGCCATGTTCGTCGAGAAGAGCGGGCTCGGCCCGACCGACGGCGTGAATATTTCCATCGACACCTCGGGCATGGTCGAAGTCGTCACCGGCGGCGCCTCGATCGGCCAGGCCTTTGAGACGGTGATGGCGCAGGTCGCCGCCGACGCGCTCGGCGTCGATTACAAGAATTGCCGCGTCATCCACGGCCAGACCGACCGTATTCCATTTGGCATCGGCGCGCATGCCTCGCGCGCCACGGTGATGACCGCGTCGGCCACGCATATCGCCGCGCTCAATCTGCGCATGAAGGCGCTCGACATGGCGGCCGAGCTTTTGCAGACCGCGCCCGACGCACTCGACATTGCCGACGGCGAAGTTTTGCGCAAGGACGGCAGGCCCGGCCCCTCGATCAGCCTCGCCGCGCTCGCGAAAAATCTGGAGCCGACTTCGAAGACGCGCGGCGACCGCGCGCCGGGTCTTTCCGCCGAAGGCTGGTTCAAGACCGAGCATCAGGTCTACCCTTATGGCAGCCACGTCGCCGTGGTGCGCGTCGACCGCGATACCGGCGGCGTCACGGTCGAGCGTTATTGCATCGCCTACGACATCGGCCGCGCCATCAACCCGGCGACCGTGCACGGCCAGATCGTCGGCGGCTATGCGCAAGGTCTCGGCGGCGCTTTATTCGAGGAGTTCACCTATAGCGAGCGCGGCGATCCGCTGGCGGTGACCTTTGCCGACTATCTCCTGCCCGCGATGCACGAGACGCCGGAGCCGGAAGTGCTGCTGCGCGAGGATTACACCTCCCCGCTCAATCCGCTCGGCATCAAGGGCGCCGGCGAGAGCGGCATCACCGGCGTCGGCGCCACTATCGCCTCGGCCATCGAGGACGCCATCGGCATTCCCGGCGCGGTGCGCGAACTGCCGGTGACGCCGCAGCGGGTGAAGGCGATGCTGAACGGCAAATGAGCGGCAAATAATCACTACGCTGTCATCATCCGCGAAGGCGGATGATCCAGTAATCGGAATGACCTGAGATTTATTTCAGCGACCGCGATTACTGGATTCCCCGCTTGCGCGGGGAATGACAATGGTGTTGCACGCTCACTGCGGCTTGATGCCGGCGGTCTTGACCACCTTGCCCCACTTCTTGATTTCGGCGGTCATATAGTCCTTCAGCTCCGCGGGCGTCATGATCATCGGCTCGGCGCCGAGACCGGCGAAGTGCGCCTGCATCTTCGGATCGGACAGCGCCGCATTGATCGCCTTGTTGAGTTCCTCGACGATCGCGGGCGGCGTCTTGGCGGGGGCGCCGACCGCGTCCCACACCGAAACGTCGTAGCCGGGCACGTATTGCGCGATGGTGGGCGCGTCGGGCAGCACGTTCGAATGCGCCACGCCGCTGACGCCAAGGCCGCGCAGCTTGCCGGCCTTGATCAGATTGAGCGTCTGCAGGATCGGCGTGAAGCCGGCCTGCACCTGCCCGCTGAGAAGATCGGGAATGTAACTCGTGCGATACGGCACATTGACGAGCTTGACGCCGGCCATCTCGTTGAACAATTCGCCGGCCACGTTGGTCGCGGCGCCGGCGCCGACCGAGGCGTAATTGATCTTGCCGGGATTGGCCTTGGCGTAAGCGATGAATTCCGGCAGCGTTTTGGCCGGCACCGACGGATTGACGACAAGCACCAAGGGCAATTTGACGAGGCCGGAGACCGGCGCGATGTCGGCCATCACGTCGAACGACAGATTGTCGTAGAGCGACACATTGATGGTGTTGGTCATCGTCAGCGTCAACAGCGTATAGCCGTCGGGTGCCGCGTGGACCACGATCTCGGTGCCGATATTGCTGGCGCCGCCGGGACGGTTGTCGACGACGAATTGCTGGCCGAAATGCTGCGACAGCGAAGCCGCCAGGAGCCGCGTGGCGACGTCGGGCGCGATGCCGGCCGGATAAGGCACGACGATGCGCACCGGCCGCGATGGATAATTCTCGGCGCGCGCGGCGCGCGTCAGGACCGCGGCCGACGCCGCGCCGGCGGCCAGATGGATAAACCCGCGGCGGGGAATTCTCATAGCGACTCCTTGCAAGCGCTTCTTGTCCGCCGGCTGCGCGCCGGCGTCAGTCGGCCTTGATGTTGGCGAATTTGACCACCTTGGCCCATTTCTCGGTTTCGCGCCTGATGAATTGTTCGAAATCGGCCGGCGTGCCGGTGAAGACTTCGCAGCCGAGATCGGTGAAGCGCTTGCGTGTCGCCGGATCGGCGAGCGCGGCGTTGACCTCTTTGTTGAGCGTGGCGACGACGTCGGGCGGCGTGCCTTTGGGCGCGACCAGGCCGTACCAGCCGTTCGCCTCATAGCCGGGCAGGAATTCCGCCATCGCCGGGATGTCCGGCAGCAGCGCCTGGCGCTTCGCGCTCGTGACCGCGAGCGCGCGCAGCTTGCCGGATTTGATGTAGCCGAGCGAGGCCGGCATCACGCCGAACATCGCCTGCACGCGGCCGCCGACGAGATCGGGCATCGCCGCGGCCTCGCCCTGATAGATGACGTCGACCAAATTGACGCCGGCCATCATGCGGAACAGCGCGCCGGCGACATAAAGCGGCGTGCCGCTGCCGCCGGACGCCAGATTGATCTTGCCCGGATTGGCCTTGGCGTAGGCGATGAATTCGGGAACGGTTTTCGCCGCGACGCCGGGATTGACGTCCATCACCAGCGGGATGGTCGCGATGCTCGCCACCGGCACGGCGTCGCGAAGAAAATCGAAATTGAGATGATGATAGAGCGCTGGATTGATCGCATTCGACGACATCGCCAGCAGCAGCGTATTGCCGTCCGGCGCCGATTTGAGCACCAGCTCGGTGCCGAGATTGGTGCTGGCGCCGGGCTTGTTTTCGACGACGAAGGGCTGGCCGAGCTTTTCCGAGAGCCATTGCGCGATCAGCCGCCCGATGATGTCGGGCGAGCCGCCGGCCGGCACCGTCACCACGAGGCGCACCGGCCGCGCGGGGTAGGCGTCGGCGCGCGCGAGGCGCGCCGCAGCGGGCAAGAGGCCGGCGCCGGCCGCGAGCTTGAATAAGTTTCGCCGCTTGATCATCTCTGTCCTCCCCGCCGTCCTTCCTTGCCGCCGTCAGCCCGCCTTCATGTGCGCGAACTTGACAACCTTGGCCCATTTTGCGGTTTCGTCGGCCAGGAACTTGGCGAATGCGGTGGCGGGGAGCGCCTCGGTCTCGCCGCCGAGGTCCTTGATCCTGGCGACGAGCTGCGGATCGGCGAGCCCGGCCGTGATGTTGTCGGAAAGCGAACCGACGATGTCGGGCGGCGTGCCCTTCGGCACACACCATCCGTCCCATGCCGTGGCTTCGAAGCCCGGCAGCGCCTCGCTCATCGCCGGGAGATCGGGCACGACGTCCGAGCGCTTGGCAGTGGTAACCGCAAGCCCGCGCAATTTGCCATCCCTGATAAAGCCTATTCCGGTCGACAGCGTGATGAAGAAAGCCTGCACGCGCCCCGCCAATAGATCGGTGAAGGCCGGCGCCGGGCCGCGATAGGGCACATGGACAACGTCGATGCCGGCCTGCATTTTGAAAAGCTCGATCGCGACATGCATCGGCGTGCCGACGCCGGGCGAGGCGAAATTGATCTTGCCCGGATTGGCTTTGGCGTAAGCGATGAACGCGGCCAATGACTTGGCCGGAAACGACGGATTGACCAGCAGCACCATCGGCAGCTGGATCACCCCGGCAATCGGCGCGAAATCGCCGGGAAAATTGAAATCGAGTTTCGCATAGAGCGTGGCGTTGATCGCATTGGCGGTAACGCAGGTCAGGAGCGTGTAGCCGTCGGGAGCCGCCTTGGCGACCGCCGCGGCGGCGATATTGCCGCCGGCGCCCACCCGGTTGTCGACGATGAAGGGCTGATGCAGCTTGTCCTCCAGCCATTGCCCGATCAGCCGCGACACCAGATCGGGCGTGCTGCCGCCGCCGAAACCGTCGACGATGCGCACCGGCCGGGTCGGATAATCGAGCGCGGCGGCCCGGCGCGACACGCCCGACGCGGCGGCGGCGGCGGCCAACAACAAAAAACGGCGACGCGGAAATTTGGTCATGCGGCCTCCCGGCAGGCAGCGCTGGTCGGCCTAAAGCCTAGCCCGCCCCGATGACCGTGAGAAGTGCCGTGACAATCGGTCCGGGGTGACGGGGTATGGCCGTTTTCTCGTTACTTTTTCTTTGGCACCCTCTTGCCCTCCTTGCGCGCCTCGGACAGCGCGATCGCGATGGCCTGCTTGCGGCTTTTGACCTTGCCGCCCTTGCCGCCTTTGCCGCTTCTGGCGGTGCCGCGTTCGAAGCGGCGCATTTCTCTGGCCACGTCGCTGCCGACGCTCGGCGAGTATTTGCGTTTCCTCTTCTTGGCCATGTCATTGTCTCCAATGATTGTTTTCTGTGCGATCAATCGATTCGCAATTGCAGCCGCCCGACGCTCACCTTACACCGCGTGCCCGGCAATGTCCTGATAACCGCTTTGCCACCAGGAGGTTGCCTGACCGGGTCGGAATTTTGCAGCGCGCCGGACGCGGCGGAAAATCAACCAAGGCGGCGTCGGCAGCGTCGCGCGGCGCCGCGGCTTTTCGATCGTTGGCGAAATAATCAAATGAGGACGCCGCGGCCGGCGGGAAAATTCATTGGCCGTCCGCGCGGCGGCGCGCGGCGGGTGGCGGCGGTTCGAAGCCGAACACGCTGCGGCCGCCATAGGCGTGAGATCGCGCGCATTCGTCGGCGATGATCTTTTCCAGGCCTTGACCGCCGGCGGCGCGTTCCAGGCGGCGCGCTTCGCCGTCGAGCCGCTGCAGCGCGCCGAGCTCCTCGTCCTGGCCGAGCTTGGCCTTCTGCACCGCCGATTTGAGCACGCGGATGGTCTCGTCATAGACCTTGAGCGGCACCGGAAACGGATGCCGGTCCTTGCCGCCATGGGCGAGCGAGAAGCGCGCCGGATCGCTGAAGCGGCACGGCGCGCCGTGCACCACCTCGGCGACCAGCGCCAATGCCTTCACGGTGCGGGCGCCGACGCCGGGCGTGAGCAACAGCTCCGGAAAATCGGCCGGCCCGCGCGCGGCGGCGGCGGCGAGGTTGCCGTGCAGCCGGCGCAAATGCACGTCGCCTGCCCGCACATCGTGATGCGCCGGCATGAACAGATGCGGCAGATCGGGCTGTGCCGCCGGCGCCGCCGGCACCGCGTCATGGCGTTCGATAGCCGCCAGCTCGCGCGCGATGCCGTCGGGTCCGAGCGTGACGAGGAGGTCGAGCTGGCCGCGGCGCGAGGCCTCCGCCCGGCGGTCGGTCAAATTGATGATGTTGCCCTGCGCGGGGCCTTCGATCGCGCTGTGCGGCGCGTCGACGAAACTGCGCAAGCCCTCCGAGAGCCAATGATAGCGCCGCGCCTGCCGGCGGCCGCCGTTCATGCCCTGCTGCACCACGACCCAGCGGCCGTCGTCGCCGACGATGAAGCCGTGCAGATAAGGATCGAAACCGTCCTGCACCGCGGCGCTGTCGACCTTGGCGACCAGGCGGCTCGCCGTCGCCAGCGTGGCGCCGTCGAAACCGACGCGGTCGCCGATCGCCACTAGCTCCGCGGGCGTGGAGCGCGAGTGCTTGCCGCGGCCGCCGCAGACATGCAGGCCCAGCTCGCGGTCGAGCGGCTTGAGCCCGCGCTTGAGCGCGCCGATGACGCTCGTGGTGATGCCGGAGGAATGCCAGTCCATTCCCATCACCGCGCCGAAGGATTGAAACCAGAACGGATGGGCGAGACGCCGCAAGAACTCGTCACGCCCGTAGTGATGGATAATGGCTTGCGCGATCACCACGCCGAGCCGCGTCATGCGGTCGGCGAGCCATTTCGGCACGTAGCCGCCGTGCAGCGGCAGATCGGCGCTTCCGGCTCGGCGGGCCATGGAATTGAACTCAATATCGGCGCGAGAGATTAGCCGTTCTTATTTCGTTCTTGGCGGCGGGAAAGTCAACACAACGCGATGGCGGCTTACGCCGCGCGCGGCAGCGCCCGGAATTCCTCGGCGCTCGCCATGTCCCAGGCCGTCGCATAGCGCCGGTCCGCAGTGCCCATCAGCAATTCGCCCGGCTTGAGCGGCGGGTAGAGCTCGGCAAAGCTTTTCACTTCGTGCTGCGACACGCGCCGGGAAAAATGCGCCAGCGAGAATTGGGTGGGATGATCGAGGCCGGCGGCCGCGACCAGCTCGGCCAACGACTCGATGGTGGCGCGGTGGAAATTGTAGATGCGCTCGGCCTTGTCGGGCACCACCAGCGCGCGCTGGCGCGTCGGGTCTTGCGTCGATACCCCGGTCGGGCAGCGGTCGGTGTGGCAGGACAGCGACTGGATGCAGCCGAGCGCGAACATGAAGCCGCGCGCCGAATTGCACCAGTCGGCGCCGAGCGCCATGACGCGGGCGATGTCGAAGGCCGAGATGATCTTGCCGCTGGCGCCGAGCTTGATGCGGCCGCGCGCATTGATGCCGATGAGCGCATTATGCACGAAGTTCAATCCTTCGCGCAGCGGCATGCCGAGATGGTCGGTGAATTCCAGCGGCGCCGCGCCGGTGCCGCCCTCCTTGCCGTCGATGACGATAAAATCGGGATAGATTTTGGTCTCCAGCATCGCCTTGCAGATGGCGAGAAACTCCCAAGGGTGGCCGATGCAGAGCTTGAAGCCGGCCGGCTTGCCGCCCGACAGCCGCCGCATGGTGGCGATGAACTGCATCATCTCGATCGGGCTGCCAAACGCCGAATGCCGCGACGGCGAAATGCAGTCGACGCCGGCCGGCACGCCGCGGGTGACGGCGATCTCCGCGCTGACTTTGGCGCCAGGGAGCACGCCGCCGTGGCCGGGCTTGGCGCCCTGGCTCAATTTGAGCTCGACCATCTTGACCTGGTCTTGGGTCGCATTGGCGGCGAATTTGTCGGCGCAGAAGGTGCCGTCGCCGTTGCGGCAGGAAAAATAGCCGGAGCCGATCTCCCAAATGATGTCGCCGCCGTTCTCGCGGTGATAGGGGCTATAGCCGCCCTCGCCGGTGTCGTGGGCGAAGTTGCCTTTCCTGGCGCCGGCGTTGAGCGCCAGGATGGCGTTTTTGGAGAGCGCGCCGAAGCTCATCGCCGAGATGTTGAAGATCGACGCCGAATACGGGTTTTCGCAATCCGGACCGCCGATGGCGATGCGGAACGGCTCGTTGGCCACCGGCTTCGGCGCGATCGAATGATCGAGCCATTCATAGCCCGACGCATAGACGTCGTTCTGGGTGCCGAACGGCCGCTTGTCCAAGGCCCGCTTGGCGCGCTGATAGACGATGGCGCGCTTGTCGCGCGAAAACGGCGTGCCGTCCTTCTCGCTTTCCAGAAAATATTGCCGGATCTCGGGGCGGACTTCTTCCAGGATGAAGCGGATATGCGCGGACAGCGGATAATTGCGCAACACCGCGTGACGCTTCTGCAAGACGTCGACGGTGCCGACGACCGCCAAAGAAATGAAAACCACCAGCGGAATCTCGATCAGGAGCGTCCGAAAACCCAAGAAAAACTCAAACCCCAGCGCCACGGCGATCAGGAGCACGAGCGTGTAGATGATGAAGCGCGGCTGCAGCGGCAACAGCAAAGCCTGCATGCGACAGTCCCCCCGATAGAACGACGGCGCCGGCGAAGTCCCTCGCTCGCAGCCGCGGGGAATTTAGGAACAATAGTTGTCAGTTTGATTAATCGAGGGAACTCGTGACGGCTTTGCTGCGGCGCACCATTGCCAAATCGTCAGGCCGTGGCGCCGAGGTAACAAAAACCCCGGCGCTGGTTTTTGAAAACCTTGGCGCCGGGGTTTTGAACTACGCAACTACGCTACAAAATATCGGGCGACGCGATCAGAGCTGGCCGTATTTCCGCAACACCGCCCGGCATTGATCGCCGACGCGCCAGCTGTGCGCGGCAAGCGTCGCGCCGCAGCGCAACAGATTGCCCCAGGTCATACCGCCTTCACGGTTGCACAGCTTGGCGGCCGCCGGCCGGCACGGCGCCAGTTCGGCGAGATCGACCGCGTTGGCGGCGGTGGCGGAAAGGCTCAGAGCAAGGCCCATAACGAAAGCCACGGCTAGAACTAGCTTCATCCTCAGTCGTCCCTCTTTTTTTCTGGGGGAGCGGCTTACTTAATGGTTTGATGACAAGAAGGCTAGGATTTTGTGCGTCGCACAAGGCGATGGAAGTCTCTATAATTAAAGGGCAATTTTTCGCCATTCAAACAGCGCATGGCTCGATGCCCCGCTTGTGCCGCAATTGGGCGGAGCCGGCGGCGAATCCATGGGGAGCCGGCATAAAAAAGATGCCCGGCGCGAAGCCGGGCATCTGCACCAAACGTCGTTGCTGAGACGATTTATGCCGCGGCGGCGGTGAGATTGCCGAAGCGCTTGAGGTTTTCTTTCTGCTTGTCGTTGCGCGGCGGCAGCTTGAACAGCCGCGCCGCGGTGCCGCCGAGAATGTTGTGCTTGGCCTTCTCCGACAGGAACGGCAGGTCGTAGATCGTCGACGGCAAATCGAAGTCCCAGTGCGGATAGTCGGAGGAGTAGAGGAGCTGCGTCTCCGCATTCATCATGCGAAAGGTGCATTCCAGCGCGCCCATATCCTGAATCTCCATCGGCTGCGAGGAGTAGTACATGTCGCGCATATAGTCGGACGGCTTCTTCTTCAGAAGCGGCGCTTCCGACGGCCGCAGCATATATTCGTGGTCGAGCTTCTGCATCAGGAAGGGAATCCAGGCGAGGCCGGATTCGATCCAGACCACCGGCAATTTCGGGAATCGCTCGCCCATGCCGTTGACCACCCAATTGGTGCAGTGGAGCACGTTGTACCAGGTGAAGCCGAGCGCGTGCGCGGCGAGGAAGCGGTTGCAGCTCTTGTAGATCGGCTCGCCCCAGTTCGGCCCGGAGTGGAACGACAGCACGAGGCCGCGCTCCTCCATCGCCCGGTAAAGCTTCATATAGGCGTTGTCGTAGACCGCGCAGTCGGAGCGCACCGTGGTGACCATGAAGCCGCCGACATGCTTGCGGTCGCCGAAGGTCTCGACCTGGCGCAGCGCCGCCTCCGGCGAGTTGAACGGCAGGCACAGCATCGAGAAGAAACGGTTCTCGGAGTTCGGCAGGATTTCTTCGGTGAGCCAGCGGTTATAGGCCCAGCACAGCTCGACCTCCATTTCCTTCTGCGGATGCAGCCCGATATTGAGCATGCCGGTCGGGAACAGGCAGGAATAATCGACGCTCATGGCGTCCATCCAGCGGTGGCCGAGTTGGATGTCGCGCTTGCCGCCCTTGAAGCCCTCGGTCTTCTCCGAGCTTCGCATCGGGTAGCGCGTGACGCGGCCGCCCATGTCCTGGTAGCCGACCTGGCTCGCCGTGATGCCGGCGCGGTTGTTCTTGCTGCGGCTCGCCAGCGCGAGCTGGCGGAACACGTCGTTTTCCATAAAGGGCAGAAATTCGTCGTAGCTCTCGTTCTCGTAGTGATGCGCGTCGACGTCGACGATCACCAAGTCGTCGAGGTTGCGCTGGTGCGCCTGTTTGCGCGCATGGGCCAACAGGCGCGTGGTATTGAGCTCCTCGATCGTTACGCGGCGGCCGCGATCGGCGATGAGATCCATGACGTTTTCTCCTGCGTCGTTCTTTTCAAACCCGATCCCGTTCGTCCCCGCGAAAGCAGGGACCCAGACTGGATTCCCGCATTCGCGGGAATGAGCGGAAACTATTCAATCTTCGGCGTCACCTGCCCGTCCAGTTTTGCCACATGCCGAGCTCGAACACGGCGAGATCGGCCGCTTTCAACAATCCGCTCGCCGTGACCATGACGTCGGTGGCGGAAATCGAATTTCGCGGCACCGGCCAGAAGTCCTCGCCGGCTTCCCGGCGCGCCCGATAGAGCCGGCAGGCCGCGGCCATCAGTTTTTGCAGTGCCGGCGCCGCGACGGTGTCGAGCTTGTCGTCGACGATGCTCTGCTCGAGCGTCGCAGCCAACCGCTCGGCCTCCGCCGATGCGCCGGTCGCGGGCGCGGACTTGACCACGCGCAACGCCGCCGGGCGGGCTTTTGCCCTCGCTTTTGCGGCGGCCTTGCCCGCAACGGTTTTGGCTGCCCGCCTAGGCGACGACATACAGTTCGTCCCCCTTCTGCACCGTCTTGTATTTCTTCAGCCTCAGCTTGCGATCCGAGACGCACTCGCCGGTTTTCATGTCGTATTCCATGCCGTGCCACGGGCAGACGAAATGCAACTCGTCCTCGGAGAAGTAAAGGCCCATCGAGGTCTTGTCCGGCCGCAGCCGCTCCTCGACCTTGGCAATGGTCAGGCCTTCGCAGGCCGGACCGCCCTGGTGCAGGCAGAAATTGCTGTAAGCGTAAAACTGGCCTTCGTGCCGGAACACGCCAATCTCGTTGTCGCCGACAAAAATAATGCGGCGGTCGCCGTCTTTCATTTCGGAGAGTTTTGCGACGAATTTCTCGGCCATTTCGTTACGCCCTTGCCTTTCTGCCCTTTTGCCTTCCGTTTCCCGTTCGCCCTCGCAGGGGCGATTGGACGGCCCGGACTCGGGCCGCCGCCGGATCAAGGTTTTAGCACAAGCCAAAGCCCCGCGCGACGGGCATAACTCGATGCCCAGCTATGCCGGCCGCGAGGCCTGATTACGCCATCTTGTTCTCGATCTCGCCGATGTTTTCGATCCAGATCTTCACCGTATCGCCGCGCTTAAGGAAGGTGCCGCTTTCCGCCCCGGTGCCGGAGGGGGTGCCGGTGAGGATCAGGTCGCCCGGATAAAGCGTCATATTGACCGACAATTGCGCGATCTGCTCGGCCAGCGTGAACAGCATTTTGGCGGTATTGGAATCCTGCTTGAGTTCGCCGTTGACCCACAGTTTCAAACCGAGCTTTTGCGGATCGGGAATATCGCCCGCCGGCAAGATCCAGGGCCCGATCGGGCATGAGCCCTCGAACGTCTTGTGCTTGAGCCAGTCCATCTTGAACGGCGAGGTCGGCGCCACGCCGTCGCGGCGGCCGCGGTCGCGGGCGGAGAGATCATTTGAGGCCATATAGCCGGCGACGTAGCCAAGCGCCTTCTCCTTCGGCACGTCCTTGGCCGGCCGGCCGATGACGGCGGCCAGCTCGATTTCCCAATCCATGGCCTTGGCGTAATGGGAAATCCCGATGGTCGCGCCCGGATCGGCGATGGTGCCGGGGGCTTTGAGGAAATGGAACGGCTTGAGCCCCTGTTCGTGCGGGTCCGGCGGCGGCGGGCTGCCCTCGCGCGCCGCCATGGCCGCGGCGTGGTCGGCGTAATTGGCGCCGGCGCAATAGATGGCGACGCTGCCTTGGATCGGCGCCAGCAGCTTGGTCTTTTTCAGCGGCAAGCGTTTGCCCCGGCTTTTTGCCGCCTTCGCCACGGCCTTTTTCAGCGCGCCTTCAGCCGCCTTCCAGTCGGCCAGAATGCCCATGACGGTGGCATAGGCCGGCTTGCCGGTGAGCTTGGCGGCGTCGAACACCTCTTCGCCGATGACGAGCCCGGCGCGCGGGCCCTCCGCCGATTTATAGGTGGCAAGCTTGTAGCCGGCCGGTTTTGCCGAAGCCATGTGCGTTCCTCTCCCTGGTCAATCGTCAAGGGCGCGACCAAATCGCGATCCAGCGCGCTTGGCAAGACCGCCAAACGATGACCGCCGGGCGCCAAAAGCTGGACTGAACCCTTGAGTTCGTGCGGTGCCGGTGATTGATTCCGGACAAGGAAACGCTTTCCCTTGGAGAGGAACCATGATCAAGCCGCGCCGTATCGGCCACGCCACCTTCGAGACGCCGGACCTGCCGCGCCTCGTCGACTATTACACCGAGGTGATGGGGCTCGTCCTCGCCGAGCGCGACAAGGATCGCGCCTTCCTCACCACCAAGATCGGCCAGCTCGCCATTGCCATCAACAAAGGCGACGCCGAACGCTGCACTACGCTGTCATTCGAAGTGGCGCCGGATTCCGATTTCGGCGCGCTCGCCCGCGAACTGGAAAAAGACGGCATCAAGAGCGAGCTGCGCAACGATTCGGTGCCCGGCATCGGACCGGTGCTCACCTTCAAGGACAACAAGGGCACCACGATCGCCCTGTTCAAGGAATGGAGCTATCTCGGCAAGCATCTGCAGCATCACGGCGTCGGGCCGCTGAAACTCGGCCACATCGCCTGGGTGGTCGACGATCCGGGCAAGACCGCCGAGTTCTATGAGAAAGTGCTCGGCTTCCGGGTGTCCGACTGGATCGACGATTTCTTCGTCTTCATGCGCTGCAACGGCGACCATCACACCGTGAACTTCATCCGCGGCAGCGCCAACAAGATGCATCACATGGCGTTCGAGCTGAAGGATTTCATCCATCTGCAGAACTCCTGCGACCTGTTCGGCCAGAAGAAGATCCCGATCATCTGGGGACCGCTGCGCCACGGCCCCGGCCACAACATCGCCACCTATCACCGCAATCCCGACGATCAGGTCATCGAGTTCTTCTGCGAGCTCGACCATATGCTCGACGAGGAGCTCGGCTATTTCGAGCCGCGGCCGTGGCATGCCGACACGCCGCAGCGGCCGAAGACCTGGATCGCGGGCAAGACCAATGTCTGGGGCCCGCCGCCGCTGCCGGATTTCCACCGCGGCCGGGATTCGCAATCGCCGGTCGGGGCGACGGGAGCGCATTAGCTTCATTCGCGTAGGGCGCGGGGAGGAAGCTTCATCGCACGACGGAAAGTCGACTCGATTCCTCCCGTTTGCGCGCTAATTCCTTCTGCTCGCCATAGAGCCACTCCATGCCGGCCATGGCGTCGTCCGCCGTGCGCGAGGCGAGCATCATGTTGCGCAGTTCCTTGGCGACGCCGGAGGCGTGATAGAATTCGCCATAGACCCGCGCCATGATCTGCACGCGGCCGGTGCGCAGGTAGCGCGCCTGCTGATAGGCCGCAAACGCCGCCGCGTAATCGCCGTCCGCCGCCACCACCTTGTCGGCGAGGCAGACCGCGTCCTCGATCGACATGCAGGCGCCCTGCGCCAGATATTGCAGCATCGGATGCGCGGCGTCGCCTAAGAGCGTGATGCGGCCCTTGCTCCACGCCTTGATCGGCGGCCGGTCGCACAACACCCACATGCGCCAGCTCTCGATCTTGTCGAGGAGCGTGCGCACCGGCGCGCAGGTCTGCGCGAAGCGCTCATGCAATTCGGCCGGATCGCCGTAGCTGTCCCAGCCTTCCTCGTAGCGGTTGGAATGGAACACCGCGACCAGATTGTAGAGTTCGCCGGTGCGCAGCGGATACAGCACCAGATGCACCTTCTCGCCGGCCCAGAAGGCCATGTCGTTCCAGCGATACGCTTCCGGGACTTCCGCCGTCGGCAGCACCGCGCGATAGGTGATGTGGCCGGCCGGTTTCGGCTTGCCGTCGCCGACGATCATCTGGCGGATGGTCGACCATAGCCCGTCGGCGCCGATCAGCGCCGCGCCGCGATAGGTCTTGCCGCTCTCCGCCGTCACCGTGACGCCAGCGCCCGCGTCATCGACGTTGACGACCTTCTGCGAGGCATCGAGCTCGATCAGATTCGACCGACGGCAGGTTTCGAGCAGCACGCGGTGCAGGTCGGCGCGATGAATGAGCGCGTAGGGCTGATGGAATTGTTTGCGGAACGCGTCGCCGAGCGGAATGCGCGTGACCTCCTCGCCGGTGATCGCATCCCGCATGATCAGATTGTTGGGAAACACCGCCAGCGCCGAGATCGGCGCGACGAGGTCGAGCCGCTCGAACATCCAGAACGCATTGGGCCCGAGCTGGATGCCGGCGCCGATCTCCTTGAACTCCGCGGCCTGCTCGATGACTTGCGACGCGATGCCCTGGCGCGACAGCGCCAGCGCCGCGGCAAGCCCGCCGATGCCGCCGCCGACGATGAGGACCTGTTCGCTTTTCCAATCACTCATTATACACCTTGGACGCGTTTCCTTCGCCGGCATTGTAGAAGGCAACAGCCAACCGGCAAGAGCGGCGGGCGCGCGCTTCGGAAGGCTAGGACCCGATTCAATCCGCTCGTCCCCGCGAAAGCGGGGACCCAGGTCTGGATTCCCGCTTACGCGGGAATGAGCGGGCCGTCAGGCGATGCGGTCGCGGATTTGCGCGCGGTGGCCGCTGACCGCGGCGGCGGCGTCGTGACGGAGCACCCAGCCGAACGGCAGATTGGCGAGCGCCAACAAGGCGCCGACGCCGAACGCCACCATGAAGTCGATCGTCGTCAGCGCTGTGGCGCCGCGCGCGGCGAGCGACCAATGCAGCACCGCGGCGGCGAGCGCGATGCCGAAGCCGCGGCTCAATTGCTGCGACATGCTCAAAATGCTGGTCGCCGACGACATCTGTGGCTGGTCGATATCGGCATAGCTCATCGCCTGGGTCGCGGTGTATTGCAGCGACTGGAAGAAGCCGGCGACAAGCAGCAGCGCGAAAATCAACAGCACCGGCGTCGACGCGGTGAAGAAGCCGCACATCAAGATGGTCGCGGCGCTGATCACGCTGTTGACGATGATGACGGTGCGGAAGCCGAAGCGGCGCAGCACCGGCTTCGCCGCAATCTTCATGGTGACCGAGCCGACGGCGGTGGCGAAGGTGATGGTGCCGGAGGCGAACGCGGTCATGCCGAACACCACCTGAAGGAGGAGCGGCAGCAGAAACACCAGCGAGCCGGCGCCGGCGCGGAACAGCGAGCCGCCGCTGATGCCGGTCTGGAACGTGGCGATGCGGAACACCGAAAGATCGAGCACTGGATGCTTGGCGCGGCGCAGATGACGCAGCGCAAGCGCTCCCGTCACGATGCCGAGCACGATCAGAATGGCAAGCTCGCCGAGATCGCCGCGGCCGCGGCCGGCGGCCTCGATCGAATACATCATGCAGAACAGCGCGGCACCGGTCAGCACGAAGCCGACGGTGTCGAACGGCCGCGCGTCGCCCTCCTTCGGGTTGTCGAAGAACAGCGTCACCAGCACGATGCCGAGGATGCCGAGCGGCACGTTGACCAGAAAGATCCAGCGCCAGGAGAAATAGGTGGTGATGAAGCCGCCGATCGGCGGGCCGAGCACCGGGCCGAGCTGCGCCGGCACCTGCAGGTACGCCATGGTGGCTATAAGCGCTGCTTTTTCAACGCTACGGAAAAGAACCAGCCTGCCGACCGGCACCATCATGGCGCCGCCGAAACCCTGCAGCACGCGCGCCGCGGTCAATTCGACCACATTGCCGGATATGCCGCACAGGATCGAGCCGAGCGTGAACAGTGCGATCGCGGCGCGGAACACGCTCTTGCCGCCGAAGCGATCGGCGGCCCAGCCGCTCACCGGCACGAATACCGCCAGACTCAACAAATATGCCGTCACGGCGACGGACAGCCTGACCGGATCGGTGTGCAGCGAGATCGCCATCTGCGGCAGCGCCGTGGTGACCACGGTGGAATCGATCTGCTGCATGATGATCGCCGAGCCGACGATCATGGCGACGGTTTTCGGTTTGCTGGGGGACATCGGCAATGAGAAATAGAGATTTGCGTACCAGCGCACCATAGCTTTTTCGTCATTCCGGGGCCGAGCGGAGCGAGGAGCCCGGAATCCATAACCCCGGCGTTCGTGACTATGGATTGCGGGCTCGCCGCCATAGCGCGTCGAAGACGCGCGTAAACGCGCTTATGGCGGCGCCCCGGAATGACGAGGGTAGTTACCCGCGCCGCAACGCCGCCAGCACGCGCTCCGGCGTGATCGGCATCGCCGTGATCGGCGCCGCGCCGAGCGGACGGAGCGCATCGTTGACCGCGTTCATGACGCTCCCCGGGGCGCCGGCGGTGCCGGCCTCACCGGCGCCCTTGGCGCCGAGCTCGGAATCGGCGGTCGGCGTCACCACATGGCCGACCTCGATGTCCGGCATTTCGCCGGCCATCGGCACCAGGTAATCCATCAGATTGCCGTTCAAGAGCTGACCGGCCTCGTCATAGAGGCAATGCTCGAACAAAACAGCGCCGATGCCCTGCACGATGCCGCCGCGGATCTGCTCGTCGACCAGTTGCGGATTGATCACGGTGCCGCAGTCCTCGACGCACCAGTGCTTAAGCAGTTTTATCTCACCGATGCGCGTATCGACTTCGACAGAGGACGCCTGCACGCCGTTGGTGAAGGCGAACGGCCAGGCGCGCGGCACGTAATGGCGCGTCACCGCGAACTCGGCCTGGAAGCCGGGCGGCAGCGTGTCGGGGCGGAAATAAACGACGCGCGCCACTTCATCGAGGCCCATGCGCTCGCGGCCGGTTTCGGCGTCGACCACGATGCCGGCGCGGATATCGAGCGCCTGCGGATCGGCCTGCAGGATCGAGGCCGCGGCGGCGAGCACGTGTTGCCGCAACGCCTTGCCGGCCTGCCACGCCGCTTCGCCGCCGATGCCGGCGGCGCGCGATGCCCAGGTGCCGCCGCCATAGGGCGTGTTATCGGTGTCGCCGGTGACGACGCGCACGCGCTCGATCGGCACGCCGAACGCGGTGGCGACGCATTGCGCCAGCACCGATTCGGCCCCCTGCCCTTGCTCCGTGACGCCGGAATGCACGAACACCGCGCCGGTTGCGTCGAGCCGCACCGTGGCGCCGTCCTGCGAGGAGATGCGCGCGCCGCCGACGCCATAGAACGCGGCCGACGGATTGGTCACTTCGATGAAGGAGGCAAAGCCGATGCCGCGATGCACCCCGCGCTCGCGCAGGCGCGCCTGCTCGGCGCGCAGCTCTTCGTAGTCCATCATCTTGAGAATCTTGTCGAGCGAGGCGTGGTGCGACAGGCCCTCGAACTTCAGCCCGGCGGCGCTCGTCGCCGGATATTTGCCGTCAGGATACAGATTGCGCCGCCGCAGCTCGGCCGGGTCCATGCCGATCTTCGCCGCGGCGAGGTCGACCAGACCTTCGGTGACCGCGGTCGCGATCGGATGGCCGACGGCGCGGTACTGGCACATCACATTCTTATTCTGGAACACGACGCGGGCGCGCGCCCGGTAATTGGCGCAGGTGTAAGGCCCGCCGACGAGATTGACGACCTGGTTGGCTTCGATGCCGCTGGTGCGCGGATAGACCGAATAAGGTCCGATGCCGGTGAGGTCGTCGATCTCGAATGCGGTGATGGTGCCGTCGCGCTTGACGCCGATTTTTGCTTTGACGCGGTGATCGCGCGCATGGATGTCGGTGACGAAGCTCTCGAGACGGTCGGCGACGAATTTGACCGGCCGCTTGAGCAGTTTCGCCAACGCCGCCGTCGCCATCTCGTCGGCATAGACATGCACCTTGATGCCGAACGAGCCGCCGACGTCCTTGGTGACGACGCGCACCTGTTGTTCCTGTAGATCGAGATGCTTGGCGAACAGGTTCTGCATCATGTGCGGCGCCTGCGTGCCCTGATAGACGGTCAGCCGCGCTTCGCCCGGATTCCAATCGGCGACGATGGCGCGCGGCTCGTTGGTCACGCCGGTATGGCGGCCGAAGATAAACGTCGTCTCGA
This sequence comes from uncultured Alphaproteobacteria bacterium, assembly GCA_963791925.1. Classification (GTDB taxonomy): domain Bacteria; phylum Pseudomonadota; class Alphaproteobacteria; order Rhizobiales; family Xanthobacteraceae; genus BOG-931. The sequence goes on along the minus strand of CAWBUA010000002.1, from coordinate 330,271 downwards.
CCACGGCATCGGCTGCGGCAAAGCCCTTGTCCGGCTCGCCGACATTGAGCACGCGCTCGAAGGTGAGATTGTCGCCAAGCGCGGGATGGATCACCGGCGTCCTGGCGTCGAGCGCGGTTTCCGCGTCGGTGACCGCGGGCAGAGGTTCATAGTCCACCTCGACCAACGCGCAGGCGTCCTCGGCTTGCGCGCGGCTTTTCGCCACCACGGCGGCGACCGCCTCGCCCTGCCAGCAGGCCCGCTCGACGGCGATGGCGTGCTGCGGCGCCGATTTGAGGCCCTTGAGATGCGTGAGCACGCCGACCCAAGGCGTGATCACCTGTGCCAACTCGGCGCCGGTAACGACCGCGACGACACCCAACGCTTTTTTGGCTTCCGCCGTCGCGACGCTCTTGATGCGGGCGTGCGCATGCGGCGAACGCACGAAGGCAACATGCGCCATGCGGGGCAGCACGACGTCGGTGACGTATTGGCCGCGCCCTTGGGTGAGCCGCGCCAGATTGGGCCGCGGCACCGAGCGGCCGATATAGGAATTCGGCCGATCGAGCGCGGTGAGGCCGGACGGCTGGTCGGGCGAGATTTTCATGCCGCCGATGCTACAATCCGCTCATTCCCGCGCAAGCGGGAATCCAGGGGCCCGTCCGATGAGCTTCTTCGTATATATCTTGGCAAGTCGCCGGAATGGGACCATCTACATCGGCATGACTGACAACCTTGCCCGCCCCGTTTGGGAGCATCAAACAGGCGCGATCGCTGGATTCACCAAAAAGTACGGAGTCAAAACGCTAGTCTGGTACGAGCTGCATGAGTCACGCGAATCCGCATTCCAGCGCGAGCGGCAACTTAAGAAATGGAACCGTGCCTGGAAGCTCAAATTAATTGACGATCGAAATCCGGATTGGCGCGACCTTGCTCACGAGTTGGTATGAAGTTCTGGATTCCCGCTTTCGCGGGAATGAGCGTAAATCCCATGAACCGCTCACTCCCGCGTAAGCGGGAGTCCAGTTCCTTCCTTGGTGCCCGCTATTAAGGCTGGATCCCCGCTTTCGCGGGGATGAGCGGCATATGACCGCTCACAAAAACCGCGTCGGCCACATCAGCGTGCGCCACATATGCGCCGACGGCGAATTGTCGAAGCCGAGGCCTTCTTCCGGCTGCTTGAAATTGCGGCCGATGATGTCGACGAAGTCGTTGAGATCGACCTTGGCGTTGGGATCGAACGAATAGATGTCGTTCACGCAGATCAGGCGCGAGGTCATGTAATACTTGTGGTTCTTGGCGCGCTCGTATTCGGCGACGATGTAGGGCTCCGGCTTATAATCGGCGCCGAAATAGTCGATATACATTTTCGGATATTCGTAGCCGACGGAACGGTCGGGAAAGAAGCGCAGCGCCTGGTGCGTGCGCACCGCCCAGCTCACTTCCTCGTCAACATAGGGCTCGATCATCTGCGCGCCCCAGTAACCGTGGTCGCAGCGGATGAAGCTCGCGACGCCGATGTCGTGCAACAGGCAGGCCAGCACGACCTTCTCGCTGTGGCCGCCCTTGAGCGCATGCGTCGCGCTCTGCAGAAGATGATTGAGCGAGGCGAAGCGGTTGTTGAAGAAGTCGACCAGCGTCGGCTTCGCCGGCATTTTCGGCAGCCGCGGATCGGCGCCCATCAGGAAAAATTTGTCCGGGTTGGCGGTTCGAAGCGCCGGGCCGCTCGGCATTTCCACTTTGCCGTCGGCGATGTAGAACAGCGTGGATTTCGTGGCGATGCGCTCGCCGAGCTCATGCATCATCCGCTCTTCGAGCGCGTCGGCGCGTTCCGATAAATTCTGCGGCTTGGCGTGTTCGTTCATGGCGACGTTTCCTTTTCCGCCCCTGCCCGGGCGCGCGATTGCGCCACCCCTTCGATGGCGTCGATGATGGCCTGGTAGCCGGTACAGCGGCAGTAATTGCCGGACATGTGCTCGCGGATCATATCACGGCCCGGCACTCCGGGGCGCGCCAGGAGGGCCTGCGCGCCGATCAACATACCGGGAGTGCAAAAGCCGCATTGCAGCGCATTGCGCTCTTGGAACGCCGTCTGAAGGTCGGCAATGACGCCGGCATCCGACAGTCCCTCGATGGTCTCGACCGCGGCGCCGTCGCATTGCACGGCCAGCACCAGGCAGCCGCGCACTACGTCGCCGTCCACGAGCACCGAGCAGGCGCCGCAGACGCCGTGCTCGCAGCCGACATGGCTGCCGGTCAGTCCCAGATCGTCGCGCAGAAAATCGACCAGCGTTTGGCGTGCCTCGACGCGCTCGGAGACGTTTTCGCCGTTGACGCGGAGGCTGATATCGAAAGTGCGTTCGGGCATGACGTGCATTTTAGCATTTTAGCCGCATCATTGCGAGCGAAGCGAAGCAATCCAGCGCAGCGCAATAGACCTGGATTGCTTCGTCGCTGCGCTCCTCGCAATGACGGAAACTACGCCTTGCCGCCAACAATATCCCGCACGATGTCGATGGCGCGGCGCAGCAAAGTCATCGAAGCTTCCAGCGTGCGAAAGGCGGCGTGGGCGCTGAGCGTGACGTTGTCCAGCCGCGCCAGCGGATTGTCGGGCTTGAGCGGCTCGGCATGGAACACGTCGAGCCCGGCATGGCGGATACGGCCGGAACGCAGCGCTTCGATGAAGGCGGCTTCGTCGACCAAAGCGGCGCGCGCGGTATTGACGAAGATCATGCCGGGCTTCATGCGCGCAAATTGCGCCGGCCCGAGGAAGCCGCGGGTCTCGTCGTTGAGCGTCAAGTTCATCGAGATCGCGTCGGATCGCGCCAGCAGCTCGTCGAGCGGCACGAGCGGCGTGCCCGGCTGCGGCGTGCGGTTCCAGGCGATCACCTCCATGCCGAGCCCGCGGCCGATGCGCAAGACTTCGCGGCCGATGCCGCCGAGCCCGATCACGCCCAGCGTCTTGCCGAGAAGCTGCACGCCCTCATGCGGCGTCCAGGTGCCGGCGCGCACCTCGCGATCCATGCGCGCGATATCGCGACAGGCGGCAAACAGCAGCGCGACGGCGTGCTCGGCGACGGCGGTGTCGCCATAGTTGCGGATGGTATGGACCTTGATGCCGCGCGCCGCCACGTCCGCGAGGCTCATATAGCTGGCCGGCCCGGTGCCCAGGAAGACGATGTGCTTGAGCGCCGGGCATTGCTCGACCAGCGGCGTCGGCATGTAGGAGTGGTCGTCGATGGCGATATCGTAGCCGTCGAGCAGCCGCGGCAGCGCGTCGGTCGCAAACGGCTTGCGATTGACGTCGATCGGCGGGTCGTCCGGACCAAGGACCCGCTGCCAGACCGGCGCCAGCTGATCGTTGCAGTCGAGAAATAGCACTTTCATTTTATTCGCGTTGTCATGCCCCGCGCACGCGGGGCATCCAGTAATCTCAAGCCTTGATAACAATCCTCTTGGACAATGGGTACCGGATCATCCGCCTTCGCGGATGATGACAGGTGGACACTGTTGACGCCTGCTGCGGCGACTTTTAACACATCGTTCCAGCTTATCCGGGGGATTTGACATGCGTCTGGCAAGCTATGCGTTGCGCGGCCGGCCGAGTTTCGGCGCGGTGGTGGGCGACGGCATCGTCGATCTGCGGCCCCGGCTGCACCGCTTTCAGTCGCTGAGCGAGGTGTTCCGCGCCCAGGCGCTCGATCAGGCCAGGGCCGCCGCGACCGGCGTGCGGCCCGACGTGACGCTCGCCGAGGTCGAGCTCTTGGCGCCGCTGCCGGCGCCGGAAAAAATCCTCTGCATCGGCATCAATTACGCCAACCGCGGCGCCGATTATAATGTCACCAGCAATCCGAAATATCCGAGCATGTTCTACCGCGCGCCGAATTCGCTGGTCGGTTCCGGGCAGAATCTGATCCGGCCGAAAATCTCCGAGCAGCTCGACTACGAGGGCGAAATCGCCATCGTCATCGGCCGCGACTGCAAGCACGTCGCCAAGGACCGCGCGCTCGAGGTGATCGGCGGCATCACGCTTGCCAACGAGGGCACCATCCGCGACTGGACCCGCCACGGCCAGTTCAACGTCACCCAGGGCAAGAATTTCGACGCCTCGGGCGGCATCGGGCCGTGGATCCAGACGGCGTTCGACCTGAGCAAGCCGCTGCATCTTGTCGTGCGCAAGAACGGCGAGGTGACGCAGGACGACACCACCGCGAGCATGATCTTCTCGTTCGCCGATATCATCGCCTATACGACGAGCTTCATGACGCTCAAGGCCGGCGACGTGATCTGCACCGGTACGCCGGTGAAGAGGACAAAGTCCGATCCGCCGATCTGGCTCAAGCCCGGCGACACCATCGAGGTCGAATGCCCCGAGATCGGCGTGTTGCGCAACACCGTCGCGGATGAGAAGTGACCACTTCGGCGCGCGCCGCCTGCGTCATCGGCTGGCCGATCGGACATTCGCGCTCGCCGCTCATTCATAATTATTGGCTCACGCATTACGGCATTGCCGGCGAGTATCGGAGAGAGGCGGTGCCGCCGGAAGCATTCCCGGCCTTCGTGCAATCGCTCGCCGCACACGGCTATGTCGGCGCCAATGTCACGGTGCCGCACAAGGAAGCGGCGCTTGCCGCCTCGCAGCCCGACGACCGCGCCCGCGCCGTCGGTGCCGCCAATACGCTGTGGCTCGACGGCGGGGGCTTGCGTTCGACCAATACCGACGTCGAGGGCTTTTTGAACAATCTCGATGCGTGTACGCCCGGCTGGGACCGTGGCGGCGGCAAGGCCGTCGTGCTCGGCGCCGGCGGCGCGGCGCGCGCGGTCGTTTACGCGCTCCTTGAACGCGGCGTCGCGCACATCGTCGTCGCCAACCGGACCGGGCGCCGCGCCGAAGCGTTGCGGGAGCGTTTCGGCGTCAATGTCCATCCCGCCTCTTGGGACGAACGCGATGCCGCGCTTGGCGGCGCGGCGCTCGTCGTCAACACCACGACGCTCGGCATGCCTGGCCAGCCGGAACTTAGGCTCGATATTGGGCGGCTGCCCAGTCACGCCATTGTCGCCGATCTGGTTTACTGGCCGCTCGTTACTGCGCTTATTTGCGCGGCACAGGCGCGGGAACTACGCACCGCCGACGGGCTTGGCATGCTGATGCATCAGGCCGTCGGCGGCTTTATGCTATGGTTCGGCAAGAAGCCCGAAGTCACCGCGGAGCTGCGCGCGCTGCTCGAGGTCGATCTCAAGGCGCCGCAGCAAAGGCATGTGGAATAACGTGGCCCGGTCGGGGTTACCAAACCTCGGGGCGTCAAGGCGTGCGGGAGGAAGATCATGACCTTGCTCAAGACGGTTATTGCGACAGCGTTCGCGCTGCTCTTTGCGGCATCGATGGCGGCCGCGCAGCAACCGCAGCACCTTCGCGGCGAAATCCAAGCAGTCGACGGTTCGACGCTGACGATCAAGGCGAGGAACGGCGATGTCGTCAAAGTGAAATTGGCCGCCAACCCGCACGTCACCGCCATGGTCAAAGCATCGCTCGCCGACATCAAGCAAGGCGCCTTCATCGGCGTGACCGGCATGCCGCAGCCGGACGGCACCCAGAAGGCGATCGGGCTGCACATCTTCATGGATGCGCAGCGCGGCGTCGTTCCGGCCCGCTTCGGCCCCTGGGACCGCGAGCCCGGCAGCACCATGACCAATGCCGACGTCGAATCCACGGTATCGAGCGTCAGCGGTCAGGTCATGACGGTGAAATATGCCGACGGCGAGAAGAAGGTCATCGTTCCGCCGGACACCCCCGTCGTCAAATTCGTTCCGGGCGCTATGTCCGACCTGAAACCCGGGGCGAAGATTTTCATCGTCGCCGCCAAGAAAATGCCGGACGGCACGTTCGAGGCGCCGGCCATCAATGTCGGGCGCGACGGCGTCGCGCCGCCGATGTGAAGTTTCATCGGCGCGGCGCGCGGGCGGACCGGCGGCGGCCGAAGCAAGGCCGAGGAAAGCCATGACCGGAAAAAGCTTGCTGGCGGCCATGACGACCATGACGGCCATGGCCGCCATTGCCGCACTCTCCGCCTTGCCGGCGCTGGCGCAGCAGCCGCAAACCGTTCGGCTGCGCGGCACCATCGAGACGATCGACGGTCACACCGTCACAGCCAAGTCGGACAAGGGCGCCGCGCTCAAGCTCGACCTCGCCGACAAGGTCATGGTGGTCGCGGTGGTCAAGGCGTCGCTCGCCGACATCAAGCCGGGCGACTTCGTCGGCAGCGGAGCCATGCCGCAGCCCGACGGCACCCAAAAAGCGATTGAGGTGCACATCTTCGCCGAATCGATGCGCGGCACCGGCGAAGGTTTCCACCCCTGGACCCATGGCCCGACCAGTACCATGACCAACGGCACCGTCGGCGCCACCGTCACCGGCGTGACCGGCCCGGTGCTCACCGTCAAATACAAGGGCGGCGTGCAGAAGATCATCGTACCGGCGAATGTGCCGGTGGTGCGCTACGAGATCGCGGACTTAGGCGCCATCAAGCCGGGCGCCGCTTTCACGGTGATCGCGGCGACCAAACAGCCCGACGGCAGCTTCGGCGTCGGCCGCATCAATGTCGGGCGCGACGGCGCCGCCCCGCCCTGATGTCCTTAGAGCCTAAGCGGTTTTGATGAAATCAAAACCGGGCTCTGGCTTTTTGATCGAGCATGATCTTTTCCGAAAGCCGGTAGCCGCTTTTCGGGATCATGCCCTAATGCCAATGCCGGCTGCAGTGGCGGTGGAAATTGTTGTCGGTCCAGCAATGGCCCCTGCTGATCGACGGGCCCCAGAACGGCTTACCCCAGACCGCGCCGATCACGCCGCCGACCACGGCGCCGGGCGGACCGGCGACCAGGAGACCGGTGCCGGCACCGGCCGCGGCGCCGACCATGTCGGCATGGGCGCTGGGCGCCGCCAGCGTGGCGGTCATGGCCACGATTGCCGCTGCCATAAGAATCTTACGCATGCTCTCCTCCTTTTGCCGACCGCATTTCGGTCGCATCGCGGCGAGGACGCTACGCAAGAAATTCCCCCGCCCCACCGCTTAGAACGCACCAGTCCCAAATTGGTTCGATGCCCTATCAGGCTCTTGCGTTTTCATAGGTTCATAAGGTTGACGCCCGGTGAGTGAACACGGTTGACGACCGGTAAATGCCGTCCGGTCGCATAAGGAACTCACATTTGGGCAATCACACGGCGGTCGATCCCGGCAATGGCATTGAGGCCGGTCAGGGCCATGCTGATGTCGAGTTCGTTGCGCATGATCTCGATGGCGCGGGCCACCCCGGCCTCCCCGGCGGCGCCGAGGCCGTAGACGTAAGCGCGGCCGCTCATGCATGAGCGCGCGCCGAGCGCGAGCGCGCGCAGAATGTCCTGGCCGGATCGGATGCCGCCGTCGAACATCACCTCGATCTCGGAGCCGACGGCGTCGGCGATCGCCGGCAGAACGGAGATCGAGGACGGCGCGCCGTCGAGCTGGCGGCCGCCGTGATTGGACACCACAAGCGCCGCCGCGCCGGTCTTGGCGGCGATGCGCGCGTCCTCCGGATCGAGAATGCCCTTGAGGACGAGCTTGCCGGGCCACAGGCTCTTGATCCACTCGACATCTTTCCAGCTCAAGCTCGGATCGAACTGCTCGGCGATCCACTTCGACAGCACCGTGACGTTGCTCATGCCGGGATAGTGGCCGGCGATATTGCCGAAGGTCTTGCGTTTGCCTTGCAAAATGCCGAGCGCCCAGGCCGGCTTGGTGGCGACGTCGAGGAGATTGCTGAGGCGGATTTCCGGGGGGACGCTCATGCCGTTCTTGATGTCGCGATGGCGCTGGCCGATGACCTGAAGATCGACCGTGAGAACCAGTGCGCTGCATCCGGCCGCGGCGGCGCGCTCGATCAGCGAACGGATATAGCCGCGGTCCTTCATGACATAGAGCTGAAACCAGAACGGCTTGTCGACGTCGGCCGCCACATCCTCGATCGAGCAGATCGACATCGTCGACAGCGTAAACGGAATTCCGGCCGCCTGCGCGGCGCGGCAGGCCAAAATCTCGCCGTCGCCGCGCTGCATGCCGGTCAAGCCGACCGGCGCCAGAACGAGCGGCAGCGCGGCGGGCTCGCCGAGGATCGTCGTCGCGGTGCTGCGCCGACTGACGTCGAACAGAATGCGCTGGCGGAGCTTGATCCGTTCGAGATCGGCGCGGTTGGCGCGCAGTGTCGCCTCGGCATAGGACCCGGACTCGCAATAATCGACGAAGGCACGCGGGACCTTGCGGTGATAGATCTGCCGCAAATCCTCGATGCAGGTCATGGTTTTCATGAGCGGTTCCCGGCTCTTAATTCCGCTTGTTGATAGCATAAAGCGCGAGTCTATCCGCGCTTGAGGCGTAAGGAACGGCGGCTCGCCTAAACCGTTGTTTTTCGTGGCGGGCAGGTCCCGCCAGCCTCGAAACGAGCGGGAAGCTGACATCATGGACGAATGGGACAAGAACCGTCCGCCGCGGCCGGGTGCCGGTAGCGGGGACAATAAGCGGCGCGAACAAGACCGGCGGCGCGAGCGGCTCGATGACGCGCTGGAGCGCGGGCTGGAGGAAACTTTTCCGGGGTCAGACCCGGTCTCCGTCACCCAGCCGCCGAGCAGCCCCTACGATAAGAACGAAGCGAAGAAGCCGTGAAAATGTTCCATGCGGCCACTCGGCATCCGCCGATAGCCCATTGATTCGGCCGGTACTTATCCTGAACGCCTCATTGCACAAGATGGTAAGATTACCCAATATATTTTGAAGCGGCCTGGGCCCGGAACGGGTTACTATCGCCCCCCGAGGCGGCAGGCGGTGGGGCCCGTTATCATGGTTCGCAAATATTTCGGTACCGATGGCATTCGCGGCCGCGCCAATGGCGTGATCACGCCGGAATTGGCGCTCAAAGTGGGCCAGTCGGCCGGCGTCGTGTTCCGCCGCGGCGAGCATCGCCATCGCGTGGTCATCGGCAAGGACACGCGGCTGTCCGGCTACATGATCGAGACCGCGCTGGTCGCCGGCTTCACCTCGGTCGGCATGGACGTGCTGCTGCTGGGCCCGATGCCGACGCCCGCGGTCGCCATGCTGACCCGCTCCATGCGCGCCGACCTCGGCGTCATGATTTCGGCCTCGCACAATCCGTTCGACGACAACGGCATCAAGCTGTTCGGCCCGGACGGCTACAAGCTCTCCGACGAGGTCGAGCACAAGATCGAAGCGCTGGTCGACGCCGACATGACCAAGCGGCTGGCCAAGAGCGCCGAGCTCGGCCGCGCCAAGCGCATCGACGGCGTCCACGACCGCTATATCGAATTCGCCAAGCGCACGATGCCGCGCAACCTCTCGCTCGACGGCTTGCGCGTCGTCATCGATTGCGCCAATGGCGCCGCCTATCGGGTGGCGCCCGACGCGCTCTGGGAGCTCGGCGCCGACGTCATCGCCATCGGCGTCGATCCGGACGGCTTCAACATCAATCGCGAATGCGGCTCGACCTCGCCCGACGCGCTGTGCCGCAAGGTCCGCGAGATGCGCGCCGACATCGGCATCGCGCTTGATGGCGATGCCGACCGTGTCGTCATCGCCGACGAGCAGGGCCACCTGATCGACGGCGATCAGCTGCTTGCGGTGATCGCCGAAAGCTGGGCGGCCGATCACCTTTTGACCAAGCCGGGCATCGTCGCCACGGTGATGTCCAATCTCGGGCTGGAGCGCTATCTGCAATCGCTCAAGCTCTCGCTGATCCGCACGCCGGTCGGCGACCGCTACGTGCTCGAGCAGATGCGCGAGCACGGCTATAACGTCGGCGGCGAGCAGTCCGGCCACATCATCTTGTCGAACTACACCACGACCGGCGACGGCTTCATCGCCGCCCTGCAATTGCTCGCGGTCGTGAAGAAGAAGGACAAGCCGGTATCGCAGGTCTGCCACCGCTTCGAGCCGCTGCCGCAGATTTTGCGCAATGTGCGCTATCGCAGCGGCAAACCCCTCGAACATGACAAGGTGCGCTCGGCGATCGCCGACGCAGAGCACCGCCTCAATGGCCACGGCCGGCTGGTGGTGCGGCCGTCCGGCACCGAGCCGGTCATTCGCATCATGGGCGAGGGCGACGACAAGGAGATGGTCGAGGAGGTCGTCGACGGCATTGTCGATGCGCTGACCGAGCAGGTGGCGTGAATCCCTGCCGCTCCTTCCCGCGTAAGCGGGAATCCAGCTCTTCCTTGCAAAAAATAAAGACTCCCGCCGGCGCGGGAGTGAGCGCACGACCAGGCCTCACCCCCTCGCCTTCAGAAACTGCGCGAAGGCTTTGAGCGTGGTCTCCGAGACGTAGTGCTCGATGCCCTCGGCGTCGGCCTCCGCCGCTTCGCTCGCCACGCCGAGCGCGCGCAACACGTCGACGACGAGGCGGTGGCGCACCCGCACCCGATCGGCCAGCTCGTGGCCCTTCTCGGTCAGAAATACCCCGCGATAGGGCCGCGCCGTCGCCAGGCCGGCGCGCTTGAGCCGCGCGATGGTCTTGATCGCGGTGGCGTGCGAGACCCCGAGCCGGCGGGCGATATCGGTAGGCCGCGCCTCGCCCTCGCCTTCAAGCAGATCCGCAATCAGCTCGGCATAGTCTTCGAGCAATGCGGTCGATTGCGCCGTTCGCGTCTTGCCGAAACGGCGCGCTTGGGTGCCTTCCGCGGGAAGCTTGCCCATTTTGCGATCCGATGTGCAATCCAGTCCGCCCGTGCCGGGCCATCCTCGGCCAGCGGCAGACCACATTCTAATCGCGGTGTCAAAGTGTAGCTCTAGCTACATATTATAGCCGTTGACTATAAAGCAACGATGCCTATACTGTACCCAATGCTACATTTTGGTGTGCTTGCTATAGGCGCCGCCGATGACGATTCCGGCGATGAGTGAAACGATCGAGCGCGGCGCCTCGCTGACCGAGCGGACCGTCGCCACCGCGCGCGCGGTCCTGGCCGGCCAACACGGCGGGCTGCGCACCGCGCTGGCCTTTGCCGGCCCGGCCGTGATCGCCTCGATCGCCTATATGGACCCGGGAAATTTCGCTACCAACATCCAGGCCGGCGCCAGATACGGCTACGGGCTGCTTTGGGTGGTGCTATTGGCCAATGTCATCGCCATGCTGTTCCAGGGGCTCTCGGCCAAGCTTGGCATCGTCACCGGGAGGAATCTCGCGGAACTGTGCCGGGATCACTTTCCGCGCGCGGTGGTGTGGCCGATGTGGGGCGTCAGCGAAGTCGCCGCCATGGCGACCGATCTCGCCGAGTTCCTCGGCGGCGCCATCGGCCTGTCGCTGCTCCTTCACCTGCCGCTGTTTGCCGGAATGGGCGTCACCGCGATCGTCACCTACGGCCTGTTGATGTGCGAACAATACGGGTTCCGGCCGCTCGAGCTCATCATCGGCTCGATCGTCGGCGTCATCTGCCTTTGCTACGTGATCGAAATGTTCATCGCGCCGGTGGACTGGCCGTCGGCGCTGTTCCATACCGTGACGCCGCAGCTTGCCGACGCCGGAGCGCTCTTCCTTTCGGTCGGCATCATCGGCGCCACCGTGATGCCGCATGCCATCTATCTGCATTCCGGCCTGACCCAGGCGCGGGTGCCGGTCGACAACGACAACGACCGGCGCATGGTCGTGCGCTTCTCCAACCGCGAAGTCGTCATCGCGCTCTCGGTCGCCGGCCTCGTCAACATGGCGATGGTGATGATGGCGTCGGGCGCGTTCCACGCCGGCCATCCCGAGGTGGCGGAAATCCAGACTGCCTATCACACGCTCACCCCGCTCCTTGGCGCGGCGGCCGCCGGCGTCTTTCTGGTTTCGCTGATCGCCTCGGGCATCTCGTCGTCGACCGTCGGCACCATGGCCGGGCAGATGATCATGCAGGGCTTCGTCGGCTTCCGGATTCCGATCTGGCTGCGCCGGCTCGTCACCATGGTTCCGGCCTTCGTCGTCGTCGCATTCGGCGCCAATGCGACCGATGCGCTGGTCTTCAGTCAGGTGGTATTGAGCCTGGCGCTGCCGCTGCCGATGATTTCACTCATCATCTTCACCAGCAGGCGCGACATCATGGGGCCGTTCGCCAATAGCGCACTCACGGGTGCCGCCGCCGCGGTCGCCACCGCGCTGGTGCTGGGTCTCAATGTGGTTTTGATTGTGCAGACTATGATGTAGCCCGGACTGCGCTCGGCAATCCGGGATTGCGCTTTCTGCCGGTCCCGGATTTGTTTGCGCCATCCGGGCTGCGATGGCGAGGCGCCGCCGGTGGCGGCAGCGCCGAGGCCATGATCATTGCGATCATGGCCCAGGCTTTTCTTAATGTTGCAGCATGATCGTTTCGGAAAACCGGTATCCACTTTTCCCGATCATGCTGCGCGACTTACAGCGTCTTCAGATTTTCAGCGGCCGACTTGCCGGTCTTGCGGTCCGTCACGACTTCGAAGGAAACGCGTTGGCCTTCCCTCAACTCGCGAAGACCGGCGCGCTCGACGGCGCTGATATGGACGAACACGTCCTTGCCACCGCCTTCGGGTTGAATGAATCCATAACCCTTCTGCGCGTTGAACCACTTCACGGTACCGTTGTTCACGGGTCTCTCCTCATAGACATGTCGATGTGAGCCGCGCGATTGTGCCCGGCTCGGTTAGCTCGAGATTTTGGTGAAAGATCGTCAGTCAGGCGCGCTTGTCTGTCGCTGCAAGGCCAAGTCATTCGGCCGAAAACTCGATCGCGACCTATTTAGCCGCAACGCCGCGGCTTCGCAAGACCGGACCGCGCCGATTATGACACCGCACTGACAGGCTTTAAGAAAATAGAAAGCAAGATTTTTGGGCGGCGCCCGGCGGAAAATCAGTTGCGGACGGCAACGATTTCGCCGCGTTGCGAGGATGCAACGATGGCGTCGAACACCGCCATACCGTGCAGCACGTCGGCGAGCGGCACGGGGTAAGGCGCGCCGTCGCGGATGGCGCGGGCAAAGGCGGTCATTTCGGCGTGCAACGTGTCGAAGCCTGAAAATTGCACAATTTCGTCCGGCGGCGCCGGCACCGCTCCGGCCGGCGCCACGGTCGCGGTCGGCGCGAAACGAAAGCGCGACAGGTCGGTGCGTGAGATCTCGATGAGGCCCCTGGTGCCGTAGGTCGTCAGCTCGAAATTGGTGGCGGTCGCGACCGAACAAAAGATCAGCCCGGTTGCGCCAGTGTCGAACCGCAGCATGACCGTCGTGGTATCGTCCGCGGGCCCGGCATAATTGCGCGCGGTGATCGCGCGCACGTCGCGCACGCGGCCGGCGAACTCGATCATATGGTCGAGCGCATGCACGCCGACCGCGGTGAAGGCGCCGCCGGGCGCTTCCTCAGCCGATGCGCGCCAATTGTCCGGCGCAATGAACTGCACCGTCGAGGTGGTGTGCTGGGCGACCATGGCGACCACGTCGCCGAGCCGGCCGTTGCGGGAGCGGGCGCGCAGCTCGGCGATGCTCGGATGAAAGCGCCGGGCGAAGCCGACGGCGATCACCAGCCCGGCCTTTGCGGCAGCGTCGGCGACGGCGCGCGCGCTCGCAAGATCGAGCGTCAGCGGCTTCTCGACAAAGACATGCTTGTTCGCCGCAATCGCGGCCAGCGCCTGCGCCTCGTGCTGACTGTGCGGCGTCGCCAACACCACGGCATCGACATCCGGCGCTTGCAGAATCTCCTCATAGCCGTCGGCCAGCGCGACCTGCCGCTCGCGGCAAAATTCCTCCGCGCCGGCGCGCGTGCGCGTTGTGGCGCGCACGAACCGGATATCGTCGCTGTTTCCGGCGACGGCGTTGACCAGCGAGCGGCCCCAGCGGCCCAGTCCGACGATCGCGGCGCGGATCATGGCCGGCGCCGACGGAAATGACATGCCATAGCTTGAGCATAACACGGCGCCGCCGCATTTGCCGCCTTGCGGCGGCGCTTGCGAGACGGCGGCAGCAATGCAACAACGCTCGTCCGAATGAATTAGAGGAATTCGCCCATGCGTACCGTCGCCATCGAGGAGCACTTCACGGTCCCGGCGCTGGCCAAGCGCATCGACCCGAAAGTCGTCAGCGCCCGCGGCTTCCGGCCGCGAAATATCACGCCCGGCGCGGTCAACCCGATGGAGCTCCTGCCCGAGATCGGCGAGAAGCGCCTGAAATCGATGGATGACGCCGGTATCGCGGTGCAGGTGCTCTCGGTCGCCGGCCCGGGCGCCGACCTCGTCCCCGGCCCCGACGGCGTGACGATGGCGCGCGAGACCAACGATCATTTGGCCAAGGCGATTGCCAGTCATCCCGACCGCTTCGCCGGCTTTGCCAACCTGCCGATGCAAAGTCCGGACGCCATTCCGGTCGAATTGCAGCGCGCGGTGAAACAGCTCGGCTTTGTCGGGGCGATGGTCAACGGCACCACCGAAGGCCGCTTCCTCGACGATCCGCGCTACGACGGGCTCCTTGCCGCCGCGGTCGAGCTCGACGTGCCGATTTATATTCATCCCCACATTCCGCCGGAGCCGATACGCCAGGCCTATTTCTCCGCGCTCCCCGAGGGCGCTGCCCGCGTGCTGGAAACCGCAGGCTGGGGCTGGCACTCGGAGACCGCCGTGCATCTCTTGCGCATGGTCGTGGCCGGAACGCTCGACAAGCATCGGCGTCTCAAACTCATCGTCGGCCATATGGGCGAGATGCTGCCGATGATGATGGCGCGCATCGATCAGGTCTTTGCGCACGACATCGCGCATCTGCAGCGGCCGATCACCCGCGCGATTCACGATCAGGTCTGGCTCACCACCAGCGGGATTTTCGACCAGCCGCCGTTCATCGCCGCACTGCAGACCTTCGGCATCGACCGCATCCTGTTCTCGGTCGACTATCCGTTTGCGCCCAATGCCGCGGGACGAAAATTCCTCAACAATGTCGCCCTGGCCCCGGCAGACATGGTCAAGCTCAACCACGGCAATGCCGATGCGCTGCTCAAGCTGAAAGCGGGACAGAAATAAGGAAACGAAAGCGGCCGCCGAACCCCGGCGGCGCTCGTCCGTATCATTTTATCCGAATGCGGATCGCCACGGGATCGAGCGCCGTTTGCGCTTGAAAAACCGACGCCGCGGCCACGCCGAACAAAAGCTTCGACGTCAGACTGACCGCATAAGGGACCAAGTGCGCGAACGCCGGGCAGACAAGCGGCAGCACGACAAGAAAATTCGTTGCCCACACGCCCGCGAGCGCGGCGAGCATGACCGGATACGGGCTGTGCAGGCTCGGCCGCAGGCTGCGCAACGCCGTCCATAGGACCGACAGCACCACGCCGAGCATCGCGGCAAGCGTCATGTGAACGGCGACGCCGAGAACGACGGGCGAATCCGGCAACAGCGCATTTACGCCGACTGCCGTGGTGACGCCGCGGGCCACCACCGCGGGATCGCCGCCAGACATCGCCCCGTAAAGCGTTACCCATCCGACTTCGGCCAAGCCGCCGGCCACCCCCGCGACGAGGCCGTCGGAGATAACTGTGTGCCTGAGATCGGACGCCATGACCGCACCTCGTCGCTGCATAAAACAACTTTCTCTACTCGTTTTCCTAGTCGGCTCCGTCGTCGCGATATTGATCTGCATCAACGCCGGCTTGAATCGGCAACCGTATATTTACGCGGCCAACTGAAGCTCGCGCCCAACACCTTTCATCAGGGAGAAAGTCGATGTCGCAGGAAAATTCTCATTCGAACACGGAGCAAGTGCTCATCGTATTTTTTCGATTGTGCTTGGGCTGGACCTTTTTGTGGGCCGCAATCCACCATTTCGGCGATGACAAGTTTGTCATCGGATTTCTCAGCCATGTGAAAACGTTTCACAGCGTTTATGCGCCGTTGACGAACCCGGCGATCGTTCCGACGCTGACTTTTCTCGTCGAATACGGACATCTCCTGATCGGTCTGTCGCTGATCTCCGGCCTCCTGGTGCGCGTCAGCGCGCCGTTCGCGATCATGCTGCTGCTGATGTACTGGACCGCGCACATGGACTTCCCGTTCATCGAGAACGTCAACAACTATCTGGTCGACTATCACATCATTTATTCCGGCGTGCTCGTCTACCTGATCATGAAACGGGCCGGGCACGTCTTCGGTCTCGACGGCCTGTTGGAACGCATGCACATGGTCGAGCAATATCCGGCGCTGCGGCCGCTGGTCGGCTGAGCGGTTGCCTCGGCAGCCATCGATATCGCAATGCCCGGCAACAGTGCCGGGCATTGGCGTCTTAAATCCGTCGATGACGCCGACTAGATCATAACGGGGCTGCCGGAGAGTTCGGGCTCAAGATGTCGATCTATCGAACTCGATAAAGCATTCGCGCCGCGATCCGTGGTTGTCGTCGGCGCCAGTCCGCGGGAAAAGTCGCCCGGCCACGCGGTTTTGAGGAATCTGCGCGACGGCGGCTTCGCCGGCGACATTCAACTGGTCAATCCGCATTACGAGGCCATCGAAAACATTCGCGCGGTCAAGTCCTATGCCGGCCTGCCGAGCACGCCGGATCTCGCGGTGATCGGCGTGCCGCCGCCGGCGGTGCCATCCACCATCGCTGCAGCAGCCGCCAAGGGCACGGCGGCGGCCATCATCCTCACTTCGGGTCTCGGCCACGGCGCCGGCTCGCTCGCGGAAGCGAGCGTGCGGGCCGCGCGCGCCGCCGGGCTGCGGCTCATCGGGCCGAATTGCCTGGGCATGCTGGTTCCCGGCGTCAAGCTCAATGCCAGCTTCGCCGCCTCGATGCCGCGCCCGGGCGACCTTGCGCTTATCTCGCAGTCCGGCGCCATCGCCACCGGCCTGGTGGAATGGGCATCGGTGCGCGGCATTGGCTTTTCCGCCGTCGTCTCGATCGGCGACAGCGTCGACGTGGATTTCGCCGATCTGCTCGATTATTTCGCCATGGACCGGGCGACGCGGGCGATCTTGCTCTACGTCGAATCGGTCAAGGACGCGCGCAAATTCATGTCGGCGGCGCGCGCCGCGGCGCGGGCCAAGCCGGTTCTTGTCATCAAGACCGGACGTCATGCCCAGGGCGCCAAAGCGGCGATGACGCATACCGGGGCGCTCGCCGGCTCGGACGCGGTCTATGACGCCGCGTTCCGCCGCGCCGGGCTGCTGCGCGTGCTCGATCTCGACGAATTATTTGCCGCCGCGGAGACGCTCGGTCATTTGACGAATCTCGCCGGCCAGCGGCTTGCGATATTGACCAATGGCGGCGGCGTCGGCGTTTTGGCGGTGGATCGTCTCGCCGATTTCGGCGGCGAGCTTGCCGACATCTCGCCCGGCGCGATGCAAAAGCTCGACGCCGCGCTGCCGCCGATCTGGTCGCGCGGCAATCCGATCGACATCGCCGGCGACGCGGACGAAGAGCGTTATGCAGCGGCGCTGCAATGTTTGCTCGACGACGACGCCAACGATGCCGTGCTGGTCATGAACGTGCCGACGGCGCTTGCCTCGCCGATCGCGGCGGCGAAATCGGTCATCGCGGTGGCCGAGCGCCACCGCAAGGCGCGCAGCCCGGCGAAGCCGGTTTTCGCGGTATGGATCGGCGGCGGCGATCCGGCGGCGGAAGCCTTCGATGCCGCCGGCTTTCCGAGCTACGCCACCGAATCCGACGCGGTCGGCGGTTTCATGCATCTGGTCCGCTACCGGCAATCGCGCGAGCAGCTGATGGCGACGCCGCCGAGCCTGCCGCAGGATTTTGCGCCGGAAACGCAAAAGGTGCGTTCGATTATCGAGACCGTGCTCGCCGAGAAGCGCAGCTGGCTCGATCCGGTCGAGACCGCAAAACTGTTTGCGGCCTATGGCATTGCCATTACGCCGGCTGTGCTGGCGCGCAATGCCGAGGCAGCCGTTAAGGCGGCGAAACCGCATCTGGCCGCCGGCAATGCGGTGGTCCTGAAAATTTAATCGCCCGACATCGTGCACAAGTCGGAAGTCGGCGGCGTCCGCCTCGGTCTCATCACCGAGCAAGACGTGCGTGCGGCGGCGACCGATATCCTGAGCCGGGCGCGGGCGGCAAAGCCCGATGCGCGGATCGACGGCATCACGGTGTTTCCCATGATCGTGCGGCCGAAGGCGCGCGAGCTGATTGTCGGCCTGGCTGACGACCCGACCTTCGGCCCGGTCATCGTGTTCGGTCAGGGCGGCACCGCGGTCGAGGTGATCGACGACAAGGCGCTGGCGCTGCCGCCGCTCGACCTGACATTGGCGCGCAACCTGATCGCCCGGACCAGGGTGTCGCGCATTCTCAAGGCCTATCGCAACGTGCCGGCCGCCGACGAACGAGCCATCGCGCTCCTCTTGGTCAAGCTGTCGCAGCTGGCGGCGGATTTTTCCGAGATCCGCGAGATCGATCTCAATCCGGTACTGGCCGACGAGACCGGCGTCATCGCCGTCGATGCCCGCGTCGCGCTGGCGCCGGCCAAGCCGCAGCGCCGCGGACCGTCGGCGCGTTTCGCCATCCGGCCCTATCCCAAGGCCTGGGAGCGACACCTCGTTCTGCCGGACGGCATGAACTCCTGGTCCGGCCGGTCCGGCCGGAGGACGAAGCTTTGTATCCACCGTTCTTCGCCGCGGTCACGCAGCAGGATTTACGGCTGCGCTTTTTTGCCCCGGTGAAGGAATTCAGCCACGCCTTCATCGCCCGATTCACGCAGATCGACTACGACCGCGCCATGGCCTTTATCGCCATCGACGAGGCGACCGGGCAAATGCTCGGCGTGGTGCGCATTCACGCCGATCCCACTTTCGAGAGCGCGGAATACGCCATCCTGATCCGCTCCGATCTGAAGGGCCACGGGCTCGGCTGGCTGTTGATGGAGCTGATCATCGAATATGCGCGCGCCGAAGGATTGAGCACCGTTCACGGCCAAGTCTTGCGCGAGAACGTCACCATGCTGGAAATGTGCCGCAAGCTCGGCTTTCACATCGCGTCCGATCCGCAGGACCCATCGCTGGCGGTGGTGAACCTGCCGGTATAGTCGCGACACTCATAATCGCCCTTTGCCGATTGCATGGTCAGCCGCGATCCCGGATGAAAGCGCGCTTCCTCACGATCTGCCTTGCGATCTGCTTTGCGCTCTGCGGCGCAGTGCGCTTTTCATCGCTGCCGGCCGCCGCGCAAAGCAGCGCCGCCGCCGCGGCCCTCTGCTCCTTCATCGCGTCGGCTTATAATCGCGGCGATCAAGACAAAGTCTGGGGTTATCCCGAGCCGGTCGATATCGCCGGCGACGGCACGCTGCGCCATGTCTACATTGTCGAGCAAGGCACCGCCCATGTGCGTTCGATCGTCGCCAGCACCAGGCCGTTATCGCCAGCCGAACAGGAAGCGGCGGCAAACAGCGAAGTGAATTTCTACGGCTCGATCGGCCAGGACATGGTGCTGGAAACGATCCCGCGCATCTTCCAGTTCAAAGGCGTCTACTACGTCGTCTACGAAGGGGACGGCGGGCCTTACGACGTCGTCAAACCCAATGTCGGCGAACTCTGCACCTTCAAACGGCATTATGCGCCCGTGCTCGGCGAAAATCACGCGCCGGCCTTGTGCAGGCAAGCCTTGGCGGGAAAGCGTTTTGGAAAATTGCCGACGCAGAAGCTCGCCAAGACGATCATCGTCCGGGACGCCGATACGCTCGATCTGCCGGGACCGTTCAGTCCGTCGATTACGCGTTACGTCACGCTCAAGCTCGATCCCGCCGCCGCGCCCGTCACCGTCGGTTACTTCGCTTACGAAAGCAGCGCCGGCGCCGGCTGCCACGCCGCGGGCGTGGCGCTGCTGCGCGGACACGACATTGAGAAGTCGCCGCGCAACACGGCGCTTGTTGCGGCGGAGGCGGCCATGACCAATTGCCGCGGCTCGAATGCGTTTCTGGTTCACGCCAGCGGACAGACGCTCATCGAAATCGATGGCGGCGCCGCCGAGCAGCAGAACGACCCGTCACGCGTCCTGGCGCGTCTGCGCGGCAACGCCGTCAAGACCATCTGCAAGGTCGACCAGAAGGCAACCTATACGGCCGTGCCGGCCGCGAAGGCGCAATAGCGCCACGCCCGGTGCGCCGTCACGGCGCGATATCGTCGTCGGGCAGGATGCGAAGCGCAGCGCCGTCGAGATCGTCGTATTGCCCGCTCTTGAGCGTCCACATGAATCCGCCAAGCCCGGTAAGACCGAGCAACAGCGCCAGCGGCACCAGGTAGATGAGGACGTTCACGACACCAGCTCCGTACTATCATGGCCGGCAAAGGCGGGCCGTGCCGCGGGCGAAACCGGCGGCCCGGCCATGTCCGCAGCCGCGACAGCGGCATCTTCGCCCGATCGGGACGGCGCGACGTCCTCGCCCGGCGCCGCCAGCCGCGCGCGCAAAGCATTCAGCGTCACCAGGATCGACGAGCCCGACATCGCCACCGCGGCGATCAACGGCGTCACCAGACCGGCCATCGCGATCGGAACGGCAAGCGCATTGTAGATCACCGCAAGCGCCAGATTCTGCCGCATGATCGTGCGTGCGCGGCGCGCCAGGGTCACGGCATAAAGCACGGGCGCCAGGCGCTCGCCGAGGAACAAGGCGTCGGCATGCGCCTGAGTGAGATGCGCGGCGGTGATCGGCGACAGCGATGCATGCGCCGCGGCCAGCGCCGGCGCATCGTTCAGCCCGTCGCCGACCATCAGCACGCGGCGGCCTTGCGCCTTCAATTCTTCGATGACGGCGATTTTTTTCGCCGGCGTCACGGCGGCGAGCCATTGCCGGACGCCGAGCCGTTCCGCGATCGGGGCCACCGCTTGTGGCCGGTCGCCGGAGAGGATCATCAGCTCGAAACCCCGCGCCGACAACGCTTGCAGCACCGCGACGGCATCGGGCCGCAGCATCTGCCGGATCGGAATCACCGCACTGCGTCCGCCATGGCTGAACGCAATGCGTGAGGCAGCGCCATCGCTGCCGGCTGGTGCGTCTGCCTCGCTCAGTCCGCAAAATACCGCGCTGCCGAGCCGGGCTTCGACACCGTCGATCATGGCGCGGACGCCCCGTCCCGGCTCCTCGACCGCGCCGGGATAAGGAACGCGCCTGGCGGCGCGCCGCATCAGCGCCGCCGCCAGCGGATGACGACTGGACAGCGCGAGGCGCGCCGCTCGCTCCAAGAGGTCCGGGTCGATCGCGGCGTCATCGACCGCCGGATCGGGAAGCGTCAGGGTGCCGGTCTTGTCGAACACGATGGTGTCGGTTTCGGCGATACGCTCGATGGCGTCGCCGCTGTTGAGAATCATGCCGGAGCGGAACAGTTGGCCGGCGGCGACCACCTGCACGGCGGGAATGGCCAGCGCGATGGCGCATGGGCAGGTGATAATAAGTACGGCAATGGCGGCGACGATGGCGTCATGAATCGAGGCGCCGGCAATCAGCCAGCCGATGCAGGTGAGGGCGGCCGCGGTGTGAACCACGGGCGCATAGAGCCGCGCCGCGCGATCGGCAAGCCGAACGCTACGCGACTTCGCTTCGGTCGCCTTGTCGAGGAGCCGCTCCACCTCGTCGACCAAAGTGGCGCCGCCGGCCGCCACGACCTTGATCGTCAGCGCGCCCGGCCCATTGACGCTGCCGGCATAGACCGTGGTGCCGGGAGCGACCGGGCGCGGCAGCGTTTCGCCGCTGACCAGGCTGTCGTCGATCGCGGATGCGCCGTCGAGCACGGCGCCGTCGGCCGGTACGCGTTCGCCCGGCCGAACCAGCACGCGATCGCCGGGGTTGAGCGCCGCAACCGGCAGCCGGGTCAGTTCGCCATTGGCCTCGAGCCGATGCGCGAATTCGCCTTTGAGCGACGCGAGATTGCCGGCGAAGAGTTTGGTCTTGCGCCGCATCGCCAGATCTAGGTAGCGGCCGCAGAGCAGAAAGAACAACAGCATGATCGCGGAGTCGAAATAGACCTCAGCGGCGTGAACGATGGTCTCGTAGAGCGACAGCGCCAGCGCCAGCGTGACGCCGACGGTGATCGGCACGTCCATGTTGAGCTGGCGATTGCGCAGCGCGCGCCAGGCGCTCTGATAGAACGGCTGGCCGGCATAGGCCGCGGCCGGCAGCACGATCAGCGCCGACAGCCAGTGAAACAGATCGCGGGTCACCAGCGTCATGTCCGACACATTGCCGGACCACACCGAGATCGACAGCAGCATCACGTTCATCGCGGCGAAGCCGGCCACCGCGAGACAACGCAACAGCCGCTTGGCCTGACGCGCATCATCGGCTTCGACGCGCTCGGGCGCGAACGGATGAGCCTGGTAGCCGATCCGTTCGAGCGCCTGGATGATTTCTGCGGCGCCGATCTCATTGTCGCGCCAATCGACCGCCAGCCGGCGCTGGGTGAAGTTCAAGCGCGCGTCGATCACTCCCGGCAGCTTGGTCAGCCCGCCCTCGATTTTGCGGATGCAGCCGGCGCAACCGACGCCGTCGACGGCGAGCGTCATATGCGCCGTGCCGGCGTCGCCACGCTCGACGAACCTGGAGAGATCAAGCGTTTCGACCATCGGCGGCGCTCGCGGCGTCTATTTCAGGAAGATGCGGTTCTTCGAGCGGAACATCTGCTCGCCGTGCCGGCTCAGCACGATGACGAGATCCCATTGGCCGGCCCCGACTGCGGCGTTGCCGTGGAAGCGGCCGCCCCCGTCCTCGACCAGCACCACATCGCGATCGCGGCGCCGATCGGTCGGGCGTTCGAACGTGGCTATCGCCTGCATGCCGCCGAGCGGCCGGCCGGTGGCGTCGCGGGCGCTGAGATCGAGCCGTTCGCCGGCCGACACCGGCGTCAGCTCGGCGTCGACCTGCCAGCGCCGCGCGTCCTGCTTCTCGGCCTGGGCGACCTCGTGCTCGTACATCAGGCCGGCCTGATAGGCGCTGTCGGTGTCGACGCCGCTCAATGTCGACAGCGCCTCATAGATCATCACGCCGTTCACCGCGAAGATCACGCCGAAAAAAGCAAGCAACGAGAGCAGTATGGTCCGGCCGGTCCATCGCCGTCCGTTGTCGCGGGGTGCATCCGTCAAATTCTGTTGCGACATGGCGCTGCCTCACGGTCCGAGGAAATGATCCGCGGCATTGGCTGTCGTGCCGCCTGCCGAAGGCGTGACGCTGAAGGTGAGCGGGATCGACGCCGCCGTCCCGAGCCTTTGATGGGTCGTCACCAACACGCGCATTTCGCGCGACTGATCCGGACCGACATAGATCAGCGGACTGCCGCCGGCATTGCCTTCGCTGCCGATCACTTCGACGTCGGCCTCAGGCAGGCCGCCGACTTTGAGGACATAGCTCTGCGCCGACAGCGTTTTATTGAGGATGCGGATCGTGTAACCGTTGCGCAACGCGCCGTCGGACAACCGCACGAACAGCGGATTGCGGTCGTGAATGACGTCGATGCCGTCGTTGCGGCGCGTGGCGAGCGTATAGGTCATCACGGCACCGACCAGCACGATGAGGACGGCATAGAGCAGCGTGCGGCTCCGCAACAAGTTGTAGACGGCCGGCTTGCCTTGCTCCCGCCGCTTGATGTTGATGTCGGTATCGTAAGCAATCAGCCGCGTCGCTCGGCCGATCTTGGCCATCACCGCATCGCAGGCGTCGATGCATAATCCGCATTGGATGCAGCCGAGATTGGGACCCTGGCGGATATCCACGCCGGTCGGGCAGACATGGACGCATTGCAGGCAGTCGACGCAATCGCCCGCCGGCAGACCCTGCTCGTGCAGCGCCGCGGCCTTTTTCAGCGCGGCGCGCGGCTCGCCGCGGTCGTAGCGATAAGTGACGTTGAGCGCGTATTCGTCGGTCAGCGCCGCCTGAATGCGCGGCCACGGACACATGTAGACGCAGACCTGTTCGCGCATCCAGCCGGCCAGCGCGTAGGTCGTAAACGTCAGCATGCCGATAAAGGCATAAGCGACGAGCGGCGCCTGAAACGTCGCCAGATTCTTCACCAGCGTCGGCGCGTCGGCGAAATACAGCACCCAGGCGCCGCCGGTCCACCAAGCGATCATCAACCACCAGAAATGCTTTGAAGCCGTGCGCGCGACGCGCTCGAAACTCCACGGCTGCCGGTCGCGCAGCAGATGTTCGCGCCGGTCGCCCTCGATCCAGCGCTCGATGGTGATGAACAGATCGGTCCACACCGTCTGCGGACAGAGATAGCCGCACCACACTCTTCCGGCGAGCGCGTTCATCAGGAACAGCGCCATCGCCGCAAGGATGAGCAGACCGGTGAGGTAGTAGACTTCCTGCGGCCAGATCTCGATGAAGAAGAAGTAGAAGCGCCGGCCGGGTATGTCGAGCAGCACGGCCTGTCCCGGCGCGTTCGGACCGCGATCCCAGCGCACGAACGGCAGGAAATAATAGATGCCGAGCGTGACGATGAGCACCGCCCATTTGATGCGGCGGAAGGTGCCGGTCACATGCTGCGGATAAATCTTTCTGCGCGCGGCATAGAGCGGCTCGTCTTCGGCGTTATCCTCAGGCGGCTCCGCTTGCGGCGCCCCGCCGCCTCCCGGCAAAAGCGTTGCCTCTTCGACGAGGCTCATGAGCGCCGGCTGCCCCGGCTGCGCCGCGATCGCGCCGTCCATGGCAAAAACCGATGTACAACCGGGGCACATCCGTCACTCCCCGCCGCCGAAGGTGTGGACGTAAACCGCCAGCGCCTTGATGGTCACCGGATCGAGCTTGCCGGCCCAGGCCGGCATGACGCCGCCATGGCCGTTCCAGACACCGTCGATGATGGTGTCGAGCGCCGAGCCGTAGAGCCAGATCTGGTCGGTCAGATTGGCCGCGCCGACCGAACGATTGCCCTTGCCCTGCGGCCCGTGACAGACCGCGCAGTTGGCGGCAAAGATTTTGGCGCCGGCTGCGAGATCGACGCCCGGCGTCGTCGACAGGCCCGACAGCGAGCGGACGTAATTCGCCACTTTTATGATGTCGTCGCGCTTGAGCATGCCGTCGCGGCCGAAGGCGGGCATCGAACCTTGATGGCCCTGGTCGTCGCCGGAACGCGCGCCATGGGTGATGGTCTGCTGAATGTCGGCCAGCGTGCCGCCCCACAGCCAGTCGTCGTCGGTGAGATTGGGATAGCCCTTGGCGCCGCCGCCGCCGGCGCCGTGGCATGGCGCGCAATTGTCGGCGAAGGCGCGGCCGCCGAGCGCGCGGGCGAAGTCGAGCAATTCCGGCGTCTTCTCGATCTGCTGCAGCGACGCCGCGGCAAGCTTCGCCATCATCGGCTTGCGCTCCGCCTGCAGCGCGGCAAGATCGCTCGCCACCGCGGAGCGCGAATGCCAGCCGAACACGCCGCTGGTGTAGGAGCTCAAAAGCGGCCAGGCCGGATAGACGATCCAATAGCCGACCGCCCAAATGATGGTGGCGTAGAACAGCCACAGCCACCAGCGCGGCAGCGGCGTGTTGAACTCGTGAATGCCGTCCCATTCATGGCCCGTCGTGCCATGCTCCGCGGGGTGTTCGCTTCGATCGCTCATTCTCAGTCCTCCCGCAGCGGCACGCGCGCCTGTTCGTCGAACAGCTTCCGCCGCGACGGCCACAGCGCGTAGGCAAGCACGATGAGGAAGATCACGAAGAAGTAGACCATCCCCCAGGTCTGGGCGAAGTGCGCGAAGAAGGCGTAGGTCGGCGACACGATCGTCTCCTCAGCGGATATTGGCTTTGTCGTTGTAGAGCTTGAAGTCGACGAGCGTGCCGAGCATCTGCAGATAGGCGATCAGCGCGTCGGCCTCGGTAACGCGGTCCGGATTGCCGTCGAAATCGCGCGACTGCGCTTTCGGATAGCGCTTGGCCAATGCATCGGCGTCCGCCGCGTTGTCGGTCGCCTGGGTTTGCACGTCGGCCGCGGCATCCTTGATCATCTCATCGCCGTAGGGCACGCCGAGATCGGCCTGCACCCGCATGCGCTGGGCGATATGCGCATAGTCGAGGTTGGTGGTGAACAGCCACGGATAGGCCGGCATGATCGAGCCGGGCACGACCGACCGCGGGTTTTTCAGGTGGTCGCGGTGCCAGCCGTCGGAATATTTGCCGCCGACCCGCGCCAGGTCGGGACCGTTGCGTTTCGAGCCCCATTGGAACGGATGATCGTATTCGCTCTCGGCGGCGAGCGAGTAATGGCCGTAGCGCTCGACTTCGTCGCGCAGCGCCCGGATCATCTGCGAGTGGCACAGATAGCAGCCCTCGCTGACATAGATGTCGCGGCCGAGCAGTTCGAGCGGGGTATAGGGCCGCATGCCCGGAGCGGTCTCGATCGTGCTCTTCAGATAGAACAGCGGCACCACTTCAACGAGACCGCCGATGGCGATGACAATGAGGATGCCGATCAAAAGCAGGATCGAGTTGCGTTCCAGGATCCAGTGTTTCTGCCAGAGCGTGGTAGACGTCGACATCTGCGATCCCCCTACTCGGCCGCAACCAGGTTTACGGCCGGCATCAGCGCTTCGCGCGGCGGATAGATCGTTCGCCACACATTGAAGGCCATGATCAGCGCCCCGGTGAGGAACAGCGCGCCGCCGAGCGCCCGGATCACGTAGAACGGATGCATCGCCTGCACGGTCTCGATGAAGGAATATTCGAGGAAGCCGAGCGACGTGTAGGAGCGCCACATCAGGCCCTGCAGAATGCCCGACACCCACATCGAGGTGACGTAGACGACGATGCCGATGGTGGCGATCCAGAAGTGCCAGCTGACCAGCCGGAGCGAATAGAGCGGCTTGTTCCACAGCCACGGCACCAGGCAATAGATGGCGCCGAACGAGATGAAGGCGACCCAGCCGAGCGCGCCGGAATGCACGTGGCCGATCGTCCAATCGGTGTAGTGCGACAGCGAGTTGACTTGCTTGATCGACATCACCGGGCCTTCGAAGGTCGACATGCCGTAGAAGGCGACGGAGAGCACCATCATGCGCAGCACCGGATCGGTGCGCAGCTTGTCCCAGGCGCCGGACAGCGTCATCAGCCCGTTGATCATGCCGCCCCACGACGGCATCCACAGCATGATCGAGAACGTCATGCCGAGCGTCTGCGTCCAGTCGGGCAGCGCGGTGTAGTGCAGGTGATGCGGGCCGGCCCAGATATAGAGGAAGATCAGCGCCCAGAAGTGGATGATCGACAGCCGGTAACTGTAGACCGGCCGTTCGGCGCGCTTCGGGATGAAGTAGTACATAATGCCGAGGAAGCCGGCGGTGAGGAAGAAGCCGACCGCGTTATGGCCGTACCACCACTGCACCATGGCGTCCTGAACGCCCGACCAGACGATGTAGGACTTCGACGAGAAGATCGAGACCGGAATCGCGGCGTTGTTGGTGATGTGCAGCACCGCGATGGTGACGATGAAGGCGAGATAGAACCAGTTGGCGACGTAGATGTGCGGCTCCTTGCGCCGCATCAGCGTGCCCATATAGACGAGCAGATAGACCACCCAGACGACGGTGAGCCAGAGGTCGGCGTACCATTCCGGTTCGGCATATTCCTTGGATTGCGTGATGCCGAGCAGATAGCCGGTGCCGGCAATGACGACGAAGAAGTTGTAGCCGAGGATGACAAACCACGGCGCCAGGTCGCCGGCGAGCCGGGCGCGGCAGGTGCGCTGCACGACATAAAAGGACGTCGCCAGCAGCACATTGCCGCCGAAGGCGAAGATCACCGCCGAGGTGTGCAACGGGCGCAAGCGCCCGAAGGAAATATAGGCGAGGCCGAAATTGAGCGCCGGATAGGCAAGCTCGAGCGCGATCCAGAGCCCCGCGGTCATGCCGGCGATGCCCCAGAACACCGCGGCGATCGTCGCAAACTTCACCGGCCCCATATTGTAGTTCGGCCTGCCGTCGATCTCGAGCGGCGCCGGGTCGGCGCCGCGCTCGAAGTAGCGGTTGACGATGAAAAACACCGAGGCCACGCTTGCCGCGCTGAACAGATAAGCATGGAACGCATATTCCGGGGTGTAGGCTTTGGCCGCGATCACGATCGAAACGAACGCCAGCGCGGTCATGGCGGCGGCCAAACCGCCTTCCCCCAGCGTCATGTATTTCGATGCGGCGTGCGATGTGGTCATTTGTTGTGGCCTGTGCATGCGACGACGAATAGTGCCCACTGACCATGCGCAGGGATGATTGACGTTGACCTAGATCAACGCGTGTTTTTTATTCACATGGATCAACGGCGGATCAACGCCGGATCAACGATGGGATTTCGAGATTTGCGCTCGCCGCGTCATCGATCGAGCGATTTGAGGTAGGCGATGATGTCGCCGACCTGGCCGGGATCGAAGCGAAACTCCGGCATGGTCGGATGGCCGGTGATGATGCCTTCGGCGAGCGGCTCTTCCAGATCCTCTACGGGATAGCGCTCATGCAGCGTGCGGAACGGCGGCGCGATTTTCAGCGGGCTCTCGCCGACCTTGCCGATGGCGTGGCAACGCGAACAGTCCTCGCGCAGCAATACGAAACCGCGTTGCGCCGCGGGTGACAGCGGGTCGGCCTTGGCCGGCGACGCCGTGGTGGCCATCAGGATAGCCACGACATTGATGAAGCTGGCGACGCTGACGCAGAATTTCACCATCCGCTGCATGGTCGGTCTCGCTGTTCTGATCGGGAATCGGGTGACGGAATGACGGCGCGAATTCAGGACGCGGCGGTGCGTCTGTTGGCGGGCTCCTCGGCGGATTCCTCGGCTTGGTCTTCCACCGAGGCAAACGCCATGCCGGACATCGGTTCGACCCAGACCAGGTGGTCGTTCACCTTTTTGACGCCGGCTACGTTCTCGGTGGCGACGACCAGCGCCTGCCGTTCGCGCTCGTCGGTAACGACCCCCCACAGCTCGGCGACGCCGTTCTTGACCACGACATTGACGTGCGGCGCCCAATGCTGCTTGCCGACGGCCGCGATGATTGCGTCGCGGATCGCCGCATCGCCGCCGGCCGGAGCCGGAACGTCGCGCGACAGGCTTGCCAGCGCGTGCATCAGGTTCGCGCGGCTGACAATGCCGACCATCCGCCCGTCCCGCATCACCGGAAGCCGCTTGACGTGCCGGCGTTCCATGACTTCGACCACATCTTCCAGCGAGTCGTCTTCACTGATGGTCCACGGATCGGGCGTCATGATCTCTTCGACCTTCCGGCCCGACGTATGCACGTATTCCGCAGCGAGCTTGCCCGGGCCGAGGACGAATTCCAGCCATTTCGGGCGCCGGCGCTCGGTGCCGATTTCACGGCGGCGCAGAAAATCTCCCTCCGTCACCATGCCGACCAGGTCGCCCTTGGCATCGATCACCGGCAGGCCGCTGATCCGGTTTTGCAGCATGATGCGCGCCGCCTTAACGACCGGCTCGTCGGCGCCGACCGAGATGACGTTTTGCGTCATGACATCTTTGACTTGCATGGTCCCACTCCCGTCCCTTACCTGCGCCCCACGGCCGAAAGCGGGGCCTCAACCGTTCATGCGGCACAGCGCCGGGCGATTGCGCAGCACGATGCGGCGCGACGTCGGCACTTCGATGGCGGCGGAGTCTTCCAGCGACGTCAGCGTCCGCGACACCGTCTCGATGGTCAGGCCGAGGTAATCGGCGATGTCCTGGCGCGACATCGGCAGTTCGATGGCATTGGCGCCGGATACACGCTCGGACATTTCCAGAAGGAAGCTCGCGACGCGCTCCTGCGCGCTCTTAATGAGAAGCAGAATGCGATCCTGCACGCGGTGCAGTTCGCGGCCGGTCAGGGTGAACAGCTGCCGAGCCACCGAAGCCTCGCGCCCGGCCAGCGCCGTGATCGCGCTACGCTTGACCACCAGCACTTTGGCGTCGGTGATCGCCTCGGCGGACAACGTATGCTCGTCGGCGAACTCAAGACCGAAAATATCGCCGGGCAGATAGAAGCCGCCGATCTGGCGGCGGCCGTCGCTGAGGATTTTGTAGGTGCGCACGCTGCCGCTGACGACCTTGTACAGGTAATCGGCCGTCTCGTTGTCGCCGAAAATTTCCGAATTGCGCGGATAGGTCATCACCGCGCCCATCAGCTGCATCGCTTGATCGAGCGCGCCGGCGTCGATCTGCTCGTCGTGCATAGAACTTACCGCATGGCGCGCCGAGATAGCGGTGCGGTGGGCTGCGTCACTGCGAATTGCGGGCTGAATGTGCATGGGGCTTTACCTCCGGGAGCGTCGGGAGGTATTGCTAAGCCTCGGCGGGCACGCGGAAAATTCAGATATTGACCCTAAGGGTTTTCCCTTAGGCTATGATCGGCGTCGTCTATGAAGTTGTTGAATGGACAGCTCTATTTTCGCCTTGCCGAACGACGGCGGACAGCAAATTACTGGCCGAGCAATGGCTGAAACTTTACCCCGTTCACAATCATTCGCGGCTGCGAGCGAATCGACGCCGGCGGTCTGGCGCCGCGTCGCACGGCAATACGGAATTGCGATTCTCGCCGTTGTGGCGGGTTTGGCCGTCGAACTGGCGCTCGCCGACGTGCTGCATGGCCAGGGCACGTACCTGTTCTTCATCCCGGCAATCCTGGTCGGCTCGGCACTCGGCGGTTGGGGCCCGGGGCTTGTCGCCACTGCGCTTGGCACGATCTTCGGGCTTTTTATCGTCAGGGACTTCCGCGCGTTGCTGCCTGCGGACTGGGCGACGAGCCTGGTCTTCGCCCTGGTCGGCATCGGCGTGTCGTGGCGCGGCGAATTGTTGCGCCGCGCGCGCATCAGCGCGACGGCGAGCGCAACCGACGCCGACGCGCGTGCGGCGCATCTCGCATCGATTCTGGACAGCATTCCCGACGCCATGATCGTCATCGACGAGCATGGCCTCATCCAGTCGTTCAGCTCGGCCGCGGAGCGGCTGTTCGGCTATACCGCGGCGGACGTGGTGGGCAAGAACGTCAAACTGCTGATGCCTTCGCCCTATCGCGAAGATCACGACGGCTATCTCGCCCGCTACATGCGCACCGGCGAGCGGCGGATTATCGGCATCGGCCGGGTCGTGGTCGGGCAGCGCCACGACGGCTCGACGTTTCCGATGGAGCTTGCGGTCGGCGAGATGCATGTGCGCAGCCGGCGTTTCTTCACCGGTTTCATTCGCGACCTCACCGAGCGGCAGCAGACCGAAGCCCGGCTGCAGGAACTGCAGTCCGAGCTCGTCCACATGTCGCGGCTCACCGCGATGGGCGAAATGGCCTCGGCCCTTGCGCATGAGCTCAACCAGCCGCTGTCGGCGATCGCCAATTACATGAAGGGCTCGCGCCGGCTGTTGGCGAACAGTTCCGACGACAGCGCCAGCCTGGTTCGCGACGCCATGGACAAGGCCGCCGACCAGGCGCTGCGCGCCGGCGAGATCATCCGCCGGCTGCGCGATTTCGTCGCCCGCGGCGAGAGCGAGCGGCGGGTGGAAGACGTCAAAAAGCTGGTCGAGGAGGCGAGCGCCCTGGCGCTGGTCGGCGCCAAGGACAAGGGCGTACGGGTGCGCTTTGACTTCGCCCCCGGGCTCGATTACGTGCTCGCTGACAAGGTGCAGATCCAGCAGGTTCTGCTCAATCTCATGCGCAACGCCATCGAGGCGATGGAGGAGACTCCGACGCGGGAACTGGTCGTCGCAACGGCGCCGGCGCTGGGCAACTTGATCGAGATCAGCGTCGCCGACACCGGCGCCGGAATTGCGCCGGAAATCAGCGCGCAATTGTTCCAGCCCTTCGTCACCACCAAACGCACCGGCATGGGCGTCGGCCTGTCGATCTCGCGAACCATCATCGAGGCCCATGGCGGTTCGATCGCGGCGCGGCCGAATGCCGGCGGCGGAACGATATTTTCCTTCACCCTACCCGCCGTGACCAAGGAGGAGGCTGGCGATGGCGTCTGACAAGGGCGTGGTGCACGTCATCGATGACGACGAAGCATTGCGCGAATCGCTGGTATTCCTGCTGCGCACCGCCGGGGTCGAAGCCAAGACCTACGCCAGCGCCAAAGCCTTTCTCGACGCGCTGCCCGATCTGGGCATAAGCTGCGTCATCACCGACGTACGGATGCCGGATATGAGCGGCATCGACCTGCTGCGGCGCCTGAAAGAACTCAAGATTGCCGTGCCGGTGATCGTCATTACCGGCCATGGCGACGTTACGCTCGCGGTCGAAGCCATGAAAATCGGCGCGGTCGATTTCCTGGAAAAGCCCTTCGATGACGAGGTGCTGTTGGCCAGCGTCGAGGCGGCGCTGCGCCAGCGCGGCGGCCAGGCCAGGCGCGACAACGAACGCGCGGAGATCGAAAGCCGGCTGGCGGCGCTGTCGCCGCGCGAGCGCGACGTGCTCGGCGGCCTGGTGGCCGGCCGCGCCAACAAGCAGATCGCCTTCGACCTCGGCATCAGCCCGCGCACCGTGGAGATTTACCGGGCCAATCTCATGAACAAGATGCAGGCCGGCAGCCTGTCCGACCTCGTCCGCATGGCGCTGGTCGTCGGTATTCTGGGATCGGAGTGAGTAATGTTCCCTAGCAGTGCGGTGAGATAGGCACAATCGCCTCGCCGATTTGAGCCATATCAATGCAGCGACGCCGGCTTCTCGACATTTTGCCGGCCATGATGGTGCAGTTTCAATTGAAAGCGAAAGAGCCGGTCGTCGTCGTTGTTGACGACGACCCGGCGGTCTGCGGTTCGCTCAAATTTTCGCTGGAGCTTGAAGGCTTTACGGTGCGCACCTTCCGCAACGGCGCCGAGCTGCTGCAAGACGGCAATTTGCACGACTGCAACTGCTTCGTCGTCGACCAGCGCATGCCCGGCATGAGCGGCATGGACCTGATCGCGAAGCTGCGCGAGCGCAGGGTCGCGACCCCGGCCATTCTCATCATCAGCCAGCCCAGCGATGTGTTAAGCGCGCGCGCCGCCGCGGCCGCCGTTCCCATCGTCGAAAAGCCGTTCCTCAGCAACATGCTGGTGGAACGCATCCGCGAGGCCTGCCAGCAAGCCCGCTAGCCGGCAGGCGCCGGCCGCGTTGCGGCGTTTCGTCATATATGTACCGATATAGCGCGCCTGCGCAGGGCTTTGCGCGACGAGAAATTACCGGTATTCTGCCGTTCGACGCTGACGCGCCGTAAGCGTGTCTGCAATGCTTCGGACTGCGCCTCCGAAGCCTGTCCCTCGAATCTCTCCACTGCAGAAATTGCGCGGCCGCCGCCGCGCAGCGAATTATTTTGAGGACACCAATGAGACTGCACGGCAGCAATCACCACGAAGGACGAATCATCGCGGCTGAGAACGGATCGATAGCGGAACTGCAACGTCCCGCCAAATTGTCGTTATTCGCAGGACTACTTGCGGCGGCTTTTTGGCTCCTGCCCGCCCCGCCTGCCGCCGCTGCCGGCAAGGTCAACGTGCTCTACGCCGGCTCGCTGGTGAATTTGATGGAGCACGGCGTCGGCCCGGCCTTCGACAAGGCGAGCGGCGACACCTTCCAGGGCTTTGGCGGCGGCTCGAGCGGGCTCGCCAACCAGATCAAAGGAAAACTCCGGCAGGGCGACGTGTTCGTCAGCGCCAGCCCCAAGGTCAATGACGGTTTGATGGGCGCGGCGAACGGCGATTGGGTGAGCTGGTACATCACCTTCGCACAATCGCCGCTGGTCATCGGCTACAACGCATCGAGCAAGTTTGCCGCCGATTTGAAATCGAAACCGTGGTATCAGGTGCTGCAAGAGCCGGGAATCAGGATCGGCCGCACCGACCCCAAGCTCGATCCCAAGGGCGCGCTGACCGTGACGCTGATGAAACAGGCGGAAGCCTTCTACAAGAGCCCGGGACTGTCGGAGAAGATCATCGGCGCGCCCGATAATCCGGCGCAGGTGCTGCCGGAGGAGACGCTGGTCGGCCGGCTGCAATCGGGCCAGATCGACGTCGGCTTCTTCTATTCGACGGAAACCGCGGATGCCAAGATTCCGGCGCTGACGCTGCCGCCTGCCATCGCGCCCAAGGCGGTCTACACCGTCACCATTCTGCACAATGCGCCCAATGCCGCCGGCGCCGACAAGTTCGTCGCGTTTTTCTTGGGGCCCGACGGGCAGAGCGTGATGAAAGAGCACGGCCTTGGCGTGCAGAAACCGACGTTGACCGGCGACGCCAACGGCGTGCCGAAGGACGTCCAAGCGCTGCTTAAGTGAATCGGGACCAGTGAGTTCGGGCGCGTCTCGCCGCATTCCCGCCCCGCTGCCCTGGCTCGCCGGGCTGCTGGCGATCTATCTGATCGCGCCGCTCGTTGCCGGCGTGCAGCAGGCGGGAATGGCCGATTGGAGCTCCGTCGACCTCGCGGCGCTAGCCGGCGCCTGCCTGGTCTCGGTCGCCAGCGCGACATTGGCGACGCTCTTGATCGCGCTGGGCGGCATTCCGCTTGGCTATCTGTTGGCTCGCCTGCGCGGCCGCGCCGTCGGTTTGGTCGGGTTTCTCGTGCAGCTGCCGCTCGCTTTGCCGCCGCTGGCGAGCGGCATTCTGCTGCTGTTCCTGGTCGGCTACACGACGCCGATCGGCCGGCTCACCGGCGGCGCGCTCACCGACTCTTTCACCGGCATCGTGCTCGCCGAAGTCTTTGTCGCCGCGCCGTTTCTGATCATCGCCGCGCGCTCGGCTTTCGCCGCGATGGATCCCAACCTCGACGGTGTCGCGGCGACGCTCGGCCGCGGCCCGCTCTATGTGTTCTTCCACGTCGGCATGCCGATCGCGCGGCCGGCCATCCTGTCCGGATTGTTGCTGGCGTGGCTGCGCGCCTTCGGCGAATTCGGCGCCACCGTCATGGTCGCCTATCATCCCTATTCGCTGCCGGTTTACACTTATGTGGCGTTCGGCGCGCAAGGACTGCCCGCGATGCTGCCGGTGCTGGCGCCGACGCTCGTGCTCGCGCTCGGCATCATGGTGTTGAGTACGTTCGCCGGCAATCGCGCTTCGGCGCGCGCGGCCGCGGCGGCATCGGCCGACGCCCTGGGCGGCGGACTGCCCGACATCGTCGCGCGGCCTTCAGCAAAAATCGGCTCGGTCGATCTCGACCTGCAGCTGCACAAACGGCTCGGCGTTTTTGCGCTCGATGTGGCGTGGGCGCCGCAGGCGCGGCGGCTCGCCATTGTCGGTCCGTCCGGCTCCGGCAAGTCGCTGACGCTGAAGATGATCGCCGGCATCGAGGCCTGCGACCGCGGCCACATCCGGCTCGACGGCCGCGATATCGCTGCGCTCCAACCGGCGGCGCGCAGCGTCGCCTATATGCCGCAGAATTACGGGCTGTTTCCGCATCTCACCGTGTCGGAGCAGCTGGCGTTTCCGGCCGGCGCCGATCCGCAGCTCGCCAGGCATTGGATCGACCGGCTCGGCCTGCGCGGCCTCGAAGCCCGGCACCCGGACGCGTTGTCGCTCGGCCAGCAGCAGCGCGTTGCCTTGGCGCGCGCGCTGGTGCGCCCGGCGCGGCTGTTTTTGCTCGACGAGCCGTTCTCGGCGCTCGATGCGCCGCTGCGGGCGCGGCTGCGCCGCGAAATGCTGGCGCTGCAGGACGAGATCGGCGCCGCGACCATTCTCGTCACCCACGATCCGGCGGAAGCGGCGATGCTCGCCGACGAAATCCTCGTGTTCGAGAACGGCCGCGTCTTGCAATCCGGCCCGACCGACCAGGTGTTTCGCCGCCCGAACAACGAAACGGTGGCGCGGCTCCTCGGCGCGGATCACGCCGCCACAGGGACCGCCGCCGGCCCCGACAGCATTGCAGTCGGCGCCGGCGTTGAACTGAAGATTTCAGGACCGCCGCTGACGCCCGGTTCGCGGGTCGGGTGGACCGTGTCGCCGGCGCGCGTGCGCTTGAGCGACGCCGGCCGCTACAACGGCGTTGTCGAGGCCGTCACCCGCGCCGCGTCCGGCCATCAGCTCGCGCTCCGTTTCGGCGACGCATCGGTCGAGGTCGCGGCCGGCTACATCGATCCGCCGCTGGGCAGCGCCTGCCGCTTCGACATCGATCCCGATGCCGTGCGCGTCTGGCCGCTGCGATAACGGCCTGCCGGCATCGTCTGCGCACAATCCGGCGGATGCTAAAAAACTTCTAAACGTTCCCCTAACCAAATAACCGCGAGCGGTCCGTGGATTAAGGAAACGGCATTGCGGCGGCGGATAGGATGGGGGCGATATTCACCCTGTCCCAACTTGCGAAGCCGCCATGATTGCCAGCAGCGACCAGCGGACAATGCCTGCGCCAGCAGCGGCGCCGCGCCCGCGCGAAACAGTCGGACGCGTCACCGGCATATCGGGAGCGCAGGCGACCGTGACGCTGGAGGCGCGGGCGGGCGCGCCGCCGGGCGACCATGCGACGGTCGGCCGGTTCCTCGGTCTCATGAGCAGCAGCACGCTGATCATCGGCGTGATCTCGGAGATCAACGAGACGCTCGGCCACGGCACGGACGGCGCCCGCGCCCGGCACAGCATCGCGCGCCTCGAGCTCCTTGGCGAGATAGGCCCAGGCGAAAACAGGACGGTGTCGTTCACCCGCGGCATCAACAGCTTTCCGAAGATCGGCGATGGCGCGATTCTGATGAGCGAGCGCGAATTGCGCGTCGTCTACGGCGCCGTGGACAACGACCGCGCCCATATCGGCGACCTGCAGCAGAGTCCGGATATCGGCGTGCACATCAATATCGACGATCTGGTCAGCCGCCATTTCGCCGTGCTCGGCACCACCGGCGTCGGCAAATCGAGCGGCGTCGTGGTCATCCTGCAGCAGATCATCGCCACGCGCCCGAACCTGCGCATCTTCCTGGTCGACCCGCACAACGAATTTGCCGGCTGCTTCGGCGACAAGGCGGTGGTGCTGTCGCCCGCCAATGTCCGGCTGCCGTTCTGGCTGTTCAATTTCGAGGAGGCCGTCGAAGCCTTCCTGGGCGGCCGCGCCGCCACCGACGAGGAACGCGAAATCCTCTCCGACATCATCCCGTTGGCGAAGGCGGCCTATCTGCAGTACCGGGGCAACGATCGCCAGGCGGTAAAGCGGCGCGATCCGCGAAACACCGGCTTTACCGCGGATACGCCGGTGCCCTATCGCATCGAGGATCTTCTGGTGTTGCTCGACGAGCGCATGGGCAAGCTCGAGAACCGCTCGACGCGCGCCGTCCATCACAAGCTGATCAGCCGCATTCAGGCGCTGCGCAATCACCCGCGCTATTCGTTCATGTTCGACAACGCCAATCTCGGTGGCGACATCATGCCGGAGATTTTGAGCCAGCTGTTCCGGCTGCCGCCCGACGGCAAGCCGATCACCATCATGCAGCTGGCCGGCTTTCCGGCCGAGGTCATCGACTCGGTGGTCTCGGTGCTCTCCCGCATGGCATTCGATTTCGGCCTGTGGAGCGACGGCGCCGCGCCGATGCTGTTCGTCTGCGAGGAAGCGCATCGTTACGCACCGGCCGATCCGGACGCCGGCTTCGGCCCGACGCGGCGCGCACTGTCGCGGATCGCCCGCGAAGGCCGCAAATACGGCGTCTATCTCGGTCTGGTCACGCAGCGCCCCTCCGAAATCGATCCGACGATCATTTCACAATGCAGCACCCTGTTCGTGATGCGGCTGTCGAACGACCGCGATCAGGCCTTCATCCATTCCGCGGTGGCCGATGCCTCGAACGACATGCTGTCGTTCATTCCCTCGCTCGGCACCCGCGAAGTGTTCACCTTCGGCTATGGCATCGGCGTGCCGACCCGCATGCGGTTTCGCGAATTGCCGGCGGCGCTGCGCCCGCACAGCGAGGCGGCCGGCAATACCCGCTCGAACGCCAGCACCGTCGTGCAGCGCGATCTCATCGCCACCGTGATCGAGCGCTGGCGCGGCGCCTCGACCGGCGGACGCGGCGGCAGCCCGGAAGCCGATAAGACGGACTTCGAGCAAAAACCGGAAGTGACGGCGGCGTGGCCGCCCGCTTCCGCCGATGCGCCGACCCCGGCTTTCGCCGACGCGGCGCGGCAGGAATTACTGCGCCGAGCCTTCCGCGGCAGCAATTTTGCCGCCGCCTCCAACCGGGCGCTGCCCGAGGGCGCCGAAAGGCCCGCGGCGCC
Source organism: uncultured Alphaproteobacteria bacterium (assembly GCA_963791925.1). Classification (GTDB taxonomy): domain Bacteria; phylum Pseudomonadota; class Alphaproteobacteria; order Rhizobiales; family Xanthobacteraceae; genus BOG-931. The sequence goes on along the minus strand of CAWBUA010000002.1, from coordinate 292,178 downwards.
GGCGGACGGCGCGCCGGACGGCATCGAGCGTCGCTCGTCGCTGTTGTCGGGGCGCGGATAGCCCAAGGCCGCGGCGCGCCGGTACGCGCCGCCCCGCGCAGTAACCTCTTGCTGACGATTGGCGCGTAAGACTATCCGTTGCCGGATTGTCGCGTTGGTGCCGGTGGACATCGAAGTCGCCGTGCCGCCCGCCGTTTATGACCCGGGCCTTTTGTGACCCAGGCCTTTTGGGACAGCGGGCGTTACGCCGATCTTGCCGCCACAACCACCGGAGCCTGCTCGCCGTGGTCAACGCCAATCCAGTGCCGCCTCGCCCGGTTTGTCCTCGCTGTGAAATTCCGATGCGCTTGAGCCGCGTCGCGCCGTATTTCCTCGGGACCACCTGCACGACCTACGAATGTCAGTTGTGCGATCTTGCGATCGTGCGGCCGCTGCCGGCCGAACCCGCCGAGTCGGCGGCCGCCTCGATTCAGGCCGGCGCGCGATAAAGGCCCGCCGCCAATTCCATCGCGGGCCGGCGCAAAGCGCCGTTCGCCCGACGCGGCATCGCTTGGCGCTCCCTACGGGAATCGAACCCGTGTTTCAGCCTTGAGAGGGGCTATACGGATCAAATACGACCAATCCAACGATGGCTGGAGGCGTCCAGCGGCGACCCTCCCCGAACGCAAATTGTGCCTATTAAATCGGACGTTTTGGCAAGCCTCTCCCCGAAATATCTTGGCCGTCGGCGTCCGTTGTGGTACAGGGTGGATTGCCTACGACTGTTAGGTAAAAGTTAGGTACCGCTCGGGAGGGCATCGCCATGGCTCGCCTTGTTCGTGATGCCAAGCTGGAAACGCGCACCGCACGCACCCGCCTGCGGATTGGCCCGAAGCCCTATTTCCGCCGGCTCGAAATCGGCTTCCATCTCGGATACCGGCGGCTTTCGAATAGTGGCACCTGGATCGCCCGCAGGTTCGCAGAGGACGGCCGCTATCGGGAAATCCGCTTTGGGGCTAGCCGACGATACCCAGGACGCCGACGGCGTGTCTGTGCTTGATTACGGCCAAGCGCAGAAGGCTGCGCGGGAATGGTGGCGCGCCGAATTGCGACGTGAGGCAGGCCACGACAATCGAACCGGCCCTTTCACGGTGGCGGACGCTATTGCGGAATATCTGAAGGCTTTGGAGCGGCGCGGCAGCAAGGGTATCCGGGAAAGCAAGTACAAGGCCGATGTGCATATCTTGCCGGTGCTCGGCAGCCTGCAAGTCGCCAAGCTCACGGCAAAGCGGATTGAAGATTGGCATCACAGCCTTGCCGAGAAACCGCCGCTCACCCGCAGCAAGCCCGGCAATAAGCCGAACCACCGCAAGGCCGACAAGAGCCCGGACGGCGTTCGCAGGCGCCGCGCGACGGCAAACCGCTTGATGACCGTTCTGAAGGCGGCCCTCAATCACGTCTGGAAAGCGGGACATGCTGCCAGCGACGACGCATGGCGCCGCGTGCGGCCGTTCAAGGCGGTGGAAACGGCACGCGTGCGCTATCTATCTGATGTCGAATGCACCCGGCTAGTGAACGCCTGCGAGCCGGCCTTTCGAAATCTCGTTGGCGGTGCATTGCTGACCGGCTGCCGCTATTCCGAGCTTGCCGCATTGCACACCGCCGATTTCAACGGCGATGCCGGCGTAGTCACGATCCGCCAAAGCAAGGCAGGCAAGCCGCGCCATGTCGTGCTCACCGCGGAGGGGCAACGACTGTTCGCTAGGCTCACCGCCGGCAAGCTTGGCGACGATCTAATCTTCCGCAATGAAGGACGCATCCAGCGCGTCCTAGAACGCGAGCGCGAGCGCTTGAAAAGGGATGGCAAGTCACCGGACGGCGCGAAGGTCGCCGATACGGGCGAGTGGCGCGCCGCGGAGCAAGTGCGCCTGATGGTTGAGGCTTGCAAGCAGGCTAAGATCAAGCCGGCCGTGTCTTTCCATGTGCTGCGCCACACGCACGGTTCAACACTCGCCATGCGCGGCGTGCCAATGGGCGTGATAGCCGGCCAGCTAGTGGATCGCGTCTGACATTTGAATCCCGGAGGGGATTCCCAGCGGACTAGCTGCATGCGAGTTTGGCGCATGCGAACTGGAATTTCCATCACTCTCAAGCCCGCTGATCGCCGCCGTCTGAAGGCGCTCGCGCGGGATCGCAACGCCCGCCACAAGCATGTCTGGCGGGCTGAGATTGTCCTGTTGAGCGCGGACGGCGTTGGCACCAATGAGATCATGCGCCGGACCGGCAAATCGAAGACCTGTGTCTGGCGCTGGCAGGAGCGCTTCATGCAGGCGGGTTACGACGGTCTCCTGCACGATAAGACGCGCCCCTCGCGCATCCTGCCGCTGGGGCCGGACATCACCGAGCGCGTGGTAACACTCACCCGGACCGACCCGCCCGCAGAGGCGACCCACTGGACCTCCGCGATGATGGCGAAGGTCGTCGGTATCAGCGCGAGTTCCGTCCAGCGCATCTGGCGTGCGCATGGCCTTCAACCGCATCGGGTAAAACAGTTCAAGCTCTCCACCGACCCGCAATTTGTCGCCAAGCTGCGCGACGTCGTCGGCCTCTATGTCGACCCTCCCGCCCATGCCGTCGTCCTCTCGGTCGATGAGAAGAGCCAAATCCAGGCGCTCGACCGCACCCAGCCGGGGTTGCCGATGAAGCCGGGCCGCGCCGGAACAATGACCCACGACTACAAACGTCACGGCACGACCACGCTGTTCGCCGCTCTCAACGTCCTCGACGGCACCGTCATCGGCCATAACATGCAGCGCCACCGGCACCAGGAGTTCATCCGCTTCCTCAATGCCATCGAAGCGCAAGTGCCGGCCCGAAAGGCTATCCACGCCATCGTCGACAACTACGCGACCCACAAGCACCCAAAGGTTCGCCAATGGCTGCTGCGGCATCCCCGCTGGACCTTCCACTTCACCCCAACGTCGGCATCCTGGCTCAATGCTGTCGAAGGCTTCTTCGCCAAGCTCACCAAGCGCCGATTGAAGCGAGGCGTCTTCGTATCCGTCGTCGACTTGCAAGCAGCCATCAATCGCTTCGTCGCCGAACACAACGCTGAACCAAAGCCCTTCACATGGACTGCCAATCCCGACAAAATTATCAAGGCCGTTCGACGCGGGTACCAAGTGTTAGATTCGATCCACTAGGCCATGCCGATACGCGCATGACCGAAAAGCACTATGCCCATCTTGCGCCGTCCTATGTCGCAGACACGATCCGCGCCCATTTTCCGACGCTCGGGATTGAGGACGATACCAGCGTCACCGCGCTGGAGCCGAAGAAGCACCGAATCGGACTGGCTTGATGCTCCGCGACCAGTCGACTTGTATGCTAAGCCTTGCTTGGCGCGGGGCCGGTCGGCCAACCGTCGCCGGACACGATCACCACCGCCGTCCGGCTTGCCCCGCGCCAGCACTCACGCGGCGGTGGGGCGGTGGTGGCAATGGTGCGCGTTCCAAAGTGGGAACCACTGTCCGGCGCGCTCGCACGCGTGGTGGCGTCCGGTGTCCCCGAGGATGAGGCCAAATCGAATATCAGCGGCGCAATTGCCGAGCGGGAGGTACATACGCGCCTTACGGTCCTGCTCGAAACAGACGTCTTTGTAAAATGGCGCCAATCGATGGATATTGCGCGAGGACTCGGCTCAGGTTCGAAGTGGAAACGTTTGTGCGACGCGCTTGCGCGGTTGACCGCGATCGGTATCGACAAAGCTCAAGCCAAGCGGAGTATTTGTCGGGCTATCGCCGATCGCCGTATTAAAATCAGATTCCGTGTCGGGCGGGAGGAAAGCATGGGCTCTGTTGGTGAACCCGTCGCCGGCACCCTGCGGAGCGGTGACGAGGTTGAAATTCCAACCGATCTCGATCCGGAAGACCTCGACTGGCAACATTCGCATCCGCTGAAGCCATGGAGGGACGCCCGACAACCTTTAGCCGGTTTGTGGCATATCGAATGGATTGAACTTTTGATCGAGAATGGCGATGAAGCCGTTGACTATTTTGAAGGCGCCAACGTCAAGGTCCCTCCGCACCTCACGCCCGCCGATTTCGATTGGGAAAACTCACGGCCGCTCAAACCATGGCAAGTCAGGCCACGAGGTGGGAGGCAAGATGTGTGGCGATCATTCTCGCTCCCAGCGGTGCTCCTTGAGCTATCGGTTTCCGAAATCAGGAACATGCTTTGCGTTGGCGAGCAGGCGGACAACAAAGCCGAGCCACCGACCACAAATGTAGGGCAAGAGAGCACCGCAATCAGAGCCCTCGCTTCCAGTCTAAGGACCAATAATGGAATGACGCGCGCTGACGCGGAAAAATGGTGCAAGGAGGCTGGCTATAACTTGGGTAAGCGGGCCTTTGCACGAGTATGGCCAGAGGCGCGTGATCGAGCTGGGTTACCGCGCATCGCGGCGCCAGGCCGCAAGCGGAAATCGTCCCGCGGAAATCGTCCCGCTTGATCCGAAATGGTGCCACCATTTCGGTGTGAAACGGCCGTCAAGCGACTTAGATCTGAGATCTTGCCCGGCAAGAAAATCGCCCGTTGAAATCGACCCGCCAGTTTTTGCTGACGGCTATTTTTCGCTCGCTTGTCTGCGTAATCCGACGCAAAGCGGCCGGTGATTTCGACGCAATCCGGCCACCGGTTCCGACGGAAGTCGGCCACCCATTCCGATTGAAGCCGGCCACCCTGGTGAGGCCGGACTGAAGCTCTCGCTGTCGGCGATCGAATCGCGGACGAGGCGCCCTTTGCGGCCATGCAAGGGGAGGTCCGATGCCCGCCGAGAGAGCGCCGATGCGGAAGGTTCGAGAGGTTCTGAGATTGCGGCACGCCCTTGGCGTGAGCGAGCGGCAGATCGCGGTGACGATCGGGGTCAGCCGGTCGACGGTTGGCGAATATCTGCAGCGCGCCGCCGTCAGCGGCATCACCTGGCCGGTGCCCGAGGGAGTGGACGATGCCGAGCTGGAACGGCGGCTGTTCACGTTGCCGACGTTCGACGAGAAGCCGACACGGCCGCTGCCCGATTGGTCCCATGTCCACAAGGAACTGAAGCGGCGCGCCGTGACGCTGCTGTTGCTGTGGGAGGAATACCGGGCCGAGCACGGTGACGGTTACGGGTATAGCCGGTTTTGCGATCTTTACGGGGAGTGGCGCCAGACCATCTCGCCGACCATGCGGCAGACGCATGGCGCCGCTGAGAAGCTGTTCGTCGACTTTGCCGGCGACACGATGCCGGTGTTCGACGCCGCCAGCGGCGCCGAGCGGCACGCCCATATCTTCGTCGCGGTGCTGGGAGCGTCCAACTACACTTACGCGGAGGCGCGCTGGTCGGAAGGGCTCGCCGACTGGATTGGGGCGCACGTCAACGCCTTTCGCGCGATCGGCGGCGTGCCGAAGGCGGTGGTTTGCGACAATCTCAAGGCCGGCGTCACTGCGGTTTGCCGCTATGAGCCTGGGATCAACCGCACCTACCAGGAGCTGGCTGAGCACTACGACACCGCGATCCTTCCCGCGCGTCCGCGGCGGCCGCGCGACAAGGCCAAGGTCGAAGTGGCGGTGCAAATTGTGCAGCGGTTTGTGCTGGCCAGGCTGCGCAACCGCCGCTTCTTCTCGCTTCATGAGCTCAATGCCGCGATCCGCGAGACTGTCGCCGACCTCAATGCCAAGATCATGCGCAAGCTCGGCGTCAGCCGCGACGAGCTGTTCGCAGAGATCGATCGGCCGGCGCTCAAAACCCTTCCGTCGGCGCCCTACCAATATGCCGAATGGAAGAAGTGCCGGGTCGCGCCCGACTACCACGTCGAGATCGCCGATCACTATTACTCCGTGCCCTCGCGGCTGATCCGCGAGCAACTTGAAGCGCGTATCACCGACACCACGATCGAGATTCTGCACAAAGGCGTCCGAGTGGCGAGCCATGCTCGTTCGCACTCGCCCCGCCGGCACACGACGATTTCTGAACATATGCCGAGCGCGCACCGGCGCTACGCCGAGTGGACGCCGGCCAGGATGAGGCGGGAAGCGGCCACAATCGGCCCGGCCACCATCGCCCTCGTCGAAGCGATCATGACGGCCAAGCCGCATCCCGAGCAGGGCTTCCGCGCCTGTCTCGGCATCCTGCGGCTCGCCCGTAGTTACGGCTCGGCGCGCATCGAGGCCGCCTGCCGCCGCGGCAACGACATCGGCGCCACCACCTACGGCTCGATCAAATCGATCCTGCAGCATGGGCTCGATCGTGCCTACGCCAATGAGAAGCCGCCGGACGGACCACCAATCCAACACCGCAACATCCGCGGCACCGGCTACTACCACTAAGCAAAGGAGAGACGATGTTGACACATCCCACCCACGGCCGCCTCGTTACGCTCGGGCTCACCGGCATGGCCAAGGCGCTCGACGAACAGCAACGACAGCCCGACATCGCGACGTTGGCCTTCGAGGAGCGGCTTGCTCTGCTCGTCGACCGCGAAGCGACCGAACGCGAGAACAAACGGCTGATCAGCCGCTTGCGCTTCGCAAGCCTCAGGCAAAATGCCGTCGTCGAGGATATCGACATGAAGGCGCCACGTGGGCTCGACAAGCTGCTGTTCCAAAAGCTCGTCGCCGGCGAGTGGATCGCGCGACATCAGAACCTGCTCATCGTCGGTCCCACCGGCGTCGGCAAGAGTTGGATTGCCTGTGCGCTCGGCCATAAGGCCTGTCGGGACAACCGCTCGGTCTTCTATCAACGCCTACCGCGGCTGTTCGATGCACTCGCGCTTGCACGCGGCGACGGCCATCACGCTCGGCTCCTCAAGAGCCTGGCGCGCGTCGAACTTCTCATCCTCGACGATTGGGGACTTGCTCCCATGACCGCCGAGCAGCGGCGCGACCTCTTGGAGATCATGGAGGATCGCCACGGCCGCGGCTCTACCATGGTAACCAGCCAGCTTCCGGTCGAACATTGGCACGAGATCATCGGTGATCCGACCCTGGCCGATGCCATTCTCGATCGCCTGGTGCACAACGCTCACCGGCTCACGCTCAAGGGCGAGAGCCTGCGAAAAGCCGAAGCCAAGCGTCAGAAGCTTGACGCCGAGCATGCCAACTGAACTGATAACCATGCCGACACGAGAGCACGCCTTAAGAGGTGGCCGGGTTCATCGGAATCCCCGGCCGGCTTCAATCGGAATGGGCGGCCGCCTTCGCTTGGAATCCCCGGCCGACTTCGTCGGAATACGCACTTGTCCTCTCAATCTCACCATCGCCCGCAGACGCGCGGGCATGGTTGCCGGACCTTTCCGGCCAACGATGGCGAGCATTGTCATGGAATCTCCCCTTGCCTACACCGTAGCCGAAGCGTGCACGGTCGCCCGCAGCGGCCGAACGGCTCTCTATGAAGCGATCAAGTCCGGCGAGCTGCGCGCGGTCAAACGCGGCCGGCGAACTCTCGTGCTTGCGAGCGACTTGCGCGCGTGGATCGAGAACCTTCCTGCGATCGAGGCCGCGTCGTCCACCGAAAAGTCCGGCAAGAAAAATGCGCGGCGAGAGGCCGGGCGATGATAGCGCCTTCGCTGCTGGAATGCGCCTTGCAATTTGGCGGACGCAAATGGTGCGTCTTTCCCCTACACTCCGTGCGAGACGGGCAATGCACCTGTGGCCGGGATTGCGGCAAGAACGCCGGCAAGCATCCCCGCGTGAAGGGCGGCTTCAAGGCTGCGACGACCGATGCCCACCAGATCGATGCGTGGTGGCGCAAATGGCCGGATGCCAACATAGGAATTGCTACCGGCACCGTGTCCGGGCTCATCGTCATTGATATCGACGGCGCCGACGGTCTTGGCGCGTTGAAATCTCTCGTCGCGCAACACGGGACGTTGCCCCGAACCGCAATCGTGAAAACCGCGCGCGGCTGGCATGTGTACTTTTCGATGCCCGCAATGTGCGCGCCAATCCCGTGCAGCACTGGCGGCGGCCTCGATGTGCGAGGAGATGGCGGCTACGTTGTTGCCCCTCCTTCGCGCCACGCCAGCGGCCACGTCTATCAATGGTGCTAGCATGTTGGCTGACGCGCCGTTGTGGCTGCAAGAGTGGGCCAGAAGCCGCAACGATTCGGCGCGTCCGGCGGACGGGATAATAGCCGCGCTAGGGGAGCCACCGGCCTATCTCAAGAACAGAGCGGCCAGCACGCCATCTTTCACGGCGCGCACTGCAAACGCTCTGACACCGTGGACCCCTCACGACGAAGTGCACTTGCGCTCTGCGCTCGCCTTCATCCCGGCAATCGAGCGAAACGACTGGCTTCGCGTCGGCATGGCGATCCACGAAGCGGGATGGGGCGCGCGCGGCTTCACGATTTGGTGCGAATGGTCGCGGACGGCACCTGAGAAATATAACGACGATGACCAGACGCGGACGTGGGAGAGCTTCGATCGCAGATCCCACAACGGCCGACACGTCACATTGGCAACAATTTTTCACATGGCATTCGAACGTGGCTGGACTGGAAACAATCCATCAAAACCGAAAATCCAAAATCAACCTAACGGCGGTGCCAATTCTAGAGCTAGCGGCGAAGAGTCCGAGACCAACTCCGCAGCGGATGACGGCGATGCCAGATCAAATGACAAAGAGTCCGATACCCACTCCGCAGCGGATGATGACAGTGAAATCCGCCGACTCGCTAAGCTGGGTATGATCGAATATGAGCGCGAGCGCATAGACGCGGCCAAACGCTTAAACATGCGCGCCACGATTCTCGATCGCCTGGTCGCAGCCGAGCGCGTCAATTTCGAGGATGACGACAAGCAAGGGCATGCTGTGAACTTGCCGGAACCGGAGCCGTGGCCAGAACCGGTTGACGGCGCCGAATTGCTTCGCGAATTATCGGCAACCATTCGACGGCATGTCGTCATGTTTGACCACGCGGCGGACACCGCTGCGCTTTGGGCGCTTCACACCTACTTGCTCGATCGCTTCTGCATCTCGCCCCGACTCGCCATTACGTCACCGGAAAAAGGCTGCGGCAAGACCACGGCGCTCGATGTTCTGTCACGCCTCATTTTTCGTCCATTACCGACTGCGAATGCGAGTGCATCTGCAATTTTTCGCGTTGTCGAATCGCAGCGGCCGACATTGCTGATCGATGAGGCCGACACGTTTCTTCCTGAAAACGAGGCGCTGCGCGGCATTCTAAATTCCGGGCATCGGCAGGGAGGGTCTGTCATCCGCACCGTTGGCGAAGATTTCGAGCCGCGTTCATTTTCGACCTATTCGGCATGTACGATCGCGCTGATTGGCAGATTGCCGGCGACATTGGCCGATCGTTCGGTGCGGATCGAACTACGGAGGCGACGGGCGGACGAAGGAATTGAGGCGTTCCGATTTGATCGCACCGCCCATCTTGACCAGCTCGCCCGCAAAGCGGCCCGTTGGGCGCTCGATGCTGCGGACCGAATTCGAAACGCGGACCCCAACATGCCCGCCGGCGTGTTCAACCGCGCGGCCGACAACTGGCGCCCTTTGCTCGCAATTGCCGATGCGGCCGGCGGGGAGTGGCCGGCACGCGCTCGCGGCGCGGTTCAATGCACCGGGGCAAGCGCAACCGGCGATGACCAATCTGCCCGCGTTCTTCTGCTAACTGACATTCGCGCGATCTTCGCCGAACGCGGCATAGATCGCTTGTCGTCAGCCGAGTTGGTCATGGCCCTGATCGCTATAGAGGGACGTCCGTGGGCCGAATGGAAGGCCGGCAAGCCGATCACCGCAAACGGTCTTGCACGCCTCTTGGCGCCGTTCGCGATCGCACCGGCCACGATCCGCACGGCCACCGGAACACCAAAAGGCTACCAGCTCCCCCAATTCGAGGACGCCTTTGCGCGCTATCTACCCAAGCAGGTATTTTGAACCGCCACACCGCCACAACGCCGATGGCTCAAGCGCTTCCTGTGCATTGGCAACCGCCACAAGCTATTGCTTGTTGCGCTTTGAAACTGGCCGGAAACCTACATAGGACGGGCATTGTGGCGTTGTGGCGGATTAAAACCTGACCTGCATCGTGACAACTCACCGGGAGGACCCGCGCACCGCACCCGGGAGATTGATTAGCGCGCGCACACAAACCACATTTAACAGTAACTATGTCATCGTGTTCCGAAATAGTCACCCGATCACGCTTCAAACGCCGATTGCCAGGTGGGCGGCACGATCTCGCGTTCAAAGTCGCCTTTGGCAGTGAAGCCGCGGCAGCACGATCGCTAGGTGTTTCTAAAATGACAGTGTGGCGCTGGCGCCATGATCGAGCCCCATTGCCGAAATGGGTGGCCGATATTCTGGCCGATCGCCTTCAAACCAGAGTGGAGGAAGCGCACGAGGCGCAAAAGCAATTGCGCGATTTCCTCGCGCTCCCGCCTAAGCCACCACGCAAACTCTCGGGCTGTTGCGCCGGGCTCAATCGCCGAACGAAAAGGTTGCCTGTGACGGCCGAAGATTGGGCCGCTTTAGGCTAGTGAGCGCCTGTTGCCCTGGTAGCACCGCACCGGCTTTAATTTCGTTGACCCGCTAACCGGCATGGACAAACGCAATCGGCTGGGCAGGCCAAGGTGGATCAAGCATGTCTAAATTTTTTGGTGTTGCTACGAGTTATTCTTCGCCCTCGGCAAGCAAAAAGCGGCAAGGAGTATCGCCCCAGGACGTTGTAAAAGACGGTCTAAAGGGTGCAAACTCTTTGAAGCTCTTGAACGGTTTGAATTGCTTAAAGGCTTTGAATGGCTCGAATTCGGTGAATTGTAGTCGCTCCTTCACCGCGCATCCAGCATTTCCATCATGGTCACGTACGATACCGCCAACGAACCAACCAAGATGTTTGCCGTTGAAACCGTAGACATGGAAGCCGCCTTCGCTGTCGCGATCAAGATACGCGACGGGTTTTCCGCTCCAAAGGTAGATGGTTAGTTCATCATCCAGTGCGATGTACGCCGTGGCCTTACCCCGCTGATCGAAAAGTGCGACTTCATCATCATCCGCCAAGGCGACCGGCGACGCGACGAAAAGTACTGCCGTAACGGCTAAAACGGAAAGCGCTCGCACTTGCCACTCCGAATGCGATGCAATGCTTTTACCTATCTTAGCGAACTTGTCTGCAAATCTCGCCCCCATTTGGATCGGGAACGCATGCGATCTGAGCAATTGGATTAGAGACGAACAGTGGGCCAGTTTGATATCACCCAGCTCCGCCGAAGCCGGCAAGCTCCCACTAAGCTGCCGAGGTCAGAATCCTTCTTCGGTGTACGTATAACCCTTAGCAGCCATGCACTGCTTCGCCATGCCCTCATCGACAATCCAATAGTATTCCGGGTCGGGGGTGTTCTCTTTCTTGCACTCGTACCAGTCCGCATTAAGTTGCTGTTGATTTAGGTCCGGTTTGCTCCAATGAATTTGGTGGGTGAATAGATATTGGCCGCCGACGCCCCCGCATCCTGTCGTGAGCGAGGTAGCCCCTACCAATAGCAACGCTCGTGTGAACCTGATTGTGCCCCCGTCAAACGGCCTCACTACACAGTGTCGTTTTGCCTTTCGTACCTGATTTGGCGAACTCGCGGATAGCAGCGGCATAGGGTGTCTCGCGCTCCGCTAAACAATCGCCCGCCAACTTGTTCGGGTTGGCCATTTTTGTTGGTTTAAAGCGGTGGGTCAATAGCCAACAAAGCGATTGGCTTGGCGGATGGACCTGCGCCAAGTCTTCGCTGCAAATCTTCGACGGCTCCGCCATGCCAAGGGCTTGTCCCAAGAGGATTTAGCCTACGAAGCCGACGTGAATCGAAGCTACATGAGCAAGCTCGAAAAGGGCGCGAGTTATCCCGGACTTGAGATCATCGGGAAGCTCGCGGCTGTGCTAAATGTTGAACCTGCCGATCTGTTGAAGCTGCCGGCAAGAAAGAAAGCCCGCGGCCGGTAAGCCGTCATGGACCGGGTCGAAATAGGGCCGCGGCCTAATGGACGCGATTGGGGGAAAAGCCGACATGAAGCGGACATCGGAAATCGGTCGTTTGTGTTGAGGGTTCCGGATGCCGGCCGTCACGGACGGTGCCACTGGCACTGTGGCCGGCGTCCGGAAGCCTGCAGGGAAGGAACCCGCGGGAGGTGACCGGTGGCAGTGCGGCGATCGCTATGGGTATTTGGACATTTGGTCGTTGGCGGGCGAAGTAGTTATCGCGCCGGCTGGGCTCGTGTTTGGCGAGCGACGGTCTGGCAACAGCTCGCGATGGTGCGATTGCGAGTGACTGCGGTCAGCGCGACAGCCACGTCGGCGGCGAATCGACAACGGGTCTCCGAGGCTGGCCGGTGACCAACTCGACGCATCATCGTTTCGCTGTGCTTCTACAACCCTTGTCATGACGTATCGATCCGGATCGATGGCGGGCACGGCGAGGCTTTGTGCCGAGGCGTCTGGCCGCGCTGGAAGACCTCGATGATGCGCATTTTGCTGCCGCAGCACGGACAGGCCTGTGTGTGAGGCTCGGGTTCGGCTGTCGCCGGCTTTGCTTCGGTCGCTTCCTCATTGTGCATCGGTTCCGCCGCAGCGTTCGCGATCTCTGCCGCGATCACGCCAATCAGCTTGCGTGCGAGCGCGATGTTGTCGACGCGTGTGCCATTGGCGAACAGGCCGTAATGACGGATGCGATGCTGCCCCTTCGGCAGCACGTGGAGAAGAAAGCGGCGGATGAACTCGGCGATGTCGAGCGTCATCGTGGTATTTCGCGCAACGCCGTCGACACGATAGTTCTTGACGCGGAAGGTCACCGTCTTGCCATCGCTATTCAAGAGCCGACCGTTGGAGATGGCAACGCGGTGGGTATAGCACGACAGGTAGGCGAGCACGGCTCTCGGGCCCGCGAAGGGCTGCTTGGCGTAGACGAACCAGCGCTTGTTCTTGAGCGGTGCCAGGAACTCGGCGAAGCGCACAGCATCGGCGAGTGCCGCGTGCCTGCCGAAGAACGTGAGCTTGCTGGCCGCGTGCGCGGCAACAAGCTTCTCCAGCATCAGCCACCGGAACAGCCGAGAGAGCACCAGCACCGGCAGGAGGAAGTTGCGCCGCGCTGCAATCCAGCGATCGCCACCAAGTGAGATGCCGCCGCCCGGCACGATCATGTGCACGTGCGGGTGATGCGTCATCGCCGAGCCCCAGGTGTGCAGCACGGCGGTGATGCCAATCCTGGCTCCGAGGTGTTTCGGGTCGGCCGCAATGGTGAGCATCGTCTCGCTCGATGCCCTAAACAGCAGGTCGTAGATCACCGCCTTGTTCTGATAGGCAATGTCGCCGATCTCGGCCGGCAGCGTGAACACGACGTGGAAGTAGGGCACCGGCAAGAGATCAGCCTCGCGCGCCGCCATCCATTGGCGCGCTGCCGCCCCCTGGCACTTGGGACAATGCCGATTGCGGCAACTGTTGTAGGCAATCGAGGTGAAGCCGCACCGCTGGTTCTCACAGCGCGCAACGTGGCCGCCGAGCGCCGCCGTGCAGCAGTCCTCGATCGCGCTCATCACCTTCAGTTGTCCGAGGCTCACATGGCCGCGGTTGGCCTCACGCCAAGCGGGACCATGGTCACGGAACAGGTCCGCGACCTCCAGGGCAGGACGGGCCAAGGAGCACCGACTATGCCGGCGACTGATCCGTCGGCCGCAGTAGTCGATCGAGCGGGCTCTCGACCGACCGCAGCAAATTGGTCGCGACCTGCGTGTAGCGCGCGGTCGTATCCAGCTTGGCGTGCCCGAGCAGAACCTGGATCACGCGCACGTCGATGCGGCTCTCCAGAAGATGTGTCGCAAACGAGTGTCGCAGCGTATGCGGCGACACCCAGGAGCCGAGCCCGGCGGCATCGGCAGCCATGTGGCAGGCACGGTTGAGCTGGCGCACGGTGATCGGCAACAGCGGATCGCGGCCCGGGAATAGCCAGCCCTGCGAGCGGCACTGCAGCCACCATGCGCGCAACAGCTCGAGCAACACCGGCGACAGCATGGCGTGCCGGTCTTTGCGGCCCTTGCCCATCTCGACACGGATCAGCATACGCTGGCTGTCGATGTCGCCCACACGCAGCATGGCGACCTCGCCGCCTCGAAGGCCCGCACCATAGGCCACGCTCAAGGCCGCCTTGTACTTCAGGCCCGGGCCCGGTGCCGCCTCGAGCAGCCGCGCGACATCCTCGGGCGAAAGCACACGCGGCAGCTTCCTGGGGTAACGCGTGCGGGCAATCTGATGGGCCAGGTCGGCGCGACCGCACGTGATGCCAAGGAAGAAGCGCAGTGCGGATGCTTGCGTATTCATCTTCGCAGGCTGCGCGCCCTGCGCGATCTGCTCGGCCTGGAAGCAGCGGATGTCGTCGCCGCTCGCCGTATCCGGCGCGCGCCCGAGGAACTTGGCAAAGGTCTCGATGTGCCGGATATAATCGTGTTGGGTCTTGGTGCCGAAGTTGCGGTTCGTCATATCCTGCAAAATGCGGCGGCGCAGATCGCTGATGGGCTTGTCACTCATCGAAGGCTCCTGTCCTGAGATTGAGGTTCTGCAACCCCTCAATCCTCAGGGCGGGACGCCTGCCCGTCAGCGCCTCTCGATCAGTCGGTTAGCGCGGCCCTCGCCACTTGCTCCGTTCCGCGCGCAGCGCGCTCCCGCGCGAGCGGGTTCGTTCGATGACCCATCTGCGACATTGGCGGCTAAATTTGCTGTGATGCACAGATAGACCGATCACGCTAGAATGCGGTTGGCTGTGATCCTCGGCCTGAGGGCAACCCATGAGGCGACGGGAGTTCATCACGTTACTCGGCGGAGTGGCGACCGCGTGGCCGTTCGGCGCGCAAGCGCAGCAAACGGCGATGCCGGTGATCGGGTTCCTGCGCAGCACATCGGCAGCCGACTCGACGAATTTTGTGACATCGTTCCGCCAAGGCCTGAAGGAAACAGGATTCGTCGAGGGCAAGAACGTCGCAATCGAATACCGCTATGCGGACAATCGATTAGATCGCCTTTCGGTTCTGATGGGCGATCTGGTTCGACTGCCCGCAGCCGTGATTGTCGTCAATGGCCCTGCGGCGCAGATGGCCATGGATGCAACCACGACGGTGCCGATCGTCTTCGTGACCGGGGCTGACCCCGTTAAGGATGGCCTTGTCGCCAGCCTGAACCGACCCAGTGGCAACATCACGGGAGTGACCTTTCTGGTCGGCCAGTTAGGGGCGAAGCGATTGGAGTTGCTGCGCCAACTCGTGCCCAAGGCGACAACAATTGGCGTGCTGGTGAACCCGGGTCCTGAAACCGAGGTAGAGCGAAAAGATTTGCAGGTTGCGGCGCAGGCTATCGGGCAGCAACTCATCATTCTTGATGTCAGCAACGACCGCGACATCGAGACAGCCTTTGCAACGTTCGTGCAACGCGGGGCCGGTGCGCTGCTCGTCGGTTCCGGCCCGTTCCTAACCTCCCACCGAGCGCAACTCGTCGCGCTCGCGGCTCGCGATGTGTTGCCAGCGGCCTATGACTTGCGCGAATATGTCGTGGCTGGTGGCCTGATGAGTTACGGGACCAGCATCACCGATGCCTATCGTCAGGTCGGCATCTACACCAGCCGGATTCTTAAGGGTGAGAAACCTGCCGACCTGCCGGTTATGCAGTCCACCAAATTCGAGTTCGTGATCAACCTCAAGACCGCCAAAGCGCTGAACATCACTGTGCCGCAGATCATGCAAATGACCGCCGACGAGGTGATTGAGTGAGTGGAGCCGATCTCTGCTAATGACTCTATAAAGCGGGATTGAATGTCACATGAGGCGACGTGATTTCATTACGGCAAGTGTTGGATCAGCGGTGGCTTGGCCACTGATTGCCCGAGCGCAGTCGACATCGGTGCCGATCATCGGATTTATCAGTACGCGATCGCCGGAGGATTCGAAGTACCTCGTTGCAGCGTTTCGCAAAGGTCTTACGTCGGCAGGGTTCACAGAGGGCCAAAACGTCGCTGTCGAGTACCGTTGGGCATACGGCCAGTATGATCGATTGCCTGCGCAAGCGGCAGAGCTTGTGCACGAACCGGTAACGATCCTTGTGGCCTTGGGCGGTGAACCGGCAACGCTGGCCGCCAAGTCTGCAACCTCGAAACTGCCGATCTTGTTCGGCGTTGCCGGCGATCCGGTAAAGCTCGGTCTGGTGGCGAGCTTCAATCATCCCGGCGGTAACGCGACCGGGATGAGCATCCTGACGACCTTGTTGGAGCCCAAGCGGCTCGGGCTCTTGCATGAAGTGGCGCCGCAGGCCTCAACGATAGGCCTCCTTCTCGATTTCGAACTTTCCGTTGGTCCAGAAGCAACAAAGGGACGCTCAAGACGCGGCTCGCGATTTGGGGCTGGACAGCACGGTATTGCCGGTAGCGCGAGACGGGGACATTGAAGCGGCATTTCAGACCATCGAGAAAAACAAAATAAAGGCTCTCTTGGTAACGGCATCACCATTCTTCGACACGCGGCGCGACCGCATCATTGCGTTGGCGGCACAGCACACGGTACCAGCCATGTATCAGTTCCGAGAATATCCGGCGGCCGGCGGCCTCATGAGTTACGGAATTGATCTCGCAGACGTGTATCGACAAATCGGCGTCTATGCCTCACGGGTTCTCAAAGGTGAGAAGCCCGGCGAACTCCCAATCATACAGCCGACCAAGTTCGAGTTGGTGCCGTCCGGGATGGGGTTGGAATTCGGTGTAGCGCGATCTCCGGTAACATGAAGGTATCGTTTCAGGCTGCGAGGTCAATCGGCTGATTGATGGGCTTTGTGGCGAGCGTCTGCCAACCATCGACCTTGCGCATGTTGATCTGACCGGAGGCGAGCAGCGCCCAGAACAACATCGCGGCGGTATCGGCCGACGGCAGCACCGTCTGCGTCTTGATCCTTCGTTTGAACTCTTCGTGCAACCGCTCGATGGCATTTGTGGTCCGCACGCTGCGCCATTGGCTTGGCGGCAGCCGGGTGAAGGCGAACAAGCGTTCGCCCGCTTCCTCCAGGCTCTCAGCGACGGCGCGATGCTTGAGCCGCCACTTGCGGATGAAGGCCTTGCGGCGGACCTCGATCTCCTCACGCGTCGCCGCGTAGATCATGTCGTTGTAATCCGCCGTGATCTCGTCATGCAGGCGCTCGGGTGCATGTGCGAGAAGGTTCCTATGCTTATGCACGGTGCAGCGTTGGACCGGCACGCCGTCCCAGACGGCGGCAATCGCTTTGTCGAGCCCGGGCGCGCCGTCGACAATGAGGAACTCGGGCTGCCGCAGCCCGCGCTTAATGAGGTCGTCCAGGACAGTGCGCCAGGCCTCGGCGCTCTCGCCGCCCATGCTTTTGATCGCCAGCAGCACCTTCTGGCCGTCCGCACGCACGCCGAGAACGACGAGCAGCGAGATGGAGGTCGCTTTGCGGTCGAGCCGGACGCGAACGACGGTGCCGTCGAGAATAAGCCGCACGATCGGTTCCTCGGCCAACGAGCGGGTGCTCCAGGCGTCCCAGTCGCCCTTCACCTTGCGCCAGATCCGGCTCACCGTGTCCTTGCCGACCGCGCCGCCGAACAAGACCGCCAGCGCCCGGCGCACTCGGCGCGTGTTGGTGCCGGCGAGATACGTACTCGCGATCAGCGCGTCAGCGGCCAGCGTGCGGCGCTGATAGGCCCGCAGCGCCTTGCTCTTCCACTCCGTCGTTTTGCCGTCGACGGTGTTCAGCCTGGCGCGCGGCACGGCAATCTCGATCGGGCCAAACGTGCCGGTCAGAGACCGCGTACGGCGCCCGTGGCGGTGGCCCGCAACGCCCGCTCTTCTTTCACTGCCGGCCATCTGGCTTCGCCCGTAACGCGGCCGTGCCAGTACAGCGTCGAGCTCGCCGCGGATCAGCTCTTCGATGAACCCACGCGCCCGAGACCGCACCTCGGTCTCGATCGGGTCAAACCAGTTGTCGAAAAGATCAACAGCCATCTCGGCCGCAGGCTGCAAAGAATCAAGCTTCGTGGTAGTGTTCGTCATGGCGTGGTCTCCAGTCCGACGCTTCAACGCCGGATGATTCGAGGTTGAACACCCCGGAGACTACGCCACCCTCATTTCCAACCAACTCCGCGACGGCACCTTCGAGTTGGTGATCAATATGAAAACGGTGAATGCGCTTGGTCTTGCTATTCCTTCGGGTGTGCTTAGCATCGCCGACGATGTGATTGAATAATCCACTTGGTCGGCGTGTGGTCCGATTGGACATCGCGCGACCACCGAAGAAGGCCCGCTTTTGGGATTAGAATTTTACCGTCGCAATTGTCCACTTTTGAGCCACTGCGGCATCCTTCCATGTCCTCTGAATGGCTACTTCCGCAGGGGCAATCGAGTCGATACCATGCTTAGTTCCGAGCCTTGAGGCCGATGAGACGATGAAACGGCGTGAATTTGTTGTGTTCCTTGGCGCGGGCGCGATTGTAAGGTCAATCTCGGCGCGCGCAGAGCAGGCCGCATTACCATTGATCGGCATAATACACAGCGCTTCGGCAGCAGCGAACGGGTACATCGTCGATGCCATCCGTCGGGGTCTGAAAACCGCCGACCTTGTCGATGGTCAGAATGTCGCCGTCGAGTTCCATTGGGCAGAGGGCCACTACGATAGACTGTCGGCGATAGCGGACGATCTGGTTCGTCGTCATGCAGCGGTGATCTTCACTGGCGGCGGCGCTGCACCGGCCCTGGCGGCCAAAGCAGCGACGCCGACAATTCCAATCGTATTTGTCAGCGGCGATGATCCGGTCCAGTCCGGTATCGTTCCCAGCCTTAACCAGCCTGGCGGCAACATCACCGGAGTGGCCTTTTTCAACGGCGCCTTGGCGGCCAAAAGGGTCGAATTGCTGCACGAACTGTTGCCATTAGCGAGCGTGATCGCGTTCCTTGTCAATCCGAACGGCCCTGAAGCTGCCCAAGAAACTAACGACGTTCTTACGGCGGCCAAAAAGCTCGGGCTGACGATTTACGTGCTGAACGCCAGCACCCAACGCGAAATCGACGAGACCCACGCACAGCTCAGCCAATTGCATGCGGGCGCGTTGCTAACGCAAGCCGACCCGTTCCTGGGAAGCCAGCGCGCCAGTATTATCGTATTGGCAACGCGTAATGCTTTGCCGGTGTGCGGCAGCACTCGGGAATACGTCAAGGATGGTGCAGTCATTAGCTACGGAACCAGTATTCGCGAGGCCTACGGCCAAGCCTGCATTTACGTCGCCCGCATCCTCAAAGGCGAAAGTCCATCCAATCTGCCGGTAATGCAGCCGACGACGTTCGAACTGTCGATTAACCTCAAAGCTGCCAAGGTACTTGGCCTCACCGTACCACCGTCGTTGATCGCCCGCGCAGACAATGTGATTGAATAAGGCATTCGAAGGCAGCTATTGTGCAGGTTTCTCGGACGCCGGAGTGAAGACCAAGCCGCGGGTGTGTGCGGCCGGCGTCCGAGAAGCGCCAAGGCACGAAGTCGCGGGAGGAGATTGCAGGTGGTGCGGCGGGCGCTATGGGGATTGAGACCGGGCGCGCGCGGTGCGGCCCGGTGATTGTGCGGCGCAGGTGAGACCGGAAGCTGGCGCACAAGGGTTTTTGCGACCACTTGGCATGAGACGGCGACGGTTTGCGGCGCAGACTGATGGGTTGAGCAGATGCAACAGACGCCATTTGGTGTCTGCGGCCCGAGCGGCGGCGCTGCCGGCGAAGGGCCAGCGATGTGCGTCAGTCTGATCTGGCATCAGTGGCGAGTTCATGAGGTGTCGATTGATGGCTTGTGCCTGGGCGCCCCGCCGCGTGCAAAGACCTCGATGACGATCATGCGGCCACCGCAGCAGGGACATGGGCGCGGGTGCACGCGGGGCTGATCGGACTGCTGCGTTGAAGCGGCCTCTGGTTCAGTCTGCGGTGTCGCGACGGCGAGCAGTTCACGCGCCTTGGCGATGCTCTCGGCTCGGTTGCCGTT
The DNA here is from genome assembly GCA_963791925.1 of uncultured Alphaproteobacteria bacterium. GTDB lineage: Bacteria > Pseudomonadota > Alphaproteobacteria > Rhizobiales > Xanthobacteraceae > BOG-931. The sequence continues at coordinate 272,161 of CAWBUA010000002.1, read as the reverse complement.
GGCGAACAGCCCGTAGTGGCGGATGCGATGGAAGCCTTTCGGTAACACGTGGATGAGGAACCGGCGGATAAACTCGTGCGGTGCGAGGGTCATGGTTTTCCAGCGGCCAGGCCCTTCGATGCGATAGTCCTTCCAGCGGAATGACACACCGCCATCATCAGCAGCGACCAGCCGACGGTTCGAGATGGCAACGCGATGGGTGTAGCGCGACAGATAGCGCAGCACCTGCCTGGGTCCCGCGAACGGCGCCTTGCAGTAGACCACCCACTTGATCCGACGCAGCGGAGCGACGAAGCGCTTGAACGTGCGCTTGTCGGCGAGACCGGCCTGGGTATTGAAGAACTTCAATTGGCCGGCGCGGTGCGCATCCATGAGCATCGCCAGCATCTTGCCGCGGAACAGGCGCGCCAGCACGTTGACATGGACGAGGAAGTTGGCGCGCGCCGCGACCCATCGCGCGTCATCGAGCGAGAGCCCTCCGCCTGGCACGATCATGTGCACGTGCGGATGATGCGTCATCGCCGATCCCCATGTGTGGAGCACGGCTGTAATGCCAATCCGCGCGCCGAGGCGCTTTGGATCGGCGGCGATGGCGAGCGTGGTTTCGGCCGCCGCCTTCATGAGCAGGTCATAGATGACGCGCTTGTTCTGATAAGCGACATCGCGCAGTTGACTGGGCAGCGTGTAGACAACATGGAAGTAGCTGACGGGCAGCAACTCGGCTTCGCGCGCGGCGAGCCATTTCTGTGCCGCCGCGCCCTGGCACTTGGGGCAGTGGCGATTGCGGCAACTGTTGTAGCTGACGACGGTGTAAGCACACGCACCGTTCTCGCAACGCGAGACATGACCCCCGAGTGCTGCTGTGCGGCAGCGCTCGATCGCACTCATCACCTTCATCTGGTCGAGGCTCACATGCCCCGCGTTAGCCGAACGCCAAGCGGAGCCGTGGTCGCGGAAGATGTCCGCGACCTCCAGCGCTGGTCGAACCACAACCGACGGCGTTACGCCGGCGGTCCTTCATTCGACTTGTCCTTGCGGCTCCGCATTTTCCGCTGCGGCTGCGACAGTTGCGTGAGCGGGCTCTCGACGGCCGCGATCATGCCGGTGGCCACGCGCGTGTAACGCGCCGTCGTCTCGAGCTTGTCGTGTCCAAGCAACGCCTGTATCACCCGAATGTCTTTGCCGTTCTCGAGCAGATGGGTTGCGAAGGAATGGCGAAGCGAATGAAGAGACAGCGTTTTGCGCAGCCCCGCCGCTTTCGCCGCCTCCTTAAACAGCCGGCTGAACTGGCGTGTGGTCAGAGGCCGATGCTCATCGCGACCGGGAAACAGCCAGCGTTGTTCCGGCGCAATGCCGGCGTCTTGCTCGGTCGGGCGCGCCTTCCACCATTGCCGCAACAGCTCGAGGACCTCCGCCGGCAGCATCACGTGCCGGTCCTTGCGGCCCTTCGACTGCACGATGCGGATGATCCTCTGCTCGCTGTCGATGTCGCCCGCCCGCAGCCGCACCACCTCGCCGGCCCGCAGCCCGCAACCATAGGCAAGCGTCAGCATCGCTCGCGCCTTCAGGCTCGTCGCCATGGCGAGAATGCGCTTGACCTCCTCTGGGCTCAGCACCGGCGGCAACTTCTGCGGCTCCTTGAGGTGCCAGACCTCGGCCGCCAGATCGTGCCGACGCAGCGTGACGCGGAACAGAAAGCGCACGCCGGTCATGATCCGATTGCGGTTACAGATGCTCGCCCCGCTCTCGATGAGATACAGCTGAAATCGCCGTACCTCGTCGGGCGTCGCCGTATCGGGCGAGCGTTTGAGCCAGGCGGCGAACCGCTTGCAACTGTAGACGTGGCTGCGCTGCGTGTGCGGGTTGAGTTTGCGCGCAGCCATATCTTCGATCATACGCTGGCGCAGCGGACTGACAGAGTTGGTCTCGTTCATGGGGAGCTCCATCCTGAGTGAGGTTGACGACGCCTCGATTGTCAGGACGGGGCTCTCCAACTGCTATTGGCTCTCTCGGCCGGCTACCGGCCTATCGGCTCCTGACCCCGCGCAGCGGGCTGGAGCGCAGCGACTTTGTGCTATGGCCCTGAACGCCGTTCTCTGCGAGACAACATTACGTCTGAAATTGAGGGAAAAGCCGACACGAAGCGGACCCTGTCAATCGGTCGAAGATGACCCATAATGACGTTTCGGCCTGACCATTTGCTGTGGTGCAAAGAATCGTTATTCAGTTTCAGACGGCGTGATGAACGCGCGATTGACTATTGGGCCTTGGAGATGCTCACTTTTGGCAACAGTGATTCGCACGGCTCCTTGACGTTGGCGTCTTCGATTTCCCTTAGTACAGATAGGATAAAGAAAAGTCGGCGATGAGCCGAAGAGACTTGGTCAGCCGCAGGAGGGGTGCCGTCCGGAATGCGGTTGGAATTCGGTGTGGCGCATTCTCCGGTAACATGAAGGTATCGTTTCAGGCTGCAAGGTCAATCGGCTGATCGATGGGCTTTGTAGCGAGCGTCTGCCAACCATCAACCTTGCGCATGTTGATCTGTCCTGAGGCGAGCAGCGCCCAGAACAGCATGGCAGCGGTGTCGGCGGATGGCAGAACAGTTTGGGTCTTGATCCGCCGCTTGAATTCCTCGTGCAATCGCTCGATGGCATTTGTGGTGCGTAAGCTGCGCCATTGGCTCGGAGGCAGGCGGGTGAAGGTGAACAAGCGTTCTCCGGCCTCCTCCAGGCTGTCGGCGACAGCGCGATGCTTGAGCCTCCATTTGCGGATGAAAGCCTTGCGGCGGATCTCTATCTCCTCAGGTGTCGCCGCGTAGATCATGTCGTTGTAATCCGCGGTGATCTCGTCATGCAGTCGCTCGGGGGCATGCGCGAACAGGTTTCTGTGCTTATGAACCGTGCAGCGCTGGACCGGCACGCCATCCCAGACAGAGGCAATGGCCTTGTCGAGTCCTGGCGCACCGTCGACAATAAGGAACTCGGGTCGCCGCAGCCCGCGCTTGATAAGATCGTCGAGGACAGTGCGCCAGGCCTCGGTGCTCTCGCCGCCCATGCTCTTGATCGCGAGCAGCACCTTCTGGCCGTCCGCGCGCACACCGAGAACGACCAGCAGCGAGATGGCAGTCGCTTTGCGATCGAGCCGCACACGAACGACGGTGCCGTCGAGGATCAGGCGCACAATCGGCTCCTCGGCCAGCGAGCGGGTGTTCCAGGCGTCCCAGTCGCTCTTTACCTTGCGCCATGTCCGGCTCACCGTGTCCTTGCCGACCGTTCCGCCGAACAAGGCCGCCAGCGCGCGACGCACCCGCCTTGTATTGGTGCCGGCGAGATACGTGCTCGCGATCAGGGCGTCGGCGGCAAGCGTGCGCCGCTGATAGGCCCGCAGCGCCTGACTTTTCCATTCCGCCGTCTTGCCCTCGGAAGTGGTCAGCCGGGCGCGCGGCACCGCAATCTCGATCGGCCCGAACGTGCCTGTCAGCGACCGCGTCCGGCTGCCGTGACGGTGACCCGCAACGCCGGCTCTTCCTTCATTGCCGGCCATCTGGCTTCGTCCGTAACGCGGCCGTGCCAGCAGAGCGTCGAGCTCGCCGCGGATCAACTCTTCGACGAACTCACGCGCTCGAGCCCGCACCTCGGTCTCGATCGGATCAAACCAATTGTCGAAAAGATCAACAGCCATTTTGGCCGCAGGCTGCAAAGAATCAGGCTTCGTGGTATTGCTCGTCATGGCGTGGTCTCCAGTCCGACGCTTCAACGCCGGATGATTCGAGGTTGAACACCCCGGAGACTACGCCACCCTCAATTCCTACCAACTCCGCGACGGCACCGCAGGAGGCAGAAATGTCTCACATGGCCCTGTTGCTCGCGAACGCATTGGCCCTGCATCAGGCCGGACGCTTGGCGGAAGCCGAAAAAGTTTACAGACAGGTCCTGGACATTCAGTCCGATCAATTCGACAGCCTGCACCTCCTCGGCGTCATTTTTTTCCAGCGCGGTGACCCGGCCGCGGCCGTCGAGCAGATAGATCGCGCGCTGAAAGGAAACCCCGATGATGTCGTCGCCCTCAACAATCGCGGAAATGCACTGCATGCGCTGCAGCGGTTCGACGAAGCGCTGGCGAGCTACGACCGCGCGCTGGCACTGCGACCGGATTACACCGACGCGCTGTGCAATCGCGGCGCGGCTCTGCACGAGCTGAAGCGCTACGACGAGGCGCTTGCGGCCTCGGACCGCATCATCGCGTTGCAGCCGGATTGTGCCGAGGCGCACTCCAATCGCGGCAACACGCTGAGGGCGCTAGGGCGTTACGACGAGGCGGTGGAGGCCTGCGACCGCGCGTTGGCACTGCAGCCCGATCTGGTCGACGCTTACATGAACATGGGCAGCATACTCAAGGACCTCGGTCACTTGCGGGAGGCGCAGGAAGCATACGTCGACGCCCTGCGGCTCGATCCGAGCCTAGCTGACGTCTACGTCCATCTCGCCGACTCGAAAACCTTCGAGCCCGGCGAGCCACACCTGTCCGCCATGGAGGCGCTCGCGGCCAGGACTGAGGGGCTGTCGAAAACCGACCGCATGCAGCTCGATTTTGCGCTCGGCAAGGCCCACGCCGACCTCAAAGATTACGGCCTTTCGTTCAAGCATCTGCTTGCGGGCAACGCCGCCAAACGTGCGACGATCTCCTACGACGAGAACGCGGCCTTCGCTCTGTTCGACCAAATCGAAAGGGTCTTCTCGCGCGAACTGATCGCCAAAAAGTCTGACTGCGGCGATCCCTCAACGCTGCCGATCTTTGTGATCGGCATGCCGCGATCGGGGACGACGTTGATCGAGCAGATCATCGCCTCGCATCCGCAGGTGCACGGCGCCGGCGAGCTGCAGACCCTCAACGATATAATCCTCACGGTGCGAGGCGTGGACGGCGACGCGACACCCTATCCGCAGTTCGTTCCGGCGCTAGACGATGCGGCATTGCGGCAAATAGCCGTCCGCTATGTCGCCGAGCTGCGTGCACTGGCCGTTAAGAGCGGGCAAATAAACTCCGCTTTTGTCACCGACAAAATGCCGTCCAATTATTTCTTTGTCGGCCTTATTCATCTGGCGCTACCGAACGCTAAGATCGTGCACACGGTGCGTGATCCAGTCGATACCTGCGTTTCATGTTTCTCCAAACTGTTCTCCGGCGAACAGACTTACACCTACGATCTCGGCGAGCTTGGTCGCTATTATCGGCGTTATGAACAGCTGATGGGCCATTGGCATCGCGTGCTGCCCACCAATCGCATCCTCGACGTGTGCTACGAGGACGTGGTCGCGGATCTTGAAGCTCAAGCAAGGCGCATCATCGCGTATTGCGGGTTGCCGTGGGACGATGGCTGTCTTTCGTTCCACAAGACCGACCGTCCGATCCACACCGCTAGCGCGACACAAGTACGCCAGCCGATCTACAAGAACGCGGTCGGTCGCTGGCGTGTTTACGAAGAGCATCTTGGCCCGCTCCTGACCGCGCTCGGCATCCCTGGTGTACACGACTATTATGATCCACGTTCACGACCGGTCCGGCAACTTGACGATGTGCACCGCGACCCGCCTCGCCCCGTCTCTGCGTAGACCGATGCTCGTCGTGGAACGGCCCCTTTTTGCTGCTGCGCACAAGTGGCGCTCCTGGCACGTTTCGACGGTTGACTGCGCCCCGTCTCACGTCGGCGATGGGGAGATGATCGGACCTAACTCGGACATCGAATTTCGGGAGAGTTCGACCCACAACGGTCATCGCGGCCGCTGTCAATTTGCACCGCAACAAACTTGGGGCCGCTTACTCGATGACCTCATCGGCGGCCACAAGCAGGCTTTGTGGAACTTCGAGGCCGAGCGCCTTTGCGGTCTTGAGGTTGATGACAAGCTCGAACTTGGTCGACTGCACGACCGGTAGATCGGCGGGCTTTGAGCCCTTGAGGATGTTGCCAGTATAAACGCCGACTTGATGGAATGCTTCCGCGAGGTCGGTTCCGTAGCTCATCAGGCCGCCGACTTCAGGATAGGAACGCGTCAAACTGATCGCGGGGACTTTGTAGCGCGTCGCCAGCTGTGCCAACTGCGCGCTTCGGTTATCGAAGAACGGGCCGCTGCTGATGAAGAGCGCGTCAGGCCGCTCGTTTGCAAACGTCGCGAAGGCGGCGTCGATATCGGCAATGGTGCTGGCGTTGAGAACCCGGAGTTGCAGCCCCATCGTTCCAGCAGCGGCTTGCACGCCCCGCAGGTTTGCGGCTGCAATCGTCGGTTCCGCCGGATTGAACAAAGCAGCCACGCGCGTGGCAGTGGGCACCAGTGTGTGAAGAAGTTCCAGCCGCTTGGCGGCTAACTCGGAGGCAAAGATATTGACCCCGGTCATGTTACCGCCCGGCCGGGAGAGGCTCGTGACCAGACCAAGCCTGACCGGATCTTCGGGGACGAGGAACACGATAGGAACCGTCGTGGTCACCTTGGCCGCGATCACTGCCACAGGGCCGCTTATCGCAACGATCACATTGACGCCCTGGCGAACGAGATCGGCCGCCAGCACGGGCAGCCGGTTACTCTCGTTCTCGGCCCAGCGAAATTCGATCACCACGTTGCGACTCTCGACATAGCCGGTCTCGCTCAGCCCTGTGCGGAATGCTGCTACGAGATCTGCGTCTGGTTTAGGCGTACCTGGGGAGAGATATCCAATGACAGGCACTGGAGGCTGCTGCGCGCGCGCCACGAGCGGCCACGCGGTCGCCGCGCCGCCGAGTGCCGATATGAATTGCCGCCTTCCAATGCCGAATTGCATGTGACCCAGTCTAACGAGATCATGCCCCTGCGATTAGAGGGGTACCACGTCCCAACCGCCGGGTCTGCGTTCCCCTCCACGGTGTCCGCTCGCTACTTTTCGCTACTTTTGCTGCGGGTGCGTGCGGCAGAAATCGGCCCGAAACCGAAGTGCCTCGACGTCCGCGGTTTGGTCGCGATCGGGTGGAAAGCGGACACAACTCGGACATCGAATTTCGGTAGAAATTGACCCGTCAGCGACATTGAGCCTGCCTTACTGAGCGGCTGCACAAACCACGTCCGAACCCCTTCCAGAACATCGGTCTGAGCCGTACGATGCGTGTCCAAGCCTTGGGGAAGGCAATGAGACGGCGCTCCACAGCAAGCGGCCAACCAGCCAAATCGCGACGGCGCAAGACGACGGGAACGCTAAAGCGCCGCAATGCGCCAAAGGCTAAACCGGCTCTCAGTCCCTCGGCGTCCAGTGCGGAAATAAAAATCGCTCAGCTTACCCGCGAGCGTGATGAGGCGCTTGAACAACAGAGGGCGACAGCGGAGGTTCTTAAGATCATCAGTGCTTCGCCGACCGAATTCCAGGCCGTGCTGGAGGTCGTTGTCAGGAGTGCGGCGCGCTTCTGCGAAGCGGACGATGTAACCATTTTCGAACTGGATGGGCAGGACATACGTGTAGCCGCCCACTGGGGTGCGGTCCCACATTTAGGGGTCTTAGAGATCGGCTTTCGTTTCCCGTGCACGCGCGGAAGTGTTGCAGGCCGCACCGTTCTCGAGCGGAGGCCCGTTGATGTAAGTGACCTCCAGGCGGAGGCCGAGGACTTTCCAGAAGGAAGCGCCCTGGCGAGGCAGTTGGGACACCGGACGATTGCTGGTGTTCCATTGCTGCGTGAGGGAGTGGCGGTCGGAACAATCCAGCTTCGACGAACCAAAGTTGATCCTTTTACTGACAAGCAAATCGAGCTGGTGCAGAACTTCGCCGCGCAGGCCGTCATCGCCATCGAGAACACGCGGCTGCTCAACGAATTGCGCGAGTCGCTGCAGCGGCAGACCGCGACGGCCGAGGTTCTCGGCGTCATCAGCCGCTCCAAGTTCGAATTGCAGCCGATTCTCCAAAGCGTGGTGGATACCGCGGCGCGGCTCTGTCGCGCCGAGCAGGCAACGCTCTCTCGCCTCGAGGGCGGCGTCTATCGCTTTGCCGCCGGTTATAGTCTCAACGAGGAATATCAGCAGATCGAGCGGCAAGCACCGATCCTGCCCGGACCGGGGACGGTCGTCGGCCGGGCGGCGGTGAGCCGGGCAGTTGCCCGCATCGACGATGCCTTGACTGATCCACTCTACGAGAAAAAGGAGGACGCCAAGATCGCTGGGATCCGCTCGATGATCGGCGTGCCACTGATGCGCGAGGGCGAGCCGATCGGCGTCATCGCCCTGGCGCGCTGCCGCGTCGAACCATTCGTGGAGCGCGAAATCGAGCTAGTCTCCACGTTCGCCGACCAGGCGGTGATTGCGATTGAAAACGTGCGGTTGTTCGAGGCCGAGCAGCAGCGCACGCGGGAACTGGCAAAATCACTTGAGGATTTGCGTACCGCACAGGACCGCCTTGTGCAGACGGAAAAGCTCGCGTCGCTCGGCCAGTTGACCGCCGGTATTGCGCACGAGATCAAGAACCCGCTTAATTTCGTCAACAATTTCTCGGCCGTATCGGTCGAACTCATAGACGAGTTACGGGGCGCGCTTGGCAGCGCCCACCTCGACGACAAGCTGCGCGAGGAGATCAACGAGATCGCGGATACGCTGCAAGGCAATCTCGACAAGGTGATGCAGCACGGCAAACGCGCCGACGCGATCGTCAAGAACATGCTGCTGCACTCGCGCCAAGGGTCTGGAGAACACCGGCCCGTCGATGTCAACGCCCTGGTCGAGGAGAGCCTCAATCTCGCCTATCACGGGGCACGAGCCGAGAAACAGGGCTTTGAAATCACCCTAGAGAGGTCCTTCGATCCGACCGCAGGTGAGGCCGATATCTTCCCGCAGGAAATTACGCGGGCACTGCTTAACCTGATCTCCAATGGATTCTACGCAGCCAACAAGCGCAAAGCTGAGGTAATTGGCGCCGACTACGAGCCCATTCTTACTGCCGCGACCAAGAACCGCGGCGACAGCGTCGAAATCAGGATTCGCGACAACGGCACCGGCATACCCGCTGAGGTAAAGGAGAAGCTGTTCAATCCGTTCTTTACGACCAAGCCAGCCGGTGAAGGAACTGGGCTGGGCCTTTCCATCAGCCATGACATCATTGTTAAGCAACATGCAGGCTCTATTGAGGTCGACACTGAGCCCGGTCAGTTCACGGAATTCAGAATTATCCTGCCTCGAACTACAGCCTAGTTATGCCAAAATCGAAATAGGGGGATGGGGCGTGAACCCTCTTATTCTCGTGGTCGATGACGAGCCTGACGTAGGGACGCGTTCCAGTCATTATAATAACGGCCTACGGCGATGCGGAGACCAAGCGGAGCCGAAACCCTTCTCACCAAGCCAATCGATTTCGTGGCGCTCCGTAGCGAAATCGATACGCGGATCGAGCAAGCTGCCTGACGCCGCCACGGTTCAGTCTCGCATTTTGCTGCAAGTGCTCACGCCCGCTTTTGTGCAGGTTTCTCGGACGCCGGAGTGAAGACCAAGCCGCGGGTGTGTGCGGCCGGCGTCCGAGAAGCGCCAAGGCACGAAGTCGCGGGAGGAGATTGCAGGTGGTGCGGCGGGCGCTATGGGGATTGAGACCGGGCGCGCGCGGTGCGGCCCGGTGATTGTGCGGCGCAGGTGAGACCGGAAGCTGGCGCACAAGGGTTTTTGCGACCACTTGGCATGAGACGGCGACGGTTTGCGGCGCAGACTGATGGGTTGAGCAGATGCAACAGACGCCATTTGGTGTCTGCGGCCCGAGCGGCGGCGCTGCCGGCGAAGGGCCAGCGATGTGCGTCAGTCTGATCTGGCATCAGTGGCGAGTTCATGAGGTGTCGATTGATGGCTTGTGCCTGGGCGCCCCGCCGCGTGCAAAGACCTCGATGACGATCATGCGGCCACCGCAGCAGGGACATGGGCGCGGGTGCACGCGGGGCTGATCGGACTGCTGCGTTGAAGCGGCCTCTGGTTCAGTCTGCGGTGTCGCGACGGCGAGCAGTTCACGCGCCTTGGCGATGCTCTCGGCTCGGTTGCCGTTGGCGAACAGCCCGTAGTGGCGGATGCGATGGAAGCCTTTCGGTAACACGTGGATGAGGAACCGGCGGATAAACTCGTGCGGTGCGAGGGTCATGGTTTTCCAGCGGCCAGGCCCTTCGATGCGATAGTCCTTCCAGCGGAATGACACACCGCCATCATCAGCAGCGACCAGCCGACGGTTCGAGATGGCAACGCGATGGGTGTAGCGCGACAGATAGCGCAGCACCTGCCTGGGTCCCGCGAACGGCGCCTTGCAGTAGACCACCCACTTGATCCGACGCAGCGGAGCGACGAAGCGCTTGAACGTGCGCTTGTCGGCGAGACCGGCCTGGGTATTGAAGAACTTCAATTGGCCGGCGCGGTGCGCATCCATGAGCATCGCCAGCATCTTGCCGCGGAACAGGCGCGCCAGCACGTTGACATGGACGAGGAAGTTGGCGCGCGCCGCGACCCATCGCGCGTCATCGAGCGAGAGCCCTCCGCCTGGCACGATCATGTGCACGTGCGGATGATGCGTCATCGCCGATCCCCATGTGTGGAGCACGGCTGTAATGCCAATCCGCGCGCCGAGGCGCTTTGGATCGGCGGCGATGGCGAGCGTGGTTTCGGCCGCCGCCTTCATGAGCAGGTCATAGATGACGCGCTTGTTCTGATAAGCGACATCGCGCAGTTGACTGGGCAGCGTGTAGACAACATGGAAGTAGCTGACGGGCAGCAACTCGGCTTCGCGCGCGGCGAGCCATTTCTGTGCCGCCGCGCCCTGGCACTTGGGGCAGTGGCGATTGCGGCAACTGTTGTAGCTGACGACGGTGTAAGCACACGCACCGTTCTCGCAACGCGAGACATGACCCCCGAGTGCTGCTGTGCGGCAGCGCTCGATCGCACTCATCACCTTCATCTGGTCGAGGCTCACATGCCCCGCGTTAGCCGAACGCCAAGCGGAGCCGTGGTCGCGGAAGATGTCCGCGACCTCCAGCGCTGGTCGAACCACAACCGACGGCGTTACGCCGGCGGTCCTTCATTCGACTTGTCCTTGCGGCTCCGCATTTTCCGCTGCGGCTGCGACAGTTGCGTGAGCGGGCTCTCGACGGCCGCGATCATGCCGGTGGCCACGCGCGTGTAACGCGCCGTCGTCTCGAGCTTGTCGTGTCCAAGCAACGCCTGTATCACCCGAATGTCTTTGCCGTTCTCGAGCAGATGGGTTGCGAAGGAATGGCGAAGCGAATGAAGAGACAGCGTTTTGCGCAGCCCCGCCGCTTTCGCCGCCTCCTTAAACAGCCGGCTGAACTGGCGTGTGGTCAGAGGCCGATGCTCATCGCGACCGGGAAACAGCCAGCGTTGTTCCGGCGCAATGCCGGCGTCTTGCTCGGTCGGGCGCGCCTTCCACCATTGCCGCAACAGCTCGAGGACCTCCGCCGGCAGCATCACGTGCCGGTCCTTGCGGCCCTTCGACTGCACGATGCGGATGATCCTCTGCTCGCTGTCGATGTCGCCCGCCCGCAGCCGCACCACCTCGCCGGCCCGCAGCCCGCAACCATAGGCAAGCGTCAGCATCGCTCGCGCCTTCAGGCTCGTCGCCATGGCGAGAATGCGCTTGACCTCCTCTGGGCTCAGCACCGGCGGCAACTTCTGCGGCTCCTTGAGGTGCCAGACCTCGGCCGCCAGATCGTGCCGACGCAGCGTGACGCGGAACAGAAAGCGCACGCCGGTCATGATCCGATTGCGGTTACAGATGCTCGCCCCGCTCTCGATGAGATACAGCTGAAATCGCCGTACCTCGTCGGGCGTCGCCGTATCGGGCGAGCGTTTGAGCCAGGCGGCGAACCGCTTGCAACTGTAGACGTGGCTGCGCTGCGTGTGCGGGTTGAGTTTGCGCGCAGCCATATCTTCGATCATACGCTGGCGCAGCGGACTGACAGAGTTGGTCTCGTTCATGGGGAGCTCCATCCTGAGTGAGGTTGACGACGCCTCGATTGTCAGGACGGGGCTCTCCAACTGCTATTGGCTCTCTCGGCCGGCTACCGGCCTATCGGCTCCTGACCCCGCGCAGCGGGCTGGAGCGCAGCGACTTTGTGCTATGGCCCTGAACGCCGTTCGCTGCGAGACAGCAATACGTCTGAAGTTGAGAGACAAGCCGACATTGCGCGGACATCGAAAATTGGTCGTTCGTGACCCAACTGCGACATTGCAGAGTGGAATTGCCACACTGCCGGTAGGCCCTATGCAGCGCACTCGACAAATAGGATAATTCCGCTGTGGCCCCGGCGGGTTCGATAAAGCGAGGGTTTGGTGATGAAATTGAAATTATTAGCCGCAGTCGCAGCCTTGGTGCTTTGCGGCGTCGTCTCACCGGCCTACAGCACGACGGTCGGATTTATTTATAGCGGCGGTAGCTACACCACTTTCAGCGTTCCAAGCGCACAAAACACCGAAGCCTTCGGCATCAATAATGTGGGCCAGATCGTCGGGGATTATTGGAACGACTGCTGCCTCCACCAAGCCTTCCTCTACAGCGGCGGCAGCTACAACACTCTCAGTCCTCCAGGCTCTCAACAGGCAATAGCTTTCGGCATCAATAATGTGGGCCAGATTGTCGGCGTCAGCGGTGGTGCTAGCGGTGGCACCGGCCAAGGTTTCCTCTACAGCGGCGGCAGTTATAATACTTCTCCAATAATCAATAGTTCGTATTACGGCATCAACGACGCAGGTCAAATCGTCGGCTTTCCTTTCGCTCTCAATGTTCCAGGTGCTAGTCCGAACTTCGGCATCAACAACTTAGGCCAAGTGGTAGGAACTATGCCTGGCCTACTCCCTGGCAGTACTCAAGGCTTCCTCTACAGCGGCGTCACCTATAATACTCTCAATGTTCCAGGCGCTATCTGGACTGCGGCCTACGGTATCAACAACCTTGGCGATATCGTCGGTGCGAGCAACCTAGGCGCGTTCCTCTACAGCGGCGGAAGCTTCACAACAATTATCGGATTGATAAACGGGAACAGCTCCGAAGCCTTCGGCATCAATGATGCGGGCCAGATCGTTGGAAGATTGGATGCTGGTGCCGGGGCCGGGGCGACACCGCTCCCCGCAGCCCTCCCTCTTTTCGCGTCCGGTCTCGGCGCATTGGGTCTACTCGGATGGCGCAGAAAGCGGAAGGCTGCCACAAGCAATCTGAATAAATGGTCCCTATAGGCGGCAATGCCGAAATCTCGTGGTAGAAAACCCAAAACAAACAAACAAAGCGGCTTGGCACAATCACGACAGAGAGAGTTATTGCCACAGTCGAACCGGGGAGAACAAATTAATCGCGAAATTTGGTTTCGCGTTGGCCGATGGTCAATTGGTGTCGTAAGTTTTGCGTTGGGAGTGATCGCAAGCGTTGCCGGGATTTGGGGAGTGCCTTGGCCAACGGACCCTGTTTTTTCAGCCGAGCCGCCCTCCAGTGCATCGCCTTTCGACAATCCTTTTGATGTAAGCAACAAAAGCGGCTTCATTGATATTCATGATCTGTACATTCATTGCGAAGTGTATAGTGCCAAAACAAAACGTCTCACCGTTACAAAGGATTTTCGCGGGAAACTTCTTTTTCCATCGAAAGGACCAAACCCTATTCTTCACGCAGGCAAATCGTCTGCGTTCACCTGTCCTTTTCGTGACGCTATGGACAAGATTGGGTTCGGGGCCAGCGCGCTTGATGACCCAACAGAAGCGCTAATCGGATTAGTTTGGACTTACAATACGCCTTGGTGGTGGCATGGATTTTGGTTAAATCCGCATCGAGGAAACACCGACGTTTTCTCATTAAATACAAAGACCGCGCCGCCAAGATGGGTGCCCGGTGTCCCGCTGCAATAACAAAAATGCCGTGCGAATATTTCGGCTTGGAGAAACCGCCGCCGGGCGGTCTCTACAGCAGTGCAACGGTTAATGGCTCGCTGCAGTGCTCAAATAGAAATGCAACTTGCCGCGGTGCGTTGGTCGCAAATGGCCCATGACGTCGTTTTGCTGTCATGCAAAAAACGTCGGCTATCGGGGGAACAGCGGAAGTGGCTGGCCCACACGAAACCTCGAAGTGACGAATTTGGTCGCGACCACGTCCGACAAGTAATTTTTTATTTTTTTTGGGCGGCGGGCAACGAAGGGTCGCCCGATCTTTTATTGGACCGCGTCCCATCGCCTCGCACGAATTCGGCAATGCCGCGATGCCGTAATCGCGTAAGGAGACGGGAACGACGCCCGCTCCCTCGTTCGCTATCCTAGTGCGATGCCCCAATTCGAACTAGGAGCTATTTATGGCCGGCAAAGCTTGGAGCGAAACGTCCGCCGATGAAAAGGCAGACGATTTGCGCGTGAGATTTGAGGCGTACCTTGAACACGACACTCAGAACTTGAACGCCCGCGCTGAGTGGCGCCAACACATCGAAAAGCGGCTTAGAGCCATCGAGGAAACTTGGTCACGAATGGAAACTCGATTGGCGCGGCTACCTTTTGGGGCCAGATCGCCTGCGCGAGTGCTTGAACCGCTTTCGACGCGCAGCCATTTCCTGTCGCCAAATCGCACCTGCCGACCATCGGCTGTTAGGCAAAAGTTAGGTACCGCGGCTTGAGACTGATTGCAATGTTGCAATTAAATATTTGAAATCAATGGCGCTCCCTAGGGGAATCGAACCCCTGTTTCAGCCTTGAGAGGGCCGCGTCCTAGACCGCTAGACGAAGGGAGCCTGGGTCCCGAAATAGCTGCGATAAGGGGTCCGTGCAAGCACCTCCCCGTCATTCCGGGGCTGGCCGCAGGCCGGAGCCCGGAATCCATAATCGCCGACATTGAAAGGATTTTCCGGAAATTTACTTGGCTCCGTCTGTGGCTATGAATTCCGGATTCGCCGCTTCGTGCCGTCCCCGCAATGACAATCAGTGCTCCGCGGCGAAGTGCAGCGCGCCAGTCTGCTGCATGGTCTTCAGGTCGAAAATGCGCACCTCGGTGGCGCCGTTGACGTTCAAGGTGACGACGATGCGGCCGTCGCCGATGGTGGTCGAGACCACCTGCGCGCCTTTGGGCAGGAACACGGTGCCGTTGGTGATGGCGCCGCTGCCGCTTTCGCCCGCGTGATAGATGCGGTAGCCGACGACGCCGACCACCGCGGCGATGGCGATGGCGGTGGTGGCCGCCGATATCAGCATCATGAGCCGCACCTTCGCCAGCGCGGCGGGCGCATCGGCGGCCGCCGGAGCATCGGATTGTTTGTTTTCGGGTTTTTGCGCCAAGATCATCACCAGGATCGTCACCAAAGATTGCCAACATGACTGTCGCAGCGACACCGACGTCCGTGCTGGTCGCCGCCGAGGAGGCCGGCGAGCGGCTCGACCGTGTGCTCGCCCGCCATTTCGCCGGCCAAGGCGCCGACCATCCCGCCGCCTTGTCGCGGTCGCGGCTCAAGGCGCTGATCGAGCAAGGCGCGGTCGCGCTTGACGGCAAGACGATCCGCGATCCGAGCCATCGCGTCAATTCCGGCGCCGCGATCGTCGTCGCCGTGCCGCCGCCGGAGCCGGCCAAGCCCGCGGCGGAGCCCATTCCGCTTAATGTGGTCTATGAGGACGACGACATCATCGTCATCGACAAGCCGCGCAATCTGGTCGTGCACCCGGCCGCCGGCCATTGGACCGGCACGCTGGTCAACGCGCTGATCGCGCATTGCGGCGCAAGCCTGTCCGGCATCGGCGGCGAGCGCCGGCCCGGCATCGTGCACCGGCTCGACAAGGACACTACCGGGCTGATGGTGGTGGCGAAGAACGACCGCGCCCATCGGGTTCTAGCCGCGCAATTCGCCGACCATGGCCGGAACGGCGAAGGCTTCGAGCGCGGTTATCTCGCCTTGGTCTGGGGCGCGCCGGAGCGGCCGCGCGGCACCATCGACCGGCCGATCGACCGCGACACCAAGGCGCGCGACCGCATGGCGGTGCGCGAAGGCGGCCGCGAGGCCGTCACCCATTGGCAGGTGCTGGAGCGCTACCCAGGCGCGAAGCCCGCCAGAATGACGGCGAAAGGCGCCAAACCGGAGCCGCCGGTGGCGAGCCTGCTGCTGTGCCGGCTGGAAACCGGCCGGACCCACCAGATCCGGGTCCATTTGGCCTCGATCGGCCATCCTTTGCTAGGGGATGACACCTACGGGGCTGGATTCCGCACCAAAGCGGCGCTTTTGCCGCAGGCCGCCCAGGCCGCGCTGGCAGCCCTTGGCAGACAGGCGCTCCATGCCCATATACTGGCGGTCAAGCACCCCACGAGCGGCGAAATCATGCGGTTCCAATCGGAACTGCCGCGTGATCTCGCCCGTTTGCGTACAGCGCTGGCCGGCGGTCGGGCCGGGCCGGGCGCTGATCCATCGGGCGGATAAGCAAGGATTTACCGATTTCGCCGCTTTTCGCAGTTACTTGACCGAGATCAAGGCGGTATCGCGCCGAAGTGATGCTGTCTCCCTTTCGTTCGGCTGATTCGACCGTGTATGTTGCGGGTGCGAGATAAACGGAACTGGCGCCGTCGGCTTAAGGAAAGCGGCGGCCCCATTTGCCCGCCGCTCCTGCGGGGGCACAGATAGATATGGAGGGCGCTAAAATGGCCCAGACTGCAGCACTGCCCGTATTGTCGGGCGAAACCGGTCTCACCCGGTACCTGGAAGAAATCCGTCGGTTCCCGATGCTGGAACCGCAGGAAGAATTCATGCTGGCCAAAAGCTGGCGCGAGCACGGCGACCGCGACGCGGCGCACCGGCTCGTTACGTCGCATTTGCGGCTCGTGGCCAAGATCGCCATGGGCTATCGCGGCTATGGCCTGCCGATCTCGGAAGTCATTTCCGAGGGCAATGTCGGCCTGATGCAGGCGGTCAAGCGCTTCGAGCCCGACAAGGGCTTCCGGCTCGCGACATACGCCATGTGGTGGATCAAGGCGGCGATCCAGGAATACATTTTGCGCTCGTGGTCGCTGGTTAAGATGGGCACCACCGCCAACCAGAAGAAGCTGTTCTTCAACCTGCGCAAGGCGAAGAGCCGCATCTCCGCGCTCGACGAAGGCGACATGCGCCCCGATCAGGTCAAGCTGATCGCCAAGCGGCTGGGCGTCACCGAGCAGGACGTGATCGACATGAACCGGCGGCTGGGCGGCGACGCCTCGCTCAACGCCCCGATCCGCGAGGACGGCGATTCCGGCGAGTGGATGGATTGGCTGGTCGACGATTCGGTCAGCCAGGAAAGCCGGCTCGCCGAAAGCGAGCAGTCGGAGAACCGCCACAAGGCGCTCGGCGACGCGCTCACCGTGCTCAACGATCGCGAACGCCGCATCTTCGAGGCGCGGCGGCTGGCCGACGACCCGATCACGCTGGAAGAGCTCGCCGACGAATTCGGCGTCTCGCGCGAGCGCGTCCGCCAGATCGAAGTGCGCGCTTTCGAGAAGGTCCAGAAGGCGGTGAAGACCAACATCGCCCATATGGAAAATCCGGAAGCCGCGACGGCCGCGGCGGCGATGCATTAAAGCACCGTCTCAGTCCCAAATTCATCATGCCCGGCCTTGTGCCGGGCATTTGCGTGTGCACACAGAGCGAGCCCAAAGACGTGATTTTCGATTTTCTTTGAAAATGCATTAGCACCAATACAGATTGCGGGACTGTAACGCCGCTCGGCGGACCCGCGTGTCCCTACTGTTTTTGCAGCTGGGCACAATCAATGTCGGCTGGATCATGCCTATTGCGGCCAGATACGGATGTCAGCCATCTGTCGTTAGCTAAATGCGACGATCGTCCAGGCGTTCGCTTAGATCGCCCAGAAGATCGTAAGCAACGCCAGCAGTGCGGTCACCAACTCGGAAAGAGATAACGAGTTTCGTATCCGCGCAGCACGCGGTACCGATACCAGGCCGCCGCTCGCCCTGCATTTTCAATCAGCTTAAGAATTGTCGTTTAACTCATCCCGGTATTGCGGGGAGCCGCGCGGATATTCACGCCTCCCATAAGTAAGTGTAGGATTTTGCTGCGGTTTTCAGGCACCGGCCCTTTCATGCCGGCCACTATGCGTGAGCCTGTTGTAATTATAAACAGACATGTTGTAAATGACGACGCGTCTTAAGGCGCCCATCCGCCTGGATGTTTATTTTAAGGAGTCTGGGGATTTACTTTGAGTTGCAAATCTGTAAAATAAAAGGCGTCGGGACTGACATCCCGACGCCTTCAACCCTGGCCCTGGACAGACAGAGGAGGTTCGGAAGATGCGTATGCCAGCCTGAGCTGGGGCTCTTTTAGCCCCTCGCGGGGCTCTAGAGCTGCTGCTTCGGGTGGTCCGAACTGCCATCCGAAGCAGCCCCCAATATAGCACGTTGATTCGGGGGTTTCAAATGAACGACCAGTCCAAACCCAATCCCTATGACGCCGTTATTGCCGATCTGCGCGCTAAGCGGGATCAGATTGATCAAATGATTCAATACCTCGAAATGCTCAAGGGTGGCGTGCCGATGCCCTCGCCGGGCGCAATTCCTGCTCAAACAATCCTAGGCTCTGTCAGCCTTGGCGGCGAGAGCGGTCAGATTGCAGCGGGCACGTTTCTCGGCATGGGCATAGAAGAAGGTGTCAGAAGTCTGCTTCGATTTCGGAAACGAGCAATGTCAGCGCAAGAAATCGCAAGCGATTTGTTGGCAGGCGGCCTTCACCTAAAATCGGAAACTCCGGCGAATACGATTGCCTCTGTTCTTAGCCGCGCCTTCAAGGGCGGTGGCGATATTGTCCGTATCAGTCGCGGGCAATGGGGCCTCAAAGAATGGTATCCCACAAGACGATTTGAACGCGGAGAGGATTAGCCCGTGACCTACGAAGAATTTTACGCAGCAGTCCGCCGACTAGGCCTTCGCCCGTCGGCGGTGCCGAACGTCTTTCTTACCGCCACTCATGACGTGCACAGCGTGCCCGACGCCACCGATAAGACGCCAGCACAAAGAGCAGAGATCATCGAGAAGCTGAAGGAAGTTATGGGTATCACCCCGACAGAGGATGATCGTTAGTAGCTCAGTGGAGTTCTGGCGCGCTCTAAAGCCGCCTTGGCCTGCTCTGCCGGAATAGCAATCCAAGGGTAATATTCTGGATCATCATCCCCAGCTTTCGTGACCACCACGTGTACGCCAACTGCGGCGTACATGTCGGAGATCACCCTTGGGATTGATTCGTCCAGAGCATCAATGGTCGGCTCGGCGACGAGGAGGCCCTTTAAATCGGGACTTGTCGCATAGAAGAGTCCGGTCTTTCCTTCCTCTACCTTGACGCGTACGACCTTCGCTTTCGTCAAAGTGCTAGTCATTTGCCTATTTCCCTGTTGTCCCACACGCTGACAGTTATATTTAATAATTCGTTAGCGGTTATTTAACCGCATTGCGGAAATGCGTACAATATAGATAACGTCCTATTTACCGCTGTTACGGCGATTTATCGCGCCTAGTACCCGCTTTTACGGAAGGCTGACTCGTGATTCAACGTTGGGATGATACCCAAGGCAGCGGAGGTCCGGCTGACGCCGGAGGATCGGTCGGTGCTTGAAGCGCGAGTTCGGGCACTGACGACGGAGCAGCGCGATGTGTTTCGCGCACGGATCGTATTGCTGGCTGCGGAGGGACGTTCGACGCGGTCGATTGCTCAGACGGTCGGCACGATGCCGAGAACAGTCAGCAACTGGCGTGGCCGTTTCGCGCGCGAGGGCTTGGCCGGTCTGGCGGACAGGCCGCGCCCAGGGCCGGCACCGAAATATGGTTCCGAGACGGCTCGCCGCATCCTTTCGGTTCTGGAGCGGGAGCCACCAGCGGGGTTCGCGCGCTGGAACGGACCGCTGATCGCCGCCGAACTGGGCGACGTGCACGAGCAGCATGTGTGGCGCGTCCTGCGGGCGCAGAAGATCGACCTGGCCGGGCGCAAGTCCTGGTGCGAGAGCGACGATCCCGAGTTCGTTGCCAAGGCCGCCGACGTGGTCGGCCTCTACATGGCGCCACCCGAGAACGCGATCGTCATCTGTGTCGACGAAAAGCCCTCGATCCAGGCGCTGGAGCGCGCGCAGGGCTATCTGAAGCTCCCGAACGGCCGCGCGCTGACCGGCCACAGCCACGATTACAAGCGCAACGGCACCACGACGCTGTTTGCCGCCTTCGAGGTGGCCACCGGCAAGGTTACGGCCTCGCACAAGTCGCGCCGCCGGCGCATCGAGTTCCTCGACTTCATGAACGATATCGTCGCAGGTCATCCGGACACCGCCATCCACGTCGTGCTCGACAACCTCAATACCCACAAACCCAAGAACGACCGCTGGCTCAAGCGTCATCCCAACGTTCGCTTCCACTTCACGCCGACCCGTGCGTCCTGGCTCAACCAGGTCGAAATCTGGTTTTCCATCCTGCAAGGAAAATCCTTGCGCGGCGCCTCCTTCACGTCCGTCGACCAACTGCGGGTGCATATCGATGCCTTCATCGAGGCCTACAATGACAACGCCAAGCCATTCGTCTGGACCAAAACAAAAGTCCATCAGCGTCGCGTCAAAGGTCGCCGTATCAGCGAACTGTGATTCCGGGTACTAGCGGGGCTGGCTGCCTTTTTGGCAGCCATAGACCGCTGGCGTGGCAGGTCCCTCCACTACGCCGTTCGCGAGAGCGACCATCCACCTAGCCCATTCATTCAGGTCGCGGGGCATTGCCCGGATTCGTCCGGTCACCACCGGCTGCCTTAATTCACTGGACCCTTAATCATTATGGCAATGTCATATAAAGGGGGACATCGTCAATATATAAGCGACGCAATTTGACATTTGTCTCCACATCAGTTACATATGGCCCATCTCGCCCGCAAGGACGCCGCCGGGTGACACCGGCGGACAGGGGCGAGTGCGGTTCCCGCGGGCGGGGTTGTCAGCCTCGCTCCCGGGCGGCTCCGGGCCAAAACGACCGGGCCATTACGGTGACAGTGCATTCATTAGCGTCCGCACTCACTAATTTGGAGCAGCGAATTTCTCGATGCCTCCTTCAGCGGGCCCGATCTTAAATTACTTTCGCGCGGCGTCCTGCAGGATCGCAATCATGCGATCAATCACGTCGTCGAGCGCGGTCCCCGATGAAAACGTGATTGCTTGAACTGGATCGGCCACCCACATTCCATTTGGACTTTTGACATTGCCAGAAATCCGAAAGACGCCTGCCTTATCTTCAATATCCCGAGATTGCATGCCCCGCTCGAATGCCGACCAAGTTTTTGCGCCCGCGTATTTCAGCACTGCAGGCGGCGGCCACTCGCCGCGCTGCAGCATCGGCACTTCCGGATTGCCACGAGCTATCGCCGACGTCAGTGCCTGACGGGCCGTTTCAGTATTGGAAACGGGCACAACCGCGACCGGCTCAGTTTCGCGATAAAAACCCTTGTCCATCTTTCCCATGGTCGGGATGTAGACCGTCTCATTTCTTAAGCAAAGATCGCAATACATGATTGGCCACTAACTCCGCGCTGCCTCCTGTAAAATTGCAATCATGCGATCGATGACGTCCTGCGCCTTTGTACCAGTCGGAAAAATGGTTTTTTGCTCAGGGTCTTCTTTCCAGTGACCGTCATGAACCAGATGGCCGGCGATTTGATATTCTCCGTGCTTATCTAGAATGTGCCAGTGCAATGCGCCGCGCGCGAATGCGGACCACGTTTTGGCACCGGTGTATTTCAGGAGAACGGGTGGCGGCCATTTATCTTTGGGCGGGTTTGGAACGATGGCGTTTCCCTTGGAGATCGCATCCAAGAAAGCTCGGCGCAAAGCGTCCGTGTTCGCAACAGGCACTACTGCGACAGGCTCTACATCCACGTACGCTCCCGCCTGCAGTTTCACCACAGTCGGCACATAGACAATTCCGTTTTTTAAGAAGCTGTTATACAGCATGATGTCAGCCTAAAACTCGGTGATGATAATCTCTACAGGCTTATCGATCGATTTTGCCCATGCACGCGCGGCCTCAATGGCGATCCGCTGCTCTCCTGTCATACTACCCTTAGGTACAGCTAAGCTCAGTGCCCGACCGTTGATCTCGCTAGACAGAACTTTTGTGCCGGTCCATACGTCGCCGTCAAATTCAGCCACTTCATTGATGTATTTGTTGAGTTTATATGTCAGGCGTGCAGCGTTTTGATAAGTAGCTGCGTTGAGGTCGATAGATTTGATGCTGGTGACGATGCCGCCCGTAAAGTTGTCGATCGTGGGAAAGCCGGGTGGCAGAGACCCATCGCGGAGAAGCTGATCGAAGTACTGACCTCGCGCGGCCCAGCCGCGTTTCCATGCTTCGGCGGCCGAAGTAATGGCTCCAGGTTTCGTTTCGGCTGCCGCGCTTTCGACCGTCGCGCCCTCTGCGGCCGTAGTTTCGTCGGAGCCGATTGGCGGCACACCGCCTCCCAGAAGCGCGGCGCCCGTTGTCCAATCTCGATTTTGGGCGTACTCGCGCGGATCGGCGCGCGTGAAAACATCAAGGCTGTCGAGAATTCTCTGACGATCTTCCCTCGTTACGCCGGGTCTGAGCAAAACCGCCAGTGCGCTGTTGAGTGCATTTGCGCTGCCTTGGTCGCCCGCGTCGTAGAAATACCTTTTGATCTCTGCCCTGATCGCCTGCTCGTCCTCCGGCTTGGCGTTTGCGATCCATTCCACAAAGTCGGCAAGTTCGTCGATGCGCTGAGGTCCGGGCGGCAATCTCACCCAATCGTCGCCCGCGCCTTGCGAAGCGTCTGAGCGGCGTGTTGGATCGTCGTTTTGCGCTACTCGGACCGATGACGACTCGTCTCCGCTAGCCCACGGACCTGAACGCTCGGTTGGATTGTCGATTTGTCCTGTTTGCATCGCGGGCGATTCGTCGCCCGCACCTCCTGTCAGCGCGAACCAGCCGGGATTCGGCGGTGTGCCTGCGCGCGGATGGAGTGCGGGATTCCAATCCACCGACTTAATGAGGTAATCCTCCGTCTCCATGCCGTCGCGTGCGGTGCGATCGGCTAAATCGGGAAGCCGCAGATGGACCGCGGCGATGCACGCCAAGCAGGGATCATTCGCGTTCAACGCAGCCGCCACGGTCGCAAGCCCGGGCATCAGCCGGTCGGCAACGATATTTTTCCGATAGGCCCGGCTCAGCAGCGCTTCGATCTCACCCCGGTCGCGGACCACGAAACGATGATCGCGCCGCTCGATCAGCGGCGTGCGGCCCAGAACCAGGCCTTCGCTGGTGCAGGCGAGACCGAGATTGTCCTCGCCGCCTTCGTTTAATCGCCACATCTGATGAATCATTGTGGCAATTTCTCATAAAGAGAGACTTATGTCAATGTATAAGTGACACCTCTTGACACACGTCCCCCCTTTAGTTACATGCACCCATCTCGCCCAAAAGGACGCCGCCGGGTGACACCGGCGGAGAGGGGCGAGGCGGTTCCCGCGGGCGGGGCTGTCACCCCTGCTCCCGGGCGGCTCCGGGCCAAAACGCCCGGCCGGCATTACGACCGGCCTGCGGGGATAAAACCCCCGCTGCACTGGGACGGCCGGGGGTGGCTAACACCCATCCCTCACTAGTTCCGTCCCAGGAAGTGCGTGAACTGGAGCTGAGCGGTGGCGTTCGGTCGCTGCCGCAAGTGCCGTTGGTGGAACGCCGGCAGGCGAGCGCGCCCGAAGCGGAGGGGCGGCGCAAGCCGCCTTCTCCGCGGCGCGCCCTGTGCGCCGTTGCGTGCGGGCATTCCGTATGCGTCTGCCGGCGTTCCGCTTCCTTTATTTTATTTGTCATTGCGAGGAGCGAAGCGACGAAGCAATCCAAAACGTCTCCGCTACACTGGATTGCTTCGCTTCGCTCGCAACGACGGCCGTGAAGCGTGGGCTGTTTGACATTGTGAGCAAGCGACTCGCGCCGATCCGGCCGCGAGAACAGTGGCCTGCATCCGCCCCCACGAAAGTGGGGGAGGGGGACCGCGCATTTGCGCGGTGGAGGGGGGCTCTAATTCGACGCGTCGTTGTCGTCGCAGAATGATCGTTTAGTCCCGCGCCCCGCCCACCGCGCTTCGCGCGGTCCCCCCTCCCCGCTATCGCGGGGCGGGATAAAAACCTACTCCCCCAGCGCGCCCTTCAGCGGCCGGTGGCAGGCGAGGATCATTGCGCCTGCGCCGGCGGCGATGGCGGCGATCATCAGGAAAAATTCGATATGCGGCGTGCGGCTCCAGAAGCTGCCGAGGAAGCCGGCGAGGAAGCCGCCGGTGAAACTCGTCGCCAGCCAGATGCCCATCAGCATCGACAGCAGCCGTACCGGCGCGATCTTGGTGACGAGCGACAGTCCGACCGGCGACAGATAGAGCTCGCCGACGGTGTAGATGGCGATGGCGCAGACAACCCACAGCCAGCTCGCCTGGGCGCTGCCGGCGTGAACGGCGGCCAAGGCGTAGATCAGATTGGCCGCGGTGACGCCGAAGCAGCCGAGCGCCATCTTGGTGACGGTCGACGGCTCCGAGCCGCGCGCCGCCTGCCGCGCCCACAGCGCGACGACGAACGGCGTGAAGAGAAAGATCATGAACGGGTTGAAGGCGAGAAACCACGTCGTCGGAATCTGCGCGCTCCAGCCGAACAGATCGATGCCGCGGTCGATACCGGAGTCGATCCACAAAATCGTGGTGTTGCCGATCTGCTCGTAGCACGCCCAGAACAGCGTGTTGGGAATGAACAGAACGAGCAGCCCAATGATCGCGCGCCATTCGTCGCGGCTGAGGGGACGGTGTTCGGC
This sequence comes from uncultured Alphaproteobacteria bacterium, assembly GCA_963791925.1. Taxonomy (GTDB): domain Bacteria; phylum Pseudomonadota; class Alphaproteobacteria; order Rhizobiales; family Xanthobacteraceae; genus BOG-931. The sequence continues at coordinate 247,360 of CAWBUA010000002.1, read as the reverse complement.
GCGAGCGGCTTTCGCCTTTCCCCCTCCCTTCCCTCCCCCGCAAGCGGGGGAGGGTTGGGTGGGGGTCTGCGGCAGATGCGGCAGCGCATAAAGATAGATGCAAAGCCCGATGCACATGCCGACGCCGGCAGCGGCAAAGCCGTAGTGCCAGCCGACTTCCTCGCCCAGCGTGCCGCAGACGAGCGGCGCCAGGAAGGCGCCGACATTGATGCCGACATAGAAAATGGAATAGGCGCGGTCGCGGCGCGGATCGCCCGGCGCGTAAAGCCCGCCGACCTGCGTGGAGATATTCGGCTTGAAGCAGCCCGAGCCGAGGATCAGCGCGAAGAGCGCGAACAAAAAAAGCCGTTCCGACGCCATCATGAAATGACCGATCGCCATCAGCACGGCGCCAATGACGACGGTGCGGCGCTGGCCAAGCACGCGGTCGGCGAGAAGCCCGCCGAAAATCGGCGTGAAATAGACCAGCCCGGTATAAAGCCCCCAGATCTGCGAGGACAGCGGCTGCACATCGAGCGGGCCGAAAATGCTTTCGAGCGCGTGCTTGAGCGCGAGCAGGCCGACGACGCTGCCGGAATGGCCGGCGAGCAGCAGGTATTTGGTCATGTAAAGCACGAGCAGCGAGCGCATGCCGTAATAGGAGAAGCGCTCCCACATCTCGGTGGTGAACAGGAAGGTCAGCCCGCGCGGATGGCCGAACAATTCGCCCTGCGCCGGAGCAGCCATCGATTTAACGCGATCGGTCAAGACGGCATCCCTTGTTGGCGTTGTCCGCGCGACAGGCGCGATGGGCCTTGAATAACCTCGAGCAGCCGTGATTACTGGATCATCCGCTTTCGCGGATGATGACAAGAAAGCAAGATAAGCGCCATGGAGGGAACGATGCTCGGCCGCGCGGTAATCTCGGCATTAGTCCTATGCGGCCTTGCCCCATTCGCGCGGGCGGCCCAACCCACCCTCATTCACGTCAATACCTTTCCCAATGCCCGCGCGCTGCCGTTCTATGCGGCCGTCGAGCAGGGCTTCTTCGCCAAGCATGGGCTCAACGTCGACCTGCAATTCACCAAGGGCTCGTCGGCGCAGCGCGCCGCGCTGGCGTCGGGCGCCGTCGATATCGTGCATTCGGCGGTCGACAACGCGCTGGCGATGATCGCGGCCGGCAACCACGTCGTCATTGTCGGCGGCGGCGACAGCGGCACCAACGAATTCTATGTGCAGGATTACGTGAAGAGCTTTGCCGATATCCGCGGCCACGCCATCGTCGTCGACGCCACCAACACCGCCTATGCGCTGCAGGCGAAGAAGATCCTGGCGCAGCATGGGTTGCAAGCCGGCAAGGATTACACGCTCAATCCGGTCGGCAACGGCGGCTTCCGGCTGCGCGCGCTGTTTAGCGACAAGAACAATGCCGGCGGCATTCTCAATCTGCCGTTCTCGCTCGAAGCCGCGGCCAAAGGGATGCACAGCCTCGGCCGCACCACCGACCTGCTCGGCCCCTATCAGGCCGGCGGCGATTTCGTGCGCCGCGATTGGGCGCGCGACCACGCCGCCATCCTGGTCGATTATCTCGCTTCCTATATCGAGGCGCTGCGCTGGTCGCTCGATCCGAAGAACCACGCCGCCGCAATCGCGATCCTGACCGATAAGCTGAAGATGCCGCCGGACGTCGCGGAGAAGAGCCTCGCGCTGATGGCGGAGCCCGGCTTCGGCTTCGCGTCGGACGCCAAATTCGACATGGCCGGCTTCAAGAACGTGCTGGCGCTGCGCGCCGAGGTCGAAGGCGCGAATGCACCCAAATTGCCCGCCGACCCGCAGCGTTATGTTGATCTGAGTTATTATGATCGCGCGATGAATTTGGTGAACAAGGAGTGAGCATGCCCGCCTTTGCCGAAGAAGCCAAAAACTTCCGCCTGATCGGCCACGACAGTTCCGCGGCCTGGGGCGGCGGCTCGCTGGTGCAGATCCACAAAGGCCATGCCTATGTCGGCGCGGTCGGCGGCTCGAGCTATAACGGCCCGGAAGGCTTCACCGTGCACGACGTGCGCGATCCGCGAAAGCCGCACAAGGTCGGCGAATTCCGCGCGCCGCCCGGCATCCATTGCCACAAGCTGCGCATCGTCGGCGACGATCTGCTCTACGTGAATTCGGAGCGCCTCGCCGGCGACAAGGGCAAGAACGCGCGCGCCGGGTTTTTCATTTTCGACGTCTCGACGCCGTCGGCGCCGAAGCCGATCGGCTTCTACGACATGCCGGGCTCGGGCCCGCACCGCTTCGGCGTCGATCTCAAACGCAAGCTCGCCTTCATGCCGAACGACGCGCCGGGCTGGACCAAGCGGGTGATCTGGACGCTGGATATCTCAGATCCATTGAAGCCCGAAGTCGTCAGCATCTGGGGCCTGCCCTGGATGAAGACCGACTCGGAGGACGTCGGCGACGACCCGCATCCGGCCGAGGAGGCCACCACGCTGCACGGCCCGCCGATGATTCGCGGCAACCGCATGTATTGCGCCTGGTGGGGCGGCGGCATGGCGATCATCGACTGCACCGATCTGCGCGCCATGAAGCTCGTCGGCCACGTCAAATGGACGCCGCCGTTTCCCGGCTCGAACCACACCTGCTGGCCGATCGGCGACCGCCCTTATCTCGTCGTCACCGACGAGGCGCGCGCCAAGCAGAAATACTGGGACGCGCAATTCATGTGGATCATCGACGCGCGCGACGAGAGCCACCCCATTTCTATCGCGACCTTCATGCCGGAGCGCGAGAAATATTACGACCGGCCCGGCCGCTTCGGCGCGCACAATATCCTGGAGAACCTGCCGGCCGAGGGACCGTGGAAGGACATCGTGTTCCTGACTTACTTCAACGCCGGGCTGCGCGCCATCGACGTCAGCGACCCCTTACATCCGAAGGAAGTCGGCTATTACGTGCCGGAAACGCCGGACGGCACGCCCGGCATCCAGTCGAACGACATCGGCGCCGACGACGACGGCCGGCTTTATCTGATCGACCGCTGGGGCCAGGGCATGCATATTTTGGAATATACCGGGTAGCTCAGGCAATCATGCCCGCCATGTCATGCTCCGCGAAGGCGGAGCATCCAGTAATCGCAAGCCGCGCAATGTGAATGATGGCCGGTGATTACTGGATCATCCGCTTTCGCGGATGATGACAGTTACGTGTGCTTCTTCTACGCATGCTTCTCCGCCGCGTGCCAGTTCGGCTCGTCGGGCGGCGGCGCCGGCTTAAACCCGAATGTCTGCTCGAAGCGCTTGGCATAAGCCGGCCAGACCTGCGGGTTGATGATACGCGGCACGGGCTTGCCGTCGAGCGCATCGAGCATTTGCTCGGCCGCGATCTGGCCCATGCGAATGCGCGCTTCCTTGGTCACGCCCGCCATATGCGGCGTCACCATCACGTTGTCGTATTGCATCAGCGGATGACTGGCCGGCGGCGGCTCCTTTTCCCAGACGTCGAGGCCGGCGCCGGCGATTTTCTTGGCGGCAAGCGCCCGTTCCAGCGCCTCCTCGTCGTGGATGGAGCCGCGCGCCGTGGTGATGAAATAGGCGTCCGGCCTCATCAGCGCGAATTCGCGCGCGCCAATCAGCTTGCGCGTCTCCGGCGTCAGCGGACAATTGATCGAGACGAAATCGGCGCGTTGCAAGAGGTCGTCCAGCTCGACCTTCTCGGCGCCGCGCGCTTTCACCACGTCGGCGCCAAGGTAAGGATCGTAGGCCAGCACCTTCATCTTGAACAAAATTCCGGCGAGCTCGGCGATCCGCCGGCCGACATTGCCCAGCCCGACAATGCCGAGCGTCCGGCCGAAAGCCTCGTTGCCGGTATAGTCGTTGCGGTTCTTGACCGCACCGGCGCGCAGCGCGCGGTCGGATTGCGGCACCCGCTTGATCAGGCACAGCATCATGCCGAGCACGTGTTCGGCGACCGCTTCGGCATTGCCGCCGGATTGATTCACCACCAGCACGCCGCGCTCGGTGCAGGCCTTGACGTCGACGGTGTCGTAGCCGGCGCCGTTGGTGGAGACGATCAGGAGATTGGGCGCCCTCCCCAGCAGCTCGGCGCGGGCGTGGTAATGCGGCGCCAGTTCGTCGCGCGCCGAGCTCATCTGATAAGCATGCGCCGCGCCCAGAATTTGCAGCGCCGCGTCGTCCGGGCTCTTTTGCTCGATCATATCGAGGCGGATATCGCCGCGCTTGCCGAGCATCTCGCCGAAGCCGATCGGCCGGTGCGGCTCTACGCAAAACACGCGCTTGCTGTTGACCACGTTATTCATTGCGGACGTTTCCCCTTACAACCCAGCGACGGGACGATTTCAAACTTGGTGCGTAAAGAATACTGCTATCATTGGTGTCCGGCGAAGTCAGCGGCGCGGTCGCGCGGCGCTCCCAGGTCGCGAGGTGCCATGAGCTATCGGCCGACTATCGTTGCGCTGCTCGCCGCTGTCGTGACAGTCGTCGGTTCGGCGGTCGAGGCCCGCGCGCAAGCCGCATCGATGTGGACCGTGCCGGAAATCGGCGCCTTGCCACGCGACGCGCACGGGCTTCTGGTCCGGCAAGGCCGCGATCTCGTCACCGCGACATACGCCTATATCGGGCCGAACGTGCCCGATGCGTCGAAACGCTACGCCGGCAACAACCTCGCTTGCGCCAATTGCCATCTCGAGGCCGGCGCCAAGAAGTTCGGCTTGCCGCTGTTCGGCCTCTACGGCGACTTTCCCCAATACAGCGCGCGGACAGGCGGCGAGATCAGCATCGAAGACCGGGTCAACTCCTGCATGACGCGCAGCATGAACGGCCGCGCGCTGGCGGTCGATGCGCCGGAGATGCAGGCGATCATCGCCTATATCAAGTTCTTGAGCAGCGGCGTGGCGCCGGGCCAGCGCGTGCCGGGAATGGGCAGCGGCCAGATGCCGGAGCTCGATCGCGCCGCCGATCCGCAACGCGGCCGTCCGGTCTATGCGCGCATCTGCGCGGCTTGCCACAATAGCGATGGTTCGGGCGTGCCCTACGACGTCGCCAAAACTGATCTGGGCTATGTCGATCCGCCATTGTGGGGGCCGAACACGTTCAACGACGGCGCCGGCATGGCGCGGCTCATCACCTTGGCCAATTTCATCCACTTCAACATGCCGCACGGCACCGACTATTTCGACCCGCGGCTTTCCGTCGAGCAGGCGTGGGACGTCGCCGCCTATGTGTTGTCGCAGTCGCGGCCGAACTTTGCCGGCAGCGCGCGCGATTTTCCCGATCTGCTGCTCAAGCCGGTCGACACGCCATACGGCCCCTACGCCGATCATTTCAGCGCGCGGCAGCATAAATACGGGCCGTTCGCGCCGATCCGCGCCGCGATCGAACGCCTCAAGCAAGCCGGCGGAGCGCATTGAGTTGGAGCATCACTCGCGCGGCACTGTGAGCGCCGCAAGCCGGGAGACATCTTCGCTCCGATCCAGCCGCCGGATCGCATCGATCAGCGGCGCGATGTCGTGGCGCGGATTCCAGCCGGCGGCGGCCTCACGCAATTTGTCTTCGAGGTCTTTGTCGCTCATCGGATTTGAGTCGCTGCCACGCGCGGCGGTTTGCGCAAGCTTGTGAAGCTTGCCGTCGGCGGTGACGATCTCGACCACGGCGGCGGTGGTCGGGACGCTTTCATCGCGCGTCACCTCGACCTTGCCGCGCAGCGCCGCCACCGCCGGATCGTTCACGCACGCTTCGGTGAATTGTTCGACGCCGGCCTTGCCGGTGACAAGCGCGGCGGCAACGGCGTGCTGCACGCTGACTTGCGATTGGGCGCTGGTCGAGATCTTCGGGCGGTCGGCGCGAAGCCCGAGCAGCGGATTGCCGGTGACCTTGACCTTGTCGACCGCGGTATCGGGGTTGTCGCGCCGCCAATCCAGTACGCAGTCGAGCGCCGGATGCAGCACGAAGCCGCACGGATAAGGTTTATAAGACGTCTTCAGGATTGCCCAGGTCTCGCCGAGGCCGTCAGTGAGCGCCGGCAGGTTCGGCGTCTCATTGAGCGCGTGGTAATAGCCCTGCGTGCCGGTGAGCGGCTCGGCCGGGCCGGCAAAATCCTTCGCCGCCAACAGCGCCGACAACAGCCCGCCACGCGCCGCGTTGCCGACGCCGACGCTTTTCGCCGCGGTGCCGAGGCATTCGCACAGGCCGGCCGCTTGCGTCGCCGCGCTGCCGAGCGCCCATACCATCTGTTGCGGGCCGAGCGCCAAAAGCTTGCCGGCGCCGGCCGCGGCGCCGAACGCCCCGCAGGTCGCGGTGATGTGCCAGCCTCTGTTGTAATGACTCGGCGAGATCGCGAGCCCGATGCGGCATTCGATCTCCTGGCCGAGCACGAACGCCAAGAGCAGATCGCGGCCGCTGACCTGCTGCAGCTCCGCGACTGCGAGCAGCGCCGGCGCCAGCGGCGCGGTCGGATGGATCGCGGTCGGCACGTGGGTGTCGCAGAAGTCGAGCACATTGGCGCCGGCGGCATTGAGGAACGCCGCGTTGAGCGCATCGATACGCTCCCGCCGCCCGACCAGCGTCGCCTGCTTGCCACCGGAGAATGCGGCGAGCGTGCCGAGCGCGATCTCGAAAGTCTCGTTGCGACAGCCGGTGAGCGCCACGGCGAAGAAATTCATGAATGAGCGTTTGGCTGCCTGGGCGACCTCGGGCGGCAGATCGCTCCATCGCGTCGCGGTCACGAAATTGGCCAGGCGTTCGGTGACGCCGGAAGCTTGCAGCATGATGCTATCGCGACCGCGAGCCGCTTACTCTGCCGCCAGCGCCGCCGGCTCGCGGCCAGCGCGCACCAGGCGGCCCGGCAGCGCGCCGGTATGCTCGCCGCGCTCGAAGATCGGTTGGCCTGCGACCAGCGTCGCCTCATAGCCGGTGACGCGCTGCACGAAGCGGCGCCCGTTCGCCGGCATGTCGTGCACCAGCTCGGGCTTCTGCACGCGCAGGCCGGCGAAATCGATCAGATTGACGTCGGCGCGCAATCCCGGCGCGAGGCGGCCGCGATCGGCGAGCCCGAAGAAATCCGCCGTTTCACTGGTCTGGCGCTTGACCAGCATTTCCAGCGGCAGCTTCGGCCCACGCGCGCGGTCGCGGCCCCAGTGGGTAAGCATGAAGGTCGGCACGCCGGCATCGACGATCGAAGTGCAATGCGCGCCGCCATCACTCAAGCCGAGCAGGCAGGCCGGATCGTTGAGCATTTCGTGGATCGGTGCGTGATCGCCGGTGACATAGTTCACTACCGGGAAATAAAGATATTGGCCTTCCTCGATGATGTGATCGTAGGCCACTTCGTCGGGCGGCCGTCCGCTGCGCGCGGCTATATTGGCGACGCTCTTCTCCGGGCCCGGCTCGTAATCCGGCGGATTGCCCATGACGTAGAAGCGCTCCCATTTGCGCGTCACCGCCTGGCGGAATTGCGCGAGCTTGGCGACCTCGGCATCCGACGGCTTCTCGGCGAGGATTTGGGCCCGCACGGCCGGATCGCGCAGCCGCCGGCGCTGCTCCTCGATCGGCAGGCTTTCGAGCTTCTTGTAGCTCGGCCGCACCGTGAAAGGATTGAGCGCGGTGCCGATGCCCATCATGACGCCGATCGGGCGGCCGGCCATCTGCGCGGTGATCGGCAGGCCCTGCGCGCGCATCCCGTGCACCGCGTCGATCAGACGACGCCAGCGCTGCGGATCCTCGTAGCGGTCGGTGAGCAGGAACCAGATCGGGCGGCCGGTATCCTGGGCGAGCTTGCGCATCCAGCGCAGCTCGAATTCCTCATCGTCGAAGTCGGAGTTCATGCCGAAGGCGCCGGTGCCGGTAACACCCAGCGCCGCACCGATGCCGAGCAATTCGTGATCGTCGGCGTCGCGCGAGGCAACGGGCTCGCCGGCCGGCGTCTTGTGCGAATCCGTGCGCGAGGTGGTGAAGCCGAAGGCGCCGGACTTGAGCGCCTCGACGGTGAGCCGGCGCATCTCGGCGATATCGTCCGGCGTGGCGGCTTCGCGGCGGATGGCGCGGTCGCCCATGACATAGACGCGGGTCGGCAGGTGCGCAGCCTGCGCGGCGATGTCGATGGCGCGCGGCCGGCGCTCCAGCGCGTCCATGAATTGCGGAAACGTCTCCCACTCCCAGGTCAGGCCGGCGGCGAGCACCGGATTGGGAATTTCCTCGACGCCTTCCATCAGGTCCATCAGCGCGCCGCGATGTTCCTTCTTCACCGGCGCGAAGCCGACGCCGCAATTGCCGAACATCACCGTGGTGACGCCGTGCCAGCACGACGGCGTCAACAACGGGTCCCACATCGCCTGGCCGTCGTAATGGGTGTGCACGTCGACCCAGCCGGGCGTGACCAAAAGCCCGTCGGCATCGATGTCGCGCCGCGCCGGCCCCTGCTTGCCGCCGACCGCGGCGATGCGGCCGCCGGCGACGGCGACGTCGCCCGTGAAGGCCGCCGTGCCGGTGCCGTCGATGATGGTGCCGCCGCGAATGACGATGTCGTGCATCAGTGCCGCTCCCTGAGCCTGCGATTTGTCGCTATATTTTCGAGCATGATGCACCCGTGCCGGGGGCCGCGCAATGCGCCTTAACCCTTCGTTCACCATAAGCTTCTAACGAGCAGAGAGGGGCGGACGCCACGGAGACGAAGCATGCACAAGATTGTTTTGACGGCGCTCGCTGCGGCAACTCTGTTCACGATCGCAATGCCGGCCCAGCGCGCCGCGGCAATGTCGGTGGCAGCGCCGTCGCTTGTCGGTGCCGCAAACGTGCCGCTGGTGCGCGAGGCCGCGATCATCTGCGGCGGCAACGGCTGCAATCCGGTTCACACCAAGGTGGAGAAGCGGCAAAAGTTCAAGCCGCTCGAATACACCAAGCCGGTTCGCAAAGCGTCATAGTCATCGGTCGCGCGATCGGCCTCACGCCGCCGCTCGAACGCGCGCATCCTCCAGCACCATGTCCGCGCCCTTCTCGCCGATCATCACGCAGGCGGCGTTGGTGTTGCCCGAAACGACCGTCGGCATGATGGAGGCGTCGATGACGCGCAAGCCTTCGAAGCCGCGCACGCGCAATCGTTCGTCGACCACCGCATTCGGATCGCTGCCCATGCGGCAGGTCGAGGTGGGGTGATAGACCGTGGTGCCGTTATCGCGCGCGAAGGCCAGAAGCTCGTCGTCGCTCTGGCAATGCGGTCCGGGCGCGCGCTCTTCGGCGATGTAGCGGCGCATCGCCGGCTCGCTCGTGATCCGGCGCAGCACTTTCAGTCCGGCGACGACGGTGTCGCGGTCGTTGCGCGCGGTCAGATAGCGCGGCTGGATCGCCGGCGGCATCATCGGATCGCTCGACTTGATGCGCACGAAACCGCGGCTCTCCGGGCGCAGCTGGCACACCGAGGCCATGAAGCCGGGAAACGCATGCAGCGCGGCGCCGGCGGTGTCGGCGCTGAAAATAAGAAAATGGATTTGCATGTCCGGCGTCGCCAGTTCCGGCCGCGTGCGCAGGAACGCGCCGCAATAGCCGGCGCCGATGGTGAGCAGCCCCTTGCGCGTCATCAGATAACGCAAGCCCGCGGCGTAACGGTGGCGCCAATCATGGATCACTTCGTTCATGGTGATCGGCTCGGTACAGCGGAACTGCATGCGCACCTGCAGGTGGTCCTGCAGGTCGGCGCCGACGCCCGGCAGATCGGCGATTACCGGAACGCCGAGAGCGCGCAGGATTTTCTCCGGCCCGAGCCCTGAGAGCTGCAACAGCTGTGGCGAATTGAACGCACCGCCGGCAAGGATGACTTCGCCGCCGGCATAGGCGGTGCGCGTCGTCTCGCCTTGCCGATATTCGACGCCGATGGCGCGCCGGCCGGAAAACAGCACGCGGGTCGCCAGCGCGTTCGACACCAGCGCAAGATTTCCGTGCCGCCGTGCCTGCCGCAAATAGCCGACGGCCGTCGACCAGCGCCGCCCGTTCTTCGTCGTCAGTTGGAAATAGCCGGCGCCTTCCTGGCGCGCGCCGTTGAAATCGTCGTTGCGCGGAAAGCCCGCCGCTTGCGCCGCTTCGATGAAGGCCTCGCACAGCGGATGCGGCTCGCACACGTCGGAAACCGCAAGCGGGCCGCCGGTGCCATGCAGATCGTCGGCGCCGCGCTCCTGGTCCTCGGCGCGCCGGAAATAGGGCAGCACGTCGGCGAAGCCCCAACCGGCATTGCCAAGCTGCCGCCAGTGATCGAAATCCTCGTGCTGGCCACGGATATAAAGAAGGCCGTTGATCGAGCTCGAGCCGCCCCACACTTTGCCGCGCGGCTGGATGACGCTGCGGTTGTTCAGCTCGGGCTCCGGCTCCGACTTGTAGAGCCAGTTGACCTTGGCATTGTCGAACAGCTTGCCGAAGCCGAGCGGAACGTGAATCCAGAAATGGCGGTCGTGCCCGCCGGCCTCGATGAGCAGCACGCGGTGCTTGCCGGACGCGGTGAGCCGGTTCGCCAGCACGCAGCCCGCCGAACCGGCGCCGACGATAATGTAATCGAATGACGTCGAATCCTTGGTCGCTGCCATAGCCTTCCCCCGACGACGATGGAAGGACTCCATTCTCATCGCCCTAAATCGCCAGTATACATTTCCCCAAGGCCCGCGGAGCGGGAAGAATGAGAACCCGGGAGAGACTACGTGAGCAGCAAATTCGGCATCGGCCAGCCCGTCACCCGGTTCGAGGACCCCCGCTTCATCACCGGGCGGGGCCGCTATGTCGACGATATCGACCTGCCGCGCATCGCTTACGGCGTCACCGTGATGTCGCCGCATGCCCATGCCCGCATCAAGCGCATCGACACCGCCAAGGCCAAGGCCGCGCCCGGGGTGCTCGCCGTGCTGACCGGCGCCGACGTCGAAGCCGACAAGCTCGGCGCCTTTTCGCCGGTGATGCCGGAGGACATGGGCGGCCCGAAAGGCTACCGCACGCTGCGTTCGATCCTCGCCATCGGCAAAGTGCGCGCGGTCGGCGAGCGCGTCGCCTTCGTCGTCGCCGAGACGCTCACCCAGGCCAGGGACGCCGCCGAACTGGTCGAGGTCGATTACGAGCCCTTACCGGCGGTCGTCAATGTCGAGGACGCGGTGAAGCCTGGCGCGCCGGCGGTGTGGGACGAGGCGCCGGGCAATGTCGCGGTCGGGTTGATGATGGGCAACAAGGACGCCGTCGACGCGGCCTTCGCCAAGGCCAAGCATGTCGTTTCGCTGAAGCTTACGAACAGCCGGGTCAGCGCCAACACCATCGAGCCGCGCGCGGCGATCGGCGAGTATCATCCGGACAGCGACAGCTACACGCTGTATTCGACCACGCAGAACCCGCACGGCACCCGGCAGCACGTCGCCGGCAACGTGCTGAAAATCACCGAGTCGAGGCTGCGCGTGATCTCGCCCGACGTCGGCGGCGGCTTCGGCATGAAGAACGGCGGCTATCCGGAAGACGGCCTGGTGGTCTGGGCGTCGCGCCGGGTCGGCGGCCGGCCGGTGAAATGGACCTCGACGCGTGCGGAAGCTTTCCTTGGCGACGCTCACGGCCGCGACCAGGTGGTGACCGGGAGTTCTCGCCCTCGACGAGACCGGGAAAATTCTGGCGATGCGCGTCGAGGCGCTGCACCAGATGGGCTCGCATGTGTTCGAGGCCGGCATCGTCGTGCCGCTTTTCGCCATCAAGCTCGCGCCCGGCGTCTACAACATCCCGGCGGTGCATGCCTCGGCCAAGGCGGTGCTGACCAACACCACGCCGATGGCTCCCTATCGCGGCGCCGGCCGGCCGGAGGCGACCTTTCTGATCGAGCAATTGATCGAAAAGGCGGCGCGCGTCATCGGCGTCGATCCGGTCGAAATCCGGCGGCGCAATTTCATTGCCGCGGCCGCCATGCCGCACCAGATCGCGCATTCGCACATGACCTATGACAGCGGCGATTTCGTCCGTGTCATGGACGAGTGCCTCAAGCTCGCCGACTGGAACGGCTTTTCAAAGCGCGCCGCGGAATCGAAAAAACGCGGCAAGCTGCGCGGCCGCGGTATCGGTTACTTTCTGGAAGAAGCCGCGGTGTTCAACGACAGGATGGTCATCCGCTTCGATCCGAGCGGCACGGTCACGATCGTCGCCGGCACCCATTCGCACGGTCAGGGCCACCAAACCGTCTATGCGCAGATGGTGCACGAGTGGCTCGGCGTGCCGATCGACACCATCCGCTTCATCCAGGGCGACACCGACGAGGTGCCGATCGGCCGCGGCACCTACGGCTCGCGCAGCATGCATGTCGGCGGCAACGCGCTTAAACGCGCCGCCGACGCCATCATCGAGAAGGCGAAGCCGATGGCGGCGATGATGATGGAGGCCGCAGCCGGCGACCTGGAGTTCAGGGACGGCAGCTTCCGCATCGTCGGCACCGACCGCGCGCTGCCGCTTACCGCGGTGGCGATGTCGCTATATCGGCCTGTCATGCTGCCGCCCGGTTTCGAGCTCGGGCTTGAAGCTTCCGGCACCTTCTCGGCCGAGCCGTCGAACTATCCCAACGGCTGCCATGTCTGCGAGGTCGAGATCGATCCGGAGACCGGCATGGTGACGCTCGACCGCTATGCCGCGGTCGACGACGTCGGCAAAGTGATGAATCGCCTGCTCTGCGAAGGCCAGATCCACGGCGGCGTGGCGCAAGGCATCGGCCAGGCGCTGATGGAGGCGATTGTCTACGACGCCGGCGGCCAGCTCGTCACCGGCAGCTTCCAGGATTACGCCATGCCGCGCGCCGATGACTTTCCGGATTTCACATCGGAGCTCACCGAAGTGCCGGCGACCACCAATCCGCTCGGCGTCAAGGGTGCCGGCGAGGCCGGCGCGACGGGCGCGCCGCCGGCGGTGATCAGCGCCATCCTCGACGCGCTGAAACCGCTCGGCGTCGAACAGATCGACATGCCGGCGACGCCGAGCCGCATCTGGGCGGCGATCAACGCACACAACACTCAAAAAGCGGCGGCTGAATAGCATCATGAACGCACCCGTAAATCTCTTCACCGACGGCAAGGCCTATGAGCGGCTGATGGGCCGCTGGAGCCAGCTCGTCGGCGCCGAATTTCTCGATTGGCTCGATCCGCCAAAAGACCGGCACTGGGTCGACGTCGGCTGCGGCAACGGGGCCTTTACCGAAGTGCTGATTGCCCGCGCGGCGCCAGCCGCGGTGACCGGCATCGATCCATCGGACGGCCAGATCGATTACGCGCGCACGCGGCCGGGGACGACGCGCGCGCAATTTCGCGTCGGCGATGCGCAAGCGCTGCCGTTCGCCGACAATAGTTTCGACGCCGCATCGATGGCGCTCGTCATCACGTTTCTGAGCGATCCAGTTAGAGCGGCGCGCGAAATGGTCCGCGTCGTCAAGCCGGGCGGCATTGTCGCGACCTATATGTGGGACATTCCCGGCGACGGTTTTCCGATCCGGCCGCTCGCCAAGGCCATGAAATCCCTGGGCCTCGAAGAACCGGCGCGGCCGAATGTCGATGCGGCGCGCCGCGAGAATATGGAAGCGTTCTGGCGAGACGCGGGATTGCAATCGGTCGACACCACGGTGCTCCGCATCCGCGTCGCCTATGCCGATTTCGACGATTTCTGGGCTTCCAGCACCGTGCCGGTCGGGCCCGCCGGCAAGGCCGTGGCGGAGATGTCGCCCACGACGCGCGAGCAACTAAAAGCGAAGCTGCGCGAGCACTTGCCGATTGCGGCCGACGGCAGCATTTCTTACGAAGCTTTTGCGAATGCGGTGAAGGGCCGCGTTCGGGCAAACGGATAATCCTTACCGAAGCCCCTCCGGATTGATCGCCTGAATGCCGAGTTGCGGCCAAGCCGCCGGAGCCGCGGCGTTCTTCGCCGCCTGCTCGGGCGGCACTTTGGTGTCCCATTTCGCGGCGATGAAGCGCCGCCCGTTGACGCCGTCGGAAGCATTCGAGCACAGCCAGATCAGCGGCTCGACCATGACCTCGGGCGCGATCAGCGTCGCGCGATCCGGCACCGCGACGCGCGACACCATGCGGGTATCGGCGGCGCCGCCCGGCACCAGCACGTTCGCCGTGACGCCGGTGCCTTCCAGCTCCTGCGCCAGGGCCGCGAGCATGGCTTCGTTGGCGGCCTTGGAGGCGCCGTAAGGCTGCATCATGCCGCGCCACATCACGTCGAGGCTGGTCGTCACATTGATGATGCGGCCCCACTGCTGCGCCAGCATCGCCGGCACCACGGCCCGCGTCATCAGGAAGGTGCCGACGACATTGACCTCGACGATGCGGCGGAACTCTTCCGGCGTCACTTCCCAGAGCTTGCCGCGCGGCTGCCCTTCGCGGCGGAGCAGACCGATATTGGTGCCGGCATTGTTAACGAGGATATCGGCGCGGCCGAACCGCTCCGTGGTTGCCCGCACGATTTTCGGGCCGCTGTCGTTCCAGGTGGTGTCGGCGACGATGCCGTTGAAGCGCTCGCCGGCGTCCAAATTCTTTCTGGCAATCATGTCCTCGGCCGCGTCCTGGGTTTCCTCCAGCGCCGGTCCGTCGAGCTCGACGGCGGCGACACTGGCGCCGGCATCGAGCAGGCCGAGCGTCATTACCCGGCCTAGCCCGCGCCCGGCCCCGGTCACAATCGCGACTTTGCCGTCCAAGACTCCGGCCATGCCAAATTCCCCCTTCAGTTTCGCCGCTTTAGGCAGTTTTGCCCCGATTCTATCGGCATATTTGTGAAGCCGCCACGGCCGGGCGGCGATTTGTGCGGTTGCGCGCGGCAGCCGCCCCGCCTATATTGTCGGGTACTTTCCAGTCATCCTTGATGACGTTTGAGTGGCTTCGCCCGGACGGGCGGGCGGAGCGCAGAGGAGATTTTACCTATGGCGATCGCGCCGCTGATGCCCAAAGCCACCGCCGTATGGCTGGTCGACAATACCTCGCTGTCGTTCGACCAGATCGCGGCGCTTTGCAACCTGCATCCGCTGGAGGTGAAGGCGATCGCCGACGGCGATTCGGCGCAGGGCATCAAGGGTCTCGATCCTATCCTCACCGGCCAATTGACCCGCGAGGAAATCAAGCTTGCCGAGGCCGATCCGAACTACCGGCTGCACATCGCCGAGCCGAAAACCCGGCTGCCCGAGGCCAAGCCGAAAAAGGGCCCGCGCTATACGCCGGTGTCGCGCCGCCAGGATCGGCCCAACGCCATCCTGTGGCTGGTGCGCAATCACCCCGAGCTGAAGGACAGCCAGATCATGCGGCTGGTCGGCACCACCAAGTCGACCATCGCCGCGATCCGCGACCGTACGCACTGGAACTCCGCCAATCTGACCCCGCTCGATCCGGTGACGCTGGGGCTGTGCTCGCAGATCGATCTCGATCTCGAAGTGCAGCGGGCGGCCAAGGAAAAGCCCGCGCCGGTCGAGGAGCAGGGCGCGACGCTGCTCCCCGCCTCCGTCACCACCGCGCCGAAGGAAGAGCCGGAGGAGCCGACGCCCGCGGAGGTCAAGAAGGCCGACGACCTCGACGTCAGCGCCGTGTTCGCCAAGCTCAAGCAACTCGGCGGCAAGGCGGAATGATTTTTCCTCCCCCGCGTGCGGGGGAGGTGGCGAGCGAAGCTCGCCGGTAGGGGCAAGTCGGCTTGCGCTGAGCAAGCCAGCCCCCTCCACCGCCCTTCGGGCGGTCCCCCTCCCCCGCACTTCGTGCGGGGGCGGAAGTACATCACCCGCGATCATTCCTTAAGACCACACACGCCCCGCCGGCGGCGATCAGCTTGTTGCAGAAATTCTCCAGATAGCGGCGGTTGTCGTCGGCGATGCGGATATTGTAGCGCATCGCCGCGCCGAGCCCGATGCCGCGGCTGCGGATCACGATCGGCTCGCGATCGCCGATCAGGCCGGCGAATTTTTTCGCGATCATCCTATAGATCGCCCAGGCCCTGCTCTCCGACCAGTTGGCGGTGAGCTGCGCGCCCCAGCGCGGCACGTAAGCCGCCATGCGCCGCGCTTCTTCCTTCGGCGCCAGGATCAGATTGGCGAGCTGCGTGCACGGCACGCCCTGCGGGATTGTCGTCTCCGCGGTTTTTGGCGGCGACGGCGACGCCCATTCGTCTACCGTCCAGCCGGTGATGATGGCGACGTAATTGCGCGTCTCGCCGGGCAGCGGGCGATGATCGGCGAGGAAGGCGGCGACGCGCCCCGGCCCGGCATTATAGGCCGCGGCCGCAAGCCCGAGATTGCCGAATTTTTGTTCCAGGTCGTGCAGATAGCTCGCCGAATTCTTCAAAGCCTCGATCGGATCGAACGGATCGACGAGGCCGCGATAATCCGCCGTCGCCGGCATGAATTGCGCGATGCCCTCGGCGCCCTTTCTGCTGACGGCTTGCGCGTTGAAGCGGCTCTCCTGCCAGATCACGCGGGCGAAGAACTCGACCGGCAACTGGTTCTCCGCGGCGTCCTGTTCGAGCGCATGGCAGATGTCGTCGGGGGTCGGCGCTGGGGAGGCCGCGGATTTCGGCGGTGCGGGCGTAACGGCTTGGGCGGGGGGCGCCGCGTTGGGCTGCGCCCACGCCGGCGCAACGGCGCAGAACAGCGCCGCGCAGGCAGCGGCAAGATGTTGTGGCGTCGAACGCATCGGGCGAAATTTAGCAAAGTCAGAGCGCCAACGCGCGGTACACCCCTGCGTTCCGCACGGCGCGGTTGGTCCGCGGTTCAAATCGCGATAACCTCGCCCGGCTTTTCAAGCGGACGCGCAGCGGCGGCTGTGCCCAGAAGCGGGAGGCGCGGCTGCAGCCGCGGCGACGATCATGAACGTACCGAGGGTCGACGCGGCCGTTCCCGGCGGCGACATCCGGCAGGCGACGTTCAACGAGCAGGACCAGAAGACGCCCGAGGTCAGCACCAGGGACGTGCGGCGCATCCTCGCCGACGGCAGCGCCATTCTGCTCGATTCGCGAAAACGCGCCGAATACGCCGCCGGCCACATCGCCGGCGCGCGCAGCGCGACGCCGCCGCCGGACGCGCCGGTGGAGGAATTCATCGCCGCCGTCGAGCGGCTCGTCGGCGGCGAAAAGGCCACGCCGCTCGTAGTCTATTGCAACGGCGAACATTGCAAACAAGGCCGGCGCCTCGCCGAGCAATTGGCCGAGGCCGGCTTTCGCGATGTGCGGCGCTATCAGCTCGGCATTGCGGTCTGGCGCGCGCTCGGCGGGCCCGTCGAGATCGATCTCGACGGCATGTTGCGCGTCTACCAGATCGACCGCACCGCCATCTTCTTCGACGCCCGCAGTTCGGAGGACTTCGCCAAGGGCAGCATCGCCGGCGCGCATAACGTACCGGCCGACGCGCTCGGCGACGACGGACTTGCCAAGGCGCCGCTGCCGCGCAACGACTTCAACAGCCGCGTTATTCTGTTCGGCCGCGACGGCGCCCAGGCGCGCAAGCTCGCCGACGCCATCGGGCAGACGCCGTTTCAGAACGTGTCGTATTTTTCCGGCACGTTCGAAGCGCTGGCGGCGGCGATAAAGACCAAGGAGGCGTTAGCGGGCTCCTGAGTGAATTCGAGCGCCCGTCCCTTTCAGTGCGCCGCCGATTTGGTCCGCAAGCTCGGACCCACTACTTAAGGGCCGTATCCTGCAGGATCGCGATCATGCGGTCGATAACCGTATCAACCGTTGTCCCAGGAGGAAATTCGGTTTTCTGATCTTGGTCCTCCACCCAATAACCATCCGGGCGCTCTTGGTATCCGGCAATCTGATAGACACCGTCATTGTCTTGGATTTTCCAAGTCAGCGCATCCTTGGCAAAAGCGGACCAAGTCTTGACGCCGGCATATTTCAGAACCACGGGAGGAGGCCACTTGCCTTTGATAAGCGGGACGGCAGCGTTCTTCCTTGCCATAACATCGAGGAAGGCACGACGCAGACCGGCTGAGTCAGCAACCGGAACCACTTCAACGGGTTCAATGTCACTATAGGCCCCACCTCGCATGCCGACGGTGGGCATATAGACGACGCCGTTTTTTAGATAGCAACCATATAGCATTGAGTGGCCTACTGGCCCACGCCCTTCCCCTTCAACGCGCTGCCGATCTCGTCGAGGATCACCGGATCGTCGATAGTCGCCGGCATTTGCCAAGTCTCGCCGTCCGCGATTTTCTTGATGGTGCCGCGCAGGATTTTTCCCGAGCGCGTCTTCGGCAGCCGTGCCACGGTGATGGCGAGCTTGAACGCGGCGACCGGCCCGATCTTGTCGCGCACGAGCGCGATGCATTCCTTCTCGATCTCGGTCGGCGGCCGGTTGACGCCGCTCTTGAGCACGATGAAGCCGCACGGCACCTCGCCCTTGAGCTCGTCCTTGATGCCGAGCACGGCGCATTCGGCGACGTCCTGGTGCGCGGCGAGCACCTCCTCCATGCCGCCGGTCGAAAGGCGATGGCCGGCGACATTGATGATGTCGTCGGTGCGGCCCATGATGAATACGTAGCCGTCCTCGTCCTTGAAGCCGGCGTCGGCGGTCTTGTAGCAGCCGGGAAACTCGTCGAGATAGCTTTCGCGCATGCGCGCGTCGGCGTGCCACAGCGTCGGCAGAGAGCCCGGCGGCAGCGGCAATTTCACCACGATCGAGCCCATCGTGTTGGCCGCCACGTCGTGGCAGCCTTCGTCGACGACGCGGACGTCGTAGCCGGGCATCGGCACGGTGGCCGAGCCGTATTTCACCGGCAGCGTGCCGAGCCCCACCGGATTGCCGGCAATGCACCAGCCGGTCTCGGTCTGCCACCAATGATCGAGCACCGGGATTTTCAGGAGATTTTCCGCCCAGATCACGGTGTCGGGGTCGGCGCGCTCGCCGGCCAGAAACAGCGTGCGGAATTTGGTCAGGTCGTGACCGGCCAAGAGCTTGCCCTGGGGATCTTCCTTCTTGATGGCGCGGAACGCGGTCGGCGCGGTGAACATCGCCGCGCAGCCGTGCTCGGCGATGACGCGCCAGAACGCGCCGGCGTCCGGCGTGCCGACCGGCTTGCCTTCATAGAGAATGGAGGTGCAGCCGTGAAAGAGCGGCGCATAGACGATATAGGAATGGCCGACCACCCAGCCGACGTCGGACGCCGCCCAATAGACGTCGCCCGGCTCGATGCCGTAGAGGTTCTTCATCGACCATTTCAATGCGACCATGTGGCCGCCGTTGTCGCGCACCACGCCCTTCGGCCGCCCGGTCGTGCCCGACGTATAAAGAATATAAAGCGGATCGGTCGCCAGCATCCGCTCGCACATCCAGGCCGAGCGGGCGTGAATGAGCGCGTAATCGCGCATCTTCGCCCAGTCGCGGTCGCGGCCTTCGATCAAGCTCGCTTCTGCTTGCGGCCGCTGCAGGATGAGACAAACGTCCGGCTTGTGCTTGGAAAGCGCGATCGCCTCGTCAAGCAGCGGCTTGTAATGCACGATACGGCCGGGCTCGAGTCCGCAGCTCGCCGCCAGAATGACCTTCGGCGTCGCGTCGTCGATGCGGGTCGCCAATTCGCGCGCGGCAAAGCCCCCGAACACCACCGAATGAATGGCGCCGATGCGCGCGCAGGCGAGCATCGCGATCGCCGCTTCCGGCACCATCGGCATGTAGAGAATGACGCGGTCGCCCTTGCCGACGCCGAGATCGCGCAGCATGCCGCCGAGCACCTGCGTCTCGGTGAGGAGGCGATGATAGGTGATGGTGCGCTTTTCGCCGGCGAGCGGCGAATCGTAGATGATCGCGGCCTGCTCGCCGCGGCCGGCATCGACATGGCGGTCGACCGCGTTGAAACAGGTGTTGCAGACGCCGTCCGGAAACCAGCGGCCGTAGATGCCGGCGTTGGGGTCGAATACGGTTTTCGGCTTCTCGAACCAGTCGATATCGGCCGCCGCCTCGCCCCAAAAACCAGCCGGATCGCGCTGCCAGCGCGCATAGATTTCATGATAGCGGCTCGACCGGGCGTCCAATCGCGCGTCCATGGCGCAGCTCCTCGCGTTTCTCCTCGTCACCCTGAGGTGGTCGTGCGAAGCACGGCCCTCGAAGGGTGCTGTCCGGGGCCGCTCATCCTTCGAGGCTCGCTCCACTCGCACCTCAGGATGACGGATCGCAGAGCCTTTGCAAGCCGTGCCCTTTACAAGCCGTGCCCTTTACAAGCCGTGCCCTTTTGCCGCTCCAACCCGCATCAGGGCACTGGTCCCAGGCGGCCGCTTTGATCTATGTCACGGCGACCCGCCTGTTCATCGCTTAAATCCCGCCGTGATCACCGATCCGCTGTTTTATCTCCTCGCCATCCCGGCCGTGACGTTCCTTGGGCTGGGCAAAGGCGGCTTTGCCGGGCTCGGCATGGTGGCGACGCCCATGCTGGCGCTCGCGGTGCCGCCGCTGCAGGGCGCGGCGATCATTTTGCCGCTGTTGATCATCCAGGATGCCATTTCGGTCTGGACCTACCGCCGCACCTGGAGCCTTTGGAATCTGAAGGTCCTGGTGCCCGGCGCGGCGATCGGCATGGTGGCCGGGACGCTGTTTGCGAGCCACGTCTCCAATGCCGGCATCGAGCTGATGGTGGGCGGCATCGGCCTTAGCTTCGTCATCTATCGTTGGCTGAACGCCTGGCTGATCAAGTGGCTCCGCCCGTCCGCGCTCGCCGCGAAGGCCGGCGACGGCCGCCCTCACCCGGTCCTCGGCGTATTCTGGGGCTCGCTTGCCGGCTTCATGTCGCTTTTGATCAATGTCGGCGCGCCGCCCTACCAGATCCATATTCTGCCGCAGCGCCTCGACAAGCTAACGCTGGTCGGCACCACCACGATCTTCTTCGCCTTCATGAACGAGATGAAGATCGTGCCCTATTTCGTGCTCGGCCAGTTTTCCGTACGCAACTTCGCGACCTCGCTCGCGCTGTTGCCGCTCGCCGTCGCCGCCAACTATCTCGGCATCTGGCTCGTACACAAGACGCCGACCGAGCGGTTCTATCAGATCGCCTACGGATTGATGTTTCTGATCTCGCTGACGCTGCTGTGGCAGGGCTTTCGCGCGCTGCACCATTAAATCGGCCTTCGCTGTTCGCGCGCCGCGTTATTTGCTAGGCTGGAGAAAACCGTACGGGAAGGAAAACAAGATGGCGACAGCCTACGACACCGATCTTCCCCGCAATGCGGCGAATTTTCAGCCGCTCACGCCGCTGTCGTTTCTCGCGCGCGCAGCATTAGTCTATCCGGACCAGACCGCGATCGTGCATGGCGCGCGGTCGTGGACCTATCGCGAGTTTTACGCCCGCGCCCGGCGGCTTGCCTCGGCGCTTGCCAAGCAGGGCATCAAGCGCGGCGACACCGTCGCCGTCGTAGTGGCCAATACGCCGGCGATGCTCGAAGCGCATTACGGCGTGGCCATGGCCGGCGCCGTGCTCAACACCATCAATACCCGGCTCGACGCCGCCATCATCGCCTTTCAGTTCGACCACGGCGAAGCCAAGGCGCTGATCGTCGACCGCGAATTCTCCAAAGTGGCGAAGGAGGCGCTGGCGCGCTGCAAAGCCTGCCCTCTCGTCGTCGACTATGACGATCCCGAATATACCGGCGCCGGCGAACGGCTCGGCAATCTCGACTACGAGGATTTTTTGCGCGACGGCGATCCGGATTTCGCCTGGCCGATGCCGGCCGACGAATGGGACGCGATTGCGCTCAACTACACTTCCGGCACCACCGGCGATCCCAAGGGCGTCGTCTATCATCACCGCGGCGCGTATCTGTTGGCGATGGCCAACGTCATCACCTGCGGCATGGCCAAGCATCCGGTCTATCTGTGGACGCTGCCGATGTTTCATTGCAACGGCTGGTGCTTCCCTTGGACCTTGTCGGTAGTGGCCGGCACGCATGTCTGCTTGCGCGCGGTTCGCGCGGCGCCGATCTTTGATGCCATCGCCACCCACAAGGTCACGCATCTGTGCGGAGCGCCGATCGTGATGTCGACGCTGCTCAACGCGGCCGAACATGAGAAGAAGCCGTTGCCGCACGGCGTCGAATTCATCACCGCCGCGGCGCCGCCGCCGGAATCGGTGCTGGCGGCGATGAAAGCGGCCGGCTTCAACGTCACCCATGTCTACGGGCTGACCGAGACCTACGGGCCGGCCAGCGTCAACGACTGGCACCGCGAATGGAACGCGCTCGACGGCTCCGAGCAGGCTGCGAAAAAGGCGCGCCAAGGCGTCGCCTACCCGGTGCTCGACGCGCTCGACGTGCTCGACCCCGCGACCATGCAACAGGTCGCCCGCGACGGCGCGACCCTCGGTGAAGTGATGTTCCGCGGCAACGTGGTGATGAAAGGCTATCTGAAGAACAAATCCGCGACCGATGCCGCATTCGCCGGCGGCTGGTTTCATTCCGGCGATCTCGGCGTCATCCATCCCGACGGCTACATCCAGATCAAGGACCGCTCCAAAGACATCATCATTTCCGGCGGCGAGAATATTTCCTCGATCGAAGTCGAGGACGCGCTGTACAAGCACCCGGCGGTGCAAGTGGTCGCCGTGGTCGCCAAGCCCGACGAGAAATGGGGCGAGACGCCGTGCGCTTTCGTGGAATTAAAGCCGGGCGCCGCGGCGAGCGCCGATGAGCTGATCGCCTGGTGCCGCGACCACTTGGCGGGCTACAAAATCCCGCGCAGCATCGTGTTCGCGGAAATTCCGAAGACCTCGACGGGGAAATTGCAGAAATTCAAGCTGCGCGATGCGGTGAAGGGGATGTGACTTCTATCATGCAAACGCGCGACGAACATCATGATCTCAGGCGCCGGTACCTGCCCGAGAAAATCAAGCTTGTGATCGTCGCGGAGTCTCCTCCGGTTTCTGGAAAGTATTTTTATTCTCCGAACGGCGCCGTCTCGGAACCTCTTTTCTTGGCAATGATGAGGCAGCTTCCCTTCTCGCCAGTCACCAAAAAGGAGGGTCTAGAGAAATTCAAGGAACGGGGCTGGGTGTTAGTTGACGCGACGTACGAGCCGGTTGATCGACTTCCCAATGCGAGCCGGAACAACGTTATCAAACGAGATTATCTCAAACTTCAAGACGGTCTCGAAAGCTTGCTTCCCAATCGTTCGACACCGCTGATTTTGATCAAAGCAAATGTATGTCGAATACTCCAATCCAGATTATTGGAAAACGGCTTCAACGTGCTTAACAAGGAACCTCTGCCGTTCCCCAGCACCGGATGGCAGACGAGGTTCCACGAACGGTTCGACGCGATTCGACGATCAGCTAAAATCTAAGCCGCCTCCGCCTCCATCACGCCGACCACCAGACGCTTACCGAGCGCGCGCAGGGCGGCAGTGAGCGCCGGTAATTTTGTCGGATGCTTCGGATCGAGGATGCGGCGGACTTCCTTTTCGTCCTTGCCGATACGGCGCGCCAGCTCGCTCTTGGTGATGCCGGCGGCGGCAAACGATTCCAGAACCGCGAGCTTGGCTGCCACGTCCGGCGCCACAGCGACATCGATCAGACCGCGGCCCTTGGCACGCGGTTTCGGCAGCGGCTGGCCGCGTTGCAGATAGCTCAGTAGCACGAGGCCGAGCGCCTCCTCGGCCATTGCCCGCGCCTCGGCCTCGCCGCGGCCTTGCGTAACGGCCTCCGGCACGTCGGGAAACGTCACGACGATGTTGCCGCGCCGGTCGCCAGGTTCGAACTGTGCGCGATATGCATATGCTTTCACGTGTGCCTTCCTAGTTCGCCAAACCGAGTTGTTTTCTGATTTTCCGCGCCGTCTTGGGATCGATTTCCCGCGACGGCACCGTGGTTAGCCGATCGCCGACGAACACCATCATGTGGCCGCCCTTGCCGCGCCATTTCTCGGCACGAAAAGTAAGTCCTCTGCGGCGCGCCTCGTCGCGCAATGCGGCAATGAATTTGTCGCGTTTATCCATTGCGCAGGGCGTTTTCGAGCACGAATTATCGATATCGGACAAATTTGTCCGAATGTCAATGGACCTTCACTAGCCAGAAACGCGAATACCCGGCACGATGCCGGGCATAATCAACATTTTCACCTCTCGTCCCCACGCATTCGCGGGGGACGGGCGCCGCAAATCGTAACGCTTTGGCTGAACCGACTAATGGACGAGCGTGTCGTGTCTGAGCCGCTCGATCTCGTCCTTGACGTGCAATTTTTTCCGTTTGAGTTCCGCAATTTGAAGGTCGTCGGCGGAGGGGTGGGTGAGCGCTTCGTTGATTTCCTGTTCCAGCGCCTCGTGTCGTTTCTCGAGTTCCGCAAGATGCGATTCAATCGCCATGTGGGCTGCCTCCTTGCGTCAGATTTAAGCCTGGTCGGATCATCCTACACCCTAACAACCGAAAGCAAGGTTACTCCGTTTTAGCCCTTACGAACATCCCCCAAAGCCGCGCGCTGCAGCCCTGTTGTGCACAATTGCAAAAGCCGCCGCGCGGCCTTGTCGGCGATTAACCAAAACGCGATAATCCAGAGTGGCTTACTTGGCATCTGCGCGGACGGCAGCCGGCCGTGGCGCAGGCCGGTTCCAGCCTTCGACCAAGGCGGCGATGACACCAGAGGAAGAACGCGAGCTTCGGGCGCAGCTGGGGCGCCTGCTGCAAGAGCATCGCGACCTCGACGCCGCGATTGCGGCGCTGCAGGAATCGCCGGGGTCCGACCTCATCCAGGTGCAGCGGTTGAAAAAACGCAAGCTTCAGTTGCGCGACCGCATCTCCTTCATCGAAGACCAGCTCACGCCGGATATCATCGCTTAGCCGGCAAGACGTTGCTTGCGCTCCGCCTTGCGCCGATACATCGCCGCATCGGCGCGCGCCATCCCTTCGGCGGGCGTATCGAGCCGTCCCAACAGCGCGACGCCGGCCGAAGCGCCGATGGCGAAACTGGAGGCGCCCCAGCGGACTTCGGTGGAATAGACGACGGCTTCGAGTGCGGTGGCCTTGGCCGCCGCGGCGGCATCACCGACGTTCCACAGCAGCACCGCGAATTCGTCGCCGCCGATGCGGGCCACGACGTCGGAGGCGCGCACGTTGCGCACCAAGGCCGCCGCGACCGCGTTGAGCACCGCATCGCCCGCGGCGTGGCCGTGGCGGTCGTTCACCGGCTTGAAGGCGTCGAGATCGACATAGATCAACGCCGCACTGGTACCGTAGCGTTTGACATAAGCCAGCGATCGCTTGAGCTCGCGCTCAAATCCGCGGCGGTTGAGGACGTCGGTCAAAGGATCGATGTCGACCCGCGCCTCGAGGTCGGCGATGCGCTCGCGCGAGGATTTCAGTTGCGCCGCGAGCGCCTCGACTTCCGCGGCAAGCCGGATGAAGTTGGAGCGTGACGGCGCGCGCGGCGATTTCGGCTCGAGCCCCTCGGCGGTCCCGGTGCGGCGCGATTTCGGCCGCGGCCGCGGCGACAGTTTCGGCTTGCCGCCCGATCTCACCATCCGGATTTTCATTGCCAGCCTGGTCCCGCCGCGCGAATCGTCATCGGAGCATAGCGCAGGCCGACAGATCGGCTCAGATTACAAACATTTAATTTCGCAGCTCGCTTTGCCCGACAGCATCGCGAATTGTTCGCCGATTGCCGGCAGGCGCAGGGTGGGCATCCGAGATGGTCGTCCAGACGGCATAGGGCTTTAGCCCCGCCCGAGGGCATTCTCCGGTTTGTGCGGCGCGGCATTGCGGGATGGCAGCAAATGTCCATAACTCGGAGCGCGCCGTCCTAATGATGGCTTGAATCAGGCATAATCATTCAGTCTGCGTTCACCAATAAATGGGAACTTAAGGCATGAGGGGCGGTTGGGGGTTCGGGTCAAACCCACTGTCGAGGTGATGTCATGAGAAAGATCTTGGCTGTTCTTGTTGCTGCGGCGACGCTCGCGGGAGCGGCGGTGGCAACGTCAGGTCCCGCATTGGCCTGGCACGGCGGGTGGCATGGCGGCGGCTGGCATGGCGGCGGCTGGGGTTGGGGAGCGGGCGGTTTCGTTGCCGGCGCCCTGGTCGGCAGCGCGCTCGCCGCACCGTACGCCTACGGCTACTATCCGTACGGATATTATCCCCCGCCTTATTACGGCCGCCCATGCGTGTGGCGGCGCTGGTGGAATGGCTACGCCTGGGTGCGCGGCTGCATTTAAGCGGCGGAGGCTGAAATTCGGCTGCGGAAGGCCGCGCGTCCCCCATCGGGGACGCGATTGGTGCAGGATTATCGACACAAACACGCTATCGACACCTCACTTCCGCCAAATAGTCGAACTTGAATGAATGCAGGTTCGACAGAGAATTCGGGGGTTTCCGGGGCTTCCCGCTCATCAACGTTCAGATCCGGCACCCGGCCGGTCACAAGAGGAAGACACATGCGCAAGACGCTCATGGGACTGGCCGCTGCAGCCAGCCTCGGCCTTGCCACGGTGGCCGCACCGGCCCCGGCAAGCGCCTATTGCACAGGTTGTGCGGTTGGTGCGGGAATTCTCGGCGGCATCGCGGCCGGCGCCATTGTCGGCAGCGCTATCGCCAACAGCCCGCCACCGCCGCCCGCTTATTATCCGCCACCGCCGGCGGCCTACTATCCGCCGCCGCCGGCTTATGGCCCGGGCTATGCGCAGCTCGCGCCCGGCTGCTATTGGGGCAAGCGCAAGGTTTGGATCGAAGGCGTCGGTTATCGCTGGCGTACCGTCCAGATTTGCCGGTAGCGCGGCAGCGCCGGGGCCTGCCTGTGACCGCGGCAAGCGCGCCTTGAATTTGACCGGCCGGCTTTTCGTAAGCCGGCCGGTTTGCTTTAGGCCCGTGTTGCATCTGGTGGTGCGCCAAGAGGGCTTCCCGTAATTTCGTCGGTCCGCCCAATCCATGCGACGATGCCGATAGAGACGACCTCAAAAGCGGCGCATCCGCTCGCAGCCGTGCGCGAGGCGATCGGCAATGCCAAAGAACGCATCGGCAAACATATCGGCGGACCTGTCGGTCCCATTCGATCCGCCGTCGCAAAGGCGCAGCGTCACGTCGTCCCCGCCTTTACCGCCGCGGCGGGCCTCGTCTCGCATGCGTTACGCAACAGGCGCCCGCGATCGCCGTCGCGGATCATGACGCTGCTCGGCTGGATCGCCGTCATTGCGTTCTGCGGCTATGTCGGCATGGCGGCGATGATCTATTTCGCCCAGCGCTCGCTGATGTATTTCCCGGATCGCACGCACGTGACGCCGGCCGCGGCCGGCCTGCCCGAAGCCACCGAAGTGCCGCTGACCGCAGCCGACGGCGTGCGCATCCGGGTCTGGCACGTGCCGCCGCAGGCCGCAGAACCTGTCATTCTTTATTTCCATGGCAACGGCGGCGCATTGAACTATCGCGTCGAGCGCTTTCGTCGCCTTATCGGCGCGGGCATCGGTCTGGTGGCGTTGGAATATCGCGGCTATGGCGGCCTCTCCGGCAGTCCGAGCGAGCAAGGCCTGATCCGCGACGCCGAGGCGGCCTATGCCTTCGCCGCCGCCCGTTACCCGGTGCAGCAGATCGTGCCGTGGGGCGAGTCGCTCGGCTCGGGCGTGGCGGTGGCGCTGGCGGCGGAAAAGCCGGTCGGCCGCGTCATCCTGGAGGCGCCGTTCACCTCCGCGCTCGCGATCGCCGAACGCCGCTATTGGTATCTGCCGGTACGGCTTTTGATGAAAGATCAGTTCCGATCCGACGAGCGCATCAGGAAGGTCACGGCGCCGCTCCTGATTCTCCACGGCATGCATGATCGCGTCGTGCCCTACGCCATGGGTGAGCGTCTGTTCGAACTCGCCAACAAGCCGAAGCACATCGTGCGCTTCCTCGACGGCGGCCACGAAGACCTCGACAAGGACGGCGCGCTCGACGCCGTCGCCCGCTTTCTCGCCGGCGATTTGGATTAGATGTCATTCCGGGGCGCCGCGGGACGGCGAGCCAGGAATTTATATTCGCCGGCTTGCGGCTGTGGATTCCGGACTTGGCGCTTCGCGCCAATCTGGAGCAACGCGCCAAGCTAGAACGTCGGATAGGTCTGGCCGATTTTGCCGCCGACGCGGGCGAAGCCCGCCTTGGCCGGCGGATATTTGTCATTGATATTGAGCGCCTTTGCATAGGAGCCGGCGGCCTTGTCCTTTTGCCCGAGGCGCTCGTAAGCCAGCCCCCGGCTGGTCCAGGCCCGCGCGCTTTGCGGATCGAGCTGCACCGCTGCGTCGAGATCGGTCGCCGCCGACTTGTTGTCGCCGATGGCGAGGTAGCTCAACGCCCGCGCGATCCACGGCTCGGCATTGTCGTTTTCCAGGCCGATCGCGGTCGAAAAATCGCCGATGGCGAACTGGTGCTGTTGCCGGCTCTGGTACAGGAGGCCGCGATTGTAATAGGCGTCGGCATTGTCGGGCTTGAGTGCGATTGCCTTGTTGAAGTCGGCGAGCGCCTCGTAAGCATGGCCTTGCTCGCGATAGATGATGCCGCGACCGACATAAGCGGGCGCATAATCGGCGTCGATGGTCAGCGCCTTGTCGTCGTCGGCGAGCGCCAGAGCGGGCTTGCTGGTCTTGCGGTAGATCAGCGCGCGATTGGCATAGGCCTGCGCGTAATGGGGATCGAGGCCGATCGCCTTGTCGAAATCGGCAAGCGCCTGATCGTTGCGGCCGGCCTCGCCGTAGACCGTCCCGCGCATATTGTAGGCCTGCGGGTCGTCGGGATGCTTGGCAATGACCTCGCCGAGCGAGGTCAGGTTCGCCTGCGAGGTCGCCAGCAAGCCCTCGCTCGCTCCGGCGTCGGAGGCGGGCGGATTGCCGAGGGTTGCGCAGCCGGCCAGCATCGTCGCCAAAAGCGCGAGCAGCGTCAGGCTCGCCGGGAGCTTGGACGCGATACGCGCGATCTGCGGCGTGGCAAGAGCTGACCGGGTCATCGCAGGCAAGATAACATCCCGGCAGGCCAAAAAAACGGCGCAGGCAAAGCCCTGCGCCATCGTCGAGATACGCCAAATCGCTCAGCCGAACCGGGGGGCCCGTGGCGCGGCGGAGCGGCCCATTCCCGGCCCGGCTCCTGGACCGGTGGTCGTCTTCGGCTTCATCGGGAGCAGCCTCTCGCGCTGCAACTTTTTGCGCGCAAGCTTGCGGGCGCGGCGGATCGCTTCCGCCTTCTCCCTCGCCTTTTTTTCGGATGGTTTTTCGTAGTGGCCGCGAAGCTTCATCTCGCGGAAAATCCCCTCGCGCTGCATCTTTTTCTTCAGCGCCTTGAGGGCCTGGTCGACATTGTTGTCACGGACAAGAACCTGCACGCGTGCTCCTTTCCGGTCGGGTTCATGTGATTGCAAGGCGGCTCAGCGCGCAACGCCCCGCGCCGCCTTGCCACCGCCTGTAGCAGAACCGGGCCGAAAAGTCCACCAGCACGGGCGTTGCAGGATCAGTCACTCCGGAAAAACCTGCGTCACATGGCCCATCTTGCGGCCGGGACGGATCGCGGTCTTGCCGTAGAGATGCACGGCGGCACCGGGCAGCACCAGCCAGCGCCGGTAATCCTCGACTTCCCGGCCAATGAGGTTCGTCATCTCGATGCGACCATGGCGGAGCGGCTTGGCCAGCGGCCAGCCGGCGATCGCCCTGATGTGCTGCTCGAATTGCGACACCGAAGCGCCGTCGATCGTCCAATGACCGGAATTATGAACCCGCGGCGCGATCTCGTTGACCAACAGACCGCCATCGCCGAGCATGAACATTTCCACGGCAAGCACGCCGACATAGGCGAACTGATGCGCGATGGTCTCGGCGATGCGCACGGCCGCCGCCGCAGCTTGCGCGCCGAGCGCCGCCGGCACCCGTGAAAATTTCAGGATATGATCGCGATGCTCGTTCTCGGTGACGTCGAAACATACGACGGCGCCGTCAGCGCCGCGCGCGGCAATGACCGAAACTTCGCGCTCGAACGGCACGAAAGCTTCGAGAATGCAGGGCTGGCCGCCGACGTCGCGCCAGGCGCTTGCTGGGTCGCTGCCGTTCTTGATCGCCGCCTGGCCCTTGCCGTCATAGCCGAAGCGGCGGGTTTTCAAGATCGCCGGCCGGCCGACCCGCTCGATCGCCGCCGCAAGCTCGCCCGGCGACGCCACCTCGGCAAACGGCGCGGTGCGGATGCCGAGCGCAGTGACAAAATTCTTCTCGGCGAGGCGGTCCTGGGTGATCGCGAGGATTTTCGGGTCGGGCAGGACCGGCACGCGGGCGGCCAGAAACGTCGCCGTTTCCGCCGGCACATTCTCGAACTCATAAGTGAGGACGTCGACATTTTCCGCAAACCGGGCCAGCGCCTCGGTGTCGGTGTAATCGGCGCGACTGACCCGGCGCACCACGTCGAAAGCGGGCGAATCGGGGTGGGGTGCAAAGACATGGCACTTGAAGCCGAGCCTGGCCGCGGCCAAGGCGAGCATGCGGCCTAACTGACCGCCGCCGAGAATGCCAATGGTGGCTTCGGGTTTCAGCACGGGCGGCGCGGCGGGCGAAGTTTGGTTCACGCGCCGTCCTTCGGCGCCTCGGCGACCGACGCAGTCTGCCGGGCCCGCCATGCTTCGAGCCGCCCGCTCAAGGCGGGATCGCTCAGCGCCAGCACGCTCGCGGCCAGAAGCGCGGCATTGACCGCGCCGGCCCGCCCGATGGCGAGCGTGCCGACCGGCACGCCCGGCGGCATCTGCACGATGGAATAAAGCGAATCGAGCCCCGACAGCGCCTTCGACTCCACCGGGACGCCGAACACCGGCAGGGTGGTCAACGCGGCGGTCATTCCCGGCAAATGCGCGGCGCCGCCTGCCCCGGCAATGATCACCTTGAACCCTTGTTCTTTCGCCCCTTTGGCAAAGGCATAGAGCCGCTCCGGCGTGCGGTGCGCGGACACGATGCGCGCCGCGTACGCCACCTCGAGCGCATCGAGCGTGTCGGCGGCATGCTTCATGGTCTGCCAGTCCGACTGGCTGCCCATGATAATGGCGACTGATTTCGCTTCCGGCGGCGCCACGAAAATATCCCTGCGCGAAGGAAGCACCGTATTATAGGGCCGCGCGTTACCCGTGCAAGGCGGCCGGTCCGAATTCGCCAGCCCGGGCCGTGCGACCAGCGGGATCGGTTAACGCAGACCCGGATGTCGCTGGACTTAATTGGGCTGCACTAGTCAAACGCGGAACAGCGCCGATGCAGATTAGCCAATATCATTATTTGCCGCTGGCGCCCGGCTTCTTCGCCATATTGGTCGGAATTTTCATCGCAGTCCTGCTGCTGCAGACGGTGCGCTTTGCCTATACCAGCCTCGGCATCGGTTCAGGCACCGCGCTGCTGTTGCTGTTCGGCTCGCTTATCGGCAGCATTTTCAACATCCCGATCGCGCAACTGCCGCCGGGACGGGTGGTGTCCGACCAGGTGGTGGATTTCTTCGGCATGCAATACGAAGTGCCGGTGGTGACGCATTGGCAAGGCACCGTGATCGCGGTCAATGTCGGGGGCGCCATCATCCCGACGCTGTTGTCGCTCTATCTGCTCTTCAAGCGCGATTTGTGGGCCAAAGGCATCATCGCTACCGCGATTGTTGCCCTGGTTCTGCATTGGCTCGCCAATCCGGTGCCCGGTCTCGGCATCGCGGTGCCGGTTTTCGTGCCGGTCGTGACCACGGCCGCGGTCGCGCTTATGCTGTCGCGCCGGGACGCCGCGCCGCTCGCTTACATCGCCGGCAGCCTCGGCACGCTGATCGGCGCTGATTTGACCAATCTCGACAAAGTCGCCGGGCTCGGCGCACCGGTCGCCTCGATCGGCGGCGCCGGCACCTTCGACGGTATCTTTCTCACCAGCATCCTCGCCGTGCTCATCGCCAATCTCTATGCCGGCCCGCGGCAGGTGCAGCCCGGCTAGCTACGAATCCGTGAGGCCCAACCGCAATGCCAGCGACCCCCATCGATGCCATCAAGGACTATCACGTCCACGTCTATTATGACCCGGCCACGAGCCGCGGCCGCGCCGCCCGCTTGCGCGACCGCGTCGCCGCGGAATTTCCGCAAGCCAAGCTCGGACGCTGGCACGACGAGCTGGTCGGGCCGCATCCGCAATCGATGTACCAGATCGCGTTTCCGATCGAGATGCTGGCCGGCTTCGTGCCGTGGCTGATGCTCAACCGCGACGGCTTGACCGTTCTACTGCATCCCGAGACCGACGACGACTTCACCGATCACAGCGCGCATGCGGCCTGGTTCGGCGCCGTGCTGCCGCTGCGGCTCGATGTGTTCAAGAAGTGATCCACCGGACGTCACGCATTGGCTCGCCGAATCGCCGCCTGGCGCGTAGAGTGGTCGATGGCGATATGGAGGAAAACATGCGAACGCTCCTGGCTGTCCTAAGCCTAACCGCCACTCTCGGCGTCATCGGCAGCCAAGGCACAGCCGCCATGCCGGCCGCGGCGTTGCAGCAGGCGGCGACAGCGGCGTCGCCGGTGCAACTGGCACAATGCGACTGCACCAACATGTGTTGCCCGAATGGGTATGCGGAGCGCCGCACCAAACATTATATCGTCAAATGCTACCGCGATCTCGTAATCGGCAGCTACGGCTGCCACCGGTATCGTTACAGGTAACCCCCCAACAGTTTCGACGACGAACGCGCCTTGGCGTGACGAACCTTATCGCGCGGTATGCGTTGCCCGGGAAAGGGTAGCGTCGAAGGTCATGCCATGACAGACACAGAAGACAGGCCAAGCCAACGCGAGACCGATCGCAAGAACGATAATCGCCTGCTGACGCCGTTGCTCCTGATGGCGCTGGTCATCGCCGGCGGTATTTTGATCTTTTCGATGCTTGGACCGCCGCCGGTGAGTTGAACCGAACGCGCGGCTGCAAGCCGGCCGCGTCGCTTATCGCGGCTGGCCATCGTCGAACTTGCGCTCGAAAATCTCGCCCAGCGTGGCATAGAAAAAGCCGTTGAGCCGGCCTATCGGATCGAGTTTCTTCATGTCGATATACCCCTTGGTCATGCAGCGCGGATCGACGTGCATATAGACCACCTCGCCGATGACCAGCGGATGCCGGTTGGGGCCGAGCTCGATCACCTGGTGCAATTTGCATTCGAAATGGATCGGCACCTCTTTGACGCGCGGCGCCGCCACTTTCACGCCGGGGATCGGCGTCAAGCCTGTCTCACCGAACTCGCTGTCGTCCTCGGGAAAGGCGTTGGCTGAATCGACCATCTCCTTCCACACCGGATGCGTCACGACGTTGAAGCAGAACTCGCCGGTCTCGCGCACGTTCTTCAGCGTATGCTTCTCGCTGCCGTCGGGATTGCGCGCGATGGTCAGCGAAATCATCGGCGGGATGACGCAGACTACGGTAAAGAACGAAAACGGCGCCAGGTTGGTGACGCCCTTCTTGCTGACGGTTGACGCCCAGCCGATCGGCCGCGGCACCACGGAGCCGGTGAGCAGGCGATAGACCTGCCGCTTGTCGGTGGCGGCCGGATCGAATTCGAGATAGTCGGACATATGGGCAAGTCCCCCCGCAATGCCGCCGCAGATTAGCACGATGCTGTTTGGCTGATCAGGCGCTAATGCACCCGGACCGGAATGATCTCGACCGACAGCAGCATTTCGTCGCCGAGCCCGTAATAATAATACGCCGGCTGCGACACCAGGCGCAGGAATATGAACAGCCGGAAGCGCAGCCGCTTGAGAAGATTCATGCGCCGCACCGGCAGCAGGTTTTCCTGCGACGCATGCACGATCCAGCGATGGCGATCGGCCGGCAGGTCGATCTCGCGGTGCCGCGCCATTTCCTCCAGCACGTGCTCGACGTTGGGCTCTTCCATGAAGCCGAAGCTCAGCTCGACGGCGATGATGCTGCCGCGGCCATTGTCGCGATCGAACACCGTGACGCGATAGCGGTTGTCGTGGATGTATGGGACCTTGCGGTGCTTGACTTCGACCAGGATCAAATTGCGCGGCAGGATGCCGTGCCGCTCCCACAGCATCTGGATCAGTGCCGGCGCGCGGTCGCCCGGCAGGTTCATCGATTTCGGCGACATCACCAGCGCATTGCGTTCCATGAAGACCTGGCACCCGCGATGGAGCTCGACCAGTTCTGCCATGGTCATGGTCGGTTTCGCCGAATAGGCGGCAAAGGTCGCCTTGCGGCCCCAGCGCCATGTCGTCATCACCACAAAGACGGCGGCGCCGACTGAGAGCGGCACATAGCCGCCTTCGATAAATTTCAGCGAACTGGCGAACAGGAACGCGGCATTGACCGCCGTCAGCGGGCCCCAGACGAGCCCGGTCGCCAGCGCGCCCCATTTCCAGTAATGGCGCGCGATCGAGACCATGGCGATCGACGTGATCAGCATCACGCCCGACACGGCCAAGCCATAGGCGGCGGCCAATGCGGAAGCGGAACGGAACGTCAGAACCAGGAACACGCAGCCGGCAAAGAGCGCCCAATTGATGAACGGCACATAGATCTGGCCGGCGTGTCTTTCGTGGGTGTGCAACAGCGCGAGTCGCGGAAACAGACCGAGCCGGATCGCCTGTGACACCAGCGAAAATGCCCCGGAAATCAGCCCCTGCGCGGCGATCACGGTCGCCGCCGTGGCGAGCAGCACCACGGGATAAAGCATGGCTTGCGGCACCATGCTGTAAAACAGCTTGCCGGCTTCGACCGGCGCACCGCCGAGCACATAGGCGCCCTGGCCGAGATAATTGAGAATGAGCGCCGGATAGGCGACGGCGAACCAGCCCGCCCGGATCGGCCCTGCGCCGAAATGCCCGACATCGGCATACATCGCTTCGCCGCCGGTAATGACCAGCATCAGAGCGCCGAGAATAAGGAGCGTGTCGAAGAAGCCGGCGCGATGCAGATAGCTCACGCCGTAAAGCGGATTGAATGCGACGAGGATATCGGGATGATGTTCGATCTGCCCGATGCCGATCATCGCGATCGCCGCGAACCAGACGATGAGGACCGGGCCGAACACGATGCCGATGCCGGCGGTGCCCTTGAACTGGATGGCGAACAGGCCGGTCAACAGGCCGATGGTAATAGGGATGACGGCGTTGCCCAAAATCGGCGTCGCCAGATGCAGTCCTTCGACCGCCGACAGCACGCTGATCGACGGGGTGATGATGCCGTCGCCGAACAACAATCCGGCCCCGAGCATCAGGGCCCCCAACAGTAGGGTGCCGCCGCGCCGCCGCTGTTCGTGCAGCAGCCCGTAGAGCGCAAACACGCCGCCCTCGCCGTCATTCTGCGCGCGCAAGACCAAAAGCGCGTATTTGATGGCGACGATGATCGTGATCGTCCAGAGCACCAGCGACACGCCGCCCAGCACGTCGGCGGGCGTTTGCACACTGCCGCCGCGTCCGAAAAACAGCTGGTCCATCGCATAGAGCGGTGAGGTGCCGATATTGCCGTGAACGATGCCCAGCGCAGCAATGGTCAGCCCGGCGAAACTGCCGCGCGGCACATGGCTCGGTACATGGCTGACATGACTCGACGGCGCGCCCGGCTTGCTGTCGGCAGCGCCCAATCGACGCAGGCGGGTTAAAGCTTTCATCAACCAAGACCGGACGGCCGCGGCACGCGACCTCGGACGGTTTTTAGCAAGGATTGGAACCGGAACTATTGACGCACGTCAAAAGACGCGCGTCGTGCCGACCGTCATTCGCGCGTGGCATTCCCGTCAGCCGTTCAAATCGCCATGCACCTTGGCGTGATGGTAATGGGCGACGGAACCGCGTCCGAATCGTCAGGAGAAGCGGCGCCGCACAAGCCAATGAACAAAAACGCGCGGCGATAGTTCTCGCAAGAGCGACAAAGATGGAGCGTGAGCCATGAAAGCAATTCTTCTTGCCGCGGGATTCATTCTCGCCGGGACGACGGCCTCGATGGCGCAGGGTTATGTCTACGGCGTGCCATACGGCGGCGGCGTCTATGATTACAGCCCCGGCTATGGGCTCTATGATTTTGCGCCCGGTTACGGCTCCGGCCCCTACGATTATGCCCCGATTTACGACGGCGGCGGCTGGTACGGCTATGACAGGGTCGACGCTCCCGGCCGCGGCAACAGCGCCGAGTCGCAGCGCTGAGGTCAAGTCGATGCCTGCGGGCAGTTCCGGCAGCTTGCAGGCCATTTGACTTTCCCACGGTCTCTCCGACCATGGCGGCATGGGTACGCCGGCACACCAGCGCTTGCGCGTCGCCGTGGTCGGGCTTGGCAGCATCGGCGGCGTCGCCGCCGGCTGCCTCGCCACGGCGGATCGCCATGACGTCGTCGCCTGCCTACGCCGGCCGATCGAGCGGCTCACGCTCGACCAGCCCGGCGGGAGCGTCGAGGTCAATCTCGCCGCGCTGACCCAGCCGACCGATGCGCAGCCGGTCGATTGGGTGCTGCTTTGCACCAAGACGCATCAGACCCAATCTGCAGCGCCGTGGCTTGCCCGGCTGTGTACGCCCTCGACTCGCGTCGCGGTCTTGCAAAACGGTCTCGGCCACGTCGCGCGTGTCGCGCCGCTCGCCGCAGGCGCGACGGTGCTGCCGGTGATCGTTTATTACAACGGCGAGCGGCTGGCGCCGGATAGGGTGCGATTACGGCAAGGCTCGGACCAGGATATGGCGGTGGCGAATGATGAAGCCGGGCGCGCTTTCGCCGCGCTTTTCGAGGACACGCCGCTTCGTGTGCTATGCAGCGACGATTTCGCGACGCTGATTTGGCGCAAGCTTCTGATCAATGCCGTCGCCAATCCGATCACTACGCTGACGCTGCAACGTCAGGCGGTGTTGCGGCGGCCGGACGTGCAGGAGCTCTGTCACGCCGTCCTCGCCGAAGCCGTCGCGGTGGCGCGCGCCGAGGGCGCCAAGCTCGCCGACGACGAGCCGGCCCGCGCCATGGCGACGCTGTTTTCGTTTTCCGGCGAGCTCGGCACCTCGATGTATTTCGATCGCCTCGCCGGCCGCCAGCTCGAAGTCGAGGCGCTGACCGGCGCCATTGTCGCCGCCGGTACGCGTCACGGAATCGCGACGCCGCTCAATGCCGCGCTGTTGACGCTGCTACGCGCCATCGACGACGCGGCGGCAAAACAGAGCGAATGACGATCCGCAAAGGCGTGGCGCAACAAGACTTGTCCCGCCGTGTTGCGGCGCCGGCGACGCGGTATAATACGCACCGCAGTCACCAGGGAGGCCCCATGGCGCGTCGTCCAACCGATCCTCGCTCCGCCGCCGAACAAGCATTCAAGGCAGTCATCGCAAAACCTCCGGAAGGGCCGCCGAAAGCACCGCCGGCGCTGCCCGGCGTAAAGGAATTGGTGTCGCTGCGTATCGATCGCGACGTGCTCGATTTTTTCCAGGAGGACGGGCCGGGCTGGCAGGACCGCATCAACGCCGCGCTGCGCAAAGCGGCCGGCAAGTAGCATTTTACTCCTGCGTCGCGCACGGCTCGCCGCGCGCTGCCCGCGGCGCAAAGTCGCCAAAGCAAAACTTCGATAAGAAGCGCTCGATATCCTTCACACTTTGTTGAAGCACCAACCGCAAGGATGACACAGAGGACCGGTAGCAAGGTTCCGTCTACGCACGGAGGGATTCGCCATGACGATCCGATTCACTGAGCAGGCGAGGCAAGTCACTCGGCAAGTCACTCCGCGGGTCACTCGGCAAGTCGCTCGCCAAGCCGGGGCACCGATGCGTTTTTTCCACGAACGTTATTACGGACGGCCGTGCTGCCCGAAATGCGGCGAGCCGATGATGGCGGCGGAATATCCGCAATTTTTCGCTTGCCACAGCGGCGACGTAATCCGGAATTTCTGGCGCTGTGATAATTGCGATCATCGCTTCGATACCATGGTGAAGTTCAAACCGCTGGCCGCTTGAAGAGAGTTCGATCGGGCGCAACTGCTTCCAGCCTAGCGCAGCCATGCGCTCGTCGGCGGCGGCGCTGGCGGCGGGGGCTGCAGGAAGCCGGACGATCTGGCGGTGAGCTTGGTCCAGACCCAGCGCCACAGGCTGCGGATTTCTTCCGCCGACTTGCCGCCCAGCGCATATTCGGTGACGGCAAGCCCGGCACCAAGCGCATCCTGCTGATCGTTGCGCAGCACGATATAGGGCCGCGCCAGCACACCCATCGCGGTGAGCGAGATTTCGTTGAACGAGATGTCGTCGCGCGCAGCCGCATCGCCGAGCGCCGCCGCGGCGTGGTCGAGGCGCGGGCTGCGTGCCGGCGTCTGATTGAGGATGAAGGCGAACGGCTTGTCGCGCCGCCGCACCGCGCTCAGCGTCGGCGCCGCAGCCTCGATATCGGCCGGGCTCGGCCGCGCCGGGATCAGGCATAGATCGGCGGCGGCAATCGCCGCCGCGGTCGTCGAGCTTTCGCCGCCGGCGGTATCGATCAGGGTCAGCGTCACGCCGCTGTGCCGTAAGAGCGGCAATTTTTGCTCGATCTCGAAGCCGGCAGTGACGGTCTCGACCGCCGGTTCGCTCTGCGTCCGCCGCCGCCGCCAATTCGAAACGGTGCCTTGCGGGTCGGTCTCGAGCAGGCAGACCTTGTGGGCGTCCTCCATGGCCGCGATCGCAAGCCCGATGGCGAGCGTGCTCTTGCCGCTGCCGCCCTTCTGCGAAACCAAGGCGATGGTGTGCATGTGTGTCTCTTCAGCTGATCTGTCGCGCGGACGGCCGCATAGGCCGCGCCGGTCGACCGGCACGGGTTACGCAAGACCGACTGACATTGCTACGAGACACGCCGCGCCGGTCCACAGCTGCCCGCGCGTGTTGGCGACGGGCCGAATCAGTGCCGGCACGAATGTTTAGACAATGCCCGTCGACCGAACAGGCGGCTATTTGTAGGACTACGTAGAGATCGCGACGCAGTCGCTTCAGTTGAGACCACGCCGGTTGATCGGATGCGCCAGCACAAGCTTTGGCGCACGATTGACCGCAGCGGCAAGGGTGCGGAACGCGTGGCTGGCGATGACTGCCGAAAGCGTCAGTATGATCGTCTGCAACAGCCCACCCATGACCAAGCCGATCATCATCCGCGGCGAGCCGGGGACCGCGATGCCGCGCCCGAGCGATAGGACGCCGCCAATGCTGACGGCGATCCAGGGAACGAGCGCGAGGAAAAAAATCGCGAACAGCCGCAAGGCCTGACCCTTGCTGTCGGTGAATGCGTGGGAGCCGGTAGCGCCGGGCGCCTGCACCGCGAGCGCAGGCAACAAAATCGTCAGCCGCAGCGACAAACCGATGGCCGCGACCAGCGCTGCGATAAATCCGGACGTGCTCGCCCCGAGCGGCCAGTCCAGCGCTTGCATCGCGCCGAGCAGGTCGAACGGCAGTCCCCACAGCACCTTCAGCCCACACAACCAGACAAAGCACTTCCGGTAGACCGGATCGCCAAGCGGCAGCGAATAGGCCGATGTGGTGACGTCCTGGATCACGAAGCGATGGACGGCGATGACGACCGGCGTGAGCAATAGCGCCCAGATTGCAGCATCGGCCAGATCCAAGGCTTGCCCGGTGAGATTTCGGCCCCACAGGCTCTGCGGCACGAACTCCGCGACGGCTGAGAGGGCAGTAAGGATGAGGAAAGCGCTGATCACGACCATGCGCAGCGCCCATAGCGCGCGCCGCCAGTCGCGATAGGCCGCCGCAAGCGTGCGCATGATCGGCAACGAGCGATAAGTCATGACAGGCTCGCGGTGTCGGTTGCTATTTGTCGCGTTCGCACCTGATGGCGGTTCAAGGCATCGGTTCGCCACGAGGTCGTTCAAGCGGCTTGACTCGACCGAAAGTTTATGTTCGTGTTTTGTTCTTAACCTTAGAGCAAAGGGGGATGGGACATGAAGGCTGCAATTCTGACTTTAGGTTTGGTTCTTAGCCCGGCTCTCGGCTCGGCGCTCAGTCTTGCCGCGCTCGCCGTGCCAGCTTTGGCGGAAACACAAACGATCACTCCCGCGGATGCCAAAACCCATGTCGGCCAGACCGTGACGGTCGAGGGCGCTGTCGGCAACATCTTCGCCGGCCGCACCGGTACGACCTTTATCGATGTCGGCGGTCGATATCCGGACAACAGCTTCGCCGCCGTCATCTTTGCCGCCGACAGAAGCAAATTTCCGGATTTACAGGCGTTCAATGGCAAGATCGTCGACATCACCGGCGCGGTCAGTCTCTATCGCGGCAAGCCGGAGATCGTCCTGAAATCCGCCGATCAGATGAAGGCGAAATAGGCCGCGCGTTGGCGCACGCGTCGCCGCGCTTCGCAACTCGACCGCACTTTCCGCGCGTGTGACCTTGGTCACAGCATGCGATCCGCCGTCGTGTCGTACTCGCATACCACTGGTCTGCGAGGGGAACGGCGATGGAAGTTCTCGAATATCTGCGCGAGACGTCATGCGAGCTCGCGGCGCTTGCGGATAAGGATAGCTTCGAGTCGCTGGCTTACCTATTCAGAATGGCGGCGCTCGAGGCGGATCATCGCATGGCCGAACCGCCCGCGACACCCAGCGCCCATGTGCACGACCTGCATCGGCCGATGGCGACGGTTTTGCCATTCCGCATGCAGGCCCCAGGCGAAAGCTCCAAGCTCCGTCAAGAGGCACAAGGGCCGACGCCGATTGAGCATCAGATCGTCCGGTATCCGCCGTCGGCCATGACGATGGCGCCGGTGACATGGGCCGAGAGATCCGACGCCAGGAACAGCGCTGGGCCGACGATGTCTTCCGGTTTGCCGGTACGGCCGAGCGGGGTGTGGTCGAGAAAAATCTTGACCAGCTCCGGCTCGCTGGCGCGCACCTTTTCGTTCAGCGGCGTCTCGATCAGCCCGGGACCGATGGCATTGACGCGCACGCCATCCCTGCCCAGTTCCGCGGCCAAGGCACGGGTGAAACCGAGCACGCCGTGCTTCGAGGTGGTGTAGGCGGGCGAGTTCGGCGTGCGCACATGCACGAAGGACTGGATCGAGGCGATATTGACGATGCAGCCTTTGGCGGCGCGCAGCGCGTGCAAAAACGCATGCGTCACGTTGAACAGGCCGTTGAGATTGACCGCCATGATGTCCTGCCAGTCCTTGATCACGGCATCCGGATCGGCGGTAAACGCGTTGCGCCGGTTGATGCCGGCATCGTTGACCAGGATCGAAACCGCACCGATGTCGTTTGCGACCCTCGCGGCAACGGTACGGCAAGCTTCGCGGTCGCGGACGTCGAGGGTGAAGGCCTGCGCCGCACCGCCTTCGCCGCGGTTGTCGCCTGCGGTCTTGGCTGCGGTCTCGCCGTCGATGTCAAGCACGGCGACCGTTGCGCCTTCGCGGGCATAGCCGAGCGCGATGGCGCGGCCGATCCCCGAGCCCGCGCCGGTGACGACGGCGATGTGACCGTGCAAAAGCCCGGGCATGTGATCCCTCCCGCTGGTCCGGCGGCGAGCATAGCAAACGAGCGGTTCCGTCACATCCGGATCAAATGCGCGCGGGGCGCGTTGATCATGCGTGAGGATTTGCGCGGGGCGCGCAAAGCGCAGGCGCCAGCACGGCGAACGGAGCATCGGATGCCTGACCGGAGGACGATCGAGAAGGCCAAAGAGGACAAACGCGAGGGCAAATCGCCGTCGACCCAGGCGGGTGAATTCGTCCGCGCCGAAATGGACAAGATCCGCCATGGCGAGCATGGCGCGCGCTCAGCCAGGCAGGCGGTCGCCATCGGACTGTCGGAAGCGCGGCGCCGCGCCAAAGGTCGGCTGGCCGCCAAGGCTGCTGCATCCTGCCCACGGAGCGCGGCGAGCGCGTCCGTCACGGCGATTTGTTGCGGCGCCTTATTGCCGGTGCGCCAGCATGACCATAGTGTGAGCAAGAGGCGACTGAGGGGCTGACCCAGGCCAGGGAGGCTTCGGTGGCAGCGGCACGCGCCTTCATTTGCGGCGGCAGCAAATATTACGTGGTGGAGCAGCACGGTTATCTGATCGTGCAGCGGCAGGACTGGCTCGGCCGCACCTTCATCGATTACGCGCACAGCCTTTCTGAGGCGATTGCCCGCATCGAGGCCGATGCCCGTTGCTGGCAGATCAGGGCGGCATAAGATCGGGGCATAAGATCGGCGGCATAAAAATCCCGCCTCGCGCGGGGGCGGCTGCCGCGTTAGGCTGCGGCGCTGCGGATGCCAACACAGGAATGCCGCCTCATGCGCGAAGAGAGATTCACGCCGCCTGCCGGCGCCTTTACCCGCAGCGTGCCGATCCGCTTTTCACATTGCGATCCGGCCGGCATCGTCTACTTCCCGCATTATTTCGACATGTTCAACGGCGTGATCGAGGACTGGTACCGGGACGAGCTGCATCACGATTACGCCGCCCTGGTGATGGGAGAGCGCTTCGGTTTTCCCTTTGTGCACATCGAATGCGACTTCAAGATCCCGAGCCTGATGGGCGAGGTCATCGATCTGACCTTGTTGGTCGATCGCGTCGGCCGCTCGTCGCTCGGCATCGTCATCGTCTGCCATCGCGACCGGCTTCTCCGCCTGCGCGCCCGCATGGTGACCGCCATGATGTCGCTCGAGACCAGAAAGCCGGTGCCGCTGCCGCAAGCCTTGCGCATGGCGATCGAGGCCTATCGGGCGAGGACCGGCGGCGGCTGAAGACGGCGGGCAACGCAACCACGCCGCTTCGCCTCGCACCAAGCGAGCGGACTTCGTGCCGTTTGGTTGCTTATCCGGCCACGCTTGTAACGAACAAATAAACCAAGGATTTATCTTGTGCGCGTCAATCGCTGCAGACCAACCGCGCGGCGCATTGCATAAGTAGAAATGCTGACATTACAATCGCGGCCGGAAACGCCTGTTACGGCACCGCAATGCGAGAGAATAGACGATTCCATCGGGTCCGGCCGACGGGATTGGTGGCCAAGACCGGAGTGATCTTCGCCGATGTCAGAGGCGCGACCACCCTCTGCACCATCGTCG
The DNA here is from genome assembly GCA_963791925.1 of uncultured Alphaproteobacteria bacterium. Taxonomy (GTDB): domain Bacteria; phylum Pseudomonadota; class Alphaproteobacteria; order Rhizobiales; family Xanthobacteraceae; genus BOG-931. The sequence goes on along the minus strand of CAWBUA010000002.1, from coordinate 204,444 downwards.
ATATCAGCGCCGGCGGCGCCTGCCTCGACGTGCATGGCGGCGACGCCATTCCGAAGCGGTTCACGCTCAACCACGGCGGCGTCAAGAAAACCTGCCTGGTCATGTGGCAGAAGGGCCGGCGCGTCGGAGTGTCTTTCTGATCGGGATCGGCGCCGCAGGCGTTCAGCCGAAGAACCACGACTCCGGATCGGCTATCGGTTCGCCGGCGTTCAGGGCCAAGAGACCTTTGACGCAGCGGATCAAGGTCCAGATCACCCACCACAGCAGGATCAAGCCGCCGATCGCCACGTGCAGCGCCACGACGCCGACGAAGACGAAAAGGAGGCCGATCCAGAAGGTTCTGATCTGAAACCGGAAATGACTGCGGGCGACCGGATCGGCGCGGTCGACCTGCATCGAGGCGATGATGAGGCCGATCACCGCGGTCAGCCCGGTGAAAAAGCCGAGCAGGTACAGAACATAGACGGCGAGCGCCAAGCCGTAATCCGACAGCATCGGCGGCCGCGGGGTGACTGCATTATCGCCCGCGGCGGCCCTGTCGACGGTCTTCTCCGCAGCCTTGGCCATATGCCCCTCCCCTTTTCCTGCGATCCGGCGCTGCACACACTTATAGCAAACTAGGAAAGAATTTGTCCCTCCCCGTGTGGAGAGGTGAAGACAGGTTCGCCCGATTGTCGATAAGTTTGCGGTACGGCCAAGCAACGACAATTCAGGGAGGCGCTTCGTGGGCAAAGGGCACAGGGACAAAGTCGCCGTCATTACCGGCGCCGCCAGCGGCATCGGGCAAGCGTTTGCCAAACGTCTCGCCGAAGACGGCGTGCATATCGCCATCGCCGATCTCGCCGACGGCAGCGACACCGTGAAGCTTGTCGAAACGGCGGGACGCAATGCGCTCGCGATCGTCTGCGACGTAGCCAAGGAGGACTCCGTCGCGGCGATGGCGAGGGAAGTGCAAGCCAAATTCGGCCATGTCGACATCGTGGTGAACTGCGCCGGCATTTTTCCGCAGCAGGACTTCGCCACCATGACCTTCGCCGATTGGCGCAAGGTGCTGTCGATCAATCTCGACGGCACCTTTCTCGTCACCTCGGCCTTCGTGCCGGGCATGCGCGCGCGCCAATGGGGGCGCGTCGTCAACATGGCGTCGAGCACCTTCGGCTCGGTGACCACCGGCTTCGCCCATTACGTCGCCTCCAAGGGCGGCATCATCGGCTTCACCCGCGGCCTTGCCGGCGACGTCGCCGCCGACGGCATTACGGTGAACGCCATCGCGCCGGGGCTGACGCGTTCGCCGGGAACGCTGGTGCGCAAGCCGCGCCCCGGCTTCGCCACCATGGAGGAAGAATTTGTCGCCGTCGCCACTTTGCAGGCGATTAAGCGGCCCGAGGTGCCGGACGATCTTGTCGGCGCGGTGTCGTTCCTCACCAGCGACGACGCGGCCTTCATGACCGGCCAGACGCTCAATGTCGATGGCGGCCGGGTGAGGTCTTAGGACAGATTTGGCCTCGCCCCGCATTGCCGGCAGGCGCGTAATCCGCCAGAATTGCCGGCGATGCGGGTCGTCTTATGCAGTCTGGCGTTTGTTGCGGCGCTCACCACCGGCGCCGCGGCGGCGACGCGCGCCTATGTCATGAACGGGCTGTTCGTCGGCCACGGCCTTGCCGCCGTCGCCGCGGCGTTGCGCCAGCGCGGCTACATCGTCGCCTACGGCAGCTACGAGCAGAACCGCCAATTCGCCGCCGATGCCTGCGCGCATCCCGACGACCGCATCGTCGTCATCGGCCATTCGTTCGGCGCCGAACGCGCCGCCGAGGTGGCGACGCAGGCCGCCGCCTGCGGCGCCCGCGACGTCACCATGATCGGCGTCGATCCATCGCAATCGGTGGCGGTGGCGAGCTCCGTGCATGCCATCAATTTTGTCGGCGAACTCGGCGGCACCATCGCCGGCGCGCAGAATATCCCGGTGCCCGGCTATACCCACATGGGCATCATGGACAGCCCGCAGGTGCAGCAGTGGATTTTGCAGGCGGTGGACCAGGGCGCGAGCCGCTAGGGCCGCGGACCGGGCCGAGCGGCGATGAACGAACTTGCAGCTTCCACAACGATGAACGAGACCGCACCCGGCAAGCTCATCCGCTGGCATTATCTCTGGTACGCCGCGGCGGCGCTTGCCGTCATGATCGCCGTGATCGCCGGCGGCAATCTTTGGGCCCTCAATTTCGTTCACGTGTTCTGCGGGCTGATCTGGACCGGCATCGACCTGTTCATGGGCTTCATGCTCGGCCCCATCCTGCGCTCGGCCGACGTCTCCGTGCGCAAGGCGGTGCTGCTGCGGCTCACGCCGCGCACGCTGTTTCTGATGCCGACGCTTGCCGTCATCACCGGCACCACCGGCTGGTACATCGCGCAGGATCTCGGCTTCACGGCCCTCGCCTGGCCGGACTACGGCTGGGTCGCGGCCGCGCTCGCTTTGGTCGTGCTGATGACCGCGCAGGGGCTCGGCTATCTGTTGCCGGCGAATTTGCGCGTCTGCCTGGAGCTGCAAAAGGACCAGCCGGACAACGGCAGGATCGCGGCGCTGACCAATCACTATTTTCTCGCCGTGGCGCTGCAAGGCGTCATGCAGATCGTCACCATCGTCATCATGGCGCGGCTGGCGACGGGCGTTTAAGCCGCTTGCAAAAATTCGCCTCGCCCTGCGCCCGTTGACGCTTGGAGCAGGCTCACGCCCGACTCCGTTACACCATCAGTTTGAGGGACGACGACCGCCCTGGCCGCCAGCGCAGCCCCGGCCGGTTACCCCATCTGCGCGTGCCTTACGCACTGACCCGGACAATCATCGATGAGCCCTAGACCGTGATCCAGTTCAATTGAATCGGATCATGGTCTGGATTTGTCAGTGGAGCATGATCTTATCCGAAAGCCGGTTTCCACTTTTCGGGATCATGCTGTACGAGAACGAGGGCATTCCGCGCGTCATGGCGCCCGTCATGGCGCGCGTGCCGGCGCCGCGGTACAGTGCCGAATCGTTCATGCGCTGCGGCGCTTTTGCCGTGAGGGAGAACTTGACCATGAAATTCTTGTCGGGAATGAGAGCCGGCCTCATCGCGCTCGCGGCGCTGGTTTGCGCGGCCCTTTTGGGCGCAGTGTCGGTGGCGCATGCCGAGAGCGGCACCATCAGCATCCGCATCTTCAAGGCCGGATTCGTCATCGGCGGCTCGGCCGGCGAAGGCGTGCTGAACTTCCAGGGCCGCAGCTATCCGCTGTCGATCGGCGGCTTGAGCTACGGCTTCACCTTCGGCGCCTCGGAGACGCGCTTCCACGGCACCGTCAGCAATATCCACCGCCCGTCCGACATCAACGGCGTCTACGGCCAGGGCGGCGCCGGCGCAGCCGTCATCAAGGGTGCGCAGGGCATCGTGCTGGCCAACCAAAACGGCGCCGTGCTCACGCTCGCCGGCGAGCAGACCGGCCTGATCGTCAGCGCGGATTTGAGCGGACTGGTGCTGACGCTGAAGTAACGAAATTGTCCTGCCCCGCGAAAGCGGGGAAGGGGGACCGCGCGTTTGCGCGGTGGAAGGGGCGCGAGCCTCAACGATTTGTTCTGAGTCGACAACGAAGCGTCGAGTCAGAAGCCCCCTCCACCACGCTTCCACCTTCGCGCTCCGCGCTTCGGTGGACTCGAACCCTCCGAAGCTCGCGGAGCGAGCGTAGGCGGGTCGCGTGGTCCCCCTCCCCCGCTATCGCGGGGGCGGATGATTTTGCCGATCCACAATGTCAAACAGCGACGCTCTCTCTTTCCCGCCCCGCGGAAGCGGGGAGGGGGGACCGCACGAAGTGGGGTGGGCGGGGCGCGGACCTCAACGATTTGTTCTGAGTTGGCAACGAAGCGTCGAGTCAGACGCCCCCTCCACCATGCTTCCACCTTCGCGCTCCGCGCTTCGGTGGACTCGAACCCTCCGAAGCTCGCGGAGCGAGCGTAGGCGGGTCGCGTGGTCCCCCTCCCCCGCTATCGCGGGGGCGGATGATTTTGCCGATCCACAATGTCAAACAGCGACGCACTCTTTTTCCCGCCCCGCGATAGCGGGGAGGGGGGACCGCGCACTTGCGCGGTGGGCGGGGCGTCGGACTCGACGATTGTTCTGAGGCGACAACGAAGCTCTGACTCAGAAGCCCCCTCCACCACGCTGCGCGTGGTCCCCCTCCCCCGCTTTCGCGGGGGCGGATTGCCGATCCACAATGTCAAACAGCTTCCCTCTCGCACCAGGCGCGAGGGACATGCGATCTCGTTCTCGCGATGCGTCTTCGCATCCGAGGTTTGCTGCACGCTTCAAGAAAGCCCGTCCAACGCGCCCCAATAAAACGAAGGGGGGCGGAGCGCCGAAAGGCGCGTACTTATTGGCCGTGCCCGGCGGGGCCCGGCGCGCGCCACACGAACGAATGTTGCCACTCGTCCGCGCTTCGGGCGCGCTCGCCTTTCGGCGCTCCACCGCGGCACTCGCCAGTTGGCTTGCGCCGGCTGGCTCAGCTCCAGGCCATGCTTCCTGGGACGTGGGTCGGGCGGGCGTTACCCGCCCTCGCCTGTCCCAGTCCAGGGACTGCACCTCCCGCACCGGCCGTAGTACCGGCGTGAATGATGCCCAGAGCCGCCCGGGAGCGGTTTGCGAGACCGCCCGCGGGAACCGCACTTGCTCCACCTTCTAGGTCGCACCCGGAATGTGCCCTTCGATGAGCAAGCTTTGATTCGTCGGAAAGTATCTGAACCGGAGACGATAGTCAACATTATTGTGACGCCAAGGCACCGCCGTCCCGAAAAAATCGTCCGCCGACGGCTGCCGCGCTGCAGAGCCAATGATTGTTAACAATGTGAACTCGCGCTAAAGTAGCTTCTTCGAGTAGGCATTTTTCGGGGCGAGTGCGATGACACACACTAACGGTGTGGACGTGGTAGACGCGGATAGTGGCGGGCCGGGCCAATGGTGGTGGTCGCAAATACCAAAGCCGCTACGACGGATTTTCGCGGTCGTTTCCTGCTTGGCCGTGCTTCTCCCGCTGACCGTCTCGGTCATAAATACGGGCGCAACTCTTATGCCCTCGTTCCTGTGGATCAAGAACTTGGTGTGGCCGAGCCCGCCTCCGCCTCAACCTCCCAATCTACCGCCCGCACCGGACAACCAGCCACCAGCCCGTCCGATCATGCCCGGCGTGTTCGAGGGCTATGTCTATTATGAGGTCGGGACCGATGGAAAGCCGACCAATGACGGCCAACTCAAACCGGCGAACGGCGGAACAATGCCGAATTTTGGAGCCATTCACGCCGGCTACAAGCTAAAGGCAATTTCCCCGGTCAACATCCGCGCAAATCCAAATCCATTTAATGGCTGGAGCAACTCCGGCTTCAACACTGTGCTCGGGATTCTCGACGGCGGCGACTGCGTGCAAGTGGTCGAGGGTGCGCTCCGGGCCTATCCTGTCAAGGTAGCGGCCTCAGGCGGATTTTTGCCGGTGATCCGCGCCACGTGCAATTAGCAAGTAGCCCGGATTGAGCGCCAGCGAGATCCGGGATTGTGCCACGAGGCTTGCCCCGGACTTCGTTTCACTCGATCCGAGCTACACTCGCCACGATTGCTACGAACCCAATGTCCGAGACTGGAACCCATTGACAATTATTTGAGCGAAATGCAATTTTCAGTTGAGACAGTTGGGGGAGGTAGAAATGCTAGCCGCTCTGACTTTCATTGCTTCGCTGTCATCCATAGCATCATTGGCAATTCAACTTGGCGTACCGGTTTTGGCCGATGGCAGGGCCGATTTTCGAGCGGTTCTAGATCGATTGCGGTCGAGGCTGAGTCCCGACGAGCAGAGGGTGCTCGATACCCCAGGATCGCAAGAAGTAATTTCTCTTCTGATCATAGGTGCCGTCCGGAATGCGGTTGGAATTCGGTGTGGCGCATTCTCCGGTAACATGAAGGTATCGTTTCAGGCTGCAAGGTCAATCGGCTGATCGATGGGCTTTGTAGCGAGCGTCTGCCAACCATCAACCTTGCGCATGTTGATCTGTCCTGAGGCGAGCAGCGCCCAGAACAGCATGGCAGCGGTGTCGGCGGATGGCAGAACAGTTTGGGTCTTGATCCGCCGCTTGAATTCCTCGTGCAATCGCTCGATGGCATTTGTGGTGCGTAAGCTGCGCCATTGGCTCGGAGGCAGGCGGGTGAAGGTGAACAAGCGTTCTCCGGCCTCCTCCAGGCTGTCGGCGACAGCGCGATGCTTGAGCCTCCATTTGCGGATGAAAGCCTTGCGGCGGATCTCTATCTCCTCAGGTGTCGCCGCGTAGATCATGTCGTTGTAATCCGCGGTGATCTCGTCATGCAGTCGCTCGGGGGCATGCGCGAACAGGTTTCTGTGCTTATGAACCGTGCAGCGCTGGACCGGCACGCCATCCCAGACAGAGGCAATGGCCTTGTCGAAGTCCTGGCGCACCGTCGACAATAAGGAACTCGGGTCGCCGCAGCCCGCGCTTGATAAGATCGTCGAGGACAGTGCGCCAGGCCTCGGTGCTCTCGCCGCCCATGCTCTTGATCGCGAGCAGCACCTTCTGGCCGTCCGCGCGCACACCGAGAACGACCAGCAGCGAGATGGCAGTCGCTTTGCGATCGAGCCGCACACGAACGACGGTGCCGTCGAGGATCAGGCGCACAATCGGCTCCTCGGCCAGCGAGCGGGTGTTCCAGGCGTCCCAGTCGCTCTTTACCTTGCGCCATGTACGGCTCACCGTGTCCTTGCCGACCGTTCCGCCGAACAAGGCCGCCAGCGCGCGACGCACCCGCCTTGTATTGGTGCCGGCGAGATACGTGCTCGCGATCAGGGCGTCGGCGGCAAGCGTGCGCCGCTGATAGGCCCGCAGCGCCTGACTTTTCCATTCCGCCGTCTTGCCCTCGGAAGTGGTCAGCCGGGCGCGCGGCACCGCAATCTCGATCGGCCCGAACGTGCCTGTCAGCGACCGCGTCCGGCTGCCGTGACGGTGACCCGCAACGCCGGCTCTTCCTTCATTGCCGGCCATCTGGCTTCGTCCGTAACGCGGCCGTGCCAGCAGAGCGTCGAGCTCGCCGCGGATCAACTCTTCGACGAACTCACGCGCTCGAGCCCGCACCTCGGTCTCGATCGGATCAAACCAATTGTCGAAAAGATCAACAGCCATTTTGGCCGCAGGCTGCAAAGAATCAGGCTTCGTGGTATTGCTCGTCATGGCGTGGTCTCCAGTCCGACGCTTCAACGCCGGATGATTCGAGGTTGAACACCCCGGAGACTACGCCACCCTCAATTCCTACCAACTCCGCGACGGCACCTGATCATAGACGAAGACTTATTGCGTGACTTGAAGGCGGCGGCCGAACGATGCCTCAGCAGCTACCGTTCAGCACTCCAACGCGGCGTAGACAGGATACATAGAGAAAAGGCGGACAGAGATGCTGAGCGTTGCGTCTGCGAGAATCTTAATCGAATCAAAAAACGCAACGGAGGTGTACTACCTGCGCAAGGCCCCTGGGAGCGTTGGTGGGCATCTTACCGGTGCATTGATGACTTCAATGACTGATCCACAGGTTCGGAGCAGCTGGGAGGCTAAGCTAGATTCTCTCACCGTCAGTAAGAGACCTAAAACGATTGAAGACGACGGTTACTGGAAATGGTCTTATGTCGGACAACCATAATAATCGAAGACGGGCACTTGCCGAGGTCGTATCGATAGACGCTTGGCACGATGAATTCACTTCCACCGCATTGAAGGTGGCACTTCACGTAGACGTTGTTTTCGAAACGGGACGCATAGGCGGAGAGACAGAGTCTCCAGTTCGCTTTAGACTTAATGTGAAGCAGGCGGACGTCATCGTGGTGATTCCCGAATCCGAACCTTTAAGAGTTGAAAAGAAATCAGTATCGCGCGACGCGCCTCAAATACTGGGAGGCATTGCCGAAAAGATCGAGCTGGCGACTGATGCTTCAATCGAAGCGACAGATATCCCCGCGGCGTTGCGGCTAATTTCCGTTACACAATCTAACACACCCGACGGCCAATATCGTTGGTCCCTGCGACCTTGCCAAGGCAAGGTGTTGGAGGGACGTCCATGGGATGCCAACGAGTCACCTCGCTTAGAGATAATTGACCAACGAAGCGATCGACATAAAGGGATTCCGCCCACGCTCCGCGCTGAGGTCAGATGTCGGAGAGAGGACCTCATCATCACTGAGATCACTCTGAAGGATAGCTCTGTTTTCGAGAAAGCAAAGAATAAAGTCGGCTTCGGAAATCGATTCGCTGCCGCGGAGGCCTATATTCGTGACAGGCTCGCAAGGGAGGGTTTGACGATAAGAAACTTCAATGATTCTTTTGGTGAACTTACGTTAGCGAGTACGATCGCCGAACCTCAAAAGGCCAATTTTTGAAGCACTGGTTGGAAATGGTAGTGACATTAATAGAATCGGACACTTCCGACCTCCGTGAGTTATGTCGGATTGCCGGTGGTGATCCGGCCACGTTTTATCGCGGCACAGACATTAATGACCTCGACCTGTCAGAGACAGATCGAGAATTCCTTCAAAACGCGCAAATCTCGGACGCCATTTCTCGAGTGAAGCGCGCCGTTCGCCAAGAAGAACGCGTGGCGCTACTGATTGAACAAATTCTAGAAAACAGAGAAATAGGACTTTGTGCTTTGCTACAATATTCCGGAGAGCGCGCCAAGTTTGCGCAACATGCTAGCTCACTCATACGTCAAAGTTTTAATTCGCGGGAAAAGGATTCATCAAACGATTTCCTAACAGCCGCCGCGTTGGTGCGACGACTCTTCACCGACGTATTTCCCTACAACACCGGGACCCTTCTCTTTTATTTAGCAAAGCACCTGGGGAAGTACCCTCAGGTCAATACGGCAATCCGAGCGACCCTGGCGCGGACTGGATCGATGTTTGTAGAACAGTGGCGCGACGAAATAGAAAAAGCTTTGAAGGAGGCAGAGGCCGGAAAGAACTTCAGCTAGTGACCGAAGGCGCGGAATAATCCATATCCTACTAAAATGACCGCTGCTAAATCAAATACCAAGCCCACAGGTTTGGGCTTCCAGGGGTAGTCGGTAATCAACACAAATCTGCCAAGCGCCGGGGCGGGACGGTGTTCCACACTTTTCGGGTGATTGATCCATTCGCCAATTCCAAACACCAAAGTTCCGCACGAAATAATTGCAACGACATCCTTGTCTTTGGCTATTGCCAGAAAAAGTATGGGTGCGGATATAGCGATTACCGCCTTGTACCAGTTAGTTATTTGGAGATTTTTGAGATCGAAACCCATTTTAACTGCCCTAAAGATTCCCGTTCCTCTACAGCGTCTTATTGCTTGCGCGGCTTCACCGCCTTCCGCGATTGCATCCCCTCCTTCGGTCGCACGCAGGCTCGGGCCGAAACTCACGCTCGCAGCCCCGGATTAAGTTCAGCGGCAGGCCCTCAACTTATCCGCCTCGACATAAACCTCCGCCCCATGTCCGAAAGTTTTTCGAACGTCCCGGACGTTCGGAACGCTACGATTGCAGGCTCAAGGCTTCCGCCACTTATCCCTACTGCCGACATCGGTATCGCGGACGCGTTCGACAAGGACAGCCGCCTTGGGATCGAGCTTCTCAGCTTTCTCAATCGCCTGTTTTTGCGTTGGCGCGGTAATGGACGCCCGCTCGGAGCCTCCCCTTCTGACCGCGTAATCGCCTTCCGGACGGCGCTCGACGTAAAGTTCGTGTTTCTTACCTGTCATGGAATCACCCTTCGATTCTCTGAACAGGTTATATCGCGAAATATCCGGACCTTCTACCAAGAGAAAGCGCCCCGATCGTTCCTCGCGCGTACCGTGGACGGCCTTGTAGGCCGCCCGTTTCAAGGCCGCTCCGATCTCCTCGATTTCCGATGTCTGTTTCATTCGCATTCCCATGATTCCGCCAACACGAAAACGCCCTCGACGCTTTGCCAAATATACCACTTGTCGACGATGGATTTATACAAATTCTCGAAATAGCCGGCGCTTTTGCCGAAACGCCTTCGAATGATCTCCTCGGGAATGCCGTGACCGCCAGCCGCGACCCGCCGCCTCACGCGTTCCATCGAGGCTTCAACGGAAGGTAAACGGAGATAGACAAGTGATGCGATGTAGCCTGATCGGCGCCGCGCCGGAATTTTCCGAGCGTAAGACAGCGTTGCCAGCGTTGTTTCGAAAGCAAAGTCAGCGCCGGCAGTTACGAGACTGTCGATCCGTTCAAGCATTATCCGAGCCGCGCGCACGTCCGCCGACTGACGATGCAAATTGGGCTGACCGGTCTCACGCGCGATCTCATCGGCATTGACAAAAGCAAAGTGTGCTCGCGGCCCGACAAGGTAATCGCTCGCGAAGGTGGTTTTACCGGCACCGTTCGGTCCGGCAATGATGATGACCTGAGGCACGCGAGGCCCCCCTCACCCGCCCGCCTTCGCCAAGGCCCCGCCGCTCGATCTGAAACTCGACATGCTCGTCGTAGCGGACCACCGGCCCCTCACCGCTCACTTCGTTCGCGGCCTCTCCCGCAAGGGAAGAGGGCAATCACAGCGCCTTGTTACTCTCCTTCACCGCCTCCGCCTTATCGACATAAACCTGCGCCCCCATGTCGAGAAACTTCTTCGACATCTGGTTCATCCCGGCCTGCGCCGCCTCCGGATAAAGCGCAGCCTTCTCGTTGTCGGTCAGCCCCGCGGCGTATTCCCGGACATCCGCCGTGATCTTCATCGAACAAAACTTCGGCCCGCACATCGAGCAGAAAGGCGCCACTTTGTGCGCGTCCTTGGGTAACATCCTGGCAGGCGCGAGATCGACTACGCCTCCTCGAAGCTGAATTGCTTGAGCGCTGTCGGATCGGCGGTACGCTTGGAGGCGTCGAGGATTTCGATGCCGACAATCCGTCCTTCCTCGTCGTAGTCCACGACAATGCCGTCAGCGACTTCTTCGCTGTCCTTGATCGGGCGGTCGGTCAAGTTGAGGTAGATCGCGTCGGCCGCATGATCGACTCTCATTCGCATGGTTTGGTCCTGTCGAAATAGGCGGTGATGACGTATTCCGGGTCGTTCCGCGCGGTCACCACACGCAACATAACATGCCGTCCTGGCAGGCGCTTTAGGAGAGACTGTCGTCCTGCCCAAGTTTCTGTTTCGTCCGGGTGGCGGAGGGTTTGCTCAACCCATTCCTTGGCAATGCGGCGACGGGCTATCTGGAATTCCGCATGCTCATCATAACGGATCACCTCGCGCCCCCCTCACCCGCGTCGCGCCTGCCAGCGCTTCGCGGCCTCTCCCCGCATGCGGGGAGAGGCCAATTTTGGTTAGAGTGCCTTGTTTGCCTCTTTGACCGCTTCCGCCTTATCGACATAAACCTCCGCCCCCATGTCGAGAAACTTCTTCGACATCTGGTCCATGCCGGCCTGCGCCGCCTCCGGATAAAGCGCGGCCTTCTCGTTATCGCTCAGCCCCGAGGCGTATTCCCGCACGTCGGCCGTGATCTTCATCGAACAAAACTTCGGGCCGCACATCGAGCAGAAATGCGCCACTTTGTGCGCGTCCTTGGGCAACGTCTCGTCGTGGTATTTGAGCGCGGTGTCGGGGTCGAGCGAGAGGTTGAACTGGTCCTTCCAGCGGAAGTCGAAGCGCGCGCGGCTTAACGCATCGTCGCGCAATTGCGCGGCGGGATGGCCCTTGGCGAGATCGGCGGCATGCGCCGCGATCTTGTAGGCGATGACGCCGTCCTTGACGTCGTTGCGGTCCGGCAGGCCGAGATGCTCCTTCGGCGTGACGTAGCAGAGCATAGCGGTGCCGAACCAGCCGATCATGGCGGCGCCGATCGCCGAGGTGATGTGGTCGTAGGCCGGCGCGATGTCGGTGACCAAGGGGCCCAAAGTGTAGAACGGCGCCTCGCCGCATTCCTTGAGCTGCTTGTCGACATTGATCTTGATCTTGTGCAGCGGCACGTGGCCGGGGCCTTCGATCATCACTTGGCAGCCTTTGGCCCAGGCGACCTTGGTGAGCTCGCCGAGCGTTTCCAGCTCGGCGAACTGGGCGCGGTCGTTGGCGTCGCGGATCGAGCCGGGGCGCAGACCATCTCCCAGTGAAAACGACACGTCGTATTTGCGCATCAACTCGCAAATCTCGTCGAAGCGCTCGTAGAGGAAGCTTTCCTGGTGATGCGCCAGGCACCACTTGGCCATGATCGAGCCGCCGCGCGAGACGATGCCGGTGACGCGGTTGGCGGTGAGATGGATGTAGGCAAGCCGCACGCCGGCATGGATGGTGAAATAATCGACGCCCTGCTCGCACTGCTCGATCAGCGTGTCCTTGTAGCATTCCCAGTCGAGCTTGACGGGGTCGCCATTGACCTTTTCCAGCGCCTGATAGATCGGCACTGTTCCAATAGGCACTGGCGAATTGCGCAAAATCCATTCGCGGGTGTTGTGGATGTTGCGGCCGGTGGAGAGGTCCATCACGGTGTCGGCGCCCCAGCGGATCGCCCACACCATTTTCTCCACTTCCTCTTCCACGGATGAAGTGACCGCGGAGTTGCCGATATTGGCGTTGATCTTGGTGAGAAAGTTCCGCCCGATGATCATCGGCTCGAGCTCGCCGTGATTGATGTTGGACGGGATGATGGCGCGGCCGCGCGCCACCTCGTCGCGCACGAATTCCGGGGTGACGAAGAGCGGCACCGCGGCGCCGAAGCTTTCGCCGTCGTCATGACGTTCCTGCGCGACGTCGAGCATCTTCTTCCGCCCAAGATTTTCGCGCTCGGCGATGTAGATCATTTCCTTGGTGATGACGCCCTTGCGCGCCCATTCGAGCTGGGTGATGGGGTGCGGGCTTGTTGCACCTCCCCCTGCAGGGGGAAGGTCGGCCGGCGCAGCCGGCCGGGTGGGGGCCTTCCGCGATTCAGCAGCACCCCACCCCGGCGCTTCGCGCCGACCCTCCCCCTCCAGGGGAGGGTGCGCGGCGGAGATCGCCCGCATCGGCCGCGGCGTGTTGGGAAAATTGCGGGCGAGATGCTTGCCGGTGACGTTACCGTTGTCGACCGGCTTGATCGGGCGGCCGTCATAGTCCTCGATGCCGCCGCGCTCCTTCACCCACGCGACCCGCGCGCGCGCCAAACCCTGCTCGACGTCGATCGCGGCGTCGGCCTCGGTATAGATGCCGGAGGGATCGTAGACCCGCACCGGCTCCTCGCCGGAGCCCTCTGCCAGCGGAATCTCGCGCAGCGGCACCCGCAAATCGGGCGCGGCGTCGGGCGCCGAATAAATTTTTCGCGAGCCGGCGATCGGGCCGGTGGTCACGGTCGGCGTGGCGAGATCGGCTTCGGAGAGGGGCTTGTTCATCGGTCGCTCCTTGAGTTCAAGCGATCCGGCGACGGCGAGGTCGGGGCGGGATTTGGCAGAAGTTTCCGTCCCTTCGCCGGCATGACCCGGATCAGGTTCAAAGGGTTTTTCTCAGCCCAAAACCGGGCACCCCTCGGAACCCCTGTAATTTAGGCCGTCACGGGGGCGTGTCAACGCGGGGTCACGATGCATCCTCCCTCACGCAAGTGGGGGAGGGGGACCGCGCGTAGCGCGGTGGAGGGGGCGTCGGCCTCAACGATTCTGCGAAGAGGAAAATGAAACGTCGCCTCAGACGCCCCCTCCACCATGCTTCGCATGGTCCCCCTCCCCCGCTTTCGCGGTGGAGGAAAAATAATTTCAATAATTCTTCAGCAGCCGCTGCAGGTAATCGAGCTCTTCCTGCGGGCGGCTGAATTCGCCGAAGCGCTTGCGCAATTCCTCGAGGATGCGCCGCGCGCGCTGCACGTCGATGTCGCCCGGCACCTTGACCGAGGAGTTGTCGCTGTAGTCATGGCCGCGCAGCGGCCGGCCGAGCGGATCGGTGTCGCTGTCGCCGCGCGCCTGGCCGAGCCGCCCCTGGCCGCGGCCCCGGCCCTGGCCCATCTGCTGCTGCAGCGATTGCGCCATCGACTGCGCCCCCTTGCGCAAGGCATCGAGCGCGCGGCCCTGCGCGTCGACGGCGTCGTCGGCGTTGCCCTGGCCGAGCTCGCCTTCGGCTTGGCCCATGGCGTCGCCGGCGCGGCCGAGCTCGTCGAGCTCGTCGCCGCCCTGACCCTGTTGGCCCTGGCCCGGCGCTTGCTGGCCCTGCTGGCCTTGCTGGTTCTGGCCCATCCCGCGGTTCTTCAGATCCTGCAGCAATTGATTGAGCCGGTCGCGCAGCGCCTGCTGGTTCTGCTGCAATTGGCCGAGCGAATCGCCCGGATGCTGCGAGCGTCCGGGCTTGCCTTGCTGACCGCGCTGCGCATCGTGCTGGCCCTGCTTGAAGGTGCGGTCGCGCAAATCCTGCTGCTGGCGGATCATGTCGCCAAGCTCGTCGAGCTCCGACATTTCCTCGCTCTCGTCGCCGTTGTTGCCCGGCGACGCCATCTGCATGTTTTCCATCATCTGCTCGAGCTGCTGCAACAGCGCCTGCGCCGCGTCCTTGGCGCCGCTTCTCGCCAGATTCTCGAGCTTGTTGAGCATGTTCTGCAGGTCGCGCTGGCTGATGACCTTGGTATTGGGACCAAGCGGCCGCGTCAGCTGCTGATTGTTCTTCAATTGCTGCGCCAGCGCCTGCATGTAGCGGGCCATCGCCTCGCGCAGCTTGTCCATCAGCTGCTTGATCTGGTCGTCGCTGGCGCCGCGCTCGAGCGCCTGCTGCAGCGCGGCCTCGGCGTTGCGCAGCGCATCCTGCGCATCGGAAATATTGCCGTCCTCGATGTCGACCGCCATCTGCCACAGCCGCGCGACCACGTCGCGCAGATCGTCGTCGGACTTGGCGCGCACCAGCTCCCAGTAGATCGAGCGCAGCCCGAGATAGACGCCGGCATCGGGGGTGAATTTCTCCGGCGCGATGGCGAGCGCGTCGAGCGCGGCGACGACTTGCGGCCGCGCATTGGCGTCCATCGCCAGATCGCGGCGCTCTTCGATCAGCGCCCGCGCCAGCGGCTTGATGAAGACGCGCTGCGGCAGGCGGAACGACACCGGATCGCTCTTGCCGACATTGCCGCCGTCGTCGTGGGCGACGAGCGTCATCGTCACCTGCGCGCCGGCCCAAGGGTGGTCGGTGAGATCCTTGATGGTCTGGCCGACGCCGTTTTTCACCCGCGCCTGCGGCAGCACCAGCGGCAATTCCGGCGGGCCGTAGAGCGGACGCGGCGGCGCTTTGGCTTTTTCGCCGGGCGCGGCCGCCGCGGCAGGTTCGTCCTTCCGCGCGAAAATCGCTTCGGCTTTGGTCACGCCGTAATCGTCCGCGAGCCGGTACGACAACAGCAGCGAGCCGCGGTTTTGCGCCTGCGGATCCTTGGTCAGTTCGATGGTCGGCGGGTTGTCGGGGATGACGTTGAACGGCCAGGTCAGGTCTTCGCCGGCGCCGCGCAGCGTCGCCGTGCCGGTGGCGGATATCTTGAAGCGATGCTCCTCGGTGCCCGCCGGCGCCTGCACCGCCTCCTTCGACGGCCCGACGCCGCCATCGCCGGCAATATCGAGATTGACGTTGCCGGTCGAGCGCACGATCAGCGTCGAATTGACCGGCACGGCGAACGGACCCTCGCTCGGCGCTTCCGCCGCCGCCGTCTCGCCCGGATGAATCCCGGGCAGCACCAGCGGCGGCTTGCCGGTATAGGCCGGCGGCACGACCCAGGCGTCGACGCGGAAATTCGCCGGCAGCACCGCGCCCTGCCAGTCGAACGCCGCGGCGATGCGCTTCCACCGTTCGCCGCCGGCGGCAAAAAACGTGGCGATGCAGGCGAGCAGCACCAGAGCGCGCAACGCATAAGGATCGCGCCAGGCGACGCGCGGCGCCGGCAGACCCGCTTTGAGCGTGCGCGCGGACTGACGGGCGCGCTCGACATGGGCGTTCCACAGCGCCAGCGAATAGGGATCCTTGGACGTGACCGCGAGCGCATCGGCGATCGCCGTCGCCGGGCGGTGGCGGAGCCCGCTGCCGCGGTCGAGCCGGCTCAAGCCTTCGCGCATCGCCGGCATGCGCAATAACCCGAGCGGCACCAGTGCCGCGACGAGAACGATGACAAGGCCGATGACGCCGACGCTGCGGCCGAGCGGCGGCAGCCACAGCCACAGCCCGAGCCAGGACAGCGCCAGGAACAGGCCGAGCGCGGTCGCAAGCGTCGCCAGCGCCGGCCACAGCCGCTCCCACAGGATGGTCCAGCGCGCCCGCCGCAGCGCCGCGTCAAGGAGCGACCCCGCCGCGGGTTCGGCCGCGGCGTTCTCGGGAGCGTTGTTCGGCAAAGTCTGCTCGGTCACAATTCTTCCGTTTTCCGGGAGCGGCAGCCGGCAAATCATCGATCCGGAACTGCCGGACAACACGTTAACATGAGGGCCAGTTCAAGGCACTTAAAGCCCGGCAAAATTTAGTGAAGCAAGATCAAAGCCAACGTCACAGCCAGGTCAGAGCCAAGCCGGCAGCCGGTCGAGCCCGATCAATTCGTCGAGCGTCTGGCGCGGCCGCGCGAGCGCCCATTCGTCATTGCGAACAAGCACTTCGGGGATCAGCGGGCGGCTATTATAGGTGCCGGCCTGGACCGCCCCATAGGCGCCCGCAGTCATCACCGCGAGGAGATCGCCGGGCTTCGGCTCGACGAGCGCGCGGTCGAGCGCGAGATAGTCGCCGGATTCGCATACCGGCCCCACCACGTCGGCGGTGATTCGCCGGGCGCCGACCGCGGCCTGGCGCACCGGCTTGATGTCGTGATGCGCCTCATAGAGCGTCGGCCGAACGAGATCGTTCATGCCGGCGTCGACGATGACGAAGGTCTTGGCTTCGCCGTGCTTCACGTAAATCACGCGCGTCACCAGGATGCCGGCATTGCCGACGATCAGCCGGCCCGGCTCGAAAATGAGCTTGCAGCCGAGGTCCCTGGTCGCGCGCTTGACGATCGCCGCATAGGCGTCGGGGTCGGGCGGCGGCTCGTTGTCCTCGCGATAGGGAATGCCCAAGCCGCCGCCGAGATCGACATGCGCGATGGAATGCCCGTCGGCCCGCAACACGCCGACGAACTCCGCCAGCAGCGCAAACGCATCGCCGAACGGGTCGAGCTCGATGATCTGGCTGCCGATATGCATGTCGACGCCGATGACGCGCACGCCCTCAAGCTTGGCGGCGCGCGCATAAACCTCGCGTGCGCGGCTGATCGGGATGCCGAATTTGTTCTCCGCCTTGCCGGTCGCGATCTTGGCGTGGGTCTTCGGATCGATGTCGGGATTGACGCGGATGGAAATGGCGGCGACGCGGTCCTTGGCGGCGGCGATCGACGCCAAGAGTTCAAGCTCCGGCTCGGATTCGACATTGATGCAAAGAATGTTCTCGTCGACCGCGAGCGCCAGTTCCGGCGCGGTCTTACCGACGCCGGAGAACAAGATCTTGTCGGCCGGCACGCCGGCCATGCGGGCGCGCAAGAGTTCGCCTTGCGAGACCACGTCGGCGCCGGCCCCGAGCCTCGCCAGCGTCGCGATCACCGCCTGATTGGAATTCGCCTTCATGGCGTAGCAGACGAGCGCATCGACGTCGGCGAAGGCGCCGGCAAACACCTTATAGTGCCGCTCGATGGTGGCGCTCGAATAGCAATAGAACGGCGTGCCGACGGCTTCCGCCAGCGCCGTCAGATCGACCGCTTCGGCATGCAGCATGCCGCCACGATAGGTGAAGTGGTGCATGGGAGGTGTTTAGAGCATGATGCTGACGGGATGAAGCGGCTTACGCCCGCTTTTGCCCGTCATCCTGAGGTGCGAGCCAAGCGAGCCTCGAAGGATGAACGGCCGCGGCCTTCGCCCTTCGAGGGGCCGCTCCGCGGCCGCCTCAGGGTGACGGATCAAGGCGCTGATCTACTGCAGCAGCGGATCGAGGATGAAGGAGCGTTTCTGGCTGGGGGTCGCCACCGGGTTGCCCTGGGCATCGAATCCGGTTTTGACGGCGGTATCCTGTGGCGAACCGGGCGCGGGCGTGCCGTCGGGCGAGCGCAGCTGCGAGGTCGCGGTCGGCGCCGCCGGCGCCGGCCCGGGCGGCAATTCCAGCGGTCCCTCGCGCCCGCAGCCGGCGAGCGCCAAAGTCCCGGCCAGCGCTGCAACCAGCGCAACAGCGCGCGGGATTTTCAAACGAACACGGGTCAAAACACGTCCCCCACCCGGCTTTCGGCAACCAGCCTAACAGACCGCATCGCGGCGGCGACATTGTGTCCGTAAAGCATCGGCCAAAGGCGTTGCCAAACGCTTATGCCTTTTTGTCCAGCCGCTTGAGCCAGCGCCTGGCCTCGCGGCGGACGTTATTCGGCGCCGTGCCGCCGTAAGCCGTGCGGCTCTTCACCGACTTTTCGGCCGATAGCACGGCATAGACCGCCTTGGTGATCTTGCCGGTGATTTTGGGCTCCACCGCCTGCATGGCTTCGAGCGGCAGCTTGTCGAGCGGCACGCCGGCCGCCGCGGCCGCGGCGACGATCTTGCCGGTGATGTGATGGGCGTCGCGGAACGGGACTTTGAGCGTGCGGGTGAGCCAGTCGGCAAGATCGGTGGCGGTCGAATAGCCGTCGCCGGCGATCTCTTTCATCCGCGCCACGTCGGGCTCGAGATCGGCCACCATGCCGGTCATCGCCCGAATCGACAGGTCGAGCGCGGCGATCGCGTCGATCGCGCCTTCCTTGTCCTCCTGCAGATCCTTTTGATAGGCGAGCGGCAAACCCTTGATCACGATCAAAAGCGACGCGAGCGCGCCGACGATGCGGCCGGTCTTGGCGCGAACGAGCTCGGCGGCATCGGGATTGCGCTTCTGCGGCATCATCGACGAGCCGGAGGTGAATTTGTCGGACAGCCGGATGAGGCCGGCGAGCGGCGACGACCAGATCACGATCTCCTCGGCGAAGCGCGACAAATGCACGGCGGTGATGGCACAGGCCGACAGCGTCTCCAGCACAAAATCGCGGTCGGCTACCGCGTCGAGCGAATTCGCCATCGGCCGCGCGAAGCCGAGCGCCCTGGCGGTCATGGCGCGGTCGATCGGGAACGAGGTGCCGGCAAGCGCGCCGGCGCCGAGCGGGCTTTCGTTCAGCCGCGCCCGCGCATCGGCGAAGCGGCCGCGATCGCGGCCGGCCATCTCCACATAAGCGAGCAGATGATGGCCGAAGGTCACCGGCTGCGCCGGCTGCAGATGGGTGAAGCCCGGCATCACGGTATCGGCATGGTCAAGCGCCTTGGCGGCGAGCGCCCGCTGATAGCCGGTGAGCGCCGCGTCGAGGCGGTCGATGGCGTCGCGCACCCACAGCCGGAAATCGGTCGCCACCTGATCGTTGCGCGAGCGCGCGGTATGCAGCCGTCCGGCCGCCGGCCCGATCAACTCGCCGAGCCGGCTCTCGACATTCATGTGAATGTCCTCGAGCGCCCGCTTGAAGGCGAATTTGCCGGCCTCGATCTCTGACAGGATCGTGTCTAGACCGTGAGCGATCTCCTTTGCATCTTGCGCCGTGATGATGCCTTTTTTTGCGAGCATCGCCGCATGCGCCTTGCTGGCGGCAATGTCCTGGCGATACAGGCGGCGGTCGACATCGATCGAGACGTTGATGTCCTCCATGATCGGATCGGGCCCCGAGCCGAACCGACCGCCCCACATCTTGTTGCTCATGACGGATCGCTTGTTAAAGGTTGTCTCATGAAGCTCATTCCGAGGTTTTCCCGCTCATGACTGAACAAACGGCCGAAACCGGCAACCCGCCCGCCTTGCGCAAAATCGGCCGGCTACGGCTTGTTTCCGCGGTAGCGGGGATCGGCGTCCTCATTGTGCTGGCGGGGGTATACGGGATGGCGCACTTCCGAGGCAATCCGGCCGATGCCGCCTGCCGCCCGGCGGTCGATATCGCCAAACGGATCGCGCCTCTGGTTCATGGCGAGGTTGCGGCGCTGGCGGTGGCGCAAACCCCGTTACACCTGCCCGATCTCACCTTCAAGGACGCGACCGGCGCCGACAAGACGCTCGCCGATTGGCGCGGCCGCACCGTACTCCTCAATCTGTGGGCCACCTGGTGCGTGCCGTGCCGCCGCGAAATGCCGGCGCTCGATGCGCTGGAGGCCAAGCTCGGGGGGCCGGACTTCCAGGTGGTCGCCGTCAATATCGATACCCGCGATCCGCAAAAGCCGCTCGCCTTCCTTAAAGAGGTCAGCGCCACCCACCTCACCTACTATTCCGACCAGAGCGCGCACGTCTTCGAGGACCTCAAGGCCGCCGGCAAGGCCTTCGGCATGCCGACCACGGTGCTCGTCGACCGCAACGGCTGCGAGATCGGCGCCATGGCGGGCCCGGCCGAATGGGCAAGCGATGACGGCGTAAAGCTCGTGCGCGCGGCGATCGCCGGAGCCCGGACCGAGTGACGCCAACAGGGGCGACGGAAGCCTAGAGTCTTTCACCCTTGTTGACGGCTTCCCACTGCGGCAAGGTCATCAGTTGCAAACCAAGCCGGGAGTAGTCGACACGAAGATAATCGTCGAGCCCATTGCGAACGATGGCATCGGGCCGCAGCAAGGCAACCTCCTGCGCCATGACGCCGACAAAAACTGTGTCGCTCCAAACATAACGATAGCGGTAGATCCCCAGGCCGTTGTCGAGACGCGCAACCAGCACAATGTCACGCTTGAGCCGAATATCGGAAGGTATCGGCGGCGGCGATACGGAGGAATAGACGGCGCTCGTATCGTTGCCCCAGGCGCCGCCGACTTGACCGCCGGCATAGAACCCCTGCCATCCGCCAGACGAATTCGATCCTGCCGGCGAGAACAGCCAACTAATGCCGGCGGTGACGACCTGAAATTGTGCGTGCGCGTTCGCGCTTTGCGTCAAGGTGTTTGGGCCAGCCGATGTTATCGAGGACGCCAGATTGACCGATCCGAGGTCGACATATTGGTATTGGACGCCGACAATCACATTCGGACGCCAAAGGTAGTCAATGCCCCCGCCTGCGACCCAACCGGTTCGCACCGACGACGTCTGCGTATTCAGGGAAAGCCCGGCAGCTGGCATGCTCATGCTGCTGTTCAAGTCGACTCTACCGTAGGCGAGACCGCCCGAGCCGTAGAACAAGACGGGGCCTTGGCTCCAGCCGAGACGACCTCGCACTGTCCCATACCAGTTTATGTCGGCGCTCGTGCTGGCGGTGGTAAGCCCGTCGGTCAGTGCAGTGTTCATTGCACTGTTGAGATGCATTCCCGAGATATCAGTCTCAAGTCCATAGACCCACGAGTTGCTCTGCCAATTGTAGCCGGCGTGCGCGCCTCCGAGCCAACTGCCGGCGCTGGCCGAGTTTGATCCGCTTCCAGTTACGAGCGCTTGAGCGGACGCAGACGAAACTGACATCGTGAGCATCGCAGCGATTGCGATGATGATCTTCATCTTCATGACCGCCCCCGAATCCCCAATCAATGAATGCGCCGGATCTTCCAAACGGCCGCTTCAGATGCGCATCGTGGCCACGGCCGACGCCTAATCCGCTAATTGCCCATAATAACGTTTTGCTTGTTCGCGGAATACTCCGTCCTGCGCCGGTTCGGTTGAATTGCAATTCCTGTGGTAATCCAGCGACACGCTGGCGAGGACAAACGCGCCGTCAAACGGTAGCCGCGTAGTGGCCGGTTCGTTTGGACTACGCTGTGACGTCGAGATTGGCGCCGATCCCTGCGCCCACATTGGCGAGTGACTTGGCGTTCTGCTGCGCGGCATCGATCAATTTAACGATCGAGGACCCCATATCCGCGTTCATGCGCGCAAGGCGCGCCGCAATGGCAAGCTGCAGCATGGCGGCCTGGGCGCCGATCGCAGCGGTGGCAATGCTCGCAGGATTCATGCCGCCAAGCTTAGCGGCTAACGCTTAACAAAATCGAATCAAGCCGCCGTTCACGGGATCGTCACCGCGGCTGCCGCAATGGCGGTTGACACGGCCGGGCGGGTCTTGATACTAAACCATATGGTTAAGTTTTCAGATGCCAGCCTCGACCGCACTTTTGCGGCGCTGTCCGATCCGACGCGCCGCGCGCTGGTGATGCGGCTGGCCGAACGGCCCGCCCTGTCGGTGAGCGAACTTGCGTCGCCGTTCAAAATGTCGCTGCCGGCGGTCATGAAGCATCTCGGCGTGCTGTCGGACGCCGGACTGGTGGCGCGCGCCAAGACCGGCCGCGTCGTCGCCTGCCGGCTCGACGCCGAGCCGATGCGCGAGGCGTTCGAGTGGCTCAATCGTTACGAAAGGTTCTGGTCCGAGCGGCTCGATCGCTTGGCCGCATTTCTGGAGGACGAACAATCATGGCCACCCAAACAGCCACCAAACCAAGCCTCACCATCAAGCGCCGGCTCAAGGCGGCGCCGGCCAGGGTCTTTGCCGCATGGACTGATCCCGAAAAAGTAAAGCACTGGATGGGGCCTGGCGAGGTCAAGCTAGTCTCGGCGGAATGCGATTTGCGGGTCGGCGGCCGCTATCGCTGGCTGATGCGTGCGCCAAGTGGCGAGGAACACGACGTCAGCGGCGTCTATCGCGAAATCATTTCTGACCGGAAGCTGGTCTTCACCTGGAGCTGGAAAACCATGCCGGAGCGGGAATCACTGGTGACGGTCGCGATCGAGCCGGACGGCAGCGGCAGCCTGCTCACGCTCATGCACGAGCAGTTCGCTGACGAGGATGCGCGCGACCGCCACAATGCCGGCTGGACCAGCGCACTCGACAAGATGGAAAGAATACTTGCCTGAGACGAGCGGGTTCGCGCCGTGTCGATGTGTTGTGGAATGTCGCTGTTGGCAGACGAGGAGTACTACATGGAAACGCACAAAATCGTATCGCACGATCAATGGATCGCCGCGCGCAAGGCGTATCTCGCCGAAGAGAAGGCATTTTCAAGGACGCGCGACGCGCTTGCCCGCAAACGCCGCGAGCTGCCATGGGAAAAGGTCGAAAAGAATTATTTGTTCGATACGCCGAGCGGCAGGCAATCGTTGGCCGACCTGTTCGGCGGCAAGAGCCAGCTCATCGTCTATCACTTCATGCTCGGCCCCGGCTGGGAAGCCGGCTGCCCGAGCTGCTCGCTGATCGCCGATCATTTCGACGGCGCGACCATCCATCTTGCCCAGCGCGACATCGCTTTCGCCGCCGCCTCGCGCGCGCCGCTGCCGGAAATCGAAAAATTCAAAGCGCGCATGGGCTGGAAGTTCACCTGGGTATCGTCGTTCGGCAGCGATTTCAATTTCGACTACCACGTCTCGGCCTCACCGGAAGAGAAAGCCCGCGGCGAAGTCGAATACAACTATGCAATGACGACCTTCCCGAGCGAAGAACGCCCCGGCGCCAGCGTGTTCTTCAAGGATGCCACCGGCCAGGTGTTTCATACTTATTCGACCTACGGCCGCGGTCTCGACATCCTGATCGGCGCCTACAATCTCATCGATCTCGTGCCCAAAGGCCGCGACGAGGAAGACCTGAAATTCGGCATGGCCTGGGTCCGCCACCATGATCGCTATGACGGCGCGGCGGTCGATACAAAAGCGTCATACCGGCAACCCAAATCCGCCTCATGCTGCGAATAGCGGAAGACAGAGGACAGTGGCGCGCGTTCGTTATCTGTCTCTAATCCGTCGTCCGTCATCTGTCGTCCGTCATCTGTCGTCCGTCATCTGTCGTCCGTCATCTGTCGTCCGTCATCTGTCGTCCGTCATCCGAACCGAGGAGTTGATCATGAAGCTCTATGGCTTTCCCGCTTCGCCGAATACCTGGAAGGTGCGCGCGCTTGCGGCCTATCTGAAAATGCCGGTCGAATTCGAGTTCGTCGATCTGCTCAAAGGCGACCAGCATACGCCCGCTTTCCTCGCTCTCAATCCAACCGGCCGCACCCCGGTTCTCGTCGATGGCGACTTCAAGCTGTGGGAATCGAACGCGATCCTGCAATACCTCGCCAGCAAAAAACCGACGCCGCTTTATCCAAGCGACGCGAAGGGTGGCGCCGACGTCTGCCGCTGGCAGTGCTGGGATCTGGCGCACTGGGGCGCGCAAGCCTGCCAGCCGCTGATCTTCGAGAACCTGGTCAAGAAATTCGTCAATCTTGGCGCTCCCGACCAGGCCGCCGTGGCCAAGGCTAGCGAGTCGTTCAACAAGGAAGCCAAGATGCTCGATGCGCATCTCGCCAAGCACAAATATCTCGTCAACGACACGCTGACGATTGCCGACTTCGCGGTGGCGGCGCCGCTGTTTCATGCCCAAGGCGCGGCAATGCCGCTCGGGCCTTATGCCAATATTGGCGCCTGGTTCGGGCGCGTCTCGGCGCTGCCGTGCTGGAGCGAAACCGCACCGCAAATGGCCGCGGCGGCGTAATCGGATCGTTTCCGGCGGGCGAGGTTGCGCCGCAGCGTGTCCCTCGCCCGCCGCGATTTCCGCCGATCCGCGGTTCTACTTGTTGCACGGCGGCAACAGGCTCGATGAATTTTTCACCGCGAGCCCGGCATTAACCGCTCGTTGGCGGCCCGCATGCGTTCGTCGTCCCCCGGGGCACGGAGCTTTGCATGGGGGCGGCGATGAAACGTATTCTTGGCTCACTGGCGATGACTGCGGCCATCGCGTTCGGCAGCTCGGCCGCGCACGCGGCCGATCTGGGTCTGCCGCCGCCCTATAATCCCCCGCCGCCACCGCCGCCGGCCTATTCCTGGACCGGCTTCTATATCGGCACCAATGGCGGCTTCGGCGGCAATCAATTCCAGTATCCCTTCACTGTTGGAGCAATCCCGGCCTTGGGCTTCGGAGCGACGACGGGAACGTCGACGCTCAATTCCAGCGGGTTCTTCGGCGGCGGCCAGATCGGCTACAATTGGCAATTCGCCCCGGCCTGGGTCGCCGGCGTCGAAGCCGACTTCGATGGCGCCGATATCGAGGGCAACGCGACGACGACGGCCAACACCTTTTCCGGCAATGTCGGCAGCAAGCTGGACTGGTTCGGCACCGTGCGCGGGCGCGTGGGCTATCTGGTGACCCCGACGGCTCTCCTCTATGCCACCGGCGGCTGGGCTTACGGCCACACCACGAGCTCGGCCAACGCCGCAGCGTTCGGACTGTCGGCACTGGCTTCGACCGGCACGACGCAAAACGGCTGGACCGCGGGCGGCGGCTTGGAATACGCGTTGAATCCCTGGCTGTCGGTCAAGACCGAGTATCTTTATCTCGATCTCGGCACCGACACCGTCGCCAGCGGCACGCTCGCCGCGATACCGTTCTCGCTCAGCGAGAAAACCACGGTTCACACCGTCAAGGTCGGCATCAACCTGAAACTCGGCGGCTGGGGCGCTGGCTGGGGCTGGCAGTAAGGCCGAAAGCAGCGACCACCGCACCGGCGCCGGCAACCGCGGCCGGCCTCGGAAAGCCGTCAGCGCGTCGGTACCGGCTTGTCGCCGCGGTAATCGTAGAAGCCGCGCTTGGTCTTGCGGCCGAGCCAGCCGGCCTCAATCGCCTGTTTTGATTACGCCCGACTGCAATTGCCGGAGTCGACCGGGTATTTCGGCCTCCGCCTTTTTCCAGATTGGCCTCAGTACATCAATGGCGTCAACAATCTCTTCGTATCCTTCCTCATTGCAGTATTCCATTAGTTTCACATTCTTCGATATCTCATAAAAATAATAACCGAAGGCATCCAAATCATTGCGTTCAATGGTCTTGAGGGTGATGTGGGCATAGCCGACGCGCCAAAGCAAATTCAAATAATTCTCGATGGCCATACAAGCGTCTGTCTGTTCCTGCGTTCCAGATCGCCCCTTCATAATTAGCAAAAAATCCTCAATCGTAAAGCCATGTGAAAGGCGATAAACGATCTTATTCGCCTTTTGCATCGATGGATCGGTCTCTAAATATTGTAGATTATCAAATATAAATTTCGTCCGTTCCAATGCAAGAGCGCCCCGCTTTTTATCGCTATAAGTGATCACCGCCCACCCTAGCGCAAGCGCCGGAATGATCCCCGCGAGCAGAGTCGCGACCGTCTGCATTCCCATCGCCTCAGTCAACATAATCCGGGCCACGTCTATTCCGTAGACGTCGGCTATCCACTGCCATCGAGGTAAAAGTCCCCTCAGCTCTTTCGACGAGCGAGCCCATCCCTCAGTATATTAGATCGCGAGCCAAGATATATATGAACATTCCAGCCCCAATCGCCACTGAGGCGTGCTTGAGGCAGAAGCACCAGAAGCGCGCCCTGTAAAGAAGCGACTTGCTGTTGTAAATTTTAAATGCTGAAACCTCAGCCGCTGAGGAATGCTCCATCGGCTTGAGGTTCTTGTCGGCTATTTTAGCGTTCATATACCCGAATAAATATTGCAGATAGTCGAACACGATTGCGGCGCATCCCAGTATCGACGCAAGCAAAATCTCGACTTTGAAGTTCGTGACCAACACTCTTGAAAACACGCTGTCGGAATTAAAGACTGTGGTGGTAATCGCGGCGAGACCGTAGCCAATATAGCGAGCAAGGTCACTCATGTGATACCAACTCCACATCAGAGTGAGTTGGCGATATATGGAAAGGATGTGATGGAGCGGACGAGTTTGCGGTTGTGCTCGATGTAGAGGATGGCCTGTTTGAGTTTAGCGCGCACGGCGTCGATGGATTTCAGCGCGTAATTCTTGAAGATTTTCTCGCGGATTTCATCCCAGAGATTTTCCTTTGGATTAAGTTCGGGCGAATACGGTGGAAGGTACAAGAGCTTGATATTGTCGGGAAGGGTCAGTTGGCCACAGCGATGGTTGGGCGCGCCGTCGAGAACCAAAAGGATGTCCTGGCGGGCGAACCTGCGCGCCAGCACGTCGAGGAAGGCCTGAAAGCAGGCGGTGTTCGACGTCGGCATGATCAGATAGACGCAAACTCCGTCTTTTGGAGAGACTGCGCCGTACAAATAGATGTATTCGCGAATGAGCTGAGCGGCGACCGCTGGTCTCGTTCCGATCGGCGCCCAGCATGGCCGTGGCCGATTAATGCGGCCGAAGCGCGCTTCATCGGCGAACATGATGCGCAGATGCCGACCGCGCCTCTTGGCCGCCCGCCGAGCCTGCCTCACTGCATCAGGAAAGCCGTTTTTTTAAAAGCTTTTTGCGCCGCGAGGTCGCGCTTGGGATGAAACGGCCGCGGCATCAGCTTGCGCCAGCCCTGCCGGTGCAAGAGATTGTACACCGTGCTGTCGCTGGTCACATGCCCGATCGCCTGTTCATAGGCCGCTTTGAGATCGTGAATGTTCAACATCTCGCCGGCGCCGGCAGCTTTGGCAAAGCGCGCCAGCAAGGCCTTTTCCGTCGCCACGGTCATGTTCTCGTGCTTGCGTCCGCCATTCGGCTTGGGCTTAAGCGCCTTGATGCCACCGTGAGCATAGGCCATGTGCGCGCGGTTCACCGTGCTCAGCGATACACCCATCGCTGCCGCAATCGCGCCCTGCGTCATCCCGCTCTCGCGTAACAGCACCATTTGAATGCGCTGGCGCTGTCCGGCCGTGATCTTCCATCGTAGCGCGGTTTTGAGCCGCCGAACCTCGGCTTTGCTGCATTCGACCATCTGTTTTCCCCGAATCAGATAGCCAAGCGAATCACACTCAGCGCCTCGAAAACAATTCCCCTGCCTTCCGCTCTCAGCGCAGAAGACTGCCCGATTCAATCCGTTATGGAGCTGGTATGAGACGACGTATAATCTTTGTCGTCCTGGACAATTTTGCTCTTGTCTTTGAAAATCTTTGAGACTTGGACGTTCATTACCTAGAACTCGCGCTGCGGCGACTACCTCAAAGAACTGAGGTTTTGGTGCTTTCCAGATGGGCTCTTTCGACGCATCTTCGATACATCGTTTTGTTTCGTGACGGCGCCAATGGGGTGCTTCTTTGAAGCATCATGGCTTTTTTGGTGCTTTTTTGCGATTTTCGGACCGGGATCATCGGTATCGCCGGGTCGGGGTCTCCGCTCAAGTGCGGCAAACGCTGAGTTTTCAACAGGCGACTGAAATTGATACGATAATCCAATACGTATCAAGTTTTCGTTAACGGCAACAGTACCTACGCCACCGCACGGTGAGGCGCAATTGAAACTTCCAAAGTCAACATGAAGATATTCCGCCTTGAAATGCCAGCTTGGTGTCAGCGCGTATTCTATTCCAAAACCTGCAGTCCAACCGACCTCTGTCCGGCTTGCTGAATTGGTAGCTCCATTCGTTTTCAGTTCGCCGAAGGCTGCGCCAGCAGTAACGTATGGCATCCATCGGTCGAAAACATAACCGATGCGTCCTCGTGCAGTGCTCAGCCATTCGTTGTTAAAGCTGCAGACAGTGCCACAACCAAAATTAGTCGAGCTTCCACGGATTCCGTTCCAGTCAAAATCGCCCTCCAAGCCGACCACAACATCATCAGAGCGCCAGTCGTATCCCGCTGTACCTCCAAACAAGGCACCTGATGAATTAGACCGAGTTGAGCCAACTGAAGTATTCCACGTCGAACCTCCCCAGCTCGCGCCAGCATTCACGCCAGCGTAGAAGCCGGACGCGAAAATCGACTCGTTCAGTTGATCGTAGGGGATTGATTGTGCGTATGCTGCAGAGTTCGCACCGCTAGCGAGGAACAAGATAGCGAACAGAAAAGAGAGTCGCTTCATTTGGAGCCCCCTCAAAGCCCCTTCCAGTTTTTGAGGACTTATCAAGCTGGTCGGCAAGGCTCGGCTTGATCGTCTGAACGAGGAAATTGTCCCTAGCGCCTGGTGGTAATTGTATCCTCTTTATTTAGAAAGGTTGCAATGTGGAAGTTCCTCAACTCAATACCTAGGGGTGAGACGCGTTCCACCACCCCCGATGTAGGGCATAATTGTGGATAAGTCTGCACCCCTTACCTATCGGAGGAAAAATTCTCGCAAATTTCTGACCGCGATTCGGCGCAGTTGGCTAATAGGGACAGATTGAAACTGAGAAAGAGGAATTCGCATACCGAATTCGGAATTAAAGGGCGCTCATTATTCGTCGCGAAGAAACAGCGCTACCGCGTCGGTACCGGCTTGTCGCCGCGGTAATCGTAGAAGCCGCGCTTGGTCTTGCGGCCGAGCCAGCCGGCCTCGACGTATTTCACCAGGAGCGGACACGGCCGGTATTTGGAATTGGCGAGCCCCTCGTGCAGCACCTGCATCACCGAGAGGCAGGTATCGAGGCCGATGAAGTCGGCGAGTTCGAGCGGGCCCATCGGATGGTGCGCGCCGAGCCGCATCGCCGTGTCGATCGCCTCGACGTTGCCGACGCCCTCATAGAGCGTGTAGACCGCCTCGTTGATCATCGGCAGCAAAATGCGATTGACGATGAAGGCGGGGAAATCCTCCGACACCGCGATCTGCTTGCCGAGCTTGCCGATGAATTGCTTGGTCGCTTCGAAGGTGGCGTCGTCGGTGGCGATGCCGCGGATCACCTCGACCAATTCCATCAGCGGCACCGGATTCATGAAATGAATGCCGATGAAGCGTTCCGGCCGGTCGGTTGCGGCGGCCAGCCGCGTGATCGAGATCGACGAGGTGTTGGTGCCGAGGATGACTGCCGGCTTGAGCGAGGGGCACAGCGCGGTGAAGATTTTGCGCTTGGTCTCTTCCTGCTCGGTCGCCGCCTCGATCACCAGATCGCAGTCGCCGAGTTCATCGAGCGTGTTGGCGGGCGTAATGCGCTTGATCGCGGCCTGGCGCTCTTCCTCGCTGATGCGCTGACGGCTGACCTGGCGCGCCAGGTTGCCGTTGATGGTGGCAAGCCCGGAGCTGATGCGGTCGGCGACGACATCGTTGAGCAGCACGTGAAAGCCGGACAGCGCGCAGACATGGGCAATGCCGTTGCCCATCTGGCCGGCGCCGACCACGCCGATCTTGCGGATAGAATGAGGCATTGCCTGCTCGCTGCGCATCTGCTGCGCCTTGGGCCGTTCCTTGACGTCGACCATTCCGATTCACCTTTTACGACGTTCCCGGCCGCTCGGCCAGATTCCGTCAGCGCTTAACCTTATCGAGCTCGGCGGCAAGCTCCGGCAGCGCTTGGTAAAGATCCGCCACCAAACCGTAATCGGCGACCTGAAAGATGGGGGCCTCCTCATCCTTGTTGATCGCGACGATGACTTTCGAGTCCTTCATGCCGGCGAGATGCTGAATGGCGCCGGAAATGCCGACCGCGATATAGAGGTCGGGGGCCACGACTTTCCCGGTCTGCCCGACCTGCCAGTCGTTCGGCGCATAGCCGGCGTCGACTGCCGCGCGCGAAGCGCCGATCGCGGCACCGAGCTTGTCCGCCACCGGCTCTATATATTTGGTGAAGTTCTCGCGGTTTTGCATCGCCCGGCCGCCGGAAATGATGACTTTCGCCGATGTCAATTCCGGACGTTCGGATTTCGAGAGTTCCTCGCCGACAAACCCCGATAGACCGGAATCGGCCGCAGGCGCGGCAGGCTCGATCGGCGCCGGCGAAGCGCCCTCGCCAGTGGCCTGGAACGCCGCGGTGCGCACGGTGATGACGCGCTTGTTCTCGGTCGAGCGCACGGTCTGGATGGCGTTGCCGGCATAGACCGGCCGCTCGAAGGTGTCGGGCGCCACCACTTTGATGACGTCGGAAATCTGCATGACGTCGAGCAGCGCGGCGACGCGCGGCATGATGTTCTTGCCGCTCGTGGTCGCCGCCGCCATCAGGGTTTCGTAAGGCCCGGCGAGCGAGACTATAAGTGCCGCAGTCGGCTCCGCCAGCATATGCTCGTAAGCCGGCGCGTCGGCGAGCAGGACCTTTTTGACGCCGTCGAGCTTGGCCGCGGCCTCGGCAACGGCTTTGCAGTTATGTCCGGCGACCAGGATATGCACGTCGGCGCCGAGCGCCTTGGCCGCGGTCAGCGCCTTGGCGGTGGCGTCCTTCAGCGCGGCGTTGTCGTGCTCGGCAAGGAGAAGCGTCGGCATTAGTTGAGCTCCGCTCGTCCCCGCGAAAGCGGGGACCCGGTAAATTTTGCGGCACGCGCGGCGGCGGCCATCTGGATTCCCGCTTGCGCGGGAATGAGCGAATGAGATCGCATCAGACCGCCCCCGCTTCTTTGAGTTTCTCGACCAGCTCGGCGACGCTCTTGACCTTGACGCCGGCTTTGCGCACCGGCGGCTCTGCGGTCTTGATCACTTCGAGCCGCGGCTTGATATCGACGCCGTAATCGGCCGCGGTCTTCTCGTCGATCGGCTTTTTCTTCGCCTTCATGATGTTGGGCAGCGAGGCGTAGCGCGGCTCGTTCAAACGCAGATCGGTGGTGACAATGGCCGGCAGCTTGAGCTTCACCGTCTGCAGCCCGCCGTCGACTTCGCGCGTCACCAAGAGCGTATCGCCGTCGAGCGCCAGTTTGGAGGCGAAGGTGCCTTGCGGCCAGCCGAGCAGCGCCGCCAGCATCTGCCCGGTCTGGTTGCTGTCGTCGTCGATCGCCTGCTTGCCGAGGATGATCAGGCCCGGCTGTTCCGCCGCGGCGATGGCTTTGAGGATTTTCGCCACCGCCAAAGGCTCGACGGCGCCGTCGGCCTTGACCAGGATGCCGCGGTCGGCGCCCATGGCGAGCGCGGTGCGGATGGTTTCGGCGGCTTGCTGCGGCCCGATCGAGACGGCGACGATCTCGGTCGCCTTGCCGGCTTCCTTGAGCCGGATCGCCTCCTCGACGGCGATCTCGTCGAACGGATTCATCGACATTTTGACGTTGCCGAGCTCGACGCCGGAGCCGTCGGCCTTGACCCTGATTTTCACGTCCTTGTCGATCGCCCGCTTCACGGGCACCAGAATTTTCATGATGCTATTTCAGGCTGCAATGGCTGCTTGTTCGGGTGTGTTTCGACGCCGCTTCCGGCCGTTGTTTTGGTGGACCGTTGCTGCGGTGCGGGAAACCTAACGGCCGGCGCGCGGGCGGTCAACGCCGCTAGCGGTTCTCACCCGGCTTCCAGAGCACGTCGCGCGCGCCGTGGGCATTGGCGTAACGGCTTGCAACGAAAAGGAAATCGGAAAGGCGGTTGACGTATTTGAGCACCTCTGACGAGACGCTCTCGTCCGGCTTGTCCTTGAGCTCGGCGATCAGCCGCTCGGCGCGCCGGCAGATGGTGCGGGCGAGATGCAGATGCGCTGAGGCCGCGCTGCCGCCCGGCAGCACGAAGGAGCGCAATGGCTGAAGCGCCGCATTGAAGCGGTCGATCTCGGCTTCGAGCCACTCGACCTGCTTGTCGGTCACCGTGAGCCGCGCGCCGCCCGGCCCTTTGCCTTTTCCCGGCGTGCACAGATCGGCGCCGACGTCGAACAGATCGTTCTGGATGCGCGCCAGCGCCGCATCGAGCTCGCCGTCGTGGACGGTATGCAGCCGCGCCACGCCGATCGCGGCATTGGCCTCGTCGATGGTGCCGTAGGCGGCGACGCGCAGATCGTATTTCTTGCGCCGTTCGCCGGTGCCGAGCGCGGTCGAGCCGTCGTCGCCGGTGCGGGTATAGATTTTGTTGAGGACGACCATGGGTCACTTCCCCATGAACCACAGCGTCAGCATGATGACGCCGATGGCGATGGCCTGCAGCAAGACGCGCAGCCGCATCAATTTCTGCGAGGTGTTGCCGGACCCGCCCATCATCATGTTGACGAGGCCGAGCAAAAGAACGATCGCGACCGCGCCGATGGCGATCGGGACCGCGACATGCGACATGAAGTTAGCCATGATGCCCTTGTAGCCCGGGTCGAGCGCCGGCGAAACCCGGGACCAGCGGTCAGTCTCATGCAGCGCTCCCGGATTGCGCTCCGCGCAATCCGGGCTACAAGAAAGCGGCAAGACCCGGAGGAACCGCCCCGATGATCGTCGATTTCCAGCACCATTTCACGCCGCGCGAACTGATCAAGGCCGATCCGGGCGACCGCCTGGTGCTCAATTACGATGCGCTCGGTGCGCCAAGCTATACGGTGCATTCGCTGCTCTACGATCTCGACGAGCACGTGCGGATGATGGACGTGGCCGGCATCGACGCCGCCTGGCTGACCAGCGCCGCCGGCATGTGCGCCGATCTCGACACCTCGCGGCTGGTCAACGACAAGGCCAAGCAAGCCGAGCGCGACTATCCCGGGCGTTTCATCGGCGCCGCGCATGCGCATCCGCTCGGCGGCGCCGCGGCGCTCAAGGAGTTGGCGCGCTGCCGCCACGAGCTTGGCTTTCAGGGCGTCACCATCACCTCGGAGTTCGACGGCAAGTGGATCGACGATCCCGCGCTTGAGCCGTTCTGGGATGAAGTCTGCAAGCTCGGCATGTTCGTGTTCGTGCATCCCGCGCTGAAACTCAATCACGCCCAGCAGTTCGACTGCTACGACACCGCGCGCGCGGTGGGGCGCGAGTTCTCGCTGATCATGGCGACGATCCGGCTCGTCAATTCCGGCGTGTTCGACCGCCATCCGGAGCTCACCGTGCACATGGCGCATCTCTCCGGCGGCATCGCCGGCATGCTGGCGCGCATCCGCTGCTTTCAGGACAAGGAGTTCTGGGGCACCGCCGGCAACGCACGGCATGGCGCCAAAGGCAAAAAGGATTTCGATTACTACATCAGCAACAATCTGGTGTTCGATACCGCGGGCTTTGCCGGCGGCATCGGCGCGATCAAGGCCGGGCTTGCCGAAATTCCGGCCTCCCGCATGGTGTTCGCCACCGACTATCCGCAGGAGATCAGAAAGCGCGAACCGGTGCGCGATTTTGTCAGTGCCATCCGTTCGCTCGGCCCCGATGGCGAGCGCATTCTGTCCGGAAATGTCGGACTTTTGTTGAAGGAGCGGCCGGCGGCGGAGAAGAGAAGGATTGAAGAGCGGATGCGATAGCTCGCCTGTCGCTTCGCCAACTGCGTCGAATTCTGCTAATATGCCGCAATGAACAAGGCTGCTGCAATTGACAATCTGAAGCGTCAGGCGCCCGCCATCAAAGCGATGGGCGCGACTTCACTTTATTTGTTCGGCTCGATCGCGCAGGGCGAAGCTACGCCGGGAAGCGATATTGACCTTTTCATCGATTACGACCCGGACAGTCGCTTCAATGCATTTGATCTGGTGGGGATAAAGCAGTTCTTGGAAGAGAAATTGGGTGTTGAAGTCGATATAACAACCCGCGACGGCCTTCACCCGATGTTGCGCGCCGAGATCGAGCAGTCGGCATTGCGTATTTTCTGATGCCACGCAAGGTCCGCCACGCACTTCACGATATATGGAAGCGATCGACCGTATCGAAGAGATTACTCGCGGCAAAACATTGCCGGATTTCGAAAGCAGCTGGCAAGCGCGTTGGCTCGTGCAGCGAGCAATCGAAATCATCTCCGAGGCAAGTCGTGCAATTCCCAACGATCTCACGAACATGAGACCGGAGATCCCGTGGCCAAAAGTGCGTGGCATCGGCAACGTTCTTCGGCACGAATACAGCGGGCTCTCTGACCGAATCATTTGGAACGTCGTCGTCGACGAGTTGCCGCGTCTGAAGGCCGCAATTAAGGCGATAGCATCGGCGACACTGGACCAGTAATTCACCCTACGCCGCCGAGGTGCTTCTCGATATCGTAGACCGGATGCTTGGTGAGATCCTTGTCGATCTCGGCTA
Organism: uncultured Alphaproteobacteria bacterium; assembly: GCA_963791925.1. Classification (GTDB taxonomy): domain Bacteria; phylum Pseudomonadota; class Alphaproteobacteria; order Rhizobiales; family Xanthobacteraceae; genus BOG-931. Next base: position 169,716 of record CAWBUA010000002.1, on the reverse strand, counting down.
TGATCTTCTTCTTGACGTCGTCGTGAAACGCCTTGCGCAAATCGGCGAGCGCCCGCGGCGGCGCGATCACGACGAGCGCCTCGGCCTTGCGCTCGCGCACGACTTTCTCCAGCGCGCCGGCGACCTCACGGGCGAATTTGTGCTCCTCGAGATCGTGCCAGTCGGTCTGGGTGACGCTGGAGCGGCCGGCGCCGACAGACGAATGCTCGCGGCCCGGACGATCGGTGCCCTGCTCATGGGTCGGCGGATTTTTGTCGGTGAAAACGCGCTCGGTCTTCAGATCCAAAAATTTGGCGTCGCCTTCGTTGCGCAACAGCAAGGCCTTGCGGCCGTCGCCGACGAAGACATAGGCATTATGAGGAATGTTCACTTTGGTCATCGATCAACTCACGGTTCGCTGTGAATGCGTGCGGACAATGCTCGCAGCTTAGCCGCTGCGCTTTGACCTGTGTCAATGGCGGAAACGACGCATTCGTTCCGAACCGTCCGAGGGCCGCTTGGGACCGGGCGGCGATCAGTTCGACCCGTCGAGCAGGCGCCGCGCGATGACTTGCGCCTGGATTTCGGCGGCGCCCTCGAAAATATTGAGGATACGGGCGTCGCAGAGAATGCGCGAGACCGGAAATTCGACTGCAAAACCGTTGCCGCCATGAACCTGCACCGCGTTGTCGGCAGCGGCCCAGGCGACGCGCGCAGCCAGGAGTTTCGCCATGCCGGCTTCGAGATCGCAGCGCCGGCCCGAATCCTTTTGCCGCGCGGCATAATAGGTAAGCTGCCGCGCGATCATGATCTCGACCGCCATCATGGCGAGCTTGTCCGACACGCGCGGAAAATTGGCGATCGGCTCGCCGAACTGCACGCGCGCGGTGGTGTAAGTCAGCGCCTGCTCCATCGCCGCCTGCGCCACGCCGATGGCGCGCGCCGCGGTCTGGATGCGGGCGGCTTCGAAGGTCGCCATCAATTGCTTGAAGCCGAGGCCCTCGATGCCGCCGAGAAGATTTTCCGCCTTTACCGTAAAACCATCGAAGGCGATCTCGTATTCCTTCATGCCTCGGTAGCCCAGCACCTCGATCTCGGTGCCGGACATGCCGGGCGCCGGAAACGGATTATCGTCCGTTCCGCGCGGCTTCTCGGCGAGCAGCATGGAGAGCCCGCGATAGCCGGTCTCGGCCGGATTGGTGCGAACCAAGAGCGTCATCAGGTCGGCGCGCACTGGATGGGTGATCCAGGTCTTGTTGCCGTAGACCTTGTAGATATCGCCCTGGCGCACGGCGCGCGCCTTCAGCGAGGCGAGATCGGAGCCGGTATTCGGCTCGGTAAACACCGCGGTCGGCAGCACTTCGCCGGAGGCGATCTTCGGCAGCCATTTGCGCTTCTGTTCCTCGGTGCCGGAGCTTAAGATCAATTCGGCGGCGATCTCGGATCGCGTGCCGAGCGAGCCGACGCCGATATAGCCGCGCGACAGTTCCTCGGAGACGACGCACATCGATTCCTTGCCGAGCCCCATGCCCTCGTAGTCTTCGGGAACGGTCAGCGAGAACACGCCGAGCTCCGACATTTGCGTAATCACGTCGAGCGGGATGTAGTCGTTGTTCAGGTGCCATTGTTGCGCATAAGGCACGACGCGGTCGTCGGCGAATTTGCGCATCTCCTCGCGGATGGAATCGAGCGTGTCGTCGAGACCGCAGGCGCCGACCGTCGCATCGTGATGCTGCCGGATGAGCTCGACGAGGCGGGCGCGGCGCGGCGCCGTGCTGCCGGTGGCGATGAGATGCTCGACGGCGGGCGTCATGCGCGCCGCAACCGCCGCCGGCGCCAGGCCGAGATCGGACAGCCGCACGATCTCGCCCTGGCTCATCGGGATGCCGCCGAAAATCTGGGCGAGATATTCGCCGGCGCCGATCCGGACGATCAGATCCTCGGTCTCGCCGAAAGCCCCGCCATCGGAAAGCCGCTGGGCATAGGCGGAAAACTGACGCAGCGCCTCGACATAGGTCGCGAGCCAGGCAAGGCCATGGGTGGCGCGCTGTTCGCGATCGAAGACGCGCGCCACCGGGCGGCCTTCGATAGTGACCCGGTCGGCGACGGCGCGGCGGGCATCGGTGAACAACGCCTCGACGGCGTCGATGGCGTCGGCAAGCGCGGGAATGACCTCATGGCCCCGGGCTCTCTGTGAGGCGGCAAGCGGCATGACTGGCTCCGATGAGCTGATTTTGGCGAACTTGGTCGGGCCCCGGACTTGGCCGTGAAGCTTACGCGTGCACTGCACAAAAGCAAATGCGGTAGTTCGATACCGACAGGTGGGGGCTTCATGAACGGGGCCGGTATCGCGGCGACATAACGGCTTTTCCGTACGATTCTTGCACAATCTTAACCAATTTACGGTGTGCTGGCGTGGATTACGGGCTGATCCGGCGGCGCCTCGCCTGCCGCAGACCGCATAAGCCGTCCGATTGCTCAAGACGACGTCCGATCGGGTTTTCGCGATGTTGACCACCCAGATTTTCTCCCGGCTCTCGGTGCGCGCCCGCATCATCGTGCTCGGCGTCATCCCCGTGGTCGGCTTTCTTGCCAACGGCATCGCTTACCTGACCGGCGACGCCGAAGTCGGCCAGGCCTTCGAGGCGGTGCATCGCAATACCGAGGTGGCCGACGCCAGCCGGGATCTCAAAACCGGCCTCCTTATCATGCGCGCGGCGACGACCGATTTCGTAGCGCGTCCGTCCGACGCCGAAGTCAAGAATTTCGACCGCGGCCAGGCGATGGCGATGACCTGTCTCGATCGCATTCAGGCTTCGCTGGCGGCGGCGGATCAGGATTTGGTCCTGCCCTTGCGCATCACCGTGCGCGACCTCAAGGCGAGTTTTGACAGCCTGGTCAGCGGGCAGAAAGCGCTGGGCTACAACGAAACCGAGGGCGTGACCGCCGATCTCATCGCCGCGAGCAACGCGGTCGAGAACATTATCCACAACGATTTGTCCTGGGTCGGCGACGTCGATCGCGCCAATCTGACCCTGTCGCTTCTGACCATGCGCCGTTACGAGATCGAGTATCGGCTCACACGCAACCAAAACGCCGAGCGGCATTTCCTCGGCGAGGTCAAGCACTTCAACGAGTTGTTCGAATTGGTCGACGGCGCGCCGGCCATGAAGCAAAAACTGACCAAGCAGATCCAGGCCTATAACTCGACCTTCGCGCAATGGGTCGCCAGCACCGAAGACATCACGCCGCTGGTTTCACTCATCAATCACGATACCGAAAGCGTGTTGCCGGAGGCCGACAAGATCATCGCCGCCGCACGCAACAATGCCAGCAACGCGGCTGCAGAGCTGGCATTGTCGCGAACGCGGACCCGCGATTTCATCATCTGGATCGACCTCGCGGTAGTGCTGATCGGGCTCGGCTGCAGCTGGCGCATCGGACGTTCGATTACGGGGCCGCTCGAGGAATTGGCGGCGGTGATGAAGCGGCTTGCCAACGGCGACACCTCTGCGCGCCCGGACGCGACCCATTCTCACGACGAGATCGGCGAAATGGCGCGCACGGTCGTGGTGTTTCGCGACAACATGATCGAGCGCGAGCGGCTCGCCGGGGTGGAAAGCGAAACCAATATCGCGCGGGAGCGGCGCGGCGAAGCGATCGCCACCCTGATCCGGGAGTTCCGCGCGTCCATCGAGAAGGCGCTCGACCGGCTGCGCGAATTGGCCGGCCGGCTGGAAAACGCCTCGAGCGGATTAAACGATGCCGCCGATGCGGTCCAATCGGAGGCGTTTGCCGGCCGCAACCGCGTCGACGCCGCGTCGGTCAATGTCACCACGGTCGCCGGTTCGATCGAAGAGCTCGCGGTCTCGATCGGCGAGATTGCGGCGCAAGCGACCAAATCGACCGAGGTCGCGGGTCGCGCCGTCGCCGAATCGCGGCGCACCGTCAACACCATGTCGCAGCTCGGCACTGCCGCCAACCGCATCGGCGAGGTCATCGGCCTCATCCAGTCGATCGCCGGCCAGACCAACTTGCTGGCGCTCAATGCCACCATCGAGGCGGCGCGCGCCGGCGAGGCCGGCCGTGGCTTCGCCGTGGTCGCCGCCGAGGTGAAGTCGCTGGCCGCGCAGACCGCGCGCGCCACCGAGGACATCGCGGCGCAGATCGGTTCGATCCAATCGGCGACGGCGGACGCCGCGCAGGCCATCGAGCAGGTCTCGACCATCATCGACGACATGTCGGAGATCGCCACCACCGTCGCCTCGACCGTCGAGGAGCAGAACAACGCCGTGGCCTCGATCGCCGAAGGCGTCAACCGCGCCTCGACCGAAGCACGCTCCGGCGCCGACGCCATGAGCCGCGTCGCCGGCGCCTCGACCGGCGCGCGCGCCACCGCGGCCGACGTCAAAGCGCTCGCCGATGCGCTCGCCGTCGAAGCCGAAAGCCTGCAAGGCGAAGTGCGCCGTTTCCTCGGCGACGTCCAGGCGGCTTAAACCGCCGGCCAAGCAATAACCGGCGGCGCGGCCGGTCCGGGCGCGAAAGCGTCTTGATCCAGGTCAAACAAGCGCCGCACAAAGTCCATAGCATCGGGTTGCCCAGCGGGGGCGACGCCCGCGAAGCCGGACGGCCGGGATCATTCCGTATGCGCGGCAATCCCGGCCGTTTCGTTTGCGGCAGGCCGGTTGCGGGACGAATTGGGGCCGTCCAGATAGCGCCGCAGCGAAGCGAGCCAACCGGCGAAAGCGTCGCGGAAAAATACCGTCCACTCGTCATGGCGCTCCGGCGCGCAATCGAAGGTCGCCCACCATTCGACAAAGCCGCGGTCGCCGTCGACGATCGGGCTGATTTTCAGCGTCGCACGGTAATGCTGCACCGGCATCGGCGCAGCGCCGCAAAACTCGTAAGTCTGGGCGCGCTCGGGATCGGACAAGGCCACCAGCCGCTGGCGGATGCGTTGACCGCGGTAGCACACGTCGCGCACTGCGCCGACCGTGTCGCCCGATTTGCCGTTCTCGATCCGGCTTTCGCCGGCGCCGTCGACCCACACGGGATAATTGTTGAAATCCCGAATCGTATTCCAGATGTCGTCGGCGGATTGCGCAAAGACGGTGCTGTAATAGGCTTTGGCCATGAGCGGTCCCTTCTCGCTGTGACGCCCGCGACATGAACCATGCCCGCCGGCCGGACCACCCGATTTCGGATGCAGGCGTTATTCGGCCGTCACCAACTCACTGGCATCGATTGTGCACCTCACGCTTGCGCCCCCTCCCCCGCCTGGACGCGGGCAGATAGATTAGCCGCGGAGGCTTTCGGCCGTTGAACACCATCCGCCTGTGCTACCGCATCGCGCTCGACGCGTTTTACCGCTTCAACGCCGACGACGGCTGGGCGATTGCGAGCCACATCGCGCTCTCCGTGCTGATGTCGATGTTCCCCTTCCTGATCCTGGTGACGGCAATCGCCGGCTTCGTCGGCTCGGAGAATCTCGCCGATGAAGTGGCGAGCATGATCGTCGCCGCCTGGCCGCGCGTCGTTTCCAGCCAGATCGCCGGCCAGATCCATGAGGTGCTGACCACGGCGCGCGGCGGTTTCCTCACCGTCGGCGCGGTTTTTGCCATCTATTTCGCCTCGAGCGGAGTCGAGAGCCTGCGCATCGGGCTCAATCGCGCCTACGGGTTGATCGACCCCCGGCCGTGGTGGCTGTTGCGCCTGGAATCGATCGGCTATGTGCTGGTCAGCGCGATCGGACTTCTGGCGCTGGCGTTTCTGGTCGTGCTCGGCCCGCTGGTGTTTCGTACCGCGGCGTTCTACGCGCCGTGGCTCGGCGAAGTGGAAAGCCATTTCGACATCGGCCGCTTCGTCGTCGCCAGCATTCTTTTGACGACGTCGCTTTTGATCCTGCATATGTGGCTGCCGTGCGGGCGCCGGCCGCTCGGCGCGGTGTGGCCCGGCATCGTCGCCACGCTCGCGCTCTGGCTCGCCTGCGGCTACGCCTTCGGCCGTTATCTGTCCGACTTCTCCTATACTTACGTGAACTATTACGCCGGCCTCGCCTCGGCGATGATGGCGCTGGTCTTTCTGTATTTCACCGCGCTCATTTTCATCTACGGCGGCGAGCTCAACGCCGCGATCGCGCGCGAGCGCGAGGACCCGTCGCTGCCGCTCGAAGGCGGCGGCCGCAGGCATCACTTGTTACCGGGTCACAAGCGCCATTCGTCCGCGCCGTTCAATCGCTCTCAGGCTACGCGGGAATAAGCGGCGTCTGATCGGTGCCGCCGGTCAGCATTTTGACCTTGCGCGCATGATCGACGGCGTCGCGCGCCGATTTGTTGTGCGTGAACAGTTCGAAGGTCGCCGTCTCGTCCTCGGTCACCGGCGTCATGGCCTGGTCGCTATAGGGTACGCCCGCGCTCTTGGCGACGCGGCGATAGATGCGGAAGATGCCAAAGGCCGCGGCGGCGACGCGCGCGTGCTTGACGGCGACTTCAAGGACAAGCCGCGGATAGAAGCTCCAGACCGGCTCGACCGGCAGTTCGGGCCGGCGCTCGCGGCGGTTCTTCAGGCGGACGAAGCCGCCCTGCAGCGGGTGCACTTTCTCGATGGTCAGCGACTGCGCGAACCACAGGATGATCTGCGCCAGGCGCAGAATGTTGATGCCGTAGGCCTGGGCGCGGCGCAAAATCGTCTCGATATGCTCGGGCGTATAATAGATCGTCCAGGCGTCGCGATAGAGCTTTTCCCATTCCGCCTTGGTCATGTTGGCGTGCGGGGTGAGCGCGTGTTCGAGATCGTATTTGTTCAAATCGGGATCGAGCGGCGCGCCTTTGTCGAACAGGGTCTTGTGATCCTCGGAACCGGGCAGCGGGGTCAGGAAGAAGAACTCCAGCACGTCGAGCGGCATTTCCTTCTTGATGATCTCGATGTCGCGCCGCGCCGATTCCGGGGTGTCGTTGGGGAAGCCGAGAATGTAGCCGGCATAGGTCCAGATCCCGGCGGCCTTCCAGGCCAATAGCATGTTGCGGTATTCGGTGATCTTGTTCTGCCGCTTCTTGGCCGCCAGCAGATTGTCGGGGTTGATGTTCTCCAGCCCGATGAAAATGCGGGTGACGCCGGCGCGCTTGGCCTTGGCGACGAAATTCGGAATTTTGTGGCACAGCGTGTCGACCTGGATGAGGAAGCGCACGTCCATGCCGTCCTGTTCGCGCAACTTGATGATGCGGTCGAAGATCGGTTCCCAGTCCTTGTTGCGGGCGAAATTGTCGTCGGTGATGAAGAAGCGGTCGATGCCCTGTTCGTAGTTCTTGCGCAGGATGCGCTCGACGTCGTCCGGCGAACGCCGCCGCGATTTTCTTCCCTGCACATTGATGATGGTGCAGAACGAGCATTGGAACGGGCAGCCGCGACCGGCATCGAAGGTGGTGACATTGCCGATTGTCTTGCGCACCGAATTGCCGGGCAGGAACGGCGTCACCGCGTCTTCCAGCGCCGGCAGATCGTCGATGTAATTGTACATGGCTTTAAGCGCGCCCGCGGCGGCATCGCGCAAAACCTCGTCCATGCGGCCTTCCGCTTCGCCGGCGAACAGCGTGATGCCCATATCGAGCGCGGCCTGCAGGTCGGCCATCACGCTCGGGAACATCGCCAGCATGCCGGAGACGTGGAAGCCGCCGATGATCACCGGGATGCCGGCGGCGCGCAGCGGCTTGGCGAGATGCAGCGCGCGCGGATATTGGTTCGATTGCACGCCGACCAGGCCGACGAAGCCGAAATTGTGATTGGCGCGCATCTCGGCGACGATACGGTCGATGCGCACCCGCGTATTGGTCTCGTCGATCGCCGTGATCTCGATGCCGATATCGGGGCCGAGAATTTGGCGCTGCGCGCAGTCGTCGATCAGGCCATAGACGCTGGCCAGCGAATTCGCCGGCATCGGCGAGCGGTACCAGCGGATGACATAGCCGTCGTCGTCATAATGCGACGGCTTGATCAGCACGACGCGAAAGCGCTTTCGTGCGGTACTTTCCTTCGCCCGCTGCGTCGCCAGCATGGCTCACCCCGTACCCGGACGGGTAGATTGTAGCGGAAATGAGGGAAAGGGACCAGCGGCTCCTTCGTTCAGAGCCGCTCCTGATATCGTGATCGGAATCGGCGGCTTCGTGAATAGCGGTTGGTAAAGCCCGCCATAGGTAAACCGCTGGATGTTGAAGCCGAGATACCCTTCAGATCAAATTACTTCGAGAAAAAATATGTCAATCAGATATCTGATTGCCGCAGCAATTGTTGCATTCGCGGCTTTGCTCGGCCCTGCGAACGCACAGGAGCCGCAATACCCGTGGTGCACTCAGGGGAGTGCAATTCACTGCTATTACATGACCCGCCAGCAATGCGAGGAGGCCGTGGACGATCACGGCTTCTGCATACCTAATCCGGATTATTCAGCGCGAAGCAACGGCGGCCAACGGCAAAGGTCGCCGTAGATGACTCAGCCCCCCGCCGCCTCGATCACGTCGTCGAGATTGCGCAAGCCCGGCCGCGGGGTGTTGACCAGCACCGCCATGTTGCCCGGCTTGTGCCGATTGGTGCGCATCAATTCATGCGCATAGGGAATCTTGTCCCACGGGAACACGTCGCTCATGCAGGGGTCGACGCGGCGGTCGATGACGAACTGGTTGGCGGCGCTGGCCTGCTTGAGATGGGCGAAATGCGAGCCTTGAATGCGCTTCTGCCGCATCCAGACATAGCGGGCGTCGAAGGTGATGTTGTAGCCGGTGGTGCCGGCGCAGAACACCACCATGCCGCCGCGCTTGACGACCAGGCATGAGACCGGAAACGTCGCCTCGCCGGGATGCTCGAACACGATGTCGACGTCGCGTTTGCCGGTGATGTCCCAGATCGCCTTGCCGAAGCGGCGCGCTTCCTTGACCCAGGTGTCGTATTCCGGCGTGCCGACCTTCGGCATCTGGCCCCAGCATTTGAAATCGTTGCGGTTGATGACGCCCTTGGCGCCCAGCTCCATGACGTATTGCACTTTGGATGGATCCGACACGATGCCGATCGCATTGGCGCCGGAGGCCGCGACGAGCTGCACGCCGAACACGCCGAGCCCGCCCGAGGCGCCCCACACCAGAACGTTGTCGCCCGGCTTGAGGATGTGCGGCGCGTGGCCGAACAGCATGCGATACGCCGTGGCCAATGTGAGCGTGTAGCAGGCCGATTCTTCCCAGGTCAGATGCGCGGGCTTCGCCATTAGCTGGCGCGACTGCACGCGGCAGAACTGCGCGAACGAACCGTCCGGCGTCTCGTAGCCCCAGATGCGCTGCGACGGCGACAATAGCGGATCGCCGCCGTTGCATTCCTCATCGTCGCCGTCATCCTGATTGCAGTGGATGATGACTTCGTCGCCGACCTTCCAGCGCCGCACTTTGGAGCCGACCGCCCAGACGATGCCGGAAGCGTCCGAACCGGCGATATGAAACGGATGCTTGTGGCCGTCGAGCGGCGAGATCGGCTGGCCGAGCCCCGCCCAGATGCCGTTGTAATTGACGCCGCCGGCCATGACGTAGACCAGAACTTCGTCCTCGGCGATCGGCCAGGTCGGCACCACTTCGAGCTGCATCGCCGTCTCCGGCGGGCCGTGCCGTTCCTTGCGGATCGCCCAGGCGTGCATTTTTGCCGGCACGTGACCGAGCGGCGGCACCTCGCCGATGTCGTAGAGATCTTTCAGCGGCGCTGCGGACGGTTTCATTTGCGCAACGGCCATGACGGGCCTCCCGGCTTCACCGGCGTTTGGATGGTCGCAAAAATGCAGTCTGCCGCAGCTAATGTTGCAGCGCAACAATTACTTGGAGTCCGGCAAGCTGCCGCTGACAGGCCGCCGGCAAAGCCCTAAGCTCGGCGGCGCCACAACAGACAGTTCGGGGGAGAAATTATGGGCATCATAATTTGGCTTGTCGTCGGCGCGATTGCCGGTTGGCTTGCAGGAATGGTGATCAAGGGCCGCGGCTTTGGCCTGATCGGCGACATCATCGTCGGCATCGTCGGGTCCCTCATTGCCGGCTGGCTGCTGCCACAGATCGGATTTCCGCTCATCGGGGGACCATTCATCGGCGCAGTCATCGACGCCTTCATCGGCGCGGTGATCCTGCTGATCATCCTGCGGCTGATCAAACGCGCCTGACTGGCGCTAACACGCCGGAAAGGAATTGGGCGCTAAGAAGAGGCGCGAGGGCCGTCGGGCTCTCGCGCCGACGCATTTGTCTTGGCAGCGCTCCATGGACGTCGCCCAAAAAGGCCCGAGCGGCGCAATTCTGTCGGACGCCGCGCCACCGCTTTCCGCCGCACGCACCATCCAGCGCGTCGGGCTTATGCTCTGCATCTGTTATCTGTTCGTGCTCGGCGGGACGTTTCTTAAGGGCAATTTTCTGCTCGATCCGCAAAGCCGGCCGATCGCCAATGATTTCGTCAATGTCGTTGCGGCGGGACAACTCGCTCTTGAGGGCAAGCCTGCCGCGGCCTACGACTGGCCGACGCATAAGCAAGCGGAAGTCCGCGTCATCGGCCACGATTTTGCGGGCTACTACGGCTGGCATTATCCGCCGCCGTTTCTGTTCGTCGCCGCCGCGCTGGCGACGTTGCCCTTTATGGCCGCGGCGGTGGTTTCTTTGCTGGCCACGCTCGCCGCTTATGTCGCGGCGCTGTGGAGCATTCTCGGCCGCACCGGAGTTTTCATTGCACTTGGCTTTCCGGCGGCGATCTGGAACGTCACCGCCGGGCAAAACGGTTTTCTCACCGCGGCGCTGATCGGCGGAACGCTCGGCCTCTTGGAACGGCAGCCGGCGGCCGCCGGCGTTTGCCTCGGGCTCCTCACCTATAAGCCGCAATTCGGTCTGCTGTTTCCTTTCGTCCTGATCGCGGACCGGCACTGGACCACCGTCCTCGTCGCCGCGGCGACGGCGATCGCGCTCGCCGCGCTGTCCTGGCTCGCCTTTGGCGGCGCCAGCTGGCAGGCCTTCGCGCATTGGATGCCGATTACCGGCCGCATCGTGCTCGGCGAAGGTCATGCCGACTTCGCCCGGCTGCAAAGCGTGTTCGGGTTCATCCGCGCGCACGGCGGAAGTGGGTCGCTTGCCTGGAGCGTTCAAGCCGCGGTGAGCCTGACGCTGGCTGCGGCGCTGGTACGGCTCTGGCGCAGCCGAGTGCCCTTCGAACTCAAGGCGGCGGGGCTTGCCGCCGGCACGCTGATCGCGACGCCCTATGTTTACATGTACGACCTGGTCGTGCTCGCCGTCGCCGTTGCCTTCCTGCTGCGTTTCGCACTCGAGCGTGGTTTCGCCGCGAGTGAAGTGTTCGGTCTTGCCCTGGCCGGGGTGCTCATTCTCAGCTTCCCCTATGTCAAGACCCAGGTCGGCCTTGCCGCGGTCGTGATCGTCCTGGCGCTGGTGATACAACGCGCATGTTGCGTTGCAACAAAATCCGCGGCACATTAGCGGTGCCGGTGGAACGCGTGGAAGACCGATGGGCGAAGAGCCGCGCCGCGACAAGCCGTTTCGCGACAAATCGTTACGCGATAAGGCTTGGATTTTCCGGACCTATGCGGGGCATTCGACGGCCGCCGCGTCGAACGCGCTTTACCGCAAGAACCTGAGCAAGGGGCAGACCGGGCTATCGGTCGCCTTCGACCTGCCGACCCAGACCGGCTATGACAGCGATCATCCGCTGGCCAAAGGCGAGGTCGGCAAGGTCGGCGTGCCGATCTCGCATCTCGGCGACATGCGCGCGCTGTTCGAGACCATCCCGCTCGGCGAGATGAACACCTCGATGACGATCAACGCCACCGCGGCGTGGCTGTTGGCGCTCTATGCCGCGCTCGCCGACGAGCAAGGCGTGCCGCGCGCCAAGCTGCAAGGCACCACGCAGAACGACATCATCAAGGAGTACCTCTCCCGCGGCACCTATGTGTTTCCCCCGGCGCCGTCGATGCGGCTGACCAAGGACGTGATTTTGTTCACGACCAAGGAAATGCCGAAATGGAATCCGATGAATGTCTGCTCCTATCATCTGCAGGAGGCCGGCGCGACGCCGGTGCAGGAGCTCGCTTTCGCGCTCGCCACCGCGGTCGGCGTGCTCGATGCGGTGAAAGCGTCGGGGCAAGTCGCCGACAGTGAATTCGGCGACGCGGTCGGGCGCATCTCGTTTTTCGTCAATGCCGGGCTGCGCTTTGTCACCGAAATCTGCAAGCTGCGCGCCTTTACCGAATTGTGGGACGAGATCGCGCGCGAGCGCTACGGCGTGACCGATTTAAAGCAGCGGCTGTTCCGCTACGGCGTGCAGGTCAACTCGCTCGGACTGACCGAGCAGCAGCCCGAAAACAACGTCGCCCGCATCTTGCTGGAAATGCTCGCGGTCACGCTGTCGAAGGACGCCCGCGCCCGGGCGGTGCAGCTGCCGGCCTGGAACGAGGCGCTCGGCCTGCCGCGGCCGTGGGACCAGCAATGGTCGCTGCGCATGCAGCAGATCCTCGCTTATGAGACCGACTTGCTGGAATATGGCGACATCTTCGCCGGCTCGCCGGTCATCGCCGCCAAGGTCGCCGAGCTGAAAGCCGCGGCCAAGGATGAATTGGCGCATATCGAGGCCATGGGCGGCACCGTCAAGGCGGTCGAATCCGGCTACCTCAAGCAGCAGCTCGTCGAATCGAACTGCCGCCGCATCGAAGCCATCGAACGCGGCGAGCAGATCGTGGTCGGCGTCAACCGTTTCACTGAAACGGAAGCCTCGCCGCTGACCGACGCCGCCGAGTTGGTCGTCACGGTGTCGGCGGAAGCTGAATCCGGCCAGGTCGAACGGCTCAATGCCTGGCGCGCTGCGCGCGATGCCGGCGCGGTCGCTGCGGCGCTTGAAGCCCTGCGGCGCGCGGCAAAGAGCGGCGCCAATATCATGCCGCCGTCGATCGATTGTGCCAAAGCCGGGGTTACCACCGGCGAATGGGGCTTTGCGCTGCGCTCCGCATTCGGCGAATACCGTGCCCCGACCGGGGTCGGCACCGCCATGCGCAACGACGCCGAAGGTCTCGACGGCATCCGCGCCGAAGTCGACCGGGTGTCCAAGAAGCTCGGCCGGCGCCTGAAATTCCTGGTCGGCAAGCCCGGGCTCGACGGTCATTCCAACGGCGCCGAACAGATCGCCGCGCGCGCCCGCGACGCCGGCATGGACGTGGTTTATGACGGCATCCGCCTGACCGCCGACGCGATCGCGGCGGCGGCGGCGGAAAAGAACGTGCACGTGGTCGGCTTGTCGATCCTGTCCGGCTCGCACATGCCGCTCGTCCACGACGTCATCGCCCGCATGAAAGAAGCGGGGCTCGACGATGTACCGGTGGTGGTCGGCGGCATCATCCCGCCGCAGGACGCCGAGACGCTCAAAGAGGCCGGCGTCGCCGAGGTCTATACGCCGAAGGATTTCGAGCTCAATCGCATCATGAGCGATCTCTGCCGGATCGTCGAACACAGTAATGGCGGGGCCATCACCTGAGCAGATTATCGCTTTTCGGCACCCGCTAGGCGAACTCACGCGCCGGCGCCGCGAGCGGCGTGTCGACCATCACCACTTCGGGTTCGCCCTCGCTGAACTTGCGCCGGCGCAGCAGCCAGTAGCCGATCCCGGCAACAACGACGAACGATGCGACCGTCGCCGCGGCGACGTTGGGCGAGAGCAGCACGAACAGCGCGACCGCCGCGAGGCAAAGCCTGACGCCAAGATCGATTTTTCGCACGTCCGAATACGTCGCCTGCAGGCTGAATGTGATACCGAGCGTCGCTGCGGCGACGAGATAGGCGGCACCGAACTGTTTGATGCCCGGTTCGATCACAAGATCCGGGTGCACGAAGACACCGGCCATCAGCGTGAACAGCGACACGCAGATTTGCACCGAGCGCCACAGCGTGACGTAGAACGAGGTATTGGCGATCTTCGATGTGATGGCGGCCGTGATCGATGTTGGCGGAGTCAATTCGCCGAACACGCCGATGAAGAAAGCGAAGAAATGGATCACCCAGGGATTGACGCCGACCTTGATGAACGGCGGCGCGATGACAATCGCCACCAGAATATAGACCGGCGCCGGCGGCAGGCCCATGCCGAGAATGGCGCCGAAGATGAATGCCATCAGCACCATGGCAACCATGTTGATGCCCGCGGCCTCGACCAGCAAAAAGCCGAGCTTGGTGGGAACGCCGGTGATGACCAGCGCGCCGGTCATGATCGCGAGCGTCGCCAGCAGCATCGAAATGTCGGAGATCATCTCGATATAGGAATCGAGCACGCGGCGCAGCGGCGCGATGAATTCGCCGAACGACCACTGGCCCGACTGCATCAATCCGGCGACATGAATGATGACGAGCGCGGTGCCGGCGGCGCAGAACATGTAGAGCGCCGCGAACATCGGCGCGAGAAAGATCGTCGCCATCAACATGACGAGGCCGCCAACCACGAAAACGAACGCCCCGAGATTGACCTTGTCGCGCCAGGTCAGGGGCTCGGCGTTGCGGTTGACGACAATGCGGGCGCGGAAGCGGATGGTGAGCAGGTAAACCGAGGTGGAAACCGAGGCGTAATAGATCAGCGCCGGCACCCAACCGCGCGCCACGACGTCGAAATAATCGACGCCGAGGAATTCAGCCATCAGGAACGCGGCGATGCCCATGACCGGCGGCATCAATTGGCCGCCCATAGAGGACGCGTTCTCGATAGCCGCAGCGGTCGCGGGCGGCAAACCGGCGCCGATCATCGCCGGGATCGTCGCCGAGCCGACGGTGATGGAGTTGGCGGCGCCCGAGCCGCTCACCGTTCCGATTGCCATGGAACCGATGACGGCCGATTGCGGGATAGCGTGATGCGAGCGGATGGCGACACGCTTCGTCGCCCGCAACAGCGAATCGACGCAGCCGAAGCCGCGCAGCAGACTCAAGACCAAGAGGAAGGAACCGATCAGGGTCAGGGCGATCTGCGGCAGCCGCGAGAAAATGCCGGTCTCCATCTCGACGCTGCTCGCCGAGATGACGCGGCCCCATCTCAAGCCGGCATGGTGGAACATGCCGGGGACGTAGTAGCCGTAGACGGCATAGAGAATGAGAATGATGGTGAGGATGAACAGCGGCACGTGGCGCTTGCGCGCATATTCGATGATGAGCAGCGTCATCACGCCGCCAAAGAACAGATCGGCGTTGTCCCACATGCCCGAGCGCTCGGTGCCGAGCGCAATGTAGTTGCTATGCATGTAGTAGCCGCAGTAGAGCGCGAAGCCGCAATAGACCGCCGCGATCGCATAGTTCGCCGCCGGCGGCAGCCGTGGATAGAGATCGTTGCCGCGCAGCGAATTGAGCGTGTAGAGCACGAAGGCGACGGGAATCATGCCCATCGCCAGCAGGGTCGGGCCGCCGATGCCGGACCAGTAGTAGTAGAACAGATAAAGAAAGAAACCGATCGCAATCGCGTAATAGATGATATTGAGCGCGAGCGGCGGCCGATATTGCGTCTCGGTCGTGTCGGTCATGGCTGACCCCGCGATGCGATGGGCTCGTTCGATTCATGAAATGCGGGCGCCGATCGCGCCCGCATCATTTGGCGCGGCAATGCGCTGCCTTACATGCTCGTCTTGGCGACGTTGGAGTCCCACTTGTTGTCCCACTGGCCCTTTGCTTTCAGGTATTTGGCAAGGCCCGGGTGAATGGGAACGAGATTCCAGGTCGACTCCAGCGCATCGTGCTCGAATTTGGCCATGTGGCCGCCGCTGATCTCACGGAAGCTCGGCTCAAGCTTGGCCAGTTCGTCGGAATTGCTGTCGATGACGTTCAGCATCTTGTACATCTCGTCGGTCGAGACGCTGGTGCCGAGATCGAAACCCCAGAAGGTCGGGGTCAGCGTGACCTCTTTTACGTAGAGGTTCTTCTTGTGGAAGTTCGCTGGATCGGCCTCGACGATGCCGAAGCCTTTCGATTTGAGAGTAGTCATTTCGGCGGCGCTCGGATTAAGCACGGCCCAATCGACCGCCAGCGACGCTTCCGCGATCCACGGCGGCGGCGTGATGCCCCCGGCGGCGTAGATGATCATGGCGTCGATCGAGCCGGAGTTAAGCTGCGAACCGGCGGTCGACAGATCGACTTGTTTGTAGATGTGATGGACGTTGAGCGCCGCCAGCGCGTCTTCGAGCTGGAGGCGGGTGTCGAACGGCAACGGTCCGGTATAGACCTGCTTGCCGGTGAGATCGCCCCAATCCTTGATCTTGTCGCGATTGCTCGCCTTGATCGCAAGCCCGACATCGAGCGTATAGCACCAGAACGATTGAACCGGCTGCACCTTGATGTGCGACTTGAAGCCCTTGAAACGTCCGCTGTCGGTCGACAATTCCTTCAGCGCCACGTCCGAGCCGTAATAGCCGTCGAGATTACCCGTGGCGAAGTCTTTCACGGTGCCAACAGCGCCTGGGTAGGGCAGCACGGAGATGTGCAATTCCGGCATCTGTTTGCTGAGAAAGTTGGCGAGAATGACGAGCGCCTTGCCGCCGGACGAGCCGACCGGGCCGGTGCCCCAGCGGATATCCTTGGGTGCGGCAAACGCATTCGCTCCGAACAGTGCCGGAGTTAAGGTAGCAAGCAGCAGGGCGCCACTGAGTAAAGCGACGGCCGACCATGCGCGTTTAAGCATATCCGTTCCTCCCAGAACTTTGATTGTTCGGGCGCAAAGCACCCTCGGTCAAACCTCCACGTAATTCCCAGCGGTTGTTCCCCTACCGCTCATTCCCGGTACTAAATATCCGATAGTTTTTTGGAGCGACCAATTCGATTTTCAGGAATCTGGCGTTGCCGACATGCGGCATTTTAGCCCGTCAGCAGTGACGGCAAGACGGATGCGCGGCGTTTTGCGTCATTGCGGCCGTTTGGTCGCCGCGTCGAGAGCTTGCGCCAGCCGGCTTGGACTTAACGGCTTTTGCAAATAGGCGTTCATGCCGGCGGCGCCAGCTGTCGCGGCATCGGCCTCGCGGCCGGAAATGGCGATGACCGGGGTAGCCGCGGCGGCAACTGGCAGCGCGCGGATGCGCCGCGTTGCCTCGATGCCGTCGATGCCGGGCAGCGTCACGTCCATCAGCACGACGTCATAGCCGCGCGGCACCGCGGCCACCGCTTCCTCCCCGGAGCCGACGAAATCGACACTGTGGCCAAGCTGGCTGAGGATGGTGTTGAGGATGACGCGGCCGTAAGCGTTGTCCTCGGCGCAGAGCACTTTGAGGCGGCGCACCGGCGGCGCGCCGGCACGCGGGCCGGCCGCTGCGGCTGTCTGCGCGGGTGCCACCGGCAACACGGCGGAAAGAGCAAATTGCGAACCGCGTCCCGGCGCGCTGGTGACGGTGAGATCGCCGCCCATCAGCCGCGCCAAGACTTTGACGGCGGCAAGCCCGAGCCCGGCGCCGCCATAGCGGCGCGCGATCTCGGCGCTGGCTTGCGCAAACGGCCGGAACAGCCGTTTGATCTCAGCGGACTTGAGACCGATGCCGCTGTCGGTGACGATGAACGTGAGCTTGGTGCGGCCGCCCGCGGCGCGCTCCGCCTTCACTTCGAGCCGGACCGCACCTTGCGCGGTGAACTTCACGGCATTGTCGATGAGATTCTCCAGTGCTGCGCGCAGCCGCACCGGGTCGCCGATCAGAAACTCCGGCACGTCGTCCGCTACCGCCACGTCCGCGCGCAGGCTCTTGGTCTCGGCGCGCGCGGCAAGCGTCTCGCTCATCGCCGCGATGAGACGCCGCGGACGGAAAATCTCCTGTTGCAAGGTGAGCGGACCGGCACCGGCCTTTTTGCTCGCTTTGGCGGCATCGATGACCAGCGTGGTGAGCGAAGCAAGTTGCTCGGCGCTGTCCTTGATGCCGGCAGCCCAGCGCCGTTCGCGTTCGCCGAGGCTGGAGCTTGCCAAGAGCTCGCCCAGTGCGAGGATGCCGGTGAGCGCGGTCCGGATGTCGTGGGCGAAAACCGCGAGCACGTTTTCGTCGGTTTGCGCCGGCCGTCGCGATATTCGAGTCCGAGACTTGCGCCGATTTTGAGCGCGCTGGCGCGCCGGTCTAACGGCCGGTGCTTTTTGTTTGCTGCGGTTTCGCGCCATTTGCTGCCCTGATGACGGGTACACCATGCCACGGCGCCGACCGCAACAAAACCAGCGCGAATGCCATCGGCATCCGGAATTGACGGGCTAACGCCCGAGCCCGACCATGCGCCGGATGTCGCGCGGTGTCGCGCCGGCGGCGCGCAGCTCGCGCAAGCCCGTCGCCTTGGTCGATTTCGACAGCTTATGGCCGTCGTCGTCGAGGATGAGCTTGTGGTGATGATAGGTCGGCTCCGGCAGCCCGAGCAGCGCCTGCAGCAGGCGGTGGACACTGGTCATCCAGAACAGATCCTGCCCCCGTACCACGTCGGTCACGCCCTGCAGGGCGTCATCGAGTACGGCGGCAAGGTGATAGCTGGTCGGCGTTTCCTTGCGCGCAAGCACCACGTCGCCCCACAGTTGCGGCGCGGCGGTGACAATACCGGTCTGGCCGCGCGGCCCGATGCCGGTCTCGGTCCAAGTGAGCGCGCCGGCGCGCGCGACGGCCGCGTCCGTGGCAAGCCGCAGCGCGAACGGCTCGCCGGCGGCGCGGCGCCGCGCCCGCTCGGCGCCGGAGAGCTTGCGGGCCCGCCCCGGATAGATCGGTACGCCATCGGGATCGCGCGGCCAGCGGCCATGACGGTCGAGCTCGGCGACCATGGCGTTGAGCTCGCTCCGGCTCTCAAAGCTCGGATAAAGCAAGCCTTGCGCTTCGAGTTCGGCAAGGGCCGCGGCATAGTCGTCGAAATGCTCGCTCTGGCGGCGCACCGGCTCGATCCATGATATGCCGAGCCAGCGCAGATCCTCATAGATCGCCGTCTCGTATTCCAGTCGGCAGCGCTCGACGTCGATGTCCTCGATCCGTAAGAGCAAGCGGCCGCCGAATTCCCGCGCCAGATCGTGGTTGAGCAATGCGGAATAGGCATGGCCCAGATGCAGATAGCCGTTCGGGCTCGGTGCGAAACGCAGGATGCGGCTGTACATCGGCGATACGCTTCTCGACACTCACCTCTGAAGCCCGGCACGGCACTGTAACATGCTGACCCATATTCACAGCGACGCCGATCTCGATGCGGCGCTCAGAATGCTCGGTGAAATCGAGCCGCGATTTGGCGCGCTGGTGGAGAAAGCGGGGCGACCGCCACTGCGACGGCGCCCCGACGGCTTTGCCGGGCTCGCAGCGACCGTGGTGTCACAGCAGCTCTCGACCGCGAGCGCGGGCGCAATCTGGGGACGGCTCGCCGCGGCGTTCGATCCGATGGCGCCAGACGCCATTTTGAAGGCGCGCGCCGCCCGGCTGGCGCGGCTCGGCCTGTCGGCGCCCAAAATCAAGGCGCTCAAGGCCATCGCGCGCGCCGTGACCCGCGGCGAGCTTACGCTTGCTTCGCTCGCCGATGTCGAGGCCGATACGGCCCATGCCGCGCTTACCGCGGTGCATGGCATCGGGCCGTGGACCGCCGACATTTACCTGCTGTCCTGTCTTGGCCATGCCGATGCTTGGCCCGCCGGCGACCTTGCCTTGCAGGAGGCGGCACGACTCGCGTTCGGGCTCAAGGCGCGGCCGAGCACGAAGGAAATGACGGCGCTCGCCGAACCGTGGCGGCCCTTTCGCGCCGTGGCGGCCCGCGTGCTATGGACCTATTATCGCTCCGTCAAAGGCCGCGAAGGCGCGCCCGTGGTGACCAAGATCCTGCCGCAAGCCAACGCCAAATCCGAAAGCACGAAGCCGAAAAGAGGTGGAAATGGCCGCTGAACTCGACGGTCCGCGGCTCAATCCAAGCTCCGGGGCGGCGCGCCAGCTGGTCGTGTTTCTGCACGGCTACGGCGCCGACGGCAACGATCTCATCGACATCGGCCGCGCCTGGCAGCAATTGCTGCCGCAGGCGGCTTTCGTATCGCCCCATGCGCCGGAGCCATGCGCGCAAGCGCCGGTGGGCCGGCAGTGGTTCGCCCTGACCTTCCGCAACCCGGATGAACGCTGGATCGGCGTTAACCAAGCGGCGCCGCTGTTGGAGCGGTTTCTGGACGCCGAATTGGCCCGGCACGCGCTGCCGCCGGCCGCGCTGGCGCTGGTCGGGTTCAGCCAGGGCACCATGATGGCGCTCCATGTCGGGCTGCGCCGCGCGGTCGCCCCGGCGGCGATCGTCGGCTATTCCGGGATATTGGTCGAGCGGGCGGACGGCGATGCGGAGAAATTTGCCGCCGAGATCAAATCCCGTCCGCCGGTGCTCCTGGTGCATGGCGACCGCGACGACCTCATCCCGCCGCAGGCCCTGTTCCAGGCGACGCAAGGTCTCGCCGCGCTGGACGTGCCGGTCGAATGGCATCTGTCGGCGGGGGTCGGTCATGGCATCGACGCCGAAGGGCTGCGCCATGGGGGCGAATTTCTGGCGCGGCGATTTGGCGCTCCGCGAAACGGGTTTTAACCGCAAGCCTTTGTATTGCGTAACGATTTCCTAGCAAATTCGGCCTAGAAGCGCGCCATTCGTTGAAGGTGCGCGATGGTCATGGCGGCGATGCGGAAGCTGGCCCGGGGCGCCCGATTGGCGCGGCTGCGGTCGCTCATTTCCAGTTTTCGGCGGAACAGGCGCGGCAACGTCGCCGTGATTACCGCATTGGCAATGCTGCCGATGGTCGCCGCGGTGGGCTGCGTCATCGATTACACCACCGCGTCGATGATCAAGACCAAGCTACAGGCCGCGGCCGACGCGGCGAGCCTCGCCACCGTCTCCGTCAACTCATCGGTGATTGCCACCGCCAAAAGCATGTCGGGCAGCGGGACCGTGTCGGGCGGCTCGGTCTTCACGACTAATTTCTTCAACGCCAACCTGACGTCGGCGCCGGAAACCACCGGCTACACCAACCTCACGCCGACCGCGAGCGTCACCCGAACGGGCACGACGGTGACCGCCACGGTGTCCTTCACCGCCCAGGTCCCGACTTTCTTCATGGGAATCATGGGCTACCACAACATCGCGCTGTCGGGCACGTCGAGTGCGACCTACACGCTGCCGACTTACATCGATTTTTATCTGATGCTGGACGTGTCGGGCTCGATGAGCTTCCCGTCGACCGCCGCCGAGCAGTCGAGGCTGATGGCCGTCAATCCCGATAATCTGAGAGGCAGCAACGGCTATCCGGGCGGCTGCACTTTCGCCTGCCATTTCACGACACAGGGCGCTTGCGGGCAGACGTCGTCCAGCAACCCCTATCAGGGGCCGAGCCCCGCCGCAGGCACCACCACGAACCCCGGATCCGGCGGCTATTGCCAGGGATTCATCATTTCGCGCCTGGGAACCACGCCGGTATCTTTTACTTCCGGCACCAACAACACCACCAACGGCAGCAATGTAAATTGGACCAATACGCAGGTCAGCTCTTGTCCCACCGCGGGCACGACGTCCTGCATCCAATTGCGCGCCGACGCCGTCGGCTATGCCGTCTCTGACTTGCTGACCTACGCGAACCAAAAGGAAGTGGTGACCAACCAGTTTCGCGTCGGGCTTTACCCGTTCATTCGCTATCTTTATTCTTATTTCCCACTGACCACCAGTATAAGCAGCACCGGCTCCGGCACGATCAATTATGCCGCCACGCAGCTCGCCACGCTGTTGGATACGGGCGTGAATTCGAATCTCGGATCCGGCGGCACGCATTTCGATAATGCATTTCCGAGCATGAACACCTTGATTTCGTCAGTTGGCACCGGGGCAAGTTCGTCCAGCACGCTGCCTTACGTCTTTCTGGTCACCGACGGGTCGCAGGACTGTCAGTGGCAATCGGGGGGCAGTTGGGGAGGAAACCCAGGGTGTACTCCCAATTACAATTCGGCGACGACGGTCGATTCCTCGCTGTGTACGACGCTGAAAAACCGCGGCATCACGATCGCAGTGCTCTACATTCCCTATGAGACGATCCAGAATCCGACCACCTTCGCCGGAAGCGAGGACATCTACGCCAACGACAATATTCCGAATATCCCGGGAGCGTTGCAGGCCTGCGCGTCGCCCAATTTCTACTTTACCGCGACAACGCCGACTGACATCGACAATGCGCTGAAGAGAATGTTCGATCAGGCGGTAAGCACGGCGCACATTACGAATTAAGGCGACTGCGGCGGCGCATCGCAGGCCGCAAACGGTGTCGTGAACTAAAGGACGGTTGAATCCCGCCGCTTGCAGACCGCCACCGCGGCAAGCTCAAGGCTCAGGATTATTACGCCGTTGTCC
Organism: uncultured Alphaproteobacteria bacterium; assembly: GCA_963791925.1. Lineage (GTDB taxonomy): Bacteria > Pseudomonadota > Alphaproteobacteria > Rhizobiales > Xanthobacteraceae > BOG-931. Next base: position 147,376 of record CAWBUA010000002.1, on the reverse strand, counting down.
AGCAGCGCCGCCACCATGCCGGTGCAGTTGCAGTCGCCTAATTCACTCATGAAAAGGCCGTCGCCCTGCCGGCGGGCTGGTTCGCTGCGTTACCACCAGCTCCAACCGCCCCGGCCACCACCGCCAGAACCGGACCCAGAGCCAGATCCCGAGCCTGACCCTGAGCCGGAACCCGAGCCCGAGCCGGAACCAGAACCAGAGCCAGAACCTGAGCCGGAACCTGAGCCGGAACCGGAACCAGAGCCAGAACCCGAGCCAGAGCCGGAACCCGACGATGCGACGGCGCAGGCGGTCCCGGTTTGCGGCGTATAAACGACGCATATGCTGCTGCGCGGCGCCGTATACAGCGCATCGGAAAGACTGAGCGTGCCGCTGAAGAGACCGAACAGCGGCGTAAAGGTATAGCTGACCTGGGAATAGATCAGATAGCACGGATAGGTACCGCACGTGGCAAGGTTCGTCGGCAGCGTCGGCGCCGTGTTGCCCGGGGTAAGGGCGGTGCCGTTGAGCGAATAGCTCCAGGCGACCGTCGCATTGCTGCTGGAGTTGACGGCAATCTGCGAAATGGTGAAAGCGGCCGGCGAGCTCGAATAGGGCGCCAGCACCTTCGAGGTCGCGTCCATGATCGTGGTCATGTCCGAGGACGCGATCGTTTCATATTGATTGGCAATGGCATCGAGCGCGTAAGTCGTCGCGCGCACTTTCATGTAGACGGCGAGCGCCCTGCCGCCGTCGAACGTGGCCAGGAGCAGCCCGGCCAGCACCGGCAGAATCATCGCGAATTCGATCGCGGCGACGCCGCGCGTCGATGCCGCGAAGCGGCGAGTAAGACGGCGAAGAACGATCGGGCCGCGCATGATCAATAGGGCTCCACCTTGAAAGCGGAGACGCCCATGATCTCCGCCGTGCCGTGGCCGGTATCGGGCAATATCGACCCCAACGGGATGCCGAAGATCTGCCACGGATAGACCAGCTGGATGACCATGACGTCGCCCTGCGTACCGAGGCTGTAGGTTCCGGTAGTGAGCAGGTTGCCGCTGGAGTTATACAGCGTCGGCGCCGAAGTCACCGCGCTGCTGAACGACGAGTAATTCGCCACGTCGACCTGCAGGTTGCTGCAGGTGAACAGCGCGGTCAGCATCGGGCAAACGGTATTGTTCTTGAAGTCGCTCTGTGTCGTTCCGGCGTTTTGGACCTGCCCGGTCATGAGCAGGCGGCCAGCCTCGATGGCGGCATTCTGCAGCGTCGCCTGCGCGAACAAGAACAGCGTTGTTTCGATGATGGCGAACAGCAGCGCCAGAAAGGCCGGCGCAACCAGCGCGAACTCGACGATCGTCGTGCCTTCCTGCGCGGCGCCAAACCGAGCGACATGTCGCGGCAGATATTTCGCCAGAGCTCGAAACATGCCAAGCGTGTCCCGCTCGATGAACGATGCGCAAAAACTGAAATTGCACCTCCGCTGATAGTTGAGACACATTGATTATTCGTTGCGCAAAACGAATAAACTCCAATGTGCGCGCACCGCGGCAAGCCGGCGTTAAGGTTACGCGACCGCGGACAAATTCGTTACAAAGCGGCAAAATCGATCGGCTTGTGGCGGTCGAGCGTACGGCGGATCGGCGGCAGCGGATATTTCAATCCGGTGGCGCAGTTGAACAACAAAGCCTGCTCGTCGCGCCTCACCCGGCCGTCGGCGAGGCTCTGCCTGTAGGCGGCGTAGGTCGCCGCCCCCTCCGGGCACATCAAGAAACCTTCCTCGCGCGCGGCCTCTTCGAGCGCCGCTGTAATCGCTTCGTCGGGCACCGCGATGGCAAAGCCGCCGCTGTCGCGCACCGCGCGCAGAATGAGAAAATCGCCGATCGCCTGCGGCACGCGGATGCCCGAGGCGATGGTCTGCGCGTTCTCCCAGCGCGCGGCATGCTCGACGCCTTCTTCGTAGGCGCGCACCATCGGCGCGCAGCCGGACGCCTGCACCGCGACCATGCGCGGGCGTTTCTTGCCGATGAAGCCGATCGCCTCCAATTCAGCGAAAGCCTTCCACATGCCGATCAGTCCGGTGCCGCCGCCGGTCGGATAGAAGATGACGTCGGGCACGCTCCAGCCGAGCTGCTCGGCGAGCTCCAAGCCCATGGTCTTCTTGCCTTCGATCCGGTACGGCTCCTTGAGCGTCGAGGTATCGAACCAGCCGACTTTGGCCTTGCCCTCGGCGACGATCTTGCCGCAGTCGTCGATCAGGCCGTTGACGCGATAGACGCTGGCGCCTTGCAGCCCGATCTCGCTGACATTGACCTCCGGCGTATCCTCCGGACAGAAGATCGTGGTCTTGATGCCGGCGTGGCTGGCATAGGCCGCGAGCGCTGCGCCGGCATTGCCGTTGGTCGGCATCGCCATGTGCTTGATGCCGAGCGCTTTGGCCATCGACACCGCCATGACGAGGCCGCGCGCCTTGAACGAGCCGGTCGGCAGCCGGCCTTCGTCCTTCACCAAGAGTTCGCCGCCGCCGAGCTTCGCCGCGAGCTTCGTCAGCGCCACGATCGGCGTCATCGCCTCGCCGAGGCTGACGATGTCCTCTTTGCGCCGCACCGGCAAAAGCTCGCGATAGCGCCACAGATCCGGCGGGCGCTCCGCCAGCGCCTCCTTGCTCAGCGCCTTTTTCACGCCGGCCAGATCGTAACGCACCAGCAGCGGCTTGCCGGCGCGGGAGAGATTGTAAATCTCGTCGGCCGGATATTTCTCGCCGGTTTCCGAGCATTCGAGGTGGGTGACGAAGGTCGGGCGTTCGGTGGTGAGGTTGTCGTTGGTGTGCAAGGGATTGCCTCCGGCGTCGCAGCGCCAACCTAAACTGCACACTGCGGTCGGTCTACCGTCACCGCGCGGGTCAGGCGCTGACCTTCGACGCCGACGGCAACCTCACCTCCGATGGCCTGCGCAACTACAGCTGGGACGCCGAGAACCGGCTGGTCGGCATCACCTATCCGGGGCAATCGGGCAAGGCGACCACGTTCAGCTACGACGGGCTCAGCCGCCGCACCGCCATCGCCTCTACGCCCACCGGCGGCGGCAGCGCGGTCACGACCTCGTACATCTGGTGCGGCGCGCGCATCTGCCAGGCGCGCAATGCCAGCAATGCGGTGACGCGCGAATATTTTACCGAGGGCGAGTATGTGCCGGGCTCGCCGGCGCAGCCTTACTATTTCGTGGAGAGAACTTAGGTTGGCCTCACTCACTACGCTGCGTATGGGAAATCGCCTCGCCAAGCGATACATACTTATAACGAGAAAAAGTGGATGGTTTCGTTATTTAGCGATTACGCCCGCAGACCCTGACTCTTTTGCCGCTCAAATTTCATTGAATCCCGAATAGCTGGTGGCGATCGTCCTAGGAGTCATCGGGACGGTCTTTTGTCCGAAACCAGCCTATTGAAACCATGAAAGCGCGAAACCATGGCAGTTGCCGAATATATCGACGACACGTTTGTTAAGCACCACCTATCTGAGATCGGAATGAAAATCGGAGATTGGCACCGAATTGAGTATTTGAGCGACGAAGAGCAGCGAGACAAGGCTTGGTACAAAATTGAAGCGCCGTCGGATGCCAAAGAACTTCTACGCTTCGCTCAAAAAATCCTAGATTGGCTTCCAGACTCCCACGGATATATTGTCGTATTCGACGATTTAACGCACCTGGATGATTTTCAATTACTAATTCTGGAGTTGACGCTCGGTACCGACCTTAAAAGGGCCGCGCATGTGTCAGGTGGGCTAATAATCGGATCAAAACACCAAAATAACGAAATAAAAGTCAGATTGTCCTATTTTATATTTTTCTGCTTGTTGTTTGGCGCTCACGTATACATCGTAAACTCCGAAATCTATGAAGGAGCAATATTAGGCATACTCGACGAAGCGGCGTACTTCATTTGCAAGAATAAATTCTCCAGTCAGGTTGAGGCGTTCTCGAAATCGCTACGGGACAAAGATGATAAACGGTCACCCGCCCGGGTCGCCCAATATTCAACTCCTCAAATTAAGGGGTAATTTCCAATTCGTTTATTTCCTTTAAGAGTTTGGAGCTAGAAGGCCGAAGGCCATAGGCAATTTCACGCGAGTATTTTACCGAAGGCGAGTATGTGCCGGGCTCGCCGGCGCGGCCTTACTAATACCAGCTCCATAACGGATTGAATCGGGCAGTCTTCTGCGCTGAGAGCGGAAGGCAGGGGAATTGTTTTCGAGGCGCTGAGTGTGATTTGCTTGGCTATCTGATTCGGGGAAAACAGATGGTCGAATGCAGCAAAGCCGAGGTTCGGCGGCTCAAAACCGCGCTACGATGGAAGATCACGGCCGGACAGCGCCAGCGCATTCAAATGGTGCTGTTACGCGAGAGCGGGATGACGCAGGGCGCGATTGCGGCAGCGATGGGTGTATCGCTGAGCACGGTGAACCGCGCGCACATGGCCTATGCTCACGGTGGCATCAAGGCGCTTAAGCCCAAGCCGAATGGCGGACGCAAGCACGAGAACATGACCGTGGCGACGGAAAAGGCCTTGCTGGCGCGCTTTGCCAAAGCTGCCGGCGCCGGCGAGATGTTGAACATTCACGATCTCAAAGCGGCCTATGAACAGGCGATCGGGCATGTGACCAGCGACAGCACGGTGTACAATCTCTTGCACCGGCAGGGCTGGCGCAAGCTGATGCCGCGGCCGTTTCATCCCAAGCGCGACCTCGCGGCGCAAAAAGCTTTTAAAAAAACGGCTTTCCTGATGCAGTGAGGCAGGCTCGGCGGGCGGCCAAGAGGCGCGGTCGGCATCTGCGCATCATGTTCGCCGATGAAGCGCGCTTCGGCCGCATTAATCGGCCACGGCCATGCTGGGCGCCGATCGGAACGAGACCAGCGGTCGCCGCTCAGCTCATTCGCGAATACATCTATTTGTACGGCGCAGTCTCTCCAAAAGACGGAGTTTGCGTCTATCTGATCATGCCGACGTCGAACACCGCCTGCTTTCAGGCCTTCCTCGACGTGCTGGCGCGCAGGTTCGCCCGCCAGGACATCCTTTTGGTTCTCGACGGCGCGCCCAACCATCGCTGTGGCCAACTGACCCTTCCCGACAATATCAAGCTCTTGTACCTTCCACCGTATTCGCCCGAACTTAATCCAAAGGAAAATCTCTGGGATGAAATCCGCGAGAAAATCTTCAAGAATTACGCGCTGAAATCCATCGACGCCGTGCGCGCTAAACTCAAACAGGCCATCCTCTACATCGAGCACAACCGCAAACTCGTCCGCTCCATCACATCCTTTCCATATATCGCCAACTCACTCTGATGTGGAGTTGGTATAAGAATAGGCGCCGCGCCCAGGACGCTGAACTGCTCGCGCTATTTTTTGCGAGGGAGAGTGTGGGCTGGGCCAGCCCGCCCCGCCTCGCTATGACGGCCACACCATGGACAGCCCCGCGCCGCACTCGCTAAACTCGCGGCGCAGGTTCGCAAATGCCCAAGAACAGAAACTACGACATCATCATCGTCGGCGCCGGTTCCGCCGGCTGCACCTTGGCCGCCCGGCTCAGCGAGGATAAGGCCACGCGGGTGCTGCTGCTCGAGGCCGGCGGCTGGGACCGCGATCCGTGGATCAAGATCCCGCTCGGCTGGCCGCATCTCCTTCTCAACCGCAAGCACGACTGGATGTATTTCGCCGAGGCCGAAGCGGCGACCGGCGGTCGCGGGCTTGAATGCGCGCGCGGCCGCGTCATCGGCGGCTCGTCGTCGATCAATGCCATGGCCTATGTGCGCGGCCATCCCGGCGATTACGAGCGCTGGGCGGCGTCCGGCCTCAAGCAATGGTCCTATGCGCACGTGCTGCCCTATTTCCGCCGCCAGGAATCCTGGCAAGGCGGGCCGAGCTTTTATCGCGGCGGCGGCGGTCCGCTGGCGACGCAAACGGCGGCCTTTGAGGACCCGCTGGTCGATGCCTTCGCCGAAGCCGGCCGCGCCGCCGGCTACAAGACGACAGCCGACTACAACGGCGCGCAGCAGGAAGGCTTCTGCACCTGGCAGATGACGGTGAAGCACGGCCGCCGCTGCAGCGCCGCCGATGCCTATCTGCGCCCCGCTTTGCAGCGGCCGAACCTCACGGTCGCCATCGAGGCGCTGGCGACCAGGATCGTGTTCGACGGCCGCCGCGCCGCCGGCATCGAATATATCCAGCGGGGTACTTCCGTCACCGCTCATGCGGAAAAAGAAGTCATCCTGTGCGGCGGCGTCATCAATTCGCCGCAGCTTTTGATGCTCTCGGGCATCGGCGATCCGGCCGAGCTCGCCGCGCACGGCATCGCCGTGAAGGCGGCGCGGCCCGGCGTCGGCAAGAACCTGCAGGACCACATTTCGGCGAGCGTCGCCTATGCGCGCAAGGAGCCGGGCCCGTTCCATCGCGCCATGCGCTTCGACCGCATCGTGCCGGCGCTCGCTGCCGCCTATCTGCGCGGCGAAGGCATCGCCACCGGGCTGCCAACCGGCCGCATGGCGTTTTTGAAAAGCCGGCCCGATGCGCCGCTGCCCGACGTGCAATTCATCTTCAATGCGGCGCCGATGACGGCGCATCCTTATCTGTGGCCGTTCCGCCGCGCCTATGCGGACGCTTACGCCTGCCGCGCCGTGGTGCTGCGGCCGGAAAGCCGCGGCCGACTGGAACTCGTCTCTGCCGATCCGCGCCAGGCGCCGCGCATCCGGCAGAATTTCCTTTCAACCGACAACGACTGGAAGACGCTGCGCGCGGGCTTGCGCATGGCGCGCGAGGTGTGCCGGCAGGCGGCGATGGTTCCCTTTATGGCGCGCGAGATCGGCCCGTGCGACGGGGCGGCGACCGATGCCGAGCTCGACGCCCATATCCGCAAAGACTCGATCACCGTGCATCATCCGCTCGGCACCTGCAAAATGGGCCTGGCCTCCGATCCGCTGGCCGTCGTCGATGCCGAGCTTCGCGTCTTCGGCACCGAGGGGCTCCGCGTCGTCGACGGCGCGGTGATGCCGGACCTCGTCGGCGGCAACATCAACGCCCCGATCATCATGATCGCGGAGAAGGCCGCGGATCTCGTGCGCGGCCAGCGGCCGCTGGAGCCGGTACGGCTCGCCGGCACCAGCGAATATTCCCGGCCGTGATTCGTCGCACCTCGGCGCCGGCCGCAGGAGCCGGAAAGGGCACGGCGCGTAAGCCTCGGAGCGGGCTTCACAATCCTGTCACGCCCGCCTATAAACTGTCGCCCATCGCCGCGCTGCGGCATTGAGTCGAGGTGGGAGCGTCGCTTTGAACGCTCATGTATCGCCGTCGGGCTTTCCGGCCCTGGTGCTCAACGCGGACTTCCGGCCGCTGAGCTATTACCCGCTGTCGCTGTGGGCGTGGCAGGACGCGATCAAGGCGGTGTTTCTCGAGCGGGTGAACATCGTCGCCAATTACGACCGCTCGGTGCACTCGCCGAGCTTCGAGATGAAGCTGCCGAGCGTCGTTTCGCTGAAGACTTTCGTAAAACCCGCGACACACCCGGCCTTCACCCGGTTCAACGTGTTCCTGCGCGACCGCTTCGCCTGCCAATATTGCGGCACGCGCGACGATCTGACCTTCGATCACCTGATCCCGCGCTCGCGCGGCGGCCACACGGTGTGGGACAACGTGGTCGCCGCCTGCTCGCCCTGCAATCTGCGCAAGGGCAACCTGACGCCGGACGAAGCCAAGATGTTTCCGTCGCAGCGGCCGTTCCAGCCGTCGGTGCAGCACCTGCATAGGAACGGCCGGCTGTTCCCGCCGAATTACCTGCACGACAGCTGGCTCGATTATCTCTATTGGGATACCGAGCTCGATCCGTGAGGACTTTTTCGCTGTCATCATCCGCGACGGCGGATGATCCAGTAATCACGACTTGACCGGCATATGCAGTGACTACTGGATGGCCCGCCTTCGCGGGCCATGACACTTCAGGTTACGCCGCGGCTTCCTTGCGCGCCCCCGCAAAAGCCGGCGCCACCTCGGTCATGAAGCGCGCCATCTCGTCTTTGACCTGGACGTGCGGCTTCTGGCCGACGTTGAAATACAGGATCACTTCGTCGAATCCGGCGGCCTCGACTTTCTTCAGCGTGTCGATGATGCGCGCCGGCGCGCCGAGCAGCACCGAGTTCTCCGTCAGGTCCTCCGGCTTCACCTTGTGCAGCCGCTCCACCATGTCGATGAAATAGCGGTAGCTCGGCGGCGCCGTCTTCGGATCGCCGGGCAGAGCCGGGATCACGCATTCCTTGTAGTAGCGGACCTGCCGGGCGCGCGCGGCATCCTCCTCCGCCTTGTCGTCGTAGAAGTGCATGAAATAGCTGCACATCAGCCGCCCCGGCTTGCGGCCGTGTTTGGCGCAGGTCTCGTTATAGAGATCGGCGACCTGTTTCAGGCCGCCGTAGCTCATGGCCGCGGCGAACGGCGCCACGATCAGGCCGCAGCCCAAACGCGCAGCAAGCTCGATCGACGGCTTCGAGAACGAGCCGACATAGGTCGGGATCGGCTGCTGCACCGGCTTCGGCGTGATGCGCACGTCGTCGAACGAATAATATTTGCCGTGGTGGGAGATCCGGTCGTCCGCCGCCCACAGCGTGCGGATCAGCTCCAGGCCTTCCTCGAAGATGCCCTGATTGTCGTCGAACGAAACGTGGAACGGCAGATATTCGCGGCGGTCGTAGCCGCGGCCGGCGGCGAAATCGACGCGGCCGCCGGACAGAAGATCGAGCGTCGCCCATTGCTCGGCGACGCGGATCGGATGATGCAGCGGCAGCACCGTGACCGCCGGAGCGAGCCGGATGTGCTTGGTATTGGCGGCGACATAGGCCAGCACCAGATCGGGGCAGGACAACACGCCGAGCGAGTTGAAATGATGCTCGCCGATCCAGGCCGAATGCATGCCGAGCTTGTCGGCATAGAGCGCCTCGGCGGTGATGTCGGCGACGAACTGGTTCGAGGAGCGCTGATTGTTTTCGTAGTGATTGTCGCTCAGCGTGAAATAGCCGAAATCCATCGCAACCTCCCTGATCTGGCATAGTCCTCATGCCTTACCCGTCAGGATAATTGAAACCGCAACTGTTGTAAATGCAATAATCTGGCGCTAATCTGCCGCAGCCATGGCGACCAGATCTCCCTCCCGGCTCGAGCTCGACGACTACCTGCCCTACCTCGTCAACCGGGTCGGCACCATCATTGCCGAGCAGTTCGGCGGCGAAGTACTGGCCGAGCACAGCTTGAGCATCGCGATGTGGCGCGTCCTCGCCGCGCTCGCTGCCCAAGGCAGCCTGCGTCAAATCGATCTTGCCGGTTTCACCAGCATCGATACCTCGACCTTGTCGCGGCTGGTGTCGCGGCTCGTTGGCGCGGGCCTAGTGACGCGCGGCCGCTCGGCGAGCAGCAATCGCGAGGTCGCCGTCAAGCTTTCCGGGAAAGGCAATGCGCTCGTCGCTCGCCTCATCCCGCTGGCCCGTCAATACGAGGCAGACGCCATCGCCGGGCTATCGCGCGAGGAGCTTCTGGTGTTGAAGCGCTGCCTGCGGCGCGTCTTCGGCAATATGAAGAACCGCGGCGCATTCGCGGACAGGGCACCCAACAGTCGGCGCGCCGTTTGACGTCAGTCGACGCGCGTGCCCGGCGCCGCGTCCTCGAACACCGACACTTCCATCGGCTTGCCGGCAAAGCCAAGCTCGTTCCAGCGCGCCGCGACCTGCTCGTACATCGGCTTCGACAATTTGGTGCGCTTGGAGAAAGTCTTGATCTGCCGGTAGTCCATGCAGGCATTGATCAGCGCCTTGGAGCCCCAGGGACGGATTTCCGGCGGATTGAGGCTCGGGTCGAGGAAGGTGCTCCAGGTCTCGCGCAAGATGTCGATCGATTGCGCCGGCCGCGACCGCGTCGCCATCGCCCACAGCACCTGATGGATATTGCTCGGATCGACGTCGTCGTCGACCACGATCACATACTTGCCGAAATAGGCGCCGCCGGTGCACTGCGCGGCGAGCGCCATGACCTGCGGCGCGTGGCCGGCATACATCTGCTTGATGGAAACGACGGTGATGCCCCAGCCCGCCGCTTCCGGGATCGACCACACGCCTTGGATGCCGGGAATGCCGAGCTTTTGCAGGTCCGACCAGATCGCCGCCGAGCGCAGCGCCGCCCAGAACAGGCCGCATTCGTTGGCCGGGCCGTCCGCCATCAGCGCACAAGTCAAAGTCGGATTGTTGCGGAAACGGACTTTCTCGACGCGCATATAGGGCGTCGCGCCGGTCGGCCGTCCGTAATAGCCGGTGAATTCGCCGAACGGGCCTTCGGCGAACGTCTCGTCCGGATAGACAAAGCCCTCGATGATGATCTCGGCGCGCGCCGGCAGCGGCAGGCCGGTCAGATCGCTCTTGAACACGTCGATCGGCGCACCATTGATGCCGCCGTAATAATCGTATTCGCATTCGGTCTTGGGAAAGCTCGTCGCCGCCACCAGAAACAGCAGCGGATCGATGCCGTAGGCCGCGGCGATCGGCATCGGTTTGCCCATCTTCCACCATTTCTCGCGGTCGAGCGTCGCATCCTTGCCGGGCGACGTATAGATGCCGATCTCGCGCGGTCCTTTGATCATCATGCGGTAGGTGCCGACATTGACGCGGCCGGTCTCCGGGCATTGCGTCACCACCGCGTCGCCGGTGCCGAGATAAAGCCCGCCGTCGAGCGGCCACATGCGCTGCGCCGGGAATTTGCGGATGTCGACCGCCTCGCCGGTCTCGATGTTCTGGTTGCAGATCGCGGTCTCGGCCGGCACCTCCTTGGCTTTCATGGTACGGCCCATCTTGCGCTGCAGCGCCTGCACCGCTTGCAGCGGATGATCCACCGGCTCCTCGCCGATCATCAGGCAGAAGCGCGACAGATTGCAGCCGATCATGTTGTAGAGCGCGCGGTGCCCGGGATGGCCCTTGATGTTCTCGAACAACAGCGCCGGGCCTTTTTCGTTCGACGCCAGATAGGTGATGGTGGCGGCTTCGAGGTCGGGATCGACTTCGGCACTGATGCGTTTGAGTTCGCCCATGGCCTCGATCTTCGCCAGCCATTCGTCGAGCCCGCTGGAATTGGGGCGCGTTTGGCTCGGCTGAGGCTCGTTTGCCGGCGTCTGTTGCTGCGGCGCGACCGATACGCTCATTTCCATAGTGATCCACCCTTCCGCGATTTTCGCTTCGCCTATTTCCACCCTGTTGCTGCGACCTTATTGGTTCTTGCGGGCGTAGGAAAGTCGCACCGGGCGGGCGGAACCGATAGCCGCAGCAGTCCGTTGACCGAACGGGAGCGCAACATGGCCCGCACATCAAGGAACACATCAAGGAATTTGTCGCAATCCACCGTGGTCGTCACCGGCGCATCCGCCGGCGTCGGCCGCGCCACCGCGCTGCGCTTTGCCCGTGCCGGCGCCAATCTGGCGCTGATTGCGCGTGACCGCGAAGCGCTGGAAGACGTCCGCGCCGAGGTGGAGCGCCTCGGCGGCACCGCCATGGTGATGCCGCTCGACGTCGCCGACGCCGATGCGGTGTTCGCGGCGGCCGATGCGATCGCCGCCGAACGCGGCGGCATCGATATCTGGATCAACGACGCCATGGTGACGGTGTTCGGCCCGGTCTGGGCGATCACGGCGCAAGAATTCCGCCGCGTCACCGAGGTGACTTACTTGGGCTTCGTCCACGGCACCATGGCGGCGCTGCGCCACATGCGGCCGCGCAACCGCGGCACCGTCGTGCAGGTCGGCTCGGCGCTCGCCTATCGCGGCATCCCGCTGCAGGCGGCCTATTGCGGCGCCAAATATGCCATCCGCGGCTTCACCGATTTGCTGCGCGCCGAGCTCATTCATGCCAACAGCAAGGTGGCGCTGACCATCGTCGAGCTGCCGGCGGTGAACACGCCGCAATTCGACTGGGCGCGCACCCATATGCCGCGGCAGCCGCGTCCGGTCGCGCCGGTGGTGCAGCCCGAAGCCATCGCCGAGGTGATCTTCCGCGCCGCGCTCGATCCCAAGCGTGAATATTGGCTGGGCCTGAGCACGCTCAAAGCCATCCTCGGCGGCATGGTGCTGCCGGCGTTTCTCGACCGCTACCTTGCCAAGAACGCCTATGGCGCGCAGGAGACGAAGACGCCCGTCGCGTCGGAACGCGCGGACAATCTGATGAAACCGGTTGCCGCGCTCCACCGCACCCGGGGCCGCTTCAGCAATGAAGCGGCGGACAGCGTCGTCGCGGTGCAAGGTCCGCTGGCCCGGCTGGCGCCCGCCGTGGCGAGCGGCGTTGTCGGGCTGTCGCTTGGCTTGCTGCTGAGCGCGCTGCCCTATCGCCAGGCGAAACATGCGCTGCCGCGCCCGCGTGGCGGCCTGCTACGCTAACGGGGAAGCCTCCGCGGTCTCCTGTCGAAACGCGGCCAGCACAGCCAGTCGATCGCGCCGCCGCGTCCGACCAATGCGGCCGCCTCGCAGTCGCCGATCAAAGCGTAATCTTCGAGATTGGCTGCCATCGCGTGACGTTTCACCCCGATCGAAAACGCCGCATGGCGCAGTTGTGTTCCGGCGGGCAAAGGCCCACCGCTACTCGGGGCGCGCCCGTCTCATCCGGGTGCGCCGCGCCAACGCCATGCGCGAATGCCGCTTTCCTTCGCCGCGCCGCTGCCTTAGCTTGCGCGGAACGGCGGACATGCGCCGCGACAAGAACACTCCGGGGGAAGCGATGGCCGGCGAGGCAAAGGTTCAGGTTTCGCAGTTTTTGGACGAATACGGGCTGGGCTCGTTTCAGATCAAGCTGATCGTCTGGTCCGTCCTGTTGGCGATGATCGACGGCTACGACATCGGCGCCATCGCCTTTGCCGCCCCGCATTTGATCGCCGAATGGCACATCCCGCCCAAGGCGCTCGGTCTGGTGCTCTCCGCCAGCAATATCGGCGTATTGTTCGGCTCGCAGATTTTCGGCTGGGTCGGCGACCGCTACGGCCGCAAGACCGCGCTCATCTTGTCGAACATCCTGTTCGGCGTGCTCACTTATGTCGCGGCCTATTCCACCGATCTGACGCAGCTGTCCTGGCTGCGCTTCTTCGCCGGTCTCGGCATCGGCGGCGTCATTCCGAACCTCGTCGCCATCAACGCCGAATTCGGCGCCGCGCCATCTGCGCGCGACCTTGGCGATCGTCGCCGTCGGCCTGGTGCCGCTCGGCGGCGCGCTCGCCGGCTTTGTCGGCGCGGGTCTCGTGCCGGCGCACGGCTGGCAGATCCTGTTCGAGATCGGCGGCATCGTGCCGATCGTGCTGGCGCTCGCCGGTATCTTCAGCCTGCCGGAATCGATCAAATTCATGACGCTGCACGAGAGTCAGCGGCCGAAGATGGAAGCGCTGATCGCGGCGATCCGGCCCGACTTCAAGATCCCGCCCAATGCGCGCTACGTCATCGAAGACGAACAGCAGTCGCCGAGCTCGAATCCGATCTATCTGTTCGGCAACGGGCTCGCTTTGATCACGCCGCTGACCTGGCTGATGTTCGCACTCAATCTGATGGGCTACTTCTTCCTCATCAGCTGGACGCCGACGCTGATGGGCGCCGCGCATGCGACGCCGCAGGTCGCGGCGCTGTCGGGCGCCGCTCTGCAGGTCGGCGGCACGGTCGGGGCGCTGACGCTCTGTTGGTGGCTGCAGCGGCACCGCTTCTTCGCCATCGCCATCATGTTCGTGATCGCGGTGCCGATCGTCGCCTCGATCGGTTTTGCCGGATTGACCTCGACCGCCGCGCTCTTGACGGCGACGTTCTTTGCCGGCGCGCTGGTGCTCGGCATCCAGTCCGGCATCAATGTCGCCGGCGCCATGATCTACCCGACCATGCTGCGCGCCAACGGCTCCGGCTGGCAGCTCGGCATCGGCCGGCTCGGCGCCATTGCCGGTCCGTTCCTCGGCGCGCTGTTCGTCGGGCTGCCGGTCCAGCAGCTTTATGTCTGGTCGGCGCTGCCGTTCGCCGTCGGCGCGGTGGTGGCTTTCCTGATCTATGCGCTCAACAAAGCGCGGCTCGCGGCGCATCCGGAACTGGCCAAGGCGCAGTGATTTACCTCTCCCCGCGTGCGGGGAGAGGTCGAGCGAAGCGAGGGTGAGGGGGCCTCTCCACGATTCTGAGCCCCACAATTCCGCGCCCAGCGGAGAGGCCCCCTCACCCCAACCCTCTCCCCGCGTGCGGGGAGAGGGAGTTCTAATACGGCTCAAATCCCCGCAGCGCCGGGATCACTTTCTCGCCGAACAGCCGGATCGAGCGCAGCAGCGCATCCTCCGGCAGATCGGCAAAATTGAACTCGCCCATAAAGACATTGAACACGCCCGCTTCGGCGGCGGCGCGGATTTTGGCGGCGACGGTTTGCGGCGAGCCGATGAAGACGAGATCGTTCTTGTAGAGATAATCGCCATCGAACAGATGCTGCATAATCTCCGAGGCGCCGGGCTCGCCGCGGCCGACGAACATTTTGGCGTGCTCTTTGGCGCGCTCTTCGAAAGTCTCGCCCGGCTGCGGCGGCTTGAGAAAACCTTCGTAAGCGCGGCTCGCGCGGAACAGCGCGGTGTCGATCGCCTTGTCGTCGGTCTCATCGACATAGACCACGGTGCAATGGGCGATGTTCGGTTTTTGCGCCCGCCCCGTCGCCTGCCAATCGGCCAAGAATTTGCGGTAGCGCGGCGCCGCGTCGGCGCGCGGATAGACCAAAAAGTAGCCGGGATTGATAGCGTTCGTGGCGCAGAATTCGAGCGTCTGCGGATCGCGGCTCATCATCCACAACGGCGGATGCGGGTGCTGCACTGGCTGCACCGAAATCAGCGCGTCATCGGTATGGAAGTCATGGCCGTGGAACGAGAACGGCTGCGCCTCGCCGAACGCCGCGCGCAGGTAGTCGACGAACTCCAGCGTCGGCGATTTGCGCTGGCTGTAATCGAGCCCGAAGGGACGGAAATAGTCGGCATTGATGCCGGGCACGAGCCCAAGCTCCATGCGGCCGCCGAGCATCTGATCGACGATGGCGATCTCTTCGGCCAGGCGGAGCGGATGATAGAGCGGCACGATATAGCCCATCGGCCCGATGCGAAGCCGCCTGGTCCGCGCGCCGGCGCCGACCGCATAAAGCGACGGCGACGACATCCAGCTTTCGTCGGGCCGGAAATGATGCTCGACGCAGAACGAATAATCGAAGCCGAGTTCGTCGCAGGCCTCAAGCTCGCGCCACAATTGCTCATAGCGCTGATGCGGCGTCATGCCGGGCTTGGCCCAGATGTGGGAGAAGTGGGCGAATTTCATGGGGCGCTTTGTAGAAGTTTGCGAGCTGGCTTGCCAGCCGTAGTTCGCGACGGCTTGCTGCCCGCCTTCGCCAAGGCTACGGCGGGCAACCTTCGCTCCACGTCGCGAGCGAAGGTTGGTCTGCCAACCGAAGCTCGCGGCGGCTTGCTGCCCGCCTTCGCCAAGGCTACGGCGGGCAACCTTCGCTTCGCTTCGCGAGCGAAGGTTGGTCTGCCAACCGAAGCTCGCGGCGGCTTGCTGCCCGCCTTCGCCAAGGCTACGGCGGGCAACCTTCGCTTCGCTTCGCGAGCGAAGGTTGGTGCCCGTGGAGGGAATCGAACCCCCATGCCTTGCGGCGCACGATTTTGAGTTGTGTGCGTCTACCAGTTCCGCCACACGGGCATCGGGTTTGGTATATCGTCGGCGCGCGCCTCCGTCCATGCTGGCACGCCGGCCGACAACCGCTCATTCCCGCGCAAGCGGGAATCCAGATGGGCCGCGGAATTTTCCCGGATAACTCTCTGGGTCCCCGCTTTCGCGGGGACGAGCGGATGACAGCCCGGGGCACCGGCCTTGCTTCCGCCTTCAGGATCGGCAAATTGCGTCTGGGAATTGGCCCGGAACGGGCACGGCGGAAAGGCCCGAGGACGAATGGCCAAGCGGAGCTGGATCGATCGGCTGGCGGCCGAGCCCGCCGTCACGGCGGCCCTGGCGATCTTCGTCATCTCCGCCGCGACGCTCGGCGGCGCCTGGTATTTCCAGCTCGTGGTCGGCCTGCCGCCCTGCCCGCTCTGCCTTGAGGAGCGCATCCCCTATCACATCGTCATTCCGCTTTCGCTGCTGCTCGCCATTGCGGCGCTAGTGCGGGCGCCGGCCAAGCTGCTCACGGTCGGCTTTGCCGTCATCGCGATTGCGGCCCTATGCAATGCCGCGCTCGGCGGCTATCACGCCGGCGTCGAGTGGCATTGGTGGGCGGGACCGACCGACTGCACCGGGCCGCTGACCGATCTGCGCGCCGGCGGCTCGCTTTTAAATCAATTGCAATCGATCCATGTCGTGCGCTGCGATCAGGCGGCATGGCGCTTCCTTGGCATTTCGCTCGCCGGCTACAACGCGCTGATCTCGCTGCTGCTGGCGGCGATTGCAGGTTGCGGCTTATTCCTGCGCAAATCGGCCTAGCACCGCGCCTACTCTTCAACTAAGCTTCGGTCGTCTTAATGACACGGCGCCAGCGTAGCGTTTTGACCCCGCATGGAGGGCGATCATGGGATTATTCGACAGTCTTAAAGGCGCGTTGGAAAGCGAAGCGTTACCGGTGTTGCTCAATACCGTGCTGGCGCAAACGCAGTACCACGACCTGCCGGGCTTGGTGTCGGCCCTGGAGAAAGGCGGCCTCGGTCCGCAGGTTCAGTCCTGGCTCGGCAACGGCCAAAATCTGCCGGTCACCGAAGATCAGCTCAAGGCGGTTCTCGGCAATACCCAAGTGCAGGATTTCGCCCGCCATCTCGGCCTGCCGGTCGACCAGACCCTGTCGGCGCTGGCGAAATATCTGCCCGAGATCGTCGACAAGGCATCGCCGAACGGAACCTTGAAGTCGGCTGCATGAGATGCGCACTTCGGCCGCGTCTTTGAGTCAACGGACTTGAACAGGAGGAAACAATGAAGGCTTTCGCAGTCGTTCTCGTTTCGCTTTGCTTCACGACCGCAGCGATGGCGGATTCCTGCAAGGACCAGGCGGCGGGCAAGAAACTCGCAGGGGCCGCGCTGACGAGCTTCATGAAAAAATGCAGCTCCGACGCGCAGAAGAGTTGCAACGCGCAAGCCGCACAGAAGAAGCTATCCGGGGCGGCGAAGACGAGCTTCACCAAGAAATGTGTGACGGATGCCACCGGTTCGTAAGCTGAAAATCACCCAACGCGGAGCGCCCGATCCATCACTGCTCCCGGCACAAAGGATTGCCTCCATGAAGACGACTCTCTTGATCGCATCTGGAATTATCCTCGCGGCACTCGCGAATGCGGCGGCGCCGTCTCCCGCGCATGCCCTCTCGATGGCGGAATGCAGCGCCAAATATAAGGCGGCCAAGGCTGCCGGCACGCTCAACGGCATGAAGTGGAATGACTTCCGCAAGGCGCAATGCGGCGCCGAGGCAACTGCCGCACCGGCAGCGGCCCCGGCCGCCGCCGCGCCCGTTCCGGCAGCTCCCGCCGCTCCCAAGACCGCCGCCGAACCTGGCAAAAAGCCCGTATCGGCCGGACGTCAGGCGATGGTCACGCGCGAGCGTGCCTGCGGCGCCGAGTGGAAGGCCGCCAAGGCGGCCGGAAAAATCCCGGCCGGTCAAAAGTGGCCGCAATATTGGAGCGAGTGCAACAAGCGCAAAAAGGCGGAAGGGATGTAACCGTCGCCGCGCGAGCGGAAGATGGTGGGCGGTAGAGGGATCGAACCTCTGACCCCTTCCATGTCAAGGAAGTGCTCTTCCGCTGAGCTAACCCGGAGCAAGCTCCGAAGTCCTACAATCTCAACTGCTTGCGCAGAGTACACCAGTCAGCGGCTTTTTTCAATTACTGCCGAAATGCCAGATTTCGTGTGACCGTTGTGACCAGGGTGTGACCGGGGGCCGGAAGGCGAGCCGCTCTCAGATTGCTTTCCCCCCAGGCCCTAGGGTCCCCTTACGTTGGCGTATGGGTCCCATCGTTTTGGCCAAAGCTTCAAAAATAAAAAAATGGCCAATTGGCATTCCCTTCGTTCGACACCAGCAATTGATCGAGCTTGTCCCGCCATGGCCCAAACCGTGCCCTTTCGGCACCCGGAGTTGGCCACGGGCTAGAATGCAAAAAATGCAAATGTCGTTTGATGGGTTGCAATCTAGGCAGCGCAACCGTGCACGATGGCCCGGGAATGAGCATGGTGAAAGGGTAGGTTGTTCCGGGTTTCCGGGCCTTTTGGGACCTAGACCCCCCGCGCTAGAGCCGGGGACAAAAAAGCGCTGTGCACCTACCGATAAAGCACGAACACAAGGCCGATTAAAGCTAGGCCCTGCGTAATCCGACGCAAAGCGGCCAGTGATTCCGACGCAATCCGGCCACCGGTTCCGACGGAAGTCGGCCACCCATTCCGATTGAAGCCGGCCACCCTGGTGAGGCCGGACTGAAGCTCTCGCTGTCGGCGATCGAATCGCGGACGAGGCGCCCTTTGCGGCCATGCAAGGGGAGGTCCGATGCCCGCCGAGAGAGCGCCGATGCGGAAGGTTCGAGAGGTTCTGAGATTGCGGCACGCCCTTGGCGTGAGCGAGCGGCAGATCGCGGTGACGATCGGGGTCAGCCGGTCGACGGTTGGCGAATATCTGCAGCGCGCCGCCGTCAGCGGCATCACCTGGCCGGTGCCCGAGGGAGTGGACGATGCCGAGCTGGAACGGCGGCTGTTCACGTTGCCGACGTTCGACGAGAAGCCGACACGGCCGCTGCCCGATTGGTCCCATGTCCACAAGGAACTGAAGCGGCGCGCCGTGACGCTGCTGTTGCTGTGGGAGGAATACCGGGCCGAGCACGGTGACGGTTACGGGTATAGCCGGTTTTGCGATCTTTACGGGGAGTGGCGCCAGACCATCTCGCCGACCATGCGGCAGACGCATGGCGCCGCTGAGAAGCTGTTCGTCGACTTTGCCGGCGACACGATGCCGGTGTTCGACGCCGCCAGCGGCGCCGAGCGGCACGCCCATATCTTCGTCGCGGTGCTGGGAGCGTCCAACTACACTTACGCGGAGGCGCGCTGGTCGGAAGGGCTCGCCGACTGGATTGGGGCGCACGTCAACGCCTTTCGCGCGATCGGCGGCGTGCCGAAGGCGGTGGTTTGCGACAATCTCAAGGCCGGCGTCACTGCGGTTTGCCGCTATGAGCCTGGGATCAACCGCACCTACCAGGAGCTGGCTGAGCACTACGACACCGCGATCCTTCCCGCGCGTCCGCGGCGGCCGCGCGACAAGGCCAAGGTCGAAGTGGCGGTGCAAATTGTGCAGCGGTTTGTGCTGGCCAGGCTGCGCAACCGCCGCTTCTTCTCGCTTCATGAGCTCAATGCCGCGATCCGCGAGACTGTCGCCGACCTCAATGCCAAGATCATGCGCAAGCTCGGCGTCAGCCGCGACGAGCTGTTCGCAGAGATCGATCGGCCGGCGCTCAAAACCCTTCCGTCGGCGCCCTACCAATATGCCGAATGGAAGAAGTGCCGGGTCGCGCCCGACTACCACGTCGAGATCGCCGATCACTATTACTCCGTGCCCTCGCGGCTGATCCGCGAGCAACTTGAAGCGCGTATCACCGACACCACGATCGAGATTCTGCACAAAGGCGTCCGAGTGGCGAGCCATGCTCGTTCGCACTCGCCCCGCCGGCACACGACGATTCCTGAACATATGCCGAGCGCGCACCGGCGCTACGCCGAGTGGACGCCGGCCAGGATGAGGCGGGAAGCGGCCACAATCGGCCCGGCCACCATCGCCCTCGTCGAGGCGATCATGACGGCCAAGCCGCATCCCGAGCAGGGCTTCCGCGCCTGTCTCGGCATCCTGCGGCTCGCCCGTAGTTACGGCTCGGCGCGCATCGAGGCCGCCTGCCGCCGCGGCAACGACATCGGCGCCACCACCTACGGCTCGATCAAATCGATCCTGCAGCATGGGCTCGATCGTGCCTACGCCAATGAGAAGCCGCCGGACGGACCACCAATCCAACACCGCAACATCCGCGGCACCGGCTACTACCACTAAGCAAAGGAGAGACGATGTTGACACATCCCACCCACGGCCGCCTCGTTACGCTCGGGCTCACCGGCATGGCCAAGGCGCTCGACGAACAGCAACGACAGCCCGACATCGCGACGTTGGCCTTCGAGGAGCGGCTTGCTCTGCTCGTCGACCGCGAAGCGACCGAACGCGAGAACAAACGGCTGATCAGCCGCTTGCGCTTCGCAAGCCTCAGGCAAAATGCCGTCGTCGAGGATATCGACATGAAGGCGCCACGTGGGCTCGACAAGCTGCTGTTCCAAAAGCTCGTCGCCGGCGAGTGGATCGCGCGACATCAGAACCTGCTCATCGTCGGTCCCACCGGCGTCGGCAAGAGTTGGATTGCCTGTGCGCTCGGCCATAAGGCCTGTCGGGACAACCGCTCGGTCTTCTATCAACGCCTACCGCGGCTGTTCGATGCACTCGCGCTTGCACGCGGCGACGGCCATCACGCTCGGCTCCTCAAGAGCCTGGCGCGCGTCGAACTTCTCATCCTCGACGATTGGGGACTTGCTCCCATGACCGCCGAGCAGCGGCGCGACCTCTTGGAGATCATGGAGGATCGCCACGGCCGCGGCTCTACCATGGTAACCAGCCAGCTTCCGGTCGAACATTGGCACGAGATCATCGGTGATCCGACCCTGGCCGATGCCATTCTCGATCGCCTGGTGCACAACGCTCACCGGCTCACGCTCAAGGGCGAGAGCCTGCGAAAAGCCGAAGCCAAGCGTCAGAAGCTTGACGCCGAGCATGCCAACTGAACTGATAACCATGCCGACACGAGAGCACGCCTTAAGAGGTGGCCGGGTTCATCGGAATCCCCGGCCGGCTTCAATCGGAATGGGCGGCCGCCTTCGCTTGGAATCCCCGGCCGACTTCGTCGGAATACGCACTAGGCCCAGTGCGAGTTCCATTAAAACCTCGCCGATCTCTGTGCGCAGTAACCGTTTACAGAAGCGGGCAAAGGTGCCCGCGAGTAACAGGAACAGGAGTACGACAACCAGAATGGTAATGAGGGACATGGGTGTGGTCCGAAGGCGGTCGATCATGCGTTGCGGGAGCGTTGTGACAAGGATTAGCGATGATCCCAGCTTTGCCTTTCTTCTTTGAACCACTCTGGACGCTCGGAATGCATCCTATCTTCCAATAAACGAAACCTATCAATCATTGTAATAGCGTGTGATTGCTCGTCCGGATGGTCCCGACACAAATCTTCAAGGGCGTTCCGAAACTTAGCCTTCCGCCAAAGATGCTTATTACTTAATGCACCTTCCAAAAAGTATTTGCTGTCGGCCTTTGCGAAGCCCGACCAGTCGGGGAACTCAGTTGGCAAAAATCGTTCATAGAACGATACACGCAAAGCGGCATCGTTTGCTGTTAGTAGGGCGTCGTTGGCCTCAAGAACATCCGCAAGACGAGAGCGCAAATAGAAGCCAACGTCTTCTTGGTCGTCAGAGGCAAAGTGCCACCGTTCCAAGATCGGAATGGGATCAAAGTCGAAGGGGAGCGGACATTTGCGCAACAATCCGTAGAGCACCCCAGCCCAATTTATTGTATTAGGTACTTTCTCCGCCAAGGCCCAAGCTGCGCTAAAAACGCTATCGTGTGAGTACTGCTTAAAGCCATCCATTAACCTGTACAACCTGTCATCGGGTCTCGCCAGTCGCGGATTGTCTTTGACCAGCATCAAAATGGCCTGATGTTCCTTTTCATTCAGATCGCCGAATACCCCCTGTTTTTCAAAGCAGTCTTTAAGTAGATCGTCGGTTAGTGATGCGTTACAAACAAGAGCGTTCAATTCATCGATCTGCCTAGGCGGTTCATCCGCTAATTTAAAATCATTGCCGCCGTAACGATCAAATCCTCCGTGTGGAAAATGAGCTAAGAATGTGCATCTGATAGCAAGATCACCGCGCGAGTAAACCCGCCTTGCTACGCTGGCACATGTTCCGTAACGGCCTAAGCCGAAGTCAATGTAGGGATCGCCTCGACGTTCAAGCGTATCCTCCTCGTAGCACGTATTCTTCCATCCCGTTGTTTCGATACCTGCGCGCCTTTGTCTCAACCACTCAACAGCCTCAGATGCTGAACACACACTGAGGTATTTCGCCTCGATGATCTGCTCTGGACTGTTCATCTCTGCGTTGCTCAAGGTGCGGTCGCTCCAACTAGTCGCCTGATATTCTCGCCTAGCCTTCCATTTTGTTCAATATATCGAGGTGCGATATATTGAGGTAAGCGCTTCCCTTCTCGCATGGATTTGCGAGAGGTGTTTGCCACCAATCTCCGCCGTCTGCGGAACGAGCGAGGGCTATCGCAGGACGACTTGGCCTATGAGGCGGAGGTGAGCCGCAGCTACCTGAGCCAACTTGAGAAGGGCGCGTTCTATGCGAGCCTCAAGGTGATTGGTAAGCTGGCTCGCGCATTGAAGACTGAACCGGCTGCGTTCTTGAAGCTGCCGCCTAAGCGCTCGTCACGTGAAAAGGGGTAACTAACCGGCGCAGACTGCGCTATGGTCGTTAGATTAGTGGATCGCACATCGAAATAGGAGCGCGGTAATGCCAGAAGGCGCCCAAGATACATGGGGCATTGTTCGGTACCCCCAATCTCCCGATGCTGATGACGCCGCGACATTCGATGGCTGGTACACGGATCATGCAACCGCCAAGGAAATCTATCGGGTCTGGTGTGAGCGCTTCCCTAATTTCATTGTGGCTCTGGTGAGGCAGGAGCAGGCGAGGTTTCCGGACCCACACAAGTCGTCAAATTAGGTTTTCTTTAGCGTTGAACCATTCGCATCCATGAAGTGTCGCAGACGTGCAAATATTGCACCCTTGCATCCTTGTAATCAACGACAGGCCAGGACCGAAGGAAGCAGCCCTTCCTCGGATTTGGCCCACTTCTGGTTTAATCGAAGATGGCCAGACAGGTTCGAAGAAGTCCCTTTATTTCCCGAAGATGGCCAATATGGAAATCAGGGCCATGTTGTGGGCCGTGGGGTTCCGCGCGGTCAAGATGGTAGTCCCCATGTCCAGCCCCCTTTCAGGCCGTCCTTCTTCGGATGCACATTAAGATTATCTTTTGCCCGTCGTAGGGTGCGCGGCGCGATCCCTTCCGATGTGGCGAGAGCCTCTAATTCCTTCACAGGAACCGGGCCTGACTTCAAAGCGTCTTTTAGAAATGCCTCGGCTTTATCGACCTTGCGTTGCTCGTATTCAAATGCGCCGACAGCGTCATCGGCCTTAGTGTCCGTGTAGCCAGTCCACGCAACGCGGGAGCTTTGTATTTGCTCACCGCTTTCGCCGGTCACTGTGCAACCCTCAATGCGAAATGTCAGGCCCTCCTTGTCGTCCGGCGCAACATTCTGTTTGGCATTTAGAAACAGCCGCGTTGCGTCATCATTCCGGTCCTTCGCAACAATGAAGCCTGATCGTGCCGCGCCCGCAAAAGCAATGCTGCCAACAAAACTATGAATAGCCTTGAGGCCTTGACCCTTAGGCGAGTGAGTGATCGCAACGATTGCGATGCCTCGGCGCGCTGCCATTTCGATCAATGGTGCCAAAGCACCGCGCACTTGAGTGTTAACATGGCTGTCGAGTTTCGTGCCCAGGTAACTTGAAATTGGGTCGATGATAATGAGGCGAACATCGCCCAGTTCTTCGATCAGTACTTCCAGTTCCGAAACGTCGGTTTGTAGATTGAATATCTGATTTCCGTTGCCTTTCTGATCGCGAACAGCGCTGACGGCGTAGATGTTCATCCGATCCGCCCTCGCGGCCATCAACCGCGGAACGATGGTATCAGCCTCGTCATCTTCTGCGTTTAGAATAATAACGCTACCTTGCGGTGCTCTACCTTCATTGTTTGGCCAGTGATCGCCGGTTGATGTTCGCGCAGCAATGTCAGCGGAGATTTGAGATTTGCCCAAGCCCGGATCACCCGCAATCAATGTCACCTTTCCAAGTGCGATGCGCTCGGGCCAAAGCCATTCCACGTTCTTCGGCGCGATCTCTGAGGCTCGGTGTGAGATTAGGCCAGATTTGGTTGGTCGGATTTTGCCAATGTTGAAGTTATCGTGAGTGTCACGGACTGGATTACGTTTGAGACTGGATTGCGATCCAGCCGTTGAATGACTAGCTATCACTTGTTGAAATCCTTATTTCTGTCGGAAATTCAAAAGGCGGTTCGGGGTATCGGATCGCCTTTTCCTTTATGTCAGACCGTTTGCTCCTGGCTCTGTCGCCACGCCTGCGCAGCTTCAATTGTAATAAGGGTCCGCTTCCCCACCTTCATAATGCGGGGACCGTTGCCTTGATGAAGCAGCTTGTAGAGCAATGATCGCGAAATGCGATGTTTGAGGCAGAACTCTGAAACGGTATAGACAGGCTTTGATGAAATGATTTGTTGGCTACGCAAATTGCCGTCTGGCACTGATCGAATTTCTCCTAGATGTGGGGTTAGCGACGGACGATGGAAAACATCGCCGCACGCTACGGGATACATGGTGATTGCATGTTCCCATGCAACGTATGGGAATATTATCCTAAGCGGTATCAAACTTCTTTAAAATCCCTTCGCTCATGGGGTGCGTGTATCGCAACAGCATCCGCAAGTCGCGGTGGCCGCTGATGAGCGCAATCTCAGGGACGGATAGGCCCTTCTCAAAGAACCGGCTTATCGCTTCATGGCGCAGGTCGTGAAAGTGCAGGTCCTCAATCCCCGCCCGCCGTTTCACCCGCTCCCATGCCAGCCGAAATGCATTTGCCGTGATTGGAAACAATTGCCCGTCCGTTACTGAGTGCTTGCTCAGTACCCTAATGGCGGGGATGCTCAACGGGATCGTGCGCGCGCGACCGTTCTTGCTCTCAGGTATGAGCAACGTGCGCTTACCAAAGTCGATATGGTGCTTTTTGACAGCCAGCATTTCGCCCCGCCGCATGGCCGTCTCCAAGGCGAGAGTGATAATGGGCAGAACGAGCTTGTTGCGCGATTGCTTTGCGGCCTCGATCAAAGCCGCCAATTCTCCCGGCCTCAGCCGTCGCTCCCGCCGCTGATCGCAGTCGCCAAACTTTAGCTTGCCAAGAGGGTTCTCCCGGATTGGCAAATCCCATTCGGTGCGGGCAATTTCGTACAGGTTGTGAATGGGGACCAGGGCGCGTTTAACCGACGCGGGCTTGAGGCATTTCAGGCGCTCGTCGCGGTAAGCGGCGAAATGGGCCGTGCTAACGTCTGTAAGAGGCCGCCGACAGATGGAGTGACGCAGGAACGCATTGAGGATGAGCCGCTCGATGCCATGTGTGCGCTTTCGGGGAGTGACGGTGTCCCTGTAGCGTTCGACCAATTGCCCTAACGTGATCCCTCTAAGAGCCTCAGGACGGGCAGGAAGATCGCCCCTGTCGGCCCGCGCCTCCATGTGCCGAGCCCAAGCTTCGGCATCCTTGAGTGCGAGAAACGATCTGGAGGCCGCTCCGCTTCCCTTCCGCCTGATTTGAACTTGCCACTTGTCTTTGCGCTTCCGAATCGTCGCCATGGCCCTCTCGCTGTGACACACGTGTGACCAGCCGAGAAAGAGAACCTTGGAGCGACACTCAGAGCGAAAACTGCCGCTGGCATTTTGCGGCACGGTTTCAATGGATTAGCTTTAGCGAAGACTGGTGGGCGGTAGAGGGATCGAACCTCTGACCCCTTCCATGTCAAGGAAGTGCTCTTCCGCTGAGCTAACCGCCCGGGTTGTCGCCTGGATTTAGCGTCGGCGCGCCTTGGGGGTCAAGGCCGCCGTTCGTGCGTCGTTGCGGACTCGGCGGGCTCGCAATTCGGGACCGTTTTTCGCCGTCGCGATCGACGGCGCAAAACCGATTCAAATCTCATAAGGCCTCTTGACACGCGGCCCCTCGTCAGAACTTCACCCGGTCGCCGCCCTTGAGCCCCAGCATCGCCCGCGCCTCGGTCGGCGTGGCGATCTCGAAGCCGAGATCCTCGACGATGCGCCGGATCTTGGTCACCTGCTCGGCGTTGCTCTTGGCGAGCTTGCCGGGGCCGATATAAAGCGAGTCCTCGAGGCCGACCCGCACGTTGCCGCCGATCATGGCGGCGGCGGTGCAGAAATTCATCTGATGGCGGCCGCCGGCGAGCACCGACCATAGATAGTCCTTGCCGAACAGCCGGTCCGCCGCTCGCTTCATGAAGAACAGATTGTCGAGGTCGGCGCCGATGCCGCCGAGAATGCCGAAGATGAGCTGCAGGAAAATCGGCGGCTTGAACATGCCGCGATCGACCAGATGCGCGAGATTGTAGAGGTGCCCGGTGTCGTAGCACTCGTGCTCGAATTTCACGCCGTGGCCTTCGCCGAGCGTCTTGTAGACCTTCTCGATGTCGCGGAACGTGTTGGGAAAGATATAGCCGTCGGAGTTGGTGAGATAGCTTTCCTCCCAGTCGTATTTCCAGGTCTTGTAGCGCTTCGCCATCGGATAGAGCGCGAAATTCATCGAGCCCATGTTCATCGAGCACATTTCCGGCGCCAGCGTATTGGCGGCCGAGATGCGCTGGTCGACCGTCATGGTCACGGCGCCGCCGGTGGTGATGTTCACCACCGCGTCGGTCGCCTGCTTGATGCGCGGCAGGAATTGCATGAACACGGAAGCCTCGGACGACGGCCGGCCGTCCTTGGGGTCGCGCGCGTGCAGATGCAGAATGGCGGCGCCGGCCTTGGCGGCGTCGATCGCCTGGGTGGCGATCTGATCGGGCGTGATCGGCAGCGCGTCCGACATGGTCGGCGTATGGATCGAGCCGGTGATCGCGCAGCTGATGATGATCTTGTTCGCCATGGGTTCGTTTCTCCCTGAGCCTGGCCGTCGTTGGACCGTACAGTCATTCGCCGCGCGCGCCTCGTCAAGGATGAGGCGGTCGCGACAGATGGGACCGACCGCACGGCGGCGGTGATCGCTTGGGGCGCCGTCAGCCGCGACCGGCTCTGGCCTTCCGGATCGCGGTCCAGACCGCATAGGGCGTGACCGGCATGGCGATGTCGCGCACGCCGAGCAGACGCAGCGCATCGAGCACCGCGGAAACGACCGCGGCCAGCGCCGCGGTGGTGCCGCCTTCGCCGCCGGCCTTGATGCCGAGCGGATTGGTCGGCGACAGCACTTCGGCAATTTCGGTGTCGAATGCCGGCAGGCTGTCGGCATGCGGCATGGCGTAATCCATCAGCGAGCCGGTCAGCGGCTGGCCGGAATCGGCATCGAGATAGACCTGCTCCGACATCGCCTGCCCGACCCCCTGCGCGATCGCGCCGTGGGTCTGGCCGTGGACGATGAGCGGATTGATGCAGCGGCCGACGTCGTCGACCGAGGCGTAGCGCGTGATGGCCATGGCGCCGGTGTCGGGATCGATCTCCACTTCGCAGATCGCGGTGCCGTTGGGAAACACCGGCTCGTGCATCTCGTTGTCGGTCACGACCGCGAGGCCGTCCTTGAGCGCTTCCGGCAATCGGTGCTGCGCGGCCTCGCGCGCCAGTTCGAGAAAATCGAAGCTGCGGTTGGTGTCGCGCGCACCGAAGCGGCCGTCGTCATAGGTGATATTCTCAACCGGCGTATCGAGCACGGCGGCGGCGATCTGCTTGCCCTTGTCGATCAGATCGACGGCGGCCTTGGAAAACACCGTCGCGGCGTGACGCATGGAGCGCCCGGAATGGGTGCCGCCGCCGGCCTTCACCACGTCGGTGTCGCCCATGATGATGCGCACGCTTTCGGCCGGCACCGACAATAAATCGGACACGACTTGCGCAAAGCTCGTTTCATGGCCCTGGCCGGCCGGCTGCGTGCCAATGATCACATCGACCCGAGCTGGACCTGAAGAATCCTGCGGCCGCACTTTGATACGTGCCTGTTCGCGCGGCGCGCCGATCGAGGACTCGACGTAATTGGCAAGGCCGAGGCCAAGCAGCTTGCCGCGCTTTTTCGCCTCGCGGCGGCGCGCCGCAAAGCCTTCCCAGCCGGCGACCTGCATCGCCCAATCCATGTTCTCTTCGTAACGGCCGGAATCGTAGAGCATGCCGACGGCATTGCGGTACGGCATGGCTTCCGGCCGCACCAGATTCCTGCGTCGCAGTTCGACGCGATCGATGCCAAGCTCCTCCGCGGCGGCATCGACCAGCCGTTCGATGGCATAAGTCACTTCCGGCCGGCCGGAGCTGCGATAGGCCTGGGTCGGCATGGTGTTGGTATAGACGGCGACCGCGCGCAGGCTCGCCACGGGGATGGCATAGGAGCCCGGAATGAGCCCGGCGCCCTTGCTCAGCGGCGACAGCGACACGCAGCGCGCGCCGACATTAGAGATATTGGTCGCGCGCATGGCGAGAAAGCGGCCGTCGGCGTCGAGCGCCAGCGCCACCTCGGTGACGAGATCGCGGCCCTGATAGTCGCTCAAGAACGCTTCCGAGCGCGTCGCGGTGTATTTCACCGGCCGGCCGAGCTTCTGCGACGCCCACAGCACCAGGCCGAACTCGACGAAGACGCGGTTGCGGGTGCCGAAATTGCCGCCGACGTCGTACGAAAGAACGTGCAGCCGCTCCGGCGTGACACCGAGCACCGCGGCGAGCTCGTTCTTCTGGCGCACCGCGCCACCCGACCCGGCATGGAGCGTATAGCGGCCGCTCGCGGCATCATAATGCGCGAGCGCGGCGCGCGGCTCCATCGGCACGCCGGTGACGCGGCCGACGTGAAATTTCCGTTGCACGATATGCGCCGCCTGACCGAAGGCACGGTCGGTCGCCTCGGCATCGCCGAACCGCGTATCGACCGGCACATTGTCGGGCACCTCGTCCCAAACCGCCGGCGCGCCGGCCCGCATGGCGTCTTCCGCCTGCAGCACGAACGGCAGTTCCTCGTAACGCACCGCGACCGCTTCGGCCGCGTCCATCGCTTGCGCCTTGGTCCCGGCAACCACCATGGCGACCGCCTCGCCGACGTGCCGCGCTTTGTCGGCGGGCAACAGCAAATGCGGCCCGATGAAGACCGCGCCGCCGCCGGGCGCGACGAGCTTCATGTCGAATTTGGTCTTCGGCAGCGGATCGTGCGGAATGGGCTTGAGATTGTCCGCCGCGCAATCGGCGCCGGTGAACACGCCGAGCACGCCCGGCATCGCCTTGGCCGGCTCCGTATCGATCGCGAGAATGCGCGCGTGCGGGTAAGGCGAGCGCACCATTGCCGCATAAGCCTGGCCGTCGAGGCTGAAATCGTCGGTGAAGCGGCCGCGGCCAGTGACGAGCCGCGCATCCTCCTTGCGCGGCATCGGCTTGCCGATGAAGCGGTAGCCGGTCTGCTGCGGCCGCGTTCTTTCGTCCATCATGCCTCGCCGGAGTAATGCAACGCCGGCAACTTACTGCGCCATGCGCTCGGCCCCAATAGCGCTCCCGCTTGCGCCGCCGTCAATCGGCCGCAACGCAGGCGAGCGTTGCGAAGGGCGCAAGCTCCGACCGGAAAAATGCAATCAGCGTTCGGTGAGCTTGAACTCGATGCGGCGGTTGCGGCGGTAGGCGTCCTCGGTGGCGCCCGGATCGATCGGATCGTATTGGCCGAACGCGGCGGCGACCAGCCGGTCCGGCTCGACGCCCTTGTCGACGAGATATTGCACCACCGCGATGGCGCGCGCCGCCGACAAATCCCAGTTCGACTTGAACTGGCCGCCGGAGATCGGCCGCACGTCGGTGTGGCCGTCCACCCGCAACACCCAGGCGAGGTCGGGCGGAATCTGACCTTCCAGTGCGACGATGGCGCCCGCCACTTTGTCGAGCTCGGCACGGCCCTCGGGCTTGAGGTCGGCCCTGCTGGTATCGAAGAAGATCTCCGATTGCAGGACGAAGCGGTCGCCGACGATGCGGATGTCGGGCCGGTTGCCGAGGATCGCGCGCAACTTGCCGAAGAAATCCGAGCGGTAGGCGGAAAGCTCCTGGACGTCCTTCGCCAGCGCGAGATTGAGCCGCTGGCCGAGGTCGGTGATTTTCTGCTGCGATTGCGCGTCCTTTTTCTCGGAGGTGCCAAGCGCGGTGTTGAGCGCCGCGAGCTGCTGGCGCAGCGCCGCGAGCTGTTCGTTCAACGTCTCGACCTGGGCCAGCGCTTTGGCGGAAACATCCTTTTCGCCTTGCAACGCGCCGGACAGCGCCGTGGCCTTGCCTTGCGCCGCCGTCGAATCGGCTGCGGCGCCCTGATAAAGCGCCTGATATTTGTCGCGGTCGCCCTGCGCACCGGCAAGCGCGCCGGACAGTTCCTTGACCTTGCCCTGCGCCGCCGTCGAATTGGCCGCGGCGCCCTGATAAAGCGCCTGATATTTGTCGCGGTCGCTCTGCGCACCGGCAAGCGCGCCGGACAGCTCTTTCACTTTGCCTTGCGCCGCCGCCGCGTCGGTGGCCGCGCCGCGGTACAACGCCTGGAATTTATCGCGGTCGCTCTGCGCGCCGGCAAGCGATGCCTGCAGGCCGGCAAGCTGGTTTTCCAGATCGGCCTTGTCGGACTTCGCCATCGACAATTGCTCGGCAAGCCCGGCGATCTGCGCATTGAGCCGCTGCAGCGCCGCGTTCTTGCCCTGCACTTCCTGCTGCAGATAGAACTGAACCACGACAAAGACGCTGAGCAGAAAAATGATGCTCAAAATCAGCGTCGACAACGCGTCGACGAAGCCGGGCCAGTAATTCATGCCGCTTTCGCCGCGGCGCGTCCGTGCCAGCGCCATGCGCCTTACTCTCTATCTGTCGCCGCGCCCCGCCTGCACCCGAGCACAGGCGGCCGCCCATTGTTTGCAGCTTCGCCCGACCGAATGCGCGGTGCCGGCAAGACCGCGTTCATGAATTAAGGCCGCGTTCATGAATTGACGTCCTCGCGCGCGATCATCTCCAACAGCCGCTTGATCTCGCCATGCTGCTCGGCTTGCTGCTCGGCTCGGCTTTCGACCCAATCGCGGATGGCCTGCTGCTCGGTCCGCATCTGGTTCACCAGGCCTTGGATCGCCTGGGCCAGCTCGGCCATCGCCGCGGTGGCGGCCTTGTTGCCGCCGGCTTCATTGACCGCGGTGCGCAGGCGCTCGATCGCATTGCGCATTTCACCGACGCCGCCGGCGGCCGGCTCCGCGGCCTGGTCGTACACCGCGGTGGAGAGCCAGTCTTCGAGCTCGGTGTAGAACCGGTTCTGCGCCTGGCTAGACTGCAGATCGAGAAATCCGAGCACCAGCGAGCCGGCAAGCCCGAACAGGGACGACGAGAACGAAATGCCCATGCCGCTCAAGGGCGCGGCAAGGCCCTCGCGCAAGGAATTGAACATCGAGGCGGCGTCGCCGGTCGCCTTCAACCCCTGGATGACGCCGCCGACCGACCCCACGGTCTGGATCAGGCCCCAGAACGTGCCGAGGAGCCCGAGAAACACCAGCAAACCCGTCATGTAGCGCGAAATGTCACGCGCCTCGTCGAGGCGGGTGGCGATCGAATTCGAGGATGCCGCGCAGCATTTGCGCGGAAATCGCCATGCGGCCCATGCGGCTGCCGAGGATGGCCGCCATCGGCGCCAGCAGCACCGGCGGCCGCTTCACCGCCAGGCCAGGATCGGCGCGGCGGAACCGGTTCACCCAGCCGATTTCGGGATAGAGCCGCAGCACCTGCCGGAACGCCAGCACGACGCCGATGACGAGCACCAGAATGATGAGGGCGTTGAGCGCCGGATTGGCCATGAACGCGACCTGGATCTGCTTGCGCAGCAGAAACACGATCACGCCGAACAGCGCGACGAACAGCAGCATCCGGAACAGGAAGATGCGCGGCGAGGAGAGTTTGAGCGGGTCGGGTGCTATTGCCATCAGCTGAAGAGGAAACGCGGCCCCCGGTTTCGCGGCATACTATGCCACAGGCCGGCGATAAAGAAAAAGCAGGCGTGGCGCAGAGATTCCAGGATTGGGTCTTTGCTGTGGCCGCTTCCCCCCGGCATCGTCAATTATAGCCCACGGCGGCGCCATCGGCCGCTGTAGCGGTGCCCGGGTTTCGGGTCGGTTTCTCGGGGCACCGGAACGAAGCGGGCGCGGCAATGGCTTCGGCCTTGCCCGGCCGGCGTCGCGCCCGTCAATCGTTCTCGACAAATAAATGATTGAGCCGCAAGGGGGCCGGCGCGTCGCGCTCGGTGCGCTTGAGCCATTCGATCAGCCTGCCCAGCATCGTGCCATCCGCGATATACGCCAGAGATCGGGGCAATCGGATCTCGGGCAATCGGATCTCGGGCAATCGGATCTCGGCAAGTTTCGCCACAAAGGGAACCTGGGCGACCGCCCGGCCGGAATTGATCTTCGCGGTAAAGATCGCATGCGCACCAAGGACAACCGCGCGAAGGACACTGAAAATGACCTCCAACAGACGAGCGACAAATTTGCGTCCGTGAAAGACGACCTTTGTGGCGAAGCGCGTGACCGCCTCGGCGACATGCCGCCTTACCGCTCGCGCATCGCCGGTGGCGATCCAGAGATCGATCGGAATAAAAAGGATGCCGATCAGCAAGAGCTCCAGGCCGAAAGAGAACGTGGCGGCGTAATCGACCGGCCAGCGCCACATCTCGCCAACGTAATTCGCGTTTTTGAAGATTTTTTCGACCGGAGTGAATTTGACGCAATCGGCTCTGATCGCCTGCTCTTGATCGTCGGAAAATCCACCGAGCCCCAACAGAACGATCAGGTAATGATCGAAATCGCCCTGGCCGGCGGCCCGTGCAATGCCCCGGCCGCTATAGGCGCCGAAGCTTTTCCGCGTGGCCTCGCTGACCGTCACGCTTTGATCGGCAAGGTCCGCCAATCGCCGTTGCCATTCGTGAGCCTGGACCTCGAGCTTGAAGAGATCGGCGTACCATTCGGCGTAGCGCACGTGCAGCATGGCGCCACGTTCCTGCGCCAGGTTCCGCCCGCGGCCCTCTTGCCGGCTGTCGACGAGGCGGTAGAGGCCGCTGTCATGCGCTGCCGGGTCAGGGCTTGCGTCCGCTTGGCGCGTGCGCCAGGCGCGAACCGGCGCGGGGGCCAAGGCGTAATGATTATCGAGTGCGAGCTTCGCCTGCAGGGCGGCGTTGACAAAAAACGGACGCGCGCAGCTTGCCGGCACCTGCCATATTTCGGCGGTTTCGGCGCCAGGCGCGGTCGGCGCCGAAGCCCTCACCCACGCATAGCCGGCCTCGGCGGCGCGCAAATTCTGCGCCCAATCGAATAGGGAAGCGCTCAAAATCGCGCAACCCAGCACGGCGAGAAAAATGCGGATCCGTAAGACCGTTATACGCAACATTTTACTGAGGCGGCGGCTAGCCGCGCATCACGCGAGTTGATTGGCGAAAGGCTGCAAAGCGTTGTCGGAATCGGATCAGTTCAGGCGAAAGGCGGCAAAGCGCCATCCGAACGTCGACAGTCATCATACACCCCCGAACGCCACCGACCGGCCTAGCGTCCGGCCAATTTGAGCCGGAATTAAGACAATATGCTCGGCGCGATTCGCGGCGTGCGTCGCTGCCACAATTGAGCGGTCCGTTTACTCCGGCTTGATCTTGGCGAACTTGATGACGTCGCCCCACTTCTTGGTTTCGGCGGCGATGAATTTGCCGAAATCGGCCGTCGAGCCGGGCAACGGCACGCCACCGAGTGCTGCAATCCGCGCTTTCAGCGTGGCGTCGGCCAATCCGGCATTGATCTCGCGGTTGAGCCGCTCGACAATCTCGACCGGCGTGCCCTTCGGCGCGCCGATGCCGACCCATTGTCCCGCCTCGAAACCCGGCACGAATTGATCGACCGGCGGGATTTCCGGCAGCAATGCGGACGGGATCGTGCTGGTCACCGCCAAGGCGCGTAAACCGCCGGACCTGATTTGCGGCAGCGTCAACAAGACGGTGCCGACGACGCCCTGAATTTGTCCGCCCAGTGCGTCGTTGATCGCCGCCGGGCCGCCGCGATAGGCGATGAAGACGATGTCGGCGCCGCTCATCATCTTGAGCAATTCGCCGGCGACGTGCTGCGGCGAGCCGAGCGGCGGCGTGCCGATATTGATTTTTCCGGGATGCGCCTTGGCGTCGGCCAAAAGCTCGGGAAACGTTTTCGCCGGAAACGATGCGCTCACCGTGATCACCATGGGGAAAGTGACGACGCCGGCGATCGGGGCGATATCGCGGATGAAATTGAACTTGAGATCGGCGAACAGCGTGGCGTTGATCGCATTGCTGGCGGACACCAGCAGCAAGGTGTAACCGTCCGGCGCCGCCTCCACCACGGCTTGCGTCGCGAGATTATCGCTGGCGCCGTTCTTGTTCTCGACGAAAACGGCCTGCCCGAGCCGCCCCGACAGCCATTGCGCGACGAGCCGCGCGATCACGTCGGGCGCGCTGCCCGGCGTGCCGCCGACGACGAGGCGCACGGGACGCGCCGGATAGGCGTCCGCTGCTGCGATCCGCGGCATCGCGGCAATCGCGGCGCCGCCGGCTGCCAGGCGGAGAACGTTTCGGCGTGGAAGTGTCATGATTTCCCCCTTAGCTGTTGCGCTCATCGAGCCGCACCGCCTGTCCGGTCGCCGCGGCGCGTTCGATGGCGTAGGTCGTTTTCAGGTTGAGCATGGCCTCGTCCGGCGTGCAGTGGATGCTCGGCCGGCCGGTGGCGAGAAAATCGAGCCAAGCGCGCGTCTCGTTGCCGAGCGGGCCCCAGAAATCCCCCATCGCCCAATCGCCCGCCGAATTGCTGCCGAGGAACGCCATCTCCACCGAATGGCCGGGCACGTAAGGGTGCGGAATGCCTTTCTCCGAAAAGATCAGATGCTCCATGTGATCGTCGTCGATGATCATGGTGCCTTCGGTGCCGAGAAGTTCGACGCGGTCCGATTGGCCCTGCGTCGGGTAATTCGCGGGCAGCGCGTAGCTGATGCCGAAATTGACCACGGCGCCGTCGGCGAAGGTGACGATCGCCCAGGTCACGTCGTGGGCGCCAAAGCCGGCATCGCGGAAAATGCCGGACTGCCCGCGCGCCACCACTTCGACCGGCCGGTTGCCCTCCAAGAGCCAGCACATCAGATCGACGTAATAGGTCAACACGTCGAGCACCGGCGTCGCGTGCGGGTCGCGCTTGAGGATGGCGAAGGTCTGCGCCCGCGAATTATAGACGCGCGCCAGTCCACCGCTCACTTTGCCGAGCCGGCCGAGCCGCATCTGTTCCTTGGCGCGCAGAAAGCATTCCTTGAAGCGGCGGCTGTAGCCGACGCGCAGCATGCCGGACGTCGCCTGCAGCGTCTTGAAGATCGCCTCGGCGTCATTGAGCGACAGCGCCAGCGGTTTCTCGACCAGCACCGGCTTGCCGAGTTCGAGCGCCTTGCACACCGGCGCGGCATGCTCGCCTTCGGGCGTCGAGACGAACACCGCATTCACTTGCGGATGCGCGATCACCGCGTCGTTGTCGGCCGAATGAAAATCGGCGCCGGCAAGCGCGGCGAGTTTTTGCGCGTGCGCCGGGTCGATGTCGGAGACCGCGAGAAAGCGCACCGCCGGATGCTTGGCGGCGAGCCGCGCCCGCAGCGTGCCGATGCGGCCCGCGCCGACAACGGCAATACCCAGCTCCTTGGCCTGCACGCTTTCCTGCCCCAGATATGTTACGCTCAGCATAGAGGGAAAGCAGAGGAATTTACATGAGTGAGCGCGCGCTCGAATTCGTCGAGACCTGGGTTGAGGGCAAGATCGTGGCGATGCGGTTCCCGACAGCCGGCGCCGGCCCGATGGCTCTGCCGGCCGACGATTCACAGGCAAAGCTGTTGGCCGCGCAATGCCTGAAAGCCGCGCAGGATCAAGGCATCCCTGCCGCCGAGATCAGCGAAGCCTTCGACGATCTTGCCGCCTTTATCGCGGGTCAGATCGAGGAGGCGCGGGACCAGAATGCCGAGCGCGCAGGTGGAGACGAACATCCGCTGCGCCTGGTCGAGGACGACGACCCCCGCGTGATCGACGAGGAGGAAGACGAAGCGGAAGAGGACGCCAAAGGCGGTTGAGGCTCTCATTCGCGCGAAAGCGCGCCGAAATGGGATGCAAATGTTAGAATCGGACCACTAGGCCACCTTCCGGACGTTGAATTCCTGCTGCCAGCGCCGCACCCGGCGCTCGTCGACCTCGATGCCGAGGCCGGGACGTTCCGGCGCCTCGACATGACCGTGCGTCACCGCAAGCGGCTCGACAACGACGTCCTCGGCAAGGCCGGGATTGGTCACGGTCAGGCCCCAATCCAGCGCCGGTACCGCGGCGGCGACATGCGCGGCCGCCGCCGAGGCGACGCTCGATTCGCCGGTCTTGCAGGAGATATTGACCTTCATGCCGAGGCGGTCGCACAGCCGGCTCGCTTCGAACAGCGCGGCGAGGCCGCCGAGCTTGATCGCCTTGAGGCTGCCGCCGCGCGCGGCCTTGCGTTCGTGATGCCGAACGATGTCGTCGGGCGAATGCAGGCCCTCGTCGGCGCCGATCGGCACACGGCTTGCCGCGGCGACGCGCGCCATGCCGTCGAGATCGTGCGCCTCGACCGGCTGTTCGAAGAAATCGAGCCCGCAATCGCCGAGCGCGCGCACATAAAGGACGGCGTCATCGACGCCAAATCCCTGATTGGCGTCGGCGGAGATGAGACACGGCTCGGCCATGTCCTTGAGGGCTGCGCAAATGGCGCGCGTGCGTTCGGCGTCGGCTGACGCCGAACGCAGTCCTACCTTGATCTTGAAGGCCCGGTAGCCCGCGGCAAACCGCTCGCGCGCTTCGCGCATGTCGGCGGCGGGGTCCAGGCTGCCGATCACGGCGAGCACCGGCATGCGGCTCCTTTGCCGCGCGCCGAAGAGCGAATAGACCGGCCGGCCGCTGGCGCGGCCGACCAGATCGTGCAGCGCGATCTCGATCGCCGCTTTGGCGCCGCTATTGCCGTAGAGCCGCGCCGCCATGGCCGCGGCCGCGCCGGCAAAATCGTCGGCGGAACGCTTGAGCAAGCCGGGCGTCAAAAGCTCCACCGCGGCCATCATGCTGGCGACGGTTTCCCCGGTCATGGTTGGCGCCGAAGCCGCTTCGCCCCAGCCGACCACGCCGTCGTCGGATTCGATGCGCACGAGGACGTTATCCGCCCGCGTCACGGTCTCGCCGGCCATCTGCACCGGCTTCTTCATCGGCAGACTGACTGCGATTGGCTCGATCGCCTTGATCTTCACGATGCCTCGCTCACGTTAAAATGCTCAGCGCGACAGTGGTGCGCGGACCAAAGAGGAATTCTAGCGGCATGGCCGGCATAACGACAAGCCGCGAAGCGGCCACGGCGATGCACGCCGCGGCAATTCCTCGGTCTTGCATCGAGTTTCTGCCGACCTGCCCGATTGTGTCATGGCGATGTCAACAGGGCGCAAATCGCCCGCCGTCATCGGCCTTCGGAGGGCCCATTGCGTGGCGTCGGCGATGAGCTTAATTGAGCTTCCGCAATCGAAACGGGGCTGCGTCACGTTGCGGACAGTATCGAATTACCTGTTGGGAGGTCGGACGATGCGAGGAAGATTTGTTGTAGCCTTGGCGGCGCTGCTGCCGCTCATCGCCGCAACGCACGCGGTGAGCGCCGACCCGATGGCGCCGGCCGGCGCCCCAAGCCCTGTGGGACTCTGGCAGGCCGTCGACAGCGACACCAAGCAGCCCACCGGCTGGTTCCTGATTACCGATCACGACGGGGTCTTCGACGGCATCATCGCCAGAATGTTCCTCAAGCCCGGCGAGGATCCAAATGTCGTGTGCGACCAGTGCAAGGACGATCGCCACGATCAGCGCTGGCTCGGCCTCGAAATCATCCGCGGTATGAAGCAGGAGAGCGCCGACAAATATGGCGGCGGCACGATTCTCGATCCGCGCGACGGCAAGATCTATCACGCCACCATGAAGGTGACGCCCGACGGCCAAACGCTGGTGGTGCGCGGCTATATCGGGATCGAGCTCCTTGGCGAGAACCAATATTGGACGCGGCTGCCGGACTCCGCCTACAGCATGCTCGATCCGTCGGTTAATCCCAATCCGGCGGTCAATCCCAATCTGGTGGCGCCGCGGCACCCGCCGGCACGGCGTTCGCAAATGATGGCGCCGCCGCAAAACGCCGCGCGGCGCTGATCTCGAGCCTGATCCCGAAAAGTGGATACCGGTTTTCGGGAAAGATCATGCGCAAAAGAAACTAGCCTTCGGATTGCGGCTCGCGCGGCTTGCCCATCAGCACCGGCTGGAACACGGCCGCCGCCGCCATTGTGGTAAGGAGCGAGATCGCCAGCAATTTGCCCATGCTCGAGGTGCCGGGATGGCTCGAGAACCACAGGCTGCCGAAAGCCGTCGCCGTGGTGCAGGCGGAAAACGTCACGGCGCGGGTCAGCACCGATTGCAACAGATTGGTCTGTCCCTCGCGCCACGCCATGATGTAATAGATCTTGAACGCCACGCCGACGCCGAGCAGGAGCGGCAAGGCGATGATGTTGGCGAAGTTCAGCGGCAGATCGATCAACACGCAAATCTCGAGCGTCACGACGCAGGCCAGCAGCAGCGGCACCAGCGTCAGCAGCACGTCGCCGAGGCGGCGCAGCGTGATCCACAACAGCACGCCGATCGACAATAGCGCGCAGGCGCCGGCCTCGATGAAGGCGCCGACCACGACGCGGCGCGCCTCCAGGATCGAAATCGGTCCCTCGGTCGCGTTCGGCGCCACCGCCTGCACGGCGCGGGCGAAATTCTGCAGCACCGTGTTGTTGTTGGAATTGCCGGCCGGCGCGACGTCGATGCGCGCCTGACCGTCCGGCGTCGCCCACTGGCTTTTCAGATCGGGCGGCAGATTATCGAGCGTCACCTCATGCGCCTTCAACAGATTGCGCAGATCGTCGAGCGCGGTATGCAGCGGCTGCACGAACGCAGTCTCGGCGCGCTGGCGCACCGACGGATCGGCTTTGGCGAGCGCCGCCATCGCGCCAGCGAGGCGGCGCGCCGCCACCGCACCCGAGCCGGTGGCGTTGCCCGCCAGCCGGTTGAGAAAGTCGATGGTGGAATTCATCATGCTGATGTTCTGCGCGTCGGTCGGCGGCGGGGTGGAAGCGGTGGGGTTGAGCACCGGACCGAGCGTCTTTGCCGCATCCTGGATCAGCGGCAATTTTTCCTGCTGGTCGCTCGGAATGAAGCTCGACAAGGTGACGACACGCGCCACTTGCGGCAGGGCCCGCAGCTTGGCCGCGGCCTGATCCGCCGCCGTCAAGGACGGCTCCAGCACCTGAACGTCGTTGGCGCCGGAATCCGGGTCGCTCTTGAGCGCAAGATAGGTCGCGACCGCCTCGGTCTTGGGGCTGCGCAGATTGATCGGGTTGAAATCGAAGCGCAGCCAATACAATAGCGGCAAGCCGGCGGCGACGACGGCAAGGGTGATGATCAGGATCGGTATGCGATGCCGGGCGAGAAACCGATCGACCGGAGCCAGCACCTTGTAACCGAGCTGCGCCGGCTCGCTCGGCGGCTTGAGCACGGTCAGCAACGCCGGCAACAGCGTAATGCTGGTAGCGAACGCGATCAGCATGCCGATGCCGGCGATCAGACCGAGCTCGGAGACGCCTTTGTAGACGGTCGGCAGGAACGACAGGAAGCCGGCGGCCGTCGCCAGAGCCGCGAGCGTCAAGGGCGCGCCGGCACGGCGGCCCGCCTGCAGCAGCGCCTCGCGCAGATTGTCGGTCTCGTGCCGTTCCGCCCGATAGCGAACGGAAAATTGCAGGCCGAAATCGACGCCGAGGCCGACAAACAGCACGGCGAAATAGACAGATATCAGATTGAGCGTGCCGACCATCAGCAGGCCGACCGCGGCGGTGAGGGACAGTCCGACGACGAGGCAGGCGAAGACCGCGAAAATGATGCGCGCCCAGCGCAGCGCCAGCCACAGGATGACGAGCACCACGGCGATCGTCACCGTGGCGTTGAGCGCGGCATTCTCCTTGATGGTGGCGAATTCCTCGTCCGCCATCGGCACCGGGCCGGTCAGGCGCAGGCGCGCCTGATATTTGGACGCAAGATCGAGGTCCTTGCCGGCTTGGCGGATCGCATCCGTGGCATGCTTGCCGGGTTCCAGTTCGGAATAGTTGAGCGAGGCGCGGATCTGTAAAAAGCGCAATAGATCATCGGGTGCGGACGCACGGCCTTGGACCAGTTCCCGCCAGGAAAAGCTTGCCGGTTCTCCGGCATTGACCTTTTCGATGGTATTGGCGGCGAGCGTCATCGGCCAGGTCATGTTGTCGAGCGTGATCTGGCCGCCCTGCACGCCAAGGAGCCCGAACTGCAGCGCTTGAATGACGCCGCGCAGCGACGGGTCGCCGGCCAGCACCTGAATCAGGCGTTGCGCCTGGGTAAGCGCCTTCAATTGCGGCGCCAGATCCGCGGTCTTCTCGAACAAAAAGCCGTTCTGCGCGAAGAAGCTGCCGCCCTTCAATTGCACGATCGACTGGAACAGCTCTTTCTGCTGCGACAGCCGCGCCACCAGCGCGCCGGTCGCTTCGTCGGCCAGTTCCGGCGTCGGCGCGTCGACCACCGCGACAATGGTCTCGAATTGCGGGAACGCCTTTTCCAAGGCGGCCTCGCGCTCCCGCCACGGAATGTTCGGCGAAATAAGCTGATTGATGTCCGTCGTCATCGCAAAATGGGTGGCGGCGTACCAGGACGAAACGATGGTGAGCAGGACACCTGCGGCGATCATCGGCCATGCATATTGCGCGCAAAGATCGATTGCGCGGACAACGAGGGCGGTGATCGTTTTCATGGGCTGGTCAGCGCAACGGAATGGTCAACGGGAGCGGCGGATCGACGGACGGGTTTGAGGCGTCAAGAGAAAGGCGAAATGGTGACGGATGAATTGCCGTGGAAGGCCTAGATGCCCGAAATGGCTCAAAAAATGAAACCTTGGATATTTTCCTATCCTCGATACCCTCACACACCCCCCGTTGCCTCGCCGATACGCCGGACGGCGCTGTTGGCCGGAATGGCGCTTTTGCAGCCGATTCACCCGCCAACGTGCAGGACGCTGAACCGGTTGCACAAAGCCGCGTTGCCTTTGGACGGCGGGAAGCCAAGCCCGGTTCAATGGCCCGGGAGGGGTCTGCCGAGGACCGCTGGACAAACGACCCCAATTCCGCTCAATGAGGCGGTTTATGGGGGTTATTCCTCGGCCGATGCGGCGGAACCAAGCCAAAGCAAGGGATCCGGGGCTTGATCGCAGCGCCTTTGCGGCCAACTAACACGAGAGTTGGCGCGACTGGGACAAGTAACCGCGGCCGCCGCATTGTTGCGACGCAAGGCCGCAGCGCACAGATTAACCGTTTACGCCGGCCGATCGACCGGGAGGTCTTGATGAAAGTGATACTCGCTCAACCCCGCGGCTTCTGCGCCGGAGTGGTGCGCGCCATCGAGATTGTCGAGCGAGCGCTGCAGAAATTCGGCCCGCCGGTCTATGTGCGTCACGAAATCGTGCACAACAAGCACGTGGTGGAGAGCCTCAAAGCCAAGGGCGCGCGTTTCGTCGAGGATCTCTCCGAAGTACCCGCCAATGCCGTCACCATCTTCAGCGCCCATGGCGTGGCCAAGAGCGTCGAGGAAGAAGCCGCGTCGCGCAATCTGCCGGTCCTCAACGCCACCTGCCCGCTGGTCACCAAAGTGCACAATCAGGGCAAGCGCTATGTCGGGCAGGGCCGCCGTCTCATCCTCATCGGCCATGCCGGGCATCCGGAGGTCGAGGGCACGATGGGCCAGATCGCCGAGCCGGTCACCCTGGTGCAGACCGAGAGCGACGTCGCCGCGCTCGACATCCCGGTCGACACGCCGGTCGCCTATGTCACCCAGACCACGCTGTCGGTCGACGACACCCGCGGCATCATCGCGGCGCTGCATAAGCGCTTCACCGATATTGTCGGCCCCGAGACCCGCGACATCTGCTACGCCACGCAGAACCGGCAGACCGCAGTGCGCGAACTCTCCGATCTCGTCGACGTTATCCTGGTCGTGGGCGCCAAGAACAGCTCCAATTCCAACCGGCTGCGCGAGATCGGCGAAGAGGCCGGTACGCCGAGCTACCTGATCGCCGACGGCAGCGAGCTCGATCCGGCGTGGTTCAACGACGCCAAGACCGTCGGCATCACCGCCGGCGCTTCGGCGCCGGAAGTGTTGGTGGAGGACGTCATCGGCGCGTTGCGCCGCCTCGGCCCGGTCGATGTCAGTCAGCTGCACGGCCGCCACGAGACAATCGAGTTCCGCCTGCCGCCGGAATTGACCGACGGCGCCACCGCGGGCCGGGTCACGGCCAAAGTCTGATCGAACGGACGATTGAACGGCCGCCGGCGGCGGCCCCACTCACATAAAACGGGAATCGAGCCTTGGGTGTATCTCTACGACAGAAGGTAAAAGTCGGCGCTTATGTGCTGCGCCAGCGTCTGGCCGGCCGCAAGCGCTATCCGCTGGTGCTGATGCTGGAACCGCTGTTCCGCTGCAATCTCGCCTGCTTCGGCTGCGGCAAGATCGATTACCCCGACGCCATCCTCAACAAGCGCCTGTCGGTGCAGGAGTGCCTCGACGCGGTCGACGAATGCGGCGCGCCGATGGTCGCCATTCCCGGCGGCGAGCCGCTCATCCACAAGGAGATCGGCGAAATCGTGCGCGGCATCGTTGCGCGCAAGAAATTCGTCTCGCTCTGCACCAATGCGCTGCTTCTGGAAAAGAAGCTGCATCTGTTCGAGCCGTCGCCCTATCTGTTCTTCTCGGTGCATCTCGACGGCATCAAGGAGCATCACGACAAATCGGTGTGCATGGACGGCGGCTACGAGAAAGCCGTGTCCGCGATCAAGGCCGCCAAGGCCAAAGGCTTTGCCGTCAACGTCAACTGCACCGTCTATGACGGCCATCCGGCCGAAGACATCGCCAAATTCCTCGACCTAACCGAAGAGCTCGGCGTCGGCGTGTCGATCTCGCCCGGCTACGCCTATGAGCGCGCGCCCGACCAGGAGCACTTCCTCAACCGGCGCAAGACCAAGGAGCTGTTCCGCAAGGTCTTCGCGCTCGGCAAGGGCAAGACCTGGAACCTCACCCATTCCGGCATGTTTCTCGACTTCCTCGCCGGCAATCAGGAATTCCACTGCACGCCGTGGGGCATGCCGACCCGCAACATCTTCGGCTGGCAGAAGCCGTGTTATCTGCTCGGCGAAGGCTACGCCAAGACCTTCGCCGAATTGATGGACACCACGGACTGGGACGCCTACGGCACCGGCGCCTACGAAAAATGCGCCAACTGCATGGCCCATTGCGGCTACGAGGCGACCGCGGCGCAGGCGATGATGGACCACCCGCTGGCGGCGGCGATGATCGCCTGGAAGGGCATCAAGACCGAAGGCCCGATGGCGCCGGAAATCTCGCTCGAGCACCAGCGCCCGGCGAAATACGTCTTCGACAGTAACGTGCAGCTCACGCTGTCGCAGCTGCGCGCCAACGAGGCGCGCGAGAAAGCGGCGAAGGAAGCGGCCAAGACTGCGGCCAAGGACGCCAGCCAGACTTCGGCCAGCGCGGCGTAGGTAACTTGGGGGGGCGATGGACCGTGCGGGTGTCATAAGCGTCCTGAAACGACACGAGGCCGAGCTTAAGAAGCTCGGCGTCGAGCATCTTTTCCTGTTCGGCTCCGTCGCCCGCGACGCTGCCGGGGATGGTTCGGATATTGATCTGTTTTTCGATCATGCCCGAGGGAACCTCGGCTTATACGAATTGATGGACGTGAAGGAACGCGCCCAGGAGATTTTGGGACGACGGACCGACATCATGACGCGCGCCAGCCTGCATCCCGCTCTGCGGCAAAAGATCGAAGAATCCGCACTGCGCGTGTTCTAAAATGGCAGATCGCTCGCTTGTTCTGCGCTTGACCGACATTGTCGAAGCCATCGAGCGCATACGGTCAATCGTCGGCACATTAAGCTTGGAAAAATTCGAAGCTAACTGGGAGCACCAATGGCTGGTCGAACGCGGCGCGCTGATCATTTCGGAAGCAAGTCGGCATCTGAGCGCCGATTTGAAAGCGCGTCACCCGGAAATTCCATGGGCCAAAGTGGCAGGCATCGGAAGCGTGCTGCGACACGACTACGAACGCATCGCGCCCGATGTGATTTGGAAGCTCGCCAAGGTCGATCTGCCAATTCTGGACGCAGTCTGCCGAGATGAATTGGAGAAGAATTAGCAAGTAGCCCGGATCAGTGAAAGCGATTCCGGGGTCTGCCGCCGCGCAGAATCCCGCATGTCGCTACGCTGATGCGGGCTACTTGCTCGCTCGAACACCAGCGTCCCGCGCAATACGTGTTCGACAGCAACGTGCAGCTCACGCTGTCGCAAATGCGCGCCAACGAAGCGCGCGAGAAGGCGGCGAAAGCGGCGCAGACCTCGGCCAGCGCGGCGTAGGCGCCGGCAAGCTGGGCACGATCTGCGTCCATCCTGCCCGCCTCGTGCCGGCCATCCACGTCTTCAGAGTCGCCGTAAAACGTGGATGGCCGGGGCAAACCCGGCCATAACGACGGTGCAGGTTTGTCGGCAGAGAACCGTCCAGCGAGGCCAACCGCGGATCACGAATGTCGCGCAGCATCAGCGTTTACCGGCAACGAGCAATCCGCTGAGCGTTCCGCCACGGAAGGCGACACCGACAATATTCGGTCTGGAGCCAGGATCGCCGGCCGCAAGCTTAGTCCATGACGCCGCGCCAAACGCTCCGGTGCGCAGACGATCGAGGAACGTTGACCGATCAACGTCGGCTTTGACGATCTGAA
Organism: uncultured Alphaproteobacteria bacterium; assembly: GCA_963791925.1. Lineage (GTDB taxonomy): Bacteria > Pseudomonadota > Alphaproteobacteria > Rhizobiales > Xanthobacteraceae > BOG-931. The sequence continues at coordinate 102,448 of CAWBUA010000002.1, read as the reverse complement.
CATCGTCGCCCCGTCGAATCCGGCGACACCGTGATCATCGTAACGCTGCGATCGCCCTCACGGCTTACCTCTACCGAGTTCACGGTCCCTGACCTCGTCAGAAGCATCGCGCCGGACTGACTTGTTGGAAGCTGGCCATATGACGCGATTGAACTGCCTGCCCCCAGAATTTGTCTGATACAGAGCGGAGCGCATGGCGGCGGGTACGTCAGGTGCGGGACTTCGTTCACCGTAACATCGACTGTGCCGGTCGCGCTGTGGCTACCATCGGCGCTAGTGCAGGTCAGGGTATAGGCGTAGGTGCTTACGGCCGGCGGCTTCACAACCTGCGAAACCGGGCTGTTTCAGCGCAAAGCCACGTCACATCCCCCACGCCACCGCCCGCGCGTTGCCGCTTTTGAGATTGCGGTAGCGCGCCAGCGCCCAGAGCGGGAAGAATTTCGCATAGCCGTGGTAGCGCAGATAGAACACGCGCGGGAAACCGGTGGCGGTGTAGCGCTCTTCGTCCCAGAAGCCGTCGGCGCCCTGATGCTCGGCAAGATATTCGATGCCGCGCGCCACGGCCGGATGATCGACCTCGCCGGCGGCCATCAGCCCGAGCAGCGCCCAGGCGGTCTGCGAGGCGGTGATGGCGCTTTTTCGTAGCCGCGGTAGTCGAGCTTGTAGCTTGACCCGTCCTCGCCCCAGCCGCCGTCCGCGTTCTGGATCGCGACGAGCCACTCGGCCGCCTTGCGCATTTCCGGCGCCTCGCGCGCAATGCCCGCGGCGTTGAGCGCGCAAAGCACCGACCAGGTGCCGTAGATGTAATTCATGCCCCAGCGGCCGTACCACCTGCCGTCGGCGAGCTGCGTCTTGCGCAGATAGTCGATGGCGCGCGTCACCGCCGGGCTTTGCGTCGTCTCGCCGAACTGCGCCAGCATCGACAGGCAGCGCGCGGTGACGTCCTCGGTCGGCGGGTCGAGCAGCGCGCCGTGGTCGGCGAACGGGATGTTGTTGAGGTAATAGATATTCGTTGTCGGCGTCGAACGCGCCCCAGGCGCCGTTCTCGCTCTGCATGCCGACGATCCATTCGCGCGCGCGTTCGATCGCGGCGCGATAATCCGCGCCTGGCGAGCTCTGAGGCGTCATTCCGTGCACGCGGTCCATCGCCATGACGACGACCGCGGTGTCGTCGACGTCGGGATAATGCGGATTGGCATATTGGAACGCCCAGCCGCCGGGCCGCAGGTCGGGCCGCCGCGCGATCCAGTCGCCCCGCACGTCGAGCACCTGCTGCGGCACCAGCCAATCGAGGCCGTGCCTGACCTCCGCCGCGACACGTTCGCCGCCGGCCTCCAGCAGCGCGTGGCAGGCAAGGCCGGTATCCCAGATCGGCGAGACGCAGGGCTGGCAATAGGCTTCGCCGTCGTGCACGACCAGAAGCTTCTCGATCGATCGGCGCGCGATGGCGCGCTGCGGGTCATCCTCGGGATAGCCGAGCACGTCATACATCATCACGCTGTTGGCCATCGCCGGAAAGATCGCGCCGAGTCCGTCCTCGCCGTTGAGCCGTTCGCCGACCCAGGCGACGGCGCGGTCGATGGCGCGCGCCCGCGTGCGTTTGGGAAACAACGGCTCGGCCGCGCGCAACACCTTGTCGACGCCGCGGAAGAACCAGAACCACGACGCCTTCTGCTGCGGCGCCTTCGGCGCCGGGCCGAGCGACTGCGGCGGCTCCAGAAACAGTTCGTCGACGGTGACGCCCTTGGCGTTCACCGCCCGCGGCTTCTTCGCCATCAGCACCAGCAGCGGCACGATGACGGTGCGGCTCCAGTACGACATCTTGTCGAGATGGAACGGAAACCATTTCGGCAGCAGCATGATCTCGACCGGCATTTTCGGCACGGCGCACCACGGCATGAAGCCGAAGAGCGCGAGCAGGATGCGGGTGAACACGTTGGCGCGTTCGGCGCCGCCGCGCAGCCGGATCGCCTCGCGGGCGCGGTGCATGTGCGGCGCCTGCGGCGCGTCGCCGATCATCTTCAGCGCGAAATAGGCCTTCACCGTCGCGCTGATGTCGAAATCGCCGTCGCGAAACAGCGGCCAGCCGCCATGCGCGCCCTGGATGCGGCGCAGATAGACGGCGATCTTTTGCTCGAGCGCGGCATCGACCGGCTCGCCGAGATAGTGCCGCAGCAGCACATATTCCGCCGGAATGGTGGCGTCGGCTTCGAGCTCGAACACCCAATGCCCGTCGGGTTTCTGCTGGGCGAGCAGCGCCTGCGTCGCGGAGTCGAGATCGATGGCTTGTCGAGATCGATGTCGCTCATGAACTCCTTGTGCTCGGCGCTGCGCGATCAATTCGGCCGCGCGGTTGCCGGAGCGGATCGCGCCTTCGATGGTCGCCGGCAGGCCGGTCGCGGTCCAATCGCCGGCGAGAACAAGATTGCGCCACGCGGTCTGCGCGCCTGGGCGCTTGGCATCCTGCTCCGGCGTCGCGGCGAAAGTCGCGCGCCGTTCGCGCACGATCTGCCACGGCGGCAACGGTGGGCGATTCCGCCGCCATGCCGGTCACCTCGCGACTTCGCGCCAGATCGTCCTGGCGAGCTCCTCGCGCGGCGTATCGAGCAGCCGATCGCCGGCGCTGATCGTGACCGACAGCCGGCCGGGAAAGGCGAAAATCCATTCAGCCGTGCCGTTGATGATGCCGAGTCATCGGCGGCTGGCCCGCCGGCGGGTCGATCGGAAATGGGCGTTGACGATGGCGCGGAACGCGTCCGGCGCCGTCAAGTCGCGGACCAGCGAAACCGCGGCATAGGGCGGCACCGCGAGGATGACGGCGTCGTCCGCGGCAAGCGCGATCGTCTCGCCGCCGAAATCGAGCGCGTCGACGCGGTTCGTCGCCGAAGCGGATGCGTGCGAAGCTGATGCTCAAGCCGACCTGCGCGCCGCGCCGTTGCAGCAGCGCCAGCGCCGGCTCGACGAATGTCGCGCACAAGCCGTCGCGCGCGAACAGCGGCCGGCAGGCGCGGCCGCCGGCGGCCAGCGTTTCGCGGATCACCGCGGCGGCAAGCTTCGCCGAGCCGTGCGGCGGATCGATATTGAGCGCCGCGAGCAAGAGCGGCTCGACCAGCCGGTCGATAGAGCGGCCCTTGGCAGTCGATGATCTCGCCGATGGTCTTGCCGGGCGGCGGCCGCAACAGGCGCAGCAGCGCCAGATAATCGCGCGCGCGGGTGCCCGGCACGCGGCGCGCGGGGTCGAAAATCCACCACGGCACGCGGCCGTCGTTGATGCGCAAGGTCCAGCGCTGCTCTGCTCGCGAGATCGATGAATGTGAAACTCGGCCGAGCGCGGCCCGACCAGGCGGTCCGCGGCGCCGATCGTCGTCGAGATAGCCGAGCGCCGCGCGATTGCCGGACAGCAACAGATGATTGCCGTTGTCGATCATCATGCCGAGCGCGGCGTCGTGATAGGAGCGGCAGCGGCCGCCGGCGAACGCGGTCGCCTCGTGCACGACGACCTCGCTCGCCGTCTCCGGCAGAGCCGCACGCCGGCGGCGAGGCCGGCAAGCCCGGCGCCGATGATGTGGACGATGCGGCTCATCACAAGATCGCGTCAGAACAGATTGCGCAGCACGATCAAGATAATCTTGCCAGCGCGGCAGACGCACCGGCGCGCGCGGCGCCGCCAAGCCGCGCGCGACCATCCGGTCGAGCATGTGGCGGTAGGCCTCGCCATGATGCGCGGCGCGCGCACCGCCCGGCGCGGGCTTTGCGCCATGATCGCGTCGGCCTCGGCGAAGTGCGCTCTCGGCGCGCTCGGCGATCGACGCGCAGGCTTCGCCGAGCATCGGATTGGCCAGCACGGTCGCCGGATCGGTGCCGGCGATGCCGGCGTCGCGCAGCGCCTCGCGCGGCAGATAGAGCCGGCCGAGCGTCGCATCCTCGTCGAGGTCGCGCAGGATATTGGTCATCTGCAGCGCGCGGCCGAGATGATGGGCGAGCGCCAGGCCCTGGCTCGCGTTCCATGCCGAACACGCGCACCGACAGCCGGCCGACCGCGCAGGCGACGCGGTCGCAATAAAGATCGAGCGTCGCGAAGTCGGGCGCGCGGATGTCGGCAATGACGTCCATCTCCATGCCGTCGATGACGGCGAGAAAATCCTCGTGCGGCGAGATCGAAATCGCGCATGGCGCGCGCGAGCCCGCTCAGATGCGGCGGCGGCGTGCCCGCCGTAGAGCGCGGCGATGTCGGCGCGCCAGCGTTCGAGCTGCCGCGCTGCTGCCGCTCGCGCGGCCCGGCTTCGTCGGCGATGTCGTCGACGCGCGCGGCAGAACGAATAGATCTCGAACATCGCCTCGCGCTGCGCGCGCGGCATGATGCGCATGGCGAGGTAGAACGAGCTGCCGCGGGCGCGCTCGGCGGCTTGGTTGGGCGTGTTCCGGCTGGCCGTGTTCACTTTAAGCACCCCGCGGCTGGGTCGTGGATTGGACAACGCCGGCCAAAGCGCTGCGCGAGCGCCGCGCAGCACGCGCCAAGAGCGTACCGCCGGCAACGGCGAGCTGCGCAAGATGCACGCGCTCGCTCAGCGGATCGCGCAGCGCGAGCATGCGCGTCAGCCGCTGCGCCAAGGTATGGATGACGGCGACTTCGAGGCCGAGGCGCGTATCGGCGATCGCCGCGGCAAACCGTCGCTGTCGCCAAGGAGCCGCTCGGTGCGCGCGGCGAGCCGGTGCAGGCAGTCGAGCAGTTCCGGCGCGGCGCGCGGCGCGGCGAGCGCTTCGACGCTCGCCCCGCTCGCGGCGAGCGCGTCGAGCGGAATATAGACGCGGTCGAGATTGCGATAGTCCGTCCGCGCAGTCCTGCAGATGGTTGATGATCTGCAGCGCCGCGCACAAGGCATCGTAGGCCGGCCAGGCCGAGCGGCTTTCGCCGTGCACGTCGAGCACGAAGCGGCCGACCGGCATGGCCGACAGCGCGCAATAGGCCATGAGATCGTCCCAGTCGCGATAGCGCAGCTTGGTGACGTCGCGCCTGAACGCGGCGAGCAGATCCTGCGCATGCTTCGGCGACAGGGCGCGCTCGGCGAGCACCGCGCGCAGCCGCACCGCCTCCGCATCGTCGCCATTGGCGCCGAGCAGGCCGGCTTCGAGCCGATCGAGCAGGCGGAGCTTCTCGTCGGGCGGCAGGCTCGCATGGTCGGCGATGTCGTCGGCGGTGCGCACGAATTCGTAGAAGGCCAGGATCGGCCCGCGATGGCGCGGCTGGATAAGCCACGACGCGACGGGAAAATTCTCGTCCCGATGGCCTTTGCCGGACCGCAGATCGCTGGCGTCGTTCATCGTGCTTCCGAATATCGGACTTCTTCGAAAGATCAGCTTGCACGCGGCCCTTCCACATGCCGCCGCGCTTGCGCGCATGCTGATAGGCGGAATCCACGGTAAAGGCCATATAGATCGCCGCGATCGCGGGAATGAGCGGCGCCCACAGCGATCGAGCGGCGGTAGAAGCGCAGCGTCGGCGGAATGCGAAAGCCATCAGCAGCCAGGCGAAGAGGCCGATGAATTGCGGCACTCCGCCGGCAAACAGCGCAAGCCCGACCGGGGCGAGATAAGTCAATGCCATGCCGGCGATGGTGGCGCCAAGCAGCAGCGGCGAATAATTGAGCTGCGCATAGGCCGAGCGCGACACCATGCGGCGGATATCGGCGACCGCAGGATAAGCGCGGATGCTGTGCACGCGCTCGGTCAGCGCGAGCGAGATCGGGCCGTCGCGGTTGAGCAGTTTGGCCAGCGCGCAATCGTCGATCAAGGCGCCGCGGATCGCGGCGATGCCGCCCGCCTGTTGCAGCGCATCGCGGCGCACCAGCATGCAGCCGCCGGCCGCGGCGGCGGTCGAGCGCCGCGGATCATTGACCCAGGCGAAGGGATAGAGCATCTGGAAAAAGAAGATGAAGGCCGGCACGAACATGCGCTCGGCAAAGCTCTTGCAGCGCAGTTTCGCCATCAGCGAGGTCAGTACCAGGCCGTGCGCCTGCGCCCGCGCCACGAGATTGGCCACTGCGTCCTCGGCACAGACGATGTCGGCGTCGGTCAACAGCAGGTAGACCGGCGCCGCGCCGGTCACGGCGAAGGCCACGCCCTGCTGCAGCGCCCAGAGCTTGCCGGTCCAGCCGGCCGGCAGCGGTCCGCCAGGGAGCACGGTCAACCGCTCGCCGGCCCCGATCAGGGTCGCCGCGCCGCGCGCCACGTCCGCGGTGGCGTCTCGGCTCTGATCGTCGACCACGATCACGCTGAGTTCGCCCGGATAATCCTGCCGCAACAGCGAGGTGACGGTCTGGCCGATGCCTTCGGCCTCGTCGCGCGCGGGAATGACCGCCATCACCGCGGGCCACATGGCGAGCGGCGCGACGATCTCGTCATCGCGCTCGGCCGCCCGCCAGAAGCCGCCGCGCGCGGCGATGAGATAGAACCAGATCGCCAGCACTATTGACGCTATAAGGTCGTCCGCCACACATTCTCCTTTGGGCGAGCATAGAGCCGGTTTCCGGCGGGTTTACCTGCCCATTTTATGCCTTAGCCCCTTATCCGTTAAATGTAGGACCTGATATAGGAGCCCGCTTCCCCGTCCACCTTGCTGGCGGGGGAGGTTTCGCAAGCGAAAGCCAGGCAGATAACGCGATGGATGCCAAAAACAGCCCTTTTCTGGCGCGCCTCGATGCGGTCGCGGCCGATACCGAGGCGCTCCTCGATCGGCTCCTTGCCGCCACGGCGGCCGCCGGCGAATTAGGCCGCCCGGTGCGGCTTCTCGAGGCCATGCGCTATGCGAGCCTCGGCGGCGGTAAGCGCTTCCGGCCGTTCCTGGTGGTGGAATCGGCGAACTTGTTCGCTGTGCCGCGGGCCAATGCGCTGATGGCCGGCGCGGCGCTGGAATGCGTGCATTGCTACTCGCTGGTGCACGATGACCTGCCGTCGATGGACAATGACGAATTGCGGCGCGGCCGGCCCACCGCGCACCGCAAATTCGACGAGGCGACCGCGATCCTCGCCGGCGACGGGCTTCTCACCTTCGCCTTCGACATCCTGTCGCGGCCACAGACCCATGCCAACCCGGCGGTCCGCAGCGAGCTGGTCGGCGCCCTGGCCCGCGCCGCGGGGCTTGGCGGCATGGCCGGCGGCCAAATGCTCGACCTCGCTGCGGAAGGCCGCTTCGGCGCGCAGAAACACGGCTCAGGCGATGTGCGCCTGTTGCAGGCGATGAAGACCGGCGCGCTCCTTCGTTTCGGCTGCGAGGCCGGCGGCATTCTCGCCGCGGCCGACGCGGCGCAACGCACGGCGCTGACGCGTTACGGCGCGGCAGTCGGGGAAGCCTTCCAGATCGCCGACGATCTTCTGGATATCGAAGGCGATCCGGCTCTCCTCGGCAAACAGACCGGCAAGGACGCCGCCGCCGGCAAGGCGACCTTCGTCAGCGTATTGGGCGTCGACGGCGCCAAGGCACGACTGCGTGAACTCGTCGCCGAAGCCGAGGCTTCGCTCGCCCCGTTCGGGGCGGCCGCGGCCATCCTCATTGAAGGCGCTCATTTTGTCGCCGATCGGCACGCTTGATCGATCATGCGGCGGCATGAGCGGATACGTCGCAGCATCGTAACAGTTTTGTGGGAATTGACGCTTTTGAGACGGAATGCCGATGCCGGATGAAAATTGTGGGCAAGGGGCACCCTCCCAGTCGGCGCGATTGCGGTCGGGAAACCCTTCTGCCTATGTGCCGCAAAGCTTGTCTTGTTTGCAGCAAGGTTTTGCGGAGAAATATGCAAACCGGGCCGAACCTGCGGCCGCTATTGAAAGACTAAGCTCATAATGAACCCTCCCGCGCGCTGGACCATCGCTACCTGCGCCGTTGCGGCCATTTTGGTCGCAGCGTGTCTTATGCCGATGCCGCACCCGCTCGCCGTGACCGCCGCGCAGGCGCAGAGCGCGCACCGTCAGGCCTATCGCCGCGTCAAGAAGCCGCCCAACAAAGCACCCAGTGCGGCGCCCGGCCCCGCCGCACAGCAGTCCAAATTTCCGCCGCGCACGCCGTTTACCGCCGCCGACGACGCGGTGGCCGCCATTCCGGGCATGCCGGACGCGCGGTTTTGGGCGGATTTCGGTCTCCGACTTCGACAAGGCGCTGCCGGCGCAGCCTGGACCATGGCTCATCCTCTCGACCGGCGGCGCCGACGGGGCTTTCGGCGCGGGTCTCCTCAACGGCTTGAGCGCCGCCGGCAACCGGCCGGATTATTCCGTCGTCACCGGCGTCTCCACCGGCGCGCTGATGGCGCCGTTCGCCTTCGCCGGCCCGAAATACGACGCGGCCTTGAAGGACGCCTACACCAAGATCACTTCGGCCGATGTTTTCGAAGTCGGCTCGACCGGCGAGAGCTTCCTCGATTCCTGGCCGCTGAAGGATCTGATCGCCAAACAAATCACGCCGCAATTGCTGGCCGATATCGCCGCCGCCTATCAGGCCGGGCGGCGGCTGTTCATCGTCACCACCGATCTCGATGCCGAGCGCTCGGTGGTCTGGAATATGGGCGCCATTGCCGCGCATGCGGGCGACAAGGCCGACGGCGCCGCCGCACTCGACCTGTTCCGCCGCGTACTGCTGGCCTCGGGCAGCATTCCCGGCGCCTTTCCGCCGGTAGAGATCGACGTCGAAGGCAACGGCAAGCGCTTTGCCGAAATGCATGTCGACGGCGGCGTCGGCGGCCAGTTCTTTGTCGCGCCGGCGGCGATGCTGGCGGGCACGAGCACCGAGCACATTCCGGCAAGCCAACTCTACATCGTGGTCAACAGCGGCTTGCAGCCGGACTTTGCCGTCGTCGACCGCTCGACGCCGGCGATTTTGGCGCAGACGGTGGGCATGGCGGTCAAGGTCGACCTTCGGCTGATGCTCGACCGTACCTTTGTCGCGGCCAGGAATTCGCGAATTGGCTTTGACGTCGCCACGATCCCGGCGGATTTCCACGCCCCGAGCCGCGGGCCGTTCGACCCGAAATACATGCAGGCGTTGTTCGACGTCGGTTTTGCGCAGGGCAAGGGCGCCGCCGCGTTCGCCGATGCGCCGCCGCCCTACCCCGGCCCGCCGGCAACGGATGCGAACAGCAACGCCAAATCGCAAGCAAACGGCAGGCCTCAAGCAAGCGACGTGACACAACCGGGAGCGACGAAATGAGCAGACTGGGAGGAATTGTCTCGGCGGCGGCAATGGCGTGTGCGCTGGCGGCGATCGCGGCGACGCCGTCGCATGCGGCGGCAAAGAAACATCATGTCTATGCCAGATCTCACAGCTACGATGGGCTGTGGAGCGTCATGATCCGCACCAAATTCGGCCCCTGCGACGCCGCCTATCGTTATCCGGCGCGCATCGTCGGCGGCCAAGTCAGACAAGCCGAAAATGATTTCAGCTATCAGGTTTCCGGCGCCGTGGTGGGCAGCGGCGCGATCGTCGTGACCGTCAGCAAAGGGATGGGCACCGCGACCGGCTACGGCCGGCTGCGCGGCGCCAGCGGCTACGGCCGTTGGAGCACCGCCGGCAACCAGTGCTACGGCACCTGGAGCGCCATGCGCCGCGCCTCGCGCTAGATCCGCCCTGCCCCGCTACTCCGCCTTGCGCGCCGGCCGCTGCACGCAGCAGTTCGGCGGCACCATATTCACCGACGCGGTCGGAATCGTGCCGATACCCGAGGCCGCGATTTCGATCGCCACGTCGTCGATGTCGGCATTGAGGATCGCCGCGTCGGCTTGATCCAGAGACTCTTCGGCTTCGTGATCCATGGCAACGCTCTCCTGGTTTCGGCGTGATCCAAACACTGTATCCGAATTCTACGTCCAAAGTATTGAGTGTAATGATTATCGCAATTTAGCGAAAGCCGTGCTCAGGGCGGACCGGCGATCACCGCGCAATCGCGAAAATGCGATTGGCGCGCGCGTAGCGCCCGCGCTGCTCTCACCATAGCTGCATTCAGCCGGGACGCGCGATCGGCGGCAGTGCCGGATACCTCACGCGCCCGCGCACGCTGCGTAATGGCGTGATGCAATGATGGAGACGGACGATGAATGAAGCGATGTTGAGCGGCGCAGCGATCAAGCGTGCTGCGAAGCGGATTGCCAAGGGAGCAGCCAAGAGAACCCTCATGGCCGCGAGTTTCGTGATCGCCGCGACGGCGGCAGCGTGGACGCCGAACGGTACCCCGCTCTATGACCGCAGCGACAGCCAAAGCTATGGCGCCAGAGTCATCTTCGCCAACGCGCCGGGTGGCGATTACAACCAATGCGATCCGCGCAACCCGTCATCACCGGTCCGTTGCAAGCCGGACGGCTGGTAGGCGCTGTCCCAAGCCGTCTTGACTAGCCGGTCTTGCGCGCCGCTACGTTGGCGTTCCACCACGGGCAGACATCGGCGGCGCGCAGATAATTTCCGTCCATGACGTTGAGCGGCGCGCGGCCGGCGGCTTCGGCGACGCCGATGCGGATCGCGCGCGCCTCTTCGCGTTTCTCCGGCGTCAGCCACATGCGGTCGTGGCCCCAGAGACTTGGACCCTCGGTGCGCTCATGCGGCGTCCAGTTCGCGGTCTCGATCGAGCGGCCGCCCCAGCCATACTCCACAAGAAACTGCGACGGCGAATAGGAATAGAACGAGGTGACCTGATCGTTGGCGTGGCGGCCGAGCGTGGTGCCGATCATCTCCGGCTTGCGCAGCGCGAGGTCGTAGGCCTGGCCGACGTCGTCGAGATAGCAGCACTCGAACATCAGGTGATGGATGCCGTTCTTGCCGGTGTCGATGAAGGCAAGCGAGTGGTGGCGCGGATTGATGTGAAAGAAATAGGCCTTGAACGGTTTGAGCAGATAATCGGTCGGCTTGAAATTGAGAATCTCGGTGTAGAACGGCAGCACCTCTTCGAGCCGCTCCGCGGTGAGGACGGCATGGCCCATGCCGAGCACGCCGGTACGGAAACCGGAGATCGAGCGGCCCGGCTTGAACGGCTCGGTGGCGACCTCGGCGCCGTGAAACACTTCCAGCCGGTTGCCGATCGGATCGGCGAACACGATCAGATCCTTCACCCGCCGCTCGTCGGCGAGCGCGTGCGAGCCGCGCGCGATTTTCACGCCTGACTTTTCCAGATGCGCGGCGAGCGCATCGAGTGCCGCGGCATCGGCGACTTCCCAGCCGTAGAACGACGGGCCCTCATCCTCGTCACGATGCACGATCACGCGCTGCTTGCGATCGTCCATGCGCAAAGCGAGCGTGCCGCGGCTCTGGTCCACGAGCTGCATGCCGAGAAAGCGGGTGCCGTAAGCTATCCAATCATCGAGATTTCTTGCTGCGGATGCCGACATAGCCCAGCGCGTTGAGGTTCATTGCCGTCTCTCGTTAGGCCGCGGCCGCGGCGCATTCTCGGCTGTAAGAATATCACATCCGCTGCCGAACCGAAACCGGCCGTCCCGCCGACCTCGCCACCGCCGTGCGCAACGCGCTGGATCGCTGAGGCGCGGCGGTCTGCGCTCGCCGGCGGCGGCCCCGCTGCATCGGCGACGCCGGCGGCGATCGCCGACACATCGGGGTTACGCCGCGCTGTCAGTCGACCGCGACGCCGCTCGACTTGATCGGCCCGGCCCATTTCTTGACTTCGCTGGCGACGAAGCCCTTGAGATAGGCCGAGGTCGTGCGATCGGGCGACACCAGGTCGGTGCCGATCGCCTCCATGCGCGTGCGCAGCGCCGGCGTCTTCATGGCTTCGATGGTCGCCTCGCGCAGCCGGCGCACGACGGTCTCCGGCGTGTTGCGCGGGAAGAACAGCGCAATCCAGTTGTTGGCTTCGAAGCCGGGAAAGCCGTCCTGCTGCGCGGTCGGCACGTCGGGCAGCACCGCCGAGCGCTGGCGCGCCAGGACGGCGATCGGCTTGACGCTGCCGGCCTTGATCGGCGCGAGCTCGGTGGAGACCGCATCGCACAGGTAGTCGATGCGGCCCGCGATCAGATCCTGCAACGCCGGAGCCGAGCCGCGATAGGGCACATGCTGCACGTCGGCGCCGATCGCCGAATTGAGCAGCAGGCAGCCCAGATGCGTCGCCGAACCCGCGCCGCCCGAACCGAACGACAGCTTTGCCGCGTTGGCCTTGACATAGGCGGCGAATTCCTTGAGCGAATTCACCGGCATGTCCTTGCGCACCACAAGCACCAGCGGCTGCTCGGCGACCAGCGCCACCGGCGTGAAATCGGTCACCGAATTGTACAGCGGCTTCTTGTAGAGGGTCTGGCTGTAGGCCTGCGTGCCGACCGTTCCCAGCAGCACCTCGTAGCCGTCGGGCTTCGCCTGCGCGACCCGCTCGGCCCCGGTCATGCCGCCGGCGCCGCCGACGTTTTCGACCACGACCTGCTGCTTGAGAATTTCGCTCAAACGCTGCGCGAAAATCCGGCCGACGACGTCCGTCGGCCCGCCTGGCGCGAATGGTACGATCATCGTCACCGGCCGGCTCGGCCACACCGCTGCGTGCGCCAGTGCCGCGGTTGCCACCAGCAAACATGCGAATATCGCCGTCGAACATCCGATTGTCGTCGCACCCCATCTTTTCAACATGCTCGATCTCCCTCACTCAAAAAAAAACAAAACGATGCGCGGCGGCAGGACGCCCGGCGCGTCCCGGCCGTGCCGCGCGGCGAAATCATGTGCAAAAGAAGTTCGTCAACTTTGCGAAGCGGGCGTGGCGGCAATAGGGGCAGACTCGCGCCGATCCAAAATTCGTCGCTGCGATTTCACAACTGGGTCCCAGCGCCGCCATAATTTCGGAAGCATCATTTCGGCAGCCAGAGATGCCGGGTGTTTTAGTAAAGTTCGAGCGACAGTTCGGGGGGAGACATGCGTAACGGGTTTTTTGCCGCTTGTGCGGTTGCTTGGGCTCTGATCGGTCTTTTCACCGTAAACCTGTCGGCGCAGGTCGTTCCGAAATCGCTCTCGACCCCGAGCAGCGACGCCACCCTGCGCGAGCAGAAAAATGCCTGGACCGTGGGCATTGTCGGCGGCCTCTACACCGGCACCTATATGCGTCTCGTCGACGACATGGCCTCGGCGCTCAACGACGGCGACAATCTGCGTGTTCTTCCCATCGTCTCCTACGGCGCCGCGTCCAATCTCGACGACCTGCTCTACCTGCGCGGCGTCGATGCGGCCATCACCCAGTCCGACGTGTTCGAATATTTCCGGAGCGTGCGCAAGACGCCCAATCTCGAGCAGCGCGTGCAGTACATTATCCGGCTGCCGATTTCCGAATTGCATATTCTGGCGCGCGACGACGTCCACAGCCTGCAAGACCTGCGCGGCAAGAAGGTCAATTTCGGTCCGGCGGGCACCGGCGCAAGCCTCACCGGGACGATCGTATTCCAGCGGCTCGGTATCGACGTCCAACAAGTCCTGATTCCGCAACCGAGCGCGCTGCAAAAGCTGCAGGCGGGCGAGATCGACGCCATCGCGCGGGTCATCCCGAAGCCGATCGACTTCTTCTCCAAGATCCCGCCGAATTCCGGTCTGCATCTGGTGAACATCCCGTTCACCAAGATGTTCGAGGACCATTATACGCTCGGTGAGTTCACCAAACAGGATTATCCCAACCTGCTGGACGGCAATGACCGCATCGACACCATTGCGGTGCCCGCGGTGCTGGCGGTCTTCAATTGGGCGCCCGATACCGACCGCTATCGCAAGGTGCAGCGCTTCGTGCAGTATCTGTTCAACAATTTCAGCAAATTGCAGCACCCGCCCTATCATCCGAAATGGCGCGACGTGAATCTGGCGGCGACCGTCCGCGGCTGGACGCGGTTCAGCGTCGCGCAGGACATGCTGAACAAGATGGAGCAGCAGAAGGGCACCGAGGCGCAGCAGCAGCAGAGCGACTTCGACGCCTTCTTGCGCGATCAGCCGCATATGCCCGCAAGCGACGCTGAGCGAGCGGCCTTGTTCCGCAGCTTTCTGCAGTGGCAGGCCAATGGCGGCCAGAAAAACTAGTCCGCCGTTGCATCCCGCCCCGCTGCCGGCCTGAATTGGGCCGCCATGGCGGCCCCGGGCGGAAGCTCGGGGGCAAGCAATCCCGGGGCGCCTGCAAGGCAATGCTGGATCGCTTCGTTGCCGTCGCCCCCGGCGGCGGCGCCGCGCAGTCTCGTCATCCGTCGCAGCGCATGACCATGCCCGTCCGCATGGCTATAATTCGTAGCGACGGGTGAGCGGCTATCAGGAGAGACCGAACATGTCCGATCCATTGTCCGCCAAGGCCGAAGCGAACCCTCCGGAGGCTTTCCCGGCGCCGTTTTCGCGCCGACACTTTCTCGGCACCACCGGCGTCGCCGCCGGCGCGAGCTTGGCTCTGGGGCACGGCGCCGCCGCGCAAACGGCGCAAACCGCGACGGCCGGCGAGCACAATGCCAGCGCCAGCGATCCCGGGCCGCAAAACAAGGTCCTGCAGAATCTCAACCCGAGCAGTTTCACGCCGCCGCCGACCGACCATGGCTCGCCGCCGACATTCTGGAACTCGTTCTCGGCGATGCACCGGCGCATCCAGGACGGTGGCTGGTCGCGCCAGGTCACCGTCCACGATCTGCCGATTTCCAAGGACATTGCCGGCGTCAACATGCGGCTCACCGCCGGCGGCATTCGCGAGCTGCATTGGCATGAGGCCAACGAATGGGCGATCATGCTGTACGGCAATGCTCGGCTCACCGCCTTGAATTTCGACGGCACCCCTTACGTCAACGACGTCGCCGAAGGCGATCTTTGGTATTTCCCGACCGGCGTGCCGCATTCGATCCAGGGGCTGGGCCCCGACGGCTGCGAATTTCTGCTGGTATTCGACGACGGCACGTTCTCCGAGGACAACACCACGCTGCTTTCCGACTGGATGATCCATACGCCGCGCGAGGTCGTCGCCAAGAATTGGGGCGTCGCGCAAAGCGCGCTCGATCCGTTAAAGAACGTGCCGCCGGAGGGCCGCTTCATCTTTCAGGCCGCGGTGCCGCCGCCGCTGCCGCAGGATCAGCAGGCCGCCGCCGATAACGGCCGCGCGGACAACAATGTTTTTCAGTTCCGGCTCAACCAGATGAAGCCGCAGAAGTCCGACAGGATGGGCCAGGTGAAGATCGTCGATTCGACGAACTTTCCGGCGGCGGCCAACATCGCCATGGCGCATGTCACCGTAAAGCCCGGCGGCATGCGTGAAATGCACTGGCATCCGAATGCCAACGAGTGGCAATACTACATCAAGGGCAAAGGCCGCATGACGGTGTTCTTCAACCATGCCGATTCGCGCACGATCGATTTCAACGCCGGCGATGTCGGCTATGTGCCGCAGACGCTCGGCCACTACATCGAGAACACCGGAGACAGCGATCTCGTGTTTCTGGAAATGTTCCACGCCTCGCATTATCAGGACATTTCGCTCAATGACTGGCTCACGCATCTGCCGCCGGAACTGGTCATCGCGCATTTGGGCATTTCGAAAGAGACCTTGGCCGCCATCCCGAAGGCCAATCTGGCGCTGGTGCCGGCCTGAGCATCGCGGCGCCCGCGGCTGTCGGCCGCGCATCGCTTCGGCAACGCTGCGTCGGCGTGGCCGACGGCCGCACGGGCCTTGGCGCGGCCTGATGCCTCGGGCACGCCGTTTTCGGAACTCGACGGCTTTGTCCTGCGGGCTCGCGCCGACTGACGTCTTTTTGGTCGGTTTCCCGGCGGACTACGGACCGTCCCTTGCCGATGGATCATCGTCCCCCGGAGATGGATGATCGTCCCTTGCGGATGGATAATATGTGTAGGGATCGCCGGGGCCACCCGCGCCGCGCCGCTCGACGCGGCCGGAATGGGCAAGGAAGCGGCAATCCGCTGCGACGCGCGCATGGTAGCCGTCATCCCCATAGAGCCTCATCGCGATTTGGGTCGCTGTCAGCCCGGGATTCCGGCAAATGACGCTGTGGATGTCATCGGCAAGCATGACAAAATTGCTACCTCCACAACCGTAGGTCTGCCTGACTTTAATCAATTTCGGTCGGGACAGGTTCCTTCGACCGGGGGCAATCATGGGCTTATTGACGCACCGTTCCGGCGAGCGGAGAAAGCCGTCGCGACCAGACAGCGCGTGACTGCGCTACCCGGCTTGATGACGCCCAGCGCCGAATGACGGAGCGTGTTCCGCGGCGGCAGCCTTGCTTTCCCTCAATTCAATGAGACCGGCACCGAGCGCAATCGCGACGGCTTGGGTGCGATTTGCAGCATCGAGTTTATGAATGATGAGCTGGACATGAGCGTCGATGGTACGTTTGGTAATGCCAAGAACGCCGGCGGCGTCTTCGCTGGAATTGCCGCAGGCAATCAGCCCCAGGACCTCGCGTTCCCGCTCGGTCAGACGGTACCTGTCTTTTCCCCACGCTTGCGCCCCGGCGGCATGTTGAACGGGATGTCTCGCCAGCGACGTCAGAATTTCCTGCTGCCACCGCTGGAAAAGACCGAGAAGCTCGTCCAAATTCAACAGCCCGCGCTGTGCGGCACCGAAATCCTCGCCGTGCGACCGCAATCCTTCGAGCAAGTTCCTTTGTTCGCTGATGCGGTCCTGGCATTTGGCGATGTCGCGATCGATTTCGCCGACAGCTTCGGCAAAAACGCCAAAGCGCTTCTCTTCCTCGATCAGCAGGGTCTTCAGCTTCGCCCGCTGGGCCGCGTCCAATTCGCTGGCCAGCCGCCCTGCGTATGCTTCGATGTTCTGCTCGATGACGAACCTGTTCATGGTCCACCCATCGGCTGTTGTGGGCCGCAGCCACAATTAAAACGCGGCAGGCGCCAATTCAAGCGTTATCAATGCCGGGTTGCAAATGGCTCTGCGCAAATGGTTTTTCCGTTGGAGTCCCGCACGACCACGGTCAATCTCGGGTCGTCATAGCCACCACCTTCTTTGAGTTCACGAACGATGCGTCGCGCATAGGCGCGCGCCGCCTCGGGGCCGGGTAAATCGGTCCCTTCTGGATCTTTGTGCTCGTGATCCGGCCATTGCAGGATGAAATAATACCGCGCCACCTTTCCCTCCCACGGCTCGGCGGGCACAGGGCGAACAAGGACGCACGTCCAATAACCCTCGACGGTGCGAAGAAAACCACGCGGCCGCAATTGACAAAATGATCTAGATCAATCCGGGCGCATTATTCCACGGCAGCGCAATGCCGCCTGGCTGCGCGCTGGCACGTATCCACCGCGCGAGGGCCGCGCAGCGAAACGCCCCGCTCCTGCCGATCGCTGTTCGCTCACGCGTGGCCGCGTGGCGGGAGCCGCAATCGGGATGCCAATCTGGATGCGGGAGCATTCGAAACCTCCTGCCGAACAGCGCGTCGCAAGGGGCTGACCTGCCCTGCGGACTCAAACGGAATTGCCAAGTGCATCCGGTGAGAGGCGGAACTACCATGCCTGCGAAAGCGCAGGTGCGAATTGCCTGGAGGCGCAAAAAGAAGGGAATGAGGAGGGAACTCATGAAAGCTCGCCACACGCTCATGGTGGGATTGTTGGCTGGTTTCGCGGTTGGCGTCCTCACCGCCCGCTCCCTGCATGCCGGCGTGGGTCCGACTGCGTATTTCGTCACTTTGTTCGATGTTGGACAGCAACAGTCGGACACCGACTACCCCTCGCTCTATCCAAGCTCGTTCCAGGCCTTTGGCGGGCACTACGTCGTCAAGAATGGCGACGTGATCAGCTTCGATGGGCATCCTCCGGGCGAGTTCGTCGTCGTCGCCTTCGACAGCATGGCGAAGCTGCGGGAATGGCACGATTCGAAGGCGTTCAAGGACCTGTACGACGTTCACAAGATCGATCAGGTCAAAGCCTTCGCCGTGGATGGTTTCGCGAACTAAGGCATGATCCGGAAAAGGCCTGCCCTCGGACTTGATCCGAGGGTGGCAACCGGTTTTCCGAAAAGATCATGCTTCACCAAAAACTTAGAGCGCCAATCGATTCCATTTACTTGCCGCGCTCACGCCGCGCGCTGATTTTCGTCACAATCACGGAGACGTGATGTGACGATCGTCTTTATAACAGTTACATGCGTCTCCTCGCTTCACGTGAAGGAGGTGGTCCGGAGGGCATGCCGGGCCATCGAAGCGAGGGCGGTGCCCGCGGGCGGGCTTGCAACCCGCTCCCGGGCGGCTCGGGCATCATGTCTCCCGGCATTAGGACCGGGGTGGGAGGTGCTCCCTGGGCTGGGACAGGCGAAGGCGGGTAACACCCGCGCAGACCGCGTCCCAGGAAGCCTGGCCTGAGTCTCGCGCCTTGGGGACGACAACTCCCCTTGGCAGGAGCCGCGGTGGGACGCCGGAAGGCGAGCGCATCCCGCTGGATGCGCGGCCGTGCCAGCGGCACGGTCCGTTGGAGTTGCGTCTTTCGGCGTTCCGCATCCTTCATTTTATTTGAAGCTTTGATTGACAGCTTAAGAACCTGGCGAAGCGGGCGTAACGGACGAAATAAGGCGGGCACCACCCCTGCCGTTCGAGATCCGGCAAGCCTCCTTCGCGCTTCACGTGGCTAAGTCGGCACGGCTCGGGCGCTCAGATGCGCCGCGAGAACGGGAGCGCTTGTTTCACCCGCCCCAGAGGGCCCTGGAGGGGGGGGTGAAAAACCAGCAACGAATCGCGACAACGGGAGCACTTGTCCATGACACGCTCGACCAGCAAAAACTCGCCCGTAAAACTTCCGGCCCTGAAACATTTCGATGAGAAAAAGTTCAACGAGAATTTCGCCGTCTACGGCGCCATGCTCCAAGCCGGCTACAAGCACCGGGCCAAGATAAAGCCGGCGGAATTCGCCCGCCGCCAGGCGGTGGAAGGTCTCGCCCAGCAAAAGCGCTATTGCGAAGCCTTCGAGGTGTGACGCAGTTGCCGGCGAAAATCCTGCCGCCGGCACCAAGCTTGCGGCGGCGATGCGCACCGCTGCCTCAAGCGCGCGTTCCGCAATGTGACCCATCAGGAGCAATGGCACGCGCGCCAGCGCATTCTGGAACGCACGCCGCGCAACATCGGCGCGCCCGGGCGCGCGGCGCGGCAATCCATGCCGCTCGATTTTTATGAATAGGGAAATCGCATCCGCCCCCGCGACAGCGGGGGAGGGGGGCCATGCGAAGCATGGTGGAGGGGGCGCCGGAATCAACGCTTCACTTTCGTCGCAAGAGATTGATCGATGCCCACGCCCCTCCCACCGCACTTCGTGCGGTCCCCCTCCCCGCTTTCGCGGGGCGGGACAAATTCACTCGAACCCGATGAACTTGCAGAACTCGTCGAGGGCGGCCCGCGGCGCGCGGAAATTGTTGGCCGGATGGGCATGGTCGCCGTAGCCGACGGCGACCGCGCCGAACAGCATCTGCTCGTCCGGCATGCCGACGAACGGGCGCACCACGTCGTGCATGCGCGCCCAGGATTCCTGCGGGCAGGTGTCGAGCCCGTAGCCGCGGGCGAGATACATCAGCGCGTGGATATAGCCGCCGAGATCGGCCCATTGGCCGGGGCCGAGCCGGCGGTCGATGGCGACGAACAAAGCCACCGGCGCATTGAAGAATTCGAGATTGCGCTCGTATTGTTTGAGCCGCGCCGCGGCGTCGCCGCGGTCGATGCCGAGCGCGCCGTAAAGCTGCACGCCGTGATAATCGCGGCGCCCCTTATACGGCTCCCACATGTCCTTCGGGTAGATCGGATATTCGGCGTCGATGTGGCGGGCATCGCGGCCGGCGATGAATTTGGCGACCTTTTGCTTGAGGTCGTCAAGCGGCGCGCCGGTCAGCGCATAGACGTGCCAGGGCTGCAGATTGCCGCCGGACGCCGCCCGCGCCGCGCGCGCGATCAGGTCGCGCACGATCGCGGGCTCGACCGGCTTGTCGAGAAACCAGCGGCACGACATGCGGGAATTGACGGCTTCGAAAACATCCATGATCGGGTCGAACATGATCGGGTCCAAGAATTGGTTCAGGTATCGGGTGCAGCGAGGAAAACCGCTCGCCGAGCGTCATATCCTATCGGCGGCGAAAGGCGAATGCCGCGTGTTGATCGGCACCGGATGCGGATGTTACGGTCGCGGTCAACCGGGATAGTGCGCGCCATGTCGCCATCGACGTCGGCATCCATGTTGCGATGTTTGCAGACCACGGCGGCGGTGTCCGCCGTTCTCGGCGTCACGGCCTCGGCGGCTTGGAGCCAAACCGGCAGTGCCGCCGACGCGATCGGCAAGGGCCATTTTCTCGCCGTCCGCATCTGCTCGGTCTGCCATCTCGCGGCCCCCGATCAGGAACGAAAGCCGCTGCTCAATCCGCCGGGGCCGTCGTTTCAATCGATCGCACAGCGTCCGGGACTGACCGCGGACGCGCTGGAAAAATTCATCACCACGGCGCATCGCGGCCTGGACAACCCGAAAGGCATGCCCAATCCCGATCTGGCGCCTTATCAGGTCAAAGAAGTGGCCGCCTATATCATGAGCTTGAGGAAATAATCATTTGACCGGGAGCCGGGCGCGGCGGCGACCGCGCCGGCAAGACAAGGGGGGACGACATGGCAGATGGAACAATCACTATTGCGGCGCGGCTCGACCGGCTGCCGCCGTCGCGCCACACGCGCCGGCTGGTGACGCTGTTGTCGCTCGGCGGCTGGTTCGAATTCTACGATCTATTCTTCACCGCCTATATCGCCATCGGCCTGTTCAAGGCCGGCATTTTCAAGCCGACGACGGCCGGGCTGTTCGATCTGCAGGGTTTCGCCAGCTTCGTCGGCGCGCTGTTCCTCGGCCTGTTCGTCGGCACCCTGGTGTTCTCCTGGCTGTCCGACCGCTTTGGCCGCCGCTCGATCTTCACCTTCGCGCTGCTGTGGTACTCGGTCGGCGCCTTCGTCATGGCGTTTCAGAACACGCCGGAATCGATCAATCTGTGGCGCTTCATCGCCAGCGTCGGTCTCGGCGTCGAATTGGTCAATGTCGACACCTATCTGTCGGAGCTGGTGCCGAAGACCGAGCGCGGGCCGGCGTTCGCCTACAACCAGGCCGTTATGTTCACGGCGGTGCCGATCGTCGCCTTTATCGCCTGGCAATTGGTGCCGCTGAAATTCTGGGGTCTCGACGGCTGGCGCTGGGTGGTGCTCATCGGCTCGATCGGCGCCTTCGTGATCTGGTGGATCCGCCGCCGCCTGCCGGAATCGCCGCGCTGGCTGGAGCAGCACGGCCGCACTGCGGAAGCCGACGCCATCGTCGCCGATCTGGAAAAGAAAATCACCGCCGACGGCGTCACGCTGGCGCCGCCGGAACTCGTCGCCGGGGAAGCGGAGCGCAAGACCGGCGCCTGGATGGAAATGTGGGACGAGACCTATCGCGGCCGCACCGTCATGCTGGTGATCTACAATCTGTTCCAGACCATCGGCTATTACGGCTTCTCCAGCTGGGTGCCGACGCTGCTCATCGCGCAGGGCATCGGCGTGACCAGATCGCTCACTTACACTTTCATCATCGCGGTGGCGGCGCCGGTCGGGCCGCTGGTCGGCATGTTCTTCGCCGACCGGTTCGAGCGCAAATGGCAGATCGCCTGGGCCGCCGCCGGCATCGCGGTGTTCGGGCTATTGTTCGCGCAGCAGACCAGCGCCGCCGGCGTCATCGTCTTCGGCCTCCTGATCACGCTTTGCAATAACTGGATGTCGTTTTCGTTCCACGCCTATCAGGCCGAGCTCTATCCGACCCGCATCCGCGCCCAGGCGGTGGGCTTTGTCTATTCGTGGAGCCGGTTCTCCGCCATCTTCTCCGGCTTCGTCATCGCCTTTTTCCTCGGCCATTACGGCACCATCGGGGTGTTCAGCTTCATCGCCGGCGCCATGGCGGTGGTATTCGTGGTGATCGGCGCCTTCGGCCCTGCGGTCACGCGGCGCCGGCTCGAGGCGATCGCGGCGTGACACATTAATGTCGGCGGCCGCGGCTAAATATGGTGCCGTGGCTGCCGACAGCTGGGACAGATTCGCGCCTTATGGCTGGCTGCACCTGGTCGCGGTCATTGGCTGCCTCGCCGTCATCGCCGGCCTCGTGCTCGCCGGCCGGCGCCTGGACGGGCCGCAGCGCGCGCGGCTGCGCCACATCCTGGGCGTTTTCGGCCTCGCCTATTGGCTCGCCTATAATATCTGGTGGAATCGCAACGGCGTCGACGTCGCGACCGGGCTGCCGCTGCAGATCTGCGACATCAACGGCGTCATCGCGCCGCTGGCGCTGTTGACGCTCTGGCGGCCGCTGCGCGCCACGCTCTATTTCTGGGCCTTTGCGCTCACCACGCAGGCGTTCATCCAGCCGGCGCTGCAGTTCGGTCCGGCGCAGGCGACCTTCTGGTGGTTCTGGGCGCAGCACACCATTATTCTCGGCTACGCGGTGTTCGATCTCGCCGTGCTCGGCTTTCGTCCGGATTGGCGCGATTGCGGCCGTGCCTGTCTCGCCGGCGCGGCCTATCTCGCGGTCGTGGTGCCGTTGGATCTGTGGCTTGGCGCCGACTACGGCTATCTGGGCGATCTGCCGCCGGCGAAAATTCCGCCGTTCATCGCCGCGCTCGGGCCGTGGCCTACTCGCGCCGCCGTCGTCGTCGCGCTCGCCGCAGCGGCCTTTGCCGTCGCCGCAATGCCGTGGCGGCTGCCGGGCGGGCACAAGGCGCCGGCCAAGCCGCGCGCGTCGGCTATTTGAGCGCGCTCATGCGCTGCAATTCGCCGCGTTCCATGATTTTGACGAAGCCGTGGCCGACGTCGCAGACGGCGTTCTTGCGCAGCGAGCTCAGCACGCGGCAGGTGTGCACCGGCGTGAGCCCGGTGAAATCGGCGATCTGCTGCTGGCTCAAGGGGAACGGGAACTCGTCGTCGACCACTTCGCCGCGCTGGTCGCAGCGCCGCATCACATGAACGATCAGCGCCGCGATTCTTTCCTGCGCCGTGCGCTGGCCGAGGTCGACCAGGCGCTTGTCGGCATCGCGCTGTTCGGCCGCCGTGAGGCGGAGCCAGGCATCGAACAACGAAGGATTATTGCGGATGCGCGCCCGCACTTCGGCGAACGGGAAGTAGCAGTAGCGCACGTCGGTGACCGCCTGGATGGAAAAGTTGAGCTGGCCCTCGAGCATGGAAATCGGGCTGACCAGATCGCCCGGCAGCATCACCGAGACAATCTGCCGCTTGCCATTGGGCAATTGCACGAAGCGGACCGCCCAGCCGTCGCAGATCACCAGCACGCCCTCATTGACCTCGCCCGCGCGATAGATGTTTTGCCGGGCGACGGTCTGGCGATGCTTGCCGCGGATCGCCATCGGCTGGCCGCTTCTGCCGAACAGCGCGCCGCAGAAGTTCGACGAGCGAAAATGACAGGTATTGCACGGCATGTCCGACAAGGTCGGGACGATGCCGTGGGCCTTCACCAAATCCGGCAGCGAGTTGGTTTCGCGCAACATGAGCGTGGGCTGCCTTATCCGATCCAGCCGGAGCGCGTGGGCCGGTGTTGAAGAATGCTCGGCTTGACACGCCACAGGGCGCTCCTGGGTGACATTAACCGGAGACCGGCGGCGTCTTGAGCCGAGTTATTGCGCTCGATCATTCGACCGGCACGATAAATTCCGCCCGGTTGTCTTTCGGCTAATTTCGAGGTCCGTACTAGTTCGTACGCAAACGCCGCCATACGCCGGATTGACCGGCATCAATGTCCGAGGTGAACAACAAAGCCGGTGATTCCCGGCAAGGCTTAACTGTCGGCCGCGTAAAACGGCAAGGCAAAATTCGTTGTCGCCGCCAAGGTAGAGTGCCGTGTTGGATACGCGTAATGCCGCGATCAATCTTGCCGGGCTGTCATTCCTTCTGGTCGATCCCAGCCAACATGCTTCGGCGATCGTCCACGGCATTCTGCGCGGCTTCGGCGCCACCCGCGTCGTCGAGGCCCGCACTCCGGATCATGCGATCCAGGTTCTCACCGATCAGAAGATCGACATGATGCTGGTCGATCCGGCCGTCGCCAACGGCCGCGGGTTCGCCTTCATCCGCTCGCTCCGCAAGGACGCCAACAACCCGTTCCGCACCATGCCTATCCTCATTATCACGGCGGACACCAGGACCTCGACCGTCAAAGCCGCCCGCGATTGCGGTGCCAACATGGTCGTCGCCAAGCCGATGTCACCGGCGAGTCTGTACGAACGGCTGACCTGGGTCGCATTCCATCCCCGAAATTTCGTCGAGACAGCGTCCTATTTCGGACCGGACCGGCGCTTCAAGATCGAGGGGCTCCCCGGCGGAGTCGGGCGCCGCGTCGGTGACGGTCAAGTCGTGATTGCCGAGGACGAGGGACCGGCGTTGTCGCAAAACGAGATCGACAGTCTGCTGCAAACGGCGCGGTGAGTGCATGAACGCAGTGTCGAACGGTACGCACCGCGAGATCGAGGTCGACGATGATTTCGGCCGCCAAGCGCGTTCACCGGGAGCGTTGTCGCGCGACGAGGCGATCAAACGCGCGCACGTCGAACTCACGCAACTGAAGCCGCAGCTCAAGGAGCATATCAAGCAGCAGTGCCAGCAGCTGGAAGCGGCTCTCGTCGCCGCCCGCTCCGGGGACGAGAAGCGGCTTGAGCACATCGGCGATGCCTACGCCGCAAGCTTGAGCCTTCGCGATATCGCCAACTCGATCGGCTACACGCTCATCGGCTTCATCGCGGCGAACCTCTGCACCATCATCGAAACGGTGGAGGCCGCGCATATGGATTACCCGGCCGCCGTGATCGATTGTCATTACGATGCGCTTCGTCTGGCATTGAGCCCGCCCTATCAGGGCAAACAGCTGCGCGATCTGCCCGAGCTATCGGCTGGCTTGTCGCAGACCGTGAGGATAACCAGAGCCAGGGCGGACCGTATCGCCGCATCGGCGGCTCCCGCACCGCCCGCCGCAAAGGCGTCATAGACACGAGATCGAGGATGGGCCCTTAAAAGATCTGCTCCTGCTCAACTCTGAACGGGGCAACCGCGGATCCGCTGACCGCCAATGCGTTCTGCAGGCGGTGCCGGAATTGAGCGAGCGTAATCTGCGAAACGATCGCTTCGACTTCCTGCTGTCCGACGTCGGCTTTCGACATCAGGACCGAGCAGTGCTGCACGACGTTGCTGATGACGTCGAGTTCCTGGTGCATGCGGTCAAACGCTTGCAACTTGACCATGACATCCTTGTTGACCGCGCCGACCTTCATGAGATCCTCGGCGATCCCGCTGCTGTTCTGCTCCAGCTGCTCGGCCACCTCGCAGCTCATGGTTGCGATGGCCCGCAGCAGAGTCTGCAATTCGTTTGACCCGGGATCGGGTTTGTCGTGCATGAGGGCGCCTCCCGGCACGCGTCAATTTTCAATTGATCCGCCCCAGCACCGCCTCCATTTTTTTGCGCAACGTGGCGTCGTCGAACGGCTTGACGACATAATTGTTGACACCCGCTTGCGCCGCTTTGACGACGAGCTCGCGGTCGCCGCGGCCGGTGATCAGGATAAACGGCGTTTTGCGAATTGCCTGGTGGCCGCGCACCGCGCGCAGCAACCCGATGCCGTCCATTTCCGGCATATTGAAATCCGAAATGATGAGATCGAGCGGCTGGGCCAGCGCCGTGGTCAGCGCCTCCTGGCCGTTTTCCGCCTCATGGATGAGGCGAACTCCGATCTTTTCGAGGGCAAGTCGCGTCATCTGACGAACGCTGAATTGATCGTCCACGACGAGAACCTTGAGAGCTGCTGCGTTCGGCATTGTCCACCTGACCTAGCTTGCGATTCTTAGTTTTCGATTGTTGGCTTGCGATACTTGACTTTCGATCTTGCCTGCAGTCGATCACTGCAGATATTGCTCCTTGCGGGCGGCTGCGAACTCCGGATATTTGGCGAATTCTCCGAGCCGCTCGGCGTCCAAAATGAAGGAGACGTGACCGTCGCCGAGGATCGTGGCGCCGGCGATACCCGGCACCGCGCCGTAATTTTCCTCGATGCTCTTGATCACGACCTGCTGGTGGCCGATGAGCTGATCGACGACAATGCCGAGCCGGACGCCTTCGGAAGTCTCGATGATGATCACCGTGCTTTCGTCGCTGGTTTCGGCCGCGGCGGCGAGTTCGAACAATTCCGCCAGATAGACGATCGGAACGATGGCGCCGCGCAGGCGCAGCGCGCCGCGCGTGCCCAACAGCGAGTGAAATTCGGACACCGACGGGCGAATGCATTCGACGATGCTCGAAATCGGCATCACGTAGGTTTCGGTGGCGACTTTCACGATCATTCCGTCCATGACCGCGAGCGTGAGCGGTAGCGCGAGCTGAATGGTCATGCCTTTGCCCGGCGCGGATTTCAGCGAAATGCGGCCGCCAAGATCCTGGACGTTGCGCCGAACCACATCCATGCCGACGCCGCGGCCGGAAATTTCCGACACGCCGCTGGCGGTCGAGAAGCCGGGCAGGAAGATGAGATTGTTGATCTCATCCTCGGTCAGGTGACCCTCGAGCGGGATGAGGCCGTTGTCGCGGGCCTTCTTGACGACGCGCTCCGGATCGATGCCGGCGCCGTCGTCGCTGATCTCGATGACGATGCGGCTGGAACGCTGATCGGCCAAGAGTGTGATCGTGCCTTCCTCCGTCTTGCCAACCTCGCGCCGGCGCTCGGGCGACTCGATGCCATGGTCCATGGCGTTGCGGATGATGTGGGTTAGCGGATCGCTCAGCCGCTCGATCACGGTCTTGTCGACTTCGGTGGCTTCGCCGAACATTTCGAGCCGGACCCGCTTGCCGGTCTTGACCGACAATTCGCGGACGAGCCGCGACATGCGCTGGAACACCGAGCCGACCGGCTGCGCGCGCATCGACATGACGCTGTTCTTGAGCTCCCGCGTATGCATGAACACGTCCTCGAGCACCTGCACCAGACGGCTGTCCTCGCGGCCGTCGAGATCCTGCAGGAGCTGCCCCAGCATGGTCTGCGATATGACGAGTTCGCCGACCATGTTGACCACGCGGTCGATCTTTTCGAGGTCGACGCGTATCGTCGTACCCGCCGAAGATTTTCCAGGACGTGCCTCGCGTTGTTCCGCCGCCGCAGCCGGCTTGCCGGCCGCCGCCTCCGACGCGTCGGCCGCGGGCGAAGCGTCCGGCGGATCCGAAGGATCCGGCGGCGGCGGTCCGTTGTCCTGCTCCGTCAGCGACCAATTTTCGTCCGGATCGACGCCGGCGACCACGCCGCGCAACTCGTCCAATCCGGCTTCGCTTTCGATCGATCCATTGCCTTCGAGATATCCCTGTTGCGGGTCACATTCGTCGAGCGGCGGAACCTTGTCGGCATCGACCCGCAGCTCGACCTGGCCGGCGCCGCGGAGCGCGTTGAACACGGCGAAGAATTTGTCGTCGAATTGAGCTTGCGCCGCGCGGTAGGCCAGCGTGTAGTGCTGCCGCGGAGAAACCGTGTCCTCGGCAAGCACCGCGTTGAATTCGATGTCCTCGAAATCGGCGGCAATGCCGCCGCCCTTCCCGCCCTCGTCGCCGCCGATCAATTGCGACAATGCCGAACGGCTGTCGGCGTCGAAATTCGGCGGCGGCGTCTCGCCGGCGCGCGCCATCGCCACCAGGTCGGACAGCGTATCGTTCGCCTTCTGCAGAACCTCGACCACCTGCGGCGTCGGCGAAAGCTTGCCGTGCCGTAGCTGATCGAGCACGGTCTCAAAAACATGCGCGAAATCGACCAGGCTGCCGAAGCCGAAAACACCCGCACCGCCCTTGATCGAATGAATACCGCGAAAGACCGCATTGACGGTCTCATCGGACGCGGCCGAAGCGTTAAGCTCATTGAGCCCGGATTCGATCGCTTCGAGGCCTTCGGTGCTCTCTTCGAAAAACGTCTGTCGCAGATCGTCGATCGTCGTCACGGCGCAAATTCCTCCGCCTATGCCCCAAATCCTATCCGCACACGGTGTTGACGATTTTCACCAGTCCGTCGGGATCGAACGGTTTGACGATCCATCCGGTGGCGCCGGCGTCTTTGGCGATGTCCTTGCTTTCCTGTTCGCCCTCGGTCGAAAGCACAAGTATCGGCGTGTCGTTATAGGTTGGATCCTTGCGGACGGCGCGAATGACGCCGTAACCGTCGAGCTTCGGCATATTGATGTCGGTAATGATGAGATCGACCGGTTGCCGCGCGAGCACGTTGAGCCCATCCTGGCCGTCGACCGCCTGCAGCACCGTGAAGCCTGCGCCGCCCAACGCCATCTTCAGCATGTCGCGCATGGTGCGCGAATCGTCGATGGTAAGGATGGTCTTTGGCGCGGCGATTTCGTCGCTCTGAGAAGTGTCAGGCTGCGCGGGCGTGCCGGTGTCGCTTGGCGGCGCCGCCGCAGGCGCGGCGCTGGCTTCGACCGGCGGCTCGTCCGCGGCCGCACCGACCGCGTCGGCCGCATTCGGCGGTTCGGGAGCGACGGCAGCAGCGCTCGGCGGCTCCTCCGCCAGCGCGACCGGAAGGGCCGCAGTTGGAGCACTTGGCGCTTCTTCGCCCGGCACGATCGGAATTGCGTCCGCCGTCTCCTCCGCAGGCGCGGCCGGATCGGCCGCGCCTGGCGAGTCATCGGGTGCAACGATGTCGGCGGGCGTTGCCGACTTTTCCGCGCCCGAGACCCACTCGGCCGCCGCTGCGTCCGAATCGCTCGACGCGATCGGATAAGCGAGACCGCATAAAGCGAAAGCCTCGACGAATACCGGCGATGCATCGGCCACCGTTATTTGCGGAAAAGTCTTGAACGCCGCGATCAGAATTTGCAGATATCCCGGCGAAAGCGCCGTCACCGCTGCGGCGTTGAGACGGACCTCGCCCGGCTGCTCCATATTCTTGAAGTCGGCCACCAGCACCGGCGCCGCGTCGGCGTCGAGCGTTGCCGGCAGGTCGAAGATAATTTTCGTGCCGTTCTGTGTCATGACTGACCTGTGGTCGCGAACGATGGAGTTTTCCTTGTCGCGCATGCGGCAAGGATGGCATCGGATATGTCGAACAGACCGTATTGCGACTCGACCGCACCGATTTCAAAGGCAACGCGCGGCATGCCGTAGACGAGCGCGGTGCCTTCATCCTGGCCGATGGTCGTGCAGCCGGCCTTGCGCATGGCGAGGAGGCCTTTGGCGCCGTCACGTCCCATGCCGGTGAGAATGACGCCGACGGCGCGCGGCGCCACCGTGCGCGCCACCGATTCAAACAGCACGTCAACCGAAGGCCGATGGCCGGACACCGGCGGGCCATGATTAAGGCTGCAGTACAGGCCGCTGCTGCGGCGGGCCAGTTCAAGGTGTTGCGCCCCCGGCGCGATATAGACGTTGCCGCGCTCGACCGGCTGATCGTGCGCCGCTTCCTGCACCCGCATCCGGCATTCCGAATCGAGCCGGCGAGCGAACGCCGCGGTGAAGCGCTCCGGCATGTGCTGCGTGATCAGCACCGGCGGAACATCGGCCGGCAACAGCATCAGAACCGCCTTCAGGGCCTCGACTCCTCCGGTCGAGGCGCCGATGGCGATGATCTTGTCGCTCGTGCCGTGCGTCGTCCGGGCTGCCGGCGCTCGCGGCGCCGGGGCGATGCGACGGTGCACACGCGTGCGCGCCGCATTCTTGATCTTGGGAATGAGCTCGCCGCCGAGATGCATGACCGCGCTCGAATCCGGCGGCTTGGCGATGAAATCGATGGCGCCGATCTCCAACGCTTCGAGCGTAGTCTCGGCGCCAGCCTGCGTGAGCGACGAAATCATAACGACCGGCGTCGGCCGCAGCTCCATGATCTTGCGCAGGAAATCGATGCCGTTCATGTGCGGCATCTCGACGTCGAGCGTCACCACGTCCGGATTGAGCGCCTTGATCTGCTCGCGCGCCACATAGGGATCGGGCGCCGCGCCGACCACTTCGATTTCGTCATCAGCAGATAGCACGGCGGTCAAGAGCTTCCGCATCAGCGCGGAGTCGTCGACGATCAAAACCTTGATTTTTGGGGTCATGGCACTCATCTGAACAGTTCGACGTTGGAGGTGGGCTTCGGGGCGCCGAGCGTGTTCGCGTAGCTCGACTCTTCGCGTAGCGCCGAATCCTGATCGCGGCCCGTCAGCAAGCGACGTACGACCTTGCCGGTCATCGGAAAATAGATGATCCGCCGCGGGTAGGTGCCGCCGAGATCCTGCGCCGCGCAGGGCAGTCCTTCCGCCTTGAGGTAACGCAGCACGAAATTG
Source organism: uncultured Alphaproteobacteria bacterium (assembly GCA_963791925.1). Lineage (GTDB taxonomy): Bacteria > Pseudomonadota > Alphaproteobacteria > Rhizobiales > Xanthobacteraceae > BOG-931. The sequence continues at coordinate 72,181 of CAWBUA010000002.1, read as the reverse complement.
CCATTGTCGGTACCGATCTCGTTGCGGCTGCTGGTGACGTTGGCGCCGCCGAAAACCTTGATTTCCATCCGTTCGCGCTGGCAGCCGCGCTTGAGCAGTTCGTTGATCAACTTCTCCATGGCGAAATTGCCGAACCGCGCCGATTTAAGTTCGTTGCCCCATGCACCGCTGGTGCCGGACTTGTTCTGTACCAGCATGAAATGATTCATGCCGCCGACCTGTCGCACCGGATCGCGGATGCAGGCCGATACGCACGAGCCGAGCACTGTGACCAGCACCTCCTCCTTGTCGTCGGTGACATAAAATTCGCCAGGCAGAATCTTGACGACCCAGGCCGCCTGCGTCGCATCGTAGAAGCGCCGTCCGGCGCGGCTGTCCGGCGCGGCGGCGGTCGGCGAAACCGGAGCGGCGCGCGCGGCGAGAGCAGCGCTCATGCCGTCCTCCGATAGATGGTGCGGCCGGACAGCTTCAGGCGGGGATGCGAACCGATCAGCGATTCCGAATGGCCGATATAGAGCCAGCTTCCGACTCGCAGCAGATCGGTGAAACGCTCAACCAGTTTGACTTTGGTCGGCTGATCGAAATAGATCATCACATTGCGGCAGAAGATCGCGTCGAACGGGCCGCGTATCGGCCAATCTTCCATCAGGTTCAAGCGGCCAAAAGTGATCAGCGAGCAGACGCCGCGGTCGATGGTAACGCTATCGCCATCGTCGGATTTCGACAGCGCGCCGCGATATTTTGGCGGCACCGACGCCGCCGCCTCGGCCGAAAACACGCCCCGCGCGGCCCGCCGCAGCACATCGGTGTCGATGTCGGTGGCAAGAATGCGCACGTCACGGCTGGCGATATTTTTCAATTCTGCGTGCAGGATCAGCGCGATGGTGTGCGGCTCCTCGCCGGTCGAACAGCCCGCCGACCATATCCGCAGCCGGCCGCCGGACGGATGCTTGGCGGCGAACGGCGTCACCACGTCCGACACGAAGTGATGGAAGTGATGCTCTTCGCGGAAGAACTTGGTGTGGTTCGTCGAGAGCGCATTGATGAACAGCTCGAGCTCTCGTTCGCCGTTTTCGACCAGATACTTACGATAATCCTCGAACGTGACCAGGCCGAGCGTGCGCAAGCGCCGCGATAGCCGCCCATAAACGAGATTTTTCTTCGCTTCCGGCAGCGTTATCCCGGCGTGCTCATAGGCGATTTTCGCCAGAGCCCGAAAATCCGCATCGGAAAATTCGAATTCGCGCGACGCTTGGGGGATCGCGATAGTCGTGGGCGCGAGTGTTTGCCGTGCCAGAGCCATTTAGAACTCTTTCCAGTCGGGCTCTTGTTGAAACGCCGTCGCCACCATGGCCTGCATGCGGCCTACCGGTCCTTTCCACGCTTCGTCTTTGGCTTTGCCGGCCGGCTTCTTGCCGGTGGCGGCGACGACTTTGGGTTTTGGCCGGTCCGTGCCCGGAGCCTTGGACTGGTACTTCGGCTGATCTTTGGGCTGATCTTTGGGCTGATCTTTGGGCTGTTCCTTGGGTTGTTCTCTGGCTTGTTCTCTGGCGTGGTCTTTGGCCCGGCCTTTCGCCGGTGCGGCGGCTCGTTGCGGCTGCGCACCGGACACGGCCTGCGCAGCGGCTGCGCCACGACCGCCGGCGACCGCGCGGCTTGCAGCCTTGGCCGCCGCGCGCCCGACGACGCTTTGCGTACCGCCGTCGAGCTGAAAGAAAGCCACGCGCTCGTCCATCGTCGTCGATTGCTGCTCCAGCGCCTTGGCCGATGCCGCGTTCTGTTCGACCAGCGCCGAATTCTGCTGGGTGACCTCGTCCATCTGCGCCAGCGCCTTATTGATCTGCTCCAGGCCCTCGGCCTGTTCGGAACTGGCGGTGGCGATATCGGCGACTATTTCGGCGACCTGCTTGATCGACTGGACGATTTCGCTGAGTGAGGTTCCGGCCTGATTGACAAGCCCGACGCCGTCGTGAACCTGGCTCGAACTGTTGGTGATCAGATCTTTGATGTCCTTGGCTGCCTGCGACGACCGTTGCGCCAGGCTGCGCACCTCGGACGCCACCACCGCGAAACCGCGACCGGCATCGCCGGCGCGCGCCGCCTCGACCGCGGCATTGAGCGCCAACAGATTGGTCTGGCGAGCGATCTCGTCGATGACGCCGATGATGTCGGCGATCTTGCGCGAGGACTCCTCGATCCGCGCCATCGCCTTGACGGCGTCGGCAACGACGCCGCCGCCGCGATCGGCGACTTCGCGCGAGCTCGACGTCAGCTGATTGGCGCGTTGCGCGTTCTCGGCGTTCTTCTTCACCGTCGCGGAGATCTGCTCCATCGACGCCGAGGTCTGCTCGAGGCTCGCCGCCTGCTCCTCGGTGCGCTGCGACAGATCGGTGGTGCTCACCGAGATTTCGGCCGCCGCGTCATGAACTTGACTCGCCCCGGTTTTGATATCGGCTATGGTCGCGCTGAGCTGCTCGGCCGTCGCATTGGCATTGCTCTTGAGAGCCGCAAAATCACCCTGATACTCGGCGACGATGCGCTTGGTGAGATCGCCATCGGCAAGCGCGCCGAGCATCTGGACCAGATCGCTGAGAGCCGTGGCGATATTGCCGCACAGCGAATTGATCAGCGTTCCGACGTTAAGCACGAGGCCGGTCTTGCCTTCGAGATCGACGCGCTTGGAGAAATCGCCGGCGGCCGCGGCCGCGACGATGCCGCCGACCACCGCCTGGAACTCCTCCGCCATCCTGGCCAGGGCGGCCTGGCGCTCGGCCTCGGCGCGCTTGTCCTGTTCGGCTCGCTCCGACGCTTCGCGCTGGGCCTGCTCCGCGGCTTCGACCTTGAATTCATCGACGGCTTTCGCGATATTGCCGATCTCGTCGTTCCGCTTAAGTCCGGGCAACACCACGTCGAAATCGCCTTGCGCCAATTTCCGCATGGCCTTGGTCAAAGCGGTGAGCGGATTGACGACCGATCGGGCAACGAAGAAGGCGATCAAGGCGCCGAGCAGCAACGCGCCTGCGCCGATGATCTTCTGGTTGAGGACGGTGCTTACCATCGAAGTCTGGACCGAACTTCGGGTCGCTTCGAAATTCTGCTGCAATTGCTCCCGCAGCGTCGCGATGGTCGCCTGCATGTCGCTAATCTGCGGGACGATCTTCTCGGCAAAGAGGCCGTGGATTAGGCGCATCCGATCAAGCAGACCGGCGATGGTCGTATGATACTTGTCCAGAATCGACTTGAGCGAGCCGAGCTCGGGGCGAACATCTTCGGGGGCGGATTTTTCGAGTTCCCCGATCGTCGCCTCGGCCTTGGCGACTGCCACGGCCACAGCCGGCTTGCTGTCCACTTCAAGATGGAGCTGGCCGCTCACGCTGAGAAAGCGAACCATCGACAGTTCCACGTCGAGCTTCATGACCTGGGCGACAAGCGCCGGGTCGGAACCCGCTTGAATCTTGGCGAGCACCTCATTGGTGCGCGCGTTCAGCTCTCCTCCGGCTTTGATTAAATCGGCATGATCCGCGTCAGACTGCTGCACGGCATCGAACAGCATCTGCGTCGTCTGCTGCGTAGTGCCGAGCTTCGACTGCACCTCGCGGTACATTCTCTTGCGTTCGTCGGAAGGCGTCGCCTGTTCCGCAGCTTGCAGCGTGGTAAGCGCCTTCGCGGCTATATCGGTGTTCTCTTTCTTCGACGTCCCATCCTGGTCATAGGCATAACGCAGCACGCTGCGGCGCAGCCGTTCCAAATAGCCTTCGATTTGCAGTGTCCGCGTGGTGTTCTCGGCGATGCCGTTCATCCGCGTCACCGACACTTCGGCGTCGCCGAGCACCTGCACGGCATACAGGACAAGGCCGAGCGTCAGGATAATCATGACGCCGAAGCCGCTATAGAGTTTGAACTTGATCGACACGGTTCCGATTCCCTTATTATGCCCTCGGGCGGCTTTCCCCGTTCCATGCACCCGCGGCGGTTGCCGCTAATTGATCACGGGCGCCTCGTCTTCGCTCTGCTTGGCCAGGAGATTGTTGAGGTCGATCAGCGCGATCATGAAATTGTCGAGCGTGACGAGGCCCGCCAGGAAGGTGACACGCGCGGCCTTGGCGATCTGCGGCACCGGCTGTATCTGCGAGACTTCCACGGACACGATATCCAGAACGCGGTCGGCGAGCAGGCCGACCAGGCGGTTGTCGATGCTAACGATGATGACGATATGCATCGGACCGGCGTCGGTCTTACCCTGGCCGAAGCGACAGCGCAGATCGACGATCGGCACCATGACGCCGCGGAGATTGAGCACGCCGCGGATATATTCGGGCTGGCGCGGCAGGTGGGTGACGTCGGACCAGCCTTTGATTTCGCGGACCGACATGATGTCGACGCCGTATTGGTCGTTGCTGATGGCGAAGCTGATGAATTGCATCAGCCCGGCTGGCGGCGCATCGGTCGGCCGCCAGCCGCCGCCGGCGGCCTCTTCTACAGTAGGTGTTTGCACGTTCGTCACCACCCGATCCAAATGATTGGAGAGCGGCTTGCCCAGCCGTTTCCTTGCACGCGCGTGGCGTACCCGCCTATCTGAAGCAGGAGTAATTACTGCTCGGTGGAGGAATGCCGGACGGCGGCGGGAAAATTCGGCTATTCGCTTATACTGCGATAAGCGCGTTCGCTCTTCGCGCGTTCGAAGCCCGCGCGTGCGAACGATGGCGGCCGGCGATGTGCGGTTTGCCGCGCGCGCCGCCCACTACCAGATTTGCGATGCCAGTACGCGGCGGACGATCGGGCCGGAGGCGGCGCGCGCGCGTAAAGGATGCGGCGTCAGGCTTACCGATCGGTGAACAGATATCGTTCCGGCGCACTCGCCGGGCGCATTGATCTTATACTGGGTTAGTAGCGCAGCATAAGAGCGCGGACGCCAAAGGTTAAGTCGTTCTTTGCCGTCGCGGTTTAGTCAATCGGCGACAGTAAACAACGGACCGATGTTATGTTGAGCTCAGCATCGCCGGAGACGAGGGCTGAACCGGCCGCGCGGCGACGGATCAGGCTGCTGATCATCGAGGACGATAATGTTCACCGCATGATCATCAAGCGGTTTGCCGCTGCATTGGGCTTCGATATCGCCGAGGCGAACAGCTACCAAGGCACCGTGGCGTTATTCGAGACCCAACGGTTTGATTGCATCACGCTCGATCTTTCGATCCGGGAGCACAGCGGCATCGAGGTGCTCTGTCATCTGCGGGATATCGGCCGCCGGCTGCCCGTCCTCATCGTCAGCGGCGCCGACGAAGGCAAGCGCTCGGATACGGCGCAGTTTGCCGAGCTGATGAATTTCAAGGTTCTCCACGTCATGAAGAAGCCGCTCGATCTTTATGCGCTGCAGCAGGCGTTGGAGAAATTGAAGACTTTCGTATCAATTGGCGACGAGGCCTGCGAATAGCTCAGGCCGAAGCCGCGGAGAGGTCCTGCAGCGAGCCTCCGGCCGCCGCCGGCGGTTTCTCGGCGAGCAGCCTCGCGGCGATCACTTGGACCTCGGCGACTTGCCCACCGAATTCCTCGACCCGGGCGGCAAGGTCCGATCCGGCAAGAGCCGAGGCATCATGTTCAAGCGTCTCGGCGACGGCCGACAGCCGTAAAAATCCGAGATTGGCCGCGGAACTCTTGGCGGTATGGGCTTCGAGCTTGATGCAGGCAGCATCTGCGCCGCCTGCCGCGCGGCGCATCGCCACAAGGCGCTCGATCGAATCGGCGAGGAATTGTTCCATAACCGCGCGCATACCGTCGGGTCCGAGCGCATCGGCAAGCTCGCTGTAAGCCGCGTTGTCAAAGACGGCCGGGTCGCTGCGTGCCGGATCGGCCGCCGGCGGCACCGGCGAGATTGCAGCACCGGTTCCGGCAATCTTGCCGAGCTTGGCCGCGATCTGGGCGCGGGTGACGGGCTTGGCCAGATAATCGTCCATGCCGGCGGCGTGGCAGTCCTCGATATCGCGCTTCTGCACATTGGCCGTCAGCGCGACAATGCGAGCGTCGCAGAACGGCGGCCTGAGCTTGCGGATGGCCCGCGTCACGGCCAGACCGTCCATGCCGGGCATCATCACGTCCATAAAGATCACGTCGTATTCGATCTTGGCGCATGCCGTCAGCGCGTCGGCGCCATTGTCGGCAAGGTCGACGCGATATCCCAGTCCTTCGATGAGCTTGGTAGCGACAATCTGATTGGTCCGGTTATCCTCCACCAGAAGGATTTTCAGATCCCGGCGACGCCCGGCGCCGCCGCAATCGGCGGCAATTGGACCCGGAAGCGGCGTCTGCATGCGTTCGGCGGGCAAGGCGTCAATCGATGCCGGCAGGTAGTCGATGGCGAATTTGAAGGTTGTGCCTTTGCCGACTTCACTTTCAACGGCGATTGTTCCGCCCATGATGTCGACAAGACGCTTGCAAATTGCCAGGCCGAGTCCGGTTCCGCCGAAACGACGCGCGATCGTACTGTCGAGCTGCGCAAATTTGCGAAATAGCAGCGGGATGGCATCCCGGGGAATGCCGATGCCGGTGTCGGCAATGGCAAAAATGATGCGGACCTTATTTGGCGCATGCCCGGCGTCCGTCGTGACGGTGACCTTGACCCCGCCGTTTCTGGTGAACTTCAGCCCGTTGCCGACAAAATTGAGCAGCAATTGCCGCAGCCGGCCGGGATCGCCGACTGCGGCCACAGGCACGTCGGGCGCTATGCTCAGTGTCAGCGCCAGACCTTTCTCCTTGGCATGCGCATCCAGGAGTCCGACGGTCGTGCGCACCAGATCATGCATTCTGAAGGGAATCTTCTCGGTCTCGACGCGCCCGGCTTCGAGCTTGGAGAAATCGAGGACGTCATTGATGATTTTGAGGAGATGCGCGGCCGTTTCGCGCATGGTCTTGGCGTAATCGAATTGCTGACCGCTCAATCCGCTGTCGAGCAGCAGGTCGGCCATGCCGATGACGCCGTTCATGGGAGTGCGGATCTCGTAACTCATCATCGCCAGGAATTCGGAGCGCGCCCGGGTGCCGTCTTCCGCCGCGTCCCGCGCCTGCGCCAGCATTTCCTGGTAGCGTCCCATCAGGTAGGTGGCGCCGAGCAGCCACATCGTCAGCAAACCGGCGATGGCAAAGTGTCTTTGCCGATTCCGTTCGGAAATGCGGAATACTTCGTCGCGCGCAAGCCCGACCGTGATAATGAGCGGAAAATCGTTCAGTTTGCGATAGGCGAAGATGCGGTCGACGCTGTCGGTCAAGCTCGTCGACGTGAAGAACCCGGCGTTGGACCTCTTCAGCTCCTCGAACACCTTTCCTGCCGCGGGCGACATTCCGACCAGAGCGGGTCCGGCGGCCCGCCGCGCCCGGATGATGCCGTCGGAACCCATCAAGGTGACCGTGCCTTCCGTGCCGACATTGATGGACCGGTAGACCTGCGAAAAATACTCCGGATCGAGCGAGACGACCACGACGCCGCCGAAACTGCCGTCGGGCATCATGATCGGCCGGGTCAACTGGACGGTCCACTTGCGGGTGATGCGCCCGATGATCGGCTTACTGATATACAATTCATCGGATTGCCGGACGGCGTGGACTTTGAAGTGGAAGCGGTCGCTCAAGTCGATGCCGAGTCGAGCGCCTGGAATATTGTCCGCGACCAGCCTGCCATCCTTGTCAATGACGGCGACTTGGACCACGACTCCCGTGAGAAATTGACTATCGTGCGTCCACAGCGAAATATCGAAGTGCTGCGGATCCTTGGCGTAGGCGTCGCGAAGATAGAGCAACGTCTGGTCGGCGGCGCGGATTGTTCTGACGACTTGTTCTTCCAACGCCCGCGCCAGGTTTTCAGCGGTCTGACGGGCGGCATGATCGGTCTGCAGCCATTCCGAATAGCTGAAATAAACCGCGCCGACCCACACCAACGCGATGGCCGAAAAGCCGAGCAGCATGCTGCCGTACTGGCCGGCCCGCAGAAGCCACTTGCCCGGAGATTGCCGCTCATCCGCTTTCGGCTCGGCGACGGGACGACTGAACAACGGCAACAAGGAACGGCGCCCCTTCTGCTGCGGCCATAGATCCGCTCACTGGCATGGCAAGATCGTCAACCAAACCTAGCCGAGCGTAAAAAGGTGCCGCAGGAAAGGGTAAAGCCGCGGGATCCCGTCTTATACTGGATCAAGCACCGAGGCGCCGATCAATAGGCGGTCTTGTTGATCTCGCCGGAACCGGAGACGTACCAGCGTTCGCTGATGAAGGGCCTGCCGGCAAGCCGGTCGGCCAGCCAGTCCGCAAGCAGGATCGGCGGAAACGGGCCGAGATTGGCGGCCGGCACGTTGCCGACCGAGTGGCGGGATTCCTGATAAACCACCATTTGCTTCGGCCCCTTGAGCGCCGCCATCAGCGCTTGCGAATGTTGCAGTGGGCTTAATTCCTCGGCTTCGCCGGCGACGCAGAGATAGGGCGCGCGGATCTTGTCGGCGTGACCTTCCCAAGTGATTTTCTTGCGGAATTCGTCGAATTCGGCTTCCTCGGTGATGCCCGACATGTACATGAAACGTTTCTTGAACGTCGGCGAAGCCTCCTGGAAGATGGTGTGGCAGCCGGGCTCGTGGCAGACCGACATCACCGCGCAGGCTTTGATGCGCGGCTCGTTGGCGGTCAGCACCGTGCCGAACAATGAGCCGAAGCTTGTGCCGGCGACGCCGATGCGCGTCGAATCGAGTTCCGGTCGCGCCGCGATCCAGTCGACCAATGCCGGGCCGGCCGCCATCCAGTTCTCCATGGTGAAATAAAGCCCGATCATCGGCGCCTCGTATTGACCGGGCCCGTCGATCGCCAGTACCGCCATGCCGCGGTTGAGGTACTTGTCGCCGTAGAGCGCGACCTGAATCTCCTTGTAGCTGTCCATGCCCGGAATCGCGATCACCACCGGGAGCTTGCCGCTGGCATAGCCGGGCGGCAGATGCAGCCAGGCCGGGATAGCCTTGTCCTTGAACGGCACCCACACCGACTCGACGTGATGATCGGCGAGCGTCGCATATTTAGCGTAGCACTCGCGCTTCTTGTTGTTATAGGCGATATTGGTCTCGTCGTTCTCATCATAGGGCCATTGCGCGGCGCCCCAATGCACCGCCGCCATGAAGAAATTATCGCGCGCAGTCACTTTGTGGTCGGCCAGCGCCGCGGCATTGGCCTTGGCCTCGCGGCGCCGCGCCACGGCGGCGAACGCCGGTCCGATATCGGCCATCTTCTTCACCCGCTCGCGGATGCCGGCAAAGTCGGCATTGGCCTCGATGCCGCACGGCAAATGAATGTAGAGCGACCGCGGCTGGTCCCAATCGATGCCGTTGGCGCGGATGATGTTGTCGATCAGCCAGCGCTGCTCGTCGAAACGGCGCACCTGTGGCGGCCCGCGGTGATCGAGAATGGGTGGGAATCCCTGCTGCGGGCGGTTCATGGCGTGACGCTCCCTTGGTGCACATGGCGCAAGCAAAAAATGCCCGCCTTATGGCGGGCATTATCGGCAAAACCGATGCCATGTTGTCAACGCATCTTTCTAGCCAAGCGAAGTCCCCAGCGCTTGGCCGTTCGACACTCCCGGCGGTCCGCCATGCCCGTTACATCGGCGCCAGTGTCGTGTCGCCGATCTTTTGCATCGCGTCGTCGGCCAGGCGCGTCGACAATTCGGACGCCCGCCGCATGCTCTGCAACAGCGCCTCGAAATTGTCCCGAACCATCTCGGTCTGCAGCGCCAGACAGTCCTGGAAGGTCCGGCAGCCCATCAGCTCGTCGAAGTGGTCGAGATTGTCCTCGAAGCGCGACTGAGCAAATCGCATCCACTCTCCGGAGACGTTTTGTAGCCCGCCGGCGACGATGGTGGTGCTCTCGATCACGGCCTGCAGGTTGCCCGAGGAGCGCTGCAGGGTGCGCCGTACGGTCTCGCTGCTCAGTCCGAACGTTTTGGAGAATTGATCCATCGATCGTTCGGCAATCCGGCCTGCCGCATCGGTGCTGCTGCGCCAGGTCTCGGTCATGTTCTCGGCGTTGCGGCGGACCGCCTCCGCGCCGGCGCGCGCCGTGCGTTCGGTCGCTTCCGACAGCACGGTTGCCGTGTGTTCGGCGGTGCGCCGGGTCGACGCATGCCCGGCTTCGTTGGTGTCGCGTTCAGCTTGTCGCGGATTGTTCGCCATAGGTCCCTCCACTGCTAATTCAGGGTGAACGTACGGCATGTGACACTGTTCCTCGGCGGGCTGCGTTTTTTGAGACGCGCCAAATCGGGAACCGCCCGACTTCGACAGGCGTTTTGCACCAAGACGGCCCCGGTGCAAAAAACCGCATGGGCTTGCGGCCCATATTTGGTGGCGACCGAGTCCGCCGTGGCGGGTCCCTGCTGGGGCTGGTACCATCGGCCCTATTGGCGCCAATGGTAAGAGCGATCGCAAAGCGGCAACAGTTCCCGGAAAATCTTGGCGCTCTGACTTGACCCGGCCCGTAGCGGTTGTCTTGCGCTTGTCCACGGTACCGGCCATCCTGCCCGGCACTCCGGAGGAACCGATGGACCAGCACAGCAACGTCAAAGCCGCCATCGCCTACGACGATTTGCGCGAATGGCTGTCATTCGCCGAGCGGCTCGGCGAAGTCCGCAACGTATCGGGCGCCAGCTGGCAGGAGGATATCGGGCTCGCCGCCGAGGCGGTGTTGCGCGCCGAAAACGGCCCCTGCGTGGTGTTCGACGATATTCCCGGCTGCCCCAAGGGCTTTCGCGTGCTTCTGAACATGTTCGCAGGCACCCGGCGCAACATGACGCTCGGTTTCCCCGACCATCTTTCGAAATGGGAGCTGAGCGATTCCTATCGCGAGGCGTATTTAAAGGACCAGAAGATCATTCCGCACGAGATTGTCGAGGACGGTCCGGTGTTGGAGAATGTAGTGATAGGCGACGATATCGACGTCACCAGATTTCCAGCGCCGATCTGGCACGAAAAAGACGGCGGCCGCTACATCGGCACCGGCACTTACAGCATCACGCGCGATCCGGAAGAAAATTGGCTCAATGCCGGCGCCTATCGCGCGCAACTCCACGACAAGACTTCGGTCGGGCTTTTGATCGCGGCCGGGCATCACGGCGATATCCACCGCGCCAAATATTTCAAACGCGGGGAGCCGATGCCGGTGGCGATGGTGCTTGGCGGCGATCCGTTGAGCTTCTTTTATGGCGGACTTGAAGCACCGTACGGCACATTCGAGCTCGATATCGTCGGCGGCTTGCGCGGCCGGCCGATGAAAATGGTGCGCGGGAAAATCACCGGCTTGCCGTTTCCGGCTGGCGCCGAGATCGTCCTCGAAGGTTTTGTCACGCCCGACCGCCGCGAAGTCGAAGGTCCCTTCGGCGAGTGGACCGGCCATTATGCCGGCGGCGCCAAGCCGACGACCGTGCTTGACGTCAAGGCGATCTATCACCGCAACGATCCTATCCTGCTCGGCGTGCCGCCGATGGGCGGCGGGCCCGACGAAATGGCGCGCTATCGGGCCGTGCTGCGCTCGGCGACGATCAAGCAGAACATGACCAATGCCGGGGTTCCCGGCGTGCATCAGGTCTGGTGCCACGAGATCGGCGGCGCGCGGCTGTTCCATGCCGTGTCGATCACGCAGCGCTATCCGGGCCACGCGGTGCAAGCCGGCCACATCGCCGCGCAATGCGGCGCGTCAGCCTATGCGTCGAAATATATCGTGGTGGTCGACGACGACGTCGACGTCACCAACCTCGATCATCTTTTATGGGCGATGCTGACGCGCACCGATCCGGCGCAGTCGATCCAATTCATCAACGGCTCCTGGGACTCGCCGGCCGACCCCGTGCTGCCGCCGGAGAAGCGCGCCGCGGGTGACATGACCCATTCGGTCGCGGTGATCGATGCCTGCCGGCCGTTCCACTGGCGCGACACGTTTCCGCCAACCAACACGCCGAGCCCGGAGGTCGCCCGCAAGGCACGAGAGAAATTCGGCTGGCTGTTGGATGGGAATAAGTAGAACTTTACGGTCCGCTCATTCCCCCCGTGCGCGGGAATCCAGACAAAAATATGCGTGGATACTGATTGGGATCGCCGCTTTGGCGCGGACGAACAGTTGAGGTCGACTTGAATGCCCATGAAGCTCGCCGTACCCGACATGATCTCGAACTCGTATTTCCCGGCCGAGGCTGCGGTCGAGCTCGGCTTCTTCAAGGCCGAGGGCCTCGATGTCGAACTCGAGCTGATTTTTCCGGTCGACAAGGCTTATGCGGCGCTGCGCGACGGCGGGGTCGATTTCGTCGGTGGCTCGGCGCATTCGGCGTTGGCGGCATTTCCGGATTTTCGCGGCATGAAGCTTATCTGCGCGCAGGCGCAGGGCATGTACTGGTTTCTGGTGATGCACGCCGATCTCGGCGCACGGCGCGGCGATGTTGCCGCAGTCAAGGGGCGCCGCATCGGCGCGGCGCCGTGGGTCGACAAGGGTTTGCGCGGCCTGCTCGTCGCGGCCGGCATCGATCTCGAGCGCGATCAAGTGACGATCGCTCCCGTGCCGGGCTCGCTCGATGCCGGCGTCAATTTCGGCGTCACCGCGGCGAAGGCGCTGGAGGACCGCAAGATCGACGGCTTCTGGGCCAACGGCATGGGCGCCGAGGTGGCGGTGCGCCGCGGCGTCGGCACCGTCGTGCTCGACGTTCGCCGCGGTGACGGACCGAAAGCTTGCTTCAATTATACGGCGGCGACCATTGCCGCGACCGATGCGCTGATTGCGCATTCGCCGGACACGGTCGCCGCCGCGGTCCGCGCCATCGTCAAGACGCAAGCCGCGCTGAAGGCTGACGTCGCCCGCGCCGGTGCGGTCGGCGACAAGCTGTTTCCACCGTCCGAAGCCGCGCTGATCGTTGATCTCATTCGCCGCGACTTGCCCTACTACGATGCCGGCCTGACCCGCGAATTCGTCGCCGGCATGACCGAGTTCGCGCGCCAACAGCATATTCTCAGCGGGAACGTTTCTTACGAGCGGATCGTCGCCACCCAGTTCGCGCCGCTGTGGTAGCGGGGGCGCGCCTCGTTTCAGGTTCGGTGCGACGTTGCGGCAAGGCTTTTCGCCGCGCTCTCCCCTTTCGCGGCGCCAATGGTGTGGGCATGATAGGCCGCCATTAGAGCCATGCGCCGATTGAACGAGAGACCGGCGCCAACAATCTTGGGGGAGGAAAGACCAGATGAGCACGACCAATCGCCGCCGTTTCCTGGCGCTCGCTTCCGGCGTATTTGCCGCGCCCGCGCTTTCGCGCGTCGCCTTGGCGGATGTTTGGCCCAGAGACAAGGTCATTCGCGCCGTGGTGCCCTTCGCACCCGGCAGCACCATCGATATCATCGGCCGCGTCGTGCTCGATCCGCTGTCCAAGCAACTCGGCCAGACGATCGTCGTGGAGAACAGGGGCGGCGCCGGCGGCACCATCGGCTCGGCCGAAGTCGCCAAAGCCGACCCGGACGGCTACACCCTGTTGATCAATGCTTCGGCGCATTCGGCGGCGCCAGCCGCCCATCCGAACCTCCCTTACGATCCTGCCAAGGACTTCGCCGGCGTCGCCATGTTCGGCGTGGTGCCGAACGTGCTGCTGGTGGCGCCATCTAAAGGCATCAAGAGCGCGAAAGCGCTCGTCGCGCAGGACAAAGACGGTCACATGACATTCGCCTCGGCCGGCGTCGGCAGCGCCACGCATTGGGCGGCCGAGCGTTTCCTGCTGTCGGCTGGCATCAAAGCGACGCACATACCGTTCAGCGGCGGACCGGCGGCGCTCACCGAAGTGATGACCGGCCGCGTCGACTTCTGCTTTATCGGCATTTCGGCGGCGATTCCCTTCATCAAAGACGGCCGGCTGATACCGCTTGCCGTGAGCATGACCAAACGTTCGCCGGCTCTGCCCGACATTCCGACGACGATTGAGCTTGGCTTTGCCGATTCCGATTACGTGTTCTGGAACGGCATGCTGGCGCCGGCGAAAACGCCGCGGCCGATCGTCAATCGGCTGCACGACGAAGTGCAAAAGGCGCTCGCGCTTCCTGCAGTGCAGGAGAAACTCAAGGCGCAAGGCGTCGAGCCGATGCCGATGACCCCGCGGGAAATCGACGCTATGATCGCCAGGGAGATCGTGCAGAACATCAAACTGGCGAAAGCGGCCGGACTGAAGTTCAACTGAGAACTCTGCGGCGCACTGCGCCGATAGCGTTTCGCTCCGGAGGATCGAGCCGCGATCGAGTCTCGCGGAGTCTGACAAAGCGCAGCACCGAAGCGCATTGAGGGAGGAGAGAACAATGAGCATCGTTAGACGCACGTTTCTGAAATCCGCGTTGGCCACGCCGCTGGCTTTGGCCTCGGCGATGGCGAGTGTCCGGGCCGAGACCGATTATCCGACCAAGCCGATCCGGTTCATTGTCGGGTTCGGGCCTGGCGGCGGCACCGACATCCTCGCCCGCCTGGTCGGCGCCAAGCTTTCGGAAATCCTCGGCCAATCGGTGGTCGTGGAGAACAAGCCGGGCGCCTCCGCGCGGATCGCGGCGGAATATGTCGCCAATCAGCCGGCTGACGGCTACACGCTGCTGGCGAGCCCGGTCGGTCCAATGTCGATGGCGGCCGCAGTTTTCCCCGACCTCAAATACGACCCGGTCAAATCCTTCGTTCCGCTCGCCATGATCGGGCAATTTCCGGAGATCTTCGTCGTTGCTGCGGATACGCCGGTCAAAACCGTCAAGGAACTGGTTCAATACGCCAAGCAGCACCCCGATAAAGCCAATTATCCGAGCACTTCTCCCGCCTTCACCATCCCGATGGAGGAGCTGAAATTGGCATCCGGCATGCCCGGAGTGATGGTGCCGTACAAGAGCAGCGGGGAAATGGTCTTGAGCGTCATCGAAGGCCAATCGATGATGGCGATCATCGATCCGCCGCCGACGTTGCCTCAGGTGAGGGCCAAAAAGCTCAAAGCGCTTGCGGTAAGCGGCAATAAGCGCATGCCGGAACTCCCCGACGTGCCGAGCATGGCGGAGGCCGGCTTTCCGAGCGTCGACACGCATTTGTGGAGCGGCGCCTTTGCGCCTATCGCAACTCCCCCGGCGATCGTCGCCCGGCTGCAAAAAGCCTTCGGCAAGGCCATTGCGGACCCGGGCATCGAAGCGAAACTTAAAGCGTTGGCGGTGGGTCCCGGCGTAGCGACGCCGGAGGAATTCAAGCGCCAGATCGAAACCGAGATCGCCAAGTACAAGAGCGTCGTCAAGGCCGCCAATCTGCACTTCTCCTGATTGGCGTCCTCACGTCCCGTACTGGCATCAAAATCCGCCGGCGGTGAACTGCAGGCGCTGGGTGACGTCGTAGGGTTGCTTGGCGATCGGATAAGCGTAGTCGACGCGAAGCGCGCCGAACGGCGAATCCCAGATCAGGCTCGCCCCCACCGAGGCGCGCACCGCACGCGAATTGGTGATCTGCTGCGACGGCGACAGTGAGGCAAGCTTGGATACGCCCGACGCGCCGGTGGCCCACAGGCTGCCGGTATCGGAGAATAGCGCGACTTTCAGGTGCGCGTCGGGCGTCACGAACGGCATCGGCGACTGCAGCTCCGCCGTCGTGGTCCAATAAATATTGCCGCCGAGATTATCCATGGTCGTGCCCGGCGTGATGTCGCGTGGGCCGAAGCCATAAGGCGCAAAACCGCGCAGCAGTTGCGGACCGCCGAAGAAGCCGTCGAGCAGCGGCAATTGCTGGCCGCCCCAGGGCGTGACATAGCCGCCTTGCGCCCGCACCATGCCGACGACATCGCCCGCGATCGGGTGATAAAGCCGCACGTCCTCGGTGGTCTTGGCGAAGTTCGCCGCACCGCCCAGCCCGGCAAATTCGTTGTTGGTTTGCGCGCGAATGCCGGTGGTCGGATTTTTCGGATCATCGAGCGTCGAATAAGTCACGCCGTTACCGACCGACGACACCCAATAGGAGCCGGCCTGCGCCGCCTGTTGGATCGGCAGCGACGTGGTGCCAAGCGACGGATCGAGGCTGAGACCTTGATTGTAGATCGAGTAGTTCCAGCTGACGCCGAGATTTTCGCTGAGCGGCGTGGCGACCGAAAACTTCGCTCCGTACATTTGCGTGTTGAAAGCCTGGTTGCTGTTGGCAAAGGTCTGGTTCGCGAAAATATCGGCGCCGACTCCGAGGCGTTGGCCCATGAACCACGGATCGCTGAAGGCGAGGTTGAAGCCCCTGGCGTATTGGCCGTAGGTGACCGAAGCCTTGGCGGTGTCACCGGTGCCGAAGAAATTGGTGTCGCTGATCGAGACCTGGGCCAGCATGCCTAAGGTCGTGGAATAGCCCCCGGAAATAAAGAAATTGCCGGTTTGCCGCTCCTGCAGCGCGACGTCGAGCACAACCCGGTCCGGCGCCGAGCCCGGCTGCTCGGTGATTTTCACGGACTTGAAATAGCCGAGCGCCTTAAGGCGACGTTCGCCGCGATCGACCAGCGCGGGATTATAGGGGTCGCCTTCGCCGAAATCGAATTCGCGCCGGATCACGCCGTCGCGCGTTTTGACGTTGCCGTGGATGTCGATGCGCTCGACGTAAAGCCGTTTGCCCTGGTCGATGGTGTAGGTCAAATCGATCAGACGGCCGGGCTCGCGTTCCATTCCGGCAACCACGCTGGCAAACGGCTGGCCGGATTTGGCCAGCGTCATGGCCATGTCCTCGACGGACTTGTGCACCGCATCGGCGTCATAGACATCGCCGGACTGCGTATGCAGGGCGCCGCGCGCCGCCGCCGGATCGACCCCTGTCAAGATCGATTCGACCTTGACCCTGCCGAAACGGTATTGCGGACCTTCCTGGAGCTTGAAGGTCAGAACGACGCCTTTTTCTGCGGCATCGTAGCTCGCAGCGGAGGCCACCTTTACGTCGGCGTAGCCGCGATCGCGATAGAACCGGCCAAGGAGGTCGCGATCGCTTTCGATGCGGTCGGCATCGTAGGTGTCGTTGTCGAGCACAAAGCTCAGCACATTGGTCGTCCCGGTCTTGACCACCGCTTTGAGCTTGGTTGCCGAAAACGCCGCATTGCCGACGAAGCGGATTTGCCGCACCGCGAGCTTGTCGCCTTCCGTGATCGCGAAAACCAGATTGACACGGTCGCTCCCCGCCGAGCCCGCAGCGGCAGCTTTGCCGGAACTGTGGCTGGCGATCGTCTCCGGAACGACTTTCACGTCGTAATAACCGCGCTGCCGGTAGAGCGCGATGATATTGACGACATCGCTTTGCACGAATTCGCGCGATAGCGGACCATTCGGCTCGGATTGAATTGCCTTCTTCAGGTCGGCGTCCTTGACCTTCTTATTGCCCTCGAAACTGACGATACCGATGATCGAATTTTCGACGACATGCACCAGAATATAGCTGCCGGTGCGCGAAATCTTCACGTCCTTGAACAAGCCGGTCGCATAAAGCCGTTTGAGCCCGGCATTGAGCTCCGTCGCATCAAGCCTGCCGTCGGGTGCCGGGTGAAAATAGGAGCGGATCACATCGGCGCCGATATGCCGATTGCCGGAAACCGCAACCGCCGCCGGCGTACCGTGGACATCGGCGTCACGCGCGGCGGCGTCTCCCGCGAAGACGGCGATCGCCAAGAGCCCGGCGAGGATAATCCCCCAATAACGCATGACGCGCGATTTCCCCCGACCCTATCGATCAGGAAAATCTCAACAAATCGCCGGGGCGGCAGCGTGACCGATTGTGTCGAAATCTGAGGTATTGTTGGGGCGTGTGCCACAAAGGTTTACGTCCCAGCGGCTGATGCCGGCTCCGCCGATGGCGCCCAGCCACCCTGCCGTTTACCACCTCGTTCGAAAGCGTGGGTCCGAGCTGCGCCTTGCCCGAATCTCGCCTTGCGGCCTAGACTGGACCGCGCATTTGCTCATCGGCATTGGCACGGGCATTGCCACGTTCGGGTTTGGGAGGGGCATCATCATGCGGGTCATTGCGATCTGGTTACTTGCCGCGATCGGCGCGACTTTCACCTCAGCAATCACGCCTGCGTCGGCGCAATATTATTACCCGCCGCCGCCCCCGCCTCCGCCGTATTATTACGGCCACCGGACCTACAACGGCTGCCCGCCCGGCTATACCGTCCAAGGCGGCGCGTGCAGGCCATATCGCGGACCGGCGGGCGGAGGATGGCGCACCTATAACGGCTGCCCGCCTCACTACACGGTGCAAGGCGGCGTCTGCAAGCCGTATCGCGGTTACTGAAGTTAGCCCAGAAAGCCTCTGGCAGTGGCGAACGTCTTCCTTAGGATCGCGTGCGCGCGCCGCGGTCCGCCGCCAAAATTTATTCCGGCTTGAGGCCTGCAAGCTTCACCACGTTCGCCCACTTTTTGACTTCCGCGGCGACGAATTTTCCGAACTCGCCGGGCGTCATCGGCATCGGCTCGGCGCCAAGGCCGGCGAGCCGGGTCTTCACGCCGGGATCGGCGATCACCGCGCCGATCTCTTGGTTGAGCTTGCTGATGATGTCCGGCGCCGTGCCGCTCGGCGCACCGACGCCATGCCAGACGCTGGCTTCGTAACCTCGGACAAATTCATTCACCGTCGGAATATTCGGCAGCGCGTCCGAGCGCGTCGCTCCGGTCACCGCAAGAGCGCGAAGCTTGCCGGCGCGGACATTGGCGATCGATGTAGCGATCGGAGCGAAGGTGCATTGTACGCGTCCGGCGAGCAGGTCGGGCATATAGCTTGACGTATAGGGGACATGGACCAGTTTGACGCCGGCCATCTGATTGAACAATTCGCCGGCCAGATGCGGCGCGGTGCCGACGCCGCCCGATGCAAAATTGATCTTGCCGGGATTGGCCTTGGCGTAGGCGATGAATTCGGGAAGCGTCTGCGCCGGGACCGACAGGCTGACAGCGAGCACGCTCGGCGACCGTACCGTGCCGGCAACCGGCGCGATATCTTTGCTGATATCGAAATCGAGGTGCTGATAGAAACTCGCATTGATGGCGTTGCCGAGCGTCATATAGAGCAGCGTATAGCCATCGGCCGGGGCGTGGACGACGGCATCGGCGGCAATATTGCTGCCGGCGCCCGGGCGGTTGTCGACGGCGACATTCTGCCCGAGCCGCGCCGTCAGGGGTTGCGCAACCAGCCGCGCGACAATGTCCGGTGCAAGGCCGGGCGCGAACCCGACAACCAGATGGATCGGCCGGATCGGATAAGCGAGCGCGAAGGCGACGCCGGAACATAACGGCGCGACGGCGGCACCCGCCGCCAATTGTAAGGCCCGCCGGCGAGGCAATTGCATGTTTGTCCCCCCTGTCTGGACTGCGTTTTGACCGCGACGCGGTGAGACTACGTGATATTCAGCGACGGATACAACTCGCGTGTTGGCCCGCAGCAATGCCCCTTGGCTTTGCGATAGCTAGCGCATCCGGTTCGGCCCCACCATCACTTCGACGTCGCAGACGCCGCAGACTATCTTTCCGGACGGACCGGCACGGAAGCCGTCCGAGACTCGCGTCAATGTGGTGCCCCAGTCGCCGTGTTGATAAACCGGATCCTCGTTCTCTTCCCAGACCGCCGCCCCTTTCTGCCCGCACTTAGGGCAGACCACATAGGCAATAAACCGCTCGCGCATGGCATCCGTACTCGCTACTCGCCGGCCACGGTCGGAACGATAGGGTCGAGTTTAGATCTTAAATATGGCCGCGCCCGAAACCGCGCTCCGCCCCATGCACGAATGATGCACATTTTTGACGGCGTATCGCCCGTGTTCTGCCAGGAAGCGATTTTAGCGTGCCAGCAGTAAGGGGCGATCTGAGCGCCCGCGACAGTCAGCGTAAGCGTAAGCGTAGTGTAGTCGGCGTCGCGTGCTATGGTTGAGCTGGGAAGCAGCCGAGAATTTTCTCTGGCGCTGGTCAACGCGGTTCTGCTCGCGTTGTGGCCGGTGTTGCCGGCATTACTGCTGGGCTACGCCCGGCAGGCCTTGGCGGTGCGCCACCGGCGCCCGGAATTCTCATTGCGCAAGTCCGAAGCCCTCGAATTGCATCGGGCCGTCCGGCTGTACCAGGGGATCCGCCACCGGATCGAAACGCTCGAAGATCAACGCCAGCAGTGGAAGGGCTTCTGGCACGGCTTGCTTCGTCGTCACGCCGGGATCGGCTGCGAATCCGAATCCGATGAAGTCGAAGATTTGCAGGCGCATGCGCGGCTTCTGCGGGAGACCATCGCCCGGCTCAAACGCCGGCCGCTGCAGCGGCTGAGATCGTGGGTCCACCTGATCAGTTCGAAATCCGCTTTGGGCCGCGGTCTTGCCGCGCATGTCGTTGGGTTTGCGCTTCTGCTTGTCGTCTTTCACGGTCCCGAACAACCGGCATGGGCCGATGGGATAACGAGCGGGGCAAAGGACGTGCTCACTTGGTATCCGTTCGACGCGCGTTTTTTCTACGCCAACGCGCTCGCTACGGGCTTCGCCGCCGCCGCGGTGCCGCTGTTCTATCTGGCGCGATGGCTTGGGCTGCGTCGCGAATACGCCTGCGAATTCTGCACGTTCGAGGAGCTGGCGCGCAGCGATCCCCCTCGGCTCATCGATCAAATCGATATCGCGGACGTTGTTGCGGATGCGGCAGCGGGCATGAACGCGGCGGAAGCCGGCGACGATCAAACCTGGTTTGCCGTCCTCGGCCTGTCGCCTGCGGTTACGATCGAAGAAGTCAAAGAGGCTTATAAGCGGCTCGTCAAGCAGAACCATCCGGATCGCCTGCACGGCATGTCGCCGGCCTTGCAGAGACTTGCGGAGACGGAGACGAAGCGGCTCAACGCCGCTTTCCGGCAAGCACTGACCGTCGTGTCGTCGCCGAACGCCGCGACCGATTGACCGGCTGAAAGTCCAAACGAACTAAGCCGCCCGGCCGCGCGTCGCATCGGCACCGAGGTGCGTCTCGTTGATCGCGGCGACGGAGCGCTCCACTGCCGACCACAGCCGCGCAATCTCGGAGCTGGCCAAGGAATCAGGCGCGACCTCACAGACGCTGGCGCCGGCGGCAAGCGTCAGCACATAACCGGCGCGCTGGCTGATCTGGCCCGACCAGACCGGAATGCCGAGACTGTCGAAGAACGCCCGCGATTGCGCCACCGCCGGAGCTTCCTTGTCCTCGCGCTTCACCGGCGCGGCATTGAGCACGACCGCATAGGGCCTGTTGCGCTCGCGGGCGGTAGCGACCGTCTCGCGCACGGCGTTGACATCGAAGAAGCCCGGGCGCGCCGGGATCAGCACGAAAGTCGCCGCGCGGATCGCTTCCAGCGCCACCACCCACATGCTCGCGGCGGTGTCGATAAACGCCCATTCGTAGCCCTCGACCATCGCCGTGGCGAGGACACGATCGACGCCGCGGGCGGCGCTGCGTAGCGGGGGATTGCCGTCCGCGCGCAGCGAATGCCACAGCGTCAGCGAGCCCTGCGGATCGGCATCGACGAGAATACTGCGGTGTCCTGTCTGATGATGGCAGAACGCAGCCAGTTGCGCAGTCAGTGTGCTCTTGCCGGCCCCGCCCTTTCGCGACGCCATCGTTATGATGTTCATGCGTGATCTCCCGATCACTTGCCCCGGCAACGTTGCGGTAAGAATGGTTAACGAAAAGTTACAGTGGCATTTTCGGCGCGTTTAAGCGCTTCCAGCTGTACGCTCACGGCGGCATAACGCGCCCGCCGGGCCGGTCGGCCCGACACGAATCAACGACAGCGACTGCACCCGGGGACTTAGCGAATTCCGATTGCTTTGGGAATCCGTCCCGGAATTCGGCGGCCGACCCGGCTATCCGGCGGTTTTCGGGTCGTCAGGCAGCTTCTTCACGCTCTCGGCGACTATCCTCGTCAATTGCATCACCGACTGGCTCAAAGCCGCATATTCGACGATGTCGCGCTGAATGCGGTCGCCGTCGGATTGGAGCTTTTCGCGCAGCGTCCGCAATTCGCCGATCAAATTATCGATCTGGTGCGTCGAGCTTCCCGAAACGCGACGCAGCAGAGCGCTGAGATTGTTCGCGGTCGTATCACCGTCGCCGCTGTCGCCCTGGCGAAGCGCGGCGCCGCCACGCGTCAGCTCGCGAATATTTCCTTCGACTTCCGTCTCCCTCGACTTGTCGATTTCAGCGGATCCAAATGGTTTTGCAAAATTCATGACGCACCCCTACTCTTTGTCCACCCGTTGCGGGCGGCTCCACCGCCGCCAATGGCCGCATGAAAATGTGACGACTTCGCGGCCCGGGCTGGTCGCAAATGATCATAGTTCGATCATGCAGTTGCCGGATTCCGATGCAATGAATGGCGCCAATCGTTGCGCGATGCGGCGAAATCAACGCCGGCTTCGGGCGTGAACGACAGAGGTGAACGATTTCGCGGCAAGTGGCTTTTGCGGGATTGCTGCTACGTCTGTTTGTGTGTGTTGCGTAGTGAAAGCCTGCCGCGCGGGGGTGAACATGCGGGCGCATTTGCGGCGGTTATTCGCGTCGAAGCATTTGGCATTCAAGCAGATCAGCTTCGTTATTTTGATTGCGGCCCTGGCCGCGGCCGTCGCCGTCTCGCCGAGCCTTGCGCAAAAGCGACATGTCTTCGACGGCAACGCGCCGATACCGGACAAGCCCGACCTTGGCTCGCTCGGTGCGCAGATCAACGCCAACACGATTGCGATCGTATCCGGCAATATCAACGCCGCCTGGCTGACGCTGGCCTATGACTTGTCGGCGGTGCTCGATGACGGCAATAATTTCCGCGTCCTGCCGGTCATCGGCAAAGGCGGCGCCCAGAACGTCCGCGACGTTCGCTACCTCAAGGGCATCGATCTCGGCATCACCGTCACAAGCGTCTTGGGTAAATTCCGCCGCTCGGGCGAGCTCGGCGACATTTCCGACAAGATCGACTACATCACCAAGCTTTCCGACGACGACATGCATGTGCTGGTGCGCGCAGATTCCCACATCACTTCGCTCGATCAGCTCAACGGCAAGAAGGTGAATTTCAGCGATATGGGCAGCGCCACGGAATTGTCCGCCGGCGACGTGTTCGAGCGGCTCGGCATCAAGCCGGTCGAGGTCAATATGGGGCAGGCCGACGCCTACGAGAAAATGAAGACCGGGGAAATCGCCGCGACGATCCAGTTCGGCGCCAAACCGGCGCCGGCTATCGCGAAATTGCACGCCGCCGACAGCATTCGCCTGCTTCCCGTGCCTTACGACCAGCGGCTGCAGCAGGACTACCTGCCGGCTACCTTAACCCATAAGGACTATCCGGGAATCATCCCGGACGGTCAGAGCGTCGACACCATCGCCTACGGGGCGGTGATGATCTGCTATAATTGGCCAAAAGGCACCGATCGCTATCAGCGCATCGCCAATTTCGTCGATCGTTTCTTCTCGCATTTTGCCGAATTTCAGAAGCCGCCACGCCACCCGACCTGGCGCGAGGTGAACTTGGCGGCGAATTTGCCCGGCTGGAAGCGCTTCCCGGAAGCGCAGGACTGGCTCGACAATCATCGGCCGCCGGCGCCGCCGGTCGCGGCGCAACAGGCGGATTTCGACCAGTTCCTGGCCCAGCGCGCAGGCGGCGTGCCGGACCTGAGCACGCCAACGGAACGCGACGCGTTGTTCCGCGAATTCCTGCAATGGAGCGAACAACATCCGCATCCGCAGAAGACGGGCGGGTAGTTCCCCAAGAGCTGCGGTTGTTGCAGCAATCGCGCCGCTAGAGCGCGCGGGTGGTGGCGTCGAACAATTCGTCGACCGCATAGCGCCGCGGAATGATCTTCATTTCCAGCGCGTAGCTCGACATCAGCTCGAGCGCCGGCTTGACCGCCTCGAAGCCGAACGGGATGGTGTCGATCGCGCCGGGCTTCGGCAGGCCGGCAGCCTTTTTGCCTTCTGCCAGCATGCGGTAGACTTCGCGGACCGCGCCGGGGTCGGACTGTGACAACGAGCTCTTCACGACCACCATATGATTTACCGGCACGGTGCCGTGCTTGTTGTACCACTCCTTGGCGGCGGCGTCGGGGTCGGGGATCACGCTTTTGAGCCGCGGATCGCCCGGCACATTGCCGCCGAAGATGGCGGCATCGAGCTCGCCTTCGAGCACCATTTTGGTCATGTCCTTGCCCTCGGCGGCCCGCGCCACGCCGGGCGGATCGCGGTATTCGGGCACATGGGCATCCTCGAAGGTGACCCAGTTTATTTTGCTTAAGTCGACGCCGTAATCCTTCCAGAGAATGCCGCGCAGCCATACCCCCGTGGTCTGCGAAAACGCGCGCACGCCGATCCGCCGGCCGTGAAGCGTTTCCGGCGTCACGACGCCGCGTTCGGCATTGTACAGCATGGTGCCATGCTGAAAGCGCCCGAACATGGTCGCCGGCATCAGGACGATGGGTTTGCCGTAGGCCTTGGCCTGCAAGTAGGTCGCAAGCGCCATCTCGCTGACGTCGAACTTCATCTGGCGCACCATCATGAGGAACGCCTTGTTGATGGGATTGACCTCGTTGAAGCGCAGCACCACGCGGTCGGATTTGATGTCGCCGTTCTTCAGCGGCTGGGTGTGCGGGTACGTCCCGAAACAGGCGTCCAGCGTCTCGACTTTCTCCGCGGTCATTGCGCTCATGCCGGCTTACCTCCCGAGTCGGTTTAATCCTATGATTTGACGCGACCCGAAGCCAGCCCTCACCCCCGCCCTGCGGAGCATGACCCATATGTCCAATGACGTTCCCCGCGTTTCAGCCGAGCGGCTCGCCGCCTTCATCTTCCGTGCCTTCACCGCGGCCGGCGTAGCGGCGGGCGATGCGCAAATCCTGGCCGAGTTCATGGTCGAGGCGGATTTGCGCGGCAGCGACACCCACGGCGTGATCCGCCTTCCGCTTTATGTGCGCCGTCTCCGCGCCGGGGGCGTCAACGTCGCGCCCAATATCCGTGTGGTAAGCGACCGGCCGTCGGCAGCCCTGATCGACGGCGATAACGGCATGGGGCATCTGGTGATGCGGCGCGCCGCCGAGCTCGCCATCGAAAAAGCCAAGGCCACCGGCGTCGGTTGGGTGGGCGCCCGCATGAGCAATCACGCCGGTCCGGCGGCACTTTACGTGACGATGCCGCTCAAGCACGACATGATCGGACTCTATTTCGCCGTTGGCAGCAGCAATCATCTGCCGCCGTGGGGCGGCAGCGAGAGTCTCCTTGGCACCAACCCAATGGCCGTCGCGGTCCCCGCTCTGGACGAGCCGCCGATCGTGCTCGACATGTCGCCGACGGTGGCGGCCTACGGCAAGGTAAGGCTCAAGGCGCAACGGGGCGAGCCGATGCCGGTCGGCTGGATGATCGATCGCGAGGGTAAGCCGCTCACCGACCCCAAGCGCGCCGACGAAGGTCACTTGCTGCCGATTGGCGACTACAAAGGCTCGGGCCTGAGCCTGATTATCGGGATTTTGGCCGGCGCCCTCAATCGCGCCGCGATCGGGCGCGATGTCGTCGATTTCGTCAAGGAAGCCGGCAAGCCGACCAATACCGGGCAGGCCATTGCCGCGCTGTCGATCGAAGCCTTCCTGCCCCCGCTCGACTTCAAGCGCGCCGTCGACCACCTCATCCGCGACATTCGCAATTCGCCGCGTCTGCCCGGCGTCGAACGCATCTGGCTTCCCGGCGAGCAGAGCCACACCAAGCTGGTCGATCGCCGCGCGCACGGCGTGCCGGTGCCCAAGGCGCTGCGGGAAAGCCTCGACAATGTCGCGCGCCATCTCAACATCGAGCTGTTGGACTAGGCTCATGACCCGCGCCGAGACTGGTAATGCCACCCCGGTCGGGCTTATCGGGGTAGGCCTGATGGGCGAAGTCTATGCGCGCCGCCTCCTCGCGGCGGGGCTGCGCGTCGTCGGCTACGATGTCGATACCGAAAAGAACGCAAAGCTTGAGGGAATTGGCGCCCATACCGGATCGCTGGCCGATATCGCGCGGCATTGCGAGCCGATCGTGCTTGCGGTCTTCAACACCGACCAGGTTGAGGGTGTGGTCGAGCGCGGCCTCATTCCGGCCGCGGCGGGCAGGATCGTGCTCTGTACCTCGACCTGCGATCCCGATCGTATCGCCGCGCTTGGGGCGCGGGTGGCGGATCGCTTGCGCTTCCTCGAAGTGCCGGTGTCCGGCACCAGCGAGCAGGTCCGCCGGGGCGACGGCGTCGGCCTGATCGGCGGGGATGCCGGGATCGCGGCCGCCGCCGCGCCGGTGCTCGATGCGCTGTTTCCGCGGCGCTTTCATATCGGCAAGATCGGCGATGGCGGCCGCGCCAAGCTCGCCATCAATCTGATTCTCGGCCTCAACCGTTTGGCGCTCGCCGAAGGCCTGGTGTTTGCCTCCCGCCTCGGCCTCGATCCGGGCGCCTTTCTCGACGTCGCGCAGGCGTCGGCTGCGGCATCGCAGGTGATGGATACCAAGGGGCCGAAAATGGTCGCGGGCAATTTCGTGCCGGAGGGCCGCGTCCGCCAGACGCTCAAGGACGCGCAGCTCATGCTCGATCAGGCGCGCAAGTTGGGCCAGCAATTGCCGCTTGTCGAGATTCACGCCGAGGTTCTGCAGGCCTGCCTCCGCCACGGCGAGGGCGAGCAGGACAACAGCATCGTCATCGAGGAGATCCGCCGCCGTTTAACCAGCCGTTAACCATGTTGCCACCAAGTTGCCGGAATCAAGGCGGGGGCAAAGCCGCACCCATGGCGCGGACCGGCAAGGTGGAACCGCAGTTTGGCTGGCAAAATCAGGCCGAGCATCTCGCTCTCACTCACACGCCGATGGGAGTGGCCGCGATGACCCTGGCGAAGAAAGCGCGCGGGCGGGCATTGGCGAGCGCCCACCTGTCCGGTGCCTCCGGCGAGAACCGCCCCTGTGACGCCGAGCTGAGCCCGCTTCACGGCCGTCCGTTAAACGAATACACCCCGGCGTCCGCAACCGAGCTGCAAGCGCAATTGGCGAGGCAGAAGCTTGCCGCGCGCCAAATGAGAGAGCGCATCGAAGCGCTTTCGCGGCGAGTGGAAGATGCCGATAACCGCTACGCCGATCTCGAAGATGAATTGAACGTGGCGCGCGAGGAGATCCTCCTCCAGCAGAATGACAAGCATGCCCTGCAGGGCTCCCGTGATTTGCTTGCCGGCGAGAATGCCGAGCTGACGCGCCGGATCGCCGAAAGCAGCGCCGCGCTCGAACAGGCGCGCGGTCGGATCGAACACGGCAAGGCGGCGCTGGCCGCGGCGAAGCTCATGCAGAACAGCCTGTCGGCGGCAGTCGACGAAGCCAGGGCAAAGCAGGAGACCGCAGACAACAAGCTCGACGCCGTAGAGCTCGAGTGCCGCAAATTGACGGCCGCGCTCAGCGCGCTGCACCGAAAGCAACAGATTGAAGGCAACAACCTCAAAGCCGCGAAAATCGAGCGCGCCAGGCTGCTCACAGTGCTCGACAAAGCAAATCAGAAAAATCAAGCGCACAATCAAAAGCTGAAGACGCTGCAGCTCGAACGCGACCGCTTGGCGGCGGCTCTCAACAAAACCAACGAAAGACATCTCGCGGAAACGAACAGGTTGAAATCATCGCTTGAAGCCGCGACATCACGGGCCGCTACCGCGGAAAATCTCGTTGCCAAAGTACGCGACGTCCTGCTCGAAAAATTCACACAGCTGCAGGCGTCGGTGGAGACGAGGAACTGCGAACTTCACGACCTTGAGCGATCGCGCCTGAGGCTGATCGATGGCACGAAAATGCTGCTGGAGATCTTCGCGATGCGCGACGTGGCCTTGGCGCGTGCCGACGCCCGGATCAGATTTTTGACCGACCGGATCGCTGAACTCGAGGCTGACGCCTACCGATCGAGGGCCTGGCGGGAGCTCGAGGCGGTCAACGGGGCCTGCAACGTGCTGGCGCACGAGCCCGCGGCCGATGGGGCTGATCGCGAAGACGCGAATTCGCACGATGACCCGGCGGACGCGAGTGGAACCGCGGAATCGCCGCGCTCATACCTTGCGGCAACGATGCTGGCCGCAACCATCTCCTTCTGAACGGGTCTCCGAGCGTCGGCCTGCGCGCCAGCCCCGGCCGGACCGGGCAGCACATGCGGCATTTCATCGCCGAATAGATCTCCCGGCGCCTTCGACGGGCGGCGGGCGGCGGGCGGACCAACTCCCCATTTCCGAAAAACGAAACAAAAATCGGATCAAATTCATCGTTTTCGGGCAGCGATTTCGCAAGGTCGGTACTTTTACCTATCGAGCCGAGGCTGGCACGGTCGCAGCGGGACCGTTCGGGGTCGATCATGACTTTCACGATGCGGCGCGAGCACCGCGAGGAAAAAACCCAACGCGCCTGGCTCGACACCGGCGACGGCGGTCCTATCGTACCCTGCACCTTGCTCGACATATCCCCGGGCGGCGCCAAGCTCGAGCTCGATGCGCCCGAGCGAATCCCGGAGACATTTTGCCTGCGGCTGACGCGATACGGGCGGCAGCGACTGTCCTGCCGCACCGTGTGGCGCAGCGCCAATATGATCGGCGTCGCGATCATGAAGGAATAGCACCGACGACTGTTCGCATGAGCAGCCATTGCAACTCGCTCAAAGAGAGAGGAAGCAAAATGGCAAATTTCGTGCTGCTGATGGCGGTCCTGCTCTCCGCTGCGAGCTTTGTGTCGTATACCGCGCAGGACATTGCCGCGGCCGGCTACGGCGAGAACTGGGCCAGCGACGTTTGCTATGCCGTGCCCGTCGCCTGTCAGAGCCCGCAGCAGACGGCCTATGTCGCGGCGGGCTTCATCGGGCTGTGGGTCTTGCTGAAATTTGTCGCGGCGCTGCGCGGTTAAGCGGCGCGGCCGACGGCGGGGCAGGCCTCGCGGAGCTTTGATCGCCGGCCTCGGCCTACAGCGCCGCCGCCGCCGGCTCGATCGGATTTTCCGGCTCGAACGCGGGTCTGGTCGACCCTGCAGCGCGCTGCCGCAACAGCGAAACGAACAGTTCCTCCGGCATCGGCTGGCCGAGCAGGAAGCCTTGGCCGTAGTCGCAGCCCATTCGCAGCAAAGCGAGCGCGTCGGAAGCTTTTTCAATGCCGATGGCGACGGCGACGCTGCCGTAGCCGTGAGCCAGATCGATGACGGTCTTGCACAGCGGCGCATTGACCTTGCCGGTGGCGCAATCGGCAACGAAGGCGCGATCGAGCTTAAGCTCGGTGAACGGCAGCTCTTTGAGACCCGCCAGCGACGTATAGCGGCGGCCGCAGTTGTCGATTGCGAGATTGACGCCAATTGGCCTGAGCTCTCTCGCGATCTCGCTCACGCGCGCCAAATCGGCGACAAGCTGCTCTTCCGCCACATCGACGACCAAACCGGGCCAGCGGTCGAATTGCGGACGATAGGTCTTGAGGATCTCCGGAAAACGCACCTTGCCCAGCGCGTCGGTGGAGATATTGACCGCGAGCTGCAGATGAACGCCAAGCCTGGCGAAATTCAACCCCGCTCGCAACGCGGATTCCAAAGAGCGCTCGGCGAGCTTGACGAGAGCAGCCTCAGGGGCGCCAGGCATGAACGCATCGGGCAGCATGATGCCGTGCTGCGGATGGCGCGCGCGCGCGAATGATTTAGCCGCCACCAGCTGCTTTTTGCGCAGATCGATCATCGGCTGATACCAGAACTCGATCCAGTCCTTATTGAGCGCCTCGTCGAGATCGATGCGGCCGGCGGTGGGCGGCGCATGACCAAGCTTGAGCTCCTGCAGCACGCCGAGGATGGCATGAGGCTCGATCGGCTTTTTGAGCACGGGCAGCATCTGCAGGCGTTGCTGCATGCCGATGGTCTTGACATGGGCAAGCACTGCCGAGCCGCGGCTGCTGACGAGCTGCACCTGGCCCCGATAATTGCCGCTGGCAAGCTCAACGAGGCACTTCACCGCTTCGCCGAATTCCAGAGCGATGTCGAGGAAGACGATATGCGGCGCGCGCTTGGCCAAAGCCGCGGCTATCGATTTGCCGGCGGTAAACTCCTCGGTATTGAGACCGGCGCCGTGCAAGATCAGCGACAGGAAACGTCGCACGCTGTCGTCGGCGTCGACGACGAAGCAGAGCGGAACGCGCGTTTCACCGCCTGGCGCCGTCGCATCGCGGGGCGATTCGTCGGCGGCGGATAGCGAAGCTGCCGGGACTGCGCTGAGCACCTGGGGACCTGTCGACTGCCATTCCAATGTCAGCCGCCACCTCGCCCGAAACGTTCGAAGCCGTTGCGCACGGGAGGGCCGGAGGGCTCGCCCGCGGTGCAGGCAAGCCGACGTTATGACTTTAATATCGACAGGTTTAGATCAGATTGAACATTTGCCCAGAATTGACCGTGTTAATGGCCTTTTAATCGGCGGCCGCTGCCGGCTGCGGCGCTCCGACGGCACGTCGCTGTAAACGGCGAGCCCGATGGTTTAGCGGGATCTTGCGATCTTCTCGATGTTAAGTTCGCTGCCGACCCGGGTCAGCGCCTGTTCCGGCGCCGCTGTGGCGATACTCAAGGCAAAAACCAAAAACCCGACCAATTCAATCGCGGAAAGAACGATGATCCAGCTCGGTAACATGACGATGCTCCGCCTTCCTTTTCAGCGTACGAAGCATCGGTCAACCTGGTGCCGGAGAGCTTAATTGGCGCAGCCAATGTGCGTTAGGGGTTGAAGGCGCCCTAATCGGATCGCGATAATTTTAGTCACTTGAACTCCAAAGATTTCGCTCGTAACAGGCAAGTGATCAAAGAGCTCCTTACGACTTTTCGCGCTGCAAGCCGGCGGCGCTAGCCGAACGACAGTACACGAGTTGATGAGATCGGACAAACGCGATTATTTTTTCTGCAAACCCTTGATCAGCCTTGCAATCGGGTCGGGCACGATCTGATCCCACGCGCGGTGACCCAGGGCGCGGCTTCGTCGAGGCGCTCGGCAGATTGAAGCTCGCGATCAGCCAAAATCTGCAGACACGCTTCATCGAAAATGCGCGGTGAACTGCGTCGTTTTTGGGCCCGGCAAAAAAGTCTTTTTTTAACAGGGAGTTTTGCCACGAAAACAGCACACCTATTTGGTCGATTCCGCGAGAATTTCGCTTTTAATCAAAAGGAGTTGGGTGAAAACGGGGAGACCAAAATAACAGAGCAAAAACAGCGGGACGGTTTTCGGAAACAGGGCTTCCGGTGCGTCTTGCTCTGAGCCGCCGGCTCCCTCTTCTGAAACCGTCGACGCATTTGGCACCGCCGGACCCAGGCGAGCCACGTTCAGGGCTTCGGCCGATCCTTTCTGGCGCGCTTACGGGGACGCCGACGCGCGAATTCGCTTGGTCACACCACTGTCCTGCGGAACCTCGCCCTCTGGCTCCACATCTCCCGCCCCCAGGCCAGTCCCTGGGTCAAGGCGTCGACTTGATCGTCGTGCCGTCCGGGGAAAGCCAAAAGTTCGGCTGTGAAATCCTCAAGCCACGGTGCCCGTGTGGGCAGCCTGACCGAACCGCCGGCGAACAGATCGGATTGGGCAATTAAACGGGCGCGCTTGTCGGTATCCGGGGTATATTTGGTGACGTTGAGGGAACTCTCTTCGAGACTTTGGATCAGACCCTTGCTGATGGCGGAATCCTCGATCAACAGTGTCCCTGCGCCGTAGCGCCTCTTGACGTCCAAGATCTTGCGCCTGAGGTCATCGAAACGCAGACGGGTGCGAATGACCTCTAGAACAAAAAACACCTCCTTGCGGCGCAGCAGCACGACACCGGCCGAATAGTCGCCCTTTTCCTCCTCACTGAGTGCGATGTCCCAACTCATGATGATATGATCGCCGGGTTGGTGAGCGGGAAATTCCTCGTAGGAGGCGAGCCATTTCCGTTTGATGATGGTGCCGCCCGGCGGGATCGGGCGCTGCTGGTATTGCGCCGAGAAGGCGATCGGCCCCATTTCGCGTTTGAGTTCGCAAAGCACCGAGGCGGGTTCATGCGTGGGGTGCAACAGCTCGCCTTGTTGCCGCACATAGGTGCGACCGCCGCCGAGTTCGTAAGCTTCGGTCGCCGGGGCAATGGCGGGCAGATTCAAAATCTCAAAGCCGCCCTGGTCCTCCAAATAGCCGGCGAGATCGTCTTGATGCACGCGTTGCATCACTAGAACGAGGCGGGCAATCTGCTTGTCGTCCGGGCGGCTCAGCAGGGTCGAACGATACCACTCGATGGTCCGCTTCCTGATGGCTTCGGAATGGGCATCGTCTTGCTTGAGTGGATCGTCGATGATCACCAGGTTGCCACCCAGTCCGGTTAACGTGCCCTCGATCGAGGTGGCGTAGCGCTTACCGCGCATCGTGGTCACGATCTCGCGGTCGGTGTCGCGGGCAAGCCGCATCCTCGGGAAGGTGGCCTGATAGACGGGGTCATTGACCAGCCGCCGGAAATCGCTGGCGTGCGCCCGCGCCAGCATATCGGAATAGGACACTGCCACGACGCGTTCGGAAGGGTTATGACCAAGAAACCAGGCCGGCAGCGCGACCGAAGCGAATAGCGATTTCAGATTGCGCGGCGGCATGGTGACGATCAGCCGCCTGACCTCGCCGGAGGCTACCCGCGAAAGTTTGTGCGCCAGAGCCTCGAGGTGCCAGTTGGGCTTGAACAGCGTACTCGGCCGCACCACACCGAAGGCGAACTCGGTGAAGGCCATGAAATCGCGCGCCAGCGCCGCCTGCAACACCAGGTCCGGCGAATGGTCGCCCCGAGGATGCACTTGCATCGTCATCGCCCGAGCCTCTCCTTCTCCCACGCTTCCCCGTTCTGCACGAACCATTCCGGGTACCACGCCGCCAATTCCAACCGTGTCATTCGCTCCGGCGGCTTCGGGTATTGCTTCCCGGGGATTGGCGTAGGCATGGGTATCTTCGGTTTGGCTTCCGGCTTGGGCGGGGATGCAGGTTCAGCTGCGGTCGGTTCAGCTTCGGTCGAATCATCATCGTCGAGGAGTTGCGGTGGCGCCAGCACGCGCGCGGCCGAGGCGACGCTGTCCGCGCCGGTTCTGCGGGCGACATAAGCATCGAGAATGGCTTGGTGATTGGGGGTGAGGACCGCTTCCAAGGCTCCTTTATGTTGGGCCAGGAAATCGATGCCCAGTTTGTCGGCGAGTTCCATGATGTCGCGGCGCGCATAGCGGTCGCCCTTGGCAAACTGGTTGAGGAGCTGCTCGAAGCCGATTTCGAGACGCGTCATCAAGACTTTTCTGTCGCCACGGGGAACCGAGACTTTTTTGTTGATCGCCTGCTCGAATGCCTTCCTGACGTCCGGAAGGAGCGACTGATCCTTGCGCGGCCGTCCCTTGGGATTAGGCGACGGACCGCCCTTTTGCCATCGCTTGGCGCGTGGCGGATGACCGGGGCCTACCTTGTCGGCTTCGTCCGGAGTGCTGTCGGCCCCATCGGGTTGATGCGCATGGGCTTGCGATTGAAGCAGGTCGCGATCAGGAGCGCTGGATTTTTCGCTCATGTCGGTTGCTCCCCGGCTCACTTGGTACCCTGGCGCGCGGCCATTGATGCGGTTTGTTCGGCGTGACGCCGGGCCGCCACTTCGGCGAAGCTCAAAGCCGAACCGTCAAGGCGCGCTCGCTTGCCGGTAAATTGCTGCCAGCGCCTTATGATGACGTCGCAATCCCGCGCCGCCTCTGCGCAGTGGAGACGATGCCGGCCCAACAGCCACACATCGCCCGCGCGCGAAACCACTGGGCCGTGCCGGCGGACCGTACCTTCGTCGTTCGCGACTGGTTGCTCCATTGTCCGTTCGCTCTCGTCATCCAGCATGAGGTTGACATCGTCGAGCGAAAAACCGGTCAATTCGACATCATCAAATTGAAGGTCGAGGAGCCTCTGCAGGTCAGTCGCGAGCAAGGAGCGGTTCCATCGCGACAGCTCGGCCAAGCGATTATCGGCGATCGCGTAAGCGCGCCGTTCCGCGGCCGAGAGATTGGACAAGCGCAGCGTCGGTATCCGGGTCAAGCCAAGCATCTTGGCGGCCTCGAAGCGGCCGTGCCCGGCGACGATCTCGCAGTCGTCCGAGATCAGGACCGGATTGAGGAAGCCAAAGCGCTCGATCGAACGCGCGATCTGCTTCAATTGCTTTTTGGAATGCGCTCGCGCGTTGTTCGGCAACGCCCGCAGGCGGTCGGGCGATAGATATTCGATGCGAAGATCACTGACAGGCGCCGATCGCGACAGCGCATCGGCGCCGACGTCGGTCGCATCTGAAGGAAGATTGGTATTCAGATCATTCTTACGCTGCACCATGACAAGCTCCTCAGTTTTGGGTTGGCGAACCCTAACCAGGCCCCATGGTCCAGCAGGTGTCCTGTTGCGGCGAGATCACTTGCCCGAGCACGACCGCATGGCGGCTCAAAGGAATGATCGTTCAACCGCAATATTTTTCATCTAACAAAACATGATCAAATTCGCAACTAAAAAACGAGAAAAATTACTCTATTGAGCGATGATTTAACACAGCCGCGGCTGCGCAAAGGAATCCGCCACTTCAATTCCTAAAAAGGAAATCGCTAAAAGGAAAAATGACGAGAAAGCAAATCGCTAAAAAGGAAGATTTGCGAAAAAGAAAGCAGCTAAAAAGAAAACGCTCAAAGTCATCCCAAGGAGCGGATTCGCGAAAAAGCAGTTCAGTGATGCCAATCCGGAACGATGGATGGACTCTTCCAAAAGGGGCAATGCTGAGTCCCACACTAAAGGGATCGTTAAGGTTACTTGGGGCAACGACTGACTTATCTTTTGCCTTTGATCGTCAACGCAAGCTCGATCAGACGACGAATTGCTTCCGGGCGACCAGGCTTGTCCGGCTGGTTTGAGGCCCAGGCGTCAATTCGCTGTTCGAGATCGGGATAAAGTCGCAATCCGACGGGCTTTCCGATTCCGGTGCGAGGGCGACCCCTGCCTCGCTTTTTTTTGATATCAACTATTGACTTTGATGGCATAGAGATTATTTGTTATCAGAAATTGGCGAGCCGAACAAGAGGTGGTGCTCTTGCCCGGCTCTAACCCAAGCCGATGGAGGTAACCCATGGCTCAGGCTGATTGTGTACTTAACGCGAATCCCGCGCCGATGACAGGCGCGAGCGAAAAGCCATCCAGCATTCCGGTCCGGACGGCGCACGCCGAGTTTATTACTGCTTTGGCAGGGCTCCGGCCCTGGCCGATCCCGCTGTTCGCCGATGCTAGCGATCTCGATGACCGCGCTGATTACCTAAAAACGGTGCTGAGCGCAGTGTCGGCCTATGTGACCGCAATCCTCGACGACACCGCGCAGAACATCCCGGGCGGGCTTGATCTGCGCCAAATCGATGCTCTGCTCTCCGACCTCACATCCGAAGTAACGGGCACGCTGCAGCAGGCTGCCGACGTCCTGGCCGAGGAGGTCGCATGAGCCCGCAACGTAAACTTATTGACCGCCGCCGCTTTATTGGTGGCTCTGACGCCCGGATCATCATGGGTGACGACGAGGCCGGACTCATTAGGCTTTGGCAAGAAAAACGCGGCAAAGCGGAGCCGGAGGACTTATCGCGAAACCTCGTCGTCCAGCTTGGTCTCGCCACCGAGGAACTGAACCGGCGCTGGTATGAGGCCAACACCGGGCACGTCATTACCGACGTTCAGAAGCGAATATTTCATCCAGCGCTGAAATGGATGGCCGCAACTTTGGATGGCCGGGTGCAGGGCAGCGATGCCGTGTTCGAAGCCAAGTTCATGCTGCCATGGTCATTTTCGGAAGAAGGAGCGTTGGCGAAATATGCCCCGCAGCTGCAGCACAATATGTGGGTGGTCGCAGCTCGGACCGCAGTGCTCTCGGTCATCACCGGGGGCGGCAAATGGGTGGAGATCGTCGCCCATGCCGATCCGCTCTATCAGCACCTCATAGTCACCGCCGAACGGAAGTTCTGGCGCTGCGTCGAGAACGGCGAGGAACCCAAGCTCTTTGGCATCGAACCAATCAAGCCGCGGATCGAGGCGGTCCGCATTGTCGACATGAGCAGCTCTAATGCCTGGGCGGAATTCGCCAGCGCCTTTGCCCGCACCCGACAAGCGCATCTGCAGCATGAGCAAGCCAAGGCGGAGCTCAAAGGCCTGATGCCCGAAGACGCTAAGGAGGCGACTGGCCACGGCGTCCGCGCCAAGCGCTCCAAATCGGGCGCGATCAGTGTCGATCTCCTCAGCACAGGTGATAACAGCGAGGGTATCGTCGCCGCAGAGGATAACGGTCATGCATCGGTGCAGTGAATTGATCGCCGCGCTGGCAGCGGCGCTGGCCAAGGCGCAGATCGCGCTGACCAACCCGCAAAAATCTCTGATCGGCAGTATCAAGGCAGAAGGCGAAGACGGCATGAACGAGCGACTATTTCGCTACGCGTCATTGGCGAGCGGGCTCGACATCGTGCGTAAAACATTAGGCCAGCACGAGATTGCCACCATCCAGACCACCGCCCTCGATCAGGCCTCCGCCACCGTCACTTTGACCACGGTGCTGGCGCATGCCTCCGGGGAATGGATTGCGTCAGATTGGCCCGTCTGCACCGTTGCCGATTCCGCCGAACCGCACCGGATGGGAATGGCGCTGACTTATGCCCGCCGCTATGCCTTGTTCGCCTTGGTCGGCATTGCCGGCGAGGACGATCTTGATGCGCCAGACCTCATCGCGCCGACGTCAACGCGGCACGGGATCCAGAAACCGAAAGCTGCCGGCAATGGCCGGTCGAGCGGAAGCCAAGGGCTCGCTCCTCATTCCCAGGCGTTCGCTCGGCGCGATGACAAAGCCAAAGCTGCTTTTGCCAAGACAACGCTTGGCTACCAGGCATCGGCGCAATTGTGCGACCGGCTTCTCGGCGAACTCAACGATCTTGCCGATGGTGATGAGGCGGCCCGCTGGGCCAAACGCTCGCTTGTCGACAAGAACGGGCTCATCTTGAGCGATGCCCAACGCGTGGAGAGCGCATTCCAAGCGAAGCTGGCAGATCTTGGGCTGTCCGATCGAGGAGGTCGAGAGCGGCCGCCAGTATCCGAGCGTGCCGAAGACTGTCCGGTACAAACCACGACTAAGCGCACAAAGTCGGGGAAAAGGCGGCAAATCGGAGCAGTCGACAAGAGCGTACTGGTGTTGACGAAGCCCCGCCGGCTCCGCGACCGCGACCACATAAAATATGTCGCCCGGCAGCCTTGTCTGATCTGCGATCGTCAGCCTGCCGATGCCCATCACCTGCGTTTCGCCCAGAGCCGCGCGTTGGGCCGAAAGGTTAGCGATGAGTTCACGGTTCCGCTCTGCCGCGGGCATCATCGCGAAGTCCACCGCTGTGGTGACGAAGCCGCATGGTGGCGGAATGCCGGCATTGACCCGATGGTGACCGCACGCGCGTTGTGGCAGGACACCCATCCTCTCCTTCTGGCTCGGGCCGATTTGCCGACCGATGTCACAGACGCTGCAGCACTCGCCCGTCAAATCAGCTCGGGGCCACCTAAGCAGCAAAGAGAGGAAGCGAAGTCTCCTGCCATTCACCTTAAAGCACCGAGGCCCTCATTTAGGCTGCCTTCAAAAGCGACTTCATGCGGAAAATCCGTATCCTCGTACCGTCGCGATAATCGCAAGCGCATGCTGCGGGGGTGACGAAATGCGAAATTGATTGGCTCTGCGAGGGCCATGATCATGAATATTTTGATTTCGATATTGTGATAAGGTCATTTTGCGATTTTAGTTCCCTTACGCCGGCCGCCTCTTCTCCTGCGCCAGTCCTTCGGCTTGTATCCAATTAGCCGATAGGCGTTCGCGAGGCTTCCGAAGCGCTCATAATAGATTTCGTGGGACGGAACCTCTTTGCTGGCTCTGATGATTTTCTGCGACAGACGACCGTGCCGCCGCAGCAATCGCCGTAACCCGCGCAGCATTTCATTTTTCGACAGGCCTCGCGGGCGCATCAATCGGGGATCGCAACAAGGTGGCATGTAGCCAATAAGCCGGTAGGCGCGCGATACGCTCCCAAAGCGATTTGCGTACAAGGTTCGTGAAGGCATCCCGATCGTTTGATCGATTAATCGTGACGTTAAATAGCCGTGCTCGTTCAGGAGAGCCTTCAGCTTTTCAAGCATCGCTTCGTTGGTAATGCCTCGCGCATCCGCGAAGAGCTTTCGGCGGCTCGGCCTGAACCCGATCAGCTTATAGGCCGACTTCAGACCGCCGAAGCGGAGAGCATAAGTATAGGCGGAAGGTATCCCGTCCGTCTTGGTAATAATCCTTCGGGACAAGTCGCCGCGCTTTTCCCACAAGAATTTCAACGCCTCCAGCATCTCTTCATTCGAGAGACTCGGGCGTGTCCGATAGGGACGTCGGTATCCAACGAGCTCGTACGCGCGCAACAGGCCGCCGAAATGCCTTTGATAAGCTTGGCCGGACGGGACATCCTTGCATTGCTTGATCACGCTTCTCGAAAGATAGCCGCGCTCCTGTAAGAGGCGATTTAATTTTTCAAGCATTTCATCGTCGCGAAGGCGGCGTGGGTCCACGTAGCCTGCCCCATCCCTTATGCCCGGCCCACGCTGGTTGGCCATCTTCTTAAATCCGACCAGCGCATAAGCCTCCGCCACGCCGCCGAATCGAACTTTGTACGACCACTGTGACGGCAAGCCCTCGGCATGATCGATGACATGGCGGGACAGGCGGCCGTGCGCGCGAAACACTTCCGCGAGCCGATCAAGCATTTCCTGATCCGATAGTCCGCGCGGGCGGCCTCGATGCGTTTGCACAGGCCGGGAACGAAAGATGGCCTGGGCGGCCTCGAACAGCGGTCTTTCGATGATCGGGGAGAAAGCACCTTCGACGCGCACCCACTTTTCGGGTCCATTGCGGACCGAACGCCCCTTCAGCTTGGTCGAGAGACGGTTCCAGACGAAGGTACCGACGTATTTTTCGCTTCGGAGCAGATAGCGAAGCGCGACGGCCGTCCACGGGTTTCCGAGGTTATTGCGAATGCGGCGGTCGTTGAGGACCCTCGCGATTTGATACGGGGTTTTTCCCTCTTCGACGAACATCGAGAATATCCAACGGACATTCTCGATTTCGTCCGCAGGCCCGGGAACCAGGATGACACGATCGGTCGTAATATTTTTCCATTCGCCCGGCGCGAGCAGGCATTTAACGACGCCGTCTCGATCCACGAGGGCGCGGCGGAGCCCGTAGCCGGGAATCCCGCCCAGGGCGAATCCAAGCCCGGCGATCCGTTTTTGGCCCTCGAAGACCTTGACGGACAAGTCGCGGCTGTACTCCCCGGCCATTGCCCGTTTGAGCGTCTTGGCGATGACCGAGGCGAGGCTCCCATCATTGTCGAAACGCTCCGCGCAATAATGCACCCGGATACCGGCGCGCTTGCAAAGGTATTCGTAGTAGGCGCTCTCGTCCACATCCTGGAACCGGCCCCAGCGCGTCACGTCGTAGACGAGAATGACCTCGAAGTCGGCGGCGCCCGACTGAACGTCGTGAATGAGGCGCTTCAAGGCTTCGCGCCCATCGAAGGTCAGCCCGCTTCGCCCCTCGTCCGTGTAGGTGCGGACGATCTCTATATTGCGGCGCGCGGCGTAGGCGCGATTGGTGTCCGACTGGTTTTCGGTCGAGTATCGCTGATGTTCCGTGGACTTGCGAAGATATTGCGCCGCGCGGATGGGCCTCGCGACCGCGATGCCGGGCGGTTGGTTCGTATGGGTTTCGATGTCCATCGGGGCGACGCGGAAATTCCAGGCATGGCCGTCCTATTGGCAACGCCTTTGAAGATGCGAAAGTTTCCGCGATTTGAACTCGGCGCGTTTCCGCAGTTGATGGCCGCTGCCGTCGCAACGTTGAGTAGGCTGGGAATAAATAAATGCGAAGGCTCGCCGGCCGATGTACTTCTCGCTGCGAAGCAGGCCAGCGCACTTGATTGCCGTTCCAACGATGCCCGGAGCCGTTGACGGTTCCGCGTTGGTTGAAGAGCGCCGCGATCTTTGCCGGCCCCGGTCGCGGAAAATCTATCGGAAATCGCGTGTTTCGTTCGATCCACATTTGGAATAGAACGTTGCTCGCTTTCTGGAAGCGTCAATTCCTTTCAAAGCTAGCAATATAGCTGGTCAAGTCGAGGCCGTTGAAGTGCGGACGCGAGAATTGGTTGCCCAGAAGCGAAAATTCACGAATCCGATTACCGGGATCCTGTGGAGCTTTTTGCGCGAGTTTTGTCGGTTTTGCCGGCGCTAAGGCTGTCTCGGCCGGCATCCTCGTCGCCATCGGCGCCGTGCTGGAAGCCTTGAGTCTCATCCTCATAATTCCGCTGATCAGCCTCGCGATCGGCTCGCACTTGCCGACCGGCAAAATCGGCAAAGCGGCCGACGCGGTGTTGGGGGCCGTTGGCGTGGAGACGCGCCTCGGCCGCCTGGCGTTGTTGCTGGGCATTTTTGGCGTGCTCGTCATCATGCGCGCCGTCGTCCTCTCTATTCGCGACGTGAAGGTGGTCGCCTTGCAGACCGGCTTCGTCGAGGCGCTGCGTCTGCGCATCGCGCACTGCTTGGTCAACGCGCAATGGGATCAGGTGGTGCGGCTGCGCCACGCCCGCATCACTCATCTGATGAGCGGTGATATTCAGCGTATCGGCGCCATGACCCAATTTTTTCTGCAATTCATCGTATCCGGCGCCATGCTGATCTCGCAATGCGTCCTGGTGCTCGCCGTGGCGCCGGCCTTCGCCGCCCTGGCGCTGGGGCTGCTGCTGCTCGGCGCCATCGCCTTTCTGCCGATCATACGCCGCGCCCATGCGTTCGGCGGGACCATGATCAGCGCAAACCTTTCGTTGCTCGATTCGGCGGCGCAATTCCTCGGCGGATTGAAGCTGGCGATGAGCCAAAATCTGCAGCAGCGCTTCATCGGGGAATTTCGCGAGTTGCTCGGCGAGCTGCGAGATCGGCAGATCGATTTTTCCCGGCAGCAGTCCCGGGTCCGGGTTACGCTCGCCACGGTGCCGGCGATGGCCGCCGGACTGCTGGTGCTGCTCGGCTTCGGCGTTTTCCATCTCGGGGCGGCGACCTTGATCGCGCTGGTCCTGATCATTACCCGCATGATCGGCCCGGTCGGACAGATTCAGCAGGGCGTTCTGCAGATCGCGCGGGCGTTGCCGGCCTATGAGAATGCCAAGGAACTCGAGCGCGAGTTCGCGCGGATTCCGCGAGCCCGACTGCGGCCGGCCGTGCTGCCGGCGCTGCCCGATGGCGCCATCGAGCTGTGCGGCGTTTCGTTTCGTCACGCGGCCGACGAGGGCGGCGAATCGGCGCGAGGCGTCGAAAACATCACTCTGACGCTGCAGCCCGGCGAGATCGTCGGCGTCACCGGTCCGTCGGGCGCCGGCAAGACGACGTTCGCTGATCTTCTGGTCGGGCTTTATCCGCCGCAGCAGGGGCGGATCGTCGTCGCCGGTTGCGTGTTGGAGGGCGCCGTCCTGGAATCCTGGCGCGAGCGGATCAGTTACGTCGCGCAGGATCCGTATCTGTTTCACGACACGGTTCGACGCAACCTGAACTGGGCCAACCCGCAGTCTAATGAGGACGACATTTGGCAGGCGCTGTCGTTCGTTGGCGCCGACGGCGCGGTGCGCGGCCTGGAACAGGGCCTCGATACCGTCGTCGGCGAGCGCGGCACGCTGTTGTCCGGCGGCGAGCGTCAGCGCATCGCGCTGGCGCGCGCCATCTTGCGCAAGCCCCGGCTGTTGGTGCTGGACGAAGCGACCGGCGCGATCGACGTCGCCGGCGAGCGGAAAATCCTCGACAATTTGAGGCGACTGCGGCCGCGCCCGACGATCGTCATCATCGCGCACCGCGCCGAAAGCCTGGCGCAATGTGGACGCGTACTTCGCTTCGAATCCGGCCGTTGCAGCGAAGCCGCCGTCGCCGAGGCAATCGCGCACCGCGATATCGCGTCACGATAAGGCCGCGCCGCCGTATCGCGCCACGCGCTTCTTACGCTACGCGATCGAGGGCGAGGATGCGGCGGAAGGACCGGGGTCAGGCCGCGGCGCTTGATCGTCCCGCGAGGCGCCCGCCTTCGGGATGGTGGCGTCGCGCCGCAGCACCGTGCCGCCGGCCACGCCGACGCCGACGACATACAGCCAGCCGTGCGTGAAGTCGAAAAGGTGCGAACTGGTGAGCGAGGAGATCACGTTCTCGACGACGACGACCGTTCCGACCCAGGCAATGAATCCGGGCGCGCGGAACAGCAGATAATGTGCAAGCCACATCGCCAACAGCACGGCGGCGCCGGCGAGGCCGAGCTGGATGGCAACGGCGAAAATCTGGTTATGCGGATTGACCGTGGGCACCCCCGCGGCGCCGCGCTCGCCGATCGACGAGCGGCGGAACATCTCGGCGATGGTGCCCGTGCCGTGGCCGATGAGCGGCGCCTCGGCCACGAAGGTCAGCGATTTTCTTAGAAACTCGACGTGATCGCCGACGTCGTTGTCGGCGCTGCTGCTGCGATAGGCCTGCACGTCGTGCACCGCGGTGATCAAGCGCCCGCGCAGATAAGGCGAAGCCGTCCATGCGCCCAGCG
The DNA here is from genome assembly GCA_963791925.1 of uncultured Alphaproteobacteria bacterium. Lineage (GTDB taxonomy): Bacteria > Pseudomonadota > Alphaproteobacteria > Rhizobiales > Xanthobacteraceae > BOG-931. The sequence continues at coordinate 29,514 of CAWBUA010000002.1, read as the reverse complement.
CCAGCAGGCAACCGGCGAGACAGGCCGCGATGGCGCCTTTGAACCGGAATTGCCGCCAGCCGAGCAAAACCGCCAGAACCGGCGCCGCCACCACGTCGGCGCGGGCGATGTCGACAAAGATCAAATTGGCGATGAACAGCAGCGCCAGAGCGGCCAGCGCCGATGCCGTCCGCCAATTTCGCTCGCGGCAAAGATCGCAGACCCGCCAGATCAGGGCGAAGGCGCAGACGACGAAGATCGTGCTTTGGGAAATGACGTCTTTGACCGGCACGCCAAGGATCGGATTGTCATGGGGCCACGGCCATTTCAGGTCGGGATTGAAATACGAGATAAAGGAGGCGAGCAATAGGACGAGCGCCGCGACGAAGAATCCGTTGAGAGCAAAAATGCCCCGCTCGGACCGGCGGAATTGCGCCAGCAAAAGCGGTATCGCCAGCAGCCGGTGAAAACCGCCGAGACCGCCGAAGCGGTCGGGCCAGCCGACGTCCGCCCAGAACATGCCGAGAGCGGCGAGAAGCCACAGCAGGACCGGCAAGCCGCCGGCTGCAGTCGCGATCTCGCGCCGCAGCGAGGCGATATCCAGCGTCGCGAGCACCGCCACGAGCCAAGCGCCGAGAAGAATCGAGGTTGCAGAGGTGGACCACGGCAGCGACACGGCCGTCGCCACCGCTAGCCAATCGGCGATCTGGGCGAGGCGTTTGCGGTCGATCATCATTGCCGGCGGGGTCATGTCTGCGAACCTAGATGGCAGCACTGCCTTAACACAAGCACGGCAAACGGGTGGCATATGAAATCGGGATTTCTTGTTCCTGGCCAACGTGATGCGAACTTGATCGCGCGGTCACCGGGGTGTTTGGGTTCGTTCTGCCACTCCACAATCAGGAGTTTTATTTTATAATATTTCTTGCGTTGCATGTATGGCGTTTACCTTCGGACGCGTCCTTGAATCCCGCCTTGGTGCCTGCGCATCATATCGGTGATCAATGTGGCAAGCTTATCAGCCCAGTCGCGCTCACGTGGGGTGGGCTGAGGTAATCCGCCGAGATATTCGCGCGCCCTGCCTTCGTCCACCGATACCTTATTAGCGGCCGATCGCCCCCGACAGGATCAGAATTCGACATCGCGCAGCGCCGCACCCAAGCGCTCAAATTCAATGTCGCCGCGTGGCATCGCGAGCAGCATATCCGCAAAACTCGGGGTCTTGAGCCGTTCCAGCATGCGCAATCGCTCGTATTCGGCAGCGGCCATCACGACGAGGATCGGCTTGCCTTTTCAGAGTCACGGTCTGAGGTTTTCGGCGAGCGGCCTCGACGACTTCGCTGAAGCGGCTTTTTAGCCTCCCGAAGGGACCAACTGCGGCGAGCCATTTTGGCGTCCCGACAAAGACCGTCATGAAGAGGAGACAGCTTGAACGTGCTTGACGCTTTGACCCAACGTAACAGACGAATTGAAAAACGCGATGTGGGCTTTCGGTGTGACCGAGGATCGGCTTTGGCAAGTCTTCACGCTTAATCCAAGGAGTTGGAAGGTGTTTTACGGCGGCGCTTGACGCACCGCCGCGCCATCATCCGCACCTCGCGTCTGTTCAGGGAATCTTCCGCGTGCGATCAGGATAACCAGTCATAACAACCTTCTAGTGTGGAACGTCGGGCTGACAAGGTTCATGCCTGATCCGAGCCGAGCTTCTGCAGCACCGCTCGCGTGCGGATGTGCTCCAGCGTGTCGCGGAGCAATCCAATATCGATCGGCTTCTGCACGAAGACATGGACGTTCAAGTCGAGCGCTCGCCCAAGCTGCACCATGTCGTCGCATGTGTCTCTGTCGGACTGGCTGACGATGACGATCTGCGCCGCGCAGCGCAGCGCCGCCAGATAGCGCAGCACGTCGAGACCGACATGCGGGCCGAGCCCGAGGTCGAGCGTGATGCAGTCAAACTGGCGCGCATTCAATATCGCGCAGGCCTCTTCATAGCTGCGGGCGCTGGTCGCGGCAAAGCCGGCCTTCCCGGCGATGCGGCCGATGATGTTGCTGTGGATCAGCGCGTCCTCGATGACGAGCAGGCTCGTCCGCCGATCGCGGACCGCATCGGCCTCGGCGGCAAAGTCGCGCACAGCGCGGCGGTCGATGCTGTCAGGGGCGGCCATCGGATTGCCCTTCCGGGATATGGATCGGCGATCCGGCAAACTGGTCCCAAGAGCATTGAAAGTTCCTGAACAAGGGCGCGGCGGCGCGTATGGAGCGCCGCTTAGTTCATAGCGCCGATCAAGCGTGGCCTCCTCCATGCCGATCCGTAGTCGTACTTACGCCGGTCGACTGCCGGGCGCCGGGACGGTCTTTTAGTTCGCCGCCGCCAGTGTGGCGCCGAACAGGGCCAGGTTTTCCCTCGTCTTATCGTCCTTCGTCGCGGCCGCGGCCTTGGCCGCCATGCCGAGGATGGCCGGGCGGTCGCCGAGCCGGATCTGCCGCGCCCAGACGTCGCCGGTGTCGCGGAGCGCGGCACTGAGGCGGCGATCGTTGTCGGGTTTCATGCCCTGCGCGATCGTGACCAGCGCGCCGAGAATCGTTTCGGCGCTGCCGGCGCGCGCTTTGTCGTAGCCCGCGAGACGCACCGGCGTGCGCGCGTCGGGCTTCAGCTGCGCCATGAACAAAGACAACGCCTCCGCGTCGCGCGCATCGAGCCGGATCATGAAGCTTATCGCCGCCGCCTGCTGGTCCTCGTAGTCCGTCATGTTGCGCTTGATGGCGGCGGCAGTGGCGGCCGGATCGGCCGGTGGCGCGATGCCGAAATAAAGGATCGCCTTGGCAATGCCGTTTGCCGTATGCGTCCAATCCAACAGCCAGGGCAGGTCGCCCGCCTGCGGCGGCGGCAGCGCCGCCAACTGGCCGGGGTCGAACAACCGGCTGAACTGATCGGACACCGGAGGCCGGGAAAAATCCGGCCTGCTGCCGGCCTTGGCAACATTATCAAGATAAAGCTGCAGTTGATTGGCCAGGTCTTTGACGGCGGGCAGAAGTTGCGCCTCGTTATAATGCGGAGCTTGAGCGAACGCGGGCAGGGCGAGCGCGATCAGTAGCAGCAAAGCGCGCAGGAACGGCATGGTCAACCCCTTCGAGGGCGGCGGCGGGCGACGTTGCAATAGGCATGGCAGGCCGCCGCACCCAACATCTTGAGGCATTAGTCGCGATTGCACAGTGCGGAGTTCAAGGCCGTCCGGGGCGCCGCTCTTCTCTGCGGCCGTGAGGCTCAGGCGGCATCGTGCGCCGAATTGCGGGCGCGGTCACAGTCCATGCGCGCGATGCGCGCCGCAGTTTTACAAGATTATATCTCAGGTCACCGCAGGCGCCGCGCCGGGCGGCGGAAACGCCGCCGCGCGGAGAAAGTTCTGCACCAGCTGATTCTCGCCGGGGAAGCGGACAACCGCAGATGCCGCTGTCGATGAGGCTATGCGAGACGACCACCGCTGTGACCGGCGGTTTCCCGCGTTCCCTCACGCCCCATAGGCGGCGCAGCTGACGAATGCGTCACCGGCGAAATGCGTCGGCGCAGACCGAGGCTGCTCGAGTTGACCAAGGAATAGTCCGGGCTTTCGTCGACGAAATCTTCGCCGAGGAATTTGGTCTTCCGACTTCGAACTTGCGGGGCTCTCCGAAAACGACGACGATCGCCCCAAGGACGAAGCGGCGCCGGAGAACCGCGTCAAGCTCGGCATTCACGCTGCGCCATCGTCAGACATCCGGCCAGCGGGGTAGGCGGCCGATCGCGGCGATGGCAGGCTGTGAAAGGCCTGCGATCGCGCACATCATGGTCTGCATCATGGGAGCGACCGTCGTGGGATAACTGCCGCCGTTGATCTTGGCTGCCATGTAGAGGCAGGAGCCCTTCGTCCTTTTGTCAGCGAGCAGGACGCCGGCATCGTGACTTAGCGACAGGTACCCGCCCTTTGCATTGTTGTCGATCGATACGCCCGCGGCGAGCGTAAGGGGTTCGCCGAACGCGCTGGTCCAATCCGCTTCGGTCGAAATGGTCGCAATGGCTTCGATTTGCTCATCGCCGGCCAGGCCTGGCACAACGCCGGTCCACTTTTGCGCCAAAGCGGCGAGAACCGAATTTCCGGCGGCTGCGCCGCTCAGGATATAGCCGATAAGCAGCTTGTAATCCGAACGCCATGTGGTCTGGATGACTCCGCGGCCCCGAAACTTATAGAAATCCGCTGCCATCACGAAGCCGTTGACGGCCGGGTTGACGGTCGTCGTGGGGTAAGAGGCTGGCCATGTTTGGCCAGACCATGCCCGGTCGACACCGCCGGGATTATTGAGGATCACCGCCGAGCCCGGCAGGCCACCGTGCTGCTTCAGAAAAAGCGGGTCGGTGAACAGCTGATACGCGGTTTTGTTCGGTGTGGTATTGTAGGACTGTTTCAGGCCGGCAATCTTGTCGAACGCATAAGCAAGACCGGGGTGAGGCCGGTTCGGCCCATTCATCTCCTCCGGGGCGGCGGTGAGATCGCCGGTCGTCTCCTGTATGCTGACGCTCATCAGGGCGCAAAATTCGATCGCCGAGATTTGCGGGCGGCCGAACGTATTCGGGATCTGGTCCCAGAACTGGGTAAAGTGCTGATTGATGGCCGCGGTGTTTTGTGCTCGTCCGCGATGCCGAAAAGCAGCCGTCGCACTGAGAACCGAATTATACCAAGCGAAGAAGCCGCCTTGCCCGGCGAACATCGCAACAACATCGGCCGAATTACGCAGGTTGATATCCCCACAAATGTCCACGACCTGTTGGCTGAACGGGGGGATAAGTGCGGCGACGGATGTTGCCGTTACGGCAGAGGCAGACGCGGTCGTTGCGCCGCCCCCGTCCAACAGTCCGAAAGCGTTGTTCCGAGCACCTTTCGCGGCCGCCGGCGCCGATTTTGTGAGCGCGGGAGACACGCTGCCGGAAATCCGGCTGATGAAGCCTTCGATAAAATCCGTGCCCGCATAACCGGCCGCGGCAATCCCGAGCAGTTGCTCTTTCGAGATCGGTCCACTGTCGGGAAGGATCGCTATTGCCGCAAACGCCCCAGCAACGCCGCCGATGCCCAAGGAGATCAGAAGCCGTGCGCCATCGAACACGGCCGAGGAGCTGTCTTTATAGTCGTTTAGCTTCTTGAGCCCGATAATGCTTCTTGCGCCTTGGCCGAGTGCGCCAAGAATGATGCCTGCTACGAGAAGTCCAAGCCAGCCGCCGGGGATCATGTCACGTACCCGCTTTCGCTTGCCGCATCATCGTTGAGCTACGAGTATGGTCTCGCCCTGCGGCGGAAACGCCGCCGCGACCAGAGATTTCTGCACCAGTTGATCTTCGCCCGCGCGCAATGCGTAAACGTAGGTACCGTCGCCAAACACCGAATGGAAGACGACGACGGTCGCGACCGCGGCTTGCCGCCGGCGCCTCTTTCAATCGATAAATCGATGTCCGCGGTAATGAACCCCACTTGCGTCTGGCACGCCAGTTTCAGCGGCACGGGGTCGGCTTGGACGTTCTCGACGTCGGAGTTCTGATCGTTGCCGGGCGCGGCCGTGGAGGCCATGGTGAAACGCCCGGTATCGGCGCCGGTCTTGGTCAGCGTGATCGTCCGCGTCACGCCATCGGCATCGGAGTGGATGGTTACGGTTGGGTTCATTTATTGCCCTCTTCACAACCACAGGCGGTCGCGCGTAGCACTTCAGGACACTCATATTTTCCCGGTGAGACTGAGGATGTACTGGTTCGTCATCGTGCCGCTGTTCTCGTCCTGGCCGCGATTGTAACTGAACGCCAGAGCGATGCTGCCGTCTTCGTTGAAGTTATAAAAGATCGAGTTCTCCCACCAATAGTGGCCACGGCCGTCGTAGGCTTCGTACCAAGGATGGAAGGTTTCGTTGATGCCGATGTGAGTTAGAGGATTGCTCTCAACGTACTGCTTCTTCGACGGCCCAAGGATAAAGGTCAGGTTGGGGCCGACTCTGGAACGATTGGTCCTTTCCGGAAAATTGCAGCGGCTGGCTGTGCTCCATTGCGCTGGCGTATTGAAGTTCGATCATTGGATTGAATTGGAAATTGATAAAATCCTGGATGCTGCCAAAGGGGATGCCAATGGGCGCCCACATTCCGTGGTACGTATTAAACCACATCGGTATGAGCTAAATCATCGCCGCCGCAGCGGTTGTGTTCTTGATGTTATCGAATACGACGTTCGGTATTACCCGTACGACGCTAAGGTCGCTGTGAGTATCCCAATAAGCAAGCTCCCCTGACACCCCGGCAGTGCGGGTGTCGACATTATTCTTTTTGGCCATGGCTGCATTCGAATTATAGTCGGAATTGATCTGCGCATAGACAGTGATACTTTTTTCGATAATCTCGCCCAGCGCAAGGGGCGGGCATTCAGTGTACACGCCCGCGACCATGCCCTTCGCTGCCCAAATCTTGTTGTTACCGGCGTAGTCGCGCGTGATTGAAACCGAAGCACCCTTGGCTGCCGACGTGTCTACTCCTACCCCTTTTCCTGAACTCGACTGATCGCCACCCCCACCGCCATTTCCGCTATTGTCGCTCGCGGGTTGCAGACAAGAAGCGCCGAGCAGTCCAGCATCAGTCCAGTCGTTGCGCACAAGTAAGCTGAACGGACCTTTGACGGTGGGGCTTCCGTTTCCGGACGGCTGGTCCGTTCTTTTCGGAGCGGTCTGCGTGACTCCCTTGCCCGCTGTGCGGGCAGGTGCAGGAGCTGGAACGGGCTTCGCCGTGGCGTCTGCGGTGGCGTTGTTACAAGTCACGTCCTTCAATTTCGGGTGCTCCCTCTCGAGCGCCGCAAGACTTCTGGCATCTGGATGCAGCCCGCAAACGATATTCTTCAATTCCGCAAGACTGACTTGGTCTGCCGAATTTGTGGCGGCAGGAGCACCGCTGCAGAAAGAACCTGCGAAGATTGCGAGCGGAACATGGACCAGAAAACGAGAAAATTTGCTCATAGCCCTCTCCAAGCAGCCCGATTTAGCTAAACAGCTTCGACGGCCTGGACAACGTTCAAAACCGATTGTTTTTTTGCTTGCCAAGCGATGACAAGGCTTGGGTTGAGTTGGCGTGTCGGTGGAAGCTGAGCGTTTACCGCGCCCCAAACTTCCGCACAGCCGGCGAAACCCGAATATCCGAGGTCGCTGAGGAAATCGCCTTGCTGTACATCAGGTTTGCCCAACGATGTAAAGGCGTTTTGGACGATCTTCCAGGCTTCGTCTGACGAGTAGGTCGGCTTTGCGGCGGCCAGTTTGGCAGTGACAGCGGCAGCTACCTTTTGGACTGTTGAATCAGACGCTCCCGGCGACAAATATTGCGAAATGAAGCCTTCCAACGCATCCGTGCCGGCATACGCGGCAGCGGCCCATCCCACCAGAACGTGCCAAGTGAGATTAGTCGCCGAGCCACCGCCGATGTAATAGACCAGTGCCGACGCCAGCCCGACTAGCGTCCCGATAAGAAGACTGGTGATCAGCCGGCCGGCTACGAAAAGATCGTTGGGACTGAGACCCTGCGCATTCGCGTAGTCTGTCATGGTCTTCAGACCGACGACGGCGCGCGCGCCTTGACCGAGCATTCCCATCAACGCGCCAAGGATGAGGATTTCCAATACGGCTGTGGCGTCCATGACACTCTCCCTCTGTCACACCGAAAATTGCCGCGGATCGCGACGCATCCGCGATGGCTCGCCTGATGAAAGCGATCCGCTGCTGATGGTTTGCTTTGGCCGTTGCGCTTGCTGCGCCTGGTGCGCGTTGGATGGCGGTGCGCGATGTGAAAAACGTATTCTCGGCGTTGCGAGACACGCATCCGTCGGATGCGAATAGTCTGCAAGCAACGCGCACAGCACAACTGCGGGCGCTCGCGCCCGATCGTGCAACACGGCAGCCCCCCACTAATCGCTACGCGCTCATTCCCAGCGATCAGAGAACGTTACTGTGAGTTGAACGGTGCCGTCGCGGAGTTGGTAGGAATTGAGGGTGGCGTAGTCTCCGGGGTGTTCAACCTCGAAATCATCCGGCGTTGAAGCGTCGGACTGGAGACCACGCCATGACGAGCAATACCACGAAGCCTGATTCTTTGCAGCCTGCGGCCAAAATGGCTGTTGATCTTTTCGACAATTGGTTTGATCCGATCGAGACCGAGGTGCGGGCTCGAGCGCGTGAGTTCGTCGAAGAGTTGATCCGCGGCGAGCTCGACGCTCTGCTGGCACGGCCGCGTTACGGACGAAGCCAGATGGCCGGCAATGAAGGAAGAGCCGGCGTTGCGGGTCACCGTCACGGCAGCCGGACGCGGTCGCTGACAGGCACGTTCGGGCCGATCGAGATTGCGGTGCCGCGCGCCCGGCTGACCACTTCCGAGGGCAAGACGGCGGAATGGAAAAGTCAGGCGCTGCGGGCCTATCAGCGGCGCACGCTTGCCGCCGACGCCCTGATCGCGAGCACGTATCTCGCCGGCACCAATACAAGGCGGGTGCGTCGCGCGCTGGCGGCCTTGTTCGGCGGAACGGTCGGCAAGGACACGGTGAGCCGGACATGGCGCAAGGTAAAGAGCGACTGGGACGCCTGGAACACCCGCTCGCTGGCCGAGGAGCCGATTGTGCGCCTGATCCTCGACGGCACCGTCGTTCGTGTGCGGCTCGATCGCAAAGCGACTGCCATCTCGCTGCTGGTCGTTCTCGGTGTGCGCGCGGACGGCCAGAAGGTGCTGCTCGCGATCAAGAGCATGGGCGGCGAGAGCACCGAGGCCTGGCGCACTGTCCTCGACGATCTTATCAAGCGCGGGCTGCGGCGACCCGAGTTCCTTATTGTCGACGGTGCGCCAGGACTCGACAAGGCCATTGCCTCTGTCTGGGATGGCGTGCCGGTCCAGCGCTGCACGGTTCATAAGCACAGAAACCTGTTCGCGCATGCCCCCGAGCGACTGCATGACGAGATCACCGCGGATTACAACGACATGATCTACGCGGCGACACCTGAGGAGATAGAGATCCGCCGCAAGGCTTTCATCCGCAAATGGAGGCTCAAGCATCGCGCTGTCGCCGACAGCCTGGAGGAGGCCGGAGAACGCTTGTTCACCTTCACCCGCCTGCCTCCGAGCCAATGGCGCAGCTTACGCACCACAAATGCCATCGAGCGATTGCACGAGGAATTCAAGCGGCGGATCAAGACCCAAACTGTTCTGCCATCCGCCGACACCGCTGCCATGCTGTTCTGGGCGCTGCTCGCCTCAGGACAGATCAACATGCGCAAGGTTGATGGTTGGCAGACGCTCGCTACAAAGCCCATCGATCAGCCGATTGACCTTGCAGCCTGAAACGATACCTTCATGTTACCGGAGAATGCGCCACACCGAATTCCAACCGCATTCCGGACGGCACCAGTTGAACAATTCCAGGTGTCAATAGGCAAAACCGCAACCTGTCTACCTTGCCAGAGACAGCCGAGTTGTGCTGGGCTCGGGATCAATTCCCGCAGCCAGCGGAATTAGAGCAAGCCAGTGTCTTGTCTGGCGAAATACGATCGGATTTGTCGCCGACGTTCTAGTCGTTTTGAGTTGGACCAGCGATGCACGACGAATTGAACATTGGGCCAGAGCAAAATGCGCCGGCACTGCGTCGGCCGAATATCCAGCGTTCTGCCGTACGCTTGGATTGATGGGTTATGACGCCGTGAACCCGGATGATCTCGATGCACTTATGCGTGCATTACGGTAGCCTGGAAGGCCACGCCCGGCAGAGGCGCGGCCGTGGCGGAGTTAGACCGCCACTTTGGTGAGGAAGCTTTCGACTTCATTACGCAGATTGGTGGCTGCCGTTTCGACCGATTGCGACGCGTCCAGCACGATCTGCGTCGACTGCTGGGTTTCGGTGGTGGCGCCGGCCAATTCATTCAACACCATGACGATCAACTTGGCGCCGTCAGCGGCGCTCTCCACGTTTTTGGAAATTTCGCCGGTTGCGGCGTGCTGCTGCTGAACCGAGGCGGCGATGGCAGAGGTATATTTATCGATCTCCTGCATGCGGTATGCGATCCGCCCAATCGCGTCCACGGCGTTACCGATCGAATTCTGCACTGCCAGGATTTGGCTGGAAATATCCTCGGTCGCCTTTGCGGTCTGCACCGCGAGCGACTTCACCTCGGAAGCGACCACCGCGAAGCCGCGACCTGCTGCCCCCGCGCGCGCCGCCTCAATAGTGGCGTTAAGCGCCAATAAATTGGTGTGTTCAGCTATGTTGCGGATGAGCTTGGTGACGTCGCCAATGTTCTGCGCGCCCTGCCTCAGAGCATGGATATCCTGATTGGTTACGCGTGCTTCATCGACCGCAATCCGTACCACTTCGGCGGTCTGATTGAGTTGTCGTCCGATCTCTGCGATAGAGACTAACAATTCTTCGGCGGCGCCGGCCGCATTCTCGACATTGGTGGCAGCTTCGTTTGAAGTCTGCACCGCGCTTGCAGCGCGTTCCGACGCATGACCGAAGGCGTTGAATAGGCCCACCGTCGTCGAATGCATTTCACCAGCGCGGTCAGCTACGGTTTGGAGCAAAGTTTCCGCGCACTTGCGGAATGCCGAAATCGCGTTCTCGATAACGGCGCGGCGCTCTACCTGGTCTTGTAGGATTGTGCGCTGCTGCTCGGCCTGCCGCCACTCGGTGATGTCCTCGTGCGTACCGATCCAGCCCCCGCCCTTCATCGGATGATTTGTGACCAGCAAAAGACGCCCAGCCGACTTGACCTCGTGCACGATGGTGCGCCCCTGTCCAACCGCGGTTAGAAACTCCTTACGATATTGATGAGGATCACGAGAGAACGTGCCTTTGGCGACTCGTCTCGTCAGCACCTCGGACAGGGTGGATCCGGGTTTCACGTCGTCCACGGTCAGGCCATACATCGTATAATATTGCTTGTTGCAGACCACCAATCGCTCCGCGGCATCGAACATGCATAGCCCTTGGGCCATACTGTCGATGGCAGTACGCATTTGTTTGTTTTTCCAGCGCAGACGCCGGCTGTGCAGCGTACTCGTCACGTTCATTGCAAAGTAAGCAACGAGCGCTGCGACGACGGCGTTGAGAAACGTTTCAGAAATGTTGGGGATGACCGCGCCGGCCCAGCCAGCGGCGAAGATAGTCAGCACACCGAAACTTGCCAAAAAAGTCGCGAGCCCGACAAGCAGGACCAACCGCCAGCCGCGCCCGAGCACGAGTGATATAAAAGCTCCGGACATGACTATGTCGTCCCTATCGGCTGGCATGATGTTCGCCCGGCGTTTTTTTGCAGTTAACTGTTAGTGAACAAATCGTTAATAAATTGCCGTGGCAATTAATGCAGCCAAGCTGCTTGCTGACAGGGTGATAAGGCGCTGCTGTTATTGATGGCGATTGTCTCGCCCGTGCTTGTCCGAAATCCGGCAAATAACGTCTCGACATCGCTGCCGGCGCCATCAATGCGGTAAGCGAGTTCCAAGCCTATCTTAGCGGCGTGGCCAAATCCGGCGGCCGGCCGGACTTTTCAAAGACCCCCGGCCTCGGACTACATGTGATCATTAGAGCAGCCCTTGCCGCGACAAGACGAGCTCCGCGGCACGCTTCAGGTCCGGCGCAACGTAGTCGGCGGCGCATTGAAATTGCCCGTCGCGACCGGCGACGCCGGTCTGCAGCAGGATCGAGCGCAGGCCGGCGCGGCGCGCCATTTCCACGTCGCGGGTCTGATCGCCGATCATCCAGGAGGCGGAGAGATCAATGCCGAGATCGCGGCGGGCGCGCTCGACGAGCCCGGTCGCCGGCTTACGGCAGTCGCATGCTATTTTAAGATCGGCGCGTTCGCCCGGAAAGCCACGATCCGGATGATGGGGGCAGAGATAGATGGCGTCGAGATGGACGCCGGCCTTGCCGAGCTCCAATTCCAGCCGGCGATGCACCGCGGCGACGTCGCTTTCGCTCGCTTCGCCGCGCGCAATGATGGACTGGTTGGTCAGGACGACCAGGCAAAATCCCGCGCGCCGCAGCGCGATCAATGCCTCGGCGACGCCGGGCATGACCTCCAGATCCTCCGCCCGGCGCACACCGCCCTTCTCGACATTGAGCGTGCCGTCGCGGTCGAGAAATACCGCCGGGCGCCCCCGGCTTGAGCGGGCAATGTCGATTTTGCTGGCTTGGCAACCGGCATCGACTTGTTGAGTCTGCTTCGGGGTTCCCATCCCATATCTCTTGAGCTCTTGCATACTCGACCGAGCAGTGCGCGAACACTCCGGTGACCACCGCACGCAATTCCTTCAGGATATCGTAAAAGTATCCAACTTGGCTGCTGGTTTCTGTGGACCATCATTTGCTTGGTTAGACCCATCTCAACCCGCCCATTATGTAGCATCCTCGGACAATCCGCTCGATATGGCGCACGACTTGGAGTGCTGCTGCCGCCGTAAGGATTTTCCCGTTTCCTAATCGTCAATCACCACGGCGCTTGTAGTCGTCGGCGATCTGCTCGACCAGAGTCACCACGGCGCGTCGGAGCTTGGGATTGCGTATCCGGCTGAATGCTTTGATAATGCTGATGCCATCGCGGATTGTGATGAAGTCTCGAATGTAAGCTGGCATCCCGATTGCGGCCTCGCCTGACTTGATGCCGACGGTGTTTGCCGCCGGCGCATCTTCAAAGAAAAACGATACAGGCACGTGCAGGATTTTAGCAAATTGGTGCATCCGGCTGGCGCTCACACGATTGATGCCTTTTTCATATTTTTGAATTTGTTGAAATGTCACGTCAACGGCATCGCCGAGCGTCGTTTGAACTCATGCCCAGCATCATTCGACGCATACGAATGCGTGTCCCGACATGCTTGTCGGTTGGATTCAGCCCACCCAATTTACTTACGACCATTCCGAACGAGCCCCCGTGGTTTCTGGTACGAGCAAGGATGGTATGGTTATTAATTCAACTCCGATTTTCAAGTCTTCATGAACCTTCCGTCTAAGCTTTCTTCTCAAGCGACCGCTAGCGCCAGAAGCATTTCAGCCGTCTGTCTCGGCCGCGCGACGCGCTGAAGAAACCGTGAGGTAGGGAGGCAGGGGTCCCCGTTCCGATTTTTCTCAGCCGATCGCTGTTCCTGGCCAAATATTACTGAGGCTTGCCACCCGCTTTCTTGCACTCGGACCTGAATTTTTTCCGTGCCTTGCCATGCAAGTCCTTGGCATTGGCCTGATCGGTACAGGATTTGGAAATTGCTTTCTTTTGGTCCGGGCTCATTTGCTGTGCTGAGGTAGGCTGTCCCGTTGGGGCTGGAGCAGGAGCCTGCGCCAAGGCGGTTCCGGCACCGATCGCGAAAAACAAAAGCATCGCGCTCATCACTGATCTCATGTTCATGTCCTTTCCAGAAAGGGGGTGCGATTTGGCTATCCAGCCGACCGCATGAATTGCCTGCAATGTCACTTGTGATGGTGCCTCACTGACGGCATCTGAGTGCCAAAATGGTGGTCGTCGAAGATCACCAGCACCGGGGGCCATCCATGAGCGAGATTACAACAATAGGGTTGGATCTGGCCAAAAACATTTTTCAGGTCCATGGCGTCGATAAGACGGGCACAACCGGGTTGATTGAAAGGTCGACGAGCGGGGCGCTGCCCGATACCGGACGACGCTACTGAGCGCTGTCATCGAAGTCTTCGTCGCTCAGGCGCAGGCGCTCGCGCAAAACGTCTCCGACGTGCAGCGTGTCGCGAGGGTGGAGGTTTCGGGGCTCGCTTAAGTCCACCGGCCGCTTCATCGGCGGTGGTGGACGCAACCGATGAAGACTGGCCTCCTCGATCTGCTCGGCCTGCCTTGTCCAGGCGTCGGCGGCGCGACGCATGCTGGCGATTGTCTTTGGGTCGGACGCGGATTGGGCCCCGTCCAGCCACTGTGCGGCCTTTCTGCGGCAGTCCTCTACGGTCAACATTGCGGTAACTCGACCAAACCGACACAACGACTTATTTCATACATCGAGGTCAAATAAAAGCCCCGCGCCCCTTGGGGTGGCGGAGCTTTTAGCCGGGGAAATATCGACTCCAAATCGTCAGGCGCGCGAGTCTAGTGATAACCCGAGACTGAAGGCCTTCTGCCGTGTCGCGCCTTCGGTTCTTTTCAAGGATCGGGCAAGGCTCGCGGCATGGGTTTTCTTCTTCGCGCCTGCTTTCAACGTGCGGACGTCTGCCGTTGACCAGGCACGGCGTTTGGAACGTTTCTTCATCTGAATCCTCTCTCGTTCGAAACCGCGCTAATTTACATTGTTCTTGCGGGGTGACACTATCGGCCCTTCGACCTGTGGATAACAAGCCAGCTTCCGTGGAGGTCCGCATGGCCCACAAATCATTTCTCTACAAAGCCAAGACGACCTGGACATCCGAACGAGTTGGCGTGCTTTCGGGCACAGGAAAACCGAACATCATCGTGGGCAGCCCTCCCGAGTTCAAAGGCAAACCCGATAATTGGGCACCCGAAGAACTGTTCGTCGGATCGGTAAACACTTGCATTTTGCTGACCTTCCTTACCCTGGCTCAAGGGCGAGGTTTGATTCCAGCGGCTTACGAAAGCGAAGCGGAAGGATTACTGGAGAACGTCGAGGGCAAGTATCTCATAACGGAAGTGACGGTTCGCCCTCGAATAACGGTCAAGAGTTCAAGCCGATGTCGGGCCGATTCGTGAGGCGATAAAGAGCGCCGAATCCCGTTGCTTCATGTCAAATTCGGTTAAGGCGAAAGTGACAGTCGTTCCCGAGGTAATCGTTTAGAGTGCGAACCACCCGCGGATGTGCTCAGGCTGCCTGTTCGCTCTTTTTATTACCAGATGATCGGTCTGCCATCGCCCTGGCTGCGGTCAGCTTCCGATAGCGTTCCAGCATACTTTCCCACCCAGCAGCAAGACCGAGCCAGAAATCGCGGTCCTTTTTGTTAGCGGCCTGCTTGGCGGACTGGCGGCAATATTCAAGCTGCTTCCAATAGAAATCATTCAGATCGCGCATTAGGAATCCGCCTAGCCCTCCGCTGCGCAAGAACGCCCAAGAGCCAGCTTTGTTCCTCATCCCACGCCTAAGCCATCCAGAACGGCTTGACGGCGTCGAGAGCGGGCACTTGGCGAAAAAGCCCGATGTCCCTCAGGGCCCAGTCGCTCAGTTGCTCAAGTTCGGTTCGTGTGATGCGGCCATGCTTGGCTTCCGTATCGCACCGGCGTGTCGGGATTTGCTTCGTCATCGCAACTCTCCCGTATTCGGCACGGTCAATTTACTTGGTCGCGGCCGCAAATAAGAAGCAGATCGTTCGCGGTCAGCGCCGGGTCTACTGGCCAGCGCCAACGCTCGCATGACTTTGTAAAGCAGCGCTGTCGTCAGCAGCATTGTGGTCGAAACCGCGGTGCCATAGGCGCCCGCTAGCCGAGCCGAACTGCCGAAGCTGATGGTGAGCGCAATCGTCAACGGCATCATCGTCCAGTTCATAAAAGGCACGTAGATCTGCCCGTATTCCTCTGCGGAAGTCTGGCAGATCCGACCCCCAGGGAACCAGCCGAGTTGCATCGCATGACGGGTCAGCGAAAACGATCCGGTAATGATCGCTGGCTGACGATGATCGTGGCAACGGTGGCAAGCCCCACTAGCGGATAGATCGACCATGACGGCGCCAGTAGGAAAAGCGCGACTTTCGATCACCGCAGCCATCTGGTGGTTTTGACTTCGATCAATACCAATCACCCGGCAGTAATTATGCTGCCGAATGCTGCACGTCCTCTCAAGCGATTTACGCCATGCGTGCGGACCTTTTGAAATTCTCGGACAGACGGATTCCGCGTTACACGAGCTATCCTACGGCGATGCAGTTCAACGCCGCGGTAGATGGATCGTCCTACGCCGAATGGCTCTCCGCACTTCCGGCTGACGTCTCAGTATCGATCTATCTACACGTGCCATTTTGTGCCGAGCTCTGCCTTTATTGCGGTTGCAACACCACTGTGGTGCGCAAATATACGCCCGTGGCGGCTTATACCGATCTGCTCGAACGTGAGATCGCACTCGTGGGCCGGCATCTAGGCGACCGCCGTCCAGTGAGACACGTGCATTGGGGAGGTGGCACTCCGACCATGCTGCTGCCGAGGGATTTCGCCCGTCTGACGGACGCACTGCGGCAGACATTCTCCATCGCGATCACGACAACCTCCCCCTCTTGTCCCTTCAGTGAAGTGCTACTGCAGCGGATTAACAATATACTGCGGCTTCGCTTCCGCGAGGCCGCGTCAATTCGCGTACGACTCGTCCTTAATCCGCCCTGGACACTGGAACGGCTCAGCGAGAATGCCCGTGCAAACCTCGGTTGGGCCCGAGCCACAACCATATCGCCGCCGCCTTTTTGGTCGAACTGAGCGGGTAGCATGTCTCCCGCAGTAACGGCACCGCAATCTAGGCTGCCTCTAAGTCTACTGTCAGTTCGCACGCTGGGAAGTAGACGGTGCTTTCGAACTGGTAGCCGCACATTTCGCATGACCAAGAATGCCGCACGCAGCGCTGGGACAAATATTCAGAATACTCCGGCGCAATAATCTCTGCGCCGCATTGCGCACACTGACGAACCGCCTTCCGGTTGACTGTCATAGGACGCTCCCTCAACGTCCCCCGGCCACCTCGAACCGCATTAGAACTCCGACATGTCGCGCAAATCAAGACAGCAACGCTGTCTTTTGCTGCTCTGCACTATCGGCTCGGTTCGAACCGAGCATCAGCTCCTTTTGAAATTGATAGTTGGCCCCTTTTGCCCGAAGATAAAGGGAATTGGGGGCAGTGCTGTGCCGTTGTATAGGTTCTACAAGCTGGACAAACGCGGTCATATCGAGGGGTTGCCCGAGGCGATCGACTGCAAAGATGACGCCGACGCGATTGCCAAGGCAGAAGATCGCTCCATTACACGTGCGGTTGAAATTTGGGACCTTGGCCGACGCGTTGCTATAGTCGAACCAGGAGCAAAGATTAGGCGCCATCGCCATCCTTCTCGATCCTTCAATTAGGGCCAAGACTCATTAAATCCACCATATGATAGCGGCTATGAGGCAAACGGAAGCGAGATAGTTTCTTGCCAGCCTGTCGTAGCGAGTTGCGATCCTGCGGAAGTCCTTAAGCCGGCAGAAAGCGTTCTCGATGCGATGGCGCCATTTGTATGCCTGCTTGTTGAAGCGGAAGGGAAGCTTTCGGTTGGATTTGTTCGGGATGACGGGCGTGGTACCGCGCTCATGGAGCCAGCCGCGCAGGTCGGCACTGTCGTAAGCACGATCGCCGAGCAGCTTCTTGGCCGATCTTGTACGTCGGATCAATCGCTGCGCTGGCGGACAATCGTGCGCCTCTCCACCGGTCAGAAGGAGGGCAAGAAGACGGCCCTTAGCATCTGCGATTGCGTGGATTTTCGTGTTGCGCCCGCCGCGCGAGCGTCCAATAGCCTGCTTGTGCTCCCCCTTTTTGCGCCCGAGGCCGAGCGGTGGGCCTTGACGTGCGTGGCATCGATCATCTGCACCGCCGTGGCGCGGCCGCGCCCTGCAAGCGCGCGGAACAATCGCTCCCACACTCCGCGTTCCGCCCAGCGAACAAACCGATTGTAGATCGTCTTCGCTGGGCCATATTCCGGCGGACAATCGCACCACCGGCAGCCGCTCTTGATGACAAACACGATGCCGCTGATTACCCGCCGATCATCCACACGCGCCTTGCCACGTACGTCCATCGGCAGAAGCGGCTGTATCGAGCCCCACTGTTCATCGCTCAGCCAGAAAAGGTTGGATCGCATCGTTAGACCTCGCTCCGAATCAATACCCAGAGCGAATCAGCAACCGATTCAAACGACAACAGTTTTATTGGGTCCGCACCCTAACTTAGCGATCTAGGCTGCATACTCATAAACGGTAGGCAAATCAGCTGAAAGGTGATTTAAGCTCTGCAAAGGAGCTTGACCATGGGTGCCGTCCGGAATGCGGTTGGAATTCGGTGTGGCGCATTCTCCGGTAACATGAAGGTATCGTTTCAGGCTGCAAGGTCAATCGGCTGATCGATGGGCTTTGTAGCGAGCGTCTGCCAACCATCAACCTTGCGCATGTTGATCTGTCCTGAGGCGAGCAGCGCCCAGAACAGCATGGCAGCGGTGTCGGCGGATGGCAGAACAGTTTGGGTCTTGATCCGCCGCTTGAATTCCTCGTGCAATCGCTCGATGGCATTTGTGGTGCGTAAGCTGCGCCATTGGCTCGGAGGCAGGCGGGTGAAGGTGAACAAGCGTTCTCCGGCCTCCTCCAGGCTGTCGGCGACAGCGCGATGCTTGAGCCTCCATTTGCGGATGAAAGCCTTGCGGCGGATCTCTATCTCCTCAGGTGTCGCCGCGTAGATCATGTCGTTGTAATCCGCGGTGATCTCGTCATGCAGTCGCTCGGGGGCATGCGCGAACAGGTTTCTGTGCTTATGAACCGTGCAGCGCTGGACCGGCACGCCATCCCAGACAGAGGCAATGGCCTTGTCGAGTCCTGGCGCACCGTCGACAATAAGGAACTCGGGTCGCTGCAGCCCGCGCTTGATAAGATCGTCGAGGACAGTGCGCCAGGCCTCGGTGCTCTCGCCGCCCATGCTCTTGATCGCGAGCAGCACCTTCTGGCCGTCCGCGCGCACACCGAGAACGACCAGCAGCGAGATGGCAGTCGCTTTGCGATCGAGCCGCACACGAACGACGGTGCCGTCGAGGATCAGGCGCACAATCGGCTCCTCGGCCAGCGAGCGGGTGTTCCAGGCGTCCCAGTCGCTCTTTACCTTGCGCCATGTACGGCTCACCGTGTCCTTGCCGACCGTTCCGCCGAACAAGGCCGCCAGCGCGCGACGCACCCGCCTTGTATTGGTGCCGGCGAGATACGTGCTCGCGATCAGGGCGTCGGCGGCAAGCGTGCGCCGCTGATAGGCCCGCAGCGCCTGACTTTTCCATTCCGCCGTCTTGCCCTCGGAAGTGGTCAGCCGGGCGCGCGGCACCGCAATCTCGATCGGCCCGAACGTGCCTGTCAGCGACCGCGTCCGGCTGCCGTGACGGTGACCCGCAACGCCGGCTCTTCCTTCATTGCCGGCCATCTGGCTTCGTCCGTAACGCGGCCGTGCCAGCAGAGCGTCGAGCTCGCCGCGGATCAACTCTTCGACGAACTCACGCGCTCGAGCCCGCACCTCGGTCTCGATCGGATCAAACCAATTGTCGAAAAGATCAACAGCCATTTTGGCCGCAGGCTGCAAAGAATCAGGCTTCGTGGTATTGCTCGTCATGGCGTGGTCTCCAGTCCGACGCTTCAACGCCGGATGATTCGAGGTTGAACACCCCGGAGACTACGCCACCCTCAATTCCTACCAACTCCGCGACGGCACCTGACCATGGCCCGCTACGAACTGAGTGAGTTTGAGTGGAAGACCATCCGGCCTTTGTTGCCGAATAAGCCGCGCGGGGTGCCTCGCGTTGACGACCGCCGGGTGCTCAACGGCATTTTCTGGATTTTTCGCTCTGGGTCGCCTTGGGCCGATTTACCGGATCGGTATGGCCCTCCGACGACGGTCTATAACCGCTTCAACCGCTGGCGAAAGGCGGGGGTGTGGGACAAGCTGATGACCGCCATCATCGAAGCCCATGACGGCAAGGTGCAGATGATCGATTCCAGCATTGTGCGCGTTCACCAGCAGGCTGCCGCCCAAAAAAACAGGCTGGAGACGCTTGTATCGGTCGAAGTCGTGGAGGACTGACAACCAAGCTGCATCTGCGGGTGATCGGCAACGGCCTGCCGGTGCAGATCGCGCTGTCGCCCGGCCAGATGAACGACCAGCCGATGGCCGAACTCCTGCTCAACGATCTGCCAGCGGGAGCCGATGTCATCGCTGATAAGGGTTACGATGCAGACTGGATCAGGGATTTGATCGAGGACCAGGGGTGCACGCCGCACATCCCGTCAAAATCAAACCGCTACGACGGCATCACCTACAGCAAGACCAAGTACAAGAAACGCAATCTGATCGAGCGCTGCTTCAATAAGCTCAAGCAGTTCAGGCACATTGCAACCCGCTACGACCGCAGCGCCCTGAACTATCTCGCCATGCTCAAAATTGCTTGCCTTCGCCTCTGGCTCAGGTTTTATAAGTCCGCAGCCTAGCACTACTTTGGCAGATTTTTAGCGGCCTGGGATTGAACGAAGCCGCTGACGCGGCAATTAGGGGGCGGTCGCGCTGATCGCCTCCTGTCTGAGAGGATCATGGGTTTTCCGAAGCCCAACCCTTCAGACAGGAGGTTTTCCGATGGCTGAGCTCAGCCCGCTTCGCCGCCGCATGATCGAGGACATGACGGTCCGCAATCTGTCGCCGGCGACCCAACGATCCTACCTTTCCGCCGTATCGAAGTTCAGCCGGTATTTTGGCCGATCCCCCGACCATCTTGGCCTGGAGGATGTCCGCGCGTTCCAGGTTCATCTGGTGGCGACGGGGATATCCTGGCCGGGCTTGAACCAAATCGTCTGTGCGCTGCGCTTTTTCTACGGCGTGACGCTCGGCCAGGCCACAGTGCCCGAGCGCATCGCCTATGCCCGCGAACCGCAGAAGCTGCCGGTTGTGCTGAGTGCCGACGAGGTCGTCCGCTTCCTGGAGGCGATTCCCAGTCTCAAGAGCCGTACCGCGCTGACCACGGTCTATGCCGCCGGCCTGCGCGTGTCGGAGGTCGTTCTTCTCAAGATCGGCGACATTGACAGCCACCGGAAGGTCATCCGCGTTGAGCAGGGCAAAGGCGGCAAGGACCGTTACGTCATGCTCTCGCCGCAGCTATTGAAGATTCTGCGTAGCTATTGGCGGCTCACCCGACCGAAGCTCTGGCTCTTTCCAGGCCGCGATCAGGAGCATCCCCTCGTCTCAAACGTGCTGCACGCCGCTTGTCGCTCGGCGCGCACGGCGGCCGGCCTGAGCAAGCAGGTGACGGTGCACACGCTGCGGCACAGTTTTGCGACGCATCTTCTGGAGAGCGGGGCGGACGTGCGCGTCATTCAGGTTCTGCTTGGCCATGCCAACTTGGCGAGCACGGCACGATACACACGGGTCGCCACCAAGACGATTAGCAACACGCCCAGCCCGCTCGACCGGCTCCGCCTGGAGGTCGTGCCGCCCGGCTGAGCGGGCGCCATGGCTGCGATCTTGGAGGTGGCGGATATCTTCCGCCGCCACGGCGAAGCCTTCCGGCAGGCCCATGCCGGTCATCTCGGCCGTGACGAGCGCCGTGTCATGGGCGCCATCACTGCGTGCCGCACGGCCGCCCTCGGCGGCCACGTAGAGCAATGCGATGACTGTGGCGCAACACGTATCGCCTACAACTCCTGCCGCAACCGTCATTGCCCAAAGTGCCAGGGTTCAGCGCGTCTCCAATGGCTCGCCGCCCGACAAACCGAGCTGCTGCCGGTGCCTTATTTCCACGTCGTCTTCACCCTGCCGGCGCCGGCGGGCGCGATCGCCTTTCAGAACAAGGCTATCGTCTATGCCATCTTGTTCCGCGCCGCCGCCGAGACGCTTGTCACCATCGCCGCCGATCCGCGTCATCTCGGCGCCCAGGTCGGCGTCACCGCGGTGCTCCATTCCTGGGGCCAGACCCTGCAGCACCATCCGCACATCCATTGCCTGGTGCCGGGCGGTGGACCTTCGCTCGACGGCACGCGCTGGGTCGCCTGCCGGCCCGGCTTCTTCCTGCCGGTGCCCGTGCTTTCGCGTCTGTTTCGACGCCTGTTCCTACAGGGCCTGCGGGAGGCTTTCGATGCGAGTAAGCTGTGCTTCTTCGGTGATCTCGCCGATCTTGCCGAGCCTGCTGCCTTCACCCTCCGGCTCGACGAGTTGCGGCGCATCAACTGGGTGGTCTATGCCAAGCCGCCGTTCGGCAGCCCCGACCAGGTGCTGGCTTATCTCGGCCGCTATACCCATCGCGTCGCCATCGCCAACAGCCGCCTGATCGCACTCACCAATGGCAAGGTTTGCTTCGCCTGGAAGGACTACCGGCAGGACGGCAAGACCAAGGCGATGACGCTTGATGCCGACGAGTTCATCCGCCGTTTCCTGCTGCACACCTTGCCGACCGGATTCCATCGCATCCGCTACTACGGCTTCCTCGCCAATGGCGGGCGTAGCGACAACATCGCTCTCTGTCGGCACCTGCTGGCCGACAAGTTGGCCGATTCCGCACCGACAACCGCTCGCGACGACCGCGATCATCAGATCAGCGCCCGCGACTTCGCCATCTGTCCCGAATGCGGCGGCACCATGCGGCGCATCGCCGTCCTGCCACGATTCTTCAGCCATCAGCCCTTCCGTTGCGATACGTCATGACATCGATAGCGCTGTCCGCCGTCGCCACGACCGCCCTCACCATTGCAGCGCTTGCCGGCGCCATGCGAGCGGTAGTACCAATCGATTTTCTTAGTCTCGATCGCAGAGCCTGCCGTTGCAGTAAATCGAAGTCGCGCTCACGCCCAATGCCTGTTCGCTCAGCCCGTCTTCGCCCAAACCGCTTTTTATGCCCATTCGGCAATCGACCCCGCGCAGTGATTGCCAGCAGCCCGTCGTCACTATCTCCATAGCACCAAACATCCGCGGCTTCGTTCAATCCGGCTTCTATGAGGTCGCGCTAACGCCTCGCCTCAAGGCATCGCCGTGCCCCGCGACCTCACAGAACCCTCAAGATTCCCAAATCAGTTTTTCTGTGACTCATGGCTGGTCGGCTTTTGGAGGGGCCGACCATGGTTGGCAGGACGTCGGATTGGAGAGGCGAGCTTGGACGTTGGCTGAAGCCGTTTCTGGCACGGTTAGGTCACAAGGCGCGGCGACAAATGTGCCCGCTCTACGTGTCGGGGCTGATTGGTCCTGGCGACCGCAAGAGCGTCCAGCCGATGGCAGAGCGCGTTGCGCATGGTGAGTACGACCAATTGCACCACTTCATCGCGGCCGGGGTGTGGGATTGCGGGCCGGTGGAGACGGAACTGCTGGTTCAAGCAGACAAGCTGGTCGGCGGCAGCGATGCCGTGCTGGTGGTCGATGACACCGCGATACCCAAGAAAGGCGCGCATTCGGTCGGTGTTGCTGCGCAGTATGCTTCGGCGCTGGGCAAGACCGCGAACTGCCAGACCCTGGTGTCGCTGACGCTGGCGCGCGGCGAAGTGCCGGTAGTGCTGGCGTTGCGGCTGTTTCTGCCCGAGAGTTGGACGAGCGATCGAGCTCGGCTGAAGCGCGCGGGCGTTCCGGCCGAAGATCAAACGGCACGAACCAAGCCGGAATTGGCTTTGATGGAGATCGATCGTGCCATCGCGGCCGGTGTACGCTTTGGCTGTGTTCTGGCGGATGCCGGTTACGGGATGAGCGCCCTGTTCCGGCAGGCGCTCACAGCTCGTAAGCTGACCTGGGCGGTCGGTATCCCGCGCCATCTTAAGGTGTACCAGGCCGATGTACGGATGGTCTTTCCGGTTGCTCGCCGCGGCCGTCCGCGGCGGCGGCACGTGCCGGATGTTCTGTCGCTACCGGCGGAAGCCATGCTGGCGGCTGCCAAATGGCGCGCCATCAGTTGGCGCACCGGCACCAAAGGAAAGCTCAAGGCGCGTTTTGCTGCTGTCCGCGTGCGGGTCGCGGACGGACCACCGCAGCGCATCAGGGATAAGGGTCAGCAACATCTGCCCGGCGAGGAAACTTGGCTCATCGGCGAACACAGGATGTCGGGTGAGAAGAAATATTACCTCGCCAACCTGCCGGCAAAGACTGACCTGCGCACGCTCGCGGCCACCATCAAGGGGCGGTGGATTTGCGAGCAGGCTCATTAGCAGCTGAAAGAGGAACTTGGTCTCGACCACTTCGAGGGCCGATCCTGGCAAGGTCTGCATCGTCATGCGCTCATGACGATGATCGCCTACGCCTTCCTCCAGCACCGCCGGCTCAAGACAGCAAGGCGGGAAAAAAAGAATCAACGGGCCGCCGCCTCAACCAACCCTACCCGCCGTACGCCAAGCCATCCTCGAACTAATCGCTCGGCCGCCACCGCAACGATGCCCGCACTGCCGGAAATGGATTTGCAAACAGCAGCAGCGTAAGTAAATCTGCCAAAGTAGTGCTAGGCCACCTGTCATTTCGCCCGCACAAGCGCTCCCGGTTTCAGATTCGTCGCCGGCGGGTGGCTGATCGGATGACGTAAGGGTCGACCGTCGTTGGGATCGCGTTCCTCGTGCTTGCGCTTTCAAAGACTCTCGGACTGTAGATCACGGTCGAATGACGAGTGACGGGCGTCACAGGGCTGATAGGGGAACGTGTGCGAATCCTCACGCGGTTCAGGAATTGGCACGCCTCGCAGGAGTCCCCCCTAGTCGCGTGCTCGCGGCCCCGCGGCGACCGGCCACGCGCTGCTATACCGCTCTAGGCAACGGGCTTCTCTGCGGCGATTGACCAATGCGAATACCGGACACGGTTCAACCCGTCCGACCGGTTTGCGCCTATCGAAAACAAGCGATTCAGTTTCTCAGCTCAACGACATCGATCGGAAATAATGCTCGGCGTGCTGGTAGTAATTCTCCGCCGCGACTATATCGCCAGTCTGAGCCTGAGCTTTGGCTAACGCGAGATAGCGCTCGTAGCTTCTTTGCGCGTTTTGATGGCCCCGCGATTCAGGACGGGCAACATTCGATGTCCACTGCTTCGAGCGGTCAACAAATGGCCTCGTCGATTCAGGGCGGCGCGAATTCATTTTCGTTCTGGGGCCATTCTGCATGGCTCACTCCTTGGTAATGACGGATGAAATTTACCCCGTGCTGCGGGACGGGAATCAGTGCAGGTGGAACTTACGCCGCCATTGCCCATGTTCGACCACGCACTATTTCGCAATGGAAAACCTGTTCCTGAGAACACGGCCAAGATTTTCGGGAGCTGGTCAATTCACTCGTCGTGGGGCTGCCTGCCGACTGCACGCGATATTTATGAACCAATCATGCATGGGTTAGGGTATCAGGAGGAATTGTCAAGCACGGCTGCGGAAAGCGGTAGTTCTCGCATATGCTTCATCCGTCAGTCCCTTCCGGAGACTCTTGAACCGATCAGGCGTTCTCAAGCACCTGGTTCGGAAAAACGACCTTGTCCGCCAGCCGAGAGATTACGATCTTAAAATTTGAGCAAAATGATTTACAAGGTCTTATGTTGCCGCGAGCAACATACGGAAGGCATCACATCCGAAACGAAACCGCAAGCATGTCTGACGCACTCGAAACTGAAGCTGCACCGCGCGAGCCACGCCGCCATTGGACCAACTTCGAAGCAAGGCGAATTAAACTCGGTGTTGCGGACGAATTGAAGGCTATTCCGGGTGTGACCTCGCTGATGCTCGTGGTATTTGGCGAGCAGGGCATCAAGTCAATCGAAGATCTCGCGGCTTGTGCTACTGACGATCTCTGTGGCTGGAGCGAAGAAAAGTCGGGCAGGATCACCAAATACGAAGGCATTCTTGAGCGTTTTAAAGTATCGCGGGGTAAGTGTGATGCTATGATATTGCATGCCCGCATTAAGGCTGGATGGATTGACAAAACTCGAGCAACGCCGTGATCGGGACAAATGCATCTTGTAAGGGCAACCGCCACGGCCACCGGGACGCTACGATGATCCTGGTCGACTACCGGCAATTGACGGTTTCCGAGCTGGTGGACCTGGTATGGGATCAGGTTGACTTCGGAACGGCCACCTTGCGCGTGCGCAGGGTCAAGCAGGGCACGCCAAGCACCCACCGACGGTCGAATCAATCCTGATGCGGTTCTGAATTATGACGAGCTTGAAAGACCAAACGATCATTCACCGTGGCCTGGCCATACGGTCGGCCAGTGCGGCGTGACGATCATTCGTCATGCTGGGTTGTGCTAGGTCGATCTCAGTTTGCCGCTGCATAGCCTGTCTGATCTTCCACATGCGGCCGAGTAAGAATCCTGCAGTAAGAGCAGCAGCTCCGGTCACTAACATCAGCATCACCGATCCTCCCAATCAAATTATTAGCGTGACGCCAAAATCTTACTGAACTCTTGCCGCTGCTTAACCATACGGGAAACGAAAAGGACCGCGCTAACTCGTAAATCGTAAATCCGGTTTAGCTGACCGCCGAGCAGATAGCCGAATGATCGAAACCCGCGCCGGCGACGCTTTGAACGGCTGGCGCGTGGGCGCGCTCGGCGTTTCCTTCTGGACGATCTAGATCATTGATTTGAATCAACGCCCCAGGTACGGCTATAGGGAGGATCTGCTCTGTTTATTTCTCGTTGAACGCATGATGCCACCTGATTTTCCAGGCTGGGCTGACCTGGTTCCAATGGGGAGTTATCGCCACAACAACATGTTAGCTGCGCTCGTCGCAGTAGCCATTGGCGCGGTCAGCGCTGCGTCGGTGGTCGTAGACCTTGCAAGCGTCTCGCCGACCGCACAAGAAGTCGGGCCGATTGCCGCGCACGCCGTCGTGACGGCAGTACCTGCTGTGCAGCCGAGCGCAGCCGTTCAGGATCGCTCGTCGATTGAGCAGATGCCAACGCCGAGCGAGCATATGCCAGCGCACACGAGCGAGCCGCTGCCGCAACCGACGAACGAACCAACGCCGCTGCCGACGCTCGCGCCGTAAGCGCTGTTTTCAGGCCACGTCTTTGAGTGATTGGGCAGCGGGATAAGCCCAGGGCAGGAGTTCGTCGATGCGGCTGTTGGGGTGGCCGTTGACGATCTTGCTGATCACGTCGGCGAGATAGGCGTACGGATCGGCGTCGTTGAGTTTGCAGGTTTCAATCAACGATGCGATGACGGCCCAATGTTCGCCGCCGCCATCGGATCCGGCGAATAGCGCATTTTTTCGGTTCAACGCCATCACCCGTTCATTCTGCCCATGTCGGGCAGGAGTTGGAAGTCCATTACCGCTGGCATCCTTATTTTGGCGGCAAGGTCGTCATCCGGCGCCTAGCGCAGCGAGCGACGGGTCGATTTCTGAGCGTCATGGGTCCGGCGGGCGTAGTTGTTACCATTGCTGACTGGATGCTTGATCCCGTCGTTTGCGCCGCGATGCCCACGGGCACGCCGCGCGTGGATCTTGCGGCACTTGTCGAACTGAAGCGGCTGTTGATGTGCACCGCCGACACGACAGACTCCTGGGGCGATTCCGGAATCGTTCGGGAGAATCATCATGACGTATCTCAAGCTGCCGTCGACGATGGCGGGTCGGCAGATGAACCTGCTGTTCGACGCCAAAAGATCGGAAGGAATGAGCTCCGCGGAGCGAGACAAGGTCGTCTTGATACTGGCTCAGATCTTGATGCAGGCGGCCGGCCTCAATGTCGAGGAGCTTGAAGATGACAAGCTCTGAGCTGATTCCTGAGGCCGTTCTCAAACGCACGGCGGTCGTATACGTGCGCCAGTCGACGCAATCGCAAGTCATGACCAATCTCGAGAGCCAGAGGCGGCAATATGATCTTGTCGAGGTTGCCCGCCAGTGTGGATTCGTCGACGTGGAAATCATCGATGACGATCTCGGCCGATCGGCAAGCGGAACGGTGGCGCGGCCCGGCTTCGACCGCCTGGTCGCATGGCTCTGCGCTGGCAAAGTCGGTGCGGTCTTATGCTTCGACGCGTCGCGGCTTGCCCGCAACGGCCGCGATTGGCATCACCTGCTTGAATTGTGCGGGCTCGTCGATGCCCGCGTCATTGATCCCGATGGCGTCTACAATCCCTGTCGGCCCAATGATCGCCTGCTCCTGGGCATGAAGGGCAGCATCAGCGAGTTCGAATTGGGCGTGCTCCGAGCGCGAATGCTGGACGCCGCCCGCTCGAAGGCGAGCCGAGGCGAGCTGCGATTATCAGTCCCGTTCGGCTATGTCTGGCATCGCGAACTTGGACTTGGTTTTGACCCTGACTTGCGCCTCCAGGAAGTGATCCGACTGATCTTCGCGCGCTTCCGCCAACTCGGCAGTGCGCGGCAGGTGCTGCTTTCGATGATGTCCGATCAGATCCACTTCCCGCGGCCCTCCGATGAAGGTCGCATGACGAACTTCGAATGGATGCCGATTCGCTATCGCAACGTCATTGCAATTCTAAAGAATCCGTTTTACGCGGGGGTCTACGTCTACGGAAAGAGCGAGAAGCGCACCTCCATCGTCGACGGGAGGGCGCGGCGAAGCTACGGACACAGCAAGCCGTATGGGACGTGGGAAGTGATGATCAAGGATCATCACGAAGGCTACATCAGCTGGGATGAATTCGAGCGCAATCAGAAGCAGATCGCCCTCAACAATTACGGCCGCGCCGGAGGCGTCAAGACCGGTCGCGGTGGCAGAGCACTCCTCTCCGGCATCATGACCTGCGGGAGGTGCGGGCGGCGGCTAAGTGTCGCCTACACCGGCAATCCGCAAAGCCGACCCGTATATCGCTGCGACAAGCCGAACCTTATGATGGGCCTGCCTCGGTGCATGACCTTCGGCGGTCCGCGGGTTGATTCCGCGATCGCAAGGGAGCTGCTCCGAGCGGTGGAGCCAATGGCGATCGAAGCCGCATTCAAGGCGGAAGGGATGCATCGGGAACAACAGGCAGAACAACAGCGAATCCTGGATCTGGAACTGCGGCAGGCGCGATACGAGGCGAGTTTGGCCGAACGCCGGTATGCCGCCTGCGATCCTGACAATCGTCTCATCGCAGCACAGCTGGAGAAGAATTGGGAGACCGCGCTTCGCCGCGTCCGCGATTTGGAGGAGCGCCAACCGACCGCAAAGCAAGCCGAGATCGAAGTCGATCCGAATGCTTTTGCCAATTTGGCAGAGAACCTCTCGGAGGCGTGGAATGCGCCGGGCGTCACCATGCGTGCCCGCCAACAATTGCTGCGGGCTTTAATTGTCGACATTATCGTCGATGTCGACGAGGGGGCGCGCGACGTGGTGCTTACGGTTCACTGGCGCGGCGGCCAACACTCCGAGCTGCGTGTGCGCAAGCCGCGAGCCGGAGAACATGGCTGCGCGACGACCGAAGATGCGCTGGCGATCATGCGCAGCATGGCCGGTCGCTGGTCTGACGAGCATATCGCCGCGTCGCTCAATCGGATGGGCTTGCCTACAGGCCAGGGCAAGACTTGGACGGCGCACCGCGTATCATCGGTTCGCCGGGTGCGCGGAATCCATGCCTACCGATCTGCGGAAAAAAATGGAGAATGGCTAACCTTAACCGAGGCGGCTGCAGCTTTACGCGTCACAAGCCACACGATACGCCGCCTGATCAAATCCGGGGTGCTGCCCGCGGTGCAGGTTGTGCCCGGCGCGCCATACCAGATTCGCGCCGACGACTTGGCGTCGCAACCGGTCAAATCTGCGATGGCCCGAAAAGGTCGCCCGTGTCGCATCACTGACGACAACACGATTCCAATGTTTACAGACACTTGAAGAAGGAATGCATAATGACTCAAGCAT
>CAWBUA010000001.1:0-1092347 GCA_963791925.1 uncultured Alphaproteobacteria bacterium | reverse complement strand
CGCCGCGGTCGAAAGCGCCCAATGGCTTGCGGCCGCGTGGAGCTTCTGGTCCGGCTTTTTGTCGGGCGGATTTGTATCAAGTCTTCCAGGGCATGCGGATACACGATGCGGGCGGCGGAAAAACCGCGGGCGTACCTGGATTATCGTGCTTTCACGTCCACGGCTGGTTGGAAACCTAGTCGAGAGCCATCCGGAACCCCCCTCGCGACTGCAAATGAGCGTGTAGCGGGCCGGGCGGCTGCAAGAGCCATGGTTGAAGGGGGCTGGCATGGCAGACCAGCACGTGTGGCGCGTCACATGCGGCGGGCTCCTCCGGGAAACCGAGTGAGAGTCTGCGCCGCCCGTGCATAGGCGCGCCCGCGCAATTGGTATAGCCTCCACCCATAAAAGACTAACCAAGCTCGGGGAGGACTCCCATGAAACTTCGCCGCAGGTCAGTGTTGCGTCTTGCCGTCGGCGCGCTGGCGCTGCCCGCCGTCGGCCGGCTCGCCCGCGCGCAAAGCTATCCGTCGCGCTCGGTGCTGTTGCTCGTCGGCTACGCCCGCGGCGGCCCCACCGACATCTGCGCGCGGCTGATCGAGCGGCTGGCTGTCGAAAAAGCTCGGCCAGCAATTCGTCGTCGAGAACCGCGACGGCGCCGGCAGCAACATCACCACAGAGGCGGGGATCCATGCCGATCCTGACGGCTACACGCTGCTGCTCGTCACGCTGGTCGAACGCGATCAACGCCACGCTCTATCCGCATCTGAATTTCAATTACATGGCGAGCATGGTGCCGGTCGCGGGCATCATGCAGGCGCCCTCGGTGCTCGAGGTCACGCCGTCATTCCCGGTCAAGAGCACCGCCGAGTTCATCGCCTACGCCAAGGCCAATCCGGGCAAGATCGATATCGGCACCGCCGGCAACGGCAGCCCGCCGCACATGTTCGCCGATTTGTTCATGTACATGACCGGCGTCAAGCTCAACGTGGTGGGCTATCGCGGCGGCGGGCCGGCGCTGATCGATCTTCATCAGCGGGCAGGTGCAGGTGATGTTCGAAGGCCTCACCTCGTCGATCGGCTACCTGCGCGCCGGACGACACGCCCGCTCGGCGTCACCTCGGCGAAGCGATCCGCGGCGCTGCCCGACGTGCCGCCGATCGCCGACACCGTGCCGGGCTACGACGCCACCGGCTGGTTCGGCCTCGGCGCCCCCAAGGGCACGCCACAGTCGGTGATCGATACCCTGTCCCAGGCGGTCGCCGCGGCTCTCCTCGATCCGGCCATGAAGGCGAAGATGGCCAATCTCGGCGCCGAACCGATGCCGATGGGACCGGACGCGTTCGGCAAGCTTCTCGCCGACGACACCGAGAAATGGGCCAAGGTGATCCGCGCGGCCAATATCAAGATGGATTGAGCGCTCATCGCCCCCGCGACCCGCCTTCGCTCGCTCGGCGAGCTACGGCGGGTTTGAGTCCGCCGACCTTGCTTCGCCCGCCGAAGCGGGCTTCGCGAAGGCGGGAGCGCGGAGCGCGTAGGCGGAAAGCGGGGGACGGGGACCATCCGTAGCTCGCGTAGCGAGCGAAGGATGGTGGAGGGGGCGCGGGCCGATCCGAATTGGAAAGCCTCGCGGCATATCACCCGCGGCGCCGTCGCAGTGCCCTCGCCCCTTGCGGGAGAGGGCGACACGGCGGTTCAACAAACAAGGACGGGTGAGGGGTTGCGGCCCGACCCCTCACCCGACCTTTGTTGCTGCGGCGCCGAGCGGCCCTCTGCCGTGATGTGACGAAGATCGTCGCGCATGGCGTTCAAGCGAGACCTCGTTCATCGCGAGCGCTGCCGTCCAAAGCGCCGCGAAAGTCGAGGGCTTCCTTAAAGCCGAAGCCGCGCGAATTATCGATCAGGACGATACGCGACGGCGTCAGCCGATAGAACGCGGCGCGGCGGTAAGCATCGCGCAGGCGATCCGGGGCGTCGCCGCGCTCGGACATGAAGCGAAACCGCAGCTCAAGCCGGCGCCGCGACTGTTCGCGTGCCGCGGCGTCGACGATCTTATCGGCGTCGCCAAAGACCTGCACGCCGCTGATCCGCGAATAATCCGAACAGTCGCCGGCGATGGTGGCGGCGACGCGGCGCCTTCCTTCGAGATCGATCGAGTGACGGCTCGTCGGGTCGGAAACCCAAAGCAGCGCATAGTCGTCGCGGACATAGAACAGGTTCGCCGCGTGCGGGCCGTCGGGGCCGACTGTCGCCAGCGACAAAACATGATGCGCCTCCAAGAAAGCGCTGACGCGCGCCGCCGTCTCGGAGCCCGTGTCGCTGCAAATGCGCATATCCGAGCTGCAGATCAAGCGGTCCAAGACCCCCGCAGCAGCGCCCTGGCGCGACGCCGCGATGTCCAATCCTCGCGCGCGAGCTGCGCGGCCCTGACGACGCAGGTCTCGCTCGGCGGCTGGCCGCATTGCTCCCATTTCTCGCAGTCGCCGCAGGCGAACTCGGACCTGGCGCCAAACGAGGCCATTAAAGCTGCGGCCCAATCGTAGATACTGCGCATGTTCGGCCTCCATCGCTGTGACATCGTCGCGCCAAGCGCGCGCGCTCTGAGCGCGCCTCATGGCCGCACGCGGCCACGGAAATTTAACGGCCGCACCCGGCCATGGAAATTCAGACACGCCGGCCGAGGCGCGCATTGATCTGCGTCAAAGCCGAAGACGGCCGCTTCAAATCCCGGTGCGAAACCGCGTCATCGCGATCGGGATCGCCACCTGCATCGCGCCTTGCAGCGCCACTCGGCGCAGGATCGGGCCGAGCACAAAACCCATGAACAGGTCGATGCCGGTCCACAGCAGGCTCGACAACACATGGACGAAGTCGAGCAGCCACAGATTGCCGGCAACGATCGCCGCGATCATCGCCGCGACCGCGAAGAGCGACCACGCCAGATAGCGCCAGCGTAAAAATCCTTCGGTCGGTTCAATCGCGGCGGCGGTCATGGGGGGTGCTGTGGGGTTGGGCGGGGCGAGGAGAGCGTATGCGATGTTCGCCGCCGCGTCATGGCCGGACTTGTTCCGCCTGCGGACCGAAGTGGATTTCAGTGGGTATTGAAGAAATATTTATGAGTGGGGAAAAATCCATGCGAGAATCGCGACGATAATTGCGATAGCGGCAGTAATGAAACCAGCAATTCCGATGAGTTCACTACGCCGGCGGCGCTTGGCCATCGCCACCATCATATGTTCATTGCCGCGCAAAGCAGAAAATGATTTTACCAGCGCAGGGAAATTGGTTGCCTCCAGCACTGAATAAATATTTTCTCGATTCTCCCTATCTCGCCTGGATTCAATGATCCTCTCACGAATTTTCTGCAGGTCTTGAAAAAGTTCAGTGAATTTCGGGTGTACGGATAAAATCACCTCATACCCCAGTTTTGAAATCATAATTTCGAGATCAATAGCTATTTTTGAAGTGCCGGCGTCAATCGCATCATGACGAGCGCGATAGCAATCAAAGAGGGCGTCATTTAGAAGCGCGGTAGCCTCAATGGGGGCGTTATTTTGAAACTTTACTAGAGCTTCGACTATGCGTCGTCCAGCATAGCGCAGTTCTTTGATAGAAGGATTTACAACTTTATTAGCGACTTGCTCGGCAATTTTTATATCTTCTTCCGCTCGATTCCATTCAACGAGAATTGAGTTGAGCAACTCCTCAAAATCGTCCAGCGGTGGCATCTTTCGACAAATTTTTTTAGGGTAGCCGCCGCTCGATCCTCATCATCGCAGCATCAGCAGCAATCGAGATTTGGTTTAGCTCGGACTGCTCCATAGATGAGCCATTCTGCGCGAGTGTGTTGCCGCGTGAAAGACGCTCCACAACTTCGTCGGTGGCGCGTTCCTTTGCGGCCTCATAATCGCGGAGTGTCACCCACTCGTAAATCGAGCGAATAGTGGTCATCTACAACCTCCTGCCCCAGATGACGCGAAAAATGGGAGACTTGACAGGGGTTGTCAAACCTACCGAATTGCAACTAAGCGCCTGTCAGGACAATAGAAAGACCACCGTTAAAGGCACCTTTAAAGGCCGAATCAGAGCCACTGATTTGCTAAATCTGCCGTTGATTCGATAGTGACTCCCCGTGAAAAAGCGCATCAGGCGTCAAATATGGGCCGCTGAGGGCCCAAAAATATTTTTGGTACAGCGGCAATCCGGCCGGTCTGCGGGTCATACCGCCCACTGCACTGGACGGCCCGGGGACAGGTCCATTCCTAACTAGCAAGCGTAGCCCGGATGAGCGAAGCGACATCCGGGATTCGACTCTGCCGGTTCAATATCGCTGCGCTCATGCGGGCTACTCCAGCCGCGCATGAGCGGCTCGGTCAACGCTGCCGTCCTGACGACATTTTCTACCAATTCAACGGCCTGACTCCGCCTACTTGCTTTTACCCTTGGACGTTTTGGGCGTTGATCGATCAAAAGCGCCAACCCTTACTTTCTTTCCGTCGACCACCCTCGTGTACCCCTTCACCTTGACGAATTTTTTGCCTTTGCTTGTCTCAGCCATTGTTGAATCTCCCGATTTTACATCGCCGATATCAATACCAGCTTCAGTTCGGTACAAGCGCCATTTTTTGCGCGCCGCGTTATATGTCCGGCCATCGGCATATTTTCCGCGGTCGACGTCGTCACCGAAATGCTCCACTGACATTGTCTTCTTCCGCCTCGCGAGCGTGGCAAGCGCTTGTCACGCTTGCGAATCTTCTGATCTTTCGAGACCGATCGCTACGGAAAGAGCGAATTGCGTGGACGGTCATTGCCGCAAGAAATGTCCTTTAATGGGGGCTTTCTTCACCTCGCCGCACGCGCACGGTCGCGCGTTTGACAACCATCCCCGCAAAGCGTTTTAGGCGCCATCTCGCCCGTGAAAGGACGCCTGGCGGAGGCAAACCGGCAGGTGGGGCGAGTACGGTTCCCGCGGGCGGATTTGCAGTCCGCTCCCGGGCGGCTCCGGGCCAAAACGCCCGGCCGGCATTATGACCGGTCTGCGGGGATAAAACCCCCGCTGCACTGGGACGGCCGGGGGTGGGTAACACCCATCCCTCACTAGTTCCGTCCCAGGAAGTGCGTGAACTGGAGCTGAGCGGTGGCGTTCGGTCGCTGCCGCAAGTGCCGTTGGTGGAACGCCGGCAGGCGAGCGCGCCCGAAGCGGAGGGGCGGCGCAAGCCGCCCTTTCCGTGGCGCGCCCCGCACGCCGTTGCATGCGGGCATTGCAGTGTGCGTCTGCCGGCGTTCCGCTTCCTTTCTTTTATCTTATCCGTTCGTCATTGCCGGACTTGATTTGGCAATCCATGCGGCGAAGAGGCTGCTTCAGATATTCCGCTCAGCCTTTGTTGCCGCAAATCAGCATAGACCACCGGGTCAAGCCCGGTGGCGACGAGGAAAGTGACATCGTTGTTCGACAACACTCGCGCGCGCATGCGCTCGCGGGAACGGGAATGCTTGCATCCGCCCCCGCGAACGCGGGGGAGGGGGACCATCCGTAGCTCGCGCAGCGAGCGAAGGATGGTGGAGGGGGCCTCTGACTCGACGCTTCGTTGTCGTCGCAAGAAACATCGTCACGGCCCGCGCCCCGCCCACCATCCTTCGCGCTGCGCGCTACGGATGGTCCCCCCTCCCCGCTATCGCGGGGCGGGATGAACAAACAAGGAGAACCACCATGCCGTCATGGCGTAACAAACCGAAATCCGAGAAAGGCAATTATTCGAAGCGGCGCAGTTTCGCGCAGGGCAAGGCCGAGATCGACGCCGCCCATGTCGCGACCTGCCGGCTCTATTGCGACGCGCTCCGCTTCTGGCGTTGCTGCGACTTGCGGCGGTGCAAGCGGCATCGGCGCTGCGCCGGCGATGCGTTCGATTGTCTCGGCGCCGGGCATTATCTGGTGCCGCCGTCGCAACGGCGGCGCGCGCAGAACATCGTCATCGCCGGCGGGCCGCGCCGCATGCCGCCCGCCACCCATATCGAATGGACCGTGCGCCGCAATTCGTTCGCCGAATTGCTGCGCTGGCAGCTCGGCTGAACCGAGCATGATCCGGAAAAGTTTTCCGAAAAAGCTCATGCTCCGGCGCAGCTCGCGCGCCCGCGCCGGAATAAACGGCCGGCGGCCGGGGTATTATCGTGCGGGCGGGGCGCCTGGAGGCGACCATGAAATCTTGGCTGTCGAAGTCTTCCCAGTCGAAGTCTTGCCCGTTGAAGTCTTGCCTGCTGCTGCTTGGCATTGTCGCGGCCTCAATCGCGCTCGGCGCGCCGGCGCAAGCGCAGAATTATCCGTGGTGCGCGCAATATATGGGCGGCGACACCGGCGGCGGCATGAACTGCGGCTTCGTCAGCTTCGAGCAGTGCATGGCCACCGTGCGGGGCATGGGCGGCTTCTGCATGCAGAACAACACCTATGTGCCGCCGGCGGGAGCGCGGCCGCCCGCGCGCACTCGGAGCCGCTCGCATTATTGAAGCGAGCATTATTGCCGCGGCTTGCCTTTCCCGCTCATTCCCGCGCAAGCGGGAATCCAGTCTGGGTCCCCGCCTACGCGGGGACGAGCGAATTAAGGTGCGTCGCCAATCGCCCCTTGCGCACTATTCGCTATGCCCCTGCGTCACTCCGGCGTTCGCGCCTTCCATGCGCTGGCGCGCTGCTTCGCCTGCGCGATCTCACCGGGCAAATCGGCAACTGCCGCAATGCGTCCACTGCGCCGGATCCGCGCGTTTCGCCACGCGGTGCGGAAGAAAAAAACCCAATCCACAGAATTATCCCCAAAGGCGCGTCCCGCCCGCGCACCGCCGCTTTCACTTGCGGCTCCGAAGCCGCGGGATATCCTTTGCCCAGATCGGTCGCGTTTGGTTCTGCCGAATGTGACGATCGCCAAGGTCGGATGGGCCTGGGTGCGGCCGCAGCTACCGGCGTTGCATCACGTGGCGGGTCTGATCCTGGTTCCAAGCTGCGGGTAGCAGCACGAGGAACGTGGCGGGCGGGCGCAAGCTCGCCCGTCATGTTTTTGCGGCCTGGCGACGAGTTCCACCGCTCATTCCCGCGGAAGCGGGAAACCAGCTTTCCGCAAAGCCAGCTTTCCGCCAAAGATAACGGACTGGGTCCCCGCTTTCCGCCTTCGCGCCGATGCGCTCCCGCCTTCGCGAAGCCCGCTTCGGCGGGCGAAGCAAGGTCGGCGGACTCAAACCCGCCGAAGCTCGCGGCGCGAGCGCAGGTGGGTCGCGGGGACGAGCGGAATCCCGATCGTTTCCATCTCAATCGCACATGCTCTAGTACCCGCTTTTACGGAAGGCTGACTCGTGATTTAACGTTGGGATGATACCCAAGGCAGCGGAGGTCCGGCTGACGCCGGAGGATCGGTCGGTGCTTGAAGCGCGAGTTCGGGCACTGACGACGGAGCAGCGCGATGTGTTTCGCGCACGGATCGTATTGCTGGCTGCGGAGGGACGTTCGACGCGGTCGATTGCTCAGACGGTCGGCACGATGCCGAGAACAGTCAGCAACTGGCGTGGCCGTTTCGCGCGCGAGGGCTTGGCCGGTCTGGCGGACAGGCCGCGCCCAGGGCCGGCACCGAAATATGGTTCCGAGACGGCTCGCCGCATCCTTTCGGTTCTGGAGCGGGAGCCACCAGCGGGGTTCGCGCGCTGGAACGGACCGCTGATCGCCGCCGAACTGGGCGACGTGCACGAGCAGCATGTGTGGCGCGTCCTGCGGGCGCAGAAGATCGACCTGGCCGGGCGCAAGTCCTGGTGCGAGAGCGACGATCCCGAGTTCGTTGCCAAGGCCGCCGACGTGGTCGGCCTCTACATGGCGCCACCCGAGAACGCGATCGTCATCTGTGTCGACGAAAAGCCCTCGATCCAGGCGCTGGAGCGCGCGCAGGGCTATCTGAAGCTCCCGAACGGCCGCGCGCTGACCGGCCACAGCCACGATTACAAGCGCAACGGCACCACGACGCTGTTTGCCGCCTTCGAGGTGGCCACCGGCAAGGTTACGGCCTCGCACAAGTCGCGCCGCCGGCGCATCGAGTTCCTCGACTTCATGAACGATATCGTCGCAGGTCATCCGGACACCGCCATCCACGTCGTGCTCGACAACCTCAATACCCACAAACCCAAGAACGACCGCTGGCTCAAGCGTCATCCCAACGTTCGCTTCCACTTCACGCCGACCCGTGCGTCCTGGCTCAACCAGGTCGAAATCTGGTTTTCCATCCTGCAAGGAAAATCCTTGCGCGGCGCCTCCTTCACGTCCGTCGACCAACTGCGGGTGCATATCGATGCCTTCATCGAGGCCTACAATGACAACGCCAAGCCATTCGTCTGGACCAAAACAAAAGTCCATCAGCGTCGCGTCAAAGGTCGCCGTATCAGCGAACTGTGATTCCGGGTACTAGTTTC
The DNA here is from genome assembly GCA_963791925.1 of uncultured Alphaproteobacteria bacterium. Classification (GTDB taxonomy): domain Bacteria; phylum Pseudomonadota; class Alphaproteobacteria; order Rhizobiales; family Xanthobacteraceae; genus BOG-931. Next base: position 1,083,932 of record CAWBUA010000001.1, on the reverse strand, counting down.
GACGCATGGCCAATCTGATCAATCGCCGGCAATTCACCATCGAATGGGGCCATTGCGACCCGGCCGGCATTGTCTACAACCCGCGCTTCTTCGAATTCTTCGATTGGGGCACCTGGACGTTGTTCGAGCTGGCGCTGGGCGTCAAGCCGCAGCAGCTCGGAAAGCTATTCGGCATCGTCGGCATTCCGCTGGTCGATTCCGGCGCGCGCTTTCTGGCGCCGGCGAAATTCGGCGACGTCGTCGAGATCACCTCGCAGGTGAGCGAATTCCGCCGCTCGAGCTTCGATGTCGAACATCGGATTTTTGTCGGCGGCGCGCTCGCGGTCGAAGGCAGCGAGACGCGGGTCTGGGCGGTGCGCGATTCGGCGGATCCCTTGAAGATCAGGTCGCAGCCGATCCCGCCCGAAGTCACCGCGCGTTTTGTAACGGCCTGACCTGCGCCGCGGCGATAGCGCGGCGCTCCGGCTTGCTTGCCAGGGGACCATTTTTAAGGGAAATTCAAGCAGATAATAAATACGGAGGTTACGCCATGGACATCATCCCGCTCCGTCCAGGCTTCGGCGCTGAATTGCGCGGCGTCACGCTCGCCGACGTCGCCAATGACGACGCCACTTACGCCGCTGTTCGCGCGGCGTTCGAAGACTATTCGGTGCTGCTGTTCCGCGATCAAGCGATCGACGGCGAAGGCCAGCTCGCGTTCTCGCGCCGCTTCGGGCCGCCGGAAACCACCAAGGTCGGTTCGCTCGGCACCGGCACCAATTTCGTCATCCTCACCACCATCGGCCCGGACGGCAAAGTGGTGCCGGAGGATCACCGCTACGCCATGCGCAACAAAGCCAATCAGCTCTGGCACACCGACTCGTCGTTCAAGACCACGCCGGCGCTGACCTCGGTGCTCGCCGTGCGCGCCATTCCGGCCGCGGGCGGCGAAACCGAATTCGCCTCGACCCGGCTCGCCTTCGAGCGGCTCGACCCGGGCCTGCAGAAGCAGCTGGAAAATTCCTTCGCCTGGCACAGCTACGCTCATTCGCGCGGCAAGATTCAGAAAGGTCTCGCCTCCGATGAGGAGATGGCGGCGCTGCCGCCGGTGTGCTGGCGCATGGTGTGGAAGAATCCGGTCAACGGCAGGAAGGCGCTCTATATCGCCTCGCACACTTATGCGGTCGAAGGCATGGAGCCGCACGCCGGCGCAAAGCTGATCGAGGACCTCACCGCGGCGGCGACCGCGCCGGGCACGACCTACGAGCACAAATGGCGCGAAGGCGACGTCATCATGTGGGACAACCGCGCCACCATGCATCGCGGCCGGCCGTGGCCCGGCAACGAGCCGCGCTACATGGTGCGCACCACGATTTCGGCGACCGCGGCCGACGGCGTCGAAGCGATGCGCCCGCCGCCGCGGCTGGCGGCCGAGTGATGGCGCGTCGGAATAAGGCCACGCAATGAACGTTCATCTCGTCGGCAGCATCGGCCTCGACACGGTCGATGAGGTTTTCGGAACCGTCGGCAAAATGCTGGGTCCGCATCTGCGCCGCGTTCCCGACGGTGAGGTCGGCGGCCGCAAACTGTGGATCAGCTGGCAATATCCGCTGCTGCGGGCCAGCGCGTTCCTGCGGCCGGATCCGTCCGGCGCGATCCGGCCGACCAATCGCTTTCCGCTGCTCACGCTCGCCGACGGCGTCGCGCCGGCGGAGGTGAAATTCGGCGAGCTCGGCTATGCGCGCGAAGCGCGCGCCTCCTATCTCGACTTTGTCGCCGCGCGCGAGGCCGGCACGCTACCGAAGAATATCCGCTTCCAGGTCTGCCTGCCGACGCCGTTCGCCGTAGTCAGTTCGGTGGTCGTGCCCGCGGCGCTGCCCGCGGTCGAGGCGGCCTACGAGAAGGCGATGACCGCCGAGGTCGCGGCGCTCGTCCGCCATATTCCGCACCAGGACCTCTGCATCCAGTGGGACGTCTGCAATGAGATGGTGATCTGGGATGGCCAGCCCAGCGAAGCGGTGCCGGCCAATGTCTCACACCAGCAAATTCTTGAACGCATGCAGCGGCTGTGCGCTGCGGTGCCGGACGACGTCGAACTCGGCTTGCATCTGTGCTACGGCGACTTCGGCGCCAAGCATTTCGTCGAGCCCAAGGACGCGGCGCAAATGGTCGATTTCGCCAATAAGCTTGCCGCGGCGGTCCGACATAAGCTCGCGTATATCCACATGCCGGTTCCGGTCGGCCGCAGCGACGATGCGTTCCACCGTCCGCTGCGCGATCTCAAGCTCGGCGACGGCACCGCGCTGTTTCTCGGCGTCGTGCATGCCAAGGACGGCGTCGAAGGCGCCAAGGCGCGGATCGCCGCGGCGCGCCGTTACGCACCGGAATTTGGCATCGCCACCGAATGCGGCATGGCGCGCGCGCGCTCGGAAGAAACGGTGCGCACGCTCCTGAAAATCCACGCCGACGTCTGCACCGGCGACTGATGGCCCGCAACATCCATCTCGTCGGCAGCGTGCCGATGGCGAATGCGCGAGAGGTCTTCACGGAAGTGAGCGCCGCGCTCGGCGCGCGCGTCAAGCGTCTGCCAGACGGCGAAACCGGTGAGCGCGGCGACTGGATCACTTGGCTCGAGCCGGTCTTTGCCGGGAACCCCGCATTTGAAAAATCGGGCGAGTTCTTCCGCGTCCACGCCAGCGGCGGCACCGGCCGCGAGCGCTTCACGCTCAAGCCGGGATTGGGCGCGCAGGACGTTCATTTCGGCAATCTGTTCTATGCCGACGTCGCCAAGAAATCTTACGCCGTCTTCAGGGCGCTCAAAGACGCCGGCAAGATTCCTGCCGCGACCAAATTCCAGGTCGATCTGGTGCCGGCGCATTCGGTGATCTGGCTGTTTCTGGTCGATGCGCTGCATGCGCCGATCGACCCGCTCTACAACGAAGCGCTCAAGCGCGAGATCGACAAAATCGCCGCCGTGATCCCGCACGACGAATTGTCGATTCAATTCGACGTCGCCTCCGCCGTATTCGCGCGGCTCGAACGCAACGAGGCCTCGAGTTACGGCCGCAGCAAGTCCGAGATGCAGGACGCATTCGCGGCCATCCTGGTCGACCTCGGCAACCGCGTTCCGGCCGATATCGATCTGCTCTATCACCTCTGCTACGGCGATTCGAACCATCGCCACGTGGTCGAGCCGACCGACATGGGCGACATGGTCGACTTCGCTAATCGCGTCTCGCGTCACATCGCGCGGCCGATAAAGCTCATTCACATGCCGGTGCCGCGCAACCGTGCCGATGACGCCTATTTCGCGCCATTGCAGCGGCTGAAGCTGCGGCCCGAAACGGAATTATGCCTCGGGCTCGTTCACTATACCGACGGCGTCGAAGGCACCAAGAAGCGGCTCGCCACGGCGAAGAAATACGCCGGCCGGTTTTCCGTCGCCACCGAATGCGGCTTTGGCCGGCGCGATCCAGCCACCATTCCGGAGCTGCTGCGCATCCACGCCGCGGTCGCGGATCTGGATTGAGCAACGGCTACTCCGCCGCCAGCACTGCATTGGAGCCTTGTTGCCGCTCCATCTCGCGGCGAATGCGCACGGCTTGCGAATTCTCGTCGAGCGACATCGGCGGCAGACAAAAATCGCCGGCGGCAACGGCCTATTGCTCGAACCGCTCGATGAACCAGCGCAGCAGGCGCATCCAGATTTCGTCCTTGCCGACGACGTCCTCGATGCCATGTTCGAGATTGGGATTGTCGTTGACTTCCATCACGACGATGCCGTGCTCGGTCTGCTTGAGATCGACGCCGTAGAAACCCGCGCCGATCGGGCGCGCGGCGCGGACCGCGATGTCGATCACATCCTGCGGCGCCTGGTCGAGATCGAAGGCGCGGAAGCCGCCTTCGTGCGACGAGCCGTCGGGCCGGTACTTCACCACCTGCCAGTGGCCGCGCGCCATGCGGTACTGGCAGACGAACAGCGGCTCGCCGGCGAGGATGCCGACGCGCCAGTCGAAATCGGTGGGCATGAATTTCTGCGCCAACAGCAGGTCGGTTTCCTCGAACAGCTCGTCGCAGATGCGCTTGAACTGGGCAGCCGATTCGATCTTGTGCACGCCGCGGGAGAACGAGCCGTCCGGGATTTTGACGACCAGCGGCAGGCCGAGCTCGTCGATCACCTTGGCGAAGTCGGTATCCTCGCCGACGATGATGGTCGGCGGCGTCGGCACCTGATTCTGCTGCAACAGCTCCATCAGGAAGACCTTGTTGGTGCAGCGGATCATCGAGATCGGATCGTCGATGACCGGCATGCCCTCCTGCCAGGCGCGGCGCGCGAAGCGGTAGGTGTGGTTGTCGATCGAGGTGGTCTCGCGGATGAACAGGCCGTCGAACTCGGCCAATTCGGCAAGCTGCCGCTTGGTGATCGGCTCGACGTCGACCGACAATTTCTCGGCGATGCGGATGAAATGCTTGATCGAGTTCGGCGACGACGGCGCGGTTTTCTCGCTCTCGTTCGGATCGTACAGCACGGCGAGATCGTATTTGGCGATCGAGCGCGCCTTGGGGTCGCGCCATTCGCGCTTGGTATGGTTGTGCAGCGAGGCGCGGAAGAACTCGCCTTCGCCGTTGGCGAGCCGGGTGATGTTGCGCGGGCGGATACGGTCGATCGACAGCCGTGCGCCCGGTTCGATGATGACTTCGAGCGCGGGACAGCGGAACCAGTCGAACAGCAGCCGGCCGAACGGCTCGAAGCGCTCGTCGCGGGAAAGCCCGAAGCAGACCAGAAGCCGGACTTCGCCGTCGGGCTGGAAATCGGCGCGCCGGGCGCAGCGGTTGAGCTCTTCCTCGAGCTCCGGCAGCGCATGCTCGTAGAGCTTCTGCTCGCGCAATTCCAGCATGGTCTCGACCGTCGGCACCACGCGATGGCCGCGCGCCTCGGCCAGCAGCGAGGCGTAATAGCCCTTCGACTGATAGGCGTAGGAGCGGGCGAGATTGACGAGCTTGGGCCGCGCCATGTCGAACAGGCGCGGCCGCGCCAAATATTCGCTGGTCGTGATGACCTTGTGCGGGGTTTCCGCGTTGGGCAGGTCGCGCGGCTGGTCGACCAGGATGACCCAGCCGGTCATGAGCGGGTCCCCTTGCCGTCGATGCCGTTCTGTAAATCTCGGCCGATCATGCTTTCGAAATCAGGCGCGGCGCGATTCGTCATAGCCGGAATCGACACCGGAAGCGACTGCGCCGGTTGCGATGTCCACCATGAAAGCCGATTCGCGCACCCGAGTCAGGCAGGTCTATGGCGAGTTTCCGCAACCAGCGGCTTTTCCAACCGCAGCGCGTCGATGCGGCCGTCGTAATAGCGCCGCCGCCGGCCGAAGCGGCGGTAACCCGACGCCGCATAGAGCGCGATGGCCCCGGCATCGTCCTCGCGTACTTCGAGCCGCATCGACCGGCAGCCGCGGCGCCTGGCGTTGCTCTCCGCCGCCGCCAGCAGCCGGCGGGCAAGGCCGCGGCGCCGAAACGCGCCGCCGACCGCGATCGTATAAAGGCGAGCGCTCCTGGAGTTGCGCCGAAACAGCACCAGTGCACAGCCGGCCACCTGCCGGCCGGTCTCGGCAACGATAAGCGCGCAATTCGGCGACCCGACGAAGCGGCGAAAGCTGCGCCGTGAAATCCGGTGGTCCGGCCCGAAGAAATCTTTTTCGAAGGCGAGCAGGGCGTCGAGATCGCGCAGCCGGCCGCGGCGCAGCTTGGCGAGGCGCGAGCGCGATGGTTTCCTCACGGTGCGCGCCCTCGGCCCTGTTCGATCCGCGCGACCATCGTCTCCAGCCGCTCCAGCCGGTCGGCTTCGCCCGGCGGCTTGTCCCAGCGCAGCCGGTTGATGCGGGGAAAGCGCATGGCAAGGCCGGACTTGTGCCGGGTCGAGCGCTGCAATCCCTCGAAGGCGACTTCCAGCACCAGGCCCTGATCCGCCTCGTGCACGACTTCGCGCACTGGGCCGAAACGGTCCGTCGTATTGCGGCGGACGAAGCGGTCGATCTGTACCAGCTCCTCGTCGGTGAAGCCGAAATAGGCTTTGCCGACCGGCACCAGTTCGTCGCCGTCTTCGCCTTTGGTCCAGACCCCGAACGTATAGTCGGAGTAAAACGACGACCGTTTGCCGTGGCCGCGCTGCGCATACATCAACACGGCGTCGATGATGAACGGATCGCGCTTCCACTTCCACCACGGCCCCTTCGGCCGGCCCGGCAGGTAAAGCGCGTCGCGGCGCTTGAGCATGACGCCTTCGACCGCCTCGGCATCGGCGCCGGCGCCCGCCGCCGCCGGATGTTTCCGCGCCGCCGTCAACTCGTCCCAGCTCGCGAATGCAACCATCGGCGACAGGTCGACCCGGTGATCGCCAAGCCGCGCGACAAAGGCTTCCAGCCGCACGCGGCGTTCGGCAAAAGGAAGTCCGCGCAGATCCTCGCCGCCGTCGGCCAAAAGATCGTAGGCCCGCAAATGCGCGGGAAATTCGGCAACGAGCTTTGGCGTGACGGTTTTGCGATTGAGCCGTTGCTGCAGGACATTGAACGACTGCACGCGGCCCTCGCGCATGATCAAAAGTTCGCCGTCGATGGCGCCGGGCAGATGCAGTGCATCGAGAAGATCGGGAAAGCTTTTGGAAATATCTTCGCCGGTGCGCGAATAAAGCCGCGCGATCAGGTGGCTGCCAAGCCCGGAGTCATGCCTGTCGTCCTGGTGTCCGGCAACGGCTTGCACGCGAATGCCGTCCCATTTCCATTCCGCCATGAAGTCGGAGGCGGCGAGGCCTTGCAGATCGGCATCGTCGAGCGCGTGCGCCAGCATCGGCGGGCGAAACGGCGCCACCTCGCCGCTTGCCGGCTTCGCGGCGCGGCTTTCGAGCCAGGCAAACAGTTCGCGATAGGGCGGCACAAGCCCCGGCCAGGTCAGCTCGATCTCCTGCGCATCCTTGTCGCCGAGCGCGGCGACCGCGGCCTTGGCGAGCCGCGCTGAAACGCCGATGCGCAAACCGCCGGTGACGAGCTTGATCAGCGCCCAGCGGCCGGTCTCGTCGAGCGCATCGAGCCAGCGCGCGAGCTGTTGCGGCAATTGCGCCTTGCCGAGCGTTGCGAGGGTTTCGACGACGGCGGTGAGGGAAATTTCGTTTCCGCCCCCGCGAGCGGGGGAGGATGAAGCAGGCCACATCAACGCGACGGTTTCGGAGAGGTCGCCGACATAATCGTAGGACAATTCGAACAATACCGGATCGGCACGCTCGGCGATCAGCTGGCGGATCAGGCCCGCTTTGGCATGCGGAAAACTCAAAGCTCCGGTCAAAGCGGCGAGCGCCCAGCCGCGCTCGGGGTCGCCGGTCGAACGAAAATAATCCGTCAGCAGCCGCAGCTTGTTGTTGCGGCCCGGCTCATAGGCCAGACGGTCGAGCAGTTCGGCGAAGCGGTTCATGGCGCTTCGCCGGCATCCTTCGCGCCGTCGCCGTCCTCCTCATCCCCGTAGCCGACGATGTCGAGCGGCCGCGCCTTCAGTCCGCGGGTACCGCACCAATGCACCAGCGCGTCCTCCTGGCCGTGGGTGACCCAGATTTCGCCGGCGCCGGTCGCGGCAATGGTCGCGGTCAGCCCGTTCCAGTCGGCGTGGTCGGAAATCACCAGCGGCAGTTCGACGCCGTATTGCCGGGCGCGGGCGCGCACCCGCATCCAGCCGGAGGCGAAGGCGGTGAGCGGTTCGGAGAAACGCCGCGTCCACACGTCTTTGAGCGCCGACGGCGGACAGAGCGCAATCGTGCCGGCAAGCTCGGCCTTGCTCGCGCCGCGCACCGGGCGCAGCTCGCCCAAGTCGATGCCGCGGCTTGCATAATAGCCTGTGATGCTCTCCATCGCGCCGTGCAGATAGATCGGCGCGCGATAGCCGGCCTGGCGGAGCAGGGCGATGACCCGCTGCGCCTTGCCGAGCGAATAGGCGCCGACGAGATGCGCCCGCTCCGGAAACAGCGCGACCGAGTGCAGAAGCTTGGCGATCTCGCCGTCGGCGTCGCCGTGCCGGAATACCGGCAGCGCGAACGTCGCCTCGGTGATGAAGACGTCGCAGGGCACAAGCTCGAACGGCGCGCAAGTGGGATCCGAAGTGGGATCGCCGACGTTCTTGTAATCGCCGGAAGCGACGACGCGCAGCCCGTTGGCGGCCACCGCGATCTGCGCCGAGCCGAGCACATGGCCGGCGGGGTGGAACGTCACGGTCGCGCCGTCAAGCGAAACGCTTTCGCCGTAGCGAACCGCCTGCGTCGTGCCGGCGAAATTGTCGCCGTAGCGCAGCCGCATCAGATCGAGCGTTTCCTGCGTCGCCAGCACGGCGCCATGCCCGGCGCGGGCATGATCGGAATGGGCGTGCGTGATCAGCGCCCGCCCGACCGGCCGCGTCGGGTCGATATGAAAGCCGCCGCGCTTGCAGCATACGCCGGCCGGCGTCGGCGCCAGGATGTCTTCGGCACGCATTTCCATTAGATAAACTCTGTCCGTTATTCTGGAAGTCACGCAGCCATGTCCGATACCGGCCCGCTGTTCGTTTCTTCGGGCGATCTGCTCGCCGACCGGCGCTACAAGGCGGCGATCGAGCTGGCGTCGCGCGGCGATTTCCCCGCGGCCGCCGACATCCTGGCGCAGACGGTCGAGCTGACGCCGAATTTCGCCACCGCCTGGTTCGCGCTCGGCGCCATCCGCGACCGGCTCGGCGACCGCGCCGGCGCCGTCGCTGCCTTCGAGCGAGCCCGCGCTGCCGACCCCGAGGACTATCATGGCGCGCGGCTGCAGCTTGCGCGCCTCGGCGCTGGCGAAGCCGCGCCGGCCATGACCGAGACCTATCTGCGCCGGCTGTTCGACCAATATGCCGGCCGCTACGACGCCGCGCTGACCGAACATCTGCACTATCGCGGGCCGGCGCTGCTGCGCGACGCGGTCGAAGCGGCCATGCGCGCCGCCCGGCGGCCGATGCATTTTGCCGCGATGCTCGATCTCGGCTGCGGCACCGGACTCGCCGGCGCCGTTTTCCGTCCCGTCGTCGCGCGGCTGGTCGGCGTCGATCTGTCGCCGGCGATGATGGCGCAGGCGAAAAGCAAGGGAATCTACGACCACTTGGCGACCGCAGAGATCACGGACTTTCTCGCCGCGGAAAGCGCCGCGGCAACGCAATACGACCTCGTCATCGCCGCCGACGTTTTCGTCTATGTCAACGATCTCGTCCCGGTCGTCGCCGCCATCGCGCGCGTGCTCGCACCCAACGGCATTCTAGCCTTTACCGTGGAAACTCACGCCGGCGACGGCGTAAAGCTGTTGCCGACGCTGCGCTTCGCCTATGGCGCGGCCTATTTGCGGAGCGCGCTTGCAAGTGCCGGGCTGACATTGCTCAATCTGGCCGCGGCCGCAATTCGCACCGAGAACGGCGTTCCGGTCGACGGCCTCGTCGGGGTCGCGATGCCTCAGGCGTAGTCCTTGATGCTGTCCGCCACCGAGTCGGCGACGTGCTCCTTGGTGATGATGCCTTTGACGTCGGCCTCGGTCGGCACGCCCTTGCCGGCGACTACGACCGCCATGGCGCCGCCGCGCCGCCACATCCGCTTGATCACGTCGAACGCGATATCCTCTTCGCGCGCGATGGTGAAATCGCGCTGCGCCACGTCGCCGAGCGTGACGCCGGTATAGGCGTCCTCCAGACCGCGCCGCAGGGCGGTGTTGACGCGCAACACGCCGAAGACGCGATTGTTGCGGACGACGACGACGTGTTTCATCGCGCCTTGATGCTCCGGATGGCGCAAAAGAGCATCGAAGTCGGCCTCCGCCGGCAGGATCAAAACATCGGTGTCCATGATCTCCTTGGCATGGCGCACTAGCAGCATGTTGGCGTGCAGCGCCTTGGGTATCAGATGGCCGCGGCCGACCAGCTTGATGGTGTAGATGTTTTCGCGCGACAGCACGCGCCGCACGCCGATCGCCATCGCTACCGCAAGGATCATCGGCATCACCAGCGCGTAATCGCGGGTCATTTCGAAAATCATCGTGACCGCGGTCATCGCCGCGCCGGTGCCGCCGGCCACCATCGCCGCCATGCCGACGATGGCGAAATTGGCTATGCCGGCCTCCGGCAGCGGATGAATCAGGTTAACCAAGAGACCGAACGCCCCGCCGAGCGTGGCGCCCATGTAAAGCGACGGCGAGAAGATGCCGCCGGAGGCGCCGGAGCCGAGGCTGATCGAGGTCGCCGCAAGCTTGGCGACATATAGGAGCGGCAGGATGGCGAGCGGCGCCAGCTGGCTTGTCAGCAACGCCTGGATCGTCGCGTAGCCGACACCCTCGACGTAATAGTGCCCATAAAAATGAAACAGCACATAGATCAGGAGGCCGACGAACAGCATGCCGATGGCATGGCGCAAATAGGGATTCTCGATCCACTCGAACGCATCCTCGGCGGCCGACAGTCCGCGCACGAAGGCCGCTGCGGCGACGCCCATGACCGCGCCGAGCAGCGCGTAGAGGCCGAGCGCGATCATCGACGACGGCTCGTGGCCGAGCGCCGGCAGGATCGGGACCGCAAAAGCCGGCTGCGGGCCAAGGAACCAGTTGCCGACGAACGTCGCAGTGCCGGTCGCCAGCGCCACCGGCAAGAAGGTGCGCACGCTCACTTCTGGCATCATCAGTTCGATGGCGAACATCACGCCGCCAATGGGCGTATTGAAAGTCGCCGCGATGCCGGCGCCCGCGCCGGCGCCGACCAGCGTGATGCGCTGCCACGGCTCGAGCGCCAGAACCTGACCGATGCTGGATCCGAGCGAGGCGCCGATCTGAATGATAGGACCTTCGCGGCCGACCGCCGCGCCGCTGCCGATGGAAAACGCCGATGCGATGGACTTCACCACGGCGACAATCGGCCGGATCACGCCTTCTTTGTAGTAGATGGCGTCCATGACTTCGGGAACGCCGTGGCCGCGCGCCTCGGGGGCGAAATTGGTGACCAGCGCGGTGACCACCATGCCGCCGATGATCGGCGCCAGGATGATGAAGGGCCCCCATGGTCCGGGCGGCGTAAATATATTGGCGTCGTAGTGAAACGAGAAAATTCCGAGGAAGAACAGGTTATGAATCGCGGCGATCAGGCCGCGAAAGAATATGGCGCCGAACCCGGTGACGAGCCCGGTGATTAGCGCGAGACACGAGAGGAAGACGAGCCCGCGCTGCTGTTCCGGCGCGGCATCGGTCGCTGGCAGGGACATGATACCGGCTGTTTAGCGTGCGTTGTCCGGTACGTCTACCCTACGGTCGCGCTCGACTGTCAGACGCTTGCCCGGCTAACCTGGAACGTGGCTTTGCTCGAGAAATTCAACCCGCTCCCGGACCGCTTCGCGCGCTGGTTCGCCGGCCGCGGCTGGACGCCGCGGCCGCATCAGTTGCAGCTCCTGGCCAAGGCGCAGGTCGGCCGCTCGATCCTGCTGATCGCGCCGACCGGCGGCGGCAAGACGCTCGCCGGCTTTCTGCCGAGCCTGGTGGAGCTAAGCGGCCTTAGCGCGCAGGCCACCGCGAGTCCAAGGACCGGCGCAGCAGGGCGGCGACTTATCTCCATCGGCCGCGACGTGCGTCGCGCCGGCGGCCTGCACACGCTCTACATCTCGCCGTTGAAGGCGCTGGCGGTCGATATCGCGCGCAACCTGGAAACGCCGGTTGCGGAAATGGCGCTGCCGATCCGCATCGAGACCCGCACCGGCGACACGCCGGCGTCGAAGCGCCAACGCCAACGCCGCGATCCGCCGGATATTCTGCTCACCATGCCGGAGCAGCTGGCGCTGCTGCTCGCCTCCGCCGACGCGCCTTATCTGTTCGGCTCGCTCAAGCGCGTCATTCTCGACGAATTGCACGCGCTGGTGACGTCGAAGCGCGGCGATCTGCTGTCGCTCGATCTCGCCCGTCTTTTCTGCCTCGCTCCCGATTTGACCGGTATCGGCCTGTCGGCGACCGTCGCCGAACCCGAAGACCTTTGCCGCTTCATGGTGCCGCAGCGCGGCGGTCCGGCGCGCGCCGATCTGATCGTCGCCGAACCAGGCGCCGCGCCGGATGTCACCATGCTCGACAGCGTCGAGCGGCTGCCCTGGGCCGGCCATTCGGCGCGCTATGCGCTCGGCGAGCTTTACGCGCTGATCAAGGCGCACCGCACCACGCTGGTGTTCGTCAATACGCGCAGCCAGGCCGAGGGGATTTTTCAGGATCTCTGGCACCTCAACGACGACAATCTTGCCATTGCGCTCCATCACGGCTCGCTCGACGTGGCGCAGCGGCGCAGGGTCGAAAACGCCATGGCGGGCGGGCGGCTGCGCGCGGTGGTGTGCACCTCCTCGCTCGATCTCGGCGTCGACTGGGGCGACGTCGATCTCGTCGTCAATGTCGGCGCGCCGAAAGGCGCATCGCGGCTGCTGCAGCGCATCGGCCGCGCCAATCATCGCATGGATGAGCCGTCGAAAGGCGTGCTCATTCCAGCGAACCGCTTCGAGGTGCTGGAATGCCGCGCCGCGCTCGACGCCATCGCCGACGATGCGCAGGACACCCCGGCGCCGCGCCTCGGCGCGCTCGACGTGCTGGCGCAGCACGTCCTCGGCTGTGCCTGCGCCGCGCCGTTCTCCAGCGACGATCTCTACGCCGAAGTGACGCTGGCCGCGCCCTACGCGGCGCTGAGCCGGGCCGATTTCGACGCCGTGGTCGATTTCGTCGCGACCGGCGGCTATGCGCTCAAGGCCTATGACCGCTTCGCCCGCATCAGGCCGGGCAAGGACGGCCGCTGGCGCATCGCCAATCCCAACGTGGCGCAGCGCTACCGGCTCAATGTCGGCACCATCGTCGAAGCCGACATGTTGAAAGTGCGGCTGCTGCGCTCGCGGGACGCGAAGATCATTCCGCGCGGCGGCAGGCTTCTCGGGCAGGTCGAGGAATATTTCGTCGAGACCATGGTGCCGGGCGATACCTTCGTGTTCTCAGGCGAAATCCTCAAGTACGAGGCGATCGTCGAGGACGAAGTCTACGTCTCGCGTGCGACGGCCCAGGACCCGAAGGTGCCGGCCTATGAGGGCGGCAAATTCCCGCTCTCGACCTATCTCGCCGACCGCGTGCGCGGCATCATTTCCGACCCGCATGCCTGGCGCGCGCTGCCGACGCAAGTCTGCGAGTGGCTGGAGATCCAGCAGTGGCGCTCGCAAATGCCGGGCCGGCGCGAATTGTTGGTCGAGACCTTCCCGCGCGCCAACAAGCATTACTTGGTGTGCTATCCGTTCGAGGGCCGGCTCGCCCACCAGACGCTCGGCATGCTGTTGACCCGCCGTCTCGAACGCGCGCGGCTGAAGCCGCTTGGCTTTGTCGCCAACGAATATGCGCTTGCGGTCTGGGGCATCGGCGATATCGCGTCCCGCATTGCGCGCGGCGAATTCTCGCTCGCCGCCTTGTTCGCCGAGGACATGCTCGGCGACGATCTCGAAGCCTGGCTCGCCGAATTGGCGCTGATGAAGCGCACCTTTCGCAATTGCGCGATCATCGCCGGGCTGATCGAGCGGCGCTTTCCGGGCCAGGAAAAATCGCGCCGCCAGGTCACCATTTCCACCGACCTCGTCTACGACGTGCTGCGCAGCCATCAGCCCGACCATGTGCTGCTGCGCGCCGCGCGGGCCGATGCCGCGACCGGCCTCCTCGACGTGCGCCGGCTCGGCGAAATGCTCTCGCGCATCAAGGGGCGAATCGTCCATAAGGCGCTCGACCATGTCTCGCCGCTGGCGGTGCCGGTCATGCTGGAGATCGGGCGCGAGGCGGTCTATGGCGAAGCCGCCGATACGCTGCTCGCCGAGACCGAGGCCGAACTGGTGAAGGAGGCGATGCAGTGAGGGCGAGTGTTCTGCCCGTTCATTCCCACGCAAGCGGGAATCCATCTCCTGGGTCCCCGCTTTCGCAGGGACGAGCGGATGATCACGTCATCACCCTCGCGGGCATCGCCTTGTTGGCCGATCCGGCGGGCGCGCTGTTTTGGCCCGACGAAAAGCTGCTCGCCGTCGCCGATCTGCATCTGGAAAAGGGTTCGGCGTTCGCCGCCCGCGGCGTGCTCTTGCCGCCTTACGACACGGCGACGGCGCTGGCCCGCCTCGGCCGGCTGACAGAGCGCTACGCGCCGCGCCTCGTCGTCGCGCTCGGCGACAGCTTTCACGACGGCGGCGGTCCGGCACGCATGCACGACAGCAGCCGCGTGGCGCTTAAGGCGCTGCAGCGCGGCCGCGATTGGCTCTGGATCGCCGGCAACCACGATCCCGACCGCTACGACGCTATCGGCGGCCGCTTCGCCGATGCCTTGGCGCTTGGCGCGCTGACGTTTCGCCATCAGCCGTCGCCGCGACCGAGCGAGGGCGAAATCGCCGGGCATCTGCATCCGGTGGCGCGCGTCGCCCGCCGCGGACGCGCGGTAAGCCGTCGCTGCTTCGCCACCGACGGACGGCGGCTGGTCATGCCGGCCTTCGGCGCCTATGCTGGCGGGCTCAATCTTCGCGACCAGGCCTTCGTTTCGATATTTGGCGCGCTGTCGTTCACGGCGCATCTTTTGGGCGCCGGCCGGCTTTACGCCGTCCCCGCCGCCTGCTGTCTCGCCGATTGAGGCTTCAGTTCAGCTCGGGTTGAGCGCGAGCGGCTTGCCCGCAACCGGGCGCGGCCTCGACCGCTCGGCGTGCTCCGGCGCATCCCAGCCGCCTGGCGGCGCCTTGACGCCGACGGCGTCGTCCGGCTGCGGCTCGGCGGACCATTTCTGCACCGTGAGTTTGGCCGCCGCCAGCCCTTGCGCGTCGAGATGGGCGGCGATTTCGTCGCGTTTCCTGGCCGCGTCGCCGTCGCCTTTGCCGGCCGCGAGCGCGAACCATTTGTAGGACTCTCCGTAGTTCTGTGGCACGCCGATGCCGCGCGCATAGAGGATGGCGAGATTATATTGGCTGTCGGTGATGCCGCGGTCGGCCGCCTTGCGGAACCACTCCGCCGCGGTTCGGTAGTCGGCCGGACCGTTGATGCCCTCGGCATAGAGCACGGCGAGATTATGCATGGCCTTGCCGTTACCCTTCGCGGCCGCCGCCGCGTAGAGGTCGCGCGCCACCGCGAGGTCCCGCTTCATGCCGATGCCCTTTTCGTAAAACGCGCCGAGCCGGAATTGCGCCGGCGCCAGGCCTTGCTTGGCGGCGAGTTCGAGCCAGCGCATGGCCTCGGCGTCGCTCTGGGGAACGCCGTGGCCCTCGGCAAAGCGGTTCGCCACTTCGAATTCCGCCGCTGCATTGCCGGAAATCGCCGCCGCGCGCAGTTTCGGGCCGCCGATCGTGGCCGGCAGCTTACCGGCGACGGTCGTCGGCGACGCCGCGGGTGTCGCCGGAACTTGCCGCGACGCCAGGCCGGCCGGCGGCTGGACCTCGGGCGGCGCGACATGCCGCGGCAACGAGCCGGTAATGTCCGGTGCATAGGGCAGCGACGATTGGCGGTCGGCGACCGGCGGCGCCGCCGGCACCGAGCCGGATGGGCCAACCGCCGAGGGCGGCGGGTTGGCGGGCGCGGTTTGCGGCGGAGCGCCGGGAACCGGCAGGACCAGCGGTCCCGATTGCGGCTTCGCCTTCGAATCCGCCTGCGGCAAGGCTTTTGGCGGCGCTGTCTGCTGCGCTGGCGCGGACGGCGGCGCACCGTTATTCGGCCTTGCCCGATCCTGGTACATGCGCAGCGCCACGTGCAGGAAGACGCCGGCGATCAGCACCGCTGCCACCGCCATGATGAGCTTGCGCAGACGCGACGGCTGCTCGGCCTGTGGCGCGTGCACCGCCGCGCTTTCGTCGCGGGTTCGCTCGGGCGGCGCCGCCGCGGCCGCTTGAGCGGCGCGCCGCGCTGCGGCGATGAAATTCGGCTTGGCGCCCTGTTCGGAAATAACGGGGGGCTTGGCGAAGTCGGCGGCGGCTTCGGATGCCGCGATGCGTTCCGCGGCCGACAGCGTCGCGCGCGGAGCGGCTGTGAAGCCCGGTTCCAGGGGGTGATTGGGCGGCAAATTGGGATCGATCGGCGTTCGACCCGCCGCGCCGCGCCGCGCCGCAGTGTCGGCGATCGCGGGTGCCGCGCTGGCGTCAGGCGGAGCAGCGTCGGATGCGGACGTCGGCGCCGCGAACATCGCCGCGGACGGTGCGACGGACGCAGCGACGACGGCTTTGGCCTCGGCTGTCGCCGCCGGCTTGGCGATACGATCCGGCGAAGCGACGGGCTGGGCCTGGGCCGTCGCTGCCGGCTTTGCGGTGCGCTCCGGCACAGGCTCGCGCGCGAGCGCTTGCGAGGTTTGTTGCGCCGGTACGCGTGCGGCGGCTTGCGGCGGTTGCGTCTCGCTTGGCGCGCCCGCTCGGCTCACTCCCTCGTGCATGCCGCTTTCGATCATGGCGAGGCGATCGACGACGTGCTCGACGGCGCCGTGGACCGCCTCGATCGAGTCCTGCGTGCGCCTTTCGCCGCGTTTGATCTCGGCGACATCGCGCGCGATGGCTTCGACCGGCTTGCGTGGCGCGGCGACGGGTGCGGGGCTGCTGCCGCCGCGGATTTGCTCGATATGCACGAGCAAATCGGCCATGCCGCGCTCGACCGCCTCAAGATTGCCGAGCTTTGCGTCGGACGCGTCGAGCCGCTTGATCAATTGAGCAATGCGGTCCTCCAGCGCGCCAAGCGCGGCGTGATCGGTATGGGTGAGCTGCACCCATTCGAGCTTTTCGATCAGTCCGGAAAGTAGCTTCTCCAGTTCGCGCGGCACGGCGCGACCGGCTTCGTTCGAAGCGTTGAGCGCATTGGCGAGTGTATCGATGCGGCTCTCCAGCGCGGAAACCGCCTGGCTGCTGGCCGCGCTGGTGGCGACGACGTCGACTTTGGCCGCGAGCAGACGCACGTCGTCCGCCACTTTGGTCAGGGTGTCGTCGGAGGCGACATGGGAGACGATGCCGCGCAGCGCGCCGATGGCTGTTTCCAGCTGCTGCAGCGCCGCCGGATCTTCTTTGGCGAGGATCAGGTCGACCTTTTGGGAAAGCGCTCGCACCGTGTCGTCGAAACCGACCAGGTTCTCGGCCGGAGTCAAATTGCGCAGCGCGTCGCGGACTTCCTTCAGTCCGGCCTCGATTCCGGCGAGCACGGTCGAATCAACGCCGGATGTGCGGGATTGATCGAGCCGTTTTGCCAGCGCCTGCACCTCAGCTTCGAGCGATTCGACGGCATGGCGCGGCAGCGCCTCCGTAAGCTGCTCCCGGATTTCCGCAAGGTCCTTGCGGAAGGATTTGACGACGTTTTCCAGTTCGCCCGACGGCCGCAGCGCTTCGATCCGCATCGTGATGGTGCGCAGCTGCTCGTCGAGATTGCTGATGTCGACGGCAGGCTCCGGCGCGGGCTGCGGCGTCCGCGGCGGCAACGGCGGCGGCGCCGGCGGCTCCGCGACGGCAGCCGCGGCTGCGATGGCGGCGGCCGACGCAGACGGCGCGGCAGAAGCGATGGGAGCGAAAGGAGCGGCCGCATCGGCGTAAAGCTGGCGCTGGCGCTCGGCGATCTCGGCGACCGCGTTGTCGACCGACGTCAAGGATCGATGGCGCGGCGCCGGAGCGACGGGACGCGGGCGCGGCGGCGGTTCATAGATCTGCGGCTGGGGCTGATAAACGTCCGCCATATGCGGTTGCGGTGCCGGGGCGCCGGTAAGCCGCGGCGCGTCGGTCCGCGCCATGCGCTCGAGCTGCTGCGTCAACCGATCGAGGCGGGCATGGACCTCGCCAAATTGCTCGCGGGCCAGCGTAACTTCGCGCTCGATCTCGACTTTGCGTTCGTCCCTGCGGTGCCGCGCCGACGGCACATCGTCTTCATATTTGGGACCCGGGTGTTGGCGCTGCGGCAGATCGTCTTCGGCATCGCGTGCGCGGCTGCGGAGCGGGAAGAGCGCCTCATCCTCATGTGCAGGGCGGCTGCGGTGCTGCTGCGGCCGCGACTCGTCCTTGGCGCGGTGCGCGTGACGGCGCGCCGACGACGTCTCGCCTTCGGCGTGGCGCGCGCGGCGGCGGGCGCGCTGGTCGTCATGGCGGTGTTGGCGGCGCCTATCGTCGCGCCAATCCCGCTCGTCACGTTCATCGTAGTCAGCGGACCGCATCGGCGCGCCGTAATCGTTGCCGTCCCGATCGGTGTCCTGGTCGCTGTCTTGATTGGGGTCCTCGCGAATGACGCTGTTGAGCCACTCCCCGACCGACATGCCGGATCGGTGCGCGGCGTCGCGGGCGGCTTCGCGCGTTTCTGGACGAAGGCCTCTCAGGTTCCACGGACCGCCGGATTTCATTTGCGCGCCAAGCCACTCCGCGAGGAACGAGATGGCCCTGTCTTGAGCGTGGGCTCGTTAACAGACGAAGCGGAGGGCGCAGTCTGGTGTCCTCGGCGGCAACTCTTCCGGATTAGCGTAAACAAGTCGTTAATACAGCGGCAGCGGGCATTTAGCGCGGGTTCCCGCTGTACCGGCGGCAACGCAGAATCCCGTAAATGGCCGTCGTGGCGGCGTCGTGAATCGGCTAGTTTAGGCGTGGGTCCGCCGCTGGCGGGCGCGGGGAGGAACGCGATGCCGAGCTACAAGGCTCCCGTCGACGACGTCATGTTCCTGTTGAGCGACGTGTTCCATATCGATCGCTACAACAACCTGCCGGGCTTTGCCGACGCCAGCCCCGATCTCATCGAGGCGGTGCTCGGCGAAGCGGCCAAATTCGCCGAACAGGTGCTCACGCCGCTCAACCGCGTCGGCGACAAGGAAGGCTGCCGCCGCCACGACGACGGCTCGGTCACCACTCCGACCGGATTTAAGGACGCCTATCGGAAGCTGACCGCGGGCGGCTGGCTCGGCCTCGCCGCGCCCGCCGAATTCGGCGGCCAGGGCCTGCCGATGGTGCTGGCGCAGGCGCTCAACGAGTTTCTTTGCTCGGCCAATATGGCCTTTGCCATGTATCCCGGTCTCACCGAGGGGGCGATCGCGGCGCTGCACACCCACGCCTCGCCGGAGCAGAAGTCGCTCTATCTGCCGAAGCTGATCGCCGG
Source organism: uncultured Alphaproteobacteria bacterium (assembly GCA_963791925.1). Lineage (GTDB taxonomy): Bacteria > Pseudomonadota > Alphaproteobacteria > Rhizobiales > Xanthobacteraceae > BOG-931. The sequence continues at coordinate 1,064,823 of CAWBUA010000001.1, read as the reverse complement.
GCAGTGGTCCGGCACCATGAACCTGACCGAGCCGCAATGCGGCACCGATCTGGGCCTCGTGCGCACCCGCGCCACGCCGCAGCCCGACGGCAGCTACAAGATTTCCGGCACCAAGATTTTCATCTCCGCCGGCGAGCATGACCTCGTCGACAATATCGTTCATCTCGTGCTCGCGCGCATCGACGGCGCGCCGGCCGGCACCCGCGGCATTTCGCTGTTCGTCGTGCCGAAATTCCTGCCCGATGCCGGCGGCGATGTCGGCGCGCGCAACGCGGTGTCCTGCGGCTCGATCGAAGAGAAGATGGGCATCCACGGCAACGCCACCTGCGTGATGAATTACGACGGCGCTACCGGCGGGCTCGTCGGCGAAGCCAATCGGGGCCTGCAAGCGATGTTCACAATGATGAACGAGGCCCGCCTCGGCGTCGGCGTGCAGGGCTTGGCGCTGTCCGAGGTCGCCTATCAGAATGCCGCCGCCTACGCCAAGCAGCGGCTCGCCGGCCGCGCCTTGACCGGGGCGAAATTCCCGCAGCAGCCCGCCGATCCGATCATCGTCCATCCCGACGTGCGGCGCATGCTGATGACCATGCGCGCCTTCAACGAGGCGGCGCGCGCGCTGGTGCTGTGGGTCGCGCTCAAGGCCGACGTCGCGCATCGCTCCGGGGACGCCAAGGAACGGCAGGCGGCCGAGGATCGCTTGGGCCTGATGACGCCGGTGATCAAAGGCGTGCTCACCGACCAGGGCTTCGCCAATACGGTTTCGGCGCAGCAGGTCTTCGGCGGCCACGGTTACATCGCCGAGCACGGCATGGAACAGTTCGTGCGCGATGCCCGCATCGCCATGCTGTATGAGGGCGCCAACGGCATCCAGGCGCTCGATCTGGTCGGCCGCAAGCTGCCGAAAGACGGCGGCCGCGCCTTGCAGGCTTTCTTCGCCGAGGTGACCGCCTACATCAAGGAGCGCGGCGCAGATGCGGGCATGGCGCCCTTTGTGACGCCGCTTAATCAGGCGCTCGGCGAATTGCAGCAGGCAACCATGTGGTTCTTGCAGAACGCACTGGGCAATCCCGATAATGCCGGGGCCGGCGCCACCGACTATATGCACCTCTTCGGCCTGGTCGCGCTCGGCTATATGTGGTGCCTGATCGCCGAGGCGGCGAAGGCTAAAGCCGGCGGCGGCGGCGACGGCGCGGCGGGACGAATGGCGGAGCGATTGACGACCGGCCGCTTTTTCATGGAACGGATGCTCCCGGCGGCGGCGACGCATTTGGCGCGCATCAAGGCCGGCGCCGCCTCGACCATGGAATTGCCGGCCGAGGCTTTCTAGCTATTCGGCGTAGTCATTGCGTCCGCAGTGAACTTTGAGAGGAATTCATGACCGACGCCTTCATCTACGATCACGTGCGCACCCCGCGCGGCCGCGGCAAGGTCGACGGTTCCCTGCACGAGGTCACCGCGCTCAACCTCGCCAGCCAGGCGCTGCGCGCGATCAAGGATCGCAATCGTCTCGATACCGCTTTGGTCGATGACGTGGTCATGGGCGTGGTCGATCCGGTCGGCGAGGCGGCCGCCGACATCGCGCGCACCGCGGCGCTGGTGGCCGACTACGGCAACGAGGTTCCCGGCGTGCAGATCAACCGCTTCTGCGCCTCGGGTCTCGATGCGGTGAATTTCGCCGCCGCCCAGATCATGTCCGGCCAGCAGCAAATGGCCGTCGGCGGCGGCGTCGAATTGATGAGCCGGGTCGGCATCGGCTCCGCTGGCGGCGCCTGGGCGGTCGATCCGTCGATCGCGGTGGCGCATTACTTCCTGCCGCAGGGCATTTCCGCCGATCTCATCGCCACCAAATACGGATTCTCGCGCGACGACGTCGACGCCTATGCGGTCGAAAGCCAGAAGCGTGCCGCGGCGGCGTGGGACGACGGCCGCTTCGATCGCTCCGTGGTGCCGGTGAAAGACGTCAACGGCCTGACCATTCTGGCCAAGGACGAGCACATGCGGCCGGGCACGACCATGCAATCGCTCGCGGCGCTGCAGCCGTCATTCGTGCAGATGGGCGAACTCGGCGGGTTCGATGCGGTCGCCATCCAGGCTCATCCCGACGTGGAATACGTCAATCACGTCCATCATGCCGGCAATTCGTCGGGCATCGTCGATGGCGCCGCGGCGGTGCTGGTCGGCAACAAAGCCGCCGGCGAAAAGGCCGGACTGAAGCCGCGCGCCCGGTTGCGCGCCTTCGCCAATATCGGCTCCGATCCGGCGCTGATGCTGACCGGTCCGATCGATGTCACCAAGAAGGTGCTCAAGACCGCCGGCATGACGCTTGCCGACGTCGATCTCATCGAGATCAACGAGGCGTTCGCCTCGGTGGTGCTGCGTTATCTGCAAGCTTTCGATCTCGATGCCGCCAAGGTCAACGTCAACGGCGGCGCCATCGCGCTCGGTCATCCGCTCGGCGCCACCGGCGCGATGATTCTCGGCACGCTCCTCGACGAGATGGAGCGGCGCAACGTTGCGACCGGGCTGGTCACGCTCTGCATCGGCGCCGGCATGGGCACCGCCACCATCATCGAGCGGGTGTGAGCGAATGCCCAAGATCGATATCGCCAAAGTGCCGGTCGATACCCGCACCGGTTATCCGCAGCCATACGATCGCGTGGTGGTCGGCCGCGAGCGCAAGCGGCTCGGCAACGCCGCCGGCCTCGACCAGTTCGGCGTCAATCTCACGACCTTGAAGCCCGGCGCGGCCTCGGCACTGCGGCATTGGCACGAGCGAGAAGATGAGTTTGTCTATATTCTGCAAGGCGAAGTCGTGCTGGTCGAGGACGGCGGCGAGTGCGTGCTCAAGCCTGGCGACGCCGCCGGCTTCAAGGCGAACAGCGGCAACGGCCATCAGCTCGTTAATCGCAGCGGTCGCGACGCGGCTTATCTCGAGGTCGGCACCCGCTCCAAAGAGGAGCGCGTCGATTATCCCGACGTCGACCTGATGGTCGTGCGCGACGACCAGGGCTTCCGTTACACTCATAAGAACGGCGAACCGTATGGCTGAGAGCAAACCAAGTTTCACCAATTTCGCGCTCGACATCGACGGCGACGGCGTCGCGCTCGTCACCTGGAACGCGCCGGGCCGCTCGATGAACGTCATCGACGTGCCGGTGATCGACGAGCTGTCGGCGATCGTCGAGGAACTGGCGACCGACGGCGCGGTCAAGGGCGCGGTGATCACGTCGGGCAAGGATACGTTCTGCGCCGGCGCCGATCTGACGATGCTGGAAGCCTTGAGCCGCACCTTTGCCGATCTCGCGGCGTCGCAAGGCGAGGACGCGGCCAATGCGCGCCTGTTCGAGGAGAGCCGCAAGTGGTCGCTGCTGTGCCGCCGCATCGAGACCTGCGGCAAGCCGTGGGTCGCGGCGATCAACGGCACGGCGGTCGGCGGCGGATTCGAGCTGACGCTCGCCTGCCATCATCGCATCGCCGCCGACAACGGGCGGACGCGGCTCGGCCTGCCCGAGATCAAGATCGGCCTGTTCCCGGGCGCCGGCGGCACGCAGCGCGTCGCCCGCATGCTGCCGCCTTCCGACGCGCTGCAATTTCTGCTCAAGGGCGATCAGTTGCAGCTCAATCGCGCCAAGGCGATGAAGCTCGTCGACGCCGTGGTGCCGCCAGGCGATCTGATCAAAGCGGCGAGGGACTGGATCAAATCGGGCGGTACGGCCAAGGCGCCGTGGGACGTCGACGGTTTCAAACTGCCGGGCGGACCGGTCTATTCCAAGGCCGGCATGATGGTGTTCCCCGCGGCCAACGCCATCTATCGCCGCGAGACCTACGACAATTACCCGGCCGCGCGCGCCATCATGCAGGTCGTCTATGAGGGCCTGCAGCTGCCGATGGATCAGGCGCTGCGGGTCGAATTGCGCTGGTTCGCCAAGATCCTGCGCTCCCCGGAAGCGGCGGCGATGATCCGCTCGCTGTTCGTCTCGCTGCAGGAGCTCAACAAGGGGGCGCGGCGCCCCGCCGTGCCGGCGAAGCCCTTAAAGAAGATCGGCGTGCTCGGCGCCGGATTCATGGGCGGCGGCATCGCCTATGTCAGCGCGCTTGCCGGGTTGGACGTCGTCCTGATCGACCGCGATCCGGAAACCGCGGAAAAGGGCAAAGCGCATTCGCAGAAGCTGATGACCGATCAGGTCAATCGCGGCCGCGCCACCGCGGCCGAGCGGGACGCGCTGCTGGCGCGCATCCATCCGACCGCGGATTACGTCGCGCTGAAGGACTGCGATCTCGTCGTCGAGGCCGTGTTCGAGGACCGCAAGATCAAGGAAGAAGTGATTTCGCGGGCGCAGAACGTGCTCGGCGACAACGCGATTTTCGGCTCCAACACCTCGACGCTGCCGATCTCTTCGTTGGCGGCCGCGTTCAAGGACCGCATGCGCTTCATCGGCATCCACTTTTTCTCGCCGGTCGAACGCATGATGCTGGTCGAGATCATCATGGGCAAGGAGACCGGCGACATGGCGCTCGCCGCCGCGCTCGATTACGTGCGCGCCATCCGCAAGACGCCGATCGTGGTCAACGATTTGCGCGGCTTCTATACGTCGCGGGTGGTCGGCACCTATATCCGCGAAGGCCATTTGATGCTGACCGAAGGCGTGCCCGCGGCGATGATCGAGAATGTCGGGCGCATGGCCGGGATGCCGGTCGGGCCGCTGGCGCTCAACGACGAGGTTGCCGTCGATCTGGCCTGGAAAATCCTCAAAGCGACCGAGGCCGATCTCGGCGCCAAGGCGATCGATCCCAAGCAGAAGGCGCTGCTCGAAGAGATGGTGGAAAAGTACGGACGCTACGGCCGCAAGAACGGCAAAGGCTTTTACGATTATCCGGCGAACGGCCCGAAGCGGCTATGGCCGGGGCTTGCCCAACTGCAGCCGCAGAAGCTCGATCCCGACAGCATCGATATAGCGGTTCTCGAACGCCGGCTGTTGGCGATGCAGGCGCTCGAATCCGCCCGCTGCATCGAAGAGCACGTGGTCACCGACGTGCGCGAAGCCGACGTCGGCTCGATCCTCGGCTTCGGTTTCGCCCCTTTCACCGGCGGCACGATTTCCTATATCGACGGCATGGGTGTCGGAGCCTTTGTCGATCTCTGCAACCGCCTCGCCAAGGATCATGGCGAGCGCTTCAAGCCGGGCAAGCTGCTCAACGATATGGCGAAAAAAGGCGACACCTTCTACGGCCGGTTCCCGCCGCCGCAGCGCGTCGCGGTAGCCAAAGCATCGTGAGCGCCGCATTGCCCTCTCATGTCCACCGCGTATAACGTCGCGGCCGATTTTCTCCGGGACCCTGCATGGCGCGTGATCAAGTCGACCTGACGCCGATCGAGCGGCGCGACGATCTCGTGGCTTGGCTTGCGCAGGGCGCCAAACCCAAATCGCAATTCCGCATCGGCACCGAGCACGAGAAGTTCGCCTTTACGCTGCAGGGCCATCGGCCGGTGCCCTATGAGGGCCGCCGCGGCATCCGCGCGCTGCTTGAAGGCATGCAGCATTTGCTCGGCTGGCAGCCGATCATGGAGGGGCCGAACATCATCGGCCTGTTCGACGTACCCGGCGGCGGCGCGATCTCGCTCGAGCCCGGCGGCCAGTTCGAGCTGTCCGGCGCCCAGGTCGAATGCGTGCACCAGACCTCGAGCGAACTGATGGCGCATCTGGCGCAGGTCCGCGAGGTGGCGCAGCCCCTGCACATCGGATTTCTCGGCCTCGGCTTTACGCCGAGCTGGACGCGCGCGGAAATCCCGAAAATGCCGAAGGGCCGTTATAAGATCATGACCGAATACATGCCGAAGGTCGGCACCCTCGGCCTCGACATGATGTATCGCACCTGCACGGTGCAGACCAATCTTGATTTTTGCTCCGAAGCCGACATGATCAAGAAGCTGCGCGTCTCGCTTGCGCTACAGCCGGTGGCGACGGCGCTGTTCGCCAATTCGCCGTTCACGGAGGGCAAGCCGAACGGCTATCTGTCGTTGCGGTCGGAGATTTGGCGCGACACCGACAATGCGCGCGCCGGCATGCTGGCTTGGGCGTTCGAGCGGGGCATGGGGTTCGAGCGCTGGGTCGACTATGCGCTCGATGTGCCGATGTATTTCGTCAAGCATGGCGACGACTATGTCGACGCCTCGGGACAGTCGTTCCGCGACCTATTGGCGGGCAAGCTGCCGGCAATGCCGGGCGCGCGGGCGACGATCTCGGATTGGGCGAACCACCTCAGCACGATCTTTCCGGAGGTGCGGCTCAAGCGTTATCTGGAAATGCGCGGCGCCGACTCCGGCTCGCTGCCGAACCTCTTGGCGCTGCCGGCCTTCTGGGTCGGCATTCTTTACGACGATGTCAGCCTCGATGCGGCCTGGGACCTGGTCAAAGACTGGAGCGCGCAAGAACGGCAGAAGCTTCGCGACGACGTACCGAAGCAAGGGCTCGCGGCGACGCTTGGCGGCCGCACCGTGCTCGAGATCGCGAACCAGGCCGTCAAGATGGCGCGCGCCGGGCTGGTGCGCCGCAAATGCCTCGATGCCAGCGGCGAGGACGAGACGCGCTATCTCGAGATTTTGGAAGACCGCTTGGCGCGCGGCACCACGCCGGCGCAGGAGCTGCTTGAGAAATACTACACGGCCTGGGGCGGCTCGGTCGATCCGATCTATGACGAAGAAGCGTATTGAGGCAAGCCGGCGTCTTTGCTTCGGAGCTATTGCCCCATTTGAGGGATGTCGTAGAGGCGCCTGGCTTTCTCGAGCGCGGCGCTGCAGGCGGAGGCGTTGCCGGCGGCATCGGCCTCCTTGGCCGCTTGGAGGGCCGCATCCGCCTCTTTCCGGCCGACTTGCTGAGCATGCTCGACGTCTTCGGGCGTCGGCTGGCGGTGCAGTTGCGCCCCGAGCGTCTGCGAAAAGGTCGGACCCGTCTTCGGTCCCGGCGGCAGCGTCTTGATCTGCTGTTCCAGCGCGGCGATTTCGGCCGTGCACGGACCGCTGAAGGCGACGCCGGTCCCGGCGAGCAACGCCGCGCTCATGGTGCAGAAAAACAGGCCGCGCGTCGTCGCGCCGCCGCGAAATCCCTTGGTCCACCGGGGCATGCTGTTCCTGTCGCCTCCCGGCTTCAGGATATGCCACTTCGGGTTCCAAATTCCAGAGCGGTTTTGCTGCCGTAAACACATCGAGCACTCAGCGTTTACGCTTCGTTTATTGTTGCTCATCCGTCTCGCCCGCTCAAATACCGGCTCCGCAGCTTACCCTTTTTTGATCTTATTTTTACGTCTTGGTGGCAAACTCCGGCCCATGACCAAAAGCGCGACCACGGAAGTGCAGCGCCAACATGCCGAACGCCAGCTGTTCGGAGCCCGCCGGGCACTGACTCATCTCGTGGAAATGTACGACAGCGGTCAGTGGCGGCATTATTACAAGAAGGAAGAGGCCTTCGCCGAGGCGGTCCGCGAAGCCCGGCGCACGGTCGAGCAGTGGACCGGTATCGTCAATCAGATCGGCGGCTAGGCATTTGAGCCTCGCGGCGGCGCGTCGCCTGGACTTGGGCCACAAACGAGACCATGATCCGCTCGGCCACGACAGCGGCGGGAGGATCGATGCTCGAGCATTATCACAATATCAATTCAGTCTGCGCCCAGAAGGTGCGCATCGCGCTCAACGAGAAGGGTCTCGACGTCAAGGAGCATCTTCTCACTCTGCGCGGCGATCAGTTCGATCCGGCTTATCTGAAGCTCAATCCGAACGGCGTGGTGCCCACTTTGGTGCATGACGGCAATACGATTATCGAATCGTCGCTGATCCTGTATTATCTCGATGAGGCGTTCCCAACGCCGCGGCTGATGCCCAAGGAGCCGCTGCTGCGTCACCGGGTGCGGATGTTCAACAAGCTGATCGACGAATATCTGCACAATTCGTGCATGATCCTCACTTTTGCCACGGCGTTCCGGCCGAATTTCCTCAAGCTGCCCCGCGAAGCCTGGCTCGCCGAGGTCAACAAATCGCCGTTGAAGCGCCGCGCCGAATATAAGCGCAGCGTCATCGAGCATGGGCTCGATTCCGAATTTGTCGTCGATGCCATCAATCAGCATAAGAAATTGCTGGCCTGGATGAACGACTCGCTGCAAAGCGGGCCTTATCTCGCCGGCGCAAATTTTTCCAACGCGGATTGCGCCGTCATCCCGTACATCCTGCGGCTCGAACTGCTCAAGCTTTCGGGCATGTGGGAGCGCCAGGCGGCGGTCGGCGATTGGTGGGCGCGGATGCGCGAGCGGCCTTCGGTCAAAGCCACGATTTTCGGCCGCATGACCGATAACGACTGGGCGCCGTTCCGCAATCTGGCGCCCGATCCGTGGCCCAAAGTGGAAACGCTGCTGCGGGCCGCCTAACGCGCCGCGAACAGGCGGTGCGCAGTCTCACTTACCAGCGTCGGGGATCGGTCTCCCATGGCATCGGCCGTCAATGCCGCCTTTTGCGCGCTGGTGGCGACTGCATTCTTCACGGCCTTCGGTTTTGCGGTTGGTCGCCACATCCTGCCGCGCGCGCTGGCGCTCGGCGCCGCGCCGGTCGTCGGCTGGGCCATGTTCGGCGCCGCGACCCTGCCGGTCCTTACCTTGACCGGGTTTTCTGCGCCCGCCGTCGCCGCGATCGCCGCGCTTTTTCTCGTCATCGGCGGCGGCGCGCTGCTGACGCCAAGCGCGCATGACGATCCGGGGCAAAAAACCGGCATTCCGCTCCCTGCTTATCCGGCCGCCGCCGTCCTCGCTCTGGTTCCGGCGAGCGCAATCGTTCCCAAAATCTCGCCTGCCGGCGTGCATCTGGCGGACCCCATATTCGATCACGCCAAGATCGCGATCATCGATGCGATGACGCGGCAGGGGCTGCCGCCGGTCGATCCGGTGTTCGGCGCCGTCGTGACGCCGGCGCGGCTCGCCTATTATTATCTCTGGCACTTCAGCGCGGCGGAGCTGGCGCTGCCGCTGCATATCAGCGGTTGGGAAGCCGATATCGGTCTGACCTGGTTCACCGCCTTCGCCTCGCTCACCTTGATGATGGCGGTAGCCGTCTGGCTCAGCGAACGGCCGGGCGCGGCAATCCTGGTCGTCGCGCTCGCCGCGGCGGCGTCGCTGCGGACGACGCTGAGCTTTTTCTTCGGCAGTTTTTCGCTCGAACCGTTCATGGCGTCGCCCAACGGCTTTGCCGGCTGGCTGTTCCAGTCCGCCTGGGTGCCGCAGCATCTGATGTCGGCGTCATGCGTGATCACGGCCATGGTGCTGATCGTTCATTTTGCGTGGCGGCCGAGTGCAGCGCGGTTCCTGACCCTGGTCCTGGTGGTTGTTGCCGGCTTTGAGAGCTCGGCCTTTGTCGGCGGCGTGACGTTCGGCGCCGCCGCTCTGCTGGCGGCGCCGATCTTGTTCGCCGCCGTGCAGCCGGCCCGGCGCATGACGGTTGCCGGCGGCCTGGCCGCCGCCGCCGTGCTGACCGTGCTGATTGCGGCGCCGTTTCTGCGCGGGCAGTTCGCCGCGGTTGCGGCCCGGGGCGACAGCACGCCGATCGTTATCGACCAGTTCGCCGTGCTCGGCGATTTGTTTCCATACGCGATGCGCCGCGTGCTCGATCTGCCGGCCTATTGGCTCATTCTGCTGCCGCTCGAGTTTCCGGCCACTTACATCGCCGGCTTGATCGCACTCGCCGTCACGCAGCGGACCTTGCCGCCGGGGCAGCAAAAAACCCTCGTCGCGACATTTATCGCGCTGACCGGCGCCGGCCTCGTCATTTCCTGGCTTCTGGTCGACACCATCGGCGACAACAACGATCTGGGCCTGCGCGCGGTGCTGCCGGCCGCCATGGTTCTGATCGTCGCCGCCGCGGCGGGCATCATGCGCGCGCCGCGCCGTGCCCTGATAGCGGCTGTGGCCTTGGGCGGTCTTGCGCTCAGCCTGCCCGACACCGTCGCCATGGTCCGGCAAAACATTGTCGGATCGCCTGCCGCAGATGCGCAAATTTTCGCCCAGGCGCCGGCCTTATGGGCCGCGGTGCGCCGCTACGCGCCGCCGACCGCGCGCGTCGTCAACAATCCGCTTTACTTGCAGGACCTCACGCCGTGGCCGGCGAACATGTCCTGGGCGCTGCTCGCTAATCGCAGCTCGTGCTTCGCCGGGCGCGAAATGGCGCTCGCCTTTGCGCCCCTGCCGCCAGATCGCCGCGAGGCGATCAACGCGCAGTTCATTGATGTCTTTGCCGGGCAAGGCAGCGCCGCCGACGTCGACGCCATGGCGACAAAATATGGCTGCGACGTCGTCGTCGTCGTGCCGCAGGACGGCGCCTGGGCCAAGGATCCGTTTGCCCAAAGCCCCGATTATCATCTCGCGGAAGCCCGCGCCGATAAATGGCGCATCTATACGCGCGTCACCCGGTAGGCTTTTTGATGGAGCGAAACCCGCCATCCTCCCGGATCAGGACCGAAGAGGGCATTTCCCGGATCATGCTTTTAAATCCCGGCAAACCAGTTAAATCCCTGCTTGCTCCAGAACGTCTCGCGAAAATCGTTGCTGACCTCGATCGCTTTGATCCATTTCGCGTTCTTGTAGCCGAGCTTAATCGCCGTGCGCAGCCGCAACGGATAGCCGAACGGGTCGGTAATCAGGTCGCCGGCATATTTGGTGGCAAGGATGGTCTGCGGATGCAGCGCCGACGCCATGTCGATGCTCTCGGTGTAGTCGTCGGCGCAGATGAAATAGACGTATTTGGCGGTCAGGTCGGCGCCGACGCGATGCAGAAAATCACGCAGGTTCGGGCCCGACCACTGCCCGATATAATCCCAGCCTTCGACGCAGATATGCCGGATGATGACCTGCTGTTCCGGCAGCTGATAAATCTGCTGCGCCGTCCACGGCTGCTTGTTGTCGATGCGGCCGGCCAGTTCCAATCGCCAGGTGGCGCCGTCGACCGGCTTGACGTCCTCGATATCGTAATAGGCGTTGAAGCGCGGCGGTTTGACGACCTGCGACGGCGGAAACGTCGGCGCCAGATGGTTCGGCCGGAATATCGTCTCCTGCACGCCGTCATTCCACGCCGACACCGTGCGCAGGAACGACTGCACGGGAGGTTCCTCGCTGACGTCGCAGCCGGTGAGGAGCCCAAGCGCGCCGAGGCTGGCGGCGCCGCGGATGAGGCCGCGGCGGTCAACGGCGTCGGCCGCCAATCGCCTTGCTGGGCTCCGGTCCAGGGCGTGGCGCAGCCGCAGGATCGCAGGCATCGGAAAACGAATGGGCATTGCTGTCACCGCATGGTGGCTTCGATTTCGGGCGCGACGGGCCGGGATTGCCGCTCATCCCCGTCGACGACCGGGCCGCCGGTCACCATGGCGACGAAGCTTTGCGGCACCAGCAGTGCCAGCGACACGTGAACGAGGATGAAGGCGACAATCGCCGCCATGCAAAGAAAATGAACCAGCCGGATGGTCTGGAAACTGCCGAACAGGCCGGCAAGCTCGGAGAACTGGATCGGCTTCCACAAACACAGTCCGGAGATCACGATCAAAATCCCGACCAGCATGACGCCGAGATAGAGCACCTTCTGCACCGCATTGTAGTGGGTCAGGTCGTCATGGCGCAGGCGAAAGCGCAAAGCTTCGCCGACGGTTGCAAAAAGCTCGCGCAGGGAGATCGGAAACAGTTTGCGCCGGAAACGGCCGGTCGCGATTCCGTAGGAGATGTAAGCGAGCCCATTGAGGACGAAAATCCACATGCCGAAGAAGTGCCACTGCAATCCGTATTGCGCCCATTTGCCGATGACGAGCCAGTCCGGGAAATGCAGAAAGCCGAAGATCACATCGTCGTTATAGATCTTCCATCCGCTGCCGATCATGATGAAAATAGCAGTCGCATTGATCCAATGCATGATACGCAGCGGCAGTGGATGCAGATGCGGCTTTGTCGCGACGAGGTCGGAAGTTGACGGCTTGGATGCAGCTAATATCTGTGACGGAGCCGACATCGGAAATCCTTCGCTGGCGACGCGGCGAGACTACGGGGATGTTATTTTGCCCGCAAGACGACGTGGTTCACAAAATCGCGCGGGTCGATTGATCAGGAGAAGTCGCGTGCGATCAATTTTATTCTTTCCGGCGGCGATGCTCGCTGTCATTTCGGCAATGCCGGCCAAGGCGCAGCAGGATTCCACACATTCGCATCGCCTCTTGCTGGCGCAAGCGATGGTGCCGCCGACCGGCATGGGTCCCGCGGACAAGGCCATGGCCGCTCACGACATGGCGGCGGCGATGCGCATGCAAAAGCGCTTTCCGCAAGCCGTCCGCGTCGGCGATCTCATCGGGGTCCCGGTGCTTGACGATGACAGCCGCACGCTTGGCCATGTGCGGCAAGTGGTGCGCACCCCGCAGGGCAAGATCAAACTGATTGTCGCCTACGGCGGCTTTCTCGGCTGGGGCACGCGACTCGTTGCAGTGCCGATCGAGGTGATGGGCATCCTCGGCCGGCAGCTCGCTTCGCTCGATATGCCGCGGCGGGAATACGCGAGCGCGCCGACATGGCAAGGTCGGCATGATACGGGCGACACGGCCGTTCCGAACGACGACAGCATCCGCGTCGCTTTGGCCCGCCGCTGATCGGCGGTCGGCGCGGCGCGATCACGACTTTGTGAGCGCGATAACTTTTTGGTGTTTCGACACTTGTCAGCTCTGAGGCGGAAGTGATTGGCGCTTGGCCGGCCGCTTTGGCAAGCAAGTCACATTGCGCTGCCGGATTGATTGCAGGGGGCATCGTATGGATGGCGTGCGTCGGCTTCACGGCAATTCCAATCCCAATTCCGATTCCGTGGGCGGCGTCGCCGCGGCGGGGTCTTGCGGCATTGCCTTCATGGCCAAAGCCTCGGCGCCGGGGCGGGCCAAGACGCGGCTCGTCCCGCCGCTCACATTCGATGAAGCGGCCGCGCTCAATACTGCGTTTCTCTGCGACGTGGCCGACAATGTCCTGCTTGCCGCGCGTCACGCCGCGCCAGATGCCGGCATCGCCGGCTATGCGGCCTTCGGTCCAACCGGCGCTGAAGACTTTTTCCGTCGCACGCTGCCGGCGGCAATCGGGCTGATCGAGGCGTGGCTGCCCAATTTCGGCGATTGCCTGTATCACACGATTTGCGAGCTTTTTGCCCGTGGACACGCTTCGGCTGTGGTTCTCAATGCCGACAGCCCGACTTTGCCGACGGCACTGTTGATCGAGACCGCGGCGTACCTGGCGCAGCCGGGCGATCACGCGGTGCTCGGCCCCTCCGCCGATGGCGGCTATTATCTGCTCGGACTGAAGACCGCGCACCGGCGCATGTTCGACGACATCGACTGGAGCACCTCGCGCGTCGCCGAACAGACGCTGCAGCGCGCCCGCGACGTCGGTCTCGAAGTTCATAGCTTGCCGGTCTGGTACGACGTCGATGACGTCGACGGCTTGCGCCGGCTCCAGGCCGAGCTCAACGGCGAGGCCGAGCGCCGGCACGGCGCGCATCCGCCGCATTACGCGGCGCAGACGGCAAAATTGATGCGGCAGCTTGCGCAACATCACGACTTCGGCGGCCGGATCGATCACCTCATGCAGGTCGACGAAGCGCAAGCTTGAGGCAGCGCCATCCGGCCAGGACATTCACCGACGAATCCACGGGGCGAAGCACTGATGCAAAGGGCGGCGACACAACGGCCTATCGATCCGCAGCGCTATTTCGAGTCCGTGACGGCGGACAGTGAAGTCCCCGAGCATGAGCCGGTTTGCCTTTATCTGGAGACGACCAACCGCTGCAATCTGCTGTGCACGACCTGCCCGCGCACCTATGAGGAGCTCGAGCCGCCGGCCGACATGAGCTGGGAGCTGTTCACCGCGATCGTCGACCAGATTCCGAATTTGCAGCGCGCCGTTCTGCACGGCGTCGGCGAGCCGATGCTGGTCAAGCATTTGCCACGGATGGTGCGCTATCTGAAGGATCGCGGCACCTATGTCCTGTTCAACACCAACGGCACGGTGCTCAACGAGAGGAACGGCCGCGCCTTGATCGCCGCCGAACTGGACGAGCTGCGCGTCTCGTTCGATGCGGCGAATGCGAAATCCTATCTCGCCATTCGCGGCAAGAATTATTTCAACCGCATCCTGAAAAACGTGCGGGCCTTCCGCGAGCTGCAGGAGCGCGAGGGCCACCGCAAGCCGCGGGTATCGGCCTGGCTCACTGGCTTGCGCGAAACCATCGAGGAACTATCCGATTTCGTCCACGTCGCCGCGGAGACCGGCGTCAAGGAAGTGCATCTGCAGCGGCTGGTGTTTTTCACCGACCACGCCGTCGGCTTGGCGCGGCCGGACCAGGCGCTCTACGAGCGGCTTTCGGCGGCGGACGCGGTCCATATCGATCGCGCCGCCGCACTGGCGCGTTCGCTCGGCATTGAATTTTCCGCCTCCGGCGGCGCCTCGGAGCCCGGCGTCAGCCTCAAGCGCAGCGCCGATGGTTCGGGCTCGTCTTCCCCTTGGTCGCTGTGCCGGCGGCCGTGGACGGTGATGTATTTCACCGCCAACGGCCGCGCGCTGCCGTGCTGCATCGCGCCGTTCTCGCAGCGCGGTTACGAGAATTACACGCTCGGCGACGCCACCCAGCAGAGCCTGCGCGAGATCTGGACCGGCCCCGCTTACGCTCAATTCCGCAAGGCGCTCAAATCGAACACCCCGCCCGAGGCTTGTGCCAGCTGCGGGCTGCGTTGGAGCCTGTGACCATGCCGCCCCAGGCGGCACGGGTCGCCGTCGTCATTCCGACCTTCAACGAGGCGGAATCCATCGCCGCGGTGGTCGCCGAACTGCCGCGCCAGATCATCGGCCGCGTCATCGTGACCGATGGCGGCAGCCGCGACGGCACGCCGGACCGCGCCCGCGGCGCCGGCGCCGAGGTGATGCAAGTCGGCCGCGGCTACGGCCGGGCCTGCCTCGCCGGCGCGGAAGCCGCCGCCGACGCCGACGTCGTCGTGTTCATGGACGGCGACGGCGCCGACGATCCCGCCGCCATCGCGGCGCTGGTGGCGCCGCTATGCGCCGGCACCGCCGACTTTGTCATCGCCTCGCGTGCCCGCGGCGAGCGCGAGGCCGGCAGCATGGCTTCGCATCAGCTCCTCGCCGGTTTCCTCGCCGGCTGGCTGACGAAGCTCCTTTACGGCGTGCGCTACACCGACATGTGCGCGTTCCGCGCCATCCGCCGCGACACCCTGCTGAACCTCGGCATGCGCGAGATGACCTACGGCTGGAATCTCGAAATGCAGATGCGTGTGGCGCGCGCCGGGCTCCGCGTCGTCGAGCTGCCGGTCGCCTATCGCCGCCGCCTCGGCGGCGAATCCAAAGTCGCAGGCTCGTTGCGCGGCTCGCTCAATGCCGGACTGAAAATCATCTCGACCTTCGCGCGCGTAGCGCTGGAGCCGCGCCCGCGCGCGTCCTGACCGCATTACATCGCCACTTTGCGCAGGAAGCCGTCGACGCTGCCGCGCAGGCTCTCGGCCGCCTCCTCGACCGCGGCCGACGCGGTGAGCACCGTATTCGCCGAATTCTGCATGTCGGCGATGGCGCCGGAGACGCGTTCGAGCACGGCGACGACCGATCGCGTGCCCGCCGCGGCGGCCGCGACATTGTTGGAAATTTCGCCGGTAGCCGCGTTCTGCTGCTCGATCGAGCTGGCGATCGCGGTCGTGAATTGACGGATCTCCTCCATGCGGCCGGTGATATTGCCGATGGCGCGCACCGCGCTTTGCGTCGAGGATTGCACCGCCGCGATCTGCGCGGCGATGTCGTCGGTCGCCTTTCCGGTCTGCACGGCGAGCGCCTTCACTTCGGCGGCGACCACGGCAAAGCCCTTGCCGGCGGTGCCTGCCCGCGCCGCTTCGATCGTGGCATTGAGCGCCAAGAGATTGGTCTGCCCGGCGACGCTCTGGATCAGCTTGACGACGTCATCGATCTTCTGCGCCGCGCGCGCCAGCCCGGCGATGCTCTCGTTGGTCGATTGCGCCTCGGTCGTCGCCGCGCGCACCACGTCGCCGGCGCTGACGACCTGGCGGTTGATCTCGGCGATCGACTTCGACAACTCGTCGGCCGCCGCCGCGGCGCTCTCGACGCCGCCGAACGCGTCATTCGAGGTGCGCACGGCGCCGGCGGTATGCGCCGTGGTATCGCTCGACATCGTCGACAGCGCCGCGGCGGTCGATTTCATCGCCGCGACGCTGTCGGTAACGGTCTGCAATACGCCCTCGACGCTGTCGCGAAACCAGGCGATGGCCTCTTCCATGATGGCGCGGCGCGATTCCTGTTCGCTCAAGAGCGCGCTCTTGCG
The DNA here is from genome assembly GCA_963791925.1 of uncultured Alphaproteobacteria bacterium. Taxonomy (GTDB): domain Bacteria; phylum Pseudomonadota; class Alphaproteobacteria; order Rhizobiales; family Xanthobacteraceae; genus BOG-931. The sequence continues at coordinate 1,048,442 of CAWBUA010000001.1, read as the reverse complement.
CTCGGCGGCGCGCCGCGCGGTGATGTCGTGATGCGTTCCGAGCCAGAACTTGCCGCCCGGGATGGCGCGATTGACGACGGCAACCGAGCGGCCGTCGGGCAGCTCGGAGACGAAGCTCAAGTCCTTCCCCGACCTCATGAGGTTCATCAGTTCGGCGCAATACTGCTCGGGCTCGCGGTCGAGCGAGCCGGTGGCGAACCGGTGGCGAACGATGTCGACGAGCTTGGCGCCGGGTTTCACGAGATCCGGCGACAAGCCGTAGATTTCCAGATAGCGTTTGTTGCAGACGACGACGCGCGCGGCGGCGTCGAACATCACGACGCCCTGGGTCATATTGTTCAGGGCGAGCGCCAGCAGCCGGTCATTGCCGCGGCGGCGAACGAGCAGGACGATCGCCCCTGCCAGCAAGACAACGAGGCATGCGGCCACGACAGCAAGCATCGCGCGCTTCCGCCCTGCGAAAATCCACCGTGCGGCCACCCTAGGCCGCAGCCATTTGCGTTTCGTTAATGAACGGGTTTCGCTTTGGTAAAGACGCCGAAACGCCAATCCGCGCCTTTCCATCACGCCTTTCGATCCTGCCCTTAACCCTCCCTGGCGCGGCCGTCTGCCGGTTCCGCGCCGCCGCGGCGGGTGCGGCGCCGGTGCTATAGTGGCCGGCGATTGCATCGAGGCCGTCTCATGATCAAGCACTACAGCGACCACGCCGCCAACGAACGAACCTTCTTGGCCTGGGTCCGCACCGCCATCGCGGTGATGGCCTTCGGCTTCGTCATCGAGCGGTTCGATCTCTTTCTCCAGGTCATCGCATCGCAGACGGCGCTCCGCCAGATCAGCCCGCATGGCCAGGTCTTCGCCAATATCGCCGGCCTGGCCTTCATCGGCATCGGCGTCGCCATCGTCGCTGTCGCGATCCTGCGCTTTGTCCGCACCGCCAAGGCCATCGACAGCGAGGACGAGGTGCCGAGCGCCGGCGAGCGCTTCGATATCGGGCTCGCCGTGCTGCTCGGTCTGCTCGGCGTCGCGCTGTTTCTCTATCTGTCGCGCGCGGTGCTGCCGGCGATCTAGCGCTACGCTTCCTCAACCGCTCCGCCAAACCGCCGTTCGCCCGGCGTTGCCCGCCTGCGCCGGCGGGCGGCGCTGAGCCCGTTGATCGAACCCCTGGCTTTGCGTACAATTTCAAATTGCAACGGCGAGAGAGCCGGTCATGGCCCGGATCGCGTGGCGCCTATCGTTCGCTTTGTGCACGGCGGCATTCGCCGCAGGGCTCTGTTCTGCCGCCGCCCTTGCCGCCGACGCGGCCGCCCCGCAAATCGATCAGTCGGCGGTGCAGCAGAAAGTCGACGACATTCGCAAAGCAATTCAGAGCGGTCAGGACCACGGGCCGTCCAAAGTCGTGCCCGCCCAGGAAGTGCTCGATCTGTGCAAGATCAACCCCAAGCTGCCCCAATGCGCGTTGCACTGATGTCATGAAATGCTGAAACAGCTCTATGTCGCACTCATGGAAATCGGCAAAATCGCCGGCGGCGCGACCTTTCTGTTCGGCATCGTCTACGGCACCTACCAGTTCTTCGAGACGCAGAAGCAGAATGAGATCGCGCAGACGCTCGCCTTCTACAAGGAATTCAACTCGGCGCCGATCTCGACCTATCGCGAGGCCATCTTCGGCGCGGTGGCGAAACACCAGGGCGAAATCGCCGCCGCCGCGGTCGACGAAACCAAGCTCACCGACACCATGAACAGGATCATCGCCGAAGAGGCCTTGGCCAATCAGCTGATGCTGACCATGGATTTCTTCGACGGCCTGGTGTTCTGCGTGACCAAAAAGATCTGCGATTCCGAGACCGCGGTGAACCTGTTCCACGACCGCGCGCGCGAAATCTACACCACCTTCTATCAGTACATTGTCGCGCAGCGTGCCGCCTGGGCGTCGAGCAATTTCGGTCTCGGCCTGCAGACCTTTGCGGAATTGAATCCGCCGAAGTGATCGCGGCTTTCACGTGATTTCAGCCTTCGGCCGAGGGCGGCTTACTGGCGCTCTCGCCGCCCGCTTTCGCCCCTTATATCCGGAGCGTTCACGCGGTTGCCGCGGCGTCGCTCGCGACCTCCTCCGTTATCACCTTGAAGCCCACCATGGTGCACGGCCCGAACGAGGTGACGATGGCGACGTCGGTGGCGTCGCGGCCGCGCGCCATCAGGATGCGGCCGATGCGCGGCGTGTTGTGGCGGGCGTCGAAGGTGTACCAGCGGCCGCCGAGATAAACTTCGAACCAGGCGGAAAAGTCCATCGGCGAATCCTCCGGCGGCACGCCGATGTCGCCGAGATAGCCGGTGCAGTAGCGCGCCGGCAGGTTCATGCAGCGGCAGAGCGCCACCGCGAGATGGGCGAAGTCGCGGCAGACGCCGCGCCGTTCGGCATGGACCTCCCAGGCGCTTTTGGTCGGGCTGGCGTGCTCGTAGCCGAATTTGATGCGATCATGCACGTAATCGCAGATGGTTTGCACCAGCGGCCAGCCCTTCGGAACCTGGCCGAACAGCGACCATGCCGTATTCGACAAGCGATCGGTCTCGCAGTAGCGGCTGCCGAGCAGATAGATCAGCACGCCCACCGGCAGGTCTTCGAGGGCGTGCTGCTGCGCGCGCGGCGCTGTCTCGTCCGGCGTGCCGGCGTCTTTTATGACGAAGTCCGCGGACATGGTCAGCCGGCCGGGAGCGGCATGGATCACATGGCAGAAATTGCCGAAACTGTCGTGGTAGGTATTCGGCACGAGCGGCGGATCGAGCCGCATGCGATCGAGCGTGATGAGATCGGCAAAGCGCGACGGATGGACGCTCAGCGTCAGGATCATCGGCGTCGGCTGCGGACAATCGTAGGAAATCTCGTAGCCGGCGCGGATCTTCATTGCTGACTGCTTCGGTTTGCGGCGGTGGCTTCCCGTCTCATGGCCAAGGCGCGGAGGTCGTGACTTGTGCTACGACGTTGCTCCGCATGCTATGCATCACCATGCATTTCTTGGGCCAAAACTTGGCGCCAAAACCAAAACCTGGGGCCAAAACTTGGGGCAAATATCGTGCAGGTTTAGGCGGCTGTGACTATCGATGAATGAATTGATGACGAAGCTTTTGGCCGCGGACGAGCCGCGGCCGGTGACGGTCTACAACGCCGATGCGGCCTCGCCGTTCCTGCTGGTCGCCGATCATGCCGGGAATTCGATCCCGCGCGCGCTCGGCCGGCTCGGTCTCGCCGAAGCGGAATTGCGCCGCCACATCGCCTGGGATATCGGCATCGCCGGGCTCGGCCGCCTGCTGGCGGACGCGCTCGAGGCCACGCTGATCGGGCAGAATTATTCGCGCCTGGTGATCGACTGTAACCGGCCGCTGGTGGCGGCGTCGTCGATACCGGTTGTCAGCGAATTGACGGAGATCCCCGGCAATGCCGGTTTGACCGAAGCCAACAGGACGGCGCGCGCGGACGAGATCTTCCGGCCCTATCACGACCGCATCGAAGCCGAACTGGAAGAGCGGCGGCACAGCGGCCGGGCCACGGCGCTGATCTCGCTGCACAGCTTTACGCCGGTGTTCAAGGGCGCGGCGCGGGCCTGGCATGCCGCCGTGCTCTACAATCGCGACCCGCGCTTTGCCCATCGCCTCATGGCGCTCCTCAACGCCGAGCAGGAATTTACCGTCGGCGAGAACGTGCCCTACACGGTGAGCGACGCCACCGACTACACCATCCCGGTGCACGCCGAACGCCGCGGCCTGCATCACGTGCTGATCGAGATCCGTCAGGATCTGCTTACAGACGAGAGCGGGCAACGCGAATGGGCGGAGCGCTTGGCGCGCCTGCTGCCGCGCGCCTATCGCGAGCTATGAGAACATGCCGAAAACCGATCTGAGCTAATCGCGGATCAGTCGGTATTTCTATTCCGCAATGGCCGCAAAATGATTGACGCAAATTTTCCAGACCGAATGATTGTTGTCGTATCCCTTGAGATGCACGCTCATCATCAGCCCCGGCCAATAGAGGTTGGAATATGACTGGCCCCACCAGGCGCTGAACACCCTCGAATATTTCGGTTTGCCCAGCGAGGCGATGACCGAAACCTCGGTTGATCCAACATGCAGGCCCTGGGCCATCGCATAGGTCGAACTGAACGTGCATATTTGCGTGGCCCACAGACCGTCTTTTGTGACCGTCGCGGTCAAATCGCGCCAACTGTAGAGGTCGACTTCCCCAGGTCGCCTGCTTGAAGGATTGCCCATCATTTGCGCGAGTTCGGTTGCGCTCATACCCAAGGCCATCGGGCCAATTCGTTCCCGCGGAACGATCAAACGATCATTCAGTGATTGGGCCTGCGCAACAGGCGAATGGACTGCGACGGCAAGCAGCGTCAAAATCAGACGGAACGCTCTTGGCGAACCGACGTTTGCGACAACCCAGCCTGAACGCATTTGCCCCGCGCAAGAATTATACGGATGAGGCGACTGATGATCGACAAAGTGAGCAGAAAGGTGGCCGGGACTGCGGCGCTTTCCTAATCCGGCAGCCAAAATCAATTGCTTCGGAAAGCGATGGTGCCCAGGGGCGGAATTGAACCACCGACACCTGCATTTTCAGTGCAGTGCTCTACCAACTGAGCCTAGTGGCCCTCCGGGCCACGTCTCTTTATGCATCAGCAAGTTAGCTTGAAAAAGTGGATTTTCCAAGACTGATAATCAAAGGTGCCTAAGGACGATTTAGGCCGCCTCGCTGTGACCCAAGTGTGGCAGACGGTCGATGAAATTCAACCTTGGAAAGCCCGTGGGCGAATTATTTGGTCGTTGGCAGTTTCTCCTACCCACCGGAAAGGGGCTATCCTGAGCCTTCCAGAGGCTTACGGGAGCATCTGATACCAGCTCCATAACGGATTGAATTGGGCAGTCTTCTGCGCTGAGAGCGGAAGGCAGGGGAATTGTTTTCGAGGCGCTGAGTGTGATTTGCTTGGCTATCTGATTCGGGGAAAACAGATGGTCGAATGCAGCAAAGCCGAGGTTCGGCGGCTCAAAACCGCGCTACGATGGAAGATCACGGCCGGACAGCGCCAGCGCATTCAAATGGTGCTGTTACGCGAGAGCGGGATGACGCAGGGCGCGATTGCGGCAGCGATGGGTGTATCGCTGAGCACGGTGAACCGCGCGCACATGGCCTATGCTCACGGTGGCATCAAGGCGCTTAAGCCCAAGCCGAATGGCGGACGCAAGCACGAGAACATGACCGTGGCGACGGAAAAGGCCTTGCTGGCGCGCTTTGCCAAAGCTGCCGGCGCCGGCGAGATGTTGAACATTCACGATCTCAAAGCGGCCTATGAACAGGCGATCGGGCATGTGACCAGCGACAGCACGGTGTACAATCTCTTGCACCGGCAGGGCTGGCGCAAGCTGATGCCGCGGCCGTTTCATCCCAAGCGCGACCTCGCGGCGCAAAAAGCTTTTAAAAAAACGGCTTTCCTGATGCAGTGAGGCAGGCTCGGCGGGCGGCCAAGAGGCGCGGTCGGCATCTGCGCATCATGTTCGCCGATGAAGCGCGCTTCGGCCGCATTAATCGGCCACGGCCATGCTGGGCGCCGATCGGAACGAGACCAGCGGTCGCCGCTCAGCTCATTCGCGAATACATCTATTTGTACGGCGCAGTCTCTCCAAAAGACGGAGTTTGCGTCTATCTGATCATGCCGACGTCGAACACCGCCTGCTTTCAGGCCTTCCTCGACGTGCTGGCGCGCAGGTTCGCCCGCCAGGACATCCTTTTGGTTCTCGACGGCGCGCCCAACCATCGCTGTGGCCAACTGACCCTTCCCGACAATATCAAGCTCTTGTACCTTCCACCGTATTCGCCCGAACTTAATCCAAAGGAAAATCTCTGGGATGAAATCCGCGAGAAAATCTTCAAGAATTACGCGCTGAAATCCATCGACGCCGTGCGCGCTAAACTCAAACAGGCCATCCTCTACATCGAGCACAACCGCAAACTCGTCCGCTCCATCACATCCTTTCCATATATCGCCAACTCACTCTGATGTGGAGTTGGTATGAGAATTGCTTTCCCCCCAGGCCGGGTGGGTCCTTCGCGTTGGCGTGTGGGTCCCATCGTTTTGGCCACGGTGGTAAAAATAAAAGAACAACAACGGCTCGGTGTTGCTAAGCGACAGAATTGAGAACCTCGTCCAGGCAGTGGACGAACTCAGCCGCGAGGTAACGCGTTTACAAAACGAACTTCGGCGATTTCGCCGGGAGGCTCAGGCTAGGCGTCGATATTCCTGATAGGTCCTAATTCCGCACCCCGTTGCCCTGATCTTACCGCCGCTTTCGGGGCACAACGGACCTGGCCCAACCTGCCGCCGGTTCAGGACAGTCGCGAAGGACCCGATGCGGAAGTGGAGTATGCATCGCAGCGGACCATCTAAACGACGTGCGGCTTCTCTGAATGCTCCGATATGCCCTATGCAGCACCCTCAACTATGATGATAATTGCGATGGGAGCGGCGACCGCAGTTCGACGACGCGGCAGCGGTGATGAAAGCAAACCTTTTAGGTATTACCGTAATTTTTCTGCTGAGTGTCAGCGTTACACGCTCGGCAAATGCCACGACCTATACTTACACCACCCTCGACGTTCCAGGGTCCACCGCGACCTACGCACAAGGCATCAATAATTCAGGCCAGATCGTCGGTAAAACTCTCAGCGTCGGTTTCCTTGACCATGGCGGCGTCTACAGCGCTCTCAATGTTCCGTCGGCCGTCAACACCTCAGCCAACGGTATAAACGGCGCAGGCCAGATCGTAGGGGACTATCAGCCATCCGTCCAAGGAACGCCCCCATTTTACGCATTCTCGTACAATGGTGGCGTATACACGACGCTTCCCGCTGCCGCTCCCGGCGCCACCCAAACCTACGCTCAGGGTGTCAACAATACAGGTCAGATCGTTGGGTACTCTTACGGCACGAGCAATTATCAAGGCTTCTTTTACAGCGGTGGCGTTTACACCACTCTCAACGTTCCATCGGTCAACGGCGGCACCTTAGCTTACGGCATTAACAACGCGGGTCAGATCGTAGGGGATTATTTCGCTCCTGGCGGTTATAAAGGCTTCCTTTACGGCGGCAGTGTCTACACCACTCTCAGCGTTCCGGGGGCTATTTCGACCCAGGCCTTCGGCATCAACGACGCGGGTCAGATTGTTGGGGATTATTACGACGGCGACAGCGTTTATCACGGCTTTCTATACAGCAAGGGCACTTACACGACGCTCAATGTTCCTGGCGCCGTAGAGACCGGAGGCTTCGGCACCTTTGCTTTGGGTATAAATGACGCGGATCAGATCGTCGGGTATTATTTTGACAGCAACGATACTCCGCATGGCTTCCTCGCAACCCCTGTAAGCGCCGAAACTCCGCTCCCCGCCGCACTCCCGCTCTTCGCCACCGGCCTCGGCGCATTAGGTTTGTTTGGTTGGCGCAGGAAGCGGAAGAACGCCGCTGCAATCCGCCAAATATGCCGGGACCCAGCCACTGGCTAGAATGCAAGAATGCAAAAGTCGTTTGATGGGGGTGCAATCTAGCCCGCGCAACCGTGCACGATGGACGGGGAATGAGCGCGGCGAAAAGGAAAATTGTGCCGTGTTTCCGAGCGTTTAGCGGCCTAGACCCCCTCGCTAGAGCCGGGGATAAAAAAGCAAGGAAGCTCTCATTTCTGAACCGCCTTCGCATGACGTTGAAGCCATTCCGCCGCCAAGCGTTGTGCTTCTGTGATTTGTTGCGGCGTCATTTTGGCGGCCAACTCTTTGCGATGGTTGGGCCACGCCTTGAGAATACGCTCGTTATCGGGCGAATTGGGCGACAAAATTTGCGCGCTCAGCGCAAGCCATTTGTATGCCTGCACATAATCTCGGGGGACACCCATTCCATTCTGGTTCAACATGCCCTCATACAAAATGCCTAGTTGCCACTGCGAATTTGGATGCCCGTCCTCAGCGGCGCGCTGCAACCATTCTAACGCTTCATCATAGTCGGACTGCTGCCGAGGCTTGTAATAGGCGATCCGCCGCCAGTAAGCATCAGCAAGTTCCCACTGTGCCTGTGTGTACCCGTCCTTGGCGGCACGTCGCAACCACATGATCCCTTCATCCGCCGGGTCTATGCCATTGCCCGGAGGCATTGATAAATAAATACTGCCTAATCGAAACTCCGCATCAAGTGATCCGACACGAGCCGATGGCTCATAGAGCTTTATGGCATTCTCGCACCATCGCTCCCCACTCTCGTGCTCCCCGTGTTCCCCATCCTCTCGCTTGCAAAGACGATACGAAGCATTTTCGTCCTGCAACGCGCGATTTCGGAGAGTATCCCACGTCTTGGAGAAGTCTAAGTCATCAAGCTGTTTATCAGACGAGATTAACTCTTCGATGTGATCCCTCCATTTCCAGCACGCATTATCATCGGCACTCGGATCAAGTCGCCATTTCAATGAATGAACTGGGCCGGACACCTGACAAGCATCGTTATCCGTTTCTTCTACCTCCCCAAACGCCCACAGCAGCCTTCCGATCAATAAAAGCTGTAAGTCGCTGAGGCTTACTTCCTGTGGGGGTACGCTGTCCGGGGGTGCGGCGGTTGCCGCGCTGACAGACTGTTCAAAAGCCACCCAGGTCCAAATAATGCAGACGAGCGCAATGAATGCCCGGCGCAAGACGCTCGCAGTAGTTTGCCCGGATGCCATTGCAACGGTCCCCCGTCAGCAACAATGCACGTTCACCGATAGAGCAAATAAACCAACGCGAATAATGCGAGGCCGATTGCCAATTCCGTTACACCGTCAGCAATCTCGCTGCGCACTAGCCGTTTGCAAAGGCGGAGCAGAATGCCTGCCAACAACAGCAAAGTCACGATACCCAGAATGGAAATGAGTGCCATAGGTTCTATTGCGTGCCAGTCTAGACAAGAACTGAGTTCGACATGCCTAGCACGTTTGCTGAAACGGCGGGCATGCAGCGTGGACTGGTCTGCCGTATTGGTCCATTCCGATCCCCGGCCCGAAAACGTCCGACCGTACCCTCGCAAGTGGGTCTGCGGGAGCATTATCGGGCTGCCAAACAAATGGCCGCCCCGCAGCGTCGCTATTTATACCGGGGCCATAGGCGTTGGGTCGATATGGTCCGAGGAATGGTGGTGTAAGTGTGCCAGCGACTTCGCCTCCCGCCGCCTGATCCGCTGGCTGGAAGCTGCTCTTGCCTTCCGGACCTACTCGTCCAGAGGTAATGGGCGGGTGCGCCCGCGACGATAAGGCCATCGTCGCATTAAACCAGTCCGTTAGGAGACTGAGCGCACCGGGAACGCGCATTATTCGCTGGCCTTCAGGACTTCCATAAAAGGCAATCCACGCCTGCTGCCGATCATAACCGTTTTTCTCCATCAACTGAGCGAGCAGCTTCATCCCATCTGCCGCAGCGGCGGCTCGCGCCTCTTCAATAGAGGAGCCAATGCCAAAACTATGCAGCAAATTTCCGAAGCCACTGTCATCCGTAGTGATGCCGGGGAACATGCGGGCAGGAGGATCGCCAGTAGGCGGTCCAAAGATTTGATTGGCCGACTGTGCACCTACAGGACGTGAGCCAGCAGCAAGCCAGATCAACAGGGCAATTCTCAGAAATAACGTAGCGCTTTCTTTCATTGTGGCGTCCCACACTATCCGCACACAACGGCCAAATATGGATTATATTCCCTAGAGACTATATGCCAGATGGTGCCCCATCCTGCAATGCAGGACTGGCGGCTCATATTGGGCAGAAACGTAAAGCGCCTACGACAGCAAAAGAAGCTGACCCAAGAACAGCTTGCATTTGAGGCCGAAATTGATCTGACCTATGAAGGTGGAATTGAGCGGGGCAAGCGCAATCCAAGTTTGCTTGTGATGGCTAGAATTGCAAAGGCGCTTAGCGTTCATTTGACGAAGCTCCTAAGCGATTAATGTGCCGTAGGGGCGTCCTTGGCAACATTGCAAGCGTGCAACATTGCCTAGGTCATCTTGCATCCTTGCAATCTACCATCCAGGCCGCCCCTTCTTGCCACATCGTGGAAAAGCGACACGCCTCAATAAGGAGGTATAAGAGTTGTCGCTTTTTATGCTGCTCTTAGCTGTGCGGCTTCCGCGTTCTTGCTCAACAGCCACTTTTGCCCCTGCTTTCGCGCGGTGACGCCGTGTTCATCGAGTAGCGTGAAAATCACACCCTTATTAGCACTCCGTTGCAGAGTGCGGGCATTGTAGCCAGCTTGGTCGGCCCATTCACTGGATGTAACCAGGACTTCACATTGATCCCCCAGGAGTGCGAGCGCAGCATCAACGACAAGCCTATCCATACTCGGCTTAGCCGTGGGAATTGTCGGATACCAAGCTTTGACCGTCGCCCCTGGGAACATGGTCCCCAACGTATTCAAAGGGTCTTTAAAGCCCAATGGTCCGACTGAGGATGCGATTAGGTCAACTGTGCAACCTCTCGACACGTCACCATCCGGGGTCATTTGCCGGACCGCGCCTCGTCCAATTGCTTGGTTCAGATCACCGATGATCCTCGACATACGCATAAGCTCTATGTCGATCCGACTGACGAGTGCATGCATGGGCTTGCTACTCGTTCCATAGATCATCGCGATAATGGTGCTTGGTGGGGCCTGATGCACCCCTGCAAGCACGACGTGTTTGATGTGCTGAAATTCGTTCGTCGCCTTATGAGCGCCCCAGGTGACAAAGTGAAGCTTCTTTGCATCGCCTCCTCTCGCCCTGACCTTAGCCAGGATCGAAGCGGGCAACGTAGTAGCAGGTGCCTTGTCACCTTTCCGAACAACGATCAACACGTCGTCGCCCAATGGCTTATCCAGCACCGCTTCGGCGACGGCAGTTGCCAATACCTCGATATTGTCTTTAGAGCGGTACGCAGCCTGACCAGACCTATGATCGAAATGGCGGACGTTTAGATTGCGATATGCTTTGCTTGCAGAAGGCAACTTCTCCACATTGCCTTTGTTTTTGGCTAGGAAATTGTATTCCAATGCGTCGTTGCCACTTGCATCAAATATCAGTAGTGGCTCAATGTTGTGCGGGATCGATCGACGATAGCTTATGGCCACGGTCTTGTTGTTGTAATCCTGTCGAAGGATTTTGACGGTTTTGCCCAAAAGATGGAACATTGCCTCGGATACGATTTTCCATTTTTCGTCACCGTCTGCAATGTCCTTGAACAAATTGTCGACGTTGTCCTCAGAGTATGCCAAAGCAAAAATCCAGTTAGGCACTGTGTCATGTGAGGGCTTGGTCGTCCGAAGGCTTTCGAGCCAATCTTTTATTGTCGTGGCTGCTTGTACCTGTCCCAAGACGGCGAGGCGGTCTGCAAACGCCGTGATTTCGTCAAATCCGATGGTAACAGGATCAATCGGGAGGAATGCTTCATCCCACAGCCTGACCTGTCGCTTACGGCCGCAAGAGGTTTCTTTCTTGAGCCGTTCAATTTCCGAAGGCGTAGCGGGACCGCAATAGTCAAAGAACGACATATCCTCGAAATCGTCCTGGTGCAGCATCAGACCTTTGGAAATCTTCTGTTGGGTTGTGAACAACACCGGCGCGTATCGGTGGGCAATTTTCTTGGCCGCTTTTGTCCTACATAAGCTAGTCAGTCCCTTGTCGTTTCTGTCAGCTTCATCGTTCCCAACGCGTATCGCATATTGATGATCTTGAAGCTTCATGCGCTCTATAAGCGCATCAATTTGGTCCAGAGTGTTGACCATGACCACGATCCCGACATGAGCAAGGGTCGGGTCATCAAGAATTGCCCTGACGGTTGCCACGAGAATTGCTGTTTTGCCCCAACCTGTTGGTTGCGTTGAAAGGTACAGCTTTGGCGCTGCCCTTCCATATGTCATAGCCTCTATCACACTAGCCACGGCACCCAGACTGTTTAGGTCCTCATCGCGGAGCCGTCTGCCATAGCGTGTCAGTTCCGATACCGCATTAGCGATGATGCGCGTCGCAAGATCATTGGGTGTTGGGTGAACCTCGTTATAGGATTTCGTTCGATTGCTGCTTACGTCCGGCTTGATTGGCGCGCCGATCACGCTGTTTTCTCCAAACTCCGCCGCCACGCTTCCGCCGCTTCATTTGAAATGAGCGTGCGCTTCCCCACTTTCATGACGCGGGGACCGTTGCCTTGTTGAAGCAGCTTGTAGAGGAGTGATCGCGAAATGCGATGTTCGAGGCAGAACTCTGGAATGGTATAGACAGGCTTTGAAATAATTTGTTGGCTACGTAAATTGCCGTCTGGCACTGATCGAACTTCTCCGAAATAGGGGTTGGCGGCGGACGATGGAAAACATCGCTGCACGATGCCGGATACATGGTGATTGCATATTCACATGCAACCCGATGGGAATATGATCCTAACGCGTATCGAGCTTCCTTAAAATCCCCTCGCTCATCGGATGTGTGTAGCGGAGCAACATTCGCAAATCGCGGTGACCGCTGATTAGCGCAACCTCAGGGACGGACAGGCCCTTCTCGAAAAAGCGACTTATTGCCTCGTGGCGCAGGTCGTGAAAGTGTAGGTCCTTAATTCCCGCCCGCCTCTTCACCCGCTCCCAGGCCAGCCGGAAGGCGTTAGCGGTAGTCTGAAACAATCGTCCGTCAGTCGCAGAGTGCTTGCTCAGTAGCTCAATGGCGGGGAGGCTCAGGGGGATCGTTCTGGCGCGACCGTTTTTGCTCTCGGGGATGAGCAAGGTGCGTTTGTCAAAGTCGATATGGTGCTTCTTGACGGCCAGTATTTCGCCTCGCCGCATCGCCGTTTCCAAGGCGAGAGTGAATAAGGGCAGAACGAACCTGTTATGCGATTGCTTTGCGGCCTCGATCAAAGCTTCAAATTCGCCCGGCCTAAGCCTTCGCTCCCGCCGTTGATCGCCTCCGTTGAATTGAAGTTTTGTAAGCGGGTTGCCTTGGATCGGCACGCTCCATTCGCCCCGGGCCACTTCCAGCGCATGTTTGATGATGGCAAGTTGTCGCCGAACAGTGCTGGGTTTGACCTCTCCCAGCCGCTCGTCGCGATAGGCCGCGAAGTCCTCCGTTCGGAGTTCGGATAAACGTCGGCGACAGATCGGATGCAACAGAAAGGCGGAAAGGACTAACCGTTCGGTGTCGTAGCTGCGTTTCCGAGGGCTGATTGTGTCTCGATACCTGCGGACAATTTCCGCGAGTGTCGTCTGTTTCAGGACTTTGGGGTCGGCCAGCAGATCGCCCTTGTCGGCTTTGACCTCCATCAGCCTCGCCCAGATTTTGGCGTCTTTCAGTTCATGGAAACTTTTGGAAGTGGACGCCTGACCGACGCGACGGACTTGAACCTGATACTTGCTTCCACGTTTGCGGATGCTCGCCATGGCTGCTCTCTGTGCCAGAGTTGTGACAAGCACAAAGAGAGCGTTGGCCGGAGGGGTCGTAAGCCGTTGATTTTAGTGGTGCCCAGGGGCGGAATTGAACCACCGACACCTGCATTTTCAGTGCAGTGCTCTACCAACTGAGCTACCTGGGCCCACGGAACGGGGCTTATAGAGGCTGGACTCGGCGCTGTCCAGAATGCGCCCATGCGCCTCGTGCAATCGCGTCATTGCGGCGCGCCGTCATCCTCATCGCGCCGCTCGTCCTCTTCTTCGTCCGCCGTCACCGGAACCGCATAGACGCCGGAAAACCAGCGGTGCAGATCGACGTCGGCACAGCGCTTGGAGCAGAACGGCCGGAACAATTCGTCGGCTGGCTTGCCGCAGATCGGGCATTTTCCGCGTTTCTTGACGTCGGGCATGACTGCAATGGGCATGACAGCAATATGGGGGCGCGTGCCTTCAAGCGCCAATCGCTTCAAACGGAATCGATTGGCGCTCTAAGATTTTGGTGAAGCATGATCTTTTTGGAAAACCGGTTGCCACTTTTCCGGATCATGCCTTGGCGCGCCAGCGTCAGATGGTATTGAGCCAGCCGAAATGGATCGGATAGCCCTCGCCTTCCAATAGCGTCGCGGTCTCATACAACGGCAGGCCGACGACGTTGGAATAAGAGCCGACGATCTTGACCATGAAGCTGCCGGCGATGCCCTGCGCCGCATAGCCGCCGGCCTTGCCGCGCCATTCTCCCGAAGCGAGATAGGCCTCGATATCTTCATTGGAGAGCCGCTTGAAGCGCACCCGGGTTTCGACATAGCGCTGCCGGAACGTCTCCTTCGGCGTCACCAGGCACACCGCGGTGTGGACGCGGTGATTGCGGCCGGAGAGAAGCCTTAAGCATTGCGCCGCCTCGTCGAGCAACTCCGCCTTGGGCAGGATGCGGCGGCCGACGGCGACGATGGTGTCGGCGGCCAGGATGTAGGCGCCTTTCAGTTCGTCGTCGATGCGCACCATGGCGAGCGCCGCTTCAGCCTTTTCGCGGGCAAGCCGCGTGGCGCAGGCGCGCGGCAGCTCGCCCCGCTTCGGCGTCTCGTCGATGTCGGTCGGGCGCAGCGCGTCGGGCTCGATGCCGACCTGATTGACGAGCGCCAGCCGGCGCGGCGAGCCGGAAGCGAGCACCAATTTTTGGCGGCCGATCATTTGAACCGGTAGGTAATCCGGCCCTTGGTCAGATCATAGGGGGTCATCTCGACGAGCACCTTGTCGCCGGCGAGCACGCGGATGCGGTTCTTGCGCATGCGCCCCGCGGTGTGCGCGATGATCTCATGGTCGTTCTCGAGCTTGACGCGGAAGGTGGCGTTCGGGAGCAGTTCCGTCACGACACCGGGAAACTCCAGAAGTTCTTCCTTCGCCATCCGATTCCCGAAAGCCGTTGCTGTCCGGCCCGACAAGGTCCGGGTATTCTACGGAGACATTTGACGATGTCCCGGTCAAATTTGGCGCGGAACCTAGCGGATGACAGGCCGGTTCACAACAGCCCGGCGGCGGCCGCGGAAATATCATTCATTGCCGGTGCCGCGGCCGGCAAATCGTTGCTGGATGCGCGTCAACAGCTGGTCGCGGACCTCGCGGTAGGCATCGAGCCGTTGCGCGCGGCTGCCTTCCACGGCGCTCGGGTCTGCGGTCGGCCAATATTCCACGTCCACGGCGCTGGTGCGGGTGAGCTCCAGCGCACGGTGATGGGCTTCCGGCGCCAACGTGACGATGAGATCGAAATTGAGCCCCTCCCACTCGTCCAGCTCCTCGAAGGTGATCGGCTTGTGCCGTGAAATATCGAGCCCGATCTCGGCCATGGCCGCCACCGCAAACGGGTCGAGCTCGTCCTTGCGCACCCCGGCCGAGCCGACATAGACGCCGCGTCCGAAAATCTGGCCAAACAGCGCGGCCGCGATCGGCGAGCGGATCGCATTGCTGCGGCAGGCGAACAAAACGGCCAATGGCGGCCTCGCTGCAGGCGGCATCGAGGCCTCAGCGCTTCCAGTGCAACACCGCGATCAGCGTGAACAGCCGCCGCGCGGTATCGAAATCGATGTCGACCTTGCGCTTGAGCCGCTCCATAACGAGCCGCGAGCCCTCGTCGTGCAAGGCCCGCCGCGCCATGTCGAGCGCCTCGATGCGATCGGGCGTCGCCGTGCGGATCGCGGCATAATAGCTGTCGCAGACGACATAGTAGTCTTTGACGATGCGGCGGAACGGCGCCAGCGACAGCATATGGGCGATCAGCGGCGTTCCGTCGGCCAGCCGGATGTCGAACACCAGGCGGTTGCCGCTGATGCCGAGTTGCAGGCTGTAGGGTCCGCCGTCGTGGCCGACCGGACGGAATTTGTTGTCCTCGATCAGGTCGTAGATGGCGACGCGGCGTTCGTGCTCGATGTCGTCGTTGGCGCTGCCGAGCGAAGCTTCGTCAAGCGTGACCGCGGCGAGGCGGGCGGTATCGTCCTGCGCTGCGCCTTTTCGGGCCATCACCGGTTGAGCCGAATGGCGACCGAGCGGGCATGGGCATCGAGCCCTTCGGCCTTGCCAAGCGCGATCGCGGCGCTGCCCAGCGCGCGCAACTGCTCGGGACCGCATTTGAGGATCGAGGTGCGCTTCATGAAATCGAGCACGCCGAGGCCGGAGGAAAACCGCGCCGAGCGCGCCGTCGGCAGCACGTGGTTGGAGCCGGCCACATAGTCGCCGATCGCTTCCGGAGTATGCGCGCCGATGAAAATCGCGCCGGCATTGCGGATGCGCGCGGCGAGCCGCTCGGCATCCGCCGCGACAATTTCCAGGTGCTCGGGCGCAATCGCGTCGGCCAGCGGCAATGCCTCGTCGAGATTGCCGACCAGGATGACCGCGCCGAAATCGCGCCACGACGCGCCGGCGATCTTGCCGCGCGGCAGTCCCTTGAGCTGACCCTCGATGGCGCGTTCGGTCGCCGCCGCGAGCGCTGCGTCGTCGGTGATGAGGATCGACTGCGCGCTTTCGTCGTGCTCGGCCTGCGCCAACAGATCGGCGGCGAGCCAGTCGGGATTGCCGGTCTCGTCGGCGATGATCAGCACTTCGGAGGGCCCGGCGATCATGTCGATGCCGACCTTGCCGAACACGATGCGCTTGGCCGCTGCTACGTAGGCATTGCCCGGGCCGACGATCTTGGCGACCGGCGCGACACTTTCGGTGCCATAGGCCAAAGCGGCGATGGCTTGGGCGCCGCCGATGCGGAAGATTTCGTCGACGCCGGCAAGCCGTGCCGCCGCCAGCACCAAGGGATTGAGCACGCCGCCCGGCGCCGGCACCACCACGGCAATCCGCGGCACGCCGGCGACTTTCGCCGGCACCGCGTTCATCAGCACCGACGACGGATAGGCGGCGGTGCCGCCGGGCACATAAAGACCAACCGCCTCGATTGCGGTCCAGCGCGAGCCGAGTTCGACGCCGAGCGCATCGGTGAAGCGATCGTCCTGCGGCACTTGCCGGCGGTGATAGGCCTCGATGCGGGCGCGAGCGAGTTCGAGCGCGTCGAGCGCCTCGCGGCTGCACGCCGTGACCGCGGCTGCGATTTCGGCCGCGGTCACGCGGATGCCGACGCGGTCGAGATCGAGCTTGTCGAATTTGAGCGTGTACGCGTTGAGCGCGCGATCGCCGCGGGCGGCGACGTCAGCGACAATAGCGCGCACAATGGCTTCGACGTCCGCCGCCGCCTCGCGCTTGGTGTCGAGCAAGGCACGGAACCTTTCGGCGAAATCGGCGGAGCCGCTGTCGAGATGGATGGCCATAACACTGAACCGATGATTTCCGGCGCTGCGTCGCTGTCGATTTTGCCCGTTCCGCGGCGCTCAGTAGCAGTCCTCTATAATTATAACAATTCTAATATTCGTCTTTTAGATTGACAAAAACTCAGGCGTTCCCCAAGTCATTTTTAGTCATGCATCACGCTGTAGGAAGGGTGCTGTGCCGGGGATGAAAATTTGCGTGCTCGAAGGGCTCCGGCGGTTGTTGCCGTCGCTCGTGGTGGCCGCCGCGCTGACGCTTACGGCAGGAGCCGGGCGTGCCGACGACGCGGTCAAGCTCTCGATCACGATCAAGGATCAGAAATTCGATCCCGCCGAGCTGCACGCGCCGCCCGGCAAGAGCATCGAGATACAGGTCAAGAATCTCAACCCGATCGTGTCCGAATTCGAAAGCGCGGATCTGCACTTCGAGAAGATCGTCCCGGCCGGCAGCCAGGCCGCGGTCTATGTGCGGCCGCTGCGGCCGGGCAAGTATAATTTCTACGACGACTTCCACCGCGCGACGCAAGGCTATCTGATCGTGCCATGAAGACCGTCGCCGCCGCGCCGGAAGCGCAACCGACGAACAGATAAGGTCCGAGGTCGCCGTGCTTGCTTCGCTTGTGATCGTGTTTCGTGAGGTCTTCGAGGCCGGCTTGGTCGTCGGCATCGTCATGGCCGTGACCTCGGGTGTCGCCGGGCGCACGCTGTGGATCGCGGGCGGCGTCGTTGCCGGCGTGCTCGGCGCCTGCGTGGTGGCGGTGTTCACCACCGGGCTGTCGGATTTGTTCGGCGGCAGCGGCCAGGAAGTGTTCAACGCCGGCATTCTCGGTTTCGCGGTGCTGATGCTGACCTGGCACAACGTCTGGATGTCGCGCCACGGCCGCGAGCTGGTCGCCGAGCTGCGCGCCGCCGGCGAGGCGGTGGTAGCCGGATCGAAGTCGCTTTTCGCGCTGGCCATCGTGGTGGCGATCGCGGTGCTGCGCGAAGGTTCCGAGGTCGTGCTGTTCCTCTATGGCGTGGCCGCGGCGCAGGGCGGCGCCAGCTGGTCCATGGTCGCCGGCGGCTTCGTCGGCTTGCTGCTCGGCTCCGCGGTCTGTCTGATGACCTATATGGGCTTGATCATCATTCCGACGCGCTATCTGTTCAGCGTCACCAGCGCCTTGATCGCTTTGCTCGCCTCCGGCATGGCGGCGCAGGCCATCGCTTTCCTCGAACAGGCCAATATCGTCACCGCGTTCGACGAGACGGTGTGGAATACGTCGTGGCTTCTGAGCGACTTCCAGCCTGTTGGGCCAGGCGCTGCACACGCTGATCGGCTATGTCGACCAGCCGACCGCCATGCAACTCATCGTCTATGTGGCGACGCTCGGCACCATCATCGTGCTGATGAAACTTTTTGCCAGCCCTCCGGCGCGGCAGCCGCGCCCGGCGTGACGTTCCATTTGCGGTAGCGGCCGGAAGACGGTCAGGCCGTCGCCGAGCCGGCGGTGGAATGGTCCGGGCAAATAGCGACGGTCGATACCTCGCCGAGATCGGCGAGCTCCGCTTCCAGGCATTCGACTTCGAGGCGGACGACGCCGCCGCCGGAAAAAATCAGCGATACCACACCCGCCGGCGCGTCGGTCTCGGCGAATTCGACGGCGAGCAGATTGAGCAGCGCCGCTTTATCGGTCTGGTCGAGATTGCGGCATTTGCAGGCGTTGACGCGTTCGAAGCGGAGCGCGGTGCGGCAACGCCGATAATCGGCCGGGTCCGGCTTACCCGGAGCAGTCGGCTTGGCGTCGAGCGCACCCATCCAATCGAAGCGATTGAGTGCCATCATGAAGCGATGTTCGCGCGGCTGCCAGAAGATATCGGCGACCTTGACCAGCGCGTCCTGCACGTGAGCCGACATGACCTCGATATCGTCCTTATCGAGCGCGACGAGCTTAAGATCGTCCGTACACGCAGTCATGGTCCACCCCGTGAGTTCAGTTACCTCCGCTTCCGCAAAGCTAGGAAGACCGCACGGACGCCGCAAGCCCCGGCACGCCGTTCTTAGAACGACACGCAGGCCCTTTGCACGATGACGCCGACCGACTGCTGATGGAATTTGCGCTTATAGGCCGCCACCACGGCACCGAGCTTGGCCTGATCGTCGGCATGGCCGGGCAGGACGATATCGACCCGCTTGGTCGCCTCGCGCACCAGTTTGCCGCTTGCCGGGTCGCGCCATTGCCCCGCGGCGTCGGTGATGGTCAAGCCGTCGGGAAAGCGCGGCGTCAGTTCGCGGGCGACGAATTGCGCAAAGGCGCTGTCACTGACGCCCAGGCGGCGCCCGATGTCGCGGCCGAACAGAAGCGCGGCGACCAGCTGCGGTCGCTGCGCCCCCGAGCACGACAGCGCCGGGGTCTGCGCCGCGAGCGGGCGCGCCACGATGAGGCAGGCGCCAAGCAAAGCTAACAAAGCGATCTGCGGGAATTTGCCCATGCTCATCTCGCGATTGATTGCCTGAACGAGCAGATTTGCAAAACCTTCGATTTGCATCCTGCGCTCCGGCGCGCTAAGAACGATCTAACAAAAGCATTTGTTAACTCGGCTGCCCTATCAGCGATCAACACTATTGCCGTCGGTTCCATGATCGACTATGTGGCAACTGCTCGTCGCGCACTGGTGAGTGCTCCAACTTCAGGTGATCCCGTCCAACTAACGGCTTTTCTTTTACATCCGTAAGGGATAAAAGCTGGCTTTCTTTGAAAGGGAGGCATTATGGCTAAGCGGAAGAAGAAGCGGCGCTCGTGGACTTCGAGCGAGGTCCGCGATCTGAAGACGATGGCGCGCAAGAAAACGCCAGCGTCGCAAATTGCGAGGAAGCTGAAAAGGACCGAAGGCGCTACCCGCCAGAAGGCCTTCAGCATCGGGCTTTCGCTCGACTCTCGTTCCTGATTTTTCAGCAACACATCAGTTTTGCAGCCGTTGACCGGCGCCGGCCCTCAAGCTTCGGGGGTCGGATCGCCGTGATGCGGGTATTTGCTTGGGCCGGGATGCCTTCCGGCGCCATGGCCAGTCCGGCCTTTGCCCCTCTTATGGTAAGGGAGTAAGCCGCTGTCGGCACGCGGCCAAGGGGGCCGCGCTGACGCTTTCCGGCGCGGCCCTTTAAGGGCCGCCGGCCAGCGAAATTAACTACCGGCCGTGAACCTGCCCCAATATAGATGTAACTCTATGAAACTAAGGATATAGTGATCCTGATTTGGTCGGGGGATCGCAGGTTCCGGCGTAGATTCAGAGGCTGCCGGTCGTTTGCAAGTGCGGACGGCTTTTTTCGTCCGCTACGATGGTCGCACGCTCCATGAGCCAAAGTCTCGGCCCGCCACGGCCGCAGCCCGCGAGTTCTGAACTTGCCGCCGCGCTCAGCGCCTGCCGGAGGGCGTTTGCCGCCACCGCGCTGTTTTCCGGCATGAGCAATATCCTGATGCTCGGCGGCTCGCTGTTCATGCTCGAAGTCTACGATCGGGTGCTGCCCAGCCGCAGTGTGCCGACACTGATCGGGTTGTTGATCCTGGTTGCCGGGTTGTACGCCGCGCAGGGCCTGATCGACATGATCAGAAGCCGCATCCTGGTGCGCATCGGGCATAGTCTCGACGAAACCATGAGTCTTCGCATTTACGACGCGATCGTGCGGCTACCGCTCAAGGCGGGCGCCAAGGGTGACGGCACACAGCCGATCCGCGACCTCGATACGGTGCGCGGCTTCCTCTCCGGCAGCGGGCCCATCGCCTTCTTCGACCTGCCGTGGATGCCGGTCTATCTCGCGGTCTGTTTTCTATTCCATTTCCTTCTCGGATTGACTGCTCTCGCCGGCGCCATCATCCTCGTCACGCTGGCGGTGGTGACCGAGATTAAAACCCGCCGCCCGACCCGCAGCGCCGCCCAATTTGCGGTGGCGCGCAATGCGCTCCTGGAGGCGAGCCGCCGCAACGCCGAGGCGATCGCGGCGATGGGCATGGCCGGCCGCATTTCCAAGCATTGGCGCGATCTCAATCACAACTTTGTGGCGTCGAGCGGCCGCGCCAGCGACGTCGGCGGCGGCCTCGGCGCGTTCTCCAAGGTGCTGCGGATGCTGCTGCAGTCCGCGATTTTGGCGGTCGGCGCCTGGCTCGTGATCAATCAAGAATCGACGCCCGGCATCATGATCGCCGCCTCCATTCTCGGCGCCCGCGCGCTCGCCCCGGTGGACCTGGCGATCGCCAATTGGCGCGGCTTTGTCGGGGCGCGGCAGAGCTGGCAGCGGCTGTCGCGATTGCTCGGTCATTTGCCGCCGGTGAACGATCCGATGCCGCTGAAGCCGCCGGCGCGCACGCTGGTGGTGCAGAACGCGGCCGTGGCGCCGCCCGGTCATCAACGGGTCGTCTGCCAGGACGTCAATTTCACGCTGACCGCAGGCAAGGCGCTCGGCGTGATCGGCCCGACGGCGTCGGGAAAATCCTCGCTGGCGCGCATGCTGGTCGGCGTGTGGACGCCGCTGCGCGGTTCGGTGCGGCTCGACGGCGCGACGCTCGACCAGTGGTCGCCCGAGGCGCTCGGCCGCCACGTCGGCTACGTGCCGCAGGACGTCGAATTGTTCAACGGCACGGTGGCGCAGAACATCGCCAGGTTCGAGGATCCGCCGGATGCCGACGCCGTCATCGCCGCGGCCCACGCCGCCGGCGTCCACGACCTCATTATCAATCTTCCCGACGGCTATGAGACCACGATCGGCGAACAGGGCAGCGCGCTGTCCGCCGGCCAGGCGCAGCGTATCGCGCTGGCGCGGGCGCTCTATCGCGATCCGTTCCTGGTCGTGCTCGACGAGCCCAATTCCAACCTCGATGCCGAAGGCGACGAAGCGCTCACCCGCGCCATCCTCGGCCTGCGCGCGCGGGGCGGCATCGCCGTGGTGGTGGCGCATCGCCCGAGCGCGATCGCGGGGGTCGACTATATTCTCATCATGGGCAAGGGCCGCCAGCAGCAATTCGGGCCGAAAGAGGAAATCCTGTCGCGCTTGACGCCGCCGAGCGCGGCGCCGCGGGCGTTGAAAATCGCGGAACAAGGAGGCGCAGGATGAGCGGCAGCGGCAAGCATGGCCACGGCGCCCATAACCACGGCGCCGATCCCGGCCGGTTCCGGGCGATCGGTCCGGTTGGCAAGGCGGCCGGCGCCGTCAAGGCCGGACTGCGTTGGGCCTTCGGCGATGCCGGGCCGGCGCACAGCGCCAACGAATTGATCCGCCGCCACATCATTGCCGGCAGCGTGCTGGTCGGCGTCCTCGCGTTCGGACTGGGCGGCTGGGCCTCGACCGCCGAAATCTCCGGCGCGCTCATCGCCGAAGGCTCGGTCGTCGTCGATTCCAACATCAAGAAAGTGCAGCACCCGACCGGCGGCGTGGTCGGCAAATTATACGTCCATGACGGCGACCACGTGAAGGCGGGACAGATTCTCCTCCAGCTTGATGAAACGGTAACGCGCGCCAATCTGGCCATCGTCAACAAGGGCCTCACCGAGCTTTATGCCCGCAAGGCGCGGCTCGCTGCCGAGCGCGACGGCGACGACTCGGTCGCGGTGCCGAAGCAGTTTGCCAGCCATCTCGACAATCCTGACGTCGCCGAGGCGCTGGCCAGCGAACGCAAGCTGTTCGAATTGCGCCGCCAGGATCGCGCCGGGCAGAAGAAGCAGCTGCAGGAACGCATCACCCAGCTGCAGCAGGAGATCGTCGGATTGATCGCGCAGCAGGACGCCAAGGACAAGGAAATCGCGCTGATCGACCAGGAACTAAAGGGTGTGCGCGATCTCTACGCCAAGAACCTGGTCCAGCTCAATCGGCTGACCTCGCTCGAACGCGACGAAGCGCAGCTCGAAGGCTCGCGCGGCCAGATTGTCGCCCAGATCGCCGAGGCCAAGGGCAAGATCGCCGAGACGCAGCTGCAAATCATCCAGGTCGATCAGGATCTCGCCAGCGACGTCGCCAAGGAGCTGCGCGAGATCGACAGCAAGATCGGCGAATATGTCGAGCGCAAAGTCACCGCCGAGGATCAGCTCAAGCGCACCGACATCCGCGCGCCGCAAGACGGCATCGTGTTCCAGTCGACCGCCAATACCGTCGGCGGCGTCATCACCGCGGGCGAGCCGATCATGATGATCGTGCCCGAGGACGACAAGCTGCAAGTCGAGGTCCACGTCGACCCCAAGGATATCGACGACATCCAGGTCGATCAGCCCGTGCTGCTGCGTTTCAGCTCGTTCAATGTGCGCACCACGCCCGAGATCAACGGCACCGTGCTGCGGATCGGCGCCGATACCACCACCGATCAGCGCACCGGCCGGACCTATTATTCGGTTCGCATCGCCATGAGCAACGACGAGATCAAGCGGCTCGGCGACGTCAAGCTGACGCCGGGCATGCCGGTCGAAGCCTATATCGAGACCGGCGAGCGCACGATGCTGGCCTATCTGCTCAAGCCGCTGCACGATCAGCTGATGCGGTCGTTCCGCGAAAAATGAACGTCGTGTCCTCCTCCCGCGCCGTGCCGGATACCGCTAGAATGCGCCGCGTGTTGCGGGGACCTTCAAGGTCATGAACAGAATTGCCGGCTGGGCGCGCCGGTTCGGGGTGGCGCGCGCGGTTTGCCTCCTGCTCTTGTTCGCCCTCATTCCGCTGCGGCTGGCCGACCCGCGGCCGCTCGAGGAACTGCGGCTGCGGACCTTCGACTTTTTCCAGGTGCTTTGGCCGCGGGTGCAAAAGGGCTATCCGGTCGTCATCGTCGATATCGACGAGGCGAGCCTCAAAGCGATCGGGCAATGGCCGTGGCCGCGCACCACCGTGGCCGATCTCGTCAACCGCCTCACCCAGCTCGGCGCGCTGGCCATCGGCTTCGACGTCATCTTTGCCGAGCCCGACCGCATGTCGCCCGCGGTCGCCGCGCAGAGCTTTCGCGGCATCGACGCCGATACCCGCGCCAAGCTCGACAGCCTGCCGAGCAACGATGCCGTGCTGGCCGATGCGATCAAACATTCGCGCGTCGTCGTCGGCGAAGTGGGCACGGCAATGCCGACGCCGCGGCCGCCGGGGGAAGCTGCTTTGCAAACCGGCTTTGCCGTGCTGGGGCCCGATCCGGTGTCGCGCCTTGTGACCTTTCCCGGCCTGTTGCGCAACGTGCCGGCGATCGAAGAAGCCGCGGCCGGCCGCGGCCTGTTCTCGATCGATCCCGAGCACGATGGCATCATCCGCCGCGTGCCGGTGATCATGGAGGCGCAAGGCGCGCTGGTGCCGTCGTTGACCATGGAAATGCTGCGCGTCGTCACCCATGCCAGCGCCATCCTGGTTCGCGCCGACAATGCCGGGGTGCAGTCGGTCGCGGTGCCCGGCCTCGTCGTGCCGACCGACGAGCACGGT
This sequence comes from uncultured Alphaproteobacteria bacterium, assembly GCA_963791925.1. Taxonomy (GTDB): domain Bacteria; phylum Pseudomonadota; class Alphaproteobacteria; order Rhizobiales; family Xanthobacteraceae; genus BOG-931. The sequence continues at coordinate 1,023,778 of CAWBUA010000001.1, read as the reverse complement.
CAATTATGGGCGCATTTCAACAGGACCGATCCGGCCCGTTACGTCTCGGCCAAGGACGTGCTGCAGGGCAATGTTCCCGCGGATCGGTTCCGCAACAAGCTCGTTCTGATCGGCACCTCCGCGGCCGGCCTCCTCGACCTCAAGACGACGCCGGTCGAAGCGGTGATGCCGGGCGTCGAAGTGCACGCCCAGGTCCTCGAAAGCGTGCTGACCAAGTCGCTGCTGGTGCACCCGAACTACGCCATCGGCGCCGAGCTCACGGTGGCGGTCCTGATCGGGCTCGCCATCATCGCCGCCGCGCCGATGCTGTCGGCCTTGGTCGTGATGCTGCTCGGCGCATTGCTGTTCGCCGGCCTGATCGGTCTGTCGCTCTATCTGTTCGTCGCGCACAATTTACTGATCGATTTCACCTACCCGCTGATTTCGAGCTGGCTGATCTATCTGGTACTGACCTTCGTCAATTATTTCCGCGAGCAGAAGCAGCGCCAGCAGATCCGCTCCGCGTTCGGCTACTACCTCTCGCCGCACATGGTCGAGCAGCTGGCGAGTTCGCCGGAAAAGCTCGTGCTCGGCGGCGAGGAGCGGCGCATGACCATTCTGTTTTCCGACGTGCGCGGCTTCACCACCATCTCGGAGCATTACAAGGACGACCCGCAGGGGCTGACCCGGCTGATGAACCGCTTTCTCACGCCGCTGACCAACGCCATCATCGAGCGCAAAGGCACGATCGACAAGTATATCGGCGACGCCATCATGGCGTTCTGGAACGCCCCGGTCGACGATCCCGAGCAGGAAGCCAATGCCTGCGACGCGGCGCTGGAAATGCAGGCGCGCGCCGTGGCGCTCAACGCCGAGCTCGAGCGCGAGGCCAAGGCCAATGGCGGCATCTATATGCCGCTGCGCATCGGCGTCGGGCTCAATACCGGGCCGTGCGTGGTCGGCAATATGGGGTCGGATTTTCGCTTCAACTATTCGGTGCTCGGCGACACCGTGAACTTTGCTTCGCGGCTCGAAGCCCGCACCAAGGATTATCGCCTGCCGCTGGTGATCGGCGCGCGCACCGCGGAAGGGGCCAAGCAGAAATTTGCCACCATGGAGATCGATCTGATCCAGGTGAAGGGCAAGACACAGCCCGAGGCGGTGTTTGCGGTGCTCGGCCGCGCCGAGGTCGAGCAGGATCCGCGCTGCCGGAAGCTGCGCGAACTCAACGCGCAGATGCTGGCGGCTTTCCGCAAGCAGCAATGGGACGAGGCGTTCGATCTGATCGCGCGCTGCCGCAAGGCCGCCGACGGCTTCGATGCCGACGGTCTCTACGACATGTACGAGGAGCGCATCGCCGCCTATCGCGCCGAACCGCCCGGCCCGGACTGGGACGGCGTCTACGAAGCCGAGACGAAATAGTGGGTTTTTAGAAGCCGGTCGAGGCCGGGCTCGCCGCGCGTTGCGCCACTGTGATCGTCGGCGGCACGAATTCGCGCACGCCGCCGGCGTCAAGCACGAATTCCGGAATGACCTTCGCCATCTCGACGTCCTTGACCAGCGTCAGCCAGCGATTGTCGAGGATGGTCCAAGCGCCGCCGTCGCGAACGGCGACGACGGCGTGATCTTCATTGGCGGCCAAGTTGCGCACGATGATCAGCTTGACGTCCTGCGGAGGAATGCCGGCCGCCGTCAGCGCGGCATATTTGGCAATGGCGTAGTCTTCGCAGTCGCCGCGTCCGGTGGCGAAGGTCTCGAGCGGCGGGCTCCAGCGGTCGGGCACGCCCCATTGCGCCATGTCGCTCATCGGCTCGATCGCCATGTTGATGGCGCGGTTGATGATGCCGATGCGGGCACGGCCGGTCTCTGCCCGGCCTTGCGCGACGATGGCTAGAAATTTCCGTGCCGCCTGCGGGCAATGCTGCGCGTCGTCGCGGCAGCGGCGCAGCGTTTCGTCGTCGGCGCGAATGCCGGCTTCGGCACCGCTCCAGTTCGACAAGATTTTTCCGAACCAGACCGCAGTCACGGCAAGGCCGAACGGCTCCGCGACTGGCGGCGTCGGCGGGGCGGGCTTTGCCGGATCGAGCGCCGCGGTTTGTTGCGGCACGTCGATGGCTGCTTGCGTCTCGATCGGAGTTGCGGCCCTGTCACTAACGCCTTCAACCGGTTTGATCGCGCCGGTGACGACCGGTTCTTGCACCGGAGCAACGGGCGTTGTCGCCGCGGCGGCGGGCGTCGATTCTGCAGCGAGGGTTGCCGCGGCAGCAGGCGCCGCTTCCGCACCGCGAGACGGCGTGGCTTGCGGAGCGGGCGCCGCCGCAGCCGCGGCGAGCACAGCCGCCGATGGGCTGCTCCAGAACGTGTCGGTGTCGCCGCCGGCGACCGCCGGCCACACGACTATCGATGCGGCCAGGCAGAATGCCGCGACGCGAGCCAACATTTGACGCCCCTGAACGCCGGCTGGCGCGCGCTCGCGCTCTCTTCCGGCTTGTTGTTCGGGGGACGCCTTAACGCCGCCGCCGCTGCCATCCGGTTAAGGCGGCGGCCGGCGCGGCGATGGAACGAAATCAGCGTGTAGCGACCGCCAAACGGTTGCCGACAATTTTAGAGATCGCGTTGAAATTGCTTTTACAGCGGGCCTTTTGTGCGATTTAATGCGACGGTTCGCTTTGCAACAAACGCCGCCAGGCAATGCGGCGACATAGGGGGACGTTCGGATGCGCCTTGTAAAATTTTGCGCTCTTGCCGTCATCGGCCTCGCGCTCGGTCTCGGCAGTCGTGCCGCCTCGGCGCAAGACAAGACCTTCACGCTGAAGCTGTCGCACTGGGTGCCGCCGTCGCATCCGCTGCAGAAGGCGATCCAGGATTGGGCCGACGACATCGAGAAGGCTTCGAACGGCACCATCAAATACCAGATTTATCCGTCGCAGCAGCTCGGCAAGGCGTTCGACCATTACGACATGGCGCGCGACGGCATCGCCGATTTCGCTTACGTTAATCCCGGCTATCAACCCGGACGTTTCCCGATCATCGCGGCCGGCGAGCTGCCGTTCCTTGTCGGCAAGGCCAAGGGCGGCAACCGCGCGGTCGACGCCTGGTACCGGCAGTATGCGGCGACTGAAATGAAGGACGTGCATTATTGCTTCGCCTTCGTGCTCGATCCTCTGTATTGGCACTCCACCAAAAAGAAGATCGTGGTGCCGGCCGACATCAAGGGCATGAAGGTGCGGCCCGCTCAAGGCACCATCGCCGCCTGGGTGACGCAGCTCGGCGGCACCAATGTCGAAGCCAGCGCCCCCGAAGTCCGCGACGTTCTGGCCAAGGGCGTTGCCGACGCCGTCACCTTCCCCTGGGGCTCGATGTTCCTGTTCGGCATCGACAAGGTCACCAAATACGACATGGACGCGCCGCTCGGCTCGGTGATGTTCGTGTGGATCATGAACAAGAGCACCTATGCGGCGATGTCGCCGTCGCAGCAGAAAGTCATCGATGCCCACTGTACGTCCGAATGGGCCGCCCGCTTTGCCGATCCGTGGGCCGATTTCGAGCACGCTGGGCTCGCCAAGATGCAGCAGACGCCCGGCCACGAGGTCTATAAGATTTCCGACGAGCAGTTGGCCGAATGGAAAAAATCGGCCGAACCGCTCCAGCAGAAATGGGCGGACGCCGTGAAGAAGACGGGCGGCGATCCCGACACCATCTACAAGGGGCTGCAAGCCTCGCTGGCGCAATACAACGCCGGCTTCTGACCAGGCCGAAGGCAGCGAACGCGGCGGCGGGTTTCTCGCCGCCGCGGCCATGTGGACCAGGCGCCGATGTCGGAAGCCGAGGTTGATGTCGAGGAAGTCGTTGCGCCCGAGCCGGTCCGCAAACCCAATGCCATGGACCGCTTCATCGACGGCATCGAGCTGATCGCCGCGTTCTTTGCCGGCGTCGTCGCGCTGGATATCTTCATCTCGGTGCTGCTGCGCTACTTCTTCAGCGTGCAGATTCCCGACAGCTACGATTTTGGCCGGCTGCTGCTCGGTATTCTGATCTTCTGGGGCATCGCCGCGACGTCGTACCGGGGCAATCACATCACCGTCGACCTGATTTACGCCAATGTCGGCGAGCGCATGCAGCGCGTCATCGACGTCTTCGCCACCTTGGTGCTGTTGTTCGTGGTGACGGTGCAGACCTATACGTTGTTCGACAAGGTCCGCGATACTTACGCCGACAACGTGCTGACCTTCGATCTGCGGCTGCCGGTGTGGCCGTTCTTCCTGGTCGCCTGGATCGGCGACGTCTCGGCGGTGCTGTTGATCGCGGTGCGCACCTACCGGCTGATTTTCCACCCCGAATTGCTCGGCGGCAAATATCAATACAAGCCGGTCGAATGAAGTTGCAGCGCATGAGGCAATTGTGAGTCCCGACGCCGTCGCGATCATCGGCTTTGTCAGCCTGTTCGCCTTGATGCTGCTGCGCGTGCCGGTGGGCATGGCGATGGGCCTCGTTGGCGTCACCGGTTTTTCGTACCTCGTCGGCGGCACGCCGGCGCTCAAAAGCGTCGGGCTGACCTCGATGCGCACGGTGACCGACTACACCTTCGGCGTCATTCCGATGTTTTTGCTGATGGGCGCGTTTGTGTCCAATTCCGGGATGAGCCGCGAGCTGTTCCGCGCTGCCAACGCTTTCGTCGGCCATTTCAAGGGCGGGCTTGGTATCGCCACCATCGCCGCTTGCGCCGGCTTTGCCGCCATCTCCGGCTCGTCGGTGGCTACGGCGGCGACCTTCGCCACCGTCGCCTATCCGGAGATGCGCCGCTACGATTATCCGCAAAGCTTCGCCACCGGCGTGATCGCCGCCGGCGGCACGCTAGGCGTCATGCTGCCGCCGTCCACCGTGCTCGCCGTCTACGGCATCATCACCGAGCAGGACATCGGCAAATTGTTCATCGCCGGCATCATTCCGGGGCTGATCGCCGCCGCCATGGACATGATGACGGTGGTGCTGATCGGCAAGCTCAAGCCGAAATTCCTGCCATCGGCGCCGCGGCACAGCTGGGCCGAGCGCCGCGCCGGCCTGCGCGACATCTGGGCGACGCTGTTGCTCTTCGTCCTCGTCATCGGCGGCCTTTATGGCGGACTGTTCACGCCGACCGAGGCCGGCGGCGTCGGCGCCTCGGGCGCGCTGATCATCGGCGTCGTGCGCGGCAAGCTGTCGCGCACCGAAATCCGCCGTTCGCTGCTGCAGGCGGTGCGCACCGCCGCCGCCGTACTTACGGTGCTGATCGGCGCGCTGTTGTTCGGCTATTTCCTCACCGTGACGCAGACGCCGCAAAAGGTCACCGAATTTCTCACCGGGCTGGGGCTCGGCCGCTACGGCGTGCTGGCGCTGATCATGCTGATGTACATCGTGCTCGGCTGCCTCATGGACTCGCTCGCCATGATCATCCTGACCATCCCGATCATTTTTCCGGTGATCACCCAGCTCGGCTTCGACCCGATCTGGTTCGGCGTCATCATCGTGATGACGGTCGAGCTCGGGCTTATTCATCCGCCGGTCGGCATGAACGTATTCGTCATCAAGACCGTGGTGCAGGACGTGAGCTTCTCGACGATCTTCCTTGGCGTGCTGCCGTTCATCGTCACCGACCTTCTCCGGCTGGTGATCCTGATCGCGTTTCCGATGCTGGCGCTGTGGCTGCCGTCACATATGTAACTAGGGTGTGGAACTCATGAACGCGGAGCCACAGCCGCGTATTGATGCGAGCCTGAACGAAGGCCAGATGGTTGGCCGCGAGTTCAAACGGCCGCCACGTCTGCGGCAGAGATGACTAGTCGGCCATTACGGGTAATCGAGTGGGTTCGGGCATTGCACATCCTCCAGGAATTAGCGCTTAGGATGCCACTCACACTCGGTTTTCTATGTACGAGCTATCAGCGGCGAAACCATGACGTTTGCGCTGGATGTCCGGAGTTGAGTTCCGACAATTGGGCCAGCAACTTGCAACTGAACTATATTGCTGTCAGGCCCTTGTCGCACACGGGTTTTGACGATGACGAAGGACAGGCAAACCACGGCACAGGTCGCGCCGGAACACAGCGGCGGCGCTACGATCCGCACCACGGCTCTCCCGGAAAACGTGCGCCTGTCGGATACCGACAGACTCGAAGCATTCAGTGACGGCGTCTTCGCGATCACCATCACGCTACTCGTGTTCGACATAGTGCGGCCGGATTATGAGCCGGGACACCTGTGGGAACGACTCCTGGCGCAGTGGCCGAACTACGTAGCCTTCCTCGCCTCGTTCTGTTATGTCGGCATCATCTGGCTCAATCACCGCGCCGTGTTTTCACGCGTGCGACAGTGCGACCGCGGCCTGCATCTGGCAAACCTGTTTCTTCTGCTGACGTCTGCGCTGATCCCATTTCCAACCGCGCTGCTATCGGCAGCGCTTCAGCGCGGCAACGGTACGGACGCTATTATTGCCGTCGAGATTTACGCCGCCGTCGGCGGCCTCATGTGTCTCTCGTGGCTTGTGTTGTTCCACATTCTCGCGATTCATCCGTACCTGCAGGAACACTTTGTCGAGCCGACATACTTTCCCCGCGAGCGCCATCGCGCGGTGATCGGAATAGTGCTCTACGCGCTGGCAGGCCTAATCGGTTGGGCCTATTCGCCGAAGCTCGCTCTCTCAATCTTTCTTCTGTTGCCGATCTTCTACGGCATCACCAGCGAAGGCCTGACCGAAACCCGGATCGGGCTTCTGCACCGGGTCGCTCGCGGTCATCGCCGTTAGATGTCTGAGTTTGGCCCGTTCGGTCAGATATTGCAGCGCAAGCAAATGTCGGCCTTCTGGGTAACAGCGGAAGTGCCGATCAAAGCCCAAATCCGACGTTCCTGACCCAAACCGAAATCGGACGTTATGATTGGAAAAGAAGCTGCGGTTATTTCCTAGTGGCGGAACCGCGCGTTCGTCGACAAGGATCGACGTGCCGATTCTATAGCGATATCAGCTTGTCGCGCAGCGCAACCGCCACAGTCTGCGTTTTGTTAAGTGTTCGTAGCTTCTGAGCGGCCGCTTGAAGATGAGCGTCAACCGTTCGCTTAGATATGTGCAAAATTTCGCCGACTTCCCAGGCAGTTTTTCCCATGGCGGCCCATGTCAATATCTCTTTCTCGCGGGTCGTGAGTGTTGAGATGCGCGTACGATGGCCGGCAAGCCGTTCAACGCGATCAAATGCATAGAGAGCCATCAGATGCAAAGTCGGCTTGTCACGCATCGGAAGTCGCGGGTTGTGACCTCCCATAAAGACTTGGCCAACACACCCAAAAGGACTGGGGATCGGCACTACTAGGCCGTTATAAATCTTGAAGTCACTCGCGCGCTGAATAAACTCGCGTACTTTCGGCTCGCGGTCGCAGTCATACGGAGCATTCTTCCACTCGTAAGGGTGGACCGTTCGTCTAGCGTGCCGCTGAGAGGGGTCGTGTTCGACGTAGTTTTCTTGATTATACAACTCCATCCACCCCGGCGGCACACGACTTGCCAGCACTACTTCGTCAAACCGCTGTCCGAGATTAGTGAATCCGTTCAGACAAAAAATATCAATGCAGAAGTCCTGCAGGGCTCGCCTCATGGTATCCAGAATGGCGGCAGGCCTTGAGCAACGTTCCAAATTCTCAATGAACTCCAAGGCAGCGATGCGGAACATGCTTCGACCTTAGGCGGCAGGAGTACCTATGACTTACCTGAGCGGCAGGAACACTGGTAAAAATACCTATCGGCCGTGAAATTAGCAGTTCAATTTTGCACATTTCCTAGACGCCCAGCGCCAATTTCATTTTCAATCCAGGCGTACAGTGCCAAGCGTACAGTGGTCGCTTATTGTGCAGGTTTCTCGGACGCCGGAGTGAAGACCAAGCCGCGGGTGTGTGCGGCCGGCGTCCGAGAAGCGCCAAGGCACGAAGTCGCGGGAGGAGATTGCAGGTGGTGCGGCGGGCGCTATGGGGATTGAGACCGGGCGCGCGCGGTGCGGCCCGGTGATTGTGCGGCGCAGGTGAGACCGGAAGCTGGCGCACAAGGGTTTTTGCGACCACTTGGCATGAGACGGCGACGGTTTGCGGCGCAGACTGATGGGTTGAGCAGATGCAACAGACGCCATTTGGTGTCTGCGGCCCGAGCGGCGGCGCTGCCGGCGAAGGGCCAGCGATGTGCGTCAGTCTGATCTGGCATCAGTGGCGAGTTCATGAGGTGTCGATTGATGGCTTGTGCCTGGGCGCCCCGCCGCGTGCAAAGACCTCGATGACGATCATGCGGCCACCGCAGCAGGGACATGGGCGCGGGTGCACGCGGGGCTGATCGGACTGCTGCGTTGAAGCGGCCTCTGGTTCAGTCTGCGGTGTCGCGACGGCGAGCAGTTCACGCGCCTTGGCGATGCTCTCGGCTCGGTTGCCGTTGGCGAACAGCCCGTAGTGGCGGATGCGATGGAAGCCTTTCGGTAACACGTGGATGAGGAACCGGCGGATAAACTCGTGCGGTGCGAGGGTCATGGTTTTCCAGCGGCCAGGCCCTTCGATGCGATAGTCCTTCCAGCGGAATGACACACCGCCATCATCAGCAGCGACCAGCCGACGGTTCGAGATGGCAACGCGATGGGTGTAGCGCGACAGATAGCGCAGCACCTGCCTGGGTCCCGCGAACGGCGCCTTGCAGTAGACCACCCACTTGATCCGACGCAGCGGAGCGACGAAGCGCTTGAACGTGCGCTTGTCGGCGAGACCGGCCTGGGTATTGAAGAACTTCAATTGGCCGGCGCGGTGCGCATCCATGAGCATCGCCAGCATCTTGCCGCGGAACAGGCGCGCCAGCACGTTGACATGGACGAGGAAGTTGGCGCGCGCCGCGACCCATCGCGCGTCATCGAGCGAGAGCCCTCCGCCTGGCACGATCATGTGCACGTGCGGATGATGCGTCATCGCCGATCCCCATGTGTGGAGCACGGCTGTAATGCCAATCCGCGCGCCGAGGCGCTTTGGATCGGCGGCGATGGCGAGCGTGGTTTCGGCCGCCGCCTTCATGAGCAGGTCATAGATGACGCGCTTGTTCTGATAAGCGACATCGCGCAGTTGACTGGGCAGCGTGTAGACAACATGGAAGTAGCTGACGGGCAGCAACTCGGCTTCGCGCGCGGCGAGCCATTTCTGTGCCGCCGCGCCCTGGCACTTGGGGCAGTGGCGATTGCGGCAACTGTTGTAGCTGACGACGGTGTAAGCACACGCACCGTTCTCGCAACGCGAGACATGACCCCCGAGTGCTGCTGTGCGGCAGCGCTCGATCGCACTCATCACCTTCATCTGGTCGAGGCTCACATGCCCCGCGTTAGCCGAACGCCAAGCGGAGCCGTGGTCGCGGAAGATGTCCGCGACCTCCAGCGCTGGTCGAACCACAACCGACGGCGTTACGCCGGCGGTCCTTCATTCGACTTGTCCTTGCGGCTCCGCATTTTCCGCTGCGGCTGCGACAGTTGCGTGAGCGGGCTCTCGACGGCCGCGATCATGCCGGTGGCCACGCGCGTGTAACGCGCCGTCGTCTCGAGCTTGTCGTGTCCAAGCAACGCCTGTATCACCCGAATGTCTTTGCCGTTCTCGAGCAGATGGGTTGCGAAGGAATGGCGAAGCGAATGAAGAGACAGCGTTTTGCGCAGCCCCGCCGCTTTCGCCGCCTCCTTAAACAGCCGGCTGAACTGGCGTGTGGTCAGAGGCCGATGCTCATCGCGACCGGGAAACAGCCAGCGTTGTTCCGGCGCAATGCCGGCGTCTTGCTCGGTCGGGCGCGCCTTCCACCATTGCCGCAACAGCTCGAGGACCTCCGCCGGCAGCATCACGTGCCGGTCCTTGCGGCCCTTCGACTGCACGATGCGGATGATCCTCTGCTCGCTGTCGATGTCGCCCGCCCGCAGCCGCACCACCTCGCCGGCCCGCAGCCCGCAACCATAGGCAAGCGTCAGCATCGCTCGCGCCTTCAGGCTCGTCGCCATGGCGAGAATGCGCTTGACCTCCTCTGGGCTCAGCACCGGCGGCAACTTCTGCGGCTCCTTGAGGTGCCAGACCTCGGCCGCCAGATCGTGCCGACGCAGCGTGACGCGGAACAGAAAGCGCACGCCGGTCATGATCCGATTGCGGTTACAGATGCTCGCCCCGCTCTCGATGAGATACAGCTGAAATCGCCGTACCTCGTCGGGCGTCGCCGTATCGGGCGAGCGTTTGAGCCAGGCGGCGAACCGCTTGCAACTGTAGACGTGGCTGCGCTGCGTGTGCGGGTTGAGTTTGCGCGCAGCCATATCTTCGATCATACGCTGGCGCAGCGGACTGACAGAGTTGGTCTCGTTCATGGGGAGCTCCATCCTGAGTGAGGTTGACGACGCCTCGATTGTCAGGACGGGGCTCTCCAACTGCTATTGGCTCTCTCGGCCGGCTACCGGCCTATCGGCTCCTGACCCCGCGCAGCGGGCTGGAGCGCAGCGACTTTGTGCTATGGCCCATCGCGTCATTTCGCGGCGACGCACCATTCGGTTGCTTCGGGACGAAGCGGACATTGAGCCGGAATTATGAGTACCACCGCCTAGCGCCTAGCTCCGTCCGCCGCCGGCGAGCACGGCGCGGGTGGCGCGGTCGGGGCCGAAGTCGTCGACGCCGTCGATCGCCAGGAGATCGGCAAGCCGGGTCCGCGCGCGATTGACGCGGCTCTTGATGGTGCCGACCGCGCAGCCGCAGATCGCCGCGGCGTCGTCGTAGGAGAAGCCGGACGCGCCGACCAGGATCAGCGCCTCGCGCTGATCGGCCGGCAGTTTCGCCAGCGCTGCGCGGAATTCCTCGAATTCCACCCGCCCGGTCTGCTCGGGATGCGATTTGAGCGTCTCGGCATAACGGCCCTCGGCGTCCTCCACCTCGCGCCGCCGCTTGCGGTATTCCGAGCGGAACAGGTTGCGCAAAATGGTGAACAGCCATGCCGGCATGTTGGTGCCGGGTTCGAATGAATCGATATGCGCCAGCGCCCGCAACAGCGTCTCCTGCACCAGATCGTCGGCGCGGTCGATATTGCCGCACAGCGAGATCGCAAACGCGCGCAGGCTCGGCACGGTGGCGAGGACTTGGTCGCGTATCGCGGGGTCGAGCTTCATTGCTGCCTGGTCCACCATCAATCCTGGTCTTGGTCGCTTAGCCGGCGAACCAGATCGGCGAGGTGCGGCGGCACGCCCTGATTGACGACGTCGTTGTACATGGCGCGCAGCTGCTGGCCGATCCGCGCCTGAACTTCCCGGCCCAGACGTGCTTCGGGTTTGTGGGGAGTGGCGGCTGGCCTGGCCATCGGATCCTGATTCTCCGGCTTCTCCGCGACCGGCTCCAACGGTTCAAGGTTGGTTTTGCGGTGCTTCATTGTGTCGTCTTTTCCCCGATCACCCATTGCCGAACCCGTCCCTGGGGGCCCAATCAACGTGCGCTAACGCACTGACAGGCCCCATAGTTCCGCGCCGAAAATCGAATTGGAACTTTTTTTGCGCTGCGGCGTTTTTGCCAGTAACCTCAGCACTATGGAAGGGGAGGGTGCATTGTCCACCTCGCAAGCCGTACTCCAGCACTTGCCGTCGCTGCGCCGCTATGCGCGCGCCCTGACCGGCAGCCAGGCCTCAGGTGACGCCTATGTCGTCGCCACCGTGGAATCCCTGATTGCCAGCCCGAAAATCCTCGAATCCGGCACCAATGCGCGGGTCGCGCTGTACCGGCTGTTCACCAAGATCTGGAACTCGGTGGCGGTGAACGGCAAGGCCGAGGCCGGCGAGGTCATCATGCCGCCGGAGCAGCATCTGACCCAGATCACGCCCCGGCCGCGGCAGGCCTTTCTCCTGGTGGCGCTCGAAGGCTTCTCGGAAGAAGACGCCGCCGAGGTGCTCGATTGCGATCTGCAGACGCTCCGCGCGCTGGTCGAGGAATCCGGCCGCGAGCTCGCCGCCGAGATCGCGACCGATGTCTTGATCATCGAGGACGAGACCTTCATCGCCATGGACATCGAGGCGCTGGTCGAAAGCCTCGGGCATAACGTCATCGGCATCGCCCGCACCCACAGCGAAGCGCTGGCGCTGGCGAAGCAGAAGCAGCCGGGACTTATTCTCGCCGACATCCAGCTCGCCGACGGCAGTTCCGGGCTTGATGCGGTCAACGAATTGCTCGGCTCCTTCGAAGTGCCGGTCATCTTCATCACCGCCTATCCGGAGCGCTTCCTGACCGGACAGCGGCCGGAACCGGCCTTCCTGATCGCCAAGCCGTTCCAGGTCGCCGTGGTGTCCGCCGTGATCAGCCAGGCGCTGTTCTTCGGGCGCAAGGCGCGGCAACGCGAGCGCAAGCCGGCCGAACGCCAGGCGACGCTGTAAATCTCCGAAGCCGTCATTCCGAGGCCGGGCGTCAGCGAAGGGCCCGGAATTTATAGGCACTGTCGGGGCGAGTTTTGCTCCGCCGGGGGCTATGAATTCCGGACTCGCCGCGGAGCCTGTCATCGGGCCGCGCGACTTCGCGCGGGCCCGTTGGCGGCGATCCGGAATGACGGAACTAAAATATTAGGGCGCAGCCGATCGGCATATCGGCTGCGCCCAATTTGGCCGGCCAAGCACGGGGGGAGGGGGGAAAGAATGGCCGTCCGCCATGACAAGCGTCGACCTTGACGTTTGTTCCCTTCGTCGCACCCTTGTCGCAGCGCGTCTCGAGATTTCCCGCCCCGCGGTCGCTCGGCCGAGATGAACCTCCCGCCCCGTCATCACGACTGAGTGACAGGGCGAAGCTGACGGAACGCGGCGCGGCGACGCGGGTTGAGTAGGCGGTGTGATCGGCTTGGGGGCTTTTCGTGTGTCCGATCGGTCGGCACGGCGACCGGTGCGGTGGTGCGGAGAAGTCCGATGGCCAAGTTTTTTGTTCGCATCGCGGGCGCGCTCGGCGTGACGGCGCTGGGGGTATGTCTCCTCGGTGTCCTGCCGTTTCTCAGCGCCGGGCCGAGCGCCGGCGCGGGCTACGTGCCGAGCGCGCCGGGCTTCACTGTGAATCGCGAGCTTAAGGGCGACCGGCTGCCGATGCATGACGCGCTCGACCCGTCGGCCTGGAAAACCGACTTCGATTCGCTCGCGCGCGCGCAGTTGCCGCGCAAGATTCCGTTCGGTTGCGAGCCGGCGTTCTCTCCGGTGGCGTCGCCTCGGCTCGCCTATGTCTACGGCCGCTGCCTGTCATAGTTCGCGATAAAGGCGTCGGCGCGCTCCGGATCGCGCGAGCGAATCCCGCGCATGATGCCGCGGCCTTTCCATCCGGACGCTGAACCATTTGGGTTCGCCGCGCGTCTCATCAGAAACAGAGTTAACGCCGCTTTGCGCGATGCCGTGAAAGTGGCCGGGCGGATGTAGGCGTTTTTTTGTTTGTTTGGTGTTTGTTTGGCGCGGATCGCGGAACTTTACGCTGCGCCGGAACTTGTTGCGATCGAGAGCGGCATTCGTCACGGGAGTGTGCCATGCGGGCAATTTGGACAAATAGACGAACAGCAATCCTTTCTGCGGCGCTGATCGCCGGCGCGCTGGTGCTCCCCGTCGCGCCCGCCGCGGCGCAGTTCTTTCCGGCTTCGCCGCAATACCCGGCTTCGCCGCAATATGCGTCGCAGCCCGAGCAAACCGGCGACGACGCCGACCTTTCGGCTTCGCTGCAGCGGCAGGTAGTGTCGTATGCGAGCAACGAGCCGGCCGGCACAATTATCATCGATACCGCGCACACTTACCTCTATCTGACGCTCGGCGGCGGCAAAGCGCTGCGCTACGGCATCGGCGTCGGCCGCCAGGGCTTCACCTGGTCCGGCACCGAACGGATCGTGCGCAAAGCCGAATGGCCGGACTGGATTCCGCCGGTCGAGATGGTCGCCCGGCAGCCGTATCTGCCGCGCTTCGTCGCCGGCGGTCCCGGCAATCCGCTCGGCGCCCGCGCGATGTATCTCGGCAATACCGATTACCGCATCCACGGCACCAACGATCCCTCCTCGATCGGCAAGCACATGTCGAGCGGCTGCATCCGCCTGCTCAATGCCGACGTGATCGATCTCTACAGCCGGGTCGGCATCGGCACCAAAGTGATCGTGCTGCCGAACGATCAGCGCCAGGCCGCGATCGGCGGCGATGGCGATGCCAGTCGTCGCGACGTCGCCCAGATGTCGCCGGCCGCTTCGTCGCCCGGGTTCCGCGCTGCAGGTGTCTATTAAGCCGGCCCGGTACGCGGGCAGACGCTTTCGGCAGAAATTTCCTTGAGCGGCTGGAATCCGGTACAATCGGGTTCCGGCCGCTCCGCTTTATTGCAACCAATCGCGATCTTCACGCATTGGCCATAAATCGAAAAGTGTGAAGGCATGGACATGCCTGATAAAAACAAGTCCGAAAAAATTGTGCCGGAGCAGACGGCGCTCGAGCACCCGGAAGACATTGCCAATCTGGAAAACGAGTTGCGCCGTCGGGCCAGGCAGCAGGAAGCGCTGGCGCAGCTCGGCGAACGCGCGCTCGTCGAGCCCGATCTGGAGCGGCTTCTCAACGATGCGGTCAGCACGGTGGCGCTGACGCTGGCGGTCGACTTCGTCAAGATTCTCGAGCTGTTGCCGGGCGGCGGCGAGCTGATGCTGCGCGCCGGCTTCGGCTGGCACGGCGACCTGGTCGGCACGATTTTGACGGGAAGCGAGCCGAACAGCTACGCGCGCTTCACCTTGGATTCCGGCGTACCCGTCGTCATCGAGGAATTCATCGGCGAAAACCGTTTCGAGGTGCCGAGCTACGTGAATGACCACGCTTGCGCAAGCGGCATGAACGTGACCATCGCCGGCCGCGACGGCCGCGCCTATGGCATTCTCGGCGTCTGCACCGTCGCCAAGCGGCGTTTCAGCGCGCAGGAAAGCGCGTTCCTGGCCGCGGCCGGCAATCTGCTGGCCGGCGCCATTCAGCGCCGCCAGCTCGAGCAACGCCACGAGCTGATGATCCGCGACATGCGCCATCGCTCCGGCAATCTGTTCTCGCAGCTGTTGGCCCTGTTCTCGCAGACGGCGCGGACCTCGAAAAGCATTGCCGATCTCGCCAGCAAATATCAGGCGCGCGTGCTTGCCATGGCCAATGCGCACCGGCTGATCACCGAAGGCGGCTGGCAATCGATCCCGATCGTGGATCTGCTCAATGTCGTGCTCGGGCCCTATATCGACCGGGCGGCGCTCGAAGGCCCCAATATCGACCTCGAACCCGACCCGGTGTTCAACCTCAGCGCGGCGCTGCACGAGCTCGCCGCCAACGCCATCAAGCATGGCAGCCTGTCGCGCTCCAAGGGCCAACTCGAGCTGCGCTGGACGGTTGACCGCACCCAGCGCGGCATGACGCTCATGCTCGATTGGGTGGAGAAGAACGGCCCGCCGGCGCGCCGCCCGCGCAAGTCCGGCTTCGGCTCGCGGCTCATCGATCTTGTCATCGAGCGCCAGCTCAACGGCGAGGTGACCCGCACCTTCTCGAAGAAGGGTCTTGCGGTGAAGCTCGTCGTGCCGCTGACGCATGAGCGCTGGCCGGCTGCCAACGACGCCGCGCACAAGCACTGACGGTCTGTCATCCGCGCGTGCTAAGATCGCGGCCATGAACGAAACCGGCCCAGCGCCATCATCGCCGGCGGTTCGCGCCAAACCATCCTCGGCGCAGAATTGCACGCCGTTTCAACAGATTGCGCTGCTGTTGCAGGGCGGTGGCGCGCTCGGCGCCTATCAGGCCGGCGTCTACCAAGCGCTTGCCGAAGCCAACCTGCATCCCGACTGGGTCGCCGGCATTTCCATCGGCGCGATCAACTCGGCGATCATCGCCGGCAATCCGCCGGAAAAACGGGTCGAACGCTTGCGCAAGTTCTGGGAGACGGTCAGCGCGTCACCGCTCGGAATTCCTTATCTCCGTCCCATCGAAACGCACGGCGACTTGGGCCGTGAGGTCGTCAATCAGGTACGCGCGCTCAATATTCTGCTGTTCGGGGCGCCCAACTTCTTCTTTCCACGCGTGCCGCCGGCGGCTTTGTTTCCGCCCGGCAGGGCGACCAAAGCGAGCTACTACGACAATTCGCCATTGCGTCCGACGCTTGAACGGCTGGTCGATTTCGACCGCATCAATAGCGGCGCGATGCGTTTCAGCGTCGGCGCCGTCGATATAGCGAGCGGTAACTTCACTTATTTCGATACCGCTACGCACGAGATCGGCCTCGATCACGTCGTGGCGAGCGGCTCGCTGCCGCCGGGCTTTCCGGCAACCGAGATCGACGGGCGCTATTTCTGGGACGGCGGCTTGGTCTCCAACACCCCGCTGCAATGGGTGCTCGACAGCCGGCCGCGCCAGGACACGCTGGCATTTCAGGTCGATCTCTGGAGCGCGCGCGGCACGCCGCCGAAAGACCTGGTCGAGGTCGAAGTCCGCCGCAAGGAAATCGTCTATTCGAGCCGCAACCGGGCGGCGACCGACCAATACAAGCGTGCGCAAAAGCTCCGCATCGCCTGCGCCCGCCTGCTCGAGCGGCTGCCGCCGGAGCTCAGGGACTGCGACGAGGCCAAGCTCCTTGCGCAGGAGGCCGATGACAAGGTCTGCAATATCGTGCACATGATCTATCGCGCCAAACGCTACGAAGGCATCGCCAAGGATTTTGAATTTTCCCGCCGCACCATGGAGGAGCACTGGTCGACCGGTTATGCCAATGCGCAGCGCACGCTTGCCAACCCGCAGGTGTTGCAGTTGCCGGACCGGCTCGAGGGCGTGCGCACCTTCGACATCACGAAGGCCGAGCCGGAATAAGGCCGGTCAAGCTGTCTCACCGCGAAAGACCCTTGCATGAAAGAAGAAGTCGTCAGTTTTCAATCGGCGGGCTTGCGCCTGCATGGCGTCTTGGGGGTGCCCGAGGGCTTGCGGCCGGCGGAGCGCCGCGCCGCCTTTCTGGTGCTGCACGGCTTCGGCTCGAACAGCGAAAGCGCGAACGTCTTGGGACCGACGCGGGTCTTGAGCGAGTTCGGCTACGTGACGCTGCGCTTCGACATGCGCGGTTGCGGCAAGAGCGAAGGCGAGTTCGGCCGCGTCATCTGCCTCGAACAGGTCGAGGACCTCGGCAACGCGCTCGATTTCCTCTCCCGGCATCCCGCCGTCGCTCCCGACCGCATCGGCGTTATCGGCTCGAGCTTCGGCGGTGCGGTCGCGGTCTATGCCGGCGGCACCAATCCGCGCGTCGCCGCGGTGATCTCCAATGGCGGCTGGGGCCACGGCGAGCGCAAATTCCGCGGCCAGCATCGCACGCCCGAGGCCTGGACGAAATTCACCGCGATGCTCGAAGCGGGCCGCGCCCATCGCGCCCGCACCGGGCAATCGCTGATGGTGCCGCGTTACGACATCGTGCCGATCCCCGATCACGTGCGCGAAAATCTGGAGCGGCAGAAAGTCGGCATGCTGGCGCCGAATTCGGTCGAGATGTTTCCGGCCGAGACGGCGCAGAGCATGTTCGATTTCCGCGCCGATGAGGTGGTCGGCAAGATCGCGCCGCGGCCGCTCTTGCTTATTCATGCCGCCAACGATTCGGTGACGCCGACCGAGCAGTCGATCGAAATGTTCAAGCGCGCCGGCCAGCCCGCGGAGCTGCATCTGTTCAGCGGGCTCGATCACTTCCTGTTCGCGGAAAATTCGACGCGGGTATGGTCGCTGCTGCGCCATTGGCTCGAGCTTTATTTCCCGGCGGCGAAGTAGCCGGGATGAGCGTTGTCGAAGGTAGGAGCTCCTCCAATTGTCATCGTCCGCGGAGGCGGACGATCCAGTAGTCGCCGCCGTGGACGACTTTCGCACGGCGATTACTGGATTCCCCGCCTTCGCGGGGAATGACAGCATCGAAGCAGAGAGACACAGTGAGTAATAAAATCCTCGTCGGCCACGCCGCGCTCGGCCGCTTCATTCGCGACGTGCTGGTCGCCAAGGGCGCGCGGGAGCGCGATGCCGCGGCGGTCGCCGAAGGCCTGGTCTGGGCCAATCTGCGCGGCGGCGACGGCCACGGCGTGTCGCGGCTGCCGCGTTATCTGCGGCTGATCGACCGCGGCGAGATCGATATGAAAGTCGAGCCGCGGCTTACGCATGATCGCGGCGCGATGTTCGTGCTCGACTGCGGCCACGGCTTCGGCGCGGTAGCGGCGATGCAGGCCGCAGCCCATGCGGTGGAGCGGGCCAAAGCGATCGGCGTCTGCTTCGGGCTCATTCGCGAGACCACGCATACCGGCGCCATTGGCCGCTATGCGCAATGGATCGCCGAGCGCGGCTGCGCCGCGGTGATCATGGGCGCCGGGCCGGCGTTGATGGCCTATCACGGCGCCCGCGTCGCCAGCATGGGCACGAGCCCGATGGCGATTGCAGTGCCGAGCGGCCACGGCACCGTCGTGCTCGACATGGCGACCTCGACCATCTCCAACGGCAAGATTTTGCAGGCGCGCGCGACGGGTGCGCCGCTGCCGCCGAACACGGTGCTCGACGCCGGCGGCGAGCCGACCACCGATCCGGCCAAGGCCGAGATCCTGCTGCCGCTTGGCGGCCCGAAAGGCGCAGGCCTTGCGCTGATGTTCGAGCTTCTGGCGAGCGTCCTTGCCGCGGCGCCGATCCAGGCCCGCGCGCTCGGCCCCGAAAGGCGCAGCCGCAATACTGGCAATACCGCGATGTTCGCCATCGACATCGCCGGCTTCCGGCCGCTCGCCGATTACACTCGCGACGTCGATGGGCTCGCCGCCATCCTCAAAAGCCTGCCGCGGCAAGCGGGCTTCGACGAAATCACGCTGCCCGGCGAGCGCTCCGCCCGCACCGAAGCCTTGCGCCGCAAATCCGGCATTCCGATCCCGGCAAAGCTTTGGGCGGAGCTTGAAGCGATCGGCAGGAAAGAGGGCGTCGAATTGCCGGAGCGGTTCTCCGCTCCTGCCGAATGAAATCGAGCAGGAATGGAAAAAGCTTGGACTCCGCCGCGGGAATGAGCGGTGGATGGTCCCTGTGAAAACAGTTCCGATCTAGCTCCGCCCCTTCCGCGCCGGCGCTCCCGGCCGTGGCCGCCGCCGCAAGGTCGCGGCCGACTCGCAAACCACTTCCGAAATCTGCAGGAGCTGTTCTTTGAGCGGCGATGTCTTGCGCCAGATCATGCCGATGGTGCGCGAGGGCTGCGGCTTCTTGAAGCGGGCGACGGAGACCGGCGCCGAGCGCGTCTCCACCGGCACGGCCATTTCCGGAATGAGCGTGATGCCCATGCCGGCGCTGACCATTTGCACCAGTGTCGACAACGAGCTGGCGTCCAGCACCTCTCGCGGCAGCGCCGATTGCGTATTGCAGAACGACAGCGCCTGATCGCGGAAGCAGTGGCCCTCCTCCAGGAGCAAAAGCCTCATTTCGCGCAAGTCTTTGCTTCTGGGCACCGGCGTGCCGGCGTGCTCGTCCGGCCGCACCAACAGGAAATTCTCGGCAAACAGCGCCACTTCGGTCAGCGACGGCTCCGACACCGGCAAAGCGACGATCGCCGTGTCGATCCGGCCTTCCCTCAGTTCCTGGATCAGCTTCGAGGTCAGCGCCTCGCGGACGTGAATGTCGAGCTCGGGATGCCGGCGCGTGAGGTCGGCGATCACCGCCGGCAACAGATAAGGCGCAATCGTCGGGATCATGCCGATGCGCAGCCGGCCGGCGAGCCGGCCGCGCGACGCCCGCGCGAAGTCGCCGAGTTCCTCGACCGCGCGCAGAATATCGCGGATGCGCAGCGCCGCTTCTTCGCCGAATCTGGTGAGCCGGACCTGCCGGCCGCCGCGCTCGATCAGCACGGCGCCGAGCGCTTCCTCCAGGTCCTTGATCTGCATCGACAAGGCCGGCTGCGTGATCGCGCAAGCCGCCGCGGCGCGGCCGAAATGGCTGTGCCGGGCCAGTGCCTCGAAATAGCCGAGCTGCCGCAGCGTGATCTGATCCATCAAAATATCTTATGGCAGCCATCACTAAAGTCAACTTTACCTGATGATAGGCATGGGCTAAGGAAGCTTTGGGATACGCTGGGCCGCAAAAGCCGGCGCCGGGGCCGTTTACGCAAAACCGGCAATAGCATTGGAGAGAAACATGGACGCCAAGACCGAGAGCAAATGCCCGTTCACGCAGGGCTTGAAGAACCGCGACTGGTGGCCGGACACGCTCGATATCGAGGTGCTGCATCGCAATTCGTCCAAGTCCGATCCGATGGGCGGGGACTTCGACTACGCCAAGGAATTCAAGAGCCTCGACCTCAATGCCGTGATCAAGGACCTGCAGGCCTTGATGACGAATTCCCAAGAGTGGTGGCCGGCCGACTTCGGCCATTACGGCGGACTGATGATCCGCATGGCCTGGCACAGTGCCGGCACCTATCGCATCACCGACGGCCGCGGCGGCGCCGGCGCCGGTCAGCAGCGTTTCGCGCCGCTCAACTCGTGGCCGGACAACGCCAATCTCGACAAGGCGCGCCGGCTGTTGTGGCCGATCAAGCAGAAATACGGCCGCAAGCTTTCCTGGGCCGACCTGATGGTGCTGGCCGGCAACGTCGCGCTGGACTCGATGGGCTTTAAGACCTTTGGTTTCGGCGGCGGCCGCAAGGATGTCTGGGAGCCCGAGGAGCTGTACTGGGGTCCCGAAGGCACTTGGCTCGGCGACGAACGCTATAGCGGCGAACGCCAGCTCGCCGAGCCGCTCGGCGCGGTGCAGATGGGCCTGATTTACGTCAATCCGGAAGGGCCGAACGGCAAGCCGGACCCGGTCGCGGCGGCGAAAGATATCCGCGAGACCTTCTTCCGCATGGCGATGAACGACGAAGAAACCGTCGCGCTGATTGCCGGCGGCCACTCTTTCGGCAAGACCCACGGCGCCGGCGATCCGTCGCTGCTCGGTCCGGCGCCGGAAGGCGGCGCGCTCGAGGATCAGGGCCTCGGCTGGAAGAGCCGGCACGGCACCGGCTTCGGCGGCGACGCCATCACCGGCGGTCCGGAGGTCACCTGGTCGCAGACGCCGACCAAGTGGAGCAATCATTTCTTCGAAAACCTGTTCAAATACGAGTGGGAGCTCGAGAAGAGCCCGGCCGGCGCCTATCAGTGGAAAGCCAAGAACGCGCCGACCGACGTTCCGGACGCCTTTGACAAGTCGAAGAAGCATCTGCCGACCATGCTGACGACCGACCTGTCGCTGCGCATGGATCCGGCCTACGAGAAGATCTCGCGGCGCTTCTATGAGCATCCCGATCAGTTCGCCGACGCCTTCGCCCGCGCCTGGTTCAAGCTCACCCATCGCGACATGGGGCCGCGCCCGCGTTATCTCGGCGCCCTGGTGCCGAAGGAAGAGCTGATCTGGCAGGACCCGATCCCGGCGGCGAACCATCCGCTGGTCGGCGAGGCGGACATCGCCGCGCTGAAGGCCAAGATCCTCGGCGCCGGGCTTTCGGTCTCGCAGCTCGTCTCGACCGCCTGGGCCGCAGCCTCGACCTTCCGCGGCTCGGACAAGCGCGGCGGCGCCAACGGCGCGCGCATTCGCCTCGCCCCGCAGAAGGATTGGGATGTCAACGAGCCGGCGCAGCTCAAGACCGTGCTCGGCAAGCTCGAAGCGATCCAGAAGGAGTTCAACGGTTCGGCCAGTGGCGGCAAGAAAGTCTCGCTTGCCGACCTGATTGTGCTCGGCGGCAATGCGGCGATCGAGAAGGCGGCGAAGGACGCCGGCACCGACGTCAAGGTGCCGTTCGCGCCGGGCCGCATGGATGCATCGGCCGACCAGACCGACGCCGAATCCTTCGCGCCGCTCGAGCCGCGCGCCGACGCCTTCCGCAACTATATCGGGCCCAAGCAGCAGTTCATGCAGCCCGAAGAGGCGATGGTGGACCGCGCGCAGCTCTTGACGCTGACCGGGCCGGAGCTGACCGTCCTCATCGGCGGCCTGCGCGTCCTTGGCGCCAACGCCAAAGGCGCCAAGCACGGCGTCTTGACGTCGAAGCCCGGCACGCTGAGCAACGACTTCTTCCTCAACCTGCTCGACATGGGCACCGAGTGGACGCCGGCCGGTGAAGGCGTCTACGAGGGCCGCGACCGCAAGACCAAGGCGATGAAGTGGACCGCGACGCGTGTCGACCTGATCTTCGGCTCGCACTCGCAGCTGCGCGCGTTCGCCGAAGTCTACGGCAGCGCCGATGCGAAGGCGAAGTTCGTGCATGACTTCGCCGCGGCCTGGACCAAGGTGATGAACGCCGACCGCTTCGACCTTCTCCCGAGCTACGCCAAAGCGGCGTAGCATCGTTTAGGTGCACCAAAGCGAAACGGCCGGGCGAGAGCCCGGCCGTTTTTTTGTCGCTCGATATCTGCCTTGCCCGGAAATCCGACGTCAGAACCGACATTGCTGATGTCCGTGGTGTCCCAGGGGCCGACATACCAGCTTGCATCAAGGTGAACTGAGCTGACGAACCGTCACGACGCCGGTTTGAACGCCAAGCGGCACAGAGCCCAGAGGAAGAGCGCAAATAGCACGTGCGGAACGGCCGAGCCCACGATCAGCTTCGGGGAGATTGCCAGGCCAAGCAATCCCCAGCCGACGAACGGAAAGAACGCCACCAGCACAACAATCCACAGGCCGACGGCCAGCCACAGTGCGTGCAGGAACGTCAGTGCATCGCGGAACAGGCCAACGTAGACCACCGAGAAGCCCGTGACCCATATGGCGTGGAACAACAATCCGATCGGAAGTGGAAGCGGTCTGCGCAGCATTGTTTCGGCAAATGCCAGGCCGAGGGCCTTCGGCAACGGCGATACACCGGCTTTCATCGCGGCTGCCATCGCGGCCGCCGTCAGGATGGAAACGCCAATGCCCACAGCGGCGGCGCGCACTAAATCATGTCCGCTCAAAGGGCCCCATTTCATTCGTGGTCTCCGTCATGGTCATTGTGTCGTCTGAAGCAACGCCGTCGCGTCTCCGATTGAGCTTCATCGCGGCAGGATGCATCCTGTAGCGGCTACAGGATCAAGGCAGGCAGAGCATGGGATCGATCACAGCTTCGCGAGGCCTCGGCATCGGGACCCTGTCGCGCCTGACCGGCGTGAACATCGAGACCATTCGCTATTACGAGCGGATCGGTCTGATGCGGAAACCGCCGCGCACCAGGGGCGGCCACCGCAGCTACGAGCTCGAGCACGTCGAGCACCTCCGCTTCATCCGGCGCGCCCGCGCGCTGGGCTTTGGGCTTGATGGAATCCGCGGCTTGCTGATGCTCTCTGGCCGCGCGGCGAATTCCTGCGCCGAGGCCCGCGAGATCGCCGCTGCTCATCTGGCTGAGCTGCGTGCCAAGCGCGACGATCTCACCAGGCTTGAGAAGGCGCTCGCCGATACGATCGCTCAGTGCGATGCGCGCTGTTGCGGCCCTGCTGTGCCGGCCTGTCCGATACTCGAAGTCCTGGCCACGTGACAGCGCCAAGAGCGCCAAGAGCACCAAGAGCACCAAGAACGCCAAGACAGGCGCGCGCACCGGAGGCGATCGGTGCGGCGTCGCCTCTTTACCTGGGATCCAAGCTGACGATACGCCCTCGCGATTGTGTGAAACCATCGTAGAGTGGGCACCGCGGCGTGAAAACTCAGCCCGCGTGGGCGCATGGTCCCATCGCCGCGATCGAATGGTTACGTCACCGCAAGCGCGGATAATGCAGCGCGGGCGCGGCGCTCGAGGATGACTGCGCCCTGGCGCTTGGCAATATCGACGGCGGTCGCGAAGGCGTGGCGCGCTTCGTCCTTGTTGTTACGATCGAGCGCCAGCAGGCACGCGCCACGCAGGCGGTAGATTTCGGGCAGAAAGAAGCCGACCCCGGGTTCTTCGATGCCGGCGATGGCGCGGTCGATTTGAGCAAGTGCGTCGGCGGGTCGGCCCCCAGCAAGAAAAATTTCCGCAGCCAAACCCCGATAATATTGCGGCAGCGGTCCGACGGCGGCCGCATTCTCGATCTCCGCATCCATTACGCGCGCCGCCGCGCCGGCACTGTCGTCGATTCCATCCACCCAGGCTGCCAGGATCAGGTTGCCCGCGCGCCATTGCCTCAAGCCGAACTTTTCGGTCAGGGCCACGCCGCGCCGCACCACGGCGGAAACCGCTTCCCGGTCAGCCACCAGCTGGTGCGCTATGCCGCAATTATGAAGCGCATGCGCAAGGCTGTTGGGATGATCGAGCTTCTCGGCGATCGTAATCGCCCGCGCAAGGATACCGGCTGCGCGGTCTCGATCACCGGCCAAGTGCAGCGCGTTGCCGCATTGTGAATGCGCGCAGACTCCAGGATCGTGCCCACCGAAGGCATGACCGAGGTGTCGGTGACGTTCCATGTCATACATCTCGATGCCGACAAGGCTGTCATCGAGAGATGCCGTGACGTCGCCCTGGAAAAACGCGGTCGACCAGCGGCAGTGGTATGCTTCGAGCAAGAGATCGCCGTCGGCGGAGCCTCGCGCGAGGTCGACCAGTTCGTTCGCCCGGTGGCGCGCCAAAGCGGTCTTGCGTCTGAGATTGGCGTTGATCCACAGGCCCCATTTGGCTTGAAACGTTCCCGGACCGTCGCCAGCCGCCGCGCCGATCTCCTCGGCGCGCCGATAGACATCTTCAACTTCCGCGCTTTGCATGCCGCGCATGATCATCAATGCCGGACCGAGCTTGAGCAGAAAGTCCAGTTGGCGTCGCATGCTGTGTGCAGTTTGCCCCAATCCTTCGGCCAATTGCAGACCGGTGGAAAAATGCGCGATCGCCTCCTGATAAGCCGACCGGCTCACGGCGCGATCCCCGGCGCGCATGCGGTAATCGCAAGCCGGATCGGCCAAACCGGCCTCGCCGAAATGATAAGCCAATACTTCCGGCTCGTTCGCCGCCAGCTCGGGAAAGCGCTGTTCGACTGTGCGCGCCGTACGCTCATGCCACTCACGCCGGCGGGTCAACAACAAGCTCTCATAAGCGACGTCGCGCAACAGCGCGTGCTTGAAGCTGTAGCCGCGCTCGGCATCGCGACCCTGAGGCATGAGAATGCCGGCCGCGACCAATTTCGCCAACGCCGCTTCAAGCACCGTGCCGGCGCGCGGCATGACCGCATCGAGGATCGTTACAGGAAACTGCCGGCCGATGACGGCTGCGATCTGCGCTACCTCGCGGGCCTCGCCAAGGCGATCGAGCCGGGACATCAAAGAATCCTTGAGCGTCATCGGCACCGCCGTACCGTCCTCGCCCGTCGATTCGACCACGCTCTTGGTCAATTCCTCGACGAACAGCGGAACGCCGTCTGTCTTGGCAACGATCGCAGCGACGGTCTCCGCCGACAGCCCGTGCGAAGCGGCGACGCCGGCAACAAGTTGGGCGCTCTCGGCGCGGCCAAGCCGACCGAGCGTCAAGAGGGTCGAATGCGGCCGTGTCTGCCAGGGCGGCGTGAATTCCGGCCGCGCCGTCACCAGGACCAGCAATTTCGCTTGCCCAATACTATCGACGATCCGCGTCACCAGTTCGAGCGTGCTGGCGTCGATCCAGTGGGCGTCTTCCAGCAGCAAGAGCACCGGGCCGGAACCGCCAAGAGCGATGATCTCGTCGACCAACAGTGCGAATGTTGTCGCCTTGCGCTGGGCCGGATTGAACGAGGCGGGCAGGGTCTGACCGCCATCTCCGATTGACAAGAGTTCCGCCAGCAGTGGCAGCGCCAGGGGATCGGATGCCACCCGCCGTGCAAACAGGGCGCCGAGCTTGTCGAGCCGAATTTTCGGCGGATCCTCGGCGGCGAAGCCGGCGGCGCGAGACAGCTGCTTCATCACCGGAAACAACGAGCTGTCGCTGTAGTAAGGCGAACATTGCAAATGGATCCGCGTCGGCCGCCGGTCGGCAAGCGCTTCCTGCAATGCCTCCGTCAAGCGCGATTTGCCGATCCCCGCCTCGCCGATCAACGTAACGACCTGGCCTTCGCCCGATTGCGCCAGACGCCAGCGATCGAGCAGCAGGCCCATTTCATGCGCTCGGCCGATCAGCGGCAGCGTGCCGCCGAGGCGGCTCGCGGCAAAGCGGCTTTCCACCAAGGCTTCCCCGCACACCCGCCAAGCCGGAACCGGGCAAGCAAAGCCTTTCAACTCGTGCTCGCCGGTAAAGGCCAGTTCAAATGCGCCGCCTAACAGCCTTTGAGTCGGCTCGCTGACGATGATGCAGTTCGTCTCGGCCAGCGCCTGTAGCCTCGCGGCGAGGTTGGGCGTCTCACCGACGATGGTCCGCTCCTGGGCCCCCCCTGCGCCGATGATTTCGCCGACGACGACCAAGCCGGTGGCGATGCCGATCCTCGCCTGCACTGGTGTGCCGTTGGGCATTTCAATCGCGCCGACTTCCGACAGAATTCCAATCGCGGCGCGAACGGCGCGTTCTGCCGCATCCTCGAAGGCACGGGGAAAACCGAAATAGGCCAGCACGCCGTCGCCCATGAACTTGGCGACGAAACCACCGTAACGAGTGATCGCACCGGCGACCGCATCCTGGTATCGTCGGATCAGGCCGCCGAGCAGTTCCGGATCGAGTTTCGCAGAAAGCGCCGTTGAACCGACCATATCGGCGAACAGCACCGTCACTTGCCGCCGCTCGGCATCGCCAGAGCTTGGTTCCGCCGCGACGGGCGATTTTTCGCCAGAGGCATGCGGGCCAGTCGAAGCAGATTCGTCGACCGCCTCGCCGTGAGAGGAATTTTGGGCCGCTTCGGCGTCACGCGCCGCAACCGCCTTCATCAGGCGGCGGCGATTGCCAAGAGATAGACCTAACCGCTCGAGATCACGATCATCGAGCTCGGCCAGGATATCCAGGTCGATATCATTCGCCTCAAACGCATCGGCGAATTTTTCGAGATTGTTCTCACGTAACCAGTCGCGAATATCGCCCATGCCGTCGGCTTTCACGAAAGCGGATCGGCATATTAATAGAACTGGGCGCGGATTTCGAGCGGTAGAAAAGGACGCAGCGAGCAAATAGCCGAAATCGAGCATCGCGAAAGCCGGGGACCGTGCGGCGAGGCCGCCCCCGGATTTCGTTTCACTCGATCCGGGTTACGCCTGCTATAGCGGCTTGACTCCGGCCTCGCGGATCACGCCGCCCCAGCGTTTCCGCTCGTCGCGCAAAAAATCCGCGAACTCGGCCTGCGTGCCGGTGGCCACGGTGGCGCTCATGCCGGCGAGCCGCGTCGCCACGTCCGGCTCGTGGATCGCCGCGGCCACGGCCGCCGACAGTTTGGTGGCGACCGCCGGCGGCGTCCCCGCCGGTGCCACCATGCCGAACCAGGTCGAGGCCTGATAACCCGGCAGCACTTCGTCGAGCGCCGGCACATCGGGCAACAATGGATTGCGCTTGGCGCTGCCGACGGCGAGCGCGCGCAGCTTGCCCGCCTTAATCTGGTTGACCACCGTGGAGAGCTCGATGAACATCATGTCGATGCGCCCGCCGAGGAGATCGGTCAGCGCCGGCGCGCTGCCCTTGTACGGCACGTGCACGATTCTGACCCCGGCCATCGAATTGAACAGCTCGCCGGCCAGGTGACCCGAGGTGCCGTAACCCTGCGAGGCGAAATTCAGCTGGCCCGGATGCGCCTTGGCGAATGCGATCAATTGCTGGACGCTCTTCGCCTCCACCTTCGGGCCGACGGCCAGCACCAGCGGCACGGTGGCGACGAGCGAAATTGGCACGAAACTGTCCGGATCGTAGCCGAGCTGTTTGTACAGGGATTTGTTGACGGCCAGCGGCGCCGGAAACGAGAACAATAGCGTATAGCCGTCCGGCGCAGCTTTGGCCGCCTCTTCGGCGCCGATATTGCCGCCGGCGCCGGGGCGGTTGTCGACGACGACCGGCTGGCCCCATTTCGCCTGCAGCTTCGCCGCCACGATGCGCACCAGCGCGTCGGTCGTGGCGCCCGGCGGTGACGGCACGATGATCTTGATCGTTCGCGCCGGATAGGTTTGCGCCTGGCTGCACAGCGGAAATCCCAGCCCGATCGTCGCGGCCAGCAAAAACCGAGCGATTGTTTTCATCATCGTGTCCATTGGGGCATCCTCCTCGGGCCTTCGACTTTTATGCGCGCAGCCGATCGGCTTGCGTCGTCCGGCAGGCGGGAAGGTTAGCGTCGGCGGAGCAATTGTCCACCAGAGGGTGGGGCACGCTTCCCGGATGCGGGGCAGCGTGAAACGGGTCTTGGGTTCCCGTCCCATTCACGGAGACGTGAAGCGGTATTGGTCGCCACTATAGATGCATAGCATTCGTCAAAGCTTGCTTCTTCGGGGCGGACGCGACGGGCTTGCTTACCGTGGCGTGACGCAAAGCTCGGACGCCAAAGCTCGGATGCCAAGCCGCATCGCGAGAACGGGATCGCTTTTTTCTCTCACCTTGCGGGATCGCCCCCACGGACCCGAGCAGAGCTAATGCACCACGATGGTGGTATTGCCGGGACCTTGGCGCTCGACCAGGCCGAACAGGATCGCGGCGTTGGCGGGATCGAGCCGCACGCAGCCATGCGACACCGGCCGGCCGAGCCAGCGGGTCTCGTAGGTGCCGTGGATGGCGTAGCCGCCGGAGAAGAAGATCGAATGCGGCATCGGCGAGTTGTCGTATTTCTTCGAGTACCAGCGCGCCGCCAGCCGCTGCGGGTGATAAGTGCCGGGCGGCGTGATATAGCCGCGCCGCGCCGTCGACACCCGCCAGTTATAGCGCGGCACGCCGTCGACGATGACTTCCATGCGCTCACTGCCGCGGTCGACATGGACGACGATGGATGCCGCCGCCGGCCCGCTGGTGGCAAGCGCGATGAAGCCGAGTGCGGCGAGAACGCAGAACAAGCGGCGCATGGCAAACCCCCGCAGCCAACAAATGATCGCCCAGCACGTGGAACTTGTAAAGCGGGGCCGGCGCCGCATGTCAATTTGCCGGCGCGGCCAGCACACCTAAATTTAGGTCGCTTGGTTAAATGCGGATCGACGTTGAATGTCAGCCTTTGATTTCTTTACCATCGGTCATTCAAACATCCCGCCGGAGCGCTTTGTGGCGATGCTGCATGCGCAAAATGTCGGCGCCATTGCCGATCTGCGCACGACGCCGTTCTCGCGCTTCTGCCCCTGGTTCTCCGGCAAAAACCTGGCGCCGATGCTGAAACAAAACGGCATCGGCTACCGGCCCTACGGCGCCACGCTCGGCGGCCGTCCGCAAAGCGTGGAGCTTTATTGCGACGGCATCGCTGACTACGAGGCGATGGCGCGGCAGGCCGACTTTCAAGCCGGGCTCGATCGCCTGATCGCCGATGCCGCGCGCGGTCATGGAGCAGGACGCGTCTGTCTGATGTGCGCCGAGCGCGAGCCGCTCGATTGCCACCGCTGTCTTCTGGTCGCCCGCGCTCTGGCGGCGCGCGGCTTTGCCAGCGGCCACATTCTCCACGACGGCACCGTCGAACCGCAGGCGGCGACCGAGCAGCGCCTGCTTACCCTCGCCGGCGACGACGGCGGCCTCTTTGCGCCTGGACACAACGAGCGAATAGCGGCAGCGTATCGCCGCCGCGCCCGCGCCGTTGCCTATCGGGCGAAGGCCAACTCAGCGGGGCGAACACGCTAGAAGAGAGCCGCGATGCGAACGCCCATCCTTGCCGTTCTCGTGTTGCTCGTTGCCGGGTTTTCTCATGCCTTCGCGCAGGACGGCCTGGCGCCGCTCGTGGCGCAGGACACCGACACGCTCGATCCGACGCCGCCCGGCACGCTCAATCCGCAGCCGCTGCCGCCGCTCGCTGATCCGAATTCGCCGAAGACGCCGGCCAAGGAATTGTTCGGCCGCGCGCTGACGCCGTATCCGGGCCCGGCCGTGCCGATCGGCTCCTATGCCGACGGCTGCCTCGCCGGCGCGGTGACGCTGCCGATCACCGGTCCTGCCTGGCAGGTCATGCGGCTGTCGCGCGATCGCAACTGGGGAACGCCGCGGCTGGTCCGCTTCATCGAGCGCCTCGGCGCCGCCGCCAAGAAAGTCGGCTGGAACGGCCTTCTGATCGGCGACATGTCGCAGCCGCGCGGCGGCCCGATGATCACCGGCCATGCCAGCCATCAGATCGGTCTCGACGTCGACATCTGGTTCACGCCGATGCCGGACCACGTGCTCAGCCGCGAGGAGCGCGAGATGGACGGCGCCGTCGACATGGTCGCGCCGGACCGCCTCGGCGTCGATGCGAAAGTGTGGACGCACACGCGCACCGCACTCGTTCGCACTGCGTCGCAGGATCCAGCGGTGACCCGCATCTTCGTCAATGCCGCGATCAAGAAGGAAATGTGCAGCGAGGCCGACGCGGATCGCGGCTGGCTCGCCAAAGTGCGGCCGTGGTGGGGCCATGCCGAGCATTTCCACGTCCGCCTCGCCTGTCCGCCGGGCGATCGTCAATGCAAGAGCCAGCGGCCGGTGCCGGAAGGCGACGGCTGCGGCCATGCGCTCGATTTCTGGTTCAGGCCGGGGATCCTGCATCCGGCGCCGCCGAAAGTGCCGGCGAAGCCCAAGCCGCAATTGACGCTCGCCGGTCTGCCCAAGGCGTGCAAACAGATCGTGATGGCGAAGTAGATCACAAACCCGGCGTGCCGAACACCAAGCGCTGCGCCAGCGCGGCGAAATAAGCGAGTGCGAAAGCGCAGCCGACGATCAATACGGTGAAGCCGAGAGATCTTTGCCCCGGCGATTTCATCAGCCGCGGCACGCCGAGCCACAGGATATACGCGCCGTAGAACCCGGTCAGCGTGAGGAAGTTCAAGCCCGGCAGCACCAGAAAAATCCCGGCGAGCCATGCCGGCGTGAAGGAATAGGCCGCGAGCTTAAACGCGCGGTCGAAATCGCGGCCGCCGCCGAAGGCCGGCGCCAAAAGATTGATCAGGACGGCGAGAACGAGCACGATGGCGCAGCTCAAGGCGTAGCCGAAAATCGCGCCGAACAGTCCGTTGACGAGCGGCGCGCGGATGAGCCCGGCATGCGGCGGCACGACGCCAATGACGCAGGCGCCGATGAAGCTGAAGATAGCCGGAACGAGCGCCAGCACGACGACGTAGCGGCTCAATATATAAGCCGGGTCGTCCGGCTCGCTTTCGATCAAGGCCCATTCGCGAGCCGGATCGGCCAGGATCGCCCGGGCGCGCCGCGCCACCTTCATGGCGCCGCGCCTCGTGTCGCTGCGCCTCTTGCGTCTTCGCGCAGCATGGCGGCGCCTTTCTCGGCGATCATCATGGTCGGCGCATTGGTGTTGCCAGACGTGATGGCCGGCATCACCGAGGCATCGATGACGCGCAGCCGCTCGACGCCGGCGACACGCAGCCGCTGGTCCACCACCATCAGCGGATCGCTGGCAAGGCCCATTTTCGCCGTGCCGACCGGGTGAAAGATCGTGGTGCCGATGTCGCCGGCGGCCTTGATCAATCCGGCGTCGTCGTCGCGGACCGCAGCGCCCGGCAAATACTCGTCCGGATGGAATGGAGCGAGCGCCGGCTGCGCCGCGATGCGCCGCGTCAGCCGGATCGAAGCCGCTGCAATGCGGCGGTCCGCGGCGGTCGACAGGTAATTTGGCGCGATGGCCGGTGGATCGGCTGGATTGTGCGAGCGCAGCCGCACAAAACCGCGGCTGGTCGGCCGCACATTGCAGACGCTCGCGGTGAAAGCGGGGAATTTGTGCAAAGGTTCGCCGAAGCGGTCGAGCGACAGCGGCTGCACGTGATATTGCAGATTGGCCCGTTCTTGATCGGGATCCGAGCGGGTGAACAGGCCGAGCTGCGACGGCGCCATGGTCAGCGGGCCGCGGCGCAACAGCGCATATTCGGCGAGCATGCCGGCAAAGCCGAAGCGCGAATGATAGCGCTCGTTGAGCGTGGTAATGCCGTCGACCTTGAAGATCAGCCGCAGCTGCAGATGATCCTGCAGGTTCGCGCCGACGCCGGGCCGGTCGGCGACGACGTCGATGCCATGCTCGCGCAATTGCGCGCCCGGTCCGATGCCGGACAGCATCAGTTGCTGCACGGAGCCGATCGAGCCGGCGGCAAGAATGACTTCGCCGCGGCAGCGCGCGCTGCGCACAACCCCATTCTGCCGCCAGCGCACGCCGGCTGCGCGCTTGCCGTCGAACATGATGCCTTCGGCGAGGCAGCCGGTTTCGAGCCGCAGATTTTGCCGATGCAGCACCGGCTTGAGAAACGCGCTTGCCGCCGACCAGCGCCGGCCGCGCTTCTGATTGACGTGAAAGGCGCAGACGCCTTCATTGTCGCCGCAATTGAAGTCGGGAATCGACTTGATGCCGGCTTGTTCGGCCGCAGCGCGGAAGGCGTCGAGCAGATCCCAGCGCACCCGCGGCGGCGACACGTGCAATTCGCCGCCGGTCGCGTGCGCCGCGCTTTCGCCGAGGAAATGATTTTCGTGTTTCCTGAAGAACGGCAGCACGTCGTCCCAGCCCCAGCCGGCAAGCCCGAGCTGCCGCCAATGGTCGTAGTCGGCAGCCTGGCCACGCATATAGATCATGGCGTTGATGGCGGAAGAGCCGCCGATGGCCTTGCCGCGCGGATAATTCAAGCTGCGGCCGTTGAGCCCCGGCTCCGGCTCGGTCGTGAACATCCAGTCCGCGCGCGGATTGCCGATCGCGAACAGATAGCCGACCGGAATATGAAACCATATCCAATTGTCGCGGCCGCCCGCTTCGATGAGAAGCACGCGCTTGTCGGCGTCGGCGGACAGCCGGTTGGCCAGGAGGCAGCCGGCCGAGCCGGCGCCGACAATGATGTAGTCGTATTCGCCCGCGATTGCCTCGGCCTCGGCCACGTTTCGCTCCGGATTTTTCCCGTCAAATCTAGCGGCGAAGATAGCAGCGTGATCGGGGGTGGAAAGGGGCTGCGGCTTGCTTCGCATTAGCCGAAGCCAGCCCCGCGGAATCGCGTGTTGTGCCGGCAAATCGCCGCGGACTATGGTTCGCGATGGATTCGCCCTCGTCTCCCGTCAAGCACGCGACCGCATGGGGCGTCGCCTGCGGGACGGGCGCTGCCTTGTTCTGGGCGCTCGGCTTCGTCGCCGCCAGACAAGGCGTCACCTACGGGCTGTCGCCGCTCGTTTTGGCGCTGCATCGCTATGTCTGGCCGGGACTGGCGCTCATTCCGGCCATCGCCGCCAAAGGCTTCGGCGATCTCGGCGGCGTGGGCTGGCGGCGCGGCATTGCCATCACCTTCTTCGGCGGCCTGCCGCTCGCGCTGTGGAGCTATTTCGGCTACGTCTATGTGCCGCTCGGCCACGGCGCCATCATCCAGCCGTCCTGCGCCGCGCTCGGCGGCCTCTTTCTGGCGCGCCTCGTTCTCAAGGAACCATTGCCGCCGCGGCGTATCGTCGGCGCGCTGGCGATGCTCGCCGGTCTTGGCGTGATCGGCGCCGAGGCGCTGCACACCATGGGCGGGCCGGCAATCTTTGGCGACCTGATGTTCGTCGCCGCCGGCAGCTTCTTTGCGGTGTTCGGCACGATGCTGCGGCTCTGGCGCATTCCGGCGATGCCGGCGGTGGCGGTCACCAGCCTGCTGTCGCTCGCCGGCCTGCCGTTTCTGTTGCTCGAGGTCCACAATTTTCTCGCCGCCGGCTGGCCCGAGAATGCGATGCAGGCCGTCGTGCAGGGCGCCTTTGCCGGTGCCGGCGCCGTCTATCTGTTCACCCGCTCCGTCATTCTGCTTGGCGTCGGCCGCGCGGCGTTGTTTCCGGCGCTGGTGCCGCCGTTCACGCTGCTGATCGGCTATCTGGCGCTGGGCGAGACGCCGAGCGCTTCGCAGTTCGCGGGCTTGGCGATTGTCGCTGTCGGCTTCTGGCTGACGCAGCAATCTTAGAAGTTCACGCCGCCTTGCGGCTCGCCAGGAATTCGCCCATGCGGTCGAGCGCCTGCAAAATGTTTTCGGTCGAATTAGCGTAGGACAGCCGCAGATAGCCTTCGCCGAGAATGCCGAAATCCGGTCCGCCGATCAGCGCCACGCCGGCGTCTTCAAGAAGCGAAGCGGCCAGCGGCTTCGCCTTCCAACCGGTGCGCTTGATATTGGGGAAGGCGTAGAACGCGCCCTTCGGCGTGGCGCAGGAAATGCCGGGCAGCTTGTTCAAGCCGGCGACCACGATTTTGCGGCGCTTATCGAATTCCGCGACCATCTTCGCCACCTCGTCCTGCGGGCCGGTCAAGGCGGCGAGGCCGGCATATTGGGTCGGCGCGTTGACGCAGGAATGAAGGTTCACCGCAAGCTTGCGCGCATAGTCGTAGAGCTTGCCCGGCCACACCGCATAGCCAAGCCGCCAGCCGGTCATGGCGTAGGTCTTCGACCAGCCATTGAGCAGAATGAGCCGGTCGCGGATCGACGGATAGCCGAGCAAACAAACATGCCTCTCGCCGTCATAGACCATATGGTCGTAGATCTCGTCCGACATCACCGCGACGTCGGGAAACCGCTCGATCCCGGCGACGAGCTTGTCGACCTCGCTCTTCGGCGTCACGCCGCCGGTCGGATTGGCCGGCGAATTGACGATCAGAAGCCGGGTCTGCGGCGTAATCAGCCTGAGCGTCTCCTCCGCCGAGAAGGCGAAATTGTTCTCCTCGCGGATCGGCACCGGGATCGGCCGCGCGCCGGTGAACTCGATCATCGAGCGATAGATCGGAAAACCGGGATCGGGATAAAGGATGTCGGCGCCAGGCTCGCCGAACATCATGATCGACATGAACATGGTCGGCTTGCCGCCGGGCAGGATCATCACCTCGTCGGACGAGACATTGACCGCAAAGCGCTTGTGCAGATCGGCGGCCACCGCTTCGCGCAGCGGCAAAATGCCGACCGCGGGCGTATAGCCATGGTGCCCGTCGCGCAGCGCCTTGACCGCCGCTTCGACGATGAAATCCGGGGTGCGGAAATCGGGCTGGCCGATGCCGAGATTGATGATGTCGCGGCCGGCGGCCGCAAGCTGCGTGGCGCGCGCCAAGACGGCGAAGGCGTTCTCCTCGCCGATGCGATCGAACGCGGCGATGGTGCGAAGCATGACTGTTCCTCCCGGCGCATGCGGCCCTTGCCGGCCGGCGGCGGCGAGTTCACCCGATCGAGCCCGGAAAATCAAATCCAGAGCATGATCCGGAAAAGTGGATACCGGTTTTCCGAAAGGATCATGCTCCAGAGAAGACCATTAGACCTTGATCCGATTCAACCTGATCGGATCAGCGTCTAGTCGGGATCGCCGAATTTCGCGCCGAGGTCGCGCTGGATCATCGCGCGGATAAACGGATCGGGATCGTCGCCGAGGTAATAGCCCTCGAAATGAACCGGGCCGCAGGGAACCTGGCTGGCGCCGCGGCATG
Organism: uncultured Alphaproteobacteria bacterium; assembly: GCA_963791925.1. GTDB lineage: Bacteria > Pseudomonadota > Alphaproteobacteria > Rhizobiales > Xanthobacteraceae > BOG-931. The sequence continues at coordinate 988,368 of CAWBUA010000001.1, read as the reverse complement.
CGGTCGTGGCACCGGCCGCGTGCCGCGGCGCGGGGTGCATCGGATGCTTCGTCTTCTTTGTGGCGGCGTCGGCGCTTGAGCCGACAACAACGGCGAGACCGAGCGCGCAGGCCAACAATTTCATGGAACGCGGCGTCATGCGATGCGGTGTCATTGGATGCGGTATCATTGGGTGTCACATCATCTTGCCTTCAACAAGCAACGATGCCGTCGTACCGTGAAGTTGCGTCCGCGCAAGGGCGCTGCGGCGCACCAAAGTCAAAACATCGTGTCGGAATAGCCGGGCGGCGGCGGTGTTGCGCATGATCGAGTTCGAACCGAAAAAGAGAGAAGCCCCGGACAACGCCCGGGGCTCCTGTCGTGCTGATGTCGCGCGCCTTAGTAGCCGAGGTTGAACACCGCGCCGGACTGAACGTTCTCGGCAGTTCCGGTTTTGACGGCGCCGTTCGGGTAATGCAGCGGCTGGCTCTGCTGGATCATCGCATCCCCGGCGTAGTCCTCGAGGACGCGGCGCGCATGATGGCCCTGGGCAAAGGCCGGCGTCGCGAGCGCGGCGACGACAAGAGCCGAAAAAGCCAGTTTGGTGCTGAGAGAGTTCATTCTGATATCTCCATGACAATCGCCCGTGCCGCTTACCTACGCAGCATTGTGCGTCGCACAAGGTCATTTTCGTCACGTCAATGTCACAAGATTTTTATGCTGTATCATGATGTTAAATGGAATATTTGTGATCTGCATCACTTGCATATTTTGCGCCGCAATATGACCACAAAGGGCCAAAAAAATTCTCCTTCGCCGACAATGAATTGCATTTTCTTGGCGCTGCCGGCGGCATTCTGTCGGCCGCATTCACCGTTCGCGCCGGCCCAGACTCGCTATATGTACCGCGTGACAGCGCTGCCTGACGCAGCTCGCATGGCTGTCATGGGCAGCGCCCCGAGAAATAGTCGCGGAGTTTGTGATGACGAAAAATGGCAAGCCGCAAGGGCAATCGCAGCGCCGCCTGCGCTCGCAGCTCTGGTTCGACAATCCGGACAATCCGGGGATGACGGCGCTTTATCTCGAGCGCTATCTCAATTACGGACTGAGCCGCGCCGAGCTGACATCCGGCAAGCCGATCATCGGCATCGCGCAAACCGGATCCGATCTGAGCCCGTGCAATCGTCATCATCTCGAACTGGCGCAGCGCGTGCGCGAAGGCATCCGCTCCGCCGGCGGCATCGCGTTCGAGTTTCCGGTGCATCCGATCCAGGAGACTGGCAAGCGGCCGACCGCGGCGCTCGATCGCAATCTCGCTTATCTCGGTCTGGTCGAGGTGCTGTACGGCTATCCGCTCGACGGCGTGGTGCTGACGACCGGCTGCGACAAGACCACGCCCGCTTGCCTGATGGCGGCGGCCACCGTCAATACGCCGGCGATCGTCTTGTCCGGCGGGCCGATGCTCGACGGCTATCACGACGGCAAGCTCGCCGGCTCCGGCACCGTGCTGTGGCAGGCGCGCCAGGACGTTGCCGCCGGCAAGATCGATTACGACGAGTTCATCAACATTGTGGCATCGTCGGCGCCGTCGATCGGCCACTGCAACACCATGGGCACCGCCTCGACGATGAACGCGATGGCCGAGGCGCTCGGCATGTCGCTGCCGGGCTGCGCCGCAATTCCGGCGCCCTATCGCGAGCGCGCCCGCGTCGCCTACGAGACCGGCGTGCGCGCGGTGGAGATCGTGCGCGAGGATCTCAAGCCCTCGGATATCCTGACCCGCGCCGCTTTCGAAAACGCCATCGTCGCCTGCTCGGCGATCGGCGGCTCGACCAATGCGCCGATCCATCTCGAAGCCATCGCCCGGCACGTCGGCGTGCCGCTCGACATCGCGGACTGGGAGAAAGTCGGTTACGACGTGCCGCTTCTGGTCAATATGCAGCCGGCCGGCGAATATCTCGGCGAGGAATATTACCGCGCCGGCGGTCTGCCGGCGGTGCTGCATGAGCTTCTTGCCGCCGCGCGGCTGCATGGCGACGCGCGCACCGTCAATGGCAAGACCGTTGCCGAGAACGTGGCTCGGGCGAAGACGACCAACGCCAAGGTCATCTGGCCCTATGACAAGCCGATGAAGGCCGAAGCCGGCTTCAAGGTGCTGCGCGGCAACCTGTTCGATTCCGCGATCATGAAAACGAGCGTGATCTCCGACGAATTCCGCGAGCGCTACCTCTGCAATCCGAAGGACCCGAATGCCTTCGAAGGCCGCGCCATCGTCTTCGACGGCCCCGAAGACTACCACGCGCGCATCGACGATCCCGCGCTCGGCATCGACGAGCATTCGATCCTGTTCATGCGCGGCGCCGGCCCGATCGGCTACCCCGGCTCGGCCGAGGTGGTGAACATGCAGCCGCCGGCGGCGCTGATCAAAAAAGGCGTCACGTCGCTGGCGTGCGTCGGCGACGGCCGGCAATCGGGAACGTCGGGCTCGCCGTCGATTCTCAACGCCTCGCCGGAGGCCGCGGTCGGCGGCGGGCTCGCGCTCCTGAAGACCGGCGACCGCGTGCGCATCGATCTCAACAAGGGCACGGCCGATATTCTGATCGCCGCCGAGGAATTGGCGGCACGGCGCGCGGCCTTGGCGAAGAATGGCGGCTATCATTATCCGGCGAGCCAGACGCCATGGCAGGAAATCCAGCGCGGCATGGTGGACCAGCTCGCGGCCGGCATGGTCTTAAAGCCGGCGATCAAATATCAGCACGTGGCGCAGAAATTCATACCGCGGGACAACCACTAACGTGAGCGCACATCATGTCCGGGAACCGTCCTTCGACCGCCGACAAGCGGAGAACTTTTCGTAAGCTCCACAAGACCGGTTGCTTCGTCATTCCCAATCCGTGGAACGTCGGCAGCGCCCGTTATCTGCAAGGCCTCGGCTTTAAGGCTTTGGCGACGACCAGCTCGGGCTATGCGCATTCGCAAGGTTTTGCCGACGGCGCATTGAGTCTCGATCAGGTTCTGGCGCATTTCCGCGAGCTCGCAGAAGCAACCGATGTGCCGCTCAATGCCGATTTCGAGGACGGGCTCGCCGACGATCTCGATGGTCTTTCAGCGAACGTGGCGCGCTGCATCGCAACCGGCGTCGCCGGCTTGTCGATCGAGGATTCGCCGAACGACGGCAGGACGCCACTGTACGACCTTGAAACCGCGGTTACGCGCATCAAGGCCGCGCGCGCCACGATCGATCGCGCCGGCGGCGATGTGGTGCTCACCGGCCGCGCCGAAGGTTTCATTCGCGGCGTGCCCGATCTCGACGACGCCGTCCGCAGGCTCAAGGCCTATGCCGCGGCCGGCGCCGATTGCCTCTATGCGCCGGGCATCAAGACGCGCGAGCAGATCGAAGCCGTGGTCAAGGCGGTGGCGCCCAAGCCGGTGAACTTTCTCAACAGCGGCGCCTTCGGCTTCACCGTCGCCGATCTCGCGGCGATGGGCGTGCGCCGGATCAGCGTCGGCGGTTCGCTCGCCCGCGTCGCCATGCACGCCTTCATCCGCACCGCGACCGAGATCGCCAAAGACGGCAAATTCGACGGCTTCGCCAACCTGATCACCAATCAGGAACTGAACAAGTTCTTTGCCGAAGATCGCAAGACGGTTTCGTCATGACCGCTTTCGAACCACACCCGGACACCGGCCAGCCGGTCGGCTTGCTGGTGCCCGATCCCTCACCGGCGCCGCGGCCCGGCCCGGTGACGCTCAAGGGCCGCTACGGACGTCTTGAGAAACTTGGCCCCGAACACGCCGCCGATCTGTGGGCCGTGTTCGCCGGCCACGACGAGGTGTGGACCTATATCGCGGCGGATGGGCCGTTCGTCGCCGAGGATGAGTTTTTCGCTTTCATCGACAAGCGCGCCGCGGCCGAGGACCCTTACGCTTACGCCATCGTCGATCCTTCCGACCGTCCAGTCGGCTATGTGACGTTGCTGCGGATCGTGCCGCAGCACCGGGTGATCGAGGTCGGCCATGTGCTTTATTCGCCGGCGCTGCAGCGGACGCCGCTCGGCACCGAAACCCAATACCTGTTGGCGCGTTACGTGTTCGAGACCCTGGGCTACCGGCGCTACGAGTGGAAGTGCGATGCGTTGAATGCGCCATCGCGGCGGGCCGCGCTCCGTTACGGTTTCGTCTACGAAGGCACGTTCCGTCAATACATGATCACCAAGGATGGCCGTAACCGCGACAATGCCTGGTTCTCCATGCTCGACAGCGAATGGCCGGCGCGCAAAGCCAATTTCGAGCGCTGGCTCGATCCGGCGAATTTCGACAGTGAAGGGCGCCAGAAGCTCAGCCTTGTGGCATTGAATGGGCAGAAGGGTTCGCATTCATGAGCGGCAGAGTGCAAAATAAAGTCGCGCTGGTCACCGCGGCCGGCCAGGGCATCGGCCGCGCCATCGCCGAAGCATTGATCGCCGAAGGCGGCATCGTCATCGCCACCGACGTCGCCGCCGACAAGGTCGCCGGCCTCAAAGCCAAACTGCGGCAAAAGCTCGACGTGAGGGCGCCGGACGAGATCGACGCGCTGGAAAAGGCCGTGGCGCGCGAGTTCGGCGCGCTCGACATTCTGGTCAATTGCGCTGGCTTTGTCGCCAACGGCTCGGTGCTCGAGTGCACAGACAAGGACTGGGATTTCTCCTTCGACCTCAACGTCAAATCGATGCATCGCACCATCAAGACATTCTTGCCGGCGATGCTGGAAAAGAAATCCGGCTCGATCGTCAATATTTCCTCGGCGGTGTCGTCGATCCGCGGCGTGCCCAACCGCTACGCCTATGGCGCTACCAAGGCGGCGGTGATCGGACTGACCAAGGCGGTGGCCGCCGATTTCATCCGCCAAGGCATCCGCTGCAACGCCATCTGCCCGGGCACCATCGAATCGCCGTCGCTCGACGAGCGCATCGCCGCCTTGTCGAAGGAGACTGCAAAGTCCCCGGATGTCGTGCGGCAGGCTTTCATCGATCGCCAGCCGATGGGCCGGCTGGGCACGGCAGAGGAAGTCGCTGCACTCGCGCTCTTTCTCGCCAGCGACGAGGCTAGCTACATTACCGGCCAGGCCCATCTCGTCGACGGCGGGATGGCGCTGTAAGCAGACGACGGAAGACAGATGACGGAGGACGGAAAGAACTGTACATCTGTCGTCCGTCCTCTGTCGTCTGCCATCTGAAACATGCACATCCTTATTACCGGCGCCGCGGGCATGATCGGGCGCAAGCTTACCGCCCGCCTCGTTGCCGACGGCGGGCTCAACGGCCGGCCGATCGAGCAGCTGACGCTGATCGATGTGGTCGCCCCGCAACGCTCCGAGAAATTTTCCGGCAAAATCGAAGCCGCCGCAGCCGATATCGCCAATCCGGCGGCCGTGCGCGCCGCCGTCGCTGGCCGGCCCGAGGTGATTTTCCATCTCGCCGGCGTGGTGTCCGGCGAGGCGGAGCTCGATTTCGACAAGGGCATGCGGGTCAATCTCGACGGCTCCCGCAATCTGTTCGAGGCGATCCGCGCGGTCGGCGACGGCTATCGCCCGCGCCTCGTCTTCACCTCGTCGATCGCGGTGTTCGGCGCACCGTTCCCGCCGGCGATCGGCGACGAATTTCATCTCACGCCGCTGACGTCCTATGGCACGGCGAAGGCGGCCGTCGAGCTTCTGCTCGCCGATTACACGCGCCGCGGTTTCCTCGACGGCGTCGGCATCCGGCTGCCGTCGATCGTGGTGCGCCCGGGCCGGCCCAACAAGGCGGCCTCGGGCTTCTTCTCCTCGATCATCCGCGAGCCGCTCAACGGCGAGGCGGCGGTGTTGCCGGTCGCCGACAGCGTGCTGCATTGGCACGCCAGTCCGCGCGCGGCGGTGGGCTTCCTCATCCATGCCGCGGGGCTCGATGCGGACAGGCTCGGGCCCCGCGTCAATCTGACCATGCCGGGGGTCTGCTGCACGGTCGCCGAACAGATCGCGGCGCTGCGGCGGATCGCCGGCGACAAGGTCGCAGCCCGCATCCGCCGCGAGCCTGACCCGCTGGTGGCGCGCATCGTCGCCGGCTGGCCGAGCCGGTTCGATCCCTCCCGCGCGCTGGCGCTGGGCTTTCGCGTCGAGGCCTCGTTCGACGACATTATCCGCGTCCATATCGCCGACGAATTGGGCGGCAAGATCGCGGCTTGAGGCGGCGCGGCTCGGCCCGGCTCGATTTGCTTGCCTTGGCGACGCGCATGCTTACATTGCTGGCAGAAACTCGAAAACCGCACGCGCTCTCTTTAGACCATGACCTATGTCGACGCGGCCTTGGCGCCGCTGCGCAAGACCGGACAGATCAAGCTTCACGGCCCCAGCGCGTTTGCCGGCATGCGCAAGGCCGGCCGGCTCGCCGCCGAATGCCTCGACATGCTGGTCGGCGAAATCAAGCCGGGCGTGACCACCGAATACATCGACCGCTTGGTCTATGAGTTCGGCATGGACCGCGGCGCCCTGCCGGCGACGCTGATGTATCGCGGCTACCGCAAGGCGACCTGCACCTCGGTCAATCACGTCGTCTGCCACGGCATCCCTTCGGACAAGCCGTTGCGCGAAGGCGACATCGTCAATGTCGACGTCACCTTGATCCTCGATCATTGGCACGGCGATTCCAGCCGCATGTACCCGGTCGGCGAGGTTCCGCGCAAAGCCGAGCGGCTGATCGAGGTCACCTATGAGGGCATGATGCGGGGCATCGCCGTCATCAAGCCGGGCGCCACCACCGGCGATATCGGCCATGCCATCCAGTCCTATGTCGAGGCCCGGCACATGAGCGTGGTGCGTGACTTTTGCGGCCATGGCCTGGGCCGGCTGTTCCACGACGAGCCGAACATCGTCCATGTCGGCCGGCCCGGCGAAGGCATCGTGCTCAAGCCCGGCATGTTCTTCACCGTCGAGCCGATGATCAATCTCGGCCGTCCTCAAGTCAAAGTGCTGTCCGACGGCTGGACCGCGGTGACCCGCGACCGCTCGCTGTCGGCGCAATTCGAGCACTCCGTCGGCGTCACCGAGACCGGCGTCGAGATTTTCACGCTGTCGCCGAAGCATCTCGACAAGCCGCCCTACAAGGTCTGAGCGCCGGCGCGCGAATCCGATTGCAAATTCCCGCAATCCGGGCATCCTTGCGGGTGCCGCTTGTGGCGCCGTCGCCATCGCTATCGATCGTCAGCGGCACAGCGTTGACATTGCGTTGGAATTCCGCATTCGGCCATGTTGGAAAAAAAGCGCGACGACGAAAGCGGCCTTGCGGATGGCACCCCGCATTATTTCGGCCATCGCGAGCGGCTGCGCGACCGCTTTCGCGAAGCCGGCGCCGACGCGCTGTCGGACTATGAGCTCCTCGAGCTGATCCTGTTCCGGGCGCTGCCGCGCGGCGACGTCAAGCCGCTCGCCAAGACGCTTCTCGAAACCTTCGGCTCATTCGCCGAGGTCGTCGCCGCTCCGGAAGCGCGGCTTGCCGAGGTGAAGGGCCTCGGCGACGCCAGCGTCACCGAGCTCAAGGTGATCCATGCGGCGGCGAGCCGGCTGCTGCGCGGTGCGGTCAAGAAGCGCCCGGTGCTGTCGTCATGGTCGACCGTGCTCGATTATTGCCGCACCGCGCAGGCCTTCGCCGACCGCGAGCAGTTCCGCGTGCTCTTCCTCGACAAGCGCAATCAGCTCATTGCCGACGAAACGCAGCAGGTCGGCACCGTCGATCACACGCCGGTCTATCCGCGCGAAGTGGTCAAGCGCGCGCTGGAATTGTCCGCGACCGCCATCATTCTGGTGCACAATCACCCGTCCGGCGATCCCACCCCGTCGCGCGCCGACATCCAGATGACGCAGCAGATCATCGCCGTGGCGCAGCCGCTCGGCATTTCGGTGCACGACCACATCATCGTCGGCAAGGAAGGGCATGCGAGTTTGAAGGGGCTAAGGCTCATTTAGGCGGCGGCCAGTTGACGCCAATGTCCGAAGTCGAATGCACAGCGGACATCAGTGCCGCAGAACCCAATGTCGGCGAAGTGCTACAGAACGAACCCGCTCGCGCGGGAGCGCGCTGCGCGCGGAACGGAGCAAGTGGCGAGGGCCGCGCTAACCGACTGATCGAGAGGCGCTGACGGGCAGGCGTCCCGCCCTGAGGATTGAGGGGTTGCAGAACCTCAATCTCAGGACAGGAGCCTTCGATGAGTGACAAGCCCATCAGCGATCTGCGCCGCCGCATTTTGCAGGATATGACGAACCGCAACTTCGGCACCAAGACCCAACACGATTATATCCGGCACATCGAGACCTTTGCCAAGTTCCTCGGGCGCGCGCCGGATACGGCGAGCGGCGACGACATCCGCTGCTTCCAGGCCGAGCAGATCGCGCAGGGCGCGCAGCCTGCGAAGATGAATACGCAAGCATCCGCACTGCGCTTCTTCCTTGGCATCACGTGCGGTCGCGCCGACCTGGCCCATCAGATTGCCCGCACGCGTTACCCCAGGAAGCTGCCGCGTGTGCTTTCGCCCGAGGATGTCGCGCGGCTGCTCGAGGTGGCACCGGGCCCAGGCCTGAAGTACAAAGCGGCCTTGAGCGTGGCCTATGGTGCGGGTCTTCGAGGCGGCGAGGTCGCCATGCTGCGCGTCGGCGACATCGACAGCCAGCGCATGCTGATCCGTGTCGAGATGGGCAAGGGCCGCAAAGACCGGCACGCCATGCTCTCGCCGGTATTGTTGGAGCTGTTGCGCGCATGGTGGCTGCAGTGTCGCTCGCAGGGCTGGCTGTTCCCGGGCCGCGATCCGCTGTTGCCGATCACCGTGCGCCAGCTCAATCGCGCCTGCCACATGGCCGCCGATGCCGCCGGGCTAGGCTTCTGGGTGTCGCCGCATACGCTGCGACACTCGTTTGCGACACATCTTCTGGAGAGCCGCATCGACGTGCGCGTGATCCAGGTTCTGCTCGGGCACGCCAAGCTGGATACGACCGCGCGCTACACGCAGGTCGCGACCAATTTGCTGCGGTCGGTCGAGAGCCCGCTCGATCGACTACTGCGGCCGACGGATCAGTCGCCGGCATAGTCGGTGCTCCTTGGCCCGTCCTGCCCTGGAGGTCGCGGACCTGTTCCGTGACCATGGTCCCGTTTGGCGTGAGGCCAACCGCGGCCATGTGAGCCTCGGACAACTGAAGGTGATGAGCGCGATCGAGGACTGCCGCACGGCGGCGCTCGGCGGCCACGTTGCGCGCTGTGAGAACCAGCGGTGCGGCTTCACCTCGATTGCCTACAACAGTTGCCGCAATCGGCATTGTCCCAAGTGCCAGGGGGCGGCAGCGCGCCAATGGATGGCGGCGCGCGAGGCTGATCTCTTGCCGGTGCCCTACTTCCACGTCGTGTTCACGCTGCCGGCCGAGATCGGCGACATTGCCTATCAGAACAAGGCGGTGATCTACGACCTGCTGTTTAGGGCATCGAGCGAGACGATGCTCACCATTGCGGCCGACCCGAAACACCTCGGAGCCAGGATTGGCATCACCGCCGTGCTGCACACCTGGGGCTCGGCGATGACGCATCACCCGCACGTGCACATGATCGTGCCGGGCGGCGGCATCTCACTTGGTGGCGATCGCTGGATTGCAGCGCGGCGCAACTTCCTCCTGCCGGTGCTGGTGCTCTCTCGGCTGTTCCGGTGGCTGATGCTGGAGAAGCTTGTTGCCGCGCACGCGGCCAGCAAGCTCACGTTCTTCGGCAGGCACGCGGCACTCGCCGATGCTGTGCGCTTCGCCGAGTTCCTGGCACCGCTCAAGAACAAGCGCTGGTTCGTCTACGCCAAGCAGCCCTTCGTGGGCCCGAGAGCCGTGCTCGCCTACCTGTCGCGCTATACCCACCGCGTTGCCATCTCCAACGGTCGGCTCTTGAATAGCGATGGCAAGACGGTGACCTTCCGCGTCAAGAACTATCGGGTCGACGGCGTGGCGCGACATACCACGATGACGCTCGACATCGCCGAGTTCATCCGCCGCTTTCTTCTCCACGTGCTGCCGAAGGGGCAGCATCGCATCCGTCATTACGGCCTGTTCGCCAACGGCGCACGCCTCGACAAGATCGCGCTCGCACGCAAGCTGGTCGGCGTGACCGTAGCAGAGATCGCCCACGCTGCGGCGGAACCGATGCACAATGAGGAAGCGACCGACGCAAAGCCGGCGACAGCCGAACCCGAGCCTCACAAACAGACCTGTCCGTGCTGCGGCAGCAAAATGCGCATCATCGAGGTCTTCCAGCGCGGCCAGACGCCTCGGCACAAAGCCTCGCCGTGCCCGCCATCGATCCGGATCGATACGTCATGACAAGGGTTGTAGAAGCACCGCGAAACGATGATGCGTCGAGTTGGTCACCGGCCAGCCTCGCGGACCCGTTGTCGATTCACCGCCGGCGTGGCTGTCGCACTGACCGCAGTCACTCGCAATCGCACCATCGCGAGCTGTTGCCAGACCGTCGCTCGCCAAACACGAGCCCAGCCGGCGCAATAACTACTTCGCCCGCCAACGACCAAATGTCCAAATACCCATAGCGATCGCCGCACTGCCACCGGTCACCTCCCGCGGGTTCCTTCCCTGCAGGCTTCCGGACGCCGGCCACAGTGCCAGTGGCACCGTCCGTGACGGCCGGCATCCGGAACCCTCAACAAACTCGGAAATTCGGCGATGCCAAAACATCGCGCTGCTCCGTCAGCACTTTCGTATCAGTTCATCGGGAGAATGCGACGCCGATCAAAGTCTACGCGAACCGGCTCATTGCTGACTTGGTGCGGCCGTGCCGCTGCTCGTGCCCGGGCTGGCCGGGCATTGCTGATAGGTCGGGTGTATGTTGGGCAACCGGCCCGTCGTTGGATCCGCGACCAGCTGAATGCCCAAACGGCTCATCCAAGTGCGGCCGCCCGCCTCCGGCCGAATGATGATATTCACGGCAGCACTTTTGCTCGGATCGTCTGCGCTTGTGCACAGTGCGCGGACGTTGTAATTCGCTCCGACCGAGCCGGGCGTCTCGACAATCCATTGCACAGCACAAGTCCCCGCTCCATCGTCGTATTCCGCGCTCTGGATCACAACGTTGGATTTGTCGTCTTTGCCGCATTGATCGGGCGTCTGCGCCCACGTTCCCTGCAGCGCAGCGGGAAACGTCACAAGCCGCTGCGGCTGGTCGGCGGTCGCGCTCAACGGCAGCAGGACCGAGGCCGCCAGCACCGCCGCGGCACACGTCACCAAATACGTTTCCTTCATTGCGGTCACCCGTCAGTTGGCATGATTTAAAAGGACGACTTAAAGCCTCCGGCTCAGTGAATGACTTCGTTGGTGACCTTGATGCCCGACGTGACGTTGGGATTTGGATGTGACGGCGGCACCGCGTTCTTGAGCCAGCACATCGCTTTCGCGTTCTGCACCCCGGGCTTCACCCAGGTCCAGGCGAGGCATTTGGCATCGGTGGCGCACATGGTCTTGCAGGTGGTCGCGTTGTTGTCGTTGAGCGCTGCATTTCGATAGTCGGAGCCGGGGAGATCGGTGCCGGCCATGAAGCTCCGGTCGATCTGAGCAGGAGCCGTTGCGACGGGAGCAGGTGTCGTCTGCGGCGATGCGTTCGCCGCACGCAAGTTGTGGCATGCTCCGTTGCTGTAGACCGAACCCGCCGGGCAACAGAACGGCGCAGTTCCGACGGGCTTTGCGCCTCCGCAGGAATTGTATCGCTTGAGCGAATGCACCTCTCCCGGGCAGGCGCAGACGGATTTGCTGACGACCTTCGTCGTGTAGGTGCAGCAGCCGGCAAGCGGGGCGCCTTTTCCGTCATCGAGGCATGGGCCCTGCGCCTGGTAGAATGCCTGCTTTGCGAGCTGCGTCGCGGCGTCCTCGGTCTGACCGCATCCGACGGTCGTCAGTGCTCCCGGCGGGTTCGAGGTCATAGGGGACCCGTCGCCATTGGTGCACGTCTGATTGGTAATCTGTACGGTTACATTGGCGCAAGCCTGCGCCGGCTTTTGCGACGCCGGCGCGGCAGTTGGCGGCTTCGCGGTCGCGGCCGTCTTGCCAAGTGGCACGCACGTTTTCAGGATGCGCGCCCGCTCGTTGGTCTCGTTGACGTCGAGGGTTTGTCCCTGCGCTCGCCACCCGATGCACGCCTGGTAGTGATGGTACGAATCCCCGTCCCAGCGGGGGTTGGCCTTCCAATTGCTGCACTCGCCGACCGGCTGCATCTTTGAGATTTGAGCAACCTGATTCACGGCATTCATTGCGTAGCTCTGGCAAAGAGCGTCCACAGCCGCAGTCGGCGTGGTGGCGCAAGCGGGCTTTGCCCATTCATGGGAGACGCAGCCATTCTTACCAGAGTCAGTGCGGGCGCGTACGATGAAGCAATACTGTGTGCCATTATATGGCAGGTCCTCAGTGTCAGTCACCTCGTCCCCATAACGAAACAATCGTTGGGGTGGGAATCCGGGCAAGAAATCTCGGCCGGAGATGTCGCGAATTATATGTCCTGCACTGTCGGTAATCTGATAATCGTAGTAGCGGCCACCCTCGTGCTGCGTATTTTTCCAAATGAACCATATTTGCCCCTCATGGATCTCAACTCGGGTCGGATATGGCGTGCCCGGGCGATTATTATCGTCGCACCCCATGGCATTGGCCGAAGCCAGCAGCGCGAAGCTCAAAGTTATCCCCGCGACCCGGGCCAAATGCCGAACTCGCCTTCTCACAACGTTGCTGTACGTCATGTTCACGCTCATTCGCTCACCCGTTTTGCGTTCACCCATTTAGCAAACGACAATTACATTTCTCATGGGCCCGTTTCGCATCATTTTCGACTTGCAGCGCTCAGGCGCCATCGCGCTCCGGCTCAGTGAATGACTTCGTTGGTGACCTTGATGCCCGACGTGACGTTGGGATTTGGATGCGACGGCGGCACCGCGTTCTTGAGCCAGCACATCGCTTTCGCGTTCTGCACCCCGGGCTTCACCCAGGTCCAGGCGAGGCATTTGGCATCGGTGGCGCACATGGTCTTGCAGGTGGTCGCGTTGTTGTCGTTGAGCGCTGCATTTCGATAGTCGGAGCCGGGGAGATCGGTGCCGGCCATGAAGCTCTCGTCCTTCGGCGCGCCGGTGACATGGATCGGCTTTTGGGTCGGTGCCGCGGCGGGCGGATTGCCCGGCGGTCCGGGTGCCCGTACGACAGGCGCCGGCGCGGGTTGCGGCGCTCCGGGCGGCCGCACAACAGGCGCGGATGTGCGTGGGAATTGGACCTCGTTTGAATTGACGATCGACACAGTCTTGGTGTTGCACACCTTGCCGGAAATGTTGGCACCGCAGACCTGCACCGTGGCGGTCGTGAGCCCCTCCGGAATCTTGAGCTCGTCCGTGAAGGTGCCCGCCAGGTGCTCGCTGAAGAACAGCGCTGTTCTCGGCTTGCCGTTGCGCGGGTTCAAAGGCGGGATCGCGGCCCCGGTTGGATAGACAAAAGCGTACAAATAAGCCGCGGTGGTCGTTCCACTGAATTTGATCTGCATCTTCTCCGGGATCACTTGCGCCATCCCACCCGGCGTGGCGACCGCGGGCTTGTTGAGCATTTGCGAGCCCGAGAAGCTCACTGCGAACTCGGGAAGGACTGGCACTGGCGGCTTGTCTGGAGTCTTCGCGCATGCCCACGCCGACCAGAGCTCGGAGACCACCTGGTCGGAGGTGCGTCTTGCGCGGAAGTGGAAGCAATATTGCGTGCCGAAATCCAGGTCTTTCCAGCCATACGTAATGACAGTCGCCCCCCCCTGCGATTTTGGGCCGATGACGGGCAGGTCGCGGGTGGTGTTCTTGAAGATGGCTTGAAAGCTCCAGCACGCGGCCCGTTCATTCGGGCAAAACACCTGGTTCGCGTTCAGCGCGACCGGGGCGCCGTTTCGTGTGACTTCGACCTCGGTCCGGTTCTCCTCCGTCGCGGTTACGTCGAATGAGCCACAAAGCCGGGGCAGGTAATCGAACGGATCGAAATCGCATCTGTCCGCGGTGACCACGTTCGGGGTCCCCGGCCGATCGCGGGCCACTAGCGGCTGGTGCAACACGATCATTACTACGACCATCAAAGCGCAGGCGGAGATGCCCCTGAAGCACATCACCATTGTGCGGTGCATATTATTCCCCCTCAAACTCTGCGGAGCCTGCATCGAGGCATGACGCGTTTCCTTGCCTTGGACTTGGCCGCTCCCTCACTGCGCGTAAAGCTCAATGAAGCTGCAACCGGAAACATCGGAAGGCCTGAAGCGGGTGGACCTCACTGCCTTTTAGCGTGTGATCGTACCAGAAGCTTTTCTCCGGCTGACCTCCAACCCAGCTCGCCAGGAGCACAGCCGCGTGCGAGTGGTCCGGAATATATCCGGCCACCAGTACCCCGCTGCACTTGCAACATTTCTCGCCCGCCATTTCTCAAAACATTTCCTGTGGTTTCGAAGACCGAAACGTCTCAGTGAATCTGTTCTTGCGTCACCTTGATCCCCGAGGTGACGTTCGGATCCGGACGAGTCGCGGGTACGGCATTCTTCAGCCAGCACACGGCCTTCGGCTTTTGCACACCGGGCTTGACGTAGCTCCAGGCCATGCACTTCGAGTCTCTCCTGCAGATCTCCTGGCACTCGACAGGAGTTTGGCTGTTGATCTCAAAGTTCGAGTAGTCCGAGCCGGGCAGGTCGGTGCCGGCCATGAAGCTCTCGTCCTTCGGCGCGCCGGTGACATCGATCGGCTTTTGGGCCGGTGCCGCGGCGGGCGGCGCAGCGGGTGGTGCATCGGCGAGGACCGGCCTACCGGTGTTGAGGGCCGGAAGCGGACCACAGATCAATCCGAGGGAATCGACGTAGGTGCCCGACTTGCCCTGAATGCCTGTCGCTCGCTCATTGGCGGGGCACATCAGCTTGTCATAGGGATAGCTGACGACATGGCCGACGTCGGGGCCGCTGCCGTGCGAGGCTGGCTGTCCACATCCTTCGCCACTCGAGATGCATCGGCTCGGATTTGGCGTCGGGCAAAACACGTCGACGGTGTTGGTATATTGCCGCTCCAGGCCACCGCCGCGGGTGAACGCGACGCCGATCCCGGTCATCCCTTCGCCGGGATAACAGTAGGCCTCTTGCGGCGAGCCGCCTGGGCCGCCGGTCGAAGGACCACGGCTGAAGGTCTGCATCTTCCCGGTTGCGGGAACGTAGGCCGCACAAAGCAGCCCGAGCGAGTTGACCCATGCGCCGGCCTTGGCGTAAAAACCGACCAAGAAGGTGTTGTTGGGACAAACCAGACTGTATGGCCCTCCGCCAGGGCCGCCCATAACCCCGGTCATCGTGGCCCGCGCGGGCGCCGCAAACAACAAGAGCAGCATAGCGAGCGCCAACACTGCTGGCCGCAAGGTCTCGCGCGCCGGTAGAGCGGTCATCTGAAGTATCTCCCTCTCGGATTGCCGCAGATATGAATTGCGCCCCGCGGCGATACGTTGCCGGAGGTGGTTGTCGAGGGGCGCCCGGAATTCAGGTAGCCGCCGAATTCAGCGTCGTGAAAGAGCTGAATGAGCGCAGCTACGATGCCGCCGCTGGCTTGGCGTTGTTTCTCGCACATGGTCGGTGGGCCGGCCGGCAGAACGATCATCGTAAGGAGGCCGCGCAGCTGACGCGATCAAAGGCTTGCCCCAAATTGCTAGCATGGCCGTCGCCCTCGATCTTGGACGAGAGCGAACCGATGATGTGTCAGTTCGTAGTTCGCGATTTGCAAACTTTTCGAATCGGCACCTGAAAACGTAGATCAACCGCGACGGTACTAATCTACCGAGACCGGTCCATGAGGTTGGCCGCGCCGGAAATTTCGGCGCTAGCGAGGCGGCAAGTCTCTGGAGCCTCCCGGTCCGGGAAGTCCTCGAATTAAGCAAAAGACATAAAACTCCAGCGTCGGGCAAAGCCAAGAACGCAAGAGCGAACGCATATTTACGCTCCAGCGAAGCTAATATAAGCTACCATTGTGTGTGAAAGATCTGCTGGCGCTCTCGCAAATGGGTGTCCCCTCTGCATGACTGCCACCGTCGCATTAGCCCGCCGTTTCTCCACCACGAACCTGCCGGAACGAGAACGCCTATCGCGCTGGCGCGAGGAGTTCGGTCGAAGCATAGCTCTCGTGGACGTCGAACCGCTGTCAACTGAAGCGATCTGCGCCGAAGCGACGATGGGGGAGTTTCCGGGATTTCGGACCCTGTTGTTCAATGGTTCCGCCATGCGATTCAGCCGCACGCAAGCGCTGGCCGCTCAGGGCGATGATTTCCTCGGCCTAATCATAGCGCGCGATGCCGATACCGCCCTGTCGCACCGCGGCCGCGATGTCCCGGTGGCTTACGGCGACGCCTGTCCAGTGCTCGCTGATGAGCCGATCACAATTGCTGCACGTGGCCATTTCAATCTGCTGTTTCCCCGCGCTCCGCTGGTCGCTCGCGTGAGGGGTTTCATGGATGTTGCGGCGACGCGCATTCCACGGGACAGCGACGCGCTTCGCCTGCTCGTCGGCTATTTGGGCGCGTTGCCGGAGAAGATGGCGCTGGATTCGCCGAAGCTGCAACGCACCGTAGTCGAGCATATCTACGATCTGGTCGCGCTCGCGATCTCGCCCGATCGTCCCGCCGATGAGAATAGCCTGACAGCGACCGCGGCAGCGCGACTGCAACTCGCGCTCGGCTATATCGACAAGAACTTCGCTTACCCCGGCCTTTCCGTGGCTGCCGTCGCGCGCGACCAGAATATCTCACCGCGCTATCTGCAGCGTCTCATCGAGACCACGGGCTCGACCTTCTCCCAACAGCTAAACGAACGTCGACTGCAGCGAGCATGTGCACTCTTAATGGACGCGCGACACCGGCAAGAACGGATCTCGGATCTCGCTCTACGCTGTGGCTTTTCCGACATTTCTCATTTCAACCGCTCGTTCCATCGACGGTTTGGAGATACGCCGAGGCATTTTCGGGCCCACAAGCGCCAGCATTTTTGATAGGATCTGCAGAACCTCATATCCTTAGCGAGATGGGCGAGGCGATTTCCGCTAAAAGCAGACATGCTTCCTAATGATTGATCGTGATCCAACGGGACGCCGCGTGATCGAAAGTGACGCAAGGCAAATTCTTGCAAACAGCCACCAACTACCGCCCCCAATCGCCGCTCTCTGCGACCATGCGTGAACAACTTTTTCTGTAATCTTATCAGCAATATACGCCGTTTGCAGCGCCTGGTGCACAATCACCCGTCCGGCGATCCGACCCCGTCGCGCGCCGACATTCAGATGACGCAGCAGATCATCGCCGTGGCGCAGCCGCTCGGCATTTCCGTGCATGACCACATCATCGTCGGCAAGGAAGGGCATGCGAGTTTGAAGGGGCTAAGGCTCCTTTAGGCGGCGGCCAGTTGACGCCAATGTCCGAAGTCGAATGCACAGCGGACATCAGTGCCGCAGAACCCAATGTCGGCGAAGTGCTAAAGAACGAACCCGCTCGCGCGGGAGCGCGCTGCGCGCGGAACGGAGCAAGTGGCGAGGGCCGCGCTAACCGACTGATCGAGAGGCGCTGACGGGCAGGCGTCCCGCCCTGAGGATTGAGGGGTTGCAGAACCTCAATCTCAGGACAGGAGCCTTCGATGAGTGACAAGCCCATCAGCGATCTGCGCCGCCGCATTTTGCAGGATATGACGAACCGCAACTTCGGCACCAAGACCCAACACGATTATATCCGGCACATCGAGACCTTTGCCAAGTTCCTCGGGCGCGCGCCGGATACGGCGAGCGGCGACGACATCCGCTGCTTCCAGGCCGAGCAGATCGCGCAGGGCGCGCAGCCTGCGAAGATGAATACGCAAGCATCCGCACTGCGCTTCTTCCTTGGCATCACGTGCGGTCGCGCCGACCTGGCCCATCAGATTGCCCGCACGCGTTACCCCAGGAAGCTGCCGCGTGTGCTTTCGCCCGAGGATGTCGCGCGGCTGCTCGAGGTGGCACCGGGCCCAGGCCTGAAGTACAAAGCGGCCTTGAGCGTGGCCTATGGTGCGGGTCTTCGAGGCGGCGAGGTCGCCATGCTGCGCGTCGGCGACATCGACAGCCAGCGCATGCTGATCCGTGTCGAGATGGGCAAGGGCCGCAAAGACCGGCACGCCATGCTCTCGCCGGTATTGTTGGAGCTGTTGCGCGCATGGTGGCTGCAGTGTCGCTCGCAGGGCTGGCTGTTCCCGGGCCGCGATCCGCTGTTGCCGATCACCGTGCGCCAGCTCAATCGCGCCTGCCACATGGCCGCCGATGCCGCCGGGCTAGGCTTCTGGGTGTCGCCGCATACGCTGCGACACTCGTTTGCGACACATCTTCTGGAGAGCCGCATCGACGTGCGCGTGATCCAGGTTCTGCTCGGGCACGCCAAGCTGGATACGACCGCGCGCTACACGCAGGTCGCGACCAATTTGCTGCGGTCGGTCGAGAGCCCGCTCGATCGACTACTGCGGCCGACGGATCAGTCGCCGGCATAGTCGGTGCTCCTTGGCCCGTCCTGCCCTGGAGGTCGCGGACCTGTTCCGTGACCATGGTCCCGTTTGGCGTGAGGCCAACCGCGGCCATGTGAGCCTCGGACAACTGAAGGTGATGAGCGCGATCGAGGACTGCCGCACGGCGGCGCTCGGCGGCCACGTTGCGCGCTGTGAGAACCAGCGGTGCGGCTTCACCTCGATTGCCTACAACAGTTGCCGCAATCGGCATTGTCCCAAGTGCCAGGGGGCGGCAGCGCGCCAATGGATGGCGGCGCGCGAGGCTGATCTCTTGCCGGTGCCCTACTTCCACGTCGTGTTCACGCTGCCGGCCGAGATCGGCGACATTGCCTATCAGAACAAGGCGGTGATCTACGACCTGCTGTTTAGGGCATCGAGCGAGACGATGCTCACCATTGCGGCCGACCCGAAACACCTCGGAGCCAGGATTGGCATCACCGCCGTGCTGCACACCTGGGGCTCGGCGATGACGCATCACCCGCACGTGCACATGATCGTGCCGGGCGGCGGCATCTCACTTGGTGGCGATCGCTGGATTGCAGCGCGGCGCAACTTCCTCCTGCCGGTGCTGGTGCTCTCTCGGCTGTTCCGGTGGCTGATGCTGGAGAAGCTTGTTGCCGCGCACGCGGCCAGCAAGCTCACGTTCTTCGGCAGGCACGCGGCACTCGCCGATGCTGTGCGCTTCGCCGAGTTCCTGGCACCGCTCAAGAACAAGCGCTGGTTCGTCTACGCCAAGCAGCCCTTCGTGGGCCCGAGAGCCGTGCTCGCCTACCTGTCGCGCTATACCCACCGCGTTGCCATCTCCAACGGTCGGCTCTTGAATAGCGATGGCAAGACGGTGACCTTCCGCGTCAAGAACTATCGGGTCGACGGCGTGGCGCGACATACCACGATGACGCTCGACATCGCCGAGTTCATCCGCCGCTTTCTTCTCCACGTGCTGCCGAAGGGGCAGCATCGCATCCGTCATTACGGCCTGTTCGCCAACGGCGCACGCCTCGACAAGATCGCGCTCGCACGCAAGCTGGTCGGCGTGACCGTAGCAGAGATCGCCCACGCTGCGGCGGAACCGATGCACAATGAGGAAGCGACCGACGCAAAGCCGGCGACAGCCGAACCCGAGCCTCACAAACAGACCTGTCCGTGCTGCGGCAGCAAAATGCGCATCATCGAGGTCTTCCAGCGCGGCCAGACGCCTCGGCACAAAGCCTCGCCGTGCCCGCCATCGATCCGGATCGATACGTCATGACAAGGGTTGTAGAAGCACCGCGAAACGATGATGCGTCGAGTTGGTCACCGGCCAGCCTCGCGGACCCGTTGTCAATTCACCGCCGGCGTGGCTGTCGCACTGACCGCAGTCACTCGCAATCGCACCATCGCGAGCTGTTGCCAGACCGTCGCTCGCCAAACACGAGCCCAGCCGGCGCAATAACTACTTCGCCCGCCAACGACCAAATGTCCAAATACCCATAGCGATCGCCGCACTGCCACCGGTCACCTCCCGCGGGTTCCTTCCCTGCAGGCTTCCGGACGCCGGCCACAGTGCCAGTGGCACCGTCCGTGACGGCCGGCATCCGGAACCCTCAACAAACTCGGAAATTCGGCGATGCCAAAACATCGCGCTGCTCCGTCAGCACTTTCGTATCAGTTCATCGGGAGAATGCGACGCCGATCGCCGGATTTCAGCGAGCGCAGCCACAATGCCGCCGCCGGCTTGGCGTTGTTTCTCGCTCATGGTCGGTGGGCCGGCCGGCAGAACGATCATCGTGAGGAGGCCGCGCAGCTGACGCGATCAAAGGCTTGCCCGAATTGCTAGCATGGCCGTCGGCCTCGATCTTGGACGAGAGCGAACCGATGATGTGTCAGTTCGTAGTTCGCGATTTGCAAACTTTTCAAGTCGGCACCTGAAAATGTAGGTCACTTCCGACGGTACTAACCTACCGAGACCGCTCTATGAGATTGCCCGCGCCGGAAATTTCGGCGCGAGCGAGGCGGCAGGCCTCTGGAGCCTCCCGGTCCGGGAAGTCCTCGAATTAAACAAAAGACATAAAACTCCGGCGCCAAGCACAGCCAAGAACGCAAGTGTGCATGCACATTTACGCTCCAGCGAAGCTGATATAAGCTACCATTGTGTGCAAAAGATCTGCCGGCGCTCTCGCAAATGGGTGTCCCCTCTGCATGACTGCCACCGTCGCCCTAGCCCGCCGTTTCTCCACCACGAACCTGCCGGAACGAGAACGCCTATCGCGCTGGCGCGAGGAGTTCGGTCGAAGCATAGTTCTCGTGGACGTCGAACCGCTGTCGACTGAATCAATCCGCGCCGAAGCGACGATCCGGGAGTTTCCGGGACTTCGGACGCTGTTGTTCAACGGTTCCGCCATGCGCGTCAGCCGCACGCAAGCACTGGCCGCTCAGGGCGATGATTCCGTCGGCCTAATCATAGCACGCGATGCCGATACCGCCCTGTCGCACCGCAGCCGCGATGTCCCGTTGGCTTACGGCGACGCCTGTCCAGTGGTCGCTGACGAGGCGATCACAATTGCTGCACGCGGCCATTTCAATCTGCTGTTTCCCCGCGCTCCGCTGGTCGCTCGCGTGAGGAGTTTCATGGATGTTGCGGCGACGCGTATTCCACGGGACAGCGACGCGCTTCGCCTGCTCGTCGGCTATTTGGGCGCGTTGCCGAAGAAGATGGCGCTGGATTTGCCGAAGCTGCAACGCACCGTTGTGGAGCATATCTACGATCTGGTGGCGCTCGCGATCTCGCCCGATCGTCCCGCCGATGAGAATAGCCTGACAGCGACCGCGGCAGCGCGACTGCAACTCGCGCTCGGCTATATCGACAAGCAATTCGCTTACCCCGGCCTTTCCGTGGCTGCCGTCGCGCGCGACCAGAATATCTCGCCGCGCTATCTGCAGCGCCTCATCGAGACCACGGGCTCGACCTTCTCCCAGCATGTAAACGAAGTTCGACTGCAGCGAGCATATGCGCTCTTAATGGACGCGCGACACCGGAAAGAACGGATCTCGGAAATCGCACTGCGCTGCGGTTTTTCCGACATTTCTCATTTCAACCGCTCATTCCGTCGACGGTTCGGAGATACACCGAGGCATTTTCGGCCTGCATTTGCCGTTCCCTCCGGCGCAAAATGAGTTGTTCGGTCAGGATTGTGTTCCATCGTGACGACGCAATGCAGCCTCACCCGGGGCGGCCTTGCAACTCCGCTTCCTAGCGAACACCAATCTACCGGCTGAATGCCCAAACGGCTCATCCAGGTGCGACCGCCGCCACCGGCGGGGCACACGCCCTTGTTGTCCGGTGCGCCATTCCAAAACATGGCCCAGCACTTGCTGCAAAACCGCCAGTCCCACTGATCTCCTACGTCTGCGCGCGCAACTCCCAGCAGCAATAGCGTCGGTGCCGCAAAGGCGAGCGCGGCTTCGCCCAGTGCTAGAAACCGCCGCCTGGAAAGAGGAAGCGAGGTCGCAAGGTCCGACATTCGGACCTCTGTGTCTTCGCGTTTGCGTAATCAGTCGTTCGGTCCGAACCATCCCGCGCCGAAGCGGTAATTCAAGCCAAGCATGACGGTCTGGATATTCGATTTGATGTTGAAGGGTATGGCGACGCCCGGCGTGCCACAGGTGGCGACCGATTGACACGTCAAGGACACGCCATTGGTACCGAAGTCATAGTAGCTATATTCGACTTTGGCGGACCAGTGTTGCAAGAATGCCACCTCAAAGCCGCCGCCCGCGGTCCAGCCAACTATGCCTGTGGCTCCGATGAAATCCGGTGTCGGGGCGCCGCCCGCCGCAAAAAGGACATCGAACTCGTCGCGGACATGCGCCCAGGCGAAACCGCCCTTTCCATAGAGCAGCACGCGACCGATGGCGTAACCGGCGCGGCCCGTGACCGTCGCAAGTTCGTTAATCTTTGAATCCAGCTGGAATCCGCCGCCTCCCGCAGCTGGGATGAAAGTTTTGCCATGCATGTCGCCCCAGTCAAACTGTCCCTCCATGCCGAACACAAGCGGTCCCGTTTGGTAATCGCAACCAACCTGACCGCCGCCGAGAAATCCATTGGGGTGCGCCGAACCCAGCGGCGTGCCGGTAAAAGGATCCCACTCATCGGTGCTGCGTCCGGCCATGCCATTGGCGCCGAGATAGCAGCCGGTCCAGCTAAAAGTTGGCGGCGGATTGTATGGCGCGGGCATTTTCACCGGTAAATCGGCGGCCGCGGCCGGCGTTGCCATCGCTCCGAGTGAAAGCAACAGAACGAAAAATCGTTTCATGCCTAGCCCCCTGTTAGCTTTATCAGCCATCGTTCTCCGCGCGGCTATGATCGCGCGTTGTTGCCGACTTCCGCATCGGCGCAGACTCGCAGGTCCAAGCCGATTTGTGAATCCCTTGTCAGCGACGGAACGCTAGCATGGCCGTCGTCCTCGATCTTGGACGAGAGCGAACGCATGATGTGTTCAGGCGTAGTTCGCCATTTGCAAACTTTGCATTTCAACAGTAGAATTTTGATACGTGGGCCGCTGAGGTTATCTGCCGAGAACAGACGTTGACGCGCCCGCCGGAGCTGACGATGACCGACCTGGCGGCGCGAGACCGATGCGGTGACGGGGCGCAATTCTGCGTGCGGCACTTCACGACCGAGACATTTGCCGAACGCGATGCTTAAACAAAAGCATGTAGACTTTGATCCAATTCAATCGAATTGAAGCAAGGTCTAATGACTGATCGTGATCCAACGGGACCCCGTGTGATCGAAGGTGACGCAACGCAATTCTTGGAAACAGCCACCAACTACCGCCCCCAATCGCCGCTCCCTGCGACCAGTCGCAAACTAATTTTCTGTAAGCTTCTCCGCAATATACGCAGTTTGCAGTGCGTCCTGCACAATCACCCGTCCGGCGATCCGACCCCGTCGCGCGCCGACATCCAGATGACGCAGCGGATCATCGCGGTGGCGCAGCCGCTCGGCATTTCGGTGCACGACCACATCATCGTCGGCAAGGAAGGGCACGCCAGTCTGAAGGGGCTGAAGCTGATTTGACGGGCGGGCACGCAGGCAGGACTTGAAACTGTTTACAGCCGGTCGATTCGGATCGCATTCAGCGCCAGACAGCGGCAACCAAACACCCCGAAGTTAGCGCGGCGTGAGGGGCATGACGGTCGAGCTTACCGTAGGCACGGCCGTGATGCTGACGGGCGCCGTGCGCAACAGGCGCGCCCCTCCGGGCGGCGGAGCAACGGGCACGCCGCTCGGAGCATTCGATACGGTCTGTGACGGAATCGCCACCTGAGCGTCGAGCAGCGCCTGCATGTTCGCCAGTGTGCACTTTGTCGCCAGCGTCTGCACGCGGGCATAGGCGATGCAGGTATCCGCAGGAGCGCCGAGGCTTGCTACCTGCGTGGCGTAATTGTCCATGTCGTTCTGGACCAGTTGCCGGACCTTATACAGATGCGTGCCGAACGTATAAACCGTGACGTAATCGTTCAAAACGGCTTTGCCGAAAACAACCCCAGCGGTGGTGATGGTGATGGCCTTGAGCGCGGCCGCGGTCGAACTGGTCGCGTTGATAATTGAAGTGGCCCCTACGAGGCCGGCGTCCAAAGTGTCGTTCGAGGCCAGGGCGTTTTGCTGGAATCTCGTCGCATTTACGAAGAACGTCTCGCATGCCGCGTAGACGTTCGCGAATCCGATCTGCATGTAATCGGTTGCGACCTTGGGTCCGTCGCCTGGTCCGTTGCAGCCATTGACCTTCGCTGCGATCACCGCATCGTCGACGATCGGCGCGTCACCCATCCACTGTGCACAAGAGCCGACCGCAATTGAACAAACAAACGCCGGCAGCCCCAAATACCAACGCATCACCGTGCCCCCACAACTCACACAACCCCAGCATGAAATGCTACGGCAGGATTTTCTTACCCGTCAAGGTAGAAAGTCCCGTTGTTCACCGAAAAGTTGAAGAGCCTTCTGGTCGCGCGAGAGTGGCGCCGGCTCGGCGCCGTTCATTCCCGGCATGGCGAAATCGACGATCGGCAACTCGATACCGCCTTCGCGCTGCAAAACGTCGAAGCAGATTCCTCTTTATGTGTGATTGTGAAGAATGGTCGTAACGATCCGACCATCCGAGAGCTCCCGGCTCGCAAAAAACTTTCCAATGAAAACAATACGATGAAGGCAGCGTCAGCGGTCGGCGGCGCGCACTTTTCGTGTCGTCGTCCAGATCAGGAGGGCGATGCAGCCCATGGAGGCGACGGCAGTGGCGACCGGCCAAGCCGACTGGCCTAGATAGAGTCCGATCGCCCCGGCGGCGATGGCGGCGCCGGATTGCTGCGTGAAGCCCATCAGCGAGGAGGCGGTGCCGGCGCGGTCGTGAAACGGCGTCAGCGCGCCGGCCATCGCGGCGGGCAAAGCGAGCCCAAGGCCGGCGAGGTAGATCATCATCGAGCCGACGAACCAGATGACGTTGGCGAGGTGGAGCGCCACCACGGCGGTCATGATCAACCCGCCCGCCGCCAAGATCACGCAGCCGATGCCCATGGTGCGGTCGATGCCGAGCCGCATGACGATGCGCGAGGCGACGAAGGTTCCCGCCATGTAGCCGGCGGCGCCCATGGCGAAGGTGACGCCGAACGCCAGCGGCGACAGTCCGTAGCTCGCGCCTTGCATCACGATCGGAGCGCCGGACACCCAGGCGAACAGGCCGATGAACGTCGTTGTCAGGATTCCCAGGTTGGCCAGAAAGCCGCGGTGCTTGAGCACGGAAGGATAAAGCGCCGCCATCTGCACGAACGAAAACGGCTCCTTGGCGCGCTGGCGCAGCGTTTCCGGCAACAGCAAGGCGGCGACCGCGCCGGCAATGGCGGCGAAAATCAAGAGCAAGACGAACGTCGCCCGCCAGCCGAAGGCGGTCTGCAGCAGTCCGCCGATGGTCGGCGCGACGATCGGCGCAAACGCCGTGATCGCGCCCATCAGCGACAATTCGCGGCTGGCGCGCGCGCCGGAATAGATGTCGCGGACCACGGCCCGCGCCAGCACGATGACGCCGGCGCCGCCGAGCGCCTGCAGGAAGCGCATGGCGATCAGACCGTCGACCGATCGCGCCAGCGCGCAGCCGACAGTGGCGAAGCCGTAGAGCACCAGCGCACCGAGCAGGATTGGTTTGCGGCCGATGCGGTCCGAGACGGGTCCGTAAAAGATCTGACCGACCGCAAAACCGAACAGATAGCTGGAAATGGTCAGTTGCACGTCGAGGATCGGGGCATTCAGCCCGCGTGCGATCGCCGGCAATGACGGCAGATACATGTCCATCGATAAGGGGCCGAGCGCGGTCAAAAACGACAGCAATAGCGTCAGCGCGAAGGTGCCGGGGGTCAGCATGGCAATGAATTCGCCCTTGGCAAAAAATCAAGCGTGGCGGAACGCGCCGGCGGCTGCAGAGCGTGTTATTTGAGGTGGCGATCGGCTTGGCGCAATGGCGGCGTCGCCTTATGCGCCGGGCGGACGCCAGCCCTGCTTGGCCAATTGGATTTGCGAATAAATGTGCTTGCGCAATTCGCCGAAGCGGGCCATCGACCGCGTCTCCAACTGCGTGCGCTCGCCGGGCAGATCGATGGTCACGTCTTCCATGATCACCGTCGGCGCATGCGACATCACCAGCACGCGCTGGCCGAGATAGACCGATTCGTCGATATCGTGGGTGACGAACAGCACCGTGACGCGCAGCCGGTGCCATAGCACGCGGATCAAGTCTTCGAGGTCGGCGCGGGTTTGCGCATCGACCGCGGCGAACGGCTCGTCCATCAACAGCACATGCGGCTCATAGGCGACGGCGCGGGCGATGGCGACGCGCTGCTGCATGCCGCCGGAGAGTTGCCACGGATAGGCGCCGTCGACGCCTTTCAGATCGACCGCGGCGAGCGCATCGCGGACCAGCCTCGCGCGCCGTTCCGCCGGCATTTTCTTCTGCTTGAGCGGCAGCGCCACATTGTCGTGCACGCTCATCCACGGAAACAGGCTGCGGCCGTATTCCTGGAACACCACCGCCATGGCGGGGGGCGGACCGGTGACCGGCGTTCCTTCCACGACGACGCTACCGGAGGTCGGCGCGAGCAGCCCGGCGATGCATTTGAGCAGCGTGGTCTTGCCGGCGCCCGACGGGCCGACGATGCAGACGAGTTCGCCCTGGCCGACGCTGAAAGTGACGTCGCGGATCGCCTCGACGGTGCGGCTCGCATCCTCGTAGACTTTGCGCAAGCCCTTCACTTCGAGCATCGGCTTGACCGCTCGATCCATCGTTCCCTCAAGGCTTGCTCAAACCGCCCGCTGCGATTGCCGCAGGCCGTGATACCAGCCCAACAGCCGGGCCTCAATCGCGCGGAAGATCAGCGACAGCACGATGCCGATGATGCCGAGCAGGATGATGCCGCTCCACATTTCCGGGATTGCGAAGGTGCGCTGATATTGCACCAGCGAGAAGCCGATGCCGTCGCTCGCCGCAAACATCTCGCTCACGACCATCAGAATGATGCCGATCGGCAGCGCCTGCCGCAATCCGGTGAAAATCTGCGGACTGGCGCCCGGCAGCACGAAATGCCACAGCCGCGACAACCTGCCGATCCGGTAGCTGCGCACGGTCTCGGCGAGCACCTCGTCGAGCGAGCGCACGCCGGCGACGGTGTTGAGCAGCACCGGCCAGATGCAGCCGAACACGATGACCAGCGCCTTCATCTCGTTGCCGATGCCGGTGAACAGGATCAGCACCGGCACCAGCACCGGCGGCGGGATGGCGCGCAAAAATTCCAGCACCGGCTCGAGCACGTTGCGCAAGTTGCGCGAGGCGCCGACCGGAACGCCGATGGCGATGCCAAGAAACGCCGCGGCAAGATAGCCGACGGAGAAGCGCCACAGGCTCGGCAGGATGTTAGGCAACGCCTTCGACGAGAACCATAGTTTGGCGAAGGTGTGCAGAATGGTCTGCAGCGGGGGGAAATAGAAGCTCTGGCTGTCCGCGCTCGTAATCCACCAAGTGGCGATCAGTATCACGGGCAGCCCAAGCGCAACCGCGATGCGGCGCGGCAGCGGCGGCAGGAGAGGTTTCATGCGCCGGCCTCCACGGCATCCAGGCGAACCGACGGATGCCAAGCCAGCACCCGGCGCTCCAGCGCCCGCGCCCCCAGGTTGACGATGACGCCGATGATGCCGGCGACGATGACATAGGCATACATGATGGCGACGGCGCCACCGGACTCGGTATCGCTGATCTCCTTGCCGAGGCCCTGGGTGTCGATCGCGACTTCGCTGGTGATGGCAAGAATGAGCGCCACGGCGGCCGCGAGCCGGATGCCGGTCATCAGATACGGCAGCGTGGTCGGCCAGGTGACGTAGCGGATTTGCGCCCAGGTTCCGAGTCCGTAGCAGCGGGCGGTCTCCCGCGCCACCGGGTCGACGTCCTGCACGCCGTGCAGCACCTGGATCAGCACCTGCCAGAACGAGGCATAGACCACCAGCACCAGCGTCGACTGGATCTGCGAGCCGAACAGCAGCACGGCGAGCGGAATCAGCGCGACCGACGGAATCGGCCGCAGGAATTCGATGGTCGAATGCGTCAGCGTGCGCAGCGCATGCGAGCTGCCGATGGCGATGCCGATCACCACGCCGGCGACGACCGAGATGACGAGCCCGAGCGCCCATGCCTCCAAGGTGTCGCTGAGCGCCGTCCAGAACTCGGCGGTCGTCGTCTCCTTGAACAACGCAACCATGATGGCGGAAAACGGCGGCAGATAATCCGGCGAGATGATACCGATCCGCGGCACGATCTCGAGCAGCAGCGCGAAGCCGACCAGGCCGGCGACACCCTGCAGCCAAATAAAAGTGCGGGCCGAAAGCCTGGCCCGCACTCTGGCCGTTTGTGCCACCGGCATAGCTACTGCGGCAACAGCGCCGCGACGTCCGCCTTCTTGGTGATCATCCCGCTCTTGAGCATGTCGTCGGCCATCGCCTGGGCCGAGACGCGGTTAAATTTGGGCGGCCATATCGGCAGAATGATCTTGCCGGCGATTTCCGGCGAGATGCGCGTATAGGTCGGAATGATCTTGCGAACTTCGTCGGCGTGGGTGTCGGCATAGGCCAGCGACTCGGAGATTGCGGCCTTGAAACGTTTCACCATGTCGGCATGCGCATCGGCGTATTGCACCGAGGCGAAATAGACCGCGATCTCTGCTTTCGGCGCGATCGCGACAAATGGCCAATCCACGACCCTGTCGCCGCGTGACTGGGCGATGGTGACGAACGGTTCCACCATCCAGCCGGCCTCGATGCGATGATCGGCCAGCGCCGCCGGCATGTCGGGAAACGGCACCTCGATGTACTTGATGCTGTCAGGGTCGCCGCCCGCGGCCTTCACCCCGGCGCGCACCGCAACCTGGCCGATATTGTTCAGGTTATTGACCGCGACCGTCTTGCCGGAAAGGTCCTTGGCGTTCTTGATCGGGCTGTCGCCGGGGACCAGCGTTGCGCAGAAGTCGTGGCCGCTGACGCCGGTCGAGGCGACGCCCGGCGCGATGCCGATGAATTTCAGTCCCTTGGTCTGGGCGATCAACAGCGACGGCACGTTGGAAAAGCCGAACTGCAATTGCCCCGACAGCACGCCCGGGATGATGGCGGCGCCGCCGCCCTGGGTCGACAATTCGACGTCGATATTCTGCTTGGCGAAGAAGCCCTTGGCCTTGCCCAGATAGATCGGCGCGCAGTCGGCGATCGGGATCACCGCAACCGAAATCTTGTCGAGCGCGGCGCGGGCTCCTCGCATCGGCGCCAGCACTGCCGCCGAGCCGGCCGCCGCGACCGTGGAAATCAACTGTCTTTTGGTCAACTGTCCTTTGTTTGACATAGGTGCGTCGCCTCCGCTTATCGCTTTCTGTGGGCTTTCGCCCAAACACTGGTCGGTGGGCGGAGGGGAGTCAAGCTCCCGCCCGTTGTGACATATTGTGACTTGGCGTCGCGCTTAACGCTCGCGCAACGGCGTTACGTTCAGCTCGGCGGCGAGCTTGTCGAGCTGCGCCAATAGCGGCGCGGCGATCGGCACACCGGCGCCCAGCCGCTCGTCGCGGCACTCCGCGCGGCGGTCCCCGGGCAGGCGGATTTCGTCGACGCCAGGGAGCCGTTTCGAGGCGCGCAAATCGCGCATGTGGCGGTCGACCTCGACGGTGAATGTCGGCAGTGGCACGAAGCGGGCGATGTCGACGGCGATGATGAAATGGCCGGTATTGGTCTCGCTCGCATCGTCGGCGTTGAAGTCGACGACGTCGCGGCCGAAGGCGGCGCCGTTAAGCACGCCGGCGAGCAGCCCGATCATCAGCGCCAGCCCGGAGCCTTTGTATTCGCCCATCGGCAAAAGAATGCCTTCGCCGGATTTGGCCGGATCGGTGATGGCCTCGCCGGTCTGCGGCCTGACGAACCAGCCCTCCGGCATGGTCAGCCCGCGCAGCGCATATTTCTTCACCGTGCCGTAGGCGACGATCGAAGTCGCCATGTCGAACACCAGCGGTTTGCCGCCGGACGGCACGCCGATCGCGAGCGGATTGGTGCCGAGCAAAAGATCGGCGCCGCCCCAGGTCGCCATGTGATTGGCATTGGCGACCGCGGCGTAGAAACCGATCATGCCGCGGACCGCCGGCATTTCGGCGTAAAGCCCGGCCGGTCCGGCATGATTGGAGCGGCGCACGCCGACCCAGGATACGCCGGTTTCGCGGGCCATGGTGATCGCCTCGTCGGTGGCGCGCGACATCACCAGATGGCCCATGCCGTTGTCGCCGTCGACCAAAGCGGTCGCCGGCGCGGTCTTGGTCACGGCGATGTTCGGATGTTTGTTGAAGCCGCCGGCCTTGAGACGGCGCACATATTGCGGCAGCCGGAAAATGCCGTGACCGTCGGCGCCGGTGAGATCGGCTTCCGTCATCAGTTCGGCGCAGCGTGCGGCGTCGGCCTGCGGCAAGCCCGCGGCGACAAAGCAATCCGCGATCATCGCGCGGGTGGCGCGCGCCGGAATCCGCAGGAGGGTCGTCTGGTCGTCCATCGTTACGCCGCGGCCTGGGCGCGCTTCTTGCTCAGGATCGCCGCCGCGTGGGTGCCGAGAATCTTGTCGCGGTCGGCCGCGGCAATGTTGGCTGCCTTGACCTGCCGTACGCATTCGCCGGTGCCCATGTCGTAGGGATAGTCGCTGCCGAGAAAGACGCGGTCGGCGCCGGCCGAGCTGATCAGGAATTCCAGCGGCGCCTTGGCGTGGGTGATGGTGTCGTAGCGCAAGCGGTCGAGATAGCGCTGCGGCGAATGTTTCAGATGCAGCTTCGGTTCGGGGCGCACTTCCCAGCCGTGCACCCACCGGCCGCCCTGATAAGGCACGAAGCCGCCGGCATGCACCATGACGAAATCGAGCTTCGGATAGCGCTCCATCACGCCGCCGAAGATCAGGCAGGCCGCGGCGATGGTGGTGTCGAGCGGATTGCCGATCAGATTGTTCAGATAATAGGAGCGCAGGCGATCGACGCCGGCGACATTGCCGGGGTGGATGACCATGAAAGCGTCAAGCTCCGCGGCCGCCGCCCAGACCGGCTCGAAGCTCGGGTCGTCGAGATTCTTGCCGTTGACGTTTGAGGCGATCATGGCGCCGTGCAGGCCGAGCTTGGTCATGGCGCGGCGCAGCTCGTCGGCCGCTTTGTCGGGCGCCTGCATCGGCAGCGTGGCGATGCCGGCGAAGCGGTCGGGATGCTCGCGGCAAAGCCGGGCGATCTCGTCGTTCTGGATGATCGCGGCCGCGACGGTGACGGCAGGCTCCTGGTTATAGAGCCAAGTCTGCGGCGACACCGAGAGGAGATGCATGTCGACTTCGGCGGCATCCATGTCAGCAAAGCGCCGCTCGACGTTATGGCCGCCGCGCGGGAACGGCCGATACGGCACGCCGGCGACCTCGATCACCGAATTCTCGTCGTCGTAAGCGCTGAGTTTAAGCCCGATGCTCGGGGTCTCCTGTTGCAGGAGTTTTATGGTGGCGTCGGCAAGGATGTGGGTGTGGGTGTCGATGGTGCAAATCTTCTGGGCCGCTGTCATTGTGCCTCCCCGGGCTGGCTGACGCAGCGAGTTTTGCGCATAAGCGGACGGCCTGCGCAAGGCACGGCCGCGCCGGTCCAGACCGGCCGGGCCGGATGGCCGGATTGATCAGCCGTCGGTCCGGTCTTGCCGAATATCCCGGCGCCGGCGCCTTACACGCTGCCGGGTACGATCCCCGGCGGCAGCCCTGCAACGTGCTTGGCGATTTCGCCGGTCCGGGCGAGCCAGATCTTCTCTGAATGGGCGGCGATGTGCTGGTACACCCTGCGTAGCTGTTTCAGCCGGAAGGCATGGCCGGCGAAGTAGGGATGGAAGGAGAGGCAGAATACCAAGGGTGCAGTGCGCGATTGCAGCAACATCTCGTCGAACTGGTCGATCAGAATGTCGGCGTATTGCGCCGGCGTGACCTGGTAGCGATGCATCAGCGGCAGATCGTTGGTCGGCCGCACATAAGGGATCGCGAGAATCCGGCCGGCCCGCGTCTTCATCCAGATCGGCTGATCGTCGAGCATCCAATCGAGGTGGTAGGAAAAACCGGCCTCTTGCAGGAGATCGGGCGTCACAAGGCTTTCTGAAACCCACGGCCCGAGCCAGCCGGCCGGCGCTCGCCCGGTCTTGCCGCGGATGATCTGCGCCAATTCCTCGATGAGCCGTCGCTCC
The DNA here is from genome assembly GCA_963791925.1 of uncultured Alphaproteobacteria bacterium. Lineage (GTDB taxonomy): Bacteria > Pseudomonadota > Alphaproteobacteria > Rhizobiales > Xanthobacteraceae > BOG-931. The sequence continues at coordinate 956,025 of CAWBUA010000001.1, read as the reverse complement.
TCGGCCTCCGGCATGCCGCCTTGGCGCTCGGCATTGGTGCGGCCGTGGCCGACGATCTCATCGCCGCGCTTGATTACGGCCGCCGCGATCTGCGGGCATTCCTCGAAGATCGCGGTGTTCATCAGCACCGATGCCGGGATGTTGAATTCGTCGAGCAGCTCCATCAGCCGCCAGAAGCCGACGCGATTGCCGTAGTCGCGCCACGAAAAATTGACGACGTCCGGCTGCGGCTGGCCGGGCGCCAGTTCGACGCCCATGCCCTCGGCGAACGGGAAAGCTTCGACGTTCAGCGCAGTGAAGATGGCCAAGCGCGTGCCATTCGGCCACTCATAGGGCTTTCGTCCCACGATCGGCTCGTAGGCATAGCGATTGTGACTCTTGAGCATGGCTAAATTTCCTCGATGGTGCTGATGGCGGGCCGGGGGCTTGCGTCGAGCAAGCTGCTGATCTTGAACAGTCGGGCCTAACGGCCGCGGCGTAAGTGACGGCCCGACGGCCGCTATGCCGTGCCGAGATTCCTCAGCCGTTTTGGGTCGACGATGGCTTCGGCCTCGATCTCGATCAGCATGTCGGGATGCGCCAGCCGGCTCACTGCCAGCAGTGTGTTGGTGGGCAGCGAATTGTTGAAATACTTATAGCGCTCTTCGGCGACGGCATAATAAGCGTCGATATCGAGCACGTAGGTGACGGTGCGCACCACGTCGTCCAAGGTCGCGCCCACATACTCCACGCTGTCGCGAACCGCCTGGCAGACAAGGCCGATCTGGCCGCGCAGATCGCCGACGCAGCCGATCGAGCCGTCCAGGCGAATCGCGGTCTTGCCGGCGACATAGATGTGCGCGTGATCTGCGCCGCGGACGACGACGACGGGCGAGAACAAATGCCGGCCGCGAAGCTGGCGATTGTAGAGACCCGGAGGTGCGATGTTGAAGCGTTCAACCATTGGCAGTCACCTTCGCTCGCTTTGTTAGCGTCATGATGTTTTTGTGAGGCGCTCCGCCCATGCCGCGACACGGCCTGTCGCTAGTGCAGGCGCTCGCGTACCAAGTCTCCGGTGCGCCGGTAATGGGCCAGCAGCAATTCGACCGCGCGGTCGGCATTGCGGGTCACGGCGGCCTCGGCGATTGCCGAGTGCTCGGCGTCGATATCGCGCGCCTGCTGCGCTTCCGGCGGCGCAAAGCGGCGATAACGGATGTTGAGATCGTACATTTGCCGGCAGAACCGCAGCAGCAGATCCGAGCCGCAGGCCGCGAGGAATGCCCAGTGCAGGGCGCGATGCCGGCCCTCCCATTCGTCGGGCGGCAGGAACCGCTCCGCCGCTTGCGCGCGGCGCATCCGGCCGAGATGGAAATTCGCAACGACGATCGCCTCTTCCCAATTCACATCGCCGGCACGAATGGATTCCCTCAAGGCACGCTCTTCGAGCCAGCACCGGGTTGTCAGCAACTGGTCGAACCCGGCACGGCTGACCGGCGTGACGCGGAAGCCGCGGTGATCGATGCGTTCGACCAGGGCATCGGCCGTCAACAGGCTGAGCGCCTCGCGAATGGCGCTGGCCCCGATGTCGTAGCTTTCCTTGAGCTCTTCGATCGGCAGTTTCTTGCCCGCAGCCAGCACCCCGCTCAGGATGTCGCTTCGTATGCGATCGTAAATCTGGCTGGTCAGCGACGCCGCGGAATTGTCTGTCGGAACCAGCATCGGCAATACCGCCGGTCGCATCGGACCACCTTCCAGGGCGGTTTCTGTTGCCTGCTGTCCGGCTGGCAGGCGGGCCTGAACGGCCTTCTTGCTGGAGACCACAGGAGTTCCTTCCCTCGGATAATCGATAGTCGTCTATATTGACACAATTTATCGTTGATTATAGCGTTTTGCAAATCTAATCGACTTTAGCCTCTGCCAAAAATGCGCTTGAGTGATGACGAGCCGGCTCGGCCTTCAAGGAGTTTCCCAGCATGAAGATTACCAGGATCGAATCGATTCTGTACGGCGTCGAAGACCTGGACACCGGCATCCGGTTCTACCGGGACTGGGGGCTCGATTGCCTTGACGTTGGCGCAAACGGCGCCGATTTCGGTCTGCCGTCAGGACAGACGGTCGTGCTGCGGCGGGCCGACGATCCGGCGCTGCCGCCGGCGGTCGAGATCGGCTCCTCGGCGCGGGAAATCACCTGGGGGGTGGACGACGCTGATTCCTTGCAAGCCATCGCCAAGGAACTGTCACGCGACCGCGAAGTGACAACGGATGCGGCGGGCGGCATCCATAGCTACGATCCCAACCACTGCGCGATCGCCTTCCGCGTTGCCAGACCGCCTTCCGGCACGGCGGTCGCCCGGAGCGACGGCGGCGGACCGCCGATCAGGCCCGAGCGCATCGCGCATGTCGTGTACACCACGACCAAAGCCCAGGGCCGGCCGGCCTCGGATTTCTATGTCGAGCGTCTCGGCTTTCGCATCTCCGATCGCGTTCTCGACAACGGCGATTTTCTGCGCGCTTCGGGATCGCTCGATCACCACAACCTGTTCATCCAGCATCGCTTCGACAAGCTGGCCTTCAATCACGTGGCGTTTGAGATCGACAGTTTCGATCAAGTCATGCTGGCGGGGAATTACATGAAAAGCCGCGGCTGGCAGACGGCGATCGAGCCGGGCACGCACTTCGTCAGCTCGCAGCAATACTGGTATTTCAAAAATCCCTGCGGTGGCGAAGCGGAATATTTCGCCAGCGATGTCGTCGTCGACGACACCTGGAAGACGCGGGTGTGGCAGACCGCGCCTCGCGTTTCGCAGTGAAGCGCAGGGTCGAGCGGCGCCCATTCCCCCCGCTCGCTGCGCTCAGTCAGCGCGCTGCCGCCGTGTTCGCGGCGTCGGCGCGATGGTCCTGCTCGACCTCATCGATCCAGCGGAGCGCGTTGGCGACGGCTGGCAGGATAGACGTGGAGCCCAGCGTCACCATGACGGCCTGCTGCAAGGCGTCCTTCGGCATGCCCGCTGCGAGCGCTCGTGCCGCATGGTTCTTGAACGGCTCCTGCTGCCCGACGATGGAAAAGCCCGCCAGCAGGATCAATTCGACCATCGCGGGATCGAGCGGCCCCGCCGACTTGGCGGCGTCACGAAAAGTCTGAAACGCCGCCGAGACTGTCGGATTCGCCTTGCGCAGTCTTGCCGACGGGGTGATGGCCTGCTGAGCTTTCATGTCACATCCTCTGGCTTGCCGGCGTTTTCAGCGCGTCTGCAGGGCCGACGCACCATTTTGCTGCGGAGCAGCGGCGAGTTATCGAATATCCTCGCTTTACGGCCAATTTCAAAGATAAAAAATCGATAGACGTGAAATAATCTATTTTCCATAGTAGGGGATCGATGTGCCGGGCTAAAGGCTGAGGAGTTGGTCATGCAAATCGTAACCCTTGTCGCCCTTGTCGGAACCGCCGCGCTGGCAGTGCTTACCTCGCCGCTGCAGGCCCGTGCCGAGACTTACCCATCGCGACAGGTGACAATTCTCGTTCCTTACGCGCCGGGTGGCATCACCGACGTGCTCGGCCGGATCGTGGCTCAGGAATTGTCCGCTCGGCTCGGCCAGACGTTCGTTGTTCAGAACAAGCCGGGTGCTGGAACCGTACTGGCGGCGTTGGATTTGAGCCACGCCACGCCTGATGGCTACACGCTGATGATGGCGCCTAATGGCACGCTGGCCATGAATTCCACACTCTTCAAATCGCTGCCATATGACACCAAGGACCTGAAGCCCGTGGCGATGGTCGGTTCTATACCGTTCGTGCTCCTGGCCAATCCGCAACTTCCCGTCAAAAGCGTGCAGGACCTCATTGCGCTGGCCAAAGCGAAACCGGGAGCCTTGAACTACGGATCGGGTGGTGCTGGGACCAACGGCGATGTGTTCATGAAGCTGTTTGAGAGCATCAGCGATATCAACGTCGTCCATGTGCCGTTTCGCGGCTCCGCCCCGCAACTCACGGCGACGCTGGCGAACCAGGTGCAAATCGGCTTTGTCGACGCCAGTTCTGCCTCGCAACTCGTCAAGACCGGCCAGTTACGGGCCCTGGCGGTGTCTTCGGCCAAGCGGTTCAGCGGCCTCCCCGATGTTCCCACCATGGAGGAAGCCGGAGTGAAGGGCTTTGACGCCAGTTCGTGGCAGATGCTGGTGGCGCCCGCGGCAACGCCGGCGCCGGTTCTCGAACTGCTGAACTCCAATGTGAACGCCATCATCGGCACGCCGCAGGTTGGCGCGCAGATGGCCAAGCTTGGGGTCGCTCCCGGCGGCCAGGAAAATATCGCGCAGTTGCAAGCCTTTGTGGATGCGCAAGTGGCGCGCTGGAGCGGCGTCATAACCAAGGCGGGCCTTGCCGGCTCGCTATAGCAAGGCATCCGACGGGTGCGCGGGTCTTGGTGCGGACCGGCATCCCCGGTCCGCCCGCACGCTGGTTCGCGCGGGGTCCCCTTTAGCTGCATGAAGTTTTGGCTATAAAGGCGGCTCCGATAGTCAATCGAAACACCCCCGCGAAACACCCCCGGAACCCAGCATGGACGCCACCACCGACGCACCTGCGCATTCCTTCCACGGCCGCGTCGAGGACGACGTTTTGGTCCGCGGCCAGGGCCGCTACATCGCCGACGCGCCACTGCCGAACCAGGCCTATGCCTATTTCGTGCGCTCGCCGCATGCCTTTGCCCGCATCGTCAGCGTCGACACGTCCGGCGCCATGGGCGTGCCCGGGGTCATCGCGGTGCTGACCGCGGCCGACATGGAGGGCATCGGCAATATTGCGCGGCACCCGCCGCTGCCGGGCCGCAACGGCGCCAAGCTCGTCGTCACCCACCGGCCGGCGCTGGCCAGGGATCGCGTCCTGCATATCGGCGAGGCGGTCGCCATGGTGGTGGCCGAGCGCGCCCTCACGGCGCAGGACGCCGGCGAATTCGTCCATGTCGAATACGAGCCGCTCACGCCGGTGTCCGACGCGCGCGAAGCGCTCAAGGACGGTGCGCCGCAGATCTGGCCGGAAACGCCCAACAATCTGGCGGTGGACTGGCCCGGCCCGGCGGCCGATCCCGCCGCCAATGCCGCCGAGGTCGAGCGCATTTTCGCCGCGGCCGAATATGTCGCGCGCATCAGCGAGATGAATCAGCGCATCTGCGTCGCCTCGATGGAGCCGCGCGGCGCCACCGCGAGCTATGACGCCGCGCGTGACGCCTTCACGCTGCGCACCTGCTCGCAGAGCGCCGGCACCATGCGGGATAACGTGCTGGCCATCATGAGCTGGCCGAAGGAAAAGTTGCGCGTTATCACCGAGGATGTCGGCGGTGCCTTCGGGCTCAAGACCTCGGCCTATCCGGAATACATGGCGCTGCTCGCGGCGGCGAAGAAGCTGAACCGCCCGGTGCATTGGATGTCGGGCCGTTCGGAGGCGTTCCTGTCCGACAATCAGGCGCGCGATACGTTTTCGGACGTGGAACTGGCGCTCGACGAGAAAGGTAAATTTTTGGCGCTGCGCATCCGCAGCGTCGGCAATATGGGCGCCTATCTCGGCGCCATCGGCGCCAATATTCCGACGCTCTCGTTTACCCGCTGCCTGCCCGGCATGTACGACATTCCCAAGATCGATATTGGCGTGCAATGCGTCTACACCAACACGCTGCCGACCGCGCCTTATCGTGGCGCCGGACGTCCGGAATCGATCTATGCGCTGGAACGCGTGGTCGACGAGGCGGCGCGCGTCAGCGGCATCGATCCCATAAAGCTGCGGCGGCGCAACCTGATCAAAAAGTCGGCCTTCCCCTATAAGACCCAGGTCGGCACCGTCATCGATTCCGGCGATTTCGAGCCGATTCTCGACAAGGCGCTGGAGCTTGCCGATTACGAAAGCTTCAAGCAGCGCCGCCGTGAGGCGCAAAAGCGCGGCAAATATCGCGGGCTCGGCATTTGCTGCATGCTCGAACACGCTGGCGGCTCGCCGACCGAAAGCGCTTTGCTGGAATTTCCCGGCAACGACACGCTGCAATTCCGCCTCAACGTACAGAACACCGGGCAAGGCCACGCCACTGTGTTCTCGCAGCTGATCGGCGAGCGGTTGGGCATACCGCCGGAAAAGATCCCGCACCGCCACGGCGATTCATCGAACGAACTGCCGGGCTATGCCTCGGTCGGCTCGCGCTCGGGCATGACCGTGAGTCATTCGGTGGTCAAGGCGATCGACGCCATCCTCGCCAAGGGCAAGCCGATCGCCGCGACCATGCTGGAAGCCGGCGAGGCCGACATCGCCTACAAGAACGGCAGCTTCGAAGTGGTCGGCACCGATCGTCGCGTGTCGCTGTTCGAAGTCGCCACGCGCGCCGCCGAGATGAAGAAGCGCGGGGAGATTGCGGAGGACCTCGATACCAAGCAGGTGACCGAGACGCCGCAGACGTTTCCGAACGGCGTTCACATCGCCGAGGTCGAAATCGATTCGGCAACCGGGCACATGGCCGTCGTGTCCTATGCCGCGGTCGACGATTGCGGCCATCCGCTCGACACCACCATCGTCTCCGGCCAGCTGCACGGCGCCATCGCCTCCGGCCTCGGCCAGGCGCTGATGGAGCGCACGGTCTATGACAGCGACTCCGGCCAGCTCGTCACCGGCTCGTTCATGGATTACGCCATGCCGCGCGCCGATGACATGCCGGCGCTGCGCGAGGCCATGCACAACGTGCCGGCGACCACCAATCCGCTCGGCGTCAAGGGCGTCGGCGAAGCCGGCACCACGGCGGCGATCGCGGCGGTGATGAACGCGGTGGCCGACGCCATCCCGGGCGGCGCCGGCGCGCGTCTGGAAATGCCGGCCACGGCGCAGAGCCTGTGGGAAGCCTGCCAGCGCGCCAAGGCCTAAGTTTCTCGGCCGGCGCTTTTCATCGCCGTCGCTGTCGCGGCGCCTTGCTTTCGCGCTGCGCGTGCCGGTCTCGCGGCAAGCCTTTGCGTGCTTAGCCGGGTTTCTTTCGGCCGCAGCGGCGCCCGGCTGTGTTCGTTGTTCAGATGTACGAGATGTTTCAGCATCCGCATGAAGGCGCTGCGCTGACTCGGCCTGAGCGGCGCCAGGATGAGGCGTTGCGTCGCCTCGACTGCCGGCTCGATATCCGCCAGCAGACGGCGCCCCGCTGCGGTGATGTGCAGCAATTTGGTGCGCCGGTCGGTGGGGCCGCTGCGGCGCGTAATCAGGCCCTTGTTTTCCAGGCGGCCGACAACATCACCGATGGTCGAGCGGTCGAGCGCGACGGCGTTGCACAGCGTGGTTTGGTCGATGCCCGGATTGTTGTTGACGGCATAGAGCGCGGCATATTGCACCGGCGTGAAGTCGAACGCCTCGGCCTGATCGAGGAACAGCGCGAAGGCGATCTGCTGCAGCCGGCGAATGAGATGGCCGGGCATGTCGACGAGACGGCTGTCGTCCTTCGCCATGGCAACCTCGTGATCGCGTGCTTTTGACTGCGCGGCGTTGCCGCGGCGCGCCGGCGCGTTGACGGCCAATCGTGAGCGTCGCTATACTGGCCGCAATTGTCAGTATACTGACGAAATCGCCAAGGACAAGGCAGCGGCCCATGCCCCAGCATCCCGAAGACCTCATCGCCGACAAGAAGCGCCCGTTTACCGGCGCCGAGTTTCTGGAATCGCTGCGCGACGGCCGCGAAGTCTATATCTACGGCGAGCGGGTCAAGGACGTCACCGCGCATCCGGCGTTCCGCAATTCGGCTCGCTCAGTGGCGCTGCTCTACGACGCCTTGCACGACAAGGCGACCAAGGACGTGCTCACCGCGCCGACCGACACCGGCTCCGGCGGCTACACCATGAAATTCTTCAAGGTAGCGCGCTCGCGCGAGGACGTGATCGCGCAGCGCGACGCCATAGCCGCCTGGGCCCGCATCACTTACGGCTGGCTCGGGAGGAGCCCCGATTACAAGGCCGCGTTCCTCAACACGCTCGGCGCCAATGCCGAGTTCTACGGCAAGTTCGCCGACAATGCCCGCGCCTGGTACAAGCGCGGCCAGGAAGCGGTGCTGTTCCTCAACCACGCGCTGGTCAATCCGCCGATCGACCGCAACAAGCCGGTCGAAGAGGTCAAGGACGTCTACATCACCATTCAGAAAGAGACCGACGCCGGCATCTATGTCTCCGGCGCCAAAGTGGTCGCCACCAATTCGGCGCTGACCAATTACAATTTCCTCGGCCAGAACATGGGCCAGGAGATCACCGATCCGGCCATGGTGGTGATGTTCATCGCGCCGATGAACACGCCCGGCATCAAATTGATCTGCCGGCCGTCCTATGAGCTCGCCGCCGCCGCTACGGGGTCGCCGTGGGACTATCCGCTGACTTCGCGATATGACGAGAACGACGCGATCTTCGTGTTCGACAATGCGTTCATCCCCTGGGAGAACGTGCTGATCCACCGCGACATCGACCGGCTGAAGAATTTCTATCCGAAGTCGGGCTTCTTCAACGGCTTCACCATGCAGGGCTGCACCCGGCTCGCGGTCAAGCTCGATTTCATCTCGGCGCTGCTCTACAAGGCGGCGCGCGCCACCGGCGTCGAGGGCTTCCGCGGCGTGCAGGCGCAAATCGGCGAGGTGATCGGCTGGAGAAATCTTTTTTGGTCGCTAACGGATGCCATGGCCTGCAATCCCGAGCCGTGGGTCAACGGCGCGGTGCTGCCGAATTCGCAAGGTTCGGCAACCTACCGGCTGTTCATGACGGAAGCCTATCCGGCGGTGCGCAATATCGTCGAGAAGGTGGTCGCCTCCGGGTTGATCTATCTGCCATCGCACGCGCTCGACTTCAAGAATCCCGATATCGACAAATATCTCGCCAAATATGTCCGCGGCTCGAACGGCATCGAATACAAAGAGCGCATCAAGATCATGAAGCTCCTGTGGGACGCCATCGGCACCGAATTCGGCGCCCGCCATGAGCTTTACGAGATGAACTATTCCGGCAGCCACGAACTCATCCGCGTGTTCCAGCTGCAGCAGGCGCAGTTCTCCGGCCGGCTCAAGCAGATGGAAGCGCTGGTCGAGAAATGCATGGCCGACTACGACGAGAACGGCTGGAGAAATCCGGCCTACCGCGACAGCGCGGACATCAGCATCGTCGGCAAGAAATGATTTAATCGCCGGCTTTTGGCCCTGCGGGCAGTGCCGTTACGTCGCACGTTTCGCATTCGAAACGAATCTGGGCGAAGCGGGCCGGGGCCCCCGGCGGGTTGATCCGCATCCGTTGCATGGCTTTGCCGCAGCTCGGGCAAGGTGGCACTGTGGGATCGGATTGCTGAGAGAATAATGCGGCTACGCGCCTGTATGCGTCACTCCTGAAATCGGACAAGCGTTCGACGAGTTCGTAGCTTTGCGCCAACAACAGCCAGCGACGCTCCATCGCGAGGTAGTCGAGCTCTTCCGCCTGATCGGCGGCGCCTTCGGCCCTTTCCCGTGCTTCGCGCGCGCCGCGATAACAGTCTGCGACCACTTCGGATAATTTTTGCAGCATGGCCACCTCTTCCGGCAGAGACCGTTCGTGCAAGCTCAGGTTGAGCGAAAAATGCCGGCGGCGTCCAGCAGATTATGTCTATCCCTTATTTGGCGTTCTCAATCGCTGGGGAAAAAGCGCGCGGTCGCCTCAGCGGCGCAATCCCAGCAAGCAAAGATACTCCCAGGCCAGCGTGGCGCCGGCCAGCGCCGTGATCTCGGCGGTGTCATAGGCCGGCGCGACCTCGACCACGTCCATGCCGACAAATTGCAGGCCGGAAAGCCGCCGCAACATGGCCTGGACCTGCCAGCTTGCCAATCCCCCGATCTCCGGGGTTCCGGTCCCGGGCGCGAAGGCCGGATCGAGCACGTCGATGTCGAGGCTGAGATAGACCGGTGCATCGCCCACGACTTCGACCATGCGTTCGACCACGGCGGTGGGGCCGCTCTCATGAACGTCTTGCGCGGTGATCGTCACGACGCCGCGCGCCGCGGTCCAATCGTGAACCTCGCGCGGCAGCGGCGAGCGGATGCCGATCTGGATCATCCGGCGCGGATCGACGAGGCCTTCTTCGATCGCATGATAGAACACCGAGCCGTGGCCATAGGCCTGGCCGAAATTGTCCGGCCAGGCGTCGGCATGGGCATCGAAGTGAATGAGCGCGGGCGCGCTGTGCCGTTTTTTCAGTGTGCGCAGAAGCGGCAGCGTGATGCTGTGATCGCCACCGAGCGCGATGAGGTGTTCGATGCCGGATGCCGCTTCCTCGATCAGCTTGAGGCTGCCGGCAAGATCGCCCAGCGCAATGGCGATGTCGCCGATGTCGGCCACCGGCAGTTTTGCCGGATCGATCCAGTGCACGGGATGGGCGCCGTCCACCAGCATCCGGCTGGCGTGGCGAATGGCGAGCGGGCCGAAGCGGGCGCCGCTGCGGTTCGTCGTGCCGAGGTCGAGCGGAATTCCGGCAATGCAGATCGGCGCCGCGCGGTCGCGCCGCTCGATGCCGAGAAATGTCGGCGGAATTGCATAGGTCGCCACCCCGGTCGGATCCGTGCTCATGATTGCGTCGCCGCCGTAGGACCCGCGAAACGGAACACCGCGGCGGCGACCGCACAGGTCCAATCGCCATTGGCTGCGCCTTCCGCGGCCGCCGTCACTGAAAGGCTGTCGACGATCAGATCGCTCATTTCATAGACCCGCTTGCGTTCGTCCCAGGCCGCATCCGGATTGAACTCGATGCCGAGCGTGGATGCCAGCATGGTTGCCGCCAGATCCTCGACGTAATCCCCGATCTCCGGCTCGGTCATGCCGAAGGCGTGGTGTTCCGAGATGTAGCCATAGCGCGCCGGGTCTTTGGGGCGGGCGAGCCCGATGCCGGCGGCAATGCGGCGGCCACGCTCATTGGTTTCGGCCCGCGCCATGACGCAGAACGTGATTTCGCCGGCACTCAAGGTGGCGATCCCGGCGGCGGGCGTGATCAGCTCGCAGCCCGGCGGCAGGATGGAGGAGACGGTGACCAGGTTCTGCTGCTCGATATCGGCATCGCGCAGCGCATATTCGAATGCATTGAGAAGGTGCCGGTGCACGCCGATGCCACGGGTCAGGAAAACGCTCTTGGGAATCGGGAACATCACCGTCTCGCCGGTTTACGCGATCGCCGTCAGCCATGCTGCCTGCAGCGGAAGCTTGCCATCGGCATCGCGGATTTCCATGACCACGTCGTGACGGGGGTGACGCGTTCGTCGGGCATGCTTCACGAGACTTGGTGCGTCGCGACGGCGCGGTCAATGCGCAATGTCGAAGCCTACAGTGATACGCACGCGCAACGTATCCTCGCCGGGCGCGACCGGCACCGCTGCCATAGCGGGCGCCGCGCGCATGGCGCCAAAAACCACCGGCGGCGTGTAAGCGGAATCCTCGCTGATCCAGCTGACGGCGCCGAGCTTCAGGCCTGCGGCCTGCGCGTAAAGCTCCGCCTTGCGCTTGGCGTCGGCCATCGCCGCGGTGCGCGCCTGGTCGAGCGCCTTCGCCGGATCGGAATGCGAAAACTCGACGCCGCCGACGTCGGTCGCGCCCGCCGCGATCAGCCGGTCAAGGATGTCGCCGACGCTTGCGATCTGGCGGATGGTCACGCGGAACTGGTTCGACACCGAAAAGCCGGTGAACTTCGGTTCGCTATTCGGCTGCGGCGGCGCGTAGACCGGCTGCAGCGAAAACCGCGTGGTCTGGATGTCTTTTTGCCCGATGCCGGCGCCATGCAGCGCCGCGGCAACCGCCGCCATTGCCTTCGAGTTGGCGTCGGTCGCCTCCTTGGCGGTCTTGGCCTTGGCGGTGACGCCGCAGCCGATCTCGGCAAAATCCGGAGCGACGCGCACGCTGCCCTCGCCGATGACGATGATGCGCGCCGCCGGCTCCGCCGGCTGCTGCTGGGCGCTTGCCGGGGCGGCCGCGGCGACAATCAACGCGGCGATACAGACGGGAACAAACGCACGTGAAGCGATCCGGCTGGTTTGTGCGCGAGGCGCTGCGGCCATGACATCCTCCAAGAGCCTGAGCTTCGGGACTTAAGGAGAGTCTGTTCGCGTATTGCGGGGCGAACAAGGCAGGTGCCCGGCTGTGTCCGAACGCCGCAACAAACCGCGCCCAAATTCAATTCAGCTTGAATGGTCGAATTCCACGCCGATCGTCGTTTCCGATCGCCACATCACAGAGCATTGACGGCGCAAATGTCCATCATAGGAAAGCACCAGCACGAATTGGTCCGGCACCGCGTCGAGGTCCTTGACCTCAATTCGCGCGCCGCTACCGGAAATGTCGATAATCCGGCAATCCTCCAATACGGAGCCGTCGGCGACCACCATTCTCGCCCCCTGCAAGATGTAACGACGCTTGTTCTTGCGGTATTCGGGCTGCATCTGTCCTGAGACCATTTTTGGCTCCGACCAAGAGCCCGGGACTAAGCTGCTGTCGGTGATGCCTTGGCGGCGCCGGCGCCATCTTTCGCAGACTGCCGGACCTGCCAGAAGCGGAGGACTCTGGCGGCGCTCGCCTGCGACAGTTTGTAGTAATCCGCCCGCGCGGCATCGAGCGTCTGGTCCGTCATCAAGCGCCCCATCGCACGGCAACTCAAGATCACGCGTACTGTCGGCCAATCCAAACCGGCCACTTTGCACGGGATCACCCAGGCTTCCCGATGCTCGCTCTGCAAAAGGTTTTCTACCAACGGCATCGGCGCCCCGCACAACAGCGCCAGCGCCGCGATCACGTCGGCGTAGCGATCGGCTTTGGCGGCCTTGAACACCACCGTTTCATCGAGCTCGCCTTTGCTTTTTAGATCCAGCATCCGGGCATGCGCCTCGGCGTAATCGTGCTCGCTCTGGAAACCCGCCTCGTGCTGCGCATCCTCGGAGATCGCCGTGAGGACGCGTTGAATCTTGTCCCGGCTTTCCGGGCCGGCCGCGGCAAGCAGGCGGTTGCGCACCGCCTCGGTGGCGCGCAGCAACAGTTCGCGGAACAGCTTCAGCGGCACATCGAGCCGCAGCCCGACCGCTTCGGCGAGACGTTCGTCGCGTTCCGAATGCTGCACCAGCGCGGCAAAGCCGTTGTCGGAAAAGCTGGCGCCGGAATTCCCGGCAAGCTTGTGGAAGACCTGCTGGTCGCCACGATTGAGCAGCGCATCCGTAACTTTTGGCGCGATCTGGGAGCGGCCAGCGATAGCAAGCAGGTGGCCCTGAGCCTTGGTATTGGCGATGTCGATCAGGTCGTGGTCGCTGAGCCGGCGTGACTGCGTCAAAATCGGCGCCGCGACCGCGATATCGTCATTGCGGGCGAGCTGACGAACCACTTCCAGCGGCGCGTTGTTCACCGGTGCGAGACGCTGGCTGAGCTCGGCGAGCGCGCGGCCTTCGATGCGCCTGATCAGATGGCTCAAAACGTCGTCGAACACGTCGATCTGCTGATCGTTGAAACGATCGGCATCGGCGACAAACAGATCGGTGATGCGCCGCAAGGAGTCGACGCGCTTGTCCTTCGCGCCGCTGGCGATGGCGCTCTCCAATTCAGCGATAAGCGATTGGTCCTGGACCATCAGACGCCCCTGAACACGCGGCACCTTTTGGCGCCTATGATTTCAGTCCGCGGTCGCGCCGTCGTACTCGCTTACCGCAAGTAGGTGAATGTGCGCATTTACACACGAACAATGCGTTAAATCGCAACTATGCGTAGAGCAAAATATATTCCCTCGCGCCGACCCGATGGCAACCGGGATAAAGCGGCCGATTCATACCCGCACTGGTTGCGTTATCAATTAGTTTCCTCGCATGTTGTCTGGCGATATCGAGCGCACTCGCTGCCAGGTGGATCGCCCCGAACGCCTTTGCGATAAAGGGACCATGCCGAGCGACGCGTTTTTCCGTTCTCGATTCCCGCTGGCGCGGGAATGAGCCGATAGTCTTTCGCTAGCGCGGCCGCTCCTGATGGCCGTCGAGCCCGATGCCTTTGAGATCGCCGAACAACGCAGCAAGCTTCGCCCGATCGGTGTCCGGGAGCGGCGGCTTGAGCAGCGACGCGATATTCGTGCGCAGGTGTGCGGCGTCGCCGGTGCCAAACAGCACGACGTCGACGCCGGGCTCGTGTCGCGCAAAGCGGTATGCCGCCTCGATCGTATTGGCCGCACCGCCGTCGTGAACCAGAAAGCCGAGCGGGTCGTCGGTGTCGCCGAGCCACGGCTCGACAAGCCCCTTGGCGGCGAGCTCTTTCATCTCGCGCGCCACGCGCGGCGGATCGGCGAAGATGCTGCGTACCGCGAACATGAGGAGCGTGCCGACGCCTTGCGCGCGCGTCTTCGGGAATACGTTCTGCCGCGCGCCCTGGTGCATCATGTGGAAGCCGACCATGAAAACGTCCCAGATGTCGTCGTCGAGCGCGCGCTTGAGCGCTTCGTTGGTGAAATCGACGATCGGGTTCTCGGTGAGCCCGATGTGCCGGATTTTGCCCTTCTTCTTTTGGTTGGCGAGCTCAGGCGCCAGCGTGTCGCGCGCATAATCGTACATGTGCGGCTCGACGCCGTGCAGATTGAACACGTCGACATAGTCGGTGTCCATGAGCCGCAGCGAATTGTCCAGGCTCTCGGTCATCCGCTGCGGCGTCCACCATTCACCGCCGCGTCGGACGCTCGACTTGGTCGCGACCACGATCCGGTCGCGCGGCACGGATTTGAGCGCCTTGCCGACCACGCCTTCGGTGCCATAGGCCGGTGCGGTGTCGATGAAATTGACGCCGAGATCGACGGCGTCGCGAATAAGCCTTGCGGATTCGTCTTCGGTCTTGCCGGACTTCAAGCCCATCCGGGAGAATCCGCCGGTGCCGAGCCCGGCGACGGAAACGCGCAGCCCGGTGCGGCCGAGGGTGGTGTATTGCATCATTGCTTCCTTAAAGCGCGGCCATGCCGGCGCGCCTGGGATCGGCGCGGAAATTGCTCAGGCCTTGCGGCTGCGGCGGCATAGTCACCGGATTGTCCTGGCTGTCCGCGGCCGGCGACGGACGCAGGCGCGGTGGAGGGCGGGACGCCCATCAAATCACGGATCGGCCCGGCGGTCACGGTCCTGTCATCGACGCGCGTCCATTCTTGCCGCGGTCACCGCAAGTTTCGCGGCTAATTCCGGCGTTTCAACTCATGCGCAAAGAGCAGGCCGGCAAATCAAGACGCCAAGCCGCAACCGCGGTCTCCCGCGCGGTGATCGCCGCGGCCAAAGGAGGACTGCGCCAGCGGGTCGAGCGCGAGATCGCCGACGACCTCGACGAAGAACTCGAGATGGAGCTCGACGACGAGCGGCTCGGCCGATTGCTGGACGACGAAGGCCATGAGCCTGGCCTCGGCGCGGACCGCAAGGTCTATTTCCGCGAGCTTCTTCGCCTGCAGGCCGAGCTGGTCGATCTGCAGGACTGGGTCGTCGCCAACAAAAAGAAGGTCGCGATCCTGTTCGAAGGCCGCGATGCCGCCGGCAAGGGCGGTGTCATCAAGCGCATCACGCAGCGGCTCAATCCGCGCATCTGCCGGGTTGCCGCGCTGCCGGCGCCGAACGAACGCGAACGCACGCAATGGTATTTCCAGCGCTACGTCGCGCATTTGCCGGCGGGCGGCGAAATCGTGCTGTTCGACCGCAGCTGGTACAACCGTGCCGGCGTGGAGCGGGTGATGGGCTTCTGCACCGAGGACGATTGCCAGGAGTTCTTCCGTTCGGTGCCGGAATTCGAGGCCATGCTGGTGCGCTCCGGAATCATCCTCGTCAAATACTGGTTCTCGATCACCGACGAAGAGCAGGAGTTCCGCTTCATGATGCGGATCAAGGATCCGCTGAAGCAATGGAAGCTTTCGCCGATGGACGTCGAGTTGCGTAAGCGCTGGGAGGCCTATACCAAGGCCAAGGAAGACATGCTCGAACACACCCACACCAAACATGCGCCGTGGTGGGTGGTCGATGCCGTGGACAAGAAGCGCGCACGGCTGAACTGCATCAGTCATCTGCTGTCACAAATCCCTTATCGGGCGATGCCGCATACGCCGGTGGTGTTGCCGGAGCGCGTGCGCAATCCCGACTATCACCGCGGACCGATTCCCGAAGAAATGTACGTGCCGGACCTGTTCTAACCGGCCGTGATTGCCGCGCGCACGGTGCTGAGGGCGGCCAACATAGCCTCTTCCCCAACCGGCGCGCGGGCTCTAAAAGAGCCCGCAAATGCCTGACGAATCCACACGATCCGACCGCTACAACGCCCGCGACGCCGAGGCGCGCTGGCAGAAAACCTGGGACGAGCGCGGCATCTTCGCAACCGCGAACGAGGATCCGCGGCCGAAATACTACGTCCTTGAGATGTTCCCCTATCCGTCGGGACGCATCCATATGGGCCACGTGCGCAACTACACCATGGGCGACGTGGTGGCGCGCTATAAGCGCGCGGCGGGCATGAACGTGCTGCACCCGATGGGCTGGGACGCCTTCGGCATGCCGGCCGAGAACGCCGCCATGGAGCGCAAGGTTCATCCCAAGGCGTGGACCTACGACAACATCGCGGCGATGAAGAAGCAGCTCAAATCGATGGGGCTGTCGCTCGACTGGAGCCGCGAGATCGCGACCTGCGATCCGGCCTATTACAAGCATCAGCAGAAGATGTTTCTCGATTTTCTGCGCGCCGGCCTGGTCGAGCGTGAAAAGCGCAAGGTGAACTGGGATCCGGTCGATCAGACCGTGCTGGCCAATGAGCAGGTGATCGACGGCCGCGGCTGGCGTTCCGGCGCGGTGGTCGAGCAGCGCGAGATGAACCAGTGGATCTTCAAGATCACCAAATATTCGCAAGATTTGCTCGACGCGCTCGATACGCTCGATCGCTGGCCGGAAAAAGTCCGGCTGATGCAGAAAAACTGGATCGGCCGCTCGGAAGGATTATTGGTCCGCTTTGCGCTCGATCCGAAGACGACGCCGACGGGCGAAAGCGAACTGGAAATCTTCACCACGCGGCCGGACACGCTGTTCGGCGCCAAGTTCATGGCGCTGGCGCCGGATCATCCGCTGGCGACCGCGGCGGCGGCGAAGAATCCGGCGCTGGCTAAATTCATCGAGGAGTGCCGGCATCGCGGCACCGCGCAGGCCGAGATCGACACCGCGGAGAAGCTCGGCTTCGATACCGGCATCAAGGCGATGCACCCGTTCGATCCGGATTGGAAACTGCCGGTCTATGTCGCGAACTTCATCTTAATGGAATACGGCACCGGCGCTATTTTCGGCTGCCCGGCGCACGATCAGCGCGACCTCGACTTCGTCAACAAATACGGCCTCGGCAATGTTCCGGTGGTTCGTCCGCCGGGCCAAGATCCGAAGACTTTCGTCATCACCGACACCGCCTATGACGGCGACGGCACGATGATCAATTCGCGCTTCCTCGACGGCATGACGATTGCGCAGGCGAAAGAAGAAGTCGCGCGGCGGCTGGAGGAGGGAAGCCGCGGCAATCGCCCGGTGGCGCAGCGGCAGGTGAACTTCCGGCTGCGCGACTGGGGCATTTCGCGGCAGCGCTATTGGGGTTGCCCGATCCCGATCATTCATTGCGAGACATGCGGCGTGGTGCCGGTGCCGGAAGAAGATTTGCCGGTGACACTGCCGGAAGACGTGACCTTCGACCGCCCCGGCAATCCGCTCGACCATCATCCGACCTGGAAACACGTCAAGTGTCCGCAATGCGGCGGCAAGGCCACCCGCGAGACCGACACCATGGACACCTTCGTCGACTCGTCCTGGTATTTCGAGCGCTTCACCGATCCGTGGATCACGACGGCGCCGACCGACTTAGCCGTGGTCGATGCCTGGATGCCGGTCGATCAATATATCGGCGGCATCGAGCACGCGATTCTGCATCTGCTCTATTCGCGCTTCTTCACCCGCGCCATGAAGGCGACCGGCCATGTCGGGCTCGACGAGCCGTTCGCCGGTCTCTTCACCCAAGGCATGGTCGTGCACGAGACCTACCGCACCAAGAACGGCGAGTGGATCGCACCGGCGGAAGTGAAAATCGAGAGCGACGGCGACGCGCGGCACGCGACCGTGGCCGCCACCGGCGAGCCGGTCGAAATCGGCGCCATCGAGAAAATGTCGAAGTCGAAGCGCAACACGGTCGATCCCGACGAGATCATCGAGGCCTACGGCGCCGACGTGGCGCGCTGGTTCATGCTGTCGGATTCGCCGCCGGACCGCGACGTGGAATGGACCGAACGCGGCGTTCAGGGCGCCTGGCGTTTCGCCCAGCGGCTGTGGCGGCTCATTGGCGAAGCGGCCGAGATCGCGCGGGGCGCGCCCGACGGCCGCCCGGCCGCGTTTTCGCCTTCGGCGCTGTCCTTGCGCAAGGCGGCGCACCGGGCTTTGGCCCGGGTGACCGATGACATTGAAAAGCTACACTTCAATGTTTGTGTGGCGGCGATTTACGAATTCGCCAATACGCTCAATGAGGTAATAGGCGAACTTGGTACTGAAGAACTTGGCACTGAGACGGGGTCCGATGAGGGGGCTGCCTCGACGCCCGATTTCCGCTGGGCGATGCGCGAGGCAGTTAATATTCTTGTGCAACTATTCGCGCCCATGATGCCGCATCTCGCCGAGGAATGCTGGGCCACGCTCGGCCACGGCACGCTGGTCGCGGAAGCGGCTTGGCCGCAAATCGAGGCCGCGCTGCTGGTCGAGACCACGGTGATGTTGCCGGTGCAGGTCAACGGCAAGAAACGCGCCGAGGTGATCGTGGCACGCGATGCCGGCAATGCCGAGATCGAGGCTGCCGTGCTGGCGCTGGACGCGGTAAAAACGGTGCTGGGCGGCAAGGCGCCGAAGCGGGTGATCGTTGTGCCGGGGCGGATCGTCAATGTGGTGGCCTAACCATGGTGCGCCGGGTGCCGCACGGCTCGCCGCCGTGCGGCTGGGCATCATTGTCGGTCTCGCAGGCCTGCTTGCCGGCTGCTTCCAGCCGCTTTACGGCCGCAACCCGTCGGTTGGCGGCGACAGCGTCGGGGACAAACTTGCCGAAGTGCAAATAGCGCCGATCCCGATGCGGCAGGGGACGCCGCAGGCCCGGCTTGCCGTGGGTGTCCATAATGCCTTGCAGTTCGACCTCAATGGCGGCGCCGGTGCGAATGCCCCGACCCATCGGCTCGATCTCACGGTGTCGCAAAGCGGCTTCACCGTCCTCATCGATCCCTCCAGCGGCCGCCCGACGGCGCAAATCGCGAGCGTGCAGGTGAGCTATCAGCTCGTGGAGATCGCGACCGGCAAAGTCGTCGTGAAAGACTCGACTTACGCAAATGTCGACTACGATGCGCCCGGCCCGGAGCAGCGTTTTGCCATCCAGCGCGCCCTGCGCGATGCCGAAGACCGCGCCGTTAAGACCGCCGCCGAAACCATCCGCAACCGGTTGGCGTCCTATTTCGTCGCCGGGACGTAGAACATGATCCCGAACAGCGGCCGCCGGTCTTCGGAAAAGATCATGTTCAAAATGAAATAAACTCCATGGTTGCCGTCAAAGCCGCCGAGGTCGACGCTTTCGTCGCGCGTCCCGATCCGGCCAAGCCGGTGGTTCTGGTATTCGGTCCGGATGCCGGCCTGGTCAGCGAGCGCGCCAATGCCGTCGTCAAGGCTTCGGTCGACGACGTGAACGATCCGTTCGCGCTGGCGCGCCTCGAAGGCGAGGCGGTCGCCGCCGAGCCGACGCGGCTTGTCGAAGAGGCGCAGACCATGCCGTTGTTCGGCGGTCGCCGCGCGGTGTGGCTCAAGGCCGGAAGCCGCAATATCGCGCCGGCCGTCGAAGCCGTGCTCGCTTTGCCGCCCGGCGCGTGCCGCATCGTCATCGAGGCCGGCGATTTGCGCCGCAATGCGCCGCTTCGCGTGCTGTGCGAGCGCGCCAAGAATGCCGCGGCGCTGCCGTGCTATGCCGACACCGAGCGCGACCGGGCGCGGCTCATCGACGACGAAATGCGCGCTGCCGGATTGGCGCTGGCGCCCGAAGCCCGGGCGCTCCTGATCCCCTTGCTCGGCGGCGACCGCGCCGCCTCGCGCAACGAACTTCGCAAGCTCGCGCTTTATGCCCGCGGCCGCGACCGCGTCGGCGTCGACGATGTGACCGCGGTGGTATCCGACGCCTCGGCACTGGCGCTGGAAGACATCGTCGACGCCGCCTTTGCCGGCCGTCCCGCCGAGCTCGAAACGCAACTGGCCAAAGCCCGGACCGCGGGCGCCAGCGCCGGCTCGCTCCTATTCAACGCCCAGCGCCAACTCGCGCAGCTGCATAAATGGCGCATCGCCGTCGAGGATGGCGCGCCGTTCTCGCTCGACGCCGTCCAGCCGCCGCTGCATTTCCGCAGGAAAGCGCCGGTCGAGGCGGCATTGAAAGCCTGGAACACGGCGCGGCTTGCGACCGCCATGACTGAGCTTGCCGAGGCCGTGCTGCAATCGCGGCGCCGCCCGGCGCTCGCCGAGACCATCGCCGAGCGCGCGCTGCTGGCGATCGCGACGCAAGGCCGCCGCAGCGCCGCCTGACGCTCAATCCATTTTGACGGAGCGTCCGCGGTCCTGGTGCGCGGTGCGCCAATCCGCAAGCGTGGTACGGCCGGCGACCGACATTTTCGCCGCGGCGGCGGCGATGGTGTCGTGCAGCACCTGATCGAAACTGTCGTGGGCTACTCGGCTGGCCGCCAACGCGGCGCGCATCGCCGCGGCGTCGAATGGCTGCGCGCGCAGCGTCTTGCGCACCTCCTCCTGCGCCAGCCGAAGATCGGTCTCTGCGGTGGCGACCTTGACCGCTTCGCCGCGCAGCTGCGCACGCAATACTTCGGCATCGGCGGGCGGCAGCTTCGCCGCGATGCGGTCGAGCCGGCCGGTCAAGCTGTGGTCGATCCGCGCCACCGGCGCCAGCGGCACCGGGCCGGACAGGCGGATGGCGACGGCGCCCGCGGCGCCGACGAAGAGCAGGTTCAGCGCCAAAGATCCAAGGAGCAACCAGCGCCAATGCGGGCCGCCTTCCGTGCTTGGCAATAACGACATCATCGCCCTCCTTTGCCTGCCCGTTCGATCAGGTCGGGTTCTCCAGGCTGAACGTGCCGGAATCGTCGTCATAAGAGAAGACCTCGGCGTAGCGGCCCCAGGCGATCACCGCCCGCAAGGTGAGCTCGGCGTCCTCCGAGGTCATGTGATCTTCGAGCTCGTCGAAGTAGCGGGATTTCGGCGCCACGTGATTGGCGCGTTCCTGCAGCACGTGCCGGATGTGCGCGGCGAGCGGGACATAGGCCAGCAGTTGGCGCTGGAACAGCTTCTTGCGGTCGTCGGTGCCAAGCTCGGCGAATTGCTTGCCGGTGTCGGTGAGCTTGATGTCGCCGCCTTCGACCTCGGCGAAGCGCAAGAGTTGCAGCGACTCCGCGACGGGAAACAGCTCGTCGGAGTCCATATGCAATTCGTCGGCGAGCACCGGAAGGTCGGCTTTGCCCTGGAACTGCGGCGCGGCCAGCGTCTCGATGAGGCCGGACAACAGATTGGCCGAGACGCGCGGCAGCACGGTGTAGATCGTAGCCGCCGGCGTGGTGCCGATTTGCAGCGGCGTCGGGGTGCGCGCGGTCATCGCCACGTAGATTTTCTCGACCAGCTCGCGGAACTGCGGGTCCAGCCGGTTGCGCGGCTGCTTGAGGTCGACGGCGATCTCGCTGATGATGCGGCCCGGATTGGTGGAAAACAGCAGGATGCGGTCGCACATCAGCACCGCTTCCTCGATATTATGCGTGACCAGAATCACGCCCTTGATCGGCAATTTGCCGTCGCCCCACAATTCGAGAAAATCCGTACGCAGCGTCTCCGCGGTCAGCACGTCGAGCGCGGAGAATGGCTCGTCCATCAACAGAATATTGGGATGCACGACCAGCGCGCGGGCGAAGCCGACGCGCTGCCGCATGCCGCCGGACAATTCGCGCGGGAAAGCCGACTCGTAGCCGTCCAGGCCGATCAGATCGATCGCCGCCAGGGCGCGTTTGCGGATTTCCGCCTCGGGAAGACCCAGCGCCTCCAATCCGAGCTGCACGTTTTCCAGAACCGTCAGCCAGGGAAACAGCGCGAAGGATTGAAACACCATGGCGATGCCCGGCGCCGGTGCGTGAACCGGCTGGCCGAGATAGGTGATGGTGCCGCCCGACGGTTCCGTCAAACCGGCGATCAAGCGCAGCAAGGTCGATTTGCCCGAGCCGGTGCGGCCGAGCAGGCCGACGATCTGGCCCTGTGTCAGCGACAGCTCGACGCCGTCGAGCACCAGATGCTCGCCGCCGTCGGCGCGCGGAAACGATTGGCGCAGGGCATGAACGTCAAGCAGGGCGGCGGTCATCATGCTCCTCATCCCAGCCGGAATTTGCGTTCGGCGTAGAAGTAAAGCGGACGCCAGAACACGCGATTGACGACGACGACGAACAGGCTCATCACGACGATGCCGAGCACGATACGGTGAAAATCGCCGGCATCGGTCTGTTGCGCAATATAGGCGCCGAGGCCGAAGGCTTGCAGGTGCTCATGGCCCCAGGACGCCACCTCGGCCACGATGCTGGCGTTCCATGAGCCGCCGGACGCGGTGATCGCTCCGGTCACGTAATAGGGCAGCACCGCCGGCAGCGCGATGCGGCGCCACCACAGCCAGCCGCGAACATGCAGGTTCACGCCGACGGCGCGCAATTCCGCCGGGATCGCCGCCGCGCCGGCAATGACGTTGAACAGGATGTACCATTGCGTGCCGAGAATCATCAGCGGGCTGAGCCAGATATTCGGATCGAGCCGCCAAGCGACGATCAGCGAGACCACGACCGGAAACACCACGTTGGCCGGGAAGGCGGCGAGGAACTGCGCCACCGGCTGGACGATAAGGGCCGCACGCGGGCGGGTGCCGACCCAGACGCCGACCGGAACCCAGACGACGCTGGCAAGCGCGATGAGAACGACGACGCGGGCGAGCGTCGCAAAACCGAGCAGGATTGCGGTGCCGACGTCGGCGAGTGTGATGCCTTCGACGATGAAGCGCGCGATCTGCCACAAGGCTGCGGCGCCGAGCGCCGCGACGATGAGGCCGAACTGGAACGCGATGCGGCTCTGCGCGATGGGCAGCGTGTGCTTGCCGGAATCAGGTTTGTCGGGCCGCCGCGGCCGCATCGTCAACCGCCACAGCGCCGCAATCGGCCGCGTCAGCCGTTCGATGATGCGGGAGCGGCGCAGAACGTCGAACACCCAGGAGCGTGGCGGCAACACGCCGGCCTCCTGCTCGAAACGGAAACGGTCCGCCCACGCCACCAGCGGCCGGAACAGGACCTGGTCGTAGATCAGGATCACCACCAGCATGGTGGCGATCGCCCACGCCACGGCCTTGAGGTCCTGGCGCTCGATGGCCAAGGCGATATAGGAACCCACTCCGGGCAGCGTCACCGTGGTGTTGCCGACGCTGATCGCTTCCGACGCGACGACGAAGAACCAGCTTCCCGACATCGACATCATCATGTTCCAGATCAGCTGCGGCATGGCGAATGGCACATCGAGCCGCCAGAACTTCATCCACCCGCTGAGGTGGAAATTGCGCGATGCCTCTTCCAGCTCGGCCGGCACGGTGCGCAGGGATTGATAGAAGGAAAACGCCATGTTCCAGGCCTGGCTGGTGAAGATGGCGAAGATCGAGGCAAATTCGGCGCCGAGCACACGCCCGGGCGCGAGCTCCATGAAGAACACCACCGTGACCGAAATGAAGCCGAGGATCGGCACCGATTGCAGAATGTCGAGCAGCGGCACCAATAGCCGCTCGGCGCGCTTGTTCTTGGCGGCAAGCGTCGCATAGGTGAAGGTGAAGGTAAGCGACAGCACCATGGCGATGAGCATGCGCAGCGTGGTGCGCGCGGCATATTCCGGCAGGTTGCGCGGATCGAGCGAGGGCGGCTGTTTCTCCAGCTCGGCGAGCGGCTCGAACAAATGGCGGCTCGCCTCGCCGAGAAAGACCAGTAGGCCGACGATCAAAAGCACCGCGAGCACGTCCCATCGGCTGAACAGGCGCGTAAAGCCTCCGACCGAAATTGGGACGATCACCCGCATGTCTTCGCGTCCGGCGCTGGAGGAATAGTTGTCACGGATTTGTCGCGGAATTCGCCGCCGAAGTGCATGCGGCCGCGACCCTGCCGCGCCCACATAACATTGGCGTGGCCGGGTTCAAACCTTTTTGCGAATGTCTGGACACTCCGCGCGGGGATTGGCCGAGCGGCAGGCTGCTCCGCCTTCAGCCGCTCCGCGCCGCCATCGCGGCGAGGGCTTGAGTGAGTTCGACCGGGAACGGAAACACGATGGTATTGCTGCGGTCGCCGGCGATATCGAACAACGCCTTGAGGTAGCGCAATTGCATCGCCTGCGGCACCGGCGCGAGTACGTTGGCCGCATCCAGCAGCTTTTGCGCCGCCTGAAACTCGCCCTCGGCATTGATGATCTTGGCGCGGCGCTCGCGCTCGGCCTCGGCCTGGCGCGCGATGGCCCGCACCATGCTCTCGTCGAGGTCGATGCGCTTGAGCTCGACATTGGAGACCTTGATGCCCCAGCCCTCGGTCTGCTTGTCGAGCACATCCTGGATATCGGCATTGAGCTTGTCGCGCTCGGCGAGCATCTGGTCGAGGTCGTGCTTGCCGAGCACCCAGCGCAGCGTGGTCTGCGCCAATTGGCTGGTCGCCGCGAGAAAATTGCTGACCTGAATGATGGCCTTCTCGGCGTCGACGACGCGGAAATAGATCACCGCGCTGACCTTGACCGAGACGTTGTCGCGGGAAATCACGTCTTGCGGCGGCACTTCGTCGACCACCACGCGCAGATCGACGCGCACCATCTGCTGGACAAAGGGGATCAGCAGAAACAGGCCGGGACCTTTGGTGCCGGTATAGCGGCCGAGCGTAAACACCACGCCGCGTTCGTATTCGCGCAGGATACGGATGGAGGCATAAAGGAAAATCAGCACCAAAACCCCGATGGCGATGACGACGGTGAAGAACATGGCTGGCTCCTCTGGGCTATTGCGGCGGTTCAATCGATCCTTGTTAGACGTGGGGAGGCGGGCTTTGGCTCAAAAGGGCTGGGCGCGCAGCGTCTCCGCGTCATGGAGCTCGGACTTAGGCCGGCGCGACGTGCAGCAGGAGTCCGTCGCGGCCGATCACTTTGATGCGCGCGCCGTCGGCGAGCGGCGCATCGGCCCGCGCGCGCCAGATCTCGCCCTCGACCCGCACCCGGCCTTCTTGGCCCTGCCACCATACTGTTTCGCCGGTGGCGCCGATCAGCGCCTCGCCGCCGGTGACCACGGGACGCCTGCGCGAACGCACCAGCGCCGCCAGCGCCAGCAGAAACAAGGCGGCGCTGCCGATAGCCGCGCCGATCACGACCGCCGTCGAAAGCGCGAAACCCGGCACCTGCGACGGAAACATCATGAGCGCGCCGATCACGAAGGCGGCGATGCCGCCGACGCCGATCGCGCCGAAGGCGCCGATATGCACCTCGGCGATCATCAGCCCGATGCCGACGAACACCAGCGCGGCGCCGGCATAATTGATCGGCAGCAGCGCCAGCGCGTAGAGCGCGATCAAAAGACTGATGGTGCCGACCAGGCCCGGCGCTACCGCCCCTGGGCTGAAAAATTCCAGGATCAAGCCATAGATGCCGATCAGCATCAGGAGAAAGGCGACGTTCGGGTCCGTGATCAGCGCGAGCAGCCTGATGCGCCAGTCCGGCGGCGTCGCCACCACCTGCAGTCCGGCGGTCTTTAGCTGCATCGGTTTGCCGTTGACCGTCACGGTGCGGCCGTCGATCTGGCGCAGAAGATCAGGGACGTTGCCGGCGATCACGTCGATGACGTGAAGCTTCAGCGCTTCGTCGGCCGGCACGCTCACCGCGTTGCGCACCGCATCCTCGGCCCAATCGGCATTGCGGCCGTTGACGGCGGCGAGGCTGCGAATATAGGCGACCGCATCGTTGATGATTTTGCGCGTCTCGGTATCGGCCGGTTCGCCGGCTTTGCCGGGCGGCTGCGTTTTCTGGTTCGAGCCGCCGCTGGGCGCGAGCGGATTGCCGCCGAGCTGGATCGGCGTGGCGGCGCCGATATTGGTGCCCGGCGCCATGGCGGCGATGGCGCTGGCATAGGCGATATAGGTGCCGGCGCTGGCCGCGCGGGCGCCGCTTGGCGCGACGAAGGTCGCGACCGGCACCGGCGACGCCAGAATGGCGGTGTTGATCTCCCGCATCGACGAATCGAGGCCACCCGGCGTGTTCATGCGCAGAACGATCAGCCCGGTCTTGCCGGGCGAAGCCGCATCGATTTCGCCGCACGATGTAATCGGCGATGGCCGGCCCGATCGGGCCGTTGATCTCGAGAACGAGCGCGCGCTGCGCGGCGCTGGCCGGTGTGGCGAGCAGCGCGAAAAGAATTGCCACAAGCGCAGTTGCCCGTCGTCGCATCGCGGCGTTCATGGCGGTCTTCCTGGCGGTATTCCTGGCAGCATTCCCGGCGGCCCGGTGCCGGACGGCGGCAGGCGGAACACCGGCCGCCGGCCGACGCGATTATCGGACCACATGAATTATAGGACGTTCCGGCGGGCGCGTCCCGCCGGCGATCAGGCTACGCCGTCAGGCCATTACGACGCCGCCACCGCGCGCGGCGGCGAGCCGATGAGACGAGCGCCCCAAGGAAAGCGCTGCACCGCAAACGTCGTTCCAAGGCTCAGGACCAGCGTGCCGCCGAAAACGATGGCCGCCTTGACGATGGCGAACAGCGGCGCGGCAAGAAGCGCATATTGCAGCCACACCACGAAAACGTAGTGCACCAGATAGAGGCCATAGGCATTGGCCGACAGATAGCCGATCAGCCGCGAAGTGCCGGTCGCGAACCGCAGGCAGACGGCAATGAGGAAAATGCAGCCGGCGGCGCAGGCCGGCACGAAGCTCAGGTCGGCGGCAATCTCGACGCCGAGCGAGGCGCCGCGCGGCATAGTGAGCGCCGTCAAGCCCATCCAGAGAAACAATGAAGCGAGTGCGGCCGCGAGCGCATAAGTCCAGCGCCGCGCCAAGATGCCGTCGACTGCAATGAGGCCGCGTTCGATGCCGGCAGCGCCGATGCCGACGCCGGCGAAGAAATAAACCGCATAGAGAAGCGGCCGGCAAAACTGCACCGCCAACAGGCCGGAGTTGGACCACGCCCAAGGCGTAAAGGCGACCGCGAGCGGCACATAGGCCATGGCCGATGCCGCGAGCAAAATGCCGCAATAGCGAGCGGGATGCTCCTCGGCCGTCGCCGACCAGCGGCCGAGCGCCGGTATCGCATTGGGCGCGACGAAGTGGAGCCCGGCCGCGACGGCGTTCACTGCCAGAAGCTGCCAGAGGAACCACAGCGGCCCGTTCGGCCAGAACGGCAGCGCGCGCAGGCTGTGCAAATAGTTGGCGATGCCGGGGTCGGCCGCGCTCAAATGATAAGCCGGATAGATCGCCACCGGGATGACCACGGCGATGCCAAAGGCGAATGGCAGACCGAGCCGTACGACACGGTCACGGAGAAATATCCAACTCTTCTTGCGCGCCAAGCTCGGCCAGACAAACAGGCCGGAAAGGAAAAACATCAGCGACATCAGATAAACGTCCTGCCAGGCGCAAATGAGATCGAAGCCGAAAAAGCGATGGCTGTCGATGATCGGAAACGCGCGCCAGTCGTAGGGCGGGCTGTCGAATCCGGCCTCGGTGACCGGAATCCAGTTCAGATAGGCCAGCATCGCGTGGAAGGCGAGCACGATCAGGATCACGATGCCGCGCAGATTGGCCAGCGCCAGGCTGGTGGGCGAAGGCGAACGCGGCATGGAATCGAGGCGCCGCATGTTCAAATCCCGAGTTCAAATAACGAAACGCCAGTATCGGCAACGATCATGAGAAGCGACGCGGGGGATTGCAAGCGGGATTCCGGCCGCAGCGGAAACGGCCGGCTCCAAGAGGGAACGAAAGCCACCACATTAAGTTCCCGAACGCGCGCTGCCGCGACCATTTGCACGGGCCGGCCTGCGATTCCCGGCCGAACACTATGGCATTACCTCCATGCCGGCGTCGTCAAATCACCGCATTGTCGAACGAGTAATAATTCCACGCCATCAATGCCGACGCGGGGATTCGGAATCGATGGCGGCGAATGGAGAGGACTTCTGGTCATGCAATTGGTCATGCAACCGACAAAGCTCTTCGCGGCGACGCTGGTCGCGTCACTCGTCGCGCTGGCCGGCATCGCCTATTCCGCGCCGGCGGCCGAACCGTCGGTCGCCGGCCTGTGGCAGAAGGTCGATCCGGACACCGGCAAGACCGTCGGCTGGTTTTTGTTCGTCGACCGGAACGAGTTCGTATGAAGGTGTCATCGCGAAATTGTTTCCGCGGCCGAACGATCCAAAGAATCCGATCTGCTCGGCCTGCCGCGACGACCGCAAAGATCAGCCGCTGCTCGGCTTGCCGCTGATCCGGAACATGGCGCGCCGCGGTCTGGAATATGACGGCGGCAATATTCTCGATCCGCGCGACGGTAATATCTACAGCGCGATGATGCGGGTGAGCCCCGACGGTCAGACGCTGACGGTTCGCGGCTATCTCGGCATCGCGTTGTTCGGGCGTGACGAGACCTGGTATCGCTTGCCGGACAGCGCCATGTCCCAACTCGATCCGATGGTCGTCGCCAAGTATCTGCCCGGCGCGGTCAAGACCCCGGTCGCCGCCTGGCGGCATCCGGAGCGGACCGCGAAATCGTCCGGCGCTTATCGCTGAACCTTATCGTTGAATATGGGACGGCGGCTGGGCGTTTACTGAAGGACGCCGAACGCACAGCCCGGCGCCGCATAGCGGTAGCGCGGAACGCCGTAGCGGTCCTGCGCGATCGTCGGCTTACAGCGCGCCTGCCAGCGGCGGTCGCGCTCTGCCGCCTGGTTTCGCTCGGTGTCGTCGGCGGCCTGCGGCACGGTCCTGATGTAGGGATCCCGGGCCTCGCCCCAGCGCACGACGCAGTTCAACGAGAGTTCATCGCCGAGGCAGCCGCCGGCCGCCATGCCGTCGGCATGGGCCGCGCTCCACATCGTCGCCAGTGCCACGACCGACAGACTGGCGGCGCCGATGCGCAGAATATAGCGCGACACCGAAATCACTCCGGCACAGTTCAAGGTTAACACCGCTCTCTCCCTCGGCGCGCGCCAATGTCAGGATCGGTCGGCACGCCGTTGCACCGCGTCTCACGCCGCCCGATACGGGCGCGCTTTGTCGTTCCGGAACAGACGCAAACGTTGGCTGGGAGTGAGCAAGGCGAGTGCCAGAGCAGGTGCCCTGTTTTGGCACATTCGGGGCGCGAGAATTGCACCCTTTGTGAATGGCAACAGATTCTCCCGGTCTCGAAGTACCGGACAAAACGTTCGATCCGACGGGGCGTTGCCCGCTCAACGTCGGAGGACGATCAGCGTCGGCCGCCGTTCTTCCCATCCGGCCTGCTCGAGTTCCGGCACGGCGTCGTCGGTCTGGGGGTAGCCGAGGCAAAAATAGCCGATGAACTTCCATTCCACGGGCACGTCAAGAATCTCGGCGACTGCCGCGGGATCGAGGATCGAGACCCAGCCTAGGCCGATGCCCTCCGCGCGTGCGGCGAGCCAAATCGTATGCACGGCGGTCACCGCCGAATATTCGATCATTTCCGGCATGGTGCGGCGGCCGAGGCCATGGCCCTGCGTCGTCGAGCGATCGGCGAAGACGGCGAAATGCGCCGGCGCCTCGTCCAGGCCGGCGAGCTTGAGCCGCGCATAAGAACCGGCGCGGCAGGAATCCTGGGCGGCCAGCGCCCGCGCATTGCACAGCGCGAAGTTCTCCCGGATGGCAGCGCGCCGGGCAGGGTCTTCGACGATGACGAAACGCCACGGCTGGCTCAGTCCCACCGATGGCGCCAGACAGGCGAATTGGATCAGCGTCTCCAACGTGCCGTTCGGCAAGCCGTCGCGCCGGAAGCGCCGGACGTCGCGGCGCCAGACCAGAAGCTCGCGCAAGCGCGCGCGGAAGGCGGGGTCGAATGCGACCGCCCGCCGATTCGGCGCCGCGGGTTCAATCATCTTACTATGTGGACGTAAGTGCGCCTTCATCGCTCGCAACCTAGCGGGTGTCGCGAAACGCGGCTATCGCCATTTGCAAATGCCCCCAGTCCGGCTCGAACGCGGGCAAGCCAAAACGCAGCCATTCGTGCTGGTCGGGAAAGGCGCGCGTCAAAATGCCGGCGCGTCCGAGATGATGGAACAAGGCATGGGCCGCCGGCAGGCGGGTCAGCCGGAACAGCGCCGTACCACCGGCGATGTCGAGGCCCGCCTCGCATAACATCGTATCGAGTCGCGCCGCGGCCGCGGCGAGGCGGCGCCGCGTGGTTTCGATCCATTGCCTATCGGCGAGCGCTGCGGCGCCGACGGCGAGCGCCGGACCGGACACTGCCCAAGGGCCGAGCCGCGCCGACAAGCGTGCGACAAGCGGCGGTGCGGCCAGCGCAAAGCCGAGCCGCAGCCCGGCGAGACCGAAGAACTTGCCGAACGAGCGCAGCACCACGATGTTCCCGGCCGCGAGTTCCGGGCCGAGGCTTTCGCCGCGCGGCGCGACATCCATGAAGGCCTCGTCGATCACCAGCACGCCGCTGCGCGCTTTCAGCGTCTTGGCGATCTTCAGCAAATCGTGTTTGGCGAACAGCCGGCCGTCCGGGTTGTTCGGGTTGGTGACGACCACGAGGGCGGCATCGCCGATTGCGTCGAGCTCGCCAACCTCGGTGATGGCATGTCCGGCAAGCGCCGCGGCACGGGCATGCTCGGAATAGGTCGGCGTCAGGATCGCGGCGCGGCCCGGCGGAACGAGGCCGTAGACCAGCGGCAGCAAAATCTGGGTTCCCGGCGCCGGCACGACGCAAGCTGCGGACGGCGCGCCGTAGGCCGCCGCCGCAATAGCGGCGAGCCGCTCCAAAGCAGTGGAATCGGGCAGGTGCGCAAAAGCTTCAGGCGGCAAACGCGGCAGCGGATATGGGTTAGGATTGATCCCGGTCGAGAGGTCGATGAAGGGCTCGGCGGCGTCGGGGAACAGCCGCCGCGCGGCGGCAAGGTCGCCGCCGTGCTCGCCATTCAAATGCGGTGCGCCGTCGCCGCCAAAGGGCACCATGTTCGTCGCGCTTGCGCTTCTCGCCATGCTGATCGAGCTCTGCCTCGGTTACCCGCAGCCGCTTGGGCGCGCGATCGGGCATCCGGTGAGCTGGATCGGCGCGCTGATCGGCGAACTCGACCGCGCGCTCAACCGCGAGGCCGCGAGCGCGAAGACGCGGCGGTTCATGGGCGCTGTGGCGGTGGTGATCGTCATCGTCACGGTCGGTCTGATTGCCTTCGTCATCGAACGCGAACTGGTCCGTTTGCCATACGGCTTTTTTATCGTTGCGCTGGCGGCCAGCACGTTCGTCGCACAACGCAGCCTGCACCGGCACGTGGCCGCCGTCGCCACGGCGCTTGAAACCGGGGACATCGCTGCGGCGCGCAGCGCAGTATCGCATGTCGTCGGCCGCGATACTGCGGTGCTCGATGCCGCCGGCGTGGCCCGCGCGGCGATCGAGAGCCTTGCCGAAAATTTCTCCGATGCGGTCGTCGCGCCGGTGCTGTGGCTTGCCATTGCCGGCCTCCCTGGCATCGCAGTCTACAAAGCCATCAACACGGCGGACAGCATGATCGGCCATCGCACCGAGCGCCACGCGGCGTTCGGCTGGGCGGCGGCCCGGCTCGACGATCTCGTCAACCTGCCGGCGTCGCGGCTTGCGGCGCTGTTGCTGATCGCCGCAGCGGCACCGGCCAAGAATGCAGCACCGGTCGCGGCGTGGCAAACCGTGTGGTTCGATGCGTCGCGACACCGTTCGCCGAATGCCGGCTATCCCGAAGCCGCGATGGCCGGAGCACTGGGTCTCTCGCTCGCCGGCCCGCGCATTTATGGCGGCATGCGCGTCGACGATGCGGTCATGGGCGGCGGCCGCTGGAACGCGACCGCGGCCGATATCCGCCGCGCACTTGCGCTGTATCGCGCGGCCGATGCGATCCTGATCGCCGCTCTGGCTGCCCTGGCGGTGCTGCTCATTGCGCCAGCTTGAGCAGCGCATCGAGATCGAGATGCGCGGCAAGATGCGCGGCGAGCGCATCGAGCGTCCGCTCGATCGATGCGTCATAGGCGACGTTCGCCGATCCGGCGGCGAAGCGCTCAAGCCATGCCGCGCGTTGGCGATCGTCGGCAAACAACCCATGGACATACGTGCCGAGCGCGCGGCCATCCGCCGCCACCGCGCCTTCCGGCGCGCCGTCGTCAAGCCGCGCGAAGGGGCGATCGCAATCCGGCCCCGCGGTCACGCCCATATGCATCTCGTAGCCGGCGAACGGTACGCCGGCGGCGGTGGTGCCGCGCACCGGTTCGAGACGCTTTTCCGCGGACAAGGTCGTTGCAACGTCGAGCAGGCCAAGACCTTCGACCTTGCCTGGCGGGCCTTCGATGCCGTCGGGATCGGCGACGCTGCGCCCCATCATCTGAAAGCCGCCGCAAAGGCCCAACACCACTCCGCCGCGACGCCGATGCGCGGCGATATCGATATCGAATCCGGCAGCGCGCAACGCATCAAGATCGCTGAGGGTCGATTTCGAGCCGGGCAGGATGACCAGATCGGCGTCGCCAGGCAGCGCCGCGCCCGGCCGCACGCGAATGAGCTCGACCGCGGGCTCGGCGTCGAGCGGATCGAGATCGTCGAAATTGGCGATGTGCGGCAGGATCGGCACGGCGATGCGCAGGCGCGTCTGTGATTTGGTCGGACGGTCTTGCTCGAGCGCCAGCACGTCTTCCGCAGGCAACAGCCGGGCGTCCGGAAAATGCGGCACCAGCCCGAGCGGCCGCCATCCGGTCAGCTGCGCGATCCGCGCCATGCCTTCGGCGAACAGCGCCGCGTCGCCGCGAAATTTGTTGACGATGAAACCGCGGATCAATGCGGCATCGTCGGGAGCGATCACGGCCTTGGTGCCGGCGAGACTCGCGATCACCCCGCCGCGGTCGATGTCGCCGATGAGCACCACCGGAACATTGGCCGCCCGCGCAAAGCCCATATTGGCGATGTCGTTGTCCCGCAGATTGACTTCCGACGCGCTGCCGGCGCCTTCGACCAGCACGAGGTCGGCGTCGCCGCGCAGCCGCTCGTAGCTGTCGAGCGCGTAAGGCAAGAGGTCGCGCTTGATATGCTGATAGGCGGCGGCCTTGGCGCTGCCGTAGACGCGACCCTGCACGACAATCTGCGCGCCGACTTCGCTTTGCGGTTTGAGCAATATCGGATTCATATGCACGCTCGGCGGCAGCCGCGCCGCACGGGCCTGCAAGGCTTGCGCACGGCCGATCTCGCCGCCGTCCGCCGTCACCGCGGCATTGTTCGACATGTTTTGCGGCTTAAACGGCCGCACACGAAGCCCGCGCAGGGTCAGGGCCCGGGCCAATCCGGTGACAATAAGCGACTTGCCGACGTCGGACCCGGTGCCCTGGAACATCAGCGCGCGCGCTGCCATGCGCTAGAACTCGATGCCGGCTTGCGCCTTCACGCCGGCGCCGAAATGGTGCTTCACCAGCGTCATCTCGGTGACCAGATCCGCGGCCGCGATCAGTTCCGGCTTGGCATTGCGCCCGGTCGCCACAACATGCAAGTCCGGGCGCCGCGACGCGAGCGCCTCGACGACGGCATTAAGATCGAGATACTCGTAACGCAGCGCGATGTTGAGCTCATCGAGCACAATCATCGCCAGGCTCGGGTCAGCCAACAGCTCGCGCGCTCTGCTCCAGGCGCGCTCGGCGGCAGCGATATCGCGGGCGCGGTCCTGGGTTTCCCAGGTAAAGCCCTCGCCCATCGTATGCCAGACCAGTTGATCGCCGAATCGGGCCAGTGCGTCGCGCTCCGCCGAATGCCAGGCGCCTTTGATGAACTGCACCACACCGACGCGCCGGCCGCGACCGAGCATGCGCAAAGCAAGCCCGAAAGCCGCGGTCGATTTGCCCTTGCCGGTACCGGTGTGGACGATCAGCAGGCCTTTCTCGATGGTCTTTTCGGCGACTTCGGCATCCTGCACGGCCTTGCGCTTGGCCATCTTGGTGCGATGCCGTGCAGCTTCGGCGTCATCGATCGATTGCGTCATGGCGGCACTCTACAACGTTCCCTTCAGCGCAAGGGGCAATCCCGCGACGACCAGCACGACACGGTCGGCGCACGCCGCCATGCGCTGGTTGAGCAGGCCCTGCAGATCGCGAAAGCGCCGGCCGAGCGGATTGTCCGGCACGATGCCGGAGCCCACTTCGTTGGCGACCAGCACCGCCGGCGCGTTCGCATTGCTCAAAGTTTGTTCCAACCGGTCGATCTCGGCCTCGATAGCGGCGTCGGCGAGCATCAGGTTCGACAGCCACAGCGTGAGGCAATCGGCCAGCACCGGCACGTTTGCGCGGGCTTCGAGGGCTCCGGCAAGATCGCGCGGCGCCTCGACGGTGCGCCACTGCGGGCCGCGCCGTGTGCGATGCGCGGCGATCCGCGCCGCCATTTCCGCGTCGCCTGCTTCCGCCGTCGCCAGATAGGTCCAAGGCGGCTGCCACGGCGGCGGCAGCGCCATAATCAGGTTCTCGGCATAACGGCTCTTGCCGGAACGGGCGCCGCCAAGGACGAGGGTGAGATTCGCTGCGCGCGACATGATCCTTTGCCGTCAGGAGCTTGGCCGGCAGATTGACAGGGCCGCCCGGCGAAATCTATCACTAGCGGATCGATGGTCCCTCATCTGAGGGTGAATAGGGAATGCGGTGCGGCCAAGGAACTCGTCCAAGGCCAAATCCGCAGCTGCCCCCGCAACTGTGAGCGGGTAGTCTCGTCCGGTTGAGCCACTGGCGCCGGGGCGTGATCCGGAAGAATGTTTCCGAAGGATCGCGCTCAAATAATGCCGGGAAGGCGGGGCGAGGCGACGATCCGCGAGCCAGGAGACCTGCCATCGGCCGTGTCGACGCGACAAACGCGGGTCGGGGTGTATCCGTGGATGATCCAAGAGACGATAAGTCTTTTGGTCCTCGCTCGCGCCGACGGCAGGCATGCGAGGATTTTTCGTGCTCAGTTTCCTGAAAGCTGCGGTCGATGACGCTTCCGCCGGTCAGCGTCCGAAAATCATAGCGATCTATATGCTGCTGCTGGCCGCCAATGCGGCGGTGTGGACTTGGGCGGTGATCGCCTTCGCCGGCCGGCCCACGCTCCTTGGCACCGCATTTCTTGCTTACGTGCTCGGATTGCGTCACGCCGTCGATGCCGACCACATCGCCGCCATCGACAATGTGGTGCGTAAGCTGATGCAGGAAGGCAAGCGGCCGGTCTCGGTCGGCTTGTTCTTCTCGCTCGGCCATTCGCTGGTCGTAACGATCGCGGTGGCGGTGATTGTCGGGCTCGCCTTCGCGCTGGAGGGCCGGCTGCACCCCTTCAAGGTGATCGGCAGCATCGTCGGCACCGGCGCGTCGGCGTTCTTCCTTCTTGCTATTGCCGCCATCAATCTCATCATTCTGCGCGCCGTGTGGCGCAGTTTCCGCCGCGCGCGCCGCGGCGAGGCGGTCGCCGATCACGAGCTCGATGTTCTGCTTTCCGGCCGCGGTCTCCTCGCCCGCATCTTCCGGCCGCTGTTCCGCATGGTGTCGCGCAGCTGGCAGATGTTCCCGATCGGTTTTTTGTTCGGTCTCGGCTTCGATACCGCGACCGAGATCACGCTGTTCACCGTAGCAGCGACCCAGGCCTCCGGCGGCATGAGCTTGAGTGCGGTGATGCTGTTTCCCGCCTTGTTCACGGCGGGCATGACGCTGGTCGATACCAGCGACAGCGTGTTGATGGTCGGCGCCTACGGCTGGGCGTTCCTCAATCCGATCCGCAAGATCTGGTACAACCTCACCATCACCGCGATTTCGGCGCTGGTCGCATTTCTGATCGGCGGCATCGAGGCGCTCGGCCTGATTGCCGACAAGCTCGGCCTTGGCGGCGGCTTCTGGGACACGGTTGGCAATCTCAATGCCGGTCTCGCCAATTTCGGCTATCTCGTCATCGGCGTTTTCATCGGCAGCTGGATCATCTCTTATCTGATCTACCGCTGGCAGGGCTTCGACCGTCCGATCGTCGAGCGCATCGAGGTCGCGCAATGACCGCCGCACCGATCGTCTACGTCTGCATCACCTGTCGCGGCCCGGGGCAACAGGATTGCGCGCCGGATTCCGATCCGCGTCCCGGCGGGCTGTTGGCCGACGCCGTCGAGCGCGCGGCGGCCGGGACCGAAGTCGTCGTGCGGCGGCTGCGCTGCTTCGCCAATTGCTCGCGCGGCCCGAGCGCGGCGATGCGCTGCAACGGGTCGTGGACCTATGTGTTCGGCGGCCTCGCCGAGCAGAACGCCGGTGCGCTGATCGAGGGCGCACGAATGTTGGCTGCCGCCGGCGACGGCATCCTGCCCTGGCGCGGCCGGCCGGACATTCTCAAGCGTGGCTTGATCGCGCGGGTTCCGCCGCTCGATTTTCACGAGGTCGAAGCATGAACGTTAGTCTCGGCGGCCAGCTGGCGCGCGTGCCCTGCACCATCGTCACCGGCTTTCTCGGCGCCGGCAAAACCACGCTGATCCGCCACATCATCGCCAACGCGCAAGGCCGCCGGCTGGCCGTCATCGTCAACGAATTCGGCGACGTCGGCATCGACGGCGAAATCCTTAAAGGCTGCGGTAATGCCGCGTGCCCGGAGGACAATATCGTCGAATTGGCCAATGGCTGCCTGTGCTGCACGGTGGCGGACGAGTTCGTACCGGCGCTTGACGCCATTTTGGCGAAAGCCGGCATCGAGCACATCGTGATCGAGACTTCCGGCCTCGCGCTGCCGAAACCGCTGGTGCAGGCGTTCCATTGGCCGGCGATCAAAAGCCGCGTCACCGTTGACGGCGTCGTCGTCGTGGTCGATGGCGCGGCGCTCGCCGACGGCCGGGTCGCGCAGGATCTCGATGCGCTCAAACGCCAGCGCGCCGCCGACGCCGCGCTCGAACACGACGATCCGGTCGAGGAGGTTTTCGAGGACCAGATCGCCTGCGCCGATCTCGTGGTGCTCAACAAGAGCGATCTGCTCGACGCCGACGGCATCAACGCCGCGCTGGCGACGATCTCGCGCACGCTGCCGCGCAGCGTGAAAGTGCTCACCGTCAGCGACGGCAGGGTCGATCAAGCGCTGCTGCTCGGCCTCGGCGTCGGCACCGAAGACGACATCGCCAACCGGCGCACCCGCCACGATGCCGAGGCCGACCATGATCATGACGACTTCGACTCGTTCGTCGTGCCGCTTCGCGAGATCAATGACCCCGCCGCGCTGACGGCGCGCGTCGCTGCGCTGGCCGAGAAATTCGACGTGCTGCGCGTCAAGGGCTTCGCGGCTGTCGCCAACAAACCGCTGCGTCTGTTGGTGCAAGCGGTCGGTCCGCGGGTGACCCATCACTACGACCGGCCCTGGGCGGCGGCCGAACCGCGCCACGGCCAGCTCGTCGTCATCGGACTGAAGGGATTGGATCGCGCCGCTGTCGCGCAGGCGCTCGGCGACTAGCAGTCGAGTGGGACGATGCATCTGCTCACCACGAGCGCGACCGGCCTCGATGAAATCGTCGAAGCGGTCGATCTCGGCCAGCCGCCGGGCGACATCGCCGTTTTGTCGTTTGCCGACAGCGATCTCGCGGGCCTCGCCGCGGCCTGGGAGGCCGAGCGCGAAATCCTGCCGAGCGTTCGGCTCGCGCATCTGCGCGATCTGCGTCACCCGATGTCGGTCGATCTGTGGATCGATCGCGTCGGCGCCCAGGCCAAGGTGATCCTGGTGCGCCTGCTCGGCGGGTTGGATTGGTGGAAATACGGCACCGATCGTCTCGCGGCGTTGGCGCGCGAGCGCGGCATCGCGCTTGCCGTGCTGCCCGGCGAGGATCGCGACGATACGAGGCTCGACGCCGCGTCGACGCTGCCGCCAGACGAGCTCGCCGCGCTGTTGCGCTATTTCCGCGAAGGCGGCGGGCCAAATATGCGCGCGCTGCTGCTGCGGCTGGCACGCCATGCCGGACGCGATATCGGCATATCCGAGCCGAAAGCGGTGCCGCGGCTCGCCGGTTATCTGCCGGGCGAGGGCGCCATCGCGGTCGACCAACTGATCGCTGCGCTGGACCTCACACCCGCTCGTCCCCGCGCAAGCGGGGACCCGGAGCTGGATTCCCGCTTGCGCAAGAACGAGCGGAGGCTGACCAAACCGGTGATCCCGATCGTGTTCTATCGCGCCATGCTGCTCGCGGGCGACACCGCGCCGGTCGATGCGCTGTGCGCCGCGCTGGCGGCGCGCGGGCTGTCGCCGGCGCCGCTTTTCGTCATCAGCCTGAAGGATGCCGAGGCAGACGGCTTCTTGCGCGATGCGCTGGCGCAGCTCGATCCAGCAGTGATCGTCACCATGACGGCCTTCGCCGCCGCCGGCAGCGCCGATCGACCGGCGGCTTTGGACGCCGCCGGCGTTCCGGTTCTCCAGGTCGTCAGCGCCACCACCAAACGCGCCGCCTGGCGCGACAGTCCGCGCGGGCTCGGCGCCGCCGATCTCGCGATGCATGTCGTTCTGCCCGAGCTTGACGGCCGCATCCTCGCCGGCGCCGTCGCGTTCAAGGATCCGCTGCCGCCGCAGGAGGGTCTCGCTTTCACAGCGCTCGCGAGCCGGCCCGAGCCTGATCGCATTGGCATGGTGGCGGATCGTATTGCAGCGCTCGTCCGCTTGCGCACCCTGCCGCGCAACGATCGGCTCGTCGCGATTCTGATGCCGGATTATCCCGGCGCCAAAGGCCGCACCGGCTACGCGGTCGGCCTCGACGTGCCGGCGAGCGTGATCGCCGCGATCGAGGACCTCGCTGCCGCCGGCTACATGGTGCATGGCGCGCCGACGACGCCGCGCGGCTTGCTCGGGGCCCTCGGCCGCGGGTCTGACGACGCGATACTCACGCTCGCTCAATACCAAGCTTATTTGGCGCGCCTGCCGCACGCCGCGGCGGCGCGATTGCGCGAGGCTTGGGGCGAGCCGGCAGACGATGCCGACTTCCGCGACGGCGCGTTCCGTTTCCGCGCCCAAAAATTCGGCAATATCCTCGTCGCTCTGCCGCCTGAGCGCGGCCGCGCGGCGGAACGGCGCGCCGATTATCACGATCCGCTGTTGCCGCCGCGCCACGCTTTGGTCGCGTTCGGGCTGTGGCTGCGGCACGTCGCCAAAGCCGACGCGCTCGTCCACATGGGTGCGCACGGTACGCTGGAATGGCTGCCCGGCAAGGCGGTGGCGCTCACTGCGGAATGCTTTCCTGAAATCATCACCGGGGCGCTGCCGGTGATCTACCCCTTCATCGTCAGCAACCCGGGCGAAGCGGCGCAGGCCAAGCGCCGCATTGCCGGACTGACGATCGGCCATCTGCCGCCGCCGCTCATTGCCGGCGGGCCGAGCGGCGAGGCCCACGAGCTCGAACGTCCTGCTTGACGAATACGCGCAAGCCGACGGTCTCGATCGCCGCCGCCGCGAGCGGCTCGCCAAGCTCATCGTCGAAACCGCGCAGCGCAGCGGTTTGGCGCAGGAAGCCGGCATCGCCGCCGACGGCGCCACAGTCGGTGCCGACGAAGCGCTCCGCCGCATCGATGCCTGGCTGTGCGATCTCAAGGACCTGGCGATCAAAGACGGCCAGCACGTTTACGGACGCGCTGCCGCCGAGATCGACGATCCGGCGTGGCGCGCGAGCGCCCCGGCCGAACGTGCGGCGCTCCTTGCGGCGCTCGACGGCCGCCGCGTCGCATCAGGTCCGGCCGGCGCGCCGGCGCGTGGGCGGCGCGACGTGCTGCCGACCGGACGGAATCTCTTCACCGCCGATCCGCGCACGCTGCCGACGCCGACCGGGATGGCGCTCGGCCGCCTCGCCGCCGATGAAGTCGTGCGCGCCCATCTGCAAACGCATGGCGACATGCCGCGCACGGTGGTGATCGATCTGTGGGGCAGCGCCACATTGCGCACCGGCGGCGAAGAGATCGCGCAAGGTCTTGCTCTCATGGGCTGCCGCCCGATCTGGGACAACGCCAGCGGCCGGGTCACCGGCGTCGAAGTGCTGCC
The DNA here is from genome assembly GCA_963791925.1 of uncultured Alphaproteobacteria bacterium. Classification (GTDB taxonomy): domain Bacteria; phylum Pseudomonadota; class Alphaproteobacteria; order Rhizobiales; family Xanthobacteraceae; genus BOG-931. The sequence goes on along the minus strand of CAWBUA010000001.1, from coordinate 915,744 downwards.
CTGCGCGGTGCTCGGCCGCGCGCGCGTCGACGTCACTTGGCGCATTTCCGGACTGTTCCGCGATCTATTCCCGGCGCAGATCGCACTGATCGATGCCGCCGTGCAGGCGGTGGCGGCGCGCGAGGAAACCGACGATGAAAACCCGCTGATTGCGGCGCGCCGCGGCAGCGAGGCGAATAAGCTTCACCGCATTTTCGGCACAGCGCCCGGAATCTATGGCGCGGGCGTTGAGGACCTGATCGGCCATGACGCCGACAACGCGGCCATCGGCACGGCCTATCTAGCCGCCGCCTCGCATGCTTATAGCGGCGCCGACGGCAGCGCCACCGCGGCGCCCGGCGCCTTCGCGCGCCGGGTCGCCGATGCCGATGCGCTGGTCCATGTCAGCGATGATCCCGGCCGCGATTTGCTGGAAGGCGCCGAAGACGCCGCCTTTGTCGGCGGCTTCGCGGCGGCCGCGAAATTCCTGGGCCATTCCGCCGATCTGGTGATGCTGGATATGACCGATCCGCAGCGGCCGCGCGCGCGGGCGCTGTCGGCGGCCTTGGCGCGAATCGTGCGGGCGCGGGCGGTCAATCCGCAATTCATCGCCGGGCAGATGCGTCACGGTCCGCGCGGCGCCGCCGAGCTTGCCGAAACCGTGGACCGTCTGGTCGCCTTCGCGCAGACCACCGGTGCCGTCGCCAGCAATTTGTTTGATCTGCTCTATGACGCCTATGTCGCCGATGCCGGGGTGCGCGACTTTTTGCTGCGCGAGAATCCCGATGCGGCCGCGGCGATTGCCGATCGGCTTGAAACGGCAAGGCGCCGCGCGGCTCTGGCATCCGCGTCGCAACGATGCCGAAGCGGGTCTCGCCGCGTTGCGAGCAGAGGTCATGGCATGACCGCGCCCCTTGTCGTGCCGTCGCGCCGCGGCGCTTGTCCGGGACTGTCGGCGCCGATGCCGACCGGCGACGGCTTGCTGGTGCGGCTCCTGCCGGCCGGAACTATCGCTACTCCCCGCCTTCGCCGCGCTATGCGCGGCGGCGCGCCGGCACGGCAACGGCGTCATCGAAATCACCTCGCGCGGCAGCATCCAGGTTCGCGGCCTGGACGCTGAAACGGCGCCGCAATTCGCAACCGACATCGCGGCGCTCGACGTCGCGGCGGACGACGGCGTTCCGGTTCTCTGTAACCCGCTTGCCGGAATCGATGCCGGCGAAATTTTCGACGCGCGGCGCTGCGCTGCCGATTTGCGCCGCGCCCTGGCGCGCACGACGCTCGCGTCAAAGCTCAGCCCCAAAGTCTCGGTTGCCATCGATGGCGGCGGCGCGCTTGGCCTTGGCAGATCTTTCCGCCGACGTTCGGCTGCGCGCGGAAAGGGCGAATGAAGAGGTGACGCTACGCGTGGGGATCGGCGGCGATGGCAAGAGTGCGGTCGATCTTGGCACCGTCGCGCTTACTGACGGCGCCGAAGCTGTTATCGCGCTGCTTAATGTCGTGGCGCGCCATGGAGGCGAGCGTCGCGCGCGCGAGATCCTTGCCGCGCAAGGGGAGGCGGTATTCCGCGCGGCCCTCGCCGATTCTGCTCCGCCGCTCGTCCCCGCGCAAGCGGGGATCCAAGCTGGATTCCCGCTTGCGCGGGAATGAGCGGGATGTGGTCGGCATTCATGCCTTGCGCGACGGATCACTTGCCAGGGGTATCGGCTTTGCCTTCGGTCACGCCGATGCAACGTCCCTTGAACAACTCACCGAGGCCGTGCGTCATGCAGGCGCTACCGGTTTTCGTGCCGCGGCGGGTCGAGCGCTGCTCGCGATCGGCTTGCCGCGCCTCGGAACATCCGCCTTCGCCACCGCTGCGGAAAGACTTGGTTTCATCGTGCGCGCCGACGATCCGCGGCGGAACGTTTTTGCTTGCGCCGGCGCGCCGACCTGCGCTTCGGCGCACATCGCTGCGCGCGCTCTCGCGCCGGCGGTTGCAAGTCACATCGCGACGCTGCGCGACGACGCTTTTACGGTTCATATTTCCGGCTGCGCCAAGGGCTGCGCGCATGCCGCGCCCGCCAGGCTGACGATCGTCGGCACGCCGGAAGGTTGCGCGCTGGTGGCCGACGGCTCGGCGCGCGATGCGGCGTTCACGTTCGTTGCGGCGGAGAATCTCCCCGAGGAGATTTCGCGCTTTGCATGCGAGCGAAAGCGGCAGGCCGCGCATGCCTGAGCGCGCCGCCTATCTGCGCGACGGCGCCGCGATCTATGCGCGATCGTTCGCCATCATCCGGCCGAAGCCGATCTGTCGCGGTTTTCGGCCGAAGAGGCCGAGGTCGCCGTGCGCATGATCCATGCCTGCGGCCTGGTCGAGGCGGCACGGCACATCGTATTCGGCGGCGGCCTCGTCGCCGCGGCGCGCAGCGCGCTTGGCGCCGGCGCGCCGATCCTCTGCGACGCCGAAATGGTGGCGCACGGCATCACCCGCGCGCGCCTTCCGGCGCGCAACGAGGTCATCTGCACGCTCAATGATTCGCGCACCGCGGCGCTCGCAGGAAAACACGCCACCACCCGCTCGGCGGCGGCGCTCGATCTGTGGCTTGATCGGCTCGCCGGCGCCGTGGTCGCCATCGGCAATGCGCCGACCGCGCTGTTCCACCTGCTCGAACTAATCGATGCCGGCGCGCCGAAGCCGGCGGCCATCCTCGGCATCCCGGTCGGCTTCGTCGGCGCCGCCGAATCGAAGGAGGCGCTCGCTGCCAGATTCACGCGGCGTGCCGTTCCTGATCGTGCGCGGCCGCATGGGCGGCAGCGCCATGACCGCGGCGGCCGTCAACGCGCTGGCGAGGGCGGGACTATGAGCGCGGCCAGGCTGATCGGCGTCGGCGTCGGGCCCGGGCGATCCGGAACTCCTGACGCTCAAGGCGATGCGCGCGCTCGGCGCGGCCGACGTGATCGCGCATTTTGCCAAGACCGGCTGCGTCAGCCATGCGCGCACGTATCATTGACGCCGCATCTGCGCGCCGATATGGCCGAGCTGCCGCTCTATTATCCGGTCACGACCGAATTGCCCAAGGACTGTGACGGCTATCGCGATGCGCTGCGCGACTTTTACGACGCTGCGGCGGCGCGGATCGCCGCTCACCTCGAAGCCGGCCGCGTCGTCGCCGTGATCTGCGAAGGCGATCCGCTGTTCTACGGCTCCTACATGCATCTGCACGCGCGGCTGGCGGCGCAGTTCCCGACCGAGATCGTCGCCGGCGTCACCGGCATGTCGGGCTGCTGGTCGGCGGCGGGGATGCCGATGGCGCAGGGCGACGACGTCTTCACCGTGCTGCCGGCGACGCTGCCGGAAGCCGAGCTGGCACGCCGGCTCGCGGAAGCCGACGCCGCGGTGGTGATGAAAGTCGGCCGGCACCTGCCGAAGCTGCGGCGCGCGCTGCAAGTGAGCGGCCGGCTTGCCGCGCGCCATCTATGTCGAGCGCGGCACCATGGCTGAGGAAAAAATGATCCCGCTCGCCGCGAAGTCCGACGACGAGGCGCCGTATTTCGCCGTCGTGCTGGTGCCGGGCTGGGAGCAACGGCCGGGAGCGGTAAGAGGAGCGAAGCAATGAGCGGTCGTCTCGCCGTGATCGGACTGGGGCCAGGCGATCCGCATCATCTGACGCCGGAAGCCGAGGTCGCGCTGCGCGATGCCGCAAGCGCTCTACGGCTATGGCCCTTATCTCGACCGCGTGGCGGTGCACGGCGGCCAAAGCCGCCATGCCTCCGACAATCGCGAGGAAGGCGCGCGCGCCGCGAGCGCGCTCCGCCACGCCGCGCAAGGCGCGCATGTCGCCGTCGTCTCCGGCGGCGATCCGGGCGTGTTCGCCATGGCGGCGGCGATCTGCGAAGCAGATCGAGCAAGGTCCGGCAAGCTGGCGCACGCTCGATGTCGCGTTCATTCCCGGCATCACCGCGATGCTTGCGGTGGCGGCGCGGATCGGCGCGCCGCTCGGCCACGATTTCTGTGCGCTGTCACTGTCCGACAATCTCAAGCCCTGGAGCCTGGTCGAGCGCCGGCTCGACGCCGCCGCCGAGGCAGGCTTTGTCATCGCGCTGTACAACCCGGTGTCGCGGGCGCGGCCGTGGCAATTCGGCAATGCGGTGGAACGGCTGCGCCGGCATTTGCTGGACGCGACGCCGGTCGTGTTCGGCCGCGCGGTCGGACGGCCGGATGAGCAAGCTGAGCGTGACGACCCTTGGCGAAGCCGATGCGGTGCCCGCCGACATGGCGACGCTGATTATCGTCGGCACCCGCGAAACGCGCGTGATCGTGCGGCCCGGGCGCTCGCCGCTCGTTTATACGCCGCGCGCCGCGGCGGAGGTGAGCGCATGATCGAGCCAGGCGATGGCATCCTCGATCGTCTCGACCGCCGGCGCAGAGGGCGCGGCGTGCGCGGCGCAGCAGAATGACGTCGATGGCGAGCGCGCGCGCCGCGGCGATTTTGCCATAGGCGGCGTTGCCGCCGCTGTTCTTGGCGATGACGACGTCGATCGCGTGCTGTTCCATGAGTGCGCGGTCGTCGGCTTCGCTGAACGGACCGCGTGCGGTGACATAAGTTACATGGGGCACTGGCAGCGGCGGATCGACCGGATCGACGCTGCGGATCAGATAAAAGTGCTGTGGCGCGTTGATGAACGGCGCGAGCTCGTTGCGGCCGAGCGCGACAAAGACGCGGCGCGGTTGTTTGCCAATGGCGCTCACTGCTGTGGCGGCGTCGCTTGCCTCGATCCAGCGATCGCCGGCAACGGCGGTCCACGGCGGCCGCCACAGCGTCATGAACGCCACGCCGGTGCGGCGTGCGGCGGCCGCGGCGTTGTCCGAAATGATGTTCGCATAAGGATGGGTGGCGTCGATCAGGGCGTCGATTCGCTCCGCAATGAGATAGTCGGCGAGGCCCGCTGCGCCGCCAAAACCGCCGACGCGGATTGGCACGGCGTGCGGAACCGGCGACGCGGTGCGGCCGGCGAGCGACAGCGTCACGTCGAGATCGCCGCGCCTGGCGAGGCATTCGCCAAGGAGGCGCGCTTCCGTGGTGCCGCCGAGAATGAGGATGCGGGGCATGCAAAACCCTGAGCCGGTTGCCCACGACACTGCCGCATCGCCGCGCTGGCTGTCCATCGTCGGCATCGGCGAGGATGGCGTCGAGGGCTTGAGCCCAGTGGCCCGCGGGCTTATCGCGGCGGCGGAAATCGTGTTCGGCGGCCGGCGGCATCTCGGCCTTGCGGCGCCGCTTATCCGCGGCGCGTCGCGGCCGTGGCCGAGCCCGTTCGACGGCGCGCCCGCGGAAGTCTTAAGCCATCGCGGCCGGCAGGTCTGCGTGCTCGCATCGGGCGATCCGTTCCACTACGGCGTCGGCGCGGTGCTGGCGCGGCACATCGATGCCCGCGAAATGCTGGTCGTTCCGGCGCCTTCGGCGTTCAGCTTGGCGGCGGCGCGGCTCGGCTGGTCGCTGCAGCGGACCATATTGCTGTCCCTGCACGGCCGCATGCTCGACCTGATTCGTCCGCATTTGCAACCCGCCTCGGATATTCTGGTGCTGACTTCCGACGACGACGGGCCAGCGGCTCTGGCGAAGCTTCTCGTCGAAGCCGGTTTCGGCGCGTCGCCCCTGACGGTGCTCGAAGCCCTTGGCGGCCCGCGCGAACGCATCCGCGCTACCACCGCTGCGGAATTCGATCTCGGCACGACGGATCCGCTCAATATCGTTGCGATCGAAGTGACGGAGGCACCGGGCGCGCGTGTGCTGGCGCGGACGCCGGGTCTTGCCGATGATTTGTTCGAGCATGACGGCCAGATCACCAAGCGTGAAATCCGCGCCGTCACGCTGTCGTCGCTTGCGCCGTGCCGTGGCGAGCTGTTGTGGGACATTGGCGCCGGCTCCGGCTCGATCGCGATCGAATGGATGCTGGCCGATCCGGCGATGCGGGCGATCGCCATCGAACGGCGGGCCGATCGCGCGGCGCGTATCCGCCGTAATGCGGCGGCGTTCGGCGTGCCAGGGCTCGATATTGCTGAAGGGGCCGCCCCGGCTGTCTTGTCGGGCCTGGAGACGCCGCACGCCATCTTTGTCGGCGGCGGCGCCGGCGATTCGGGCACACTCGACGCCGCGGCTCGCGCGCTGTCGCACGGCGGCCGGCTTGTGGTCAATGCGGTGACGCTCGAAACCGAGGCGCTGCTGCTCGCCCGCCATACCGCGCTCGGCGGTGACTTGATCCGCATCGCCATTTCGCGCGCGGATGCGGTGGGCGAAAAGACCGGTTGGCGCGCGGCGATGCCGGTGACGCAATGGCGATGGACCATGCCATGACCGTGCATTTCATCGGCGCCGGACCCGGCGCGGCCGATCTCATCACCCTGCGCGGCCGCGATCTGATCGCGCGCTGCCCGGTCTGTCTCTATGCCGGCTCGATCGTGCCGCGCGAACTGCTGGCCTATTGTCCGCCGGGCGCGCGCATCGTCGACACGGCGCCGCTGTCGCTCGACGAGATCGAGAAAGAGTTTGTCGACGCGCAGGCTGCCGGGATCGACGTGGCGCGGCTGCAGTCCGGCGATCTGTCGATCTATTCGGCGCTCGCGGAGCAATTGCGCCGGCTCGATCGGCGCGGCATTCCATATACGCTCACGCCGGGCGTGCCGGCGTTCGCTGCCGCCGCGGCGGCCCTGCAATGCGAACTCACCGTGCCGGAAGTCGCGCAAAGCGTGGTGCTGACGCGCGTCTCGGGCCGCGCTTCGCGTATGCCCGAAGGCGAAAAGCTCGCAACCTTCGCCAAGACCGGCGCGACGCTCGCCGTTCATTTGGCCATTCACGCGATCGAAAAGATCGTCGAGGAGTTGACGCCGTTCTATGGCGCTGACTGTCCGGCGGCGGTCGTGGTGCAGGCAAGCTCATCAAATCAGCGCGTCCTTCGCGGTACGCTTGCCGATATCGCCGCGAAAGTTTTCGAAGCGCGGATCGAGCGCACCGCGCTTATTCTGGTCGGCCGCGCGCTCGCGGCCGAAAATTTTCGCGACAGCGCGCTTTACGACGCGGATTATCGCCGCCGTTTCCGCGGAGGCGCCGGGTGAACCGTTATCTATGCCTTGAACGGGGCGCGGCCGACGAGGTTCTGCTCTCGATCAAAAAGGATAATCTCGACGCCGATATCATGGCCGGTGACAATGCCTTGCGCGGTTTCTTGCGCGGCGCGGGCGACGGCGTCGCCGAGCGCGATGCCTTCGGCTTGCGCCAGAGCGAAAGCTTGCGCGGCGGTATTCGCGGCGACGATCCGCTCGCAGAGCTGTGTAGAGCCGCCGGCGGCGGCCGCGAGATTGGCAAGTTCGATGCGATCGACTTCGCCGCGCTTGGAATGCAGATCGGTGAGACCCTGCGCCAGCTTTGTCATCTTGGCGACGCCGCCGGCGATGGTGACGCGCGGCACCGGATGGCGATTCAGGTATTTCAGCATGCCGCCGACGAAGTCGCCCATGTCGATCAGGGCGATCTCCGGCAGGCCGTAGAGCCTTTTCGCGCCTGTTTCGGAACTTGCGCCGGTGGCGGCGGCGATGTGGGTCAGTCCTGCGGCGCGCGCGACATCGATGCCTTGATGGATCGACGCGATCCAGGCCGAGCACGAATAAGGCACGACGATGCCGGTGGTGCCGAGGATCGACAGGCCGCCGACAATGCCGAGCCGGGCGTTCAGCGTCTTCGCCGCCAAGGCTTCGCCGCCGGGAATGGAAATCTCGACGTCCGCATCGGCGCTGCGGCCGGCCGCGGCGGCGACCTCGGCGATGGCGTCGCCGATCATGCGGCGCGGCACCGGATTGATGGCGGGCTCGCCCGGGACCACCGGCAGCCCGGGGCGCGTGACGGTGCCGACGCCTTCGCCGGCGCGAAACGTCACGCCGGCTCCCGGCGCGCCGACGCGGACCGTGGCGCAAATCAGCGCGCCATGGGTCACGTCGGGGTCGTCGCCGGCATCCTTGACCACGCCGGCCGTCGCCGAATCTTCGTCCTTCCGCATCATGGCGAGCGCGAAACTCGGCCGCTCGCCGTGCGGCAGCATCACTTCGACGGGGTCGGGAAACTCGCCGGTGACGAGCGCGGCAAACGCCGCTTTCGCCGCTGCCGCGGCGCAAGTGCCGGTGGTCCAGCCCCGGCGCAACGGTGGGACCCGTTTGGCCATCGCGCTCCCTTTGCGCCAAGCTTTAGTCCCGTGCGGTGCGGGCGTCACGATGGTTGCGCGTCATGACGGCGTGGGACGCCTTGGCGGCGCGGCGGGCGGGCATGCCGGTCTTCGAGCCCGGCCACGTCTGGCTCGCCGGCGCCGGGCCGGGCGATCCGGGCCTGCTCACGCTCGACGCGCTGGCCGGTCTGCAGCAAGCCGATGTCGTGGTTCACGACGCGCTGGTCGATCAGCGGATCCTGACATTGGCGGGATCGCAGGCGCGGCTTGAATTCGCCGGCAAGCGCGGCGGCAAGCCGTCGGCGATGCAGGCCGATATCAGCGAACGGCTGGTCGCCTTGGCGCGCGCGGGGCAACGCGTACTGCGGCTCAAGGGCGGCGATCCTTTCGTCTTCGGCCGCGGCGGGGAGGAGGCGATGACGCTCGCGGCGGCCGGCGTTCCGTTTCGCATCATTCCCGGCGTCACCTCCGGCCTGGCGGCGCTGACCGCCGCAGCCATTCCGGCGACGCTGCGCGGCGTCAACCGCGCGGTGATTTTCGCCGCCGGCCACGGCGCCGAAGAGAATTTCGATTGGGCGCCGCTCGCGCGCGCCGGCCAGCCGCTCGTGCTCTACATGGTGATGCATAATCTCGATCGGATCGCCGCCGCCTTGATGGAAGGCGGACTTGCCGGCGCCACGCCGGCGGCGGTGATCGCTTCGGCGACTACGCCGCGCCAGCGCGTGCTGGTGTCGACACTCGACAAGCTTGCCGAAAATGCGCGTGCGGAAAACTTCGAGCCGCCGGCGATCGTCGTGATCGGCGATATCGTGACCATGCGCGGGCGGCTGATCGGCGAGCAAGCCGCCGAGGAATCGGAATGACGGCGCGCGGTCTCATCATTGCCGCGCCGCATTCCGGCGCGGGAAAAACCACCGTGACGCTTGCCGTCATCGCTGCGCTGGCGCGGCGCGGCATCAAGGTGGCCGCGGCCAAAGCCGGGCCGGATTACATCGACCCGGCCTTTCACGCCTTCGCCGCCGGCGCGGCGAGCGTCAATCTCGATAGCTGGGCCATGTCGCCCGCGCTGCTCGATGCCTTGGCGGAGCGCGCTGGCGCCGCTGCAGATTTTTTCATGATCGAAGGCGTCATGGGTCTGTTTGATGGCGCCGGCGGCGCCGCTGGTCGACGCGGTGCCACAGCAGACCTTGCCGCACATTTCAGGCTCCCTGTCGTACTGGTGCTCGACATAGCGCGGCAGGCGCAATCGGCGGCCGCTGTGGCGCGGGGCTTCGCCGCGCATGATCCGGCCGTGACGATCGCCGGGGTTATTCTCAATCGCACGGCAAGTGAGAAACATCGCACGCTCGTTGCCGACGCGATTACGGCGCTGGAGCTTCCGGTCTTCGGCGCGGTGCCGCGCGAGGCGGAGCTCGCTTTGCCGGAGCGGCATCTCGGCCTGGTGCAGGCCGGCGAACATGCCGATCTCGGCGGACTGATCGATCGCCTTGCCGCCATGGCTGAACGGCATCTCGATATCGATGCGCTGATCGCCTGCGCCGCGCCGCTTCGGCTCGGCGCGGCGAGTTATACAGCGGGCACTTTGCCGCCGCCCGGCCAGCGCATTGCCTTGGCGCGGGACCGGGCATTCAGTTTCGTCTATCCGCATCTCGTCGAATCATGGCGCCGGGCCGGCGCAGAGATTGTTCCGTTTTCGCCGCTCGCCGACGAGCCGCCGGCCGAGCGCGCCGATTGTTGCTGGCTGCCGGGCGGCTATCCGGAACTGCATGCCGACGCGCTCGCCGCGGCCAATCGTTTCAAGTCCGGACTGCGGCGCTTCGCTGCGACGCGTCCGGTGCATGGCGAGTGCGGCGGCTACATGGTTTTGGGTGAAAGCCTCGAAGACGCCGCGGGCAACCAGCACGCCATGGCCGGGTTGCTCGGCCACACAACGAGCTTCGCGCAACGCAAATTGCATCTCGGCTACCGCGCGGCGCGGCTGTTGTCCGACACCGTTCTCGGCGCCAAGGGTAACACCGTACGCGGCCATGAATTCCATTATGCTTCGCTGACCTCTGCCGGCGATGATGAGCCTTTTGCCGAACTTGCCGATGGCGAAGGTCGCTTCCTCGGCAAGGCCGGCGGCCGCCGCGGCCGCGTCAGCGGGACGTTCTTTCACGCCATCGCGGCGGGATAAGGCTATTTGCTGGAGCATGGTCTTTTCGGAAAACCGGTATCCACTTTTCCGGATCATGCTCGCTCCAGCAGCGCCACGGTGCCGAGCCCGCCGTCGGCGCAGATGCTCACGATCGCGCGGCTGCCCGGCGCCATGGCGGCGAGTTCCTTGACCGCTTGGCTTAAGATTCGCGCGCCGGTGGCCGCGAACGGATGACCGAGCGCGACGCTGCCGCCGTTGGGGTTCATCCGCTCCACCGGAAAGCGACCGAACGTATTGGCGATGCCCGTCTTGGCGCGGACGAAGTCCTTGTCTTGCAGCGCCTTGATGTGACAGGCCACCTGTGCCGAGAACGCCTCGTGGATTTCCCACAGCGCGATGTCCTCGTATTTCAGTTCGTGCCGCGCCAGGAGCCGCGGAATGGCCGTGACCGGCGCCATCAGCAAACCCTCGTGGAAGATATCGACCGCGGCCATCTCGAAATCGACCAGGCGCACGCGCGGCAGGTTTGCCGGCAAGCGGGTAAGGCCCTGGTCGGTCGCAACCCACAAGCCGGCGGCGCCGTCGGTCAGTGGCGACGAATTGCCCGCCGTAATCGTGCCGCGGCCGCTGCTGCGATCGAAAACCGGCTTGAGCTTGGCCAGTTTCTCCATCGACGTGTCGCGGCGCGGAAAATGATCCTTGGCGACGCCGTCGAGCGGCACGATTTCTTCGTTGAAGAAGCCGCGATCGGCCGCGGCGACCGCGCGGCGATGGCTCTCAAGCGCAAGCTGGTCTTCCTCCGCGCGCGTGATCTTCCATTCCTTCGCCATGTCCTCGGTATGCTCGCCCATGCTGCGGCCGGTGACGCGGTTCTTCACTTCCGGGACATAGAGGCGGATTTCGGATGGCCGCAGCCGGCGCAGTACGCGCAAGCGCTCGCGCGCGCTCTTCGCCTGGAACAGACGCCGCAGCCAGACGGATAAATTCATGCCGAGACCGAACTCGACGCGACTCATGCTCTCGACGCCGCCGACCAAAGCAAGCGCGGCGCGGCGGGCGCCGAGGATGCCGACCGCTTCGAACGCCGCCACCATGCTGGTCGAGCATTGCATGACGGTGGTGAAGGTCGGCACGTGCGGATCGAACTTGCTGTCGAGCCAGATTTCGCGCGCGAGATTGGTGTAGGCGAGATTGCCGACGACCGCGCCCCAGACGCCGAAATCGATCGGCCCGTTCACCTGCTGCGCCATGGCCTGGACGACGGGCACCGACAACGTCAGCGAATCACGCGCGGCAAACGGTCCGTCGACTTGGACGAACGGCGTGCGCAGGCCCGCCGCCAGCCAGATCGCTTGTCCGCCGCTGCCAGGCATTGCTCAGCCCGCCGCTTTCGGCTCCGCCGCGTCGGCCGGCTTGTCCGACACGCCGGCCTCGGCGAAGGTCGCCATGCCGGTATGGCAGGCGAGCGCCGCGCGCAGAATGGAAAGCGCCACGGCGGCGCCGGAGGCTTCGCCGAGCCGCATATTGAGATCAAGGAGCGGCTGCAGGCCGAGCTCGTCGAGCAACATGCGGTGCCCGGCTTCGGCGGAGACGTGGCCGGCCTGCGCATGCGCCAGCGTGTCGGCCCGCAATTTGAAAAGCGGCGCCACGGCGGCGGTGCAAACGAAACCGTCGAGCAAGACCGGAATGCGCTGCCGCCGCGCCGCCAGCGTGGCGCCGAGAATGGCGGCAAGTTCGCGGCCGCCAAAGGCCGCGGCTACCGCCAGAGGATCGTGCAATGCGGCGGCGTGCCGCGTGATCGCCCGGTCGATCACGCCGCGCTTGCGCGCCAAGCCGTCTTCGTCGACGCCGGTGCCGCGGCCGGCCCAACGCGCGCCGCCGCCGCCGAACAAGGCCGCGGCGATGGCCGCCGCCGCGGTGGTATTGCCGATGCCCATTTCGCCGAGACAGACCAGATCGCAGTCCGGCGCGACGGCGTCGTAGCCGGCAGCGACGATGCCGAGAAATTCTCGCTCGCTCATGGCGGGCTGTTGCGTGAAGTCCGCGGTCGGCGTTTCCAGTGCCAGCGGCATGACGCGCAATGCCGCGCCGGCGCTCTTCGCAAGTTGATTGATGGCGGCGCCGCCGGCGGCGAAATTTGCCACCATCTGCGCGGTGACTTCGGCCGGATAGGCCGAGACGCCTTGCTTCGTCACGCCGTGATTGCCGGCAAAGACCAGGATCTCGACGCGATCGAGCCGCGGCGGCGCATGGCCCTGCCAATGCGCCAGCCAGGCGACCAGGTCTTCCAGCCGGCCGAGACTCTTCGGCGGCTTGGTCAGGATCGCCTCGCGCTGGGCGACCGCGGCGCCGGCCGCGGGGTGTCCGCTCGGCAGGTCGAGACACAGTGCGCGCAGGTCGGAAAACGAGGTAAAATGCGTCATGCGGATTGCTTTCTCACCGGCAGGCGCCGCAGCGTCAGCATTAGCAAGTTAGAAGGACCGGGGCCATTACCGAGCATCGACCCAATCCGTCCAATATGGCGTCCACATCCTGGCTCGAAGACCGCGTCGAGGAGCTCAAGGCGGCGATTGCTTTTTGCACCCGCCTGCCGCTCTTGCGGGCGACGCCGCTTGCCGGCAATTCGCTGTCGCGCGCGGCCTGGGCGTTTCCGATTGCCGGACTCGTGGTCGGTCTCGTGGGCGCCGCCGTCTATGCGCTCGCGAACAGATTTGGCTTGCCGCCCTGGCCGGCCGCGGCGCTCGCTGTCGCCGCAACGATGCTGGTCACCGGCGGCCTGCATGAAGACGGCCTCGCCGATACCGCCGACGGCTTCGGCGGCGGCGCGACGCCGGAAGCCAAGCTCGCGATCATGCGCGACAGCCGCATCGGCACCTACGGCGTCTGCGCCTTGACGATGTCGCTTGTCCTGCGCGTCGCCGCCTTGGCGAGCCTGCCAAACGCGCATGCGGTGGTCTGGGCGCTGCTCGCTTCGCATGCCGCCGCGCGCGCGACGATGCCGGCCTTGATGCTGATGCTGCCGCCGGCGCGCAGCGAAGGGCTGTCGCACGACGCCGGCCAACCGCCGGGCGAAGCCGTCGCCGCGGCGGCGGCGATCGGCTTTCTCGTTCTCATCTTCGGCCTGCATTTCGGCCGCGGCGTGTTGGCGCTGGTCGTCCTCGCGGTGGTCGCCGCAGCCGCGGCATGGCTCGCTAGACGGCAGATCCGCGGCCAGACCGGCGACGTGCTCGGCGCGCTCGAGGAGATAAGCGAAATCGCGGTGCTGCTTGTGGCGCTGGGCTGACATCACGCCGCCGCGCGTTGCTCCGGATCAAGCGGCAACTTCACCGGCTGCTTGGTTTTTGCCGACAGGTCGAGCGCCTTGGTCAGCATCAGGCGGTTATGCGCTTCGGCTGCGGTGGCGGCCTGCGTCGGCAGGCCGAGCGACACGCGATTGAGGAAGGACACGGTCTCCTCCGCCATCGGCCCGCGCAATTCGCCGAGCACCATGTCTCCGGGCGGATAGGAGCCCATGAAGTCGACCAGGCGGCTCATGTCCGGCGCATAGCCTTCGCTCTGCGGCGCCGACACCGCCAGCACCATGTCGCGATGGGTGTCGTCGATGGTCAGCACGCCCTGGGTGCCGTTGATGCCGACTTCGAGGCTGTAGACTGCGCCCGGCCACGTCACCGGCAGCGCCCAGGAGATGCTGAGCGTATGCACGGTGCCGTCGGCGAACATGATCATGCCGGCGGTGGCGTCGATACCGTGATAGAGCGGGCCCAATACCTTGTCGACGGAGCGTGCGTAGCATTCGACCGGGGTTTTCTGTTCGAGGTACCACATCACGATATCGAGCGCGTGGGTGCCGGAAATCACCATCGGCGAGATCGTGGCCGGATCGTCGGTGCGCTTGTAATTGTCGATGGCGACGAGGCGGTTCATGAAGGCGCGCGACGTCACCATGGTCACGTCGCCGAGCGCGCCGTTGCGGACCTTCTCCTTGGCGCCGAGCCATTTTCGCCGGAAGCGCTGGGTGTAGCCGACCACGGCGTCGAGCTTGGCGTCGGTGATGGCTTTGAGCACGCGCGCGGACTGCGCGAGATCGGTGGCGAGCGGCTTCTCGATCAGCATCGGCACGCCGCGCTCGACTGTCGCCAGCACCGGCTCGACATGCAGGTGCTCGTCGGTGGCGATGATCGCGCAGGTGACCTCGGGCCGCGCCAAGAGTTCGCGATGGCTGGTGGTGATGAAGTCGGCGCCGATGCGCGCGCCGACGTCGCCGCCGCGATTGTGGTTGAGCTCGGCGATGCCGATCCATTCCACCGCGGGATGGCGCGCCGCGACTTCGCCCCGGAACAGGCCGACGCGCCCAGCGCCGATAATGGCAAGCCCGACGCCTTTGGCGGTTTTTTTCATGGAACGTCTCGCTTCCGCACAGGCACCCTCGCAGTTATGTCATCGTCCGCGCAGGCGGACGATCCAGTTGTCACTATTCTAGCCGTCAACGCGCTGCCAAAATTAATCTGGTTGCGATTACTGGATGCTCCGCCTTCGCGGAGCATGACAAGCAGAGGGAGGCTCATACGTTCAGCCCTGCGCGGTTCTTGGCTTTCAATTCGGCGATGCCGGAAATTGTCTCGTTGGTGAGCGGCAGATCGATCGGTTCGTTGCGGTCGGCCGACAGATCGGCCGCACTGTAAGTCTCCATCACCCGGCGCGCGCTTTCCGGCGTCACCATCACCGGGGTGTCGCGGATGCAGGCTTCAAGGAAGTGCAGCGTCTCCGGCCCCAGGCCGCCGGCATAGATATGGTCGACCCATTCGCCGGGCATGGTCGACATCGGGAATTCCTGGTGGTGCTTCTCGGTGTTGAGCCAGTTGTCGCGCTGGGTGTCGTCGAGAAACAGCGAGCCGTCGGTGCCGGTGATCTCGATCCAGGTGGCGCAGTAGTTCGGAAAGCTCGGTGGCAGATTCCAGCCGCCGCCGATCATCACCGCGACGCCGTTGTCCATGGTCACCGTGGTGAACATGACGTCGTGCGAGCCGTTGATCGGCTGCATGTAGCCGTAGGCGCCCTGGCTGTAGACCCGCACCGGCTTCGCCGGCTCAAGGAGCCAGAACACGAAATCGAGGTCGTGGGTGGATTCCATCACCACCGGGGAGAGCCGCACCCGGCTCGCGATCTTCTTGCCCAATTCGCGCGACAGATGCCGGCTGACCAGCACCGACACGACCTTGCCCAGCGTGCCGTCGGTGATCTTCTTCTTGGCGTAGGCGACCTTCGGATTGAAGCGCTGCGAATAGCCGATGGTGAATTTCAGATTATTGCGCTTGGCGAGTTGGATGAGTTCGTCGGCCTCCCATAGTTCCAGCGCGATCGGCTTTTCCAGCATCACGTTCTTGCCGGCGCGCAGGCAGTCGCGGGCGATCGGATAGTGGTTGGCTTCCGGCGTGGTCGAGATATAGACGACGCGGATGGCGTCGTTCTCGATGATGTCGTTGTAGTCGAGCGTGGCGGTGGCCGGCGTGTAGAGCCTGGTCACCTCGGCAAGCCGGTCCGGCTTGATGTCGCAGAGATGCAACCTGTCGACCAGCGCCGTGCGCGACAGCGTGTCGGCGCGCAAGCCGCCGATCCATCCCACCCCGATCACGCCTGCTTCAACGGTTTTCACTTTGGGCTTTCCTCATTTTTGCCGGCGGATAAAGCCATGGCGGAGCGGGGTGTGCAACGGCACATCCCGCCCCGCGCGGGCTCCCTCTCCACGGTGCGGCAAGAGGGTCCCGCGAGAGGCGAGGGGCTTGCGCTCGTCCCCGCGCAAGCGGGGACCCAGAACTGGATTCCCGCTTGCGCGGGAATGAGCGGACGCGGCGCAAGCCTTCTCGTTCCCGCACGCGCCTTCGCCTGCGGGGGAGGTCGATCTCAGCTACGTGATCCCTCCTGCGCTCGCTCCGCGAGCTTCGGAGGATTTCAAAAGCGCGAAGCGGGAGCAAAAAGGGTGACGAGGGGTGGTTGGCCTCGCCGGGTCTCTTCGCTGTTTCCGTTTCGCCAAATAAAATGAAAGGACGCGGAACGCCGGAAGACGCAGGACCGAACCTCCGCGCCTGTTACAGCGCGGCGCCGCCCCCTGAACGGAAGGGGACAGCTCGCCTTCCGGCGTTCCACCACGGCTCTTCCCAAGGGGTGTGTGGTCCCTTGGTGCGATCCGGGCCAGGTTTCGTGGGCGGGGCCATCACGGGGCGGCGGTCATTCCGCCGACGGCCTTAACCCACATCCAGCGACGCACCCCGCACGCCGGTCGTAATGCCGGCGGACATGATGCCCGGACCGCCCGGGAGCAAGTTGCAAGCCTGCCCGCGGGCTCCGCCTCCCGCCCCACCGCCGCGGTCTGCCTCCGCGACGGCGTCCTTTCCCGGGCGAGATGATTCGGTGACATATGTAGTCGATATGAGGACGATTGTCAATAGAGACAGGACACCATAAATTGTCATCGTCCGCGTAAGCTGATGATCCAGTATTCGCTAAAATCCTTGGTCTGGGCCGGATTGATGCCGGTTACTGGATGCCCCGCCTTCGCGGGGCATGACAACATTGAAAACGCTTTTCGCAAATTGCGGATAGACCTCGGCCAGCATCGGCGCGACGACCGAACGCATCATTTGCAATGTTGCGGCCGACGGCGGCGGCGTCACCGGCACCTCGGGCGGGCGGTCGAAATCGAAGCCGGTATTGTCGAGCACTTCCGCGACGCTGTGGCCGGGATGCACGCTCCTCAGGCGGAAGCGGCGGCGGGCGCGGTCGAAGTCGAACAGGCAGCGGTTGGTGACGAGCGCGATCGGGCCGCCGGGACGAAACACGTTGTCGTCGCTGCCGCCGGGCGCGCTGACGAAATCGACTTGCGGAACGAGCGTGCGGCGCGAATGCTCGACCCGGAACAGGATCACCTTCGGCACGACGTAATAGAGATAGGCCGAGCCGAACGAGCCGGGAAAGCGCGCTTTCGGGTGGTCGTAGTCGCCGGCGCTGACCAGATTGATATTGCCTTGGCCGTCGATCTGGCCGCCGGAGAGAAAGAACACGTCGATGCGGCCCTGGCCGGCGCAGTCGAACAATTCGCGCGCGCCGTCGGTGAAGAAGGTGTGGGCGCGGCTGCCAAGGAGCGACACGTAGGGCCGGCCGCCGCCCTTCTCGCGGGCGAGCAGCGCCGCGGTCGCCGGGATCGGCGACTGCGCACCGACCGCGACATGGCGTACGACTTGGTCCCCTTGGCCGATCAGCCGGCAGATCACGTCGGCGAGGAGTTCTTCGTCGCGGAAGGCGGACGCGGTCATGACCGCGCTCCTTCCGCCCCCGCGCAAGCGGGGGAGGGGGACCACGCGAAGCGTGGTGGAGGGGGCGCCTGACTCGCCGCGGGATTGCCGTCGCAAGATGTCTTCGATACCGAGACAAAGCGGACGGCGCATGAGTTGCCTGGAGGCCCGCGCCCCTTCCACCGCGCCTGCGGCGCGGTCCCCCCTCCCCCACTGCCGTGGGGGAGGATGAACTTCACGCCGAAGCTTTTTCATAGACGTAGCGATCGAGATATTGCGCGAAGCCTTCGGCGGTGGCGGCGAGGCGGGCGTATTCGGCAAGGTGCGCGCCGTCGGTTGGGTAGTGATCCGGCAAAGGCAACGGCCAGGCGCCGCGCGGCGCGACGGCTACCGCTTCGACGTAAAAGCCGGGCAGGGTGCCGGCGGCGAGAACGGGATCGTGCGACAGATCGCCGTCGTGAATTTTCTCCACGGAGACGATCGT
This sequence comes from uncultured Alphaproteobacteria bacterium, assembly GCA_963791925.1. Classification (GTDB taxonomy): domain Bacteria; phylum Pseudomonadota; class Alphaproteobacteria; order Rhizobiales; family Xanthobacteraceae; genus BOG-931. The sequence continues at coordinate 897,659 of CAWBUA010000001.1, read as the reverse complement.
CTTCGCCGCGGCGTGCGCCATCGTCACCAATTCGCGCTGCGTGCCGATGAAGACGTTGCCGAAGCGGTCGGCCGTCGGCGCATGGAACAGCGCGACATCGGGCTTGAGCGCCGGGAGGAGCACGATCGGATCAGCGTTGCCGAACGGGTTGTCGACGACTTTCCAATCGACACGATGCGCCAGCGCGTCCGAGCCGATGAGCCCGCGCAGCGGCATGAAGGGCACGCCTTTCTCGGCGGCCTGGAATTGCGCGTGCAGCGCCGGGCAGGTGGCGTCCATCATGCGGATCGCGCCCGCAAGAATCGCGGCGGTGAAGCGCGGCGCCGGGCCGAATTCGCCGAGGCTTACGGCGGAGGTCTCGAGCGTCGCGATGCAGCCGGCGCCGATCAGCAAATCCGCCTGCAGAGAGGAGGTCGGCAGCGTGACCAGATGCAGGCGCTTGATGCCGCGGCGGATCAGCGCGCGGGTTGCCGCCATCGGCACGCCCGAACTTTCACGGGGCACCGCCAGCATGCAGCCGTCGGCGATGGGGGCGAGGGCTTCGTCGAGGGTGCGGATGATGCTTGCCATGGGGTCAAGCTATCCCCTCTCCCGGCTTGCGGGGAAGGGGTTGGGGATGACTGCGCAGCGGATGCTAGGCGCCCGACGGCGTCGGCCAGTGCCGCTCGCTGAACCAGCTGCGGTATTGCGCCATCCTGGCGCGCTGCGCCGCCGGCGCGTGCCGCTTGCAGGTCGAGGCCTCCTGGCTGTTCGCCGGCGCGCCCCAGCGCAGTTCGACACAATCGTTCGGATTGTAGGCCATTTCCAGATCGGCGGCGCGATCGAGCACGTCCTTGAGCGTCAGCGTCCACTGCGAACCGTCGCTGCGGGTATAGCTGAACTTGCGCGACGCCAATTCCTGCGCCAGCACGCCCTGCAATTGCGCCTTCACGGCGGCGGCGCTCTCGCCGGGCGGTATGGCGTAGCGCTGCAGCCGCCGCGCCACGTGATCGGGAAAGGCGCGCACCACGTCGATCGCGATCAGCAGGCGAAAATCGCGCGCCGGCGTCGAATAATCCTCCCAGGCGCCGGTGGTCTCGAAGATCGACGGGCCGTTCGGCATCTCCACGACGCCCGGCTTCTTGTCGGCGTAGGTCCGGCCGTTGTCGACCGCGGTCACGCGCGTCTGCACCTGCTCTTCGAGATCGGTGATGGCGTTCTCCATCGCGCGCACCGGATCGAGCGGCTGCGGCGACATCACGTCGTCCATGCGGTCGTAAAAATCCTGGACGCCGAGCTTGGTCTGCTCGAGCGAGAAGTCGCCGTATTGCGGGTCCCTGGCGATTTCGGCGTTGGTCAGCCGGCGCAACGCGCCGCTTTTCTCCTGCACGATCGGCCGGAAGCGTTTGAATCCAGGGCTGCCGAGCGCGGGATTGTGCACGAACAGGAAATTGCCCTGCCAAAAGCGCTTGCGGGTCACCGTGCCGTCGGGCTCGGCATCGACGGCGAGGAAAACGCCGGGCGCGCCGTTGGCTTCCGGCACGCGTTTGACCAGCATCAGAACGTGGCCATAAGGATCGGCATAGACGGTGCCGGGGCGCAAGGCCGCCTGGCTCAGCGGCACCATGTAAAAATCGGTGCGGTCGTCGGCCGCCGACACGCGCACGGCGCCGGTTTGCACGACGTCGGCGACGGCCGGCAGATAGCGGGCGAACGCTGCCGCCATCGGCAGGTGCTTCGGTGCAGCCGGTTTCTCCGGCGCCGGGGGAGGTGCAGGCGCCGGCGGCGGGGGCGGCGGAGCAAACAGCCGCTGCAGCGGATTGGACGGGGGCGCCGGCTCAGGCGCCGTGGACACAGCGATCGGTTCAGGATGCTGTTCGGGCGGCGGCGCCGGGCGCGTGACCTCGGGGTGCTCGATATCGAACCACTGGTAGCACTTCGGCGGCGCGCCGGCATTGCCGCGCGAGCAATTCGAGTAGCCGAACGGCAGGCCCATCTTGAACGCGAAATAGGCGCGCAGGAAGTAGACGAAATCAGCGCAGTCGGGCCGCGTGGCTTTCAAGAGATTGTCTTCGTTAAGGCCGAGATAACCGAACAGCATGTTGCGCGAGCGGTCCTGCAGCACCTGGACCCATGTCTTCCACGACAGCTCCTGATCAAGCGGCCCGTCGAACAGCTTCGCGATCCATGCCGAAAAGAGATTCTCCGTCGTCCGGTTCCATGACGCCCGTATCGGCCAGAGACTGCCCGGCCGCGCCTGCAGGCCCGGCGGCCTGCCGGCGCTGACCGCGACATCCCGCGTAATCGTGCCGCAGGGGGCGGCTGCGCCGGGAAGCGAAAGCGTCACGCGCCAGGTTCCCGCGGCCGGCGCGGCGACCTCGGCGTACCAGTAATAAGGCGGGCCGCCCTCGGGGGCGGCCGATCTGGCGGCGACGCTGCCGTCGGGCGCGATCAGCGCAAGCTGGCCGTTGAGCGGCTTTTCCGCGGCGACAAGAACCTGCAGGGGCGCGCCCTTCCAGGGCGTCAATGGCGCCGGCAAGATCGCAATTTGGGCCGCCTGCTCGCAGCCGGCGGATGAACTATCGGCGCGTGCATCGGCCGCGGACAGGAGGAAAAAAGCACCCCCGATCAGCAACGAAGCCGTCACGGCAGGGAACCGGCGCGCGCGAAGCAATGTGAGCTCCCCTCTTGGATACCCGTTGTGAGGCCCCCGAAGATCGCACTTTATCACGGGCTGGCGCCTAGTGCGGCGTTACGGCAATTCCGAGGCGGCCCCGATCTTTCTTGCCGGCGGAAGCTCCGAATTTATTCCTTGAGCAGGGTCGTCATGATGCGCTCGCGCGTCATCGGCAGGTCGCGGATGCGGGCGCCCAGCGCATGCGACACCGCGTTGCCGATCGCTGCCGCAGTAGGGCCGGCGGTCACCTCGCCGACGCCGAGCGGCGTCTCGTCCCTGGTATTGAGGAGTTCGACGTCGATTTCGGGCACTTCCGAGAATTTCAGCACCGGATAGGTTTCCCAGTCGAGCGCGCTGACGCCGTCGTCGAACCGGACCTGCTCCTTGAGCACCCAGCTTGCCGACTGGATGATGCCGCCTTCGAGCTGATTGATGACGCCGTCCGGATTGACGACAAGGCCGGCGTCCGCCGCGCACCAGACATGGCGCAGCCGGATCGTCTCCTCGACCTCGAGCGCGACGACGACCGCGGCGTAGCCGGCGCGGTTCTTGTAGCGCGCGAAGGCAATGCCGCGGCCGCTGCCGGCGCCGGATGGCGCTTTCGCGTCCCAATTCGCCATGGCGGCTGCCTTCTCGATGACCGCGCGGGCGCGCGGGTCGGAAGCGATCGACAGGCGGTAGGCGACCGGGTCTTGCTTGGCGCGCTCGGCCAGTTCGTCGACCGCGCATTCCAGCGCGAAGACATTGGCCATGGCACCGAGCCCGCGCAGCGAGGAGACGCGCACCGGCGTCTCGCGCACCAAATGATGGACGATGCGCTTCTGCGCGATGTCGTAGAGCGGCTCGGCGTTGCGGGTGGCGCCGCCGCCGTTCGCCTCGGGCACTTCGTTCGCGGGCGGCAGCGGCGTGTAACCGGGAAGGGCTTCCTCGGGCAGCAGCGAATTGCCCCCGCCCGGGCGGCCGTTGTGATTGCCGCTCCAGATTTCCGTGGTCCAGTCGGACGGCTTGCCGTCGGCGCCAAGAAGCGCGCGCACTTTGACGGTCATTGCCGGCTGCTTCGGCTCGTAGACGAATTCCTCCTCGCGACGCCAGCGCACGCGGATCGGCACGCCGGGCTTGCGCATGGCGACGATCGCGGCGTCGGCGGCGGCATCGTCGGCGCCGTTATGGCCGTAGCAGCCGGAGCCCTGCACGTGGTGCACGATGATGTTGCCGGCATCGAGTTTGAGAGCGCGTGCCAGCGCGGCCCGCAACGGAAACACGCCCTGGCAATGCGTCCAGACCGTGAGCCGGCCGTCGTTGTAAAGCGCCAGCCCGCAGGACGGCGAGATCGAGGCGTGCGCGATATGCGGCTTGGTGTAGGTCGCTTCGAAGCGCTCGCGGCCTTGCGCATCGGCCGGCTCGGCGGGGCCGATGAGGCGATCTTCCGACGGGCGCTGGATGAGCCAGGCGGCTTCTTGCTGCAGCGGCGTGGGCGTCTCGACGTGCTGCCAGGTGACATGAGCGACCGCGGCGGCGCCGGCCAATTCGACCGCGGTCTCGTCATTGCCGACGATGGCGAGAAAATTGCCGCTACGCACGAATTCGACCGGCGCCTTGGCGGCGCGCCTGATCGCCGCTTCATCGAGGGCGTCGATGGTCGCGCCGCGGTTGGGCTGCCGCACCACCCGGGCATGCACCATGCCGTCGAGCGCCATGTCGTGGATGAAGGCCGCTTCGCCGAAAATCTTGGCCGGCAGATCGAGGCGTGCGCTGCTTTGGCCGATGCTGGCGAAATCCGCGACCGCTTTGCGCTTGCCGCCGCCGGTCGCCTTGGCGGAAAGATCGACGGTGCCGGCGAGCGTCCAGTAATCCTGGCCGGTCGGCTTGCCGCCGCGCAGAACGGCGCCGTCGCGAATATCGAGTTCGTTCGCCGCGCAGCCCAGCACTTGCGCCGCGTGTGCGATGAAGAGGTCGCGCACGTCGGCGCAGGCCTGCCGCATCGCCACGCCGCCGAACTGGATCGACTGGCTGCCGGCGGTGTAGCCCTCGTTGGGCGTGAACTCGGTGTCGCCGGAGCGCATGGTGATGCGCGCCATCGCGACGCCGAGCTCGTCGGCGGCGATCTGCGCCAGCGCGGTGAGCACGCCCTGGCCGAGCTCGACGCGGCCGGTGCCGACGGTCACTTTGCCCGGCGCCGGAAACGTCACCCAGCGATCGAGCCGCGGATTGTCGGCGAGCGGGCCGGGCAGCACAGGCGCGTTCATGGCCGCGCTCCCACCGTCGCGCGCAGGCGCGCCGCCGCCTTCTCGATCGCCCGCATGATCCGGTTATGTGCGCCGCAGCGGCAGATATTGCCGTCGAGCGCCGCCGCGATCTGCGCACGCGTCGGCTGCGGGTTGCGGTCGAGCAGCGCTTTCGCGGTAATCAGAATGCCGGCGAGGCAATAGCCGCATTGTCCGGCCTGCTCGTCGAGCAACGCCTGCTGCAGCGGATGCGGACGTTCCGCCGTGCCAAGGCCCTCGACCGTGACAACGGCCTTGCCGGCGGCGCTCCATGCCGGCTTCGAACAGCTCTTCTCCGGCGCGCCGTCGATCAGCACCATGCAGCAGCCGCACTGATCGAGCCCGCAGCCGAACCGCGCCCCGGTCACGCCGAGACGATTGCGCAGCACGTCAAGCAGCGGCGTCTCCTCATTGTCGAGCGCGACGCTGACCGGGCTGCCGTTGAGGGTGAAGGCGATTGTCTGCGTCATGTGTTGCTGGCGCTGGTGCGTCGATAACGTCAGGCGGCATGAGAAGCCGAACGGCTCGTGCCGATCCGTCTCTTGACGATGTCCGGGGCCGAACCGGCGGCATCTAACCAGAAGACCGCCACGATCTCAACGCCGCGGCGCGCGGGCCTTTACAAGCTTCGATCGCGGGCCAATAACGGCGCGTTCGACCCGGCGTCGAGCGGCCGTGCCGGCGGACGCCGGTCGCCATTGCATTGCAGATCACTCGCAACGGAGCGCTAAAGCATGACGGAAAAATTTGGCCGGCTCGCTTTGCATATGTGGACCATCGACACCACGCCGCTGGCGACCGCGCTCGATGCCGCGCGCGCCGCCGGCTTCGACGCGGTCGAATTGCGCCGCACCGATTTCAAGCGCTGCTTCGACGCCGGCATGAGCAATAACGAGGTGCTCGATCTGATCCGGGCGAGCGGCATTCCGGTCGGCGTGCTCGGCGTCGAATATGGCTGGCTGTTCGCCACCGGCGACGAAAGCAAGCGGCTGTTCGGCGTGTTCCGGGAGTCTTGCGAGAACGCGGTGGCGCTCGGCTGCGGCATGCTGATGAGCGCGCCGGGGCCGGTGCAGGGGCCGATCGCGGATGCCATCGGCTATCTCAAGCGTGCCGGCGACATCGCCGCCGAATACAGGCTGCGGCTCGCCATCGAGTTCAATTCGCAGCATCCGGTGCTTAACAAGCTCGCGGTGCTGAAAGAGCTGCTTGATGGCGCCAACAAGGAGAATTGCGGCTATCTGATCGACGCTTATCATTTTACGCGCAGCGGCGCCGGCGGCCGCGGTTTCGCGAGCGTGCCGGCGGAAAAGATTTTCTGCTTCCAGTACAGCGACCTGTCGCCCAATCCGGTGACCGGCGTGGCGCGGCCGACCGACCGGCTGCCGCCCGGCAAGGGCGTCGTCAAATGGCGCGACATGCTCGGGCTGTTGGCGGAGAAAAACTATACCGGCTATCTCAGCTACGAAGCGCCCAATCCCGAACTCTGGGCGCGCTCGCCATACGATGTTGCGCGCGAAGGTGTCGAGCTGACGCGGAAATTATTGCGGGATGCGGTCCCGGCTTACAGTGCATGATCCCGAAAAGTGGGAACCGGTTTTCGGACAAGATCATGCGCAAATCAAACTAACAACTAATCGAGGTGTGTGATGGCAGAGCAAGAGCTTCCGGTTTTTCTCGGGCTGAACGACAAATTGATCACCGCCATTCCGGCGACGGTCGAGAAGCAGCGCTACATGACGAGCGTGGCGCCGAAGGCCGCCAATCCCGGCAAATGGGTCGAGCAGCCGCGCATGCCGATCCCGACCGGCGAGCACGCCGTGATCGAATGCGGCGGCAGGATCCACTCGATCGCCGGCTACGCCAAGCACCGCGTCGATCAGAATTTCCATCAGGTCTACGACCCGGCGACGAAATCCTGGTCGCTCAAAGCGGCGTTCCCGCATCCGTGCAATCACGTCGCCGGCGTCTCCATCGGCAGCAAGATCTATACCTTCGGCGGCTTCGTCGAGCAGAACCGCTGCCCGCATTCGAAATGCTTCGTCTATGACACCGCGACCGACCGGTGGGCGCCGATCGCGGGATTGTCGCGGCCGCGCGGCGCCATCTCGGCGATCGTGCTCGACGGCAAGATTCATCTCCTTGGCGGCCGCGACGTGCGGTCAGTGGAGTGGCACGAGGTCTACGACCCCGCGACCGACAAATATTCGGACCGTGCGTCCATGCGCGGCTCGACCGGCACGCAGCCCTTCGTCGGCCAGCGCGACCACATGGGCGTCGCCGTGGTCGACGGCAAAATCCACGCCATCGCCGGGCGCATGGATTCCTATGATTTCAACACCTCGCTCAATGCCGTCTACGATCCGAAGACGGACAGCTGGAGCTTCCGCGCGCCGCTGCCGACGGCGCGCTCGGGTCCGTCCTGCGTCTATATCGGCGACAAGATCGTGGTGTTCGGCGGCGAGGCAACCGGCCGCGTGTTCGGCACCAACGAGGCCTACGATCCGAAGACCGACAGCTGGGAGGCGCTCACGCCGATGGCGATCCCGCGCCACGGGCTGCATGGCGCCACCTGCGCGGTGATCGGCAACATGGTGCATGTGCCCGGCGGCGGTCCAGTGCCCGGCGGCAGCGTGCAGGGCGCTTATCACGACGCTTTTACGTTCGGCTGAGGCCGCACTTCCACCGCTCCCGCGTAAGCGGGAATCCAGACTGGGTCCCCGCTTTCGCGGGGACGAGCGGGGGTCTGCGCCGCTCGCTCTAACCTTCGGCCAGCGCCGCCACCGCGGCGAACAGGTCGCGCACCTGGCCTTCGCGGACATTCCGCGTGATGAAAACGACGCGGCTTCTCCGGTTCTCGTCCGGCCATTCCTGCAGTTCGACCGGCGGATGCGCGAGGTGCTGCACATATTGCACCACCACCGGCCCGCGGCAGCCGGCGACGTTGAGCAGGCCTTTGACGCGCAGCAGGTCCGGACCGCGTAGCGCAATCAGTGTCTCCATGGCTCGTGAAAATGTCGGCCAGGCGAGCGGGCCGTCCCATTCCAACACGAAGCTCGCGACGCCGTCGCCGTGCTCGGCCTCGGCGACAAAGCCGGAACGCTCGCCGGCGGCCGGCTCGATCATCCGGCTTGGATCGAGTGCGCCGGCAACCGCAATGTCGATCGCGGCGCGCGGATTGAGCGCTTGCAGGCGCAGCGTCAGGCGTTCGATGGTCTCGGGTGTCGCCAAGTCGGTCTTCGACATGATGAGCCGGTCGGCGAGAATGACTTGTTTGCGCGCTTCGGGTGCCTGGTCGAGCGCCGTCTCGCCGTTCACCGTATCGACGACCGCGAGCACCACGTCGACGTGAAATTCGCCGCCGAGCGCGCGGTCGGTCGAGAAGGTCTGCAGGATCGGCGCCGGATCGGCGAGCCCCGAGGTCTCGATCAACACCCGGGCGAACGGCGGCACCGTGCCGCGCTCGCGGTCGAAAATAAGCCGGCGCAGCGCGACCTGCAGATCGGTGCGGGTGATGCAGCACAGACAGCCGTTGCCGAGGAGTACCGTTTCTTCCGCGCTGTCGCGGACCAGCGCATCGTCGATGCCGACGGCGCCGAACTCGTTGACGATCACCGCGGTGCCGGCGCCTTCCGGCGACTTGAGAAACCGCCGGATCAGCGTCGTCTTGCCGGCGCCGAGAAAGCCGGTGACGATCGTCACCGGGATTTTCGCGCCGCGCTCGCGCTTGAGCCGCCGCCCGAACGGGCTCGCCTCGCGCGAGGGGAAGAGGTCGAGCATGAGATTCACCTCTCCCCGCGCGCGGGGAGAGGTCGAGTGAGCGAAGCGAACGAGGGTGAGGGCGCGCCGCCGCGATTCTGAGCCCAGCGGAGAGGCCCCCTCATCCCGGCCTTCTCCCCGCATGCGGAGAGAAGGAGTTCGCCGCGGCTCACCACCCTCAAAAATCCATCTCCAAAATGTACAGCCCGCCGACGTGGCGGTCGACGGCGTAGACGATGGCGCGCTCGTCGACGAAGACGTCGTTCATCTGGATGGTGCCGGTCGGCGCGCCGGGCGGCGCCGGCGGCATGAAGACGCCGACTTCCTTGGGCTGATACGGATTGGAGATGTCGTAGGCGCGCAAGCCGCCGTTGAAGAAGGTACCGAGCACGATCTGGTCGTTCTGCCACGCCGTCGGCAGCGGCACGTTCTCATGGATGTTGTGCGCGCCGAAGCGGCCGGCCGCGGCGTAAACGCGGTGGTCGGGCAGCGGGCAAGTCGCGATCGGCACGAGGTTCGTCTCCTCGCGCGCGTCGAGCACCCAGATCAGCTTCGGCCAGTCCTTGGCGTTGTTTTCGGTCGACTTGTCGGTCACCAGCATCAGGCCGCGGTCGAACAGCGGCACCACCGTGTGCATGAAGCCGGTATAGGGCGGCGAGTTGGTCCATTCCGAGATTTTCTTCGGGTTGGCCTTGTCGGAAATGTCGAGCACAAACATGCCGCCGTCGATATAGGCGAGGTAGCAGCGGTCGCCGCGCTGCGGATAGACGTTGGTGTTGTGGGCGCGGTAACCCTTGTCGAGCTTGTGCCGGGGCGGCGGCATGACGTTGTCGCCCTGGCGCGTGCCGGGCATCCACCAGCGGCCGACTTCCACCGGCTTCGACGGATTGCGCACGTCGACGCAGCGATAGAACTGATCGTCGCTTGGATGGGTCGGCGTGAAGTCGCGCGAGCCCGACGCGCAATGCACATATTCGCCGTCGCAGAACCACAACTGATGCACGCCGCGCGAATGCGGGCCGGAGCAGTCGAACAGCGCGATCGACTTGGGATTTTCCGGCTTGGAAATATCGAACAGCTCGAAGCCGGCCGGCTGCAGGTCCTTCTTCGAGGTCTGATAGGCCACCGCCATCAGGTTGCCGCAGGTCTCCAGCGAATTGGAGCGCATATTGGCGTGCGGCAGGTCGGTCTGGCACACCACCTTCGGCTGGCGCGGATCGGACACGTCGACACCGGTGAAATTCTTCGGCGCGCTCTCATGCGCCAGCCAGATGATGCGCCGCCCGTCGGGCGCAATCTGCACCGACATGCCCTCGCCCATGCCGCCGAACCCGCCCAGCATATCGTGGGCGAGCAGTTTGAAATTCCAGGTGACGGGTTGATAGCCGTTCGTGAGCGGGCTTTCGCTAGCCATACAAGTCTCCTCCGCGAGGTTCGGTGTAATATCCAAGACGTCGATGGCCGGCACAAGCCCGGCCATCACGAATTAGCAATGCGACATTCGATGCTTGCTTTGGCCCAGAACTCAGGCCTTGGCTTTTTCCATGAAATCCGGACGCAGCGCTTTGCTCCAATCCGGGATGGTATCGATGATCTTGCTTTTGACCAGGATTTCCGCCTGCTGCTGCATATAGGACTTGAGGTCGGGAAAGCTCGGATCGACCTCGACCCGCGACATCGCGGTGGCGAAGGTTTCCGGCGACATCTTGTAGCCCTTGCTGGCGTAGAATTCGTAGATGACGTCGTTGACCTTCTGCGCATTGTTCTTGAAGTCGCCCGCGGCATCGAGCCAGGCCTTCAGATAGGCGACCACGGCGTCGGGATTCTTCTCGACGAATTCCGGCGTTGCCGCCATGAACACCGGCATGGTATCGAAGCTGGAGAAATCGCCGAGATCGGTGCCGATGCCGTCGGCCACGGCGATGACGTTATAGGGCTCGACATTGGCCATGGCGTCGACGGTCTTGGCGGCGAGCGCGGCGACCATATTGTTCACGTTCATGCGCACTTCGGTGTAATCGCCTTTGTTCAGTCCGTAGCGCGGCAGCACGATATCGACCAGGTCATTGCCGACCGAGGAGCCGGTCTGGTTGGCGATGCGCTTGCCGCGCAGCTGTTCGATCTTGGTGATGTTGAGATCCTTGCGCGCGGTGATGCGCGCGGTTTTCCCGACATGCTCGATCATGGCGATGGCGACGAGGCCGCCCTTGACGTTGCCGATGATGAAGGACGGACCGGCATAGGTGCCGAGATCGACCTGACGCGCCACCATCTGCTGCATGGTGATGTTGCCGGAGGGCACGGCGAATTCCTGGACCGTGAGCCCGTGCTTTTCGAGGAGCCCCGACTTCATCAAATAATAGGTCGGCATGCCCCAGATATTGGTCTGATAGCCCTGCTTGATGGTGATCGCCGCCGCGGCCTGGCGCGGTGCGCCGAAACCAAGCGTCAGCGCGCCGGCGCCGGCCGCGGCAAGGCATTGGCGGCGAGAGAGATCGAATCGCTGTGACATGTGTCGCTGTGACATGGGCTTCGACATGGGTTTTCCTCCGGACCTATTTGCTGAGACTTAATTCGCGCTTTTGCGTCACGCTCTGTTGACGTGACCGAGCAGGTTCAACAGCTCCTTCTGATAATCGAGGAATTCGACGCTGAGCGGCTCGCGCGGGCGCGGCAGACGAATGGGCACTTCGGTCTTCACCATGCCGGGATGCGGCGTCATCACCACCACCCGGTCGGCCAGATAAACGGCTTCGGCGACATTATGGGTCACGTAGATCACTGTCTTGCGTGTCGTCCGCCACACGTCGGCAAGAAGCCGCTGCATGTCGTCGCGGGTCAGCGCGTCGAGCGCCGCGAACGGCTCGTCCATCAGCAGCACCGCCGGATTGTACGCCAGCGCGCGGGCGATCGCGACCCGCTGCTGCATGCCGCCGGACAAATGGTGCGGATAGGATTTTGCGAATTTCTCGAGCTTGACCAGGCGGAGCTGTTCGAGCGCGATGGCCTCGCGCTCGGCCTTGGCGACGCCCTTCATTTCCAGGCCGAACGTCACATTGCCGAGCGCGGTGCGCCAGGGAAACAGCTGGGCGAAATCCTGGAACACCACGCCGCGATCCATGCCGGAGCCTTTGACCGGTTCGCCGCCGATGCGGATTTCGCCGGTGGTGGGAGTAAGAAAGCCGGCGATGATATTAAGGAGCGTCGACTTGCCGCACCCGCTGGGCCCGACGATGCAGAGGAATTCGGAAGCCGCCATGCCGAAGCTGACGCCGCGCACGCCCGGCACGGCGCCGCTCGGCGTGGCGTAAGTCAGCGTAATATCGCGCGCCTCGATGTGGGGCATGGGCGGCTAGGCGTTTCCCGAAACCGTTTACAGAGCGTTTTCTCGCACCGTTCCAGCACAAATGCCCGGCCGGCGGCAAATCCGAAATGGTCGCGTCGCCGCTTCAGCCTTTCGCCGCCCGCGCCATGCCCCAGCGGTAGATGGTGGCGCGCTCGATCGAGCCGAACACCAGCCGTTCGGCGACAAAGCCGATTACGCCGATGACAACCAGCGATGCCAGCATGACGTCGGTATTGAGAAACTGCTGGGCGTCGAAAATCACCCAGCCCAATCCCCAATCGGAGCCGGCCAGCATTTCCGCGCCGATCACCGCGATCCAGGAGCGCAGGAACGATTGCCGCAAGCCGGCGATGATGAACGGCGAGGCGCCGGGAATGATGACTTTCCAGAACAGCGCGCGTCCATTGGCGCCCATGGCGCCGGCGGCGCGCAGCCAGATCGGGTTGACCGAGCGCACCCCGGTCCAGGTGTTGAGCAGCATCGGAAACAGCGCGGCGTAAAAGACGATGAGGATCGTCACCGTATTGCCGAGCCCGAACCACAGGATGAAGACCGGCACCCAGGCGAGCGACGGTATCGGCATCAGCGCGCTCGACAGCGGCAAAACGAAATTCTCGACCGCACGGAACCGGCCCATCGCCACGCCGAGCGGCAGGCCGACCGCGACGGCAAGGCCGAAGCCGATGACGACGCGCGAGAGCGTCGCGGCGGCATGATGCGGCATGCTGCCGTCGAGAATGGAATTAAGAAGCGTTTCCCCGACGGTGCCGAGCGACGGCATCAAGGCCGGAGCAAAATAACCGTTGCGCGAGACCGCCTGATAGGCCGTCGCCACCACGATCAGCGTCAGCGCCCCGCGCCGCAGCGAGCGTATGCGCTCCGGGCTCATGACATCATGCCCCAGCGCACCACGGTGAAATCCTCGAGCGGCTGGAACACCAGCTTCTCCAAGGCGAGGCCGATGACGGCAATCACCGCGATGCCGGCCAGCATGACGTCGGTATTGAGGAATTCCTGGGCGCCGAAAATCATCCAGCCCAAGCCCCACGGCACGGCGGCGAGCATTTCGACGGCGACCAGGATGCGCCAAGCCTGCGCCAGGCCGAGCCGCAGACCGGTGAGGATGTAAGGCAGCGCGCCGGGCAGGATGACGTGACGGAACAGCCGCCGATCGTCGGCGCCCATCGCCTGCGCCGCGCGCAGCCAGATGTCCTTGACCGCTTTCACCCCGGTCCAGCAATTGTAGATGATCGGAAACATCGAGACGAAGGCAACCAGGATTACCGCGGAAACGTCGCCGGGACCGAACCACAGCAGGAACAGCGGCGTATAAGCGAGCCCCGGTATGGGCGCGCCGATGCTGACCAGCGGCAAAAGAATATCCTCGGCCCGGCGCGACCGCCCCATCAGGATGCCGACGGCGACGCCGACCACCGCGGCGATGGCGAAGCCGGCGATCAGACGAATGAGCGTGTCGAAGGCGTGATGCGGCAGTACCCCGTTGAGCGTGAGCCGCACGAAGGTCGAAGCGATGGTTTCAAGCGACGGAAAGAACTGCGCCGGGAACAGCCCGAGATGCGCCACCGTCTCCCACAGCGCGCCGACGACCAGGAACGGAAACGCATTGCGCGCCGCCCGCCGGAGCAGGCCGGCATCGACGCGAAGCGGCGCGGGTGCGCGTTGGTCGACAACGTCATACATCGCATTCTCAGGATAGTGCGCCGGCGCGGCCGAGGACAAGCCGCGCTGCGGCGTGCTAGGGGAGCGCGAAGCGCATATATTGCGGCAAAGGAGCTTGAGCATGGCGACGAACAACGCGCAGAAGATCGGCTGGATCGGCGTGGGCCGCATGGGCTTCCCGATGGCCGAACGGCTGATCAAGGCCGGCCATGACGTTTCGATCTGGAACCGCACCCGCGCCAAGGCCGAGCCGCTCGCCAAGATCGGCGGCAAGGTGGTCGACCATTTGTCCGATCTCAAGGACGTCGATGTGCTGTTCTCGATCGTCGCCACCGGCAAGGACGTGCAGGAGGTGCTCTACGGCAAGCACGGCGTCTGCAGCCACGGCGACAAGATGCCGCCGATCGTGGTCGATTGCTCGACCATCGCGGTCGAAGAGTCCGCCGAGATCCGCGACAAGCTCAAGCAATTCGACGCCGATTTCATCGCCGCGCCGGTGAGCGGCAACGCCAAGGTGATCAAGGCCGGCAAACTCTCCGCCGTGGTGTCGGGCCCGGAAGCCGCCTGCAAAATCGCCATGCCGCTGATCGAAGTCTTCGCGCCGCGCGGCGTGTCCTATGTCGGCGAGGGCGAGCTGGCGCGGGTCTGCAAGATCGCGCACAACGTCATGCTCGGCGTCGTCATCGAGAACCTGATCGAGATCACGCTGCTCACCAACAAGATGGGCGTGCCGCGCCATGCCTTCCTCGCCTTCCTCAACAACGGCGTGATGGGCTCGATGTTCACGCGCTATAAATCGCCAGCCTTGGTCAATCTCGACTGGACGACGACGTTTACGCCGGAGCTCCTGCGCAAGGACCTCGATCTCGGTCTCGAGCTCGCCCGCGAGATGGACGTGCCGATGCCGGTGACGGCTGCGACCCGCGAGGTGCTGCAAAGCCATTTCGGCGCCGCCACCTTGCAAAAAAATCCGCAAGACTATCTGCAGAAGGATTTCGCGGCTTTGGCGGAGACCATGGCGCTTGCGGCCGGGATGAAGCTTGAAAGCGAGAACAAGAACGTGCCGAGCGGGCTGGAGAGCTAGGCACCCTCCAGGTCAAAACCGTATTTCCGAGAACACCGGACTCCTCTAGAGTGCCCCCGCCGGCGCGATTGCGACAACGGCGAAATCAAAAGGGGGGCGTCCATGCGGGTAACGCAGCGTTATTTGTGTGCGGTCGTTTTCGGCCTCGCTGCAGTGCTTGTCATCGCAGCGAGCTCGCTGTCGGCGTCGGCGGCGCCGAATTGGCCGACGCACTCGGTCAGGCTCATTCTGACGCTCGGGCCGGGCGCCGGCTCGGATATCGAAGCGCGGCTGTTCGCGGATCGGCTGAGCCGGCGCTGGGGGCAGCCGGTCGTCGTCGAAAACCGCCCCGGCGGCGACGGCATCGTCGCCATCAACGCCTTTGTCGGCGCCACGACGACCACGTGCTCTTGTTTGCGCCGAGCTCGTCGTTCACCGCGCATCCGTTCCTGCACGATCACCTGCCTTACAAGCCTGGCGATCTCGCACCGATCACGCGCGTCTCCAATACCCTGATCACGGTTTCCGTGCCGACAAGCCTGGGCGTCAATTCGATGGCGCAACTCGTGGCGCTCGCCCGCAAGGAACCCGGCAAGCTCAACTGGGCCGGCGTGACCGGCGCGCTCGATTTCACCTTTGCCGGCTGGCTGAAGCAGGAAGGCCTCGATATCAGCAAAGTGGCCTACAAGAATCCCGTGGATGCGGCCAACGATCTCGCCGAGGGCCGCGTGCAGGTTTACGAATTGGCGCTGGCGATCGTGCGGCCGCAGCTCCAAAGCGGCAAGATCAAGCTGCTCGCCGTGACCAATAGCGTGCGCGCTCCGACCGAGCCCGATCTGCCCACGGTGGAGCAGGCCGGCTATCCGGCGCTCACCCTCGACGGCCTGGTCGGCCTGTTCGGACCGCCCAGCATGCCGCTCGAACTTCGCCGGCGCATCACCGCCGACTTCCGCGCCGTCGCCGACGACACCATCAAGGATCGGCTGACCGCCACCGGCCAGATTCTCAATATCGGCGGCCCCGAGGAGTTCGCCAAATCGATCGACGAGCAACGGGCCAAGATCGCCGCCTTTGCCAAGGAACTCGGCGTCGCTCCGCTGCCGCAGAACTGAAAATACGGAACCAAAATGCGGGGGTGTTGATGGCGAGGCGATTGGCTGCAGCCGTCGCGACGCTCGGTGTCGCGGCGGCGGCATGGACGTTGTTTGCGCCATCGGCCCAGGCGCAGCAGCCGCGCACGGCGACAAAGCTGGTCCCAATGTCGTCCCTGGTCGCCGCGGGCTTCGCGATCAAAGCCGTTACCGGCAACCAAGCCGGCGTCGTCGGCACCCTTGTCCTGCAAAAGGACAAGGACGTCTATTTGTGCAACGCCAAGGATCTTTCGATCCAGCCGACGGCATTCGAATGCTGGCCGGTGAAGTGAGGCCGACGCGATTTGCGGCGGCGCCGGTCCATCGTACTGCGCGCAGAGATCACCGGTAATGGTGCGCCCGGTAATGGTGCCTTTCGTATCTAGCCTCACGGCGCTCGTGTCTGACGACGTGTCTTGCTTCGCGCCTGACTACGTGCCGGCCGCCGCGCATGGCCGTGAGACAGCCAGTGCTGAGCTGCGAATGCTTGGCCTTCATGCAGGCGGTGACCTTCGCCACGTCCGGAATGAACTGGGAGCAGAGCCGCATGGCGTCAGGCGTACAAGCTTGTTGCACCTCCGGACTGGCCTGGGCATTGGCCCGATCGAGCCCGTACAGCGACACGCCGGTCAACAACGCCAGCAAACAGATAAAACGCACGATCGGCATGGGCATTTCCCCTCAGTGTTCGAGAGCCGGGTTTTGTGAGTCGTCTTTGCCGCGGCGAAGCAGCGGTGCCAACCGCCGTCATTAGTTGCCGTCAGGCTTGCCCATCGCCCCGTCCGCGCCGCGCAACTGCTCGTCCAAAGGTGGCGAAAGTACGGTCTCCGCCACGAGCGGTATTGCGGAACCGCCTCTTGAAGCAAATGATGCTGGGGCGCGTTGCGTAACCGGCAGCGCCGGTTTACGGCCGGGCCGGGATTAGTCCTCGCCCCAGCTAAAGCTGCGGCCGCTGCGGCGGAACTGGCCGCGCAGAATGTCATCGGGGCAGGGCTCGATCCCGCCCTCGTTCATTTCCGACGTCTTGTTGTCAAAAGACATGTGACGGCAAAACTTCCCGTCGGGCATTGGCAAAACAATATCGCCGACCGTCCCGGAGTGGCGCGCGGCCGTCACCATCTGCAGCAACGGATCGATGGCGGCGCGGCCGCCGAACATGATGGCCGTGGTGAAAAGCACCAGAAACAACGTAGAGACGATGATGGCGCGCATGGAGGTGCCGTGTTCCCGCGGCGCCCGCGCATTCCTGTGCCGGCGGCGACCGGCAACGGCATGGTCCGGTTCGACGAACCATGCGGCGGAGTGGGGGCTCGTTCCGTCGGCTGCGTCCATGGTGCCGTCCATGGTCCTATAGAACTGCAAAATCATTGCATGGCGCATAAGAAATCATTCTCGATTTGATGCAACTGCGCTCGATCGACCGCGGCAGGGGCCGGCTCCCGCTCCAGGGTTTGCCGGGCCGGCGGAACTTCCCTCTCCCCGCCCGCGGCAAGTGGTGAAATAATCGCCGCCATCGAAGACAGGAATGGGAGGAAGGCTTGCTCACTGCCGCCCGAAACGAAATGCTCACGCGCGTTGGACCCGGCACCCCGATGGGGGAACTGTTGCGCCGCTACTGGCAGCCGATCGCCGGAGCCAGCGAATTAGACAGCAATCCGATCAAAGCCGTCCGCCTGCTGGGCGAGGATCTCGTCCTCTACCGCGATTTGCGCGGCGGTTACGGCATGGTCGACCGGCATTGCCCGCATCGGCGTGCCGACATGACCTATGGCTGGGTCGAAGAAAATGGCATTCGCTGCAGCTATCACGGCTGGCTCGTCAACGAGACCGGGCGCTGCCTGGAACAGCCCTACGAGGACACCGCCAATCCGAAACCGTCGAAGGCCGGCTGCGACACCAAGGCCTATCCGGTGAAGGAATGCGCCGGCTTGCTGTTCGCCTATCTCGGACCATTGCCGGCGCCCGAACTGCCGGTATGGGAGCCGTTCACCTGGAACAACGGCTTTCGCGAGATCGTGCTGGCCGACATTCCGTGCAACTGGTTTCAGTGCCAGGAGAACTCCATCGATCCCGTGCATTTCGAATGGATGCACGACAATTGGGGCGGCCGGCTGCGCGGCGGCGCTGCCAATGCCGCGCCGAAGCATCTCAAGCTCAAATTCGAGGAATTCGAGCACGGTTTCATCTACAAACGCGTGCGCGAAGGCCAGAGCGAAGAGGACCGCTACTGGACCGTGGGCCGCGTCGCGCTGTGGCCGAACGGGTTCTATCTCGGCAGCCACTTCGAATGGCGGGTGCCGGTCGACGACGAGAACACGCTCTCCGTCGCCTGGTTCTTCATGCGCGTGCCCAAGGGCCGCGAACCCTATGTGCAGGAGCGCGTGCCGACCTGGACCAGCCCGATCAAGGACGAAAACGGCCGCTGGATCTCCAGCCACGTCATCAATCAAGACATCGTCGCCTGGGTCGGCCAGGGCCGGATCGCCGACCGCACCAAGGAGAATCTGCGTTCGAGCGACATCGGCATCACCATGATGCGCAACCGCTTCTTCAAGGAGATGGAAGCCATTGCCGCCGGCAAGGAGCCGGGCGGCGTCATTCGCAGCGCCAACGCGGCGGCCGGCATCGCGCTGCCGAACATGGCGCGGGAACTCAACACCGAAGGCCTCGCGCTTGCCGACTACGACAAGGATCCGATCCTGCGCCAGCGGCTGCAGGAATTCCGCCACCATTACGGCCAGCCGAGGGAGGTGCGGCGCGCCTTCGTCGAGGCCATGGGAATCGGCGGCGGCTGACCGCGGCCGCGGATTCCCCCGCCGTTTTGACATGGATCAGGTTGCCGCTCGCCGTTCCGAGGCATATTGCCAAAATTGCGTTGCCAAGATTGCGAAATCGTCAGGTGAATCATGCGCACCCAAGTCGCCGTCATCGGCGCCGGTCCGGCCGGGTTGTTGCTGGGCCAGCTCCTGCACAAGAACGGCATCGATAACGTCATCGTCGAGCGCCACACCGGCGAGCATGTGCTCGGCCGCATCCGTGCCGGCGTGATCGAACAGGTGACCATGGACCTGCTCGACGAGGCCGGTGTCGGCGCGCGCATGCACCGCGACGGCCTCATTCACGACGGCGTGCAGATCTGCGTCGACGGCAGGCGGCATCATCTGTCGTTCAAGGAGCTCACCGGCAAGTCGGTGATGGTCTATGGCCAGACCGAGATCACCAAGGATCTGATGGATGGCCGCGCCGAAGCCGGCGCGCCGACGATCTACGCCGCCTACGACGTCGCCTTGCACGATATCCACGGCGGCAAGCCGCGCCTGACGTATCGCAAGGACGGCGTAGCCCACGAGATCGAATGCGACTTCATCGCCGGTTGCGACGGTTTCCACGGCATCAGCCGCAAATGCGTGTCGCCGAGCGCGATTGCCACCTTCGAGCGCGTCTATCCCTTGGGCTGGCTCGGCATCCTGTCGGAGACGCCGCCGGTCTCCGAGGAACTGATCTATGTGCGGCATCCGCGCGGCTTTGCGCTGTGCTCGATGCGTTCGCCGACGCGCAGCCGCTATTACATCCAATGCAGCCTCGCCGACGATATCGAATCCTGGCCCGACGAGCGGTTCTGGGAGGAACTGCGGCCGCGGCTCGACGAGGAGGCGCGCGAGGCGCTGATCACCGGTCCGTCGATCGAAAAGAGTATCGCGCCGCTGCGCAGCTTCGTTGCCGAGCCGATGCGGTTCGGCCGGCTGTTTCTCGCCGGCGACGCCGCTCACATCGTGCCGCCGACCGGGGCCAAGGGCCTCAATCTCGCGGCAAGCGACGTGCAATATCTGGCGCGGGCGCTGATCGAGCATTATCAGGACAAATCGGACTTAGGCCTCGATCATTATTCCGAGCGGGCGCTGCTGCGGGTGTGGAAGGCGGAACGCTTCTCCTGGTGGATGACCATGACGCTGCACCGGATGTCCGACAATCCGTTCGATTATCAGCTGCAGCTCGCCGAGCTCGATTATCTGTTCCGCTCCAAGGCCGCGGCAACGGCGTTCGCCGAGAACTACGTCGGCTTGCCGTATTAGCGCATTGTCGATCGAGAAAACTGGATTCCCGCATTCGCGGGAACGAGCCGCGGACGGTTCAATCGTGAACGGTCACGATCTAGACTAGCCCCATGCGCACCCAAGTCGTCATTATCGGCGGCGGCCCCGCCGGTCTTTTGCTGTCGCATATTCTCGGCCGCGACGGCATCGACAGCGTCGTGCTGGAACGGCAAAGCCGGGCCCATGTGCTGCAGCGAATCCGCGCCGGCGTGCTGGAGAACGGCAGCGTCACGCTGTTGCGCGAGGTCGGGCTCGGCGCGCGCATGGATCGCGAAGGGCACCCGCACAACGGCTCGGGCATCGCCTGGGAAGGGCGCCAGCGGTTTTTCATCGACACCAAGAAGTTCACCGGCAAGATCATGATGACCTACGGCCAGACCGCGCTGACCGAAGATCTTTATGCGGCGCGTGACGCCGCCGGTGCGACGATCATTGACGAAGCGGCCAATGTGCGGCTTCACGAGCTGACCTCGAAGCGGCCTTACGTGACCTACGACAAAGACGGTTCGAGGGCGCGGATCGACTGCGATTACGTGGCCGGCTGCGACGGCTTCCACGGCGTCAGCCGGACATCGATCCCCGCCGAAATCATCAAGACCTACGAGAAGGGCTATCCGTTCGGCTGGCTCGGCATCATGTCGGAGACGCCGCCATACCCGGACATGGTCTATTGCTATCACAGCCGCGGCTTCGCCCTGGCGTCGATGCGCAATCCGATGCTGAGCCGCTACTACATCCAGTGCGATCTCGACGCCAAGCTCGAGGACTGGCCGGACCAACGCTTCTGGGACGAGTTCAAGGCGCGTTGCGCGCCCGAGATGGCGGAGAGCATCGTCACCGGCCCGTCGATCGAAAAATCGATTGCCCCGCTGCGCAGCTTCGTCGCCGAGCCGATGCGGTACGGCGCGCTGTTTCTCGCCGGCGACGCCGCCCACATCGTGCCGCCGACCGGCGCCAAGGGCCTCAATCTCGCGATTTCCGACGTGTTCTATCTGTCGCGCGCCTTGATCGGATTCTACCGCAGCGGCAAGACCGATGATCTCGATGGTTATTCCGACACGGCGCTGCGCCGGGTATGGGGCGCCGCGCGCATGTCGTGGTGGCTGACCATGCTGCTGCACCGGTTTGCCGACGAGACGGCGTTCGACCAGCAGATCCGCGTCAACCAGTTCGATTATCTGTGCCGGTCCGAGGCCGCCCAGGCGTCGTTGGCCGAGCAATATGCCGGGCTGCCGTATTAGAGCATGATCCGGAAAAGTGGGCAGCGGTTTGCCGAAAAGATCATGCTCCAGCGCAAATTTAAAGCCGGCGTCGGGCGGCTTATTCCTTGACTTGCCGGCGGATGGTGCCGAGGAGCCCGCGCGGGAAGAACAGCACCACCAGCATGAAGATGGCGCCGACGAACGACATCCAGTTCACCGTCATTGACGAGATGTAGTCCTGCATCACGACGAACACGGCGGCGCCAAGGAGCGGTCCCCAGAACGTTCGCATGCCGCCCATCACCGTCATGACGACGAAATACCCCGACAGCGAGTAGTGCAGCGTCAGCGGGTCGGCAAAATTATTTAGGAGCGCATAAAGCGTGCCGGCGAGCGCGGTGAAGAAACAGGAGATCGAGAACGACAGCCAGATGTGCCGCTCGACCGGAATGCCGAGAAAGCGGGCGCGGCGCTCGTTTTCGCGGATCGCCAGCAAGGTGCGGCCGAACGGCGAGCGCAGTAGCACGCCCATCAAGGCGGCGGCGACGGCGAAGACCGCCAGCAGAAAGAAATAGAATACGGCGCCGCCGTCCTCGATGTGCAGCGTGAGCGGCCCGAAGCCGATCGGTTCGCGCTGGAAATCGCGCAAGCCGTCGAAGCCGCCGGTGAAGCTGTTCCAGCTGTAGGCGAGGTAGTACCAGAGCTGGCCGAAGGCGATGGTGCACATCGCGAAATAGACGCCGCGGCGGCGGACGATCAAAAGGCCGAACAGGGTGCCGGCGAGACCTCCGAGCAGCGTGCCGGCGAGCATGGCGAGCGGCGTCGAGTGCACCAGATAGCGCAGCGTCAGCCCAGCGCCGTAGGCGCCGAGCCCGAAATAGGCGGCGTGGCCGAAGCTCAACACGCCGGTGAAGCCCAAGAGCAGGTTGAGTCCCATTGCCGCCAAGCCGAACACCAGCACGCGTCCCGCGAGTGCGGTGTAGCCGCCGAGGAGCGGCAGCCAGAACGGTACCGAGAGCAGCGCCGCCCACACTAAAATCAGCGTGAGTTCGCGGCGGCCCGCCGTGACTGGAAGTCGTCCGCCCAGCGAGGCGATCGCCATGGTCATGACAGCATTCCCTCCTCGCCGACGAGGCCGCGCGGCCGGATCAACAGCACCGCCATCAGGATGGCGTAGATCACCGCTTCGCTGGCCGACGGATAGAAGACCGTGGTCAGCGCCGCGGCCATGCCGATGAGAAGCCCGCCGAACAGGGTGCCGATCAGGCTGCCGACGCCGCCGACGATGATGGCGATGAAGCTCGGCATCAGAAGATCGTCGCCCATATTGGGATTAAGGCCGATCTGGCCGGCGGCGAGCACGCCGCTCAAGCCCGCCAGCAGGCAGCCGACGGCGAAATTGAAGGTGCGCAAATGCCGGACGTTGATACCGAGTGAGGCGACGGTTTCGAGATCGAAGGTCCCGGCCCGGATGCGCAAGCCCACGCGGGTGTAGCGCAGGAAGGCAAACAGGCCGACCACGGCGACGATGACTACCGTCACCATGAACACGCGGTAATAGGTGATGAAGAACAAATCGGGCGTCACCGGCTGCGCCAGCGCCGCCGGCAGGCCCAGCGGCAATCCATTGGGGCCCCAGATGTAGCGCGCCGCGTCCTGCATCACGAAAGCCAGGCCGAAGGTCAGCAGCAGGCTGTAGACCGGGTCGCGGCCATAGATGCGGCGGATCATCAGCCGCTCGACAATGAGCCCGATCAGCGCGGTGAGGAACGGCGAGACAACGAGCGCGCCCCAATAGCCGAGGGTCGGCGACAGCGCGAAGGCGAGATAGCCGCCCAGCGCCAGGAAATTGCCGTGGGCGAAATTGATGACGTTCGACAGATTGAGGATCAGCGAGAGGCCGAGCGCCATCAGCACATAGAACGCGCCGATGATCAGCCCGTTGGTGACGTTGAACAGGATGAGCTGAGTCATCGGCGCTCCTGCATGTCGGGACGTCGTTGCGAGCGAGGCGAAGCAATTCAGTGGTGCGACCCGGCGCTGGATTGCTTCGTCGCCCCGCTCCTCGCAATGACGCGAATGGATTTTGTCGGTGGGCGGGGGTTCAGCTCGGCTCCACCATCTTGCAGCCGGTCTGTTCGACGGTGCCGGCGGCCTCTTCGCCCGGCACCAGCGTACTGACGTTGACCACGTCGTCCGGATTTGCCTTTGCCGGATGGACTTCACCGACGAAGATGTTCGGCATCAGTTCGTGATCGCCTTTGCGGTAGATCACCTTGCCGGGCTGCAGTGCGACGTCGGGCGGCAGCTCCATGTCCTCCATCGCTGCGGCGAGTTTCGGCCCTGCGAGCGATTTCGCCTTTTCGGCGGCGAGCCGCACCGAATGCACCGAGACGTAGCCGAACCAATCGCGCGCCGAAGGCGTTTTCTTGGTCGCGGCGCGGTACTCGCCGACGAACTTCACCACTTCCGGCACGTTGGGCTGATTCCACCACCACTCGAAATCCCACCAGCCGGTCTGCGCCTCCGGCGGACAGCCCTTGATGCTTTCCAGTTCGAACAGGGCGCCGCCGAGCCCCATTTCCTTTTCCATGCCGAACTGGGTGAATTGCTTCATGCAGTTGATCTGCGTGAGCCCGCCCATATTGTTGAGCAGCACGTTCGGCTTGTAGGCCTTGGCCTTGATCAGCGTGGCGGAGAAATCGGTGTTGTTGATCGGCAGCATGTCGCCTTCATAGGTGCCGCCGGCTTTCGTCAGCGCCTTGATGAAAGCGTCCTGCAGCGTATGGCCATAGGCGTAGTCCGGCGTGACGAAGAACCACTTCTTGCCGAACTTCTTCACCAGTTCGGGCGTGACCGCTTCGGCGTCCATCGTCGTGGTATTGCAGACGCGGAACACGTTCCATTTGCAATTGGTGCCGGTGATCGGGTCGGTGTGACCGCCGGCGACGATGTGGAAGACCTTCTTCTCGTTGGTCACCTGCGACATGGCATAGGCGATGCCCGAGTTCACGTCGCCGATGATGGCGTTGACCTGGTCGCGGTCGATCAGCTTGCGCGTCTTCTGCACGCCGGTGCCGACGTCGTTCGCCGAGTCTTCGACCAGAAGCTGGACCTGGCGGCCGAGAATGCCGCCCTTCTTGTTGATTTCGGCGGTTGCGTATTTGGCGCCGTCGACTTCGCTCTGCGCCAAAGCCGACAGGACGCCGGTCAATGGATCGACCATGCCGATCTTGATCGGCTCGTCGCCGAGCGCGCTGACGACGAAGGGCGCCCCGACAACCTGGCTGGCGCCAAGCGCAAGGCCTGCTTGCAGCAGCGTGCGGCGGCGCACTGATAGCGTGGTGTTCGACATATTTATCCTCCCTGATGCGGCTTTGTTTTATTTTTGTTTTTGATTTTGGGGCTTGGCAGGCATCCGCGTCATGCACGCGTGGCATGCGCGGACGTTCGTCATTCGCCTGCAAACAGGCGTGCCGGTGCGGCGACGAGCCAAACCCGCAGAGCCGCGGCGCCGCGACCGACGGACGTCATCTTCTACTCGGGCTTGAAAACGGTCAAGGCGACAAAAGGAGGTAGCCGGTCTTGGCGCGGTCGAAAGCGGGTTTGCGGCGCGTCAGATCAGCGGCGTGATCGTGTTCTCGACGCCAAGGAGCGCCTTGCCGTAAAGCTCGTAACCGATCGGCGGCAGCACGACGGCGTGCCGCGATGCGACCGCGGCGTCGCGCCAGATGCGCTGCAGCGGACTTGCTTCGGCAAAGCCGGCCGAGCCGTGCGCAAACAGAAGCTTGTCAATGGCCTGGGTAATCTTTTCCGCGACATAACCGGTATCGGCCCGGACCCGCGCCCGCACCAGGAGATCGGGATAGACGTCGCGCAGCGCCGCATCGTCGATATCGTCCGCGGCGCGGTAGGCGTGGAAATGCGCGGTGTCGATCATCAGCGCCGCTTCGGCGATCTGCAGCTGGAACGCGACCGATGCATTCTGCTTTTCGAAAGATGTATAGGCGATGCTGCGGGACGCAGCCTTTTGCCGCACGAAATCGAGCGCGGCGCGTCCGAGCCCGAGGATCGGCCCGACCAGGATGATGGCGAGGATCGGCACGAAGGCCGAGCGGTAGAATGGCTCCTCGTCGCGCATTTCGGTCGGATAATTGCCTTCGATGGCGCGCGGCACCGACAGTACGCGGTGCTCCGGCACGAAGGCGTCTTTGGCCTTCAGCGTGATGCTCCCTGACGATCGCATGCCGGCGACGAACCAGGTATCGACACGCTCCAGATCCGCCATCGGGAACAGCGCCAGACCCTGGTCGATGCTTTCGCCCGCCGCGTTGACGATCGGCATGCCGAGCACCGCCCATTCCGCGTGCCAGCCGCCGGAATTGTAGTTCCAGCTGCCGCTGACGCGGTAGCCGCCGTCGACCTTGACGACCTCCGCCGTCGGGTTGAGAACTCCCGACACGCACGCATCCGGATTGCCGGCGAACACTTCGTCCTGCGCTTTGACCGGATATAGGCTCGCCAGCCAGCAGCAGACATTGTTGAGGTTGACCACCCAGGCGGCGCCGCCGTCGGCCTCCGCGATGGCAGAACTGACGTCGAGGATCGCGCGCGTATTCATCTCCCAGCCGCCATAGCGCTGCGGCGTGCACACGCGCATCAAGCCGGCTTTGCGCATCGCCTGGATCGACTCTTCCTCGACGCGGCGGTTGGCATCGCCGGCCGGCGCGTTCTTGCGCAACAGCGCCGCCAATTCGCGGGCGCGGCCGACGAGGTCGGCAGCCGTCGGTGTCGCGACGCTGCGCAGCGCGGCGGCTTTGGTCATGACGCATTTCCTCCCGGGCAGAGCCGTCGCGCGGCATCGGTGAACTCATCACGATGGCCGCGGTTCGGTGCCATGGTGCGGCAGTGGAACTATGATCGCAAGAAAATATATTTTAGAGTGACGCAACATTGGGTCGCGCCGGGCTCACATTACAGCCTTTGCCGCACGCCTCTTGTCAGGGATGGCAGGCGAGGCCACTGTTTCAGTACGGCGGATCAGGAGCACATGCGATGACGGCGATCCAGGGATTCATTCAGCCGCACCGGCGCCCGGGCGAACTCGGCGTTCATTCCGTGGATCACTTTCATTTCGTCGTGCCCGACGTCGGGGTCGCGCAGAACTTTTATGGCGAGTTCGGTCTCAAGGTCGGCGAGAAGGACAATTTCCTGACACTCTCGACATTCGAGCAGCCGCACATCTGGGGAACGATCGGCGAAGGCCCGCGCAAGAAATACGGCTATGTGTCGTTCGGCGCCTTCGAGGACGATATCGAAAAATTCTCCGAGCGGCTGCAGAAGATGGGGATTAAGCGTCTCGATCCGCCGCCCGGCGTCGATTCCAACGGAGTCTGGTTCCGCGACCACGACGGCATTCTGGTCGAGATCAAGGTGGCGGCAAAATCGTCCCCTGATGAGAAAACCCGGTTCTCGTCCCGCTCGGCCGGTCCGGGCGAACGCGGCGCGCCATATCGCAGCCAGACGCCGCAGACCCGTCCGCGCCGGCTCGCTCACGTTCTGATGTTCACCCGCGACGTGCGCAAGGCGATCGAATTCTATACCCGGGTTCTCGGCCTGCGCCTGTCGGATCATTCCGGCGACAACATCGCCTTTCTGCACGGCATTCACGGCAGCGATCACCACATGATCGCATTTGCGCGCTCGGAGGCGCCCGGGCATCACCATTTCAGCTGGGACGTCGGCTCCATCGACGAGATCGGCGCCGGCGCCATGCACATGCTCGGCAAGGGCTTTGCCAAAGGCTGGGGCCTGGGCCGCCACGTGCTCGGTTCAAATTACTTTCACTACGTCCAGGATCCGTGGGGCAGCTTCTCGGAGTATTCGGCCGATATCGATTACATCCCGGCGACGACGGATTGGCCGAGCAAGGATCATCCGGCGGAGGATTCCTTTTACGCCTGGGGCCCGAACGTGCCGGAAGACTTCGTCCGCAATTACGAAGCCTGAAATTCAATCGGACTTGCCCCGTCGCGCCTTGGCCTGCTCGGCAAGGAAACGCGACAGCCGGGCGCGGACGGCATCGGCTTGCTCCGGCGTCCATTTGCGCAGGCCCTCGCCGGTCTTCATGCCGAGTTTGCCGGCGGCGACGATGTCACGCAAATATTGATGCGGTCCCGGCGTGCGATCGAGATCGGCGTAAAGCACCTCGGCGATGTCGAGGGTGAGGTTGGTGCCGACCAGGTCGGACTGCTCCATCGGGCCGAGCACGGCGGTGCGCGCGCCAAAGCCCTCGCGCACCACGACGTCGAGCGTGTCGGCGTCGCAGACGCCGGCGGCGACCAGCGCGATCGCCTCGCGCTTCATCGCGTGCTGCAGGCGGTTGCCGACGAAGCCCGGCACGTCGCGCCGCACATGGACCGGCGTCTTGCCGGCGGCACGCAGGAGCTGCATGGACTGCTGCACGACTTCGGCACTGGTCTCTTTGTTTTGCACGACTTCGACGAGCGGCACCAGATGCGGCGGGTTCCAGAAATGGGTGCCGAGCACCCGTTCGCGGTGCCTGAGGTGCCGGCCGATCTCGGTCGATGGAATCGCCGATGAGTTGCTGGCTAGGATCGCATCCGGCGCGGTGAATTTCTCCAGCTCGGCGAAGAGCTGCTGCTTCAGCGGCAGCTTCTCCGGCGCCGCTTCGAACACGAAAGAGGCGCCCTCGACGGCAGCTGCCAGCGCATCACGGACTGAAATACGTTTCAGCAGTGCAGCATCGTCACCGAGCAAGTCGGCGATAGCTTGAAGCCGTTGCGGTAGAGACGCGCGCAGATCCGCTGCAGGTTCATAGATATCCACAGCGTGACCCGCTGCCGCGAGCAGGTAAGCGATGCCGTGGCCCATCAGACCGCCGCCGATAACGCCGATTTTCCGCGTTTTGCTCACTGCCAATCCGTTCGCCATGGGGGTGCGCTCTTTCGCTCAGTGGAACTCGCAAATGATCCGTGCGTTATTTTATTGCGTAATCAATAGTGGCCAATCCGCAGAGGAGAAATGGTCATGCCTGCACTTCTGTGGGTTGCTTTCTGGTCTTCCATCATGGGCGCCGCGACGTGCTGGGGCGAGACGCGCCGGCCGGCCCGCGCGACGACTAACGAGCGTCCGGAATCGCGCGACTAGCCTGCCGTATAGCCGCCGTCGACATACATCACCTGCCCGGTGCAAAAATCGGACGCCGGCGATAACAGATAAATCGCCATGCCGACGAGATCCTCGACTTCGCCGAGGCGGCCGAGCGGAATGCGCGACAGCGATCGGGCGCGGGTCTGCTGGCCGAGCTCGTTGTCGCCGTACATCCACGCCGTCAGCTTGGAGCGGAAGACGGTCGGCGCGATGGCGTTGACGGTGATGCCGTATTTGGCCCATTCGGTCGCCAGCACCCGCGTCAGCGAATCGGTCGCACCCTTCGACGCGCAATAGCCGGTATAGCCGGAATAGTTGCCGTGGCGGCCGCGCACCGATGACATCAGCAAGACTTTGCCGCGCACCTTTTTCTCGATCCAGTATGCACCGACGGCCTTGGCCATGAACCAGATGCCGCGCACATTGGCATCCATCACCGCCTGCCAATCCTCATAGTCCAGTTCGTGAATGAAGCCCGGCTTGTTGAAACCGGAGGCGACGACCAACTGATCGACCTGGCCGAATGTCGCGAGCGCGGAGTCGAGCATCGCCTCGGCGTCGGCCAGGCTGTCCGGCCGGCGCACCACGGTCGCCGGACTACCGCCCAGTTCGCGCACTTCGTTCGCCACTTCTTCAAGCTCGCTTTCGCTGCCGGAGGCGAGCAGCACCTTGCCGCCGAGCGCGGTGAGCGCCAGCGCGGTGGCGCGGCCGAAGGTGCCGGACGCCCCGGTAATGATCGCGACCTTGTTCTTGACGTCGAACAGCGACAGCGGATTGCGCAGCGGCTCGGAGATCATGTGGATTCCTCTGCAATCAATCCGTCGCCCTTCGAGGCTCGCTTCGCTCGCACCTCAGGGTGACGGGATACACACTTATCGTCCGGTCTCGAAACGGAAGCTTTGCTTGGGATCGAGCACGGCGACGACGCGCAGCGCGCAGCCTTCGCCCTCCGGCCAGCGCCACGGGAAAGCGAAGAAGGTGCAGCGTTGGCCGGTGATGGCGTCGATGTCGCCGCCGATATTTTCGATGCCGGGAATGCCGTTGGTCATCATGATCTTGTGCGCCGGCTCCCAGTGCGGGAAATCGTCGATGATGTGACGGCCGGTCGCGGCGAAATATTCCACGTCAAGGTGCGGCTGCGCCGGCCCCGGTCCATGCGGGCCGAGAAAGGTGCCGAGCGGGTGATCGAGCGCCTGGACGTCGATGCCGACGAGCTTGACGCCGCGTTCGACCAGCCACTCGGCGGCTTCCTTGTAGAGGCCGGGCGAATAGGCGAAATAATCCGGGTTGTCACCGTAATTGCGGTGACTGCCGGTATTGATCATGACGATATCGTTTTTCTGGATCTTCGGTTCGGCGCGTTCCAGTTCTTTTGGTGTGATGACGCCCCATTTGCCCTTCGGGATCGACACCGCGACCCCGGTGCCGAAAAACCGCCACAACGGATAGCCGGTCAGCGTCGGCTCATTCTCCGCGACATGGATCGGCGCATCCATATGGGTGCCGCGGTGCATGATGCCTTCGAACTGCTGCACCAAGAGGCCGTCCTTGGCGTGGAATTCCAGCGTCCGCACATTGAGGTTGGCGCGCGACGGCCATTGCGGCATGCCATGGCCCCAGTCATGGCTGAGGTCGAAAAGCTGCAGATCGCCGCCGCGCGCCGATGTGGCGGCACGCTTTTTGCCGGACGCTTTGCCGGCATCGCCACGCTCGAGGCGCGATTTGCCGCCGCGGTCGAGCATGGCGACGAGCCGGATCACGCAGGCATCGCCCTCGCGCCATTTCCAAGGAAAACCCTGAAACGTGCAGCGCCTGCCTTTGAGCTCGTCGACATCGCCGCCGACGTTCTCGATGGTCGGAATGCCGGCTGCGAGCAGCGTCCGGTGCGCCGGGTTCCATTCCGGAAAATCCTCGATCGCCTCGCGCCCGGTCGCCTCTTTGTATTCCGGAATGAGGTATTTGATTTGCGGGCCGTTGCGGTGCGGGCCGAGCGAGGTCGCCAGCGGATGATCGACGGTGGCGGTATCGACGCCGACGAGCTTCACCCGCTTTTTGACCAGCCATTGCGCCGCCGCCTTGCTCAAGCCCGGCGCATAGCCGAAATATTCCTTGCTGTCGGCATATTTGCGGTGCCAGCCGGTATCGATCAGCACGATATCGCCGGCCTGGATCGACGGCTTGGCGCGTTCGAGATCGGACGGCTCGATCAAGCCCCATTTGCGTTTCGGGATCGAGACGATGACGCCGGTGCCGAAGAACCGCGCAAGCTCGATCTCGCCGACGCCGGCGGCGCCGGGGATCAGATGCAGCGGCGCGTTGACGTGCGTCGAGGTGTGAAAGATCGTCGTGATCTTGTGCGTCATCACGCCTTGCTTGGCGTGGTGGGTGATGCGCTCAAGCCTGATCTCCTCGTAGCCCGGGAAGATCGGCGTATACATGCCCCAGCGATGACTGAGTTCGTAGTATTCGAGCCCGCTGACGGGATCGATGACGGCTGGCATTTCACCCCCTAAGCGCGCGGGCGGCTCGATGCGCCGCATCCGCAAGTTTTTCCTTAATCGAGCGGTCTCTATCATGCCCGAATGCGGCGTGACAAACCGCCGGCCGGGGTCGGCCGATGTTGCAGCGGGCGGACCCCGCCGGTATCTATACGCGCCCTTTGACCGAACCGGCGCAAACAGCGGACGCGAATAGCGACATGTCCCGTCTCGTGATGAAATTCGGCGGCACTTCGGTCGCCGACATCGAGCGCATCCGCAACGTCGCGCGCCACGTCAAGCGCGAGGTCGATGCCGGCCACGAGGTCGCCGTCGTCGTCTCCGCCATGGCCGGCGTCACCAACCAGCTCGTCGCCTGGTGCGAAGCGGCGAGCCCGCTGTTCGACGCGCGCGAATACGACGCCGTGGTCGCCACCGGCGAAGAGGTCACCGCCGGGCTCCTCGCCATCACGCTGCAGGATCTCGACATCAATGCGCGCTCCTGGCAGGGCTGGCAGGTTCCGATCCTGACGTCGGATGCCCACGGTTCGGCGCGCATTCTTGGCGTCGATGGCGACGAGCTGATCCGCCGCTTCAAGGAGCGCAAGGAGGTCGCGGTCATCGCCGGCTTCCAGGGCCTGCACCGGGAAACCAATCGCATCACCACGCTCGGCCGCGGCGGCTCCGACACCTCCGCAGTGGCGATCGCCGCCGCCATCCGCGCCGACCGCTGCGACATCTATACCGATGTCGACGGCGTCTACACCACCGATCCGCGTGTCGTGCCGCGCGCGCGCCGGCTGGACAAGGTCGCCTTCGAGGAAATGCTGGAGCTTGCCTCGCTCGGCGCCAAGGTCCTGCAGGTGCGCTCGGTGGAGCTCGGCATGGTGCACAATGTCCGCATTTTCGTGCGTTCGAGCTTCGATCCGCCGGAAAAAATCGACCCGCACGGCCATCCGCCCGGCACACTGATCTGCGACGAGGGGGAGATCATGGAACAGCAAACCGTCACCGGCATCGCCTTCTCCCGCGATGAGGCGCAAATCTCGATTCGTCAGGTTCAGGACAAGCCCGGGGTGGCGGCGGCGATTTTCGGCCCGCTCGCCGAGGCCAATATCAATGTCGACATGATCGTGCAGAACGTCTCCGCCGACGGCAAAACCACCGATCTGACCTTCACCGTGCCGGCGGCGGACTACCAGCGTTCGCTTGACGTCATCGCCAAGGCCAAGGACGCGATCGGCTATACCCGGCTCGACGGCGCCACCGATGTCGCCAAGATTTCCGTCATCGGCATCGGCATGCGCAGCCATGCCGGCGTTGCCGCACAGGCGTTCAGCGCGTTGGCCGAGCGCTCGATCAACATCCGCGCTATTACGACCTCTGAAATCAAGTTTTCGCTTCTGATTGACGCAGCCTTTACCGAGCTTGCGGTGCGCACGTTGCATTCATTGTACAATCTCGATAACGCCACGGGCTAAGCGGCGCGTTTAGTTGCGCTGCAACATAATTCCTTCGCGTTGTCATATCGTTGTCTCTGGCTTGCGGTTTGCATGCCGCATTCGATATAGCCTTGTGGACATTCGCCGCGGGACGGGACCCGGGCGGATTCCTCTTAGATTGCGGCCGGCGCACCACGGGCTCCGCTCCGGCCAAAACCACGCCCGAGGGAGCTGCCGCCATGCGCGGCGCGCTCGGCGGTCCGCGCGTGCTGTTGCGCCGGCTTCGCGAAGTGATGGCGGAGCCGGTCAGTGCGCAGGAGCGCCTTGACAAGATCGTGGTGCTGATCGCCGCCAACATGGTTGCGGAGGTCTGCTCCGTCTATGTGCTGCGCGTCGACGCCACGCTCGAACTCTACGCCACCGAGGGCCTCAACCGCGAAGCGGTGCACCGCACGGTGATGCGGTCCGACGAGGGCCTGGTCGGCCTGGTGGCGAGCCAGGCCAGCGCGATCAATCTGTCGAACGCCCAGGCCCATCCGGCCTTCTCGTTCCGGCCGGAGACCGGCGAGGAGATCTACCACTCCTTCCTCGGCGTGCCGATCCTGCGGGCCGGCAATACGCTCGGCGTCCTGGTGGTGCAGAACCGCGCCCGGCGCACCTATTCCGAAGAGGAAGTCGAGGCCCTGCAGACCACCGCCATGGTGCTCGCCGAGATGATCGCGTCCGGCGAGCTCTCGGCGCTGGCGCTGCCCGGCGCCGAGCCGGCGGCGCGCCATTCGGTGCATCTCAAGGGCGCCAGCTTGAGCGAAGGCATCGCGCTCGGTCACGTCGTGCTGCACGAGCCGCGCGTCGTCGTCACCAATTTCATCGCCGACAACGTGCCCAAGGAATTGGAGCACCTCAAGGCCGCGATCGAGACGCTGCAATCCAATCTCGACGAGATGCTGGAGCACGGCGACGTCGTCGAGGGCGGCGAACATCGCGACGTGCTCGAAGCCTATCGCATGTTCGCCTACGACCGCGGCTGGGTGCACAAGCTCGAAGAGGCGGTGATGACCGGGCTGACCGCGGAAGCCGCGGTCGAGCGCGTCCAGTCCGATACCCGCGCCCGCATGTTGCGGCAGACCGACCCGTTCCTGCGCGAGCGCTTGCACGATCTCGACGACCTCGCCAATCGCCTGATGCGGCAGCTCACCGGCCGCGATCACGCGCCGTCGCGCGAAAGCCTGCCGGAGAACGCGATTTTGGTCGCGCGCTCGATGGGGCCGGCGGCGCTGCTCGATTACGACCGCAAGCGCCTGCGCGGCCTCGTTTTGGAGGAAGGCGGCCCGCATTCGCATGTCGCGATCGTGGCGCGCGCGCTCGGCATTCCCGCCGTCGGCGACATCGACAACGCCACCGGCATCGCCGATCCGGGCGACGCCATCATCGTCGACGGTACGGCCGGCGATCTGCATATCCGGCCGCTGCCGGACATGGAGGCGGCCTACGTCGAGCGCGTGCGGTTGCGGGCGCGTCGCCAGCAGCAATACCAGTCGCTGCGCGACAAGCCCTGCGTCACCAAGGACGGCGCGGAGGTGCAATTGCTGCTCAACGCCGGCTTGAGCGTCGACCTGCCGCATATCGAGGACACCGGCGCCGCCGGCATCGGCCTGTTCCGCACCGAGCTGCAATTCATGGTCGCGCCGAACTTTCCGCGCACCAGCGAGCAATATGCGCTGTACCGCGCCGTGCTCGACGCCGCCGGCGACAAGCCGGTGACGTTTCGCACGCTCGACATCGGCGGCGACAAGGTGCTGCCCTATATGCGCAACGTCGAGGAGGAGAATCCCGCGCTCGGCTGGCGTGCGATCCGGCTCGGCCTCGACCGCCCCGGTCTCTTGCGCACGCAATTGCGCGCGCTGTTGCGGGCGGCGAGCAGCCGCGCGCTGAAGATCATGTTTCCGATGATATCGACGGTCGAGGAATTCGACCAGGCCAAGGAGCTGGTCGAACGCGAACTGACTCATCTGCGCCGCCACGGCCACAAACTGCCCGACGAGGTCGAGGTCGGCAGCATGGTCGAGGTGCCGTCACTGCTGTATCAGCTCGACGAGCTTTTGCAGCGCGTCGACTTCCTCTCGGTCGGCTCCAACGACCTGGTGCAGTTCCTCTATGCGATCGACCGCGGCAATCCGCGGGTGTCCGGCCGCTTCGATGCGCTGTCAGCCCCGGTGCTGCGCGCGCTCAAGGAAATCATCGATAAGGCGCGCGCCCATGACAAGCCGGTCACCGTGTGCGGCGAACTGGCGTCGCAACCGGTTGGGGCGTTGGCTTTGGTCGCGCTGGGCTACCGTTCGCTGTCGCTCACCCCGTCGGCGGTCGGGCCGGTCAAGGCGATGCTGCTCGATCTCGATTGCCGCGAGGCCGCCGGGTTTCTTTGCCCCCTGATCGACCTGGGCAGCCGCGGCGCGCCGATCCGCGCCCGGCTGGAGCAATTTGCGACCGACAACGGGTTGCAGCTTTAGCTCGTGAACGGTGCGCCGCGGCCGGGCTTGTCCCGGCCGCTTGCGTCTTTTACTTAACCTGACATGCTGCCTGACCAAAAACTCAATGCGCTCGTCGTCCGGCACGCGGCGTTGGAACGCGATCTCGCCGCCGCGCTGCCGCCCGAGACCTATGTGAAGCTGTCGCGCGAATTCGCCGAGCTCGCCCCGGTGGTCGAGGCGGTCAATTCCTATCGCGCCGCGCAGCGCGAACTCGACGGCCTCACCAGCCTGATCGCCGATGCCTCGACCGATGCCGAGATGCGCTCCATCGCCGAAGCGGAAAAGCCCGAGCTTGAAGCGCGGCGGACGAAGCTCGAGCAGCAATTGCGGCTGGCGCTGTTGCCCAAAGACGCGATGGACGAGCGCAACGTCATCCTCGAAATCCGCGCCGGCACCGGCGGCGACGAAGCGGCCTTGTTCGCCGGCAACCTGTTCCGCATGTACGAGCGTTACGCCGCCAAGCAGGGCTGGAAGGTGGAGATCATGACCGCGAGCGACGGCGCGATGGGCGGCTACAAGGAGATCATCGCCGAAATCCGCGGCCGCGGCGCCTTCGCCAAGCTGAAATTCGAATCCGGCGTGCATCGGGTGCAGCGCGTCCCCGATACCGAGGCCTCGGGCCGCATTCACACTTCGACCGCAACTGTCGCGGTGCTGCCGGAGGCGCAAGACGTCGATGTGCCGATCAACGAAACCGATTTGAAGATCGACACGCTGCGCTCGAGCGGCGCCGGCGGCCAGCACGTCAACAAGACCGAATCGGCGGTGCGGGTGACGCATATTCCCTCGGGCATCGTCGTCATGATGCAGGAAGACCGCTCGCAGCACCGCAACCGCGCCAAGGCCATGGCCGTGCTGCGGACGCGGCTCTACGACTTCGAGCGGCAGAAGCAGGACGCCGCGCGCGCCGCCGAGCGCCGCGGTCAGGTCGGTACCGGCGATCGCTCCGAGCGCATCCGCACCTATAATTATCCGCAAGGCCGGGTGTCCGACCATCGCATCAATCTCACCCTCTACAAGCTGCCGCAGATTCTGGAAGGCGAGGCGCTCGGCGAAATCATCGACGCGCTGGTCGCCGAAAATCAGGCGGCCCTGCTCGCGGCCGAGGAAACAAGCTGATGCCGGCGGCCGCGAATGCCGGTGCCATAGCTGTGCCGTTCGGCACGGCAAAATCGATGACCGTTGATCAGGCGCGGCGGATCTGGGCTGCGAAATTTCGTGAGGCCGGCCTCGATACGCCCGATCTCGATGCCCGGCTTCTGGTCGGCCATGCGCTTTGCCTCGATCATGCCGGCCTCATAGCGGCAAGCGCGCGCGAATTGGCTATCGCCGAACAGCGGGCGCTTGCCGATCTGGCACGGCGGCGGCTTGCTCGTGAGCCGATCGCCCGCATCGTCGGCCGCAAGGAATTTTGGGGGCTTGAGCTTGCCGTCAACGCCGCGACGCTGGTGCCGCGGCCGGAGACCGAGACGGTCGTCGAGGCCGTGCTTGCCGCCATTGACCGGCACGGCTCGCGGGCACGCTCGCTGCGCATCGCCGATCTCGGCACCGGCAGCGGGGCCATCCTGCTGGCGCTTCTGAGCGAGCTGCCCAATGCCTTCGGCGTCGGCGCCGATACAAGCGCGGACGCGCTCTCCATCGCGCGCGACAATGCCCGGCGCCTTAATCTGACGCGCGCCGCCTTCGTTGGCTGCGACATGGCCGCGGCGCTATGTTGTCAATTCGACATAGTGGTCTCCAACCCGCCTTATATCGCCTCTGCCGAAATCGCGGGGTTGGCGCCGGAGGTGCGCCTGTTCGATCCGCGCGGCGCGCTCGACGGCGGACCCGACGGGCTCGATTTTTATCGGGCCATTGCGGCGCCGGCGCCGGCGCTGCTGGCGCCGGATGGCATCCTTGTTGTCGAGCTTGGCGCCGGTCAGGCCGAATCGGTCAAGGCTTTGTTCGCCGCGACGGGGCTTGCGCCGTCGGCGCCGCAACCCGATCTATCTGGTGTGCCGCGCGCCCTCGTTGTAAGAAAGCGACAAGTTGAGGGGCATGAGGCGCGAGCATTGGTCTCCGGCAAAAAGGCACTTGGTCCAAAAAAGCACTTGGAATGTCCGCCGGAACCGACTAGCTTGCGGCCCACGGAATCGGCCCGAGATTGAGGGTGCCGCGTTGCCCTGAACGCCCAAGAGCCTAACTGAAAAAGTTGGCTCCAACAGGCCGGCAATGCAGGCCAGGCAGACAAGCGAAAGCTGGCAAGCGATAACTGGATAGCGAACGCCGGGTTGGCCGGCACACAGGATCGCCAGATTCAGAACGCGAATGTTCAAACCGTGAAGGTTAAGCCGAGACGTTATCACCGGTTCGGCGTGCGTCGGTACGGATAAGGCGCGCGCGTGACCAAAGTTAAGGACGCTGCGGGCGGTGCCGCGGGCGAGGGCTGTTTGGCTGGGGGGCGTGACGTTCAGTGACGTGCACCGGGGAGCCATTTCGAGCGGCGCGCAGCCGGGCGGCGGCGTCCGAATGACGTTCGACGACTACAGAGACGATGAACAGATGCGGCGGCGCCGTTGCCGTCGTGCAAAACGGGGTTGGCGGAACAGCAAACCATGAGAAACGGTCAGAATAAACGTATGCGCGGTCGTAATCGTAAGGGTGGCCATCACCACCAGAATCCGTTGTCGCGGATGTACGAGTCCAACGGGCCGGACGTAAAAATTCGCGGCACCGCTTCGCACATCGCCGAAAAATATCTCCAGCTCGCCCGCGACGCGCAAAGCTCCGGAGATCCGATTGCCGCCGAAAATTATTACCAGCACGCCGAACATTATTTCCGCCTGATCGCCGCCGCGCAGGAGCAGCTGCGCCAGAACCAGCCCTATTATCAGCAGCAACAGCCGGGCGGCGGCGCCAATCTCGGCGACGACGGCTACGATGACGGCGACGAACAACCGTCGATGGGCGGCGAGCCCTACGCGCCGCAAGTGCAGCCGTTCTACCCGCGCGAGCCGCAACACCATCAGCCGCAGCAGCACCAGCCGCAGCAGCCGCCGCAACATCAGCCG
Source organism: uncultured Alphaproteobacteria bacterium (assembly GCA_963791925.1). GTDB lineage: Bacteria > Pseudomonadota > Alphaproteobacteria > Rhizobiales > Xanthobacteraceae > BOG-931. Next base: position 859,798 of record CAWBUA010000001.1, on the reverse strand, counting down.
CAGCACTTTCAGCCGCGGCCGCAGCCGCAAATGCCGGACGGCGATGGCGATGTTGAACGGCTGCCGTCATTCATCACCGGCGGTCTGCCGCAGCAGCAAAGCGCACCGCAGCATGGCCAAGCCGCGAACGGCCCGCACGGCCAGGGCGGCAATGGGCCGAATGGCTATGATGGGTCGGCTGACCGGTTTCCGCTGCACCGCCGGCGGCGGCGGCATCGCGGCGGCGGTCCGCGCGACTATGCGTCGGATCAGTCCGTCGCCGCCGAGGGCGACGGCGGACCGCAGGCCGGCGCGGATCCGGTCGACGAATAAGCGCTGGGCGATTGAGCGACTTCACGCGTCCGCAGGCGATGTCGCAGGCGCCGGCACGACGCCCCGACGATGCGCGGCTACAGGCCGCGCGGCGCCTTGGTCAGGCGCACCAGAAGCCAGATCGGCACCACGATCACCGCGCCGAGCAGGAAATAGCGCCACAGCCAGCGTATGGCGTCGAAGCCCATGTTCCAGACGTGCTCGATGAGCCGGCGCACCGATTCGATAATGTTCCAGGGATCAAGCCCGATCGCGGCGAGAATGACGCCGACCAGGATCGAGAGCATGACCAGCCGGCCGATGACCGCGAGCGGCGGGCCGCCGAAGAACCGTTGCACGTAGTCTTGGGGTCGCCGGGATTCCAGGGATTCTTGGCTCATCGCGCCCTCCCGCTTGCGTCAATTAGGGATTCGTGAAGCGCCGCGCAAGCGGCCTGCGCCGCCGCGATCGGCAGGTTGGCGTCAGATGGATGAGACGAAGGCTTGAGGGCGGCCTCGATCAGCCTCATGCGCTGCCTTGCGACGGCGTTGCCTCGGCTTGACAACTGGCGCTAAGTTGCGCCGCCCCAGGCTTGATGTAGGGCATTCCGAGGACTTTTCATGGCCAAGGTAGAAGACCTCGCGCCCACCGGGCATGCGAGTCTCAATGACGATATCGGAGAGCAGACGCGGCTGCGCATGTACCGCCTGCAGGTCGAAATTCGCGAGGCCGAGCAGCGCGCCTTCGATCTGTTCCTGCAGAACCTGGTCAAGGGCACCAGCCACCTCTCGCTCGGCCAGGAGGCGGTCGCCGCCGGCTGCGCCGCCGCCATGCAGCCGGGCGATCTGTCGTTCTGCACCTATCGCGGCCATGCCCACACGCTGGCGCGCGGCGTCGCCATCGAGAAGGTGCTCGGCGAGCTGATGCAGCGCGACAACGGCCTGATGCGCGGCAAAGGCGGCTCGATGCATCTGACCTCGGTCGACCACGGCGTGATGGGCTCCTACGCCATCATCGGCGCGCATCTGCCGATCGCCTGCGGCGCGGCCTGGCGCGCGCAGTACAAGGGCCAGAACGACGTCTCGGTGTGCTTCTTCGGCGACGGCACCACCAATATCGGGGCGTTTCACGAAGCGCTGAATTTCGCCGTCGTCTGGAAGCTGCCGGTGATCTTCGTCTGCGAGAACAATCTCTATATGGAATATACGCCGATTGGCGACGTGACCGCCGTCGCGCATCCCGCCGCCGACCGCGCCGCGGCTTACGGCCTGCCGCGCATCGTCGTCGACGGCAACGACGCCGACGCCGTCTACCGTACGGCGCGCGAGGCCTACGACAAGGCGCGCGCCGGCGGCGGTCCGTCTTTGATCGAGTGCATGACCTATCGCTACAGCGGCCATTCGCGCGCCGACCCGGCCAAATACCGCCCCGAGGGCGAGTTGGAAAAGTGGAAAGAGCGCGATCCGATCAAGATCTATCGCGAGCGGCTCAAACAATTCGGCGTCGGCGAGGACATCATTGTCGGCATCGAGACCGACGTGAAACGCGAGGTCGACGAGGCGACCGAGAAATGCAAGGCGGCGCCGATGCCGCCGGCCGACATTCTTACCACCGACGTCTACGCCGACGGAGGCTTCGCATGGCGGAACTGACCTATCGCGACGCCGTGATCCGCGGCATCGCCCAGGAAATGGCGCGCGATCCCGACGTGGTGTTCTTGGGGGAAGACGTCGCCAAGGCCGGCGGCGTGTTCAAGGCGACCGTCGGGCTCTACGAGCAGTTCGGGCCGTTGCGGGTGCGCGACACGCCGATTTCCGAGCAGGCCATCCTCGGCGCCGCCATGGGCGCGGCGATGACCGGACTAAAGCCGATCGCCGAGATCATGTTCTCCGACTTCTTCGCGGTGTGCTTCGACTACATCGCCAACGAGTTTCCGAAGAGCCGCTACATGTCGAACGGCCAGGTCAAATGTCCGCTGGTGGTGCGCACCGGCAACGGCGGCGGCGCGCGGTTCGGCGCACAGCATTCGCAGAGCGTCGAGAACTGGTGCATGATGATCCCGGGGCTGAAAGTCGTGGCGCCGTCGTCGCCGCGCGACGTCATTGGCTTGCTGGCCGCCGCGGTGCGCGATCCCGATCCGGTGATCTTCCTTGAGCACAAGTCGCTTTATCCGACCAAGGGCGAGGTGCCGGACGGCGAGATTGTCGACAAACTCGGCACCGCCAATATCGTGCGGCCCGGCAAGGACGCCACCATCGCCGCGCTCGCCATGATGGTGCCGCGCGCGGTCGCGGCCGCCGACAAGCTTGCCGCCGAGCACGGCATCGATTGCGAAGTGGTCGACGTGCGCTCGCTGGTGCCGCTCGACACCCAGACCATTCTCGGCTCGGTGGGCAAGACGCACCGCCTGTTCACGGTCGAGGAAAATCCGCGGCTGTGCGGCTGGGGCGCCGAGATCGTCTCCATCGTCGCCGACGAGGCGTTCTACGATCTCGACGGCCCGCCGGTGCGCATCACCACGCCGCACATCCCGCTGCCGGCCGCCGATATTCTGGAAGACATGGCGCTGCCCAGCGTCGACCGGATCGCGGAGCGGGTGCGGCGGAGCCTCAACTCGTAACGGACAGGCGAGACCATGGCCAACGACCCCAGCCGCGAAAATCCGAACGGTCCGATCGGCACCGAAGTCATCTTCGAGAACGACCAGGTCCGGGTCTGGGACATGCGCGTTGCCCCGCGCGGCAAGAAGCCGTGGCATCACCACACCATGGATTACGTCATCATCAACCTCACCGGCGGCAAGGCCGAGATCGAGAACGTCGAAGGCAAATCCTACATCGCCGACGACAAGGCTGGCGGCGTCATTTGGAAGGACGCCGGCGAGCAGCACGAATTGCGCAATCTCACCGACCAGCCCTACCGCAACATTCTTGTCGAGCTGAAAACGGGAAAGTGACGCCGCGCCAGGAGCGACGCCGAGATCATCAGTATTTGGGACTCAGTATCATGGCCATGTACGACAATCTTCTCGCCAACGTGCCGACCGATCTGTGGATCGGCGGCAAATGGCGCAAATCCTCCGACGGCAGTCGCTTCGACGTGATCGATCCGGCGACCGAAAACAAGGTGGCGTCGGTCGCCAGCGCCACCGTCGATGACGCCAAAGCGGCGCTCGACGCGGCGCAGGCGGCATTCCCCGGCTGGGCCGCCAAGAAGCCCCGCGAGCGCGGCGAGATTTTGCGCAAGTCCTACGACCTCATCATGCGCGACGCCGAACGGCTGGCGAAACTCATCACCATCGAGAACGGCAAGGCGCTGTCGGATTCGCGCGGCGAGGTCGCTTATGCAGCGGAATTCTTCCGCTGGTATGCCGAGGAAGCGGTGCGCAATGTCGGCTCCAATTCGACGGGGCCGTCGACCGGCGCGCGGATTTTCGTGCATCACAAGCCGGCGGGCATCGCCGTGCTGGTGACGCCGTGGAATTTCCCGGCGGCGATGGCGACGCGCAAGATCGGCCCGGCGCTCGCCGCCGGCTGTCCGGTCGTGCTCAAGCCCGCCTCCGACACCCCGCTGACGATGCTCGCTTTGATGCCGATCCTCGAAGAAGCCGGTGTGCCGGCGGGCGTGGTCAACGTCATTCCGTCGCGCTCGTCGGGCAAGGTGGTGAGCGCGATGCTGCACGATCCGCGCGTGCGCGTGGTGTCTTTTACCGGCTCGACCGAAGTCGGCCGCAAGCTCCTCCACGAAGCGGCGGACAATATCGTCAAGCCGGCGATGGAGCTCGGCGGCAATGCGCCGTTCATCGTGTTCGACGATGCCGACATCGATGCCGCGATCGACGGCGCGATGATCGCGAAAATGCGCAACATGGGCGAGGCCTGCACCGCCGCCAATCGCTTCTATGTGCATGAAAAGGTGCAGGACGAGTTCACCAAGAAGCTCACGGCGAAAATGGCCGGGCTGAAAATGGGCAATGGGCTCGATGACGGCGTCGCGCTCGGGCCGCTGGTCAATAAGGACGGTCTCGACAAGGTCGTCGAATTGGTCGACGACGCGGTGAAAAAAGGCGCCAAGGTGCTCACCGGCGGCAAAGCGCCCGGCGGTCCCGGCTTCTTCTATCCGGCGACCGTGCTCGCCAACGTTTCCGACGACGCCAAAATGCTCAACGAGGAAATCTTCGGCCCGGTCGCCTCGATCCAGACCTTCAAGTCCGAAGATGAAGTCATCACCCGCGCCAACGACACTGAATATGGCCTGGTCGCCTACCTCTACACCAAGGATCTGAGCCGCGGCATGCGGGTGTCGGAAAAGCTCGACTTCGGCATGATCGGGCTCAATCGCGGTATCGTCTCCGACCCGGCGGCGCCGTTCGGCGGCACCAAGCAGTCCGGTCTCGGCCGCGAGGGCGCGCACGAGGGGCTGATGGAGTTCCTGGAGACGCAATACGTTTCGGTGACGTGGTAAGGCGAACCGGCAAGCCGTGCCCGAACCAGCCATGACCAAGGACGAAGTCGCCAACAAACTGCTCGGCGCCTGGCGCTATGTCGGCACGCGCATCAACGGCGGCAACTGGGATCGCGGCGCCCATCCGAAGGGCATGATCTATTACGGGCCGCATGGCGAAATGGCGGTGCAGATTGCCCCGGATGTCGAGCGCAAGCGCGCGGGCGCCGAGATCACGCCGGAGGAGGCCAGCACGGCGCTCAAGGATTACATCGCCTATTTCGGCACCTATACCATCGACGCAAATGCCGCGACCCTGACGCATCATCGGCATGACAGCCTGCAGCCTGGCGACAAAGGCGATCTCATTCGGCGCTATGAGTTCACCGGCGACCGCCTGGTGCTGCGGCCGCCGAACTCGACGATGGAAGTCACGTGGGAACGCATCAAATAAGAATCCTTCCGCTGAAGCTCGGCAAAGCAAATCATTCGGTGACGCGGTGAGTGAACAGTCTTTATCGGCAGCCCAACGCCTGATCGGCTCCTGGCGCTATGTCGGCTCGACGCTGGACGGCAAGCCGCAAGGCGAGCGCGGCGCAAGCCCTAAAGGCATCATCATCTATGACGTCCATGGTCACATGGCGTGCCATGTCGCGCCCGACCGCGACGTGCCGCGCACCGGCAAGGAGCCGACCGGCGAGGAGGCGATAGCCGCGCTCGCCGACCACATCGCCTATTTCGGCACCTATTCGGTCGACGAGCGCGCCCGCACGGTGACCCATCATCGCCAAGGCAGCGTGCAGCCGGGCGACAAGGGCGACGTGGTGCGCGGCTATGAATTCGCCGGCGACCGGCTCATTCTGCGCCCGGTCGGCACGACACGCGAAGTGATCTGGCAACGGATCAAGTGAGGCGGCGCCGATCATGGATATCCTGATGCCGCAACTCGGCGAAACCGTCGCCGAAGGCAAGATCACCAAATGGTTCAAAGCGGCCGGCGAGCCGGTCAAGCCGGGCGACAATCTGTTCGAGATCGAGACCGACAAGGTGTCGATGGAAGTGCCGTCCACCACGATGGGGGTCTTATCGGAAATCCGCGTCGCGGTCGGCGAAGTCGCGCCGGTCGGCGCCGTGGTCGGCGTGATCGCGGATGGGTCGGCGACAGCGACAGGAGCCACTCCCGCGCCAGCTCCTCAAGAGACGCCCACCCCCGCGAAAGCGGGGGTCCAGGAACGCGCGCCGCTGGATTCCCGCTTACGCGGGAATGAGCGGAAGACTCCGACACCGCAGGTGCAACAGACCCCGATTAAGCTCGACCCCTTTTTCGAGGTGCGCACGCCGGCGCGCAATTACGGACCGGCACGGTTGTCCGGCGGCGTAGCCGTTACGCCGCTGGCGCGGCGGCTGGCCGGCGAGGCCGGGATCGATCTGTCGCGCCTGCGCGGCTCCGGCCCGCATGGCCGCATCGTTGCACGCGACGTTGCGGCAACGCCGCGGCCTTCCACCACGCTTGTTGAGGGTCCGAATCCAGCGGACATCAAGGCGCTCTATGCGCCCGACAGCTACCAGGAAGTGCCGCTCGACGGCATGCGCCGCACCATCGCCGCGCGGCTGACGCAGGCCGCGGCCGTTCCGCATTTCTATCTCACCGCCGACGTCGAGATCGACCGGCTCATCGCGCTACGCGAGGAAGCCAATGCCGCCGCCCCGACGGACAAAGACGCCAAGCCGGCATTCAAGCTTTCGCTCAATGATTTCGTGATCCGGGCGCTGGCGCTCGCCTTGCAGCGGGTGCCGGCGGCCAATGCGGTCTGGGCCGGCGACCGCATCCTGCGTTTTGCGCATTCCGATATCGGCATTGCGGTAGCGCTCGATGGCGGCCTGATCACGCCGATCGTCCGCAATGCCGAAACGAAATCGCTCAGCGCCATCTCGGCGGAGATGAAAGGCCTCGCGGCACGCGCCCGCGACAAGAAGCTCAAACCCGCCGATTATCAGGGCGGCTCATCGGCGATTTCCAATCTCGGCATGCATCAGGTGCGCGAATTCACCGCGATCATCAATCCGCCGCACGCGACCATTCTCGCGGTCGGCGCCGCGCGCCGCCAAGCGGTGGAAAAGCCCGATGGCGGCGTCGCCTTTGTCAGCATGCTGAGCGTGACGCTGGGCTGCGACCATCGCGTGGTTGACGGCGCGCTCGGGGCCGAGCTTCTTGCGGCCGTGAAAAATTTTCTCGAAGCACCGGTCAGCATGCTGGTCTAAAGGATGCAGAATGACCGCGACCAAGCCCGAGATCGTGCTGATCGGTCCGCTCAAGCCCTTGGTGGTGAAGGGACTTGAAGCCGCGTGCACGGTGCACAAGGCGGCGGAAGCCAGAGATCGGGAAGCCTTTCTCGCCGCGCATGCCGATGTGCGGGCAATCGCCTGTAGCGCCACATCCGAGGCGATTCCGGGCGCCTTCATGGGGCGCTTTCCAAAGCTGCAAATCGTGTCGAGCTTCGGCGTCGGCTACGATCATGTCGACGTCAAATATGCCGCCGCGCACGGCATCGTCGTCACCAACACGCCCGAGGTGCTGACCGAGGAAGTCGCCGACACCGCGCTAGGTCTCTTGTTATGCACGGTGCGCGAATTCCCCCAGGCCGAGCGCCACGTCCGCGCCGGGAAATGGGTGGAGGAGGGCTATCCGCTGAGCAAGGCGACGCTGCGCAACCGTACCGTCGGCCTGGTCGGCATGGGCGCGATCGGGCAGGCGATCGCGCGGCGGCTCGATGCCTTCGGCGTGCCGGTCGTCTATCACACGCGGCGGCCGCGGCCGGATGTTCGCTACCGGCACTATTCAACGCTCCTCGATATGGCGCGCGACGTCGACACGCTTCTGGTGATCGTGCCGGGCGGCGCGGCGACGGCGAATATGATCAATGCCGGAGTTCTCGACGCGCTGGGGCCGAACGGCATCCTCATCAACATGGCGCGCGGTTCGGTGGTCGACGAGCCGGCCTTGATTCGGGCGCTGCGGGAGAAGCGGATCCTGGCGGCCGGCCTCGATGTCTACGCCAAGGAACCGGAAGTGCCGGCCGAACTCGTCGCCATGGACAATGTCGTCCTGTTCCCGCATCTCGGCTCGGCATCGATGCATACGCGCGACAAGATGGACCAGCTCGTGGTCGACAACATTGCCGCCTGGGCGGCCGGCAAGCCGCCGCTGACCCCGGTGCCGGAGACGCCGTTCGCTGCGTGGCGCGCCTAGGGACTGAAAGCAGTAGGGCATGAAGAATTGTGGCGCGATCATCCTTGGACTTCTCGCGGCGAACCTGTGCGGCGGTGTCGGCTTTGCGCAAACCGCGCCAAACGGCGACAGCGACAGCGATGCGCCACCGCAATCCGCTTCGGTGCAACCTGCTCCCGCGCCAAACGGTTTGAGCGCCGCGGCCAATGCCATGATCGGCGCCTGGGAGTTCTCCAACGCCGACCATGACAGGGTTTGCCATTTCACCTTCCGCAGCGATGCCGCGACCGGCGGCTACAAGCTCGATATCGGCAACAACTGCCCGAACCTGTTTCCGTCGACCGCCACTATCGCCGGCTGGTCGCTGGACAATTACGGCGATCTGCGTCTGCTCGACGCCGACGGCAAAGCGGTCGAGGAGCTCAGCGAAGTCGAAGGCGGCATGTATGACGGCTTCACGCCGGAAGAGGGCCGCTACATTCTGCAGGCCGCCGCCGCGGCGCCGACGCTCACCGTTGCCGACATGGTCGGCGATTGGGCGGTGGCGCGCGGCGCCGGCAAGCCGATCTGCGTGCTGACGCTGACCAACAATCCCGCCGGCGACGCCTTGGCGCTCACGGTGAAACCCGGCTGCGATGCCTTCGTCACGGCCTTTGCCCCGAGCGCGTGGCGGCTGGACGAAGGCAGCCTGGTGCTCTATTCGGCGCGCGGCCGCAACTGGCAATTCGAACAAGACGACGCCAAGACCTGGCAACGCGTGCCGGCGACGGCCAATCCGGTGGTGCTGCTGCGGCAGTGATCAACTCCTCAATTCAAAGACAATCACAGCAGATCGTGGAATGAACAAACGGTATCAGGTCGTCATCGTCGGCGGAGGACCGGTCGGCGTCGCGCTGGCGGTCGAGCTCGGGCTGCGCGGAATTTCCTGCGCCTTGATCGAACGGCGCAGCGAACCGCAGCGCATCCCCAAGGGCCAGAATCTGACCCAGCGCTCGATGGAGCATTTTCATGCGTGGGGGGTCGCCGATCAGGTTCGCGCCGTGCGCATCCTGCCGCCGGACTATCCGATGAGCGGCATCGTCGCTTACCGCAATCTCAATAACGAATATTGGTACGCGCCGCCGCTGCGCGAGATCGTCAACTCCTATTATTTCCAGGAGAACGAACGGCTGCCGCAATATCTCGTCGAAGACGTGCTGCGCGAACGATTGTCGCAGCTAAGCAATGTGACGGCCCGCTTCGGCTGGGCCGCTGAAACAATCGAACAGAATGACGGCGGCGTCCGCGTCACCGCCGTCGCGCAAGGCGGCACGGCGCGCGAGGTCTTCGAGGCCGACTACGTGGTCGGCTGCGACGGCGGCCATTCCGTGGTGCGGCGGCAGATCGGCATCGAGCGCAGCGGCGCGGATTTCGACCAGCTCATGGTGCTGGCGCTGTTCCGGTCGCGCGAACTGCACGAGAAGCTCAAGCGCTTTCCGCCGCGTTCGACCTATCGCGTGCTGCATCCCGACCTGCAGGGCTACTGGCAGTTTTTCGGCCGCGTCGATCTCGGCGAGAGCTGGTTCTTTCATTCGCCGGTGCCGGCCGATACGACGCGGGACAATTACGATTTTCTCGCACTACTGCACAAAGCCGCGGGCTTTCCCTTCGCCTGCGATTTCGACTATGTGGGATTTTGGGATTTGGGCATCGCGGTCGCCGAACGCTATCAGGTGGGCCGCGCCTTCATCGCCGGCGATGCCGCGCATTCGCATCCGCCCTATGGCGGATACGGTCTCAATAACGGTCTCGACGACGTCGCCAATCTCGGCTGGAAGCTCGCGGCAAAGCTGCAAGGCTGGGGTAACGATGCGCTGCTGCAAAGCTACAGCACCGAGCGGCAGCCGATTTTCCTGGAGACCGGCCGCGACTTCATCGAGGCAGGCATCAAGCGCGACCGAATATTCCTTGATCGCTACAGTCCCGATCGCGACCGTGACGAGTTCGAAAAAGCCTGGACCGAGCATGCCGGCGCCGCAGCGCCGCGCGTGCTGACCTACGAGCCTCATTACGAGGGCTCGCCGATCGTCGTCGGTTCGCCTGGCGGCGCCAGCAGCGCGCGCGGCAGCCACAGCTTCAAGGCCCGCACCGGTCACCATCTGCCGCCGCAGCTCCTCTCATCCGGGCGCAATGTCTTCGACGAGCTCGGCCGGGATTTCACCTTGCTCGCTTTTGATGGCGCGGATCAGACCGTCGCGGCCTTCGAAAAGGCGGCGCGGGGCCTCGGCGTTCCAGTCAAAATCGTATGCGACAGTTATCAAGCGGGCCGCACCGCTTACGAGGCGAAACTGCTGCTGATCCGGCCGGATCGCTATATTGCTTGGGCCGCGGACGCCGCGCCGCCCGATCCGGCGGGCGTTCTCGCCAAAGCGGCCGGACGGGCATAGTGCCCCGGGCCGGATACGGTTAAATATCGCCGGGGCAGGAAGCGCAGCCTTTAGGAGAGCAAGCCATGACCAAACTTCCCACGCGTAAGCTCGGTTCGTCCGGGATCCTTAGCTCGGCCATCGGGCTCGGCTGCATGTCGCTTTCCGGCGTCTATGGCAAGAGCGGCGACGATGAGGGCATAGCGCTTATTCGCGAGGCGCTCGACCGCGGCATTACCATGCTCGACACGTCGGATGCCTATGGCGCCGGGCATAACGAGGAACTCGTCGGCAAGGCCATCAAGGGGCGGCGCGCCGAAGTGGTGCTGGCGACCAAGTTCGGCAATCTCGGCGGGCGCGGCGGCAAGACCGCCGACGGCCGGCCCGAATTCGTCATCTCGTCCTGCGAGGCGAGCCTCAAGCGGCTGGGTGTCGACGTCATCGATCTCTATTACCAGCACCGCATCGATCCGGGCGTGCCGACCGAGGATACGGTGGGCGCCATGGCCAAGCTCGTTGAGCAAGGCAAGGTTCGCGCACTGGGCTTGAGCGAGGCGAGTCCGCAAACCGTTCGCCGGGGACACGCCGTGCACAAGATCGCGGCGGTGCAGAACGAATTTTCGCTGCTTTACCGCAGCGAGGGCGAAGAAACGCTGCGCACCACGCGCGAGCTCGGCATCAGCTTTGTCGCCTATTCGCCGCTTGGCCGCGGACTGCTCACGGGCGCGGTCGAAGATCCCGCCACGCTCGCCGACAACGATGCGCGCAAGCGGCATCCGCGCTTCGCCGCGGACAATATCGGCCATAATCTCGGCCTGGTGCAGAAGATCGCGGAAATCTCGCGCCAGAAGAATTGCACGCCGGGCCAGCTGGCGCTGGCGTGGCTGCTCGCCCAGGGCGACGACATCGTGCCGATCCCGGGCACCAAGCACAAGGATCGCCTGATCGAGAACATCGGCGCGCTCGCGGTGAAGCTGAGCGACGATGACCTGGCGCAGATTTCGAGCGCCATCCCGGTCGGCGCCGCCGCCGGCCTGCGCTATCCCGAAGGGCAGATGAAGAGCGTCTACGTCTGAGCGCGGCTGCCGCGATGGTGCAGCCGCGGTTTGGCGTTCGGCGAAATTGTCGAAGGCCTCGGCAGACGCTACACTGACGCTCGATCAGGGCGACAAGAATGAGTGCGCGGCGGTGCCGCGCCCGAGAAGAGCGTCACATAGATGGCGCGCGTAAATGACGGGGAGGCACGATGTGGATCGCGCTGGTCATCATCCATGGGCTCTTGGCTTTTCTGCTGTTGGGCGCCATCACCCATCAGGTGGTGAGCGTCTGGGCGCCGGCGCGCGCCGGCGCGCATAATTTCGTCGCCCGTTTCCGCGCCGTCGGCTCGGCGCATTACGTCAATGCCATCATCGTGCTTTATCTGGTCACGGCGACGCTCGGCGGCATTCTCTACACCAACTACCGCATCTCGGCCCGGCTGATGATGGAGATGGGCCATTATTGGAAATCGGTCGGTGCCTTTGAGATCAAGGAACACTTGATTGCCATCGGCTTGGCGCTGCTGCCGGCCTATTGGTATTTCTGGCAGCCGTCGCCCGATGAGAGCGTTGTGCGCACTCGCAAATTACTGACCACGCTCCTTGCCTTCATCGTCTGGTGGGCCTTTCTCGCCGGCCATATCGCCAACAATATCCGCGGCATCGGCACGTGAGACGACAGCAATGAGCAGCAGCCGATTTCCCGTTTTCGTCGTCACATTCGCCGCGGTCTATGCGGCAGTCTATTATTTCGCCGTCGATTATAACTGGGCCTTGTTCTCCTATGCGCCGGCCGCGGGCCGATGGACGCTGCTCACGCATCCGGTGGGAAATGGTCCGATGATGTATTGGTACGGCTGGATCGCCACCGCGGCGATCGCCGGCGCCTTGGCCGGCCTTGTCGTCTGCTGGCTTCCGGGCAATCCCGGCAAGCGGCTGTGGTCCGGCTTGGCATGGCTCGTGCCGATCTGCTCGATCGCGGCGATCGCGCACCTGCTCAGCGGCTATTTCACGCGATGACGCCCGGCATGCGGCGGCGCAAAGCTTGGTGGCGTCCGGCCCTGCTCGCCGGTTTGCTGCTCGGCGGCCTGACCGCGGCCCGCGGCGGCGGACAAATGACCTTTGGCGACGACACCAACACCAGCGCCAACGACGGGCCGCCGTTTTTCGGCTTTGTCCGCGACACCGATGGCGCGGCCGTCGGCGATGCCCGGGTGACGGCCACGGTCAAAACCGGCGGCGCGCTCGTCACCACCACCAACAGTATCGGCGTCTACAAGATCGCGGGCTTTGCCAAGAGCATCAATCCCGACGACATCGTCATTTCCTGCGCCAAGGACGGCTACAAGCAGGCCAACGCCCTGCGTCGCCCCAATGCGCCCGGCGACATGACGGACCCGATCGAAGTCGACTGCATCCTACAGAAAGAATAGCCCATGAAGAATCGGCCATGAAGAAGAGGCCATGACGCGAGCGCATTGCGCCCTTGCCGCGATCGCGCTGTTCGCCTGCATCCAGGCGGCACCTACCTGCGCGCAGACGCTGACCGGCAAAGTGCGTTCCGCCGCGGAAGGCGCGATGGGGGGCGTCCTGGTCAGCGCGCAAAAGCCGGGTTCGCCCATCGCCGTGACGGTAGTCAGCGACGCGCGGGGCCGCTTCCGGTTTCCCGACGGCCGCCTGTCGCCGGGTCGTTACGCGCTGCGCATTCGCGCCACCGGCTACGATCTCGCCGGCCCGAAGACAATCGAGCTTGGCGACGCCCCGGCCGATATCGCGATCACGCTCGAAAAGACCGCCGACCTTGCCGCCCAGCTCACCAACACCGAATGGCTGATGAGCATGCCCGGCACCGCCGAGCAGAAGCGGCCGCTGATGGAATGCATGAGCTGCCACACGCTGCAGCGGATCGTCCGTTCGACCTACAGCGCCGAGCAATTCGTTCCGGTGTTGGAGCGCATGGCGCGCTACGCCAACAATACGATCCAGGCCAAAGTGCAGATGCGCGTCGCGCAGGTGAAGATCAACGCCGCCGTCGTCACAAAGCTTGCCGCCTATCTGGCGACGGTCAATCTGAGCAACGGGCCGGTCTGGAACTACCCCTTGAAGACCTTGCCGCGGCCCAACGGCCGCGCGACGCATGTCGTCATCACCGAATACGATCTGCCGCGCCAAACCATCGCGCCGCATGACGTGCGCACCGACCGCGACGGCAATGTCTGGTATTCGGATTTCGTCGAGAATTTTCTCGGCGAGCTCGATCCCAAGACCGGCGCCCAGCGCGAATATCCTATTCCGGTGCTGAAGCCGGGCTTCCCGACCGGTTCGCTCGCCCTCGAACCGGACGCCAGCGGCAATCTCTGGCTGGCCATGATGTTCCAGGCCGGGCTTGCCCGTTTCGATATGAAGACCAAGACCTTCACGATGTATCCGGTCGATGCGGCGCTCAACGACGACGCCATGCAGCAGTCGATGGTGATGCCGCGCAGCGATGACGTCGACGGCAAGGTCTGGACCAATGACGTAGCGCGGCATGCCATCATGCGGCTTGATCTGAAAACCGGAAAATACCAGCGCATCGATCCGTTCGCGTTCCTGCCGCAAGGCCATACGCATGCCCCCTACGGCATGGCGGCGGACGCCAAGAACAACCTCTATTTCATGGATTTCGGCGACGAGAATGTCGGCCGTGTCGACGCCGCGACCGGCGCGGCGACAATCTTTCCGACGCCGACGCCGAATTCCCGGCCGCGCCGGACCATGCTCGACGCGCGCGGCCGGCTGTGGTTCGCCGAATTCGCCGCCAACAAGCTCGCGATGTTCGACACCAAGGCGGAAACGTTCAAGGAATGGGCCGTGCCATGGGCCTACACTTATCCGTATGACGTGTTCTGCGACAAGCACGGCGAATTATGGAGCGCCGGCATGGCCAGCGATCGCGTGCTGCGCTTCGATCCGCAAAGCGGACATTCGGTCGAATACCTGTTGCCGCGGCCGGCCAATATCCGGCGCGTCTTCGTCGACAACTCGACCGATCCGGTTACGTTCTGGGCCGGCAATAATCATGGCGCGGCGATCATACGGCTCGAACCGCTGGACTAAGTCATGGCCTGGCGCCGCCATGCGCAAGTGACCGGGAGCGATCCATGTCCAAAGCTATGATGCGCGTTGCGGCACTCGTGATTATTTTTGCTGTTGGCAGTGGGACTGCCGTCGTGGCGCAACAGTCGGCGCCGGCGCCGCCGAATGCCGCGAATGCGGTTCCCGTGCCCTATACGCTGTCGATGGGCGATATGATGAACACGCTGGTGCAGCCGCGCCATGCCAAGCTCGGCTTGGCCGGTCAGGCCGAAAATTGGCCGCTTGCGGCCTACGCGCTGGTCGAGATCCGCCAGGCCTTTGCCGGCATCAAAAAGGCGCAGCCGCGGTTTCGCGGCCTCCCGGTGGCTGAGTTGGTCGATGCCGCGCTGGGCCAGCCGATGAACGCCGTCGAGGCGGCCATCAAAGCGCACGATCCAAAAAAATTCGCCGCCGCCTACGAACAGCTCACCCAGGGCTGCAACGCCTGCCACCAGTCGGTCGATCATCCGTTCGTGGTGATCAAGGTTCCGGACGCCTCGGTGTTTCCGAACCAGGATTTTAGACCGCGACCCTGAAATCTCCTCCTGCTATTGTAGGCCCGCGATAACAGTGGAGCGGGATTGCATGTCCATCCGCATCGTCGGCATGATCGGCGTCACGCCGCCGTCGAGCGCCGCCACTTTGCACGTCATCGAAGGCGGCCTGTCGCCCAATTACGTGACCCAAGCGGCCCGCGCCCACGAAGCGGCCGGATTCGATCTGGTGCTGGTCGGCTATTCGTCGTCTTCCGCCGAGGGCTTTCTGGTGGCGTTGCATGCCGCCGCGCATACCGAGCGGCTCGGCTATCTCATCGCGCATCGGCCGGGTTTCGTGGCGCCGACCTTGATGGCGCGCAAGATCGCCACTTTCGATCATCTCGCCGGCGGCCGGCTCGCCCTGCACGTCATCGCCGGCAAGACCGACGACGAGCAGCAGGGCGACGGCGATTTCACGCCGAAGGCGGAGCGCTACCGCCGCGCCGCGGAATATCTCGAATTGATGAAACTCGCCTGGGCGAACGACAAGCCGTTCGACTTCGAGGGCGAGTTCTATCGCGTCAAGGGCGCGCATTCGGACGTGCATCCGCTGCAGAAGCCGTATCCGCCGTTGTTCTTCGGCGGTGCTTCCGAGGGCGCGCTGGATATGGGCGCCCGGCTTTGCGACGTCTATGCGATCTATGCCGAGCCGCTCGCCTCGACGCGCGAGCGCATGAACGACTTCCGCGCCCGCGCGGCGGCATTCGGCCGGACGCCGGGCTTCAATGTCTCGGTGCGTCCGATCATCGCCGCCAGCGAGGGCGCGGCCTGGGACAAGGCCAATAAGATCTTGGCGGCCATGACCGGCGAGGGCGGCAAGAAAGGCTGGAGCCGGCAGGAAGCGATGACCGGCCCCGTCGATAATGCCGGCAAAAGGCTGATGAGCTTCGCGCTCGAACGCGACGTCCACGACGAGCGGCTGTGGATGCCGATTGCGCGCGCCACCGGTGCGCTGGGCAATACCTCGTGCCTTGTCGGCACGCCCGAACAGGTCGCGCAGGCCATCCTGCGCTATTACCGGCTCGGCGTCGGCTCGTTCCTGATCCGCGGTTTCGATCCGCTCAACGACACGAAAGATTTCGGCCGCGATCTCATCCCGCGGATCAAGGCCGGCGCCGTCGAGATTGATCGCCTGCCGGCAGCCGGCTGATGCGGGCCGCCTTGCGGTGCGGCCGGGAAGTCCCAATACTGATCTAGACCATGATCCGATCATCCACTTTTCCGGATCATGCTCTAAGCAGTCGTAGTATGGCGGTAAGGCGGTGTGTGGTGACAGCGAGGCGTCGCAGCAGAGCGTTGGACCGGCGCGCGGCTCTTCTCGTCGCCGCGCTGATCGGCGCCATGGGACTGACGGCAAACAGTGCGCACGCGCAGGGGTTCTTCGATTTTCTGTTCGGCGGCCCGCAGCAGCAGCCGCCGCCGCCCAATCCCGAGCTGCCGCCGCCGCCGCCCGCGATCGGCCGCGTGGCGCCGGCGCCGCTCGGACCGGAGCACGTCAATGAGGGCGCCGCCTCGACCGGCCACACCGTCGCCTTCTGCGTGCGGCTGTGCGACGGCCAGCACTTTCCCTTGGAGCAGATGCCCGGCGTGACGCCGGTCGAAACCTGTCACGCGATCTGCCCGAGCAGCCAGACCAAAGTCTTCTTCGGCGCCGAGATCGCTGCCGCGACCGCGCGCGACGGCGCGCATTATTCCGATCTCAATACCGCCTTTCTTTATCGCAAGCAGCTCATCCCCAATTGCACCTGCAACGGCAGGGACGCTTTCGGTCTCGTGCCGCTGGACGTGAAGACCGATCCGACCTTGCGGCCCGGCGACGTCGTATCGACCAAGGAAGGGCTTGCGACCTACGGCGGCAAGAGCGGCAAGACCGCGACTTTCACGCCGGTCACGCCCGAGGCGCTCGGCCCGCAATTGAATTCCGTGGCGACGCCGCAAACGCCGCCCGCCGGTACTCCGTCGCACCGATAACAACAATGCAAACCAGTCCGGTTCCCTCGCTTCGCGGCGCACACGCGCAATTGCCCGGAGTTAAACTGTGGTTCATCGACAGCGGCGGACCGGGCGTGCCGATCGTGCTCCTTCATCCGAACACCGGCACCTGCGCGGTGTGGGAGGAGCAGATCACAGGCTTCTCGCGCGCCGGCTATCGTGTCATCGCCTTCGATCGCCGCGGCTGGGGCAACAGCATGGCCGACCCGGCATCCGGCCCGCAGCCGGGCAGCATCGCCGGCGATCTCGACGCGCTCATCGGCCATCTCGCGCTGAATAAGTTCCATCTGCTCGGCGTCGCCGGCGGCGGTTTCATCGCCTTGGATTATGCCGCCTGGCGCCCGGAGCGTCTGCGCAGCCTCGTCGTCGGCGCCTCGACCGGAGCGTTCGCGGATGCGGACATCGCGGATTTCATCGAACGCATCGCCATTCCCGACATCAGGAAGCAATCCGCGCATTACCGGGAGCTCAGCCCGTCCTATCGCGGCGCCAATCCAGAAGGCACCAGGCGCTGGATCGAGATCGACGAGCATGCGCGCCAGCCCGGCGCCGGGTTTCAGCCGCAGCTCCGCACGCCCAACACGTTTGCCAAGATCGCCACGATCCCGACGCCCACGCTCGTCATCGCCGCCGACGCCGATCTGTTGGCGCCGCCGGCCCTGATGCGCCTTTGGGCGCGGCACATCAAAGACCACGAATGGGCGGTGATGCACGATGCCGGCCATGCCATGGCTTGGGAGCAGCCGGGCGCGTTCAACGATATCGTGCTCGATTTTTTGCGGCGTCACTAGCCATGGCTCAACGCCGCTGACGCAATTCACGCCGCATGCTAAAAGCCAAGTACCAAACTAAGTACTAAGCCAAAATACCAGCATACCTCATCACCCAGGTAGTCCCGCGCCCATGCCCAAACTGTACGAAGCCCTCGCGGAGGCGTTCCTCGCCGAGGGCATAGACACGCAGTTCGTCCTGATGGGCGACGGCAACATGCACTGGTCCACCGCCTTCGCCAGACTGCCGGGCGTGCAATCCGTCCACGTGCGGCACGAGCACGTCACCGTGGCGGCGGCGACAGCCTACAACGTCGCCACCGGCAAGCTCGCCGTTGCCTCGGTCACCTGCGGCCCCGGCGTGACGCAACTGATGACGGCGCTGCCGGCCGCGGTTCGCGCCCGGCTGCCGATGGTGGTGTTCGCCGGCGAATCGCCGATCAACGCCAAGTTCTACAACCAGTATATCGACCAGGCGCCGCTGGTGACGGCGACCGGCGCGCATTACATCGCCGCGCACAGCGTGCCGCGCATGATGGACCACGTGCGCGAGGCCTTCCACATCGCCAAGTACGAGCGGCGCCCCGTGGTCTTGGGCATTCCCTACGACCTGCAGAAGGTCGAGTACATGGCCAACCAGCCTTACGAGACCTCGGCGATGTACCAGCCCAAGGTCGGGCGCATGCAGCCCGATCCTGAAGTTGTGGCCGAGGCCGTCGAGCGGCTCGCCGCGGCAAAGCGGCCGATCATCCTCGGCGGCCGCGGCGTGCTGTGGTCCGGCGCGCGCGATGCGGTGATCAGGCTCGCCGATCGCTGCGGGGCGCTGCTCTCCAACACGCTGCCGGCGCGCGGTCTGTTCCACGATCATCCGTTCGGGCTCGGCACCACCGGCAGCTATTTCACGTCGCTGGGGCGGGAGATGTACGAAAGTGCCGACCTCGTGCTCGCCGTCGGCACGAGTCTTTCCTACTACGTCGGCGGCGGGCACTACTGGGGCAAGGCACTCAAGATCCAGCTGGACGATGCCCCGCGCGGCTTGCGCGACGGCCAGAAGGCCGCCGACCTCTATGTGCGATCGGATGCGCTCGCCGGCGTCGAGGCCATCCTCGCCGGCCTGGACAGGAAGCTCGGCGCCGGCAAACCGACGGCGGCGGCGATCCGCTCGAAAGAGCTCGCGTACCGCATCGCCACCGAGCCGCCGGAACTCGATGCCGTTCGATATCGAGCCGGGGGTGCTCGATCCGCGCGAAGTGATCCGCGCCATCGACGCGGTCGTGCCGAAGGATTGGGACTGCGTCGTCGGCGGCGGCCATCAGGCCTATTTCAACACCCAGATGCGCGGCCGGCCGGCGGAGCGCTACACCACGGTCCGTGAATTCGGCGCGGTCGGCAACGGCCTATCGTATGCGCTAGGCGTCGCGGCGGCGCGCCGGCAGGGCCGCGACGGCAAGGTCGTGCTGTTCGAAGGCGACGGCGGGCTGTTGTTCCACATTCAGGAGCTCGAGACGCTCAAGCGGTGCGGATTTCGCATCCTGATCTGCGCCATGAACGACGGCGGCTACGGCTCGGAGTTTCACAAGCTGCGCGCCGACGGCGTCGACGACAGCCTCGCCATATTCGGCCGCCCGCCGCTGCACGACATCGCCCGCGGCTTTGGGCTGCGCGGCCACGAGATCCGCGATGTGTCGGTGATCCCGAAGCTGTTCACCGACTTCTCAGCGCAAGGCGACAGCGAAATCTGGAACATCCAGATCTCGGACAAGGTCACCGCGCCGGTGATCCGGGCGACCATCAAGCGGGGTCACGGCAATATGTGAAAAGCGGCACGATGTGAAAATCAATTTTTGCAACCACAAGGCGCGCGGTCATCCGTCGCCCATGCAATGTCGCGATTTACTTGATTTGCCGCCGTGCGTAGCCTCAAATTGAAGAAACGCGCGGAGGAAAACGTGAGTGCAAGTCCCTATCGGATCGGCATTGCCAGCCTGTTCTTGTTTCTGCTGTCGGCGGTTTGCGGCGCCCAGGCGCAGACCGCCAGCTTTCCGGACAAACCGGTCACGCTAATCTCGGATGCCGGGGTCGGTTCCGGCGCCGATGTTGCCGCGCGCTTTGTCGCCGACCGGCTCGGCAAGCTCTGGGGCCAGCAGGTGGTTGTCATCAACCATCCGGGCGCCAGCGGCAGCATTGCCGCGCGCGCGGCTTCGCAGGCGCCGGCCGACGGCTATACGCTGTACATCCCGGCGTTCTCGACATTCCTCGGCCTGCCGTCGGTCGCGCCCAATCTTCCGGTGAAACTGCCGCGCGATTTCCTGCCGATCGGCTTTGCCGCGGAGCAGCCGATGTCCGTCGCGGTCAGCGCGTCGCTCGGCGTCACCACCCTGCCGCAGCTCATCGCACTGGCGAAAAAAGAACCGGGCAAGATCTCGATCGCCTTGACCGGGGTTGGCCGGCTGACGCATCTGACCGGCGAATTGCTGCAAATGCGCGCCGGCATCCAACTGGTCTCGATCCCCTATACGCGCGGCCAGGGCTCCGCGCTCGGCGACGTTGCCGCCGGCCGCGTCGCGATGATCATCGAGAACTATGCCGGGCTCGCCGGCGCGGTCAAAGCCGGGCAGGTCAAGCTCATCGCGGTGGCGTCGTCGCAGCGGCTTCCCGAGTTTCCCGATTTGCCGACGGTGGCCGAAACGATCCCGGGCTTTGCCGCGTCCGGCTGGCTGGTGTTGGTGGCGCCGGTCGGTACGCCGGCGCCGATCATCGGCAAGATCAACGCGGACCTCAACAAGGTCGTCAGCGATGCGGACTTCAAGAAGCGGCTGGCAACTCGGCAGCTATACGCGGCCGATGACGCCCGAACAGACGGAAGCCTTCGTCCACAGCCAGCAAAAGCTCTGGATGCCCATCGTGGAGAAAGTCTCCGGCAAATGAGCAAGAGATCGGCGGCCCGCTCGAGCGTTAGGGGTGCACGGTCTGGGTGAAGTAGGAATCCTCGAGCTTCAGTCCGATGCCCCGCTCGACGGCCTTCCGATACACCAGACTGCCGAGCGCCGCGAATTGCAGGCCGAGACCCTTATAGTTGTGGAAGCAGGTGATTTCGGACGCTGCGCGCCGGCCCTCGACTTTGCCGGCGACCACGTCTTTGAGTTCCGGCACCTTGCTGTAATCGATGACGCCGATATCGGGCCGGCCGTAATCGCCATTGGCGAATTCGGGGACTTGCGACGGCCAGCCGCGCGCCGGAAACGCGGTGACCGGCGCGTTGGTGTTCACCACGAGACGGTCGGCATGCTTTAAGATTTCCGTCGGAATTTCGCTGCCGCGCACGCTGGTGACGTGCATGCCCGGCTTGACCCATTCCGGCCGGATGGTGGGCGTCATCGAATTGGTCGCCGACACCAGGATATCGACGTCCTCGGCCGCCTGCGCCGGCTCATCGACGGCGCGGACTTCGCAATTGAGCTTGGCGCTGTAGCGCCCGGCGAATTTCTTGCGGTTCTCGGCGCGGGGACTGAACACCTTGACGAGGTCGAGCGGACGCACCGCGTGCATCGCCTCGATCTGCGCTTCGGCCTGCCAGCCGGTGCCGAGCATGCCCATGGTCTTGGCGTCGGTGCGCGACAGGTATTTGGCGGCGACTCCGCTCGCCCCGCCGACGCGCGTTTTCTGCATCACGCCATCGGTGAACATGCAAATGAGTTGCCCGGTATCGGTCGAGAACAACAGCACGGCGCCATTGTACCGGCCGCCAGGCTCCGAGACCGGCACTTTGACGCGACGCGGCGCGCCGTTCACCACCGGCCAGGTCACGACGTCGGAATTGAGCCGCAACGCGGCGATGCCGCTGCCCGGCCAGCTGCCCGACATCGTCTTGAACGCATGCACCGCGCCTTCGCGGCGGTTCGTCACCAGCATGTCCTGCCGCGGAATATCGACGGCGTCGCCGAGGCCGAGATCGCGGTAAGCGCCCTCCAGCGCCGCCACGCATTCGCGCATGTCCAATAGTTCGGTGATCTGATCGTTGGTCAGAATGAGCATTGCATATCCTTGGGTTGAGGCGAGCGTGCCGGCTTGATTGTTCGGAGCGGCCGATTTTGCTTTGGCCTTTCTTAGCCGCTTCGGACAGCCGGCAACAGTGCCGCAGTCTCACCGCATGATGCATCGGCGGTAATTCAGCGCTGCCATTCACGGACCGGCGAATGCGCCGCGCAGGATGTCGCGCGACGGCTCCGAGCCGTCAACCAGCCGGAGCGTACGCCGCTTGATCTTCCAGCCCGCAGAGGTACGGACCAGGTCCCAGCGGTTGGTCACGACGCGGTGGATGTGATAGCCGCGCGAGGTGCCGTGGTTCGGCACCTCGATCTCCTCACCCGATTTTTTCGGGGTGAGGATTTGCAGGTAGGAGATCACCACCGCTTTGTCGCCGTCGACGGTGACATGCGGCAGGCCGGTAAAATGGGCGAGCCCGCCGGCAATGGCGGCCTGATGGCCCGGGCTTTGCAAGAGCGCGCCCATGACCTTGTTCCCGGTGGCGCCGGCAAGGCCGGGGCCGCGGTCGAATACGCCATCCTGGGTATAGACGGCTTCGGCATAGGCGGCTTCGCCGGTATCGGCGCTCGGCGGATGGCCGGCGATCAGGTTGTAGATTTCCAGCCGGTCCTCGATGGCGCGAATACGGTCTTCCAGGCTCGATTGTTGCTCCGCCATAATTGGCCCTCGAATTGTGATTGAACGAAGCCGCTGACGCGGCAATTAGGGGGCGGTCGCGCTGATCGCCTCCTGTCTGAGAGGATCATGGGTTTTCCGAAGCCCAACCCTTCAGACAGGAGGTTTTCCGATGGCTGAGCTCAGCCCGCTTCGCCGCCGCATGATCGAGGACATGACGGTCCGCAATCTGTCGCCGGCGACCCAACGATCCTACCTTTCCGCCGTATCGAAGTTCAGCCGGTATTTTGGCCGATCCCCCGACCATCTTGGCCTGGAGGATGTCCGCGCGTTCCAGGTTCATCTGGTGGCGACGGGGATATCCTGGCCGGGCTTGAACCAAATCGTCTGTGCGCTGCGCTTTTTCTACGGCGTGACGCTCGGCCAGGCCACAGTGCCCGAGCGCATCGCCTATGCCCGCGAACCGCAGAAGCTGCCGGTTGTGCTGAGTGCCGACGAGGTCGTCCGCTTCCTGGAGGCGATTCCCAGTCTCAAGAGCCGTACCGCGCTGACCACGGTCTATGCCGCCGGCCTGCGCGTGTCGGAGGTCGTTCTTCTCAAGATCGGCGACATTGACAGCCACCGGAAGGTCATCCGCGTTGAGCAGGGCAAAGGCGGCAAGGACCGTTACGTCATGCTCTCGCCGCAGCTATTGAAGATTTTGCGTAGCTATTGGCGGCTCACCCGACC
The DNA here is from genome assembly GCA_963791925.1 of uncultured Alphaproteobacteria bacterium. Lineage (GTDB taxonomy): Bacteria > Pseudomonadota > Alphaproteobacteria > Rhizobiales > Xanthobacteraceae > BOG-931. Next base: position 836,587 of record CAWBUA010000001.1, on the reverse strand, counting down.
GAAGCTCTGGCTCTTTCCAGGCCGCGATCAGGAGCATCCCCTCGTCTCAAACGTGCTGCACGCCGCTTGTCGCTCGGCGCGCACGGCGGCCGGCCTGAGCAAGCAGGTGACGGTGCACACGCTGCGGCACAGTTTTGCGACGCATCTTCTGGAGAGCGGGGCGGACGTGCGCGTCATTCAGGTTCTGCTTGGCCATGCCAACTTGGCGAGCACGGCACGATACACACGGGTCGCCACCAAGACGATTAGCAACACGCCCAGCCCGCTCGACCGGCTCCGCCTGGAGGTCGTGCCGCCCGGCTGAGCGGGCGCCATGGCTGCGATCTTGGAGGTGGCGGATATCTTCCGCCGCCACGGCGAAGCCTTCCGGCAGGCCCATGCCGGTCATCTCGGCCGTGACGAGCGCCGTGTCATGGGCGCCATCACTGCGTGCCGCACGGCCGCCCTCGGCGGCCACGTAGAGCAATGCGATGACTGTGGCGCAACACGTATCGCCTACAACTCCTGCCGCAACCGTCATTGCCCAAAGTGCCAGGGTTCAGCGCGTCTCCAATGGCTCGCCGCCCGACAAACCGAGCTGCTGCCGGTGCCTTATTTCCACGTCGTCTTCACCCTGCCGGCGCCGGCGGGCGCGATCGCCTTTCAGAACAAGGCTATCGTCTATGCCATCTTGTTCCGCGCCGCCGCCGAGACGCTTGTCACCATCGCCGCCGATCCGCGTCATCTCGGCGCCCAGGTCGGCGTCACCGCGGTGCTCCATTCCTGGGGCCAGACCCTGCAGCACCATCCGCACATCCATTGCCTGGTGCCGGGCGGTGGACCTTCGCTCGACGGCACGCGCTGGGTCGCCTGCCGGCCCGGCTTCTTCCTGCCGGTGCCCGTGCTTTCGCGTCTGTTTCGACGCCTGTTCCTACAGGGCCTGCGGGAGGCTTTCGATGCGAGTAAGCTGTGCTTCTTCGGTGATCTCGCCGATCTTGCCGAGCCTGCTGCCTTCACCCTCCGGCTCGACGAGTTGCGGCGCATCAACTGGGTGGTCTATGCCAAGCCGCCGTTCGGCAGCCCCGACCAGGTGCTGGCTTATCTCGGCCGCTATACCCATCGCGTCGCCATCGCCAACAGCCGCCTGATCGCACTCACCAATGGCAAGGTTTGCTTCGCCTGGAAGGACTACCGGCAGGACGGCAAGACCAAGGCGATGACGCTTGATGCCGACGAGTTCATCCGCCGTTTCCTGCTGCACACCTTGCCGACCGGATTCCATCGCATCCGCTACTACGGCTTCCTCGCCAATGGCGGGCGTAGCGACAACATCGCTCTCTGTCGGCACCTGCTGGCCGACAAGTTGGCCGATTCCGCACCGACAACCGCTCGCGACGACCGCGATCATCAGATCAGCGCCCGCGACTTCGCCATCTGTCCCGAATGCGGCGGCACCATGCGGCGCATCGCCGTCCTGCCACGATTCTTCAGCCATCAGCCCTTCCGTTGCGATACGTCATGACATCGATAGCGCTGTCCGCCGTCGCCACGACCGCCCTCACCATTGCAGCGCTTGCCGGCGCCATGCGAGCGGTAGTACCAATCGATTTTCTTAGTCTCGATCGCAGAGCCTGCCGTTGCAGTAAATCGAAGTCGCGCTCACGCCCAATGCCTGTTCGCTCAGCCCGTCTTCGCCCAAACCGCTTTTTATGCCCATTCGGCAATCGACCCCGCGCAGTGATTGCCAGCAGCCCGTCGTCACTATCTCCATAGCACCAAACATCCGCGGCTTCGTTCAATCCGGCTTCTATGAGGTCGCGCTAACGCCTCGCCTCAAGGCATCGCCGTGCCCCGCGACCTCACAGAACCCTCAAGATTAGATTCACAGCGCCTATCAAGCTATATTATCATTCGCAAAGGGCGGTTTTGCATTTCATGCCTTGCCGGGGACCCGGCACTGTCGCGTGGCGAAATCAGGGGGATTTCATGGCGTCCGGCGGCGAACTTAATCGCCGTTCCTTCCTCGTGGGCGCGAGCGTCACCGGCGGGGCCCTGACGCTCGGCTTTGCTGTCCCCTTCGTTTCCCCTCCAGGCGAGCCGGCGCGGGCCGCCGATGCGAGCTTTGACGTCACCTGCTGGGTGGTGATCGCGCCCGATAATACGGTGACGATCCGCATCGCGCGCGCGGAGATGGGGCAAGGCGCCTTGACCGGGCTCGCCATGCTGGTCGCCGAAGAGCTGGAGTGCGACTGGGCGACGGTCAAAACCGAATTCGTCTCGCCCGCGGAAAATCTTCGCCGCAACCAGATCTGGGGCGACACCTCGACCGGCGCCAGCCGCTCGATCGCGTCGTCGCAAGACCATCTGCGCCGCGCCGGCGCCACCGCGCGCGAGATGCTGATCGCGGCGGCGGCGGCGCGGTGGCGGGTGCCGGCGGCGCAATGCACCGCGCACAACAGCATGATCGTGCACGCGTCGAGCGGGCGCGGGCTCGCCTTCGGCGCCGTCGCCGAGGCGGCAGCCGAGATCGAGCCGCCGGCGGCTATTGCACTGAAACCGCCCCACGTCTGGAAGCTGATCGGCACGCCGCGTAATCGTCTCGACGTCTTCGACAAGGTCACGGCAAAGCCGGTCTACGCCATCGACGTCCGGCTGCCGAACATGCTCTATGCCGCGATCGCGCAGTGCCCGGTCTTCGGCGGCGGGCTCAAGTCGGTGGATGAGGCATCGATCGCCGGCATTGCTGGTGTGCGCGGCATTGTGCGGATGCCCGATGCGGTTGCGGTGGTGGCGGACTCGTGGTGGCGCGCGCATTGCGCCATCGCCGCGCTGCGCGTTGCGTGGGACGATCGCGGCAATAAGCAGGTTTCGAGCGCCTCGATCGCGAAAGAGGTGCGCGCCGGACTCGCCGCGAGCGGAGCGCAAGTCGGACGCGCCAACGGCAATGCCGCCGCGGCGCTCGGCCGTGCCGTGCGGCGGATCGAAGCGGAATACGTGGTGCCGTTTCTGGCGCACGCGACCATGGAGCCGCAGACCTGCACCGCGCATGTCACGCCGGACGGCGTCGCGATCTGGGTGCCGACCCAAGAGCCGGCGACGGCGCTCGCCACCGCGGCGCTCGCCGCCGGTGTGCCCAACGAGAAAGTCACGGTGCACCGGATGATGCTTGGCGGCGGCTTCGGCCGGCGCGCGCCGATCCAGGAATATGTCCGCCAATCCGTCGTCATCGCCAAGGCGTTCAAGGAGCCGGTCAAGCTCGTTTGGTCGCGCGAGCAGGACATTGCGCACGATCTCTATCGGCCGTGCGGCATGGCGCGCCTTGCCGCCGGCCTCGATAGCAACGGCCTGCCCGTGGCGTGGACGATCCGCCTCGCCGGGCCGTCGTTCGTGGCGTCGCTGGTGCCGGGGTTCGGCGCCCACATCATCGATCAAACCTTCGTCAGCGGCCTTGCCGAGGAGATGCCCTACGAGGTGCCGAATTATCTGGTCGATTACGTCATCTGTCCGACCCCGGTGCCGCTCGGCGTGTGGCGCGCGATCAACTACACGCAAAACGCCTTCTACAAGGAATGCTTCGTCGATGAGATGGCGTATGCCGCGGGCGCCGATCCCTACCTCTACCGGCGCAGGCTGCTGAGCAGGAGTCCGAAGAACCTCGCGGTGCTCGATGCCGCGGCGAAGCGTGCCGGCTGGGGCAATCCGCTGCCGCCCGGCGTGCATCGCGGCATCGCGCTCAACGAGGCCTGCGGCAGCTATTGCGCGCAAGTGGTCGAGGCCTCCGTCGTCGCCGGGAGCGTGCGCGTCCATCGCGTCGTTTCGGCGCTCGATCCCGGTCACGTCGTCAATCCGCGGTCGATCGAAATGCAGACCGAGGGCGCCATCGTCTACGCCTTGACCGCGGCGTTGAACGGCGAGATCACCATCAAGGACGGCGCCGCGGAGCAGTCCAACTTCGACACTTACGAAATGCTGCGGCTGGCCGATGCGCCGGTGGTCGAAACGGTGATCGTGCCGAGCGGCGATTTCTGGGGCGGCGTCGGCGAGCCGCCGGTGCCGCCGCTGGCGCCGGCCTTATGCAACGCCATTTTCGCCGCCACCGGCAAACGCGTCCGCTCCTTGCCGCTGAAAAAAGACGACCTGCGCCACGGCAATGACGCCAATCTGGCGTCGCATCGGTGACCAACCTGGAGGATGCTTTGATGAGAACCTGGTCGACGGTAGTGGTTGCGCTGGTCGCATGTCTCGGCGCGCCCCAAGCGCGCGCCCAGGTAACGGTGGACGTCGCCAAAATCACCTGCCGGCAGCTCTTTTTCGACAAGTTGATCAGCCCCAATGAAAAATCGCTCGCGCTTTGGCTGAGCGGCTACTACAGCGCCAAGCGCAGCAACACCGTGATTGACCTCGGCGCGATGGCGAAAAACGTCGACAAGGTCGAGGATTACTGCCGGCTCAACGAGGACGTCACGGTGATGGACGCGGTCACCAAGGCGCTCGGCCCGGGCCGATAATACAAGGCCGCGATCTCTTGCAATCTTTGCCGAGCAAGACCCGGCCAAGCGCGATCAAACAAATTTGCTGAGCGAACGGGGCGTGGCCGTCATCGTCGCCCGAACAATTTGTCGAGCAGCCAGAAATCAAGCCCGCCGCCGCTATTCTGCCGATTGTACTGCGGCCCGTTTGTGACGGCAGGCGGTCCAACCGGGGCGGGCGGCGCCGGATTGAACCAGGAGCCATCGCTCACTCCCGGCAGCGGCGCAGGCGCAATGCCGGCATGGGCGACTTTCATGAAACGGCTCCAGATTTCGACCGGCAGACCGCCGCCGACCGCGCGCCTGGTCGGCGAATCGTCGTCATTACCGAGCCAGACGCCGGTCACGAGATGGGAGGTGTAGCCGACGAACCAGGCGTCGCGGTAATCCTGGCTGGTGCCGGTCTTGCCGGCGGCCTGCCAGCCGGGCAGGCTTGCCGCGCGCGCGGTGCCCGAGAGCAGCGTCTGCTGCATCATGGTGTTCATCATGCCGATATAGCGGGCGTCGACGATGCGGCCGAGCGGCTGCGCCGAGCGCTGATAGAGAATCTTGCCGTCCGCGGTTTGGATGCGCTCGACGACATGCGGCGAGATCGCGAACCCGCCATTGGCAAAAGTCGCGTAGGCGCCGACGAGCTCGAACGGCGACACGTCCGAGGTGCCGAGCGCGATCGAGGCGTTGGGCTCGAGCGGCGACGTGATGCCGAGCCGGTAGGCGGTACGGATCACGGCGTCGGGACCGAACTCCAGCGTCAGCCGCACCGACACGGTATTGAGCGAATTGGCCAGCGCCTGCGTCAGCGTCACCGGTCCCCAATAGCGATGCTCGTAGTTCTCCGGTTTCCAGCCCTTCACCACGATCGGGGCGTCCTCGCGGACGGTGTCCGGTGTCAGCCCATGCTCGAGCGCGGTGAGATAGACGAAGGGCTTGAACGCCGAGCCCGGCTGGCGCTTGGCGTCGATGGCGCGGTTGAACTGGCTCTCGCCGTAATTCTTGCCGCCGACCAGCGCCCGCACCACGCCGTCGGGCGTCATCGCCACCAGCGCGCCTTCGCCGACGTTGAGCTTCTCGCCCTTGGTGCCGAGCGTATCGACCAAGGCCTGCTCGGCGGCGCTTTGCAGCGTCGGATCGATCGTGGTTTCGACGACGATATCCTGATCGATATTGCCGACGATGTCATTGACCGCGTCCATCACCCAGTCGGCGACGTAATTGACCGTGCCGGCGCCGGCCGGCTTGATCGCATGCGCGGGATGCGCCAAGGCAAGCTTTGCCGCGCTCGGGCTGATCATTTTCAACGCCGCCATGTCGGCGATCACCAGCGCGGCGCGGCGCACCGCGCCCGCCGGATTGTGATTGGGCGCGAGCCGCGACGGCGATTGCACGAGCCCTGCCAGCATCGCGGCTTCCGGCAGCGTCAATTGCCGCGCCGACATGCCGAAATAGCGTTGTGCAGCCGCCTCGACGCCGTAGGCGCCGGAGCCGAAATAGACGCGATTGAGATAGAGATCGAGAATCTGCGCCTTCGAGTATTTGTGCTCGAGCCAGAGCGCGAGAACGATTTCCTGCAATTTACGGGAAACCGTGCGCTCCTGGGTGAGGAACAGATTCTTGGCGAGCTGCTGCGTGATGGTCGAGCCGCCTTCGGAAACGCCGCGATGCAGCACGTCGGCGATCCCGGCGCGCAAGATTCCCCACGGATCGATGCCGAAATGCGAATAGAAGCGGCGATCCTCGATGGCGATGAAGGCGTTGGGAACGTAATCGGGCAATTCGGCGAGCGGCACCGCGGCGCCGCCCATGTCGCCGCGGGTGGCAAGGGTTGCGCCGTTGTCGCTGAGGATCAAAACCGAAGGCGGCCGCTTGGGTATTTCCAGCGACTGGATTGGCGGCAGATGGATGCCGACCCACACCAGCACGCCGATGACGCCGATAAAGGCCCACAGCGCCAGTACCGCGCCCCAGTAGAACAGCCGGCCGAGGCGGAAACCACGCTTGCCGCCAGGTCGCTTCTTGCGACTTGTTCGGGGCTTACGCTCGCGACGGCGGTTGCCGCCGCGCGGCGGACCGCCGATGCGGTCGCCCGGCTGCATGCGCAGATCGAAGTCGTCGGCATCGCCGCTGCGCTTGCGTCGCTCACGCCACGCCATGTCCCGCCCTTGAGCCGCAAAAAACGCGCCGAAAGCACCGTAATTGGCGCGGTTTAAGGGGCGGTTACTGGCTGCAATTTACGCTCGTCCCGGCGCAAGCCGGACCGCTACTCGGCTGCGCGGGAATGAGCGGCGGCGAGATCACTCCGCCGCCGTCTTCGCCTCGCCATTTGGCGGCGCGAACAGCGCCAAGAGCGGCCGTTTGATCGCGGCCTGGCGGGTCGGCGCGGTGATCTGGGCGCCGAGGAGATCGGTCACGTAGAACACGTCGACGACGCGCTCGCCGAAGGTCGCGACATGCGCCGAGGCGATGTTGAGGTTCAGCTTGGAGAGCGTCGTGGTCAGCTCGTAAAGCAGGCCGGGGCGATCGAGGCCGGTGACCTCGACCACGGTGTAGCGTGCCGACCACTGGTTGTTGATCGACACTTCGGGTTCGACAGCGAACGCCTTGAGCCGGCCTTTCGGCGCCGCGCGTTTGGCCACCACGTCGGGCAATTTGAGCTCGCCGCGCACCGCCTTCTCGATGGCGTCGCCGATGCGCGCGGCACGGCGCGCCTCGTCCTCGTCACGCTCGAACTCGCGCGACACCGCGATGGTATCGAGGGCGAGACCGTCGGTCGTGGTGAAGATCTGGGCGTCGACGATATTGGCGCCGGCCAGCGCGCAGGCGCCGGCGATGATCGAAAGCAGCCAGGGATGGTCGGGCGCGAACACGGTGAGCTCGGTGACGCCGCGGGCGGCATCGAAGCCGACGCGGGTCGCAAGCTTCTTGCCCGCCGCCTCGCTGTCGCGCACGAACCGGGCATGCGCCAGCTTGTGCGGCAGGTCGACCTTGAGCCAATACGCCGCGTAATGGCGTTCGACATAGGCGTTGAGCAGGTCGGCCGGCCAGTCCTTGAGCTCGGCGCGGAATCCGGCCTGCGCCATGGCGACGCGCTGGGCGCGGTTGACCTCGGAGAAGCCGCCGGTCAGCACCGGCTCGGTCTCGTAATACAGCGTGCGCAGGAGCTGCGCCTTCCAGCCGTTCCACACCCCGGGGCCGACGGCGCGGATATCGGCAGCGGTGAGGATGGTGAGGAGCTTCAGGCGCTCCAGCGACTGCACCACGGCGGCGAAATTCTCGATGGTTCTGCGGTCCGAAAGATCGCGCGACTGCGCCACCGTCGACATCACGAGATGGACCTCGACCAGCCAGGCCACCAGCTCGGTCTCCGCCGCGCTCAATCCCAGCCGCGGGCACAGCCGCCGCGCGATGCGGGTGCCGGCCACCGAGTGGTCTTCGACGCGTCCCTTGGCGATGTCGTGCAGGAACAGCGCCACGCACAACACGGCGCGATGCGGCGGCTGGATGGTCTTGATCAGCTCATTGGCGAGGGCGAATTCGGGATTGGTGCCGCGCGCGATCTCATTGAGCGCGCCGATGCAGCGGATGAGATGCTCGTCGACCGTGTAGTGGTGATACATGTTGAACTGCATCATCGCCACGATGCGGCCGAACGAATGCACGAAGGCGCCGAGCACCCCGGCCTCGTTCATGCGCCGCAGCACGGTCTCGGCGTCGTTCGTCGAGGTCAGGACTTCCAGGAACAGCCGGTTCGCTTCCTTGTCCTCGCGCACCGCCTTGGTGATGAGCTTGAGCGAGCGCCGGGCCATGCGCATGGCTTCGGGGTGGAAGGCGAGATTGTGCTGCTGCGCCAGATGAAACAGCCGGATCAGGTTGACCGGGTCGCGGCGAAACACGTCGGCGCGCGCGATATTGATGCGGTTATTGTCGATGACGAAATCGTCGGTACCGGACAATTTTTTCGGCCGCGGCGCCGGACGCAGGCGCGCGATCACGCGGCTCAATACCGGCGCCGGCTTGGCCTGGCGTTCCTCGAGGCCGGCGCACAGGATGGCGGTGAGGTCGCCGACCTGCTTGGCGATTAGAAAATAGTGCTTCATGAAACGCTCGACGTCGCGCAGCCCGGGGTGCGCGGTGTAGCCGAGCCGCACCGCGATATCGCGCTGGACGTCGAACGACAGGCGTTCTTCGGCGCGGCCGGCGAGGAAATGCAGGTTGCAGCGAACCGACCACAGGAAGTCCTCGCAATGGCGGAACATCTTGTATTCGTCGCGATCGAATACGCCGCGCGCGATCAATTCCTCCGGCTCGCGCACGCGATAGACATATTTGGCGATCCAGAACAGCGTGTGCAGGTCGCGCAATCCGCCTTTGCCGTCCTTGACGTTGGGCTCGACCAGATAGCGCGACTGGCCGGCGCGGCGATGGCGCTCTTCGCGCTCGGCGAGCTTGGCGGCGACGAATTCCGGCGCGCTGCCCTGCACCACGTCCTTGTCGAACCGCGCCGTCAGCTCGTTGTAAAGCTTCATGTCGCCGAGGAGGTAGCGCGTTTCCAGAAGCGCGGTGCGGATGGTCATGTCGGCCTTGGCCTGGCGAATGCATTCGTCGACCGAGCGGGTGGCGTGGCCGACTTTGAGACCCATGTCCCACAGGCCATAGAGCAGCGCCTCGGCGACCTGCTCGCTCCAGGCGGTCTGTTTGTAGGGCAGCAGAAACAACAGATCGATGTCGGATCCGGGCGCGAGCAGGCCGCGGCCGTAGCCGCCGGTGGCGATCACCGCCATGCGCTCGGTTTCCGGCGGCACTTGCGGCGGATAAAGCTCCTGGCGCGTAAACTCGAACAGGATGCGGATGATCTCGTCCTGCACCCGGCACAGCCGCTCGGCGCAGCGGCGGCCGTGGCGGTCTTTCAAGAGCAGCGCTTCGGCACTTTTGCGCGTCTGCGTCAGCGCGGCCTTGAGGCGCTGCGCCACCGCCGTGCGCAATTCGCGCTCGCGCCCGGCATAGGTCGCGGCCAGCGCCTTAAGGTCGGCGGCGATCGCAGCGGCATCGATCAGTTCGGCGCCGGCGCGGTGCGATCGTTGGATGTCCAGCATGGTCGATACGCATAATCCAGGCGATGCGTGCTGTCATCGCCCCGGGATCGCTTGGCTACAGAAGGCGGAGCAAGGACAATACCCGTTCGTGGGGGCCGATAATTTCAAATTGAGCGGAGCGTTGGCATATAATTCCAATTGGTGGTCTTTTGGAAGCCCCCCAAGGAATAGAAATATCGTGCAGCTTGCGGCTTACTGCCAAATGGGCGCGCCGCCGCGTCAAGCGCATCGGCGAATTTGCGGTAGCTGGCTTGTGCCGGACATCGGCGCCTTTATACAGAGCGCCGAAGAAGGGAAGTGCGTCATGGATGCCGCCGGGCTGCGCGCGCTGCAGGCGCCGATCAAGGAGCGCTACCAGGCCGATCCCAAGGCCGGCTTCATCACGCTCAAAGCCAAAGGCACGCTCGACGACGCCAATATCGCCTGCAAGGTCGAAACCGGCCGCGCGCTTGCCGTCGCAGGCCTTCATCCGGCCACCGGCGGCTCGGGCCTCGACTTGTGCTCGGGCGACATGCTGCTCGAGGCCTTGGTCGCGTGCGCCGGGGTGACGCTCAAAGCCGTCGCCACCGCGATCGACGTTCCGCTCAAGTCAGGCATCGTCAGCGCCGAAGGCGATCTCGATTTCCGCGGCACGCTCGGCGTCGCCAAGGAGGCGCCGGTCGGCTTTAAGCAGATCCGGCTGCGCTTCGATCTCGACACCGACGCGCCACAGGACAAACTCGATCAGCTTCTCAAGCTCACCGAGCGCTATTGCGTGGTCTATCAGACCATCAAGAGCGGGCCTCCGGTCGAAATTACTCTCAATCGAAAGTAACTTGTCGGCTCACCATCCGCGAATGCGGATGATTCAGTAGTCGACGCGCGTTCGATTCATCTCCGCGGCGGCGATTACCGGCTCGCCCATCTTTGCGGGTCATGCCGGAATGTGCCGAATGTGAACGAAATGATCTCTCCCGATCTCGTGTTCTGGTACGAGCTTCTTCTGAAGATGGCGCTCACCGCGCTGGTCGTCGTCATCACCTCGGTCGCGGTCGAGCGCTCGGGTCCGTTCATCGGCGCGCTGATCGCCGCGCTGCCGACCGCGGCCGGCGCCGCCTATGCCATTCTCGCCATCGAGCATCCGCCAAGCTTCATTGCCGCAAGCGCCATCGGCAGCGCCGCGACCGGCGCCGCCGTCTCGATTTTCGCCCTGGTCTACGCGGTGCTGGCGCAGCGCCGCGGCCTCGTTGTCAGCCTCGGCGTGGCGCTTTTGGTGTGGTTTCTGGCCGCCGCGGCGCTGCGGCTGGTGGCTTGGACCCCGCTGACCGCCGCGGCGCTTAACGTCGTGGTCTTCGCCATCACCATTCCGTTGAGCTGGCGCTATCGCGCCTCGGGGCCGCCAAAGCAATTCCTTCGCACCGCGCTCGATATTCCGTTGCGCGCGCTCGCCGCCGCTGTCGTCGTCGCCGTGGTGACGACCGCGAGCTACAGCATCGGCTCGTTCGCCTCCGGCGTGTTCGCCTTGTTTCCCATCATTTTCTGTTCCTCGATCGTGATCCTGCATCCCCGCGTCGGCGGCAAGGCGACCGCCAGCATGACGGCGCATGCCCAGGTCGCCTTCATCGGACTGGCGCTCGCTTTTCTGTTCGTCCATTTCCTGGCCGAACCGCTCGGCTCGTGGCTGGCCCTCGTGATCGGCCTTTGCGTCGCCATCGGCTGGAACGGCCTGCTGCTGCTGGTGCGGCTGCGGGCGATGCGGCGCATGTGAATTCGGATTTGGCCGCGATCGATCGCTCTTCATACTTTGTTCGCCTCGATCTGTTTCCCCACCAGGCCCGATGCGCCACGCGGTCTTGCGCCAGCCGCTTAATTCAGATCAAGCCAAAATACCTGCGAAAGCCAAGTTTTCTCGTTCGAACTAATAATTCGGAAATTGGCTCAGTCCAAATTCCCCGTCGAAATGCAGTTCGTTCGATATTTCGGCTCCAGGTCACGCCCGCCGCCTTTGCTGCTGGCTTGAAATAGCGAACAACGGAGGAATTTCATTCTGTGAACGCAGACCCCGCATCTTCGACGGCCACCGCCGAAATCAGCGACGCCACCGCGACCGCGGTTGCGCGACGCGGCGACTTCATCAGCTTCGCCATCGGCGAGGAGCAGTACGGCGTCGACATCATGGCGGTGCGCGAAATCAAGGGCTGGTCGGGCGTCACCCATTTGCCCAACCAGCCCGATTATGTTCTCGGCGTGCTCAACCTGCGCGGCGTGATGGTGCCGATCGTCGATTTGCGCTGCCGTTTCGGCCAGGGCCACACCGAAGCGACGCCGATGCATGTCATGATTATCGTGCAGGTCGGCGGCCGGCAGGTCGGCCTTCTCGCCGATCGCGTGCTCGACATCGTGTCGTTTGAGCGATCGCAAGTGCAACCGGTGCCCTGCGTCGAAAACAGCACCCGCGTCAGTTTCTTGTCCGGTCTGGTGACGAACGGCGACACGCTGCTTGCGCTGGTCGATCTGGTTAGTCTCGTCGGGCAGGAGATCGATACCGGCGCAATCGGGGCGGTGCCGGGTGAGAGCGAGCCGGCGTCGTCTCCACAAGCTGCATGACAGCATAGCGACCCACGAGGAATCAGATAATGCTTCGGTTTTCCAATATCCGCATCGGAGCCAAACTGGCTCTTATGTCCGGCATCAGCATGTTGCTGGTGATCGGCATGATCGGTGCTTCGATGCGCAACAATGGGCTGATTCAGGAGTCCAATACCAATGCCATGCAACGGCAGGAGATTGCGCGGGGCGCGGCGCAGATCGAACTGTCGTTCATCGGGATAAGGCTGGCGCTGCGCAATGTGCGCCTGGCGACCAGCATGGCGGAACTCAATGCCGCCAATGACCTGGACGCTCGGCAGAAAGCCGCCGACAAGTTGTTCGACGACCTGCTGCCGCGATTGCAAATCCAGGAAAATCGCGATCGCGTCTTGAAGGTGAAGGCCGCGCTGCACGACTATGTCGCGACCGCATTGAAGAAATCGGTGCCGGCCAAGATCGAATCGCTCAAGCTCGATCCCAAGGTGGACGGCGTCCGCATCGTCGCTCTTTACGCCGAGACGCAGCGCATCCAGCACCAGGATCTCGATCCCGGCGCCAATAGAGGCATCGCCGCGCTGGCCGAGATGGAAAAGACCGCCGGGAGTCGGGCGGCGGAAGCTGCCGCAGACGCCGATCAGCAAATGACCGCGGCGGAACGCATTACGATCGGCGTCGGCGTCGCAATCGTGTTGCTTTTGCTCGGCTCGGCGGTACTCGGCTCGGCCACCATTGCGCGACCGCTCCGCAAGCTGACCGGCCTTCTTCAGCGCATGGCCAACGGCGAAGAGGTCGAGATCACCGGCACCGAGCGCAAAGACGAAATCGGCGATACCGCGAACGCAATCAATGGCATCAAGGCCATGCTCGCCGAGAAGATCAGGCTCGAAACCGAGCAAAAGGCCGCGCAGGACAAGCAAGCTGCCGCGGAACGCGAAGCTTCCGCCAAGAAAATGGCGGACGAATTCGAGGCGGCGGTCGGTGGCATCGTGACGGCCGCGGTCGCCGGCGATTTCTCCCAGCGCGTCGACCTAGAGGGCAAATCCGGGCTGGTGCTCAATGTCGGCACCGCGATCAATTCGCTGTGCGAGAATGTCTCCAAGGCACTCGACGACCTCATCGGCATGCTTGATTCGCTGGCTGCGGGCGACCTGACCCAGCGCATCACCGCGCAGTACCAAGGCAACTTCGCGGTGCTGAAAGAGAACGCCAACAAGACGGCCGAGCAGATCGGTTCGACCATCGCCAACATCAAGGAATCGACCCGCGAAGTCACCAGCGCTTCCGCCGAAATCGCCACCAGCACCACCGATCTGTCGCAACGCACCGAGGAGCAGGCGGCAAGCCTGGAACAGACCTCGGCATCGATGGAGGAAATTTCCTCGACCGTGAAAAAGAACGCTGAAAATGCCCAGTCGGCCAATCACTCCGCGGCCAGCGCCCGCGAAGTCGCCGATCGCAGCGGCCAGATCGTCGCCAAGGCGGTCGAAGCCATGGGACACATCGAAGGCTCGTCGCGCAAGATTTCCGACATCATCGGGGTGATCGACGAGATCGCGCGGCAGACCAACCTCTTGGCGCTCAACGCCGCGGTCGAGGCGGCGCGCGCCGGCGACGCCGGACGCGGCTTCGCCGTGGTCGCCACCGAGGTGCGCAGTCTCGCCCAGCGCTCCTCGCAAGCGGCCAAAGACATCAAGGATCTCATCACCAACAGCAACAGCCAGGTCCAGCAGGGAGTCGATCTCGTCAACAAGGCCGGCGCGGCGCTTGCCGAGATCGTCGGGTCGATCAAGAGCGTTGCCGATATCGTCGGCGATATCGCCGCGGCCAGCACCGAGCAGGCCACCGGCATCGAGCAGGTCAACAAGGCATTGGCCCAGATGGACCAGGCGACGCAGCAGAATTCCGCGCTGGTGGAGGAGAATGCCGCGACCGCAAAGGCGCTCGAGACGCAAGCGCAGGCGATGGGCGAGCGGGTTTCTTTCTTCCGCACCGAGGACGGCGCGCAGAGCCGTTCGACCGGCCCGGCCGCCGCGGCGCCCAAGCCAAAGCTTGTCGCAAAGCCGGCCGCCGTGGCGGCGAAAGCCGCCCCGGCGCGTGCGCCCAAGGGACCCGCCGCCAGCGGCGGACCGGTCGGCCGGATGCAGGCCGCGATCGCCGCAGCCGTCAAGGAAGAGCCGGCCTGGCAGGAGTTTTAGACAACGCGAAACCGGCTACTGCCTCGGCTTTGCCAGCTGCGCCTTGAGCGCATAGAGGGCTTCGAGCGCTTCGCGCGGCGACATTTCGTCGGGGTGAAGCGCGCCAAGCGCTTCGACCACGGCATCGATCGTACCGTCGCGCGGCGGTGTGGCCGTGGGACGCGCCGCGGCGAACAGCGGCAGATCGTCGATCAGCCGGCGCGCCGGCGAGGTGCGATCCTCGGCTTCGATCTGCGCCAGCACCACCTTGGCGCGCTCGATAACGCTTGGCGGCAGGCCGGCGAGCTTGGCCACCTGGATGCCGTAGGAACGATCGGCGGCGCCGGCGACGACTTCGTGCAGAAAAACGACCTCGCCTTGCCATTCCTTCACCCGCATGGTGGCGTTGTGCAGCCGGGTGAGCTTTGCTGCGAGCGCCGTCATTTCGTGGAAATGGGTGGCGAACAGCGCGCGGCAGCGATTGACCTCATGCAGATGCTCGATCGTCGCCCAGGCGATCGACAGGCCGTCGAAGGTCGCCGTGCCGCGGCCGATCTCGTCGAGAATGACCAAAGCGCGCGCGCCGGCTTGATTGAGGATTGCGGCGGTTTCGACCATCTCGACCATGAAGGTCGAATGGCCGCGGGCGAGATCGTCGGCGGCGCCGACCCGGGAGAACAGGCGATCGACGATGCCGATATGCGCGGCCTTGGCCGGCACGAAGCTGCCCATCTGGGCGAGAACGGCAATCAGCGCGTTCTGGCGCAAGAAAGTGGATTTTCCCGCCATGTTCGGCCCGGTGACAAGCCAGATGCGTCCCGCCGTGGTTCCTGCGGTAACGTCAGCCGGCGGCGACAAATCGCAATCATTGGCGACGAACGGTCCGCCGCCGGCGATGAGCGCCTGCTCGACCACCGGATGGCGTCCGCCGCTGATGGCAAACGCCAGACTGCCGTCGACCTCGGGACGCCTGTAGTCGCGCTCGACGGCAAGTGTGGCCAACGCGGTGGCGACGTCGATGAGCGCGAGCGCATTCGCCGCCTCCTTGATCGCCGCGCTCGCTGCGGCAACGGCAGCGGCCAGGCGGTCGAAGACCTCCAGTTCCAGCGCCAGTGCCCGTTCCGCGGCACTGGCGATCTTGGCTTCAAGCTCGCCGAGCTCGGTGGTGGTGAAGCGCACCTGGCCGGCGGTGGTCTGGCGATGGATGAAGGTGGCGTTGAGCGGCGCGGCCAAGAGTTTTTCGCCATGCTGCGCCGAGACGTCGACAAAATAGCCGAGCACGTTGTTATGCCTGATCTTCAGCGCGCGGACGCCGGTGGTTTCGGCGTAGCGCACCTGCAGCGCGGCGATGACGCGGCGCGATTCGTCGCGCAACGCCCGCGCTTCGTCGAGCGCCGGCTCGTAACCGGCGCGGACAAAGCCGCCATCGCGGCGCGACGCCGGCAACTCGTCGGCCAGCGCGCGCTTCAACTCGGCGGCGAGCGTGCCGTCGGGCCGGCGCAGCGCCGCGGCGGATTGCGCAAGCTCGCGCGGCAGGGCGCCGAGCGCCCTCAGCCGCGCGGCAAATTCACCCGCCGCCAAGATACCGTCGCGGATCGCGGCGAGGTCGCGCGGACCGCCGCGGCCGACGACAAGGCGCGCCAATGCCCGGGCCAGATCGGGAACCGCCTTCAGTCCGCCGCGCAAGTCGTCGCGGACGGCGCCATGGTCGACGAAGGCCGCCATCGCGTCGAGCCGGTGCGCGATCTCGGCGGGATCGGTGAGCGGCGCGCCGAGCCGCTGCGCCAACAGCCGCGATCCCGCGGCGGTGACCGTGCGGTCGATCGCGGCAAGGAGCGAGCCGCGCCGCTCGCCGTTAAGCGTGCGCGTGAGTTCGAGATTGCCGCGCGTGGCCTGATCGATCTGCAGCGTCGCGCCGGCCGCTTCGCGCGCCGGCACCGACAGCGGCGGCCGCTTGCCGAGCTGGGTGCGCTCCACATAGGTGACCGCGGCGGCCGCCGCGGCAAGCTCGAGGCGCGAAAACGCACCGAATGCGGCGGTGGTGGCGACGCCGAAGAACGACGCGAGCCGCCGCTCCGCGGTGGCGCCGTCGAACACGTCGCGGGTGAGCGGAGTGAGCGCCGGCAGCGAGCGCAGATAGGGCGCAAGCTCGGGGTCGGCGTAGAGCGCATCGGATACGATGATTTCGCCCGGCTCGATGCGAGCGACTTCGGCGGCGAGCGATGCCCGCTCGCATTCGGCAACGCGAAATTCGCCGGTCGATATATCGATCCAGGCCAGCGCGAAGCGGTCTTCGCCGGACGAAACGCGGCTGCGCGCCACGGCGAGCAGATAATTGTTGCGCCGGGCGTCGAGCAGCGAATCCTCGGTCAGCGTGCCCGGCGTTACCAACCGCACCACGTCGCGGCGCACCACGCTCTTGGCGCCGCGCTTGCGCGCCTCGGCGGGATCCTCGAGCTGCTCGCACACGGCGACGCGGTGACCGAGCGCGATCAGCCGATGCAGGTATTCGTCGGCACGCTCGATCGGCACCCCGCACATCGGAATATCGCGGCCGAGATGCTTGCCGCGTTTGGTCAGCATGATGCCGAGCGCCCGCGAAGCCGTTTCGGCGTCGGCGAAGAACAGTTCGTAGAAATCGCCCATCCGGTAGAACAACAGGCAATCCGGATTGGCCGCCTTGATCTCGATATATTGCTCCATCATTGGCGTTACGCGCCCGACCTCGTCGGGCGCTTTGACCGCCACTACGCCGGCGTCGTCCGCCGCCATAGGCGTGCCGCGGCGGGCCTCCGGCTCTGGCGTGTCGGCCGTGATCGGGCGTGTGCCGTCCATGCCGGGGACGCTAGCAAAAAAACCGGCGTCGCGCCCGGTTCCGCCGCTTCGCGTCCACGACTTAGATTGCGGCCATCAAGCAGGGGGGCAGGCTAGTTGCCGTTCTTCGCGCCGCTTTTGGCAATCATGTCTTGCAGCTCCGCCACCCATTTCTGCACGTAGCTTTGCGCCGCCTGGCCGCCGATGTAGCTGTCGGAAACCGCGGCCTCATCGGCCAGCATCTTCTTATAATCGGGCGATTGCGCCGCGGCATTCATGGCCGACACCAGGGTCTTGTAACACGACGCATCCGTGCCGCTTTTGACCGCGAAGGCGCGAAAATGGGTGATATTGATCCGATAGTTGAGCTCCTTCACCGTCGGAACCGCGGGGAAGTCGGGCACCCGGCTTTCGGCGAAGGCAAGGATAGGCCGAAGCTGCTTGCTGCCTAGGTAAGCCGCAAGATCGCCGAATTGCGCGTACAACAAATCGGTGTGACCGCCCAACAGCGAATTCCAGCGCAGGCCGGGATCGTCGAACGGAACGCTGACCAGCTTGAGGTCGTGTACTTTGTCGAAATAATTGACGGTCACGTCGCTCTGGGTGTCGAAGCCCGAGCCGGCGACCGTGAGCGTGCGGGTCCTCGCCGCCTGCAGCGCGTCGTCCCAGGTCTTGAACGGGCTGTCTTCACGAACGAAAAAGCCGCTCGGCTGCTGATCCACGACCGCCAGCGCGGTGAAGTCCGCGACCTTGAATTTCGCATTGGCCGCCGCGAACAGGATGTAGCTGTCGGAGGTTATCTCGATGATGGTGTAGCCGTCGGCCGGCTCGCGCAGCGCTTTGTTAAGTCCGACCCGGCTTGCCGCCCCGGTGACATTGACGACCGGAACCGAAGCGCCGAGCTTGGCCGATATCAGCCCCGCCATGATGCGCCCGACCCGATCGCCGCCGCCGCCGACGCCCCAAGGTACGATCATATTGATGGGCCGGTCCGGATAGGCGCGCGCCGGGGACCCCGCGAAGACCATGCCCGCAACCAGCAGACCGGCGAATGACCTGAACATGCGAATGTCGCCACGCATGAGCCACTCCCTTGTCGTTACTTCTCCCGCTGCAAATTTCCACACCGGGTGCCGCGATCTCCGGGCGGATCAGTATTTCAGCGCCAGCACGTGCGGCACGCGCGGCGCGACATGCAGATCTTCCGGCGGCAATCCGGCGAAACGCAGATCGTCTTCGGTAATCGTCGGCATGGTTGGCTGCATGCCGTCGTAATATTTGGTGTTGATCAGCATGCGGTTGCAGCCGGCGCAGTAGGTGTCGCCGCCGAACTGCTCGGTGGTTTCTTTCAGGTTGGCGTAGATGTAGATCATCTCGCGGATCGACGGCGGCTTCTGGTCCTCGAGCGTCGTTCCCTTCAACGGCACAAAGACGAAGATCGTCGGTATCGCACCCAGCAAAGTGAGATGGACGAGACCGTCAACCGTGCTCTGCGCCGGCTCCAGGCCGGCTATGAGATTGGCGCTGGCGTGCCCCTTGCCGAAGGTCTGCACCATGTAATTGAGCATGCGATCGTAATGAGTATGACCGGGCCTGCCCTTCTCGATGTCGCGCACCTTGCCAGGGCACATTTTGGCGAACAGCTGCGGATCGAAGATTTCGTAATTGAAGCCGACGAGATCGGCGCCGGCCTCGAACAGCATGTCGATGTAACGCTCCTCTTCCGGAGGCGCGACGGTCAGGCGCAGCCAATTGTCGGGAAAAGCATCCTTGATCGGACGCAGGAATTTGGCGTGGGCCTTGGCGCCGCGATCCGGCGGCGGCGTCGTGCCGCCGGCAAATACCGGGCCGTGGCGGAAATACGGATATTTGCGCGCCTGCGCGATGGTCTCGAGAAAATCCTCGGGCCGTTTCGGGAAAATGTCGCGGCCGGATTCCAGATTTCTCGTCGATGCCGCAGAACCGGCATTCGGTATGCCGGTAATCGTCGACGAACCTGCCGAAGTAATGACAATGCGGAAAGATCGTGGCGCCGCCGAAATCGCCGGCAATCGGCATGATGCTGCGCATCGAATGGCCGCGCGTCGTGGAGTGATCGTAGTAATGCGGGTGGGGCGGGACGGTGACGTTCATCAGCTTTTCCGCCTTGGCGCCGTCGTCGACGCAGTGCCAGCGCCCATTGTCTTCCAGCACCGCCGGCTTCTTGCCGATGAAATATTGGCCGTTATCGACTTCCAGCGTGAACGGCGTGCCGTCGGTCAAGTGGTCGCTGACCGCGGCGCCGACCGGAACGCCGACATAGACTTTTCCCGGATCGAGAATGATATCGAGCGCGTGTTTGCCGACCGCGCCGACGGCATGATCGAGCTTCAGCGTCTTGCCGATTTGCGCTTTGGCTTCGGCGGAGACTTTCAGCCCCTGGCCGAGCAGTTCGAGCTTGAGAATGACCGGGTGATAGGACGTGCTCTTGCGCGGCTTGTCCGGATTTTCGGCCGGAACCCAGCGGCTCAACAGCCCTTGTTCCGGCGATGCTTGCCCCGCCGGCGCAGGGGATTCCGCCGCAACGCCGGACCGCAGCGATTCGAGTGGAGAATGCGTCGTGTCCATACATCCTCCGGGCCGAATTACGCCGCCACAATGAAGAGATGCTGCGTTTCGCGTTCGATGAATAAGCGCACTGCGCTCGCTGCGCCCTTGACGTGCGCTTTCACGGCCCTCTCGACGGCCTTGAGGTCGCCGCCGGCGAGCGCATCCAGGATCGCGTGATTCTCGCGGCGGATGTCCTGCGCCCGCTGCGGATGCCGTGATAAGACGATCGTGCCGATGCTCCAGAATCTGGAGCCCAGATTGGCCAGCACTTCCTGCAGCACGGTGTTGCGGGTCTGTGCGGCAATCAGATCGTGGAAGCTGCGGCTGGCGCGCAGAAAATCGGCGTAAAGCTGTTGCGCCAAGAGCGCGTCGGCGTAGTCGAGCGCTTGGCGCATGGCGTCGAGCGCGGCGGGGGTCAAGTTCGGGAAAGCCTCGCGCGCCGCCTCGACTTCAAGCACTTCGCGAACGCGATAGAGATTGAGGATTTCGCTGACGCTCAAGCCGCGAACGATAAAGCCGGAGCCTTGCTCGCGCTGGATCAGGCACTCCTGCTCCAGGCGCACCAGCGCCTCTTTCACGGGGGTACGGCTGATCTTGAGCTCTTGCGCGACCCGCAGCGCCCGCAAGCGCTGCCCCGGCTGATAGACGCCGTCAACGATCGATTTTTTGAGGCTGTCATAAGCCTCATCGACGACGCTCCGCACGCGCGTTTTTGCATCCATAGTGAATTCACTATGGCGGCAGTTCTGCAATGTCAAGAGGAATTTTGGTACATCGCGTACTTCAAGTTGTGGAAGGTTGCGGTGCCCCGGCGCAGCGTGCGGTCGCAGTCGAAAAAGCGACCTCGCGGTGTTGGCGCCGGCCTGGACTACGCCGGCCGGCGCTCGAGCGGCACGTAAGCCCGCGCATCCGGCCCGTTATAGAGCGTGAGCGGACGGATCAGAATGTTGTTTTCCATCTGCTCGAGAGCTTGGACGACCCAACCGGGCACGCGGCCGATGGCGAAGATCGGCACGAACAAATCGCGCTTGATGCCGAGCAGGTGGTAAACGACGCCGGAATAGAAATCGACATTCACATTGACGCCGTGGCGCGCATAGGGCGCCATCGTCATCACCACCGCCTGCAGAATTTCATACCAGCGCGGCTGGCCCATCTCCTTCGACAGGCGCTCGACGCCGGCGCGCATATGCCGCGCGCGGGGATCCTCGGCGCGATAGACGCGATGGCCGAAGCCGGTCACCGCTTCGCCGGCCTTGCGCTTCTCTCGCACATAATCGGCCGCGCGCGACGGATCGCCGATCTCCTCGGCCATCTTCATCACGTCTTCCGCCGCGCCGCCATGCGCCGGCCCCGACAAGGCCGCGATCGCCGCGGTGATCGCGGCGTGGAGGTTGGCCTCGGTGCCGATGACCACGCGCGCGGTGAACGACGAGGCATTGGAGCCGTGCTCGGCGTGCAGCACGAGGTCGCGGTCGATCAGTTGCGCCGCATCGGCGCTCGGCTTCTCGCCTTTGAGCATCCACAAGAGATTGGCGGCGTGCGACAACTCCTTGCTGGCGGCGACGGGCTCCAATCCCTCGCGCAGCCGGGCATGCGCCGCGACGATCATCGGCACCTGCGAGGTCAGGCGGATGCCTTTGCGAATGACCGCCTCGCGCGAATTGTCGGTGGTCTCGGCATCGAAGGCGGCGAGCGCCGAGGCCGCGGTGCGCAGCACATCCATCGGATGCGCCTGCTTGATGGTGCGGACGATGTCGAGGATCGGCGCCGGCAATTCGCGCGCGGCCTTCAAGGCGCGATCGAATTCCACAAGTTGAGCTTGGTTCGGCAGTTCGCCGTGCAGCAAAAGCCAAGCCGTTTCCTCGAACGTCGAATGCTTGGCGAGATCGTGGATCGAATAACCGCGGTAGCGCAACTCGCCGATGCGTCCGTCGATGAAGGTGCACGGCGAGCGGTCGAAATAGACGCCCTTCAAGCCGCGGTGAATCTTGATCGGTTCGTTTGTTTCAGTCATCTATGCCCCGTAAGCACTCGTTTGAACGCAACATGAATCCCATCGAACGCTGTTTCGATACAGCACGCCGTCGTCATTTCAAGATCGTTTTGCCGGAAGGCGATGACATTCGCGTGCTCGCCGCCGCGCGCGGTCTCATTGACCGGGAAATTGCGCGTCCGATCGTGCTCGGCGTGCCCGATGCGATAACGAAAACCGCGCATGCCGCAGGAATCGCGCTGGACGGCATCGCGCTGATCGATCCGCGCAGCGATACGCGGGCGCAAGGCTACGGTGCGGCCATCGCGGCAACACGCGAGACGATGACGCCGGCGATGGCAGCGCGGCTGGTCGCCAAGCCGCTCTATTTCGCCGGCATGATGATGCGGCAAGGCGATGCCGACGCCATGGTCGCGGGCGCGGCCAATCCGACGCGCCGCGTCATCGAAGCCGGATTGATGACGATCGGGCTTGCCCCCGGGATCGCGCTGCCGTCGAGCTATTTTCTGATCGTGGTGCCGAATTTCCTCGCCCAAGGGCCGCGCTCTTTCGTCTTTGCCGATTGCGCGGTGAACGCCGATCCCACGGCGGAGGAATTGGCCGCCATCGCGGTGGCGTCGGCCGCGAGCGCAAAAAATCTGCTCGGCGAAGCGCCGCGCGTCGCGCTGTTGTCGTTCTCGACCAAAGGCAGCGCCCAGCACGCGCGCGTCGATAAGGTCCGGAGCGCGCTCGATCTCATACGATCGCGCGCGCCGGACCTGGCGGTGGACGGCGAATTGCAAGCCGATGCCGCGGTGGTGCCCGCCGTCGCCGAAAAAAAGGTGAAGGACCTCGGTGCCGTCGCCGGCCGCGCCAATGTGCTGATTTTCCCCGACCTCGATGCCGGCAATATCGCCTACAAGCTTGTGCAATGGCTCGGCGGCGCCACGGCCATCGGTCCGTTCCTGCAAGGTTTTGCCAAGCCGGTCAGCGATCTGTCGCGGGGCGCATCGGTCGACGATATCGTCACGACCTGCGCCGTCGTGCTGGCGACGGCGTAACCGGGCACTCGAATAAGCGCGCAACGCGACAAGCCGGAAACTCACGTTGTCAAAATGCCGCCGTCGACAGGTATGACCGTTCCGGTAATAAAGCCGGCGCGTTCGGAAGCCAGAAACGCCACCAGGTCCGCCACATCGGCGGTCGTGGCTAGCCGGCCCAGCGGAATGCGCGGCAATATTTTCTGCCGCGCCTCTTCGGTCAGTGCGGCGTGCGTCATTGTCGTGTCGAGGACCGCCGGCGCCACCGCATTGACGGTTATGCCCTTTGGCCCGAGTTCGCGCGCCAGTCCCATGGTCAGCGCCACGACGGCAGCCTTGGTCGCGCCATAGAGCGTGTTGCCCACCGAGCCGCCGCCACGCATGGCCGATACCGACGCGATGTTGATGATGCGGCCGCGGCGCGCCGCCGCCATCGCCGGCACCGCCGCCTTCACGCAATTGATGAGGCCATCGATATTGACCCGGGCGACGCGGTCGAATTCACCGGCCGGCAAATCAGCGACATGGCCGGTCGACAGCAGGCCTGCGGCATTCACCAGGATTTCAGCCGCTCCGCTTCTGCCGGCCAAAAGGGCGAAGGCCGCTTCGACGGCGTCGGCCTCGGCGACGTCGACGACGATCGGAAAAGCCAAGCGGCCCTCGCGCGTGATTGCCACAGCGACGCGCGCGGCGGCGTCCCGGTCGCGATCCGCCACCCAGACGGTGCAACCCTCCGCGGCGAGCAGACGCGCGATGGCCTCGCCGATGCCGGCGCCGCCGCCGGTGACGAATGCGACGCGACCTTTGAAGTCAAGATCCATTTCGGTCGCGTCGCGCTTTACCCGGGTTCGTCGG
Source organism: uncultured Alphaproteobacteria bacterium (assembly GCA_963791925.1). Lineage (GTDB taxonomy): Bacteria > Pseudomonadota > Alphaproteobacteria > Rhizobiales > Xanthobacteraceae > BOG-931. The sequence continues at coordinate 812,974 of CAWBUA010000001.1, read as the reverse complement.
TCGTCGGCTCTCAGCCGCGGAGCGGTTCGAGAGCTTCTTCGTCGATGGCGATGTCGCTCTTGTAGCGGTCCTTCATGGCATAGACCGACAGCGCGCTGATCAGGCTGACGATCAGCACATAACCGCAGATCAGCCACGGCTTATTGCCGCCCAGCGGCAGCAAAGCGGTGGCGATGATCGGCGTCAACCCGCTCGCGAAGATGCCGGAGAACTGATAGACGAACGAAATGCCGGTATAGCGCACCCGGGTGTCGAACAGTTCGGAGAACAGCGCCGCTTCCGGGCCGTAGACCGCCGCATAGATGACGCCGAACGGCACCGCGACCGCGATGATGGTCAGAACCGGCGACGCTGCGCCCATCAGCCAGAATGCCGGAAACGTCAGCAGGCCGATGAGCAGGCTGGCGATGCCGAACACCGGTCGGCGTCCAAAGCGATCCGACCATCTGCCGCAGATCGGCAGCATGACGATCATGATCCCCGAAGCGATCATGATCGCCGTCAGGGCCTCCTGGCGCGACATGTGCAGCGTGTTTGTCAGATAGAAGACCAGGAACACGCCGTAGATATTGAAGGTCACGCCCTCGATGTAGCGCGCGCCCAGGCCCAGAATGGTGTTCTTGGTATGGGTACGGAACATGTCGGCGACGGGCACGGCCGCGATCTTGTTTTCCTGCTGGGCGCGCGCAAAGGCCGGCGTCTCCATGATCTTGAGCCGGATATAGACGCCGATGATGACCAGGACCGCGCTCAACAGGAACGCAATGCGCCAGCCCCAGGCAAAGAAGTCGTCGTTATTGAGGAACGACAACAGGCTGACGACGGCGGCGCTGATCAACAGCCCCGCCGGCACGCCGATCTGCGGCCAGGTGCCGTAGAACCCGCGCCGTCCTTCCGGCGAATGTTCGACCGCCATCAGCACCGCGCCGCCCCATTCGCCGCCGATACCGATGCCCTGGAAGATACGCAGCGCCAGCAGCATCAGCGGCGCCCAGACGCCGGCCGAGGCGTAGGTCGGCAGCAATCCGATCAGGAAGGTCGCAACGCCCATGATCAGGAGTGTCAGGATGAGCACGGTCTTGCGGCCGATGCGATCGCCGTAATGGCCGAAAATGACGCCGCCGATCGGCCGCGACAGAAAGCCGACGAAGGACGTGACATAGGCCAACAGCGTCGAAATCAAAATGTCCGCATTGGGAAAGAACAGCTTGTTGAGCACCAGCGCGGTCATCGTATTGTAGAGAAAGAAATCATACCACTCGATGGTGGTGCCGATCGCGCTGGCAAATGCGATGGTCCGCATCGACATCGTCGCGCCGCCGCCGTCCGTCTTATAGGTCTGCTCCATTTTCCTCTCCCCTTAGCGTTTCTCTGCTTTTATGAACCGACGCGTTAAGCCGCCGGCAGTCCCAGCACGCTGCGCGCTTCGGCGCAGCTTGCGGCGTGCCGCCCATACTCGCCGCACAGTCCGGCGAGCCGGGCCACCAGCTCGGCGTTGCTCGTCGCCAGCCGGTCCTTGTCGAACTTGATATTGTCCTCGAGCCCGGTGCGCAGATGGCCGCCGAGCTCGAGGCACCAGCGATTGACGTCGAGCTGGTGCCGGGCGATGCCGGCGGCGGACCAGGTGGCAGTCCGGCATGATGTCCTTGAGCTCGCCGACCAGAAATTCCAGCAATTTGCGCCGCGCCGGCAGCGCATTGGGAATGCCCATGACGAACTGAACCTGGCAGGGCCGCTTGAGGAGGCCGCGGTCGGCCAGCGCCTTGGCGTTGTAAAGCATCGCCACGTCGAAGACTTCGATCTCCGGCTTGACGCTGTTTTGCAGCATCGAACGCGCCAGGTCTTCGACGAGTTGCGGCGGGTTCTCGTAAATCTGCGCCGGGAAATTCACCGAGCCGGTGGCGAGCGACGCCATGTCGGGTTTCAGTTCCAGCATCCTGCCGCGCTCGCTCTGCTGGCGGCCGCGGCCGCCGGTCGAAAACTGGATGATCATCCCGGGGCAATGCTTGGCGACGCCTTCGCCGACTTGCGCGAACAATTCCGGATCGGAGCTCGGCGTTTCGTCCGCATTGCGGACGTGGATATGGGCGACGCTGGCGCCCGCTTCGTAGGCCTCATGCGTCGATTCGATCTGCTCGCTCGGCGTCACCGGAACCGCCGGCGTGTCCGCCTTGCGCGGGATGGCGCCGGTGATGGCGACGGTGATGATGGCGGGTGTGGTCATGGTCATGCTGCCGCCGCGGGACGTTTGACGAAGTGAAACGAACGGATGTCCGGGCCGCAGCGCGATTTCCTTCATCAGCGTGATGAGCGGCGTCGCGGCCAGCGGATAATCGGTTTTGATCGGTCCGGCCGCCTTGAGCGCCCGGTACTGGCCGTCGGAATAGAACGCGGCGAGCAGCAGATCGTCGTCCGAAGCGAACGGGCCGCGCTCGCGCCGCACCCGCGGAATGCCGGGCTCGATCAGATCGCCCGGGCGCGCCGTGGTCGGCTCGGCGCCTTTGGCGATGCGATCGAACAGATTGGGGTCAATCGGCCCGGCGATTTCGCCGTAATAGCCGAGCACGTATTTGCGCACCTCGTCGGGCACCGTGGCGTAGCGCTCCTTGCCCATGACGTTGAGCACCGCCTGGGTCATGACGAATTGCGCGAACGGGCTGACGATGATCGGATAGCCGAGATCGCAGCGCACGCGCGCGGCCTCTTCCAGCACCTCCGGCAGACGGTGCGCGATGCCGAGCGGCGCCAGCTGCGACTTCAGATTGGACACCATGCCGCCGGGCATCTGGTGCTCGTAGTGAAAGGCATCGTGCTCGGCGATATGCCCGAGCGGCTTGCCCTCGCGGGCGGCGATGTAGCGCAGGCGCTCGGCGACTTCGGCGACGGGCGCGAGATCGATGGGCACGTTGAAACCGTCGCGCCGGGCGTTCTCGCACGAAGCTTTCGGTCGCCGGATGCGAGGCGCCGTTGGCGAGCGTGGAGGTCGCCGTATGCACCACGTCGACGCCGAGTTCGATGGCGCGCAGCGCCGTATAGGGCGCAAGGCCGGTGAGGCAATGCGAATGCAGCTGCAGCGGCAGCGCGCCGCAAGCCGCCTTGAGCGCCGGCACCAGGGTATGCGCGCGTTCGGGCGTCAGCAGCCCGCTCGGGTCCTTGATGAAAATCGCGTCGACGCCGAGCTTGATCAGTTCGCGCGTCTTGCGCGCGTAATAGTCGTCGGTATGCACGGGGCTGACGCGTGTAGACCACGCCGCCGGCGGTATAGAGGCCGGCCCTCTTTGCGGCGCGCACCGGCACTTCCATGTTGCGCATGTCGTTGAGCGCGTCGTAGGGCGTGTGGTAGCGGATGCCGTTGGCGAAAATCCGTTCGCGCCGTCAGCTCGACGATGTCGTCGGGAAAGAATTCGAAGGTGAACAGGCTCTGCCCGCGCGTCATCACGATCAGCGGCGTGTTCTTGACCCAGCCGCTGAGGATGCGCATGCGTTCCCACGGATCCTCGCGCAGATAGCGCACGCAGACGTCGAATACGGCGCCGCCGGCGAGGTCGATGGCCTCGAAGCCGGCGCGATCGAGCCGCGGCGCAATGTCGGCCATCATCGCGGTCGTCATGCGCGTCGCCCACAGACATTGATGCGCATCGCGCAGCGTGACGTCGACGAGCCGTATGGTCTTTTGGCCGGCTTTGTCCGCGCCCATCAGTGCACCGCCGTCCGCATTTCCTCTTCGACCCAACGGGTATGAATTTCGGCCCGGGCGAATTCCGGCCGCTGCAGCAGCGCGGCATGAAACGGCACCGTGGTGGCGATGCCGGCCACGTCAAAGCGCGCCAGCGCCGAGGCTGCGGTCTCGATCGCTGCCGCGCGATCGCGGCCGGTCACGATCAGCTTGCCGAGCAGCGAATCGTAGAACGGCGGCACCACGTAATTCTCGTAGACGTGGCTGTCGAGCCGGATGTCGCGGCCGCTCGGCGGGCGCCAGCGCTTGAGCATTCCCGGCGAGGGGCGAAAATCGTGGTCGGCGTCCTCGGCATTGATGCGGAATTCGATCGCCACCGGCGCGGCGCCCTCCGCCGGCGCCAGCGAGAGCGGCTCCCCGGCGGCGACGCGGAATTGCTCCGCCACCAGATCGTTGCCGGTCACCATCTCGGTCACCGGATGCTCGACCTGAATGCGGGTATTCATCTCGATAAAGAAGAAGCGTCCGCTCTCGCCGTCGTAGATGAATTCGACCGTGCCGGCATTGACGTAGTCTAGCGCGCGGATGAGCGTCAGCGCGGCATCCGCCATGGCGCGACGCGCCGATCGGTCGAGCACCGGCGACGGCGCTTCTTCGACGAGTTTTTGATGCCGGCGCTGCATGCTGCAATCGCGCTCGCCGAGCTGGACGTAATTGCCATGGCGGTCGCCGAACACCTGGATTTCGACGTGGCGCACTTTCGGAAAAAACCGTTCCAGATAAACGTCGGGCCGGCCGAAGGCGGCCGCGGCCTCCGCGCAAGCCTGTTCGAACAGGTCATCGAAGGCTTCCGCGTTATTGACGACGCGCATGCCGCGGCCGCCGCCGCCGGCGCTGGCCTTCAACAGCAGCGGATAACCGATCGCATTGGCGCGCGCTTTGGCTTCGGCGGCGGCGGTAAAACCCTCGCTCGAACCCGGCACCACCGGAATGCCCAACGCCGCCGCGGTCTGCCGGGCGGCGACCTTGTCGCCCATCCGCGCGATGACCTCGGCGCTGGGACCGATGAAGTTCAATCCTTCCTCGGCGCAGCGCGCGGCAAAGCCGGCGTTCTCCGCCAGAAAACCGTAGCCGGGATAAAGCGCATCGCATTTGCAGGCGGATGCGACTTCGATCAGCGCCGCCTCGTTGAGATAACTCGCTTTGGGCGGCGGCGGTCCGATGCAGACCGCGTGGTCGGCCGCCCAGCGGTGCGGCGAATTGCCATCCGCCGAGGAATAGACCGCAACGCTGTCGAGCCCGAGCTGCCGGCAGGTGCGGATGGCGCGTAGCGCGATCTCCCCGCGATTGGCGATCAATACGCGACGCATCGCCATGTTCCTCCCGACTCTACCTCCCCGACACGGCCAGTCCTTGAATGGAGGCCATTTCGCCACAGGCGACTTTGACAGCAAAAAATCATATTGCAAGACATTGCGAGTTGTTTTTTGATAAAATCAATGGAAACGCCCCTGCAGCCGGCTAGCACAACCAAACCGCGAGCAAAGCGCGCGCCGAGCGGGCGCGGGGCCGTGGACAAGGCGGAGCACGCCTTTCCCACCATCAAGGCGCTCGCCATCATCGAAACTCTGGCGACGGCACGGCGCCCTCTCGGCGTCAGCGAGATCAGTGCGCTGCAAGGAATGCCGAAACCGACCGCGCACCGCATCGTGCGCATGTTGGAAGGCGAGGGGCTGTTGCAGCGCGAGCCAGGCAAACGGCGCTTCGTCCCCGGCGCGCGGCTGCTGCAGCTCGGCCTTGGCATCGTTTCGGCCTCGATGTTGCGCGCGCCGCGTCACGCGATCTTGGAGGCGCTCTCGCATGAGATTGGCGAAACCTGCAATTTCGGCGTCATGGTCGGCAGCCACGTGATCTATCTCGATCGCGTCGAATCGGCTTGGCCACTGGGCTTGCGCTTCGAATCCGGGTCGCGGGTGCCGTTGCATTGCACGGCGATGGGCAAGCTGTTCTTGAGCATGCTGCCGCCAAAAAAGCGCGCCGCGCTGATCCGCGCGCTGCCGCTGCAGCGCTACACCGAGAACACCCTGACCGACGCGGCCCGGCTCGACCGCGAGTTGGACAACATCCGAGCCGCGAAACTGTCGACCGATAACCAGGAATTCCTGGCCGGTGTCGTCTGCGTGGCCGTCCCGGTCTGCGGACGTAACGCGCAACCGGTCGCGGCGGTGGCGATTTCGGCGCCGCTTGCGCGCATGACGCTGGAACAGGGCCTGCGTCACGTGCCGTTGCTGCAGGATGCCGCGGCGCGGCTTTCGGCAACGCTCGACGACGGCGCCAGCGCCGACCGGATGCTGGCGAAAAGCACAACGTGACAGAAACTGGGGGGATGCGTGAGCCTGAGCTACGACGAAATCGCCGAAATCCTCAAAATCATTGACGGCAGCTCCTGCGACGAACTGATCGTCGAAACCGGCGACGTCAAGCTCGTCGTGCGGCGCAATAGCGTCGGCGCCGCGCCGTCGCCGATTGCGGCCCCTTCACTCGCGCCGGCCGCCGCGCCGGCAGCGGCTCCTCCGTTCGCGCCGGCAGCGCGCGAAACCGCGCCGCCTGCCGCCAAGACCGCTACCGCCCCGCACCAGATCGAGATCGTCGCACCGATGGTCGGCACGTTCTACCGCGCAGCGTCGCCCGAGGCCGCGCCGTTCGTCGACGTCGGCAGCGTCGTGCGCAAGGGCGATCCGCTCTGCCTGATCGAGGTGATGAAGCTGTTCACCACCATCGCCGCCGAACATGCCGGCCGCGTCGTTGAAATCGGCGCGGAGAACGCCGAACTCGTCGAATACGGCCGCACGCTCTTTGTCATCGAGCCGGCGTGAGGCCGGGCTCTAGCTTTTTGATCCCATCCCGGCGAGCGCCTTCAGATCGGTGCCGGTCTGCTCGACGCTGACGCCCGAAGTCTGCAGGCCGGCGAACCAGATCGGCAGGATGCAGATCACGGTGAGCACGGCGAGGATCAAAGACAGCGTCGAAAAATCCATCATCGCGCTCATGATCGGGAACAGATAGACCAGCACGACGCCGCCGAGAAACCGCGTGATGCTCTCGCCCAGCATCGATCCGGTCGCCCGCAGGCGGGTCGGGAACTGTTCGGCCATGTAGAGCTTTGCCAGCGGGAAGCCGGCGTAATCGAAGCTCCAGACGACAATCGCGGCCACGACGATCGCTCCTCGAGACAGCGGCGCGCCGAGCGCCACCGCGCCGATCGCGGTGACGACCATGATGATGACGAGGCCCCAGCGCCGGCTGATCTTGTCGCCGATACTGCCGGCGATGGCGGTCGAGATCACCGTGAGGAACAGCAGTCCGGACGTGTAATAGAGCGCGTCTTCCTTGCCGGCGCCCATGCGTTGCAGGATCGAAGGTCCGTAGATCGTGATCACGTAGAACACGATGAACGGCGACAGCAGCGCCAGATAGGCGACGACGCAACGTTGCAGATACGGATAACGGAACAGGTCGAAGATCGAGACGCGCCGCTGCGCCGTCGCCTCGAGGACCTTGAGCGACCCTTCGTCGATCAGTTTTTCATCGTGCGGCACCCGACTGAGATTTTCCAGGTTTTCGACGAACGACCGCACGACGCCGGCCTTGCCGACCTTCAAGAGAAAGCGCGGCGATTCCGGCAGATAGATCATGATGATCGGCACGATAACGATAGGCAGGCCGCCGAGCATCAACAGCACCCACCATGCTTCGCTCGCCGGCATGCGGCCGACGATGAGCGCGCCAGCGAGTGTGTTCAGGCCATAGGAAAAGCCGAGCAGCGAATTGGCGAGACCCACGGCGGTGCCGCGCCACTGTTTGTTGACGAATTCGGAAAGCAGCAAATACGGCACCGGAAATACGGCGCCCTGGCCAAGCCCGGCGACGAAACGACAAAGCACGAGCTCGGTCACGTTCTGCGCAAATGCCGCCGCAAATGTGACGACGCTGAAAATGATGATCCCGGCGACCAATGTCGATTTTCGGCCGAAGCGATCGGCCAACCGGCCGGCGGGAAGCAAGCCGAGGACGATGCCCAAGGTGCCGGCGCTGCCGATCAGGCCCATATTGCTCGGCGACAGATGCCATTCGTTTTTCAGAATGAACAGCACCGGGGCGATGATGCCGATGTCGAAAGCCTCCAGGATCCAGATAATGCCGAGCAGGCCGACGAGGAACAAAATCGTGCGATTGACCGGCATTCGATCGAGCCGCGCCAGCAGATTCTCCTGCGCCAACAGATCGGCTGGATGCTGGACCGCGGATGTGGACGATACACTCGACATTTTCCCTCCCCCTGTGAATTTTCGCGCCGGCCGTTTTCTTGCTGTTGGCCGGCGTTTGCTCTCGCAACGCCGGGCCGGCGGCCGGTCGCATTGCCGTTCCCCGATCTCGCCGGTCGCGCTGCGGCAGCGAGGCTCGTTGTCGTCAGACTAGCACTGTGTTATCTCTTTTTAAAACCATACGTCTCAGTCAATGAGAATTTGCGCCACTGTTGGGCGCGCAGACGAGTGGTCGCCGCTGCGCTGGCTGCGGACGCACTCGCGGCACAGGGAGGAGAAGAGTGATGTTCGCCAAAAAGTTGAAGTGGCTCGCCGCCGCCGCAGCCGTGCTGGCATTTGTTGTCGGCACCGCGCAGGCGCAGGACAAATATCCGAATCACCCGATCAACTTCATCGTGCCGTGGGGGCCGGGCGGCGGCGCCGATATCCTGGCGCGCACCGCCGGCAAGATCATGTCGCAGGATCTCGGCGCCTCGTTCCCGGTGATCAACGTGCCGGGAGCGACCGGGATGACCGGCATGACGAAATTGCTGACGGCGCCCGCCGATGGCTATTCGCTCGCCGTCTTGATCGGCGACACCTACGCGCTTCTGGCCGGACCGCATCCGGCCTTCACCGAGGATCAGGTCACGCCGCTCGGCATCATGATCCAGCAGCCGTCGGGAATGTGGGTCAACACCAACAGCCCTTACAAGACCTGGCAGGATGTGGTCGCCGCCGCGAAGGACAAGACCTTGAAAGTCGCCATGTTGGGCTTCGGCAGCGCCGACGACATCACCATAAATTATTTGAAGAGCAAGGGGCTCAAGCTTGAGGCCATTCCTTACGCCAAGCCGGGCCTGCGCTACACCTCGATTCTCGGCAACAATGCCGACCTGCTGTACGAGCAGACCGGCGACGTGCGCAGCTATTTCGACGGCGGCAAGATCCGGCCGCTGATCTTCTTCTATCCGCACCGGCTCGACATTCCGCAATTTGCCAACGTGCCGGTCGGCGGCGAGTTCGGCTACAACGTCACGCTGCCGCAGTTCCGCTCCATCGTGGTCAAGGCCGGAACCGATCCGAAGATCGTCAAAACGCTTGCCGACGAATTGGGCAAGGTCGCACAGACCGCCGACTTCAAGGCGTACCTGCAGCAGCAATATGCCGATCCGAACAGCTACGTGGCGATGGATAAGGCGCGCGAGTTCATGGACGACTGGCTGAAGCAGGCGAAGAAGTTCCGGGCCGAAACCAAGATGGGAATGCAGTGACTACACAGACTGCAACTCCGCTGCACCGGCGGCTGCAGAGCGCGCTGCCCTACGTGGTCGTGCTCGCGGCCGCCGCTTTCCTCTATTACCGCGCCGATCATTTCGAGTTCGAACAGGCGGCGGGACGGATCGGTCCCGGCGCCTGGCCCAAGCTGATCCTCGTTCTGATGCTCGCCGCGTCAGTCTGGGGGATCGTCTCCAGCCTATGGGGCTCCAGGGGTGCGAGCGAAGAACGCGACGCCGCGTTTGTCGAAGATGAAGATCTGGTGCGGCCGCCGGAGATCCATCCGGTTCGCGTCTGGCTCGCGATTGCGGTGACGGTGATCTATCTGCTCCTGCTTTCCGTGCTCGGGTTCTTTCTGGCGACGATCGCATTTTGCTTGGTGCTGATGATCCTCGGGGAATTCCGCCGGCCGTTGCCGCTCGCCTTGCTCAGCGTCGGGATCAGCACCGTCTTCATGTTCCTGTTCATGCGCGTGGTCTATGTGGCGCTGCCGGTCGGCGTCGCACCGTTTGATCGCCTGTCCTACGCGCTGATGGCGGCGATGGGCGTGCATTGAGGCCAACGTGGTGATTCTCGTCAATCTCGCGCACGGCTTCCTGGAGGTCCTGCAGCCGTTTGATCTTTTGATGCTGCTGATCGGCCTCGTCGTCGGCATGGCGGTATCGATCATGCCGGGCCTGGGTCTCGTCATGGGCGTGGTGCTGGCGCTGCCGTTCACCTATCAGATGCCGATCGAACCTTCGGTCATTCTGCTGACGGCGATTTATTTTGCCGGCACCTATGCCGGCTGCTTCACCGCCATTTTGTATCGCATCCCCGGCGAGCCCATGGATGTGCCGATGCTGTGGGACGGCTACACCATGGCGAAACGCGGCCAGCCGGCGAAGGCGCTGGGCTGGGCCCTGGTCGCGGCGCTAATCGGGGGCCTGATTTCGTCCGCCGTGATGGTGGCGCTCGCCGGGCCGATGAGCGAACTCGCCCTGAAATTCGATTCGCCCGATTATTTCGCCGCGGTGTTCTTTGGCTTGACCACGGTCGTGGCGCTGGCCGGCAAATCCATGGTCAATTCGCTGATCAGCCTGTGCGTCGGTCTGCTGGTCGCGACCGTCGGCATCGACAGCACCTACGGCACGGACCGCTTCACCTTCGGCGTGCCGATCCTGCGCGACGGCGTACAGCTGGTCGAGGTGCTGGTCGGCATGTATGGGCTCGGCGAGATTTCTGGCGCGTATCGGCCAGGGCCTGCGCATGAACAAGGTCGAGGGCGCCACGACCAGCGTCGGCACCCAATTTCCGAAATGGCGCGAGCTTCTCGGCATCAAGGCCACGCTGTTGCGCAGCACGCTGCTGGGGACGATCCTCGGCATCGTGCCGGGCGCCGGCGCCACCATCACCGCCTTCATTTCCTATGGGATCGAGAAGCAATACGGCCGGCGCCGCCAGCAGCTCGGCAGCGGTTTGCCGGAAGGGATCGTCGCGCCGCAGATCGGCGCCACCGCGTCGGTGGCCGGCCACATGGTGCCGCTGCTCACGCTCGGCCTCCCCGGCAGCGGCGCCACCGCCGTCATCCTCGCCGCTTTTCTGCTGCACGGCGTGCAGCCGGGCCCGATGTTGTTCGAGGATCCGGCGTCCTCGCTGATGGTCTACACCATCCTCGCCTCGATGTTCGCCAGCGTGCTCGGCATGTGCCTGCTTGGTTTTCTTTGGATCAGGGTCGTGATCAAGGTGCTGACCATCCCGCAGGGCGTGCTGTCGGCGATCGTGGTGATGTTCTGCCTGGTCGGCGCCTATGCCAATCGCAACACCATGTCGGACGTCTGGATGATCGTCGTCTTCGGCGTGCTCGGCTATCTGTTCGAAAAGTTCAAGTTTCCGATTTCGCCGATGGTGCTTGGCGCCATTCTCGGACCGATCGGCGAGACCTCCTTCGTGCGCAGCATGATCGCCAACAACAACGACGTCACCGCCTTTTTCACCGGGCCGATCTGCGGTCCGCTGATGGCGGCGTCGCTGCTGGCGCTGAGCTATCCGCTGCTGCGCGAACTCTTCCTCATGCGCCGCCGCGCGGCGGCGGTTGTCATTTCCGGTGAGCAGCGATGAGCACACAAGCGATAGCCGACAGCTTCCGCCGCGAGACGTCGCGTGATGGCGCGATGCGCCGCGTCGATCACGAGACGATTTCCACGGCGACGGCGCGCACCTTCGCCATCCTCGACCTCGTCGCCCATTCTCCGGTGGCGGTCGAAGTCGCCAGCGTCATCGAGACCCTGTCGCTGCCGAAAGCGACCGCCTACCGCCTGGTCGACGGGCTGGTCAGTTCCGGCTATCTGGCGCGCGAGCCGGCGCGCAAGCGCCTGACCGTCGGCTCGCGCCTCACTGACCTTGCCTTCGGCACGATGCGCGCCTCGATGCGCGATTCCGGCCGCCACGCGCTGTTGCGGCGGCTCGCCCACCAGGTGAACGAAACCTGCAATATCGGTGTCATCCTCAACGGCGAGATCGTCTATCTCGACCGCGTCGAGGCCGAGCATTGGCCGCTGCGCCTGCATTTTGCGGCCGGCTCGCGTGTGCCGCTGCACTGCAGCGCGATCGGCAAGCTGCATCTGGCGCTCCTGCCGGGTCGCCGCCGCCAGCGCCTGTTGCAAAGCCTCGAGCTGCGCCGCTTTACCGCCGGCACCATCACCGAGCGCGCGCTCCTGGAGGCGGAGCTCAAGCAGATCCGCAAAGAGCAGGTCTCGTTCGACCGCGAGGAATATCTCGCCGGCGTGGTCTGCGTGGCGGTGCCGGTTGTGGGGCGCAACGGCGAAATGCTCGCCGCGATCGCTATTCAGGCGCCGGAGGCGCGCATGAACGTCCGCATGGCACGCGAGCATCTACCGGCGCTGCGCGCCGCCGCCGAAGAGCTGGCCGAGACTTTTCAGGGCAGAACTTAACTCTTATCTCAGTCGGGCGTGATGCGAACGCCGGCACCGCACAAGGATGAAAACGATGAAAATGACGACGGAAGAAGCTTTCGTAAAAGTGCTGCAGATGCACGGTATCGAGCACGTCTTCGGCATCATCGGTTCGGCGTTCATGCCGATCTCCGATCTGTTCCCGGCCGCGGGCATCACGTTCTGGGACGTCGCGCACGAGGGCAATGGCGGCATCATCTGCGACGGCTATACCCGCTCGACCGGCAAAATGGCGATGGTCATCGCGCAAAACGGCCCCGGCATCACCAATTTCGTCACCGCGATCAAGACCGCCTATTGGAACCACACGCCGATGCTGTTGGTGACGCCGCAGGCGGCGAACCGCACCATCGGCCAGGGCGGCTTCCAGGAAGTCGAGCAGATGGCGCTGTTCCGCGATATGGTCGGCTATCAGGAAGAGGTGCGCGATCCGGTTCGCGTCGCCGAAGTCTTGAACCGCGTCATAGCCAAGGCGAAACGGCTTTCGGCGCCGGCGCAGATCAACATCCCGCGCGATCTGTGGACGCAAGTGGTCGACATCAATCTGCCGGCGATCGTCGAATTCGAACGGCCGGCCGGCGGCGCTCACGCCGTGACGGAAGCCGCCAAGCTGCTATCGGCGGCGAAATTCCCGGCGATCCTGGCCGGCGCCGGCGTGATCCTCGGCAATGCCGTTGCCGAAACCGCCGCGCTCGCCGAAAAACTCGATGCGCCGGTGTGCAGCAACTATCAGCACAACGATAGTTTCCCCGGCAGTCACCGGCTGGCCTGCGGACCGCTCGGCTACAACGGCTCGCAGGCGGCGATGGAGCTCATCGCCAAGGCCGACGTGGTGCTCGCGCTCGGCACCCGGCTCAATCCATTCTCGACCTTGCCCGGCTACGGCATCGATTATTGGCCGAAAGACGCAAAAATCATCCAGGTCGACATCAATCCCGACCGCATCGGGCTGACCAAACCGGTCGCCGTCGGCATCTGCGGCGATGCCAAGCTTGTCGCCAAGGCGCTCCTGGCGCAGCTGTCGCCGACCGCCGGCGACGCCGGCCGCGAAGCACGCAAGGCGCTCATTCACACCACCAAGTCGCGCTGGCTGCAGACACTCTCTAGCATGGACCACGAAGAAGACGATTCGGGCACGACCTGGAACGCGGATGCGCAAAAGCGCGAACCGGACCGCATGACGCCGCGGCAGGCCTGGCGCGCGATCCAGGCCGGACTGCCGAAGGATGCCATCATCTCCAGCGACATCGGCAACAATTGCGCCATCGGCAACGCCTATCCGACCTTCGAGAAGGGCCGCAAATATCTGGCGCCGGGTCTGTTCGGGCCGTGCGGCTACGGCTTCCCCGCGATCATCGGCGCCAAGATCGGCAATCCGGGTACGCCGTGCGTCGGCTTCGCCGGCGACGGCGCCTTCGGCATTTCCATGAACGAGATGAGCTCGATCGGGCGCGAGGAATGGCCCGGCATCACCATGGTGGTGTTCCACAACTATCAATGGGGCGCCGAGAAGCGCAATTCGATCCTGTGGTTCGACGACAATTTCGTCGGCACCGAGCTCAACAAGCATTTGAGCTTCGCCAAGATGGCTGAAGGTTGCGGGCTGAAGGGCATAACGGTACGCACGCAGCAGGAGTTGACGGACGCTATCCGCCAAGCCTGCGAAGCCCAGAACAAGCGCGTCACGACTTTCATCGAAGTCATCCTCAATCAGGAGCTCGGCGAGCCGTTCCGCCGCGACGCCATGAAAAAGCCGGTGCGTGTGGCGGGCATTCGCCGCGAGGATATGCGCCCGCAGCGGGCCGCGAGCTGATAATCGAGGATGTGATACGATGAACGTTGCAGTGAAATCACCGGCGGAGGCGCATCATAAGCCGGTCATTGACGAGGTGATGCGGCGGGCGCGCGCGGCGTTCGCAAGCTTCCGCGACGTCAGCCAGGCACGCGCCGACGAGGCGGTCCGTGCGCTGGCCTGGTCGGTCTATAAGCCGGAGCATGCCCGCGAGCTCGCCGCGCTCGCTGTCGCCGACACCGGGCTCGGCAACGTGCCCGACAAGATCGTCAAGAACCAGCGCAAGACCTTTGGCACGCTGCGCGATCTCTTGCGCGGCAAGTCGGTCGGCATCATCGAGGAAGACAAGGCCAAGGGCATCGTCAAATACGCCAAGCCGATGGGCGTCATTGCCGCGCTGACGCCGTCGACCAATCCGGCCGCGACGCCGGTCAACAAGGCGATGATGGCGATCAAGGCGCGCAATGCCGTCGTCATCGCGCCGTCGCCGCTCGGTTACGAGACCACCAAGCGCACGGTGGATTATATGCGCGCCGCCTTGGTGCAGGCCGGGCTGCCGCCCGACCTCGTGCAAATATTGCCGCCGCCGGTCACCAAGGAATCCACCGAAGCGCTGATGAAGGCCGCCGATCTCGTCGTCGTCACCGGCTCGCAGGACAATGTGCGGCGCGCCGCGATGAGCGGCACGCCGGCCATCGGCGTCGGCGCCGGCAACGTCCCGGTCATCATCGACGAGACCGCGGACCTCGCCGACGCGGCGCGCAAGATCCGCGCCTCGAAGATCTTCGACAATTCGACCTCGTGCTCGTCCGAGAATTCCGTGATCATTCTCGATTCCATCTACGACAAGGCGATCGCGGCGCTCAAGGACGGCGGCGGCTATCTGTGCACGGCCAAGGAAAAGGCTGCGATCCAGCAGGCGCTGTGGCACAACGGCAAGCTCAACCGGCATCTGATCGCGCGCGGTCCTGAGATTCTCGCGCCCGCCTTCGGACTGCCGGAGCAGGCGTCGCGCGCCGATTTTTTCATGGTCGAGGACTCCGGCGTCGGCAAAGAGCACCCATTCTCCGGCGAGAAGCTCTCGCTGGTGCTCACCGTCTATCGCGTCAAGGATTTCGCCGCTGCCAAGGAACGAGTCCGAACCGTGCTCGACTATCAGGGCAAGGGCCATTCCTGCGGCATCCACACCAAGGACATGGCGCATGCCCGGGAACTGGCCGAGGATCTCGATGTCGTGCGGGTGCTGGTGAACTTCGCCCACACTTTCGGCAATGGCGGCGGCTTCGACTCCGGTCTCGGCTTCACGCTCTCCATGGGCTGCGGCTCGTGGCAAAAGAACAGCATTTCGGAGAACCTGAGCTACAAGCATTTCCTGAACATCACGCACCTTGTCACCGTGATCCCCGAGGACAAGCCGAGCGAGGACGAGCTGTTCGGCCCGCATTGGGCCAAATACGGGCGCTGAAGCATGATCCGGAAAAGTGGAAACCGGCTTTCCGAAAAGATCGTGCTTCAACAAATCTGACAGCGGGGCAGTGATGAATTTCGAGGAGCACGTCGCCAAGGCGAAGGTGCTGGTCCCGGCGTCAATCGCGGTGCCGCGCGGCAAGCTCTGCCGCACCGCGGACGAGGCCAAGGCCGCCTTCGCCGAGATCGGCGCTTGCGTGGTCAAGGCACAGGTGCCGACAGGCAAGCGCGGCAAGGCCGGCGGCATTCGCAAAGCCGACAGCGCAGCCGAGGCCTTCGCCGCGGCGCAGGCGATCCTCGGCATGGACATCGACGGCTATTGCGTCGAGAAAGTGCTGGTCGAAGAGCGCGCCGAGATCGCCCGCGAATTCTATGCCGCGGTGCTCACCGACTTTGCCGCGCGGGCGCCGCTCATTCTGTTCTCCACCGAGGGCGGCATGGAGATCGAGGAAGTCGCGGCGGCGCGGCCCGATGCGCTGCGGCGCCACAGCCTCGACATCGACCAGGATTTCGACGAGGCCGCCGCACGCGCCATGCTCGGCGGACTCGGTCTCGGCGAGGCGGAGACGAAAATCACCGCTATCCTGAAGTCGCTCTATGCGATCTATCGCGCCCGCGATGCCGAACTGATCGAGATCAATCCGCTGGCGCTGCTCAAAGACGGCCGCGTCGTCGCGCTCGACTGCAAGCTCACGCTCGACGATGCGGCGCTGTTTCGCCAAGGCGATCTCGCCGGCGAAGGCGCCGCCGAAAAGCTCACCGCGCTGGAGCGCCGCGGCGCCGAGGCCGGGCTGAAATTCATCGAGCTCGACGGCAATGTCGGCGTGCTCGCCAACGGCGCCGGCCTGACCATGACCACCATGGACGTCATCGCCCATTGCGGCGGTAGGCCGACGAACTTTCTGGAAATCGGCGGCGAAGCTTATACCAAGTCGGAAGTCGCGCTTGGGCTGGTGCTGTCGGCGTCCAACGTCAAAAGCCTGGTGATCAATTTTTGCGGCGCCTTTGCCCGCACTGACGTGATGGCCGACGGCGTGGTCAAGGCCTGGGAGAAGCTCCAGCCCAAGATCCCGGTGTTCTTCTCGATTCACGGCACCGGCGAGGACGAAGCGGTGAAGCTCGTGCGCGAGCGCCTTGGCATCGAACCCTACGATTTCATGGAGGATGCCGTGCAGGCGGCAGTGGACGCGGCGCGATGATCATCCACCGAAAAGCCCATCGGGTGCTGGTGTCCGGCATCACCGGCAAGCAGGGCACATTCTGGACCGAGAAGATGATCGCGTGCGGCACGCGCGTCGTCGCCGGCGTCAATCCGAAGCGCGCCGGCGAGGCCCATATCGGCGTGCCGGTGTTCGCCTCGGCGGCCGAGGCGATGACGAAAGCGCCTTATGACACCGCCGTCATGTTCATTCCGCCGGCGCTCGCCAAGCCGGCGGCGCTCGAAGCCATCGTCGCGGGCGTCAAGCTCCTGGTCATGCTCACCGAGCACATTCCGGCGCAGGACGTGATGGCGGTGCTGCTCGCGGCGCGCCGCGCCAGCACGCACATCGTCGGGCCGAACACCGCGGGGCTGGTGACGCCGGGGGAGGGTTTTGTCGGCATCATGCCGGGCCATAATCCGAACGTTTTCCGGCCCGGCTCGGTCGGCGTCGTCTCGCGCAGCGGCAGTCTCGGCACGCTGGTTTGCCTCAACCTGACCCGCGCCGGCATCGGGCAATCGGCCTTCATCGGCATCGGCGGCGATCCGATGATCGGGACGACGACGCGCGACGCCCTGATCGCGCTCGACAAGGACGAGCGGACCGAGGCGGTGGTCCTGGTCGGCGAGATCGGCGGCGCCATGGAAGAGAGCGCGGCGGAATATGCCGCCGGCATGACGAAGCCGGTGGTCGCCTTCATCGCCGGGCGAGCCTCGCCGCCGGGCAAGAAAATGGGCCATGCCGGCGCCATCGTCACCGGCAATGCCGGCAGCTATGGATCGAAGCGTGCCGCGCTGGAAAAGGCCGGCGTCGTCGTGGCCGATACGCCGCGCGAGCTTCCCGTGGCGCTGGCGCGCACGCTCTCCGCGGTTAGCGCTTGAGGTAAGGCCGCCGGCAGTCCCGGTCATTCCCGCGCAAGCGGGAATCCAGTTTTTTCATGTAAGGGACTGGGTCCCCGCTTGCGCGGGGACGAACGCAACCATGCCGCCTATTTCACCAGTTTCTTGCCGGTGACCGCTTCGAGATTCTTGTAGAAGACCTTGTCGCTCGTCGCCTTGTCCATGTTCAGCTTGTCGAGGATGCGCAGGGTCTCGCGCGGGAACATGGTGCCGCCTTCCGGATCGAACGGGCAATCGGATGCGAACACGATCTTGTCGATGGGAAAGAACTCCATGCCGCATTTGGTCGCCGGCTCGGCGGTGAAGGCGGCGGTGTCGGCCCAGAAGTCGTTCTTGAAATAATCGAGCGGCCGTTTTTTCAGGCTCTTGCGCAGGCCGACATAATCCTCGTCGGTGGTGCGGTTGCCCATCACGTCGTTGCCCGGCCCGAGCCGGCCTTCCAGCATCGGCACGATGCCGGCGAAATGATGGGTGATGATCTTCAGGTTGGGATGGGTGTCCATAATCTTGGAATAGACCAGCCGCAGCATGGTGCAGGCGGTCTCATAGGACCAGCCGATGGTCCACCAGATCTCGTAGAGCGATTTCTTCTCGTATTCCGGATAATCCGGCGTCTCGGCGCCGCGCGCCGGATGCAGCCAGATCGGCGCGCCAAGCTCGTTCATCTTTTTCCAGAATGGCGCGAATTCGGGCCGGTCGAGCGGCTTGCCGGCGACGTTGGTGTAGATCTGCACGCCGAGCGCGCCCATCTTCATGGCGCGTTCCGCTTCGCCGACGCCGGCGTCCGGCGCGGCGAGCGAAACCTGCGCCACCCAGCCGGGGAAGTGATCTTTCTCCTTGGCGATCAATTCGGCGAAGCCGTCGTTGATGATGCGGCAGAATTCGTTGGCGTCTTGCGGCGTCTTGGCGAAGCGCTCGATCGGCGGCTGCGGATAGGACAGGATCTGCTGGTAATCCTTATGGCCGTCGACGATCTTCTTGCGCACGTTGAGGTCGAACAGCGCCGGCAACGAGCGGATGCGCTTGCCCATGTCCTTATAGTCGCCGGCGACTTCGTTGAGCTTGGTGAAGAATTGTTCCGGGAAAAAATGGGTGTAGGCATCGACGCGCATGGACATGGGGTTTCCTTCCTTGTGGCGGCTAGGCTTCTAGCGCAGTTTTGCGCTCGCTGGAAACAGCGCCAACATCAAACGCCCTGCGTCAGCCGGGCGACCAGCTCGGGCGGCATGGCTCGCGATTTCAGCCGCGTGGGATCGGCGGGGTCGCGTCCCACCCAGACCCGCGTCTCGGTGCCCTCGACCGCAAGCGCGCCGGCGTGAGAGAGGCGGTGCTCGATCTTGAAGCTCGACCGGCCGCAGGCAACCACCGCGCTCTCGATCGAGACCTCGTCGCCGAACCGGGTGGGCAGCCGAAATTTCGCCCGTGTCTCAACCACCGGATGACCGGCAATCGCATAGGCCTCGAGGTACTCGATCTTGTTCATGCCGGTGGCGCGTTCGATGAGGTGCGTGGTCGAGGTGTCGAACATCGCGAAATAGCGCGGGTAGAAGATGATGCCGGCGGGGTCGCAGTCGCCCCATTCTATTCGAGTTTTGCGGGTGTTTGTAAGCATCAGATGGGACGACAGACGACAGAGGACGGATGACGGTTAAAACGGCTATAGGCGAAGCATGTTTTAGGCGAGTCTTTTTCTTAATCTGTCCTCGGTCGTCCGTCCTCTGTCCTCTACCTTGGCGCCATCCGCAGCGCGCCGTCGAGCCGGATCACCGTGCCGTTGAGATAGCGGTTTTCGATCATGTGGCGCACCAGCGCCGCATATTGGCTCGGCTGGCCCAGCAGCTTCGGAAACGGCACTGAGACCGCAAGACTCTGCTGCGCCGCTTCCGGCAACGCATGCAGCATCGGGGTGGAGAAAATTCCGGGCGCCACCGCATTGACGCGGATGCCGAACTGGGCGAATTCGCGCGCCGCCGGCAGCACGAGCCCGACGACGCCGCCTTTCGAGGCGGCATAGGCAGCCTGGCCGATCTGGCCCTCATAGGCGGCGACCGAGGCGGTGCAGACGATGATGCCGCGCTCGCCGTCCTGCAGCGGGTCGAGCGGCTGCATTGCGGCGGCGGTGAGCCGCAACACGTTGAACGTGCCGATCAGATTGATCTCGATGACGCGGGCGAACTCGGCGAGCGGCATCGGCCCATCGCGGCCGACGATGCGCTTGGCCGGGCCGACGCCGGCGCAGTTGATGATAATCCGCGCCGGGCCATGGTCTTTGGCCGCCGCGGCGACGGCTTTTTCGGTTGCGTCGCTATCGGTGACGTCGCAGGCCACCGACAGACCGTTGACGTCGATCGCCACTTCGGCGGCCGCCTTGTGATTGACGTCGAAGATCGCGACCTTGGCGCCGGCCTCCGCCAGCATGCGTGCGGTCGCGGCGCCGAGCCCGGAGGCGCCGCCGGTCACGATGGCGGCATGTCCACGAATATCCATCTCAATCCACCCGTTCGGTTTGCCTGGCGCCGGCGACAACAACGTGAGTCGGCGGCGTGTCGGCGTAAAGCTCTTCGACCAATGACGCGCGATTGGCCAGCACTGCGCGCTGATTGATCGAGCCTTTGTCGGTCATCTCGCCGAGATCGAGCGACGGCGGCTCGTGTAGCACGATCATGCGGGTGACGCGGCTCGAGGTGCCGCTGGCCGCGGCGAAAAATGCATCGAGCCGGCGCGCGAACTCCGCTGTCACATCCGGATCGGCCAGCAGGGATCGCGGCGGAGCGTCCGCGGCGGCGCCGGGCGCGGCTTTGCGGCAGGCGTCGAGATCGGGGAACACCAGCGCCGTGACTTCGTCGCGGTCGGGGCCGGCGAAGACCACGTCGCGCGCGAGCGGAGCAAAATGCGCGATGAACGCCGCGCGCAGCGGCCCGGCACTGACCCAGGTGCCGGTCGCGAGCTTGAAATCCTCGGCAAGCCGGCCGTCGAACAGCAGGCCCTTGGCCGGATCGTCCGGATCGTCGAATTTCAAGGCATCGCCGATCCGGTAAAAGCCCTCGTCGTCGAACGCCGCCGCGGTCAATTGCGGCGCGCGCCAATAGCCGGGCGTGATGTTGGCGCCTTTCAGCCGCGCTTCGAGCTTGCCTTCGTTCGGCACCAGTTTAAGGTCGACGCCCGGCAGCGGCAGGCCGATATTGCCGGCGCGCTCGGCCTCCCAGGAACAGGCCAGCGCCGCCGGCGCGGTTTCGGTCGAGCCGAGACTGGAGATGAAGAGAATGCGCTCGCCAGTGGTCTTGAGCGCAAGCTCTTCGTAGGCGTCGAGCACGTGCTGCGCCAGCGCAGCGCCGGCATAGAACATGACCTTGAGCCGGCTGAAAAACCTCTCGCGCAAAGCCTGCTCGGCGGCGAGATAGGGCAGCAGCATCTCGAAGCCCTTCGGCACGTTGAAATAGATCGTCGGCGCGATGTCGCGCAGGTTGCGCACCGTCGCTTCGATGGCGCCGGGCAGCGGTTTGCCCTCGTCGATATACAGCGAGCCGCCATTGTCGAGCACCAGGCCGAAATTGTGGTTGCTGCCGAAGGTATGATTCCACGGCAGCCAGTCGACGATGACCGGCGGCTCATCGGCGAGAAAAGCGAGCCCGGCGCGGATCATCGCCTGGTTGGCGCAGAGCATGAGCTGCGTGTTGATGACGCCCTTCGGCTGCCCGGTCGAGCCGGAGGTGAAGAGGATTTTCGCGATCGTTCCTGGGCCGACTTTGGCATACGCCGCCGCGACCGCGACCGCGGCCGACGGCGCGGCGGCGATGAGTTCTGAAAACAGCGTGGCGCGCCGGCCGGGCGGCGGCGGCGCAGTGACGACGATCTCGGCGTCCTGCGGCACGGCGGCGGCGATGGCGCGCGCAAACGCGGTGCCGGTCGCGGCAAAGACAAGCCCCGGCGACAATTGCTGCATGATGGCTTTGAGCTTGCCGAAATCGGTCGACAGCAGCGAATAGGGCACCGAGATCGGCGCATAAGGAATGCCGACATGCATGGCGGCGAGTGCAAAGAGCGCATGCTCGATGTCGTTGCCGGAGAGAATAGCGAGCGGCCGCTCCGGTGACAGGTCGCGTTGCAGCAGTGCCGCCGCGATCGATTGAACCCCGGTCAGCGTGTCCGCATAAGTCAACGTGCGCCAGGTGCCGGCCGCGTCGCGCTGCGCCAGGAAGATGCGCTCCGGCGCCGCCTTCGCCCAATACATCAGCCGCTCGGTGAGTTTTTGCGGATGCGGCGGCAGCGGATGCGGCGAGCGCAGCACGATCGCACCGTCGCCGCGGCGTTCGACGACGACATCCGGCGGCCCGAGCTTCACCGGCCGCAGCGGCGGCCGGTTTTGTGCAGGAAGGGTCTTTGCCGATGCGCCAGCCATCGCGCTTCCCGTGTCAGCTGCGCGTCACTTTCGGCGCGCGTTTTTCCAGAAAGGCCTTGAGCCGCGCTTTCGCCTCGGGCTCGCCCTGCGCGATCGCCGATGTCAGCGCCTCGGTGGCGAAGCCGGTGGCCGGATCGCTGCGCGCAATGCGCGGCAGCATGTGCATGACGGCGAAATTGGTGAACGGCGCATTGCCGGCGATGCGATGGGCCAGCTCCATGGCTTTGCTGAAGCCGGCGCCCTCGTCGACCAGATATTGCGTCAGCCCGATGAGCTGCCCCTCTTCGGCGGAGAGCGTGCGGCCGGTCAGCATCATGTCCATCATGCGCGCGGTCCCGATCAAGGGCGGCAGCCGCACCGAACCGCCGCCGCCGACAAAAATGCCGCGGCTCGTCTCCGGCAAGGCATAAAAGGCCGAGCGTTCCGCCACCCGGATATGCGCCGCGGCGGCGATCTCCAGACCGCCGCCGACCACGGCGCCATGCAGCACGGCGACCACCGGCACTTTGCCGAACTCGATCGCCTCGAAGGCACGATGCCAGCTCCGCGAATGCTCGACGCCGGCGTAAATGTCGCGCTCGGTGAGCTCGGTGAGATCGAGCCCGGCGCTGAAATGCTCGCCCTCGCCGGCAACGACGACGCTGCGGATATCGTCCGGCAGGCCGTCGAAGAAGGTACCGACGCCGCGCACCATGCCGTCGTCGAGCGCATTGCGCTTGGCCGGCCGATTGAGCCGCAGCACCGCGACCGCGCCGTGCCGCTCGGCCTTCAAGGTCGGCGGCAAATCGGCAAATTCGGTTGGCAACCTCGTCATTGCCGCCATTTGACCCGTTCCGCCGCGGCCCGTAAATAGCCTGGGCTTAAAGGGCCGCTCACTGCCGCGAAAGCGGGAATCCAGGTGGATCGCTCGAAGGTCGAAAAATCGCCGCTGGATCCCCGCTTTCGCGGGGATGAGCGGTGGAGAAGAAGCCGATGCGGGACGTCTTTATTTGCGATGCCGCGCGCACCCCGATCGGCCGCTACGGCGGCGCGCTCGCCAATGTGCGCACCGACGACCTCGCCGCGGTGCCGATCAAGGCGCTGGTCGCGCGCAACGCCAAGGCCGACTGGTCGCGGCTCGACGACGTGTTCTTCGGCTGCGCCAACCAGTCCGGCGAGGACAATCGCAATGTCGCGCGCATGGCACTCTTGCTCGCCGGCCTTCCCGATTCCATCCCCGGCATTACCGTCAACCGGCTGTGCGCCTCGGGGCTCAACGCGGTCGGTGACGCCGCCCGTGCCATCCGTTGCAGCGAGATGGATTTCGCCATCGCCGGCGGCGTCGAGTCGATGACGCGGGCGCCGTTCGTCATGGCCAAGGCCGGCGAAGCCTTCTCGCGCGCGGCGGAAATCTACGACACCACGCTGGGGTGGCGCTTCGTCAATCCGGCGCTGAAAGGGCAATACGGCGTCGACTCCATGGCCGAGACCGCCGAGAACGTCGCCGAGGAATTTCAGGTTACCCGCGCCGATCAGGATGCCTTCGCATTGCGATCGCAGCAACGCGCCGCAAAGGCGCAAGCAGCCGGCTATTTTGCCGAAGAGATCGTGCCGGTCGCGGCGCCGGGCGGCAAAGCCGGTCCGGTCACGGTCGACAAAGACGAGCATCCGCGGCCGGAGACGACGCTGGAGAACTTGGCGAAGCTCAAGCCGATCGTGCGCAGTCCCGGGACCATCACCGCCGGCAACGCTTCGGGCATCAATGACGGCGCCGCCGCCATTATTCTTGCGAGCGAGGACGCTGCCAAGGCGCATGGCCTGACCCCGCGCGCCCGCGTGCTCGGCATGGCCTCGGCCGCGGTGCCGCCACGCATCATGGGCATCGGCCCGGTGCCGTCGACCAGGAAGCTGATGGAGCGGCTGGGCTTGAAGATTTCCGACTTCGACCTGATCGAGATCAACGAAGCCTTCGCCGCGCAGGGGCTCGCCTGCCTGCGCCAGCTCGGCGTCGCCGACGACGCCGATTATGTCAATCCGCATGGCGGCGCGATTGCGCTCGGCCATCCGCTCGGAATGTCGGGCGCACGCCTGACGCTGACCGCGGTGCACGGCCTGGAAAAGCGCGGCGGCAAACGCGCGCTCGCCACCATGTGCGTCGGCGTCGGCCAGGGCGTGTCGTTGGCGCTGGAGAAAGTGTAGCCGTCATTCCGGGGCCGAGCGCAGCGAGGAACCCGGAATCCATAGCCCCAGTGATTAGGAAATGTGTCCGACGATGCATACTTTAAACGACCGTGATTATGGATTCCGGGCTCGCGCTTTCAGCGCGCCCCGGAATGACGAGTGGAGAAATTAGCGTGCCGATGTCGCCTGGCTACATTCCCTTCCACCCCAATCCGTCGAAGCCGAAATTCAGGCCGCCGCCGGGCGCGGTCGATTCGCATTGTCACGTGTTCGGGCCGGAAGCGGTGTTTCCATTTGCGCCGAAGCGCAAATACACGCCCTGCGATGCGCCGAAGGAAAAGCTGTTCGCGCTGCGCGATTTCTTAGGCTTCGACAAGAACGTGATCGTCCAGGCGACCTGCCATGACACCGACAATCGCGCGTTGGTCGATGCGCTGGTTCATTCCAACGGCAAAGCCAAGGGCATAGCCTTCGTCGGCGAGGAAATCACCGATGCCGAGCTCAACGACCTCGACAAGGCCGGCGTGAAGGGTGTCCGCTTCAATTTCATCAAGCGGCTGGTCGATTCGACGCCGAAGGACGTGATGCAGCGCATTGCTGCACGCATCGCCAGGCTCGGCTGGCACATTGTCATCTATTTCGAGCACGCCGATCTCGACGAAATGGGCCCGTTTCTGAAATCGCTGCCGACCACGCTGGTGTTCGACCACATGGCCTGCCCGAACGTGCGGGAAGGCGTCGACGGCAAGCACTTCCAGAACTGGCTCAAGGCGCTCGATGCCAACAAGACCTGGATCACGAAAGTGACGTGCCCGGAGCGCTTCACGGTGGCGGGGCCGCCCTATGACGACGTGGCGCCATTCGCGCGCGCCATCGTCGAGCGTTTCCCCGACCGGGTGATCTGGGGCACCGATTGGCCGCATCCCAACATGCCGAAGGAAGCGCCGGATGACGGTGTGCTGGTCGATACCATCCCGAAGATTGCGGTGACGGCGGCAGCGCAGCGGGCGCTGTTGGTCGACAATCCGATGCGGCTTTATTGGAGCTAGACCAATTCCAATGTTTGTACGAATCGCAGCCTTTCTGTTGGCGTTTGGCGTGGCAGCGGCCGCTTCGGCACAAACGGCCCCGGTGAATTGGCCGCCATTGCCGACCAAAGGCTTTGTTTCCGGCCGGCCCGCGACCGACGAAGACGTCGCCGCGGGGAATGCCGTCTTTGTGCTCAAGGCCTACGGCACTTATTTCGGCAAGCCGATGGACGTCACCATTCCGCAATACGCTTATTTGACCAAAGCAGGCGAGAAGCCCGTGCCGGTGATCGTCGTCCAGGCCGAGATTGGCAAGGGCATCAAGCTGTTCGGCGTTCGCGGCCTCGACGGCGATAAATCGACGGCGCGGGATTTTGAGTTGAAATTGCTGGGCACCAAGCCGCCAAATTGAGCCGCGGCGGCGGCCGACGGCTCAAGTTGCCAACGGACGCTGTGCTATATATGTCAAAGCAAACGGGAGCTACGCCCGAACGGGAGAGATCAATGGCCCGCGAACAGCATGATTACGACGATATCCCAGGCACTTTTGTGTTCGACGCCGAACGGTCCCGCGAAGGCTTCGGCATCAACATGTTCTGCATGTCGCTGATGCAGGACGCGAACCGCAAGGCGTTCAAGGCCAACGAGGCGGAATATCTCAAGAAGTTCAAGCTCACCCCCGAGCAGACCGATGCCGTGCTCAAGCGCGACTACAACCGTATGCTGGAGCTTGGCGGCAATATCTATTTCACCGCCAAGCTTGGCGCCACCGACGGGCATTCGTTCCAGCATCTCGCCGCGGTGATGACCGGCGCGACGCAGCAGGATTACGCCGACATGATGCTCGGCGGCGGCCGTTCGGTCGAGGGCAACCGCTCGCGCTCGGGCAAGAATAGGCCGTCGAAGTTTCTGTCGGCGGATGGCGGCAAGAAGGCGGCTGTCAAAAAAGTGAAAGCCAAAGCGGCGGCCAAGCCAAAGGCCAAAGCCAAAGCCGGCAAGACCAAATCCAAATCAGCAAAACGGAAGTGACGCCGTGGCCAGGATCATCGCAGGAATAGGTTCGTCGCATGTGCCCGCCATCGGCGCGGCGATCGACAATAACAAGACCGAGGAGCCGTATTGGAAACGGGTGTTCTCGGGCTTCGAGAAATCGCAAGAATGGATGCGCGAAACCAAGCCCGATGTCGCCATCATCGTCTATAACGACCACGCCTCGGCGTTTTCGGTAGAGATGATCCCGACCTTCGCGCTCGGCTGCGCCGCGGAATTTCCGCCGGCCGACGAAGGCTGGGGACCACGGCCGGTGCCGGTGGTCGAGGGCCACCCGGCGCTTGCCTCGCATATCGCGCAGTCGGTCATCCTCGACGAATTCGATCTCACCATCTGCAACAAGATGGACGTCGATCATGGCATGACCGTGCCGATGAACCTCTTGTTCGGCAAAATTCCGAAAGAGGGGCATTGGCCGTGCCCGGTCGTTCCGCTCGCGGTCAACGTGGTGATGTATCCGCCGCCCACTGGACATCGTTGCTTCATGCTCGGCCGCGCCATCAAGAAGGCGGTGGAATCCTATCCCGACGATCTGCGCGTGGTGATCTTCGGCACCGGCGGCCTGTCGCACCAGATTTCGGGCCCGCGCGCCGGGCTCATCAACAGCAAATGGGACAAGAACTTCCTCGACAATCTATCGAAGGATCCGCAGAAGTTGGTCAAGATTCCGCATCTCGACTACATGCGCGAGGCCGGCGCCGAGGGCATCGAAATGGTGATGTGGCTCGTCATGCGCGGTGCGCTCGACGACAAGGTCGACGAGGTCTATCGCTTCTACACCGTGCCGGCATCGAACACCGCGGTCGGCCACATTATCCTGGAAAACCGCGCCAAGGCGTCCGGCCGCAAGCCGGCAAGACACGCGGTCAAGCACAAGCGCGCGGCGGCGCGGGCGAAGGTTCAGCGGAAAAGAAGCTAACGCGTCGTTGCGAGGAGCAGGATTATCGTAGGGTGGGCAAAGACGCGTCAGCGTCGTGCCCACCGGTACCGCCAGGTTTAGTTTCGCGTGGGCTTCGCTTTGCTCAGCCCACCCTACAAGAGGTCAACAATGAAGATTTGCGTAGCTGGGCAGGGCGCGTTCGGCCAGAAGCATCTCGATGCGTTAAAGCGCATCCCCGACGTCGAGGTCACCTCGCTGGTCGGCGGCAACCAGGATTCCACGGCGGCGGTGGCGAAGAAATACGGCATCGCGCATTTCACCGGCGAATTGTCGGAGGGCATCAAGCGCGCCGACGCCGTGATCCTCACCACGCCGACCAAGATGCATTTCCGCCAGGGCGAGCAGGTGATGCGCGCCGGCAAGCATGTGCTGGTCGAGATCCCGGTCACCGACTCGGTCGAGGACGCCGAGGCGCTGGTCAAGATCGCCAAGGAGACCGGCGTCGTCGCCATGGGCGGCCACGTGCGGCGCTTCAATCCCAGTCATCAATGGGTGCACAAGCGCATCGAAAAGGGCGAATTGAAAATCCAGCAGATGGACGTGCAGACCTATTTCTTCCGGCGCAAGAACATGAACGCGGCCGGCCAGCCGCGCAGCTGGACCGACCATCTGCTCTGGCATCACGCCGCCCATACCATCGACCTGTTCCAGTATCAGGCCGGCGAGACCATATCCGACTGCTACGCCGTGCAGGGGCCGATTCATCCGCAGCTCAATATCGCGATGGACATGGGCATCGTCGCCAGGACGCCGTCCGGCGCGGTGCTGACGCTATCGCTGTCGTTCAACAATGACGGGCCGCTCGGCTCGTTCTTCCGCTACATCTGCGACAACGGCACCTACAAGGCGTTCTACGACGACCTAAGCGACGGCAAGGACAACAAGATCGACGTCTCCAAGGTCGACGTGTCGATGGACGGCATCGAGCTCGAGGATCGCGAATTCATCGCCGCGATCAGGGAGAAGCGCGAGCCTAACGCCAGCCTCGCCCAGCTGTTGCCGTGCATGCACGTGCTCGGCAAACTGGAAAAAATCATCGACCCGCAGCGCAAGGCGCATGCGTAAGTCCCGCCCATCGCGCCGCAGCACCAAAATGACATACAGTCCGCGCTTGCCTATCTGCCTCGGCTTCCTCGCCGCGCTGATGGCTTTTTCGTTTTTGGCTTCGCCGGGCTTCGCGCAAGCGCCGCAGCCGCCCGCGCCCGCCGCACCTTCGCAACCGCCGCCCGCGCCGTCGGTGACGCTGTCCGCGGCGCAGCTTAAGAAGATCGACGGCTGGATCGCCGACCAAGGCAGGGAGATCACGGTCACGCCGATCATCACCGAGATTCTAGGCCTGACCAAGGACGATCAGACCATGACCTGCCGCGCGTTTGCCGCCGAGGGCGAGAGCGGCGAGGTGCACCAGATCTATGCACTGCCCGACGGCCAAGGCTACCTCGAAGCGCACTTCTACAAGAACAGGATCGACGTTTATTGGGCCGATAAAAACTTCGTCTTGAAAGCCGCGGTGGAAGGCGTCCATGGGCAATTGCCGGCGGCGGTATCATTCGCCGACGCAAAATACGGCTTCAGCTTCGAACTGGCGTGGTGGGCGAAGTACACGGACGCGCATTGAACGACCGCGAATCCCGATTTCGCGCGCGCTATTCGACGATGCCGATCAGTGTTGCCAATCGGTCCGGATCGGCGTGCAGCGGGTCCGATTCGCCGTCATAAACGACCCGGCCCTTGTCGAGAACGATGGTCCGCGGCGAAAACGTCAGCGCCACGCGGCTGTTCTGTTCGACCAGGATGATCGACAGCGCGCCGTCGGTGCGCAATTTGAACAGTACCGCCGCGAGCGCTTCGACCAGCACCGGCGCGAGCCCTTCGGTCGGCTCGTCCATCAGCAGAACGCTGGGATTGGTGAGCAGCGCGCGCGCGATCGACAGCATCTGCTGCTCGCCGCCCGACAGCTGATTGCCCATGTTGTCGAGCCGTTCGCGCAACCGCGGGAACAGCTCGAAGACGCGCGCGTGGTCCCAATGTCCGGCGCGGGCGGCAATATCGAGGTTTTCGCGCACCGAAAGCGAGGGGAAGATTTCGCGTTCCTGCGGCACGAAGCCGATGCCGGCCAGCGCCCGGCGAAAGCACGGCACGCCGTTGAGGCTGTTGCCGTTCAACGCCACCTCGCCGGAATGCAGCGTGGTGTGGCCCATGACGGTGGCGAGCAGCGTGGTCTTGCCGACGCCGTTGCGGCCGATCACGCTGACGCACTCGCCCGGCGCCAGTTGCAAGTCGATGTCCTCAAGCACGACGGTCTCGCCGTAGCCGGCCGACACTCCCCGCAGTTCGAGCGCGCTAGGCATGGCGGCTCCGTTCGCCGGCCGCGGCCTGGCCGAGATAGACCGCGCGCACCTCGGGATTCGCCTCGATCTCCTTCGGCGTGCCTTCGGCGAACACCGCGCCGCCGACCATCACCGTGACGCGCTGGGCGAAGCGGAACACCACGTCCATGTCGTGCTCGATGATCAGCACCGCGATGTCGCGCGGCAGGCGCTCGATGGCGTCGAGGATGATGTGGTTCTCCGCGCTCGGCACGCCGGCGGCCGGCTCGTCGAGCAGCAGCACTTGCGGCTTGAGCCCCAGTGCGATGGCGAATTCGATCAGCCGCTGGCGGCCGTAGGGAAGTTCGGAGACGCGGTGGCGCGCATGGCCGGCGAGCTTGAGCATGTCGAGAAGCTGCATCGACTCCTCGATCACGTCGCGGCGGCTGCCGGCCGGAGCCCACATGCCGGAGGCCGCGCCGACCCGCTCGGCGACCGAGATGTAGACGTTTTCCAGCACCGAAAGGCCGCGGAACAGCCGGTTGATCTGGAAGGTCCGGGCGATGCCGAGCTTGACCCGTTCGGCCTGCGCGGCGGCGGTAATGTCCTTGCCGGCAAGCAGCACGCGGCCGCCGGTCGGCGCCAGCACGCCGGTCAAAAGATTGATGAAGGTGGTCTTGCCGGCGCCGTTGGGGCCGATCAGGGCATGACGCGCGCCGACCTCGAGCTTGAAGTCGATCTCCTGCACGGCCAGGAGCGCGCCGAAATGGCGCGTCAGCGATCGCGTCTCCAGGCGCACCTCGCTCATGGCCCCGCCCGCCGCGCCTTGAGCCGCTGCAGCAGCGTGTCGCCGAGGCCGAGAATGCCGTTGCGCGCGAACAGCGCGACCGCGACCAACAGCAGCCCGAGACCGAGCTGCCAGGCGGTTGGATAGACTTGGGCGAGAAAGTGCTCCAGCGCCAAGTAGACGACGGCGCCGATGAAGGCGCCGTACAGCCGGCCGTAACCGCCGAGAATGAGAATGATGAGCACGGTGGCGGCGCGGTCAAGATCGAGCGCGCTCAAATTGACATAGGCGTTGGTCTGCGCCCACAGCCCGCCGGCGATCCCGGCGAGCGCCGCCGAGATGCAGTAGCAGACGATCAGCCGCCACCGCACCGGCGCGCCGACCGCATGCATGCGCAGCACGTTCTCGCGGATGCCGGTGAGGCTCTCGCCGAACGGCGAATAGACCAGCGTGCGCATGAAGACAAAACACACGAACAGCACGCCCAGGCTGAACAGATATTGCGTATCGTAGTAAAGCGGATTGAACTCGAACGCGCCGAACACCGGTCCGATGGTGAGGCTCGGCAGGCCGTCGAAGCCGCCGGTGACGGCGTGCGCCATATTGGCGGCCTGTTCCAACAGCGCCATGGTGCACAGCGTCAGCATCAACAGCGTCAGGCCGGTGGTGCGCAACAGCACGACGCCGGACAACAGACCGACCGCCGCCGCCGCCGATGCGCCCAGGATGAGTTCCGTGATCGGCTCGTTCCACACCCCGTAATAGGCGAGCATGCCGACCGTGTAGGCGCCGGTGCCGAAGAACGCCGCATGGCCGAGCGTGACAATGCCGGCGTAGCCCAGCGCCAGGTCGAGCGACAGCGCGAACAGAATGCTGATGAGGAGATCGGCGCCGAAGCTGAGATAATCGGGAAACGCGAAATAGTAGGCGATCGCGATGATCCAGGGCAGCGCCTCCCACCAGCGCAGATGATGACGCCGCCTCAGCCGGCGCACCGCCGGATTTTCGCTCGGCCCGGAGACGCAAGCTGCGCCCGCGGCAGAGAGCGCGTCGCTCACGGCTCCTTCCTTCCCAAAAGTCCCTGCGGCCGCACCAGCAGGATGAGAATGGTCAGCGCGTAAATGAAGATCGTGCCGCCCTTCGGCAGATAGAACGTGAGCACGAAGTTGAGCACGCCGAGGATGAGCGAAGCGCAATAGACCCCGAGCACGCTGCCGAGACCGCCGACCGACACGACGATCAGAAAATAGACCAGATATTTGAGCGCGTATTGCGGGTCGAGCCCGAGAAACTCGGCGCCGAGGCCGCCGCCGAGGGCGGCCATGCCGCTGCCAAACGCAAAGGTGATGGTGAACAGCCGATCGACGTTGATGCCGAGCGATTCGGCCATGCGGCGGTTGTCGACGGTGGCGCGGATCTGCGCGCCGATGCGGGTGCGCTCGAAGACAAGCCAGAGGCCGACGGCGATGACGAGGCCGACCGCGATCAGGAAAATGCTGTAGGTGCGATATTGCAGGAAGCCGAGATTCAATTGGCCGTTCAAGGCCGGCGGCAGCTGCAGCGTCTGGCCTTGCGGCCCGACCACCAGGATCGTGGTGGCGATGAAGATGAATATCAGCCCGATCGTGAACAGGACCTGATCGAGCTCGCCGGCGCGGTAAAGCCGGCGGTAGAGGAGCCGCTCGAACACGACGCTCAACGCGGCGGTGGCGACGAAGCCGATCGCCAGCGCCGCCGCCAGATCGACATGGGCGCGGTTCATTGCCAGCACGATGATGTAGCCGCCGACCATGGCGAAGCTGCCATGGGCGAGGTTCACGAAGCCCATCAGCCCCATGGTCACCGACAGACCTACCGAGACGATGAACAGCACGGTTCCGGCGGACAATCCGCCGAGCACCAAGTTGGCGATATCAGCGGCGGACGTCACGGGCCATCCTCTGCCTCGCTGGGCCGGCGCGGCGGTTGGGCGATGCTTGGGGGGCTGCCAACGCAACCGGCATCCATCTCACGCCGCGCGGCGGCGCCAGGAGGCGCCGCGCGAGGGTATTGGGTGCAGACATATTGGCGCCGCTCCGCTTGCGCCAACCCGCCTCCATCTTTGCCGTTATCGCCGCGGCAAAGTCCCGCACTTTTCAAAGCCGAGAGTTTTGCACTCGTCGGTAACGTGGTGATAGGTCGCCAGCACCTTCTGATGCAGCTTGCCGTCGGCGCCTTTGTACACCTCGGCCAAATATTCGTTCATGACGATGTCGCCGGTCTTCGGGTCGATCTCGATCGGCCCCTGCGGGCTGTCGAACTTCCAGCCGAGCAGCGTCTTCACCGCCGCTTTTCCGTCGTCGATATGTCCCTTCATGGCGTGGACGGCGTGCACGACGGCGGCCATGCCGTCATAGGCGCCGACGGCGGTGAAGTCGGGCGTCGAGTCGGGCCGTAGGCCTTTTTCCAGGCGGCCACGAAGCGCTTTGTTCTCGGGATTGTCGAGGTCGGCATTGTAGTGGTGCATGGTGACGGTGCCGACCGCAGCATCGCCCATCTGCTGCAGCTTGATGTCCTGGGTGATGTCGCCGGGGCCGATCAGCTTGATGCCGGCCGCGCGCATGCCGAGCGCGGCGTAGGTCTTTTCGACGGCAACGGCATGATCACCGGCCGGCACGAACACGAACAGCACGTCGGGATGCTCGTCCTTGGCGCGCTGGAAGAACGGCGTGAAGTCGGGCACGGCGGCGGGCCCGCCGGCCGGGAATGGCGTCGAGCACCTTGCCGCCGTTGGCCTCGAACCCGGCCTTGAACGCGTCCAGGCTGTCCTTGCCGGGCGGATAGTCGGTATAGGCGACGACGGCGGTCTTCGCATGCAGCTCCTTTGCCGCCGCGACGCCGAGGGCGTAGCCGGCATCCCACATCGAGAACGAGGTGCGCACGAAGTCCGGCGAGAGCTGGGTGATCCAGGCCGTGCCGGCGTTCATGATCACGCCGAGCTTGTTGGCGGCGCTGAGCAGCGGCGCCGCGGCGATGGCGTTCGGCGAATAGATCCAGCCGACCACCGCGTCCACCCTGTCCTCGGTGAGCAGTTCCTGGACCGCGGCTTTGGCGTCGGCGCCGCCGGGATTCTTGGCGTCGCGCTTGATCAGCTTGATCGTATAGGGCTTGACCGCGTCGGCATTGAGCTTGAGATACATCTCCATGCCGCGGTCCATTTGTTGAGAAGATTCCGCGTTGACGCTGGTATAGGGCAGGACCACGCCCACCTTGATTTCCTGCGCGGATGCGGGTTGCGTCAGGGCCGTTGCGGCCGTGACGGCAAAAGCGGCTGTAAGGGCGGCCGTCGCCGCCAATGTGCGAGTGAACATCAAAAACCCTCCCAGTTTTATGATTTCGTCGCTTGGAATGCGGCTTTTGCCCGCATAGTAGGGCCAAAGCCGGAAATGGCGCAACCAAGCGCCGGCTTTGCCGCTGCGTGCCTTCGTCGCGGCTCCGCTACGTCCAACTGGCAAAACTCAAGCCGGTGCCGGTGCCGGCCGGCGTGCGATAGCCGGGCACGTATTCGAACCAGTCGAGATCGAGATGCTCGCAAGCGCCGGCGACGCCCACCCAATTGAGAATCTCCGAGCTGCCGGCGTGCAATTTGTTGCGCGGCAGATTCTGCAGGAACCCGGCGTCCTTGTCGGCGCAGGCCTTGAGGATGGCGCGATCGAAATCCTCGTCGACCAGAAAATGGCTTAGGCCGCCCGAGGCGATGATGCCGATGCGGGCGTCGCCGGGAAACGTTTCGACCGCCTTGCGGATCGCCTCGCCGAGCGCATAGCAGCGCCGCGGCCGCGGCTGGTTCGGCGGAAAATAGGTGTTGAGGAATACCGGCACGATCGGAATGGGGCTGTTCGCATCCATCAGACGGCGGTGCACATAGGCCATGCCGTGGCCTTCGCCTTCGCCCTTGCGCATGCATTTCGAGGAGGCCGGATCGAAGCCGTGCTCCATCAGCCAGTCGATCAGATGCAGCGCGAGCTTGGCATCGACCGGATAGTCGCGCGGCGCCGTGTCCTCGAAAAAGCCCTGCCGGTTCTTGACGTACCATTCCGGGAAACGCTGATGGTATTGCTCGTGCTGCTCGTTACTGTTGAGGATCGTCTCGCCGTAATAGATCGCAAACGTTGGCCGGGCGTCTTCCAGATAGGCTTCGTCCTGATCGTCGCTCATCACGATGAGCGTATCGAGCTTGGCCGAGCTGAGCGTTTTAGAGACGCGCGCCATCGCCGCGCGCACCTTGTTCTGCCGCGCCACGAGCTCTGTGGGCGCGACCATCGCCGCCATCTTGGGATCGGCTTTTTCCAGAAGCTCGGCGTAGGTTGCGGGCCGGCCCTCCTTGTCGCGATGCTTGATCTTCTGGTCGGTTTCTGCAAAACGCGGCAGCGTTTCGTCGGAGGCGAGCAGCATCGGGGTGTGGGAGCTGCCTAGTCCGAGAACGATCTTTGCCATCCGTACCTCCTCGAAACAAAATCCGCTCTGTTTTTTGCCGGATGCTAGCACAATTACGGGCAACGGCGGCAATAAGCCGGGCACCGCGCTGGAAACTCATCTCGGCGTCACCGATCACGGCCCGCGCCGGAGCGGGCGGGTGCGGCAGTAGGCGCCGCGTCGGATATTGCCGCGGGCTCGCCACGGCGGAAACGCAGCACATAGACAATCAGCGCAGCACCGGCGAGCACCAGCGGCGCCGAGAGCACCATGCCCATGGTCAAACCGTGCGCAAGTTTTTCCTGCTGCGGGTCAGGCTCGCGAAAAAACTCGGAGACGATGCGCGCCAGGCCATAGCCGATGCAAAAAATGCCGGTCGCGACGCCGGGTCTTTTCAGCGCGCCGCAGCGGACCGCCAGCGCCAGCACCACAAACAACAGCAGGCCTTCCAGCCCGGCTTCATAGAGCTGGCTTGGATGCCGCGGCTGATCGTCGACGCCGGGAAAAACCGTTGCCCAAGGGACGTCGGTCGGGCGGCCCCACAGCTCCGGCTTGATGAAATTGGCGATGCGGACCAGAAAGATGCCGATCGGCGCTGCTGCCGCGCAGATATCGCCGACCGTCAGCAGCGGCACTTTGGTCTCGCGGGCAAAATACCAGATCGCCAGCGCCGCGCCGATCATCCCGCCGTGGAACGACATGCCGCCGAGCCACAATTCGAAGATTTCCAGCGGATGGGCGGCAAAATACTCGGGCTGATAAAAGATCACCTGGCCGAGACGGCCGCCGACTACGACGCCGATGGCCAGATACAGCACCAGATCGGCGATGCTTTCGGCGCGCGGCCGCGGCGTGCCGCCCCATAGCCGGTCGTTTTCGATCAACGCCCAGACATACAGCCAGCCGAGACCAAGCCCGCCGATATAGGACAGCGCATACCAGCGGATCGGGAACGGTCCGACATGGAACGCCACTGGATCGATGACGGGATAGGGGATGACGGCAAGTGGCATGGATGGGCGATCGCGTTCGTCGAGCCGCACATTCCGGACTTATGATGACATTTTTGCGATAGCGTACGCCGCATGGGCCGGTAGCCGATCGGTTGAATGAGGAGATCGCGATGAAGCTCTACGAATTCGGCCCGTCGCGCGCGATCCGGGTGCGCTGGACGCTCCAGGAATTGGGCGCAGAGTTCGAGAGCGTCGTCATCGATCTGCGCACCGGCGAACAGCGCACTCCGGAGTTTCTCAAGATCAATCCAGCCGGCCGGTTGCCGGCGCTGGTCGACGGCGATTTGGTGCTGACCGAATCCGTCGCCATTGTCCTCTATCTGGCTGAGAAATATCCCGGCAAGCGGCTCATTCCGTCCGATCTGGCGTCGCGTGCGCAAATGTACCGCTGGCTCCTGTTCGCCGCGACCGAGCTGGAACAGCCGTTATGGCGCATAGCGCGCCACAGCGTCCTCTATCCCGAGGACAGGCGGCTGCCGGCCGAGATCGCTCTTGCCCGGGACGACTTTGCCGAGGTGGCGCAGGTGATGGAAGCGCACATGCGCGGCCGGCAATTCGTCGTCGGCGACACTGTGACGGTGGCGGATTTCGTGCTCGCCTACACGCTCGATTGGGCCAAGCTTGCGAAAACGCTCAATGGACTGCCGGTTTTGGACGCCTACATGGAACGCATGTATTCGCGCCCGAAAGCGCCCGAACGCATCAAAGACGCCTTGGCGAGGACCGGGCGCTGATTACTGCGACTCCGCCGCCGCCTTGGCCTTGGCCACGATATCGGGCGGCGTGGCGTAGACTTCTTTCACCAGCTTCTCGACCTCCTCGCCCGAGACCGGATTGATCTCGAGCTGCATCTTGGCGGCTTCGGCGAGAAAATCCTTGTCCTTCATCGTGGCCATGAAGGCCTGGCGCAGCGTCGCGACGCGGTCCGCCGGCAGATTGGGCGGCGCCACGAAAGGCCGGCCCATCACGTTGCGGGCGAACATCATCTTGAGGATTTGCCGCTCACCGTCGGTCTTGGCGAAATCCATCACCAGCGGCACGTTGGGCAGATCGGGATGCTTGGTCAGCGACAGCTGCACCAGCACGATCATGCGGCCGTCGGTGATCCAGGATTTGTGCGTCGAGAGCACGCTCGACCACGACCAGCCGCAACGGCCGGCCACCTCGCCGCGCTCCATCGCCAGCACCACGTCGTTGCCGCCCGGATAGCCCTGGACGACCTTGAAATGCGTGCCAAGCACGGCGTTGAGCACGCGCGGAAACTGATCGGTGTCGGAGCTGGCGCCGGTGCCGCCGACGGTGAGCTGTTTGGTGAACAGGTCCTGGAAGCGCGCGATGCCGGAGCTTTTCAATGCGACGCAGACGCTGACTTCGTTGTTGGCGCTGCCGAGCCAGTTCAGCTTCTGCGCGTCGAAGGCGTCGCCCTGGCCGAGCAACAGCGGATCGAAGGCGATGCCGCGGCCGAAAGTGGCGATCGCGGTGCCGTCCTGCGGCGCCACGCGATAGAGGTAATTGGCGAGCCGCAGGCTGCCGGCGCCTTCCATGTTCTGCGGCACGATCGTCGGATTGCCCGGAATATGCGCGCCCAAGTGGCGGGCGATCACGCGGGCATAGAGGTCATAGGCGCCGCCCGGCGAATAGCCGATATAGAGATTGATGCTGCGGCCCTTGTAGAAGTCGCTTTGCGCCAAGACCAGCGCTGCCGGCGTCAAAAATAAAATAAACACCGCCGCGAGGCCGCGCGCGACCATACTCTTCGCGATGCACATGCGTTTCCTCTCTTTATTGGCCTTCAGTCTAGCATGGGCTTGACGGCTTTGCAGGTTTGGGGCGCGATGGCGGCGGGAGCAGAGGGACGCGATGCAGCCGGATATGATCGCCAGCGCCGTGCACGCGCTGCAGCTCCTCCTTGAGCCGGCGCGGCTCGCAATCCTGTTCCTCGGCGTCTTGATCGGGCTCGCCATCGGCGTGTTGCCGGGGCTGGGCGGCATCGTCGGCATCGCAATGCTGATCCCCTTCACCTACAACCTCGACGCATCCTCCGCCTTCGCGCTCCTCCTCGGCATGGCGTCGGTGATCGACCACGTCCGATCTCATCACCGGCGGTGCTGTTCGGCGTGCCCGGCACGGTCGGCGCCGCCGCGACCGTGATCGACGGCCATCCATGGCCAAGCAACGGCGAAGCCGGCCGCGCCTTCGGCGCCGGCTTTGCCGCGTCGCTCGCCGGCGGCATCTTCGGCGCCATCGTGCTCGCGCTGGCCATTCCGATGCTGCGCCCGATCATGCTCTCGGTCGGCTCGCCTGAACTGCTTGCCTTCACGCTGTTCGGCCTCTCGATGGTGGCGACGCTGTCCGGCCGCGCGCCGCTCAAAGGCCTGACCGCGGCCGGCCTCGGCCTGATGATCGCCATGATCGGCTCGCGCGCGCAGAGCGGCACGCTGCGCTGGACCTTCGATTGGCTTTATCTCTGGGACGGCGTGCCGCTCATTCCGGTGACGCTGGGCATTTTCGCGCTGCCGGAGCTCGCCGAGCTTGCGATCGTCGCGCAAGAGCATCGCCGGCGACAACGCACCCAACATCGATCTGTCGAGCCAATGGCAAGGCGTGCGCGACGTCGCCCGGCATTGGTGGCTGGTGCTGCGCTGCGGCGTGCTCGGCGTCGGGCTCGGCGCCATTCCGGGCATCGGCTCCGCGGTGATCGACTGGATCGCCTATGGCTACGCGCTGCGCACCGAGAAGAATTCCGAGAGCTTCGGCAGCGGCGACGTGCGCGGCGTGATCGCGCCGGAAGCCTCGAACAACGCCAAGGAAGGCGGCCATCTGGTGCCGACCATCGCCTTCGGCGTGCCGGCAGGCGCCTCGATGGCGATTCTGCTCGGCGCCTTCCTGATGCACGGGCTGACGCCCGGCCCCGACATGCTGACCAAGCATCTCGACCTCACCTATATCGATCATCTGGAGCCTGACGCTCGCGCATGTCATGGGCGCCATCATCTGCCTCGCCTGCAGCCGCTGGCTCGCGCAGCTTCGCGCATCCGGCCGGAAATCCTGCTGCCGGTCATCGTCGCGCTGGTCTTCGTCGCCGCCTTCGAGGGCGAGCACGATTGGGGCGATCTCTATCTGTTGCTCGGCTTCGGCATCGTCGGCTGGATCATGAAGCGGCTCGGCTGGCCGCGGCCGCCGATGGTGCTCGGCTTCGTGGTCGGCGGCATTTTCGAGCGCTATCTGTTCATCTCGACGCAGCTTTATGGCTGGGGCTGGCTCGTGCGTTGGCCGGTGCTGGCGATTCTGGCCTGCGTCGCCTGGGTGCTGTACCGGCCATTGGCGCAGATTATCACTAGCCTGGTCGGGCAATTCCGCACGATCGGCCACCGGGCGCGGTTCGGCGCCGCGCCGACCTTCTCGCTGGCGGTGATCGTCTTGATCGTCGCCGCCATCGCCTCATCGGCCGGCTGGCCGCACGACGCCAAGCTCGTGCCGCTCACCGCCTGCGGCATGGCGCTCACCGCGGCCGTCCTCAGTCTCGTCAACGAGCTGTTCGGCCGCGAGCCGACGGTGCTTGCGCATGTTGACTCTGGCTTGCAAATGCAAGCCGCTGCCCATCCCGGCGTCAAGGTCAGCGCGCATGTCGGCGATCTTGGCGTGACCGACGACGTCGCCCGGCGGCGCGCCTTCGCTTTCTTCGTCTGGATGGCGGGTTTCATCGGCCTGGTCTGGCTGATCGGGTTTATCCCCGCCATCGCACTGTTCGTCCTCGCCTATATGCGCTTCGGCTTTGGCGAGCCGTGGCCGTCCTCGCTCGGCTTTGCCGCGGCGACGACCGTCATCTGCACCATCGTCTTTCATTGGGCGCTGCAGGTCGCCTGGCCGCCGTCGCTGCTCGGCGATGCGTTCCCGGCGCTGCGCGCCGCAACGCGGCTGATCTGATTTCCCGTCCGGAATGACGGCGCGCATGGCGCACCTGCACCGCCGCTACATTGCACGGCAAGCGGAAATCCCTTAAACGACGGCGCTTAGGAGCGCCATATGACCGGAATGCTGGAACACGAAACGCCCGGGCTAGGCCATAACAAGCCGTCCCCGGAAGACGCCGACGAGATCAAGCACGGCAAATGGGAGCGCTGGGCCAAGAAGCGCACTTTTGTGCGCGCGCTCGAAGGCACCTACAGCCACCTCTACAAGAAGCTTTTGGAAGAGCCGCGGGTCTATTCCTCCAAGGACCATCCCTGGAAGGGCGGACCTGCGATGTACGGCAAGCACGTCATCTCGCCGCAGGCGGTCAACATCGTGCAGTCGATCGAGTCGCATATCGAGTGCTACGCGCCGCTCAATGCCGGCCAGAAGCACGGCCACCTCAACAGCGCGGTCTTCTACGTGCTCAAGGGCCACGGCCACGACGTCCATGACGGCCGCTATATGAAGTGGGAGGCCGGCGACGTGATGCTGGTCGAGAACGGCTGCGTTCATCAGCATTTTAACGACGACGAGAAGGAATCCTGCATCCTTTTGGTGTTCAAGGCCAAGCCGTTGTTTCTGTTCATGCACTTGTTGTTTCAGAAGATGGTCGAGTGGCCGACCGACAAGCTGCCGCCCGGCGTGACGGAATTTCATCCGCCCGACGAAATCTGAAGCGAATCCAAGGCAAATCTGAGCGCGGAGACGAGAATGCCTCTATTCGAAGACAAGGCGGCGGCGCTGTCCGGCGACCATTCCGCGGCCTTCCTCGCCGAGGCCATGGTCGAGTCGGAGAAATTCCGCGAGCACTACGCGACGCTGCCCAACGTCATCAAGGCCAAGGACATGCCGTGGGAGCGGTCGCCCGACGGCCTGATCAAGCATCTGGTCAATCAGAAAATGCAGACGCGCGAGTGCTGCATCGAAGCCTATATGCAGTTCCTGAAAGATGGCGAGCGCTCCGGCAAGCATCGCCACATGTGGGAGGAATTGTTCTTCGTGGTCGAGGGCTCCGGCTACGATCTGCACTGGGATCTGAAATGGGATTGCCTCGAAGCGTTCGAATGGGAATGGGCGGCGGAGCCGAAGAAGTTCGAATGGGCCGTCGGCGACTATGTCTATATCCCGCCGTTCACCATGCATCAGCATTTCGCCAAGCCCGGCGAGGAGTGCCGCATCATCGTCATGTCGAACCGCATCGTCAAAGACATGGGCTTCGACTGGTACGACCAGGTCGAGCGGGCGCCGGGATTCTGAAGATCGAGCGTCGACCGCCTTGGGGGCTGCTCAGCAAACGGAAATGGTAAGCCCATCTTCCCCGACGCCTGCGAAGGGGGATGCACCCGTTCGCGCGGGCCGCAGCCTGACC
Organism: uncultured Alphaproteobacteria bacterium; assembly: GCA_963791925.1. Taxonomy (GTDB): domain Bacteria; phylum Pseudomonadota; class Alphaproteobacteria; order Rhizobiales; family Xanthobacteraceae; genus BOG-931. The sequence continues at coordinate 771,941 of CAWBUA010000001.1, read as the reverse complement.
ATGCGCGGCTATCTTGTTGTCATCGTCGTCGCGATCCTGCTGCCGCTTATTGCGTTCGCCGGCGTGCTGTTCTGGCGCTACGCCGATTCGGAAATCGCCCGCATCGACCAGCAGCTGGAAAACGATGCGCACGGACTGGCGCTCGACGTCGATCGGGATTTGCAAGGCAAGATCGTCACGCTCGAAACTCTGGCGACGTCCGGCGCTCTCGGCGCCAAGGATTACTCCGGCTTTTACCGGCGCGCGATGCGGGTCAAGGACATCGGCGGGTTCGATATTTCGCTGCGCAGTCGCGACGGCCAGCAGCTTGCCAATACGCGCGTGCCGTGGGGCACGCCGCTGCCGCGCAACTCGTTCGACGTCGACCGGGAGGCGGCCGCAAGCAAGAAGCCCGCGGTGAGCAATTTCGTCGCCGGTCAAGTCGCCGAAGCGCCGATTTATCTGATCACCATGCCGGCGCTCGATAACGGCGAGGTCGGTTATTTCCTGCATTTGACTGTCGATCTTTCCCGGCTCAACGGTTTCCTGCGCAGCGATATCGCGCCGGGGCAGATTGCCGGGATTCTCGATCGCAACAATGTCCTTCTGGCGCGGACCGAAGGCTTCAGTGACCGGGTTGGCAGGCCGGCATCGACGAATTTCATCGATCAGATACGTGGATCCGAGGGCATTTGGGTCGGCCGGAATATCCAGGGCTACACCATCCGGCTGGGCTATGCGCGGTCCAGGCTGTCGGGCTGGCTGGTTTGGGTCGGCATGCCCGATGCGGCGATCCAAGGCCGGCTGCACCGGACCTTGTGGCGATTGAGCGCGCTTGGTGCGGCGCTCACGGTTCTCGCCCTTGGCCTCGCTTATCTGCTCGGCGGCGGGCTTTCGCGGGCGAGCCGGACGCTCGCCGTGCAAGCCTCCGCGCTCGGCCGCGGCGACGTCGTGTCGGCCGTGAACATCCCGGTGCGCGAGCTCGACGAGGTCGGCCGCGAGCTCGTCGCCGCGGCGGCGCGGCGCACCGAGCTCGAACAACAATTGGTGCAGGCCGCGACCCGCGAAAGCGAGCAACGCTTTCAAGTGCTCATTAACGGCATCACCGACTACGCGATCTACATGCTCAACCCGCAGGGCGACGTGACGAACTGGAATGTCGGAGCCATGCGCATCCACGGCTATAGCGAACGCGACATCATCGGCCGCCACTTTTCCATCTTCTATACGCCGGAAGAGCGCGCCGACGGGGTGCCGGCCCGCGCTCTGCTTACCGCGATCAATGACGGCCGTTACGAGGCCGAGGGTTGGCGGATCCGCAAGGACGGCACACGCTTCTGGGCCAGCGTCGTCATCGACCGCGTCGACGATTCCAACGGCCATCTGATCGGCTTGGCCAAGATCACCCGCGACATCACCGAGCGCCGCGAGGCGCAGCAGCGCCTGGAGGCGGCGCGCGAGCAGCTCTATCAATCGCAAAAGATGGACGCCGTCGGCCAGCTCACCGGCGGGGTGGCTCACGACTTCAATAATCTTTTGACCATCATCATCGGCAATCTCGACAACGCCAAGCGCACCGTCGAGAACTGGCAGGACGGCGCCAAGGATCGCCTGCGCCGCGCCATCGAGATGGCGCTCATTGGCGCCAACCGCGCCGCGACCTTGACCGGGCATCTCTTGACGTTTTCGCGCCGCCAGCCGCTCGCGCCGAGGCTGTTGGACGTCAACCGGCTGCTCAACCACCTCTCCACGTTCCTGAGGCCTTCGCTCGGCGAGGCGGTGCAGCTCGAAGTCGTCGGCGCCGGCGGCGTCTGGGCCGTCGAGGCCGACGCGGTGCAGCTGGAAACCGCCATTCTCAATCTCGCCGTCAATGCCCGCGATGCGATGCCGCAGGGCGGCCGGCTCACCATCGAGGCGAGCAATGTGCTGCTCGACGAGACCTATTGCGCCGACAACGCCGAGGTGAGGCCGGGTCAATACGTGCTCGTCGCGGTGACCGACGAAGGCGTCGGCATGAACGCGGACGTTGCCAATCGCGCCTTCGAGCCGTTCTTCACGACCAAAGAAACCGGCCAGGGCACCGGCCTCGGCTTGAGCCAGGTCTACGGCTTCGTCAAGCAGTCGGGCGGCCACGTCAAAATCTACAGCGAGCCCGGCCACGGCACCACGGTTCGGGTCTATCTGCCGCGCGCGCGGGAGGACAAGAAGAAGAGCGGTGAAAATCCGATCCAGAGTGTGGCGCCGCCATCCGCCTACGGCAAGGAAACCATCCTGGTCGTCGAAGACGACGCCGACGTGCGCGATTTCATCTGCAGGACGCTGCAAGAACTGAAATACACCGTGCTGCAGTCGCACGACGCCGCCTCGGCGCTGCAAGTGCTGGAGCGGGCAGGCAAGATCGATCTGCTTCTGACCGACGTGATTCTGCCCGGGCCGAACGGCCGTGAATTGGCAACCGCCGCATTGGCGAAGCGGCCCGGGCTCAAGGTCCTGTTCATGACCGGCTATTCGCGCAACGCCATCGTCCACCAAGGCCGGCTCGACGAAGGGGTGCAGCTCATCCAGAAGCCGCTGACGCAGGCGAGCCTGGCCGCCAAGCTGCGCGCCGTTCTCGATCTGCCGGCAGCCGCGCCGGCATAGCCGGCCGGCGGGCCTTCGCACTTGATTTTATTGCGATTTCTTGCTTTCGACACAGCGCCGCAGGGGCTGCGGCCCGGTGTCGTCGCCAAGCGGTCGGTGACCGTCTAGACTGGGACGGCGAGGGGCCGCCCGGCCGATACGCGAGCGGCAGAGGGCCGGTTGGGGCCACGAACGGCGGAAAAGAAAGCATATGTCCCTGTCATTGATGACGAGGCGCCGCTTTGCGCCCTTGTTCTGGTGCCAGTTCTTCGCCGCCTTCGGCGATAATTTCCTGAAAACCGCGCTGGTCTTCGTCATCCTGTTCGAGATCTCCGGCGCCAATTCGGCGGTCCTGATCACGCTCGCCGGCGCCACGCTGATCGCCCCGTTCTTCTTTCTGTCCGGGCTCGGCGGCGAACTTGCCGACCGCTACGACAAGGCTTTCGTGGCGCAGCGCATCAAGCTCACCGAGATCGGCGCCGCCGCCGTCGCGGTCGCCGGCTTCGCGTTTCATTCGCTCAGTCTGCTGTTCCTCGCGGTGTTCATGTTCGGGACGCTGGCGTCGCTGTTCGGCCCGATCAAATACGGCATCCTCCCCGACCTGCTCGAGCGCCGCGAGCTGCCCTCCGGCAATGCGCTGATCGAAGCGGGCACCTTCCTCGCCATTCTGCTCGGCACCATCGTTGCCGGCATTGCCGCCAACGGCAACTCCAGCCCCATCCATTTCGCCTGGCTGATGCTGTTGACCGCGCTGGCGAGCTGGGGCTCGAGCCTGCTCATTCCCCGTACGCCGGAAGCGGCGCCCGATCTTCGCGTCAACTTCAATTTTCTCGTCTCCACCGCATCGCTGATCAAGCAGGTGCGCGCTGATCCACGGTTATGGTGGGGCGCGATCGTGGCGAGCTGGTTCTGGCTGGTCGGCGCGCTAGTGCTGTCGCTGTTGCCGCCGCTCGTTTCTTTCACCATCGGCGGCAGCGAACAGGTCGTCACGCTGTTTCTCACCATCTTTTCGGTATCGGTCGGGCTGGGCTCGGGGCTTGCCGCCTGGCTCGCCGCCGGGCGCATCGTGCTGTTGCCGACGCTGGTCGCGACCGTGCTGCTCGCCTTGTTCTCGCTCGACCTCGGCTGGACCGCCTCCGCGATCGTGCCGGCGGCAAATCCGCTGAGCATCGCCGGCTATTTCGCCGCGCCGCACAGCATCCACATCGCCGTCGATCTTGCCGGCTTGGCGGTCGCCGGGGGCCTGTTCATCGTGCCCGTCTTCACCGCGATCCAGGTCTGGGCCGGCACCGATCGCCGCGCCCGCGTCGTCGCCGCGGTCAACGTGCTCAATGCCGCCTTCATGGTCGCCGGCGCGGCGGTGCTGGCGGCCTTGCAAAAGCTCGGCTTGAGCACGCCGCTCCTCTTCGCGCTGATCGGCGCCGCCAACGTCGCGGTCGCGGCCGCCATCGGGAGGACCATGCCGGCCGGCTGGCTGAACGATTTTCTCTCGATCGTGTTCCGCGCCTTCTTCCGGCTCGAGGTCAAAGGCCTGGAGAACATCGACAAGGCCGGCCACAACGCCATCATCGCGCTCAATCACATAAGCTTCCTCGACGCGCCGCTGGCGGTGTCGATCCTGCCGAAACGCCCGGTCTTCGCCATCGACGTGGCGATGTCCAGGCACTGGTGGATCCAGCCGTTCCTCAAATTCGTCCGCACCATGGCGCTCGATCCGCTGCGGCCGTTCTCGGTCCGCGACCTCATCAATGCGGTGCGCGACGGCAACATGCTGGTGATCTTTCCCGAAGGCCGCATCACCGTCACCGGCAGCCTGATGAAAGTCTACGACGGCGCGGCGATGATTGCCGACAAATCCGACGCCTGGGTGGTGCCGGTGCGCATCGAGGGGCCGGAGGCGACCTTCTTCAGCCGCCTGAAGGGAACTCAGGTGCGGCGCCGGCTGTTTCCGAAGATCACGGTCACGATCCTGGAGCCGGTGAAATTCCAGGTCGATCCGGCGCTCAAGGGCCGCAGGCGCCGGCAGGCCGCCGGCGCCGCGCTCTATACCATCATGTCCGACCTGATCTATCGCACCACGCCGACCGATCGCACCGTCGTCGAGGAGTTGATCGAGGCGGCCGAGCTGCACGGCCCGAATTGGCTCGCCATTGAAGATCCGGTGAGCGGGCAGCTCACTTATAAGCGGCTGTTGATGGCGACCGCGATCCTCGGCCGCAAGCTCATCCCGCTGGCGCGCGAAGGCCGCGCGCTCGGCGTCATGCTGCCGACGTCCAACGGCGGCGTGGTCACCATGCTCGCGGTGATGTCGGCCGGGCGGGTGCCGGCCATGATCAACTTTTCCGCCGGCGCCGCCAATATTCTCGGCGCCTGCCGCGCCGCGGAAGTCGACACCATCCTGACCTCGCGGACCTTCGTCGAGAAGGGCCGCTTCGAGCATCTTATGGCTCAGCTCGAAAAAGGGCTGCGCATCGTCTACCTGGAAGATATCCGCACGACCATCGGCCGGCTCGATAAGCTGCGCGGCCTGTTCGGCTGGAAAGCGCCGCTCGTTCCCCGCAAGCCCGACGATTGGGCGGTCATCCTGTTCACCTCCGGCACCGAGGGCCTGCCCAAGGGCGTCGTGCTGTCGCACCGCAATCTGTTGACCAATGTGGCGCAATGCGCGGCGCGCATCGATTTCGGCCGCGAGGACAAGCTGTTCAACGCGCTGCCGATCTTCCACTCGTTCGGCTATACCGGCGGCGTGGTGCTGCCGCTGATTTCAGGCGTGCCGATCTATCTCTATCCGTCGCCGCTGCATTACCGCACCGTGCCGGAACTGGTTTACGGCACCTGCGCCACGGTTTTGTTCGGCACCGATACCTTCCTCAACGGCTATGCGCGCATGGCCAACCCTTACGACTTCCGCTCGCTGCGCTACGTGCTGGCCGGCGCCGAGCCGGTGAAGGAATCGACGCGCCGGGTCTATCTGGAAAAGTTCGGCCTGCGCATTCTCGAAGGCTACGGCGTCACCGAGTGCTCGCCGGTCATGGCGCTGAACACGCCGATGTTCAACAAGTTCGGCACCGTCGGGCGGCTCCTGCCCGGCCTCGAGGCCAAGCTCGAAAAAGTCGAAGGCGTCGAGGACGGCGGCCGGCTCTACGTCAAAGGGCCGAACGTGATGCTCGGTTATCTGCGCGCCGACCGGCCGGGCGTGCTCGAGCCGCCGCCGGAGGGCTGGCACGACACCGGCGATATCGTTGACATCGACGATCAGGGCTTCGTCGCCATCAAGGGCCGCGCCAAGCGCTTCGCCAAGGTCGGCGGCGAGATGATCTCGCTTGCCGCGGTCGAGATGCTGGCCGCCGAGCTATGGCCGCATTACGTCACCGCGGTCTCGGCGGTGCCCGATGCCAGGAAGGGCGAACGTCTGATCATGGTTACCGACAAGCACGCAGCCACGCGCGCCGAGTTCATCGCCTATGCGCGAGGCAAGCACGCCTCGGAGCTGATGTTCCCGGCCGAAATCGTCATCCTCGACAAAATGCCGATGCTCGGCTCCGGCAAGGTCGATCAATTGGCGATCGACAAATTCGTGAAGGAACAGGCCGCGGCGAAGGCCGCCGCGGCGGAGTGACGCTCTCGGCGCGCGCGGCACCAACCAAACGACATCAGCCAGGTCGTTGCCAAGTACGGCGTCGACAAAGCCCAGGCGCGCAATTGCCATCGTAATTCGATGCGATCGTCCCCATATACAATCGCAACAGCGCATAATCAGGCATTGCTGCACCGTCGGACGCGCGAGCATTCGCCGTGTCACGGAGGGGGATTCACATGTTCACGGCCGGGCAATTCCGCAAGCAAGCGTCGGAAAACGCCGAATCGATCAAAAATACTGATATTCCGGGCGAAATACGCAGAATTCGAGCAGTCGAAGGAAAGATTAGGCCAATCGGCCCCAGCGTTGCCGAAAAGCACGAGCGGGTCACACCTGGCAGCGAACTCACGCCCGCAAAGGGCGCTTTCGCCCAAAGCTATGGTCGGCTTGGCTGACAAGCGCTGATGACGCCGCCAAATCGTACCGTCTGCGACTGAAGGAATGACGCGCGATGCTCAACTTTCCAAACCGAGCCCGATTTTTCGATCCAAATCGGCGCGCCGTCCGGTTCTGGGGTCATGACGGCGCAATGGAGTGGTCGTTCTTCGTGACCGAAGAAGCATTGAAACGGCTGCAGCCGACAATAGAGCGCGATGATGCAAGCTTGCTTCTCGCCTTTGATGCCAATCGCACGGCGATCCAGGCGGCGGCACTAAAAGCGTATAAGCAGGGGCGGAAGGGATCGTATGAACTTGTCGCGACAGACTTTTGAATTGCACCGGGGGCCCGGTCGGTGCATCTCGCCGGTGCCTGTTGAGCCGGCAATGTCGGATTTGCTTCGCACGCGGACGTTACGCAATCGAATTGGAATGTCCTCGCCGGCGCCGGAACGCGGCGCCGCGAGATGCCCGGGCAAAGTCAGAATGACATCATGCATCGGGCTGATTTTCTGCTCGATGCTCTTCTCAGCCATTGCCGCCCATGCCGGCAAGGCGGCGGACCAGTCGCCCGATCGGGTTTTTCTGCTGGATCTGAAAAAGGCGCTGCGGACGGACGACAGGGACTGGCTAGGCGCGCATATGCATTATCCGGCCAGCTATTACGGACCGAAATACCTCATGATTAAAAACCGGGCATGGTTTGACAGCCATTATTCGATGCTGATCGGCTCGAAATTGCGCGCCATCGTGCTGGCGCAAGACCCTGATCAGCTGTTCAAGGACCGGCACGGCATAATGATCGGGAGTGATCTTAACATCCGGTTCTATAATTTTGGCACGGGGCCGGAAGATATTCGCTACGAAATAATCACCATCGACGATGCCGAATAGTCTTTCAGCGGGAGCGCACAATGTACAAATTGAGAGACGATGGATACGCCGACTTCAAGAAGATTATGAATGGAAGGAAATGGGTTGGTCGCGTCCGCAAGACGGCCGGCGGCTTCCTTGGGAAAATCGGAAAACACGAAGCTGAAGCGCCTACGGAGGCAGCCGCGCTGCACGAAGTCGTGACGAAGGTTCGCGGCGAAATGACCGAGCCGATTCCCCAGCGCCGCGCAAGCTCTCCGCGGACGTCAGCGGTGCAAGCCGATACGGAGCGCGTAATACAATGGCTGCGCGAGCTGAGCGCGATAAGTGACGGCCATCCGACGTTTACCAATGCAGACGTGGCTCGCACCCTTGGCAAGAAACGGCCTGGGCAGGAACTGGGCAATCTCATGTCGCGCCTTGACTTCGCTTGCTATCTTGCGGGGCTGCCCTCGATCGGGTGTGCCGCAGAGAAGCCATTCGCTGACGCGTGGCAACAAACAGATCGCGCTTGGAAATGGCCGGTCCGGAAAATGCGTGCCGTCGCAAAGGCGCATTTGTGGAGTTCGGCGGACTTCGATCTTATGCTACAGGAAACACAGCGGTTATCTTACGGACTTGGACACATTGCGTGGAACGATGAGCTTGCAAGGAACAAGGATAAAATAATGGCATGGGCCGGCGTTTGACTCGCTCTCAGCTCCGAATGTTTATGTCGCTCGGGGTGCGCCGTTAAATGGCGCCGACATTGCGCTTATCGAAAATGCCAAGATGTTTTTGCGCTTCGATCGGCATGTTGGGCACCAGGATCATGCGCCCCATGAACGTCGTCCAGGGCTTTTCGGCGATGGGCTGTAGCTGGGCAAAATTCCAAAATTGCAGCTCTTTCATCTCGATCTCGGTAACATCGTTGTCGAGCACCCAGGTACGGAGCAAGCTGAGCCGGCTCCGGTCGGGGTCGGTGAACATCGCGTCCGGCATGGTTTTTCTCATGGAATTGTTCCCTTGCTGATATGGTGGGACCCGGGATCTCGCGCTCACGGCGACAGCGAGGGTCGTTGGCCTCGCTGTTCTTGCTGGTCCGGAGCGAAAAGGGTTTGCCGGCGGCGAGTATTGCAGCGCCAATCGTAACCTTTCCCTTACGATGCAAGCGACGTTTTGGTGCTGGATTCTCTGTCGCCCGCGCTTGCGTCGGCCCAAACGCAGCCCGAAATCCCGGTCTGCGCCGTCGGCGTGATTGAGAAAGACGCCGAATGGCCGCCTACGTCCCCCGCATCGCCAGCACCCGGTCGACCATCGCGCCGGCTTCGCCGAGATAATTCGCCGGATCGCACAATTTCGCCAGCGCCGCGCGGTCGAGGTGCTTGGTGATCTCCTCGTTCTCGGCGAGCAGATCAAGGAGCGGCCGGCCGGTGGCGACGACCTTGCGGCAGACGTCGTAGACGAGATCGTGGGCATATTGCCGGCCGAGATAGGGGCCCAAACCCATCATCACTGCTTCCGACACGATCAGCCCCTTGGTGAGATCGAGATTGGATCGCATCTTTTTCGCGTCGACCTGCAGGCCGGTGAGCACGAATTCGGTCTGCGAAAGCGCTCCGGCGGCGTAGCAGAAGATCTCCGGCAGCATGATCCACTCGATCTCCCACGGCCCGGTGGCGCGCTCATGGTCCTCGACCATGGCGTCGAGCAGCGCCGCGGTCTGCTGGCGCACCACCGAAGTCAGCGCGGTGATATAGACCGCGGAGATCGGGTTGCGCTTCTGCGGCATGGTCGACGACGAGCCGCGGCCCTCGTGGAACGGCTCATAGACCTCCTCGACCTCGGTCTGCATCAGAAGTTTCACGTCGAAGGCGATCTTGCCGCAGGTCCCGGTGACGAGCCCCAGGAAACACCCGACCTCGGCGATGGTGTCGCGCACCGTGTGCCAGGCGATCGCCGGCTGGCCGAGTTTCAGTTCCTTCATCAATTCGGCTTGCGTCGCGAGCCCCTTGCCGCCGAGCGAGGACAGCGTGCCGGCGGCGCCGCCGAATTCGCCGACCAAGACGCGCGGGCGCAATTCCTTGAGCCGCTGCCGGTGGCGCTCGAACGCGGCAAGCAAGGTCGCCATCTTGTAGCCGAAGGTGATCGGCACCGCCTGCTGCAGATTGCTGCGTCCCGCCATCGGCGTGTCGCGGTATTTGCGCGCCAGCGCGGCGAGCGCGTCGGCGATGCGTTCCAGGTCGCCCTCGATCAGGGTCAGCGCCTCGCGGATCTGCAGCACGGTCGCGGTGTCGGTGATGTCCTGCGTGGTGGCGCCCCAGTGGCACCATTCGCCGAGGCCGTCGCGGCACAGCGCGACGAGCTGCTGCACCACCGGCAGCACCGGATAGCCGATGCGCTCGGTCTGGGTTTTCAATTTGGCGAAATCGATCTCGGCGACGTTGCAGTGCCGGCAGATTTCCTCGGCGGCCTCCTTCGGAATGATGCCAAGCCGCGCCTGCGCCCGCGCCAGCGCGCCTTCGAAGTCGAGATATTTCTGGACGCGGTTCTCGTCGGAAAACACCCGCCGCATCGCCACGGTGGTGAAGATGTCGCGGAACACGGCGGAATCGATCAAGCTCGACGGCATGGGGTTTCCCGCTCCTGATAGTGTCATCATCCGCGAAAGCGGATGATCCAGTACACTGCGCGCTATGATACTTTGCGCTCGAACGCGGAGGTTACTGGATGCCCCGCATCCGCGGGGCATGACAGGAGTAGGACGTGCCGGTCAAGTCATACCAGCTCCATAACGGATTGAATCGGGCAGTCTTCTGCGCTGAGAGCGGAAGGCAGGGGAATTGTTTTCGAGGCGCTGAGTGTGATTTGCTTGGCTATCTGATTCGGGGAAAACAGATGGTCGAATGCAGCAAAGCCGAGGTTCGGCGGCTCAAAACCGCGCTACGATGGAAGATCACGGCCGGACAGCGCCAGCGCATTCAAATGGTGCTGTTACGCGAGAGCGGGATGACGCAGGGCGCGATTGCGGCAGCGATGGGTGTATCGCTGAGCACGGTGAACCGCGCGCACATGGCCTATGCTCACGGTGGCATCAAGGCGCTTAAGCCCAAGCCGAATGGCGGACGCAAGCACGAGAACATGACCGTGGCGACGGAAAAGGCCTTGCTGGCGCGCTTTGCCAAAGCTGCCGGCGCCGGCGAGATGTTGAACATTCACGATCTCAAAGCGGCCTATGAACAGGCGATCGGGCATGTGACCAGCGACAGCACGGTGTACAATCTCTTGCACCGGCAGGGCTGGCGCAAGCTGATGCCGCGGCCGTTTCATCCCAAGCGCGACCTCGCGGCGCAAAAAGCTTTTAAAAAAACGGCTTTCCTGATGCAGTGAGGCAGGCTCGGCGGGCGGCCAAGAGGCGCGGTCGGCATCTGCGCATCATGTTCGCCGATGAAGCGCGCTTCGGCCGCATTAATCGGCCACGGCCATGCTGGGCGCCGATCGGAACGAGACCAGCGGTCGCCGCTCAGCTCATTCGCGAATACATCTATTTGTACGGCGCAGTCTCTCCAAAAGACGGAGTTTGCGTCTATCTGATCATGCCGACGTCGAACACCGCCTGCTTTCAGGCCTTCCTCGACGTGCTGGCGCGCAGGTTCGCCCGCCAGGACATCCTTTTGGTTCTCGACGGCGCGCCCAACCATCGCTGTGGCCAACTGACCCTTCCCGACAATATCAAGCTCTTGTACCTTCCACCGTATTCGCCCGAACTTAATCCAAAGGAAAATCTCTGGGATGAAATCCGCGAGAAAATCTTCAAGAATTACGCGCTGAAATCCATCGACGCCGTGCGCGCTAAACTCAAACAGGCCATCCTCTACATCGAGCACAACCGCAAACTCGTCCGCTCCATCACATCCTTTCCATATATCGCCAACTCACTCTGATGTGGAGTTGGTATCAGACGACCTCGATCTGCCGCCGCATCTGCGGGCGATCCATGAGGCGGACTATCCGCGCTTTTCCAACGCCGAGATGGCGCGGCGGCGCGCCGCCATCGAAACCCTGCTCCGTGAGTCCGGGCTCGACCACCTCATCTATTGCGGCGCCAATCGCTTCGGCTCCGCGGTGCAGTGGCTGACCGGCTGGCCGGTGACCGCCGAGGCTGTTGGCGTGTTCACGCCGGGCGAGCCCGATGCCGTGTTCGTGCAGCACGTCAATCACGTGCCGCTGGCGCGAAAACTCGCGGCGCCGGCCGAAGTGGCGTGGGGCGGCGGCTCCTCGATCGGCGCGGCGATCGCGGTGCTGGAGCAGCGCGCCGCCCGCGAGGGCCGCGTCGGCGTCATCGGCCCGATGAGTTTCGAGCAGCACGACAAGCTCGCGGCGCGGTTCGGCGCGCCGGAAAACCTCAACCGCCGCTACACGCGGCTGCGCCAGATCAAGTCCGCCGAGGAGCTCGACTGGCTGCGCATCGGCGCCGCCTTGACCGATCGCGGCATGCTGGCGCTGCGCGAAGGACTAAAGCCCGGCCTGAGCGAGCGCGAGCTCGCCGATCTGGTCGAGCGCGCCTATGTGCCGCTCGGCGGCGGCACCGTCATCCATTTCATCGGCGTGACCGCGATGGCGGACTCTTCGCTCGCCGTGCCGACGCAATTTGCCGGCAATCGCAAAGTCGCGCGCGGCGATGTCGTGGTCGCCGAGATCGCCGCCGCGTTCTGGGAGCATCCCGGCCAGGTGCTGCGCAGCTTTGCGGTCGACGCCGAGCCGACGCCGCTCTATCGCGACCTGCACGCGGTCGCCGACGCCGCCTTCGATGCGGTCGCCGCCGTGCTTAGGGACGGCGCCATGCCGCGCGAGGTCGTCGAAGCCGCCGGCGTGATCGAGCGCGCCGGCTTCACCATCATCGACGATCTGTTGCATGGCTATGGCGGCGGCTATCTGCCGCCGATCCTCGGCTCGCACAGCCGGCCGAGCGCGCACATCCCCGACGAGCCGTTTCGCGCCGGCATGACCGTGGTCATCCAGCCCAATGTGGTGACGCCCGATGGCCTCGCCGGCGTGCAGACCGGCGAAATGGTGCTGATCACCGCGGCCGGTATAGAAACGATTCACGATGTGCCGCGCGGCTTTGCGCGGGTCTGATCGCGTTTGCCAAGCGCGCCGCGAGCGTCCTCGCCGCGCGTGCTTAACGGCGTCCTACCGCAATTCGTAAAAAGCAAAGCCGCGCGGCGCGGCATCATCAACGAATCCTTGCGCGCGCAAAACGCAAGCGCGGCGCGGCTTGCGAGGCAGCCGCGCGCCGCGGCGGCGGCATCGCTCAAATTCCGTAAAGGATATCTCTTCACTTCAGGCGCCGCGCGATACGCATCGTAAAGAATACCGTTTCAAGAAATTTTTAGCATAGGGGGAGAAGCCTCCGTAACTTCACCAATTCCATACTGGCGAACGACCAATACTCTCCGCGCACGACGACGAAATTCGCTCAACGAATTCCGTGCAACGGATTTTAGGCGTCATCAGGGGACTAGAAGTTGCGTACCAGCACCCTCGTCATGATCGGCTTTGCAGGCCTGTTTGGACTGCTCGCGGTATTCCTGGCGCAGACCTGGCTCAATAACCAGGAAGCCGCGCGGATGCGGAGCCTCGAAGCCCAGCACAAGGCGCCGGCGCCGGAACGCACCATCGTGGTCGCCGCCCGGCCGCTGCGCTTCGGCCAGCAACTTACCGCGTCGGCGCTGCGCGAATTGCCGTGGCCGCAAGCGGCGCTGCCGGAGGGCGCGTTCGGCAAGATCGCGGATCTCACCGCGACCAAGCGCGTCGTGCTGATGCCGATGGAGCCCAACGAGGCGGTGCTGGCGTCGAAAATCACCGGACCGGGCCAGCGCGCCACGCTCTCCGCGGTGCTCGATCCCGGCATGACCGCGGTCACCGTGCGCGTCAACGACGTCGAGGGCGTCGCCGGCTTCATCCTGCCCGGCGATCATGTCGATGTGCTGTTGACGCGGCAGGGCGAGAAGAATTCCGCCGGCACCAATGTCGTCATCCAGGACGCCAAGGTGCTGGCGATCGATCAGCTTGCCGACGAGAAGGCCGACAAGCCGTCGGTGGTCAAGGCGGTCACGCTCGAGGTCAAGGTTACCGACGGCGAGCGCGTGGCGCTCGCCGGCACCGTCGGCACGCTGTCGCTGCTCCTGCGCAAGGCCGGCGACGCGGCCGACGACGATTCGCGGCTGGTCACCACCGCCGATCTTGGCAAGCCGGCGAAAAAGAAATCCGATTTCGTGACCATCGCGGTCAATCGGCCGTGGAAGAACGAACGCGTCGAATACAGCGTTCCGGTCGAGCACGACGATACGCATTCCGCGGCGCTGTCGCGGCCGGCGCCGGCTAGCGACTGATTTGGGGACGATGCAGCGCAGCGGCGCAAGACGAGTTTTTGGGGACAATCGAGCGGCGGGGAGGCCGACGTGAAAAGCCAGTACAAGAAGCGAAAAGACCTTACCGGCAGATGCCGGCGAGATGCGGACGGGAGCTTGAAGATCGGCGCGCTGATGCGGCGCGGCTGGGTCAGGGCGGTGCTTGCCGCCTCGGTCGCGGCGGCGCTGCCGCCGGCCTTGCACGCGCAGCAGAGCATCGTGGTGGCGAGCCCGGTCCACACCGCTTTGGTGCGCGTGACGGTCGGCAAGACCCAGGACATCCGCACCGACCAGAACTTCGCCAATATCACGGTCGGCGATCCGGACATCGCCGACGTCAGCCCGCTCACCGACCACTCGCTGTCCATCCTCGGCAAGAAGATCGGCACCACGCGCGTCACCGTCTACGACGCCGACCACAAGCCGGTCGGCATATTCGACATCGAAGTGTCCTACGATATTTCGCGGCTGGCGGAGGAGATCGGCCGCTTCACCGGCGGCGGCATCCGCGTGTCGTCGATCAACGGCCGCATCATGCTCTCCGGCACCGCGCCGGACGCCGCCACCCTCGACAAGGCGGTGCAGATCGCGGGCCAGTTCGGCCCGGACCCGATCAATACCGTCCAGGTCATGCAGCCGCAGCAGATCGAGCTCGACGTGCGCTTCATCGAGGTCAAGCGTTCCGCCGGCCGCGATCTCGGCGTGCAGTGGAACGCGTTCGGCAATTCGGTGCTGGCCAATACCGGCTCCGGCCTGTCGGCGTCGAAGCTGCCGATCACCCAGCCCAACGGTTCGTTCCAGCAGCCGATTTACTCCGGCGCCGGCGTCGGCGGTCCCAATGTCACGGCGAGCTCGCTGCCGATTTCGCCGGTGGTCGCCGCCGGCGTGCTGTCCGGCGTGGCGCCATTCGGCTTTCTGGTCGGGCAGCTGTCGAACAAGCTGCAGATCGAGGTCAATGCGCTCGAAGCCCAGGGCGCCGCCCGCATGCTGGCGGAGCCCAATCTGGTGACGCTGTCGGGCGAGACCGCGAGCTTCCTCGCCGGCGGCCAGATTCCGATCCCGGAAGTCGGCGCCACCGGCACGCCGTCGTTCGGCTTCCAGCCCTACGGCGTCGGCCTGTCCTTCACCCCGACCGTGCTGCGCAACGGCGTCATCAATCTGGTGGTCAAGCCGGAAGTGAGCCAGATCGATCCGAGCGTCACCGTGACGGTCGCCGGCACCTCGGTGCCGGGACTGACGACCCGCAAAGCCTCGACCACGCTGGAATTGCGCGACGGCCAGAGCTTCATGCTGGGGGGACTGTTGCAGAGCGACGGCACCAACAACATCAATCAGCTGCCCTGGCTCGGCAACGTGCCGGTGCTCGGCGCCTTGTTCCGCTCGACCGATTATCAGAAGCAGGAGACCGACCTCGTCATCATCGTCACGCCGCACGTCGTGCGGCCGCTGACGCCGACCGACCAGGTGCACACGCCGTTCGACTCCAGCCTGCCGCCGAACGACGTCGACCTGTTCCTGATGGGCGACACCGAGGTCAGCCCGGAACTGGCGCGGCTCGCCGTCGGCGCGCTCAACCGGCCCTATGTCGGCCACATCCTCGACCTGCCGAAGCACGGAGGCGTCTATGTCACCGCCAAGGACTGAGGCCTATTCCGCTCATTCCCGCGCCGGCGGGAATCGAAGCCGGCGCCCCGCCGCTTTTGCGGCAATCGGGCTCGGCATCTTCCTCGCCGGCTGCTCCAACGCCGATCTCTATCTCGACCGCCGCGACAACATCGCGCCGTCCGGCGGCGATGCGCTCGCCGCCAATTCCGTCGAGCAGATGGTCGATCCGTGGCCGCCCTATAGCGGCAACAAGAACATCGCCTTCAACGGCCAGAAAATGCAGCAGGCCGTCGCGCGCTACCGCACCGGCAAGATCATCGAGCCGGCCGATCCGGAAAACTTCATGTCGACCAACCAGACCGCGCAGACCATCAACACCACGGTGAATAACGGCGGCGCCGGGGCGGCGGCCACGACGCCGGGCCAATGACCGCCGCGCCCGCAAACCGAGCTTGACTTCTATGCGCATCAGCCGATCCCCGACGCCGCCGAGCCATACCCGCGTGGTGGTGCTGACCGCCGACGCAAGCTTCGAGGATTCGGTGCGCGCGACGTTTTCTGCAAGCTCCCAGATCAGCCTCGATATCGTCAAAGGCCGGCTTGCCGAACATGGCGACATCGACGTCGCCGGCGCCACGGTCGTGGTCGCCGATATCGACGTCGCCGACGCCGCCGAGCTCGATGCGCTGGAACGCCTGATGCTGCGGATCGGCGCCTGGCCGCCGGTGGTTGCGGTCATGCAAGCCTTCGATGCCGCCGTGGCGCGCCGGCTCACCCAGATGCGGGTCGCCGATTTCCTGGTCAAGCCGGTGCCGCCGGTCGAGCTGGTGCGCACCTGCGCGCGCGTCGCCAAGCCGGTGGCCTCGGCCGAGACGACGGAAGCGCAGATTTTCACCTTCCTGCCCGCGGTCGGCGGCGCCGGCGTGACCACGCTCGCGGTGCAGACCGCGATGCTGCTGCTCAACTCGGGCGCCCGCGGCAAGGCCGCGACCTGCCTGGTCGATCTCGACTTCCAGCACGGCGCCTGCGCCGATTATCTCGACATCGAGCCGCGGCTCAACTTGAGCGAGATCGAGCCGCGGCCCGAGCGGCTCGACCGCCAATTGCTCGAAGTGATGATCTCGCAGCATCCGTCCGGGCTTGCCGTGGTGGCGGCGCCGAACCGGCCCGCGGAAATGCGCCTGTTCGATCCCGACGTGGTGACGCGGCTCCTCGATCTCGTGTCGTCGCATTTCGACTACGTCGTTTTCGATATGCCGCGCACCTGGTTCTCCTGGACCGACAGCGTGCTGTTGGGCTCCGACAAGCTGTTCATCGTCAGCGAGACGACGGTGCCGGGGCTGCGCCAGGCCAAGCAGCTGGTCGACGCCGTCCGCGACCGGCTCGGCGACGGACCCAAGCCGCAAGTCGTCATCAATCGCTACGTGCAGAGAATGTTTTCGGCGGGCCTGCGCAGGAGCGACATCGCGCAGGCGATCGGCGACGCCTTTCTCGCCTTCATTCCCAACGATTACGGCCTGGTCCGCGAGGCGATCGACCGCGGCGTGCCGCTCGAGGAGGTCAAGAAGGGCAACAAGATCACGGCGCAGCTGCGCAAGCTGATCCTGCCGCAAACCGCCGCCAAGCCGGCCAAGGACGAAGCCGACGGCGCGAAGAAGTTCAAGCTGTCATGGGCGCGGTCGTAGGCCGCGCTCTCAGGTCGTAGGAACTCGTCATGGCCGGTCGTTTTACCATGCGCCGTGTCGCCGCCCCGGAGATCGTGCCGGAGGCGCAAGAGAATCTCGCTCGAGCCGGTGGCGTGGACCGTGCTGCCCGAAGCGCCCGCCGAGCCGCCGGCGCCGGCCTCCAATAATCCGCTGCTCACCGAGAAGCTCCTGGACGCCAAGGTGCGGCTGCACCGCCGCCTGATCGAGGAGATCAATCTGTCGGCGCTGGAAAAGCTGCCGGAGGAGGAAATCCGCGGCCACGTCCAGCAGCTGGTCTCGCAATACGTGCTCACCGAGCGGCTCGCGCTCAACACCCAGGAGCTCAACGATTTCGTCTCGGAAATCCTCGACGAGATGACCGGCTTGGGCCCGCTCGAGCCTCTGCTCAAGGACGACTCCGTCAACGACATCCTGATCAACGGCCATGAATGCGTCTATGTCGAGCGCAAAGGCGTGCTGGAGCCGACCGGCGTGCGCTTCAAGGACGAATCGCATCTTCTGCGCATCATCAACAAGATCGTCTCGGCGGTCGGCCGCCGCGTCGACGAATCGCATCCGATGTGCGACGCCCGGCTGCTCGACGGCTCGCGCGTCAACGTCGCGGTCCGCCCGGTGGCGATCGACGGCCCGCTGATGTCGATCCGCAAATTCTCCAAGAAGCCGTTCAACCTCAACAAGCTCGTCGACGTCGGCGCGCTCCGCCCGCAGATGGCCGAACTCCTTGCCGCCGCGGTCAAGGCCCGCATCACGCTGATCATTTCCGGCGGCACCGGCTCGGGCAAGACCACGATGCTCAACGCATTGAGCGCCTTCATCTCGGAAAAGGAGCGGCTTCTGACCATCGAGGACGCCGCCGAATTGCAATTGCAGCAGCCGCATGTCGGCCGCATGGAAACGCGGCCGCCTTCGATCGAAGGCAAGGGCGAGATCCGCCAGCGCGACCTGGTCAAGAACGCGCTGCGCATGCGGCCCGACCGCGTCATCCTCGGCGAGTGCCGCGGCGAGGAAGCCTTCGACATGCTGCAGGCCATGAATACCGGCCACGAAGGCTCGATGGCCACCATCCACGCCAATACGCCGCGCGACGCCATTTCGCGGCTGGAGCAGATGATCGGCATGGCCGGCCTGCCGATGACGGTCGCCTCGATCCGCGGCCAGATCGCCGCCGCCATCCGCGTCATCGTGCAGCTGTCGCGGCTAAGCGACGGCAAGCGCCGCGTCATGAGCGTCGCCGAGATCACCGGGCTCGAAGGCGACATCATCCAGATGCAGGAGATCTACAAATATGTCCGCACCGGCACCGCGCCCGACGGCACCGTGCAGGGTCATTTCCAGGCCACCGGCGTGCGCCCGCGCTTCCTGCAGGATCTGATCGCCCTGGGCATCAAGATTCCCGGCACCCATTTCGATCCGTCGCAGCCGCTGTGAGAGCGAGGAGCAATGCCTGCAGAGTCGTCATTCCGGGGCCGAGCGAAGCGGACTCGCCGCTTCGCGGCGATCCGGAATGACAATCGAAAACAAAATCGCCCGTGACCGCCATGGCCAATTTTCTCCAGTTCGATTTCAATCCGATCTACTTCGTCTGGCTGTTCGTCGCGCTCGCCGCGGGCTTGACCGTCGAGGCGCTTTATCTGACGCTGTTCTCGGCGGCGTCCTACCGCAGCCGCATCAATCGGCGGCTCAAGATCGCCAAGGACCGCACCGACCGCGAGGCGGTGCTGATCGAGCTGCGCCGCGAGCGCGGGCTCACCGGCGAAGGCGACTACCAGTTCGGGCTGGTCGCGATCAACCGGCTGATCCTGCAATCCGGGCTCACGCTCGGCACGTCGCGGTTGTTCCTCATCGTCGGCATCGGCAGCGTCGTCGCCTTCGCCGCCACGCTGTTGTTCCGCCACAGCCTGTGGCAGGCGGCCGTGGCGGCGGCCTTGAGCGCGACCGTATTGCCCTATCTCGCGCTGAAATTCTTGCGCAGCCGCCGCCAGAAGAAATTCGCCGCGCAGTTTCCCGACGCGCTCGACATGATCGTGCGCAGCCTGCGTGCCGGGCATCCGGTGCCGATCGCGATCGCCATGGTGGGACGCGAAATGCTCGATCCGATCGGCTCGGAATTCGGCGTGGTGTCCGACGAGATCACCTACGGCGCCGACCTCGAAACCGCGATGCGCAATCTCTACTCCCGCATCGGTTCCGACGACCTGCCGCTGTTCGTCACCGCGGTCGCCATCCAGGGCTCGACCGGCGGCAATCTCGGCGAGATCCTGGAAAACCTCTCCGGCGTCATCCGCCAGCGCTTCAAGATGCGCCGCAAGATCCGTGCGCTCGCCGCCGAAGGCCGCGCCTCGGCGATGATCCTCTCCGCTTTGCCGATCGGCATGTTCATCGTCATCCAGTTCATCGCGCCCGACTTCTACGGCTCGGTCTGGCACGTGCGCCTGACCCAGGTGCTGCTGTTCGGCGCCGCGGCCTGGATGCTGGTCGGCAACATGATCATGTTCAAGATGGTCAACTTCAAGATTTGATGGTGGGATGATGAAATCAAATCCGCTTCTCTTGTCCGCTCGTCCCCGCGAAGGCGGGGACCCAGCATTTTTATTCATCTGGATTCCCGCTTGCGCGGGAATGAGCGGAGAATTAGCGCCGCGCTGCAGCGACGGATTCTGACCGATGTTCGGCGACACCGCGATCAACCTGCTCAACGTGCTGATCTTCCTCGCCGCCGCGACGCTGGCCTATTCGGTGATGAACGGCATGATCGCGCGCGAGGCGGTGCGCCGCCGCGCCTCGCGCGTCGGCGTCGAGGCCGGCGCGCCGGCAAACCGCCGCTCGCTGCGCTTTTCCGGGGCGAAAGCCGCGCAGAAGCTGGTCGACTATACCGCCAAGCATTATTCGGCGGCCGATCGGGGCGACATGAAGGTGCTGCGCCAGCGCCTGGTGGCCGCCGGCATCTACGATCCGCACGGTGCCGCCTATTACTTCCTGGCGCGCGCGGCGGCGGCCGTGGCGTTCGCCATCGCCGCTTATTTTGCGCTGACGATGCTGGGAATGCACACCAAGACCTCGTTCTGGCTGTTCGTCATCGGCGGCGGCTGCTTCGGCTATCTGGCGCCGAGCCTTTATCTCGACCGCCGCATCGCCGCGCGCCGCCTCGAGCATCAGGCCGGCTTTCCCGATTTCATGGATCTTCTGGTGGTCTGCGCCGACGCCGGCCTCTCCATGGAGGCGGCGCTCGACCGTGTCGGCCGCGAGCTCGGCGTGTCCTATCCGTCGCTGTCGGCCAATATCCACATGGCCAATCTCGAAATCCGCGCCGGCCGCACCATGACCGAGGCGCTCAACCATCTCGGGGAGCGGCTCGGGCTGGAAGAAGCGCGCTCCTTCGCCACGCTCATTCAGCAGTCCGACGAGCTCGGCTCCTCGATCGGCGACGCGCTGCGGGTCTATTCCGACGACATGCGCCACAAGCGGCTATCGCGCGCCGAGGAGAAGGCCTACAGCCTGCCCGCCAAGCTCTCGGTGCCGATGATGGTGTGCATCTTTCCGGTGCTGTTCATCGTCATTCTCAGCCCGGTCATCGTCCGCGTCTCGCACCACATGTGGTGAGGCCTGCGCCCGCCAATCGTCCGACGCTTGCTCTGGTTTAAGTCCCCGGCGCTTCCCCCATGGCTCTGCCGCCAGCGGGATGTCGCTGCCGGCGAGGGTTCCTTAACCATCGTCGCCTAGCCTGCCTTGTCCGGCGCTGTCCGCCCCGTGGTTCCCCTCCGGGGTGCGGCGGCGCGGCGGCGCAATCCGCGTCGATTGCGGCGCGGCCGGACACGGGGCGTTCGGGAGCGTGTGTATGAGTATCCGGGCGGGGCGGGTCCTGATCCTTGCGGCGGCGGGCCTCGTTTGCCTCGGCTCCGGACTTTCCGGCTGCGCCGGCTGGAAGCGGCTCGACGAGACGTCAAGCCTGGACGCTCCCTCAGCCGACGGCACCGCCACGACTGGGGCGCTGGCCGGATCGACCCCCGGCGCCGCCTCCGACACCACCGGCTCGATCCTCACCCAGCCGGCCGAGCCGGGACCGAGCGGCGAGCCGGTCGGCCCCTTGTCGAAGCCCGGCCTTCTTGGCGACGATCCCAACGACGACGTCCAGCTCGGCAAGAAATATTTCCGCAGCAATAATTTCGGGCTGGCCGAGAACGCCTTCCGCAGCGCCGCCGAGAAGCACCCCAACGACGCCGAAGCCTGGATCGGCCTGGCCGCCTCCTACGACCGGCTGCGCCGCTTCGACCTCGCCGATCGCGCCTATGCCCAGGTTATCCGGCTGATCGGCCCGACCGTCGAGGTGCTCAACGACGAAGGCTTCTCCTACATGCTGCGCGGCGACTACCAGCGCGCCCACAAGCTCCTCATCGCGGCCCAGGCCAGGGACCCCGCCAACCCCTACGTCGCGGCCAATCTGAGACTGCTCAACGACGCCTATCGGAGCCGCAAGGCGGTGCAGTAGGGATTCCCCGTCAAGCTCGGTTGAGCGACTTATCCGCCGCAGTGCCGCCTCTGCATTAATACCCCATGCCAGTTTGGAAGAGAATTGAACACGTGGGCACTGGCTATGTTTATAGCTTGAGTGAGCCTTTGGCACTTCTTGATTGGCGACATCCTAAAGCGCCGCTATGCGTGCGCTAGGTAGCTCGGGTAGTCATCCCACGTGCGATCCTTGAACACGCGTCCCGCCCGCTTTTTTCTTTTTCCGCCCCACTGCTTAAAGAAAAACACGACGTCCTGCTGTTGACAGGCGTCGTGTAGTTGCTCCACCCACCATTCCATCATATCCCGCGCGCGGGGGCCGGATTCGCCACCAACGATGGCCCAATGTATGCCGCGTAAATTTGGCTCTGTGATCGGTCCGAGCAGCGGCTCGAACGAGACGAAGCGGATACGCGCCGGGATTCGGCGCAAAAGATCGATGCGGCCCAGATAATCTTCGCTCTCGACTGACGTGCCGAGCCACACGTTTGGGAGTAGTGGAAAATCAGACTTTGACAGAATATCCAGCATGCGCTCCGGACGCTTGGTGAGTACCTGGAACGAATGCCAGTAGGCTTGCTCCATGACCTGCCACACTTGGCGGATGAAGCTTTCATCCGCCTTGTCTTGGAACAGATCTGACATGGAGTTGACAAAAATGCGTTGCGGTTTCTTCCAGGCAAGCGGCGCAGTAAGCGCCGCAGAGTCAAGATTAACGCGGCCGGTCCAAACATGGCGCTTGCCGGATTTGCGTGTGGTGCCCGCATATTTGACCATGCCCATCGCCTGCAAGCGTGCCGCCATGCGCATGGCATAGCAATTGGTGCAGCCAGGCGATAGCACCGAACATCCGGCGATAGGATTCCATGTCGCCTCGGTCCACTCGATGTCGGATGTAGCCATTGATGCTTTCCTCGCACTCTACAAAAGTTCGCCTTGTCCCGACACGTTTCGAATCTTGTCCCAAAATTCCTGAGCGAGTTTATGATGGCTCACCATTACTAGCCAATAAAGTCGTTGATTTTTCGTTGGTCCCGAAACCAGTTCATAGCGCGCCGGGGCGAATCCGAGTTTCTCCATTTCGGCTGCCCAATAGGCAACGTAAGCGGCACGCGTCGCCGACTTCGATTGCTTCGAACTGACCGCGTTTCTCCAACCGGGAGCAAAGTGGTCTAACGGCCCATCCATTGATGCAGAATATGCATCCAGATTGCGCTGCAAATCGTGGACGCTGATGTGGATCAGTACGTCGATGTATCTAAACTTCGCAAGCGTTTTGATGACTGGGAATGGCAAGGCATCGAGATTGTAGGGATCGAGAAACGCAAAATGCAATCCGCGTGGATTCAATTTTCGTGCAATCCGTACGACCGTTGCATCCGCTTTTCCTATTTCCGCTTTTGCCGAGCCACCAGCGCTAGCGAGCCTTTGCTCGGCGGCGCGACAACTCTCTTCGGATGAATCGGCTATATGGATTTCAGAGAACGGAACGCTGCCGTCACGAGCGGCTCTAAATGCGACAAGTGGACTTCCGTCGATTATTTCGCGTGTGCCGCGAATGATGGCGCGACCCGCTCCGCAGTAAAGGTCTATGTAAGTAGCTCCTCCTGATCCTTGCACCCATTTCCGGCGGGTCGCGCGGGTAATGTCGACGTATTTGCGCAGGCGGTCATGTTTTTCCTTCGCCCACGGGCCAACTTCGTCGAGCGGCAAACCGTCGTTGTCCAACATGCGCCGAACTCACTGCCTAGGAATAGTTCTTGTTTCGTTCTACAGCACGGCGCGGTTGAAATCAATCTGCCCCCGTCGCTCATAAGAGGACGTATCTTGACATTGGTCTCTAATATGGTTACATATCACGGCGAATCATCTCGCCCGTAAGGACGCCGGCGGAGAGGGGCGAGGACGGTTCCCGCGGGCGGGGTTGTCGCCCCCGCTCCCGGGCGGCTCCGGGCCAAAACGCCCGGCCGGCACTAGGACCGGTCTGCGGGCTTCTATCGCCCGCTGCACTGGGACGGCCGGGGATGGGTAACGCCCATCCCTACCTAGTTCCGTCCCAGGAAGTGCGTGAACTGGAGCTGAGCGGTGGCGTTCGGTCGCCCCCGCAAGTGCCGTGGTGGAACGCCGGCAGGCGAGCGCGCCCGAAGCGGAAGGGCGGCGCAAGCCGCCTTGTCCGCGGCGCGCCCTGTGCGCCGCTTGCGTACAGGTCTTCCCTGCAGTCCGCATTTGACTGCAGTGCGTCTGCCGGCGTTCCGCTTCCTTTCTTTTATTTCTTTCGTGGCCCGGATAAGCGCAGCGAAATCCGGGATGGGCTTCAAGGCTTCCCGTTCGTACCCGCATATCGTTCCGCTCATGCGGGCTACGGGTGGGAAGCCAGAGCGTTCTTGAAATGGCTGTTTGACACTCGCGCGCCCAGGCGCCCGCGGGAACGGGAGCGTTCGTCCGCCCCGTCGGGGGCGGGAGCCGGTGGCGCCGCGCCCGCCGCTCGACTAGCATGCGCCGCAACCGGCCGTTCAGGGCCGGGTCGATGGGGAAGGGGACATCATGGCAACGGTCACGGCTGCTTCCGTCAACGCAGGTTCCGTCAATGCCGGCGCGCGGCTCGACCGGCTGCCGATTTCGTCGTTTCACTACCGCATCTTCTGGCTGGTCGGCGCCGGCATGTTTTTCGACGGCTACGATCTCTATGTCGCCGGCGGCGTGCTCGCCGCGACCATCCACACCAAATTCTCGACGCTGCCGCAGAATTTGCAGTTCCTGTCGCTGACCTTTGTCGGCATGACCTTGGGCTCGTTGATCACCGGCTTTGTCGGCGACAAATTCGGCCGCCGCTTCACCTATCAGATCAATCTCCTCATCTTCGGGCTCGCCTCGCTCGCCGCCGCCGCGGCGCAGACCATGCCGCAATTGATCGTCTGCCGCTTCGTCCAGGGCCTCGGGCTCGGCGCCGAGATCGTGGTCGGCTATTCGACGCTCACCGAATTCGTGCCGCCGGCCTCGCGCGGGCGCTGGCTGTCGTTCATGGCGTTCCTCACCGTCTGCGGCTTTCCGGTCACCGCCATCCTCGGCTATCTGATCATCCCCAATTGGGGCTGGCGGCCGATGTTCGTCATCGCCGGCATCGGCTCACTGATCGTCTGGTATCTGCGCAAGAATCTCCCCGAATCGCCGCGCTGGCTCGAGGCCCAAGGCCGCAACGCGGAAGCCGAAGCCTTGCTGGAGACGATCGAGAAAGAGGTCGCGTCGAGCGCCGGCGCGCTGCCGGCGCCGAAAATCACCGCGCCGGTGCCGCAGCTTACCGCTGCGGCGATGTTCAAGCCGCCGATCCTGCAGCGCCTGCTGGTCGGCAGCTGGGCGCTGATCACCATCAACACGCTGATCTTCGGCTTCGTGATCTTCCTGCCGCAATTCTTTCTGCGCCAGGGACTGACGATCACCAATTCGCTCGGCTACACCGTGGTGCTGGCTGCGGCGTCATTGGTCGGCTGCGCGGTCGGCGCGGTCCTGTCCGACAGCATCGGCCGGCGCTGGAGCATCATCCTGGGCTCGGTCGGCACCATCGTGTTCGGCTGGTTCTATGCGCATTCCAACGCGGCATCCGATCCGGCGCTGGTGTTGAGCGTCGGCGCGGCGCTGATCATCGCCATCTATATCCAGACCGCGCTGTTGTTCGGGGTCTATACGCCGGAACTGTTTCCGACCGAGATCAGGCTCCGCGCCAACGGCATCTGCAATACACTCGGCCGCGGCGCCACCGTGATCTCGCCCTTCGTGGTCGGCTTCCTGATGGTAAATTATGGCCTGCCGGGCGTGATCTGGCTGATGATCGGGCTCTTGGTGGTGCAGATCGTCGCCGTCTATGTCTGGGGCGTCGAACCGGCGCGGCAGCCGCTGGAGGGTCTCGATCCGAAGGCCGCCAAAGCCTGACGTCAAAGCCCGACCATGGCTTGACCGGGTCGCATCGGCTCGCGATATGAGCCCTGGGGCGAGATCGCGCTCTGGGAAGGGCTCATGTTCGAAGCTTTCAAGACTTTCATCGCCGATTTTGCCGAGGGCGGCAAGCATCCGAGCCAGTTCGCCGAAGACGACTACCGGCTCGCCGCCGCCGCGCTTCTGGTGCATGCCGCCGCCATCGACGGCGAGATGACGGCAAGCGAGCGCGCCAAGCTCCACAGCGTGCTCAAGCAGGGCTTTACGCTCGACGACGCCGCGACCGAGGAATTGATCGCCAAGGCGACAGCGGCCGAGCAGGAATCGGTCGACCTTTATCACTTCACCCATTCGCTCAACCGCGCGCTCAACGAGGGCGGCCGCGCCCGCATCATCGAGATGATGTGGCAGATCGTCTATGCCGACGGCCGCCGCGACGAGCTCGAGGACAACCTGTTGTGGCGCGCCGCCGACCTCCTTGGCATATCGCCGCAGGAGCGGATTGCGCTGCGCCGCCGCGTCGGCGGCGAAGATGCCGAACCCGGCGCGGCGGACGTGCCCGGCGATGCCGGCGAGCAGGGCAGCCTGGCATGACGCCGGTGGCGCTGATCACCGGCGCCTCGGCCGGCATCGGCGTCGAACTGGCGCGGGTGTTCGCCGCGCAGGGCCATGAACTCGTGCTGGTGGCGCGGCGCCAGGACCGGCTCACCGCGCTCGCCGACGAGATCGCCGCCTCCGGCCGGCCGCGGCCGATCGCGCTTGCGCTCGATCTCGAACGCCACGACGCGGTGGCCACGCTCGCCGCCGAATTGGCAACGCGGGATCTCGAACCCGCTTATGTCGTCAACAATGCCGGCTTCGGCCTAAGCGGTCCCGCGGCAAAGCTCAGCCGCGACGAGCAGCTCGCCATGATCGATCTCAATGTGCGTGCGCTCACCGAACTGTCGCTCGCTTTTGTCGAACCTCTCGCGCGCCATCGCGGCGGCATTCTCAACGTCGCCTCGATCGCGGCCTTCCTGCCCGGACCGGGAATGGCCGTGTATTACGCCAGCAAGGCCTATGTGCTGTCGTTCACGGAAGCCTTGCATCAGGAATTGGCCGGCCGCGGCATCCGCGTGACCGCGCTGTGCCCAGGGCCGGTGCAGACCGAATTCCAGGCGCGCTCGGGCATGACGCTGCCGAACGCCGCCAAAATGATCGAACTGCCGGCGCGCCGCGTGGCGCAGCTCGGCTATGACGGCTTGATGCGCGGCCGCCGCGTGGTCATCGCCGGAACCGGCAACCGGATCGCGGTTTTCCTCATGCGTTTTATGCCGAACGCGGCGTTGATGGCGGCCGTCGATCGGCGCGTGGGTTCCGCCAGTCAATGATGCGCGATATGGCGCGCCATTTGCTTGCCTCAGACGACGCGTTAAGACCCTAAGAAAAGCGAACCAATCGCCGGCGTCATGCAACAGCCGATCCTGATCGTCCTGCACCAGGAGCATTCCACGCCCGGCCGCATCGGCAATGCGCTCCGCGCCCTCGGCTATCCGCTCGACGTGCGCCGGCCGCGCTTTAACGATCCGCTGCCGCCGACCATGGCGGACCATGCCGGCGCCATCATCTTCGGCGGCCCGATGAGCGCCAACGATACGGACGATTACATCCGCCGCGAGATCGACTGGATCGCCGTGCCGATGGCGGAAAACAAGCCGTTCCTCGGCATCTGCCTCGGCGCCCAGATGTTCGCGCGGCAGCTCGGCGGCAAGGTCTTTCGCCATCCCGAGGGCCATGCCGAGATCGGCTATTATCCGATCCGGCCGACCACCGCCGGGCTTGCCGTCGTCAATGCATGGCCGGAATGCGTCTATCAGTGGCACCGCGAAGGTTTTGACGTGCCGCCGGGCGCCGAGCTTCTCGCCGAAGGCGACACCTTCGAAGTGCAGGCGATCCGCGCCGGCTCAGCCTTCGCGCTGCAATTCCATCCCGACGTGACCCACGCCATGATGCACAAGTGGACGACGCGCGGCCACGAGCGCATGGCATTGCCCGGCGCCAAACCGCGCCACGAGCATTTCGCCGACCGCGCCGTCTACGATTTCTCGGCGCGCGCCTGGCTCAGCGTGTTTCTGGAGCGCTGGCTCGAGGCGGCGTGAGCAAATAACCCTAGTGTCCGTTTTCCAGGAGCTGGCCGAAATAGGCCACCGTCTTGGTATAGACTTCCGACGAGTTCCACTGCAGCAGCACCTGAAAATTGGCGGTGCCCGGGCCCCACGGCTGGCCGCGCTGCCAGCCGTAGCCTTTCAGATAATTGGCGGTCGAGGCGAGCACGTCGGGCACGTCGTGGATGAGATCGCGGCGGCCGCTGCCGTCGAAGTCGACGGCGTATTTCAGATAGGACGACGGCAGGAACTGGGTCTGTCCGATCTCGCCGGCCCAGGCGCCGCGCATGCCGGTCGGCGTCATGTCGCCGCGATCGACCATGCGCAGCGCGGCGATCAGTTCGCCGCGGAACTTGTCCGGCCGCCGGCAGTCATAGGCGAGCGTCGCCAGCGAGCGGATGGTCGGGAAATGCCCGGTGTCGGCGCCGAAATCGGTTTCCAGCCCCCAGATGGCGACGATGACGCCGCCCGGCACGCCATATTGCTGCTCGATGCGCTCGATGAGCGAGGCATATTGCAGCATCTTCTGCCGGGCGCGGGCGAGCCGCGGCGGCACCATGCGGCCGGAAAACTGCTCGAAACTTTGCTTGAAGACGCCCTGCGCGTGGTCGCGCGCGATGATGGCCGGATCGTAGGTCACCCCCGCCAGCGCCGATTGGATAGTCCGCTGCGAAATGCCGTCGGCCGCGGCTTCCTGCTTGACCCCTTGCAGCCAGGCGCCGAAATCGCCGCCGCAGGGCGCCGCGGCGCGCGCCGGTGCCGCAGTCACGGCAAGAGCGAGGCTAAGCCAGATCGCTTGGACCAGGCGCATGTGGAGCAGTCGCATAAGGTGTTCCTTTACCCCCGGCGCAATCCGCTCGCCATGATGCCGCAGCCGCGCCGGGCCGGCCAGGGGCCTTGCTGTCGGCATGGCTGAAAAATCACGGGCGGGCGTCGTGATAGCGCTCGGCATCGTAGAGCTCGCGGAAAATCTTGGTCGAAATCAGGACGACCGCGATGGTGGTCAGGCCGCCGAGCAGCACCGAGGGTACGGTGCCGAATACGGCCGCCGCCGTCCCGGCCCGGAAAATGCCGAGCTGGTTCGAGGTATTGGTGACCATCGAATTCACCGCATAGACGCGGCCACGCATCTGGTCCGGCGTGCGCAGCTGCACCATGGTCTGGCGAATGACCACGCTGATGGTGTCGGAGGCGCCGACGACCGCCAGGGCCGCGAGCGCGAGTAAGAAGTTCGGCGCCAGCGCAAACAGGATCGTCGCCACGCCATAGACCGTGACCGTTGCGAACATGATGCGGCCGACGCGGTCGGAGATCGGCCAGCGCGCCAGGATGAGCGCGGTGACAATGGCGCCCGCGGCGGGCGCGGCGCGCAAGATGCCGAAGCCGAGCGGTCCGGCGAGATAGATATCGCGGGCAAAGATCGGCAGCACCGCCATCGGATTGCCGAGCACCACCGCGAACAGATCGAGCAGCACGGCGCCGAGCACCGCCTTCTGGCCGATCATGAAAGTCAGCCCGCCGAACATCGATCTGAGATCGCGCGGCGCGCGCGCCGCACGTTTGGCTGCCGCCTGCCTGGGTTTCATGGCGATGCCGAGCATCACCAGGCCGGCCGAAAGCCACAGCAGCGCGCAGACCGCAAACACCAAGGTCGGGCTGAGCTCGATCAGGATGCCGCCGAGCGCCGGCCCGGCGATCACCGCGGTTTGCGACGCCGAGCTCGAACCGGCAATGGCGCGCGGCAGGAGCTCGCTCGGAACGATGTTCGGCAGCACCGATTGCAGGCTTGGCTGCTCGAAGGCGCGGCCGGTGCCGACCGCAAAGGCCATGGCGAGAAGTAGCCCCGGCGTCAGCCGGCCGCTGGCATTGGCGAAAGCGAGCGCGGCGACGGCCAGCGCCTCGGTCAGTTGCGCCAGGAAGGTGACCACCCGCCGGTCGTAATGATCCGCCACGTGGCCGGTGACGACGAACAGGCCGACGGCCGGGATGAACTGCACGAGCCCGATCAAGCCGAGATGAAACGGGCTGTTGGTCAATTCGTACATCTGCCAACCGACCGCGACGACCTGGACCTGCTGCGCGACCGAGGCGGCGACCCGCACATAGAGAAAGCGGACATAAGCGGGATGGCGAATGAGCGAAATGGCCGGCGAAGTTCGGTCTGTCATTTGCGGCCTTTATAGCCGCATCGGCGCGATTTGACCCAACCTTGACAGTATGAGACGGCGGTCCTAAATGGCGCCCACTCGCCCAGAGGCCGAAATTTGCCGATTGGCGGGGCCGTAGCTCAGTTGGGAGAGCGCCTCGTTCGCAATGAGGAGGTCAGGGGTTCAACTCCCCTCGGCTCCACCAGCCTTCGCTCACTGTGACAGACTTTTTGCACCGGTGCATCCGTCCGCTTGTTCGCCAGCGTTGGTTTCGCTAGTTTCTGCCACCCTAAACCCGAACCCCGTCCATGCGCGCACTTTTTCTGGTCATCGATCTGGCTCTGCAGCTCTACATCTGGATCGTGATCGCCATGGCGATCTTTTCCTGGCTGGTCGCCTTCAACGTGGTGAATACGCGCAACCACGTAGTCGCAATGATCGGCGATTTTCTCTACCGCATCACCGACCCGGCGCTGCGCCCGATCCGCAACGTGCTGCCCAATCTGGGCGGCATCGATATTTCTCCGGTCATTCTGTTTCTGATCATCGTCTTCATCCGCTACGTGATCGCGCTCTATATCCTGCCCAACGTCTACTGAACGCGATGAATGCCCGGCCGTGGACGCAAGCGTCGGATGGCGTCGCGCTCGACATACGCGTCACCCCGCGCTCCAGCCGCGAGGCCATCGACGGCATCGAGCGCCGCGCCGACGGCCGCGCGGTGCTCAAGGTGCGGCTGCGCGCGGCGCCGGTCGAAGGCGAGGCCAATGCGGCGCTGCGCCGGCTCATGGCCAAGGCGCTTGGCATCGCGCCGCGGCAGGTGGAAATCGCGGCCGGCGCGACGGCGCGGCTCAAGCGGCTGCGCATCGCCGGCGATCCGAACGGTCTCGCTGCGGCGCTGGAACGTTTGGCAAAGGGCATTGAATGAGTGCGAAAATAATCGACGGCAAGGCGATCGCGACGGCGCTGCGCGCCTCGGTCAAGGCCGAGACGCACCGCCTGACCGCGGCGCACGGCATCGTGCCGGGCCTCGCCGTGGTGCTGGTCGGCGATGACCCGGCGAGCAAGACCTACGTCGCCAGCAAGTCGCGCGCGGTGATCGAAGTCGGCATGCGGCCGCTCGACTATCATTTGCCGGCGGCGACCGGCGCAACCGAATTGCTGGCGCTCGTGCAAGCGCTCAATGGCGATCCGGCGGTGAGCGGCATTTTGGTGCAGCTGCCGCTGCCGCCGCAGATCGATCCGGCGCATATTCTCAACAGCATCGATCCGAACAAAGACGTCGACGGGTTCCATCCGCTCAATGCCGGGCGGTTGATGACCGGACTGCCGGCCTTGGTGCCGTGCACGCCGGTCGCCTGCCTCAAGCTGATCAAGTCGGTGCATCCGTCGCTGGCCGGGCTCGATGCGCTGACGGTCGGCCGCTCGCACATCGTCGGCAATCCGCTGGCGCAGGTTCTGCTCAACGAGAACGCGACCGTCACCGTCGCGCATACCCATACCCGCAATCTGCCCGATTATTGCCGGCGCGCCGAGCTCCTGTGCGTCGCCATCGGTTGCGCCGAATTCATTCGCGGCGATTGGATCAGACCGGGCGCCACGGTGATCGACGTCGGCATCAATCGGGTGACCGACGGCAGCGGCAAATCCCGCATCGTCGGCGACGTGAATTTCGCCGAAGCCGTCGACGTCGCCGGCGCGATCACGCCGGTGCCCGGCGGCGTCGGGCCGATGACGATTGTTTGTCTGTTGGTCAATACCTTGCGCGCGGCCTGCGCGCAGGCCGGGCTGCCGCCGCCGGCGGTGTGATTTCAGCTATTCCAGCCGAAGGCGACCTTGTCGAGCACGCGGGTGCCGAATTTCTCGGATGAGCGCGCCACCGCCTTGCCGCCGAGCGCGCGGTAGAACTCCACCGCGTTTTCGTTCTCCGACAGCGCCCACACGATCAGCGATTTGAGCGCGCTCTGCGCCAGATCGCGCCGCGCCGCGGTGAACAGCCGGCGGCCGAAACCGAGACCCTGAAACTCCGGCCGCAGATAAAGCTCGTAGATCTCGCCGTCATAATAGAGGCTGCGCGCCCGGTTGCGCCCGTAATTGGCGTAGCCCGCGATCTTGTCGCCGAACTGCAAGAGCGCGATGCGGCTGCCTTTGCGGATGGCGCTTTCCCACCATGCCGGGCCGCGGCGATTGATCAGCCGTTCCAGCTCGGCGCCGGGAATGATGCCTTGGTAAGCCGTCCGCCATGCCTCGTCGTGGGCGTCCGCCACCGCGCCGGCATCGCAGGCCCGGACGCGACGGATTTCGATGAGGACAGTGCTCATGATGCGATGCTCGCGCTGCGGCTCTTCACCCGATTCCCGATGCGATCAAAGCAAGCGATCCCGGGGCCTTCAAGTGTTTCGATTCACCTTCGGTTAGCGATGTGGATTATTAGCCAAAAGGGGCGGGCCTGACCACAATCGCGAACACGAAAAAGTCAGGCCCACCGCGCAATCCGGCCCGCTGTTGCAATCCTGTCACGGTTCGCCTTATGCTGCATGCAGACGGCATCCGGCGCGACCAAACGCGTGACAGGATGACGCTTGATTTTCGCGGGCGACACGCGCGCACGGGCGCTGCCGGCCGCGTTTAGACGCGCTCGGCTTCTTTGCGCCGCTCGTCGCGCTTGCGCTCGACCGGATCCAACAGCTTCTTGCGCAGCCGGATCGATTTCGGCGTCACCTCGACCAGTTCATCGTCTTCGATGTAGGCGAGCGCCTTTTCCAGGGTCATGCGGATCGGCGGCGTCAGCCGGATCGCCTCGTCCTTGGAATGGGTGCGGATGTTGGTGAGCTTCTTGCCCTTGAGCACATTGACTTCGAGATCGTTGCCGCGGGTGTGCTCGCCGACGATCATGCCGCGATAAACCTTCCAGCCCGGCTCGATCATCATCGGGCCGCGGTCTTCCAGGTTCCACATCGCGTAAGCCACGGCCTCGCCCTGATCGGTCGAGATCAACACGCCATTGCGCCGGCCGACGATTTCGCCGCGATGCGGGCCATAGGCGTGAAACAGCCGGTTCATCACCGCGGTGCCGCGGGTATCGGTCAGGAGCTCGCCATGATAGCCGATCAAGCCGCGGGTCGGCGCGTAGAAGATCAGCCGCACCCGGCCGCCGCCGGACGGCCGCATCTCGATCAGCTCGCCTTTGCGCTCGGCGAGTTTTTGCACGACGATGCCGGCGTGCTCTTCGTCGACGTCGATGACGACTTCCTCGATCGGTTCGAGCAGTTCGCCGGCGGCGCCGTGCTGGAACAGGACTTTCGGCCGCGACACCGAAAGCTCGAAACCTTCGCGCCGCATGGTCTCGATCAAAATGCCGAGCTGCAACTCGCCGCGGCCGGCGACTTCCATCGAATCCTTCTCGCGCGAATCGCTGATACGCAGCGCGACATTGCCTTCGGCCTCGCGCAGCAGCCGGTCGCGGATGATCCGGCTCTGCACCTTGTCGCCTTCGGTGCCGGCGAGCGGCGAATCGTTGATGCGGAAGGTCATGGTCAGCGTCGGCGGATCGATCGGCTGCGCCGGCAGCGGCTCCGCCACTTCCGGCGCGCACAGCGTGTGCGAGACGAACGCCTCCGGCAGCCCGGCGATGGCGACGATGTCGCCGGCAAAGCCTTCGTCGATCGGTACCCGCTCCAACCCGCGGAAGGCGAGCACCTTGGTGATGCGGCCTTCCTCGACCAATTCGCCGTTGCGGTCGAGCACTTTCACCGCCTGGTTGGGCTTCACCGAGCCGGAGAAAATGCGGCCGGTGACGATGCGGCCGAGATAGGGATTGGCTTCGAGGATGGTGCCCAGCATGCGGAACGGGCCGTCCTCGACCTGCGGCGGCGCCACATGGCGGACGACGAGGTCGAACAGCGGCGCCATGCCCTGGTCTTTGGGACCGTCGGCGCTCGCTGCCATCCAGCCCTGCTTGGCGGACCCATACAGGATCGGAAAGTCGAGCTGCTCCTCGGTGGCGTCGAGCGCGGCGAAGAGATCGAACACCGCATTGGCCACTTCGGTCGGGCGGGCGTCGGAGCGGTCGACCTTGTTGATGACGACGATGGGCCTTAGCCCCATCTTGAGCGCCTTCGACACCACGAATTTGGTCTGCGGCAGCGGGCCCTCGGCCGCGTCAACCAGCACCAGGGCGCCATCGACCATATTGAGGATGCGCTCGACCTCGCCGCCGAAATCGGCGTGGCCCGGCGTATCGACGATATTGATCCGGGTATCGTGCCAGACGAGCGACGTCGCCTTGGCCAGAATAGTGATACCCCGCTCGCGCTCGAGGTCGTTGGAATCGAGCGCGCGCTCGACCACGCGCTGGTTGTCGCGGAACGAGCCCGACTGCTGCAAAAGCCGGTCGACCAGTGTGGTTTTGCCGTGGTCGACGTGGGCGATAATGGCGATGTTGCGGAGTTTCATGCGTAAAGCGCGTTAAACCGTTACGGGCCCCGAAGGGGGCCCGCGTATGAAGCGCCGTATATAGTCAGGAATCGCGGAGAAGCAATCGTTTACGCCGTAGCGGCCATCTACGCTGCCGTGACCTTGGCGCCAGCCCCTGCGGCGCTGCCGGTCGCGCCGCCCGCGCTCGCAAGATCGACGATGGCGGTGCGGCGCGCGGCAATGGCGAAGCGCAGCTGGTCGAGCGCGAAGGCAAACGACATGCGCACGGTCTCGTCGAATTCCTCGTGCTCGCCCTGGTGGATGATGGCGATCACGAGATTGTCGGCAGCGACCTGAAGCCGATCGATCTCCTCCAGCGTCTGCGCGGCATGCGCCCTGCGGACGAGATCGAGCACGCGCTGCAACAGTCGCAGCCGACGGGTGCGGCCGCTGCTGCGCAGGTAGCTCGCCATGCCTGCGATCGCCGAGCCGAACACCGGAAAGATCAGCATGCCGTAGAAAATATCGTCGCCATATTTGTCGAAAAACGACTGCTGGCTGTCGGAGAGATAGGCCAAGGCGCCGGGATGGACGACGATGTCGGCATCCTTGTCGGTCGACGGCGCCGCAATCTTGACGTCGCCCGGCAGCGCGGCGGCGAGCGCCTGGCGCGACGTATAGATCACCTTCGACAGCGCGCCGATGACGGAATCGCTGTATGACTTTCGCGCCACCAGATATTCGGCGAAGCTGAGCGTCTTGAGACTGCCGTCCGGCGTCGGCGGATTGCCGCCGAAGGTGCCGGCATCGATGTCGATGGAATCGAAGGCGGGATTGCGCTTGGCGATGCCGTCGGCTTGATCGATGGCGATGAAGGACGGCGCCCGGCCGTCGACCGTCGCCGCCGCCACCGTATCGGAAATGGCCCGGCTGGTCGCCGCCCCGGCGACGAACAGCGCGTCGACCTGACTGTTCTTGACGGCATCGGCGACGTGGGCCGGGTCGATCTGCGATATCGTCACCTTGCCAAGCGGCACGCCGTAATGGCTGAGCACGAGTTCGAGCAGCCCGGCCGTCGCCTCATTGCCGGTGACGATCCCGACGCGCTTGCCGGCAAGCTCACTGACCTTGCCGAACTTGTCGCTGTCGTCGCTGGTATCGCTGTCGTCGCTATCGCTCTTGGCCGCCTTGGCCGCCTTGGCCGGCTTCGCGGCCGCGTCGCTCTTGCTGCCCGCGCTCTTAGTGCCTGCGCTCTTGGTGCCTGCGTTCTTGGTGCCCGCGCTTTTGGCCGCCTGGGCGCTTGTCGTCGTCGCCGTGCCGCCGCTCTTGGTCCGGCCTGCAGCCGGCGGCGGCACGATCAGAGCCATGACATTCTGCCGCACAATGGCAATCACCGGCCAATTCACCGAGTTCGTCGAGATTGCTCGGCAGCACGGCGAGGTCGGCGTCACCCTTGCTGATGGCTTCGGCGGTCTGTCTCGAGCCTTCCGTCGGAACGATCCGCAAGGAAATATTGTGGTGGCCCTTGGCGATCTGATTGCTCAGCGCCCGGACGAATTTGGCGTCCACCGGCCCGGCGGCGATCCGCATATGGTCGGCTGCCGTGGAGAAATGGAACGCCGCCCAAAGGAGTGCGGCGAGCGCGATGGTGCCGAGGATGGTGACCAGCCAGGTGTGGCGCAGAAACATCCGCACCCGGCTCCGCACCATGTGTTCGAGCAACTCGATGCTCATGGCGTGGCCTGGCGCGTGGTGCGCTGCCGCAGCAGCGTTTCCCCTGGAACGCCGGAAAAGCCAAAACCTCATGGCAAGAGGCGGTCGCTTTGGTAGGCCGAGCGGCATAGTTAATTCTACCACGGCCCCCCAGGTTTGACTCCAGCGCATCTTCGCGCGTTCAAGGAGCAAACAGCGTGTTGGTTAATTGCCCGAACGAATATTGTCGCCGGATCTGTTGCTCGAGCTTGACAGGGTCCGGACCGGAACCGGCCGCAGTCGGCACATCTCACGCCCCGGCCGGCCTGCTCCAGGGCCCGGTCCGCAAGCCGGCCGGCATGGCCCGATGCAGCATCAGCATTTCGCCGATCGTTTCGGATGTCACAAGGCCGATCAGCCGCCCCGCCGTATCGACGATAGCAACCGCGGGAGCGGATTTCTCCTGCAGCAGGCGAAACGCCTCGTCGAGACAATGGCGGTGGCCGAGCGTCGGAATTTGCGCCGTCATGGCGTCGGCGACCTTGGCATCCGGGCCGCGCTCCTTGAGCGCGCGGATAAGATCGTTGCGGGCCAGCACCCCGATCGGCTTGCCGGCGCCGTCCACCACCGGAAACTCGCTCTGGCTGGTGCGCAACAGCGTCTCGACGGCGGCATCGACGTGCTCGTCGGGCGTCAGCGTGGCAAATTGCGTCATCATCGCTGCCGTCACCGGCACGCCCTGCGACATGGCGCGGATCGCCACCAGATGCGCTTCCGACGACGCGGCGAGGTAGACGAAAATGGCGATGAAGATCAGCAGCGGATTGCCGAACAGGCCGAGGAAACCGAGCAGGAACGCGACCCATTGGCCGATGGCGGCGGCGAGCTCGGTGGCGCGGACATAGCCGAAGCGGCTGGCCAGCAGCGCCCGCAGCACGCGCCCGCCGTCCATCGGAAACGCCGGGATCAGGTTGAACACCGCGAGAAAGACATTCACCGCCGCCAGCCGATCGACCATGCTGGTCGAGGTGCTCTCGAGCGTGACGAGACGGTTGAGCTCGAGATGGGCGCCGCCGGCCACAACCAGGAGCGCGGCGATGGCGACGTTGACCAAAGGCCCGGCGATGGCGATGAGAAATTCTTCGCCCGGCTGTTCGGGAATGCGCTCGAGCCGCGACACGCCGCCGATCGGCAGCAGGATCACATCGGGCGTCGCGACGCCGAACGCGCGCGCCGTGAAAATGTGCCCGAACTCGTGCAGCAGCACGCACAGGAACAACAGCAGCAGGAACGCCAGTCCGTTCCAGGCCTCCTGCGGGCCGCCGGCAAAATAGCTGACGCCGAATATCCAGGCGAGAAACAATACGAATGTCACGTGGATGCGGATCGCCGTGCCGGCAACCGACCCGATGTTCAAAGACCAGCCCATGGCAACCTCCTGGCCTCCCGAGCGTTGACGCTAGTGGAGCGGATTTGACATTCGCTACCCGCCCAGCCGCAAAATCCGTAAAGCGAATGTCAAATCCAAAGCTCCACTACGACTAACATTTGCTATGTGGTCCATGGATTCTAACATTCGCATGATAGCGTGCCGAACCGGCATGCGAATGTTAAAATCGGACCACTAGATTGGCTATCTAATGATCTTGGCGCATAGTTGCGATAGCGGGCCCCGGCGGCTTCGCCCGCACGGATGGAGCTCTCACATGACACAAAAGCTCGAAGGCGAAGCGCGCAAGGCCGCCTTGGCCCGGCTCAAGGGCTGGAGCGAAGCGACCGGGCGCGACGCCATTACCCGGAAATTCGTCTTTGCCGATTTCAATGAAGCCTTCGGCTTCATGACCCGCGCGGCGCTGGTCGCCGACAAGCTCGACCATCATCCCGAATGGTTCAATGTCTACAAGACCGTCGACGTCACGCTGTCCACCCACGATGCCGGCGGCTTGACCGAGCGCGACATCAAGCTTGCCGAGGCGATGAATAAGATCGCGGGCTGAAAGCAGCCTTGCGGCTGCCGGCTTTTAGGGCCATTTCTTGAGCGTTCGCCCGCTGAGGAGGGACGGATGGGTTTTTGGCAGCAAACGGCCGTATGGCCGGACTTGTCCTGGCTGGATCTTGCCGCGCTGGGGCGTCGCATAGCCGCAGACGAGGAAGAGCTGCGGCGCAAATTCTGGCGCAAGCTCAAGCGCGAGGCGGCGAGCATGCCGCTCGTGGAAGAGGTGCTGACCGCCTATTACTGCGCGTTTGACCGCAACACGCCGATTTATGTGAAGGTCGTCCTGGTTGGCGCGATCGTCTATTTCGTCGTGCCGGAGGATCTGGTCCCCGATACATTGCTCGGCCTCGCCGACGATGCCGCGGTCCTTGGCGTGGCTTTCAAGCTCATGTCCTCACATATCAAGCCGGAGCACCGGCAAGCGGCCCAGGATGCGGTGGCGCGGCTGCGCGCGTAGCGGCTACGGCCGCAGCACGATTTTTCCCATGACTTTGCGGTCGGCGATGGCCTTGAGCGCGGCGGCGATCTCCGCCAACGGATAAACCGCGTGCACATGCGCGCTGAGCTTGCCTTGCGCGCACCAGGCGACGATCTGCGTCATCAAGGCGCGCTGCGCGTCCGGCTCGCGCCGGACCCAGGTGCCCCATAATACGCCGCGGATATCGCAGCTTTTCAGGAGCACGAGATTGAGCGGCAGCTTGGGGATTTCGCCGGCGGCAAAACCGACGACCAGGTAACGGCCCTCCCAAGCCAGCGAACGCACCGCCGGCTCCGCATAAGGCCCGCCGACCGGATCGTAGACCACGTCGATGCCGTGCTCGCCGCCGAGTTTCTTGAGCGCGCCGCGCAAGTCTTCGCGCGCATAATTCACCGCCTCGGCGGCGCCGTGCTGGCGGGCGAAGGCGAGCTTGTCGTCCGAGGAGGCGCAGGCGACGACCCGCGCGCCCATGAGCTTGCCGATCTCGACCGCGGCAAGCCCGGTGCCGCCGGAAGCGCCAAGCACGGCGAGCGTCTCGCCGGGTTTGAGCGTGGCGCGCTCCCGCAGCGCATAAAGCGTGGTGCCGTAGGTGACGGTCAGCCCGGCGGCGCGGTCGAAATCGAGCCCGTCCGGCACCTTGACGAGCTGCTGCGCCGGGACGGCGAGCCTCTCGCGCGCCGCGCCCCAGCCGATATTGCCCATGACGCGGTCGCCCGGAGCGATGCCGGTGACGCCTGAGCCGATGCTCTCGACGATGCCGGCGAACTCGGCCGCGGGCGAGAACGGAAACGGCGGCTTGTGTTGATATTTGCCGGCGATGATCAGCGTATCGAAGAAATTCAGCGCCGCCGCCTTCACCCGCACCACTGCCTCGCCGGGGCCGGCTTGCGGCTCCTCGATATCGGAAAATTCGAGCTCGTCGGGGGTGCAGAAATGCGTGCAGAGGACGGCTTTCATGTCCGCTTCATATCAGGCTTCCGTCACGGCGGCATCGCGACTAGCCGCGGCGAATAGCGATTTTCGTCAAATCCGCGAATCACATGTTTGCAAAAGGCTCGCCCAACCCTCAGCTATCTCATTCCGTATTCGAACGAATTGGATTAAAATGACAAAATTGCTAATGAAGGCGCGGGGGCGCCCTCCGCGAGGCACATGCGCATGGATCGAAAATGGCCGCTTGCCGTTTCGCTGTTCATTGCAGCGACGTTCGCCGTTCCGGCGCTCGCTCAGCAGCCCGCCGCGCCGGCGTCCGCCGCGCCCGCGGCTGCTCCCAAGCCGAAGCCTAAACCCAAGCCCGCGCCGAAGCCGAGGCCCGCCGCCCCTGCCGAAAGACACGAAGCTCCGGCGGCGGAAAGGCATGAGGCGGGCGCCCAGCCGAGGCTTCTTGGCCAGTATGCAGATTGGGGCGCCTATACGGCCTCGCCCGACGGCAAGAAGGTCTGCTTCGCCATTTCCAAGCCGACCTCCTCACAGACCAATCCGCCCAACCGGCCGCGCAACCCGATCTACATGTTCATCTCGACCCGGCCGGCGGACAAAGTGACCAATGAGCTCTCGATCATCATCGGTTATCCGTTCAAGCCGGGATCGGAGGCGAGCGCACAAATCGGCTCGACCAGTTTTGCGCTGTACACCCAGCAGGACGGCGCCTGGATCAAGAATGCGGCCGAGGAAGCCCAGATGGTCGACGCCATGCGGGCGGGCGACAACGTCATCGTCAAGGGCGAGTCGGCCAAAGGCACGCAGACCACCGACACATTCAACCTGAGGGGCGTGTCGCAGGCGCTCGACCGCGTGGCGCAGGAATGCAAATAGCCGTTTTCCTGTCCTGACGTTTCGCGCTGTAAAACCGCCTTTCCCGCACCATCTATGCGGCAGGCACAGCTTCGCCTGTCATTTGCACTCCGGGTAACCAATGGCGTCCTTGGCCGCGACTGAAACCGAACGCTCCGGCGCCGCGCCGTTCATCGAAAAACGGCCGCTGGAGGCCTATACCGCGCCGGCGCAGCCGTCGCTTGTCGGCATGACGCGGCAGGCGCTCGCCGCGGCCCTGGGCGAGGCGGGGGTGCCGGAGCGGCAGCGCCGCATGCGCGTGCAGCAGATCTGGCACTGGCTCTATGTGCGCGGCGTCGGGGACTTCGATGCAATGACCACGCTGTCGAAGGAGCTGCGCGCGGCGCTGGCGCAGCGCTTCACCCTTGAGCGGCCGGACGTCGCCGCCGAGCAGATTTCCGTCGACGGCACCCGCAAGTGGCTGCTGCGGCTGCCGGGCGAGCCCGGCCGCGCGCCGCATGAGGTCGAGTGCGTCTACATCCCGGAGACCGACCGCGGCACCTTGTGTGTTTCGAGCCAGGTCGGTTGCACCCTCACCTGCACCTTCTGCCACACCGGCACGCAGCGGCTGGTTCGCAATCTGACCGCGGCCGAAATCGCCGGCCAGGTGGTTCTGGCGCGCGACCGGCTCGGCGATTGGCAGCGCGGCGCGAACGCCGAAGGCGAGCCGGAGAAACGCCTCGTCTCCAACATCGTCATGATGGGGATGGGCGAGCCGCTCTATAATTTCGAGGCGGTGCGCGACGGCCTCGCCGTGGTCGCCGACGGCGACGGCTTGAGCATCTCCAAGCGCCGCATCACGCTGTCGACGTCGGGCGTGGTGCCCAATATCGCGCGCGCTGGCGCGGAAATCGGCTCGATGCTCGCGGTGTCGCTGCACGCCGTCACCGACGAATTGCGCGACCAATTGGTGCCGCTCAATCGCAAATATCCGCTGCGCGAACTGCTCGACGCCTGCCGCAATTATCCCGGCCTGTCCAATGCGCGGCGCATCACCTTCGAATACGTCATGCTCAAGGGCGTCAACGATTCGCTGGTCGACGCCAAGGCGCTGGTGCGGCTCCTCAAGGGCATTCCGGCCAAGATCAATCTCATCCCGTTCAATCCCTGGCCCGGAACCAAATACGAATGCTCCGACTGGGAGCAGATCGAAAAATTCTCCGAGATCATCTTTGCGGCCGGCTATGCCTCGCCGGTGCGCACGCCGCGCGGCCGCGACATTCTTGCCGCCTGCGGCCAGCTCAAAAGCGCGACCGAAAAACTCTCCGCCCGCGAGCGGTTGGCGCTGCGCGCCATGGCCGTGACCGATTGAGCATGATCCCGAAAAGTGGATGCCGGTTTCCCGCCTTCGCGAAGCCCGCTTCGGCGGGCGAAGGAAGGTCGGACAAGATCATGCTTAAAGAGAAATCGCCGGGCCTCATCGAATATTCATGACCGCGCTGTTCCGCATCATCATGATGTTTGTCGGCTATGTCTGGGCCTGCATCGCGGCCTCGCTTGTTCTGGCGCTCGGCACGCTGACCCCGCAATGGGACTATTTTTTTCGCTCGCTCGGCGCGCAGTCGTCGCAAGCGCAGTCCACGGCGATGTGGATGGTGGTCGGGTTCGGCGCGCTGGTCATTTTCGTCGTCGGTTTTTTGCCGACGCTCCTTGTCATCGTCATTACCGAAGGTTTTGCGCTGCGCTCGATCGTGGTCTATGGCGTGATCGGCGCCGCGCTGGCGCTGGCGCTTGCCTTCGGGCTGGACTTCGCCGGCTATCGCGCGGCGGCCGATATCGACATCGCCCGCGAACGCGAGGTGTTTGCCGCAGCCGGAATTGCCGGCGGCATGGTCTATTGGCTGTTCGCCGGCCGCAGGGCAGGCTCATGGAAGCGACCCAGGCCCGGACCTGACCGCATGAATCGCACATGAATCGCACGGGGCTTATCGTCGCGCTTGGCATCGGCTTTGTGGTCGGCGTGATCTGCGCGGTCGATCCGCAGCTCGA
This sequence comes from uncultured Alphaproteobacteria bacterium, assembly GCA_963791925.1. Lineage (GTDB taxonomy): Bacteria > Pseudomonadota > Alphaproteobacteria > Rhizobiales > Xanthobacteraceae > BOG-931. Next base: position 729,619 of record CAWBUA010000001.1, on the reverse strand, counting down.
TCTCGACATCGCCGGCGCGTTCTTCCATCGCGCGCCGCCGACCTTGTTTGCGGCCAACGCCCAGTCCTGGGTGCAGCATGCGCGCGGAGCGGCCCGCATCATCATCACGCTCCTCGTGCTGCCGGCCTTCCTCGCCGTCATCGGCAAGCTCCTTTGGCCGGAGCGGCGCATGCTGATCGAGGCGCGCGCCGCACTGTTCCTGATCGCCACGCTGGCGCTCGGTCCCGGCCTTCTCACCAACGTCATTCTCAAGGATCACTGGGGCCGGCCGCGGCCGATCGACGTGCAGGACTTCGACGGCGGCTATCGCTTCGTGCCGTGGTGGGACCCGCGCGGCGACTGTCCGGACAATTGCTCGTTCATTGCCGGCGAACCGTCCGGCGCGTTCTGGACGCTGGCGCCCGCGGCGCTGGCCGGCCCGGAATTGCAGCCGCTCGCCTATGCCGCGACGCTCGCCTTCGGCGCCGCCGTCGGCGTGCTCCGCATCGCCGCCGGCGCGCATTTCTTCTCCGACGTCGTGTTCGCCGGCGTATTTACCTATTTGCTGATCTGGCTCGTCCACGGCCTGATCTATCGCTGGCCGGCGACCCGGCTCGACGAGGCGGCCGCCGAGCGCGCCTTGGCGGCGACCGGCGAGAAGTTTGCGGCGCTGGTGCGGCGGCTGACAGAGCGCGGCAGCAAACCGTCCTGAGCGTGCCGCAACGCTTGCACCCGCCTGCCGCGCCCCTATAGTCCGCGCGCATTTCGGGCGGGACGCCGCCTTCAGCGAGAGGTTTTCGCCATGCCCGCGGGCGGCAAAAAAGACGTCAAGAAAGTCGTGCTGGCCTATTCCGGCGGGCTCGATACCTCGATCATTCTTAAATGGCTGCAGACGACCTATGGCTGCGAAGTCGTCACCTTCACCGCCGATCTCGGCCAGGGCGAGGAACTCGAGCCGGCCCGCGCCAAGGCGCTGACGCTCGGCATCAAGCCGGACAACATCTTCATCGAGGATCTGCGCGAGGAATTCGTCCGCGACTACGTGTTTCCGATGTTTCGCGCCAACGCGCTTTACGAGGGCCAATATCTGCTCGGCACCTCGATCGCGCGGCCGCTGATTGCCAAGAGGCAGATCGAGATCGCCGAGAAGGTCGGCGCCGACGCGGTGGCCCATGGCGCGACCGGCAAGGGCAACGACCAGGTGCGCTTCGAGCTCACCTATTACGCGCTCAAGCCGGACGTGAAAGTGATCGCGCCGTGGCGCGAATGGGATTTCAAGTCGCGCGAGGCGCTGCTCGAATTCGCCGAGAAGAACCAGATCCCGATCGCCAAAGACAAGCGCGGCGAGGCGCCGTTCTCGACCGACGCCAATCTGCTGCACACCTCGTCCGAGGGTAAAGTGCTGGAAGACCCGTCGGGCGAAGTGCCGGATTACGTCTATTCGCGCACCGACGATCCAGAAAACGCGCCGAATAAGGCGGAGTATGTCGAAATCGACTTCGAGCGCGGCGATCCGGTCGCGATCGACGGCAAGAAGTTGTCGCCGGCGCAGTTGCTGACGCAACTCAACGCGCTCGGCAAGAAGCACGGCATCGGCCGGCTCGATCTGGTCGAGAACCGCTTTGTCGGCATGAAATCGCGCGGCATGTACGAGACGCCGGGCGGCACCATCCTGCTGGCCGCGCACCGCGGCATCGAATCGATCACGCTCGATCGCGGCGCCGCGCATCTCAAAGACGAGCTGATGCCGAAATACGCCGAACTGATCTATTACGGCTTCTGGTTCGCGCCGGAGCGCGAGATGCTGCAAGCCGCGATCGACAGGAGCCAGGAGTTCGTCACCGGCAAAGTCCGCCTCAAGCTCTACAAGGGCAATGTCGGCGTGGTCGGGCGCACCAGCAAATATTCGCTTTACGACCAGGACCTGGTGACCTTCGAGGAAGGCGCGGTCGCCTACGACCAGCGCGACGCCGAAGGCTTCATCCGGCTCAACGCGCTGCGGCTGCGCACGCTCGGGCAACGGAAGCGAATGCTCGAACTATAGGTCCGGCTCACGCGGGCGCGTGGCACACCGCTTCGATGTTGTGGCCGTCGGGATCAAGCACGAACGCTGCGTAGTAATTAGGATGGTAATGTGGGCGTAGTCCCGGTGCGCCGTTGTCCCGGCCACCCGCTGCGATCGCCGCGCGATAAAACCCATCGACGCTCGCGCGATCCTTCCCCGCTATTGCAATGTGCACCGGCTTGTTCAGGCCGCCTTCGCCGCCGATCTAGAAATCGGGCTTGCCATTAGCACCGAAGCCAGCCGCCGGAGTGTCGCGGTCATCTTGTCGGACTTCTACAACGAGGACATAGCCGAGCGGCGCAAGCGCCTTTTCGTAGAACGCTTTTGACCGCGCGTAGTCGGAAACAGGAAATCCGACATGATCCAGCGCGATGGGCTCACACCTGCCGTTCCACCATCGCGCGCTTGATATCGGCGATCGCTTTCGCCGGATTGAGGTGCTTCGGGCAGGCCTTGGCGCAATTCAAGATGGTGTGGCAGCGATAGAGCCGGAACGGGTCTTCCAGATTGTCGAGCCGCTCGCCGGTCGCCTCGTCGCGCGAATCGACGAGCCAGCGTTGCGCCTGCAAGAGCGCGGCCGGTCCGAGATAGCGGTCGGAGTTCCACCAATAGCTCGGGCACGACGTCGAGCAGCAGGCGCACAGGATGCATTCGTAGAGCCCGTCGAGCTTCTGCCGGTCCTCGTGGCTCTGCTTCCATTCCTTGGGCGGCGTCGGCGATTTGGTCTGCAGCCACGGCTCGATCGAGGCGTGCTGGGCGTAGAAATTGGTGAGGTCGGGGACGAGGTCCTTCACCACCGCCATATGCGGCAGCGGATAGATGCGCACCGCCCCGTTCACCTCGCTCATCGATTGGGTGCAGGCGAGCGTATTGGTGCCGTCGATATTCATGGCGCAGGAGCCGCAAATGCCTTCGCGGCAGGAACGGCGGAAAGTCAGCGTGGCGTCGACGGTGTTCTTGAGCCAGATCAGCGCGTCGAGAATCATCGGCCCGCAGTCCTTGGTATCGACGTAATACGTGTCGATGCGCGGATTGCGGCCGTCCTCGGGATTCCAGCGGTAGATACGGTATTCGCGCTCGGCTTCGGTCCGTTGCGGATGCGGCCAGGTCTTGCCTTGCTCGATCTTGGAATTCTTCGGCAGCGTGAATTGAACCATCGGAACCTCAATAGACCCGTTTAGTAGACCCGTTTTTTGGGCTCGATATAGGACACGTCGTTGGTCAGCGTGTAGGTGTGCACCGGCCGGTAATCGATGCTGACCTTGCCGGTCGCCGGATCGAGCCAGGTCAAAGTGTGCTTCATCCAGTGCTGGTCGTCGCGGTCGGGGAAATCCTCGCGCGCATGCGCGCCGCGGCTTTCGGTGCGGTTGCCCGCGGCATCCATGGTGACCACGGCCTGCTCGATCAAATTGGCGAATTCCAGTGTCTCGACCAGGTCGGAATTCCAGATCAGCGAGCGGTCGGTCACGCGCACGTCGTCGATGCCTTTGTGCACGTCGTGAATGAGCTTCGAGCCTTCCTGCAGGATCTCGCCGGTGCGGAACACCGCGCAATTGTTCTGCATCACCTGCTGCATCTTGGCGCGCAATTGTGCGGTCGGAGTCGAGCCCGAGGCGTTGCGGAACTTGTCGAGCCGCGACAGCGCGCGCTCGGCGGAATCCTTCGGCAGCTCCGGCTGCCTGTCGTCGGGGGTAAGGATTTCGGCGCAGCGGTGCGCCGCGGCGCGGCCGAACACGACAAGATCGATCAGCGAATTCGAGCCCAGCCGGTTGGCGCCGTGCACCGAGACGCAGGCCGCTTCGCCGAGCGCCATCAGTCCGGGCACGATGTGGTCGGGATTGCCGTCTTTCCTGGTGACGGCTTCGCCGTGATAATTGGTGGCGATGCCGCCCATATTGTAATGCACCGTCGGCACGATCGGCACCGGCTCGCGGGTGAGGTCGACGCCGGCGAAGATGCGCGCGGATTCGGTGATGCCCGGCAGCCGCTCGGCGAGAATCTTCGGATCGAGATGATCGAGATGAAGGAAGATGTGATCCTTCTTCGGCCCCACGCCGCGGCCTTCGCGGATTTCGATGGTCATGGCGCGCGACACCACGTCGCGCGAGGCGAGGTCCTTGGCCGAGGGGGCGTAGCGCTCCATGAAACGCTCGCCTTCGGAATTGACCAGATAAGCGCCTTCGCCGCGCGCGCCTTCGGTGATCAGCACGCCGGCGCCGTAGACGCCGGTCGGATGGAACTGCACGAATTCCATGTCTTGCAGCGGCAGGCCGGCGCGCAGCACCATGGCGTTGCCGTCGCCGGTCTGGGTGTGCGCGCCGGTGCACGAGGCATAGGCGCGGCCATAGCCGCCGGTGGCGATCATGGTCATCTGCGCCGAGAAGCGGTGGATCGAGCCGTCGTCGAGATTGAGGGCGATGACGCCGCGGCAGCGGCCGTCCTCGTCGAGGATCAGATCGATGGCGAAATATTCGACGAAGAACTCGGTCTCGTGGCGCAGCGCCTGGCCGTACATGGTGTGCAGCATGGCGTGGCCGGTGCGGTCGGCGGCGGCGCAGGTGCGCTGCGCGGTGCCCTTGCCGTAATGCGTGGTCATGCCGCCGAACGGCCGCTGATAGATCTTGCCGTCCTCGCGCCGCGAGAACGGCAATCCCCAATGCTCCAATTCGTAGACCGCCTCGGGCGCGTTGCGGCACATATATTCGATGGCATCCTGGTCGCCGAGCCAGTCCGAACCCTTCACGGTGTCGTACATGTGCCAGCGCCAGTCGTCCTCGCCCATATTGCCGAGCGCCGCGGCGATGCCGCCCTGCGCCGCGACCGTGTGCGAGCGGGTCGGAAACACCTTGGTGATGCAGGCGGTGCGCAGCCCAGCCTCGCTGCAGCCGACGACGGCGCGCAGACCGGCGCCGCCGGCGCCGACGACGATGACGTCGTAGGCATGGTCTTCGATCGGATAGGCGCGGCCGTTGACGGCGGGAGCGGTGCTTCCGCCGTGGCCGCCGTTTGCTCCAGTCTCTGCCATGCTCACAATCCGAACGAGAGCTTGAGGATGCCGTAACCCGCCGTCAGCCCGACGGCGAAGGTGAAGAACGTATTGGCCATCAACAGCGTCAGCTTGGCCGATTCGTCATGCACGTAGTCCTCGATGATCACCGCCATGCCGATGCGCATATGCACGGTGATCGAGATGATGAACAGCAGCATGATGATGGTGACCGCGGGCGAACCCAAAATCTGCGCCACGGCAGCCTGATTGCGGCCAAGCAGCGTGAGCAGGATGATCAGCGCCGCGATGGTCAGCGGGATGTTGGCCACGGCCGTGAGCCGCTGATGCCAGAAATGTTCGGTGCCGGATTTCGCGGCGCCGCGGCCGAGCACGCGCGCCAGCGGCGTGCGAATGTGTTTCGGCGCGCTCATCACGAGCCTCCCATGGTGAGCAGCACGAAAATCCACAGGATGACCGTGATCCCGATCGAGCCGATCAGGTTGGCGGCGACGAGCCATTCGCGCTCGCTCGGCCCCAAGCCGCGGCCGGTGTCCCAGATCAGATGGCGGATGCCGCCGAGCATGTGATGGATCAGCGACCAGGTGTAGCCGAACAGGATGAGGCGGCCGATCCAGGAGCCGGCGAACCATTGGAACCGCGCATAGCCGTTCGGGCTCGCCGCGGCGAGCAGCCACCACGCGATCAGTATGGTTCCGAAATAATTGGCGGCGCCGGTGATGCGATGCGCGACCGACATCATCATCGTCAGCATCGGCCGGTAGATTTGCAAATGCGGCGACAGCGGCCGCTCGGCAGGGGGGCGTGCTTCGAGCGAGCGTGTTTCTGCCATTGGCATTATCCGAGCTTGAGCATCGTTCGCATCGGCTTGACGCCGGCGCGCCAAGCTTGGGACCCGTTCCTAACCAATCCGCAGCCGTGCCGCAACGCAACAGCGCACGAATCTCCAGGTATTTGGGTCGGTACGATTTCGTACTTCGCGAAAGATTAGCGTTGAGAAACCTAGTTACAATGGGCAATATATTAAGCCTGACTTCGTGTAATACGAAGGCAACATTCTCCCGATGCGCTTTGACCTCGCCGATCTCAGCCTGTTTCGCCATGTGGTTGAAGCCGGCAGCATCACCCACGGCGCCGAGCGCGCGCATCTGGCGCTGGCGGCAGCCTCGACCCGGATCCGCGCCATGGAGGCCGTGCTCGGCGTGCCGCTGTTGACGCGCGGCCGCCAGGGCGTGACGCCGACGCAAGCCGGGCGCACGCTGTTGCAGCATGCGCGGACCATTTTGCGCCAGGCCGAGCGCCTGCACGAGGATCTCGGCGCCTATGGCGGCGGCCTCGGCGGCCAAATCCGGGTATTGTCGAACACCAATGCCCTGACCGAATTCCTCCCCGAGGCGCTGTCGTCGTTCCTCGCCGCGCATCCGCATGTCAGCGTCGATCTGGAAGAGCGGCTCTCCGACGAGATCGTCGGGCTGATCGCCGAAGGCGTCGCCGACATCGGCATTGTCGCCGGCACCGTCGATGCCGGCGCGCTGGAGACTTATCCGTTCCGCCGCGACCGCTTCGTCCTCGTCGTCGCGCGCGACCATCCGCTGGCCAAGCGCGCCAAGATCGGTTTCGAGGACGTGCTCGACTTCGATTTCGTCGGTCTCGCGCGGGCGAGCGCGTTGCAGCGCTTCCTCGCCGCCAAGGCGGCGCGCAGCGGGCGCCCGTTGCGGCTGCGCGTGCAGTTGCTCAGCTTCGACGCGGTATGCCGGCTGGTGGAATGCAATGTCGGCATCGGTATCGTGCCGGAAACCACCGCGCGCCGCGTGTCGAAGACCATGGCGATCGCCGCGGTGACGCTGTCCGATCCCTGGGCGGTGCGCGATCTGACCATTTGCCTGCGCGCGATGAAGGAACTGCCGGCCTATGCTCGGCAGCTGGTGGAGCATTTGCGGGCCGGGAACCAGTAGACGGCGGTCAGTAATCAGACCGCCATTCCAATTGCGTCCGCTGCGCCGGTCATCAGCTCTTGCTTCTTTTTGATTACCGTGCGCCAGTCCGCCGCAATCTAAGCATGCACCTTCGCCGTCAGCTCGACCCCGAGCGCTTTCATGACCGCGATTGTGGTTTTCAATGTCGGATTGCCGTTCTCGCTGAATGAACGATAGAGCTGCTCGCGGGACAGGCCGGTCTCTTTCGCGATCTGCGTCATGCCTTTGGCACGGGCCACCACGCCGAGGGCATGAGCGATATAGCCGGCGTCTTCGGTGGCGAAAGCCTCCGCCATGAAGGCCGCGATTGCTGCGTCGGACGTAAGGTCCTCAGCAGGATCGTAGGTTGTGAGCTTTTCAGCCATCCATTCACTCCATTCCTTCGCGAGACGCTTCGCCACTTTGATATTTTTGCCTTGGCTACTCTTGTCGCCGCCGCAAAGCAGGACGATCACCGTCTTGCCTCGCCGCTGAAAATAGATGCGATAGCCGGGACCGAAATGGATACGCAGTTCGCTGATTCCGTCGCCCACTGCTTCCGCGTCGCCAGCATGCCCATAAGCGAGGCGATCCGAGCGGGAAGCGATCAACGCCCGCGCACGCTCGTCCTTAAGCTGTGTCCGCCACTTCCGGAATGTTTCGGTCTGCCTCAGCTCGAACACGGCGACAATGTAGTTTTTGAACTACAATTCGTCAAGCCGAGTTGTCAAATGACCGACCAGTTCCGCCGGCGTGCGGGTGCTTGTTTTTTCTCAATCCCATCGAGCCCGGAATTCGGATTACCGCACCATCAGCACCCAGTAATCGAGGTCGAGCAGCACCGCGGGATCGTAATCCTCGCCCGTCTTGTACGGAAAATCGCCACACGGCTTGTCGCAGGTCGCGACGGTGCGTAGCCGCAACGCTCCGACTTCGTCGCGGCCCGGCAGCTCGGCTTTGGAGAGCACTTCCGACCACGCATAGACGGTGCCGCCGGCGAACAGCGGCGCGACATGGCGGCCGCCGTTGATGGCGGCGACGTGGAACGCATTGGCAAGCCCGTTGAACGACAGCGCGCGGGCGAGCGAAATGACATGGCCGCCGTAGATCAGCCGGCGGCCGAAGCGGCCCTGCTTGGCGGCGAACTGGTCGAAATGGATGCGTGCGGTGTTCTGATAAAGCCGCGTCGCCATCATGTGCTCGGCTTCCTCGACGGTGATGCCGTCGACGTGATCGATCTTCTCGCCGACCGCGTAATCGCCGAACTTGTAGGCGCTGCCGGCAAGTGCGAGGTCGTAGGCCTTAACGTCGAGCGGCGGACAGGCTTCGCCGAGAACCTTCGGCTCGAGCGCGGTCGGCAGGCGCGGCACATGATCGCCGGGCGCCGGTGCGGCCTCGTCGCCTTTGCGCACCATCACCCAGCGCACATATTCGAGCACCGGCTTTTGCTCCTGATTGTAGCCGGTGGTGCGCACATAGACGATGCCGGTCTTGCGGCTGGAGTTTTGCTTCAGTCCGATCACTTCGGATTGGGCGTTGATCGTGTCGCCGGGAAACACCGGGCTCCTGAAACAGCAATTGGCGTAGCCCAGATTGGCCACCGCATTGAGCGACACGTCGGGCACGCTCTTGCCGAACACGAAATGGAAGACGAGGAGATCGTCGATCGGCGAGCGCGGATAACCGATCGCCTTGGCGAAGGCATCCGACGACTGCACCGCAAAGCGCGCGCCGAACAAGCCGGTGTAGAGCGCGACGTCGCCCACGGTGACCGTGCGCGGCGTCGCGTGACGGATCACCTGGCCGATGCGGAAATCCTCAAAGAAATTTCCGGGACTGGTCTTCGACATTTGCAACACCCGTTATCGAGAAATTTAGAAGCGAAACCCGGCATTTGGCGCGCGCTTTCCATAGCCTACCGGACGATGTTGGGAAAGTGTTCACGCAGCCGTGACCGGGCGGCTGAAACTGCCGGCCGCAACGCCCGTAGCTGTGGCCGACGGCGCGATCAACTCAAGCGCCGCCGGCGGTCCGCCGCCGCAACCTCAACGACAGATGGAGACGATTATGTCCAAGCGTTTCGCTTTGTTCGCCACCGCGGCCGTTGTTGCCTTCGCCGCGGCGGCTGCGCCGGCGCCGGTGCTGGCGAAGATGTCGGAGAAAACCGTGACGGTCGGCGGCGCACCGATGTATCCCTCGAAAAACATCATCCAGAACGCGGTGAATTCGAAGGACCACACCACGCTGGTTGCCGCGGTGAAGGCCGCCGGCCTGGTCGCGACCTTGGAAGGCCCCGGTCCGTTCACGGTGTTCGCGCCGACCAACGCCGCGTTCGCCAAGCTGCCGGCGGGCACGGTCGACAACCTGCTCAAGCCCGAGAACAAGGCCACGCTCGTGAAGGTTCTGACCTATCACGTCGTTCCCGGCCGCATGACCGCGGTGAAACTCATGAAGGCGGTCAAGGACGGCGAGGGCGAGGCGCACCTGAAAACGGTCGCCGGCGAGGACCTGATCGTTAAGCAAGCCGGCCCCGGCAAGCTCACGGTCACCGACGCCAAGGGCGACGTCGCCGACGTCACGATTGCGGACGTTTTGCAGTCGAACGGGGTTATCCACGTCGTCGATAGCGTGCTGTTGCCGTAAGCGGCGCCTCACCTCTCTCCGCCATCCGTTCCCTTGGCGGGGAGAGGTCTTTCCCTGACACAAATGTGAGGCGCACGTGCGCCCGCGATCTGATAAAAGCCTGCGCTATGACTGCAGAACTTGCCGGAAATTCAGCCGCGGTCCCCGATACCGCGGCAGGGGCTCTGATCCATCCGCGCTGGGTGCGGATCGCGCATTGGATCAATGCGCTCGCCATGCTGATGATGATCGGCTCGGGCTGGCAAATCTACGACGCGTCGCCCTTGTTCGACTTCATTTATTTTCCGCGCCACTTCGCGCTCGGCGAATGGCTGGCCGGCGCGCTGTTGTGGCACTTCGCCGCAATGTGGCTCCTGATCGTCAACGGCATTGCGTACGTTACGCTCGGCATCGCGACCGGCCGATTCCGCCGCAAGCTTTTGCCGATCCGTCCGCGCGAGGTCATGCACGATCTCGGCGCCGCCTTGCGCGGCCGGCTCTCCCATGACGACCTCGCGGTCTATAACGCCGTGCAGCGGCTCCTTTATCTCGGCGTCATCCTGGCCGGTATCGTCATCGTGCTGTCCGGCCTGTCGATCTGGAAGCCGGTGCAGTTCAAATATCTGACCGACTTTTTCGGCGGCTATAACACCGCGCGCTACGTGCACTTTTTCGCGATGGCCTCGATCGTGGCGTTTCTCACCATACATGTCCTGCTGGCGCTGATCGTGCCGAAAAGCCTCCGCGCCATGATCTTCGGTCGTTGAAAGGGAGAAGGCCATGTCCAACGCCACGTCCCGACCGCGCCAGCCGGCCAAAGGCGTCGATCAAAACGTCCTGATCAAGGACGCGGCCCGGTTGTTGCCGGCGCCGTCGCGGCGGCTGTTCCTGCGCGGCGCGACGAGCCTCGGCGCGCTGGCGATGCTGACCGGCTGCGACGTCATCGACGGGCCGACTTCGGAGAACGCGCTGCGCGTCATCTCCAATTTCAACGACTGGGTCCAGGCGCGGCTGTTCAGCGAGACGACGCTGGCGCCGACCTTTCCGGAGAGCGCCGTAACCCGGCCGTTTCCGTTCAACGCCTATTACGCCGAGGATGAGGCGCCCGATATCGACGGCGACAAATACAAGCTTGAGATCGGCGGCCTGGTCGACAACAAGAAGCCGTGGACGCTGGCCGAGCTGAACAAGCTGCCGGAGGTGTCGCAGATCACGCGGCTCGTCTGCGTCGAGGGCTGGAGCGCGATCGGCTCCTGGCAAGGCGTGCGGCTGTCCGACTTTCTCAAGCTGATCGGCGCCGATACCACGGCCAAATATGTCTGGTTCCAATGCGCCGAAGGCTATTCCAACACCATCGACATGCCGAGCGCGCTGCATCCGCAGACGCAGCTCACGCTCAAATTCGATCACAAGACCTTGCCGCAGGCCTACGGCTTCCCGATCCGAATCCGCATTCCGACCAAGCTCGGTTTCAAGAACCCGAAATACGTCACCGCCATGTGGGTGCAGAACAACGACGCCGGCGGCTATTGGGAAAACCAGGGCTACAACTGGTTCAGCGGGCTTTAATCGCCGCAGTTTTGTCTGAATGCGTCGCGCCAAACCGGCCGCCACGGACAAATAGTCTCGAATCCCGAATTCTCCGGAACCTTTGACGCCCGTCACACGTCAACGTCACGAGAGACGGATTCGGAGAGGCGATTTGGCGATTCGATCACGGGATTCTCCAAGCTCGATCGCGTCCTGATGACGCGCTGCAGCCGGCATCGCCTTGATCGGCCTTGCCAATTCGACGGCAGGTCTTTAGCAATCGGCGCCTCATTTCGTGAGGCGCCCGCCAATGCCCAGTTTCAATCTCCTTCTCCTCGCCGGCGACGGCATCGGTCCCGAAGTCATGGCCGAGGTCAAACGGCTGCTCGGCTTTTACGCCGAGAAGGGCATCGCCGATTTCCACACCGAAGAAGGGCTCGTTGGCGGCGCCTGCTACGATGCCCACAAGGTTGCGATCACCGACGAGACAATGGCCAAGGCGCACGCCGCCGATGCGGTGATTTTCGGCGCCGTCGGCGGCCCGCAATGGGACAAGGTGCCGTTCGACGTGCGGCCGGAAGCCGGGCTCCTGCGGCTGCGCAAGGAGCTCGGCCTGTTCGCCAACATCCGCCCGGCGATCGTCTATCCGGCGCTGGCCGACGCTTCGAGCCTGAAGCGCGAAGCGGTCGACGGCCTCGACATCGTCATCGTGCGCGAGCTCACCGGCGGCGTGTATTTCGGCGAGCCCAAGACCATCACCGATCTCGGCAACGGCCAGAAGCGCGCGGTCGACACCCAGGTCTACGACACCTACGAGATCGAGCGCATCGCGCGCATCGCCTTCGATCTGGCGCGGGCGCGCCGCAACAAAGTCACCTCGATGGAAAAGCGCAACGTCATGAAGACCGGCGTGCTGTGGCACGACGTGGTCGAAGCCGTCCATGCGCGCGACTACAAGGACGTGCAGCTCGAACACATGCTGGCCGACTCCGGCGGCATGCAGCTGGTGCGCTGGCCGAAGCAGTTCGACGTCATCGTCACCGACAATCTATTCGGCGACATGCTGTCCGACATCGCGGCGATGCTCACCGGTTCGCTCGGCATGCTGCCGTCCGCCTCGCTCGGCGAGGTTGACGCCAAAACCAAGCGGCGCAAGGCGATGTACGAGCCGGTGCACGGCTCGGCGCCCGACATCGCCGGCAAGGGCATGGCCAACCCGATTGCGATGCTGGCGTCGTTCGGCATGGCGCTGCGCTATTCCTTCGCCATGGGCCGGGAAGCCGACCGCCTCGACGCCGCGATTGCCGCGGCGCTGGCCCAGGGCCTGCGCACCGCCGATATCAAGTCGGAGGGCTGCAAGATGGTCTCGACCGCGGCAATGGGCGAGGCGGTGGTCGGCGAATTGGCGAAGATTTCGGCGTAAAGCTAGGTTTTCCGAAACACCAGATTCGGACCGAATTCCTGCGCCAGTCCATAGCCTGCCGCCGCCATCAAACCGACCGTGTCTTCGCGCGCTTCCAGCACTTCGATCTGCACGATGCCGCGATTGTCGCGCAAGGTGCGGGCCATACCGGCAAGCGCCTTGCGCTCGTAGCGCTCGATATCGATCTTGATTGCGAGCGTCTGTCCGGAAAGCGCGACAAGGTCGTCGAAACGCGCCACCTCGACATCATAACCGTCGCCGCCGTCCGCAGTTTCGATGATCTGCGACAGGCCGATATCGCGCTCCGGTCCCGGCACCAGCCGGAATTTTCCCGGCTGCGCGCCGAGCGCCACTTCGTTGATCCGTATATCGGCATCGAGCAGGTCGTTGATCAGCAGATTGGCGCGCAGATGAACGCGGTTACGGCGATCCGGCTCGAAGACGACCGCGCGCGGCGCCAGCCGGTTCTTCATCACGATGCAGGTATAGAGGCCGAGATTGGCGCCGATATCGATGAACACATCCGGCTTGAGCTCGGTACAGACGCGCACGAAGTTCCTTAGTTCCGGGTACTCGCCGATTTTGGCGGAAATCTCCAATCCGCCGACATTGACGGAACACACCAGAAAATCCGCGCCGAAATAGCCGCAGACGAAATAGTGGCCGCGGTGAACGATTTTGTTGAATGGGCTGTAGAAGCGACGCCGCAGCTTGTTCCGCCACCGCAACGCCAGCATCATCGTTCCCTGTTCGCCGAAATGCCGCGCCGACGATGCCGGGAAGCTTGGATCAAAACGGCGTGTTCGGGTTGAGACCCGGGATATAGAACGGCTGCGCCAGCGGATAGCCGCCGTCGCCCTGCAGGTCGGGCCCCATATGCCAGTTCGGCCGCCCGGGATCGCCGCCCGGCGGCAACATGTAGTCGCGGTAGTCGCGGTCGCCGACCGAAACTTCGGTCCCGGTGTCGAGATAGGAGCGGTGCCGGGGAATGATGATGATGGTGCGGTGGCCGCGGCCATCGGGGATGATGGTGGTGGTCGGCTGGATCACGGTGCCGGCGGCGGAACGTTCGACCGCGGATTGCGGCGGCTTCCTGGTCGCCGCGCCGGCGCAGACGACCGATGCCGAAAGCACGGCAATCGTAGCGGCAACAACGGTAAAGGGACGCAGAACTGGGCACATGGGCTCCTCACTTTCCGCAGGCCGGACGCGGCGCAGTGTAGCTGGGATTCGCCAGCGGCAACAGCATCCTGGTAAGCCCCGGCGCTGCTGGGCGTTCCCGCCGGATTGCCGGTCCGGGGCCGCGACAGAATAATATGCTTTGACTCGCTGAGTTTGTGTTTCATTATTCCCTGGAATGGCCTCGGGGGAGGCCATTCCAGGCAAGGCGAGAAATAACGCGCGAGCCAACAAAGGGAGGGGTCCCATGCTGACACGACGCAGCCTACTGACGGCTGCGAGCGCGAGTGCTGCACTTGGCGGTAGTGCGCTCGGATTGACGAAACAACTCTTTGCGGCGGAATCGGCGGCCGGCGAGCTTTCGCCCGGCGTGCCATCCGGGATTGCAAGCTATGCCACGATGGCGACGCTTCCCGGCAAGAAGCCGCTGATCAGGCTGGCCGACCGCGGCCCCAATTACGAGGCGCCGCTGGAATATTTCCGCACGCCGATCACGCCGAACGACGAGTTCTTCGTTCGCTATCATCTTTCCAACATTCCGGAAGTCGACGCCAAGACCTACAAGATCGAGGTCGGCGGCGAAGGCGCCAATGGCCAGACCGAAGTGACGCTCGACGATCTCAAGAAGATGCCGGCGGTGGAGCTCGCCGCCGTCAATCAATGCTCCGGCAACCGGCGCGGCCTCTCCAATCCGCACGTCGCCGGCGTGGAATGGGGTTACGGCGCCATGGGCTGCGCCCGTTGGAAGGGTGTCCGGCTCAAGGATGTGCTCGATATGGTCGGCCTGAAAAAGGAGGCGATCGAAATCGCATTCAACGGCGCCGACGGCCCGGTATTCGACAAGACGCCGGATTTCATCAAGAGCCTGCCGGTATGGAAGGCGACCGACGAATCGACATTGATCGCTTACGAGATGAACGGCGCGCCGCTGCCGCACTTCAACGGCTTCCCGGCGCGCCTCATCGTGCCCGGTTGGACCGGCACTTATTGGATGAAGCATCTCATCTCGGTCAGCGCCTTGACCAAGCCGCAGGGCGGCTTCTGGATGAACCCGGCCTACCGCATCCCGATCGGCAAGTTTCCGGTGACGGCGCGCTTTACCTCGCAGGAATACGCGCCCAATACGCCGATCACCGAGATGGTCATCAATTCGCTGATCACCAGCCACCGCGACGGCGCCAAGGTGAAGCGGGGCAAAGTCACCGTCAGCGGACTGGCCTGGGACGGCGGCTACGGCATCCGGGTGGTCGAAATCTCCACCGACGGCGGCAAGACCTGGTCGGACGCGACCTTGGGTCAGGACCTCGGCCGCTACGCATTCCGGCCGTGGAGCTTCGAATTGCACGCCAAGCGCGGCAAGAACACGGTGATGGCCAACGCCATCAACACAATCGGGCAAACTCAGACCGCGACCTTGATCTGGAATCCGGCCGGGTACCACAACAACGTGATGCAGAACATCACGCTCAACGCGAGCTAAGGGAGGGGATCATGCGAAAATTCGTATTTGCGGCCATCGCCGTCCTGATCGCCGTCCCGGCGCTGGCGCAAGACCAGGAGATCAAGCTCAAGCCGGGTCCCGGCCTCCAACAGGTCGAGGGCAATTGCGGCGCCTGCCACAGCCTTGCTTATATCCCGATGAATTCGGCGTTCCTCAATGCCGCCGGCTGGAACGCCGAAGTCACCAAGATGATCAAGGCCATGGGCGCGCCGATCCCCGACGCCGATGCCAAGGCGATCGAGGAGTATCTCGCCAAAAATTACGGGACGTAGGCGACCGGCTTCAGCGCAGCGGCGGGTGCGGCTTGAACCTCAATCGCACCCGGTGCGGAATGGGCACCGGCACGTCGCGTTCCGGCGTGGCCGCGAGAATCGGATTGCGCTCGCCGCAAAACGTGCGCTTGAGTTCGGCGCGCGCGAACAGCGCGCCCAGCTTGGGGTCGCTGCCGGCGGACAGAATGGTGAGCCGGTCGAGCGCGCAAGCGAGCGTCGCGCGGTCGACCGGCTGTTCGTTGGCGCTGCAATACCAGCCGGCGATCTGCAGCGGCGGATCGTCGAACGGGCGCGCGAAGCCGAGGCAGCGGCGTTGCCGCCCATTATGGGTTCCCGGCACGGCGATGGCGAAATCGACCAGCGCCACGGTGCCGAATTTGCTGTCGATCTCGCCAGCCGTTTTGACGTCGTCGGTGACGGTGAAACCGACGATGCGGGCGGCGATCTCGCTCGGCGCATCGATGAAGCGTTCGCTGGCCGCGCCAGGCCGGTAGATTTCCACGACCATATAGGGGCCGCCGCCGGCCGCTTCGCCCCAGCTCAGCATGTCCTTTCGCGCCCCGTCGGCGTCGCGCCGGAGAATGGCGTAATTGAAGCCGTCGGCCGCGAGCTCGGGCATCTGCATATCGAACGCCGGGTGCGGGCGCTCGACCTTGATCCATTCCGGCCGTGGCGCGGGCGCTACCGCCGCGACGCCCGAGGGCCCGCGAAAAAGGCTGGCCGCCGCGATGGCGAGGATCGCCAGAGCGCCCATATAGGCGAGGATGCGCACGATAGTGGCGCGGATGTCGCCCGGGACGGTGCACGAGGCCTCCTGCACGGCCGCTCCGATCAGCGTTGTGTTTGGCAGGGTTCTCGCCTAGAAGCGCTTCCGCTCCGGTTCCTGGGCGGCCGGCGGGGCCGTGAATTTTCGGTGGAGAGTTAACGATGGGTTATAACGTCGCGGTGGCCGGCGCGACCGGCAATGTCGGCCGGGAAATGCTGAATATCCTTGCCGAGCGCTCGTTCCCCGCCGACGAGGTGGTCGCGCTCGCGTCGCGGCGCAGCCAGGGCACCGAGGTCTCGTTCGGCGACCGCACGCTGAAGGTCAAGGCGCTCGAACATTTCGATTTCTCCGGCGTCGATATCTGCTTGATGTCGGCCGGCTCCGCCGTCTCCAAGGAATACTCGCCGAAAATCGCCGCCGCCGGCGCGGTGGTGATCGATAACTCGTCGTGCTGGCGCTACGACAGCGACGTCCCGCTGATCGTGCCCGAGGTCAATGCCGACGCGGTGACCGGTTTTCGCAAGCGCGGCATCATCGCCAATCCCAATTGCTCGACGGCGCAGCTCGTCGTCGCGCTCAAGCCGCTGCACGACCGCGCCAAGATCAAGCGCGTCGTCGTCGCCACCTATCAGTCGGTATCGGGCGCCGGCAAGGAGGCGATGGACGAATTGTTCTCGCAGAGCAAGGCGGTGTTCACCCTCGACGAGGTCGAGGCGAAGAAATTTCCCAAGCGCATCGCGTTCAATCTCATTCCGCAGATCGATACCTTCATGGAGGACGGCTACACCCGCGAAGAGTGGAAGATGGTGGTCGAGACCAAGAAGATTCTCGATCCCAAGATCAGGCTCACCGCGACCTGCGTGCGGGTGCCGGTCTTCGTCAGCCATTCGGAGGTGGTCAATGTCGAGTTCGAGAACCCGATCACGCCCGACGAAGCGCGCGACATCTTGCGCAACGCGCCGGGTTGTCTGGTCATCGATTCGCACGAGCCGGGCGGCTATGTGACGCCCTACGAGGCGACCGGCGAGGACGCAACTTACATCAGCCGCATCCGCGAGGACGCCACCGTCGAGAACGGACTGTCGATGTGGGTGGTCTCGGATAACTTGCGCAAGGGCGCGGCGCTCAACGCCATCCAGATCGCCGAGTGCCTGATCAACCGCAAGCTGATTACCGCCAAGCGGCGAGCCGCCTAGGCACGAATTGGCATAAAGCCTGCAAAACCGTTAGCTTGAGAGCCGCCGGGGTTTTGGGGAACTTGAGCGATGACCGTGCGTCCGCGCCGCAGCGTGCTTTACATGCCCGGATCGAATGCGCGCGCGCTGGAAAAGGCGCGCGAATTGCCGGCCGATGGGCTCATCCTCGATCTCGAAGACGCGGTGGCGCCGGAGGCCAAGGCGGTCGCGCGCGACAATATCGTCAAGGCGCTCAAAACCGGCTTCGGCGACCGCGAAGTGCTGGTGCGCATCAACGGGCTGGATACCCGCTGGTGGGTCGAAGATATCGATGCCGCCGCGTCGGCGACGCCCGACGCCATCCTGGTGCCGAAAGTGTCGACCCCCAAACAGTTGCAGGATCTGGCGGCGCGGCTCGTTGACATGGGCACTCATCACAGCGTCCGCGTCTGGGCCATGATGGAGACGCCGCTGGCCATGCTCAATGTCGGCGAAATCGCCCATGCCGCGCTTGATTCCGAGACCCGGCTCGCCGGCTTCGTCATGGGCACCAACGACCTCGCCAAGGACACCCGCGCCCGGCTGGTGCCCGGCCGCGCGCCGATGCTGCCATGGCTGATGATGTGCGTCGCCGCCGCGCGGGCTTACGGCCTGTCTATCCTCGACGGCGTCTATAACGATCTCGGCAACGCCGAGGGTTTTGTCGAGGAATGCAAGCAGGCGCGCGACCTCGGCTTCGACGGCAAGACGCTCATCCACCCGCGGCAGATCGACCCGTGCAACGCGGCGTTCTCGCCGTCGCCGGAAGAGGTCGCGCAGGCGCGCAAAGTGATCGCCGCCTTCGACCTGCCCGAGAACAAGGACAAGGGCGTCGTGCAGGTCGACGGCCGCATGGTGGAGCGGCTGCATGCCGAAATGGCGCGGCAGACCGTGGCGATCGCGGACGCCATCGAAAAGCGCACATCGGCCGAGCCGGTCAAGGAGACGCTCGCGTCTTCCTAGAGCCGCGCTCCGCCAGGCGTGAAAATTTGGGTTTCAAAACACGCCGGACTTTCGCTAGGCTGGTCCTCCCGCATTTCCAACCAGCGAGAGTCCAGCGATGCCCGTTTCCATGTATACCGTTTCCATCCCCGTTTTCATTCAGCATCTCAACGGCCTTGCCACCGTCCTCGACAAAGCCGCGGCCTGGGCCGGCGCCCGCAAGGTCAACGAGGCCGATCTGTTGAACATGCGGCTGTCGCCGGACATGTTCACTCTGGCGCGCCAGGTGCGCGCCGCGACCGATCACGCCGCCAATGCGGCGGGGCGCCTGTCCGGCAAGGAGCTTCTGAAATTCGCCAACGACGAGACGACCATCGCCCAGCTCAAGGACCGCATCGCCAAGACCATCGACTATCTCAAGAGCGTCAAGCAAAGCGAGATCGACGGCACCGAGGGCAAGGACATCAGCATCACCTTTCCCAGCGGCCAGACGCGCCAGTTCACCGGTCAGAGCCTCCTGCTCGGCAACAGTCTGCCGAATTTCTGGTTTCACACCACCACCGCCTACGACATCATCCGCCAGTGCGGCGTCGAAGTCGGCAAGCGCGACTTCATGGGCACGCCGCCGACGCCGTGAATTTCCTCGCCGACGGGGTGACAAGCGTTTTGCGATCTCGCCGGATCGTTGCGCATGAACGGTGCGGCATCAGCCGTTGCCGCCTTCGATGCGGCGGATGAAGCGGCCGGTGGCAATGCCGCGGCTTAACGCGGTGTAGGCCTGCCGGGACGTGGCATCCGGCTCGCTCGGGCCGGGCCAGCGTTTTAGCAAATCCTGCATGCGGGGAAGGTCCAGGCAGCGCCGGCCGAGCGGGCTCGAGTCCAATCGGTCGAGCTCGCCGGCAAAATCGGGCATCGCCGCATCGAACGCGTAGCGCCAATCGGCCGCTTGCAAGCCGCGGCGCCGCTCGTTCAGAATCACATCCGGCAACAAGCCCGCCATGGCGCGCCGCGCCAGCGATCGCGCGACGCCATTGCGGAGGAATTGATCGTCGGGGATCGACAGACAGAGTTCAATCAGCCGGCGATCCGACGTCGGATCGCGCGTGTCGATGCCGTGGAGCCGCCGCGTCGCGCAGGCCCACTGGCTGCGTTGCTCCGATCGATCGAACATCGCCAATCGCACGGCGTGGCTATTGCCGCGCGCGAGGTTGCGCACATTGAAGGCGAGATCGCGGATTCGCGGCTCTAGGCCTTTGGCGCGGACGAAGCCCGGGTCCACGATCGTTAAATCGCAAAGCTCCGGCTCCGGGGTGCCGACGGCGCGACGAAGCGCGCGCCGCGCGGCGGCCGGCAAAACCGCATCGGCGACATCGCCGAACAGTCCCAGCCAGGAGCGGCCGCCAAACCGGTGCAGATTCACGATGGTTCGCGCGGCGCTAAAAAGCTTGCAGCGGCGCAGCTGCGCCGTGAGGAGTTCGCCGCCGTCATAGCTCAATGACATATTGCCCATCTGACTCGTCAGCATCACGGTAATGCCGCGAGCGCGGGCTTCACGACCGATGGCGTTGATCCAAATCGCATTCGCCGGATTGGTCACTGGGCCGTCCAGTACGGTCTCGCGCAGCGCCATGGCATCAAAAAGCGGCCGATCGTCACTGGCGACGCGCACGTGATCGATGTTCGGATACATCGCGGCTACGGCTGCCGCATGCTGCCATTCGTCGCTGAAGCGACGGGGTTCGTCGACCGTCGAGTGTGCGGGGACGGCAGTGAAGGCGGCAACGCGCCGTCCTTGCTTGGCGAGGAGCTGCGCAGCAGTCGCCGTGACCGACGGACTGTCCAGGCCCCCGCTCAGATGGGCGCCGACTTTTTCATGATTGCCAAGGCGGCAGCGCACGGCTTCGTGAAGCGCGGCACGCACCGCGACTTCGTAATCGCGATCGGCCGGAAGCCTCAGGACCGGCAGGCGCTCCGGGCGCCACCACCGCTCGAGCCGCGCTGTGCCGCGTTCCCACGTGACCCGGTGGCCCGGCGGGACCCGAAAAATACCGCGAAAGAACGTGCGTTGCAGATCGCGCGGCAACAGACAAAGCCAGGTCGCGATTTGGTCCTCGTCGAGGGCGCGCGGCACCCGTGGATCGGCGAACAATCCGCGCTGCTCGCTGGCGAACAGGATTTCGTTTGCTCCGAGCCAGTAGTACAGCGGCCGCAAGGCGCCGGGATCGACAGCCATGAAGAGCCGCCGCCCCTGCGTATTCCAGATGGCGCAGGCGAAATCGCCGATGATCTGATCGCAGAAATCGTCGCCCCATTTCTCGTAGCAGAACAGCGCGATCTCGGCGTTATTGCGCCGGTTCAGGTCGCCGCGGCCCAAGGCGTGGCCGAGGTCTTCACGATTATCGATGCGGCCGTCGAAGGCTGCGGCGTCGCCGGCCGGATTGGCGGCGATGAGACCGTCATCGCAGCTGCCAAGTCGTATGCCCGGGCACGCCCAATTGCCATGCGATTTGGCTGCGCTTCGGGACAGTGCGAAGAGCGTTCGATCGACCGCCGGCGGCATGCGTTCGGCAAAACCGCTTACGCCGCAGATGCTCATGGCGAAGGCTCGCGAGCCTTGTGACGACGGATTTTGCCCGGTGTCGCAATCACGACACGGTAGGACCTAAGAGGTAGAACCAAATAGATCGGCGCCGCCGGGCGGCGGGGTCTCTTCCGTCTCGTCCACGGGCGTCGGCGTCATGACCAGCGGGGTTCGCCACGGCTTGCGCTTGGCGTTCGTCTTGACCGCCTTATCCGCTTCGTCAGTGTCCAAGTCAGCA
Organism: uncultured Alphaproteobacteria bacterium; assembly: GCA_963791925.1. Classification (GTDB taxonomy): domain Bacteria; phylum Pseudomonadota; class Alphaproteobacteria; order Rhizobiales; family Xanthobacteraceae; genus BOG-931. The sequence continues at coordinate 708,345 of CAWBUA010000001.1, read as the reverse complement.
CCCCTCGCGACGAAGTTATCCGCGCGCCCAGGCCATCGCATACTAAGCCAATCCGTAAGCATTTCTGAAAAAACCAGGGCAATAAGTGGTGCTACGTATGTCGTCGACGGCACGCCGCTCTCGGCTGACGGTCACGCCGGCGAGTTTGCGCGTAGTGCAATCTCCAGACGATCCAATTCCGCCACGATCAGGTTCCGTACCGGCGGCATCAGCATCGTGCGATGTGTGCCGCCGACCCGTATGCTGCTCAATTTTGCACATCGCGTGGCCCAGCCGAGATCCGGCCATGCGGGATCGTGCCGAGGATCGTCGCTGATGAAGAGCCGCAGCGTGGTCGGCACATTGCCGGCCGGCAGATCGCCGAACGCCTTGCGGCGCTTGAGCGCGATGATCGCACGGCGGACCGCACGGCCGGTCGGCCGTGAGGCGAATTGGAGTGAAAATAACAGCGCCCGCAGAGCAAGGCGCGAACGTGAACGCACCACAAGAGGTGTTGTACGGACCAAGATGGCGTTGAGGAGATGGCGCGTCCCGCCGCCATGTTCCGCGTAGCCCGATCGCAATCGCCGCCCAAGCGTTCTCTTTTGTTTTGCCTCGATCCATCGCCGCGAAGCCGCTCCTGTCGCGCCATCGAGCACGATCAAGGCCTCGACGTCGGCGCCGGCGGCAACGAGACGCCGGGCCGCTTCCGCGGCAAGTTTGCCGCCGAAGGAATATCCGACCAGCCAAAGTCGCTTCGGCGGGCAGCGGCCACGGAGCGTGTCCATGGCGGCAGAAAAATAACGATCGGCATCGTAATCGCCGGCCACGGCATTGCCGCCAAGGCGCGGGTCGATCGCGATCAAGGCGAAGCGTTGCGCGAGCAGCCGGCAGAAATCGCTGGTGCCCACATCGTCGCCCCACATTCCGGGGAAGAACGCAATCACGGGCCGCGTATCGTCAGCCGCGCGGTCGGTGACTTGCCCGGATGCGAGATGCCGGATCAATTCGCTGGGCCGGGTTTCCAGGCCCAGCGTGCCGAATGCGATCGGGCGGCCAAGCAAGGTCTCGAGTCTGAGCACCAAGTCGAGACCGTTGAGCGAATTGCCGCCGGCGGCGTCGAAAGACAGGTCTGCGGCAAAGGATTCCGCTGGCAGCACGCTTGTCCACGCCTCGCGGACGGCGCGGAACAACGGCGTTTTTTCGGCGGCGTCGCTCGCTGGGGTGCGAGGAGAGTTGGCCTTGCAATTTCGGGCATCAAGCTCCGCCAGTGCAATCAAATCGATTTTGCCGGTGGGCAAACGCGGCAGCGCCGTCATCATGAAGAAATGCGCGGGCTGCATCGGCGCCGGCAGATGCGTGCGGCACCACTGCCGCAGACGCTCCTCGCCCAAGACGCAGCCCGCAGCCGGCGCGCAGTAAGCGACGAGCGCTGTTGCCTGTTCGCCTTGACGCGCGACGACGCCGGCGTCCCCGAGGTCCGGATATCCGCCAAGGATCGCTTCGACTTCTCCGAGATTGACGGTGTTGCCGCGAACCTTGACCTGACGATCGCGTCGCCCGATGAATTCAAGCAACCCATTCGGCAGGTAGCGGCCATAATCCCCGGTCCGATAGCGGATGCCGGCGGGATCCTCAGGGCAGGGACCAAAGCGCGCTGCGGTCAACGCCGCGTCACGCCAATAGCCGGCCGCGACCGTCGTGCCGGTCACGCAGATTTCTCCGATTTCGCCCAGCGCCGCCGTCGCGCCGTCGTCGCCGATCAATTCGAGAGCGACGCCGTCCAGAGGGCGTCCGACTGGGACCAGCGGCTGCTCGATTACCGTAGAGTGATCGAGTGCCCACGCCACATAGGTGCTGGTTTCCGTCGTTCCGACCGAAATGACCAGCCGGCAGGCTGGGGCGAAGCGCCGCTGGTACAGTTCGACGTCGGCAGCCAATACCCGTTCGTTGCCCAGCCTGACCCAGCGAACCTCTTGCGCCAAACGGTTGGTTTCGCTGCCGTCCGGACGAAACAAAGTCCGGAAAGTGCTCGGCGCCAGCAAGTAAACGGTGGGACGCAACGCACATAACAGGTCCCGGGTCGCGGCCAAACCGAGCCGCTTTACGTCGAAAATGCCGACTTGCGCGCCCTGCAGCAGCGCATCGAGCGCGAACTTGACGGACGCCGCGCCGCTCATCGATTGCAGCAGTGGCATACGATCATCCGGTCGGAGCGACGTATCTTGCGCCGCGTAGGCGAGCCGTGCGCTCAGCGATTGCTCGGTGATGCAAACGCCCTTGGGCAAATCGGTGCTTCCGGACGTGAAGGAGATCATGAAAATGCGACCCGGCGACGGTGTGGCGACGAACGGCGCCGCCGCGTTCGTTGCCGCGGCCGCAACGTCGATCAGTCGCAGGCTCGGCGCGATGCGATGCATCGACGGCGCGGTAGCGGGATCGACGATGGCGGCCGCCAAACCGGCGTGGTCGACGATGCGACGATTGCGCTCGTCGGGATGCGCGGTGTCGAGAGGAACCGAGGTGCGGCCCGCCCGCAGCAGCGCGAGGATGGCGATCAGATACGACGCGGCGTTCGGCAGGAAGATGCCGATCGGCAAATCCGGTATCTCCAGATCTTCGATCGCCTGGGACAATGCCGCGGCGCGCCCGATCAGCGTCTTGTAGCTCAGCTCGGCGTTCTCGTCCCGGACCGCGATCTTGTCGCCGTAAAGGATCGCCTGATCGACGATGCTTTGCGCGATCCACCGCTGAGGCGTCGTTGTCATGACGATGCGTTCCCGGAGAGACCGGCGCCGTTGAGGTTCAATAGCTGCCGGATTCGGCGGCGACCTGCGCTATAATCTCAGCGGGACGCGACGCTTTGGCTGTAAGGGAAAGCCCTTATGCGGACCCGCCGGATTTGGCCCCGCGGTACCGCATCGATGCGCTAATTCTTCAGTCGATAGCCGGTCTTGAAGAACCACCAGACGATCACGAGGCAGACCGCGAGAAAGACGAGCGTCATCGCTACGCTCATTTCGACATTGACGTCGGCGATGCCGAAAAAGCTCCAGCGGAAGCCCGAGATCAGATAAACCAGCGGATTGAAAAGCGTGACGGTGCGCCAGAACGGCGGCAGCACGCGGGTCGAGTAGAACGTGCCGCCGAGAAAGGTCAGCGGCGTGATGATGAGAAGCGGCACGATCTGCAGCTTCTCGAAGCCGTCGGCCCACAATCCGAGAATAAAGCCGAACAGGCTGAAACTGAGCGCAGTCAGAAACAGGAAGGCGAGCATCCAGAACGGGTGCTCGATGTGGAGCGGCACGAACAGGAACGACGTCGCCAGGATGATCAGCCCAAGGATGATCGATTTGGTCGCCGCGGCGCCGACATAGCCAAGCACGATCTCGAACGCCGAGATCGGCGCCGAGAGGATTTCATAGATGGTGCCGACGAAGCGCGGGAAATAGATGCCGAACGCGGCATTGGTCACGCTCTGCGTCAACAGCATCAGCATGATCAGACCGGGCACGATGAAGGCGCCGTAGCTGACGCCGTCGATCTGGGCGATGCGCGAGCCGATCGCGGCTCCGAACACGATGAAATACAGCGAGGTCGAGATCACCGGCGACACGACGCTCTGGAACAGCGTCCGCCCGGTCCGCGCCATTTCGTAAGTATAGATCGCCCGCATGCCGTAAAAATTCATCGCGCGGCTCCGGAATCCCTGCTGACGAGGCCGACGAAGATGTCCTCCAGCGAGCTTTGCGTGGTCTGCAAATCCTTGAACTTGATGCCGGCGCGGCCGAGATCGTCGAGGAGCGCGGTAATTCCGGTGTGCTCGCCTTTGGTGTCGTAACTATAGGTCAGCTCGGAACCCCCGGCGGCCAGTTTGAGATCGTAGGCCGCCAGCGCCGACGGGAGCACTGCGATCGGCTCGCGCAGTTCGAGCGTCAATTGCTTCTTGCCGAGCTTGCGCATCAGCTCGGCCTTGTTCTCGACCAGGATGATCTCGCCGTGATTGATGACGCCGACCCGGTCGGCCATGTCTTCGGCTTCCTCGATGTAATGGGTGGTGAGGATGATGGTGACGCCCGAGGCGCGCAGTTCCCGCACCAATTGCCACATGTCCTTGCGCAGTTCGACGTCGACGCCCGCGGTCGGCTCGTCGAGGAACAGGATTTGCGGCTCATGCGCCAGCGCCTTGGCGATCATCAGCCGCCGCTTCATGCCGCCCGACAGCATCCTGATCTTGGCGTCGCGCTTGTCCCACAGGGAGAGCTGCTTGAGCACCTTCTCGATGTGATCGGGATCGGGCGGCTTGCCGAACAGGCCGCGCGAGAAGCGCAGCGTCGCCGGCGGCGTCTCGAACGCGTCGGTGGTCAGCTCCTGCGGAACGAGCCCGATCAGCGATCGCGCGGCGCGGTAGTCGGCAATGATGTCGTGGCCCTCCACCGTGACGCGCCCGCTGGTCGGCCGCACGATGCCGCAGATGATGCCGATCAGCGTCGTCTTGCCGGCGCCGTTCGGCCCGAGCAGGGCGAAAATCTCGCCGTGGCGGATATCCAGGTTGATGTCCTTGAGGGCCTGGAACCCGGTGTCGTAGGTCTTATTGAGGTGCGAGACGGCGATGGCGGAGGTCATGGGCAGTTATTTAGTCATTCCGGGGCCGAGCGCAGCGAGGAGCCCGGAATCCATATTCACGAATGGTGGTTATGGATTCCGGACTTGCCGTGGAGCTTGTCATCGGGCCGCGCGACTTCGCGCGGACCCGTTGGCGGCAATCCGGAATGACGGCCCCTACACCCACGGCCGCGATTGCTTGGCCTTGGCCTCGAAGCTTTCGATCTTACCCTGCTTCTGCATGGTGACGCCGACTTCGTCCAGCCCGTTGAGCAGTGCGTGCTTGCGGTGTGGATCAATGTCGAACTTGATCACGCCGCCGTCGGGCCCGCGGATTTCCTGCTTCTCCAGATCGACGGTGAGCGTGGCATTGGCGCCGCGGTCGGCGTCGTCGAACAGCTTCTCCAGGTCTTCCGGCGACACCTTGATCGGCAGCACGCCGTTCTTGAAGCAGTTATTGTAGAAAATGTCGCCGAACGAGGTCGAGATCACGCAGGTGATGCCGAAATCAAGGAGCGCCCACGGCGCGTGCTCGCGCGAGGAGCCGCAGCCGAAATTGTCGCCGGCGACCAGGATCTTGGCCTTGCGATAGGCCGGCTTGTTGAGCACGAAATCTTGGTTCTCGCTGCCGTCGTCGCGGAAGCGTTTCTCGGAGAACAGGCCTTTGCCGAGCCCGGTGCGCTTGATGGTTTTGAGATACTGTTTGGGGATGATCATGTCGGTATCGATATTGATCATCTTCATCGGCGCAGCAACGCCTTCGAGAACGGTAAATTTTTCCATTTTAACGGTCCTTGCGCACGGCATAGGCTTCGAACTGCCGCGCGTTAATGGCCTCTCACCAGCCGCGGGTCAAGGCTGCCGGTTCTGCGGCTCGTTCAGTTCTGCTTCTCGAATTTCGGCACTTGCGCGAGCTCAGTGACCCAGGGCCGATGCGAGCGCCACCAGTTCTGCCGCTTCGGCGGCAATTGCTCGCGCTGGCGCAACAGGCCGACCCGTACGGTGTAGGACGGCTGTACGCCGTCGCCCGGCGTGGTCGAATAGATCGGCGTACCGCAGTGCGGACAGAAAGCCTGCAGCCGCGGCTTGCCGCTGTCGGCCGTAGTCTTGAGATACGTCGTCGGCTCGCCGGTCATCCTGAACGTGGCGCCGGGCACCGGAATGGAGATACGGAACGCCGTGCCGGTCGAGGTCTGGCAGTCGGTGCAATGGCAGATCGTGACTTTTTCCGGATCGGCCTCGCCTTCGATCGCGATGTAGCCGCAATGGCATCTGCCGTCGATTTTCATGAATGTCTTCCCTATCTTGCCGCTTGCTCGATCGCGTGCATGTCGGCATCGGATAAACCAAAATGGTGGCCGATCTCGTGAATGAGCACATGCTTGATGATGGCGCCTAAAGTCTCGTCGTGACCGGCCCAATAATCGAGGATCGGCCGGCGATAGAGCCAGATCATATTCGGCATCTGGCCGGTGAAGCTCTCGCCGCGAAGCGGCAGGCCGATACCGTGAAACAGCCCGAGCAGGTCGAATTCGCTCTGTGCACCCATGCGGCGGAGCACGTCCCGGCTCGGGAAATCGTCGACCTGGATCACCACGTCGGCGGCGAGATCGCGGAATTTCTTCGGCAAATGGCGAAACACCTCGCCGGCCAGCACTTCGAACTGGGTGAGCGACGGCGCTTTCATCGGCCGCCATGCCAGCGGATCGGAATCTAGATCGGCCATAATCGCAATGTATACCGTCATTGCGAGGAGCAAAGCGACGACCCTCCTACGCTCGCTCTGCGAGCTACGGCGGGTTTGAGTCCACCGAAGCGCGGAGCGCGTAGGTGGAAGCAATCCAGGACGGCCGCTCAGCCTAGATTGCTTCGCTTCGCTCGCAATGACACCGGACTGACTAGGCTATGAGGCTATGAGGCAATGATGCCATCGAAATTGATCGCGATATTGATCGTCGCCGCGTCGCCATTTGCCGTCGCCGCACCCGTAGCCGCGCAGAACGAGACCTCGCCGACGGCGCAGCCCGGTTTCGCCGCGCCGCCGGCGCGTCACGTCCGCGGCCGCATCACCATCCATCCGGGCCGCTTGCTCTACCGCCGCTGCGTCGATTGGTACGAACTGCAGCACCGGCCAAGCGGCACGGTGCTCTATCCCGAAATGCGCTGCTGGTGGGTGAGGGGGTAGCCGTCATTCCGGGGCGCGCCGAAGGCGCGAGCCCGGAATCCATATCCACGAGTTTTGAGATTGGCCAAGGCCGGCGCGGCCACTGAATCGAGGGTGATTATGGATTCCGGGCTCCTCGCTGCGCTCGGCCCCGGAATGACGGATTAATTCCACTCCCGGACGTCGACGAAATGCCCGGCAATCGCCGCCGCCGCCGCCATCGCCGGCGAGACGAGATGGGTGCGGCCTTTATAGCCCTGGCGGCCCTCGAAATTGCGGTTCGAGGTCGAGGCGCAGCGCTCGCCGGGAGCGAGCTTGTCGGGATTCATGGCCAGGCACATCGAGCAGCCCGGTTCGCGCCATTCGAAGCCGGCTTTGACGAAGATCTTGTCGAGCCCTTCCATCTCGGCCTGCTCTTTGACCAGGCCCGAGCCCGGCACGATCATGGCATTGACCCGCTCGCTGACTTTCTTGCCGTCGACGACCTTGGCAACGGCGCGCAAATCCTCGATGCGGGCATTGGTGCAGGAGCCGATGAAGACGCGGTCGACGCCGATGTCGGAAATCTTCTCGCCGCCTTGCAAGCCCATGTAATTGAGGGCGCGCTCGATGGCCTCGCGCTTCTTCTCGTCGGTGACGCCGTCGAGCCGTGGCACGCGGCCGGTCACCGAAACCACCTGTTCGGGGCTCGTGCCCCAGGTCACGAGCGGCGGCAGCTTGGCGGCATCGAGTTTGATCTCGCGGTCGAAATGCGCGCCGTCGTCGGAGGCAAGCGTCCGCCAATAGGCCAGCGCCGCGTCCCAGTCCTTGCCCTTCGGCGCCTTGGGGCGGCCTTTGAGATACTCGTAGGTCTTTTCGTCCGGCGCGATGAAGCCGGCTTTGGCGCCGGCTTCGACCGACATGTTGCACACCGTCATGCGGCCTTCCATCGACAGCGCGCGGATCGCCTCGCCGGCATATTCCAGCGCATAGCCGGTGCCGCCGGCGGTGCCGATTTCGCCGATGATGGCGAGGATGATGTCCTTGGCGGTGACGCCGTCCGGCAGCTTGCCGTCGACCACCGCGCGCATGTTCTTCGACTTCGACTGGATCAGCGTCTGCGTCGCCAACACGTGCTCGACTTCCGAGGTGCCGATGCCGTAGGCGAGCGCGCCGAACGCGCCATTGGTCGCCGTATGGCTGTCGCCGCACACAAGCGTCACGCCGGGCAGCGTAAAGCCCTGCTCCGGGCCGATGATGTGGACGATGCCCTGGCGCTTATCGAACTCGTCGTAATATTCGAGATTGAAGAACTTGGCGTTCTCGGCGAGGTAGGCGATCTGCGCTTCGCTCTCCGGATCGGGATTGGGCTTGTGGCGGTCGGTCGTCGGCACGTTGTGATCGACGACAAGGAGCGTCTTGTCCGGCGCGTGCACCTTGCGGCCGGACAGGCGCAGGCCTTCGAAGGCCTGCGGGCTCGTCACTTCGTGCACGATATGGCGGTCGATATAGATCAAAGCGGACCCGTCGGGATCCTCCTCGATCACATGCTCGTCCCAGATTTTATCGTAAAGCGTGCGCGGCTTGGCCATGATCGAACTCACAAAAATTCACCACCGGCGCACTATATCTGCGGCGCGGCGGATTAAAAATTACTTCGCCGCCTTGTCCTCGACGGCACCTGCCGCGCCGCTGTGATCCTGGCGCTCGAAAATCCGGGCGGACTTGCCGCGCCGGCCGCGCAGATAATAGAGCTTGGCCCGGCGCACCCTGCCGCGGCGCACCACCTGGATGGAATCGATCATCGGCGAATAGAGCGGAAAGACGCGCTCGACGCCTTCGCCATAGGAGATCTTGCGCACGGTGAAGTTCTCGTTGAGCCCGCCGCCGGCACGACCGATGCAGACGCCCTCATAGGCCTGCACGCGGCTGCGCTCGCCTTCGACGATCTTGACGTTAACGATGAGCGTATCGCCGGGCTGAAATTCGGGAATTTCCTTGCCGGCGGAAAGCTTCGCCACCTGTTCGTTTTCGATTTGTTTGAGCAAATTCACGGCGAATTCTCCGTTCGGTGCGCGTTCTTGGACGCGGTCTTGGGCTGCGCTGTCATCGCGCTATTGCGGCCGGGGCTACGCGGGTTCGGCGTGCTTCTAGTACACCGCGCGGGCTTTGTCACCTCGGCGTCACCTCCGGTCATTTGGGTCTCGCCGGCTTTATCGGAAGCCCCGAATGACGTGCCCAGAGATCGGGGCGGCGCTCGCGGGTGAGCCGTTCGGCCTCGGCGCGGCGCCAGGCGGCAATTTCTCGGTGATTGCCCGAAGTCAGCACTTCCGGTATCGCCCGGCCTTCCCATAGCTGCGGCCGGGTATAGTGCGGATATTCCAGTAGCCCGCCGGAAAAGCTCTCTTCGGCGCTCGATTCCTCCGCGCCCATGACCCCGGGCAGGAGCCGCACGCAGGCATCGATCAGCACCATGGCGGCGATCTCGCCGCCGGACAGCACATAGTCGCCGATCGATATTTCTTCCAGGCCGCGCGCGGCGACGATGCGCTCGTCGACGCCCTCGAAGCGGCCGCAAATCAGGATGACGCCTGAGCCGCCCGCAAGCTCCTCGACCCAGTCTTGATCGAGTGGCGCCCCGCGCGGCGACAGCAACAGGGGCGGCCGCGCATCGGTTGCGGTTGCGTCGATGGCGCGACCGAGCACGTCGGGCTTCATGACCATGCCCGGCCCGCCGCCCGCCGGCGTGTCGTCGACCGAGCGATGCTTATCGGCGGCGAAATCGCGGATATCGACGGCGTCAAGCGACCAGGTGCCCGCCGCGAGCGCCTTGCCGGCAAGGCTTGCGCCCAACGGTCCGGGAAACATATCCGGAAAAATGGTGAGAACGCTGGCGCGCCACATGTCAGTCGCGCTCCGCCGGCAGGTCGATGACCAGACGCCGGGCCGCGAGATCGACGGTGGGCACGGTCACGGCATCGAATGGCAGGAGCTGCGTCGGTTTGCCTTCCGCTTCCCGCACCTCGATCAAATCGCCGGCGCCGAAATTATGGACGGCGATCACGGTCCCGAGCGATGTGCCGGAGCGATCGACGACGGCAAGGCCGATCAGATCGGCATGATAATATTCGTCGGGCTCGTCCGGCTCCGGCAGCCGATCGCGCGGCACATAAAGCTTGGTATTGGCAAGCCGCTCCGCGGCGTCGCGGTCGGCGACCCCCGAAAGCGTCGCGACGAAATGATCCTTCGCCGGCCGCAGGCTTTCGATCTCGAAGACACGGCCGTCTTCGGTCTGCAGCGGGCCATAGCTCGCGATCGCTTCCGGCTCGGCGGTGAACGAGCGCAGCCGGACTTCGCCGCGCACGCCATGGGCGGCGCCGATTTGGCCCAAGCAGACAAGCCTTTCCCTCTCCCCTTGCGGGAGAGGAACGGCGCGCAAAGCGCGCCGAGGAGAGGGCTGGGCTTTTCGCGGACGGTGGTTCATGAGCACGGACCCTCAGCCGGCCTCGGTCGCTCCGCTTCCTCGGCCGCCTCTCCCCGGAACGGGAGAGGGAAAGTTAGCTCGCCGGCGCTGCCGGCGCCGCGGCGGGTGCTGCACCCGCAGCTGCCTTGGCCGCCTCTTCCTTGGCCTTGCGCTCTTTGCGCGGGATCGCCTTTTCCGGATTGTTGCGCGCCTTGCGCTTCATCACGCCGGCGGCGTCGAGAAAGCGCATGACGCGGTCGGACGGCTGCGCGCCCTTCGCCATCCAGGCTTTGGCCTTTTCGATGTCCCACGTCAGTCGTTCGGTTTTCTCTTTCGGCAACAGCGGATTGAAATAGCCGAGCCGCTCGATGAAACGGCCGTCGCGGGGGCTGCGGCTGTCGGCGACGACGATGTGATAGAACGGCCGCTTCTTGGTGCCGGCGCGGGCCATGCGGATGACGAGAGACATTCAGTTTCCTTTCTTATGATTGTCATTCCGAAGCCGAGCGCAGCGAGGAGTCCGGAATCCATAATCCCAGCGTTTGTGGTTATGGATTCCGGGCTCGCCGCTTCGCGGCGCCCCGGAATGACGAGGGTTGATGATCGCTTTCACTTCTTCTTTCCCAGACCCGGCAAGCCGCCGGGAAATTTCGGACCGAGTCCCGGTAATCCGGGAAAGTTCGGCGGCAGGCCTTTGGGCAGGTTCGGCATGCCCGGCATGCTCGGCGGCAGGCCGCTCGCGCCCGGCATCCCCGCCGGCAAGCCGCCCGGCATGCTGGAAGCGAGCTTCGCCATCTCTTCGGGGCTCGGCATGCCGCCACCACCGAAGCCGAGCATATTGGCAAGCCCCGCCATCGGCCCGCGCTTGGCGCCGCCCATCGCCTTCATCACGTCCGCCATGGTGCGATGCATTTTGAGGAGGCGATTGATATCCTCCGGCTTGGTGCCGGAGCCGGCGGCGATGCGGCGCTTGCGGCTGGCTTTAAGAACATCGGGATGGCGGCGCTCGCCCGGCGTCATGGAATCGATGATCGCCATCTGCCGCTTGAGGACCGTCTCGTCGAGATTGCGCTCGGCCAGCTGGTTCTTCATCTTGGCGATGCCCGGCAGCATCGACATCAATCCGGTCATGCCGCCCAAATTCTGCATCTGTGCCAATTGCTCGCGCAGGTCGCCAAGATCGAATGCGCCTTTGCGCATTTTCTCGGCGACGCGCGCCGCCTTCTCGGCATCGATGGTCGCGGCGGCTTTTTCCACCAGCGAAATGATGTCGCCCATGCCGAGAATGCGGTCGGCGATGCGCTGCGGATAGAAGTCCTCCAGCGCGTCGAGCTTTTCGCCGGTGCCGATGAGCTTGATCGGCTTGCCGGTGACCGCGCGCATCGACAAAGCGGCGCCGCCGCGGCCGTCGCCGTCGACCCGGGTGAGCACGATGCCGGTGAGGTCGAGCCGTTCGTTGAAGCTCTTGGCGAGATTGACCGCGTCCTGGCCGGTGAGTGCGTCGGCGACCAGGAGCACTTCGTGCGGCTTGGCGGCGCGGCGCACGTCCGCCGCCTCGCGCATCAAATCCTCGTCGAGCGTGAGCCGGCCGGCGGTGTCGAGCATCACCACGTCGTAACCGCCGAGCCGCGCCGCCTGCTCGGCGCGCGCGGCGATCTGCACCGGGGTCTGGCCTTCGACGATCGGCAGCGTCTCGACATTGACCTGCCGGCCGAGGACGGCGAGTTGCTCCATCGCCGCGGGCCGGCGCGTATCGAGCGAGGCCATCAGCACCTTGCGCTTGAGGTTATCGGCGAGGCGCTTGGCGATCTTGGCGGTGGTCGTGGTTTTGCCGGAGCCTTGCAGCCCGACCATCATGATGACGACCGGCGCCGGCGCATTAAGATCGATCGGCTCGGCGCTCGAGCCCAAGGTCTCGATCAGCTGGTCGTGGACGATTTTCACGACCATCTGGCCGGGTGTGACCGACTTGATCACTTCGACGCCGACGGCGCGCTGCTTGACGTGGTCGGTGAAGCTGCGCGCCACGTCGAGGGCCACGTCGGCTTCCAAAAGCGCCCGCCGCACCTCGCGCAACGCCGTCTCGACGTCGGCTTCCGACAGCGCGCCGCGGCGGGTCAGCCGGTCGAGAATGCCATTCAGCCGTTCCGAGAGATTGTCGAACATCAAAAACACCTTTGCGCCCGAGGGCGCATCGCGCTGTCGGGCGGGAACCTCCGGTCTCAAGGGCCGGTCGGCGATTGACTTTTGGTCTCTTAACGAGAGCGAACGGAAAATAGGGGTCGGCCCTCTCTCCGTCAACCGTGGCGTGATGGCCGGGCGGCGGCGATGGCCAAACATATATGATGGGGCCGCCCTAGCTCTAAGGCCGCAATGTCCCGCTATTACCACGGTTCGATTTCGGACCATTTTGACGGCGAGCGGTTTTTCGACCCGGACGGCGCGCCGCCGCGCAGCCGGCGCGATTTGCTGCGCTGGCGTCTGCGCCGGGGCGAACGGGCGAAATGGCCGTCATGGGCGCCGTCGCCCTATGCCGACCGGCCGCCGCCACGCGTGGACGGCGAGACGTGCCGGATTTCGTATGTCGGCCATGCGAGCTTTCTCATGCAGACCGCCGGCCGCAATATCCTGCTCGACCCGGTGTGGTCGAGACGCGCCTCGCCGTTCCGTTTTGTCGGGCCGAAGCGGGTCAACGATCCCGGTATCGGCTTTGCCGACCTGCCGCCGATCGATGCCGTGCTGGTCTCGCACGGTCACTACGATCACCTCGACGTTGAGACGTTGTCGCGGCTCGCCGCCGCGCACCGCCCCCGCGTCGTCACGCCGCTTGGCAACGACACGATCATGCGCAATCACGATCCGGCAATCGCCGCCGAAGGCTATGATTGGGAGCAACGGATCGATCTCGGCGCCGGATTGGCGGTAACTCCCGTCGCGACGCGCCATTGGTCGGCGCGCAATCTGTCCGACCGCAATATGTCGCTGTGGGCCTCGTTCGTCATCGAAACGCCGGCCGGGCGCATCTATTTCGTCGCCGATTCAGGCTATGGCGACGGCCGCCATTTTCGTGCCGCCCGCGAGCGCCACGGGCCGTTCCGCCTCGCCATTCTCCCGATCGGCGCCTACGAGCCGCGCTGGTTCATGCGCGAGCAGCACATGAATCCGGCCGAGGCGGTCCAGGCGTTCAAGGATTGCGGCGCCGAGCTCGGGCTCGGGCATCACTTCGGCACCTTCCAGCTCACCGACGAGGCGATCGATGCGCCGCTCATTGCCCTTGCCGATGCTCTGCCGGCCGCCGGAATTCCGCCCGCGCGATTCCGCACCTTGCGGCCCGGGCAGGTGTGGGAGCTGTGATCGCGTTTTCTCAATCCGGCGGCGATTCCGGTGGCTTGATCAACACGTAAACGTTGATGACCAGCTTGTCGGCGCCGGCGGTGAGCGGATCAGTGACGTATTCCTCGATCATCTCCTTGGCGTCGAGCCGCCTCTCGTCGAGATAATCGGTGATCGTCTCGTAGGTGTTGTCGAGATCGTCGTAGGAGCCGCGATAGACGAATTTCAACGCCGCGCCGTCCGGCGTCTGGCCGACGGCGAATTCGCCGTGCGGGGGATTTTTCGGCGCCGCGGCGATCGGCAGCCCGATCTCGTAGTCGAAGCCGTTGTCGTCCGATGCCGTGAAGATCGTCATCGGCAGGCCGTCGGGCTTGATGCTTTCCTTGTCGAGGTAGGTTCTGATCTTCTTCAGCGAGGTCGTGATGATGCTGAAAGTCTTGTCCCAGGTGCCGCTGCCTTTGATATAGATCATCGTCCGCGCGGTCAGCGTCGTGCTCTGGCCGAACACGTCGCCCGACTGCGCTGGCGTCGATTGCGGCGCAATCTGCTCGGGCGCCGCCGGCGCGGTCGTGGCGGCGGGCGGGACCGGCGCCGGGTTTTGCGGCTTGGTCTCGGCCGGCGCTGCTGGCGCGGCCGGCGCCGGATTTTGCGCCAATGCCGGCTGCGGCAGGTTCCAGCCCGGAATTGCGGCCAATGCGGCGCTCACAAGGATGGCGCGCGCCAAGCGAAGCGACATCAATTGTCTCCTTGAATCGGCGTTCCGGCGGCCGGCCGCTGCCTGTATCACCCCGTCCCCCAACGCGAATCTAGCACTTCCCGCCGCACGCGCCCTGCCCAAATTGCCGTCATCGCCATCCGGCGCTGCATCACAAGGCTGGCGCGTAAGGATTGAACTCTCATATAAGTCGCTCACGTTTTGGGCTTTATCATGGGCTTAAGCGAATGGGCGCGTTGGGGAACCGCGACTTCGTCAAGATGAACGGCCTCGGCAACGAGATCGTCATCGTCGATTTGCGCGGCGGCGCGAGCCCCATCGACCCTGCCGAGGCGCGCGCCGCGGCCCGGCAGGAGCCGTACGATCAGCTGATGGCGCTCTATCCGGCGCGCGGCGATGAAGATGCCTCGATTCGCATCTACAACAATGACGGTTCGGAGGCGGGCGCCTGCGGCAACGGCATGCGCTGCGTGGCGGCGCTGGTCAGCGAAGAAACCGGCCGCGCCGAACTTAAATTCGCAACGCCCGCAGGTGCGCTGGCGTGCCGGCGGGAGAACAACGGTCTGTTCACGGTCGATATGGGCCGGCCGCGATTGAGCTGGAACGAGATCCCGTTAGCGGAGGAGTTTGCCGATACGCGACGGATCGAGCTTGAGATCGGACCGCGTGGCGCGCCGATCCTGCATTCGCCCTCCGTCGTCAGCATGGGCAACCCGCACGCCATTTTTTGGGTCGACGATCCGTCGGCCTACGATCTCGCCAAGATCGGTCCGCTGCTCGAGCACCATCCGATGTTCCCCGAGCGCGCCAATATCACGCTCGCGGCGACGCCGGCGCGCGATCGCATCGTGATCCGCACCTGGGAACGCGGCGCCGGTCTGACCAAGGCCTGCGGCTCGGCGGCCTGCGCCGCGGCCGTCGCTGCGGCACGGCTCAAGCGCACCGGCCGCAAGGTCACGGTCACGCTGCCCGGCGGCGACCTCGGCATCGAATGGCGCGCGGCCGACGATCATGTGCTGATGACCGGACCGGTCGAATATCGAGCACAAGGGCCGCTTCGACGCGGCCGCGCTCGCCGGCGCGGGAGCGGCGCAATGAGCGTTGAGGTCGTCACCTTCGGCTGCCGGCTCAATGCCGCCGAATCGGAAGTGATCCGGCGCCATGCCGAGCGCGCCGGATTTGCCGATACCGTCGTGGTCAACACCTGCGCCGTCACGGCGGAAGCCGTGCGTCAGGCGCGGCAGACGATCCGTGCGCTGCGCCGCGCGCGTCCGCAAGCCAGGATCGTCGTCACCGGCTGTGCGGCGCAGACCGAGCCCGGAACCTTTACCGCCATGACCGAGGCCGATGGCGTCCTCGGCAATGCGGAAAAGCTCTCGGCAGCCGGCTGGGCGCAGGCGCGCGCCGCGTTCGAGCATGGCGACGCGCCCAAAGCCATCGTCAACGACATCATGGCAGTGCGCGACACGGCGGCGCACCTCATCGACAGTTTTACCGGCCGCAGCCGCGCTTTCGTCCAGGTGCAGAATGGCTGCGATCACCGCTGCACCTTCTGCATCATCCCGTTCGGCCGCGGCAATTCGCGCTCGGTGCCGATGGGCGCCGTGGTCGACGACGTGCGCCGGCTCGTCGCCAATGGCTACGGCGAGATCGTGCTGACCGGCGTCGATCTGACGAGCTACGGCGTCGATCTGCCGGGCGCGCCGAAGCTCGGCCGGCTTGTCAAACAAATTCTCAAGCATGTTCCGGAGCTCAAGCGGTTGCGGCTGTCGTCGATCGATTCGGTCGAAGCCGACCGCGATCTCCTCGACGCGCTGGCGACGCAGGCGCGGCTGATGCCGCACCTGCACCTGTCGCTGCAGTCCGGCGACGATCTCATCCTCAAGCGCATGAAGCGGCGGCATTTGCGCGCCGATGCCATCGCGTTCTGCGCAGAGGCGCGCCGCCTGCGCCCCGACATCGTGTTCGGCGCCGATCTCATCGCCGGCTTCCCGACCGAGACGGAAGCGATGTTCGAACAGACGCTCGAACTCGTCGACGAATGCGGCCTCACGCACCTGCATGTCTTTCCGTTCTCGCCGCGTCCGGGCACGCCCGCGGCGCGGATGCCGCAGGTCGATCGCGCTACGGCCAAGGACCGCGCGCGGCGGCTGCGCGAACGCGGCGCCGCGGCGCTGCGCCGCCATCTCGACGCCGAGATCGGCGCGACACGCCATGTCCTGACGGAGACGCGTAATAGCGGACATACCGAACAATTCACCAAAGTCTTGCTGGCGACGCCGGCTGCGCCGGGCGCGCTTCTCCATGTAACGGTTGCCGCCCACGACGGCAGACAGTTGCTGGCGGCTTGAGATACATTGACGGCGTGAGACCCGCCCGGGCGGAGGACCGACAATGGACGGCAACGGGCAAGACTACACGATCTCGACCACCGAACAGCTCGAGGGCCTGTACACGGATGCGCCTTACGGCCCCGCCGTCTACAAGGAAACCGACCGCATCACGCCGCAATACCGCAAGCTGATCGAAGCCGCGCCCTTCGTCGTGCTGGCGACCTGCGGTCCGGAGGGCCTCGACTGCTCGCCGCGCGGCGATCCGCCGGGCTTCGTGCGCGTGCTCGACGAGCACACGCTCGTCATTCCCGACCGCCGCGGCAATAATCGCATCGATTCCTTGCGCAACCTGGTGCGCGATCCGCGCATCGCGCTGTTGTTCCTGATTCCCGGCGTCGGCGAGACCATGCGCGTCATCGGCCGCGCCAGAATCTCCGCCGATCCGCAACTGACCGGGAGCTTTGTCTTCAACGGCAAAATGCCGAAATGCGTACTGATCGTGACGGTGGAGAAGGCCTATTTCCAGTGCACCAAAGCGATCGTCCGCTCGAAGCTGTGGGATCCGGCCAGCGTCGTCGACCGCAAAACGCTGCCGACGCCGGGCAGCATTCTCGCCGAATTGACCGACGGCAAAATGGGCGGCTCCGAGCACGACCGCCTGGCGCCGGAACGGATCAAGCAGACGATTTACTGAATTTCCGCCTCCGCCTCGCGCAGGGGGGCCGCGGCGGCCGCGCGCGCGGCGTCATCCCCGCTCTTCGACCCGCATGCCGCCAGCCGCTCGCGCATATGCTCCGGCACCGGCGCGACGACGCGGATCGGCTCCCGGTTCTTGTACAGCGGCACGACGATTTCGCGCGCATGCAGATGCAGCGTCGGACCGCCCGTTCGCGGCGCGTTGCCGTAAATCGCATCGCCCAGGATCGGCCAGCCCATTTCCGCGCAATGCACCCGCAACTGATGCGTACGCCCGGTCAATGGTTCAAGCGCGAGCCAGGTCAGGTCCGCGAAGCGGCCCAGCACCCGCCACTTGGTCACCGCCGGCTGCCCGGCCGGATCGTGCTTCTGCCACCAGCCGATATTGGCATCGAGGCGGCCGAGCGGCATGTCGATTTCGCCTTGGTCGGCTTCCGGGGCGCCTTCGACGACGGCCCAGTAGGTCTTGTCGATGTCGCCGTTGCGGAACAGCTTGCCGAGCTGCGCCAGCGCCTTGCGGTGGCGGCCGAGAACCAGGCATCCGGTGGTGTCGCGGTCGAGCCGGTGCGCCAGTGCGGGCGGGCGCGGCAGGCCGAAGCGCAGCGCGTCGAAATGATCTTCGATCAACTCGCGGTTCCTATCCTTGCTGTTCGGCGAGCCGCGGTGCACGGCCATGCCGGCCGGCTTGTCGATCACCAGCATCAGCCCGTCGCGATAGAGGAGCCGCGACACCATCTCTTCGGGGGTCATGCTTGCCTACCTTGGCGAAACGGCTATCACGGACGGCGCATGCAAGAAACTCCGCAAGACACCCAACAGGACGCTCGATTGGACGACGCCGGCGAAGCCACCGACGCCAAGCAATCGTGGTGGCGCCGCCTTTCCGGCGGGCTCAAGCGCAGCTCGACGGCGCTGACCGCGATCTCCGATCTCGTCACCAAGCGTTTCCTCGACGAGGCGACGCTCGAGGAGATCCATGACGGCTTGATCAGAGCCGATCTCGGCAGCGGCACTGCCGCTCACATCGTCGATACGTTGAGCCGAACCCGTCAAGACGCCGCGATCACGCCCGACGAGGTGAAGGCCGTGGTCGCAGCCGAGGTCGAGAAGGCGTTGACGCCGGTGGCGCAGCCGCTGGTCATCGACGCGACGAAAAAGCCGTTCGTCATTCTCGTCGCCGGAGTCAACGGGTCCGGCAAAACCACCACCATCGGCAAGCTGGCGGCGAAGTTCCGTGCCCAAGGCCGCTCGGTGATGCTGGCGGCCGGCGATACGTTCCGCGCCGCCGCGATCGAGCAGCTCAAGATCTGGGCCACGCGCAGCGGCACCGATTTCATCGCGCGCCACGCCGGCGCCGACGCCGCGGGCCTCGCCTTCGATGCGGTGCGCGCGGCCAAGGAGCGCGGCATCGATATTCTCCTCATCGATACCGCCGGACGGTTGCAGAACCGCGCCGAACTGATGGAGGAACTGGAGAAGATCGTCCGCGTCATCAAGAAGGTCGACGCCGGCGCGCCGCATGCGGTGCTGCTCGTGCTCGATGCCACGGTCGGACAGAATGCGCTGTCGCAAGTGGAGATTTTCCAAAAGCTCGTGGGCGTCACCGGTCTCGTCATGACCAAGCTCGACGGCACCGCGCGCGGCGGCATCCTGGTGGCGATCGCGGCGAAATTCGGACTTCCGGTGCATTACGTCGGCGTCGGCGAGGGTATCGAGGATTTGGCGGCGTTTTCGGCGCATGATTTTGCCCGCGCCATGGTCGGGATGGATGAATAGGCAAATTCCGCTCATTCCCGCGCAAGCGGGAATCCAGATACTGGGTACCCGCTTTCGCAGGGATGAACGGCACGCTACATAGCGCGCATGCAGACGCCGAAAAAGCCGCAGCTCAATCCGTTCCTGAAGCTGGCGCTCGATCTCGGGCCGCTCGTGCTGTTCTTCTTCGCCAATTCGCACTACGGAATTTTTGTCGCCACCGCGACGTTCATGATCGCGGTGCTGGCGGCGCTGGCGGTGTCCTATGTCATGACGCGCCAGCTGCCGATCATGCCGGTGGTGACGGCCATCATCGTCGTGGTGTTCGGCGGCCTGACGCTGATTCTGCACGATGCGACCTTCATCAAGGTCAAGCCGACGATCATCTATGCCTT
This sequence comes from uncultured Alphaproteobacteria bacterium, assembly GCA_963791925.1. Taxonomy (GTDB): domain Bacteria; phylum Pseudomonadota; class Alphaproteobacteria; order Rhizobiales; family Xanthobacteraceae; genus BOG-931. Next base: position 688,928 of record CAWBUA010000001.1, on the reverse strand, counting down.
GTTCGGCGCGATCCTGATCGGCGGGCTCCTCTTCAACAAGCCGCTGCTCGGCGTCGTGTTCAATTCGATGTTCAACCTCACCGACGAGGGCTGGCGCAAATTGACGCTGCGCTGGGCGATCTTCTTCTTCGTGCTTGCCGTCCTCAACGAGATCGTCTGGCGCAACACCTCGACCAATGTGTGGGTCGATTTCAAGGTGTTCGGCGTGACGCCGTTGACGCTGGTCTTCGGCGCCCTGCAGGTGCCGCTCCTCAAACGCTATGCGATCGAACCGGTTGAGTAAGGATTACGACTTCGCCGCCAGCGCCTTGTCGATCTGCGGCTTGAGCAAGCTCTCGTAATTTTCCGGCGTGATCGGGCCGACGAGCTTATAGGCGATGCGGCCGTCGCGGCCGACCACGAAAGTCTCCGGCACGCCGTAGACGCCCCAGTCGATCGCGGCGCGGCCGCTTTGATCGGCGCCGGCGGCGACGAAGGGATCGCCGTAGCGGCCGAGGAAGCGCCGCGCATCGTCAGGATCGTCCTTGTAATTGATGCCGACCAGACGAAAGCGGGCGTCCTTTCCGATCTGCGCAAGCAGCGGCGCTTCGTCGTGGCACGGCACGCACCACGACGCCCAGACATTGACGACCGTCACCGCACCCTTGAAATCGGCCGGATCGATGCCGGGGACCGCCATGCCGTCGCGCTCGAGCCCGGCGATTGGCGGCAGCGTCGTCTGCGGCGCCTTGTGTCCGATCAATGCGGAGGGGATGAACGAAGGATCGCCGGAGTTGAGCCCGATCAGAAACAACGCCGCGAAGTCCGAGGAATATGCCGAGCGGCAGGAGCACCAGAACGCGATACCAGCGCACCGGCCGGTTCGGGTTTTCCGCGACGCTCATGCCTGTTCCTCGGCCTGCTGCCGCGTGGCTTCCTTGGCCGGCGGCTGCGGCCGCGCCGGCGCCGCGCCGGAGCGGCGGGTCACTCCCTGCAATTCAAGTTCGGCGATCTTGCGCCCCTGCGCCCGGTAATCGAGCGTGACCCAGGCGATCAAGGCGCCGACGACGATCACCGCGGCGGCATAAGCCGCGGCGATGAAATCGATATGCGCGGTGGTCTCCAGCATCGTCAACTCGCGGCGCTCGCCTGCATAAGTCGCAGCGTCCGCACGCGCCGGCGCAGGATTTCATTGCGCATCGCCGCCAGTACCAAAGTGGCGAACAGCAAAGTGAACGCACCGGCCATGATGAACAGCGGCATCAGGATGGTCGGATAGATCGTCGAGCCGCCGATGCGGAACACCGAAGCGCCCTGATGCAGCGTGTTCCACCAGTCGACCGAGAATTTGATGATCGGCAGATCGATCGCGCCGACCAGCGTCAGCACCGCCACCGCGCGCGCCGCGCGCGACGGATCCTCGACCGTGTTCCATAACGCGATGACGGTGAGATAGAGCAGGAACAGGACGAGTTCGGAGGTCAGCCGAGCGTCCCACACCCAATAGGTGCCCCATTCCGGCCGTCCCCACAGCGAACCGGTGACGAGACAAAGCAGCGTGAACGCGGCGCCGATCGGCGCCGCCGCTTTCGCCGTCACGTCGGCGAGCGGGTGCCGCCACACCAGGGTGCCGAGCGCCGCGGCCGACATCAGTCCCCAGCACAGCATGCCGAGCCAGGCCGACGGCACGTGCAGATACATGATCTTGACGGTGGCGCCCTGCTGGTAGTCGTCCGGCGCGATCATCGACTGCTCCACCCCGAAGGCGAAGACGAGCGCCGTCACGCCGGCGAGCCATGGAATGGCGCTATTGGCGAAGTTCAGGAACCGCGACGGATTGGCAAGGTCGATCAGGGCCATCGGCAGCTTTCCAGGCAGTCGGTTCTTAGTGCAGGTCGCGGCGGTAATACAATGCGGCTCGCGCGGTCCGGCCGTCACTTTTGCATGAGCAAGGTTGCCGTTCCACCGCACTGACCGACTACGTTTATTCCATTTCCTGCCGCAGCGCCGCGGCGGCGGCGAAGGGCCCGACCACGAGGCTCGCCAGCGCCAGCGCGCACAGGATCGTAAACGGCGTACCGAACGGGGCGGGACCGGCGACCGCGGCGTTGGCGGCGGCGACGCCGAAAATCAAGATCGGAACGGTCAGCGGCAGCACGATGACGGCCAGCAGCAGGCCGCCGCGGCGTAGCGTCACGGCGATGGCGGCGCCGATCAGCCCGATGAACGTCAGCGCCGGCGTGCCGACGAACAGCGTCAGCATCAGCGCGCCTTCTTCCGGCAGGTCGAGATTGAGGAGAAGCCCGATCAGCGGCGCGCAGATCACGAGCGGCAGTCCGGTGGTCAGCCAATGGGCTACGCCCTTGGTCGCCACCACGAGTTCCAGAGGCGCGCGGCCCATCAGGATGAGGTCCAGCGAGCCGTCGTCGCGGTCGCCGGCAAACAGCCGGTCGAGCGCCAACAGGCTGGCGAGCAGCGCCGCGAGCCACAGGATCGCCGGTCCGATCCGCTTCAGGAGCGGCAGATCGGGCCCGATGGCGAACGGCATGAGGGTGACGACGACGAGGAAGAACAGCACACCGATCAGCGCGCCGCCACCCACGCGCAGGGCGATCCGGATGTCGCGAAGGAGCAGCGCAGCGAGCGGCGTCATGACGCTTCCTCCTGTGGCGCTTCCCCCAGCCGCAGTTCCTGCACCCCGCCAAGCCCGATCGGCCCGTGGCTTGCGGCGACAATGATGCCGCCTCCGGCGAGGTGCTCCGCCATCAGCCCGGCCAGCCGCTCCTGGGCGGCGGCGTCGAGCGTGCTGGTCGGTTCGTCAAGGAGCCAGAGTGGGCGCGGCACCGCGATCAGCCGGGCGATCGAGAGGCGTCGGCGCTGGCCGGCCGAAAGATAGGCCGCGGGGAGGCTCGCGAGCGCGGCGAGCCCGACCGTCTCCAGGGGGCCGTCGAGATCGGCCGGGCGCACTCCGAAGAAGCCGGCCCAAAATCCCGAATTCTCGGCAACCGACAGCGAACCCTTCAGCGCGTCCTGATGACCGAGATAATGGGCCTGCTCGGCGATGCTCAATTCCGGATCGCCCCCTTCCAGGGCCAGCCGACCGCCCGCGACGGGCAGCAGGCCGACGACCATGCGCAAAAGCGACGATTTTCCCGCACCGTTGCGGCCACTAATGAGCAAGGCCCGACCGGACTCCACGGCAAAACTGACCCCGGCGAAAACGCCGCGTTCGCCGCGCTGACAGACCAAATCGACGCCGGTGAGACGCATCAGCACCGACCAGGCTGCGCTTTGGCGCGGGGTTTCGCGGGCTTTTGGGCCATGCTCTGCATGTTAGCGGACAATTCGTAGCTGAACTGGCACAAGCGCACAAAAGACCTTATAAGCCGCTGGTCGGGCCGCGGCGCGCCGGTGACGCCTGCCACGTCCGATTTTTCCTCTCCCCTCCACCCCGCGAGTGGGGGAGGGAAGGGAGGGGGTTGGGCCAGTTTCGGCAATAATTTACCTCCGGATTGCGCCGGCGCCCGGCCGGCGGGATGGGAAAAAAGTCATGGAATCGCTCGATAGCTTCAAATGTCTCCGGCCGCTCAAGGTCGGCTCCAAAACCTATGCCTATTACAGCCTGCCGGCGGCGGAAAAGAACGGCCTGAAAGGGATTTCGCGGCTGCCCTTCTCGCTCAAGGTCTTGCTGGAAAACCTGTTGCGCAACGAAGACGGCCGCTCCGTCACCAAGCAGGACATCCAGGCCGTGGCGCAATGGCTGAAATCGAAGACCTCCGAGCGTGAGATCGCGTTTCGGCCGGCGCGCGTGCTGATGCAGGATTTCACCGGCGTACCGGCGGTGGTCGACCTCGCCGCCATGCGCGACGCCATGCACCATCTCGGCGGCGACGCGAAAAAGATCAATCCGCTGGTTCCGGTCGATCTCGTCGTCGACCATTCGGTCGCGGTCAATCATTTCGGCAATGCGCTGGCGCTCAAGCAGAACGTGGAGGACGAGTACAAGCAGAACCAGGAACGCTACAAGTTCCTGAAATGGGCGCAGCGTTCGTTCGAGGATTTCCGCGTCGTGCCGCCCGGCACCGGAATCTGCCACCAGGTCAATCTCGAATATCTGTCGCAGACGGTGTGGACGTCGAAAGCCAAGATCCAGTTCCCGGACAAGAAGACCGTCGCCACCGAGCTTGCCTATCCGGACACGCTGGTCGGCACCAACTCCCACACCACGATGGTCAACGGGTTGTCGGTGCTGGGCTGGGGCGTCGGCGGCATCGAGGCCGAAGCCGCCATGCTCGGCCAGCCCTATTCGATGCTGCTGCCGGAAGTGATCGGCGTACGATTGAACGGCAAGCTCAAGGATGGCATGACCGCGACCGACCTCGTGCTCACGGTGACGCAGATGCTGCGCAAGCGCGGCGTGGTCGGCAAGTTCGTCGAATATTTCGGGCCCGGCCTCGCCAATCTGTCGATCGCCGATCGCGCCACGCTCGGCAACATGTCGCCTGAATACGGCGCAACCTGCGGCTTCTTCCCGATCGACGACGACACCATCCGTTATCTGCGCGAGACCGGCCGCTCCGCCGACCGCATCGCGCTGGTCATCGCCTATGCCAAGGCGCAGGGCATGTACCGCACCAAGAACACGCCGGACCCGATGTTCACCGAGGTGCTCAAGCTCGAATTGGGCTCGATCGAGCCGTCGCTTGCCGGGCCGAAGCGTCCGCAGGACCGCATCGCGCTCAAAGAGGTCAAGAACGGCTTTGCCTGGTCGATGGACAAGGAGTTCAACAAAGCCGCCGAACTCGACAAGCGCGTGCCGGTCGAGGGCCGCAAGCACACGCTCGGTCACGGCGACGTGGTGATCGCCGCAATCACCTCCTGCACCAATACCTCGAATCCCTCGGTCATGGTGGGAGCGGGGCTTCTCGCCCGCAAGGCGGTGGCCAAAGGGCTTACGGTGAAGCCGTGGGTGAAAACCTCGCTGGCGCCCGGCTCGCAGGTGGTCGCCGAATATCTGGCAAAATCCGGCTTGCAGAAGGACCTCGACGCCCTCGGTTTCAATCTGGTCGGCTTCGGCTGCACCACCTGCATCGGCAATTCGGGGCCGCTGCCGGAGGAGATTTCCGAGGCCATCAACAAGAACGATCTGGTTGCGGCCGCGGTGCTGTCCGGCAATCGCAATTTCGAAGGCCGCGTCAATGCCGACGTGCGCGCCAATTATCTGGCGTCGCCGCCGCTGGTCGTCGCCTACGCCATCGCCGGCTCGATGCAGATCGACGTCGCCAAGCAGCCGCTCGGCACCGACCAGAAGGGGCGCAAGGTCTATCTGCGCGACATCTGGCCGACGAGCCGCGAGATCGCCGACGTGATCCACAAGAACATCAACAAGCAGATGTTCACGAAGAAATACGGCGACGTGTTCAAGGGCGACGCCCATTGGCGCAAGATCACCGTGCAGGGCGGCTTGACCTACAAATGGGACGACCGCTCGACTTACGTCCAGAATCCGCCCTATTTCGAAGACATGCCCAAGCGCAGCCAGCCGATCGAGGACATCGTCGACGCGCGCATTCTCGGGCTGTTCCTCGATTCGATCACCACCGATCACATCTCGCCGGCCGGATCGATCAAGGAAGAAAGCCCGGCCGGCGAATATTTGCGCGATCATCAGGTCCGGCCGAAGGACTTCAACCAATACGGCACGCGGCGCGGCAATCATCAGGTGATGATGCGCGGCACTTTCGCCAATATCCGCATCAAGAACCAGATGGTGCCCGGCGTCGAGGGCGGCTACACCATTCACTATCCCTCGAAACAGCGCATGACGATCTATGACGCGGCGATGCGCTACAAGTCCGAAAACGTGCCGCTCGTTGTGTTCGCCGGCAAGGAATACGGCACCGGATCGTCGCGCGATTGGGCGGCGAAGGGCGCCATGCTGCTCGGCGTGCGCGCCGTGATCGCGCAGAGCTTCGAGCGCATCCACCGCTCCAACCTCGTCGGCATGGGCGTCGTGCCCCTGGTGTTCGAAGAAGGCACCTCGTGGCAGACGCTCGGCCTGAAGGGCGACGAGCAGGTCACCATCCGCGGCCTGCACGGCGACCTTAAACCGCATCAGCGGCTTCTTGCCGAGATCATCGCGTCCGACGGCGGGCTCAAGCGCGTGCCGCTGATCTGCCGCATCGATACCGCCGATGAGCTCGACTACTACCGCAACGGCGGCATCCTGCAATATGTGCTGCGCCATCTGGCGGCCTGACCCGTGATCCAAACACAGCGCGATCGGGGGATTCGTGAACGGGTTTCCCGCTGAAGTGATGCGCTGCAAATAGTCCTCACCGCGAATTGAGTGGCGAGTGACAGGCGGCGGCTTTACAAGTGCCGCCGTCACGGAATCGTCACCGAGGGCGGGGCCTTCCGCCTTCTGCAAACGTTTTTTCCGCTTCGGGCGCATCTTTCACTGTGGGTCTGGGGGGTGGAGGTTTGGAATGCTGCGTCGCCGCCTTGCGTCGGCATCCCTCATTGTAAGCTTCTTGATTGCGACTTTTGTAATTGCTCGCGCCGCCGAGCCGCGCGCGCTGCTTGAACTGTTCACCAGCCAAGGCTGCTCATCCTGCCCGGCCGCCGACAGGCTGCTCGGCGAACTGACGGCCGATCCATCGCTGATCGCGCTCAGCCTGCCGATCGATTATTGGGACTATCTCGGCTGGAAGGATACGCTCGCCAGTCCGGCGGACTCGGCGCGGCAGCGCGCTTACGCGCGCGTGCGCGGCGATCGGCAAGTCTATACGCCGCAGATCGTGGTCAACGGCGCCATGCACGTGCTCGGCAGCGACAAGGCCGCCATCGAGCGCACGATCGCCCAGACCGTTCGAAAGCCGGGCGTGATGTCGGTGCCGGTTGAGGTGACTGCGGGCGCCAACAGCGTGAGCGTCAAAGTGGCGGCGGCCGAGAGCGACCCCCACGCCGGCGAGGTTTGGCTGTGTCCGCTGGCGAAGGCCATCGCCGTCGCCATCGGCCGTGGCGAGAATCGCGGCCGCACCGTCATCTATCACAATGTCGTCCGCGGCTGGCTCCGGCTCGGCGATTGGACCGGCGCGGCCTCGACCTGGAACGTACCGATAGCGGAGCTCAAGACCGAGGGCGTCGATGCCGCCGCGGTCCTGGTGCAGGAGGGCACGCGCGACAAGCCGGGTATTATCCTGGGTGCGGCCTATGTTCCGCTGCAATTGGAAAAACGCGAATAGGGGCAAACGCGTCTGTACTCGCGACTTCGCGATGCGTCCTCCCTGCAATAAAAAAGGCCGGCGATTGCGCCGGCCTAAGGGATTGGGGAATGAACCATACAGAGAACTCTGCCGCCTCTGGCCCGATCCGTCCGCGCCCCGGGGGGCTGGGGGGCTGAGGAATCCGGAACGCATCCGAACCGGGCCTTGAGGCAACAGGTAGCTATTTGGCAGCCCAGCGAGGCGCGTGCTTGTCGGAATTAGGGCCGTATTATGATTCGCTTAACGAAGCCGTGATTCTGGCCGGCAAATATGTCGCAGGCGCAAAACCTGCGTCTCTGCGGCTCCCGGGACTGAGCCCTGATCTGCGATGAACAGAGCCCTATTCGCCGCACCGCCGGCTCCCGCAGGCCCCTTGCCCGCCGCCGCTTCCGGCGCGATCATGAACCTTAGACGACAGAAGGAGGCGCCGCATGGAGTTCGGCGACACCGATCCAAGCGCGTGGCGCGGGGGCGAGCTTCAGCCGCCCGCCCCCGCCAGCGAAGTCAGGTTCAGCCGGCGCGAGCTCGACCGCATTCTTCGGCTCTATGGGCGCAAGGTTGCAGCCGGCGAATGGCGTGATTACGCGATCGATTTTCTGAAAGATCGCGCGGTATTTTCGGTTTTTCGCCGCGCCTCGGAAGTGCCGATCTACCGCATCGAGAAAAATCCCAAGCTCGGCCGCCGTCAGGGCGCCTATAGCGTCATCTCCGCCACCGGCCATATCGTCCGCCGCGGCCACGAACTCGACGGCGTGCTCGGTGCGCTCGACCGCTCGCTCCGGGTGGTGGCGGGTTAAGCCGGTTCAGGGCGACGCGCTGTCGCCGTGTCCGAGCGGGCGCTGCATCAGCACGGTATCGAGCCATTTGCCGTGCTTGAAGCCGACGGATTGGAACGTGCCGACGAGGCGGAAGCCGGCTGCCACATGGACCGCGACCGAGGCGGTGTTCGCGCTGTCGCCTACCACGCCGATCATCTGTCGGAAGCCGCGCGCTTCGGCCTCCGCAATCAGCCGGGCCAGCGACGCGCGGCCAACGCCCTGCCGGCGAAATTCCGGGGCAATGTAGATCGAATCCTCGACGCACCAATCATAGGCCGGCCGATCGCGGTAGGGTCCGGCATAGGCATAGCCAGCGACGATGCCGGCATGCTCGGCCACGAGATACGGATAGCCTTTGATGGTCAGCGTCCGATGCCGCTGCGCCATTTCCGCCTCGTCGGGCGGCTCGATCTCGAAGGTGGCGGTGCCGTGCAGGACGGCATCGGCATAGATGTGGGTAATGGCCGCAATATCGGCGGGTACGGCGGGCCGGATGGCGACGCTGCTCATAGCTGGACAAAATTGCCAGAAAACGCCGGTGCGGCAAAGCGAATGAGCCGAAAGCAAAACGCCCCGGGCGTGGCCCGGGGCGTTTCGATCTGGAGACTTTGTCGGCTCGGTTAGCGGCGGTCGCCGAACAGCCGCAACAGCATCAGGAACAGGTTGATGAAGTCGAGATAGAGCGACAGCGCACCCATCACCGCCTTGCGGCCGGCGATGGTGCCGTCGTCCATCGGCGAATACATCTCCTTGATCCGCTGCGTGTCATAGGCGGTGAGCCCGACGAAGATCAGCACGCCCAGTACCGAGATCGCCCAGTCGAGCCCGCTCGAATGCAGGAACACGTTGACCAGCATCGCGATGACGAGACCGATCAGGCCCATGAACATGAACGAGCCGACGCCGGTGAGGTCGCGCTGGGTGGTGTAACCGTAGAGGCTCATGGCGCCGAACGTCGCCGCGGAGATGAAGAACACCCGCGTGATCGACGCCCCGGTATACTCCAGGAAGATCGACGCCAGCGCCAAGCCGAGCAGGCCCGCATAGACGAAGAACATCGTCAGTGCGGCGCCTACCGACAGCTTGTTGATGCGAAAGCTCATGAAGAACACCAGGCCGAGCGTGCCGAGCAAGAGAATGATCGTGAGCGGTCCGCTGAAGATGGCCTGGCCGAACGCCGTCAGTCCGGTGATCTGCCCGCCGGCGACGCGAATGGCATCGCCGCCAGCCGCCTGGTAGGTGAGCCAGGCGAGGACGCCGGTCAGCGCCACGCCGGCGGTCATGTAGTTGTAGACGCGGATCATATACGCGCGCAGACCGGCGTCGATCGTCACCTGGTCGGTGCGGTAGCCGGTCCTTGTGGTCGCGTAATTCCGATCGAAGTCGGACATGGAAAATACCCCTGGGTTATCCCGGCGCTTCGCCGGGTCAGCGTTCGGCGAAAGCCGATCGCACGTGGCAGGAATTCAGTGCGAAAGTCCCCTGCGCGCCAGATGGGTGCGACGCCATATTTCCGACTGTTACCAACTCTTCATGGTGTTTAACGGCTTCCTATAAGGCCTGTTCTTTAGAGGTTCCGCAGCACTTCCGCGGGTTTGCGGCCGAGCGCCGAGGCGGTGCCAAGGAGGCCAAACCCGACCGTGACAAAAAGCGCAAGCAACGCCGCCGCCGCGGCCTCGCCGGGCACGAAGACGAAGGGGAAACTCCATCAGCCGCGTCACCACCACCGCGGCGGCGGCCGCGCCGGCCGCGACGCCGAAGGCGGCGGTGGCGACCCCGATCAGAAGATATTCCAGGGCGTAGGCGGCGATGAGGCGCGCGCGGGTGGCGCCGAGCGTCTTGAGCACGACCGCATCGTAGACGCGGAACCGTTGCCCAGCCGCCAAGGCGCCGCCGAGCACAAGGGCGGCGGCAAACAGCGTCAGCGCGCTTGCGCCGCGCACCGCCAGGATGAGCTTGCCGACGATGGCCGCGACGGCATCGAGCGCGTCCTTCACGCGCACCGCGGTCACGGTGGGGAAGGATTGCGCGAGCGCCTCGATCAGGCCTGCATCCTCGGACGCTGTGCCGCCGTCGGCAAAGGCCAATGTCGCGATGTCGCTGTGCGGCGCGCCGGCGAAACTGTCCGGCGAGAATACCAGGACGAAATTGATGCCGAGGTTCTCCCAGTCGACGGCGCGAAGATTGGCGATCCGCGCGGTGATCTCGCGGCCGAGCACGTTCACCGTGATGCTGTCGCCGATTTTCAGATTGAGGTTCTGCGCCGTCCGGCTCTCGAGCGAAACGAGCGGCGGGCCGGCATAGCCGGCGTTCCACCACCGGCCGGCGACGAGACGCGACCCGGCGGGTACCGTGGCGGCGTAGGTGATGCCGCGGTCGCCGCGCAGCACCCAGCGCGATCCCGCCGCCGGTTTGAGCTCCGCGGCCGGCACGCCGTTCGCCGCGACGATGCGGCCGCGCAGCATCGGCACGCGCTCGAGCGTCGAGCCGGGCGCCTTCGCGCGGGCAAACGCATCGAACCGGCCTGCGTCCGCCGCCGGAATATCGAGAAAGAAGAACGACGGCGCCTTGGCCGGCAGCGCCTCGGCCAATTCGCGGTGCAGATTGCCGTCGATTTCGACCACCGTGACGAGCAAAGCGAGTCCAAGCCCAAGCGACAGCATCACGCTCGGCGTCAGCGCGCCCGGGCGGTGCATATTACCGATGGCCAGTCGCCAGACGAAAGAGCGCGGATGCGGCAGCCGCCGCGCCAGCCTCATCGTCGCCATCGCGATGAACCGCAGCAGCACAAAGACGACCGCGGCGGCGGCGACAAAAAACAGCGCCACGCGGCGGTCATAGGTGGTGACGACCGCGAGCCCGGCAAGGAGGACGACGATGGCCGCGGTCGCCACGACGTAGCGCAGCCGCGGCCGGCTCCGCTCCGCGGCAATCTGGTCGCGGAACAGCCGGGCCACCGAAATGTCGTGCGCGCGCCCCAGCGGCCACAGTGCAAAGGCAAGCGCGGTGAGAAGGCCGTAGCCGATCGCCAGCGCCAAAATGCCCGGATGCAGCGCCGGCGCGACCGGCAGCGGCATGACGGCGCCGAACGCCGCCGCGCTAATGAACGGCAAAGCGGCGCCCAGCGCCGCGCCAACCACGGCGGCGGCCAATGCGACCGTGACGATCTCGCCGCAATAGACGGTGAAGACGCCGCCACCGGTCAGGCCCAGCGCTTTGAGGGTGGCAATGACGTCGCGCTTGCGCGCCAGATGGCCGGTGACGGCATTGGCCACGCCGACGCCACCGACCAGAAGCGTAGTGAGCCCGACCAGCGTGAGAAATTGGGCGAAGCGGGCGACATTGCGCTCCAGCGCCGGCGAGGCCTTCATCCGGGTACGGATTTGCCAGCCGGCTTGCGGAAACTGCGCCTGCGCCTGCTTTTCCAACGCCGCGACCGCGGCGTCGCCTGAATTTCCGCCGGCCAGGCGCAGGCGATATTGCCAGCGCACCAGGCTGCCCGGCTGCAACAGGCCGGTCGCCTGCAGTGCCGCTTGGCTGATGAGCACGCGCGGGCCGAAGCCGATGCCGCCCGAAAGCTTGTCCGGCTCGTCGGTCAGGGCGCCGCGCAATTCGATCACGGCATTGCCGATGCCGATGCGGGCGCCGGTTTTCAGATCGAGCCGCGTCAGCAGCGTCGGATCGACCACGGCGCCAAAGATCCCGTTGCGCTGCGCCAACAACGCCGCCAGCGGCATCGCCGGGTCGGTCACGACTGTGCCGAACAGCGGATAATGGGCATCCACCGCCTTGACTTCTATCAGCGTCGAGGCTGCGTCGGCGGCAGGTGTCGGCGTCGCGCGCGCCATCGCCCGCAGCGTGGCGACCACCGCGACCGTGCCCTGCGCATCGAGAAACACCCGCTCGGCGTCGCTCGCCTGCCGCTGAATGAGCGTGAAGGCGAGGTCGCCACCGAGGATGACGCGGCCGGCGCTGCCGATCCCCTCGTCAAGGCTCGCCGCGACCGAGCCGACGCCGGCGATCGCCATGACGCCAAGCGCGATGCAGGCGATGAAGACACCGAAGCCGCGCAAGCCGCCGCGCAGATCCCGCCAGATAAAGCGCGGCACGAAACCAAAGGCCAAGCGCAACGGCGTCAGCGGCCTCGACGGCGATGCGGGCGCCGCCATCACGTCGCTCTCGGCATGACGCGCGCCAGAATAAAATGGGTCGGCGCAAAGACGCAAACCGGAATGCCGACGAGCAAGCCGGCAAACCAGATGTCCGGCGGCAGCAATGTCTGCGCCGCGGTGTCGCGCAGTCCCCAGACATAGTTGATGTTGGCCGGGATGAGCCCGGGATGCGGCGTCGGCGTCGGCATCAGAAAGAAGCAGACCAGCATGTCGATGGCGAACAATCCGGTCCAGACCGGCAGCGCGCGCCGGTCATAGCCGAGCCGCCACACCAGATAGACGAGCAGGAACGGCAGCCAGCCGTGAAACAGCGAGAGCAGCCGCAAAAGCAGCGAGTGGGTCGAATTGAACATGTAATCGGTCATGCCGGTGAGCGAATGACCGGTCAGGTTGACCAGAAAGTCGAACACCCAAAACATCTGCGGCACCAGAATGCCGACGCAGCCCATGGAGACGAGCAATGCGTTCTCCGGCCAGATCGCGATCAAAGTGAGAATTAGCGTGATGTCGCAGAAATAGAGAAAATTGGTCGGGCCGTAATAACGCCAATAGACCGGGATCAGCACCGCCATGAACGCGGTGTAGATAAGCTTGATCCAAAATGGCACGCGCGCGGTTTGCGTCATGGTGCGATTGGTGCAGTCGCCGCGTTAACGCCGCTCTCGATCCGTCCGGAATGCATATGCAGCACGCGATCGCAGCGTGCCGCGAGTTCGCTGTCGTGCGTGACCAGGACCAGCGTCGTGCCGCGCTCCCGATAGCCGCGGAACAGAAGCTCGATGATATCGCGTCCGGTCGTTTCGTCGAGATTGCCGGTCGGCTCGTCGGCCACGATGATGGCAGGGTCGGGCGCGAGCGCTCGCGCCAGCGCGACGCGCTGCTGCTCGCCGCCGGAAAGCGCCGCGGGATAGTGATGCAGGCGCGCGCTCAAGCCCACGGCGGCAAGCTCGCGTGCGGCGCGCGAGCGCGCATCGGGCGCGCCGGCGAGCTCGAGCGGGATGGCGACGTTTTCCAGCGCCGTCATGGTCGGGATCAGATGGAACGCCTGAAAGACGATGCCGATGGTGCAGCCGCGGAAGCGGGCCAGCCGGTCTTCATCGAGCCGGCACAAATCCTCGCCGGCCACCACGACCGTTCCCGAGTTCGGGCCGCTCCAACCCGGTCATCACCATGAGCAGCGTCGACTTGCCGGAGCCGGACGGGCCGAGCAAGCCGATCGCCTCGCCGCGGCCTATATTAAGCGAGATGTCGCGCAGGATGTGGACGCGGGCGTCGCCCCGGCCGAGCGACAGGTTGACGCCGCCAAGCACGACGGCGGCGTCCGCGACGGTTTGCTTCGGACCACCAGGATGCTCTGAAATGTCGTTCATGCGCTCAACCAGCCGCGCCCTTGCAAACGGTGCGCCGTGCCCGATCCGTGGCCGCTCATATGGGTGGCGGCACGCGTTCCGCCAAACGGCCGCGGTTTGCAGCGTGGTGCTCCTCGTGGCAGCGGGCGTCTCCGGCGCGCGGGCTGCGGCGGCGATCCATATCGTCGCGCTCGGCGATTCCCTGACCGCCGGCTACGGCCTTGCGGAAAACGACGGCTTCGTGCCGCGCCTGCAGGGCGCTCTGACAAAGAACGGGATCGTCGCCGCCATCGCCAATGCCGGCGTCTCCGGCGATACCGCCTCCGACGGTCTCGCCCGGCTCGATTGGTCGGTGCCGCAGGGCACCGATGCGGTGATCGTCGAACTCGGCGCCAACGACATGTTGCGCGGCATCAAGCCCGCGGTGACGCGGGCCGCGCTCGACGCAATCCTGCAGCGGCTGTCGGCCCGTCACATTGCTGTCTTGTTGTGCGGCATGCGCGCGGCGCCGAATCTCGGCGCCGATTACGGGCAGGCCTTCGAACGCATTTTTCCCGAGCTGGCCGCAAAATACGGGGTTCTTCTCTATCCGTTCTTTCTCGACGGCGTTGCCGCCAATTTGAGTCTGACCCAGCAGGACGGCATGCACCCCAACCCGGCGGGCGTTAAGGTCATCGTGCAGCGGATCTTGCCCAAGGTAATGGAACTGGTGGCGCGGGCCGCGCGGCAGCCGTCGTGAAGGGTTGCGCGCGAGCGGCGATGACCCCATTCTGAGTCGGCGTGATTCGCGAATCGAGCCCGGAGGTGTTGCTATGCCCCGCTTGTTCACCGGTCTCGAAATTCCGCAGTCGGTCGCCCAATCGCTCGCCATGATGCGGGGCGGGTTGCCCGGGGCGCGCTGGATCGACGCGGAAAATTATCATCTCACCCTCCGTTTCATCGGCGACGTCGACGACGTTTTGGCGCGCGAGATCGCCGGCGTGCTGGCCCGCGTGCATCGCCGGCCGTTCGAGCTTCGGCTCGACGGCCTGACGTCATTCGGCGGCCGCAAGCCGCGTGCCGTGGTTGCCGCCGCGGCGCCGGTGGCGCCGCTGATGGAGCTGCAGGCGGAGCACGAGCGTCTGCTGCAACGGCTTGGGCTCGAGCCCGAGGGACGCAAATACACGCCGCATGTCACGCTGGCGCGGTTGCGCGATTCCTCAAGCCACCAGGTCGCCGATTATCTCGCCGCGCGCGGGCATTATCGCTCGGCGCCATTTGCGGTGTCGCGCTTTGTGCTGTTTTCCTCGCGCGCTTCGGTCGGCGGCGGGCCGTATGTCGTCGAGGAAGCCTATCCGCTGACCCGCCAGAGCGCGGATGGCCGCGAAGCGCGCGTGACACTCTGAATTTTTCGCTTTCGATGGAGAGCGCCCGTCCCGGATCGCGTCCGGGACGGGCTGTTTGGCGATCAGGCCCGCAGCATCCGCGATTGCAGTTCGAGCATCGCGGTGGCGAAGCCGTGGCTGTCCGACATCATTTCGCGCATCACCGACAGCGGCGTCGGGCGCGAGGATTCGACCTCGCCGACGACGCCACCGAAATCGAATGACAGCTCGGCGTCGAATTTTCGGGCGAGCTGCTGCATGCGGCGATTGTCAGCAAGGCACGCCATGTGCAGGAGCCGGAAGCCGCGGTTGCGCGCGGTCAGCAAGGTCCGGCGCAGCAGCGCCGAGCCGACGCCGTGACTCTGCCAGGGCTTTTCGACGCTGATCGCGGCTTCGGCTTGGCGCGGGAACCGCGCGCCAAGCGGCCGCAGCTCTGCGGCGCCGCGCATCATGGGCCCTACGAAAAAGCCGTGCACCACGGTGTCGAGGCCGGCGGTCAACTCGACATAGTTGCGGATGAAGTCGTCGGACACGCCGCCGGCGAACCTATTGTGCCGGCTGTCGGGATCGAGCCGCAGCACATGCTCGCGGTATTTTGCCGTCTCGCCGATCCACAATTTGCGGATTACGCCGCCTTCGGGAAGGACTTCGTGCATGGGGTCTCCTGACGTTGTCGTCGACAAGACCCTCCCGTTCGCTTCCTCCCAGAAAGCGTGCGGCATCGAGCATTCGATTGCCGCCGAATCAAAACACCATGTTGTGTGGCGCCGAAATTTGACAAGGCAAAGGATTGAGCAACATGCCGACATTCCGTATACGCATGGCTTCCGAAGCGTTTACGACGAATTCACGACGATGATGTACCAATTGGTCGGCATCCAGACAGCCAAGCGTCTGGCGCTTGTCCGCTCCGCGATGCTTTAGACCACCGGCCGCAATCCCCGACAGTCCGTCCCGCTGAAATCCCTCATGGCGCATTCCGTCACAGCGCATTATGCCGCGGGTGTTGCATCAGGCCGCGTCGAGAGCGACGACGCCCAGCTCGCCGTGCTCGACACCATGACGCGCCTCGAAACGCGGATTGCGGAATATCGCCTGGCGCGCAAATCCTCGCCGCTGGGCTGGCTGTTCGCCAACCGCCAGCGCACGCTGCCGCAGATCAAAGGCTTGTACATTCACGGCGCCGTCGGCCGCGGCAAGACCATGCTAATGGACTTTTTTTTCGAGGCCAGCCCGGTCGAGCGCAAGCGCCGCGCGC
Organism: uncultured Alphaproteobacteria bacterium; assembly: GCA_963791925.1. Classification (GTDB taxonomy): domain Bacteria; phylum Pseudomonadota; class Alphaproteobacteria; order Rhizobiales; family Xanthobacteraceae; genus BOG-931. Next base: position 672,720 of record CAWBUA010000001.1, on the reverse strand, counting down.
ATTTTCATCAGTTCATGCTCGACGTGCACGAGCGCGTTCATGCCGTGCGGCAGGAGATGAAGCGCGGCGAGCACCAGGGCGAAGATCCGATCCGGCTTGTCGCCGACGCGCTGGCCGAACAGGCCTGGCTGTTGTGCTTCGACGAGTTTCACGTCACCGACATTGCCGACGCCATGATTCTCGGGCGGCTGTTCCAGCAACTGTTCGAGCGCGGCATCGTCGTGGTGGCGACCTCGAACGTGCCGCCCGGTGAGCTCTACAAAGACGGCTTGAACCGTGCACTGTTCATGCCGTTCGTTCACATGCTGCAAACGCATATGGATATCGTGCGGCTCGACGCGCGCACCGACTTCCGCCTGGAGAAGCTCGCCGGTCTGCCGGTCTGGTACGTGCCGGCCGATGCGGCCGCGGCCGCCAAGCTCGACGGTGCGTGGCGGCGATTGACTGGCGGCAACGGCGGCGCCGCGCGCGAATTGGCGTTGCGCGGCCGCAGGCTTCGCGTGCCGCGCGCATTCATGGGCGTGGCGCGGTTTTCCTTCCATGAGCTGTGCGAAGAGCCGCTCGCCGCCGCCGACTATCTGCGCGTCGCCCATGAATATCACACCGTCATCCTCGATCATGTGCCGGTGATGACGTACGACAACCGCAATGCCGCCAAGCGCTTCATCATCCTGATCGATACGCTTTACGACCATAATGTGAAGCTGATCGCCTCGGCAGATGCCGAGCCCGATGCGCTGTATCGCGCCGACGAGGGCTTTGAGGCGGCCGAATTCAACCGCACCGCCTCGCGCTTGATCGAGATGCGCTCGCAGGCTTATCTGGCGCGGCCGCACGGCGCCGCGCATGGCAAAATCTCGGGCGCCTCGACCGGCATCGTCGAAACGTGATCGCTTGTCCCCGGCCGCCTATCGGCAAGATTGCTTGCGCCGGATAAGATGCCGCCGATCCTGCGATCAAGCGCGAGCCTCGCCATGACCGATACGGGTTCCACTCCATTGCCGCCGTCCGCGGCTGTGCCGCCGCCAGTAACACCGCGCCACCGCGCCCGGCCGCATTGCGGGATTTGCGGCAAGGAAGCACGCCAGCCGGTCCGTTTCGATGCGGTGCGCCCCGCCATCGCCGATCTGATAACCGGCGATCATCCGAACCTGACCGCCGACAACGTCATCTGCGGACGTCATCTCAGCGATTATCGCGATCGCTACGTGGCCGGCCTCTTGGAGCGGGAACGCGGCGAGTTGACGAAACTGGAGCAAGAAGTTGTCGACAGCCTGGCCCGGGAAGAGACAATCAGCCGCGACGTGGAATCGACCTGGGAACGCCGGCGCTCGCTTGGCGAGCGCGTCGCCGACACGGTGGCCGATTTTGGCGGCAGTTGGACTTTCATCGGCATTTTCTTCGTCGTGCTGGCGGTGTGGATGGCCTTCAACATCTGGACGGTACGGCGCGAAGTGTTCGATCCCTATCCCTTTATCCTGCTCAATCTGGTGCTGTCGTGTCTGGCCGCCATCCAGGCCCCCATCATCATGATGAGTCAGAACCGCCAGGAGGCGAAGGATCGGCTGCGTTCGGAAAATGACTTTCGGGTCAACCTCAAAGCAGAACTCGAAATTCGCCACCTCCATGAAAAGATGGATCACTTGCTCAACCGGCAATGGGAGCGACTGGCCGAAATCCAGCAGATCCAGCTCGAGATCATGCAGGACATGGGCCGGCGCAAGGGCCGACCGTGATGATTTTGGCGTCGAGGCTCATCGCAGTGGCTTCCGCTACGTCTCCAGCGATTAAGGCGGTCATCCGATCGCCCGGACACCGGCTTGAACGCGCCATCCGAAACGGCTAATGACGCCCGCAGCCGGGCATTTTTCACCAATCAAGGACATTCGTGAGATGGCGCGAAGCAAGATCGCATTGATAGGCTCGGGTCAGATCGGCGGCACGCTGGCGCTTCTCATCGGCTTGAAGGAACTCGGCGATGTCGTCATGTTCGACGTCGCCGAAGGCGTTCCCCAAGGCAAGGCGCTCGACCTCGTCCAGGCCTCCCCGGTCGAGGGCTTCGACGCCCGCTTTGCCGGCACCAATTCCTATGAGGCGATCGAGGGCGCTGCGGTCTGCATCGTCACCGCCGGCGTGCCGCGCAAGCCGGGCATGAGCCGCGACGATCTGCTCGGCATCAATCTCAAGGTGATGGAGCAGGTCGGCGCCGGCATCAAGAAATACGCGCCCAACGCCTTCGTCATCTGCATCACCAATCCGCTCGACGCCATGGTCTGGGCGCTGCAGAAGTGCTGCGGCCTGCCGAAACCCATGGTGGTCGGCATGGCCGGCGTGCTCGATTCCGCGCGCTTCCGCTATTTCCTGGCCGACGAATTCAACGTTTCGGTGGAGGACGTCAACGCTTTCGTGCTTGGCGGTCACGGCGACAGCATGGTGCCGCTGGTCCGCTATTCGGCGGTCGCCGGCATTCCGCTGCCCGATCTCGTCAAGATGGGCTGGACCACCCAGGCGCGGATCGACGCCATCGTCGATCGCACGCGCAACGGCGGCGGCGAGATCGTCAGCCTGCTCAAGACCGGCTCCGCCTTTTATGCGCCGGCATCTTCGGCGATCGCGATGGCGGAGAGCTATCTGCGCGACAAGAAGCGCGTGCTGCCGGCGGCGGCCCACCTCAACGGCGAATATGACGTGAAGGACCTCTATGTCGGCGTGCCGGTGGTGATCGGCGCCAAGGGCGTCGAGCGCATTGTCGAGATCGAACTCAATGGCGCCGAGCGCACAATGTTCGAGAAGTCGGCGCAAGCCGTGTATAGCCTGGTCGAGGCCTGCAAGAAGATCGCCCCCGATCTGGGGAAGTAGCTACTTGTCATGCTCCGCGAAGGCGGAGCATCCAGTAATCGCCGCGAATTGAAATGTTGCACTCTCGCGTGATTTTCGGAACACCTGTGGTTACTGGATCGTCCGCCTTCGCGGACAATGACAGGCGGTGGGACTCATGAACATCCACGAATATCAGGCCAAGGCGGTGTTGCGCGAATACGGCTTGCCGGTGCCGCGCGGCATCGCAGCCCTTTCCGTCGACGAGGCAGAGAAGGCTGCCAAAGACCTGGGCGGTCCGGTCTGGGTGGTGAAGGCGCAGATTCATGCCGGCGGGCGCGGCAAAGCCGGCGGCGTCAAGGTCGTCAAATCGACCGAGGACGTGAAGAAGGAGGCGGCGCGGCTGCTTGGCTCGACGCTCATCACGCATCAGACCGGGCCGCACGGCAAACAGGTGCACCGGCTCTACATCGAGGAAGGCTCCGCGATCGACAAGGAATTCTATCTTTCGATGCTGATCGATCGCGCGACCTCGCGGGTGGCGGTCGTGGTGTCGACCGAAGGCGGCATGGACATCGAAGAGGTGGCGCACAATACGCCGGACAAGATCGTGACCATTTCCATCGATCCGGTTGCCGGCATCTGCCCGCACCATGTCCGCACCGTCGCCCATGCGCTGCATCTCGACGCCGATCTGGCGAAGCAGCTCGGTCCGCTGCTCAGCAATCTCTACAAGGCCTTCATCGACACCGACATGAGTCTTCTTGAGATCAATCCGCTGGTCGTCACCAAGGACAAGAAGCTCATCTGCCTCGACGCCAAAATCGACTTCGACAACAACGCGCTGTTCCTGCATCCGGAGATCGCCGCCTTGCGCGACGAGACGGAGGAGGACGCCAAGGAGATCGAAGCCACGAAATTCGATCTCAACTACATCGCGCTTGACGGTTCGATCGGCTGCATGGTCAACGGCGCGGGCCTCGCCATGGCGACCATGGACATCATCAAGCTCTACGGCATGGCGCCGGCAAACTTCCTCGACGTCGGCGGCAGCGCCACCAAGGACCGCGTCTCGGCCGCCTTCAAGATCATCACGTCTGACCACAACGTGAAGGGTATCCTGGTCAACATCTTCGGCGGCATCATGAAATGCGACGTCATCGCCGAGGGCGTCGTCGCCGCGGTGAAGGAAGTGGGGTTGAAAGTGCCGCTGGTGGTGCGGCTCGAAGGCACCAATGTCGATCTCGGCAAGAAGATCATCGCCAACTCGAAGCTTAACGTCACGTCGGCGGACGATTTGGACGACGCCGCGCAGAAGATCGTCAAGGCGGTCAGAGAGGCGGCTTGATGCCCATTCTCATCGACAACAATACCAAGGTCATCTGCCAGGGCTTTACCGGCAAGAACGGCACCTTCCATTCCGAGCAGGCCATCGCCTACGGCACCAAGATGGTCGGCGGCGTGTCACCCGGCAAAGGCGGCGCGACCCATCTCGGCCTGCCGGTATTCGATACGGTCGCCGAAGCGCGCGAAAAGACCGGCGCCGATGCCAGCGTGATCTATGTGCCGCCGCCCGGCGCCGCCGACGCCATCGCCGAGGCGATCGACGCCGAGATTCCGCTCATCGTCTGCATCACCGAAGGCATTCCGGTAAGCCACATGGTGAAGGTGAAGCGCTCGCTCTGCGGCTCGAAGTCGCGGCTGATCGGGCCGAACTGTCCGGGCGTCATGACCGCGGGCGAATGCAAGATTGGCATCATGCCCGGCAATATCTTCAAGCGCGGCAAGGTCGGCATCGTGTCGCGCTCCGGCACGCTGACCTATGAAGCGGTGTTCCAGACCACGCGGGAAGGTCTCGGCCAGACCACCGCCGTCGGCATCGGCGGCGATCCGGTCAAAGGCACCGATTTCATCGAAGTGCTGGAAATGTTTCTGGCCGACAAGGCAACCGAAGCTCTGGTCATGATCGGGGAGATTGGCGGCTCCTCGGAAGAGGACGCCGCGCAATTCATCAAGGACGAAGCCAGGCGCGGCCGCAAGAAGCCGATGGTCGGCTTCATCGCCGGACGGACGGCGCCGCCCGGGCGGCGGATGGGACACGCGGGGGCGATCATCGCCGGCGGCAAGGGTGGCGCCGAGTCCAAGATCGCCGCCATGGAAGCGGCCGGCATCAAGGTGTCGCCATCACCGGCACGGCTCGGCCATACGCTCGCTGAAATATTGAAATCTTGATTCACTTTTTACGTCTTTTGCCTGCCGCATCGAGCCATTAAATAGGGTAAAGAAGAGCTTCCCAGCGCCGGGCCGGGACTGATTCGCGTGTTCTTCACGCGCGATCGGTTTTTACGTATTGCGCCACGCTTACCGTCCCCTAGCTCGGATCTTGCCAAGGACTGCCCCATGTCTCGCCAGGACGCGAACGCCGCTTTCGCACTCACTTCGTTTCTCTACGGCGGCAATGCCGCTTACATCGACGACCTTTACGCGCGCTACGAGATCGACCCGAAATCCATCGACGCGGAATGGCAGGCGTTCTTCCAGAGCCTGAAGGACGACGCCCGCGACGTCGAAAACAACGCACAAGGGCCGTCCTGGGCGCGGCCGGATTGGCCGCCGCTGCCGCGCGGCGATCTTGTCGCCGCGCTTGACGGCGGCTGGCTGGAAACGGGCCAGGCGCTCGGCGGCAAGGTCAAGGCGCAAGCGCAGGCCCGCGGCATCGAATTGTCCGCGGCCGACGTCGAACGCTCCACCCGCGATTCGATCCGCGCGTTGATGCTGATCCGCGCCTATCGCGCCCGCGGCCATTTCCACGCCAACCTCGATCCGCTCGGCCTCGAAGCGCCGAAGAACGAGGAAGAGCTCGATCCGCGCACCTACGGTTTTAACGACGCCGATCTCGACCGCCCGATTTTCCTCGACAAGGTGCTCGGCCTCGAATTCGGCACGGTGCGCCAGATCGTCGGCATCCTGCGCCGCACTTATTGCCAGACGCTCGGCGTCGAGTTTCTGCACATCTCCAATGGCGCGCAGAAAGGCTGGATCCAGGAGCGGATCGAAGGCCCGGACAAGGAGATCAGTTTCACCCGCGAAGGCAAGCGCGCCATCCTCAACAAGCTGGTCGAAGCCGAAGGCTTCGAGAAATTCTCCGATCTGAAATTCACCGGCACCAAGCGCTTCGGCCTCGATGGCGCCGAGTCGATGATCCCGGCGCTGGAGCAGATCATCAAGCGTGGCGGCGCGCTCGGCGTGCGCGAGATCGTCATCGGCATGCCGCATCGCGGCCGGCTCAACGTGCTGGCCCAGGTCATGGGCAAGCCGCACCGCGCCATCTTCCACGAATTCAAGGGCGGCTCATCGACGCCGGACGCGGTCGAAGGCTCGGGCGACGTGAAATATCACCTTGGCGCGTCGTCGGACCGTGAGTTCGACAACAACAACGTGCATCTGTCGCTGACAGCCAATCCGTCGCATCTCGAAATCGTCGATCCGGTGGTGCTCGGCAAGGTGCGCGCCAAGCAGGATCAGCACGGCGCCACCTCGGAAGACCGTACCATGGTGATGCCGCTGCTCATCCATGGCGATGCGTCGTTCGCCGGGCAGGGCGTGGTCGCGGAGTCCTTCGGCCTGTCGGGCCTGCGCGGCCACCGCACCGGCGGTTCGGTGCATTTCATCGTCAACAACCAGATCGGCTTCACCACCAATCCGCGTTATTCGCGGTCCTCGCCGTACCCGTCCGACGTCGCCAAGATGATCGAGGCGCCGATTTTTCACGTCAACGGCGACGATCCCGAAGCCGTCGTGTTCGCCGCCAAGATCGCAACCGAGTTCCGGCAGAAATTCCAGAAGCCGGTCGTCATCGACATGTTCTGCTACCGGCGCCACGGCCACAACGAGGGCGACGAGCCGTCGTTCACGCAGCCGCTGATGTACAAGGCGATCGCCGCGCATCCAACTACGCTCGAAATCTACGCCAAGAAGCTCACGGACGAGGGCGTCGTCGGCGCCGGCGAAGTCGAAAAGATGACGGCGGAGTGGCGCGCCAAGCTCGACGCCGAGCTTGAGGCCGCGCAGGGCTACCGCGCCAACAAGGCCGACTGGCTCGACGGCCGCTGGTCCGGGTTCAAGACCGCCGCCAGCGCCGACGACCCGCGCCGCGGCCACACCGGCGTCGACCTCGTCGAGCTGAAGGAGATCGGCGGCAAGATCACTACGCTGCCTTCGGGTTTCCATCTGCACCGCACGCTCAATCGCTTCTTCGACAATCGGCGCAAGGCGATCGAGACCGGGACCGGCATCGACTGGGCGACCGCCGAAGCTTTGGCGTTCTGCTCGTTGCTGCTCGACGGCCACCGCGTGCGGCTGTCGGGTCAGGATTCCGAGCGCGGCACGTTTTCGCAGCGCCATTCGGTGCTGATCGATCAGGAGACCGAGCAGCGCTATACGCCATTCAACGAGCTGCGCGAGGGCCAGGCGCGTTACGAAGTCATCAATTCGATGCTGTCGGAAGAGGCCGTGCTCGGTTTCGAATACGGCTATTCGCTGGCCGAGCCAAACGCGCTGACGCTGTGGGAGGCGCAATTCGGCGACTTCGCCAATGGCGCGCAGGTGGTGTTCGACCAGTTCATTTCGTCCGGCGAGCGCAAATGGCTGCGCATGTCGGGCCTCGTCTGCCTGTTGCCGCACGGCTACGAAGGCCAGGGGCCGGAGCATTCCTCGGCTCGGCTCGAGCGCTTTCTGTCGATGTGCGCCGAGGACAATATGCAGGTCGCCAACTGCACGACGCCGGCGAACTATTTCCACATCCTGCGCCGGCAGCTCAAGCGCGACTTCCGCAAGCCGCTCATTCTAATGACGCCGAAGTCGCTCCTTCGCCACAAGCGCGCGGTGTCGCGGCTCGACGAGATGGGGCCGGACACGTCGTTCCATCGGCTGTTGTGGGACGACGCGCAGATGTATCCGGACGAGAAGATCAAGCTCGTCGCCGACGACAAGATCCGCCGCGTCGTAATCTCTTCGGGCAAGGTCTATTACGATCTTTACGAAGAGCGCGAGAAGCGCGGCATCGACGACATCTATCTGTTGCGCATCGAGCAGCTCTACCCGTTCCCGACCAAGGCGCTGATGGCCGAATTGTCGCGCTTCAAAGAAGCCGAGATCGTGTGGTGCCAGGAGGAGCCGCGCAATATGGGCGGCTGGGTGTTCGTCGATATCTTCCTGGAATGGGTACTCAACCAGATCGGCGCCAAGCACCGCCGCGCCCGCTATGCCGGCCGCCCGGCGTCGGCATCGACCGCGGTCGGGCAGATGTCGTTGCATCTCGCGCAGCTCAAGCATTTCTTGGACGAGGCGCTGGGGTAGCGGCGGATGGAGGACTGACAACGGACGACAGATGGATTTTTCTTTTCCGTCCTCCGTCGTCCGCCGTCTGTCGTTCAAGCAGGACGGATAAGGATTGGAACCATGACCGAGATTCGCGTGCCGACGCTTGGGGAATCGGTGACCGAGGCGACCATCGGCAAATGGTTCAAAAGAGCCGGCGACGCGGTCGCGGTCGACGAACCGCTGGTCGAGCTGGAGACCGACAAGGTGACGATCGAGGTGCCGGCGCCGGCGGCCGGCGTCTTGAGCGAGATTGCCGCCAAGGATGGCGACACCGTCGCCGTTGGCGCCGTCCTCGGTCAGATCAAGGACGGCGCCGGCGCGGCCAAAGCTGCCGCAGCGGCGCCGCCGGCGGCAAAACCGGCCGCTGGCGCAGCGCCGCCGCTCGCCCCGAGTAAGCCAGCCGCCGCGACCAAGCCTCCGGCCGGCGCGTCCGATCTTCCGCCTGCGCCGTCGGTGCGCAGGCTCGCGGCCGAGTCCGGCGTCGACGCGGCAACCGTGCCGGGCACCGGCAAGGACGGCCGCGTCGCCAAGGGCGACATGCTCGCGGCCATCGAGCGCGCCGCCGCCCAGCCGATGCCGGTTGCCGCACCCGCCGCCGCCGTCCAGGTCCGCGCGCCGTCGCCGCCGGACGACGCGGCGCGCGAGGAGCGCGTGCGCATGACGCGGCTGCGCCAGACCATCGCGCGGCGCCTCAAAGACGCGCAGAACACCGCCGCCATGCTGACGACCTTCAACGAGGTCGACATGGGCCACGTCATGGCCTTGCGCGCGCAATATCGCGAGCTGTTCGAGAAGAAGCACGGCGTCAAGCTCGGCTTCATGGGCTTTTTCGTCAAAGCCTGCGTCCAGGCGCTCAAGGATATTCCCGCGGTGAACGCCGAGATCGACGGCACCGACATCATCTACAAGAATTATTATCACATCGGCATCGCGGTCGGCACCGAGCGTGGTCTCGTTGTGCCGGTGGTGCGTGATTGCGACCAGAAATCGCTCGCCGAGATCGAAAAGACCATCGCCGAGTTCGGCCGCCGCGCCCGCGACGGCGCGCTCAAGATCGAAGAGCTGCAAGGCGGCACGTTCTCGATCACCAACGGCGGCATCTACGGCTCGCTGATGTCGACGCCGATCCTCAACGCGCCGCAGTCCGGCATTCTCGGCATGCACAAGATCCAGGATCGGCCGATGGTCGTCGCCGGCAAGGTCGAGGCACGGCCGATGATGTATCTGGCGCTTTCCTACGACCACCGCATCGTCGACGGCCGCGAAGCGGTGACGTTCCTGGTACGGGTGAAGGAATTGCTGGAGGAGCCGTCCCGGCTGGTGCTGGATTTGTGAGCGGCCATGCCAACAGTCGCTTCGGTGGATGGAGTCAAAATCCAATTCTATTGGGACGAGCATCCGCCGCCACACTTTCACGCTGAATATGGCGAATATCGCGCCATGATCGACATAGACGCCCTGGAAATACTTGAAGGTGATATACCTAGGCCGCAATATCAAAAGGTTCGCGCCTGGGCTCAATCGCGAAAGGCGGAGCTCCTTGAGGCTTGGATCAGTTGCCAATCTGATCTCAATCCGGGGAAGATCAAATGAAAAGACTACCGCGCATACGGTCGGCTGAGCCGATCATTCACGGGGTTCTGAAGATTGTTTGGGACGACGGTTACGAGGGCGTCGTCGATTTGCGCCCAACGATCGCCCGGGGCAAGATTTTCACTTACTTGAAAAAGCCGAATAACTTCAAAAAGGTGCGAGTCAGTGAATACGGCCATTCAATCGAATGGAAGAATGAAAAAGGTGAAGAAATCGACTTTGGCGCAGATTCACTTCGAGCTAAGGCAGAAAATCAGGCACGTCTCCATCAGGTTGTTTCGGAGTTGCGCTTTTAGTTCGAGGATGTGATGCCCTACGATCTCATCGTTATCGGCTCAGGTCCCGGCGGCTACGTCTGCGCCATTCGCGCGGCGCAGCTTGGGCTGAAAACCGCGGTCGTGGAGAAGAACGCGACCTTCGGCGGCACCTGCCTCAATGTCGGCTGCATTCCCTCGAAGGCGATGCTGCACGCCTCGGAGCTTTACGAAGAGGCCGGGGACAGTTTTGGCAAGATGGGCATCAAGGTCGGCAAGCCAAGTATGGACTTGCCGGCGCTGCATAAATACCGGCTGCAAAACGTCGACGCCAACGTCAAAGGCGTCGCGTTTCTGTTCAAGAAGAACAAGATCGAATCTTTTCGCGGCCTCGGCCGCATCGCGGCCCCCGGCAAGGTGGAAGTGAAGGACGCCGATGGCAAGACGCAGCTGCTCGAAACCAAGGCCATCGTCATCGCCACCGGATCGGACGTGGCGCGGCTAAGCGGCATCGACATTGACGAAAAGCGGATCGTGTCGTCGACCGGCGCGCTCGAGCTGGCGGCGGTGCCGAAGCAGCTTCTGATCGTCGGCGCCGGCATCATCGGGCTCGAGCTCGGTTCGGTCTGGCGCCGGCTCGGCGCCGAAGTCGTGGTCGTCGAATTCCTCGATCATATTCTGCCTGGCATCGACGGCGAAGTCGCGAACCAGTTTCACCGCATGCTGCAGAAGCAGGGGCTTGCATTCAGGCTGTCGTCGAAAGTCGCTGCAGTCGATACGTCTGGCAAGACCCTCAAGGTGAAAGTCGAGCCCGCCGCCGGCGGCACGGCGGAGAGGCTTGAGGCCGACGTTGTTTTGGTGGCGATCGGGCGCGTACCTTACACCGAAGGCCTCGGCCTCGAAGCGCTCGGCGTCAGGAAAGACAACCGCGGCCGGGTCGTCGTCGATCCGCATTACAAGACATCCATCGACGGCATCTACGCCATTGGCGATGTCATCGCCGGGCCGATGCTGGCGCATAAGGGCGAGGAGGAGGGCGTCGCCGCGGCCGAGATCATTGCCGGCAAGGCCGGGCACGTGAACTACGATGTGATTCCCAACGTCGTCTATACCAGTCCGGAAATCGCCGCGGTCGGCAAGACCGAGGAGGAGCTGAAAGCGGCGGGCGCCGCTTATACCGTCGGCAAATTCCCGTTCAGCGCCAATGCCCGCGCCCGCGCCAATCTCGCGACCGACGGCTTTGTCAAAATCCTCGCCGACGCCAAGACCGATCGCGTGCTTGGCGTGCACATCCTCGGTCCCGATGCCGAGACCATGATCGCGGAAGCCGCCATCGCCATGGAATTCGGCGCTTCGTCCGAAGACATCGCCCGCACCTGCCACGCGCACCCGACGCTCAGCGAAGCAATGAAAGAAGCGGCGCTCGCGGTCGACAAGCGCGCGATCAATATGTGACGCCTCGTCATTGCGAGGAGCGTTAGCGACGAAGCAATCCAGTTCGGCCTCGCCGTTTGGATTGCTTCGCTTCGCTCGCAAGGACGTAAACTACAACGTCGCGATAAACGGCACCGCATGCGGCGCGAACAGGCCGAGCGCCAACAGCGCAATTCCGATAACACCGAGCCCGCCGGCCAGCCACGCCAATAACACCATCCCGGTGATCACCGCCGCCGAAGCGAGCACGATGCCGATCTGAAACGCCGCCGAGGCCAACTCGTAGTGGTGATATTTTGCGGTCGATAAATCGCGCTCTTCCTCCGCGCCCTTGGCCTTCTCTTCCAGTTGCTTGCGGCCATTGCCTGCTTTGGGATCCGATTCGTAGCGCGCGGCGGTCTGGCGCCATGTCTCGACCTGTTTGTCGATAGCGGCCTTGGCGGCCGGATCGGCCAAGCCGGCCGCAAGCAAACCCGTCTGATCGGCGGCGACGCTCACCACGGTCCGGCGGATATCTTTGGCCTGGAAGAAGGCCCACAGGTCCGAGGCCTCGATGTTCTTGGTCACGACCTCGGTCTGCGCGCCTTTGCCGAGCGTTTCCGAGAACGACAGGAACAGCGCCAGGATCGCGATCACCAGCGCAATTTTCCTGTTGAAGCCCTCGGCGTGCTCGCCCTCATGCGCTTTTTCGATCGCTTCGTGGATTTCCGACATGATGCCCCCTTTTTCTTCAAGGGAACATTTTGCCTGTCATCGCGAGGAGCGCAAGCGAAGCAATGATGCTTAAGCCCGCGGATGGGCGGCGCGGTAGGCTTGGAGCAGCCGCTCGGCGTCGACCGCGGTGTAGATCTGCGTGGTCGACAGCGAGGCGTGGCCGAGCAGTTCCTGGATCGAGCGCAGGTCGCCGCCGCGGGCCAACAGATGCGTGGCGAAGGAATGGCGCAGCGCGTGCGGCGTCGCCGTCTCCGGTAGGCCGAGCGCGCCGCGCAGCCGCGCCATCGCGAGCTGAATGAGGCGCGGCGACAGCGGGCCGCCTTTGGCGCCGACGAACAGCGAGCCGGCTTCCGGAAGATCGTAGGGGCAGAGCGCGATGTAATCGGCGACCAGTTTTGCGACCGGCTGGATCAATGGCACCATGCGCTGTTTGCGGCCCTTGCCGAGCACGGTGAGCACGTCGCGCGCACCGAAATCGGAGCGTTTTAATCCTAGCGCTTCAGAAATGCGCAAGCCGCAGCCGTACAGCAGGCCGAGCACCGCAGCGTCGCGGGCGTGGATCCACGGCTCGCGGCCGTCGCCCGCCGCGATATCGGGATCGGCCATGCTTTTGGCGGCGTCCGCGGCAAGCGGCCGCGGCAAGGTCTTGCCGATCTTCGGCGCGTGCACCGCGGCGAGCGCGCCGACCTTGCCCTTGCCGTTCTTCTCCAGATAGCGGGCAAAGGCGCGCAGCCCGGCGAGGCTGCGCATCAGCGAGCGGCTGCCGATAGCCTCGGCCCGGCGCGCCGCCAGAAATGCCCGCACGTCGGCCGGAGTCAGCGCCGCAAGTTCATTCAGCGATGGCGCGCCGCCGAGATGCGCGGCGAGGAAGGCGAGGAATTGCAGCACGTCGCGCCGATAGGCTTCGACGGTCTTGGGCGACATCCGCCGCTCGGCGCCGAGATGCCGCAGCCAGGCTTCGATCTCGGCCGCGACCTTGGGTGCGACGAAGTCCGGGAGTTCGCGATTTCGGGCCATTGCCGTTCGTCCCCGCGATAGCGGGGACCCAGTCCTTTTCCGCTATGCCTTTGGCGCTAGATTCCCGCTTTCGTGGGAATGAGCGGAGAGTAAGCCAAGGCTCTTTCTTCTTCCTAAACTGCCCGGAATTGGGAGAGAATCGCATTATGGCGAAACGCGTCGTCGATGTGCTGGTCCCGGTCGCGCTGGATCACCCGTATTCGTACCGGGTGCCGGACAAGCTCGCGCTCGCACCGGGCGACGTGGTCTCGGTGCCGCTCGGTGCGCGCGAGACCACGGCTGTGGTATGGGCGGAGAACCCGAAGCCCAATCCGCGGCTCGATAACCGGCTCAAAGATGTCGAGGAGAAGCTCGACGTGCCGCCGCTGCGCCCCGAGCTGCGCAGCTTCGTCGATTGGGTGGCTAATTACACCGTGTCGTCGCGCGGCATGGTGTTGCGCATGTGCCTGCGCATGGGCGAGCATCTCGGCCCCGAGCGCGAGCATGTCGGCGTCAAGCTTGTCGGCGCGCCGCCGCAACGCATCACCGCGGCGCGGACGCGTGTGCTCGAGCTCCTCGCCGATGGCATGACGCGGGCAAAGACCGAAGCCGCACGAGAGGCGGGGGTGTCCGTCGGCGTGCTCGACGGCCTGATCGACGAAGGCACGGTGCAAACGATCGTGCTGCCGCCGGAGCCGGTCGCGGAAAAGCCCGATCCGGATTTCACCCAAAGCGAATTCACCGCCGATCAGCGCGTCGCGGCCGATGCGCTCAAGGCGACCGTCGCCACCGGCGGCTATTCGGTGACGCTCGTCGACGGCGTCACCGGCTCGGGCAAGACCGAGGTCTATTTCGAGGCGGTGGCCGACACGATCCGCAAAGGCCGGCAGAGCCTGATCCTGATGCCGGAGATCGCGCTCACCGCGCAATTTCTCGACCGCTTCGCCGCGCGCTTCGGCACCCGTCCGGCGGAATGGCATTCGGAGCTGTCGCCGCGCAAACGCGCGCGTACCTGGGCGGCGGTAGCCAAGGGCGAGGTCGCGGTCGTGGTCGGCGCGCGCTCGGCGCTGTTTCTGCCCTATGCCGATCTCGGGCTGATCGTGATCGATGAAGAGCACGATCAGGCCTACAAGCAGGAGGACGGCGTGCACTACCACGCCCGCGACATGGCGGTGGTGCGCGGCCATATCGCCAAGATCCCGGTGGTGCTGTCCTCGGCGACGCCGTCGCTGGAGACCGAGGTCAATGCGCGGCGCGGCCGCTACGCGCGGCTCGCGCTGCCGGAGCGCTTCGGCGGCCAACGCCTGCCGTCGGTCGAGGCGATTGATCTGCGCGTCGAGCGGCCGCCGCGCGGGCGCTTCATCGCGCCGACGCTTACCGGCGCGATCAAGACCGCGCTGGAGCGCAGGGAGCAGGCGCTGCTCTTCCTCAATCGCCGCGGCTATGCGCCGCTGACCTTGTGCCGCGCCTGCGGCTTCCGCTTCTCCTGCCCGAATTGCGACGCCTGGCTGGTCGATCACCGCTTCCGCCGCATGCTGGTCTGCCACCATTGCGGCTTCGCCATGCCGCACCCGGCCAACTGCCCGAAATGCCAGGCGGTGGATTCCTATGTCGCCGTCGGGCCGGGCGTTGAGCGGCTCGAGGAGGAAGTGCGCGAATTGTTTCCCGACGCGCGCGTCCTGGTGCTGTCGTCCGATCTCGTCGCCACCGTCGAGCGCATGCGCGAGGAATTCGCCGACGTCGCCAAAGGCCTGTTCGATATCGTCATCGGCACGCAGCTCGTCGCCAAGGGCCACCATTTTCCGATGCTCAATCTGGTCGGCGTGATCGACGCCGATCTCGGCCTCGCCAATGGCGACCCGCGCGCCGCCGAGCGCACCTTCCAGCTGTTGCACCAGGTGGTCGGCCGCGCCGGCCGCGATGCCGGAGTAGGCCTCGGGCTTTTGCAGACCCATCAGCCCGAGCATCCGGTGATGCGGGCGCTGATCGCGCAGGACCGCGAAGCGTTCTATTCCGCCGAGATCGCCGCCCGCGAGGCCGCGCATTACCCGCCGTTCGGAAGGCTTGCCTCGATCGTCGTCTCCGGCCCCGACAAGAACGACGCGGCGGGCTACGCCCGCGCGCTCGCCCGCGCCGCGCCGGCGGTGGATTTGCTGG
The DNA here is from genome assembly GCA_963791925.1 of uncultured Alphaproteobacteria bacterium. Taxonomy (GTDB): domain Bacteria; phylum Pseudomonadota; class Alphaproteobacteria; order Rhizobiales; family Xanthobacteraceae; genus BOG-931. The sequence goes on along the minus strand of CAWBUA010000001.1, from coordinate 657,373 downwards.
ATGGCGACGTGCGCGTGCTCGGCCCCGCCGAAGCGCCGCTCGCTCTGGTGCGCGGCCGCCACCGGCTGCGGCTCTTGATCAAAGCGCCGCGCGCCTTCGATCTCTCGGCTTATTTGCGCGAATGGCTGGCGGCGGCGCCGAAGAAGCACGGTTCGATCAAGCTCGACATCGACGTCGATCCGCAGAGTTTTTTGTGAGAGGCGCAATGAAGACGTACCTAGTGGTCCGATTCTAACATTCGCATCCCATTTCGGCGCGCTCTCATGCGAATGTTAGAATCGAAGGACCACTAGCAAGCATAAGTGCTAGTGGAGCTTTTGGATTTGACATTCGCTTTGCGAGGGTTGCGGCTAGGTGGGTAGCGAATGTCAAATCCGCTCCACTAGCAACGGCGGTCGCCCTAGGATGGGGGCTGGGTGAAACGAAACCCATTATCGGGCGGTCAGAAAGAGTGATGGGTTTCGCGGAGCGTGTCATCGGGCGGCGCGTCACGCCGACCCGTTCGATAAACTTCTCCTACACTCTATCGACATTCCGCCGACCTTCTTGATGACGCCTTTCGTTTAGCGCGCGCGTGGCGCAAGTTTCTTCCGTTGCACTACGGCAAGCGCGCGAGCGGCCGCGGCGTGCCATCGCTCTCGTTGACGTAGATCAAAGCGTCAGGCGGCGGACTGGTAAATATTATGCGAATGCCTTTGGTCGAAGCGCGTGGGCAAGGAGTCAGATCGGTAGGGCTTTCGATGGACGAGCTTTCGCACAGCAAGTCTTCGGACCTTCGTAAGGAGATGGTCGAAAAGGCGATCTTCGCGCGCGGCGTCCGGTCCGAGCTGGTTCTCAATGCCATGGGTCGCGTGCCTCGCGAAGCCTTCCTGCCGGCGCAGCTTCGCGAGTTTGCCTATGAAGACATCGCCCTGCCGATTGAAGAAGGCCAGACGATCTCGCAGCCCTATATTGTCGCGTTCATGATCGAGGCATTGGCGCTGCGCGGCGGCGAAAAGGTGCTCGAGATTGGCGCCGGTTCGGGCTATGCGGCGGCGGTGCTTTCCGAAATCGCCGCCGACGTCTATACCGTGGAGCGTCATGGTCCGCTGGCCGAGAAAGCTGCTGCGACGCTCGCCGACCTCGGTTACGACAATGTCCACGTTTTGCACGGCGATGGCACCCGCGGGTGGCCGGAGCATGCGCCCTATGACGCGATCATCGTCGCGGCCGGCGGCCCGACGATCCCCGAGTCGCTAAAAGACCAGTTGAAAATCGGTGGCCGGCTTGTCATCCCGGTGGGTGCGGACCCCCAAGTCCAAGAACTGGTGCGGGTGACGCGGATTGCGCAGGACGAATTTCGTCGCGAAGACCTCGCCGACGTGCGGTTTGTTCCGCTGCTCGGCGCGGAAGGGTGGGCGCCCGATGAGGCGGAGCTGGCCCGCATTCGCCAGGCTCCGCCGCCCGGCGCCGTCACCGAGCAAAAGCTGGTCGAGCGAATTGCCGACGCCGCCGAGCCGTTCGGCGCGATCGAGGCGGTCGATCTCGGCCCGCTACTCGAACGGGTCGGCGACGCGCGCGTCGTATTACTCGGCGAGGCAACCCACGGCACATCGGAATTTTATCGGATGCGCGAGCGCATCTCGCGCGAACTGATCGTCAAGAAGGGCTTCCGCTTTATCGCCATCGAGGGCGATTGGCCGGATGCCGCGCGTGTCGATCATTATGTGCGCCATCTCGAATATCCTCCCGCCGAATGGACGGCGTTCGCCCGGTTCCCGACCTGGATGTGGCGCAACAACGAGGTGCGCGATTTCATCGACTGGCTACGTCAACACAATGCCGCGACCAAGCCCGAGGCGCGGGTGGCATTTCACGGCCTCGATCTCTACAGCCTGTACGTGTCGATTCGCGCGGTGCTGATTTATCTCGATCAGGTCGATCCGGAAGCAGCCAAGGTTGCGCGTCAGCGCTACGGTTGCTTGACGCCGTGGCAGGGCGATCCGGCGACTTACGGCCACGCCGCGCTGACCGGATCCTACGGAACGTGCGAGCCCCAGGTGGTGCGGGCGCTCAAGGAGTTGTTGGAAAAGCGAGTCGCTTACGCCGGGCATGACGGCGAGCGCTTTTTCGACGCGGTGCAGAATGCCCGCCTCATCACCAATGCGGAACGCTATTATCGCATCATGTATTACGGTTCGCGCGCGTCTTGGAACCTGCGCGACGAGCACATGTTCACGACGCTGAAGAATCTGCTGGCGTTTTACGGCACCGACAGCAAGGCGATCGTGTGGGCGCACAATTCGCACGTCGGCGATTCGGCGGCGACCGAGATGGTCTCGCGCGGCGAACACAATATCGGGCATTTGTGCCGCCAGGAATTCGGCGGCAGCGCCTATCTGGTCGGTTTCGGCACCAATAGCGGAACCGTTGCGGCGGCATCCGACTGGGACGGGCCGATGGAAATCAAGGAGGTTCAGCCAGCACTGCCGAAGAGCTATGAGCGATTGTGCCACGCTACCGGGCATTCGCGCTTTATGCTGGGCTTGCGCGATCGCACCGGCCTGACCGGCACGCAAGGCTTGGGCAAGCCGCACCTCGAGCGGGCGATCGGCGTCGTCTATCGGCCGGAGACCGAACGCGCCAGTCACTATTTCCACGCGATCCTGCCGCGGCAATTCGACGAGTACATCTGGTTCGACGACACTCGCGCGGTCACGCCGTTCGACACCGCGGAGCTTGTGGGACTACCCGATACCTATCCCTTCGGGGTGTGAGTGCCGCCGTGCCGGCTTGCAAGGATATCGGCTGTGTTCTCGGCAAGCTGAACTGGATGCGCGCGGAGCGTATCTGGCCCAATGGGCTGCGCTACACTTGGACCGATGCGTTCGGCGTAGTGCTTCTGGTTTCGCTCTATGCGGAACTGGGCGAGCGGCGTTTCCTCGACGAGGCCGAATGGGTGGTAGCCGATGTCGAGCGGCTGCTCGGCCGTCCGCGCGGCATCCGCATCGGGCAAGCACCAGACCGCGACGGCCAATATTTCCACTATTTGGCGATGTGGCTGTACGCGCTCTCCGTGCTGGCGCGCCATGTGCCGGACTATCGGCGCAAGGGCGTCGACCTGGTGCGCCAGATTCACTCCGCCTTCGTCGTGCCGGGCAAAGGCGTGCTGTGGAAGATGACGGAGGACTTGAGCGCGCCTTATCCTGGCTTTGGTTTCGGCGCGCTCGATGCTTTCGACGGCTATCTCTCCTATCGGTGCCTGGATGAGCAGGCTTTGACCCGCGAGATCGCCGATATGCGCACGCTGATCGAGGCGACCGCGGCCAGCCTTACCATCACCCAGGACCTCGGGCTCGGCATGATGCTGTGGCTCACCCACTTTTTTCCGGCAGAGAATTGGGCGGTGACACAGCGGCGCCGCAGCCTCGCGGTGCTCGATCTGATGTGGCGTGACGACGGCTATTTCTGCCGCGAGCCCGAACTCCCTCATATCAAGTTCGCCTTCACCAATTACGGCGTCGCGATCGGCCTGCAGGCTGCGCGAGCGATGCCCGAGCGGGTCCCGCGGCTGAATGACTTTTTCGATCGATACCGGTCGGACGACGAATATGACCGCGAGGCCATCACCCACGTCATGGCCTGCAACTCGCATATCCCCGGCTACTTGATCCGCGGCTTCCCCGATTGAAAACCGGACCGCCTACTTACGCGAATGGCTTAACGACGCACCGAAGAAGCACGGCTCGATCAAGCTCGACATCGACGTCGATCCGCAGAGTTTTTTGTGACCGTCATTCCGGATTGCCGCGCAGCGGCAAGTCCGGAATCCATAATCATTGCCTTTGCAGAAAAAATTTCAGCGTCCCACGACCTCAGGCAACTACGCGAAGCGTTCCCGCGCTCTGGCGCGCGCCTTCATCGCCTCCGCTTCGCGGTTCTTGGCGGGGCTCGCCGTTTCCAGCACGTCAAGAAGCCGCCGTGCCGCCGCCGTGACGTCATCGACGGCGCGGTTGAAGGCGGCCTCATTGGCGCGCGAGGGATGGGTAAAGCCCGAGAGCTTGCGGACGAATTGCAGCGCCGAGGCGCGAACTTCCTCCTCCGTCGCCGGCGGCTCGAAATTGAACAGCGTGCGAATGTTGCGGCACATGACTGGCTCCGTTGGGCGTGACAATAGTTTACCGCGTTTCCTTGGCGGGACGCATCACCACAAATTTCACGGCTCCGCCTGCTACCGCTTTGTCCTCTTCTCGCTCTTTTTTGCGAAAATCGCGTTCCAGTTTTCCCTGTAGGCCGCGGTGACCGGCTTTTGGCCTTCGCCTCGGCTATAGTTGGAAGGTGCCGCAGCGGTTGTTTCGCCGCCCTCGGCCTTTGATGCATCCTTGGGTGTGTCTTTGGGGGCTGCTTCAGCCGCCTTGCCCTTGACCTTCGAAGCGGCGTCATTTTTGGAAGCCGTGTCGGTTTTTTTGTTGTCGCTGGCCATCGTCTTTCCTGGTGCTACTTGCCTATTCGTCCCCGCGGCGCGGATATAAAGACGTGGACGGACGGGTCAAGCCCCGCCATGAGTCCGGGGATTTTCGCTTTGCGGAGTTGGGCTAACAAGGCCGATAATGCGGCGGGGTCTTTACGGTGACGCCCGCCAAACCGATCGAGGTCGTAAATGCGGCGCGAAGTAACGAGCCGACCCAACGCCATTCCCGCAACCAGTCTCCTGGCGCTTGCGCTGGGCGCGGCGGCTTTCGGCGCGATCGCAGTCGGCGCGCTGGCAATCGGCCGCCTTGCGGTCGGCCGCGTCGCAATCAAGAAAGCACGGTTTGGCACGCTGGAAGTTGACGAGTCGACGGTGCGCAGGCTGCGCGTCGTTGAGCGGGAACAGGCCGAACGCTAATGGACGGTGACCGATATGTGCGGTCCTGGGTATTGCGAAACTGACAGCACCTTTGCGTCAAGCGAGTTGGCGGAGCGCGTGGCCTGCGCGGTCAGGTCGTAGATCGGCCCGTCGCTCGAATCCGGCGCCGTTGTATATGTGCTGGCGCGGATCAGCCCTTGATCGTCGATCGCGGGCTCGGGCTTGTAGGAAAACCTGATTAAATATTGATCCGCGTCCTTTGTACTTTTCATCTCTGCATGCACCGCTGGATCGAACACTTTCGTCAGATCGAACGGACCAATAACACCGTCCTCTTCAGTGAATGCGAAGAGCTCTGCGGAGTCAGGCAGGCCACTGCGGCCTGCCGTCCTGATCATCAATCGGCTGTCCGGCGACCATGCGGCGCGCAGGTATTGTCTCGGTGCATATCTGTTACCGATGTCCCAATAAGTACCCTTGGATTTGGCCAAGATGGTGCCGTCTTCAATGCGGACGATCAGGCTTTCAAGGGAGGGATCGCTGTCCCTGGGCCGATGAGTTGGCGGTTTGTCGGTTAGCCGCCAGGCCAGCGCCAGCCGGCCGGATGGCGATGTCGTTTTCGGGATAATCCGCGCCGCACCGTCACCGTAGCCACAGGTCAGACTGCCGTGATCGTCCGGCAAACACGGGCCCATTTCGCAATGCGCCGTTTGCGACAGAAGTGAAACAACAAGCGTGATCGCGACGGCGAGAAATTTGTGGCGCATCCACATCACCCTTAGCGCCAATCTACTCGGGGTTGTAGCCCCAGGAAATAGTCCCCCTCGCGGATGGTTCAGACGACGCGATCGGGACGGCCTGGGAACCTGGTCGGAACAGTGCAGGGATTCGCTTTGCTCAATCCGGCCAACCGGGTCGATAATGCGCGCTGATCAGGTTCCGGGCCCCCATGACCGCGACCATCGAAACCCTCCTGTTCCTCCTCGCCGTCCTGGTGGTCGTCGCCATCGTGGCGCGGCGGCTCAATACCGCGCCGTCGATCCTGCTGGTCATCGCCGGCATCGCGTTGGCGCTCTTGCCCGGGCTGCCGCGGATCGAACTCGCGCCCGACCTGGTGCTGCTCGGCATCCTGCCGCCGCTCATTTATTCCGCCGGCGTAGCGATGAGCTGGCGCGAATTCCGCTTCAATCTGCGGCCGATCGCGCTGTTCGCCTTCGGCGCCGTGGTGTTCACCACGGTCGCAGTGGCCGTGGCCGCGCATTGGCTCCTCGGCATGCCGCTCGCCACTGGCTTCGTGCTCGGCGCCATCGTGGCGCCGCCCGATGCGGTGGCGCCGCTCGCCATGGTGCGCCGCCTTGGCGTGCCGCGGCGGTTGGTCGTCGTGCTCGAAGGCGAGGGGCTCGCCAACGACGCCACGGCGCTGATCCTCTACCGTTTTGCCGTCGCCGCGGTGTCGACCGGCCTGTTCTCGTTTGGCACGGCAGCGGGCGAATTCGCCGTCATCGTCGTCGGCGAGGTCGCTTACGGCATTGCCATCGGCTGGCTGAGCTTGCGGCTGCGCCGTTGGGCGAACGATGCGCGGGTCGAGATCACGCTGTCGCTCTTGACGCCTTACGTTGCGTTCTTGCTGCCGCAGCAATTGGGCGGCTCCGGCGTTTTGGCGACGGTGGCGGCGGGATTATACGTGAGCTGGAACGGGCCTCTGCTCATTCCGGCGGCGACCCGGCTGCAAGGCATCTTCTTCTGGGATTTCGTCGTCTATCTGCTCGAAGGCTTGGTGTTCTTGGTCACCGGCATGCAGGTGCGCACGGTGTTCCTGCAGCTGCACGAAGTGCCGTGGCATCACTTCGCCTATGCGATCGCGCTCACCGTGGCGGTGGTGATCGCCACGCGTTTCATCTGGGTCTATCCGGCGGCATGGTTGCCGCGCTGGCTAAGCCGGTCGCTGGCGCGCCGCGATCCGCTGCCGCCGTGGCGCTGGCTGTTCTTCCTGGGCTTTGTCGGCGTGCGCGGCGTCGTTTCGCTGGCGGCGGCCTTGGCGATCCCGCTGTTCACCGCGGCGGGCGCGCCGTTCCCCGATCGCGATCTCATCTTGTTCGTCACCTTCGGCGTCATCGTCGTCACGCTGATCGGGCAGGGGCTGCTGCTGCCGCCGCTGGTGCGCCGGCTACACCTCAATGAGCACGCCGCCGGCGAACGCCGGCGCGAGCACGAGGCCGAGCTCGCCGCGCGCGCGCAAGCCTTGCACGTGGGGCATGAGCGCTTGCAGCAATTCGTCGCCGACGGTCGGGTCTCGCCCGAGGCTTTGGCGGTGTTGCGCGCCCGTCACGAGTACCGCGCCGGGCGGCTCCCCGCCAAGGCGCCGGACGGCGGCGCCGCCGCGGCGCTCGCCGCCGACATCAGAACGGAACTGATCGCGGCGGAACGCGAATTCATCTACAAGCTTTTGCAGGACGGCGAGATCACCGACGAAGCGCGCCGCCGCATCGAGCGCGAGCTCGACCTGGAAGAGGCTGGCATCGCCTGCAAGAAAGAAGGCGGCGAAGAGCCGCCGTTATGACGCCGTCTTTTGCACTCGCAGTCGACGCGCGTCCGGAGCCGGCGACCAGAAGATAAAAATCAATAGAAAGCTTTTATCGACCGATAGAAAAAATCGCTCGGCTCGGATTGATCTCGATCAATCGCGCAACGCAAGAAAATTTTCGCCGGCAGCGGCGGTCCGCTGTCGCATTTTTGATCGATATCAAAGCATCGTGTGGTTCGCTGCGGTCTTCTGGCGTCGGCGCGCGCGCCTTCAGGGGAGCCCCCACATGGCCAATACCGTCGAAACCGCTGCCGCGGCACCGGGTGAACACTATCAGCTCTCGGGTAGCCCGGCTGCCGGGCTCACCATGGGGACGTGGGGATTCTTCGTCGGCTTTGCCGCCGTCGCGCTGTATGGGCCGGCCGCCAAATACTTCCAGGATCAAATGCATCTCGGCGGCCTGGCGCTGGGACTTCTTGTCGCAGCGCCGCAGCTGACCGGATCGCTGTTGCGCATTCCATTCGGCGCATGGGTCGATCGCGTCGGCGGCCGGCTGCCGATGCTCACATTGTTTGCGCTGTCGCTCGTCGGCATGTGGGGTCTGGTGTTTATCCTGCTGACGGCGAAAACCCTCACCGTCGCCGCCTATCCAATCGTGATCATATTTGGCTTCTTGAGCGGCTGCGGCGTCGCATCGTTTTCGGTCGGCATTCCGCAGGTGTCGTATTGGTACCCGCAGTCGCGCCAGGGTACGGCGCTTGGCGCCTATGGCGGAATTGGCAATCTCGCGCCCGGCCTGTTCACGTTGCTGCTGCCCTTTGCCATCGCAATGTGGGGACTGGCCGGCTCCTATTTCGCCTGGTTCACGTTCCTTCTGGTCGGCGCGGCAATCTATGCCTGGTTTGCTCGCGACGCCTTTTTCTTTCAGCTGCGCCGACAAGGTTTCGACTCGGAGACCAGCCGAAAAATCGCGCGTGAGAAGGGGCAACAGCTCTTTCCCAACGAGCGCGTGTGGCAGGCCGTGATTGCCGCGGCGGAAGATCCGCGCACCTGGGGCCTCGTCGCGCTGTACTTTGTATCCTTCGGCGGCTTCCTCGCGCTGACGGCCTGGTTCCCGATCTACTGGATCAACCTGCATCATATGGATGTGAAGTCCGCGGCCATGCTCGGCGGATTGGGCTTTTCGCTCCTCGCCGCCATCGTTCGCGTGTTCGGCGGCATGATTTCCGAGCGCATCGGCGGCGAGCGAACCGCAACTTTCGCCTTTATCGTCGTCTTGGCGGGCGCGCTGCTGCTCACTTTCGTCGAGGAGTTCCAACAAGCGCTCATTGGCGAGCTGTTGATCGCAATCGGCATGGGCGTCGGCAACGCCGCGGTATTCAAGATGGTGCCAAAATATGTGCCCGAAGCCGTCGGCGGTGCGGCGGGAATTGTCGGCGGACTGGGTGCGCTCGGAGGCTTCATCATTCCGCCGTTTCTCGGCGCCGTGGTCGATGCGCTTGGCACGCCAGGTTACGCCGGCGGGTTCTTCGCCTACGTCGCGCTCGCGGTGATGGCGATCGGTGTTTCTGCGTATTTCTGGCATCTCGACCGCGGCGCTAAACCGACGAAGGCGATGAAGCCCGTGATTCTCGCGGCGCGATAGCGTTAATGCCATGAGTTATTTCCTCGATCGCCTGACCTTCTTTACCCGCGTCGTCGATCGGTCACCCGACGGCCACAGCATTACCACGCGCGAGGATCGCCGCTGGGAAGACGGCTATCGCAAGCGCTGGCAGCACGACAAGATCGTGCGCTCGACGCACGGCGCCAATTGCACCGGCTCGTGTTCGTGGAAGATCTACGTCAAGGGCGGCATCGTCACCTGGGAGACGCAGCAGACCGACTATCCGCGCACCCGTCCCGAGCTGCCGAATCATGAGCCGCGCGGCTGCTCGCGCGGCGCCAGCTATTCCTGGTATCTGTATTCCGGCAACCGCGTGAAATATCCGCTGGTGCGCTCGCGCCTGCTCAAGCTGTGGCGCGATGCGCGCGTCACGCGCACGCCGGTCGGCGCCTGGGCCTCGATCGTCGAGGACCCGGACAAGCGCGCGGCCTATGTCGTAAAGCGCGGTCTCGGCGGCTTCGTGCGCGCCACCTGGGATGAAGTCACCGAGATCATCGCCGCCGCCAACGCCTATACGATCAAACGCCATGGCCCGGACCGCATCATCGGCTTCTCGCCGATTCCGGCGATGTCCATGGTGTCCTACGCGGCCGGCTCGCGCTATCTGTCGCTCATCGGCGGCGTCTGCATGTCGTTTTACGACTGGTATTGCGATCTGCCGCCGTCCTCGCCGCAGACCTGGGGCGAGCAGACCGACGTGCCGGAAAGCGCCGATTGGTACAATTCGGGCTTCCTGATTCTGTGGGGCTCCAACGTTCCGCAGACCCGTACGCCCGACGCGCATTTCTACACCGAGGCGCGCTATCGCGGCGCCAAGAGCGTTGTCATCTGCCCGGATTACTCCGAGGCGTCGAAGTTCGCCGACCTGTGGATTTCCGTGAAACAAGGCACCGACGCGGCGCTGGCTTTGGCCATGGGCCACGTCATCCTGCGCGAATTTTATATCGACCGACAGGCTAAATATTTCGGCGATTACGCGCGGCAATATACCGACATGCCGTTTCTGGTGCGCTTGGTGAAATCCGACGCGGGGTTGGTGCCCGAGCGGCTCGTGCGCGCCTCGGATTTTGCCGACGCCCGCGGCGAGACCAACAATCCCGAATGGAAGACCGTCGCCTATGACCAGACGAACGGGGAGATCGTCGTGCCGCATGGCTCGGTCGGTTTCCGCTGGGGCGAGACGGGCAAATGGAACCTCGAGGAGAAGGATGCCAAGGGACGCGACACCAAGCTTACGCTGTCGCTCGCCGACCATAAGGACGCGTTTGCCGACGTCGCTTTCCCGTATTTCGGCAATCGCGAGCACGATCATTTCGCCGGCACCGATCATCCGAGCGTTCTCGTCCGCAAGGTGCCGGTCAAACGCGTGGCGCTGAAGGACGGCGAGGCGCTGGTTGCGACGGTGTTCGATCTGTTCGCCGCGAATTACGGCCTCGATCGCGGCTTTGGCGGCGAACACGTCGCCACATCCTTCGATGACAACGTTCCTTACACGCCGGCTTGGGCGGAGAAGATCAGCGGCGTGCCGCGCGATCAGATCATCACGGTGGCGCGCGAATTCGCGCGCAATGCCGAGAAGACCAACGGCCGCTCGATGATCATCATCGGCGCGGCGATGAACCATTGGTACCACTGCGACATGAACTACCGCGGCGTCATCAACATGCTGGTGATGTGCGGCTGTGTCGGCCAATCGGGCGGCGGCTGGTCGCATTACGTCGGGCAGGAAAAGCTGCGTCCGCAGTCGGGTTGGCTACCGCTTGCCTTCGCGCTCGACTGGGGCCGGCCGCCGCGCCAACAAAACTCGACCTCGTTCTTTTACGCGCATACCGACCAGTGGCGCTACGAAACGCTCGGCGTCGATGAAATCCTCTCCCCGACCGCGCCGCCGGGGCAGTGGGACGGCGCCATGATCGACTACAACGTGCGCGCCGAACGCATGGGCTGGCTGCCGTCGGCGCCGCAACTGCGGCAGAATCCGTTGACCGTCGCCAAGAACGCCGCGGCGGCCGGCGTCGAGCCCAAGGACTATGTCGTCAACGGACTGAAATCCGGCGCCTTGCAGATGGCCTGCGAGGATCCGGATCATCCCGACAACTGGCCGCGCAACATGTTCGTGTGGCGGTCCAATCTGCTCGGCTCATCGGGCAAGGGGCACGAGTATTTCCTCAAGCATCTTCTCGGCACCAACCACGGCGTGCAAGGCAAGGATCTGGGCGAAACCGGCCGCAAGAAGCCGAAGGAAATCGCCTGGCACGACGAGGCGCCGCAGGGAAAGCTCGATCTCCTCGTCACGCTCGACTTCCGCATGTCGACGACATGCGTCTACTCCGACATCGTTCTGCCGACGGCCACCTGGTACGAAAAGAACGATCTCAATACCTCCGACATGCATCCCTTTATCCATCCGCTCTCCGCGGCGGTCGATCCGGTGTGGGAATGCAAAAGCGACTGGGAGATCTACAAGGCCATCGCCAAGAAATTCTCCGAGGTCGCCGCGGAGGTCCTTGGGGTCGAGAAGGACGTCGTGCTCACGCCGATCCAGCACGACACGGCCAACGAGATGGCCCAGGCCATCGATGTCAAAGAGTGGAAGAAAGGCGAAGTCGAGCCGATCCCCGGCCGGACGATGCCGGCGGTCGCCGTCGTCGAGCGCGACTATCCGAACATCTATCGGCGTTTCACTGCGCTCGGGCCGTTGATGTCGAAGCTCGGCAACGCGGTGAAAGGCATCGCCTGGAACACCGAGCACGAGGTCGACCTGCTCAGGCGTCTCAATGGCGCGGTCACCGCGGAAGGACCGACCAAGGGCTTGCCGAAGATCGATACCGACATCGACGCCACCGAGGTCATTCTCGCGCTGGCGCCGGAAACGAACGGCGAGGTCGCGGTCAAAGCCTGGGAGGCACTGTCGAAAACCACCGGCCGCGAGCATGCCCATCTCGCGATCCCCAAGGAAGATGAGAAAATCCGCTTTCGCGATATCGTGGCGCAGCCGCGCAAGATCATCTCGGCGCCGACCTGGTCGGGGCTTGAGTCCGAGAAGGTCTGTTACAACGCCGGCTACACCAATGTTCACGAATTGATTCCGTGGCGCACGCTGACCGGGCGTCAGCAGCTCTATCAGGATCACTTGTGGATGCGGGCGTTTGGCGAGGCGCTCTGTGCTTATCGGCCGCCGATCGACCTCAAAGCGGTCAAGCCGGTGATCGATTCCAAGCCGAACGGCGAGAAACACATCGTCCTCAACTTCATCACGCCGCACCAGAAATGGGGCATCCACTCCACCTACACGGATAACCTTTTGATGCTGACTCTGTCGCGCGGCGGCCCGATCGTCTGGCTCAGCGAAACCGACGCCGCCAAAGCCGGCGTCGCCGACAACGATTGGATCGAAGCCTACAACGCAAACGGCGCCTTGGTGGCGCGCGCCGTGGTCTCGCAGCGCGTCAAGGAGGGCATGTGCATGATGTATCACGCGCAGGAGAAGATCGTGAACGTGCCGGGTTCGGAAATCACCGGCCAGCGCGGCGGCATCCACAATTCGGTGACCCGCGTGGTGGTGAAACCCACGCACATGATCGGCGGCTACGCGCAGCAATCCTACGGCTTCAACTATTACGGCACGATCGGCACCAATCGCGACGAATTCGTCATCATCCGCAAGATGGCGAAGGTGGATTGGCTCGACAGACCCAGTGCCGATCAGCCCGAGCCGCTGGCGATTGCGCCGACAATGGAGGCCGCAGAATGAAAGTCCGCGCGCAAATCGCGATGGTGCTGAATCTGGACAAGTGCATCGGCTGTCACACCTGCTCGGTCACCTGCAAGAACGTGTGGACCAGCCGCGAGGGCATGGAATACGCCTGGTTCAACAATGTCGAAACCAAGCCCGGCATCGGCTATCCCAAGGACTGGGAAAAACCAGAAGCGCTGGAAGGGCGGCTGGCGGCGCAAGAAGAACGGCAAGATCGAGCCGCGCATCGGCTCGAAGTGGCGGGTCCTGGCGAATATTTTCGCCAATCCCGACCTGCCGGAAATCGACGACTACTACGAGCCGTTTACGTTCGATTACGAGCATCTGCAAAAGGCGCCGGAGCTGCAGGCGTCTCCCACCGCGCGGCCGCGCTCGCTGATCACCGGCGAACGGATGGAGAAGATCGAGTGGGGTCCGAACTGGGAAGAGATTTTGGGCGGCGAGTTCGCCAAGCGCTCCAAAGATCAGAATTTCGAAGGCATCCAGAAGGACATCTATGGGCAGTTCGAAAACACCTTCATGATGTATCTGCCGCGGCTCTGCGAGCATTGCCTCAACCCGGCCTGCGTCGCCGCCTGCCCGTCCGGCGCGATCTACAAGCGCGAGGAAGACGGCATCGTGCTCATCGACCAGGATAAGTGCCGCGGCTGGCGCATGTGCGTCTCGGGCTGCCCCTACAAGAAGATCTATTACAACTGGTCGAGCGGCAAATCGGAGAAATGCATCTTCTGTTATCCGCGCATCGAGGCCGGGCAGCCGACGGTGTGCTCGGAGACTTGTGTCGGCCGCATCCGCTACCTCGGGGTCGTGCTCTATGACGCCGACCGCATTGAGGCGGCGGCAAGCGTAGCAGACGAGCAGGATCTCTACGAGGCGCAGCTTGGGATTTTCCTTGATCCGCACGATGACGCGGTGATCGAGCAGGCGCGTCGCGACGGGATTGCGGAGAATTGGCTTGAGGGTGCGCGCCGCTCGCCGGTGTGGAAGATGGCGATGGAGTGGAAGGTCGCGTTTCCGCTGCACCCGGAATACCGCACGCTGCCGATGGTCTGGTACGTGCCGCCGCTCTCGCCGATCCAGTCGGCCGCCGCCGCCGGCAAGATCGGTATCGATGGCGACATGCCGGACGTGCGCAGCCTACGTATTCCGCTGCGCTATCTCGCCAATTTGCTGACCGCGGGCAAGGAGGCGCCGGTGGCGCTCGGGCTCGAACGCATGCTGGCGATGCGGGCCTATATGCGCGCCAAGACCATCGACGGCGTGATCGATGAGACCATCGCCAAGCGCGTCGGCCTCACTGGCCTTGCCATCGAGGACATGTACCAAACCATGGCGATCGCCAATTACGAGGATCGCTTCGTCATCCCGACCGCGCATCGCGAGCTCGACGAAGACGCCTACGATCTGCGCGGCTCCTGCGGCTTCACTTTCGGCAACGGCTGCTCCGGCGGCAGCACCGAGGTCAATCTGTTCGGTACGCCAAAGCGCGCCAGGACGCCGATGGAGGTTGAGTGATGACGCGCACCTTCAAGGCGTTGTCGGCGCTGCTGACTTATCCGAGCGCGGAATTGCAGCAGGCCGTGCCAGACCTCGTCGCCGCCCTCGATGCGGAAGCGTTGCTGCCGGCCGCGGCGCGCCGCCAGCTTGACCGACTCATCGGTGAAATCGCGGCCGGCGATCTCTACGATCTGCAGGAGCGCTACGTGCTGCTGTTCGATCGCACGCGCTCGCTGTCGCTGCATCTGTTCGAGCACGTGCATGGCGAGAGCCGCGACCGCGGCCAGGCGATGATCGATCTCAAGGCGCTCTACGAGAATGGCGGGCTGGAAATAGATTCGGCCGAGTTGCCGGATTTTGTGCCGTTGTTTCTCGAATTCCTCTCGACGCTGCCGCGCGGCGAGGCTTACGAGCTGCTGGGTCAGCCGGCGCATATCTTCGCCGCGCTCGCCGAGCGCCTGCGCAAGCGGCAGTCCGCCTACGAAGCGGTGTTCCGCGCGCTCACCGCGCTTGCGGCGTCGAAGCCCAAGGCCGACGCGATATCGGCGCTGCTCGCCGAGCCCGACCCCGACGCCAACGACTTCGCGGCGATCGATGCCGCATGGGAGGACGAGCCGGTCAATTTCGGACCGAACGCCGGCGGCGGCTGCAAGGACGGACTGATGGCCCGAATCCGCGCCGGGCTGCGGCCCGCGCCCGGCATTGCCGCGGCGGCGGCGCCGTCGCGTCCGGCGCGGCAGTAAGGAGCATGCCATGAGCGAGACCATCAATTATCTCGTCTTCGGCTGGTATCCTTATCTGTGCCTGACGGTGTTTCTCGGTGGCAGCCTCGTCCGCTTCGACCGCGAGCAATACACATGGCGCAGCGGATCGAGCCAGTTGCTGCGGCGGCGGCAGCTGTTTTGGGGCTCGAACCTGTTTCACGTCGGCATCCTGGTGATTTTCTTAGGCCACTTCGTCGGCCTTTTGACCCCAATCTGGATATTCGACGCGCTCGGCATTTCGCACACTTTCAAGCAATGGCTGGCGATCATCGTCGGCGGGCTCGCCGGCATCATGTGCTTCGTCGGCATTACGCTCCTGGTGCATCGGCGGCTGTTCGATTCCCGCATCCGCAAGACATCGTCGTTCGGCGACATCGCGGTGCTGCTGATGCTCTACGCGCAATTGATTCTCGGGCTGTCGACCATTGCGGTGTCGCTCAATCATCTCGACGGCCACGAGATGGTGAAGTTCATGTATTGGGCGCAGGGTATCCTGACGCTGCAGCCCGGCGTCTCGGTGCTCGTTGCCGAGGTGAGCCCGATCTTCAAGCTGCACCTGTTCCTCGGCATGACGATCTTTCTGGTCTTTCCGTTCACCCGCCTGGTGCACGTCTGGAGCGCGCCGGTCTGGTATCTCGGCCGCCGCGGCTATCAGGTGGTGCGCACGCGAGATGCGGCCGGCCGCGTCGCCCACGCCCGCGAGCGCGGCACACGGCAGGTTCCGCTGCCGGCGCGGCCGTCCTTCGCGCCGCCGCGCCCAATGCCGGCGGAGTAACGGCCATGGCCACGCTCATTCACAACGATCGAGCCTCTACAAAACCGACCGCCATTAGCGTCAATGGCGTGACCATCCCGCGCGAGACAATCGCGCGCGAGACCCAAAATCATCCTGCGCCGAAACCGATCGCTGCCTGGCAGGCTGCGGCACGCGCGCTGGTGATCCGGGAACTGTTGCTGCAGGAAGCGCGGCGGCTCGGCATCGACGCCGAGCCCCAAGCCGATGCAGACGATCGCCAGGAAACCCGCGACGAAGCCTTGATCCGCTGCCTCATCGAGCGAGAGGTGACGACGCCCGAGCCCGACGAGGCGAGTTGCCGCCGCTATTACGAGCAGAACCGCGCCCGCTTTCGCTCAGCGGCAATCTACGAAGCCGCACACATCCTTTTCGCGGCCCGCAAGGACGAGGCTGACGGCTTCGCGCGTGCGCAGCACCTGGCTGAAAGCGTCATCGCGCAATTGCGCGAGCGGCCCGAAGAGTTCGCCGATTTGGCCCGTATCCATTCGGCCTGTCCTTCGGCGGCGCAGGGCGGCAATCTCGGTCAGATCGGCGCCGGGCAGACGACTATAGAATTCGAACGGGTGCTGTTCGCATTGGCGCCGGGCGCCATTACGACGGAACCGGTCGCGACCCGCTATGGCCTGCATATCATTCGTCTCGATCGTAAGATCGACGGCCGAGAGCTGCCGTTCGAGCTCGTCGCCGGCCGCATCGCCGATTACTTGCGCGAAAGCGTGATGCGCCGCGCCAGCGCGCAGTACATCGCGCGGCTGATGTCGAGCGCGACGATCACCGGGCTGGCCTTGGGGGAAGGCGCGGCGGAGGCCCACCGGGTCAACTGAAACGGGTGTGGAAAATGATCTTGGGCGACTTGCTGGCAAGGTTCAGCGACGAATCGATCGCCGTAGAGACTGTCTTCGGCCTCGGCGATCTGGCGCTGATCGCCAGGCTCAGTGAACAAGCCGCCGCGGATGGCTTGACGCTCGGCGCATATGCCGCGTCGGCGGTGCGGCGCTACGCGGCGGAAGCCTCGGACCAGGAGTGGGTCAACTTGATGGGCGCCTTGGGGCGCGCGCCGGATCCGGGCATGGTTTGCATGCAGCGCGCCTTTGCCCATGTGCTTACCGGGCCTCAATAGAAGGGGACTCTCAGCCATCCAATGAGCCAGGACACCATCGCAGGTTCCCATCCGCGCGGCGGCATTCCGCGACTGCGCCCCGAATCCATCCCGCTCTTCAGCTACGGCTTCCGGCCATTCTTTCTCGGCGCGGCGCTGTGGGCCGTTGCGGCCATGGCGCTATGGCTCGGGCTCCTTTTCGGCTTCTGGTCGTTCGCCGGCAGTTACGGCGCGGTAGCCTGGCATGCGCACGAGTTTTTGTTCGGTTATGTGGCCGCGGTCATGACCGGTTTTCTCTTGACGGCGATCCCCAATTGGACCGGCCGCTTTCCGCTGCAAGGCCGTCCGCTGTTGGCGCTGTTTCTGTTGTGGCTCGCGGGCCGGCTCGCGATGTTGCTGACCGACCGGATCGGCGGCACCGCCGCGGCGCTCGTCGATTGCGCCTATCTCGTCACGCTGACCGCCGTCATCGCCCGCGAAATCATCGTCGGCAAAAATTGGCGCAATCTGCGCGTCGCGGTTCTCGTCGCGCTGGTTGCGCTCGCCAATATCGTCTTCCAGGCGGAGGTGCTCCTGCGCGGCACCCCCGATTATGGGCTGCGGCTCGCCTGCGCCGCGATCGTCGGACTGATCATGATGGTGGGCGGCCGCATCACGCCCAGCTTCACCAACAATTGGCTGGCGCGGCAGAACAGCGAAAAGTTGCCCGCGCCGCTCGGCCGCTTCGATGTGATCTCGCTCGTGCTCGCGGGCCTTGCGCTGGTTTCGTGGATCGCCGCGCCGGGGTGGGTCGGCTCCGGCGTGTTGCTGTTAGTGATGGCGCTGGCGCAAACGGCCCGGCTCGCGCGTTGGGCCGGCGAACGCGCGTGGCGCGAGCCGATGCTGCTGATCCTGCACCTCGGCTACGCCTTCGTGCCGCTAGGTGCCTTGATACTCGGATTGTCGATTCTGTGGCCGGACATCATGCCGCCGAGCGGCGCGCTGCACGCCTGGACCACCGGCGCCATGGGCACGATGACGCTCGCGGTGATGACGCGGGCCACCCTCGGCCACACTGGCCGCGACGTGGCGACGACCCCGGCGACCTTGATCATCTATGCCGCGATCCTGATCGCCGCTATGGCGCGCGTGGCGGCGCCGCTTCTGCCCGCGGTTTACAACGGGATGCTGGGGCTGGCCGGACTCGGCTGGATTGTTGCCTTCGGCACTTTTGTTCTGGTCTATGGACCGATGCTGCTGCGCGCCAGAAAGCGCGGCTGAGCGGAATTAGGCAGGGCTGGCGATCGGTTACGACGCCTCGGCCGGCGCGGTCACGATGGTGTTGGTGTTGTCGACGCTGTCGTAGACCGACACCTGTACGATCGGGTAGCCCTTCTTGATTGCCAGCGCCGCCGACTGCGCGGCTTCCGCCGTCGTGTAGGAGCCTTTGGTCTGGCGGTCGACCTGGAGCAGATAGCGGCCGCGCTCCGGGCGCTTCTGTTGCGAGAACACTTCGTCGGCGGCCTTGTCTTTTTCCAAATCGTTCTTCGCAGGCATTTTCATCTGGCGCGGGGCCATGCAACGCTCCTTGCTGGCGGGGAGGCCCTTATCTAGGCTTTTCCGGCGCCGGGCGCCAGAGCCGCGACAATGCCGCCGCATGTAGCCTACGGCAACTTGTAGTATGAAATCTTGCGAGAGCTGAAACGAGTAGGCCATGCGCATCCGCAGCATCATTGTCGGCGCCCTGGTCGTGGTCGTCGCTTTCGTCGGCGCCACCCTCATCATGGACGTGCTGTGGCCGACCGCGCCCGCGGTGCGGCAGAACCGGCCGGCGCTCCAAGCGGTGCCGCCGCTGCCGCCCTTGACCGGCACCTCGACTGTGCTGGCCCCGACCGTCATCGCGCTCTCCGCGATTCAGCAGGCGCTCGATGCTCAGGCGCCGCGCGAACTCTCCGGCAAGCCGCAAAATCCGGTGTCGAAGCTTTTGTCCAACGCCCAGCTGACATTCACCGTGAACCGCGGCCCGCTGCAAGTCGCCGGCCAGCCCGGCGTTCTGGTCGTCACCGCGCCGCTCCAGGGCCAATTCGAAGCGCTCGGCACCGTCTCCGGCGCCGTCGGCACAAGCGTCGGCACCGTTGGCAATACGCTCGGCGGCTTGATCGGCGGCAGCATCGGCCAGCAGGTCGAGAATTTCGCCGGTAAGGCGTTCGATCAGCACACCGATATCCAGGGCACGGTGACCACCGCGTCGCGGCCGACCATCGCGCCGAACTGGCGGCTGGCGCCGAACCTTGCCGCCCAGGTCAACGTCGTCGACGTCGTTCTGCCCATCGGCGGATTGAAGCTCAGCGTCGGCAATGCGGTGCGGCCGGTGCTGGACAAGCTCGTGCACGACCAGACCAGCGCGCTTGAGGCCTATCTGCGCAACGATCCGTTCATCGAGAACGCCGCGCGCAACGAATGGACCAAGCTGTGCAATTCGATCCCGCTCGGCGCGGCCGGGCAGAAAAGCGAGCAGGCCATGCCCAATCTCTGGCTCGAAGTCCGTCCGGTTCGCGCCATCGCGGCGCAGCCGCAGATCGACGGCCAGGCGGTGACGCTGTTGGTCGGCGTCCAGGCGCAGACCCGCATCGTGCCGATGCAGACCCATCCGGATTGTCCGTTCCCGCGAACGCTCGATCTGGTGCCGCAATCGAATCCCGGCGGCGTCCGCATCGCCGTGCCGATCGATATTCCGTTTCCGGAACTGAGCCGGCTCCTGGAGACGCAATTCGCCGGCAAGACTTTCCCTGAAGATGGCTCCGGCGCTTTCGCCGTCACCGTCAAGCAGGCAAGCATCGCGGCTTCCGGCGACCGGCTCTTGATCTCGCTCTTCGTGCACGTGAAGAAGAGCGGCTTCTTCGGCGTCGGCGCCGATGCCACGATCTATGTCTGGGGCAGGCCGGCGCTCGACCAAGCGCAGCAGATCCTGCGCTTCACCGACGTCACTCTTGATGTGCAGTCGCAGGCGGCTTTCGGGCTACTGGGTGCGGCGGCGCAGGCCGCGGTGCCTTATCTGCAGAAGACGCTGGCCGAAAAAGCGGTGATCGATCTGAAACCGTTCGCCGCCGACGCCAAGAAGCGGCTTGCCGCCGCAGTCGGCCAGTTGGCGCAGCAGGCGCCGGGCCTCTCCGCGAACGCCGCCGTCAACGATCTGCGGCTCAACGGCATTGCCTACGACGCCAACACGCTGCGCGTCATCGCCGACGCCGACGGCACGGTAAATGTGGCGATCTCGTCGCTCAACGGGCAGTAGGGCCTAAAGCCGCTCCAGCGTCGCCGGATCGGCTTTGCCCCCGTAAAACTTGTCCAGCGCGTCAACAAAATCCCTGTTGTCCGCCGCCACGGCGGCAAACAGCGTCATCGACGAACGGAACTTGAGATCGTCGGGATAGCCGAGAATCTCCTCGATGGCGCGTCCCTCCACGGCGGTGACAAGCCGCGTGCATTCCCGCAGCCGCGCCGCCAATAACGGATGGTCCAGATAAGCCTGCGCCTCCGCGCGCGAGGCGATGGCGAATTTCTGCGCCATCGCGCTCGAGCCGAGCCCTTTGATCTGCGGGAAGATGAACCACATCCAGTGGCTGGTTTTGCGGCCGCTCCGCAGCTCCGCAACGACGCGCTGATAGACCGGCGCCTGGGCGTCGACGAAGCGCTGCAGATTATAGAGATCGTCCACCATCTGGACCGCTCAGTCGGCTTCGGTCTCCGGCACCGGCACGTTGAAGCCGTTCAGCGTCACCGAGACCAGACAATAGAGGCCGACCAGATAGATCAATTCGGCGGCGCCGTGCACGCCGAAGGCCTTGACCGCGGCACGGTAGCTCAATTCCGGCAGGGTGCCGTGATGCAGCAACGAGGAGGCAACGTCGTAAGCGACGCCTTCTTCGTCCGTCAGGTCGGCCGGACGTTGCCCCGAGACGATGGTGGCGAGCTTGTCATCGGACAGACCGCGGCTCTCGCCGGCGATGACATGAGCGTAAAGCTCGTAAGCCGAATGAAACGCCGCGCCGGTGGCGAGGATCGCGACTTCCCGCACCGGCCGCGGCAGTGACGGCGAGACCGAGAGCGCCAGCGTCAGGTCCCAGATCGGCTTGCCGAATTTAGGCTCATGCAGCCAGGGATTCCACGGCCCGATCAACGCGCCGTTCTCGGCGATGGTTTTGAAGCCGGAAAAGTTCTTCTCGATGCCGGCTTTCATGTCGTCGTAAAGCGGACGCTGTTCGGGGGTCAGTTCGGCGGGTGGAATGAGAGGCAGGCGCATGCGATATCTCCTCGCGTTGTTGCGGCAATCCCCCCTCGCTACTCCCCGTGTATGACATTGTGTATTGCGTGTATTGCGCGGTACCGCGCGGACGTGTGTCCGTCGCCGCGGCTCAGAAAAACGCCTGAATCCCGGTCTGCGCCCGGCCGAGCACCAGGGCGTGGATGTCGTGGGTACCTTCGTAGGTGTTGACGGTCTCCAGGTTACAGAGCACGCGCATGACGTGATATTCCTCGGCGATGCCGTTGCCGCCGTGGATGTCGCGGGCGAGGCGGGCGACGTCGAGCGCCTTGCCGCAATTGTTGCGCTTGAGCAGCGATATCGCCGGTGGCGACGCGGTGCCGGCGTCGATCATGCGGCAGAGCCGCAGCGCCGCGTGCAGGCCGAGCGTGATTTCGGTCTGCATGTCGGCGAGCTTCTTCTGCACCAACTGGTTGGCGGCGAGCGGCCGGCCGAATTGCTTGCGGTTGAGCGCGTAATCGCGGGCGCGGTGCCAGCAGAATTCCGCGGCGCCGATCGCGCCCCAGGCGATGCCGGTGCGCGCCACGTTGAGGCAGCCGAACGGACCGGCGAGACCGGAGACGTTGGGCAGAATGTTCTCGTCCGGCACCACCGCGCCGTCGAGCACCAGCTCGCCGGTGATCGAGGCGCGCAGGCTGAGCTTGCCCTCGATCTTCGGCGTCGACAGGCCCTTGGTGCCGCGCTCGACCAGAAAGCCGCGGATCTTGCCGTCGAGCTTGGCCCAGACCACGGCGACGTCCGCGACCGGCGCGTTGGTGATCCAGGTTTTGGCGCCGGTGAGACTGTAACCGCCCGGCACTTTCTCGGCGCGCGTCACCATCGAGCCGGGATCGGAGCCATGGTCGGGCTCGGTCAGGCCAAAGCAGCCGACCAGCTCGCCGGTCGCGAGCTTGGGCAGATATTTGCGGCGCTGCGCCTCGCTGCCATAGGCATAGATCGGGTGCATGACCAATGACGACTGCACCGAGGCCAAGGAGCGGAAGCCGGAATCGACGCGCTCGATCTCGCGCGCGATCAGGCCGTAGGAGACGTAGCCGAGCCCGGCGCCGCCGTATTCCTGCGGAATGGTCGAGCCGATCAGCCCGAGCTCGCCCATCTCCCGGATGATCGCGGGGTTGAAGGTGCCTTGGCGATTGGCCTCGAGCACGCGCGGAAACAGCTTCTCCTGCGCATAGTCGCGCGCGGTATCGCGCACCATGCGCTCTTCCTCGGTCAATTCGCCTTCGAGATCGAGCGGATCGTCCCATTTGAACGCGGCGTCCTTGATCTGGGCCGCTTTCGGCTCCCGCCGTTCCGCCTTTTCGGCAAGCTGTGACATCGGGCTTCTCCCTGCTCGGATTAAGACTAAGGGCCGAATATGCGAGCGGCAAGCCGCCGTTGCCGCGGCGCCCGCGTTTCGCTATTTACTTGAACGAACGCGCCCGTAGCTCAGCTGGATAGAGCGTTGCCCTCCGAAGGCAAAGGTCAGAGGTTCGAATCCCCTCGGGCGCGCCACCTCCAAGTCTACGCCAGAGCACGCTGGCGCATCCAGACGCGCGCTGGCGTTCCCTGTGATGCTACAGCTCTATTCGGTGCTCTCGTCGGGGGCAGATGGGACGTAGCGCTGAAGGTCCATTCTGTCGTGGAGGATGCGCACGACCTCGATCGTGCTGTTCGGCGCGGCCCGGTACATCACGAAATGGCTTCCGCGACGACCGCGCCGCGCTACGTGGAGCGTGCGAAGGCCTGCCATGATCTCGTCCCGGGCCTTGGAGCCGGCGACATCGGGACCCTCGGCGAGTTCGCCAATCGCCTGAACAAGGGTGTCCCGATAAACGCGCGACTGTCGCGCGCCGAAATTCTCGGTGGTCCATTTGAGGATGTTGGCAAAGTCGACTTCCGCCGCAGCGCCAAGACGAACGCGCCATCTCCGCTCGGCCATGAGGACTCTATTCGGCGGTTCGGGAGATGACCTTCTCCGAAAGGTCATTCAAATAGGTTTGCAGTTCCTCGACAGTCTCAAATTCTTTGAAGTCTCCCCGATCCAGCGCCCCGATACCGGCGCGAGCCGCCGCCCGCAGGGCCTTCAGCTTGCCTGCATCCTCCGCCTCGCGCTGCTCCACGAGCCGCAACCCATCGCGCAGCACTTCGCTGGCATTTTGGTAGCGGCCAGACTTGACGAGGATCTCGAGGAGCTCTTCCTGGCGCTCCGTCAGCACGACATTTCTGGTGGGCATTGGCACCCTCTCAGGTTATTCGAAAGCGACCCATTGGCATAATATGCCATGCGCTCGATCGCCTCAACCCGAATCTTGGCGCGTACCGATGGCAACCGACGCGCGTCATCGTCGTCGTGATCGCAGCTTCGGCTGCAACATCATAGCGCCACGGCGAAGCAGTAGTGCCATCTTCATCGGCTGTGGCGCTCCATTTTTGATGGGGGCCGGGCCGGCCCGGACCGGTCCCCCGCCGCGTTTCTTAACTTTGTTCCGTTAACGACATAGTTTGGCCGCGCGACGGAGGCTTATCCTCGCGCTGCGGGATGCCGGACCTGTGTTAGATTGGGTCTTCGTCGGGGAAGGGGAATGAGTTGGCGCGGGCTTTGGACGACGGCCAGGACGATTCTGCTCTTCGCAGGATTTCTCTGCGCGGTTGCCGTCTTTCCGGCGACGCTGCACGAGCGCTCCGATGCCGATATCGTTCAATCAAATCCGTTCCAGCGCGGCAACGAAGAGCTGCCGCCTCCGGAAAATATCGCCGCGGTATTTTCACAAGTGGAACAGGCGGCGGCGCAGGCAGCTCGTTCGTTCGACTTGACCCCGCGCCCCAAGGATCTCTCCTACCTCGCCGATTACGCCTATTCCGAAGTTCCACCCGCCAAAAGCCCGGCGGAGACCGTTCTGCAATCGCTCGCCGACATCCCGGTCGGAACGCCCGTCGACGAGATCAAGCTCGCTTCCAGGGCCTTCGGTCTGGATTTCACTTTCATGAAGGCGGTCGCCAAGATCGAATCCGACTTCGATCCCAAGGAGCGCACCGGCTCCTATATCGGCCTGTTCCAGCTCAGCAAGTACGAGTTCGCCGAGTTCGGTTCCGGCGACATCATCAATGCGCGCGACAATGCCGTCGCCGCCGCCTACAAATTTGCCACCGAGGCCGCCTTGTTCGAAATCGACACCCACATCAAGCCGTCTCCGTTCGACCTTTATTTGATTCATCAGCAGGGCTGGCAAGGCGCGGCGCAGCACCTGAGCCATCCCGATCGCATCGCCTGGCAGTCGATGTGCGCGACCGACGAAGGCCACGACAAGGGTGAAAAATGGTGCAAGCGCGCCATTTGGGGAAACACGCTGCCCAGCATCAAACGGCTTTACAAGTCGGTGGACAATCTGACCTCCGGCGCATTCACCGACATGTGGCGGCAGCGGCTGGCGATGTTCTATTCGCGTTACGTGGAGACGGTCTCGGCGAAATGAATGACGCCAAGGCCGGCGCCGACCTCCGCGTTCGCGGTGCCGCCTAGCCGAGCAGGAAGCCGCCGTCCACGGTCAACGACGCGCCGGTGGTGTAGGCGGAACGGTCCGAGCAGAGAAACAGCACTGCCTCGGCGATCTCTTCGGGCGCGCCGATCCGGCCGAGCGCAATGTTCGCCACGATGGATTGGGTGTTGAAGGCCGAGCCGGCGTCGGCGGCTTTGCGCAAGAAGCCTTCGAGCATCGGCGTCTTGGTCGGCCCGGGCGCGACCTCGTTGACGCGAATGCGATACTTTGCGGCTTCGGTGGCCGCGGTCCGCGTCAGCGAACGCGCCGCGCTCTTGCTGGCATTGTAGAGGCTGTTGCCCAGATCGGTCATTTGCGCCGCCACCGATCCAACATTGACGATGGCGCCGCCCGTGCCGCGCATCGCCAAGATCTCGTGCTTGAGGCAGAAGAACAGCCCCCTGACATTGGGATCGAAGATCGCATCGTAGTCGGCTTCGGAGAATTCCGTGAGCGCCTTGGCGATGTCGTTGCCGGCGCAATTGGCCGCGCAGTCGAGCCGGCCGAAGCGGGACACGACCTCGCCGATGACGCCCGCGACGCCGCTTTCGACGGCAATATCGAGCGGAAGAAAAATTCCGTCGCCGCCGCCGGCCCGGATCAGATCGAGCGTCTCGCCACCTTCTTTGGCGCGGCGTCCGGTGGCGACGACCCTCACCCCATGCTTGCCGAAAGCGACCGCGGTGGCACGGCCGATGCCCGAGGTGGCGCCGGTGACGAGCGCCACTTTGCCTTGAAATTCACTCATGCGGATCCTGTCTGGTGCCGGCCTGATGAGACGTACCGTCGTGCCGTCGGCAGCTTTGCCGTCGGCGGCGCGGCGAAGCAAGAGCGCGCACAGGATTCAGGGTCAACGGAGCGTTAGTGGGGCCCCGCAATAATATGGGGCACGCCGACGTTAACCTTTGACTTCGCCTGCCATTCGACGATCGGTAACGCTTAACGGCTAGATCGCTGGTGATGATGAGCTTGGACGATGAAGACGGAACGGATCGCCGGACGGTGCAGCGTACCAAGGTGCGGCGCAACGCCAAGATCATTGCGCCACGGCGTGCCTCGGTCATTCACTGCACCGTGCAGAACATCACGTCCGGCGGCGCCTGCCTCAAATTGGCCAACACCTATGGCGTGCCGGAATACTTCGAATTGACTTTCGAGCTCGGTCGCACCCGCCGCCCTTGCCGCGTGGTCTGGCGCACCGCCGACCTGCTCGGCGTGGCGTTCGAGCAAATGGAGACGGCGGCGGCTGCCGGGTCCGCCTAAAACTCCGCGACGGCCTGGATCAGCCGTTCGATGTCCTCCGGCCGCGACAGCCGATGATCGCCGTCCTTGACCAGCGTGAGCACCACGTCGTCGCAGGCGAGCCGCGCCACCAGCGCCTTGGCGTGCTGCCACGGCACGTCGGGGTCGGCGACGCCTTGCAGGATGCGTACCGGACAGCCGCATTCGATCATGCCGCCGAGCAGAAGGTGATTGCGGCCTTCCTCGATCAATTGCCGGGTGACGAGATAAGGTTCCGGCGAGTATTGCGACGGCCGCGTCCAGACGCCGGTCTCGGCAAGCTCGTGCTTGATCTCGGGCGTGAAGCGGTTCCACATCAATTCTTCGGTGAAATCCACCGCCGGCGCCACCAGCACCAGGCCGGCGACGCTGGCCGGCGGTTCCACGGGCGCCGCCGCAACTGCGCGCCGGCGCTGCAGGGCGCGCACCAGAAGGAGCGCGATCCAGCCGCCCATCGACGAGCCGACCAGGATCTGCGGGCCGCGGCTACAGGCGTCGAAAACGCTCACGCTTTCGGCGAGCCAGCGGCCGATCGTGCCATCGGTGAAGGCGCCCCCGGATTCGCCGTGGCCCGAATAGTCGAACCGCACGCAGGCGCGATGCTGCCGCATGGCCCAGTCGGCGAGCGCCTGCGCCTTGGCGCCCTTCATGTCGGATTTATAGCCGCCGAGCCAGAACAGGCCCGGGGACGCGCCGTCCTGCACCCGCACGGCGATGGCGCGCCGCTTGGTCCCCTCGCCAATATGCAGGAATTTCAGGCCGTTATCGTTCATTGTCGTCCATGGTGAGTCAATGGCGGTTCAATACTCGCAACTTGCGGCAACCGAACATAAATCATGATGCGGTCATGGCCTATCCGGGCAGCGCCACCGCGCATTGGCGTTGACTTGAACCGAAAAACTCTCGATCCTCTGCGCCTCACAGCAACGATTCAAAGGAGACAAGGCCCATTCGTCGCCCCATCAGACTGCCGCAGCCCGCCGCCAAGGAGGGGCCGCGCATCAACGAGGAGATCCGCGTTCGCGAGGTCCAACTCATCGACAAAGACGGCGCCAACAAGGGCGTCACAGAAATCGGCGCCGCCATCGCCATGGCGCAGGAGGCCGGGCTCGATCTGGTGGAGATCGCACCGAATTCGGTCCCGCCGGT
The DNA here is from genome assembly GCA_963791925.1 of uncultured Alphaproteobacteria bacterium. Taxonomy (GTDB): domain Bacteria; phylum Pseudomonadota; class Alphaproteobacteria; order Rhizobiales; family Xanthobacteraceae; genus BOG-931. The sequence goes on along the minus strand of CAWBUA010000001.1, from coordinate 630,191 downwards.
CTGCAAGATTCTCGACTACGGCAAATACAAATATCAGGCGCAGAAGAAAGCCGCCGAGGCGCGCAAGAAGCAGAAGGTCGTCGAGATCAAGGAGATCAAGCTCCGCCCGATGATCGACGATCACGATTACGACGTGAAAATGCGCTCGATGCAGCGGTTTTTCGAGGAAGGCGACAAGGTCAAGGTGACGTTGCGGTTCCGCGGCCGCGAAATGGCGCACCAGGAGCTTGGCTATAGGCTCCTCGACCGGGTCAAGGGCGACACCATCAAAATCGCCAAGATCGAGCAGGAACCGCGCTTCGAAGGCCGCCAGGTGGTCATGGTGTTGGCGCCGCGTTAGTGACGCCAATGGTCATGGTGCTGGCGTCGCGCTGAGGCGACAGCACTGTTGGGCCGGGCCGGCGCCGCGATCTTTCGCGATTGGCGTCAACATGTTGCGTTCCTCCGCGGCCTCTGCCATAACCCCGCCCTCTCGCCGCCCGGCTGATTAGGGCTGCCGTGGCGGTGCGACGTGCTCACGCACAATCAGCTCATTTTCGAGCATCAGCGGCTGGGCCGGGCGTCATGCCCGAAAGCCCCGTCAAAGGAGAGCCAAATGCCCAAGATCAAGACCAAATCGGGCGCCAAAAAGCGCTTCAAGGTGACCGGCGGCGGCAAGGTCCTCTATGCGCATTCGCGCAAGCGCCACGGCATGATCAAGCGCACCAAGAAGCAGATCCGCCAGCTGCGTGGCACCGCCGTGCTGTTCAAGACCGACGGCGACAACATCAAAAAGTATTTCTTGCCGAACGGCTGATCGCCGGATTGCAAGCCGCTCGTCCCCGCGAAGGCGGGGACCCAGAGTGAAATGAATTCGAAAGCAATGACCCCTGGATTCCCGCTTGCGCGGGAATGACCGGTGGGGACGAGAGGAGATCGATCATGGCTCGCGTCAAGCGCGGCGTCACCTCACACGCCAAGCACAAAAAGGTGCTCAAGGCGGCCAAGGGCTATTACGGCCGCCGCAAGAACACCATCCGTATCGCCAAGCAGGCGGTCGAGAAGGCCAACCAATATGCCTTCCGCGACCGCAAGCGACGCAAGCGCACCTTCCGCGCGCTGTGGATCCAGCGCCTCAACGCGGCGGTGCGGCCGTTCGGGCTCAATTACAGCCGCTTCATCGCCGGACTGGCCAAGGCCGGCATCACCGTCGATCGCAAGGTGCTGTCCGATCTCGCCATCACGGAGCCGGCGGCTTTCGAGGCCATCGTCGGACAAGCGAAATCCGCGCTCGCCGCGTGAGCGTGTCATGATCGACCGCGCTTATGTGCAGCGCATGGCGCGCTACAATCGCTGGCAGAACGAAAATCTGTACGGCGTCGCCGATACGTTGTCGGATGCCGAGCGCTGCAAGGAGCGCGGTGCTTGGTTCGGCTCGATCCATAAGACGTTAAATCATATTCTCTGGGGCGACAAAAGTTGGATGGGCCGCTTCACCGACCTGCCGCGGCCGACTGGCGGCATTCCGGAGTCGGTGTCGATGATCGCGGATTGGCGGGATCTGAAATCCGAGCGGGCCGCGTTCGATGCCAAGATTCTCGATTGGGCCGACGGCGTCGATGACGCTTGGCTTGCCGCCGATCAGACCTACTATTCGGGAGCGACCAAGCGTGAATGGACGCGGCCGCGCTGGGTGCTGGTCACGCATATGTTCAATCACCAGACCCACCATCGCGGCCAGGTGCACGGTATGCTGACGCAAGCCGGCGGCCGGCCGAGCGATACCGATTTGCCGTTCATGCCGGATTGAGCGCCGGGAGCAACGACGATGGCCGACACTGCGCAGCTCGAACAGGACATCCTCGCCGCGGTCGCGGCCGCCGGCGACGAAGCGGCGCTGGAGGCGGTGCGGGTCGCCGCGCTCGGCAAGAGCGGCTCGATCACCGCGCTTTTGAAAACGCTCGGCACGCTGGCCCCGGAGGAGCGCAAGAGCCAAGGTCCGCTCATCAACGGGCTCAAGGATCATGTCAATGCCGCGCTCGCCGGGCGCCGTGAGGCGCTCAAGGATGCGGCGCTGACCGAGCGGCTCAACAGCGAAAGCGTCGACGTCACGCTGCCGGTGCGCGAAGCGCCGTTCGAGATCGGCCGCGTCCATCCGATCACGCAGGTCATCGACGAGTTGACGGCGATCTTCGCCGATATGGGCTTCGCCGTCGCCGAAGGTCCCGACATCGAGACCGACGATTACAACTTCACCAAGCTGAATTTCCCGCCCGACCATCCGGCGCGGGCGATGCACGACACGTTCTTCTTCAATCCGAAGCCGGACGGATCGCGGCTGCTGTTGCGCACCCACACTTCGCCGGTGCAGGTGCGCACCATGCTGACGCAAAAACCGCCGATCCGCGTCATCATCCCCGGCCGCACCTATCGCTGCGATAGCGATCAGACGCACACGCCGATGTTCCACCAGATCGAGGGCCTGGTCATCGATAAGCACTCGCACCTCGGCCATCTGAAATGGATTCTCGAGGAATTCTGCAAGGCCTTCTTCGAGGTCGACCGCGTCGGCATGCGCTTCCGGCCGTCGTTCTTTCCGTTCACCGAGCCGTCGCTCGAGGTCGACATTCAGTGCCGCCGCGACAAAGGCGAAATCCGCTTCGGCGAGGGCAGCGATTGGCTGGAAATCCTCGGCTGCGGCATGGTGCATCCGAACGTGATGAGAAATTGCGGGCTCGACCCCGACGAATATCAGGGCTTTGCCTGGGGCATGGGGATCGATCGCGTCGCCATGCTCAAATACGGCATGCCGGACCTGCGCGCCTTCTTCGAGGCCGACGTGCGCTGGCTCAACCACTACGGCTTCCGCCCGCTCGATTTCCCGACCCTGGCGGGCGGATTGAGCCCGTAATAATTCCCTCCCCCGCTTTGCGGGGGAGGCAGGGAGGGCGAGATGGCAATTGAACGGAGGACCAAATGCTGAAGGTTGCGTCCAACGACGTCGAAGAGGCTTTGAGAAAAGCGCTTGGCTCTTATGGTCTCGATCACATCGAGCTCGAAGAAGGATTTGATCACGACGGCAAATCCGCACTATTCGTCACCGCAGTCTTACCGGAGCATGCCGGTCCAGTTCCAATGCCGGGTGATATTTCAGGCTCGGCTAACTTGGCTATTGCTGAGGTGATGAAAAAAGCTGGCGATGAACGTTTGTCATATCTGTACATCCGACGGCCCGACGATTTGCGTCCAGAGGAGGAAAAATCGGCGGTGTCTTCGCCATGATGCATGAAGATCTCTTGGATATAGCAGCGCGGCTCGCGCAGCTAGACGAGGGAAAACCGCGGCAAGCCTCGTTGCGGCGCGCGATTTCCAGTGCGTACTATGCTCTCTTTCACGCATTGGCTCGATTATGCGCTAACCGCCTCGTCACCTATTCAGCGCCTTGGGAAGTTTATTCCCCAATTTATCGGACAATGGATCACGGCAAAGCTAAGGACGTCTTCAGAAGGCTATCAGCTACACGCGGTCGCCACATCGCGTTCATCGGAGAGACGTTTATTCTGCTCCAAGAGCGTCGTCACTGGGCTGACTATGATCCATCACCATTCCCTATCGGCCCTGCCAAAATGCTCGGGCGGGACGAAACTCGCGACCTCATAGAGCTGGCAAGGCAAGCCATATCTCAGATCGACAGCCTTAGTGCTGAGGATCGTTTATTTCTTGCGGCTCAATTGATTGCCCGTGCCCGCCCATGATGAAATTCACCCTCGCCTGGCTCAAGGAGCACCTCGACACCGATCAGCCGCTCGGCGCGCTCGCCGACAAGCTCACCATGATCGGGCTTGAAGTCGAGCGCATCGAGGACAAGGGAAAGCAATTCGCGCCCTTCGTGATCGCGCGCGTGGTGGATGCCAGGCAGCATCCGAATGCCGATCGTCTCAGAGTCTGCATGGTCGATGCCGGCGCCGGCGATCCGGTCCAGGTGGTGTGCGGCGCGCCGAACGCCCGCACCGGCATGAAGAGCGTGTTCGCGCCGCCCGGCGCTTTCATCCCCGGCAAGAACATCACGCTCGGCGTCGGCAAGATCCGCGATGTCGAGAGCCGCGGCATGCTGGTGTCCGAGTTCGAGCTGCAAATCTCCGACAATCACGAGGGCATCATCGATCTGCCCGACGATGCGCCGGTCGGCGAGCCTTATGCCAAATATGCCGGGCTCGACGATCCGGTCATCGAGATCAACCTGACGCCGAACCGCGGCGACGCCACCGGCGTGCACGGCATCGCGCGCGACCTTGCCGCCGCCGATATGGGCAAGTTCATCGATCCGGGGATCAAGCAAATCAAAGGCGCGTTTGCCTGCCCGGTGCAGGTGGCGCTCGACTTCGGCGCGACGCTGTCGCTGTGCCCGGCCTTCGGGCTGCGCCTCATTCGCGGCGTCAAGAACGGGCCGTCGCCGGAATGGCTGCAGAAGCGGCTGATCGCGATCGGGCTGCGCCCGATCAACGCACTGGTCGATACCACCAATTTCATCACTTATGACCGCGGCCGGCCGCTGCACGTCTTCGATGCCGCCAAAGTGCGCGGTAATCTCACGGTGCGGCGCGCGCGGCTCGGCGAAACGCTGCTGGCGCTCGACGGCAAGACCTACGCGCTCGACGACACCATGTGCGTCATCGCCGACGAGGCCGGCGTCGAATCGCTCGCCGGCATCATGGGCGGTGAGGCGACCGGCTGCTCGGAAACGACCACCGACGTTCTGGTCGAGTCCGCGCTGTGGGAGCCGATGAACATCGCCCAGACCGGCCGCCGGCTCGGCGTCAATTCCGACGCCCGCTACCGCTTCGAGCGCGGCGTCGATCCGGCCTTCATGCTGCCGGGCCTGGAGCTCGCGACGCAGATGGTGCTGGAGCTTTGCGGCGGCGTGCCGTCCGAGATCGTCGTCGCCGGCAGCGCCGAACCGCTGGAGCGCGTCATCGATTTTCCGCAGTCCGAGCTCGAGCGGCTCGCCGGGCTCGACGTGCCGCTTACCGAATTGCGCCGCGTGCTCGAACGCCTCGGCTTTTTCGTCGCCGGGCAAGGCGAGCGCGTGAAGATCGCGGTGCCGTCGTGGCGGCCCGATATCGAAGGCCAGGCCGATATCGTCGAGGAGGTGGTGCGCGTCGTCGGCGTCGACCGCGTGCCGCCGACGCCGTTTCCTCGCGGCGAGTCCCCGCGCAAGCCGGTGCTCACGCCCATCCAGCTGCGCACCCGCAAGTCAAAGCGCGCGCTCGCTGCGCGCAATCTGGTCGAGGCGGTGACGTGGTCGTTCATCGCGGCGAAACCCGCGGAGCTGTTCAGCGGCGGCAAGCCGGAGCTCAAGCTTGCCAATCCAATCGCGGCGGATCTTTCCGACATGCGGCCGAGCCTCATTCCCGGGCTCATTGCCGCCGCGCAGAAGAACGCCGACCGCGGCTTTCCCGACGTCGGCCTGTTCGAAGTCGGGCAAGTATTCCGCGGCGATCGGCCGGAGAATCAGCTCACCGCCGCCGCCGCCATCCGGCGCGCTCTGGCCAAGCCGTCAGGCATCGGCCGGCACTGGTCGAAGCGCGATCTCAGCAACGCGGTCGATGCCTTCGACGCCAAAGCCGATGCGCTCGCGGTGCTCGCCGCGGCCGGGGCCTCGCCGCAGGCCCTGCAGGTGGTGCCCGGCGGACCGGCCTGGTTTCACCCCGGGCGCTCCGGAACGATCCAGATCGGGCCGCAGAACGTGCTCGGCCATTTCGGCGAATTGCATCCGAACGCGCTGGGCGCGCTCGATGCCGAGGGTCCGCTGGTCGGCTTCGAGGTGATCCTCGAGCGCATCCCCGAGCCGAAGGCGAAAGCCACCCGCGCCAAGCCCGCGCTCGACCTGTCGCCGTTCCAGCCGGTCGAGCGCGATTTCGCCTTCGTGGTCGAGCGCAACGTCAAAGCCGCCGATATCCTGCGCGCGGCACAGTCCGCCGACCGCAAGCTGATCACAGGCGTTAGCGTGTTCGACATTTACGAGGGCCAGGGCATCGAGCCCGGCAAGAAATCGATCGCCATCGCTGTGACCATCCAGCCGCGCGACAAGACCATGACCGATGCCGAGATCGAGGCGCTGGCGGGCAAAATCGTCGCCGAAGTAAGTAAGCGCACCGGCGGCGTGCTGCGGGCGTGAATATCAGCGTTGACGGGCCTGTTTGCGTCGTGCCCACATCGGCCGTTTTCTCTTCGCCAAACAATCGACCGCGTGTTTCGACAGTAATGGTGCCCCGGCCGAGACCTCGCGGCGCGCGCGAGCCACGAGGCGTGCAGTACCTGCATCCTCAGCTGCTTCAGTAGAGCGGTTCGTCTTGTGTATCGGAGGCATGGTGTTACCGCTCCGGCGCAATGATGCTGGGCGTGCCGCCGTAATAGTGCGGCTCGCCTTCAGGACGGGCCTCATGGCGCGGCACGCGGCGTTCGGCGCGCCTGCGAAGCGGCTTGTGCTTCGGCTTCGCCTCCGCTTCCACCGGCGCGCCCACTTTGACCGGACCGATCTGGTGCAGCACCGCATCGGCGGCGCGTTCGCCGGATTCCCAGGCGCCGCCTACGGTGCCCCATAACGTTTCGTGCGCCGCCTCGCCGGCATACCAGACATTATCGGCGACCGGCTCGAGCAATTGCCGGCGCGCGAACTGGCTGCCGGGCACGGCGGCCGACCAGGCGCCGAGCGCATAGGGGTCGGCATCCCAGCGCGTGGCATGTTTGCGGCCGATCGCGCTTTTGACTTCCGAGCCGTAAAGCCCGGCCAGCCAATTGACGGCGAAGTCGATCATCGCGGCCTCGCCTTGCGCCGAAAGATCGCGGCCGAACGCGCCGCCGACGTCGATCAGGCAAAGCTCGGTGCCCGAGACGTTGGCGAGCATCGCCGCGGTGCGCGTATCCGTCGATTTTTGCAGCACCAGGTCGTCGCTTTCGAGGCCCAACGGATTGCCACGCAGTTCGATCGCAATGTGATCGTAGCTGCCGAGCGACATGCGGCCGAAGGCATCGATCTGATGATGGCCGAGCTCCGGATTGAACTTGAGACCGCCAGAGGAGACGACATTGGTCGGCACGGTGACGATCGCCGCGCGCGCGGCGATCGCGCCCCTGGCGGTTTCCACCGTGATGCCCCTCCTGGTGTCGACGCTCGTCGCCGGCGTTGCCAGATGAATATTGAGACCCTGGCCGAGCGCGCCGACGAGCGCGCCGAAGCCCTGCTTGCAGAACGCCGCCACATTGCGCTCGCGGGCGTGGGCAAAATCGAACGACGACACCTGCGCCAAATCCTTGGCGCAAAAATAGGGCCCGAGCACGAAGTCGACGGTCGGGCGCCAGTCGCCGAGATCGGGCGGCATGCCCTGCACGCAGGGAATGTCGGCCTTGCGCGCCACCTCGTCGATTGCGCGCGTGGCGTGCACCTGGGCCGTGAGGAAATCCTCAAGCTCGCCCTCGCGGGCGTAACGGAGCCCGATTCGCACCTTTTGGCTTTGCGGCGCCGGATAGATGTCGACGCCGCTTGCCGGCGTCAGCTTGGTCACCGGATTGGAATCCGGCAGATAGATCCAATGCGCGCCGCGATCGAACGGCACGCCGAAGCTCTTGGTATCGGTCACGCAACGGCCGCCGATATGGTCGGTCGCCTCGATCACCACATAGCGCCGCCCGGCGGCGGCAAGCCGGCGCGCCGCGGCGATCCCGGCGGCGCCGGCGCCGACGATGACGACGTCGACCGCGCCCGACGACGGCGCCGTCGCGGCGGCCGCCGGACGGGCCGCCAGCGCGGCGGAGGCGGCGAGAAAGGAACGGCGAGTGAGCTTGAGAGGTTTACCCGACATGGTTTCCAAAACGCTTACGGCCCGCCGCAGATTGCCCGAACTGCGAGGGCTGGGCAAACGTCACGGCTTGATTTCCCTCAATAGAGCGCACGAGGCGTGAACCAAATTGCAAGGGACTGCGCGTACGTTGCGGACGAGGAAAAGACGCGGCAAAACCGCGCGCGCCGGGAGGCTCCAGGGGTCCCATGAGCAAGATGCTCGATGGCATGGGGCGGCTGATCGCCCATTATCTGCAGAAGCCGGTCCGCGGCTATGAGCCGTTCACGCCGAGCGATCCCGATGCGTTGCGCCAATCGCTTGAGCCCGGCGACGTGCTCCTGGTCGAGGGCAACAATCATATCGCCGGCGTCATCAAATACCTGACCCAATCGACCTGGTCGCATTCGGCGCTCTATGTCGGGCCGTTGCCCGGCCGCGCGACGGCGGACGGCGAGCCGCACGTCTTGATCGAGGCCAATGTCGGCGAAGGCGTGGTGTCGGCGCCGTTGTCGAAATACCGTCGTTTCCATACCCGGATTTGCCGGCCGGTCGGCATGAGCGAAGCCGATTGCGCGGCGGTATGCGCCTACGCCGTCGAACGCATCGGCTTCGCCTATGATCTCAAGAACATCATCGACCTGATGCGCTACCTGTTGCCGCTGCCGGTGCCGTTGCGCTGGCGCCGCCGCATGATCGCGCTCGGCTCCGGCGATCCGTCGCGGCTGATCTGTTCGGCCTTGATTGCGGACGCATTTTCCGCGGTGCGCTATCCGATCCTGCCGAAGATCACGCTGGCCGGCAGTCAGCAGGCCGCCGAGCAAATCCTCGAGATCCGCCACTCCTCATTGTACTGCCCGCGCGACTTCGACATTTCCCCCTTTTTCGAAGTCGTCAAACCGACCATCCGGCAGGGCTTCAACTACAAGGCGCTGCAATGGGCCGATCTGCCGCGGACGCCGGACGATGCGCCGCAGGCCTCGCTCGCCCCGCAGTCCGGCACGGCGGCCGCGGACGCCCGCGTCATCGCCGCCTGACCGCTCGTCATTCCGGGGCGCGCGGAGCGCGAGCCCGGAATCCATAATCACAAGCCTTGAATTAGCGTCGGACGAGTGCCTACTTCGAACGGCAGAGATTATGATTCCGGCCTTCACTTCGCTCAATCGGAATGACGGGTGAAAAATGCTCGACGACGTCATCAACGCGCTCACGCAGATGTTTTCGCCGCCGCTGCGCGCCGTGCTGTGGAAGTCGATTCTGCTGGCGCTGGCGCTGATCGTCGTCGTCGGCATCGCTCTCGACCGACTGATCATATATTTCGTGAACCTCGGCGGCGCGTCGGTGGATACCACGGTCGGACCGCACGCGCATCTGCCGGTCGACGTCATCGCCTGGCTCCTGTCGATCGCCGCCGGCCTCGGCATCGTCGTCGGCGGCGTGTTTCTGATGCCGGCGGTCACCGCCATTGTCGCGAGCTTTTTCGCCGACCGCATCGGCGAGGAGGTCGAGCGCGCCAATTATCCCGCCGATCCGCCCGGCAAGGCGCTGCCGCTGTGGCTCGCGATCTGGGAGGGCGGCAAGACGGCGCTGCTGGCGGTCCTGATCTATCTGTGCGCCGCGCCGTTATTGCTGTTCGCGGACTTTGGCGCCGTGATCTTCTTTCTTGCCACGGCCTACATTCTCGGCCGCGAATATTTCGAGCTTGCCGCCATGCGCTTCCGGCCGCCGGCGGAGGCCAAAGCTTTGCGCAAACGCAACGCCATGACGGTTTACGTCGCCGGCCTGTTCATCGCCGCCTTCGTCTCGATCCCGATCGTCAACCTGGCGACGCCGCTGTTCGCCATGGCGCTGATGGTGCACGTTCACAAGCGGCTGGGACGGGCTCTGATCAAGTAATCAGCGCCACACTTCGTCGGCCAGCTCGACGATCATGCGCAGCTTCGCCCATTGCTCCTCTTCGGCGAGCACGTTGCCTTCCTCGGTCGAGGCGAAGCCGCATTGCGGCGACAGGCAGAGCTGATCGAGCGGCGCATATTTGGTCGCCTCCTCGATGCGGCGCTTGACGTCGTCTTTCTTTTCCAGCTGGCCGGATTTGGTGGTGACCAGGCCGAGCACCACGATCTTGTCGCCCTTGGGCAAAAAGCGCAGCGGCTCGAAGCCGCCGGCGCGCGCGGTGTCGTATTCCAGGAAATAGCCGTCGTAGTGCAACTGGCCGAGCATGATCGCGGCGACCGGCTCGTAGCCGCCTTCGGAAATCCAGGTCGAGCGGAAATTGCCGCGGCAGACATGGGTCGTGACCGTCATATCGGCCGGCTTGCCCTCGAGCGCCATATTGATGACGCGGGCATAATCCTGCTGCAGGCGGTCGGCGTTGAGCCCGCGCTCGCGCGCCTTTTTCAGCTCGGCCTGCGAGCACAGATAGGCCCAGGCGGTGTCGTCGAATTGCAGGTAGCGGCAGCCGATGTCGTAAAAGCCGCGGATCGCCTGCCGGTAGGTCTTGGCGAGATCGTCGAAGATGGCGTCGCGGTCGGCATAATCCTCGGTCTTGATGGCGTCCGGCTCCAGGCGGAAATGCAGCGTCGCCGGGCTCGGGATGCACATTTTCGGCGTCGCCCGGGTATGCGCTTTGAGAAACTTGAAATGCTCCAGCATCGGATGATTGGAGAAACCGAGCTTGCCGGTGATGCGCGGGGTGCGCGGCCGCGTCTGCACGCCCTGGAATTGAATGCCGTGGTCGAGCTCCTGGATCTCGACGCCGTCGAGCATGCCGTAGAAGTCGAAATGCCACCACGAGCGGCGGAACTCGCCGTCGGTGGCAACCTTGAGCCCGACCTCCTCCTGCTTCTTGATGATCTTCTCGACCTCGCGGTCCTCGACCTCCGTGAGTTGGGCGGCGCCGATCTCGCCCTTTTCGCGCCTGGCGCGCGCCTCCTTCAGCGGCGCGGTGCGCAGAAGCGAGCCGACCACGTCGGCGCGGAACGGCGGCTTGGTTCTCGGCATTAGGCGGTCCTCCCCGAATTTCTTGGCAGCTAACAAGCCGGAGCGGCGGGGTTCGTCAACTGCAAATTGGTTCGCGTGCGCGATGGGCTGCGTCCCAATGGCCTCCTCTCGATCTATTCAAGCGGTCGCATTCGCACGCGACCTGGCTCGATGACCGAGAAATAGCCGGGCCAATCGCTGCGAGCCGTTATTAAGCTTGCAAGACGCTGCCCGGTGTCTCCGGCTTTCGGCATTGGCATGCGCAGAAGCACTACCCCGCATTTCGGGGGCAGCGCGGATTTACCCGCCAATTCGCCGAATTCCTTGTCGAATGTGAGAAGGATGCGTTCCTCGCGGACCGCCCAAGCCAACACCTCCCGATCCGCAGTGGCCGGCTTGGTCTCTCTGACCCAAGTGACATCGTGTCCGGCTGTTCGGAGAGCCGCTATAGCTGGGCCTGGAAAATTCTCGTCGGCGAGAAAGCGCATATCAGGCCGCGCTCGGAAAGACCTTCTCCGAACTCAGTGTGTCGCGCGCATAGGCTAGGCAGGCGATAATATCATCATGCGTAATTCCCGGATAATTTTTCAGAATATCGGATTCGGACCATCCATCCGCCATCAGGCCGATAATGAATTCAACCGCCAATCGGGTTCCCCGAATAACCGGCTTTCCAGCGAGGATATCCGGGTCAAGAACAATGTGAGGATGCTCAACCATGATGATCGGCTAACTCCCATGAGCAGAACGTCATAATAGCCGAGTTCGTAGCGCCGGGCGAGGTCATAGCCGTAGCGGCTCGGCGCTGCCTCACACCTCGATCGTCACCTTGCCGTCCATCACCAGCACCGGATAGATTTTCACCGGCACCATGCAGGGCGGCGACACCACTTCGCCGGTGCGGATATTGAATTCGCCGCCGTGAAAGTTGCATTGCACCACATCGTCATTGACTTCGCCCTCCGATAGCGAGCCCGGGCCGTGGGTACAGGCGTCGTCGGTGACGTAGAACTGCCCGCCGACGTTGAACACCGCGAGCGCCAGATCGTCGATTTCGACCTTGATCGCGGTCCCCGGCGCGACCTCGGCGGTTGAGCACAATTCAAGGCGCTTTGCTTCGCCGGCCATGATCCTCTCTAACCCTCCAAAGAACCCGTAGAGCGGAGCGCCGTTATACTCGACAGAGCCCGCAATGGAATATTTTCGGCCATTGGCTATAGTGCAGATGTGGCGTCAGGAGTGCGGATCATGCAGAGCGAATTGGCCCGGATGAGTTCGGCGGCGGAGGCGAAATTCCGCATTGACCGGCCGAATTCGCAAAGCCGCGCCGTCAAGGTGATCGCGCTCGATGCCCCGAGCGAAGGCATCGTCAAGGATTTGGCGGCCGCGCCATGGCGGCGCGCGACGTTCCTCACCGCCTCGGCATTTTCCGGGGCGCCGCGGCAAGGCGAACCGTTTTCGATGGGCGGCTGGCTCAACGATCTCGCCGGCCGCACCAAGAACCTGGTCGACGAAGTCGAGACCGCCGATCTCGTCGTCATGGTGGCGACCGCCGGCGAGAACGCCGCCGCGGCGAGCCTCATCGGCGAGGCCTGCCAGGCCAAGCATGTGATGACGACGGCGCTGATCCTCGGCGGCGCCGCTTCCAGCGACGAGACGCTGTCGAAAATGCTCGGCGCCTTGCGGCCGCACGCCATGATGCTCGTGATTTCCAGCGCCGACGAATATATCAAGGACATGCTGACGGCGCTGCGCGCCTAAGAGCGATCGAGCCACGATGAAGTTCTCCGGAGAATTGACGGTCGACGCGCCGCGCGCGCAAGTCTACGAGAAGGTGCGCGACGCGCGCTTTTTCGCGTCCTGCGTCGACGGCGTCAGCGAGCTCCTCGAGACCGCGCCCGATACTTATGCGGCGGTGTTCGAGACCAAGGTCGCCTACATGAAATTCAAGTTCAAGGTGACGGTCCAGGTTACGCGCGCCGAAGCGCCGCGCGAGATCGAAGCCAAGGTCGAGGGCACCCCGCTCGGCATCGTTGGCCGGCTGACCGCGACGTCGCGCACGCGGCTGACCGAGCTCGGCGATCAAACCAGGATCGACTACGAGGTCGAGGCCGCCTTGACCGGCAAGCTCGGCAGTCTCGGCCAGCCGGTGCTGCGCTCCAAGGCGAAGGAGATGGAACGGCAATTCGCCGCCCGCCTCGCCGCCGCCTTCGCCGCGCCGGCGGCGGCGTCGTGATGCGGGCGCCCGAACCCATGGCCGTCGACACCGACGTGCTGGTGATCGGCTCCGGCGCCGCGGGCATGTATGCGGCGATCGAAGCGGCACGCCGCGGCACCCGCGTGCTGTTGGCCGATCGCAGCCTGATTGGCCGCGGCGGCGCCACCGTCATGGCGCAGATGACGGTTGCCGCCGCGCTCGGCGAAGAGACCCCGGATGACCCGGGCTTTCATTACGCCGACACCATCGCCGCCGGCCGCGGGTTGTGCGACGAGAGCCTGGCGCAGCTCCTTTGCGAAGAGGCGTCGGACTGCATACGCGAGCTCGACGCCTGGGGCGTCGGCTGGGCGCGCAAGGATGGGCACATCACCGCGACGCAAGCGCCCGGCCATGACCGGCCGCGCTGCGTCTATGTCGATTTCATCAATACCGGGCCGGCCGTGTCGAAGACGCTACGCATGCATCTGGCGCGCAACCCGTCGATCCGCAAAGCCGGCGATCTGTGCATCGTCGATCTCGCGGTCACCGGCGGCGAAGTCGCCGGCGCGGTCGCCTACCATCTCGGCTCCGGCGCGCCGGTCGCGATCGCGGCCAAGGCGGTGGTGCTGGCGACCGGCGGCCTGACCCGGCTCTACCGGCGCAACAGCGCCTCGGCCAATATGGCCGGCGACGGCTATGCGCTCGCCTTGCGCGCCGGCGCTTCGCTGATCGACATGGAATTCGTCCAGTTCTTCCCGATCGGGCATTTGGCGCCGCGCCTCGTCGGCATGGATCCGATCATGTGGGATCCGTTCCGCTATAAGCTCGGCGGCCGGCTCCTCAACGGCGCGAAGGAAGAATTCACCTCAAAATACGGCTCCGACGAGGACGGCAAATATGTGCTCACCCGCGATCTCGCGACCTACGCCATCACCAAGGAGGTCGAAGCCGGCCGCGGCTCGCCGCACGGCGGCGCCTATCTGTCGTTCGAGCATTGCGGCGCGGCGGCATTGCGCAACGCCTTTGGTCCGGTGATCGACCGTCTCGCAACTAACGGCATCGATCTCACCCGGATGCCGGTCGAAGTCGCGCCGATCGCGCATTATCACATGGGCGGGGTTGCGGCCGACGCGCGCATGATGAGCGAATTGCCCGGCCTCTATGTGGCGGGCGAAGTGGCCGGCGGCGCCAACGGCGCCAACCGGCTGTCCGGCAACGCCATCACCGAAGCCTTGGTGTTCGGCCGCCGCGCCGGACGCAACGCCGCCGCCAGCGCCGGCCGACAGCAGCATCTGCGCCCGCAAGACAGCCGCCCCGCGCTCGATCTTTTCGACCCGCCTGGACCCGGTCGCGATGCGCCCAACACTGCGGCCATGATCGCGCGCCTGCAAGCCATCATGGCCGACGACGTCGGGCCGTTCCGCACCGCTGCGAAACTGCGCCGCGCGCTAAACGGCATTGCCGCGCTCAAAGCGGAACTCGGCGAGCGGCCGCCCGCGCCCGCCGCGGCCTTCGACCTGCAGCGGCTGGAATGGTTCGATCTGCGCAACATGATCGCGGTGGCGCAAGCCGTCGCGCAATCGGCGCTCAATCGCACCGAGAGCCGCGGCGCGCATCAGCGCGAGGATTTCCCGCACATGTCGCCGCAATGGCGGCTGCATCAGCGCGTGCTCTGGCGCGACGGCACGTTGCAGATTTCAGGCGCGCCCGCCGAGGCGATGGCATGACTGCGATCGCGACGCTGAAAATCCGGCGCGGCGATGCCCGCGATGCCGGAGAGTGGCAGAGCTTCGAGGTGCCGTTCGAGGAAGGCCAGTCGGTGCTCGACGGGCTGCGCTGGATTCGCGTCAACAACGACCCGTCGCTGGCCGTGCGCTACTCCTGCATCAACGCCAATGCCTGCAAGGAATGCATGATGCAGCTCGACGGCGAGACGGTTTACGCCTGCACCGCCCGGCTCGAGCCGCGCGAAATGACGCTGACGCCGCTGCCCAACAAGACGCTGATCCGCGATCTCGTCACCGAGATCGCGCCGCCGTCGGAGCGGTTCAAATCATAGCGCGAACGCTGCGCCGCCATCTTCCTTTTCCGAAAAGTGCTTAGGCTTGACCGTCACAAGGCGGCTGTACAACCGCAGCCGATTGCTGAATGATCTTCTTCCTACAACAGCCTGTACAAGGCGAGATGGGAGGACCGCATGTCAAAAGTCGTCAATGAAGTGCTTGCCGCCAACGCAAACTATGTCTCGGCATTCGGCGAGAAGGGCAAGCTCGCGATGCCGCCGGCGCGCGCTTTCGCCATTCTCACCTGCATGGACGCCCGCCTCGATCCGGCGAAATACGCCGGCCTTGCCGAGGGCGATGCCCATGTCGTCCGCAACGCCGGCGGCCGGGCCACCGACGACGCGATCCGTTCGCTGGTGATCTCCCACAAGCTTTTAGGGACGGCGGAGTGGTTTGTCATTCACCATACCAATTGCGGCATGGAGCTGTTCTCCGACGGCGTAATGGCCGATCTGCTTGACGATGATCTCGGAACCGCCAAGTTCGATGGCAAGACCTGGTCAAATCCTCATCACCGCGGCGGCCATGCTGCCGGGCATTTCATCAAATGGCACACCATCGCCAATCAAGCGGCGAGCGTCGTGCAGGACGTGCGGCGCATTCGCGAGCATCCGCTCGTGCCGGCATCCATCCCGATCTATGGCTACGTCTACGACGTCCATAGCGGTCGTCTGGACGAAGTGAAGGCCGCCACGGAAGCCGGACGGGTTGCTGCCTGAATTCTTGATATAAAAATTCCGACCTGATCAAACCGCCAAAGCCGGCGTGGCAACTGATCAGGCGTGGTTCGTTCGTCCGACCGATCGCGCGGACCCACCGGTCCGCGATCGGCGGCCCGCGAGCGCATCGGGGCGTCGGTTGCAGTCCGCTATCTTGGGCCAAACCCGGATGTCGCCGGGTCGATCAATCGTTCGCGGCGACGCGCTGGTCATCGCCGCGCGACGGCACCACGACGAGCCGGTTGAACTCGCCCTTCTCGAAGGCCTTGAGGAACTTCGGATAGTCCTTGAACGATACGCAGCCGAACGACTGGCCCGAGGGGCCCAGCATGTAGGGGTGCGCCAGGATGCCGGCGCGGCCGAACATTCTTTCGTCATTCACGGGTTTGAGGCGAATGGCTTGGACGCCGTGAAACAGCCCTTCGCGCAACGCCAGATCATAGACATTGGGCGGGGTCGGACCGCGGCCCCTTTTGTTGGCATAACGGGGATCGTCCATCATCGACCCCAGCCCGGAATGCGCTTCGAGCTTCTCGCCGTCGGGCAGATAAACCACGCCCGCCTCGATGTCGTAGATCGCGGTGTGGTCGCCGACGGCCGGGGCGTCGTCGGCATTGTTGCTGGCGAGCTGGCGGCCGAACAGCTTGCGCAGGAAACCGGACAACGTCGAATGCGGGGCGGGCGCCGCCGCTGCGGCCGGCGGCAATGCCGCTGTGGTCTCGGCATCGGCGAGTTGCAGCGGCGCCGCGACATGGCCACTGCCGGATCGGGCACTGCCGGATTGCCGCGCCGACGACGGCGCGTCCGCGCGTTCGGCAAGGCGTGCCGGCGGCTGCTGCGCCACGACCGGCGGCATGGCGGCAAGCCCAGCGGCGAGCGTCGGCTGCGGGTCGAACAAATCGAATGCCGCGGCGACGTAGCCCGAAGGCAGCGTGGCCCGGGCCTGCGGCGATGCGTCGATGTTTCCCGCGGGCGCCACCGATTCCAGCGCCGCCTCCTCTCTGGCGCCTTCGTCGGCGTGCAGGGCGGCGAACCGGGCGCGCGGGAACGGCACGCGGCGGAACAGGGCGTCAAGCCGCGAGCCCTTGGCGCGTTCCGCCGCGGGCGAGGGGGAATAGCGGGAGAGATGGGCGGCGGCGCCGGCAAGCGAATCCAGATCCGCCATCATCCTGCCGGCGAATCCGCCGTTCGGCGGGGCGAGCGCAATTTTGTCGTGGGCGCTGGGCAGGCCCGGCACATGCGGCGCGCTGCTGATCGCCGCGGCGATCATCCAGGCGGCGGTCAGCGTTACGGCGCCGGCGGTGCCGCTTGCGGCGGTCAAGGTGCCAAGTCCGATGCCGGCGCGGCGGATGGTGCGGCGGCAATCGGCGCCGGCCGCAGCACGGCGATCGTTATATGCGGTGACGCCAGAGCGCGTCGCGGCCACAAACGTCATGGCTGTGCGTTACGTGCTTTGGATTTGCTTAGAAGACAGCCGCGGCGCGGTGCGCCCGCGGAACGCCTCCCCATCGTGCCCGCCTAGAGCGGGTTGCTCGTTTGAAAGCCCGTGAACCCCGTTTTGTCGTCCTCATGTCCCGCCTCACCAACCGGTATCCCCTGATGCAAGAATGCAACGCCAATCCTAAATGCAATGCTAATCTTAAGCGGCGGTAAATGGGCGGCTCTGTGGCATATTCAGGACAAAATCTGCCCAAGAAAAAGCCGAATTCTTAATCCTGCGCGGGCGCTCAGACGTGATCCGGAGGGCCCAAATTGGTCGTTTGGGGGCCGCTCGAGCCCCAATCATGCCCGGGCGGCCGGGTTTTGGCCTATGCGGGGCGATTTCCTGCTATTGTCGCCTCCAGACAAGAGCCGAGCGCTGGCGACAGCCAGAACAATGCCCGGCCTTCGGGGAGGCGACATCAGATGAGAAAATATCTGGCTTTGGCCTTATGCCTGGCGGGCCTCGCAACCATTGCGAGCATTGCGCGCGCGGATATCTGGCCGGCGCGGCCGGTGAAGATGATCGTCGGCTTCGCGCCGGGCGGCCCGACCGATCTGGTGGCGCGGCTATTGGCGCAAAGTCTCACCGCGCAGACCGGCAAGAATTTCTTCATCGAGAACGTTTCCGGCGCCAGCGGCAATATCGGCGCGGCGCGGGCGGCGCAGTCGGCGCCGGACGGCTACACCGTTCTGGTGACCGGCGGCAATCTCACCAACAACGTCTTCCTGTTCGCTCACCCCGGCTTCGATCCGCTGAAGGACTTTGAAGCGGTGACGCTCGCCGCCGCCACGCCGGTGGTGCTGGCGGTCAACCCGTCGGTGCCGGCGCACACGGTCAAGGAGCTGGTCGCTCTGATCCGGGCCAATCCCGGCAAATACAGCTTCGCCTCGCCGGGCACCGGCACGCCGCCGCAGCTCGTCGGCTCGCTGTTCGCGCATGCCTTGAAGCTCGATATCGTGCACGTGCCGTTCGGCGGCGGCGCGCCGGCGGTCGAGGCCACGGTCGGCGGACACACCCCGATCTCGTTCGGCGCGCTGGCGCCGGCGGTGCCGCTGATCAAGAGCGGCGCCTTGCGCGCTCTCGCCGTCACCGGCAAGGCGCGCGCGCCGACGCTGCCCGACGTGCCCACCATGGCGGAAGCGGGCTTCCCCGAGGTGGTCGGAGCGACCTGGACCGCGGTCGTTGTGCCGGCAGGCACGCCGAAGGACATTGTCGCCAGGCTGCACGACATGATCGTCAGCGGCCTCGCGCAGCCCGACGTCAAGGCGAAGCTGGCGGCGATGGCCTATGCCGGCATCGGCAATTCGCCCGGGGATTGCGCGCAATTCTTCAAGGACGAAATGGCGACCTGGGGCAAGGTGATAAAGGACGCCGGCCTGCACGCCGAGTGAATCATTCTCCTTTCTCCCCGCTTGCGGGGAAAGGGTCGGGGTGAGGGGGCCTATCCGCTGGGCTCAAACTACGAAGCTCAGAATCGCGGAGGGGCCTCCTCGCCCTCGCTTCGCATAGCCGATGCTTCGCATCGGCGTTCTTTACGTCAAGAACGGCGTCCGAAGGACGCCTACGCTCTCCCCGCGCGGCGGGGAGGGGTGAACTATTTCTTCAGCAGCGCGTCGCGCTGCTTGGTCAGCCGCTCCAGCTCTTCGTTCTGCTCCGCCAGCCGGTCGGCGTTGCGGTCTTCATCCGCGGCGCCCGAGAAGGCCGCCGCCTGCTCGATCAGCTGGCGGATATTGTCGCGGACAATGGCGATGCGGTCTTCGAGTTCAGGGAGCGAAAGCGAACTGCCGTTGGTCATCGTGGTCTCTTCCTCATCAGCGCATAGGCCGGGCGCAGCGCGGCCGCGCCAAAATACAGCAAATCGGCCGCCATGAACATCTTCGACGCGCGGACCCAAGCCAAAAGCTGCGTCCTTGAATTAGTGTCCGAACCCTTGACAAGCGTCCTCATAATGGTTACATACCGAATAATCTCGCCCGAAAAGGACGCCGCCGGGTGACACCGGCGGAAAGGGGCGAGGCGGTTCCCGCGGGCGGGGTTGTCAGCCCCGCTCCCGGGCGGCTCCGGGCCAAAACGCCCGGCCGGCACTATGACCGGTCTGCGGGGATAAAAACCCCCGCTGCACTGGGACGGCCGGGGGATGGGTAACGCCCATCCCTACCTAGTTCCGTCCCAGGAAGCGCGTGAACTGGAGCTGAGCGGTGGCGTTCGGTCGCCCCCGCAAGTGCCGTGGTGGAACGCCGGCAGGCGAGCGCGCCCGAAGCGGAGGGGCGGCGCAAGCCGCCCTCTCCGTGGCGCGCCCCGCACGCCGTATGTGTGCGGGTCATGGACTATGCGTCTGCCGGCGTTCCGCTTCCTTTTTTCTTTTCTTGGCTTATCGGAGCGTGATCGAGCCGAAGACCGGTCCCACCGCCGGCTCCGGCATGACGCGATCGGGCTCCGAAGGAATTTTGATAGTGGCGTCGGCAAAACTCGGGCGCAGGTGCGTCGCGAGAACGCGATCGCTTGTCCGCTCTGCGCAAACCGGGGGGCCAGATTGACAGACCGACGACGACCAGCGCAAATCGCCCGCCAGACAGTGATCCGATCGAACTGGATCGGATCACTGTCTGGATGTTTTATTGGAGCATGATCTTTTCCGACCTTCCTTCGCCCGCCGAAGCGGGCTTCGCGAAGGCGGGAAACCGGTTTCCACTTTTCGGGATCATGCTCAATCACCGGGATCATCAATGACCACAGAACGAAAGCCGGTTGCGTTTGGCGATTTGCGCGGCTGGATCAAGGCGCTCGAGGGCGCCGGAGAATTGCAAGAGATCGACGCCGAGGTCGATTGGAATGTCGAGCTCGGCACCGTCGCCCGGCTGGCGCAGGGCACCGGCACCGGCCCGGCGCTGTTGTTCAACAATATCCGCGATTACGGCGCCAATGCCCGCTGCCGCCAGGTCTTTACCGGCGGCCTGTCCAGCGCCCGCCGCGTCGCCATGATGCTGGGACTGCCGCCCGACACCCATGCGCGCGAACTGGTCAAGATCGGCCGCACGCTGCTCACCGGCAGCGTGCCGCCGAAGCTGGTGAAGACCGGTCCGGTGAAGGAGAACATCGTCAAGGGCGACGATGTCGATCTCTTCGAATTGCCGGTGCCGCAATGGAACAGGCTCGACGGCGGCCGCTACATCATGACCTACGGCGGCGTCGTCACCAAGGATCCCGATACCGGCGTGATGAATGTCGGCATTTATCGCGGCATGGTCGCCGGCAAGAATCGATTCCGATCCTGATGTGGCGCGCGCAGCATATTGGCCATCACGTCACCGCATGGCAGCAGAAAGGCCATAAGGAAATGCCGATCGCGGTCGCCATCGGCTGGGAGGCTTCGCTCGGCTTTGTCGCCGGCTCGCCGGTGCCGAAGGGATTGTGCGAATACGACGTCATCGGCGCGATGCGCGGCGCGCCGGTCGATCTCGTGCAATGCGAAACCGTCGATCTGCAGGTGCCGGCCAGCGCCGAGATCGTCATCGAGGGCTATCTCGGGCTGGATCCCGAAACCTACGTGATGGAAGGCCCGTTCGCCGAGTTCACCGGCTACATCGCCGGCGACCGTTCGCCGAAGCCCACCATCCGCGTCACCTGCATCACCCATCGCAACGACCCGATCCTGCGCGGCACCATCGAAGGCTCGATGCCCGGCTGGTTCTCCGAGAACGGCATCTGCTCCTCGATCATGCGCGCGGCGACCGCCTGGAACGTGCTCGATCGCGCCGGCGTGCCCGGCATCACCGACGTCTGGTGCCCGCCGGTGCAGGCCGGCATCAACGTTCTGGTGCAGATCAAGCAGAGCTATCGCGGCCAGGCCAAGCAGGTCGCCAATGCGCTGTGGGGCTCGTCGGCCGGCCATGTGCGCTACAAGCACGTCACCGTGGTCGACGACGACATCGACATCCACGATTACGCCGCGGTCGATTGGGCGATCGCCTATCGCGTCAATGCCGGCGAAGACGATATCGTCATCATGCCGGCGACGTTCGGGCTCGGGCTCGATCCGTCGACGCGCAAGCGCGACCGCAACACCGCGCTGTTCGGCACCGGCAAATGGAACCGCATGCTGATCGACGCCACGATGAATCTCGACTACGACCCCGATCCGGAATTCGGCGGCGCGCGCTTTCCGCCGATGGTCACGCCGGCCCCGGAGGACATCGCGGCAGTGCAAGCGCGGTGGAGCGAATTCGGGCTGGATAAGAAGAACAAATAAGCCGCTCATTCCCGTGAACGCGGGAATCCAGCACTGGGTCCCCGCTTTCGCGGGGACAAGCGGAATTCGGCTTTAATCGACCGGCAACAGCGGCCGTCCCTCCGCGACCTGCATTTCAAAAGCTGCGAGCAGGATTGCGGTGCCGGCGTAATTGCCCATCAAGAGAACGAGATCGACCAGCCGCTCTGGCGCGAACAGCGCCTTGAGCCGCGCGAAGGCCGCCGCATCGACCTTGTGCTTGCCGACCGCCTGACGGCCGAATTCGATGATCGCGGCATCGATCTCGCTCAAGCCTGCCGTGCTCTTGCGATACTTGATGACGTCGACGACGGTCTGCGGAACGCCGACCGTCAAGGCTTCGGGTTCGTGTGCGGCCCACTCGAACCGGCTGTCCATTTCGCGCGCCACCGTCAGGATGGCGACCTCGCGGACCTTCGGATCGAAGCCGGCGTCGTGACGCAGATAGTGGTTGATCGCCGTATGCGCCTCGACCGTCTTGGTGCTGTAGAGATGAAGGCCCGCCGGGCCGCGCAGGCCGACAATGGTCTTGCCCGGCGTATTGGCGCGGTCATAGGCGCGCCGGCCGACCTCGTCCAACTCCTCGCGCTGGCGCAGCGGCAGGCGGCAACCCGATTGCGGATCGGTGTCAGTCGGCATTTCACTCCCCTCGTATGCTGTCATGCCCGCGAAGGCGGGCATCCAGTAATCACCATTGATGCCATTCCTTTATGGGCGTTGCGAGTCTCCTGAGTTTACTGGATCATCCGCCTTC
Organism: uncultured Alphaproteobacteria bacterium; assembly: GCA_963791925.1. GTDB lineage: Bacteria > Pseudomonadota > Alphaproteobacteria > Rhizobiales > Xanthobacteraceae > BOG-931. The sequence goes on along the minus strand of CAWBUA010000001.1, from coordinate 607,912 downwards.
GCGGATGATGACAAATCCGGGAGGACAAATGTTCGAAAATTTCACCCGCAGCGAAATCAAGACATCCGGCGCGCGCATCGTGACGCTGCATGGCGGCAAGGGACCGCCGCTCTTGCTGCTGCACGGCAACCCGTTCAGCCATCTGTCCTGGCACAAATTCGCGCCGCGGCTGGCGCAGGAATTCACCGTCGTCGCCACCGATCTGCGCGGCTACGGCGATTCCGAAAAACCGCCGGGCGGCGACAAGCATGCCAACTACTCGTTTCGCGCCATGGCGCAGGATCAGATCGAGGTGATGGCCGCGCTCGGTTATGAGCGCTTCTACGCCGCCGGGCACGATCGCGGCGCCCGCGTGCTGCACCGCATGTGCCTCGATCATGCGCAAGCGGTTGCTCGCGCCGCCATCCTCGACATCGTTCCGCAGCACCATTTGTTCAATCACATGACCAAAGCCTGGGTGACGTTCTCCTGGCATTGGTTTTTCATGATCCAGCCCTACGATTTCCCCGAGCACCTGATGAGCGCCGATCCGGACTTCTTCATCGAGAAGAAGCTCGCCAAGACCGCGCAAGGCTTGAGCTTCTTCGATCCGCGGGCGCTCGCCGAGTACAAGCGCTACATGCGCAATCCGGCGACCGTCCACGCCATGTGCGAGGATTACCGCGCCACCGCCACGATCGATTTCGACATGGACACGAGCGATTTCGAGGCCGGGCGCAAGATCACCTGTCCGGTGCTGCTGCTGTGGGGCGCGACCGGCGGCGTCGGCCGCAATCATAAGCCCGGTCCCGGCGAGATCTGGCAGGGCTACGCCACCGATATCCGCGGCGCCAAGGCGCTGCCTTGCGGCCATTATCTCTCGGAAGAGGCGCCGGAGGAAACCTACCAGGAACTCAGGGAGTTCTTCTTAGCGGCAGAGGCGGCAAAATCTTCACCATTGCCGCCCACAAAGGCCTGAGGCGCTTACGCACTCGCGCCGGTTTATGACATCTGCTAGTGGGGGCCGTTCGCGCCGTTTAAGCTGGTGGATTCGCGGGCTGTTGGGCGAAACGGGATTCGCTATGGATGCGCAAACAACCGGTCCGGCAGACGGCATGTTGACCAGATTGCGCGGCGGCATGCGCTTCTTCGAGCGCAAGGTCGGCTGGAGCCGGATCGGCCTTGCTTTCAGCCTGGCGATCATCGCGGTCGCCGCCGTGGTCCTCTACCATATCCTGCGCGACCTCGATACCGACGAGCTCCTGCGCGCGCTGAAAGCGACCGATCGGCGCACGCTGGTTATCGCCGGCCTGTTCGTCGCCGCCGGCTACCTGACTTTGACGTTTTACGACCTGTTCGCGCTGCGCACGATCGGCCGCTCCGAGATACCGTATCGGGTCGCCGCGTTTTCCGGCTTCACCAGTTATGCGATCGGGCACAATGTCGGCGCCAGCGTGTTCTCCGGCGGTGCGGTGCGCTATCGCATCTATTCCGGCTATGGCCTGTCCGTCATCGAGGTCACCAAAATCTGTTTCGTCGCCGGACTGACGTTCTGGCTCGGCAACGCCACCGTGCTGGGCCTGGGCGTTCTCGACGCGCCGCAGGCGGCCCGCGCGCTCGATCAATTGCCGTTATGGGCCAATCGCGTCATCGCGCTGATCAGTCTCGCGCTGCTCTCCGCCTATGTCGCCTGGGTCTGGGTCAAGCCGCGGGTCATCGGCCGCGACGGCTGGCAGGTGCGGCTGCCGGGCGGGCCGCTCACCCTCGTTCAGATCGCCATCGGCATCGTCGATCTCGGCTGCTGCGCGGCCGCGATGTACATGCTGGTGCCCGACAATCCTCATGTCGGCTTCGTCACGGTAGCGGTCATCTTCGTCGCCGCCACGCTGCTCGGTTTTGCCAGCCACGCACCCGGCGGCCTCGGCGTGTTCGACGCCGCCATGCTGGTGGCGCTGTGGCAATTCGATAAGGGCGATCTGCTGGCCGGCCTGCTGTTATTCCGGCTGTTGTATTACATCATCCCGTTCGTGCTCGCGCTCGGCCTGTTGGCGACCCGGGAAGCCTTGCTCGGCCGCAATAAAAGATAAAAATAGAGGCCGGATTTGCATCCGGCCTCTACACGACATCTTAAATTCCGTTCGGCGCCTCGGTTCGATGCCCCACAGTTGCATCTGAGGTCTAACTGAAAATCCGCTGGAAGGGCCGAAACCCTCCCAGCGGGTTCGTGCATTTTGCTAAACGCCGAGATTGGCCTTCCAATACGCCTTGATCGCGTCCACCGTGCTGGGCGGCAGCGGGCCGAAGGCGATATCGGTTGCCATCTTTTGACCCTTGTCAAAGCCCCACTCGAAGAACTTGGTCACGTTCTCGTTCGTGTCCTTCGGTGCGTCCTTGCGCAGAATCTGCCACGTGCAGCCCGAGATAGGCCACGTATCGTCGCCGGGCTGATTGGTCAGGATAACGTAAAAGTCCTGGGCCTTGGTGAAGTCCACATTCGCGGCGGCGGCCTGGAACCCTTTCAGATTGGGGCTCACCGTTTTCCCGGCGCTGTTGATCATGCGCGCATAGGCGAGCTTGTTTTCCAGAATGTAGGCGTATTCGACATAGCCGATTGCGCCTTGAATTCGCTGCACGTAGGCGGCAACGCCTTCATTGCCCTTGCCGCCGACGCCGGTCGGCCAAGCTATCGTCACGTTGGCGCCGAGCTTCGTCTTCCACTCGGGGCTGACCTTGGACAGGTAATCCGCGAAGGTGAAAGTCGTGCCGGATCCGTCGGAACGATGCACGACGGTGATGGCGGTGTCGGGCAACTTCAGACCGGCATTGAGCTTCGCGATCGCCGGATCGTCCCACTTGGTGATCTTGCCCAGATAGATATCCGCAACGACAGGGCCGGACAGTATAATCTCTCCGGGCTTGATGCCGGGCAGGTTATAAACCAAGTCCTCGCCTGCAATGGCGGTCGGGAATTGGACCAACTTGTTCTTGGCGAGGTCGTCTGGCGTAAGCGGCATGTCGCTGGCGCCGAACGCCACCACTCCGGTTTCGATCTGCTTAATTCCGCCACCCGATCCGATCGACGCGTAGTTCACCTCGTTGCCCGTCTCCTTTTGGTAGGCCGCCGCCCATTTGGAGACCAGCGGGTAAACCCAAGTGCTGCCGGCGCCTGTGATGGTCACGGCATAGGCGGGGACTGCAAGTGAAATTGTTGCAGCGGCCACGGCTGCAAGTAGACGTGTTCGCATTGGTGTTCTCCATGCTGGATGTGAATGGTCCGGGCTTGATGCCGCCCAAAATGCGTGGCGCGCCCTTACTAGGGTTTGTATTATTTCAGTTTGATGACAAACGTGCGGAGATTTGAACCGCGCGGTGCGCGGCCGTCGAAACGATCAAAAATTATTCTGTAGACAGAGGTACATAACCGCCGGGATCGGTGCGACATAAAATCTTTCCGCACCGCATCCCCAGGCCGTCGGGAGCTCGGCGGACGAGCCTTGCTCGATCGTGGCTTGCAGCGCATATCTTTGACGATGGTGAACCAACCCTCCGGCCGATTGATGCCGTCCGTCACCGAACAGGTTCGAGCCCGCCATGAGCTTGGTTGAAGATCGAACCTTGCTGATCGCAACGCGCGGCGGCCGCTTTGTGATCCTGATCGCCGCTATCGTCTTCGCCGCGCTTGCGATCGGCGGCGCCCTGCCCCTGCCCTATGCTTTTGGCGGCTTCGTGATCGTCGCCGCCGCCGCGGTGCTTGCCGTCCGCGCGGGCAAGGGGGAGGATCGCCTCTCCGAGCCGGTCGCCATTTCGGACCGCGGCGATAGCTTTCTGCACGCCGTGGTCGCCGGGTTGCCGGACCCGGTAGTGGCGCTCGACCGCGACGGCCGCGTGCTGACGCTCAATGAGCGCGCCCGGGCGTTGGCGCCGGCGCTGCGGCAAGGCGAACCGGTCGCGTTCGCGCTGCGTATGCCGGAACTGATCGAGGCCATCGGCCGCGCGGCGAACGAAGGCGAAGAGCAGCGCGTCGTCTATTCCGAGCGCGTGCCGCTCGACCGCTGGTTCGAGACCATCGTGATGCCGGTCAAACGCGAGCCGGCGGCCGCGAAACCTGATTTCATGTTGATGACCTTCCACGACCTCACGCCGCTGCGCCGGGTCGAGGAAATGCGCGCCGATTTCGTCGCCAATGCCAGCCATGAATTGCGCACGCCGCTAGCCGCGCTGCTTGGCTTCATCGAGACGCTGCAGGGCTCGGCGCGCGACGATGCCAAGGCGCGGCAGCGCTTCCTCGCCATCATGCAGGAGCAGGCGCGCCGCATGGCGCGACTGATCGACGATCTGTTGTCGCTGTCGCGTATCGAATTGAACGCGCACCGCCGCCCCGATACCCCGGTCGACCTCGTGCCGATCGTCCGCCAGGTTGTCGACGGACTGGAGACGCTGGCGCGCGACCGCGGTGTCACGGTCAATATCAGCGCGGCCGACGCGCTGCACGCGCTCGGCGATCACGACGAGCTGGTACGCATTTTCGAGAATCTGATCGAGAATGCCCTCAAATACGGCGCTGCCGGCAGGCGCGTGGACATCAAGATCGAGCCTGGCACCTCGGCCGAGGGCGAAGCCGAAGCGCAAGTCAGCGTGCGCGATTACGGCCCCGGCATCGCGCCCGAGCATTTGCCGAGGCTGACGGAACGGTTCTACCGCGTCGACGTCACCGAAAGCCGCGCGCAAGGCGGCACTGGCCTCGGCTTGGCGCTGGTCAAACACATTCTCAACCGCCATCGCGGGCGGCTGACCATCGACAGTGCGCCGGGCGAAGGCGCGACCTTCACCGTGCATTTACCCACCGCGTCCTCGCAGCGCGCGCGATAAAATCGTGCAATCACAATGGCTTATAATGTCATCTAATTGTCATGTGAGCCTCATAGAAGGTTTAACCAGCGAACCTAAGCAAATCTGCGCGCTGCGGCGGCTGGCGGGTGCGCCAACACGGTCGAACGATCCGTCTCCAACCAACGCAGAACGCAAGCAACAGACGTCAAACGGAACCATTCGCCCAAAACCAACGACGTGGATCGGCTCTGCGCGTCGTCTGAACGTCCTATCTGCCGCGGCCGGCGAGCCGAGCTTGATGCGGCGTTGGCACATCGTTTGACGTAGCGCTCCAAATCTCCGTTTGAGGGCGCCGCCAAGCACCCTATGCGGAGGCACTTCGTGGTTGACGTGGCATTACAGCAGGGTTCGATCATCTCGACTGGAGCACTGACTCGCGCTCGGGCGCTTGCCCGGATGCGCTTCAGCGACGTCGCCTTTCGTCAACTGACCCGTTCTGCCGCGATCGCTGTGTTGCTTCTCCTCAGCGGTGTCATCCTCTCTCTGGTTATCGGCTCGATGCCGGCGATCAGAAAATTCGGATTCAGTTTTCTCGTCACCGAGCAGTGGGACGCCGTGTCCGACCAGTACGGCGGGCTCGCGTCGATCTACGGAACGCTGATCACCTCGCTGATCGCCATGCTGATAGCGGTGCCCGTCGGCCTGATGATCGCCTTCTTTCTCACCGAATTGTGCCCGCAATGGCTGCGCCGCCCGATCGGCATTGCGATCGAACTGCTCGCCGGTATCCCCAGCATCATCTACGGCATTTGGGGCTTGTTCATTTTTGCGCCGGTCCTACAGCAGACATTGCAGCCTCTCCTGATCGATACATTCGGCAACCTTCCGATCATCGGGGTTCTGTTCGCTGGCCCACCCTTCGGCATCGGCATGCTGACGGCAGGATTGATCCTTGCCATCATGGTGCTGCCGTTCGTGACCTCGATCTCGCGCGACGTATTCGAGGCGGTGCCGGTCGTGCTCAAAGAGGCGGCCTACGGCGTCGGCTGCACGACCTGGGAAGTGGTCCGCAACGTGGTATTGCCGTATACGCGCGTCGGTGTGATCGGCGGCGTGATGCTCGCGCTCGGCCGGGCGCTCGGCGAAACCATGGCGGTCACTTTCGTGATCGGCAATGCGCACCGGATTTCCGCCTCGGTGCTCGCGCCGGGCACCACGATTTCGGCCACGATCGCCAACGAGTTCACCGAGGCGATCGGCGATCTCTACACCTCTGCGCTGATCGAGCTCGGACTAATTCTGTTCGTCATCACCTTCATCGTGCTGGCCATCGCGCGTTATATGCTGATGCGCATCGAACGTCGGATCGGGTGAACCATGGATGCTGTGATTGCCGGCCGTTACGCCGCCAGACGGCGCCGCAACGCTCTCGCCACGGCGCTGGCCCTGGCGGCAACCGCATTCGGCCTTGGCTGGCTGGTGCTGATCCTCGGCGCCCTGCTTTGGCACGGCTTCAGCGGCTTGTCGCTGTCGGTATTTACCGAGATGACCCCGCCGCCGGCCGCCGCCGGCGGCCTGCTTAATCCCATCGTCGGCAGCCTGATTTTGACAGTGCTCGCGGTCCTCATCGGCACCCCGATTGGCGTCCTCGCCGGCACCTATTTGGCGGAATACGGCCGCTATGATCGTCTGAGCAGCGTCGTGCGTTTCATCAACGATATTCTGCTCAGCGCGCCGTCGATCGTCATCGGCCTGTTCATCTATCAGGTGATGGTCGCGCCGATGGGGCATTTCTCCGGCTGGGCCGGCGGCGCCGCCTTGGCGGTCCTCGTCATTCCGGTGGTGGTGCGGACCACCGAAGACATGCTGACGCTGGTACCGAATTCGCTGCGCGAGGCGGCCACCTCGATCGGCCTGCCGCGCTCGCTTTCGATCACGCGCATCTGCTATCGCGCGGCCCGCGCCGGAATGGTGACGGGGGTGCTGCTGGCGGTCGCCCGCATCAGCGGCGAGACCGCGCCGCTGTTGTTCACCTCGCTCAACAATCAGTTCTGGAGCCTGAACGTCAATGCGCCGATGGCCAGCCTGCCGGTCGTGATCTTCCAGTTCGCGCTCAGTCCTTACCGGGAATGGCAGTCGCTGGCCTGGACCGGCGCCCTCATCATCACCCTCGCGGTGCTCGTACTGAGCATCAGCGCACGCGCCCTCGTCCCCACGGGAAAACAGTCATGAACATGAGCGTCGCCTCCGTCAGCGTTCCGCCCGTCAGCCACGCCCCGACCGACCGGTCGAACCTGTCCGAGAAGATCACCATCCGCGACCTCAATTTCTTTTACGGCGATGCGCGGGCGCTGAAATCGATCAGCCTGCCGCTCTACCAGAACAAGGTCACAGCCTTCATCGGGCCGTCGGGCTGCGGCAAATCGACCCTGCTGCGCGTGCTCAACCGGATGTACGACCTCTACCCGCATCAGCGCGCCACCGGCGAAGTCATGTTCGACGGCATCAACATCCTGTCGCCGAAGCAGGACCTCAATCTGCTGCGCGCGCGCATCGGCATGGTGTTTCAGAAGCCGACGCCGTTCCCGATGTCGATCTACGAGAACATCGCCTTCGGCATCAGGCTGTATGAGCGTTTGCCAAAATCCGAACTCGATGGCCGCGTCGAGACGTCGCTGCGCCGCGCCGCGCTGTGGGACGAGGTCAAGGACAAGCTTGCCTCCAACGGCCAGAGCCTCTCCGGCGGCCAGCAGCAGCGGCTGTGCATCGCGCGTACCGTGGCGGTGCGGCCGGAAGTGATCCTGTTCGACGAGCCCTGCTCGGCGCTCGACCCGATTTCGACCGCCAAGATCGAGGAGTTGATCGACGAGCTCACGGATGACTATACGATCGCCATCGTCACCCACAACATGCAGCAGGCCGCGCGGGTCTCGGAGTTCACCGCCTTCATGTATCTCGGCGAACTGATCGAGTTCGATACGACCAGCCAAATGTTCACGGCGCCGCACGATCAACGCACCCAAGATTACATCACCGGCCGGTTCGGTTGATCGGCAAGCAAGGTCCCGGGTAACAGCCAATGACCGATATCACCACGACGCGCATCGACCATACCACCAAGGCTTTCGACACCGACCTGCAGGAGATCACCCGCAAGGTCGCCGAGATGGGCGGGCTCGCCGAGCGGCAGATCGCCGATTCGGTGCAGGCGCTGGTCGACCGCGACATCGAGCTCGGCGAGCGCGTCATCGCCATGGATCCCACGATCGACGCCCTGCAGCGCGAGATCGAGGAGAAAGCCATCCTCACCATCGCCCGGCGGCAGCCGATGGCGGTCGACTTGCGCGAATGCGTCGGCGCCTTGCGCGTCTGCAACGATCTCGAGCGCATCGGCGACCACGCCAAGCACATCGGCAAGCGCGTCGTCGCGCTCGACGGCGACTTCTACCCGCAAAAGCTGATCCGCGGCGTCGAACACATGTCGGCGCTGGTCTTGGGGCAGCTCAAGCAGGTGCTCGACGCCTATGCCAGCCGCGACCTCCAAGCCGCGCTCGCGGTCTGGAACGGCGACGAAGAAGTCGACGCGATGTGCACCTCGCTGTTTCGCGAGCTCCTCACTTATATGATGGAGGATCCGCGCAACATCACCTTCTGCATGCATCTGATGTTCTGCGCCAAGGACATCGAGCGCATCGGCGATCATGCCACCAACATCGCCGAAACCGTCTACTACATGATCGAAGGTCGTCCGATTACCGATCAGCGTCCGAAAGGCGACACCACGAGTTTTCCTGCAGGCTTGCTGCAGAAATAGGAGCCCTGGATGGGAGCCAGCATTCTGATCGTGGAAGACGAGGAGCCTCTCACCACGCTGTTACGTTACAATCTCGAAGCCGAAGGCTATGAGGTCGATGCCGTCGCCCGCGGCGACGATGCCGACACCCGGCTCAAGGAAACCGCGCCCGATCTCGTCGTGCTGGACTGGATGCTGCCCGGCCTCTCCGGCATCGAGCTGTGCCGTCGCCTGCGGGCGCGGCCGCAGACGCAATCGTTGCCGATCATCATGCTGACGGCGCGCGGCGAGGAGAGCGAGCGGGTCCGTGGCCTCGCCACCGGCGCCGACGACTACATCGTCAAGCCGTTCTCGGTGCCGGAATTGCTGGCGCGGGTGCGCGCGCTCCTTCGCCGCGCCAGTCCCGAGCGGGTCGCCATGGTGCTCTCGATCGGCGACCTCGAGCTCGATCGCGAAAAGAAGCGGGTGTCGCGCGCCAGCCGTCCGGTCGATCTCGGGCCGACCGAGTTCCGCCTGCTCGAGTTTCTGATGGAGCGTCCGGGCCGGGTGTTCTCGCGCGAACAGTTGCTCGACGGGGTGTGGGGCAGCGACGTCTATATCGACGAACGCACCGTCGACGTTCATGTCGGGCGCCTGCGCAAGGCGCTCAACCGCGGCCACGCCACCGATCCGATCCGCACCGTCCGCGGCGCCGGCTATTCGCTCGACGACCGGTTCGGCAAGGACGGCGCCGTCAAAGACGAGCGTCTTGTCAAAGACGACCGCCTCGGCAAGGTCGGGTGACCAGGCCAGGTCTGCCGGCGCCAGCGCGGACGGATGATCCTAATCATTGCGAGGCTGGCAAATTCGCGCCGCCGTCGATGTGACTGCTCGCGCCGAATTCGCTAGGCCGGTGAGGACAGCGCCATCAACGCTGCGGACGCTTATCGCGGCGGCGCTCGGATGCCGGCTGATAGGCCACGCGCGAGTGATAGGCGCAATAGGGCAGGCCGGCGAGCGTGTTGCCGCCGCAGAAGAAGAATTCCGTCGAGCCGGGATCGCCGACCGGCCAGCGGCAGGTCTGTTCGTTGAGTTCCAGAAGGCTGCGGCGCTGGCCGATCGGAATGATGTTGTCGATCAGCTCCGGCTCGGCTTCCGCCTCCAGCTCATAGGCATGCGCCAGCGCCGTATTGCCGCGGATCGCGGCGCGGCCGATGCGCAACAACGAGGGGGCGCGCGCCTTGCGCGGACGCGGCGCGGCGCTCGACGTGCTCTTGGCGCGGCCGGACAGGCCGAGGCGATGCACCTTGCCGATCACGGCATTGCGCGTGATGCCGCCGAGCTCGGCTGCGATCTGGCTCGCGGAAAGCCCGTCCGACCAAAGCTTCTTGAGCAGTTCGACCCGCTCGTCGGTCCACGACATGCCCAAATCTCCCTGCATGTGCGGAAAACTCCTTTTCCAGATCGCGATGAGTGAGAATCCCCCACCGAGCCAGGAAGCGTGTCTCGCCGCCCAGCACGTACTCAGAAACGCCAACGCTTCAGGTGACTGTCCGCCGCACGATATGTCGTACTTGACAATCAAAAGGCTACAATATGGCCCGAGTCTGACGCAAGACTTCGTCCGAAATGAGTCCACACATTCCTGCTTCGGTGTGGATGAAGTGGGTACAAACGGAGTTCGCGACGCCTAATTATCCTGTGTTGACAGTGCTGCGCGCCGAAATAGAATGCGCTTCGGTGCCGCCCGGAAGAGGCGGCACATTTCGTTTGAACTGCGCCATTGCTGCTGCGCAGCGTTGACGGGCTCCGCCGTGACCTCGCATCTGATGCCGACCTTCGCGCGTGTGCACCTCGCCTTCGAGCGGGGCGAAGGCGTGTGGCTCTATGCCACCAACGGCGAGCGCTATCTCGACTTTACCTCCGGCGTCGCCGTCAACGCGCTCGGCCATGCGCATCCGCGTCTCGTCGCGGCGCTTGCCGAGCAGTCGCAGAAGCTCTGGCACGTCTCCAATCTCTTCGAGATCCCGGAAGCCGAGCACGCCGCGCAACGATTGTGCGCCGCGAGCTTCGCCGACGTGGTGTTCTTCTGCAATTCCGGCGCCGAAGCGGTCGAAGGCGCCCTCAAATGCGCCCGCAAGTACCAGGCGGCGAACGGCGCGCCGGAACGCTACCGCATCGTCACCTTCGAAGGCGCCTTCCATGGCCGGACCTTGGCGACGCTCGCCGCCGGCGGCCAGAAGAAATATCTCGACGGCTTCGGCCCGCCGGTCGAGGGCTTCGATCAGGTTCCGTTCGGCGATCTCGATGCCGTCAAGCGCGCGATCGGCGGCGAAACCGCCGCCATCATGATCGAGCCGGTGATGGGCGAGGGCGGCGTGCGTACCGTCGAGCCATGGTTTCTGCGCGCGCTGCGAGACTTGTGCGACGAGCATGGCCTCGTCTTGGTGTTCGACGAGGTGCAGAGCGGCATGGGCCGCACCGGCGAGCTGTTCGCCTATCAACGCACCGGCGTCACGCCCGACGTCATGTCGCTTGCCAAGGCGCTCGGCGGCGGTTTCCCGGTCGGCGCGGTGCTGGCGACCGAAGCGGCGGCCAAAGGCATGACGGCGGGAACCCACGGCTCGACGTTCGGCGGCAACCCGTTGGCGATGAGCGCCGTCAATGCCACGCTCGACGTCATGCTCGCCCCCGGTTTCTTCGAGCATGTGCAGCGGATCGCGCTCTTGTTCAAGCAGCGGCTGGCCGAGATCAAGGACCGCTATCCGGCGCTGGTCGCCGAGGTGCGCGGCGAAGGGCTTCTGGTCGGCCTGCGGATGCTGGTTCCGGCGGGCGAGCTGGTCGACGCGACGCGCGCCGAACACATGCTCACGGTGGGCGCCGGCGATAATGTCGTTCGCTTGCTGCCGCCGCTCATCGTCAGCGAGCAGGAGATGGCCGAGGGCGTGGCGCGGCTCGACCGGGCTTTGGCGTGGCTCGCCCGCGCGCACGGGCACAGTGGCAAGGCGGAGACCGCCGGATGACCGGCGTCCGGCATTTCCTCGACCTGGTCGACGTTCCGGCCGCCGATCTGCGCGCCATGATCGCCGCGGCGCGGGCCATGAAGGCCGAGCACGCGGCATCGTCCGGCGGCAGAGCCCAGCGGCCGCTCGCCGGCAAGACCCTGGCGATGATCTTCGAGCGGCCCTCGACCCGCACGCGGGTCTCGTTCGAAGTCGCCATGCGGCAACTCGGCGGCGACGCCATCTTGCTGACCGCGGAGGAAATGCAGCTCGGCCGCGGCGAGACGCTCGCCGACACCGCACGCGTGTTGTCGCGCTATATCGACGCCATCATGATCCGGGCGCTCGATCCGGGCGCGGTCGCGGAGCTCGCGCGCTACGCCTCGGTTCCGGTCATCAACGGACTGACGCGGCGCTCGCATCCCTGTCAGGTGCTGGCCGACGTCATGACCTTCGAGGAGCATCGCGGTCCGATCCACGGCCGCGCCGTGGCCTGGAGCGGCGACGCCAACAATGTGCTGACCTCGTGGATGCACGCCGCCGAACGCTTCGAGTTTGAGCTCCGCGTCGCCAGCCCGCCGGAACTGGCGCCGAAAAAGCCGCTGCTCGACTGGATCAAAACCTCCGGCGCCGCGATCACCATCGGCAGCGATCCCGACGAAGCGGTCAAGGGCGCCGACTGCGTGGTCACCGACACCTGGGTGTCGATGGGCGACCGCAACGGCGCGCGGCGGCACAATCTGCTCAAGCGCTACCAGGTCAACGCGCGGCTGATGGCGCGCGCCAAGCCCGACGCCGTCTTCATGCACTGCCTGCCGGCGCACCGCGGCGAAGAAGTTACCGACGAGGTGATGGACGGCCCGCAGTCCGTGGTGTTCGACGAGGCCGAGAACCGGCTGCACGCGCAAAAGGGCATTTTGACGTGGTGCTTGGAGGCCGGCACCTGACGCTCGGGCGTGCCGAGACCTCCCAATCGGCCCGCCGCAACCTATATTGGGCGCGATGACCAATCCCGATTTCGCCATCCCGGTTCGCGCCCCCGCCCAGAAGGGGCTCGACGATGCGATCCTGCCGTTCGCGGTCAAGGCGCTCGATCTGCGCGGCCGCATCGTGCGGCTCGGGCCGGCAGTCGACGCCATTTTGGCGAGCCACGATTATCCGACGCCGGTGGCGAAATTGCTCGGCGAAGCGATCGTGCTCACCGTGATGCTCGGCTCGGCGCTCAAGATCGACGGCCGCTTCATTTTGCAGACCCAGAGCGACGGGCCGGTGCGCATGCTGGTGGTGGATTTTACCTCGCCCGGCAAGGTGCGGGCCTGCGCCCGCTACGATGCCGCGCGCGTCGAAGCGGCGACCGCCGCCGGCAACGCCGGCCCCGGCCCATTGCTCGGCCGCGGCCACCTCGCCATGACCATCGATCAGGGCCCGGAGATGAGCCGCTACCAGGGCCTGGTGGCGCTCGAAGGCGGCGATCTCGAAGCGGCCGCGCATGAATATTTTGCCCGCTCCGAGCAGATCCCCACCCGGGTGCGGCTGGCCGTGGCCGAGGAGTTTCGCGCCGGCGCCAACGGCACGCGCCGCCATTGGCGCGCAGGCGGCATCTTGCTGCAATTCCTGCCGGCTTCCCCGGAACGGGCGCGGCAGCCCGATCTGCATCCCGGCGATGCGCCGCCCGGCACCGTATTGCACGCGCTGCCGGAGGACGAAGCCTGGGTCGAGGGCCGCGCGCTGATCGACACCGTCGACGATCTCGAACTGCTCGATCCCGATCTGTCGAGCGAGCGGCTGGCTTACCGCCTGTTCCACGAGCGCGGCGTGCACGTGTTTCGCGACGCGCCGGTCAATGCGCAGTGCTCGTGCTCGCGCCACAACGTCGAGAACATGCTCAAGAGCTTCACGCAGGCCGACCGCGACGACATGGTCGAGAACGGGCGCATTACCGTGACCTGCGAATTCTGCAGCTCGACTTACGTGTTCGCGCCGGATGAAGTGGCGGCGGCGCCAAGTCCGGCATCATAGCTCGGCAACATTTGCAATCTAATTGATCGTGCGTTTGGTCTCGACGCTGTCGAGCGAGAAGGCCGGCACTTCGATGTCGAAATGCTCGCCGGTTCCGCTGACCATGCCGTAGCTGCCGACCATGAAGCCCGACGGCGTCTGCAGGGGCACCCCGCTGGTATATTCGAAGGATTCGCCGACCTTGAGCACCGGCTCCTCGCCGACCACGCCGGCGCCACGCACTTCCTGGCGGCGACCGTTGGCGTCGGTGATGCGCCAATGCCGGGTTTTCAGCTGTACCGTCTCGGTGCCGTTATTGGTGATCGAGATGGTGTAGGCCCAGAAAAAATAATTGTTCTCTGGCGACGACCGGTCGGCGACGAAACGCGGCGTCACCACCACTTCGATATTCCGGGTCACCGCGCGATACATGGCGTTGTTCCTGCTCCCTATCGCCGCCGCGGTTGCACCGCCTCGACCGCATGCCGCGCTGCCGCCGCAACTTGAGCCCACTTATTAAGGCAACGATTCCCGGAAAAAGTGAATAACGCGATGGCCACGAGTTGCAATAACCATGCTGGCGCGCTTACTCAAGCCGTACTGCGGGGTCTGGGTTTCCAATATGGCGGCCGCCCGCCGCCGCGGCCAACGGAAACGATCGCAACGCCAATGTCCGCCAAGCCGTCCTTTGCCGGGGAAATACCGGTCGTGCCGCGGCCCGCGGCCGCGGCGCTTCCGGCGTCCGGCGAGCGCGACCTGCGGCTCGATCTGTTCCGCGGCATCGCCCTGTGGCTGATTTTCCTCGACCACATTCCGCAAAACGTCGTCAACTGGTTCACCATCCGCAATTACGGCTTTTCCGACGCCACCGAGATCTTCATCTTCATTTCCGGCTACACCGCGGCCTTCGTCTATGGCCGCGCCATGCGCGAGCGCGGCATCATCATTGCGAGCGCGCGCGTGCTGCGCCGCGCCTGGCAGATCTACGTGGCCCACATTTTTCTGTTCACCATCTTTTTGGCCGAGATCGCCTATGTCGCGTCGACCTTCGAGAACCCGCTCTATGCCGAGGAAATGAACATCCTCAATTTCCTCAAACAACCCGACGTCACGATCTTTCAGGCGCTGATCCTGAAATTCAAACCCGTCAACATGGACGTGCTGCCGCTTTATATCGTGCTGTTGCTGTTTTTCCCGCCGATGCTGTGGCTGTTGTTGTGGCAGCCGGCTTTCGCGCTCGCCGGCTCCGCGCTGGTCTACGTGCTGGCCTGGAATTTCGATTGGAACCTGCCGGCCTATCCGAACGGCGTCTGGTTCTTCAATCCGTTCGCCTGGCAATTGCTGTTCGTGTTCGGCGCCTGGTGTGCGCTCGGCGGCGCGCAGCGCCTGTCCGGCCTGTTGCGCTCGCGCATCGTGCTCGGCATCGCGATCGCCTATCTGTTGTTCGCCTTCGCCATCACCTTGACCTGGTATGTCGAACCGCTCGGGCGCTTCGTGCCGGTCTGGCTCAGCGCTTGGATGTATCCGATCGACAAGACCAATCTCGACGTGCTGCGCTTTGCCCATTTTCTGGCGCTGGCCGCCGTCACCGTCCGCTTCGTGCCGCGCGATTGGCCGGCGCTGAAATCGCCCTATCTGGCGCCCGCGATACGCTGCGGGCAGCATTCGCTGGAAATCTTCTGCCTCGGCGTCTTTCTGGCCTTTGCCGGACAATTCATCATCAGCGAATGGTCGGGCGGTCCGTTAATCCAGATTATAATCAGTCTGGCCGGCATTCTGATCATGATAGCCACGGCAAATCTGATATCGTGGTACAAACACATGGAGGGCCGGGGCGCGACAAGGCAGGTCAAACCGCCGAACGCCGACCTCGCCGGGGGAGACGCATGAAGGTTGCCATCGCCGTGCTGGCGACAATAGCGGTTATTGCGGTCGGTCCGCGCGGCGCCGCCCGCGCCGCGCCGCCGCAACAATGCGATGCGCCGCAATCGCTGATCGACGTCAGCATCGATCTCGGCCGCGTGATCGAGGCGTTCAAGGCCCGCCGGCGCCTGTTCATCACGGTGATCGGCTCGGGCTCGTCGGGGCTGCCCGGTCCCGACGGCGTGCATGCCGCTTATCCGGCGCGGCTCGAGGCGGCGCTCAAACAGGCCATGCCGGGCGTCGACATCAAGGTCACCGCGCATGTCCAGTCGAAGGAAACCACCGCCGCCATGGTGGCGGGCCTCGACAAAATCCTGGCTGACGACAAGCCGACGCTGGTGATCTGGCAGGCCGGCACGGTCGATGCTCTCGACGGCGTCGAGCCGGAGGACTTCCGCAACAGCCTCAATGACGGCGTCGACAAGATCCAGGCCGCGGGCGCCGACGTCATTCTGATGAACATGCAGTACAGCCCGCGTACGGAATCGATGTTCGACGTTTCAGTCTATGCCGACGTTATGCGGGCGATCGCGGAGCAGCGCGGCGCGTTGTTGTTTGATCGCCTGGCGATCATGCATTACTGGAACGAGGCCGGCGCCTTCGACCTCTATGCCGCAACAAAGAAATATGATATGGCGCGTCGTGTGCACGACTGCATCGGCTGGGCCTTGGCGTCGCAGATCGTAGCTGCTGCTCATCTTGACGCCACGGGAATGCAAACGACGCAATAAATGATCGCCAAAGAAACAAGCAGGGCCGCCTGCATCAAGTGGGCCGCGGTCGCCGCCGCTTTTTTTGCAATGCAAATTGTTGCACTGCACAGTGCGGCACGGGCGCAAGCGCCCGGCTTGCCGAGCGAGATGCCGGCCGCGGCGTTTGCCATCGCCCCAGATGTTACTCCGGTCGCCGCCCCGGCTGCGGCGGACGCGGCAACGCCGGCCATCGGAGCGCCGCCGCGTTCCCTCCGGTTGGAGACATTGAAGCCGCCCGCCACGTCGTCACAGCGTCCGCCGCAGCGGAGCGCGTGCAGCACGCCTGCGGAATTCGCACATTTCGATCATCCGCTGCTGCACGCCATGCGCCGGCTGGCGAGCGGCAAGCCGCTCACCATCGTCGCCATCGGGTCATCGTCCACCGCCGGCGCCGGGGCCAGTTCGCCGGGCGCGACCTATCCCGGCCGGCTTGCCGTGGAGCTCAAGGCGCGTTTCCCCGGCCGCGACATCACGGTGTTCAATCGCGGCGTCAACGGCGAAGAGACCGACGACATGATGGCGCGGTTTACCACCGACGTCGTCGCCGCGCACCCGCAGCTTGTGCTGTGGCAGGTCGGCACCAATTCCGTGCTGCGCGATCACCCGCTTCATCCGCATGCCATCGAGCTGCATAAAGGTCTCGAGGAGCTCAAGGCCACCGATGCCGACGTCGTGCTGATCGATCCGCAATATGCGCCGAAAGTGCTCGCCAAATCCGAGACCCCAGGCATGGTCGAGCAGATTGCGCTCACGGCCAAGGAAGAGAACATCGATCTGTTCCGGCGCTTCGAGGTGATGCGCAATTGGCACGACGTCCAGCACCTTGGCTTCGACGTCTTTCTGTCGCCGGACCGCCTGCACATGAACGACTGGGGCTATGGCTGCTGGGCCAAGCTCATCGCTGCGGCGATCGCCGACGCCGCAACCCGCCCGATTGCCGCCGCGGCCGCGCATCCGGCGCACTGAGAAGTTCACTGCTTTCCCGTCTGTAGGGTGGGAAAAATCGCTTGCTGGTGTGCAATCGCGTGGGCACTGCTGCGAGCGATTTTGCCCACGCGGACCGGTTCGAGCGCGCGCAGTGCCCACCCTTCTGTAACGGGCCTCGTATGGTCAATCCCTAACACCTTGCCTTCCCGAACGATCTTGCCGCTTGCGTCCACAACGCACACGCTCGCGCATTCCAATGACACGTCGATTCCTGCATAATGGTCCATGGTCGTCCCTCGATGATGCTTGGAGCGGCACCGCCGACTCCGTTGATTGACACCATCAGTTTGAGGGACGACCACCCTTGACGCTACAACCTCGGCGCCGGCCCGTTACCCCATCTACAAGTTACGCCGCGTCGAGCGCGGCGAGCACGTCTTCGATGATGTCGTCGGGATGTTCGAGCCCGACCGAGACGCGCAGGAACCCGTCGCTGATGCCGAGCTCGGCGCGCTGCGCCGGCGTGAGCCGCTGATGCGTGGTCGTCGCCGGATGGGTGATGAGGCTCTTGGCGTCGCCGAGATTGTTGCTGATGCGCACAAGCTTGAGGGCGTCCTGGAAGCGGAACGCGGCGCGCTTGCCGCCTTTGATTTCGAATGCCACCAGCGTCGAGCCGCCGCGCATCTGCTTTTGCGCCACCGCCGCCTGCGGATGATCGGGCCGGCCGGGATAGATCAGGCGCGAAATCTTCGGATGTTCGGCCAGCGCCACCGCCAGCGTCGCCGCGCTGTCGGTCTGGCGCCGCACCCGCACGGCGAGCGTCTCCAGGCCTTTGAGCAGCACCCAGGCATTGAACGGCGACATCGACGGGCCGGTCTGGCGCAGCAGCACGTGGATTTTCTCCATGATGAATTTCTGCGAGGCGAGAATGACCCCGCCGAGGCAGCGGCCCTGGCCGTCGATATGCTTGGTCGCCGAATAGACCACGCAGTCGGCGCCGAGCGCCAGCGGGCTCTGAAACAACGGCGTGGCGAAAACATTGTCGACCACGAGTGTCGCGCCGGCGGCGTGCGCGATGTTCGCGACTTCGGCGATATCGATCACGTCGAGCGCTGGATTGGTCGGGCTTTCCAGAAAGAACGTTCTGGTGTTCGGCCGCACCGCGTTGCGCCAGGCGCCGAGGTCGCAGCCGTCGACCAGCGTCGAGGCGACGCCGAAGCGCGGCAGGTAATCCTCGACGACGTAGCGGCACGACCCGAACATCGCCTTCGAGGCGACGACATGATCGCCGGCCTTGACCTGGCCGACCAGCGAAAGCGTAACGGCGGCCATGCCGGTCGCGGTGGCGCGCGCGGCTTCGGCGCCTTCGAAGGCCGCCATGCGCCGCTCGAACATGTCGACGGTCGGATTGGCAAAGCGCGAATATTGATAGCCGGGATCTTCGCCCTTGAAGCGCGCCTCGGCCTGGGCGGCGGTGTCGTAGACATAGCCTTGGGTGAGGAACAGCGCCTCGGACGTCTCGCCGAACTGCGAGCGCAACGTGCCGGAGTGCACCAGGCGGGTCTCCGGGCGGTAAACCTTCTTTGCAGACGCGGACATGCGGCCCTCCTTGGCCAAACAAAAACCCGGCCGGGACGAAAATCCTCGGGCCGGGCTCACGCGTCCCCGGCCTTTTAGCGACTTATTTTACGTGGCTGCAAGCCGGCCGGCTCAAATGACCACGGGATAAACTGGCTTATACGGTACAGGCGTCTTTGCGTCAAACCGGGCGTCGGGTTAGATCGCGCAAGCAACCCGATGTCCAAGTGACGCTGAACCAGTGACGCTGAGCCAGTGACGCTGACTTTCGCCCCTTCCGACCAGGGAATCTTGCCGGACCGCATGATCGCGGCACTCGCCGAGGCAGGCGGCATCCGTGCGCATTATCCGTTCGCGCCCGGCCAGATCCAGCCGGCGAGCCTCGATCTGCGGCTCGGCGCCATCGCCTATCGCGTGCGCGCGAGCTTCCTGCCCGGTCCCGGCACCACCGTCGCCGACCGGCTCATCGAATTGAAGCTGCACGAATTCTCGCTCACCGGCGGCGCGGTTCTGGAAACCGGTTGCGTCTACATCGTGCCCCTGATCGAACGGCTTGCTTTGCCCGCCGACATCGCGGGCGCCACCAATCCGAAAAGCTCGACCGGCCGGCTCGATGTTTTCACCCGTGTGATCGCCGACGAAACACGCGGCTTCGATCGTGTCCAAGCCGGCTATCACGGTCCGCTCTATGCCGAGATCAGTCCGAAGACGTTTCCAATTCTGGTGCGCGAGGGCACCCGGCTGTCGCAATTGCGCCTGCGCCATGGCGATGCCGCGCTCGGCGCCGAGGATTTGCGCGCGCTGCATGCGCGCGAGCGGCTGGTCGACCGTGCCGAAGCGGTGATGGGCGACGGCGTCGCCGTCAGCATCGATCTCTCGGGCAGCGGCGTCCTGCACGATGGTCCGGCGGGCGCCGGCGGCATCGTCGGCTATCGCGCCAAGCGGCATACCGCCGTGATCGAGGTCGAGCGGCGCGCCGTCTATGAGGCCGCCGATTTCTGGGAGCCGATCGCGGCGCGCGCCGATCGCAGCCTGATCCTCGATCCCGACGAATTTTATATTCTCGCCTCGACCGAGGCGGTGCAAGTGCCGCCCGATTATGCCGCGGAAATGGTGCCGTTCGATCCGCTGGTCGGCGAATTTCGCGTCCATTATGCCGGTTTCTTCGATCCCGGCTTCGGCTACGCCGGCGCCGGCGGTTTGGGCTCGCGCGCGGTGCTCGAAGTGCGCTCGCGCGAAGTGCCGTTCATCCTCGAGCACGGTCAGATCGTCGGCCGGCTGGTTTATGAAAAAATGCTGGCGCGGCCCGACCAGCTTTACGGCACCGACATCGGTTCGAACTATCAGGCCCAGGGCCTCAAGCTGTCGAAACACTTTCGCGGCTGAGCCGCAGCGTCCGCTGGCGCGCGAGCGCGATCGCACGCCAGATCGCGAGCGCCACGGTGAAGACGGCGATCCACGCCAGGCGCGAGCCGTAGCGGTTCTGGGAGTGCGAAATCACGGCGCAGAACGAAGCATTGGCGAGCAGCGTCAGCGAAAGCGTCGCGGCAAGAGCGCCAAGATCGGCGAACTCGGCGTTGTATAGCCCATAGAGCGCCAGGATCGGCAGTAGCGCCATCGCGCTCAAGGCGACCGGCACATTGATGCGATTGATCGCGGCAAAGCCGATTTCGCCGTGCTGCTGGCGCGCTCCGCGCATCGCCGGCACCGCCGACGGCGTATAGCGCTCGATAATGCCGTAAGTGTGCCAGATGGTGGTGAGCACGCCGTAGCCGGTCGCCACGTCACCAAGCTGCCGCGCGGTATCGATCAGCGCGGCCCTGATCTGCATCGTCGGATAATCGCGCAGGCTCTCGAGCACGATGCGGCGCATTTCATCGTCGAGCCCGGCGAAGCGGCCGAGCTTGTTGAACACGCCGTCGTTCCAGAGAAAATCGTCGGCGTTGCGCGGCAATTGGTTGCGATAGGGGCAGAGCTTCAGCCGCGGATCCGGACAGTGATCGTCGAGGTAACGTGTGACGATGCCGTCCTCCAGCATGCGCGCGAAGGTCAGGCCGTAGCCGCCCGGCGTCCAGGCCAGGCGCCCGGCGACCGCATAATTGGTGCCGACGAGCATCGCGGCGCCGAGGATGAGCGCCGCGGCAGCGCGCGCGACGCCAAGCCGCGGCACCCATTTCGGCGCAATCAGCGAAACGACGAAAGCGAGCGAGGCCAGCGCCAGAATGACCGCATAGGTCGCGCTATGCGTCGAAACCGCGAAAGCGAGGAATACGATCAGCGCCAGCCGCTCGCCGCGCGCGATCCGGTCGCCGTGCCGCACCAGGGCATCCAAGGCAAAGACGGCAAGGCCGGCGAATATGTCGGTCAAGAGCTCGCTGGCGAGCCACGGCAGCGACGTGGTCAGCGCCAGTGCGGCAACGATTGCCACGAGCCCGAGCGGATACCGGTTGACGCGGTACAGCCGCAGCATGAGCCCGATGATCCAAACCGCCGCGGCGGCCTGCACGATGACCACCGGCCAGAAATCAAGCGGCCAGCCCGCCAACAGGAACATGCCGTAGGTCGTCGAGCGGCTCGGCACCAGAGTGCCTTCGAACCAGCGCGCCAGATAGCCGCCGGTGTCGTATTCCAGGAGCGGGAAACGATTCCACAGCGCCGGCAGTATGAGAACAGCCGTTGCGGAGGTTATGCAGGCAAATCGCGCGGCGGCGCTGGTCGAGGCGGGCATAGGCGCAAGTTAACCCACTCGGGCGGAATTGATCGCGAGCCGGACCTGAGGCAATTGCGCGCGCCTGCCGACGGTTGAGCCGGTTTTGCGACCGCGACGCCGCGATTTACAGCGTCGGCCGCACTGCAAAATACTTGTGGCATTTTGACCGCAACGGCGTTCTTCTCTCCGGGGGGACGCGAGGGCACGGCCGGGATTTGAGGTTGGCGCGATGACGCGGGCATTCCTGGCGGGCTTGGTCGTGTTGATTCTCGCGGCCACGGGGGCGATCGCGCCGGGCATGAATGCCGCTCTGGCGCAGGCCGGCTATGACCGGCCGGGCGGCGATTATACGAGTGCGCCGGTGCCGAACGGCGATCCGGCGGTGTGCGCGAGCCGCTGCGAGCACGAAAAGAGCTGCCGCGCCTGGAGCTTTTCCTATCCCTCGCCGTCGGGCACTCCGGCGATGTGCTTTCTCAAGCGCGAGGTGGTGCAGCGGACGCCATCGGACTGTTGCGTATCGGGCGTGCGCGGCGCCGGCGTGATCGAGCCGCGGGCGGGCGCCCTCGAATATTCGATCGACCGCTACGGCGGCGACTACAAATCGTTCGAGACGCCGCCGGACCCTACGGGCCACGCTTGCGCCGGCGCCTGCCAGGCCGAGAAGCGCTGCCGGGCGTGGACCTATCGCCGCCCGGGCTATGGCTCGCTTGCCGCGCATTGCTATCTCAAGGAGACGATCAAGCCGCCGCGCCACCGGCCGTGCTGCATCTCCGGGGTGGTGCGATAGTGCGGTCTACCGAACCGCGGTGAAGAACCGCGACAGCCGCAGGTCTGACGGCCAGTCCCAGACCGGCCGGTTCTTGGCGGCGGCCATGTCCCAGGAGCCGACCAGCGCGTCAACGCGCCCGACCAGATCGGAGACCGGCAACAGTCCGACGCCGCCGGCGGCGACGGGAACCCGGCTGTCGGCGGAATTGTCGCGATTGTCGCCCATGACGAACAGATGGTTCGGCGGCACCGTGATCTCCGGCATATTGTCGAGCATGCCGAACACCTGTTCCTTGAAGATGGTGTGCTGGCAGCCGCCGGGCAGCGTTTCGACGAAGCGCGACACCGGCTGCCGCGCGCCGTTCTCGTCTTCCGCAAAGCCCATGCCGTCGGCCTGCAGTCCGACCGGCGCGCCGTTGACCCACAGCCGTCCGCTTTTCATGGCGATGCGGTCGCCGGGCAGGCCGACCACGCGCTTGACCCAGATCTGCGAGCGGTTGCCGGGCCAGCGGAACACCACGACGTCGCCGCGCTTCGGCAGAGCGCCGAGGATGCGCTCCGTGTTGGGCAGCGTGATGAAGATCGGCAGCGACGCGGAGCTGTAGCCGTAAGGATATTTGGTCGCCAACAGCTCGTCGCCGATCTGCAGCGTCGGCTCCATCGAGCCGGACGGCACGTAATAGGGTTCGGCGATGGCGGTCTTGCCGGCGATGACGATCAGTACGATGACCGCGACGTCGAAGACGCTCTTGATCCAGCCTTTCATTCCACGAAATCTCCGCGCAAGCGTCGCGCCCCGGGTAAACCTGATCAGCCGCCGGTGCCGCCGACGGTGATGCGGTCGATGCGCAGCGTCGGCTGGCCGACGCCGACCGGTACGCCCTGGCCGTTCTTGCCGCAGGTGCCGATGCCGTGATCGAGCGCCAGATCGTTGCCGACCATGGAGATGCGATGCAAGTCGGTCGGCCCGTTGCCGATCAGCATGGCGCCCTTGATCGGCGCGCCGACCTTGCCGTTCTCGATGCGGTAGGCCTCGGTGCACTGGAACACGTATTTGCCGGACGTGATATCGACCTGGCCACCGCCGAAATAAGTGGCGTAGATGCCGTTCTTGACCGAGGCGACGATCTCGCCGGGGTCGCGGGAGCCGGCGAGCATATAGGTGTTGGTCATGCGCGGCATCGGCACGTGGCCGAAGCTTTCGCGCCGGCCGTTGCCGGTGGGCTTCATGCCCATCAGCCGCGCGTTCTGGCGGTCCTGCATATAGCCGACCAGAATGCCGTCCTCGATCAGCACCGTGCGATTGGTCGGCGTGCCTTCGTCGTCGATCGACAGCGAGCCGCGGCGCGCCGCCATGGTGCCGTCGTCGACCACGGTGACGCCCTTGGCCGCGACCTGTTGCCCCATCAGCCCGGCAAACGCGGACGTCTTCTTGCGGTTGAAATCGCCTTCGAGCCCATGGCCGACGGCCTCGTGCAGCATGACGCCGGGCCAGCCCGGGCCGAGCACGACGTCCATTTCGCCGGCCGGCGCCGGCACCGCTTCGAGATTGACCAAAGCCTGGCGGATGGCGTTGTCGACTGCGCCCTGCCAGGCATTGGTGGCGAGGAAGCGCTCATAGTTCTCGCGTCCGCCGTAGCCGTCGCTGCCGGTCTCCTGCCGGTTGCCGTCGCCGACGACGACCGAGACGGACACGCGCACCAGCGGCCGCACGTCGCGATAGGTCTCGCCGTCGCCGCGCAAAATCTCGACCGCCTGCCAGGTCGCGGCGATGCTTGCCGTCACCTGCCGAACCCGTGGGTCCTTGGCGCGCGCGTAAGCGTCGATAGTTTGCAGAAGCTGCGCCTTGGCCTCGAAGCTCGGCGCGGCGAGCGGCGAATCCTCGCTGTAAAGCTTCACATTGGTTCGCGGCGGCGGCTCGGCATAATGGCCCGAATAGCCGCCCTTGACGGCGCGCACCGCATCGGCGGCGCGCTCGATCGCGGCCTCCGACACATCGGAAGCATGCGCATAGCCGACCGCCTCGTCCTTCACCGCGCGCAGGCCAAACCCCTGCGAAGTGTCATACGTGGCCTGTTTCAGCCGGCCGTTGTCGAAGGCGAGCGCCTCGCTTTGGCGATATTCGAGAAACAGCTCCCCGTCGTCGGCGCCGTCGAGGCCGCGGGAGACGATTTGGGCAAGCCGCGGCCGGTCCAGTCCGGCGCGGTCGACGAGCGAGATGGGGGCATCGGGCATAGCGGCTTTCCTGGGGACGTTCATTGTGAGATTGGTCCCTACATAAGCGCTTCGCCGCCGCTCGGCGAGGGGCGGCGTCGGCCCGCCCCGGGCGGATCGTCGCGGGCGCTATGCGTTTGGTTTGAGGTTCTCCAACCCGTGCACTCGGATCGTCTTTCCCTTGGGCGCGCCGATGGCATGGGCGGAAAAGGCGCGCAGCGTGGCGCCGAAGTCGCCGCGATAGAGGCGCTCGCCGGAATGCGACAGATTGGAATTGGCGTCGACATAGATGTCGCCGCCGAGCGCTTCCCAGAGCCGGCAAAAGCCGTAATCCTCGGACAAATAACGTCGCGTCTCCGCGTCGACCATCACGTCGAAGAAGCGGAAATGCACCTTGCCCGGCGGCACCGTGCCTTCCGGCCAATCCGGCACATAAGCGAGCTCGGGGTAGCGCGCGATCAATCTGTCGAACACGCCGCGCTTGATGCACATGAAACCGGTCGGCGCCTCGCGCACTTTGATGAAGCCGTCCCGGTCGATGACGATATCGACTGCGTTGTCGCCAGTGCGTCCGGTATTGACGGTGTAACGCGCGTAAAGCTCCTCGAATTTTTTCCGCGTGGTGCCGGCCGGCACGCCGTCGGCCGGCCAGTCCTCGCGCTTTAACGGATAGACACCGGCGGCGACGTCATGGCCGGAGAGGAGCAGCCGGAATGCGGCCTGCGGCGAGAAGCCGATATCGGCATCGATCCAGAACAAATGCGTGTAGTGCGGCTGCGACAGAAAGAACGCGACACAGTCGTTCCGCACCCGTGTCACCAGACTGTCACCCGGCCGGAAATGAAAGTCGCACGCCATCTGCGCGGCGATGCATTCACGTTGCAGCGAGATGACGCTGAGCACATAGTTCATGGCGAGCTTCTCGCCGAAGCACGGCGTGACGAACAGCGGCCGGAAGGTTCGCAGCGCCGAAAGATCAAGCACTCATCGGTCTCCCACTACGTCGTGTTCAGCACTTTGCGGCACAGAAGGAATTTACATAAGCAACTTGGAGTTTTCATTGGTTTGTCGGTGACCGTTGCATTTGCGCAACGATAGCCAAGCGGCAGGTCGCGTAACATACCTCCGTCAGACTGGACACGCTGTGGATAGCTGGGGGGGCCGGGCAAGCGAGACTGAATTGCCGTCCCGATCGCGTCCGGCATCGAACGGAGGCTCAGATGAAGTCGTTATTCGGCCGCGCTGCACAAGCCGGAACGAAGCAATTCGCGCTGGCGGCTCGCCCCGAGACGGATCCCGGTAAGCGCCGGCTCGGGTACCGGGCTCTGCTGCTTGCAAGCTGCACACTCGCTATCGCGGCGATGCAGGCGCATCCGGCTGCTGCGCAGGCCATTTGCGGGGTGAGCGCCGACGGCGCCACGGGGCTTTCTGCCAGCGGCTCGACGGCCGGCGCAAACAGCTTTGCCTGTGGCGCTGGCAATAACGCCACCGACGGCGGCAGCGGCTTCGCGAACAATGTCGCCGTCGGCCTTTTTACAAATGCCAGCGGCGCCAACGCCGCTAACGCAGCTTTCGGCCCCGGAGCCAATGCAAGTGGAACGGGGGCCACGAGCGGGTCGGTCTCAAGCGAAAATACTGCTGCCGGTTACAATTCAATCGCCGCTGGAGACAATTCCAGCAACTCAAGCTTTGGAGCAAACGCCAACGCCGGCGGCACCAGCAGCAGCAACACGGCCATCGGCAACGGCGCCAATGCCAGTTCAGGCAGCGTCGTCGGCGGCGATTTCTCGCATAATCTGGCCGTCGGCGGCAACGCCGTGGCGACCGGCTTTGAGAGCACCAACAGCGCGTCCGGCTACTCGGCCAATGCCAGCGGCAACCAGAGCAGTAACGTGGCCAGCGGCAACGGTGCCAATGCCAGCGGCGCCAATAGCTCCAACGTCGCGATCGGTCTCAACGCCAATGCCAGCGGTGCCAATACCGCGAATGTCGCGATAGGTACCAGCTCTGTTGCGTCCGGAATCGGGACCACTGTACTCGGCGGCAGCGCCGATGGGCTGGGCAACTACAATACCAGCATCGGGAGTACGAGCGGCTCGACCATCGCATCGGCGGGTGTGACAAGCGTCGGCTATCTGGCCAACGGCGTGGTTGTGCAGGTCGGAAAATTCAGCACCGCCATTGGCGCATCGACGACCGGATTTCCGACCCAGTCCTTGGGCGATTACAGCACGCGATCGGCGGTGGCGACGGAGCCGGTGGAAATCCCGCGTTCACCGGCTCGGGCGATACCGGGGCGATTGCAATCGGAACCAGCAGTAGCGCACAGTCCGTTCACGCCGTGGCGCTCGGTTTCGGCACGAACATCAATGCCGGCAGCACCGACTCAACCGCGGTCGGCTTCGGCAACACCGTGACCGGCGCGAACTCGGGCGCCTTTGGCACCGGGCAGACCGTCAACGGTGCCGGCAGCTTCGGCATCGGCGACCCGAACACCATCAATGGCAACGGCACCTTCGTGGTCGGCGACGGCAATACGATCAATGGCCCGAACACGGCCGGCAACGGCGACAATATCAACGTATTCGGCTCGACCAATACGGTGGCCTCGACGGCCAGCGCGGCGGGCTCAGCCGTGTTCGGCAATTCCAATACGGTCAACGCCGCCAATGCCATCGCCATTGGCAATTCGATCACCGTGACCGGCGCCAATGCCGTCGCGATCGGCCAAGGCAGCATTGCCACCGGCAGCAATGCGACCGCCGTAGGTGAGGGTGCCAGCGCCAACGATATCATCGCCGCGGCGTTCGGCGCGCTTGCTAACGCCACTACCGAAGGCTCCACGGCGCTCGGCGCCAACGCCGCCGCCGGCACCATCGGGCAGACCTATGCAACGGCGGTCGGCGCGTTCTCGCAGGCGCTCGCTGCAAACTCGATCGCCATCGGCGGCAATAGCGCAGGCGGCGCGGGCAACGCCGCCTTCGTCAATTCCACGTCGTCGAACGCCATCGCCATCGGCAATGGCACGTCGATCGCCGCCAACAGCAACAACAGCGTTGCGGTTGGCGTCGGCAATACCGTCACCGGCGCGAACTCGGGCGCCTTTGGCACCGGGCAGACGGTCAACGGCACCGGCAGCTTTGCGTTCGGCGACCCGAACACCGTCAACGGCAGCGGCACCTTCGTGACCGGCGACAACAACACGATCAACGGCCCGAACGTCGCCGGCAATGGCGACAACATCAACGTGTTCGGCTCGAACAACACGGTGGCCTCGACAGCAAGTGCGGCCGGCTCGGCCGTGCTCGGCAATTCCAACACCGTGAACGCCACCAACGCGGTCGCCGTCGGCAACTCGACCACCATTACCGGCGCGAACGGCGTCGCGATCGGGCAGGGCGCCAGCGTCACCGCCGCGAATTCGGTGGCGATCGGTTCGGGCTCGGTGGCGAATCTCGCCAATACGGTCTCGGTCGGCGCGCCCGGCAATGAACGACGCATCACCAATGTCGCCGCCGGCGTCGCGCCGACCGACGCGGTCAATGTCAGCCAGCTTACCGGCATCACTGCCGGCGTTTCCGGGCAGATCAATAGCTTGCAGGGCCAGGTCAACGGTCTGCAGACGCAGGTCACGCATGCCGATGCCGGTGTCGCCATGGCCATGGCGATGGGCGGCGGCTTCCTGCCGGACAACAAGAAATTCGCGGTGGCGGTGAATTATGGTGGGTTCGCCGGGCAAAGCGCCATGGCGTTCAACGGGCTGGCGCGCATCACCGACAATGTCGTGGCGTCTGCGGCCGTCGGCTACGGCTTCGACGGCGGAGCGCAATTCGGCGGCCGTGCCGGATTGCAATTGTCGTGGTAGCCTCGAATGATGCACATCATGCGCGCTGTCGCACTCAAACCATGGATTCGCCTCGCCGCACGCTGCGGCCTGGGCGCGGTGATGAGCTACGCATTGCTTGCGCCTGCCTCGGCGCAGCAGCAACCGAGCCAATGGGCCAAGCTGCCACGCATGCAGCTCGAACGTCAGTTTGCCGGGCCGCTGCAGGACACCATTATTCAGCGCTGGCGTGATCCGGTCGATGGCACGGTCTGCTACATTTATTTGCCCATCACCGCGGCCCATTCGGCGCCGACGGCGTCCGGCTACGTCGAATACGGCGGCAACGTGATCGGGTCGATCAGTTGCATGCCGGGAATGCCGGAGCCCAAGCGCCCGCCCGAGCGTCACTGAATTGCGATAGCGCTATCGCTTCGGAATGCCGGCTTTGGCGATCACCGCGCCCCATCTGGCGATATCGGCCTTCATTCGCGCGGTCATCTCTTCCGGCGTGCTCGCGCGCATCTCCATGCCCATCTGTTTGGCTCTGTCCTGGATGGCCGGCTCGGGAATGACGTCCTTCATGGCTGCATTGAGCTGCGCGATGACCGCGTCCGGCGTCTTGGCCGAAACCGAGAGCCCGTTCCAGCTGACGACGTCATAGTCCTTGATGCCGCTCTCGATCGCCGTTGGAACGTCGGGCAGGTAGGCGGTGCGTTTGGCGCCGGTGGAGACGAGCGCGAGCAGCTTCTTGCTGTCCAGCAGACCATGGACCGCCGCGTAGAATTCGAACTCGACATCGATATCGCCGCGCATCAGTGCGTTGGCCATGTCGGGCGAGGTGCGGAAGGTCACGATCGTCGCTTTGATGCCGGCCGTGGTGAGGAAGAGTTGGGCGCCGAGGTTTTGCGTGCTGCCGGGCACGATGGTGCCGATATTGATCTTGCCGGGATTCGCCTTGGCGGCTGCGATGAGGTCGTGCAGCGATTTATACGGCGAACCGGGGCGCGTCAGGATCAAGAGATCGAAGAAGGAGGCGGTCGAGACCGGTTTGAAATCGGTCAGAATGTTGTACGGCAACTTGTTGAACAAAGCCTCGGCGATGGCGTTGTTGTTGCCGGTCATCAACGTCGTGTAGCCGTCGGGCGCGGCCTGGAGGGCGGCCTCGGCGGCGACGATGGCCCCGGGCCCGGGCTTATTCTCGATCACGAACTGCTGATGCAGGCGGTCACCGAGCTGCTGGCCGAGAAGCCGCATGCCGACGTCGGCGACGCCGCCGGGCCCATAGGGCACGATCAGCGCGATCGGATGATCGGGATAGTGACTCTGCGCTTGGCTCGGCGCCGCGCTCAGCGCCGCCACCGCGGCTGCCAGCAGTGCGCCGCCCACAGCGGCAAGCCTAAGACCGATCGCGCTCATGCGTTCCCCCTCCCGTTTCTTGGCGGTGAAAGTACGCCTTAACGCCGACGCGTCAATCGTCTGCGGCTGCGCCAAAAGCGCTAGGGCAGCGCGTCATAGCCTTCGCCAAAGCCTTTCAGGCTCATCGGGAAGCCGATGCCTTCCTCCGGCGTCTGGAAGATGATGAAGGTCGAGGTCTTGCCGTTGCGCAATTTGTTGATGAGGTTGTCGTCCATGACGACTTCGGCGACGCAGCCGTTGGGCAGGCAGCGGACGAAGCCGGCGCGGCCGACATCCTGGTTGTCGATTTTCAGCCCGAGTCCGGACGGCAGCAGCACGCCGAGCGGCGCGACCACGCGCATCAGGCGGCTTTTCTGGTCGGACGTCTTCAGCACGATGACGGTCAGTCCGACATTGGGCCGGTCTTCCGCGGTGACGCTTTGCATCAGCGCGCATTGCTGGGTCTGGGCTCCCGGCGGCGTGTCGCACCGGATCTGCCAGTCGCCGTGGACCGATTTGACCGCGCCCTGGGCGAAAGCGCGACCGACGAAGGCTTGACCGCCGAAAGCTCCCAGAATCAGGAAGAAAGCGATGCCGAGGGCGATGGAGACGAATGGCCGCATTCGCCACCCGCCATCGAAATTGGCCATGATCATGTTCCTCTGACCAACCGCAAAGGCCGCCCCGCACAGGCTTGCAGGCCGCGCCAACTGCGCGAATCACTCGCACCGGCTGTTGGCCGCGCGAGGCTTGCGTACATGGCGAGCCCGCAGTGTCAAGCCGATCCAAAACAAGGCATTGTGGCCACGCTGTGGTGGGCGAGGCGGGCATCCGTCCTCGCGGCGGCGTCCGAATGACGCGCTCCACGATCGGGGGAAAAGGCCGATCAAGAGTGCATTGCAGCAGACCGCGATTTGTGGTTTGGAGAACCCGGGATTCCTAATCCCGCCGATGCCTGCCAAGGACTTGAGAATCGCAATGCGAGTCCCGCCGGAAGCAGGCGGCGCCGTGCCGTTGCGATCTGCGTGGCAGCGGGCCTTTGCGCGCTTCATCGACGGCGGTTAGGGCGACGACTTTGGCGGTGGCCTTTGGGCGGTGGCCTTTGGCGGGAGCTGGGGCAGCGACCGCCAAGATCGGAAACAGGGAGCTGAACGAGACATGAAAGTGTTCCCACGCTTGACGGCCATCGCGGTGATTGCCGGCGCCTTGCTGGCAAGCGCGGGGGCGGCCTATGCCGGCCTCGGACATCCTTCACCCTGGGAAATGGACCTGCAGGGTTCGGCCTCGCCGGTGATGGATGAGATTGCCGGATTCCATTATTTCCTGCTCTGGGTCATCGGCGCGATTTCGGCCTTCATCCTTGCTTTGCTGTTGATCGTCATCGTGCGCTTCAACGCGCGCGCCAATCCGACCCCCTCGCGCACCACCCACAACACGCCGATCGAAATCCTCTGGACCATCGTTCCGGTGATCATCCTCGCGGTGATCGCCGTGCCGTCGTTCCGGCTCCTGTTTGTGGAGCTCGACGTGCCGCATCCAGATCTCACGGTGAAGGCGACCGGCAAGCAGTGGTTCTGGAGCTACGCCTATCCCGACAACGGCAATTTCGAATTCGACTCGCTGATGGTCCAGACCAAGGACCTCAAGCCCGGTCAGCCGCGCCTTCTCACCGTCGACAACGAAATGGTCGTGCCGGTGAACAAGGTCGTGCACGTGCTGGTGACCGGCGCCGATGTGATTCACTCCTTCGCCGTGCCGTCTTTCGGCATCCGCATCGACGCCATTCCGGGCCGCATGAACGAGACCTGGTTCAAATCCACCAAGACCGGGATGTTCTACGGCCAATGCTCGGAATTGTGCGGCAAGGATCACGCCTTCATGCCGATTGCGGTCCACGTGGTGAGCCAAAGCGATTTCGACGCCTGGGTCGCCCAGGCCAAGCAGAAATTCTCCGCCGAGAACGGCGTGCCGCCGAATACATTCGCGGCGGCAAGCGGGCCGTCGTCACAGTGATGACCGGAGCGCGGTGTACTAAACGGCAGGCAAGCGAGCGCTAACGAGGAACCGGCAATGGATACGATGGTACATGCGGCCCACGGCGACGAAGGCGGGCACGCCATCCCGCACGGCTGGCGCCGCTTCGTCTATTCGACGAACCATAAGGACATCGGCACGATGTACCTGGTGTTCGCGATCATCGCCGGCCTTATCGGCGGCGCCATGTCGATTGCGATCCGGGCCGAGCTGATGTATCCCGGCATCCAGATTTTTCACAATACGCACATCTATGACGTGTTCGTCACCGCTCACGGCCTGATCATGATCTTCTTCATGGTCATGCCGGCGATGATCGGCGGTTTCGGCAACTGGATGGTGCCGTTGATGATCGGCGCGCCGGACATGGCGTTCCCGCGCATGAACAACATCTCGTTCTGGCTGTTGCCGGCGTCGTTCTCGCTGTTGATCATCTCGATGTTCGTCGAGGGCGAACCGGGCACGCTTGGCGCCGGCACCGGTTGGACGCTCTACGCGCCGCTGTCGACCTACGGCCATCCCGGCCCGGCGGTGGATTTCGTCATCCTGTCGATCCATCTCGCCGGCGCGTCATCGATTCTCGGCGCCATCAACTTCATCACCACGATCTTCAACATGCGCGCGCCCGGCATGACCATGCACAAGATGCCGCTGTTCGTGTGGTCGATCCTGGTGACGGTGTTCCTGTTGCTGCTGTCGCTGCCGGTGCTGGCCGGCGCCATCACCATGCTGCTGACCGATCGCAATTTCGGCACCACCTTCTTCAATCCGGAAGGCGGCGGCGATCCGCTGTTGTTCCAGCATCTGTTCTGGTTCTTCGGCCATCCCGAAGTCTACATTCTCATCCTGCCGGGCTTCGGCATGATCAGCCAGATCGTGGCGACGTTCTCGAAGAAGCCGGTGTTCGGCTATCTCGGCATGGCCTATGCGATGGTGGCGATCGGCGGCATCGGCTTCGTGGTGTGGGCGCACCACATGTACAATGTCGGCATGTCGGCTTCCGTGCAGGCCTATTTCATCGCCGCCACCATGGTGATCGCGGTGCCCACCGGCGTGAAGATCTTCTCCTGGATCGCCACGATGTGGGGCGGCTCGATCGAGTTCAAGACGCCGATGCTGTGGGCGATGGGCTTCATCTTCCTGTTCACCATCGGCGGCGTGACCGGCGTGGTGCTGGCCAATGCCGGCGTCGACCGCGAGCTGCACGGCACCTATTACGTCGTGGCGCATTTCCACTACGTGCTGTCGCTCGGCGCCGTGTTCGCGATCTTCGGCGGCTGGTACTACTGGTTCCCGAAGATGACCGGCTACATGTACAACGAGACGATCGGCAAGATTCACTTCTGGCTGACCTTCATCGGCGTCAACATCCTGTTCTTCCCGCAGCACTTCCTCGGGCTTGCCGGCATGCCGCGCCGCTATGTCGACTATCCGGATGCGTTTGCGGGATGGAATTTCGTCTCCTCGATCGGCTCGTATATTTCCGGTCTCGGCGTGCTGGTCTTCCTGTTCGGCATGGCGCTCGCCTTCACCAAGAAGGAGCGCGCGGCCGGCAATCCGTGGGGACCCGGCGCGACCACGCTGGAATGGACGCTGCCGTCGCCGCCGCCGTTCCACCAATATGAAACGCTGCCGCTGATCCGATGAGCCTGACAGTCGCCCGCGTCGAACCCAGCATTGCCGGGGTCGGCGACTACATCGAGCTGATGAAGCCGCGGGTGATGTCGCTCGTGGTGTTCACGGCGCTGGTCGGGCTCTTGGTGGCGCCGGGCCACGTGCATCCGGTCATCGGGATGACGGCGCTGCTGTGCATCGCGGTCGGCGCCGGCGCCGCCGGCGCCCTCAATATGGCCTATGACGCCGACATCGATGCATTGATGGCGCGCACCGCCGGCCGGCCGATCCCGCGCGGCCGCATCACCGCCGGCGAGGCGGCGGGCTTCGGCATGACGCTCGCCGGTTTTTCAGTGGTGACGCTCGGCTTGCTGGTGAACTGGGTGGCGGCGGTGATGCTCGGCTTCACCATCCTGTTCTACGTCGTCGTTTATACGATGTGGCTGAAGCGCTCGACGCCGCAGAACATCGTTATCGGCGGCGCCGCCGGCGCCCTGCCGCCGATGATCGGCTGGGCCGCCGTCACCGGCAGCCTCGCCATCGAGCCGGTCCTGTTGTTTCTCATCATCTTCTTCTGGACGCCGCCGCACTTCTGGGCGCTGTCGCTCTACCGCACCGAAGACTATGCGCGCGCCGGCGTGCCGATGCTGCCGGTGGTGGCCGGCGATCGCGAAACGCGCCGGCACATCTTGATCTATACGCTGCTGCTGGCGCCGCTCGGGGTGACGCCGTGGCTGTTCGGCTATGCCGGGCCGACCTATGGCATCGCCGCCGCGGTGGTCGGCGCGATCATGGTTGCGCTGGCGCTGCGGCTGCGCGCCGAGCGCGGCGGTCACGCCGCGTGCAAGCAGATGTTCGCCTTCTCGATTCTGTACCTGTTTCTGTTGTTCGCCATGCTGCTGGTCGATCGGATGTCCGGGCTCGTCTTCGGCCACTTCGCGCTATGACAACGGTGAGTAACCCGGTGGATGATTTCACCAAGCAATTCATGGGCGATCCCAATAACGGCCCGATGGGCGATCCTCCGCAGCAGCCGGGCATCAGGCTGACCGAGCAGCAATTGCGCGCGCGCCGCGCCCGCTCGATCGCGATTGCGCTGGCGCTCGGCGCCTTCGTCATCGTGATCTTTCTGGTGACGATCGTGCGGCTCGGCGGCAACGTGCTGACCCGGCCGATGTAAGATCGACAGAGAGGCGACGCCGCTCATGCACGCACCGATCAATCTTTCGGATAAACGCCGCGGCAGCCGCCGCGATATCGCGGTGGCCATGGCCTGCGGCGCCTTTGTCGCGGCGATGGTCGGCGTCTCCTACGCGGCGGTGCCGCTTTATTCCTGGTTCTGCCGCACCACGGGGTTTGGCGGCACCACCCAGGTGGCGCATGCGCTGCCGTCGCGCGTGTCCGGCCGTCTCGTCACGGTGCGCTTCGACTCCAATGTCGCGCCCGGCCTGCCGTGGCGGTTCGAGCCCGAGCGGCCCACCATCGACGTGCATCTCGGCGAGGTGGTCACCGTCTATTATCGGGTCACCAACGAGGCCGCCCGCGTGACCACCGGCCAGGCCGGCTACAATGTGACGCCGCCGACCGTCGGCGGCTATTTCGAGAAGATCAACTGCTTCTGCTTCACCCAGCAAACCATGATGCCGGGCGAGAAGCGCGACATGGCGGTGGTGTTTTACGTCGATCCGAAGCTCGCCCGGGATTCCGAGCAGGATACGCTTTCCAATATCACGCTGTCCTATACGTTCTATCCGGTCAACGCGCCGGCGCCGCCGGTGGCGGAGAGCGAAGTCAAAGAAGTTGGGGCACATCTAGAGGAAGATGACGATGGCTGACGCTGCACACGCCGAACCGCACCACGATTACCATCTGGTCAATCCCAGTCCGTGGCCCGCGGTTGGCGCGACCTCGGCCTTCGTTGTGGCGCTCGGGGCCATATTGTGGATGCATCATATGGTCGCTTATGCGCCGGTCATCATGGGCGCGGGCATCATCGGCATCGCCTACACCATGATCAGCTGGTGGCGCGACGTGATCCACGAGGCCGAGTACGAAGGCGATCACACCCGCGTGGTGCAGATCTCGCACCGCTACGGCATGATCCTGTTCATCGCCTCGGAGGTGATGTTCTTCGTCGCCTGGTTCTGGGCCTATTTCAACACCGCGCTGTTTCCCGACGAATTCCGCGACATCGCACGGATCGCCTATACCGGCGGGGTGTGGCCGCCCAAGGGCGTCGAGACCTTCGATCCCTGGCATCTTCCGCTCTTGAATACGCTGATCCTGCTCACCTCGGGCACGACGGTGACCTGGGCACACCACGCGCTCCTCGAGAACGATCGCAAGGGCCTGGTCTGGGGTCTTGTCCTGACCATCGCGCTGGGCCTGAGCTTCACCTGCGTGCAGGCCTGGGAATATATGCACGCGGCCTTCCACTACTCCGGCAACATCTACGGCGCGACCTTCTTCATGGCGACGGGCTTCCACGGCGCCCACGTCATCATCGGCTCGATCTTCCTGATCGTCTGCCTGTTCCGCGCGCTGGCCGGCCAGTTCAAGCCGACGCAGCATCTCGGTTTCGAGTTTGCCGCCTGGTATTGGCACTTCGTCGACGTGGTCTGGCTGTTCCTGTTCGCCTGCATCTATGTGTGGGGCCAGAGCGCGATCCCGGCGGCCTAGGCGACGAAGTTCGGGCGTGCCGCGCGCCGACGCGGCATGCTGAAATATTGAACTGACCTGCGGCCGACCCTGGCTTTGGCGCCGGCGAAGCGCCATGTGATGGCAGACACGTCGCTGCAATCCGGGTCGCCGCAAATGGCCGAAATAATGATCAACACGCTTTCCGGCGCGGCCTTGGCCGGGCTGAGATGCTCCTGTCCGCGCTGCGGCCGCGGCAAATTGTTCGCGGGCTTTCTGTCGTTGCGGCCGCGCTGCGATGTCTGCGGGCTCGATTTCAGCTTCGCCGATTCCGGCGACGGCCCTGCCGTGTTCATCATGTTCCTGGCCGGCGCCATCGTGGTCGGTGCCGCGCTGGTCACCGAGGCGCTTTATCACCCGCCTTATTGGGTCCACGCCGTATTGTGGCTGCCGCTGATCCTTATTCTCACGCTCGGACCCTTGCGGCCGATGAAGGGCCTGATGATCGCGTTGCAGTACCACCACAAGGCCGCGGAAAGCCGCTTTGGCGGCGACCGCACATGAGGGCGCCGAGCGAATTTGACCGGCCGCCGGCCGGCGCGCCGCGGCGGCGTTCGACGCTCGGCCTCCTGTTGCCGGCATTGCTCGGCTTTTGCATCCTGGTCGGGCTCGGCGTCTGGCAAATCCAGCGTAAGGCCTGGAAGGAAAACCTGATCGCCTCGCTCACCGAGCGGCTCGCGGTGCCGCCCGAAGCGCTGCCGCCGGCGAAAGCATGGCCGCAGCTCGATGCCGCCAATGACGAATATCGCCGCGTCCAGTTCCGCGCCACTTTCGACAACGCGCGCGAGGCGCTGGTGTTTGCCTCGGCCACCGCCTTCCGTCCCGATGTGTCCGGTCCGGGCTATTGGGTATTCGCGCCGGCGCGGCTCGCCGACGGCAGCGTGGTCATGGTCAATCGTGGCTTCGTCCCCGATGGCCGCAAGGATCCGAAATCGCGGCCGGACGGCGAGCTTTCCGGGCCGGTCGCCATCGCCGGCGCGATGCGCTGGCCGGATACCCGGCACTGGTTTACGCCCAACGACGATCCTGCCCACAATCTGTGGTTTGCGCGCGACCCGCTGGCGATCGCCGCCGCCAAGAACGTCGGTCCGGTGGCCCCGTTCTATGTCGAAGAAGAGGCCCCGGTGCCGCCGGGCGGTCTGCCGCAGCCCGGAAGACTCGTCGTCAGCCTGCCCGACAACCATCTGCAATATGCGATCACCTGGTTCGGCTTGGCGGCGGTCCTGGCCGGGGTTTACGTCTCTTATGCTTTCAGCTTGCGAGGGCGGAAGGGCGCCGGGCAGGCGGCCGCGCCGACCGCTTAAAGCATGATCCGGAGAAATGCCCGCCATCGGACTTGATCCGAGGGTGGGGTCCGATTTTCCGAAAAAATCATGCCCCAACGAGGAAGTCTTGACCGCGATCCAATTCAACCCGATCGGATTCTCGGTCGAGGCCGCTTTTTGCCGCCGTTTCCACGACCGTTTTGGCTCCCTTGGCGTTGCCTCTGAAGCCATCTAGTGTGGCTGCGGCCGCGGCGCTGCCGAGGCGTTGATCTCCATAAAAAGCCATTGGAATCAATCCCTTACTTATTTCGATCCGGTGCCGGAACCTCTGCGAGGAATTGAAATTGCACTACCTCTCGACCAGGGGCGAGGCCCCTTCTCCCGGCTTCGCCGAGGCCATGCTCGCGGGTCTCGCGCGCGATGGCGGCCTCTACGTGCCCGAGGCGTGGCCCCGCCTCGCGCCGGAAACGATCGCCGGCTTTGCCGGCCGTTCTTATGCCGAAGTCGCGGTCGCCGTGATCCGCCCGTTTGTCGATGATGCCATCGCCGACGCCGACCTCGCCCGCATGGCGCGCGAGGCCTATGGCAGCTTTCGCCATCCCGCGGTCGCCCCGCTGGCGCAGCTTGGCGTGAACACCTTCATGCTTGAGCTGTTCCACGGCCCGACGCTGGCCTTCAAGGACCTGGCGATGCAGCTCTTGGCGCGGCTGATGGACCATGCGCTGGCCGCGCGCGGCGAGCGCCGCACCATCGTGGTCGCCACCTCCGGCGACACCGGCGGCGCCGCCGTCGAAGCGTTCCGCGACCGCGGCCAGGTCGATCTCGTCGTGCTGTTTCCGCATGGCCGCATTTCCGAAGTGCAGCGCCGGATGATGACGACGGCGGCCGCCGGCAATGTCAGCGCCATCGCCGTCGAAGGCACCTTCGACGACTGTCAGGCCATCGTGAAAGGCCTGTTCAATCATCATGCGTTTCGCGACCGGGTGCGCCTGTCCGGAGTCAATTCGATCAACTGGGCGCGCATCGTCGCCCAGGCGGTCTATTACTTCACCGCCGCGATCGCGCTCGGCGCGCCGGCGCGCACAATCGCCTTCACCGTTCCGACCGGCAATTTCGGCGATGTCTATGCCGGCTATGTGGCGCAACGGCTGGGATTGCCGATCGACCGGCTGATCATCGCCACCAATGTCAACGACATCCTCGCCCGCACGCTGGCAACCGGAGTTTACGAGCCCCGCGAGGTCGTCCCGACGAGTTCGCCGTCGATGGACATCCAGGTTGCCTCGAATTTCGAACGCCTATTGTTCGAAGCCTACGACCGTGACTCCGGCGCGATCCGCGCGATGATGGCGTCGCTCCAGCAATCGCGGCGGTTCGTGCTCTCGGCGCGCGCGCTGTCCTCGATCCGTGCGCTGTTTTCCGCCGGCCGCGCCGACGAGGACGAAGTCGCGGCGACGATTCGCACCGTCAAGCGCGAGACCGGCAATTTCGTCGATCCGCACACCGCGGTCGGTATCGCGGTGGCGGAAAAGGAAAAGCGCGAGCCGGCGGTGCCGATGGTGGTGCTGTCGACCGCGCATGCGGCGAAGTTTCCCGACGCGGTCGAGGCCACCTGCGGCGTACGGCCGGCCTTGCCGGAATGGCTATCCGATCTCAGTAACCGTCCGGAGCGCGTCACCGTGCTGCCGGCAGATCAGTCCGCGGTCGAGAGGTTCGTGCTGCAAACGAGCCGCGCCGCGCAGGAAGGAGCGGCAGCATGAGCGTTGAGGTGACGACCTTGAAATCCGGCATCAATGTCGTGACCGACACGATGCCGCATCTCGAGACCGCCTCGCTCGGCGTCTGGGTCAATTCCGGCAGCCGCGACGAGCGCCGCGACGAGCACGGCATCTCCCATTTGCTCGAGCACATGGCGTTCAAGGGCACGCGACGGCGCAGTGCGCGGCAGATCGCCGAGGAGATCGAGGCGGTGGGCGGCGATCTCAACGCCGCGACCGGCGCCGAGAGCACCGCTTATTACGCCCGCGTGCTGCGGGCCGACGTGCCGCTGGCGCTCGACGTCTTGTCCGACATTCTGTCCGAGCCGGCCTTCGATCCCGAGGAGCTCCTTCGCGAACAGAATGTCATCGTCCAGGAAATCGGCGCCGTCGCCGACACCCCGGACGATCTCATTTTCGAGCATCTGCAGATCATCGCCTTCCCCGACCAGTCGCTCGGCCGCTCGATCCTCGGTACGCCGAAGACGGTGCGCTCGTTCGACGGCGGCAAGCTGCGCGACTATCTCAGCCGCAACTATCGCGGCCCGGACATCGTCGTGGCCGCCGCCGGCGCCGTCGAGCACCACGCGGTGCTCGCCGAGGTCGAAAAGCGCTTTGCCGGCTTCAATGGCACCGCCGGCCCGCTGCCGGAACCGGCGCGCTTCGGCGGCGGCACCCATGTCGAAAGGCGCGAACTGGAGCAGGTTCATATGGCATTGGCGCTGCCCGGCCTGTCGATCGTCGATCCCACGCTGTACAGCCTGCAGGTTTTCACCAATATCCTCGGCGGCGGCATGTCGTCCCGGTTGTTCCAGGAAGCGCGGGAGCGCCGCGGCCTGTGTTACTCGATCTATTCCTTCCACGTGCCGTATTCCGACATCGGCATGTTCGGCCTTTACGCCGGCACCGATGCCGCCGACACTTCCGAGCTGATGCGGCTCATCGTCGACGAGATCGCCTCCACCGCGGAGACCATTTCCGAGCCGGAACTGGCGCGCGCCAAGGCACAGATGAAGGCCGGCCTGTTGATGGCGCTGGAGAGTTCCGGCGCACGCATCGAGCAATTGGCCCGGCAGATGATCACGCGCGGCAGGCCGATCCCTCTCGCCGAGCTCGTCGAAAAGGTCGAGGCCGTCACCGTGGAGAGCGCGCGCGCCGCCGGCCGTGCGCTGCTCGCCCGCGGCAAGCTCGCAACCGCCGTGCTCGGGCTCGGTTCCGGGCTTGAAAGCGCCGCCGCGATTGCCGAAAGTCTCACCCGCCGGGCCGCATGACGAAGATTTGCGCGACGACTTACACCGGGACTCGCACCAACACTTGCACCAACACTTGCACGAAGACTTGCCGATAGCAGTCGGTATGGCGTTTTTTCGCACCATCAATTTCACCGAGCCGCTGCCGAGCATCGAGGGCGACGGCGTGGTGCTGCGCACGCCGCAGATGACCGATTTCGAGGAATGGGCGGCGCTCCGCGAAGCGAGCCGGGATTTCCTCACGCCGTGGGAGCCGACTTGGCCGGACGACGATCTGACCCGCAGCGCGTTCCGGCGGCGGCTCAAGCGCTATGCCGAGGACCTGCGGAGCGACCAGGGCTACGCCTTTTTGATCGCCCGCCATGCCGACGGCGCGCTCTTGGGCGGCTTGACGCTCGCCAATATCCGCCGCGGCGTCGCCCAGGCCGGCAGCCTCGGCTATTGGATGGGTCTGCCCTTCGTGCGCCACGGTTACATGACGGCCGCGGTGCGCGCGGTCCTGCCGTTCGCTTTTGCCAGCCTGCGGCTGCATCGCGTCGAGGCGGCCTGCATCCCGACCAATGCCGGTTCGATCAGGCTTTTGGAGAAAACCGGTTTCCTCCGCGAGGGCTATGCCCGGGAATACCTGTGCATCAACGGCACCTGGCAGGATCACCTGCTATTTGCCCGGCTTAAGGACGCAACGATATCCTGAGCGGCGCCGGCCTTAACCATAGCCGCTCGCTTTCTCATTTCGGCTCGAAAGGAAAGCTAGATTAGCCACGACCGCGGTGGCCTTGGGAAGGCCACGGTTTGCTTGTTATAAGTTCGAGGGCATCGCTCTCTGTTGGTTCCAGCGCGATCTTACCCGAAAGCCGGCGGGCGACTTTCGGGATCATGCCTTGGGCGATGAAACGGGGAATGCAGCAAGACTTTTATCGCGGCAGACTGTGCGAGCGTGCGTCGATGGCGGCGCTGCTGGCGCTTGCGCTGATTTTGCCCGGCTGCTCCGGTGGCGGCAGCAGCATCTTCGGCGGACCTTCGACCACTGCGACGTCGGCGCCGCCCCCGCCGTCGGCTCCGGCAACGGCGCCGGCGACGGCCCCGCCGGTGACTGCTGCGGCTTCGCCAAGCTCGAACTCGCTCAAGGACAAGATCGAGAATTTCTTCGCTAACGCAGGTGCGGCGAGTGAGCCGCGGCCGGTAGTCAACACCCAGCAAGCCAATGTCGATTGTCCCTTGATCGACATCCGCCAAGGTGCCGGCACGCTGAGCATACCGCTGCCGCCGCCGGACGGCAGCAACGACGCCATGTCGCTGAAGTACCAAGGCACCTTCGTGCGCGCGGCGCGCGACTGCAAAGTGATCAATGGCCAATTGGTGATGAAGATCGGCGTGCAGGGCCGCATCATCGTCGGACCCGCCGGCGGACCGGGCCAGATCGAAGTGCCGCTGCGGCTCGCGGTCGTCGATCAGTCGCCGGCCGGAACGAAAACCATCCTGACCAAGCTCGTTCGCATCCCGGTGACGATCACGTCCGACGACGCCGGCGCCCTATTCACGCACATCGAAGATGATTTCGCCTTCCCGCTGCCATCGTCGGCCGAGCTCGACAATTATCTCGTCTATATCGGTTTCGATCCGATCGGCGCCCAGGAAGAGGAAAGGGCGAGACGGCGGCCCGAAGTCAGAAGCAAGCCGAGGCCGAGGCCAAAGCCGAGCCCCACCGCGCCGACCGGATGATCTCCGCTGCCGTTCGCGCGCCTTCGAACGATGAGTTCACCATCCCCGCAGGTCGGCGATAGCGCTCTTTAATGCGCGCATGTCGGCGACAATCGTGCGGGCCCCGGCGGCGAGGAGGTCGGCGGCGAGTTTGCCCGGCGTGAGGCTGCCGCCGACAAAGCCGATCGGCGTCATGCCCGCGGCCGCCGCGGCGGCGATGCCCGGCGCCGAATCCTCGACCACGGTGCACGCGGCGGGTTCGATCTCGCTGCGCGCCGCCGCGAGCAAAAACAGATCGGGCGCCGGCTTGCCCTTGCGTACGGCGCTGGCCGAGAAACAGCGTGGATCGAAAAAGCGCAGCAGCCCGGTGACTTCGAGACTGGCGCGAATGCGGTCGGGCGACGAGGACGAGGCCACGGCTTTCGGTCCGCGGATCCAGGTCAGCGCATGCGCGGCGTGCGCCATCGGTCGCAGCTCGGCGCGCAGACGGCGCAGCGTTTGCGCGGCGACGGACGCGGCAAAATCCGGCGGCAGCGTTTTTCCGGTGGCCACCTGGACGGCGGCGAAAACGTCAGCCGGACGCCGACCGTGGAACCGGCGCATGACGCCGGCGGCCGACAGCGCGATGCCGAACCGGCCCAGAGCTTCGGAAAGCACCGAAGCGGCAATCGGCTCGCTGTCGACAAGTACGCCGTTACAATCGAAGATGACCAAGGGTCCCTCCGATGGCTCGGCCGCATAGCGCGACCGCCTTCCGGCTTTCCGAGGAAATGCAGAATCACGATAACCCTGGCCGCAATTTTGCAAAGAGTCCCAGTGCGGCCGCGGTGCAATTATGCACAGAAAACCGACATAATTCACATGCCGAGATTGCAGCGCTCGCCTGGCCGGGCGCCGCAATCTAATTGAATTTTTGTTTGATGTCTTCGATGCCGCGCGCCAGCAGATCCTCGGCGACTTTGCCCTTGGCGGCGGCGGCGAGAATTTTTTCCGCGGCTACGACCGCGGCTTCGGCGGCGGCGGCGCGCACCTCGGCCAGCGCCGCAGTTTCGGCCTGGGCGATCTTCTCTTCCGCCATTTTGGTGCGGCGTGTCACGAAATCTTCGGCGCGGGCCTTGGCTTCGGCGGCCAGACGCTCAGCCTCGGATTTGGCGCTGGCGATGATCGCCGCGGCTTCGCTTTCCGCTTCATGGCCCTTGCGCTCGAACTCGGCCAACAGCGCCTGCGCTTCCTGGCGCAGCTTGGTCGCCTCGTCGAGCTCGGACTTGATGCGCGCCTGCCGGGCATCGAGCGCATCGATCACCCGGCGATGCGCGCCGAGATAGACGAGCAACAGAATGAAGCAGACGAAGGCTATGGCGACCCAGGTTTCCGGAGCGGGCATCGGCGCGTCTTCCGTCCTTTAGCGTTTCAGCGCGGCGCCGACCGCGGCCGCGACATCGTCCTTGGCCGGGGCCTGCCCGATCAGCCGCTCGACGATCGCCGACGCGGCGTCGGCGGCGATGCTGCCGACATTGGTCATGGCGGCGGTGCGCGTCTGCGCAATCGAGCGCTCGGCGGCGGCAAGCCGCTCGTGCATTTCGGCTTCCATCCGCTTATGCAGGTCCTCGGCCTCGCGCGCATGCTGTTCGCGGGTCGAACTGGCGATGCCTTGCGCCCGCGCCCGGGCGTCGCTGAGCGACTTCTCATAGGCCGCATGCGCCGCGTCCGACTGCTCCTTGTACCGGCTGGCGGCCGCAAGGTCGTCGGACAGGTACTTGGCGCGCGCTTCGAGAATCGAGCCGATGCGCGGCAGCGCCACCTTCGCCATCACCACGTAGAGCAGGATGAAGGTCAGCGCCAGCCAGACCAGCTGCGAGGGAAAGTTCTCGGTCTGGAACGGTGGGAACGAATTGCGTCCCGCAGGCACTTCGGTGGTAGCGGTCGTTGCCATGGCGGCAGGCGTCTTTCGCGCGCGCTTCTTACAAGCCGAACAGCAGCAGCAGCGCGATCAACAGCGAAAAGATGCCGAGCGCCTCGGTAATGGCGAAGCCGAAGATCAGGTTGCCGAACTGGCCCTGTGCGGCGGACGGATTGCGCAAGGCGGCGGCGAGATAATTGCCGAAGATGATGCCCACGCCGACGCCGGCGCCGCCCATCCCGATGCAGGCGATACCGGCACCGATGTATTTCGCGGCAGTGGGGTCCATAACAAAGCTCCTTTTCGTCTGTTGTCCGGGCCGTCAGTGGCCGGGGTGTATCGCATCGTTGAGATAGATGCAGGTGAGGATGGCGAACACATAGGCCTGCAGAATCGCGACTAACAGTTCGAGCGCGAACAGCACCACCACCATGATGAACGGCAGCACCGCGCCGAACCAGCCGAGCACGCCAAAGCCCGCCAGC
This sequence comes from uncultured Alphaproteobacteria bacterium, assembly GCA_963791925.1. GTDB lineage: Bacteria > Pseudomonadota > Alphaproteobacteria > Rhizobiales > Xanthobacteraceae > BOG-931. The sequence goes on along the minus strand of CAWBUA010000001.1, from coordinate 563,535 downwards.
ATGATGATGAAGGCGGCAAAGACCTGCAGCGTGATATGGCCGGCCAGCATGTTGGCGAACAAGCGGACGCTGTGCGACAGCGGCCGGGTCAGAAACGATAGGACTTCGATGACGACGATCGCAGGCAGAATGTAGCCCGGCACGCCCTGCGGCACGAACAGTTTCAGAAAGCGCAAGCCGTGTTTGTAGAAGCCGTAGCCGACCACCACGAAGAATACAGTCAGCGCCAGGGCCGCGGTGACGACCAGCTGGCTGGTCACCGTGAACGAGAACGGAATGAGTTCGATCAGGTTGGCGAGCAGCACGAAAATGAACAGCGTGAAAACGAACGGAAAGAACTTCATGCCCTCGGTGCCGGCCGAACTCTGCACCGTGTGGGCGACGAACTCGTAGAACATTTCGGCCATCGACTGGATGCGCCCCGGCACGATGGCGCGGCGCGCCGTGCCGCCGATCAACAGCAGCGAAGCCACGGCGACGATCAGCAGCATGTAGATCGACGCGTTGGTGAACGCGATCTGATGGCCGCCCATGTTCACGAGCGGCATCATGTTATGGATTTGGAATTGCTCGACCGGATTGAGCTGCATGGTTCTCTGTCGTCACGCGCTTGAAGCGCCAACTAGCCTTCTTCGTCCCTGTCCCAGCCGCCGTCCAATCGCGACTTCGGTACGACACCGGCGGAGCGCATCACATTGAGCACGCCCGCGGCGAAGCCGAGCAAAACAAACACGATGAGCCCCCACGGCGAAATGCCGAGCCAGCGGTCGACCGCCCAGCCGATGCCGGCGCCAACCACCACGCCTGCAACGAGTTCGCTCGAGAGCCGGAAGCCCTTGGCGTACCCGGACGCAGTCGTCCCCCCGTCCTCACCAGGACCATCGGAAGGCCGGCTCGCCTGATCGCGCGCAAGCCTTTCGCCGAGCCGCTGGAGTTCTCGCGGTGAGAGCGGCTTCATCGGTTTGCGGCTTGTCGCGTTTGCCATTATCGCGCGCGTCGCTCATGACGTCCCGACACCCGCGGCCAGCGACGCGGCACGCCCGCTCCTCGAAGCCGGGCGGACCATACTGACGTAGTTCCGGCAAGTCAAGAAACCGGAGCCCCACGCTAACACATTGGAAATACGCTATTTATTTGCCATTTCCGGGGCCCGTAACGCGGCCTCACTTGTGCACTGCGAAGCTGCGTAAGACTGGCTAAGATGGAATACGTCGCAAGCGCCTCGCGCAGAGGAGGGGTTTCATGATCCGCAGCCGCGTTGCTTTCGCCACCATTGCATTTTGTCTCGTCGGCCCGCCCGTTCTGACGCAATTCTCGATACCGGCTTTCGCCGACGCAACGGCGCCGGACAGTGCCGGCGGCCGATATATTTTCGAGAAACAGACGGACGGCAAGGCGGGCGGCTATTTGCGGCTCGATACCCAGACCGGCGAGGTGGCGCTGTGCAGCCAGCGCAACGTGGGCTGGGCCTGTCAGGCGGCCCCGGAAGACCGTACCGTGCTCGAAAACGAAATCGCGCGGCTGCGGGCGGAAAATGCCGCGCTGAAAAAAGAGATTCTCTCGCACGGCTTGCCGCTGCCGCCGGGCGCCAATCCGGAACTGGGAACGGCGCCGTCGGCGGAAAACAGCGTGACGCTGCAACTGCCAAGCGACGCCGACATCGATCGCATGGTTGCCTATGCCGGCCAGCTCTGGCATCGCCTCATCGATGCCGTCGATCACGTCCAGAAGCAGATTTTGAACAAGAGCTAGGTTCGGCGTTGAGCGAATTGTCGGCCGTTCGCACCGCGCGCCTCGATACGCTTGCCGCCGCGCTGTTGACCGTGGCGACCTCGGGCGAGGGCTTCTTTGAGATCACGCGCGAGGTCGCGCAGTTCGTCGAACGGATCAAAGCCCGCGACGGCACGGTGCTGCTCTATCTCAAGCACACCTCGGCATCGCTTGTGATTCAGGAAAACGCCGATCCCGACGTGCGCACCGATCTTGTCACTGCGCTCGATCGGCTGGCGCCGGCGCAGGCCGGCTGGGTGCACGACGTCGAAGGACCCGACGACATGCCGGCGCACGTCAAAGCCATGCTCAATGGCGTGAGCTTGCACGTGCCGGTGATCGACGGCGAATTGGCGCTCGGCACCTGGCAGGGCATCTACCTCGCCGAGCATCGCGCACAGCCGCACCGGCGCGAGGTGGTTTTGCAATTCATCGGCTGTCGTGAATGAGTCAGGGGCCGTTCCTGGAAATGTTTTGCCGACGTGGCGTGCCGGTGCAGGTGCCGCCGCGGAACGCAGCAGCGGTGGACCGAAGCCGGCGAACGGCGGTAACATCGTCCGCCCGCCGGCGCGGGCCAGGGCTGCCATTGAGCGAGACCGCATCTCATCGCCTTTTGATCGCCGACGATCATCCGCTGTTTCGCGGCGCCTTGCGCGAGGCGGTCAGCGGCCTGTTCGATCGCGTCGACGTCAACGAGGCGGGCGCGTTCGAAGAGGTTACCGCGCTTCTCGATCGCGGCGGCGAGATCGACCTCGTTCTGCTCGACCTGCGCATGCCCGGCGTACGCGGCTTTTCCGGTCTGATGTATCTGCGCGCGCAATATCCGAGCCTGCCGGTCATCGTGGTCTCGGCCAATGACGACCCCGCCGTGATCCGCCGCTGCATGGAATTCGGCGCCTCCGGCTTCATTCCCAAGACGCTCGGCATCGAGGTGCTGCGCGAGGCCATCGCGCGGGTGTTGCAGGGCGGGGTGTGGACGCCGCCCGACGTCGATCTGGCGGGCGGCGCGGACGCCGAAGCCGCGGCCATGATCGCGCGGCTCTCGTCGCTCACCCCACAGCAGGTGCGGGTACTGATGATGCTGTCGGGCGGTCTGCTCAACAAGCAGATCGCGCACGAGCTCGGCGTCTCCGAGGCGACCGTGAAGGCCCACGTCTCCGCCATCCTGCAAAAGCTCGGCGTCGACAGCCGGACGCAAGCCGTCATCGCCGCCGGCAAGATCGAAGCCGGGCAGTGGCCGCTCAAGGACCTGTCCTGAGAATCACTCCGCGGCGACGCGCTGCACCCGCCATTGCGCGATCAGCGCGCGCAACGACGCCGGCTTCACCGGCTTGTTGAGGAGATAGGCGCCTTCGGCGCGAGCCTCGTCGCGCACATGCGGCGAATGGTCGGCGGTGATCACGATGGCCGGCACGTGACGGCCGAGGCGGCGCCGCAATTCGGCGATGACCGCCACTCCGTCGGCGCCGTCGAGGTGATAGTCGACCACAAACCCGTCGGGCTCGAGCCCGCTTGCCTTGATCGCGGCCAATGCGGCGCGGAGGTCCGCCGCGCACAACGTACGGCAGCCCCAGCCGCCGAGCAGCGTCTCCATGGCGTCGAGAATGGCGCGTTCGTTGTCGATGCAGAGCACGACCGTGCCGTCGAGCCGCCCGATATCGGGCCGTGCCGGCGCGCGCGGTTTCGACGCGGCGCCGTGGCCGACGCCGCGCGGCACTTCGATCGAAAAGCGCGAGCCGCGGCCGAGATTCGATTTCAGCGTCACCTCGCAGTCGAGTACGCGCGCGATGCGCTGCACGATCGACAGCCCCAAGCCCACGCCGCGCGCCACCCGCACGCCCTGGTCGAGCCGGTGGAATTCCTTGAACACGGCGCGGCGCTTGGCATGCGGAATGCCGATCCCGGTGTCGTAGACCTCGACGCGCAGCCGTCCGCCGCGGCGCCGGCAACCGACCAGCACGCGTCCTTGCGGCGTATATTTGATGGCGTTGGAGACGAGATTCTGGAGAAGCCGCCGCAGCAGCCGGCGGTCGGAACGGACGCTCTGCGAGCACGGCATGAATGCGAGATCGAGGCCCTTCCCGCGCGCCAGCGGCGCGTACTCGACCTCGAGCCGGTGCAGCAATTCGTCGATGCGGAAATCGGCGAATTCCGGCTTCATCACGCCGGTATCGAGCCGGGAAATGTCCAACAGCGCGGCGAATATTTCCTCGACCGCTTCCAGCGACGCGTCGATATTCGCGACGAGGTCGGCATCGTCGTCGTCGCCGTTCTTGTGGCGTTGCCGCTCGATCAGGCTGGTGACGTAAAGCCGCGCCGCGTTGAGCGGCTGCAGGATGTCGTGGCTCGCCGCGGCGACAAAACGCGTCTTCGACACATTGGCCTCGTCGGCTTCCGCCTTGGCGCGTTCGAGCTCGGCATTGAGCCGGGTGAGTTCGCCGGTGCGCTCGCGCACGCGGCGCTCCAGTGTCGCATTGGCGCGCTCCAGCGCTTCGGCCGCCTTCACGCTCGGAGTGATGTCGGTGAAGGTCGTGACCAGGCCGCCGTCCGGCATGCGGCTGCCGCGCACTTCAATCACCAGGCCGCGTTCGGCGAAACGTTCGAGAAACGGCTCGGCCTCGCAGCTATATTTGGCGATGCGCTCGGCGACGAACTCCTCGACAGCCATCGCGTTGCGCTCGCCATGATCGGCGATGTGGCGCAAAATAGCGCCGAGCGCGATGCCGACGCGCGTCAATTCGTGCGGCAGATCGAAGATGTCGCCGAACTGCCGGTTCCAGCAGACCAACGCCAGGTCCTTGTCGAACACGGCGATGCCCTGGCGCACGCGATCGAGCGCGGTCTGCAGGATTTCGCGGTTGTAGTGGATCGCGGCATTGGCGTCGTCGAGAAGTTTCAGCGCCGCCTTGGTCGACACCGTGCGCTTGCGCAGGACGAGCGACAGCACGAGCCGCGACGACGCCGCGCCGATCGCCGAGGCGAGCAGATATTCGGCGTATTGCAGCAGCTCGAAATCGGCCTCGGCCGCCGGCGTCAGATCGATGCGCCGGGTCGCCGCGAAGCTGGCGAAGGATTCGCGGGTGCGCTCCTCGCCGAGATAGCGCGCCACCGCCGCGATCAGCTCCTCGACCGTCGCCGCGGCGCGGCGCAGCCGGAAACTCGGCGCGATCGGCTTGAGCGACGACGGCACGAACAGATCGGCCTGCACCCGCTCGATCGCCGTCGGCCGGCGGCCGAGCGAGCAGCCGATATAGCCGGCGATATTGAGCGCGAGACTCAGCAATACGCCGTGCACCAGCGGCGGCAGATCGATGCCGAACAGCGCCTGCGGCCGCAAAAATCCGAAGGCCCACGGCCCTTCCGTCAGGATGCGCCCACCGACGATGCCGGCGTCGGCAATGCTCGGCAGGAGCAGCGTGTAGCTCCAGACCAGGATGCCGGCGCTCATGCCGGCGATGGCGCCAAAGGCGGTGCCGCGCCGCCAGACCAGTCCGCCGAAAAATGCCGGCGCCAGCTGCGCCACGGCGGCGAAGGAAAGCAGCCCGATCGAGGCGAGCTGGGCCTCGCCGGCGGAATGGTAATAGACGTAGGCGAGAAAGAGGATTACGAAGATGGCGATGCGGCGCGTCGTCAATAATTGCGCGCCGGCGTCGTGCGGGTCGCCGGCGCGCCTCGCGCGGCGCTTGAGCACGAGCGGCATCACGATGTCGTTCGACACCATGATCGCGAGCGCGACCGTCTCCACGATCACCATCGCCGTGGCCGCCGAAAGTCCGCCGACGAAGGCGATCAGTGCGATCACTTTCGAATGGGCGACCAGCGGCAGGGCCACCACGAACATGTCGCCGTCGATGCGGCCGGCCGGGAACGTCATCAGGCCGGCGAGCGCAATCGGCACGACGAATAGGTTGATCAGCACCAGATAGGCGGGGAACAGCCAGGCGGCGCGGCGGATTTCAGCCTCGCTGTGGTTCTCCACCACCATGACGTGGAATTGGCGCGGCAACAGGACGATGGCGAACAGCGACAGCACCGTCATGGCGACGAACGGCGCGAACGCCGGGGCGTGCGACAGCACCGCGGTGGTGCGGGGCTCGGCGAGCGCGCGAGCGAACAGAGCAAACGGCCCGTGGAACATGACGAAGGTCACGAACACGCCGACGGCGAGGAACGCCATCAGCTTGACGATCGATTCGGCAGCGATCGCCAGCATCAAGCCGTCCTGGTGTTCGGTAGCGTCGGTGTGACGGGTGCCGAACAGCACCGCGAAGGTCGCCATCGCCAGCGCGACAAACAGCGCGACGTCGCCGAGCAGCGGCGCCGCCCCGCCCGGCGGAGCTTCCGCCAATATGGTCGACACCGAGGCCGACACCGCTTTGAGCTGCAGCGCGATGTAAGGGATCATGCCGACGATGGCGATCAGCGCTACCGTCGCGGCGACCGCCTGGCTCTTGCCATAGCGCGCCGCGATGAAGTCGGCGATCGAGGTTATGTTCTGGCCTTTGGCGAGCCGCACGATGCGCAGGATGAGCGGAAATCCGAGCCCCACCATCAAGAGCGGGCCGATATAGATGGCGAGGAAATCGTAGCCGGAGCGCGAGGCGAGCCCGACCGAGCCGAAGAACGTCCACGACGTGCAATAGATGGCGAGCGACAGCGGATAGATCCAAAGCCGCGAAGACGCGCCGCGCGCAATCCGCATGCGATCGCCGTAGCTCGCCACGGCGAACAACAGGCCGATATAAGCCAGCGCGATGACGACGACGACCCAGCCCTGCAGCATGACCTCGACCCGTCTCGTCCCTCCGCCGCGCGCGCTTCGGCGCGACGGCGTTTATTTCAGATAAGGTCACCATTTTTCTGATCGCCTGTCCATTGGCCTGTCGCTGCCGCGGCGCGTTGACGGCGCTGGCCGCGGCGGGCATTGATGGTGCGTCGATGCCACCGCAATTGCCGCCGCCGCGCACACTGATCGAGACCGCCGAAACGCTCGCCATCGCGCTCGCCGGCGGCGCGACGTTTACCTTGTTGGGTCTGCCCGCGGGGCTGGTGTCGGGCTCGGTCTTGGCAGTGGTGACGGCCGCGCTGTTGGGCCGGCCGGTGCGTCTGCCGCTGCCGCTTGCACGCGTCTGCTACGTCATCGTCGGCACCCTTTTGGGCACCGTGGTGACGCCGGCGACGTTGCGTGGGGTGGAGACGTGGCCGGCGAGCATCGCGCTTCTGATGCTGGCGTCGCTCGTCATGATCGCGGCGACCATGGCCTATCTGTGCCTGGTGCATCGTTGGGACACGTTTTCGGCGCTGCTGGGGGCAAGTCCGGGCGCGATGGCGCAGGTGATCGCGCTGTCGACCGAGCTCGGCGGCGACCTGCGCGCCATCGCCATCGTGCAGACCGTGCGCGTGCTGCTGCTCGTTCTCGGACTGCCCAACGGGCTGGCGCTGTTCGGGCTTGTGGTGCCAGCGCTGCCGGTGCCGCGCGGCCCCGCCGGATTTGCCGTGCTCGGCGACATGATCGTGCTGATGGCGGTGTCGACTGCTTTTGCGCTCGCCTTCCTGCGGCTGCGCTTTCCCGGCGGTCTGCTGTTCGGAGCGCTGGCGGGCTCCGGCCTGCTGCACGGCACCGGGCTGATCGACGCCGCGCTGCCGTGGTGGCTCGGCTCCAGCGCGGTGATCGCGCTCGGCGCGCTAGTCGGCTCGCGCTTCGCCAATACCTCGCTGCGCATGCTCGCCGGCTATCTCGGCGCCGCGCTCGGCTCGTTTGCGGTCGCCATGCTGGTTGCCGCCGCCTTCATCGCGATCGTGGTGCATCTGTTCGGCTTTGAGGTCGCCAATGTCGTCATCGCCTTTGCGCCCGGCGCGCAGGACACCATGATGGTGCTCGCGCTGGCGCTCCATCTTGATCCGGTTTATGTTGGCGCCCACCATCTGGCGCGCTTTCTCGTCGTCACGGTCGCCGTTGCGGTCGCGGCACGGCGGGTGGCGTCGCCGGAAGGGAAACCGCAGCATGAATTGAAGAAGCCGGTGCGGGAGTAAATTCTCCGCTCATTCCCGCGCAAGCGGGAATCCAGTGCTGGGTCCCCGCTTGCGCGGGGACGAGCGGAAGTCGCGTTCGGTCTTGGTTACTCCGCCGCCAGCGCGCGTTCTTTGAACGGCAAGCCCAGCCGCTGCCAGACGTCGACCAGCGCTTCGGCGAGCGTATCGATTAGGCCGTCGTCGTGAAATGGGCTCGGCGTGATGCGCAGCCGCTCGGTGCCCTTGGGCACCGTCGGATAATTGATCGGCTGAATGTAGATGCCGTGCTCGGCGAGGAGGAGATCGCTCGCGGCTTTGCAGGCTTCCGGATCGCCGACAGTGACCGGCACGATATGGGTCGGGCTGGTCATGACCGGCAGCGCCGCGGCGGCGAGCACCGCCTTGGTGCGCGCGGCGCGGTCCTGATGCCGCTCGCGTTCCCATTGCGAAGTTTTCAAGTGCCGGATCGCGGCGGTCGCCGCCGCGCAGACCGACGGCGGCAGCGCGGTGGTGAAGATGAAGCCCGGCGCATAGGAGCGCACCGCGTCGATCAAGGCGGCTGAGCCGGCGATATAGCCGCCGAGACAGCCGAACGCCTTGGCCAGCGTGCCCTCGATCACGTCGAGGCGGCCGGCGGCTTCGTCGCGCTCGCTGATGCCGCCGCCGCGCGGCCCGTACATGCCGACCGCATGCACCTCGTCGATATAGGTCATGGCGCCGTAGCGCGCGGCGAGGTCGCAGATGGCGCCGACCGGCGCCACGTCGCCATCCATCGAATAAAGGCTCTCGAACACGATGAGCCTCGGCCGCTTCGGGTCGGCGGCGGCCAACAGCTCTTCGAGATGCGCCATGTCGTTGTGGCGGAAGATCTGCTTCTCGCAATGCGACTGGCGCACGCCCTCGATCATCGAATTGTGATTCCAGGCATCCGACAGGATCAGGCAATTCGGCATCAGCCGCGCCAGCGTCGCGATGCCGGTCTCGTTGGAGACGTAGCCGGAGGTGAAGACCAGCGCCGCTTCCTTGCCGTGCAGATCGGCCAATTCGCGCTCGAGCTCGACGAGGGGATGATTGTTGCCGGCGATGTTGCGGGTGCCGCCGGCGCCGGTGCCCATCCGCGTCGCGGTTTCCACCATGGCGCCGATCACCTTGGGATGCTGGCCCATGCCGAGATAATCGTTGGAGCACCAGATCACGACGTTCTTCGGCCCGTCGGGAGAATGCCATATCGCGTGCGGGAAACGCCCGGCGATGCGTTCGAGGTCGGCAAAGACACGGTAACGCCGCTCGCCATGCAGCCGGTCGAGCGCGTCGGTGAAATAGCCGGAATAATCGATGGTCGGGCGGTTGCTCGGGTAGTTCATCGGCAAGTGTCCCCCGCACGAGCGGGTATTCGACGATATCGGATCTCGGTTACTTACTTCTAGAAGCGTTCCAGGGTGTTTGTCGAGCACCCATAGACGCGGTTCCTTGCCGCGTTCTTGATCCCGATCAAATTTACGAAAAATGCTACGCGCTGAAGGCTTTGCGCGGCGCCAAAGCCGCATGTGCCACGGGCCCGACGGACCCGCTTGCGGGCTGCAGCCAAGGACTCCACGGCTCCGGCGACACCAAACCCTCGGTGACCGAGACCGGCACGATACGGCCGTCGTCGGTAATGCGGCCGATCATGACCGGCTTGAACAGATGATGGGTCTTGGCATCCATCTGCACGGTGAAGCCCGACGGCGCGGTGATGCGCCGGCCGCCGAGCGCTGCGCGCACCTTGTCGGCGTCGATGGTGCCGGCCGATTCGACTGCGGCGGCCCACAGCTGGAATCCGATCCAGGTCGCCTCCATCGGATCGTTGGTTACCGCATCCGGCTTGCCGGTAAAGCGACGCCATTCGGCGATGAAGGCGCGGCTTTCCGGCGTATCGAATGCGTGCAGATAATTCCACGCCACGAAATGTCCGGCTACGTCGATTTGCTTGAGCGCGCCGAGCTCGGCTTCGTTGATCGACAGCGACATTACCGGAATCTCGTCGGCGAAGACTTCCTGCCGCGCCAGCTCGCGGAAGAAATGCACGTTGGCGTCGCCGGCGACCGTCGCCACGATCGCGGTGCGGCCGCCGCGGGCGAAGCGGCGGATGTCCTCGATCACCGCGTGCCAGTCGGACTGGCCGAGCGCCGTGTAACACTCGCGGCAATCGCCAATGCCTTTGCTCGACAGATAGCCCTTGAGCACGGCATTGGTGGTGCGTGGATAGATGTAATCGGTGCCGACGAGAAAGAAGCGGCGGATGCCCCGGTCGAGCAGGAAATTCACGGCGGGGATCGCCTGCTGCGGCGGCGTCGCGCCGGTATAGAAGATGTTGCGCGAGGCCTCCTCGCCCTCGTACTGGCTCGGATAGAACAACAGCGCATTGTCGCGCTCGACGATCGGCAGCACTTCCTTGCGCGACGCCGAGCTCCAGCAGCCGAATAGCGCGGCGACCTTGTCGTCATGGATGAGCTGGTGCGCCAGGTGCGCATAAGCTTGCGGGTCGGAATGCGGATTGACGATGACCGGCTCGATCGGCCGGCCAAGGAGACCGCCCTTCGCGTTCTGCCGCTCGATCAGCATGACCAGAAGTTCCTGCAGCGGCCGCTCGCTCGCGGTCATGGTGCCGGAGAGCGAATGCAGGATGCCGACCTTGATCGAGCCGAAGTCGAGATCGGCGAAATAGCGCGTCACCGCTTCGACGAGCCATTGCGAACGGCCGAGCAGGTCTTCGGCCGTGGCGACGACGCTGTCGCCGGCCTCCTCGACGCTCGAGGCGATGGTGGAGATCTCCGGCAATACGCCGGCGACCGCGCCGGCCACCTGTTCCGCGCGGTTGCCGATGCGATCGATCTCGGCGGCCTGGTGATCGAGGATGCCGGTCAATTGCCGGTTGGCGTCGCTCATCGTCGCCACGCTCGACGACACGCCGGCGATGGCCTCGACCGTTTCGTTGACCGCATGCTGGATATCGTGAATCTGCGAACCGATCTCGGCGGTGGCCTTGGCGGTCTCTTTCGCCAGCGTCTTGACCTCGGCGGCGACGACGGCGAAGCCGCGGCCCGCCGCGCCGGCGCGCGCCGCCTCGATGGTGGCATTGAGCGCGAGCAGCGAGGTCTGCGAGGCGATCGCCTCGATCAGCTTGACCACGGCGCCGATGCGCTCGGCCGCGGCGGCGAGGCTGCGCACGGTGAAATCGGTATGGGTAAGATCGGCGATGGTGCGGTCGGTGGCGTCCTTGGCCGCGGCCGCTTCGGCATTGCAGTCGACAATCGACGACAACAGGCCGCGGGCGGCGTCCGCTACTGCGGCGACGTCGCGACTCGCCCCGGCAGCGGCCTCGACGGCGCCGGTGGCGCGTTGCGACATGTCCCTGTTGCGGGTGCCGAGATTGGCGGTGGTGATACGGATTTCCTCGCCGGCGGACTGCAGCGTGACGGTGAGCTCGTCGATGGTCGCGCGAAAGCGCTGGGTGAAGAAACCGCGGCTGGCGTGGCGCAGCCGTGTCTCGGCGCCGCGGCTTTTCAGATCGACCGCCAGCGCATCGGCATCGATCAGCGCTTGCCGCATCGTCTCGGCAGCCACTGCGCTGTCGGCGAGCGCGCCGCCCTGGATTTGCGCCGGCAGAGCGGCGTAGCGGTCACCGCGGGCGATCTGCGCGATCGCGGCGACAAAGCCGCGCAAGGTCCGCTCGCAGTACCACGCCACCGCGAGTGCGCCGATCAGCGCGGTGGTGAGGCCGAGCCAAAGATTGTCCGTTCCCCAAGTGGTCAGGACGGCGACGGCGCCCACGAAAAGCAGCGGCACTACGATCCACGCCGGCAGCGGACTTTTGAATTTCGCGACCATTTCGGGTCAATTTCAGCGTGGCCGGCAGGAAATACCTTGGAGAACACGCGTGAAAATGCGCATATTCGATTACCAAAACCTTTCGGAATGCTGCAATGCAGCGCATGAAATATCGGCAGCGCCGCTCAAAATCTATGCGACGGATCACCGCCGCGCGAAAGCAGCGATGAAAACAATCAGGATGTGACTTGCCCATGCGCGACCAAACGATCGGCCTCGACCACGGCCTCACCGATTACGGCGATCGCGATTTCTCGCGCTACTTGCGCCGTTCCTTCGCGCAATCGATGGGCTATTCGCGGACGATGCTGGACAAGCCGGTGATCGGCATCGCCTACACCGCGTCGGACTTCAACAATTGCCACCGCCATTTTCCCGAATTGCTGGCGGCGGTGAAACGCGGCGTGCTCGCCTCAGGCGCGCTGCCGCTCGAATTTCCCACCATCTCGCTCGGCGAAGTGTTCCTCACGCCGACCAGCCTGAAATATCGCAACCTGATGGCGATGGACACCGAGGAGATGATCCGGGCGCAGCCGATGGACGCGGTGGTGCTGATGGGCGGCTGCGACAAGACGGTGCCGGCGCAGCTGATGGGCGCGGTCTCCGCCAACCGCCCGGCCATCGCGCTCGTCGCCGGGCCGATGATGACCGGGCGTTATCGCGGCGAGCGGCTCGGCGCCTGCACCGACTGCAGGCGCTTCTGGGCGCGCTACCGCGCCGGCGATATCGACGCCGAGGAAATCTCCGAGGTCGAAGGCCAGCTCGCGGTGACGGCGGGCACCTGCGCGGTGATGGGCACCGCTTCGACCATGGCCTGCCTTACCGAAGCGCTCGGCCTGTGCCTGCCCGGCACCGCGGCGATTCCCGCCGTCCATGCCGACCGGTTGCGCGCGGCGGAAGCGACCGGCGCCGCCGCGGTCAAATTGATCGGCACCACGCTGACGCCGTCGCAGCTCATCAACAAAAACTCGGTCGAGAATGCGCTGCGCGTGCTGCTCGCGCTCGGCGGCTCGACCAATGCCGTCATCCATCTCACCGCGATCGCCGGCCGCGCCGGCGTGAAAGTCTCGCTCGATCATCTCAACAAGCTGTCGGACACCACGCCGGTGCTGGTCAATCTCAAGCCGGTCGGCACCGGTTACATGGAGGACTTCTGCGCCGCCGGCGGCATGGGTGCGCTGCTCCGCGAATTGAAGCCGCTGCTGCACCTCAACTGCGTGACGGTGACCGGCGAGACGCTGGGCGAACGGCTCGCTGGCGACGACGGCGATTACGTCGACCGCGCGATCATTGCGCCGGCCGCCAAGCCGCTCGAAGCGGAAGGCGGCCTTGTCGCGCTGTTCGGCAATTTGGCGCCCAAGGGCGCCGTCCTCAAACGCTCGGCGGCCGACGCCCGATTGTTCGAGCATGAGGGCAAGGCCGTGGTGTTTTCGTCGCTCGAAGACCTCGCCGCGCGCATCGACGATCCAAAGCTCGATGTGGAGGCGAACGATATTTTGGTGCTGCAGAACGCAGGTCCGCATGCGGAAGCCTGCATGCCGGAGGCCGGCTATCTGCCGATCCCGAAGAAGCTGGCGCACAAGGGGGTGAAGGATATGGTGCGCATCTCCGATGCGCGCATGAGTGGCACCGCCTTCGGCACCATCGTGCTGCATGTGACGCCGGATGCGGCGTCCGGCGGGCCGCTCGGCCTCGTGAGGAACGGCGATCGCATCCGGCTTTCGGTGAAGAACCGCCGCATCGAGCTTCTGGTCGACGACGCCGAGCTGAAGAAGCGTGCAGCGTCGCAAAGGCAGCAGATAAGAACACCGGAACGCGGTTACGCCAAGCTGTTTGCCGAGCAGATCACCGGCGCAGACCTGGGTTGCGATTTCGCGTTTCTAATGACGAAGTAACGACTTAACGCTCGCCGAGCAGCGGTGTGCCGCACCGCCCGGAGCGAACCGGCATCAATCTTGCGAGTCACCGGCCCGACCGGGCTTAAGAACAAGGTGACAAGAAATGCCGCGTAAACTCTCCGTCAAACTTCTGCTGTCCGCTTTTTTGACAGTGGCGATGCTGGGCCTGCCGGCGCGCGCCGACAATTGGCCGTCCCGCACGGTGACGATCGTGGTTCCGTTCGGTCCCGGCGGCAACACCGACATGATGGCGCGCCTTGCCGCGCAGGATCTGTCGCAGAAATTCGGCCAGAACTTCATCGTCGAAAATCGCCCGAGTCCGGGCGGCGTGATCGGCGTGCGATCTGTGGTCGAAGCCGCACCGGACGGCTACACGCTGTTGTTCTGCGCCTCGTCGATGATCACGCTGACGCCGCAGGTCCAGAACCTCGAATTCGATCCGATCAAGCAACTGGCGCCGATCACCAATGTCGGAACCGGCGCCCAGGTGATTGCGATCAAGCGCAGCCTGCCGGCGGCCAATCTGCCGGAATTTATCGCTTACGCCAAAACCAACCCGGGCAAGTTGAACTTTTCCACCGCCGGAACCCAGAACCTGAGTCAGTTCTCTCCGGTGCGGCTGTTCAAGGAAACCGGCGTCAACCTCGTCATGGTGCCGGCGCGCGCCGAACCGCAGGCGATCACCGACCTGATGAGCGGCGTCACCGATCTCTATTTCGGCAACGCATCGTCGTTGCTGCCGCTTATCAACAACGACCAGATCCGCCTGATCGCCGTGAGTACGCCGCAGCGGCTTGCCGCCGTGCCCGGTCTGCCGACTGTTGCCGAGACCGTACCGGGCTTCGAGTCGGTATCGTGGAACGGTTTTCTCGCCCCGGCGGGAACGCCCGAGCCGATCGTCGAGGCGCTGCGCAACGAGATCGCCGCCTTCGTCAAGAAACCCGAGATCGTCAATCGCCTGACCGGCCTCGGCATCGTTCCCGGCGGGATGCCGCCGGACGCCATCGAAGCCATGTTCAAGAAGGAACATGAGACCTTTGCCGGCGTGATCAAATACCTCGGCATCCAGCCGGACAACTAGTCGCTTCGGTCTTGTCTACCGCGTCGGGGGCGCGCTACCACTGGCGCGCCCTTTTTTGCCCGAAGGTCGGAACCGTGTCGGCTGCCCAAAGACTGCGCGCCCTTCTCGCCGAGCCGGATATCGCCGTGATGCCCGGCTGTTTCGACGCGCTTTCGGCAAAGCTCGTGGCGGCGGCGGGATTCAAAGTGACCTTCATGAGCGGCTTCGCCGTTGCCGCGGCCCGGCTTGGAATGCCCGACACCGGGCTGATTTCGTTCGGCGAGATGCTCGACAGCTTGCGCAACTGCTGTGCCGGCGCCGGCGCCGTTCCGCTGATCGGCGACGGCGACACCGGCTACGGCAATGCGCTGAACGTGCAGCGCACCGTCGTCGAATATGCCCGCGCCGGCGCCGCCGCGGTGATGATCGAGGATCAGGTCAGCCCGAAAAAATGCGGCCATACCCGCGGCAAGCAGGTGATCTCGCGCGCGGAAGCGCGCATGAAGATCCGCGCCGCGGCCGACGTGAAAGCGGACGCCGACATTCTGGTCATGGCGCGCACCGACGCCCGCGCCGTCGACGGCTTCGACGCCGCGCTCGATCGCTGCCGCGATTTCGAGGACGCCGGCGCCGATATCATTTTTCTCGAGGCGCCGGAGACCGAAGAGGAGATGGCGCGGTTTTGCCGGACCATGAGCAGGCCGTGCATGGCCAACATGGTGCCCGGCGGCAAGACGCCGCTCCTGCCGCCGGCCAGGCTCGAAGCGCTCGGCTACAAGCTCGCGCTTTATCCGGTGATGCTGTTGTCGGCCGCTGCGGCCGCAATGCAGGGGACGCTCGCCGCGCTCAAGCCGGGCGCCGGCGCGCCGATGCCGCCGGCGGTGTCGTTCGCCGAACTGCAAAGCGTCGTCGGTTTCCCGGACTATTGGCAACGCGAAGAGCATTACAAGACGGAGAGCTAGCGCTCGGCCTCGAGCGCCTCGATCATTCGATCTCGGTGGCGCGCCGCATACTGGCGATCATCGACGATTTGAGCATGTAGTCACGCGCCGCGGCCTTGTCGCCGGCGATCCGCCGCATCTCGTCGAGCGACTTCGCGCGCACATCAGGATCGCGCTCGCTGATCATTTGCCGGTTGCGGTGGGTCTGCGCTTGAACGGCCTCCACCGCGACGGTGCGGCGCTGGCGGTCGTAGCGATCGAGCAGCCGGTCGTCGGCGCCGGCCCAGATCGTCCCCAGCTTGTCGGCAAGATTGAAGGCATCCTGGATGCCGCCATTCATACCCATGCCGCCGAGTGAATTATTGATATGGGCGGCGTCGCCGGCGAGCAGCACGCGGCCATGACGGAAGCTTTTCGCCACCTTCTGGTGCACGTGATAGATCGAACGGTGAGCGATGCAATAAGGCTCGCGGCGACGGACGACACGTTGCAGCACCTGTTGCAGCGATTCGTCCGCGAGCAACCGGGCGCGGTCGGCATCGGCCGGCGCCGGCACCAGCACGCGCCACAGATCCGGCACGCGCAAGAGCACCAGCCATTCGTGCGGATCGGCGATGTAGTTCACATAGGCGATATCGGCCAGGCTGTCTTCGAAGCGGAAATCGGTCGAGGCGATCAGGAACAGTTCCGGATAGGTGAAGCCCTCGAACTCGACGCCGAGCGACTGGCGCACCGCGCTGTGCGCGCCGTCGGCGGCGATCAGATAGCGGCCGGAGAGCGTCGTGTCCTCGGTTTGGACGCGTGCCGTCACCGTGACGCCGTCGTCGCTCTGGCTGACGCCGGTGACGCGATGATCGAAGCGGATATCGGCGCCCGGCAGCCGGCGCAATTCGTCGGCGAGAAATTGCATCAGCTTCCATTGCTCGCATTGCACGCGATACGGATGATTGGTGTCGCCGGCGAGCAAGGCCAGATCGAAAGTGGCGACCGGTCCGATCTCGCGGTCGCGGAACTGCCAGGTCGGCGCCTTCAGCCCGGCGCCGATCATGCGGGGAACGACGCCAAACTCGTCGAGGAGATCGAGCGTCGGCGGATGGAATGTCGAGCCGCGCAGCTCCATGACGAGCTGCGGCTCGGCCGCAAGCAGCACCGTCGGAATTCCGCGGCGCGCGAGCGCGAGCGCCGCCGTCAAGCCGACCGGCCCGGCGCCGACGACGATCACGCGATCTTTCTCGTTCGTCATAAATGCGCGGAGACTGTTTTGTGCGACCGATATCCCGTGCACCATAGGCAGAGCCGGTGGACCCGATAAGCGAAAGTTTTAGGCAGGCGCTGCCTGCATCGAGCGCTGCAAATTACGGACACCGTCTCTGCGCCGGCCGAAGCTTGACGGATTGCGCGACATTCCCGCAGACTGGCGGAGGGAATTTCACGATCGCGCGCTGCGAGGGGCCGCTTGACGATGAGGGACGTACTCGGTTGGCGATGCAAGTTCGGCGTGATCGGTCCCTCGACCAACACCATCGTGCAGCCCGATTTCGAGACGATGCGGCCGCCCGGCGTGACCAACCACTACCGCGGCATCTTCACGCCCAACAACAAGGCGGTCAGCAACGAGACCTTCATGGCCGGCGCCCATGTCATCGGCGGCAACGTGCTTGATGCCGTGAAAAACGTCATGACCTGCGAGCCGGATTATCTGATCATGGGCATGTCGGCGGTGACCTTCTTCGGCGGCGTCGCCGGCGCCGACGCGTTTCAGGCCAAGGTGGAAAGCGCGGCCGGCGTCGGCATCAGCATCGGCTCGCATGCCTCGGCGGCCGCGCTGAAAGCCTACGGCGGCGTCAGGCGCATCGCCTTCCTATCGCCCTATTATCAGGTCGCCAATGCCGAAGTACGGCGCTACTTCACCGAATCCGGCTTCGAGGTCGTGCGCGATATCCATCTCGAGTGCAAAAGCTGGACCGCCATCGCCGAGGTCACGCCGGACACGCTGCGCGACCGGCTCGTCGAATTGAACGGCGACGGCCGCGACGTCGACGCCGTCGTCCAGGTCGGCACCAATCTTTCCATGGTGCGGCTCGCCGCCGCCGCCGAACTGTGGTTCGGCAAGCCGGTCATTGCCATCAACACGGCAACCTATTGGCACGCGCTGCGCCACAACAAGATCATGGACAAGATCTTTGGCCTCGGCCGCCTGCTCGAGGAGTTCTGACCGGGGTTCGGCCGGTGTCAGCCCGCCACCGCGATCTGCAGCGGGAACTCATCGACGACTTCGTGGCCCTTATCGGTCACGATGAAGGTGTGGCCGAGGAAAATCCCGAACAGCCCGTCCGCGGTGATCGGGTTGGGCTCGGCCATGATCACCATGCCGGGCTTGAGCACTTCCTCGAATTTTTCCGCCGAAACGTGCTCGGCGACGACATGCGGCTTGTCGGTGACGAGGTCGATGCCGTGGCATTGCGTCGGCCGCGACTGATAGCCGTTGTCGCGGAAGAATTCTGCTGGCTTGGCGCATGGCCTCCGCCGGCTTGCCGGGCGCGATCTCGGCGATGATCTTGTTGTAGCCCGGCAGCGTGATCTCGTCCCAGAATTTGCGCACCATCGCGGTCGGTTCGCCGAGGCAGATCGGCGAGCCGATCTGCGCGGTGTAGCGCGGAAACCTGCGGCAAGCTCCATATTGATAATGTCGCCCTTCTGCAGCACGCGCGACGACGGCCGCGGATTGCCGAAGATCTGCGCCGGGTTCGCCATCGGCGTCGAGCCGATGATCAGAAAGTCGATGTCGCCGCCGCCTTCGAGAATCGCCGAGCCGGCCGCCGCGCGCAGCTCGTACTCCTTCACGCCGGGCTTGGCGCGCGCCACCATCGCTTCCATGGCGCGCTGGCATAAGACGCCCGCCTTGCGCACGCAGTCGAGCTCCTCGGCGGAGTGGATCGAGAGGAGCTCATGCAAGAATCCCTGCGTGAACACGAGCTCGGCGCCGGGCAGGTTGTCGCGCAGCACATTATATTGGTTGACCGGCAGGTAATCGCCGTGGCGCGGATCGATCTCCATCAGCCCGATGCGGCCGCGTTCGAGCTTCAGTTCGCGCAAGCGTTCGACCATGACGTCGGCATAGCGGCCGCTGCGGCTGTGGCGCACGTCCTTGACCGCGACCTCGACCTGGCGGCGCACCGCTTCGGCGTGCGTGCCGCCCATCGAATAGATCAGCGTCGGCTCGCCATCGAGCGGCACCAAGACGTAGCTCGACAGCGCATGCCACTCCCAATGCCCGGTCAGCCACAGCATGCCGCCGCCGAAGCTCCAATGGCTCGGCCCGCCCGGCACAATGACGGCGTCGAGCTTGTGTTCGCGCATCTTAGCCCGCAGCGCGGCGTAGCGGCGCGCATATTCGGCCGCCGAGAACTGCTCCCAGACGCAGTCGCGGTAATACGGCGTGTCGCGCATATTGGCGAACGGCAGCGACTGGTCGAGCCTTCCCCGCACCTGTTCCCAAGGCTGCGGCCCAATACGGGCGGGGCGGATTTGCGTGTTCATGATTGCACTCATAAATTTGCCGCTCCCGCTATAGGCCAGAACAGCGCTTAGAGATAGCACCGCGCCGGCCAAACGGTTCCGGCGGCTGAGGGTGACAAGGCTGCGGCGATGCCGGATGATGTCTTTGCTCATTTCAATAGTGAGACGGGCAATGCATGCTGCGGCCGAGGTCGGGCGATGAACCAGGAGCGGGTTTCGATCATCGACGATCCCAGCTTCAAGCCCGGCGTGGCGCCGGTCAGCGTCCGCAATGAAATGGCCGTGGCGGCTGCGCCCGAGCAGGTTTGGGCAACGCTCATTCGCGCCGCGGCCTGGCCGACTTGGTATCCGAATTCAAAAAATGTTCACATCGACGGCGGCGGCGCAGAGCTTTTCGCCAATGCCGTATTTTCCTGGGCGACGTTCGGCGTCCGCCTGCGATCGGTGGTTCAGGTATTCGAGCCACCCGAGCGCCTGGCGTGGACCGCAAACGGCATCGGCGTCGAGGCTTACCACGCCTGGCTCATTATTCCGGCCGCGAACGGCTGCCGCGTCGTCACCGAAGAAACACAGTATGGTTGGCTGGCGCGGACGGTGAACTGGCTGATGCCTGCGCGCATGTATCGCGGCCACCAGCTCTGGCTGGAGCGGCTAGCGGCGCGCTGCAGGTCCGCGACGCCGGGCGCGGCGCCGCCGCGCTGATTTCAACCGGGACGATGTTGCAGGCGTTCGAGGCCGCCATCGCTCGTGGCCCACTCCTCGAAGAAGACTTCGTGGCCTCTGAGGTCGACGTACCGGACCGAGGCGCGATTGCCTTGCAGCGACACCTGAGCATAGCCGTTATAGCCCAGCATCAGATGTTCGTCGTTGCGATAATGCCGATCGTCCATGAATTCGACCTTATACTCCGGGTGCTTCGGCTCCTTGGGCCGCAGCTCGACCGGCATGCCGCCATGGCCGATGCAGCGGCCGAACACCGCGATGCCGTCGCTGGCGGCGGGCTTTTCGTAGATCGCCAGGCGATGCTCATGGCCCCAGAACCAGAGCACGGTACGATCCTTGAGAATATCGGCGAGTTGCCGCGCCGGCGCCGGATAGCAAACGTCGTACCGTGAATAATATTGGTGGTGCGTCAGAATGATGATGCCGCGCCCGTCGTCGCCCGGCTGCACGACGCGGCGCAGCCAGTCGATCTGCTCCGGCCCGAGCGCGCTGGAGGGTTCGATGATGTCTTCGATGATCGGCCAACCGATCGAATTATAGCCGGTGTCGAGCGCGATAATCCGCCAATATTTATTCTCCAGACAGAAATAGCTGGCCTTCTGCCCGAGCTGCTGGCCGTTCGCGATCAGCCCCAGCCGCGGCAGCATCCGGTCGAAATAGGCGAAGCCAAGGGCGTACATTTCATGGTTGCCGTTGAGCGCGAAGCTGCCGCGCGAACCGGCCGGCCATTTGCAGGGCGCAAAGTCGTTATTTGGATTATTGATGCCGAGGAAATTCTCGTCGACCTCGGTCGGATCGCCGACGAAGTAGACGTCGCCGAGATGAATGGAATAATGCGGCGTAAACGATACGATCGAACTCGGCGACGCAGTTGGCTTCATCGGTGCCGGTCCCCCAGTCGCCGGCGAGAGCGATGCGGGTTTCCCCGTCGTCTTCGAATTTATAGACGCCTTCGCCAAGGTCCGACTTCAGGTAAACCGGGAACGGATGACGCGCGCCGAAGCGATAGCGCAGGTATTCATACACCCATTTGATCACTCTGGTCGGCACGAATTCCGCCAGCCTGCGGAAGATTTGCGCCGCCGTACCTGCCGCGGGAGCGGCTCCCGGCGCTATGCGCTCGGCGCGCGGCGCCCGCGGACGCGACTGTTTGCGAAAGAATGATTCGCTCGCGGCGCGCGGCAGGTCGAGCAGGTCCTGCAAATCCTTGCGGCGGGACGGAACGGTGCCGCCGCTCTCGTCACGGTCGTTTGAGGTGAATGCCATAGCTGCCCCACATTTCGCCGAGGAAGAATTTTCCGAAGCGCTCGAGTGCCGCCAGCCCGTCAGCCTTGCTGCGCGCGTTGTGGACGCGCACCGTGCCGAGCATGCGGATCAGATCGATCAGGCTCAAGGTCAGAACGCCGGCGCCGACGATCGGCGCGGAATTGTCGCTGCCGTCATGAAGGGTGGTGTAGAGCGTGGTCGATTCCTTGACCGGATTGCCGTGCTCGTGGACATATTTGCGTCCGGAGAGATAATACGAACGGCCGCCGTGCGCGAAAGCCAGTTCGTAGACGAACAGCTTGACATGCGGCACGCCGGGTTCGGGCTCGAGCAGGTTGAAGACGCCTTTGGATGCGACGATGCCGTTGCCGATCGGCGGAAAATCGATCGTGCCGCTCAAACTGCCGGGATGCTCGGGCGCGTTGAGGAAGCGGTCGAGATCGTCGATCTGTACGGTGGCGTGCATGACGAGCGGCGTGCCGGCGGCATTGCCCCGCTCGCAGCCCGCTTCGGGGTCGGTGGCGCCGAGCGCAAATCCGCCCTGCATGGTCTCGTTGAATGTCAGGGCAAGCAGTCCGGCGCTTGGCGTTTGCAGCGGGATGCCGCGCGCGCGGCACCATTCGCGGGCGTCGGCAATACCTTGCTCGACCGCGGCGGTGAAGGCGGTGCTGCTGAAATTGATCAGATAATGCAGCGGTACCTCCGCCGCCAACATCTCGATCCTGATCGGCCGGCCGAATTCGCCATGGCCGCCCGCGGCGATCGCCACATTGCTGGCTTCGATCCGCTCGATGTCGAGTTTCAGACGGCCGTTGCCGCTGGTCTCGATGATCTGAAAATATTCGTTGATGAAGCCGCCGCGCCACACGGCTTTCCGGCTCACCGTCCAGATGATCCACAATTCGTCCGCGCCGCGGGCGATCGCCTCCATGAGATTGGCGTCGGTGAGATAGACGGCGTCGGTATAGCTGTCGCCGCCGATGGTGATCGGCGGAAACCACATCGGCAGCGACACGCAGGCGACCAGATAGTCCTCGTCGAGCTGATCCTGCGTTCGCACCGTGAGCTGGTTCTTGCTGAAGTTATAGGCGTTGAAGGTGCCGACGATCGGGCTCGCGCGCACCTTCTGCCAATCGATCGCCCATTTGCCGCGCAACACGACCTGGCGAAAGCCGTCATAGGTCATCAGCGACACGGCCCAGAACAGCTTCAGATACTGCCGCCAGTTCAGCGACAACGATTTCAGCACCGGAAAATCCCGCCAGCTGTCGGCGATCTGGGTGCCGGTACGGCCTTCGCAATACAGCACCAGATTGAAGGTGCCGCCGGACGCGCCGTCGGCGTGATCGAATTTCAGGCCGGCTTCGTCGAGCCAGACCTGGAGGACGCCGGCCTGATAGGCGACCTTCAGTCCGCCGCCCGCCATGATCAACGATCGCTTGGTCACAGTCGCCTCCCTGCGCGGAGACTTGGGCATGATGCCGTTCGCGGCCGCGCGCCGCGCGCCGTCAAAGCTCGGCGGTGGGTGCAATGTCGGTGATGCCGTGCGCCACCATTTCCGCCAGAGCGGCGATGGTCGCGCTCGGATTGGCGCCGACGGCATTCGGCACGATGGCGCCGTCGGCGACGTAGAGATTGCGATAGCCATGCACCTGGCCGAAGGTCGCCGGCGCCGCGCTGGTGACGCCGGTTGCCGGGTCGTCGCTGAGGATGCAGCCGCCAAGCGCATGAACGCCGACGTTCTTGCGGAACGGCCACCACCAGTTTGGCGCGGCGAAGTAGAGGTCGCCGTTGGTCGCGTGGCGAAAGCGCTCGCCGGCTTCGAGAATCGCACGGTAGAGGGGTGCGCTGTCCTGCTGCGGCCAATCGAGATCGAGCCAGTCGTCGCGAAGCGTCATCGTGCCGTTCGACCTGTCGACGCCCATACAGAGCAGCACGCAGGTGTGGTGGGAGATGTCGCCCTTGAGAACATCGTGCAACGCATAGCCGATCGATCCCATCGTATCGCCGCGCAACCGGGCGATCAGATGGCGCAGCAAGCGCCACACGCTGCCGAGGTGCATGAAGCCGGGCTTTGCGCCCTCGGCGAACCAGGCGCCGAACGCCGGATAGCTTGCGTCTTCCAGAATGAAGGCGTGGTCGGCGGCGAAGTCATTGAACAGATTGAAATCGATGGCCTGGGTGATCACCGGCCCGTAATTCGGATCGGCGGGCATTCGGGTGCCGCCGACGAAGCCGAGAAAATCTCCATTCGCCGAAAAGCCGCGGCCGAGCGCCGGGCCGATACGCGGCAGCGTGGCGAACACGTCGCGGCTGCGCAGCAGCAATTCGGTCGAACCGAGACTTCCCGCCGAAACCACCACGCGCTTGGCGCGGGCGCTAAGCTCGGCGCCGTCCCGCGCGAGGTCGCGATAATAGACGCGGTAGCCGAATTCGCCGCTGCCGTCGGCGTCATCCTCGCCGTTGCGATCCACCGGAACGATGCGGCCGATGAGATGCTCCGTACGGATCTCGGCGCGGTATTTTTTCTCGGCCCGATACAAATAGTTCAGGTCGAGTGTGTTCTTTGCCTGATAGTTGCAACCGACGTCGCATTCGCCGCAATAGGTGCACGATGTCTGCAGCGCGCCATAACGGTTCGCAGCCTGAACACCCGGCTCCAGCGGAGCATCGAAATCATTGCCGAAGAACACGTTGATATCGAGCACGCGCGACTGCCGCCCCATCTGTTGCGCCACGTTATTGAACAATTCGGTGCGGACGATTTGGCGGCGGCCTTGCATTGGCGGAATCGGCCGGGCGCCGAGCACCTCCTTGCAGACCCGATAATAAGGCATGAGCTGCGCCTTGCGGCAGCTCTGCGGCCAGCGGCTCGCGAACACATCGTCCGGCGGCTCGAGGAACACGTTGGCGTAAATCAGCGATCCGCCGCCGAGCCCGGCGCCGAGCACAACATCGATCTTCTTGTAGTTTCTGACGTCGAACAGGCCGTGCTGCCTGATCCGCGCCACCGCTTTCGGCCGCGCGCGCTTTTCAAAGGCCGGATTCCAGAAGTTTCTCGCCATCGCGTGCGGCGTGCGCGGAAACGTGCCGAGCTCGTAACGCTTGCCGCGTTCCAGAACGAGCACGCCCCCGGGCCACTTCTGGCTCAGGCGGCAGGCATTGACCGCGCCACCGAAGCCGGTGCCGATCACGATGGCCTCGTGCAAGTCCACCATTTCTCGCGCCCCCGCAATTAATGGTAGCTATGCCGCCATTATGCACTTGCGTGCCGGAGGCGCCAGGGAATTTTTGCCGGGATGAGATTTCTCGCGTGCCGGGAAGGACTGCGGTCGCGCTGCCGGCGGAGCGGGAGGGCGCGACTGGCCGGCGCGGCAGGATATGCCCTCGTCAGCGTTTTTCCCGCACGCCGGCGCGCTCCAGCCGCGGCAGCACCTCGGCGCGGAAATACGGCAGTTCGGCGAGATAATTGACGAAGGAAATGCCGATGCCGCGCATGCCAGCCTCGCTGATCGCGGCAAGCTCTTCGGCGACCTTGTCCGGCGTGCCGACGAACGCATAGCCGCCTACCGCATTGGCGGCGAAATAGCGGCGCTTGGCGTAATATTCTTCCAGCGGCATCGTCTGTGGCGTCATGCTCTTGTTGGCCAGCATGCCGTCGAGCGCGCCCCAGTCGGCATTGTCGATAGTGACGTGCTGATAGTAATCTTCGGCTTCCTTCTGCGTCGGCCGGCAGATCACCTGGCCGACGGTGAACACTTCGATCTCGCGGCCCAGCGCGTTCGCTTGCGCCTTGATCTCGGCGACCTTTTCCCTGTTGGCGGCGAGCGAGGTGCGCGAGCCCGCGGTGGCGACGAAAAACGCGTCGCAGTTTCTCAGCGCAAAGGCCTGGCCCGCATCCGACGAGCCGGCATTCATCATCATCGGCCGGGTATCGCCGAACGGTTTCGGATAGGCGCGCACTTTCTCGAGCTGCAAAAACCGCCCGCGATAATCGAAGGTGCCGTCGCGCTCCCACGCCTGCTTGACCACGTCGACCCATTCCTGCGCGTAATCGTAACGCGCGGCGTGCTCGCGCAAGTCGACGCCGAACATGTCGAATTCGCCCTCGTTCCAGCCGCAGACGATGTTCATGCCCATACGGCCTTCGCCGATGTGGTCGGCAGTGACGAATTCCTTGGCCGCGATCAAAGGATGAAACAGCGGTGCGTGCACCGTGCCGAACACGGTCATGTGCTTGGTCGCGCAGAGCAGCCCGACCGCCCAGGTGATGGTCTCAAGCGAGCGGCCGTGAAGATCGGTCTCGCCGCCATAGCCTTTCCAGCGCGCGATCGGCAGCATGAAATCCAGGCCCGCCTCATCGCCGAGCTTGGCCAGCGCCAGACAGTCGGGCCAGCTCGCCGACCAGCGCTCCGGCACCGTGGTGGCGCAGCGGCCCGACGAGCAATTGGCGCCGAACAGGCCGATCTTGAGCGCATTGCCATTATACATGGCGAGGCGGTTCTTCATCGAGGCTTGGGGAGCGAGCACGTTGTCCTCCGGCGTTTGCTTTAATCATCGCCGGGATGGTGGCGGGCGGCAAGCCGATTGAAGAGCGGTTTGTCCCGGCGCATCGGCAACCCGGCTGGGTTGCTCGATTGACCTGGTACTCGGTGCTCCGGCATCGGCACCAACGCCGCAAGATCCGCTCGGCCAACCGGCAACGCTACGGCGTGCGACGCTACGACGCCGGAACCAAGGGAACCGCGGCTGTGCTTGGGAGTTCCGCGATCATACGGCGGGCGGCAGCGCCACGCTGCCTGTGTGCGCGTGTCCGCCGTTCGAATGAAAGCACAGCGGAGGGCATCGCATGAAGATCGTCGTCATCGGCGGCACCGGCCTGATCGGCTCGAAAGTGGTCGCCATTCTGCGCCAGGGCAGTCACCAGGTCGTCGCCGCCTCGCCGCAAACCGGCATCAACACGATAACCGGGGAGGGCCTCAAAGAGGCCATGGCCGGTGCGCAGGTCGTCATCGACCTCGCCAATTCGCCGTCCTTTGAAGAAAAGGCGGTGCTGCAATTCTTCGAGACCTCCGAGCGCCATCTGGTCGTGGCGGAGGCTGCAGCGGGAGTCCGGCACCACGTGGCGCTGTCCATCGTCGGAACCGACCGGTCCGACAATAGCTATTTTCGCGCCAAGGTCGCTCAAGAGAAACTGATCGGGGCCTCCGGAATTCCTTACACCATCGTCCGCTCGACGCAGTTCTTCGAATTCCTTCACGCTATTGCCGATTCAAGCGCCGATGGCAACATCGTCAGGCTGCCGCTTTGCCTGTTCCAGCCCATCGCGTCGGACGACGTCGCCGCCGCGGTTGCGGACGTGGCGCTCGCGGCGCCCCGCAACGGCATCGTCGAGATCGCCGGTCCGGAACGGGCGCCGTTTGCCGAAATCGTCGCCCGTTATCTCAAGGCGGTCGGCGACCCGCGCGAGGTTGTGGGCGACCCCAAGGCCACATACTGGGGCGGCCGGGTAGAGGAGCGTTCGCTGGTGCCGTTGGGCGAGGCGCGCCTCGGCCGCATCGCGCTCGACGAATGGCTTCGCCGCTCCCGGGCAGCGGCCTGACCCGGCATCTGCGAAGCGAAGGATAAACGTCCCTCAGCGCACCATGTCGTCCGTCCGCTGCCTGTCGCCTCCGCGCGGTCGGCGGTCGG
This sequence comes from uncultured Alphaproteobacteria bacterium, assembly GCA_963791925.1. Classification (GTDB taxonomy): domain Bacteria; phylum Pseudomonadota; class Alphaproteobacteria; order Rhizobiales; family Xanthobacteraceae; genus BOG-931. The sequence continues at coordinate 536,785 of CAWBUA010000001.1, read as the reverse complement.
TTGCGGACGCCGCCAAAATCGAAGAAACTTGGCGGGAAATGAATGGCGGCCCGGGTGTCAACCTTTCACGTCGAAACTCGGTTTTATCGATGACCCTGGTCGAGGAACAAAACGCGGGCAACGAAGGGTCCGTTCGGAACAATGTCGGCTTGAACACCGGAAAGGGCGCTTCGGTCGAGCCTGCGCCTTCGCTGGGCCCGTCAGAGCGGCCGCCATTTGCATACGAAGCCTGCGCCTCACGTTTGGCGGCGGGCGAGCGGCGCGATAAATTCATTCCGGTCCGCAAGGAGGATCTGCTCAGTGCCCTGATTGCACAGGGCGCCTTCGCGGACCGCGCGGAATGCGAGCTGTTTCTCCGTTTTGCGCGTACGTTGCGAACTCTGTGCCATTACGAATATTCGCAGACGCTCGATCGGCTCCGCGACGATTATTTCTATTTCAATCCCGAGGTCGCCAACGTCCGCGCCCTTGACCGCGCAACCGGCGATCGCGCTTACGACGATTTCATCGCCTCGCTGAACGCGCTTCTCCAAGACGCCAATTTTGAGGAACTGCCGCACCAGGACGTCGTCGATGCCCATCGCAAGCGCACCGTGCCGGTCGAGGTCAAGGCGCGACACGACGATTTCCGCGAAGTGCGCTTTTACCGGCGCGGCCGCCATGTCGAGCAGCTTGAGGTCAGTGAATGGCTCGGGCTGCGGCGGCGCAAAGTCGAGATCGAGGTGTTCGACGACGTCGTGCTTCTGATAGCGATGAAGACCCGGGCCGAAATCGGTTCGCGGCGCGAATTGCGCATCTTGAGACGCCGCAAGATTGTGCCGGGATCGGTGCTGCTCAAATATTTTCACAACATCGCCTGCGGTGACCTGTACGCTCTCTTCCCCAATGTTCGCGTCGTCATGAGCAATTTCGATAAGGCCTTCCTCGGCGTGCCGGCGATCGTCGGCGGCATCCCCATTCTCTTCAAGCTCTACGCCACGATTTCCATCCTGTTCGTCGTGATCGGGGTCTACCTCGGCGGCCCCGGATCGGTGGCAGGCGCCGATACGAAAACGGCGCTCGCCGCTCTGATGGGAATTGTGGCGCTCGGCGGGTTCGCGATGCACCAATGGTCGAAATATCAACGCAAGTCGCTGAAGTACCACATGGAGCTCGCCGACAATATTTACTTCCGCAACGTCAACAACAATGCGGGAATTTTCGATTATCTGATCGCGACGGCGGAGGATCAGGAGGGCAAGCAGGCGGTGCTCGCATATCATTTCATCCGCAAGTCTGCAGTCCCGCCCACCGCCGCCGAAATCGCGGTCCGTATCGAGACGTGGCTCGCGGAGCACTTCGGGGTCAATCTTGATTTTGAAATCAGCGAAGCGCTCGGGACGCTCGATCGCTTCGGTATTTTGCGGCGTGAGGGCGATCGGCTTTTTGTTCCTCCGCTCGAAACCGCCATCCCGCAACTGCACCAAGTTTGGAACGATTTTTTCAAGAGCGAATAGAAAATGATCGCGAAAGGTAAGTCTACGCCGCGCGACTCTACGACGCACGACCGCGCGGAACCGCCGCCGTTCCGAGGGGTTGCGTCGTGGGCTAACCCAACGTTCATCAGCTTCGACGAACTGGCTTCGCCGCTTACGGCAGCAGCCAACGGGAGGTCAGGGCTCCTCGGAACACATGCTTTGTTCGCCGTTTGTCGCTACGCGGCCGTTCGGCGGCGTGGTCGCGGGGTTCGAAGTCGAAGAGCGCCAAGGCGCTCCCTGTCTGCAGCATGAAGGGCGGCAAGTATCGGGTTCCACTGTTTGCGCCTAAACCCGGGTTCTATCGATGGCCATGGTCGAGAAGCAGAGCGCCGGCAACAACGAGTCCCCTCGGCACGAGGCCGGCCGTGAGGCTGAGAAAGCCGCTTCGGTTGAGCACGCGGCTTCAACCGAGCATGCCCTCAAGTCCACGCCGCCGGACTCTCCTTCCAATCCGGTCGCGGCGGCCAAACGACGGCCGGCGTGGCAGCGCAGACTGTTGATCGGCGCGGCCGGAGTGCTGGTGCTGGCTGCGCTCTTGGTATTCGGCGTTCCTCGCCTGCGATTGGCGCTCAACACCGTCTCGACCGACGACGCCTACGTGAACGGCCACGTGACGTTCGTGGCACCGCGCGTAAGCGGGCAAATCGCCCGCGTCCTGGTCGATGACAACAACCGTGTCCGCAAGGGAGAACTTCTCGCCCAGTTGGACAAGGAGCCGTTCGAGGACGCGGTCGCCGTGAAGAAAGCGGCCGTCGACACGGCGAAGGCAAACCTTCAGGTGGCGGTGGCGAACGTGCGCGGCGTCGAGGCACAAGCCAGAAGCCAGTTCTGGCAGTTGCAGAATGCCATCGAGGACGTCGATAACCGGGTGGCCCAGCTGCGCTCGAGGAGCTGCCGGAGGAGATCAGGCAGCGCGAGGAAGTGAAGTACTTGAGTTCGGTCGCGGACCGGCATGCCGTCAACATCGTGCAGCTGATCTACCGGCCGAAAGGTTACGAAGGCGATTCCAAGGACTATGAGTTCTCCCGCGGTTCGATGGAGGAGCACTGGCGCGCCGGCTATTACGACGCCGTGCGCGCGCTCCACCATCCCGAGATTTTCGAGCGGTCAAAGAGCCGCTACGAAACGCTCGTCACCTTCGATTTCAGCCGGGATCGCGGCGATTGAGGCGGACGCCGCCGCGAAATGGTGCTGCCGGTAAGGATTGAACTTACGACCTCTCCCTTACCAAGGGAGTGCTCTACCACTGAGCTACGGCAGCGGACTTCTTTCGGCTTTCGGCCGGCAAATCGGGGCATGAAAACGCGGCGATCCTTGCCATAGCGGCCATAGCGGCGCAAGCGTCCGCGGTCGAGCCCGCCGGCCGCGGCGGGTCCGCAGGCGCCGGCGCTTCGGTCGGGAATGGAACCAAAGCGCCGCACCGGAATTCTTTCCTCGCTGGCAGATATCCATAGGCGAGGATCGGCAATGCGAGCAGGACTTCCGGCAGGCTCCTACGGCAAATCCCATGCTTCGGCGTCGACCTGGTTCGGCAGGCTGGCCGGCAAGACGGCGCAACTGGCCGGCAAGCCGGCCACCTTCATCCTGGCCACCGCCGTCGTCGCGATCTGGGGCATCACCGGCCCGGTCTTCAACTATAGCGACACCTGGCAATTGGTGATCAACACCGGGACCACGATCGTCACCTTCCTGATGGTGTTTCTCATCCAGGCCACCCAGAACCGCGATACGGCGGCCTTGCAGGTCAAGCTCGACGAACTGATCCTGGCGACGAAGGGCGCGCCGAATGAGGCGGCTTGCATCGAAGAGGCCTCCGATGAGGCGCTTGACGACGCCAAGAAAGACGTCCGGCGCCGGGCCGACAAGGTCGCCGCATAGGCGGTTGCGTGCGCGGCCAAAGCCGCCCGATCAGCGCCACATTGCCGCCCGGCGGTTGCCGCGCCGAAAGCCGTGTGGTTTGAATAGACCGGCAATGAGCAACGGCGGCAAGGCGGAGAACAGGGCGGCCCGCAGCGAGCGATTGTCGGCGGCTTTGCGCCAGAACCTCAAGCGGCGCAAGCAGCAGGCGAAGGCGCGCGAGCAACGTCGGCATCGCCCCGAGGCTGAGCAAGACCCGGCGCCAGGTACGGGGCAAGGTACCGGGCAAGGTACCGGTACCGGGCAAGGTACCGGGCGAGGTACCGGGCAAGGCACCGGGCAAGGTACCGGGCAAGGTACCGGGGTAGCGGCGCGAAGTCCCGACTTCTGCCGCAATCGGGGTGGGAACTAGGAAATCTGGGCTTAACCGTGCCGGACATTTTGCCTTGCCCGGCACCTGCGCGGCGCATCAAACAAAGTCGATTAAGGCGTCTCCGATTAGAGTTGGGATGGATGCGGTCCGGAATGGGCAAAGCGGATCGCGTTTGGGGGTAACATGGACCGTATTCGCATTGTCGGCGGCCGGCGTCTTACCGGCACGATACCGATCTCGGGGGCGAAGAACGCGACGCTGCCTTTGATGATCGCGAGCCTCCTCACCGAGGAGACGCTCATTCTCGACAATGTGCCGCGGCTCGCCGACGTCGTGCTGCTCGAGCGCATCCTCGGCAATCACGGCGTCGACATCATGACCAACGGCAAGCGCGCTGGCGAGACCGCCGACCACGGCCAGACGCTGCACATTTCCGCCGCCCGCATCGTCGACACCACCGCGCCCTACGAGCTCGTCTCGAAAATGCGGGCGAGCTTCTGGGTGCTGGCGCCGCTCGTCGCCCGCATGGGCGAGGCCCGCGTCTCGATGCCGGGCGGCTGCGCCATCGGCACGCGCCCGGTCGACCTCCTCATCATGGCGATGAGTGAGCTCGGCGCCGATATCGAGATCGACGGCGGCTATGTGGTGGCGCGCGCGCCGCACGGGCTCAAGGGTGGCGAGATCGTTTTCCCAAAAGTCACCGTCGGCGGCACTCACACCGCGATCATGGCGGCGTCGCTCGCCAACGGCACCACCGTGATCGACAATGCGGCGCAGGAGCCGGAAATCGCCGACGTCGCCGACTGCCTCAACAAGATGGGCGCGCGCATTTCCGGCGCCGGCACCAGGCGCATCGTCGTCGAGGGCGTCACCAAGCTTCACGGCGCGCGCCATGCCGTGCTGCCCGACCGCATTGAGACCGGCACCTATGCCATGGCGGCCGCCATGGCCGGCGGCGATGTGCTGCTGCAGAACGCGCGGCCGGAATTGCTGCAGGCCGCGTTCGACGTGCTGGCGCAAGCGGGCGCCACCATCACGCCGACCAATCAGGGCATCCGCGTCGCCCGCAATGGCGCCGGCTTGGCGCCGGTCGAGGTGACGACCGCGCCGTTTCCCGGCTTCCCCACCGACCTGCAGGCGCAACTGATGGCGCTGATGACGCGCGCCCGCGGCACCTCGCACATCACCGAGACCATTTTCGAGAATCGCTTCATGCATGTCGGCGAGCTCGCCCGGCTCGGCGCCCGCATCCAGCTCGACGGCGAGCGCGCCACGATCGAAGGTGTCGAGCAGCTCAAAGGCGCGCCGGTGATGGCGACCGATCTGCGCGCCTCGGTGTCGCTCGTCATCGCCGCGCTTGCCGCCGAAGGCGAAACAATAGTCAATCGCGTCTATCACCTCGACCGCGGCTTCGAGCGCCTGGAAGACAAGCTCGGCCGTTGCGGCGCCGCGATCGAGCGGCTGTCGGGGTAGGACTTATTATTCGCTCGTCCCGCGAAGGCGGGGACCCAGCAAACAATCGCGGGTACAATTTTGCGCTGGATTCCCGCTGGCGCGGGAATGAGCGGCCTTAGACCCCCGGGACGGACCGCTTGATGGTGGCGCCGCCGTGAGATTGCTCAAACGCTTCCTGCGCCGCGTGCTCATCTTCGGCTTGGGCATCCTGAGCATCTGGCTGATCGTCTACGTGTTCCGGCTGACCGACGGCAGGCTGCCGACCATTCTGGCCTTGGCGGCCACCTACGCAATCGCCGCCTACATCATTCTGCCGCGTGCCGTCCGCATGGGGCTTAAAATTCTGCAGCGCAAGCGCGTGCCGCGCTACACCGTCACCGGCGACGGCCTGCCGGGCGATCCTGTCAATCTGGTGCTAATCGGAACGCTGGCGCAGCTGCGCGCCGCCTTTGCCGCCGCCGGCTGGTCCGAGGCCGATCGCCTGGGTCCGGCGAGCTCATGGCGCATGGTCCGCGCCTTCCTTCTCAACAAGCCTTATCCGACCGCTCCGTTCAGCACGCTCTATCTTTATGGGCGTGGCCAGGACGTCGGCCTGCAGAAAGCGATCGATCACAGCCCGCGCCGGCGCCATCACGTCCGGTTCTGGGCGGTAAGCCCGGCGCGCGCCGAGGCGACGGTCGGCACGGCCAGCTTCTGGCTCAACACCGATCGGCCGCCGCACGATGCCCACGCCTGTTGGGTCGGCGCCGCCACCAAGGATATCGGGTTTTCGCTGACCCGGCTGACCTTTCAGATCACCCACGCCACCGATGCGGATACCAACAGCGAACGCGACTTCATCATTGCCGAGCTGCAGAGCCATCGCGTGATCGATGACGCGAAACCTTATCCATCCGGCCAGCCGTTGCCCGCGCACGTCAACCACTACGTCACCGATGGCGAAGTCACGGTGGCGAGCCTGGCGTCGGTATCGGCCGGGGCAATGCCTCCGTCGATCACCCCGCCAAGTCCCTCATGATCCGATAAAGCCGCGCTTGGCCCTCGAAGCCGATGCCGGGGCGGTCGGACAGCTTCAGAAAACCGTCTTCGAGCTCGGCATCGTCGGCGAAGCCGCCGAAATCGCCGAACACGCCGGGATAGGATTCCGCGCCGCCGAGCCCGAAGCCGGCGGCAATGGCAAGCGACATCTGATTGCCGCCGTGCGGGAACAACAAAGCGCGCGGCCAGCCATGCCGCGCCAGCATGGCGAGCGTGCGGGCATATTGCACGATGCCGTAGGCCTGCGGCGGATCAACCTGAATGACGTCGCGGCGCGCCGGCCTCAAGCCGCCGAACCGCACCAGGTTTTCCACGTCCTGCGTCGAATACAAATTCTCGCCGGTCGACAGCGGCGCGTCGTAATTGGCGGCGATCTCGGCCAGCAGCGCATAATCGAGCGGATCGCACGGCTCTTCGAACCAGCGCAGATCGAACGGCCGCAACGCCCGCGCATAGGCCAGCGCCTCGTCGCGGAAAAATTTCGAATTGGCGTCGACCGCGAGCGCGCCGCCTTTCGGCAGCATCGCTTTCACCGCCGCGACGCGCGCGAGATCGTCGGCCAAAGGCAACCCGCCGACTTTCATCTTCAGCATGGTGTAGCCGGCGTCGAGATGGCGGCGCATCTCGTCGACGAGGTCGCCCGTGGTCTTGCCCGGCGCATACCAGCCGCCGCCGACGTAGCAAAATACCTTCTTCGCGATCTTGCCGCCGTTGTAGCGTTCGGCGAGCACCACATGCAGCGGCTTGTCGGCGATCTTGGCCACCGCGTCCCACACCGCGACCTCGATGGTGCCGATGGGAATCGAGCGCTCGCTGTGGCCGCCGGACTTTTCGTTCTGCATCATCGCGGCGAGAATCTTCTCCGGCGCGAAATTGTCGCCGCTCTTGTCGAGCAGCGATTGCGGCTCGGTTTTGAGAATCCGCGGAATGAAGCGCGCCCGCATCTGCGCGCCGCAGGCATAGCGGCCGGTGGAATTGAAGGCGAAACCGCAAACCGGCTTGCCGCCGCGCATCACATCGGTGATCACCGCGACCACCGAGGTGGTCATCTCGGAAAAATCGAATCCCGAATTGGCGAGCGAGGAATTGAGCGGAACCGCCGCCTCGCGGATGTCGACAATGCGCATGGGACCAGGCCGGACAAGCCTTTCAGGGCGTTCGTCCGATGCTATCATCGCCCCGGCACCATCGACAGCAGGGCAGGAAACGAGCAATGAGCGGGCGCAAAATCACGCGAGACGACCTCCGCGCGGCGGCGGAAAAATACAAGAACTGGGGCAAATGGGGTGCCGACGACGAGGTCGGCACGCTCAATTACACCTCGCCGGAGGACATCGTCGCCGCGGCGCGGCTCGTCAAAAAGGGCAAGGTCATCTCGCTGGCGCTCAACTTCGACAATAACGGCCCGCAAGGCGGCAAAACCAATTATCCGGCGCTCGGCCGCATCAATCCGCTGCACACCATGCTGCGCACCGGCACCGATGCCTATTCCGGCGTGCTCGACAAGCGCGGCATCCGTGCCGCCGACGACATGGTGGTGATGCCGCTGCAATGCGGCACGCAATGGGACGGGCTCGGCCACGTGTTCTACGAAAACAACATGTGGAACGGCTACGACTGCCGCGAAGTGTCGTCGTTCGGCGCGCAGAAATGCGGCATCGAGAAAACCAAGGACAAGATGGTCGGCCGCGGCGTCTTCCTCGACGTCGCCCGCGCGCTCGGCCGCGACTGCCTGGAGGACGGCTACGGCATCACTACCGCCGACCTCGACATGACGGCGAGGAAACAGAACGTCGAATTCAAGCGCGGCGATTACATTGTCGTGCGCACCGGGCAGATGGAACGCTGCCTGAAAGCGGGCAGCTGGGACGGCTATCCCGGCGGCGATGCGCCGGGCTTCGCCTTCGAGACGCTGGAATTCGTCGCCAAGACCGAGCTCGCCGCGCTCGCCTCCGACACCTGGGGCTGCGAGGTGCGCCCCAACAACACCGAGGGCGGCATCAACCAGCCCTGGCACTGGATCACCATTCCGATCATGGGCATGACCATGGGCGAGATTTTCTATCTCAAGGATCTCGCCGAGGATTGCGCCGCCGACGGCGTCTACGAATTCATGTTCGTGGCGCCGGCGATTCCGATCACCGGCGCCGTCGGCTCGCCGACCAATCCGCTGGCGATCAAGTGACGGCGCAGGCGCCATCCCGGACGGGCGAAGTCCGATCCGGGATCTCGCACCGCTTGCTCCGTGCCTTGCGAAGCCGCTTACGCTGCGGAATAAAACTCCGCCACTTTCAGTTCAACCCCGGGCGGATCGAGATGGATCGTTCCTTCGTTCACGATCCGCGTCAGGATCGTGCCGTCGGCGTTGCGCGCGTGATGCAGCACTAATGGCTTGTCCGGGTCGATGACAAGGTAATGCATGACGCTGGGCAGGCGGAAATAACCGGCCAGCTTGATCTGCGCATCGATGTGGCGGGTCGAGGGCGACAGGACTTCGACGACGATGATCGGGTTGGGCACTTCAATGGCGGACGACGTGAGTTCTTGACCACAGTAGACCAGCGCATCCGGTTCATGCGCCGTCGTCTCATCGATGCGCACCGTCATTCCGTCCGGCAACATATGGCAGGGAAGGCGGCGGCCTCGGATGGCATTTTCAAGGGCCAATTGAACGCGGAACTTCGCTTTCGCATGAGCCGCCCGTTCCGGCGTCATCGCGTAGACCGAGCCGCGAAACAGCTCATAGCGTCCCGGTCGCCCTTCGGCCCAAGCCAAAAACTCGTCGACGTTCATCTGTTCTTGCGGCAGGACGGATAGGCGTCGTTCCATTTGCGTTACTTCCGTTCCGGATCGAGCGGTGTACCGCGGTAGAGGTCGACGACGCGGCAGCGCATGCCGAATTCGGGAAATTCGATTACGTCCTCGGCGAAGATTGTCTTTTGCCAGTCGTGCCGCTTGGCGTAAATTTCCACACTAAATTCCCGAGGCTCGATCACTACGACATAGAGGTTGTGCGGCGCCTCTCGGTACCGGCGCAGCTTCAGATCAATCTCGGCATGGGTATTGATCGGCGATAAAACTTCGCCGGCGAGCTGAAACAGCTCCGAATACAGATCGTCTCCGGCAACGCCGGGAACGACCACGATGTCCGGTTCCGGCTGGAAATTCCGCAACCCCGGATTGCGCACGCCGGCACGTTGATAGGCATAGAGGTCAAGATGCCGTGTCGCGAACGCATTGTTGAGCAGGCTGCAGAAGTTGGAGGCGATCCGTTGGCGCGCATAACTGGGCGGCGCCATCATCACCGCAACCCCCTCGATGAGATCCCAACGCTCGCCGTCCGGACGCGTTTGCAGGAACGCCATGAACTCGTCGACGTCCATGGTTCCAGAAGGGGGCGGCAGGGGCACCTGAACTGTCATATCGGCGCGGCTCCAATGCGCACTCCAATTTAACATCGCGTGGCCCGAGATGCGAGAGGTCAATCAACCCTGCTCGGCCTCAAGCATCTTGCCCAGCACGCGCTTATAGCGCACGCAGCCGACGTCGACGGCGAGGATCACCGGATCGAGCGGCTCCGTCGCGCTCTCGATGATGCGCTGCTGCGACTCGATCACCGGCGCGTCCTGTTCCTCGAAGGCGAAGCGCCGCATCTCGGCGATCCGCGCCTGCAGATCGCGGTTGAGCTTGTCCTCGGCGGTCTTCACGCCCCAGCGCACCGCGGTGAAGAAATAATGCGTCGAGCGCTCGTTCTCCGGCGTGAGCAGATGAATGGCGTGATAGCCGGTGCCGCTCTCCGGCTCGGCGCCCATCGCGCAAATGCCGGAGAACAGCCGCAGCGTTGACGGCGCCATCCAGCGCATTCTGGTGAACTTGTCGACGCGCGGCGGATGATCGGGCCAGAACGGCGCGAACATGCCGGGCGGCTTGGAATTGGTGGCGTGGCGGCCGACCACGACATCGTCGCCGTCCTGCTCGGCGGTGATCTCGGACTCCACCGTGTCGGCGTTGCCGAGAATGCCGTCATGCAGATAGGAGGTGTGGCTCAAGTCGAGCAGATTGTCGATGATCAGCTGATAATGGGCCTTGATCACGATGCTGTCGCGCTTGGTGGTGTGCAGTTCCGGCACATTGTCGAGCACGGAAAAGTCCGGGATTTTGCTCGCCTCGGCCGGCGCCGAGCTCATCCAGATCCACACCGCCTTGTGCTTTTCGACGACGGAATAGCTTTTCACCCGCGCGCGCGACGGAATATTTTTGGCGCCGTGCGGGTTGTGCACGCAGGCGCCGCTGCCGTCGAATTGCAGCCCATGATAGGGGCACTGGATGCGGTCGCCGCCGACGATCTTGCCCATGGAGAGCGGCGCGAAGCGGTGCGCGCAACGGTCCTCGATCGCCGCGACCTCGCCATTGCTTTTGCGGTAAAGCACGACCGGCTCGTTCATCAATGTGCGCCCGACCAGGCGGCCGCCGTCGAGCTCGTCGGACCACGCCGCCACGTACCAGGCATTGCGCAGGAACGCGCCGGAGATCATCTCCTGTTGCGGTTTCGAGCCGTCGATCTTCGCATGAGGCTGATCCAGCATGGCGTTTCCCCTCCCGGTCGCGCATTCCGCTTTCAAGCGTGCTTGCAATCGTCTTCGGCGGCCATGATAGCACGCGGCGGCGTTACATGAAGCGGGCGCGTCCGGGCCCGATCGCTCGCAATGAAGTGACGAGCCGTCAGGTTGCGCTTTGCCCGCTATCGACTACGTTTAATGTCGTTGAAAAAAGAGCGGACCCAGTCATGAGCACGATCACCGAGACCAAGCATTATCCCGTGACGCATACCGAGGCGGAGTGGCGCAAGATCCTCACCCCGGAGCAGTACCACATCATGCGCGAGCACGGCACCGAGCGGCCGGGTTCCTGCGCGCTCAATTATGAGAAGCGCGCCGGCGCCTTCACTTGCGCCGGCTGCGGCCAAAAGCTGTTTGTCTCGAAAACCAAATTCGAGAGCGGCACCGGCTGGCCGAGCTTCAACGACCCGGAACCGGGCGCGGTCGAGACCTCGAGCGACAACAGCTATTTCATGACCCGCACCGAGGTGCATTGCAGCCGCTGCGACAGCCATCTCGGCCACGTTTTCGAAGACGGCCCGCCGCCGACCCACTTGCGCTATTGCATCAACGGCGTAGCGATGAATTTTAAGCCGGAGTAAGCTTCTCCCGGCGCGATCCGGCGCCGCCGCACAACGATGCGGAAAAATGGGGAGGGAGCGATGCCATTGCGACGGCGGGACGTTTTGCGTCTGGCGGGCGGCGCCGCGGCGCTGCCCACGATTTCCACGTTGGCCCGCGCCCAAGCCTATCCGGCGCATCCGATCAAGCTTCTGGTCGGCTTCCCGCCCGGCGGGCAGGTCGACATCATCGCCCGCATCGCCGCGCAATGGCTGTCGCAGGAGCTCAAGCAATCCGTCGTGGTCGAGAACCGTCCCGGCGCCGGCGGCTCGCTCGGCGCCGAGGCCGTCGTCAACGCGCCGCCGGACGGCTACACGCTGTTCTTCGCGGCATCGTCGAACACCGTCAACGCCTCGCTGATGAAGAATCTCAGCTACGATTTCGCGCGCGATGTCGCGCCGGTCGCGCCGATCAACCGCATCAATCTGGTGCTCGACGCCAATGCGTCGTTCCCGGCCACCAATGTCGCCGAACTGATCGCGCAAGCCAAAGCCAATCCCGGCAAGCTCGTCATGGCGTCGCCGTCGCTCGGCACGCCGCCTTATATGGCGGTGGAACTTCTCAAGATGATGGCCGGCATCGATGTCGTGCACGTGCCCTATGCCGGTGAGGGGCAACAGGTGACGGACCTCTTGGGCGGCCAGGTCAAGGTCGGTGTCGACGGCATTTCCGCGGTCATCGGGCATATCAAGAGCGGCAAGCTGCGGGCGCTGGCGCTGACCGGATCGAGCCGGATCGACGAAATGCCCGGCGTGCCGACCGTGGCCGAGACCTTGCCCGGCTTCGAAGCCAGCGGCTTTTCCGGCATCGTCGCGCCGAAGAATACGCCCGCCCCGATCGTCGACCAGCTTGCCGCCGCGGTTCGCGCCATTCAGGCCGACGCCAAATTCAAGGCGCGGCTTTCCGAACTCGGCGTCAGCGAACTGTCGATGTCGCCCGCGGAGTTCGGCAAATTCATCGCCGAGGAAACGGCGAAGTGGCGCAAGGTGGTGCAGTTCGCCGGGCTGAAGGCGCGGTGAGGGCCGCGCCGCCCCGCATCCGTCAGGCGGCCCGCGCTCCCCACAATTTCTTGCTCGCGATCGCGGCGCCTTCTGCGAGCGCCCGCAGCTTGGCCCAGACGATCGAGTCGGCGACTGTCGGCGTAGCGCGCACTGCGGTGCCGAAGCCGCAGTCGACGCCGGCGATGACGCGGTCGCGGCCGACGATGTCGGCATAGCGGCCGATGCGCTGCGCCACCAGCCGCGGATGCTCGACGAAATTCGTGGTCGAATCGATGACGCCGGGAATGAGAAATCTTGTCGTCGGGAATCTTGATCGTCTTGAGATCCTCCCATTCGTGATCGTGGCGCGGGTTGGCGGCTTCGATGGACAACGCCTGCACCCGCGCCTTGAACGCAATGTCGATGATCTTCAGGAGCGGCAGATCGTGGCTGTGCGGCCCCTCGTAATTGCCCCAGCAAATGTGGAGCCGCATGCGGTCGGCCGGCAGGCCTTCGATCGCGGCATTGAGCGCCGCGATATTGCGCTCGGCGATCTTCGAGCGGAATTCGTCGTCGGTCAGATGCCGGTACTGGTTGTTGCGCGCCGAGCCGAGATCGGGCGCGTCGATCTGCAGCACGAAGCCGGCCTCGACGATGGCGCGGTATTCGACCCTGAGCACCGCGGCGAGCGCCTCGACGTAAGCCTCCTCGCTCGGATAATGCAGGTTGATGATGAAGCGCGTCAGGATGCCTGGCGACGGCGCCGTCATGAACACTTCCGCCGGCTGCGCCTTCGCCGCCGCGGCTTTGAGATGCGCGATGTCGCGGTCGAGCGCCGAGCGATCCGTGTAGCGCAGTTCGCCGACGCAGCCGGGGAACGGCACATCGGAGAACGAGCGGCGGTCGCTGCCGAAATCCGGGTGTTCGAGCAGGTCGCGGCCGATCATGATGTCGCGGCCTTGCTCGGCCGCGCGCGGGTCCGGCGCGATGCCGGTCACGCGGTGGCGGATATAGGTCGTATAGGACGGCTTCGACATCTCGCCGTCCGAAACCACGTCGACGCCGCAGGCGACTTGCTGCGCCACGATCTCGTCGACCGCCTTGGCGGTGGCGGCCTCGAAGACGTCCGGTGCGACGGTTGCGCCCTGCTCGCGCTTAAGGATGAGGTCGATCAGCGGTCTCGGCCGCGGCAGCGAACCGGTATGGGTGGTGAGGATGCGGTCGGTCGAGGTTTTCATGATGCTCTCCGGAACGGCGAGGACTCTAGCGAAATGGAACAACGATGGCACCTGGCGCCCACGCACTGGTCTGCCGTCGCTTATTGAGGCATAATCAGTAAATGACATTTACACGCATCACCGTCGATCCGGCTGTTTGCACCGGCAAACCCTGCATCCGCGGGCTGCGTTTTCCGGTCGCGCGTCTGCTTGGTCTGTTGGCCGCCGGCGAAACGCGGGAGCAGATTCTGCAAGCCTATCGCTATCTCGAATCCGCCGACATTGATGAAGCGCTGCGTTATGCCGCTTCGCTCGCCGAAGATGAAACGGTCGACCTCGTCCCAACGAGCTGAGCCGTGAAGTTTCTGATCGACATGCCGCTGTCTTTGAAGTTGGCGGCATGGCTCAGGGATCAAGGTCACGATGCGCTGCACGCCGCGGAATTGGGCCTTGCAGCCGTGCCGGATTCAATCATCGTGGCGCGCGCCAAACAAGACCATCGAACGGTCGTCACCGCGGATTTGGACTATCCGCGCTTGCTCGCCCTTATGCAGGACCGCGATTCGAGCTTGATCCTGTTCCGAGACGGCAACTGGAGCGAGGCTGACGTCATCGCCCGGATGGACGAAATCTTGCGAGGGATGACAGCTGCCGATCTGATGCAAAGCATCGTCGTGGTCGAGCATGGCCGCGTTCGCCGGCGTCGGCTGCCGGTTGGACCGGGATCAACCTAATCCCGCGCCCGGTTTTGCCGATCTTCAAAACGCTCTAAAGTCCCTCGAAGCACTCAAGACCCATGGGGAGATCATGCGCATCGTCGATTTGAGCCGGGAGTTGTATCACCGCACGCCGTCCTATCCGGGGCAGCCGCCGATCATCCACGGCGTCTGGAAGACGCACGAAGAAGCGCGCGCGGAAGCCGGCGGCGTTCACGGCAACAGCGTGATGTTCTTCTCCATGCCCGACCACGGCGGCACCCATATCGACGCGCCGCGGCATTTCGGCATGAGCGGCACGCCGATCGACAAATATCCGCTGGAGAATTGCATCGTGCCGGGTATCTGCATCGACCTCCGCCACATCGCGCCGCGCGCCGAGATCACGCCCGCGGATCTGGAGGCGGCGGTGGCGAAGGCCGGCGTGCCGGTGCCGAAGAAAGGCACCGTGCTCATCTGCACCGGCCACCACGCGCGCACCTTCCCGACCGCCGCCTATGCGACCGACAATCCCGGCGTCAATGTCGCGGCGACCGAGTGGCTGGCGAAGCAAGGCGTCGTGCATTTCGGCATCGATTCGATGCGGCCGGGACCGGAGGGCAAGGTCAACACGCTGGTGCACAAGGCCTGCCTCGAGCTCGACATCACGCATCTCGAAAGCCTGTGCAATCTGGAGAGCCTCCTCGGGGCGGGCGAATTCCAGTTCATCTGCCTGCCGCTGAAATGGCGCGACGGCACCGGCTCGCCCGTGCGCGCGGTGGCGGTGTTCAACGATTGATGGGTCATTGTCACTGCACTGCACGACGCCCATAATGGCGGCGCAGGACCTTTGCCATGGCGAAACCTCTTGATCGTATTAGCATTAATCCCGCGGTATGCGGCGGCAAGCCGTGTATCAAAGGTACGCGCATTTGGGTTTCGCTCATTCTCGATTTGCTCGCGGGAGGAATGTCAGAAACCGCGTTGCTCGCCGAATACCCCGCTCTGACGCATGACGACGTTCTCGCCGCAATCGCATACGGTGCAGAAGCGGCCCGCGACCGCATCATTCCGGTCCCGGTGGAGCCGGCTGAGTGAAGATCAAAGTCGATGAAAACATCGGCGCGAGTGGAGTAGCCCTTCTCCGCGCGAGCGGGCATGACGTCGCGACAGTCCACGAGCAGGGACTAAGCGGCGCGACCGACGATCAGGTTTTCGACGCCTGCGTTTCTGAAAGCAGGACATTGATCACTCTTGACCGGGATTTCGGACACGTTCCGCGCTTTTCACCGAGTCGAACGGCCGGAATCGTCGTTGTCGAACTGGGAGAGCCGGCCTCACAACAGTTGCTTGTAAATCGCCTGCGCCAATTCCTCAAGGTGACCGCATCGCGACCGGTACGGGGTGAATTTATGGATAGTTGAACCCGGCCGCATCAGGATTCGCGCTGAAAAAGATACTGACTAGGGAAACGCTTCATGCAAATCGGCCACAACCGCAAAATGACCGGCGCGGCCTGCCTCGCCGACATGCTCAAGGGCTACGGCGTCACCCACGTGTTTCATGTCCCCGCGGTCTTGCGCACCACTTATGCCGAGATGGAGCGCCGCACCGACATCAAGCGGCTGCACGTGCACGGCGAGAAGGCCGCCGCCTATATGGCCGACGGCTATGCGCGCGCCTCCGGCAGGCCCGGCATCTGCATGGCGCAAGTCATCGGCGCGCTCAATCTCGCCGCCGGCCTGCGCGACGCCTACCTTGCCCATTCGCCGGTGATCGCCATGACCGGCGGTCGCGAGCCGAAAAATAAGTTCCGCAAGGTCTATCAGGAGGTCGACGACGTGCCGGCGTTCGAGCCGGTGACCAAGTTCAACGCCACCATCGACGACGTGGCGCGCTTTCCCGACATGGTGCGGCAGGCGTTCCGCAGCGCGGTGACCGGCTGTCCCGGGCCTGTTCACTTGCAGTTCCGCGGCAACGAGGGCCAGATCGATGCGGAAGAAGCCGACATGGAACCGCTCGTCGAGCCGCAATTCGCCCGCGTGCCGGCGTTCCGGCCGGAGCCGGACGAGGCGAGCGTCCGAGCGGCGCTCGAGATTCTCCAAGACGCCGCGCGGCCGGTGCTCGTCGCCGGCGGCGGCGTGCGCGCCTCGGGCGCCGCGGCCGAGCTCGTGGCGCTGGCCGAAGCGCTGCAGATTCCGGTCGCGACTTCGCTCAACGGCAAGGATTCGATCCCCGGCAATCATCCGCTGTCGGTCGGCGTCGCCGGCAGCTATTCGCGCGAGAGCGCCAACCGCGTGGTCAATGCCGCCGATCTTGTTTGTTTCATCGGCACCGAGACCGGCGGCATGACCACGCATTTCTGGGCGGTGCCGAAGATCGGCACTCAGGCGCTCCAGATCGACATCGAACCCGAGGCGCTCGGCCGCAATTATCCGCTCGCCGCGGCGGTCAACGGCGACGCCAAGGTGACGCTCGCCAAGATGCTCGCGGCTTGCGATCGCGCCACGGCGGGGAAGCGCAAGATCTGGATCGCCGAAGCGCAACAAATCTGCGGCGAGTGGCGCAGCAAATATCATGACGCGCTCAACTCCGACGCGGTGCCGGTCCGCCCGGAGCGGCTGTGCCATGAATTGTCGAAGCACGTGCCGGACGACGCCATCGTCGTCGTCGACACCGGCCATGCCGGCATGTGGATGGGCGGCATGTTCGATCTCACCTCGCCGCGGCAAAGCTATATGCGCAGCGCCGGCCATCTCGGCTGGGCGTTTCCGGCCGGGCTCGGCGCCAAATGCGCGGTGCCGCAACGCCCGGTGGTGACGTTCACCGGCGACGCCGGCTTCTGGTACCACATCGCCGAGATCGAGACCGCGGCGCGCTGGAATATCAATGCGGTGACCGTGGTCAACAATAACGGCGGCGGCAATCAATCGAAGCGCGGCTTCGACCGCGTCTATGGCGGCAAGCAGACCGACAAGGCGCGCGAATTATGGACCTTCCGCCAGACCAATTTCGCCCGCATCGCCGAGGACATGGGCGCGCTCGGCATCCGCGTCGAACAGGCTTCGGCGTTTCCCGCCGCGCTCGCTCAGGCGCTCGCCGCCAACCGCCCCGTCGTGATCGACGTCGTCACCGATATCGACGCGCTGGCGCCGGTCGCCGTGAGTTGAACGTCCGCTCGTCCCCGCGCAGGCGGGGACCCGGAACGAATTTAAATGCTGGATTCCCGCTTGCGCGGGAATGAGCGGGAAATAATTCGCCCGTAATCCATTCCGACCTCCGTCCGGCGAATTACGGCGATTTGTGACTGTCAAGTCACGCCTGCTGTCCTTTCGGTCACGAAATCGCAACCGAATGCGGCGTTTGATCGCCTCGTTGGCGCCGCAGAAGTCTGACAGGCTATTTCAGGTATTCGCGTCGTTGCCTGGCTTCGTCGCCTATTGCCGCTGTCACAATCGGATTGCGAATGCGCACGGAACGGGATTCGGCGATCCGTCTCTTGCAATGGTTGATGGTTGCGTCACTGGTCATTCCGGCGGCGCTCTTCGTCTATGCCGCCTATAACGATTATCACGCCGTCTATGCGGTTGCCGACGAGCGCATCGATCGCTCGCTCGACGTGCTGCAGGAGCAGGCGCTGAAGGTGTTCGACACCGTCGACCGCATCTTCCCGGAAGTCGGCGAGGTGGTGCGCGGCATGTCGGACGACCAGATGCGCGCCGCGGCGGCGACGCTGACGCCGCGCCTGCAGCGCATCGTCGCCGTCATGCCGCAGGTGCGCGCCATCACCCTGATCGGCCGCGATGGCCGGCCGCTCGCTTCGAGCGCGCCGGCGGCGCTGGCAAGCGGCGCCGATTTCGCCGCCCGGCCTTATTTCAAGGCGCAGCAGGATAGCGACACCGGAACGTTTATCAGCGACGTGCGCACGTCGACGCTGCAGGACGCCGGCGCCGCGCTGTTCGACGTCTCGCAGCGGCTGCCGGCGGCGGACGGCGCGTTCCGCGGCGTCATCGCCGTCGCGGTGCGGCCGCGCTATTTCGCCGGCTTCTATGCGATGATCGAGCAGTCGCCGGGAAATTTCTACGCCCTGGCGCGTCCCGACGGCGAATTGCTGGCGCGCTATCCGGCCGGGCCGCAGCTTCGCCACCGGCTCAGTCCGCACAGCATGCTGCGGCGCTCGATCGACCGCGGTCTCAGCCGCGGCCTGTACTCGGTGGTATCGGAAGTCGACGGCCATGACCGCCGCGTCGGTTTCCGCAAGCTGCCCGGCTATCCGGTCTATGCCATCGCCGGCATCGACAGCGCCGCGATCCGCGCCGCCTGGCTGCATCAGGTCGGCGGCCATCTGATCTTCGGCCTGCCGGTGACGCTGCTGTTGTTCTCCGCGCTGTGGGTGGTGTTGCGGCGGACCAGGCGGCTCTACGAGGAAGCGCAGCGCCGCGAATTCGCCGAGGATGCGCTGCGCCAGGCGCAGCGGCTCGAAGCCATCGGCCAATTGACCGGCGGCGTGGCGCACGACTTCAACAATCTGTTGATGGTCGTCAGCGGCACGGTGCAGCGGCTGCGCCGCTTGGTGTCCGGCGAGAAGGAGACGCAACTCCTCGACACCATCGCCAATGCCAGCGAGCGCGGCGAAAGCCTGACCCGGCAATTGCTCGCCTTCTCGCGCCGGCAGGTGCACCAGCCG
This sequence comes from uncultured Alphaproteobacteria bacterium, assembly GCA_963791925.1. Taxonomy (GTDB): domain Bacteria; phylum Pseudomonadota; class Alphaproteobacteria; order Rhizobiales; family Xanthobacteraceae; genus BOG-931. The sequence continues at coordinate 517,747 of CAWBUA010000001.1, read as the reverse complement.
ACCGTGATCGATCTCGCCGAGCGGCTGCCGGAGATCAAGGACATGCTCAGCCGTTCGCTGCGCGGCGACATCGACATCCGGCTTGGCGTGCCGCGGCAGCCCTGCGCGGTCAAGGTCGACGCATCCGAGTTCGAGCTCGCTTTGCTCAATCTCGCCTTCAACGCCCGCGACGCCATGCCGTCGGGCGGCACGCTGACCATCAGCGCCAAGCCGATGGTGATGCGCGGCAGCGGCGCCGAAGAGGGCTTGCGCGGCGATTTCGTCGCCGTGCGGGTGGCCGATACCGGCGGCGGCATTCCGCCGGAGGTCCTGCCCCGGGTGTTCGAACCGTTCTTCACCACCAAGGAAGTCGGCAAGGGCACCGGCTTGGGCTTGAGCCAGGTCTACGGCTTTGCCCGCCAATCCGGCGGCGCCGCCAGCATTTCGACCTCGGCGCGCCGCGGCACCGCGGTGACGTTGTTCCTGCCGCGCAGCTTCGAGACGCCGGCGCAGCCGCGCCAGGAAATCGAAAGCCTCGCCATTGCGCCGCCCGCCGGCACGGTGCTGATCGTCGAAGACAATGCCGAGGTCGCCGAAGTCGGCCGCGCTCATTTCGAGCAGCTCGGCTATGCGGTCACGCATGCGCCGGGCGCCCAAGCCGCGCTCGATCATCTGGCCGGCGGTGCCGGCGTCGATCTCGTGTTCTCCGACATTCTGATGCCGGGCGGCATGAACGGGCTGCAATTGGCCGACATGGTGCGCCGGCTTTATCCCGACGTCGCGGTGCTGTTGACCACCGGCTACAGCTCGAGCGCCCAGGATGCGGTGCGCCGCGGCTTTGCCGTGCTGCAGAAGCCGTACAATCTTGCCGCGCTGGAGCGCGCGTTGCGCGAGAGGCGCGGCGCGACCGAGAGCGACGCCGCTGCAGCGCCGCAGCGCGCGGTGGGCTGACCGCGCGGCGGCCTTTGCCGCCGCGGTGTCAGCCGTCTCAGGGCATCTGCAGCAGCTGCAGCATCGCCGGGTAGCCGGCGATCCCCACCGAGGCGAGCGCCATGCAGAACGTCATCAGTCCCCCGATCGCGCAAAACCCGATGACCGCCCAGGCGTCGGCGTCCGCGTTGGTCGCCTGGCTTCTGGCCGGATTTCGGTTGCCCAGGGCCGGGATGGGAAGCTCACCTCGATTCGGCATCTGTTGCTCCTCGCGTTGATTGCCGCCGCGGGGTTCGATGCAAATCCCGCGCCGCGGACTGCAATACCCGGTATGCAAGACGAGAGCTTGACTTGGCGCGGTAAAGTTTTCGGAAAAAGCGCGATTCCGAGCCGTAAGGGGAACCGCGTAGCCGCGCCGCGGTTGCTCCGCTGCCAATGCCGAAACCCCCGCCTTTGTGGAATTCCTGGCTGGCGCTGTCCGCGCAGGCGGCGCTGCTTGGCTGGGATGCCCAGCGCGTCATCGCGCTCCGCCTCGTGCGTCTCGCCGCCGGCGGCGCCCGCGGCCGCGCCGAAGCGCGGCGCATGATCGCCGAGAAGCTTGCCGCCGCAGCCGAGGCGCAGGCCGCCGTCGCGGCAAACGCGATTGCCGGCGGCAGCGGCCACCGCGCCGGCAGGAAGGTGCTGCGAATCTACGGCAAGCGCGTGCGCGCCAACCGGCGGCGGCTGTCGCGGTGAAGGTTTCGCGGAACCAAATCGTGGCTTGACCGGTTCATTGCACGAAGCCGCGCTTCCCGCGGTCTCATGTCTTGCGAGGCGCGCCATGTTTCAATTTCGCTCCGATTCATTCGCTCCGAGCGTGACCGCGATTCAGAATCATCTCGGCGCGGTCGAGCGGGAGCTCGAGAAGATCGGCCGCATCGCCGGCCGCCGCGGCTCCGCCGCCGCGACGGCGGCGGGCGCCCAGATCGGCGACACCATCGCCGCGGCCTTGAGCGACATGATCGAGCGGGTCCGCGACCGCGGCGCCGCCGCCGGCGATCAGGCGGCGCGGCTCGGCAACCGCGCGCTCAATCTCGGCGCCGGCTACGGCGGCGACGCCTTGGACCGCTTAAGCTCCCAAGTCGAAGACCGCCCGCTCCTCACCGTCGGCGTCGCCTTGGGTGTCGGCATCCTCATCGGCGCCGCGGTTTTGGGCAGCATGAATTGGAGCTGATACTCCTCCCCCGCGTCTCCCGGATGCGGTGCGGCACGCAGTGATGCACCGCCGATCCGGGACCTTCCCAGACTCAAACTCAAACTCAGAGCGTGCAACGGTCCCGGGTCTGCAGCGCACCGCTCCGTGCTACGCCGCGCCGCGTTGCGGTCCGATTCGTCCCGCTTGGCAGCGAGGCGGAATATTTGCCCAAAACAGTGGGTGATGAGATGGTTCCGCTGCAATCTGGCGGGGAGCATGGAGCCGGATGCTTGATTTTCCAGAGGCCGTAGGATCCGTTCTGCGCGACATTACCAATTTGTCGCTCTTATTTATTCTGACTTACATCGGATGGAGGGTCGTATTCCGGACCGAGACAAAGGGCCTGCTGAGGACCTTGGTTGGCTGCATCACAGTCGCACTCGTCACCGCGGTTCTCACCTCTCCGAAAGTCATTCACTTCGTTGAATCGTTCGATTTCCTCTGGCTTCTATCTCAGTGGTGGCTTCTGTTCCCGTGCATCGCCGCCGCTATTGGGCTGTACGCACTGCGGCAACGTGCTCCGCTCGTTTATGGTGCATTCGAGCTTCTGGTGAGCATCATGGCGATCTCGCTGGCAATCCAAGGGACGAGTAAGGAACTGCTGCCAAAGGCGCTCGCCATCGTTGCCGGGGTTTATATTTTTGTTCCCGGTCTGGAGAACTGTGCGAGCGGCAGGTCCAAGAAGCCGACCCAATCGGAATAACGTGCGATTGTTCGCCATATCGGCCGGCCGCCCGGGCATGCGTCTTTGCGACGAATGAGGTACAAGGGCAAAATTGTCTGTCCTTCTCCCATTGACATTGGTCCCTTCTATCGATACATAAGGCGACGAATCTCGCCCGCAAAGGACGCCGCCGGGTGACGCCGGCGGAAAGGGGCGAGGCGGTTCCCGCGGGCGGGGTTGTCAGCCCCGCTCCCGGGCGGCTCCGGGCCAAAACGCCCGGCCGGCATTACGACCGGCCTGCGGGGATAAAAACCCCCGCTGCACTGGGACGGCCGGGGATGGATAACGCCCATCCCTACCTAGTTCCGTCCCAGGAAGTGCGTGAACTGGAGCTGAGCGGTGGCGTTCGGTCGCCCCCGCAAGTGCCGTGGTGGAACGCCGGCAGGCGAGCGCGCCCGAAGCGGAAGGGCGGCGCAAGCCGCCCTTTCCGTGGCGCGCCCCGCACGCCGCTGTGTGCGGGCATCCCGTATGCGTCTGCCGGCGTTCCGCTTCCTTTCTTTATTTGCCGGAAGCGAGCCGCAAAGAGTTTCGCAGCCTGGGTTGAACGAAGTGAAACCCAGGATGGGCAGTGAAGCTGATAGTTCGTTCCCGGATTTCGCTCCGCTCAATCCGGGCTACGGCGCGACGGTGGGCTGTTTGACATTGTGAGCACGCGACTCGCGCGCAGATGCACCGCGAGAACGACGGCACGCATCCGCCCCCGCGAAGCGGGGGAGGGGGACCATCCGTAGCTCGCGCAGCGAGCGAAGGATGGTGGAGGGGGTCTCTGACTCGACGCTTCATTGTCGGCGCGGGAAAGTCGTCGCGGCCCGCGCCCCACCCACCGCGCAAGCGCGCGGTCCCCCCTCCCCGCTATCGCGGGGCGGGATGAAGTTAACGCCGCTCCCGAGTAAACTGCGCCAGTCGGAGGGGGACGCCCACGCCATGGATGCGCTGACCGCAAGCCTTATCGTCGTTGCTATCGCCGCGGCCGCTATCATCGTGGCCGCATGGATCACGGCGCGCCCGCGGATCGGCGTGCTGCCGGCGAAGACGGATCCATCGTCGCCCTGGGCCGGCCTGCCCGAGGCGGCCAAGCAATTCCGCATCTTCGGCTGGGTGCTCGTGATGCTCTATTATCTCGCGGCCCTGTTCTGCCTGCTGCAGGGCCTCAACGATCTGCGCGTCGTCCACCACTGGGCGCAGTGGCAAGCGGCCCTCGGCGCGATCCTCGACCCGCAAGCGGAAATCGCGCTCTATTCCCGCTTCTGGCTCGCGCTGGCGCTCGCGCTTGGCCTCATCGGCTATTGGACGCAGCGGCGGTTGCGGCGGCGGGCCTAGATGCGGTTAGGTGCATGCAAGGCATTACTCGATTTCGTCATGGCCGGACTTGTTCCGGCCATCCACGTCTTCCTGCAGCCGTGAAAGACATGGATGCCCGCGACAAGCGCGGGCATGACGGTTAATGTGCCGTCCATGCGCAACCGAACCGCCAGATACTCAGCCGGCGAAATCGGCCGCATCCGCGTCGTCGATGACTTTCTGCCGGCGCCGGCCGATCTCGTGCCGCGCGAGGACAATGTGAAGGTGACCCTGTCGCTGTCGCGCCGCAGCCTCGACTTCTTCAAGCGCGAGGCGCGAAAACGCCGCGTCCCTTATTAGCGCATGATCCGCGCGCTGGTGGATACCTACGCGGAGAAGCAAGCAAGCAAAAAATAGTAGGGTGGGCAAAGGCGCGAAAGCGCCGTGCCCACGCGGTTGATGGTGACGGAATTTTCATTTGCTTCTACAAGCGGTAGCGATGACGTGGGCACGCTTCGCTTTGCCCATCTACGCTTGCTAATCCGCGCTACGCGCTGGCGATCGCGCTTTGCCTGATCGCCTATCGGGCGCAGCGGCGATTGAGGCGGCGCTCCTAACGTCTGCCCTGCTTTCGGCGGCGAGATTAATAGTGTCGCTGTTTGACATCGTGGATCTGATGCCCACGCTAATGATTCACGCGTTTATTCGCCGCTCTATCAGTCGCCTGACGCGATCCTCAATCACGCCGGCAGTAAGTGTGTGACCATTGAATATCACAAATAAGTCTCTCGTTGCTTGGTCAACGAATGGTGCAATAGCGGTAACAGGCGTATCCAGGGACATTTCGGTGTAAGTTGTAACTTGATCGTCGTAAGCTTTTCCCCAGTCAATTCCACCATATGGGTCGGACCACTGCGATAATTCACGGCCCTCCAGTCCTCGCCATCGAAAAGCGAAGCCCAAACGCGTTTGTTCGGGTGACCAACCCAACACCTTCGCAAATGCAATTCCAACCACCAGGGTCTCTGCCACGCGAAGAACCGTTAGAATTGGATCCAGCGCGGTCCCCGGTTCTACTCTCGAAGGCACCCCATCGTCTTGCAATACTCGCCGAAGATAGAATTCGCCTCGCGGATCGAGCCGATGGAAGTCGAGGTGGCTGCTTACTCCGTGAAACAGTATTAGCGCCTCTACTGCATTGTCACGAACAATCGGTCGATTCTCTGGCGTTGACGACGCAGAGAAATCGCTCCAAATGGGCCAACCCGTTAGATTTGGGTTGCTTGATGCGATCTTTAATAAGAACGAACGATCCGGTCGAGCATCCGGCTTGGGAGGATCGATGGCGAGAGCGGCACTCCAAGAACCTGCATCCGCTAAACTTTGAGCGCGTGCATCGAGCTCTCTTGTTCGCAAAGCAGACTTAAATCGTTCTTCGCCGTACTCTAAGAGCCTTTCGGCGCGCTCCCGCAGCGTTGAAAGCGGCGGTGTCGAGCTCAAAAGGCCGGCATCTCTGAGTATTCCGGCGAAAGATGCTATGTCTCCACCGCCGAGCTGACGTCTAATAAACCGGCCAACATCCGCTTCTCGATTGTCAAAACATATCTCGACGATTTCTCGCCAGTCCTCCGGACGTGCTTCTGCGGTGCTTGGAGTTCCGTTTGCGGCAAGAGTTCGAAAATAAACGGCGCCATGCCTGATCAGCGTTTTCCTGGCGTCGATTAAGTCACGTTTTGATGCTACAGGAACCCGAACGCCGGGCGGCACGACAATTACCGGATGTTCGATCCCATCTTTGACACTGAAGGCAACCGCAACTTCAAACAGCTCGGAGGAATATCTAGAGACATGGCCTTGTATTTTGTCGACGTGGAATGCGCTGCGGATGTCGGCTGGCTCGTTTCCGGTATCGGGCAGCAGCGTGTTGTTATCAAACCCAATCACCAAGTAGCCGCCGTTTCTGTTTCGAAGTGCTAGCGCAGCTTTTACAATCTTTTCGATTCCCGCTTGGCCGTCAGGGTCGATCCACCGCTTAATCTCGACATTAAGCGCTTCGGCCGGGCGGGCCACCAGCGAATCAATGACTGATTGTTCGATCTGCACGGACATGTCGATGTTGCGTGAGACAATGGTGTCGACCAGTAGCTAGTCTTCTGATAGTCGAGATGCAATCCGCTTGTAATATGGATTCCCCATGAACGCCCCCCTCTCCACCCACCCGACGCCGCCTTACAAGCACACCCCGCTCTTCCCGCTCGGCAAGGACACCGCGCCCTACCGCAAAATCTCCGCGGACGGCCTGCGCGTCGAAAAAGTCCTGGGCGAAGAGGTGCTGGTGGTGCCGCGCGAGGCGTTGCGCGCGCTGGCCGAAGCCGCTTTCACCGATATCAATCACCTCTTGCGCCCCGCGCATCTGGCTTCGCTCAAATCTATCGTCGAGGACCCGGAAGCGTCGGATAACGACAAGTTCGTCGCCTACGATTTTCTCAAGAACGCCAATATCGCCGCCGGCGGCGTGTTGCCGATGTGCCAGGACACCGGCACCGCGATCGTCATGGGCAAGAAGGGCCGGCTCATCTGGACCGAGGGCGACGACGAGGCGGCGCTCGCCGAGGGCGCGCGCGATGCGTATCTCAAGCGCAATTTGCGCTATTCGCAGCTCGCGCCGATCTCGATGTTCGAGGAGAAGAACACCCGCTCCAACATGCCGGCGCAGGTCGAGCTTTACGCCGAAAGCCACGGTGACGCCGACGCAGCCTACAAGTTTCTGTTCATCGCCAAAGGCGGCGGCTCGGCCAACAAGGCGTTTCTGTTCCAGGCGACGCCGTCGATCCTGACCCGCGAGCGGCTGCTGGCGTTCCTCAAAGAAAAAGTGCTCACGCTCGGCACCGCGGCCTGCCCGCCGTATCACCTCGCCATCGTCATCGGCGGCACCTCGGCCGAATTGACGATGAAGACCGTCAAGCTTGCGTCCACCAAATATTACGACACGCTGCCGGAGCACGGCTCGGAGGACGGCCACGCCTTCCGCGACAAGGAGATGGAGCGCGAGATTTTGCAGATGACGCAGTCGCTCGGTGTCGGCGCGCAATTCGGCGGCAAATATTTCTGCCACGACGTGCGGGTGATCCGGCTGCCGCGCCACGGCGCCTCGCTGCCGATCGGGCTCGGCGTGTCGTGCTCGGCCGACCGCCAGGCGCTCGGCAAGATCACCAAGGACGGCGTGTTTTTGGAAGAGCTCGAGCACAATCCGGCGCAATATCTGCCGGAGGTCGACGAAGCAAAACTCGGCGGCGCGGCGGTGAAGATCGATCTCAACAAGCCGATGAAAGAAATTCTGGCGCAGCTTTCCCAATATCCGATCAAAACCCGGCTGTCGCTGTCGGGTCCGATGATCGTGGCGCGCGATATGGCGCACGCCAAGCTGCGCGAGCGGCTGGAGAAGGGGCAGGGGCTGCCGGATTATTTCAGAGAATCATCCGGTCTATTACGCCGGCCCGGCAAAAACGCCGCGGGGTTATGCGTCCGGCGCCTTCGGCCCGACCACGGCCGGCCGCATGGACAGCTTCGTCGCGGATTTCCAGGCCGCCGGCGGCTCGATGGTGATGCTGGCCAAAGGCAACCGCTCGTCGGCGGTGCGCGAGGCCTGCCAGAAGCACGGCGGCTTCTATCTCGCTTCCATCGGCGGTGCCGCGGCGAATCTTGCCGAGCACTGCATCAAGAAGGTCGAGACGCTGGAATATCCCGAGCTCGGCATGGAAGCGATCTGGCGCATCGAAGTGGTCGACTTCCCCGCCTTCATCGTCGTCGACGACAAGGGCAACGACTTCTTCAGGGAATTAAATCTGGGCTAACCGTGTTCTTATTTTGCCGGTTCGGCCAATGAAAAAAGCCCCGGCCGCGGGCCGGGGCTTTCCAGTTGCGATGAGCCACGCGGTTACTTCAGCGCGCCTGAAACCGACGAGAAGGTCGTGTTCAGATTGGTGCCGAGAGTCTGCACGGCCAGGATGATCGCGACGGAGATACCCGCAGCAATCAGGCCGTATTCGATGGCGGTCGCGCCCTTGTCGTCTTGCAGAAAACGCCGAATGAGAGTCGTCATGAATGGTTCCTCCGTGTGCCGACCCCGTACTTGTACTGAGAGCCCGTTGTCCGTCCTTTAAGCCGATCATTCGAAATTTCACTAAAAATCCGGCCTAATTCCATGACCAATCCGTGACCCGATGCTATGTCGGCTGGCCGGCATCTTGGCCTTCCATGCTTGCCGCCGATGCCGGTGCCACGCGTGGTCCAGCGGGCGGCCGCAGGAGAATGCGATATTTCCCGGCGCGAAAGGTTTTGCCGTGAACAAGATTGGCGGCGCCAGAGCGGCTTTAGCGGCGCAATCGCTCGTCGACTGGCTCATCGACGGCGCGCGCTCGGCGCCCTTGGCGCAGGAGGTGCTGACCGAATTGTGCGAGCGGCTGGTCGCCGTCGGCTTGCCCCTGTGGCGCGCCATGGTGTTCGTGCGGACGCTGCATCCCGAGGTCGTCGGCCGCCGCTTCATGTGGCGACCCGACACCGGAACGGTCATCACCGACGGCGGTTTCGATCTCTTGGAACGCGATGCTTTTCGCAACAGCCCGATGGTCTATGTCAGCGAGACCGGAGCGGCGCCGCGCCGCCGTATCGAGGATGCCGATTGTCCGATGGACTTTCCCGTCCTCTATGACCTGCGCGACGAGGGCGTGACCGATTACGTCGTGTCGCCGCTGCATTTCACCGACGGCACGTTTCATTCGGCTTCCTGGGCGACGCGCAAACCGAATGGCTTCTCCGACGCCGAACTGGCGTTGATCGATTCCATCGTCGCGCCGCTGACGCGGGTTGCGGAAATCCGCGCTTATTTCCGCGTCGCCGGCAATCTCCTGACGACCTATGTCGGCAAGAACGCCGGCGAGCGCGTGCTTGCCGGCCGTATCCGCCGCGGCGATACCGAGCAGATCCACGCCGCGATCTGGCTGTCGGACATGCGCGGCTTCACCCGGCTCGCCGATCGCCTGCCGGCGCAGGCTTTGGTCGATTTGCTCAACCGCTATTTCGATTGTCAGGTGCCGGCGATCGTCGATCACGGCGGCGAAGTGCTCAAATATATCGGCGACGGCTTGCTGGCCATTTTTCCCATCGGGGCCGGCGCGGATGCCGGAAAAATCTGCGCTTCCGCGTTGGAAGCGGCGATGGCGGCGCGCGCCAATGTGACGGCGCTGCGCGCCGCGGAAGGCGACGGCGAGGGCGTGCGATTTGGGCTCGCACTTCACGTCGGCGACGTGATGTGCGGCAATATCGGCAGCGGCAACCGGCTGGACTTCACCTGCATCGGGCCCGCGGTAAACTTGGCGGCGCGGCTCGAGAAGATTGCCGGCCGTTTGGGACGCACTGTTTTGGCATCGCGGGAATTCGCCAAGCGCCACCGCCGGCATCTGGTGCCGATCGGCAAGTTCACCGTGGCCGGCTTTGCCGAGAAGGAAACCGCTTTCGGGCTCGATGACGAAAGCGATGGGGAAGAAGCGAAGGATCAGCGATGAACAATGTGACCATGCCCGCCGCGTCTGTGCAGGCCAAGGGCCCGCTCGTCTGGCTCGATATGGACCAGCGCGCGCTCGACGACGCCTATGACCAGGAGGTTTATGCACCGAACCGCGATCGCGTCGTCGCCCGGCGCCTTGCCGCGAGCGAACGGGCCCGCGCCGTGCTCGGGCCGCCGCAGCGCGTCGCCTACGGCGCAAGTGAATACGAGCAGCTCGATATTTTCCGCAGCGCCGCGCCCAACGCTCCCGTCAATCTGTTCGTCCACGGCGGCGCCTGGCGCCGCAACAAGGCGGCCGATTATGCGCTGCAGGCCGAGCCGCTTGTCCGCGCCGGCGCGCATGCGGTCTTCATCGACTTCATCAATGTCGATCAGGCCGGCGGCGATCTGTTTGCGATGTACGAGCAGGTCTGCCGCGCCATCGCCTGGACCTGGCGCAATGCGCAACAATTCGGCGGCGACCGCGAGCGGTTTTACATTTCGGCGCACTCGTCGGGCTCGCATCTGACCGGCTGCGCGCTGACCGTCGGCTGGCGCGAGCAGGGGCTGCCGGAACATTTCTGCCAAGGCGCGCTGTTGGCGAGCGGCATGTACGAGCTACAGCCGGTGCGGCTGTCGAAGCGCTCGGCCTATGTCAAATTCACCGATGCCATGGCGGCGAAGCTGAGCGCGATCCGCCATCTCGACGGCCTGCACACGCCGCTCATCGTCGCGCATGGCACTTGCGAGACGCCGGAATTCCAGCGCCAGACCCGCGATTTCGCCGCCGCGGTGAAGGCCGCCGGCAAGCCGATCGAATTGATCGTCGGCGAGGCCTATAATCATTTTGAATTGTGCGAAACGCTCGCCAATCCTTACGGCCTGCTCGGCCGCGCGATGCTGGCGCAGATGCGTTTGGCGTGAAGGCTTACGCCGCTTCCGAGGTTTTGTCGCTGTCGGGCTTGGCCGGCTTGCGCATCGCGGTGCGGATCAGTTCGGCGCCGCAGCGGCGGCAGGCGAAAACGGAATCTTCGAGATCGGGGGAGATCGGGTGGCGCGCGGTGAAGACCATGCGGCCCGCGCATACCGGGCAGGGCATCATCAGCGAGGGTAGACCTGACGCGGGCTGAGCCGCTTGATGGCGCATTAGACTCACCGAACCTCGGGCCTGCCAAGAATGACCAATTTGTGAATTACTCGCCGCTTTTGCGGCAGAGTCAAGAAAAATTGTGCGTTGCACACATAGAACGCTGCGCTGCGGTATCTATCTCTGCCGATAAGTTATTCCAGGTCCAAGCGAATCGAAACGAATGCCGCGCGGCGGAGTGGCATCCGCACAGCGGCGAATTCGCCGGCGCGCGCAGTCAGGAAGCGGCTACCGCCGCCGCAACGCACGGAATGCCGAGCGCGGCAAGAGTTCGTGCGGGTCGCCGCGACTGAACCCTCGACGTCGATGCCACGGCAGGCATCCTCGACCACAATGACGGCAAAATTCTCTCGGGCCGCGTCCTCGGCCGAATAGCGGACGCAAAAATCAAAGGCGAGGCCAGCCAGAAAAATGCGCCGAAGCCCGCGCTCGCGCAGATAGCCGACCAGGCCAGTCGGCGTCGCGCGGTCGTTTTCGTAGAGCGCCGAGTAGGAATTGATCGCCGCATCCATGCCCTTGCGCAGGATCAGGCCGGCATGAGGAATCTGCAAGCCGCCGTGAAACGCGGCGCCGTGGGTTCCCTGCACGCAATGGTCGGGCCACAGCACCTGCGGCCCATAGGGCGCGGTGATCGTCTCAAACGCACGCTTGCCGGGATGCGCCGAGGCGAACGACAGGTGCCCGCGCGGATGCCAGTCCTGGGTCAGCACCACATTGCGAAACTTCGCGGCGAGTTCGTTGACGACGGGCACGACTTCGTCGCCGCGCGGCACCGCGAGCGCGCCGCCGGGACAGAAATCGTTCTGCACGTCGACGACGATAAGGACGTCGCTGTCGCCGATCGCCGGCGGCGCGGTCATGTCGCAGCTCCGTGCTTCTGCATTCGGCTATCGACGGCGGCGGCCAGCTGCACCAGATCGTCGGCGACCTCGACCGGATAAGCGGCGCCCGGCGTGAGCCGGGAAAGATTTTCCGGCAGGCGCGCGAGCTCGCGCTTGGCGTGGCGCCTGATCGCGTCGAGCGCCGGCGACGGCGCGACGCGCCTGCCGTCCTTCATCACCAGGCCGATCAGGGGTTCCCCGGCCTTGTCGTGGTTCTCGAGAGCCAAGCAGATCGCCCGCCATGCGGCCGCTCGCGTCGTAGCGCCGCCACACCTGCTTGCGGCCGGGCCAGGTTGCCTTTTGTTGCGAGCGCTTGCGCCGCGGCAGGCCGGCGTATTCCTGGATTTTGTAGACGCAATCGGCGGACGGCGCGTCCGACGACGTGGTCAGGCTGGTGCCGATACCGATGCCGTCGATGGGCACCTTGGCTTTGGCGAATTCCAGCAGCGCATTTTCGTCAAGCCCGCCGCTGGCGAAAATCGTGGTGTCCTTCAAGCCGCCGGCATCGAGAATGGCGCGCACGCTTTTCGACAGCGCGATGAGGTCGCCGGAATCGAGGCGCACACCGCGGATCGCAATCCCCGCCGCTTTGAGCCGCGGCGCCAGCGCCACGACTTTGCGCGCGGCGGCTTCGCTGTCGTAGGTGTCGAGCAAGAGCACGACATTGTCGGGACGCGACCGCGCGAAGCTCTCGAAGGCGGCCGTCTCGTCGTCGAACGCCTCGATGAAGGAATGCGCCATGGTGCCGTAGAGCGGGATGCCGAATTGCTCGCCGGCGAGCACCGTCGCGGTGCCGGCGAAGCCGGCGATATAGCTCGCGCGCGCCGCCATCAAACCGGCTTCGGCGCCGTGCGCGCGCCGCATGCCGAAATCGACCAACAACTTGTCGGGCGCGGCGAGCACGCAGCGCGTCGCCTTGGCGGCGATCAGCGATTGAAAGTGCAGGATGTTGATCAGGCGCGATTCGACGAATTGCGCCTGCGGCAGCGGCGCGGTCACGCGCAGGATCGGCTCGCCTGCGAAAAAGGCGGTGCCTTCCGGCATGGCGTGGACGTCGCCGGTAAAGCGGAATGCGGCGAGATAATCGAGAAGCTTTTGGCTGAAGCGCCCGGTGCTTTTGAGCCACGCCAAATCGGCGTCGTCAAAGCGCAGCGTCTCCAGAAAATCGAGCGCCTGCTCGAGCCCCGCGGCCAGCAAGAAACCACGGCCCGGCGGCAAGGTGCGGGCGAAGAATTCGAATACCGCCACATCGGTAAAGCCATGGTCGAGATAGGCCTCGACCATGGTGAGTTGATAAAGGTCCGTCAAAAGCGGACTTGTCTCTTCCATCGCGGCAATCCTTGCGAGCCTGAGCGCGAGATATTTAGCGAAGCCGGCGACCGGATGCGCGGCTTTTTGTGGCATCGCATCCGGCCCTGGACATGGCCGCGGCCGCGCGGGTTTTCGCGCAGGCGATCCATAGGTGCTCTCCAGTCCGCTGCGATCAATCTTTTGGCACCGAAAGTAGCAATTTACCTTTGCTTCCCCGCCACCGTTCCGCCCTCCAGTAAACCACAGATATCACGGGTATATTTCGCCTCGGCAAAGTTCACCTTTTATTTACGTTATTCTTGCCAGCGCCCCGAAATCCAAGCATGGTGTGGAGGTCCGCAGCGATTGGGGACGGCGAGAGATCGTTGCGGTTCGCCGGCTGAATGGGGGACAGGGCGTAGCGCTCTATTGAGGGGCGAGGAATGGCATCTGCGTTTTTGCGTGATGAGGGATCCGGACTTGGTGCCTCGGTAATTCACACCAATTCCTCGTCCCACTCGATCGTTGTCCCCGACGCGCACCTTCTATTGAGCGCCCACTTCAGCCGCTCCGGCCCCGACCTCATCCTCACCGGGACGGACGGTCGCCATTTTATTGTTCCCGGTTATTTCTCCAGCGAGCATCCGCCGGCGCTGGCCGCGCCCAACGGCGCGACATTGTCGGCCGACGTCGTCGGGCTCCTCGCCGGATCGCCGACGCCCGGCGAGTATGCGCAGGCCCAACCGACCACGCCGCCCGATCTCATCGGCAAAGTCGAGAAGCTGGTCGGCAATGTCACCGTCATCCGCAACGGCGTTTCGGTGACGCTGCATATCGGCGACGCCGTGTTCAAGAGCGACGTAATCGAGACCGGTACGGACTCCAAGGTCGGCATCGGCTTTCCCGACGGCACCGCGCTCGAGCTCCTCGCCAATACGCGCATGGCGCTCAACGAATATTCCTACGATCCCAACGGCCACGCGAATTCGGCGTTATTCACCTATATCGAAGGCACTTTCGGCTTCTTCGCCGGCAAGGTCGCGCATAGCGGCGACATGAAGATCGCGACGCCGATTGCCACGATGGGTATTCGCGGCACCACCGGCGTCCACGGGCATGGCGTCGACGCCAACGGCCACGATTTCTACTGGCAGTCCATCTACGACGATCCCGGCACCAATATCAGTGGCTCCTGGGACGACTTCGGGCAAAACCCGGACGGCACGAGCTATGTCCAGACCACGGTTTCGCAACCGGGCGAGATGACCGTTTTTACGCTGCAGGGTCCCGGACTGCCGCCGCTGATCACGGTCATTCCGATTCCGGACTCTTACAATCTGATCGCGCTCGGATCATCGACGACCTCGCCGACATCATCCGTCTGCTCAGCGTGTCGCCGCATTCGCTCGGCACGCCCGGCAGCCCGGAAAATCCGCTCGAAGTGCTGCCGCCGGAAAACCTGCCGGGTATTCCGGGCAACGGTCCGCAGTTGATCTTCAATGTTCCGCTCGCAGCCGCCGGGCGGGGCCCGCCGCTGATCGTGCCGATCGTTTTCCCACCGCCGTCCTCGCCCGGCACGCAGACCGGATTCATTTGGCCGAGCGGGATCGGGACCTGGGACACCGCCTTCGGCTGGACTGGGCATCAAGTGCCGATCGAGGCGCTCGACACGGTCACGATCGAATCCGGCGTCGTGCAATACGGCAACAACGGCACGGACAATTACGTTATCTCCACGTTGATCGTAGAGTCCCCGGCCGAACTCGACATCGTCAGCGGTTCGCTCAACGTCCAGAACGGACTCGACGACGCCGGCATGATCCTCGTCGATCCGGCGATTTCCGCCGTCGCTCACCGTCAGCGGCCCGGTCACGGTCGAAGCCGGCGCCAAGCTCATCGCCCGCGGCGGCGACGCGCTGATCGATCTCACCGTCGCCGACGTCGCCAATTCCGGCACCGTCGCCGCGCGTCACGGCGGCGATGTGGAATTCATCGACGACACCGTCACCAACGCGGCCGCAGGCGCCGACAGCGCGCCGGGCAAGATCAAATCGGTCGGCTTTGGCTCGGTCGTCGATTTCACCGGGGTCAACTTCGATAATGGCGGCATCGTCCTCGCCAAGGATTTCGGCGGCATCTTCTTTGTCGATTCCTCGGTGATCAACGACGCCAGCGGAAAAATCACGGCGAAGGATCACGGCTCGATCACTTTTGCCAGAACGCCGGTCGACAATTCCGGCGTCATCCGCGCGATCTTCGGCGGCTTCATCAAATTCGAGGATTTGGTGACCAACGAGACCGGCGGCGACATTCGTGCCGCCGGCTGCGATTCCTGCATCGTGTTCTGCGGCAATGAGCTGGACAATTTCGGAGCCGTGACCGCCGCGTATGGCGGGGACGTCAAGTTCTTCGGCGAAACCATCAATAATGAAGCGGCTGACGGCCCGGTGCCCGGTGGAACGATCGAGGCGAGGAACTGGGGCTCGATCAAAGTCTATGGCGGCAGCCTGGCCAATGGCGCCGGCGCGCTGGTCGAGGCCACGGGGCACGGCAGCATCGAGATCAAAGACGCCTACGTTCTCAACGGCAGGCAAGTTCAAAGCGGCCGATTGCGGCCTCATCTGCATCCAAGGCTGCGGCGGTTCCGTCACCAATACCGGCGAGTTTGTAGCGCGCGATTTCGGCACCATCGTCTTCGATTGGCTGTCCGGCGTGACCAACGAGGACAGCGGCAAGATCGAAGCGAGAGATGGCGGCCGCGTCGTCTTCGCCGGCGTCTCGGTCACCAACTACGACCAGAGCGCCGGCGGCCCGTTCCATCATGCCGGCGGCGGCGTGATCGCGGCGATCGGCTGCGGCTCGCAGGTCGATCTCGCCGATGCGACGATTGCCGGCGGCAGGATCGAGACCCGCGACGGCGGCGTCATCGAGACGGTCTACGGCTGCAACACGTTCCTCAATGTGACGCTCGACGGCGCCTTTGTGAAGGTCGATTGCGGCACGTCGCTCGCTTTGGATGGTGGCGCCTCCGGCATTGCGGCAAAGATCGACGGCTGCGTCGTGCTTGCGGGCGGCGGCGTCGTCACCATGGCCTATGAGAGCTATCGGATCGTGGCCGGCCGCGACGGCGGCACGCTCATCAACGATACGACGATTTCGGGCCTTGGCCAGATCGGACGGGGCGACGGCGCGTTGCTCTTCGTCAACGAAGGGGTGCTCAAGGCCCATCTCGTCGGGCCGGATCACGGCAACGCCTTCATCATCGATACCGGCTTCGGCGAAGGCGGCGCCGCGACGACGTTCAACAGCGGCTTGATGGAAGCCTGCGGCCCTTGCGTGGCGCTCCTGATCGAGAATACCGCCGTCGACAATGATTGCGGCACCATCGCGGCCTTCGGCCCCGGCGCGGCGGTCGAACTCGTCAATTCCGTGATTGCCGGCGGCACGCTTGCGACCGCGGACCCGTGCGATCCCCGTTTCGGCATCATCGCGGTCCTGGCGCCGGGTTGCGACGAGACCAACACGGTGGTGTTCGACGGCACCGGACAGAAAGTGACCGTCGACGGCTTCGTACAGGTGCAAGAGGGCGCCACGCTCGAACTCGTCGGCACCATCGACAACAAGGGCGTCATCGACGTCGATTCCGAGTTCGGCCCGGGCGCCGACTTGGCGATCGTCGGTGCGGTCGAGTTGCGTGGCCCCGGAGTGGTCACCCTCGACGGGCCGAACGATGAGATAACCGGCGTCGGCTGCGGCGATGCCGTTCTCAAGAATTTCAGCACGATCCGCGGCGCGGGCCGCATCGGCACCGGCGATGATTCGCTCAAGCTGATCAATGAGGCCAAAGGCGTTATCGAGGCCGCCGGCGGCCCCTGCAATCCGCTGACCATCGACACCGGCGACCGGACCATCGTCAATGACGGCTTGATGCAGGCCGCCTGGTTCAGCGTGCTCGATATCGAGAGCAAGCTCGACAATTCCGGCAACGTCTTCGCCGAACGCCACGGGCAGGTCGCGCTCGACGCCAATGTTCATAACGAGTATGGCGGCAGGATCGAGGCAAGCTACGGCGGCTTCGTGACCTTCGACGGCGTCAGGGTCGCCAACGACTGCGGCGCGGTGATCGAGGCCAAAGACGCCTGCTCTGTCGTCAGCATCGCTTGCAGCATGGTGGACAATGCCGGCACCATCGAAGCCAGACATGGCGGCAGCATCGTCATCGCCTATACCATGGTCCACAATGCCGGCGGCTTGATCGAAGCCGACGGTTGCGGATCGACGATCGATCTGATCGACACCACGATCCGCCACGGCACGCTGGAAACGAAGGCCGGCGGCCTGATCCAGACGGTTTGCGGCGACAGTATTTTCGATGGCGTCACCATCGCCGACTGCAGCTACGTGCTGGTCAACGACGGCACCGCGCTGACGCTGGAAGGAACCATTCACAATCACGGCACCATCGAGGTCGACGGCGATGCCGGAGCCAGCCTGATCATTGACGGATCGTGACGCTCGACGGCAACGGTGCAGTGACACTGGACGGCCATGACGACGCGATCGTCGCCGGCTGGTGCGGCGGTACGCTCGACAATGTCAACAATACCATTGTCGGGCTACGGCCGGATCGGCGACGGCGGCGACGCGCTGAATTCGACAACGGGCAAAACGGCATCGTCGACGCCGATGTCTCCTGCAAGACGCTGGTTCTGGATACCGGCTGCAATGCCGTCCGCAATAAAGGGACGCTGGAATCCACGCATCGGCGGCATTTTGAAAATCAAGAGCGATATCGGCAATGGCGGCGGCGCCATTGGCGCATTCGGCGCCGGCTCGCTCACCGAACTGATCGGTGTGACGATCAGAGGCGGTGCGCTCGAGACCGGCGATCCGTATTGGCTCGACGACGGCATCATCGCCATCGTCGCGGCGGGCTGCGCGACGACCAGCATTTTCGACGGTTTCAGTCACGCGGTGAAGATCGAGGGCTTCGTGCAGGTCGATCCTGGCGCGCAGCTCGAGCTCAAGGGAGACATCGACAATAACGGCGGCACGGTCGACGTCGACCAGAGCGGCAACCGCGGCTCCGACATCTTGATCGACGGCGATGTCACGCTCAGCGGCGACGGCTATGTCGCGCTGGAAGGCAATTGCACCGGCATCATCGCCGCCTGCGAGGGCGGCACGCTCGACAATGAAAGCTACATTTACGGCTCCCGCGGCGGCCATATCGGCAGCGGCGACGATTCTTTGACCTTCAACAACTCAGGCACGGTCAATTCCGAGGCCGGCGAAGCCGGCCCGCTGGTCATCAACACTGGCGATAACGTCGTCACCAACACCGGCACGCTGGAAGCGACCGGCGGCAGCGAACTCGATCTCTACGGTACGATCGACAACTCTGGCGGCACCATCGCGGCGCTGTTCGAGGGCGTCACGTCTTCGCCCACCGTGGTGAAACTGTTCGGTGCCACGATCGAAGGCGGCACGCTGACGACCGATAGCCTCACGTCCGGCGCCGACAGCATGATCGAGGTCACCGCCGGCGCCATCAGCACGTTCGACGGCTCGGGCCAGAAGGTGACCGTCGACGGTTACGTGCAAGTCGACGACGGCGCCAATCTCGCGCTCATGGGCACCATCGACAATCTCGGCACTATCGACGTCGACGGAGCCTCGGGCGCCGATCTGGTGATCGACGGCACGGTGAAGCTCAAGGGCGACGGCGACGTCATCCTGGATGACCACAAGGATCAAATCGTCAGCGGCACCGACGGCGCGACGCTCGACAATTTCAGCAACATCTCAGGCCAGGGAACGATCGGCGACGAATCGCTTGCGCTCATCAACGAAAAGGCCGGTGTCATCGACGCCGATGTGAACAACAAGACACTCACCGTCGATACCGGCCAGCCCGTCGCCAATCACGGCACGCTGGAGGCCGCGAACGGCGGAACATTGCTGGTCGATGATGCAGTGACCGGCGGTGGCAATGTATTGGCCGAAGGCGGAGTCGTGCATTTCGCCGCCGCGGCGGACATCGGCGACATTACGTTCAACAACGGCGCCGGCACGAATTACGGGGACGTCATCTTTGACGATCCGGCGGGTCTCAATGCCCAGGTCGACGGCTTTGCCGGAACCCAGCACAATCTCAATCACTCCGATGGCATTGAGTTGCTGGGCATGTGGACCGAGTCGTCGCTGACGACTGATTCACATGGCGATCAGATCCTGACTCTTACGGACGGTGAAGATCAAACCGTGAAGTTGAAATTCGATGATTTCAGCGACACGCTGAATATCAAATTTAACAGTAACACCGGCTATACGGTTATCACCGATCCGCCAGGGGCGAATTCCTCCAATGCGGTGGTTTCGATCGGTTCCGGCAATGACCAATTCGTCTTCCACCCCGGCATGGGCGCCGAGACGATCGCCAATTTCAATCCGCAGCACGACACGATCGAGCTCGATCACTTTGCCAATGCGCAGACGATGCAGGAGCTGCAGTCGCTGATTACCACCGATAATCACGGCCATGCGGTGATCGATCTCGGCCACCACGATTCGATTACGCTGCCGGGAATGACCGCGGCTGAGCTCCACGCCATGCTGCAGAGCGCCGTCCACCTCCATTAAAGGATATTGCAGCGGAGGTAAGTGGACACCACGAAAACAGTTGCCGTACTCAACTATTTGACCGTGGATCGCTGCAAACCCCATAAAATAGGGCGCTTCCACGCGATATCAGGCCGGCGTCGCCCATTTAACAACGCCGGAAACTGAATTCATCCTTTATTTACAATACTCTTGCTCGCCGCGCCCAAATAAAGCATTTTAGTGGCGTTCGCGGACGCTGGGGACGGCGATCGGGGGCTGCTGCGGACTGCTGGCATGACGGGGAACCTGGGTGTCACGCTCTGAGGGGAGCGGAGAATGGCGGCTGCGTATGCGAGGGAAGGTGGTTACGGAGCTCCGGCTTCCGTAATCCATATCGATTCCGCGCATCCGCATCACGCAATCCCCGTTCCGGACGCGCAGCTCCTGTTCACCGGCGATTTCCACCGCGCCGGCCCCGATCTTGTCATCATCGGCCACGACGGCCGCCATCACATTATTCCCAATTATTTCGCCTCCGAGCACCGGCAGGCTTTGGCGGCGCCGAACGGCGCAAGTCTTTCGCCCGATGTGATCGACCTGTTGGCCGGCTCGCCGACGCCCAACGAATACGCCCAGGCCGGCGCGCCGACGGCTTCGAACGATCCGATCGGCACGGTGGAAAAAGCCGTCGGCAACGTCACGGTCGTGCGCAACGGCGTCGCCGTCGCGCTGCACGTCGGCGACAAGGTCTACCAGAGCGACGTGGTGCAGACCGGCACCGATTCGCAGGTCGGCATCGGCTTCCCGGACGGCACCGCGCTCAACCTCACCGCCAACACGCGGATGGCGCTCAACGAGTATTCCTACGATCCGAACTCGAACAGCAACAGCGCGCTGCTCAGCCTGGTCCAGGGTACGTTCTCGTTCGTCGCCGGCAAGGTGGCGCACACCGGCGACATGAAGATTGAGACGCCGGTGGCGACGATGGGCATCCGCGGCACCACCGGCTGGGTGCAACAGCTCGCGACCATCACCGCGAACTATAACGACAATACCTATTCATTCGCGGTGTCGCCCGACTACGGCACCAATCAGACCGGCATGTACGATCTGATGGCGCGCGTTGTCGATCCGAATACCGGACAGGTCTCCTACACCGCCTTCGCCACCGTATCGCAGTCCGGATTCCTGACGCTGGTGACGCCGCAAGGGCTAGGCCAAGCGCCGGTCGTGACCACGCAGCCGATGACGCCGACGCAATTGCAGTTCGAACAGCAAATCGTTCAGGAAGTCTTCCAGACCCTTAACCTCATCAACAACCCCAATCCGCATTCGAATCCGGGCAGCGGCGGCTCCGGAGGAGGAAATCAGCAGAACAGCCCGGCGCAGCAGCTGCTCAAGGAGAACGGCGGCAATTTCAACGCCAATACCCCTGGCGAGAACAACGGCAGTTCGGGCGGCACTCAGAACGCCTCGGGCAACGGGCAGAACCAGCCGACGCCGAGCGCCTATTGGATCGGCGGCAGCGGCGATTGGGGCAATCCGCTGGGCTGGAGCGACTCCTGGGCGCCGCTGAACTGGCAGGTCCTCTTCATCGATCAGGCCGGTGCCATGGTTACGATCTCTGGCGCCAGCGAAGACTCCGGACCCTCGCCAACCGAAGCGGCCGATCTGCAGGTCGGCCTTACTGCCACGCTCGCGATTGTCAGCGGCGGCTCGTTGACGGTGACCAATCAGCTCGATGTCTCGGGCACGGTCGACGTCAATTCCACGGGTTCCGATCCGTCATTGACCGCCTCGGGAGCGGTGACGGTGAATGCGCTGGGCAAGATCGACGCCACCGGCAATAACGCCAGCGTAGACTTCCTGACCACCCCGGGCATATTCGTCCTCGATAGTGCCGGCAATCTCACCGCTTACACGGTCGACAACGCCGGCACCATTCTCGCGGCGCAGTCCGGCCAGGTGTTCTTCGAGCAGTCCATCACCATCAACGAAACGACCGGCCAGATCCTGGCGCAGAGCGGCGGTCTTATCACTTTCGATCAGGGCAGCCTGGACAATGCCGGCAGCGTCGTTGCCGATGCCGCTACGATCAAGCTCGAACAGGTGACGGTGACCGATGCGAGCGGCGCCTTCATCACCGCGCAGGACGGCGCCACGCTCACTTTCGATCAAGGCAGCCTCGACAACTTCGGCACCGTCTCCGCCGGAACCGGCTTGGTCGGCGGCGGTGAAGTCAAGTTCGAGCAGACGGCCCTGACCAATGAACTCGGCGCGGTGCTGCAGGCGGCCAACGGCGGCACGCTGTTCATCGACGCCGGCGGCGGCAGCATCGCCAATATCGGGACCCTCGCCGGCCAGGACGGCGGCACCGTTGCACTCGAGAACCTGACCGTCGACAACGCTGGCTTCATCGAGCTGAACTCGGCGGGTGCGGCGACCACGCTGCAAGTCGGTACCGTCACCCTGGACGGCGGCGGGACCGTCACGCTGTCCGATTCCAGCACGAATTATATCGTCAGCGACGGCACCGCGGGACTGCTGACCAACGTCGACAACACGATCTTCGGCGCCGGCAATATCGGCCACGGCGACGCGCTGTTTGTTCTGGTCAACGATCCGTCCGGCGTCATCGACGCCACCGGCACGAACAACGCGCTGATCATCGACAACGACAGCCCGGCGACCGGCAACTTCGCGCACAACGAGATCGTCAACAGCGGCACGATCGAGGCGACCGGCAGCGGCGGCCTGACCATCGAGAACAGCACGGTCGACAATTCGACGTTCGACCCGGGTACCAACACCGGCGTGGACGGCCGGATCGAGGCTCTCACCGGCTCGCATATCGACCTTGACAACGCGACCATTTTGCAGGGCTTTGTCACCGTCGACGCCGGCGCCGAGCTGAACACTGTCAGCGGCTCCAGCAACGAGATCGAGACTGCGAACGGGCCGACGAACAACACCGCAGTGCCGACCATTACGATTGCCGCAAACGGCATTTTGGCGGTGAGCGACAATAGCTCCCTGACGCTGGCCAGCCCGGACGCCATCGAGAATGCCGGCACCGTCGCGCTGAACGCCGCCGGCCATGCCACCACGCTTTATTTCGATCAGGGCTTTGCCGGTATCAACGGCGGCGGCAGCATCACGCTGTCGAACGATGCCGACAATGTCATCGCGGTTACGCAGAGCGGCGACCAGCTGACCAATTTCGACAACACCATTTCCGGCGCCGGCAGCATCGGCAACGGCGGCATGGTTCTCGTCAACGATGCCACGATCGATGCCGACGATTCCAATGCGCTGACGCTCGATCCGACGAAACTGACGAATATGCACGTGCTGGAGGCCACCGACGGCGGGACGTTGGTTCTAAGCAATACGGCAGTGACCAATACCGGCGCCACGATCACGGCGACCGGGATCGGCTCGCAGGTCGAACTCTCGGCTGCGACCGTTACCGGCGGCACCGTCACAATCGGTACAGCTGCAAAACTTGCGACCTCGGGAACCGATTCGATCTCCAGCGGTAACCTGACCAACAGCGGCACGATCACCAACAGCGGCGATCTCACGCTGTCGAGCGAGCACGTGACTAACTCCGCCGGCGGCGTCATCACCGAGGGCAGCGGCCACAGTCTGACCGTGAGCAATACCACGGTGGCTGGCACCGGCAGCATAACAATTGGCGGCACGGCGACGCTGACGGGAACCGATGCGATCCTCGGCGTTAGCTCTACCAATACCGGCAGTATCATCAACACCGGGAGCATCACCGATAGCGGCACCGTGACGCTAACCGACGAGACGGTGACCAATACCGGCGGCACCTTCACCGTCAAGAAGGGCGACACTCTCAACCTCACCGACATGAACTTTAACGGCGGCACGCTGATCGTGGAGAGCGGCGCGACGCTTAATCTGGACAACGCGCATATCAATGGCGTCGTGCTGTCGGACGCTGGCGCCATCGTCAACGTTGTCGGTGACAGCTCGATCGACAGCGTCAGCAAGATCATCAGCGGCAACGTGACGGTCGATACCGGGAAGACGCTGATCGTCGACGACTCGTTGCTTATCGCGACCGTCACCAATCACGGCACGGTAAAGGTGGACAGCGGCAACGCCTCCGATCTTGGCGATGCCGGTTCGATCACCGACGGCAATCTGGTCAATCTCGGCACAATCGTTGTCCACGACTTCTTGACGGCACCTGTTGTTGTCAGCACCTTCACGCTGGATAATGTCCAGTTCACGAATAGCGGATCCCTCACTGTTGGCGACGGCACGACGGCCGACACCCTGACGCTGAGCGGCAGCACCGTCAGCGGCGCCGGCAGCATCACCGTCGATCATGCCGCGAGCCTGAGCACGACCGGCACCGACGCGCTGACCGGCGGCTCGCTGAGCAATGCCGGCAACATCGCCGATCTCGGCGCCCTGACGCTGTCCGGCGAGACCGTGACCAATACCGGCGCGATCACAGTCGGCGACGGCACCAATGCCGACACGCTGACGCTGAGCGGCAGCACCATCAGCGGCGCCGGCACCATCACCGTCGATCATGCCGCGAGCCTGAGCACGACCGGCACCGATACGCTGAGCGGCGGCTCGCTGAGCAATGCCGGCAACATCGCCGATCTCGGCGCCCTGACGCTGTCCGGCGAGACCGTGACCAATACCGGCTCGATCACAGTCGGCGACGGCACCAATGCCGACACCCTGACGCTGAGCGGCAGCACGGTCAGCGGCGCCGGCTCGATCACGGTAAAGGCAGCGGCTTCGTTGAGCACGACCGGCACCGACGCGCTGAGCGGCGGCTCATTGAGCAATGCCGGCAGCATCGCCGACCTCGGCGCGCTGACGCTGACCAATGAGGCGGTGACCAATACCGGCTCGATCACGGTCGGCGACGGCACCAATGCCGACACGCTGACATTAAGCGGCAGCACCGTCAGCGGCGCCGGCAGCATCACCGTCGACCATGCCGCAACGCTGAGCACGACCGGCACCGACTCGCTGACCAGCGGCACCTTGAACAACGCCGGCAGCATCGCCGATCTCGGCGCGCTGACGCTGTCGGGCGAGACCGTGACCAATACCGGCTCGATCACGGTCGGCGACGGCGCCAATGCCGACACGCTGACATTAAGCGGCAGCACGGTCAGCGGCGCCGGCAGCATCACCGTCGACCATGCCGCAACGCTGAGCACGACCGGCACCGACTCGCTGACCAGCGGCACCTTGAACAACGCCGGCAGCATCGCCGATCTCGGCGCGCTGACGCTGTCGGGCGAGACCGTGACCAATACCGGCTCGATCACGGTCGGCGACGGCGCCAATGCCGACACGCTGACATTAAGCGGCAGCACGGTCAGCGGCGCCGGCAGCATCACCGTCGACCATGCTGCGAGCCTGAGCACGACCGGCACCGACGCGCTGACCGGCGGCTCATTGAACAATGCCGGCAGCATCGCCGATCTCGGCGCGCTGACGCTGTCGGGCGAGACCGTGACCAATACCGGCTCGATCACGGTCGGCGACGGCACCAATGCCGACACGCTGACGCTGAGCGGCAGCACCATCAGCGGCGCCGGCAGCATCACCGTCGACCATGCCGCAACGCTGAGCACGACCGGCACCGACTCGCTGACCAGCGGCACCTTGAACAACGCCGGCAGCATCGCCGATCTCGGCGCCCTGACGCTGTCCGGCGAGACCGTGACCAATACCGGCGCGATCACGGTCGGCGACGGCACGCATGCCTATACGCTGACGCTGAGCGGGACGACGGTGACCGGCGTCGGCTCGATCACGGTGAAGACCGCGGCGACGTTGACGGCGACCGGCACCGACGCGCTGACCGGCGGTAGCCTGACCAATAGCGGTACCATCACCGACAGCGGCGACGTCACGCTATCGGGCGAGACGGTGAGCAATGGCGGCGCGATCACGATTTCCGGCGCCTTGACCTTGGACAACGCCACCGCAGTCACCGACGGCGCACTGGGCGACACCATTATGGTGGTGAGCGGCGGCACGCTGATGCTGGACGATACATCGTCGATCATCGGCGGCACGCTGACGGTCGACAGCGGCGGTACACTTTATGTCGAGAACAGCACTGGCGCCACGCTTGATGACGTCAATGTCATCGATCACGGCGCCATTCACGTCGATCCCAATGGGCCGGCGAAGCTTGTCCTCGACGACGGCACGACGGTTAGCGGCGGCGGCAGCCTGGTGATCGGCAGTTCCGGCACGCTGGTGCTCAATGACGCCACGATCAGCGGCGGCAGCATCAGCAACACGGGTATCATCGACATATCGGGCGGCGCCAAGATCGACGACGGCGCCAGCCTAAGCGGTCGCATCGCGATCACGACCGGCGTGACGCTGACGCTGGACGACGTCTCCATCTCAGGCGTCACGATCTCCGGCGGCACCGTCGATCTCGACGCCGCCACCTCGACGGTGAGCGGGGCGACGACGATCGAGAACGCCACGCTGCAGGACGGCACGCTCGACGTGACGACCGGCAAGACCTTGACGCTGGACGACGACAGCATCACCGGGCTCACGATCTCCGGCGGCACCGTCGATCTCGACGCCGCCACCTCGACGGTGAGCGGGGCGACGACGATCGAGAACGCCACGCTGCAGAACGGCACGCTCGACGTGGCGACCGGCAAGACCTTGACGCTGGACGACGACAGCATCACCGGGCTCACGATCTCCGGCGGCACCGTCGATCTCGACGCCGCCACCTCGACGGTGAGCGGGGCGACGACGATCGAGAACGCCACGCTGCAGGACGGCACGCTCGACGTGACGACCGGCAAGACCTTGACGCTGGACGACGACAGCATCACCGGGCTCACGATCTCCGGCGGCACCGTCGATCTCGACGCCGCCACCTCGACGGTGAGCGGGGCGACGACGATCGAGAACGCCACGCTGCAGAACGGCACGCTCGACGTGGCGACCGGCAAGACCTTGACGCTGGACGACGACAGCATCACCGGGCTCACGATCTCCGGCGGCACCGTCGATCTCGACGCCGCCACCTCGACGGTGAGCGGGGCGACCACGATCGAGAACGGCACGCTGAACAGCGGCGACGTGACGGTGGTCGGCAGCGGCACGGTGCTGACGCTGACCGACGAAACGGTGAGCGGCACAAAAATCACGCTGGTCAGTGGCGGCAGCCTGGTGGTCGATCCGACGGTGACGCTGGAGGGCGGCGCCACCATCAGCGGCGGCTCGATCACCAATACCGGCATCCTGGAGATTGCCGGCCCGGCGACGCTGACGAACGATACTTTGACCAACACCGGGGCGACGCTGCGGGTCGACGGCAACGACACGCTGACGCTGTCGGGAACCACGATCTGGGGCGGTACCGTCAACGATTTCAGCACCAACGCGTCGGGCGTCGTTATTCCCGGCGACATCGATATCGCCACGTCGAGCACAATCGAGGGCGGCGCCACCATCAATGGCGGCAAAGTCACGCTGGCGAGCGGGGTGACGCTGACGCTCGACGACGTCACCCGGGAAAACAACACCCTGATCCTGACCGGCAGCGCCACCAACAAGATCGACAGCGGCCAAACCCTGACCGATGCGGGAACCGACACCATTACCGGCAGCGGTACCCTGACTATCGACAACAGCGGCACGATCGTTCACAGCGGCACCAGCTTCAACGACCTCCTGAACACGACGTTCACCGGCGCCGGCACCGTCGTCGACAACGGCGGCAATCACGGCGTTCCAGGCCAGACGCTGTTGAATGAAGGCAACACCTTCACGGGCTTCCAGCAGTTCGGCAATGGCACCGTCGCCGCGACCATCGACAATGCGTCCGGTACCTTCGATGCCGATGTGAGCGGCAAGGCCTTCGTGTTCGAAAGCGGTATCGTTCTCTCCAATGCCGGCACCATGGAAGCCACCGGCGGCGGCATGCTGACGTTCTTCGACGACGTCAGCAATACCGGCGCGATCATCGCCGGCGCCGGTTCGTCCATCGACATCGACCACACCGGCACGAATCTCGGCGCCATCACCAATGGCAGCGCGGCGACGGTTACGGTGTCCGGCGCGCTGCAGCTTGCCGGCGGCACGATCTCGGGCGGCACGGTCACCAATAACGGCTCGATCACGACCGCCACCGCCGGCGGCGCTATCGATAACGCCACCATCGACAATACCGGCGGCACCATAACCATCGGTGGCGCGCTGACTCTGGACGACACCACCGTCAACGGCGGCACGATAACCGGCACCAGCAACAGCGGCGGGCTTAACGTCGATAGCGGCGCCACGCTGACGCTCAAGAGCGTCACGGCGTTGGGCGCCGGCGGCGGCACCGGCACGATCAATAATGCCGGCACCATCAAGATCGAGAACGGCCTGACGGTCAGCGGCGCTTCTTTCACGCTGGAGCTGACCGGCGCCGGCACCGTGTCCATCGACGGCGTCACCATCAAGGGACCGGCTGCCGGCGAGACCTTCGACAACAACGGCAACACAATCATCTCGACCGGCACCGATCAGATCGGCGACGGCAGCGGCAACCTGGCGCTCGACAACGCCGCCGGAACGATCGACGTCAAGAGCGGGACCCTGACCGTCGATACCGGCGAGGCGATCACCAATGCCGGCGGCATCACGGTGGCGAGCGGCGCCACGCTGCAGATCGACGACGGCACGATCAGCAATTCCGGCACCATCACGGTTGACGGCACGTTCGCCGCCGACGGCGATCTGACCCTGACCGGCGCCGGCGCAGTGTCGATGCAGGGCGGCACCATCGCGCCGCTCACCAGCGGCGAGACGCTGACCAACGACATCACGATCGCGGGGACCGGCCAGATCGGCACCGGCAGCACGGTCGGCATCAAGCTCAATCTGGTCAACGCCGGGGTGATTGAGACCGATTCCGGCCTGTTCAAAATCGAGAATTTCGGCAGCTTCACCAATACCGGCACGCTGGAAGCGACCAACGGCGGCACGCTGCAGGTTCACTCCGATTCGATCAAGAACACCGGCATGATCGTGGTCGACGCCGGCAGCGCCTTCCAGCTCGACAATCCGACGAATTTCGGCGCGACCGTGACGCTGAGCGAGGCCGGTACGGTGACGTTGAGCGGCGGCTCGATCAAGGGCGTGACCACCGTGCCATCTGAGACGCTGGTGAACGAAGGCAATACCATCTTCTCGTCCGGGCTGAGTCAGATCGGCACGGGCACCAACGCACCGGTCATCGTTGATAACGCATCCGGCATTATCGATGTCACTGGTGGCACGCTGACCATCAAGACCGACGAACCGGTCACCAATGCCGGTCTGATCGACGTGGCGAGCGGCGCCACGCTCGATTTCACCGTCGGTCTGCTCGATAACAGCGGCACTAATCCGACGGCGCCGACCAATCCCGGCGGCGTGCTGATCGACGGGACGTTCCTGGCCGATAATCCGCTCGGTTCCCCCGCTGCCGGCAACGTCCATCTCGGCTATGCCGGCGACGTGGTGCTGCAAGGCGGCACCGTCACCGCCACAATCAGCGGCGAAACCCTGCAAAACCAAGGCAATACGATTTCGGGTTATGGCCTGATCGGCAGCACGACCAACAGCAACCTCGCGCTGCACAACGTCTCCGGCACGATCGACGCCACCGGCGGCACGCTGACCATCGACACCGGCAGCAACACGATCGTCAATACCGGCACGCTCGAAGCCAGCAACGGCGGCACGCTGCATCTTGAAAGCCCGGTCGACAACAGCGGCGGCACGGTGCAGGCCTTGGACGGCGAAATCGACGTCGCCCATGCCGGCAGCGACGACATGATCACCGCCAGCGGCGGCACCGTCGTCATCACGGACGATTTGCTCGGCAATATCGCCGGCAGCGCATTCGGCGCCGGCGCAACGGTCTCGGCCACCGGCGGCACGCTCACCATCGAGAACGGCAGCAGCTTCGGCAGCGGCGCCAATATCAGCACCGGCGGCTCTGGAACGATTCTGACCGTGAACGACAGTACCTTCGGCGACGGTGCCAATGTGCACGCCACCGATGGCAGCTCGCTTCTTGTCGAATCCAGCACTTTCGGCGACGGCGTGACCGTCGACGCAAGCGGCGGCAGCTCGCTGACGATCGATGATCACGCCTCGTTCTCGGCCGGCGAACTCGGTGAGTTTGACGAGCGGCAGCGTCACCATCGACGCCGCGTCGATCGACGGCTTCGGTGCGCTGTCGGGCAGTCTCGGCAACGATGTCACTTCGATCAAGGCCGATGGCGGCACGCTCGACATTACCGGCCTGACGACCGGAACGGTGGCGGCAACGGTCGATAGCGGTGCCGATACGCTCCTCGTCGGCGCAAGTGGCGATACCGTGACGTTCAGCTCGCTCGCCAATGCCGGGACTGTCGAAGTTACGGCCGGCACGCTCGATGTCACCGGCGCTGTCAGCGGCGGCGGCACGACGCAGATCGACGCCGGCGCGACTTTCGAGATCGGCTCGACCGATGCCGACCCAGTCACCTTCAACGGCACGGGCGGCACCTTCGTCATCGATCATGCGTCCACGGCGGACGGCGGCGACTACACCGGTACCATCGGCGGCAGTGCCGGCGACTTTGTCAGCGGCGATACCATCGATCTGAAAGACGTGAGCTACACGCTGGGGACCGCCAGCGCGACCGTGACCTTTGCCGGCGGCACCGGGGAGCTCGTTCTCAACGATCCGGCAGATTTCAGCGCAAGCGCCACCATATCCGGCTTTACCGGAACCGCGTCCAACCTCGCCAGCTCGGATGCCATCGATCTGGTCGGCATCGATCACAATTCGGCAGGCTTCACAGAATCGTATGACGCGGCCACCGGGCTGCTCACCGTCTCCGACGGCACACACACCGCGTCGCTGGATTTCGTGGCTTTCAACGGCACCTTTGACTTCGCCTCCGACGGCAGAACGGGCGCCGATGCGGGCACGCTCATTTTCGATCCGCCGGCTGCTTCACCTGCCGAACCCTCCGTGCTCACCTCGGCGACGACGACCGCCACCTCGGACAGCGTTAGCGGCAGTCTCTCCTTCGCCGAGACCGACCCGGCGAGCGCGATCAGCGCCAGCTTCACGCCGGATGGATCGAACGATCAAGGCAGCTTCACGCTCGACCAGCCGACCGCGAGCAACGGCATCGTGGCGGTCGGCTTCGAGTTCATGACCAATGATGGTCACGCGAGCCTGACCGCCGGGCAGGTCGAGACCCAGTCCTACAGCGTCACCGTCGCCGATGCGCAAAATCCGGCGGCGACGACGACGCAGACCGTCTCGGTGACGATCGGCGGGCCGGGCGACGATCATTTCGTCTTCGCACCCGGCGTCGGCGCCGACACCGTCGTCAATTTCAACGCCCAGCAGGACACGCTCGAGTTCGATCACTTCGCCAATGTGCAGACCGCGCAGGAATTGCAGGCGCTGATCACCACCGACGCGCACGGCGACGCGGTGATCAATCTCGGCCACCACGACAGCGTCACGCTCGTCGGCGTCACCGATGCCCAATTGCAGCACATCATCCAGGCCGGCCACGTGCTGTTGCATTGACGTTTTTCCGCCTCCGCGAAAGCGGGGGAGGGGGCAAAGGCGGTTGAAGGCCGCCGTCCTTAAATTAAAAACGGAACGCCGACGCAAAGCGTCGGCTATGGCGTTAGCGCGGTGGAGGGGGCGTCTGAATCTAAGCTTCGTTTTCGTCGCGGGAAATCCGTCGAGGCCCGCGCCCCTTCCACCATGCTTCGCATGGTCCCCCTTCCCCGCTTTCGCGGGGCAGGAAAGGTTCAACGCCCGGGCGCGGCCGCGATGTCCTTGGCGAGCTTGCTTGCCGCCGCCACGTCGTCGGCAATGAACTTGCCGTATTGCTCCGGGCTCATCGGCGCAGTGTCGAACACCATGCGCTGCAGCTGATTGCGGATCGCCGGAATTTGCAGCGCCTTGTTGATGGCGGCATTGAGTTTTTCGATAACGTCGGGCGGCGTCGTCGTCGGCGCGGAGACGCCGCACCAGATCAGATATTGGCGGATGGGATAGCCGGCTTGCGCGAGCGTCGGCACGCCGGGAAACGACAGCGCGCGGTTCGGCGTGCTCACCGCGAGCGGGATCGCTTTGTGCCGGATGACGAGCGGCACGGCCGGCGCCATGGGAAAGAAATAGAAATCGATCTTGCCCGCGGCGAGATCGTCGATCGCCGCGACCGGCCCGCTGTAAGTCACTGATTTTACGTCCAATCCGGCGGCGACGCGGAATTCCTCGGCCGCAATATAGGAGGCGGAGCCGACCCCGACCGAGCCGAATTTGAGCGTGCCGGGCTTTGCCTTGGCTGCCGCGACGAGATCGGCCAGCGTGTGGATTGCCGTGCCCGGCGACGTCATCAGCACGCTCGGCTGGCCGCCGAACATTGCCACCGGCGCCAGATCGCGCACCGGATCGTAAGACAGCGATTGATGGAGAAACAGCGCCGCGCTCATCGCCGACGAGGACAGAAACAAAGTGTAGCCGTCAGGCGCGGCTGCCTGCATCGCCGCCACGGCGGCACCACCGTCCCGGCCGGGCTCGTTCTTCAAATTGAATTGCTGGCCGAGCTGCTGGCCGACCTGGTCGAGCACGGTGGAGGCGACGAGGTCGTCGGTGGTGCCGGCAAAGAACGGGCTGATCAGCGTGACCGGCCGCGCCGGCCATTGCTGCGCCGGCGCGGCGGTGGCGATGACAACCGTAGCCAGCAACGCCGCGCCGAAGACTCCGATGGCTCTCATGATGCGCGCCGCGCTCCGCAAATTCACGCCAGCTTGAACAAAGCCAGCACCAGCATCACCTGCGCCACGAAGCCGCCGACGAAGGCGAGCGTGCGGATCACCGGAATGCCGGCGGTATAGACCGCGGCGTGCACGAGCCGCGACCAGAAATAGAGCTGGCAGGCCAAGGTCGTGGTCGGCGTCGCCAGATTGACGTTGAGGTCCTGCGTGGCGAGCACCAGTGGCGCGAAGATCACGAGATTTTCGACGGCATTGCGATGCGCCGCCATCAGGCGCTGCGCCCAGGGCGACTGCGGTTTGTCGTTCGGGCCCGAATTGGCCATCGCCCCCATCATCCCGCGCACCATGATGCGGTCGAGAATGTAGGGAATCCACAGCAATCCCGTCATCGCGGTGGTCATTACCAGCCAGAACAATTCGTGGGACATGTCGCCCTCCCGGCAGCGTCAAAGCGTGATTTCGGATAGTCCCCCCAACTTCAGGAAAGCCTAGCGGTTTTCGCCTTTTCTGCCTAGCTGGAACGGCGGCGGCAAACCGGCTCAAGAGACGCCAAAAAGCTCGATCCGGGCGCCGCGCCGCCCGCCGCCTTGCGCCGTCGCCTCACAGCAGGCGCGGGATGCCGAGCTGTTCGGCCTCCTTCAGCACGGCGGCGATGTTCTGATGGCCGGCGCCGAAATGGCTGTCCGGGTCCGGCAGCTTCAGCTCATATACGCCGGTGAGATGGTAATATTTGTCGTGCACCAGGCAGCGGCTGCGGATGAGCGGCCACAGCATGCGGCCGAGCATGCGCTGGTCGTGGCCGTATCTGGCGTTTGGCCCGGCGGTGAAATAGCGTTTCATCAGGCTCGACGACGTCGATGCCGCAATCGGTGCGGCCGGCCCACAGGCAGCCGATCATCAGCTCGTTATGCAGCACATGGTCGCGCATCACGTGGAACGGGTAGCCGGAATCGATCCATTGCCGCACCAATTCGGCTTCCGCCGCCGACAGCCGCGCGTCGCAATCGCGCACCAGGAAGCGTCCGACGCTGCGATCGTTCATCACCAGGAAGCGTTGAAACAGGCCGACGCCCGGATATTCGTCCTCGATGGCGCGGACGTCGGCGCCGTTGTCGCGCAAATAGGCGACGCAAGCGCGCGGCACGTCGGCGCCGACATAGAAGCGGCAGCTCCAGCCCGGATAGACGGTGCGGCTCGTCACCAGATTGATCATGGCGCCGTAGGCGTAAAACGGCGCCTTGCCCCACAGCGAGAACGAGATGACGTTTTGCCCTTGCGGCGGTCCGGCTCGGCTCGATCAACGCGCCCGGCGGCGGAT
Source organism: uncultured Alphaproteobacteria bacterium (assembly GCA_963791925.1). GTDB lineage: Bacteria > Pseudomonadota > Alphaproteobacteria > Rhizobiales > Xanthobacteraceae > BOG-931. Next base: position 483,990 of record CAWBUA010000001.1, on the reverse strand, counting down.
CGGCGCAGGCCTCGGCATCGCGGATCTCGAGCGCGCGCTGGCCGTAGCGGACCGCCTCGTCGATCTTGCCGGTATAGAAATAGGCGACCTTGAGCGCGTCGAGCATGGTGAGGTCTTCGCCATGCCGCACGATATAGTGGTAGGCCTGCGCGATGGTCTCGTCGTAGCGCTTCATGTTCGACAGCGTGGCGATCAGCGCCTTCTGCAGGCGCGGCACGTCGGGCTGAAGGCGCACGAGCTCCTCGGCGAGCGCATGCGCCGGCAGCCAGTCGCGTTTCTGGAAAAAGCCGTCGAACAGCAATTCCTTGGCGATGAGATCGCCGGGAACGATGACGGCGATGGCGCAGGCCTTGGCGATCGCCTCGTCGTTCTTGCCGGCCCGCAGCAGCGCGCGGATATGGTCGTAGACTTGCGGCGCGACCTTCGGGACCGCGCCGCCGGCAAGGGTGGACATGACCAAATCCCGTCGTAAAGGTGGCTTAGCCGCCGGCGCAAGCGTAGCCAAATGTGCGCGCGGCGTCCAAGCGTGAACGGCTCGCTCGGATTAGGCCTCAACCGGCGGCGGCCGGCCCACCATTACATCCGCAACAGCCGCCTGGCGTTGCCGCTCAGGATTTTGGCCTTGTCTTCGTCGCACAGCGGCACGATTTCCATCCACTGCGTCGCCGGCGGGTTCATGACGAACGGCCAGTCGACCGCGAACAGGATATGGTCGATGCCCATTTCCATGACGCAGCACAACAGCGCCGGATTGGAGAAATTGCCGCTGGTCGTGATGTAGAAATTGCCGCAGAAAATGTCGCGGAAGCTGATCGACTTTTGCCCCGGCCGCGCCAGCGCCTGATCGATGCGCCAGACCAGGAACGGCAGCGTCTCGCCGAGATGGCCGAGCATGATTTTCAGCTTCGGATACTTGCCGAAGACGCCGGACAGCACGAGCCGGATGGCCAGCGTCGCGGTCTCCACGGTGTAGCCCCAGGCCGGCCGCGCCACCATCGGGAAGTCCTTGACGTAGTCCTCGTAATAGATGCGCATCACGTCGGCGTTGGGCAGCGACGGATGCAGATAGATCGGCACGTCGAGCGCCTCGGCGCGTGCATAGATCGGCCAGAATCGCTGGTGGTCGAGGAAGCTGCCGTTGGCGAGGCCGTGCAGCATGGCGCCTTTGAAGCCGAGCTTGACGGTGCGTTCGAGCTCGTCGGCGGCCGCTTCCGGCACGGCGGTCGGCAGCGCGGCAAAAGCGGCAAAGCGCGGGTTGCCGGCGATCGCCGCATGCAGCCGGTCGTTGACGCGGCGGGCCAGCGCGGCGGCGGTGTCGGCCGGGAGTTTCTGCGTCGATGGCGCGCCGTGCGAGACTACCTGAATGTCGATGCCGGCCTCGTCCATTTCCTTGATGCGGATCGTGTTGAAATCATGCAGCCGCCTGGATTGCTCGCCCGGCCGGCCCGCCTCGCCGCCGGCATAGGTCTTGGCGAGTTCTTCGTCCCAATAATGCTCCTCGATCGCGATGACCGGGCAATGCGGTTTCTTGAACATCGGTCCTCCCCAATTTCGCTGTTCTCGCGGCTCTTGCGGCGGGCAGGTGTTAGCATGCCGTCGCGCGCGGCGACAGCGAGGCCGCCGCCGCGCGCCGTTTCGCGGCGGCAATTGGGGGCGGCGCGTTCTTACGTCGCCGGGTGCCGGCGATAATAGTCGGCGTCCTCGGCGCTTTGCTTCCAGCCCGGCCGGCCGCGCCAGTCCAGATGGCGCGCGGCCATGTCGCCGCCGTAGCGGACGCGGAATAACAGCGTGCGTTGCGGGCCATTGGCGTATTCGTGCACCTCGCCGGGCGGATGGACGACGAAGGCGCCGGGAACGACGGCGACGTCCTGCGTCGGGGTGCGCATGGTGCCGCCGCCCTCGAAGCAGAAATAGATCTCGGTGGCGTGCGGGTGACAATGATAGGGGCTGATCTGCCCCGGCTCCCAGCAGGCGACGGTGACGTCGCCGGCTTCGACCGTGCCGAGTATCTTCTCGACGTGTTTGTTCGGGTCGAACTCGGCCTCCTTCACCACGCTGAACACATGCATCCCGCGGCTCCCCCGGCTTTTTGTCCGGCTAGGGAGGTTAGGCCAAATCCGTTGCGCTTGCGATGGGCGGCTTAATCGGCGGCCGCGGGCGCGAGCCACTCTGCGATTGCAATGCTGGCTTGTTTCGCCGGGGAATGCTAAGGTGCTTGAGTCCAATTAAATTCGTTGCGGAGGGGCGTCGGAGTGGAGGCAGCTTGCTGCCAGGGAACGGGGATTATGGCCCATCTCGCCGACAAGGCTCATTTCGACAAGCGCACTCTGGCGCGAGTGAATTCCGCCATCATGATTGGCCTGATTGGCGGCGGCCTCTTGGTCTGCGTGCTTGGCGCCGCCGCCTACGATCTCGGCCGGCTGTTGTCGGCGTGGTGATTTCGACGCCATTCCGGCCGACGACGAACATGTTAAGCCATTGATACTAATCGAGTTTTTAGTCCGTAGTCGTTTTCGTCCGTAGTCATGGCGACGGCCCCCGGTAAGGCGGCATTAACCCTCGCCGACGTATTGTCTTTCGTTCACTTGCGCGCCGACGAGGGGAACGGTGAGGGAGTGATGAGCGAACGCCGCGGATCAAGACGCAGCAAGAGATTCCTGCGCGGCTTTGTCTACGTCAGCCGCAAGCGCGGCGCGTTGGCCTGCCTCGTGCGCGACCTCTCCGAGAAGGGCGCCCGCATCATCTTTTCCGACACCGTGACGCTGCCCGACGTCGTCGAGCTCTACATCCCGCAACGCGAGCGCACGGTGCGCGCCCGGGTGCAGTGGCGCCGCAACGACGAGATCGGGCTCGCCTTCACCGATGTCCAGCGCGCCGCCGAGGCTTCGCCGAGCGCCACGGAAGTCGCCCAGCGCGTAGCCATGCTGGAGGCCGAGATCACCTCGCTGCGCACGCTCCAGAAACGGCTCAAGGCCGAAAAAGCAGCGCCCGCCGACGAGGCGGCCGCCTAGGGCAGCCGCTTAGTGCACTTGCTTGGCCGGCTCGGCCGGCTCTCGCCTTGATAGCCACCGCCCTGATAATCTGGCCCCGATGCAATCGAAGGGAGCACAACGTCATGGCCAAGGGCTATTGGATCGCCACCTATTTCTCGGTTTCGAACCCGGACGCGCTTGCCGACTATGCCAAGCTCGCGGGGCCTGCGATTGCCGCCGCCGGCGGCCGTTTCCTGGCCCGCGGCACGGCTGCCCACGCCTACGAAAAGGGCATGAAGCAGCGCGTGGTGGTGATCGAGTTCGACAGCGTCGAAAAAGCCGCTGCGGCCCATGACGGCGCCGGCTATCAGGCCGCGCTCAAAGTGCTCGGCAATGGCGCCGACCGCGATTTGCGCATCGTCGAAGGGCTATCGTGATTTGTCATTCCGGGTCGCGGCCCGCGAGCCTGCAATCACGTCTAATCGAAAATGCGCTCGCCCTGCAGATCGATGATCTGGCGCGCCTTGTTGATGGTGAAGGTCACCGCGTCGTCGTAGGACGCATAGGAGTCGGCGCGAATGAAGCGATGTTCCTTGCGCTCGCCGCCGACCTCGCGCGTGATCACGCCCGCGGTCTGATAGTGGCCGTCGTTCTTATACGGCGCGGCGCGGATGATATAGCCCTTGTATTCGACCGGATCGGAGGGTTTTGCGGCGGGCGCGGATTTGCCGCCGCCGAACAGCGCGCTGAAAAACGACATGGGCAACCAACCTCCGCCGGACCGCTTTCGCTAAACCGCGGGCACCTTAGCAATTTTCAGCCGCCTTGTGCATCGGCCGGATGAGGTCGGGCCGCAAATCGGCTTGAACTTTGTGCGAGTTGGGATCGACCAATCGATCGATCATGCCCGATTCGTCGCCGCACCCGCAGATTTCGCGCCGCTATGACGTGTATTTCTACGTCGCCGGCGGCCCGCGCTTCGTTCTGCGCAATCCCAATCACGGCATTACCGTCGACGCTGACGGCATCGCCTGGACCAGCAACGGCACCGCGCAGCAACGGGCTTATGCCTCGATCGCCGCCGTGCATCTGCAGACCGCCGCGCTCGGCAACGCCGCCAGTGTGATCGACCAGTGCAAAATCGAGTTCATCGACGGTCCCGCCGTTACGGTATCCAACGCGTCGTCGAGCGGCCTGCCGGACGCCGGGCAAACGCCGCTCTACCGCGATTTCGTCCGCGATCTGCACGGGCGTCTCGCCGCACACGGGGCCGGCGCGATCCGCTTCACCGCCGGCATGGCGCCGTGGCGCTACAAGCTTTTGTTCGGCGCCATGATCGCCGCCGGACTGCTTTTCGTCGTCACGCCGATCGGCCTTGTCGTCGTGACCGGCGATTGGCACGCGCTTATCGCCATGGCGATGGGCGTATCGCTGTGCTGGCCATTCACCCGGCTGATGATGAATAATGCCCCGCGCGGCTACACGCCCGAGCGGCTTCCCGAACAGCTGCTGTCGTGACGTGCCGTCGCGTCTCGACGCCAGTCATCGCCGCACGGAGTCCGCAAAATGCCGAAAGCCTATTGGGTGACCGTCTACCGCTCGATTTCCGACCCGAAAAAACTCGAAGCCTATGCCAAGCTCGCGCCGCCCGCGGTGACGCCATTCGGCGCCCGCTATATCGCGCGCGGAACGGCGGCGGCCGCCTTCGAAGCCGGCCAGAAGGAGCGCATCGTGATCTCGGAATTTCCGAGCCTGGAGCAGGCCGTCGCGGCCTATAACAGTCCGGCCTATAAGAAAGCCCTCGAAGCGCTGGGCGACGGCGCCGTGCGCGACATCCGCATCGTCGAGGGTGCCGATTAACGGTTAAGCCAGCCGCCAGACCGGCGCGATTGCAAACCGGAACCCGCGCCTCTATATACGCCGCAAAGCAGCGCCGGCGCCCCACCTTCGCGCCGGCGCTTTCCTTCACAATGGTCTTGAGCCTGAACCTGAACGCGAAAGCGCCTTCGGGACCGACCGCGCTCCAACAAGGCGGAGAACAACAATGCCGCGCAAACCGGGACAGAATTCCGAATTCGTCATGTTCGATGTCTTCTATGAGGACGGCACGCAGCGCTCCAACCGCAAGGTGCCGCGCGAGCTCACCGGCGGCATCGATGGCGACAAGCCGGCGCATGGTTTTCTGATTGAGCAGGATCGCGAGATCGCCGAAAAATCCGGCAAGCCGCCGATCAAGATCAAGAGCATCACCCGCTCGGGCGCCAAGAAAAAGCCGCGGGACGATGCCAGTTGGAAAAAGTCCGCCTGACGTTCGGGAGTTTTTAGCAGCCGGCGCGCGCGAAATGCCGGCGCAGCAGCGCGACATTGCGCCGGTTGGCGCGGAAGAACACGTCGAACGCATCGCCGGCCACCGGCACCATGCCGACCGCGCCCTCAAGCAGCACATTGGCGAGCATGCGCACGAAGACGAGCCGCGGCACGCCGAGCCGGCGCGCCTCATAGAGCAGATAAAACGACAACAGCGACGCCATGACGTCGCCGACGCCGGGTACCAGGCGAAGGAGCAATTCGACGCCGAACCGCACCTTGGTTCCCGGCAGGATGAAGGCGGTGTCGAAGACGGTCGCCAGCATGTCGAGCCGGTCGAGCGCGGCACGGCGCGACGGCGGATCGTAGGCGGCGTCCGGGGAAGGGCCGGCAAACGCGAATCGGGCAAAGTCGTTGAAACCGCCAGGTGAGAAACTCATTGCCATCCGTCCTTCTGCCCCCCACAGATGGGACGGTCCCGATGCCGCGCAAGTCCTGACGCTCCGATACCGTTGCGCGCTAATGTTGCGGTTCCATCATGTCAAATGACGTGGAGCTATTATGCCACAGATTCAGATCCTCAATCCTGAGACGCTCGGCAAGCCGCTCGGGCAATATTCGCAATTGACGCGGGTCAAAGCGTCGGAGTTTTTGTTCATCGCCGGCCAGGTCGGCGCCGACAAGGACGGCAAGGCGCCGCCCGATTTCGACGCGCAATGCGCGCTGGCCTTCGCCAATATCGGCGGTGCGCTCGCCTCGCAGGGCGCGAGTTTCGCCAACCTGGTCGAGTTCACGACCTATCTCGTGCACTCCCAGGACATCGCCAAATTCATGGCCTATCGGGCGCGCGAATTTCCCAAGCTGTTCGCCAACGGCGCCTATCCGCCCAACACGCTCCTGATCGTCGACCGCCTGGTGCAGGAGCAGTTCCTGATCGAGGTGAGCGCGGTCGCGGCGCTGTAGCAGCTTGGCTCCGCTCGAGCGCCATCTCATTGCGGAAATTTCTTTTGCGCCGTCGTCGTCGCCAGCACCGTGCCGTTCGGGCCGAGCGCCTTGATGACGAACTCGTAGGTGTGGACCTCGCCCGGCGGCGGCGCCGGGCCGACGAAGGCCGAGGCAAAGGCGCCGCACGGCACTTCGCTCTGGCCGCGGTAGCCGACCGTGCCGCCGCCGTGATTGAACGACGGCTTGTCGAGATCCGTCATGGCGAACTGCAGGTTCACGGTTCCGGACGGCACGTCCTTGAGCTGAAAATTCGGCGACGCTTCGGGGCACCAGGCAAACGACGCGGAAAAGGCCAAGGCGCGCGGCGCGCCGAGGAATTGGCCAAGCCCCAGCGCCAGCGCCGCGGCGCAGAGCGCAGCGGCGCGACGGAAGCGGCGGCCGGCCGGCACGCCCGGCTCCTCCTCATCGGCGCACATGGAATGATATTAGCACGGACGAGGTCCATATGCCGCTGCCGCGAAGCGGCAACCCGAGCTCAGCCCTCGGCGCTCTCCTCCGCCGGCCATTGCCGCGCCGCCGCTTCGGCGCCAGCTTCCAGCGCGACCATTTCCAGGAGATAGCCGATCGAGGATAGCCCGGCGTCGCGCGCCCGATCTGCCAGTTCGAGCACGGCAATACCGATGTCCTCGGCAACCTTGCTGCTGTCGACCGGCGCCGCGGCGTCGTCGGCACCATTCCGGCTGCCGTCGGTCTCCGGTCCGGACTGGTTTGGCCAACTCATTCGCCATGCCTCGCGCTCTTCTCCGTCCAAAGCCTACAACCGATCAGCGAGTGCTGCAACTCAAAGCATAGGTGATGATTATCAATGATTGTCAATGGAATTCACTCACAACTCAAATACTACAAAGAAAATCAATGACTTGCATTTAGCTGCCATATCTCTTAGCCACCCTGCATGGTCGGCAGAGGTGGTGGCTCGATTTCCGCAAACGCCATGCGTGGCGTTGCGCGCAATTCGGAACGGTCGGCGCTTGATTCGCAAGTTCCGGATCGCCGCGACCATCATGCCGCGCAGGCCATCCCGCGCGCGAGCGGCGCCCCATGGTCGGCAGCGAAGCGGTTGGCACTGCGGCGCAGGTCTTGAGGCGGCGCGACGGCGATGGCCAAACGTCAGAAAGCTCTCAAAGCGCGATTTCCCCGCTTGCGCCAGATCAGGCAGGAGCAGCTCGGCTGGGAGATCGTCGACATCGTCAGCCGGCTGCCCGGCGCCAAGCCGAGCATTTCCTCGATCTATCGCCTCGAACAGGGCGACGCCATCCGCATGTCGAGCGCGCGCCGCGTCTTCGACGTCATCAACGGCGCGCTGCACGATAAGCTCGATGTTTCCAAGGAATTGGAGATGAGCTGGTAAAGCGCGGGGGAGGATCTCGCCCGCCGCTTTAACCCTTCCGCAACGCTTTCGGCGGCAAAGCGGCGGCTCGACCGCGCCGCATGGCGTATTTACGGGCACTTTGTCCGATTGTGGCTTTGTGACGCCAATATTGCACTGCGATGCATGAGCAAGGTGCATGGAATCCATGCATTACAATGCATTGCAGCATGGATCGCGTCGAATATATTGCAGCGCAGCAAATCACGAATGGTCTACGTGGCACGCTTTTACGTCAGGCCTCGATCCGGAGAATGACCCCATGGCCTACGCCCGCGCCGCGGACCGACAGTACGAATTTTTCGCCGCGCCCAAGCCGAAGCGCCGGCCCGGCCTGTTCGGCCGCTTCTTCGACTCGATGCTGGATGGGCGGCGGCGCGCCGCCGAACGCGAAATCACGGCCTACCTCGAAGGCAGCGGCAAATTCCTCACCGACGAGGCCGAGCGCGAGATCGAACGCATCCTGTCGTCGTCGACGCGCATTTGAACGCCGTCCGCATCACCCTAGCCCTACCGAAAGACAGTCAATTATGACGACGCTAGCCCTTTCCGAAAAATCCCTTGCCGCCAAAATTCCGGCGCCGCGCCGGCGCGGCCTCGCGCGCTTCCTCGCCGCCGTGACCGACGCCTTCGAGACCGCGTTCGCGGTGATCGACGAGGCCACCGACCAGTCGGCCGCCGCGCGCCGGCGCTTCCCCACCGCCGACTGAATTCGCGGCAGAGTGCGCGAACGGCGCGCCCGCTGTGGCGTGCCGTCGTTGTTTTCCCGATTCGATTGTCAAACAACCAATCGCGCCGCGATGCGGCCCCCGGCGTAGCTGCAAGTGTGATCCCGCGTTCACTTGCCGAGTTTATTTAGTGAGCTTGGGCCGCGGCTTTTCGTCCGGCTTGCCCCAGCTGTCGATCCAGGCTTTGACCTCGCGCCAGCGCGCGTCAGGCGGTGCGGCTTCGGCGCGCGGTGCGTCGCCGACGGCGGCCTGAGCCGCTTCATTTGCGGCAGTCGGCGTCGCGGCCGGCTGAGTGCCGGCGATCGCGGCAAGCAACTCCGCGACGCTGATGCCGAGCGCGGCGGCGCGCGCCTGCAAAAGGTCGGCGGTCTCGCCGTTGATTTCGATTTTGCGCCCCTTGTTATTCCCCTTGGCGCTTTTTTGGGCGTCCCCTTTGGCGGCCATGCGCTTACGCCCCCGCGTTACGCAGACGAACATCCGATGACAGCGGTAGCGCGCGACGCCGGCTCCCGATCCCCCATCATCGGCAATTATGCCGTGAAATTTAAGTCCGCAGAAGGGCGCATGCGCGGCGAAATCCGGAGCGCGTTTTCCGCATTATTACTAAAGGGCGGAATGGCGCTCGGCGACGATCCGTCATCCTGAGGTGCGAGCGTCAGCGAGCTTCGAAGGATGCGGCCCCAGAGTCCCGAGCCGTCGCCCTTCGAGGGCCGCTTCGCGGCCGCCTCAGGGTGACGGCTAATTGTCCAGGAACGAGCGGAGCTTCCGACTACGCGACGGGTGCTTCAACTTGCGCAGCGCTTTGGCCTCGATCTGGCGGATGCGTTCGCGGGTGACCGAGAACTGCTGGCCGACTTCTTCCAGCGTATGGTCGGTGTTCATGCCGATGCCGAAGCGCATGCGAAGAACGCGCTCTTCGCGCGGCGTGAGCGACGCGAGCACCCGCGTCGTCGTCTCGCGCAGGTTCGACTGGATCGCGGCGTCGATCGGCAGGATGGCGTTCTTGTCCTCGATGAAGTCGCCGAGGTGCGAATCCTCTTCGTCGCCGATCGGCGTCTCCAGCGACAGCGGCTCCTTGGCGATCTTGAGAACCTTGCGCACCTTCTCGAGCGGCATGCCGAGCTTTTCGGCAAGCTCCTCCGGCGTCGGCTCGCGGCCGATCTCGTTGAGCATCTGCCGCGAAGTGCGCACGATCTTGTTGATGGTCTCGATCATGTGCACCGGGATGCGGATGGTGCGCGCCTGATCTGCAATGCTGCGCGTGATCGCCTGGCGGATCCACCAGGTCGCGTAGGTCGAGAACTTGTAGCCGCGGCGGTATTCGAATTTATCGACCGCCTTCATCAGGCCGATATTGCCTTCCTGGATCAGATCGAGGAACTGCAGGCCGCGGTTGGTGTATTTCTTGGCGATGGAGATGACGAGGCGGAGGTTGGCCTCGACCATTTCCTTCTTGGCCTGGCGCGCCTCGCGCTCGCCCTTCTGCACCATGTGCACGATCTTGCGGAACTCGCCGATCTCGAGCCCGGTCTCGGTGGCGAGCGTATGGATATGCGTGCGCAGCTCCTTGATGCGGTCCTTGTCGCGGGCGATGAAATTCTTCCAGCCCCTGGCGGACAGCTTCGAGACGCGGTTGAGCCAGCGCGAATCGAGCTCGGAGCCCTGGTAGTTCTTGAGGAAATCGTCGCGCACGACGCCGTGGCTTTCGGCAAGCCGCATCAGCCGGCCCTCGTGGCCGACGAGCTGCTTGTTGATGCCGTAGAGCTGCTCGACCAGCGCGTCGATGCGCGCCTGATTGAGCCGGAGCGATTTGACCTCGGCGATGATCTCTTCCTTGAGCTTCTTGTATTTGCGCTCCTGGTTCGGCGACAGTTTGTCGTTGCCGCTCGACAGCTTGTTCTGGATGTCGATCTCTTGGAGGCGGCGCAGCCGCTTGAAGGCGTCGGCGATGTTGTCGAAAGTCTCCAGCACTTTCGGCTTGAGCTCGGCCTCGATGGCCGCAAGCGACATCGAATTCTCGAGATCGTCCTCGTCCATATCGGCATCGGCGATGGCGGCCTCTTCGCCGCCTTCCTCGCCGTCGCCTGCAGCCGGCTGCGGCTTGAACGGGGTCGCGCCGGGGGGCGCCGACGGCGGCGCCACGGTGTGCAGCGGTTGCGAGCCGAACCCGCCATTGCCGTTCGGCGCCACGGCGGCGCCGGAGACCGGATTGGCACCCGGAGCGCCCGGCGGATCGCCGCCCGGCGTCGCGGCCGGCGCCTGCTTGGCGTCGGGGCCGGCATAGGTCGCTTCGAGATCGATGATGTCGCGGAGGAAGACTTTCCCTTCGTTCAATTCGTCGCGCCAGATGATGACGGCCTGGAAGGTCAGCGGGCTCTCGCAAAGGCCCGCGATCATGGCTTCGCGGCCGGCTTCGATGCGCTTGGCGATGGCGATTTCGCCCTCGCGGGAGAGGAGCTCCACCGAGCCCATTTCGCGCAGATACATGCGCACCGGATCGTCGGTACGCTCGCTCGGCTCCTTGGCCTCGGACTTCGCCGGGGTCTTGGGTGCGACTTCGACGACGTCGCCGCCCTCGCTCTCCTCCTCCTCGGCCTCTTCCTCCTCGCCCTCGGTCTCGGCTTCCTCGGTCTCGACGACGTTGATGCCCATCTCGTTCATCATCGCCAGGATGTCTTCGATTTTCTCCGAGGTGACCTCTTCGGACGGCATCACCGCATTGAGCTGCTCATAGGTGACGTAGCCGCGCTTCTTGGCGGACTTGATCATCTTCTTGACGGCGGCGTCGGACAGGTCGAGCAGCGGCAGCGGGGCGTCCGGCGTTTCGGCGGCATCCTTCTCCGGCGCCTCGGCATCCTTTTGCGGGGCCGACCCGTTCGGCCGCACGATTTTGGCCTTGGCTACGACGAGCTTGGGGGCCGCGCTCTTGGTCACCATGTCTTTGTCTCCACGGGGCGCGATCTTGCGTCCCCCTACTCTATGTCGTGAGTCTCGCCCCCTCTGGAGAGGGGAGAGCACACCGGACCGCGGGGGGGCTCGACCCCAGCGGCCCTTGTTGTTGGGCCGGTTCCCTCCCCGGCGTAACGCCGGGGCGTCAGGGCTTCGGCCAAAAAGGGCAGCGCAAAGGGGCCAAGGCCCGTCCGCACCGCCCGAAATCGAGGCCGAATGTGGCGGAACTCCGTTAAGCTCCGACTAACCCTAACCGGGAAGGCGACCTTCTTATTCCCTCGCCGGGGGCTTTGAGTCCAGCACCTTCGTCTCCGCCCCGGTCTCCCGGGAAAGCGAGAGCGGGCTACAACGACCTCGTGGCCCGGCCCGAGGATGCGCCGAAGCCCTCCACCAGAGCCTCGGTCCCATCGAGCGAGGACAGCCGGGCTTTGACATCGCGCAACCGCGCGTAGTTGGCCTCGGTATTGTCCGCCCCGAGCGCAGTTTCCGCGTCTCTAAGTTCCGTAAGTAGGGAATGCCATTGCCGATGCAAGGCAACGAGCTGCTTCCAGGTCAACAAAACATCGGCTGCGGCGGCGTTCGGCCGGGCACCCCAGACCGAGGGGGTGGTGATGCTGCGATGAATGCGCGCCACGAGATCGCCGAATCCGCGCTTGGCAAGCTCGGCCGCGAGCGCCGCGCGCTCGTCTTCGCCGTTCGCGCCTGCGCTGTCGACGAAATCTTCGGCGAAACGATGGGCGAAGACGTCGATCAGCGCGCCCTTGAGTTTCTGCGTATCGGCGTGGCGGAATTCGGCGGCGGCGAGTTCCTCGAGATGGTCATGCAGCAGCCACGGATGATTGAGCGCCGCTTGCAGGATCAGCGCCTCGCGGCGCGGGATCGCGGCACGGTGCCCGCGATGCAGCGGGCTGGCCGCAAGGTTGGCGCTCGCCGCCACATAGCTGTCGTCGCGGCCAAATGTCGACGCCGCGGAACCGGCTGCGCTACCCGGCCGAGCTTTTTGATCGTAGCGCTTGTCAGCCGAGCCTCGGTAAAAGCCCGTCTTGTTGAAGCTGCCGCGGCGTGTCGAGATTTCGGCTGGCGCGAACATACGGCGAAGTTTTTCGGAAAAATCCTGCCGGTAGTAACGGCGCACCGCCTCGTCGGCGATGGCCGCTGTCACTTCGCCGACACGCGCCTCGAAGGCGGCGCGCCGTTCCGGCGTATCGAAGGACCCGGCCTCGCTTTCGCGCGCCCATAGCACATGCGCCAGCGGCCGCGCCGCGGACAGCACGTCCTCGATCGCGTCGCGGCCGCCGGAACGGGCGAGGTCATCGGGATCCTGGCCGTCCGGCAGCGTCGCGAGCTTCAGGCTCTTGCCGGGCTTGAGCAGCGGCAAAGCGAGATCGAGCGCGCGATAGGCGGCGCGCCGGCCGGCCTCGTCGCCGTCGAAGCACAGGATCGGCTCATCGTCCATCCGCCACATCAAGGCAAGCTGCTCGGCGGTGAGCGCGGTGCCGAGCGGCGCCACCGTCGCTTCGAAGCCTGCGGTCACCATCGCGATAACGTCGACATAGCCTTCGACCGCGATGACGCGCGCGCCGTCATGCGCGGATTTTCGCGCGCCGGCGATGTTGTAGAGCGTCGCGCCCTTGTGAAACAGCGGTGTCTCCGGCGAATTGAGATATTTTGCGGAGACCTCCTTATCGAGCGCGCGGCCGCCGAAGGCGATGACCCGGCCGCGCCAATCGCTGATCGGGAACATCACGCGGTCGCGAAAGCGATCGTAAGGCACCGGGATGTCGTCGCCGGCGACGAGGAGGCCGGCCTCGATCATGTCCTCGACCGGAATCTTGGCGGCGCCGAGATGCTCCTTGAGCGCGTAGTGCTCGGGGCCCGCATAGCCAAGCCGGAATTTCAGCTGCGTCGCCGGTGCGATGCCGCGGTCGAGCAGATAGCCGCGGCCGCGCGCGCCGTTGCGCGACGCCAGTGTCGCCTCGAAAAACTTGGCGGCCAATTCGACGATGTCATGCAGCGTCTTGCGCCGCTCTTCGCGCGCCTCCGCCTCGGGTGACGGCGCCGGCACCGCAATGCCGGCCATTTGGGCGAGACGCTCCACCGCCTCCGGGAAGGTGACGCCCTCGGTCTCCATCACGAAATCGAATATGCTGCCGTGCTTGCCGGAGGAGAAGTCGTGATAGAAGCCCTTCTGATCGTTGACCGTGAACGACGGCGTCTTCTCCTTGTTGAAGGGCGACAGCCCCTTCCACTCGCGCCCCGCCTTGCGCAATTTCACGCGCTTGCCGACGACCTCCGAAACCGGAAGCCGCGCGCGCAGCTCGTCGAGAAATTGCGGCGTAAAGCGCATGGTGATTCGCAAGCTTAGCGCAGTCCGAGCTTGGATATATGGCGGGCGGCGAGCGCGCTTCGTTCGCCCGGCCTTGTCCCGGTTATCCACAGGGCCGTCATGGGGGAACGAACACCAATTAGGCGGCTGGGAGGGGTTGCAATTTCTATATACATTTGTATATACAGTACGCGGGACATCGCGTCCCACCGCCTGAAACCACGGAGAAACAGTATGAAACCCATTCATCGCTTTCGAAGGAGTAGGCGGCTATGGCCGACTCAGAACTTTCACAGATTTTCGCAGCTATTCGTGAATTCGGATGGAATCCAAGAAAACGCCTAAGCAATTTACGTGATCACAAAATCGACTTTGAAGACGTGAAGGAAGTATTCGGCGGCTACATGAATATCCGCCGTTCTGATCGCCATGACGAAACCAGGTACCAAGTTTTCGGATATCTCCAAGGTCGGCCGGTCGCGGTCATATGCACCTTCCGCGGGTCGCTCTGCTGGCTTATCTCGGCGCGGCGCGCAAGCCGCGACGAACGAAAAAAACATTACGGTGGTCTCACGATACGCGCCGAGCAAGGGTAAGACCGATTGGGCCGCTCTTGATGCGCTGACCGATGAGCAGATCGAAGAATCGACCAAGAACGATCCTGACTGGAGCGAGGACTGGAATTGGGGCGAGGCCGTTTTCGTCATCCCGCCAAAGAAAAAAGCAATCTCGATCCGCGTCGACGAAGATGTGCTCGACTATTTCAAGAAGGAAGGCGCCGGCTATCAGCGCCGCATCAACGCCGTGCTGCGCTCCTATATGCAGCAGAAGCGCAAGAAGCGCACTTAAGCCAACCGATCGCCGTCCACGGTGAAGCCGAACAGCCGCTGCACGCGATAATAGCGTGCCGAGCGCGGCTGGGTGACGCCCCATTGATCGGAGCGATTGGGCGGAAACTTCCAATAGGCCGAGTCGCGCGGCTGATAGCTGTCGTCGATCTGCAGCACCTCGGCGGTGTATTCCAGGGGCACCTCGTCGGGGCCGCAGAAATAACCGAACACATTGTTGCCGGCGCCATGACGGCCGGGTCCCCATTCGAGCGGATGGCCGTTGTCCTTCATACGGCCGATGCCGCGCATCACCGCGTCGGCGTCCGCCATCTCGAACGCGATGTGATTGAGCGTCGAGAGCCCGGTCAGGGCGAAGACGATGGAGTGATGATCGGGATTGGCGCAATGCAGGAACCAGAGCGGCGCATTGTCGTCGACCAAGCGGAAGCCCAGCACCTTGGTAAAGAAGGCGAAAGATGCATCGAAATCGCTGACATTGAGATTGACGTGGGTGATTTTCTGCGGCCGGTCCGGGTCCAGGATCGGGGAGGCGTGATCGGCGACCTCGCAGACAAAAGCGAGGTTGCGGCCCTCCGGATCCTTGCAGGCAAAGCCATAGCCGCTGTCAGGCGAGGAAAATCTCGACGGCGCGGACGGTTTGGCCCCGGCCGCGGCGACTTGCCGATGCAGAGCATCCATGCCGGCGCGGTCGGCGACATCGAACGCGATACGCATGATGGCCGGCTGGGGGCCGCGATGCAGGCCGAGGATATGGTGATAGGGCAGGCCGCCGCGGAAATAGCGCGAAGCGTTACCCGCCTCGACCGGCTGCAATCCCCACACGGTCTCGTAGAAGCGCGCCGCCTCGTCGAGATTGCTGACGACGAGATCGACCGAGCGCACGCCGCGGATGAGACAGGCCGACATGTCGATTTTCTCCGTTATCGATTTACAGAAATTGGCACGATCATACGGCGTGCTCAAACCATCGCCGCGCCGCGCACAGCAAGGCCTTCGGCGAAGGCGCGATGCAGCCGCGCGACATCCGCCGTCGCGCCGGTCAGGCATTTGCAGGCTTCGGCGGCCTGATGCACGCACATGCCGGCGCCATTGAGCACCCGGGCGCCCTTGCCGCGTGCGGCCTTGAGGAATTCGGTCTCGGCCGGCGTGTAGATGACGTCTGCAGTCCAATGCGCGGATTTAAGGGCGGCGATCGGCACCGGAGTTCCCGGGAAGCCGGTCATGCCGGTCTGCGTCGCATTGACGACGCCGTCGGCGGCGGCGATCTCGCGCGCAAGTTCGCCGGCGAGCCGGCAGCGCGCAGCGCCGTAATGTTTTGCGACATCGGCCTGCAGCGCGGCGGCACGCGCCGTATCGAGATCGTGCAGCACCACGACGGCGGTCCCCAAATCCATCAGCGCAAAAACGACGGCGCGTCCGGCGCCGCCGGCGCCGATTAGCACCACCGTCTTGCCGCGCGCGCTGTCTGCGCCGAGAGTTCCCACAAAACTGTTGCGCCAGCCGCGCCGGTCGAAGTTGTAGCCGGTGGTGCGGCCATCCGGCGCGATCGCCACCGTGTTGACCGCGCCGACCTGCGCGGCTTCTCCGTCCACTGCGTCGAGCAGCGGAATGATGTCCTGCTTGAAGGGGTAGGTGATGTTGGCGCCGGCGAATCCGGCAGCTTTGATGGCTTCGAGAAGTTGCGGCAGCTGCCGCCCCGGCAGCCGATCGACCTCCATCAGATGGTAGAAGCCGTCGATGCCGGCTTCTGCGAACGCCTCGGCAAAAAGCGCGGGCGACAGCGATCCTTGGATGTTTCGGCCGATCAGTCCGACCAGGATTCTGCGCTTGGTCATGACGCCTCGCGCGCCGGTACTCTGCGGATTAACCTCCGCCCAGGAGCTTCTTCACCTGCGCGCCGGCTTTGGCGAAATCCATGCGGCCGGCAAAGCGCTGCTTCAGCGCCGCCATAGTGCGACCCATGTCCTTGAGCGTCTCGGCTTCGATGTCCTTGATCAGCGCCGAGATCGCGGAGGCGGCTTCAAGGTCGGACATCTGCTTGGGCAGATAGGCGGAGATGATCTCGATCTCCTCGCGTTCCTGATTGGCAAGCTCGCTGCGGCCGGCTTTCTGGTAGATGTCGAGCAATTCCTGGCGCTGCTTCACCATCTTCTGCATCACATCGACGATTTCGGCATCGTTGAGCGTCTGGCGCTCGGCGCCGCTGGTCTCCTTGGCCAGAATCGCGGCATTGATCAGGCGCAACGTCGAGACGCGGCGCGCCTGGCCTGACTTCATCGCCTCTTTCAAGGCGCTGTTGATATCGTCGCGCAACACGGCTAAGGCCTCTCGCAATGGCGCCCGTTGGGGCTGACGGGCGAGCCGCAATGATTTAGGCCCTTCGCCATGCCGACACAACCGCAGTCGCCCACGCCTTCGGTCCGCTGGGACGAACCCAAGCCGACGGCGCTGCTCGTGCTGGCCGACGGCACCGTGCTCGAAGGCGTCGGCTTCGGCGCGACCGGTCATGCCGTCGGTGAGGTCTGCTTCAACACCGCCATGACCGGCTATGAGGAGATTCTCACCGATTCGTCCTATGCCGGGCAGATCATCACCTTCACGTTTCCTCATATCGGCAATGTCGGCACCAACGAGGAGGACATCGAAACCGTCAACCTCGCGGCGACGCCGGGCGCGCGCGGCGTGGTGCTGCACTCAGCCATCACCGCGCCGTCGAACTACCGCGCCACGCGCCATCTCGATGCCTGGCTGAAAAGCCGCGGCGTCATCGGGCTTGCCGGGCTCGATACCCGGGCGCTCACCGCGCTCATTCGCGAGAGGGGCATGCCCAACGCCGTGATCGCGCACGAGCCGTCAGGGCGCTTCGATCTCGATGCGCTCAAGCGCGAGGTCAAGGCCTGGCCCGGGCTTGTCGGCATGGATCTCGTGCCGATGGTGACGACCGGCCAGCGTTTCACCTGGGACGAGACGCAGTGGCGCTGGGGCGAGGGCTATGGCCGGCAGGACTGCGCGGAGTTCAACGTCGTCGCCATCGACTATGGCATCAAGCGCAACATTCTCCGCCAACTCGCCGGCCACGCCTGCAAGGTCACGGTGGTGCCGGCGAGAACCTCGGCCGCCGATATCCTGGCGCTCAAGCCCGACGGCATCTTCCTGTCCAACGGGCCAGGCGACCCGGCCGCCACCGGTGAATATACGGTGCCTGTGATCCGCGCGCTGATCGAGCAAAAGCCGGTTTTCGGCATCTGCCTCGGCCATCAGATGCTGGCGCTCGCGGTCGGCGCCAAGACCGTAAAAATGCATCAGGGCCATCATGGCGCCAATCATCCGGTGAAGGACCTGTTAACCGGCAAGGTCGAGATCACCTCGATGAATCACGGCTTCGCCGTCGACCGATCGACGCTGCCGGACAGCGCAGTCGAGACTCACATTTCCCTGTTCGACGGCTCCAATTGCGGGCTTGCGCTCAAAGACCGGCCGGTGTTCTCGGTGCAGTACCATCCAGAAGCCTCGCCCGGCCCGCGCGACAGTCATTATCTGTTCAGCCGCTTTGTCGACATGATGCGCAACGGAAGGCGGGCATAGGCGGGCCTGGCCGCCAGCAGTGCCGGCGTTATGAATTTTCAACCTAAAGTCCTGTAGAACAGCGGGGCTGCTGGCGAATTGAACATCATGCCGACGAGCGCTGCCGCCCCGATTACCTACAATTTTGCCGATGACGGCCGGATTCCGAACAATCCACATCTGCCGCTTGTGCTTTATCGCGGCGGCATCGGTCTTGCCGGCTCGCCCGACCCGGAAGCCGTGATCGAAAAGACCTTCGCCGCCAACGGCTGGGGCAATATGTGGCGCAACGGAATTTATCCATACGTCCACTACCATTCGATGATTCACGAGGCGATGGGCATCGCCCGCGGACGCGCCACGGTGCGCTTCGGCGGCGAGAACGGCGAAAAGATCGAAATCACGCCTGGCGACGTCGTCATCCTGCCGGCCGGCACCGGCCACCAGTGCCTGGCGCAGAGCCCGACGCTGGTCGTCATCGGCGCCTATCCGCCAAGCGGCAGATACAATCTCTGCCGCGGCACCAAGCACGACCACGGCAAGGCCGTACACACCATCTCGAAAGTGCCGCTGCCAGCGGCCGATCCGGTATTCGGTTCGGACGGTCCTTTAATCGCGCTGTGGCGCTAGACTAGCCGCGAAATCCTAGAACGCGACGTTCAGGTGACGCCGCCGTTGCGGCAAGCGGCAAGAAAAAATTTCACGCTGCGAGCCACATGGGACGCGATTTCGGCGCGTAGCGCCGCGATGTCCTCGCCGAACAACGCCCGCTTGATGATCGGAAAGAAAATCAAATCCATGAAAAAACGCGCGGTCGTTGCGACACGCTCCGGCGCAAAGGCAGGCGATGCGCCAAGCGCGTCGCGCTGCGCGGCTTCACCTAACAGCTTCACCACCATCGCCTCGCCGCGGTCACACCCCATCTGATGGACATTGCACGCCAGGACCGACAGCCGGCGCGCTTCGGCGATGCTCACGCGCATCAAATCGATGGTATCTCCGGACAGCGCCCATTCCAAAATGTGTTCGCCGAACGCGGTGAGGTATTGTTCGATCGTTCCGCCGATGGCGACGTCGCTCTGGATGAGAGCGGCGGCGGCGGTAATGTTGCGCATGACGACGGCGGCGAACAGCGCCTCCTTATTCGGGAAGCGGGCATAGATCGTCGGCTTGCCGGCGCAGGCGAGGCTCGCGATTTCGTCCATGCTGGCGCCGGCAAGACCGCGTTCGAGAAAAACCTGACGGGCAGCCTCCAGAATGCGCTCGTCGACCTCGCCGGCAAGCTTCTGTGGCGGCCGCCCAACACGGCCAGCTGCTCGCTTCGGCTGACGCTCGGTGTTGGCGGCAAGCTTGTCCATCATCTCCCTCACTTATCCGTGACGGGACACCCGGTCTCGGGCATCCGGCTCCTAAGTCTCAGATTGTTCTTAATTTATGGCATCTCCTGAGAAAAGTAAAGAAACGAAACGGTATCGTATAAATATATTGACAGGCCGCCTTCATCCCCTAAGTTAACGGAACGGTACCGTTCAGTTCCAATTGTGGAGGATGCGATGGTTTCGTGCAGCGCAAACAGCCAGGGCCGGCGAAATCCGCCACCGCCCTCGTTGGCTGGGCCGCCCTGCTTTGGGTCGCGTTTTGCCTGGGGCCGTACCTCTACGCCGCCAATGATCTCATTCAATGGAGATAGCCCATGTTTCGGGACGCAGAGGATCGCGCACATGATCGAAACGGCGAGCAGGAGCTAATGAAGCTGAAGCGCCCGCTGCCGGAATCCTCACCGGAACGGTCGCCCGCGGAAGGGGGGGAGAAGCCGTCCGCGCCCGTGCACCGCAACAGGAACCTGCCGGTGACGTCCAGGAATCGCCGCCGCTTGCGCCCGATCATTCCGATCAAGACCGCGCCGGCGGCGCTGGATTCCTGCGGCGGCACGCGTTTGCGCTTGGACTCGCGCTTCTCATTCCGGTCGCCACGGCGGGTTATCTTTATTGGGGTTATGCCCGGCACTTCGAAACGACGGACGATTCGTTCATCGCGGCGCGGCAGTTCGCCATCCAGCCGAAGGTTGCCGGTTACATCACCGCCGTGCCCGTGACCGACAACCAGCACGTCGCCGCCGGCGCCGTGATCGCGCGCATCGACGATCGCGATTACCGGATCGCACTCGATCAAGCTCGAGCGCAATCGGCGCACGATGAGGCGGTTCTCGAACAGGCACAGAGGAATCTCGCCCGCTATCAGACCCTCGGCAAGACGGATTCGATC
Source organism: uncultured Alphaproteobacteria bacterium (assembly GCA_963791925.1). GTDB lineage: Bacteria > Pseudomonadota > Alphaproteobacteria > Rhizobiales > Xanthobacteraceae > BOG-931. The sequence goes on along the minus strand of CAWBUA010000001.1, from coordinate 463,654 downwards.
GCGCAGCAGCAGATCGACGATCAGACCTATCTGGTCGAGCAGGACAAAAGCACCGTCGCGCTCGATCAGGCGAAGGTCGATCAGGCGAAGCTCAATCTCTCTTACACGACAATCACCGCGGCGCAGCCGGGGCGCGTCGTCAGCCTCAGCGCCGCCGTCGGCCAATTCGCCCAGACCGGCACGACACTGACCATGTTCGTGCCCGACCGGATCTGGGTCACGGCGAATTTCAAAGAGACGCAGCTCGATGCGATGCGGGCCGGACAGCCGGTGACGGTGACGATCGATGCTTACCCGGATCGCACCATTCGCGGCCAGGTCGCCAGCGTGCAGCCGGGATCGGGTCCCGCCTTTTCGCTGTTGCCGCCCGAAAACGCGACCGGCAACTGGGTCAAGGTCGTGCAGCGCGTGCCGGTCAAGATCGTCATGGATGACCCGCCGACCGACGTGGCGCTCGGCCCGGGGATGTCGGTCGAGGCCACCGTGCGGGTCAATCCGAGCCCGTCCCTCTATGAGCGATTGAGGGCGTGGCTGTGAGCGCCGTCGTCGCCGTGCATGGGCCCGCCGTGTCCGGTCGGGAGGGCACCAATCCGTGGCTGATCGCGGTTCTGGTCGCGCTCGCCACCTTCATGGAGGTCCTCGACACTACCATCGCCAATGTGGTGCTGAATTATATCGCCGGCGGCATGGGCGTCAGCGAGGACGAAGCCTCCTGGGTGGTGACCACCTATCTCGTCGCCAATGCGGTCAGCCTGACGGCAAGCAGCTATCTGGCGCAACGGTTCGGCCGCAAGCCGTTCTTTTTGGTCTGTCTCGCGTTGTTCACGCTGACCTCGGTGCTGTGCGGCTTGGCGCCGAATCTGGAGGCGCTGCTGGTGTTTCGCCTGCTGCAAGGCCTCGCCGGCGGCGGCATGGTGCCGGTCTCGCAGTCGATCCTGGCGGACGCCTTCCCGCCGGAGAAGCGCGCGCAGGGTTTTGCCTTGTTCGGCATCGCGGTGGTCGTCGCCCCGGTCGTCGGGCCGACGCTTGGCGGCTGGCTCGCCGACAATTTCTCCTGGCAATGGTGCTTCGAAATCAACGGACCGGTCGGGCTCGCGGCGATTGCGCTCATCTCCACGGCCTTCCGGGAGTCTCCGGCGTCGCTCGACGAACGTCGGCGTTTCAAGGCGCAGAGAATCGGGTTCGATTTTATCGGCTTCGCGCTGATCGCCACCTTTCTCGGCGCGCTCGAACTCGCGCTCGACCGCGGCCTGGAGGACGATTGGTTCGGCTCGTCATTCATCATCGCGGACGTCACCGTCTGCGTCATCGCCTTCGTCCTGATGATTCCCTGGGAGCTCAGCCGCCGTAACCCGGCCATCGATCTGCGCGTCGTTGGAACGCGCCAGTTCGGCTCCGCCTTCCTGGTGATGCTGGCGGCCGGCTCCATCCTTCTGGCCACCACCAACTACCTGCCGCAGCTGGTGCAGCAGGAATTCGGCTATACGGCCACCTGGGCCGGCCTCGTGCTCTCGCCGGGCGGCGTCGTGACCGCCATCATGATGCCCATTGTCGGCATCCTTTCCGCCAAGGTGCAGCCGCGCACGCTGATCGCAATCGGTACGGCGATCACGGCGTTTGCGATGTACGACATGACCAGGATCACCGGCGACACCGACTTCTGGTTCTTCGCCATCTCGCGCATCTATCTCGGCATCGGACTGCCCCTGGTTTTCCTGCCGGTCATTGCCGCCTCCTATGACGGTATTCCACCCAGCAAGACCGACCTGGCGTCCGCGTTGATGAATGCGGCGCGCAATACCGGCGGTTCGATCGGGATCTCGCTGGCCAACAACGTGCTCTGGGCCCGCGAGCAGTTTCACCAGAGCCGGCTGGTCGACCTCGTCAATACGTCGACCCCGCAATATCAGGAGACGCTGAAGCGGGTGACCGGCTATTTCGCGGCGCAGGGCGGCTCGCTGGCGCAGGCGCAGCATCAGGCCTTTGCCTGGATCGCTCAGCAGGTACAGACGCAGGCCGCCTATCTCGCCTATATCGATGTGTTCTGGGTTCTGGCGTTGATTTCCGCCGCGGCGGTACCGCTGGCGCTGATCTTGCGCAAAGTGAAGCTCGGCGGCCCGGCTCCGGCCGCGCACTGAAAACCAGCGTCGTTATCAGGACGCGTGATGCGAAACCGGTCCCATCTTCCGGTCGGCTTCAAAGCAGATGCTGCTGCAACGCTTCGGCCGCGCTGGACAGCTTGCGAAAAAACGCGCCGTGCATGGCCTTCAGCGGCGTCTGCTCGGTGTGCACGCCGATATTGACTGCGGCGATGACCTTGCCGTCGAGCCGGCGCAGCGGCACCGCGATCGAGCGGAACCCGATCTCGGCTTCCTGATCGACGATCGCAAAACCGTCGTCGCGGACCTTAACGATCTTCCGGCGCAGCTCCGCCTTGTCGACCGTCGTCCATTTCGTGATCTTGTGCAGTTGCACGCGCGAGAGAACTTTGTCGAGGGCGCGATCGTCGAGCGCGGCAAGGAGCACGCGGCCAAGCGATGTTGCGGCGGCCGGCAGGCGAAAGCCGATCTGCGCGCTGACCGGAAGAATCCGCTTCGGCGAGGCATGCGCGATCATCATGACGTCCTCGTCGTCGAGCACCGCGGCGGAGCAGGAGGCGCCGACCTCTTCGCTCAAGCGATCGAGCGCCGGCTTGACGATTTCGGCCGTGGCGTCCGAAAGGAGATAGGCCCGCGCCAGATTGAGCACGCGCGGGCTCAGGCGAAACAGCCGGTCGCTGGTTTCCGCGTAACCGAGCTGCACCAGCGTGTGCAGCGTTCGCCGCACCGACGCGCGCGGCAGATCGACGAGCTTCGCCACGTCGCTCAGCGTCAGCGCCCGGCGGTCCCGATTGAACGCTTCCAATACGCGCAAGCCGCGCGCCAGCGCTTCGAGGAATTCGGGGCCGGCGGCATCGGCGAGAGTGAGTTCGGCAGCGGACCGGTTGCGGATCGGCATGGCCTTGCCAGGAGAGGGTCTGTTTGCTCTAATCTAATTCGAACATTCGTTCGGTCAACGAACAAAATAAAGTGCGCCGGACCGGCCGTAAAGGACAAATTTGGAGCGGGACGATGCTCAGCGCAGAAGAGAACGATCGCATAACCCGGGTTGGACCGGGCGCGCCGGCGGGCTCGCTGCTGCGCCGCTATTGGCAACCGGCGGCCCTGGTCGACGAGTTGACGGGAAGCCGCCAGATCAAGCCGATACGATTGTTCGGCGAGGATCTCGTGATCTATCGCGACGACAAAGGCCGCTATGGTCTCCTCGGCCGCGCCTGTCCGCATCGCGGCACTGATCTTGCTTATGGCCGGCTGGAGAATGGCGGGCTGCGCTGCGCCTTTCACGGCTGGCTGTTCGATGTCGACGGCAAGTGTCTGGAGACGCCGGCCGAGCCCGTGAACAGCACGATGTGCCGGAATATCCGGCAGAAGGCCTATCCGGTGGTCGAGCGTAGTGGAATTCTGTTCGCCTATATGGGTCCCGGCGCCGCGCCCGAATTTCCGCATTTCGACTGCTTTATCGCGCCGGATTCGCACACCTTCGCGTTTAAGGGCATGATCGATTGCAACTGGCTGCAGTCGCTCGAAGTCGGCATCGATCCCGCACACACGTCCTTTCTGCACCGGTTCTTCCACGACGAAGACCCGAACCAGGGCTACGGCAAGCTGTTCCGCGACACTTCGACCGATTCGGAAATGCCGATGACCAGGATCATGCGCGACTTTCCCCGCCCCCGCATCGAGGTCGAACCGACGGACTACGGCTTTCGCATTCTCACGCTGCGCGAGATCAGCGCCAAGAACACCCACGTGCGGGTGACCAATCTGATGTTCCCCAATGCCTTCATCATCCCGATGAGCCGGGAAATGACGATCACGCAGTGGCACGTGCCGATCGACGACTACAAGCATTACTGGTACGCGATCTTCACGAGCTTCGGCGCACCGGTGAACAAGGACGAAATGCGCCGCCAGCGCCTGCAGCTCTACGAATTGCCGGACTATGTTCCGCGCAAGAACAAGTCCAACAATTACGGCTATGATCCGCACGAGCAGGAGCACGACACCTATACGGGCATGGGCGCCGACATCAACGTGCACGATCAGTGGGCCTGCGAGTCGATGGGCGAAATCGCCGATCGCACGCAGGAGCATCTCGGCCAGTCCGACAAGGCGATCACCGCCTACCGGCGGCTCCTTCGCCGCGCCATCGATGCCATCGTCGCCGGCGAGCGGCCGCCGATTGTGGTCGACGCGGCGACGGCGCCGAAGATCACCGGTCCAGCCGCAATCGACGGCATCGGGCCGACCGAGGACTGGCAGGGCTATTGGCAGCGCACAGACGCGATGAAGCGCGAGGCCGCGAGCTGGGCCCATCCGCGCTGAAACTTCCCCGGGCAGGCCATGTCATCGCACAAACGCCGATCCTTCGCCCGCAGCTTCGTCGAACGGCACGGCCTTTGGGGCGAGACGCAGGCCCGCGCGGCCGTCGCCATCGAGAAGGCGATCGGCCGCAAGAAGCTTGAACTGATACGCTTCTCGTTCCCCGACCAGCACGGCGTGCTGCGCGGCAAGACGCTTCTGGCCGACGAGGCGTTGTCGGCACTGCGCGGCGGCGTCGCCATGACCAGCACGCTTCTTGCCAAGGATACCTCGCACCGCACCGTATTTCCGGTTTTTGAAGTGGGCGGCGGGCTCGGCCTTGCGGAAATGGGCGGCGCCGGCAATTTCATCATGGTGGCCGATCCGCAAACTTTCCGCGTTCTGCCCTGGGCCGACAAAACCGGCTGGGTGCTGTGCGACTGTTATTTCGCCAACGGCGCCAAAGTGCCGATCGCGACGCGGCAGCTCTATCGCGATGCGCTGGCCAAACTCGCCAAGGCCGGGTTCGATTATCTCGCCGGGCTCGAAGTCGAGTTTCATCTGTTCAAGATCGACGATCTTCGCCTGGCGCCGCAAAGCTTGGAATGGCCGGCGCAGCCGCCCACCGTCAGTCATACGACCCACGGCTATCAATATCTCACCGAGGGCCGTTACGATCAGGTGGCGCCCATTCTCGACGTCTTGCGCAACTACGTCGTCGCGCTCGGCTTGCCGCTGCGCTCGCTCGAAGTCGAGTTCGGACCGAGCCAATACGAATTCACTTTCGCGCCGGAAACGGGCATGGCGCCCGCCGACGCCATGGTGCTGCTGCGGAGCGCGCTCAAACAGGCGGCGCGGCGGCACGGCTATCTGGCAAGCTTGATGTGCCGGCCGGGGCTGCCCCACACGCTGGCGAGCGGCTGGCATCTGCATCAGTCGCTGATCGACACAAAATCGAAGACCAATGCCTTCGTCTCCCACAACGACAAGGCGCCGCTGTCGCCGCTCGGCCGGCATTTCCTTGCCGGCTTGTTGGCCAATGCGCGAGCGGCGACGGCTTTTGCCGCGCCGACGGTCAACGGCTACAAGCGCTTTCGCGGCGTCAACACCATGGCGCCGATCCAGGCGATCTGGGCGCAGGACAATCGCGGCGTCATGGTGCGAGTGATGGGGGAGGCCGGCGATCCGGCGACGCATCTGGAAAACCGCAGCGGCGAGCCGCTCGCCAATCCGTATCTTTACATGGCCTCGCAGATCCATGCCGGGCTCGACGGCGTCGCCCGCAAGCTCGACCCCGGCCCGTCCGCCGATGCGCCGTATCGCAATTGCGCCGAGGCGCTGCCGGGAACGCTCGATGAGGCGCTTACCGCGCTGCGCAGCAATGCCTGCTTCCGCGCCGGCTTTGGCGCGCGCTTTATCGACTATTACGCGCATATCAAAGACGCCGAAATTGTGCGATGCCGCAAGGCGAGCGCGGCTGCAACAGAGGAAGCCGATGTCACCGATTGGGAGCATCGCGAATATTTCGATATGCTGTGAGCGAAGGGGCTTCGGGGCCGCCGAGGACGGCGGCTCACGGTCCTCTCGCAGTGAGGAGACAGGGCGAACCGCAAAGTGCCGCGGTCACGCCAATGCAGGGGCCAGTGAGAGGAGTTGAGGCAATGACCAGACTATCGTTAGCCGCCGGCACGGCGATCGTATTGATCGCGACCGCGCCGGCATTCGCCCAGCAGAAGACGGTCAAGATCGGATTCATTTCGACCTTCTCGGGGCCTGCCGCCGCGATCGGCAACGACATGAAAAACTCGTTCGAGCTCGGACTCGACGAGCACGGCCGCAAGCTCGGCGGGCTGCCGGTCGAAGTCATCTACGCCGACGACCAGCTCAAGCCGGAAGTCGGGGTGCAGAAGACCCAGGAATTTATCCAGTCCGACCATGTCGATTTCATCGTCGGCTATATCTGGTCGAACGTACTGCTCGCTTCGCTCAAACCGCTGGTCGATTCCAAGACCATGACGGTCGTCACCAATGCCGGGGCCAATCAGCTGGCCGGCGAGCTCTGTTCGCCCTACGTGTTCTCGACCTCGTGGCAGAACGATCAGACGCCGGCCGCGGTCGGCCGCTACATGAACGAGAAGGGCGTCAAGACGGCGTTCCTGATCGGCCCGAACTATGCCGCCGGCAAGGACATGCTGGCCGGCGTGCAGACGACGTTCAAAGGCAAGATCGTCGGCCAGGAATTGACGCGCTGGCCCGACCAGCTCGATTTCTCCGCCGAACTGTCGAAGGCACGCGCGGCGAAGCCGGACGCCATCTTTGCGTTCTATCCGGGCGGCGCCGGCGTTCAATTCGTCACCCAATATGCACAGGCCGGGCTGAAGGGGCAGATTCCACTCTACACCGCGTTTACCATCGACGACCTGTCGCTGCCGCGCCTCAAGGATCTCGCCATCGGCGTGCCGGGCGCGCAGGAATGGGTCGCCGATCTGCCCAACGAGGCCAACAAGAAATACGTCGCCGACTACAAGGCGAAATATCACGTCTCGCCGTCGTTCTACGGTGCGCAGACCTATGACGCCGTCGGCCTAATCGACAGCGCCATCACCTCGGTCAAGGGCGACCTCGGCAACAAAGAGGGCATGCGCAAGGAAATGGAAAAGGCCGACTTCAAGTCGGTCCGCGGCGACTTCAAGTTCGGCAACAACCACATCCCGATTCAGAATTTCTACCTGCAGGATGCAGTGAAGAACGCCGACGGCTCCTACGCGCTCAAGACCGTCGCCTTGATCGTCAAGAACGACCAGGACAAATTCCACGACAAGTGCATGATGAAGTGACCTTCTCCCTGTCCCCGTTGGGGAGAGGGAGGGGTGAGGGGCGCGAGCCTCTCGGTCAGAACCCCCTCACCCCAACCCTCTCCCCTTTGGGGAGAGGGAGTTCGCATCAGCAAGTCCGAGCACCGCAGCGCCCTCATCCATCTTGCTGAGTCCATGCTGTATTTCATCGAGCAATTCCTCAACGGCATCCAGCTCGGCATGCTGCTGTTCCTGCTGGCGGCCGGATTGACGCTAATCTTCGGCATCATGGATCTGGTCAATCTGGCGCACGGCTCGCTCTACATGCTCGGCGCTTATTTCGCCGCCACATTTGCCGCCTGGACCGACAGCTTCGTGTTCGGCGCCATTCTCGCGCATCGCCGCCACGCTGGTCGCCGGCATGGCGCTCGAAGTGACCGCGATCCGCAGGCTCTACGGCCGCAATCATCTCGATCACGTGCTCGGCACATTCGGGCTGTTGCTGTTCTTCGACGAGCTGGTGCGGCTCGTCTGGGGGCCGGCCGGCATGACGCTGTCGCTGCCGAGCGAAATGCTCACTGCCGTGCAGATCCTGCCGGGTCTTTACTATCCGGCCTATCGTCTCGTCATCATCGCGGTGAGCCTCGTCGTCGCTCTGCTGCTCTATGTCCTGGTCATGCGCACCCGGCTCGGCATGCTGATCCGCGCCGGCGCTTCCAATCGCGAAATGGTCGGCGCGCTCGGGGTCAACATCAAGCTGCTCTACACCCTGGTATTCGGGCTTGGCGCGGCGCTCGCCGGCTTCGCCGGCTTGATGCAGGCGCCGATCCTCACCGTGCAGATCGGCATGGGCGAGAATATTCTCATTCCGGCCTTCGTGGTCGTGGTCATCGGCGGCATCGGCTCGATCCGCGGCGCTTTCGTCGCGGCGCTGTTGGTCGGCGTCATCGACACCATCGGCCGCGCCTTCCTGCCCGACCTGTTGCACCAATATCTGAGCACCAACGCCGCGGATACGCTCGCGCCCGCTTTGTCGTCGATGTCGATCTATCTGTTGATGGCGCTGGTGCTGGTGCTGCGGCCGGAAGGCCTGTTTCCTGCGGCGGGCCGATGAGCGCGCGGCGTAAGGGCTGGCGCGGCAGCTGGTCGAGCCCGCGCGTCGGGGTCAACGCCGCGCTGCTCGTCATTCTGGCGCTCGTTCCGGCCTATTCGGCGCTCGCCGGCGATCCTTTCGCCATGACGTTGCTCTCGCGCATTCTCATCATGGCGATCGCGGCGCTCAGCCTGAACCTGATCATGGGCTTCGGCGGCATGGTGAGCTTCGGCCATGCCGCCTATCTCGGCATCGGCGGCTATGCCGTCGGCATTCTGGCCAAGGAAGGCATCGGCTCGGGCTTCGTGCAATGGCCGGTCGCGGTCGCGGCGTCGGCGTTCTACGCGCTCGTCGTCGGTGCGTTGTCGCTGCGCACCCGCGGCGTCTATTTCATCATGATCACGCTCGCTTTTGCGCAAATGGTCTATTACGTCGCCAGCGGGCTAGACCGCTATGGCGGCGACGACGGCCTGACCATCTACCACCGCAGCACTTTCGCCGGCGTCATCGATCTCAACAACGCGCCGCTGTTCTACTATCTGTGCTTCGTCCTGCTCTTGGCCAGCACTTATCTGGTCTGGCGCATCGTCAATTCGCGCTTCGGCCTGGTGATCCAGGGCGCTCGCTCGAATGAGCCGCGCATGCGCGCCATCGGCTTTCCGACGTTCCGCTACCGGCTCGTCTGTTTCACGATCGCGGGCGCACTGTGCGGGCTCGCCGGGGCGCTGCTTGCCAACCAAACCAATTTCATCAGCCCGGCGATGATGCACTGGACGCGGTCCGGCGATCTCATCGTCATGGCGGTGCTCGGCGGCATGCAGGCGATGTTCGGCCCGCTGATCGGCGCGACGGCTTTCCTGCTGCTGGAGCAGTCTCTCTCGCACGTCACCGACTATCCGGACCTCATTCTCGGCCCGCTGCTTCTGATCGTGGCGCTCTACGTCAACGGCGGCATCGACGGCTTGCTCGGGGGCGCGCGCCGTGGCTGAGGCCTTGCTCGAAACCGATGCCCTGACCAAGCGCTTTGGCGGCGTCGTCGCCTCCGACGCGATTTCGCTCGCGCTTTGCCGCGGCGAATTGCATGCGCTGATCGGCCCCAACGGCGCCGGCAAGACCACGCTGATCGGACAGTTGACCGGCGCGATCGCGCCCGACGGCGGCCGCATCCGCTTCGACGGCCAAGACGTCACGGCGTTGCCAGTGTATCGGCGCAGCCGGCTGGGGCTTGCGCGCTCGTTTCAGATCGCCTCGCTGTTTCCGGAATTCACCGCGCTCGACAATGTCGCGCTCGCGGTGCAGGCCCATGCCGGTCATTCGTTCCGCTTCTGGCGCGCCGCGCGGCACGAGCCGGAACTGCACGAGCCGGCCCGTGACGCGCTCGATCGCGTCGGCCTTGCGCAACGCTCCGACGTGCGGGTCACCGATCTCAGCCACGGTGAACGGCGCCAGCTCGAAATCGCCATGGCGCTGGCGACCCGGCCGCGCATGCTGCTGCTCGACGAGCCGATGGCGGGCATGGGGCCGGAAGAATCGGCGCGGCTCGTGGCGACGCTACGCCAGCTCAAGGGCGACCTGACTATTCTTCTGGTCGAGCACGACATGGACGCAGTGTTCGCGCTCGCCGACCGCATCAGCGTGTTGGTCTACGGTCGCATTATCGCTTCGGGCAATCCGGCGGCGATCCGCGCCGACGCCGCCGTGCGCGAGGCCTATCTCGGCGAAGCGGACGAGGGCCGGGCAGGAGGTCCGGCATGACTGACGCGCCGCTGCTCGAACTGCGCGAGGTCGAAACGAGCTACGGCTTGAGTCGCGTCCTGTTCGGCGTCTCGCTGGCGATCGCGCCGGGCGAAATGGTGTCGCTGATGGGCCGCAACGGCATGGGCAAGACCACGACGGTGCGTTCCATCATGGGACTGACCCCGGCGGCCGCGGGCTCGATCTGCTTCGCCGGCGCCGAGATTCGCAGCCTGCCCGCATACCGCGTCGCCAAGCTTGGTATCGGCCTGGTGCCGGAAGGGCGGCAGCTTTTTCCCAACCTTACGACGCGCGAAAATCTCGTCGCCACCGCGGCCGATCGCAGCCGCGCCGGCGAGCCATGGACGCTGCAGCGCATCTATGCCTTGTTTCCGCGGCTCGCCGAACGCGCCGACAGCATGGCCAATCTCCTGTCCGGCGGCGAGCAGCAGATGCTGGCGATCGGCCGCGCGCTGATGACCAATCCGCGCCTCCTCATCCTCGACGAGGCGACCGAGGGGCTGGCGCCCTTGATCCGCGACGAGATCTGGCGCTGCCTCGAGAAGCTCCGCGCCGCCGGGCAATCGATCCTCTTGATCGACAAGAATGTCGGCGCCATCACGCGGATCGCGGACCGCCATTATTTCATCGAGCGCGGCCGCATCGTGTGGTCGGGCACTTCACGCGAATTGGCGAGCGCGCCCGACGTGGCGCATCGTTATCTCGGCGTTTGACGCCTGTCGCATGGCCGCATCAGCTCGCCTTGATGTCGGCGAATTCGATCACCTTGGCCCATTTGTCGACCTCGGCCGAGATGTATTTTGCAAATTCGGCGCGCGTCATCGGCGTCGGCACCGCTCCGAGATTGTCGAATTTCGGCTTCAAGGCCGGATCGGTGAGCACGGCATTGATCTCTTTGTGCAGCTTTTCGACGATGTCCTCGGGCGTGCCCTTGGGCGTGCCGATGCCATGCCAGATCGTCGCCTCGTAGCCCGGCACCGTGGCCGCCACGGTGGGCACGCCAGGCAGCGCGTCGGACGGCGTCTTGCTGGTCACGGCGATGGCGCGCAGCTTGCCGGCGCGGATATTGGCGATGGTCAGCGGGATCGGGGTGAAGGCGACCTGGACCTGGCCGCTGAGCAGGTCGGGCATGAAGCTCGAATGATAGGGCACATGCACGAGATTGGTGCCGGTCATCATCTTGAACAGCTCCGCGGCCATGTTCGGCGCCGTGCCGGTGCCGAACGAGGCGTAATTGAGCTTGCCCGGATTGGCCTTGGCATAGGCGATGAATTCCGGAACGGTCTTGACCGGGACGTCGAGATTGACCTCGAGCACATTGGCCGACTGGATCGTGCTGGACACCGGCACGATGTCGTTCATGAAGCTGAAGTCGGCGGTCTTTGCGTAAAGCGTGGTATTGACCGCGTTGGTGACGGTCATGGCCAACAGCGTGTAGCCGTCGGGCGCCGCGCGCGCGACCTCCGCGGCGGCGAGATTGCTGGCCGCGCCCGGCTTGTTCTCGACGATGAATTGCTGGCCGAGCCGTTGCGAGAGCGCTTGCGCGATCAGCCGTCCGACGATGTCGGTCGCGGCGCCGGGCGGAAAACCGACCAGGATGCGCACCGGGCGGGTCGGGTAATCCAGCGCGAACGCGGCACGCGAGACGGCCGGAACTGCTGCGGCACCCGCCGCGAGCTGCAGGAAGCGTCGACGCGCAAATCTCTTTGCAAATCTCATGACCTTTCCTCCCCTGATATTTCCTCATGCGGCGGAGTCAGCGGACGGCCGAGCCTGCTAACCCTCGTTACAAATCCAACTGATAGCTGACCGGCACCCAGCGATAGCCGTCCGTGGTCCTGTCGATCGTGCCGATGCCGGGAAACGGCATATGGTAGCCGGTGACGAACAGCTGCTCGGCCGCGGCCATGTCGAGGATACGTTTGCGCGTGGCCACCGCCTTGTCCTTGTCGTCGTCGACATCGAGATGCCATTCCGGCCGCTGGATCGACATGACATAATGGACGCAAGCGTCGGCCCAGATCAAAAGCCGCTTGCCCTCGCTCTCAATGTGACAGGCAAGCATGCCGGGCGAATGGCCGGCCACATCGATGGCCCGGACGCCGGATGCGATCTCGTCGCCCGGCTTGATGAAGCTCGATTTATCCGCAAGCGGCAAAGCGAGCTTCTGGAAGAGTTGCAGATTGAATTTGCGCGCTTCGCGCACGTTCTCGCCGCGCTTCCAGAAATCGAACTCGGCGGCGGCGAAGACGTAACGGGCGCTGGGGAAGACCGGCTTGCCGGCATCCATCAACCCGCCGATGTGATCGGGATGGCCGTGCGTGATCACGACGATATCGATATCGTCCGGTTTATAGCCCAACTGCGCCAAGCCCTCGACCAGCCGGCCGTCCGAGAGCCGGCTGCGCAATTGCGGATAGTCGCGCGGCAGCGCGCCGTTGCCGGTGTCGAACAGGACGAGCTCGCGGCCGGTGTTGACCACGGTCGGAATGAACGGATGCGCATAGCGGTTCGCTTCGATGCCGTTGTTCCGGCAAAGCTCTTGCGCCTCCTGCGGCTTGCGCTCCGGGCCGAAGCTCGGATGCAGTCCGTCGCGGATGACTTTGCCGTCGAGAATGTTGGCGATCTCGAAGCCGCCAAACTTGAAGCGATAGACGTTTGGCTTGAGTTCGCCTTGCATCGGCGCGGGCATGCATTCCTCCGGTGGTTTCTCTCGACGCGGCGGATATTGCACGTCCTGCGCCGCCGTGGCGAGGGGCTGCGGCAGGAAGAAGCTCGTCACCAAGCGAAGGAGGCTTACCGGCTTTCGCCAACCGTGTCGGCCATGGTCGCGCCGCGCTTGCCGAGTGGCTTGTCGTCGCCGACCGTCGAATCCCGCGCGGTCTGATGCTCGATTTCGGCGTTGAGCTCGGCGCCGAGCAAAACCACGATCGATGAAATCCACAGCCACATCATCATCGCCACCACGGCGCCGAGCGAGCCGTAAGTGACGTTGTAGCTGTTGAACTTGGCGAGGTACCACGAGAACAAATAGGAGGCGCCGATCCATACCACGGCCGCGGATACGCTGCCGACGCTGACCCACTGCCAGCGCGCAGAACGCCGGTGCGGCGCGTAGCGATAGAGCACGGAAAGGCCGAGCAGCAGAAAGATCAGCAGGGCCGGCCAGCGCAGCGCCTGCATCAGCGTGGCGCTCACGCCGCCGAGACCGATCGAATTCAGCACCAGCGGCAAGACGATGACGGCGGCGACGGCGATGAGGAAAGCGGCAAAGCCGCCGATGGTAAAGGCGAGCGCCACCAGGTTGAGCTTCAGAAAGCTGCGGCCCTCTTCCTGCTCGTAAATCACGTTGAGCGCGTCGATCATCGCCTTGACGCCGCCCATGGCGCTCCAGACCATGACCAGGATGCCGGCGACAATGCCGATGGTCAGCGTGCCATTGGTGCCGGAAGCGATCCGGGTGGCTTGCTCGGTGACGATACTCAAGACATTGGCCGGCACCACGTCGTTCAGCATCGACAGCCTGTTGGCGATGGTCGCGGCGTTAAAGAACAGGCCGTAGCCGGAAACCAGCGCGGTGATCGCGGGGAAGATTGCGAACAGCGTGAAAAACGCAACGCCGCCCGCGATGGACAACAGGCGGTCGGAATTCATCTCGCTGTAGGTGCGCCGCAAGATGTCCTTCCAGCCGGCCCATGGGATCTGCAGCGGATGCGTCGCCCGCCGGCCGCGACCGCGCTCCTCGGCGCGGCGCAATTGGGTGCTGTCGGGCTCCTCGGAGCTGCGCGGTGTGTTGAACGGCCGGTTCTGAGGTTCGGCGGCCACGGCTTTGTCGTCCCGGATCGGTTTTGCTTTGGATAACGGGCGGTCATGCCCATGGTTGCGCGGCGGCGATCGCTGGTGCGCCGGGCGTCCCGCAGGCGCTATCCACGCCATTCCGATCCGGCCTCTTCCCTGCCGGGGGTTTCTGGTCTAAGACCGCCTCGCGCGGGGCCGAGCCCCGCAATGGCCGGCGCGCATCGGGCGCGCCTTTTTTTGCGCCTGCGCCATTTGTGCCTAGATACGGAAACGATGCCCAAGCGGACCGATATCTCCACGATCCTGATCATTGGCGCGGGTCCGATCGTCATCGGCCAGGCCTGCGAGTTCGACTATTCCGGCACGCAGGCGTGCAAGGCGCTCAAGGCCGAGGGCTACCGGGTCGTTCTGGTCAATTCCAATCCGGCGACGATCATGACCGATCCGGACTTGGCGGATGCGACCTATATCGAGCCGATCACGCCTGACATCGTCGCCAAGATCATCGAGAAAGAACGCTACGCCGTTCCCGGCGGCTTTGCCTTGTTGCCGACCATGGGCGGGCAGACCGCGCTCAATACCGCGCTGTCGCTGCGCAAAATGGGCGTGCTGGAGAAATTCGACGTCACCATGATCGGCGCTACCGCCGACGCCATCGACAAGGCCGAGGATCGCAAGCTGTTCCGCGAGGCGATGACCAAGATCGGGCTGGCGACGCCGCGCTCGCATCAAATCAAGACGCTGATCCAGGCGCTCGAAGCGCTCGAGGATATCGGCCTGCCAGCCATCATCCGGCCCTCCTTCACGCTCGGCGGCACCGGCGGCGGCATCGCCTATAACAAGGCCGAATTCATCGAGATCGTCGAACGCGGCATCGATGCATCGCCGACCTCCGAAGTGCTGATCGAGGAATCCGTGCTCGGCTGGAAAGAATACGAGATGGAGGTGGTGCGCGATAAGAACGACAATTGCATCATCGTCTGCTCCATCGAGAACGTCGACCCGATGGGCGTGCATACCGGCGATTCCATCACCATCGCGCCGGCGCTGACGCTGACCGACAAGGAATATCAGATCATGCGCGACGCCTCGATCGCGGTGTTGCGCGAGATCGGGGTGGAGACCGGCGGATCCAATGTGCAGTTCGCGGTCAATCCGGCCGACGGCCGGCTGGTGGTCATCGAAATGAATCCGCGGGTGTCGCGCTCGTCGGCCTTGGCGTCGAAGGCGACCGGCTTTCCCATCGCCAAGGTCGCAGCCAAGCTCGCGGTCGGCTACACGCTCGACGAGATCGCCAACGACATCACCGGCGGCGCCACGCCGGCCTCGTTCGAGCCGACCATCGACTACATCGTCACCAAGATTCCGCGCTTTGCCTTCGAGAAATTTCCCGGCGCCGAGCCGGTGCTCACCACGTCGATGAAGTCGGTCGGCGAGGCGATGGCGATCGGCCGCACCTTCGCCGAAAGCCTGCAGAAGGCGCTCCGCTCGCTTGAGACCGGGCTCATGGGCCTCGACGAGATCGCCATTCCGGGGCTCGGCGAGGGCGACGACAAGAATGCCATTCGCGCCGCGCTCGGCACGCCGTCGCCGGACGGCCTCCTCAAAGTGGCGCAGGCGATGCGGCTCGGCACCAGCGACGAGGATATCCATACCGCCTGCCGGATCGATCCGTGGTTCCTGGCGCAAATCCGCGACATCGTCGACATGGAAGCGGAAATTCGTACCAAGGGCCTGCCGGAATCCGCCTCCGCGTTGCGCCGGCTCAAAGCCATGGGCTTTTCCGATGCCCGGCTGGCCCGGCTGACCGGGCTAAGCGCCGATGAGGTCGCCGCAAAGCGGCGCGCGCTCGGCGTGCGGCCGGTGTTTAAGCGTATCGACACCTGCGCCGCCGAGTTTGCTTCGCCGACCGCCTATATGTATTCGACCTACGAGACGCCGTTTAACGGCCATGCGGTCGATGAGGCGTCGCCGTCGGACAAAAAGAAGGTCGTCATTCTCGGCGGCGGTCCGAACCGCATCGGGCAGGGTATCGAATTCGATTATTGCTGCTGTCATGCCTGCTTCGCGCTCAAGGACGCCGGCTACGAAACGATCATGATCAATTGCAATCCGGAGACGGTATCGACCGATTACGACACCTCGGACCGGCTCTATTTCGAGCCGCTCACCGCCGAGGACGTGATCGAGATCATCGATACCGAGCGGAAGAACGGCACGCTCCACGGCGTCATCGTGCAGTTCGGCGGCCAGACGCCGCTAAAGCTCGCCGAGCCGCTGGAGAAAGCGCAGGTGCCGATCCTCGGCACCTCGCCCGACGCCATCGATCTCGCCGAGGACCGCGACCGGTTCAAGCAGTTGCTCGACCGCCTGCATCTGCGGCAGCCGAAAAGTGGCATCGCAACCTCGCCGGAGAAAGCAAAAGCGATCGCCGAAGCGATCGGCTATCCGATCGTCATCCGGCCGTCCTATGTGCTGGGCGGCCGCGCCATGGAGATCGTGCACGATACGCATCATCTGGCGCGCTATGTGGCGCGGCTTGCCGCCGATCTCGACCGTCCGTCGGAATTTGCGGTCTCGGAAAAGCGGCCGCTGTTGATCGACCGCTATCTAACCGACGCGGTCGAGGTCGACGTCGATTGCCTGGCCGACGGCAAGGACAGCTACATCGCCGGCATCATGGAGCATATCGAGGAAGCCGGTATCCATTCCGGAGACTCCGCCTGCTCGCTGCCGCCGCACGATCTTTCGCGCAAAATCATTGCCGAGCTCGACCGGCAGACCCGGGCGCTGGCGCTGGCGCTCAAGGTCGGCGGCCTGATGAACGTGCAATACGCCATCAAGGACGGCGACATTTATGTGCTCGAGGTCAATCCGCGCGCTTCGCGCACAGTACCCTTCGTCGCCAAGGTGACCGGCGTGCCGGCGGCCAAGATCGCGGCGCGCATCATGGCCGGCGAAAAGCTCGCGAGCTTCAAGCTTGAGCCGCAGCATTTCGAGCCGGGCGGCGCCGGCCATGTCGGCGTCAAGGAGGCGGTGTTTCCGTTCGCGCGCTTCGGCGACAAGGTCGACACCGTTCTCGGCCCGGAGATGAAATCGACCGGCGAAGTGATGGGCATCGATCGCGATTACAGCATCGCTTTCGCCAAGAGCCAGCTCGGTGGCGGCACCCGCCTGCCCAAGAGCGGCACTGTCTTCGTCTCGGTCAAAGATGCCGACAAGCCGAGGATCCTCGAGGCCGTGCGGCTTTTGGCCGGGCTCGGCTTTCGGATCATGGCAACGTCGGGAACCCAACGTTACCTTGCCGAGCAAGGCGTGGCGGCGGCCAAGATCAACAAGGTCGCCGAGGGCCGGCCGCACATCGTCGACGCCATCAAAAACGGCGAAGTCCAGCTGGTTTTCAACACCACCGAAGGGGCCACGGCGCTGGCCGACAGCCGCTCGCTCCGGCGCGCAGCCCTCTTGCATAAAGTGCCGTACTACACCACTCTCTCAGGGGCCGTCGCCGCAGCGCAGGGCATCAGGGCCTATCTGGGGGGCGACCTCGAGGTCTGTGCGCTGCAAGACTATTTCGGGGCCGGGTCTGATCGAGCATCGGGGCGGCCGCAGCGACGGTACGTGTAGAGCCAGGGTTTGTGATCGTAGGCCGGAGATGCTCCGGCCCGCGATCAAACTTTTGACTCTGCAGGCACTGGAGGTTGAGACCGATGGACAAGATTCCGATGACGGCAGCGGGCTACTCGGCGCTGGAGTCCGAGCTCAAGCACTGCCAGCAGATTGAGCGGCCGCGCATCATTCAGCAGATCACCGACGCGCGCACCCATGGCGACCTGTCGGAGAACGCCGAATATCACGCGGCCAAGGAATCCCAATCCTTGAATGAAGGCCGCATCGCCGAGCTTGAGGACAAGCTGGCGCGCGCCGAAGTGATCGACGTTTCCAAGCTTTCGGGCGAGACCATCACCTTCGGCGCCACCGTGACGCTGGTCGATGAGGACACCGAGAAGAAGGCCGTCTGGCAGATCGTCGGCGAGCCGGAGGCTGACGCCAGGAAGGGCAAGATTTCCATCACCTCGCCGCTCGCGCGCGCTCTCGTCGGCAAGAAAAAGGGCGCCCAGGTCGAAGTGGTGACGCCCGGCGGCGCCAAGGCCTATGAGGTGATGAAGGTCGAGTGGAAGTAGCGGACGGCCGAGGACGGATGACAGACGACGGACAAGGCCGTAGCATATCTGTCGTCTGTCATCCGTCCTGCCCTCCGATCCCATGAAATTCGGCGTTTTCGACCACCTGGACGATGCCGGCATACCGCTGGGCGAGCTTTATGCCGGCCGGCTGCGGCTTGCCGAGGCCTATGACCGCTTGGGGTTTCACGCCTTTCACCTCGCCGAGCACCACGGCACACCCCTCGGCTGCGCCGCCTCGCCCAGCGTGTTTCTCGCCGCGCTGGCACAGCGCACCAAGAGGCTGCGTTTTGGCCCGATGGTCTATCTGCTGCCGTTCTATCATCCGCTGCGCCTGATCGAGGAAATCTGCATGCTCGATCAGATGAGTGGCGGCCGCTTGGAACTCGACGTCGGCCGCGGGGTGTCGCCGTTCGAGACGGCCGCCTATGGCCTCGATTTCACCCAAACTCAGGCGATGTATCATGAGGCCTTCCAGGTGGTGCTGAAGGGGCTTGCTTGCGACGAGCTGACCTTCGCCGGTAAATTCTATCGCTTCGACAAAGTGCCGATGGTGCTGCAGCCGGTGCAGCGCCCGCATCCGCCGCTGTGGTACGGCGTCAGTATCCCCGACAACGCCGATTGGCCGGCGCAAAACGACGTCAATATCATCTCGCTGGCGCCGCGCGAGGCCGTGCGTCCGATCTTCGAGCGCTATCTGTCGGTGCGGCACAAGCTTGGAAAAGAGGACTCAACCTTGTTCGGCGTCGGCCGACACGTGATTGTTGCCGACACTGACGCGGAGGCCCTCGCCCTCGCGCGGCGCGCCTATCCGCGTTGGCGGGCGAGCTTCTTCTGGCTGTTCGAGCGGCACGGCGCGGCGCCGCGCGTGTCGCTGCAATATCCCAAAAGCTTCGACGAACTGGCGGCGCTCGGCATCGCCGTCGCCGGCTCTCCACAAACCGTGCGCGACTTCATCGCGGCGGAAATCGACGCTACCGCGCCGAACTATTTTGTGCCCTGGCTCGCATTCGGCGACATGCGGACCGAGGATGCCCTGCATTCCATCGAGTTGTTCGGCCGCGAGGTTGTGCCAGCATTCGGCTGAACCGGAGGCGCGAGGCATCCAGACCCCGGTTTACCATTCGGCCCGTGGCTGTGGGTTCGGTGGGTTGCGTATCTTGCATGGCTCCCGAGAATCCCTACATTGCGGCGGCATGGCTGGGGCGCCGGTCAAACTCGGGAATTGAGCCGGGTTTGAGGGCATTTCCAGCCGGGCAAAATCCCAACAGCCGGCTTTGCGGGGCCATCTGGAAAGGATCGATCCGCACCTGCCGCAAAGACGAGATGGACCCGGTGTCGAACGCCATCCACGCCAAGGTCGTGATCGTCGGCTCCGGGCCGGCGGGCTACACGGCCGGAATCTATGCCGCCCGCGCCATGCTTGAGCCGGTCCTGATCCAGGGCTTGGCGCCGGGCGGCCAGCTTACCGTCACCACCGATGTCGAGAATTATCCGGGCTATGCCGACGTGATCCAGGGCCCCTGGCTCATGGAGCAGATGCAGAAGCAGGCGGCTCATGTCGGAGCGAGGCTCGTCGCCGATTACGTGAACAAGGTCGATCTGTCCCGGCGGCCGTTCCGCATCGACTGCGATTCCGGCGATGTTTACGTGGCCGATGCCATGATTCTCGCGACCGGCGCGCAGGCGCGCTGGCTCGATCTGCCGGGCGAGCAGAAATTCCGCGGCTATGGCGTCTCCGCCTGCGCCACCTGCGACGGCTTCTTTTATCGCGGCAAGGATGTCCTGGTGATCGGCGGCGGCAACACCGCGGTCGAGGAGTCGCTGTTTCTCACCAATTTCGCCGCTAAGGTCACGCTGGTGCATCGGCGCGACAGCCTGCGCGCCGAGAAGATCCTGCAGGACCGGCTGTTCAAGCATCCCAAGATCGACGCGATCTGGGACAGCGTGCTCGACGACGTCGGCGGCACGCACGATCCGCTCAAGGTCACCCATGCGCGGTTGAAGAATCTCAAGACTGGGGCGGTGATCGAGCGTCCCGTGGACGGCATTTTCATTGCCATCGGCCACGCGCCGGCGACCGAACTCGTCGCCGGCCAGGTCAAGATGAAGCCGTCCGGCTATATCGAAACCGCACCGCATTCGACCGCAACCTCGGTGCCGGGCTTGTTCGCAGCCGGCGACGTCGCCGACGAGGTCTATCGCCAAGCGGTCACCGCAGCGGGCCTCGGCTGCATGGCGGCGCTGGAAGCCGAGCGCTTCCTTGCCGCGCACGGCGCGTACCGCGCCGCGGCGGAGTGAGAAACGGAGGACTGATGACAGACGAGCGATGACAGACAAGCGATCGGCCAAGCCGGCCATCCGACCTCCGTCATCAGACTTCCGTCATCCGACACCATGGATTGGGATAAACTAAAAGTCTTTCATGCCGCCGCCGAGGCCGGCAGCTTTACCCATGCCGGCGAGCAGCTCGGGCTGTCGCAATCGGCGGTGTCGCGGCAGGTGAGCGCGCTCGAACAGGAGTTGTCGGTGTCGCTGTTTCACCGGCACGCGCGCGGCTTGATTCTGACCGAGCAGGGCGAGCTTCTCTATCGCACCGCGCACGAAGTCTTCATGAAGCTCGAAGCCGCGCGCGCCAAACTCACCGATTCGCGCGAGCGGCCGAACGGCGATCTGCGCGTCACCACGACGCCGGGCATCGGCGTGCACTGGCTCACGCCGCGGCTTGGCGAATTCCTCGATCTGTATCCCGAGGTGCATATCACGCTGCTCACTACCGACGAGGAACTCGATCTCGCCATGCGCGAGGCCGATGTCGCCATCCGGCTGCGCCAGCCGACCCAGCCCGACCTCATCCAGCGCAAGCTGTTTTCGGTGCATTTCCACGTCTATGCCTCGCCCGAATACCTCAAGCGCTTCGGCACGCCGCGCACGTTCGAAGATCTCGACAAGCATCGCCCGCTGGTGCTCGGCGGCAACGTGCCGTCATACCTGCAGCCGTCACGGTGGCTGATCGAGGTGGCGCGCGACGGCAAGGGTCCGCGCCAGCCGCATCTCGTCATCAACAATATTCTCGGCATTTTGCGTGCCTGCCAGCGCGGCCTCGGCATCGCGATGTTGCCCGACTACCTGGTCGAAGACGGGCTGGTGCAACTTTTCGGCGATGCCGAAGCGATCGCGCTTGATGCCTATTTCGTCTATCCCGAGGAGCTTAAGGCGGTAGCCCGCGTGCAGGCGTTTCGCGACTTCCTTGTCGCCAACGCGCAACGCTGGAATTTCTAGCGGCTGCAATCCACGCGGCTTTGCGAATTGCGCGAAAACGCCGCAACTTGCCTATACCGCATGGCTGTCATGTGAAGCGCCGCGTTGTGTGGGCGGCGAGTGAATCGCATAATTATTCGGTTCGGCACAGCGCGCGGTTGCTGCTAATCCTCCCAGATAGGCAATCGCGTTGCGTGCAGTTGTTCCCCTCTGGAAGGTGTCGTCGGCGCCCCCACGCCGACGAACTAAACCGGGCCCGCAAGGGCCCGGTTTTCTTTTGGGACGAGGGCCGTCTGGGAACGACGCAAGCTGCTGCCGCGCAATGGCCCACTGCCATTGTGATCGCGCCATCCATCATCCCGCGGTCAGCGCGCTTCATTGACATACTGACATATCGTCGATATGTCTTGACATATGATCGAACGAACCACCGTCAGACTGCCCAAGGATCTGCTCGCCCGCGCCAAGCGCAAGGCGCTGGCCGAGGACCGCACGCTCACCTCGCTGATCGAGGAGGGGCTGCGGTTGGTGATCAGCGACGCGCAAAAGAAAGCCAAAGCCGAGCGCGCTATGCCACGCTGCAGTAACGCGAGCGGGGGCCCCCTGCCGGGCATCGACATTTCGAATTCCGCAGCGCTGCAGGAGATGGAAGACCTCGAATACATCGAGCGGCTGAAAAACAGCTTCAAATGATTTTGCCGGACGTCAATGTCCTCATCTACGCATTTCGCAAAGACGTCCCGGAACACGCACTATGTCGCAGATGGCTCGATCGCGTGATTCTCGGAGAAGCGCGCTTTGGCCTTTCGCCGCTTGCACTGGGCGCAGTCGTCAGAGTCACCACCAATCGGCGCGTCTATGCCGAGCCCAGCACGCTCGACGAGGCCCTTGGCTTCTGCGATGACCTGCTCGCGCAGCCGCATTGCCTGGTCGTCGAGCCTCGTGAGCGACACTGGGATATTTTCAAACGCCTGTGCATCGAGACCAACACGCGCGGTACGATGGTTACCGACGCCTGGTATGCCGCGCTTGCCATTGAATGGGGCTGCGAATGGATCACGACGGACCGCGATTATGCGCGCTTTCCCGGTTTGTGCTGGCGGCAGCCGGAGGATGACTAGAGCCGCATGAAAACCTCCATTCTCGACGACTATTTCGACACGCTGCGCACGCTGCCGTGCTTTGCGAAGCTCGACGGCCATGACGTCACGGTGTGGACCGATCATGTGCAGGACACCGATGTTCTGGCCGAGCGCCTGAAGGACGCCGAAGTTCTCGTGCTATTCCGCGAGCGGACGCAAATCCGCGCGCCGCTGCTTGAGCGACTGCCCAAGCTGAAACTGATCAGCCAACGCAGCGTCTATCCGCATATCGATATCGATGTCTGCACCAAACTCTGCATCGTCGTCTCGTCGAGCCAGCATCCGGGGACGCCGTCCTATGCCGCGGCGGAATTGACCTTCGGGCTGATCCTGGATTCGCTGCGGCTCATTCCGCAGCATGTCGCCGCGCTCAAAGCTGGGCAATGGCAGGTCGGCGTCGGTTCGACGCTGCGCGGCAAGACGCTCGGCATCTACGGCTACGGCCGCATCGGCAATGTCGTTGCCGGCTACGGCCGCGCCTTCGGCATGAATATTCTGGTATGGGCGCGTCCCGCCACGCTGGAGAACGCGCGCGCCGACGGCTATGCGACGGCGGCGAGCAAAGAGCAGTTCTTCGCCGAATGCGACGTCATCTCCTTGCACATGCGGCTGGTTCCGGCGACGCGCCATATCGTGACCGCGGCCGACCTTGCGCGGATGAAGCCGACCGCGCTTCTGGTCAATACCAGCCGGGCGCCTCTGATCGAGCCAGGCGCGCTGGTCGCCGCGTTGCGCGCGGGGCGCCCCGGCATGGCCGCGGTCGACGTCTACGAAGAAGAGCCGGTGGCCGATCCACACCATCCGCTCCTGAACATGAGCAACGTCGTCTGTACGCCGCATATCGGCTACGTGACGCGCGACGAATACGAGACGCAGTTCATCGACATTTTCGATCAGATCAACGCCTACGCGGCCGGAGCGCCGATCAATGTGGTCAATCCTGAGGTGCTCAAAGGTAAGGCGAGATAGGGAAAGAAGAAAATCATGATCACGCCGGCTCCAGACCTTTCGCCTTGATGACGCTCCTTGCTGCCGGCGTGGCGAGGAACGCGATAGCGGCGCGGGCCAGATCGGGATGGTTGGCGTTCGCCGCAATGCCGGCGGTGAACATAGTGGCGCTTTGTATATCCGGCGGTAATGGACCGACCACGTCGATGCCGTCGACCGCCAGCAGTTCGGCCATCTGCTGAATGCCGATATCGGCTTCGCCGCGCTTGACGACGAGGCCGGCGAGCCCTGCGGCGCCGCCGGCGCCGTATATGGCCTTGGCCGCCATGGCTTCCGTGATGCCGAGCTCTTCGAACACTTTGGCCATATGGGCGCCGCTGGCGCCGCCGCCGACCGGCTTCGACAGCGCGATCGCTTTTGCCGCCAGCAAGGCCCGCTTGAAGCCGTCGACCGAGGACAGGTCCGGCCGCGGCGCGCCTTTGGGCACCGCCACTCCGATCAGCGAACGCGCCACTTCGACCAGGCTTCCGCGAACGATCTTGCCGCGCTCGATCAATTCTTTCGCGCCGGGGCCGGTGACGATCGCGACGTCGGCGAGTTCGCCGTCAAGCACGCGTTTTTCCAGGACCAGGGACGGTCCCAGCGCGACGGCCAAGCGGTTGCCGGTCTCCCGCTCGAATTGCGGCGTCAACTCCTCGAACACCATTTTCATGGCTGTCGTGCTCAGTACTTTGATTTCGACGGCATTAGCCACGCGATCCCCCTGATTACCTTAATTTGCACCATGGAGCCCAAAAGCGAGGGCCGTCAGCCGGCCCATTGCTGGCGCCGGCAATGATCAACTCTATGTGAGCTTTTGGTGCGCTGTCATCAAATCGCGCACAAGGCGATCATTCCTGGGCGAACTGTCGTATAATATTGTGGACTTGATCCGCGCGAAGCTGGGGTGCAGCCGGCGCGGCTGGGAGGAACGAGATGCTCACACGCAGACATGTGTTCTTTGCCGGCGCCGCGGGCTTAGGCCTCGCCGCTTTCCGTCTGGCGCGGCCGCACGCGGCGACTGCGGCGACCCATCCTTACGAAGTGACCCACACCGATGCGGAATGGCGCAAGCTTCTGACGCCCGCACAGTACAACGTGCTGCGGCAGGAGGGTACCGAGCTGCCGTTCACCAGCGCGCTCTTGGAGGAGCATCGCGCCGGCACGTTCAGCTGCGCCGGCTGCGATCTGCCGCTCTACTCGTCGAAGACGAAATTCGAAAGCGGCACCGGCTGGCCGAGCTTTTGGGCGCCGTTGCCCAACGCGGTCGACGAAACCGAGGATCGCTCCTTCGGCATGACGCGGACGGCCGTCTCGTGTCATCGCTGCGGCGGCCATCTCGGCCACGTCTTCACCGACGGGCCGAAGCCGACCGGCTTGCGCTACTGCATGAACGGCGTGGCGCTGAAATTCATGCCGGGGCCGGCGCCAGCGGTGTCGAGTTCATAACCATCCACTCTCGATTCCAGCCCTGAAACGAGCCCGCCGAGCGCGGTGAAGGCGCGCGGCGGCGCACTTATGTCTTGCTTATGCGGACGGTCCGCGTCCCGTCTGGAATTCATATTCGCCCATCGGCACATTCCTCCCAAACGTTGCGTTGCCGAAAGGTGATGTTATGAAAAACAAGGTCAAAACGGCGCAAAACGACGGAGGCGAATCCCCTTATTCGCCCGCGTTGTGCGTTCTCCTGCTCCTGGTAGCCGGCTTGCTCGTAAAATTCACGGCGACCGGCCAAGTCTTTCACGCGATGCATTAAGAGCGGCAATCGCCGGCAGTCACGTCCCGACCTTCAACTCGGAAACGAGCCCGCGTAGTGCCGCAATGGCGCTCAAGGGCACGATGCGGCCGGTGCGCGGATTTTCCGACGGCACGCCCTCGATCATCATGGAAAAGCGCGCGGTGTCGGCGTCGACCTCGATGCGGTGCGTGTTGCGCGTGATGGTCGGGTCGGCCCAGATTTCGAGCCGCGTCTTATCCGGGCCGATACCGGCGAGGCTTAAGGCTGCGGCGACATTGACGTTGGCGGGGAAGCCGCGCGCACCTTCGCGCGCGCTGCCGTCGAAGATCTTTCGAGGCTCTTTCAAGTCTTTCAGCGCAATGCCGCGCTCGACGAGATAAGGGGCACCTTCGAGCCCGCTCGGCGGCTTGCGCGTAACCATCTTGACGGAATGGATCGTGCCCTCGGCAGCGGCGCGCACCGCATCGAGGCCGAGAAGCGCGCCGGTCGGAACGAGAATTCGCGTGCCGGTCGCTTTCGCCCGCTCCACCAGATCCCAGTTTTCCAAAAGCTGGCCGACCGAAAGCGGCATGAAGATTTTGCCGGCTTGGATCACCGACGTCGCCACCTTGCGGAACATCTCCGGCGGCAGGCATTCGACGACGAGGTCGCAGGATTGCGCCAGTGCCTCGGCGGGCAGGATTGGAATGCGGCCGCCAGCGTCCGGCAGGTTGCGCCGCGCTTTGTCTTGGTCGCGCACCGCGATGGCCGTGAAGGCAAGCCCCGGTATGCCGGTTTCGAGCCGGCGCGCCACGCCGAGGCCGACGGCGCCGAGCCCGGCCAGTCCGACTTTCAGCGTCGTTCTCGGCACGTCCGTTCGCTCCTACTGGTCGCGCCGCCATCGGCCCGATACATTCTCTATGCGCGGGCCAAGGCTCGCGCAATAAGGCTCCTCACTCCGGCCGGACCGATCGCATGCCCGACCTCAGCAAGAGATTGTTCATGACCAACATCAATCCGAGCACGTTTACGACGCGGCCGGAGATCGAAGGCACGTTCGGGGTGGTCACCACGACGCACTGGATCGCGACGGCGGTCGGCATGGGCATTCTCGAGCGCGGCGGCAATGCCTTCGATGCCGCGGTCGCCACTGCCTTTACGCTGCAGGTTGTCGAGCCGCACCTAAACGGGCCGGGCGGCGACGTGCCGGTGATCCTTTACGACGTGCGGCGCGGCAAGCCGGAAGTGATTTGCGGCCAGGGCGTGGCGCCGGCCAAAGCCACCATCGCGCATTATAAGAGTGAAGGCCTCGATCTCGTTCCCGGCACCGGGCTTCTCGCCGCCGTGGTGCCCGGCACCTTCGAGACCTGGATGATGCTGTTGCGCGATTACGGCACCATGAAGCTTGCCGAAGTGCTCGGCCCCGCGATTGGTTACGCGCAAAATGGCCATCCGCTACTCGAACGCGCCAATGCCACGATCGGCACGGTCGCCACATTATTCCGCGAGCACTGGCCGACTTCGGCGGCTGTTTATCTGCCGAACGACGAAGTGCCGGCCGCCGGCTCGCTGTTCACCAACAAAACCTTCGCGGCTACCTATAGCCGCATCGTCAAGGAAGCCGAGAGCGCCGGGCCCGATCGCGTCGCGCAGATCGAGC
This sequence comes from uncultured Alphaproteobacteria bacterium, assembly GCA_963791925.1. Lineage (GTDB taxonomy): Bacteria > Pseudomonadota > Alphaproteobacteria > Rhizobiales > Xanthobacteraceae > BOG-931. The sequence continues at coordinate 436,865 of CAWBUA010000001.1, read as the reverse complement.
GGGCACGCAAAACCTGGTCGCAGGGTTTTGTCGCTGAGGCCATCGACCGCTTCTGCCGCACGCAGGAGATCATGGATACCAGCGGCGCGCGCCACCGCGGCGTGCTCACCGCCGACGACATGGCGCGCTGGACGCCGCATATCGAGGCGCCGCTGACTTGTGATTACAAGAACTACACGGTGTGCAAGACCGGGCCGTGGGGCCAGGGCCCGGTGACGCTGCAGCAACTCGCGCTGCTCAAAGGCTTCGATCTCGACGGCCTCGATCCGGCCGGACCCGATTTCATTCATCTCATCGTCGAGTGCTCGAAGCTCGCTTACGCCGACCGCGAAGTATTCTACGGCGATCCGGATTTTGTCGAAGTGCCGATCGCGACGCTGTTGTCGGAGGCCTACAGTGCCGAGCGGCGCAAGCTCGTCGGCGATAAAGCCTCGCTCGAGCAGAGGCCAGGCTCGATCGCCGGCTTCGGCGCCGTCGTGAAACTCCGCCGCGAGGCGGTGCCGGCGGCGGCCGGCGCCGGCGAGCCGACGGTTGGCGCGCTTGGCGCCGGCGAACCCACGGTCGGCCGCATGGGCGCCATGCGCGGCGACACCGTGCATTTCGATATCGTCGACCAGGCCGGCAATATGATCTCGGCGACGCCGTCCGGCGGCTGGCTGCATTCCTCGCCGGTCATCCCGGAGCTCGGCTTTTGCCTCGGCACCCGTGCGCAAATGTTCTGGCTCGAAGAAGGGCATCCGGCCGCGCTTGCCCCCGGCAAACGTCCGCGCACCACTTTGTCGCCGAGTTTGGCGCTGCGCGACGGCGAGCCCTATCTCGCCTGGGGCTCGCCCGGCGGCGACGGCCAGGATCAATGGATCGTCCAGTTCTTCGCCCGTCACGTCCATTGCGGCCTGAACCTGCAGGAATCGATCGACGCGCCGGCCTGGCATTCCGAGCATTTCCCGAGCTCGTTCTGGCCGCGCACCGCGCGGCCGGGCGTACTGGTGGTCGAAGGCCGCGTGCCGAAGAAGACCGTGGACGAACTCAAGCGCCGCGGCCACATCGTCGAGACCGGTCCGGAGTGGTCGGAAGGCCGGCTCACCGCCGCTTCGCGGGTCGGCCGCCGCCGCCGCGCCGCCGCCAATGCGCGCGGCATGCAGGGTTACGCGGCGGGGCGGTAGGCTTCTTATTCGCTCGCGCGTTGCGCAGGCGGAGAGAAAGGCTACGCCGCCACCGTCCCCAAAAACTCTTCGACTTCGCGGCGCAGCTTCTCGGTCGCGGTTTCGACTTCCTCGGACGCCGCCAGCATGGTCTGTGCCGAAGAGCGCGTCTGGGTGACCCCGCCGGCGACCTCGCCCAAGGCGGCGACGATGCCCTTGGCGCCGGTCGCGGCACTGGCGACGTTGTGGGAAATCTCGCCGGTCGCGGCCTCCTGCTGTTCGACCGAAACGGCAACCGCGCTGGTATAGGCGTTGATGTCCTGCATGCGCTGGGTGATCTCGCGGATCGCCGCGACGGCCTTGCCGCTCGAGGCCTGCACCGACTGGATTTCGTGCGTGATCTCTTCCGTGGCCTTGGCGGTCTGCACCGCGAGGGATTTCACTTCCGAGGCGACCACGGCAAACCCGCGGCCGGCCTCGCCGGCGCGCGCCGCTTCGATGGTGGCGTTGAGCGCCAAGAGGTTGGTCTGTCCGGCGATGTCCTGGATGAGCTTGACCACGTCGCCGATCTTCTGCGCCACATGCGCCAGCGCGGCGATGTCCTCGTTGGTCGCTGTGGCATTGGCGGCGGCGCTGCGCACCACGTCGTTGGCCTGGCCGAGCTGGCGGCTGATCTCGCGGATCGAGACCGACAGCTCGGCGGCCGCCGCGGCCGCGGTTTCGACATTGGTCGAAGCCTCGTTGGAGCCGTGCACCGCGCCTTCGGCGCGCTGCAGCGTGTGATCCGACGTCGTCAGCAGCGTCTTTGCCGCCGATTTCATCGCGCTCGCGCTCTGGCCGACCGTTTTGAGCACGGACTCGATGCGGGCCCGGAACGAAGAGATCGCGGCATCGGTCGAGCGGCGGCGCTCGTCGCGCTGGCGCAGCGAATCGCGCTCCTTCTCGGCGAGCAGCTGATCGGTAACGTCGGTATGCGTCGCCACCCAGCCGCCGCCCTGCATCGGGCGGCTGACGACGGCGATGACCCGGCCGTCCTTGAGCTCGGCGGTCTTGGTTTCGGTGCGGCCTTCGGCCACCCGCTTGAGGCAGTCGGCAACATAGCGGTCGGCGTCGCCGGAGAAATTGCCGGCCGCAAGACGGTGCAACAACAGATCGTGCAGCGGCGTGCCGGCGTTGGCGTGCTCGGGCCGCAACCGATACATCTCGATATAGCGGTCGTTGCACAACACCAGGCGCGCCGCATCATCGAACATGCAGAGGCCCTGGGTCATGTTATTGAGCGCGGCACGCAGCAATCGCGCCTGGTCGCGCCGTCGGTCGTTGACCAAAAACCCGGCCAGGGTCGCCGCGGCAAAGGCGAATGGCAGCGCCATGACCGCGGCGGCAAGCGGCGCCGGCGTTTGCGTCAAGGCCGCGACCATCCAGCCCGGACCGCTCGCCAGGTAGACAAGAACGCCGACGGCAAAACCGGCCGCCCCTGTGGCGACGATGAACTTCCAGTTGCGGCTGACTTTAGCCAGGGAGGGACCGCTAAGCATCACGTGCGCGCCCGATCAATCGGTCGAACCTAGCCGTCGACCGGTTGTTTTGAGGTTAAGAAATGACGCACGATTCCTTAACAAATGCTAACTCGACGCAGCATTCGGCTCGCGGGATGACCGTTCAAGCCGGAATCACCGGCAGCAGCAGGTGGGGGTCCATGTCGCCGCCGGCATAGACGGTATTGGTCGCGCCGGAATTGTAGTCGGCGTGATAATGCATGTAGTGGCTCGAGCCTGTGCCGTCGCGCGGCTGCACGTCGAGCCGGATGCGGTGGCCCTTCTTGAAGACCATCGAGGTCGGCCAGATTTCGACCTCGACGCGGACGATGTCGCCGGGCGTCAGATAGAGCCGGCGGACATGGCGGTGATAGGGCCGCCACGGCCGCGACAATTCGGGATCGAGCTCGCGGTGGGACACCCGCAGCCAGCCCTTCGCCACCGGCACCGGGGCGCCTTGCTGGCCGGTCTCCAGCACTTCGTTGCCGTCTGGATCGAAGTTCCGCAATGTCAGGAACAAATCCATATCCTCGCTGGAGCTCGACACCCAGAGCACGGCGGCGAGCGGACCGGTGATCTCGGTGTCGGCGGGCAACGGCGGCGTTTCGAACGAGACGCCCATGCCCGGCTTGATGCCGCCGCCCAGGACTTGCGAAGAGGCCGCCGACGTCGAGCCCATCGTGCCCAGGCTGGAAGCGGGGTAAGTCCTCGATTCGGCCTGCGGCGGCTGGTTCCCCGTCAGCGCGCCGACCGGCGGCGCGCCTTGCGCCGGCGCTTGCGACAGATCGAGATAGAGCTTGGTCCAGCGCGTGCGCGCCAACGGCCATTCCTGCTCGTGACGCCATTCGAAGGCGTCGCCGCCCTTGCGGATCGCAAGCTTGATCGGCGGCTCGTCCATCACGCCGTTGTCGACTCCCTTGAGCCAATAATCGAAGAAGCGGACCTGATCGTGCCGGCCGTCCTCGGTGTAGAACGGATGGACGTGCGAGCCGAGATGGATGCGCAGCTTCTTGTGCGGCGTCGCCGCGCGCAGGAACGCTTCGGTATTGCCGCGCAGGTGCAAGCCCATGCCCGACCAGTTGCCGACCGAAAACATCGGCACATTGATCTTGTCCCACTGCGCCTGCGCGCCGCGGAATGCGCCGCTGTCGAGATTGTTGTGCAGCCAGAAATACAGCGTGTTGACCTGCCAGCCGTTAGGCAGATGCCGCGAGGCACGGCCCAGCACGTGATGCAAGAGATGCGCGGTGTACCAATTGGTCATGAACAGCGAGAGCAGGCCGCCATGGTAAAGCGCGTCGCGATAAAGGTCGGCAAAGCCCTCCCAGGGAATGATCGCCTTGAGCGACGGCGGCTGCAGGTTGGCGACGAACCATTGATTGATGGCGAAATAGGAAATACCGAGCAGCCCGACCTTGCCGTTGCACCACGGCCGTGCCGCCGCCCATTCGATGGCGTCGTAGAGGTCGACCGCCTCGGCCAGCGACCACGGCTCGCATTGGCCGGGCGACTTGCCGCTGCCGCGCCCGTCGACGCGGACGGCGGCGTAGCCGCGCGGCACCCACCATTGCGGATTGACGGTCTCCCAGTTCATCCATTGGTTGCCCGCTTCGGCAAGCGTCTCCGGCACGAGCCACAGCTTGTCCTTCTGGTAAGGGCCGAGATTGAGAATGGCGGGAAATTTTCCGGCATCGTCAGGGCGGAATACATCGGCCTTCAGCAGCGCGCCGTCGCGCATCGGCACGTCGACGTCTTTCTCCAGAACGATGGAATAGTCGGCGCGCGGTGCGCCCAGCTTGCTGGCCATGATGGCGCTCGCTCACTCGGTGTAGACTTTCACTGGGCATGGTAGTTGAGACATAGCGGTGGCACCAGCGCGCCGGTGGGCACCTGTCTGTAGGCGTGCCGGTCTGTCAGACTTCACGCTTCCGACACTTTTTCGCCGGCACTATCGCGCTATCGCCTGGGGGCCTTGCAATGATCCGGCCGTTTGCCGCGCTCGCTCTGTGCGGCGTCCTCTCGACTGCCGCGGGGCTGGCCGGCTGCACCGATAATGCGCCGCCGTCGGGCCAGCCGAGCTTTTACAGGGATTTGGCGCAGCCGGACGCCGTGCTCGATGCCGCTGCGGCGGCCTCGATGATTTCCGGCTATCGCGGCAATAACGGGCTCGGGCCGGTAACGCTCGATCCCGAACTGATGCGGCTTGCCGCCGAACAGGCGCAGGTCATGGCGGCGAAGGGCAAGCTCGATCACAGCGTTGCCAAGCCGTTTTCGGAGCGCATCCGCAAATCAGGTTTTGACGCCGCGGTCGCGGTCGAAAATATCGGCGCCGGCTACCACACGCTCGCCGAGGCCTTTTCCGGCTGGCGCGATTCGCCGCCGCACCGCGCCAACATGCTCAATTCAAGCGTCACCCGCATGGGCATCGCCGCGGCCTATACGCCAAAATCGAAATACAAGGTGTTCTGGTCGCTGATCCTCGCCGCGCCCGACCAGCATCCCGGATGATTGCGGGTATCAATCGCGCGACGACGCGCTTGGTTATGATCAGCCGGTCCGGGAATATTTTTGCGGCCAGAGCGAGCGCAGCGTCGCCACGTCCTTGGTGATCTTACCGAGCTCGAGTCGGGTTTCTTTCATGGCGTTCCAGGTGACGTCGAGCTCGGAAAGGAGTGCCGACAACGTCGCTTCAAGCCGGTGCACATCGCTGCGCACGGTCTCCAGCTTTTCGCGGTCGCTCATCCTGTTCCAGCCGACATCCATGGCTCTCGTCCCAAGGCTCTTCATGAGAGCGTGATTCGCGTCGGCAATTGAATCGCGTCGCGGTCGTCCCGCCAAGGGAAGCGGCAGTTATCAACACCTAAATCATGTGGAATAGTTCACGGCCATAGATCTTACGTGCCTCGTCGGTGAGCGGCGCGACGGCGGCCCGGAATTGCGCGTGCTCGTCCGCGGTCAGTTCGGTGATCTCGCAGCCGGCCGCTGCGATGGCGGCGCGGGCGTCGCGATCCTCCGCGATGGCAAGCTCGCGCTGAAACGCCACCGCGCGCGCCACGGCCGCCCGCATCGCCTCTTTCACATCCGCGGGCCAGGCCTCGAAGGTGGGCCGATGCAGGAAGATCGGCCGCGAGATGTAGAAGTGGTTGGTGACGGTGTGGAAGTGATGAAATTTATGCACGCCATAGGTCACGGTATTGGCGAACGGGTTCTCCTGAGCGTCGAGCGTGCCGGCCTTGATGCCGGCGATGGCCTCGGTCAAGTCGCAGCGGACCGGCACCGCGCCAAGGAGCGCGAAGGTTCTGGCCTGCACGTCGCTCGGCAGCACGCGGATGCGCATGCCATCGAGATCCGCCGGCAGCCGCACGCGGCGCAAACGGTTGGAGATCTGGCGAAAGCCGTTTTCGAACCAGCCGAGGATGCGGTAATTCGCGCGCCCCTCGATCTCAGCGGCGAGAAAGCGGCCGAGCGCGCCGTCCATCGCTGAGCGGGCCTGGTCGCGCGTCTGAAATAAAAACGGCAGATCGACAAAGCCAAGCGCGCCGACGCGATCTGTCAGATAGCTCGACGATTGATAGCCGAGCGTGAGTACGCCGTCCTCGACCAGCCACAAAATGTCTTCGGCGCGGTAGCCGAAATCCATGATGTTCCAGACGTATTTAACCTCGACGCGGTCGCCGAACGCGGCGATCAGGTGATCGCCGATCAGCCTGAGGCCCTTGGAGAACGACGTGGTGGGCGGCCCATAGCCGCCCATGCGGATTACAATCGGTTGTGTCATTGTCCGCTAAAGGCCCGATGCGCTTGCAATATCGGCAAGCTACGCGGGAAGCGCGCGGGGAAGTCAATGCTAGCCGCGCGTGTGCTTGCGCAGCGATTTGCCGGCGGCGAGCGCGGCGGTGCGGAGCGTCTCCAGCCGGCAGGCGCGCGCGAACCGCGCTTGCGGCCGTACTGCGATCATGCGGTTGCACAGCACGAGTCGCTCGCTCCAGATGTGATCGAGCGTGGCATTGTCCGGTGCGGCGCAGGAGTCGGTGCGGGCGATCGCGGCATTGTCGGCGAGCTCTTCGGTCAGCGCCGCGCTCAGCAGCACGCCCGGCGCAAAGCGCGCAAAATTTTCGTCGTAAGCGGTTTTCCAGTACCAGGCGGCGTCGCCGCTATGCAGCGTGATCGCGGCGGCGATGGCGCGGCCGTCGAGCAGCAGGCGATGGAGCGCGGCTTTGCCTGCCGCGGCGAGCGCGGGCAGCGCCATCTTGATGAAGCTCGTCACTTCCTCGTGATGCGCCGCGGCGGTGCCGGCTTCGCCCTTCCAGCCGTTCGCCTCCAGCCTGAAGAAATCCTCAAGCCCGGCGGCGACTGTGGCGGGCTCGGACGCCGTCGTGAACAACAGCGCGCCGGCGTCGGACAGCCGTCGTCCGCTGCGGCGCAATTCGCGGTGCCGATGCGCCGAGATGGCATTTTCCAGATAATGCGCGCGATCCTGGCGCGGCGCCAATAAAGCGCGGTGATGCCGCGCGAAATCGGCGCATGGCATTTGCGTGCGCCGAAGAAACGCGCCGAGTGCCGCGGCAAACGGCTCGTCCTCGGCGATCAGCGGCAGCAGCACCAATCCGGGCAGCGCCGAATCGCCGGCCACATAAGTAAGCCAAGCCGCGATTACCGGCTCGGCCGCCTCGCGCTCAACGAGCGGCGTGCCGAGCGGACCGTAAGGATGCGTCCAGCCGACGAGGACGGGCAGCCTTACTCCGTAACGCCGTTCGCTGATGCGCGCCGGAAACAGACCGAGCAGCCGGCGCGGCGTGGTGCCCGACCACACCAGGACGGCGCCGACGTCGTTGCCGAATACCGAAGCGGCCGAAAGCGCGAAGTCCGGATCGTAAAAGATATTCCGTTCGATGGCGCGCCCGGCGAGTTCGCGCCAGTCGTCTTCGACGGACAGGAGATCGGCGAACCAGCGCCATTCGACGGCGAAGGAATTGATCGCATAGCGGTCGGCAAGCACGGCGCGCCGCGCGCTGGCGATGGCGGATTCGGTGCGCTCGAGCGCGACATGCGGCGCGGCCTGCGAACCGATCGATGCCACAACGACCTCTGCACTGGAGCGAGGACGTTTAGCAACGAGGCGTTAAGAATAGGTTGGAAGAAATTAATAAATGCGGCGGCCGCGCCGATCCGGCGGCGTCACGCCGCGGCCATTGCGCCGACGGCGTCGAGCGCTGCCGCGACGATTTCGCGCTCTTGCCGGGAAAGCGGCCGCTGCGGCGGCACCGGATCGCCTACGTCATAACCCTTAATATCGAGCGCCGCCTTGATGCAGGCGGCGAGATTGAAGCGCGCGAAGATCTCGTTGATCCGCCACAGCGCCCGCTGCAGTTCCATCGCTTCGGCCCAGCGCCCGGCGCGGCAAAGGTCATAGAGCCGGACGCTCTGGCGCGGAACGACGCAGGCCGGCCCCGCCATCCAGCCGACGCCGCCGATCAGCATGACCGCGGCCGGAATATGCGCCGATGCCGAAAACACCTTGAGGCGCTCGCAACGATTCATAATCGACAAGAGCCGCCCGGTATTGGTCGATGCATCCTTGATGTAGCCGATGCGCGGATGCTCGGCGAGCCGCGCGATGACGTCGAGCGACAGATCGGTGCGCTGGAATTGCGGATTGGTATAGAGCACGACCGGAACGTCGACGGCGTCGGCAATGGCGCGGAAATAGGCCTCGACCTGCGGCTCAGCCAACGGAAAATAGGATTCGAGGATGGCCAGAATGCCGTCGGCGCCGAGCTTTTGGTAATCGCGCGCCTGGGCGACCGCGTCTGCGGTCGCGGTCGCCGCCACCCCGGCGACCACCGGTACGCGGCCGGCGGCTGCGTCGATCGTGGCGCGCACCACTTCGGCACGTTGGGCGCCATTGAGATAGGCGAATTCCCCGGTCGAGCCGAGCGGGGTAAGCCCGTGCACGCCGGCGGCGACCAGATCGTCGACCAGCCGGCCGAGTACGCCGGACTTGATGCATCCGGCCTCGTCGATGGGCGAGACCAGGTAGGGAAAGACGCCGTGGAAGTCGGTCATTTCAGCGTGCTGCCTTATACCGCGCCATCACCTCGGTCCAGACTTTCGCGCGATCGTCGTCGAACACGAGCTTCGGATCCTCCGGCACTGTGACCCAGGCGCCGCGGGCGATCTCATCCTCGAGTTGCGCGGGCGCCCAGCCGGCATAGCCGAGCGCGACAAGGCTTTTGCTCGGACCTTTGCCGAGAGCGATATCGGCCAGAACGCCGGCGGCATCGCTGAGCGCGACATGGCCGTCGATGTCGAGCGTGCCGTCGCGGCGATAGCCGGCATTGTGAATGACGAAAGCGTTTGTCAGGCCGACCGGTCCGCCGAAAAAAATTCGCACGCTGCCGGTTGCACTGCCGGCGTTGGCGCCGAGCGCTTGGAGCAGCGTAGCAATGGGCCGGGTGCCGAGCGGACGGTTGATGACGATGCCGAGCGCGCCGTCGCGGCTGTGCCGTGCGATCAGAATGACCGCGTGATCGAAGGGCTCGCGCAAATCCGGCGACGCGATCAGGAGTTGACCGGCGAGCGAAGTAGGGCCTCCGACATCCGGCTCCTCGGGCGACAAAGCGGAATGCAGCGCGGCCGCGGGCAGCGCAACCGCCGCCGCGGCAAAAATCCAACCCAGCCATCCGCGATGCCTGTTGCCGAACGCGCGCACGATTGACCCGCAACGCCAGTGCCGTCGACGACATCCTATTCTACATTGCCCTCGGCAAGCACGGGAAGCAAAGCGACGGCTTACGGCGATATTTCCTCGAGCACCCGGCGCTTGGTTTCCACCGCGAATAGTCCGGTGATGACCGCGCCGACGACCGCGACCACGGCGAAAACCAGAAACACCGCGCCAAGCCCGGAGCCGACGATGAAGCCGACGATGGCAGGGCCGAGGATCGAGGCGAAGCGCAGCCACGCCGTCGCGGTGCCCACCGCGATGGCGCGGGCGCGGGTCGGATAAAGCTCCGGCGTATAGACATAGACCCCGATCGACAGCACCGAGACGAAGAAATAGCCGCAAGTCACCAGCACCAGAACGCGCTGCGGCGAATCCGCGCCAAGGACAAAGAGCGTTCCGAGCGCGATCGCATTGGCGGCGAAGGCGATCGTGAACCATGGCCGCCGGCCGACCTGATCGATGGTCAGGGCGCAGACCAAGGCGCCGCACAGCCCGACGGCTTGCGTGATCAAGCCGTATTGCAGCGCCTGTTGCAGCGGCAGCTTGAACACCGTCGTGTAGATCGTCGGCAGCCACACGACGAGGCCGTAGTTGAAGAAATAGGTGGCAAACCAGATGACCCACACCATCAGCGTCCGTCGCAGATAAGTCGGACCGAACAGATCGGACCATGAGGCGCTGGGCGGCCCGCTGACCGTGACCTTTTGCGGCGGCGGCAGCGGTTGGCCGGTGGATTGCTCGGTTTCGCGTTCGATCCTGGCCATGGCCGCCTGCGCCTCGGCGTTGCGGCCGTGCGTCGCCAGCCAGCGCGGCGATTCCGGCAACAGCCGCTGCAGCATCATGGCGACGAAAGCCGGCAGCGCGCCGATGACGAACATCCATTGCCAGCCGAAGCGCGGCACGATCCAGGCGCCCATGAAGCCGGCGGCAACCAGCCCGATCGGGAACACCAGCTCGTAGAGCAGCACGAAACGGCCGCGGCCCTTGGCGCGCGCGAGCTCGCTGATATAGGCCGCCGCGACCGGCACCTCGCCGCCGAGGCCGAAACCCTGGATGATGCGTGCGCCGACGAGCGATTGATAATCCCAGGCGAAGGCGCAGGCCAAACTCATGACCGCGAAGATCAGGATCGACCAGAACATTGCTGTGATGCGGCCGTAGCGCTCGGCGATCCAGCCGAAGAACAGCGCGCCGACGAGCTGGCCGAGATAGCCGGCCGAAATCATCAGGCCGATTTGCGGGCCATTGAGATGCCAGGCCCGCACCAGCACCGGCAATACGAAGGCGATGGCGAGCGCATCGAAAGCGTCGAAGAAGGTGGCGACGCCGATGATGATCCTCGCCTTGATGTGCCACCACGAGATCGGCAGCCGCTCAATCCGGGCGACGACGTCGCTGATCGAGCCGCTGCCACCGGGAGCGGCATCGCTCGTGCTCATGATTTCCCCTCCAGCAGTTTTTTGTTTGCTTAGACGAATTGGACGGCCAGCCCGCCGAGCGGGCCGAAATCGGCATGCAGCGTGTCGCCTTTGCGCGCGAACACGACGCGCGTGAACGAGCCGGCGAGCACGAGGTGGCCGACTTCCAGCGGCACGCCATGCTGGCCGAGCTTGTTGGCGAGCCAGGCGACGCCGAGCGCCGGATGGCCGAGGACGCCCGCGGCGACGCCGGTCTCCTCGATCTCGGAATTGCGATACATGATGCCGCCGACCCAGCGCAGGTCGACTTCGAGCGGACCGACCGGACGGCCGCCGACCACGATGCCGGCCGCGGCGCCGTTGTCGGAGACGGTATCGAAGATCTTGCGCGGGTCCTGCAGCCGCGCGTCGACGATCTCGATCGCCGGCACCACATATTCGGTGGCGCGCAGCACGTCGGTCAGGCCGATACCAGGACCGCGCAGCGGTTTGCCGAGCACGAAGGCGAGCTCGACCTCGACGCGGGGCAGGCAGAAATTCTCATGCGGAACGCGCGCGCCGTCGGCGATCATCATGGTGTCCAGGAGGTGGCCGTAGTCCGGCTCGTCGATCTGCGAAGACCGTTGCATGGCCTTCGAGGTCAGGCCTACTTTGTGGCCGATGAGCTTGGCGCCGGCCGCGACCTTGCGATTGGCCACCTCGGTGGAGATCGCATAGGCGTCGTCCATGGTGATGTCCGGCCAGGTCTTGGTCAGCTGCACGGCCTGTTTGTGCTCTTTTTCCGCCTTCATCAGAATATCGGCGGCTTTGTTGCGATCGGCATCGGACATCATGGCGGCGAAGCTCCCCCTTCTTATGCAGCACCGTTGCCGCCGTCGTTGCGCGCGCGAGAAGCGCCGCCCGACGACGGGTGAAAGACACTTAGCACATTTGCCGGAAAGCGAGACGCGTGGCCGGAGCGGCGCTACTGGCAGGCGACGCGCAACAACACGGTTTCGACCGGACAGTCGGCGGCGGTCGGGGCCTGTCCGGAGACCCAAAGGGAGTCGGTGCATTTCTCGGCGGTGCGTACGTCGAGCGGCTGGCCGGCGCTGAAACCCTTGGCCTTGCAGACGGCGGTTGCCGCCGTGGCGCAATCGGCCGCGCCGTTGCCGGCAACCGGACAGGTCTGTTGAATTTCGATCACGTGCGACGGCCGCAATGCGTCGGCGGCGTTCTTGAACGCTTGCTGGGTCGCGGTGGCCGCATCCTTGGCGGCGTCCGCCGATTGCTTGTTCATGGCGTCAAGCTCGGCCTGCTGTTGCTTCATCTTGGCTTTCCAGTCGGCGACCGAGTGGTCCCACCATTGGGAAAAGCCGTTAAGGAAGCCGCGCTGCTCGGACGGCGGCCCGGCCAGGACCGGCGGTGGCTGCGGCGGCAGCGTCGGTGTCGATGGCTGAGGCGGTGCGGCCGAGGCGGCCGGGGCCTCGGTTGCGGTGGCAGGTTGGCCACTCGCGGCGCCGGGCATGGTCGGCGTCGGGGCCGGAGCAGACCGGACTGCGGCGGCTCCGGCAGCAGGCGCCGGGCCGGTCTGAGCGGATGCGGTCCCGGCCATCGCCGCGATCAATATGATCGCGGCGAGCCACACCCCGGCGCGCGCTCGCGCAGCCGCGAAGTTACTGGTCAAGATTGGTCGATGTCCTGGCACGGCCACTCCGGTCATGGCCAGTTTGGGGATTCCCTCATGGGCCCCGACGGGCGCTACTTTTACGCTGAGCGCACCAACAATAAAGGCCCCTGAATTGGGGCGCCAACATGGTCAGAATAGCCGTGTCGGGCCGGAAAACCCATCAGAAAGCAACCTATCCGGTTGTTGGTCGCCGGCTCCGCCAGTCCCGAGATGGAATGTCACTGGGATTTGGCGCCGTGATCCTCGCGCCATCGGGTCCACACAAACCAGGCAAATCCGGCCAGCAGCAGAGCCACCGCGAGGCCGTCGAATTCGTGAAACAGCCGGCGAAAGGTGGGATCGCTGTTCCAGCGCCCGCCCAGGACATAGCCGATATAGGCGAGGCCGAAGCACCACGGCCAGGAGCCCAAAAACGTATAGACTTGGAACTTCGCCATCGGCATGCGCGAAAGACCCGCGGGAAAGGCGATGAAGGTGCGCACCACAGGAAGGAGCCGGCCGACAAAGACCGCGACCGAGCCGTAGCGGGCGAAAAACTGATCGGCGCGATCGATCTCGTGCGGGCGTATGAGGACGTAAGCACCCCAGCGCTCGAACGCCTTGCGGCCGCCGGTGGCGGCCACGTAATAGGCGATGGTCGAGCCGACATTGCAGCCCAGCGCGCCCATGGTCGCAGCGCCGATCAGGCTGAATTGCCCGACGGACACGAGATAGCCGGCGAACGGCATGATCACTTCCGAGGGCAGCGGGATGCAGGCCGATTCGATGGCCATCAAGAGCACGACGCCGAGATAGCCGGTGGCCGAAATCACCTCGACGATGAAGGACACGACCGCCGAGATGAGCTGGTCAAGCATGCTTAAGCTGAAACGGCGTGGAGCCGGTCAGCGCCGCTTGCGGGCGCGGCGGCCTTCGAGCACGACGACTTTGCGGCGCGGAAAATCCTCATGCAGTTTCTTCGGCACCTTCTCGGCGATGCCCAGAAGCCGCTCGCGCCGGTCCATCTCTTTCCAGACGTCCTCCGGGCGGATGCCGGAGGAGATCCACAGCACGACAAGATTATAGATGAGATCGGCGCTCTCCTTGACCACGGCGTCGCGGTCGCCGTGCATGGCGTCGATCACGACCTCGACGGCTTCCTCGGCGAGCTTCTTTGCCATCTTGCTGCGCCCGGAACGCAGCAGCCGCGCCGTGCGCGACGTCGACGGATCGTCGTGCCGGCAGGCCAGCGCCGCTTGATAGAGCTTGGAAACCGAATCAGTCATGGCTCATCAGAATAGCGCGATCTTGTCGCGATTGTGTTAATTGCGATGGTTCGCAAGAGGTTTCGCCCCGGCCGTCCGACCCTCAGTGTTACTCCTCCTGGGCCAGCAGACCGGCATTTCCGCCGGCCGCGGCGGTATTGATTGTGACAGTCTGCTCGGCCGCGAGGCGGCGCAAATAATTCGGCCCGCCGGCCTTCGGTCCGGTGCCGGACAAACCCGTGCCGCCGAACGGCTGGGTGCCGACGACGGCGCCGATCATGTTGCGGTTGACGTAGACATTCCCGTGTGGGAGCCGGGCGGTGATATGGGCAACCGTCAGATCGATGCGCGAATGCACGCCGAGGGTAAGCGCAGTCCCGTTCATGGCAATGTCATTAAGCAAAGCGTCCAAGCCGTCGGCCTTCCAGCGCACGATATGCAACACCGGGCCGAAGACTTCCTGATCGAGATCAACGGCACGGTCGAGCTCGATGACGGTCGGCGCCACGTAGCTGCCTTTTGCCGGCATGGCGCTGTTGGAGCGGAAGCGCACGCGGTCGGCGTGGGCCATGCGCGCGATCCAGCTTTCCAGCTTGGTCTTTGCCTCGGTATCGATCACCGGGCCGACATGGGTCGCGATGTCGCGCGGATCGCCCAGCTGCAATTCGCGCGTTGCGCCGATCAGCATGTCGAGCATGCGGTCGGCGACGTCGTCCTGCAGGCAAAGCAGCCGCAGCGCCGAGCAGCGCTGGCCGGCGGAGCGGAACGCTGAGGCGATGACGTCGTCGGTGACCTGCTCGGGCAGCGCGGTGGCATCGACGATCATGGCATTGATGCCGCCGGTTTCGGCGACGAGCGGCACGATCGGTCCATTCTTTGCGGCCAGAGCGCGATTGATGGCGCGGCCGACCTCGGTCGAGCCGGTAAAGACGACGCCGGCCGTGCGCGGATCGGCGACGAGCCTCGCACCTACGGCGCCGTCGCCGGGGACGAGATGCAGCGCGGTTTGCGGCACGCCGGCCTCGTGCAAGAGCGCGACGGCAAGCGCCACTGTGAGCGGCGTCTGCTCGGCCGGCTTGGCGACGGCCGCATTGCCGGCGAGGAGCGCGGCGCTGACTTGGCCGAGGAAAATGGCCAGCGGAAAATTCCACGGGCTGATGCACACGAACACGCCGCGGCCGCGATAGCGCAACTCGTTGCTCTCGCCGGTCGGACCAGGCATGGCCTGCGGCGTTAAAACGATGCGCGCCTGCGCGGCGTAATAGCGGCAATAGTCGATCGCCTCGCGCACTTCCGCGAGCGCGTCGTCGAGCGTCTTGCCGGCCTCGTTCTGCAGCAGCGCGATGAGACGGCCGCGGTTGCTTTCCAGCCGGTCGGCGGCGCGTTCGAGCGCTGCGGCGCGCGCCTCGACCGGCGTCGCCGCCCAAGGAGCAAAGCCGGCCGCGGCTGCTGCCATGGCGGCGCGCGCGATCGCGTCATCGCCCTCGACCACGGTGCCGATTTCGCTGCCGTCGATCGGCGAATGGACGGTGCGTTCGATGCCGGGCAACGCGACGCCATCGATAAGCGGTGCGGCTTTGGCCGCTGCGGTTCGCAAAAACTTCTCGCCGTCGCGCACGTCGCGCAGCAGTGCATCGAGCTCGGCGCGATCGCCGAATTCGATGCCGGGTGAGCCATGGCGCTCCGGCTGATAAAGGTCGCGCGGCAGCGGAATGTTGCGGTTGTGCGCCAGCCGCGGATCGCCGATGACGCTCTGCGGACGCCGCAAGATCTCCGCGACCGGCACGCCCGGATCGGCGGCCGCCGAAACGAACGACGAATTGGCGCCGTTCTCCAGAAGCCGCCGCACCAGGTAGGCGAGGAGATCACGGTTATTGCCGACCGGCGCATAGATGCGGCAGGCGGCGTCGGGAAATTCGGCGCGGAGCGCGTCGTAAAGCGCTTCGCCCATGCCGTAGAGGCGCTGAAATTCGAAGCCGTCGACGCCGCCGGCGTCTTCGACCACGGATGCCACGGTCAGCGCATTGTGCGTGGCGAATTGCGGATAAAGCCGTGGGCGCGCGGCGAGCAGCTTTTTGACGCAGGCCATGTAGCAAAGGTCGGTCATGGCCTTGCGGGTGAAGACCGGATAATCGGCCAGCCCGCGTTCCTGCGCGCGCTTGATCTCGGTGTCCCAATAGGCGCCTTTGACCAGCCGCACCGTCAGCCGGCGGTTTTTCGCCGCCACAACCGCTTCGATCCAATCGATCACCGCCAAAGCGCGTTTTTGATAGGCCTGCACGGCAAGCCCAAAGCCGTCCCAGCCGTCGAGCGATGGATCGTTCACGACGGCAGCGATCACCTCGAGCGATAGTTCCAGCCGATCGGCTTCCTCGGCGTCGACGGTGAACTGCAGATCGCGGTCCTTGGCGAGGCGGGCGAGCCCCAACAGCGCCGGGGTAAGCTCGGCAAGCACACGCGCGCGCGAGATCGCCTCGTAACGTGGATGCAGCGCCGAGAGCTTGACCGAAATGCCGGGCCGGCCGGGCAAGTCGGCGTTGCCGGCGTGAGCGCCGATCGCGGCAATCGCGGCGGCATAGGCGTCGAAAAATTTGTCGGCGTCGGGGGCCGCGCGGGCGCCTTCGCCGAGCATATCGAAGGAATAGCGGAAGTCCGGATGGCCGCAGGCGCGCGCCAGCGCCTCCTCGATATTTTGTCCGATGACGAAATGCGAGCCGAAAAGCCGCATCGCCTGCCGCGTCGCCGCGCGCATGGCGGGCAGCCCGAGGCGGCGGACGACGGTGTCAAGAATGGTTTCCGGGGTCTCGCCGGGATGAATGATGCGGGCGGCGATGCCGAGCGTCCAGGCCGAGGCCGAGACCAGAAGCGCGGTCGATTTGACGTGGCCGTCGAGCCAGCGGCCGGCGGCGAGCTTGTCTTCGATCAGCCGGTCCGCCGTCGCGGCATCGGGCACGCGCAGGAGCGCCTCGGCCAGCACCATGAGCGCCAGCCCCTCCTTGGTCGACAGCGAATAAGCGTGAAGGAAATCGTCGACGCCGCCGAGGCCCGTGGTGCGGGCGCGGATCGCCTCGACCAGCCGCCGCGCGCACGCATCGATGCGGTCTTCCGCGGCGCCATCGCGCGCGGCGTCGGCGAGAAGGCGCGTCGCCAGTTCTTGATCCGGCGGCGCGTAAGGCGCTTGAAATTGCGGCAGCGTCGTCTGTCCACCAGTCATGGCGCGCTCGCGACCCAGCGATGTGCATCATAACCCGTCATCGTTGTGCGGGCGAGGCGTGCGGTTTCCTTGCGGAGCGCCTATCGCCGCCGCCTCTTCGGACCATCGGTCTTGAGCAGATCGACCAGACCGTCGAGCACAGGCACCGTTCGGCGCAGCTCGCGGATGTGGGCCGCCGACAGCATGCGCAACGCCTTTTCCGCCGCGGGCGTGAGCGACAGCAGCACGCGGCGACGGTCATCGCCTTCGCTTTTTACCAACAGCCCGCTCTTGACCATGCGGTCGACCAGCTCGGCGGCGCTATGGGGGCTGCAGCAAGAGCTGTTGCGCCAGGTCGCCGACGGTGACGGCGGCGGGATCGGGGGCGCCCTTGATCGCCAGCAATGCCTGGTGCTGCTGCGGCGTGATGCCGGCGCCACGCGCAGCCGCTTCGCTGAAGGCGAGAAACCGCCGCAAGGCGTGGCGAAACGCCGCGAGACGCTGATAGTCGGTGTCGCGAATGGCGCGGGATTTTGTCATGATTCCGTCGCTCCGCCTTAACCTTGAATTATGTCGTGACACGATATAATTGGCTGTCACGTTTCCCTCTCCGCCAACCACCATCGCACAAGTCGGGTCGATTCGGCTCGCATCGGCTCACCCGGAAGGCATGAATGTCGATTATTGGCACGTCGCGTTCGCATCGAAACGATCATTCCCTTGAATCCAGGCTTGGCGATTTCAGCGCGGATTGGCGCCTCCTGCTCCTTGCGGGAATGGCCCTCCTCGTCGGCGCCGGCGGAACGGGCGCCGCATGGATTCTGGTCAAGCTGATAGCGCTCGCCACCAACCTGGCCTGGTTCGGAGATTTCTCGTTCGCCGCCGTATCGCCGGCGAACGCCACGCCCGGCGTGTGGACGGTGCTGACGCCGGCGCTGGGCGGCCTGATCATCGGGCTGATGGCGCGCTTCGGTTCGGAAAAGATTCGCGGCCACGGAATTCCGGAGGCCATCGAGGCGATCCTGATCGGCGGCAGCCGCATGGATCCCAAGGTTGCGGTGTTAAAACCGCTGTCGTCGGCGATTTCCATCGGCACCGGCGGACCGTTCGGCGCCGAGGGCCCGATCATCATGACCGGCGGCGCCATCGGCTCGCTGTTCGCGCAATGCTTTCATTTGAGCGCCGCGGAGCGAAAAACGCTTCTGGTCGCCGGCGCCGCCGCGGGCATGACCGCGATTTTCGGCACCCCGCTGGCGGCCGTGGCGCTCGCGGTGGAGCTGTTGCTGTTCGATTGGAAGCCGAGAAGCTTCATTCCCGTGGTCGCAAGCTGCGCCGTTGCAATCGCCATACGGCCGCTGTTGTTCGCCGCGGGGCCGATGTTTCCGTTCGCGTTAGCGCCGCAGCTGCCGTGGTGGGCCATGTTGGCCTGCGCGGTCGTCGGAGTTGTCGGCGGCCTGCAATCGAGCTTATGCACGTGCCTGCTTTATGCCGCTGAGGATTTGTTCGAACGGCTGCCGATTCATTGGATGTGGTGGCCGGTCATCGGCGGTGTGTGCGTCGGGCTCGGCGGCTTGATCGAGCCGCGGGCGCTCGGCGTAGGCTATGACGTTATCGGGGACCTCATCGGCGACCACCTGAGCGTGACCGCAGTGGGCGTGTTGCTTGGCGTCAAAGCGGCGATCTGGATCATCGCGCTTGCCTCCGGAACGTCGGGCGGCGTGCTAGCGCCGTTGCTCATTCTCGGCGGCGCGCTCGGCGCGCTCGAGGGCGCATGGCTCCCGGGGGGAATGGGCTTGTGGGCGATCATCGGCATGGGCGCGATGATGGGCGGGACGATGCGGGCGCCGCTGACGGGCACGCTGTTCGCCATCGAACTGACCGGCAATGTCCATCTCATGGTGCCGCTTTTGGTGGCGACAACAACCGCCTACGCGGTCACGGTTCTCCTTCTCAAGCGTTCCATCCTGACCGAAAAGATTTCCCGCCGCGGCCAACACGTCACGCGCGAATATTCAATTCCGCTGCAATTGGCCCGCGTCGCCGACGTCATGGTGACTGCGGTGGAGACATTGCCGGCCTCCATGCCGATCGACGAGGCAATCGCCTTTTTTCACCGGCGAAACACGGCGGCACCGCTCCTATCCGGTCGTCGATGCGCAATACCGGCTGATCGGCATGGCGGACCGCGCCGACATCCTGCGCTGGATGGCTGAGGGCGCTCCCGAACACCGCGCCCTTGACGATCTGGTTTCCGACGCCTCGGCGGTCGTCGGTCATCCGGGAGAGGTCGTAGCCGATTTGGTCAATCGGATGGTGGCGAATGATGTAGGCCGCGTGCCGATCATCGATCCGGCGACCCGGCGCATCGTCGGACTGGTGGCGCGCAAGGATCTTATGCGAGTTCGCGCCGCCAGCCGATTGCAGGATCTGGAACGGCAATCATTCTTCCGGCTGACGCGATTGCGCGCCAAACATGGCGCCGCTTAACGCGCGGACGCGGCGGCTGCCAGCAGCGCCTGAAGCTTGTCGATGTTCATCGTCCAGCCCGCCGATACATGTCACTCGGCAGCCGAACCAATGCGTCAGCCAAGCTCACGCCGATCCGGCGTAAGCGCGCCGCAGCGTCTCGATGTCGAACTTCTTCGTTGTCATGATGGCGCCGATGACCCGGTCGCGGCGCGCCATGTCGTCGCCGACGAGAAGGTCCGGCAATTCCGACGGCACGATCTGCCAGGATAATCCGTATTTGTCCTTGAGCCAGCCGCAGACGCCTTCCTGCCCGCCGTTCGACAACGTGCTCCAGAAGTAATCAACTTCGCTCTGTGTGTCGCACATCACCTGGAACGACACCGCCTCGTTGAATTTGAATTGCGGGCCGCCGTTGAGCGCGGTGAAGGTCTGTCCCTCGATCTCGAATTCGACGGTCAGTACCGATCCCGGCTCCTTGCCGTGGACGTCGCGGCCCGCCCCGCCATAGCGGCTGATCTGTTTGATCGCGGAGTTCTTGAACACCGAGGTGTAGAACTTCGCCGCCTCCTCGGCCTCGCTGTCGAACCACAGGCAGGCCGTGATCTTCGCTTTGACGGTCGCCATTGGTGCTTCTCCCGTCAGTTTGCCGTTGCCAGGTAGGCGTCCAGACGCTCGAACGAGCCGTTCCAGCCGCTGTTCATGCCGTCGCGCGTCGCGTCGAAGGTTCTCTGCTCCTCCGGCGTCGCATTGATGGGCGTCCAACGCAGCGTCACTCTGGTCTTGCCGCCGGGCTCTTCCGCGAACGTGACGGTCGTCAGCAATTCCAGTGGCCAAGTCGGAATTAGCGGGTGCCGGGTCAGGCCGCCCGCTTCGTTCGAGAACGAATGCACCTAAACGAGCCGCTCCGGCGCGACGATCTCGCGATAGACGAATTTCGCCCACATCACGCGGCCTTCACCATCGCGCAGCGCGCCGTGATAGCTGCCGCCGACGCGCAGTTCCATCGTTGACGAGACAACCGTCGATCCCTTCGGCCCGAACCAAGCCTGCATCCGTGCCGGCTCGGTGAAGCATTGCCACACCAGCGCGCGCGGCGCGCCGAAGACGCGGGAGGTGACGAAATCGGCGGATTTGGCTTCGGCGGGCATTGCGTACTCCACTGTCGCGATGAGGTGAGGCCGAGGATTTATTGTCCGACGAGCACCATCCAGCCGACGCCGAACTTGTCGGCCAGCATGCCGAAGCGCGACGAAAAAAATGTCTTCTGTAGCGGCATGTTCACTTTGCCGCCGTCGGCCAGCGCGCCGAAGACGCGTTCGGCGTCGGCGTCGGTCGGGACGCTGAGCGCCAGCGCAATGCCGTGGAAGTTCGCACTCCCGGTGCAGCGGCCGTCCGACATCAACAGCATCGCATCGCCGGCGCGCAGCGCGGCGTGCATCACCTTGTCGGCGTTGGCCGGCGTGATCATCGACTGGTCGGGGGCTTCCTTGAACCGCATCAGCATTTCGACCTTGGCGTCGATCGCCTTCTTGTAGAACTCGATCGCCTCGTCGCAGTGGCCTTCGAACGCCAGATAGGGTTGCACTTTCATTTGTATCTCCTTGCCATGGTTGATCTGACGAATGCAGTTTCGGTCGTGGTCCAAGGACGGACGCCGGCCGCGCGCGCCGACAAGCATCGCAAATCTATTTTGCGCCTGCCGGCTCGCTCTCCTTGATCAGCCGGTCGAGATGCAGCCGGATATGGGCGGCTTCGGCCGGCGTGTGCGCAAGCGCGATCGCCTGGTCGAAGGCGAGGCGCGCTTCCGCCGCACGGCCGAGCTGCATCAGCAATCCGCCCTTGAGCCCAAAAAAATGGAAATAGCCGTCAAGCTGCGCGGCGAGTGGCTCGATCATCACCAAGGCCGCGGCCGGTCCCTCGATCTTGCTCACCGCGACGGCGCGGTTGAGCGTGACCACGGGGGAGGGCTGCAGCCCCTCCAAAGCGGCGTAGAGCCGATCGATCTCCCGCCAGTCGGTCTCGCTTGCCTTTGCGGCGCGGGCGTGGATCGCGGTGATCGCCGCTTGGATCTGATAAGCCCCAGGACGACGGTGACGGCGCGCCTTGTCGAGAAGTGCCAGGCCTTCCGCGATCATGTCGCGGTCCCACAGCGCGCGATCCTGATCGTCGAGCAGAACGATGGCGCCGTCGGCGTCGAGGCGGGCGCGCGTGCGCGCATGCTGTAACAGCATCAGCGCCAGAAGCCCCATCATGTCTGGCTCGGCCGGAAACAGGCTGAGCAGAAGCCGCGCCAACCTGATGGCTTCGTCGCAGAGCTGTGCACGCACATGCTGATCGCCGCCGCTCGCCGAATAGCCTTCGTTGAAGACGAGATAGATCATGGCGGCGACGGCGGCGAGCCGCTCGGCTCGTTCGACCGCTCCGGGCGCCTCGAACGGCACCGCGGCTTGCGCCACCCGGCTCTTGGCGCGGGTGATGCGCTGCTCCATGGCGCTGTCGCTGACCAGAAATGCCCGAGCGATTTCCTTTACCGACAAGCCCGATACCACGCGCAGCGCCAGCGCGATCTGCTGCACCGCCGGCAGATCGGGATGGCAGCAGATGAAGAGAAGCCGCAGCACGTCATCGCGGTAATGCGAACCATCGAGCCGCTCGGCAACGTCGCTCTCGGCGTCGTCGAGATCGGAGATTTGATCGTCGGCCGGCAGCGGCGCGCTTCTGCTCCGGCGCCGCGCGTCGTCGAGCCCGACATTGCGCCCGACCAAGACGAGCCAGGCGACCGGATCGCGCGGCGGCCCGTTAACCGGCCAGTTCTTGAGCGCCCGCAGGCACGCTTCCTGGAACGATTCCTCGGCTTGGTCGAGCGAGCGGAAATAGCGCATGAGCGCCCCGATCGCCTGCGGCCGCGCCGCGCGCAGAATGGGATCGATCCAGGTGAGATCGTTCACGACGCCTTGCCCTTCGGCAGGTACAATTTCACCGGGCGGATTTCGAACACGACTTTTTCATCGCGGCCGATGTCTTTGGCGATATCGATCGCCTCGTCGAGCGAATCGCAATCGATCAGATAAAAGCCGAGCAGCGCTTCCTTGGTTTCGGCGAACGGCCCGTCGAGCACGACGGGCTCGCGGCCCATGCGCACGGTGGTGGCTGCGGTCGTCGGCATCAGCCGCACCGCGGGACCGAGCTTGCCTTTCCCGGCAAGCTTGTCCGTCACCTTGCCGCGCTTCGCCAGAACGGCGTCATCCTGTTCCTTGCTCCAGGAATTGACCACCGTCTCATCGTGACAGCACAAAAACGCGTAGAGCATGGGTACCCTTCCTGCAGATCAAGGACGACCGAGGATGCCTGATCCCGACACCAGGCCGAAAATTTTTGGCAGACGTCATTGCGGCCTCGCTAAGCCATTGCGGACACATAGGCATCGAGCCGATCCAGCGAGCATAGTAGGCCTTGTTTGGTCCAAGTGTCGAACGGACGTGTGACGGTTTGTCGGCGAAGCAAGGCGCGCGCAAACAAGCGGGCGGATTGCGTTCTGATCTCGGCGATGAACGCCGCGGCGGCCGCGACCTCGCCCGGATATCGCATGCTTGCGAAGACGTAACAGTAAGTCAGCAGGTCCAGCATGGCCCATCTCCTTTCTCTCGCTGCAAGGACGAAGGAGCCCGCTGTCTTCAGACAACCCTGCAAACAAAATCGCACGGCTTAGGAACCAGTTTGTTCGGCGACAAAGGCGGCGAGACGCCCCATGGTCTGGATGAGGCCGGTGGCGGCGCCGTACTCCCTGATGACGCGGTCGCGTTCCGCGGCCGTTGGGAAGTCGCCCCGCCAGGTCAGGCGGGTGCGCCCGCCCAAATCCTCGAAGGTGATGGTCTGCCGGAACTGCACCGGCTCGACGTTTTCGCCGCCGCCGTGACGATAGACGAGGCGTTCCGGCGGCGTGACCTCCTCGAAAGTGATCTTGTTCTGATAGTCGCGGCCATCCGGCCCGTGCATGACGAAACGCCACACGCCGCCCGGCCGCAGTTCGAAGCTCGACGTGGTCGTGGTGAACCCGTTCGGTCCCCACCATTGCGCCAGATGCTTGGGATCGGTGAACGCCGCGAACACCAGGGCGCGCGGCGCGCCGAATACGCGCGTGCCGATGATCGAGCGCGGGTCGCTGGTGAGATCGAGACTATTTGTCGTCGTCATCCGACGCGTCCTTTTTCGCCTGCTCGGAAGTCTTGTTCGCTTGCTCGGGATTCTTGTTCGCTTGCGCGGGATTCTTGGCCTGCAGCTGCTTCAGGTAGTCGTCGAGCCGATCGAAGCTCTGGTCGTAGAAGCGCCGGTAGTGGGCCAGCCAATCGTCGATGTCTTTGAGCGCCCGCGGCTCGATGCGGCAGGGCCGCCACTGCGCCTCGCGTCCCCGCGTGATCAGACCGGCGCGTTCCAGCACCTTGAGGTGCTTCGACACCGCGGGAAGGCTCATGGCGAAAGGCTTGGCGAGATCGGTAACGTTGGTCTCGCCCAGCGCCAGCCGTGCCAGAATGGCGCGACGCGTCGGGTCGGCAAGGGCCGAGAAGGCGGCATCGAGAGACATTTAGCCATCAGGTTAATTAACTGATAGGTTAATTACGCCCAAGGTCTCCCCCTGTCAAGCTTTGGTGAGGCGCTTTCAGGTTCCGATTGCCCTTTCACTATTGCCGGCTAGAACGGCGATATGAGCTTCGTGCGCATCTATCTTCGCGTTCTCGGCCAGCTCCGGCCGGTCGCGGGGCTCGCCATCACGTTGGCGCTCGCCAATGTGGCGCTTGCTGCCGGGCAATTTGTCGAGCCGGTGCTGTTCGGCCGCATTGTCGACGCGCTGTCCGGGTCGCTGCCCGCCGGCGTGCGCGCGGCGGCGTGGGCACTGGCGCCGCTGGTCGGCGCCTGGGTCGGTTTCGGCCTGTTTGTGATCGTCGCCGCAACGCTCGTTGCCTGGTACGCCGACCGGCTTTCGCATCAGCGCCGCAACATGGTGCTCGCCGATTATTTCGAGCACGTCTTGCAATTGCCGCTCGCCTATCATTCCGGAGCGCATTCCGGCCGGCAGATGAAGGTGATGCTGACCGGCACCGATACGCTGTGGTGGCTGTGGCTCTCGTTCTTCCGCGAGCATCTCGCGGCTTTCCTGTTCATCGTTCTGCTGCTGCCGGCGTCGCTGGTTTTGAATTGGCGCCTCGCTCTGCCGCTGATCGTACTTTGCGTCGCGTTCACGGTTTTGACCGTCTTCGTCATCCACAAATCATTTGCGCTGCAACGCGCCGTCGAGCGGCATTATTCCGACCTCGCCGAAACCGCGGCCGATGCGCTCGGCAATGTCGCGCTGGTGCAGAGCTACGCCCGCGTCGAGCTGGAAGTGTCGGCGCTCAAGACCGTGGTGAACTCGCTCCTCAACGCGCAGATGCCGGTGCTGTCGTGGTGGGCCATTGCCACAGTGCTGACCCGGGCCGGCACCACGCTCACGCTGCTCGTCATTCTTCTGACCGGAACTTATCTGAAGCTCGTCGGCCTCGCTTCGGTCGGCCAGATCGTCAGCTTCATGGCGATGGCCGCGATGCTGATCGCCCGGCTCGAACAGGCGGTGAGTTTCTCCAACCGGCTGTTCATGGACGCGCCGAAGCTTGCCGACTTCTTCGGCGTGCTCGACACCGTGCCCGCCGTGCACGACCGCACCGATGCGATCGATCCGGGCCGCCTGCGCGGCCAAGTCGAATTCAACGGCGTATCGTTTTCCTATGACGGCAAGGCGCCGGCGGTTCGCGATTTGCGCTTCACCGCTGCGCCGGGCGACCGCGTGGCGCTGGTCGGCCCGACCGGGAGCGGCAAATCGACGGCGCTGGCGCTCTTACATCGCGCCTTCGATCCGCAATCGGGCGTTATCGCGATCGACGGGCTCGACATCCGCGATTACAACCTCTCGGGCTTGCGCCGCAATATCGGTGTCGTGTTCCAGGAGACGCTGCTGTTCAACCGCTCGATCGCGGAGAATTTACGCGTCGGCAAGCCCAGCGCGACCGACGATGAATTGCGCGCCGCGGCGGCGCGCGCGCAGGCGCTCGATTTCATCGACCGCAATCCCGACGGGCTCGAGGCGCGGGTCGGCGAGCGCGGCCGGCTTCTGTCGGGCGGCGAACGGCAGCGGCTGGCGATCGCGCGCGCCTTGCTCAAAGACCCGCCGATCCTGATTCTCGACGAAGCGACCAGCGCGCTCGATCCGGTAACCGAGGCGAGGGTCAATCTGGCGCTCGACGAAGTGATGAAACACCGCACCACCTTCGTCATCGCGCACCGGCTCGCCACCATCCGCGAAGCAACGCGAATCCTGGTCTTTCGCAATGGCCGCATTGCCGAGACCGGCACGTTCGACGAGCTTTGCCGCCACGGCGGATTTTTCGCCGAACTCGTTGAGGCGCAGTTCGGGATCGCGAAGGCGGTCATTGCGAGCGAAGCGAAGCAATCCAGCCCGGCGGCGTAGTTGCCTGGATTGCTTCGTCGCTTGCGCTCCTCGCAATGACAGTTACCGCAGCCGTTCCAGAATGCTGACGTAATTGGCGACCGCGGTGCCGCCCATGTTGAATATGCCGCCGAGCGTGGCGTTCTTGATCTGCATGTCGCCGGCGGTGCCGGTGAGCTGCATCGCGGTCAGCGCGTGCATCGACACGCCGGTGGCGCCGATCGGATGACCTTTGGATTTCAAGCCGCCGGAGGGATTGATCGGCAGCGCGCCGTCCTTGGCGGTGACGCCGTCGGCGATCACCTGCGCGCCCTGGCCTTCCGGCGCGAGCCCCATCGCCTCGTATTCGATCAATTCGGCGATGGTGAAGCAGTCGTGCACCTCGGCAAAGGACAGGTCCTTGAGCGCAACGCCGGCTTGCGCCAGCGCGCGCTGCCAGGCGACCGAACAGCCTTCGAATTTGAGCACGTCGCGCCGCGACATCGGCAAGAAATCCTGCACGTGCGCTGCGGCACGGAACACGATGGCCTTGTCGAGCTTGAGCGCGGTCTCGACGTCGGCGAGGATCAGCGCTGCGGCGCCGTCGGAGACCAGCGAACAGTCGGTGCGCTTGAGCGGGCCGGCGACGAGCGGGTTCTTGTCGCTCTCGGCGCGGCAGAAGTCGTAGCCGAGGTCCTTGCGGATCTGCGCATAGGGATTGCCGACGCCGTTCCTGTGATTCTTGGCCGCGATCCGCGCCAGCGCGTCCGACTGATCGCCCCAGCGCTGGAAGTAAAGGCCTGCGATCTTGCCGAAAATGCCGGCGAAGCCGCCGTCGATATCGGCTTCCTCGCGCACATAGGAAGCCTTGAGCAGATTGCGCCCGATCTCCGCCGGCGGCGTTGCCGTCATCTGCTCGACACCAACCACGAGCACGATTCTTGCCGATCGCGCGGCGATCGACTTCAGCCCCTGATGCACGGCGGCCGAACCTGTCGCGCAGGCATTCTCGACACGGGTCGCGCGCGTAAAGCGCAGATCAGGCGAGGCCTGCAGCACCAGCGAAGCGGTAAAATCCTGCGCCGAGAAGCCCGCGTTGAAGTGGCCGAGCACGATCTCGTCGACGTCGTTTGCCGCAATCCCGGCATCGGCCAGTGCCTCGGTCGCCACCCGCACGATCAGGCTTTCGACGGTTTCGCCGGTAAGCTTGCCGAAGGGCGTATGCGCCCAACCCACGATGGCCGCGGTCATAATTCCTCCCGGGATCCTACCACGCCGAACTTTGGTCGCTTTTCATTGGCTTAGGAAGATCTAGGCCTGAGGATCGTCGGCAATCCACACTACGTTTAAGCATAGCGCTAATCGGCTTTGCCTTCGAGCCCGGCTTGGGTTTACATAGTCACGCGCCCTGCTGCGTGAAACCTTCGCGGCCCCGCCAGACCTTAAATGGGCCGACTAACCGAACGGACCGCGACACGTGTCTTGTACCGATTCCTTCCGGGCGCCGCTCTTCGGCCTTGTGCTCAGTTCCATCGCGATCGGAACCGCGGCAGTGGGCCAGCTCGCCGCGGCGACGCCGGCCCGCGCCGAATCGACCATTCTGGTCGACGCCAATTCCGGGAAAGTCCTGCGCGCCGACAACGCCACCTATCCGTGGCATCCCGCCTCGACCACCAAGCTGATGACGCTCTATCTGACGCTGAGTGCGTTGCGCGACGGGCGCATCACGCCCGACACCTTGTTCACGGTGTCGCCGACCGCCGCCATGCAGGCGCCGACCAAGATGGGCTTCCCGCCCGGCACCCAGGTCACCGTCGACAACGCGATCAAGATGATGATGGTGAAATCGGCGAACGACATGGCGGTCCTGCTCGCCGAAGGGCTTGGCGGCTCAATCGAGCAATTTTCCCAGGAAATGACCGACACCGCGCATCGCCTGGGCATGACCGAAACCAATTACGTCAACCCCAACGGCCTGCCGGACGACAACCAAATCAGTTCGGCGCGCGATCTCGCCATTCTCGCCCGCGCGCTCATTCACGATTTTCCGCAATACAGTTTCTATTGGCACATCCCGGCGATCAAATACGGCCGCCGTATCGTGCGCAATTACAATCCGCTGCTCGGCCGCTATCCCGGTACCGACGGCATGAAGACGGGCTTCGTCTGCGCCTCGGGCTTCAATCTCGTCGCCACCGCGGAGCGCGACAACAAGCGGTTCATCGCCGTGGTGCTCGGCGCGCCTTCCTCCAGCGCGCGCGCGGTGAAGGCCGCGGAGCTGCTGCAATACGGCTTCAATCAGGGCCCGCTGTCGTGGCTGGCGCCTTCGCTCGGCCCGCTCAACTCGCTGACGCCGATCGAGGCGCCGCCGCCGGATCTGACCGACGAAATGTGCGGCCGGCATCGCCGCCGCCCGGCGACCGAGGAGGACGATCCCGACGCCGATCTCGATAAGCTTGACACCACCGCCGCCGGCAACAGCACCGACGGCGGTCCGAAACTGTCCGTCATACTGTCGGCGCTCCGCGCGCCGAGCCCAAGCAACCTGTTGCTGGACCAGGGGCCGGTGACGCCGATCTTCGTCTATACCGGTCCGACCCGCACGCCGGACGAGATCGCCAAGCTCGAGGCGCGGCTCGCCGCCGAGCCGGTGAAGAGGCGCGTCAAGCGAAAAGCCGCCGCCAAGCCCGGCGAGCATGCGGCGGCGAAGCCCGAAGAACATCGGCCGGTGAAGCCGGAAGAGCACAGGATCGTGAAGCCCGCCAAACGCAAGCCGGCCGCGGCCAAGCTCGACGGCAAATCCCGCGCCGGCAAGGCGCACGATGGCAGAGCCGAGGCCGCGCCCTGGACGCCGATGTCGGCCGCGGCGCTGGCCGCGAGTTCCGCCGCCCGCTCTCAAAGCCGATGCTCCGGCGGCGGCGCGGCCGAAACCGGCCGCCGCGGCGATTCGCGAGTAATCGCTAACCCTGGTTCAAGCGCACGGCTCGCTCTCGGACGCGGCGCAGGACTTTGAACGCGGTGACAGAGCACGTGTTTCCGCTGCCGACTGCCATGCTAAAATCATGTCGGCACGGGGAAGCGAATGTCCGACAAGGTGACCATCGCCGCTTTGCAAGCGATGAAACGGGCCGGCAGAAAGAGCGTCGGCGTCGTCGCCTGGGATTATCAGCTCGCGCGCATTGCCGACCGCGCAGGATTCGATTTCGTCTCGGTCGGCGATTCGGTCGGTGTCAATTTGTGGGGCCGCTCCGAAGTTGCCGAAGTCACCCTCGACGAGATGCTGATCTGCTGCCGGGCGGTGCGGCGCGGGACGACGCGCGCGCTGGTCAGTTGCGACATGCCCTATGGCCCCGTGCAGCAGGGCATCGAGGCGGCCCGCGCCGCCGCCTTCAAGCTGATGAAAGAAGGCGGCGCGGACATGATCAAGGTCGACGCCGCGGCCGAGTTTCCGGAAGTTGTGCGGGCGCTGGTCGGCGAGGGCGTCCCGGTGTTCGCGCAGTTCGGGCTCACGCCGCAGACCGCGAAAAAATTCGGCATTCCCTATAGCGCGCAGAATTCACCGGCCGCGCAGGCGAGCGCCGAGGCGGCGGCAAAGCTGGTGGAAGAAGCCAAGCTCCTTGAAGCCGCCGGCGCCGCGTTGCTCGATTTCACCAATTCCGGGCCAGTGGCCGGCGCCGCGGTGGTCGCGGCGGTGAAAATTCCGGTGATCGGCGGCTTCGGCGGCGGGCCGTGGCTCGACGGCCGCGTGCGGCTCGCCCACACCGCCATCGGCTACGGCGAGAAATGGCTCGATGCCGAGCAAAACAAGCTTCCCGACACTTATTTCAATTCCGCCAAAGCGACGCTGGAAGCGTTCGGGGCGCTGATCGCCGATGCCCGCGCCGGCCGCCAGATCAAGGGCTGACGAGAGGCGGCGACCAACTCGCGTGTCTCGGAGTTTTTGCATAAGATCGTCGCTCAAAGGCTGCGGGCCCCGATGGTCGATTATTATTCCGTGTTGCTCCGCGCGGTGACTGCGCCCGGCGCCGGCGATGCGCAGTGGCGCGGCGGCATTTACGATCGCGCCCGGCGCATGCTGGCGAGCCGGCTGCGCGCGCTCAATCCGCCGCCTCCGCTTTCCGAGATCGCAGCGGAGGAGTCGGCGCTGCAAGCGGCGATCGAGCGCATCGAACAGGAACTGTCGTGGACCGAGCACGGCACGATCGCGCCTGACGCGCGCACCCACGAGCGCTTCGGCGACATCGGCAGCGAGCCCTGGAGCGCGCAAGAGCAGGGACTGATCGCGACGCCGTCGCGCTTGGGCCGGGGCGCCTTTATCATCGTCGCCATCCTTGCCGCGGCGCTCAGCGCCGCCGGTTACGTCGCCTGGGTTGAGATTGCGCAAAAATCGGGGCCTCCGCCGCGTCAAGCCGAAACACGAAGCACGGCGCTGCCGGTTCGCTCGGTCAAGGTCGCGTCGAACGGCGAATTGGCGCCCGGCGTCGACGGCGGCAATTCCGATCCCGACATGGCTTACGTGTTTCGCCGGCAGCCGACCTTTTATCGCACGCTGCAATCGGTCGGCACCATCATCATCGATAAGCCGCAGCATTATCTTTATTTGATCCAGCCGAACAATGTCGCGCTGCGCTACGGCATTGCGGTCGGCCGCGATTGCGCCAACCTCGTCGGACTGCGGCACATCGCGCATATGGCGGAATGGCCGCCCTGGCAGCCGCCGCCTGACCTCCTTAAACGCATTCCAGCCATGATGCCGGGCGGGCCCGGCAACCCGCTCGGCGCCCGCTTGTTGGCGCTCGATGACGGCGCGTCGCGGATCAACGGCACCAATGCGCCGAAGAGCATCGGCAATGCCGTCAGTTTCGGCTGCATCCGCCTCGCCAATGACGACATCGTCGACCTCTACGGCCGCGTCAAGGTCTCGACGTCGGTTGTGGTCTATTAGAGCGCGTCCCGCAAAAGTGGAAACCGATTTTGCGAAAAGGGTATGCTAACATAAACAGCAACGAGCCGTTTCTCCGCGCGCACGGAAAATATCGCAAACAGTTGACCGCGTCGGTCGAACGGCTAGCATCGCGCCGGCGCGATGGTCGCGACAACCGGCATCAAAAACCGATCGGGACGGAAACATGTCGAGCGAAGGCGGGCACCGCCCCGATTGGGAGCATCTGATTTTTCTGGCGGTTATTGTCGCATTTCTGGTGTGGTATCTTTGGACGGCCACCGTTGCCTCGCCCACATTCAGCAATCTCATCCTCATCGCTCCGGTGGGAGCGGTCGCCGGCCTTCTCGCGCTCTATGTCGGAGCCACCGAAATCTTCGGACATGGCGCGGTCATCAAGGCCGCGGCCGGCGCTCAAGGCGCCGCGGCGGAACACCATGGGCCGTCGCGCTTTCGCGCCGGCTCGCTCGTAATGATCGGACTGTTGATGGCGCTGTTCGGCGCCTTCGTCGCGGCCATTCCCTATGCCGGATTTGACGTCGCCACCTTTGTCTTCGTGCTGGCGACGCTGTGGCTCCTCGGCGAGCGGCGTGTCGTGTTTTCGCTGTCGCTCGCGCTCGGCATCGCGGCGGCGCTGAGCGTTGCGGCGCTTACGCTGTTGACGTTCCCGATGCCGCTGTTGGTCGCCCGCTCGCTGTGGAGCGCGCTGTGATCGACTGGCAGGCGTTGGCGTCGGCGTTCCATATTCTGGGCAGCTCCTATAGCGCATGGCTCCTCACCATTCCCGGCATCGCGCTCGGCATGCTCGGCGGGGCGATCCCCGGCGTGTCCTCGGCGCTCATCCTGGCGATCGTGCTGCCGGCGACGCTGTGGATGAGTCTGCTCTCGGCGCTGATCTTCATGACGGCGATCTATACCGGCGCCGCCTTCGGCGTCGCCATCCCGGCGATCCTGATGGGCGTGCCGGGATCGCCGGCCGCGGTCGCCACCTCGTTCGACGGCTATCCGATGACGCAGCGCGGCGAGCACAATCTGGCGCTCGGGCTGGCGCTCGCCGCGTCGACGCTCGGCCATATGGGCGCTTATCTGATCCTGTTTCTCTTCATCGGCGTGATCTCGCACGCCGTGCTCAAGCTCGGCCCGCTGGAAATGCTGCTGTTGATGCTGTGGGGGCTGACTTTGATCGCGGCGTTGCGCGGCCGCTACGTGTCGCGCAGCCTGCTGTCGGGGCTGATCGGCATATTGATCGCCACCATCGGGCTCAGCCCGCGCGACGTGATCCGCGGCACCTTCGACCTGCCGGAGCTGCTCGACGGCGTCCCGGTGGTGTCGGCGATGATCGGGCTGTTCGCCGCCAGCGAATTGTTCAACCTCGCCGGCACCAGCTATCTCGTGGAGCGTTCGGATCTGCGCACCGTCAGCGTCCGCGATATCGCGCGCGGCATGCTGCAGGCGCTGCAGCATCCGGTGGTGATCCTGCGCGGGCTGCTCATCGGCGCCACCATCGGCGGCTTGCCGGGCGTCGGCGCCGCGGTGTGCAATCTCGTCTCCTATGCCGAAACGCGGCGCGGCGACAAACATCCGGAAAGCTTCGGCAAGGGCAATCCGAAAGGCGTCATCGCCGCGGAAGCCGGCAACGCCAGCTCGGAAGCCGGCTCCATGGCGACCTTGCTGGCGCTCGGCATCCCCGGCGGCGCCTCGTCGGCGGTGATGCTCGCGGCGCTGTCGTTGCACGACGTCACCGGCGGCCCGCAATTCCTCGATGCCTCCAAAGACGTCGTCTATGCCATCATCCTCAACAATTTCGTCCAGGGCGCGATCATGCTGGTGCTCGGCCTTGGCTTGATAGGGCTGATGGCCAACATCATCCGCATTCCGGTGCGGGTGCTCATTCCCATCATTCTGGTCCTGGCGACGTTCGGCTCCTATGGGCTATCCGGCAACATGACCGGCCCGGCGACGATGGTCGTGTTCGGCCTTCTCGGCTGGTTCATGCAGCGTCACGACTATTCAGTGCCGGCCTGCGTCGTCGGACTGATCCTCGGCGGCAAGGTCGAAAACGCGCTGCTGCAGACCTACCAGATTTCCGGCGGCGGCCAGCTCAGCTATTTCTCCGGACGGCCGATCGCCTTGGTGCTCCTGGTGCTCCTGCTGTTCTCGCTGTTCAGCCGCCCGCTCATGCAATGGTGGCGCGCACGCAAGCCCGCGCTCGGCGCCGGTGCAGAGGAAAACGCGATCAAGTCCATTTGAGGAATACCCATGGAAAGGACGACGATGATGACGACCGCCAAACCCGCTAAAGAAACAGCCGCCGCGGGCCTGATTGGTCGTCGGCCGCTGCTGGGGATGCTGGCGGGCGCGGCTGCGGGAAAATTCGCGGTGCGCAACGCTGCTGCCGCGGCGTGGCCGGACGAACCGATCACCATCGTTGTCAGCACCAAGGCCGGCGGCGGCTTCGACCGGATGGCGCGCAATCTCGCGCCGGCGCTCAGCAAGGAACTGGGCGTGCCCGTCAACGTGCTCGACAAGGAAGGCGGCGCGATGGTGATCGGCACGCGTTATTTCCTCAGCCAGCCGCACGACGGCAACACGCTGCTGGTCTCGGGGCCGGCGCCCTATTGGTACGCCGACATCAACAAATTTCATGCCGGCTACGACTTGAAGGATTTCGACATTTTGAACGTACAATGGACCGACAAGACCGGCGTGTTCGTTCCCAAGGGCGGCAAATACCAGTCGTTCAAGGCCATCATCGAGGCCATCAAGGCGCATCCCGGCGAAGTGAGCTGCGGCGTGGTGCGCGATTCCGGCGAGTTCTTCAACATCGGCATCCTGATGAGCGCGCTCAAGCTGCCGCTGTCGACGATCAGGCTGGTCACCTACGAGGCCAGCGCGCCGCTGCGCACCGCGCTCGCCGGCGGCCAATTGGACTTCGCCTTCGTCTCGCTCGAGGCCAGTCTTCCGATGCTCGGCCTCATCACGGCCGTCGCCATTTTCAACGGCGTTCCGATCCCGGAGCTGCCCGGTACGCCGACGGCGGCGAGCGTGCTGCAAGCCGAAGGCATCACCACGGCCTTCGTTCCGAGCTCGATGCGGGCGCTGATCACTTACGCCGACCTGAAGGAAAAATATCCCGACCGCTACGCGAAGCTGCGCAGCACCTATGAGAAGGTGCTGCACGACCCCGACTTTATCGCCAAGGCTAAAAAGCAGGGCGTCGGCACCGACTGGCTCGGGCCGGAGCAGTCGCTGGCGCAGATCAAGGCCGCCTACGCGATCTTCGATCAGTATAAGAGTTTGTTGAATCAATAAGCGCGCGGCTGCGGTTCGTCCGCGTGCGCGGTTCGCGCAGGGACCGGGCGCCTACTCAGGCTGCACTTGGCAGACTTGGCTCGTGCATGATGCAACTTCCTCGACTGCCAAACTCAGACTTCGCCGGGTTGCCCGATAAGCCGTCTGTCCGCCTCCAGTCGATCTCGCTGTTGCGGTGATCTTTGGACGCGGTGGGTCGTTTTGCTCAAGCCAAGAATTTCCGATGCCGTGCAATATAGAGGCCGGCATTCCAAGCAACGGAGACGCTGAGGGCAGCAATGAGCGCCAGAGCTGATCCAAGCGGCACCGCCGCGAGATGCAGCGTTAGCAACGCTGCGGCAAAGCCGGCAAGGCCAAAAACAGCATTCGCCAGCACTGCCGCCGTGGCAGGACCGCCGATGCGGCGATGCAAGATCAGCATCATGCTCGTGTAAATAACCGGGAACACAGCAAGCACGCCGCTTCCCGTTGGACCAATTCGAAAACTTAGAGTAACGACCGCGCCGACCAGTAGTGCGACCATACCTGCCCTCATCGCGAAGTCGTACCAAGGCCGTATCGTCGGCGGCATAGCCACCCGGCCATACGGTTTTACGATCCACGCACACAGAGCGAAAACAACCAGGTTGAGAACCAATGCCGAGGGGGCGGTCCAATGAACGGGAACGAGCGCCAAGGTGGCCGCGAGCCAAACCGTAATTGCCAGCGATACGCTGATCCACAGTGAGCGTCGTTGTGCAGTCCGCACATAGACCGTTATAAAAATTGCGGTAGCGGTGTTCAGTGCGAGACTTCGCGACCGCGCTCGCAGAAATGAAAGCCGCATCATGATCGAGCGCTAAAAATACATAAACAGGTCCAGCAGAGACCGGCAGCGTCGCCACGAGCGCGCCCGCCACAGCGCCTAGTCTTTCGGCGATGATGGTCGCGACGCTCACGAACAGGACGGCAACCGCCATTTTGATCGCAAGTGCGAGCCAGAACACGAGTTCGGGAGACATGGGTGCGCAATTAAACCAGGATATTACCCCCTGCGAAATCGATTCAATGGCAATCTTGCGCAGCAGCGATTTTGCGCCGGGCGTGTCTCGTTGGCGTCATTCGCGTCATTCTTGGCGCTCCGGCGAGTCCGCTTTCGGCGGCCAAGCCGATATCCAGGTTTATGAGGACGCAGCCCAGCCCTCTACGCCGACAGCCACGGAAACGCCTTGGCGTGGCCGCCCTCGAACCGCCGGATGGCCTCGGCATATTCCTGGGTGTGGGCGATCTCGTCCAAACCGCGCAGCAGACGTTTCTTGCTCAACGGCTCGATGTCGAAGTGGTAGGTCTTGCCATCGGGCCCGGTGACGGACTGATTGGGCAGATCGACGGTCATCTGCGCGCCGCGCTCGGCCTGTAATTGCCGCGTCAGCGTGTCCACCGTCGCGGCCGGCAGCCGCACCGGCAATAACCCGTTCTTGAGCGAATTGCTGAAGAAGATGTCGCCGAAATTCGGCGCGATCACCGAACGGATGCCGAAAGTGATCAGGCCGAATACGGCGGTTTCGCGCGACGAGCCGACGCCGAAATTCCGCCCGGCGACCGCGATCACCGCGTGGCGGTAGGGCTCCTGATTGAGGACGTAGTCCGGCTTCTCCGAGCCGTCGGCATTGAAGCGCCGGTCGTGCAGCAGAATTTGCGCAAAGCGCGGGCCGTGCGGCACCTTGTTGAAGCGGGTCGGACAGATCTGGTTGGTGTCGATATTGGCTTCGGCCAACGGCACGGCGATACCGGACAGGACTGAAAATGCTTCCATGGCGTTATTTCCTCGCTCCGAATTCCCGCACGTCGACCAGATGCCCGCGCAGCGCCGCGGCCGCGGCCATGGCCGGGCTCATCAGATGGGTGCGGCCGCCCGGGCCCTGGCGGCCCTGAAAATTCCGGTTCGACGTCGAGCCGCAGCGTTCGCCGGGCTTGAGCTGATCGCCGTTGAGCGCGGTGCACAGCGAACAGCCGGCGTCGCGCCATTCGAAACCGGCATCGGCGAAAATACGGTCGAGACCCTCGGCCTCGGCCTGGCGCTTTACGCTCTCCGAACCCGGCACCACCCAGGCCGGCACCACCGCGCGGCCGAGCTTGGCGACGGCGGCCGCGGCGCGGATATCGTCGATCCGGCTGTTGGTGCAGGAGCCGATGAAGATGCGGTCGACGGCGATGTCGGTCAGCGCCATGCCCGGCTTCAGGTCCATATAGCTCAAGGCCTTGCTGTACTCGGAGCGCCGCTCGGCATCCGGCTCCTGCGCCGGATCGGGAACGCGGCCGGTGATCGGCAGGGACTGCTCCGGATTGGTGCCCCAGGTCACCATCGGGCCGACTTGGGCGGCGTCCAGTTCGACGTCTTTGGTGAACTTCGCGTCCGCATCCGACGGCAGCGTGCGCCAATAGCGCAAGGCCTCATCCCAGGCCTTGCCTTGCGGCGCGAACGCACGGCCGGCAAGAAACTCGTAAGTCGTGTCGTCCGGCGCGATCAGGCCGGCCTTGCCGCCGGCCTCGATCGACATGTTGCAGATCGTCATCCGCTCGTTCATCGACATGCCTTTGATGGTCGAGCCGGCATATTCGATGGCGTAGCCGATGGCGCCGCCGATGCCGATCTTGGCGATGATGGCGAGGATGATGTCCTTGGCGGTGACGCCGAAGCCGAGCGTGCCGTCGATGGTGATGCGCAGGGTGCCGGGGCGGCGCTGCCAGATCGTCTGCGTCGCCACCACATGCGTCGTCTCCGACGAACCGATGCCGAATGAGATGTTGCCGAAGGCGCCATGCGTCGAGGTGTGCGAATCGGCGCCGACCAGCACGATGCCCGGCTGGCTGATGCCGAGCTCCGGACCGGCGACGTGGAGAATGCCCTGCCGCGCGTCGCCCCAGCCGAAGCGGACGATCTTGTATTCATCGGTATTGCGGATCAGGAGCTCGACCATGTTGCGGATGTCGGCATCCGGAATAGAGGCGACGCCGCGGGCGCGGGCCTGCGGATCGGTCGGGATGTAGTGATCGGAAAAGGCAAAGACCTTGTCGGGATGCGCCACCGGCAGGCCGCGCTCATGCAGCGTGTCGAAGGTATGGCGCGAGCCTTCGTGGATCAGACAGCGATCGACGTAGAGCAGCGTCTCGTCTTCCTCCTGGGCGACGACGTGGGTGTCCCAGACCTTGTCAAAAAGTGTTTTCATTTTTTTGTTGCTCCAATGCCTGCAGTCTTTTTCGTTGGTTCGGCGGTTGCGGCGCGCTAATCGAGGCGAAATCCCTTGCCGCGGACGAAAGCGCCGAAGTCGGTGCGCGTCGGTTCGGCGTATTGCCGCGCCTTGTCTTCCGACCAGCCGTAGAATTGCGCTTCGCCCCAGCGCGCGACATTGCGTTGGCGGCGATAGGGCCGCAACGCGGCGCGGCGGCGATCATAGGCGTCGACTTCGCCGGCGAGATCGCGCCCGCCGTACCCGTTCTCGACCACGGTGGTGTCGAGCGAAAGCCGCGGCGTGATTTCGCCCGGCTGCGCCGGCCAGCCGACGCATAGGCCGGCGACCGGAATGACGCGGTCCGGCAGCTTGAGCGCATCGCTGACGATTTGCGGCTGATCGCGGATGGCGCTGATCGGACAGCAGCCGAGGCCGATCGCTTCGGCGGCCTGGATGAACGTCGCCATGACGATGCCGGCATCGACTGCGGCATTGAAGAACTGGTCGAGGTGATCGTTGGGAAACGGCCTATCGTGCAATTTGCACAAGGCCGGCAGCCGCGCGCCGTTGGCGGTGAACACCAGAAACACCGGCGCGTCCATGATCCACGGCATGTCGGGAATGGTCGCGACGATCGCTTCGCGGATCGCCATGTCGTGCACGACGACGATGTCGGCCTGCTGCAGGTCGCTTTTCGACGGCGCCGACAGCGCGCAGGCGCAGAGGAGCGGCAACAGCTCGGGCTCGATCGCGCGCGGCGTGAAGCGCCGATGCGACCGATGGCCGGCGATTTTGGCAAGCCCATCCAGCCCCGGCAGGCCGGCATCGACCGCAAACGTCTCGCCGAAGCGCTCGGACAGCGCGGTGCGGATCGCGCTTGCGATTTCGTCGTTGGCCACGGATTTAGTTTCTGGATGCTGTCGCCACGTCATTTGGCATTACGATCGAGCAGCTCGATCGACACGCCTTCCGGCGCCCGGATGAAGCAGACGCGTACGCCCGGGCGCACCGTGGTCGGCTCGCGGGTGAATTCGACGCCTTTCTTTTTCAGGTCGGCGGCAATCGCGTCGATGCCGCTGACCGAGAGACCGAAATGATCGAGGCCGCGATATGGTATCCGCGGCGCGGCATTGGTGCCGTCGCCTTCCGCCACCGGAGCGATGAAAATATTGGCGCCGCCAAGCTTGAGGTCGATGCGCGGCTTGCCCTCCTGCATGCTGCGCAGGACTTCGGCGCCGAGCATCGTCTCGAACCATTGCGCCATCGCCTCCGGATTGGCGGTGCGCAGATGGATGTGGTCCCATGTGAAACTGGCCATCTGGTGCGTGCTCCCTTTTGCCTTTTGTGGTGCGGGAAATTAGGCCATGTCGCCAAGACTTCCAATGCCATTTAGTGCCAATGGCATTGCGCGCCCCGCCATTTTGGCGCGACGCCCGCCCGTGCTGCAATCGTCAATGGCGCGCCGGTTTGGGCGCGGCCGCGGCAGGCATCGGCGCCGCCTGCGGCTTGCCCGGCGCCTCCAGCCAGCCGGCTTTCACGGCCACCCCCTGCAGCATTTGCAAGATGCGCTGCAATTCGGCGCGCGACAGCCCGGCTGCGGCGCCGTCGCCGCTCGCGCCGTATAATTCGAGGCGGAAATTATTGCCGTGCGGCGCGATCGAAACCCGGTCGATCAGCTCCGCGGCGCTGGCGCTCGATTTCAGGATCTCGGGCGGCGTGACCGACATCGCCTGCTGCGTCTTGGCGATGGCGGCTTCGCGCTCGAAGGCGGTGAATTCGCCGCGCATGTCGGCGGGCGCGCGTTTCGCCAGCGTCGAAGTGCTTAAGAGGAATTCCGGCATGCGCTCAAGCAGTGCCAGCGCAACCCGCCGCGTCAGCCAGCACGACCACGCGTCGGGCCGGGCGGGATTGACCACGGCGGCGATGCGATCTTCGCGCGGCTCATAGACAAATGTCACGCTTTTCAACGCTCGCGGCACGGCGCACGCCCTATGGGCCAATTCCGAGGCCGCCATCGGCCGCGGCCCGGTTGACATAGATCAAAGGACAGCCGGCGACAAATGCGCTATGCTAATTTTCCTAAAGCAGTGAGGGAGAGCGTTATGCGCAAGGCATTGATGGCCATGGTGACGGCGGCGGCGATCGCCGGCGCGACACTCGTTACGCCAAAACCCGCCGAAGCGAGATGCTGGGGTTGTTGGGCGGGCGCCGGCATTGCGGCGGGCTTGATCGGCAGCGCCATCGTGATCGGCGCAGCCAATGCCTACGGCTACGGCTACGGGCCATATTACGGCTATCCCGCCTACTACGGGTATCCGGCTTACGGTTACGGCTACGCGTATGCGCCGGCCTATTATGGCGGCTACTACGCCCCGCCAGTCTATGGCGGCTATTACAGGCCGCGCTTTTATCCGCACCGTTATTACGCGCGCCCCTATTACGTGCACCGCTACTACGCGCATCCGTTCTATGCGCACCGCTATTATCGGCATTATCGCTAAGCCGTCTGGCGTCGGCGATCAGGCACGCGATGGCGCCGTGTGCAGCGGCGCGGCGGTGACTTTTTGCAGAGCGTCGAGCGTGAGGCCGGGCGCCATTTCGCGAACCACGAAGCCGTCCTCGGTGACGTCGAGCACCGCGAGATTGGTGTAAACGCGCTTGACCACGCCGAGCGCGGTCAACGGATAACTGCAGCGGCGCACCAGCCGGCTGTCGCCGGATTTGGTCAA
This sequence comes from uncultured Alphaproteobacteria bacterium, assembly GCA_963791925.1. Classification (GTDB taxonomy): domain Bacteria; phylum Pseudomonadota; class Alphaproteobacteria; order Rhizobiales; family Xanthobacteraceae; genus BOG-931. The sequence continues at coordinate 396,813 of CAWBUA010000001.1, read as the reverse complement.
GTGCTCCATCAGCACCCAGAGCTGGCGGGCGCCGGCGGCAAGATCCATGGCGCCGCCGACGGCGGGCGCCGTGTCGTTGTCGGAGGTCGACCAGTTGGCGAGGTCGCCGTTCTCGACGACCTGAAACGCGCCGAGCACGCAGAGATCGAGATGGCCGCCGCGGATCAACGCAAAACTATCTGCGTGATGCATATAGGCGCCGCCCATCCGCAGCGTGACATATTGCTTGCCGGCATTGATCAGCCAGCGGTTGATCTCCTCCGGCTTGGGCGCCGGTCCCATGCCGAGCACGCCGTTCTCGGAATGAAAAATGACTTCGCGCTCGGCCGGCACAAAATCGGCGACCTGCAGCGGCGCGCCGATGCCGAGATTGACGTACCAGCCCTCGGGAATATCGCGGGCGACGCGCGCCGCCATCTCGCTGCGCGTCAAGGGCTTGCAGGTATCGAGCGCGTTCATCGCATCCCTCACGTCACCGTCGGCTCGCCATAGGGCACGTGCAGCACGCGCTTGACGTAGATGCCGGGCGTGACGATTTTCTCCGGATCGAGCGCGCCGAGGTCGACGATGTGCTGCGCCTGCGCGACGGTCAATGCCGCCGCCGGCGCCATCACCGGATTGAAATTGCGCGCCGACGACCGGTAGGTGAGGTTGCCCCAGCGGTCCGCCTCCCAGGCCTCGATCAAAGCGACGTCGCCGGGGAGCGCTTCCTCCAGCAAATAGCGTCGGCCGCGGATTTCGCGCTCCTCCCTGCCGGCGGCGAGCTTGGTGCCGACGGCGGTGGCGGTATAGAAGGCCGGGATGCCGGCGCCGGCGGCGCGCATGCGTTCCGACATGGTACCCTGCGGCACGATCTCCAGCTCGATCTTGCCGGCGCGATAGACTTCCTCGAACACCACCGAGCCGGCGCTGCGCGGATAGGAGCAGATGATCTTGCGCACGCGGCCGAGCTCCAAAAGCCGCGCCAGGCCGCTGCGCCCGGTGCCGGCATTGTTGGAGACCACGGTCAGATCTTTCGCGCCTTGCTCGATCAAGCCGTCGATCAGCGCGTTGGGCTGGCCGATCGAGCCGAAGCCGCCGAGCAAAACGACGGCGCCGTCGCGAATGCCGGCCATCGCCTCGGCGGTGGATTGCACGATTTTGTCGATCATCGGAAGCGCTACACTATCCGCTCGTCCCCGCGAAAGCGGGGACCCAGAAAACTATGCCGCAACAAATATCCTCTCTGGATTCCCGCTTTCGCGGGAATGAGCGGAATAAATTCACCCCACCACGCGCGCCCGCGCCTCTTCGCCGAAGGCCGGCATCACCTCGCGGCCGAAGCGGCTCAGATTGTCGGTCGCCTTTTCGCCACCGAGGCCGCCGCCGTTGAGCAGGACATATTCGACGCCAAGCGCGCGCAGCTTTTCGATCTTGCTCGCGATCTCGTCCGGCGTGCCGTAGAGCGCGGCTTCCTCGCTCGCCTCGCGGGTGTCGGAATAGGCCATGATGCTGGCCTTGCTCTTGGTGCCGTCGGGCGCGCTCGAAATCGCCTCCAGCCGCCGCTGTGCTTCCAGGCGCCGCTCCAGCGCGGCGTCCTTGTCGGCCCGGTTCTTGGCGACATAGAAGGCGCGCGCCACGCCGACTTCCAAGGGATCGAAGACGCGGCCGCGCTCTTCGACGGCGGCCTTGAAGATGGCGATGCGCTCGGCGACGGTTTCGAACGACGCAAACTGGTCGAGCAAGAGATTATAGCCGCGCGCGGCGACCTGGCGGATCGAATCCGGGCTGCCGGCGCCCATCCACATCGGCGGATGCGGCTTCTGCGCCGTCGGCGGCTCGACGATGATGTCCTCGAAATTCCAGTATTTGCCGTGATGCGAGAAACGCTGCTTCGAGGTCCAGGATTTGACGATGACGTCGAGCGTCTCGTTGAAGCGCGCGTCGGCTTCCGCGATCGGCACACAGAAACCGTGAAATTCGTTGTGGCGGTAGCCCTTGCCGACGCCGAAATCGAGCCGGCCGCCGGAGAGGAGATCGATGGTCGCCGCCTGCTCGGCGAGCAGCACCGGATTGTGCCACGGCAGCACCAGGACGGCGGTGCCGAGCCGCAGCGTCTTGGTCTTCGCCGCTACCCAGGTCAGCAAAGCGAGGCTCGCCGACACCTGGCCGAAGCCGGTGAAATGGTGCTCGACCAGAAACGTCGAATGATAGCCGAGCGCTTCGGCCTCGACATTGTAGTCGACGAATTGCCGGTAACCTTGGCCCGAGTCGACGTCAGGTCCGCCGTGGCGGGCCGTGGCGCTGCCGAAAAGACCGAACCGCATGAGGCCGCTCCCTGCGTTGCGGTGGCAATGTAGCCTAATTTTCGTAGGGTGGGCAAAATCGTCAATCGCTGCGCGACGCGTGGGCAATCGCGCTTGCACGATTTTGCCCACGCGGTTGTACGGAGCGATGCGATGCCCACCCTATGGCTACTCCTCATCCACCGCGCCCGACGCTATAGTGGCGTGGGGAGGAAATCATAATGAGACAACGTGCCATTCTCGCCGCGCTGGCTGCGGCCGCCGGGGTTGCCGCCTTCAGCGCGCCGCAACCGGCCGCGGCCGACGCTTATCCGAGCCATCCGATCACGCTGATCGTGCCCTATCCGCCGGGCGGCGGCGTCGATTTCATGGGCCGGCTCGTCGCGCAAAGTCTTTCAGTCTCGCTCGGCCAGCAGGTCGTGGTCGAAAATCGCGCCGGCGCCGGCGGCATGATCGGCACGCGCGACATCGCCAAGGCGCCGCCCGACGGCTACACCATCGGCATGATGCTGACCGGCATCAGCCTCGGCGCCAATACCGGCTACGACATCAACAAGGATTTCTCGCCGATCGGCACCGTCGCCTCGACCCCGATCATCGTCGACGCCAACCCGACGCTGCCGGCGAAAACGCTCGCCGAAGTCATTGCGCTCGCCAAAAAGGAGCCCGGCAAGCTCTCCGCCGGCACGCCGCCGGCGCCGACCATCAATTATTTCGCGGCGAAGCTTTTCAATCTGATGGGCGGCGTCGACATCACGACCGTCGCCTATAAGGGCACCGGCCCGCTGACCAACGATCTCCTCGGCAATCACGTGCCGCTCGGCTTCAACACTATCCCCGCCTCGGTGAGCCAGATCGAGGCCGGGCAATTGCGCGGGCTTGCGGTGGCCGCCGCCACCCGTTCGGCGGCGCTGCCGAACGTGCCGACGGCCGCCGAATCCGGCCTGCCGGGCTTCGAGGCGGTGCAATATTACGGCGTCACCGCGCCGGCCGGCGTGCCGCGGCCGATCGTCGATCGGCTGAACAAGGCGCTGCAGGCGATGTTGAGCTCCGACGATATCAAGAAACGTCTCGTCGGCGCGGGCAGCGATCCCGCGCCGTCGACGCCCGACGGATATGCGCAGAATATCAAGCGCGAAGAAGGCAAGTGGGCCGCGCTCATCAAGAAGCTCGGTCTGAAAATCGAGTATTAGGAGTGGAATCGGACAATGGAACTGGGACTGAAAGATAAGGTCGCGCTGGTGACCGGATCGAGCCGCGGCATCGGCCGCGGCGTCGCGCTCGCTCTGGCGGCCGAAGGCTGCGACGTGATGCTGACCGGCCGCGATGCGGCGGCGCTCGAGGAGACCGCGGCCGCGATCCGCAAATCCGGCCGCCGCGCCGGCGTCGCCGTGCTCGATCTGCGCGAACCGGGCGCGGCGGAGAAGCTCATCGGACAGGTCAAGCGCGACTTCGGCGGGCTCGACATTCTGGTCAATAATGCCGGCGCCACCAAGCGCGGCGATTTCTTCACTTTGACCGACGCCGATTTCAACGACGGCTATGCGCTCAAGTTCTTCGCCCATGTGCGGCTGACGCGCGCCGCCTGGCCGCTCCTGAAAGAGCGGCACGGCTCGCTGATTTCGATCGGCGGCACCGGCGGGCGCAAACCGACCGCCGAATTCACCATCGGCGCTTCCGTCAACGCCGCCGTCGCCGCTTTCAGTAAATGCATGGCCGACCGCGGCAAGGAGGACGGCGTGCAGGTCAACTGCATCCATCCCAGCATGGTTGAGACCGACCGGCTGTGGAAGCGCATCAAGGCCGAGATGGAGCGCACCGGCTGGCCGGAGGACAAGGCGCGCAAGGAAATGTGCAAAGGCTTCGGCATCACCCGCTTCGGCAAGGTCGACGACGTCGCCGATCTCATCACTTTCCTGGTGTCGTCGCGCGCCACTTGGATGCACGGCGCCACCGTCGATCTCGACGGCGGCGAGATCCCGACATTATGAGTGTCATGCTCCGCGAAGGCGGAGCATCCAGTAATCATCGAATTCAATGCCATGAACTCAATTGGTAGTGTGTACTGGATCGTCCGCCTGCGCGGACGATGACAGGTAAAGGCATGATGAACATCCTCCTCACGCCCGCCCGCATCGGGCCGGTCGAGATCAAGAACCGCATCGTCATGCCGCCGATGACGACGCGCACGTCGGATGCCGAGGGTTTCGTCACCGACGACAGCGTCGCCTATTACATGGCGCGGGTGCGCGGCGGCACCGGGCTGATCACCGTGGAGATGGCGTCGCCGGAAAAGGCCGGCCGCCACCGCCGCCATGAGGTCGGCATCTATGACGACCGCTTCATCCCCGGACTGAGGCGGCTCACCGATGAAATCCGCGGCGGCGGCGCCAAGGCCTCGATCCAGCTCGGCCACGGCGGCGGCCACACCCGCATCGACATCTGCGGCGAGACGCCGATTGCGCCGTCGGCCATTGCGCATCCGGTCTACGAAACGACCTTCGAGACCATCATCCCGCAGGAGATGACCAAGGAGCGCATCGCGCAAACCACCGCCGCCTATGTCGCCGCCGCGCAGCGCGCGCGGGAAGCCGGCTTCGATTGCGTCGAGGTTCATGCCGCGCACGGCTACCTGATTTCGCAATTCCACGCGCCGTTCGAAAACCGCCGCACCGACGAATACGGCGGCTCGCTCGAAAATCGCGCCCGCTTCGGGCTCGACGTGCTGCGCGCGGTGAAGGCGGCGGTGCCGGAGCTGGGCGTCATCTATCGGCTGTCGGTCGAGGATTTCTTCCCCGGCGGCTTGCCCTATAGCGAAGGCCGCCAGATCGCGATCTGGGCCGCCGCGGCCGGCGCCGACGCGCTGCACGTGACCGCCGGGCATTATCGTTCGCTGCCGTCGGCGCAAGTCGTGCTGCCGCCGATGAATCTCCCGGACGCGACCTTCCTCGATTTCGCCGCCGACGTGAAGAAGCACGTCGGCGTGCCGGTGATCGCGGTCGGCCGGCTCGGCGATCCGGCGACGGCGGAAGCGGCGGTCGCAACCGGCAAGACCGATTTTGTCGCGCTCGGCCGGACGCTGGTCGCCGATCCGCAATGGGTCGACAAGGTCTCGCGGGGCGAGCCGGTCCGGCGCTGCCTGGCCTGCAACACCTGCATCAACGAAATGCGCGGCGGCGCGCGCATCGGCTGCGTTGTCAACGGCGCGGCCGGCCGCGAGACCTTGTTCGCGGACGCGCAGCCGCCGCGCGGCGAACGTATCGCCGTGATCGGCGCCGGTCCGGCCGGGCTCACTTATGCGGCGCTGGTCGCCGAAGGCAATGCGGTGACGATGTTCGAGAAGCGCGCGGCGACGGGGGGCAGCTTCCGCTACGCGGGCAAGGCGCCGCTTTATCAGGAAGTCGAGGCCAGCGAGCAAAGCTTCAAGCGTTACATCGCCGATCTGACCGCCGCCTGCGAACAAAAAGGCGTGGTGTTTCGTCTCGCGGCCGACGTCGATGCGCTGCCCGGCTTGCTGGCGCCGTTCGACCGCATCGTCGTTGCGACCGGCGCCGACTATCGGTTCGGTCTCGGCGCCTTTGCCGAATGGCTGCTCGACCAAAACCTGGCGCGCGCGCCGGGCCTCAAGCGGCTGTTCACCATGCCGGCATTGCGCGAGTGGTTCTATTATCGCGCGCGCCGCGGCAGCGGCGATCGTTTCCGGCATTTGGCGGCGCCGGGCCAAAAACTCGTGGTCATCGGCGACGCGGTCAAAGCCGGCAAAAGCAAGCCGGCGATCACCAGCGCCTTCGAGGCGGCGCTGCTGCGCGACCGCAACATCTAACAACCGCGCGCGACGGCGGCGCTTTCGCGGCGTCGTTGTGGCTGCTTTGCGCAGCTCGGAACGTCATTGCATCCATCTGAAAACCGCAGGCCTTTTCGGGCCGTGGTGGCATGCTTCTTGCGGCTTTTCAGGGCGCAGCAGGTGAATGCTGCGCTTGTGCTCGAGAGTCTTCATGGTTGCCGCTGCGAAACTTCGCCTCGATCAGGTCAGTATGGCGTTTAAAGCGCCATCGGGCTCGTTCCAGGCGTTGGCGCCGGTCACGCTGTCCATTGCGCCAGGACGCTTCGTCAGCCTGATTGGTCCGTCCGGCTGCGGCAAGAGCACGTTCTTCAACATCGTCGCCGGGCTCTAGCAACCGAGCGGCGGCAAAGTGTTCATCGACGGCGCCGATGCGACCGGAACGATCGGCCGCGTCGGCTACATGCTGCAGAAGGACTTGCTGCTGCCGTGGCGCACGGTCCTCGACAACGTCATCCTCGGCATGGAGATCCAGGGCGTGCCGCTGCGGCGAAGCGCGCGAGCGCGCCGACCCGCTCTTGCGCCGCTACGGGCTCGGCGGCTTCGAGCACCATTATCCCGCGGCGCTGTCCGGCGGCATGCGCCAGCGCGCCGCGCTTGCTGCGCACGCTGCTGTTCGACACCGACGTCATCCTGCTCGACGAGCCGTTCGGCGCGCTCGACGCGCAGACCAAGCTCTACATGCAGGAATGGCTGCTGCATCTTTGGGCCGATTTCGGCAAGACGGTCGTCTTCGTCACGCACGACGTCGAGGAAGCGATTTATCTGTCCGACGAGATGCATGTGATGGCGACGCGGCCCGGCCGCATCGTCGAGAGCATCGCCGTGCCGCTCCCGCGGCCGCGCCAGCGCGCATGCCACGCTCGACGCCGGATTTCATCGCCATCAAGGAGCGCTGCCTCCTTGTTGGCCATCGATCACAATGCAACGCGTCGGCGAGGCCGCTTGACATGCTGCACCGGCATGACCATCGAGCAAACCGCCTTGCACTCCGATGCGTGCAGCGCGGCGCTCGGTGCCGGTCGGCGCCGCCGCCGAAATCGTTTCGGCGCCTGCCGGTGCAGAAGGATTGGCCGTTCTGGGCGATCCTCGCCGTGCAGATCGGCATCCTCATCGGCGCGGTCGCGCTCTGGCAGGCGGCGGCGGATTACCGGCTGGATCGACGGGTTCTTCTGGTCGAAGCCGAGCGCCATCTACGCCACCATGATCAAATTCTTCACCGAAGGCGACGCCTGGACCGACATCGGCTTCACCTTCCGCTCGACGATCTTCGGCTTTCTGCTCGGCACCACGCTCGGCTCGCTGCTCGGCCTGTCGTTCTGGTGGTCGCGCAATTATGCGGCGATCGTTCAGCCCTACATGATCTGCTTCGAGTCGCTGCCCAAGCTCGCGCTGGCGCCGCTGGTGATCCTCGTGTTCGGCATGGGCCTCGCCTCGAAGGTCGCCATCGCCACCGCGCTGACGCTCGTCGTCTCGACGCTCACCACCTATGCCGGCGTCAAAGCGCTCGATCCCGACAGCGAGAAACTGTTCTATTCGCTTGGCGCCAGCCGCTGGCAGGTGTTCCGCAAGCTGGTCGTGCCGTTCTGCCTGCCGTGGATCATTTCGGTGCTGCGGGTGAATATCGGCCTCGCGCTGACCGGCGCCATCGTCGGCGAATTCATCGCCTCGCAGCACGGCCTCGGCCGCGCCATCCTCTACGCCGGAGAGACCTACGACATCGCGCTGGTCTGGGTCGCAGTGCTGGTGCTCTCGACGCTCTCGATCGTCATGTATGCCGCGGTGTCGTGGCTCGAGCGGCTGCTGCGCAAGGGCATGCGGCAATAGCCGCGACCGATTTTCGGATACCACAGGAGAGTGAGCATGACGACGCGAAACGCAAGCGGCAGAATCGATCGGCGAAAATTTCTCGGCGCCTCCGCCGCCTTGGCGCTCGTGGCGCGGCCGATGATCGCGCGCGCCGCGAGCAAGGAAGTGCTGATCGCCGAGCCGGTTCACGGCACCGGCTACCTGCCGCTCTATATCGGCGTTGCCAAGAACCTGTTTGAGGACGTCACGGTCAAGATCGTGACCATCGAAACCGGCGCCGGCCATACCAATGCGGTGCTGTCGGGGCAGGCCTTCGCCTTCATCGGCGGGCCCGAGCATTGCGCCTATGCCAAGGCGAAAGGCGCCGAGCTACGCGCGGTGGTCAACTGCGTCGACCGCGGCAATGTCTATTTTTGCGCCGCCAAGGGCCATGAGCCGGCCAACACGGATTGGGCGGCCTATTTGAAAGGCAAGACCATCGCCACCAGCGGCTACGGCGGCACGCCGAATTCGATCACCCGCTATCTGCTCAAGACCTGGAATCTCGACGCGACGCACGACGTGACGCTGGTCGAGACCGCCAACTCCGCCATTTTGCCGGTGGTGCGCAACAAGCAGGCGCAGATCGGCTGTTCGACCGAACCCTTCGTCACCCAGGGCGTGCGCGCCGGCGTGTGGGGCGAACCCTTCATCAACATTCCGAAAATGATGGGGCCTTACGCCTATTCGACCTTCAACGTCCGGCTCGATTCGGTGCAGAAGACCCCGGAACTGGTGCGCGGCTTCGTCCGCGGCATGATGAAATCGCTGAAATTCGTCGACGAGAACCACGACGAGGCGGTGGAACTCGCCAAGAAGCAGTTTCCGACCATGGCGCTCGACGATCTGAAGGCAACGCTCGACCGCTCGTTCGCCGACAATCTGTGGAGCAAGGACGGCATCGTCAGCCCGGCCTCGTGGGACACGGCGAAGAAAGTGGTGATGGGCGCCGGATCCTGAAGGTCGACGTCAAATACGACGAGATCATCGATATGAGCTTCGTCAACGGCCTCAAGACCTGAAGCCTTCGCGCCTGAGCCTGCGGACGGCGCGGCTGAATATCAATGCCGCGCCGCTTGCGATGGCCCATTGGCGCCGGCGCTCTATGTAGTTTTCGAAAATCCTTTTATGATGACGGCGCAAGAACGGAAGGAAGCAGAGATCATGTCCGAGGAGCCCATCTGGAACAAGTTTCTCACCGAGCGCGACAAGGCCGTGTTCGGCACGTCGGGCTATAGCGCGCGCGGCGGCTTCGGCAAGCGGCCGGCGCTGCTGATCATCGACGTGAACTGGGCGTTCTGCGGCGACCGTCCGGAGCCGATCCTGGAATCGATCAAGCGCTGGCGCAATTCCTGCGGCGAGGACGCCTGGGTCGCCTTGCCCTATATCCGTTCGCTGCTCGACAAGTGTCACGAGAAGGGCGTGCCGGTGCTCTATACAACCGGCGTGCGCCGCGACGACAATTGGGATTCCGGCTCGTGGAGCTGGAAGAATTCACGCAGCGACGAGGACCGCCAGACCATCGTCACCAATCTCGACGGCAACGAGATCGTCACCCCGATCGCGCCCTCGCCGCAGGACATCATCGTGCTCAAGCAGAAGCCGTCCGGCTTCTTCGGCACCAACATGGCGAGCTATCTGACCTTGCTCGGCTGCGACAGCGTCATCGTCACCGGCACCACGACATCGGGCTGCGTGCGCGCGACCGTGCTCGACGCTTTCAGCCTCAACTACCGCATCGCGCTCGCCGAGGAGGGCTGCTTCGATCGCTCGCAGGCGAGCCACGCCATCAATCTCTGCGACATGAACGCCAAATACGCCGACGTGGTGAAGACCGCCGAGGTCCTGACTTTTCTCGAGACGCTGCCGAGCGGCATGTTCGACCTGCCGAAAGGCAAGGCGCCGCCGCCGCCGAGGCGCGCGGCAAATTTCTAAAGCGCGGCCGATCGCGCGTATGGTTTTATCGCATCCCCCCGCGTGAGTCGTCGGGTCGCAGCCGGCGCCACGTGCGCAATTCATGCGGCGGCGGACAAAACGCCGCATGCCGGCATCGCTTTCTCGCCATTATGGAGCCGCAAGCCCCTCGTGAAACGGGGCCGTTGATGCCGCAAAGCGTCTGGAACGAGTAATGAATACCACGCAGCGCAAGAACTTGCGGGTTATCGTGCCCTGTCTGGGCGTGATCGCGGTCATGCTCGGACTGGTCGCCTATTCGCCCCAGCTCTATCGCTTGTTTTGCGGCGCCACCGGTCTCGGCGGCACCACGCAGCGCGTCAACGAGGACACCGCGGCCGTCGCCAAGCGGATGGTGACGGTGCAGTTCGACAGCAATGTCGAGCCGGGCCTGCCGTGGCGTTTCATGCCGGAGCAGCGCGCGGTGAAGGTTCATCTCGGCGAGCAGAAGCTCGTCTATTTCTCCGCCGAGAATACCAGCAACGAGCCGATCGTCGGCCACGCCACGTTCAACGTCACGCCGCTGCAGACCGGCATCTATTTCAACAAGATCCAGTGCTTCTGTTTCACCGAGGAGCGGCTCGATCCGCATCAGAAGGTCGACATGCCGGTGGTGTTCTTTGTCGATCCGGCCTACGGCAAGGATCCGGAGCTACGCGACATCGATACCATCACGCTCGGCTATACATTCTTCCGCTCGGCCAATCCCGCCAACGCCCGCGATCTGTCGCGCTTCCTTGCCGATGCGGCGCCGGACGCCGCCCACGGCCAGAAACTGTTCAGCGAACGCTGCACCGCCTGCCACGCGCTCGACGCCAACAAGTTCGGCCCGATGCTCGGCGGCGTCTTCGGCCGCAAGGCCGGCATGATCGCCGGCTACCCCTATTCGCCGGCGCTCAAGGGCGCCGGACTGACTTGGACGGCAGCCAATCTCGACCGCTGGCTCACCGGGCCGCAGCAATTCATTCCCGGCGTAAAAATGCCGGTTCGCGTCCTGGAACGGACCGCGCGCCGCGACATCATCGCCTATCTGAAAGAGGAAAGCGCCGGGCGGCCGAAGACAAAAACCAGCGCGTCGGGCTCGTAAAGCATGGCTGCTTGCGCTTGAACAACCCGCCGCTCATTCCCGCGAAAGCGGGAATCCAGCTTCGCATCCAAGACGGGCCGGGTCCCGGCATCCGCGGGGGACGAGCGGAGTTGAAATCTCAAATCCGGTCCGCCAGGCTCTTGCTGCCGCCGTAGGCGCCATGCAGCACGTGTGAAAACGTCAGGCCCTGCACCACGACGGTGAAAACGACCACGGCATAGGTTACGACAAGGAGCTGCGTGCGCCATGGCGAATCCGGCAACGTCAGCGCCAGCGCGATCGAAATGCCGCCGCGCATTCCCGCCCAGGTCAGGATGATGGTGGCGCGCCACTTTTCGTGAATCCTGTCGCCGGTCAGCGCCACCGGAACGGCGACGCTGACGAGACGCGAGACGATGGCGAGCGGGATGGCAAATACGATCGGCACGAACTCGATCGGCGTCACGATGAGGCCGAGGATCTGCAGGCCCATCAGCAGGAACAGCATGGTGTTCAGGATCTGGTTGAGCGGCGACCAGAAGCCGATCAGCACCGAGCGCGTTTCCGGGCTCATGCCGAACCGCGGCGACGGCGAGCCGAGGCAGAGCCCGGCCGCGACCACCGCGATGGGCCCCGACAGTTCGGCGAGAATCGCGAGCCGGTAGCAGCCGAGCACCAGCGCCAGCGAAATCAAAAGCTGCAGGCCGTCGTCGTTGATCCGCCGCAGCAAGAGCGCCGCGAGCCAGCCGGCAATGATGCCAAGCAGCGCGCCGCCGCCGATCTCGCGCACGAGCGCGATCAGCACATGGCTGTGGCCGATGTGAATGGCGCCGCCTTGCGTCACGCCGAGCGCCAGCAGAAACAGCACGACGCCGGCGCCGTCGTTGAACAGGCTTTCGCCGACGATTGCCGCGCGCAGGCTGGCGGGGAGGCCGGCGCGGCGCAGCAGGCTTTCGACCACCACCGCGTCGGTCGGGGCGAGGATCGCGCCGAGCAGGAGACACCACGCCAGCGGCACCGCGGCGCCGAGGCCCAGCAGCGCCCACAGGCCGGCCCCGAAAACAGCCGTGGACAGGATCACGCTCACCGTGGCGAGCAAGAGAATGACGCCGCGCCGCCGGTTCAACTCGCCGACGTCGACGTGCAGGCTGCCGGCGAACAACAGCAGCGCCAGCGCGCCGTCGAGAAACAGATGCGGCAGATCGGCGGCGCCGAGCGTGCCGCGGAACCAGTGCATGACATGCAGATGCAGCATGCGGTCGCTGGCGACGATCAATAGCGAGACCAGAAGCGAGCCGACGAGCATGCCGATCGCCGGCGGCAATTTGGCCCAGATGTGGTTGACGCAGCCGATCAGCACGGCCAGCGCCAGCACCATGGCGAAAAGATCGACCGGCCCCATCGCCCCCGCCTCGCGTCCGAAGGGAGCTTGTGGCAGCTTTTCACGCCTTGCGAAAGACGGTCACGGCGCGCCGCCCCGACGCGCGGGCCGGCCGGAAATGGCGCGTGTTCGCTTGCCGGCCCGCGATCCTCGCGCCGCGGGCCGCATGTCACGGCCGAGGACGCTCAGGTCCTGCCGGCAAATTTGCGCGCGGCGTCGAGGTGGCCGTAGGAGCGCACCGGCGCGGCCATCAGGAAGCGGTAGCCCTCCTTGACGATGCGCTCGGCATTGTGCGTCTCGACATGGGGATGGCCGACGACGACGCCCGCCTCCTTGCAGGTGTTGACGATCTGCGCCATCGCCTCGAGCACGACTTTGTGCTCGTACTGGCGCGGATAGCCGAGCTCCTGCGACAGGTCGCCTTCGCCGATCAGAATGGCGCCGATGCCGGGCACGTTTTTTAGGATGTCTTTTAAGTTGTTGATGCCCTCGGTGTCCTCGATCATCAGGATGACGAATATCTCGCCCTTGGGATTGAGCGGCCACACGTCGGCGCGCTCGTAATAGTCCTGCTGGGTGACGCCCCAATAGCGCACCGCTTGGGTGGGGCCGTCGCCGCGAATGCCGGCCGGCTCGTAAAGCGGCTTGTTTTTGAGCCGCGGATAACGGCAGGCGGCGACCGCGTTATAGGCCTGCTCGACATTGCTGATATGCGGCCAGATGATGCCGTAGGCGCCGAGATCGAGCACCTGTTTGGCGTGAAACTGCGCCTTCTCGCCGCCGTTCGGCGGGATGCGCACATGCGGCGTCACCGCCGGCGCCACCGAGCCGGATTTCGCGATCTGGCCGCGGTTGAGCATGTATTGCAGGCAGTCGCGGAAGGCGCGGATGTCGTAAGCATTGTGCTCCATCTCGTAGAACACGCCGTCATATTTCGCGGTGGCGAGCGCAATCGCCGCCTCGACGTCGGCCGGCGAAAACGTCACCAGCGCGTGTTGGCCCTTTTCCAGCGCGCCGATCACGCCGTTGAGCCGCGGTAGTTCAGCCATCCCTTAAGTCTCCCTTCAATGCGGGCGGCATCCTAGCCTGTCTTTTTCGTCATTGCGAGGAACCGCCGGGCCCGCGCCAAATCGATAAACCCGCCGGCAATCGATCAAGGCCGCCATGCGATCGGTCTGATGCACGACGCCTGCCCGGTTTGACAATCGCGCCGTGACCCGTAGCATCCGGCCTTCCCTTGAACCCTTGCATGGCGCCCACTCATGATCATCGATTGCCACGGCCACTACACCACCGAGCCCAAGGACCTGCATCGCTTCCGTAAAGAACAAACCGCGGCCGCCAACGCCAAGGACAAGACGGCGATGCCGTCGCGCGCGTCCTTGAAAATGTCGGACGACGAGATCCGCGAATCGATCGAGGGTAACCAGCTCAAGCTGCAGCGCGAGCGCGGCACCGATCTGACCATCTTCTCGCCGCGCGCCTCCGGCATGGGCCATCACGTCGGCGACGAGAGCGTGAGCCTGGAATGGTCGCAGCTCTGCAACGACCTGATCGCGCGCGTCGTGTCGCTGTTCCCGAAGAACTTCATCGGCGTGTGTCAGCTGCCGCAGTCGCCGGGCGCCGACCCCGCGCATTCCGCCGCCGAGCTCGAGCGCTGCGTCAAGATGGGCTTTGTCGGCTGCAACCTCAATCCGGACCCGTCCGGCGGCTATTTCAATTCGCCGCCGATGACCGACAAATCCTGGTTTCCGCTCTACGAGAAGATGATCGAGCTCGACGTGCCGTGCATGATCCACGTCTCCGGCTGCTGCAATCCGGCGATGCACACCACCGGCTCGTATTATCTCAACGCCGACACCATGGTGTTCATGCAGGTGCTCTTGTCCGACCTGTTCAAGACGTTCCCCAAGCTGAAATTCATCATTCCGCACGGCGGCGGCGCGGTGCCGTTCCATTGGGGCCGCTTCCGCGGCATCGCGCTGAACAACGGCAAGCCGGAACTCAACGAGATCATGGGAGAGAATATTTTCTTCGATACCTGTGTCTATCACCAGCCCGGCATCGATCTGCTCACCAAGGTGGTGCCGGTCGACAACATTCTGTTCGCCTCGGAGATGGTCGGCGCGGTCAAGGGCAACGACCCGAAGACCGGCTTCGGCTTCGACGATACCAAGCGCTATATCGACAAGACGCCGATCAGCGACGCCGACCGCGCCAAGATCTTCGCCGGCAACGCCCTGAAGGTTTACGGCCGGCTGAAGAATGCGGCGGCGGTCAAGGCGCTCGCTTAGGAAGAAACCGGAACATTGGCCAAGGCGGCGAAAAAGCGGACCAGGCTGCGGGCGCAGACGCGCACGCATGTCGTTCACATCGGCGCCCGCGACGTCGAGACCCGCGGCTTGGCGGAGGGCTTCTGGACCGACCTCTATCACCGCTCGATGACGGTGCATTGGCCGGTGTTCTTCGGCAGCGCGGCGGCGATCTTCTTCGTTCTCAATGCCGTGTTTGCCTTCGTCTTCTGGCTCGGCAACGATCCGATCGCCAACGTCAACCCCGCCATCCCGCTGCCGCTCAATCTTCTCTATTTCTCGATCGAGACGCTCGCCACCGTCGGCTACGGCGACATGCACCCGCAGACCGACTACGGGCATATCGTCGCCACGGTCGAAATCTTCACCGGCATGTCGTTCCTCGCGGTGATGACCGGACTGATCTTCGCGCGCTTCTCGCGGCCGCGCGCCCGCTTCGTCTTCGCCCGCCATCCCATCGTTGGCCGCTATCTGGGTCAGAAGGCGCTGATGATCCGGGTCGCCAACGAACGGCACAACACCATCTCGCAGGCCACGGCCCGGCTCTGGCTGTTAGGCCTGGAAAACGTCAGCAAGGGCGACCGGCTGCGCCGCTTCTATGAGCTCAAGCTCGAGCGCGGCGAGCATCCGATGTTTGCGCTGAGCTGGACGATTTTTCACGTCATCGACAAGGACAGTCCGCTGCATGGCGTCGCCGCCGCGGATCTCGCCGCGATCGAGGGCGCGCTGGTGCTCAATCTCAGCGGCGTCGACGACAATTCCGCGCAGCATCTTTATGCCCGGCACATCTATGCGCACGGCGACATCCGCTGGAATCACCGGTACCGGGATATCACCAGCTTGTCGCCCGACGGCCGGCTGTTGCTCGATTACAGCCTCTTGCACGACGTCACGCCGGAGGAGGCGTGACCGTCTGGCGCCGGGTCAGCCCGCCTTGCGCGCCAGAGCGTGCGCCGAGCGGCCGATCCAGTTGCCCAGCGCCCGCACCGCGCTCGGCGTGGTCTTGCCGTAGTCGAGCGCGATCACGTGCTCGACCGGCGTGGCCGGAACGCTGCGGCTGCGCCGGCCGCTGACCGTGCGCCGCCGGGATTTGCCGCGCACGAACTTCTTGGCGTGGTTGAGCGCGATCGGGCCGACATGGGTGAGAAAGACTTTTTCATGCGGCCGGGAGAGCGTCTCGACCGCCTGCTTGAGCGTCAGGAATTTGACCGCCTTGACGTCGCCCATCAGTTCGCGCACCGGCGGCCCCTCGGTGCGCATCAGCCAGAACTGCACGATCTTGATGCGGCCCTCGACCATGTAGGACATGGAACCGAGGAATTCGTGGATCGACACGTCGTAGCCGGTCTCTTCCAGCACCTCGCGCTTGGCGGCGACATGCGCGCGCTCGCGCGGCATCAGCTTGCCTTTCGGCAGCACCCACGCTTTTTCCCGCCGCAACCGCACCACGGCGATGCGCGGCCGCGCCTCTCCGCGCAGGACGATGCCCCCTGCCGCCAGGATCGGCGCGTAGCCCTTCGCCGAATCAGTCATGACAAATTTATGCCGAACGCGCTTGCGGCCCGCAAGCCGGGAATTGCCCTGTTGTGTTTATGACATCGTGATGACGATCTTGCCGAAATGCTGGTTCGCGCGCATCACGGCAAGCGCGGCGGCGATCTCTGCGAGCGGATAGGTCTTGTAGATCGGCAAGCTGAGCTTGCCTTGTTCCAGCGCCGGCCACAGATCGGCGCGCAGGCGGCGATTGATCTCGCGCACCTCTTCGGCGCTGCGGGTGCGGAAGGTGACGCCGATATAATCGATGCGCTTGAGCGCATGCTTGTCGAAATCGAACTCGCCTTTGTTGCCGCCGAGCCGCCCGACATTGACGATGCGGCCGAGGATCTTGGTCGCTTCGAGATTGCCGTTCATCACGCCGGCGGAGATCAGATCGACGATGAGGTCGACGCCGTTGCCGCCGGTCGCCTGCTTCACCGCCGCCGGCCAATCGGCGTCGCTCGTATCGAGCGCCAGGTCGGCGCCGTATTCATTGAGCCGCGCCCGCCGCGCGGCATTGGTCGAAGTGCCGATGACCAGCGCCGCGCCCATGAATTTGGCGATCTGCATGCCCATCAGCCCCATGCCGGCGCTGCCGCCCTGCATCAGAAACGTCTCGCCGCGCTGCAAGCGCCCGGCGGTGACCACCGCGTTGTGCATGGTCTGCAGCGCCACCGGAAAGCACGCCGCCTGCTCGAAGGTCATGTTGTTGGCGGGAATGCGATGCACGCGCCCGGCATCGGTGGCGACGAATTCGGCGAAGCCGCCCGGCGCCGAGCCCATGACGCGGTCGCCGGGCTTGAGGCCATTGACCTCGCCGCCGACCGCCTCGACCTCGCCGGAACATTCCAGCCCGAGCCGCGCGCCCACGCCGCCGACACTGCCGTGCTGATGGCCCGAGGCGACGATGAGATCGGCGCGGTTGAGGCTCGAGGCCCGCACCCGGATGAGGACTTCGTTCGG
The DNA here is from genome assembly GCA_963791925.1 of uncultured Alphaproteobacteria bacterium. GTDB lineage: Bacteria > Pseudomonadota > Alphaproteobacteria > Rhizobiales > Xanthobacteraceae > BOG-931. The sequence goes on along the minus strand of CAWBUA010000001.1, from coordinate 379,628 downwards.
CTTCGGCTCGGGCTTCGGCAGCTCACGGATCTCCGCTCCCGTCTCGCCGACCACGGCGGCTTTCATGACACATCCTCCCTGTCGATTTTCCTGTCGTTTTTCTTATCGCTTTTCTTGGCTGTGCTATCGTCGATCGGTGCCGAGTTCAACCGACCATAGCAGGACCGCCATGTCATTGCCTCCGCTCGCGACCACCAGCGTCGGCAGCTTTCCGCGCCCGGCGTGGCTGGCGGAGACCGCGCGCAACCAAGTCACCTTCCGCATGTCCGGCGATCCGCTCAAGGAGGCGCTCGACGACGCGACCGTCGTGGTCTTGCGCGAGCAGGAGGAGCTTGGCCTCGATATTCTGACCGACGGCGAGATGCGACGCACGCATTTCATCTTTCATATCGCCGGCGCCTGGGACGGCATCGACACGCGCAATCTCGCCGTCAAGCCGGTCTACCGCAATCGCGCCGCCGACCGCCTGGTGCCGCGCATCGCCGGCAAGATCGTGCGCCGCGGACCGGCTTCGGTCGCCGATCTCGTCGCCGCCAAGGCGCATACCGCACGGCGGCTGAAAATGGCGGTGCCGGGGCCGATGACGGTCGCCGACAGCGCGCTCAACGAATTCTACGCCGACGAGGCCGAGCTTGCCCTCGACGCCGCGGCCGCGATCAACGGCGAACTCCGCGACCTGCAGGCCGCCGGCTGCGCGGTGCTGCAGATCGACGAGCCGGCGATGACCCGCTATCACGACAAGGTCGCGGCTTACGGCGCCAAAGCGCTCGACCGCTGCCTTGACGGCATCACGGTGCCGACCGTGGTGCATCTGTGTTACGGCTATCCCGGCGCCGGCGAGCGGCAGCATCAATACAAATACGACGACCTCATCCCGCGGCTCATGCAGACGCGCATCGGCGGCTTTACCGTCGAATTCGGCAGGAGCGATTTCGACCCGGCGGTGCTGAAACTCTGCGGCGACCGCATCGTCATGTTCGGCTGTGTCGATCCCGGCGATTCGCCGGCGCCCACGGCCGATGCGATCGAGCGCCGGATCGCGCAAGCGCTCGACTGGCTCGATCCCCGGCAAGTGTGGCTCGCGCCCGATTGCGGCTTGATGACCATCAGCCGGGAACTGGCGCACCAAAAGCTGAAAGCCATGGTCGAGGCGGCGCGCCGGCTGCGCGCCAGGCTGTAGAGCATATCCCGCAAAAGCGGAAAGATGCTCAAACAAACGCAGCCGGAGCGTATCCCGATGCCGTTGCGTCAGATGGCGCCGCGGTGGCGGTGCATGCTGACGCTTGGATCGCTCAATATTTCCAGTTCAAGCCCAGCCGGAGCACGTTGCCGTCGAACTTCTGGCTGGCGTTTATGAAAAGGCCTTCGCCGGCGGTGAAGGCGTTCGCCGCCGCGACCGCGTAATTCACGGTTCCAAGATCGTAATAGAGGTATTCGATCTTGCCGGTCAGGTTGTTGGTGAAGGCGTACTCATATCCGCCGCCAACCGCATAGCCGGCGCGCCAGCCCGACGCGCTGCCGCTATAGGTGTCGGTGCCGAAGCCGTCGAAACCGGTCCCCGTGCTGGACGCTTTGACTTCGCCGTAGGCAAGGCCGCCGGTCACGAAGAACAGGTTGCGATCGACGGCGTATCCCAGTCTGGCGCGAACCGTCCCCAACCACTCCAGCCCGGCGGTTTGCGTGTCGGTGTTGGTGATGATGCCGTTGGCCGGCGCGGTGAAGGTCGTGGTCTTCTTGCCGCCGACCCAGTCCAGATCGGCTTCCAGGCCGACGACGTATTGCTGGATTTGATAGTTGTAGCCCCATTGGGCGCCGAACATTCCGACGGCGTCGGAGTGTCTGCCAAGGCTGACGGGAAGAAACCCGGACACGATCGCGCTGTTGACGGCCGACGTGCCGCCAACGTTCAGCGGGCCGCCGGGACCAAAGATATCCTCAAAGCCGGGAGGCGCCGGCGCGGGTATGGAGGAATAGCTGTAGTTGGTTTGGGTGTTTTCCCAATCGACCCCGCCATTGAGGCCCACATAGCCGCCGGTCCACGAGAACGGCGCCGCCACCGCAGCCGGCGGCGCTTTGGTGGGAATCGGTCTTGCCAGATCGGCGCCATGCGCGGCGCCAGCCGCAGCCACCATTGCAACAACAACAAATAATCTGCGCATACTAAACTCCTCCGGCATCAACGCCTGACGTCCTCTGGCACTACCATCTCCACGTCGCTATGAGTGTAACCGCGCCGCAACACCGCCCGGAAAAGCGGCAGGCTGCTGGCATCCGGCACCGGCAGCGCTGCCGAATCGCCTGTAACGTGAAGGCTTTGACACCAGGCTGCGCGGTTCCAATGGAGCCGCAACGCGAAATCCGGTAAAATACGTATATGAACCAGGCCGTCCGCCCGCAAAGCATCGCCGCCTCGGCCTGTCCGCACGATTGCCCCTCGACCTGCGCGCTCGAAGTCGAAATCTTCGACGCGCACACCATCGGCCGGGTGCGCGGCTCAGCCGACAATGCCTATACCGCCGGCGTGATCTGCGCCAAGGTCGCGCGCTACGCCGAGCGCGTGCATCATCCCGACCGGCTTAAGCATCCGCTGCGCCGCACCGGCGCCAAAGGCTCCGGGCAATTCGCGCCGATCTCCTGGGACGACGCGCTCGATCTCGTCGCCGAAGCCTTCACTCGCGCCGAAGCGCGCCACGGCTCCGAGGCGATTTGGCCTTACCTCTATGCCGGCACCATGGGCTACGTCATGCGCGACGGCATTCATCGCCTGCGCCACGCCAAGAAATATTCCGGCTTCTTCTCGACCATTTGCGTCAATCCGGCCTTCACCGGCTTCATCGCCGGCACCGGCAAGCTTGCCGGCGCCGATCCGCGCGAAATGGCGAAGTCCGACGTGGTCGTGATCTGGGGCACCAATGCGGTGAACACCCAGGTCAATGTGATGACGCACGCGACGCGCGCCCGCAAAGAGCGCGGCGCCAAAATCGTCGTCGTCGACGTCTATATGAACGATACGATGAAGCAGGCCGACCTGCCGGTGCTGATCCGGCCCGGCACCGACGGTGCGCTCGCCTGCGCGGTGATGCATTGCCTGTTCCGCGACGGCAAGGCCGACTGGGATTATCTGGAGCGCTACACCGACGCGCCGCACGAGCTTGCCGCGCATGTGCGTACGCGCGATCCGGCCTGGGCATCGCGCATCGCCGGCTGTCCGGCCGAAACCATCGAGGCCTTCGCGCGGCTGGTTGGCGACAACAAGCGCACGTTTTTCCGGCTCGGCTACGGCTTTTCGCGCTCGCGCAACGGCGCGGTGAACATGCACGCCGCAAGCTGCATCGCCGCCGTCACCGGCGCCTGGCAGCTTGAAGGCGGCGGCGCCTTCCACAACAACGGCGGCGTCTTTCATCTCAACAACAGTGTGATCGAAGGCGCTGATCTGCGCGACCCAAAAATCCGCATGCTCGACCAGTCGCGCATCGGCGCGATTCTGACCGGCGACAAGGAAGCGCTGATCGGCGGCCCGCCGGTCGACGCGATGCTGATCCAGAACACCAATCCGCTGTCGGTCGCGCCGGATCAGGAAGTGGTCAAGCGCGGCTTTGCGCGTGATGATCTGTTTGTCGCCGTGCACGAGCAATTCATGACCGACACCGCCAAGGCCGCCGATATCGTGCTGCCGGCGACCATGTTCGTCGAGCACGACGATTTCTATACCGCCGGCGGCAGCCAATACATTCTGCTCGGGCCGAAGCTGATCGAGCCGCCCGGGCAATGCCGCTCCAACCACGAGGTGATTTGCGCGCTGGCAAAGCGCCTCGGCGCCAACCATCCGGGCTTTGCCATGACGCCGCGCGAGCTGATCGACATCAGCTTGCAACAATCCGGCTGGGGCACGCTCGCCGAGCTCGAAAGGAACCGCTGGATCGACTGCCAGCCCGATTTCGCCAAGGCGCATTATCTCGACGGCTTCGCCTACCCGGACAAGAAATTCCATTTCAAGCCGGACTGGCCGGCCGTGCCGTTCCAGCGCTGGCATCGCGACGAATTGCGCCGCCCGCTGCCGCACCTGCCCGACCACTGGGACGTCATCGAGGAGGCCGACGATGAGCATCCGTTCCGGCTCGCCACCTCGCCGGCGCGCGGCTTTCTCAATTCGACCTTCACCGAGACGCCGACCTCGCTCGCGCGCGAGCGGCGGCCGGAAGTGATGATCCATCCCGACGACGCCGGCCCGCTCGCCATCGCCGGCGGCGATCTTGTGGTGCTCGGCAACCGCCGCGGCGAAGTGCGGCTGCGTGCGCGACTGTTCGACGGCGTGCGCCGCGGCGTTCTCATCGCCGAATTGATCTGGCCGAATTCCGCCTATCCCGACGGCCGCGGCATCAACACGCTCACCGGCGCCGACTCCATCGCCCCGTTCGGCGGCGCCGCGTTCCACGATAACAAAGTGTGGCTGCGGAAGCGGGAAGCTTAGCCCGCATTGAGAGCCGATGCCCGCGCGCTCGACCCGGCAATCGAGCCAGCAATGATCAGCCATTTGATCACTGTCGTCGCTCCATTGCGGTTGCGTCAGTCGCAGCCGTAATAGCTCATGCAGCTATAATAGGTGCCGCTGTCGTAGCCCCACTGCGAAGCGCAAAAGTTGGACCAATACTCGCAGTCGCCGCCGCCGTAGTAATACGGCCCGTTGTCGATCCACCACGGCGAGGCATACCACCAGCCGCCATAGTAATAGGGATAGCCGCGGTGCCGGTAGCGATAGCGCGGATAATGCGCTCCTGAAGGATGCGGCACGCCGCGGCGCGCATATACACCGCGCGCGCCCGGCACCATCCCCGGCCTGATGGTCGCCGGGCCTTGCGGCCTCACGAACCGAGGGCCGGCTGTGCGGGGTGTCGCGAACTGAGAGCCGGCGACGCCGGGAGTGGCGAAGCGAGGGCCGGCCACCCCGGGAGTCACGGCACGGAACGTGCCGCCTGCGGGGCCTATGGCGCGCATTCCGCCGCCGCCTCCGAAACCTCTGCCGCCGCCGAAGCCTCCGCCGCCACCTCGACCGCCTCCGCCGCCGCCCCTGCCGCCGCCTCCGGCGGCGAGTTGCAGGGCCGGTAAGGCGTTGCCGGCTTCACCTGCCGTCATCGCGCCGGCCGTCGCCGCGGTGCCCGGTGCGGATGCGGCGGCAATGACGGACTGCGTAGGCTGCAACGCCACGAGGCTTGTGCTTATTGCGGCAGCCCACAAGCAGGATCGAAGCATGAGAACCTCCACCCGCGATGCTTGCTCTTTAGGGCGCACGGCGGCCGACGATGAAGGTGACAACTATGTCCGCGCCGCCATTAGCGCGTTGATTTAGATCAAGCCGCGGCGTTTCCGAGCGTCTTCAGGATCGGCAGCACTGAAATGCAAATGCTCGGCGCATATCGAGGTGATCCGCAGCCGAGTTACCTGAAGAAAAAATAGACCAGTCCAACAATAACGGCCACGACGCCGACCACGATCAGTGAGGACCAGGCGCTGGATTTTTCCGCATCCTGCCTGCCAAAGCGGTCTTCATTCGTCCAATCGTCGCGCTGTTTTCCGGCCATGGGAGTGTCCTCTCGCTGCGGGACAACGGCGTATACTAACAGAGAGCGGCGGCCGAAGTCTGCCGCCGGCAGGGCGCGGCCCGGCGCAGGCAGCCAAGCCGCGGCTCGTCGCTTGCGGTCAGGATGGCGCCGGAGCATGCCGAGCTGTATCGTGCGGCGATGGAACCACGTGGCCTTTATCGCGAACGCAACGGCTGGGGCACGCAACACAGCGCCCACGTCAAATACGATGAGGCGCAGGAGCTCGACCTGTCGGAAGAGCGCTACCGCGCCCGCGGCTACCAGCCGCCCTTCGAGCAATTGCCGTGGAAGGACGAGGTCGACCGCGACGCTTAGCTGTCGAATTCGGCCTATGCCGGCGGCCGCGGCATCGACGCGCTCACCGGCGCCGTTCGGCGGCGCCGCGTTTAACGATAATAAGGTGTCGCTGCGAAAATGTAGGGTGGGCTGAGCGCAGCGAAGCCCACGCGTTCATTCTCCGAACCGCCCGGACAACCTCGCGTCTCCCGCCCAATCGCGGGGCAGGATGTCCTGGGCAACATAGCGGTGGAAGCTGCTGAACGGCCAGTCGGCGACGCGCGTCACCAGCCCGTGTTTCACCGGATTGTAGTGGATGTAATCGATGTGGCGCTCGAAATCGGCGTCGTTACGGATGGCATGTTCCCAGTAGCGGCGTTGCCAGATGCCCTTTTCTCTTTTCCGTATCTTGCTCATTGAGCGTTCCGCCGGCGAAAGGCCGCGTGAAAAACCGGACTTGATCAGGCTCCAGCGCGAGGCGTAATCGGCGTCGCTGTCCGGCAGTTGCCACAGCGCATGGATGTGATCAGGCAGGATGCAGATGGCTACAGTCTCGAACGGATGTCGCTTTTCTACCTCGGTGTAGGCGCCCCGCAGCCGTTCGATGTGTTGGACCAATAGATCGCTGCCGCGGGCGGCGAGTGCGAGCGTGAAGAAAAACGCCCCACCTTCGATCTTAAGTCGACGATAGCGAGACATGCGAGTTTGCCGTCACGGTTTGGTGGGCACGGCGCTTCGCGCCTTTGCCCACCCTACACCGCTTAACGCTACACCGATTAATGCATCACGTCCCCGTCCCCGGCCACCGCGGCGCCGTATCCGCCGGCACGATCTCCTTGCCGATCGGCCACAGCGCGATGCCGGCGAGTTTCAGATGCGCCCAGGCGAACGGGATGCCGATGATGGTGACCGCCAACAGGATCGCGGTGATGAGATGGCCGAGCGCCAGCCACCAGCCGGCGAGCACGAGCCAGATCAGATTGCCGGCAAAGCCGAGGAGCCCGGTGCCGATATCGTGGCGGCCGGAATAGTCAGCGCGCGACACCGCTTTCCGCCCGAACGGCAGCAGCGTGTAGGAGGCGATATTCAGCGCCGCCCAGGCCCAGGGCAGGCCGATGATGGTGATCGCCATGATGACGGCGGCAATCACCCAGGCGAGCGCCATCCAGGCGCCGCCGAAGACGATCCAGAGGATGTTGAGGAGGAGGGAGACCGGGCCCATGGCACTCTATCTAGCGCGATCGGACGCGGCTTCAATAGGGTCGTTCGGCGGCCGCAGAAAATAGTCACAATTGACGTGACGAGGCCTTGACAGTCGTCCTTGTTACGGATACATGGGGCAAGCTCGCCCATCGAAGGGACGTCGACCGGTGACAGCCGATCGATGGGGCGGGCGCGGTTCCCGGATGGGGCTTGTAACCTCGATCCGGGCGGTTTCGGGCATCGACCGTCCGGCGCGTGACCGGACTGCCAGGTGCTGGCTGCACTGGTGCCGGAGAGGGTCCTCCCGTTTGGATCCGGTGATTCCAGGAAGCGCGGCCCGGAACCGAGTTCGAGGTCAGGCCCTCGGCGAAATAGCCGCGGTGGGGCGCCGAAAGGCGAGCGCGCCGCCTCTGTTTTAGTCCCGCGCCAATGCGGGGCAGGGGGCGAACGTAGCGCGCGCCGCATCGCAGCGGGCGTTCTTTTTTCTGCGGCGGGCGGAACCCGTGGTGCGCCGTTCGGCGCTCCGCCTCCCTTCTAATAAGGGAGGCACGAAGGGCTTTCTTAAAGCGTGAAGCAAACCTCGGATGCAAAGGCGCATCGCGAGAACGAGATCGCATTACACCTCTCCCCGCCGCGCGGGGAGGTCGAGCGAAGCGAGGGTGAGGGGGCCTCTCCGCGAGTTCTGAGCGCTGTAGTCCGAGCCCAGCGGAGAGACCCCCTCATCCCGACCTTCTCCCCGCGCGCGGGGAGAAGGAGCGCGCAAGCGTCGCGTGCACAGGAATTCTTCATCGCCCATGTACGTCAGCACGAAAGAGCAGGATGAAGCTAATCGAACAGCGCCACCGCCCGGGTCCAGCCGCCGGAAGCGGCTTTGATCTTGTAGGGGAAGCAGGCGACGGTGAAGCCGTCGGCCGGGAGCTGTTCGAGGTTTTGCAGCTTCTCCATGTGGCAATAGGGAATCTCGCGGCCGGCCTTGTGGCCCTCCCAGATGATCGACGGGTCATGCGTCTCCAGCCAGCGCTTGCGCGTGTGCACGAAGGGCGCGTCCCAGCCCCAGGCGTCGATGCCGGTGACACGCACGCCGCGCGACGTCAGATAAAGCGTCGCCTCGCGGCCCATGCCGATGCCGGCGGTGAGATAGTCGTCGGTGCCGATGCATTCGGACGCCCGCGTATTGACCAGCACGATGTCGAAGGGTTTCAGTTCATGGCCGATGCGTTGCAGCTCGACCTCGACCTCGGCAGCCGTCACCACATGGCCGTCCGCCATTTTGCGGAAGTCGAGCTTGACGCCGGGGCGGAAGAACCAGTCGAGCGGCACCTGGTCGATGGTCATCATCGGCGCGCCGTCGATCGAATGCGACTGGAAGTGGATCGGCGCGTCCATATGCGTGCCGTTATGCGTGGCAAGCTGGACGTTCTCGATTGCCCAGCCTTCGCCGTCCGGCAAATCCCCGCGGCGAAGGCCGGGAAACAATTCGCAGAGGAGCGGCGCCGTATCGGCGTTGCTCTTGTATTCGATCTTCGGCCGCATGAACGGCGGATCGTAGACCGTCTCGTTTTCAAGCGGCGACGACAGGTCGATCATGCGGCTCGGCAGTTTCATTTTTCCTCGCTTGGGTCCTCGCAACGAATGTTATGGCTTGGCCCCCTTGGCCGGATTTTGCGTATAGAGGCCAAGCTCCTCGCCCTGCGCCAGGATCTTGCCCTTCATCGCGGCTTGCGCGGCCGGGCCGTCGAAATCCTTCGGCAGATCGAGCGATTTGACGCCGAGCGCGTAAGCCGTGAAGTGATAGTGATGCACGACGTCGTCGTTCCACGGCGGGCAGGGGCCGTCATAGCCGTAATATTGCCCCTTCATGGCGTCGTTCGCCGCCGTCACCTTGGTGTAGTCGTTGAGCCCCTTGACGCCGACCTTGGACGCCGCCGGTTTGCCGTGCAGCACGCGGGCGCTGGAATCCTCGCCCTCCTTGATCGACCTGACGCTCGCCGGAATATCGACCAGCACCCAATGGAAGAAGTCGTGGCGCTTGATGTCGGCCGTCATCGACACGCCTTCCTTGTTCATCAGCTCGCGATGCTCCGCCGGCGAGTTGGTATCGTAGAGAATGACGGCGTAGGATTTCGTCCCCTTCGGCCCCTTCGACCACGAGATGCTCGGATTGATGTTCTGGCCGCCGGCGGTGTGGCCGGAGGCCGCCGGGATGCAGAAGGCGTATTTGTTCGGCACCGTGCCGCCGTTCTTGAACGAATCGACATGCACTTTCAGCGTGGCGGCGTTCGCCGGCACGGCGATCAGCACCGCGCCGGCCGCAAGCAGTCCCGCAATCGTGACTTTGATGTTCCCCATGTTTTCCTCCCGATGTGCTGCGTCGCGCCGTTTGCGGCGCTGACGCGTTCGTCCCCCGCATGCCCCCAGCGCAGGAGTTCACCCGTCAAACTATACCGGTTATTGAAGAGCGAGAAAGGGGTGAACGGATGATCCTGGTCACCGGGGCGAGCGGCTTTGTCGGTTCGGCGGTGGCGCGATCGTTGCTGCAGTCCGGGGAAGCCGTGCGCGCGCTTATTCGGCCGACAAGTTCGCGGACCAATCTCGCCGATCCGCGGCTGCAGATCGTCGAGGGCGACATCTCGGACGCCGCGTCGCTCGGGCGCGCCATGACCGGCGTCCGTTATCTGTTTCATGTCGCCGCGGATTACCGGCTATGGGCGCGCCACCCCGACGATATCGTGCGCACCAATGTCGAAGGCACGCGCAATGTGATGAATGCGGCGCTTTCCGCCGGCGTCGAGCGCGTGGTCTACACCTCGAGCGTCGCTACGCTGGCGTCACTGCCTGATCGCGCGCCGAGCGACGAGACCCATCCGCTCGATCCGGCGGACGCCGTCGGCGCCTACAAATACAGCAAGGTTGCGGCCGAGCGATTGGTCGAGGCCATGGCGGCGAAGCGGAACTTGCCGGCGGTGATCGTCAATCCGTCGACACCGATCGGGCCGGGCGATGTCCGTCCCACCCCGACCGGGCGCATCATCATCGAGGCGGCGGCGGGGCGCATGCCGGCCTATGTCGATACCGGGCTCAACCTCGTTCATGTCGACGACGTCGCCGCCGGCCACGTCGCGGCCTTGCACAAAGGGCGCATCGGCGAGCGTTATATTCTCGGCGGCGAGAATGTCCTCCTCGGCGACATGCTGCGCGAAATCGCGCGCCAGGTCGGCCGCGCGCCGCCGAAGATACGGCTGCCGCGGCGGCTGATTTTTCCCATTGCTTACGGGGCCGAAGCGATCGCGCATGTCACCGGGCGCGAACCGTTCGTCACCACGACCGGACTAAAGCTGGCAAAGGATCATATGTTCTTCAGCTCGGCCAAAGCCGAACGCGAGCTCGGCTACACCGCGCGGCCCTATGGCGAGGCGATCGCCGAGGCCATCGCCTGGTTCCGCGAGTATGGGTATTTGAAAGCCTAATGCGCGGCGCTGCGCTCGCGCAGGAACTGGAAGAACTCGACGCCCTCGCGCAGCCGGCGCTTCATCATCTGCGGGCTGCGCACCATCTCGCCGACGATGGAGGCGATCTTGCCGGAGCGGAAATAGAAGCGCCGGTAGAAGTCCTCGACCGAGTCGAAAATCTCGGTGTGCGTCAGATGCGGATAATGCAGCGGCGCGATCTGCACGCCGTCGTCGTTGACGAGCTCGGCATTGGCCTCGTCGAGCCAGCCGTTCTTGAGCGCCTGATCGAACAGGAACGTCCCGGGGTAGGGCGCCGCGAGCGAAACCTGGATGGTATGCGGATTGATCTCGGTGGCGAAGCGGATGGTCTCTTCGATGGTCTCCTTGGTCTCGCCCGGCAAACCCATGATGAAAGTGCCGTGAATGGTGATGCCCAATTCGTGGCAATCCCTGGTGAAACGGCGCGCGACGTCGATCCGCATGCCCTTCTTGATATTGTGCAGGATCTGCTGATTGCCGGATTCGTAGCCGACCAAAAGGAGCCGCAAGCCGTTGTCGCGCAGCACTTGCAGCGTCTGGCGCGGCACATTGGCCTTGGCGTTGCACGACCAGGTCACGCCGAGCTTGGCCAATTCCTTGGCGATGGCCTCGGCGCGCGGCAGATCGTCGGTGAAAGTATCGTCGTCGAAAAAGAACTCCTTCACCTCGGGGAAGGCCTTTTGCGCCCAGGCGATCTCCTCGATGACGTGACCGACCGAGCGGGTGCGGTAGTGGTGGCCGCCGACGGTCTGCGGCCACAGGCAGAAGGTGCAGCGCGATTTGCAGCCGCGCCCCGTGTAGATCGACAGATACGGATGCTTCAGGTAGCCGATGAAATAGTTCTTGATGTCGAGGTCGCGCTTATAGACCGGTGTCACGAACGGCAGGCTGTCCATGTTCTCCAGGATCGCCCGCTCGTCGTTGTGCATGATGATGCCGGCCGCATTGCGGTAGGACAGGCCGGCAATGTCGCTCCACGGCCGTCCGTCGGCGATTTCCTTGATGGTGAAGTCGAACTCGTTGCGGGCGGCGAAATCGATCAGCGGCGAGGCGTTGAGGCTGCCGGCCGGGTCGACGGCGACCTTGGCGCCGACAAGGCCGATTTTCAGATCGCCGTTGGCTTCCTTGAGCGCCTTGATGGTGGCGACGTCGGAGGCAAACGATGGCGCCGAGGTATGCAGCACCACGAGGTCGTAGTCGCGCGCCTGCGCCGTCACCGCGGCGAGCCTGGTGCGGTGCGGCGGCGCGTCGATGAGCTTACTGCCTTCGACGAGAGCCGCCGGCTGGGCGAGCCAGGTCGGGTACCAGAACGAGCGGATTTCGCGGCGCGCCTGATAGCGCGAGCCGGCGCCGCCGTCGAAGCCGTCGAACGACGGCGCCTGGAGAAACAATGTCCGCATCACGTTTCGACCTCGCCGTAGTAAGCAAGTCTGTTGTCGGCGCGCAAGCCATAACGGTGGCCGCGCCATTCGACGCCGCGGCCGAAGAAGCTCATCACAAAAATGGCGAATGAGAGGAGATCGCGCAGTGGCCCGAGCCAGAACGCATCCCCGCGCAGACCGAAGGCGCGATCGATCTCGCTCTGCAGAACGAAGCGGCAGGCGAGCGCGGCGACGACGATCAGGCTGGCCGGGTTGATGCCGCCGAGCACGAGACCGATGAGCGCGAGCGGCAGCGCGTGGGTGATCGCCAGCCCGGCAAAGCCCGCCGGATCGATCGAGCGGATCGTCCGCGCCCAGCGCAATTCATGGCGGATCAGGTCCCGCGCCGATTGTTCGGCGCAAACATGACCGACGATGTGATTGGGGATCGCCACGGTTTTTCCGGTCCCGCGCACCAGTGCGCCAAGCGCATAGTCGTCGGCCAACTGGTCGGCCACCGCTGCAAAGCCGCCGATCGCCGCCAGCGTCTTGGCGCGGAGCGCGATGGTCGAGCCGAAGCACGGCGCGGCAAGGCCGAGCTTCAATCCGGCCAGCACATCGGGCAGGAAATGATAATCGATGGCCGCGGCGCTCAGTCGCGACCAGATGCCGGCGGCTGGGGCGCCGCGGTAGAGGCAAGTCACGAGACCGACGCCCGGCTGCGCCAGGGCCGCGGCGATCTGCTTGAGATAATCGGGCGCGACGACGATGTCGCTGTCGGAGATGATCAGGACGTCGTGACGTGCCTCCCGCGCCATGTTGATCAAGTTCGAGACTTTGCGGTTCTCGCCATGGCGCCGCCCGTCGATCACCAAGGTCAGGTCGCGACCGGGAAAATCGGCGATGAGTTTACGCACCACGCCGACGGCCGGGTCGGCGGCATCGTCGACGCCGAATACGATCTGCACCGGGCTTGGATAATCCTGGACGCAAAATCCGGCCAGATTCGCGTAGAGATCCGGCTCAATGCCGTGCAGCGGCTTGAGAATGGCGACCGCCGGGCAATTCCCGGCCGGCGGCTTGGCGTCGCGGCCAAAGGCGCGCGCCGCATAGGCGGCAAACAGCGCATAACCGCAGCCGAGCGCGGCCGCCGCATAGCAAACGACCGACGCCCAACCGGTGAGACTGGCAAAAAGCGCGTACACGCTGACCTCTGCGGGCCCTGCGAACCTATCCCGTCAAGCCAAGGACTATCGATGGACTATATTGCTCAACGGCGGTCCATGCACCTTTGACCAACGGCGGAATCGAGGCCCGGTTGCATCAGTGGCTTGCTTTCGCTTCGTCGCCATTGGTTTGGGAGAATAGGCGTTTTCCTTCCAGCGCCTGCCACCCGAACAGCGCGGGCACGCCGAGGATCAGATCGGGTACCCGCTTGATCAGTGCCATGGCGAGCGCAACCTCCGCCGGAATGCCGAATATGGCGGACGCGGCGATCAGCGCGCCGTCCTGAACGCCGAGCCCGCCCGGCAGCACGAAGGCGGCGGCGCGGCTGCCTTGGCCAAGGCTTTCGATGGCGACCGCCTGGGCCAGGCTGACCGGATGACTCATGAAGGACAGGGCGATCCAGACTTCGATGGTCCCGAAAAAGACCGCGGCGAGATGAACCAGGAACGAGGCCGACAGGCCGCGGTGATTTTGCCAAATCTGCTGCAGTCGGCCGCCGAGATCGGCCACATGGTTGAATGCCGCCCAATCGTGCTTTTCGCCGAAGGCAATGAGCCGGCGGACGAACGGTTCAAAAGCGCCAAAGTTCAAAGCGAGGAAAAAGCCGCTCACGGCCGGCAGCGCGACGGCCAACATGACATAGGTGGCGGTGGTGAGCCGATGCGTGCCGACGAGATCGAGCACGATGCCGACCCCGGCCGCCACAAAGACCAGGAGACACACGACCTGAATGAAAATGTCGATCAGGACGCTGGCAATCGCCACATTGGTGGCAACCCCGAACTGCGCCAGAAGCCGTGCGCCGATGATGTCGCCGCCGACGCCGACGAACGGAAATAGCGAATTGATCGCTTCGCGCACGAAACGCAGGCCGGCAAAAACGTACGGTCTCCGACGTAGCGGCGTGAACAGGAGCCACCAGCCGATTCCCGCGGCTGCCAGCGCTATCGCCCGGGCGACGATGACCAGCGCCGTACCCCATCGCGAGCTGACAAGAGCCTGCAACACCGAGGCAAAGCCGAAATAGGCGACAAGAGCCGTCAAAAGCGCCAAGCCCAAAATAACCGCAAGCGGGGCGAATAGCTTCATTTAGCGGCCATATAGCGGATTTCTCGCATCATCCTCGTTCTTGCCGGTAGGCAACATTGAATCGGGTGTGAACTGTGGCTTTTCAGCACTAGTGGAGACGGTTCCCTGTTTCTATCCTCCACCCTCCTACCACCACCAACTATGGGGGCACTACCCATGAAAAAGATTGCACTCGGAACGGCCGTTATTCTTGCGCTGCTCAGCATCGCTGGCTGCGCGCAGACCGGCAAGGGCAAGGCTCCGCCGCCAGTCGTGACCAAGGGCTGACCCCGATCAAGCAGCACTATGCTTGTCTGTCGCGCCCGGTCTGCCGGCAAGGAGAAGCCGGCAGGGGTGCGGCACGCCTCTGTCGCGCAAACGTGGAAGCGGGGATAACGTGATCATCGTCGTTGGATTGGCGTTTGAAGCGCGCATCGCTGCCGGACCCGGGGTCCACGTCATTTGCAGCGGGGACGGCCGCAATCTCGCGGCCAAGCTCACCGCGGCGATCGTGGAAGCGCGCACGTTCATGCGCGGCTGTCCGGGAATTATCAGCTTCGGCGTGGCCGGCGGATTGGCCCCGCAACTGCAGCCCGGAACATGCGTGGTCGGCTCGGCAGTCATTTCCGGCTCCAATCGCATGCCGATCAGCCGGGAATGGTCGCAGAAATTGCTGCAAACGATTCCGGATTCGGTCTCCGGCGCCTTGCTCGGTGTGCCGGCGCCGATCGCCCACCCCGACGAGAAGCGCGCGCTTTATTTGAAGACCGGCGCGATCGCGGTCGATATGGAATCGCACATCGTCGCGTCCGTCGGTCGCGCCCACGAGTTGCCGGTGGCGGCGATCCGCGTCATCACCGATCCGGCCAAGCGCGCCTTGCCGGTCTCCGCGGTCGCCGCCATGCGCCCGAACGGCACCACCGATATCGCCGCCATGCTGCGCTCGGTGCTGAGCCGGCCGCGCGATTTGCCGGCGCTGTTTCAAACCGCGCTTGATGCGCGCGCGGCGCGGGCGACGCTGGTGCGCGGCCGCCATCTGCTCGGACCCGCCTTCGCTTCGCCGCTGACGAGTTGAGATGCGTATGGCCATGTTCAAGTCCGCCGCGGAAGAACTGAACGAGTGGGCCGATCAGTGCCGGCGCTGGGCCAAGGGCGCCCGCACGCGCGAGCAGCGGTTGACCTTGCAGAGCCTGGAGCAGTTTTTGGACGAGGCTGCGATCGAAGCCGAACAGGATTCGAGCGCCGAAACGCGGTTCCTCTCGGCGCCGCGACAACGCTCCTGATCGAAGGCGCGTCGTAGCGCCGCCGTTGCCGCCGGTGTAAAAGGACGGCAACGAGGCTGTCGCAATGGCTCCGCAAATTCCCGCTCCGCAAGCTCTGGGCTATGTCGGCGTGCGCGCCAAGGATTTGGGCGACTGGGCAAGCTATGGCTCTGGCCTGCTCGGCCTGCAGCGCATCGACAAATCGCGCTCGACGCTCGCCTTCCGCATGGACGACCGCAAGCAGCGCCTCATCGTCGATGCCGATGGCGGCGAGGGGGTCAGCTTTTTCGGCTGGGAAGCCGCCGATGCGGCGGCGCTCGATCGCCTCGCGGCGCATCTGGACAATAGCGGCGTCAGGATCGCCCGCGGCGCCCGCGCGCTCGCCGACGAGCGGCACGTCAAGGATCTGATCGTGCTCAACGATCCGCTTGGCAACCGGCTCGAGATTTTTCACGGCGCCGAAACGGCAACCGATCCGTTCCGGCCGGGCCGCTCGATCTCCGGTTTTCGCACGGGCCCGCTCGGTCTCGGCCATGTCGTGCTCAATGTCGACACGCCGCAAACCATCGACCGCCTGATGGCGTTTTATCGCGATACGCTCGGCTTCCGGCTGACCGATTATTATTCGCAGCCGTTCGTCGCCCGCTTTCTTCATCTCAATCCGCGCCATCACAGCCTCGCCTTCATTCAGACCGGCAGGAATGCGGTGCATCACCTGATGATGGAGCTCTACAGCTTCGACGATGTCGGGCAGGGCTACGATATCGCGCTCGGCGAAGCCGGCCGCGTCGCCACCACGCTCGGCCGGCACACATCCGATTTCATCACCTCGTTCTATAGCTGGACGCCGTCGGCCTTCATGGTCGAATACGGCTGGGGCGCGCGCTCGATCGACATCGAGACCTGGCAGGCTTGCGAGCGCAAGGAGGGCCCCAGCATGTGGGGCCATGACCGCGCTTGGCTCTCGGCCGAGGACCAAGCCAAGGCCCGCGCGCTGCGGCTGAAGAATGCGGAAAGCGGCTATCGCCGGCCGGTCCAGGTGATGGAGGGCAATTACGAGGTCATGGCCGGCGTCTGTCCGTGGTGGGACGGCGTGAAGTCGCGATCGGCTGCGCAATAATCCCCGCATGGATGCGCCGGCGAACAACATCCACACGCGCGCGATCGCCGAATTCGCTTCCGGCCTGACCTTTGAGCGGATTCCGGCCGAGGTCCGCGCGCGAATCAAGCTTTTGATCCTCGATTCGCTCGGCTGCGCCATCTACGGCGCCAATCTCGAATGGTGCCGCATCCTGCGCGAGACGCTCGAAGCGCTCGACGCGACGCGCACCACGTCGGTCTGGGGCACGGATAAAAAGCTGTCGTCGCCGCATGCGGCGCTGGTCAACGGCACGCAAGTGCAGGGCTTCGAGCTTGACGACGTCCACCGCACCGCCGTGCTGCATGTCGGCGCCGTGACGCTGCCGCCGCTGCTCGCGGTGGCGGAAAGCCATGCCGGGCTTTCCGGCCGCGATTTCCTCACCGCCGCGGTTGCCGGCTACGAAATCGGCCCCCGTGTCGGCCTGTGCATGGGTCCGGAACATATCGGCCAGGGCTGGCATTCCGGCGCGACGGTCGGCGTGTTCTCGGCCGTTGCCGGCGCGGCGCGCGCGCTGAGCCTTTCCGCCGATGCCGTCGTGCACGCGCTCGGCATCGCCGGCACGCAATCGTCCGGGCTGATGGCGGCGCAGTACGGCGCCATGGTCAAGCGCATGCATGCCGGCCGCGCCGCGCAAAGCGGGCTTTATGCGGCGCTGTTGGCGCGGCAAAACTTCACCGGCATCGTCGACGTGTTCGAGGCGCCCTATGGCGGATTCTGCACGACGTTCTCGCGCTCGCAGGATCGCTTCGATCTTGCGCAATTGAGCGCCGGTCTCGGCGAGCGCTTCGAGACCATGCGCATTGCGCTGAAATTCTATTCCTGCGTTGGTTCCAATCACACCACGCTTGATGCCATTCGCGATATCCGCAAGCGGCGGCCGTTCACGCTCGACGAGGTCGTCGGCATCGTCGTGCACGCCTCGCAGGTCACGCTCGATCATGCCGGCTGGCCCTACAAGCCCGAAGGCCTGACCGCGGCGCAGCTCAATCTGCCGTTCTGCGTCGCGACGCTCCTGATCGAAGGCGACGTTTTCGTCGATGAGTTCACGCCGGACTGCGTTGCCGATCCGGCGCGCGTGGCGCTGGCGCGTAGGGTGAGGGTGGTGCACGATCCGGCAATCACCGCGCTTGGCGCCGCGCACCGCCACAAGGTGCGCGTCGAGGTCCATTTTCGCGGCGGTTCGGTCGAGGGCGAGACCCGCGAGGCGCCGCGCGGCAGCGAGCAATCGTTCGCCGGCGTCGACGATATCGTCGCGAAATTCCGCAAGCTGACGCGCGGCGTCATGCCGGAAGCGCAGCAGGATGCGCTGGCCGATGCCGTGATGGGCCTTGAGACGCTTAAGGACAGCCGAGAATTGATAGACCTGCTTCGAATTACCTAACTCCGCTCATTCCGGCACAAGCGGGAATCCAGACTGGGTCCCCGCTTTCGCCGGGACGACCGGCTCACCCGCTCGCCTTAACTGTCGCGCGAAGCCTTCAGATGCGCGAACACTTTGGCGCGCAACGCCGCCTGCTCGTCGGCGCTCCATTGGCGAAAGCCTTCGCCCGACTTGAAGCCGAGTTTGCCGTCGGCCACCAGTTTTTCCAGATAAGGCGACGCCGCCGGCCGGCTGTCGATCGCCGGCAGCACGGTGTTGTGGATGGCGAGCGTGAGGTCGGTGCCGACGAGATCGGCATTTTCCAAGGGACCGAGTACGGCGAGCCGCCGCCCGAACGAGGCCTTGATGACGGCGTCGACGGTCGCCGCGTCGCAGATGCCGTTTTCGACCAGCGCGATCGCTTCGCGCCATAGCGCATGCTGCAGCCGGTTGCCGATGAAGCCCGGCACGTCCTTTTTCACATGCGCCGGCTTCTTGCCGGCGTCCCGGTGCAGCTCCATGGTCCAGGCGACGACTTCCGGCGACGTCCATTGCGTCTCGATCACTTCGACGAGCGGCACCAGAAACGGCGGATTCCACCAATGCGTGCCGAGCGCCCGTTCGCGGTTTTTCAATCCCTCCATGATCGAGGTGATCGGGATGACCGAGGTGTTGCTGGCAAGGATCGCTTCGGCGGGGGCGTGACGTTCGATCTCGGCGAACAGCTTCTGCTTGAGCGGCAGATCCTCGACGATCGCTTCGACGACGTAATCGGCTTCGCGCACGGCTTCGGCGAGTTCGAGGCATGGCCGGATCCGCGCGATCGCCAAGGGATCGTCGCCGAGGTCGCGCAGATTGGCGGCGACGCGCTTGGTGACGGTGTCGAGATTCTTCATCACCGTGTCGGTGACGGTCACGTCATGGCCGGCGAGCGCGAACACCTGCGCGATGCCGTGCCCCATCAGCCCGGCGCCGATGACGGCAATGCGGGCTTGCGACACTTCTTTCGCCATGGTTCAGCCCGCCGTATAGCCGCCGTCGGCGTAGAGGATGTGCCCGGTGTAGAAATCGGAAGCTTTGGAGGCGAGGAACAACAGCGGACCCGCAAGATCTTCCGGCTCGCCGAGTCTGCCCTTCGGCACGCGGGTGAGGAATCCGGCACGCACGGTCTTGCCGCGTTCGTCGTCGGCGAACATCCATTCGGTCAGCGGCGAGCGGAAGACGGTCGGGCCGAGCGCGTTGACGGTGATGCCGGTCGAGCCGAGCTCGCAGCCGAGCGCCTTGGTGATGCCGTCGACCGCCGACTTCGACGCGCAATACGCGGTATAGCCCGCCGGATGGCCGAGCAAGCCCCGCGCCGACGACATGAGTATGATCTTGCCGCCGCGGCCCTGCTTGATCATCTGCCGCGCGGTCGCGCGCGCCATCAGCCAGGACTGCGTGACATTGGCGTCCATGACGTCGAGAAAGTCTTCGGCTTTCTGATCGACGATCTTGGCCACCTTGTTCTGGCCCGAGGCGACGACGAGGATATCGACGCCGCCGAATTTCTCCACCGCTGCGGCGACAATGGCATCGCAGTTGGCCTCCGAGCTCGGGCGCTTGGCGATCGCCTCCGCCTTGCCGCCGAGCTTTGAGCATTCGGCGGCGACCTTTTTCAAGCCTTCCGCATTGTTCGCGGTGAGGACGATATTGGCGCCGGCCGCCGCCAAGGTCTTGGCCGCAATCGCGCCGAAGGCACCGGTGGCGCCGGTGACGATCGCCGTCTTGCCTTTGACCTCGAACAGCAACAGCGGATTTTTCAGGAAGCTTTCGTCGGACATGATGTCTCCACGCTTATCTCAAACTGTCATGCCCCGCGAAGGCGGGGCATCCAGTAATCACCATCGCTTCGGCGATTACTGGATCGTCCGCCGGCGCGGACGATGACGGCGCTGCGCGCCGTCACTTGACCGGCGCCACGGCGACCGCGATGGTGCAGACCTCGTTGCTGCGATTGACGATCTCGCGGCTTTCGTTCGGGCCGATGTAGACGCTATCGCCGGCTTTGGCGACGGTCTCCTTGCCGCCGGCGATGACCGTAAGCTCGCCGGAGAGGATGTAATAAATCTTCTCCGGCGGCGAGGCGTCGGGACCGGCGCCGCCGCCGGGCAGGAAATGCGATATTCCGAACACCAGCGTTTGCGAGCCGCCCATTTCCGCGCCGTAGACGCGGAACGACTTGTAGCCGCGATGGTTCGGCGCTTCGTAAGCCTTGGCTTCCGAGAATTTGCGGACAATCATTTAGAACTTCTCCCCCTTCTCGATGCGGTAGGCCCCCTTCGGATCGACGATGGCCACCAGCCGGATGATGCAGCCGTCGCCGCGCTCCCAATTCCATGGAAACAGCGCGAAGGTGCAGCGCCGGCCGGTGACCTTGTCGAGATCGCCGCCGACATTCTCGATGCCGAGAATGCCGTTCTTGAACAGAATGCGGTGCACCGGCTCCCAATCGGGGAAATCGGCTTTCCAGTCGCGGCCGCCGGACCACTTCTTGTATTCTTCGGCGAGATGCGGGTGTAGCGGCCCGTTGCGCTGCGGGCCGATGGCGGTCGCCAGCGGATGATCGTTGGCCTGGGTGTCGTGGCCGATGACCTTCACCTGCTTTTCGACGAACCATTCGCCGGCCGACGGCACGAAGCCGGGCGCGTAGCAGAAGTAGTCCTCGCTGTCCTCGTAGAGGTGGTGCCAGCCGGTATTGACGATGACCACGTCGCGCGGCCGCACCACCTTGCCGGCGGCCTTCTCCAGATCGTCGTAGGTGATCTGCTCCCATTTCTTCTTCGGGATCGAGATCACGATGCCGGAGCCGAAGAAGTGCGGCAGCGGTACCTCATCGATGAACGGCGTGCCCTGCACCACATGGGCCGGCGCGTCGATATGGGTGGTGTTGTGCATCGAGGTGGTGATGCGTTGCGACAGCACCCCCGATTTCGCCATGTAATGGATGCGCTCGATCTTGACGTCTTCGAAATACGGCCAGTTGGGCGATTGATAGCCGAAGCGGTGCGACAGGTTGTAGAACTCAAGCCCCATCGAATTGTTGAGGTTTTCCTCAAACGTCACCCCGCGTATTTTCTGGGTCACGGGCTCTCCTCCGGTAAAAGCTAAGCCACTGTTGTGCGATCCTGGGTTTGTAGCGAATATCGATTATAAGGTACAGGGAGCCGCGCAGGCACGAGCGTACGAGGGGAGGCATGGTCAAAAAAATCGCGCTGGAGGAGCATTTCCTGTCCCCGGGTTTCGAGGACTACTGGGGACCGACGGTCGCGACCGTCGATCCGAAATTCGCAAGCTCGCTGTTGGCGCGGCTGACCGACTTCGGCGAAGTGCGGCTGCAGGCCATGGACCAGGCCGGGATTGCGCGTGCGGTACTGTCGATCGCGGGGCCGGGCGTGCAGAGCGAGCGCGATGCCGCGATCGCGCTGCGCCGCGCCCGCGAGTTCAACGATTTCCTCGCCGCCGAGATGCAAAAGCGGCCCGATCGCTATTGCGGCTTCGGGCATCTGCCGATGCAGGACCCGCGCGGCGCTGCCGACGAGCTAGAGCGCTGCATGCGCGACCTCGGCTTCGCCGGCGCCATGATCAACGGCCATACCAACGGTCAGTATCTCGACCATCCGGCGCTGCATGTGTTCTGGGAGCGCGCCGAGGCGCTGGGCGCGCCGATCTACATTCATCCGACCGATCCGGTCAGCCTCGCCCCGGTGCTGGAGGGCTACAACGGCCTGCGCCGCGCCACCTGGGAGTGGGGCTTTGAGACTGGTTCGCATGCGCTGCGGCTCGTGTTCGCCGGGCTGTTCGACCGCTGTCCCGGCGCCAAAGTGATGCTCGGCCACCTCGGCGAGACGCTGCCCTATCTGTTGTGGCGTTTCGACAGCCGCGCCAAGCTCTATGGCGTCAAGCTTTCCCGGCAGCCGTCCGACTACATCAAAGACAATTTCGTGGTGACGACGTCCGGCATGTGCTCGGCCGAACCGCTCGGTTGTTCGCTCGCGGCACTGGGCCGCGCCCGCGTGATGTTCGCCGCGGATTACCCCTTCGAATCGGCGCAGGAAGCCGGCGAGTTTCTCGATCACACCCCGCTCGCCGCAGACCTTCGCGACGACATCGCCTCGTGCAATGCGGTCCGCTATCTCGGTCTCAAGCCGCTTGCATGACCAAAGTTCTGATCGTCGACGTCCACGCCGAAATGTATCGCGACGCATTGGCGGCGGAATTCCCGCAGCTGCAATTCGCGCTGTTCCATGGCGCCGCGGAGGTGACGGGCGACCTCTCCGAGGTCGACGCCATGATCATGTTCGGCATTGAGCTGCGCGATCACATGCTCGAAGGCGCGCCGCGGCTGCAATGGATTCAGTCGCTGGCGACCGGGGTCGATCATTTCCTGCGCTCGCCCGCGCTCAAGCCCGAGGTGCTCATCACCAGCGGCCGCGGCATTCACGGGCCGCCGATGCGCGAGCAGGTCGTCTATATGATGATGGCGGTCAATCGCGATGCCACGCGCCAGGTCGAGGATCATCAGCATCGCATTTGGAAGCGGCGGCTGTGGAGCGCGCTGCACGGCAAGACCGCGGCGATCGTCGGCACCGGTGTCGTCGGCGCGGCGATCGGCGAACTCTTGCAGGCGTTCGGCATGCATGTCGTCGGCGTCAGCCGCACGCCGCGGGCGGAACAGGGCTTCGGCGAGATCATGGCGATGGAGCGGCTGCACGACGCGGCGAGGAAGGCCGACTATCTCATCAACGTCCTGCCGGCGGCGCCTTACAATTTCAATCTGTTCGACGCCGCCGTCTTCGCGGCGATGAAGCCGTCGGCCTATTACATCAGCGCCGGCCGCGGCCAGACCGTCGACGAGGCCGCCTTGATTGCCGCGCTCTCCGAGTGCCGCATCGCCGGCGCCGCGCTCGACGTGTTCCAGACCGAGCCGCTGCCGCCCGACAGCCCGTTCTGGAACCTGCCGAACGTCTTCATCACCCCGCATGTCGGCGGCTATATCGTCGAATATGAGGAGTTCATCATGCCGCTGATCGTCGACAATATGCGGGCCTTCCTCGCAGGGCGGCGAGGCGAGCTGAAGAACCTAGTCACCCGGTGAGCGCATAGCGCGCACTTGCCGCAGCCACTTGCTAACCCCTTGGAAAGTTCGCAAATCCGGGGAATTATCGGTCAAACGAGCCTCGGATATGCCGAGGAAGCCTGCGGAGGACGCGCCATGGCGCTGGCCAAGCTCAAATTCCCGATCGTCTTGTTCGGCGCGGCGCAGCTTCTCAAACGGGCGGCGCAGCGGCATCCGGAGTTCAGCAATCGCCTAGCCGAGCACGATTTCGTCGCCCAGATCGTGGCGCGCGACGAAGGCATCGGCCGCTGGTTCGCGTTCAAGAAAGGCATCGTCACGTCGGCCGCCGGGCTGCACGCGGCGCCCGACATCAAGCTCATGTTCAAGAACGTCAAGATCGCTGTGCAATTGCTGATGCCGCCGATCAACTGGCTCGACCAGATCAACGCGCAGAAGGATTTCGTGCTCACGGTCGAGGGGCCGGAATATCTGACCAACTGGTTCGCGCAGACGCTGATGATGAGCCAGTCGGTCGGATTGAAGTACGGCATCAAGCTGCGCCGTGGCGTCAGGCGCTATTGCAACATGACCAATGGCGGCCCGGTCTTCGTCGACGTCAAGGACGGCAAGATCTTGCGCATGACGCCGATCGACCTCAAGGACGAGGACGGCGCGTCCTGGACCATCGAGGCCAAGGGGCAGAAGCTCACGCCGCCGCGCAAGACGACGCTGGCGCCGCACGGCCAGAACGCCAAGTCGATCGTCTATTCGCCGGACCGGCTGCTCTATCCGATGAAGCGCGTCGACTTCGATCCGCATGGCGAGCGCAATCCGCAAAACCGCGGCAAGTCGGACTACGTGCGCATCTCCTGGGACGAGGCGATCAAGCTCGTCACCGACGAGATCAAGCGGCAGAAGCGCGAATACGGCCCGGGCGCCATCACCTTCTCGCACGGCTCGCATCACACCTGGGGCAATGTCGGCTATTACCTCTCGGCGCTGTTCCGCTTCGCCAATGCGGTGGGCATGACGCGCATCCACCACAACCCGGATTCCTGGGAAGGCTGGTACTGGGGCGCGGTGCATCACTGGGGCCATACGCTGCGCGTCGGTCAATCCGAGACCTACGGCACGGTCGAGGACTGCCTGCAGAACTGCGACATGGTCGTGTTCTGGGCGGCCGATCCGGAATCGACGTCAGGGTCCTACGGCGCCCAGGAAGGCACCACGCGCCGGCAGTGGCTGAAGGACCCGAAGCTCGGCATCAAGGTCGTGCACGTCGATCCCTACTACAACGCCTCGGCGCAATTTCTGCCCGGCAAATGGTTCGCGCCGAAGCCGACCACGTCGGTCGCCATGGCGATGGCGATCGCCTACGTGTGGATCAAGGAGGACCTCTACGACAAGCAATATGTCGAGACCCACACGATCGGCTTCGACAAATGGAAGGCGTATCTCCTCGGCGAGGAAGACGGCATTGCGAAAACGCCGGAGTGGCAGGAGAAGGAAACCGGCGTTCCCGCCAAAGACGTGCGCGCGCTGGCGCGCGAATGGGGGAAGAAGCGCGTCTATCTCGCGCCCGGCGGCTGGGGCAACGGCCACGGCGGCGCCTGCCGCAACCAGACCGGCATGCAATGGGCGCGGGTCATGGTGTGCCTCGTCGCCATGCAGGGGCTGGGCAAGCCCGGCATCAATATGGGCAATCTGCAATGGGGCACGCCGCTCGATTTCAATTTCTATTTCCCCGGCTATGCCGACGGCGGCATGTCGGGCGATCTGGAAAACACCGCGATGCCGGTCGAGCTCTATCAGCGCATGCCGCAACTGCCGACCATGAACTCGAACGGCCAGCGCATCCCGCGCATTTTCGTCCCCGAGGCGATCATCGACGGCAAGGCCGAAGGCTATCCATGGGTCGGCAAATCGATCGAGCACCAGTTCGCGCGCTTTGCCTATCCGGCGCCGGGCCATTCGCCGGTGCACATGCTGTACAAATACGGCGGCTCGATCCTTTCGACCATGAACAACACCAATCGCTGGGTGCGGATGTATCAGTCGCCGAACCTGGAATTCGTGGTCAACCAGTCGATCTGGTTCGAAGGCGAGGCGAAGTTCGCCGACGTGGTCCTGCCGGCCTGCACCAATTTCGAACGCACCGATATTTCGGAATGGGCCGGGCTCGGCGGTTACGGCCATCACGGCCAGCAGCAGCTCAACCACCGCGTCATCGTGTTCCAGGCGCCGGCGATCAAGCCGCTCGGCGAATTGAAGTCCGATTTCTGGATCTTCAACGAGCTGTGCAAGCCGCTCGGGCTTGCCAATTATTTCTCCGAGGGCGTCAACGAGATCGACTGGGTCAAGCGCGTCTATCTTGCTTCAGACCTGCCAAAATACATGTCGTGGAAGAAATTCTTAAAGCGCGGCTATTTCGTCGTGCCCGCCGAGAAGGAGAAGCTGCGCGCGCCGGTGTCGTTCCGCTGGTTCTACGAGAACCGCAAGAAGGACGTGCCGGAAGCGCAGCCGCTGCCCTCGGATTACACCGAGGAATATCTGCGCGGCCTGCAGACCCAGTCCGGCAAGCTCGAATTCGAGTGCAATTCGCTCAAACGCTTCAACGATCCGGAGCGGCCGCCGATCGTCAAATACGAACCGTCATGGGAAGGATCGCATTCGGGCGAATTGTTCGAGCGCTATCCGCTGCAGCTTCTGACGCCGCATTCGAAATATTCGTTCCATACCCAGGGCGACGGCAAGGACTCGTTCCTGCTCAACATCGAGGACCATCGCGTCAAGGTCGACGGCTATTATTACTGGATCGTGCGCATGAATGCCGAGGACGCCAAGGCGCGCGGTATCGGCAAGCATGACCTGGTCAAGGTATTCAACGACCGCGGCGCGGTGATTTGCGCCGCGCTGCCGACGCAGCGGTTGCCGCGCGGCGTGGCGCACGGTTACGAGTCCTCGGCGGTCTACGATCCGATGGGCGAGCCGGGCAAGTCGGTCGACCGCGGCGGCTGTCTCAATCTGCTGACGCCGGAGCGGACGCAGACCAAATCGACGCATTCGCTGGCCGGCGCCAATTCGCTGGTGCAGATCGAACCGTGGGATCGCTCTACCCAGCACATGTCGGCTGCGTTCGCGGCGATGGAGAAGGACACCAAGAGGGACTTGGAAATCAAGCGCACGCTGACGGAAGCGCAGCTGGTTCCGGCGAAGTGAGTTCTGAAATGCAAAAATGGAACCTGATCATCGACGTCGCCGAGTGCACCAATTGCAATCTGTGCACGCTCGCGGCCATGGACGAATATGTCGGCAATGAATGGCCCGGTTATTGCGCGCCGATGCCGAAACATGGCCACAAGTGGATCAATATCCTGCAAAAGGAACGCGGCCAACAGCCGATGATCGACATCGCCTACGTTCCGACCATGTGCAACCATTGCGACGATGCGCCCTGCATGAAGGCGGACAAGACCGGCGCGATCAAGAAACGCAAGGACGGCATCGTGCTGATCGATCCGAAGAAGGCGAAGGGCCACAAGGAGCTGGTCGACGCTTGTCCCTACGGCCACATCTGGTGGAACGAAGAATTGCAGCTGCCGCAGGCCTGGACGTTCGACGCCCATCTCATCGACCAGGGCTGGGCGCAGACCCGCGGCCAGCAATCCTGCCCGACCGGCGCGATGCGCGCCGTCAAGGTCGAGGACAGCGAGATGGCGCGGCTTGCGCAGGAGCAAGGCCTCGAAGTGATGAAGCCCGAGCTCGGCGCCAAGCCGCGGGTCTATTATCGCAATCTATGGCGCTATTCGAAGTGCTTCATCGGCGGCACGCTGGCCGAGGAAAGAAACGGCGCCATCGATTGCATCGAGGGCGCCAGCGTGCAGCTCGTCAGGGACGGCGCCTCGATCGCGCTGACCACGACCGACAATTACGGCGACTTCAAATTCGACAGGCTGGACGAGAATTCAGGTCGCTACACCGTGCAGATCTTTTCCCGCGGCCGCTCCAAAAGCGTCGAGGCCACTCTCGGCGCCAGCATCAATCTCGGCGAAATCAGGCTATAACGGTCCCCGTCATGAAAAAATATCTCGTTGCCTCGTTGCTGTTGCTGGCGTGCTGCGGCGCCAGCGCCGCGCAGACCTATCCGTCGCGGCAGGTCACGCTGGTCGTCACCTCGGTGCCCGGCGGCGTCACCGACGTCGTCGGCCGTGCCTTGGCGCAGGCGCTGAGCAAGGACTGGGGCCAGCAGGTGATCGTCGAAAACAAGGGCGGCGCCGCGCACATCATCGGCGCTGAGGCCGTCGCCAAGGCGGCGCCCGACGGCTACACGCTGTTGGTCGGCGAGTCCGGCACCTTCACGGTCAATCCGACGCTGCTGCCAAAAGGAAAAGTGCCGTACGACGCGGACAAGGATTTTACGCCGATCACCGGGCTCGTTCGCATTTATCAATCCATCCTTGCCGCCAAATCGCTGCCGGTCTCGAACATCAGTCAGCTGATCGCGCTGGCCAAGCAGAAGCCCGGGCAGATTACCTACGGCACGGCCGGGGTCGGCTCGGCGCTGCACATGAACATGGCGCTGTTCGACAGCATGGCCGGCGTCAAGATGGTTCCGGTGCATTATCGCGGCGCGACGCCGGCGCTCAACGATCTCATCGGCGGTCACATCGATATCATGGTGGTCAGCGTCGCCTCGGGCCTGCCGGCCTATCGCGCCGGCCAGATCAAGATGCTCGGCGTCGGCGCGCCGAGACGCATGCCGCTGGTGCCGGAAGTGCCGACGGTGTCGGAGAGCGGCGTGCCGGGCTATGCAGCGACCGCCTGGTTCGGCCTGTTCGGCCCGGCCGGCCTGCCAAACGACGTGGTCATGAAGATCGACCAGGAAACCATCAAAATCTTCAGCGATCCGGCGTTCCGCGCCCGCTTTCTCGATCCGCAGATGTTCGAATCGATGGCGGGTCCGCCCGACGCGTTCGCCGCCTATATCAAGGCCGAACGCGCCAAATGGGCGAAGGTCATTCACGACGACAATATCAAGATCCAATGATCATTCCGGCGGCGTGCCGTTTAAGGCCAGCACTTCGCCGGCAAGGTAGAGCGAGCCGGTGATCAGAATACGCGGCGCCGGGTGCAGTTCGAGCTTGCCGGCGATCGCGATGGCGCTTTCGATGTCGTCGCGAGGAAGCGCCGGAATGCCGACGCTATCGGCGATCTCGGCGAGTTCCGCTGCCGGCACGGTTTTGTCCTGGTGAATTGGCACCGTGATGACGCGCCGGGCGAGGCCGGAAAAATTCTTGAGAAATCCGGCGCTGTCCTTGGTTGCCAGCATGCCGACGATGAGAACCAGCGGCCGCGACACGCGCTCCTCGAGATCGGCAAGCGCGGCGGCAATGGCCTGGCCGCCGTCGGCATTGTGGCCGCCGTCGAGCCACAGCTCGCTTTCCGGCGGCGCCAAGGCGGCAAGCCGGCCGTGCGCCAGCCGCTGCATGCGCGCCGGCCATTCGACCCGCGTCATCCCGGCTTCGTAGGCCGCGGGCGGCAGTTTGAGGCCGCTGGCGCGCAGCGCGGCGATGGCGGCGCCGGCGTTCTCGAACTGATGGCGGCCGTAAAGCTTCGGCGACGGCAGGTCGAGCAAGCCGTCGGCATCCTGATAGACGAGGCGGCCGTGTTCCTCGGTGGCAGTCCAGTGCTCGCCGGCAACGTGCAGCGGCGCCTTGAGCCG
The DNA here is from genome assembly GCA_963791925.1 of uncultured Alphaproteobacteria bacterium. Classification (GTDB taxonomy): domain Bacteria; phylum Pseudomonadota; class Alphaproteobacteria; order Rhizobiales; family Xanthobacteraceae; genus BOG-931. The sequence continues at coordinate 350,822 of CAWBUA010000001.1, read as the reverse complement.
CGCCGCCTGGCGCTCGATCACCGCCAGCGCTTCGCGCGCCTGGCCGGTGACGACCGCCGGCACCTCGCGCTTGATGATGCCGGCCTTCTCGGCGGCGATCTTCTCGATCGTGTCGCCGAGAAAATCGCGGTGATCGAGCGACAGCCGGGTGATGATGCTGGCAAGCGGGCGTTCGACGACGTTGGTGGCGTCGAGCCGGCCGCCGAGCCCGACTTCCAGCAGCAGGACGTCGGCCGGATTGCGCGAGAACAGCAGAAACCCCGCGGCGGTCTCGATCTCGAACACCGTGATCGGCGCATCGCCGTTCTTCTTCTCGCATTCGGCGATCGCCGCGCCAAGTTCGGCGTCGCCGACGAGCTTGCCGCCGCCTTCGCGGCCGATACGGAAGCGTTCGTTGATACGGACCAGATTCGGCGACGTATAGACGTGCACGCGCTGCCCCGCCGCTTCGAGGATCGCGCGCATGAAGGCGACGGTCGAGCCTTTGCCGTTGGTGCCGGCGACATGGATCACCGGCGGCAAATGCCGCTCCGGATGATCGAGCGCGGCAAGGATGCGCGCCATGCGCGCGAGCCCGAGGTCGATGCGCTTGGGATGCAGCGCCAGAAGCCGCGCCAGCATGGCGTCGAGCAGCGCCGGATTGGCCGTTCGGTCGCTCACGTGGTCGCGGGTTCGGGCGCCGGCAGGCTCATGCGCTGCTCCGGCGCGGCGGCGGGCGCCTTGGTCAGGAGCCGGCACAGCCTGGCGATGGTCGCCCGCAACTCGTGGCGATGCACCACCATGTCGACCATGCCGTGGTCGCGCAGATATTCGGCCCTTTGGAAGCCCTCCGGCAGTTTCTCGCGGATGGTCTGTTCGATGACGCGCGGGCCGGCGAAGCCGATCAGCGCGCCGGGTTCGGCGATCTGGACGTCGCCCAGCATCGCATAGGATGCGGTGACGCCGCCGGTCGTCGGATTGGTCAGCACGACGATGTAGGGCTTGCACGTCTCGTGCAGGCGCTGCACCGCGATGGTGGTGCGCGGCATCTGCATCAGCGACAGGATGCCTTCCTGCATGCGGGCGCCGCCGGAGGCGGCGAACAGCACGAAGGGACAGCCTTTTTCCACCGCGGTGTCGAGACCCTTGATCACTGCTTCGCCCGCCGCCATGCCGAGCGAGCCGCCCATGAAGTCGAAATCCTGCACCGCGATGACGGCGGCCAAGCCGTCGAGCTTGCCGTAGCCGAGCTTGACCGCGTCGTTGAGCCCGGTCTTGGCGCGCGCGTCCTTGAGCCGGTCGACATAGCGGCGCTCGTCGCGGAATTTCAGCGGATCGAGCGGCACTTCCGGCACGGCGATGTCGAACCAGGTCTGGTTGTCGAACATCGATTTCAGCCGCGCGGCCGCGCCCATGCGCATGTGATAGTTCGAGCCGGGGATGACGAACAGGTTCGATTCGACGTCCTTGTAGAATACGAGCTGGCCGGTCTCCGGACATTTGATCCAGAGATTCTCCGGCACTTCGCGCCGCAGCATGTTGCGGATTTTCGGCCGCAGCGTATTCGAGATCCAGTTCATCGCAGGCGTGGCTCGCTGACTTAAAGCTAGGTAACCGTCGCTCACGCCATTATATAGCATTCCCGGCGGCGGAGACGAATTGAGCCGCGCGTTGTCCGCGCCGCGCGGGCGGCGGCAAAACGGCTCAACTCACGCGGGATCGCCGGGCGTCGCTTGGCAGCTGCCGCCGCGCTATGATCTGAATGATGCGCCGGCGCTTGCGCAGATCGGCGGCGTCGAGCAGCATTTGCCCGGCCCAGCGATAGACATTGCGCAGACGCACGATGTCGCGCATCAGCCGCATGCGCTCGCGCTGTTCGGCCGGCGGCATCACCAGCGCCTGCTCGATAGCTTCCACCATGCTCTGCGAATCGTAAGGGTTGACGATGAGCGCTTCCGGCAGCTCGCGCGACGCGCCGGCGAATGTCGAGAGCAGCAGAACGCCTTCCTGGTCGTCGCGCGCGGCGACGAACTCCTTGGCGACGAGATTCATGCCGTCGTGAAGGCTGGAGACGATGCACAGGTCGGCGGCGCGGAACAGCTCGAAGATCTCGTGCGGCTCATAATGCCGCACGATCAGCAGGACCGGCTGATACGATTGCGTGCCGTGCCGCACGTTGATGTCGCGGGCGAGCTCGGTGGCCTCGGCCTGCAGGGCGCTGTAGGTCGGCAGCTTGGAACGCGTCGGCGCCGCGACCTGGATGAAAACGAACTTGTCCTTCCACTCTGGATGGCCGGTGAGGAAGGCATCGACGGCGCGCAGGCGGTCGAGGATGCCCTTGGTGTAATCGAAGCGCTCGATGCCGACGCCGAGCCGTACCTGCTCGGCGAGGCCATGACGCCGGCGAACCACGGCCCGGCACTCCGCCACCGGTTTCTGCTCCTTCATGCCGGAAGGCGGCCATTCGATCGAGATCGGATAGGGCCGCACGAAGGTTTCCTGGCTGCCGAAGGTGATGCACGACTGTTCGCGATCGGTGCGGGCCTCCATGAAACGATCGACGGTGTCGAGGAAATTGTTGCAGTGGAACTGGGTATGGAAACCGATCACCGAACTGCCGAGCAGACCCGCGATGATCTCTTCCTTCCACGGACAGATGCCGAAAATCTCCGGGTTCGGCCACGGGATGTGCCAGAACGTGATGATGGTGGCGTTCGGCAATTTCTTGCGCAGCAGGCTCGGCAACAGCGCGAAATGATAATCCTGGACCAGGATCACCGGATCGGCGCGCTTGGCTTCGTTGGCGACCGCCTGAGCGTAACGCGCATTCACGCGCTTATATTCGTTCCAGTCGCTTTCCCTGAAGTTCGGCCGCACGAAAGCCATGTGGCAGAGCGGCCACAAGCCTTCGTTGGCCAAGCCGTAATAATAGCCGTTCTGCTCCTCGTCGCTCAGCCAGACGCGGCGCAGCGTATAGCTCGGACTTTCCGGCGGCACCGCGATGCGGTCAAAACGGTCGACGGTGTCCTTGTCGGCGTTGCCGCTGCCGTGGGCGATCCAAGTGCCGCCGCAGGCGCGCATGATCGGCTCGATCGCCGCCACCAGTCCGCTCGCCGGCCGCTGCAGCACGATTTGGTCGGCCTCGCGATTGTGGATGTAGGGCTCGCGGTTGGAGACGACGATGACGTCGGTATCCGGCAGCTTCTGCGTCAGCACACGCTGCAGCATGGTCGGCGACCAGTTGACGTCGGGGCCGTCGGTCGGCAGTTCCGTCAGCTTGAGGTCGCGCAGCAGATGCCGGAACTCTCCGGCAAACGGCGTGAGCTCCGACGCGGTAATGGCGCCGCTGCCGCCGAGCCGGGCATCATCGATCGCGCGCCGCAACGATTGCACCCAGCGGCGCGCCAGCAGGACCGCGACCAGTGCGGCAAAGGCGGCGGCGAGAAACACGACGCCGATAAGGACGACGATGCTCCAGAGCCGCGCCTCGGCGCCGCGTTCCTCGACCAGCGCGAGATCGTGCACCAGCACGACGTGGCCGCGCTCTCCGGTCGGTCCGATGGGAAAGCTCGACAGCAGCAATTGCTGATGGCCGAGACGCACGGTCGAGAACGTCGGTGTCTTGCGCAGCGTCGCCGCCTTGCAGCTGAAGCTTTTCGGCATCTGTTTCGTCTTGTAGAGCAGTGCGCCTTGATCGTCGCAAAAGCCGATCGCCAGCAATTCCTCGTCCTGCGCCATTCGCTCGAACAGCGCGACGATGCCCTTGGCGTCACGCTCGTTGAGCAGCGAGGTGAACTCGTCGAGCGACGAATTGAATGCCAGCACGGAACGCGATTCGACGTCGCTTTTCGACCATTGCTCGATCAGCGAGCCGGCAAACGGCGGAACCAGAAGGATGATGGCGACGACAATCAGCAGCGCCGCCAAGCCATAGCGCATGGCGAGCTTCATCGTCGACACCTGTGCGTCATGCCCATCCCCGGCAGCCCTCGCACCGCATCCGCGCTATACAATGCAGGCGACAATGCGTTGAAAATGCGACGCTCCGCCGCTCTCTGTGAATAGGCAGGCGCATCGCCTTGCTTTGCGTCATTGTCATTTAAGATTTTTTCGCAGCACCGCGAAGATCAGCAAGCCAAAGCCGGCGAGACGGAAGAAAAACGCCCAGTCGTGCGATGGCAGAGGCACCGGTTGCAGGGAATGGAAGAACTGGTCGAGCGCAAACAACAGGAACGCGGCGCCGAAGGCGATGAACAGCGCGTCGGCGGTTTTCTGCCAGAATCGCCAGAAAAACACCCCGGCGACCAGGAAACCCATGGTGTTCATGCCATAAATGAATTGAATCATGGCCGGCTCCTAAACGAATTCTCCGACAAAGCCCACCAGTAAGGTCGATACGGCAAACAGCGTCGCCAGAAGGCGCGGCACGGAAAGATCGACGTTCGGCAGCACGATGAGGTCGAGCACGACCAGCAGATTGTCGACGGCAAGCAGCACGAAACAGGCGGCAGTCCAGAGCAGCACCCTGCTCCTGGTCCGCCGGTAGCTTCGGATCAGCAGCAGGCAGCACGACAGGCTGGTGAGAAAGCACAGCAAATAAAGGATATCGACCCAGGCGCTCATTTGGTTTTTCCTGAAAGACGGAATGCGTCGGCGAATGTTCGAAGCTTCTCATCGGGCGCCTCGAGTATGGCGCGTACGATCTTCACCGGTTTGTGCGCGTAATCGGATTCCAATCGGTCGCAGATGGCGTCGAGTTGGGCCGAGACCTGCTGGTAGCGGTAGCCGGAGCCCGGAATCTCCTCGATCAAGCCGGATTTGGTCAGATGCTCGAGCGCCTGCGCGACGGCGAGCTGGCTGCTGCGCAGTTCGCGCACCAGTTGATCGGCGCGAAAAGTCCGCTGCCGCTCCCGCCGCAGCAGGATCAGCAGTTCGAGCGCGCAGACCGAGTTGATCGCGGTCTGTACGAAGGCAACGGTATCGTCCTCGGAATCGCTATCCTGTGGCACGCGCGAGTCCAATGGCGGGACGGCCAAAAATGTGCGGACGGAGCCGTGACGGCCCGTTGTCCGTTGGGAAGGTCTCGGCGTTGATTGGCCTTAGCCCCGCAGAAGCCGCCCCGTGACGAGCGAATGACTTGCCGCCGGATAAGTTCCGCGCCTGTTGCCGGGAAAGGTCGCGACATCGCGCCGCAGCACGGCAAATCCCGTCTTGCCATGGGTTTCGCGCGCCGCGAAGGCGCCCCGGCGGCGGCACAATTTCGCCCATGTGATCAATCAATTAGGCGCCGGGGCCGACGCCGCTTCGGGCTTAACCGTGCCGGTAAGACCGAAGTAACCAAGTTGTGCACACAGTGCTAAGGCGAACGGTGCCGCTCAAGTCGCCGACGCCGGTGAGGCCCGAAAATCAATGATCAAAAAGCTTGTGGCCGGATGTTTGGCGCTTTGGGCGCTGTTGGCGGCGCAATGCGCCGTCGCGGCCGATCTGTCGGTCGCGCCGCTCTACACCAAGGCGCCGCCGGCCGAGGTGACGCAGGCCTACAACTGGACGGGCTTTTATCTCGGCGCCAATGGCGGCGGCGGTTGGGGCCGCTCGTGGTGGAGCGGCAGCGGCACCCCGGTCGATCTCTCCGGCGCGCAGGCCGGCGGCACCGCGGGTTACAATTGGCAATTCGGCAACACCGTGCTCGGCCTTGAAGGCGACATCGACTGGTCGAACCTCAAAGGCACCAATTCGAGCGGCTGCGCGGCGGCCGGCTGCACCAGCGAAAACGACTGGCTTTCCACCGTGCGCGGCCGGCTCGGCTATGCGTTCGGCGGCGTCATGCCCTATGTCACCGGCGGCTTGGCGGTCGGCGACATCAAGGCCTCGACCCCGGGCTTCGCCGGCGCAACGACGACCAATGCCGGCTGGACGGTCGGCGGCGGCCTCGAATTCGCGCTGCCCGGCAACTGGAGCGCCAAGGCCGAATACCTGCATGTCGATCTCGGCCGGCTCAATTGCGGCGCCAATTGCGGCGTGGCGCCGACCGACAATGTGTCGATGCACGAAGACGTCGTGCGCGCCGGCCTGAACTATCATTTCGGCTGGGGCAAGTAGCTTTTGCCTGTCGCGGACGCGGTGCAGCGCGAAGCGGCGCGCCGCCGATCCGGGATCGTTTCAAACTTGAAATTTGCAAAGGGCACCGGGTCTGCGGCGCGTCATTGCCTGCCGCGCTGCGCCCGGGACACAGAGCGGTCCCGATTGACTTAAGCTTCTGGCGCTGCTGTGCTTCCATCCGCTCAGCGGCCGTTGTCGCGCTCCGGCGCGCGGCCGCAAATTCCGGCGCCTGCCGGGAATGAGCGGAGGAAACTTAGCCAGCATTCGAGTCAGCGATGCCCCAATCAACTCATAATCTCGACTTCGACAAATATCGCCTGCGCAACTTCGTCGATCGTCTGATCGAGCTCGGCGAGGTCGAAGTGCACGACCGGCCGGTGCCGCTGACCGACTTGAGCCCGATCATCGAGGGCACCGACAAGGCGGTCTTGTTCAAGAAAGCCGGCCCCGAGCAGGTCGAGCTCGTGGCCAAGACCGCCGGCAACCGCAAGCGATTGGCGGCGGCTTTCGAAACCACCGAGGCCAAGCTTTACGACGAATATTTCAAGCGGCTCGCCAATCCGCAGCCGGTCGTCGAAATTCCGTCGGCGGAGGCGCCGGTGCACGCCATCAAGATCACCGGCAAGGACGTCGACCTCACCAAGCTGCCGTTTCATCCGCAGCACGCGCTCGACGGCTCGTGCTATCTGAGTTCGGCGATCGATTACACCGTCGATCCGGCGACCGGGCGAAGGAACGTCGGCTGCCGGCGCTTGAGCCTGCGCAACCGCACCGAATGCGGCATCAACGTCACCGCGCCGTCCGATCTCAAGCGCATCTATACCGCGAGCGTCGCGCGCGGCGAGAAGCTGCCGGTGACGTTCACCGCCGGCGCGCATCCGCTCGACTTCTTCGCCGCGACGACGCGGCAGGGCGGCGACGAACTGCAGCTCGTGGCGCAATTCCGCGCCGAGCCGGCGCCGGTGGTGAAGAGTCTCACCAACGACATTCTGGTGCCGGCCGACGCCGAAGTGACGCTCGAGGGCTATCTCGACCAGCGCGGCTATGTCGAGCCGGAAGGGCCGTATGGCGAGTACATGGGCTATTACGGCTCCATCCACATGGACCCGGTGTTCCATTGCACCGCCATCACCATGCGCGCCGACGTGCTGCACCACACGCTGTTGCACGGCTCCGCCTTCAAGCTCGACGAGACGGACAGCGCCGTGATCTCGGCCCTGCGTGCGGAAGCCGAAGCGATGCGCATTCTCAAAACATGCGTGCGCGCGCCGATCGCGGTGTATTTGCGCGAAATGTCGGGCGGTTCGAATACGCTGCGGGTCTCGATCCGCCAGCAGCTCTACGGCGAAGCGCGCAGTGCCATCGCCGCTTTATTCGGCGGCATCCGGGTGCTCAAGCACGTCTACGTGTTCGACGAGGACGTCGACATTCACGACGACCGCCAGGTGGAATGGGCCATGGGTACGCGCTTCCAGGCCGACGAGGATCTCGTGGTGCTCCAAGGCATGGTCGGCATGACCATGGACCCCTCGCTCCAGGGGCGGCGCACCGGCGCCAAGGCCGGCTTCGACTGCACCCGGCCGTTCGGCCGCGAGAGCGAGGTTCCGCTGATGCGCTGCGCGGCCAAGGTGTTCTCCGGCCCGGCGCGCTATCAGACCGTGGAGCAGGCGCTCGGCGCGGGCCCGATGTTCTACGCCGATATCGTCGAGGGGCTGGGCAGCCGCGACGGCCGCGAAGTCGCGCTCGCGCTCGACGAATTGCGCCAGGCCGGACGGCTCAGCCGCGATCGCGACGGCCGCTATTATCTCGCCAATGCCAAGCCCGGCACGACCGGCATCATCGGCGGGATGTATCACGACCCCAATGCGGGGACGTGAGCTCGTTCCCGCGCCGCGTTCTTAAGCGCGCGTTCGCAGCCCACGATGTCAAACAGCGACGCCATTTCTCTCTCTCCCCGCAGGGGAGAGGGTCGGGGTGAGGGGGTTCGGACGCCTGAGAAAGACTGAAGCTTCCGAACCCCCTCACCCTCGCTTCGCTCGACCTCCCCTCCGGGGAGAGGTGAAAATAAGGCTCCCCCGTTCTCGCGCCGCGTTCTTAAGCGCGCGCGTTCGCAGCCCACGATGTCAAACAGCCCACGCTTACTTTTTCCGTCACCCTGAGGTGAGAGCGGAGCGAGCCTCGAAGGGCGACGGCCCCTGGCTCCTCGGCCGTCTCCTTCGAGGGCCGCTTGCGCGGCCACCTCAGGATGACGGTACGAGGGCAAGCGACGAAATAAAAGAAAGGAAGCGGAACGCCGGCAGACGCACTGCAGTCAAATGCGGACTGCAGGGAAGACCTGTACGCAAGCGGCGCACAGGGCGCGCCGCGGACAAGGCGGCTTGCGCCGCCCTTCCGCTTCGGGCGCGCTCGCCTGCCGGCGTTCCACCACGGCACTTGCGGGGGCGACCGAACGCCACCGCTCAGCTCCAGTTCACGCGCTTCCTGGGACGGAACTAGGTAGGGATGGGCGTTACCCATCCCCGGCCGTCCCAGTGCAGCGGGGGTTTTATCCCCGCAGACCGGTCATAGTGCCGGCCGGGCGTTTTGGCCCGGAGCCGCCCGGGAGCGGGGCTGACAACCCCGCCCGCGGGAACCGCCTCGCCCCTTTCCGCCGGTGTCACCCGGCGGCGTCCCTCAGGGCGAGAGTTGTCACGTCACTTATCTATATCGGTGACGAATGTCACATCACGTCTCCGTGATCGGGACGATAGCCATCGCCCGTATCCCGGGCGCAGCGCACACGCAGCGTGAGCGGAGTGATGCGCTGCAGACGCAGGATCGTCGTACGCTCAGAATGATCCAAATGTCGAGTTTGCGAAGGTCCCGGATCAGCGGTGCACCGTTACGCTTCGCTTCACGCTGCACCGCATCCGGGAAACGCGGCCGCGGCTCTTGATGACCCCGTTCAGCGTTTCACGCGGCGGCGCGTCCGGGGAACGCACGTCGCTAATGCCCGAGCCCTGTGATCAGCGCGCTCAGGCCGGTCCAGGCGATCTGGATGCCGATGCAGGTCAGGATGAAGGCGGAGAGGCGGACCAGCACATTGATGCCGGTCTTGCCGAGCATGCGCGCCAAGGCGCCGGCGTAGCGGTACGACAGGTAGATCGTCACCGCGACGGCGAACAGGCCGGCGACGGCCGCCGCGGCGACCGTGATCGCCTGGGCGAAGGGCTCGTCTTCGGGGCGGCGGGCGCCGATGGTCAGCGCCACCGAGATCGATCCCGGCCCCACGGTGAGAGGCAGCGTCAGCGGATAGAAGCTGTCGCCGATCGAGGTTTCGGGCGCCTCGGCTTTCACGGCCGCCCGTTCGGGCGGCTCAGAGCCCTCGTTGAGAAGCTTCCAGCCCATGGCGGCAACGATCAACCCGCCGGCGACGCGCACCACCGGCACCGTGAGCCCGAAGAATTCCAGGATCCGCGAACCGAACAGCAGCGAACCGAGCAGGAGAAAGAAGCCGTTGACCGCGACGCCCAGCGCCAGGCGATTGCGCTCCGCCGCTTTGCAGTCGGCGGTCAGGCTCAAGAATATCGGCGCCGAGCCCAACGGATTGACGATGGGAAACAGCGCGGCAAAGACCAGGACAAACGCGCTGACGATTTCGGCCACGGCGTGCGCCCCCAATGCCGTCATCATCCGCGAAAGCGGATGATTTGATAATCGACGATGTATCAGATGTCGGATCGACCGTCAGCGGATGCTGGATGCTCGGCCTTCGCGAAGCTTGACAGGTCATTCACTCCGCTGGCTGCTTCGCTTTCGGCTTTGGCTGGTAGAACGTGCTCTTCAAATTATCCCAGAGCTAAATCTTGGCGCCGTGCTTGCCTCCCGCCCCGCGATAGCGGGGAGGGGGGACCGCACGAAGTGCGGTGGGAGGGGTGCGGGCCTCGACGATTCACTTACGACGAAAGAAGAGCGTCGAGTCACACGCCCCTTCCACCACCCTTCGCTCACTTCGTGAGCTACGGGCGGTCCCCCTCCCCCGCTTTCCGCCTGCGCGCTCCGCGCTTCGGCGGACTCAAACTCGCCGTAGCTCGCAGAGCGAGCGAAGGTGGGTCGCGGGGGCGGATGATTTCACTCCGCCGGCTGCTTGGCTTTCGGCTTCGGCTTGTAGAACGTACGCTTGAGATTGTCCCACAGCTGAATCTTGGCGCCGTGGCGGTGCATGATGATGCTCTGCTGCGTCACCGAGAGCGAGTTGTTCCAGGCCCAGTAGATCACGAGTCCGGCCGGGAATTTCGCCAGCATGAAGGTGAAGATCAGCGGCATCCAGTTGAAGATCATCTGCTGGGTCGGATCCGGCGGCGCCGGGTTGAGCTTCATCTGCACCCACATGGTCACGCCCATGATGGCCGGCCAGAAGCCCAAGTGCAGAAAGCCGCCGATCACCGGAATGATGGTCGGATCGAACGGAATGAGGCCGCCCAGCGTGAAGATGTTGGTCGGGTCTTGCGCCGAGAGGTCGTGGATCCAGCCGTAGAACGGCGCATGGCGCATTTCGATGGTGATGAACAGCACCTTGTAGAGCGAGAAGAACACCGGAATCTGGATCGCGATCGGCAGGCAGCCGGCAATGGGATTGATCTGCTCCTTCTTGTAGAGCTCCATCATCTCCTGCTGCTGCTTCGTCTTGTCGTTGGCGAAGCGCTCCTTGATCATCGCCATCTGCGGCTGCACCGCCTTCATCTTCGCCATCGAGGCGTAGGATTTGTTGGCGAGCGGGAAGAACAGGAGCTTGACCAGCACCGTGACGATCAGGATGGCGATGCCGAAATTGCCGACCAGATGGAAGAAATAGTCGATGGCGAGGAACATCGGCTTGGTGATGAAATAGAACCAGCCCCAGTCGATCAAGAGATCGAATTTGTTGAGATGAAGCGCCGCATTATAGCCGCCGGGGCCGAGCGGGAAATTGATGCCGACGACCGAGACTTCCTTGGCGCCGGCGAACAGCCGCGAGTCGGTCGAGATCGTCGCGCCGGGCGCCACGGTCTGCGCCTGGCCGAGATAGTCGGTCTGATAGATCTCCTTGCCGTTGACGTCCTGGGCGGAGAAGCGGGTCTTGACCTTGGCGTCGGTGTTGGGAAGCAGCACCGCGGCGAAGTATTTGTCGGTGAAGCCGAGCCAGGCGTCGGTGACGTCCCAGCTCTCGCTCTTGATCTCGGCGAGCTTCTTATAGGTCTCTTCCTTCTCGCCATCGGCGCCCATCACGCCGATCGGGCCCTCGTGCAGAATGTAATAGCCGAGCACCGGCGGCGTGCCGTGGCGCGAGACCAGTCCGTAAGGAAACAGCGTGACCGGCGCGCCGGTCTTGTTGGCCACTTGATCCTTGACGGTGAAGAGATAATGATCGTCGACCGCGATGGTGCGGGTGAAGACGAGGCCTTGGCCGTTGTCGTAAGTCAGCGTCACCGGATGATCGACGCCGAGCGCACCCGAGCCGTCCTGCTGCCACAGCGTATCGGGACCGGGCAGCGCGGCCGTCGCGCCGGTCGCCGGCACCCAGCCGAATTCGGCGTAATAGGCGTCCGGCGCGCCCGACGGCGAGAACAGCACGATCGGCGGCGAACTCGGACTGACGTCTTCGCGGTATTGCGTCAGCGACAGATTGTCGATGCGGCCGCCCTTGAGGTCGATGCTGCCGCTCAGCCGCGGCGTGTCGATGGCGACATGCGGGCTCGTGGCAATCACCTCTTCGCGGGTGCGGACCGGCGCCTCGGTGGTCGGTGCGTTCGGCACTGGCGGCGCGCCCGCCGCGGACGGCGCCGGCTGCGCCGTGCTTGATTGCGCGCTACTCGGCTGCGCCGCGCCGGGTTGCGCTGCGCCGGGTTGCGCCTGGCCCTGCTCTTGCTTCTTGAGCTGGGCCTGTTCCTGCTGGCGCTGCATCTGCGGGTAGCCGATGAAATATTGCCAGCCGACGACCACGATCAGCGACAGCAGGATGGCAAGGATGGTGTTCTTATACTCGCCCATTACCTGCTCTCATCGCTGCGCGGTCCGGATGCAAGGCCCCGGTAGCCAGGGCGCGCCTTGCGCCCTTTGAGGGGACCCGCCCTATGTGGGGGTGCGTCTTGGCCGCCACCAGCGGCCGGCGTGGTCTCAACTCCGCTTCCGGGCAAGCTTTTCTGCGCGCTTTCTTGCCGGCTTTCTTGCCGGCCTTCTTGCCCGCTCCGCGGCGCGGCATGAATTCGGCGTATCGCCGCATCGAATTGCCGCGTCATGTCGGAGAAATCGGCAGCGAGCGCGGCCCGCCGCCCGATCAGCACATAGTCGTAGCCGGGACGGAGCGTCGCCGCCGGCGCAAGCCGCACCATTTCGCGCAGCCGCCGGCGCACGCGATTGCGCTCCACCGCGGTGCCGACCTGGCGCGAGACGGTAAAGCCGACCCGGACGCTTTGGGTGCTTTTGGCGTTTTGGGGGTTTTGGGGGTTTTGAGCGCTTCGCCGGCTTTGGTCTCGGCCATCCGCGGCGCGCCGCCGCGCCTGCAGGACAAAGGCGCCAGCGGGCGCTCTGGCACCTTTTGCGGCGGCCTTAAAATCCGTGCGGCGCTTCAACCGTTCCATGGTTGCGACTTTGGCTTTCGGTCGGCTAGTTCGCATCGAGATGCGATCTAGCCGTTTGGTTCGGCATGTCCTTGTCGCAAAACCGGTTTCCACTTTCGCGGGACATGCTCCAAAATCGGCTGCAGAACGAAAACTGAAGGCGCCCGGTGGTCCTGCGTTACGCGCTCAGCCGCTTGCGCCCGCGAGTGCGGCGCGCAGCCACAACCTTGCGGCCGCCCTTGGTCGCCATGCGGGCGCGGAAGCCGTGGCGGCGCTTGCGCACCAATTTGCTCGGCTGGTAGGTCCGTTTCACCGGAAGATCTCCGCTGCGGGGCTCGATGCGGCCCTAAACCTCGATCCGGAAAGGTTGAATTGGATCATGCTCCAGGCGCCGCGATTGGCGCGGCTTATACGCAAGCCCTCCCGGCTCGTCAACGTGACTTCCCTGCATTTTGCCGGCGATTTCGGCATTTCATGACCGTCCGGCACGGCCGACGTTCGGCGCCGATGGCGATGTCGTTTACTATAGAATAGGTGTGACGGGTCTTGGAGCGGGGCGAGCCGGTACAAAAATGACAGCGGAACAGCGACAAGAGATCAAACCGGACATTTGCGTCATCGGCGCCGGGGCCGGCGGGCTTGCGGCGGCTTCCGCGGCGGCCGCCTTCGGCGTCAACGTCGTGCTGATCGAACGCGCCAAAATGGGCGGCGAGGCGCTCAACAGCGGCGCCTTGCCGTCGAAGGCGCTGCTCGCGGCGGCGGCGGGCGCCAATACATTCCGCAACGCTTGGCGCTTCGGCATCAAGAGCCCGCGCTTCGGCGTCGATTTTGCCGCGGTGCGCGCCCATGTGCGCGACGTGATCGCCGCGGTCGAGCCGCAGGATTCGCGCGAACGCTTCAACGGGCTCGGTGTGCGGGTCCTTGAAGGCGAGGGCCGCTTCACCGACCCACAAACCGTCGCGGTGAACGGCTATGACGTCAAAGCGCGCCGCTTCGTCATTGCCACCGGCTCCGCGCCGGAGCTGCCGGCCATTCCGGGGCTCGCCGACACGCCGCATCTGACCAACGAGACGATCTTCGATCTCGCCGAGTGCCCGCGCCATCTCATCGTCATCGGCGCCGATGCGGTCGGGCTCGAACTGGCGCAGGCGTTTCGCCGCTTCGGCGCCGCGGTCACCGTGCTCGATGCGGCGGCGCCGCTCGCCGGCGCCGATCCGGAATGCGCAAGCGTCGTCCTTGACGCGCTCGCCCGCGAGGGCGTGGTGGTGCGCGCGCCGGTCGAGGTCCGGGGAGTGCGCCGGTCGCTGGCCCGTGTGCAGGTCGATATCGTGGCCGCCGATGGGCCCGAGCAAAAGACGCAGACGATCGACGGCAGCCATCTGCTCGTCGCCGTCGGCCGGCGGCCGAATCTGGAACATCTCGATCTCGACGCCGCCGGCATCCGCTATCAGCCGGGCGGCATCGTGGTCGACCGCGGGCTGCGCACCACCAACAAGAACGTCTATGCCATCGGCGACGTCACCGGCGCGCCGCAATTGAGCCATCTTGCGCGCCATCAGGCCGGGCTCGTGATCCGCAATGCGCTGTTCCGCACCCCGGTCGATGCCGACCGCTATGCGGTCCCGGTGGTGACCTATACCGAGCCGGAACTGGCCCAGGTCGGCCTGACCGAGGACGAAGCCCGCGCCCGGACCGGCGTCATCCGCGTCTTACGCGCGCCCTATCGCGAAAACGACCGCGCGCGCGCCACCGGAGCGACAAGCGGCCACGTCAAGATCGTCACCGATCGCAAGGGCGACATTCTCGGCGCGAGTATTGTCGGAGCCGGAGCTGCCGAAAATATCGCGGCCTGGACGCTGGCCATAAACCAAAGGCTGAATATCGAGGCCTTTGCCGGTGTTATTGTGCCGTATCCGACCTATGCCGAGGTGGGCAAACGCGCGGCGATGACCTATTTCACCCGGGGTTTGACGTCGCCCCTGGTGCGTCGCATGATAGGGCGGCTGCGTCGATTTGGCTGATTAGCCGCAGCAGGCTCGACCATGACCGATGGAACTGCCGCGCGGCCCGAAGCGGTCCGGACGCCGCGCTTCGGCCTTTCCGGAAAGCTCCTCGTCCTCACGATCCTGTTCGTGATGATCGCGGAAGTGCTGATCTATGTGCCCTCGGTCGCCAATTTCCGCGTGGTCTGGCTCAAGGACCGTCTCGCCACCGCCTATACCGCGGCGCTGGTGCTCGACGCCGCGCCGAACGGCGTGGTGTCCGACGCGCTGGCCAAGAAGATTCTCGATTCGATCGGCGCCCGTGCAGTCGCCATGAAGATGGGCAACAGCCGGCGCATGCTGGCGGTCGACGACATGCCGCCGACGGTGGCCGCGACCTATGACATGCGCACGGTCTATGTGTTCGACGCCATCGTCGACGCCTTCACCACCATGCTCGACACCAAAAACGACGTGATCCGCGTGGTCGGTCCGGCGCCGATGGGCGGCGAATATATCGATCTGGTGATGGACGAGAAGCCGCTGCGCAAGGCGATGCTGCGCTATTCGGCCGACATTCTGTTTCTGTCGCTGGTCATTTCCGGCATCACCGCGGCGCTGGTGTATCTGGCGCTGCTCTATCTGTTCGTGCGGCCGATGCGGCGCGTCACCGCCAACATGATCGCGTTTCGCGCCGATCCGGAAAACGGCGACCGCGTCATCGCGCCGTCGGCGCGCAACGACGAGATCGGCACGGCGGAACGCGAGCTTGCCACTATGCAGATCGAGCTCAATTCGATGCTGCATCAGAAGAACCGGCTGGCGAGCCTTGGCCTCGCGGTGGCCAAGATCAATCACGATCTGCGCAATCTGCTCGCTTCGGCGCAGCTGTTCTCCGACCGGCTCGCCAAAATCCCCGATCCCGGCGTGCAGCGCTTCGCGCCGAAATTGATGCACGCGCTGGAGCGCGCCATCGCGTTTTGCCAGTCGACGCTGTCCTACGGCCGGCTGCAGGAGCCGCCGCCGGAGCGCCGGCCGATTTTGCTCGAGCCTTTGGTCGAGGAAGTGCACGAAACGCTCGGCCTCGGCCCCGATGCGCCGATCCGCTGGATCAGCGCGGTGGAGCGCGGGCTCGTGGTCGAGGCCGACTACGATCAGCTGTTCCGCATTTTGCTCAATCTGTCGCGCAACGCGGTTGGCGCCATGGAAAGTCGCGAAAATCGCGATCCCGGCCGCGACCAGATCCGCATCACCGGGCGGCGCGAGGGCGCGGTGGTGGTGATCGAGGTGTCCGACACCGGCCCGGGCTTCTCGGACAAGGCCCGCGCCCATCTGTTCGAGGCGTTCCAGGGCTCGACCCGCACCGGCGGCACCGGCCTGGGGCTCGCCATCGCCGCCGAATTGGTGCGCGCCCATGGCGGCGACATCCGCCTGGTCGAGGGCACCATCGGCGCCACGCTCCGCCTGACCATTCCCGACCGCGCCGTGGAGCTCGCCGCCCATCGCGGGGCGCGGGCGAGCGGTTAACGTTCTTTCGTCATTCCGGATTGCCGCCACACGGCGGCGAGTCCGGAATAGCCCCCGGTCAGCGACTATGGATTCCGGGCTCGCGGGCCTCGCCCGCGCCCCGGAATGACGGGCGCCATGGCCGCCTTGCCATGACGCGCCGGAGCCTATAGCTACGACGCGCCGCGCCCGTAGCTCAGCTGGATAGAGCACCAGACTACGAATTTGGGGGTCAGGAGTTCGAATCTCTTCGGGCGCGCCAGTTTCCGATTTTGCACGATATCGTCGCCGGGCATCGGAAAATACCGTATCACGTCGCCGATAGCCGCACCAAACGCTTGCTGTCCGTCGACTGGACCGGAAGCATTGCCAGACTAATCCGCAAGCCCCAAGATGCGTAATCCGACGCAAAGCGGCCGGTGATTCCGACGCAATCCGGCCACCGGTTCCGACGGAAGTCGGCCACCCATTCCGATTGAAGCCGGCCACCCTGGTGAGGCCGGACTGAAGCTCTCGCTGTCGGCGATCGAATCGCGGACGAGGCGCCCTTTGCGGCCATGCAAGGGGAGGTCCGATGCCCGCCGAGAGAGCGCCGATGCGGAAGGTTCGAGAGGTTCTGAGATTGCGGCACGCCCTTGGCGTGAGCGAGCGGCAGATCGCGGTGACGATCGGGGTCAGCCGGTCGACGGTTGGCGAATATCTGCAGCGCGCCGCCGTCAGCGGCATCACCTGGCCGGTGCCCGAGGGAGTGGACGATGCCGAGCTGGAACGGCGGCTGTTCACGTTGCCGACGTTCGACGAGAAGCCGACACGGCCGCTGCCCGATTGGTCCCATGTCCACAAGGAACTGAAGCGGCGCGCCGTGACGCTGCTGTTGCTGTGGGAGGAATACCGGGCCGAGCACGGTGACGGTTACGGGTATAGCCGGTTTTGCGATCTTTACGGGGAGTGGCGCCAGACCATCTCGCCGACCATGCGGCAGACGCATGGCGCCGCTGAGAAGCTGTTCGTCGACTTTGCCGGCGACACGATGCCGGTGTTCGACGCCGCCAGCGGCGCCGAGCGGCACGCCCATATCTTCGTCGCGGTGCTGGGAGCGTCCAACTACACTTACGCGGAGGCGCGCTGGTCGGAAGGGCTCGCCGACTGGATTGGGGCGCACGTCAACGCCTTTCGCGCGATCGGCGGCGTGCCGAAGGCGGTGGTTTGCGACAATCTCAAGGCCGGCGTCACTGCGGTTTGCCGCTATGAGCCTGGGATCAACCGCACCTACCAGGAGCTGGCTGAGCACTACGACACCGCGATCCTTCCCGCGCGTCCGCGGCGGCCGCGCGACAAGGCCAAGGTCGAAGTGGCGGTGCAAATTGTGCAGCGGTTTGTGCTGGCCAGGCTGCGCAACCGCCGCTTCTTCTCGCTTCATGAGCTCAATGCCGCGATCCGCGAGACTGTCGCCGACCTCAATGCCAAGATCATGCGCAAGCTCGGCGTCAGCCGCGACGAGCTGTTCGCAGAGATCGATCGGCCGGCGCTCAAAACCCTTCCGTCGGCGCCCTACCAATATGCCGAATGGAAGAAGTGCCGGGTCGCGCCCGACTACCACGTCGAGATCGCCGATCACTATTACTCCGTGCCCTCGCGGCTGATCCGCGAGCAACTTGAAGCGCGTATCACCGACACCACGATCGAGATTCTGCACAAAGGCGTCCGAGTGGCGAGCCATGCTCGTTCGCACTCGCCCCGCCGGCACACGACGATTCCTGAACATATGCCGAGCGCGCACCGGCGCTACGCCGAGTGGACGCCGGCCAGGATGAGGCGGGAAGCGGCCACAATCGGCCCGGCCACCATCGCCCTCGTCGAGGCGATCATGACGGCCAAGCCGCATCCCGAGCAGGGCTTCCGCGCCTGTCTCGGCATCCTGCGGCTCGCCCGTAGTTACGGCTCGGCGCGCATCGAGGCCGCCTGCCGCCGCGGCAACGACATCGGCGCCACCACCTACGGCTCGATCAAATCGATCCTGCAGCATGGGCTCGATCGTGCCTACGCCAATGAGAAGCCGCCGGACGGACCACCAATCCAACACCGCAACATCCGCGGCACCGGCTACTACCACTAAGCAAAGGAGAGACGATGTTGACACATCCCACCCACGGCCGCCTCGTTACGCTCGGGCTCACCGGCATGGCCAAGGCGCTCGACGAACAGCAACGACAGCCCGACATCGCGACGTTGGCCTTCGAGGAGCGGCTTGCTCTGCTCGTCGACCGCGAAGCGACCGAACGCGAGAACAAACGGCTGATCAGCCGCTTGCGCTTCGCAAGCCTCAGGCAAAATGCCGTCGTCGAGGATATCGACATGAAGGCGCCACGTGGGCTCGACAAGCTGCTGTTCCAAAGGCTCGTCGCCGGCGAGTGGATCGCGCGACATCAGAACCTGCTCATCGTCGGTCCCACCGGCGTCGGCAAGAGTTGGATTGCCTGTGCGCTCGGCCATAAGGCCTGTCGGGACAACCGCTCGGTCTTCTATCAACGCCTACCGCGGCTGTTCGATGCACTCGCGCTTGCACGCGGCGACGGCCATCACGCTCGGCTCCTCAAGAGCCTGGCGCGCGTCGAACTTCTCATCCTCGACGATTGGGGACTTGCTCCCATGACCGCCGAGCAGCGGCGCGACCTCTTGGAGATCATGGAGGATCGCCACGGCCGCGGCTCTACCATGGTAACCAGCCAGCTTCCGGTCGAACATTGGCACGAGATCATCGGTGATCCGACCCTGGCCGATGCCATTCTCGATCGCCTGGTGCACAACGCTCACCGGCTCACGCTCAAGGGCGAGAGCCTGCGAAAAGCCGAAGCCAAGCGTCAGAAGCTTGACGCCGAGCATGCCAACTGAACTGATAACCATGCCGACACGAGAGCACGCCTTAAGAGGTGGCCGGGTTCATCGGAATCCCCGGCCGGCTTCAATCGGAATGGGCGGCCGCCTTCGCTCGGAATCCCCGGCCGACTTCGTCGGAATACGCACCCCAAGACGAACGCCAGAGCAATTCCCAGCCGAACCATGTCGTGGTCACCGAGACGCCCAATCTTCTTCCCGATCCGTTCGCGTCTGACGGTGACCGGCTTGTCTGCCATCACCTGCGATTTGAGCCGCATTCCATTCTCGGGGGTTGGCTCGATGGTGAGGCGAAAATCCGGAGCGTCCATCAGCTCGGAAGTCAACTGGCAGACCACCACGGAGGCATGGTTCTCCGGGAAGGCGTCACTCTGCACGATGACCGCCGGGCGGGGCTTGCCATAGTCACCGGCCGCGGCAACGGTCACCACGTCACCGCGGCGCATCTGCATCAAACTCGGAGACCAACTCGATCCACTGCAGCGCGTCGCGCTCGCCATCGGGATCGAGACTGGCAACCTGCTTCGCCACGCGTCGTCGAACCGCCCGTGAGCGGGCATCGGCGACCACGAGACGGAGCTCACGCAATCCCCGGGCGCGCCTGCGCTGCCGCATCATCTTCATCCTTTCGGCCGGCGCCGTCATTGGCTCTCGCCCTTCGTAACGCGTTATGCTGTAACGCGTTACGAGCCGGAAGGCAAGGTCCTGCTCATTGGCGGTCCGCAAGGCCCATCTTCATCGGCAGTGGCGCGCGCCAGTTTCCAATATTTTCGGCCGATCGACCGGTCTTATCCCGACGCTTCCATCTGCACGATTTCCAGCGCCGGGCCACTGCCGGCGTCGGCGAAAGCGTCGAGCACGTCACGCACGCGCGCGCCGGCGGTGGCGCTTGCGGCGAGGCGGCGCAGTTTGCTGCGGGCGTCGTCGGAGACGCCATAGGACACCATGGTGCGGCGGTTGAGCTCGAGCGCACGCTTTAGACCGGCGTCGGGCTCGAGCTCCAGTTCGGCGAACAGCCGCGCCATCTCGCCGTCGAGGTCGGCGGTGAGCCGCGCCGTGCTGGTTTGCACATAATGGATGTCGGCGCGGTTGCGCTCGACCCAATGCAAGATGTGCTCGTTGGCGCTGAGCCATTGCAAGGCGCAGACCTCTTCGAGCGGACGGCGCGTATAGCGGTCGAAGCCCGGCGGCAGATCGAACTTCCACCACGCCGCGGTCCAGGGCCGGTCGGAGCGGGTGTAGCGCTCGATGGCGAGCGCGCCGTCGGGCAGGCGGTGCTTGTGAAAGCCATGATGCAGCCAGCCCGACATCAAGCCGGTAACGCTCGCCACCGGATCGCGGATGAGATGGAGCACGGTGATCTCGGCATTCGGAAACAGCGCGCGCAGGAAATCCAGCCGATAGGCGTTGCTTGGCGATTTCAACAGCAGCGGGCGATCGATGGCGGCGTCCTCGCGCGCGCTCACCCACGGCGACTCGCAGACGAACGGCGGCTCCTCGATGACAAAAGCGTCGCGCGGCGGTCCGGCCGGGATGTGCTCGTCGGGAAAGCGCGCGCCGATCAATTCCGGATCGATGTCGTAGAAATAAGGATTGAGTGTAGGCAGCAGGGCTTTCAGCCGCACCAGATACGCGAGCATGCGCGTCTCGCGGGAGCCGCCGTCCGGCGTCTCGAAGGCGGCGCGGATCGCATCGAACACTTCGTCCATGCGCTCGTGCAGTTCCGGCCATTGCAACAGCGAACGCATCGCAATCTGGAATCGCCGCTGCGGGGTCGGCCGCCGTTCGCCCGGCGACTGGTGGCCGGCATAGGCGCGAAAGTAGCGGGATAATAATGTGCGGACCGCAGGCGTCGCATGGCGCCCATCCAGCGCGTCGGATTCACCGCGCGCCGCGTCCGGCGGCCCCAAGGCCAAGAGCAGAAACGGATCGATCTCGCCCGGCAGCGAGCGCAAGCGGGCGCTGGAGGCGCACAGCTCGGCGAGCCAGCTGGCGCCGCTGCGCGAGGCGGCAAGCAGCAGGATCACGCGCGATTGTTGCTTGCAAAAATCCGCTCCGTCCCCGTCAATGTCGGCAATTTGCGCGAAATGATCCCACTGCGCCCGCACATCCCGGAATACGTTCCTGCTGCATGCACTCGCAATGGTTGTCATGACGGCCGCTCCTGTTACGCTTGCGTTCACGCGATCGAAAATTTTCCTGAAGTGGCGGTTAGGGTGCGGCGCTGTGCGGCCAGAGCACCGGGATGGCGGCGCCGCCTTGCGTCACGTTCACCAAGGCCCGGTTCGAGCCGCGCGCGACGACGCCGGCGACGCGCAAATATTGCAGCTTGCCGTCATAAAAGTCGTAGTTGACGAAGACGCCGAGATCCATGCGCAGCGGGCGGTCGCTGGTGAACAACAGCCGCGCATACATCTGATTGAGCTCGTGGCGGTCCTGCACGATCCAGGCGGCGGGATCGTCGATCTTGGCGGCGGCGCCCTCGATGGCGTCGCCGACGAAAACCCCTTCGCCGCCCGAGCCGAAATTGTGTTTGACGACGAGGTCTTTCCAATCGCGGCGCCGCGGGAAGCCGGCGTCGGCGAGCGAGCGGCTCGGCGTGACGTAGCGCATGACGTTTGCCGGCTCGGCGACGTGCAATTCGGCCTTGAGAAAGCGCGGGTCGCAGAGCAGCGGCAGCACGCCTTTGTTGCTGGCGAATTCGACGCGCGGATGCGACATGTAAATCGTTGTCGGGCTCTTGATGACGCCGGCGAGCAGGCCGCCGAAGCGCTCGACATCGCGCGGCGTGAATACGCGGGCCCAGCGGAAGCCGTCCATGCGCTGCCATTGTCCGTCGATGTAGAGCGACAGCTTGCCGTCGCCGTCGAAGCGCCAATCGGCGTGACGCAGCCGCGGCCACAAATGCGCATTGGGGATGTCGACCGGCGTGATCAGATGCAGGCTGTCCATCCGCTCGGCCAGCAAATGATCGCCCCAGAACAGATTGCCGGGAAAGAAGCTCGCGATCTGCGGCCCGACCCGGGCGCACAGTTCGACGAAACTCCCGGCGACATCGGTGTAGGTCAGGTGATCGAGAGGAACGAGCGCCTTGAGTGTCTTGGGCAGGAAGCTTGCGAAGGCGTAAAGCCCGAGCGCCGCGCCGTTGATCTCCATCAACTGCGGCGGATTGCCGGGCGTGAGCGGTCCGGCAATGGCGAAATCGTAGCGCAGTTCGCCGACCAGACGGCTCGGCGCCTGGTCGAGAATGCCGTGGCGCTTAATCAGCGTGTTCCAGCGGGCGTCGGTGGAAAGGTGGTCGAGCAGAAAT
Source organism: uncultured Alphaproteobacteria bacterium (assembly GCA_963791925.1). Classification (GTDB taxonomy): domain Bacteria; phylum Pseudomonadota; class Alphaproteobacteria; order Rhizobiales; family Xanthobacteraceae; genus BOG-931. The sequence continues at coordinate 328,473 of CAWBUA010000001.1, read as the reverse complement.
TTCTTTTCGCGGGTTGCCAGCGTCAAGATCGCGCCGGATAAATGGGTGGCCGCGTCCTCGATCACGCGCATATAGCTCGCCGGAAACACGCGCGGCACCAGCGAAAAATCCTCGAGGTCCGGGCCGAGATAACGGTCGTCGATGATGGCGCCGAAAAAGTTTTTGCGCAGCGCGCCAAAATCCACGGCGTCGAGCACCGCCAAAGTCTGTTCGTCCGGAACTTCGAGATAGCCTCGCATCTGCGATCCTCTGGCGGCGCGCCCGCGTTGCGGCTAGGCGCGAAGCACCTCGTGTGTGATTTTGGCCGAAGGCGAAAGCTGCAGGATGCGCTGCTCGAGGTCCGCGACGGCCGCGAGCAGCCGTTCTTCGGGATAAGGCGGCAGCCGATCCAGCACGAAGTAGGCGTTGCGCGTCGCCGCTGTGAGCGCGGTGCGCCGGCATTGACGCCAATTCCAGCGCCGGCAGGTCACGCCTTGCGCGTCGCACCACGCCACTTCGCCGGCATCAACACGCTCCACGACGGCTACGCCGGAATTCACGGTGTCGAAGGTCTCGGCGCCGGACATGAAGCGCAGCGTGAGATCGCTCGCGAGCCGGTCGCGATCCTCGCCGCCGACGGGAATGACGTAATGCAGGCTCAACGCGTTATAGGCGTCGACCAGCGCATTGATGGCCGGCAGATCCTTGCCGGAGACCACGCGCTTGAGCAGGGATTCGACCGAAGCGGGATATTTGGCTTTCTTGACGCCGAATTTGACGAAGGCGTCCGCCCAGGCGCGGATATGCGGATCGTCCTTGTAGGAGTCGCGGTCGAAACGGCCGCGGGCATCGCGCTCGGCCGCGCGCAGCCAGGTCACGCTCTGCTCGCTGCTCGGCCCGTTGCTGAGATCGGACGCGTAGACGATGGCGGCCTGGTAGTCCGGAAACGCATCAAAAATCTTGCGATCGACCGCAAGCTTGTACGCCATGTTTCCTCCACCGCGCCGGCGCCAAGGCCGGCGCGCTTCTAATCGCCGTCCTCGAACAAAACCGAAAGCAGGCCTTTCTGAACGTGAAGCCGATTGTGCGCCTGGCGGAAGATCCGGCTCTGCGGCCCGTATTTCACGTCGTCGGCGATCTCGGCGTCGGGCGCCGCCGGCAGACAGTGCATGACGACGGCGTGCGGGGCCGCGAGCTTGATCAAATCGGCATTGACCTGATAGCCGGCAAAGGCCTTGCGCCGCGTCCCGCGCTCATGCTCCTGGCCCATCGACGCCCAGATGTCGGTGTAAACGGCGTCGGCGCCGGCCACCGCCTCGCGCGGATCGCGCAGGAATTTCGGCGCCGGCCGGCACGGCGTCGACAGATATTCGGCGATGAAGGCCGGCGCGATCTCATATCCGGCCGGCGAGGCGATGACGTAATTCATGCCGAGCTTGCCGGCGAGCACGGCGAGGCTGCGCGCGATATTGTTGCCATCGCCGACAAAGGCCAGCGTCCGGCCGCGCAAATCCTCGCCGAATTCGTCCCACAGCGTCAGCGCGTCGGCCATCGCCTGGCACGGATGCAACAGATCGCTCAGCGCATTGACTACCGCAATGCCGCCGAAGCGCGCCATGTCGAGGAGCTTCTGGTGCTCGAAGACGCGCGCCACGACGCCGTCGACCATGCCGTCCAACACGCCGATGACGTCGCGCACGCTTTCGCGCTTGTTCAGGCCGACTTCCGTGCCGAGCGCAATGGCATGCCCGCCCAATTCGTGGATCGCCTGCTCGAAGCTGACGCGGGTGCGCAGACTCGGCTTCTCGAAGATCAACGCCAGCGTTTTGCGGTCGAGCGCCAAACGAGGCCGCTGGCCGCGCCGCTTCTCCTCGCGCAATTGCACCGCGCGCTGGAGGATATGTTTGATCTGGGCCGCCGATGCATCGGCGATGGCGATGAAATTCCTCATGCGCCGCGGTCCCGCCATGGGGCGCCGTCGCCCGCGGCCGCTGCTTTTGCCCGCCCTCTGCCGGAAAGCTTCATCGGCAGGCCGAACAGGTCGATGAAGCCGCGCGCCGCCGTGACGTCGTAGTCGCCCATCGAGAAGCTGGCTAATTCCTGGTCGTAAAGCGCCAGCGGCGAATTGGCGCCGACGGCGACGGCGCGGCCTTTGTAGAGCTTGACGCGCACGGATCCGGTGACGACGCGATTGGCGTGATCGACGAAGGCCTGCAGCGCCTCGCGCAGCGGATGAATCCACTGGCCGTAATAGATCATCTCGGCGAGCTTCACCGAGACATGCTGTTTGTAGTGGAACAGGTCGCGCTCGCAGCACAGCTGATCGAGCGATTTGTGCGCCTCGTACAGCACCGTTCCAGCCGGAGTCTCGTAGACGCCGCGCGATTTGAGCCCGACTACGCGATTTTCGATCAACACCGCCTGACCGACGCCGTGGCGCCCGGCGATCGCGTTCAGCCGCGAGACGAGCTCGATGCTGTCGAGCCGCTCATTGTTCAAGCCGACCGGAATGCCGGCGTCGAATTCGAGGGTCACATATTCGGCGGCGTCGGGCGCTTGCGCCACCGGCCGCGACAGCACGTAGCAATCGTCGGCGGGCTCCTGGGCGGCATTTTCGATTTCGCCACCCTCGTGCGACATGTGCCAGATATTGGCGTCGCGCGAGTAGATTTTCTTCGCCGTGGCCTCGACCGGCACGTTGTGCGCCTTGGCGTAGTCGAGCGCGGCTTCGCGGCTGTCGAGCTGGAATTGCGGGTCTTTCCACGGCGCAACGATTTTCAGGTCCGGCGCCAGCGCCATATAGGTCAGTTCGAACCGCACCTGATCGTTGCCCTTGCCGGTGGCGCCGTGCGCCACCGCATCGGCGCCGAGTTCGCGCGCCACCGTCACCTGCTGGCGGGCAATGAGCGGACGGGCGACCGCCGTTCCCAGCATGTAGTCGCCGTCATAGACGGCGCGGGCGCGCAGCATGGGAAAGCAGTAGTCTTCCAGAAACTCCTGGCGGCAGTCGCGAATGACGACCTCGTCGGCGCCGCTCGCCTTGGCTTTGGCGAAGACGTATTTCATGTCGTCGCCCTGGCCGAGGTCGCAGACGAAAGCCGCTATCTTTGCGCCACGGTAGCGTTCCTTCAGCCACGGCAGGATCACCGAGGTGTCGAGGCCGCCCGAATAAGCGAGCACGATTTTCTTCGGCGATGCCGCGGGTTGTCGCGCCATCATCTCTGTCTCCTTGCCTGGGTGGAGCGTGGAGCGACGGCAGGCCTCAGCTCCTGCCGGCGCCGCCGCCGGACGGCTCGAAAATGTCGCGCAAGCCCCGCGGCAGATCGTCTTCGCGGCCCACCACGCCGGCGATGGTCACGGTGAAGTCGGCGTTGTCTTTCACCGAAACCGTCGCGGTCTCGGCGTCGCCGCGTTGCTGCACTTCGAGCACGTCCGGGCGCTTGAACTCGATACAGAGCGGACTGCCGAGCGAGGATTTACAGACCACCCAGAGCTTGTCGTCCTCCTCGGTGACCTTCCCGGTGATCTTGGCGCCGGTCGCGAGCGACGCCTTGTATTGATCGATCGCGTCCGACAGCTTCTCCGTGCTTCTGCTGGTGCCTTTTTCCATGGCTCGCTCCTCTTTGGCTTTGCTGCGTCTTGGCTGACGTGTCATGAATCCTATGCTCTCCCATTTGCCGCTGGCCGGGCCCGCTTATCCGCTCGCCGTTTGCCGACGCCGATGCCTTCGGTGCTGGTGCATTCCTCGAGGCCTGCGAATTCGCGGGCGGCGATATCGAGGAACGCCGCCATCTCGCCGCGATTGCGCTCGATGATGCGATCGAAAAATCGGCAGCCGGCGACGTCTTCGAACAGATAGTTGTGGCAGACGAGGGTGGCGTCCGCCGTCATGCGCGCGAGCGCATTTTGCAAGAGCGGTCCGTACACGGCCTTGCCGCGTTGCTGCGGATCGGGAAAGTCGCGCGGCGTCTCGGCGTCGAGAACGACGAGGTCATAGCGGTCCGCCGTCTCTTGTAGATAGTCCTGGCCCGTCGTCACCGCGAACTCGACCGCATCGGTGAGACCGGCGGACTGCAGATTGTGCCGCGCGACGTCTTGTGCCTTGGGATCGGGGTCGACCAGCACCGCGCGGCCGCCATGCCGGGCAATAACGGACAACGGCGCGCGGGCCCAATAGCCGTAATAAGAGCCGAGAAAAATCGCCGACCGCGGACGCAGGATGTCCGCGATCGCGAATAACAGGCGCGCTTCTTCCGGATAAATGTAGGTGCGAAACGGCCCGTGATCGTAGGCGTCGCGGATTTGCGCGGCGAGCCGTTCGTAGCCGGTTTCGTCATAGTCGGGCTGCGGCAAAATGCCGATGCCGGTCAGGCGCCGCAGCGCCTCGCGGACGAAGGCCGTTTGCGACCGTGGATAGCGCTTGGCGAATTGCACGTCGTCCGGCGGCAGGCCCGCGGCAATCAGATCCGGCGCGATGGAATTGAGAAAGAAGTTGAATGCGCCACGCGGGCCGCCGTCGAGAAACGACCGATATTCCGGGCGCGTGGCAAGAACCGATTGCGCGATCGCAAAGACCGGGCCGCTCCTCGGGTTCGAACGATTCACAAAAGCACCCTGCACCACTGATGGCGATGGCCGGGGCACCACCGGAACTATGGCTGCCCCAATACCTATACGACAAGTTGTAATTTGTGTAATGTAAACTCAAGATTGCGTTTCCGCCGAAGCCATCCCTAGGGTGAAAAAATCGCGCCGATCCGGCTCGGGGCCGTCCTCGGCCCGGCCTTTGGGACTCGGCGGCGCGCCGCGTCGCGGTTGTCACAACCGGTTCGAGCCGACCACGCGCTGCGGCAGGCTTTTCAGAAAGGCCTCGACCGTTTTGCTGGGCACCGCAAAGCCGCGGCCGTCGCGGGCCGCCATGCTGTTGATGCCGACAACCAGCCCGGCCGCATCGCTGAGCGGGCCGCCCGAATAGCCGGGCGGCAGATCGATATCGGCTTCGACCCAGCGCCGTCCCGATGCGGCGGCGGCCCGACCGAAGGCATGAACGATGCCGATGCGCAATGCGCCGACAGCTTGCCGCGGATTACCGATCGCCAACACCAGCTGTCCGACCAAAAGCGCGTCGGAATCGCCGACCGTAACCGCCGGCAAGCCATGGGCTTCCACCCACAACGCCGCCAGATCGTGCTCGTAGTCCCGCGCCGTCACCGTCCCCGTCAGCACGCTGCCATCGGCAAGCTTCACCGTGGCTCGCGTCGTGGGCGTCACATGCGCGTTGGTCACGATCAGGCCGCTCGAGCGCCAGATGACCCCCGATCCGCCGCCGCTGCGCCGCCGCTGCACCTTGACCGTAGAGGCGCGCAGATGCCTGGCGATGCTCTCCAACTCGAGCATCAGCGGCCGCGATGCATTGATCAATTCCGGCCTCATGTTATTGCCGACTGCATCGCGGCACTGCGCACCATGCTAATCGCGCCACCCGCGTTCCTCCTGCAACAGGTCGCCAACGATGTCCTCGATGACGGCATTGGGAATGCCGAGCGCGATCCCGCGCGGGTCCAACGTATTGATGCCCACGACGCGGCCGCCGTCGGCCACCAGCGGTCCGCCGGAGAAGCCCGGGTAGATCGTCAAGTCCGGATAGATCGTTCGATTGCCATAGGCGGCGGATGCACGAGCGCGGCCGATGGCGCTGACCACACCCCAGCTGGCGCTGAGCCCGCGTTCGCTGTGGCGGCCGAGCGCCAGCACCATATGGCCGACGCGCAGCGCGGCGGCATCGCCGAACTGGGCGGTCGGCAACCCGACCGCGCGGATTTGCAGCACCGCAAGATCGACTCTGTGGTCACGCCCGACCAAGGCGGCGCGAACGATGCCGCCGTCGGGCAGTACGACGCGGATCTCGTCGTCGTGATAAAGCGCATGATCGACGGTGACGATCACGCCGCGCCGCCAGTGAACGCCGCTCGCGGCGAATCCTTCGCCGCGACGGACCGTAACGACGGATCGGCCGGCCTGCCGCACCGCGTCCGCCAATTCCTCGGACAGAGCCGTCAAACCGCTTGGCTGTTTGGATGCCGGGGCTTGCATCGACCGCGACACCTTGGCGCTCAGCCCGTCAATCCGGCCGTCGCCAGGGCGTCGGCGGTCCCCGCATGGTCGAGCATTCCAAACCGGCTCATGAGCGCCACCGTCGGCTTCGATGCCTGCCGGTGAATCCTGCGCAGATCGATCGCCTCGTAGCTCTCGGCTACGATCCGCTTTCGCTCGAGCCCGTCGAACCCTGCCGCTTCGAGCCAATCGGATTCCGCCTCCGCGTCATGCGACAGGAATGTGCCGATGAACTTGGCGAACAAGGGACCGACGACGTCTTTCTCCGTGACCGTAAGCTGGTCCCACATCGTCTCCATGAAGCATGAGAAATAGAGGTGATGTTTGGCTTCGTCGCGGGCGTGATCCATGATCACGTCGCGGATCGCCCTGATCACCCGTTCGTCCGCGGGCACATTGACGAGGCTGCTGGTAATCAGGGTCTCGGAGACGCAGGTGAAGGCCAGCAAAGCGAGCTGTTTGAATTTGCCGTCGAGCGCATCCTGTTCGCCGGCGAGCGCCCGCAAGAAGGCGGGCGGCCGCTCCCGATGGGGACGGACCGACGTGATCGCGGTCAGTTGCTGCTTCATGTCTTCGGCGCAATAGGCGTGGTGCGCCTCGTCGACCGCGATCTTGAATCCGTCATGGGCGAATTCATCGCTGGTGCGGACGACGGATTCCTTCAGGCCGATCATTGTGCAGGCCGGCAGCACGGCCTTGAGCTCGAGGTGAGTGGTGAAACGGAAATAACCGTGCAATTTCTGACCTAAGATCATTCTCTGAACGGCGTCGTCGCGATTGCGCACCAGTTCGTGGCGCATCAGCGGCACCAGCTCCGGAGAGAACGGCAGGCCGCGATCTTTGTCGGCGAGACGGCGCCTGGCGACGGAACGCACCGTCGCCGCCGTACTCCAATCCGCCAAGCGCCACCTCGGACCGTCCCCGGCCGCGACGCGCGGAACATCGGCGGGTACGCGGCTTTGCTGCGACGGCACGGCGGAAACCGCTGCCGCGGTCTCCTTGCCGCCATGCCCGATATCCCACATCGACGCGACGCTCCCTCGCTGCCGCCGGCAAGAACGGCCGCCGTTCGTCCACGGCGATCCGGCGGCTTGAGCATTGTCTCACGCTCGGCAGCCTAGTTGGGCATGACTTTACGAAAATTGCAACCAAGCATTGTGATGAAATTCGTGCAATGATTTCGGCCATTTTTCTCCCGGAAACAGCCGACGCCGACCGCCGTTTTTGACGTCATCAATCTCAGGTTGGTCCTCTTGTCGCAGGCCTGGCTCCCTGCCGATTTCCCGACAGGCAGGCCTGGACGCGCCAACCTGCCGGCACTCTGCGCCCGACGCCGATGGCCGTGGTGATGGGGACCCGCGGCGCGCCGGCGAGGGCTGCAGCGTTACTGCGGCATTGGTGTCATGGGCTTCATCGGCAAGCCGGCAGCGGCGCCAAGCGTGCCCGCCGCGATCAAAGCCCGCGCTGTTCTTCGCCGGGATTTGTTGCGCGGTTGACCGGACGCATCCGCGTGCCTGGACGCCACGGCGGCGGAAAGCCGGCAAGATTTGCGCGCCCGCGACCGCCGCGCTAATCGCATGACATTCCAATGAAAGTTGCGCTGCGCCGGACCTGAGCGGGGGCCCCGGGCGCTTGGCACCGGCACCCCACCATGATAGCCTTTTTTAAAGCTCATCCGGATTGAGCCCATCAAGAAGTTCAAACCGGTTCGATCGCCTATCAAGCCACCTCCAAGGGATGTCGAGAAAGGATACGCCATGGCCGAGACAACGAGTGCTTCCGCGAGCCCTGAGCCTAGCGAGGCGACGGCACCGGCCTCAACTCCGGAGCGGCGCGAAGTAGCCGACAAACTGGTCGATCGTTTCGCCATCTGGTCCGGCGTGGCGGGACTTATCCCTATTCCGGTCGTCGATGTGCTCACCGTCGGGGGACTGCAAATCCAGATGCTGCGCCGGCTGTCGCAGATCTATGACGTGGAGTTTTCCGAGAACCGCGGCAAAGCGCTGATTGCGGCGCTGGCCGGCACGATGATTCCGGCGACCAGCGGCATGGGCGCCGCAAGCGCCATGAAGGCGATCCCGGTGGTCAACATTCTTGCGGCTGGCTTCGTCATGCCGGTGCTGTCCGCCGGCGCCAGCTTCGCGATCGGCAAGGCCTTCATCCAGCATTTTGAATCGGGCGGCACGCTGCTCGATTTCAATCCCCCGGACTATCGCGAGTTCGTCAAGGCGCAAAAGGAGATGTGGGAATCCCGGCGCGCCAAGCGCTCCGACACCAGCGGGGCGGCGACGACGACCCCGTGACAGCTGCGGGGTTCCGCCAGCCGATGAGGAGCGAGTGCTCCTCAGACGCGACGAACATCGCGACCGAATCCGGATCCTAGTCTCATGGCCGCAGCCATCCTGGCCTATATAACCGTGTGCCTGCTCACGGGATTTGCCGGCACTCACCGTCGCATGGGATTCTGGGGCACGTTCTTGCTCGCGCTCTTCATCACTCCGCTGGTGGTACTGCCCGTGCTGTTCATCACCGGCCCATCGCGGCGCGTCGAATGGCGTCGCCGCAACGTGGATTAATTGTCGGCAAGCGCATCCGTCCCTAAGCCGTCGGCGGCGCGTGTTGAATGTAGACGGACGACTGCGCGCTAATGTCCTTTATCCAGCTCGTTCGCCGCGAAATGCACGGCTCGCTGCCGAAACTGGTCTTCATGTCCAGCGTCGGCGGCATCAGCAACGCCTCGATCCTTGCCGCCATCAATACGGGGGTACAGGACGCCGGCGGCGGGCAGAAGCCCGGGCTGTGGGCCGCCTCGCTGTTCTTGATCGCCCTGTTCCTGTTCTACAGGTCGCAGCAATACGTCACCATCACCGCCACCGCCGAGATCGAAGCCATCATCCACAAGCTGCGGGTGCGGCTCATGGACATGATCCGGCATTCCGAGCTTCTGGAATTGGAGCGGATCGGCCGCTCGCGCATCGTCGCCGCGGTCACCAGCGACACCGCGGTGCTGACCCAAGCCAGCAATATGCTGTGCTTTACCGTGCAGGGCGCAGTGCTGATCTTTTTCGTCGGGCTTTACGTCGCCTATCTGTCGCTGACCGCCTTTGCCCTGACCGTCGTCATCGTTACCGGCGCCGGCTTTATCTTTCACCTCAAGAACAAGCGGCTCGCCGCGCAGAAAGGCGAGTCGGCGGCCTGGGAGCGCCGGCTGTTCGACCGGCTGGTCGATTTCCTCGACGGCTTCAAGGAAGTGCGGCTCAACGCGGCGCGCAGCGAGGATCTGTTCGACGACGCGCTGGAGGTGTCGAAGACCGCGGCCAATATCAAGATCCGCACCCAGGCCGAAACCTTCAAGATGATCGTGACGTCGCAGATCTCGATGTACATCCTGCTTGGCGCCGTGGTGTTCGTGGCGCCGAACTTGAGCGACACGCTCGGCGGCTCGTCGATCGCCAAGACCACGACGGCGCTGTTGTTCATCGTCGGCGCCTGTTTCGGACTGGTGCAGTCGATTCCGATCCTGCTCAACGCCAATGCGGCGGCCGACCGCATCGAGCGTCTCCAGGCGGCGCTGCACGCCACCGTCGTCAACACCGAGCGGGTCGCGATCGCGGCGCCGAAGCGTTTCGAGCGGATCGAGATGCACAACGTCACCTTCCGCTACATCGACAAGTTTTCCGATACCGTGTTCAAGATCGGTCCGATCGATTTCAGCTTGCGCGCCGGCGAGCTGGTTTTCATCACCGGCGGCAACGGTTCCGGAAAGTCGACGTTTTTGCGGGTGCTGTCGGGGCTCTACCCGCCAGATTCCGGCGAAGTCCTGCTTGACGGCCGGCCGGTCACCAACGCCACGCGCGACCAATATCGCGGACTGATGTCGGCGATCTTCTTCGACTATCATTTGTTCCAGCGGCTCTACGGCCTGCCCGACGCCACCCCCGCCGAGATCGAACGCCTGATGGCGCAGTTTCGCCTCACCGACAAGACCTCGCTCGTCAACGGCGAGTTCCGCACGCTCGATCTGTCCGGCGGCCAGCGCCGCCGCCTGGCGTTGATCGTCAGCATGCTGGAGAAGCGCCCGATCATGATTCTCGACGAATGGACCGCCGAGCAGGACCCCGAATTTCGCCGCAAATTCTATGACGAACTGCTGCCGGACATGATGCGGGCGGGTGCCACCATCGTGGTCATCACCCACGACGACCGCTATCTCGACGAATTGCACCTGCCGGCGCGGCGGATTCGGATGGACGAAGGCCGTATTGTCGAAGAACGTACAATGGGCTGATGATAGGGCCGGCTGGAGAGAACGGGATGGCGAGCTACCCGCAGTCGCTTGATGACCTGTCACCCCCGCCGCGGCGGCGGGGATGGTGGCGTCTGGTCTGGCGACACCTGCCGGGCTTCTCCGTCATCGTGATGATCTGCCTGCTCATCGTCGTCGTGCTGTGGCCCTATGTCGTGATCACGGTGCCGAGCGGCAAAGTCGGGGTGCTGTGGAAGCGCTTCAACGGGCTCGACCTTTATTGCTGGTGCTGGGTCGGCCGCGGCACGGTGCTCGATCCGCGCGAGCTTCGCGAAGAAGGCCTGCACATCATCTGGCCGTGGGACAAGCTCTACCTCTACGATCTGCGCCTGCAGTCCAATACGCAGACCTATAACGCCATCTCCAAGGACGGCGTCAGCGTCGGCGCGGAAATCAGCGTGCGCTATCAGCTGTTGCACAACTCCGTCGGCGTGCTGCATAAATTCATCGGCCCGGATTACCTGAATTCGGTCATCGCGCCGGAGATCGGCAGCCAGGCGCGGCAGGTGATATCGCAATACACGGCGGAAGAGGTCTATACGTCGCGCGAAGAAATTCAGAAACAGATCCGCGACGCCTCGCAAAAAAGCCTCGCCGCCAATCTCAACAAGCTGGTGCAGCCGGAGGCGATGGAGCAGCCGGACCCGAAGCACTATAACAGCTTTCTCCAGGACGCGATCCAGATCCTCGATACGCTGGTGCTGTCGATCGAACTGCCGCCGGATATCGTCGCGGCGATCAATCGGCAGACCGAACAGTATTACATGATCAACGAATACAAATTCCGGGTGCAGCGCGAGGCCGAGGAATCGAAACGCAAGCAGATCGAAGCGGACGGCATCGCGGCATTCCAGAAGACGGTGAGCAAGGGCATATCCGACTCGTATCTGCGCTGGCGCGGCATCGAGGCGACGCTGGCATTGGCGCGATCGTCCAACACCAAGATCGTGATCATCGGCTCCGGCAAGGACGGGCTGCCGATCATTCTCGGCAACGACGTCGCGGCTGCTCCGGCCGCCGCTGCACCGCAAGCTGGCGCGCCGGCTAACGCCGCACCGCCAGTTCCGGGCGAGACGCCGGCTCCGCCGGCGGTGCCGAGCGTGCAGCCGCCCGCCGCCGGCGGATCGAATGGAACCAAGCCGCCGGCAGGATCTTCGGGCCAAGCCACCCCGCCGCCATCGGGCAAGACCGCTGCCACCGTTTCGCCGACGATGTCCGCGAATAACGAGGGACAGCAGGCATCGTCCAGTCCGCTCGCTTTGCCCGCCGTGCAATCCATCATTTCGCGAATCTCGGGCGTGTTGTCGCCGCCCGCGACCGGCGCCGCCACCGCGGCAAAGCCGAAACCGTGAGGGGGATTGCGACGTGAGCGACCGAACGAATATGAGCCGCTCAGCCTCGACCGCGTCCCGGCGGCGGCTTCTTCCGACAAACGACAATCGCTTCGTCATCGCCGCCGCCTGCGTCATCGCCGTGATCTGTATCCTGGTCGGAGGCCATCTCTACGGCCGCTATTTGTCGGCGCGCGATCTGGGCGGCCGCGACAACGCCATCGTCCAGCTTCGCGCGGAGACTCAAAAGATAAAGCGGGAGCTCGACGCCAAAAGCGCGCAAGTGACCGAACTGCAGACCAAGCTCGACAAGGCGCAGGCCGCGCTCAACGCCATCATGCCCTCGCAGAACACCTTCAACATCCAGCCCAATCAAGCCATCGTCGTCGGTGATGGCCGCTTGACGGTGGGCTTGGTCGGCGCGCCGAGCAATGAAAGCATAACACTGGATATCAACGGTAAGAGCCAATCCGTGGAGGTCGGCCAAATCGTCGAGGTGACGCTCGAACTCCTCGACGAAGTGTCATGTCCAGGTGCAGTCTTTCGACATGTTCAAGGCGGTGCTCGCGGCCTCCTGCAAACCGGCGCAGCACCAGTGAATGCGCAGGGGCAGCCGCCGGATCGCAGGGGCTTGCTCTATTCCCAGATCAGCACATTGGGCAGCGGCGGACCGCCGTCGTGCGCCGCGGCTTGGCGTAAGAGCGTGTAGCCGACGCCGCAGAGGCCGCGAAACAGGCCGAGATTGAACTGGCGCTTGCCGCTGTTCCAGCGATAGTCGCCGGCGGCGGCCGCTCGTTGCAGCACCGTCAGCAACCGCCGCGCGGCAAGCGCGCGAAGATCGCCGCGTGCGAGCGCGCCGGCCGCCTCGCCCATGAATTCGATGCGGCCGAGCGAGCCGCAGCACAGCGTATCCAACAGGCCGGACGAAGCTCCCTCGACGGCGATGGCGGCGTTGCGAATATCTGTCGCTATCGGCTCGGCCTGAAGTTTCGCAGACTTGCCGTCGAACCTCCGCATCCCCAGACGCGCCAGACCGATCCCGGGCGCACCATGACACCACTGGCAGGGCCACGCTGGCGCGTCTGCACCGCGCAAATCGGGCCAGTTGTGATGGGCTTCGTCATAGCTCGAATCCTCATAGGCCATGCATTCCGCCGCCGCGTCGGCAAAGTCCTCGCGGCCGCTCGCCGCCGCCAGGGACGAAAGCGCGTAGGCAAAGCCGGCGGCGCCATGCGACATGCCGTTCAGTCCGCGCCCGGGGGGAGGGGCGCCAGGCCCCCTGGCGCCAATCGTTTGCGCACGAAACTCCTGCCCGATCCAGGTCCGGCGGCTGTCTGAGCCGACGCGAGGTTGCGCCAAAAGGTGTTCGCCGCATTTGACGGCGCGACCGAGTACCGCAGTCGAGCGGGTGTCGCGGTGGAGGCGCAAGAGCGCCAGTATCGCGCCGGCGCTGCCGCCCATAACGTCGAGCTGCTTGTCGGCGGCGATAAGCTCGTCGGTGAACAGCCTGGTCGCGGCTTCCGCATCCGCCAGCAGGTCGCCGTTGTCGAGGCACTTTGCCATCGCGGCGAGCGCATAGACGATGGAGCCCAGGCCAGTGGCAGCGCCGATGCCGAGCGCGCGCGAGAGCCGCGGCGCGTTGCGACTTTTCAGGTTCTTGCGCAGCTGGGCGACGGCCGCCAGCGCCAGTTCGCCAGAGGATTCGTGGCCTGTCGCCGCCGCATGCGCAGCGAGAAAAAACGCGATGCCGGCGGAGCCGTTGTAGAGATCGGGACCGAGGCAGACCAGCTGAAACACCTCGGAGTCGCCGAGCCAGTCGAGCCCGATCCAGGCTGCCGCGGGTCCGCGGCGAATGGCGTAGCCGGCGAGTTCCGCGGCGATGCGGTCGGCTTCGGCGATGAAAGCGGCCTTGGCCGAAGCGAGATCGGCGTGGGCGAGCGCAATCTCCTCCTTTGCGTTCGGCTGCGGCCTCGCTTCCGCCGGCAGAAGCGAATTCGTATTTTCCCGGATCACTTCGATCTGCCAGGCAATCTCGCGGTCGTCCAAGTTTTGCAGGCGATCGCGCGCGCGCGCCAAACCGGACACCGCATCTGTGCGCACCGATGCGCCATAGGCGTCGCCGATCGTGCCGCCATCACTCGGCGCAACGAAATGCGGCACATTCAGCGTCAGCAGCGCAGCCCGCTCGGCGCGCAGCAGCGGCCACAGCGGATCGGATTCCTTGTCCCATTCGGAAAGCCTCGCCATGAAATCGGCCTGCGCCGACCACGCCGCGCCGTCGTCCATGGTCCGATGATCCTTCAGGCGCTGCAGCAGCATGTAATAGAAGCGGGTCGGACGGATGACTTTGCGCACCGGCACGCCGGCAAAGCCGTCGAACAACAGCGCCGGACCTTTGCTGCGGGTCTGCCGATACAGAAAACGCGCATAGTCGGCAAAGCCCGCGACAAAGCCGTCGATATGGTCGGCGAATTTGGCGTGGCGGCCGTCGCGATGCGGCAGGTTGGTGTTGGTCTCCCCCGGTTCCTGGACTTTCGTCGGCCGCATGGCGTCGGAGTTGATGGCGTTCCACTTGATGACGGTGCGGGCGCCCCAATCGGCGGTCATGCCGCCCATGACGAACACATTGTTGTCGACCGATCGGCCGTAGGCGGGCAGCAAGCCGACGGTCATGACCGAATTGGCGATGATGTCGATCGCGGCATTGAAAGCCTCGCCTTCGGGATCGGCGGCCTTATGCTCGTCGGCGGATGGCTGCAGGATGGTTTCCAGATCAATCGGGACCGGGTGATCGCCGCATGCGATCATGTTTTCCTGGTGCAGATCGGTCGCCGCGAAAACGTGGAACAGCGCCAGCCACGCGCCGGCGCGCTGGAAGAAAAGCGCAAAACCCGCGTCATCCGCGCATGGCGCGTGATCGATGAATTCGCTCCAGCCATAACCGTCGCCTGCGATCGAGCGGACGGCTTTCAGGGTGACCGGAGGATCGGCGTCGTTCAATCGCTCGATCAAAGCGTGCCAGGCCACGTCGAGCCTCAAATCCTTCGGCTTGTAGACGACGCGCGCGCCATCGCCGAAGTGAACGACATGGACCGAGCGACCGCCATTATGGGGATCGGAAAGGTCGCGTTCGACAGCCGTGACACGGCTGCCGGCGTTGGCGTGCAGCACGTCGCGGCGAATTGTCGGCAGATCGGCGGCAAGGCGGGCGACGAATTCGTGCGATGTGTCGAGCCACTGCCGCACCAGTGTCGCCAAAAGACGCAGCAGCACGGGCTTGTCCTCGAACAAGCCGCGAAGCCCGCCCGATCGCATGTCGGCAAGGAATTGCCCGTAAGAGCCGGCGCTGGCTTGGCGCGCCTTGGCGAAGCGTTCGTAAAGCGCCGGGGCGGCAAGGGCGGACAGATCGCGAAGCAGCCCGTAGGACAGGCAGGCGCGCGCGCTTTCGGCCAGATTGCCGCGGGCCGTCTCATCGAGCCCCGACCAAAGCCGCAGCTCGGCCTGGGCAACGAGGGGAAGGAACAGCGCTTCGAACGCAACCGGTTCGCCCCGCGGCGGCGGCTCCGGCCCCGCGGCGGCGGCCTGATCTCGGAGCGCCGCCTCGACCCAAGCGGCGTCGACGATCCAAGCCGGAGGTGGAGCGTCTGCCTTGGCCCGCGCCGCTGCGAAGCGCTGGCGCAGCCGGTCAAGGGTCAAGCCGTCGCGGGCAAGCCGCCTGGCAAACAAGGCCTGGTCGCCCGCGGAGCTAGACCGGCACCACGCGGCAAGCCGCCGCGCCGCCAAATCCGCGTCGGCTCGGGCACCGGGCGACGCCACGAAGGCATCGGATAGGAGTTCGTCGATGGTCGCCGCGCGCAGCCTCAAGCGGTCGTAAAAAGCATCCACCGCGACCTCTCCGATTGCGTTGCGCAAACTTCTAGCGATGCGGCGGCCATTCTATAGCCGGGCGGGCGAGTTCAGGTCATCGTCTGGCGCCCGCCTTAATTCTTACCGCCGGTCCCCATCATGCCGCAGTGCACACTTAGCGGCCTTTAAGGGGTTATCGGCGGTGCCAAACACGCCATCGAAATCATACGATTTATCTTCATAAATCAGCCACCTGTCACATTCGCCGGATACACTTTACAGTATCCGCCGCCGATGATTTAATGGGCAATGTGGCGGGGGGGTCTTAAACGAATTTCTCGTCCTGCCTGGTGACTGCCGGCGCCGCTGGCGAACGAAAGGAACATGGTTATGAAAGACATCCACATCGACCAGAGGGAAGAAGAGATCCTCACCTTCGAGGTGTCCGACGAGGCGCTGGAAGCCGCGGCGGGTACCGTCAAAGAGAAGGCAGGGGCCTTCACGCTTGCTTTCTGCTCGGGCCTCGATACTTGCCCCGGCGTAGCGGCCTAACTCCCCTCATTTTCGTACTGACTGCAGTCTAACGAGGCGTCGGAAACGCCGGCGCTTCGTTTGCTGTTTATTCGTCTCCGACCGCCGTTAGCGCGGTGCGGGGATTTTTTTTACGGGATAATTTTGGCGCGCGGATCTTATCCGCCCAACGGTCGTATTTCTTGCCAGTTCATTAACGGCCTCATTTACACAACTGCAATCTGTGAAACGTAGTATATGGCTCGGCGATACTAACGTGAGTTAGGGCTATGGATACGTCGGTACCGATTCTTGTGGTCGACGATTCCGGGATGATGATCACCATCCTGCGGAAGCTATTGCGACAAATCGGCTTCAGCGATGTCGATGAGGCTAACGATGGCCCTGCCGCCCTGGCCCAGTTGAGGCGGAAGCGCTACGGCCTCGTAATCTCGGATTGGAATATGGATCCGATGACCGGACTAGATCTTCTTCGCGAAATACGAAACGACGAAGCTCTCAAGCGAACGCCTTTTATCATGGTAACCGGAGAAGCGAAAACTGAGCATGTAATCGCGGCGCGGCGCTCCGGCGTCAATAATTACATCGTCAAGCCATTCAATGCGCTAACGCTCAAGGCAAAGATCGAGACGGTCCTCCTAACAAGGACCGCGGCGCTAACGGCTTAGCCGCTGATCGGGCTCGAACCGCGAGATAGACTAGGTCGGGAGCGTAGCTTTTCGATGAGCAACAATGCAGACCGTAGTGGCCAGGCGCAAAGTCTCAAAGGCGCAAGCCTGCGACGCTCGCGAGGGCGTCGACATGCACTCATCGGCTCGACCTGCGTGTGCGCAGTGATCATAGCACTAGCCTTGACTGCGAACACCACTCTGCCGTGGCTTGCCAAGGTCATTTCAAGCGAGCAGGTGCAACCAGTTGACATAAAGGAAGTTCGGCTGGGCACTGTCGAAATTCAAACTGGTCAAGAACGATGCGATTTATTGAAATTTGATAATGTTACTGGCCGCACTATTAACGTTTCCAAGCGCTGTCACAGTGATGTAATGCGGGATGCCGACGGCATCCCCCATTCCTATGGGTACGGCTCATCGCCTCGATTCAATCAGCAAATCCTTTCTGGGTAATGGCCACTGAACCTATATCGATCTCGGCGCATTGTGCCGAAACTAAGCCGTTTCGAGTGCTTTAATTCCAGCAAAGATAAATACACTGCACGCATAGGAGTTCTGTTTACCCATCGTAATTATTGTTTGTTCAACCGAAATCGCTAGCATATTCGGAACGCCCTAGGCCGACGTTCAAAATCTGCAGGTTCGCGTGCGTGCCGACGCTCCACTCCTTTCAACGCTTGACCACATTGCCAAGCACGGCTCCCGCGAGCGTCGCGCGGAGATGCTCAAGCGTATTACAAGTCTCTATGTCGAAGGCGCGAGCGGATTCACCGAACAACAGATCCAATTTTTCGACGAAGTCTTCAATAGGCTTCTCGTCAAAATCGAAGCCGGAGCCCGCTTTGAATTGTCTGTCAGCCTTGCTGAGATCGACAACGCACCGCGTTGTGTCGTTAGGCGATTGGCGAACGACGGCAATGTTTCCGTTGCCCGCCCCGTGCTTCTGCTTTCGCCATGCTTAGAGGACCTCGACCTGCTCGACGTCGCCAAAAGCAAGAGCCAGCAGCATCTGCTTGCCATTTCCAGCCGAAGTCAGATCGCCGAGACGATCACCGACGTTCTCGTTCGGCGCGGCGATCGGGAAGTCGTGCGCAGCGTCGCCGGGAACTCAGGAGCGCGCTTGTCGCTAGGCGGGTTTTCCACTTTGATTCGAAAGGCGGAAAAAGACGGGATTTTGGCCGAGAAAGTGGGACAGCGGGCAGATATTCCCGAACCGCTACTGCGCGTACTGTTCGCGCAGGCAACGCATGTAGTGCAAAAACGGCTCTTTGCGACGGCGACGCAAGAAACCAGGGCCAAAATCGTCCATGTGCTTGCTGAAATCTCAGATGAATATGAGATTAATGCTTCGCCACGCGGCGGTGTCGCAGCTCAAATCGCGAGCCCAACAGCTCAGCCCGAGCGCAGGCTCGACGAAATGATACTCGCGAAATTGGCCAGGGATGGAAATCGCGAAGAGACGATCCTCGGTCTGTCGAAACTGTGCAAAATCCCGATCGAAAAAATGCATCGTATAATGGGAAACAAAGGTGCCGATCCGGTGCTCGTTGTGTGCAAGGCTCTCAGTTTTAATTGGCATACTGCACGGGCGATTATGTTGCTGCAAACGGCGGGATTGGGGATGTCTGCACATAGTCTAGAGATCAAAAGCCGAAATTTCGATAAATTATCGATCTCGGGATGCCAAGACGTCGTGAGGCTTTGGCACACTATGTACGGCGTCGATCGGCCAACCGAGCCAGCCGACGGTAGAATATGAGCTCCGGATTTGCAAACCGTTCGGTGCGCCGACGGCTCCGACGGAATCATCAGAACGCTGCGGCGTTATCGCGACAAGGCACAGATGCATAGATGACGAAGATCGAATTGTCGTTATCGCCGACGATTGCGGGCGTCCGCTAACGGCCTATCGGGTGCCGATCGGGATTGCGAGAATCGGGCAGGGCGTCTGACGTAGCACCCGTTCGGTGGTGCCGCCGCGCAGCGCGTCGAGCAGGCCATGATGGCCGGCGGTTGCCATGCCGATCAGATTTGCTCTCATCTCGGCGGCGGCCTGCAAAATGCCCTCGACCACATCGCCGTCGCGCGCCTCGATCGGCACTTGCAACGGAGCGCGCTGCGAGGTGCTGGATATGGTGGCAACGACCGGAGGGCTCTTGCCGATATGCAAAATGCGAAGCTCCGGCGCCGCCGCCAAAGCGCGGTAGAATTGCTGGATTGCCTTGATGGCGGCGACGGGAGCCGGCCGGTGATCCACCGGAACGAGAATTCGATTGAGATGGAGGTCACCCGTGGCTTCGTCGACCAGGACATTGTTGCGGCCCGGAACGAACAGCGTTTGCATGCGCGTGCGGCGCGACATGGCTTCGGCAATCGAAGGTCGAACCCAGCGCGGCAGGCCCTCGCGCCCATGCGTCGCCAGCACCATCAACTCGCTCGGATGAGTTCGAGAAAACGCGACAGCCCGCGCACCGGGTCTTGCGGCTCGATCTCGACCTTGACGATCTCCACGCCGGACTTGTCGAAGATTGCCGCGGTCGGCGCGTCTGCCTCGATCAGATGCCAGCGCGCCAGCGTCTGCCGCACATGGGGGAAGGCGTGCCATTCGTCGGCGTCTTCGCGCTCCGCGACGTGGACGACATAAAGCTTGCATTTGACGAGCAGGCTGATTTTCAGAGCATGCGCAAAGGCGCTCATGCTGGCCTCGGAAAAATCGGTCGGATGTATGATCGGCGCGCCGTTGGCGGTCATCTGAGATTTACTCGTTATTGGTTGGGACCGTAATGCGGTCTTGTGAGTGTCGAACCGAGGTCCTCCTTAACGCGTGAAAAGTTTGCGCTCCCAATCGAGTATGCGCGCCACCGTGGTGGAAAGAACAACAATGGCAACTTCATGGTAGTGCCCCAAGGCCGGCGACCCGGTCGTAAGCAGCCGATTTGGCTTTTTGAAGCACTCCGCTGAGGATCGACAATGAAAAAGTTGTGGTTACGCGTTCAGCACTTAACCAGTTCGCCGCCGCACTGAAAGCTCGCGTTCCCAATCCAGCGCGTGCGCGACGATGACGGAGAGATCGTCGAAGCGCGGTTGCCAGCCGAGCAGGTTGCGAATCCGCTCGCTGCCGGCGACGATGCGTGCGGGGTCGCCTTCGCGTCGCGGCCCATAGTCGACCTTGAAGTCGACGCCGGAGACGCGTTTCACCGTGTCGATGACTTCAAGGACGGAAAAGCCGTGGCCGTAGCCGCAATTGAGCGTCAGTGAACCGCCGCCGGAACGCAAATAACGCAGCGCCTGTGCATGCGCCTGCGTCAAGTCGCCGACATGGATGTAGTCGCGGACGCAGGTGCCGTCCGGCGTCGGATAGTCGGTGCCGAACACGTCGAGCTTGCCGCGCAGGCCGAGCGCCGCTTCGGCAGCAACCTTGATCAGATGCGTGGCCTTCGGAGTCGATTGGCCGGTGCGGCCGCGCGGGTCGGCGCCGGCGACGTTGAAATAGCGCAAGATGACATGGGCGAGATCATGCGCGCGGCTGGTGTCGCGCAGCATGATTTCCGTCATCAGCTTCGAGGAGCCATAGGGCGAGATCGGCTGCGTCGGCGCATCCTCCGGGACCGGGATGACGGTCGGATTGCCGTACACCGCGGCGGTGGAGGAAAAGATGAAATGGCGCACGCCGCCTTCGACCGCGCATTCGATCAACGCGCGGGAATTGGCGGTGTTGTTGCGGTAATAGCCGAGCGGGTCGCGCACCGAATCCGGCACCACGATCGAGGCGGCGAAGTGGATGATGGCGTCGACGCCGTGCTCGCGGATGAGCCGCGTCACCAGCGGCTGATCGCCGGTCTCGCCGACGATGAGCGGTGCGCCGTCCGGGACCGCCCAGCGATGCCCGGTCGAAAGGTTGTCGAGGACGACGACGCGTTCGCCGGCGTCGATGAGGTCGTGCGCCATCTGGCTGCCGATATAGCCCGCGCCGCCGGTGACCAGGACCGCCATGGGTTTCCTGCCGATTTGCCGTTTTGAACAATCGGCTTTCTATCCGACCAGGGATAACTTGGGAAATGGCAGCGAAGTTTGGGAGCGGACTGCCACTAATGCGCGGGCCGTTGCGGCGGCAGGGAACTTGTGAGCGAAGCTGCGCGCCGCCGGCTGACGCGAATAAGCACCATGATGTGGCGAATACCGATGCCGAAGAGGTAGCCCATCTGCAGCCCCACGATGGTTACTATCGCGGTCAGCCCGATGGTCCAACCCGCGTCAGAGCGCACCATCGCGATACCGATGGCGAAAAAAAGAATGAGCGCAATGGCCGGGAACAAAGCCAACACCTTGAAGCGCTGGGCCAGGACCATCCCGATCAAAAGGCCAATAATCGTCGACGTAAGCATTCCGATCTTCCCTCACCGAGGTCCAGGTTCCACCCCCACCTGTAATTTTTCGTTAATTCCTCGGCAGCGCCGAAACACCGCTGGACGCTGTAAGACAATCAACGAGCTCAGGTATTTTCCAAGCCAACTTTTGAAATGACACAGGTACCTGATTCGCAGCTCTCATGGCGGTGAGGGCGTTCCGGCATTCCCACTCGTCCTGCGAGGAAAGGAAAGCCGCTCACGACCGTGGGCAATGGCTATATTTGGGTTCGTTCTCCCAATAAACCATTCCTAGCATATAGTGGCCTCGCCACAACTAATGGTAGCAAAAGCTCGGCGGGGCCTGCTATTAGATGATTGCTAGCACTACTTTGGCAGATTTACTCACGCCGCGGCTCGTTGCATATCCATTTTCGGCAGTGCGGACAACGCTTCGGCGGTGGTCGGGCGAAGAGTTCGAGGATGGCGTGGCGCACGGCGGGCAAAGTCGGCTGAGGCGGCGGCCCATTGATTCTTTTTTTTCCGCGTTGGCGTTGTAAGGCGGCGATGCTGGAGAAAGGCGTAAGCGATCATCGTCATCAGCGCGTGGCGGTGAAGGCCTTGCCAGGATCGGCCCTCGAAGTGGTCGAGACCGAGTTCCTCTTTCAGCTGCTGGTGAGCCTGCTCGCAAATCCATCGCGCTTTGATGGTGGCCGCCAGCGTGCGCAGGTCGGTCTTTGCCGGCAGGTTGGCGAGGTAGTATTTCTTCTCTCCCGACATCCTGTGTTCGCCGATAAGCCAAGCCTCCTGGCCGGGCAGATGCTGTTGACCCTTGTCCCTGATCCGCTGCGGCGGTCCGTCGGCGACCCGCACGCGAACAGCAGCAAATCGAGCCTTGAGCTTTCCTTTGGTGCCGGTGCGCCAACGTCCAAGCTCGCCTCTCCAATCCAACGTCCTGCCAACCATGGTCGGCCCCTCCAAAAGCCGACCATCCATGAGTCACAGAAAATCTGATTTGGGAATCCCGCGCCGCTAAAAATCTGCCAAAGTAGTGCTAGAGCGCAATACTATCGCGTCAATGGCTCACCGACCTTATTCCGGCATTGACGCCACTCTCGATATGGCAGGCGGTTTTGAGCCCAGCGCTCTGGTCAGTCGTTTCTTGATCCGTGAAGGCCCCGTACAGAACAGCAGCACCATGCTCGGATCTTGCCGAAGAGCTTTGATCGACTAAAACTGGCTAGTGGACCAGAAATTTCTTGCGGCGCACAATTCCCTGCTAACAGGGAAAATAACAGGGAATCGCTACGCTGGTGCCCTGCGCTGCAGCAAGGGCAAGTTCCCGCCTCCCCGCTTCATTTGCACAATGGAACGAAGCGGCTAACGCTTGCCGCAGTCTTTTTTACTATGTCAAACAGCCTGTCCGCTTTGGTCGATCGTTTCTCGATTTCGGAAAGTGCCATACAGAACAGCAGCGCCTTCGGGCATTTTTATGACACTTCACAAACAAATGAGCGGGTCGAGCTTGACGTCCTGCGCCGTAAAGACACGGGACAGGTGGCGGCGCACATCACAGTAAAGCTCACTAGACAGTGCCTGCAGAATGAAACTGAAGGCCTATTCAGCCATATGCGCGGCTCTTAAAACCTCAACTTTAGCGCTTGCCGGTTAGCGGAATGATGTTGTGGTGGGAGCGAACGTGCGTCCATAAATCCCATCTTCGGGCCAGATAAACTAAGCCTCTGATCCTAACACACCTAACCCTGGGACTTTTTTGTTTAAATTGTTCTTCCGACCTCGCGAGGCTAATGTCTTCGAAGGCTCGGAAGATGCGTTATGGCCGATGAAAATAAGCGAAAATAAAATCCGGAGGCCGTGACCTGCTCCCCAATTTGCCTTCGTTCATAAGGAGAGTCTGTTCCAGTTTTGCCCCAGGTTGGGGCGTGCTGCGAACTCGGTTGGTGTGAGCCCGTTGAGGCTCGTGTGCGGTCGGTTGGTGTTGTACAACAAGGCTTGAGAACACCCACGGAACTGAGTTTCGGGAACTGCTGTACCCATGGCATCCGTGGTCTTCTCTTTGGGTCGGCGTTCACGAAGCTATCGAGAAGTCGGACGGCATTGTTTTTCGCTGCAATCTGAGTGGTTGCGATGCCGACCGTTGGCTTGAGGTTCCAGCATGGATGTTCGACCGGTCGGCCTGCGCCAGGATGCGTGTGGCTGCCGCGGCCCATGCCGACTTGGCGGCGCTCACGACGCTTGCGGCGCTGCTGCGGCAAGTGCGGAACGACTGCATTGCATCATCATCGAATGCCCCGCTTTCGGGCGTATCGAGTCTCTCTCGCGACCAGAATCGGGGAGAGGTCCATGCCACGCCAGACGAGCCGGACGCCGGCGCGCCGCCGCGCGCCGCAACAGATCGACCTGTTCGCAGGAGAACCGCAGACGACGATCGGCGGCATGCCGGCGTGGTCTCGCGCTGCCGACGGAGACACAAGCGGCGCTGACCGACCTGATAACACGGTTGATCCTGGATCATGCCGACAAGAACCGGATTGGCTCGATGACGGAGGCCGGTCATGATCTCTGACAAGGTCCGCCCTCATCATTTGGAGCGCAAGGCGCTCCTCTACGTGCGGCAGTCGTCGGCTCATCAGGTTCTGCACAACCGCGAGAGTAGCGCGCTGCAATATGCCATGCGCGATCGTCTGACCGCGCTCGGCTGGTCCGAGATCGAGGTGATCGATGACGATCTTGGCCGTTCCGCTGCGGGCGGGGTCCAGCGTGCCGGCTTTGAGCGGATGGTGGCGCAGGTGTGCCTCGGCAAGGTTGGCGCCGTCGCGGCGCGCGAGGTCTCGCGCTTCGCTCGCAACAGCCGGGATTGGCAGCAACTGATCGAGATGTGCCGCGTGGTCGACACCGTGCTGATCGATCAGGAGACGATCTATGCGCCCCGTCACGGCAACGATCGGCTGCTGCTCGGTCTCAAGGGCAGCCTCAACGAGTACGAGCTTGATCTGTTGCGGCAGCGTTCGCTCTCGGCCCGCTATGAGAAGGCGCGCCGCGGCGAACTCGTCGTCAGCGCGCCGGTGGGCTTCGTGAAGGCGGGCGATCGCTACGAGAAGGACCCGGACCGCCGCGTGCAGGAGGCCATCGGCCTGGTCTTCGACAAAGTCCTGGAACTCGGCAGCGCCCGGCAGGCTCTGCTCTGGTTCCACGAGCATGATCTCGATCTGCCGGTGAAGGGCAAGGATGGCGAGACGGCTTGGCGGCGCCCGAACTACGCCACCATCCACCGGATGATCGAGAACCCCATCTACGGCGGCGCCTATGCGTATGGTAAGACGGCCGTCGCGGCGGGCTATGATGCCGACGGCGTCAGCGTGAAGATTCGCCGCAAGGCGCGCAGCGATTGGCTGGCGCTGATGCCGAACGCCCATGAGGGCTATGTCAGTTGGGAGAAGGCTGAGACGATCCGCAAGATGGTGAGCAGCAACGTCCCCACCAGCCGCCATCACGGCGCGCCCAAGCACGGCGACGCTTTGCTGGCGGGCCTGCTCCGCTGCCGCCGCTGCGGGCGCAAGCTGACGCTTCGCTACTCGGGCGCGAAGCATCACATCCCGCGCTACAGCTGCAGCCGCGGCTGGATGGACAATGGCGAGCCGCGTTGCATCGCCTTTGGCGGTCTGCGGGTCGATGACGCCATTGAGGAAGCGCTTCTCACTGTGGTTGGTCCCGGCGCCATTGCGGCGGCCGTAGCCGCCGAAAAAGAAGCCAACCAGCGGCGGGATCAAGTGCGCGAAGCGCTCAAGCGCGATCTCGAAGCGGCACGCTATGCAACCGATCGCGCCTTCCGGCAATACGACGCCGCCGACCCGGCCAACCGGCTGGTGGCCGGCGAACTGGAAGCGCGCTGGAACAAGGCGCTCGTGCGCGTGGCGGAGGTCGAAGGCAAGATCGCCGCCCATGATGCCGCCAAGGTCGCGCCCGTCGCCGATCCGGCATCGCTCGCCACGCTCGCGGCGGACCTCAAGACCGTCTGGACCGCCCCCTCGACCGATGCGCGGCTGAAGAAGCGTATCGTCCGCACCGTCATTCATGAGGTGATCGCCGATATCGATCCGGAGGCGGCCGAGATCGTTCTGGTCGTCCATTGGATCGGCGGCGTTCACAGCGAGATACGCCTGCCCAGACGGCGGCGTGGGCAGCGCAACAGCACCTCAGCCGATGTGATTGCCGCGGTGCGACAACTGGTGCTGATCGCCAATGACGATCTCATCGCCGGCATCCTGAACAGGAACGGATTGGTGACAGGCTATGGCAATCGCTGGACGCGTGAGCGCGTCACCTCGCTGCGCTCGCATCACCGCATTGCCGTCTACAAGCCCGCCGATGACGGGATCGAACCGTGGCTGAACCTCAGCAAAGCCGCGCGGCTTCTCCATGTCGCGCCCAGAACGCTCAGGCTGGCGGCGGAAGCCGGTGAGATCGAATCGATTCATCCCCTGCCGGATGGCCCCTGGATCTTCAGCCGTGCAGTTCTCTCGACATCGCCGGCACGCGCAATCACCGAGCGCGCGCGACAAAACCCAAAATACCCCACGGGATCGCATCCCGATCAGCAAAGCCTCTTCTCTTCAATCACATAGACAGATGGGTGTTGTGATGCGCGGTTGTAATCGGTCCTCCATTCTTCGATGATCTCGCGCGCCTCTTTGAGGTTGGCGAACACGTGCTCGTTGAGGCACTCGTCGCGCAGCCGGCCGTTGAAGCTTTCGACAAAGCCATTCTGCATCGGTTTGCCCGGTGCGATGTAGTGCCATTCGACGCCACGTGCCTGCTGCCAGGCCAGGATGGCGTTTGAGGTCAGCTCGGTGCCATTGTCGCTGACGATCACGCCGGGATAGCCGCGCAGTTCAGCGATCCGATCAAGCTCGCGAGCGACGCGCAGGCCGGTGAGCGAAGTGTCCGCCACGAGGCCGAGGCATTCCCGGGTGAAGTCATCAACCAGCGTCAGGATGCGGAAGCGCCGCCCGCTGGCCAACGTATCGGCCACGAAGTCGAGCGACCAGCGCAGATTACGAGCCTGCGGGATCGCCATCGGCGCCCTGGTGCCGAGTGCTCGCTTGCGACCGCCGCGCTTGCGCACCGTCAATCGCTCCTCCCTGTAGAGCCGATAAAGCTTCTTCGGGCTGAGCTTGATGCCCTGACGTTCCAACATCAGACCCAGACGCCGATAGCCGAACCGCCGTCGCTGCGATGCCAGCTCGCGCAGACGCCTGCGCAGCTCTTCATCGCCAGACCGCTTTGTTACATAGCGATAGGTCTTCGGATGCAGGCCGACCAGGTGGCAGGCGTGCCGCTGCGAATAGCCCTTCTCTCGGACTGCCCAGGTCACAGCATGTCTCCGCAAGCTGGGCGTCAGAAGTTTTTTCCGAGCATCTCCTTCAGTGTCGACGCATCGAGCATCGACTCTGCCAGGAGCTTCTTCAGCCTGCGGTTCTCGTCTTCCAGGGCCTTCAGCCTGCGGGCGTCGGAGATCTCCATCCCGCCATAGCGCGATCGCCACTTGTAGAAGGTCGCATCGCTGACGCCGTACTTGCGACACAGCTCCCCGGCCGACAGCCCGGCAGCGTGCTCCTTCAGTACCTTGATGATCTGCTCTTCCGTAAATCTGCTCTTGCGCATGTCCGTCTCCCGTAGGGAACGGACTCTACCCAAAAACGGGGGCGTTTAAGGGGAGCAGGTCAGCCGAGTTGACAGCGTAGCCGATCGCATATTCTACGCATTTGGCATGGGCAGGTGGTACATGAGAGCGGTCGGGTCAAACACTTCAAATTCGAAGATGAAGCGTGGCAATTTCGCGCCCGCTGCGATTTGAAATCCAAAATCATCCACTGATCGAGACTTCCTCTCACCCGCTTCCCGTAGCAATACCGCTTTTATAATATGCAAGATACAATTCGTTCGAATTATATCGAAATGGAGCGCTGAGATGAAAGACTTACCAAACTCTATTGATGCACACGTCGGCCAACGTGTGCGCATGCGCCGGCTGATGCTCGGTATGAACCAAACGGACTTGGCAAGGGTGCCGTCGCGGAGTTGGTAGGAATTGAGGGTGGCGTAGTCTCCGGGGTGTTCAACCTCGAATCATCCGGCGTTGAAGCGTCGGACTGGAGACCACGCCATGACGAGCAATACCACGAAGCCTAATTCTTTGCAGCCTGCGGCCAAAATGGCTGTTGATCTTTTCGACAATTGGTTTGATCCGATCGAGACCGAGGTGCGGGCTCGAGCGCGTGAGTTCGTCGAAGAGTTGATCCGCGGCGAGCTCGACGCTCTGCTGGCACGGCCGCGTTACGGACGAAGCCAGATGGCCGGCAATGAAGGAAGAGCCGGCGTTGCGGGTCACCGTCACGGCAGCCGGACGCGGTCGCTGACAGGCACGTTCGGGCCGATCGAGATTGCGGTGCCGCGCGCCCGGCTGACCACTTCCGAGGGCAAGACGGCGGAATGGAAAAGTCAGGCGCTGCGGGCCTATCAGCGGCGCACGCTTGCCGCCGACGCCCTGATCGCGAGCACGTATCTCGCCGGCACCAATACAAGGCGGGTGCGTCGCGCGCTGGCGGCCTTGTTCGGCGGAACGGTCGGCAAGGACACGGTGAGCCGGACATGGCGCAAGGTAAAGAGCGACTGGGACGCCTGGAACACCCGCTCGCTGGCCGAGGAGCCGATTGTGCGCCTGATCCTCGACGGCACCGTCGTTCGTGTGCGGCTCGATCGCAAAGCGACTGCCATCTCGCTGCTGGTCGTTCTCGGTGTGCGCGCGGACGGCCAGAAGGTGCTGCTCGCGATCAAGAGCATGGGCGGCGAGAGCACCGAGGCCTGGCGCACTGTCCTCGACGATCTTATCAAGCGCGGGCTGCGGCGACCCGAGTTCCTTATTGTCGACGGTGCGCCAGGGACTCGACAAGGCCATTGCCTCTGTCTGGGATGGCGTGCCGGTCCAGCGCTGCACGGTTCATAAGCACAGAAACCTGTTCGCGCATGCCCCCGAGCGACTGCATGACGAGATCACCGCGGATTACAACGACATGATCTACGCGGCGACACCTGAGGAGATAGAGATCCGCCGCAAGGCTTTCATCCGCAAATGGAGGCTCAAGCATCGCGCTGTCGCCGACAGCCTGGAGGAGGCCGGAGAACGCTTGTTCACCTTCACCCGCCTGCCTCCGAGCCAATGGCGCAGCTTACGCACCACAAATGCCATCGAGCGATTGCACGAGGAATTCAAGCGGCGGATCAAGACCCAAACTGTTCTGCCATCCGCCGACACCGCTGCCATGCTGTTCTGGGCGCTGCTCGCCTCAGGACAGATCAACATGCGCAAGGTTGATGGTTGGCAGACGCTCGCTACAAAGCCCATCGATCAGCCGATTGACCTTGCAGCCTGAAACGATACCTTCATGTTACCGGAGAATGCGCCACACCGAATTCCAACCGCATTCCGGACGGCACCTTTTGGCCATGCGGTGGGGTCAACCAGAGGGGTCAAATGAGCTCCCAGGGCACTCAAGAGGGGACAGGAGCTCAATGTTGTCTAGCGCAATTTGGTGACAAATTAAATGCGTTTTTTCGCCGCTAGACGCCCTGTTTGATCCTGGTCAACGTCAGCGCCGCCGACCCTCACATCGACTGGCTGAGCCAGCCACCCCACCCCCGGCCGGACCCGGTCAACCAAGAAGTCGGCGGACTTGGCGATCCATAGGGCAAAGCACGTAATCGATAAACGGTTAGGGGTAGGATCAGTCGGCTAGGTCGTTAGCAGGAGCCGCGATTAAGGAGAGCGACGATCTTTTCGAGAAGCCGCGGCAACTCGACCGGTTTTGTATCGTAGTCATCGCAGCCGGCGGCAATCGCCTTTTCGCGGTCCCCCGCCATGGCATGCGCTGAGAGTGCAATGACTGGAATGCTTCGCGTCAAAGGCTCGGCCTTAAGCCGCCGCGTCGCCTCCCACCCGTCGATCACCGGCAGGCTTAGATCCATGAGGATCAACGCCGGCGTCTCGCTACCTGCCATTGCTATCCCCTGTTCGCCGTCTTTGGCCGAGACAACCTGATAGCCCCGTCGCGCCAAGCGGCTCGATAGCATGTACAGGTTGTCCTCATTATCTTCGATATAAAGAATCTTCACCATGCTAATACCTGCTCAGCCAGCGATGTGGCTCGGACTACCTGCCGCGACATAAAGTCCAACCAGGGCGCGAATCTGGTGCAGAAAATCATCCTGATTGGAAGCTGACTTTTGCAAGATGTGTTGAACGCCGCCATTGAGGCGGCTGCGTTCCGCGGGGCTCAGATCGGCCGCGGTGACCACGATGACCGGTGTCGTAGAGAATTCGGGATTTTTGCGGAACTCGGCAATGAATTCGAAGCCATCCATTTCGGGCATCATCAGATCGAGAAGGATAAGATCCAGCCGCTCGGCTTTTGTTCTCTCCAGCGCTTCACGGCCGTTGGCGGCGACACTGACCCGCCAACCTTCGCCGACGAGTAGCCGCCGCATCAACTCGCGCGTGGCCTGATCGTCTTCGACCACCAGCACGCTCGCGGTGGCCGTCGGCTCTTTGAAACGGTCGAGTAGCTCGGCAAGCCGCGCGCGATCGACCGGTTTCGACAAATATCCAGACGCCCCCAAGGTGAAGCCTCTCTGCTTTTCGTCGGAAATTGTCATCAGGATGATGGGGATGCGGCTTAACACCGCGTCCTGCTTGAGGGCTTGTAGAACACTCCAGCCGTCCATGTCGGGCATGAAGACATCGAGGGTGATAACGGAAGGATGGAGCTCGCCGGCAAGCTTGAGGCCTTCCTTGCCGCCGCTGGCGGTGACCACATCAAATCCCTCGCGGCTGAGAAAGCGGCGCATCAAATCACGTACGGTGGCATCATCATCGATCACCAAGACACGATTGGCGCGAACCGGCGCTTGCACGGTCGGCGCGAGCGCAGCTCTCCTTGGCGCCATGTCCGCAATGGCCACCTGATCGATGGGTAGCCGGACGGTAAAAGTCGTGCCGACGCCCGGTTCGCTCGTAACCGCGATGGCGCCACCCATCATGCGGCAGAGCCGATCGCTGATCGCCAGGCCCAATCCGGTGCCGCCATACTTCCGGGTTGTTGAACTATCGGCTTGGCTGAATTCCTGAAACAGTCTGCCGAGCTGTTCCGTTGTCATCCCTATACCGGTGTCGGCGACGTGTATCGATAACCAATCTTTATTGTCGTCATGGACCCGATCGACCGACAGCGATACCCGGCCATGATCGGTGAACTTGCACGCATTGCTCAGAAGGTTGAGCATGATCTGTCGCAGCCGCGTCGGATCGGAGCGGATGGTGCCGATCTCAGCTGAACAGTCGACTGCCAGCTGATTGCTGTTCTTGGCAGCGAGCGACTGGGCCTCGCCGGCGATGTCTGTTACCAGGGCGGCCATCGTGACAGGCTCATAATTCAGCTCGAGCTTGCCTGCCTCGATCTTGGACAAATCGAGGATCTCATTGATCAAGCGAAGCAAGTGCCTTCCGGCGCGCGCGATCCGCTGCAGCGGTTCGATCGTTTCTTGAGCACCGGCGTCTTCTGCGTCTTCCATCAGCATTTCCGTTATACCGATGACCGCATTCAACGGAGTACGCAGCTCGTGGCTCATATTAGCGAGGAACCTGCTTTTGGCCACCGTCGCTTCGGTCGCAGCGTCACGCGCCTCCGCCAGTCGGTCGACGAGTTGGCCAAGCTGTAACTCGCGATCTTTGAGCTCGGTGACGTCAGTGAACACCCCGACAATTCCGCCGTCTGCCGTGCGTCTTTCGCTGATCTTGAGCCACGTGCCGCCGCTGCGCTGCTGTTCGAAGGCGCCGGCGGGATTGCGATGCCGCCTCAGCCGTTCCGCTATCCAGCTTTCGATATCCTGAGACCCAACGGCAACGGTTCCAGTTGTCCCGACCGCGCGCAGAATGGTTTGGTATGGCGTCCCCGGTCCGATCTCGACAGGCAGGTCGGCGTACATCTCCTTGAATTGCCGATTACAGATCACCAGTCGATCCTCGCCGTCGTAAAGTACGAAACCCTCTGAGATCGCTTCAATCGCTTCAGCGAGCTGGGTTTGCGCGCGCTTTGCTTCCGCCTGTGCTCGCGCCCGCTCTTGTTCCAGATGATCTCTCGCGATCAGACTGTCGCGTAACATCGTGAGCGCGTGCGTCATTCGGCCGAGCTCATCGCGCCCCGCCTTCGGGATGGCGACATCGAGCTGCCCATGCGTTACGGCTGTCATGCTGCCTTCCAGCCGACGCAGCGGCACGTTGATGGAACGCACAATGAGCGCAGTGACGCTCAACGCCAGCGCCAGCGCAATCATGCCGCCGATGATCGAAAGGTCGACCGCGCGCTTGGCGTCGCGAATGGACGTATCGCGTCGTGCTACAGCCAGCCTTTCGATATGTTCGACGATATCATCGATTTCCTTATTGACGCTGGTGACATGAGACTGTGCCTGTGCCATCAGCGAGCTTCCGGTGGCGCTGTCGTCGTTCGAGTAATAAGCGTCGGCGGCCTTCTCCACCAACTGCCAGACCGCATCAAGATCGTGCTGAATAGTGGCAACGCCCTGTGGGTCGACGGGAGCAATCGCCTTGAGATCTGTGTCGAGCCGGGTTTTGGCTGCTGCGGCTTTTTGTTGCGATTCGTCCGCTACACTTTGCGCGAAATCGGTCAGCCAATATTTCAAGTCATCGAAATGCTTGCTCGCTTGGTTGGCATTCCTGACCACGGTAACCAAACTCGCCTCCTCGGCGAGCGCCGCTAAATCACGGGCCATTTCCCGCGTGAGCAGCACCACGGTTGCCGCAAGGATCACCAGGAGCAGGACGGCGAGAAAGACCAGTCGCGCGCGAATCGAGAAATACGACATCGGATGCTTTCCCGGCACGGATACCGCGCCGCCGCTAGATTATGTCATGTTAATTTGACGGCTAACAGGCGCTCGTAATGGGTGGGGTGACGCTATCGACGCCTACTGCCGTGGACGCTCGCCGCGCAGCAGATAGGTCTGCATTTGTCGTTTGCCCTTGATCTCGATGGCGCCGCGGGGCTGCAAAACAAACTCGTCGGCAAGCCGCAGAAAACTCGCCTGCGAAACCTGGATCTCGTTGGGGATGCCCTGCAATTCCATGGCACTTGCCGTGTTTACGGTGTCGCCCCAAATATCGTAGGCAAATTTATGCACCCCGATCACGCCCGCTACCGCGCTGCCAGTGTGAATGCCAGTACGGATCTTGAGATCTTCGCCGTGCTGTTTCGCCACTTCACCGACCACGTCACGCATAGCAAGGGCAAGGCGCGCGATCGCCTGGGCGTGATCGTCACGCGGCTCGGGCAGACCGGCCACCGCCATATAGGCATCGCCGATCGTTTTGATCTTTTCGATGCCGTAGCCGAGCGCCAAGCGATCAACCGCGGAAAAGATGGCGTTGAGCAACTTCACAACGTCGCTGGCAGACCGCCGCATCGACATGCGGGTGAACCCGACAATATCGCTGAACAGAACGGTGACGTCCTGGAATCCATCGGCGATGTTTGTCTCGCCGCGGTTCATTCGAGCGACGATCGACCTCGGCAGGATATTCAAAAGCAACGTTTCGGATCGCTCCTTTTCGGCTTTGAGCTCGGCGATTGCCGCCTGCTCGCTGTCCCGCAGCCGTTTCTTTTCCAAGCAGGCGCCGATGCGCGCACGCAGCAGAACCGGATCAAATGGCTTCGAGAGGTAATCCTCCGCCCCGGCCTCGATGCAACGCACCACGCTGTCAATCTGATCGAGCGCCGAGATGACGATCACCGGAACCTCACACAAGCGGGCGTCAGCTTTGAGCTCAGTCAAGACCTCATAACCGCTGATATCGGGCATCATCATATCGAGCAGAACGAGATCGAAATTTTCCGCCGCGATTCGGGCCAACGCCGATCTTCCATTCTCCGCGTTTGTTATCTGATAGCCCTCGCGAGCTAAGCGCCGCGACAGCAGCTCTCGCGTGTCGGCGGTATCGTCGACGACCAAGATGCGGCTCGCAGAAGCATCAGCGGAAGCAGATTTTGGCGATGGCTGCAGCGATCGAATAGTCGCATTCACCGCGGCCGGCTCTGGCTTGCCTTTAGCGGCAACGGTAGGCGACGTGCCTGCGAAATCGATCAAGAAATCGATCTGCGCCAAAAGGTGCGCTCCTGCGTCGAGCAACCTTTTGAGATCCGCTGCAAACGCTTCATTGCCGACGCTTTGCGCATCCTCTAGCAGCATCTCCCCGAAGCCTTTGATGGCCGTTAGGGGCGTTCTCAGGTCGTGACGCAAATCTTTACGAAAGTCGGCAAATTCCATGTGCATGGTCGCTGGATCGAGCAGGCCGGAAATGAGCCCCTTAAGCTTCAGGCCGGCCTGATGAAGACGTCGAAGGTCGCCTCTTAGGAAATCATCGCCCAGTTCTTCTGCATCTTCGAGCATAATCTCGGCATAACCGACGATAGCGCCGACCGGGGCCTCGAATTCTTGGCGCACATAGGCGAGAAGCGCCGCGCGCAGACGGGCATCCTCGGCGTTTTCAGGCTTGGGCTGTGTCATACCGACGCGTTTCGCGGGCCCTGGCTTATCGCCAAGCCTACCT
Source organism: uncultured Alphaproteobacteria bacterium (assembly GCA_963791925.1). Taxonomy (GTDB): domain Bacteria; phylum Pseudomonadota; class Alphaproteobacteria; order Rhizobiales; family Xanthobacteraceae; genus BOG-931. The sequence continues at coordinate 294,646 of CAWBUA010000001.1, read as the reverse complement.
TGAAGTCTGCGTCGGTAGCCCTTCGGGCAGGCCAGGCGCGCTTAAACAATAGTTCTCTGATACCCGTGGTCGGCCAGATTCGCAACGCTTGAGGGGCCGCAGCCGTCCCTGCGAAGCCGCGCACGGGCTGGATCGGCCTCCAGACCACGGCTCAAGCTCTGCGCAAACCACGCATCGACAGAGGAGCTTGGGCGGCCGGAATGGCTTGAGGTCAGTGGGGCCTACTTCGCGGGGCCGCAAGCAAAGCCCTGCTGTAAAAGGGGTTTTTTTGCGATCCACGCACCCCAACAGGCAATCTCGTCTGAGTCCCGCACCAATCTCGATTTCCGGGCTATTTTTCGACGAGCGAATGGGGCAACTTAAAGTGCTGCTGCTCGTCAGGGTGAGGATCAAATTGCATCGTTCGCCCTGAGCCGACACACCTCCTCTTGGCGCTATAGTGAACGGAGAATCGAGACCCCTCGAATAATGCGCGCGCGTGCGCGAACACATGTCGGCGGCCGCCTTTATTGACGTGGAGGCGAACCATTTGCCCGCAGATTGGGCATTGCGTCCTTAAAGGATGAAGCCGCCGTCCGCCAAGGAGCTTGAAAAGCTCAATAAGCCATACGGATAGGTTCCGCATGCATGTCGTCCTGCCAAGGTCAGGGTTCCCTATCGCTAACTAAGTCCCAGGTCCGGTAACCCTGCACCACAGGCGCCCTCCGAACCGACCCCTCCCACGGCTCAGTTAAACACCGCGGTCAGCCCCAGGCTCACTTCGCAGCGCTCATCGAAAGAGGGGATAAAGGCCATATGCCAACGCCATGAAGCCGGCCACGATCAGCAGCGTGTCACCATGTTTATGCCAGAACCGGAGCGGCCTCATGGCGAAGGAGTTAAGTCAAAAACTCTTAAAAAACTCCTGAATGGTCGTTTTCCTGTGGAGGACTTATATTTCACATCTGACGTCTTCGGCGCGTCACGTAGTTATTAATAGTGCCCATTTTAAGATCATCCTGCTCTACGCCAAGTTAAGGCCGGTCCCTTAAAAATTCGAACAGCCGACATGGGCGCGTCGCCGACGCGCCGGCATTTGTATTCGGCCAGACGGCCGCATTCGGAGATAAACATGAACGAGAAGAAAAGCCACGCTGTCGGCTATTGCCGGCCGCCACAGCACACGCGATTCACACCCGGCGTCAGCGGGAATCCGCGTGGACGGCCGAAATTCAACCTGTCGTTTGACGCAGAACTTGCTGACGAACTTTCGGAAGTTGTTGGCGACGGCGATCGCGCCGTCACCAACAAGCGTGCGATCGTCAAGAAGGTCATTGCGACCGCGATCCGCGATGCCAGGATTGGTTTCGCAGTTATGGCTCACTGCCAACAAGAGTGCCGCCACCACGATGAGGAACCCCCCGGTCCCGGTGCCGGGGTCGACGACGACGCGTTTGTCGAAGGGCTCGTGGACGACAAACCACAAGCGATCGAAGACCGATGCAATGCGATCTCAACACCAAGCCCGGACAAACCCACAAAGTGAATGGAAACCCTGCGGAGGTCCTACTTCGTTTCTTCGAATTGTTCGCGCGCTTGGCCTTTAGACATCTTCACAACGGGCGCGAACTCGGGCACGAGCCTTATGTAACCTATATCTGCGGGCGCCTAGCCACGGCGAAAAATCCTGGCGCCCGCATCGTTATCAACCTGCCGCCGCGCCACCTCAAAACCGAGCTGGCCGCAGTGCTTCTGCCGGCCTGGCTATTGGCAAGGAATCCTGTCGAAAAAATCATCATTCTTACGTATAGCGAACAGCTCGCAGCCGACATTGCGTATAAGCTCCGTAAAATTTTGCAATCACCATGGTTTACGCGGTACTTCCCAACGCGGCTCGCGAAAGATCGCACCCGCGCTTCTGATTTCGTAACGACTGCAGGCGGTGCGGTGTTTTCGACATCTGTGGACGGTTCCGTCACAGGCCGTGGTGCGAGCATCATCATCTTTGACGATCCGCTTAAAATCGCCGACGCGGGTAACCTGACGCAGATCGAGAAGGTCAATCACCTGTTCGATGCTGAGATCATGACGCGGCTCGATGAGCCAAAGACGGGTCGCGTGATCATCAACGCACACCGCCTTCATCAGGACGATCTCTCCGGACATGTGCTCCAAGGCGAAGAGTTCGATGGCGTTGTCTTGCCATTCATCGCGCCGGCCGACGAGGAGTACGACCTCGGTGACGGGCGCGTGTGGCGCCGAAAAAAAGGCGAGCTGCTGCGACCGAACGCGTTTGCGCAGGCCGATGTCGATCGCCTGAGAGAGTCGATAATCAACCCGGACTTTGAAGCGCTCTATCAGCAGTTCCGAGGGGAAGGCTTTTCCTTTTCTATGAGCGAAAGCGCTTTTGGGACCTTCACAATTGATCCCCCACCTGATGCCGCGATCGTAATTAGTGTCGACCCAGGCCATCGGCCAGGTCCAGGACATAGCTACACGGTTTGTCAAGCGTGGTGTCGTCTTGGAAATGAGTTCCTCTTTCTCGATCAATGGCGTCGCCAGGCTGATCTCGATGCGGCAAGCCGGGCGCTAAAAATCGGCACGCTAAATTGCCAGCCGACAGTGGTCTTGATTGAAGACACTGGCTACGGCTCTGCACTGCATCGTGACTTGCGCAGGCGATTTCCCCGACTCGACCTAAGGCTGATTTGCCGGACGGTCGTTCGAAGATCGCCCGACTTCTTCGCCACCGATGCATCATCGAGCGTGGGTGGATAAAACTGCCTCGGGGCGCACACTGGCGCGGTGATTTTGGGCCGGAAATTGTCGGCTTTCCGCATGGTTTCGATGACCAGATTGACACCATGACCATCGCTTTGGACTTCCTCGTCGAGAATCCAGGCCTGCCCAAACGACGACAACGCCGCTGCCCCGGGGTTATCGTCAACAGCCGCGGGGTTTCAATCTTTGCCAACCAGGGTCTTGGCGTCGCGCGCGGTTATGCTGACCTGGGCCGTCGACAACGACGGATATTCCCGGAGGATTAGACCGCCGCGCGCGCTTTATGTAAGCCGTCGGAAACTTTTCATCTAACGCGCAAAAGGAGATGGAGATGAAGCGTGTAGGTCACTATGCAATCGCTGCAACCGTCACAAGCGACCGTCGCTTAGATCATGAAGCTGCGATAGGTCCCATGATCGCCCCGGGTATGACCGCGACGCCCATGCGACCTCCGGCATTCTACCAAAACAAGCTCGGAGTGGTGACCAACAGGCGCCAATTTCAAAGCTTCTACAACCACGAATTGCTCTCAGGTCAACCGCTCGGCCCGCATATTTTCGCACGGTATTAGTTGCAACTGCACGCCCTCAATTGGACCAGCTTGGCGATCAGCAACCAGAGTAGGTATGCTGGTTAGCTACCACGCGCCTTGGTGGGTCTCGTAGCCAGCCGCGTTTGTCGAAGCATCACCCACATATTATGTTGCAGCTGGGGGCTCTGCGTGGCCAAGTCCGCTTCTTCCGAGAACGACAACGATCGACTGCGCTCACATTCCAACTCGGCATCATGAACTATGCTCGGATTACGGTTGAAGGGCAGCCTTTCCATCAGCGCCAGTTTTTGCGGTTCGATCTCGTCAGCCAGCGTCGGCCGGTATTTGGGATCACCTGAATTTCAGCCGATCAAAACTCGCTACACTGTTTCCGATTTGGACGGGTGAAATGGCTCGATTTCCGGCTTGTCTGTCCGCATCATCCGGATCGCGGGTTGCCTGGTGAACGAGCCGATCTGAAATAGTGTGCGATTGCCACAAGCCGGCGATCGGGCTTGTCAAGACGACGCCACACGGATCGCACTGGAAGGGCAGAGACACTCCAATTGCGCTGCGTTACCCGTATCGTGCCTTCAATTGGGCTACTCGAACGTCCAGTTCCTGAGGCAAGTCCTGCGGCAAGCGGTAACGCATCTTCAGTTCTTGGCCGATTGCCGATTGCATCGCGCGAACAAGTTCTGGTCGCATCGACCTGGGCGCAGACGTAGGCCGATTTTGCACGGACGCGGGCCGTCTATGCTCCTCGAAGAGAAGCCATCCAATGAGATAGAAGAGCTGCAAGAATGTGGCGCCGATAGATAACGTCAGCGCAATGGTGGCCGCACTTAGGCCAGTTACGACGCCGTCGATGACGGTGATCATCGAGTAAATCGCGGTGGCCGGAATCAGCGCCCAAACCTTCAGCCGTGCCAATCCGCAGGCCGCGCCCGCTGCTACGGCAACCAATAAGGCTACAGTCATGATACCCACTCGGCGCGACGGGGGATAGTGACCTTCTATACGTTCCCCTACCTCGATGGCCCATCGGGTCTGACGAGTAACGCAAGACGGGAATCGACGTTCCAAAGGGTGGCATTAATTCTTCTGCGCCCCATGCGTTTCCACTCCGCTGCTGGCGCTCGTTCCGCTCACGAAAAACTCGGCCATCGTGCGGGGGTTTAGTCATTCGATGCCGTCACCGGCGATCAGGCGGTGCGTGTAACCTCCCTTTTCCGGTGGAAGCCGAGCAGGCCGAAGGCGCCAACCGAACCAGGCCGGATCGGAAATGGGGCAGATGCGGACATGATGTGTTCAAACCATTATGTCCCGCTCGTACGTTGCAAGCAGATATCTTTGTCACATTAATTGACGTTTCACTTCACGATGCTGCTCATGCAACTACTCCGCGGTTGGCGTGGGGAGCGCAAGTTTCACACAAATGCAAAGAAAATCCGAGCACATGCCTTAGGCTACGCGCAATGACCGCTGGATATGTATTTCTACCGAGGGGCTGTCGCCCGTCCAGAAGGCGCCGGTCCCAACGTGGAGCCGCGCAGCATGTTGGAGGACAGACGCCAAGCCGCGCGCCAGGGCGTTTCTTGCCTGGCGAAGATCCAGCTCGGAAACGGAACGTCGCCGCTCTACTGTATCGTTACCGAAACTTCCGATGGCGGCGTCCGGGTGCACTCAAACGGATTCCACGTACCCGATGAATTCACATTGCTCTTGTGCGGTCATGGATCTGTGCAACATGGCACCTACAGGGTGATTTGGCGACGTGAAGAGGAAGTTGGCGCCAAGTTGATTAGAGGTGGCTAGCCATGAACTTGGAAGAAACTCTTAGTGTCACTCTGTTCGGCATGGCAACTATGGTGGCCATTGCATTCCTGACGATTTAGTTGCCGCACTGATGATTTCGGGTGCGTTTGCCGGCCATCAAGGCAAGGCGGAGGCCGCACTTAGGTCGTCTGCACCAGCTTTACACCGCTAGCCGCTGAAACGGTCTCGTGACTTGGCGTAATCAATTGGCCGCGCCAGCAATCTCCTCAACCAAGTGAAGAATGGGCAAGCGAAGCTTGCGATCTTTGATCTGCATGTACGCTCTGGCGAGGGTCAATCCCTCTTTGGTGGCGAAAAAACCTAAGATGTCAGAGGGGAAGGTTCTATATTGTCCCTTGGATTGACTGGCATGGCCTGGTAGACCCTCGAAGAAGAAGGCAATTGGCACCTGTAAGACGGCCGACATTTGCTGCAGGCGGCTTGCGCTGACGCGATTTTTTCCGTTTTCGTATTTTTGGATCTGCTGGAATGTCACGCCAACTGCATTTGCCAAAAAATGCGGTGGGGTTGTTCCTTTCGGGGTGGATCGCCGGGCTCTGCCCCCCACGGGCGCCCAATGGTTGGCTGACAACTCGGGGAAGGCGCTCATTCTCACCGTAGTGAGCGAGCATCGGCGAAATAATCAGAAGCCGGATTAAGGGTGCCCTTATCCGGCCCAGTCTGATGGTGCAATTTAATTTACTTGTCAGCGCCGGCTGTATCGCTCTGCTCGCCTATGGCTTGCTCCTTATCGTCGCATTTTAGGGGCTTTTGGAAAGCAGGCGAATGGCCGAGATTTGCTCGGCGCTATGTGTGCGGTACTACCTCCCGGCTATTGTTTCCTGATCCCGAGGTCGCTGATGGCCCTGCTGGCCCAATCTGAGCCGGCCGCTATTTACTAACTGCCACTCTTTTGCCGGTTGGATCGCTTCTGCCGAGAAGGTGCTTCGGCCTTGACGGATGGCAAAGAGCTTAACGGTCAAGATGCGCTTGGCAGGATCGTTACGTGAGTATCGGCCTGCATGGAAGGGAAGACCCGGCGCTGCTGTGGTCGACATGCGCCGGGGTCTTTATCCCGCATAGCAGCTTACAACCGCGCGGTTTGGTAAGTGCGAGCATAGTTGGAGCTGCAAAAAAGGACCCGCTGGAAAAAGAAAAGAAAGGAACAGCCGCGGACTACCATAGGCGGTCATTCGCGTGGGGGCCATTTGAGGAAAGTCAAAAGTGTCTCAGCCAGATGGCGGACAACGAAACAATGACAGCGAGACCGGCGCCGGCTGCAGCCGCCAGCACATAGGGCACCCACTCAGATTTCTGCGGCTCCTCAGCCACCTCCCGGCCATCCACTTTCCATTTTTGCAGCCGCGCGTTGAAATAAATCAACAGTTTTCGGCCGTAGTCAATTCGGGCACAGGCGAGTACTAACCAACTCGGTTGGGAGCCGAGGGCGGGGCCCGGGTGTCCCTTCGCAGCAGTTCACAACATCCCGAGACAGTTGTCAGGACCGGCCAAGGCGGAGCCGGGTTCGCGCCTAGCACGTCGGCAGCGGGGATCGGCTCCCGGCGGCAGAAAATCTCATTGCGAGCTAAAGGAGGGATCGGCGACTAAGGTTAATCGGGCTTGTGGCCTACTTGAACAAAATCTACATGCTAAGAAATAGGGATTGGGCTCTAGGGGAAAGATGTCACGTCCAAAGTCGATATATGTCTTCCGTTGCTGGACGACCGCGCTATTTGCGTTGACGACCGATCGCACTGGCCAAATTCTGCCGTCACAATTTGCCGGTGAGGCGGGTTGGATTTTTGAGCGGTCGGTAGCACTGCGGATAGAGGGAGACCAACGCTACGAGATTATGCAGGCGACATTGGCCGCTATTGCAAAGCACGGCTTTTATTTGACCCATTCTGCTCCATTTGACGCCAATTGATGACGTCATCGGGTGTTCAAGATGGCAGCGTGTTGATCGGCTAATCGGCTTTGCCGTGGCCTGCTGCCTCCATACCGGTGGCGATTGAGCGCCAAAGCCTCACATTACCGGCCGGGTTGCGCGAGCATGGCAAGCTGTTCGACAGCAGCGTTAGAGCCGAGATCTTTGGCCTTCTGATACCACTGACGGGCCTGCACCAGGTCCGGCGCGATACCAATGATGCCAAGCTTTTTGAGGACAAGCGGGTCGTAGGTGGAACCGAGCGCCAGCGCCGCCTCGCCGTTACCAGCCTCGGCTGCGCGCTGCAGACAAAGCCGCGCCGAGGCGATATCGCCATTTTTCAGCAAACCGATTCCTCGCTTCAACAGGCTTGCGATCTGGTCGGGATCGAGCGACCGTGGCGGACTGGAAACTTGCGCCGATGTGGCTTGCTCAGTGATGACGGGTGCAGTTCCGGCTTCCATAGCTAACTCTTGGGCCGCTGGCGATGCCCGTGAATTGAGTGTCACAGCAGGCCCAGTCTTGGGTTGCAGGGTCGACGAGTTGATCGCTGCCAGCTTGGTGACAGCTGGCGTGGCCGCTCCCTGCGATGCGTCTGCCGCCGAGCTGTCATTGACGCCGTTCGTCGAAGGCGATGGCGCAGCAGCCGGTGCAGGGGTGAGTTCGGCCGATGCGGCTTGGTCGATTGATGCTACCTCCTGGAGCGGCGGTGCTGCCGCTGCCACGCGATCATTGCTGCGGCTGCTCGAGGGCGCTCCAGCGGCGGTCGGTTGTGAGCCAAGCGGTGGTGCGATGGCCTCTGCCGCCCGCTGCAGCGACAGTCGAGCCGATTGGAGGTCACCGCTCTGTAACGATCTCATGCCGCGCTCGACCAGGTGTGCCACCACTGCGGCATCGGGCTGATCGTTGGCGCTCGGGGCCGGCGCAACCGATGCCTGCGAGGCGGAAACCGGCGCGATGGCGGTTCCGGTTTTTGGCGGCGCTGCGGCGGATGCCGCCGCCAACGGTGAGCTCTCTGCGTATGCAGACGCTAGCTGCTGCTGTGTCGGCGGGCCCGGGTGGGCGAACGGCTTTAGGGATTGGACTGGCGCCGCGGTGACGAATTGGGCCTCGCTGCTGCTATTGTTTGATGGAGCTATTCGTGCAGGCCCGGATTGTCTGTCGTCGTTGTCACTGTTTGAAACGGACGAGGCGGCAACCGTGGCAGCCGGCGGTTTTTCGATTGGTTGCCATAAGTTCGGCAGGACAAAGACCACCATGAAAGCGATGGCTGCGGCTGAGGCGGCAAATTGCAAGATTGTTAATGTCAAACCGCCTGCGCCCATGGCCAATGGAACCACCATGTCGTCCGGCTCAGATTTTGCGCTCGCCGACGGCAAGGCCGTATTGGCCCCAGCCGTCGACCGCAATAAATCATCGCTATATCTCCCATCTGGGTTATGGCGTCCGGCGACTTTGGCGCGCTCCGCTTGTGAAGTCGCTGCGATGGCCGCAAGAAGATCGGTGAGCCGAGGTGCTGATGCCTTTTCGTCAAAGGAAACCATCTGCTTAGCATTCGTCTCATCGCAGTGATTGCCGATCGGTTCTGCAGCGAACGCACTCGTTACTGAGTATTCGTCGTCCGGCTGCACACTATCGTCGCTGCCGGGTTTCGTGGGATCTTGAGCGACCACGTTCGTCACAGTGGGTTCTATGGTTGTTGCCGTCTCACCCGGTACGAGCCTGAACTGCAGGTGTTGTTCGCTGGCAACGAAATCATCCGCTGCCGCCCGGCCAGACGGCTCGCTCGGCGGATTTTCATCGGTCTGCTCGGGCACCAAGAGTTCTTGCGCTGGCGTGTCAACTAGACCTTCGTCCTGTGCGTCGGATAGCACACGTTCGGCGTTGCTTTCGGTGATAGCAGCAAAGCTTGCCTGCTGGGCCCTGGCTGCCAATTCAACCGACGTCAAGACCCGGGCGGCTTCCTCGCTCGGCCAGCGGCCATCCACGGCGCGCGCCATCTCGGCGTGATCGCCGAAGGTCACCACTTCCGCGAAGCGGGCTTTTAGTTTGTCGATAATGTCAGCGCGCTTTTGCTCGGCATCGGATACGTTGTCGATGAAACCTAAGCCTAAGGGGTTGTAGACCTTAGCCCCGTTGCCGGCGAGGTAGAGGTAGCGAAGGTTGGAATTAATCGAAAGGCTAAGAAGCGGGCCAACAAGGATGATCGCCGAGTCATACTGCTCGAGGGCCGGTTCCAAATCGGTCATGTCGATGATCATGAGATGACCGCTCCCCCCAACGCCGCTCTCCCCCGACGCCAATCTCGCGTGGCTTTTCATCCATTGAACTTTGCGATTATGACCATGGCGTGGTTTTGCCACCGGATAACGAGTTCCGATCGGGTTTTTTTGTCTCTGCTAGCAGCGAAAATTTGCAGAAAAGCCGGGCCCTGCGGTCCTGATTTCGTCCCTGACTTCAATAGCTTTGATGGAAATCCCTGGGGTTACGCGCGCTGCGAATTCCGCGCCGCGGATCAGGCAATCCTTCTGACCGAAGGCAAAGCTAAGGCGCTAGCCTAGCGTCGCGGTCGTGCGCATTGAAATCCACGACCAGAAAAGACACCCCCGCGCTTTTGAAGGTCGCAAACCGGAAGTCGATTAGCGCGGCATCGCATCGTTGTCGGGCTAGCGAATGACCAGCGGAACGTACACGACGAACCGCGCGTGTTGCGCCAGTTCATCAACAAGCGGGCATCTCGTCGCAGTCAAGTTGCTTGGTTTCTTCACCTTCATGGCTTCAGCCTTCGTGGGCCTCATGTTGTTGATGAGCTCCATCTTCGGCAGTTCATCGATGGAGCGCTACCAAACGCGGTTGCGCCAACGGATCCCTGACCAGTCCCTGATTGCCAGGCCCGCTACGGAGCAGGAGAACCAGTCGGCTCCGGCTTCGTTGCCACCCGTGCCACATCATCAACTTGCCGCTCTTCCGCGTTCGTTAGTTCCAAGGCAAAGAGATCATCAACTTGCCACCATCCATGTGGCTCGGCCGGAGCAACCCAAGCTGTCCCATGAAGAGGACACGGCTGCGGTTACCCGCATCAGAGGTCCCGGATCATCATCTCCGACGCTGGCCCTACATAGCGCGCTCGCATCTCTCTTGGCTCCTGGTAGGGACCGACGCTGCTGATAGAAACCGGCCTCCCAGAACTGGCAAGGGCGGCCGTGGGCCGCCCTTGCCAATCTATAATCGAGTTGCTCTCTAGACGTCGAGCACCGCGACGATCCGCATGTCGTGTGGATCGACGATGATTACCTGATCTTCCACAATGAAATAGTCATAGCCGCGCCATTGCGGGTCAATCCGCACCAGAGTCTCCGGTACCCGGACCACATGGACGCGGTCCCGCGGCACATCCGTGCCGACGGCCACATCGAAGTCGACATGACCGACCCGTGGCGCGCCGCGGGCGTCAATCACGGTGTCGCGGATTTGAGTGCGCGGCTCCGACGTTAAGTTGACGTGACTGCCCTGCATGGGGATCACTCAGTATGATGTTGCTGTTCCATGTATTTTCCGGCAACAGCGTGCCGAATTTATCGGCATGTGCTTTAACAACCGCACTCGAGAGCCATCCGCCAACGAAAGGACAAGGGCGGCAGCGGCTACCCTCAATGAGCGGTTTTTGCCGCGAGCTCTTTGGCAAGATCAATGATTTTGCGCTGCAGTTTTCGGTCATTGATCTGACTAAACGCCTTTATGATATCTTGGCCTTCGCGACTGATCAGAAAGTTGGTGACATACGCCGGCGTCACAAAACCCTTGGTGCTTCCCTTGCGGTTTCCCGTGACCTGCGCTTCGGGGGCGCCTTCGAAGAAGAACGACATCGGCACGTCCAAGACTCTGGCGAATTGCTGCATCCGGCTTGCGCTGATCCGGTTGGTGCCTTTCTCGTACTTTTGGATTTGTTGGAAGGTCAGGCCGACGGCATCACCGAGACCCATTTGGGTCATCCCGACCATGAGCCGTCGCATACGGATCCGCGCACCCAAATGCTTATCGGTCGGTTTAGGTGCCTTCGTATTAGGTCCTGGCATCGCTACCCCCCGGTGGTCGCCGCAACGGAATCCATCGCCGATAGGTTCCTGCGGCGCAAGCAACTTGGAATCGAACTCATCGAAGTCTGACTCCTCCAGGCGTTGTTGTGACCACGGCAAGATTATTCAGGCGACTTCTGCCTTGGGTCCGGCAGCGGAAGTCGGCACGACCTAATTCAGCTACGAAGAACCCGCGGCATGCCCGGGGCTTTGCTTCTTAATCTCTGGCCTTTGCTTCTTAATCTTTGCTGAACGCTCAGCCTGCGGCCTGCTTGCGCCTGCGCCGTGCGCACCAGCCGAGGCCAGCAAGGCCCGACGCGAACAACGGGAGTGCTGCGGGCAGCGGCGTGGTTGACACCGCTGTGACCTGGCTACCTCCCTCAGAAATAGAAACCGTGGTAGGCCATGCATCGGTAATACGAAGGGGTGTAATACCCCCATCGCGAAGCACAAACGCCAGACCAGTAATCGTAGGCGCTGTAGCTCCCAATCCACCACTGTGACGCATACCACCATCCGCTGTAGTAATATCGATATCTTCCGTGTCGGTGGCGATAGCGTCGGAAATGACTGCCGCGAAAGACAAAGCGTCTAAAATGATGAGGGGTGGCCGCGAATTGGCGGCCGGTCCTGAGCCGATGGACGTTTCCGAAACGATGGACGGTCGCGAAACGATGGACGGTTCCGATGCGATGGGCGGTTCCGAAGCGATGGACGGTCGCGAAACGATGAACATTTCCGAAGCGATGGATGTTTCCAAAAGAAGGATGAACGCCACTGAAGGACGGATGAGCGGCCCCGACGAAAGGATGAACACCACCGAAGGAAGAATGAACGCCACCGAAAGATGGATGAACGCCGCCAAAGTGACCGCCTCCGCCAAAATGGCCACCGCCACCAAAGTGACCGCCCCCGCCAAAATGACCGCCGCCCCCGTTGCCATGCGGGGCGCCCATTGCCACCGGCGTACAGCTGAGGGCAAACGCCGCAACAATTGCTAGGATCGTCTTGCGCACAGTTTCCTGCCAGTCTCAGCCACAAAGCAAACGCGCGGCAGCCGAGCTGGTTGCACGTAGGCGGGACCTTATCGAATGTGCCGCTGTGCCATAACCTCGCGATTGCCCCTCAACCGAAGTGCCAACATTTCAGCGATTTGAACGCAGCGGGGTGGAAGCGTTTCCGGCCGATGTTGCCCGCCGAGTTACCTTCGCGTTGCCCGAAAAGTGACTTGAGCGTCGATCTAGTCTAGCTATGGCTTATCGTCGAGGTCCGCCTTTAATCGACTTTAAGCTTCCACCGTTTCCGGCAAGTTCCTTCGCAAGCGCGACCAATCTGCCCCAGACCGTTCGGTCACTGATCTGAGCAAACGCCTTCATAATGGCGTGGCCTTCGCGCCTGCTCAGAAAGGTGGTGACGTAGGCCGGCGTAGTCGCAGCCTTTTTGCTCACTTTGCCATTACCGGTGACCCTTATTTCCGGTGCGCCCTCAAAGAAAAACGACACGGGCACATTCAATATATTCGCGAACTCCTGCATCGTACTGGCGCTGACCCGATTGGTGCCGTTCTCGTATTTTTGAACCTGTTGGAACGTGATATCAACTGCATCGGCCAACTTCGTCTGCGACATACCAAGTAGTAATCGTCGCATGCGAATTCGCGCTCCGACATGCTGATCGATTGGATTGGACTTCCCCTTGGTCTTGCTTTTTGCCACGGCCTTCTTCCCTATTATTTACGCTTCTAAAGTCTCCTATCACATAAAGCAAAGTTGCCATAGCCGTAGTAAAGCACAATGGACGGATATCTCGCGAATGCACGGATGTGCTTTATTAGCTCGAAGCAGGCTAGAGCCTGTCCGACACCAAATCAAACAGCGTTAAACCCGATCGGCAGCGAGCGGCTAGTGGTCATTGGCCGGGGCCTTGAGGTTCTGCACGATGGCTGCAGCGCTCTTATATTCAACAGCTTATTCGTAAACTGATGCACGACCTAAAAAAGAAGCCCCGGCGATCAGCCGGGGCCTCCCTGCAACTACCGGAGCTCAGACAATAACCCGGCCGTGCCAGGAAAGCAGCAATTCCTAAACAAATATAGAACGAACGAGCTCTTGCGCGTGACCGGACTGTTCTATGTCCCGGGCGAACAGCAGTGCTGCCAGGAAAAAGGCGTTGTATAAGCTTTTAAAGAGAGATAGAGCAACTTTGAAACAGTGTCGGCCCTGTCATTTGCTTTTTCCTCCAGCCTTGCCCGGCTTTCTCAGGCCGGGCTTTTTCTTTGCAGTAAAGTGAACGGGGCGCGCCTTAATTGCGCCCTCACTTTGGGAAAGATGTGCGTCGCAGGGATCATTTGTCATGGGTGCCAGAATTCTCCGCGCCATCATCATACTCGCGACGGCAGCGAGTGCCTCAGCTGTTTTGGCGCAAACAGTCATCAACCTCGATGCGCTGAAGACACTGCCTTCCCTTCGGACCTCAGCAAAATCGAGGCCAGCGCGGCGCGAAAATCCTTGCACTGGGTATGGCGCCGGATTCATAAATATTCCTGGCACCGATGGTTGCATCAAGATCGGTGGTTACGTTGAGGGCACCGTTACGAGTCGAGGCCGTTGAATTCGTCGCCGCGATGGAATCGGCGGGGCTCGGGAGCCCGGTAGCGCCATGCTATCTATGCGCTGGTTCCGGTACGCTACCGAAAATTGGGTTGCAATCACGGCAAATTTGGACCGGGGCTAAGTTGGTTCGACCGGAGCTTATACCAACTCCACATCAGAGTGAGTTGGCGATATATGGAAAGGATGTGATGGAGCGGACGAGTTTGCGGTTGTGCTCGATGTAGAGGATGGCCTGTTTGAGTTTAGCGCGCACGGCGTCGATGGATTTCAGCGCGTAATTCTTGAAGATTTTCTCGCGGATTTCATCCCAGAGATTTTCCTTTGGATTAAGTTCGGGCGAATACGGTGGAAGGTACAAGAGCTTGATATTGTCGGGAAGGGTCAGTTGGCCACAGCGATGGTTGGGCGCGCCGTCGAGAACCAAAAGGATGTCCTGGCGGGCGAACCTGCGCGCCAGCACGTCGAGGAAGGCCTGAAAGCAGGCGGTGTTCGACGTCGGCATGATCAGATAGACGCAAACTCCGTCTTTTGGAGAGACTGCGCCGTACAAATAGATGTATTCGCGAATGAGCTGAGCGGCGACCGCTGGTCTCGTTCCGATCGGCGCCCAGCATGGCCGTGGCCGATTAATGCGGCCGAAGCGCGCTTCATCGGCGAACATGATGCGCAGATGCCGACCGCGCCTCTTGGCCGCCCGCCGAGCCTGCCTCACTGCATCAGGAAAGCCGTTTTTTTAAAAGCTTTTTGCGCCGCGAGGTCGCGCTTGGGATGAAACGGCCGCGGCATCAGCTTGCGCCAGCCCTGCCGGTGCAAGAGATTGTACACCGTGCTGTCGCTGGTCACATGCCCGATCGCCTGTTCATAGGCCGCTTTGAGATCGTGAATGTTCAACATCTCGCCGGCGCCGGCAGCTTTGGCAAAGCGCGCCAGCAAGGCCTTTTCCGTCGCCACGGTCATGTTCTCGTGCTTGCGTCCGCCATTCGGCTTGGGCTTAAGCGCCTTGATGCCACCGTGAGCATAGGCCATGTGCGCGCGGTTCACCGTGCTCAGCGATACACCCATCGCTGCCGCAATCGCGCCCTGCGTCATCCCGCTCTCGCGTAACAGCACCATTTGAATGCGCTGGCGCTGTCCGGCCGTGATCTTCCATCGTAGCGCGGTTTTGAGCCGCCGAACCTCGGCTTTGCTGCATTCGACCATCTGTTTTCCCCGAATCAGATAGCCAAGCGAATCACACTCAGCGCCTCGAAAACAATTCCCCTGCCTTCCGCTCTCAGCGCAGAAGACTGCCCGATTCAATCCGTTATGGAGCTGGTATTAGTGTAGCGCGTCGCTCCGGCGAGTTGACTCGGCGCCGATGCTACCCGCTTGCACCAGCGCCGAATGGAATTAACCTTATAGCGAGTGGTCGCAGTCTCGTGGCGTTTCCAGATGCGTTCAAAGCAGCTATCTCGCCGCCCCTGTCCGCCATGTCCCTGTCGATGCGGCAGCAAGAGGAACGGTGATGCCGCTGCCCCTGCCCCTGAGCATCGCCAAGCCAGGACGGCGCGTCTGCTGGTCACTCCTTGGCCTGGGTAACAGGCCGGCAGCTTGGCGATGTTTGCCGCGCTCCCCCCGTGCCTCATCCCTCGCATGCTTCGCCCGGGCCCCGGGCATCAGTGTTTGGCCGTAAGACCACCCTGGGTAGCTCTGCCGCATTCCGCGCATTGCCGTTGCGTTAACCGGACCATCAGAGTTCAGAGGCAAAATAGCCGGCGGCCGGATAGTCGCGTCAGTACCGGCCATAAGGGACGGGGAAGCCTCGGCGCGCGATAGTCGGACAGCGCCGGGGCTTCCTACCCACCGATTCCCTCCATTGGTCCATTTTGGGACCAAGCGTGCATCGTTATGGATGAGCCTTGCCGACCGCCCCGCAATGTCGCCGACGAGGGGTAATCCCCAAAGGGTTCGGCAAGGCTCGCCCATCTACCCGAATTGATTTGGCGCATTGCGATAAGCTCGGCGCAACGTGACGGCAATCGCGTCGGGGGTGATGCGCTAGGCTTCGCCCGTACGCATGCTGGCTTAGGCGGCGTGAATACGAGCAAAAACATCTGCGACCTTGCTTTCGAGATCGTTAGCACGATCTGACAGGCGAGCCGTCCAATCGGTAATCTCATCGACGGCGGTCACGCTCTGTTTCGTTGCATTCTGCACCGATCGCATTTCATCCGACACCCGGGTGGTGTTGCGCATAGCGGTCTGAATGTTGGCTGCGATCTCGCCGGTGGCGGCGGCCTGTGCCTCCACGGCGGAGGCAATCTTTGTCGCAACCTTCGTGAGATCCGTGATGCTGCGGGCGATCGACGAGATTTCTTCGACTGAACTCTTGGTCTCGTTCTGGATGGCCGCGATTTGTCGAGAAATGTCTTCGGTGGCACGCAACGTGACGTCTGGGTGGCGAGCGCCTTCACTTCGGTCGCAACTACTGCGAACCCCTTGCCGGCTTCACCGGCACGTGCTGCCTCGATCGTCGCGTTAAGAGCAAGCAGATTTGTTTGGGCGGCTATCTGCGAAATGAGGCTGACGACGGAACCGATGCGCTCCGCCGCCTCGTATAGCGAGTGGATGGTCATATTTGTGCGCTCGGCCTCGCTAACTGCGGAGCGTGCCATGCTGAGTCCGCGATCTGCATTTTCGCTAATCGCGGCAATCGCCGAGGACAGTTCCGCAGTGGAAGTAACAACGGCGTCAGCGATCCGCGCTGTTTCGGTCGAGACAGTCGTGGCGGCGGCCATGCGCGTGAGTGTGTCGTCCGCGACCCCCCGCATGGTCGAAGTTTCGACCGAAAGGGAACCGGAAGAACTCTTTAATGGCCGTGATCACTTGTCCAATCGTGCCGTTGAACTCGGCGATCGCGGTGTCGATGGTCTGCTGGCTTTAGCAGGCGCTCGGAGCGGGCCTGATCGAGGTAGAATGTTAGCGTCATGGCAATGTCGAACATAATCGCCCGACAGATCACGTCCGATCGTTCGGTCGCTGCAGCCATGGAAAAGCGGTGTTTCCGCATGAGCGCAGCTAGAATAGCTCTCAGCACAACGGTTGCCGCGGTGATGCGGGCTCGAACTCTCAACACCGAAACTCCGGTAGACTTGCATCGTTCGATTGCAGGTGTCGATATAATCGGAATTAAATTTACCAGCCAACAGCGTTTGGAACTGCGCCAATTCAGTCCGCTTGAATTCCTCCTTATGTTGCACGTAAATCGGTCCAACCGCCGGCAGCTCCGATGCGCGAGCGATGAACCGATCGATTGCGGAAGGTAAAACGTCGTGAGCAAAATGCCCTATGGCTCGCAAAACCTCGCACGATCGCCTATCGAGCTCATAGACCGAGAGGCGGAGGGCGAGATTAGACGGCAGCAACTGGTAGCTTCGGTCCACTGCAGTTTTCAGGTCGAGCGGTCCCCCCAATTAAGGGGGTCGAAATCGATGCTGTGACGCAAGGGAAGCGGAAAGAAAGGACCTTTTTAACTGATTGTGTCGATCCTTGGCGGAATGAGCACTGGTTCGCCAAGATTCAGGTCTCGCGGCCGTGGTTCGCTGCATACGATTATTGTGGTGGCGGCTTTTTTCACGCTTAGCCTGTTCGTAAACAAAGAATATTTAAGCAAGAGGCTGCAAGCCGTTCAGCCGCTCGCGCCGAGCGATGCCGAAATTTATACCGGCTCGATACTGTTTACGCCTCCTGAAGGCAGAATCTGCCATCAGTTTTTGTTCGATAACCGGACCGGGCGTTTCACCGATAACGGCAACGTCGATTGCGAACAAGCTGAAGGTATGGAGGCAGAGCATTATCCGGTTCCCCGTATCTGGGCCATCAGCAAGAGCTTTCAATGAGCTGCAAAGGAGCCGCCTGCACCGCAGCAAATTAGATGTGTCGCCGGAAGCGGGTTGAAGACGGTGCCACATGGCATCGCGACGATCAGAAGGCGCTTGGGGTTCGGTGAGCCGGTAGGTGTGCCAGTTAGACGTTTGTCGATTGCCGAATAGAAAGGCTCCTTACGCGGCCCTTAGCCGACACCGGCCGGGGCCTTCCTCCGCCTAGGGTCGAGTCTCGGCTCTTGCCAAGTTGACTCTGCGGACACCTGACCTCGCGATTAAAAACCTGTTAACTAAACCCGCTTCCTATCTCAGGAGGGGAATCAGATATTCGCCATCCAGCGCCGATGTACATCGAGGCCATCAACCAAGCTGCCATTGTGCTGTTGGCCATGAGCTTTAGGCCGAACCTGAGATCATGGTTGATTGAAGAAATCACCGCGGCAGTGAAATGGCGCGGCGGCCAGATTGACGACCACTGGCTCGTGAAACACGAATTGCGCCTTGTGTGCGAGGACGTCGCCGAGAGAGCCCTGACGATGCTTTCCGTTATCCTTCGCGAGCGCCTTCCTGGCATCGCCGACGAAATGGACGGGGAGTTTGGCGACCAGTTGCAGAGCTTGCTTTTCTCGCTGACGCCTCTCTTCCCCACATTGTAGGTGGAAGAACCGCCGAGACGGCGGTCCTTTTTGTTTCCTCTTTCGCTCCCTGAGGAGCGTCCTAATGCCGCGCGCGGGAATTCAAAGACGCAGATTATGCCGCTGCGGCATTCTCAAGGCTGATGAGAATCTGTGCTATTGGCGTGTCCGCACGATGAGCGACGGGACGTGCCTGACAACAAGCGCCCGGCAAAGGAGAAGTCATGAACACCCTGATAGAGTTTTTTGCAGTGCGACCGGTATTCACGATTTAACCGGATGGAAAGAATCAATAGGGCATCCTATGCGTGCACATCTGGCTTTTCTCAACGACGAGATTAGCGATGAAATTGCTCGCAGATTCTTTGCAGCTCGGCAAACTGGACGATCGAAGAGAGCATCCGGATAGGAGAGCGTCTCCACGCAGGAGACTTTTGAAGAGCGGCCGCACATTCTGGCCCAATGGTGACTCGTCAGAATGTACGGTCATTAACCTTTCAGAAACTGGCGCCCAGCTGGAAATTCGCGGTCCGATTCCAAACGCTTTTGACTTGACTATAGAAGGTGACCGATTGCGCCGTTCGTGTCGCGTCGTATGGCGTAAGGTCAATCGCATCGGTGTAAGGTTCAACGAACAATCCCAGCTGACACAGGCTGGCACTGCCATTAACCTATTGATGGAATGCAGGCGCTTCGCAGAAAAGTGCAACGAGCTGGCCGCGCGGGCCGCTCCGTCAGAGCGGGCGATACTACTTGAGATGGCGGAGATGTGGATTGAGGTTCCGCGACGACTGCGCAGGAAAGCGCGCCAATAATTGCCACCGGACGACGCGCGATGCAATCTTGGCCACACGTCGCCAGTAGTAGTGCCACAGACCGCTGAGTAGCCGATGGCGACCGAACACCCGCTCGATTTTGACGACAATTCGCCCGCCATTGTGTTTTCGGCTCTAGGCGGACTGACGTGCTCGGTCTGTGCGCCGTCAGCCATGACAGCACGGGAGGTTGAGGTATTCGCAGCCAAGACAATTGGTCCACCGTCTGCCGGCGATTGGACAGCCGTGGACAAGTCACGTCTTGGCCTTGGCCGAAAGACGCCTGAAGCATGCAATGTAGCGAGCGGGCGCGAAATTGGCCGGAAGCATTGGTTCCTGATCGACGCCGGCGCCGTAAATGATAACATCAGCCGCGCCCGCTGCACCTGACGTTTCGCCAGTCTAGATCGGCCAACGAGGGGCCACCCTAAGGCCCCTTACCGACCCGCCGCTTCCATTCCATGCACCTCCAAGATTGGCACGCCGCAGACGGGACCTGACGTCCGCTCGATTTCCGCAATCGAGGGTAAAGCCGACTTCGCTCGCCAACGTCGGGAGGTCGCCTGATGCGTGCTAACCGCCTGATGACTGCTAACCGACGGCCTGAGCGTCGGTGACAAGGGAATTGTCCAAACCAGGAGACTCCGAACATACCCCTGGTTACGTTCGGTGACCTGCTCCCCTTAAACGCCCCCGTTTTTGGGTAGAGTCCGTTCCCTACGGGAGACGGACATGCGCAAGAGCAGATTTACGGAAGAGCAGATCATCAAGGTACTGAAGGAGCACGCTGCCGGGCTGTCGGCCGGGGAGCTGTGTCGCAAGTACGGCGTCAGCGATGCGACCTTCTACAAGTGGCGATCGCGCTATGGCGGGATGGAGATCTCCGACGCCCGCAGGCTGAAGGCCCTGGAAGACGAGAACCGCAGGCTGAAGAAGCTCCTGGCAGAGTCGATGCTCGATGCGTCGACACTGAAGGAGATGCTCGGAAAAAACTTCTGACGCCCAGCTTGCGGAGACATGCTGTGACCTGGGCAGTCCGAGAGAAGGGCTATTCGCAGCGGCACGCCTGCCACCTGGTCGGCCTGCATCCGAAGACCTATCGCTATGTAACAAAGCGGTCTGGCGATGAAGAGCTGCGCAGGCGTCTGCGCGAGCTGGCATCGCAGCGACGGCGGTTCGGCTATCGGCGTCTGGGTCTGATGTTGGAACGTCAGGGCATCAAGCTCAGCCCGAAGAAGCTTTATCGGCTCTACAGGGAGGAGCGATTGACGGTGCGCAAGCGCGGCGGTCGCAAGCGAGCACTCGGCACCAGGGCGCCGATGGCGATCCCGCAGGCTCGTAATCTGCGCTGGTCGCTCGACTTCGTGGCCGATACGTTGGCCAGCGGGCGGCGCTTCCGCATCCTGACGCTGGTTGATGACTTCACCCGGGAATGCCTCGGCCTCGTGGCGGACACTTCGCTCACCGGCCTGCGCGTCGCTCGCGAGCTTGATCGGATCGCTGAACTGCGCGGCTATCCCGGCGTGATCGTCAGCGACAATGGCACCGAGCTGACCTCAAACGCCATCCTGGCCTGGCAGCAGGCACGTGGCGTCGAATGGCACTACATCGCACCGGGCAAACCGATGCAGAATGGCTTTGTCGAAAGCTTCAACGGCCGGCTGCGCGACGAGTGCCTCAACGAGCACGTGTTCGCCAACCTCAAAGAGGCGCGCGAGATCATCGAAGAATGGAGGACCGATTACAACACCAACCGACTGCACACGAGCCTCAACGGGCTCACACCAACCGAGTTCGCAGCACGCCCCAACCTGGGGCAAAACTGGAACAGACTCTCCTTATGAACGAGGGCAAATTGGGGAGCAGGTCATCGGAGCCGATGACCGTCGAATGCATCTTGCCGACGCCAAAGCTAAGTTTGAACTCCGACATCGGCATTAAGTTCGGTCGGAGATAGATCGCGAAGCTTCTCGCCGCTCGTTGATTTAGATCAATGACCGCGACCACTCTGTCCGCTTCAAGAAAGGGTCCTTCTTCGCCCCGAGCGCTTCGCTGACAGCGAAATTAATTGTTCGGTTCTTCGAAGTCGATGCAGCGTCATAACATGACGGCAAGGTAAGCAGCGAATGCGTCGAAGCGAGGCTCTATAGGACCCCTTCAGTTATCAGCCACCTTCATTCGCAGCGGACCCTCGGCGTTAAGCTTTCGCTCGATTTGGATCAGCGGGGAAGACAAGTGTACAAGCACATTCTGATTGCTACCGATGGATCGGATTTATCGCATCAAGCCGTCGAGCACGGTGTCGCCTTGGCGAAAGCTCTCGGTGCAAAAGTAACCGCATTAACGGTGTCGCAGTTCGAGCCGGGCGCATTTGAGCCAAAAATTGCGCAACAGTTCAGGAAACATGCTGCTGAGCTTGCAACGAAATATCTTAACGTAGCGAAGTATACCGCCGAGGTGTCAAATGTGGAGTGCGATCTGGTATCCGTTGAGCATCGGCAACCCTACGAAGCTATTATCGAGACCGCGAAGAAAAGAGAGTGTGATGCGATCGTGATGGCTTCGCATGGTCACCGCGGCATCTCCGCGCTGATACTCGGTAGCGAAACCGTCAAGGTGCTTACCCACAGCACGATTCCAGTCATCGTAGTGCGCAGCTCCGTTTCCGGACCTCGGTGAGACGCTCGACTGAGCCAATAACTCTCCGCTTGTATGACCGGCTTGGCACGGTCCCGACATTGTTCCGTATGGGGAGCGACGCGGAGGTAACGCGGCTATGCCACGACTTCCGTTGCTGCGCGCTACAACTCGGCTTCGCTTTGCAGCTTGGCTTTATCCTCGAGGCAATAATAGCCAGACAGTCGGCTGATCAACTTACGACGCGTCCAATGTCATCGGCAGTGGGAAACTGACCCAGTCGGCAACTCGAATTCTGACCCACCCCGTCAAGGTGGTTCCTCCGAGAGGGAGGGGCCGATGCTCAGGGCGGAGGAGAGGATGGAGTTGGTTGTTCTGAGGAAGCATGGTGCGGGTATTCGGGAATTGGCGCGGACTACCGGATTGTCGCGCAACACGGTTCGGCGATACCTGCGTGAGGGCGAAGCGGCAGCAGTTCGCAAAGTCGCGCCGAGGCGCGCCGAGAAGCTCGATCCGTTCAAAGCCTACATTGTCGACCGGCTAAAGGCAGCGGCGCCGGATCGGATCCCGGCCGTCGTTCTGTTCCGCGAGATAAAGGCGCGCGGCTATGATGGCGGCGAGACGCGACTGAAGCAGTTCGTCCGCGGGCTGGTGCCGGCGCCCACGCCGGCGCCTGTAGTCCGGTTTGAGACCGAGCCCGGTCGGCAGATGCAGGCGGACTGGGCCAGTGTTGGGCGTGGCACCGACAAGCTCAGGGTATTCATCGCGACGATGGGCTGGAGCCGAGCCACTTATTATGTCGAGTTCTGCGATGACGAGCGCGTCGAGACGCTAATCAGGGTGCATGAGAACGCGCTGCTGGCGTTTGGCGGCGTGCCGATCGAGGTGCTCTACGACAACATGCGCACGGTGGTGATCGAGCGGAACACCTATGGGCGCGGTATTCATCGCTTCCACGCAGGCTTCCTCGATTACGCCCGCCATGCTGGATTCTTACCGCGTTTGTGCCAGCCGTACCGGGCACAAACGAAAGGCAAAGTGGAGCGCTTCATCGGTTATTTGAAGCGCAGCTTCTGGGTGCCGTTTGTCGCCTCGATGCGCCAGGCCGGCTTGAAGCCGGACAAACACGCCGCCAATGCGGCCGTCGCGAGGTGGCTGCGGGAAGTCGCGAACGCGCGCGTGCACGCGACGACGAATGAGATTCCGGCGGAACGTCTCATGATCGAGGCACAGAAACTGCAATCGCTGCCGCCGCCATATACGGCGCGCTCAATCCGATCGCTGTGCGCGCCGCCACGGCAGCGCAAAGCCATCATCGGCTACCAGCACCCGCTCAGCGTCTACGACGCACTGTTCCCAGAGGTGCTGCCATGAGCACGCTGCAGCATGATCGGATCAAGGTGTTGGCCGCCGAACTGAGGCTGACGGCGCTGCCGGACATCTATGGCGCGATCGCGCAAGGGGCAGCGAAGAGGAAGGACGCCAGCTATGCCGACTTCCTGGAGGAGGTCTTGCGCGCCGAGCGCGACGCACGGCGGGTGCGGGCCCGCGAGATGCTGACGCGGACGGCCGGCTTCCCGGCGCAGAAGACGCTGGAGGCTTACGACTTCGCCTTCGCCACCGGCGCGCCTCGTGTGCAAATCCAGGAGCTCGCCTCGCTCGGCTTCGTCGAGCGTGCCGAGAACGTCGTCCTTCTCGGGCCATCCGAGCCCGCTTCATAATGCTCACCTGTCCATGTCGTTAAAGTTCAAGAGTTTTTTGCAGGGGATTGCTGGACGGCGGACGTCTCAGGCGGCGGGCTGTCGCCGCGCCCTTCACGTCGCTTCGGTCCAAGTCGGCGGCGCGGATGATCCAGGGCGCTCCCTTACAGAGTTGATTCGCCGGGAGTTGACCATCTTTGATCAGACGACGCACGGTCGATGGACTAACGGATAAAGCTGCGGCAGCCTCGTCGAGCGTGACCTCGCCGCGCTCCCGGCGCTCGCCTTCCTGATAAGTTGGAATCGCATTGTGGCTCCGCAAGCTGCAGACCCGTGATTGCGTCCAGCCGTTGCCCCGTCCCGTCGTTTTGCCGGCCCGATTGAGCACCGAGGCGATCGCCTTATCCGGCATCTGTCGTGCCAGCACGCGCACGAGATCGATGGTCTCGCCCTCGACGCTCCAGCGGTGCTGGCCTGTGCGGTTCTTCTTGACCTTGAGAGCCGAATGGTCCCCGCCGTGCCAGCGGATGACAAGATCCAGCGCGTTGTCCTCGACGCGGACGATGATCTCGTCGATCAGCGTCCGCACGATGCGTTTCCTTGCCTCTGGTGTCACGCCGGCGCTCGTCCATGCCCTTTGCAGATCGGCACCGAGCATCATCAGCCGCTCGCGGTCGGCAGGCGTCGGCTCGGTAGGGGTGATGTCGTCAATTCCTCCAGCTCAGCCTCCAGATCGCGGACGACAGTCAGTCGCTCATTCCATCGCGTCTCCAGCTCGGCGGCGACGAGGCGGTTGTCGGGATCGACGGCATCATACTGGCGACGCGCGCGGCCGACCTCGTAGCGGGCCTGCTCCAGCGCCAACTCGACCTGTCGTCGCTTGTCCTCGCTCGCACGGCTGCGGACGGCCTGTGCCGCGAGCGCTGCCTCGATTCCGAGCGGTTGCAGGCGTGCGATGACCTCGGCACCGATATCCCGGTCAATGCGCATGCCCCCGAACGAGATGCAGCGATCGCCGCCGTGATTGATGAAGCCACCCTGGCAGTGATAACGGCCCGTATTGCCGTCGGTGCCGGAGTAAGCGACGTGCAGCTTGCGTCCGCAATGACCACAGCGCAGCAGGCCGGCGAGCAGCGCTTCACCCCGGCGCAGCGCACCGCGGCTCATAGGGTTCTTGCCATTGGCGTTGTCCGCGATCAGGCCCAGGTTCCTCTCGTAGTCTGCCCAGCTCAGATAACCCTCGTGGTGATTTGGAATCAACACCTCCCAGTCCTTGCGCTCCTTCTTGAAGCCGCGCACCACCTTTTTGCGGCCGGCTTCAATGCTGACGCGGCTGCCGGTGCGCCCGAAGGCGTAGGCGCCAGCGTAGATCGGGTTGGTCAGGATGTGCAGGACCGTGTTGTACACCGGCAGCTTCCACTCGATCAGGCGGCCCTCGGCGCTGTAGGTGACAGCGGGCAACGGGATGCGCTCGTGCCTGAGCCAGAGGTGAACCTGACGCACTGACTGCATCTCGGCGAACTTGGCGAAGGCGAGCGCAATCGCCTCCGTAATGCGCCGATCCGGATCCTTCTCGATGCGGTTGTTGCCGATCCGCACGTAGCCGATGGCAACCGTCATGAACAACTCGCCGCGGCGCGCCTTCTGCTTCAGGGCCTCAAGCGAGCGCTGGCGCAGTACCGACAGCTCCATCTCGCTCATGGTTCCCTTCATGCCGAGCAGCAGTCGGTCGTTGGGATGGCGAGGATCGTAGACGCCGTCCTCGTCGAGGATGAGCGTGCCGACGAGACCACAGAACTCCAGCAACGTATGCCAGTCGCGGCCATTGCGAGCGAGTCTCGACGCCTCGATCGAGACCACGGCGCCGACGCGTCCTTCGCAGATGGCTGCCAACAGCTTCTCGAAGCCGGGCCGCGCGACGCCACCGCCGGAGCGGCCGAGGTCGTCATCAATGACGGCGACATCGCTCCAGCCGAGCTGTCGCGCCCGATCAGCGAGACCATACTGGCGGCGCTGACTCTCCAGGTTGTTGGAGACCTGATCGGCGGTCGACTGACGAATGTAGACGATGGCCTGACGGCCGAGGTGCTCATGCGTGATCTTGCTCATGCGCGGCCTCCTTCGTCTCGGGACCGTCGGATTGCACTTTTGCCTCGCAAACGGCGACCGCCTCGGTCAGAAGGCACTCGATCAGGCGGACAAGCTCGCACCTCTGCGCAACTGGAAACTCCATCAGCGTTCGATCCGCCTCGAACAAGTCTCTCTGCTGGTTGTATCGTGGACGCATGATCGCCTCCCCCTCCTCGCGGGGCCGATTCCCCGTCGGAGCAGGCTAGAAGCGTATCGAGCCGTGCGCGCAACTCGACGAGCCGACCGACCGATAACCGAGGGCACGTGGTGAGAGTGGCAGAGCCAGCCGCTGCCTCCGCCATCCAGGACGGGACCAGAGCGAGCGTGCCGTCTGGCTGAACCACGACCAGGTGATCCTCGCCTGCGAACCGCCGCCGGAACGTGACCGGCACCATCTGGCCGTATCGAGGATGAAACGGATAGTGGATCCGGACTTCGAACGCCGGACACCCGGCATTGTGACGCTGTCTTGTCGGGCACCGGTAAGACGCACCTCGCCATCGCCTTCGGCCTGATCGCCGCGCATAGGGGCTGGAAGGTCCGCTTCCTGTCGGCCGCCGATCTCGTCATCGCGCTGGAGGCCGCGCAGCGCCAGGGGCGCATCAAGGAGATCATGCATCGAACGGTGGCGATGCCGAAGCTGCTCATCATCGACGAGATCGGATATCTGCCGTTCGGGCGAGAGCAGGCAAACCTCTTCTTCCAGGTCGTGGCAAAGCGCTACGAGAAGGGCTCGATGATCCTGACCTCGAACCTGGCGTTCGGCAGCTGGGACGAGGCCTTCGCAGGCGACGCCGTTCTGACCGCCGCCATGCTCGACCGTATCCTGCACCACGCCACCGTCGTGCAGATTGCCGGCGAAAGCTACCGGCTCAAGGACAAGCGCCGTGCCGGCATCATGGCTAGGCCGCAGGCGGCAAAGGCAAACGCCAAGGAGGAGGAAAAGGTTTGACCGCCGTTCTTCCCGCTAGCGGGAAGAACGGCGACGACACCGGGTGGGTCAAATTCAAATTGCCGATCGAGACAGACCCGGGTCAGATTCAAGTTGCCGTTGACACCAATCATTGAGGACGCGGCTCACGTTCTCGCGCGCAATTCCGGCCATCGCCGCCAAGTCGCTCTGACCGATCCTCTGATGGATGACGATACGGCCGGAGCCGACATTCTGACCGAAATCCTCTGCCAATTCGAGAAGCGTACAAGCAACGCGACCTTTGACGGGCAAGAAGCTCCCGGCTGCTATTGCGCCATCGGTTTCGCGCAACCGGGTTGCCAGCAATGTTACCAAGGACTTGTAGATCTCTGAGTGTTCCTTTGCGAATTGCTCGAACGCGGCGCGGCTCAAGAAGCTCAAACTCGTGGCCCGGACCGCTACTACCGATGCAGAACGCGGCAAGCCATCGATAATCGAGAGTTCACCGACGATATTGCCCGGGCCGAGAAGGGCCAAAATGCGTTCACTGCCGGATCGTGACACCATGGTCACTTTTAGCAGACCTTCGCTGACACGGTAGCAGCCATCTCCCTCCTCGCCAGCGAGAAACAGCACTTCGTCGGCGCGAAGCTTCACCAAGTTTGCGGTCTCGAATAGTTTATCTAATAAATGCCGGGGCAAGCGGGAGAAGAGGCTCTGACTAGACCGCTCGGCCGAAGACCGACCAGAAGGCGAGATAAACTCTCGCTCGGGAGAGCTGAACTCGACCTCTTCAAGAACCGGCTTTTTTCGTCTCTTCGGAGGTACTAACGCCCCGCGGCGGGCCATGGCTTCCACCGATCCCGTCTGCTACCAGCCCGTAAAATTAGCACCGAAAGGTTGTGCGTAGCAACAGGTGCAAACCCTAACGCGCTAGGAGCAAACCTCGGTCGATGGCGCCGCTGCCGACCAGCTTGCGCACGCTGTTTGAAGACATTTCGAGCGCGGCAGCCTTCGCAGGACTAAGCCGCCAGCCTACGAACATGGCGCGCCAGCCGGGTGGCAAAGCCCGTTGCACAGCGGCGGCCGCGTGATTGCGCGACGTTGCCGCGGCCCAGAATTCAGTCCGCCTGTCCTTGGTGGCGCGGACTATGTAAACGGCACGAGCCAACCCGTTCTGCATCCCGGCAAACACTAACTGCTATCGATGGGTACCATTAAATCGGCTCGGTAGCTTAAACATTGATTCCCAGCGAGCGAGGCCGACCTCACTTAAGTTGTCGTCGCCGCGGGCTACTGTGGTGGTTGAGCGAGCGCGCCGCCGCATCGCGACAATGCCTCGTTTCACTTGACGCCAACTGAGAACGCGACGAGTGCTAAAGCCTGTCGGATGTTGGCTCATCGTCATCCCTCCAATGGTCGCTTGCAGATAAATGGGTCGCGCTGAGTTCCGGAGCACGGTTGGCTAGGCAAGCGTTAAGCAGAGTGCGGACCACCGCAACTCATAGCGGCGTGAATTACGCCATCCAGAACGGCTTGGACGCCTCGCACTGCGCTGTACCGCGGGAGATACCAAAATCCCCGCTGGTCAGGTCGAGTGCCCGTAGTTCGGCCCGCGAGCGGGCCCGGTGGCGCCACCGGCGAACGCGGTGTGTAAAGCTGTCCCAACGCCACGGTTCATGCTGATTGCTGGTCATGGCTTTCCCTCCGAGTCGAGGTTTTCCCCCAAGACGAGGCTACATTGGTGTGGTTGAAAGAATGTGATGGGCGGCACAAAATTGCGCTTTAAGGCGCGCTGGCTGCCGTCGCGATCTCAGCGTGCCGATCCCGCACCAGCTACGCGCCCATCGGCCGGATTGACCAAGTGCACGCGGCGGCAAGCCGGACAGGTCACAGCCTCGTAGATGGTCCCACTGGGTGCCGGCGCTTGCGCCGCGCTGTCGCTAGCAAAGCCCTGGACGGTAAATCCCGTCGCCGGGCAACGATAAACAAAGGCAGCCATGCCGCTGAGATATATGAGGCAAGGCGATTTACAATTCCGGATGTCTGCCCAGGCGTAGTCTAATGGCTAACCGCTGGTTACCGCACGGGCCAGTCGCACCGGCTGTGAGGGGGGTAGCCGAAGACGAGACGGTGACATCAGCGGCCGTGCACATCAAAGCGACTAGACCCGCCTTTCTCAAAGGACTGACCTCCAACACAGCAGACCGATATGCCTGCCGCAACCGGCGACGGGCTAATGCAGCCGCGCCGCTTCCCGGCGCCCTGGCCCGTCGAGGACTTGGCAGTCGCCTTTGTCGTCAAGGACGCCGACGGTCACGTGCTCGCCTATGTCTATTGCGAGGAGGAGGAAGTCCGGCGAGCGGCGGCGAAGCTGCTGACGCGGGATGAGGCGCGGCGGGTCGCAGCAGACGCAGCAAACCTACCGGAGCTTTTGGCGAGCGAATAGCTATTTGCAGTTGCTCGGCTGGGCGAGCGAACTGGTGCCAAGCCATCCAGAGCCGACGCCTCGTTGAGCCACTGTTGTTCTAAATCGAGATACGCTCTCGCAGTATCCTCGTCGTTGGCGTCACGTGCCCATACCAAGCATTGTGCCGCAAGCGCGCGGTATTCTTCCGCTTTTAAACGATGCCGCTGCAACATCTGTTTGGTCTCACGCACCAGCCGCGAGCTTATCGTGAACTGTACCGGCTTATAACATGATCCTCTCGTCGGATGGCTGGCACAGTTGATGAGGTGAAGCGTCGCTTTGGGACTGGCCGCCATCGCCAATAATTGTTGGCGCGCGGGGATTGATCGCCTTCTGGAAAGGCGGGCGGGCTTGGAACTGAACGTGGCGGAAATTAATCCGGTGTGACGGGCCACGAGTTCCAGGGGCAGATGTACAAGATTGCCGGTCTAGTGGGCGCCGCCGCCCTTACCGCCATGACCGCCGCCTATGCCCTGCCGAGGCCATCGGAGGCAACTGCACCGGCTGCGAATTACGCAGACCTTCGGCACCCATTCCTAATCCAATAGCCGCCCTCAGGCCTGATGATGCGCGATGAATGCGCCCGGCGAAGACCGTGATAGCGCAACGCGGCAAACTTGCCCACCAAACGCCGCCTCGATCAGCGTTCGGATGTTTCAGCTATGCTGCGCATTGCGGAATCGACAAGGCGGTCAAGCGCTCGTTCGGTGCCCCGTCCCGGGCCTTCGTGTTTACGAAATGAGGCAGCGTACCCATCGGCAAGCGCTTGCTCCGCCTCGGTGACGTTTTCACCACCCAGTATTCTCCAAATTGCCTGTTCTGCTCTGTCGAGCGTTCTTCCCTCGATCACCTTCTTGGTGACCGCCAAGAACGCGGGCCTCCAATCCTCCCAGTTCTCTACGTTGGATGTCACGCGGCGGACCCCCCACTCACCAGATGATGGCTCTCAAGCTCGGGGACGCTTTGATCGAACTCGTTAATCCGTTTCCAAGTTTCTGCCAGGGCGAGAAACGCTTCGAAGGCGTCTTGAGTATCCGCCGCTTCCGCCCAAAGCATGCACTGCTTTCTCAGCGAATTGTAGTCTGCTTCGGTAAAGGCCATGGTGAAACCCTCCATGACTCTCACGCGAAGCCTGAGTCGGTTTAATTTTACGTGTACTGCCCAGACGAATAAAGACCCCTGAACAGAGAAGCAAAAATCGTCACGGAGTGAACAGCTTTGGAACCAGCCTGCAGCTGTCGCACCAACGCAAGTCAAAAAAGGCGCCAAAAGTAACCTCGGTGTGGACCAGCGTCGGCTCGCGACCAAGGCCAAGCGCGTCCTGGTCGCAACCCTGCCCACACCAAGCCGATCCGCGCTGGATGCCACCTACGCCGGAGCGAGCGCTCGAGTACGGCCTCGGTAGTCGGCGACGGACAGGCAGCTCGTCGTGCCGAAGCGCCGCGGTATGTGCGCCTCCGCGCCCCGGCAGCCCCGGCCGGGGCGCCAGCGAGGGAATTTTCAATGCCCACAAATGCGGAGAATTAAACGCCCAGCGACACGACCGCACTCTTCGCGTTGACCGCCGACCCGACTGGCGAAGTCCTGCCGTCGCAATTTGCCGGCGTGGCGGGCTGGGATTTGGAGCGGTCGGTAACGCCGCGGACCGGGGAGGGCGGTCGAGGCTCCGTGTCGATTGGGCCACGTCGGCCGCGATTGCCACGCGCGGTTTTTATCTGACGCATACTGCCATTCCCGCGGCGCCGCTTGATGAGATCATGGCTGCGCGAAATGACAGCCAATTGGCGAGCTAAACTCTTTTGCGAGCCTATTCACGTGCGCAAGAGCGGGCGTCAGATTCAAGTCCGCACCTAGTTCAGCGCCAAGCGCGATACCCAAACGCTACGATGAGGGGCCGGCGGCGGCGCGATCAGCCCTTCGCTTTTTGCGCCAACCGAAGAACCCCATTGCGCCAAGCCCAGTCGCAAAAAGTGGCAGCGTGGCCGGGAGCGGCGTCGCCAGGGGCGTGTCCTCAAAGATCGCACCGCTGTTCGCAGTCGCACTCCAACTGGTTGAAGCGTTCGTGCCGGTGCCGGAGGTGGTTTCGAGAAAAGCGAGCACGTAAGAATATTCAGGGAGTAAACCGCTGAGGCTTAATTGCGGGGAGCCGTTCGGGTCGGAATTGCCAGCCAAGGTCTCGGTGCCGAGGTCCGCTTGATAAACATAGAAGCCGTTGACCGGGGGGGCACGTCCGCTCAGGCTGTCATAGTTGCCGATCGGGTTGGCCGGCTTGGCGCTGATGTTGAAATAACTGGCCAGCTTTCCCGTCGTCCAGGCGGCCGGCTTGAACAGCGACGCCGTGGCCGGCGACGTCTTGCCGCCAGTGATCGAAAAGTCCAGCGCATTGCCGCCGACGACGTCATCGGGAACCAGAATGTCGATGAAGAGCGTTCCGCTGGCGCCCCCGGGCGACGAGGTGAATTCAAAATTCGGCAGTGACGGGGTGGCGATCGAGACCACCCCATAGGCGTTTTCAGTGCAATTATTGCCTACACATCCGTGGAGGGTGGCGGCGCTTGCACTCTGGGGCAAACACCAAAACAGGCTGGCGCTCAGAGCGACAGCCGAACCAGTCATGAGGGCGCGCATAGTCCATCTTCCCCAAAATTACCGCGCCGCGCCACGCATATGGGCGCACATGTCAGGCCCCCAGTCAAGTCATTGGCGGGGCTTGCGTCTTAGCCCAATGTCAACTGACGCAAATCGCTGAAAATGAACCAAAAACTGCCCCGCAACCGGGTAAGCGGCCGATGCCCACTGGTGCGATGTGGCGGTAGCGAGGGCGATGCGGCAGGGGATTAAATCCCCGAGAACAGGGAACAAGGATGGAGGTTCACCAGAACAGGAATGTTCGCGCGGTCGAATTCGCAGAAGCGCGGTACTCGCTGGAGGCCTGGCTCAAGCACCGACGGCATACATAGTGCGCCGGCGCATCAAGGCGCGAAAGGCGGCTGACGCGGCATCAACCTGAGGCTTTTCGGGGATGCGCTCGAACTAATGAACTCGAACAGGTCCTCTCGGCCGCTGTATTGACCGACGGCCACGTGGGAGGACATCGCTCCGCTCTTGGCGATCCGCTGCAGCGCATCCGAAGATCATTTGTTGCGTGCCGCTGCTATTTGATTCGCTGCCATGTGGCGCCATTGCCGCGGTTTGCAGCTGCGGTGCGGAAGAAATTTTTTGTTTGCTGAAAGTCAGGAGTAAAGGTGGTTAACCGGCGACGAATTCAAAAAGGTTACGCGGCGCTTTCGCTATTTCGGACTCTGTTCGCCAGTTCCGTCATCAAATTACGTAACGAGCGGATTTCGATTTCAAGCTGCGCGACGCGTTCGGTTAGGGCGTCTCGTCGGCCAGCGGGCCATGACTGGCTTGCCGGGAATGCTAAACCGATCTCGTCGCCATGTCGCCAAATGACGCGGGCCTGCAAGGTCTGACTTTTCTGCGGAATGTGAAGATTAATCACGCTTGGAACGTTAACGGCGTCGGAAAAAACGATTCTGGCTCCCAGTTCGGTAATATCGCGGATGAGAGAATCTAGCACTGTGCGGCCATTGTCGAAGTCTACGCGCCCGCGCAAGAAGCTCTTATGACGTTGTACCCGGCGCCGCTCGACCATTCGAATCTACCAAGATTTGCTCAAGGTCACGCTATCACCGGTCGATTAATATGAGCTTACAAATCATCACAAAAATGCGACCCATAATTCTTCGTGAACAAAATCGATGTGCTCGGCCCAACGGGAAATGGCGGATGGGGCGGGGACTATGGATTTGTTGGGAGCGGCATAAGGAACGCTCAACCTAACCTGTCTCATACGATGCGGAGCGGAGGCTAGGGACTTCCGGAAGCCGCACGTCTTTGGTCCTACTCGATCGGCGCTTACAGTTCGAGCGCCGGTGAGGGCGCTCGCGAAGATTTCGCACTCAGCTCTTAATTGCGCAGCCGAATGAGATGTCGCGGGTTTCACGATCTTGCCGGGGGGCTTTGCGCCTGGTTGGCGGGGATCGCTTTCGGCACCATTTGGTATGGGAGCAGCGGCGGCGTCGGCGCCACCACCGCCATCTTTTATGGCAATAGCCGGAGATGTCCCATGCAGACGCAGGACGGCAATTCGAACGTTCCCCCACTTATTTCTGCCCGATCGGATGAGATGCTGACCAATTCCGAAACCGGCCAAAGTGCCCAGGTCGAGCTACCGGGAATGCCATCGAACGATGCCGCGCAGCTGCGGAATGCGACAGTCCAGACTGCTCGTGAGGCCGAGGTTGCGGCTGCAATCCGGCTACTCCGTCTGAAACTAGACCTCTCACTATACGATCCCTCGCAACCGGATCATGGGCGCAGCGCGGCCAGAAATGCGCTCATTGCCGTGATCGAATTTCTGCCGGTTTTATTCCCGGACATGGCGACATTACCTCTTGCGCTTCAGGACCTTTTGCCAGGGGCTAGTCGACCTGGATCATGGCACGGTGATACCGCTGCTGAGACCTGCCGATTTACGAAGGTCGCAGTCAATGCATCCGCGATCGCCTCCATGTGCGCTTCGTCGCCCAGCAACCCTGTCTGATCTGTGGTCGCAAACCGTCCGACGCCCATCACCTACGCTTTGCACAAAGCCGAGCACTCGGCCGCAAGGTCAGCGACGAGTTCACCGTGCCGCTGTGCCGCAGTCATCATCGCGAGCTGCACCGCTGCAGCGATGAGGCGGCATGGTGGGGAAGGACTGAGATTGATCCAGCTGACGCTGCTCGAGCGCTATGGCTCGAAACGCATCCACTGCTTGCGGAAAAACCATCTCCGCGAGTGGAGAATCCCGGGCCGTTGCATCAGAATACAGAGCATAACCGGTGACGCTGTCCGCGACAGGGAGCGCCATCAAACAATGAAGTGGAAATTATTGGCCGTCAGATTATGGGCTGCGACATGACTCAACATAATCGAATCGTGGGCGTCGAGCGTGATGATGGTATCTGTGCCGGACGTATGCAGGTCGGCCAAAAGGGCGCTGAATTTTGCAATTTCCTGCATTGGAAGATCGATCACATCGTGCGCAACGTTAAAGTTATTGATGGTTTCATTGCCGATATGGGGAGAAAAAATGAATGTGTCCGCGCCGATGCCGGCGGTTAGCGTATCGCCTGGTCCACCGATCAACCACTGGGCACCCGTGATGCCGGCTGTGACATGCATGTTACCGGCACTTCCGTCGAGCACGTCGTGGGCACCGCTCACACCCTTTATTGTGCTGCCGGCGGCGCCCGCGACATAAGTATCGTTACTGCTGGTGATGAGGACGCTCAGGGTCGAATTGGCCGTGCCGCCGTGGCCGTTACCCACGGTGTAGTTGAATATGTCCTCGGCGACGCCGCCCACTGAGGTTACCGCAGTGGGATGGGTATTCGTATAGATATAGCTGCCGTCGGACCTTAGATCGAGCGTGCCAAAGGCGCCAGCAATGGATTTGCCG
Organism: uncultured Alphaproteobacteria bacterium; assembly: GCA_963791925.1. Classification (GTDB taxonomy): domain Bacteria; phylum Pseudomonadota; class Alphaproteobacteria; order Rhizobiales; family Xanthobacteraceae; genus BOG-931. The sequence goes on along the minus strand of CAWBUA010000001.1, from coordinate 260,252 downwards.
ACATGCGCGGCGGAGCCGTCGACTGCGGTTACACGCAGAATATCGGAGGGATTGGAGTCCGAGTCGTTGGCCAGGACGCCGCTGGTCGTGGCCTGCACATGACCCACGGACACCGACCCCTTGAGCGTATCGTGCGCCTCGTTGGGGGTGGCCACTGGTGTGGTGCCATCGACCCGCAGGCGCGAGAAGGTCGTGAACGCGCCGGAAAAACTGGCAGAATTGCCGGCGAGATCAGTCACGGTTGCGCCTTGCGGTTTAATTCCTGTCACCGCAAGTGAGTTTGTGTATTGCCCGGCTTTGACGGTGTAATCGAAGGCCAGCAAAGTCGAGGTCGAGTGCGCGGCATCGTAGGTCGCAACGCCGCCGTCGTTGAGCAACAAACTCGGTGCCCCTCCAACAACTTTCACCGGCTCGCTTAACCCCACCGCCAGTATGGCCATTTGGACTGCGGTGAGCGTGCCGACATCCGCGTTGATTGTAGGACCGGAGACTGCTTCTGATGTTACCCCTGGCGCGACCGTATCGAGCCTGAAGCTGACCGAGGAGCTGCCGGTATTGCCGGCGAGATCCGTCTCGCTTGCCGTGATGGTTTGCGGGCCTTGAGCAAGGCCGGTGGGCGTGAACGACCACACGCCGCTGGCATTGGCAGTGGCGGTGCCAAGCACGGTCGACCCTTCGGTCAGCGTCACCACTGCATTGGCATCGGCGGTGCCGGACAGCGCCGGGTTCGCAGTGATGCCGTCAGTTGAGGACGAGCCGGTATTATGTGCAAGCTGCGCCGTGACTGTTGGCGCATGGGTGTCGAGCGTGAAGCTGACCGACGCGCGGCCGGTATTGCCGGCCAGATCGGTCGTGCTCGCGGTGATGGTTTGCGCGCCCTGGGCGAGCCCGGTCGGGGTGAACGACCAGGCGCCGTTGGCATTGGCCGTGGCGGTGCCGAGCACGGTCGAGCCCTCGGTCAGCGTCACCACCGCATTGGCATCGGCGGTGCCGATTAACGCCGGATTAGAGGTGATACCGTCGGTCGCGGACGACCCGGTGTCGTGGACGAGCTGTGCCGTGACGGTCGGCGCCACGGTGTCGAGCGTGAAGCTCACCGCGCCGCTGCCGGTAACACCCGCCGAATTGGTCTCGCTCGCGGTGATGGTTTGCGCGCCCTGGGCGAGCCCGGTCGGGCTGAACGACCAGGCGCCGCTGGCATTGGCCGTGGCGGTGCCGAGCACGGTCGAGCCCTCGGTCAGCGTCACCACCGCATTGGCATCGGCGGTGCCGATTAACGCCGGATTGGAGGTGATACCGTCGGTCGCGGACGACCCGGTGTCGTGAGAAAGCGTTACGGTGACGACTGGTGCGCTGGAAGTCGCGGGATCCCAGCCGAGAATATTCATCTCGGTCAGATCATTGGCGGTGACGGGCAAAACCACGCCGGTGCCGGCGGCAGCCAGGTAAGCATTGTGGCCGACGCTGCCGGCCCAGTCGCCGAAATCGCCGTTGGGATTGGTGTTGAAGTTGCCGAGATTGGTAACGCCGCCATTGGCCGAAAAATAGCCCGCCGTGGTGCCGGAGAAATCGCGAACGCCGGCCTTGGAATAATGAAACAGATCGAGCGGTGTGTAGGCTTGGAGGCCGCTGCCAAAAGCTTCTCCGTCAAACATGGTGCGGCCCATGATTTCGGAGAATTCGTGGGCGACCACGGCAGAGAAATCGTATTGCCCTGCCGGGACACCGCTGCTGTCGTTGTAGGCGTAGGACACCGTGTTGCTGAATCCAACATAGCCGTCCATGCTGCTGGTCGCGCTCGTCAGGCCCAGTGCTTTTGCTTCGGCCGTTGACAGCCAGAAGCTGCCGCCATTGGTCGGGTCCGTCGCGGTCAAGCTCGCAGCCGCAGCCGTGTCACCGATTGCGTTGGCATTCTTGACCAGCGCGGCCTCCAGGCTCGAGTAGGAGACCGACGTCAGGTAGCTTTCGCTCTCGCCGACGGCGCCACTTCCGAGCGGTGCTCCGTCAATCTCGCCATAGCCGACGTCGATGGTGATGGTAATCGGATTGCTGAAGTGACTTTCGTAATAGCTGGCGACGGAATCGACAGCGGTGACAAATCCGCTCGGTGCGTTGGCAACGCTGGTGTCCCAATTAATATCGATGACCAGCCCGGAACCGGCGGTCGTGATTTGGCTGACAGTCCCACTGCCGCTTGAGCCTGACGTTGAACCTGAGCCGCCGGAGCTGCTCGCACTGGTCGGGCCGAGCTGAACTTCGCCTAACCCGTTGCCGAGGTCGCCCTCATGCGCCAACAATGGCACGCTGGCGTTGGCAGCCGGGCCCGCGCTCGCTACGCTGGTCTCGGCAATCGGGTCGGCGCGGCTCGTTAAATGCTCGGGGATATAGGTGACGTCACCAGCGGCATCGATAAAAACCCCGAAGCCCGAATTCGCACCGGCGGCGGTGCCTGAGGTTGCATCAGAGGAAACGGTTGATAGTTGAGCTGCTCCTACGTCAGAGTCGAGCGGGCTGGGCATTGAACTATCGAGGGAAAAGCTCGCACCCACCGAACCATTGTCGCCATCAACTGAGGACAGCTGGAAAGCCGAGCCATTGCTATTGGAGAAGGACGCGTCAAAAGCGCTACCGGCGTCAGACGGAGACGAGCCGTTGACGAACAAATCCTGACTATCTCCGGCGAGCGTGTGATCAGACGAGCCGCCAAAACCGCTCCCTTCGGCAGAGGCAGGAATGCCATTGGTAGCGGAATTTGAGCTGCCCTCGCCATTTAGCGGGCCATTCGTCGAAGTCGCGTCATTAATCCAAATGCCGCCGTCGCTGGGGAAAACGCGATCGAAACCGTCACCAGCGCTCTGATCGATCAACTGCGCTGTGCCGATCGGCGAGCCCGCAAGTCCATCGGCGTGGTGCCATGAAGGCGTGCTGTACGATGCGTCAGCTACGTTCAGCGGACCAACTAACGGGCCCAAAGGAAAGTTTATGGAAGAGCCGCCATCGCTGGAGGCGGCATGACCGAGACCGTCATTGGCGGTCTGGCCGATCAGCGGCGTGACGGCGCTCGGCACGCTGTCAAATTCGACTGCACGCTCCCATGATGGTGCATGAAACGATGCGTCGGAGGCGTTTAGCGCCTCAACCAACGAATCGAAAGTCGATCTTGCCGAACTTGCCGGCTGCCCCAACACTCGCCCGACCCCATTCGCCGCAAGCACCTAAAGTGCTTCGTCCCCAACGCGAACAGACTACTGAATAAAATCTCGTTCATAGTATGTCGCTTTTATGTTCTCATGCGATCGATGTTTCGTCAAAAGCATTCAACTTCGAATAGAGCCACCCGACAATGCGACGAAAGCGACCGGTCATGAAAGCCGAGTTCTTGGCCGGAAAGCCGGTGACAAATTCGCCATGCCACTTAACCAAGGGCACCATCGCGAGCGCCATCGAACGGCGATGGAAGCCGCTGGTAAAGTGGAACGGGAGTGGACCCGATGAGGGCTGCGAACGCCCGGTGGACCCCAATCGCATTCCTTGCCGCCGAGACCGTTTGACAACGACGACTCTCAACTGAGCGCGCCGCGCTAAGATCGGCTCGCTCGTTAATGGGGGCACGATCGTCGATGATCGCTGCCTTCGGGAGCTGAGCGTGCGGCCTTGCCCAAACGCTACTAACCTCAATGCTAATCACTCATTGCCGCGCGGAGCCGGGTCTATTATGCGTTTGGAGGACGGGATGTACGCGTGATGAAGTCTTTTACTTTCACTGGCCACGACAAGTCAGATGTTGAACGGCAGATTTCGATCTGGCGCGCGGCTAATCCAGACATGACTGTAAAGAAAATTCACTCACCTCGCTATATGCCTGTGAGTAACGACGCCAACCGGATCGATAACTCCAAATCAAAACAATTGCGAACGCGCGTTTTGATCCGTGTTGACTATGACTCCTGAGTGACAGCTCCACAGTGATTCTATGGAGGCAGTGGTGAGTACATTCGTAATGCGCCTAATGCTCGGAATCAAAAATACGAATTGTCTCTTCCTCGTCCCAATAGGCCCGCCGCGCCCAAACACGACCGGCCGGTTACTTACCGCCGACGACGGATCCGCCGTGCTAAAGCTCGACTAGACTGGATGCCCTATGGACCGATCAGGTTCACCGTGCATCCATAGGGCTTGGTGGCCGGCTCGGAAGGGTTGGGGTGGGCTTCATCTTTACCATTTCGGGGTCGGCCACTGACCAGCGAACTAGTCGCCCCGCGTTCACTTATTTGCGCGGCCGAACACCAGGGGAGGGGCGTCGGAACTGAGCGCAAATTGCTTAACCGCTTGCTCTCGTGTTCCATTTCCCGGATAATAAAGAGTTTTTGAGTTCAGTGATAATGGCCTTGGCCTCTAGGAGGCGTCGATGGGTTCGTCGGACAAGCAGTTGAGAAAGAGTTCTCTAAAACCCGACATTGTGGGCGCGCTTAGGGATCGAGTGATTGGCGACGCCCAGATTGCGAACAGACAGATTGATCCAGATCGAAGTTGCTCTTTTGACAATTATGACGTCCCATTCGAATTCCATGCCGCTCCTGGCGTTGCCTATGATGAGGCGTTACCCAAATCTGATCAGCCACCACAATCCTGCACACAGGATAATACCCAGGACATTTCTGATGTTGGTGCATCACCGAGTTCGCCTGATCTGAAGTCGCCGGTTCACCAAAAAAGGCGGCCATCGGCCTTACCACGTGCATTACATACCGTTGCTTATGGCTTCTTTGCCATCGCGCTTTTTGGTACTCTGGTTGCGTATTTAGAGGAGCACATAGAGCCAAGGGCTGATGTAGCTCGAAGTCCCTCGTCCCTCGCACCGTCGACCACTGCGATCCAGGCGCAGCAGGCTCAACTAGAGCATCGTTTTGCAACACTAACGAGTGAGGTCGCTACTATCCGACAAATCGCGCAGCAGCTCGCTGCCAGGCAAGATCGATTGGAACAAACGTTTTCCCAATTGCAAGCAGACGAACAGCAAGAGCTCTCCCAACTAAGGGCAACCGAACAGCAACAGCTCTCGCAATTGCAAGCAGAAAAACAAGAGATTTCGCTGTTGCAAGCATCGCGGACGCGTCGGCACCACTTTTATCATCGATGATCGACCGGATATCCGGCATTACCAAATAGCTTGTCTCAACCGCAACTGGGCCGCCAATACGGCTTCGGCAACAGTCGTCTCGCGGTGCACTAATTTTATCGGAGGTCGCCGCTCCTCGAGAGCCCGCTGCTGCGCAGCTAGCACCCGCAGAAGGTCATCCAGCTCCCTGTAGAACAGTTCCCACGCCTGTTCTAGCTTCTCGTTTGGATTTGTCATAATCGTCTTCGGTGGGCCATTGCACCGTTATTTTCCACATATGATGAGCCGAGGCAATGGACGCGAGAACGCTGTGGACATCCGGCCAAAATATTTTGAACTATTATGGCGGCGCGGACACAGTATCACTGAACCAACGTATAAGCGGAGGCAGTCATGAATGCCCTGATTGATTTTTTCGCGGTGCGACCCGTTTTTACCCTCTTCGGATTACGGGTCCTTTGGGGGGCATACCTGGTTCTTCAAGCGGTTCCCTTCCTTGCCATGTTCACTAGTCCTAACATTGCGAATGTGCCTATCGCGTCTATAGCTGTTGCGCTCTTGCAGGCCTGTGTAAACGCTGCGGCGCTGAGGTTGCTCATCGAGGTAGCGGCCGCAATATTGCTCGGACGACCGCGCGATTAATTGCGTGCGACAACTTGATTCCCCGACCCGGTCCGATTGTGCGGCTAAATGACGCGAAATAGCGGAATCAAGCTTACGGCTTAGAAGGCGGCGTTCAGGCCACCGCTTTCGACTGAAACGTCTCCATCTGGCCGTCCCTTGTTGGATGGTTTGTATTTTGGAACTCCATGGGCCAGTCCCATCCCTTGGCAATGACCTTCAGATCAGGACCCAGACCAGAAACGCGCACCACAGTATCGTGCAAAGAAATGCTAACGCGATGCCGACGACAGGCCAAAGGCAAAATTTGGCATCGTTGCCATGCTCGGCGCCTTCAGCAGGACCGCCGCTATTTCTGGTTAGGTTAATGTCGGAAACGCTCATGGTAATAGCTCCTGCGGGTTGCGGAGCGTCCTCTAGACTATGTTGCAGTCCAGAGATGACAGGAATTTGTCGGGGGAAAGATCCATTAGGGTCATGGCTATTTTTCCCGACGGCGTCTTGGTGTCGGGGGCGGTTTTCCCCTGAGCTTCGGGTGCCTTGAATCCGATGAAGCGCATTTAGCCGGCCACTGAGCGAGATCGCCAATTGACCATCAAAGTTTCTTTTCCCATTTTGAACCATCGCCGCCGCCTTACGTGCTGTTGATGTCCCCGAAATATCGTAGTTTGAAGATCCAACAAGCGTTCTTGTACGACTCCGGAACACTCAATTGTTTCTCGAGCGTCTCAAGGAGTTGTGAGCACAAAATATGCCAGCTAGGAGTCCTGAGCATGCCAAGGCGCTTCGAGGACGCTACGTCTTCGTTGCTGTTGTGAGACCAGGTCGGTCGGGAGAGTCAGATAGATTGTGTGTGGGCGATCCGTGGGTAACCTAGAGGAAGCAGACTCACGATGCCTATCAAACCTGAACATTTGGACGAACTGCTAACCGGCTACGAGAAGCCGGAAGACCTGTTCGGCGAGGATGGCCTATTCAAGTAGCTGAAGAAGGCGCTGCTGGAAGGGGCGCTTGGGGCGGAGTTGACGCACCACCTCGGCTACGAGAAGGGCGACCCGGCCGGCCGGGCAGCGACAATCATCGCAACGGCAGCTATCCCAAGACCGTGCTGACCAAAGACGGCGCGGTCAACCTCGAGGTGCCGCGCGACCGCAACGGCACCTTCGTTCCGCAGATTGTGCCCAAGGGCGAAACCCGGCTGGATGGCTTCGACGACAAGATCATCTCGATGTACGCCCGCGGCATGACAATGGCCGTGAGGCCATCAATCAACAACAAGTGCTCGACGTTATCGCGCCGAACCAGAATAAGGCGCCCACCCAGGCCGATGCCGACGGCATCAGTGACCGCAAGCCGCGGCAATTGGCTGTGCAAATTGGCTCCTAGTAATCGGCCCGAGCTAAAGCGCCGCAGAGCCCATGCAGCGCTCCCAATCATTCCGAGTACGACTAGGAATTCCAAGATAAAACGTAGGGCGGGCGGGCGGTATGTCCGCGCCGACCCATCGCGTCTCACATCCGTCCTTTTCTTGTTCGCGGCTGATGTCCAATTGCGCAATTGCACCAGCTGGTTGAAAGCAATAAGGAGACGATTTCTCTATCGCATCGACGGATCGCAATATTAAGTTGATTAATCAAGTGGTAATCCCCTGGTTTTATTATCGCAAAAGTAGCGCTCAGAGGGCGACACCTCAAATGCGGGTACCTCGCCAGACTCTTGCTTGATGCCAGAGAGTGGCTATCCGTGCTGCCGACGCGCTCAAATCGCGAACGATGCAGTCCAACGAGTTGTGGCCCGATGCCTAATCGTCCATCTCCTGAGGCACGGAAGACACTGCGACAGTTGATGAGGCGCGCTGCGGAAGTGATGTTTCCTGGTCAGGATCGTCCGGTCCCATGCGTCATCCTGGACATTTCGAACGGCGGCGCACGGCTCGCCGTTGGCCATCCGTCAGCCGAGATACCGCGCACATTCACGCTCGTACTGTATAAAGACCGCAGCGCCCTGCGCGAATGCGAATTAGTTTGGATGGATCGTCGCCACGTGGGCGTCAAGTTCATTTCCAAATGGCACGCGGCCATCGGACCAGAGCGGCTTTCGCAGGCTTCTTCACCTGGCCAAATTCAACCAGCCGAAGACTACACCGCGCAGCGATCCAATTCCGCGCTTAGCAAAAGCCTGCGTCTCAAATGAACCAACGGGCTCCGATCCTCTTGATTTCAGATCGACCGGATCGAAACATCGAGCTGATACGGCGATTGGCCGAGTCATTCTCATGTCGGGTGGTGAATTTCCGCGAGCATGACGATATTGCCGGCTACGTAGCAGCGGTACTTACCGATGTAAGCTTCCGCAACCCGTCCGATGTGCACCGCTTAAGGCACCTATTAGCGAAGCCGAAGAAACTGAAGATACCAATTCTCGCTATCTTGCGCAACGAGGGTTATCTTGAACGAGTTCAGACGTCCGCGATTGGTGCCGACGTCGTATTCCCACCTAATGTACCGCTTGTAGAAGTCATTGTGACGCTTGGGACGAGCGTTCGACGTACCTCTACGACGTCGAAGCCAATACGAAAACAAGCTACGGAAAGTGACGGCGTCCAAGCATACTTTCAATGCATTTTTGATGCGGCAGCACGCGCTGAATACATCAACCAAAGCGCCGTCGATGATGCGACGGTGGCGGTCGTCGCCGCCGTAAACGAAAAAGGCATTCGAGAATGGCTGGAAGTCGTTTGGGCATATGACGATACAACCTATCAGCACTGTCTCCTCGTAACCGGCCTCGCAGCGGAGTTTTGCGTCAATCTGCGATTTGCGCCGATCGATCAGAAGCGTCTGACAAGAGGTGCTTTGCTCCATGATATTGGCAAGGCAAAAATCCCGCTGACGATCTTGAATAAGTGCGATGCGCTAACAAGTGAAGAAGCGACAATTATGCGCACGCACCCATCTGTTGGGTATGAAATCTTGCGAGCGCAAGGTGGCTATGAGCAAGAAATGCTGGAAATCGTCCTCCACCACCATGAGCTACTCGATGGAAGCGGATATCCGGACGGTCTTTCTGGCCGGCAAATCGGCGATCTCGTCCGGCTCGTGACGATCTGCGATATCTATGCGGCTTTGATTGAGCGACGTCCATATAAATCGCCGACGTCACCTGCCCGGGCATTTAAAATGCTCGAGGAAATGGACGGCAAATTAGAACGTGCTCTCGTCAAGGCATTTGCGTCAGTCGCGGAGAAGTCTGCAGCGCCACGGCTGGCGAAATCGCTCATCCACAGCTGAACGGTTGTTTCCTATTGCAACGATTTGGAATGACCGGCGTGGTTCCGCGCTCGTCCAGTGCCTCGCGCAGTAGGACCTCAGGAGACCCCGCGGCAGGGACACTTACAGTGGGACGGATTATGTGAAACAATAGCGGACGTGGAAGAACTCGTTCGAAATCGAACGTGATCGCTCGATGCCCATCTAAGGCACCAGTCTGCCGGCACCGGGGAGGCTTCGCGGATCAGCGTGATGGTGACCCGACGATTGGTGCTTCGGATCGGCCGCGATCGTGGTCAGCGTATCGGCCGCGGCCTTGAACAGAAGCCCATAGACCATGGCCTTGTTCCGGTAGGAGATGGCGCCGATCTCCACCGGCAGCGTGAACACCACATGGAAATAGGGAACTGGCAGCAGCTCGGCCTCTCGCGCCGCGAGCCAATCCGCGGCGGCAGACCATTGGGACTTCGGGCAATGGCGGTTGCGGCAGGAGTTATAGGCGATGCGCGTGTGCGCGCAGTCCTCGCAGCGCTCGATGTGCCCGCCCAGCGCGACCGTACGGCACGCCTCGATTGCCGACATGACGCGGATGTGAATCGGCATGCAAGAAGGGCTCTGACTCAGTTTTGATGCAGTTTAGGATTTGCGTGGCGCTCCCATGGGGGAGAATCAGGCCATGCAGCAAGCACTTCGCCGCTCCAGTCTGGTACCGGCCGGGTTTGTTGTGGAGAGTGCGTTTTGCGATTCCGATACAACTGTTATCACCGTCCGACCATCACAAAATTTTGGTCTTTGTCCGTCGTGCGGGACTGTTTCGCGCCGCGTTCATAGTCATTACCGGCGTCGGGTCAGGGACCTTCCATTGTCAGGGCGGATGGTCGAGCTCGTAATAGTTGCTCGCCGCTTTCGCTGCGATGCGGTCCTTTGTGGTCGGCAAATCTTCACGGAGCGCTTTGCCGAAGGTGTCCTGGCGCCGGCGGCCCGCCGCACGACCAGGCTCGACGGCATCGTCCATCACCTCGGTTTGGCACTCGGCGGCAGACCGGCGGCGATATTCGCAAAACGGCTGATGCTGCCGGTGAGCAACGATACCCTATTGCGGGTGGTCAGACGCCGTAGCCGGCCTCCTTCAGACCCGCTCAAGGTCGTCGGCATTGATGATTGGGCATGGCGACGGAATTATCGATACGCCAGTATTGTCTGTAACCTGGAAAGGCGCCGGATCGTCACGCTACTGCCGGATCGAGAGCCGGCGACCGCCCAAGCGTGGTTTGCCAATCACCCGACAATTGGGATCATCGCCCGCGACCGTGGTGGAGGGTACGGCGAAGCGGCGGCCAAGGCCCTGCCGCACGCCGTACAAGTCGCGGATCGGTGGCATCTGATGGAGAACGCCAGTCGTGCTTTCCTTGATGCCATTCGCAAATCAATGCGCCAAGTTCGTAGCGTCATCGGCGCAACGACGATCGATCCCGAACTGCTGACGGCAGCTGAGCGCATCCAGTACGGGGGCTACCTGCGCCGGGAAGAGACCAACGCGGCGATCCTAGAGCTGTCGAAAAGCGGAATGGCGATCAAACAGATCGCGCGCCAGACCGGCTACAGCAGGAAGCTGGTTCGGCAGGTGGTCCGCGGCGAACGCAACGACGTCTTCCGGACAAGGCAGAGTTCCTTGGATGTGCATCTGCCGTGGCTCGACGAGCAATGGGCCTCCGACTGCCGCAATGGCGCTGAACTCTGGCGCCGTTTGACGGCGCGCGGCTTCCGGGGATCGCTGCGCGTCGTCGGCGAATGGGCAACGCGCAGACGACGGGCCGAGAAGGCCGACGCCGAAAACCTCCAACGCATCCCATCGGCCAGAACGATCGCCCGCCTCATGACAATCGGACGAGACACGCTCTCAAAGGCGGAAACCGTCACTGTAGCGGCCATCGAGGCCGGCGTGCCCACGCTCGTCGAGGCTCGCGAGATCATCGCCGAATTCCACATGATGATCCGACGCAAGACCGCAGCCGACCTCACGTCCTGGATCGAGCGGGCTCGCACCAGCTTGGTTGCCTCGTTCGGCAATGGCGTCATCAAGGACGAAGCCGCCGTCCGGGCCGCAATCACTCTGCCTTGGTCGAACGGACAAACCGAAGGTCAAATCACGCGCCTCAAGCTCGTACGGCGCCAAATGTACGGCCGTGGCAATATCGATCTGCTTCAGGCCAGACTGATCGGCGCCGAATGACCCAGCTGCACCAAAATTGCGTCAGAGCCCCTTTTGGATGCCGATAAGGGGTCCCATTCCAACGCCGTTTGACAGTCAGCATCGAGGCTCCTTTCCTTTATTGATAGTAGGTGCCGCCACGGATGTTGGCGTGCGGGGGCGTGGCTTTAGCGGGTTCCGCCGGCATAGTGGTCCGGTCGAGCCCGGTTTTGAGGATGGCGCTGACCGAAGAGTAGCTGATCGCGTTGATGGCAAGCGCCCGCTCGCACGCCGCTTCCAGCCGATGGCGCTCATAACGGCGCGCCAGCGCGATGATCCCCATGGCGGAGCGATAGCCCTGCTCAGGATGCGGACGGTCCCGCATCACCCGCTCGACCAGGATGGCAGCGTTGGCGCCGATCCGCGCCGCCATCAGGATCAGGCTCGCTGGCGTCATGTTGGCATAGCGCTGATGGGCCTTCGGCATGTGCTCGTTGACGGTGACATGACCCGAGCGCTGCGAACGACGAATGTGACTGGCGACACGCTGATGGTCGTAGAAGATCTCGATCGTCTTATGAGTCAGCCGCACATCGACCCGGTGGCCGATCAGCCGGTGCGGTACCGAATAGAAGGTCTTGTCGACTTCGACGTGATAGTCGGGATGGACCTTGGCGGATTTCCATTCGGCGTATTCGAATGGTGTGCTCGGCAACGGCGCCAGGGCCGTGCGTTCGATCTCCTCGAACAGCTGTCGACGCGACTTTCCGACCTGACGCATCGGACGATTGTTGAGGTCTTCGAGCAGAACGCCGATTGCAGCATTAAGCTCGGCAAGGCTGAAGAAGCGGCGATTACGCAGGCGTGCCAAGATCCAACGTTCGACGATCAAAACCGCACCTTCGACCTTGCCCTTGTCGCGCGGCTTGCGGCTGCGCGTCGGCAAAATCGTCGTGTCGTAGTGCTCCGCCATGGCCGCAAAGGTCTGGTTGAGCGTCGGCTCGAACCACAGCGCTTTGGCAACGCCGGCCTTTAGGTTGTCGCAGACGATCGCCTTGGGAACCCCGCCGAAGTACGCCAGGGCCTTGGTCTGACTGTCGATCCAATCCGGCAGCCTTTGACTGAGGCTCGCGCAGGCGAAGGTCAGCGACGATGCCCCCAGTACCGCGACAAAAATCTGGGCTTGGCCGATCTCGCCGTCCGCGGGTCGATCACCTCGACCGTCTGGCCAGCGTAATCGGTCTGCATCACTGCGCCCGCTTCGTGGCAATGGCGGAATGTCGGATGCGCTCGACGCCGATAGACGTCGTACCGTTGACAGAACCAGGTGTAGCCGTAACCCTCGGGATGGGCGGCGCGATATTCCTGCCACAGCAGGGTCAGGGTGACGCCCTTGCGCCTGAGCTCCTGCGCCACAGAGGGCCAATCGGGCTCGCTCAAGGTCCTGCGGCGGCCGTCCCACCCGGCGGAACAGCGCCTGCGCCAAGGCCGCGTCGCTCTCGTAATCCGGCGCCAGCGGCCAGCTCAGCCCTGCCTCGCGTGCCCGCAGCAGATACGTCGCAACCGAGGTCTTGCTCAGCCCCAGCCGTTCCGAGATTGCCCGCACCGACAACCCGAGTTCGTGCGTCAAGCGCAGGATCGTTCGCAGGTCCTTCACGGTGGTTCGTTTCGTTCGCTTCCGTCTTGGCATTGCCCCTCCCAAACGTTTGAGAGGGAACATTGCCCGAACGGCGCTCCCGAAATCCGATCCTCACCCCTGTCCGCGAATTAGCGAAATCGCTGTCCCGGAATTACTGAAATCCCTGTCCGCGATTTACTGAAATCCTGTCCGGGAATTTGCGAAACACGCAAACTGACTGCGTCGTGCCAGTTTGCTCGCCTTGGCTTTGCGATCGTCGTTCCACCCCGAATTGGCGTGCGATAGCGCAGATGTCAGCCCCCGGTGCCAAGGAAGCCCGAACCGGCTCTTATAATCGTCCGTCGTCACGCCATGCTTGGCGGCAAGATGAAAGGAAAGACGCCCAAACCGTCCCCCACAAAGCAAACATTTGATCGTCTTGCCGCCAAAATAGCGCTCGACTTGCCGGCGTGTTCGAAAAAGTGGCGGCTTCGTTGTTTGCATTAAGGCGACCCCAACCAGCCGTAATGTATGGCATCCATCGTCAAGGAGAAAGTGAGCACAGCCGCCGCTCCCCTATCGGGCAACAGCGATCGGACTTTTTTACCGCGGAGCGGCTTAGATTCTATGGGGCGCGCGGCGAGGCAATGGCATCATCGTGTGGAGAAGCCTAGTGGATTGAATCTAACGCTTGGTGCCCTCGTTTGACGGCGGCGATGATTTTGTTCGGATCCTTGGTCCACGTAAAGGGCTTTGGATGTGCGTCGGTTTCGTCAAGGAAGCGGTGGATGGCATCTTTGAGTTCATGCAGCGAGCGGAATACGCCGCGCTTGAGCCGTTTCTTTGTGAGGTTGGCGAAGAATCCCTCGACGGCATTGAGCCATGAGGCGGACGTCGGAGTGAAGTGGAAGACGAAGCGTGGATGTTCGTCGATCCATTCGATGACTTTCGGGTGCTTGTGAGCGGCATAGTTATCGATAATGACATGGACGGCCTTTTTCTTTGGCACCCTGGCATCGATAGCATTGAGGAAGCGGATGAACTCCTGATGGCGATGGCGCTTCATGCATTGGCCGAAGACCTTGCCCTCAAGGACATTGAGAGCCGCAAACAGGGTCGAGACGCCATGCCGCTTGTAATCGTGGGTCATGGTGCCGGCGCGGCCGTTCTTCATCGGCAGTCCCGGCTGGGTGCGGTCCAGCGCCTGAATCTGACTTTTCTCGTCGACCGACAGCACGACGGCGTGGTCGGGCGGATTGACGTAGAGACCCACGATCTCTTTGAGCTTGGCGGCAAATCGCGGATCATTGGACAGCTTGAACTGACGCACCAAATGCGGCCTCAGGCCGTGAGTGCGCCATATCCGCTGCACCGAACTGACGCTGATCCCCGCCGCCTTAGCCATGGCCGAGCCGGTCCAGTGGCTTGCCGCCGGCGGCGGTCCCGCCAGCGTCATGGCCACCACGCGCTCCGCCACCTCGGGGCTCAGCGATGGGATGCGCGATGGCCGCGTCTTATCGCGCCAAAGCCCCGCCGCACCGGCGTCCCGGAACCGCTCCTGCCAGCGCCAGATCACCGTCTTGGCTTTGCCGGTCGCTTGCATGATCTCGGCCGTGCCACAGTCATCGGCCGTCAAAAGAATGATCTTGGCTCGCCAAACGTGTTTTTGTGGGCTGTTGCGGTTGGCCGCAACCGCTTCAAGCTCGCGGCGGTCGGCAGCGCCCAATCGGATGTTCCTTCGCTCGTGCATTCCAAAGACTCGCACACCCGAGTCCGGCAGGGAATCTCAAAGCGAACCGAAATGTTAGACTTGATCCACTAGTAGGCGTTACGCGCCCGCATGACCTCGATAAATGTCCGGATGATGATTATAAAATCGAGCCGCATGCTCCAATTGTCGATGTACCAAAGATCGTATTCAACGCGTTTGCCAATTTCAGCCAAGGTAGGCGTTGGACCCCGGTAGCCGTTGACTTGGGCCCAACCTGTTAAGCCTGGTTTTACGTGATGCCTGAATGCGTAATTGCCGACACTTTGATCAAAGTGATTGTCGTGGGCTACGGCATGTGGCCGCGGTCCAACTAATGACATTTGACCCTGCAGGACATTCAACAGCTGAGGTAACTCATCGATGCTCGTTCGACGGAGCCACTTACCGAGCCGCGTTACCCTGCAGTCGGAAGGTGTCGCCTGGCGGACCGAGGGGCCGTCTTCCAGAACGGTCATGGTCCTGAACTTGAAGATGTCGAATTGCCGGCCGTTGAAGCCGCTGCGCTTCTGGCGGAACAGGATAGGACCGGACGAATCCAATTTGATCGAAACTGCCGTTATTACTAGCAATGGCAACAGCAAAACCATGCCCACGATCGCACCGAGCAGATCAAAAGATCGTTTCAAGAAGCGCTCGAATGTTCCGAGCGGCTCGCGCTGCAGTTCAATGCAGACCGAGTCGCCCATTGCATGCGAGGGCCGACGCAGAATATCAGCCGTTGTGCCAGTCGGAACAAGATAGACCGGCAACGGCAGCATGCGCAGTCCTGAAAACAATTTGGTAAAGCTTTCCCAACGTTTCACATCGAGGCTTACGATGATTTCCTCAATGGCCGAGCCACGAAGATAGGATATGACTTCAGAGACGAGCTTTTCCTGCTGCTCCGAATCCCACCGATCATCCGCCAGCGCGAATTGACGGCTCAACTGAAAGCCATGCCTGAGCAGCGAGGGAAGCAGATCAGCTTTTGCAGCAGACGAATCGTCGGCAATCAGGATCGCAGGGCGCGCATAAAATTTCTGCTTGTTCAATCCACGCACAAGCAACATGCGAAGGAAGACGCGCTCTGTGATCAGGAGTGCCAGGCCGACGGTGAAAAAGGCGAATATTGCGGCGCGCGAAAACTGATCCCCGATTTTCAATGCAAAAACGGCGCCGGAAAGAAACAAAAACACGCCGAGCCAGGTCGTTGTGACGCTGCTCACCTGCGTGCGAAAGGACAGAAGTTCCGTTGGATCGTAGAAACCATAGCCCTTTATCACCGCGACGAAGAACGCGGCGACGACCGCGGCTGACCCGAAATACTGAGGAATGACGTCCGTCGTGCCAAACTGTTCGAGATTATAGACAATGCCGGCAGCCAGACCGCACGCGATAATTGTAATGACATCGCTCGCCACCGCGAAGCCACTGATGGACCGATATGAAATTGGCCACTTGCGCTGCTGCGGCATTATCCGCAGCGGCTCGGACGTGGTGACGGAGAACCCACTACCCGGTTTCGCGAAGTTCATCTAAGCCACTGACAACACGCTTTGCCCTGAATCCCCGCGCCTATTAATGAATTATTAGCACTTTGAGGTCAGATGGCAAGCGCTTTTTGCTGCAGTGCATTAATTTAGATGGTTAGCATCGAATCTTGGTCAGCCAGCGCTCGCGCGGGAAGTATGCGGGCTGGTTCAAAGCCAGCATGGACCTGGGAGTCGCTGAATCGCTGCACCACAACTGGTGGTCTGTTCAGCCCGCATCGTTGCAGCTCTCCGTCTTGCACAGCTGCCCGTAGCCTGAGTAGCGGAAGCCGTGGTCTAGCCACGGCGAGCGTGTTGGGTCGCAACAGAACCCAGGTCGGCTGAGCCAGTCAGCGGTTTTGCTAGCCCAGCAAGAAATGACTGGCTTGCAGTGCTGTCATCGCCGTATGGGTCAGCGTCAGCACGTCGCCGTGATTGTCGGCGATAATGGTATCGCCCGCCTTGTCTTGAGAGCTATGGCTCAGAAGATCAGCAAAGCCGGAGAAAAGTCCGGACCCGAATTGGACCGTGTCGTTATTTATGTTGGATATCGTCGCATTGCCGAAACCTTCATTGAACACAAGGTTCTCGTTGCTACCGTTGATGGAGAGGCTGGTGTGAGAATCGAAGTCAAAGCTGAAGCTGTCATTTCCGCCAGGCAGGCTGAAAGTCATGCCGCCTGCACTCGCGGTAAGCGTCACGCTGCTCTCATTGATAATGACGTGCTGGCCACCATTCGTGCTGACAGTATCCTGGACCGCCAAATGATTATTTGAGCTGAAGTTCGGATCAAAGATCTTTTCCCACGAAGTGTTATTCTGCCCCACGATGTTGTTCATCGCAACGTCGTAGCTGCCGTCGGCATTGTAGGACCAAGTCTCGGTCATACCGTCGGAATAAGTCGCGCTCAGCGGTTTGTCGTTCGCGCCGTAGGCCACGTCATAGTCGGTATAGGCCTGATTGGTAATGCCGTAGTAGTGAATATCGTGAACACTGCCATCGGCGTTCCAGACTTCGGTGCGCATTGTCAAAGCGTCATTCGCCCAGACCTCGCTTACCGCCTTGCCGTTTGCATCGTAAGTCTTTTCAGTTGACGTGTAATTTTGTCCGGTAATGCCTGTTTGGTCGAGTTCCTGCAGCGTTCCCTCGCTGTAGGTCCAGGTCGTGGTCATGCCATTGGAATAGGTCGCGCTCAGCGGTTTGTCGTTCGCGCCGTAGGCCACGTCATAGTCGGTATAGGCCTGATTGGTAATGCCGTAGTAGTGAATATCGTGAACGCTGCCATCGGCGTTCCAGGCTTCGGTGCGGATTGTCGAAGCGTCATTCGCCCAGACCTCGCTTACCACCTTGCCGTTTGCATCGTAAATCTTTTCAGTTGACGTGTAATTTTGTCCGGTAATGCCTGTTTGGTCGAGTTCCTGCAGCGTTCCCTCGCTGTAGGTCCAGGTCTTGGTCATGCCATTGGAATAGGTCGCGCTCACCGGTTGGTTGTTCGCGCCGTAGACGATGTCGTAGTCGGTATAGGGCTGACCAGTGATGTCATAGTGATGGATGTTGTTGATGGTACCGTCGGCATTCCAGGCCTCGGTCTGGATTATTGTCGAGCCGTTCGCCCAGGCCTCGCTGGCCTTGCCGTTGGCGCCGTAGACCGTGTCGGTTGACGTGTAATTGTGACACGTAATGCCCTGGCAATCGATCTCTTGCAGCGTCCCCGTGCTGCTGTAGGTCCAGGTTTCGGTCATCCCGTTGGCGAAGGTCTGGCTTGTCGTGTGTGTCCCGCTGCCGTTGATGGCCAACGAGTAGAAGTCGTTGCCGGCGCCGGAAAAATCCGCTGCATTGCCGGCGAGGTCGGTCACCGTAGCGACGTTGAGATTAACTCCGGTGACGTCCAAGGCCGAGGTGTTTTCGCCTGTCGACACAGTGTAATCAAAAACAAGCGTCGTTGAAGACGAATGCGCCGCATCATAGATGGCGGTGCCGCCGTCATTGAGGGTCAGGATCGGATCTCCGCCCGCAACCGTTACCGCCTCGCTCATGGCAACCGTCAAAATGGCCGTCTCGCCGGCAGTGAGCGTACCGGCTCCGCCATTGATCTCCGGGCCGGATACAGTCTCCGATGCGACCGTTGGCGCGACGGTGTCGAGCGTGAAGCTCACTGCGGCGCTACCGGTATTGCCGGCGAGATCGGTCTCGCTCGCGGTGATGGTTTGCGCGCCCTGGGCGAGCCCGGTCGGGCTGAACGACCAGGCGCCGCTGGCATTGGCGATGGCGGTGCCAAGCACGGTCGAGCCCTCGGTCAGCGTCACCACCGCATTGGCATCGGCGGTGCCGCTCAACGCCGGGTTCGCGGTGACATTATTGGCGCCAGTCGAGTCCGCGAGCTGTGCCGTGACTGTCGGCGCGACGGTGTCGAGCGTGAAGCTCACTGCGGCGCTACCGGTATTGCCGGCGAGATCGGTCTCGCTCGCGGTGATGGTTTGCGCGCCCTGGGCGAGCCCGGTCGGGCTGAACGACCAGGCGCCGCTGGCATCGGCCGTGGCGGTGCCAAGCACGGTCGAGCCCTCGGTCAGCGTCACCACCGCATTGGCATCGGCGGTGCCGCTCAACGCCGGGTTCGCGGTGACATTATTGGCGCCAGTCGAGTCCGCGAGCTGTGCCGTGACTGTCGGCGCCACGGTGTCGAGCGTGAAGCTCACTGCGGCGCTACCGGTATTGCCGGCGAGATCGGTCTCGCTCGCGGTGATGGTTTGCGCGCCCTGGGCGAGCCCGGTCGGGCTGAACGACCAGGCGCCGCCGGCATCGGCCGTGGCGGTGCCAAGCACGGTCGAGCCCTCGGTCAGCGTCACCACCGCATTGGCATCGGCGGTGCCGCTCAACGCCGGATTGGAGGTGATACCGTCGGTCGCGGACGAGCCGGTGTCGTGGGCGAGCTGTGCCGTTACGGTCGGCGCCACGGCGTCGAGCGTGAAGCTCACTGCGGCGCTACCGGTATTGCCGGCGAGATCGGTCTCGGTCGCCGTGATGGTTTGCGCGCCCTGGGCGGGCCCGGTCGGGCTGAACGACCAGGCGCCGCTGGCATCGGCCGTGGCGGTGCCAAGCACGGTCGAGCCCTCGGTCAGCGTCACCACCGCATTGGCATCGGCAGTGCCGCTCAGCGCCGGATTAGAGGTGATACCGTCGGTCGCGGACAAGCCGGTGTCGTGGGCGAGCTGTGCCGTTACGGTCGGCGCCACGGCGTCGAGCGTGAAGCTCACTGCGGCGCTACCGGTATTGCCGGCGAGATTGGTCTCGGTCGCCGTGATGGTTTGCGCGCCCTGGGCGAGCCCGGTCGGGCTGAACGACCAGGCGCCGTTGGCATTGGCCGTGGCGGTGCCGAGCACGGTCGAGCCCTCGGTCAGCGTCACCACCGCATTGGCATCGGCGGTGCCGATTAACGCCGGATTAGAGGTGATACCGTCGGTCGCGGACGACCCGGTGTCGTGGACGAGCTGTGCCGTGACGGTCGGCGCCACGGTGTCGAGCGTGAAGCTCACCGCGCCGCTGCCGGTAACACCCGCCGAATTGGTCTCGCTCGCGGTGATGGTTTGCGCGCCCTGGGCGAGCCCGGTCGGGCTGAACGACCAGGCGCCGCTGGCATTGGCCGTGGCGGTGCCGAGCACGGTCGAGCCCTCGGTCAGCGTCACCACCGCATTGGCATCGGCGGTGCCGATTAACGCCGGATTGGAGGTGATACCGTCGGTCGCGGACGACCCGGTGTCGTGAGAAAGCTGCGCCGTTACGGTTGGCTCCGCTGACTCGAGCGTGAAGCTCACCGAGGCGCCACCGGTCATGCCAGCGGCGTTGGTCTCGCTCGCGGTGATGGTTTGCGCGCCCTGGGCGAGCCCGGTCGGGCTGAACGACCAGGCACCGCTGGCATCGGCCGTGGCGGTGCCAAGCACGGTCGAGCCCTCGGTCAGCGTCACCACCGCATTGGCATCGGCGGTGCCGATTAACGCCGGATTGGAGGTGATACCGTCGGTCGCGGACGACCCGGTGTCGTGAGCGAGCTGCGCCGTTACGGTTGGCTCCGCTGACTCGAGCGTGAAGCTCACTGCGGCGCTACCGGTATTGCCGGCGAGATCGGTCTCGCTCGCGGTGATGGTTTGCGCGCCCTGGGCGAGCCCGGTCGGGCTGAACGACCAGGCGCCGCTGGCATTGGCGATGGCGGTGCCAAGCACGGTCGAGCCCTCGGTCAGCGTCACCACCGCATTGGCATCGGCGGTGCCGCTCAACGCCGGGTTCGCGGTGACATTATTGGCGCCAGTCGAGTCCGCGAGCTGTGCCGTGACTGTCGGCGCGACGGTGTCGAGCGTGAAGCTCACTGCGGCGCTACCGGTATTGCCGGCGAGATCGGTCTCGCTCGCGGTGATGGTTTGCGCGCCCTGGGCGAGCCCGGTCGGGCTGAACGACCAGGCGCCGCTGGCATCGGCCGTGGCGGTGCCAAGCACGGTCGAGCCCTCGGTCAGCGTCACCACCGCATTGGCATCGGCGGTGCCGCTCAACGCCGGGTTCGCGGTGACATTATTGGCGCCAGTCGAGTCCGCGAGCTGTGCCGTGACTGTCGGCGCGACGGCGTCGAGCGTGAAGCTCACTGCGGCGCTACCGGTATTGCCGGCGAGATCGGTCTCGCTCGCGGTGATGGTTTGCGCGCCCTGGGCGAGCCCGGTCGGGCTGAACGACCAGGCGCCGCCGGCATCGGCCGTGGCGGTGCCAAGCACGGTCGAGCCCTCGGTCAGCGTCACCACCGCATTGGCATCGGCGGTGCCGCTCAACGCCGGATTGGAGGTGATACCGTCGGTCGCGGACGAGCCGGTGTCGTGGGCGAGCTGTGCCGTTACGGTCGGCGCCACGGTGTCGAGCGTGAAGCTCACTGCGGCGCTACCGGTATTGCCGGCGAGATCGGTCTCGCT
Organism: uncultured Alphaproteobacteria bacterium; assembly: GCA_963791925.1. Classification (GTDB taxonomy): domain Bacteria; phylum Pseudomonadota; class Alphaproteobacteria; order Rhizobiales; family Xanthobacteraceae; genus BOG-931. Next base: position 239,206 of record CAWBUA010000001.1, on the reverse strand, counting down.
CGCGGTGATGGTTTGCGCGCCCTGGGCGAGCCCGGTCGGGCTGAACGACCAGGCGCCGCCGGCATCGGCCGTGGCGGTGCCAAGCACGGTCGAGCCCTCGGTCAGCGTCACCACCGCATTGGCATCGGCGGTGCCGCTCAACGCCGGATTGGAGGTGATACCGTCGGTCGCGGACGAGCCGGTGTCGTGGGCGAGCTGTGCCGTTACGGTCGGCGCCACGGTGTCGAGCGTGAAGCTCACTGCGGCGCTACCGGTATTGCCGGCGAGATCGGTCTCGGTCGCCGTGATGGTTTGCGCGCCCTGGGCGGGCCCGGTCGGGCTGAACGACCAGGCGCCGCTGGCATCGGCCGTGGCGGTGCCAAGCACGGTCGAGCCCTCGGTCAGCGTCACCACCGCATTGGCATCGGCAGTGCCGCTCAGCGCCGGATTAGAGGTGATACCGTCGGTCGCGGACAAGCCGGTGTCGTGGGCGAGCTGTGCCGTGACGGTCGGCGCCACGGCGTCGAGCGTGAAGCTCACTGCGGCGCTACCGGTATTGCCGGCGAGATTGGTCTCGGTCGCCGTGATGGTTTGCGCGCCCTGGGCGAGCCCGGTCGGGGTGAACGACCAGGCGCCGTTGGCATTGGCCGTGGCGGTGCCGAGCACGGTCGAGCCCTCGGTCAGCGTCACCACCGCATTGGCATCGGCGGTGCCGATTAACGCCGGATTAGAGGTGATACCGTCGGTCGCGGACGACCCGGTGTCGTGGACGAGCTGTGCCGTGACGGTCGGCGCCACGGTGTCGAGCGTGAAGCTCACCGCGCCGCTGCCGGTAACACCCGCCGAATTGGTCTCGCTCGCGGTGATGGTTTGCGCGCCCTGGGCGAGCCCGGTCGGGCTGAACGACCAGGCGCCGCTGGCATTGGCCGTGGCGGTGCCGAGCACGGTCGAGCCCTCGGTCAGCGTCACCACCGCATTGGCATCGGCGGTGCCGATTAACGCCGGATTGGAGGTGATACCGTCGGTCGCGGACGACCCGGTGTCGTGAGAAAGCGTTACGGTGACGACTGGTGCGCTGGAAGTCGCGGGATCCCAGCCGAGAATATTCATCTCGGTCAGATCATTGGCGGTGACGGGCAAAACCACGCCGGTGCCGGCGGCAGCCAGGTAAGCATTGTGGCCGACGCTGCCGGCCCAGTCGCCGAAATCGCCGTTGGGATTGGTGTTGAAGTTGCCGAGATTGGTAACGCCGCCATTGGCCGAAAAATAGCCCGCCGTGGTGCCGGAGAAATCGCGAACGCCGGCCTTGGAATAATGAAACAGATCGAGCGGTGTGTAGGCTTGGAGGCCGCTGCCAAAAGCTTCTCCGTCAAACATGGTGCGGCCCATGATTTCGGAGAATTCGTGGGCGACCACGGCAGAGAAATCGTATTGCCCTGCCGGGACACCGCTGCTGTCGTTGTAGGCGTAGGACACCGTGTTGCTGAATCCAACATAGCCGTCCATGCTGCTGGTCGCGCTCGTCAGGCCCAGTGCTTTTGCTTCGGCCGTTGACAGCCAGAAGCTGCCGCCATTGGTCGGGTCCGTCGCGGTCAAGCTCGCAGCCGCAGCCGTGTCACCGATTGCGTTGGCATTCTTGACCAGCGCGGCCTCCAGGCTCGAGTAGGAGACCGACGTCAGGTAGCTTTCGCTCTCGCCGACGGCGCCACTTCCGAGCGGTGCTCCGTCAATCTCGCCATAGCCGACGTCGATGGTGATGGTAATCGGATTGCTGAAGTGACTTTCGTAATAGCTGGCGACGGAATCGACAGCGGTGACAAATCCGCTCGGTGCGTTGGCAACGCTGGTGTCCCAATTAATATCGATGACCAGCCCGGAACCGGCGGTCGTGATTTGGCTGACAGTCCCACTGCCGCTTGAGCCTGACGTTGAACCTGAGCCGCCGGAGCTGCTCGCACTGGTCGGGCCGAGCTGAACTTCGCCTAACCCGTTGCCGAGGTCGCCCTCATGCGCCAACAATGGCACGCTGGCGTTGGCAGCCGGGCCCGCGCTCGCTACGCTGGTCTCGGCAATCGGGTCGGCGCGGCTCGTTAAATGCTCGGGGATATAGGTGACGTCACCAGCGGCATCGATAAAAACCCCGAAGCCCGAATTCGCACCGGCGGCGGTGCCTGAGGTTGCATCAGAGGAAACGGTTGATAGTTGAGCTGCTCCTACGTCAGAGTCGAGCGGGCTGGGCATTGAACTATCGAGGGAAAAGCTCGCACCCACCGAACCATTGTCGCCATCAACTGAGGACAGCTGGAAAGCCGAGCCATTGCTATTGGAGAAGGACGCGTCAAAAGCGCTACCGGCGTCAGACGGAGACGAGCCGTTGACGAACAAATCCTGACTATCTCCGGCGAGCGTGTGATCAGACGAGCCGCTAAGAGTGCTCCCTTCGGCAGAAAGAGCTGCCTGCGCCGAATGATCTGAGCTGTCCGAAAAAGAAAGACCGCTCGGCAAATTGCCGGGCGCAGGAGAACCTGTGGTTTCGTCCGGCACTCCTACGATCGCAGTATCGCCGTTCAATAAATCGGAATTGAATCCATTAGAATATGCAGCGTGCCGCATATCGTCTCCTGATCCAAATCGACGAGAAAAATGCACAGCTCAGAAGCGCGCACTTTCCTCAGCCCTTGGAGGGCATTCTTGTCAGGAGCCCGTTTCTTTTGATTTTCAGTCGCGCTTCATTGGCGATTGATTTCGTATCGAATTTGTTATTCTAAATGAAATTTGAAACTCAAAAGCGCCGCGGTTGTTCGGCAATAGGAGCGCGAGTAAGTTGTAAGCTTTCATAAAGTTTTCAGGATGTCGAAGCGTTGCGCCGATATGCGGTACAACGACTGAAATCGTTATTATGGCTGCATCAGCTTGGAGTAATATTTCGCCAGTTCGTCCCAAGACACGCTTTCACTCCAACCGAGCGCGTTCACGTCCAGAATGTCGGTGTTGATCCGAACCATGGGCTCGGAAAAGTCAGTCTGCTCCTTGAGCTCGAGCTCGCAGCGCACGCCGAGGCGCTTTCTCATTTCGTAGGCGATACGATGGGCGAAGGCGCCTTGCTGCCCGACATATCCGGTCGGGTTGATCCGACTGATGCCATCAGGCAAATGTTCCACAAAGTTAACATAGGCCATTGCTAGCAGAGATACGTGAATATTATCGCGAACATAATTCGGTGTGTTGACGGTAGCGGTAGACTTGGCAAACCAGTTTTTAAACAAATAATGCGTAAAGCGCGGCTCTTCGTGGGGCCCGAACGGGTTGGGGATGACGAACTTGCCTAGTCTCACTCGGCGTAACTGGGAGTGATAGCGAAATATCTGCCAGGTGAGGCCCTTCGATAACCCGTAGGGTGAAAATGCATCCTGGTTCCGTAGACCAGCGCCTTCATCATTCTCGAAGACGCTGCCGGTCAGAACGATGCCTTTGCCGCCGGATCCCTTCAAGGCCTCCAGAACGAGCGGCAGACGATAGGTATTGTTTTCAACTGCGGCGGTGACATTGAAGTTCGGACTCCTATAGTTAGTTGCGTCCGCGCCATGATGGCAAAGCAAGTCCCAATTGGACCCTTTGATCAGTTTCAAGAATTGATCATCGCCAAATGAAATGCCGCATACCGGCTGACATAAATCGGCCAGAGCCATAGCCCGTGAACGACGCAAGTCATCTGGGTAGTCACCCGGGTTGCACCGGAACACGGCTGTGACTCGATGACCGGCCGATGCCAGCTGCTTAACGAACCAGTAGCCAGTGAATGAACTACCGCCGGTGAACAATATCCTCATCAGTTCAAATGCCAGCTCTGATCAAAATCGGATTGATTTTTGTCCTTTTCAGAAATCACAACCGGAGCGGCCGGCCAGTCGAGGCCAAACTTCGGATCATTGTATCGGATGCATCTCTCACGCTCAGGGGCGTAGAACTCATCAACGAAATAGAAAGCCTCGGTATCGTCGCAAAGCGTCAAAAATCCGTGGGCGAACCCTTTCGGCACATACAGCATGCGCCGGTTGTCGGCACTGAGTTCTGTACCGAAACTGCGGCCGAAAGTCGGGGACCCGACGCGGAGATCAAGAATCACATCGTACAGCGCCCCGCGAATGCAGCGTACTAGCTTGGTTTCTGCGTGCGGCGGCAACTGATAATGCATGCCGCGGAGCGTACCCTTTTGCGCGCTGAGCGAATTATTGACCTGGCAGAAGCTTCTCGCCAATCCGTGTTGGCTAAACTCATTCTGACAGAAGGCGCGGGCAAAGAATCCCCGATCATCGCCCTTCTTCTCGAGATCGATGAGGAAGGCGCCGGGGAGGGGGGTGGGAGTAAAGATCACGAAAAGACTCCGGCACACGAACCAGTCAGGGCTCAGGCAACGCGCTGCAGCCTATCGAGGCGGCTCTTCAGCGTGCGCAGCCGCACGAACTGTTCGCCATTCCAATCGTTTATGGAAAACTGGTGGTCGACGAGTTTGCGGTGCAATTCCTCCATGCCGGTCGCCAGGCTATATTGCAATTTAAAATCTGGAAGGAGACTGTTCAGAAGATCGAATTTAACGCGATAATTGCGCGGATCAGCGCCGACTTCCCCCGTATAGGCGATTTTCGCGCTCGGTATAAGCCGCTTCACTTGATCGGCAACATCGCGCACCTGGTAGTTCTCAGCGTTCCCGCCAACATTGACCGCTCTGTTATGGATGCGTTCCTTCGGCGCATTCATGAAGGCCATAAAGGCGCGCGCGATATCGCGGCAATGGATCAGCGGGCGCCACGGCGAGCCGTCCGACATAATGCGGATCTCCCCAGTGGCGACCGCACAAGCCAACAGGTTGTTGACCACAAGATCAATCCGCAGCATGGGTGAATGCCCGTAGGCGGTAGCGTTACGCAAATAGGCCGGCGTGAAATTTTCATCAGTTAAGTTGGAAACGGCCTCCTCGGTGTCGATCTTGGATTTGGCATAGGCGGTAAGCGGATTGAGCGGATCATTTTCATCCAAATCGAGCTTTTCGCCGGCGCCATAAACCGAGCAACTTCCGGAAAAAAGGTAACGCGGGACGCCAGCCTTCTTGGCAAGTTGAGCTATTCGGATCGAAGCGTCGCGATTGATCGCATAGGTCGAGGCCGCGTCGAGTTCCCCCATGGGGTCGTTGGAGAGAGCTGCCAGGTGCATCACACAGTCATGGCCAGCGAGATCGTCAACGGAAATCACACGCACGTCTTTGTGCAGCTCACGATCCGCCGGAACGACCTTTTCCCAGCCACATCCATCAAACAGACCCAGATCGCATCCGGTGACACTGTGGCCGGCTTGTTTCAAAAGATCGACCAGATGGACGCCGATGTAGCCCCTATGACCAGTTATGAAGACTTTCATGATCGCTCTTACTCCGAATTCTTGATACAATGATATAAGTGGGCGGTTGGTCGCTAGGGGACGTTCCAGGGGGCTTTGCCGGATTTCCACAGTTCTTCCAGATATTCACGATCTCGCTGAGTATCCATCGCGTACCAAAAACCTCGATGCTTGCAAATGCTTAGCTGACGGTCATTCGCTAATTTGACGAGAGGGTCCCGCTCGAGAACACAACCTTCGTCCTTACTGAGGTATTGGAGAGCATCGCGCTTAAAAAAGAAATAGCCGCCATTGATCCAGCTATTCGTCAGATCCGGCTTCTCGGCGAAGCCAACGACTTCGTCATTATCTAATTTCAATTCACCAAATCGAGATGGAGGATTCACGCCAAGCACTGTGGCGATCCTACCCGACTTTAGGTGATGGTCATATTCATCTCGCAGGTTGGCGTCAGTGACGCCGTCACCGTATGTTACGGCGAATTGATTTGCATTACCGAGATATTTGGCAGCGGCGCGCGCGACTCGAGCGCCGGTCATCGTGAGGCCGCCGGTATCAGCGAGTGTTACACTCCAGTCTTGCTGATGATCGATCTTATGGACTTTTAGATCGTTGGTACTCAACTCAATCGTGAAGTCACTATTCATCGTTGGATAGTTGACGAAATAGGATTTGATCACCTCGGCCTTGTAGCCCAGACAAAGCACAAATTTCTTGAATCCATGATGCGAATAGGTGCGCATAATGTGCCAAAGAATTGGGTGGTTTCCTATCGGCACCATGGGCTTTGGCCGCAATTCGGTTTCCTCGCGCAACCGCGTCCCGAGTCCACCGCATAGTATGAATACTGGAACTTTAGATACGTCGGGCGTCACGGCACACATACTCTCCAAAGGAACGAATCAGCACACCCGGGAACCTCGAAATTCCTCGATCGCCAAGGTTTTCCAAGGGATTCCCTCACCATTTCCAGCGATCCTACCCGCAGTCGTCATGATGAAGGATGCATTAATAATTCACCCTGGAGTGGCTTGGCAATACTGCAATTTGGGCTTTGGCGGCGAAGATCGAAATTGATACAACGTGGTGAATCCATTCCGCGATAATGTAAAGATAGTTAGCAGCGCTGACCCATTAACAAGCGTCGCGCCTTCGCTAGGAGTTGCCCCGGTCTTTGTTGAACTTTGTGAAGCGGGCGTCGCTGTAAATGATGTTAAGCGGCTTTCGCGTTTTGGACAATAGCGCGGTTGTTTGTTTCCTTTTCGTAGTGGGCGACAAGCGCTGCCCGCAAGGCAGGAAGTTGCTTGTAGGCTTTCAGCCTGCGAAAGCCCTTTTTGGCTTCGTTCATGGCCGCAGCAATCCAGCGCAAGGCCATCGAAGGCGAACTCCAGCGCTTCACATTGCGGGTGACACGACGCACGGTGCTCATCATGTTTTCAATGATGTTAGTGCAAGCCAGCGAGCGGCGCAGTTCGGCCGGCAACCCGAGCCGGCTCACCGTGAGGATTTCATCCAATCCCTCGAGGATGCTCTTCGAGACGCCCGGAGCGTCGCGCTCCAAGCGCTGGGCGAGGTTGCGGATCAGCTTTTCCGCCTTCTCGGCGTCGTCGAGTTCCCAGGCTTGGCGCAACGCACGCCGGACCGAGGCATGCAGAGATGGCGATAGACGCTCCATGATGTTCCGCGCTTTGTGGATCTGGCAGCGCTGGATCGGCGTGTGCCGCCCAAAGCTGCGCCGGATCGCCTTGGCGAGCGCTTTCGAGCCGTCGATGATGAACAAACGCGGCACCGCTGGATCGAGGCCGCGCTCGATCAGGTCGTCGATCAATGCCTGCACCACGGCGCTGTGCTCGGTTGCTCCCTCCATCAGTCCGAGCGGATGCTTGAACCCCGCGCTGTCGATCCCGAGCGCCGCCACCAGCACGAGATGCTCACTGATGTGGATGCCGTCGATTTGCACCACCATGATGTCGAGGCCGGACAGATCCGCACCCATCCATTCCTTCATGCGCGCAGCCGACAACGCCACGAAGTGCCGCGAAGCTGCCGACTTCGATACTCCGGCCCCGGCTGGCGCCGGAACATCGCCCTCGGGAAGCCGCACGGCTCGGCGGAATTTCCGCGTCGATACGTTGATCAGCATCAGGTTCATCGCCCACTTGCCGAACCAATCCTCTGCGACCGCACGCTCCCAGCTCGGCAACGCCAGTTCCTGCCCCGCCAGGTCGCGTACGCGCGGCCGTTCAACCGATATCTTGCCGCCATGAAAGCCAATCTTGCCTTGGGTTCGGCCCCAGCGGTGCCCGCGCCGTCCCGCGCTGCGGGCGTGGCGTGCCCCACAAGCCTCCTCAGCGTCCTTCGCCATCATCGCCCCAAGCGCCTCAACGCCGGCGGCAAGGCAGAACCGATCGAAGCTTGCCGACACCTCGTCCCAAGCTTTGCCCACAGCCCCCATATTCGTCGGAGGCAATACAGTCGATGTCGTGCTAACTATCTTCATGGCGTTGCTTTCCTTTCGTGGAATCAGCACCCCGAGCCTAACGGCTCAAGGCGAGCAACGCCGCTCTTCCCATTTCAACATTCGCCGGGGCAATTCCACTTCGCTAAACGGGAGGCTTTTGGCGATAATGAAAGTCGACCGCGTTAACCCAATCAAAGGCTCTTGAATTGCAATTCAAGCACCTGGAAGGCCAAGTGTCAGAACTGCTCACTCGAGGAGTGCGAACTACAAGACTTGGCCGCACCGACAAATGGCTTTGTCAAATGGCCGTCGCATTTTTCATGCAACTGGGATTTAATGCGTCGTAACATTTCAAGACGTCGTCTGTACATGCTTCGTTTTTTTGCGGGCACTGTCGAGAGGTCTTTCTCCGGCTCAGTTACTTTCAGTTCAAAGAACGTAGGACTGAAGCGAACTCCGCCTCTTTCGGTCCATATCTCGTCGTAGTTGGCGGACGCCTTTTTGAATGTTTTTCCGAAGTATTCTTGATCTCTATGATGTCGAAAGGCATCGGACACTGCCAGTATTTGATTGACCCCTATCTCCGAGCAGAACATTCGAAATGTTTCAAATAGAAGGTCGCGAGGTCGCATCCCTTGTGAAGATTTTGTCAGATCGCGGTAAAGATCCAGTGCGCCATCAATATCACGGCCCTGAATGGCTCCGACGAGCGCTCCTATCGAGCTACCGTCTTGGAACAGGGAGAAGGCTATAGTGTAGATTCTCTTTGTTCCTAGAAATAAATTGAACGATAGCTGCCCCTCACGCATGAACCAAATGGGTTGATCGATGACAATACGCAGGCCATCACGGATCTCGCCTAAGTCCAACAAAGCAATCTCACTGTCGACAGGAAAGTTGGCGATGCCAATCTTTTCGACAACTGCATAGTGGTTTCGAATACGCTCAAAGCGCGTTCGGGCATCCCAGGCCGAGCATTGATACGGCCAAATTGCAGCTCCGATGGTTTGAGGGCGAAAGGCCATTAGTTCACCAAGTGGACTCTCGGGTGATGCTTCAAGTAGGGGCGAAATCGAGTGATACAAAACGATTGATCGGAAAAAAAATCGTATCCTCTGGTAGAGCGGCCGAAACCCCATCCCCGGACATACCAAGGCCGATGTGGCCAAAATTGTAGCGATATTTCTCATTGTCTTGGTCATTTTGGCATGCATTTTGATCTGAAATGGCTGTCCTGATGCTGCCGATGGATTACGCGAGTTGTAAAACTCGCGCATGTTTTTTGCTTTGGTTCACCGATGCGTTTGATTGGTTCCGCCTCTAAAGTCCAAAGGGCTCCCTAGACGCATTCTCACATGTATACTCTGTGCCGATGACACCATCGTATCAAAACGTACACTGCCCACACACGAGACCAATATAGTCCAGGGGCGCCTTCGAGGAAGGCGTGCCAAAGTCTGCGCACCGTATCGGGGTTAAGACCCGCCAGTTTCACTGCATCGGCGTCGCGCAAGGTTTGTTCCACGATTTTTGACATTCCCCGTCTTAGCCAGCGATCGTAGGGCAAAACAAACCCCCTTTTCGGGCGATCGAACAATGCTGGGTCAAGTCCGCGCAGGCCCGTTCGTCTTAGCACCGACTTGCTTCGAACAGGATAGTAACGCTCACGGTCACCCATACCGACGACAGTCTCAAGTAACACCTGGTCTACCAGTGGTAAACGCACCTCAATGGAGGCTGACATGCTGGTTGCGTCGGTGTCGCGCAACAGCCGTTCGCCAAGGAATAGACGTTGTTCCATTACGCTGATTGCGGATAATGAGGAGCGACCATTAACTTCCATTTCCAAGCGCGCGTGAAAAGGGATGGGTATGCCGTCCAGAACCCCCTCTGCGGGCATGTCCTGCAACAACTGCTCCTGAAACTCCGGCAAAAAGAGCGCGTAAGCCAACTGATAAAGCGACAGCAGGTCATCTGCATGTTTTAGCATCGTCGGGAGCTTCGCCCAGCGCGTCTGCGCCGGCATGCCGTCGACCGATCGCTGCAACACGCGCGACAAGACCCTTCCCAACGACATTATCATTCTTCGGGGCAGCCAAGCTGTTTTCTTTGACAGTGCTTCGAGCGTCGGAAGATCACGAAACGAAGTATATCCGCCGAAGAGTTCGTCGCCTCCAGTGCCTACCAGTGCAACCTTCAAACCTGTCTCACGCACCGCGTGCGATACGTAATATGAGTTGATCCCGTCGAACGTCGGCTGATCTAAGCCGTCCACCGCGACGTCGAGATGATTGACAAACTGCTGCTCAGTAAGCAGCACCTCCTCATGTTGTGTACCGATTGCCTCGGCGATCTGTCGTGCGATTGCGCCTTCGCTGTATTCTTGCTCTTCGAAAGCCAGAGTAAAGGTCCGAACCGGGGCTTGTGAGACTTTTCGTGCAAGATTCTGTGATCGCAGCGGAATCCACTCCGCCGGACAGGAAGATGCCAACCGGGACATCACTGAGAAGGTGCAGACGCACCGAGTCCTCCAGAGCATTTGAAACCTGCTCTTCTCGGACCGTCCTATCCCTGTCAGCTCGCGGCATGCTCCAGTAGAATTCTGACCTTTCCTCCTTGCCCGCCAAATCGAAGAGACGAATTTGGCCCGGCCAAATCGGTTCTATCCCCACGACTGCTGTTTCGGGCGAGACGACAAAGCCATTCCATGCCATTGAGGCCGCGGCCCGAGGATTGAGCTTCGGATTAGGAATTAAACGAGACGCAAGAATGGCTCGCACTTCGGAGGCGAATATGAGGGACCAGTCACCGTCATTATCGGGGTTTCGGGCAAAATAAAGAGGCTTGATGCCCAGAGGATCGCGCGCCAGCTGCAGCTTACGATGACGGGCGTCCCAAAGTGCGAATGCAAACATGCCGCGCAGCATTTTTACGGCATCGGGTCCATGAATGCTCAAAGCGCGCAGCATGACCGCGGTATCGCCGGTCGACTGAAAGCTTTGACCGCCATTGATCAGCTGCTGTCTGAGCTCCAGATAATTATAGATCTCACCATTAAGAACGATGACATTCCCAGTAACCGGATCGACCATCGGCTGAGCAGCCGCCGACGAGAGATCTAGAATTGACAAACGACGATGCGTTAACATGACCCCCAAGCCACGACCGTCGGGCGATGTCTGCCAGGATCCTTCGCCATCGGGACCGCGATGCGCCATGGCACGGTTCATCTGCCTGAGCGCGGTTTGATTTGATTTACTTGGCCGCCCGATAATCCCGGCTATTCCGCACATCAAAAGCTCCAACCGTAGGGAAAAGGCGGTCGCATTTTCCGAACGCAAGAAAAGTCTTCTGGTCGACAGCCGCCTACAAGCCCATTCCTTATCGCAACAGTTTTGATGGATCAGAGGCGACACAGCTCGGGACTTGGAGCAACTTTCCGGTTCATCAGGATCTCGTCGACAGCGCGTTTCTTTCCCACCACTAAAACCCGCCATTGATAGCGACGAAGGTATTGACGAAATTCCCGGTCTCCGTAACGCGGCTTACGCTGTACTGCGCTTGTGAGCCAGCCCCATAAAATAGCGAGTGCACCGATCACGTATGGCTTCTGGGTCATTCGCTGAATAGCACTTGCCGAAATGTAAAGCAGACCAGTACCCATAAAGTATTGGCCATACCCATGGCGCATTCGGCCAGTCAATATTCCATGCTGACTTGATCCCATCGGGCGAAGATGGATGAAGCGCAACTCCGGCTCATCCCAGCTGCACGCAATCCAACCCTGCATCCGACAGCGATGGCAATCAATCCCGTCCCACATCACTTCGCGCACAAATCCACCAATCGCCTCGAAACACGACACACGATAGAACTTGGTCATGCCCAGCGACGTGTCATCTCCATGTCTTTCACTAACAATACGTCCGCCTTCTTCTATGTAGGCTTTGCCGCTGCAGGTCGCGATCCGCGGATCGGCAGTCATTCTCTTCATCAGAATTTCGAAGTAACTGGGCGGCAAGCGGAGGTCGAGATCGAGTTTGCAGAGATAGTCGTATTCGTCGGGATTGATTGATTTATAGCCAGCATAAAACGCCTCAATCACTCCTGGTCCGACTGATCGTTTACCACGATCGCTCCGGGTAATAACCCTAATCCAGTCGTGTTTGGCAGCATATTCACCAAGGATTTCTGGGCTCTTATCGGTCGAGCCGTCATCTACGATGACCCATAGAGCGGGTCGGACTGATTGGGCAATGACAGTATCGAGGGTTTGGCGCATAAAATCCGCCTCGTCGCGACACGGCGAGATCAAAACATATTTTCCGAGGCTGCCTTGCGTCGGTTCGGGCGATAGTGTCGGCCGCCCCGAACCAACGAGAAACGAAGATGATGCACTCACTATGCTCACGGCGTGTATCTAATCCGGCAGGAGGGAAAGGCTACTTAAATCCACAAAAAACGGCAAGTTCATGTGCGTGCATATGTAGTTAGGCTTTAAAGTGACCAAGCGGGCAAGACAATAGAAATTTTAATATTAACGCTGGTGGCCGCCTATGGCTCAAAATCGAGGCCGCCACTATGCGCCAAGTCGAATAGCCTTTGGAGCTTCTTCACTTCTTCGGGCACATTGTAATTCAACACAATCCGCTCACGCGCGGCTTCGCCCATTCGCAGGATCTCATCGGAAGGTAGTTCCAAGCATCGTCGCATAGCCTCAGCCATGGCGTCGACATCGCTTGCCGGAACCAGCCAACCATTTTCGCCTGGAATTACAAGTTCTGGAATTCCTCCCACGAAAGTAGCGATCACAGGGCGCCGCAACGCCATAGCTTCCATGATAACAACCGGTAATCCCTCACTGAGACTGGGAACGATGAGCGCGCGCGCGGCAAGAATTTCATCGCGGACCTGCTCACCGTTAACCCAACCCCGCAGGTGAACCCGGTTGCAGAGCCCATATTGTTTAATTTTTGCTTCTATTTGAGGACGCAATTCACCATCGCCTGCCAAGATCAACTCAAATTCGATTTTCGTAGCCTTAAGCTGCCGCGCCGCTTCCAGAAGAAAAACATGACCTTTTTCCGGACTGAGCCGGGCTACGCACATGATCCGTCTGGGCAAAGGTCGCTCGGTTATTGGTGTATCACGCAAGTTAGTATCGACGCCGCAATGGACGATACGAACTTTATGCCAATCCCGCGGGCTTACCGACCGATAGATCTGAGCTTGGCCGTAAAAACTGACGGCGACGACGAAAGTGCAACTTCTGACCTTTTGGGCAAGATTAACGAGAAGTGGATTGTCAAATGTTTCGGTTCCGTGGACCGTAAAACTCCAGGTCGGTCCACCCAGTTTGTGCACCAGCATTGCCACCTCAGCGGCGTTGGTTCCAAAATGGGCATGCAGGTGATCGATCCCGGCATTGCGCAGCCACGGCTCGATGCGGCAGGCTTCGGCGAGATAGATAATATGCACGGGTAGAGCGCGTTCTGCGCGCCAGCCCATTCTGCACGCTGATGCCAAGGCTTGCATGAAGCGCATTGGCTTCTTGGCAAACATGCGGACCGCAGCCAATGCGAGAGCGGCAAACCCATCGTGAACGACGTAGCGTGTTTTCGCACGCTCGGCTTTGTCCTCCTCATCGACAAGTTCGCCATCCCACGTTCGTAGTGCAATACGTAAGACCTGGGCACCCTGCTGCTCGAGCGCTGAGATTTCACGACGGACAAAAGTCGTGCTCGGCATTGGGTGGGAGTTCACGATGTATGCAATTTTCACAATCTATAACCGAGTGTGCTTAGCATTGTTGGATGGCACGCGCACGATCCGCAATGCGCTGGATGTCCAGCGAGAGCTGCAGCGGGACCACGTCGCTTTGCAAGGTTCCCGCTCTAAGGAGGCCGACGAAGTGTTCTAACTGTGGAAGGTAAGGGTCTGGTCCGTAAGTCAGATGTTTTCGACGCGCATTGGGTAATGCCCGTTTAAAACGACGAAGCAGCGGCCGTTGTCGCAAACCCCGGGCGATCATCGGCCTCACTGAAGTGAGCTCGCTTAGCTCAAAGGGCGTATGTTGCACGGGTGTTATTCGGCGCGTCGAGACAACCTCCGCACCTATTAGAGGCTCCTCAAGACGTATCATGCCTTCGGAACAAGCCAGCGAGGCGGTATTATTCAATAGGGTAATATAGGAGGCTGCGAGCAGTGATTGGCCACCTCCTTGGTGACGCAGCAACAGGCTCGCGCACTCATCTACACCGTGCGCGCCGGCAACAAGCTGTGCGTCTACATGCTCCGCCGGCCCGAACACGCTTAGGGCCAAAGCTATAAGGTATATTCCCCGATCAAGTAGCACGCCGGCAGCGGGTGGCGATAGAAGGCGCGGCAAAGCGTTCCGGCTGACTGGATATCCAAAATCGGCGAGGAGATGGGTGGACTCTCCGAAGTGTTTCGCTTGCGCCAATTTCACGAAGCGCTGTTGTGCCGGCAGGAACTGTGTCCATATTGCCTCCATACAAGGCTTACCTGCTTGGCTCGCAGCGCGTGCCACCCTTTCGGCCTGGTACGCTGACAGCGCAAGCGGCTTCTCGCAGAGAACAGCTTTGCCTGCGTCCAAGGCTGCTATTGTAGTGGCGACGTGGTCATTACTTGCGTTTGCGACATACACTGCTTCGTAATCATCTCTACGGAGAATTGAATCCAAATCACCCGAGGTCTGGATGGCAAAAGCTCTCGCAAACATTCGGCCACGTTCCACGTCACGCGAAGCCACAGCGGTTACCCTGACACCAGCTCGGCGGAACGCCGCCATCATTGTGGCCGCCATGCGGCCAGTTCCGATAATGGCAAACCGCGGCGTATAGTCCGCTTTGATCCCTACGCTATCTCTGCCCATGGCATGGGTTCCATCGGAGGACATGGGGTTTGCATCACGTGAACGCCGTTCCCATTTTGAATAGCCAGCGTCACCTCGTTCAAATGGAGCGCAAAGCTAGCGGATAATCGGCTTGGCCGGGCCTCCTCCAAAGCCGCAAGTAGCTCAGCGGGGCCGAGAGCAAAGTTTAAGGCTGCGGCCCCCCAGCGGGAGACTTTTGGGTGTGTATAGCCTTTAATTTTAAGTCGCTTTGCAATTGGGCTGTTCACGAGCCTTCGGCGGAAGACAAGGCGACGACGGACCCTTACGGCGGCTGCATTATTCCAGCTGTGCTCTACTTCCAGTATTCCTTTATCACCGATGATCCGGATGCCGTGATTGTGAGGAGCGATGATGCTGCAGGTTAGTCGGGCGACCACTCCCGATTTGAAAAACAAAGTCGCGCATGAAAAATCGGGTGCCGTCTCAACACCGTTGCCGAGTTTATCTTTGATAATGTTGGCCGAGGCGGCGATCACCTTTTCGACCCCACCAAACATCGCCATGAGCCACGTGAGGGAGTAGCCCGCGTGCTCTAGCGTGCAGCCGACCAAGAATTCGTCACGATAAGGCCAGGAAGCCCCCGAATTGCTTAGCCATTTACGATAGGGCGCCTGCGGCACAAAATCGTCGTCGAGTTCCGCGTAGACGAGTTCGAGCCGTTCCAATCTCATTTCGGCGAATCGCCGCCCAAAGTGTTTGCGCCGCTTCGCCAAGAACGCTGCATGGCGCCGAAGCAAGCATCAAACCTTTGCGTTCAGCGAGTTCATAGAGTGCGCGGGCCTCATCCATTTTGGTTGCGAGCGGCTTCTCGGAATAGACATGCTTCCCACCTTCGAGACAGGCGCGACTCACCGCAAAATGGGCCTCTGGGTTTGTAAGGTTTAGAATGACGTCTGGTGTTTCGGGGCCGCCATTCAGCATTTCATCCAGAGTGGCCGCTGCTTTGACATTCCAGTGGGCGCAGAAGACCGCAAGACGCGCCTGATCAATGTCGGTGACCATCACAACTTCAATGTGCGGAAACGTTTTGAGCGACCGCATATAAAGGTCTGCCACAAAGCCTGTACCGACGATGCCGATCGTAGCCAAAGTCATTTCCTCGAAGTCAACATGAAGGATTCCGCGAGGCTACTCGGCAACGCAACGTGCGATTCGCGTATCAGCTGAGAACCAGTCGCGTGACGGGTAGGATTGCTCACATTCACTTATACTCGATAAGTTGTGACCGCAGTCCCATTAGACGATCACGCATGAATTGAATTTCTCCCAGCGCTTCCGGGAAGCGACCGAGGACCTGATAAGCGGCGAGCGTTGCGCGCTGACTTAAAGGTCCGGAATTGCGTGCAGTCTGCCGTATCATCTGCGCGGGATAAATGAGCCATGTAATCCAGCCCCACGGACCGAACAATAACCCTGCTGTCAAACAAGCTAGCGGCAACCAGACGCCCCAAATCCAAGCCCGTCGAGACTCCCAAACACAATATCGCTCCGGGGAGCGCCCATGAAGGTAAGCACCGTGTGCAAAGGCATAGCCGCTGCGCAAAATTCTCTTCCACCACTGGCCAAAACGAGTCATGGCCGCATCATGGAGGGTCATATCGAGATCAAGCCGCCATATTCGCCGACCTGTGGCGCGCAGACGAACACACAGTTCCGGGTCCTCGCCCGCAATCATATCATCGCGGTATCCGCCGGCGGTCTGAAATGCGTTAGCGCGGATCATTACATCGCCACCGCAGGCGCGGACTTCTCCTGTCGGGCCGTCCCACTCCCGGTCGCATAGCCAGTTATAGATTGTTTTCTCGGGAAAACGTTCACGTCGTCTTCCACACACAGCGGCGACATCATCGTGTTGGTTTAAAAAAGATGAAGCCGCGGCCAGCCAGCCATTCAAGAGTTCGCAATCACCATCTACAAATTGTACAAGCGTGATTTGCGGTGCAACTTCCATCAGCCGATTGAACCCGTTATTGCGGGCGCGCGCGGCAGTAAAGGGCAAATTCATGTCGAGTTCGATCACCTCAATGCCATGGTCAATTGCCCATCGAGCAGACCCATCGGTAGATCCAGAATCGACATAGATCACCTTCGCAGCTGAAGCTAGTGATAAGAGACATCGTTTTAGACGATCACCTTCATTGCGCCCAATCACTACGGCACCAACCGTGGCAAAGTGTTCAGGCATGATTGGCCTCGTCACCGCCACTCGAGTGGCTTGGCCGCTGTAACCGAGTGAAAGTTTTCGAGATCAATACGGACGCCGAGCCAGTCGCCCAACATCTCCAGATCATCCTCAAAGCGCCTTACGAGTTTTCGTCGAGTTTCAGATGTCAACGTAGGTCGCGTTTTCATCGAGAGGAATTGGCGAACCTTTGTCCTTAAGGCCTTCGGGACAAAGCTGCGCCTTAGCGTCAGTGCCAGTGGGTGCTCGACAACCAGATCGTATAAGGGAAATTTGCGTATGCGCTCTGCGGAGGCGTTGCGGGGTGCTAAAGCATTGTCCCATTTAACCTGGCCCTTATAACCGATAAAATTGCAAACCCGTTCCAATTCCTCCTGAGGTGCGGCAAGGAGCCGGTCGAAAAAAACGGGCAAAATGGATTTTCTGCCGAATGCCTCGAAAAATGGCGAGAGCTGGTACGCATAACAGCTATAGGCAACAAGCTCTGGATGCCGATCCACTGCCTCATCTAGCCCGCAACGAATCTCGCTCTGGCTCCACTGATGAATGTATTGTGAAATCAAGCGGTCCACCGGATCGCGCATGACGTAAATTAGTCGTGGCTGTGTAAGACAATTGCGCATCCGGCTTATCGTCTGCGGATAGGTGGGCAACTTCGTGTAGTGAGTGCTTGCTTCACCCTTAATATCCGAGCCATTGGCTGGGCTGAAGAGTTCGCTATACCACTGCAGACCTCGAGCGTACTGTTCGTCATCGCTGAAAAAATTCGGTTCTTTTAGCTTCGGGAGAAAAATTCCCGTTTGCCGTGAAAGCTGCTCGTACAATGTGCTCGTGGCCGATTTCATGGCGCCAACGATAATAAATTCAGGTAGACGGCTCATTGTGCACTTCTAGAAGTTCCTCAGGGTTCGGGGGAGCTTTGTCGATAATTCCTGGGCTGTTTTCCCAATTATTCCGACGCCCGAGAGCCTACGGCCAGGACACCGGAGGTTTATAGGCCGGTTCGCGAGATTAACAAAGCATCCAATTGGCGTGCCGCCGGACGCCAGCAATATCGCAATCGGAAAATGCAATCCAATCCCTTTGGAATATTTGGTGAACTCTGAAGTGCAGACGATAACTGAGGATCGCAACTGGCTAACAAAAAGGGGTATTTGCAACCCTCCGTAAACTGCTCTAGTTACGGCAATTGCGTGTTCGGGATTCAAAGGGAACAGGCCGGCATCGACGTCATGAAGCTCCTTGTTGTCATCGTTAACTTTCGTGTGGCTGACCTTACCATTGACTGTCTGCGCTCGGCCGCCGCGGAGATTAGCCAAACGCCCGAGATCCGCGTGGAGGTATGTGAAAATGGTACAGGCGACAGTTCTGCGGAGCGTATTCAGAAAGCAATAGCCGATAACGGGTGGACGGCATGGTGCAGCCTAACCGCAATCAGCCCGAACCTCGGTTTCACGGGAGGGAACAACGCGATCTTGCGGCCAGCCATGCGATCGAATGATCCACCGCAGTACTTCCTGCTCTTGAACGCCGACACAATCGTACGTGCGAATGCTTTCAAGATACTAATCGATTTCATGGATGAGCATCCATTGGTCGGGATAGCTGGCTGTCGCCTAGAGGAATTGGATGGGACGCCTCAACGTTCAGCTTTTAGGTTTCTTTCTCCGGCGAGCGAGTTCGAAGAAGGTCTAAAACTCGGCCTCGTGAGCCACTTGCTTCGCCGTTGGATCGTGGCGCCGCCAGTGATCGATCAGCCTTTTGAGACCGATTGGGTCTCCGGCGCTTGTATGATTATTCGCAGAGAGGTTTTTCGTGATGTCGGACTCCTTGACGAAGGCTTTTATACCTATTTTGACGATTGCGACTTGTGCCTCAACGCACGTAGGAAAGGCTGGCCTACGTGGTATGTCCCGGCTGCACACGTAGCGCATCTAAAGGGTCGCAGCACGGGCGTTAAAAACAAAGATCCCGCACGTCTTCCTTCTTACTACTTTCAGGCCCGCCGGCGCTATTTCCTTAAAAACCACGGTCTAACCTATGCGGCTTTCGCTGACCTCGGGCAAATCGTGGGCCAGGCATTGTGGCGATTGCGCGTATGGCTCACCGGAAAAAAGGATCCTTCGCCACCCTATTTTTTAAAGGACCTAATCCATCACAGCGTTTTCTTGAATGGATTCGGAGTGACTGACGTCAAGAACCCAGCGCTGGTTAGGTCGCTTGAGGATAAAGGTTCACAAAAGGTGCTTTGCAACTAGGCCACAAGGCGGGGAGATGTTAACGTTCCCACTCAGCGAACACGGCCGTCATCGGCGAAATCAAATACAGTGATTCGTCCGTTGCTGTGCAGATGATGGGTCCCGTTAATTCCTTTGCGAAATTCAGGCGAGATAAGGCAGACGGACTTTTCCACGTATTGTACTTCATTCAACGCCACGATTTCGTTCACGGACGTTCTCTTGCCATACATACCGAAGCCCTGTCCCTGGGCAACTCTCAACACACGATCGCCGTCTTTGACCATCCCGCCATTTCGTCCCCGTGCAGCATCAATTGTCAGCGGGTTCAACGGATGAGGTGTCCACTGTTCGTCAAGAGGTGAATCTGCCCAAAAAAGATGGAGTTCCAAGCTGAAATCGCCCCAATCTGCAGGGTCAACGTTCGTTAACATCCACCATCGGCCGTCCCTCTCAAACAAAATAGTGTCGACTGCCGAAATATCCCGCACGATCACCTTTTCGAGCTTCCAGTGCAAAGGAAAGTCGATGCATTTATAGATTCGGATTTCACGAATCTCGCTTGTTTCAGGGCACATATAAAGTTCGTTTTGGTACTCGAACAAATAGGGGTAGGAGAGGTGAAAAGGCTCCTCCAGGGCAATGCCGATGTACCGTGCCTCGTGCGGGCCTAGTTCGTAAACTGTTATTTTTGCGCGCTTTATCGTTTCGTCGTAATCCTCGACAAAGCAGTAGTCGGACCCGTTTTTCCTGGTGACGAAAGGATCTGCCAAGTAGTGTCGCGGGTCATTCTCGATGACAGCAGCACGGGAAAGTACAGCGGTTCTCCAGTTATCGTGAACAAAGGCCACATGCCAACGGAAGTCGAAGCCACGAAGCTTCTGAGCTAACTTCGTTCCCGTGAGTTTGATCAAGCCCACCAAATATCGCAGCGCTTCGCCATTGCGCGGAAATGTATGGTAAGTCTTGCAAAAGGGCACGGGAATGTCAGGCTCAGGCAGAAAGTCAGTTAAGGCCGCTTTTTCGACGATTCGGGTGAGATAATAAGTGGACTTTTCGAATAGCGATGCCTGGTTCAACAGATAGTAAAACTGTGTGCTAGTCCGTCCCCGTAAAAGTACGTCGCTGCTGTCAACATTATTAATCCAGCGTCGAATAGCGAAACCTGTGACATCTTCACGAAAATAAACTTCCCAAAATCCCGCCGGCCCCCCCCGGTAGAGACTGTCGTCGGAATGGGAAGGGAATATAGCTCCGAGCCGCGCCAGATTTGCCTTGGCATCGATGTGTGGCTCTTTAGCGAATATCACCAAAAGGTCGAGATCGAAAAGTTCAGAATTAAATGCTTGGTCACGGGGCACCAAAGTTACTATGCGCTCGGGAAGCTCAGGGAGATCGAATCTTCGCATGTGCCCTGAATGGCGTTTATTTTTTACCAGAAAGAGCATTTCAATTGCCACGATGGTGCGAAACAAAAGACCAGGCACAGCTTTAATCGTATAGTCTCTTGATGTCTTTTTCGAAGCGCGAGGTTCATTCTCGTCGCCGTCAAGGACGAAAACATGTGAAAGTTCGATTTGTTCCTGGGCCTTTGCCCATTGTATAAAGTCGAAGACATATTTTGAAATGCTCTTGTTATCTAAGAGCAATCCGAGTTTGAATTTACGCTGAGTGGCCGGCATCTCCTTACATACACCCCGTGCAAATGAGCTTCCATTTCATTTCAGTTGTGCGTAAGCTTGCGCTCTTCGATTTCGTTCATTTTTTGTTGATATATGTACGCGAGCGGCTTAATGAATCTCGAAGTTATCTTAGCCAGAAGAAAGGTCGTCGCACCGTAATACTCAATTCCGAATTTCCATTTATGGATTTTGTTCGAGCAGCTAAGAGCTAATTTCTCCTGGAGGCGGGGCGCATCAAGAGGGTGCCCACTTAGTTCGTAGCCCCTCTGTACCAAAAGCGTCTTTGCTTTGAGTTCTATAAGCGCGATATCCCTTGGCGAAAGCTTCTCCCTCCATCGCTGTACGGCCGAGGCATCGGGAGGAGCATAGGTGCTGTGACGACTGTAATTCAGCATTCCCGCTGTAAATGGCAAGCCGAGAAAGTCACAGACCCTTAAAAGTTGCGATTGTGGGTCCAATATCAAATCTTCGAAACGCAGCTCGAGTATGTTGTTGGCATCGAATTGCGATACGGAGGAATCCCAATTCGTCTCAGTTTCGATCCACTGATCGACGCCAAAATACGTGTTCCCAGCCCACCCCATTCCGATACAAGACGAAGCGACGTCTCTGGGGTCGCGGACAAGATGAATGACCTTGCAATTGGGAAAAATGGCCGCAGCGCGATCGGCGTGACGATGAATACAAAGGCATAAGGAACCCTGTGAACGCTCGTCCAACTGAGCGACTAAATCCAGTGCTATTTCCCTGCCGTCTGTCGAATTCAATAACTTGAGATTGCGCGACCGAAATCTCCTATCCAGTCGAAGAGCATCGATGTCGCAGTGCCACTCGTTGGTGGCTGGGCTTCTTGAAAGATAATCAAATATAAAATCGGTTTCTCCTGGAGCGTCAATCTGCTCATGCGATCTTAGCATCAGCCTAAAAACGGTTGTGCCGGATCGCAATGCACCTATCAAGAAGAACGGACGAGGCATACCTTGTTCTCCCAGAGCAGCCTATCTTGCCCTTTCACGGATTGGTGATCTCGTCCAAATGCAACGTGGCGCAGGAAGCGAAAACGGCGCGGGTATTGCAGTTTCATAGGGGAAGCAAATGTACCACGCAACCCGAATTTATATGGCTCGATATGGTTTAGTTACTTACAGCCTTCCGACAGTCGGAGTGGGCCATTGTTCCCGGACCTAACGCAGATACGCACTTATTTTGATGCGTCTCTCTATAAGGCCACGCAAGGTTAATATTTGCAGCGGCACTATCGGCGCCCCACAGAGTTTTCATTGGTTCATTATTCTAGCGGCGGCCACCAAGCCATCACGCCAAAGGGGCCGCCGTTCAAGCGGCATCACCAACTTACGGGCCAACCGCGCTTGGAATGAATGCCCGGTGCGGCCAAGACTGTCGTGCTCCAGCATGAAAACATCCATGCCGGCACGCTCTAAGTGCCACCGCAAATGATCGGCGGAATATTCTAACTGATGGCCAAGGTTCTGACGCGGGCCAGGTAGCATGAATTCGATCGAGGAACTCGATGCCCAGGAACATTCGCACAAGATTCCTAATTCGAAATAGATTAGGCGTAGTCAGAAAAATAATTCCTTTAGAAGCCAAAAGCGGTTTTAGCCGCTCCATCAACACGTACGCGGGAATCGGAACGTGTTCAATTACCTCCAACAATATTATGGCGTCATATTGCTGATCGATCGATTTCGTATCTATGTCAGTCAAATTAAAGGCGATGAAATTGATTCCCGATCCCGCGATCGGGCGAATGAATTCTTCCGAAATATCCCCGACAGTGCAGTCATCCCCGAAGAGTTCCTTACAGAGCAGGGCGATTTGTCCACCGCCGATCTCAAGAATTTTCGCGGGGGCGTGGGGAATCGCCCGACAAAGGAATTGGAGAGTTCGCCAATAACGCTCCTTGTCATTTCGATAATACTGGTCGGATTCAAAAAAACCTCCGCCCACTATCCTGGTGTCATAAATTCGGTCAAATTTGGATCTGAAGCTTTCGAGATGGCGCGTACCGCTGATCACACGCAAGCTCCCTCAATAACCGGCTTCTCTTTGACCACAGCCTGTTGCTCGAGCCCGTAGTTTCGACTGCGGTACTGAACGTGCATTTGAGCCTCGGAGTGCTTGTAGCATTGGGCCCCTTTTAGAGAGATTGCCACAGGCTCGCGTCGTATCGGGGAGCTGACGAAGGCCAGCGTCGAACCATTGGTGTCCGACCGATACATCTTAGCCAGTCGAATTGATGCAGGACGAAGTCAAAAACCGGATTTACGTAAACGATCCTAAGCTTCGGACAAGGGCCGGCTTGCCGTGCGGTCTTCATGTTCCGGAGGACCTCGAAAAGTGTTGCTTCACCAAAAGGGTGAAACATAAAGCAAATACTCATCTCGGGATTGCGATAATCTTGCGCTCGTGCGCGGACAATTTCGATCTTGCGGTCAGATAAACGGCTCCGATGATGGCTTTCCTCCGCTTTATCGCAAAGGCTCGGAATGACCTCTATACCGATCGCGCGTTCCGCGCCGAGCCAGCTGGCAGCGAATACTGCGCGACCCATGCCGGCGCCAAAATCAACAAAGACATCTCGATCGGTAAGATCTATCATGCGAAGAAGTCGAAAAATGTCTTCGTAAGGCGTCGGCGTATAGTGCACTCTCCAATCAGCTTCGCCCGGCTTGCCGCTTGAGGCGTGATACCCAAAAGTCGATACACGTAATCGGCAGTCCCAAAGCGCATCGTACGGATTTAACAGTCGTGCTTTATAGCTGCGTCCCTGATAGCGATCGAGCATCGCGGCCATCTTCAACATTGCAATTGTGAAACCGTCAACCCTTGTGAGCTTCCGGTAGCAGCGCGCGTAATGTTTGTAATAATGGAGCCCATGCCGGGCGCAAGCGTGTAATAAGGACTATCCAATTTATATCCAAAGGCTTCCAATACTTCTAAGCCCATGGTGTCTTTAAACTCATTAGAATTCGTGGCGGAAAGATATTTCGCGTTGCTATCTACGATAAATTCGCGCGGACGAACACTAGAAGCCCCGACCCGCCGCGAAAGTTTTCTTAGCTGTGTTTCGAATGAGATCAGTCGCTTTCGTAGAATCGTGTCGCCGTTACTAACCAGAAATCGCTTCGGAGAAATTGGTGCAAGTCCGGCGAATCTAAATATCTCCGCCAATATTCTGTGTGGGTCTGCGGTTAGATCTTCATACCGGAACCATGCCCAGGAGGTTATATGCTTTAAATCGTCAAGAAAAAGTTTGTGCGCCAATACCCAATGCTGCAATAATTCCTCGAGTGGCTGTTTAGTCCATTTCTGCGTTGCTATCGACACGGGAATGGGATGCCAAATCACGAAGATGAAACGGGCACTGGGGAAGACAGTCTCAAGAAAACGAGAGCGAATGATATTGGGAGGCGACTTCTCGACCAAGACGGGTTTTGATAAGTCCCAATAAGGTGCCCAGCAGTTCCAAAGTCCTCGAGAGCACTTCTCAACAAAGTCACGATTGGCGTCGGTGAGATGGGATGAGTCATCGAATACGAAGCGTCCAGGGCCACCGTGCGCGGATGCTCTGGGATAAAGATCTTGCAGATGCTGGCCTTCGTCCTCTGGCACTCCAGTGTCGGAAAACCCGCTTACAGACGGATGCATGCAAATTAGCCGATGAATGAGCGAAGTGCCGCTCGCGTGTAGGCCTCCTATAAAAATGAGCTTATGGAGGGCCTGTTCGGGCGATCCCAATTGCATCGAGTTCATAGATAGCCTCGGCTTGCCATGCCGCTGCTCCGCCGCCTGTCCAAGAGCTCACTCAGTATTTTGGCGCGCTGTCTGCCGACTTTTTCAAAGGTGAAATTCTGGGCGTCGAGGGTGGCTTGCCTTCCCAGTTGGTTTCGTAGTTCAGGCAAGTTCGCGAGAGTTCTAATCGCTTGAGCTAGGCCATCAATGTCGTAGGGCTCAACCACCAGACCATTGATCCCGTGCTTGATAATGTTTGCGCTTCCCATCAAGGTGGTGATGACGGGCAATCCACACCCGGCCGCTTCGTAACTGACAAGAGGATCACCCTCTTCGAGAGTTGGGAATACTAATACATCGGCTTGTCTATAAAGACGGCCGACATCGCTGACAAACCCTGGCATCCGCACTCCACGGCTTTCATATGGAGCAAGTAAGGGCTTAACCGAAGACTCGACCACGCCGGCGAGCACAAGTTCCCCCTTAACGCCGCTTTTCTCCCAGGCAGCTAAAAGCTGTGGGACGCCTTTCCGAACGCCAACGGTCCCTACAAACAACGCTGTAAAGCTTCCTTTATTTCTGCCTCCGGTGCTCAAAGGATACCTGGCTGGCGACCAGCCAAAAGTCGACCGCAAAATCTTCGAAGTGTCAACTCCTGCGGCTAGAAGAGAATTTTCCACGATTGGATTGGGAGAAAATATGTAATCGTACGACTGCAATTCCTCGCACTCTGTCCTGATAATTTCGTCGGTAATTGGCCGGGAGATTTCCTTATCGCGTTCCAAACCGAGACGATGATAGGCATCATCAAGGATTCTTTTCCGCGTACCGATACACGTGTTGATCATTTCACGAACGGTTAAAAATCCACGCGCCCGAGCGTAATGCACTAGAGAAATCGGCGGCGACGGCCAAAAGTACGCGACAGTGTTTCGTGGATCAGCGGCATCGAGTGTGGTCTTGAAGCGACGCTCAAGTGCGGGGAGCGAAATTCTTGAAGCGAGCCAAGAGGGGATCTTAAATGGAACTGCTTGCTTCACTTCGACGGATCTAGCAATCGGTTTAAGTGCCCTCGGCAGCACGATAGTTGGTAATAACAACTCACTAGGAAAGCTTTCCAGAAGGCTCACGCAGTTTTGGACCCAACCAATCCCGTCATGAACAGGTCTAACGTAAGTCACGCATCTGTTCTTGTTGCCAGCGTAACTGGAACGGTGGCTAAAAAGTGCCGATGAACTCACGACGTGCGGCTCCAAGTAACCTGCGGCCTCTGATCCATTCCAGATGTAGATGTCGCTATTCGAAAATGGTCACGGCGTTGGTCACAGCGGCTTGAATTGTTGCCCGGGTACTTTGAAAAGCATCTGTTGCCGCAGCCAATGTATCGTCGCTGATGTCAATCTGGTGCCTAGTCGTTCGCATGATCTGTCCAAGTCTTATGTTATCCGAAGGATCACCTATCCCCGCCACCCGGGCGGTCATTCGATGCGTCTCATAGTTTGCGCGCAACGGAGACTTTAAACCCAAAAAGCTCGTAATTCGAGCGAGGGTCTCCTCGCTGTGATCTATGAGGTTGTCGTATTCGACGAGGAGCGCCCGATCGCGCAGTATCATTCCGTAATGTGCCAAAGTCTCCAAGCGGTTGAGGTAATTCTTTAATCCCGCGGTTTCTCGCCACTGAGCATGCACCAAGCCCTTCAGTGCTGCCATACTCTTAAGTGTTGAACTCGGCTCTCGGACCAAGATAATGCATTTGTACAGTCGCGGCGAAAAAAGCACTTCATCCGCGACGTAGTCGTGGTTAATTTGATCGACCACATAAGTCTCACGAAGTAGAGGCTTACGCAAAAACTCGCAAGTTTTAAGAACGAGCGTTTCAAGATCTGCGGGCGTTCTATACGCGATGTGGGTTTCCCCGGCGCCAACAACATCAGCATGATTGGCCAGAATATGCGCAAGTAAAGTGGAACCTGATCGCATATGCCCAAGGATGAAAACGTATCGATATTCATCACTACGGAGCATCAGGCCGATGCGCGACGCCATGCGAAAGGCAGTCTTCATCGGCAATTTAACAATATTCCCTACTTCCATAGTCACTATTTTCCTACGACATATGCTCTTGAGCGACCGTCGCACAGGTTAATGACCGACTGATCATCAAACCTAATGTGGCGGTTATTTCAGCGTATTTTTTAGAAGTCAATTGGGGCGTTGCTACGATTGAATTTGCGTAAACCGCATTGTTGCCGAGTCGCGAATGTCACGTACGGTTTGACCAAGGACATTCGGCCGGCTAGTCATTTTGCCGTAATGGGGGTGGCGCGGCTACCATCGGTATTAATCATGAAATACACCCGCAGACAACTCTTGTCGGCAACAGCGTACGCGCTTCTCTCTGCTAATGTTCCGGCGTCGGCGGAAACGATCAGGCCGGCCGGAACCGACGAAAATTCGGAGGCATTTTTCGGCGATTCCAACGCAAGATTTGACACGATGGATATCAGTGGGGGGATCGTTTTTTCGTCATTGCCGTTCTCTTACACAGCGCACGATAACGATTCAAAGCCTAGGGTCAGTTCGCAAATTCCGGCCTTTATCCAGGTGTCAGCAAGCGCAATCGCCGCGACCGGGAAAGTGGTTTCCCCTGGTGGATCAGTCATAACGGGCGCGGCGCTACGTCCATATGAGCGACTGGAATATTGGTGGGATTTTGGCGATCCCAGCGGAACCGAAAGTTTCAATAACTACTCCCTCTATCCGTTCAGCGGAGTACCGGTAAACGCCAATAGTGAGCAGCGGGGACCGGAAGCATGCTATGTCTATCGTAGGCCGGGGACCTACACGATCAAGCTGAACATACGGGGTCGCAATTCGGACGGGACGGGTTACATTTCAAAGATTGTGACTCGACAATTCACGGCGCTGGCTAATTCACGCACGCATGCCTTCGACACAGAGTCCACACCATTTGTTGGTGATTTGACAAACGACAGGCAAGGTATAGGCAGGCCTAGTTCAAGGGCTAATCTCACGGTTGGGTCCAGCCTTACTCTTATCGATACGACAACAGGCCGGCCCGTCGAGGGGTATCTCGCTCCGAACAGCTGCATTAGTGAGATAGGCGAAGAGTTGCGTGTAGCGACCCAGTCTCCCGGGTTCGAGCGGGCGATACTGCAAAATCTAACTTCCGCGCAGATGGCGACCAATAGATGGGCGATAGTACCCTCGAACGAATTCTACTTTGATTCCGTCAATGGCGATGATTCAAACGGTGGCAACACACCTTCAACGCCAAAAAGGGGATGCGACTCTGCCGGCATCGTCACGTTGCCCTCGCAAATCGCTGAGATTTTCCAAAATGTCACCTCAAAGGTCTCGTTCTACTTCGCTTACGGATCATCTTGGTCAAGTCCCACCTCGATTATAACCAACGGCGATAAAGCCATTAGCAGCGTTCGTTTCGCCGCCTACGAGAACCAGCAGGCTCGAACCTCCTCTAACAATCCATCATTCATTTTGCGAGGTCCCGCCGTCATCGACGAAGCGTCACTGGGGGCATGGAGTCCTTCCGAATCCTCACCTGTGATCCCAGTAAGTCTCAACATGAGAAATGCTGAGAGCAAATTTTCAGTCCGGCCACCGTGGCACAGAAAATCTCCCGGTAATAATAATCCGCCACTGGCCAAACCGCGATCATCGAATGCCGCTCCCGTCTCGCTGCACGGCAGTCATGCTGCACAAGTTGGCGACATCGTGTTTTCAAACATGGACCTGATTGTGGACGAGGCTCAGCCCGCGTCTTCCGGCGTTTCGTGTGTGTGGCTTGGCCGCGGTCAAACGCAAGTCATATCGGATGTTTATTTCGATCATTGCAATTACCGTAACAATAGCCAAGGAAAGACGGGGGCAATTGTACTTTATGTGAACAATCCTGGTTCTTACAATTCGAGAAGCATGGGACAGAACTTTGCCGTATGGGGCGGCACAGTCACATGCAAGGTCTTCGCAACCTATACAGACTTCATGGCATACGGCAGCGGCAATACCCTGACCGTCACTGAGATCAAAAGTTATCGAGGGGACCCGGACAATGGAAGCAAGCCGTTTAATATCGCGAGGTTTATTACCGACGGCGCACAGGTCATTCAAGATCATGGCGGGCTGCCCAGCGGTGTCTCATTTGCTCCCAATACGGCTATCGTCTCGCCGATCATCCACAATGGTGACGGAACGTGGACGGTCACCCTCAGTCGTCCTATGAACGGCGCGATTCCCCGGGAGGCGCCAGTCAACGTATGGAGCACCTACGGTGGATCGGCCGTCATCGCTTTTGGTGCCATGCAGTGGCAGACTTTTATGGGCATTCAGGAGAGCGACAACGGTGGCCAAGGCACAGAGTACTGTCACGTCATGAACCTGGAGTGCGCAGGAAAGCACCTGCTCGTACGCTGGATCAAAACTCGCGGCGGGCCAGGCTGGAACAACACGATCCGAAATTCCACTGGGGCCTATAACATCGGAGGAATTTCGTCAGCGTTTGCGCAACCCGATCTGACTGGGGGCTACAGCCTCGTAGCGGATTGCGATGTCCAGAGCACGCCGTATAGATGGACCGAGCTCAACGGCAAAGGCCAACAAAATATTGGCACGGGATTTGGCGGGTTCGGTAACGAGCAGGGCTCGGATCCTGCGCCTTTTCAGATCGATGCAGCGCAAAAGTTCTCGGCGAACAGTGGAATTTGCTCGCCGCAAGCCCCGTCGGCTTGCCAGATACAGATCAATGCCGGAAATGCCCGGCCGCATATATGCCAACAGTTAGACGGTTCGAGGCAAGTCGTTACACAAATGTCCGTTTTCGACATAACCAAAAAAGCGGAGGTCGGTGTAACACTGAACCATCCCGGTGCCTGCAAAGTAATTGATGGGATTCCAACTCTTCAGCTAGGTTCACCTCAAGACGCGGCAATGTTGGGACCTCCTTTGATTAGTAGCGCTGGTACCACGGACACTCTCCAATTTACAAATGGCGGGTCGGCCAATTGTGTGTTCGAAAGAAACAATGTGGCAAACATCAAGACCTTTGCCATAGGCTGCGGTGCCAATAACATGACCGTACGAGACTGCAATGTTTATAATTTTGGCAAGTGGGGCCTAGCCTTTGGGCATGGCGACTATCAAGCAGTCTGTGCGTATCGCAATAATTTTTATCGATCTCTTTCCATGGCGAACTTCGGCAACATTCTTTTTGACAATCGTAATCCCGTTATCTGGTTTTATTTCGGCAAGCCTATTTCCAACACGCTCTCGCAGGAGTTCACTTACAATATGGTGTGGGACGATCGTGGCGCGGCGGGAAGTAGCAACGGCCCGAATCTTATGAGGCTGGATTGGGAGTCCGCATCTGCCATAATCGGAGGCGGCGGTGTCTTTGATATGAACCGATGGTATTTTCCGAACGCCTCGATCGGCGACAAAGTTATGCAATCAAATTCTGATGGCAGGTTACAAACCTTCAATGACTATCAGACATATGGTGGCTCTCCTGCCCAGTCGACGCCATACTTTGGACCACACGACGCAGTATTGCGGGCACCACCTTGGTCCGATCCGGGCAACGGAAATTTCGCTCAATAGAACGAATGAAAGGTGGTCGCTGGTGGCTCGAATGTGGTTGAGCGGGATGGCTAAACGTAACCAGGATAGCCCTGACGTGCCACTGAACTGTCATCCAGCGGCATTGGCAGGTCAAGCGCGGTAAAAGCCCTTCGGCATTCAATTGGTGCTCAGTCCAACAATGTTTCTAATCGTATCTGGTAGCGGCACCTAACTGAAGCTCAAACCAGGAAAATTGTGCTGGCCCATCAACACGGCATCATATACTCGCATTATTTGATCTGCTTTCGCTTCCCAGGTCAGTTTTCTTAGGACTTGTTCACGCCCAGCAGCGCCTAGGCGATCTAATATTTCCGGTGATTTTATAATTGTATTAATTGCCAGTTGAAAACCCTTCACAAGGCTTTTTTTGTCACTAAACCTTACCCGAATTCCTGTCTTGTCATCTACGAGTTCGGAAGGGCCGGCGTAATCTGCTACGATTGGCGTCACCCCCAACGCCATGGCTTCCACAACAACCCCACCACCGAATTCTCGGACGCTGGGGAGAGCCATGAAATCACAGCTACCTAATACATTCTGGACCTCCTTATGAGGAACCCAGCCGTGGAAGTGTACGCTTTGGCGAATACCAAAATCATTTGCCATATCTTCGAGCGAAGCTCTTTGCGGCCCGTCGCCGATAATATGTAATTCCAGTTTCCTTGCCTTAAGAAGATCAGATGCAGCCTCGAGTAACATGTCTGCACCTTTATAAGGTACCAATCGTCCGACGAAGGCGGCTTTTAAAGGAAGAGATGCGGAATGTTTTCGGGGGGTGCTAAATCGTTGAAAGTCGACTGCATTTTCGGGAATATAAATACACTTACCTTTGGCCCAATCGGGCATTTCCGTCAATGTATGTCGGGATCCCACGATAATTGCTGAGCTGTATTGTCTTGTCGAACGATATGCGGGCATTAGAGAAAATAGCCTTCGAACGTATGCCAACCACTCGCGTTCGGCATGTTGTCTATCAATGAAATCCTTGGGCCAAGGCACGCCTCCATTGAGGGGCCCGAGGATGAAAGGGACTCTGACTTTTGCCAGCTTCTTTGCAATCGGACTTTGATGGGTCGGACTTAGTGGTGTAATGCGATGAACAAGGTCAAATTCATGATGCGCAATTCGGGAACCGAATTGACGCCACACCATATACTCGAATGAATAGTAGGAGAGAGCAGAGAACGCGGCTAATGTTGTCCATCCCTTGCCGGCTCCGCCCCGTAGCCGAGTAGCGAGTTTCCATACTGGACCAGCAACTTGTTCATTATCGATGGCTGTGAAATCGCGTCCCTCAATAAGACCTGCGCGCTTTATAGCATCTCGATTGCGGATGTGTGTGACTAAGTGAGCATCTGTTAATTTTGCAAGCGCACGCGAAAGGCTCCAACCAATAAGTGGCACACTTGTCCATTCCGGATTTGCAGCTTCCGCTATCAATAATGCTCGAATTGGACGTCGCTGTCCGTTTCTTGTCATCTCAAACCTTATTTGTTGAGGCCGCGCGGAATACCGGATCTCTGTCAGGGACGTTATTCGATACGGATCGTACTACGATGGCTCAAAGTGTTTTTGGGCTTATTTATTACTCGCCGGGCTGAAGGATTGGTCGAACAGCCCGATGCATTACTGGCGACGGTATGCGCTTTCTGCACTTACTTTCAAAACTGCTGCTTCGAACTGATCGGTCGCATCGTCCCAGGTGTATGACGTTGCTGTGGCGAAGGCTGCGTCAGACATGGTGCGCCACTCGGAGTCAGGCATAACAGATATCCGCGCGATGGCTTCGGACATGCCGGCGATGTCCTCCTTGCCGACCAGAATGCCTCCTCTCTGACCAAGCAATCGTGGCGCCGCGCCGGCGGGCGTTCCGATCACAGGAGTTCGGCACGCCATTGCCTCCAAAATGGGCAGTCCGAACCCCTCGATTCGAGTTCCAAACAGCCAAGCGTCGCACGCCGCATATAGCTCTCGAAGCTTATCGTCATCGGCTCGAAAATGGAACTCCGTTCCGGACGGTAAAGGAAGGTCAGGAGCAGGTCGTTCGTGTCCGAAGGATATTATGCGAAGGCTTGGAACTAATCCTCTAGACCGTTCGATCGCCGAAAAAATCAGGTCACAGCCTTTATTTCGCATCGTTCTATATGCAAACCCTACAGTGGGGACAGCCTGCTTCGCGCGGGGTGTCGCAAAAAAACGTTCGGTCTCGACACTATTAGGAACTAACGCTACAGGAGTTTGCATCCACCGTTGTTGTAGTAATTCAGCCACCCATTGTGCGATGACGATCTTTGGAATCGGTAATGCTATGACTGTGTCGACTTGTGCAACGTCCCCGTCGGGCGCCCCCCAAGCCTCGTAGTCTTGCATAAAGTGAAGCTTTATGCCTTTCGAAGAGGAGGCGGCCCACACCCATTCCACCGTTTCCCACCAATTTGCAATTAGTACGTCAGAATTAGGTAGATCACGATCCGTTACAGGCCCAAAATGATCTAACCGATGGACCTTGAATTGGGCACCGCGAAAGTACGATCGCTCCGCCACGTTGTCCTTCGGAAGCCAAACTCTCCGTTTGATCAATGCGCTCGCCCTTTCGCGAATGCTAGGTGTCCCTTCTGTTGGCACCACAACCGTCACATCATGGCCGCGCCTTGCCAGTCGGTCGGCATAGAGGGCAATAACTCGCTGTCCACCAGAAAGGTTCTCAGAGCGAACAACGAAAGTGATCTTCAGTAGCTTTCTTTCATGCACGATTTTGACGATCTTTCTGCTGGGCTACGCAATATGGATCTACTGCGATCTTTTGGCTTGCGCATTCAAAAGCATGTGCAGTTAAATCACGGCTTCGTTCGTTAAGTCGGAGATCAGAGAGAGCGCTACTTTGATCCCGACGCTACAGGTCGATCCCCCATTCATTCTTGATGTCAATCCCGTATCGATCCCTAAGGCGGATGAGGTCCGGCTCGAGCGCGGCCATCAACGCCTGCTCCTCACCTGCATTCAGAGTAAATCGACCATCGGGACGAGCCCAAGTTTCAACCGCACTATAGACGTTCGAGAGAACGGCCTGTGGCACGAAGCTCCTAACCATACTGCGCAGTGGCGTTATCCTTTTCAGGCTCTTCCAGATTGGAAACAGGCTTTGATGAAATGTATATCTGGCAGTATCCACTTCCCCGACATTGCTCTTGAGAGGCCCTTTGTTGAGGTGAACAGGGTCGATCTTGAGGAAGTCGCAAAGTTTGCCAAGGGCGGCATTCGTGTCCCGCGCCAATTCCTCCAATGTCAGTAGAAGAAGGTCGCCGCTGTCATAGAACTCTTCGAAAATGTCAATTTGATATGCGTAACGTGAAACAGCCATAGAGACGGGCGAAATCCCAGAATCAAGATCGTGAGTTTTGCGGGGCGAAAGGCATCGACCAATTTCGCGCTTTGTGCTCGCTACATGTCGAGCGTGAGATTCGATGCGCCGCAGCGGATGCCGCATGATATATATCAACTTAAAACGCCGCGGCGTACTCGCTCTAAGGCGCTCGATGACGTTGTCACAAAACGGATGCTTCGAATAATCAGTACTTCCATCAAGCGCGTATCGATGCTGACCTTCATTGAACCCAAACTGAAACTCGTACCAGTCCAGGCCGAGGGCCCAATGCTCCTCGAAGGCAAAAAAACCAGGCTCCTTTTCTATTCCGCCTGCAATCTGGGGGTGATTCGTCAGATAGTCGTAGACGGTCGTGGTGCCGCTCTTCATCGCACCAATAATTAGTACGAACTGAGGAATCATTGATGTCCCTCGAGGGTTATTTCTATCAGCGGCGCGCCGATTTTCGCCACGGACATCCGGAAGTCAATGCTTCGCCCCGGTTCGTGCGCTCGTCTCATAGATGTGCGAGAATGACGTTTAATAGCAGGCCAGCGGCTAGGCCCGCCGGTAGACCAAGAAGTGCATATAGTTCCCTTCGAATATCCAATATATCGTGTTTAGCCTGATAGTAGATCACCAACGGAACCGATGAGAAGAAACTTAATGCAATGCCCCACACGGCCCCAATCAGACCGTACAAATGAAAACCACCGATGGTGCCGATTACCAATATCACCAGGCTAACCGCGCCGACCTGAGCAATATATTTCGGTAGGCCGAGGGCAACAAAACACCGTTCTGCGACGCCGAACGGGGTGGCTAAGAGAGCAATTGACAGAATTTGCAGCATTCTTCCGGCTTGATAGTAGCGCGGGTCATAAATGAAACCGATAAGCTCCTGTCCAGAAATCATCAAAATGCCCGCACAGAAATATGCGGACGAACTAATGATGGCGTGGACACGGTAGTAGGAGGTTTTTAGATGGTGTGGCCTTTCGCGCACTATTTCGCTTAGCGCCGGAAAAATTACCTTTATGATCACGTTCGCTATTACTTCATCCAAGGTTTTGAAAATAAAAAAGGCAATTGAATAAATGCCCAGAACGGTCGGCCCAACCATGCCTCCCAGCAATAGGCGATCGCCGCTATTCGCTAAAAATCCAATGACGGAAGCCAGTGCAATCCATTTTCCAAAATGGAAGATCTCCCGAACAGCTGATTTGTCCCAATGCCAACGGCTGGGAGTGCCGTTCAAATATGAGTGACTAAGGATTGTCCGAACCAATACCCCGATTATCGCACCCGCAACTAAGGCCCAAATAGAGCGGTCAACGGCAATCCAACCAAAGATAACTACAAGTCCAGAAAGCTGGGACAATATCTCGATGAGTGTGAGCCTGCGGAGATCAAGATCTCGATTTGCCTCCCACAGTTTGTTGGAGGTGAACCCCCTCAGGACCGAAATGAATGAAACGGTCGCAATGACGTAGGCGGTACGCGGATCGGCGTAAACGCTATCTTTTGGTATCATGTGGAGTTGCGTGCCGGCCACAATTAGTGAGGCAACGCCTAAGGCTATCAACCATAATATTATCCCCTGGAGCACCCGGATACTCCACGCGGTATTCAAAAAGGCCGCATCTTTGGCTCGTTCGCTTCGGATAACGAGCGCGTTGACTCCAAGGTCGAAGAACATGGCTAGCCCCCCTATAACGACATAGGCGACTGCCATTACACCGAACATGTCTGGCGTAAGGAGACGTGTCAGCGCGAGGTTACTGGCAAAGCGCAATAGCTGTGCCGCCGCGTAGCCCGCGAGGCTCCAAGAACCGGCTCCGATCATGCGTTGCTTTAACGAGCCGGGTCTGGACGCGGTTGTGAGTGTGTCGACCCGACTTGCGCCACTATTCATGAGAGGCGGAACTCTTCGTTTTTGTTCGCATCGGTCATATCGACTCGATCTTTGTCTATCACTTAATTTGTGGGGGGGAGCTAAAAGATTCCTGTATCGATAATGTCGATGAGGCTGAACTCCCAGCGAGACCGCGCTGCCGCACCTTAGAACGGAGCATTTCGGCTCGACCGAGCGTCGCGCCCACGAGTAGCCACGTCCACGCCGTTAGCGAGGTATTCGGCAGAAGGTTGATGTCATTGATGGCGATAAGAAGCCCTAGTGCCGCGAAACAAATTTGTTCCTCCATCGACGTCAAAAACTTTAACGCCATTGATGCGCGAAACACTACAAAAGCCAATAATCCGAAAACGGCGACAAAGTCGACGAGTCCAAATGACCCAGCAAGGTCGACCCAATATCCATCTATTATACTAATGTCCGTTCCGTCTTCATTATAGATGCGATTGCGCCCATACCTTCCCCAACCGAACCAAGGGCGGCGCAGCGCTCGGTCGAGGAGCATTTTTTCTTGATCGAATTGAAACTGCAATGAGGCCGCGCGATCGGCACTCACAACGTTGGCTGCTCGAACGAGCGAGGTCGTCGGGACCATGTCGTCCAATCGAAGCATTGGATAAATCAGGGCAATCGAGACGAGAACGCAGGCTACAAAAAGTTGAAAGCGAGGTGATGCCCAGCGAACCAAAGGAACGGCAAGGAACGCGTAAAGCAACGCGCTTACGGTTCTACCAAACAGCAATATAACGCCCAAATAAGCAGTCGTGACATTGCCCGAGGCAAAGTGAGTGATACGAATCCTTGCCCGTGATAGAGCGGTTGCGGCCACTGTCGATGTCATTGCAAAGAACGCAACCAATAACCCGTTTCCAATGAAGACCATTGGACGAAATCCCCCGAATCGGTATTCGTTGCTAAATCCGATCGGATAATTGCCATAGAACCAATAATGAAGCTGAGGACTCATCCGAACTTCAAATAACATTGGTAGTGAGTAGGCCAGGCATGCGATTGCCAAAACTCTCAAGATTGCGACATTATCTTCGAACCTAGAAAGCAATTGGCGGCCGAGAAAAAAGGGCACAAGTGCGATGGATTGCGCTGCGACGGCAGACAGCCCGTCGTATGGACCGGTGCCAGGGAGTTGTAGTGGGCCAAAACGAAGCGCGTCGCCGTTAAGACAAGAAGAGATGAATGGGCACACAAGAATGATACTAATTAGAAATTCTGTGATGCCAAATTTGCGGAAGAACACGGGCCTTCGACCAGCGACCAAAACGCAACCAATGAGTGCGCTGAGAATTGGGATTGTCCGCTTATCGAATTCAATCGGGAGGCCTTGGAAGTGGAAGTAGGTCTTTACCGGAAGCAAAAGATACCCAGCCAATATCGTCCACATCGTTGCCTGAGCAATCGGGAGCCTTGAATACAAATAGAGCGCTACTACCGGCCACATTAGCAGAGCGAAGTAGGCAAAATAATTAGAAGTACTGTCGAAAGTCATGTGTCACTTCGGCAAAGATGGCTGGCATGATCCGGCACGCTGCACTCACGCCAGCACACTAGGCTTTGGAACTCCCTGGACCTTGACCACTTTACGGTTGCGACGAATGGGATGTCGCGAACGTTTCTCGGCCAATCTGCTTGGTATGACGCCGGGCTCGCTTCGGTGTCTAAACGCTGAACGCTCGCGCAGGCGGAACAGACCGGGCGTATATGAAAGTGTATGACTTTAGTTTGCTTAACATTGTGTCGCATCGAAGGCTAGAGAGGTGCAGCGCATTCGGCCAGCACTGGTTAATCGCCTTCCTCCACCTTCGTTTGTCGTCGCGCTGGATGTGGCTCATGCGACTGCTCTCGGTTTGCGCTTGTATTTCAGGATGCATCAAGAACGTCTCCTAGCAACGCGCCGCGCCCTGTCTCGGCTAACCAGTTTGGCTGCGTCTCGGTCCTTTGTGCCGTTCCAATTAAAGGGAGTGCGCGGGGCCGGCTCCCCTAACATCCTAAGCTGACCAAATTCAATTGTGGCGATTAAATGGCGCTGAGGAATTCTATCGAGCGGCCTGGCAGTGTGGTAAAGTCTTGAGAGTTCATAATCTTAATCAACGCGACACAAAAGTGTTGCGCTGCGATGCGACGACGAATTAGGGCTATTTGAATGATGGCAGGAACTGCGGGTTCCCCAGATGTATGAGGCATTTTACGGGCTTCGCGAGAAGCCCTTTTCGATAGTACCGGATCCAGATCTAATCTACTGGGGCCGCAATCACCTTCTTGCATTTGCCATGCTGGAATTCGGTGTGATGAATAGCGCTGGTTTCACAGTCATTACGGGAGAGGTGGGGTCGGGAAAAACAACTCTCCTGCGTTACCTCTTGCGCAAGATGGATCCGAGGATCTCAGTCGGCTTGATATCAAACACTCCTCGAGGCACCGTCGGGCTGCTGCAGTGGGTGATGATGGCGTTGAACCAGCCTTATGAAGGCTCATATCCAGCGCTTTTCGAGCGGCTTCATCAATTTCTTCGCACCCAGTACGCAAGGGGTGGGCATACGGTACTCATCGTGGATGAGGCACATAATCTCGGCATCGAAGCTTTAGAAGAATTGCGAATGCTGCTTAACGTCAATGTCGACAAACATCAATTTCTTCAGGTTATCTTAGTCGGACAGCCACAGCTAAAGGAGATGCTTCGATCCCCTGAGCTTCTTCAGTTTGCCCAACGCGTGTCCTCAGACTATCACCTTCGGCCATTGAAGCCAGAAGACGTCGCGAGCTACATCAATCATCGTCTTGCTGCAGTCGGAGCTCGCAGGCAGTTATTTTCAAAAGAGGCTTGCCAAGCAATCGCAGAGGCAAGCCGAGGCATCCCGCGAACGATCAATATTCTTTGCGATACCGCTCTAGTTTATGGCTTCGCCTCTGATGCCGCGCAAATCAACAGGGATCTAGTTTACCAAGTCATAGAGGACAAAAAAGAATTCGGTGTTCTGCCGCTATCGGAATTGCCCTTTGCCGGTTGAGATCTGAACGTCGCTGAGGTTTCTTAAAAGACACCAAACTCGACACACTGATCATCGCACGGATTGTTTACTGCGTCCCGCCTTTCGTCTGCGCCGCACGTATCTTTTCTTGCAAATCGCGATCCTGGGATGGCACCACTTTAAGGGCAAGTTTAAATTGCTCATTGGCCTTTTGAGCGTCACCGGCAGCGAGGTAACTCATGCCTAGATGATAGTGCACCAGTGCAAGATTGGGCATTGCACCTGATGCGCTTTCAAGTAGCTGGACGGCAGATTTGTAATCACCCTCCCGATAATAAATCCATCCCAGCGTGTCCTTAAACTGCGGCAAAGGCGAATTTTTCAAGTTTGCCGCAAGTGATTGTGCCTGATCAAGACTCGCCTTGTCCGTCCGATGATCGGCGAGCAAACTCGCTAAATTATTCGCAATAACAAGCGAGGCCGGATTTCTTTTAAGAAGAGTCTCATACTGAGAAATGGCATTCTCATAATTTCCGGACCGTTCAAACAGAGATGCGAGGTTGAGCTGAAGCGCGAAACTGTCGGGCAGCTCGCTAAGACCCTGGCGGATAACTTTCAACGCATCGTCGTTTCGATTCTGCAGAACATAAAAATTCGCAAGCGCTACATAGCCGACATCTTGCTTTGGCTGCTTCTCGATCGCACTCATGAAACTCTGCCGGGCCTGGTCGGGCAATTTCATAGAAAGTTGAACGGAGCCGAGCAGTTCATAGGCCTGCGCATTCGATGGATTAGCCTTGATTACCGATTGCAGGAAAGCAACGGCTTGATCTGGCTTTTTTGCGCGAACATACGAATCAACCAAGACGCTCATTGGCTGAGTCGCCCCAGGCTCGGCTGAATAGGCACTTTGAAGGGCCGCTATACCTTCATCATACTTCTCTCTACCGACAAGCGCAGACCCCAAAAGCTCATTACCCAGTGCTCGGTTGTTTCCGATCTGCTTGATTTTCTCGGCAATCTCTTGGGCGCTTATGTATTCCTGTCGCGCCATTTTTATTTCTGCGAGTGCCGACAAAACTGGAACATTGGTCGGCCAGCGACCGGCCAGATCCGTAAGCAAGTCTTCGGCGTCCAGCATTCTGCCCCGACGTTGCAGGAACGATGCGTAATTTAGACTAACAGTCGGATCAAAATTCGATGCTCGCATTGCTTCG
This sequence comes from uncultured Alphaproteobacteria bacterium, assembly GCA_963791925.1. GTDB lineage: Bacteria > Pseudomonadota > Alphaproteobacteria > Rhizobiales > Xanthobacteraceae > BOG-931. The sequence continues at coordinate 199,461 of CAWBUA010000001.1, read as the reverse complement.
GCAAATTCTTTCGCGGCCAGATCGATCGAGCCGCTTCGCTCGTATGCAGTCGCCAGCATCAACATAAGCTTGGACGAACGAGGTTGGTCATTGAGCGCTTCACGTAGATCGTTAACCGCCGCCGGTAACTGGTCGCGATTCATCTCGATCGACGCGCGCAACGTCAAGCCGCCGACGTTTCGTGCATCTTTGGAGAGAATGTCGGACACGACGGAAGCAGCGGCGTCGCTCTGGTTCTGGGTAAGATACATTTCTGCCAGATTGATCTGGGCTGTGAGTATGTGATCCGGGGTTTTTTCATCGCTAATGAGTTTCTTTAACAAGTCGGCACCATCGGCAAATTTACCCTGGCTGAAATCCAGCTGTGCCAATGCGATTTGGTATGGAAAAATATTTCCGCCTGTTTTGATCAGAGCAGTCAGTTCCTGCTCCGCCGCCGCGGGTCCTTTTGTCGTGTTCAACAGTCGCACTAAATTCAGCTGGGCTTCCGAATTGCCGGGTTCTGCCGCAACAATCGCACGCTGTACCTTTTCAGCGTCATCGGTGCGATGCTGGAAAAGATATAGGCGAATCAATTCCTTCTTAAAGCTTACCTCTTTGGGATTGAGCTCAATGAGTTTCTGAAGGAGGGCTTCTGCGCCCTGCAAATTCTGAGTTTTTTCCAATATTTGAAGTTTGAACAATTCAACGCCGAGGTCGCCCCCCCGCGACATCGCATCACTATTAAGAATGTCAAGCGCGGCCTTGGTGTCGCCATGTGCAACATCGTTGCCGGCGATAACGAGCATTGCGCCCTTGTTGGTGGGATCAATCTTTAGCGCTGCATGCGCTTCGCTGACCGCACCGTCAAAATCCTTTAGCTTGAAAAGTATCGTGGCTTTAAGTGCCAACAAATCAGGATTTTGATCTCCAGGCTCCTTAACTTCGTTGACTAGCTTAAGTGCATCGTTGAAGGCCCCGCCAGCCAGAAGCAGTCTCCCTAATTTTAATCGGGCCATCATGTCATTCGGATTAAGCTCAAGGACGTTGTGCAAAGCTGGCACCATCATACGGTACTTATGCTGTTGTTCTTCAACGTCGGCCAGAGCTTGCCAAGCCGGCAGGAGCTTCTTGTTATAAGAGACTGCATTCCGAAATTCGATTTCTGCGTGCTGATAATCGTGCGCGGCGACAAGTTGCTTGCCGTGCTCATAATAGTTCTGCGCACGCTGTTCCGGCGAACTGCAGCCAGCAAGGAGCAAAGCGCTCAATCCAAGAGTGGCAGGGACGACATAAATAGAAGCTCTATGGCATTGTTGACGCATGATGGCGCTTTCCGTGACTGTCGCCGCCTAAGCGAACGGAGTGTCGTTGTATATCTGGCTCAGCAGGTAAAAATGCACTGAGTCTCGGTACGATTTCTCGCATGAAGGACTGCAGGCGCAGGTCGGCATTCTGTTCGGACTCGTCCGGAAGGATTTCCGTCATTAGCCGAATCAATGCACCATCAGTCCTATTTTCCGTTATGGCATCACTGAGCAAATACCATTTTGCCCAATATTCATTCGCTATAGCTCGGCCTCGTTCGCTGTACCAGTAGTAAACTAACTCCTTAGTCCCGTCGTGTTGGATGATCATGCGATTTAAAGGAAGACCTCTGCCGAACCCTTTGTAAGTCTGCTGTCGTAAATCGGTGATCAACCAACCGTCACCGGGAATGCAAACCAGCGGCGAATGGGGTGTGTAGCCATTGCGCTGCGAACTGTAGTAGGCGACGTATAAATTTATCGGCTTGCCTCCTGGCCGAACATAATCCGATAGAATGTAGTCATCGAACCCAAGTTCCTTTACGATAGACGCGTCCAGCGTTGACGGGTGCCCGTGAAATTCGCCGACATTTATAGGAAAGTCAGCGAAACGGTCTCGTTCGGGCGCAATCTCGGGACGGTGAGAAATTAAATTAACGAACACTCCAGCGGCGCACAATAGAAGCAAGCAACTCAGCAATGCCGCCTGTCCGTTCGCCGCCGGGTTCGATCTTTGATGTAATAAATTCGTATTCCAGGTCGGCACATGAAAAACTTGAAAAAGCCTGCGGCCTGAAAGCCGCGCGAAAACGACAATCTCCGCAATTAGGATTGCCGCGCAAGCAATAAATATGATCCAACCTTCAAAGAAATGAAGGACTCCGTCAGCCATTTTACTACCCCAGCGATCGACTGTGACGCCGACCAAGCCAATTCTGAGGCCATTCATCGCAATTGTGATAGGGATCCCGGAGAGAAATACCAGTAAGCGCTGCCAAACCGGTGCCTGAAACAAATAAGCGGCAAGGAAGCTCAGGCTTAGCAAAGGATACAGATAGCGCAGTCCACTACAGGCCTCGACCACCATGAGCTTGTAGTCACCGAGGTCGATGACATTGCCTTCAAGGTAAACGGGGATGTTAAAGAGCCGGATAACGTCGACGCCAAGCTGCGAGGAAATCAGCTGCAGTTGTAGTGTCAGTTTGGACTCAATGAAATACGGCATGGGAATTGCGAATAAAAGAAACGCAATCGGTACTAATGTGACCTTCAGCAACGAATAGCCACCAGCTGCGAGTGCCAATCCGGCCAAAACCAATATGAAAGCTACCTGCGAAAAGACAAAGAGTGAGCTGTATTCTCCTATGACGTGCATCAAAAGCGCGAACAAAAGGACTGCTAGCGCAGACCAGGAAGGGCGACCGATATTGGCTAGGATCGCATCGCGACGCGTCCACAGAAGCCACGCGGAAACGACTGGGATCAAAAAGCCGTGACTATACTCTTCTTCCCTCATCCAGCGCGTAACCAGCTCCGAAAGTGCATCATGAAACGCAAAAAGGGCGATGACGGCGGCTGCCACTACTAATAGGGCGGTACGGACCGAGCTACTGGTGTGCGACATTTTAACTGGCAGAACAGACATCGATTACTCCAGCTCCGATCGTGCTGGTCTTCTATCCAGCTCGAAGTAGCAAGTCAGCGCCACTAAGGCGAGCGATTGTCCTCAGTCTGGACGACCCGCCTTCAAATTGCACGTCGATGGCGCATCTGTCCGCTTGCTTTTTTAGCATCATCAGGAGGCCGAGAAAGCGGCTATCGATCGCAGAAATATGAGCGAGGTTAATTCTGATCGCCTTCTTCTGGGTCAAGGCAGCCCGAAACGCCAATCTAGCCTTTTCCACATTCTTCGCGATTGCGGCGCCGGAAGGGCAGACCAAGGTCACTTCACCATTTGCCGCCCAATCTATCGCCAAATCATCGGTGCGACAAACCAGAAGCTGCCAACGCGCCAGAACAATCAAAGGTAAAACACGGGTGAGCACCAAGCCGATGAAAACCAGCCCGTCGTTCCAGTAACGCACCCAGAGATGTGGCTCCTCCTTTATGCGCCATAGCCATTCTAAACCCCAGCCACGTAATGCAGCAGGTGCTCTGCGAACTTTTCCAGCAGTAAAGTTGATGGTGGCTCCCAGGTGAGCTCGGACCGGGATTTTCAATCGTCCATGATTGTGCAACAACCACAGTTGGCCCTTCTTCGCACCCAGCGCTACCAGTAGAAAGTCAGCCCTGCTCGCGTTTATTGCGGCGATGATATGGTCCTCACTCATGTTTGCGACAGTGTCAAAGGCGGGGCTTATCGAGCCGACGCAATGCCAACCGGTGGGACTTTCGTTTATGGCTGCGGTGGCCGCTTCAGCAGCATCCCGCGTGCCACCAAACAAAAAAAGTCTGAGCGGATTGTCCTGTCTATTTTTGTCCCAAATCGCCTTGAATAAATCTGAACCCGCGACACGGTGCTGAATCGGCAGTCCCAGTAGTCGTGCAATCCAAACTATTGGAAAGCCATCCGCAACGCAGAGATCACTCAGCAACAAGCTCTGTCTGAAGTTCAAGCTGAGTCTGCTATTCACCAGGTAGTTAAGATTGATGGTGGAGATAAGCAAAGTTCGATGTTCGGCGATAGCTTCCTCGACGGTGTCCAGGACAGCAGGCATATCGATTGCGTCGATCGGTATTCCAAGCACACAGAACACTGTCCGCGAAAGGTCGTCGGCTACCGTGTCATTTTGGCCAATTTTACCATCTAAAGGCCCAGCATTAACTACTCCCATATCCTTTTGTTGGCGCGCATGGAGAAAGCACTTAGGGGCGTAGACGTCATTCATGATTCAGCAAATCCACGCTTTATTCAGCAAATGCGCGCTTTCTTGGCGGGCTAGCGAGGTACAAGGACTAGCAGCTTCGCCTCGAACCAGCCGCCGCTACAACTTACAGCGGAAGAAGGTTTCCGTCTGCGTCACGACAATCCGAAGGCTGACAGCCGGCCGCACATCGTAGGGTTAACCCCAAAAAAAGCCATAAAGACGGCGCGATTATAACAATGGCGCGGGTGCTTTTGGTAGATTTGACAAGTTCAAAGAGCTAAGTTGCTCGCAAATGGGCTCATACATCAGTCCCTGACGCCAATGCTTCAAACCTACGGTTCCCATGGCGACCTTTATGAGGGCGGGGTAGCGCCGGCTCTCGGCATTAGCCATTACATCGACATTTTGAAGCGCAGATGGGTTCGCGCCTTCGTCGTATTTGGCGTCGTTCTACTTCTTGGGGCTGTTATTACAGCAATACAGCGTCCAATCTACGAGTCAGAGGGGAAAGTCCTTGTCGAATCGCAGCAAATACCGAGCGACCTGGTGGCTCCGACCGTTACCGATACCGCGCTCGAGCGCATCAAGGTCATCCAGCAACGCCTCATGACGAGGGATAATCTCCTCGGGCTAGTCAAAAAATACAACATGTTTCCGGGCGAGCGGCGGTGGATGTCGGACAGCGATTTGCTCGACCTGATGCGGCAGCGAACGAGCTTCGATCTTGTCGACACTGACGAAAAAAAGCCGGGAGCACAGCATTCCCATACTATCGCCTTCACAGTTACATTCGACTACGAGAATCCACGGATAACTCAGCAGGTTACTAATGATTATCTTACTCTTGTGCTCGCTGACGATGCCCAAAATCGGACCAACCGCGCAGCAGAGACCACGAATTTTCTTGCTAGTGAATCGGAGCGCTTACAGGCGCAGCTTTCATCGATCGAGGCGCAAATTGCCGCCATACCCCTCCAAGAGAGAGTTTCGACTTCACAAGATCCCAGCAAACTATCGGCAATAGACCTCACAAAACTGAAAGATGAACTTGCTCAAAAAAGCTCCATCTATTCGGATCAGCATCCGTATATAATAACGCTTAAGAAGAAAATCGCTGCGATGGAGGCGCTAGTAGCCAAAACCGCTAAGCAGACAGCCACGGCCCGCGCAAACGGAACTCTCGTCGATCTTGAACACAAGCAGTTAGATGCCGAGAAGGCGCTGCAGGAGAACAATGCGAAACTTGAACAAGCGCGTCTCGGAGAAAAAATGGAGCGAGACCAGCAATCACAACGTCTGCAGGTCATCGAGCAGCCCGCGTTGCCGCAAATTCCGGTGAAGCCAAATCGGGTAAAGTTTTTGCTTATAGCGTTTGCGCTGGCACTCGCCGCGGGGCTGGGCACGGTTGTCGCCTCTGAATCACTTGATGGCAGTATACGTCACAGTCGCCAGCTTGTGGGGGTTGCCCAGGGCCGAATGGTCGTTTCAATACCTTATATCGCAACAAAAGGGGAATCATTCCGTCGCAAGAGTCTGCTGGTGATTTTCCTAAGTGTTGTGGCTGTATTGCTTCTCGTCGGCGTCGTTGGGTTACTCTTCTTCGGCCCCCCGATAGATCTGTCTTCGATTAATCAGTCTTGGGTGGATGCTTTGACGCGGTTATCGAAGTAATTCTACTCCCTGTTATCAACTCCCGCGAGCATGTACGAGATGGCGAGATGGATAATATAAGACAGGCACTCGAGCGTGCTCGTTCGGTTCCGGCGCAGGCCGGTTTTCCGCACCGAGCAGTGGATGAGCACGGGCGACTCGGAGCAGAATCTAGCGCCAGTATGCAAACGCAACTGCGGAATCGGACAATTGCGCTCGACCCGCGGCATTTGGAGTCCAGTCGGATTATCGCTCATGACGAGGCCGACGCTCGTGCAATCGCATTCGATATGCTGCGCACACAAGTTCTCCAAGCCATGGACCAGAAGAATTGGAAGATCTTGGGCATTACCTCTCCTTCTCCCAACTGCGGAAAGACCGTAACTGCTGTCAATTTGGCCATGAGCATTGCGCGTCAGCCAGAGCGGGCCGCATTTTTGATTGACTTGGATCTTCGCAAGCCAAACATCGGAAACTATCTCGGTCTCAACAAACCGACTGGTCTCATCAACGTACTTCGCGGCCAAGCAATGTTGGCAGATGCTCTCGTCCAGGCAGAAGTGGGGCGGTGCAAAGTAATTGTTCTGCCTACGGAGTTGGCAAGTCGAAACTCGTCGGCTTTGATGTCCTCTCGAGCATTGAGCAATCTATTGGCGGAAATCAGGAGAGACTATCGACATTTCACTATCATCATCGACCTCCCTCCGATTCTCGCAAGCGATGACGTAATTGCCGTGTTGCCCCAGCTCGACTGTGTTCTGCTAGTCGCCGCAATGGGTCATACGACTGTCGATGAATTGGAGGAATGCAACGGGCATCTGCAGTCTTCGCAAGTCGTTCGTATCGCACTTACCAAGGCGCCGCCGTCAAACTCGGGATATTATCCCTATTATTAAACCCGTTATCAGTGCCGCGTCATTGGACCGCAAGCAGAGGTGGTTTCGCTTTTCTGACACGGCCGGCTTTAGGTGGACACACCGATGACTTCAAGGCGCGGGTTGTTGAAGCAACGCTTGTAGCAGGAGCCGTCGTCTCCGACGTCGCGCGCCAGCATGGGCTTACGCCACAGCAGGTCTTCACATGGCGCCGGCAAGCGCGTCAGGCACTGGCGAATACCGAGAGCAAGGCGCCGCAGTTCGTTCCGGCCATTGTGGAAACGGCATTGCCACCAGCGGTCCTACAAGGGCGGCTGCGCAAGCGGAGCGGTCTGGCCAGCCCAAGCTGCGGAAGCATCGAAGTGGAGATCGATGGCATGACCATCCGCATCGGCGCATCGGCCGCGGCGCTGACGGTAATGTTAAATGCCAACGTTAAGCTCAAATACAATTTTGCAAAGACGCCTTTGAACCGGGCGCCGCGCTATAAGACCAACCTGTATCGGCGCAAATCGTGGTGCCGGAACAAATCGTGGTGCCGGAAAAAGACGCTGAACGAAAAAGTTCGTGCTTAGCTGACAGTTGCGTTTTGCTAATCCGCTCTGAGTAGCCCTACGGACGCCAGGTTCGCCGCGCCTCCTGGTTCTGTAGGGTTCGGCCGGTCCGGACATGGTGGCGAGCGAAAAATCTCTACACCATCCGGACCGGCTCCCTATTTAAAGTTTCATTCTCCGGTTGAGTGTGGTATCCGGTTCCTTGTACAGGTTGAAGCTATTGATTCTATTGTGTTTTCCAAAAGCTGGGGCCCGTTACAATATTTCGTCGCAAGCTCCTCTAGCTATTGACTCATGGTTGCCATTTGCCTAACGTTTTCAATAGGCCGGTATAAGTTCATTCAACGTGTGGGTGGCATCATGAAGAGGTTACTGAGTTCACTAATGGTAGCCGGTGGCCTTCTTTGGGTATCGGCTGCTGGAGCAAATGCCGCATCGTTTTCCATCATGGGCGGTACGACATTTGACCTGCCTTCTGACTTCCTGAGTGGCTTGCCGAGCGGGTGGTCCGCTGATAACTACAATATCGGAGTGGGAACTCCGATCACTATTTTCACAGTCAGCAACATCGCCGGTAATGGACTGTTTGTTTCGCCTGAAGAGGTGAATTTGACCTTCACCTACGAGGGGGCATCGGCGGCCTATACGAACCAGTCCGAGGCGAGCCTTACTTTTTCTAACATCGCTTCGTTGTTCAACACAAAAGCCTCAATATACAATGTGAGTACTTACACGGGCTCGTTCAATGTGGGCTCCAACCCTGGGCTGGTGCCTATATCGTTCAACAGCCTTTGCTTCACTACTAATCCTTGCGACCGGACCGCATCCAACGGCGGTCCTATAACTAACTCAAACCTCAGCATCGGGTTTGATGTTGTGGCGCCCAACGTCGCCTACGCTTTTTTGGATGACAGTCAGTCAAACGCGGGCACGATCGATTATAACGACATGATCGTTAAGATCGTGGCGACTGATAGGTTCCTGGGCACGCCCCTGCCGGCGAGCATCGTGCTGTTTGGCGGCGGGTTAAGCCTGCTTGGCTTTGCCGGGATGCGAAAGCGCCGGAAGAATGCCCCTGTGACCTCCCTCGGAGCGCTTGCATAACCGTTCTGACTATTGGTCAACTCGACGTACGTACGAAATATTAGGGCTCCGCCTCCAAAAGGCGGAGCTCTTTTAGTACATCGGCGGTGCTTTGGCACAGTGGCTGATCCGTCGTATCCCTCCGCCGAGCAGCCGAGCATCATCTTGCCGTCTTGCGGCCGAGGGGCTGAGGCGGCCAATGTCAAGGCAGGCCTGTCGAGCACGGACGCGCTGATCAGCCATCTCAAGCTCGAGATCGAGAGTAAGCGGAGCTTAGCCCCCATTGATTTGAGGACTACCGATGCCTGCGACGGCGTTTCATTCTGCGGCTGAGTCACGCCGGAGGATGGAATGGGTGCTGAGGGTCGCCGAGATCGTATTTGCACTGGAAGCGCGCCGGTGATCGTTCCCGGGCAACGACTGCCCATCGTTATTGCGACCCACCCGGTGGATTTTCGGCGCGGTCACGATGGCCTGGCGGCAACGGTTCAAAACGAACTCGGGCTCGACCCGCATTCCGGGGTGACGGTGGTATTCCGCTCCAAGCGTGGCGACCGGGTCAAGATCCTGGTGTGGGACGGCACCGGCCTGGTGCTGACCTACAAGCGATTGGAGAACGGCCAATTCACCTGGCCGCAAATTCGCGATGGCGTGATGCGATTGTCGCGCGCAGTATTCGAGGCCTTGTTCGAGGGCCTCGACTGGAGACGCGTCACCGTGCCGTTGGTGCGGGTGCCCGCTGCGGCAGATTGAATCATCGTGCGGGTTTGCGTGGTTACATCGAGGCAGATCTCCATTGCGGCTGGCCTATTGCTGGAGCCACGTAGCCATCCGGCGTAGACCGCGGGCATTGCAGTCGGGCTTTTTTACCGATCCTGGAGCGTCGGATCGTTTTTGTGGATTTTTATCAGTTCGATCAGAGTCTCGATTCCGAAGTCGGTGAACGCCATCACGGCATCTTCGCCACGCCCACGGATCCAGATCACGCCGTCCTCGGTGTCCATTTCGCAGGCGACCTCAAACAGCCGGTCTTCGCTTTCGCCGAGATCTGCCGCGACGCGGTCGATGGTCGTGACGTGAGAGACTTTGTTGACGTGCATGATCAGGCCGCACGAGCGGAGATTGCCGGACTTTGTTTCGCCCAATGCCAGGGCAGCAGTTCATCAAGCCGATGCGCGGGATGGGTGGCGATGCGCGAGAGGACGTCGGCGAGCCAAGCTTGGGGATCGACGTCGTTCATTTTTGCCGTGACGATGATGCTGTACATGGCGGCAGCGCGCTGTCCGCCACGGTCGGAGCCAGCGAATAGCCACGACTTTCTTCCAAGGGCTATTCCGCGCAACGCTCGTTCCGCTGCATTGTTTGACAAGCAGATGCGCCCATCGTCGAGGAAGCGGGTGAACGCAGTCCAGCGCTTGAGCATGTAATTGGCGGCCTTGACCAGGTCATGGCCACGCGAGAGCCGGGCGGCCTGCTCCTGCATATAGACCCGGAGATTATCGACCAGCGGTCGGCTCAAGTTTTGTCGGACCGCCCGACGCTCCTCAGGACTCTTGCCATTGATCGACCGCTCGATCTCGAACAGGGCGTCGATGCGACGAACGACCTCAATCGCGATCGGCGATAGAAGGATCTCCTTTTTGCCAGCGGCCTTGCGACGCGCGTTCTCCTCGAGATCTGCCATGGCGAAGAAGGGGCGCCGCGCATGCACCCAGCACGCCGCCTCCCGGACTGGGCCGGGCTTGCGATCCGCCAGATAGAGCTTGTTGTAGCCGTCATAGGCGTCCGCCTGCAGGATGCCGGCATATCCCGCCAGATGCGCCTGCGGATGCTCGCCCCGGCGATCGCGCGAGTAGTAGAACATCGCCGCGGGCGGCCCGACGCCGCCGAAGGGCTTGTCGTCTCGAACATAAACCCAGCACCGCCCGGTATCGGTCTTGCCTTTGGCCAGAACCGGCACGGTCGTGTCGTCGCCATGCAGGCGCTCGGCCGCCATCACATGAGTTTCCACAAGGCGAAGCAGCGGATCGAGCGCCGTACAGACCGATCCCACGGCATCCGCCATGGTCGACAGCGCAATCGGCACGCCTTCGAGAGCATAGCGTTCGGCCTGGCGGTTCAGCGGCTGATGCTGGCCGAACTTCTCGAACATGATCATCGCCAAAAGACTGGGGCCGGCCCATCCCCGTGCGATGACATGGAACGGGGCCGGCGCTTGCGAGATCTTCTCGCAGTCGCGGCAACTGAACTTCTCCCGCACCGTCTCGATTACCTTCCACTGGCGAGGCTGCGACTCCAGCGTCCGGGTAATGTCCTCGCCGAGTTTGCGCAGGCGGCTGCCACCGCAACACTCGCATGCCGTCGGCGGATCGATCACCACGCGCTCGCGGGGAAGGTGATCGGGGAATGTATTGCGCTCCGGACGCTTGCGCGTAAATCCGGCGACCGTGGTCGTCCTGGCGACCGCTTTCTCCGCCGCCAGTTCGTCTTCCGTGGCGCTGGCCTGCAGCTCTTCGAAGTCGAGCGCCAGTTGATCGATCAGGCGCGCCGAGCGTTCAGACCTCTGCCCATAGATCTGACGCTCCAGTTTCACGATCCGAAGCTTCTGTTGGGCGATCAGCGCCATGTCTTCCGACGCTTTCGCCCGGGCGACCGCCAGTTCTGCCGCAACTTCCAGGCCCTTGGTCTGCGCAACGGCCAGCGCCGCTTTCAGGGCGGCGTTTTCTCGGGCAAGAACGGCGTGAGCGGCATCCATGAGACGAAGTGAATCATAGTTCGTGTGATTTGAGGCGCCCTAAAATGCACGCGGCCTCAATTTTTTTCGGCTCAATCCGCTCACGCTAACCAGCGCTTTTAGGCCGCCATGTCAGTTGCGGATTTCGCCAGTCTATCCCTTCGAGCATGTACGCCATCTGGGCCGCCGAGATCGACACCGCGCCGCCTGATGCCGACGGCCATATGAACTTTCCGCGGTCCAGTCGTTTGGCGTATAGCGATAGCCCGATGCCATCGTGCCAGAGGATCTTGGCGAGATCGCCGCGACGACCTTGGAAAATATAAAGATCGCCAGCATGGGGATCACGGTTCAGAACTCTCCTGAACCTGAAGCGCCAGACCCTGCATGCCGCGCCGCATGTCGGTATGCCCAGTCGCAATCCAAACCCTGACGCCGCTCGGAATCGGGATCATTGCCGCGATAACGCCTTCAAAACTCGCGCCAGCGCCGCCGTCTCGACATCAGCCCACACGATGATCCGGTCGCCTTGCGAAAGAACGATTTCCATCCGGCCGGCCGCGTCCGGGCAATGCCCTTCCGTGGCCAATCCCCGCGCAATCGTCACGGGAACGATTTCCATCGGATCCCTCCGCTCAGTCGAACTCAACGCCCATCTGGCGACGCCACGTGAACAAGAGATTGGCGTTGAGCTCGTGACGTCGAGCGACCTCGGCGATCGATGCCCCTTCCTGAAGGCTCTCGTCAACGATCCGACGCTTTTCGTCCCGCGTCCAGGATCGACGTCTGCGCTCACCCGGCGCAAAATTACCGCCATTGCCAACCGACATCAGAGATAGTGTCCATCATCCAGGTAGTGGACACGATCATCGTGCCACTCCTCAGACAGCTATCTCCATCACCGAGACCAATGCCAGGCGGCCGCCGGCGGAGGGATACTGTTCGTCAAGCAGATTTTTCCGTCGTTGAGGAAGCCGGCAAATCTGTCCCAGCGCGTGAGCATGTAATCGATCGGCTGAGCAACAGAGGCTGCGAGCGACAAACGGGATCGCTCCTCGCGCAGCCAAGCTTCCAAAGCGGTTACATGGGGCGCGCTGTCCTTTTGGCGGACGCGCAGGCGCTCGTCGGCGAGAAGCCCGTTGATGCCGCGCTCGATCCCGAACAGCGCGTCAATGCGCTTGACCGCCTCCAGCGCCACCGGCGAGATCGCGGCCGTCCCCTTCCGACGCCGCGCATTCGCAGCAATATCGGCGAGCTCGAAGAACTGTCTCCGGGCGTGGGCCCAACACAGCGCCGACGTGATAGGGCCAGGAGCGCGCGACGGATCGTAAAGCTCGTTGTAGCTTTATAGGCGTTGGCCTGCAGAATGCCGCTGAAGTTTTGCAGATGCCGCCCCGGATGCTCGTGCCGGCGATCACGGGAGGCGTAATAGAGGGCCGCCGGAGGCGCCCGGCCCGCAAACGGCCGGTCGTCGCGGACATAAACCCAGATGTGGCCCTTAATCGTCTGGCCCTTGGCCAGGATCGGCACGGTAGTGTCGTCGCCTTGCAGCCGCTCGGCAGCGAGAACATGCCGCTCGATCAGCGCATAAAGCGGTCGCAGGACCGCCGCACAGGCGCCGACCTGGTCGGCCAGCGTCGACACGCTCAAGTCAATGCCTTCACGGCGGTAGCGTTCGCTTTGCCGGTTCAACGGCTGATGCTGGCCAAGCTTCTCAAACAGGATCATGGCCAATAGGTTGGGCCCGGCAAAGCCGCGTGGCGTCACATGGAATGGCGCCGGCGGCTGCGTGATCGTCTCGCATTCCCGGCATGAGAACTTCTCGCGCACGGTCTGGATCACCTTCCACTGCCGGGGGATTACCTCCAGCGTCTCGGTGATATCCTCGCCGAGCTTCGATTGCTTCGTCGACCCGCGGCAGGGGCAGCACTCCGGGGCCGGAATGACGACGCGCTCGCGTGGCAGATGCTGGGGGAACGGCTTACGCGTCGGTCGCTTGCGCTCAAACGACCGCACCGTCTGGGTTTCGGCCGCAGCCTTTTCGGCCGCCAGCTCGTCCTCGGTCGCCGCCGCCTCCAGCTCTTCGAGTTGGAGCTCCATCTGCTCCAACAGCCGCGCCTTGCGCTCCGAGCGGTGTCCGTAAAGCTGTCGCCGTAGCTTCTCGATCTCGAGCTTGAGATAGCTGATCAGCGCTTCCGTGCTCGACAGGCCCGCCTTGACATTGGCCGCCTCAGCCTCGGCCGTAAGACGGGCGGCACGCTCGGCAAGGATCATCGCATGAGCAGCGGCAAGATCAGATGGCAGCGATTCAAATGGCGATGTCACGCAATGACAGAATCATATTCGCCGGCAACCGCAAAGCAAAACCATCATCCGACCGAAGTTGGACGCCACGTTTCCTGCGGATTGCGCCAATCGATGCCGGACAGAAGGTAACTGAGCTGCGCCGAGGAGATCGTCACCACGCCGTCCGCCGGACTCGGCCACACGAACCGCCCCCGCTTCAGGCGTTTCGTGAACAAGCAAGCGCCCTGGCCGTCATGCCAGATCACCTTCAGCAGGTTGCCCCGGCGTCCTCGGAAGCAAAACAGATGACCGTTCAGTGGGTCGCGCCGCAGCACCTCCTGAACCAGCAACGCCAGGCTCGCAAAGCCCTTGCGTATGTCCGTATGGCCGGTGGCCAGCCACACGCGCACGCCGTTCGCCAGCGTAATCATGCGCGCCCAAGCAGTGCCAAAATGCGCGCCAGAACTGCGGCATCAATCCCATTGTCGATAAGCACGCGATGGCCGCACCTCAGCACGATCTCGATCCGGCCCGGCGCCACGGCCAGACACTTCGACGATGCCGGCGGCTCAATGGCCGTTACCTGTTCTGGGCCGCTCGATGGGCCATCGTCGGCGATAACGGCCGGCGCAAACCTGCTCGCCTCAGCCGCGTCGCCAAGCCGTCCCTCCCGCCCAAGTCGCCGCCATGTGAACAATTGGCTCGCCGACAGGCCATTTCGCCGCGCCGTCGCCGATACCGGCGCGCTATAGCTCTCAGCTACGATCCGCTGCTTCTCCGCCAGGGTCCAGCGCCGCCGTGCACCTGTCGAAATTACCTCAAGCCGCGAAACCGGCAAAATAGGCGTATGCTCAGTCATACGCCTATGTGTTCACCGACTCGACGCGCCCAAACAAGGCGATGCTCGGCGGAGGGATACCATTTTTGTGCCGGATGTCACATTCGGCAGGAGCCGGGAATAATTTGGTTATGCAACCCTAGGGGCGCCATGACCACGATCAAACAGCAGGCCAAGAGCATCGGAACATGGCTAAGGCGCGCAACCCTGCGCCGCGAGCTAACGAATTTCAGTGACCGAGCCTTGCAGGATATCGGCGTGTCACGCCACCATGTTAGCATCGAAGTCTGCAAGCCGTTTTGGATGGCATGATCGAGCGATCGAGAATGTGAGGACCGTTTGAGGTGCATTGGTTGACGCTTCCAGCAGGTTCGGCGTGGGGACTTGGTCAATCTAATACCAACTCCACATCAGAGTGAGTTGGCGATATATGGAAAGGATGTGATGGAGCGGACGAGTTTGCGGTTGTGCTCGATGTAGAGGATGGCCTGTTTGAGTTTAGCGCGCACGGCGTCGATGGATTTCAGCGCGTAATTCTTGAAGATTTTCTCGCGGATTTCATCCCAGAGATTTTCCTTTGGATTAAGTTCGGGCGAATACGGTGGAAGGTACAAGAGCTTGATATTGTCGGGAAGGGTCAGTTGGCCACAGCGATGGTTGGGCGCGCCGTCGAGAACCAAAAGGATGTCCTGGCGGGCGAACCTGCGCGCCAGCACGTCGAGGAAGGCCTGAAAGCAGGCGGTGTTCGACGTCGGCATGATCAGATAGACGCAAACTCCGTCTTTTGGAGAGACTGCGCCGTACAAATAGATGTATTCGCGAATGAGCTGAGCGGCGACCGCTGGTCTCGTTCCGATCGGCGCCCAGCATGGCCGTGGCCGATTAATGCGGCCGAAGCGCGCTTCATCGGCGAACATGATGCGCAGATGCCGACCGCGCCTCTTGGCCGCCCGCCGAGCCTGCCTCACTGCATCAGGAAAGCCGTTTTTTTAAAAGCTTTTTGCGCCGCGAGGTCGCGCTTGGGATGAAACGGCCGCGGCATCAGCTTGCGCCAGCCCTGCCGGTGCAAGAGATTGTACACCGTGCTGTCGCTGGTCACATGCCCGATCGCCTGTTCATAGGCCGCTTTGAGATCGTGAATGTTCAACATCTCGCCGGCGCCGGCAGCTTTGGCAAAGCGCGCCAGCAAGGCCTTTTCCGTCGCCACGGTCATGTTCTCGTGCTTGCGTCCGCCATTCGGCTTGGGCTTAAGCGCCTTGATGCCACCGTGAGCATAGGCCATGTGCGCGCGGTTCACCGTGCTCAGCGATACACCCATCGCTGCCGCAATCGCGCCCTGCGTCATCCCGCTCTCGCGTAACAGCACCATTTGAATGCGCTGGCGCTGTCCGGCCGTGATCTTCCATCGTAGCGCGGTTTTGAGCCGCCGAACCTCGGCTTTGCTGCATTCGACCATCTGTTTTCCCCGAATCAGATAGCCAAGCGAATCACACTCAGCGCCTCGAAAACAATTCCCCTGCCTTCCGCTCTCAGCGCAGAAGACTGCCCGATTCAATCCGTTATGGAGCTGGTATAAGATGGCCGCATCCGTAGTTACGAGGAGCGCCTGCGCTATATTGAGGCCGAACTAGATAAAATATAAAATGCGTAGAATTGTTTCCTGTGCTGTGCAACGTTCGATAGTGGGGGGCAAATGTCCAAGGGCAATTTGACTAAAGCAGGTGCCGCTAAATCCAAAGTGCCCGCGAGCAAGAAGAAGAAAACTGGGGGTAGGAGTGCGAAATTGAAATCAAGCAATTGGTATCAGGGCGCGTTCCAATCAGTCGGGATCACCAAAGAGAGATTGCTTGAACGTCGCGATGGCGTGTTTAAATAACAGGCCGCGACGTCTGCAGCCGCCACTTCTGCAACGGACTCAAAAGCGGTTGTTTTTGCCTATTTGAGCAATGTCCGCCACCCGATAGCTGGCATGGCTTGTCGCGCCCAGTCATCAAGCCGACAGGCTCTCATTCAAGCGACAGAAATAGACGCGAAAGAGAACGGCGCAACGTGCCTAGGACACGTCGCGTCGCCCCGGAGCACTACCGAGCCTACGCGCCTCACAAGAAAATGGCCGCCCGGAGTGGCCCCTCCCCCGACGGAGGTGCCATATCCGAACCTGCCGCAAAGGCGAAAATTGGCAGATTCGCGGGCGAGTTTCTGGCGCGGAAAAGGTGTTTTTAATCCCAGATGTCCTTGAAGCTTCCAGGCGCTCACCGTAGCTGCGTCAAGCGACATCCGGAAATCGACCCCTTGGCGGCATGAGGATTTGCCCCCCTTGTCTCTTCAGATGTGAAGCAAGCCATAGCGCGTAGCGAGGGAGCGACTGGCGGCTGCTCGGAGCGGGGGCCTCACGCTCTTTTCTCCGATTTCGTTTCGGTTTCTTTTAGGCGATAGCTGTCGTGGAGCTGCACGTTCATTTCGGTCAACGCCTTCTGCATGTGTTGAATATCTGACGCCCCATACTCGAGTTTTTTTCGAGGGTACCATGCCACTGCCACCAAAAAGCCGTCGGCCGCTCCCTTTTCCACCAAGAGGATAGACCTCAACCGTTTCTACGCCCACAGGCGGATGCTGTCCGAGATGGTTTTTTTGAAGCTGACATTGTGCCGCTTGAAGAACCGCCATACCGCGCTGCGGCTGCCGGCGATCCGGCGCTTGTGCATGACCGCGACGATTTCATCCGGCGTCAAATCCGGCTGCTCGGCAATCAGCCCCAGCAAAACGGCCGCGTGCGTCTCCAGCGGCGAGATGCTGCCTGCGCTCGGCTTGGCCGCAATGCTTCCGGTTTCGTTTAAGCGCTGCATCCACTTGATCGCGGAGCCGGCGCTCACCTCAACGCATTCAGCTGCCTCGCGTCGCGATGCGCCCGCTTCGACCTCTCGCAGCACCCGCGTACGCAAGTCCAGTGAACAAGGTTTCGGCATCGATCCCTCCACAAATCGAATCAATGCCGCTAGACTCCCGCATTCATAATTTGAAAGGAATCCCCCCATTCAAGGCAGCTGAAATATGCTCTAGCTATGGCGCCGCATCAGGCCACGCGCATCTTATCACCGCTCACGGCCGCGCCACCTCTTAGTGCGCCGATTTACGGTCGTTCTGTTGACTTTGAGTATCCGTGCGATAGCGGCGTCTGTAAGGCCTTGGTTAAACAAAACGCGCACGCTTGAGTCAAATTCTTTACCCAAGCCGACGGCGTTAGCACCCAAATTCCTCGCCTTTTCCAACTTCAGGAACAAAGCCGCCTCGCGGCGCGACGAATGATGCGCTAATTTGAAAAATCGGCTCTTGCGCGCGAGCCTGCTCGCCTTCGCTTTCCGCTCATTATTCCACCCCGAATTGGCGTGCGATGTCGCGGATGTCAGCCCCCGAGTTCAAGGAAGGCCGAACCGGCTCTTGTATTCGTCTGTCGTCACACTATGCTTGACGGCAAGATGAAACGAAAGGCGCCTAAGCCGTCTCCCACAAGGTAAACATTTGATCGTCCTACCGCCAAAATAGCGTTCAACTGCACGGCGTGTTCGAAAAAGTGGTGACTTTGTATTTCGCATTAAAGCGACCCCGAGAGTCTCTTCAGTATTTTTCCAAAGTATAGCAGACAATTGCTGAAGCGAATGCCCGTTGCACAGCGGTATCGCACGCTTTCACATCTTGCCGGTGCTTGTGTAAGCAGTTCCCCGATTCATGGAAAGCCGAATAGTCACGTCCTTGACCTCCCGAGTCCACCTTGGTCTCCTCACGACCGATCTCATTCGCTAGCGGTCTGAATCAAACGCCGATTGTCGCAAACATTAACGTCCGCACACCGACCGTAAGCACGATCTACCGATCACCCAGGCAGGCGAGGATTCTGATACCGCTTCCATAGCTGATTGAATCGGAATTGTCGCGGTTCTTGGCGGCGTACATGGGACGGGGGTTTCTCCTTCGAGGCGAGGTGTGATTCGCTGGGACCATCTGATTCGGAGGGAACAGATGGTCAAATGCACCAAAGGCCAAGTCCGTCGATTGAAGACAGCGCTGCGCTGGAAAGGAAATCTCCCGCTGCGCCAGCGCATCCAGATGGTGCTGCTGCGCGAAAGCGAAATGACACAGCCTGCGATTGCCGAAGCGATGGGCGTGTCGCTGAGCACGGTAAACCGGGCGGATATGTGGCCTATGACGGCGGCGGGCTCAAGGCGCTCAAATCCAAGCCAAGCGGCGGACGCCAGCGCGAGAACATGACCTTGGCCGAGGAAAAGGCCTTGCTCGTTCGTTTTGCCAAAGCCGCCGGGGCCGGCGCGAGATATTGAACATCCACGACCTCAAGGCGGCCTACGAAAAGGCCAGGCCGTCGATGCGTTTTTCCATCGAGTTCCTTTTAGGGTCGGCAGCTTGCGCGATAGTTGCCTTGCGCTCGTTTTCTATTGCATATTAAGAAGGCGATCTTATTGCTCAAGCAGGCGAACCTCCGCATGATCCGAAAGACAGATGAAGAAGCCCTCGCGGAGGTTGAAGAATTGCAAAAGCATAATCAGGAACGCGTTGAACGGCAGCGCCGGTTCATACTTGGACTACAACGCGCTGGAGGCGATGTGACGGAGGCTCTCACGTCTCTCGAAGAGCTGCTCAAGGTCCAGGACAATCACGAACGTCGCTTAAATTACCTTAGGACATGGTGCGGCCTATGAAAGGACAGTAGGGGCGTCGTCCCTCAGCCGCATCGACCCTCCCGGACGCCGCACATGCAATCCGCCGCGGGCGACACCCTGGCACCAATCGGCGCCTCGTATAGAACGCCCTGGCGCGTCTGATAGGAGCGACGAGACGCGGGAACCGAATGCAGCCAATTGTGGCGGTCCCAAGACACAAATAACTGGGTACTGGCTCGGCTGACTCCAGGAAGGGTAGGTAAAATCGTAAGTGTAATTTCCTATGACTTTGATACCGCCGGCGATGTTACCGGTCTTGTCAAACACCATCGTACCCCGGGCAGTGGATGTGTCGAAGGTGAAGTTAATCAGGCAGCCGCGACGCTCAAGGCAACTCCGGTGATGGCGGCGACTAGGATTTTCTTCCACATTCGTGTCGACATTCTAATGGCTCCAGCGCGCTCACTTGTGCTACTTTAATGCGCCTCATGCATTCTAACAATATTCCAAAAGACAAGGCCGTGCTCGCACCAGAAGCGAACCATTTCCAGACGTCAGAATCACGTTCCGGCAGTTCCAGTCGCACCACCACAATTAGCTCCGGCGGCACGAAATCGGTTCCGTAATCGCCTGACCGGGGTTGCCACCGGCAATGATCACGGCGACCTGACGAGTAACCAAGTCAGCCACAAGCGCCGGGAGCCGTTTTGTTCGGTTGGCGTAGGAAGCGGAAGACGAAAGCCACAGCAAAGGCGAAGGGATGACTGAACAAAAACGAAGCTTGCAATATAAAATATTGGCAAGAACGTTCGAACGCGCTTTCGACGACCTGAAGCGGCTCTCCGAAACAGAACAACGGTCATTGCTGGTCACGATTGGGAGACGTGTGCTGCAAACAATCCCACAATCGCCCACCGACGCAGCCAAGCCGGTCGAGTTAGTATCTACGTCCAATTTTCGTGCAGACTTTCCGCTAAGGCATGTTCGACAACAGACTTTTAGAAATGAAACTGTCCAGGTAGACGGGATTGAATTTATAGATTGTACATTCGATGCTGTGGCCTTCAGGTTTGAAGGCCAAGCCCCATTTGGTTTCACCGCCGTTCATATTGAGAATGGATCTAAACTTACGGTCGCTTCAGGCAATGCGGCGATCCACGCAGCCATCGAATTGACGGCCGGAATTATGAAATTGATAAAAGCTTCAACAGAACCCTGCGAGAGGTAGAGATACGCGGTGCGAAATTTGCCAGGCCGGGCCTGAGGTGCGATGCGAGAAAAGCGGTAGTGCATCGCAGCGAAATAGGCTGTTGTTCGATCACGTCGTCGTCGTGAGCTGGCTGCATTCAGCCCGAGCTGCCGATGAAGCGACGCCTATCAACCTGATGCATATACTTCTTCTCTATTTATAATTTATCAAAACATATACTATATATGCATAGAGCTGTCAATAGATTTTTTATGTAATTGTAGAATTCGCCCGCGACGGCCAAACTGTCTTCATGTTGGCCCCAGAGCAATGTAGAGCAGCTCGCGGCTTGCTTAGCTGGACTCAGCAGGAGCTCGCGAGCAGAGCCAAAGTGGGAATTGTGACAATCCACCAGTTGGAGGCGGGGATAAGTCAGCCGCGTCCAGCGACGCTTGAGGTTGTTCGGCGTGCGCTCGAGGCCGCCGGGGTAATATTCATTGACGAAAACGGCGAAGGTCCGGGAGTCCGCCTTAAAAAGCGAATCTCAGCCCGGAAGAAGTGAATTCAACTGGCCGCGCCTTATCTCGGCAGGCGCTCTGTGCCGGAGGAGGTCTCAGGAAGTGACACGGGTTAGTTTCTTCACGAGTATCGCTATCGCCTTGCTTGCCTGTCCAGCCCACGCTTTGGAGCGATGGTACAGCGGAAATGATCTTCTTGCGGCTTGCAGGGTTATTGCAACTGACGCTACTTCGACTTCGGAAAACGCGCAGCTCGTCGGCATTTGTCTCGGCGAGATTGAAGCCCTGGATTGGGGTGCGCCAGGCATGCAGAGCGAGAAGCTGCAGTCCTGCGTTCCGGATAAGATCACAATGAAGCAAATGGCAGCCGCAATCGTCGACTTTCTGGACCAGAACCCCGGGAGGCTGAATGAGCCATTCGAGGGCCTAGCGTTAGAAGTACTTCGACGTGTTTGGCCATGTTCTGACACCAATTCCGATAATGGTGCGGGGAAGGATTAGCGTCGCAGGCGCACGCAATTGCGCTGCACATCAAGCGCGAAGCAGCCGACCCGATTGCAGCAAGGGCGCCGCGCAGCGGACGATTGTTTCTATTCTTTGGCCGGGACTTTCGCCGCTTCCGCGCCGAACAGGCCCAGTACGCGGATGTCACCAGCAAACAACGGCAGAGCGGCTGGCAAAGGAGTGCCAATTGACGTGCCGGGTACACCAACTTGAATTTGCGGAACGAAATTCCAGTCGACAGCGTCGGCCAAGCTAATCGTGACCGCAGTGCCAAACGTGTCAGTCTTGGGCGCATCCCATAGGCGGTGGTACGTCTGTACTGAAAGGCATGCTGACTGCCAGCCTGCGATGCCTGGACTGCGGCTGAACCCCGAAGCGGCGCGCGCGACCCATGTAACCATCGCCGAGCCGCGGCATCGTAAGCGAACGAAGTAACCATCATCATTAATGAGATTCCCATCGGAAACGGTGAATTTTCAAGCGTTTACATAGGTCTCCGCTTGCACTCGTTTTTTCGCGCTTGCCTTACTCATCTACAGCATTTAGCAAAAGGCCACGGCTAAGCGCGGGCGCCCGAAGTTCCAGATGCGTGGGCTTTTTGCGTCTAGAGTAGAGCTGACTATGCTTGAATTAACGGTCGTCCGTAGTGCTCGCGTGCTTCCCAGACGCTTCACGCGCCTTGAGCCCCAGCCCCTTGAAATCATCGGCGACGTCGTCACGCGCTTCGACACAGCTCACGGCACGATCGCGGCAGGGCCGGCGGGATCCGAATCATCGCAGCAACGCGAAGGCCGGCGTCTTTGAAAAGACCGGCTGACCGATCGAAACAATAAAGCAGCATCGACAAAAAGCGCTGAGGAACTTTTACATGGACCGGATTGCACCAAAGCTGTTCCGCGAGGCAAAGACCCCTAAGGGTCTGCTGCGCGTTATCGCCTGCGGTTCTGTTAATGATGGCAAGTCGACACTGATCGACCGGCTTCTACATGACTCGACGCTTATCCTGGATGATCAAATAAGCGTACTGGCGCAGGAGTTGGCGCGCCAAGGTACGTCCGATGAAAAATTAAACTTGCCACTTGTGGATGGCCAGGCCAAACGCGAGCCAAACGATATCTTCAACATCGCCCACCGGTTCTTCACCACCGCCAAGCGCAGTTTTATCATCGCCGACACACCGGGTCATGAACAATTCACCCGCAATATGGCCACTGGCGCGTCGAGCGCCCAATTCGCGATCATCCTGATTGATGCGCACAAGGGGGCGCTGGTCCAGACCCACCGGCATTCGTTGATCTGCGCGCTGCTCGGCATCCGTCACGTTCTCATTGCCGTAAACAAGATCGATCTCGTCGGTTTCCAGCAACAAGTGTTTGATCGAATCGTTACCGATTATAGAACCTTTGCCAACGATCTCGGCTTTGTCTCGATCGCGGCGGTACCGATCTCGGCACATCTCGGCGATAACGTGACGACGATGTCAAATAATACACCTTGGTATCGCGGGCCGAGCTTGCAGCAATATTTGGAAACGATTGACGTTGACAGTGATAGAGTACCAAAACCGTTCCGTTTCCCGGTGCAACAGATTAATCGCCCTGCTGATGGGTTTCGCGGCTACGTCGGAATCGTCGCCTCGGGACAAATTGAAGTCGGCGAACCCATTGTCGAGGCAATCTCTGGGCGGCCGTCAGTCGTGGCTGAGATTCGTACCGCCAATGGTTCCATACTTGCTGCCGCTGCAGGCGACGCAATCACGATCACGCTCAAGGATGAGCTCGACCTTGCGCAGGGCGACGTTCTGGTCAGTCCGAAGGCGCGGCCCGAAGTATCCGAGCAGTTTGCCGCCAACATCATCTGGATGGGTGACGAACCGCTGGTGCCGGGTCGATCTTATTTGGCTCGGATCGGCACCAAGACCACACCCATTACCGTCACTGCAATAAAACATCTGGTTGACGTCAATACCCGTCAGCACATTGCGGCGACGACACTGCATTTGAACGACATTGCATTTTGCAACCTTTCGACGGCTGTTCCTGTCGCGTTTGATCCGTACGAGCAAAACCGCAAGACCGGCTTATTTACTATCGTTGATCGCTTGACCAACCACACGGTGGGTACCGGGCTGATCGCCTTCGGTTTGCGGCGCGGCACCAACATTCACCGTCAAGCGCTATCAATTGGCAAGGCCGAGCGTGCCGCCTTGAACAAACAACGGCCGGCGATCATCTGGTTCACCGGATTGTCCGGTGCTGGCAAGTCAACCGTCGCCGATATTGTTGACCAGGAGCTTTTTGCCAGAGGCCATCACACAACAGTGCTTGATGGCGACAATGTACGCCACGGCCTCAACCGCGACCTTGGTTTTACCGAAGTCGACAGGGTCGAGAATATTCGCCGTGTCGGCGAGGTGGCCAAGCTGATGGCTGAGAGCGGCTTGATTGTGCTGTGTTCGTTCATTTCGCCCTATCGCGCCGAACGCGACATGATAAGAAACCTCGTCGATCCGGGCGAATTCATCGAAGTCTTCGTCGATACGCCGATCGCGACGTGCATCGAGCGTGATCCCAAGGGGCTCTATGCCAAGGCAAAAGCCGGCCAATTGAAGAACTTCACGGGCATTGATGCTCCCTATGAGCCGCCGCAGAGTCCAGAAATCCACTTGCAAACACTGAGCAGTTCGCCGGAGGAAATGGCAGAGGAGGTGGTTCGTATTCTGACCAAGCTGCGGATCGTGGCGCATCACAGGCCGGAGCTGATAGGCGGGTATGCCGAGGATGACTGCAATCGCCTGCCGTCAACTTGGCTTTGACGCAATTCGGCACACATGAGCTTCGATGAGATCGGAGCGACACTGTGATTGACGCGGTCACGCTCTATTCATGTCCGACCTGCAGAACGCTTTTTGAAATCGAGCGTCACCACGTGCGTCCCGCGGCTGAGCCCACTTGCGAGATATGCCAGCAAGTGCTGCCACTCGCTGAGGGTGATCGCTGGCTCACCTATCGTCGCGCAAGCATCACGTCCGTACCTGGAATGTCGGCGTTGAAGGACGCGCAGAAATAGAGAGCGGCGCGAGCAAGCTTTTTGGCTTGACGCGCCGCCACCAGCTCGTCGTCTGTCCCCCACTAGGCGCGGCGAAAGCGGAGACATACGCCCCCTGGCACAATGAGCCTAGCCGACGCTGGGCGACGAGGATGTGACCGCCAGCACACTATCCAACGCAAAAAACAATGTGGAATGATTCCAGCGCCTCTTTCGGCTGGCTGGGTATGGAACTACCGTTCCCACGGAACAGTGGGGACGGGAAAACCGGCCACTGGACCGGGCCCCGGCGCTGTCCGGGCGCGGCGCAGCGCCGGGGACTCCCCTGAATTCCATCGTGCAGGCGGCGACTCCATCGCTTTTCTTCGTCGAAAAGTGCCGCGATGCGGATTCTATTCCTTTCGTGCGGGCCAATAGGTGACTACCGCACCAATACACATAATCGCCATGCCAATCTCGGCCTGAAAATTCGGCAAATAATCGGCAATCCACCAGGGGGTATGGGCCTGCCAATTGATGAGCGGCGGAACGCCGACGGCGAGGTAGCCGTACAGCCAAACCGACGCTCCGAAAAGCGACAAAACCGAGCCTAAAATTGCTGGTTTGCTCATCGCTGATGCGTCCGCAATTGAACCGCAGATGTTTGGCAGAAGAACACGCTTTGGGCAAATAAACCGGCTGTTGACCTAAATTGTCCCTTAAAACTGGCTTCCGCCTATCATGCTTCTGGCTGCGGAACATGGGATTTTCGCTGAAAACAATCACGTTGCGGCCCTTTGCGGGCCCAATTACCGCTTTTCCACCATGACGACATAACGCCTCGGCGTGCTAACCTAGGATTCAAGGTAATTCGCGCAAGGGTAAGCCGAGACGATCGGCAATTTGAGGGGTTGCCGCTCTTCCCGTTGCCGCATAGCGGCGTATCACCGGCCCCTTCCAGATGCGGTCTATGACCCACGCTTTCGGCCCGCCACGACAGCAGTCCGCGAGTTCTGAACTTGCCGTCGCGCTCAGCGCCTGCCGGCGGGCTTTTATCGCCATCGCGCTATTTTCCGGGATGAGCAATGTCCTGATGCTCTCCGGCGCGATGTTCATGCTCGAAATCTACGATCGAGTATTGCCCAGTCGCAGCGTGCCGACGCTCGTGGTGCTACTGATCCTGGTAGCCGGACTCTACGGCGCGCAAGGAGTCATCGATATGATCAGGAGCCGCATCCTGGTGCGGATCGGTGATAGCCTCGATGAGGCCATGAGCGGGCGAGTCTACGACGCGATCGTCCGCCTCCCCCTTAAACTGGGGATGAAAGGCGAAGGTACCCAACCGATCCGCGATCTCGATACGGTGCGCGGCTTCCTCTCCGGGAGCGGGCCGGTTGCCTTCTTCGATCTGCCGTGGATGCCGGTCTATCTCGCGGTCTGTTTTCTCTTCCACGTGCTTCTCGGACTGACTGCTCTAATTGGCGCCGTCATCCTCATCACACTCACCGTCATCACCGAGGTCAAAACGCGCCATCCAACACGCAGTGCCGCGCAATTTGCGGTGGCGCGCAATGCGCTTCTGGAAGCGAGCCGCCGTAACGCCGAAGCGATCACCGCGATGGGAATGGCCGGCCGCATCTCCAAGCATTGGCGCGATCTCAATCACAACTTTGTGGCGTCGAGCGGCCGCGCCAGCGATGTCGGCGGCGGCCTCGGCGCGTTCTCCAAGGTGCTGCGGATGCTGCTGCAATCCGCGGTTCTGGCGGTCGGCGCTTGGCTGGTGATCGATCAGGAGTCGACACCGGGTATCATGATCGCCGCGTCCATTCTCAGCGCCCGCGCGCTCGCCCCGGTAGATTTAGCGATCGCCAATTGGCGCGGCTTTGTCGGGGCGCGGCAAAGCTGGCAGCGGCTGTCGCGATTGCTCGGCCATTTGCCGCCAATGCGCGAGCCAATGGCGCTGAAGCCTCCGGCGCGCACGCTCGTGGTGCAGAACACGGCCGTCGCCCCGCCCGGTCTTCAGCGGATCGTCTGCCAGGACGTCAATTTCACGCTCACTGCGGGCAAGGCGCTCGGCGTGATCGGCCCGACGGCTTCGGGAAAATCCTCGCTGGCGCGCACGCTGGTCGGCGTCTGGACGCCGCTGCGCGGCTCCGTCCGGCTCGACGGCGCGACGCTCGATCAATGGTCGCCCGAGGCGCTCGGCCGCCACATCGGCTACGTGCCGCAGGACGTCGAACTGTTCAACGGCACGGTGGCGCAGAACATCGCCCGGTTCGAGGATCCGCCGGATGCCGACGCCGTCATTGCCGCGGCGCAGGCCGCCAGCGTCCACGATCTCATCATCAATCTTGCCGACGGCTACGAAACCATGGTGGGCGAACAGGGCAGCGCGCTGTCCGCCGGCCAAGCGCAGCGTATCGCGCTGGCGCGGGCGCTTTATCGCGATCCGTTCCTGGTCGTGCTCGACGAGCCCAATTCCAATCTCGATGCTGAAGGCGACGAAGCGCTGACCCGCGCCATTTTCGGCCTGCGCGCGCGCGGCGGCATCGCCGTGGTGGTGGCGCATCGCCCGAGCGCGATCGCGGGGGTCGACTATATTCTCATCATGGGCAAGGGCCGCCAGCAGCAATTCGGACCCAAGGAGGAAATCCTCACCCGAGTGACACAGCAGCCCCCATCGGCACGGGCTCTGAAAGTGGTGCCAGAGCGCGGATCGGTTGGATGATAGGCACAATTGGAAGCCCCATTCATCCCATCGAGCAGGCGCGCCTTCGCCTTAGCTCTCGGACTCACTCTGGCGCTCATCGCTCACTGCGCCGCCATATTTTCGTGGGCAGTGCGATTGTGGCGTTTTTGACGTTCGGCATTGGTGGCTGGGCCTCGACCGCCGAAATCTCCGGCGCACTGATCGCGCCGGGCGACGTCGTGGTCGATTCCAACATCAAGAAAGTGCAGCATCCCACGGGCGGGGTGGTCGGTAAATTGTTCGTGCATGACGGCGATCACGTGAAGGCCGGGCAAATTCTCATCCAGCTCGATGAGACGGTGACGCGCGCCAATCTGGCTATCGTTACGAAGGGCCTCACCGAGCTTTATGCACGCAAGGCGCGGCTCGTTGCAGAGCTTAACGGTGCCGGCTCTGTCGCTGTGCCGAAAGAACTCACTGACCTTACCGATAATCCCGGCGTGCGCAACGCGCTGGCCAGCGAGCGCAAGCTGTTCGAATTGCGACGCGAAGACCGCACCGGCCAGAAAAAGCAGCTGCAGGAGCGCATCACGCAATTGCAGCAGGAAATCGCCGGGCTCACCGCACAACAGACCGCTAAGACCAGAGAAATAGCGTTGACCGAGCAGGAACTTCAAGGTGTGCGCGATCTGTGGCAGAAAAACCTCGTTCAGTTCAGTCGGCTCACGAACCTCGAACGCGACCAAGCCCAGCTCGAAGGCTCCCGCGGCCAGCTCGTCGCCCAGGTGGCCGAGGCCAAGGGCAAGATCGCCGAAACGCAGCTGCAGATCATTCAGGTCGATGCCGATCTCGCCAGCGACGTCGCCAAGGAGCTGCGCGAGACCGACAGCAAGATCGGCGAATATGTCGAACGCAAGATTACTGCCGAGGATCAGCTCAAGCGCACCGACATCCGCGCGCCGCAAGACGGCATCGTGTTCCAGTCGACCGCCAATACCGTCGGCGGCGTCATCACCGCCGGCGACCCCATCATGATGATCGTGCCCGAGGACGACAAGCTCCAGGTCGAAGTCAAGGTCGATCCCAAGGACATCGAGGAAGTACAGGTAGGCCAGCCGGTCGTTCTGCGCTTCACCTCATTCAACGCGCGCACGACGCCCGAGATCAACGCCAAGGTGCTGCGCATGGGCGCCGATACCACCACTGATCAGCGGACCGGCCGCACCTATTATTCGGTGCGCATCGCCATGACCAACGACCAGATTAAGCAGCTTGGCGAAGTCAGGCTGACGCCGGGCATGCCGGTCGAGGCCTATATCGAGACCGGCGAGCGCACGATGCTGGCCTATCTGCTCAAGCCGTTGCACGATCAACTCATGCGCTCAATGCGCGAAAACTAGGCCAAATTCGGCCGTCGACGTCACCGCATGCGATAGGCTAGTGGGCCGGCCACGGTTATCCTCGTGGCAGGGAAACCAGGGGCATTGTCGTCCGTGGATGCGGGGATCCGTGCCTTAGTGCACAATCCACGATCCAGTGGTTGCGACATTGCAGCTGATGCTCACCGCTTCGGAGATAAAGTCTCCGGCTGACGGCTGTACCACGATTAACCATATGGACCGCGTTCCTTTAAAACGTCTTCCTGTCTCTTGCTATCGCCGATTTACCAGCACAGTATGTCTTAGCGCGCGGCATCCTCGATAAGGTCTAAGCTATGACCCTCCTTTTGTCGCCGCGCATCTGTTTGTCTCCCCTGATAGTGGGAGTATTGACCTGCCTGCTTTTAGCGGGGCGCGCTAGTGCCGCATCTTTTGATATTGTTGGAACGGCCCAATCATACACATTGCCATCGAATTTCGATCCAAACTGGAGTGGCACTCCGCAAGGCTTCTCAGGTAGCGGCCCGGGAACAGTCATAGACATCTTTTACGGTGCAAACGGTTCGTCGCCCTACTCTCCGAATCCGATGACCTTTACGGCACCGACCGCAAGCGGGGCAGGCCTCGCCGTGAGCGGCGCGGGGGGTCCGGTATCATTGACCTATACCTTCTTGGGATTTGAGGCAGCCTATACCAATCAGGCAGAAGCGTCATTTACTTATAGCAGCATCCCGCAGTTTCAAAATCACACATCAGGAAGCGTCGCGGCAACGGCGATCGGCGCATCTTACACCGTGACAACCTCATTGCCGAGTTCCGGGTTGGTCCCATTTCTTTTTAATAGCACTGCGTACGATGCGCCCGACGGAACGGCAGTTAACGGGGGCCCTATTGGAGTTAATGTTGGACTTGGATTTCTCATAGACGGCGCCAATACAGATATCGCTTACGCACTTCTGAAAGACATCTGGCAGGGTGGCGATGGTGATTTCGATGATATGGTCGTCGAAATTCAGCTTAATCAGTCGTCGATAACGCGTAGCTCTGCCGCGCCACTTTCGCCGAGTTTGCCGCTGTTCGCTACCGGCTTGGGATTAATCGGCCTGATAAGCTGGCGCACAAAGCGAAAGACGATCACGTCATTTTTTTGTTGATCAATCCTAGCTGGGCGGTTTTTATGATTTTCACGCGCCTAACCTAATATCGAAAGCGGCGGCATCGACCAAAAGCTCAGGCGCCCCTATCTGGGGTAAGCTGCCATCACGCTGGGTCTAACGTCTAAAGAATTCCGGCATCGTCGCGTGCACGGTGAATCCGGCAAGCTATTTGCCACCGTCAAGAACGGGCTGCATGAAAAAGCTATGCTGCCAGTAACGGCTGTCCGCTCCCAGCAAACACGAAATGGGGCTCGACGCAGCTAAATTCGACTTTGACTGGCAAATTCACTTCGATAAATTTCGCGCGGACGACCTCAGACGATATCGTCAGTAGCTTTTGAAACAAGTGATGAGGGATCTCTGGCCGCGAACCGACGCTAGTGGCAAGGGCATCGTCCTTGGTGCTGCGATTGACAAGTTGCGCAATAGCGGTCTCAGACAGCTTAGCTCCGCGGTTATCGGCAAGAGCCTGAAGAACCTCGATGTTGCCGCGTTCAATAAGCACTTCAACAACGGAATCAGTTACCGTTTTTCGCTGCGCGATTGCGAGCAGATGTTCTTGGCCTTTGCTGGAAGCAATTTGCAAAAGACTATCGTCGTCAAGCCGGTCTGAATGAACTAGAATTGGGTTAGCTACCATGATGTCATCATCTTTGGCCAACTGTCGTGCAACATTGAACGGGACCCTATCTGCCGAGGCAAGACGGCGTGCAAGCATTGATCTCGCAGAGGCATCCGTTGCCAGAGCGAGCCTCATCATAACATCATCAAAGAGCTCAATTTTCTCGTCTGAAAATCGCCCAGCCCCACCGATGAAAAGGTCAGTGACACGCGTCAGCATCTCGTTACGCCGTTGGTTTGTGCCGCGTGTGATTGCCGCTTCGAGCTCGGCGACGAGCACCCCTCTTTGATCCACCGCCATGTGGTCGTTCCCGTCCATATCCGTCTCCCCGTTGTACCAATTTCGTTTGAATGAACCTCGGGTCATGAATGCATCTCACATCGCTCTTTCAAATCAGTTTAGATCGCCAATAAATTTGGCAACGGTTTAATAACCGGCAAGCCGATCGCAAAAAGAAAACCAATTTGTACGTTGGACCTTCTTCCCGTTAACGCTAACAGGATTTTAAGACTAGCAATCAGTGACCGAGTGTTCGCCAGGCTCAACTGCTAGCGGATTTATTCGAAATCGTGAATCCTGCATGACGTCACGCAGTTGTTTGGCGCTCAGTTCATTCCGGTCCGCCCGACCGCAACATAGCGGAACTTCAACCGCGTCATTTCGTCGGTGCGATAGATGTTGCGCAGGTCGACGATCACCGGCCGTGCCATCACGCCCTTGAGCCGCGCCAGATCGAGCGCGCGGAACTGATCCCATTCGGTGGCGATGACCACGGCGTCGGCGCCTGCGGCGGCGTCGTAGGCGCTGCTGCAATAGTGGACGTCCGGCAACAGAGGCTTGGCCTGTTCCATGCCCGCCGGATCGTAGCCGCGCACCGTCGCGCCGAGGTCACGCAGCGCAGTGATCAACGGGATCGCCGGCGAGTCGCGGGTGTCGTCGGTGTTCGGCTTGAAGGTAAGGCCGAGCACGGCGACGATCTTGCCACGCACCGAGCCGTCGAGCGCGGCGACGACTTTGCGCGCCATGCCGCGCTTGCGCTGCTCGTTGACAGCAAACACGGTCTCGACGATGCGCAACGCCACGCCGCGGTCTTGTGCGGTCTTGATCAGCGCGCTGGTGTCCTTGGGAAAACAAGAGCCGCCGAAGCCGGGTCCGGCGTGCAGAAATTTGCCGCCGATGCGGTTGTCGAGCCCCATGCCGCGCGCCACCTCCTGCACGTCGGCGCCGACCGCTTCGCACAGATCGGCAATCTCGTTGATGAAGGTGATCTTGGTGGCGAGAAAGGCGTTGGACGCGTATTTGATCAGCTCGGCGGTACGCCGGCTGACATAGATGATCGGCGGCGTATTCAGATAAAGGGGCCGGTAGATTTCCGCGAGCACGGCGCGGGCCCGGCTGTCGTCGCTGCCGACCACGATGCGGTCGGGGTGCTTGAAATCCTGGATCGCGGCGCCTTCGCGCAGGAATTCCGGATTGGAGACGACCTGGATCTCGACATCGGGACGCTTGTGGCGGAGGATATGCTCGATCTCGTCGCCGGTGCCGACCGGCACGGTGGATTTGGTGACGACGACCGCGGTGGCACGAAGCTGCGGCGCGACCTCCCGCACCGCGTCGTAGACGAAGCTCAGATCGGCATGGCCGTCGCCGCGGCGCGACGGGGTTCCCACCGCGATGAACACGGCTTCGGCGTCGCTTACGCGCGCGGTGTCGACGGCAAATTCCAACCGGCCCTGGCGCATATTGGCCGCGACGAGGTCGGCGAGTCCCGGCTCAAAGATCGGAATTTCGCCGCGCTTGAGCGCGGCCACCTTGCCGGCATCCTTGTCGATGCAAGTGACCTGGTGACCGAAATCGGCAAAGCAGGCGCCCGAGACGAGCCCGACATATCCGGCGCCGATCATGGTCACGCGCATAACGACGGTCCTAGCTGAAGCCCCAAAACGGGATAGCGTCGGTCACCTTGAAGGTCGTGCGCGGGCAGCGCCGACACGAGAGCCGATGCGAAAATGCCGACAACGAGCGCGCCGGAAAATTTCAGCATAATCTTAACGTTTGAGCCGCAACCGACCCAATGTCTGCCACAGCGATGCTCCATCGAGTTCGCACAAGGCATTGATAATAAATCAATTTCGCGGCTGAGCAACGGGGATAAAACAACTTAATTCTGCTTGAGGCTGGCCGCGCGATTTGCTGGGAGTGTTGACTTTCGGCCACACCATTTCCGCCTCAGGGCAGGTAGAATTCTGCGACGATCGGATCACTTAAGCCGGAGCGAGAGCAGCGATAGGGGCATGGCACAATGAAGCGGTTTTACATCATCATGATGATGCTGGTCGGCGCTGCTGGCTCCGCGCTTGCTGCCGATTTGCCTGTGCCCGCGCCACAACCCGTCCCCTATGTCCAGGTCGCGGCACCAGTCTACGACTGGGGTGGAATTTACCTGGGCATCAATGGTGGCTGGGGCTTCGGATCTGCCAAATGGAGTGTCCCTGCAACGGCCTTTGCACCAGTCTCAAGCACGATCAACGACAATGGTGGCGTCATTGGCGGCACGCTCGGGGCCAACGTCCAATACGACGTATGGGTATTCGGTGCCGAGTTCGATTTTGACTATTCGGGAGTCAACACTGGCACCACCAGCACTGTTTGTAACTTTTCAGGCAATTGCCAAACCGGAAACAACTGGTTGAGTACGGTGCGCGGCCGCTTTGGTTATGCGATGGACCGAATTCTGTTCTACGGCACCGGTGGCGCGGCCTTTGCCGGCATACGAACAACCTTAAACGGCACCGGCAGAACTACCACCGAGGCTGGCTGGACCGTCGGCGCTGGCGTCGAAGTCGCCCTGGCGGACAACTGGACGGCCAAGGTCGAATATCTCTACGCCGATCTCGGCACCGTCAACGCGAATTGCGGAACGACTTTCTGCACCTCGAACAACGGCGGCGCGCCCGTGCCTGTCAGCATCGGCCTCACGGAAAGCCTGGTACGCGTCGGCGTAAACTTCAAGTTCCATCCATAGCCGAGACCGGTACTCCGCCACAGTCAACGGTCAAAATCGGCTCCGCGCCTGGATTTTGCACGCCCAAATACCAGTGGGCGGGCTTGCGCAAGTGGCTATTACTTCGCACTATTCTCCTCACCAGCATCGCGTGATGGCATTTTCTGGCGTATCGGAGAGCAGCAATTTCGATATCTCGCAGAGCCTTATTGGCATCAGCATCGACCATCTTGCTACCGGCCGGAGCGACTTTGTCGCCCGCGACTGAACCCACCGCAAGCGACGGCCGCATCAATCTCGGCCTCAGCGGCACTGACAATTACTCACTTATCTGTCCCTTCATCAACATCTGGAAACGCTCCGATCATATTCAAGTCATCGCCGGCGGACTGAGCCGCTGGAGCAGCACTCCTCCCGGCGCTCCAAACTCCGCTTGGGATGGCTATATCGACAGCGATGGTGAACTGCTCAGGCCGTTACCCAGCGATGTCACGCACATGCTGCGAGTTTTTTATGGCGTGCAACGCGATGGCATCCCCGAAGGCTACGGTCGTGTCGGTCAGCAATGGGTACTCAAATGGGATGGGCTAGCAAGTGATGTGTCGATTGAAGGCGCGTCGTCGTTAAAGCGCGGTCTCAATCGGATAGCTTGGACGTGGGCCAGCAATAACGCCAAAATGTGGGTGACCTTCGCTGGCATGGATCGCCACGATCCGCCGCGCAATATTCGGCTGTGCGAAAAGCGGCATGAAGCCGGGCTCGATAGAGGAGAGATATTCGATCCCGAATGGCTCGCCAGGGTGCGCGAGGGTTCCGGCATCATCCGCTTCATGTGTTGGCAGGTTCCGAGCTTTGACATTAGCACACTGCGATTTGCCGATATTCCAAGCGAGAAATATTGCAGTTACGGCGGGCTCAATACGAGACCGTTTTTCGGCGCCAACATGAAGCCTTTCATCAAAGGCGGCATGCCGCTCTCCCTGATGTCCGGTCTGGCGAACCGGGTGCAATCCCACGCATGGGTATGCATCCCAAATGTTCTTGGCACCAAGAAACTGTCCTCCATCGCGACCATTAGCAACGCCAATCCCGCTATTATCACCTCGCCAGGGCACAAGTGGGAGGATGGAGATCAAGTCATTGTCTTTGGTACGAACTGGCCGCAGATCGAGAATGGCCAATGGACGGTCATCAATTCGGATCGAAGGGCCGGCACCTTTGCTCTGGCGGGCGTGGACAGCACGAGTTTCGGCGTCTTTGGGTCGGGACGAGCGTCGGCAACGACACCCTATGATCTGGACGGCATCACAAAAGAGCTCATGCCGTTCGTCGCACATTTTCGGGACAATATTGCGCCCCGGCTCATTACCTATTTTGAACTCGGCAATGAGAACTGGAATGGCAGTTACATTACGCATCATTGGCTAAAGGCGCAGGCGCGCAGCAAGTTTGGACGGGACGACAGCGAGCGGATGTCAGGTTATTTGGCAGCACACTGTATGAAGGTCGTGCGCGACATTTACGGCACCCAAGGCCGTAACAATTGGCGAGGGGTGCTGGCAACGCAAACCGTAAGTACCGACGTCACCTCTGCGATGATTGACGGTGCCAAGCAGTATACTGAGGAGCACGACCGTTCGCTGCATCTCACGGATTTGTTCAGCGATCTCGCCGTCACGGGTTATTTCGGCCGACGACTTGGCAGTCCTCAACAATCAACGGTGATGGGCTGGATGGATGTGAGCGAACAGCGCTGGAAGGATGGTCTTGAGCCGACGAAATATAGCTTTTTTAATCGCGTAGTGAATGAAGATTTGGCCGATGGGCGTCACACCGATAATGCTTATTCGGTAGAAAAGATCAAAAACTTCTGGCCCGCGCAAAAGGCAATCGCTGACGCCTACGGCCTTGGGTTTATTCAATACGAGGGTGGCAACGGCAATGTTCCCGGCTTCTTTAGCAGCTTGTCCCCGGATGAACAGGCGCGCTTCATGGAATTTTACAGGCACTCCTGTCATACCGCTGAAGACGCCCGCAATTATACGTTGATGTTCAACGCTTTCGTCGCGACGGGGGGGACCTATCCGGCGAAATTTGTTGAAGCGGGGGATGTCAGCCGCTATGGCAGCTGGGGCGCGTTACGGTATCCGGGCGACAGCAATCCAGTGTGGGACGCGGTCGTCGCATTCAATGCGCGCGTCTAATTGAAAAGTTGACGACGATTATGCAGACCAATTCGGGTTAGATAAACTCGGTGCCTTTGTCCGACATGATCATCCGCGGCTTGCCGCGCCGCTCAAAGAGTGCGGTGAGCTCGCGGGCAATCCGTTTGCCGAAGATCGAGGTGTCGGGAATGGCCGCCAAGCATTCCCGGGCCACGTGTCGACAACGTTGAGGATGCGCCTTCAGCGTCTCGGCGACAATCCGCGCTTTGTCCTCCGCGGTCCAGGGTTTTTGGCTCTTTTACAAAGTCAATGCAGCATTCCTATTTTCTCAACTTGCCATTGCAGGTGATTTAGAATAATCTTAACGTTTGGTTAGAGGCGAAAGCAGCCTACACTCTTTCTGGGGGCAGAGAGGTGAATCTTGCATTATCGCCGCAGGCGGCGGAACGCCTGATAGAGCTAGTTGTCGGACTGTTGCAAGACTTGCTTCCGGCGTTGTCCATCGAGCAGGCAACCAACGGACAATCTTATTTTGAAGCGGATGGATATAGCCTCCCGTGGACGCAGCTATTGCGCCAGGAGCTGCTACGGCTCTGGGGATAGTTATAACGTGTCGGGGACTGGTCGATTCGACGTCAAGGGCAAGATGACCCTTGGCTCGGATTCTATTTACACTTCCGGGAATGGTTCGATTGAATTCGACACAGCTGTTGGGCTGGCAAACGGATCTGATACTTTCAATGTTGCGAACGCATCGTCTATCGAGATAGGCACCGCAGGCGAGCCAGGAACCAACTCTGTCGCCCCCGCGGCGGGCAGCTTTACGGTGGACACCGGCAGCCGTCTGACGGATGGCGGCTCGATCACGGCCCCCCATATTGTCGTGAACGGAACGCTGGAGGTTGGCAACAGCGAAACGCTGAACCTTTATGGCGGCACCTACACGTACAACTCCACGCTTGGCAAATACGTCTATGTTGGCGGCTTGACCGGCAACGGCACGCTGCAGATCGACAACAATGCGCAGCTGACGATTGGCGACGGCGTCGATTCGACTTCTCATACCAACTCCACATCAGAGTGAGTTGGCGATATATGGAAAGGATGTGATGGAGCGGACGAGTTTGCGGTTGTGCTCGATGTAGAGGATGGCCTGTTTGAGTTTAGCGCGCACGGCGTCGATGGATTTCAGCGCGTAATTCTTGAAGATTTTCTCGCGGATTTCATCCCAGAGATTTTCCTTTGGATTAAGTTCGGGCGAATACGGTGGAAGGTACAAGAGCTTGATATTGTCGGGAAGGGTCAGTTGGCCACAGCGATGGTTGGGCGCGCCGTCGAGAACCAAAAGGATGTCCTGGCGGGCGAACCTGCGCGCCAGCACGTCGAGGAAGGCCTGAAAGCAGGCGGTGTTCGACGTCGGCATGATCAGATAGACGCAAACTCCGTCTTTTGGAGAGACTGCGCCGTACAAATAGATGTATTCGCGAATGAGCTGAGCGGCGACCGCTGGTCTCGTTCCGATCGGCGCCCAGCATGGCCGTGGCCGATTAATGCGGCCGAAGCGCGCTTCATCGGCGAACATGATGCGCAGATGCCGACCGCGCCTCTTGGCCGCCCGCCGAGCCTGCCTCACTGCATCAGGAAAGCCGTTTTTTTAAAAGCTTTTTGCGCCGCGAGGTCGCGCTTGGGATGAAACGGCCGCGGCATCAGCTTGCGCCAGCCCTGCCGGTGCAAGAGATTGTACACCGTGCTGTCGCTGGTCACATGCCCGATCGCCTGTTCATAGGCCGCTTTGAGATCGTGAATGTTCAACATCTCGCCGGCGCCGGCAGCTTTGGCAAAGCGCGCCAGCAAGGCCTTTTCCGTCGCCACGGTCATGTTCTCGTGCTTGCGTCCGCCATTCGGCTTGGGCTTAAGCGCCTTGATGCCACCGTGAGCATAGGCCATGTGCGCGCGGTTCACCGTGCTCAGCGATACACCCATCGCTGCCGCAATCGCGCCCTGCGTCATCCCGCTCTCGCGTAACAGCACCATTTGAATGCGCTGGCGCTGTCCGGCCGTGATCTTCCATCGTAGCGCGGTTTTGAGCCGCCGAACCTCGGCTTTGCTGCATTCGACCATCTGTTTTCCCCGAATCAGATAGCCAAGCGAATCACACTCAGCGCCTCGAAAACAATTCCCCTGCCTTCCGCTCTCAGCGCAGAAGACTGCCCGATTCAATCCGTTATGGAGCTGGTATCAGAATACGATCGATTTTGCCGGTACCGGCGGTGTGCTGAGCATTGCGCCAACCGCCTTGACCACAAGCGACGTGTTTTTGCCGACCGTGCTGGGGTTCAGTTCTGGTGATAAAATTATTTACCAGGGCGTCGCAAACAACCTCTCTTTTCAGGGCACCAGCACGGGTAGCAACGGCCAGTTTAATGCGGGCATTCTGACGCTGTTGAATGGCACCTTGCCGGTGGCAATCCTCGATTTGACGCTGCCCTCCGGTGAGTACTTTACCGGAACGTTCTCGATCAGCAATAATGGAAGTACAAGCACGGTAACCGTTGCGCCGGGCGGTGACGCTCCGCCTTCGATAGTCGCGCCCTCCACAATTTCCTACAACAATGGCATCACGGTCCCCGTACCGAATGTCGCCGTCTATGACGCGACAGTCGTTCCGACCATGACGGTCAATATAACCGACACCAGCGGCATCTTGTTGGCGAATACGAGTGCGTCAGGAGGCGGCGGGACTATCGCAGGTTCCGGCAGTAAGGCAATTACGATCACCGGTCTGTTGTCGGAGGTTGATGCTGATTTAACGACGCTGGCGTATCAGAACTCGACGACCGGCGGCGACTCTATCATTGTTTCTGCCAATAACGGGCTCGGGGGCACGTCGAGCAAGACGATCGGCGTCACTTACGACCCGTCATACCCGATCGTGTCGATTACTAGCGCCGGTGGTTTGACCAACAATCCAATCCAGACGCTTACTGGCACGGTCAATCTGGCAAACGCTGGCACAACCGTCAAAATCCTTGATGGATCGACCCAGATCGCGAGTGTAAAGAGCGCGGCCGACGGCACATGGTCGGTTCCGGTGACGCTCTCGGGTGACGGGTTGCATGTGCTGATGGCGTCGGATACCGATGCGGCCGGCAGTACCGGCACAGCAACAGTCACTTACACGCTGGAAGCGCTGCCACCCGCGGTCACTGCGATCAGTGCATCCCCGAGTAGCGGCGACCAAAATACCGGGCACGTGATCACTTTCACGATGACGCTGAGCCAGCCGGTCAATGTGACTGGCACGCCGGTACTGAACCTGAACGATGGCGGCGCAGCAAGTTACGTCAGTGGCTCAGGTTCAAATGCGCTGACGTTCGGGTACACGGTCGCTAACGGGGAGAACGCCGCTAATCTCGCGGTGATCGGCAATACCCTGAACGGCTCGACTATCAATATTGCGAATGCGTTTAATAACCCGGCCAATCTGTCTGGAGCCGATGTTTCATTTGCCGGTCTGAGCGTTGGCGCGACGGTCAAATCCATAACAGCCAATCCGGCCACGGGCGATCTCGGTCCGGGCAAGAAGGTCGTGTTCACGGTGACGACGAGCGAACCTGTAACGATAACGGGCGGCACGCCGTTTCTGCTGCTCAACGATGGCGGCAAGGCCACCTACACCAGTGGCTCTGGCAAAAATGTCCTCACCTTCACCTATACGGTCGGTGCTACGGGGTCGGGACAGAACGTGTCCGCTCTTGCAGTGGCGAGCTTCCAGGCGAACGGGGCGACCATCTACGATTCCGGCAATGTGGCCGATACCGCGGATCTATCCGGGGTGACTGCATTCACGTCTGGCCCGCAAATCGACACTATGGCTCCGATCGTGACGTCGGTCGTAGCCATCCCGGCGACCGCCGACCTCAATGCCGGGAAAGTGGTAACGCTCACGGCAATTTTCAGCGAGGCGGTGACGGTCGTTCCAGGAACTAGTGGATCACGTCTGACATTTGAATCCTTGAGGGGATTCCCTGCGGAACTCAATGCATGCGAGTCTGGCGCATGCGAACCGGAATTTCCATCACTCTCAAGCCTGCGGATCGCCGCCGCCTGAAGGCGCTCGCGCGGGATCGCAACACCCCGCACAAGCATGTCTGGCGGGCTGAGATCGTCCTGTTGAGCGCGGACGGTATCGGCACCAATGAGATCATGCGCCAGACCGGCAAGTCGAAAACCTGTGTCTGGCGCTGGCAGGAACGCTTCATGGAGGCGGGCTACAACGGCCTCCTGCACGATAAAACACGCCCGTCGCGCATCCCGCCGCTGGGATCGAACATCACCGAACGCGTCGTGGCCCTCACCCAGACCGACCCGCCCACCGAGGCGACCCACTGGACTTCCGCGATGATGGCGAAAGTCGTCGGCATCAGCGCGAGTTCCGTCCAACGCATCTGGCGCGCGCATGGCCTGCAACCGCACCGGGTCAAACAGTTCAAGCTTTCTACCGACCCGCGCTTCGTCGACAAGTTGCGCGACATCGTCGGCCTCTATGTCGATCCGCCCGCCCATGCCGTGGTTCTCTCGGTCGATGAAAAGAGCCAGATCCAAGCGCTCGACCGCACCCAGCCCGGCTTGCCGATGAAGAAGGGCCGTGCCGGGACGATGACCCACGACTACAAACGTCACGGTACCACCTCGCTGTTTGCGGCCCTCAATGTTCTCGACGGTACCGTCATCGGGCGCAACATGCAGCGCCACCGGCACCAGGAGTTCGTCCGCTTCCTCAACGCCGTCGAGGCGCAGGTGCCGGCGCGAAAGGAAATCCACGCTATCGTCGACAACTACGCAACTCACAAGCATCCGAAGGTGCGCCAATGGCTGGCTCGACATCCCCGCTGGACCTTCCACTTCACACCCACATCGGCATCCTGGCTCAACGCCGTCGAGGGCTTCTTCGCCAAGCTCACAAAGCGGCGATTAAAGCGCCATACCTTCCTATCGGTCGTCGACTTGCAGGCCGCCATCAACCGCTTCGTTATCGAACATAATGCCGAACCCAACCCCTTCACTTGGACTGCTGATCCCGACAAAATTATCCAGGCTGTCAGACGCGGGCACCAAGTGTTAGATTCTATCCACTAGCGGCGGGCCTTATCTCTCGCTCAGCGATGGCGGCAGAGCGTACTACCTCAGCGGTAGCGGCACCAATTATCTCAATTTCAGCTACACCGTCGCGGCCGGTCAGAACACCAGCGACCTGACGGTCACCGGCTCGTCCACGAACGGCGGCACCATCAAGGATAGCGCGGGTAATAGTGCCGTCCTTACCGGCGCCATCAGCAATCCCAGCGGCATCTTGCAGATCGACACCAAGGTGCCGGCGGTCACGGAGTCATTGACCAGCGACACCGGAATATCGAAGACCGATACAATCACCAGTAAAGACAGCCTCAAGGGCGGCGGTGACCCGAACGCCATCGTGCACTTCACGGTCGACGGAACGCCAATCGCCGCAACGGTCACTGCGAGCAGCACGGGGGCCTGGAGCTTCACGCCAACCGGATTGGTTGATGGTCCGCACACAGTCGTTGCCAGCGAGACCGATGCGGCCGGCAACGTTGGCTCGGCGTCGCTGACCTTTACGCTTGATACCACGGCACCGGTGGCGACCGGCATCGTGGCAAGCCCCGCAAGCGGCGACCTTGATGCCGGCAATATCGTCGCTCTGACGGTCACCTTCGATACCCAGGTGTACGTGACGGGGACCGCCACGCCCTATCTCACACTTAATGACGGCGCCAAGGCGTATTACGCCAGCGGGACCGGGACCAACGTTCTCGTCTTCGACTATACGGTCGCATCCGGCCGGAACACGACCGCGCTGGCGATCACCGGCAATAGTGCGGGACTGGTGGATGTCGCCGGCAATGCCGCCAAGGTCGCCAAGTACACGCTGCCGGGCCCGTTGCAGATCGACACCACCGCCCCGACGGTGACCAGCGTCACCACCTCGCCGACGTCGGGCGAAGGCACGACCGGTCAAACCGTCATCATCACGCTGCACACAAGCGAGAAGGTGACCGTCAGCGGTTCGCCGATCCTCTTCCTCAATGACGGCGCTACCGCCACCTATGATTCCGTCCATTCAACCGCCACCACGCTGGTGTTCGATTACGGCGTGGCGTCTAGCGATGTGACCACGGATCTTGTGGTCAGCGGTATGGACCTGGCATCGCCGTCGGCCATTGCCGATCTGGCCGGTAATACCGCCAATCTGACCGGGGCCGGCGCCAATCTTAAGCTCCGGGTCAACACCACCTCGACAGGTACCGCCGGACCGAGCGGGGGCACCTTTGCTATCGATGGCACACAAGACCTGGCGTTGTTCGGATCCTCAACTGCTGCGGTGACCTTTGGCACAGGCAGTACCGGGATGCTCTCGCTCTATAACTCGCAATCCTTCACCGGCACTGTTGCCGGGCTCACCACGCAAACCCCGCTCGATCTCGCTGACATCAAGCTTGCGACGGTGCAGACACCAACTTACCTTAATGCCACCACCAGCGGCGAGACGCTCCATGTCACCGACGGCAGCCACATCGCCAACATAGCCCTTCTCGGCAACTACTTGGCCTCGACCTTCGCGCCAACGAGCGATGGCCACGGTGGAACGATCCTCACCGATCCGCCTGCCGTCGTCGCCCAAAACCAGCTCACCCAACCACATGCGTGAGGGAGCGCCCTGATCACTGTAAGACGTGCCGACGGAAGCTAATTTACTCTTGTGCATATTAGCTGCTGGCTGCGGTCAACGATTTTTGCTATTGTAATTTGAGTAAGGGGGGTGATGCGTGTTGCGAGTTTGGCACTGGCGATCCCCGGGTATTGCCAACGGTGCGCGTTGATCTCGGGGTATGACAGTAGAATCTAAAGGCACTCCACCCGATCCGGGGCTTTACGTCCTGGTGTCGATGTTGCGGCTCCACCACATCGGTGCCGATCCGGAGCAAATCCGCCACCATTTCGGCGGCACACCGATCGGCATCTCGGAAATGTTGCGCTGCGCTAAGGATTTTGGGCTCAAAGCGCGGGAGAGGGTTGTCACCTGGGAGCGCCTGTCAAAGATGCCGCTGCCAGCGATAGCGGCACGCCGGGACGGTGGTTTCATGCTGCTCGGCAAAGCCGGCGACGATAAGATTCTTGTGCAGGCGGCCTATGCGCCGCGCCCCGAACTGGTGACGCGGGAGCAATTCGAGGCGGCTTGCGACGGCCGCGTCGTGATGATGACCCGGCGTGCGG
Source organism: uncultured Alphaproteobacteria bacterium (assembly GCA_963791925.1). Classification (GTDB taxonomy): domain Bacteria; phylum Pseudomonadota; class Alphaproteobacteria; order Rhizobiales; family Xanthobacteraceae; genus BOG-931. The sequence goes on along the minus strand of CAWBUA010000001.1, from coordinate 157,065 downwards.
GTCTCGTCGATTTATCGCGGCGCTTCGATATTACCTGGTTCCTTGGCGCCATTCACAAATACCGCCACCAGCTCAGCGAAGTTTTTGTGGCTTCGTTTTTCCTGCAACTCTTCGCGCTGATCACGCCGCTTTTTTTCCAGGTGGTCATCGACAAAGTGCTCGTCCATCGCAGCTTGAGCACGCTCGATGTACTGGCCATTGGTCTCGTCACCATTTCCGTTTTCGAAACCATCCTCGGCATTCTGCGCACTTACCTGTTTTCTCACACTACCAATCGCATCGATGTCGAGCTTGGTGCGCGACTGTTCCGTCATCTGCTGGCACTACCGATCTCATACTTCCAGGCGCGCCGCGTCGGCGACTCGGTAGCACGGGTGCGCGAATTGGAGAATATCCGTAACTTTCTCACGAGCTCGGCGCTAACGCTGGTCATTGATCTGCTTTTCACTTTTGTTTTTTTAGCCGTGATGTTCCTATATTCGCCGTTCCTGACATTTTTGGTCCTTGGCGCCTTCCCGTTCTATATCGGCATTTCTGCCTATGCCACACCGCTGTTTCGGGCGCGGCTTGACGAGAAATTTCGTCGAGGTGCGGAGAACCAGGCTTTCCTCGTGGAAAGCGTGACCGGCGTTGAGACGCTCAAAGCCATGGCGGTGGAACCGCAGATGCAGCGCCGCTGGGAGGAGCAGCTCGCTGGTTACGTGGCGGCGAGCTTTCGGGTGCTGCGTCTCGGCAACGTCACAAGCCAGAGCGTTCAGCTGGTCAGCAAGCTTGTCACCGCGGGCGTACTGTTTTTTGGCGCCAAGCTCGTCATCAATGGCGATCTCACGGTCGGCGAACTCGTCGCGTTCAATATCTTGGCCAGCCGGGTGAGTGCGCCGGTGCTGCGCCTGGCCCAGGTCTGGCAGGACTTTCATCAGGCGCGGCTCTCGGTCGAGCGGCTTGGCGACATCCTCAATACACCTGCCGAACCAACCTTCGATACGGCCCGCGCGGCCCTGCCGGCCATTCGTGGCGAAGTTGTGTTTGAGCATGTGACGTTTCGCTATCGCATCGACGGCGCGGAGGTTCTTCACGATGTCAATCTGCGCATCGCGCCCGGACAGATCGACGGTATCGTCGGGCCGTCAGGCTCGGGCAAGAGCACGCTGACCAAGCTCATTCAACGGCTCTATGTGCCGGAGAGCGGGCGTGTTCTCGTCGACGGGGCTGATCTCGCGGCGGTCGACACCGCGTGGCTACGCCGACAGGTCGGCGTTGTGCTGCAAGGAAATATGCTGTTCAACCGCTCGATCCGCGACAATATCGCCCTCGCGGATCCGGCGACACCGATCGAACGCGTCATTGCGGCGGCCAAACTTGCCGGCGCCCATGAATTCGTTCTCGAGACGCCGGAGGGCTATGACACCACAGTCGGCGAACGGGGCGAAAGCCTGTCGGGTGGCCAGCGCCAGCGCATCGCAATCGCCCGGGCACTCATTACCGACCCACGCATTCTCATCTTCGATGAGGCCACGAGCGCCCTCGACTACGAGAGTGAGCGGGTGATCCAGGATAATATGAACGAGATTGCCAAGGGACGAACCGTCATTATCGTCGCCCACCGGCTGTCGACGGTACGACGCACTGATCGGATCATCACGCTTGATCGCGGTCGCGTCGTCGAGGACGGCACCCATGACGAGCTTATCAGGACCGGCGGGCGTTACGCGAGCCTGTACAGGCTCCAAGCCGGGATCCAGGAAGTGCTTTGAGACTGCCTTTTGAGATCCAGCGGCGAACAAGATCATGGCGCAAATTCTTCCACTGAAAAGAGAAAAGCCGCACAACGAAGATCTGGCATTTTTGCCTGCGGCTCTTGAGATCGTCGAGATGCCGGCATCGCCACTTGGCCGCTCGATCGCCTACACCATCATGGCGTTGTTCGTGCTGGCACTGCTGTGGGCTTCCTTTAGCAAAGTCGACATCGTTGCGTCGGCGAAAGGCAAAATCATTCCCAGCGGACGGACCAAGGTGATCCAACCATTCGAGACTGGCGTAGTTCGCGCAATCGATGTGCATGACGGACAGGTGGTCAAAGCCGGCGAGACGCTGATCCAGCTTGATTCGACGATGAACAATGCCGAGTTGAAGCATTATCAAAATGATCTGATCGCGGCCGAGCTCGATGTGGCGCGCCTCGAGGCTGAATTGGCCGACGGTAATGCCATCGACAATTTCAAACCGCCGGCTGATGCGCCGGGTGATCTCGTCGCGGTACAGCGCAAGTTCCTGCTGGATCAGACCAGTGAGCAGCAGCACAAGCTTGAAGTGCTCGACCGCCAACGCAAAGAAAAGGAAGCCGAACACGACACGCTCGAGGCGACAATTGGCAAACTCGAAGCCTCGCTGCCGATCTTGCAAGAACGCGTCGATATGCGCAAAACCTTGTACGATCATAGTACCGGCTCGAAAGCCGAATATCTCGAGATTCTTCAGGCACTTGTCGAGGAGCAGCACGAGGTCGACGTGCAGAAGCGCAAGGCCGACGAGGCGACTGCAGCCATCGCCGCGATTGACGAGCAGCGCAAAGAGGCTGTCGCGCAATTTCGTCGCGAGCGCTACAGTGATTTGGTCGATGCCGAGCGCAAAGTGAAAGAGCTCAGCGAAGACGTGGTGCGGGCAGAGCACCGCGCGGCGCTGCAAAACCTCACCACACCGGTCGACGGCACGGTTCAGCAATTGGCAGTGCACACTGTCGGCGGCGTCGTCACGCGGGCACAGAGTCTGATGGTGATCGTGCCGAGCGACAGCCACATCGAGATCGAAGCCACGGTCGAAAACCGCGACATCGGCTTTGTCCACCCTGGCCAGCAGGCGCAGATCAAGGTCGATGCCTTCAACTTCAACCGCTATGGGCTGATTGGCGGCAAGGTTGTGAGCGTTTCGCCGGATGCTATTACCCGCGAAAAGTCTTCCAACAAGGGCAAGGCCGATCAGGGTGTCGATGCCGAGAACGATTCGAGCGAACCCTCTAACCAGGAGCTGGTCTATGCCGCACGCATTGCGCTTGATCAGACGAAGATGCAGGTCGAGGATGGAATGGTGGATCTGTCACCCGGAATGGCCGTTACAGTGGAAATCAAGACTGGATCACGAACGATTATCTCCTACCTTTTGTCTCCGCTCTTGAGGTTCAAGCAAGATGCGCTCCGCGAGCGATAATAGTTGACAGATTCGTCCTTATGTTATCTGCACGTCGAGTCCGTAAAAATCCAATGCCGCTGCCTCATGGGTCGCAATATGATTGCGTCGCCCGTGAACTTTTCGATTTTCACGTATTTTGAACTATGAATTGTGCAAAGAGGGTGAGTAGGATGTCACACAACAAAGTATCCCTCCGCCGGCGGCCGCCTGGCATTGGTCTCGGTGATGGAGATAGCTGTCTGAGGAGTGGCACGATGATCGTGTCCACTACCTGGATGATGGACACTATCTCTGATGTCGGTTGGCAATGGCGGTAATTTTGCGCCGGGTGAGCGCAGACGTCGATCCTGGACGCGGGACGAAAAGCGTCGGATCGTTGACGAGAGCCTTCAGGAAGGGGCATCGATCGCCGAGGTCGCTCGACGTCACGAGCTCAACGCCAATCTCTTGTTCACGTGGCGTCGCCAGATGGGCGTTGAGTTCGACTGAGCGGAGGGATCCGATGGAAATCGTTCCCGTGACGATTGCGCGGGGATTGGCCACGGAAGGGCATTGCCCGGACGCGGCCGGCCGGATGGAAATCGTTCTTTCGCAAGGCGACCGGATCATCGTGTGGGCTGATGTCGAGACGGCGGCGCTGGCGCGAGTTTTGAAGGCGTTATCGCGGCAATGATCCCGATTCCGAGCGGCGTCAGGGTTTGGATTGCGACTGGGCATACCGACATGCGGCGCGGCATGCAGGGTCTGGCGCTTCAGGTTCAGGAGAGTTCTGAACCGTGATCCCCATGCTGGCGATCTTTATATTTTCCAAGGTCGTCGCGGCGATCTCGCCAAGATCCTCTGGCACGATGGCATCGGGCTATCGCTATACGCCAAACGACTGGACCGCGGAAAGTTCATATGGCCGTCGGCATCAGGCGGCGCGGTGTCGATCTCGGCGGCCCAGATGGCGTACATGCTCGAAGGGATAGACTGGCGAAATCCGCAACTGACATGGCGGCCTAAAAGCGCTGGTTAGCGTGAGCGGATTGAGCCGAAAAAAATTGAGGCCGCGTGCATTTTAGGGCGCCTCAAATCACACGAACTATGATTTACTTCGTCTCATGGATGCCGCTCACGCCGTTCTTGCCCGAGAAAACGCCGCCCTGAAAGCGGCGCTGGCCGTTGCGCAGACCAAGGGCCTGGAAGTTGCGGCAGAACTGGCGGTCGCCCGGGCGAAAGCGTCGGAAGACATGGCGCTGATCGCCCAACAGAAGCTTCGGATCGTGAAACTGGAGCGTCAGATCTATGGGCAGAGGTCTGAACGCTCGGCGCGCCTGATCGATCAACTGGCGCTCGACTTCGAAGAGCTGCAGGCCAGCGCCACGGAAGACGAACTGGCGGCGGAGAAAGCGGTCGCCAGGACGACCACGGTCGCCGGATTTACGCGCAAGCGTCCGGAGCGCAATACATTCCCCGATCACCTTCCCCGCGAGCGCGTGGTGATCGATCCGCCGACGGCATGCGAGTGTTGCGGTGGCAGCCGCCTGCGCAAACTCGGCGAGGACATTACCCGGACGCTGGAGTTGCAGCCTCGCCAGTGGAAGGTAATCGAGACGGTGCGGGAGAAGTTCAGTTGCCGCGACTGCGAGAAGATCTCGCAAGCGCCGGCCCCGTTCCATGTCATCGCACGGGGATGGGCCGGCCCCAGTCTTTTGGCGATGATCATGTTCGAGAAGTTCGGCCAGCATCAGCCGCTGAACCGCCAGGCCGAACGCTATGCTCTCGAAGGCGTGCCGATTGCGCTGTCGACCATGGCGGATGCCGTGGGATCGGTCTGTACGGCGCTCGATCCGCTGCTTCGCCTTGTGGAAACTCATGTGATGGCGGCCGAGCGCCTGCATGGCGACGACACGACCGTGCCGGTTCTGGCCAAAGGCAAGACCGATACCGGGCGGTGCTGGGTTTATGTTCGAGACGACAAGCCCTTCGGCGGCGTCGGGCCGCCCGCGGCGATGTTCTACTACTCGCGCGATCGCCGGGGCGAGCATCCGCAGGCGCATCTGGCGGGATATGCCGGCATCCTGCAGGCGGACGCCTATGACGGCTACAACAAGCTCTATCTGGCGGATCGCAAGCCCGGCCCAGTCCGGGAGGCGGCGTGCTGGGTGCATGCGCGGCGCCCCTTCTTCGCCATGGCAGATCTCGAGGAGAACGCGCGTCGCAAGGCCGCTGGCAAAAAGGAGATCCTTCTATCGCCGATCGCGATTGAGGTCGTTCGTCGCATCGACGCCCTGTTCGAGATCGAGCGGTCGATCAATGGCAAGAGTCCTGAGGAGCGTCGGGCGGTCCGACAAAACTTGAGCCGACCGCTGGTCGATAATCTCCGGGTCTATATGCAGGAGCAGGCCGCCCGGCTCTCGCGTGGCCATGACCTGGTCAAGGCCGCCAATTACATGCTCAAGCGCTGGACTGCGTTCACCCGCTTCCTCGACGATGGGCGCATCTGCTTGTCAAACAATGCAGCGGAACGAGCGTTGCGCGGAATAGCCCTTGGAAGAAAGTCGTGGCTATTCGCTGGCTCCGACCGTGGCGGACAGCGCGCTGCCGCCATGTACAGCATCATCGTCACGGCAAAAATGAACGACGTCGATCCCCAAGCTTGGCTCGCCGACGTCCTCTCGCGCATCGCCACCCATCCCGCGCATCGGCTTGATGAACTGCTGCCCTGGCATTGGGCGAAACAAAGTCCGGCAATCTCCGCTCGTGCGGCCTGATCATGCACGTCAACAAAGTCTCTCACGTCACGACCATCGACCGCGTCGCGGCAGATCTCGGCGAAAGCGAAGACCGGCTGTTTGAGGTCGCCTGCGAAATGGACACCGAGGACGGCGTGATCTGGATCCGTGGGCGTGGCGAAGATGCCGTGATGGCGTTCACCGACTTCGGAATCGAGACTCTGATCGAACTGATAAAAATCCACAAAAACGATCCGACGCTCCAGGATCGGTAAAAAAGCCCGACTGCAATGCCCGCGGTCTACGCCGGATGGCTACGACGAACAATGCCGCCGAGCGCGCGCTTCGCGGATTTGGCTGTTCGCCGGCTCCGAACGCGGCGCCGGTCGCGCCGCCGTTATGGCCACGCTGATCATGACGGCGAAGTTCAACGACATCGACCCGCAAGCCTGGCTCGCCGACGTGCTCCCCCGCATCAACGATCACGCAATCCACAGGCTCGACGAACTCTTGCCGTGGAACTGGGCTGCGGCGATGGAGCGCCGTAAGGTAGCGGCATGAGTGCCGATCCCCTTTCGACATGGCTTTGCTTTTTGACGTCGCCAGCGGCGCCAAAGGGCGTTATGTCGCCCATGGAGCTCGACGGATATCTCACCGGCATCGTCGTGTCGCCTGATCTGCTCCTTCCCAGCCACTGGCTCGAAAGGATCTGGGGCGACAATGAGCCTACCTTCGATGGCCTCGACCAGATGCAAACCGTGATCGCCGCGGTGATGGATCACTATAATGCCATCGTTGCCGCCCTCGATGCCGGCTTCAGACAAATTGAAGTGAAAAAAACCGCTGATTACCGCCCGCTGTTCTTGGCCGCCAGCGACAGGCCAAACCATGAGGTCGTGCGGACCTGGGTTCGTGGCTTCGGCAAGGCTATGGCGCTTGCCCCCAAACGTTGGAGCTCTCTTGCCGAAGATGAACGTCTGCAAACACTTCTGACGCCGTTCATCGGCTTCATGGACGTCGCGGACCCAGACTTCGAACCAGCCGAGAACATTGACGAACTCCTCGACGAGGCAGCAACCGCCATCCCACGTGCAACCATTATCCTGCGGAAAATCGCCCAGTTCAGCACTGCGGCCGCGTCCGGGCGGCACAGCAAAGTCGGCCGCAATGATCCATGCCCCTGCGGCTCGGGTCTCAAACACAAGCGATGCTGCGGTGCAGCTCAAATATTCGCAGACTAACCGCGGCCCTCGGCGGATGATTACGTCCGGGCGGCTAATTCCCTTTTAAAATTACAAGAAAGACCGGCAAGCCGATGCCAATGCGCTTTTCGAAGTGTCAAAAGGGGGCCGCGCCTGTAGGCCACGCGCTGCATCCTCGGTGAAATGCATGGGTCCGGACGGCGGCCCTCTGCGTCGGCTGCCGCACTGCAGCAATTCGGTAGAGAACGGGACCATGGCGGCCGTGGCTAGATGGCTCGAAATGGCGCTCGTGACCCATTAGCGGTCCTCGCTAGGATCATCAGTTGGCGCTGCAACAAACGGTTGCGCGCTTACCCGGGGCCCAGAACGCTGTCGAGAGAACCGTTATCGGCCGGGAACGCTCGACGCATTCTCTGGTGGCTCGCGCATTACATAGCCGCGCCCCCAGACCGTCTCGATGTAGTCCTTGCCGCCCGATGCGTTGGCGAGCTTTTTCCGCAGCTTGCAGATGAAAACGTCGATGATTTTCACCTCGGGCTCATCCATACCACCATAAAGATGGCTCAAGAACATTTCCTTGGTGAGCGTCGAGCCCTTGCGCATCACCAGGAGTTCTAACATCTGGTATTCCTTGCTGGTGAGATGCACGCGCGAGCCGTTGATCTCGACCATCTTGCTATCGAGATTTACACATAGATCGTCAGTATTGATGACCGACTGCGCGTGTCCTCTGAAGCGTCGCACGATGGCGTGAATGCGCGCGACCAATTCATCCTTATGGAACGGCTTGGTCATGTAGTCGTCAGCGCCGAAGCCGAGACCTTTGATCTTGTCCTCGATGCCGGCGAGGCCGGAGAGGATCAGGATGGGCGTCTTCACCCTCGAAATGCGCAGCGTGCGCAGCACCTCGAAGCCCGACACGTCCGGCAGGTTGAGATCAAGCAGGATGATGTCGTAGTCATAGATCTTGCCGAGGTCGATGCCTTCCTCGCCAAGATCGGTGGTGTAGACGTTGAAACTCTCGGATTTGAGCATCAACTCGATCGATTGCGCGGTGGCGCTATTGTCCTCAATCAGCAATACGCGCATGCAGTCCACCTCCTCGCAACTTTAGGCTGGAACATTAGCGCTGCACACGGTTAATAATGTTTGAACCCCATGCAGCGGAGTGCACGGCGATGGCTGACGATCGCTTTTGGGGCGAAGCGGAAGTCGCTCGACCTTTGGTTGGCTTGTCCCCGTCGTGAATTACCCACTCCGGAGGGGGCATTGCTTATTCAATCACATCAGGGACCCCAACGCTTACGTTAGGATTGCCCTTGCATTCCTAAAATTAGCTCAGCCATTCGGCGACGACTGAAGCACTGATCTCCTCAATGGAGTGTGCTTGGAGCGATAGTGCCATCGCGATCCCAGCAACGCAGTGACGGCGTTTGACAATGACCCCGGCACGTAGGCCGGGGTCAAAGGCTGAATCCGGCGACAGGCGCGGCAAAGCCGCCAGACCGGCACTATCGATCAACGCCCCCCGTTTGGCGGCGTTCCTAAGAGCACCGAGATGATAACTTGCGAGCTTTTTGCAATGCAGCGCAACAAATTTTGAAGGGGCAGAAACGTCACCGTTCCCACCCCTCTTGCCGCGCCCAACTCTTTAACATCGCAAAGTCGTCTATGGTTCCCGAAAGAATCGGGAGGTCGGTCTCGCAAAGAGAACAACTCTCTCGCGCTTTCCGGACACCTAATCGCATCGAATGAACGATCTAACAAGACCGCGATAAGCAGAGAGCATCCCGATGTGATGGTCGGTAAATTATATACCTCAGCGGAGCACCTCAGGACTTCCGATATCGGACGGTGACCTGGCAACTGGTGACGTGCCGCGTGTGCGGGCTTGCTCAAACAATGCCTTCAGACCAACAAATGCAGCGGCAGGATGGACGACGACGTAAGTCGGTATTTCTGCAACGTACGGCCGAAACCGCCCTTTAAACTCGAACCGCTCGCGAAACTGGGAACGCGCCAAAAAATCTATAATTCTCGGCGAAATCCCGCCTGCAATATAAATGCCGCCGCGGGCGTTGAAAGTCAGCGCCATGGTTCCAGCAAAAGAACCCAGCAAAGCACAAAAAGTGCTTAGCGTTTCGTGCGCCACTTCACACTCGCTTTTGAGTGCTCGCTGCGTGATTTCGGCCGCGCTGATCTGAGGCATATCCAAGCCATCCAAGTTCACGATGGCCTGGAAGATGTTTTCCAATCCCGGACCTGATATCGCACGTTCAGCGGAGGCGTGCCCGAACCGTTGCCGCATCAGTTTTATGATCGCGTCTTCATGGTCGCAATTGCCGGCCAGCGTGGCGTGCCCGCCCTCGCTCGCGACAACCAGCTGCTTACCGCGGCTCTCAATAAGGCACGCGACACCGAGTCCGCTGCCAGGGCCCAAAGCCACTTTAGGCATATTCTGTTGTGGCTTGCTGTCCCCAATTTGCACGAGATCATCGTTGGCACCGAGCGACGGCAGCGAATACGCGACTGCCTGGAAATCATTGATTAGCCGCACATTGAGACCAAAGGAGGCCTTGATGTCACGCGCATCGATGACCCAGGACGTGTTCGTAAGGGTAGTGCAGTCGTGAGCGACGGGACCGGCGACTGCCAATAATGCGCCGGTAAAGCCCTGCTCCGAGCGGCAATCATCAAAATAGGTCTTGAGCAAGCTTTGAATTGTTGAAAAGTGCGCGACCTGAAAGCTCGTCACGCGCCCGAGATCCCCATCTACCAATTCGGCAAGGCGAGCGTTTGTGGCGCCAATATCGCCTAACAAAACGCGTGCTTGGGTCTTGGCACCTGCGCTGAGACCGCTCGCGGAACCGCCGAACGCCTTTTCACTCACATAGGTCATTTAAGGACCGGAATTTGCTCTGGACAAGCTCAACGCACTGTGCGGTGCGACTATAACAATTAGTCGTAAGAGCATGATGTTCCAGAACCTCCTTAGCGAAGTTGCCTTGATCGGTATTTCGATACTAGACAGAATGATCGGCGGAAGACAGTCTCGCATTTGGTGATGCTAGTGGTCCGATTCTAACATTCGCATCCCATTTCGGCGCGCTCTCATGCGAATGTTAGAATCGAAGGACCACTAGCAAGCATAAGTGCTAGTGGAGCTTTTGGATTTGACATTCGCTTTGCGATGGTTGCGGCCAGGTGGGTAGCGAATGTCAAATCCGCTCCACTAGTCTTTCCGCTTCAAAGCGACCAGCCTTCGGAGTACCGGCCTTGGCAAGTTTTCAAAATCACCTCTCCAGACGCCTTATCTCAACCGCAGATGGTTCTTATTTCACTTTGTCGAATGCGTGAGGAGTATCGAGTTTTGCCCAGCTCAGAAACGCCCGCCGCGAAACGCCCCGCCAGGACCAGTCGCGACAGGGCAAGTCGTTCTAACTTGCATTCGACTATGGGCTTGACCGTGGTGAGCCTCCAAATGCCGCATAGTCCATTTTCCAGTGGAATGTTACAATGGCATTGAGCCTTGCTAAAAGCAGCCTCTCGGTGCGAGCTGAGAGGCCCCCCTGTTGTGCTTCGGCAAGGCTCACCATCCGCTCGAACTGGGTTGGTGCAACGCTGGCGCCTACCTGAGGTGGCAAGTTTATGACATGGATGGCGAAGCAACACCCCACGGTGTGCGGGCTGCGATAGGTCCATGCGCCGGCAAGGTGGAATGCTGCTCAGTATTTATGTCGGAGAAGTCGTTCGGTCATGACGCTGTGTACGCCGCCGCGTAGGGGAGGTAGGTGGCGTGCCCGCGTGTAGCAAGCACCGGCCCCCCGCCTTACGTCCTTATAGTTTTACAGCCTCCCGAATAGGTTACAGAGGATCGCTGCTGCCAAGCGCCCGCCTGTTAACTCTAATTCCATCGCGGCATGGCGCTGATGCACGTTTTGTGCTTGAGCCAACGCAGAGACGCGGCTGACGTCCTCAAACCTCACGCTGCGCCTCGGGGCCCTGGCATTTGATACTCTTCGGTGCCGGGGCTTCCTTTTGCTCGGACAGCAAAGCCGCGCGCTATGCGAGACCGACGGCTTTGCCTTATCGTCCTGCCGCGGCGGTCCTGCTCCGATTCGCGCCCTTGGAACGGCTGACGTCGGCGAGGGAGGAATCTCGGCCGAGCAAGGAAGTCTAGTCTAGCCGCGCCGGAACAAACGAGGTGTGCGGGGGGTCACTTCAGCGGCCGGTTCGGCGCGTCCCGGATTTGTCGGGCTGGCCAGTGGCCCCGGAACGCCTCTTAAGGCAAGCGCCGGGGCCACTCTGGGGCGTAAGGACGGCGTGGCAAGCGCTGTCGGTTAGCGCTGCAACAAAATTTTAAGCGCCACGTGCATTATTGCTTAATCCCCCAAAACCACGCTCGACACTTTAGGACGAAGGACACATGCCGTGACTAATCAGGACGCGCGTGCCGTTGCGGAGATGGCTTTTGAGCCTGATCCAGGACCCGAACGACAGATCAGCAAGGCGCTAAGGCTGGAGCAAGAGCGGCACGAAGCCGCCATCAAGAACATGCAGCGTCTTCGCGAATTGCGATTGTCCAAGGACAAAACGGAGGAACGCTAAGGCTGGCGGACATAGGATCGATCCGGATCAGCGCGGCAGCCAACAAAAAAGCGGGAGTGCAGCCGACATCCGGACCGCACCCCGCCTCACCCCGTCCCCAATATGATCATGCTCTCGCGAAGTGAATGCGCGATTAAGGCGCTGCCCGCGTCGGCGGCAGAAAAAAAGCCCCAGCTTTGGGCTAGGGCCGCATGAGGTCATTAATCGTGAGAGAACGATTGCGCGACTTCCGCTCAGGGCCTTGTGTCACGAAGCATTGCCGGTCCAAACGGCATGCGCAACTGTACGGGAGATGAAGGAAGGTCCTTCGAGCTCGACAATCACTTGGGGCGGTCACCGCATTGGCTCAAGATCAAGAATCTGGGCGCGCCTGCTGTGAGGCGTGAGGGCGAAGAGGGTTAGGAGCGCGATGAGCACCTTCCAAGAGAGCGAAATCAAATTTTCCGGCACCAGCCGAGCGGAAGTCGAAGAAAGATTTGCAAACTGGCACAAGGAAAATCCGGACGCGGTGATCATCGACAGGGCCACGAAGCGATCATCGTCAGAGGAAGGCCTTTTTTTGATGATTGTGAAGTACAGGGTTTGGCCAAGGCAGCAAAGGTGAAGCACCGCTTGCTGCCTTCCGCCGCTTGGTCGATCTGATGATAGCGCCGCATGCTTCACCGTGCGCGACGCCCACGGCCAAGCTGTTCGCGTACGTCCATTACGAGGGCGAGCCCGGCCGGCGAGGCGCCGCAAAGCTGCTCACAAAGGACGAGGCACGGCGTGTTGCAACGAATGTTGGTAAAGCCAATGCATCGGGGCCATCCTTGGCAAAGCCAAAAGACCGGACCCTAAACAGGCCGGAAGAGGCGCCGTCCCCCCGAGCGATTTCAGCTCGGAATCGTGAGCGAGATCATCTCGGAAGGGTGGGCGGGATCATCTCGGAATAGTGGGCGATTTAAAATCGGAATGGTGGGCGAATTCGCTCGGAACCAGCAGACCCCGATCAGGCAAACCGCGCTGGACGGTCGAACGCATGCGGGCACACCCCGACGAATGGCAAATTATCCAGCTACGGCGTCTGCCTTGGTGTGGCGAGAGACAACCGAAATCGCTAGTGCAGCAGCCGAATCATCGGGAGGGCGATGGCAACGATGATGCCCATAGCGAACAAAGCGACGCTGTAGGTTTCTTCCAAGTTCATAGCTAGACACCCCTGATCAACTTGGCGCCGACTTCCTCGTCACGCCGCCAAATTACCCTGTAGGTGCCATGGCGCACAGATCCATGACCGGACATGAGCAAAGTGAATTCGTCGGGTACGTGAAAGCCGTTTGAGTGGATCCGGACGCCCCCGTCCGAAGTGTCGGTGACGATGCAGTAGAGCTGCGGCGCTCCATTTCCGAGCTCGATCTTTGCCAGACAAGAAACACCCCGGCGCGCGGTTTGGCGTCTGTCCTCCAGCATGATGCCCGGCTCCACATTTGCGGCCGGCGCCTTTTGGTCGGGCGACAGCCCCTCAGTAGAAATACATATCGAACAATCAATTGCACGTGGACTAATGCATAGCCTCGGATTTTCTCGGCATTTGCCTGAAACTTGCAAAGCGCCTCGCGCCGGTTTGGACACTGGCAGCAGGGGCCTAACCACACCCAGTCGAGTGGCACGAGCAACCGATAAAATGGCCAGCACTAAAAAAAGCCCCGGCGAATGACCGGGGCTTGATTAGGTTGCAATATCGTTTCGTAATTGAACCGTTTGCTAGACGGCCATAGTCTCAGCCATGGTTCTAGTTGAGGGGGTAGGAATTGGCGTTGACTGATCAACTGATAATTCTCTGCGGCGATCATTGCAACATAACGCTCGAATTTACGTTACCGCAGCTCAATCTGGTCAAGACTGCCCATAGCCGTGTCGTCAAAATCGCTCTTTATCCGCTGCCGCGCTCAGCGCCTCGGCTTCGTGTTCCAAATGGACCAAGTGGAGAGCCTATGCAACCGCGTCCTTGGCTGCCTTTACGGGGCGAACCCTGATGATCTTCCGAGCCGGTTTTGCCTTGAAAATTGTTGGCTCCTTTGTAAACGGATTGATGCCCTTCCGCTCCTTTGTGGCAGGCTTCTTGATAACGACAAATTTGGCGAATCCGGGTACAAAGAAAGCTCCCGTCTTCTTGAGTTCCTTGTAGCCTATTTCCGCGAGTGACTTGATTACGCCCCTTACGTCCTTCCGCGTCATAGCGTTCGGATGCCGCTCGACGATTTTTTCAACGAGCTGCGACTTTGACATCAACTTGGCCATGTTGTTTCCCTAATCCCGAATGGTCTGGTGACTATCTAGCCCGAAGTTCGCTTGAAAGAAACTCAACACCCGCCGTTTCGACCGCAATTTGGGGATAAGCGGACCTAAACTACCACATCGCAAAAGTGACGCGGTTACCCTAGCTGACAGTGAGCACGCGGCGCAACGGTCGAGGATGATTGCCTGATCAGTGGCTCGATCACATCGTCTGCGGTCGCCAGCGGCGGCAGGTTGATCCTGACCACGATTGATCACCAGCTCGAATTTGGTCGGCTGCGTAAGTGCAGGGAGATCAGGTGCCTCATTGGACGTCCGTCTCACACCTAGCCGTTGTCACAACTCATCGCCCCTGAGCTTCCGCACCTCATTGGGATGAAGATCCAGCACGGCAGCCTGCCGGGGAGTCAAGCTGCTTCCCGTCAGGGTGATCATCCATCCAGCCGGCAAATGCTGACGAACTTGGACCAAGGCCGATTCCGCAGTGCCGGTGGCCGCCCACAGTTCCTTGCGCTTCCCGTCAGGGCTCGCAACGATGATGTGAATTTCGTCCATAAGATCAAGTATGCGCCATTAAACCGGCCGTGCAAGGTTTTACCTTGAGGCACCATGGCCCTGTTCGTGGGGAGGCGCCTCGGCCCGGCTCGTGCGGGGCGTTTGCTTTGGGCACGCCGATTTGCCGGTGGACAACTCAAATCCCTACCGGATCGACAGCTCCCTTGGTGTTATCGTCCAAGTGTCAAGCCAAGTGCGGGTGCGGGGTGTGTCTTGTCGATTGCGGATACCTATCGGGCAATGTCCGATGACATCAAACGTGCGGCAAACGAGACCAACGATGAGGGCGTGCGCAGAGCGTATCTTGCTCTGGCAGAGCTATGGCGAAAAGCGACCCTGAGGGCGGAAGGCTTTCCCATCCCCACTGCCGAACACCTAATTCCCGATTAAATTGTCGGCGCCGTAACGAAGGCCCCCGGGGCCTGCTTCTCGGCACTATTGAAGTTCGTTTCCCTGGTCCAGACACCGCAAGTTTGGCGACTTTCGACAATTCCAGGTTCTGATCGTGACGTCCGAAATCGCGATAAGCGGACTCGCAGCGGACATCGGGGAACCGACACGGACGATCCAATCGAGCGTAGGCGGTGGCGCCGATGTCGTTTCCGCGGCGGCAGGCGGCCTCAATGCGCGCCGAGCCGTAACTGCGGGCCAGCCGCAAGATGCCGAGACGCGGAAGCTCTGTTCGGGATGCGGCTTGCTACATCCATTGGGCGTAAAACGTAGCCAATACTTGGCTGACGACAGCGAAGTACCAGCCATTGCACCAGGTGGCGTCAACGACGTACAAGGCCGCAACGCAAACTGCCACGGCGCCTAGACTCTTCATCTCTGCCTCCTGATGCAGAGAAAACCGTTCGATGCGCATTGTCGCCGGTAACGTTGTTTGGATCGTTCATGCAATTTTGCGTATTTGCTACAAACAAAGGAAAATCCTGAGTGATCTCAGACGATTTATAAGGCGCGGGGCCGGCGATGCCGCTCTGCCTGTCCGTGCTAATTGTACTGATGCGGTTTCTTGGCGGCGAAGCGCGTCACTGGGCATGGGGGCCGCCAATGCCGAGTTCTTTACGGGGCCGACTCGTTTGGCAATGAGGCGCTCCTGAGCGGCGGTGCCACCATCGGGTAACGGATTTAAATCGCTCCTGGGCTTGCGCAGCGGTCCTTTCATGCTGCCTTTCGGTTGTTCGTTCAGGAACGGAAAAAAACCACGCCTGTCCCATTGCCAGCAGAATTGCCGATGCGACGCAACTTTGCTTGCGTTGCATCGAGCTGAGGCGAAACCCAGTCTCTCCGTGCCCCGACCGGCGGCAGGCCCTTCCGGTCTGAAGTTTCGCTAGAATTTTAGCTAATTCCGTTGTTGTGCTGTAACCGGCCTGTGGCATCGTGATTTTCCTTAGGGAACCGCCTGCTCAGGCGTCAAAAAAGCAAGGAAGCACAATGGTGTCCTCCAAGTTAGAGCACAATGAGCTGCCGATCTGCCCGGCTTGCGGCATGTCCATGCGTTTTGCGCGAGCCGTAGCCTCCATCGGCCTTGCCGATTTACATTCATTCCAGTGCGACCTGTGTGGCGTCGTCTTAACTGGTGAAGCTGTTACCGAAGCCCAGAACATGGCTGGCCCTGTGCCGCCTGTCGACCTGGCCGGAAACCTGCAGCATGCGCAGGGCTATGATCCCGAGCGCATCAAAGAGCTTGTTGACCGGATGTCGACATTGCGTTTGCGGTGGCTCGCGAGCGTCGATAACGCTGCCGCCGGTAGAATGCCAACGGCACGATTGTCCCATCGTCTCACACAGAGCAAAAATTGGGCGGCGGGCTATCGAAGCTCGGCCTCTCCTCCCCGGCCGTCAGACAGTGACCCCGACAAATCCGAAGAATGATGGCCTGCCAGATGGCTCATGGCCGAGATGATCTCCACGCGCCGCGCCACAACGCCACTATTCACGAGCCCCGTTGTGTCTTCGCAGATTGATGCCCTCGCTAAGCGCAGCAATTAAAATGCCGAAGCCGAACAAGACCACGCTTACTGGAAAATCGAAGAAGCCAGTGCCCAATGAAATTAGACGCGACGGTAGAATGTGAAAATAATCGAGCACAGAGCCTATTGAAACCGCATTCCAATCGCCATAGCTCCGCCATTCGGCGCTCTGCTGTGCGAGGACTAGCGCGCCGAGCAAGACAAACGCCAGACCATTGACCCCGCAGAAAATTGTGAAAAGACGTTGCCTTGACATGGA
This sequence comes from uncultured Alphaproteobacteria bacterium, assembly GCA_963791925.1. Lineage (GTDB taxonomy): Bacteria > Pseudomonadota > Alphaproteobacteria > Rhizobiales > Xanthobacteraceae > BOG-931. Next base: position 140,285 of record CAWBUA010000001.1, on the reverse strand, counting down.
AATCGCACTCCTCGCTGCGCGCACCGGGCCATCGCGACCAGCTATTCCGATTGATTGCGGCCATGGCCGCATGCTGTCATTATGCCTCCGTTCCGTTGCCCTTACGCTTCAGAGGCATCGGACTGTGGATTTGTCCTGGGAATAAACGAGGGAGCCCGACTCAGGTTATATTCAAGCGAAAGGCCCTCTAGCACAGGCCTAAGTCATGCAGCGCTTATTATTGTTGGTTGCTCTGATCGGCGTTCTTTGGGCACTCGATGCCTATGCTTTCCAGGGTCGCTATAGTGCGGATCTTTGGAAGGGGGCCAATCACCAAGCCCAAATATTTAGCAGCGGCGTGCAGAGCTTCGTAGGCAAGGTCAATCCCTAGTTCACGGCGGGAGGCCGGTCCCATGGAGAATGATGAAAGGCGAGCGAAAACTGGACGACGTTCGGGTAAAGATCGGCGCAGCGGAATTGATACCCGCACCGAGGAAGAAAAGAAAAAAAACGGAGAGAGACGGTCCGGCCTCGAGCGCCGATCCGGTCTGGATCGACGTTCAAATCCTACAAAGCCGCGATAGCCGACGGGCTGAGCACTGTCCGTTTTTGCCCCAAACTTAGGCGCGTCCAGGACATTGCGCGAAGTCTCTGTAATGTGCCAGTTTCGGAGGTCAAAAGAGAGCGGCACAGCCCGTCGATTATTCGCCTCACACCGTACTCGCCATCTCAGGCTGATCTACTACGATGCCTGCATCCGAGGCGATACCCTGCGGTCCATCAAGCTGCTTCTCGATGTGGCGAATGACGTGCCGTGAGAACGGACCGAGATGCAGATAGAGGGCCGTCATCAGGACGATAATCCGCGCCCATTGCGGATTTGTCGATGCACATTGAATGATCGCTTGCCGGAAGGTGTCTTGTGCCCCCGGCAGCTTTGAGACGACTCGATGGACAACCTCAAGGCCGCCAAACTTGCTCCTGGAATCGTTCGCGCGCACTTGACGATTGGGGTTTGAGCTGCCGAGCAGACGCGACAAGCGTTGCAGACGCTTGGCATAGGCGGCCGGCTCATAGACCTTTTCCAGAACCCGCATGTAGTCGGACAGGATATCGCGCCGCGGCCGCAACGTATCGAAATTCAGGCCTTGGGTGCATTGATCCATCCCCGCGGCTGGATCCAGCAACAGGCTGGCGTGCAAGCGGCCTTCGCTCGCCAGCCGGCGCGTGAGCTGGGTGTTTGGTAATGCATAAAGCAGGCCCACCATGCACACCGGAATGGCGGCCTCCTCGATGAGCTCGACGATGGCGTCCGCGACCGAGCCTTTCTCGCTGTCGAAGCCGACGATGAAACCCGCCGTGACGTAGAGCCCGGCTGCGTAAATCTTGTGGACGCTCTGGGCGATGTTGCGCCGCGTATTCTGCTTTTTTCGCATCGCGATCAGCGTGCTGGCGTCGGGACTCTCGATACCCATAAAGACGCCGACGAAGTTGGCCGCGTTCAACAGCCTCAGGAGATCATCGTCGTCGGCTAGATTGAGTGACGCCTCGGTCGTGAACTCGAACGAATAGTCATGTTGTTCGAGCCACGCCTTTAGCTCCGGCAGGAATGCCTTGACCGCCTTCTTGTTGCCGATGAGATTGTCGTCGACGAAGTCGACATGGCCGCGGTAGCCGAGATTATAAAGCGCGTCCAGCTCGCGCAGCATTTGGCTGTTGGTCTTGGCGCGGGGGACCCGGCCGTAGAGTTCGATGATGTCGCAGAACTCGCAGGTGAATGGACAGCCGCGCGAGAATTGTACGCCGACGTAGAGATAATGCTCGACCTTCAAGAGATCGAACCGGGGGACCGGGCTCTTCGTCACGTCGATCGTGAATTTTTCGGCCTCGAAGACTCCTTCCCTGGCGCCGGCTTCCCACGCCGTGATGAACTTGTCGATGATACCCTCGGCTTCGCCGAGCACCTGGAAGTCTGCCTTGCTGTACAGGTCGGGGACGGAGGTCACGCCTGGGCCGCCGACGACAACGGGCTTTTGGCGCGCGCGGCACAGCTCGATGATTTCGATTGTGTCGAAATATTGCGGCAGCATGCCGCCGGTCATGACCAGATCGGCCCATTCGAGATCGCCGTCGGCCAGCGCCTCCGTGTTCCGGTCGACCAGCCGGATGCTCCACGTCGTCGGCAGCAGGGCTGCTACGGTAATAAGACCGAGAGGAGTCGTGGGGTAACGCGCATTGAACAATTCACAGGCCGCTGCGAAATTCCAAAATGTTCCCGCCCCAAAACGTGGGTAAATCATGAGGACGTTGCATGGACGCGGTGCCGACATTCGTCCTCAAGGCCGGTTCAGGCCAAATCCGGTGCCCAAACTGATGATTGGCTGACGCCAGCTTCATCCGACATTCATCGGATAGCCGACGATGGGTCACACCATATCCACGTTCTGCGCCACATGGAAGCAAGATAAAGTGGGAAAAGGTGCCGCATCGCGTCGATAAGCGTCGAAGGATGGCTAAGCGATCGAACGGCTGACATTCGGGAGCGGAAGCTGTATCGCCACCGTTGGGTCATTCACCGTGTTCCCGGCTCTCGGGCTGGGCTTCACATTGGCCCCAAAAGCCGACATGCCGTGGGTCTTGCTGAGCCGCTGAAACCAGTGGCCGGAGCATGATTTTGTCCAGCTCGCGGCGACTAGGTGCTGCCGGGTGTGCGCGTCAACGAATGCACATCCTGGGCTACATGTTCCCGGTAGCCTGATACCGCAGCCTCCTTACCCCAGCGCAAAAAATGATACTGCGATTGACCAGTGCTAACTACCTGTAGATACTTCCTAGTGGCGCGGGGCGAGTGGCGGTTGTCTGCCACAGAGGTCGTTCAAATGTTGTCAAAATGGTTCTCTGGTGCGGTGAGCAAGACGCTCATAGCCGCCGCGATCGGATTAGTTGCCGGCCTGAGTGCAGCGCGAGCCTCTACGGTTGATGTCACCGGCAGTTTGACCGTGACGCTGTCATCTTTTGACGGGAATCTCCCAACGCTCAGGACAGCACCCACCGACATTAAGACCTTCAACGGAAACCAAACCCCGACGAGCACCTACGATCCCGTCTTCGGTACGATTCACAAAAGTAGCGGTATCAAATACACCAGTACCATCTCGCTAAATGTCTCATTATCAGGTCCTGGAATAACGACTTATAATCTTTTTCAGATCGATCCAGCGTCAAGTTGCGGTACCCATTGCACTAAAGATTGGACGGATTATCAGGACAATGGCAAAATCGATATGGGAACCGTAACGGTCAATTTCGTCGGGACTGGCAGCGACAGTGGTCAAACGTTTACTGATTCCGGCACCTTCACCGCGAAGTACAGCGGCGCTACACTTACCTGTGCCGCAAGCGATAATCATAGCAAAAATCAGACTGACTGCATCCAGTGGGGGGCGCCCACAACTGACACCTTCACGGCCATCACGATTAGTCTGGTGAATGCTGTGGATTGGGATCTCGTTCCACAGATTGATCTAGGGGTACCCGGCAGGCAAGTCACAACGCCGCTGCCGGCCGCTCTTTCGCTCTTTGGAACCGGCCTGGGCCTTATGGGTGTGCTCGGTCGGCGAAGAAGGAAACGCCAGACGGCAGCGGCTGTTTGAGTGATCAGCCCTGCTTTGGCCGCGCTTTGCGAGAATTTTAGCTAATTGCGTTGTTATGTTGTAACTGGCGTATGTGACGATGTTTCCCCTGGGGAAGCGCCTGCGGAGGAGTCGCCACACAGGGTGTACAAGAAAGTGCCTTTCAGTTCAGAACACGAACAACTGCCGATGTGCCCGGGTTGCGGCATGTCCATACGCTTTGCGCGAGTTGTGGCCACAGTTGGTTCAGCCGATTTACAGTCATTTCAGTGCGACCTATGTGGTGTCGTTTTGACTGCTAAAGCTGCCACCGAAATCGCGAAGATGGTTCCTGCGCCGTCACCAGCCTCAGCCCCACGCTCTGAGCGTGCGCGAGGTTATGATCGCCACCGCACCAAAGAGCTTATTGAACGGATGTCGATGTTGCGTTTGCGGTGGCTCGCGAGCGTCAATAACGCTATCGCCGGTAGAACGCCAACGGTACGATTGTCTCCTCGTCTCACACAGAACAAAAATTGGGCGACGGTCTATCGAAGCTCGGCCCCTCCTTCCCGGCGGTCAGACAGCCATAGTGACGAATCCGAAGAATAACGGCTGAGGAGGGCCGCCGAGTGACTCATGGCTGGGCAATCTCCACTCGCCGCGCCACAACTCGACCATTCACGAGCCCTTTAGCCCTCAGTGCTTTCGGAAATTGATACCTTCTCCGAGTGCAGCAATTAAAATGCCGAAGCCGGACCAGACCACGCTTACTGGAAAATCCAAGAGGCCAGAACCAATGAATTTAAACGCGCCGGTAGAATGTTAAAATAATCGAGAACATAGCCGATCGAAACCGCATTCCAATCACCAAAGCTTCACCATTCGGCGCTCTGCAGTGGGAGGACTAGCGCGCCGAGCAAGACAAACGCCAGACCAATAACCCTGCAGAAAATTGTGAAAAGACGTTGCACTTGACATGGAAATCGCACTCCTCGCGGCAGCCTCCAGTCATATGACCTAACGAACTGCCGAACAGCTCGTGCCGAAAGCGACTCGACCGTGTACCGACGGGCGCAGCACGCGGTGGCACGCTGCCGGCCTATTCCGTGGATCATCCCTGCAAGCCAGCGATGTTTTCACCGAGAAGCGGGTGGCCGTTGGCTTTTGCTAATCGCTCTGCTGCGCCTCGTTACGCTTTAGGAACGTTCCTATGGCGAATCGAGAGGAAGGCGTGAGTTTTGGCTCGACCGAGGTCAGCTGGTCCGGTTCAATTATCAAAAGCGAGCCTTCGGTAATCGTCAGGAGGTCGAGTGGCAGGTCGCGAGCAATAAATAGTTCGGCGTGAACTAGGCTGCCGTCGTCCTCTTCGTCGGCCGCCTCATAGCCTGTGAGATATTCGAAGGCGGTCGGTGGAACGAAATAACTGATCTCTTCACAAATCTCACGGGTCACGCATTCTAGAAATGTCTCGCCGGCCTCGCGGTGGCCGCCGAACAGTGCAATTTTCCTAGGATGCACAATGCCAGGAGTGTTATCACGTTCCTGGAGCAGAAGCCGACCGAATGTATCGATCAGGATTGCGCAAGCAACTTCGCGACGAATGGTAACTTTATTGGACACGGCTGTGGATCATATTCAAGATTAGTTGCGGTCCGTGATATACGCGTAGTCTTCTCCATTTCAAATACGAAAAAGCGTAGCGGGGCGCAGTGTGGGCAATAGCTGGAGCATGTTCCGCCCCGATTGAATTGGGGGATTCCTTTGGCTTGGTCAATGAGCGAGTGTAGCGGCATTGATTCGACTTGCAAAATCTATCGCAGATGTGCCCATCAAGCGACTACGGGCGCTACGTGCATTTTAGTTGCAGCGTAGAGGCCCTTTAGACGCGCCGACGATGCGCGCGACGGCATGTGACCGGAGCGCGGCTTTGTGTGGCTGCGTCGCAAAGGCCGCGCTCGACTGACCTTTCGGGCCATCAACTGTCACGTCACCCAATGAACCTCAACTTGGCGGGTAGACCGCCTCTCCAAAGTTCCATCAGGTGTTTTGATTAGACTGCAATCGCCACACCGCTCTGACACGGGACGAATTGGAACAACGATTAATCGGGTAATGCGTATTCGTCGCCGCGTGTCGGAAAGCCTTCCGCCCGGAGGGTCGCTTTGCGCCATAGTTCCGCCAAAGCGAGATAGGCTCTGCGCACGCCTTCATCGTCAGTCTCTTCCGCTGCACGTTTGATGTCATCGGACATGGCCCGATAAGTTTGCGCAATCGACATCACATGCTCCGCAACCGCGTGATCAGACCGCGCAGGCTAACACTAGGACACCGGTTCAATCTGGGAAGGCTTCAAGTTTTCCACCGGAAAATTCGAGCACGGCCAGCCGCGGGCTCCACGTAGGCCAGAGCGGCGGCAACTCATACCAGCTCCATAACGGATTGAATCGGGCAGTCTTCTGCGCTGAGAGCGGAAGGCAGGGGAATTGTTTTCGAGGCGCTGAGTGTGATTTGCTTGGCTATCTGATTCGGGGAAAACAGATGGTCGAATGCAGCAAAGCCGAGGTTCGGCGGCTCAAAACCGCGCTACGATGGAAGATCACGGCCGGACAGCGCCAGCGCATTCAAATGGTGCTGTTACGCGAGAGCGGGATGACGCAGGGCGCGATTGCGGCAGCGATGGGTGTATCGCTGAGCACGGTGAACCGCGCGCACATGGCCTATGCTCACGGTGGCATCAAGGCGCTTAAGCCCAAGCCGAATGGCGGACGCAAGCACGAGAACATGACCGTGGCGACGGAAAAGGCCTTGCTGGCGCGCTTTGCCAAAGCTGCCGGCGCCGGCGAGATGTTGAACATTCACGATCTCAAAGCGGCCTATGAACAGGCGATCGGGCATGTGACCAGCGACAGCACGGTGTACAATCTCTTGCACCGGCAGGGCTGGCGCAAGCTGATGCCGCGGCCGTTTCATCCCAAGCGCGACCTCGCGGCGCAAAAAGCTTTTAAAAAAACGGCTTTCCTGATGCAGTGAGGCAGGCTCGGCGGGCGGCCAAGAGGCGCGGTCGGCATCTGCGCATCATGTTCGCCGATGAAGCGCGCTTCGGCCGCATTAATCGGCCACGGCCATGCTGGGCGCCGATCGGAACGAGACCAGCGGTCGCCGCTCAGCTCATTCGCGAATACATCTATTTGTACGGCGCAGTCTCTCCAAAAGACGGAGTTTGCGTCTATCTGATCATGCCGACGTCGAACACCGCCTGCTTTCAGGCCTTCCTCGACGTGCTGGCGCGCAGGTTCGCCCGCCAGGACATCCTTTTGGTTCTCGACGGCGCGCCCAACCATCGCTGTGGCCAACTGACCCTTCCCGACAATATCAAGCTCTTGTACCTTCCACCGTATTCGCCCGAACTTAATCCAAAGGAAAATCTCTGGGATGAAATCCGCGAGAAAATCTTCAAGAATTACGCGCTGAAATCCATCGACGCCGTGCGCGCTAAACTCAAACAGGCCATCCTCTACATCGAGCACAACCGCAAACTCGTCCGCTCCATCACATCCTTTCCATATATCGCCAACTCACTCTGATGTGGAGTTGGTATCAGAATGTGACGGTGTCAGCAAGCAACGTCCCACTGTGATCCTTGATCGCCGTCGTGCGCGATTGTTCGAGCCGTTGTATCTGGTGCTCTTTCGCCAAGAGCGTGCTGCGAAGCAACTCAAGTTTGTCATGGCTTTCAGCAATTTCGGCAGTCAGCTTTTTGTGTTCAATATGTGCTGCAGCAAGCGCCACGGTCAGGAGTTCAATCCGAGAGCGGGCGTCACCAATTGCGCGGTCACTTTCGGCGAGACGATCCAGCAGGATCGACTTCTCGCCAACAATCAAATAGAGAGTGAGCTGAAGGGAATGGCTTTCGTTCTCAAGACCGGCCAGCGCCTCGTGGAGCAACCTAAGCTCATTCTCGAGCTGGGCTACCCGCATGTCTGCCGCCGTTTCGTGTGCAACCCACGTTGTTAATCGCTCGTCCAGTAGTCGGGCGCTCACGGCGAGGTTCGGCTGATTGGGCATCGAGTTCGAATGATGGCATCGTCCTCTCCGGAAAGGGACGGGGAGAAAGCGGTTTCCACAGCAATTGTGTGGTCCGCGACCACAAGATTGGGCGGTTGCGCTACGGCGAAGAGCCGACATGGTCTGAGCCATCGCTCTTGGGTCAACTTGGATGGTGCCGGCGGAATTATCTGGAAGCCGCGAAAGACTCCGCTGTCGCGCCGCCGCGGCACTTTCGGTCATGCGAACGGCTTGGCGCCGAGCTTAATTGGCAGTGTTAGCGCTACGGGCACCCAATTAATTTGGCTGACTGTGCATTGCGACTTCCATGGCATGGCTCTGCGCTTCGCTTCTGTTGTGGACATTGCTCAATTGCCGGAAGCGTTCGAGCACAAAGAGCCGGATGGCTGAAGATAAATTATTGTGACGGTGCTCTTCATCGATCGAAGCAACAAAATTGGACATCGTGCTGCTCCGTGCCACCGCTAGCGGATACAACGAGCTCTACGACGCCTCGCACGCGCTGGGGCCGATCATTCCTGCCCTGTGTTGGGCACACGCCCGGAGACAGTTATTCGAGCTCGCCGATATCGCGGCCAACGCCAGGCGTGGCAAGAATGCAGCGGCGGTCTCGCCGATCGCGCTGGAGGCGGCCAAGCGCATCGACGCTCTGTTCGACATCGAGCGCGGCATCAAACGGGCTGAGCGCCGAAGAGCGGCTGCGGGTACGCCGGGAGCAAAGCACGCCGCTAATGGCTGCCCGTGAGTCCTGGCCGCGCGAACGGCGCTTGCGCCTGTCGAACTCGTCCTCGGTCGCCAAGCCGATCGACTATATGCTCAAACGCTGGGACCGCTTTGCCAGATTCGTTGATGATGGCCGGATCTGCTTGACCAATAATGCGCCACGGCGTCGTGGCTCTTCGCCGGTTCCAAACGCGGCGCCGATCGAGCGGGAGCGATGGCGACGTTGATTATGACGGCAAAGCTCAACGACGTCGATCCGTAAGCCTGGCACGCCGATGTGCGCATTCCGGTGATCGTGACCACGTGTTCCGACGGATCGCGACCACCCGTTCCGATCGATCGCGGCCAGTCTGACGGCGCCGTCAGGTGCATTTTCTGATCTCAGTGTTTGCGCTCGGCGTCAAGCGCGGCCGGAGGGCGGGATTTGGGTCTCATTTCCTTGCTCCCTTGGTGGATTTGCTGTCGGTTGCGGTCGCCGCCACGGGCGATGATGCCGAGCTGACGTCTTCGCTGGCCTTGATCTTGCGCATCGATGGGCCCGTCGAGTTCGAGCCGGTAGGCGTTGTGGACAATACGATCCAGGATCGCGTCGCCGACCGTGGGTTCGGCAATAACCTCGAGCCAAGCTGCCACGGGTAGTTGGCTGGTGATCAGGATCGAGCCACGGCCATAGCGGTCCTCGACGATCTCCATCAGATCGCGCCGGTTGCTGGCGGAGAGCCGATCGGGTCCCCAATCGTCGAGCACGAGCAGATCGACCTTGACCAGCATTCGGAACAACCGCGCGAAGCGTCCGTCTCCATGGGCGAGATCGAGATCGGCGAACAGGCGCGGCACACGCGCGTAGTGGACGGTATAGCCATCGCGGCAGGCTTTTTGCGCCAGCGCGCAGGACAACCACGATTTGCCGACGCCACAGGGACCGGTGACAAGAAGATTGCGATGGTCGGCGATCCAACGTGAGGTCGCCAACTGCTGGAACAGCGCTTTGTCGAGCCGTCGCGGCGTGCGGTAGTCGACGTCCTCGATCGCGGCTTGGCTGTGACGCAGCCGAGCGGTACGCAGCCGGGTTTGGAAGCGTCTGGTGTTGCGATCGGCGGCCTCGCGGTCGAGCAACAGCGCCAGCCATTCGGCGTGGGCGAGATTGCGGACCTCCTCTTGGGCTTCGAGCTCGATGAAGGCCTGCACCATGCCGTCGAGCTTGAGTGCTCGCAGCTGGTCGAGGGTGGGATGGGTGAGCATCGTTCGTCATCTCCTTCAATGGAAGTAGGTGGGGCCGCGGATATTGTCGTGCGCAATCGCCGGCCCGTCCGCGGGCATGGCAGGCCGTCGGCGATCGAGGTTATTTTTGAGGATCGAGTTGACCGAGCTGTAGGAGCGCGCGCCGATTTCGAGCGCCCGGCAGCAGGCGGCTTCGAGCCGTTCACGCCCATAGCTCTTGGCGAGCCGCACGATGCCGACGCAGGCGCGGAAGCCTTGCTCAGGATGCGCGCGCTCGCGCAGGATGATCTCGACCAGCGCCGCAGGTGTGGCGCCCGATCTCGCCGGCCTGCCGGCGCAGGCGCTCCGGCGTCCAGTCGGCATAGCGCTGGTGGCTCGACGGCATGTGCTCGCGCACCGTCGTATGCTTGCGGTTCGACGATGAGCGCACATGCGCGGCAACCCGCTTGCCGCGGTGGAAGACTTCGATCGTGCGCGCGGTGATGCGCGCCCAAACCTTCTCGCGCAGCAGCTGGTGCGGCACCGAGTAATAGTGCTTGTCGATCTCGACGTGGTAATCGAGCCCGACCCTGCATTGCTTCCATTCGGCAAAGACGTAGGGCTCGGCCGGCAGCGGCTTGAGAGCCGATCGCTCGATGTCCTCGAACAGCGCGCGGCGGCTGGCGCCGAGATGCCGCGACACGCGATCGTTGATCTGCTCCACCAGCTCGGCGATGGCCGCATTCAGAGCTGAGAGCGCGAAGAACTGCCGGTTGCGCAGCTTGGCGATGATGAAGCGCGTCGCAATTTGAACCGCCACCTCAACCTTCGCTTTGTCGCGGGCCCGATACGGCCGCGCCGGGATGATGGCGGTGCCATAATGCGCCGCCATTTCCGCGTAGGTTCGATTGACCTGCGGCTCGTAGAAGCAGGCCTTGGTGATGCCCGAGCGCAGATTGTCGGACACCACCATTGCAGTGACCCCGCCGAAGAAGGCGAAGCTGCGCGTGTGGGCGCCGATCCAGTCGGACAGGCCCTGCGTCCAGGTGGCCTCGGCATAGGTGTAATTCGATGCGCCGAGCACGGCGACGAACAGCTGCGCCGTTCTCGCTTCGCCGGTCGACGGATCGGTCACCGTGAGCGTCGTGCCGGCGTAATCGACGAACATGCGCTCGCCGGCGACGTGGTTCTGCCGCATGGTCGGCGACAGCCGCGCCTCCCAGGCGCGGTAGAGTTCGCAAAAACGGCTATAGCCGTAGCCGTCGGGGTGGACGGCGCGATGCTCCTCCCACAGCAGCTGCAGCGTCACCCCTGGCCGCCGCAGCTCGCGGTGGATTGCCGCCCAGTCCGGCCGTGGCCGACGATCCTTGGCCGCCGTGGGTAGCGGATAAAGCCGGCGCTCCAGCTCTTCATCGCTCAGCTCATCCGGCAGCGGCCAGGCCAAGCCGGCACGCCGCGCCCGCCGGATGCATTCCCCGGCGGCCGTCGCGCTTACGCCGAGGCTGGCGGCGATCTGGCGTTTGGACATGCCGGCGGCTGACAGCCTCAGCACGTCACGGATTCTACGCATGGGTAATCTCGGTCCAGGCATGTCCCGCTCCTCATCGAAAGGAGCCAAGCCATGCCGATTCGCGGATCACCCAACGGCGCCGATCATCTCCATCCACAGGCTGGTCGCGATCGCCCGGAATTGGTGGTCGCGATCAATCGGAACGCCTGGTCGCAATCAATCGGAATAGCTGGTCGCGATCGCCCGGTGCGCGCACCGATGCGCCCGCGCGCATCAACGATCCCAGTATCCACAGTCTCGATCAGCTGCTGCCCTGGAACTGGAAGACGCAGCCTGCCAAAATAGGGGTATGACGAGTCCGATCACCCACAGCGCCGCATCCGATAGCTTCAACGAAATCGCCACCGTTCGCATCGAGCTGCGGGATACCGCCCCCTTGATCTGGCGTCAGGTCGAGGTGCCAACCTCAATCACGCTCAAGAACCTGCACGACATCATCCAGGCGGTCATGGGATGGTTCGATTATCATCTCTGGGAGTTCACAATCGATAGGCAAAGGTACGGCCTGGCGATGGACGAGGACTGGGGAACCACGCCTCGCATCGCCGCGGGCAAGGTGCGGCTGCGCGACGTCCTCAATCCGCGAAAGACCGTCATCGATTACACTTACGACTTCGGCGACAACTGGGAACATCGGCTCACCGTAACTCATGTCCGCGCTGGGGAACCCGGCGTCTCCTATCCGCGCTACATCGGCGGCGAGCGAAACGGGCCGCCTGAGGACTGCGGTGGCATTCCGGGCTTTTACGAACTGCTCGAAGCGCTCGCTGACCCTTCTCATCCGGAGCATGCTGATCTCATGGAATGGGCGGGCGATTACGATCCTGATACATTCGATGAGCTCCCTATCAAGTACGCCCTCGGTCGCATTGCAAACCGACGCAATGCCGCTAGGACGCGGCTCGCGAAGAAATCGGCGATGTGACTCTTCCTCAAGCCCCTGCTGTTCCTGCAGCTATGCCAGCCAAAATGGCTTCACTGAGTTGAGATCGCGCCTCTCAGCCGGATTCCGATATCCTTTAGACCACGATCGCTCAAACGCTCCAGATCAGCGTCGGCACGGCCCCGCCGGCGGTCCAGAAAATTCAGCTTCGGGAACTTCAGTAAGATTGTCATGGGACTCTCCCTCGTCCGCCGGCAAAAATATACTTTCCAATGCACTTCGATGTGATGGTAAGCCCAAAAAGTGACATTCCGGCTGGACCCTGGAGCCGGACTTGCTATTGGCAGTGTGCACCGGGTTGGGATGGCTCCGCTCCCGCGTTCGCTGGGGCCTTTACCGGGCCAGCAGAAAGGCGGCGACAGCTATATCACCGCCCTGCGCTGAACGGGGCCTACTGGAACTCGATGAAGAAGCCTCGCCGCGCCGGCGAGCTCGCCACGAGCCACCGATGACACAACTGCCCCTAGCTAGATGTAGATCCCTTGGCAGTGCTGAACCTGTTCCCGGCAGACGACCTGTCTGCGTCCACAGGATGGGCATTTCCATGAAAAGCCGCGCTCGAATGGTATCGCGACCCCCTCCGTTGAGGCGGCTTCGCCGATTATCGTGCTGCGGCTGCAAACAGGGCAGTCTACAACGTAATACCACTTGTCGCGCTCGACGAAGTTCACGGAGCACCCCGACGCGTTCCCCACTGGGCAGCTATCCCTTAACCATAATAGCAGCTCCAGGTAAATTGGGAAACTGCTCACCAGCCCCTATTGGCTTGGGTTCGGGATAAATTCCATCGTCGGCGAAACTATTTATCGGATCGTGGCCAGAAGTGGCGAAACTTCAGGCAATGCGTGTGCGTCGTCAGGGGCTTTTTTTGCGCTCTAAGATTTTTCGCGCTTCTAAGAGATGGCGCCTCGCCATTGCAGCATCCGGTCTGTACGACCAAAAAACCGATGCGATCGGAGTCGCGCGCTAGGAGCATGAGACAGCTGTCATTTTTGAGTCTCGCGGCCTTAAACGTGCGCCCGCGAGAACTGAGATAGGCATTGCCCGGGGAGGGTGCCTGGGGCAGGGTCCAAGTTGAAAAGGAAGTAGTTGAGTTACTTGCTGCCGCACCGTAACCAGTACCATCTGCCCGCGACCGATCCGGATTGTCATGCCATCGATCTCTACCTCGATGTTTCCGCGGCTGCGGCTGGCCTAGTCGCTTCGCTTGCGCTGCCGTCCTCGCAGCACCAGTGCTGGAGCCGCCGTCTTCACAATGGCCGGTACAAACTGCGCTGGTGCCCCGGTCTTTGTTGAACTTTGTGAAGCGGGCGTCGCTGTAAATGATGTTAAGCGGCTTTCGCGTTTTGGACAACAGCGCGGTTGTTTGTTTCCTTTTCGTAGTGGGCGACAAGCGCTGCCCGCAAGGCAGGAAGTTGCTTGTAGGCTTTCAGCCTGCGAAAGCCCTTTTTGGCTTCGTTCATGGCCGCAGCAATCCAGCGCAAGGCCATCGAAGGCGAACTCCAGCGCTTCACATTGCGGGTGACACGACGCACGGTGCTCATCATGTTTTCAATGATGTTAGTGCAAGCCAGCGAGCGGCGCAGTTCGGCCGGCAACCCGAGCCGGCTCACCGTGAGGATTTCATCCAATCCCTCGAGGATGCTCTTCGAGACGCCCGGAGCGTCGCGCTCCAAGCGCTGGGCGAGGTTGCGGATCAGCTTTTCCGCCTTCTCGGCGTCGTCGAGTTCCCAGGCTTGGCGCAACGCACGCCGGACCGAGGCATGCAGAGATGGCGATAGACGCTCCATGATGTTCCGCGCTTTGTGGATCTGGCAGCGCTGGATCGGCGTGTGCCGCCCAAAGCTGCGCCGGATCGCCTTGGCGAGCGCTTTCGAGCCGTCGATGATGAACAAACGCGGCACCGCTGGATCGAGGCCGCGCTCGATCAGGTCGTCGATCAATGCCTGCACCACGGCGCTGTGCTCGGTTGCTCCCTCCATCAGTCCGAGCGGATGCTTGAACCCCGCGCTGTCGATCCCGAGCGCCGCCACCAGCACGAGATGCTCACTGATGTGGATGCCGTCGATTTGCACCACCATGATGTCGAGGCCGGACAGATCCGCACCCATCCATTCCTTCATGCGCGCAGCCGACAACGCCACGAAGTGCCGCGAAGCTGCCGACTTCGATACTCCGGCCCCGGCTGGCGCCGGAACATCGCCCTCGGGAAGCCGCACGGCTCGGCGGAATTTCCGCGTCGATACGTTGATCAGCATCAGGTTCATCGCCCACTTGCCGAACCAATCCTCTGCGACCGCACGCTCCCAGCTCGGCAACGCCAGTTCCTGCCCCGCCAGGTCGCGTACGCGCGGCCGTTCAACCGATATCTTGCCGCCATGAAAGCCAATCTTGCCTTGGGTTCGGCCCCAGCGGTGCCCGCGCCGTCCCGCGCTGCGGGCGTGGCGTGCCCCACAAGCCTCCTCAGCGTCCTTCGCCATCATCGCCCCAAGCGCCTCAACGCCGGCGGCAAGGCAGAACCGATCGAAGCTTGCCGACACCTCGTCCCAAGCTTTGCCCACAGCCCCCATATTCGTCGGAGGCAATACAGTCGATGTCGTGCTAACTATCTTCATGGCGTTGCTTTCCTTTCGTGGAATCAGCACCCCGAGCCTAACGGCTCAAGGCGAGCAACGCCGCTCTTCCTATTTCAACATTCGCCGGGGCAATTCCCGGTCCGCTTGGCCTCCTCCCATAACCGACCGATGGCGGACGTCGTGCGACATCAGTTCGGTGCCACAGCGGCGCAGGCAGCGGCGAGGCTGCCGGCGGCCTACAAATGGCACTTCGGCCACCGCTATGGTTAAATGTACGCCCACATGGGGATGGTCGTGGATCAACTTCGGGAAACGCTGAAAGCAATAGAGGCTTTGGACGAACTATCATTCGACCTAGCAATCGCTGGCGTGGTCATTTATTTTTTCGTTGTTTTCTTGATTACTATTGCTGCTGCTAAGCGTGGGCGTGCTCCTCTGATTTGGTTTTTATTAGCACTCCTGATAACCCCCGTCGTGACGGGGCTTTTACTGTTGCTTTTACGGTCTCGCAAAGATGATTATTCGGTGGACGACAGAGCCTTGAAAGCCGCGATCCGGCGGCAAAATCGCAAGTAATTTCCCATTGCAGAAAACCGGCGACCCTTTCGCTGTCGGGCCACCGCCAAGTCGGTCACTGACCTGCCAATTAAGACATGATATTCTATATTCTTGCCTACATTATAACCAGCCTGCGCCGTGAGCCAAACGGCAATCGGCATCGCGTTGACCAAGTTGGTGGACGGCAGGCAGCAATCTGGGATCGGGACGATCGCATGGCCGCTCGCGCGCGCGCAGCAACCGAAAGGATACGGCTGTTCGGCGTGCTGATGGCGCTTCGGCCATTCAGTCCGTGTCACCGACCCGATCGGCCAAGGCCTCGTCGCGCGCTTGGTGGGCTTTCGACCCGATGATGGGTCGGCAAAATGGCTGGAGATGCTGAGGCAATTCACGCCGTCCGTCGCGCGTGTTGCAGTAACGCCTTAAGATCCAACCATTGTGAATCCCATCATTGTCGCGACGCCGGAAAAACGCCGCACACGTCGGCGTCGCCGCAGAGCCGCTATGGGCTGGACTGGATGAAGCTTTCCTTGCCGACGTGTGCTGTCAGGGCGCAGCACATCCGATGCCGACCCCGCCAAATGCCTCTAGACGCCGAATGTCCTTTTCGTAAAATGCGGAACGGACTGGATCTTGCGCTATGCGATGGTGCCGTCCGGAATGCGGTTGGAATTTGGTGTGGCGCATTCTCCGGTAACATGAAGGTATCGTTTCAGGCGGCAAGGTCAATCGGCTGATCGATGGGTTTTGTGGCGAGCGTCTGCCAACCATCTACCTTGCGCATGCTGATCTGTCCTGAGGCGAGCAGCGCCCAGAACAACATCGCGGCGGTGTCGGCGGATGGCAGAACGGTTTGCGTCTTGATCCGCCGCTTGAATTCCTCGTGCAATCGCTCGATCGCATTTGTGGTGCGTACACTGCGCCATTGGCTCGGCGGCAGGCGAGTGAAGGTGAACAAGCGTTCTCCAGCCTCCTCCAGGCTTTCGGCGACGGCGCGATGCTTGAGCCTCCATTTGCGGATGAAGGCCTTGCGGCGGACCTCTATCTCCTCAAGTGTCGTCGCGTAGATCATGTCGTTGTAATCCGCGGTGATCTCGTCATGCAGGCGCTCGGGGGCATGCGCGAACAGGTTTCTGTGCTTGTGAACCGTGCAGCGTTGCACCGGCACTCCGTCCCAGACGGAGGCAATGGCCTTGTCGAGCCCCGGCGCGCCGTCGACAATGAGGAACTCGGGCCGCCGCAGCCCGCGCTTGATGAGATCGTCGAGGACAGTGCGCCATGCCTCGGCGCTCTCGCCGCCCATGCTCTTGATCGCGAGCAGCACCTTCTGGCCGTCCGCGCGCACGCCGAGGACAACGAGCAGCGAGATCGAGGTCGCCTTGCGGTCGAGCCGCACGCGAACGACGGTGCCGTCGAGGATCAGGCGCACGATCGGCTCCTCGGCCAGCGAGCGGGTGTTCCAGGCGTCCCAGTCGCTCTTCACCTTGCGCCACGTCCGGCTCACCGTGTCCTTGCCGACCGTCCCGCCGAACAAGGCCGCCAGCGCGCGACGCACCCGCCTTGTATTGGTGCCGGCGAGATAGCGTGCTCGCGATCAGCGCGTCGGCGGCAAGCGTGCGCCGCTGATAGGCCCGCAGCGCCTGGCTCTTCCATTCCGCCGTCCCGCCCTCGGACGTGGTCAGCCGGGCGCGCGGCACCGCAATCTCGATCGGCCCGAACGTGCCTGTCAGCGATCGCGTCCGGCTGCCGTGACGGTGGCCCGCGACGCCGGCTCTTCCTTCATTGCCGGCCATCTGGCTTCGTCCGTAACGCGGCCGTGCCAGCGCAGTATCGAGCTCGCCGCGGATCAGCTCTTCGATGAACTCACGCGCCCGAGCCCGTACCTCGGTCTCGATCGGATCAAACCAATTGTCGAAAAGATCAACAGCCATCTCGGCCGCAGGCTGCAAAGAATCAGGCTTCGTGGTAATGCTCGTCATGGCGTGGTCTCCAGTCCGACGCTTCAACGCCGGATGATTCGAGGTTGAACACCCCGGAGACTACGCCACCCTCAATTCCTACCAACTCCGCGACGGCACCCGATCTCAAAAGACGGTGAGTTCAAAACAGCGCCCTGATGTCCGCTGTCAACGGTGTAGTCGCACGGGGCCGCCCGCTTCGAATAGCGTCGGCAGTTGGATGATCCCGCACGGGTGGAGACGGAACCTGAAGGACGTCGGTGATCAAGCTCTGATGCGCGGGTTGGATACCGCATTCCCGAGATGCGTCCGGGGCTATCCCGATCTTACAGCGGGCGTCGGCGAAAGGGCGGCCACAAAGCGTCAGACGGGTATCCCCCTGCCATGGCGCCGCCTCCGCCTGTGCACGAGAAGGCGTTCAGCGTTCAGACGGGTAGCGAGCCGTAAGCCGGGTCTGTTCGCCCCCACGACTTAAGCGGCCGGGTCATGTCTGAACCTCGGCGACTAAAAGGAGGCTACGGGCGCAAGTCCGTAACCTCCCTCTGCTTGCTGCCGGAATACAGGTGAGAGTGCGGTAAGCGTTCCGGTGGCGACCGTGGCGCGGCCGGAGTGCTTGCCCCTCACACTCACCAGTGCTCCGTCATCAGAATTTCCCCTCGAGCGAAGAGAGGCAAGTTCCGATGCCACTTATCGCAGCGGTTTATGGCACGATTGGAACTGCCGTATCTCGTGCCTCACTGGGTTAGACCGGCTGACAAGTCTCAGGCATCACGTGTGGGTACGCATGTAATTAGTCGACGAGATCCGAGTTGCTCGAATCCGAGTACCTGCATCTTTAATCATTCACTTAAGGTGGCCAAAACATCCTTTTGGTAAGAATATCCTAGCCAGGACTTAATGCAGGTGGACAGTGAAGCGCTTTTTTTTCGACTATACCGCCAAAAACCAATCGCTCTTTGACTATCGCGGCCAGGAGTTCGGAAGCCCGGCGGGTGCTATAGAATTTGCACGAGAAATCGCGCAGACTCTAAAGCACAGCCTATGTACTGATTGGGAAGGTTGGTCGGTTGAAGTTCGCGGGGTTGACGGCGAGAAGTTCTACTCCCAACCCATCGAGCGCGAACGATTGAGCGCGGCATAGCCTTTGAAACGGACGTTACAATAGCTCGGGTCGTATCTGGGTCGCATATTCTCCCGCACTTATTCGCCATTCCGCGCGCGGACAGTTCCTCGTGACCAAGCTACGAGTGGGGAGCCTGCACTAGTGATGAAAATCATACGATTGAGTCCGGTGGTAATGCCCGTTCTAATGTGGTGTGTTGCGGTGACGGGAGGGTACCAAGCGTTTGATTCATTCCACTAGAATGTACCGCCTTTCCAGTTTATTGCGAAAATTGATATAAATTGTCAGGTCGCTACTCCACTATATTACCCCTAATTTCAAGGAAGCTGCGCTCGACAACCTTTCGCTCATTCCTTCCTATCAAGATGACGGCTGCGGTAAACACAGAACAGAGCCGCAGCTGCGCCCGTCGAGTTCCATTTCTCGGCGATAGGAGGATATGAGCATGAGAGCGAATTTGTCCAAACCGCGTTGCCCCGCCTGCGGTGACACCATGCGATTTGCAGGCTTCGTTCCGCAGTCCAATAGTTTACCACGGTTGCAGAGATTCAAATGTGCGTCGTGCTGCTTAGTGGTGTCGGGAGAAGCCGCAGCCGAGGTTTTGGAATTGGTCCTATGGCGCGTGCCAGGCGCGAACGTCTGCGAATCAGCCACCGAATGCCGGGCCGACCCGTGCAGTGTGGAAAGCAACTGACCTCAAAAGCTTGCACCTTTATCGGCCGGATGCTGGGCGCGCCGCGCGTATCCGTTATCGGCGCCAGTGAGCGCTAACGCAGTCTGGCGCATGAGGATGTGACTTAAGCTAGTTGATTTCAGGAAGATGGGATCGTTTAGCTCCGCGCTCGAATGCCGGGGTTGTTCGTCGAATCCCGAATGTGTGGCGATCCAAGAAGGGTAATTTATTGGGGCGCTATGGTTCGCGGGGGTCTGTCGTAACCGCAATTTGAGTGGCACCAGAAATTTTGCTTTGTGCTTTATTAACCGCGCGCAAGCATTATTGCATAATCTCGCTTCTTGCTCGGACAAGCCAATGACGCTTACGCGCCCGGAGGAACAGCTAAAATCAGTACGGTATGCGATGCGGCGCGCAGCGAAGCTGGTCGTTAACCCAGACGGGCAACGGGTTCGCTGCCGAATATCCGATATGTCGAATGGCTGCGCACGCATAGCTATTTCCCACTCCATAGCGGCGCTACCGGCAGATTTACCCTTGCTCTGTTCAAGGATTTGAGCGCGCAGCGCAATTGCGAGATTATATGGACCGACGGCCGATATGTGGGGGTGAGGTTTGTCTCGAATTGGTATGGCGTTCTCAAATTTCCGCAGAATGCGAAAAGCAAGGCAGGGAAAACGGAGACTAGAACAATCCTTGTCCTTTCTATTTATCGACGCCGCTCATTCCAAACTCGCCGGGTCGAGGCAAATCGAGCTCGGGCGAGGGGTCAAGAGCTCGGCTTTTACTGAGTTTAAGGCGCGAACAGTTATCGACACAGATCTCATTATCGGCGAACCGGGTTTTACCGAGCCATCGTGACGACAGAGTCTTTAATCCCTGAACTTGATGTGGTACTCGCCCAGCGCTCCGCTGAGCGGCGCGCCGATATTCTTTTTCAGGTCACTGACCTCTTCGCCGGCCGATCGAAGGAATTGTCAGATGACGCAGTTGCACTCTTTGACGATGTTCTATGCCGTTTAGCAGCGGAGATAGAAGTTTCAGTCCGAGCCTTGCTTGCCGAACGGCTTGCGCCGCTTGCGCGAGCGCCAATCAAAATTGCGCAAATTCTGGCAAGCGATAATGATATTCGCGTAGCAGGTCCAATCCTCACCCAGTTGGTGCAACTTTCTGAGGATGCATTGGTCGCAAATGCTCGTATCAAAAGCCAAAAGCATTTACTTGCTATCTCGCAACGAAAGACACTTAGCGAGATTGTCACCGACGTGCTGATAGAGCGGGGCAATAGAGAGGTCGTTCTAATACCAGCTCCATAACGGATTGAATCGGGCAGTCTTCTGCGCTGAGAGCGGAAGGCAGGGGAATTGTTTTCGAGGCGCTGAGTGTGATTCGCTTGGCTATCTGATTCGGGGAAAACAGATGGTCGAATGCAGCAAAGCCGAGGTTCGGCGGCTCAAAACCGCGCTACGATGGAAGATCACGGCCGGACAGCGCCAGCGCATTCAAATGGTGCTGTTACGCGAGAGCGGGATGACGCAGGGCGCGATTGCGGCAGCGATGGGTGTATCGCTGAGCACGGTGAACCGCGCGCACATGGCCTATGCTCACGGTGGCATCAAGGCGCTTAAGCCCAAGCCGAATGGCGGACGCAAGCACGAGAACATGACCGTGGCGACGGAAAAGGCCTTGCTGGCGCGCTTTGCCAAAGCTGCCGGCGCCGGCGAGATGTTGAACATTCACGATCTCAAAGCGGCCTATGAACAGGCGATCGGGCATGTGACCAGCGACAGCACGGTGTACAATCTCTTGCACCGGCAGGGCTGGCGCAAGCTGATGCCGCGGCCGTTTCATCCCAAGCGCGACCTCGCGGCGCAAAAAGCTTTTAAAAAAACGGCTTTCCTGATGCAGTGAGGCAGGCTCGGCGGGCGGCCAAGAGGCGCGGTCGGCATCTGCGCATCATGTTCGCCGATGAAGCGCGCTTCGGCCGCATTAATCGGCCACGGCCATGCTGGGCGCCGATCGGAACGAGACCAGCGGTCGCCGCTCAGCTCATTCGCGAATACATCTATTTGTACGGCGCAGTCTCTCCAAAAGACGGAGTTTGCGTCTATCTGATCATGCCGACGTCGAACACCGCCTGCTTTCAGGCCTTCCTCGACGTGCTGGCGCGCAGGTTCGCCCGCCAGGACATCCTTTTGGTTCTCGACGGCGCGCCCAACCATCGCTGTGGCCAACTGACCCTTCCCGACAATATCAAGCTCTTGTACCTTCCACCGTATTCGCCCGAACTTAATCCAAAGGAAAATCTCTGGGATGAAATCCGCGAGAAAATCTTCAAGAATTACGCGCTGAAATCCATCGACGCCGTGCGCGCTAAACTCAAACAGGCCATCCTCTCTACATCGAGCACAACCGCAAACTCGTCCGCTCCATCACATCCTTTCCATATATCGCCAACTCACTCTGATGTGGAGTTGGTATAAGTACTGTCCAGAATGCTGGAGCGAGCTTCTCCAAGAACGGATTTTCGCTGCTCGTTAAACGCTCAGAAGGTGACGACGTTCTCGCGACATACGTTGGCTCACGTCATGACCTTCCCCGCGACGTGTTACTTACGTTGATTTCGACGGCCTCCGAAATGGTGCGTGGCAGGCTGATTGCCGGGTACCCGAAGCTCGGAGGGGAGATAGACAATGCTGTAAAAGTGGTTGCCGATGAAATCCGGAATGACATCGCGGCGGCGAACGGGCATGATCGCGCCGCGGCGCAAGCCTATGTGCAATCGCTCAGCGACGCAGGCTGGCTGACGGACGATGCGATCCGAACATTTGCGGAAGCGGGACGATTTTACGACGTACTCGCGTCTGTAGCGCACAAATGTGAGGTATCGATAGAGATGGTCGAGCGGGCATTTGCAAAGGATCCATCAGAGACCATATTGATTCTGATCAGGGCCGCTGGTGCCGTCCGGGATGGGGTTGGAATTCGGTGTAGCGCGATCTCCGGTAACATGAAGGTATCGTTTCAGGCTGCGAGGTCAATCGGCTGATTGATGGGCTTTGTGGCGAGCGTCTGCCAACCATCGACCTTGCGCATGTTGATCTGACCGGAGGCGAGCAGCGCCCAGAACAACATCGCGGCGGTATCGGCCGACGGCAGCACCGTCTGCGTCTTGATCCTTCGTTTGAACTCTTCGTGCAACCGCTCGATGGCATTTGTGGTCCGCACGCTGCGCCATTGGCTTGGCGGCAGCCGGGTGAAGGCGAACAAGCGTTCGCCCGCTTCCTCCAGGCTCTCAGCGACGGCGCGATGCTTGAGCCGCCACTTGCGGATGAAGGCCTTGCGGCGGACCTCGATCTCCTCACGCGTCGCCGCGTAGATCATGTCGTTGTAATCCGCCGTGATCTCGTCATGCAGGCGCTCGGGTGCATGTGCGAGAAGGTTCCTATGCTTATGCACGGTGCAGCGTTGGACCGGCACGCCGTCCCAGACGGCGGCAATCGCTTTGTCGAGCCCGGGCGCGCCGTCGACAATGAGGAACTCGGGCTGCCGCAGCCCGCGCTTAATGAGGTCGTCCAGGACAGTGCGCCAGGCCTCGGCGCTCTCGCCGCCCATGCTTTTGATCGCCAGCAGCACCTTCTGGCCGTCCGCACGCACGCCGAGAACGACGAGCAGCGAGATGGAGGTCGCTTTGCGGTCGAGCCGGACGCGAACGACGGTGCCGTCGAGAATAAGCCGCACGATCGGTTCCTCGGCCAACGAGCGGGTGCTCCAGGCGTCCCAGTCGCCCTTCACCTTGCGCCAGATCCGGCTCACCGTGTCCTTGCCGACCGCGCCGCCGAACAAGACCGCCAGCGCCCGGCGCACTCGGCGCGTGTTGGTGCCGGCGAGATACGTACTCGCGATCAGCGCGTCAGCGGCCAGCGTGCGGCGCTGATAGGCCCGCAGCGCCTTGCTCTTCCACTCCGTCGTTTTGCCGTCGACGGTGTTCAGCCTGGCGCGCGGCACGGCAATCTCGATCGGGCCAAACGTGCCGGTCAGAGACCGCGTACGGCGCCCGTGGCGGTGGCCCGCAACGCCCGCTCTTCTTTCACTGCCGGCCATCTGGCTTCGCCCGTAACGCGGCCGTGCCAGTACAGCGTCGAGCTCGCCGCGGATCAGCTCTTCGATGAACCCACGCGCCCGAGACCGCACCTCGGTCTCGATCGGGTCAAACCAGTTGTCGAAAAGATCAACAGCCATCTCGGCCGCAGGCTGCAAAGAATCAAGCTTCGTGGTAGTGTTCGTCATGGCGTGGTCTCCAGTCCGACGCTTCAACGCCGGATGATTCGAGGTTGAACACCCCGGAGACTACGCCACCCTCATTTCCAACCAACTCCGCGACGGCACCGGGCCGCTAATCTCTCCTGGCTCACCGCCAAGGCGGTTTTATCACTACAAGCTGAAAATCGGGGCATTTCACCGGTCCAGATCGAAAAGGGCATGACGAGTTTTGATCGGTTGAAAGTTAATACGGCAAGGCAGATTATTGAATTCTATAGGATGCACCGCACGGGAAGTTTGCTGCCAAAGCGATCGGCAGAACCTACCCTGCATTAGGTCATCGACTCATTGAAAGCGCATCCAAATTCGAATTGAGGCGAGTTGGACGGATGCGAGGTAGTTGTCGTCGCGCTTGTCATATCGGGTTGCGACGGCGCGAAAGTGCTTGAGTTTGTTGAAGAAGCGTTCGATGAGATTGCGCTTTCGATAGAGGCGCTTATTAAAGCGCCGGCGGCTTGAGCCGGTTTGGCATGGCGCGGATGGCGGTTTTGACGCCGCGCGCGGTGAGCGTCTCACGCAGGGCGTTGGAGTCGTAGGCCCGGTCCGCCACGAGCACATCGCCGCGACCGACTGTGCCGAGCATATCCTGGGCGCTGCGTCCATCATGGGCTTGCCCTTCGGTGAGCTTGAGCGTGATCGGCAGCCCGCAGGCATCCACCACGGCGTGGATCTTGGTCGTCAGCCCGCCGCGCGAGCGACCCATGCAACGGGATCGCGTTTCTTTTTTTGGCCGTTGGCGGCGTGCTGATGCACGCGGATCGAGGAGGAGTTGATCATCTGGATATCGCCATCGTAAGCCTTTGACACCGCATTCAAAATCCGGCCCCAGACGCCCGCTTTGCGCCACCGATTGAAACGGTTCACGCAGGTCGTATGCGGTCCGTAGCGCTGCGGAATGTCCGCCCACGGTGCACCAGTGTGCGTAATCCGACGCAAAGCGGCCGGTGATTCCGACGCAATCCGGCCACCGGTTCCGACGGAAGTCGGCCACCCATTCCGATTGAAGCCGGCCACCCTGGTGAGGCCGGACTGAAGCTCTCGCTGTCGGCGATCGAATCGCGGACGAGGCGCCCTTTGCGGCCATGCAAGGGGAGGTCCGATGCCCGCCGAGAGAGCGCCGATGCGGAAGGTTCGAGAGGTTCTGAGATTGCGGCACGCCCTTGGCGTGAGCGAGCGGCAGATCGCGGTGACGATCGGGGTCAGCCGGTCGACGGTTGGCGAATATCTGCAGCGCGCCGCCGTCAGCGGCATCACCTGGCCGGTGCCCGAGGGAGTGGACGATGCCGAGCTGGAACGGCGGCTGTTCACGTTGCCGACGTTCGACGAGAAGCCGACACGGCCGCTGCCCGATTGGTCCCATGTCCACAAGGAACTGAAGCGGCGCGCCGTGACGCTGCTGTTGCTGTGGGAGGAATACCGGGCCGAGCACGGTGACGGTTACGGGTATAGCCGGTTTTGCGATCTTTACGGGGAGTGGCGCCAGACCATCTCGCCGACCATGCGGCAGACGCATGGCGCCGCTGAGAAGCTGTTCGTCGACTTTGCCGGCGACACGATGCCGGTGTTCGACGCCGCCAGCGGCGCCGAGCGGCACGCCCATATCTTCGTCGCGGTGCTGGGAGCGTCCAACTACACTTACGCGGAGGCGCGCTGGTCGGAAGGGCTCGCCGACTGGATTGGGGCGCACGTCAACGCCTTTCGCGCGATCGGCGGCGTGCCGAAGGCGGTGGTTTGCGACAATCTCAAGGCCGGCGTCACTGCGGTTTGCCGCTATGAGCCTGGGATCAACCGCACCTACCAGGAGCTGGCTGAGCACTACGACACCGCGATCCTTCCCGCGCGTCCGCGGCGGCCGCGCGACAAGGCCAAGGTCGAAGTGGCGGTGCAAATTGTGCAGCGGTTTGTGCTGGCCAGGCTGCGCAACCGCCGCTTCTTCTCGCTTCATGAGCTCAATGCCGCGATCCGCGAGACTGTCGCCGACCTCAATGCCAAGATCATGCGCAAGCTCGGCGTCAGCCGCGACGAGCTGTTCGCAGAGATCGATCGGCCGGCGCTCAAAACCCTTCCGTCGGCGCCCTACCAATATGCCGAATGGAAGAAGTGCCGGGTCGCGCCCGACTACCACGTCGAGATCGCCGATCACTATTACTCCGTGCCCTCGCGGCTGATCCGCGAGCAACTTGAAGCGCGTATCACCGACACCACGATCGAGATTCTGCACAAAGGCGTCCGAGTGGCGAGCCATGCTCGTTCGCACTCGCCCCGCCGGCACACGACGATTCCTGAACATATGCCGAGCGCGCACCGGCGCTACGCCGAGTGGACGCCGGCCAGGATGAGGCGGGAAGCGGCCACAATCGGCCCGGCCACCATCGCCCTCGTCGAGGCGATCATGACGGCCAAGCCGCATCCCGAGCAGGGCTTCCGCGCCTGTCTCGGCATCCTGCGGCTCGCCCGTAGTTACGGCTCGGCGCGCATCGAGGCCGCCTGCCGCCGCGGCAACGACATCGGCGCCACCACCTACGGCTCGATCAAATCGATCCTGCAGCATGGGCTCGATCGTGCCTACGCCAATGAGAAGCCGCCGGACGGACCACCAATCCAACACCGCAACATCCGCGGCACCGGCTACTACCACTAAGCAAAGGAGAGACGATGTTGACACATCCCACCCACGGCCGCCTCGTTACGCTCGGGCTCACCGGCATGGCCAAGGCGCTCGACGAACAGCAACGACAGCCCGACATCGCGACGTTGGCCTTCGAGGAGCGGCTTGCTCTGCTCGTCGACCGCGAAGCGACCGAACGCGAGAACAAACGGCTGATCAGCCGCTTGCGCTTCGCAAGCCTCAGGCAAAATGCCGTCGTCGAGGATATCGACATGAAGGCGCCACGTGGGCTCGACAAGCTGCTGTTCCAAAAGCTCGTCGCCGGCGAGTGGATCGCGCGACATCAGAACCTGCTCATCGTCGGTCCCACCGGCGTCGGCAAGAGTTGGATTGCCTGTGCGCTCGGCCATAAGGCCTGTCGGGACAACCGCTCGGTCTTCTATCAACGCCTACCGCGGCTGTTCGATGCACTCGCGCTTGCACGCGGCGACGGCCATCACGCTCGGCTCCTCAAGAGCCTGGCGCGCGTCGAACTTCTCATCCTCGACGATTGGGGACTTGCTCCCATGACCGCCGAGCAGCGGCGCGACCTCTTGGAGATCATGGAGGATCGCCACGGCCGCGGCTCTACCATGGTAACCAGCCAGCTTCCGGTCGAACATTGGCACGAGATCATCGGTGATCCGACCCTGGCCGATGCCATTCTCGATCGCCTGGTGCACAACGCTCACCGGCTCACGCTCAAGGGCGAGAGCCTGCGAAAAGCCGAAGCCAAGCGTCAGAAGCTTGACGCCGAGCATGCCAACTGAACTGATAACCATGCCGACACGAGAGCACGCCTTAAGAGGTGGCCGGGTTCATCGGAATCCCCGGCCGGCTTCAATCGGAATGGGCGGCCGCCTTCGCTTGGAATCCCCGGCCGACTTCGTCGGAATACGCACACCAGTGCGCAACCGCCAAAAAAATGCCGTTCAAAACGCGGCGGTCGTCCGCCCGGGCGACGCCGCGCACCTTGTTCGGCAACAACGGGGCTATCACAGACCATTCGAAATCCGTCAGATCAAAGCGAGCCATCCAACCCTCCATCGCTGCAAGGTTGAATCACTGTTCGCCAAAAATGGGAATCTTGAGGGTTCTGTGAGGTCGCGGGGCACGGCGATGCCTTGAGGCGAGGCGTTAGCGCGACCTCATAGAAGCCGGATTGAACGAAGCCGCGGATGTTTGGTGCTATGGAGATAGTGACGACGGGCTGCTGGCAATCACTGCGCGGGGTCGATTGCCGAATGGGCATAAAAAGCGGTTTGGGCGAAGACGGGCTGAGCGAACAGGCATTGGGCGTGAGCGCGACTTCGATTTACTGCAACGGCAGGCTCTGCGATCGAGACTAAGAAAATCGATTGGTACTACCGCTCGCATGGCGCCGGCAAGCGCTGCAATGGTGAGGGCGGTCGTGGCGACGGCGGACAGCGCTATCGATGTCATGACGTATCGCAACGGAAGGGCTGATGGCTGAAGAATCGTGGCAGGACGGCGATGCGCCGCATGGTGCCGCCGCATTCGGGACAGATGGCGAAGTCGCGGGCGCTGATCTGATGATCGCGGTCGTCGCGAGCGGTTGTCGGTGCGGAATCGGCCAACTTGTCGGCCAGCAGGTGCCGACAGAGAGCGATGTTGTCGCTACGCCCGCCATTGGCGAGGAAGCCGTAGTAGCGGATGCGATGGAATCCGGTCGGCAAGGTGTGCAGCAGGAAACGGCGGATGAACTCGTCGGCATCAAGCGTCATCGCCTTGGTCTTGCCGTCCTGCCGGTAGTCCTTCCAGGCGAAGCAAACCTTGCCATTGGTGAGTGCGATCAGGCGGCTGTTGGCGATGGCGACGCGATGGGTATAGCGGCCGAGATAAGCCAGCACCTGGTCGGGGCTGCCGAACGGCGGCTTGGCATAGACCACCCAGTTGATGCGCCGCAACTCGTCGAGCCGGAGGGTGAAGGCAGCAGGCTCGGCAAGATCGGCGAGATCACCGAAGAAGCACAGCTTACTCGCATCGAAAGCCTCCCGCAGGCCCTGTAGGAACAGGCGTCGAAACAGACGCGAAAGCACGGGCACCGGCAGGAAGAAGCCGGGCCGGCAGGCGACCCAGCGCGTGCCGTCGAGCGAAGGTCCACCGCCCGGCACCAGGCAATGGATGTGCGGATGGTGCTGCAGGGTCTGGCCCCAGGAATGGAGCACCGCGGTGACGCCGACCTGGGCGCCGAGATGACGCGGATCGGCGGCGATGGTGACAAGCGTCTCGGCGGCGGCGCGGAACAAGATGGCATAGACGATAGCCTTGTTCTGAAAGGCGATCGCGCCCGCCGGCGCCGGCAGGGTGAAGACGACGTGGAAATAAGGCACCGGCAGCAGCTCGGTTTGTCGGGCGGCGAGCCATTGGAGACGCGCTGAACCCTGGCACTTTGGGCAATGACGGTTGCGGCAGGAGTTGTAGGCGATACGTGTTGCGCCACAGTCATCGCATTGCTCTACGTGGCCGCCGAGGGCGGCCGTGCGGCACGCAGTGATGGCGCCCATGACACGGCGCTCGTCACGGCCGAGATGACCGGCATGGGCCTGCCGGAAGGCTTCGCCGTGGCGGCGGAAGATATCCGCCACCTCCAAGATCGCAGCCATGGCGCCCGCTCAGCCGGGCGGCACGACCTCCAGGCGGAGCCGGTCGAGCGGGCTGGGCGTGTTGCTAATCGTCTTGGTGGCGACCCGTGTGTATCGTGCCGTGCTCGCCAAGTTGGCATGGCCAAGCAGAACCTGAATGACGCGCACGTCCGCCCCGCTCTCCAGAAGATGCGTCGCAAAACTGTGCCGCAGCGTGTGCACCGTCACCTGCTTGCTCAGGCCGGCCGCCGTGCGCGCCGAGCGACAAGCGGCGTGCAGCACGTTTGAGACGAGGGGATGCTCCTGATCGCGGCCTGGAAAGAGCCAGAGCTTCGGTCGGGTGAGCCGCCAATAGCTACGCAGAATCTTCAATAGCTGCGGCGAGAGCATGACGTAACGGTCCTTGCCGCCTTTGCCCTGCTCAACGCGGATGACCTTCCGGTGGCTGTCAATGTCGCCGATCTTGAGAAGAACGACCTCCGACACGCGCAGGCCGGCGGCATAGACCGTGGTCAGCGCGGTACGGCTCTTGAGACTGGGAATCGCCTCCAGGAAGCGGACGACCTCGTCGGCACTCAGCACAACCGGCAGCTTCTGCGGTTCGCGGGCATAGGCGATGCGCTCGGGCACTGTGGCCTGGCCGAGCGTCACGCCGTAGAAAAAGCGCAGCGCACAGACGATTTGGTTCAAGCCCGGCCAGGATATCCCCGTCGCCACCAGATGAACCTGGAACGCGCGGACATCCTCCAGGCCAAGATGGTCGGGGGATCGGCCAAAATACCGGCTGAACTTCGATACGGCGGAAAGGTAGGATCGTTGGGTCGCCGGCGACAGATTGCGGACCGTCATGTCCTCGATCATGCGGCGGCGAAGCGGGCTGAGCTCAGCCATCGGAAAACCTCCTGTCTGAAGGGTTGGGCTTCGGAAAACCCATGATCCTCTCAGACAGGAGGCGATCAGCGCGACCGCCCCCTAATTGCCGCGTCAGCGGCTTCGTTCAATCCCCTTTATGGGTTTATGACCTAGACTTCTTTAGCGCACGCTGTAGCGTCGGCGATTGCTTGAGTTCTATAATCTCAGACGATGCGCTGGAATTTTTATGAAACAGGCATCATAATGATTCATAATAACAGTAGTGTGAGCCCAGGTTTTGGGCAATCCGCGTCAGTGGATTTGCAAATCTAAAAGTAGATACCGGTATTTGCAGCGCATGATGGCGGTCGGCTTTCATACGTCGTAGGGAGCTTCGCATCGTACTCGTCATGTCAATGCAACGATCGAAGAAAGACGTCGATGCGATCGTTCAGTCGCTCTGCGTGCTGATCGTAGATGATAATCAATATATGCGAAAAATTATTCGTAATCTGCTCCTCAGTTGCGGCATAAAGGATGCCTACGAAGCTGGCCGACGGCATCAGCGCCCTCGACATTATACCGACACTTAGTCCGGACTTGGTGATCCTCGATTGGGAAATGCCAATTCTGAGCGCACCCGAATTGATACGTTTGTGCGTTCTCCAGGAGCATTTCCAGTTCCCGATATTCCGATCGTCATGCTCACCGGACACTGTGAGCGCTGGCGAGTCATCGAGGCGCTTCAATTGGGAGTCAATGAGTACCTAATAAAACCGGTGTCGACGAAATCGATCTATGATCGGATTGTGTCCATCGTTATGCGACCACGGCCAGCCGTACAGCTCGGTCGTTATTACGGACCGGCGCCTCGTAAACTTCCGCCAAGCGACAATCTCAGCCCGGGCGACGCCGCTTCACTAATAGTTCAATAGCCGGAGGGCTCGGTCCGCCGCGTCGGATGTCGCTATGCTGCGCCTGATTGCAACTCGGTGTCTTCACCGAAGGGACAACTCGTCGCTTTCGGGACCTTTGCCTCAGAGCTCTACAGTCGCCGAAGGTGGGCCCTACGGCTGCAAATCTGGCGGCACCGGTGGTGCCTCGCGGAGCAGGGTAAGAGTGACGCGGCGGTTCGGTGCGACAGATGGGGCTTCCGGGAAAAGGGGATCGGTATTGGCTCTGCCGGACACTTTCGCAATGTTGGCCGAGGGATAGCCTTCTTCCTCCAAGATTTGACGCACGGTATTAGCCCGGTCGACCGACAGGTCCCACGGCCCGCCATTCGACTGCAGGAAGTCTTCGGGACCTGCTGTATGCCCGGTGATGGAGATTCGGTATGGCGTTGCCTTCAGCGGCCCAGCGAGCTTCTCGATAAGCTCCTTCATGCGCGGATACGGCTCCTTGGAGCCTTTCGGAAACATCGAGCTTCCCTGCTGATCGACAATCTCGATGTTGAGGCCCTCTTTCGTCTCCTCCAATATGATGTGCTTTGAGGCTTCGGCCAGCTCCGGCATGTTGTGCAGGGCCTGGCGCAGCGAGGCCGCAGCCAGGGCGAAAGCCGAATCACTCGCAGTGCCTGAACCCCGCTCGTCCGGCGTCGGTGTGATGGACGAATCCTGAGGTTCGATATGCGCCGCATTTTTTATTCTGGGCCGGGTTGGCAATCCTTCGCTTTCGATGATGCCGGAATAACGCACCTCTTGCTGGACCCCGAACGCCTGCCGCATCGAGCCGGCCACCGCGCGCATCTTCTGCGCATCTTGGTTGGAAAACGCAACGAGCATGACAAAAAAGCTCACAAGCAGGCCCATCAGATCGGCAAAAGTAACGAACCAACCGTGGCCGCCACCGTGAGCTTCTTTGCGCCGTGCCATAGTCCCCGCTTCGCCAACCCACCAGGGCGCGTGCGGGCTGCAAATTAACTTGGTATAATTAAAGGAGAGTTACGACGTTGCTAAGTCATCTGCGCCCCCATTCCGATTCGCAGTTCGTTCTTTGACGTGGCGAGCCGTATTGTCCGGGCGCGGCCGAAGACCCGGCTAACGCTTCTGCGGCTCAGCGCGCGGCTACGGTGCCGATAAGCGCGGGCTCGCGCGCCCATTTCCGCAATCGTCGCAGGAGTCTTCGACCATCGTTGTAAGACGTCGGCGAACGCGGCGGCATCGTCGGGCGACGGTTGCATAGTGGTGGGCGTGGCCCAGATTGCCCGAATAGCCGACGACAAATTTGTCGGCCAAACCCCATCGCCGACGCAACGGATTGTCTGCATCCGCGATTGGACGGATTTCCTCGTCGTTGCACCAGTTGGCGATGACGTGGATCCATCCTGCCGGTGTGCCAAGCCCTGCGATCCGCCGCGCCATGAGCCCGACGACGACAATGACGGTGGCTTCGGCCTGCCGCAATGAGTGATTGCGCAGCGCCGCCAAGCTCGCGGCAACGGGGCCGCGTATCAAAGGTACGCCTAAGACTTCGGCGGTTTCCGGATAGATATCCTGCAACCAATTGATCGGGCGTACGCCGATGCGATGCACAGGCAGCATGGCGACCACGGAAAGGAGCGACGGGTCGGTTTTGGCAACGACAATACCGCCCGGGATGATTAGTTCGGCGAGGCGCCGGCGCACTCATTGATAGAACGACAGATAACCGACCGCGCGGCGGAGCAAGGCGCTGCGGCCGAATTGCGTCGAGGCGAGGTGATGCACACGCACGCCGTTGATGATGTCCCGATCCGGCAGCGCCGTCCTTGGGTCGTCATCGCCCTGCCTTGACGCAACGACGTGAACCTCGCGACCGCTGCCGGCCAGATGAAACGCGAGATCGGAAAAATTTTGGCTTGTCGCCGAATGGTCGGGAAAGAAGAAACGATTGACGAAGATCAGTCGCCGCATTGGCCTTGTCGGGCGGGAGAGCGAGCGCGGCGCATTAGGCCTCGGCGCCCTGTTCGTGAGCGATGAACGGACGAATGGTATCGTCGCGCAGTAGTTCCTCGAAATAGGCGATCGTTTGCACGAGGCCTTCCTTGAGTGCGGTGTGCGGGGCCCATTTCAGCACGTCGTGCGCGCGGGAAACGTCGGGCCGGCGTTGCCGCGGATCGTCTTGTGGGCGCGGCCGATGCACGATGTGCGATCGCGATCCCGTCATCTCGACGACCAGCGACGCCAGCTCCAGAATCGTGAACTCCTTGGGGTTGCCGATATTGATCGGCCCGATCACGTCGTCGGGTGTGTTCATGAGGCGGATCAGCCCGTCGATCAGGTCGTCAACGTAGCAAAAGGAACGGGTTTGCTGTCCGTCGCCGAACACGGTGATATCGCGGCCCAGCAGCGCCTGCACGATGAAGTTCGATACCACGCGGCCGTCGTTGGGATGCATGCGCGGGCCGTAGGTGTTGAAGATACGCGCCACTTTGATGCTCAATTTGTGCTGCCGCCAATAATCGAAGAACAGCGTCTCGGCGCAGCGTTTGGCCTCGTCGTAGCATGAACGTGGGCCAATCGGATTGACGTGACCCCAATATTCCTCGTGCTGCGGATGGACGCTGGGATCGCCGTAAACTTCCGACGTCGACGCCTGCAGGATCTGGGCGCGCAGCCGTTTGGCCAGCCCCAGCATATTGATGGCGCCGTGGACGCTGGTCTTGGTCGTCTGTACCGGATCGTGCTGATAATGGATCGGCGAGGCGGGACAGGCCAAATTGTAAATTTGATCGACTTCAACGTAGAGCGGGAATGTCACATCGTGGCGCATAAGCTCGAAGCGGTGGTGGTCGAGGATGGCATCAATATTGCGCCGTGTCCCGGTGAAATAATTATCAAGGCAGATGACGCTGGCGCCACTCTTGAGCAGGCGCTCGCAAAGGTGCGAGCCAAGAAAGCCTGCGCCCCCCGTCACTAGCACGCGATTTTCCAGATGCATTCGCGGTTACTCCCGACACCGACGGCCTCTGCTTGCGCCTACAATGCGATCCTATATGGCAAGGCTGCGGTCAAGCCCAAATCAGCCAACGCCAAGTCGACGCTTGGTCGTAACCCGTCGCTGATAAGAAATGAACGCCGTAACCGACGCAGGCCCCCTCGATGAGGCCAAATACCAGATCGAACATCGCGCTAACCCGAGGGGTCCTTGTTAGCTCGTATTTATATCATGAATCGGACACGAGCCGCGGCAAACGGAAAGCCGGGCGCCGGCCACTTCGTTGGCTCGCCCTTCCACGACAAACGCCTGCGTCGCGGGCATGAAAGGGTCGGTGCCGCCGTGCGAAGACGAAGCCTGGCCGTGGCGAGCCCCAAGCGGCTGGTTTGTCGCTTGGGGCTCCTGAGGCGATGCAATGCGTCACCACGGAGCACCGCCTCGCTCAGGAAGCGAGCGTCTCGGACGTGGTTCCAGTGCCGACCTGAATTAACGTTACAAGTGGCGGATTTGGTCACGTCACGTCACGAAGCAACATCGGGCCAGCTTGCCGGTCGCGTCATCGGCACTGTTTTCGGTAGGCCGTGAGCTGCGTCGATCGGTTGTGGCCCGTACTGGACAGACAACGACTATCGTCACCCCTTGCGGCGCCATCGGCTTCATCGATCGAAGTGCCGCCCTTAATATTCGTCTGACCTGAAACGGCGTTGCCAACGGCCGCCCGCTTACAACCCCGTCTAGGGTCGTTTAGCTCAGCATGTCGACGACAACCCAGAACCAACACTCTCTTTCTGAACGCCCAGGGCTTGCGCCGTGGGGCGTTGTCCTGAAAAATACCGACGGGGAATTATTGCTTCGCCACGCTGCCTTGCAGCAATGGGTTTTAGGCAAGTGTCGGTCATCGAACATCCACTTGATTTTGAGGACAGCACGCCGGCCATTGTGTTCTCGGCGCTCGGTGGATTTACGTGCTCGATCTGTGCACCCGCGGCAATGACGGCGCGGCAAGTCGAAGGCTTTGCTACTGCTACCCTTGGACCGCCGTCTGGCGGTCAATGGACCGCTGTGGATAAGTCACGCCTTGGCCTGGGTCGCAAAACGCCCGAACTATGTAATGTCGCAAGTGGTAAAACTGCCGGCCGGCGCCATTGGTTTTTGGTCGACGCCCGCGCCATGAAAATGAAAATCGACCAGGCTCGTTGTGTGTAGCGCCCGCCGGTAAGCTTTTAAAACGCGCATCCATTTTTGTTCGTAAGAAACACTCCAGCGCCTCTTCCGGCCGGCAGACCACCGGCTTGGTTCTCATCAAATGACGTATTAAGCACCATCGGAACGCCGGTCAGTCGGGAGAACGACTCGATGACGGCATAATAGCGCGGGTTACTGGCGCGATCGATGGTCTGCTGCGACCGGTGCCGTCGCCGTGCGTCACCGCCGGTATTTGCCCGCGCGGCTCGGGGCGAATCGGAAAGACCTGCAGCATGAACGGCACGTCGTCATCGCGCTCGAACCAATCGGCGACCGCCTCGCGCAGCACCGAGGGCGCGAAGGGGCGGAAGGACTCGCGGCGCTTGATCTTGAGATTGAGGATTGTCCTCATGTCGGCTCGCCGTGGATCGCCGAGAATCGAGCGACTGCCTAGCGCGCGGGGTCCCCATTCCATACGACCTTGGAACCAGCCCACAACGAGCCCGGCGGCGATGGCGCCCGCCGTGATAGGCGTTGATGCCGAGTATCAGGGAACCGGATGTCATGGCTTGCTTCGGGAGGTCGAATGTCCAGTACGATAGTACGAAGACTTGATGAACTCTGCGCAATCTTCAATGCCGGTTTTGCTGCACTTTGTTCGTTACCATCGTCCGATCATATGTGGGTTGCGCAAACCCCACGTTTCAACCATAATGTATTCGTAAGCCCCGCCGCCCTTTGGCGCATTTCGACCCCCTCGAACGCCTTAGTCCCCAGGTGGCGACCAGGGGGCGGGGCTTACTCCAATCGGGGACGACTCCAATAGCAACCGGCTAGATTCTGACGCGGCTGTTGAGGTTGATCCCATCTTCACCCACGACATCTCGGACGAAGCCGTAGAAGCTGCCGCGCGAGCGGCGATGCTAGGCCGGCTGTTACACTGGCGTTCTGCACCATGGCATGGGATTGCAGCTAATCCGTTGAAAGGAAATTGTCTGCCTGCACTCTTGCACAGCCGATGCAACCTTTCATCCTCGGTGCACTGGCTTTGGCTAGACCCCTCTCGCTCTGCCCCCCAGGA
This sequence comes from uncultured Alphaproteobacteria bacterium, assembly GCA_963791925.1. Lineage (GTDB taxonomy): Bacteria > Pseudomonadota > Alphaproteobacteria > Rhizobiales > Xanthobacteraceae > BOG-931. Next base: position 104,691 of record CAWBUA010000001.1, on the reverse strand, counting down.
AGCGGACTGGCTTTCAGAGATGGCGGAGCCGCCAACTTCCTGCGCCCTTTGTTAGCGGCCACGTCCGTGTAGCCCGCTGCGGCCTGGCCGCTGATGCGAGTATTGAGATTCGGCGGGGAATGCTCTGTCGTTAGCCGAACCTGGGTTGTACCATCAGGTTACCTTTGGCGAAGCGGTCGTCGGCATAGGGATATCGAGTGATCGGCGACGTAGAAATTTTGCCTGCTCGGATCTGCGCGGCGACTGCATCAAGGAAGCGGCCGCATTACCCTTTTCGACGGCGCGCGACCCGAGGAGATGCCTTTCCGCGCAGCTCCTCGATAATCCTTGAGGCTACGGATAGCGACGGCGCAGCTCTGCGGTGCAATCGCGGTACTCGCTCTGAAACCTGTTTATCGCCTCCAAATGGGAGCGTATCAGGTCCGCCTTCTTATCAGGCGCATTTGCGCAAATATCCGCCTCTAGCGTAAGCTGCTGCTCGACAAGCACGGACATCTCATTCGTGTTTTGAGCAATCGTACGCCACAATTCGTCGTCGGTCAGACTTGCGCGCTGCACAGGTAACTCCAACACATACCACGCCAACTCTTTCCCGAATTGTGGCTCCTCAAAGCTAAGAACAACTTAACCTGGCCACGACCCTGCAATGACCAGCGTCCAGAGGCATCGGTTCCTGAAGCTTGAAATGGCCGGAATAGGCTTCGCTTGCTTGTGCATCTCGGTGTGGCAGTTACTTGGTCCCGCGGAATTGCGAGAAAATCTCCTGTGCAATCGATCGGCCCCTGGCATCCGGGCCTCGCAAATCCATGATGGGTAAGCCGTTGTCGAAGGCGACAGATCAAAACGGTAGAAAATGCTGGTCCAAAATGATTTTCTTGAGCCAATCATGCTCGGAGGCGACTTTGGCAAACACCTCCAGCGATGAACAAGTCGAACGACCATCTAGCGGCCCGCTGTCGATGCCCCTACTATAATCCGACCGTCCTGTTCGATGTAACCAGGGCCCCCGGAGTCCCCGTCGCATACAGTGCCTGCCCCGGTCGTCCGCACTGCTACGGCCGATGGTGAATAATTCCGATCTGTCATTTTGACTGCGAGTTTGCGGAGCGGATCGTTTCTCATGCTGACCTTCTGGCCGCCGTAGCCCGCCATCCAGAGCATCGTGCCGTTTTGTGGCGTGGCGCCCTCGTCGGATATCATCGCTACAGGACCTGGTACATTCGTCCCAATTCTGAGAATGGCGAAATCATGCTCATCCTTGTCGGTGACGGGTTTTGTGCTCGGCACGAAGTGACCGGTGATTTTGTACCGCCGCGTTGTCGAAAAGATCACTCGCGTGGTGCTATCGATCTGGCAATGCCGAGCGGTCAAAATTAGTTGCGGCGCTATTCTTACACCTGTGCAGTCGTCGTCGTAGCTATAAATGCTGACGGTCACTGATTTGATCGGATCAGCGCGTGCAACTATTTGCCCGCTCGAAACAGCGATCGCTGTTTGAGCAATGCCCAATACGCCTACAACGGATAACAGGAGCAGTCTCATAGGTCTCCTAATACGCTTTCGACAAGAGCACGTCCAACGTTCGGGTAGCTCTTAAAGCCGACGGACTTCCCTTTCCTTTTCGAAAGCGCATGGTGCTCGAAGGGCACTCCGCTCCGCGCAGCGGGGAAAACGAACTCCGCCCCAAACTTGCCGTTGCGCCTATCAAAAGCCCCCCACAATCGCCCGTAGGCCGGTATAGATCGAACCGGTGGCCGCCAGCAGCGCGCCGCCCACGGTGGCGATGGTACCGAAATTGCTTTGAATTTTTTGCGCCCGCCGCCGCAAGGCCTGATCGCCGACATGGCGGCCGACCAATTTGGCCAGTACTATCGCAAGAGGCCCCGGCGCTCCGGTCGCATCCAGGGTGCGCGGCAGCAAACGCCGCACCAAGAGCGCGACTTCGTTGCCGGTCACATTGGCGAGCACAATGCTCACCGCGTATTCCGTCGTCTCACGCAAATCGACCAAATTATCCGGCAGAATCGGAACATTGTCCGTATAGGCAACGACGGTGAGCATGCCTGTAATGCCGAGCACGGCGATGACAACACCGTCCAGCGCCGCCCAGCCGATGCCATGGTGGGAGAACCACAACAGCGAGAACCCGAACGGCAGCGGAATGATAATCGAGGCGATCCGCAAATAGAGCGGCGAAGTATCAAGAACCACGGTGACCAAAATATGCGCCGCCAATAGAAGAATGACGGGAGCAATCACAAAGACGGCGGTGTGAACCGACCAAAAAGCCAGAGGGTTATCGGTTCGCGCGACGGCCGCGCGTGCGGTATTGACGCGGGCCTGCAGCTCTTCGATCTGTGCAACCAGCTTCCGATTTTCCTCAAGCAGCGGGCGCACCAGCCGAAGATCGCGCCCGCAGGATTTGCAAACGAGCGCTCCGTCGTTAAATTCATCGGCGCAATATGGGCATTGCATTGAAATTCACCAGCGGCGCCGGCGTGATGCTCGCTTGCCGTGCAATTCGGTCAACTCCTGCTGCAGAGTGACCACTCGCTTCTTGAGCTCAAGATTTTCGGCGAGCAGCGTTTCCGGGACGAAAAGGTAATTGCCGCAATAGCGGCATACGGCGGCATCATCACGCACTTCCTCGGCACAGAATGGACAACGCATGGCCTCGCTCGGGGGTGGGTTTTAAGGCTTCGCCACGTTGAGGGTGAACGTCAAAGATCCGGAACGCCCATCGGAGTCCTTGATCTCGGCATGGATCGTGTAGGTGCCGGGTGGGATTTCGGCCGCGGGGACGTCGATGCCGTCGGCTTTGGTAAAACTCTTGACGCGATCGGTCAGATCGACGGCCGGAACGACCGCATCGGTGAGCCGGAACGAGCTTTTGTCTATCTTGGCACCGCCATGCGCCGCGAATTTCAGCTCAAGATGGACAGGAGAATGCACTGCTGCGGGGGCTGCAGCAGGCATTAAGAGGTTGATCGCCGGCCCGCGCGAGATACCGGCGCGGAACGCCAGATCCACCGCCGGCTGGCGGGGACGCTTGGCTTCATCGGCAGTGATCAGCACGATCGGCTGTGACGGCGCATGAGGTTGCGCATCCGACTGGGCTTGGGACTGGGCGAAATGTGGCCAGACGAGCGATGTCCCGATCATCACGACAACAGAAAGAACCGTCGCCACCTTGCCCGCCATTGCTCGCTCCAAGCTCGCTACCAGATCGCTCATGAAGGCTGATCGCGCCGCAGGATAGGCGAGCCGGCCGTCAGCGCCTAGAGCCGGCCGTGCGACTATCCGCCGTCGCCAATGAGGGTGTAGGGCGCCCAGAACAGCGGGTGCGCATAGACAAATACGGTTTGGCCGGCGGCGTCCTTGTAGCCGCCGCTGTCGAGCAGCGTCATCATGGCTTGGCGTAGCGCCTCGCTGCGCGGCAGATTCGGATCCGCGCTTTGGCGACCGAATAGATCGGAGATCAATTGGCGAGCCGATTCCGAGTGAACCGACCAGTTGGTGACCAACAGCGCGCGCGTGCCGGCATAGAAGAAGGCGCTGCCGAGACCGGAAGCGGCTTCGGCGCCGACCCCCGCTCCGGCGGCGGTGTTGCAGGCAGACAGCACCACCCAATCGGCATCGAGCTTGAGCGCCAGAATCTCCGACATCGTCAACAGACCGTCGCCTTTGACGCCGGCGATGTCGGGCGCGGTCAAGGCCAGCGCTGGCTGCGCCAAGCCGTCGATATCGCCTGGCACCAGCCCGTGGGTGGCAAAATCCACGATGCGGTAATGCGACAGATCAAGCGTCTCGACATTCTGCTCGTTGGCCGCTTTGCCCAGATACAGCGCGTTTTTGGGATCGACATGCAGGGCGCGGGCGACCGCCATCAATTCAGCCCGCGTATCGGGCAGCCGCGGCAGCATCGCAAGTTCAGCCACGTCGACATCTTCGGTGTGCGGCGCGGCACGCAGCCTGAGCGGAATGCCGCGCGTCACGGTTGCCCCAGCATCGCCGGCGGACGCCACCTGCACCGTCGCCGCAGATTGCTCGGCCTCGGCTTCGGCCTCCTCCTGCGCATTGAAATAAGGATCGCCGAAACCGATCAGCGGCTCGCGGCCCGGCGAACCGGGCGGCAGGCGACGCAGCGTCACCAGCGCCGACGCCGCAGGGATCATCGTCACCGCGTGGCTGCGCGCGAGCCAGGGCACGCTGCGATAGCCGATGAATAGCGGCTTGGCATTCATGTCGACGTGCGCCGGCGCGGTCGGCAAGAGGCCGAGCGGAAGCTCTCCTAGCGCGCCGTTAGTCACGACAATGAGACTCTTGGCGTCGTGCCAGCCAGTCTCCACCGGCTTGAGAAGGGCCGCGTAAAGCTCATAGGCGAGCTTGAGATCGAACGGCGGGATGTCGCTGACGCTCGTCACCTGCGGCTCAAGCGCCTGACGCAGCCGGCGGACCTGCGCCTCGAGCTCAATTGCGGTCAGCGGTACTGGGGCAAAGGCGACGGCGCCGTCCTTGGGTATCGCCCACACGAAGCTCGCATCCTGGCCGAAGTAGAACGACAGCAACGCCTCGCCCGGCCGCAGAGCCGCCCTGATCTCATCCACAGTCGGAGGCTTTGGATCGATCAGATTGGCGTAGGCCGGGAATTGCCGGGTGATCTGCCGCAGGGTCGAATTGCGATCGGCACGCAGCTTGACAATCTCGGCATTGGTGGCGCGCAGGGTTTGATCGTCCCGCTGGTCGGACGGCAGCGTCAACAGATTGTTGAGGGCACCGAGCTGGGCGCTGAGCTCCTTGGCGGCATCCTGCTCCCGGCGCACCAAGTCGGCGAGCGCCGGATCCTTCGCCACCATGCGCGCGCTGGAATCGGCCAGCGCTTTCTCGACTGCATGGCCGCGCACGGCGTCGGCAAGCCCGAAGGTCTCGACAGCCACGTCGCTCGACCGATCGGGTCCGCGCGCCAGTACGCCGATATAGGTCTCGACGATACGCTGCAGGCGAGCGTTGCGGGAGGCAACAAGAGTAGGGTCGTCGTCGGTCTCGCGTATTCCTGCTATCAGGATGGGAATCGCTGCCTTGAATTCCCGAATAGCGTCGGCATCGCGTCCAGCGCGGGCATAGCCTATAGCGAGAGTGCCGCGCGCCGAGGCGGTGTCGTAGCTCGCCGTCCCGGTCCGGGCGACCTGACGCTTGACGAGAGCCTCGGCCGCGGTGACTCCGGCGTCGAGCTGGCCCGTCGCGTAGAGTGCAGCGATGCGCGAAGAATTGAGCTCGAATACCTCCCGCTGCTGCGGCGTCCAGTGCGCGATGGCTTTTTCCAGCTCCGCGTAAACGGCTGCCGCCTCTTTGCCGCGCCGCTGCGCGATCAGGATATTGCCGAGGCTGGAAAGGATGGCCACTGTCAGCGGCGCATCGTCGGCCATGCCCAGCGAGCGCTGCACCTCGAGCGCCGAGCGCGCCAGCTTTTCGGCGTCCCGATAGCGACCCTGATCCACCAGGATGCCGGCGAGGCCGATGATGAATTGCGGCGTTGCTGGCGCGTATTTACCGTGGGTCTTCAAGATATCGAGCAAGGCGCGCCGCGCATCGGCTTCGGCTTCGCTCAGCTTGTTTTGCCTGGCCTCATTCCGCGCGATCGCCAGAATTGTCATGTCCACGCCTTCCATGATCTGTTCGGGCGGCGGCGGAAACTCCCATCGCGAGAGATCCGTCAGCGAGGCACGGCGGAACGCCTCGGAGCGCCGATAGGCCCCCTCGGCTTCGGGATATTGGCCGCGGGCGTCGAAAACGATTCCACGCACCGCATCGGACTCGGCCTCCCAGGCATGACCATACAGAGCATAGGCCGCGCGCCAGCGCGGGTTCGGACTGCCGCGCGCTTCTTGTACCAGCTGTTCGACGCGCCCGGCATAGGCGCCGGCTTGCGTGACGTCGCCCATTGAAATCAACACGCGCGCGACATTGGCCAGGGCTACGATCAAGCTGCCGCGCCGCCCAGGCTCCTCGGCATCGCGCGCGATCGATTCGGACATCGCAATTGAATCCTTCGGATCGCCGAGCGCTCGATATTGCAACGAAACGAATTGCCGAATTCGCGTGAGTTGGCGATATTCGACCCCGCCTTTAGCGACAGCCAGCGCTTTCAGGCCGTCCGCCAGCGCCTCTTTGTTGCGGGCGAGCAAAGCGCGGGCATTGCCGCGGTCATAGTAGAATTGCGCAAGCGCTGAAGCGGATGCGGATCTAGGCGGCGTCGCATCGGCTTCGGTTTCGCGCCTGGCGATCTTCGCCGGGTCGGGTTTTTCGCTGTCGAGAATGGCCGTGATATCGGCGATGGTTCGTGGCGGCGCAACAAAAGTCGTCTGCACGGCGGCCCCGCCGGCGGCGGGCGGGCTCGGCAGCTCTTCTTTCGGCGCCGTGGGCGGTGCGACGCCCGCCGCCTGTTTCTGTTCAGCGCGCATGACGCAGGGCCGTACGAGTGGCCTGCCGCACTGCTGTCGCACTGCCTCGGGATTGCCCTTCAGCCCCTTGGCCAGCGCACAAGCCCGGATTTGCGGACGCATTACCTGGCGGCACATGTCCACGATCTGCTCGTGGCTGGCAGCCATTAACGGCGTGGATGCCGCAATCGCGATCGCCCCAGCAGTCACCATGGAAAAGGTGCGCAAAGGATTCAAGCTGACGCGCATCTGTAATGTCCAAACGGGATCGGCATCAATCTTACAGACACCGGGCAAGCGACGTAAAGCCTGAAGCGCACCGTGTTCGAGCAGTCAGTCCTTCTGCCGGTTAGCTTTACTTTCCCTTGCAGGAACAACTTTTCGCTCGCTTATCCCAGCTCGCGGTGCAGTGATTTGCGTGACCGAATTGCTTGCACTTATGACCGGCTCCTATTCGCCGCTGTCAGCAAAAGCTGCACTGCGAAAGCCGACATCCGCGTAATCATGGCAATTCTTCCCTCACGTTGAAGCGTTCGTTTATTGCGATTTCTATATCAGTTTCCACCCTTTGTGGAAAGCAGAGGCTTGCCCGCCGCATTGTAAGAAACTGTGCGCCAAGAAATGTCGCAGCTGACCGGGCCGTTGCTGGGCCGTTCTACTATTCGCTTACGAATCTGCTGTTATTCCGTCGAGAGGCCGGGTTATTGTCCGAGCCCCGGCGCTGACAGGGAGGCCCCGGCGAACTCGCCGGGGCTTTCCTTTAGGTCCTGCATCAAATGTTCGAACAACACATTATGGAATATAAGGGCGTACGATACTCGCTTCGGGCGGGAAGCGCCCCATTACAATGGTCCGTAGCCATTCATCCTCCCGATGCGACTAGTGTCATCGAAAAATCAATTAAGGGCACCCGTCAATCAGCCGAAAGGCTAGCCCATTTCATGATCGATAAATGGCTGAACCCGAAGTCTCGCAACAACCCCTTCAAGGTGAAAACTGAGACACGACCTTCTTAGCGCCTCGGTTGTGGCCTCTTTTAAGTTCTGTAATTGGCCTGCGCGTCAGATATTGCGGCGCAAGCGAATGTCGGCTCTACGCCAAGCGGCGTGGAAGCCGAGCACGGCATTTTCTGTGCCCCACAGATGCGGTCGTGCGGCACGATGCCCAGCACCATGGTGCAGGCGATATCATTGAACAGCACCCATCTGATCACGCCGGAGAACTAGGCCTGGCAACTTTTCGGTATGGGTTGCATTTTCGACCACAAGCGTGCCGTTGACGATGACTGCCGTTCGGTTCCCGGTCGGAAATTGATGAGGATCGGCGTAGGTAGCGCGGTCGACAAAATCGTTGGGGTCGAAAATAACGACATCGGCGTGGAAGCCTTCCCTCAAGAACCCGCGATTTTTGAGTTTTAGCGCTCGTGCCGTAGCGCCCGTCATTTTGTGGATGGCGTGCTCGAGCGATAATACACCCCCATCACGGACATAGCGCGTGAGAATGCGTGGAAATGTGCCGTAAAATCGGGGATGCGGCATTCCCTTTCCGACAATACCGTAAGGCGCGACGCAATTGCCGTCCGATCCGACGAGGGCGTGCCGGGAGGAGACAATGTCCCGGATGTCTTCCTCTGAAATTGAGGTCACCAACACACGGGTTGCACCTTTGTCGCGGGCAAGATAGTCGCAGACCGTATCGATCGGATCCGTGCCTGCTTCAGCAGCAAGCGAAGCAATTGTGCGCCCGGCGTATTCGGGCAGGTGCGGCGAGATCGAGATCTGCACGCAATCCCATGACGGAATGCGTCCCCAGTTGTTAAGGCCGCTCCGTGCGATGTCTGCAGCAATTCGATCCCGGGTCTCTCGTTGGGAGAGCCGGCTGATCATTGCGTCAACGCCGCCCATTTGAACCCATTGCGGCAGTAGGTTTTTCAGTGGGTTTGAGCCGGCGGCGTAAGGGTACGCGTCACAGTCAACGTCCAAACCGCGTGCCTTTGCCTTGGCGATCATCTTTAGGACGGTTGCTGCCTTGCCCCAGTTGTCCGTGCCGGAACATTTGAAATGAACGATTTCGACGTGAACGCCGCAGTGCTCGGCGACCTGAAGGGCCTCCTCGACCGCTTCGATCACGTTGTTCGCCTCATCACGCAGATGCGTGAAATAGCCGGCGTTGTGCCGCTTGAGGACATGTCCGAACGCAATCATCTCGGCGGGCCCGGCATATGAGCCGGGCGGTGTGAATAGCCCCGAAGACATGCCTAGCGCACCGGCGTTTAGGCCATCCTCCAGAAGAGCGATCATGGCGTCGAGCTCGTCGGCGCTCGGCGCACGGTCCGCCATGCCCATGACCATCAGACGCAGCGTGTTGTGGCCAACCAGCATGCCAGCGTTGACCGCGGTCACGGGGAAGGTGTCGAGATAGTCCGGAAAAGTTGTTTCTCGAAACGGCAGCCAGGGCGCACTGGGGCTCAAATAGTCCTTGAGCAGATGCACTCTTCCCGGAAGCACGGGGGCGACGGAAAAGCCGCAGTGTCCGATGATCTCAGTGGTGACGCCCTGGCGGACTTTACTCTCGGCCTTCGGATTGATCGGAAGGGTAAAATCGGAGTGTGTCTTGATGTCGATGAATCCAGGCGCAACGGCGAGCCCTTCGGCATCAATGATCTTGCGAGCGGGCTCTGTAATTCGGCCGTCTATTCGGCAGATGCGTCCGGATTCAATGGCCAGATCGCCTGAAATGCCGAGGGCGCCGGAGCCATCGTACAGCGTTCCGTTCTTGATCAAAACGTCATACACCGGAAATTGGTCCTTCATGCGTGGTTTAGCTTCGCAATCCGAATATGAACGTTCCAGAGAATCTTTTAAGGCGGGTCAAGGCTGAGCGATGACGCTGTTCAGCCAAGCGGCTGACGCATCCAACACCTCACCAAGGACCTCGGCATCTTTGCGGCCTGTCCGCGCCGGCACATGGAAAGAGTGATCGGCATCCGCAAACCACTTCAGCATCGCGCGCCTGCCAACGTGAGACAGGTATCGCTGTTCCGAGGCGGTGGCATTAATTCTAGTCTAGTCATGCAGCGCTAGGACTTTGCCTTCGATGGCACGTCGCTCTTCTTCAACGGCATGCTGAAACCTGCGCAGCAGGAGAAAACTGTGCCGATTCCGATGAAGTCGCCCGGGCATTCCGAGATGATGCCGCGCATGGATTCCGACATGATGTCGCACAGGGCGCGGGCCTCGCTGGCTGCTGAGCTTGTGACATTGCTTGCTGTGGATGGTCAATCTTTTTTGGCGTGCTTTGCTCGGCTCAGGCGAAGGCTGTCGCCTGTGAGATCGATGCGGTGGGCGTTGTGGACCAGGCGATCAAGAATGGCGTCGGCGTAAGTCGGATTGCCGATAACGTCGTGCCATTTGTCCACCGGGAGCTGGCTGGTAACGATTGTCGATTTTCGTCCGTGGCGTTCTTCGAGGATTTCGAGGAGGTCATGCCTTGCGGCGGCGTCGAGCGGTTCGAGACCCCAGTCGTCAAGGATGAGGAGTTGCACGCCGCCGAGCGACCGCAGGAGCCGGGCATAGCGGCCGTCGCCGCGTGCGAGCGCGAGATCGGCGAAGAGCTTGGGAATGCGCTGATAGAGAACGGATCGGTTATTGCGGCAAGCGCGGTGGCCGAGCGCACAAGCGAGCCAGCTTTTGCCGACACCGGTCGGGCCGCTCAGGATGACGTTGTCGTGGGCATCGATCCAGCTGCCCTCGGCCAGCCTCTGGAACAGAGCGCGATCGAGACCGCGCGTGGCACGATAGTCGACGTCTTCGACGGCGGCCTGATGGCGGAGCCGTGCGTATCGGAGCCTGGCCGTCAGCTTTCGATCGTGCCGATAGGTCATCTCGCGATCGAGCAGCAATGCGAGCCAGTCGTTGTGCGGGAGCGCGGCGGCGTCGCCGGAGGCGGCAACTTCACCGAAGGCTTTGGCCATGCCGAACAGCCCGAGCTGATTGAGCTGATCGAGGGTGGGATGGGTAAGCATGTGGTCACCTCAATGGTAGTAGCGCGGCCCGCGGATATTGGGATGGAGGATCGTCACGCCGTCCGGGCCGCGCTGTCCGGCGGAATGGCGGTCCAAATTGTTGTCGAGGATCGATCTGACCGAGCCGTAGGTCATCGCGCCGATGTCGAGCGCGCGCGTCGCAGCGGCCTCGACTCTCGCGTTGCCGAACGGTTTGACCAGCCGCACGATCCCAAGACATGCACGAAAGCCCTGTTCGGGATGCGGGCGATGCTCGAGGATCAGGTCGCATAACGCCGCCGTCGATGGACCGATCGCGGCCGCGTCTGTGCGGATACGATCGAGCGTCCAGTTGGCATAACGCCGATGGCTGGAGGGCATGTGTTCTTGTACGGTCGTGTGCTTACCGTTTCCGCTCGAGCGCAGATGGACAGCGATCCGCTCGCCCCTGGCGAATACCTCAACGCTACGTCCGGTGAGCCGAACCTCGACCTCGGCACGGGCGAAGCGATGCGGAACGCTGTAATAATGTTTGTCGACATCGACGTGATAATCGATTCCGACACGGCGAGCGCGCCATTCGGCAAAAACGTAGGGCTCGGCCGGCAAAGGCTTGAGCGCCGGCCGGTCGACTTCTTCGAGCAGCTGGCGCCGTGTCACACCGAGACGCCGGATCGGGCGTTCGTCGTTGATCTTCACCAACAGCCCTCGGATGGCTTCGTTCAACTCACCCAAGCTATGGAACTGCCGATTGCGCAGGCGACCCAGAATCCAGCGTTCCATGATCAGAACACCGACTTCGACCTTGGCCTTGTCACGCGGCCTGCGCGGCCTTGCGGGCAGCACGCCAGTGCCGTAATGCGCCGCCATCTCCGTATAGGTCCGGTTGACTTGTGGCTCGTATAAGCACGCTTTGATGATTGCGGTCTTGGTATTGTCCGGCACCAGAAGCCGTGTCACGCCGCCGATCGCCTCGAAGGCACGGGTGTGTGCGCCGATCCAGTCGGCAAGCGATTGCGTCCACGTTGCCTCCGCATAGGTGAAGCTCGATGCCCCAAGGACGGCGACAAATATCTGCGCCTTCCTGATCTCGCCGGTCAGCCGGTCAATCACCACCGACGCGGCGTCGCCGGCGTAATCGACGAACAGCTTATCGCCACCCAAATGGGCCTGGCGCATCGTGACGGAGATCCTGTCTTCCCAGGACCGGTAAAGCTCGCAGAAGCGGCTGTAGCGATACCCCTGTGGATCGCCCGCGATGTACTCGTCCCACAGGATCGACAAGGTAACGTGCTTGCGCTTCATCTCCCGGTGAAGGCTCGCCCAGTCCGGCTCGATGATACGCCGATGGCCCTGCTTTTTGCCGGCGCTCCTGTAGATCCTCGCTTCCAGATCGCTGTCCGTGATGGTCTCGGGCAACGGCCAGATCAGCCCAAGCGACTTGAAGCGCGCGATCGTTGCTCGCACCGTCGACGCCGCCATACCGGTGCGGCGCGCCACCTCGCGTTTGGAAACTCCGGCATACGTCAAACGTAGGACTTCGCGCACCAACCGCATCGCAACCCTCTCCGCTGGCATCGATCCACTCCCCGGCAAAAGCCAAAGAACGGACCCTACACACAGCCAGAAGAGGTCTCCGAAATCCCCGTCTCCCCCGGGCGGCATCATCCCGGAATAGTGGGCGAGGATTAATCGGAATGCTGGGCGGCAATTAATCGGAACAGGCGGGCGGCATCATCCCGGAATCGGTGGGCGGCTTGCTCCGGAATCAGCAGAAAACTGCCGGCCAGCATTTTCCATGCCCGTCTGTCTGCTTCGCTTTTGGAGCGTTCCATCCTTTGCAAACAATCGAGGGCGCGTACCTGATAGTCGTCGTTAGGAGCCATTGAGGCATTTTGGACCGGAAATCTTAGCTATTGGTTTAAGTCTCTTTCCCAAGCCATTCGATACAGCGTGGACACAATCGAACGCCGCGCCGATCATCAGTGCTGCCGCGCGTTTCCGGAGTGACACTGGGAGGTAGATTGCGCTGCACGATGATGGTCTTGCTTGTCTACTCAATAGGCAAAGACTTGGGTTCAAATCTACGCTCACCGGCTTCTAACTAAGCTCGAGTGTGGTGTGGCTAAAGATGGAGGCTCCTATGACGGTTAGCACCATTCTCGCTGCCAAAGGCCGTGATGTCGTCACGACCGAGCCTGCTACCAGTCTGCGCGCAGCCGCGCAGGTTCTCGCCGAAAGTCATATCGGCGCCTTGGTTGTCCTTGGCGTAGATTATCGAATTGCTGGCATCCTTTCTGAACGCGACGTAATACGCGGGACTCAGCCGCGATGCACGACTATATCCTGAAGGAGTGAGTTGCTCCGCCGCTGCCGTGGCAGCGTCGAACGCGTACAGTTTGCCGAGATCCAACTCGTTCCCGCCCTATGGCTTGGTGGTCGCAGCCTTGATGCCCAGGATTTTAGCGAGTGCGGTGAGTTTCTCGCGCTGTTCCTGCACGCTGGCACCGAACTCGGATGGTCCTTCAATAGTCAGAATCTGGCCCGTGTTGCCGAGCCGCTGCGCAATATCAGGATCGCCTTTTGCGACTCTGCGGAAGTCCGCCGCAATACTTTCGCGCTCCTCATCCGGCATTCCCGGCGGACCGAACACGCCACCGAGGCTGTCGAACGTGAGGTCGGGATAGCCCGCCTCGGCCGCAGTTGGAACATCCGGCATGCTGGGTGCACGTTGATTGCTGGTTACCAGCAGCACCTTGATGCTCCCGGCTTGCGCGAGGGGTTGCACCACCGCCATCGAGGTCGATAGCACCTGAATTCGGTTTCCGACCAGATCGTTCGGCGCCTGCATGATGTCGCGATAAGGTACCTCGACGACCTGCAGACTCTTTTGTTTAAAGAACCCGAACAGCAAGAACTCGGAAATGCCGTTGGCTGCCGCGGCATTGAGTTTGCCTGGCTTCGTTTGTATCAGCCTGACGAGCTGATCCATGGCGTCGATCTTCATCGAAGACGCCGTCGAGATCGCGAGTGCCACATTAACCAGGCTCACAATAGGGACGAAGTCGCGGTTCGTGTCGAAGGGCAATGTGTCATGCTTGTAGGGGAGGACGTTGATCGCTCCGGCGGGTCCCATCCAGAGAGTATGGTCGTCATGCGCGGCGAGCACCGAGTTGAGCGAAACGATGCCGTCGCCGCCGGGACGATTTTCCACCACCACCGGCTTGTCCCACAGCTTGCCTAATCGATCGGCAAACAGGCGCGCGGCAATATCGGTGGCGCTGCCAGCACCGTACGGCAGGATCAGCTGCACCGTGTGGGTCGGATAGGTTTGTTGCGCTGCCGCCGCGCCCATAAAGTGCAGGCTTATCGCCACTGCAAGGGCCGTAGGCGCGAAAAGCTTTGCCGTTAGCTGCTCCATCGGCAATCCTCCCGCGCCACCATTAGCACTGAAACGTCTCGGCGATGAGCGCATAATCGCAGTCGTCCGAGTTAAGGCGGCGCGCTGCCTCGTCTTTCCCCCTTGAGCCTCCCGGCGACGAAACGGCAGGAGACGCGTCAGCCGCGCTACGCAGCCTAGCGAAATTGCGACGAAAGGTTATCAAGATCATTCGCTACGAAGACCTTGTAAGGTACCCAACCGAATTGGCAACGCGAATTGGGTCGCCATTTTGGCTTGAAGGTCGCGCTCACGCTCGGCGAAGGTCAGTGGGTTGTAATGCGCGCTGGTGGGCGTGTCATCAGGTCAGACTTGTTCACTAGTCCTTGACCAATTTCTCGAGCTCATCTTGTAGCGCTTTTGCAATTCGGACGTGATGTCAAGACGCCTGCAACGCTAATTGGATGCAGCCGTTAGTGATTTGGTCGGAGGTGGATCTTGGTAAGTTCGTTCGACGAAATCTTCCATATCGCGGATCGTCAATTGGCGCTTACCGAACACTTCTTCGGAATGAAGGGTATTCGGGCGCTCGGCAAAAGCTGATAAATCTTCTTGATGCTCTTGCGGTTGCTCCTGCGCTACGTATTCAAGCTTGGCTGGCTTTGATAATCTCGACATCCGGGCTTGACCATTTTGAAGAGTATCTTTTGCCGCCAATTCTTTGTGCTGATGCTTCGGCCGCTCCAGCTGCAAATTTGCGAGGTAGATAGGTTTCGAGCTTTTGGCTTGCGTAGTCTGTAGGTGATCTTCGTCGGCGAAGCTGGCAACCTCGGTTTTCACCAAATCGTGGAATTGAGGATCGAACTGGGCCCCGGGATGAGAGTCATTATTTTCGATGTACTCGATATTCTCTCCAACCAGTTTCTGTGATCCCATCCCGCCAAAAGTCATCCATGGATTGGGATTATAAATCTCGATCATCCGTCCCACTTTTCCATTGAGAGGTGGAGTCGAAGTCAGCATCGACGGCTGCAGCGCAATAATCAAATCTACGTATTTCACCCGATTGGCCACGAGAACCGAATTGTTTGCCCCCAAGCTATACCCGATCACGACAACATGCGTTCCCGGAGGCTGACGATTGATGTCCTCGACCAGGGATGGCCATGCCTGATGAAGGTAGGTGCTGACTTCGACATCCGGCATCGATTTAAGCTCATCAACTAACTGGACGAGTCCAATCGCTGCCGGAGGTCCGAACAGGGGATACAACACGCCAACAAAGGTTTTGGCATAAACTGGAGGGCAGCCTAAGAAAACGCAGAAGGCAACGATGATTGCGAATTTCTTCACTTCCTGCCCCCGTCGGCCAGTTTCGACCGCGACGCTCAGCGGCGATCCGCTGGCCCTCCAGATATGTGACTGTCCCAGACACACACTGATTCCACAACTCAGGGCGCAATTGCAGGCATTTATGAGGCAGCCGAGCAGATGTGCGCTGCTGGGCTTTGTTGGAAGCGTCCGCCGAAAGGCCGGATTTTGCCTGAGTTTTGAAGGTCTTCTGGACGTCTGATTTGCATTCCCTGCACATTGCTCGGGTGGTGATTGACCCCAAACCGCCCTTTCCGCACTTTACACACTCGATTTGGTCCGAGTCGCCCGCTGGCCTAATGTCGCGTCGGGTTTGTAGCCGGCGCCAACGGTGGAACCGAGAATGCGGAGAATTGCCTCTTTTATCGCAGGAGCGCTTCTCCTGATTGCTCCGCTGACGGGACTTGCCAATAGTCCGATTCGGTTGGCTCCCCCCGACGCCCGCGCCACGAGCGCGCAGCACTATGCGCAAAATAATGCGGTTGCAGTACGGCCTTCCGTTTCCCGCAAGTATCCTCAAGCGGGAGGGCCGACGAAAGTGTATTTGCTACGAGGCTTTCTCAATATTTTCTCGCTCGGCATGGATGACCTCGCCGCCAAACTCCAGGCCGACGGAATTTCGGCGACCGTCACCAATCATGCAGATGCCGACACTGTTGCCAGCCGGATCGTGACGGCTTACGCCGGCGGCGACCACGGTCCTGTTGTCCTGGTTGGTCATTCGCTTGGCGCCGATGCCATTGTCGAGGTGGCCGATGCGGTGGCACAATACAACATTCCGATCGCGCTTTTGGTTCTTTTCGACGGCACCGAGCCGCACCAAATCCCGACGAATGTAGCCAGCGCAATCAATTACACCAAGCATTTCATGATCACGCCCGCGATCGGAACTCGCGGCCTCGTTTCAAATGTCGATTTGAGCGGCGATGCGAGCATCGATCATCTTAGCATCGACAGAGTTCCATCGCTGCAAACCCAGACGCTGGATTACATCTTACAGATCGCAACGACAGTACCACGTGAACCCCTGTCGCGCCGCAAGTAGCTGCGATCCTGCCACAGTGCGGCCGCCATGATGATATGCGCCAGGTGCTCTAGCCGATCCGAAGATATCGGACTTTGGTCGATGAATCGGTCCCGCCGACGAACGCTGTGGACAACGATAAGGAAAAGAAAGCGCAGTTTGCACGACTCAGGAAGAATAGCGCCGCTGGACGATCAAGCTGCGGAGGGCAGTCATGCCGCGTGTCATGCTTCTGATTGGCTTTAGTCTGCTGATGGTAGAATCCTCGTTCGCCCAAAACTCCCCGGATCCGACTCCGATGCAATGCCAATTGATCAGAGTGGCTGTGTCTCAGTATGGCTACGCAGCCGCCAGACAACACGCCTTAGAGACTTACGGGCCCGAGGCCGTAAGGACCGGCGACAAATGTTTTGCGAAAAGGGACAGGGCGAGGCACTGAAGCCCGCAGCGCGGTGACAAAAGCGAAGCGATAATCAGATAGGCTTCCCACCGGCTTTGCCTCGGTTTTTCTCGGCGGGGACCAAAGCGCTTCGATCTCCGAGGATGAGGATCCGGCTGCTATCACACAAACACACCAACGCGCGAGATCACGCCAGAACGGACGGCTCGGTTGTTCGGGAAACTTCGAGAACGTCTTCAGCGGTGACCTCAAGGCGGCAATCTCTGCATTCAAAGAATTGCAACGGAGGCGCCGCGCCGATTTCGGTGCGGGATCGTGCAAATCGCATAGACTTGCCGCAACTCGGGCACTGCGCCAGTCGATCCGTGCTGACAGTGTCAATGGGCATGACGAATGACGATGCGGCAGTGACCTAGGGATTGGCGAGCGTTGTCTCTTTAAGTTTCAATTGCTCGCGAAGCTCGGCGGTTTGAAGCCAGCTTTCGGCTAGTGCAAGCCAACTATATTTGTCGTCCTCATTTCGAGCGCTTTTTGCTCTCTGCTGGTATTCCGCCGCACGAGCGCGGTAATGGTTGTAGGCCGACACTGAAAGACCCCCACACATGGTTCGGCGCAGAAAACAATCGGGCATAGTTGCGCCAATTCCCCCTTCAATGATCGCCCAAACTGGTTGCTGAGACCTTATCGTTGCCGCGACGTCGTGCCCGCTGCCACTGCCGGGTAATTGTGCAGCGAGGCCACTATCGATCTGATTGCTCGTGCCCGCGTGAGCTGTGCTTCGGAATGAATCACCAAGGCTGCGAGCGTCACTGGGCGGACTTCACAATCCAACCCAGATGAACATGCTCCAGTCCCTGGACAGCGCCTCCGGGAGCCCGAAGGGCATGAATTCGCATCTCCCCCGGCCTGCCGCCTCATGAACAAACAAGGAACACGCGCTTCCTTAGGGCCTAGTCAAAAGGGAGCGGACCAGCTTGACTGAGATCAAGGCAGAACGTTGCGCCGGACGTTCTTTGCATGCGCTCTAGTCTTATGGGGGTGTCAATGGCGCGGTTTAAGCGCGAAAGGAGGGGTGCGAAGCTGCCTGTGCAGCGCCTTGAACCGGCCGATCGTGTTGTTGTGAACGCGTTCGCCGATTTGCGGTACTTGCGACGCCAACAATTCCCGACAACGCCACCACGTGCATTGCGACGGCTCGAACGTACGACTTGGGATCAGCTAATCAACTATCTGATGAACCTACCGTCGCCTTCGTGACTGCCTTCGTGACTTATGAGCGGAATTGCAGCTAGCCCAAAGGTGCAGACGGCAAAGCATTAGGCGT
The DNA here is from genome assembly GCA_963791925.1 of uncultured Alphaproteobacteria bacterium. Taxonomy (GTDB): domain Bacteria; phylum Pseudomonadota; class Alphaproteobacteria; order Rhizobiales; family Xanthobacteraceae; genus BOG-931. The sequence goes on along the minus strand of CAWBUA010000001.1, from coordinate 86,750 downwards.
CGTCGTTTATGTCGCCCGATCCCCAAATCGTCAACCGTATCTCATGATCGGAGGCGGGGGCCCTTATAAATGTGAATATGGGTGTCAGTCTTTTCGAACAACAAATTGGGACGGTCGACGTGCATTTCGTTACCGCACCGACAAGTTGGTTGGCATGTCGGTGCCGCCGTAGACAAGATCATCACTCATACGGTTGCAACGGCCTGAGGATGGTGGCGCAGTTTTCCACCTAATAAGTCAGATTGCTTGGACGAAATCCACGTTACTTTCGCATTAAAACTTCTGGCCGCGAGTTAGGCGAATCAAGGCTAGTCGGCTGAAACTATTCTGACTGAGCCGCTCATATGGCTCGCAGCTCCGGCGTTGCAGGCGGGCCATGACGCCCCGAGCGATAGCTCAAAAAGACTTTAGTGTAAGGCTCGACGTTCTGAAAAACACCTGATGTGACGCAGTTCATCAGGGCCTAAACTTGAAGTCGACGCCGGCACGTATCAAGTTCTCAGTCAAGCGGACATCGACTGGGTTACCTCCACAAGCCGATGAACAGGTAGCTTTTTTGAGATCGGCGTAGAGATATTCAAGTCGACCTGTCCAATTATCGGTGAAGGCGAACTCGACGCCGGCACCCGCGGTCCAGCCGGCCCGTGTAGTAGTGTTGGTGACGCCACTTGCTGACATCCGTATATTGCCGAAGGCAGCACCGGCTGTGCCATAGAACAGGAGTTGATCGTCGGCATAACCAAGCCGAGCGCGCATCGTACTCATCCAGCTGTTGCCAGCTTGGCAATTGGCGCTCGCTGCGCAGACGTTGCTGGCGGTGCTCGTGCTAATATTCGAATAATCAAAGTCGCCCTCGAGCCCGAAGACGAACGCGTCGGTTTGCCAATTGGCACCGAGTGTGCCGCCAACGATGCCGCCGGTGGCAGCGCTAGAATCAGATGAGTTTCCAGGCGCGGACCAATAAGCAGCGCCAAAGTCCCATCCACCATTGATGCCACCGTAAACGCCGCCCCAGTTATAGACCGGGATAATGGCGGGAACATAAGCAGCCGGCGCCGTCGGGGGCGGCGCTACTGGAAGATCGGCAGCGCCTGCCCCGTCAGGAGCGATGAACGTCAGCATGGCCACAATGACTATCCGTTTCATTGGGTTCTCCTAGGCGATGGAAGGGGATAGCCGATGACGCGCCAATCGTTGGTCGGCATGGACGCACAGGAATATGGAGCGGTACAGATGAATATGCTTAACCGTCAATGAAACGGTTATTTGGTAAACAAGGGGTTAATCGCAGCTACACTAACGGCGCCTGTGTTGGCCAATGGCTGGAGCGGAACGATGTCGCCGTAACCAACAGATGTCAGCGTTACAAAACCGAAATAGATTAGATTTTCCGCCACGTGAGATCATCCGTAGTGGCGGGAGACCGGTGAAGGCGTTGGCCGCCATAAGAGGCCACGAAGCAGTACAGCGCGACGAACGCAAGTCCATTAAGATAGAGCAGTACGGCACCAATGATTCGATGAAACGATACCCGCCTTGCGCAAAGACAGCGCGAGCCACAACGATGCTGAGAGTCGAACCGGCAAAAAGCCAGCCCATTGCGTCCAGGTAGACGTCAATGAGAGAGAGGTGCCTCAGTCGCTCCACCGTCGCCACGAGGATTAATGCAAGCGCACCTAAGATCGCCGCGACTGTGATCCTACTCCCAGAGACGATCAAGACAGCGGCAACCAGCGCAGCCCGAAGGCCAACCAAAAAAATGGACCGCGACGACACCGGCAACCTGCAATGGTCCGATCACAAATAAAATAACAGCCAGCATGGTCGTTAGGGCCGTAAGAGGGGTTCGCTGAACCGCAAGTGAATTCTGCGAAAGCGGCTTGCGGTCGTTCCATTACGGCAGTTCGGTTACGTTTTGGACATTTCCGACCGTAAAATTGCGCTTAGCGTCCTTGGAGCGATATTAGACCAGGGTCCAATATGCCTGTGTGTTGAATGTCGGGACAATCACCATGGGCGTAGGACCTTTCTGTGGAAACGGGACCCATAATGAAAATGGCGCCCGCACCACGCACACCCGCACAACGACGGTTATTTGGCATTCCGTATTTTCGTCGCCATTCGAGAGGGGAGCGCGCCATGCAAACCAGTGATGCGAGATCTTGCCAAAGCGTCCTAAGCCGACGCGATGTATTCCTCGCCAGCGGCGCCCTCGTGGCCGCGTCGGCTTTGGGATCGGTCACAGACTTGGATTTGGCCCAGGCTCAAACGACAGCAACGCAAGCCGCAGCAGTTACTGAGCAAGAGGCACACGCTATCGGCGTCGATGCGTATCTCTATTTTTATCCACTAATCACAATGGATGTCACACGGAAGCAATTCACAAACATCGAGCCTGGCAAAGTAATCGGTAGAGGCCCAATGAATGCTTTTTGGAATATACCGAAATACCCACCCGCCAGTGATAAGGGCGTGGTGCGCTATAACTTCGACACTCTCTATTCGCCTGCATGGCTCGATATGACCAAAGAGCCAATGATCGTGTCGGTGCCGGACACGAACGGTCGGTACTATCTCCTGCCGATGCTCGATATGTGGACCGACGTATTCGCCTCACCCGGCTGGCGAACTACCGGCACCAAAGCGGGCAACTTCTTGATCACTCCACCCGGCTGGGAAGGCAGCGTTCCTTCGGGAATGACAAGGATCAGCGCACCGACTCCCATCATTTGGATTATAGGTCGCACCAAGACCGACGGTCCGTCGGACTACGACGCCGTTCACAAAACTCAGGCTGGGTACAAAGTCACGCCGCTATCGCAGTGGGGCAAAGTTTCCGTGCTGCCGACGGCGACGATAGATCCAACGGTGGACATGAAGACGCCGCCCCGGAGGCAGGTCGATACGATGCCGGCCGGTAAGTTTTTCACTTATGCCGCCGCGCTTCTCAAGGTGATCCCGCCACACATCACTGATCAGCCGATCCTCGCGCAATTGAAGAAGATCGGCATCGAACCGGGAAAGAGCTTTGATCCGGACAAGGCAGAGCCTGCCATTCGCAAAGCTTTGGAGAGTGCCCCCGGCGACGCGCAGCAATTGATGGCGTGGAAGATACCGACGATGGCGCGTGTCGTGAACGGCTGGTCAATGAACACCGACACGATGGGTGTCTATGGCAACTACTACTTAAAGCGCGCCATCGTCGCCCAGGTCGGCCTCGGCGCTAACCTCCCCGAGGATGCGATCTATCCGCTCAATCTGGCCGACGAGACCGGCAGACCGCTCGAGGGAGCAAGCACATACACGCTTCATTTTGACAAAGGGGGGACGCCGCCGACAAACGCTTTCTGGTCGATCACGCTGTATGACTCGGAAGGCTTTCAGGTTGCGAACCCGCTCAACCGCTTTAATATTAGCGGCTGGATGCCGTTGCAACACAATGCGGACGGGTCGCTCGATCTCTACTTCCAGAACGAAAGTCCCGGCGCGAACAAGGAAGCCAACTGGCTCCCGGCACCGAAAGGTCCGTTCAATTTGACCATGCGCCTCTATGCGCCACGATCGGAGGCGCTCACCGGCAAGTGGAACCCGCCGCCAGTCGTGCGCGTGGCATCGCTCCCGAACCTCGGCGGTCAACAGTAGCACGCCTTGACAGCGTCAGCTGGGCGGCGCCAGGTGAGCGCCGTGAGGGGTCGACTGGGCTTCTCCTTATCGCCATCAGTCGCCGACAAAAAACTCATAGCTCGGTCAGGAGGGTCGACATGAACAAGGTCGCGACATCGACGTTGGCCTTAGTGCTCGCATTGTCGCCGTCGCGAGGGCTCTTGGCGCAGGTGCCGCAGTCTCCTAATACGTCGGCTCTCGCTGCTGCAAGTCCATCGCAGTCGCTTTCAGATGCTCAACTAGATGCCATAGTTGCTCCGATAGCGCTCTATCCGGATGTGCTGTTGTCAGAAATCCTTATGGCGTCGACCTATCCGCTCGAAGTAGTCGAGGCCGATCGCTGGGCGCAGGCCAACAAGAAACTCAAGGGCGATGCGCTGAAAGCGGCCGTGGATCAGCAGAGCTGGGATGACAGCGTGAAATCGTTGATCGCCACACCGGATGTGCTTGACATGATGAGTCAGCAGCTGTCCTGGACGCAGCAACTAGGTGACGCAGTGCTGGCGCAGCAACCAGATGTGATGGATGCCATCCAGCGACTGCGCACCAAAGCTCAAGCCAACAACAAGCTGGCTTCAAACAAGCAACAGAGCGTGTCGACGCAGCAGCAGAACGGCAAGCAGGTCATCGTCATCGCGCCGGCGCAGCCCGATACGGTCTATGTTCCGTATTACAATCCTGCGGTCGTTTATGGATCGTGGCCGTATCCAGCCTATCCGCCGTATTACTGGCCAGCGCCGGGATACATCGCGGCGGGTGTGATCGCGACTGGATTGGCATTTGGCGCCGGCTATGCGCTCGGCCGATGGGCGAGCGGCGGGTATTGGGGCGGCGGCTTTAACTGGGGCAACAACAACATTAACATCAACCGCAACGTCAACATCAACAATATTAATCGAGGCAACGGTAATAACTGGGTGCACAATCCCATTCATCGGCAAGGGGTGCGTTATAGCAATCCCGACGTCGCAAACAGATTTGGCGGTAATCGCAACAACATCGGCGGCGGCGCACAAAACCGGATGGACTTCCGCGGCCGCACTGGCAACCAAGTGCTGCAACCTGGTGGTGGCGTAGGTAACCGTCCGAATATTGGCGGCGGCAACGCCCCCAGTTTAGGAGGCGGTAATCGGCCTAACGTCGGCGGCGGCAATGCCCCAAGCCTGGGTGGTGGCAACCGGCCAAACGTTGGGGGTGGCGGTAATGTTGGTGGCGGCAACAGACCAAATGTTGGGGGTGGTGGTAACCGTCCTAGCGTTGGCGGCGGTGGAAACCGCCCGAATGTGAGCGGTGGCGGCAATCGTCCTACCGGCGGGGGCGGTGGAGGTCGAGGTCAAGGGGCACTCGGTAATATCACTTCTGGACGAGTGGCCAATACCCAAGCCGCGCGCGGCCGAGCCAGTCTCGGAGGTGGCGGCGGAGGTGGCGCACGATTGGGTGGCGGCGGCGGTGGCGGAGGCATGCGCGGTGGTGGCGGTGGCGGAGGTCCTCGCGGCGGCGGTGGCGGAGGTCCTCGCGGCGGTGGTGGCGGAGGCCGGCGATCCGACCTCAGGCTCAAACACGACATCACTCTGCTCGGATATCTGCCCGCCGGACTGGGCTTCTATCGCTTCGTCTACAACGGTGGGCACACAGCGTATGTCGGGGTCATGGCTCAGGAGGTACAAACAATCAGACCCGATGCCGTCGTCCGCGGCTCAGACGGCTATTTGCGGGTCTACTACGACAAGCTTGGCTTGAAGTTCCAAACTTACGATGCATGGATCGCGTCGGGCGCTCGCATACCCTCCACGACCTTGGTCACGCACTGACGCAGCAGGTACAGCGAGGTTGTCATGAATAAATTCTTCGTAGGCCTGATCTCACTGACATCAACGATCCTGATCGTGGCGTTGGCTTCAATCGTCAGCTCCTCAGCGGTATTGGCACAGCAAGACTACAAGACGCCGCAAGAAGCTGTCGATGCACTCGTTGCCACTGCGAAGAGCGGGGATGAGAAGGCCGCGCTGGTGGTGCTCGGCCAGGGGGGAGAAGACATTATCTCATCCGGCGACAAGGTATCCGACGAGGCGGTGCGTAAGCGCTTCGTCGAACTCTTACGACGCCAAGCATGGGATAACGATGCAAGGTGAGAGCAAGGCGACGCTGATAATCGGCGACAACGATTATCCATTCCCGATCCCGCTGGTTCGCAACAGGAGCGGCACGTGGTCGTTTGATACCGAAGCGGGTCGGCGGGAAATCCTTTATCGGCGGATTGGCCGCAACGAGCTCGATACGATCCAAACCTGTCTCGCCTATGTGGACGCTCAGAACGACTATGCCAGCAAGGATCGCACCGGCGCCGGCACTGGCGTCTATGCACAGCGCTTCATCAGCGAGCCCGGTAAGAAAAACGGTCTCTATTGGCCGACCGCACAAGGCGAAGAGGAGAGCCCGCTCGGCCCCTTGTTCGCCGAAGCCTCACGGCAGGGTTATCAGGCCGGGCAAGGCCGTTCACCGTATCACGGTTACTATTACAAGATTCTAACCAAGCAGGGACCGGCTGCGGTCGGCGGCGCCGCCGACTACATTGCTGACGGCAAAATGATCGGCGGCTTTGCCCTCGTGGCTTATCCGGCGCAGTACCGCAACTCTGGCGTTATGACATTCATCGTTAATTACGCTGGGACGGTCTACCAAAAGGATCTCGGTCGTGATACGACGAAAGTCTCTGAAGCTATGACATCTTTCGATCCAAACAACACCTGGAAGAAAGTTGACTTGGCATCATCGGTACAACAATGAGTTTCGTTGCCTGGCTACAGGGATGGCGGCTATGACACTGAAATTATTAGGACGTTTGATCAGTCTCGGCTTGGCGAGCGCGGCGATGTTGTGCATGGCCCAAACGGGTGTCCCGGCGCAGTCATTTCCGCCGCAACCGTCGCCAACTTATCAAATATCGACGCCCTCGTATTCGCCACCACCTCAGTATTCAGGATCGGCACAATATTCGCCGCCACGTCAGGATCAGACAAAAGCTCAATATCAGGCGACAACGCAGTATTCGGCATCGACACAATACCCCGTTACAGCACCAGACGTTGATCCTGGTATCGACCACGGCAATTCCGACGCCAATCTGCCGGAGGAATTCAAGAAGCAGATGGTATTCTACCGGTCGCTCGAGCCGCCCGGCACCATCATCATCGATACCCAGGAGCGGCATCTTTATCTGATCCAGGATTCAACCCATGCTATCCGCTATGGCATCGGCGTCGGCCGTGACGGTTTCACCTGGCAGGGGCTGTTGCGCATCACTAAAAAGTCGGAGTGGCCCGATTGGCGGCCGCCGCCGGAAATGATCGAGCGCCAGCCCTATTTGCCGCGCTTTATGGCCGGCGGCCCCGGCAATCCGCTCGGCGCCCGGGCCATGTATCTCGGCAACACCGTCTACCGCATCCACGGCACCAACGCTCCGGAGACGATCGGGCAGGCCGTGTCCTCCGGCTGCTTCCGGCTGGTCAATGACGACGTGGAGGACCTTTACAACCGCGTGCCGGTCGGCACTAAAGTCATCGTGCGGCAGAACTGACCCTCCAATCTTGATGCGCATCTGCAAGGATTGAGTGACGCCCAGAGGGACGGCAATGAAGCGCCGGTACGTGCGGAAAATTCGGATACTGTTTGCGGGGTTGGTCGCTGCGGCAGCCATCGCCGGCGTCGCCGTCGCCGGTCCGTTCGAGGATGGGCTGGCGGCGGCGCAAAAGGGCGACTATGCCATGGCGCTGCAGCTGTGGCGCCCGCTGGCTGACCGCGGTGATGCCGATGCGCAATACAATCTCGGAGTCATGTACAATAACGGTGATGGCGTTGCGCAGAATTATTCCGAAGCGCTGAAATGGCATCGCAAAGCTGCGGCTCAGGGCAATGGCAATGCTCAGTTTCACCTCGGCCTTATGTATGACCGCGGCCGAGGCATGACACGGGACTACACCGAGGCAGCGAAGTGGTACCGTCTCGCCGCTAACCAGGGTGTCGCCGTCGCGCAATATAAGCTTGGCGTTATGTATCACGACGGCCAAGGTGTGCCCCGAGACTACGTGCAAGCTTATATGTGGTTCAACGTGGCCGCCGGGCAGTTTCCCGATTCCGATGGCGAGGATCGCGACAACGCCATTAAGGCCCGAGATTTTGTGGCCTCCAAAATGTCTCGGGCCGAGATCACCAGGGCGCAGGAGCTTGCGCGTCAGTGGAAAGTAGCGCGCTAGCTCTAACTGGAAACTTTGAGATTTTCGGCCGCAGCCTTGCCGCGGTTTTCCACGACTTCATATTCGACTACCTGGCCCTCATTCAATGAATTTAGGCCTGCCCGTTCGACCGCGGATATGTGTACGAACACGTCTTTGCCGCCACCGCCGGCCGGTTGAATGAAACCATAGCCTTTGGTCGGATTGAACCACTTCACAGTGCCCTTAGCCATTGTCGCGTTTCCTCCACGAAATCGAATCATTCTAGTGCGTCACGGTCACTTACGCATGTTAACTCACGATGGCGGTCTTGTCGCGCCACCCCGTCGAGCTTCGTCGAGCGACCCGGCAACTTGCACGCCCCCGGCCCATCGCTGCACCGCGGCCGCGTGCCGCTCACCAAGGACGAAACGAGGCGGATTGCGGCGAACGCGGCGAAGCTATTGCCCCGTAGAGCCGTTGGGAGCCAGACTGCGCATCCGGGTTGGCAGCGCTCCTATCTAACGGAGGCTGCCGCGTAGCCCCCGGCTCCTTCCGCGCCGAGCCACCGTGCGCCCCGCACAATGAGTTAGAGGGCGCCTCGTTAGGCGCGTCGTCCTCCAATCACTCGCCACAAGAAAATGATGATGCAGGCGCCAATAAATCCCGCGATCAGATAGCCAATCCAACCGCCGAGTGCGATACCGAAAATGCCGAGAAGCCAATTGGCCAAAGCGGCGCCCACAATTCCGAGAATGATGTTCACGAAAATGCCGGTGCCGGATTTCATGAACATCTCAGCAAGCCAGCCGGCCAGACCGCCGATGATGATTGCAGCAATCCAGCCTATTTCTGCCTCAGGCATTTTCTCCTCCCTCTGCCTCCATCCACTCAATTGTATGGCGTGAGGCGAGGAGTTGTCGATCCATAAGGATTGGTTCTCGGCAGATAATGACTGGTGCACCATCCGCCCACGGCAGACGTGGCCTGACGCCCGCTCGACTTGTGCCATTGAGGGTGAAGCCGGCTTCGTCGACAATGTCGGGAGGTCGCCCGTTGGCCCGGACCGAACCTCGATCATTGGATCAACGGCTCGGCTCGATCGTCAGCGCGAAGACCGTCAAACATCGGCCTCATGGGCAGCGGTGGCGTCAGAACGACCGTTCGCAGTCTTAAAATGTCCGCTGGTACAGGCTTCGTGACGCTGGCATATTTCCCGTGGGTGGGAAACTTAAATGCGCGGCGGCGGGCTAAAATTACAACATGGATGGACCGCTTCTAGTGATCGGCATAAGCAGGGCGCGCAACTGCATGATGCGGCTCTGGGCCGCTATCTGATACGACGAAAGGGGTAGGCTAATGGCCGCGAACAAGAAACGATCCAGCAATGTCGATCGACATGTCGCGCAGCGTATCCGCGCCAAGCGCGAGGCCTTGGGCATTACCCAAGTTGCCCTCGGCGAAAGGCTGGGACTTACGTTCCAGCAAGTCCAAAAATATGAGAAGGGGGCCAACCGTATAACGGCGGGACGCCTTTACAGCTTGTCCGAAATCTTCGGCGTCGAGCCCAGCTATTTCTTTGAGGGCCTTCCGAGACCCCAACGCCGCTAATCGGCGGCGATCAGTTGGCGTAATGCAGCCAGTTTGTGCCGCCTGAAGGCTGAGTAAGGCGGCTCGATATTAGAACTTTGAGCCGAAGCTTTCTAAGCGACGCTACCGTGGTGGTAAAAGAAATAGCCGCCTCTCAACAGGGAGAAGCGGCTATTGTAGCAACCGGTTTGTATCCGATTGTGAATTGTACGGTGTAAGAATTATTGAAGCTCGAAAACGATTAGGAAAAGTTTATACAAAAAGCTCGACTTCCATTTGGACAGTCCCACGGGCCGCGGTAGCCCTGGCAGGCGTGTACTATCAACGCTAGTCGCGCTATCGAGTTCCGTTTGCCGGGTTAGCCCAATTAATCGGTAAAGCCGCCGGTTTGCTTCTGGTGAGACGAAATGTTCAAATCCTTTCACCCAGCTCCAACAACGGAAGGCGATGTGCAGGTTTCTCGGACGCCGGAGTGAAGACCAAGCCGCGGGTGTGTGCGGCCGGCGTCCGAGAAGCGCCAAGGCACGAAGTCGCGGGAGGAGATTGCAGGTGGTGCGGCGGGCGCTATGGGGATTGAGACCGGGCGCGCGCGGTGCGGCCCGGTGATTGTGCGGCGCAGGTGAGACCGGAAGCTGGCGCACAAGGGTTTTTGCGACCACTTGGCATGAGACGGCGACGGTTTGCGGCGCAGACTGATGGGTTGAGCAGATGCAACAGACGCCATTTGGTGTCTGCGGCCCGAGCGGCGGCGCTGCCGGCGAAGGGCCAGCGATGTGCGTCAGTCTGATCTGGCATCAGTGGCGAGTTCATGAGGTGTCGATTGATGGCTTGTGCCTGGGCGCCCCGCCGCGTGCAAAGACCTCGATGACGATCATGCGGCCACCGCAGCAGGGACATGGGCGCGGGTGCACGCGGGGCTGATCGGACTGCTGCGTTGAAGCGGCCTCTGGTTCAGTCTGCGGTGTCGCGACGGCGAGCAGTTCACGCGCCTTGGCGATGCTCTCGGCTCGGTTGCCGTTGGCGAACAGCCCGTAGTGGCGGATGCGATGGAAGCCTTTCGGTAACACGTGGATGAGGAACCGGCGGATAAACTCGTGCGGTGCGAGGGTCATGGTTTTCCAGCGGCCAGGCCCTTCGATGCGATAGTCCTTCCAGCGGAATGACACACCGCCATCATCAGCAGCGACCAGCCGACGGTTCGAGATGGCAACGCGATGGGTGTAGCGCGACAGATAGCGCAGCACCTGCCTGGGTCCCGCGAACGGCGCCTTGCAGTAGACCACCCACTTGATCCGACGCAGCGGAGCGACGAAGCGCTTGAACGTGCGCTTGTCGGCGAGACCGGCCTGGGTATTGAAGAACTTCAATTGGCCGGCGCGGTGCGCATCCATGAGCATCGCCAGCATCTTGCCGCGGAACAGGCGCGCCAGCACGTTGACATGGACGAGGAAGTTGGCGCGCGCCGCGACCCATCGCGCGTCATCGAGCGAGAGCCCTCCGCCTGGCACGATCATGTGCACGTGCGGATGATGCGTCATCGCCGATCCCCATGTGTGGAGCACGGCTGTAATGCCAATCCGCGCGCCGAGGCGCTTTGGATCGGCGGCGATGGCGAGCGTGGTTTCGGCCGCCGCCTTCATGAGCAGGTCATAGATGACGCGCTTGTTCTGATAAGCGACATCGCGCAGTTGACTGGGCAGCGTGTAGACAACATGGAAGTAGCTGACGGGCAGCAACTCGGCTTCGCGCGCGGCGAGCCATTTCTGTGCCGCCGCGCCCTGGCACTTGGGGCAGTGGCGATTGCGGCAACTGTTGTAGCTGACGACGGTGTAAGCACACGCACCGTTCTCGCAACGCGAGACATGACCCCCGAGTGCTGCTGTGCGGCAGCGCTCGATCGCACTCATCACCTTCATCTGGTCGAGGCTCACATGCCCCGCGTTAGCCGAACGCCAAGCGGAGCCGTGGTCGCGGAAGATGTCCGCGACCTCCAGCGCTGGTCGAACCACAACCGACGGCGTTACGCCGGCGGTCCTTCATTCGACTTGTCCTTGCGGCTCCGCATTTTCCGCTGCGGCTGCGACAGTTGCGTGAGCGGGCTCTCGACGGCCGCGATCATGCCGGTGGCCACGCGCGTGTAACGCGCCGTCGTCTCGAGCTTGTCGTGTCCAAGCAACGCCTGTATCACCCGAATGTCTTTGCCGTTCTCGAGCAGATGGGTTGCGAAGGAATGGCGAAGCGAATGAAGAGACAGCGTTTTGCGCAGCCCCGCCGCTTTCGCCGCCTCCTTAAACAGCCGGCTGAACTGGCGTGTGGTCAGAGGCCGATGCTCATCGCGACCGGGAAACAGCCAGCGTTGTTCCGGCGCAATGCCGGCGTCTTGCTCGGTCGGGCGCGCCTTCCACCATTGCCGCAACAGCTCGAGGACCTCCGCCGGCAGCATCACGTGCCGGTCCTTGCGGCCCTTCGACTGCACGATGCGGATGATCCTCTGCTCGCTGTCGATGTCGCCCGCCCGCAGCCGCACCACCTCGCCGGCCCGCAGCCCGCAACCATAGGCAAGCGTCAGCATCGCTCGCGCCTTCAGGCTCGTCGCCATGGCGAGAATGCGCTTGACCTCCTCTGGGCTCAGCACCGGCGGCAACTTCTGCGGCTCCTTGAGGTGCCAGACCTCGGCCGCCAGATCGTGCCGACGCAGCGTGACGCGGAACAGAAAGCGCACGCCGGTCATGGTGCCGTCCGGAATGCGGTTGGAATTCGGTGTGGCGCATTCTCCGGTAACATGAAGGTATCGTTTCAGGCTGCAAGGTCAATCGGCTGATCGATGGGCTTTGTAGCGAGCGTCTGCCAACCATCAACCTTGCGCATGTTGATCTGTCCTGAGGCGAGCAGCGCCCAGAACAGCATGGCAGCGGTGTCGGCGGATGGCAGAACAGTTTGGGTCTTGATCCGCCGCTTGAATTCCTCGTGCAATCGCTCGATGGCATTTGTGGTGCGTAAGCTGCGCCATTGGCTCGGAGGCAGGCGGGTGAAGGTGAACAAGCGTTCTCCGGCCTCCTCCAGGCTGTCGGCGACAGCGCGATGCTTGAGCCTCCATTTGCGGATGAAAGCCTTGCGGCGGATCTCTATCTCCTCAGGTGTCGCCGCGTAGATCATGTCGTTGTAATCCGCGGTGATCTCGTCATGCAGTCGCTCGGGGGCATGCGCGAACAGGTTTCTGTGCTTATGAACCGTGCAGCGCTGGACCGGCACGCCATCCCAGACAGAGGCAATGGCCTTGTCGAGTCCTGGCGCACCGTCGACAATAAGGAACTCGGGTCGCCGCAGCCCGCGCTTGATAAGATCGTCGAGGACAGTGCGCCAGGCCTCGGTGCTCTCGCCGCCCATGCTCTTGATCGCGAGCAGCACCTTCTGGCCGTCCGCGCGCACACCGAGAACGACCAGCAGCGAGATGGCAGTCGCTTTGCGATCGAGCCGCACACGAACGACGGTGCCGTCGAGGATCAGGCGCACAATCGGCTCCTCGGCCAGCGAGCGGGTGTTCCAGGCGTCCCAGTCGCTCTTTACCTTGCGCCATGTCCGGCTCACCGTGTCCTTGCCGACCGTTCCGCCGAACAAGGCCGCCAGCGCGCGACGCACCCGCCTTGTATTGGTGCCGGCGAGATACGTGCTCGCGATCAGGGCGTCGGCGGCAAGCGTGCGCCGCTGATAGGCCCGCAGCGCCTGACTTTTCCATTCCGCCGTCTTGCCCTCGGAAGTGGTCAGCCGGGCGCGCGGCACCGCAATCTCGATCGGCCCGAACGTGCCTGTCAGCGACCGCGTCCGGCTGCCGTGACGGTGACCCGCAACGCCGGCTCTTCCTTCATTGCCGGCCATCTGGCTTCGTCCGTAACGCGGCCGTGCCAGCAGAGCGTCGAGCTCGCCGCGGATCAACTCTTCGACGAACTCACGCGCTCGAGCCCGCACCTCGGTCTCGATCGGATCAAACCAATTGTCGAAAAGATCAACAGCCATTTTGGCCGCAGGCTGCAAAGAATCAGGCTTCGTGGTATTGCTCGTCATGGCGTGGTCTCCAGTCCGACGCTTCAACGCCGGATGATTCGAGGTTGAACACCCCGGAGACTACGCCACCCTCAATTCCTACCAACTCCGCGACGGCACCCCGGTCATGATCCGATTGCGGTTACAGATGCTCGCCCCGCTCTCGATGAGATACAGCTGAAATCGCCGTACCTCGTCGGGCGTCGCCGTATCGGGCGAGCGTTTGAGCCAGGCGGCGAACCGCTTGCAACTGTAGACGTGGCTGCGCTGCGTGTGCGGGTTGAGTTTGCGCGCAGCCATATCTTCGATCATACGCTGGCGCAGCGGACTGACAGAGTTGGTCTCGTTCATGGGGAGCTCCATCCTGAGTGAGGTTGACGACGCCTCGATTGTCAGGACGGGGCTCTCCAACTGCTATTGGCTCTCTCGGCCGGCTACCGGCCTATCGGCTCCTGACCCCGCGCAGCGGGCTGGAGCGCAGCGACTTTGTGCTCTGGGTCAAAACCGGCCTTCCGGCGATGTCGGGGCAGGTCTTATCAGCCTCTGAGAACGGACATGTACAGAAGGCCTTGGGACGTCAGTTCGGTCGCGGCGAAGCTTCATCGTTGTTCGTGTCGGCCAAGGTTTTTCAGATTGAAACTATACCGCTCAATTCGATGGGTCGGATCGATCGGAGATTGTTGAACGACGTGATTTTTACTGTCCCTCAGTAGCTCTCAAAACGAACGAAGCCCCGGCAACTTGCCACGGCCCCTGACCGGACGTTCTATGTCGCGCAAGTCGGCACTCCCGACCGACCACGACCGATTTCAAAAGGAACCACATGATCTGAAGGCCGACTTACCGCGGGCGCGCCGGAGCGTGGGGCCGAAGGGTTCTGCTACATCCATTGGGCGTAAAATGAATTCAACATTTGGCTGACGACGGCGAAGTACCAGCCGTCGAACCAGGTGGCGTCAACCACGTACAAGACCGCAACGCAAACCGCCACGGCGCCCAGACTTTTCATCTCTGCCTCCAGACGCAGAGAAAATCATCCAGAACGCATTTTCACAGATGACATTGTTCGGATCGTTCATACAATTCAGCGCATTTGCTACAAACAAAAGTAAATCGCAAGTGGCTCCACTACGGAAAAATGCTAAGCTTGCGGGGCGAGCCGGCTCGCGACCGACAGCGGAATACAATTTGCACTTTAGCGTCGATGGCGTAACCGATGCGAACGTCGAGGTGAATGCGCCGTCATCGGCGGCAGGGTAAGCCTTTGTCGTCGCCGGACAATGCGATCAGGTAAGAAGCGCCGAGGTCAAGCCCGTTTTCCTATATGCGCATTACTTAATCCTGCTCAATTGCACAGAGATTTTCTTCACAAGGGTCCGGCCCTTAGAAGTCAAGAAAACATGAGTTTGGGCGGAATTCGGAGAGTGCTGCTCGATTCTAACCAGGCCGAGACCGGCGCCGCCGTTTCTGGCGCGATCGCCGATAGCGTGAAGAGTGCGCGACATTGCAGCACGGTGAATGCCCGCGGCGCGGGCATAGGCGTTGACGCCAAGACCTTCATCGAGCGCAACCATCAAGAAAGCGGTCATAAAAGGCAGCGGCATTCCTAAATCGGTGAGTGGCTTTAGCGCCCAAAGCAAGATCTGAATGATCCTTTGGTCGTTCGGTGCAATGGATATCTTGTGGCTCGAATTCACGCGCGCCACCGAGCCGAATGCGATGGAAACACGCGAGGGTTCCGCTGGAAATGGTTCATAATTCAAATGTCAGTCACTGTGACACATGCAGTTCGCGCGGCTCAATAGGGCGCAAACCTAGAGGTCTTGTGGCTTCCGTTTATGTCGTATCACCGAACAAAGCACTGTTATCGATGCGCGCGCGGAGTTTACCGATGCTTTATCCACGGCGGCAACCCCGGATTATCTTGCTACGCTGCATCGACCTTGCGCTGCAAACTCACCTCTGGTTATGGCCGCGGCGGCACCGTCGCGATGACGAAGCGCCTGGGGCTACCGGCAAGACCGAACCAATGTCGCGTAGGCGTCACTTCGCTGAGCCGTCCCGGCGGGCCCGCGACCACGAGCTTATTCATATCCGAGAGACAGTGCTGATCTGCCGCCTCGCAGATGATCGCAACTCTATCGCTCGCCATGCATACCACGCCGTAGGCCGAAACGAGGGCGAAATGACGCGCCGTCGTCGTTTCGGATCGCACAGTCCATCAACAAGACCTGTGAAGAGGCGGCTCAGCCTGTCGAGTGAAGAGCGGATCATCGGCTTTCATGTTGCGGTACGCCGCCGCCTGCAGCATAAGGATCTTCGCGGGCTGCGTCAGTTTGTCGCAATAAATAGCAGGTTCGATCCGACGTCGAGAAGACGGCTCGATGTAAGTGGGTCCCGCCCCCGGTGGAATCAACAAGTTAAACTGCCGCGCCACCCAAAAGCTGATGACCGTTTTAGACTACCTGAACTTGAAGTCGACGCCGGCGCGAACCAAGCTCTCAGTCAAGCCAACACTCACAGGGATAACAGGTCCACCAGAACCACCTACACCTGTACAGGCTGCCGTTGAGCAACTGCCGCTCCAACTGCCAAGATCGACGTAGAGGTATTCCGCCCGAGCCGTCCAATTGTCAGCGAAGGCCCATTCTACGCCGGCGCCGACCGTCCAGCCGGCTTGTGTTTTGGTGCTCTGAACGCCGCTGTAGGTCGTTTGAATGTTCGCGAATGCGCCGCCGCCGGTGCCATAGAACAGGACGCGATCGGCCGCCCACCCCACCCGCGCGCGCACCGTGCTCAGCCAATTGTTCCCTGTCTGGCAGGTGCCAAAATTGCTACAGATCGCGGCGGTACTTCCCGTATTGATACCGGAGTAGTCCCAGTCACCCTCCACGCCGAGTACAAATTCGTTCCATTGAAAATTGGCACCGATCGTTCCGCCGACGACGCCACCGTTATCGTTTGTTGAGCCGCCCAGTCCGGTAAAGGTTCCGGCCACCCCTGCGTTCCAGTTGGCTTTTCCGAAGCCCCAACCACCGTTGATGCCGACATAAATTCCGCCCCAGTTGTAGACTGGCGCGACAGTCGGGACGTAGGCCGCCGGAGCCTGGGGGGGCGGGCCCGGTTGTGGCAGATCCGCAGCAAGTGCGCTGCCCGCAGCTGCGACCGAAAAAATAGCCGTCACTAGAATCCGCTTCATCGGATGCGCTCCCAGGCCAACGATTCGACCCCTAGGATCGATTTTAGCCCTTGCCTCCCCGAAATGCCGTGGCCCCACGGCCACACTATGGAAGAATTTCCCACCCGGCGGCGCGCCGCTCCACCCGTCTAGCCGGGCTCCGCCTTACGAATAACGTTGATATTTCAACAGACTAGACAAAAAATCAGGCCAGTCACGGACATCGGTTCGAATTCCGGAATACAGCGGCCGTGATCGGATGCACAATGCAGTAGTCGCGGCCCATCGAAAGCTCGAGGCGAATCGCCCCGAATACGCGAACACCTCGACATGACTGCATCAGATTCCGCTGCCGCAGCCCGTAGACCTTTCGACGGGTTATTCAACGCCCTTGTCGATGAAGCAAGATGCGATCGAGTGGTCCTGTTGATGCTGACAGGCTACGCGGCGGTATGGACGGTCTATGCTGCGATCGCCAGAAGCGCCGAGGGGCTGCATCCCGATATGACCGAGCTGATCGCATGGTCTCGGGATCTTATACCAACTCCACATCAGAGTGAGTTGGCGATATATGGAAAGGATGTGATGGAGCGGACGAGTTTGCGGTTGTGCTCGATGTAGAGGATGGCCTGTTTGAGTTTAGCGCGCACGGCGTCGATGGATTTCAGCGCGTAATTCTTGAAGATTTTCTCGCGGATTTCATCCCAGAGATTTTCCTTTGGATTAAGTTCGGGCGAATACGGTGGAAGGTACAAGAGCTTGATATTGTCGGGAAGGGTCAGTTGGCCACAGCGATGGTTGGGCGCGCCGTCGAGAACCAAAAGGATGTCCTGGCGGGCGAACCTGCGCGCCAGCACGTCGAGGAAGGCCTGAAAGCAGGCGGTGTTCGACGTCGGCATGATCAGATAGACGCAAACTCCGTCTTTTGGAGAGACTGCGCCGTACAAATAGATGTATTCGCGAATGAGCTGAGCGGCGACCGCTGGTCTCGTTCCGATCGGCGCCCAGCATGGCCGTGGCCGATTAATGCGGCCGAAGCGCGCTTCATCGGCGAACATGATGCGCAGATGCCGACCGCGCCTCTTGGCCGCCCGCCGAGCCTGCCTCACTGCATCAGGAAAGCCGTTTTTTTAAAAGCTTTTTGCGCCGCGAGGTCGCGCTTGGGATGAAACGGCCGCGGCATCAGCTTGCGCCAGCCCTGCCGGTGCAAGAGATTGTACACCGTGCTGTCGCTGGTCACATGCCCGATCGCCTGTTCATAGGCCGCTTTGAGATCGTGAATGTTCAACATCTCGCCGGCGCCGGCAGCTTTGGCAAAGCGCGCCAGCAAGGCCTTTTCCGTCGCCACGGTCATGTTCTCGTGCTTGCGTCCGCCATTCGGCTTGGGCTTAAGCGCCTTGATGCCACCGTGAGCATAGGCCATGTGCGCGCGGTTCACCGTGCTCAGCGATACACCCATCGCTGCCGCAATCGCGCCCTGCGTCATCCCGCTCTCGCGTAACAGCACCATTTGAATGCGCTGGCGCTGTCCGGCCGTGATCTTCCATCGTAGCGCGGTTTTGAGCCGCCGAACCTCGGCTTTGCTGCATTCGACCATCTGTTTTCCCCGAATCAGATAGCCAAGCGAATCACACTCAGCGCCTCGAAAACAATTCCCCTGCCTTCCGCTCTCAGCGCAGAAGACTGCCCGATTCAATCCGTTATGGAGCTGGTATTAGTCTCGGCTATTTAAAGCATCCGCCTCTCGCCGCCTGGCTCGTCAGGATATGGTTCAGCGTTCTGCCGCTGGCCGAGTGGCCTTATTATTTTCTGGCAATGTTGATGCCGACAATCTCGCTATGGATTTTCTGGCGATTGTCGGCAGACTATCTCGAACTCAACAAGCGCGTTGTCGGTCTCGCTCTGTTGACGTTCATTCCGTTCTATAACTTCCATGCAATAAAGTTCAATGTAAACACGGTTTTGCTGCCGACATGGGCGGCAACGACTTTCTGGTTTCTTCGTTCGTATCGAATGCGCAGTGCGATCTACGCGGCACTCACCGGGATTGGTGCGGCCGCGTGCATGCTCGGAAAATATTGGTCGGTCTTTCTGATTGTCGGGCTCTTCTTCGCCGCGCTCATCTATTCCCGCCGCGCGGTGTATTTTCGCTCCCGCGCCCCGTGGATTACGGCACTTGTTGGTTTTGATTTCTGAGCCCGCACCTTCTCTGGCTTTACCAGCACAATTTCGCACCCTTCGAATATGCGTCCGCCCAGCACGATACGGGTTCGTACACAAGCGCGGCGATCAAGGCGCTTGGCTATCTTGCCGGTTCGGTGGGATATACAGCGCTGCCAATTGGCGTCGTGCTTTTGGTGGTGCGGCCCAGCCGCGCGGTGATCGGCGATATGCTGTGGCCTGTGGACCAGGAGCGCCGCCTCCTGGCTGCCGCATTTTACGGCCCCTTGCTATTGCCGATCGCAACCGTGCTTTATCGAGCGAACTTGACTTCGCTGTGGTCAATGTCGGCATGGACATTGTTACCAACTCTCCTGCTGTCGCCACCGGCAATCAGATTTGAGCCGTGGCAAGTTCGCCGCATCCTGCAACTGGCGTTCATAATACGGCTGGGGGCGCTGATCGCTGCGCCGGCGATTGCGGTCATTGTCCATCTCGAGGGCGTGAGGCCGACTGAGGCAGCTCAAGGGTCCTTGCTTGCAGCCGAGGTCGAACGCGATTGGCATCAAACGACGACGCAGCCCCTGCGCTTTGTTGGCTGCGATGCCGCCGACGAAGTCGTCGCCTATGCGAAGCATCGGCCGCGCGCCTTGCCGGCGCGGTCCTTGCATGGCGATGTTGGTGATATCGTCTATGCCTACGCGAATGGCTGGCCGCAGCCGCCGGCCGTTAAGTCGAAACCAAGTGAGGAGGAACGTTCAAAAGCCGGGATGGCGCTGGTTTGTCGGGCGGACATTGCCGGTTGGGTGGACGCAGCGACAAAGTATGCTGAGCGAACGCCAGGAAGCCGGCGCATAGATTTTATGATCGTTCGCACATTTCTTGGTATCGCAGGTCAGCCGCAGAAGTACGTCACCTTTATCGTTCCTCCGTTCAAGTGATGCGATTGCGAATTGACGTGCCAGTGTCACCCCATATGTTGTGTGTGATCGTACGGTCGAATTGCTTCCTCACTTGGGAAGCGCGCTCTCGGTAGCAACGGTTGGCCTTAAATGAGTTTGCCTTTGCGGGTGGTTGATCTAGAATGTTCAACTTCAATGGGCGTCTGTCGAGAGTCGGGAAGGGGCAAGGCGGGTTTCTCTGGTGAGATTAGTGGACCTGTTCTTGTGGGCTGATGGATCGAATATCCAGATGCTGGGCGGTGATTGCGTCGCTGCGCCTTTGGCTGATTATTGTCGCTTGCGTTTTCTGCACGGAGCGTGCCTTCGCTGCCGATTGGGGACTGGACGAGGTCCGCCTCGGTGGTGCGCTGCTGGCAGCCAGCCCTTTGTCCTCAAGCGTTGAAATGGAGTGGCTGTTTTCGCCACTGCCAACTTCTATCAAACCCTATGATCCTCGCTGGGCGTGGCTTTTCTCACCCCGTCCCATTATCGGAGCGTCAATCAGCGCCCAGGATAAGACCGACGAGGCTTATGCCGGATTGGCTTGGGATATCTCACTCACCCACGGCTTCAATCTCGAGTACCAGGAAAGCGGGCTTATCCACAATCAAGCACTAAACGTGCTTTACAATGATCGTCCTTCACCATTGACGACACGCCTTTTATTTCGTGAAGCAATCGGCCTTAGTTACGACATCAATCAAAGCTGGCGCGTGATGGCTTTCGCCGATCACGCTTCCGATGGCAATCTCGGCTATCGCAATGAAGGGCTCAATCGTTTTGGTTTTTTGGTTGGATATAAACCGGGTAGTCCCGCAACGCCACAGCCGCCAGAGCCGCCGCCGGCGCCTACTTTTAATTGGAATGGTCCCTACGCTGGTTTGAGCGTCGCGCTGGCGCGCAGCAATTATAACCTAGTGCAGCCCGCTACGCCTGAGCAAACGAACGCCGACGATTTAGTGAATATTGCCGCGCAGGGCGGGTTCAATTGGATGCTCGGGCCGATCCTTGCAGGATTTGAAGCTGATTATTCGGTGCAGGGGCTAAGGGGAAACGCGACCGTTATTTCAGACGACGCAGCCGTATCCGCCTCTTCGTTTTGGCTGGTGACGGCTCGAGGCCGGTTGGGAGTCAGCATGCCGGTGCCAAAAGTCCCTGGTGGAGTGCTGTTTTACGGTACGGCCGGTCCAGCGTTTTCGGAAATTGCAAATGGCTACTGCTCACACGCAAGCCCGGTTCATTGTTACAATACAAGTACTGGCGACGTGTCCGGCGGATGGGCGACACAATCGAAGCTGCGAACCGGTTGGACGGCTGGCGGCGGCGTCGAGATCCCGATGGCGCCTACCTTCACGGTTAAGTTCGAATATCTGTACGTCGATTTCGGCAAGCTCAGCTTCAGCAATGACGCTGTACCTGGCGAGCAATTCACCTTTACTGAGCAGATCCTACGCACGGGGATGAATTTCAAATTCAACTGATCTAATGCGACCTTCCAGAGTCCAGTGCGATCCCTGGCGTGAAGCGCAGCCGGTGTTGAAACATTTGATCGTCTGAATTTAGCCGGAAGATGCGGTTGCTACGTCGCTAGAAACGACGGCCTTTACCACCTTCCAAACTCAGGGAACGATAGCACGGGAAAGGGTATGCAATTTAGATTGGTCACAGCGTTGGCAGATTGATCTCCCGCGCGTGCTGCTCAGCCTGCGGGCACAATATGCTTTCGATACGCGGCCAGAACGCTCTCTATATCGCCGGTGGCGGCGATGGAGCCATGACTTAGCCAGACCGCCTTGTCGCATAAGCGCCGTAGAACGTCATCGACATGCGAAGCTACCATCAGAATTCGTGACCGCTCCACGAAATTCTGAAGTCGCCTGAAGGCTTTTTCGAAAAAGCCTCTATCCCCGACGCCGATTACCTCGTCGATCAGAAGAATTTCAGGGTTTCGAATGGTGGCGATGGCAAATGCCAGACGCAACATCATTCCGCTGGAATAGGTCCGGACGGGCACCTTAAGGAAATCGCCGAGCTCCGTAAAATCGGCGATGTCGTCGACGCTATTTTTAATTTGCGCGCGCGACATGCCCCAGATCGTTCCGGCAATTTGGATGTTTTCGATACCCGTTGCATCCATACTCATGCCAAGGGTGGCATCGAACATAGGTGCTACGTTACCAATGATAGTGGCGCTGCCAGTCGTCGGCGGGTAGACCTTGGCGGCTACCCTTAGCAACGAACTCTTTCCCGAACCATTTTCACCGACGAGTGCGATCCGGTCGCCGTCGTGGGCCTCGAGAGTTATGTCTCTCAGCGCGCTTACCGTCACTACTGAGCCAGATCCCCCAAATCGCCCACCAATGGCGCGTGTGATCAATTCCTTTCTGAGCGATGCGCGACTAATGTCGAATATTGGGATTTCCACCCCAACGTTGGCTAGAACGATCGCAACCAAGTGCGCCCTCCCAACAAGCTAAAGCCAAAAGACAACTCGCCGTGACTTGCGGACAATGAGCAGCACAGCGAGGCTGCAACCGACAACTGCCAAACCAGCAGCAATTAACCAGGAGCGCAGCTCCGGCGCGGTGCCGAGCAATGGCGCGCGTACAAGTTCAATTAGGTGATAAAGCGGATTAATCTCGGCAATTATAGAGGCGTCGCCGAGCGATGTCTTGGGCCACATAATCGGCGTGCAAAACATCGCGATCTGAACACCGGTAGCCACGATAGGTGTAATATCACGGTAGCGAGTGCTGAGCACGGCCAGAACGGTTCCTGCCCAAATCATGTTGATCAAAACGAAAAACAGTCCGGGGACTACCAAAAACGTCGCCGAAGTTGGTGCAACCCGAAATACGATCGCGACTGGTATGAAGATTACGATCGTATGAGCTAACACGATTAAGTTTCGCCACGCCACCCGTAGAACATAAATCGAATATGGAAGCTTGATCTGTTTTATTATACGGCTTGCTTCGCTGAACGCCATGCAGCTTTCATTTGTCGTCTGAGAGATAAAACCCCAGATAATGAAGCCTGATGAGAGGAAAGGAATATAAATTCGGACATCAG
This sequence comes from uncultured Alphaproteobacteria bacterium, assembly GCA_963791925.1. GTDB lineage: Bacteria > Pseudomonadota > Alphaproteobacteria > Rhizobiales > Xanthobacteraceae > BOG-931. Next base: position 63,894 of record CAWBUA010000001.1, on the reverse strand, counting down.
TCTGAAAGAGACGGCTGTAAATGACGCCGAGCAGCAAAATAAAAATGCCCATACTCAGCGTAATCCAAAATGGACCGATGACTGAGCGGCGGTAGCGCTGGCGGATATCATCCCATCCGAGAATCATCCAGACCGGCCAAGCCCGGAAACCAGCTATTACTTCAGCTGAGAAAACGCTGGCTAAAGTCTCCGTCTGAGGTGCAATCGCAGGCGCTGCTTCGGCAGGCGGGACAAAGACAGGCGTGTCCGGGGACGCAACGCTTTGGTAGGTGGTACCCTGCAAATTCATGAGCTGCGCTTCGCGATTGTCGCTTTCACCGTGCAACAAGTCATCCGTTGATCGACGGTGAATTCATCGAACTCCTACCGCAAAATCGCCCGAACCGAAACCCCAGAACTTGGCGCGCCAAACGCATCATCATCATGGTGCGGAAGAGGCCCGCAAGCGTGGTTGGCCGCAACCGATACCACAGCCAGGCAAGGATGATTAGGCGGCCTATCCGTTGAGCGGGTAACATGAGAACTTTATCCAACTTGGCGTATTCCTCCTCGGTGTTGGTTGCCATCGTGAGAAGCAATTCCCGCTTCACCGGTTTCGCCTGCAGGGCTAGCCGGCAAGTGGCAAAGCGCCAACGGTCGCGGAAAGCGGCCGCATACCATGTCGGGAAGCCCGGATCGGCCGAGATCAACGCGGGCGCCACGCGAAGCACCTGCTGCGCTCGTTGCGGATCGAGGGCGGTCGTACGGGAGACGCTGTCACGGCATATTACCCAGGTTGCGACGGATTTCGGTTCGAAGAAAAACCCAAACCGCAATGCGATTTTGCGGGCAAGAAACCCATCGGCGAATGAGCCGAGGCGCTCATCGAAACCGCCCGCCCACAGCACGCAGTCGCGGCGAAATATCGTGCTTCCCGTCAAGATCCAGTTGTCGCTCCAATGCAGCAAAAGTTCTGCTTGTGTAGCGCTGATAGGCCCGGGGCGCAGCAGGGGGCGCACCGCGGGACGTACAGCGAAGGGCCGATTCGTGCCTTCATCGACCAATACCCCCTCACCGCAAAAAAGGCCGAGTTGCGGATCAGCCTCGAGCCTACGTATTGCCAGATCAAAAAAGCCAGGCAAAACAAAATCGTCCGCCGCCGCGAAGTAAAGGTATTTTCCGGTCGCCGCCTGCAGGCCGCGTTCCAAGGTCGCAATCACGCCGCGATTTGTCGAATTGACAAGAACGCTAACCGTCGGTGCCGCGGCCGAAAACTGTTCGATGATGCGTAAGCTGGCGTCGTTTGAACCGTCGTCGATGACGATGATTTCATCAGCAGCGCGCCCCTGCGCTAGCAGTGCCGTCAATGCGCGGCCTATGTATTTTGCATGATTATAATTTGGTAACACCACCGAAAGGGTTGCGGGAGCCTTCATTACGGTCGCACAAGTTGATTCGGCAGCGAGACTCACTAACAATAGCCTAGCACTTTTCGACCGATAGGCGATAGCTTGGGATTGTCGGGCTAGGTCGAAAACAGCCGTCCTTGTATAAACTTCGTTCGACGATATTTTCCGCCGCAGACTAACCAAGGCGTTTGCGCGCCTCATCACTCGACAGTTTGGCAGCTCCCTCATAGTCGAAGTCGTGCCAAACGCGTGGGCTCGCGAAAATAGGGTCCCTTACTACGTCGAGGAATTCAGCATGCAACGGGTGGTCGGGATAGTGCACCGCCCTATGGCGATATTCGTCCAATGAAAAGACGATATTCTGCAAGCGCTCAAAGATGGCGAAGTCGCAATTCATCGAGGTGCAGAATTCAACGAACTCCGCCATTTCGCGGAAATTATCGAGCTGATAGGTGAATGAGAATTTGAGCTGCGGGATGGTTCCGGCCGCGCGCATCCGCGCTAGGAACCGCATGTTTTCAACGAAGGGCTCGTAGACGGCCAGCCGCCGTAGCTTCTCGAATGTTTCCTTGCGCGCAGCGTCGACGGAAATGCGCACCGATCGCACCTTGTTATGGATACACGGAAACTTATTCCATTCCTCCTCTGAGAACAGCGTTCCGTTGGAGATGATATCGAGCTGAAGATTTGGACAGAGTTCGTCATCGAGCAACTCCAACAGTTTGCGCGACGGTTTGCTACCGAATAGCTCGCCGGCCGGGTTAATGTGTAAGAACCTCACTGTGGGCAGAAGGCCAACGAGCTTCTCTTCCACCGCGCGCGCTTTTTCGATCGAGGCCGAGGCTTTTTCAACAATGCGATGAGTGCGACAGGACGGGCAAGAGAGATTGCAGGTCTGGTCAAATCCGAATGTCAGATAATCAACGCCGCTGATGCTGTAGGTATGTTCGGCGACGGCCTTGCGGGTTGCGGGCCTGGCCAGCTCGTCCGCAGTAGGCAGAGTTCCCTGAATCATGTGACCGCAATCGAGGTGATTGCAATATTTATACGAACCGTCGGTCATCGATTTGCGAATTTTTTGCGCCTTGGGTGAATTAAGGATTCCGTCAGTCGGATCCTTGAAAAAGTTGCCGATGCTGGTCGGCAGCCAATGGCCGCAACAGACTAGGACATCTCCAGCTGGACCGATCTCGAAGCGCTCGAATGGCAGTGGACACACAAATTGTTTGAGGTAGCCATTATCGTCACCAACAAACTTCACAAGACGGTCTGGGATCATCTTGCCGTCGAGTTTAAGGACAAGCGCGTGACGTGCGGCCTTCAAATGGATCGATGAGGGCTGAAAAGAGAGCGCGAGATCGACGATCTGCGCGGCCTTTTCATATTGGCCACGTGATCCTAAACAGCGACTTAACGCAAATGCCAGCGCTTCCGCCAGTATAAAACGGGTCGAATTGTTGCCATCGCTGCGACAATAAGCATGGAATAGTTCGTTTAGAACCTCAAGACGCCGCTCGGCGCAGTCGGCAACTTCCCCAAAAATGACCTCGTAAATCGGATAGCCGTAGTACAGGTTAAGATCGACATCGGCAGGAACGCCCAGGCGTACACCCTCGAACAAGTCGTCAGAAGGTTCCTGGACCCAGGAGAACCAGCACTCCGCAGCCTCATACGTCTCGGATTGAAGCGCGCGCTCGATCCCTCGTAGCAACTTGCACTGCGCTAATCCTGGGAAATTCCGCAGATCATTGACAAACGCCGCCACGTCATTTTGGGTCTTGCAGATCACGTACTGGCGTTTAGATGACGACGCGCCTTCGATGCGGACCATCAGGAAAGGATGAAATCCAATACGGATGATTTCCGCACCCATGTCCGCGTCCAACGGCCGGATTGCGGTCCCCCTAGCATCGATGATGCGATCCGACTGATGGGACAGAGACGATGAAGCAAGCATGGGCGCCGCCCGCTGACCAACCAGCGTAGACCTCGATGTCTGTCTCCAATAGGCTTAAACCGAATTAGGGCGGATTCGTCAATAGAGTTCGGTGGGGGATCGCTTTGGTTCAGCGATCGCGTTTAAATCGAGACGACCCCTCAAAATCGTTGCGCCGCCATTGGTGGCCATAGTATGGCACCAAATGTCGGAGCAACATGATGCGGGAACAGGATCAGAACCGTGCGTACGCGCGAGAGGCAATTCGGATGGTTCGGATTGTAGGCCGAATGGCCAGGGGCGATTTCAAGTGACTGCTATGCAACGACTGCGGCGAGTGCTGCGTGGCCCAATTGATTTCGCGCGGTCCGTCAATCAGAAAGCTGCCGCGCTTGTCGAAGGCTCAGCCAATCAATCGCGGCTTCTGAATGATAAATCTAACGCAATCATCGAAGGCTTGTCCAATCAATCGCGGATGCTCAATAACAAGCTGGACGCGTTGATCGCGGGTCTTGACAATCAGTCTCGCCTGTTGAGCACCAAGCTCGATGCAATCATCGCGGCACTCGAAAGTAACTCGCACCTACGGAGGCCTGATTCGCCATCCGCATCGGAACTCCAGGCCGCACCTGTGCCATTGAATAGCGATGCAATGACGATTGCCGAACTTACACGTAGCCCTCCGTTGCTGATCGCAGAAAAAACGTACAATACCTCGCATCCAGATTACGATGTAACCGTCGTGCGCAATTATCCGGGACGGATCATCAATGGCGCGTTGGCTTGTGAAAATCTGGTCTATTCCGAATTGAAGAAACTCGCAAAGGCGGACTATGTGCCAGACAGCGCTTGGGCGCCACTGCTCCAAGATGCGTTTTCGGAAGCTAAGACCGTGCCGCACGCCGAACTTGTTCTGCAGCGCCGCGAGGCTATCGAACATTACATGACCCAACTGGACCGTCGCTACAATGCGCGCTACAACGCCGGGTGGGTCAATCTCGATGACGCGGTGTTTCTTTATTGGTTAGTGCGCAAGCTGAAACCGAAGATCATCGTGCAATGCGGGGTGTGCAACGGTTTATCGTCGGCGTTCATGACGCTAGCGTTAGTCAAAAACGGCGACGAGGGCCGCTTATACGCCATTGACCTTCCGCCGGTGTTCAACCCGAACGACCCGCAATGGATCATTCCTGGCAAGACCTATGGAATGGTGATCCCGGAAGGGAAGGCCTCCGGCTGGGTAGTGCCCGAGGCCTACCGCAAGAGGTTCGAGGTGCAGAACGGCGATTCGAAATTGCTTATGCCAGAGCTCATCGATCGCCTGCCTGCGGTCGACATGTTCTATCACGACTCCGACCACACCTACGACCACATGACGTTCGAGTTTCGCCAAGCCAAGCGCAAGCTCGCGCCCGGCAGCCTCATCGTCGCCGACGACATTGCCTGGAATGCTGCGCTGTGGGATTTCGCCGACGAGAACCGCGTGCCGGGCTATAACTTTAAAGGAGCGGTGGGCGTTACGTTCTTTTGAGCGAATTCTCTTTGAGCTCACATTGGTGCCAGCGGGGCGCAGCGAGACAGGCCGATCTCAGGCAGGCGCGCCAATTGTCAAATTCGGATAGATGCCCGGCAGCAGGTCGCCCTGCGGGTAGGCATCGATGAACTTGTGAACCGCGCAATTATATGCCCGGACGGTCTCGATTGAAAAATAATCTCTCCAGGCGCCGATCTGTCCGGTCCAGCCCCGTGGGTAATGCGACGAGGCGCTCTTTCGGCCGCCTTCGTCAGTCTCGTGCGCGAACACGTGGAGGAGGTAACGCATCAGATCGTCATCTGGTGCGGCACCGCGAACGAACCAGCACAATTCTGCGACGATAGCTTCGAAATTGCCGATAACGTCCTCATAGCGCAGAAGCCGCGATTGATTGGGGTTTCGAAAAGCGGCCCAGTCGGCCATCCACTGCAGGCACTTAAACAAATAGCCGCACTCGATCAGCGCAACGATCCCGATCTCCGGCTCCTCATCGACGAATCCCACCGGGGTCTGGCCTGCCGCAAACTGCCACTGCGTAGATCGCTCGGGGGGGACCTCCAAATGCATCCTCCTGCCAGGGCCGAGCTGGTGGCAAAAGAAGGCAGCGAGGTGATCGGCGGGATGCCGCATGAGGATGACATATTTGCATCCCGTCTGCTTCAAGAAATAGCTATTATGATACTCCATCGGTGCATGGTTCTTGAATACGCCCCCGCGCGGAAAGCTCTCAAGAAATTCCATGGTCATCGGCAAAAATTCATTGGTCATCGCATTGGTGAGCTTCGAGTGATCCGGACGGTTGTCCGGCTCCTGAAATCGCGCTCAATACGAGCTGCACGAGCGTCGACGCCGACTTCATCATCGCCGCAAGATAGATGAAGTTCGTCACACTGTAGATTTTGGTGTTCTGCCTCATGGCCTACAGTCTTGTCCATAATTGACGTCCCGTCCATTGACAACCGTGTATCTACCTACAACTTGAAGAGAGCGTGGCGTCGCATTGTTTCGAACGGCTTCACAGGCGCGCTCTGGCTTCTCGCGCGAACCTGAAGCTCCAGTGCGCTGTTACGCAGTAGACCCACGAATCGAACACAGATATGAGAGTTTGACGTTGTGGCGACGTAGACACCTGTAAGGTCTCCGTGGATCGAGGGACCGCATTGTTGCCGTCCGCGCTGCGATAGGCGTCAAACAGCTGCTTGAGGTTCTCAATGCGCTGCTCGGGTCCTTTGTCCGCCGGCTCGGCCGCAATGGCGTAAGCCGGATACCCGTAATAAAGAGGCAGTTGGACGCCTGGCATCAGGCCGAAATGGACGGTCTCGGCCGGCCCTGGGGTGGGCTTGCAGGCCCAGCCAAACCAGCACTCGGCGGCCTCGTACGTCTCCAGGCGGAGCGCCCGCTCCAGCCCCTGCAACAGCTTGCAGTCGCCGAATCGAGGGAGCTTCGCGAGCCCCTCAACGAATCGAGGCACCTCATTTTGAGTTTTACAGACTAGTGGATCGAATCTAACACTTGGTACCCGCGTCGAACGGCCTTGATAATTTTGTCGGGATTGGCAGTCCATGTGAATGGCTTTGGTTCAGCGTTGCGTTCGGCGACGAAGCGATTGATGGCTGCTTGCAAGTCGACGACGGATAAGAAGACGCCTCGCTTCAATCGGCGCTTGGTGAGCTTGGCGAAGAAGCCTTCGACAGCGCTGAGCCAGGATGCCGACGTTGCGGTGAAGTGGAAGGTCCAGCGGGGATGCCGCAGCAACCATTGGCGAACCTTTGGGTGCTTGTGGGTCGCGTAGTTGTCGACGATGGCGTGGATAGCCTTTCGGGCCGGCACCTGCGCTTCGATGGCATTGAGGAAGCGGATGAACTCCTGGTGCCGGCGGCGCTGCATGTTATGGCCGATGACGGTGCCGTCGAGGACGTTGAGAGCGGCGAACAGCGTGGTCGTGCCGTGACGTTTGTAGTCGTGGGTCATTGTTCCGGCGCGGCCCGGCTTCATCGGCAACCCCGGCTGGGTGCGGTCGAGCGCCTGGATTTGGCTCTTCTCATCGACCGAGAGGACGACGGCATGGGCGGGAGGGTCGACACAGAGGCCGACGACGTCGCGCAGCTTGGCGACAAATTGCGGGTCGGTGGAGAGCTTGAACTGTTTTACCCGATGCGGTTGAAGGCCATGCGCACGCCAGATGCGCTGGACGGAACTCGCGCTGATACCGACGACCTTCGCCATCATCGCGGAGGTCCAGTGGGTCGCCTCTGCGGGTGGGTCGGTCCGGGTGAGCGTTACCACGCGCTCGGTGATGTCCGGCCCCAGCGGCAGGATGCGCGAGGGGCGCGTCTTATCGTGCAGGAGACCGTCGTAACCCGCCTGCATGAAGCGCTCCTGCCAGCGCCAGACACAGGTCTTCGATTTGCCGGTCCGGCGCATGATCTCATTGGTGCCAACGCCGTCCGCGCTCAACAGGACAATCTCAGCCCGCCAGACATGCTTGTGACGGGCGTTGCGATCCCGCGCGAGCGCCTTCAGACGGCGGCGATCAGCGGGCTTGAGAGTGATGGAAATTCCAGTTCGCATGCGCCAGACTCGCATGCAGCCAGTCCGCTGGGAATCCCCTCCGGGATTCAAATGTCAGACGCGATCCACTAGAAAGGCCGGCTCGGAACCCGCGCCGCGTTCGATCGCAATCAGCAAGAACGGATGCACGCCGAGGGCGCGTTGCGAGATATGGCAGCGATGTGGGCTAGAATATTTGTCATATGACGTTACTGATGCGCCGCATAGTAGAGTGTTCGGTCGTCTTTTGCGCGTTGTCTCGAATTCCTTGTCGACGTAACACTGGGTGCCGTCGCGGAGTTGGTTGGAAATGAGGGTGGCGTAGTCTCCGGGGTGTTCAACCTCGAATCATCCGGCGTTGAAGCGTCGGACTGGAGACCACGCCATGACGAACACTACCACGAAGCTTGATTCTTTGCAGCCTGCGGCCGAGATGGCTGTTGATCTTTTCGACAACTGGTTTGACCCGATCGAGACCGAGGTGCGGTCTCGGGCGCGTGGGTTCATCGAAGAGCTGATCCGCGGCGAGCTCGACGCTGTACTGGCACGGCCGCGTTACGGGCGAAGCCAGATGGCCGGCAGTGAAAGAAGAGCGGGCGTTGCGGGCCACCGCCACGGGCGCCGTACGCGGTCTCTGACCGGCACGTTTGGCCCGATCGAGATTGCCGTGCCGCGCGCCAGGCTGAACACCGTCGACGGCAAAACGACGGAGTGGAAGAGCAAGGCGCTGCGGGCCTATCAGCGCCGCACGCTGGCCGCTGACGCGCTGATCGCGAGTACGTATCTCGCCGGCACCAACACGCGCCGAGTGCGCCGGGCGCTGGCGGTCTTGTTCGGCGGCGCGGTCGGCAAGGACACGGTGAGCCGGATCTGGCGCAAGGTGAAGGGCGACTGGGACGCCTGGAGCACCCGCTCGTTGGCCGAGGAACCGATCGTGCGGCTTATTCTCGACGGCACCGTCGTTCGCGTCCGGCTCGACCGCAAAGCGACCTCCATCTCGCTGCTCGTCGTTCTCGGCGTGCGTGCGGACGGCCAGAAGGTGCTGCTGGCGATCAAAAGCATGGGCGGCGAGAGCGCCGAGGCCTGGCGCACTGTCCTGGACGACCTCATTAAGCGCGGGCTGCGGCAGCCCGAGTTCCTCATTGTCGACGGCGCGCCCGGGCTCGACAAAGCGATTGCCGCCGTCTGGGACGGCGTGCCGGTCCAACGCTGCACCGTGCATAAGCATAGGAACCTTCTCGCACATGCACCCGAGCGCCTGCATGACGAGATCACGGCGGATTACAACGACATGATCTACGCGGCGACGCGTGAGGAGATCGAGGTCCGCCGCAAGGCCTTCATCCGCAAGTGGCGGCTCAAGCATCGCGCCGTCGCTGAGAGCCTGGAGGAAGCGGGCGAACGCTTGTTCGCCTTCACCCGGCTGCCGCCAAGCCAATGGCGCAGCGTGCGGACCACAAATGCCATCGAGCGGTTGCACGAAGAGTTCAAACGAAGGATCAAGACGCAGACGGTGCTGCCGTCGGCCGATACCGCCGCGATGTTGTTCTGGGCGCTGCTCGCCTCCGGTCAGATCAACATGCGCAAGGTCGATGGTTGGCAGACGCTCGCCACAAAGCCCATCAATCAGCCGATTGACCTCGCAGCCTGAAACGATACCTTCATGTTACCGGAGATCGCGCTACACCGAATTCCAACCCCATCCCGGACGGCACCTAACACTGATTTGGTCGACACAAAGCTGAAAAATTGGGCCTAGACATCGAAGTAAAGCTTCGGCAATCGGCGAAAGCTCGGGCTTTGCCAAACCCGCGTGCGCGAAAAGAGTGACCAAGATATCATCGTCGATATACTGAAGGGTTCTGTAAGTTTCGACATACGGCCGAAGATGATCATCAGGCAGCGCTTCGCCAAGTTCCAGTTCTTTGGCTTTAATGTCCATAATTGCGAAGGCTGCGGTCGACGGGAGGCGCAAACGAGCTAAATCGCCGTTTGAGGGTGCTTTCCGGATAATTACTGCGCCGTAATGCAAAGAGACGCGAAAATACTGCCGGGCCTGCACACTTTTCGAACTCCGCAATGGGCATGGGCCAGCCCCCGATTGGAAGATCGGAAAGAGTTAGCGAGGTGCTAGCCGTCAGTCAATGTTGCGCTCTCCCCACTGGAAAGGCATCCTGAGAGTAAATAGTATCCTCAGAGCAATGAAGTGCCCTCGTATCCGTCTTGAACGCCCTCTTACTGGTAGCTCGTAGGCGAATGGATACTTTCCCTGCCATGTATCGTCTTACTGTTTAAGGGGGCACGATCCGTGGGAATATCTGCGCTCCATGCCGAATTGATCATTCGCGAGCACAAGTTTCGTCCGTTGCCGAAGACCGTCCATTTGCTGGGCCGGCAAACGGTTGATCTCAACCACCAACAAATGCTGGCAATACTAGACAAGCACGGCATCAAGCCGTCCGCGGTTCCGATTGAGATCGACCAAATCACCTCGGCGGCAGTTGGGTCCGGAAGAGATCTAATCAGCGACACAACGTTTTTCCGCCTGCTTGGCGTGGAGAAAATAAGGGCGATTGATCACAGCAATTTTGAAGGCGCTGATATTATCCTCGATCTGAACAAGGCTATCCCGCCAGAGCTTGCCGGAACAGCGCTGTTCGTTTTCGGTGGCAGCGTATTGGACAACGTTTTCGATCCTGCGGCCTATATCAAGAACATCGCACGTCTCATGGCGCCGAGCGGACGCCTTATCGATCAGAACATCGCGAGCTTCCACTTCCATCCTTATGTAATCGCTTCGCCGGCCTGGTATTTTGATTATTTCATTTTGAATGGATTCGATGACTGCAAAGTTTATTTTTTACAGGCCGGCGCACTGACGCATGTCTATGGTCTGGAATTTAATCTAGCCGATAACTTTATCAGCGATTTCGGCAGTGCAGGCATGGGCACGCCATTTGGTGTCGCTATAATCGCCGAGAAAGGTCTCCAGTCCTCGTGGGAACGAGTACCCTCCCAGGACCAGTATCGCGATGCGGTTGAGTGGGATCAATATCGCACAAACTTCGACCGGGTCAGAAAGTGCGCCCGGCAGTATGAGATCTTCGCGTCGCCATCTTCTGCAGACCTTGCCCGAGTGCCGTTGCGGTGGAGCAAAACGTTTCGATACCTTGGTGTCATGAAAGACGCAAATGATCGCAGCTTCGACGGAATCATCCCCGAGAGCGCCGGGAAAGGATTGAAAATCATTGAGGCAAGCTACGGACTAAACTTAATTGGTCAACCCATGAAGCGTCCGGGGATTGTGCCGCTGTGCCCAGGAAACGTGACCGAAAAGATTTCACAGATGTTGAATGGCTACAATGGCGCGATCATGACGGTGGATGTTACGCAACTCGGGGATCCGGCACCAGATTTAGCAAAGGAATTGATAGTGCGGTATATTTACCTTGAGGATCCAATAAGAGCACTGTGCGAGGCGCGAGTTGGGGCGGAAGCTCATGGCCAAGAATTGCGAATTCCCGCGTATATCAGAAGCTCTCGCGAAGAGCTGTGAGGAAGGAATGGGCATTTCAATACACATGGCAGAATTCATAGCGGCCGAGTGCAAATACAAGCCGCTTCCGTCGGTCGTGCACACCGTCGGACGTTTAGCGATGAGTTTCACCTTTGAGGAGGCCGCTGCGGTTTTGCGCAGATGTGGCCTAGAGCCTTGCCCGGTTAAAATCGAGATTGACACCGAGACTACCGAAGAACGGATCGGAAAACATGGATGGATAAATGACCGTACATTTTTCGGCATGCTTGGAGTTTCAGAGGTCATCGCGATTGACGTCAGCGCGTACGAAGGTGCTTCTATAGTGTGGGATTTGTGCATCCCCATCCCCGACCAGCTTGCGGAAATCGCCGACTTCATAGTCGGGGGAAGCACACTAGATAACGTCTTCTCACCAGCGCATTATCTTCAAAATATTGCCAGAATGCTGCGACCAGGCGGAAGGTGGTTCGAAATCAACCACGCAAATGACTTTAATTCTCCATACGTAATACTGCCCCCTCCATGGTATTTTGATTTTTTTTGCGTCAACAGATTCGACGACTGCCGCGTTTACGTACTTGAGTTCTCGGGGCCGGTTCATGCGTACAAGACGCTAGTTCCGCTCCTTCCCAATCAACAAGTTGGGTGGGGCCTCATCGAAAATTTCGAAGGCAGGGAGGATATTACGCTTACTGTCGTGGCGTTTGCAGAAAAAGGCAAAGAGTTAACGTGGAACATAACTCCCGTTCAGGCACCATACCGAGACGCCGAGCGCGTAAAGGAATATGGAATGTGCCTAGCGAAGCTGATCAACAACCCGAGACCGTGGCTGACGCTGAGGCGGAGGCTGCCCCCGCCAGACAGTCTTAAGCGACACACGCCTGCAGCGAATTATCATTACATTGGACACTTCTAAGCGCGGGATGGTGTCGGGCTGAATGCTGTTGGGGACTAACAAGAACGTCCATTTACGGCCACAGATTCCGGCGTCAGACTTCTCGCGGCCAGGCAAGCCGAGGGATTCAATAGCCGCTTCGGGGCTGAATGCCTAAACGTGCATTGGTTCCTGAGCCTTGCAGACGCCCGGAAAAAGATGAAGAAATGGCGTAAGTACTACAATGGAACGCCTGCATGGGACTGCCAAGGCAGAATTCAAGAAATTCATCGGGGGCCAGTCATCAGGAGAAGCGCCAAATACAAGAGACCTCGGACCCTCGACTCTCAAGGACATGACAGGTAAATCGTTTTCCCGTTAGCCTCAGCCAATAGGCGACTGGTTCGCAAGTCTGAACTGGCATCACAATGATATTCGACGGAAAAGTCCTTTGCACAGCCACGGGCGAAATCGCCAAGTCTCGTCACATCAACTAGATAGTCGCACGTCTCCTTAGCCCCATCGCACTGCTTTGACACTGCAGCTGTGACGTTTCCAGTCTTTACGTCGGCAATCGCGCCAGAAGGCATCTTGAAGCCGTTGCAGTTCATGCCGTAGGTCGCCGCGGCGACGTGGATGACGTCGGCATTCGGGTCGGCCGGCAGTGACAGGTAATTGATGATCTGCAGCGTGGCGAAAAATGATCCCGCCACGATGGCGGCCCCGCCCACCAGCTTGAGCATTGTTCGCCCGATGGATGATCGCATCGCGCCACCCTGTGCCTCGGTTAGAGCCACGCTGCAACAATCACCGATTTCGACTCGAACGGCAACCCTTGTGGCCCCCCCTTGGGATAAGATCACGGAGGCCGGATGGAACACGTTCGTGAAGAAACCAGACCAGCAGTTGCCCGATTGCTGTCGGCGGCGGTAGGCCGCGCGCGAAATAAGGCACGGCCCGGCGTTCCAGGAGCCCGCATTTCGCTGCTGCACGGGAGGATAGGATTATAGCCGCTGCCAGGTCGAATTAGTTGGGGAAATGACCGCCTCCAGTCCTAAAATTGTGGTCACGCAGTCTGGCGAGAAAATTCCCAAAAATTCCAGGCATTTGAGGGACAAGCCAATGTCCCGCACGGCGTTCCGGAGGGCCGAAAGCGCGATCCGATGACGCGGTCCCGCCTCACTTAAGAATGGCGCGGGCGCACGTATAGAGCGTATAGTTTGCGTGGGGCTTGAGGGAACGATTCGGTGAGTGCGGTGAGGGGAATTGACCTGGTTACGGGGGGGGCTGGATTTATTGGCAGCCATCTCGTTGACCGCTTATTGGCTCAGGGCCGATCGGTTCGCGCTTTCGACAACTTGGTCGTCGGCCGGCGCGCCAATCTTAAGCAGCACGACGGCAATCCGCGGCTGGAAATCATTCAAGGCGACGTTGCCGATCAGTCCGCCGTGCTAGTCGCGATGGATGGGGTCGAGCGCATCTTCCACCTCGCAGCGCGGGCCGACATCGTTCCTTCGATCCAGGAGCCGGCCGATTATTTCCGATCCAATGTAGACGGCACATTTTGCGTGCTTGAAGCGGCCCGCCGCCAAGCTGTCAAACGCTTCGTCTACGTCGCCTCCTCGTCGTGCTACGGCATACCTACAAAATATCCGACTGCTGAGACCGCGCCTGTCGATCCGCGCTATCCTTATGCGTTGACCAAATATCTAGGCGAGCAGTTGGTTCTGCACTGGGCCCAAGTTTATCGAGTGCCCGCCGTCTCGCTACGATTGTTCAATGTGTACGGCCCGCGCGCTCGCACCAGCGGCACCTACGGCGCGGTTTTCGGCGTCTTTCTTGCGCAGCTTCTGGCCGGAGAACCGCTAACTGTTGTCGGGGATGGCAAGCAGACTCGAGATTTTACATTCGTGAGCGATGTCATCGAGGCATTGATTGGCGTCGCCGCAAGCGACAAAATTGCTGAGATCTACAATGTGGGGAGCGGGCATCCGGTCAGCGTTAACGAGCTGGTGCGCCTACTTGGTTCTCCGCCGTGCGTGCTTATTCCGAAGCGCCCAGGCGAGCCGGATTGCACCTGGGCCGACATTTCGAAGATTCGTCACGACCTCGGTTGGGAACCTAAGGTGAGTTTCGCCGAGGGAGTGAAGGTGATGCGGCAGAATATAGACTATTGGCGGAATGCGCCGGTGTGGACTGTATCGCGCATCGCCGAAGCCACGACCGACTGGTTTCGATTTCTCGACATCGACCGGGGAAACGAGGGGACACAGGTATGGAATCGAACGTCGCAAAGCTAGTTCGTCAGCCGCATATACCTCGGCCAGCTACCCCACGTGACAAGGTTCGGACATTGGCCGAGCTGGCGAGCGCGTGCGATCTCGCAAAGCGTGCTGGCCAAACTGTCGTTCAGGCCCACGGCACATTCGATCTCCTCCATCTTGGTCACCTGCGTCATCTTGAAGAAGCAAGCCAGCTTGGCGATGTCCTGATTGTTACGGTCACGGCTGATCGATTCGTCAACAAGGGACCGGGGCGGCCGGTGTTCACCGCCGAGGTGCGCGCCGAAATGCTGGCTGCACTCGAATATGTCGATTGGGTCGCCATCAACGATGCCGCCGATGCGGTAAGCGCTATCGAGCGCATTCGCCCATCGATCTATATCAAGGGGCAGGACTACCAAAATCCGCAAGGAGACATTACTGGCAAGATCACACTTGAGCGCGAGGCGGCGGAAGCGCACGGCGGCCGCATCCATTTCACCAACGAGGTAATGTTCAGTTCTACGGAACTGATCAATCGTCATCTCAATGTCTTCGAGCCACATATCCGCGAACATCTCGATACGTTGCGAGAAAACGGCGGGCTCGACGAATTGCACCGCCTCATCGACAGCGTTGCTGATTATCGCGTTCTTGTCGTTGGCGACGCTATCATCGATGAGTACCAATATGTGTTGCCAATGCACAAAACTCCCAAGGAGAATATGATCGCGACGCGCTATCAGGATCGTGAGTTGTTCGCCGGTGGCGTATTTGCGGCCGCCAATCATGTGGCGTCGCTCTGCAAGCAGGTTGACATCATCACTTGTCTCGGCGATTTCGACAGTCATGAGGATCTGATCCGGAAAAGTCTCAAACCGAACGTCCATCTGAAAGCGGTTACGCGCACCAACGCTCCGACCACGCTAAAGCGTCGATTCGTCGATCCCTCCTACATGCGCAAGCTTTTTGAGGTTTGCGTGATGAACGACGAACCGCTCGCGCCCGACCTGCAGAGCGATGTCGATGGTGCAATTGCTGACACAGCATCGGAGTACGATGTAGTAATTGTGACCGATTTCGGCCACGGCTTGATCGCCTCTTCGTCAATCGATGTATTGGTTCGCGAATCGCGATTCCTGGCTGTAAGCACCCAAAGCAACAGCGCGAATCTCGGCTACAATTTCATCACTAAATATCCATCCGCCGACTACATTTGCATTGACTCGTCCGAAGCGCGCCTTGCGATGTGCGATCGCGTCTCAAATTTAGGCGATATCGCACGTCGACTGGCCGAGGATCGCATCGGTTGCTCGAAAATTATAGTCACGCAGGGCAAGCATGGTTGTGTCACCTTCGAGAGCGGTGGTCCTGCGCATACGATTCCCGCTTTTGGGAAGAACGTGGTTGACACTGTCGGGGCGGGTGATGCTTTTCTCGGCGTGACGGCGCCACTGGTGGCCGCCGGGGCTCCGATGAGTCAAGTAGGCTTTATCGGCAATGTCGTTGGTGCGATGAAGATCGAAATTATTGGTCACCGGCGGTCGATTGAAAAGGCGGCCCTTATCAAAAATATCACTGGCCTGCTCAAGTGAATCCGCTGGAGGAAATTCTCAAGTGCGTCAAAGCTTGGATCAATACTTCACTGTGCTATCCGATCTTTTGCGCAACGTCGAGGTCACCGATTCCACGTCGAATAGACTATCGCTCGATCAGGGCTGCGAATGGCTGCGCCAAGCGGCCCGCCGGTCTCATAATCTCGGCCGCAAGATCATCTTCCTTGGCAATGGTGGTAGCGCCAGCATCGCCAGCCATCTCGCGATCGATTTCTCGAAAAATGGGGGATTGCGCGCCATTGCATTTAACGACGCCGCGGCGCTTACGTGCTTAGGCAATGATTTCGGCTACGAGAACGTCTTTGCCAAACAGCTCGAATTTTATGCCGATCCCGATGATCTCTTGGTCGCCATTTCGAGTTCGGGGCAGTCGCCGAATATCCTTGGTGCGGTGGGCGTCGCGCGGACTCGCAACTGCAGAGTAGCCACCTTTTCCGGATTTACACAGGATAACGAGCTGCGGCGATCCGGCGACATGAATTTTTATGTTCGTTCCAATACATATGGTTTCGTCGAGATCGCTCATTTGACGTTGTGTCACGCGATCCTGGATATTGATATGGGCTTCGGACAGTCGTTGTAGGTTACCGCGAGCGCGCAGGGATAGCAGGCGGAACACAAATCACCATGTCGAAACTGTTCAGGCGAATTCTGGTGACCGGCGGTGCCGGATATGTCGGTTCGAATCTCGTGCCGAAACTGTTGAATGCTGGCTATGAGGTTGTCGTACTCGATCTTTACATTTACGGCGACGTATTTTCGGATCTCACTTGCAACCAGAAGCTTCGTCAGATCAGGGGCGACTTGCGCAATCCCGCTGAACTCGGCCGGGCGCTAGTAGACTGCGACGCCGTAATCCATCTTGCCTGCATTTCAAACGATCCCTCCTTCGATCTTGATCCGGATCTTGGTAAATCGATAAATTTCGATTGCTTTCGACCTCTAGTCCGGCGGTGCAAAGATGCGGGCGTGAGGCGTTTTATATACGCTTCGTCGTCTTCGGTCTACGGCATCAAGCATGAACAAGATGTGACCGAGGACCTGCCGCTCGCGCCCATCACTGATTATTCCAAATACAAAGCGATGTGCGAAGAAGTGCTGGAGGAGGAGCGTGAGCCCGGATTTGTGGCCGTCACGTTACGGCCGGCGACGGTTTGCGGGTATGCACCGCGGTTGCGCCTGGATCTTACGGTCAATATCCTGACCAACCATGCAATCAATAATGGCCGGATTACGGTATTTGGCGGCAACCAATTGCGTCCCAACATCCATATCGATGATATGACTGACCTTTACCTGACGCTACTCGAAGAGCCGGATAGTAGGATCGGCGGCAAGGTCTGGAACGCCGGTTACCACAATCTGAGAGTTGTCGCCATCGCAGACATGGTGCGTGAAGAAGTCGGACTGAAGGTCGACGTTGTTGTGACTCCAACTGACGACCAGCGCTCCTACCATGTCTCGTCGGAGAAACTCCGGCGCGAACTTAGTTTTGTCGCCGGACGTACTGTGAGGGATGCCATTATCGATCTGAAAACCGCTTTCCTCACTGGCAAGGTGCCTAATGCCATGACCGATGATCGCTACTATAATATCAAGCGCATGCAGGCACTCAGGCTGAGATGAATAAGTTTGAAATGCCGTCACGCGAGGAGGCCGCGGAAAAAAATTTTGGCAGCGGGCTGGTATCGCGCAACGGATTGGAGCCGCTGCAGCCGCGACGCGGCCCACCGCAAACCGCGACGTTGCTGCTGCCGGTCTGGGGCTATAGCTACGTTCGCCAATTCCTCGAATGGGGCTTGCCGACTCTCCTCGCACCAGGCAATGTCCCGTCCGTCGCTCGATCGCTGCCCACACAATTTATCATCCTGACTAGCGCGGACGATGAGCGCTTCATCCGCGAGCACGCTGCTTTTAAGCGGCTCGCTGCCACCTGCACAACCGAAATTCACTTAATTGATCATCTTATCACAGACGGAAATTATTCCACGACGATCACGCTTGCCTACGCCGAAGAGGTGCGCAGGACTGGCGAGGCCATGCTCGACACGTGCTTCTTCTTTCTTGTTTCCGACTATCTGGTGGCGGACGGGTCGTTTGCAAACGCGCTAAAACACATGCAGAGTGGGGCGAGCGCTGTAGTAGTGGGTAACTTTCAGATTGCGCGTGAGGACGCGCTCGGCTGGCTGCAGAACAAACTCAGGCTAGCCAAACACTCTCTGGCCGTGCAGCCTCGCGAGCTGATGCAGTGGGCACTCAACCATCTTCATCCCGCCACGCTCGCAAACATGGTTAATATCCCGTTCAGTCACAATTCTCACGCCAACCGTCTGTTCTGGCGGGTCAACGGAAACACGATTCTCGGTCGTTTCTATCTCATGCACATGTTGTGCGTGCGTCCAGAAGTCACGAATTTTACTATCGGCTCCTCGTGCGATTACTCTTTTATCCCGGAAATGTGCCCCTCGAGAAATGTCGACGCAATTATTGATTCGGATGAGTATCTCGTGATCGAAATGCAGCCTCGGGATCACGAGTGGACATTCTTGCGTCCAGGACCGCTTAAACCTCGTGCGCTCGCCAAGCATCTGCTCGAGTGGACGACGGACATTCACCGGGATAATGCACGCCATTCGATCATCTTTCATGCCGGTGAATTGCCGCCTCAAATTGGAAGAGCCGTTGCCGAAGCCGACGATTTCATCGCCGAAGTGTCGCGCAACCTCAATCGCTCGCCGCGCCCCTACCGAGATCATCCCTATTGGCGCGGCGCCATGGCGGCGTTTAACGAGGCCATCGGACACAGGCTCGAGCGGGAGGATTGGCCCTTTGTGCTGGGGATGCCCGGGAGTCCTGACCGGTTGACCCAGTGGATATTCTGGCGCGCAAAATTTGCGCTGCTGGGTCGACCACCCTACGTTTTCCCGTGGCATCCGTTCTGGCCTGATTTCCGCAAGGTCCTTCAAGAGCTCGAGCCTTTCTTTACGGATGTGAGTACAAGACTCTTAATGGTATCAAACCAGCCCACGGCGTTCACTGTGGCGCTCGCCGATACCGGCGAGCGCGCTAATCGCTTGCGATCAAAGCCCTTCTTACAAAATCCGCCCGAGCGATACGAACCAATGCACGGAAAATTCGATCTTTGCTTGCTCGAATTGAGCGAAAGCGAGATGCAAGATGGCGACGAGTTGATCGACCGGATCGTGCCGCTGATGAAACAAGGTGGACGTATTGTGGTATTCGTTGCTAATCGGCGTCCGTTAAATACCGCGGGCGGGTTCAGTAACGGCGTTACTTATAATGCTGCGCGGTTCATCCGCTCCGGGGCGCAACCGATTGCGATTCACTTTGTGCCAGCGAGTCGACTGAGATGGCTTGTGTTTCGCGGGTTGGCAAAATTGCGGTCGATTACCAACCGCGGACCATGGTTGGGCGTTCCGGCAGTGGTCTTAGGTGCTCCGCCGCTGATCTTGCTAGCCTTCATCGGTAACATCGATGTATTGCGTCGAGCTCGTCAGATTGCACCCCACGGCATAACTTCGAGCTTGGTAATGCGACTTTTGGTGGATGCACCAAGGATCACCGGCGCCGATAGTTATCCGTCGTTGAAGAGGGAGCGGCGGAACAACGCTCGCGGCGATGTGCAACTGGATGTCCCAGCTTTACCGCTCGCTATCGGCGAACGAACGCGTGAGCCGCAATACAACCGTTGCGTCGAACTCAAAAATGAGATCGGCCTGACTACGCTAGGCCTGATGACGAACCAGGTCTGGTATGACGACCCGCGCCGTCTAATGTTCCTGCTCGCTCGCTATAAATTTGTGGCCAAAATGCTAAGCGGCCGCCGCAATGCGGGCGAAGTCGGTTGCGGAGACGCATTCGGCACGCGCGTGGTGCTGCAGGAGGTGCCGGACATCACTGTTTACGATTTCGATCCCATCTTCATCGAGGATGTCAGGGCACGATACGATGAGCGCTGGCCGATTAAGGCAGAAGTCCACGACATTATCGCGGGACCATTGCCCCGCGAACACGAAGCCTTGTTCAGCCTCGACGTCATAGAACATATCGCGACGGAGCATGAAGACGCCTTTCTTGCTAACCTCCGCAGCTCTCTGACACCGAACGGCGTGCTCATTATTGGTACACCATCGGCCGAGTTGCAGGCTTATGCGTCTCCACTGAGCAAGGCTGGCCATATCAATTGCAAGAGCGGACAACAACTGAAAGCCCTCCTCGAATACTACTTCGCGGAAGTTTTCATGTTTTCTATGAACGACGAAGTCGTTCACACTGGCTTCTACCCTATGGCGCATTATTTGTTTGCGATCTGCACGAGATCGCTGTGAGATTGTGACAATCATGCTGCGAAAGCTGCGCATCGGCATCGATTTTGACAACACGATCATCGCCTACGATGAGGTATTTTGCGCCAGGGCCAAGATCCATGGGCTGCTCGATCCCAGCTTCTCTGGGCGCAAGCAAGCGGTGCGCGATGCGATCCGGCTTCTACCGGAAGGCGAGATCAGATGGCAGCGTCTCCAGGGTGAAGTCTACGGCAAGGGCATCGCCGATGCGACCATAGTCGGTGGCTTCACAGCCTTTCTTCGCCATTGCCGTAGGGAGCGCTCCACAGTGGTCGTTGTTAGCCACAAGACTGAATATGGTCACTTCGACCCTGA
The DNA here is from genome assembly GCA_963791925.1 of uncultured Alphaproteobacteria bacterium. Lineage (GTDB taxonomy): Bacteria > Pseudomonadota > Alphaproteobacteria > Rhizobiales > Xanthobacteraceae > BOG-931. The sequence goes on along the minus strand of CAWBUA010000001.1, from coordinate 43,515 downwards.
GCGAACGAATCTTCGACAAGCTGCGCTTGACTGGATGGCGGGGCATGGATTGTTGGGTACAGATTGGGGCATCGGTGTGGATAACGTGCATTTCGAGGATACGCGAGCAGAAAAACTCCGACGGATTGAGGCGCTAGGCCTAACGCATTTTATTGATGATCTTGAGGAGCTGCTAGTGGATCGCGGATTCCCTCCGAACGTCGATCGCATTCTATTTGCCGAGCACGCGCAAAGCGGACCTTATACTATTTGCCCGACGTGGCAGCGGATAGAGGAACATGTTTTTGGAACCACCTGACGGTGGCTTTCTACGAGCGACCGAGGTGGCGCGCGCACTGGTTGGCGACGCTGTCGAGGTGAATAGGTTGACCTGCGGCGGACGCAACAGCCGGATCTGGCGCGTGCGTAGCGGCGACCGTGCATTTGCGCTAAAGCAATACCCATCGCGTCTGTGCGATTCACGAGATAGGCTTTCGGTTGAGACCGGTGCGCTGCAGCTGATGGAGCTATGTCATATCGACAAGGTACCGCGCGTATTGGGTATCGATGAAAAAGGGGGCTATGCGCTTCTAAGCTGGATCGACGGCAATCCCGTTCAGGAGATACGAGACGACGATATCGATGAGGCGATTGCATTTTTGTCCGCAATCCACGCCCTACGCTTGAATCCGTGGGCAGCTAATCAGCCGTTGGCCTCCGAGGCCTGTCTATCCGGTGGTGAAATTGAACGGCAAATTGCCGCGCGTATTGCGGCTCTGCAGGAGCTCGGGGATGAGCCAGAATTGCTTGATTTTGTGAATCACAAGGTTGTAGCCGCAGCGGCTCTGGCAAGCGAGCATGCACGCAAGCGTCTCTTAGCTGTCGGCCTTGATTTTACGGCTGACCTCCCACGAGGATTGCGCAGCTTAGTGCCGTCCGATTTCGGTTTTCACAACAGCTTACGACGGCGAGATGGCTCGCTAGCGTTTATCGATTTTGAGTATTTTGGCTGGGACGATCCTGTTAAGCTAATCGCCGATATCCTGCTGCACCCGGACAAAATGCTCTCGCCACCGCAGCGAAAGCGATTACGGCAAGCGGCTGGACGCCAATACGGTGAAGATGCAACCTTCTTTCTTCGCCTCGATGCCTATCTTCCGCTGTTTGGTGTGCGCTGGGTACTCATTATGTTGAACGAATTCATTCCCGCGCGCTGGCAGCTGCGCATGCTGGCGGGCGATGTTGTGAGTTGGCAAAATGCTAAGGTGCGGCAACTTGCCCACGCGGTGGAGTTCCTGCGCTCCCTGCCGGAGAAACTAGAGGATTAACTCATGGGGGCAGCTCAAGCTTTGAAGGCAATCAACCGACCCACGCCGCCACTTGACGATCGCTCGAAATATTTGCGCCGACTTGTCGTGCGCACGTTACATGGCGGCGGACGAGGTCATGTCGGCTCCTCGATGTCGCTCGTCGAGATCATGCGGGTGCTGTACGACGACATCCTGCGATATCGCTCCGACGAACCGAAATGGGCCGGCCGCGACCGGATGATCCTAAGCAAGGGTCACGGTTGCATCGCACAGTACGTGATGCTCGCCGAAAAAGGTTTTATTCCCTATGAGGTGCTGGATACATTCTGCCGCCGCGATTCCATTCTTGGCGGCCATCCAGAGGCGGCGAAGATTCCGGGTGTCGAGGCGTCGACGGGAGCGCTCGGCCACGGGCTTTCCTACGGTATAGGCATGGCGTTGGCGGCGCGCATAGAAGAGCGCGATACGCGCGTCATCGTCGTGATGGGCGATGGTGAAATCAACGAGGGCTCAGTTTGGGAAGCCGCTCTTTGCGCTGGCAAGCATAAGCTTTCGAACCTTACGGCGGTCATCGATTATAATAAGCTTCAGTCTGCCGGCCCGGTTCGAGAAATCCAGGACCTTGAGCCGCTGGCGGATAAGTGGCATGCCTTCAATTTCGCCGTTATCGAGGTCGACGGACATGATGTCGAGACATTGCGCAATGCTTTTTACCGTTTGCCGCTTGCTCCCGATCGGCCAAGCATGGTTATTTGCCACACCGTGAAGGGCAAAGGCATCGCGTTCGCCGAGAATGACGCAAACTGGCACCACAAATCCAAAATCACCAACGAGGTGGTGAGCAAGTTGTATGCGGCTCTGGAGTAGACATGCGGGCGTCCTGTCTAAACATGATCTACGATCTCGCCAAGCGAGATAAGCGTGTTGTTTTCATCGGTTCCGATCTCAGCCCAGGCCTGCTCAGCGACATGCGGCGTGAAATGCCGGAGCGCTGGTACATGGAGGGCGTCACCGAGGCCAATGTCATCGGTATGGCGACCGGTCTCGCTATGGAGGGCTATATCCCATACGTCAACACGATCGCGACTTTTATCACACGGCGCTGTTACGAGCAGGTTGCGATTGATTTGTGCTTGCACCAATTGCCAGTGCGCCTCATTGGCAATGGGGGTGGACTCGTTTATGCGCCGCTCGGCCCGACGCACCTCGCAATTGAAGACATCGCAATCATGCGCGCGTTGCCGAACATGACAGTGATAGCTGTCTGTGATGCAAACGAAATGGTGCGGCTGATGAACTGCACACTCGACTGGCCACATCCGACCTATATCAGACTCGCCAAGGGCGGCGACCCTATCGTAAGCCGTGCCGAACATGGGTTTGCCATTGGCAAAGCTATACCGATGCGGCAAGCCAAGTCGCGATGCTCCGTCGTGTTAATGGCAACCGGCGTCATGACTACAAACTGCCTTGCAGCCGCTGAGCTCCTAGCGAAGGATGACCATGATGTTTCCGTCGTACATTTCCACACGATCAAACCTCTCGACACCGAAGCCGTGCTCGAGTTTTCCCAAGATGCGGAGTTGGTTGTTACGGTGGAGGAGGGTACAACGATCGGCGGCTTCGGGAGCGCTGTGACCGATTTGTTGGTCGAGAAAGCAGGCGCGACGCTGCCGCCCATCCTCCGCATTGGACTTCCAGACGCCTTCCCACACAAGTATGGCGTTCAGGAGGAGCTATTCGAGGTTTATGGCTTAACTCCTGCTCAGATTGCGGTACGTGTGAGAAAATCCATGGAATCAAAAAGGCGGGAGCCACCGCAATAACTGGCGAAGCTAAATTGGCTATCTGGGCGTGAACCGTCGGCAAGTGGCTTGACCTACACGGATTTTTTCGGCTGCAGTGGCGACAGGGGTTGACGTCTCCCGTACATTCGTCGGAACGGCGCCGGGTAGGATGTGACTGATGTTTCTAGTCATTGGAGTGGATTCTGAAATTGGTGGCGCCACGTATCGCGCCATGAAGGCGCAAAAAATGTCGGTCGTCGCAACGACTCGACGACTGAAATCCGTAGGGCCGGATCGATTGCTTCTTGATCTGGAAAATCCACTCGATAACTGGGAGCCACCAGACGGAACGCATGCCGCCTGCGTGTGCGCTGCTGTTGCGCGGCTTCGAGACTGTGCCACGAACCCGCAGGAAGCCTCCCACATTAATGTCACCCAAACATTGACGTTGATTGACAAACTTCTCGCGTATGGTTGTTCTGTGGTGTTCCTTTCCACGAACCAGGTCTTCGACGGTCTTACACCGCGAGTGGCCATCGAAGCGCGGCATTCGCCGGTCAGCGAATATGGCTCGCAAAAGGCGCGCAGCGAGAAAGCGCTGCAAGCCTTGATAGCGCGTGAGGCGCCGCTTGCGATCCTGCGTCTCGGCAAGGTTATTTCAGCCGATACGCTACTGATTAAACGCTGGATCGCGGATCTGTCGGTAGGGAAAACGATCAATGCCTTCGGCGACATGAGACTCGCGCCGATACCAATTGATCTGGTCTGTTCCGCCATTACTTCCTTGCTGAAAGATAAGGCCAGCGGCATTTTTCAGCTTACTGGGCCGCGCGATGTGAGTTACGCGGAGGTTGCGCGCTATCTCGCTGAGTATTTTGGCGCGGACCCTGCCTTGGTACAAGAGACAAGCGCCATCGCGGCTGGGTTGCCAGAGGGCGCAACTCCTCTTAACACGACGCTCGATTCCAGCCTGATGCGCTTGCGTTACGGGCTGCAGGTGCCGGATTGCAGGGAAGTCGTACGACGGATTGCTCTGAGCGTGATAAATACTTCGTTCAGCCCCGTTGTTTCCTGAATTGTTTCCTATGTGGTCGGTGTCCCGTCTAATTCCGTGATGCGTTGCTCGTTTCTGTGGTGCTGGCCACGACATGGGGTTTTTGTGCGCACTAACGGTTAGTTAAAATGGCGAACTCCAGTGTTTGCGAAACGGCACATAATCCGTGGCATTATCTTTCGAAAATCGTAAGGGCTCCGAAGCCGCACCGCATTTTTCCGTCGCAGAGAAATCAGCGCTTTGCTACCTGCAGCAGCACCCGTCCGGCAGTGCCGCTGCGCACCAGATCGATAGCTACGTTGACTTCCTCCAGCGGGAATTCGTGCGTGATGAGGCCATCGAAAGATAGACGGCCCGTTTTATTGAGTTTTATCAGTCGAGGAATGTCGAGGTGCGGCACGGCATCGCCACCATGCGAGCCCGTCAATACCTTCTTGAAATGGATAGGCAGCGTATAGATTGTTACCTTCTCGCTCGGCACACCAACCAATACGCAGGTACCGTCCGCATGAGTAAGGTTATAGGCAAGTTCGATCACGGATTTCGCGCCCGTAGTCTCGATTACTTTGTCGGGCCCTTCAAGGCCAACAATATCGCGGATCCCAGCATCAAGATCGCCAACTAGATTGGAATTGAGGCAATGAGTAGCTCCGCGCGTGCGTGCCATCTCGAGCTTGCCTTCGTATATGTCGACAGCGATTATGGGATTAGCCCCCGCTAAATGCGCGAACTGCACAATATTTAATCCTACGCCTCCCACCCCGAATATAACCACAGACTCGCCAATCCTAACGTTAGCATCCTTATTGATCACGCCGGCGGCTGTTGTAACTGCGCAACCGAATAGGGGCGCCACTTTCAAATCATAGTCTGCGGCAATTGCTGTCATTCGGTTCTCTGACACCACCGCATATTCGTTGAACGTTGTTACCCACCCAGCATTGAGCTTTTGCCCGCGCCATTTATAGAGGGGAGTCTGAGATTGGATGCCTCGGCTCGGCCGCCAATGCAGTACGACAGTGTCGTCCACCTTGACATTCGTCACACCGGGACCAGTCTCGATTACTTGCGCCGAGGCTTCGTGGCCAAGCAGATGCGGTAGAAACCTGTCCGGCCCCTTCGCGGCGGCGATCTCATTGAGTTGAGCTCCGCAAATCGTTGAGTAGAGAACCTTGACGAGTACCTGTCCGACTCCGAGCTCCTCTGGAAGTATGATCTCGTCAACTATAAGCGGTTGGCGTGATTGCGCCAGGATTGCCGCTTTTGCCCGTTCCACGCGCATTTTTCCCTATTCAAAATAGATGAATTCGTAATCACCGGTATAGCCGAAGTGATTATAGAGCCAAATCCATTCGGATGTATGGAGTAGCGACTCCGCCGTGAGCGCCCAACACTCAAGGTTGAATTGCTCCAATTCGTTCCGGTAAGCCTCGACCATAATGTACTTATTCGCACCCACCCGTTCGACCTCCCGCACAGCCGTTTCCAGTTCGAACAGTCGCAAATTGTGCATGCAGCCAAGTGAGATTACGAGATCGAACGACTTGTCGCCATAGGGATAGCGGTCCTGTGCGCGATAGCTAAATAGATACGGCTTGATGTTGTCACGCGCGCTCGCCAACGCGTGCTTGGAAACGTCGAAACCGGAAACTTTGAGTTCCGGCAGGATCTTTTTCATTTCATACAGCAGAAACGCCTTGCCGCAACCGACATCAAGCACGCTCGATCCGTTATGCAGACCATACAGGTCGATCAGCGCCTGCGCGACTGGCTGCCAGCGACCGTCGATGAATTTATATCCTCCATAACCGTAACGACGGTCGCCATCCCAGTAGTCAAATTCATATTCCTTCGCCTTCACCATGCAATGAACTTTATCGTCATTCATGCGCGAGAGGTAATCACGCTTTGTCGCCTTGTGCAGTGGCGTCACGATATCGACTAGTCGGCCCATGGAGTCATTCCCGTTTGAGGACTCTTTTTACCGGATGCGATCGGTGGTAATCAATGCTTGCTATCGGCCAGACCAATGCGAAACTCATGAGTTGCAAAAGTTGCTGTAGCTATTGCCGCATTTAAGCACTGGCAAAAGGCTCTTTCTATCGAAAATGGGGGCATCGCTCACAGGCAATCGCGTTGATCGAGGGTCTCTCCTGAGGATCGCTGATTGGCTGGTCGTCGCCGTCGCGGTTGCGCTGCCATGGTCGACTTCAGCGACTCAAATCCTCGGTGTGGCGTGGCTCGTCTTTGCCGTGCCAGCGGTGGGCTGGACGGCAATTCGACGGGAGCTGGGAAGTGCGACCGGCGGTTTGCCTGTATTGTTGTGGTGCGCCGGTATGATCGGAATGTTGTGGGCGGATGTTGCTTGGGGTGCGCGCCTGCAAGAGTTTGCCAGCTTTCACCGCTTACTGGTTATTACCGATACTGTTCGCGCAGTATCGTCGTTCCAAGCACGGAAAAAGAGTTCTTTACGGATTTCTCATATCGTCAACGGTCGTCCTAATTGTTTCAATGGTCCTAGTGGATCGCGTCTGACATTTGAATCCCGGAGGGGATTCCCAGCGGACTAGCTGCATGCGAGTTTGGCGCATGCGAACTGGAATTTCCATCACTCTCAAGCCCGGGTAGTGGTACAGTTTGAAACGTAGCCCGCTCGCGTCCTGATTTCCCGTCTGGCATACTGCCATGATGACAGCGAAGCGCCTGAAACGTCCCCGCGATCCCGTCCAGCTTGGCAAGCTGATCGGCGATATCCTCACCGGCCAGGTTGAGGACCGCACACCATCGTCCCCAGAGGACGAGAGTAAAGATCAGGCTGCCGTCAGCCTTGGCCGCCGTGGGGGCCTCAAAGGCGGCAAGGCCCGCGCCGCCAAGATGGCGCCTGAGCAGCGCGCCGAGATTGCCAGGAAGGCCGCTAAGGCCCGTTGGTCTAAGTAACCCGACAATCCCTAAGCCACACTTGGTTCATCGACCCTTGTCACAAGGCGCTTTGCATCAATCCGTGTTCCTGTTATGTAGTCTGACAGGAGCACATCACATGACTGCCAAAACCGAGATGATGCAGGCACACGAGGCGATGGCCTCAGTGCTTGATGCCAAACTCAAAGATATGCCGGAATGGCGGGCCTTTCGCGCGATTGACCGTGCACTGATTGCGCTGGAAACCGAGCGTCCTGCAGCGCCGAGAATCGCCCCTGTCATCCGGCGAATCACCCCGCAGTCGGCCACGGCCATCCCGTCCTACGTTGACCTTACTTTGAAGGCCATTGAGGAAAAATCGCAGCCGATTACGACGCCAGACCTGATGGCCTTCATCGGTCAGCGGCGGCAGCTCGGGAGCGATCCTGAGAAAGCAAAGATCAACGTCATCTCCAGCCTCAGCAAGGCTAAGCCGGTCAAAAGCGTTCTGTGGCAGGGCGGCAGGGCCTGGTGGTATGCGGATCGGGCCGTCCCCAAAAGGGAAACAGCGGCCTAGACGCTAAAATGGTTTCTCGAAAGAGGAAACGGGGACCTGTGGGGGTCCCCGTAGAAGCTTAACCGCTAGAGAAAGTGCAGTGGCCGCCGGCAAGCGGCTCGAAAGGGCGATGGGGTACATGACATAGAATGCCAGATAGTCCCACACCCCCTGCGCTTGGGTCGCGATGACCTAGGCGCAGGGTTTTTATAGCACAACAGACGTAAGGGAGGAATCCCAAGCAAACTGTTATTTTATGCTTGACAGGTCAGGCATGATGGTGCATTATCATGCCCATGAACAAGCTCACCCCAGAGAAGCGCGCCCAAGCCATTCAGATGATGGCAGAGGGCATTTCGCTTCGGGCAATGACCCGGTTGACCGGCATTAGCCGCACGACCCTAATCAAGCTCCTAGAGGATGCCGGGCAGGCATTCTCAGAATATCAGGACCTCACCCTCATGAACTTGGCATGCAAGCGCGTGCAGGTCGATGAGGTTTGGGCATTCTGCTACGCGAAACAAAAGAACGTTCCGCTCGCAAAGAAGGCCCCGGACGGCGCGGGCGATATTTGGACGTGGGTTGGCCTCGATGCCGACAGCAAGCTCGCTTTGTCGTGGCATGTTGGCGGACGCGATAGCGATGCTGCGATGATTTTCATGGATGATCTCGCCAAACGACTGGCAAACCGCGTGCAGCTAACGAGCGATGGCCACAAAGCGTACTTGGAAGCTGTGGAGGGCGCGTTTGGCTCCGACATTGACTATGCGATGTTGGTTAAAGTGTACGGCCCTGCCCCGGAAGGGCAGCGTCGTTACAGCCCGGCGGAATGCACTGGCGCGATTAAGCACTGGATCGAAGGCAATCCTGACCCTAAGCACGTTTCAACGAGTTACTCGGAACGACAAAATCTGAATATCCGAATGGGCAATCGGCGCATGACGCGGCTCACGAACGCTTTTTCAAAGAAGGCTGCAAACCACGACCATATGATGGCGATCTATTTCATGCACTACAATTTCGTGCGCATCCATCAAACGCTGAAAATCACGCCAGCGATGGCGGCTGGCGTCACGCCGAAACTTTGGGAGATGAGCGATATGGTGAAAGTGCTAGAAGATTGGGAAGCGGAGAGAAACTGATGGCAATGCTGAAAGCTCCGAACGCGTTGTATTACGGAGACAATCTAGAAATTCTTCGTGACCAGCGAAAATTTCGTGATGAGACTGTTGATCTTTGTTATATTGATCCGCCATTCAACTCAAAGCGCAACTATAACCAGATTTACAACAATCTCGGTGCGGAAGATCGAGCGCAAGCGCAGGCGTTCACGGATACGTGGGTCTGGGATGAATTAGCGAACGCTGGATATGACGAGATTTTATCCAATGCTAACGGTCGGTTTACGGTCCGCCTCGTCGATCTAATTAAGGGACTACAGCCTGTCCTTAAGAAGGGTAGTCTCTTAGCTTATCTAATAAGCATGTCTCTGCGGATTACTGAGATTCACCGAGTGCTGAAAAAGACAGGAAGTTTTTATCTGCATTGCGACCCGACCGCGAGCCACTATCTAAAACTTATTCTAGATGCCATTTTCGTTCGCAACGGCGGGGATTTTCGTAACGAGATTATTTGGCATTATTTGAAATGGTCTGTGGCACAACAGCAATTCGTCCGTAATCACGATGTAATTTTTTTCTATAGCAAATCGAGCGACAAAGAACGCGTATTCAATACGCTTTTTGTGGATCGATCCCCCGCAACAAAAAAACGGTTCGGAAATGCGAAAATCGTTTCCGGTCATGATGCAAAAGGCCAGCGCCGACCATCTCAGACAGAGGGTGAATCAGAGGGCGTTGCAATGGACGATGTGTGGGACATAAGTCGCGTTCCACCCATAAAACAACTTTATCCTACTGAAAAACCAGCAGCATTATTGGAGCGCATTGTTCGGGCGTCCAGCAATGAGGGCGATTTAATTCTGGATGCCTATTGTGGCTGCGGCACCACTATTGTTGTTGCGGACGCATGGAAGCGCAAATGGGTTGGGATCGATATTACCTATCAGTCCATTTCGCTTATTCTGCGCCGACTTGAACAGACTTACGGAAGCGCCATTCTTGATACCATCAAGGTCGATGGTATTCCGCGCGATATGGCTTCCGCCGAAGCCCTGGCGCATCGCAAAGATGATCGCCTGCGCAAAGAGTTTGAGAAATGGGCGGTGCTCACATACACGAACAATCGGGCAATCATTAATGAGAAAAAAGGCGCAGATGCTGGCATTGATGCCGTTGCATTCTTTAAGACTGGCAAGAATGACAACGTCGGTGCCGTCGCGGAGTTGGTAGGAATTGAGGGTGGCGTAGTCTCCGGGGTGTTCAACCTCGAATCATCCGGCGTTGAAGCGTCGGACTGGAGACCACGCCATGACGAGCAATACCACGAAGCCTGATTCTTTGCAGCCTGCGGCCAAAATGGCTGTTGATCTTTTCGACAATTGGTTTGATCCGATCGAGACCGAGGTGCGGGCTCGAGCGCGTGAGTTCGTCGAAGAGTTGATCCGCGGCGAGCTCGACGCTCTGCTGGCACGGCCGCGTTACGGACGAAGCCAGATGGCCGGCAATGAAGGAAGAGCCGGCGTTGCGGGTCACCGTCACGGCAGCCGGACGCGGTCGCTGACAGGCACGTTCGGGCCGATCGAGATTGCGGTGCCGCGCGCCCGGCTGACCACTTCCGAGGGCAAGACGGCGGAATGGAAAAGTCAGGCGCTGCGGGCCTATCAGCGGCGCACGCTTGCCGCCGACGCCCTGATCGCGAGCACGTATCTCGCCGGCACCAATACAAGGCGGGTGCGTCGCGCGCTGGCGGCCTTGTTCGGCGGAACGGTCGGCAAGGACACGGTGAGCCGGACATGGCGCAAGGTAAAGAGCGACTGGGACGCCTGGAACACCCGCTCGCTGGCCGAGGAGCCGATTGTGCGCCTGATCCTCGACGGCACCGTCGTTCGTGTGCGGCTCGATCGCAAAGCGACTGCCATCTCGCTGCTGGTCGTTCTCGGTGTGCGCGCGGACGGCCAGAAGGTGCTGCTCGCGATCAAGAGCATGGGCGGCGAGAGCACCGAGGCCTGGCGCACTGTCCTCGACGATCTTATCAAGCGCGGGCTGCGGCGACCCGAGTTCCTTATTGTCGACGGTGCGCCAGGACTCGACAAGGCCATTGCCTCTGTCTGGGATGGCGTGCCGGTCCAGCGCTGCACGGTTCATAAGCACAGAAACCTGTTCGCGCATGCCCCCGAGCGACTGCATGACGAGATCACCGCGGATTACAACGACATGATCTACGCGGCGACACCTGAGGAGATAGAGATCCGCCGCAAGGCTTTCATCCGCAAATGGAGGCTCAAGCATCGCGCTGTCGCCGACAGCCTGGAGGAGGCCGGAGAACGCTTGTTCACCTTCACCCGCCTGCCTCCGAGCCAATGGCGCAGCTTACGCACCACAAATGCCATCGAGCGATTGCACGAGGAATTCAAGCGGCGGATCAAGACCCAAACTGTTCTGCCATCCGCCGACACCGCTGCCATGCTGTTCTGGGCGCTGCTCGCCTCAGGACAGATCAACATGCGCAAGGTTGATGGTTGGCAGACGCTCGCTACAAAGCCCATCGATCAGCCGATTGACCTTGCAGCCTGAAACGATACCTTCATGTTACCGGAGAATGCGCCACACCGAATTCCAACCGCATTCCGGACGGCACCTGACAACGCTAAAATTATCTTTCAGGTAAAGTCCGGGGGCGTGAAACGTGGCGACATCGCAACGCTTCGCGGTGACATGGCGCGCGAAGAAGCGGCCCTCGCCGTGATGATTACGCTAGAGCCGCCGAGCGGGCCAATGATAAAGGAGGCTAAGGATGCAGGCCAATATAAGCATGAAGACATGGGTCATGCTTATGACAGGATCAGCATTGTAACGGTTCGCGAGATTGTCGAGGACGGTAAACGCCTAGAAATTCCAATGAGCCTTGAGGTATTACGAGCCGCCCAGCAGGCGGCTGATACCGGCCAAATGGACCTCATTTAGCCGTGCCTTAATTCAAACTGTACCACTACCCAAGCCCGCTGATCGCCGCCGTCTGAAGGCGCTCGCGCGGGATCGCAACGCCCGCCACAAGCATGTCTGGCGGGCTGAGATTGTCCTGTTGAGCGCGGACGGCGTTGGCACCAATGAGATCATGCGCCGGACCGGCAAATCGAAGACCTGTGTCTGGCGCTGGCAGGAGCGCTTCATGCAGGCGGGTTACGACGGTCTCCTGCACGATAAGACGCGCCCCTCGCGCATCCTGCCGCTGGGGCCGGACATCACCGAGCGCGTGGTAACGCTCACCCGGACCGACCCACCCGCAGAGGCGACCCACTGGACCTCCGCGATGATGGCGAAGGTCGTCGGTATCAGCGCGAGTTCCGTCCAGCGCATCTGGCGTGCGCATGGCCTTCAACCGCATCGGGTAAAACAGTTCAAGCTCTCCACCGACCCGCAATTTGTCGCCAAGCTGCGCGACGTCGTCGGCCTCTGTGTCGACCCTCCCGCCCATGCCGTCGTCCTCTCGGTCGATGAGAAGAGCCAAATCCAGGCGCTCGACCGCACCCAGCCGGGGTTGCCGATGAAGCCGGGCCGCGCCGGAACAATGACCCACGACTACAAACGTCACGGCACGACCACGCTGTTCGCCGCTCTCAACGTCCTCGACGGCACCGTCATCGGCCATAACATGCAGCGCCACCGGCACCAGGAGTTCATCCGCTTCCTCAATGCCATCGAAGCGCAAGTGCCGGCCCGAAAGGCTATCCACGCCATCGTCGACAACTACGCGACCCACAAGCACCCAAAGGTTCGCCAATGGCTGCTGCGGCATCCCCGCTGGACCTTCCACTTCACCCCAACGTCGGCATCCTGGCTCAATGCTGTCGAAGGCTTCTTCGCCAAGCTCACCAAGCGCCGATTGAAGCGAGGCGTCTTCGTATCCGTCGTCGACTTGCAAGCAGCCATCAATCGCTTCGTCGCCGAACACAACGCTGAACCAAAGCCCTTCACATGGACTGCCAATCCCGACAAAATTATCAAGGCCGTTCGACGCGGGTACCAAGTGTTAGATTCGATCCACTAGTTTTGATTCCCGACCTGCCGTGGCGGGGCAATAAGAATGACCTGCTCCCCAATTTGCCCTCGTTCATAAGGAGAGTCTGTTCCAGTTTTGCCCCAGGTTGGGGCGTGCTGCGAACTCGGTTGGTGTGAGCCCGTTGAGGCTCGTGTGCGGTCGGTTGGTGTTGTACAACAAGGCTTGAGAACACCCACGGAACTGAGTTTCGGGAACTGCTGTACCCATGGCATCCGTGGTCTTCTCTTTGGGTCGGCGTTCACGAAGCTATTGAGAAGTCGGACGGCGTTGTTTTTCGCTGCAGCCTGAATGGTTGCGATGCCGACCGTTGGCTTGAGATTCCAGCATGGATGTTCGACCGGTCGGCCTGCGCCAGGATGCGTGTGGCTGCCGCGGCCCATGCCGACTTGGCGGCGCTCACCACGCTTGCGGCGCTGCTGCGGCAAGTGCGGAACGACTGCTTTGCATCATCATCGAATGCCCCGCTTTCGGGCGTATCAAGTCTCTCTCGCGACCAGAATCGGGGAGAGGTCCATGCCACGCCACACGAGCCGGACGCAGGTGCGCCGCCGCGCGCCGCAACAAGTCGACCTGTTCGCAAGAGAGCCGCGGGCGGCGATCGGCGGCATGCCAGCGTGGTCTCGGCTGCCGACGGAGACACAAGCAGCGCTGACCGATCTGATAGCCCGGTTGCTCCTGGATCATGCCGAGAAGGACCGGATTGGCTCGATGACGGAGGCCAGTCATGATCTCTGACAAGGTCCGCCCTCATCATTTGGAGCGCAAGGCGCTCCTCTACGTTCGGCAGTCGTCGGCCCATCAGGTCTTGCACAACCGCGAGAGTAGCACGCTGCAATATGCCATGCGGGATCGTCTGGTCGCACTCGGCTGGTCGGATATCGAGGTGATCGACGACGATCTTGGCCGTTCCGCTGCGGGCGGGGTCCAGCGTGCCGGCTTTGAGCGGATGGTGGCGCAGGTGTGCCTTGGCAAGGTTGGCGCCGTCGCGGCGCGCGAGGTCTCGCGTTTCGCTCGCAATAGCCGGGATTGGCAGCAACTGATCGAGATGTGTCGCGTCGTCGACACCGTGCTGATCGATCAGGAGACGGTCTATGCGCCTCGTCACGGCAATGATCGGCTGCTGCTCGGTCTCAAGGGCAGCCTCAACGAGTACGAGCTTGATCTGTTGCGGCAGCGTTCGCTCTCGGCCCGCTATGAGAAGGCGCGTCGCGGAGAACTCGTCGTCAGCGCGCCGGTGGGCTTCGTGAAGGCTGGCGATCGTTACGAGAAGGACCCGGACCGCCGCGTGCAGGAGGCCATCGGCCTGGTCTTCGACAAAGTCCTCGAACTCGGCAGCGCCCGGCAGGCTTTGCTCTGGTTCCACGAGCATGATCTCGACCTGCCGGTGAAGGGCACGGACGGCGAGATAGCTTGGCGGCGCCCGAACTACGCCACCATCCACCGGATGATCGAGAACCCCATCTACGGCGGCACCTATGCGTATGGTAAGACGGCCGTTGCGGCGGGTTATGATGCCGACGGCGTAAGCGTGAAGATTCGCCGCAAGCCGCGCAGCGATTGGCTGGCGCTGATGCCGAACGCCCATGAGGGCTATGTCAGTTGGGAGAAGGCTGAGACGATCCGCAAGATGGTGAGCAGCAACGTCCCCACCAGCCGCCACCACGGCGCGCCCAAGCACGGCGACGCTTTGCTGTCGGGCCTGCTCCGCTGCCGCCGCTGCGGGCGCAAGCTGACGCTTCGCTACTCGGGCGCGAAGCATCACATCCCGCGCTACAGCTGCAGCCGCGGCTGGATGGACAATGGCGAGCCGCGTTGCATCGCCTTTGGCGGTCTGCGTGTCGATGATGCCATTGAGGAAGCTCTTCTCACTGTGGTTGGTCCCGGCGCCATTGCGGCGGCCGCAGCCGCTGACAGAGAAGTCAACCAGCAGCGGGATCAGGTGCGCGAAGCGCTCAAACGCGACCTCGAAGCTGCACGCTATGCGACCGATCGCGCCTTCCGGCAATACGATGCCGCCGATCCGGCCAACCGGCTGGTCGCCGGCGAACTGGAGGCGCGCTGGAACAAGGCGCTCGTACGCGTCGCTGAGGTCGAAGGCAAGATCGCAGTCCATGATGCCGCCAAGGTCGCGCCCGTCGCCGATCCGGCATCTCTCGCTACGCTTGCAGCTGACCTCAAGACCATCTGGAACGCCCCCTCGACCGATGCTCGGCTGAAGAAGCGTATCGTCCGCACCGTGATCCATGAGGTGATCGCCGATATCGATGCGGAGGTGGCCGAGATCGTTCTGGTCGTCCACTGGATTGGCGGCGTTCATAGCGAGATACGGTTGCCACGACGGCGGCGTGGGCAGCGCAGCAGCACCTCCGCTGATGTGATCGCTGCGGTGCGCCAACTGGTGCTGATTGCCAACGATGATCTCATCGCCGGCATCCTGAACAGGAACGGATTGCTGACAGGCTATGGCAATCGCTGGACGCGTGAGCGAGTTACCTCGCTGCGCTCGCATCACCGCATTGTCGTCTACAAACCCTCCGATGACGGGGTCGAACCGTGGCTGAATCTCAGTAAATCCGCGCGGCTTCTCCATGTTGCGCCCAGAACGCTCAGGCTCGCAGCAGAAGCCGGTGAGATCGAATCAATTCATCCCCTGCCGGATGGACCCTGGATCTTCAGCCGTGCAGTTCTCTCTACATCGTCAGCCCGCGCAATCACCGAGCGCGCGCGACAAAACCCAAAATACCCCACGGGATCGCATCCCGATCAGCAAAGCCTCTTCTCTTCAATTACATAGACAGATGGGTGTTGTGATGCGCTGTTGTAATCGGTCCTCCATTCTTCGATGATCTCGCGCGCCTCTTTGAGGTTGGCGAACACGTGCTCGTTGAGGCACTCGTCGCGCAGCCGGCCGTCGAAGCTTTCGACGCGGGACTGCCGAGGTCAAACTCAACATAGTCGAATAGAAGTCAGGCAGGAGGCCCGAACGCTGGCCTTTGGGCGAAATGGAAAGACACGAAGGCATGGAACGAGATTCCGAGCTGCACGGTGCTTACATGCAACCCGGACAAGCTCATGGGTGGGATTAACGATCTCGGCGACTAACGTTAATCCGCTGTAGTGCTGGAGTTAATGCGCCTCCTTTGCTTCAATGCGGATCAAGAGGCAGACCCTACGCTCCGTCCCCGAACGCCAACTGCCTCGCAACGAGCTCCGAGCCCATCACTCGGGGCTCGTGTCATTTAAACGCCATGAGCGAGCGGCGCCGTCCACTCAGCGCCCCCGAAAAGTAGCCGTCCCTTCGACGTAACCGCCGATTTTGACACATGCGTCAGTTCCCGGAATGTTTACGAACCCGGCACCATACACGGTGCAAGAATTTTCGTGCCTAGCTGACCCCGATTTTGCTGAGGCCGGAGGGGACGGCGGTCTCTTCGGCGCGTCGGGATTGATCAGTGACTGCGCGAACACTGTAGAGGCGCTCACCCCAGTCACGAGTACGATGGCCAAAGCAATGGCGCGGGAAAGTCTGGCAGTCATAACCAAATGATCCATGCGACAAACCAACTTTACCCAAAGTGGGGCGCGATTAAGGTACGGTTGATGTCCACTTCGCGCCACAGAAAAAGCCCGGCTGCAGAGAAGCCGGGCAAGGTTGGAAGGAACGAGGAAAGACAGCGAAGCAACAGGAGCTGCCTTTCCGCATTCTGCGTACGCCAGTGGCCAAAAGGGCGCTTTGATGTACATCAATACGAGGCTTGACGAACGATGCCGACGCGGGGCCGATCAGATCGTTTTTACTTAGATGCTCGTGCCTGCGGTGGGTGTCACCAGCGCAACCTATCATCCCAAGGATCGTCGGGCGACAAAGCCTTCCAATCGCCCGGCGGTGACGATTGTCGAGGAAAACCGACGCGTTCGCGGGCGTCGGCGAAGTCATGCACCATCTGGCTGCTGAGATAGCCCGCGCCGCCGATGATCAGGATTGCCATATCGTCCGAATACGTTCAGCTGTCCAGGCCCGAGCCACGTCACGTCCTTCACTCCTTGGCGGACGCTGCAAAGCGTAGCCGAGGCTGTTGCCTCACTGCCGTTCCCTGCCTGCCACATAAGGCAGGGCCGACCACGATCCGCAATATGAGGGTTTTCCGCGCCGATCGGACCGGCAGCCGGACCAAGCCGATCCGAAATGTATTGACACTTGATTGCCCCTGGGCGCTTCTGCGCCATTGCCAATAGCCCAGAAATCTAGGTCTAATGGCGCACCAAGACGAAGGGGTGCTGCCATGAAACAATCGTTCCGAACCCTGTTGCTGTCGGTCTGCCTGACCGGTTCCCTTATTGGCGTCTCGACAACGACGTCACTGGCTGCCGACAAGGTCATCAAGATCGGCGCTCTGTTTCCAATATCGGGGCCGGGGTCTTATTTCGGGGTGCAGGACAAGCAAGGCGTTGAGCTCGCCCTTGAGCAGCTCAATAAAACCGGTGTCAACGGTTACAAGTTCGAGGTCCAGTACGAAGATTCGGCATGCGGTCCGTTACCAGCGACGCAAGCTGCCAAGCGTCTCATCGATCAATATCATCCCGCCGTGGTGATCGGCGAGGAATGCTCGGACGCGACCTTGGCGGTCATGCCGCTGATGGAATCAAGCCAAGATTCCGCTGCTCAATGCCGGCTCCTCGGCCATCAAGATCACCGACCCCGGCAATCCGTGGACCTTCCGCATCATGCCCAACGAAGTGATGCAGGGCGTCGATCTAGCCACCAACGCCTATAAGCGGCTGAATGCAAGAACCGCCGTCTTGCTGCACGAGAATACTAACGCCGGCATCGGCAACGCCAAGGTGTTCGCCGATACATTCCAAAAACTCGGCGGCAAGGTTGTGCAGGACATTGGTTTTGGCCGTGACGTCAACGATTTTACATCGATCGCGACGCGGATCGCCGGCCTCGGCAACGTTGACGTGATCCCGACCTATACGCTGGAAGGTCAGGGCTTAAAGATCACCGAGGCCTTGGCCCAGGCCGGCGTCGTCAAAGGCGGCGGCGGCAAAGCGATTCAGTTGGGTACCATCTGGCTGCCGTTCGGCTTCGAACAAAAGGCCGGCAAGGCAGCGCTGGGTTACATCCGTATCGTGCAATTTGACCCGACCGATCAGCGTCACGTGGTCCGTGATTTTATTCAGGCGTTCAAAGCCAAGTACAATGCCGATCCCACCCACCTCAACGCCCACGCTTACGATCAGATCATGCTGATTGCCGATGTGGTCAAGCGGGGCGGCAAGGATGCGCAGTCAATCCGCGATGGCCTTGCTGCTACCAAAAATTTCTCGGGCGTAACCGGCAGCGTCGAATTCGATAAGACCAACCAGAACATCAAGACCGATACCATCCACTACATGGAGACCAAGCCTGATCTGTCCTGGCAGTCGCTGAAGTGGAATTAGCTTCCCGATATGTTGACCGTCGTCCTTCAACAGGGGATCAACGGTATTGTTCTGGGTAGCCTCTACGTGCTGGTCGCGGTGGGGCTTACCCTGATTTATGGTGTTCTGGTCCAAATCAATTTCGCTCACGCCGATATTGTCACGCTCGGCGCGTTCGCCGCCTACCTCGCCACTCATTTGTTGAGCGGAAATTACTTCGCCGGCATCGCCGCTGCCATCATCGTCGGTGCGATCCTCGGCTGGCTCATCAACGCGGCCGTTTTTGCGCCCTTGCGGCAGCGCAGCGAATTGTTGCCGCTGATCGCGACCATTGGTGTCTCGATCATGCTGCAGAACGCAATGCTGCTCATTTTCGGTCCGATTCCCTATGCCTTCGAGACGCCCTACAGCAATCATGTCATCCGCATCGGCCCTGTGTTCCTTACGCTGCAAAACCTGCTGATCATCGCAGTGTCGATAACCACCATCGGCCTGCTCTACGCCTTCATGAAATTTACCTTTCTCGGCAAGGCGCTGCGTGCGGTGGCGCAGGATCGCGAAACCGCAGGCCTCATGGGCATCAATACCAATCACCTGATCATGCTCACCTTTATCATCGCCTCTGCTTTGGCCGGCATGGGCGGGGCACTGCTTGGCCCAGTTCTGGTGCTGACCCCGTTCGCCGGCACCTCCGTCATCGTCAAAGCCTTCGCCATTGTCATTATCGGCGGCTTCGGCAATGTCGAAGGCACGATTATCGCCGGTCTTTGTGTTGGTTTGATCGAAAGCTACACGACCCAATTTCTCGATCCAGGCCTGATCGACATTGTTGTCTTTGCACTCTTGCTGGTGATGCTGGCGCTGCGGCCCACCGGCTTGATCGCCGAAAAGCGCGCCGAAAATGTCTGACGCGGCACCCATCGTCGACTCGCCGCCCGGGCCGGCTGGAACGTTCATGAGATCACGGAGTTTGTGGTTTGTGCTGACGGCCGTGACGATTGGCTTGGCGCCATTGATCTTCTCAAGCTCGTATTGGCAAACCAACTTGATCGTCTGTGCCATCAACGTGCTGTTGGCAGTGGGGCTGGACTTCGTGCTCGGCTATGCTGGCCAGCTCAATCTCGGGCAGTCGGCTTTCTACGGCATCGGCGCCTACGCCTCGACGTTGTTGATCATGCGCGTTGCCATGCCGTTCTGGATTGCATTTGCATTCGGAGTGTTGTTGTCCGGAATTGCCGGTGCGCTATTGTCGCTGTTCGCGGTGCGGCTGCGCGGTCATTACCTCGCCATCGCCTCGCTTGGTTTCGCGGTCATCACCTATCAGATCCTGGTCAATTGGATCAGTCTGACCCAAGGGCCGCTCGGCATCTATGCCATTGCGCCACCGCCGCCAATTGCAATTCCGGGATTGCCACCGATCGTGTTCAGCAGCCTTGTTAATCTGTTTTATCTGACGGCAGGATTTGCGCTCATAGTCTACTTCCTTCTCGATCAACTGGTGCGCTCGCCCATTGGCGATGCGCTCACCGCCATCCGCGAGGACGAGACGTCGGCGGCCGCGCTCGGTATCGATGGTCCGAAGTGGAAGACGTTCGCCTTTGCCATCAGCTCGGCAGTCGCCGGCGCCGCCGGCTGCTTTTATGCAAGCTTCGTCGGCACCCTGGTTCCCGATGCCTTCTTCATCACCGAATCCTTCGGGATGCTCGCCATGGTCATTGTCGGCGGCATGGGGACGCTGATCGGTCCGGTGTTTGGCGCCATTCTGCTGACTGTGCTGCCGGAGCTGTTGCGGGGCATCGGCGACCTTCGCCTCATCGTCTATGGTGCCGCGGTGACGCTGGTCGTACTGTTCATGCCCGGCGGCATGGTCGAGGCTTTTCATCGCCTCACATCCCGGCTATTGCGCGTGAGTAAGGCGACGGAGGTTACTCGGTGAGCGCCGCCGCGGCAGCAGCCAATGCCTCGCGCACAAATCACGGTGGCTCGGTATTGTTTAGTGCCCGAGGTCTTTGCAAAAGCTTTGGCGGCGTGCGCGCAGTGCGTGATATTTCGCTGCAGATTACGCCGGGCATTGTCTTCGCGGTGATCGGTCCAAACGGCGCCGGCAAATCCACGCTATTGAACCTGATGAGCGGTATCTATCAGCCCGACGCCGGCACCATGTCCTTTGCTGGCATCGATATGGTCGGGATGCCGGCGCACCGGCGCGTGCGCTGCGGATTGGCCCGCACGTTCCAGAAGATTCGTCTGTTCAGACAATTGTCGGTGCTGGACAATGTCATAGCCGGTTACCACACCCGGCATAACATCCCGCCATGGCAATACATTATTCATGGCGCTGCCTTTCGCGCCGATGCGCGGCGCTGCCGCACCGAAGCGCTTGAACTTCTCAATTTCGTCGGACTGCGGCATCGCTCCCATGTTACTGCCGGTTCACTAGCCTATGGCGAACAGCGGCTACTTGAAATCGCTCGGGCTCTCGCCACCGCGCCGCGACTGCTCTTGATCGACGAGCCGGCCGCTGGGCTCAATCCTGTCGAAGTATCTGCCCTGCTGCAAAGAATTGCCGCTTTGCGTAAACGGGGCATCACAGTGGTCATGGTCGAACACAATATGGACCTGGTCATGACGGTGGCCGACCGGATTCTGGTGATGGATTATGGCGAACAGCTGTTTGAAGGCGCCCCCGCCGACGTGCAAAGTCATCCGGACGTCATCGCTGCCTATCTTGGAGCGGAGGTCCTGTGACTGCACTCCTTTCGATCGAAGGACTCGAACTTGCTTACGGCCAGGTGACAGCCTGCCGTGATATTTCCATCACCGTCGATGACGGGGAAATCGTCACCCTGATCGGCTCGAATGGTGCAGGCAAGACGACGACGTTGCGCGCCATTGCCGGCGCCCTTGCCCCCCGCGCTGGGAGCATTCGCTTTAACGGCCGCGATATCACATATCTGCCGTCGCATGAACGGACCAAGCTTGGCATCGCGCTGGTGCCGGAAGGCCGTCATGTTTTTCCGTTCCTCACGGTGCGGGAAAACCTCGAGCTCGGCGGCTTTAAATATCGCAATAACGTCAAAAAGGTCCGCGGCCTGATTGAGATGATGTTCGAGATGTTTCCCCAGCTTCGCAGCCGCGCGACCCAGAATGCCGGGACGCTCAGTGGCGGCGAACAACAAATGTTGGTTCTAGGCCGCGCCATGATGTCCGAGCCGCGCCTGTTATGCTTGGATGAACCCTCGCTCGGCCTCGCACCGCTGATCGTGCAAAGCATTTTCCGAGATATCGCTTCGATCAATGCCAAGGGCACTAGCGTTCTTCTTGTCGAGCAGAATGCTCGCTATGCGTTGCAGGCTGCGAGCCGCGGTTACGTGTTGCAAAATGGTGCAATTGCCGCCTCCGGCCCTTGTCGAACGCTGCGAGAAGACATTCGTGTTCAGGAGGCCTATCTCGGCCGCGCCGCTTCACAAAACCGGGAAGGTCAATGAGCGAAGAACTCGCTGGCAAGACCGCTATCATTACCGGCGCCGGTAGCGGCATCGGTCGCGCCATTGCCATCACGTTTGCCAAGGCCGCTGCGGCGGTCGCCTGCCTCGATCGCGATGCCGATACCGCCGACAAAACCGCTGCCGTCTGCGGGTCCGCGGCATTGGCGGTGCGCTGCGACGTCAGCAACGAGGCTGACTGCAAGGCTGCCGCTGATGCAACCCTGACCGCGTTCGGGGGGATTCACATCCTGGTCAATGCGGCGGCAGCCGACGACCAGAACGGTACCATTCTCGACATACCCCCCGACGAATGGTCGCGCGTCTTCGCTGTCAACGTGATGGGCGCCTTTCTCATGAGTCGGGCGGTGCTGCCGGCGATGATCGCGGCAGGCGGCGGCAGTATCATTCATATCGCCTCGCAATTGGGCCGCGTTGCAGCTCCAGCGCGCGCTGCCTATTGCTCGTCAAAGGGTGCAATTATCCAGCTCGCGAAGGCGATGGCGGTGGATCACGCCGGCGACAATATCCGCGTTAACGCGCTGTCGCCTGGTGCCGTCGAAACCCGCCGCCTTGTGTTACGGTTCGGCGATATGGCAGCCGCGCGCCGTTTGGCCGGACCCAAACATCTCTTAAACCGGCTTGGTCAGCCGGAGGAAATCGCGCAAGCGGCCTTGTTCCTGGCAAGCGACGCCGCAAGCTTTGTAACCGGCGCCGATATGCTGGTCGACGGCGGCTACACCACCATCTGACCACTGCAACAGCCGCTCTATCGTCCAAGAATAGCCGAGATCTTGGCGCGGGGGTCGCGCCTGCGCTAGGCACCGACATCGACGGTATGAAAGAAGTCGGCAAGATGGTGATTGAAGGTGGCAGGATCTTCGAGATTGATCGTATGTCCAGCGTTGGGCATGACAACCAGCGCAGCCGTCGGAATCGTGCGTTTCATTAGCAAACCCGGCTCAAGGCAGGGCCAATCCTCATCGCCGGTGATCACCAGTGTCGGCATGGTGATTGTCTTCATTTTGTCGACCAAGTCGAACAGCGATGGCCGTCGCGCCTGCACGCCGCGCATGGTGAGCGCCGAGCCCGCGGTTGAATGTTCGGCAAGTTGGTTGGCAAATTCCCACCACCCGCGCGGATTTTTGTTCTGGACTTGCACCCGCGTTGGTCCCAGCGCATAGCCTTCTGCCGCCTTGGCCATGCCCTGCTGCTCGAATTTGTTTGCTGACGCCTCGGCCTCGGCAACGAACTGGGCGCGCTTGTCGGGCGATGCACCATAGCCGCAACCGGCGATCACCAGCGAACGGGCGCGATCGGGATAGGTGAAGCCGAAATGCAAGGTGGCAAAGCCGCCCATCGACAAGCCAACGATGTGCGCCCTGTCGATCTTGAGCGCGTCGAGCACGGCGCGAATGTCATCACGGGCGCGCTCCTGCGAATAGAGTTCGCCGGATCCGGGCACATCTGATGGCGGATAGCCCCGAGCATTAAAGGCAATGCAGCGATAACGCTGACCGAAGTAGCGCATTTGCATTTCGTAGGAGCGAAAATTGCCGGCAAATTCGTGGACGAAGACGATGGGCAGGCCGTTTCCTGCCTCTTCGTAATACAGCTTGATATTATCGTCTGTTGTCAGATGCGGCATTTTGGTGCCTCACGGGCGTTTCAGAAATTAAAGCTGCGGGACGACAGGCCCGCGTCGATTGTCACAACCGAGCCGCTATTGTAGCTGCAACGTCCGGAGGCCAAAAATGCGATCATGGCGCCGACTTCGTCAGGCGCGCAGGCGCGCTCGAACGGCAACGGCTTGAACAGCTCGCGCCAATTATCGGCGTTGCCGGTGCGCTCACGCGCCTTTGTCTTCATCAGAGTGGTCAGTCGTTCGGTTTCGACCGGCCCGGGATTAACTGAAATCACCCGAATGCCGTCGCGTGGGCTGACGCTGCCGAGCGACTCACTGAAGGCGGTCAGCGCGGCATTGCCGGCAACCCCGCAGATGTATTCCGGATCACGAGTTTGTGCGGCATTGCCGGTGACATTGATGATGACACCTGATCTACGCTTTTTCATCAGCGCATAGAACGCACGGCACATGTTAATGTAGCCGAAGACTTTCAGATCCCAGGCTTTCCGCCAGGTCTTCTCATCGATATCGAGCAATTTACCGCCTGGGATCGCGCCGGCATTGTTCACTAGTACCCGCTTTTACGGAAGGCTAACTCGTGATTCAACGTTGGGATGATACCCAAGGCAGCGGAGGTCCGGCTGACGCCGGAGGATCGGTCGGTGCTTGAAGCGCGAGTTCGGGCACTGACGACGGAGCAGCGCGATGTGTTTCGCGCACGGATCGTATTGCTGGCTGCGGAGGGACGTTCGACGCGGTCGATTGCTCAGACGGTCGGCACGATGCCGAGAACAGTCAGCAACTGGCGTGGCCGTTTCGCGCGCGAGGGCTTGGCCGGTCTGGCGGACAGGCCGCGCCCAGGGCCGGCACCGAAATATGGTTCCGAGACGGCTCGCCGCATCCTTTCGGTTCTGGAGCGGGAGCCACCAGCGGGGTTCGCGCGCTGGAACGGACCGCTGATCGCCGCCGAACTGGGCGACGTGCACGAGCAGCATGTGTGGCGCGTCCTGCGGGCGCAGAAGATCGACCTGGCCGGGCGCAAGTCCTGGTGCGAGAGCGACGATCCCGAGTTCGTTGCCAAGGCCGCCGACGTGGTCGGCCTCTACATGGCGCCACCCGAGAACGCGATCGTCATCTGTGTCGACGAAAAGCCCTCGATCCAGGCGCTGGAGCGCGCGCAGGGCTATCTGAAGCTCCCGAACGGCCGCGCGCTGACCGGCCACAGCCACGATTACAAGCGCAACGGCACCACGACGCTGTTTGCCGCCTTCGAGGTGGCCACCGGCAAGGTTACGGCCTCGCACAAGTCGCGCCGCCGGCGCATCGAGTTCCTCGACTTCATGAACGATATCGTCGCAGGTCATCCGGACACCGCCATCCACGTCGTGCTCGACAACCTCAATACCCACAAACCCAAGAACGACCGCTGGCTCAAGCGTCATCCCAACGTTCGCTTCCACTTCACGCCGACCCGTGCGTCCTGGCTCAACCAGGTCGAAATCTGGTTTTCCATCCTGCAAGGAAAATCCTTGCGCGGCGCCTCCTTCACGTCCGTCGACCAACTGCGGGTGCATATCGATGCCTTCATCGAGGCCTACAATGACAACGCCAAGCCATTCGTCTGGACCAAAACAAAAGTCCATCAGCGTCGCGTCAAAGGTCGCCGTATCAGCGAACTGTGATTCCGGGTACTAGGATGTCGACATCGGGAAATTTGCTCGCCAACTGATCGACCGTCCTGCTATCCGAAAGATCGGCTGCGACCGTTTCGATCTTTATGTTCGATTTGCGTGCAATGGCCGCTTTGGCGGCAGTGAGATCAGCCGCTGTGCGTGCTACCAAGATGATATCGCACCCTTCAGCCGCGAGCGCTGTAGCCGCCGCATGGCCAATTCCCTTGGACGCCCCGGTAATAAGGGCGCTCTTACCGCCGAGTCCCAGTTCCATTTTTGTCGCCTTCCCCCGAGCTTCCCGACTGCGAATTACTCGGTGAAGCGATTGTGACGGCAGGGATCGCGCGGCACAAGCCTGTTACGGCCCCGACGTGCGTCGCAAAAAAGTGGGCGAATTAGGCCGCCACTGTGCGCCTTCTTACGCTGTCGAGCAGGGAGGCACGCAACAGATAGTCACGATGCGCCACTGGATTGGCGGCAGTGGCTGCAAGTTGCTCGAAATGTTTGGCGCGCGCGACGGGATCTTTCTCCTCCATTCTTCTCTTATTTGCAATTGTCTGCTGTTGCACGAATTCGATGTTTAGAAAGCGCCGATGCCGGTCGTAGGAATCAAAAACGTCTGCTGGTACTTCGCGGCGTACGACGCGCGCTAAGAGACCGGCAAGTTCGATCGCGTCATGGATGCCAAAGTTGAGGCCAAGCCCACCGAGCGGATTGTTGACGTGGGCCGCGTCGCCGGCAAGGAACACCCGGCCTTTGCGGAAGCTGGCCGCCACCCGCTGATGGACGTTATAGAGATTGCGGTGCACGACTTCGTAACGGCCCCGTTTCGGGATGAATTTTTGTAAGCGTTGCTCGACCGCCTCATCGTCAAAGAGCTCTCCTTCCGGCTGATCGAGCCGGGTCGATGACAGCACGCGCCACAGCCCCTTGCCGTCGTCGCCCGAGACCTTAAAAAGGGCGCACCAGTCCTGCGGGTCGGAAAGATAGTTGCGGGTGCAGCCCGGAAATTGTGTACCAATATCGAAGGTCGTAGTCAGAATAAGGAAGCGCTCTGGGTGCGTGTAGCCCTCAAATTCAATGCCGAGCGACTTGCGCACGACCGAGCGACCACCATCGGCGCCAATGAGATAGGCGCCTCGGACCATGCGCCGACCGGCTGCGGTCTCGACTGTGATCTCGACCGCGTCAGTTGATTGGGAAATCGAGATGACTCGCGCCGAGAATTCTAGTGCGGCATGCGGGAAGTCGCGAAGCCGCTCAATCGCCAAATTGGCAAGCTTGTGCTGCTCGCATTGAACCGCAAACGGGTAGCGCGTGTCATTCTTGAGATTACCAAAGTCGAATTCAGCTACCAGCTTGCCGGTCGATCGGTCCCAGATTCGGAATAACCGCTCGATCAAGCCGCGGCGAATGACTTCCTCGACCAGGCCAAGTTCTTCGAGCATCTCCAGCGTTGCAGCATGCGTGGTTGCCGCCCGCGGTGCGTCATTGACCTTGCGGTCAGCTTCGAACACATGGACCGGTAGACCCTGTCGGGCCAGCGCAAGCGCGGCAATAACACCGACTGGACCGCCGCCGGCGATGAGGATAGGTGGCTGGGAAACGAAAGGCATCGCGCGCGTCCTATAAATTTAGATTGCACCGGCTTGTTGCCGGGGTCTCATACAATCTTTGCTTCCTGTAGGCGCTTGATGTCATTGTCCTCAAAACCGAGCTCACGCAGAACTTCGCTGGTATGCGCGCCGGCCTCGGGCGTCATCGACACGAGGGTCGCGGGGGTACGGGACAGCTCGAGCGGCTCGCCAACGACACGGATGCTGCCGCGGACCGGATGCTCGCATGGCATGGCCATGCCGAGATGCTGCACCTGCGGGTCAGCGAAGACCTCGTCCATCTTGTAAATCGGGCCGGCCGGTACTCCGACTGCTTCCAATCTTTCCAGCCAATCGGCCGAGGTGCGCGTCTGGAATATCGACTGCAGCAGGGCCATTAATTTCGGCCGGTTGCGGAAACGATCCGAGAGTGTGGCGTAGTCGGAATTTTCGGCAAGATCCGATCGCTTAAGCGCCTGACACAGTGCGCGCCACTGGCCATCGCCGCCAACGCCAATGTTGATATAGCCGTCCGATGTTTTCAGAACACCCATTGGGGTCGAATAAGGATGCTCATTGCCGGCCTGGCCCGGCACTTCGCCATCAACCAAGTAACGCGCCGCTTGAAAGTCCAGCATGGCGATTTGTGACTGCAGGAGCGACGTGTGGACCCATTGGCCAGTGCCCGACCGCTCGCGTTCGGAAAGCGCGATCAAAATGCCAATCGTGGCATAGAGTCCAGCGGAAGAATCGGCGACAGCAATTCCCGCCCGCATCGGCCCCTGGTCTGGCTTGCCGGTGACCCACATCAGACCACCCATGCCCTGGGCGATTTGATCGAAACCAGCGCGCAGCCGATACGGCCCGGTTTGGCCGAAGCCTGAAATCGAGGCGAGAATGATGCGTGGATTGACGGCGCGGAGCGCTTCGTAGCCGATGCCGAGGCGGTCTTTGACGTCGGGGCGAAAGTTCTCCACCACGACATCGGCGTTCTCGGCAAGCCGCAGGAAAATCGTCCGCCCTTCCGCCGCCTTGAGATTGAGCGTGACCGAGCGCTTGTTACGATGGAGGTTGATCATATCGTAGCCGTGGCGTGATCCGCTCATGCCCTCGTTGGGATCGACGCCGGGCGGCGCTTCGATCTTGATCACGTCGGCACCAAAATCGGCGAGGATGCGGCAACAGGTCGGCCCGGCACGAGCTCGCGTCAGATCGAGTACTCGTAAGTTCGAAAGTGCGGCATCAGTAGAATGCGAGCTCAAGCACAGAACCCCATATTCGTATCGACAAGATCAGCAATCCCGTCCGGATCACCGGCATGCCAATCGGTTCTCTCCTGCATGCGAGCAGCAAGTGCGAACAGGTCACGATCACGCCCCGGCCGCCCGATCAACTGCAAGCCGACCGGCAGGCCGCGATCATCGAAGCCTATAGGGATAGCGAGCGCCGGCAAGCCCAGCATGTTGACGAAGCGGCAATAACGGCTGAGGTCGTACAAGCGGCGGCCGCTGAAGGTCGGCGACGTTGGATCGACGTCAACATAAGCCGGCGTACGGATCGGCATGACTGGAAGAAACGCTGCGTCTGCATCGCCAAATATTTGCTCGATGAAATCTTTGACCAGCTGCGTGCGCATGGCGCGGCTTGCCGAAAGGGTCGCCTTGTCAATGGTCAAACCCTTGGCCAGTCGCCGGCGCAATACAGGATTGATGGTGGGGTCGTCGATCCGGCTCGCATGGGTCCTTGCGGCTTCTCCTTGTAAGACAATCAAAGCGTGCTGATCGATCGCATCCATTATGGATAACGCATCAACGCGGCTGATCTTGACGTCCAAGGACTGCAGCAAGTCGATGCCGTCACGGCAAGCGCGGTGCACCGCCGGTTCGGCACTCCGCAGTGCATCGGCGAGCACCACGACCCGGTCGATCGGCCGTGGCGGTGGCGTTTGTGATAGAAGTACATCGGCCGCGGGCGCGAGATCTGCCACGCTGCGCGCCAATAATCCGATGCAATCGAGAAAAGGCGCCAACGGCAGGGCGCCGGCTGGGCTTACTGCGGCAAAGCTTGGTTTCCATCCGGTCACACCGCAACAGCTGGCAGGAATGCGAATTGACCCGCCGGTATCAGAGCCGAGCGCAATTGGCACGACGCCGCTGGCCACTGCGACCGCGGAGCCGGATGAAGACCCGCCCGGCACGAAATCGCAATTCCAAGGATTTCGCGGGTATTCGGAGACGGCATTATAGCCAGACGGCTCATAAGCGAGTTCCGTCATTGCGGTGAAGCCGATACAGGCACAGCCAGCATCATCAAGGCAGCGCAGAACTTCGGCAACGTTGACACTTGTAGGCGCGATTTCAACGGTTAGTCCGTTGCGGGGTCGATGGCTGGGCGCGAAAAAAAGATCCTTCGCGGCATAGGGCATGAACGCCAGCGGCCCAGTGCGGGATATGAAATCTTGAGGACCGGCGAATTCCACGAAGGCGCGCAACAGCGGTTCCAATCGCTTGGCTCGTTCGATTGCCGATGAACAGGCCATGCGTTGTAGTTCAGGCGTCAGCACCGACCAGTTCAAGAACCTTTGGCGCTTCAGCACTGATCAGGGCCCCTCAACAGTGTTACAGCCGTCAGGATCACATTTTATTCCAACTGATCCTGATGACGTTCCGTGTCTACTTTCCCCGGGTTGGGGTCCGCTTCTTTAATCGTACGCCGGGCCCGCCGCCGTTTTGTTCTATAAATTCAGCACCAGCCGCCTGCAGAGCTGCCTGAATTTTTCGGGTCGTAGTTTCTCGCCCTCCCAACACTCCGTCGATCGCCTCAAGCCGAGCAATAGTTGGCTCCGATACTCCCGAGCTACGAGCTAGGTCCGTTTGTGACCAGCCAAGGAGTGCCCGCGCCGCTTTGACCTGCCGCGTAGTTATCAATTTACAGCCTCCAATAATTGATAGTTTTTCTATTGACAGGCATCAGCGGTACTATTAATATAAATTCTATCATTTCTATCCCACCCGAGGAATTTGGCGATGTCCCACCATCAACACCCGCGTTCAGAATCGCATGATCGACGACGTTTTATAGGAGGTTCTGACGCCCGGATCATCATGGGGGAGGACGAGAGGGCTCTGGTGCGGCTGTGGCGGGAGAAGCGAGGGGAGGTAGAGCCCGAGGATTTATCGGGCAATCTCATCGTCCAGCTGGGCCTCGCGACCGAAGACCTGAACCGGCGCTGGTACGAGGCCAATACCGGGCAGGTCATCACCGATATCCAGAAGCGGGTATTTCACCCCGCCCTGAAATGGATGGCGGCGACCCTGGACGGCCGGGTGGCGGGGTCCGACGCGGTATTCGAGGCCAAGTTCATGCTGCCATGGTCGTTCTCGGAAGAGGGGGCCGCGGCAAAGTATATGCCGCAACTGCAACACAATATGTGGGTGGTGGCGGCACGGACCGCGGTGCTCTCGGTCATCACCGGAGGCGGCAAATGGGTGGAGATTTTGGCCCACGCTGACCCCCTCTACCAGCACCTGATCGTCACCGCAGAGCGAAAATTCTGGCGCTGCGTCGAGAATGGGGAAGAACCGAAGCTGTTTGGGGTCGAGCCGCCCAAGCCCAGGATCGAGGCCATCCGTATCGTCGATATGTCCGCATCGAATGCCTGGGCGGAGTTCGCCGGCATCTTTGCTCGTACCCGCTCGGCCCACCTCGAACATGAACAAGCCAAGACCGAGCTTAAGGGCCTGATGCCCGAAGATGCCAAGCAGGCGATCGGCCATGGCATCCGGGCCAAGCGGTCAAAGTCGGGCGCCGTCAGTTTCGATCTCCTGACTGGCAGTAGCGCCGGCAGCAATGGGGAGGGCCGTCATGCAGCGGTCCAGTGAGTCTATCGCTTCCCTGGCCGCCGCGCTGGCCAAGGCGCAGATCGAGCTCGCCAACCCGGAGAAGTCGCTGGTCGGGACCATCGAAGCGCCAGCGGGGGAGGGCAGTGCGCGGCTATTCCGCTATGCCCCGCTCTCCAGCGGCCTCGAGATTGTGCGCAAGACCTTGGGCCAGCACGAGATCGCCACGGTGCAGACCACGGCCATCGACCAGACGGCTGGGATCGTCAATCTCACCACCGTGCTGGCTCACGCCTCCGGGGAATGGATCGCCTCAGATTGGCCGGTCTGCGCCATTAGCGAGACCGCCAGACCGCATCGGATGGGGGCGGCGCTCACCTATGCCCGGCGCTATGCGCTGTTTGCCCTGGTCGGCATTGCGGGTGAGGATGACCTCGATGCCCCGGATCTTCTGACCCCAACCGCCCCGACGGTGCAGGAAGGCCACGGAAAGAGCAGGGGGCCTACGCGCCACACGAATGGGTCGCGCCTGGCGAGGTCCCGCCCTGCCAAAGGCGCTCCGGTCCCGTTCCCGCAATCCCTGCCGCCGGATCAATCCGCGCTCAAACGCGACCTCATTCTGTCCGACTTGGAGACGGTGGCATCCCGCGATTCAGCTGCCCTTTGGGCGCAACGCATTATGGCAGCCAAGAACAGCTTGACGGCGGCCGACGCCGCGCGCGTCGAGGCGGCTTTCCACGCCAAGCTGTCGACGCTGCAAACCGATATTGAGGATACGGCTGCTCGCGGCAGTGCTCAGTCGATCACCAACCCCGGCGGCCAAACCGTTGCCGCAGATGCGCCGGCACTGCGTGCCGCCACTCAACGGGTCAATGGCATCGACAAAAGCTCACTCACCTTCCCCGAACCGCGGCGCATCCGCGACAGGGAACATCTCAAATTCGTCGCGACCCAGCCCTGCTTGATCTGCGGCCGCAGGCCTTCTGACCCGCATCACCTGCGCTTTGCCCAGGCCCAGGCGCTGGGCCGCAAACCCAGCGATGAATTCACCGTGCCGCTGTGCCGCGGTCACCATCGCGAACTCCATCGCTCCGGCGACGAGGCGGCATGGTGGAAGAAATCCGGTATCGATCCCATGCCGGCGGCACGCGTGCTGTGGCTGAAGACGCATCCATGGCGTGCCGTTCCGGACCGTGCGGCAGTCGAGGGAGTTGCGCCCGCCGGTCACGGCGGACAGCAGAGCAACGCCACTCGTCCCCGATCGGGCAAGCGCGGGGCCATTCGCGAAACGAAGCCAAATGCGGCAAACCTCCAGCCATGACCTCGTTCGCGCAATGGCAGGCCAACCGCCGCAACGCCGCCAAAAGCACTGGGCCGGTGACCGAGAAAGGCAAGGAACGCGCGCGCCGTAACGCAGTCCGGCATGGGCTCACCGCGGAGACGGTGATCGGGGCGCTGGAGGATGCCGAGGATTACAAGGCCTTCGAAGCCGCCATCATCGCCGACTACGATGCACAGTCGGCCGTGGAACGTGAGCTCGTCCTTCGCCTGGCGAGCGCGCTATGGCGGCTACGCCGCGCTACCGCCATGGAAAGCGGACTCTTTGCCATCGAGGCGGACCACCTGACGGCGGCCGCGACGATGCCGCGGCTACAGCGGCCGGCGCGCGAGGCGGTCTATGGCTTATTGCGTTCCGACCGCGCCGGGAAGGACGCCACCGCTGCGTTGGCGTCGCCGCAAATTGCGACGATGGTCGGGCTGGGCGACGACCCCGCGGCCGATCCCAGCGGCCACCTCGCCCAGTGTTTTTTGCGGCTGGCCGCTCTGCCGAGCTGCCCGCTCGACCGGCTCAGCCGCTATGAGCACACGCTGTGGCGTCAGGTCGCCCAGATCCTGTTCGCCCTCGACAACCTCAGCCGCCGCAAACCGCAGGAGCGGCGACCTCTGCTACGTCATGGCGCCGATCGAATGCCCTACCTGGACGGTTGCCACTCGGACGATGATTGATGGTCAGTCTCCGGCGGTGTCGCCGGACGCAGCGGGTCCTTTTCGGACCAATTATCATCGCGGGTGCACATTGGGTCTGTTTCGCAAACTGCGGCCGGAGTGCCATCAGAGGCCTATCTATCCAAAATCGGTCGCACCACCCTCTTTACAGAAACTTAATCTCGGAAGAGTCAACAATAAGCGCGGGGATCGATCGGGGGGCAGATGACAACGCCATGAGGTAAAAAATGGCACCTCGGTTCAAACACAACGACTCCGATCGAGACGGGGACGGTAAATTCAAAAATGCTCATGCCAAGCGCGGCGGACGCAAAGCCGGCACGCCGAACAGGCTGCCGCGGGGATACCCGGAACTGATTCTAGAAGCGGCTGCTGAGGTCGGCAGCGACGGTCGCGGCAAAAACGGACTCACCGGCTATCTGGCGAGTCTGGCGGTCAAACATCCTCAGATCTACATGCAGGGCCTGATAAAACTGGCATGTATCGAATATCTCGAGGAGCGGTTGCAGTACCTGCAAAACTCAGCCCGATGAGAGTCAGCGTCGATGGCACCCCGTCGTTGGACACGACAGTGCGCGTTGCCGGATCATGCTCGATTACCAGGGCGCGCGCGTTGTCGAACAGCACCTCCTCGGTCACGCCGCCGAACTTGGCAAACGCACTTTCCAGCCCTTCGAACCAGCTCTCTTGCCGCTCATTGCGAAACGCCCGGATATGATGCCGGCGCGAATAGCCAAGCGTCGCCACAAACAAATAGGCTCGTATCTTCGATCCGCCGATCTCGACCAGGCGCTCGCCAAAATCGATCTGCATTTGCCGTCCCGGCGCCGTCTCGAAGCGCACCGTTGCCCGCGCTTCCGCCTCCAGCTCGCGGCGGTACGGCTTAACCGCCCGCTCCACCGTGCGAATCCTGACGATGATTCCTTTCTCGCTCGCCAGCTCCTGGCGGATCACGTCGGCGTTGCCGCGATGCCGACGCAACCGCTCCCTCAACCACGGCTCCAATCCGTCCAGCACCTTTTTGTGCACCGGCTGCCGATACGGCGTCCAGCCACCGACCGCGATGTAATCCTTCACCGTGTTGCGGCTGACCCCAAGCTCTCGGGCAATCCGTTTAGCGCCCCACCCCAGCTCCTTCAGCCGCAGCATGGCCGAAACCTCTTCCGGCTCCAGCATGACCTCCCTCCGCGGATCCTTGATCCACAGAGGCCCTGAACCAAGTCGCTCTTGCCGCATAAAAACCCCCTGATGACGTCGCGAGTGGAGCAATTCCTCGTGTCGTCAGGGGGTCAATTCTTCATGTCGCCCGACATGGCGACGAGGCAGCATGGTGGAAAAAGTCGGCTGTCGATCCTATGCCTGTCGCACGCGCACTCTGGCTCCAGACGCATCCGATGCCCGATGGCGCGGGCTTGATGTCGACGGAAGCGTCAGTGGTTGCGTATTCCGACGAAGTCGGCCGGGGATTCCAAGCGAAGGCGGCCGCCCATTCCGATTGAAGCCGGCCGGGGATTCCGATGAACCCGGCCACCTCTTAAGGCGTGCTCTCGTGTCGGCATGGTTATCAGTTCAGTTGGCATGCTCGGCGTCAAGCTTCTGACGCTTGGCTTCGGCTTTTCGCAGGCTCTCGCCCTTGAGCGTGAGCCGGTGAGCGTTGTGCACCAGGCGATCGAGAATGGCATCGGCCAGGGTCGGATCACCGATGATCTCGTGCCAATGTTCGACCGGAAGCTGGCTGGTTACCATGGTAGAGCCGCGGCCGTGGCGATCCTCCATGATCTCCAAGAGGTCGCGCCGCTGCTCGGCGGTCATGGGAGCAAGTCCCCAATCGTCGAGGATGAGAAGTTCGACGCGCGCCAGGCTCTTGAGGAGCCGAGCGTGATGGCCGTCGCCGCGTGCAAGCGCGAGTGCATCGAACAGCCGCGGTAGGCGTTGATAGAAGACCGAGCGGTTGTCCCGACAGGCCTTATGGCCGAGCGCACAGGCAATCCAACTCTTGCCGACGCCGGTGGGACCGACGATGAGCAGGTTCTGATGTCGCGCGATCCACTCGCCGGCGACGAGCCTTTGGAACAGCAGCTTGTCGAGCCCACGTGGCGCCTTCATGTCGATATCCTCGACGACGGCATTTTGCCTGAGGCTTGCGAAGCGCAAGCGGCTGATCAGCCGTTTGTTCTCGCGTTCGGTCGCTTCGCGGTCGACGAGCAGAGCAAGCCGCTCCTCGAAGGCCAACGTCGCGATGTCGGGCTGTCGTTGCTGTTCGTCGAGCGCCTTGGCCATGCCGGTGAGCCCGAGCGTAACGAGGCGGCCGTGGGTGGGATGTGTCAACATCGTCTCTCCTTTGCTTAGTGGTAGTAGCCGGTGCCGCGGATGTTGCGGTGTTGGATTGGTGGTCCGTCCGGCGGCTTCTCATTGGCGTAGGCACGATCGAGCCCATGCTGCAGGATCGATTTGATCGAGCCGTAGGTGGTGGCGCCGATGTCGTTGCCGCGGCGGCAGGCGGCCTCGATGCGCGCCGAGCCGTAACTACGGGCGAGCCGCAGGATGCCGAGACAGGCGCGGAAGCCCTGCTCGGGATGCGGCTTGGCCGTCATGATCGCCTCGACGAGGGCGATGGTGGCCGGGCCGATTGTGGCCGCTTCCCGCCTCATCCTGGCCGGCGTCCACTCGGCGTAGCGCCGGTGCGCGCTCGGCATATGTTCAGGAATCGTCGTGTGCCGGCGGGGCGAGTGCGAACGAGCATGGCTCGCCACTCGGACGCCTTTGTGCAGAATCTCGATCGTGGTGTCGGTGATACGCGCTTCAAGTTGCTCGCGGATCAGCCGCGAGGGCACGGAGTAATAGTGATCGGCGATCTCGACGTGGTAGTCGGGCGCGACCCGGCACTTCTTCCATTCGGCATATTGGTAGGGCGCCGACGGAAGGGTTTTGAGCGCCGGCCGATCGATCTCTGCGAACAGCTCGTCGCGGCTGACGCCGAGCTTGCGCATGATCTTGGCATTGAGGTCGGCGACAGTCTCGCGGATCGCGGCATTGAGCTCATGAAGCGAGAAGAAGCGGCGGTTGCGCAGCCTGGCCAGCACAAACCGCTGCACAATTTGCACCGCCACTTCGACCTTGGCCTTGTCGCGCGGCCGCCGCGGACGCGCGGGAAGGATCGCGGTGTCGTAGTGCTCAGCCAGCTCCTGGTAGGTGCGGTTGATCCCAGGCTCATAGCGGCAAACCGCAGTGACGCCGGCCTTGAGATTGTCGCAAACCACCGCCTTCGGCACGCCGCCGATCGCGCGAAAGGCGTTGACGTGCGCCCCAATCCAGTCGGCGAGCCCTTCCGACCAGCGCGCCTCCGCGTAAGTGTAGTTGGACGCTCCCAGCACCGCGACGAAGATATGGGCGTGCCGCTCGGCGCCGCTGGCGGCGTCGAACACCGGCATCGTGTCGCCGGCAAAGTCGACGAACAGCTTCTCAGCGGCGCCATGCGTCTGCCGCATGGTCGGCGAGATGGTCTGGCGCCACTCCCCGTAAAGATCGCAAAACCGGCTATACCCGTAACCGTCACCGTGCTCGGCCCGGTATTCCTCCCACAGCAACAGCAGCGTCACGGCGCGCCGCTTCAGTTCCTTGTGGACATGGGACCAATCGGGCAGCGGCCGTGTCGGCTTCTCGTCGAACGTCGGCAACGTGAACAGCCGCCGTTCCAGCTCGGCATCGTCCACTCCCTCGGGCACCGGCCAGGTGATGCCGCTGACGGCGGCGCGCTGCAGATATTCGCCAACCGTCGACCGGCTGACCCCGATCGTCACCGCGATCTGCCGCTCGCTCACGCCAAGGGCGTGCCGCAATCTCAGAACCTCTCGAACCTTCCGCATCGGCGCTCTCTCGGCGGGCATCGGACCTCCCCTTGCATGGCCGCAAAGGGCGCCTCGTCCGCGATTCGATCGCCGACAGCGAGAGCTTCAGTCCGGCCTCACCAGGGTGGCCGGCTTCAATCGGAATGGGTGGCCGACTTCCGTCGGAACCGGTGGCCGGATTGCGTCGGAATCACCGGCCGCTTTGCGTCGGATTACGCATCAGTGGTCACCCACGGCGTAACCTCGCCTCGCTCCCATCATGGCAGAGGGAAGCGCCCAATCGCAATGACATCCCCCCGCTGGCACACTAGGGAATCTCCGCTCTGGCCTCATGTCGGGCGACTATAACGCTTGCGCCCCAGACCGACACTGTGTTAATGTGTTAATATGAAAAATATCACAGTATCTGTGGATGACGAGACCTATCGAAGGGCTCGCATGAAGGCGGCCGAGCGCGATACCTCAGTTTCCGGCCTCGTCAAAAGCTTTCTTGTCGAACTGTCATCAGAAGAGTCTGACGCCAGTCGCCTGGAACGCGAGGAACGCGAGCTGCGCACACTTGTCCATGCTTTCACTGCCGGCAATCGTCTGTCGCGTGACGACGCGCACGGGCGTGGCAAATGACGGACCTGCGTTTCCTCGACACGAATATCCTCCTCTACTCTATCAGCCGCGATCCGACCGAAACCACCAAGCATGATCGTGCGGTCGAGCTCATCGACGCAGGCCATAACGCGTTGTCCGTACAAGTCCTGCAGGAATTCTACGTTCAGGCGACCCGTCCGACCCGACCCGATCCACTGCCGCACGCTATCGCAGCGGGGCTTATCCGCACTTGGTTGCGCTTCAGGGTGCAGGAGATCACCGTGACGATCATGACTGGCGCAATGGAAATTAAAGCTGCGCATAGGCTGTCCTATTGGGATGCCGCCATCGTCGCCGCCGCTCGTGCGCTGGGGTGCCAAGAATTGTATTCGGAAGACATGAGCCATGGCCGCCAGATCGAGGGCATTACGATCATCAATCCGTTTCGATGAACCTCTGCAGCACCATCGACACACCTAGAGCCGCAGCGTATCCGCGACAAGGAGCATCTCAAATTCATCGCAGCCCAGCCCCTGCCTGATCTGCGGCCGCAAGCCTTGCGATCCGCATCACTTGCGCTTTGCCTAAGCCCAAGCGCTCGGCCGGAAAGCCAGTGAATGAGATCACCGTTCTCGCCGCCACCACGCAAAATCTGAGGCGATGAGGCTTGGCGAAAAACTCACCGTCGAGCCTCATCGGCAAATATATCCGAGTTCTGCAACACAATCGGCAGACAAGCGGACATGGCGCGGTCACCTGCAAACCCATGGCAGACATGGGCGTCAAAAGATGCGCTTGTCGTTGCCCGATAGGAGAGCATCGGCGTTCACTTTCTTCTTGCCTGTAGGTAACGTACATTTATGGCGCTTTGGGGTGCCTTAATGCCAGCGAAAAAGCCGCCACGTTTTCGAACACGCCACCAAGTTGAGCGCTATTTCGGCGGCAAGACGATCAAATGTTTGCTTTGTGGGAGGCGGTTTGGGCGTCTTTCCTATCATCTTGCGGCCAAACATGGGGTGACAACGGATGACTATAAGAGCCGGTATGGGCTTCCTTGGCGTCGAGGGCTGACGTCTGCACAGTCGCACGCCAATTCGGGGTGGAACAAAGATCGCGAAGAGAAGGCGCGCAAACTGGCGCGACGCAGTCGGTTCTTCCAATTCGCGAGTGCGGCGCCGCGCCGGGAGATGGCGCCATTTCTGAAGGTGGAGGCCGTGAAGCGCCTGGGTGGCAAGGCTGCCGGTTTCGGCAAAGGGTTTGAATCGCGCGTGCGCGTCTTGTTTAAAAGGGGATTGACAGACGCCGCCATTTCCAAGGCAGTCAATGTCAACAGGATGACCGTAAATCGGCGCACCAAGCATTGGCGGAGGCCGAAGCGGAACAGATAAGGGACGCCGCTTTACTGTCCAGGCGGCAAGGTTGGTGTGTGCCGCGATCAAACTACGAAGGCGCCCGTTTTCGCAATTCCTCCAACGCAAACTCGGCTCGACCGAGAACAGTATCAAATTCTGACGGCCGCATGTTGGCACGATAGCATGTCTCCACATTAAGGTCATTGCCGGGACGCTGAATCTGGTTCGGAGCGGAGACACACGAAGTTAGCCCCAAACCTAAGTTGATGGTCCCTTGGAGACCTCCCTGCTGCTGGCAGTTATCCGAACGCTTCCGCCAAGCTCCTGGTGCGCCAACGAACACAAATCAATGCTCTACGCGTGCGCAGTGGTGCGTTGGGCTGCGCGCAAGGGAGCTCCTGACCTTTGTTGCGTGATCGCTTCATTAGGGTTTCCAAAGATTAAGACTGTCCAAGCAATCCCATTTCCAGTTTTGAAACAGTTTCGGACGAAAGTCATTTTCGTCAAATTCTAGGCATAAACTCTGGCCATGTTTGAGCGTCGCCAGTTTCCGAGAACTAAAGTATTCAAGGGCGCCAAAGTAATTGTGGCCAGCCGCTCGACGTTCAATTGTATCGTGCGCAATCTGACCAGTCACGGTGCCCGCTTGCACCTTCCAAGCACCGCGTGCCTTCCCCCCGAATTCGAGCTTTCTTTCGATACAGGCTATACCTTTCGAAAGTGCCGCGTCGCGTGGCAGAACCTTACGGAAGTTGGCGTGTCCTTCGAGTGACGGGCCGCCTGGGTTGGGGCCAGAGTTCCGTCACATTCCCTCGAACAGAGGCCGCTCCCGACGGATTAGATCGAACAGAAAATCAGCGACCACGCGGATATGCGGAGTTTTTTGTACATCGCACCGCGTCAACAGCCACAGCTCGCGCGAGGGCGGCGTTTCCGATAGGGGCACCTCCACCAAGGCGGAATCGCCAGCGGCGAGGAAGTGCGGCAGTATGGCGATGCCGTAGCCCGCGCGGGCTGCCGCGATCTGTCCAATGTAGTCATTACAGCGAAGCGTCAGCCGTGCAGTACCGAACCGCCGTGCCAACCACGAGGCTTCCGGAAACTGGGAGCCTACCTCATCGAAGCCGACGAAGCACGGCACGGAACCCTCTCTGAGACGGTCGCGCCACGCCGGCGTTGCGTAGAAGCGGTAGACGAGATTGGCGACGCGACGCACCACCAGTTCGCCCTGCCCGGGCCGGAAGAGCCGTAATGCGATATCCGACTGGTGCCGCTGCAAGCTGACGGCGCGGCGTTCAGCGCTGACTTCCAGATCGAGCATCGGATATTGCTGCTGCAACCAGGCAAGTCGCGGGATCAGGAATGTTTCGGCCAAGCTCGGCGTCGCCGTAATTCGCACGAGGCCAGTCAGCGTCTTGTCGGGTTCCAGGCGAGACAGCGCCGTTGCTGCGCCTTCCATGGCGTTGGCAGCCTCCAGCGCACTGCGGCCAGCGGTTGTAAGTTCATAGCCGCTGGGCCGCCGCTTAAACAATTTGGTTCCAAGAGTCTGTTCAAGCGCGGCGAGGCGCCGGGCCACGGTGGCATGGTTGACGGTCAGCACGCGCGCGGTCGCTGACAGGCTCCCGTGGCGCGCGAGCGCCGCGAAGAAGCGGACATCCTCCCAGTCGATCCGACCTGTGCGGGAACGATCAGTCATTGCGCGAAATTAGCGAATTTCTGAACGCGCCGCGAGGCCCTAGGTACAGGGCGAGAACGGACCGGAGCTTATGCGATGAATAAACCTATTGACGCCAATGATCCGCATCCCCGACGACGAATGCGCGTTCCCGACATGAGATCAGCTATGTGGAGGTGGGAGAGGGCGAACCGCTCATCTTCCTACACGGTAATCCGACGTCCTCCTATCTGTGGCGGAACATCATTCCTTACGTCAGCCTAGACACAGAGGAGCAGAGGAGAGTTACACGTTTCCTGGGTGCTGGAGGGCTGAGATGCAAGATTTGTTCATTTTTCCGCGCCGTGCGGATCTAGCGTCCGGCGGTCCAGCTCGGGCGACCGATACGCCACCACAATGCCAGAGGCGGGCGAAGCCGACATCTTCCCGCAAGAGGTCACCCGGGTCCTGCTGAACCTGATCGCCAATGGCTTCTATGCGCGCCATGCTCGTAATAATCCCGTCCAACCGCATCGCTCGCCTCGCCCTCCAGCGACTCCTCGATAATCAGCCGGGTCGCCAGCTTGACCAGCTCATCCCTCGCCGAACCTGTGGAAAGACGTCCCTCAATCAATGCTGTCAGCTCTTCACACGTGCGTTCCGAAGCAGGTAGTCTCGTCGCCATGGGGTGCTCCTGTGCTGGGCTCGCCAAAGCCCGTTCGCTGAATCACTTCAACTTGCAAAGGATGCATCCCAACCAATTTCCAGCAACTCAAGGACTTCACCGGTTGATTCCGAGGCCATGGTTTATGGATTTGAGAGAAAAAGAAATGCGGCTTGTTCTTCACACGCAACCCGGATGGCATCCGCCTCTGGACCGCCATCCGGTTAAATTAGTCGTCATCGTAAGGTTACACACACGCAAACTTGCGGCTGCGTTGCACTTTGATCGTTATTGGCCCAAACGCGAACGGCCGGAACGTCCGCTTTAGGTCCGGTGTCCGGGGAAAAGCAGAAATGTCATGATCGCCGGTGACTTCCGGGGATGACCGAACTGTATGGACCGGCCGTGTGTTGCAAGCCGAATGTGAGTGACGGAGAGTATTCGCCTTGCGCTTCTATATCCGGCCCGTGAATGGAGCGTTCGTGCTCCTGGCCATCTGGATACGCTCAGCCTGGAATTTCGATGAGCCGTGTCCTTTGCCCCCGAACCTCACCAGTGGTTGGGCGTCGGGAAGCGCATAAGCCGTCCGCGATAGCGGTGCCGCGCAACACCGACGTCGTCCGGCACCCGTGGCTCGCCTTCCCCGATTTGCGCGTCAGGCGTCTGGCGCTCTGCATCCGAGCCGGTTGCCGCGCGGTCGGCTTCGGTTTCATCAGGAGCCGACTGTGGCGTCGGCGCGAGGTAAGCGCTGTTTTGAACCCACCTTCCTTTGAGGCCGATGATAGGGGATTGTGACGATCTCCGGAATGGGAGATCGGCTTGTGTCTACGCTTGACCATAAGCTTGAGCCTGAGGTGACGGGTGTCCGTCGGCTAGAGGTGATTAGCGGGACTGGGCGGCGTCGCCGGTTCACGGAGGACTTCAAGGCGCGGGTTGTTGAAGAAACGCTATTGCCCGGGGCCATCGTCTCGGAAGTTGCGCGCCGGCATGGGCTTACGCCGCAGCAGGTCTTCACATGGCGCCGCCGGGCGCGCCAGCCGCTGGCGAACACCGAGAGCAAGGCACCGCAGTTCGTGCCAGCCATTGTGGAGACGGCGTTGCCACCAGCGATCCTACGAGGACGGCAGCGCAAACGGACCGGTCAGACCAGCCGAAGCTGCGGAAGCATCGAGGTAGAGATCGATGGCATGACAATCCGGATCGGGCGCGGCGCTGAAGCGAAGACGGTGGCAGCGGTGCTGCGCGCTTTGAAGGCCGGCGCGTGATCGGTCCGACGGGTGCGGTCCGGGTGCTGGTAGCGACGAGGCCAGTCGACTTCCGCAAAGGCGCCGAGGGCTTGGCGGCGCTGGTGCGCGAACAGATGCAGGCCGATCCGTTCTCGGGCGCCGTCTATGTGTTCCGGGCGAAACGGGCCGACCGGGTGAAGCTGATTTACTGGGACGGCACCGGCGTATGCCTGTTCGCCAAGCGGTTGGAGGATGGCAAGTTCCGCTGGCCGAGCGTGCAAGACGCGGTGATGCGGTTGTCGGCTGCGGAGTTGTCGGCCCTGTTGGAGGGGCTCGATTGGAAGCGGGTTCACGCGGCGCGGGAGATGCCGGCGCCGATGCAGCCAGGGTGATTGCGGCACAGTGAATCAGCCGGCTGGAAACGCTCGCGACGCACCGCGCCGCGTGGTCTAATCCGCCATGACCGTTGCGATGGATTCGCTTCCCGACGATGCCGGCACGCTCAAGGCGATGCTGATTGCCGAGCGGGTCCGCAACGAGCGGCTTCTCCAGATCATCAAGGAACTGCAGCGTCATCGCTTCGGGCGGCGCGCCGAGACGCTGCCCGAAGATCAGATGTTGCTCGGACTTGAAGACGTCGAGCAGGTTGCGGCGAGCGGCGAGGCCGAGAGCGACGCGGTCAATGCGCCCGAGCGGGCAAGCCGAACCGCCAAGCGCCGGATGAACCGAGGATCGCTTCCAAAGCACCTGCCGCGCGTCGAGATGGTGATCGACATCGCCGACTGTGCCTGTCCATGCTGTGGCAAGGCGCTGCATCGGATCGGCGAGGATACGAGCGAGCGGCTCGACATCGTGCCGGCACAGTTCCGCGTGCTGGTGGTTCGGCGACCCAAATATGGCTGCCGAGCTTGTGAGAGCGTGGTGGTGCAGGCGCCGGCGCCGGCCCGGCTTATCGAGGGCGGATTGCCCACCGAAGCCACGGTAGCGCAGGTGCTTGTCGCCAAATATGCCGATCATCTTCCGCTCTACCGGCAGGCTCAGATCTACGCCCGCCAGGGCATCGAACTCGACCGTTCGACGCTGGCCGATTGGGTCGGCCGAGCGGCCTTCCTGCTGCGGCCGATCCACGAGCGCCTGCTGGCGGCACTCAAGAGCTCGACCAAGCTGTTCGCCGACGAGACCACGGCGCCGGTGCTCGATCCCGGCCGCGGGCGCACCAAGATCGGCCAGCTATGGGCCTATGCACGGGATGATCGGCCATGGGGCGGCACCGACCCGCCAGGCGTTGCCTACGTCTATGCGCCCGATCGCAAGGCCGAGCGGCCGATCAGCCATCTCGCCGGCTTCAAGGGCATCCTGCAAGTCGACGGCTATGGCGGCTACCGGGTGCTCGCCGAGCGCGGTGACGTACAGCTTGCCTTCTGCTGGTCGCATGTCCGCCGCCGCTTCTACGAGCTCGCGGCCGCTGGCCCGGCGCCGATCGCCAGCGAGGCGCTCGAACGCATCGCAGGTCTCTATGCCGTCGAGAAGGACATCCGTGGCCGCAGCGCCGATGAGCGGCGAAACGTGCGCCAGGACAGGAGCCGGCCGATCGTCGATGAACTCGAGCCCTGGCTGCGCGCCAAGCTCGCTCTGATCAGCCAAAAGACCAAGCTCGCCGAAGCGATCCGCTATGCACTATCGCGTTGGGAGGGGCTTACCCGCTTCCTCGACGACGGACGCATCGAGATCGATTCCAACGTCGTGGAACGCAGTATCCGCCCGATTGCGA